>DBMU01000026.1:0-100071 GCA_002298225.1 Bryobacterales bacterium UBA690
CCCGATGCGCCTCTACTACCCGACGCTCGTGAACGGCGTGAAGATGGCGCTGGACCGCGTCACGGGCCAGACCTTCCCCTCAACTTACATCGGCAAGCTCGTGCCGGGCGTGGGCAGCATCACCAACGGCATTGCCCAGGCCGATAAGGGCGTCGAGAAGGGGCTCATCCGAAACCGCGGCATCCACTACGCGCCGCGCTTCGGGTTTGCCTATGACGTGACCGGCGAGCAGAAGATCGTACTGCGCGGCGGCGCCGGCATTTTCTATGACCGGTTCCAGGGCAATGAAGTGTTCGACATGCTCACCAACCCGCCCACGACGATCTCGCCCACTCTGTACAACGGGTTCCTGAAAGACATCGATCCCAAGAGCGCTCTCCTGGCGCCGCTGGGCCTCCATGCCTTCGACTGGAACGGCCCCGTTCCCACTGTCTACAACTGGAACTTCGGCTTCCAGACCAGGCTGCCCTACAACCTGATTCTGGATACCGCGTATGTCGGCAGCGAGGCGATGCACCAACTGCAGCGCGTGAACCTGAACGCCATCCCGTACGGCGCCACGTTCCAGGCGCAGAACCAGGATCCCACCAAGTCCGGCGGCATCCTCGGCAGCAACGCCTACGACCGCGACTATCTGCGCCAGTACACCGGTTTCGGCGACATCGCACTGCACGCCTTCGGCGGCACGGCCAACTACAACTCGCTGCAGAACACGCTGAGCAAGCGCTTCGCGAAGGGCCTGACCTTCAGCGCCAACTACACCTGGGCGCGCTCGCTGGGTACGTCTGACGACCGCGGCAATTACAATCGCATCGACAGCAACACCCGCGTGGCGAACTACGCCCTTACGGCGCTGCACCGCCAGCACACGTTCAACTTCTATTACACCTACGACATCCCGAGCTTCTTCAAGACGAAGGCCACCATGCACACCCTGCTGGACGGCTGGCAACTCTCGGGAGCCACGACGCTCCAGACGGGCTCGCCCTATACCCCGGGCATCAGCATCAGCGGCGTTGGCAACCAGAACATGACGGGCTCCTATACGGAAGGCTTCCGCCTGAAGCTGATCGGAGATCCCCGGACCGGATCGAACGATCCCTATAACCGGCTCAATGCCAATGCCTTCACCATTCCTCAGGTGGGCACCATCGGCATCGACGCGCCGCGCAACTACATGATCAACCCCGGCATCAGCAACTGGAACATCACGTTGCAGAAGGAGTTTGTCGTGAAGGAGCGCTATCGCCTCCAACTGCGCGCCGACTCGTTCAACACCTTCAACCACACGCAGTTCAGCGGCATCAACTCCACGCTGAACTTCGCCAGCCTGACCAATCTCAGCCCGACGAACCTTTACAAGAAGGCCGACGGCTCGGTCAACAATATCAATGGATTCGGCACCGTCAGCGGCGCCCGCGATCCGCGCATCATGCAGTTGACCATGCGGTTCCAGTTCTAACCGCAGTGCGGGGCGGGCCCAGCGGTCCGCCCCGTCCTCCCTTCCTGGCCCCTCCCCGCCGTCGTATCCTGATAATTTAGACCTGTTTCCGCCGGATACTCCACTCCGAATGGCGATCACACCCCCAGTCCTTTCCGCTCGAATCGTGCTGGCCACTCTACTCTGTGGCCTGTGCACAGCGGCCCAGCCGCCCGCGCGGATCGCAATGGACTACCCGCCCGAGGGTGCGATCTTTCCTCCCGAATTCCCTGCTCCCACATTTCTCTTCCGCGACCGCGCAGCCTCCGCTTCCTGGGTGGCCACTATCACCTTCGGCGACGGCGCCGCAGCCATCCAAGTGCCGGTACGGGGCGACCGAAACAAGGTGGGCCCTATCGATCCCCGGTGTGTCTCAGCCACGAACAAGCCGCCTCAGCTCACTGCGGAACAGGCCGCCGCGCGAACTTGGGTTCCCGACGCCGCCACCTGGTCAGAAATCAGGAAGCACTCGGTTTCGCAGCCCGTGACCATCAGCGTGGCGGGATACGCGCAGTCCGGCGCCGCCAGCCCCCTGTCGCGCGGGCAGGTGACGATCCGGACTTCGGCGGACCCCGTGGGCGCTCCCATCTTCTACAGGGATGTGCCGTTGATGCCGTCCGAGACGGAGAAGGGCGTGATTAAGCCACTTGCAGCGAGCATGGTGCCTCTCATCGCCTGGCGCATCAGGAACGTGGGCGAGACGGGCAGCAAAGTCCTGATGGAAGGCATTCACAGCTGCGCCAACTGCCATTCCTTCTCGCTGGACGGCAAGACGATGGGCATGGATGTAGATGGGCCCCACAACGACAAGGGGCTGTACGCCATTGTGCCTGTAAAGTTCAACATGTCAATCACATCGGAAGAGGTCGTTGCCTGGAGCACTTTCCGGGGGAAGCTCGGCGGCAAGCTGCGGGTCGGCTTTATGTCGCAGGTCTCGCCCGATGGAGGCCAGGTGGTCACCACCATCAACGATCCGGGTGTCGATCAGACAGAATACCAGCGCCGCAAGAATCCGAATGACCTGATCTACAACTACTACGTAGCCAACTTCAAGGACTACCGCTTCCTGCAGGTCTTCTATCCCACTCGCGGGATCCTCGCCTGGTACAGCCGCGAAGCCGGGCGGTTGCAGCCCCTGTCCGGTGCGGATGATCCTGCCTTCGTCCACACAAACGCGGTGTGGAGCCCCGACGGAAAGTCTCTGGTCTTCGCCCGGGCTACTGCGCAGGACGCCTACCCGCCGGGCGCGAAGCTCGCACAATTCGCCAATGATCCGAGCGAGAGGCAGGTTCGCTATGACCTCTACCGCATCCCGTTCAACGACGGACGGGGCGGCCGGGCGGAGCCTATCGCCGGCGCTTCGCAAAACGGCATGAGCAACAGCTTCCCCAAGCTGTCGCCCGACGGCCGCTGGCTGGTGTACGTGCAGGCTCGCAATGGACAGTTGATGCGCCCCGACGGCCAGCTCTTTATCGTGCCCGCATCGGGCGGCACGCCCCGGCGCATGAACTGCAACACGCCGTTGATGAACTCCTGGCACAGCTTCTCGCCGAACTCACGCTGGATGGTGTTCTCCTCCAAGAGCCGATCCCCCTACACGCAGATGTATCTCACGCACATCGACGAGAACGGCGTGGACAGCCCGGCGATCCTCATCGAGAACTCCACCGCGGCGAATCGCGCCGTGAACATCCCGGAATTCGTCAACATCCCGCCGGACGGGATCCTCAAGCTGGACGCTCCGGTCACCGACTATTACCGCGTGGTGGACACAGCCACGGACTTCGAGAAAAAAGGGCAGTGGGATGCGGCCGTTCGCGAATGGCAGGCCGCCGTGAAAATGGGCCCTGATGAAGCCGCCGCTCGCCTCAATCTCGGTCTGGCTCTTTCCCAAACGGGCAAGGATGGGGAGGCCGTCGAACAATGGCGGAAGGCGCTGGAGTTGAGTCCGGAATACCCCGAAGCCCACAACAATCTGGCTAACGCCCTGGCCCGGAACGGGAAGCTGGCCGAGGCCGTGGAGCACTACGAACTGGCGCTCAAGTACAGCCCCGATTACACCGAGGCGCACAACAACGTCGGCAACGCACTGGCCCAGCTAGGTCGCGTGGATGAGGCCATCCCGCATTTCAGGAGAGTAACCGCTGACCGGCCTGATCTGGCCGAGGCACATGCCGCACTGGGGCTGGCGCTATTCATGACAGGCAAGCTGCCCGAGGCGGTCCGTGAAGTGGAGCGCGCAACGCAATTGGCGGGGCCGGATCAGCCCGTGCTGCTGGATCTGCTGGGGAACCTGTACGCGGAAGCAGGACGACTGCCCGATGCGCTGCGCGTCACCAGGCAGGCGCTCGCGTCGGCCACACGGCAGGACAACCGCGAGCTTGCTGCATCGCTCTCGGCCCGCATCGCCGGCTATGAATCGCGTCTCGCTCGGCCCAGATAGGAGCCACTGCCCACCTTCCGCCGGCTCGAGCACAGCGCGACAATATCGCACGCCAAGGGCTTCACAGCGGCTTCGACGGCAGGCGTCATCGATTCGGACACGCTCGATGTGTCGGCTCCATCCACTGTGTAGATCTCCACATCCGCGGGCATCGGCAGCCCCAGCAGCGCGGCCGCCTGGAACGCCTCGGCCGCGCTGATGTCGTGGACACTGACGAGCCGGGCCACGCCAGCCACGTCCGACACGGCCAGCCTTCTGATGCGGCCTGGCACCGGATCCCCAGGGGCATAGCAGTCCACAAGGATCGCGCGCTCGTATCCGCTCAGGAGGTCGATGAGATGGAATCCCGCGCGCGACGCAGTCATCACATCCACGCCTTCCATGTGTGAAGCTTCGAGCAGCCGCTGAACCTCCTCGGCCACTGCCAATCCGACTTTGTCGTCGCTCAGGACCGGATTGCCCAGCCCGAGCACAATGGTGCGTCCATGCCTGCTCTCGATCACACCGTCACCGGAGCACGCGTCGCACCCGCGGGTATGGCGCTGTGCTGCCGCCTCGCTTCGACCGCCTGCAGATACATCGCCAACGGCCGGTAGAAGAGGTGCGACCACTTTCCAAACGGCACCTCCACGGTGAGCATCGAAACGGCGATCATCAAATGGACCGTGTAGAGCACGTAGGTCGTCAGCGGCAGGTCCAACAGCCGCGCCAGGTGGAGTGCGATCCCCGACAGGCCTGTCAGGAACAGCAGAATGACAAACAGCCAGTCTGCCAGGTCGCTGTCCTTGTGGATCTGCTCCCGCTTCTTCAGGCGGTCGCTCATAATCCCCAGCGTGGCGCCCATCAACACCAGCGTCGAGTAATAGCCCAGCAGGCTGGACCAATGGAAGGAGGTGTTCTCGACCTGGAACCAGCGCAAGAACACAACCACCAGGCAGAACATGGCGCCGTAGGCGGTCACCAGCAGCAGGTGCCTGAGCCAGTGCTTGCCGGCGCCCGTCTCGCAGTCCCGCCACCTCCGCTGGGTGAAGCCCTCGATCACGAATTCGCGCAGCTCCGCCAAGAAGGCCCAGCCCGCGCCTCCGGCAGCGTGCCGGCGCACGTGAAACACCATCCGGGCCGCGTTACTCAAGAGCAGAAAGCCCAGCAGAGACGCCAGCGCGATGTCGCCCCAGTGCACCACCTCCTTGGGAGCAAAGTCACTCAGGTTCACCGTCCGCAGTGCTTCAGGGTGCTGCGCCAGCAGCCTGAATCCGAAGTTGGCGGGTATGGTGAACAGCGCAAGAACCAGCAATGCCACCAGCGCCAGCATCACCACCTCGACCCACTCGTGCCGGTACATCAGGCGGCTCAGCCCGGTCCAGTCGTACATGCTGATCAGCCAGCGACGGCTCGCCATCATGAGTTTGCCCGGCTGCGCCTGGCGCGGACAGGTCTCTGAGCAGTCGCCGCAGTAGTAGCAGAGCCACGGATCCAGGCTGCCGATCATCTTGTCTTTCAGCCCGAGTTGGATATAGCGGATGTACCGCCGCGGAAACACCGATTCCTGGTTCGTCAGCGAGCAGGCGGCCGTGCAGTTGCCGCAGTTGAAACACTTCACCGCGGTGTCGCCGCCGTATTGGCTCAATTCCGCGGTAATGGAGGGATCAACCCGCAGAATCATGACCCGCCCTCCTTCAGTTCGTAGAGGTAGTAGTCTCCAGCCTGGCCGCACTCCGCCACTTTTCCGTAACGCTTCATGGCCATGACGTGCCACAGGACCTTCTTGCCTGGCATTCCGGTCCGCTCCGCGATCTGCGGGATCGTTGCCGGTCCGCCCGCCAAGGCCTGCCGGATCGCCTTCAGCGTGTCGCGCTGCTCCCTGGCCCATGCCTTTTTCTCTTCGCTCAGCCCGCCCATCCGCTCCCGAAAGACCTTGAGGTCTTTCTGCCAGTCCCGTTTCGGTTCGCTCATGATCAGTTCCTCCTCCGCTAGGCCATCTCGCCCGCCGATTCACGCACGCGGTCCAGGTACATTGCCGCCTCCATCGCTGCAGCCCCTGCTTCCACGATGGAGTCCGGTATGTCTTTCGGCCCCGTGGCCACGCCCGCGACGAAGATACCCTCCGCCGTGCTGTTCGCTGGACGCGCCGCAATGTCCGGGATTGCGAAGAATCCGTCGTCGTCCACTTCAAGCGGCAGCGCTCCTTCCGGCCTCCAACCGGGTATGGTTCCCTGGCTCAAGACCACCAGGTCATGCCGGATGTCGGCGACGCGTCCGCCTTCATCGATCAGTTCTACACGCAGGCTCAGGTCGCCATTCTCGACCTCGGTGATCCGGGCGACCTTCGCCTTCACCACGCGCACGCCCTCCGATTGCGCACGCCTGTAGAACTGCTCGTATCCCTTCCCAAACGCCCGGATGTCCATGTGGTAGATGGTCACCTGCGTGTCGTGCCGCTGGTGCCTGATCATAATCGCCTGCTTGAGCGCGTACATGCAGCAGACCCGCGAGCAATACGGCACTCCGATCGATTGATCCCGGCTTCCCGCGCACTGCACGTACGCCACGGACCTGGGGATCTTGCCGTCCGAAGGCCGCAAGATGTGCCCGTACGGCCCATTGGACGATTGCACTCGCTCCATCGCAAGAGGATTCATCACGTTGGCATGGCGGTCTCCGCCGTACTGCTTTTTCGCGCCCATTGGCGTCAGGCGCAGGCCCGTCGCCACGATGATCGATCCCACGCCGACGCTCAGCTCCTCCGCCTGTTGTGCGAAATCGATGCAGTTCTTCGGACAGGCACGCGCGCAGTTGCCGTCCAGCATGCAGTAGTCCGGATCCAGAACCGGCACCTGCGGGATCGCGTTGCCGTGAGGAATGTAGATGGCGGCCCGCGCGCCCAGTCCCTGGTCGAACTCGTGCGGCGCAAAATACGGGCACGCGAGCTCGCACAGGCTGCACCCGATGCAGTCCTCCTCCACCACATAGCGGGGCTTCTTCCGCAGGATCACTTCGAACCCCGCGTTCCGCCGCCGTGCCCTCACCAGGTCCGTATAGCACAACACGCTGATCCGATCGTGATGCGCCACCTCCGCCATCCGCGGCGTGCAGATGCAACTGCTGCAATCCAGCGTCGGGAACACTTTGTTCAGACCGACCATCACGCCGCCGATCGTAGGCTCCTTCTCCACCAGCAGAACTTCGAACCCCTGCCCTGCCAGATCGAGCGCCGCCTGCATTCCGGCGATACCTCCACCCAGCACCAGCCCGTCGTAGAATGGCTTGATCTTCGTCATGTGCGGTTCGCCTCGCTCAAGATCGTGCCGTTCCAATCGCACACGCGCACCAGCAGGGGCATTCGTCCCGGCAGGCTATGCGTCGCGCAGCCGAAGCACGGGTCGTACGCGCGAAACGCCATCTCCACCATGTTCAGCAACCCTTCGTTGACCTCCACACCCTTGCGGATCAGCCCTTGAGCGGCCTGCTTGATCGACATGCAGATGGCCGCGTGATTGTTCGTCGTTCCGACGATCAGATTCGCCTTCCGCACAATCCCGCGCTCGTCGGCCACGTAATGGTGCGTCAGCGTTCCTCGCGGCGCCTCCACTGTTCCAACGCCTTCCTGCGGGATCTTTTCGCAGACGGTGCGAAAATCTGCGGGATGGGTGATCGCGGGATGGCTGACCATCTCCAGCGCCATCTCCGCCGCGTTCATCAACTCGATGCATCGCGCCCAGTGGATTGCCAGCGTGTGATGCACGGGCTTGCGCCCGGTCCGATCCCCGGTCAGCGCTTCGAAGTACTCCTCGTACGCCTCCTGCGCCAGTCTGGTGCTCATTCCATCCGCCGCGTTCAGCCGCGACTGCGGTGTCGCGCGGTACACGCCCGAATCCATGCCGTCCACGAACCCCTTCCAGCCCACCTCCTTCAGGTAAGGGAACTTCAGGTAGCTCCACGGCTCGACCCGCTCAGCGATGTGCGCCGCGTAGTCCGCCGGGTCATACTTGCAGAACTCCCTTCCCTCCGGGTCCACAACACGCACCTTCCCGTCGTAGAAGTTCACGCGGTTCAGTTCGTCCACGAGGCCCATGGAATAGGTCCGCAGCCGGTAGGGCCCGTTCAGGATGATGTCGAGGTACTCGCTGCTGCCGAGCACCGCATAGTGAAAGATATTCAGTGTCGACCTGGCGAACTCCACCATGTATCGGCAGATCTCTTCCAGCCTTTTCCGCTCCTCTTCGTTCAGCCCCTTGCTCATGCCGCCGGGAATCGCGTTCACCGGATTCACCGGTTTACCGCCGAAGATCGAGGCTGCTTCGTGCCCCCAGGCGCGGCATTGCAGAACCTGACGGGCGATGTCTGGGCCGACCTTGCCGATGACGCCAATTAGATTTCTGAGCGCCGGGTCGCTTCGCGGGCCCATCACGAAATCCGGCGCGCCGAGCGCGTAGAAGTGCGTCGTGTGGTCGGTCACGAAGAAGATGTTATATTGCAGTTCCCGCAGCAGCCTGGCCGTCAGCGGCAATTCGACACGATAGACCGCGTCGCACGCTTTCGCGCTGGCCATCATGTGCGCCTCGGGACAGACACCGCAGATGCGCGGTGTAATGCGCGGCAGCTCCTCCACTGGGCGGCCCTCGCAGAACTTCTCGAATCCCCGCAGCTCAGGCACCTGGAAGAAGCAGTCCGCCACCTCGCCCTCTTCGTTCAGGAAGATCTCGATCTTGCCGTGGCCCTCCAGGCGCGTGACAGGATCGATGGATATCCGCCGCGTGGCGCTCATCGCCGGCCTCCCCGGTCGCTGCTGACCCTCAGCCGGCTGGATGCGAGGCTGAACCGGTAGAACGTGCCGGTTGGATCGGCGATTTCGGCCACCATCTCCTGCGCCCGCGCCTCGGTGCCGGCGTCGAGCAGCGCCCCCAGGGCTCCCATGATGGACGCTCCCTGATCTGTCGCGCCGGGCGGCGGTCCGTAACAGCCCTCACAGCGCATGCCCACCTTCGGGCATAGGGCGCCGCAACCGCCGCGCGTGGCCGAGCCCATGCAAAGCAGACCCTGCTCCAACAGGCACCACCCCGGCTCCGGCCTGAACTCGTGGTGGCGGTGCAGCTCCTTGATCTTCACCTCGCGCTTCTCGCGCTTGCACTCGTCGCAGACGCTCCTGTTGTTGCAGCCGATCCGCGCGTCGCCGGCGTGCACGGGGACAGCGCCGCTCGCCAGCGCGGCGATCGTCTCCCACACGTCATCCGCCTGCGGCGGGCAGCCCGGAATCACGTAGTCCACTTCCACCACATCCCTCAGCTTGAGCACGGCCGGGTAGAATCGCGGGATTTCCAGTGTTCCTATCGCTGTCTCCACCTCGGGCTGCGGTTCCACGCCCGCCTCGTTGTCGATCGACGGATTCTCGTGGTACGACGCTTCGAAGATCTCCTCGCTGCTGTACAGGTTTGCCAGAGCGGGAATGCCGCCGTCCGCCGCGCAGGTGCCGTATGCGATCAAGGTCCGCGACTTGTTTCTCAACAGCCGCACCACCTGTTCCTGCTCGCTGTTCCTGATCCCGCCATTGAAAAAGCACAGGTCCAGGTAGCCGTCCAGATAGCCAGCCACGTCCGCGTACTTGAAGTCCGCGACGCACGGCCAGAACAGGATGTCCGCGATCTGAGCAAGGTCGAGGATCTTGTCCCCGATCTCCAGGAGAGAGATGTCGCACCCACCGCAGCTTGAAGCCCAGTACACTCCCATTCGCAGCTTGCCGTTCGCATTCATGGATGCTCACCTCCCCACGGCCCGAGGTTCTCTCCGGTGCACTCCTTCAGCCTCGCCTTCCAGTCGAGCGGCCCCAATTCCCGCACTTGCTCGGTCATCTCCGACACCAGGCGGCTGAACTTCTCGCCCTCGGCAGCGCTCACCCATTCGTGCCGGAACCGCTCCGGTTCGATGCCGAAGTCCTCCAGGACGCGGCGCAGCAGCGGCATCCGCACCATCGTCTTGTGATTCCCCGAGATGTAGTGGCAGTCACCCACGTGGCAGCCCAGGACCATCACCCCGTCCGCGCCTTTCGCGAACGCCGTCAGGATCAGATCCGGATCGATCCGTCCCGAGCACATCACCTTCACGATGTCTACGTTTGGCGCATACTTCATCCGCGCCGTGCCTGCGTTGTCGGCCCCGGTATACGAGCACCACAAGCAGAGAAAACCGACGATGCGCGGCTCCCAGGCTGTTTGCGTGTCCAGTGCCGGCTCAACCCGCAATTCCGTCGCGTCCATGGCCCCTCCGCTAAACGCCCACGGGCTCTTCCGCTTCCAGCAACGCCAGCAGTTCCGCTTCTACCTGGTCGTCACGGAAGCCACGCTGCTGGATCGCGTTGCACGGGCACGAAGCCACGCAGGTTCCGCACCCCGTGCACAGCGCCTGATTGATCTTCGCCGTCCTTGCCGCCTCGTCGCGATCCGTCGCTGCGAACGGGCAGGCTTGCAGGCAGATCCGGCATCCGCTGCACTTCGATGTGTCCACCTCGGCAACGAATGGATCGAGTTCGATCTGGCCGGCTTTCAAGAGCGCCGCCGCCTTGGACGCGGCAGCGGCCGCCGCCGCGGTCGACTCGCCGATGTCCATCGGGCCTTGCACTGAACCTGCGAGGAACAGCCCGAACGTCGCCATCTCCACCGGCCTTAGCTTCGGATGCACTTCCATCAGGAATCTGTCCGCTCCCACGGAGCACCTGTAAAGATCCACCAGCTTCGACATGTCGCGCGCCACCAGCCCCGTCGCCAGCACCAACAGATCGAGCGGCACTTCCAGTTCCTCCCCGAAGGTCAGCCGGTCCACTGTCCGCAGCACCAGGGGCCACTCTCCCTTCGGATCCACTCCAACCCGCGGCGGCCGCAACGGATCGAAACGGAGAAACACCACGCCCTGCCGGCAGACCTTGTCGTAATAGCCCTCATGCCGCCGCCCGTAAGTTCGGATGTCCTCGTGGAAGTCGTAGACCTGCACGCCCGGCCAGCGCGTCTTCAACTCCACGGCCGTGTGCATCGTGGTCGTGCAGCACACGCGGCTGCAGTACTGGTTGATCCGGCCGTCGCGCATCGGCTTGTGTACGCCTTCGTGCTGCAGGCTGCCCACGCAGTGCATGAAGCCGACCCGCCGTATCCGGCGTCCGTTCACCACCAACTCCCCCTGCGTCGGCCCCGTCGGATCCAGCAGACGGTTCATCTGCGCCAGGGTGATTACCTCGGCGAACTGGCCGAAGCCGTACTCACCGTATCTCGGCGGATACGTGTTGAGCCCCACGGCGATCACGATCGCTCCGGAGCGGATCACGATCTCCCGCGGCTTCTCGTCGAGGTCGATCGATCCCACTCCCCCCGCCTCGAGGCAGGCGCCGCAGCGTGTGCAGTTCCGCCAGTCGATTGCCGGGATGGACGGATAGCAGCCCTTGTATGGCAGGTAGATGGCTTTGCGCCGCGCCAGTCCGAGGTTGAACTGGTCCACCGTCTCTTCCGGACAGGCGTTGATCGCCGCCTGTGCATCTGTGCAGCGCTCCGTCGCACCGCGCGGCACAAGCCGGATCGTCGTATGAAAATCACCGATGAATCCTCGCGCTTCCACCAGTTCCGCGTTCGTGTAGACCGTGATGAGCGGGTTGGATGACACTTCGCGAATCAGCCCGCCGATCACGTCGCGCGCACGCTGGCCGGTCGGATAGATCTTGTAGAGCTGCGCGAGGCGCCCGCCCAGAAACGGAGTCGACTCGATGAGTCTCACCCGGATGCCCCGGTTTGCCAGGTCCCGCGCCGCGGTCAAACCGGCCACGCCACCTCCAATCACCAGAACGGAGGGGTGAATGGGGATGCGCCGCTTCTCCAGCGGCGCCAGGCGGGCAGCCCGCGCCACCGCGGCGCGGATCAGCCTGCCTGCCTTCGCAGTCGCCTCCTTCCGGTCGTCCACGACCCAGGAGACATGCTCGCGGATGTTGGCATGCTCAAACAGGTAGGGATTCAGCCCGCCGCGCGCCACGGCCCGCCTGAATGTGAGCTCATGCAGGCTGGGCGAACAGGCGGCAACGACAATCCGGTTGAGACGGCGCTCGCGGATGCTCTGCTCGATCACCGCCTGTCCGGGATCTGAACAGCAAAACTGATGCGTGGTGACGCAAGCCACGCCGGACCTCTTCCTGATTTGTTCCACCACCTTCTCCACATCGACGATGTCGGAAATGTTCCCCCCGCAATGGCAGACGAATACGCCGACCCTGGGTTCGTCGCCGTTGCGACGCTGCTCCGAGAGCTTCTCCGGCGCCTCGTAACGCATGACCTCCCCCTCAGGTGGTCAATGGCTTCGCCCGCGGTTCCCTTCGCAGGAAATGCGCGGCGCGGTTATCTGGACAATAAGACCTGAATGAATCATTGTCAAGCCGTGAGCTCCAGCGCCGGCCGCGAGAAGTCAGCGGCGCAGTTGTGCCGCCCTGGTCAGCAGGTAATTGCGCTCGGGCAGGCTGGTCGTCCGCGCGGCGGCGGCCTGGTAGAAGTCTCGTGCCGCGTCGTGCTGCCCTGCCATCTCGAGGAGATGAGCGCGCACTGCATCCAGACGGTAATGGCCTTTCAGCCGGCCATCCGCGTCCAGTTGATCCAGTAATTCGAGCCCCGCGGCAGGCCCGCGCACCATGGCTACCGCGATCGCGTGATTCAGCACCACCATCGGGTTGTCTGACATGCGTTTGAGCAGGTCGTACAGCGCCAGGATCTGCGGCCAGTCCGTGTCCTCGGCCCGCGGGGCTTCATCGTGGACAGCCGCGATGGCCGCCTGGAGCTGATATGACCCGACCGAACCCTTCGGTAGCGTCGCGGAGATGAGAGCGATCCCCTCGGCGATCTTGTCCCCATCCCAGAGGGAACGGTCCTGCTCCGTGAGCGGGATCAACTCGCCGCCTGGCCCGGTGCGCGCCGCGCGGCGCGCGTCCGTCAGCAGCATCAGCGCGAGCAAACCCGCCACCTCGCAGTCGTCCGGCAACAGGCCGTGAACCGCCCGAGTCAGCCGGATGGCCTCATTGGAGAGGTCGCTCCTGTGCAAGTGCTTGCCCGAACTGCTCGTGTAGCCTTCGTTGAAGATCAGGTAGAGCACGTGCAGCACGGCGCGGAGCCGCTCGGTTCGCTCCTGGTTTGCCGGCATGCGGAACGGCACGCCGGATTCCTTGATGCTTTGCTTGGCCCGGCTGATCCGCTGGGCCATCGTGGCTTCGGGAACCAGGAACGCACTGGCGATCTCGGCGGTCGTCAGGCCGCCGACGGCCCTCAGCGTCAGCGCAATGGCTGATGACGCGGTCAACGCGGGGTGGCAGCACATGAAAAGCAGGATCAGCGTGTCGTCATGCTCCGGTTCGGCAGCCGCAGGAGCTACAAACCTCGCATGTAGCGCGGCCGCAGTCTCCCGCCTACGCCTGGCCGCGTCGCTCCGGATCTGATCCATCATGCGGCGCGAGGCGACTTGAATCAGCCACGCACGCGGATTATCCGGAACCCTTTCCTGCGGCCACCGTGCCGCCGCGGCGATCAACGCCTCCTGAACCGCATCCTCCGAGGCGGCGAAGTCGCGGAAACGGCGGGCGACAACGCCAAGCACCTGCGGAGCGAGCTCGCGCAACAGGCGCTCGGCGCCGTCATCCATTGACTGCAGCGTCACACGAATTCTTCAGGCGGCCCGCTCATGATCTGCCGCACTTCGATCGGCATGTTCATGGGAGCCCCGCCGCGGCCCGGTGCGGTCGAAGCCTTTGCGGCAATTGCATACGCACGTTCCGGCGAATCCACATCGACGATCCAATAGCCCGCCAGAAACTCCTTCGATTCCGGAAAGACGCCATCCGTGATGGGCTCGCCATGCTTACCGGCCCGCACGACCTTTGCCTGATCCGGTCCGGCCAATCCCTCCGCCGCAACCAACTCACCAGACTTGCCGAGTTCCTGGCAGAATCCGATCATGAATCGGATGTGCGCCTGGATCTCCTCTTTGGGCCACTGATTGAACGTGTCCATGCCCGATTTCGTGCCCATCATCATCAAAATGTACTTCATGGTATTTTCTCCCTTCGATTCTCGCACCAGTTGTGCGCGAGTTCAGCAGTGAGTCGGAGCCGCGCACTCATTCTCGACATGCCGGGAAATCTTTTTTGGAGAAATGGAGCTCTCCATGCTGTCGACCGCTCACCGCGGATTAGGGCCCGCTGGCGCCTGCTCAAGGCCCGATTGACAGTATCCTCTGCGCTTCTGCGGGGAACAGGCGAATAATGAATCCATGCAGAAGGCTTTGCTCTGGGGATGTTTGTTTCTCGCAGCCTTGGCAACGATCTCCGCACAGTCGATCAGCAGCGGCACGGTCGCCGGAACTGTCACGGATCCATCCGGCGCCGTTGTTCGAGCCGCCACGGTGGTCCTTCAGAATCCCGTCGCCGGTTACCAGCAAACTGCCGTGAGCGACGCGGCGGGGACTTTCCGCTTCAGCAACATCCCGATGAACAACTACAAGTTGACGGTGTCTGCCCCGGGATTCACAGTCGCCACGCAGACCGTGGATGTGCGAAGCTCCCTACCCGTCACCGTCAACGTCTCTCTCAACATTGCCGAGTCCTCGACTACCGTAAATGTCGAAGCCGAGGGCGCGATGGTGGAGACCGATCCATCCGCCCACCAGGACGTAGACAGGACGAGCCTGGTCCGGCTCCCTACCTTCGATCCCGGAGCGCAGCTCAGCCAGGCGGTGACGTACAGCACCGGAGGGGTGGCCGCCGATGCCAACGGGTTCTTCCATCCATTGGGCGACCACGCGCAAGTGAGCTTCGTCGTGGACGGGCAGCCCATCAGCGACCAGCAGAGCAAGGCCTTCTCCACGCAGTTGCCGGTTGATGCACTACAGTCGATGGAGTTGATCACGGGCGCGCCCGATTCGGAGTATGGCGACAAGTCCAGTCTTGTCGTGAACGCCACGACCCGCTCCGGTCTTAACGCAGGCAAGGCGTTCGGCAGCATTCGGTCCGAGTGGGGTTCGTTCGGCGCCTGGGGCGGGACAGCCTCACTGGGCTTCGGCGGCCCGAAGTACGGGAATTTCATTACTGTCCACGGAGTCAGAGCGGGGCGTTTTCTGGACACGCCAGAATACCTGCCCATACACGATACCGGCAACAACGGGAGCATCTTCGACCGGTTCGACTGGCAGCCGACCAACCGGGATGTCGTGCACCTCAATCTCTTCACGGCCCGCAACTGGTTCCAGGTCCCAAACAGTTACGACCAGTTGGCCCAGGACCAGAAGCAGCGTGTCCTCACATGGAACATCGCGCCCGGCTATCAGCACACATTCAACGCGCACACGCTGTTGACGGTGAACCCGTACTTGCGCCGGGACCAGGTGAACTACTACGCGAGCCGCGATCCGTTCGCGGACACGCCCGTCACCGCGTCGCAGAGCCGCTTCCTGACCAACTACGGAGTGAAGGCTGACATTTCGTATGCGCAGGGCCGACACGACATCAAGGCCGGCTTACAGATCCAGCAGACGCGGCTGTCGGAAGGCTTCCAGTTCGGAGTCACGAACGCCGCATATAACCCGGTGTGTCTCGACGCCTCCGGCACTCCCCTGCTGCTGCCGGGCATGTCGGACCCCAGCCAGTGCTCGAACGTCGATCCGTCCTACATGGCGAATCCGAACCTCAAGCCCGGACTCGTGCCGTACGATCTATCCCGCGGCGGCTCGCCGTTCAACTTCCGAGGCGCTCACAACATCAACCAGTTCGCCTTTTACATCAGCGACGCCATCAAGTTTAGGAATTTTACGATCAACGCTGGCCTGAGAGACGACCAGTACAACGGCCTGACTTCGGCCAACGGCGTCCAGCCGCGGGTTGGCGTCGCGTATCTGATCCCGTCGTCGAACACTGTGTTGCGTGCCGCGTATTCGCGCACGTTCGAAACGCCGTTCAACGAGAACCTGATCCTGTCGAGCGGGACCGGCGCAGGCGGCTTGGCGGAGAACGTCTTCGGTTCCCTGTCGGCGCCGATCCAGCCCGGCGCGCGGAATCAATTCAACGCCGGATTGCAGCAGCGCCTCGGGCGGTGGGTAGTCGCTGACGCCGATTGCTTCTGGAAGTACACTCACAATGCCTACGATTTCAGCGTCCTTTTCAACACGCCGATCACCTTCCCGATTGCGTGGCACAATTCAAAGCTGGACGGCGTGACCGGGCGCATCAGCACGATTCCCATGCACGGCTTTCAGGCATCAATGACCTTCGGCCACACGCGGGCGCGCTATTTTCCCCCCGAGAGCGGAGGCCTCATCCCGCAGGGCGCGCTTCCCAGCGGCGTCTTTCGCATCGATCACGATCAGGCCTACCAGCAGACGGTGGCAATCCGCTACCAGCGGCCGCGCAACGCCGAATGGGTCGACTTCATGTGGCGCTACGACAGCGGCATGGTGGTCAGCGGCGTCCCCGACGTTGCTACCGCCTTGGAGCTGACCGCCGCGCAGCAGGTCGCCATCGGCTTCGCGTGCAACGGGACCCCTGCCACTTACTCGGCGCCCATCACCGAATGCAGCGGCGTGGGGACATCCAAGCTGCTGTATCTGCCACAGACGGGTGCAGGCAATCCGGATCACAATCCTGCCCGGGTGGCCCCAAGGAACCTGTTCGACTTCGGCGTCGGCACCGACAACCTGCTCCACTCCGAGAAGAGCCGCAGGATCACGCTGCGGTTCACCATTCAAAACCTGACAAACCAGGTTGCGCTGTTCAACTTCCTTTCCACTTTCAGCGGCACGCATTTCGTTGGGCCGCGGACATATCAGGCAGCGATTGGATACACGTTCTGAGATGTGGGCTTCTTACTGCCGGCGAAAGAGACGATAGCCCGGCAGCTCGGCTGCCAGCGTATAGGCGGACATCATCTCCGGCATGACAACGCGCACATCCAGCCGTGGATTGTAGGGCCCAAGTCCGTCGGCAATCCAAACGGGGCGGGGCGCGGCGAGCAGAGCCTCACGGTTCCGCTTTGCCAGTTCCGGGAATGTTGCCTTCGAGTCGAGCAGGTGCCGGTCCGCGATCACACCGCTAAGAGGTTGTGAGTCCAGATACCTTGTCCCGGCGGGCAGACCGCTCAGCGGGAACAATTCCGGCCGGTAGCCCCACACGAGCAAAGTGTCCCCGGGCTTCGCGTCCTTCCTCAATGCATCCGCCGCTTCCCGCGAGCTCTCGAACATCGCGAGATCCAGGAACGGCTCGCCCCGCGCCACCGACACGTAACGCGGCCCAAAACGGACAAGGGGAATCACCAGCAGCAGCGCCGCAACGGCGGCCCACTTCTTCGGTAGCAGCGAGAACCCCCGCGCGGCGAGCAGCACCATCACCGGCAGCAGGTGGAAGTAGTAGCGCGGGAAGAACCGCATGCCAAGAAAGACGCCCGCCAGGGAGAGCACCAGCCATGCCGCCCAGCGCCAGTCCTCCTCCTTCCACGAGGCCACCAGGACGCCTGCGAGCAGCGCCGCGTGGAATCCTGTCCAGTTCGCGGTCCTGCGCGCGAACACGAACCAGGGATACGTGATCATTGTGTCGCGCGAGTACGCCGCGCCCCACACCCAAACCTGCTGCCAGAAATCGCCCAAGGCGCCGGTCATCGCCAGCCACGCCGCGCAGACCGCAACGGGCATCAGGAAGCCGGCAGTCACGAGCGGTAGTTTCCGCCACTGCCACAAAAGACACGCCGCCAGAATCACCAACCCCTTCACATTGATGCAGAATGCGAGCCCGGCGCAGACACCCGCCCAAAGCGGTAATCCTCCTGCTGCCAGCCCGACCGCGGCAAAGTGCAGCGGAACGGTAAGCAGATCCGGCGTCAGCGCCATCACGGCCGCGGGTGTGTCGAAAGTCAGGAAGAACGCCGTCAGAGCCGCGGCCCACGGCGCTTCATCTTCTCCCCAGAAACGCCGCGCCGTCCGCGCCGCGCACCACGCGGCCAGCAGGCTGAACGCCGCGCCCGCTACTCGCAGCAACACGCCCGTTTGTGCGCCCCACAACAGATACGCCGCCGGAAACAGCGGCGGCTTATCGAACCAGATGTCCCGGTACAGAGCCTTGCCGCGGAGCATCTCCCGCGCGGCCGCCAGCGGGTATCCTTCCTCGACCCAGATCACGTTCCAGTGACAAAGGCGCGCGGCCAGCGGCAGGAGAAACAACCCGAGCCAGAACGCGCGTTTTCGCATTTAATGATTGTGACGCGAAGGAGTGTGCCGCGCCATCGCGAGCTCTGCTCAGCGGTGAGGATCCATGATCCCGGATGGCGGCACGCGCAGCCATTGTTCTCGCGTTCGTGTCACGCCAAGCTGCTGCAGCAGACGCGCCGCCGGCTGCAGTCTGCGCAGCATGGAGCGCAGCGCAACCTCTTCATCGGGATCGCTGCTGTCTTCATGCTCGCCTTCAATCAGCGCCATCAACGCCTCCCACCGGCTCTTCTGCGGTGGATAGACTTTCAGCTCGATGTCTTCTCTTTCCGGGATGTGGGCCAGTTTCCTGGCGCTGCTGATGGCGGCAGGGAATCCCCCGAGTTCGTCCACCAAGCCGCGGGCCAGCGCGTCTTCTCCAGTCCAGACGCGGCCCTTCGCAACGTCCTGCACCTTTTCAACGGGGAGCTTTCTTCCCTGCGCCACCTTGGTCGTGAACTGCGAATAGATGCTGTCTAGCATGCCTCGCACCACTTGCCACTGTTCCGGCGTGAAGTCTTCATAGCCGTCATACAGGCTTGCGTTGGGCGCGGTCTGCACCTGGTCGAAGGTAACGCCGAGCTTCTCCCAGAGTCCCTTGGTGAACATCTTGCCGCCGAAGACGCCGATGGATCCGGTGATGGTGGCGGGCTGGGCAATGATGCGGTCGGCGTGCATCGAGACGTAATAGCCGCCCGACGCAGCCAGGCCGGACATCGACACCACCACGGGCTTCCGCGCCGCTCGGGCGCGCATCACTTCGCGCCAGATGGTTTCGGAGGCCACAACGCTGCCGCCGGGAGAGTCGACACGAAAGATGATCGCCTTCACGTCCTTGTCGTCCACCGCTTTCCGGAACGCTGACGAGATGGTCTCGGAGCCCATCGACTGGCCTTCCATGGGATCGAAGCCGCTGCGTCCCGTGGTGATGGCGCCGACGCCGTAGATCAGCGCGATACGCTTGCCCTTGGCGTACATGGGATCGGTGCGCGCAGCATATGCGCCGAGCCAGAGCAGCTTCGCGTCCTTGCCGGCCCTGTTCTTCACATTCGCGTATACCTCGTCGCGATAGCCGAGTCCATCGATCAGCTTCAACTGGAGAGCGCGGTCGCCCGAATGCGGCCCCGACTCCAGCACGGTCCGAAGCTGCGCTTCCTGGAGCTTGCGCCCCTGGGACATAGCGCGCGCATACTGGCCGTAAGTCGAAACGAGCAGGCGTTCCTCAGCTTCTTTGTGCGCGGGAGTGAACTGCTTCTCGAGGAAGGTGTTGATCGCGTTCTTGAACTCCTTGCGTCCCTCGAAGCGCGGCGCCAGGCCGAGTTTGTCGAGTGCCCCTTTGACGAACGGCACCTGATAGCGCAATCCGGATGCTTCGAAGAACGAGCCCGGCTGCATCCAGATTTCGTCGCAGGCGGTAGCCAGGTAGTAGGAGGTGAGACCGGAATTCGAATCGCCGAACTCCTCGGCGAATGCCACCGCTCGCTTGTGAGCCTTGCGGAACTCCTGGATGCCGTCGCGGATCTCCTGGGCGTGGGCGGGCATCATCGGCGAGGCTCCCACGCGCACGATCAGCGCCTTCACCCTGGGATCGCCGGCCGCTCTCTGCAGCGCAAGGAGAATACTGCGCACGGTCGGCCGGTCGCCGTCCTGGAGCTGAGCCAGCGGGTCCCCGGAGGCCTGTTCCGTCAGATCGGTCTGAAGGTCCAATTCGAGCACGGTGTTCTGGGCCACCTTTGTGCTCGATGTGTGCAGGAGCAGCGCCGCAATGACGAGCATCAGCGCCGCCACTACCACGAAACCGCCGATCCAGGCGAGGATCCTGCCAATGAGTCTTCGCATGGCCTCAGTGTACGCTGAGAGTCGTGCGAGTTTTCGTCGTTGAGGCGGAAGGTACGGGCGCCCGGCTCGATCATTACCTGGCCGCCCGCATGCCCGAGTTCAGCCGTTCGCGGATCCAAGGCTGGATCGACGAAGGCCGTGTGCGCGTGGATGGCGCCGCGAAGAAGGCGTCCTGGAAGCTCCGCAGCGGTGAAAGCGTCGAAGTGGACCCCGCCGAGCTGAAGCCGCTGCGCGCGTTTGCCGAAGAGATCCCGCTCGACATCCTCTACGAAGACGAGGATGTGGTGGCCATCAATAAGCCAGCCGGCCTTGTTGTGCATGCCGGGGCGGGACGCGACTCGGGCACGCTGGTCAACGCGCTGCTGCATCACTTCGGCAAGCTGTCGAGCGCCGGCGGCGACATCCGCCCCGGCATTGTGCACCGCCTCGACAAAGGCACCAGCGGAGTGATGCTGGCGGCTCGGACCGATGCCGCCCACCGGAGCCTCGCCGCTCAATTCGCTTCGCGCCAGGTTAAGAAGATCTACCTGGCACTCGTGCAGGGGAGAACAAAGCAAGAAGCTGGAGTGATCGAGAGTGCGATCACGCGCGATCCGGTACGGCGGACCCGCATGACCGCAAGGCTCGGCACCGGGCGTTCCGCCCATACGGAGTTTCGGGTGCTGGAGCGGCTCGAAGCGTACACGCTGCTGGAGGTGCGAATCGGCACCGGACGGACTCACCAGATCCGCGTACACCTCGCGCAACTGGGACACCCGATCGTGGGGGATACGCTGTACGGCGCTTCCGCAAGACCGCAGGGGCGCCCTCCCCTGGGGCGGCCGTGGCTCCACTCCTGGAGGATTAGCTTCACCTCTCCTTCGACGGGAAGAGATGTGACAGTGGAAGCTCCCCTTCCCCAGGAACTTCTGGCATGGAAAAACGGTCTCTTATAGAAAACCGGTCTCTTATAATGGAACTGATCATGAATCGGCGCAAGTTTGTATCGTATGCCGCAGGCCTGCCAGTGGCGCTGCCCCTTCTGGGCCAGCAGCCCGCACAACCGGCGGACGAAAACCAGACCATTACTCTGGACGTCACCCGCGTCAACCTTCTGTATACGGTGTCCGACAAACGCGGCCGCTTCGTCAACAATCTCGTCAAAGACGATTTCGAGGTGATTGAAAGCAAGCGCAAGCAGAACATCCTGGAGTTCGTCGCTGAATCGAACATGCCGCTGCGCATCGCCATGCTGGTGGATACCAGCAACTCGATCCGTGAGAGGTTCCGCTTCGAACTGGAAGCCGCCGGACAGTTTCTGGAAAGCGTCATCCGGCACAGCAAGGACAAGGCGCTGATCTACTCGTTCGACACCGAGCCCCAGTTGGTGCAGGACCTGACCGACGATACTGAACTGTTAGCCAAGAAGCTGCGCAACCTGCGTCCGGGCGGCGCCACGTCGCTATTCGACAGCATCTTCGTTGCGTGCCGGGACCGCCTGATGATGGATCAGCCGCGGCATAAGTTCCGCCGGGCAATGATCATCATCGGAGACGGAGAGGATAACTCTTCGAGCTACTCCCGCGACCAGGCACTGGAGATGGCGCACAAGGCGGATGTCGTCATTTACGCCATTTCCACCAACATCACCAAGATCGAGACCAACGGCGACAAGGTGCTGAGGTATTTCGCGAAAGAGACCGGCGGAGTGGCCTTCTTCCCGTTCAAGGCCGAGGACCTGGCGCAGGATTTCGAGAACATCGCCAACGAACTGCGCTCGCAGTACAGCATCCTGTTCCGGCCTGAGCCGCTGAAGACCGACGGGCTGTATCACTCCGTGGACATCACCGTGAAGGGCCGTAAGGATCTGGTCGTCCGCGCACGAAAAGGCTATTACGCGCCGCGGATGTAGGGCACGGAGAAGGGGCAGGTCCACGACAGTTCGCGGTCTGCCCCAACACGCTGCGACTTTCGGTTGAGCGGGTGATCGCCTGAGGGATCCGTCAGAACTGGAACTTCATGCCCGCCGATGCCCAGATGCGCGGAGTGCGGAAGCCATCCTCGAAGTAGCGCTGGTTGAGCAGATTCTCCACGCGAGTGAAGAAGCGCAGGGAGCGGACTTCGCTGAGTGGCAGTGTGTAGCTGACTGCTGCATCGAGCTTGCGCGGGCCCGGGAACAGGTACGGCCTGTTGCCGCTGCCGACGAAGAAGGAGCCGGAGACATAGTCGCTGGCGCCGAGGAAGTCGACGGTCGCCTGTAAACGGCGCGTGATCTGCTGCGTGGCCACCAGCGTCACCATGTGCGGGAAGACGCGGATGGAGCGTAGGGATCCGTCGAGCAGCGCGCTCTGACGCTCATCGGCATTCGTGTACGTGTAGGACGAGGTGAGGATGAGACTGCGATAGGGCCGCGCTTCGCCCAAGACCTCGACGCCGCGTGCAAGGCCGCCGCCCATATTCACGTAGCCGCCGAAGCGGCCGAAGGGATCGTTAACGAGCCCCGCATAGCCGACGACGTCCTGCAACCGCGTGTAGAAGTAGGTCGAGCCGAGGCGGTAGCGGGAGTTGGCGAAGTATTGATCGACGCCGAAGTCGAACGAGACAGAGCGCTCGGGCCGAAGCCGCGGATCGCCTAGCGGATAGAAGGCGCCAAAGAAGAACGAGGTGCCGATGCGCTCGTAAAGCGTCGGAGAGCGAAAGCCGTTGCCCGCGTGGGCGCGGAGCTTGGTGCTGGAACCCGGGACGAAATAGGAAAGCGCGGCATCGCCGGTCCAGGCATTCGGAGCCGCGTTGAAAGGAGCACCCTGGTACTGTGGCGCGCCGCCCTCGAACTTAGGCTGGGAGAGGTCGAAGTTCTGGAAGCGGCCGCTGAGGGCGACCTGCAGACGCTCATTGAGCAGGCGCATCTGGTCCTGCACGAAGACCGAATTGCTGCGCTGCGCGGCCGAAGCGCGCGCGTCGACGCGCAATGCAGGATCGGGGTTCTCGTCCGTGGAGGGATTCTCGTAGTACTCGCGCTCCCACTCGTAGCCCGCGCTGAAGACATTCCAGCGCGCCAGGGTCACGTCCGTGCGTGCCTGGATGGTGTCGATCCGCCCGGCAAAGACGCTGGACGAGTTGAATGCAGGCTGAAAGCCCTGGCCCGCGGGGCCATTGCGATTGTCGCGGCGCGAAGCGACCGCCTGATAGCTGACCCGGTAGCTCCAACGCGGCGCGACCTGCTGATTCCATTGGAGCAGCGAGGAGAGGAAGTGTCCTTCGCGGCGGCTGTCGGGATCGTAGAAATTCGGGCCGAAAGTGGCGTTGCCCCACTGAAAGGGCTTGCCCTGATCGCCGAGCAGCATCTGGTCCTGCGCGAGCGGGATGGCGGCGATGACGCCGGTGGGCGGGAGATTGGCCATCGGGCCCGCTTCCGGAGCCGAGTTGATGCCGACCCGGCCTCCATTGCCAAGGACGCGGCCGGAGAGGGACGTGGTGGCGCTGGGGCGCCACAACAGATACCCCTGCCCACTCGTATTGCGAACGTTCTCGACGCCGTCGACACCGCCGTTGACGTTGAGCTGCGCGAGGCCGGCGCTGTACTGCAGGCGGTCGTTCTTCACGCCGCCGGCGATGCGGGCCAGGCCGCGAAAGAGGCCGAGCCCTCCGCCTTCCCCGCCGATCTCGCCTCGGGTGCGTCCGCCGCCGGAGTCGGTTACCAGGTTGATAACGCCTGCCGTGGAGTTCGTGCCGTAGATGCTGGAGCCGAGGCCACGGAGGATCTCAATGCGATCCGTATCGACAAGCTGCAGATCGCCGAGGTATGCAGTGGCGTCGCCCTGCACGCTGGCCACGTCGCGCAAGCGCATGCCATCGATCAGCAGGCCCGTATCCGCCGCACGCAAGCCGCGGGTCTGGATGCGCGTGAAGGATCCGGGGCCGCCCAGTTGCTGCACTCGCAATCCCGGCACCAGGCGGACCGCCTCGGTGAACGAGAACTCTTCGCGGCGGGCCAGTTCAGCGTTGTCGACCACGTCCATCGCCTTGCCCGACTCGATCGTCGATTGGGGCGTCACCGCCCCGGTAACGAGCACGCGCGCGGCAAGACCGCGGATGTCGAGATTCAGGTCGAGTTGTTCCTCCTTGCCTGGAGAGAGCCGCACCACGACGGGACTGGCCTGATCCAGGCCGCTGGTGCGCGCTTCCAGCAGGAATTCACCGGGTGGGAGTTGATCGAAGCGGAACGCGCCGAGCGCGTCCGCGGTCACGCTGCGCTGCAGCGAGTTGTCCCGGTTGTACAGCTTCACCACCGCCTGGGGCACGGCTGAAGAGGACGGGTCCAGCACGCGGCCGGTCAATGTGCAGTTGCGCGTTTCCTGTCCGAAGACACAGATAGCGCCAAGGAATGTGAGAAAAAAAGTACGCGTCATGCGACGCTCCTCCCTCGAGAGCTGCTGTTGAGCTGCCGGAATGGCTTCCGGCCCGATGGCAGGTCTTCGGACTTGCGGGCGTGTCTCGACGGAGTCGAGAGTTCCTACTCGCCGCGGCTTCCCAAGAGCTTTGCGGCTCTCAGTGCCTTCTTGCGGCTTTCGTTCCCACTTACCGCTGCGGGGCAGTCCCGGAATCTCACCGGGTTCCCTCTTACGCGGCTGACGCGTCACGCCAGCCGGCCAATCGTAATCAGATTATCCCGTCGGAAAAAGACGGAAGTCAATGATCCGCACAAAGACGCTATTCGTCACGGAGAACTTCGAGAGGCCGCCTGGAGAGGATCCGGATCGACGCGAGCCAGCCCGCGGCCACGGCGAGCAGCGTGGTGAGAGCGACAGTCGTGAGATTCGGCAGCACCTCGAAGTTGAACTTCGCGTCGAGAAACCGGATGAGGAGAGAGCGTGCAAATACAGTGGCCAGCACTCCGCCCATCAGTCCCGCCACCGCGCCGAGGACTGCAAACTCGACGGAGAAGATCGAGACGAGCGTCTTCCGGCGCGCGCCCACCGTCTTCAGCACCGCCGATTCGCGTGTGCGGCGCAGGCGTGTTCCAGCCACAGTCGATGCGAGGATGATCGCTCCGGCCAGAATGGCAAAAGCACTGATGAAGCGGATGACGAGCGCGACCTGGTCCACCACCTCCTGCACGATGCTCACCACGTCGGCGGCGTTAATCACGGTGATGGTCGGGAACTTCTGATATGAGTCGCGCTGGAAGACGGGGACTGACGCCGGCGGGAGCCGCAGGGTCGCGTACCATTGCACGGGCAGGCTCTTCAGTGCGGCTTCGTTGAACACGAACTCGGAGTCGGCGCCCTGCCGGACGGATTCCACGAGGTGAATCGAGGAGACGCGCACGTCGAACTCGCGGCCCGCCGAGAACCAGCGCAGCGTGGCGCCCGGAGAGATTTTGAGCAGCTTGGCCGGTTCTTCCGCGACAGAGATCATCGGCGCCTGATCGCCAGAGTTCCACCATGCGCCCTGCCGGACCTGAATATCAGCCGGCTTCGTCTCCATCCAGGTCACCTGCCGGTTGAATCCCCGGCGGCGGCGCGAGCCCTCCGCGGGAGGCAGGACCTTCTCGTAGGGGACACCGTTGATGGACACCAGGCGAACCGGCACGGAGGGCACCATCTTTGGAGGCGCCAGGGAGTCATTGCGCGAATCGATGAACTGCCGCACGGTGTCCACGTCCTTCGGCGTGATGTTGATCATGAAGATGTTCGGAGCGCCCTTCGGCGACGCTCCCACCACTTCCTTCAGCAGAGACTTCTGTACCAGGTAGATGGTAAGTGTGAACATCACGCCGATACCGAGCGAAACCAACACGCTGGCTGCGTGATTGCCGGGCCTGTAAAGGTTGGCGAGGCCGTGCCGGACCGCTACCGGCAGGCGAACTGGCGATCGACGCACAAAGAACCGCAGCCCGCGCAGCAGCAGCCACGCGACCAGCGCCAGCGCGAGCAGCGCCGCACTCAGTCCTCCGACGAACCATGCGCCCATCCGGAAGGAATCACCGAGCCATGTGGCGATCCCTCCGAGACCGGTGAGAATCAGCGCGCCCGCCAGAATCGCCGGCAACTGCCTGCGCAGCCGCTCCATCACCGGAGGCTTCACCTCCGCCATCTCGCGGCGGAAGATCAGCGCGGGCTTCACGTGACGCACAGCCAGCAACGGTGGAATCGTGAACAACAGCGCCACCAAAGTGCCTGCGGCAATCCCTTCAAAGGCAAAAGAAGGATTCCAGGGGATGTGCTCAAACTGAAAATACCTCGCCAGCAACATCGGGAACAGGCGCTGCACTACCGCGCCCACGGCAATGCCCGCCAAGCCTCCGGCGAGTCCCAGCAGCAGCGTCTGCAGCGTATAGATCCGCATGATCTGCGAAGAGCGGGCGCCCAGGCATTTCAGAATGGCGATCGTGTCCAGCCGCTGCTGGATGTGAGAGTGAATCGCCGTCGCCACGCCCAGCGCGCCGACGATCAAGGCGATGAGCGAGACGAGGCTGAGGAATGTCGTCGAGCGGTCCAGTGCCCGCGTGATGAACGGATGGATCTGCCGGTAGTCGATCACCATCGAGTCGGGAAAAGCTTTCAGCAGCGACGCCTGCATGCGCGCCACGTCGATCCCTTCCGCGGGCAGTTTGAAGAGCAGCCGGTACGACGCGCGCGAACCGAAAATCATCAGGCCGGACCGCTCCAGTCCGTCCCGCGAGATCATCACGCGCGGCCCGACGTTCAGCGAGCCCGTCATCCGGTCCGGCTCCATGCGCACCACGCCGCACACGCGGAAGTCGGAATCGCCGAGCTTCACCGTCGAGCCTATGCTGAGGTTCAAACGCAGCAGCAGGTCGTCAGAGACGGCGATGGCATCCGGCGTCAGCGCCTGCTGCAGGCTCTGCTCCGGCTCGAGCTTTACCTTGCCGTACCAGGGATACTCAGCCGCATTCACGGCTTTCACGGAGACCAGCACCGGCGGAGAGCCGGCCGTGCCGCCAAGCATCGAGACGGTCTCCGTGATGCGCGTGAGCCGAGATCCGCGGTTAAGCCAGGCCTGAATCTCTTTCTCCTGCTCGGGCGACGGCGGGTAGAACTGCCGGACCGTCAGGTCGGCCGCCATCAACGTGCGGGCCTCACGCTTGAGCGCCTGATGGAAGGCGGCCGAGAAGCCGCGCACGCCCGTCAGTGCGCCCACGCCGGCCGCCACGCCGAAGATCACGAAGACGAACTTCGGAATCGACGCACGCGCCTCGCGCCAGGCCATGCGCCAGGCTGGAGATCGGAAGGTCATTCCGCGTTCTTCCTTTGATCGGAGACGATCAGCCCGTCTCTCAGCGTGATGATCCTCGATGCGTGCGCGGCCAGGTCGCGGTCGTGGGTCACCAGCACGAGCGTCGCGCCCTCACTGCGGTTCAGGGACAACAGCAGTTCCAGCACCTGACGGCCATTGACCGAGTCCAGGTTCCCCGTCGGCTCATCGGCGAGCAACAAAGGCGGCTTCCGCACGAAGGCGCGCGCCACCGCCACGCGCTGCTGCTCCCCTCCGGATAACTGCACGGGGTAGTGATCCCGGCGATCCCGGAGTCCGACCGTGTCCAGAAGCATCCGCGCCCGCGCGATCGCGTCGCCGTTGGTCGTGCCCGCCAGTTCGGCCGGCAGCAGCACATTCTCCTCCGCCGTCAGGGTGGGAATGAGCTGGTAGCTCTGGAAGACGAAGCCGATCTTGCGGCCCCGGAGTTCGGCGAGCTGATCTTCCTTCAGATTGGAAATCTCTTCCCCATCCAATTGGATGGAGCCGCTGGTCGGCGAGTCCAGGCCGGCAAGCAGGCCGAGGAGCGTCGACTTGCCCGATCCGGAGGCGCCCATGATCGCTACGAATTCACCAGCCTGCACTTCGAAGTCGATACCTTTCAAGATGTCCACACGGTGCGTCCCGGTGTCGATGGATTTTGTTACTTGTTTCAGGGAAAGAATCGTTTGGGGCATCCGCTCTGTCGGCTCTCTTCCTCTATCATGACAAGAGATGACCCGACGCTGGGTGATTCTGTGCTTTGTGGCGGCTCTTTCAGGCTGCGGCCGGGAAGAGAAGCCCGCCGCGTCTTCTCCCGCCCCTGCTGCCGCCCCAGCCGTTAAGCCCGCTGATCTTCCACCTTTAGACACCCGTCCGGTCATCGTTGCGTTTGGGGACAGCCTGACCGCCGGCCACGGCCTGGAGCCCGGGCAGAGCTACGCGGATCACCTCCAGAAACAGCTCGATTACATGGGGTACCGCTACCGTGTGGTGAACCAGGGGATCAGCGGGGATACGACGGATGGCGGAGTCAGCCGTCTCGATGCGGCGGTGACGCTGAGGCCCCGGGTGGTTATTCTCGAGCTCGGCGCCAACGACGGCTTGCGCGGCTTGCCGCTGCAGAGGACGCAGGCCAACCTCGATCTCATAATCAGCACCTTCCAGGGCGCGGGCGCCAAGGTGATTCTCTGCGGCATGACCCTCCCGCGCAACTATGGCCCTGACTACATCCGCGATTTCGAAAAGATGTTCAAGGACCTGGCGCAGAAGCGCAAGACCGTGCTGATCCCGTTCTTCCTGGATGGTGTGGCCACCAAGCGCGAACTCATGCAGCCTGACGGGCTCCATCCCACCGCGGAAGGCACCAAGCGTGTGGCTGCAAACGTGATGAAGCACCTGGAGCCCGTGCTCTCCGATTTGGGAAAGTAGCGGTCTGCTATTTGCCGCTCCAGCTTGCCGCGCGCTTGTCGAGGAATGCGCAGATCCCTTCCTGCGCATCCGCCGCCAGTGCGTTCATCGACATCACTTCCTTGGCATAGGCATACGCCTTGGGCTGATCGAGGTCGATCTGCGAATAGAACGCCTGTTTGCCCAGTGCGATAGTGAACGTGCTGGCCTCGGCGACTTGAAGCGCCAGTTCCGTCGATGCCTGCCGCAGTGAGCCAGCCTTCACGACACGATTGACCAGCCCCCACTCGCCCGCTTCCTGAGCGCTGATGATGCGCCCCGTCAGCAGCATCTCCATCGCACGTTTTCTCCCGACAGAGCGGGTCAGAGCCACCATCGGCGTGGTGCAGAACAGCCCGATCCTGACCCCGGGCGTCGCAAATCCGGCCTCTTCCGACGCGACCACAAGGTCGCAAGAGGCAGCAAGCTGGCAGCCGGCGGCGGTGGCAAGTCCCTGCACCTCAGCAATCACCGGTTGCGGAATCCGCTGCACCGTTTCCATCAACTCGGTGCACGCGTCGAAGATCTCTCTGTACTCGGTGATCGAGCGCCCGCGCATCTCGGACAGATCATGTCCTGAGCTGAACACCCTTCCGGCCGCGGCGAGGATCACGGCGGAGCAGTCGCGTGACCCGCCCATCTCTCGCAGCTTCGCAGTGAGATCGCGCATGAGCTGCAGCGAGAGCGCATTGCGCCTCTCCGGGCGGTTGAGCGTGATGATGGCGGCCGGGCCGTCACATTGCAGGAGAATACTGGAGTCAGTCATCTCGGTTGCGTCCCAATTCGATTCTCGCGCATCAAACGTCCCATGAAACTGCGTACTGCCCTGCTGGGAGGGCTGTTCATGAGCATCATGAGCGCGTTCACCGCCAGCTCGATTTATGACTTCACGATGAATAGCATCGACGGCAAGTCCACGCCGTTGAGGTCATTTGAGGGAAAAGTCGTGCTGGTCGTGAATGTCGCCAGCCAGTGCGGCTATACACCGCAATACGCGGGACTGGAGAGCCTCTATCGGAAGTACAGGGACAAGGGCTTCGTCATTGTCGGAGTGCCGGCGAACAATTTCGGAGGACAGGAACCGGGCACCGATGAGGAGATCAAGCAGTTCTGCACCCGCAAGTACAATGTAACCTTCCCCATGATGTCCAAGGTCTCCGTCAAGGGAGCGGACATCACTCCTCTGTATCAGTATCTGACTGCGGCCAGGGGCGGAGACGTCAAATGGAATTTCACCAAGTTTCTGGTTGGGAAGGATGGAAAGGTCATCGACCGATTCGAGCCCAAGGTCACGCCGGAGTCCCCCGATTTGGCCGCTGCCGTTGAAAAAGCCCTGCAATAAATCGTTCTGATAGCGTAGAAGGGTGGTCCCGCCCCTCGTGTGCGGCCACCCTCATTCCTATGGCTCAGATTCTTGTCACGGGCGGAGCCGGATATATCGGCTCCCATACCGCACGCTTCCTGCTGGAGCGGGGACATGACGTGCATGTTCTCGACGACCTCTCCAAGGGCTTCGCGCACAATGTACCGGAAGGGCGCCTTCACGTCGTGAATCTCCACGACGCCGCAGCGCTCGATGGCCTCTTTGGCACGCACCGGTTCGAGGCGGTAATTCACTTCGCCGCGTTCATTGCCGTGGGCGAGAGCGTCCGTGAATCTGAGCGCTATTTCCGCAACAATGTCGGCGGCTCGCTCTCTCTGCTGGAAGCGATGCGCCGGCATCATGTCCGTCGGCTGGTTTTCAGTTCCACCGCCGCGGTGTACGGCAATCCGGAGCAGACTCCCATCACGGAGGACAGCCCGGTGCGGCCCGTCAATCCCTACGGCGAATCGAAACTGATGACGGAAACCACCCTGCGCTGGCTGGATGAATGCAGCGCTCTTCGTTTCGTGGCTCTGCGGTACTTCAATGCATGCGGCGCCGAGGCGAGGTTCGGCATCGGCGAGGAGCACGAGCCGGAGACTCACCTGATCCCGCTCATCTTCCGCGCGATCCGGACAGGCGAGCCGCTGACAGTGTTCGGATCGGACTACGCCACCCCCGACGGGACCTGCATTCGCGACTACATCCATGTTTCCGATCTCGCTTCCGCGCACCTCAGCGCACTGGACTCGCTGATGAACGGGGGCTCGAGCGGCATCTACAACGCCGGCACGGGGAAGGGCTACAGCGTTCTCGAAGTGATCCGCGCCGCCGGGATCGTCACTGGGAAAGAAGTGCCGTACAAGATCGGTGCGCGGCGCGAAGGAGACCCTGCCGAATTGGTCGCCGATTCCCAGAAGTTACAGAAAACACTCGGTTGGAGTCCCCGGTATGACACGTTGGAGTCCATGGTGGCCAGTGCCTGGGAATTCGACTCCATGCGGCATGGCCGCGACTAAGCCAGCCTGTTCGCTGTAACCTGAAGAGGGAAGATTCGCGCCTTTTTGATTGTCGGCGCGTCTGACATCCCAAGAAAGGCCAAAGTCTGCTCGTATGCCTGCAATGACGAACCCTGTGCCCGAATCGCAGCCCGCCTCGCGGCCCGGTTCGACTCCGCCAGTGCGGCCAAGTCTTATCAAGTTCCTGTTTTTAATAGGCTTAGTCGCGGTTGCCGGAGGGATTTACTACTATGTGCAGAGTGCCCGGCAGGAGCAGGCCCAGAGGGCCGCAGCCATCTCCGTCACGCGCACCGCTACGGTGAAGCGGGGGAGTCTTGAAATCCGCATGCGCCTGACCGGCCAGACCTCGGCGCGCGACTACGCCAACGTCGTCGCTCCTCAGTTGCGCGGCCCCGAATCCGGCCCCATGATTCTCCTCAAAGTGGCTGGTTCCGGCACTATGGTGAAGAAAGGGGACATTGTCGCTGAATTCGATCCTCAACAGATGAAGGATCACCTCGACGACACCGTCGACGGACTGCGCGATAAGGAAAACGACGTCAAGAAGAAAAAGGTCAACAACGACTTGCAGATGGAGAATCTGCAGCAAACTCTCCGGCAGGCCAAGGCGAACGTAGATAAGGCCCGTCTCGACTTCAAAGCCACCGAAATCCGTACGGAAATCGACCGTGAGGTGCTCAAGCTCTCCCTTGAAGAGGCTGAAGCGGCGTACAAGGAATTGCAGACCGACGTGCCTTTGACGAAGGAGTCGCAGCGCGCGGACCTGCGGATCACCGAAATCGCCAAGCTCGTGGAAGACCAGCATGTGGAGAGGCACGAGGGAGACATGAAGAAACTGGTCGTGAGGGCGCCGATGGACGGGATGGTCGTCCTGCAGTCGATGATGCGACCCGGTGGGGAGCAGGTGACTCTCGCTGTCGGCGACACGCTGCGGCCCGGCCAGCCGATCATGAAGATCCTCAATCCCAAAAAGATGCAGGTCGAGGGCTATATCAACCAGTCGGAAATCTCGCCGCTGCGCATCGGGCAGCAGGCCGACGTCGAACTGGACGCCTTTATCGGCAGCAAGTATCAAGGCAAGGTGTACTCGATCGGCGCTTTGGCTGTCAGCGGAGGCCGCCAACAGTATTACATCCGCACCGTCCCGGTTCGGGTTGAGATCATGGACCCGGACAAGCGCATCATTCCCGACCTCTCCGCCGCTGCGGATATCCTGCTTCACGCCGAGGAAAACGCTCTCGTGGCCCCGGCTTCAGCCGTCGAAGCCGACGGTAAGGACGCTTTCGTATTCGTGAGGACCCCCAACGGATTCGAGAAGCGCCCCGTCAAGCTGGGCACGAGCAACGGCACGGAAGTCTCGCTGCTTGAAGGCGTGAAGGACGGAGACGTCATCCGCGTCAACTGATAGCTGAGGGCCCGTTCCTGATCCGCGCTCAGCGGCAGGTCCTTTAGAAATCAATCCATTCCGTTCTCCGCCCAGGCGGCAGCAACACCACACGCTCCGGCTTGCCGGGCAGTACTGCGATCGCGCGCGTCCGGCTGTCATAGTCGAGGCGGAGCCGCCCGTTGAGAACACTCACCGCGCGTAGTTCACCGTTGAAGTCAAGCAAGAGCGGATCAGCAGGCCCCTCGCATGTCGCAACTTTTGAGCGGCCCGCAGGCAGAAGCAGTTGTCCCGCCGACTGGACGCGCCATGGAGCGCCGTTCACCAGCGCGCACCCGCTCCACGCCACGGTCACTGACTGCGGTGCATCTACAATCAGGGTCTCGTTTGACTTCTCGATGGACCTGGCTGTCGACGCCGCTGCCGCCAGCAGAGGCCAGTCCGCATCCAGGATCGAGTTCTCGAAATAGAGAGCAACCCGCGGGAACCATCGCGCCGCGGCGTACACTAACTGGAACAACTCCGAGCCCGTCTGCTGCCGCGTCGGATACACGTCCTGATACCGCTCCACGACATTGACATCCACACCCAGCGACGAACCTGCCGGTGCGATCGCGGCATATCGCCGCGCCATCTCTTCGTAGCGTTCCGGTCCCAGGTGCCACACGGTGGCGGGGTCCTCCACCAGGAACGTCGCTTTGTGCCGCGCGGCCGCCGGGAGTAGTCGCGCCGCGTCCGCTCCGAGTTGATCGCGCATGGTCGTGTCGAACCGGTCGTCCACATGCGTCAATGCCACATCGAGCCACGGCTTCTCTGCGCGCATCGATTCTATCCGGCCCAGCCACTCCTCCTGGAGCTTCCCGGCCAATTCGGCGCGGAATTCGAGGAATCGCCGCAGCGGGCGAGTGTCGCGCAGATGGTAGGACTTGGAACCCGGATCGTAGAACTCCTGGGGGTCCACGCCCTGCTGCCTCTGGAACACGCGGCGCACATCCGCGTTGAAGGGGGTGAAGCGCGCCGGATTGAGATAACCTTCCAGCGATTCGAAGTACAGCTCGCCGAGGTTGACGCCGTCCCAGTCGAACCGCTTGAGCAGGCCGCGCAGGCCCGCGTCGACGGCTCTTGCGCAGTCAGTGTTCGCCAGGTTCATCAGCTTGCGCCAGTCGAGATGCGCGTCCTGGCCGGTGGCGGTCTGCTCGCGCCACTCGGGGTGCCGATTCCAGAACTCCTCGCTCACGTGAGGCAGCTCAATCCACGCGTATGTCGTCATCGCATGACGGTGGCACGCCTCGATCAGCCGCGCGAGCCACGCGTCGCGCGCGGCATCGGGCTCCCAGTAGTGCCACGCCGCGATATGCAGCGCCGCCACTCCTCCCCGGCGCCAGCGCGCCGCCAGGTATTCCGGATCCGCGCGCAGCCGGTACGACGAGTCGAAGAACGCCCACAATCCGCGGCTTTCGACGCTGGGACGCAGCCCCAGTTCGAAAAGCGCCTGAGGAATGTACGGGAAGCGCTCGTAGCCCTTCTCTCCCAGCGGCACCGCGGTCCAGAACACCACCTGCTCTCCGCGGCGGAATCCTGCCGCCAGCGGCGCGCCGGTCCATTTCTCCCGCGTGAAGATCGTCGCGGCTGCCGGAACGTCGAACACCGGCACGCGGACTTCCTGCGCCCACACAATCTGCAATTTCGCATTGATCCGGTCCGTTACGGAGCGCACCTGCACGCGCCCCGCCGTCGGACGAAAGCCTGCCCGGACTGACTCCGCAGACGCTCCCTCCAGGACGACGACACGGGAATGATCCAGGCCCGCGGCATCCAGCACGCGCGGCCACGACGCGCCCAGAGGCGCGGTGCAAATGAGCAGACTAACGAGAAAACGCATACCACATGCCTGTTCTGAGGTCCCAATAGCGTGGACCCCCCGGATTCGAGTCGTTCACCAGATGCGCGCCGCGCAGCATTTCCACGCGGAAGCTCATGCCCTTGGGCAGCGCCGGCGAGGTGAACCGGGCGCCGGGCCCGAACTCCACCACGTTGCCCCAGTACTCGCCCTTCAGATCCAATGTGACGTTCCAGGCGAAGTATGCTTGTGCCTGCCAGCCACTCAGGCTGCGTGAGAACGTGCGTCCTGAGCGGCTCTGGATGTACAGGAGCATGTCGTGGTTGAAGCGGCTGGCATAGACGCCGTCGAGGTTTGTCTCGGCGAAGAGGCCGCCCTCGGAGCTGCCCAGCAGCCTGCCCCAGCCGTGAAGGTACGACACGCCGCCGCGGTAGTCCGGCCGCATCAAGGCGCTGTCCTGACGATGGCCCAGGTAGCTGACCGACTCTCCCGCTTCGCCCCAGAGATAGAGACGAGGTGAGAGCCGCCAGTGCAGACCCGCGCCCGCGATCACACTGTTTTCCGAGAGGAACAGTGGAGTTGCGGGCCCGCGGCCCTCCGCGCGTCCCTGCGAATCGCCCACGAACCGCAGCGAGACATAGGGAATCAGCGCACGTCCCGGCCGCGTCCACTCGCCCCGCATCTGGCCATAGAAAAACACGTCGTTCCAGCGCGAAGAGTAGAACGGGATTGTCCACGCGTTGAGAGAGAACCGGCTGAAGGAAGGCCGTAACGACTCATACGCTGACCGCGCTTTGTCGCGCACGTCCGCGTCCGTCGAGCGACGCGCCTGATCGAACCAGTTCAGCGCTTCACGGTCCCGGCCCAGCAGATTCGACGTCACTCCGAGTTTGTAGATGACATTTGCATCCGCCGGATCGTCCTTGTGGGCCTGTTCAAAGTAGCGATGCGCGTCGTTCAGGTAGCTGGATGCCAGTGATCGTTCCCCCATCTCCCGGGCCGGCAGCGCGGGCGACGCGGTCGTCTCGCCGCCCGCCTCGGTGGTGACCGCGAGCGCCAAGTCCGAATCGCGGGGAATCTCCCCATCGAGCAGCTCCCGGGCCGTCTCCGCAACGCGGGGATTGCCGGAGCGCCACGCCGCAACGAGCGTCTGGCGTGCACGCTTTGCGTCGCCCAGTTCTGTCCAGACTCGCGCCAGGTCCAGCAGCAGGCTCGATTGAGCCGGACGCAGCCGCCACGCGTGTTCGTAATGTTCGGCCGCCAGATCCAGCAGGTCGCGCGTCTCCGCCAGCTGGGCCAGCTCTTCGTGGGCGGACCACTGCCGCGGCGCACGCTGCACCGCCTCGCTCCAGCGCTCGATCCCTTCGCGAAGCGGCCGGTCGACGTTCTCGAACGCTTGCTCCGCAACCTTCCGGATCTCCTTGTCCTGCGAGGACTTCAACCGCAGGAACGTGCGGCGCGCCGCTTGCGGCCTGCGAGTTTCGTAACACACGAAGCCATACTCGAGCGCCGTCCTCTCATCGGCAGGATCCGAGTGCAGCGCGGCCTCAAACTGTTCCCGGGCGCCATCCCGGTCGCCGCGCTTCAGCAGTGTATAGGCCAGGTCCTTGCGCAAATGTGCGTTGCCCGGCTGCAATTCCAACACCCGACGAAACCCAGCCGCGGCTTCGTCATACCGCGAGTCACGCAGAGCCGCGTAAGCGCGCTCCGACTCGATTGCCGCATCTCGGGGAGACACCTCACTCTGCAGCAGCAATAACACTACGATCAGCATTTGCAGGATTAGTGCCCGAAACAGCCGGGATCTCTCACACGGAGTAGCAGGGATACCATGGAGGTATATGCCGAGCTTTCGGGGTGTCGACTACCTGCACATCGATTCCTTGTTGAACGACGACGAGAAGCTGGTGCGCCAGACTACGCGCCAGTTTGTCGAAGACCGCGTGGTGCCCGTCATCAAAGACTGCTATAACCAGGGCCGTTTTCCCGCCGAATTGATCCCCGAGATGGGCGAGATGGGCTTCTTCGGCGCCAACCTCGATGGCTACGGTTGCGCCGGTATGAGCAATGTCGAGTACGGACTGATCATGCAGGAACTGGAGCGCGGTGACTCCGGTCTGCGCAGCCTTGTCAGCGTCCAGGGCGCTCTGGTCATGTACCCGATTCTCACTTACGGCAGCGAGGAGCAGCGCAAGCGCTACCTGCCAAAGCTCGCCAAAGGAGAGATGATCGGCTGCTTCGGACTCACCGAGCCCGGCTATGGGTCGAACCCCGCCGGCATGACCACCACTGCCACGCGCGACGGCGACAGTTGGGTTCTGAACGGCGAGAAGACGTGGATCACCAACGGTACCGTTGCGGACGTCGCGGTGGTGTGGGCTCGCACCCCGGAAGGGGTTCGAGGCTTCCTCGTGGAAAAGGGAACGCCCGGCTACAAGACATCAGACATCCACGGCAAGCTCTCCATGCGCGCCTCGGTGACATCGTCCCTTTCCTTCTCGGACTGCCGGATCTCCGAGTGCCACCGCCTGCCAGAGGCGCAGGGGCTGAAATCCGCGCTGGGATGCCTCTCCCAGGCGCGATTCGGCATCGGCTGGGGCGTGCTTGGCGCGGCGATGGACTGCTTCGAAACCGCCCGACAGTACACCATGGTCCGTAAGCAGTTCGACGATCGCCCCATCGCGTCCCACCAACTGGTGCAGGAGAAGCTTGCCTGGATGGTCACCGAGATCACCAAGGGTCAGCTTCTAGCCATCCAGTGCGGGCGCCTGAAGGACGCGCGCAAGCTCGACTTCGCCCACATCTCGATGCTCAAGAGAAACAACGTAGCCATGGCGCTGGAATGCGCGCGCCTGTCCCGCGATCTGCTGGGCGGCAACGGCATCATCGACGACTATCCGATCATGCGCCACATGTGCAATCTCGAAACCGTCAAGACCTACGAAGGCACAGACCACATCCACACTCTCGTCATTGGCGAGCGGGTCACCGGCATTCCGGCGTACAAATAGAGACATGACCCGAAGAGCGTGGATGGCTGGATTCGCGGCTCTAGCAGTTGCGTGCGGCTCAAAGAAGGAGCCCAAATTCGACTACGGAGAGCCCAAGAACAAGTACGCGTTGAAGGGCGTGGTCTTGCAGCTCAAGCCGGAGAATCGCCTTGCCGTCATCAAGCATGAGAAGATCGAGGGTTGGATGGAACCGATGACGATGGAGTTTCCGGTGCCTTCGGCAGAGGAGTACGCCAGGCTGAAGGAGGGGTTGACCATTCGCGCGACGGTCTGCGTGAATGACCTGTACTTCTGGCTCACCGGCATCACTGTGGAGTAATCATGCGCATACTGTCCGCCCTGCTGACCCTGCTGCTGGCCCTGCCTCTGGCCGCACAGACAAGAAAGAACAATGCTTCGCGCTGGGACCAGATCTATTTGAACCCGGACAGCAAGGTACCGGTGAACCCCAGCACTCTCGTGCTGGAGACCTCGGCCAACCTCAGGCCCGGCGCGGCTCTGGATGTCGGCATGGGCAACGGGCGCAATGCCATCTATCTCGCCCGCAAGGGCTGGAAGGTGACGGGGATCGATATCTCTCCGGAGGCTGTGAAGCAGGCTCAGCAGGAGGCCGCCAAGCTGAAGGTGGAGATCGAAACGCGCTCCGGAGACATTGAGAAGATGGATCTCGGCCGCGACAAGTACGATCTCATCGTCTGCATGTACGTGCACATGGTGGCGGTGCACAACGCGAGGAAGCTGATCGATGCTCTCAAGCCGGGCGGCCTGCTGATTGTGGAAGGCCACCACGCGGAAGCGCAAGCGATGGGGCTGCGGCCCGTGTCGGGCGGGCCTGCGGGCTACGTCGACAACCAACTGCTGCACGTCTACGACAAGCTGCGCGTGGTGCGCTATGAGGATCGCATCATGCAGGCTGAATGGTCGAACGGGCCGGAAGGGAAGGCGCCGGTCGTCCGCCTGGTTGCCCGCAAACCCTAGCCTAGACGTTCTCGAAGTGCGGCATGCCCGGTATCTGCGAACGGCGCACCGGCCGCCGGTGGCCGTCGGTAATGCACCGCAAGACCCACTCCGCCGGACCAAACTGGAAACGGCGCAGCCACCACTGGCTGAACAGCACCTGGGCGAGAAACAGCACCATTGCAGCAACGGGTACGAGTGCGGGAGGAAACACCAGGCCCGCGCCGTAGTGGCTTGAAACCACATCGATCACTGCTGCCTGCAGCATGTAGTTGGTGAGCGCCATCCGGCCTGGCGCTTCAAAGATGGAGAGCCGGCTCATCCAGCGCTGCGAAGAGGCGGTGAGAAGCAACACCGCTCCAGCCAGCGTGAACGCAAGCCAGCTATCGCGCACAAGCCCGAAAACGACGCGAACCGGCTGCTCTACCTGCTCAACAGGCAGTGCAGGCCACGGCAGAGGCAGGAGCAGGTGCTCCGCTGCCCAAGCGAGAGCTCCGCCCACCATGAATCCGACGATCAGCCGCCGGTGCTCCAGCGGCTTCTGCCACACGCCCAGGCGGAGCGCCAGCATCCCGATCAGAAAGAAAACCAGCTCGTTCCACGGCGTCCAACTGAAAGGCTGTGTGTAGAACCAGCGCATGTGCCGGATGCGGGCGGCCCGCACCTCGGAGTAGCTCTCGCTGACGATCGCCTCGCGCCGGGCTTCGCGGATTTCCTCGTTATGTTCCTTCGTGGCCTCAGCCGCGGCGTTGGCTCCATTGGCCCCCATTGTCGCCCAGCGATAGCAGCCCAGCCCCGCGTCGTAGAGGTCGTAGGACATCGCGCAGAACACCACGGCGGCCAGCAACGCCTTGGTTGGCCAGCGCCAGAGGAGAAGCAGCGGCAACGCCCAGAAAGCATAGCCGATCAGCACGTCGTAACCGAACGCAGCTTCAGCGGCCACGCCGAAGACAGCGAGCCCCGCCAGCCGCCTCAGGAACGGAGCCGTAAAGGCCCTCCCTCGTCTGGCTGCAAGCGTCAATTGGATGGCGAATCCGGCGCCGAACAGCATCGCAAACACTGCCCGAGCCTTGGACGAGAGCAGGTATTCAATGGTGCCTTGAACGGCTGCGCCAAAGCCTGTTCCCGCGCCGGCGCGGTCACTGAAGTGAACCAGGATCATTCCCAGCAGTGCCATGCCGCGGAGAACGTCCAGGATCGCGATGCGGGCGGAGATCCGTCCGCCGGCTGCGTTTTCACTCACTCCTACTATTATCGCTGACCAGGCCTCAGCCGGGGGCTACTGCGCGAGCCGCGCGCTCTGGTGAGCCACCAGTTGCCACTGCTTGCCGTTCTTCTTGAACACGTGCAGGAAAGTCATCTTCATCGGATTCTCTTTCCCGTCCACCAGCGTTGTGACGCCCGCGCGATTGATCGTGATGGCCGTCTCCTTGCTGAGTTGCTGCACTTTCAGATCGCCGTACTCGATCTTCACGTACCTCGACTTGCCGGACTTCAGGTTCCCGATGTAGCTCGCCTTGGTGTCCACTGCGCCATTGGAGTGCGTGTAAGTGAGATCGTTGGCAAGCACCTGTTCCAGGAGCGCGAAGTCATTCGACGTCACGCCTTTCGCCCAGCCGCGCTCTGCGTTCTCAATCGCCTTGGCCTCGTCGGCACAGAACGCCGGCACGGCCAGCAGCATCAGCACGAGTAGAATCCGGTTCAGCATAGTGCATCCATCTTACAGTGCTCAATCCCCCAGCCGCTCCGGCATGTCGGCCAGGACAAAGCCCAGCACCGCAAGCGCCGCGATGCTCAAGCGGAACTCCTGGGGATCGATCTTGTCGAGCGTATCGGCGTGCGTGTGGTGCCACTCGAAGTAGCGCTGTCCGACGGTGCGGTGCGCGATGCCCGGAACGCCGTCGCGCATGAGTGGGCCGATGTCGGCCCCGCCTCCGCCGCGCGTCATCTCGCCCGCGCCGATTCCCCTGAGCAGATAACCGATCTCCTGCATGCGGACCATGGCCCGGGCCGTAGCCTCTTCCGATGCGCCCGTAATAGACAGCCCGAACCCCACCGGCCGTTCCGCGCCGCCGTCCATTTCGATCGCTGCCACGTGGTTCTTCACGGTGTCGCTGGCCCACTCGCGGTACGCGCGCCCTCCACGCAGACCGTTCTCCTCATTCGTCCACAGGCAAACACGCAGGGTCCGGCGCGGAGTGAGCCCCAACTGTTTCACGAGCATCACTGCCTGCCAGCAAGCGATGCAGCCGCTCGCGTCGTCCTGCGCGCCGTTTCCGACATCCCAACTGTCGCTATGCCCGCCCATGACGACGATCTCTTCGGGACGCTCGCGCCCGGCGATTTCGCCGATGACATTCGCGGAGTTGGCGTCGTCCAGTGTCTTGGCCTCCATTTTAAGGCGCACGCGCACTGGCACGCCGCTGTCCTGCAGTCGCTGGATGTGCAGAGCGTCTTCGACGGTGATGGAAGCTGCCGGGATCTTCGGAGCGTCTTCCGCGTAGCTCATCATGCCGGTGTGCGGAGAACGGATGCTCACCGGCGTCACGCTGCGTACCAGCGCCGCCACGGCGCCCAATCGCGCGGCCCGCGCCGCTCCGGCGCTGCGGTACTGCACGGTTCTTCCGTAGCCTTGCCAGGGTGCGTTGTAGACGACGATCTTCCCGCGCACACGCTCCGCGCCCAGCTTTTCCAGCTCCTCAAAGCTCTGCACGCAGACCGCTTCGGCCGTAATGCCCTCCGGAGGCGTCGCCACGGATCCGCCGAGGCCGAGCATCACAATCGGCGACTCCACGGGCTCGAGCATTATGGCGCTTTCATTGCCTCGCACCCAGTGCGGCACCTTGACCAAAGGCGTCTGCACGTTCACGAGGCCCTCGCGCTTCATCTCCGCGGCGGACCACTCGATGGCGCGCTCCAGACCCTTTGAGCCGGCCAGGCGCGGTCCGATGCGATCGCACCAGTACTGCATCTTGCGCCAGCCGCCCTCATCCACCATGGCCGCACCGATCAGCCGGGCTGCGGCATCGTGATAGACATCTGACAGTGTGGCGCGGCCCTGCGCCCACACTCCCGCCGCAGGGATTCCACTCAGAAAGACTCTACGTTGCATGGAGAAACCCGCATTGTCGCACAATCATACTGAATGCCTTTGTACGACGCACTGCTCGTCCTCAGCTTCGGCGGGCCCGAGAAGCCCGAAGATGTCATGCCGTTCCTGGAGAATGTCCTCCGCGGCCGCAATATTCCGCGCCCGCGTCTGCTGGAGGTCGCCGAGCATTACTACCACTTCGGCGGCCGAAGCCCCATCAATGACCAGTGCCGCGCGCTGATCGCCGCTCTGCGGCATGAGTTGGACCTCCACGGCCTCCACCTCCCCATCTACTGGGGCAACCGCAACTGGCATCCGCTGCTCGAAGACACCATGCGGAGCATGACGAAGGATGGTATCCGCCGCGCGCTCGTCTTTGTGACATCCGCCTATAGCTCCTACTCGGCCTGCCGCCAGTATCTTGACGACATTGAGCGAGCCCGCATGGCCGTCGGCCCCGGCGCTCCGGTCTGCGACAAACTGCGCCACTACTCAAACCATCCCGGCTTCATCGAGCCGAACGTCGAGCACCTGAAAGAAGCTCTGGCACCTGCCCCCGCCGCTCCGGTGCTCTTCACTGCACACTCCATTCCCATGGAACTCGCGCGGACGTCAAAGTACGTGGAGCAACTTCAAGAAACTGCGCGCCTGGTCGCAGCCGGAGCCGGGGTATCGGAGTACCGACTGGTGTACCAGAGCCGCAGCGGTCCGCCCCAACAGCCCTGGCTGGAGCCGGACATTCTGAAGGCGCTGGACGAGGTGTGCGCCGCCGGAGCCACGGATGTCGTGGTTGCCCCCATCGGCTTCATCTCGGATCACATGGAAGTGATCTACGATCTCGACTATGCTGTCGCCCGCCACTGCGAAGCGATTGGCCTCCGCATGGTCCGCGCCGCCACCGCCGGGACGCATCCGCGCTTCATCACGATGATCCGCGAACTCATCGAAGAGCGTATCGCCAACGGCGACGCCGCCGATCCGTGTCTCCAGCACTGCTGCCCAGCGCCGGGGAGGCAGTAGTGATCACGAGTCTCCGCATCCTTCCGAGCATGGCCGCAAGCGAATACGTTTTGCGAGCGGCTCACGAAAGGCGAACTCACACTCTCGCAGGCTGGTCACACCCCCGCCTCACGCCGGCAGCGCCCCCCGCTGTGTATCCTCATGAATGATGGCAGCGCGGCTGATCGCCGCCTCCACGTTCTCACAGAGATTCTCCGCTCCGACGTGCCGTTCGAACTCAGCCCGCTTCATCATCTTCAGCGGCTGCCAGGGCGCGCCGCACAGGATGAGCGCCCGCCCCGATTCATGCAGCTTGTCCGCCAGCATTTCCAGCGCGTGCAGGCCCGTCGCGTCGATCGCTGTCATGTTCCTCAGGCGCAGAATGACCACGAGCGGCAGGTTCGGAATCTTCTCCTCGACCTCCTCCAGTTTGTCCGTGCTGCCGAAGAGGAACGGACCGTGGATGCGGAAGATGGTCGCGTACGGAGGGATCTTCTTGTCCTGCAGAATGTGCTGCCAGCCATCCTTCAAGTAGTCGTCGGTCACCTGCGAAACCGTTGTCGTCAGCGCCACGCGGCTGATGAATACGAGCGCGGCCATGATCATGCCGAACTCCACGGCCACAGTCAGATCCGCGAACACAGTCAGGAGGAACGTCACGGCCCACACCGACACGTCGCGTTTGCCAAGCTTCAGAATTTCGGGGATCTCGCGCCACTCTCCCATGTTGTAGGCGACCACGAAGAGAATCGCGGCCAGAGCCGCCATCGGTACGTTCTTCGCCAGCGGCGCGGCCACCATCAGAACCATCAGGAGCGTCAGTGCATGGATGACGCCTGCCACCGGAGTCTTCGCACCGCTCCGGATATTTGTCGCCGTCCGCGCAATTGCGCCGGTCGCCGGCAGCCCGCCGAACATCGGCGAGACGATGTTCGCCACGCCTTGTGCAAACAGCTCCGTGTTCGGATTGTGCTTATCCTTCGTCATCCGGTCCGCCACCACGGCGGACAACAGACTCTCGATTGCCCCCAGCATCGCCACCGTGATGGCAGGGCTCAGTAACTGTAGCGCCAACCTGCCGCGGAACTGCGGAATGTGCAGAGCCGGCAGCCCCGACGGAATGCCGCCGAACTTCGTTCCGATCGTCTGCACATTAAGGTTCAGAAGAGTGACGGCGATGGTCGCGCCGAAAAGAGCCACAATTGTGCCGGGCACCTTCGGCACAAACTTCGTGAACAGCAGGATCACCATCAGAGACGCCACGCCCACCAGCGTCTCCTCCACGGAGAAGGTGGAAGCGTGCTCGATCATCGACTCCATTCGCTCGATGAATTCGCCAGGCAGCTTGTCGACCTTGAGCCCGAAGAAATCCCTGATCTGTGTGCTGGCGATGAGTAAGGCAATTCCGTTCGTGAAGCCGATGACGATCGGCCGTGGGATGAACTTCACCGCCGAGCCCATGCCGGTGAGACCCATAATGGCCAGCAGCACCCCGGCCATCATCGTGCACATGAACAGTCCGTCAACGCCGTATTTGGCGACGATCCCTGCCACCACCACCACAAAGGCGCCCGTCGGTCCGCCGATCTGTGTTCTGGACCCGCCGAGCAACGAAATCAGGAATCCCGTCACTACGCCGCAGTAGATGCCCGCCTGAGGCGACAGACCCGACGCGATAGCGAACGCCATCGACAAAGGCAGTGCAACCAGACCGACCGTGACGCCGCCGATGAGGTCGGATATAAATGTCTGAAAAGAGTAGTCCCTCAGGCACTGAAAAGACTTAGGAAACCAAGGAGCCACTGTATCATTATAGCGAAGCATCTCTGGCAACCTCCGCTGCGCGGCAGCCGTCTCACCCGATGAAGACCTGTGATGCCGTACCGTTGTTGCCTGACGATTGCTCTGTTCTCTGTTCTTCAGGCGGGCCAGGAGCCCGTCAAGTTCAGCGGCACACTCGAGCCCCATCTGGTTGCAGACCGCTCAGTTTCCTGGGGCGCCGGGCTGACTCCGGCCTCTCAAGCCTTCCACTACTCCGGGCAGATCAAACTTGGCGGCGACCTCTCTCCGCTGCCCGTGCTTCTCATCGAACTGCCCGGACAGACTCCGCACCTTTTTGCCGACCTGAATCGCGACGGGCAATTCTCAGACTCCGAGTCATTCCCGGTGAACCCCGTCTCGGATCGCCCCCGCGCATCTGGAGAGGCCACCATCCAGCTCCCGCTCGACTCCGGTCACTTCTCTGCGTATCCGATCCGCGTGACGCTCTTCCGTCCCGACGATGCATCGGATGCCGCCGCGCCGCGGCGCATCGCTTACAGTTTCCTCGCCTTCGCCACGTGCACGGTAGAAGTGGACGGGCGGCCGGTGCGGATCTGGTGCTCCTTCGATCTCCGGACCCGCACTCTCGATCCCCTGAACAGCACCGTCGGCATGGATCTCGACGGCGACGGCCGCATGGGCATGCCGCCTTCGCCAGAGTGGGCTAACGCAAAAAACGAACTGCCGGTCTTTCGCCTCGGCGCGCGGTATCTTTCCATCCAGAGCGTGGACCCTGCGGCTCACAGCGTGACGTTGATCGCCCGCTCCGCGTCCGACTACCACATCATCGAGGTCAGCCCAGGCGCAATTGTTCCTGACTTCGAATTCACCGACTTCAACGGGCAAGTGCGGAGGTTGAGCGAATTCCAGGGCCGTTATGTGCTCCTCGACTTCTGGGGGAGTTGGTGCGCGCCCTGCATCGCGCAGTTCCCGCACTTGAAGCGCGCCTATGAGGCCCTGCAGGCCCGCGGCTTCGAGATCATCGGCATCGACATCAATGACAGCCTGGAGGACGCGAAGAAGTGCGCGGCCGAACATGATCTGCCATGGGTTCAGGCAACTGCAGAAAGCACAGCTGAGCTTGTTGAGAGGAGATTCAGGATTACCGCATTCCCTGCGGTCATCCTTCTCGACCCGCAGCGCCGCATCATCTCCACGGGCCAAAACGACATCAACCTTTACGGCGAGGATCTGCTCAAGACGCTGGAGTCGATTCTGCCGCCGACGTGAGGAGCTACTGCACCCGCCAGGCTTTGATGATTCTCACCGGCGGCTTCAGCGTTTGTCCCTCCGCCGGCGCGGCCTGGATTTTGCGCACCACGTCCATCCCTTGCACCACACGTCCGAACGCCGCGAATCCCTGCCCGTCGGGATTTCGTTGCCCGCCGTAATCGAGAGACGGCTGGTCGCCGATGCAAATGAAGAAGTCCGAGGTAGCAGAATTGGGTCCGCTGCGGGCCATCGAGATCACGCCGTCCACATGTTTCAGGCCCGTCTTCGACGTGCGCTCCAAAGGAATCGGCGGCAACTCGTCGACGCGCTTCGATGGGTTGATCCCCCCTTGCACCACCTCGATCTTGATCTTGTTCGCCGGCTGGTTGTCCATTTTCACTGTGCGGTGAAACGCACCGCCGTCGTACATCCCCTTGTCCACGTACTTCAGGAAGTTCTCAACGGTCTCCGGCGCCTTGGAGGGTTCCAGTTCTACGAGGATTAGGCCGAATCCGGTTTCAATCGAGACGCGCGGGGATTGAGCGGACAGTCCGGCCGCCGCGGCCAACAGGAGCGCCAGTGTTCGCATCTCCCGATTCTAACCGGGTCCTCGCTGATCGACTAAGCGCACGCGGCCGCATTTCAAGCGTTACGTGCGTTTCCCTGCAGGACGCACCGCATGCCGCCGATGCGACAATAAAATCACCCATGCAAGACACATTCAAAGTGAAGTTCGAAACCACCAAGGGCGACTTCGTCGTTCAGGTCAACAAGGCCTGGGCGCCGCTGGGCGTCGAACGTTTCCACTCCCTCGTCACCGGCGGTTATTACGACGGCGCCAAATTTTTCCGCGTCGTCCCCGGCTTCGTCGTGCAGTTCGGCCTCGCCGCCGACCCGCAAGTCACCGCCTCCATGGGCGCCTCCAACCTCAAGGACGATCCCGTCACCCAGTCCAACACGCGCGGACGTCTCACCTTCGCCACCGCCGGACCAAACACCCGCACTACGCAGCTCTTCATCAGTCTCGGCAACAACACCTTCCTCGATCCCCAGGGCTTCGCACCCTTCGGCGAGGTCGTTGAAGGTATGGATGTCGTCGACCAGTTCTACTCCGGTTACGGCGAACAGCCCCACCAGGGCCAGATCCGGATGAACGGCAACAAATACCTCGACGCCAGCTTCCCCAAACTCGACGGCATCAAGAACGCCACAGTCATCGAGTAGCGTGCGGCTGCACATCACCAACGGCGACTCTGCCGGTGGAACGCTCCAGCAGGCGTTTCCAGAAGATTCCGTCCTGTCGTGGCGCGATTGCCTCCACGACGGTCCTGTGCCCGCGGGCCTGCCGCTCGACGAACTCTCGGCAGTCCGCGCGCAGTTCATTGCAGATTGCGGTTGGGCGTCCTATGAAGACGCCCTCCGCGACTTTCGGGCGCGCGACGCACGCCTCGCCCGCTTCCGTGATTTTGAAGAAACCGTTCTCTGGTTCGAGCACGATCTCTACGATCAGCTCCAGCTCATCCAGATCCTCGACTGGTTCAACCACAGCGCCGGGCGGCCTTCTGTCATCCAGTCCTCGACATACCTCGGTCCGATGGACGCCGTGCAACTCGCCGCGCTCTTTCCGGCCCGCGGTCCCGTCACCTCTGAGCAGTTGGCGCTCGCGTCCGCCGCCTGGGAGGCCTTCCGGTCACCCGATCCGCGCGCGCTGGAGCCCTTTCTCGCGCCTCACCGCGCTCTGCCTTTCCTCGCTGCGGCGCTGCTGCGCTACTGCGAGGAATTCCCGTGGCTTGAGGACGGCCTCACACGGACGCAGCGCACCATCGCTGTCCTCCAGGCACAGGGTATTGCCGATCCGCGGAAGCTCTACTCCGCCTTTTCCAGGACGGAGGATCCCATCTGGATGGGCGATGCGTCGTTCTACCTGATCCTTGAGGGCAGGCTACCCAAGCCAACGGAATGGCGCTGGGACGCTACTCGACAGCGCTTCGTGGCTCGCCCCGCATGAAGTGCCCGAAGCCTTCGCTCGGCACGCGCAGGCCGACATAGAACGTGCCGAACTGGGCATAGACAGCGCTCACTTCGTCGAAGCGCATCTCATAGATGAGCTGCTTGAACGACTCCGGCGCTTCGGCGAACAAGTCCACGCCCCACTCCCAGTCGTCAAGCCCGATCGAGCCAGAAATCACCTGCCTCACCACACCGCCGTACCTCCGCCCGATCAGCCCGTGCTCGTGCATCATGCGCTGCCGCTCCGCGAAGGGCACCTGGTACCAGTTCTTGTCCTCACCGCGCCGCCGGTCCATCGGGTAGAAGCAGATGTAGCGCGACTCGGGAATCTCCGGCCACAACCGCACGGCCATCGCCTTCTTCTGGCGCTCCAACTGCTCTGCGACCGCCTTGTCCCACTCGTCGGTTCCCTGCTGGAGGCCGCGCGCGTCCAATTCGTCAAAGATCTTGCGCGTCGACTCGTACAATCCCAGCTCCACCACGCTGAGATACGACGTCGTGGACTCCAGGAACTCGCTGATCCGCAATTGCTCTACCTGCTGCTGCGCCTCCAGCAAGCCCAGGAAATCGCGCCGGTAATGCAGCAGCATCACGTCGCCCTTGTGTCCGAGCAGCGCGAACGCCGCCGTCTGCTCACCACCTTCCGCGCCTTCCTTGGTCTCCAGCCAGTTCTGCGCCTCCTGGACGATCGCGTGCCTGGAGTGCGAGTCCAGCGCCCGCCACTCGTCCCATCGCACGTGGAACATCTGGTGCAGTACGGACGCGCCTTCTAGAGTCAATGGAACAATCGGATTGCTCATCTCAACACCAGCTTACACGCCCGCTAACGCAGCTTCGCCGGCTTCAGCGTCCACGCCTGTAATTTCGCCATCTCCAGCAGGCTCTCCGGAGCAAATCCCTGTGGATGAATCACCCAGTTGTATTGCTTCGCCGCGTTCGTGCCGATGCGCTTTTCGAACTCCAGCTTCCCTTTGCGCACCTGCACCGCGCCGCTGCCTTCGTCGCCCGCGAGCGTCGCCGCGAAATCAGCCAGCGACAAGCGCCTGCTTCCCAGCCAGACTCCGTCCGGGAGCCGCTTCTCTTTTGAGATGAACGCGGCCGCGTCCTTCCTGGCCCGCTCAAACGCAGCGCGCGGAATCCGGGCCTCTGCCCAGGTGGTCTCCCCGCGGCGCGCCGGACCGTCCACAACCTGCGGTTCCATTCCCAACAATGAGAGCAGCAGGTCCGCCGCAGAGAATCCGTCGTAAGCGTCCAGCCCGTCCGCCAGTTTCCGGGGCAGCCCCGACGGCGGCGCCGCGTCACGCGGCAAGAAGTACTCCGGTATCTCGCGCGCCGTCACAATCCGCAGCCCTGGCGTCGCGCGCGCGTGGTCGACGAATTCCAGGAACAGCCGGTACGCCTGCGCCATCGATTCCGGAGTCCGCTTCTGCGGCCCCTTCCACTCGCTGCGCTCCGGATTCGCACCCCACTTGAAGTTCACGCCGTCCCAGAATTCGGTCGTCGCCCACTCGGTGGGGTGATAGTACGTGTGCACCACGCCGCCGCCGCGATGCCGCGCCGATTCCACCGCCGCGTCGAACTTCCGCTTCGCCTCATCGAGCTTCGACGGATCGTTCAGATCCGCCCGCACCGTGTGCGGCCCCAGGTTGAAGATATACAGCAGACCTCCATACCAGAACGGCTGCTGATCCCAGCCCACCTGCCCGCCGTCGTCCATGTAGACGCGCAAGCCCCACTGCCGCAGCGCGAGGTTCGCTTGTGGCGCCCACGAGTTGCCTGGCTGCCCGTAGCAGCTCGGCGTCACGCCGAACAGCCGCTCGAGCGTCCGCAACCCCGCCTGCTCCCGCCTGGCAAACTCCGCTGCGCCGTCGATGAGCCCCATCTCCGACAAGTACTCCGCCGGGGCCGGATGCACGCTGTGAAAGTCTGTGTGATAGCCGATGTCGTGCGCCGCCAGCGCCCGCAGTACGTCGGTGCGGCCGCGCTGCTCCAGCACGCGCGCCTTCTCGCCGACAATCTTGAACGTCGCTTTGACGCCCCGCTTCGTCAGCTCCTCCGCCAGCCGCTTTGCAGCGTCGTCCGAGCCCGGCTCGATGTAATCCTCCGTGTCGAACCACAACAGCCAGTACACCGGCGGATTCTGCCCGTACGCCGGCACAGCCGTCCACAGAAGCACCATTAGCGCCAGCACGTTCTTCATCGGATCACCTCAAGATGCCAACCCCGGAACTCCGCCCATCGACTTTGCCGCCCGCACGGCCCGGACGATCGCCGCCGCCACAGCCTCCCCTGCCGCCACACCCACCGCATCCACCGGCGCCTGCAGGTCGCCGCAGGACAGCGCGATGCACAAGTCACCGTCCATCGACGTGTGCACCGGCGCAATCGATCGCACAAACCCGTGATGGGCCAACTGCGCCACCTTCGTCGCCTGCACTTTCGTGAGCCGCGCGTTCGTCGCCACCACCGCCAGCGTCGTGTTCTCGCGCCGCACCGAGCTCATGTCCACTCGCCGCTTCAGCAACTCCTGCGAATTCGCAAACTCCCTCGATTCATGGCCCTTTCGCGCTCCGGCGAGAATCTTGCCGTCTTCGATGACGTCCCCGACAGCATTCACCGCCACCAGCGCCGACACTTTCACTGCACCCTGCACATCCACCGTGCAGGTCCCCACTCCGCTCTTCATGGCATTCTTCATGCCGAGGAGTTTTCCCACCGTCGCGCCTGTGCCCGCGCCCACGCAGCCTTCCGCCACCGCCGCATCCGTTGCCGCAGCCGCGGCGCTCTCGCCCATCTCCCGCGTCGGACGCACATTGGCTTTGCCGATCCCCAGGTCATAGAGGATCGCGCACGGTACGATGGGCACCACCACGGATCCCATCCTGAAGCCGATCCCCTTCTGCTCCAGGAACCGCCGCACGCCGCTCGCCGCCTCCAGTCCGTAGGCGCTCCCGCCGGCCAGCACCACCGCGTGCACATGCGTCGTGACGTGCAGCGGGCTCATCACATCCATCTCCTCCGTCCCCGACGCGCCGCCTCGAATGTCGTAGCCCGCCACGGCGCCATGCTCGCACAGGATCGCCGTGCACCCGGTCAACGCATCGAAGTCCGACGCGTGCCCCACCTTCACGCCGGGGATGTCCGTCAGGCCTTTCATGCCCTCTATGGTAGCCTTGATCAGAAGAGGACCACCCCTGTTGTTCGAATTCCTGAAGTCCCCTGTACTTGCCTTCCAGGAGTTCATCCGCCTTTCCGGCCGCGCCATTGCAGGCATTCCCCGCAAGCCGTACTACATGGACGATCTGTTTATCCAGATGGACCTGATCGGTGTCGGCAGCCTGCCCGTCGTGATCCTGACAGGCTTCTTCAGCGGAGCCGTGATGGCGCTGCAGATGTCCCGCGCGCTGCAAACCTACGGCGCCACCAGCCAGGTCGGCACCATCGTCTCCATCACGCTTGTCCGCGAAATGGGTCCGGTTCTGACGGCGCTGATGGTCGCAGGACGTAACTCCTCCGGCATGGCCTCCGAAATCGGCTCCATGAAAGTCACCGAGCAGATCGACGCGATGCGGGCGCTCGGCACCGATCCCGTGATGAAGCTGGTCAAGCCGCGCCTCATCGCGACCGCATTCGTGCTGCCTCTGCTCACCATCCTGGCTGACTTTGTCGGGCTTATCGGCGGATGGGTGGTCGCCTGCTACATGCTGCACCTCACCACGGGGCAGCAGTTCTGGGAGAGCGCCTGGCGCGCCCTGCAGTATGACGACATCGCGCAGGGGCTCGTGAAACCGTTCGTTTTCGCCATCGTCCTTTCGCTTGTGGGCTGCCATTACGGCATGCAGACCACCGGCGGCACCCAGGGCGTCGGCCGGGCCACGACGCAGGCGATGGTCGTCGCCTCCGTCAGCGTGGTCGTTCTGACTTTCGTCATCGGCCGCATCTTCACGTCCCTTTGACGCGCTATGGCTGCCACCGGCAATAACGGAATCGCACCCGTCGTCATGGCGTTCGATGAAGTCTGCTTCGGTGAAGGCGGCGAACAGGCGCTCCACAACATCTCCTTCGACGTCCGGCGCGGCGAGACCCTCATCATCCACGGCGCCGCAGCCAGCGGCAAGACTCTCATTCTCAAGCTCGCCCTCGGGCTGCTAAAGCCCACGCGCGGCCGCATCTTCCTCTTCGATCGCGACGTCACCCGTCTCGCCGAACGCGAATGGTTTGACATGCGCAGCCGCGTGGGCGTTCTGTTCCAGGAGGGCGGCCTTTTTGACTCGCTCTCCATTGAGGAGAACGTCGCCTACCCGCTGCTCAACCAGCGCCTCCTGCATTTCCCGGAAGAGCAGGTTCACGACAGGGTGGAACAATCCCTCGAGTTCGTCGAGCTCGGCCACACCCTGGAGAAGTTCCCCAGCGAGCTCTCCGGGGGGATGCGCCGCCGAGTCGGCATCGCCCGCGCCATCGTCACCCAACCCGAGCTGCTTCTCTACGATTCTCCGACCGCTGGGCTCGACCCCATCACCGCCAACACCATCATGGCCTTGATCGTCAAAGGACGTGATGTTCGCGGCGCCACCACCGTGATGGTCACGCACCGCCACCAGGACGGTGAAATCCTGGCCCGTTACCGCTTCGATGAGCGCACTTCCACCCTCGTGCCCGCGCTGGAGGATTCCACTCACACCCGCTACCTCGTACTCCGCGAAGGGTCCGTGGCTTTTCTGGGATCTTCCGCCGAGTTCGACGCCAGCAAGGACCCTTATGTGACTATGTTTGCCAGCCGATGAGGCTCCTTTCATGCGAATCTAAGGAGAACAGGAATGCCAGCAGCCCACAAAGTCGCATGGTCGCAGTTGCGAGTCGGCATCATGTCGATGGCGGCGCTGATCACCCTGGCAGTCCTCATCTTCCTCATGACGGGCGCGGACAACCCGTTCCAGAAAAAGGCGACTCTGTACACCTACATGGAGGATTCCGCCGCGATGACCGACGGGTCCGCCGTGCGCCTCAACGGCATTTTCATCGGGAAGCTCAAGAGGATCGAGATCACCGGCGAGAAAGACAACCGCCGCGCCATCCGCATGACCATGGAGGTCGATCGCAAGTACCTGCCCATGATTCCTGACGATTCTCTCATCGGTTTCAGCGCCGAAAACGTCCTGGGCGCCAAGTTCCTGAACATCCACCGCGGGACCAGCCCCAGTCCCGTCAAAGACGGCGGGACGCTGCAGTCCAAAGACGAGAAGGACTTCCTTGAAGTCGTGCAGTCGGCCATGCCGCTGCTCGAATCGATGCAGTCCATCCTCTCCCGCATCGACAAGATCGTCGCGCAGGTCGAGTCCGGGAAAGGCAGCATCGGCAAGCTGATCTTCGAACAGGAGATATACGACCGCGTCAACGTACTGCTCGGAGACATGCAGAAGGTGACGGAAGCCATGAGCCAGGGCCGCGGCACCATCGGACACCTGCTCTACGACGAAGGGCTCTACGAGGACCTGCGCCGCACTCTCAGCCGGGTGGACAATGTCGTTGCCAGCCTGGAGAAAGGCGAAGGCACCGCCGGCAAACTGCTCAAGGACTCCTCCCTCTACGACGAGCTGCGCAAATCCTCCACCGAGCTCCGCTCCCTTCTTACCGATCTCAACCAGGGAAAGGGCACCGCCGGCAAACTGCTGAAGGATGAGGCTCTCCACAACCGGCTGGTCGCCACGCTTGACCACGTCAATTCGACCATCGACCGCATCAATTCCGGGCAGGGCACCATCGGTCAGCTCATGACCAACCCCGCTCTTTACGAGAGCCTGACGGCCACCTCCGCGGAGATTCAATCCCTGATGAAGGACTTCCGAGCCAACCCGAAGAAGTTCCTGACCATCCAGCTCAAGCTGTTCTAATGCCTGCCGATCGCATCCTGGCCGTCAATGCCGACGACTTCGGCTTCACGCGGGACGTGAACCGCGGCATCGTCGAGGCCCACACCCGCGGCATCCTCACCTCCGCCACTCTCATGGCCAGCGGTGCGGCCTTTGAGGACGCCGTCCGCCTCGCCCGCGAATTCCCGACTCTCGATATCGGCGTGCACTTCGTGCTCGTCCAGGGCGCCTCGCTCGTCAACGGCAAGCCGTTTCCTCGCACCGTCTCAGAGCTCATTCAGGCGCTCGTGCTGCGCCGCATCGATCCCTATCCCGAGCTTCGAGCGCAAATCGCGAAAATCGTCGACGCAGGCATCGCACCCTCTCACCTGGACACCCACAAACACACCCATCTCCTGCCGCCGGTGCTCGACGCCGTTGCACGCCTTGCCGAGGAGTTCAATGTCCGCTGGATCCGCCGCCCCATGGATCTTCCACTCCACGGCTCTCCCTCTGAGGTGCCCTGGCAGGTGCGCGCAGTCAGCCGCGCCATGGGCGGACTCCGCGGCTATTTCCACTCGAAGCTCGCGCGTCACGGTTGCCGCACCACCGACTATTTCGCGGGGTTTCAGATCACCGGTCGCTACTCCGCGGAGGACATCCTCCACCTCCTGCAGAACCTGCCGCCGGGCACAACCGAGTTTATGACCCATCCAGGCCTCTGCACAGATGAGCTCCGAGCCGCCCGGACGCGTCTCAAGGAAAGCCGCGAAGCCGAGCTTCGGGCGCTCACCGATCCACGTGTCCTTGATGCCGTCCGGACCCTCTCTATCCGGCTCACCCCCTACTCAGCTCTGTAACGGCTCCCCAAAAACGAAAACAGGGACGCCCGCTCAGGCGGGCATCCCTGTTTGTTCAAGACTTTGTGCTGAAGGCCGATCGCCGGCCGCTGGCGCCTATCTCCCGTAATACGCAGCGTTCTTCGCGGTGTACTCCGCCCACTTCTCCGGCAGATCGTCCAGAGCGAAGATCGCGCTCACCGGGCACACCGGCACACACGCGCCGCAGTCGATGCATTCCACCGGATCGATGTACAGCAACTCCGCTTCCGCGTAACCAGGCTCATCTTTTTTCGGGTGAATGCAATCCACCGGGCAGGCGTCCACGCACGCGGTGTCCTTCGTCCCGATGCACGGTTCAGCAATCACGTATGCCATGAAATTCCCCTCGTATACTTCTCTCGATCACCGACCGAGGTTTGTTGTGCCTCTGAGGATAGCACAGCCCCTGAAAACCCATCAATTTCGGGTTTTTTGACCTTTTCCCCGATCACTGGATCATCTTCTTCACCCGGGCCAGCGCCTCCTCCGCCGGTTCATACCCAGGCTCGATCTCCAGGGCATTGATGAAACACGCCCGCGCCTTGCCATACATCTCCAACAGCATGTAGGCCCGGCCCAGGTTGTACCACGGAAAATGATAGCTCTCGTAACGGCGGCTTACCGTCGCCTTCTCCAGCCACTCCACCGCCTCTTCCGGCTTCCCCAGTTCGATCAGGTACGCGCCGATGTCGTTATATGGATTTCCCAGCGCCGGATCCACTTCGATAGCTCGCCTGCACTCCGCAATCGCCTCCTCCAGTCTGCCCTGGAAGCGGAATGTCCATCCCAGAAACGTGTGCGCCTCGGCCGTCGGGTGCAGCGCAATCGACTGCCGGTAGAGCTCGATCGCCATCTCGAGATCTCCCTGCATCTGCAACTTGTACGCCTTCTGGAACAAATCCCATGCCATGGCAATTCGCGCGTCACTCGCCATACCGGATCTTCTCCGTTCAAATACCCAATAGCCTGAATAGGATAACCGAAGAACCTTGTCTACAATGGTGGGCATGATTCCCACGGTGCGCAAGGCTGTGTTTCCTGCCGCTGGGCTCGGCACCCGCTTCCTTCCCGCCACGAAAGCCATGCCCAAGGAGATGCTCCCCCTCGTCGACAAGCCCCTGATCCAATACGGAATCGAAGAGGCCATCCATTCGGGAATCCACAACATCGTCATCGTCACGGGGCGGGGCAAGACTGCGATTGAAGATCACTTCGACGTCTCTTTTGAGCTCGAGCACCTTCTGGAGTCGCGCGGAAAGTCCCAGACTCTGCAGGCCGTCCGCGAAATCTCCGACATGATCGACGTGGCCTACGTCCGCCAAAAGGAGGCGCTCGGGCTGGGCCATGCCATCCTGCGCGCCAAGGACCTGGTCGGGCACGAGCCCTTCGCCGCCGTCCTCTCCGACGACGTGATCGATTCGCGCGTCCCCTGTCTCCGTCAGCTCCTCGACGTCTATGAATACTTCGGCTGCTGCGTTCTGGCTCTGATGGAAGTGCCTCGCGATCAGATCTCCGCCTACGGCGTGGTCGCGGCCGATCCAGTCGTGCACAACGGCGCTTCGGACACGGTCTTCCGCATCCGCGATCTCGTTGAAAAACCGCGTCCCGAAGATGCTCCCTCCAACCTCGCCATCATCGGGCGGTACATTCTCACCTCCGACGTCTTCGAGGCGCTTGAAGCCACCGGCCCCGGCCGCGGCGGCGAAATCCAGCTCACTGACGGCCTGCGCCACCTGCTCCATACCCGCCCGATCTTTGGCTTGAAGTTTGAAGGCACCCGCTTTGATGCCGGCGACAAGCTCGGCTTCCTGAAGGCGACCGTCGAGTTCGCGCTGCGCCGCGACGACCTTGGGGAAGACTTCCGGGAGTACCTGAGGTCCGTCCAACTCGATCGCAGTCCGGTCTGAGCTACTCCAGGATCTCGCTCAGCACGCGCCCCTTCATCTCCGGCATCCGCAGGCCCAGCAGTTTCCCGGCGGTTGCCGCAACGTCCACATTCCTGACGCGATCGACAACCGCGCCCTTCCGGATCCCCGTGCCCCACGCGATGAAGATCGCATCCATGTCCGGGTCCGAGCTCACGTACCCATGGCTGCCCTGCTTCTCAGGAATCGGCGTCAGCGCCGGACCGCTCGCCGCGCCCGCAAACGCGTATCCCGGCTTTGCCACCAGGACGAAATCGGACATCTGAGGCTCCTTCGACTGATCCGGCAGCCCCAGCGCATCAAAGCCTTCAGGCCCGACCACGCTCTCCACGCCTTCCAGGCCTCCCAACAACGAACGCACTTTCGATCCCAGCTCCGCGGCCTTGCTCTTGTCCAGGTAGACCATGGCTGTCCCGCCCTCCGGAATCACTCTCACGGCGTGGCTCAATCCAGCGGCTGACAGCGCCGCATTCGGCTGGATCCGCTTGTCGAATGCCTTGAACCCGTGGTCCGACACCAGAATCACGGTAGTCCGGTCCTTCATTCCCGCCGCTTCGATCGCTTCCAGCAGCCTTCCCACGCACGCATCCAGGAATCCCATTGAATCCTGCCCCGCCAGTGTCTTCGGCCCGTAGGTGTGATGCGTACTGTCCAGGCTCAGCAGGTGAAACAGCAGCAGGTCCGGCTTGTGCTGTTTCAGGATGAACACGCCTGCGTCCGTCCAGATCTGGTCCCGCCTCACGATGTTCAGTGTCCGGAACTTCTCGATCTCCGCCGCCGTCACCTGCCCGCGCGCGATCATCTCCTTCTCGACTGTGCCGTCCAGCGTGGGCACCTCGGGGAATGCCCAGGTGATCGTTTGGGCTTTGTGGATTGCCACCCAGTCCACCTGAGCCGTCGTCAGCCCGGCGCGCTGTGCAACGTCGTACACCGTCGGCGCGTGTACCATCTTTTCCTTCTCGATCCACGGCTCTACCTTCACCCCGAACTCGCCCTCACTGCGCACCAGCGTGCCGTTGTAGAACAGCCCGTGCTGTCCGGGCAGTACTCCGGTGACCATCGATGTGTGGTTCGGCCACGTCACGCTCGGGTTCACCGTTGTCATCCGCCGCGCCGACGCCCCTTCCCGGATCAGCCTTCTCAGGTTCGGCACAGGCAGGCTGGGATCCTCCAGCGAGAACGCGGGGAACCCATCCAGGCTGATCAGCACCACGGAGCGCCGGGCTGTGGGCGATTGCCCGGAGGCCGCCGGCATCATCAATCCGAAGACACAAAGCAGAGCGGTCAGTTTCATATCCTGTGCGCCAGCGTACATCATGCGAACCGGGCCACGCCCGCACCAATTGTCCACCGACCGGTGATAGCACCATTGGAGTCTGATCACCCGCCGAAAACATCAGGGCCTCCATCAGCGGATGGGAATGCGGGTTTGCACGCTAAATTGAACTCAGACGCGGCGAGTCTACTGGTTTCCCGCTCCCCCTCCTTTCATCTCCTCGCCCGCGTCTGGCATATGGCTCATTGGCATCTCCGTGAGGGATACCGGGACGGGCATGGATGAAGACACCCTCTTCATGTCCGGCCACTCTGCCGAGACTCTGCCTGCCGAAGTCAGCATCCCGCTCAATGCATTCTTCCTCCCAAAGCCCTTTACTCCCCAGGCGCTCGCTTCGAAAATCAAACAGGTCCTCGCCGGTTAAGCTCATGACTCCCAGCCACGCCCGCCGGCCGCGGCCAGACCCTGCCTTGGGGAATACACACAGCGAAAATGATAATCCTTTGAGTCGCGGCTGCGGATATGATTGCCTCATGGGCTACCCGCGGCCTGAGCTTCTCACTTCAACGAGGTTCGGGAAACTTGTCGTCGCCCTCCTCGGGCTCGCCCTCTGCGGCTGCGGAAGGCATGCGGCCAATACTCTCAAGGCCGGGTATGGCAACGCCTACCCGATGACCTATTCGAACGAATCCGGCCATGCCAGCGGTTTCGTCGTGGAGGTCCTGGAGGAAGCGGCCCGGCGCGATGGTGTCACCATCCAGTGGGTGCTGGCCGGAGCGAAATCGCCCAACGAAATGCTCCAGAGCGGCGAGATCGATTTGCTGGCCACCGGCGTCGTCACGCCCGAACGCCGCAAGCTGTTCTTCGTTTCCGAACCCTGGTGGGGAGGCGACCAGGTGGCGCTGTCAGCCGTCGGCGGACCCATCCAGCGTGAGCCCGACCTCGCCGGCCGCCGCCTTGCCGTCACTGCGGCGGGCGCGCTTGAAGCACGGCGGCTTCACCCCTCCGAAACAGTGATTCGAGGTTCGGCCCGGGAAGTGACAGAAGAAGTATGCGCGGGCCGCGCTGATGCCGCCATTCTCGCAGGAGTCTTTCTGCGCGAACTGCTCGCCGCAATGCCAGCCGCTTGCCGGGGGTTTGGATTGCAGACCATCGACTTGCCCCAGCAATGGGAATACGCGCTGATTTCGCGCAGGGATGTGGAAGGCTCGGCGCGCCGGCTGCGCTCTCGCATCACCGAGCTTACGCTCGACGGAACCCTCTCCCGGTTGGCCTCCAGCAATCCGCCCGTTTCCACGCCATACGCCACCCGGCTCGCCGAATTGTTGAGAGCGCGCTATGAGCGGCGCGTCTCCATCTTCGGCCTGGCCGGTCTCGGTGCGCTCCTGCTCCTGGTTTCCGGCTTCTTCATCCGTCTCAACATCTCCCGCCGGCGGCTGCGTCTCGCAAACGACGCACTCCGGCATAGCGAGCAGCGCTTCCGCGCCTTGGTGGAAACCACCTCCGATTGGTTCTGGGAGGTGGATGCCATGGGCCGCTACACCGCCGCCGGCCCCCAGGTGCAGGCCTTGCTCGGCTACAGCCCTGAAGAGGTCCTGGGTATCACTCCGTTCGACCTCATGCCGCCTGATGAAGCAGCACGCGTCCGGGATATCTTTCTTGAAGCCGTAGCCGCCCGGCGGCCGCTGGTGGCAATCGAAAACACCAACCTTCACAAGAACGGCGCACTCGTCGTGTTGGAGACCAGCGGTGTGCCGGTGTTCGGGCCAGGCGGCGAATTGCTGGGCTATCGCGGCATGGATCGCGACATCACTGATCGCAAGAGACAGGAGCTATGGCGCGCGGCTCAGGCTACGGTCAGCCGGGCGCTGGCCGCGGGTAGGCCGGTTTCCGACACCTTGGAGCGGGTCCTCCAGGCTTTGGGCGGCATCGGCCACTGGGAGGCAGGCTTCGTCTGGCACGCCAACGGCATCGGCGGTCCGCAGCGTTGCCTTGGGTTCTGGCGTGCTGAGAGCCTCGACGATACGGTAGCAGCGGACATCCACAATCTGATGCCCTCCCTTGTGGATCGCCTTGCGCACGTTGTCGTCTCCAGTGCCCGGATCGGCACCGCACCCACGGCCGATTGCCGCACCGCGCTCGAATGGGCCCTCGGCGTTCCCATGAGCTCCGGCAATAGAACCAGCGGCGCAATCATTCTGTTGGGACGCACCGCCAGCGATCTCGACGATCGTTTTATTGAAATGCTCTCCGCCGTCGGCAGCCAGGTCGGCGAATTCCTCGAGCGTGCTCAGGCGCAGGAAGCCTTGCGGCGGTTCGTCGACTGCAGCCCCACTGTGCTCTACGCCCTCAAGGTGGAGCCGCAGGGCCTCGTGCCCACTTTCGTCAGCAGCAACCTCCTCCAGTTGACCGGGCACCATCCGGAAGAGTCTCTCGCGTCGTCATGGTGGCGTGAGAATGTCCATCCGGACGATCTCGCTCGTGTCGCTGCTGCCAACTCCGTCCCCTATCAGATCGATCACCAGGTTCTGGAGTTCCGGCTCCGGCGCCGCGACGGCAGCTATGTGTGGCTTCGCGACGAGAAGCGCCTGCTGCGCGACTCGCAGGCCAATCCCAGCGAAGTTGTCGGCACGTGGTCGGATATCTCTCAACGGGTCCAACTGGAAGAGCAGTTGCTGCAGTCGCAGAAGCTGGAAGCCATCGGCGCGCTTGCAGGCGGAATCGCGCACGACTTCAACAACCTGCTGACGGTGATGAACGGATATAGCGCGCTCGCGTTGAAGTCGCTCCTCGCGGGCAGCCCAGCCCATCGCCAGATTGAGGAAGTCATCCGGGCCGGCGAGCGGGCCGCCGGCCTCACCCGCCAGTTGCTTGCATTCAGCCGCCGGCAGGAGCTGTCGCCGCGCGTCATCCCCCTCCACTCCATCATCTCCGGCGTGCAGAAAATGCTGCGCCGGCTGATCGGCGAGGATATCGATCTATTCATCCGGAATCGAGCCTCAGGACGGATCAACGCCGATCCCGGACAGATCGAGCAGGTTTTGATGAACCTCGTCGTCAACGCCCGCGATGCGATGCAGCGCGGTGGCACTCTCACCGTGGCGACAGCCGATCGCAGCATCCCGGAGGGGCACGCCGAGGTGCCCCCGGGCATGTTCGTGGAATTGTCTGTCTCCGATACGGGCGTCGGCATGGATCCTGAAGTCCAGCGGCGCATCTTTGAGCCGTTCTTCACCACCAAGGTGACCGGCAAGGGAACCGGCCTGGGCTTGTCCACCGTGTACGGCATCGTGAAGCAGAGTGGGGGATTTATCGAGGTGGAGAGCTGCCCCGGTCAAGGCAGTACCTTCCGCGTTCTCTTTCCGGTTGCCGCCGGCGGCGCCGAGGCCGAAGCGCCTCTGTTCGTCGAGACCGCCTGGAATGGGACCGAGACCATCCTGCTCGTCGAAGACGAAGACGCGGTCCGCCAGGTGGCCCGCGAAACCCTGGAGTCCCGCGGGTACCGGATTTTGGAAGCGACCAACGCCGGCGAGGCTCTCCTCATCAGCGAAGAGCTGCCTCCCGGTGAGCTCCACCTGCTGCTGTCAGACATCGTGATGCCCAGAGTCAATGGCATAGAACTGGCTGAACGCATCCTGCGGAACCGGCCCGAGACGCGTGTGCTGTTCATGACCGGATATGTTGACCAGAAGCTGATGGAGAGAGACGCTTTCGCCTCCAAGGCCGCCTGTCTGCAGAAGCCGTACACTCCACTCGATCTGGCTCGCGAGGTCCGCCGCGTCCTCGACGGCGCGGTCCAGCCCCAGGCGAATCCCGGCTGAAGCCCCCTCGCTCCTGGAAGCCTTCACGGTTACCATGGTCTACAGCCTGGAGCCTCAACATGCTTGAATTGATTTCCAATCGCCGCGACCTCTTCCGCACCGCTTCCGTCTTCGCCGCCATGCAGTCATTCACGCGCAGGGCTTTCGCCGCCTCGCTCGAACTCACCTCGCGCCTCTATGAATCGATCGGCGTCCGCCCCCTCATCAACTCTCGCGGCACCTTCACCATCATTACCGGCTCTCAAACGCTTCCGGAAGTGAAGAAGGCGATGGACGAAGCCTCTCGTCACTTCGTCCAAATGGACGAGCTGATGGACGGCGTCGGCAAGCGGCTCGCCGAGATCTCCGGAGCCGAGTGGGGCATCGTCACTTCCGGCTGCTGCGCTGCCATCTCCCACTGCACCTGCGCCGCCATCGCAGGCAACAATCCTGAGCGCATGCAGCAGCTCCCCGACCTCGCCGGCCTCAGGAACGAAGTCATCATCCCCGCCTACTCCCGCAACGTCTACGACCACGCCGTCCGCATGGTCGGCGTGAAGATCGTCGAAGTGAAGGACCCCTCCGAGCTCGAGAGAGCATTCAACGAGCGCACCGCCATGGTCTACATCCTCGGCGGCCCCGGTGACGACGGCCCCCTCGGCACCCGCGTCATCGCCGAGGTCGCCAGGCGCCACAAAGTGCCGGTCTTCGTTGATGCCGCCGCCGAGATCCTAACGCTGAAGCCCAATGTCCACCTCGAGCGCGGCGCCACTGCCGTGGCCTACAGCGGCGGCAAGTGCATTCGTGGCCCACAGGCTGCCGGCCTGCTCCTCGGAGAGAAGGAGTGGCTCCAGGCCGCCTGGTCCAACAGCGCTCCTCACCACGCCTTCGGCCGCGCCATGAAAGCAGGCAAGGAAGAGATCATGGGCATGCTCGCGGCCGTCGAGATGTGGGTCAAGCGCGATCACGCCTCGGAATGGAAGGAGTGGGAAGAGCGCCTTAACCACATCGCCTCCCGCGCCCAGACCGTCTCCGGAGTGCAGGCTAAAATCACGCAGCCCAGCCCCGACCTCTCCAACCGCTCTCCGCGCCTCACTCTCTCCTGGGACGGCGCCCAGCTAGGCATCACCGGAACCGAACTCGCCCGCACGCTGCTCGATACCGAGCCCCGCATCGTCGTCGCCGGATCCACTGGCACGAGGCCGGACCGCATGGCCAGCACTCTCTCGGTCATCCCCTACCAGATGATGCCCGGCGAGGAGAAAGTCGTCGCTGACCGCATCCACGCGCTGCTGTCCAATCCTCCCAGGATCGCTCCGCCCGAGCCGACGCCCTCCGGCCCCGAGGCTTCCGTCGCGGGACAGTGGCACGTGCGGCTCGAGTTCGGCCGCGGTTCCGCCACCCATACCGTCTTCCTCGAACAGGACGGCCCCAAACTCTCCGGCACGCACCGCGGGGAATTCTACTCCGCCGACCTCTCGGGCTCGGTGGCCGCCAATGCAGTCCGCTTCCGCAGCTCCCACCGCGTCCACGGCACCCGACTCAGCTACGATTTCGCCGGCCTGGCGAACGGCGATACCATGACCGGCACGGTCGATCTCGGCGAATACGGAACCACGCCCTTCACCGCCCAGCGCCACAAGTACCAGCAGACCGGCGGCCGCCGGCAGTGAGGGCCAAAAATCTTTTGGAGAGATGCCCGGCGCGCCGGCCACTAGTTACACTAGAGAGCACGCCGCGTAACCGTCGCGGATTGCGGTCCGGTTGACAGGCGCTGCTATACTGTAATAACTTACACTAGGTCGAAGGAGACCTTATCCATGCCTCTCGACGACAAAGAGAAACAACGACTGCTTTCGGTCACGCTCGGCAACATCGAGAAACAGTTCGGCAAGGGCACTATCCAGCGCCTCGGATCGCATGAGGCCATTGTGCCCGTCAGCGTGATCTCGTCGGGATCGGTTTCCATAGACCACGCCCTGGGCGTCGGCGGATTCCCCCGGGGCCGCATCATCGAGATCTTCGGGCCGGAGTCTTCAGGTAAGACGACCATCGCACTGCAGGGCGTCGCGCAGGCGCAGAAGAAGGGCGGCATGGCGGCGTTCGTCGACGTGGAGCACGCGCTCGATCCCGTGTACGCCCGGAAACTGGGCGTGGATGTGGACAACCTCCTGGTGTCGCAGCCGGACTACGCCGAGCAGGCGCTGGAGATCACCGCCGCGCTCATCAACTCGAACGCTATCGACGTCGTCGTAGTGGACTCCGTGGCCGCGTTGGTGCCGAAGGCCGAGTTGGACGGCGAGATGGGCGATACCTTCGTCGGCGTGCAGGCGCGCCTGATGTCGCAAGCCATGCGCAAGCTCACCGGTATCGTCTCCAAGTCCAACACCTGCCTGATCTTCATCAACCAGATCCGCGAGAAGATCGGTGTCATGTTCGGCAACCCGGAAACGACGACGGGCGGCCGCGCGCTGAAGTTCTACTCGAGCGTGCGCATCGATATCCGCCGCATCGCCGCCATCAAGGACGGTGACAGCGTGACGGGCAATCGCACGAAGGTGAAGATCGTCAAGAACAAGCTTGCGCCGCCGTTCCGCGAGGCCGAGTTCGACATCATGTACGGCGAGGGCGTCAGCCTGGTCGGCGACCTGCTGGACGTGGCCGTGGAGCACAACATGGTGGAGAAGAGCGGCTCGTGGTACTCGTATGCCGGCGAGCGCATCGGCCAGGGCAGGGAGAATGCCAAGCAGTTCCTGAAGGACCACCCGGAGACGCTCGACAAGTTGGACACGGAAGTGCGCAAGGTCCTTGGACTCGCGAAGGCCGAGCCTGTCGAAGCCGCACCGGCCGTGGAGCCCGTCAAGGCCGCCGGCGCACGAGGCGCGAAAGCCTGACGCGTCTTACTGCGGCGTGGTGATCCTGTACGTGCCGTCTTTGAACTCGATATCGCGGACTCTGCCTTGAGGGCCGATCGGCCCCAAGGCTTTGCCGTCGACACGAACCGAGAGTCCCGCGGCATTGCCTATGCGTAGTGTCGCGGCCTTCAACAGCTCTACCGTCCTCGGATCGCCAGGGGCCAGCAGAGCGGTCAGCATCTTGTTCCCGTCCGCATCCACCAGAGAGACCCACGTGGGCTCCTTGGCCTCGATGTCCAGGCGCATGGCTGGGCTAGGCTTGGGCCTCGCGGCCGGGGGCCGAACGGAACTCGCCGGCTGAACTGCCGCGCGATCCGGTGTGGTCTGCGGGGCCGGCGCCACTTCAGGCGCCTTTTGCGCGGCGGCCTGCGTTTCTTTTGGGCCCTGTGCCCCGGTTTCATCTGTCGTCGCGGAGTTGCGGGGCCAGAGCATCGCACCGGCGACCGCAAGCGCCAATACCAGTCCGAGAGCTGCGGCAAGCGGAATCCACTTCGGCAGTCCATTGCGCGGAGCTTCCGGCTCCGGCCCGGCTCCGATCGTTGCCGCCGGCAGCGCCTGGGGGGCTGGCGGAGGAGTCTCCGCTGCAATGGCGGGCTCGTCTGGCGATACAACAAGAGCGGGTGCGGGTTCTGGGTCTGCAGAGGCGGCCGGCTGCACCGGCTGCGGCTCGGGCTCCGATGGAGGAGCGCTCAGCACCTGTTCTTGCGCGGCATGAGCCTCCACGGCGGCCGGTTGCGGAACATCTGCGGCAGGCGGCTCAACCTGCTGTGGCGCGGGAGGGAGCGCCGGCGCCGCTGTGGCATGCTCGATCTGGCGGGTCGCCTGCGTGCAGAAGTTCTCGATGCTTGTAAGCAGGTGCCGGAACGTCTCCTCCGTGGTCGCCGATTGCGCCCGGAGATCATGGATCATCCCGGTGTGCTGGTCCACCTTGTTCTCAACCCGCGTAATTCGCGTTTCCAGGGTCGTTTCGAGTTCCCGCACATAATCGGCCAGCCGGATCTGCTCGATCCCCCGGTCCCTGCGGTCTCCGAAGAGCCTGGCGCCGATCGCCGGATCGCGCACCGTGGGCAGCCTGGACTCCTGATCCAACTCCCCGCTCACGCCGAGCAGCAACTGGATCTCGTCGGCGATGCGGAGCGCGTCGCGGCGCGACAGGCAACGCCACTCGGACGGCTCGGTCTCTTCGTCGGACTGGTAGAGCCCGAAGCCGATGATCTCGTCCTCCCCGATCGAGTCGGCGATGCGCGCAAACTGGGCGATCGTGCTGCGGCGCAATGATGTGGTGCCGCCGAAAGCCGCATTGAATGCATGGACCTGGTCGCGCGTCACCGGTCCGACGAATTCGGCAGTGAAGTCCAGGCTCTCGCGGTCAAAATCGAACAGAAGCCACTCCCCGCCGTGGTGATCGATGTTCACGTCCTCGGCGAGTGACTGGAAGAACTTCTGAGACTCCGCGATAACGCTCGACAGCTTGTGGAGCGGAACTCCGAGGCCGCCCCGGCTGAGTTCGATTCGAATTCGTAAGCGGGCCACTTGCCCCTCCTTATACCCCACCCTGATCTATAACTTGACGCCGGACGCGATCCAATCGGGCCGCCGCCTCATCGCTCAGGCGGTGCTCGATGGAAGGTCCGGAACCATTGCTCCGAGGAGGCTCGCCGTCGCGCGCAAGCGTGATCAGGCGTGAAAAATGCAGCGCCGCGTCTTCGTCGCTTCCGCTTTCCAGCGCGGATACCGCAAGACCCTGCAGCGCGATGAGAGATTGCGGGCTCGCTTCGGACAATTGCTGCGAGTAGCGCCGGACACGGTCGTGATCGGCCATTCCGACGCTCAATGTGACCAGATTGGACAATACTTCCGCAGTGTTCGTGCCCATTTCCAGAAGCCGCAGGTAAGCGGCTTCCGCATCCTCAAACCTGTGGAGCAACTGAAACGCCACCGCTTTGCCGAACAACGCCGGGACGCGGGCGGCTTCCGTCCAGCATGAGTCGAAACAGGCCACCGCCTCCTCGGCGCGATTCAGGCGCAGCAGGCACTCTCCCAATCCGATCCGGGCGTTGTCGCGGTGGGAATCCTGCTCCAGAAGCGACCGAAAGGCTCCGGCGGCCTGCGCCCACCTGTTCAAGCCCCGAAGGCACAGAGCGAGGTTCTGACGAGCGTAGACATTTCCGGGCTCCACGCTGACCGCGGCGGAATAGCTTTCGATCGCTTTTTGGAGTTGTCCCAACTCCAGGTGCAGGTCGCCGCGCAGGACGCATTCGTCCTGTGAGAACGGTCTCGAGTCCGGGAGAATCGCCAGGGCTTCCTCCAGGCGTCCCTGGGCTCGAAGTGAAAGAGCGGCCTCTATCCTGCCATTGCTGGGGTCGAATGCCGGTGCTGCTGCTGAAGCGCGTGTTGCCATGATCGCTGCGATCCTATTTCCTGCCAAGCGGGTGAATCCGGATGTCGCCTTGAAAGGATCCGCGTTCTCCCCGCTCGCTGTAGGAGCCCACGCCTCCAGCGCCGATGTGTTCTTCGATCCATTCATCCACTTTCCGGTCTTGAATCCAGGTAGTGAAGCGCGAGCCGACCGCCTCCAACCGCACGTTGTACAAACTTTGCGCCGATGATCTGGCCGGCAATCCAATTCGGACCCGTGGCTGCTCCACGCCGTTCAGCACGGCGAACCGGACCAAAGCGACAGCCGGCTCGGATTCGGTCTTGATTTGCTCGAGCTTCATGACGTAGAAATTCCGGGGATCCCGCGCCCGGAATACCCACCCCATGGCCTTCTTCTCGATCCGACCCCGGAATTCCATGCGAAAGTCCGTGAGCTTGAGCGATGGCCGCAGGACGGAAATCCACCGGGCCCCCTTTGTCCCGGAAGGGTTCGGGGCAAAGTCCTGGATCCAGCCGGACGCCTTCACCGGGATGGGCGGACCCTGTTGCAACGAAGGGGGCTCATTCGCCAGAGACTTGGCGGACCAGTGCATCGCGAAGTACAGCGTGAAGGCTATCCCGATGATGGCGACGCCCAGGGCGATCAGCACCATGCCGGGGGGAACTCGGAGCCTTCGGGAAGATGTCTTCTCTTGTTCTTCGAACGCGCGCAGGAATCCAGGCAGGACACTCTCCGCCTGGTGCTCGCTCTGCGGATGCGGATCCTCTCGGACGGGGATGGCAGGATCGCCGGGGACTGTGCCGGCGGCCGGCTCCTGCGCCGGCTGTGACTGCCGCTCTGGAGCGGAGTGTTTGCCCGGCGGGCGAGTCATTTTCGGGATGACCATCTCCCAATGGGCCTCACGCCCCACTGGATCGGCAATGCTGTCTGCCGCCCCGCCCCACCCTTCGGAGGGCCTGATGGGTTTGATGGCGGTGAGCGGCACTACCGCACGTCCGGCGTCCGGTGAACGTACCTGGAGGGCGGCGCGCGGGCGGGAATGCAATTCGTCGATCCGCTTCGATAGCGCAATCCAAGTGATTGGAAACGAAAGTGTTATTGCCTGCCCGCCAAGGCCGCCAAGATCGTCGGGACTGTTTGTATGTGGCTGTGGCATTGACGCAGCGCGGTGAATACGTCCCCTTATACCCCGTGTATAGTAGCCCGTCAAGCGAAGACCCTAGAAATTGGGGTAGGGTTTCAGCTTAGCGAATCAGGGTCTCATCCGAAAGTGTGTGGCCCACAGCGAAGATTCGTTCCGTGCAGAGAGTTCTGTATACTGAATCGGAAGTCAGCAAGGGGGTTCCTGTGGAAGCGCGGAAGAACCCGCAATCCAAACCAGAACAATCCATTCCCGAGGCTGCCGACAGGGCGAGTGAGCTGATTCGCGAGCTGCAGTCCCGGCTCCTGAAAGGCTCGGAAGCGGGAGCGGAGCGCCCGGAGGGGAGCATGGAAGATCTGGATCAGCAACTGCTTGAAGCATTTGCGCAGCAGGCCGGGAAGGCCGGGCTGGCGCCGCCAAATCCCACAGATCTGCGGAGACGCGTGGTGGATGGCGTGGTGGACAGGATTCTTCGCGAATGGGGTTGGAGGCCGGAAGGAGGCGCGAATCCCCTCGAGGAGGAGGTGATTGAACGCCTCATCGACCGTGTCTCATCTCGTCTTAGAGGGCCGAAGGGCTGAGCCCCATCGCGTCGATCGACTCCGCCGGCGTGAGCAGCGCCGAGTATTTCACAGTCACCTTGCTCCGCGCAGGCACCCAACGGTGGCCGGGGACCCCGAACAGTCCGCGCCGATCGATCATCTTCCTGCGGCTCTCAGGGAACGGCGAGGCGCCGAATTCCATGCCGCGCGTCACGGTATTTCCGTTCCACGGGGGACTCGTGCGGCTGTGATTCTCCTCCCAGATGCCGAGCCACGGGAAATCGTGCTGCTTCCAGACGTACGCCAGGGCTATCTTCGAACCCGGATGCCACGCCGCGAAGTACGCGTCCTCGCTGGAGGGGTCCATCAGATGAGTCGAGAACGCGCCGGAGACTTCGCGATCGACAAAGACCTGCATATCGAGTTCTGACCCGTCCAGGCAGGGTACCATCGGCCACATGAACTCGGCGCCGATCTGCATGTAGCCCTTGCCGCCGGTGAAATCGTTCTCGATGACCTTGGACTTGGAGGCCGAGGCGCGAAAGACCGTCTTTGCCCGTTCGACGAAAGGAGGGCCGAGGGTGACGTGCTGCGTCCACGCGATGGGCCGGTCCCACGTCGAGAGATTCTCGACCGTCTCCGTGATCGCTGCCGTGCGCGAACCGGAGGCGAGCCGGATGGTCCGCTCGAAGCCGAGCTGCGCGTTGACCAGCGTGGTGCGCTGCCTCAGCGTGTCGCCGGAGACGGTGATCTCGTAGGGAGCGACCGAGCCCTCGCCATGGACTGTCATGCCGGCGGCCGCCTCCTCCCCGGAGGGGCCTCCGAACAGGTCCAGGCAAAGGTTGTGGCCCAGGATGCCCGACAACAGCTTGCTCTCCGCGTCGTTGCCGTACTCAGGGTGCTTGGCAGGATCGTACGTTGAAGGCTCGATGGATGGCCAGGGAGGCGACCACAGCGGGTTCACGCCCGTTTCCTTGTCGATCATGGCGGCGATGTGGCCGCCTTCCACGGTGACGACAATTTGAAGGTGTTCGTTCTCGAGTGCGACGGCTCGGCGGTTGCGATAGAGAGTTTCTGACATGGTTTCTCCTCGGACTCTCTATCCTATGCAAAAGGGCCGCCCCTTGCGGGAGCGGCCCTTCAATAAATATTCGATCGTGACTAGCTCTTCTTTACCGCTGGCTTGGCAGGCGTCGCGCCGCCCTTGCCCATTTTCTCGATCTCGTTGAAGTAGACCGTGCGTCCTTCGTCGAGAGCGATGTTGGACAGGATCACGGCGATGGAATCCTGCAGACCCACTTCGAGGTCCGCCAGCGGATGGCCGCCGGTGCGCACATCGCGGAAGAACGATTCCAGTTCGGTGTCCACCGGGTTCTTCTCTTCTTCCGGAACCAGAATGCCCTTCTGGTAGAGCCACAGCCGGGCAAACTTCATTTCCTTCTCGAGGAAGCTCTCCTGCCCGGTCATCAAGTCCTTGTTGAGCAGGATGGGCAGCGGGCGGGAACCGGCGGAAGCCACCATCGTGGCGCCGGCCTTGAATTCTTCTTTCTTCTTGCCCGCTTCCTGTACCTGGGCAGGCGGGTTGGGCTCGCGGAACCACATGCCGATCGGGCGGTTGTTGTCGTCGCCGATGGTGATGTGGATGGTGCCCTTCGTGCCGCAGATTATCTCGCCCATCTCGGTACGCGCGCCGCCGACGCCGGCCCAGTGAGAGGAGCCGGGAATGCCGGTCCATACCAGGCGCCGGCCCTTCGGATACTTGTAGATGAGCTGGACGTTATCGAGGATGTCGCGGCCGTCGTTCAGAAAGTCGTGCGAGCCCATGCCCATCACGGCTTCGGGCGTCATGCCGAGCATGCGGTCCGCCACATCGATCTGGTGCGAAGCGAGTTCAGCCACCAGCCCGCCGGAATACTCGCGGAAGAGGCGCCAGTTGGCCATCCTCTCGTTCGGCACGCCCTTCTTCATCTTCCAGCCGGGATTGCGGTGCCACTGCGCCTGCACGTAGGTGACGTCGCCCAGCAGGCCTTTCTCGATCATCTGGCGCGCGGCCTGGTACATGGCGCTGTACCGGCGCTGCAGGCCAGTCTGCAACACCTGCTTGGGCTTGGAGGTGGCCAGCGCGCGAAGCGCATGCACCTCTTCCGGCTTAAACACAAGGCTCTTCTCGCAGAAGACGTGCTTGCCGGCGTCGAGGGCGTCCCTGGTGACCGGGAAGTGCATGAAGAGGGGCGTGGTGACGAACACCGCTTCCACGCTCTTGTCCGCCAGCAGTTCGCGATAGTCCTTGTAACGCTTCGGGTTGCCGCCGATGGTCTGCTGTGCCTTGTTGAGAGCGTCGTCGGTAAGGTCGCAGATGGCGACGCAGTTGCCCGTGTCGATGCCCTTCAAGTGTTTCAGCAGATAGGTTCCGCGGCTTCCGGTGCCGACCATGCCATAGTTCACGGCGTTGGTGGCGGCGCGGGCGGTCAGGATAGCCGGCGCTCCCTGCAAATGGGAGGCGGCGACGCTAGCAATCGTGGCCGCGCCAGCCGTCTTGATGGCATCGCGGCGCGTCAGGTCCTTGTTGTCGGCCATGGTGGAGCAATCCTCGAACAGAAATTGAAAACACACTCGGAGGGTGTGGAACCGGAGTCCGGTCCTATTCTACTTGATTTGACGCTTCCGGGACGGCTTGGGTAACCGAAAGACGCACTCTCCTGGCGGTCCACTCCGCTCCGGCCAGGACAATCATCGCTGCCAGGAAGCTCCAGGTGAGAATAGTGACCGAATTGACAAAGACACCGAACTCCCGGTCGAACTTCTTCCTGAGGAACGGCCAGACCGCGAGATTGATCCACTTCAGCGACTCAAGCGCGAAGCCGATGACAATCGCCCGCGGCAGCACGGCGCGCTTTGGAACATGGGTGTTCGGAAGGTAGCAGTAGACCAGGAACAGTATGAGGACTGTGATTGGGACGGAGGCCAACTTCGCCAGCAACTGCATGAGAAACCACGGCATGGCCGCGTCTGTTCCCGCGAAGGCTTGCCATACTTCGATGCCTGCGCCGGTAAGCGCTGCGGAGAACATCGCGAGAAAGCCGCAGCAAAAGATGAGCCCCATGCTCACGGCCTGATTCTTCAGCAGACTCCGGTTCTCGCGCACACCCCATGCCCGGTTGAACGCCACTTCAAGCGGCAGAAAAACACCGTTAGCCGTGAACAATAGCATCAACATGGAGAGCCATTCCACCTTGCGCCCCCACCTTGTCGCTTCTTCCAGGTTGTAGACCAGGAACTGGCCTGTCGATCCGGCGAAGAAGTCGCGGATTGTCGAGTAGATTGCCATCACCGCCTCAGGCCAGTGAAAAACATTCCGGAACAGCGCAATCATCACCAGCATGAACGGCCAGAACGAGAGCAGGACGTTCGCGGCGATCGCGAAGGCGTAGACGTGCGCTTCGGGTTGAAGCAGATAGCGGCCGATGTCGCGCCAATCCAGTTTCAACTGCTGCGCGGTTCGGTCGACCTCCTGGAACAGGCTGTACACGAGAGGGGCTCCACTTCGATAGTATCCAGACGAATGCCCTCGAAGCTGATACACGAACCTGTTCTTCACTCCGTCTCCTACGCGGGCGTCTGGCCGGGACAGGCCAGGCTGACCCTCGACGCCTTCCTGGACAAAGCCGCCGCGCTCGGCTACTCGGGTGTCATGATCATGGCCAAGCGGCCGCATCTCTCGGTGCTCGACTACGGCAGGGATGAGTGCCTCCGGCTGCGCGAGAGGATGGACGCCCTTGGCCTGCGCTGCGCGGTGATCGCCGGCTATAACAACTTTTCCGCGGACGCTGAACACCCTGATATCCCGCACCGTGAAATCCAGCTCGCGCACATCGAGGCGCTGTGCCGCCGCGCGGCGGATCTCGGCGCGCCAGTGGTGCGAATCTTCACCGCGTATGAGCATCCTTCATTCCAGCCGCACATCCTGATCGAGACCCTGCGCGAAGCAGCCCAGCGCGCGGCCGGATTTGGCGTCACCCTCGGCGTTCAGAATCATCACGACTGCGCGGCGCACTATTTGACGCTGCTGGACCTGCTCACCGCCGTCGACCACCCCAACTGCAAAGCCTGCTTCGATGCGTGGACACCCGCGCTCCACGGCGATGACCTCGCCGCAGCCGCCCGCGCCATGGCCTCCTGGACCGTCCACACCACTGCCGCCGACTACCAGCGCCGCCCCCGCTTCCGCTACAGCCCATCGCAGGTGAACTACGAGCAGCTCACCGCAGCCATGCAGGCCGTGCCCATGGGCCGCGGCCTGATCGACTACAAGGCATTTCTCGGCGCTCTGAGCGAAGGCGGTTACACCGGCCCCGTGGCCTACGAAATGTGCAGCCCCCTCTCCGGCGGCGGCTCGGAAGAGAACCTCGACCGCTGCGCCCGCATCTTCACCGAGTACATAGCAGGACTTTGACCAAGACGCTGGCGCAATCACACCCGCTCATGACCGCCCGCGGCTGTGGACGCAATAGAGCCGCGAGCCGTAGCGAGCGGGTGTAACGGGTTCGGCGTATCTTCAGCCGAGCGGGTAAGTGTTCGCTCAGGCCAACAGCCCTTTGACCTCGGCAAGGAGTTGCGAGACCGTGAACGGCTTGGCCAGGAATCGCGTCCCCTCCGGCAGCGTCCCGCTGCCGATCTGCGCGGCCAGCTCGGCATCAGAGGTGTAGCCGGAGATGAACAGCACTTTCGTGGCGGGCCACCGGGCTCGGATCCTCTCGGCGAACTCGCGCCCGCTCATCCCGGGTACCATCAGGTCGGTGACGAGCAGCGCGGGCGGCGCGGGGAGTCCGGCGCTCATGGCGAGCGCTTCTGCAGGCGCACCGGACTGCACGACGCTGTAGTTCTCACGTTCCAGCGCTTTGGCGATCAGCGCGCGGATGCCGGGCTCGTCTTCCACCAGCAGAATCGTCCCGAGTTTGGCCGGCTGCGCGGCGGCGGCTTTCGTGGGCATCTCGATGACCAGGGAATCGGCCGTCATGTCGATCCCGCCGCCGAGGCGCAGCCACGGGGCGATCAAGCCTGCCAATCCCAGCGGAGGATCAGTACCGACCTTCTCTCCGGAGAACGGCTCAAATATGCGTTCGTGGGCATCGGCTCCCAGTACAATGCCCTCCACGCGCAGCCGCAGTTCAAGCCGGTCCTCCCGCAGGAGGCGAGCCTCCAGACGCAGCACGCCCTTCTCGCCGAGGTGCGTCTTCAGGTAACGGGCCGCTTCGAAGATCATCTGTTCGAGAAGCACAGGCGAGGTGTAGGCGGATAGCGTGCGTTCCGGCGTCCCGATGCCCACTCGAAACTCGCGGTAGCGTTCTTCCATTGCGCGCAGCCAGCGGTCCAGGCTGAACTCAACCACCTCAAACGCCTGCGGGCGCGTGAGCGCCGTCAGATCCTTCGTCAATGCGCCCAACCGGCCGGAGGCCTTGACGATCTCGTTGAGATCCGCCCGCCTCGGATCGTTCTCCGGCAGGCTGTTGATGATCTCGTCCGCATATCCGCCGATGATCATGAGCAGGTTGTTGGCGACATGGGCGACACGCCCGCTCAGCCGCTCGACTGCGCCGCGTTTGGCGGCCTCGATCGACTGCCTCGGCGCGGCCTCCGGTTGAGCAACCTCCGGGGCAGCATCCGCGGGGGAAGGCTCATCTTCAATCGTCAATATCAGTTCGTCCTCCGCAGCCGTCTGCCATCCCGCAATCTTCTGAATTGAGATGCGCAGCCTGCGCGCGGAGGAGCCTGAGCCGATCCTGGCGCGGTAATCCGTCTTGGGAGTGCCTGTGGACAGAACTTCGCCGAGTGCTGCTTCAAGTCCTGGGTCGGGGACCAGGTCCGGGAGCCTCATCCGGCTGAAGTCAGCGTGCACCAATCCCAGGCGCCGCTTAAACTCGCGGTTCACGGACGTCAACCGCCACTCAGGATCCACCATCGCGACTGCGACCGGCAGTGCTGCGAAGATGTCCTGGTAGTAACGCCGTTCAGCTTCGACCAACGCGAGCAAGCGCGCCACTTCCGAGGCTTTCCACTGATCAAACTCAGCGCGCTGCATTAAGAATCTACCTTCTCAGTCTGTGCGCTGTACTAAGGGGCTGCAACGGCCCGCTCAGCCTAGTTCCTGCCTGAAAGGACTGGTACCCTCGTCCCGCTTTTGGTACCAGGGCGGGGTTTTATGAGCGCGGATGGGCCTTGTCGTAGACCTTCATCAGGTCGAGCAGCGAGAGCTGGGTGTACTTCTGCGTGGTGGAAAGGGAAGCGTGGCCGAGGAGTTCCTGGATGGCGCGCAGGTCGGCGCCGGCGGAGAGGAGGTGCGTCGCGTAGGCGTGCCGCAGGGAGTGGGGGTGGAGCCCGGAGTCGCCGCTCAGCGCGATGGCGTACATCTTGAGGATGCCGCGGGCGCCGCGATCGGTCAGCCGCGTGCCGCGATGGTTGAGAAAGACGGCGGGCTCGGTTGGCTCCGCTCGCCGCGACTCCAGATAGCGAATCAGGGCAGCCAGCGCCTTGCCGGGCACGGGGACCTGGCGCTCCTTCTTGCGCTTGCCGCGAACCAGGGCCCAGCCTTCACGAAGATCAAAGTCGCTGAGATTCAGCCCGGCGAGCTCGCTGATGCGCAGGCCGCAGCCGTACAGGAGTTCGAACAGGGCGAGGTCGCGCTCCGGGTACGGTCGCTCCAGTTCCCCGGCGGCGATGGCATTGATCAGTTCATTGGTCTGCTGCTCCGTGGGCACTTCCGGCAGGTGCTTGGGCATCCTGGGAGTGGTGAGGAGCTTCGCCCGGTTCAGAGCGATGGCGCCCTGGCGCAGGCAGTGATCAAAGAAGCTGCGCACGGCGGCGAGCTTGCGCCGGATGGTGGGCTTGGAGAGGTTCTGCGTGTAAAGGTCGGCCAGCCATTCGCGCAGCAGCAACTGGTCGAAGTCCTGGAGCGCCGGCGGCGCGAGCCCGGTGCGCTTGAAGTAGGAAAGGAACTGGCGCAGATCCGCGTCGTAGTTGCGCAGAGTGTGCACGGACGCGTTCTGGCGTTTGAGTTCTTCGAGGTATTGGCCGATCCACTGCTCCAACTCAGACATACGGTGCGAGGGCCTCAATGGCGCGGCGGCAGACCTCGGCGTGCCGCGCCTTCTTATCATGCTTGAACTGGCGGCGCGTCTGCTCTTCGAGTGTGGGCAGCAGGTCGAAGGCGATGTTGGCGGGCTGATAGCGCTTGGGGTCGGCGTGCGTGATGTAGTGGACCAGCGAGCCGAGCGCGGTCTCTCTCGCGACCGCTCGCGGCTGCTCCCCGCGAGCGAACTGCACAGCGGCGCGTCCGGCGAGCAGTCCCGTCGCGATGGACTCCACGTAGCCTTCCACTCCGGAGATCTGCCCCGCGAAGAAGACACGGCGGTCGCTCTTCAGCTGCAGCGTCTCGTTCAGCAGCGTCGGCCCGTTGATGTAGGTGTTGCGGTGGATCTGGCCGTAGCGCAGGAACTCCGCGTTGGCGAGCCCCGGGATCATGCGGAAGACGCGCTTTTGCTCCGGGAACTTCATGTAGTTTTGGAAACCCACCAGGTTGTAGCTGCCCGCGCGAAGATCCTCCTGGCGCAGTTGCACCACCGCGTAAGGCCAGCGACCGGTGCGTGGATCGTCGAGCCCGACAGGCTTCATCGGGCCGAAGCGCAGCGTGTCGCGGCCGCGGCGGGCAATCTCCTCGACGGGCAGGCACGCTTCGAAGAAAGGCACCTTGCCTTTGTGAATCGCGCGGTCTTCCTCGATGTGCGCATCGGCGGGTTCGGCCGTGAGCAGCGCGTCGACGAACGCCCCGTATTCCTCCCGCGTGAACGGGCAGTTGAGATAGTCGTCGCTGCCGTCCAAAGACTTGCCGTAGCGCGAGGCCGCGAAAACGATTTCGCGGTCGATGGTGTCGGCGTCGACGATGGGGCTGATGGAATCGTAGAAGTAGAGCCCGTCGCTGCCGGTCTTGCGGGCGATGTCTTCGGCGAGCGCGCCGGAGGTGAGCGGCCCTGTGGCGACGATGACGATGCCCTCATCGGGGATGCTGGCCACCTCTTCGCGCACGACGGTGATGCGCGGCTCGCTTTCGATGGCGCGGGTGATCTCCTGAGCGAAGACATCGCGGTCAACTGTGAGGGCGTGTCCACCCGGGACGCGAGTGGTTTCAGCGGCGCGCATAGCGAGGGAGCCCAGCCGGCGGAGTTCGTGTTTGAGGAGCCACGGAGCGGTGTTCTCGGCGTCACTTTTGAGCGAGTTTGAGCATACTAACTCGCCGAAATCGGCAGTTTTGTGCGCCGGAGTGCTCACTTTGGGGCGCATTTCGTGTAGGATGCATGTTTGCCCCGCTCGCGCGATCTGCCACGCCGCTTCGCTGCCGGCGAGCCCGGCCCCCAGGACATGAATGTTCGGTTCTGAAGTCAATCTCTATCTATTCTAGGACCCCGCCGTGAGAATCCTTCTTGCCTTCGCCCTCTTCGTTTCTTTTGCCGCCGCGCAGGAGCCCGTCCGCTACACCGTGCGCTTCCCGCAGCCGCACACGCACTACCTGGAAGTGAACGCCTCTGTGCCCGCGGGCAAGCCCTCGGTCGAGCTGTTCATGGCCGTATGGACGCCGGGCTCTTACCTGGTACGCGAGTATGCGCGCAGCGTCGAGGATTTCAAGGCGCACGATGCGCAGGGCCGCGAGTTGGCGTGGGAGAAGACGCGCAAGAACCGCTGGAAGGTGCAGACCGCGGGTGCGGCGCGCGTCGAGGTCAACTACAAGGTCTATGCGCACGAGATGAGCGTGCAGGGGAACTGGGTGGACGCGGGCTTCGCGATGTTGAACGGCGCGGCGAACTTCGTCACGCTGGTGGGCGCGGAGAAGCGGCCGTACGAAGTGAAGATCGAGCTGCCGCCCACATGGAAGAAGAGCATCAGCGGGATGAAGAACGGCGCGGACTCGAACACGTGGCTCGCCGCTGATTTCGACGAGTTGCTCGACTCCCCGATCTACGCGGGCAGCGCGCCGATCCACGAGTTTGAGGTCGACGGCAAGAAGCACTACCTGGTGAACGAGGGCGAGGGTCCCATGTGGGATGGGCCGGCGTCGGCGCGCGACGTCGCGAAGATCGTGGCGGAGTACAGCCGCCAGTGGGGCGGGCTGCCGTACGACAAGTACGTGTTCTTTAACATGATCACGGAGTCGGGCGGCGGGCTGGAGCACAAGAACTCGACGTGGATGGGCGCGAGCCGCTGGGCCTACGGCAACACGCAGGATGCGCCGGAGAACGCGCCGGCGGGCCCGCGCCGCCCGAGCCGCAACGGTTGGCTCGGGCTGGTGAGCCACGAGTACTTCCACCTGTGGAACGTGAAGCGGCTGCGGCCCGTTGAGCTGGGGCCGTTCGACTACGAGAACGAGGTCTACACACGCAGCCTGTGGCTGGCGGAGGGCGTGACGTCGTACTACGGGCCGCTGGCGCTGCGGCGAGCCGGCCTGACGACGCAGGCGCAGGCGCTGCGCGCGATGGCGCAGACCATCGGACAGTTGCAGAACACGGCCGGCAGGCTGGTCACGCCGGTGGAATCGTCGAGTTACAACGCGTGGATCGGGCTGTACCGGCCGAATGAGAACTCGTCGAACACGACGATCAGCTACTACACGAAAGGCGCGGTGGTGGGACTGCTGCTCGATGCCAAGATCCGCAAGGCGAGCAACGGCGCGAAGTCGCTTGACGATGCGCTGAAGCTCGCGTTCCAGCGATACAGCGGCGCGCGCGGCTATACGCCGGAGCAGTTCCGCGCGGTGTGCAACGAAGTGGCCGGTGCGGACCTGAGTTCCTGGTTCAAAAACGCATTGGAGACGACGGAAGAGCTTGACTACAAGGAGATGCTCGAATGGTACGGACTGCGCTTCCGTGGCGAATCGCAGCGCGGCGCGGGGGCGCCCAGGATCCTTACGGGGATCACCACCGGGGCCGCAACTCCGGGGCGCATCGTGATTTCGGGACTGCGGCGCGGGACGCCCGCGTACGATGCGGGATTCAATGTTGATGACGAGATCCTGGCGGTGAACGGCATCCGCGTGCGCGCCGAGCAGTGGCCGGCGAGGCTCGACAACTACAAGTCAGGCGACTCGGTCGAAGTGCTGATCGCTCGCCGCGAGCAGCTCATGACTCTCAAGCTGCCAATCACCGCGGACAAGCCGGCGAGCTGGAATCTCGAAGTGCGTCCCGACGCAACGGAGGAGCAGAAGACGCGCCTGAAAGCCTGGCTGCACGAGTAGACGCGGTATATCATCGAGAAGACCGGGTCCGACCATGACAAGAGGGCTGATCTTTCTCTGCGGGCTGACTCTCGCGTGTGCGCAGAATGATCAGCCGACAATCCGGTCCACAACACGGCTGGTGGAATTCACCGTTGTTGCCTTGGACAGGCAGGGCAATCCCGTCACGGATTTGAAGAAGGAGGATCTCTCCCTCCTCGATAACGGGCATCCCAGGGAAATTGCGTTCTTCCGGTACGAGGGAGGGCAGGCTCCCGCAGTCACGGCGCCTGCCCTGCCGCAGAACACCTTCACAAACCGGGTGGAACTCACCGGAGGCCCGGCGCGCAGCATCACGGCGCTGGTGCTCGATTCCGTCAACACGGAGCCGGCGGACCAGATGTTCGTCAAAGCGCAGACGCTGAGGTTCCTGCGTGCGATTGCGCCGCAGAGCCGCGTGGCGATCTATCAGTTGGGCCGTGAGTTTCGGGTGCTCCACGACTACACGGACGATATGGAGTCGCTGCGGGCCTGTCTGGAGCGGGTGAAGCCGGAGTTCCAGGCGCAGAAGCTCTCCGAGGTGGAGCGATCCGCGCGGGAGGCGGAGGAGTTTCTGGCGCAGATGGTGTCCAGAGTACCGGGCCATCCCAATCCGGCTCAGCAGCCCACCTCCGAAGCACTGGGTGCGGCCATGGCGGGCGACTCCAACTTCAACACGGCTGTCCGCGGCAACCGAGTTCAGGCAACGCTCGCGATCCTGGAGGCGCTGGGACGCCACATCTCCGGCATCCCGGGACGGAAGAGCGTGATCTGGATCAGCGGAGGAATTGCCGAAAGCTCGGCTGCCGTGCCCATGGCGAGCCGCGCTGGACAGCGCGTCAATCCTGCAGCTGGACAGCAGTTCGGCGCCGCGGTCCGCCACACGGCGGAGCGGTTGGCGCAGTCCGGCGTTGTTCTGTATGCGGTGGACGCGCGGGGGCTCAGGCCGCAGGACGAGAATTTCGCGGCCCGCCAGTATCCACCCGCGATCAGCGGCCTGCGCTACGACGAGATCGAGCGAGCGGAGTCATTTGGCCAGGACACGCGCGCCGCTTTCGACATCATGGCGACGGTCACTGGCGGACGGTTCTTTTTCAACAGCAACGACTTGAGCGTCGGCGTGCGCAAGGCGGCCGGGGATTTCCTCGGTACCTATTCCATCGGCTTCTACGCGGACGAAGATTCCACCGGCAGATGGCACACTCTCAAAGCCTCGGCTCAACGTCCCGAGCTAAAGCTTCTGCATCGGGCCGGCTATTTTCCTGAACCGCTTGAGCCGGTCCAGCCGCACTGGAACGAAGAGAACCTGCGGCTGGCTATGCTGAACCCTCTGGGCTCTTCCATGATCCGCCTCAATGCGCAGTGCGAGTCCTCGGCGGGCGTTTTGACGCTGACGCTGCGGATTGAGTCGGGGGATCTCTCCGTGAACCAGGCGGAAGACCGGCACCAGGGCGCGGTGGAAGTTCATATCGGAGAGAAGGCCGCGGAAGGCCAGGTCCGGTTCGTTCAGGAGAACATCCACCTGAATCTGGCGCCCAAACAGTGGGAGATCGTCCGCGAGAAGGGCATCCCCTACAGGCACCAGTGGAAGCCCGGAGCCGATACATTCTCCCTGCGCATCCTGGTCCGCGACCCGTCGAACGGGCGTTACGGTACGCTGGACATCCCGATGTCGCGGATTCAGGAAAAGCGGGCCGCGGGCCAGCACTGATAGTAGAATTGCGGGCGTGAAGCTCCTTTTTCTCCTCCCGCTTTCGCTTGTTCCGGTGTTGGGCGCGCCGGGATGCCGCCTCGAGGGCAAGACAACTGAAGATATCCAGAAAGCCATCGACACCTGTTCGGCAAACGGCGGAGGGGTGGTCAGTGTGGAGGCCGGCGCCTACACCATCACCACCATCTGGCTGAAGCAGAACGTCGAGCTGCGCCTGGATCCGGGAGCGAAGCTGCTGCTCGATCAGGACCCGTCACATTGGTCAGCAGTTGGTCCCGGCCCGCGAGCGCTGATCCGGGCGCGCGGCGTGAAGAACGTCGCGTTGACTGGCTCAGGTGTCGTGGATGGACAGGCGCGCTACGTCTGGGCGCCGGTACGCACGCAGGACACGGAGATCGCCGAAGAGGCCGAGATTGCCAGGAAAGCCGGTGTCGAGATGAGCCGGTACTATCGCGAAGGCGTGCAGACGTATCTGCTGATCTTCGAGGACGTGGAGAACCTGCGCATTGAGGGGGTCCGGCTGCTCAATTCTCCGTTGTGGACCATCCGCACGCAGGACTGCGACCAGGTGTGGATCCGCGGGATTTATCTCTACACATCGCCCGAGAAGGGAGTGAACGGGGACGGCATCGACCTGGTCTCCACCTCGAACGTAGTGATTTCCGATTCGATCATCGTTGCCGGCGACGACGCGATCTGCCTGAAGACGACTTCGCTGGGCCGGAATTCGCAGAAGCCCGTGAAGCCGACGGAGAACGTCGTAGTCAATAACTGCATCCTGAGCAGCTCGTCGACGCCGCTGATGATCGGCACGGAGACGCTGGCGGATATCCGCCACGTGCTGTTCTCTAACATCGTGATCCGGGATTCGAACAAGGCGTTCGGGATCAACGTCCAGGATGGCGCGACGGTGAGCGACGTGCGCTTCACCAATGTGACGTTTGAATTGAACCGCAGGCACTGGAACTGGTGGGGCAGTGCGGAGATGATGAAGTTAGTACTGAAGAAGCGCACGCCGGAATCCAAACTGGGGAAGATCGAGAACATCGTTGTGGATGGGGTGCAAGGCGCCGCACGGGGCACGTCGCTGGTGTCAGGCCACGCGGAGCAGCCCTTGAAGGACATCACGATCTCCAATGTGCGCGTGCGCATGCTCCCGGAGGACCGGCCGGATAGGAGGATGACCCACGGGATGGTGTTCGAGCGGATCGATGGCTTGCGACTTCAAAACGTGGAGGTGGAATGGACACCCGGTTCGCGACCGGAAGGTGCAGAGACGATGGTGCTGCGGGATGTGAAGACGACTGCAGCCTCAGGGGCCAGATAGTTGAAAAAAGAGGGCAACCACCCTACAGGCAATGGCGTCGAATAGACGAGGCAACACTGGGATGCGCCCGCATTTGCTATTTGTTGCGGCCGTCCTGGCCGCTCCCCTGACGGCCCAACAGGATGAAAAGCCGGTTGTTTTTCGCAGCGACGTGTCGCTGGTTCGCGTGGACGTGCGCGTCTCGGACCGGACCAACAAGACCATTCCGAACCTGACGGCGAAAGACTTCGAGCTGAAGGACAACGGCCGGGTTCAGCCGATCCGAAGTTTCGCCAGCGAAGAGATGCCGCTGGACGTGATGTTTCTCATCGACGTGAGCGCCAGCATGAAGCCCCACGTCGAACGCCTGGTGGACGCAGCGCGGACCGCCTTTCAGACGCTCAAGCCGAACGATCACATCGGGATCATGGTCTTCGACCGGACCACGCGTGTGCGCCATCCGTTCGACGGCAACATCGAAGCGGTCGAGGCTGGATTCAAGAGTCTGTTGCGGCAGGAGAGTTTCAATGGCGGCACGGATATCACGCGCGGCCTTGTCGACGCCGCGAAGTATGTCCAGAAGAACGCCCGCAAAGATGCCCGCCGGGCAATCGTCATCCTCACGGACGACCAGACCGAGATGGATCGGGATGAGGTGAGGGTGGGCAACGCGCTGATCGCGGCGGATGCCGTGCTGAGCGCGCTGATCGCTCCGGACGCCATGCGATACTCCCGAGTGCCGGGCGGCGGATATCCGGGGGGAGGATACCCCGGAGGAGGAAGAGGCCGATATCCCGGCGGAAGCCGCTACCCAGGGGGTGGGTACCCGGGAGGCGGCTATCCAGGCGGAGGGTTACCTCCTGACATCATTTTCGGCCGGCGAAATCCGCCGGTCGGTGGCGGTGGCGGCGGGCAGTATCCAGGCCCCTATGGCGGAGGCCGCACGAAGTCTGCGGGCACGTCGGAGATCGCCCTGGATTCCGGCGGCGATTCTTTCCCCGTCGACGATGCGTCCGCACTGGATACGACATTAGCTCGCCTCAGGCAGCGCTATTCCCTGTATTTCAATGTCCCGGCCGGGGCAAGGTCCGGCGAGATGCGCAATGTGACGGTCGACCTGGCCTCCGCGGCGCGGCGGCGCTTTCCGGACGCCGACCTGAAGTACCGCCAGGACTATCGCGCGCCGGAGGGAGCGGGATCTACACCTGCGGCGGAGGGTACGGAAAGTGCGGCCGCAGCGGCAGCACAGAGTCAGGAAACCTCCGCCACGACTACGGCAGGCACTCCCTCGGAGAGTGAGTCGCCAGCCGTCATCAAGCCCAAGCGGAGGGCCATGGGCGAATCATACGGCTCGCACGGGCCCAATCCCGACGTGGGCGCCGGTTCGAGCGATCCCAAGGCGGCCGATGCGAAGCCTGTTGACCCGAAATCTGCAGACTCGAAGCCTGCAGACCCGAAGCCTGCCGCGGCAACTCCCGCAACGCCGGCTACTGACGCCAGCGGGGGCTGGCGTCGTGCTACCCCGGGTGATACGGCTCCGCCGCCGTCCGATTCCACCACGGCCAAGCCGCCGGCCAAGAAACCCTGAGCTGGAAAGTGAAAGAGGCGCCAGCGGTGAACGAGCGCCTCTGAAGAGAGATGGTGCGTGTGACTGCGCTCTATCCGAGCCGCGTCATCTTGACGGAAGTTGAGCAGCAAGCCAATCCCGGAACACTTTTGTGGCAGGCCAGCCCTCCGGGCGCTCGACAACCCGGACCCAGGCTCGTGGATATTCGACGGGCACGGCGCGGGCGCCGGTGGGAGTGACCGGATCGGCGAGCCACAAGGGGCGGGGCGCGATCAGGTTGACGAGGTCCGGCAGATCGAAATCCAGCAGCACGCCGGGCACGACGATGCCGGCGATCCCATCGTGCAGCCTGGACTGGGTAATGGCGAACCAACTGGTGACAGTGCCTTCCAGAAGGACGCCGGCGGCCGACGGCTCCAGAGCGGCGGCGACCATGACTGCAACGCCCGCGTTGCCCCGGCCCCAGAGGAGCACACGGCTGGGGTCGACATCCGGGTCGGCGCGAAGCTCTGCGTACGCGCCGAGCAGTTCAGCCACCTGTCCGCCGACCAGGGAACGGCCTTGCAGCCACTCGCGCGCGGCTGCCTGGTAGGCTCCGGAATAGCCACCCCGCCCGGCCGGAAGCGACACAGGGTCCACACTCCGGACTACGAATCCCGCCTGGCGCAGATCGTCGATGTCCGACCTGGGCACTCCGGCCGTCAGGACGGCGGGTTTCACCCCCGGCGGTTTCGCGCGTCCGATGAGCGCGACGGGCGGCATGTTCAGGCGGGAACGCACGAGTGCGCGCAACTCCTCCGGCTGCGCGAGCGACAACGCCTTCCGCTGCGGGTAGATGCGTTGCGCCAATGCGCGGTTCAGGGAGAAGACGGTCTCGGAGCCGAAGGAAGAAGCCAGGTAGCCGGTCGGTGTGGCCCATAGGCGCGATTCCGGCTCGGTCTCTAACGGATCCTCTTTGGCTTCAGCATCAATACCCTTCAAGTTCTTGTCCAGGAAGCGGTAAGCCGCTTCGCGGCGCGGCTGCGACCAGCCGTGGGTGTCGTCATACTCGAAGAACGCGACTCGGCCGGGCGCATCGATGCTCTCGTAGTGGGCCTTGGCGGCCTCAAAGGTGGCGCGTGCCCCGGCGATGGGGAAGAAGTCCCGGGCGGCGGAGGTGATGAGGAACGGCTTGGGCGCGAAGACGCGAATGAAGTCAATGAAGTCCAGTCCGCGTTTGAGGAACCCGGGAAAGACCTGCTCGGCATCCTGCGGGCCGGGGCCCTCCATGAGCTCCTGCCAGCGCGTGATGTAGCAGGACGACACCGCCGCAGCCAACCGCGGCTCGAACGCCGCCAGGTAAGCGGCTTGCGTGCCACCGCCGGAGTTGCCGGCGACAGCTATACGCTTCGGGTCAACCTCCTCGCGCGTGAGGAGGTAATCGAAGGCGCGGATGCCGTCCCAGATGAAGTAACGGGCGATAGATGTGCCCGTGAGGAGACACTGCAGCCCCGCGCTGATGTGCTCATTCACTCCAGGCGAGAGGCGTGAACGGCCGAGCTCAGGATCGAAGTACTCGATGCGCTCTCCTTGGCCGGGCGGATCGTAGGCAAGCACGACATAGCCGCGACGGGCCAGCGAAATCCAGGCGTGCTGGTAGGTGGCGCTGGCCTTGCCGTTGTCACTATGGCCGGCGACGCCGAGCACTGCGGGGAAAGGGCCGTTTCCCCGCGTCGGGACGTAGAGGTTTGCGGTCACCCGGAATCCGGGCAGAGAGTCGAAGATCACGTTCTCCACGCGGTAGCCGGGCCGTTCGAATGCGCCGGTCACTTTCGCGTTGAGGGGTGCGCGCAGGTCGGGCAGCCCCCCGATCAACTCCGACATGCGGACGCGGATCTCGTCCGGAGTCTGGAAGAAGGCCAGAAGCAGGAGAAAAGCTGTCACTGTGCGGCGATTCTACCGCATTGATAAAATCGGGGCCATGTCACAGGAAGGCATTCATCGCAGAGATGTGTTCCGCACGGCAGGCACCGCCGCCATCGCCTGGACGGCTGCTTCGTACAGCCGCGTTCTCGGCGCAAACGACAAGATCAACCTGGGCCTGATCGGCTGCGGAGGCCGGGGACAGGGCGTGATGCGCACGTTTCAGAAGACCGAACAAGTGAACGTCACGGCAGTGTGCGACGTCTTCGGAGACCGCGCGGATCAGGCCGCCTCGCGCGCACCCGGCTCCAAGACGTTCGGCGACCATCGCAAGCTGCTGGAGGTCAAAGAGCTGGATGCGGTGCTGATCGCTACTCCGGATCACTGGCACTGCGCCATCGCCATCGACGCGCTGAATGCGGGCAAGGATGTCTATGTCGAGAAGCCGCTCTCGCTGAAGATCGAAGAGGGACCCGCGGTGGTGAAGGCAGCGCGAGTGAATAACCGAGTCTGCCAGGTGGGCATGCAGCAGCGAAGCGGCAAGATCTACATCCAGGCGCGCGATGAGTACTTCCGGACGAAGAAGCTCGGCAAGATCACGCTGGCGCGGACGTGGTGGCACGGCAACGGCGCGCACCTGATGAAGGCGCCGGAGCGCATGGCCACGCTACCGTCCAACCTCGACTGGGCGCGCTTCCTGGGCCCCGTGAAGTGGCGTGACTACGATCCGCAGCAGTACTGGAATTTCCGCGCTTACCTCGACTTCGGCGGCGGGCAGGTGACGGACCTGATGACGCACTGGATCGATGTCGTCCACATGTTCATGGAAGAGGATGGGCCGATCTCGGCGAGCGCGGCCGGAGGAGTCTATCACTACAAGGACGGGCGGACGGCGCCGGACACGATCAACGTGCTGCTGGAATATCCGAGCGGTTGGACCGGCACCTTCGAGGGGACGCTTGCGCCGGGGATCAAGGGCGAGGCGGTGGAGATGTGCGGGACGGAGGGGCGGTTGTGGATTTCGCGCGGGAAGTTCATCTTCCAGAGTGCGGAGAAGAATGCGCAGCCGGTGGAGGTGCTGTCGCCGCGCGACCAGACGATCGACCACGTCGAGAATTTCCTGGATTGCTGCCGGACGCGCAAGCTCCCGAACGGGGACGTCTACATCGGGCACCGCTCGGCGATGGCGTCACACCTGGGCAACCTTGCCTACGTGCAGAAGCGGCGTCTGAAATTTGATCCGCAGCGGGAAGAGATTCTGCCGCTGTAGAAATTGCTATTTCGCCACGATACCCGGCGCCGGGGTCGGCACGTCGAGGCGGAGTTCTTTCAAACGCCGGGTGCGCATGTCGCCGAGCCACTGGTCCGTGTAGCGGCGCTCCAGGTCGATGACGGCAATGGCTGCTTCACCACGCTGCGGGGCTTGGGCGACGCGCTTGCCGTCAGGGTCCATCACATAGGTCGGGTGATCGTAGCCGGAGGCGACGAGGAACACTTTATTCTCGATGGCGCGCGCAGTGGCGAGCGTCTCGTCGCCGCCCCAGATGGGGAGCAGGATGACGTCCGCGCCCTGTGCGGCGAGCGCGCGGGCGGGATCCGGGAAGAAGACGTCGTAGCAGATCATCATGCCGACAGTGCCGAAGTCGGTGCGAAAGACGGGGTAGGACCGGCCGGGAGTGAGGCCGCGCTCAATCTCTTCGCGCGGCAGATACACTTTGCGGTACTTGCCGGCGACGCGGCCCTCGCGGTCCAGAAGGACAGCGGTGTTGTAAATGGCGTTGCCGTCGCGTTCGTAGATGCCCGCGGCTACCCAGGCGGCGTGCTTGCGCGCCAGGCCGGCGAGCTTTTCAGTCGCCGGGCCGGGAATGGATTCGGCCACCTCGGCGTAGGGTTTGTTGGTGCCAACGACGGTGATGCCTTCAGGAAAGAGGATGAGATCGACCTTGCCGTCGATGCGGCTGTTGGCGGCATCGATGAACTGGCGGACGCTCTCGGCGGAGGAGTTGGTGCGGTCCGGCTTGAGGTTGATGGTGGCGACGCGAATGCGGCGCGGCGCCGGCGCGGAAGCCGGAGTGACGGCGATCTCCTTCCACCAGACAGTGCCGTTTTCCGCATTGGCAAGCATCAGCTCGATGCGCGCAGTGGCGGCTTTGGGCGGCGCCTGGACGCGGGCGTCGAGCCGGATCCATTCGCCCTGGCGCGTTCCCCAAGCGGCGTATTCGGGCTGTCCTGTGCGCTGCCCCGCGGCGTCGACCCAGTCCAGCCGCGCGACCACCTGCCAGTTCTCAGACGGCACTCCCGTTGCGCGGTAGGAGGCAGTGAAACTGTACCAATCCCCGCCTCGGACGGCGCCGGCATTGCGGACCCAGCCTCCGTAGGCTGCCGCATTGCCGTTTCCGGAGATGGCAAGCGTGCCGCCATCCAGCCACGTCTTCGGAGCGATCTCCGCGCGAGCACTCCATGGGGTCCATTCGGCCGGGCTTTGGCCCATGGCCCAGGCACACCAACACCCGAGCACGCACGATCGAAGTGTCATACCGGGATTATAGGCCCGTGCGTTCCGGTGCGCACGACACTAGATCGTCATGGCCAGGTATCCGCCGTCTACCCTCAGAATTGTGCCCGTCACGAAACCCGACGCTCTGTCGGATGCCAGGTAGACAGCGGCGCCAACCAATTCACTTGCCTCGCCGAAGCGGCCCATCGGCGTATGCCGCATAATGGACGCCACTCGCTCATCAGTGAGCAGCTTCCGATTCTGCTCGGCAGGGAAGAAGCCGGGCAGGATCGCATTCACGCGCACGCCTTTGGTCGCCCACTCCCGCGCCAGAAACTGGGTGACCTGGTTCACACCGCCCTTCGCGACTGAATACGTGAACACTTTGGACAAAGGCGGACCGGAGGACGCTGACGAGATGTTGATGATCGAACCGCCGTTGCCCGGCTGCACCATGTGCTGGCCGAATACCTGGCAAGCCAGAAAGACGCTCTTCAGATCGACGTCGATGATCCGGTCCCACTCTTCTTCGGAGATCTCGAAGAACGGCGTCCCGCTATTGATGCCCGCAGCATTAACGAGGATGTGGGCGCCGCCCAACTCTGCCTGCATCCGCTCCAGAGCCGACTGGAGATCCGCTTTACAGGTGGCGTCCACTCTGATTCCGATCGCCCGGCGTCCGATGGCCCGTATCTGGGCCGCGCGGGATTCGGCTGCCTCGGCATTGAAGTCCAGAACGGCGATGTCGGCGCCGGCACACGCGAGACCTAAGGCAATCTCACCTGCCAGCACCCCGCCTCCACCGACAACAGCGGCGATCTTTCCCTGCAGGTTAAACAAATCGGACATTCGGAACCTCTTATATGGACTTGCTTCGTTTATACCACTTTGCAAACTCGCCTGGGGGTACTGGTACTCATATTGGGCACACAACGCTGCCGTCTCGCTGCCACTTTCTGCCAAGTGTCCGTGATTCAATTGATTACCGGCAACGGAAGGGGGTTGGTGGAGGGGCAATCGGCTCTTGGAGTGAGTGTTATTTCCCTTCATCATCGCCTATCTAAGGATATCTATAACCAAGGTACTATCGGCCGGGATAGAACATTTCTCAAAGCTGGAAGGCCTCAAAAATGAAGATACTTTATTCTATTCGTGGTTTGATCCCGAGAAAATACGGTGGATAAGGATGGGTGGGAAGGGCTATGGTCCTAGTACTAGGCAATTTCCTTTAGTAATCATGGTCACAGTAGTTGACCTCATGTAGAAAAACGATTTAGATGGAGTTACTGTGGCTGAGCAACGGAAGTCCAAGCGCTTCGAACTCCGCTTGCCTGTTGAACTTGTGCGAGCAGGTTCGAGGCGGGTCTCCCATTTTGGGGAGACGAAGAACGTGAGTTCAGGGGGGATTCTTTTTACCGATCCTTCCGAGCCGATCGAAGTTGGTCAACCGATCGAATACCTGATCAGCCTGCCTACGGGGAAAAACATTGGCGAAGTGCGTCTGCGCTGCATGGGTACGGTCGTTCGCCGGGACGAGGAAGTCCAGGCGCTGGCAGCTACACTGGAACGGTACGAGTTTGTGCGCGGCGCCGCCGCTGGAGTCTGAGAGGGAATCGTCCCGCTTGCAGGCGCTCGCGGGTTTGTGTAGTCTCGCAAACAAATAGCGACGCCTGTCCCCATGAATCTGAGTCTTGAGTTCCCCGATCCGAACCGTGATGAAACCCTAGGTCTATCCAGGCGCGCGGACCTGGAGACGGCAATCGCCCGTCTGCGCGCCATCATGGAAGAGCCCAATTCCCCAATCCGGGCGATCCGCCACCAACCCGCTCAGCCGGGAGAATACGAAGATATGCCGGATGAGGTCCCGGCGGCGCTGCGCAAGGTGTTGGAAGACAAGGGCGTCCGCCAACTTTATACGCACCAGGCGGCGTCGCTTCGGGCACTGTCTGCAGGCCAGAATGCAGTGGTCGTCACCCCCACAGCCAGCGGCAAGACGCTGTGCTACAACCTCCCGGTCTTCCAGAGGCTTTCACAGGATCCCGAGGCTCGCGCACTGTTCCTTTTTCCGACGAAGGCGCTCTCCGAGGACCAGCTCCACGAATTCCACTCCATTGTCGAAGCGATGGGGTCCGGCATCCGCGCATTCACCTATGACGGTGACACGCCGCAGGACGCGCGCAAGCAGATCCGCGAGCGCGCCAACGTGGTTCTCACCAATCCCGACATGCTGCACGCCGGGATTCTGCCCCACCACACGAAGTGGACCAAGCTGTTCGAGAACCTCCGCTACATCGTGATCGATGAGCTGCACTCGTATCGCGGCGTCTACGGCAGCCATCTGGCCAACCTGATCAGGCGTTTGAAGCGGGTGTGCCGGTTCTACGGCTCCTCACCGCAGTTCATCTGCTGCTCGGCGACGATCGCGAATCCGCAGCCGCTGGCGGAGGCGCTGACCGGCGAGCAGTTCGAGCTGATCGACAACAACGGCGCTCCATCGGGCGAGAAGTACTTCGTCTTTTACAACCCGCCCGTGGTGAACCGACAGCTTGGCATCCGGCGGGGCTACCTCCACGAGACCCGGCGCATGGCGTCAGAGCTGGTGCAGCGAGGCCAGCAGACTCTCGTGTTCGCGAACAACCGCCTGGCTACCGAAGTGCTGCTGACGTATCTCAAGGACGCTTGCGAGAAACCGCCGGCGCGTCCCGGGACGGTTCGCGGCTATCGCGGAGGTTATCTGCCGCGTGAGCGCCGCGAGATTGAGCGCGGGCTGCGCGACGGGGACATCCGCTGCGTCGTCGCGACCAATGCGCTGGAGCTGGGCATCGACATCGGGTCGCTCGACGTCGTTGTGATGGCCGGTTACCCGGGCACCATTGCATCGACGTGGCAGCGCTCGGGAAGAGCGGGCCGGCGGCTGGGCACGTCGCTCGCCCTGATGATCGCATCCAGCGCGCCTCTCGATCAGTACATCGTCGAGCATCCCGAGTACTTCTTTGAAGCCTCCCCGGAGCACGCTCAGATCAACCCGGACAATCTCGAGATCCTCATCAACCACCTCAAGTGCGCCGCGTTCGAACTGCCGGTGAAGGACGGCGAGCGATTCGGGCCGCACGACACTGCTGAACTCTGCCAATTCCTGGAAGAACTGGGCGTCGTGCATCACTCCGGAGGCTCGTGGCACTGGACCTCGGACTCCTATCCTGCCGACGCGATCAGCCTGCGCTCGGTCACCAGTGACAACTTCGTGGTCATCGATATCACGCACGAAGAGCGGGTGATCGCGGAAGTCGCCTTCCCGGCCGCCCTGACGGAGCTGCACGAAAAGGCCATCTACCTCCACGAAGCGCGGCAGTACCAGGTGGAGCGCATGGACTACACCGGCCGCAAAGCCTATGTCAGGCAGGTGGAGTGCGACTACTACACGGACGCCATCGACTACACGCAGGTGAAGGTGCTGGAGCAGTTCGACACGCGGCCCCTGGCCGCCGCCGCGGCTGCGCACGGCGAGGTGCGCGTCAACCGGCAGATTGTCGGTTTCAAGAAGATCAAGTTCTACACGAACGAGAACATCGGCGCGGGAAATCTGTCGCTGCCGGAACAGGAGATGCATACCACCTCGTTCTGGCTGCACTTCCCGGCGCCGTTCCTTGCCGGGTTTCCGCAGTTGTCGTCCACAGAGAAGCTGAATGCGCTGACGGGCCTCGGCCACGCTCTGCGCACCGTGGCGTCGCTGCTGCTGATGTGCGACCCGCGCGATCTCGGCGTCGCCATGACAGAGGAGATCGCACCATCCGTGGAAGCTTTCGAGCCCGAGCTGCATCTCTATGACAACTATCCGGGCGGCATCGGGCAGAGCGCGCCGTTGTTTGAGATGACCACGCAATTGCTGGCCGGAGGGCTCGAGTTGGTACGGCGCTGCCCCTGCGAGCATGGATGCCCGGGTTGCGTGGGTCCTGCAGGGGAGACCGGCATGGGCGCGAAGGATGCGGCGGTGCAGATACTCGCTGTGCTGTGCGGCGTAGACCTCACTTCACCGCAATCGTGACGCCGCGGCGATTGTCAGAGAATCACACGCCGGTCGCCTTCGCGACGCGTCACGCGCTCACGGTCCAGGAATTCGAGCAGCGGTATCGCGTACTTCCGGGAGACGCCCGTCCAGTCCTTGAACTCGGCGACGCCGAAACGCTGGCCCTTCTTTCCGGCCAGAACGCTCTTGAGCTTTTCGATTGCGGCGCGATGGTAGATCATCTCAGTCGAGACGCGCACGAGCCGCCCCTCCCGGAGGAGCAATTGAAGCAAGGTGCGTGAGCGGTTCGCGTCCAGGCCGGATTTGGCCAGCACCTCCTGCACCGCTGGCACGGCCAGACCCGCCTCGCCAAACAGCGACTCCATTTTCGCGGCAGCCTGGTCCTCTTCGGCCCTCATCGACGGCCGGTGTGAAGCCAGACGGAGGTGCTCGCCCTCCGCGACGATCTCTTTCAGTTCAGCCAGCGCGGCGTCCAGTAGGAACGGCGGCAGAGTCGCCGATGCTTTCGGCATGCCCGGCAGCAGGGGATTCTGGCGGTGAAACTCAGCCAGCTCGGTCTTCAGCCTGGCGGCGGCGGACAGAATCGAGGCGCGCGGGACCAGGCGCGGCTCCGGGTCGCGGACCTGCACGAGTCCCGCCCCGGCCGCGGCAGCGAACACAGACTCCGGTGTGGCGCCGGAGCGGGCGGCCAACTCGGACACACGCGCGCCCGCTTCGTCTTCGGCGGCGAACAGGGCCAGACGCTTTTCGAACGTCGCCGCCAGTAACTGCGGCAGGCGATCCAGGGCGGCTGACTTCCTGACTGCATCGTTGGGCGCATTGTCGATCACAACGCCGCCGCCGATGGTCACCACTGGTGAAAACATGCGCGCGATGAAGCGGTCACCAGGCAGCAGGAGCAGCGGCTCTTTCAAGAGCAAGCGCACGAAGCCGCTGGCGCCCGGCAGGAGCGGCTCGCCGCCGCGCAGCATGCGGACTTCGGCCTCGACTTCGGCGGTGCCGGCGTGGAAGTGGATCGGCGCCTTGTGCTTCAACGGCTGCGCGGAGTCGAGCAGGTCAAAGCGGCAATCGAGGACGCTTGTTGGACGGAAGAGACCCGGAGGCGTGAGAACCATGCCGCGCCGCAGCTCCGTGGCTTCGACGCCGGCGAGGTTCACCGCAGTGCGCTGCCCGGCGGTGGAAGCTTCCACCATGCCGCCGTGCACCTGAACGCCTCGCACGCGCAGCTTGCGCGCCGATGGATGGACCTCGACTTCGTCTTCCACGCGAATCGTGCCGGACAACAGCGTCCCGGTGACCACCGTGCCGAAGCCGTGCAGGGAGAAGGCGCGGTCGATGGGCAGCCGCATAACTCCGTGCGCGTCGCGGCCCTCGACTGCCGCCGCCACCTGCAGCATCGCAGCGCGCAGTTCTTCGAGCCCTGCTCCTGTCTTTCCGCTCACGGCCACGACAGGCGCGGATTCGAGGAAGGAGCCCGCGGCGAATTCGGCGGCCTCCAGGCGCGCCAGTTCGAGGGTGTCGGCATCAACTATGTCCGCCTTCGTCAGCGCGATGAGACCATGACGGATACCCAGCAGGCGGCAGATGTCGAAATGCTCGCGCGTCTGCGGCTTGATGGACTCGTCCGCGCCGATCACCAGCATCACCATGTCGATGCCGCCTGCGCCGGCGAGCATGTTCTTCACGAACCGTTCGTGCCCGGGCACGTCCACGAAGCCGAACCGCACGCCGCCGCATTCGAGGTGCGCGAAACCGAGGTCGATGGAGATGCCGCGCCGTTTCTCTTCCTCGAGGCGGTCGGTGTCGATACCGGTGAGCGCACGGACCAGTGTGGTCTTGCCGTGGTCGATGTGCCCCGCCGTGCCGACGATAATGTTCTTCATGGATTCGCGCCTGCTGCTTGTCACCATCGTCGCCGCCGGAGCCCTGGGAGCGCAAACCGGATGGCAGCAGGAGCCGACATTCAAGACCTCCACCGCGCTGGTGCGAATCGATGTGCAGGTGACCGATAATAAGCGCCCCGTGCCCGGATTGCGGGCCGAAGATTTCCAGTTGAACGAGGAAGGAGCGCCCCGGTCCATCGACTACTTCGGCCGCGAAGCGGAGCCGCTTCAAGTGATCCTCCTGCTGGACGTTTCGGGCAGCATGGGCAAGATGCTGCGGGAGATGGCCGCAGTCGCGAACCAGGCGCTGGCGCAGCTCAAGTCCGCCGACCAGGTGGGGGTCTTCGTCTTTGCGCGGGAGGCCCGCGTCCTGGCCGATCTCAGCGCAGACACGCGAATCGCTGAGCGCGCAGTGAAGGAGGCGCCGCTGGAACGGGATCTCGGCGCCGGAACCTCACTCAACGACGCTCTCCTCGCCGTGGCCGCGTATCTAAAGGAGCAGCCCGCCTTCTCCGGCCGTCGCGCCGTGATCGCCCTCACGGACAACGGCGGCGTCCACTTCCGGGTTCCGGATGAAAAGGTGATCCGGGCACTGTCCGAGATGAACACGGTGCTCAATGCGATCGTGCCATCCTCCGCGCGTCCTCCCGTGCATCGCAGCGGCGCGGACATCAACCCCGACTTCACGCCAGCAGACGTCTTCAAACTCGCTGCCGCAACAGGGGGAGAAGTACAGCGCAGCGACAAAGCAGGCGAACTGTTCAAGGAGATGATGGAGCGCATCCGGCTGCGCTACAGCCTGGGGATCAAGGCTGCGCCCGCGCCCGCGGGAACATATCGCCGCCTGGATGTGGCGTTGTCCGATGAGGCGAAGCGCCGTTATCCCAAGGCGGAAGTCCGTGCACGCGCGGGTTACTACGCGGCGGGGGAGTGATTCCGTTGGCCCACGCTACACCGCTCCCTGCCGTTGCGGCTTTGACCGGATCCTTCCGCGTACACGCGTCAAACGCCTGCACAGCCGGGACCGGTAGGGAGTGCGCATCAGTGTGTGGTACGTCTCGGCTCAAAGCCTGCGCGGCACAAGCACGAAGCGGTCGATGGCGATGCGCGCGCTGCGGTCCTCGCGAATCCGGTCCAGATGGAAGACGACCCTGAGCTCGTCGAAGGTGCTGATCGACATTTGAGCCGGAACCCGGAACGACAGTGTCTCCGCGCGGGCGATGCTTTCATTCCACCTCCCCAGCCCGACGAACGTTGTCACGGGAAAGACTCCCAGCGACTGGCTCGGACCGCCGGGCAGCGCAGTATTTACCAGGATCAACTCCACTTGCACGGAGCCCGGATAGTTGTCGGCACTGAAGAGCGCGAGTTGAATCATGCTGCAGCAGGCGAGGTCGACCAACCGGCCCAGGTTCTGGCGAGCTTCCATGCGCAGCGGGGTCTGGTCGGAGGTCCGGAAACGCATCTCCGACGGACGCCCCCAGGCGATGTAGGAATCCGACGGCGGCCGCTCCCGCGGCGACTGGTAAAGCCAGTAGGCGCCGGTGAATGGAATGGATTGCGGATCGGACGGCCTGCCTCTTGATTCTCCTGCGTGCATGGTGCGAGGCGTGGGCGGGACCACAGCCTGTTTCTCCTTCTCGGAAAACACGATGACGCCCGGATGCGTTTCATCGAACGCAATTGTAGCTTTCACTTTCTCGCCGCTGGACTGATCCGCAGCTATTACGCGCACCATGCGGGCCTTCCCCGGGATTCCCGAGCCCCCAGCGACGAAGCGATTCAGGCGGGATTGAATGACTAGCCAGAGGACCGCCAGCAGGAAGATTGTGGTCAAGGCGTACGCCGCGCGCCGGCCTTCGAACCGCCAGTCCGGACCGATCACAATATGCACGACGCCACGCTTGAGGAAGACCAGGCTGCCGGCAAGCAGCAGCAAGGCGAAAACAGGATTGCCCGCAGCCACGGCGACGCCGCCTGCGTGCAGGCCCAGAGAGCATCCCAGCGCTCGAAGCCTCATGGGTCAATGGACTCCGCGCCTGCCGCGACGGTTCCCGCCGGGGTCCTTCGCCTGGCTGGATGATACCCTGTCTCAATGCGTGCGTTCGCCCTCATTCTTGTGACTGCCTTCGCCGCCTGGCCGCAGACCAGGCCGGTTACGGCGGAAGATACTCTGACCTTGTGGAACCTGGGCGAGATCGCCGCTTCTTCGAACAGCCCGGCCGTTCTGTACTCGGTTTCGCAGACGATCCCGAAGGAGAATCGCGCGACGAGGGAGTGGCGGCAGATTGGCGCAAATGGGGCCGCGGCCGGATTGCCGCCCGGCGCGTCCAGCCTTCGCTGGTCTCCCGACGGGAAGCGGCTCGCCTATTTTGCCTCAGGCGCGCTGTGGGCGCTGGATTGGGATACGAAGAAAGAGACGCGCATCTGTGCCGTTTACTTCTCGAACTCATATCTGGCCCATGCGGGCAATTCGCTCGCTTGGTCGCCCGATGCACAGAGCCTGGCGTTCGCCGGCACGTTGGAGCCGGATGTTTCCAGAGCGGATCCGCTGGTCGTGAGCCGTGTGCAGTACAAGACTCGCACATCGTACTCGGACAATCGGCGCACGCACATCTATGTCGTGCCCGCTGCCGGCGGCACGCCGAAGTTGCTGACGCCGGGCGATCATGACGAGCACTCCCTCGACTGGTCGGCGGGCGCGGAGATCGTCTTCCTCTCCAACCACGAGCCGGATCCGGATTCGCGGCTCAACTACGATATCTACGCCGTCAATCCGCAGAGTGGCGCGATCCGGCAGTTGACCAGGACTGCAGGCGTCGAAATGCCGCCGAAGATCTCCGCCGACGGGCAGTGGCTCGCCTACACGGCGACGACCCGCGCGATCACCACCATCGATTCTGTCGCAGAAGACGATCACCTCTGGCTTCTCCCCATGAAAGGCGGTTCGGCGCGCGAACTGAACCCGAAGCTCGACCGGCGCGTGTCGGGCTTCATCTGGTCGGACGGGGAAGTCATCTACGGCGCCGGCGACCACGGCAAGTCGCTACTGTTGCGCGGCACCCGGGTGCTGCTCGATAAGCCGGCTCAGGCGGGCGTTCCCGTGGAGCACAAGGGGCGGCTCTACTTCGCGTATTCCGATGCCGCGCATTCGCGCGAGATCTGGTCGCTGAAGAATGGAGAACTCCGCCAGGAGACGCATTTGAACGACGCGATCGTTTCGCAGTGGAGCCTGTCCAAACCCGAACGCATCGCCTTCAAGAGCTTCGATGGGACGGAGATCGAGGGGTGGCTCTATCCGCCGGTGAACGGCGCGTCGCAGTGGCCGCTGATTTTGCAGGTGCACGGCGGCCCGCACGGCATGTTCGGGTATGCGTTCAACGCATCAGTGCACTACGCGGCGGCGCGCGGCTACGCAACGCTGATGGTGAATCCCCGGGGCTCCAGTGGCTACGGCCAGAAGTTCTCCGACGGCTGCGTGAACAACTGGGGCGGCGGCGACTACAAGGATCTGATGGCCGCGGTGGACTTCGTGTTGAAGACGCACACGCAGGCCGATGCGAGAAACCTGTTCGTCACCGGAGGCAGCTACGGCGGGTTCATGACGAACTGGATCGTGACCCAGACGACACGCTTCCGCGCCGCCGTGGCAGCGGCCAGCGTGTCGAACCTGATCAGCTTCTACGCCACCAGTCTCTATCAGGACCTGGTGCACGCGGAGTTCGGCGGCTATCCGTGGGACGGGACGAACTTCGAGAAGCTGTGGATCTGGTCGCCGTTGAAGTACGTGAAGAACGTGAAGACGCCCCTGCTGCTGCTCCACGGAGAGCAGGACAACGATGTCCACATCACGCAGGCGGAGGAGATGTACACGGCATTGCGCCAGCGCGGTGTCGAGGCGGTTCTGGTCCGGTATCCGCGCGAAGGCCACGGCTTCCGCGAGCCGAAGCACGTGCTGGACTCAACAATCCGCCGGGTGGACTGGTTCGATCAGCATCTGGTGAAGTAGCTACTCAGATTCGGGCGGATCGCCAAGCTCCTCGCGGGCTGCCTTCTGATGTTGCCCAGCCTGCTGAGGATTCTGGCTTCTATCCGTCAAAAGTGATTCGCCGTGGCATGCTTGAATGAGACTGCGAGCTCTGGAACGAGGTCAGATCCGTCGCCAGGGCCTTTCGCGGAACCACGAGGAGCACTCACGAATGGACTCGGGCCTTCTGCTCATCTGCGCGCTAACGTTCATCATTCATCTTGTTGGGACGCTCGCGTATGCTGTTCGCATCGCCGGAACACGTACGCGCCGAATCGCACTCTCGCTCTCCTTGTTCAACGTATTGATATTGGTATCTCGAACATCAAATTCATTCCAGGCACCGCTTCTGGCAAAGCGAGTGGAGCAGAACATCGCCAGTGGCGCTACAAGCGGAGTTGGAGACTTTCGATGGCTCCTCACGTTCGCAACGGCCGCGACGCTTGCAGGCGCCTTGCTGATCCCAACATTTCAACGCCTCCTGTCGCGGTGGGTTGAGTTTCTCGGAGCCAGCCGGTCTCCGGGCGCCATACTCCGTCGGGCTGCCTCTCCTGCTGTTCTTGCACACGTTCGCGAGGCAGTAGTATTTCCACGCTGGGGCAACATTGCGAAGCTTCGCTCAGGCAGACACATTCCCTGGAGCGTCGCTGCCTTGAACACAGTCGCGATGGCTGTATGGTCGGTTGGTGTATTTGCGTCGCTATACGCAGGGTACCTGCGACCCGAGCTCAGGGTAACCGCCAGTCAAATGTCTGCCGTCGTGAACGGCATTGCGACGATTCTGATGTTCGCCTTTATCGATCCTTACTTGTCGCTCGTGACCGATGACGTCGCGGCCGGAAAGATCGACGAATCGTATTTTCGGCGTTCAGTGGTCTGGCTGACCGGGAGCAGGCTGATCGGCACTATTCTCGCCCAAGCCATCCTGGTTCCTGCCTCCCTTTGGATTGTGTCCGTAGCGGAGTGGCTATGAGGCTATTCCTCTGACCCGCTCTGGCTGACCTTGAGGACGGCGAGGAAGGCTTCCTGCGGGATCTCCACGCGGCCCACCCGTTTCATGCGCCGCTTGCCTTCCTTCTGCTTTTCCAGCAGCTTGCGCTTGCGGCTGATGTCGCCGCCGTAGCACTTGGCAAGTACATTCTTGCGCAGCGCGGCGATGTTTTCGCGCGCGATGATCTTGGCGCCGATCGCCGCCTGTAGCGCGACTTCGAATTGCTGGCGCGGGATCAGCTTGCGCAGACGATCAATCAGCGCCTTGCCCCGCTCGAATGCAAAGTCCTTGTGGACGATGATCGACAGCGCATCCACTGGATCACCGGCCACCAGCACGTCCATCTTCACCATCGGGGAAATGCGGTAGCCGGCCAGGTGGTAATCAAGCGAGGCGTATCCGCGCGAGGCGGACTTCAGACGGTCGTAGAAGTCCAGCACAACCTCGTTCAGCGGCATCTCGTAAAGCAACATCACGCGCCCGCCGCCGATGTACTCAAACTTCTTCTGGTTGCCGCGCTTCTCTTCCATCAGTTTGAGGATCTCGCCGAGGTACTCCTCACGCGTGATCACTGTGGCGTCGATGACGGGCTCTTCGATCTTGATGATCTCGCTCGGGTTCGGCCACTTGGTGGGGTTATCCACCTCCACAATCTCGCCGCTGCCCAACTCGACCTTGTAGCGCACGCCCGGCGCTGTGGTAATCAGGTCAATCTCGAATTCGCGCTCAAGCCGCTCCTGGACGATCTCCAGGTGTAGCAACCCGAGGAAGCCGCAGCGGAAGCCGAAGCCGAGCGCGACCGAGTTTTCGGGTTCAAAGTTGAACGCCGAGTCGTTGAGGCGCAGCTTTTCCAGCGCATCGCGCAGCAAACCATGCTCATGGCTCTCCACCGGGTAGAGTCCGGCGAAGACCATCGGCTTCATCTCTTCGAAGCCGGGGAGCGGTTCGCTGATCGGGTTGGCGGCGTCGTAGATGGTGTCGCCGACCTTCGCGTCCGAGACGGTCTTGATGTTGGCGAAGAGGAATCCGACCTCTCCGGCGCTCAGCGTGTCGCACGGAACGGGCTTGGGCGACTGATAGCCGAGCCCATCCACTTCATATGTCGATTCCGTGGACCACAGCCGGATACGCTGTCCCTTGCGGATGGTCCCATCCATGAGCCTGGCCAGGATGATGACGCCGCGGTAGGGATCGAACCAGGAGTCGAAGATCAGGGCGCGGAGGGGCGCCGCAGGGTCGCCCTTCGGCGGCGGCACCTTGTGCACCACGGCCTCGCATATCTCGTGGATGCCGATGCCGGACTTTGCGCTGGCCAGCACCGCCTCGCTGGCGTCGAGACCGATGATCTGCTCGACCTGTTCCTTGATCCGCTCCGGCTCGGCCGAAGGGAGATCGATCTTGTTGATTACAGGGATCAGTTCGAGGTTGTGATGGATAGCAAGGTAGGTGTTCGCCAGTGTCTGGGCCTCGACGCCCTGGCTGGCGTCCACCACCAGCAGCGCACCCTCGCAGGCCTGCAGGCTGCGGGAGACTTCATAGGTGAAGTCGACGTGGCCTGGCGTGTCGATCAGGTTGAGCTGGTAGGTGTTGCCGTTGTCGGCGTGGTATTCGAGCCGCACCGCATGGGCCTTGATCGTGATGCCGCGCTCGCGCTCCAGATCCATGGAGTCGAGCACCTGCTCCATCATCTCGCGCTGTGACAGGGCGCCGGTGTACTCCAGAAGCCTGTCCGCCAACGTCGACTTACCGTGGTCGATGTGCGCGATGA
>DBMU01000026.1:100080-102494 GCA_002298225.1 Bryobacterales bacterium UBA690
CCCATATGTCGCACAAGGTCTTTGAGGGACACCTCGCGGGAAAGGGCCTGAAATTTGCCCTCGTCGTCAGCCGGTTCAACAGTTTCATCACCGAGCGGCTCCTTGGAGGGGCGCTCGACGCTCTCAATCGCGCAGGCACCGCCGATGCGGACATCGAAGTGATCAAAGTTCCGGGATCGTGGGAGATGCCCGTGGTTGCCGCCGAGATGGCGCGTCAAAAACGCCACGACGGAATCATCTGCCTCGGCGCTGTCATCCGGGGCGAGACGCCGCACTTCGACTATGTTGCAGGCGAAGCCGCCAAAGGGCTTGCCCAGGTTTCACTGGAGACCGGTATCCCCATCGCATTCGGCGTTCTCACCACCAACACTCTCGAACAGGCGATTGACCGCGCCGGCGCCAAGGGCGGCAACAAGGGCTTCGAATCCGCCATGTCCGCCATTGAGATGGCGAATCTTCTGCGCGGCATTCGCATCCAGTCCAAGAAGTAGCACATGCCTGCTCGACGTAAGTCCCGCCAGCGCGCCATTCAAATACTATTTTTGTGGGATATGCGCAAGCTGACCGTTGAAGAGGCTATCCAAGCCTTCTATCAGTCTCTCTATTCCGCTGAAATTGAAGAAGAAACCGGCGAAGAGCCGGATGCGCCGGCGGACCGTGATTCGTTTATGGAGGCGCTTGCCAGGGGCACGGCAGCCCAGGTTGCCGACCTCGACGGATACATCGCCAAGCGGGCTGAGAACTGGCGATTGGAGCGGATGCCGATCGTTGACCGCAATATACTACGAATGGCGATTTACGAGATGAAGGAGTTGGGTACTCCGCCTGCTGTCGTCATTGACGAAGCGCTGGAGCTCGCCCGCCGCTTCACGGAGGAAGAGGCCGTGCCCTTCATCAACGGGGTTCTGGACGCCGTCCGCAAGATGCTCCTGCCGCAGAGCATTTCATAGAAACTCCGCCCACACCTGTACCTGCTGTCTGCAGCCGCGACCGCGTCTGCTGAGCGGTGCTACTTGCCGATACAGAAGGTCGAGAAGATCCGGTTCAGGATGTCGTCCGCTGTGGTTGCGCCAGTCAGCGCATCCAGGGGCTGCAGCGCTGCGTAACAGTCCAGCAGAAGCATCTCGTGGGGCAGGCCGAACCCTGCAGCCTCCCGGGCGCGCTCCAGAGCCTCGCGGCTTTCGCGGAGCAACCTCTCATGCCGCACGCTGGTAATGAGGCCGGATTGCGGCGAAGCAAAGCCGTCGGGGGCGATCATGCTGATCAGCCGCCGCTTGAGGCCCTCAATCCCTTCACCGGTCGCCGCGCAGACGGCGATTTGTTCTACATCTATAGCAACGGCGCGGGGCAGGTCCGACTTGTTACCGACGACCAAGTGGTAGCCCTGCCCGGGAGCTTTCTCCAGCAGCTTGCGGTCTTGCTCGTGAAGAGGGTCCGACAGATCTATTACCACAATTGTAATGTCGGCATCTGCCATCGCCTGGAAGCTGCGCTCAATTCCCAATTTTTCAACGACATCTCCGCTTTCACGAATGCCAGCGGTATCCACCAGCCGGACCGGAATCCCTTCCAGCGAAAAGCTCTCTGAAACGGTGTCGCGGGTGGTGCCGGGAATCTCGGTTACAATCGCCCGGTCCTGTTGGAGCAGCGCATTGAACAGACTGCTCTTGCCGACATTNNTTCGGGCGGCCGACGATGGCGAGGGCCAACCCCTCATGGACCATCTTCCCGAACCTGAAGCTTTCAATCAGGCGCGTCAGTCCGGTGAAGATGGACTGGATTCGTGCAGCAATTTCTTCATTTGTAGCGACGCTGATATCGTCCTCGGCAAAGTCGATTCCTGCCTCGAGCAGAGAGATCAATTCGACGAGCTGCTCCTTGAGCGGCTTGAGCACGCGGGAGACCGAGCCCTCCATCTGCTGGGCGGCGACTCTCGCCTGGTGCAGCGTGGTGGCGCGGATCAGGTCGTGAACGGCTTCAGCCTGGGGGAGGTCGATGCGGCCGTTGAGGTAGGCGCGCAGAGTGAACTCGCCGGGCTCGGCGGGGCGCGCTCCGGCCTCCATGGCGCGGGCGACGCAGTGTCTGAGCACCACGGGAGATCCGTGGCAGGAGATCTCGACGACATCCTCAGCCGTGTAGGACCGGGGTGCCTCGAAGAACGTAACGACTACCTCGTCGACCGTGTTGGCCGCTTCGTCGGTCAACTCGGCCATGGCGGCGGACCAGGAGCGCCACTCAAAGCCCGGCCGGAACCGGAGGATGGCCGCAGCGACGCTTCGCGCGTCCTTGCCCGAGATGCGCACGATGCCCAACCCTCCTGCGCCGGGAGGCGTGGAGATGGCCGTGATCGTGTCCTGGGTTCTCACTAATAGCGAATTGGATGCCGGTTAGCGCCGGCCGCGTCCACGGCCGCG
>DBMU01000012.1 GCA_002298225.1 Bryobacterales bacterium UBA690
GCGGGCGCTGCCGGGGCCGCGGGCGGCGCACCGCCCGGCGCTGCCGGAGCAGGACCAGCCGGCGGAGGAGCTTGCGGCGGCTGCTGCGCCTGCGGATTCATCGCTTGCGCAAACTGCTGGCCGAAGCCAAGTCCGGCGCCCAGGCCGACGCCGAGCCCTGCCATGCCGCCTTCGTTCGCGGCCGCGATCGGCATCGAGTTGGCCACCTGGAACTGCGTGAACTGCTGCATGTTCCCGATCATGTTCATGCCGACGCGCGTGTCGAGGAATTTCTGCAGCTCTTCCGGCAGCGAGAGATTCTCAACCGCGAACTGGTCGAGTCCGATACCGAGCTCTGCAAAGATCGGGCCGACGGATGCCTTGATCCGCTCGCCGACTTCGTTCAAATTCGCCGCCATATCCAGGAACGGGATGCCGCTCTCGGCGAACGCGTCCGACATGCGGCTGACGATCTGCTGGCGGAGTTGCGGCTCGACTTCGCTGACGCGGTAGATCTCTCCGAAGCCGCTGACTTTGGTCAGGAAGAGCTTGGGATTCTCGATGTGCCAGGAGTAGACGCCGTAGCCGCGCAGGCGGATGGCGCCGAAGTCCTTGTCACGGATCGTGACGGGTTGCGCCGTGCCCCAGCGCTGGGCCACCTGCTGGCGGGTGGAGAAGAAGAACACGTCGCTCTTGAACGGGGACTGGAACAGCTTGTCCCAGTTCATGAGGTTGGTCAACACCGCCAAGGTTTGCGTGTTGAGCGTGTACAGCCCGGGCCCGAAGACATCGGCGCAGCGGCCTTCGTTCACGAACATCGCCGCCTGCGATTCCCGGACGGTGAGTTTCCCGCCGTTCTGGATCTCCATGTCTTCCATGGGATACCGGTAGGCGAGTACGCCATCCTCCTGGTCGGTCCATTGGATGACGTCAATGAACTGCTTCTTGATGAATTGTTTGATCTGGTCTCCCAGAGCCATTGTGGTCTCCGTGTTACCTGAGTATACGGGAACTGGCTCCGGGTTGTTCCGGGAATCGGACGGGATGCGCCTACCCCTTAGGAAGCGATCAACGCGCACTTCGGCACTGCCAGCTCTCCCATATGCCGTCGCTCTTTCGCCGGATCCAGTGCTCCAACTCTATAACCTTCCCGGGAATTGCCCCATCTTCCTCCTCCATTCCCTTGAAGAACAGTGCTAACCGTGTGAATCTGTTGACGCCAACACTAGCCGCTCTGCACGAAACGGGGGAAGTATGAGCTTGACCCGCGTTGCGTCCGCACTGGTTCTTTTCATGGCGGTGGCTGTCCTCCCCGCCCAGATCGGCAATTTCCCGCAGAGTGAAGCGACAAGCATTAACAACAGCCGCCAGATCGCCGGCTGGACCCTGGACTCGGCTGGAACGATGCACGCCTGGGTTTGGGATGGCGGATTTGCGATCAATCTGGAGACGCTGCCGCAATCGAGCGACGCCGCCACGGCCATCAATAACGTCGGTCTGGTCGTTGGTTACAAGACGTTGAACATCGGCACTTTCCAGGCAGTGCTTTGGAACAACCGCGTGCCGCAGGACCTCGTCATCTTCGGCGGACTGCCCACTACATCCAGCCGGGCGACTGCCGTGAACTCCAACGGCATCGTAGTCGGCTGGGCCAGCTACGACTTCACCCTCACTCAACGCGCGTTCATGTGGGACGGGAGCTTGAGGGACCTCGGCCCCCTTGTCGGCGACTTCACGGCCGCCACGGCAATCAACGACCGCGGCGATATCGTGGGAACAAAAGTCCGCGCCTGGGGTTTTCTCCTGAGAAACGGCATTGTCACGCAGCTCAGCTCTCCCACCTACAGCATCACAGCCCCTGCGGGGATCAATGAGAAGGGCCAGATCGCTCTCACCGCCTTCAAGCCTCCGGCGCTTTACGCCCAAGCCGTTCTTTGGGATCGTGGAGTCTTTCAGGAACTCGGCACGCTGGGCGGGGCCGAAAGCGAAGCCACGGCGATCAACAGGTCGGCTCAGATCGTCGGCGGCTCCCGTCTCGCCAACGGAAGAGTGCACGCCTTCCTCTGGCAGAAAGGTGTCATGCAGGACCTCGACACTCTCGGCGGCGAAAACAGCATGGCTTTGGCCATCAATGACTTCGGTGACGTGGTGGGACGCGCCGAGACCCCTGCCGGCAGTCCGCACGCCTTCCTTTGGCGCAATGGAGCCATGATCGACCTCGGCATCTTCGTCGGACCTTAACCCGCCCGTGTGCGATCATTGGAGTCGATGCGGCGCGTGATCACTGAACAGGACGTCCCCCGGGAGGGCGTGCTGCACGTGCCAGTCGGAACGATCTTCACCCCCTCCGCCCGCGACCTTGCCCGCGACCGTGGGGTTCAAATCATAGAACTCCAACCCCACGAAATGGCCGGGCTCGCCAGGCCCGAAAAGACCATCGCCCTCGGCGCCGATCACGGCGGCTTCCGCATGAAGGAACGGCTCAAGCCGGTTCTCGAGGAGCTCGGGTGGTTCGTCCGCGATGTCGGCGTCCACGAAGAGAAGGCGGTGGATTACCCGGACATTGCCCACGCCGCTGCCAGCCTGGTCGCCGAAGGAAAGGCGGCACTTGCGGTCATCGTCGACGGCGCCGGAATCGGTAGCGCAATGACGGCAAACAAGATCCCGGGTATCCGTGCAGCCCTATGTTATGATAAGGCTTCCGCGCGGAACAGCCGCGAGCATAACCACGCCAACGTGCTGACTTTAGGCGGGCGTCTGCTCACTGAAAGCCAGGCGGAAGAGGTGCTGAGAACCTGGCTGGCGACGCCGTTTGCGGGCGGCCGGCATCAGAGCCGGATCGATAAGATCTCAGCAGTCGAACGGCGATACTTAACTTGGACTCCGCAGAACTTGAAAGACTAGCAGCCGAGATCGGAGAGCAGATTCTTGCCTCCGCGGGACTCAAGAGCCCCTCGTGTGCCCCCTGCGGGCTTCCGCCTTCCGCCACTCCCGCCGCCGCGCCCGCCCCTCCTGCCGTGAAGGGCCGCGAGGGTCTCAACCAGTCCGAGGAAGTCTGTCCCGGCTGCGTCCAGCGCTGCGCCCAGATGTGCGCGCTGAAGACGAAGAACATCGTCCAGGCGGGCGCCGATCGCGTTTCCGCCAGTGAGCATCTCACCAAAGTCGACCCAGCACTCGCAGCCGTGATCGACCACACCATTCTCAAGCCCGAAGCGACTCGCGCCGAGATCGTCAAGCTCTGCGCCGAGGCGAAGCAATACAATTTCGCCAGCGTCTGCGTGAACCCGCATTGGGTGCCACTCGTCGCCGGCGAGTTGCGCGGCACGTCGGTGAAGGTTTGCACCGTTGTCGGCTTCCCGCTCGGCGCCACGTCCACCGCCGCCAAAGTCTGTGAGACCGAGGTTGCCATCCGCGTCGGCGCGCAGGAGATCGACATGGTGATCAACGTCGGCGCGCTGAAGGGCGGCGATCTGCAGACCGTCAAGAGCGACATTCAGGCCGTCGCTGAAGCGAGCCATAAGGGCGGCGCCATCCTGAAAGTCATCATCGAAACAGCCCTCCTCACCGACGAAGAGAAAGCCATCGCCTGCACGTTGGCCAAACTCGCAGGAGCGGACTTCGTCAAGACATCCACGGGCTTCTCCAAGCACGGCGCTACCGCCGGCGATGTCGCGCTGATGCGCAAAGTGGTGGGTCCCGAGATGGGCGTCAAAGCTTCGGGCGGCATCCGCACCCTCGAGGATCTCAAGGCGATGACCGCCGCCGGCGCCAGCCGTATCGGCGCCAGCGCCAGCGTTAAAATTGTCGAGGCCTCGGCCCGGTAACACTCCATGGCCATCCAGCGCAAAACCCGGGTGCGCTTCCGGGAGCGGGCTGAATTGCTCGACTTCCTGCTGGAAGTGTCTTCAGCCACCGCGGAAACGCTGGACCTCGACCAACTCCTCGAAAACGTCTCCGCCATCATCCGCCAGGTGATCCCGCACGATCTTTTCGCGATCCTTCTCTACAGCGAGCGCCGGAAGAACATGCGCATCCGATATGCGCGCGGCCACCGCGAGGAGATTGTCAACAACCTCGAAGTGAAACTGGGAGAGGGGCTCACCGGCGTGGCGGGGGAAACCCTGCAGCCCGTGATGGTGGGCAACGTCCTCGAAGATCCGCGCTATCTCAACGCGCTCGATGCCGTGCGCAGCGAGCTGACGGTGCCCATGGTCGTCCGCCAGAAGCTCGTGGGCGTCATTGACCTTCAGTCCACGACACCCGACGCCTTCACCGCCCAGGATCGCGCCCTGCTGCAGCTCATCGCTTCACGCGTCGGCTCCGCCATTGATAACGCGCGGCTCTACCGCCGCGTCGAGCGCCAGAACCGCACTCAGCGCACGCTGACGGCCATGGCCCAGGAGTTCTCCTCCATCCTCAAGCTCGATGCGCTTCTGGAGAAGATCGCCCGCAGCATGAAGACGCTCATTAATTTTGACGCCTTCATCGTGATGCAGGTCGACGACGTCGCGCGGGAGCTGAGGATCCTGTATAGCCAGCGCTACGACAAAAGGTCGCCCATGGACAGTCTGCCGCTGGGCAAGGGCATTACCGGTACCGCCGCCGAGACGCGGAAGCCCGTGCTGGCGCGGGATACTGCAACGGATCCCCGCTACATCGACTCTCACCCTGGCATTCGCAGCGAAGTCGCCGTGCCGCTGATCGTCAAAGGCAGGGTCGTCGGCGTCATGGATCTGGAGAGCGAGCGCGTCGGTTACTTCCATGAAGACCACGTGCGCACACTCATGCTGATTGCGCCCGCCGTCGCCAGTGCGATCGAGAACGCGCGGCTCTACGAGGAACTCGAGCAGCGCGAGCAGGAGATCCAGCAGGACCTCCAGGCCGCGTACAAGCTCCAGTCCATCCTCATGCCGCAGGAGCCCCCCGCGCTCCATGGGTTGAGTGCAGGCATAGGCATGAAACCGGCGCGGCTCATCAGCGGCGATGTCTTCGACTTCTTCGACTACGACGAAGAGCTCGCTATGCTCGCCTTCGGCGACTCCAGCGGCAAAGGCGCTGCAGCCGCGCTGTACGGCGCACTGTTCAGCGGCATCCTCCGCGCCGCCGCACCGCGCCGCCGCAGCCCCGGTCAACTCCTCCGCTCCATCAACGACACTTTGATGGAGCGCCAGGTACCCGCCCGCTACGTCTCCCTGTTGGTGCTGGCCTGGCGTGCCCGCGGACGCGAATTCCTCATGGCAAATGCCGGCTCGACGACGCCTCTCGTCTGCCGCGGCGGCCACATCCTGCAGCCCCATGCCGCCGGAGTCCCGGTCGGGCTCCTCGAGAACATCGACTACGAGGAGACCAGCTTCGCCGCCGAGCCCGGGGACGTCCTCGTGCTCTTCAGCGACGGCGTTCAGGATCAGACCAATCCTTCCGGTGAAGAGTACGGCCGCCGCCGCCTGCGCCGCTTCCTCGAAGGGCATTGCTACATCACCGCGCAGGAGATCGCCGACGGGCTGCTGCAGGACCTGGAAGCGTTTCGCGAGACCCAGCCCGTCCATGACGACCAGACCGTAATCGTGCTCAAGGTGGATTGATCAGGACCCGATGACGAACTCTTTTGAATACCGTGGTGGCGCTTTCTTCTGCGAAGACGTGGAGCTTCGGACGATTGCCGATCAGGCAGGCACGCCCTGCTACGTCTACTCCTCCTCTGCGATCCTCTCGCGCTATCGCGAATACGTGAATGGACTGGAGGGCGTGCCGCATCGCGTCTGCTACGCGGTGAAGGCCAACGGCAATCTCGGCATCCTGCGTCTTCTCGCCGAAGCCGGCGCCGGCTTCGACATAGTTTCCGGCGGCGAGCTGTACCGCGTCCTGCAGGCCGGCGGCGACCCAGCGCGCATCGTCTTCTCCGGCGTCGGCAAGACGCGGGAGGAGATCGAATACGCGCTCGCGCAGGGCATCCACAGCTTCAACTGCGAGAGCGAGGCCGAGATCTCGCTGATCAGCTCGCTCGCCGTGCGCCTCGGCAAGACCGCCTCAGTCGCAGTGCGAGTGAACCCAGACGTCGACGCCTCCACGCATCCGTACATCTCGACCGGTCTCAAGGAACACAAGTTTGGCATCGACATCGCCGAGGTGGAGGGCGTTTACGCACGCGCCGCCGGCCTGCCGGGCATCTCGTTGGACGGTGTCAGTTGCCACATCGGCTCTCAGTTGCTCGATCCGGCTCCCCTGGTCGAAGCCGCGCAGAAGCTGCTCGGCCTGGTAGCACGGCTCCGCGCGAAAGGCATCCGCATCACTCAACTCGACCTGGGCGGCGGCATCGGGGTGCCCTACCGCTGCGGTGACCCTCGTCCTGATGTTGGAGCATTCCTCCAGGCAGTGAAGAAACTCGTCGCCGGAAGCGAGCTCTTCCTCATGTTCGAGCCCGGGCGCTCCATCGTCGCCGAAGCCGGTGCGCTGATCGCTCGCGTGCTCTACCGCAAACGCAGCGGCGACAAGGAATTCATCATCGTCGACGCGTCCATGACAGAGCTGATCCGCCCCGCGCTCTACGAAGCCCACCATGAGATCCTGCCGCTGCGCCAGTCGAGCTTCGGCAATGTGAAAGCGGATGTCGTGGGCCCGGTCTGCGAAAGCGGCGACTTTCTCGCCGAAGACCGCGAAGTGGCTAACGTCCTGCCGGGCGACATGATCGCCGCCATGACCTGCGGCGCCTACGGCTTCGTCATGGCCTCCAACTACAACAGCCGCCCGCGGCCTTGTGAAGTGCTCGTCGAAGGCGCCGGCTGGCGCATCATCCGCCAGCGCGAGTCGCTCCAGGACCTGATCCGGGGGGAGTAGCAGCGACCTGAGGCTGTGTATTCGAGCGCCCTACAGCAGCTTCTTGATGGCCGCTTCCAGCTCAGGCAGGCTCACTTCGCCGAAAAACGACCGTACCTTCTTGCCCGTCCTGTCGTAGAGAAACGACGCCGGCAATGCTCCCGACCACTTCGAATCGACCGACCCGATGAACTTGTCATCGTCCTTCGCCTTCTTGATGTAAGTGGGTGCGGGGACCTTCGCCTTGTCCAGAAACGCGCTCGCGTCCTTTGCCTGTTCCGGTTCGTCGGCGGTCACGGTGATGAGCTGGAATCCCTGCGAGCGAAGGCGTGACTCCATAGCCACCAGTTGCGGCATCTCCTTCCGGCACGGCACGCAGTACGTCGCCCAGAAGTTCACCAGCAGGACTTTGCCTTTGGCGCCCGCCACGACCTTTGCGTATCCGGCTTCGTCCACCGGCTTCAACTCCGCCGCCGCAGCCGCGAATGCAATGAGGGCCAGCAACAGTAGAGCGCGTCTCACGTGGATCTTTTCACCCTTTTGATCGTGCAGCCGAACGCCCTGGTCTCGGATGTCGCGACGGGATTGCCCGACAGGGCCGCGTCCAGTGCGTCCTTCAAATAAGTCTTCGTCACTCGCGCGACGTTGCGCGCATCGTCGAATCCACCCTTGTAAATCAGCTCGGAGTCCTTCCCGATCACGAAGACATGCGGGGTGAACTCAGCCGCGAACCGGTCAGCCTCAGCATTGCTGTTGTCCTTGTAGACCGGGAAGCTGAACCCGACGTCCTTGGCGTGCTGAGCGACTTCAGCGGCCGGCTCCGTCGCATTCGCGTTCAGAAAGACAAACTGTACGCCCTTCTTGCTGTATTCGGCGTACAACGCGTTCATGCGCTCGTTGTAGGCGTTCGATACCGGGCACTGGGTGGAGATGAAAAGAACCGCCGTGATCTTGCCCGCGGTCTGGATGTTGACAGCTTTGCCCTGGAGATCGGTTGCGCTGATCGAATCGACCCGCGCGGGAGCAGCCGGCAGCAGAAGTGCAAGCACGACGGCGGAAAGTGTCATTGCTTCTTCTCCTCGGTCTTGGCGGACTCCTTGGCGTCCTTCTTGGGTTCCAGCTTCAGGTTGACCACTGCGTCCAGCCGCGTATCGAAGACGGTCAACGTCCGCTTCGGGCTGGCAAGGTCGTTGTGAGTCGCGGAAAGTTCGTAGTCCACACTGGTGGAGAGGTTCTGGAACGTGTACTTCCCGTTCTCCTGCGTGATGTACGAGCGGACCTGCAGGTTCTTCAGGTTCTTCACCTGGACCACGGCTCCCACCGCCGGCGAACCGTCCGGCAGAGACACCAGCCCCTCAACGTTCCGGATTGTCGTGTCCCGCGGCTTGCTCTTCTTCTGATTGGTGAACTGGAACGCCGACGCCGCGGCGGCTGACAGTCCAAGTACAAGCACGAATCGGCGGAGCATGGATGGTTCCCTCTTCCTATGGTTTGACGGGCTTCAATGTGAAATAGATATCAACTCGTTCCGGACCGCCCGAAACCAGGGCGATCTTCTCCTCCCGGCCGTAGCCGGAAGCACTCGCGCTGACCAGGTACTCCGCCTTCACCGGCGGGACATGGAAAACGAACTCGCCGCGAGAATCACTCTTTGTTTTCTGTGGCTTCGGGGGCTTCACCCCTTCAGGCGGCGTCTTGACGGTGATCACAACTTCGGCGCCGGGCAAGGCAAAGCCGGGATCCCGAAATACTGTTCCGGCCACCAGGGCAGTTTCCGCCAGCGCCTTCTTGTCGCCAGCACCCAGCGGAGAGGCGAGCAGCAGGCAGACCACGGCGAGGCTAACGCCAGTCGTCGTCCTCTTCCTCGTCTTCATCCTCCTCATCCTCGCCGTCCTCGTCTTCCTCGTCGAATTCCTCGTCGAACTCCTCATCCTCTTCGAACTCATCCTCGTCCAGTTCGAGTTCCAGAGGGTCTACGGAGGAGACGACGAAGTTCTTCCCGCACTCCTCGCAGAGGATGGATTCACCTTCGTCGAGCTCGTCTTCTTCTACGTCGATGTTAGCGCCGCAGTCGGGGCATTCGATCATGGCTCAATCTCCTGGGTGAAAGGGCAGCGTCGATGCGTTCAGAGTGAATTGTCGCCAAAGACGCCGGCCTAATGCAATGGGGTAGTTCAGTGCGTCCGGGCCGCCTGTTCCATCTCCAGCCGGTACGCCTCTTCAAACTCACGGCTGTAACGGTCCAGATCGGCGGGAGGCACGCTGACCACCGTCTTCTCCATGTCCTCCCACGTCGAGATCATGTGCCGCAGGCGCCGGTGCGCAAGCCTGATGCACCACGCGTCCGTTACCTCACGTCCACGTTCCGCCGCCACCCGCAGCAAGTCGGCGTGCATCAGCGCGATCACAACCTCTCGTTTCTCGTCTCCGCTGGTGAGGTAATACTTGCAGTCCACGGCGTCACAGTGCCTGATGGAAATGGCATTCTGCTGCCACCGGAACTCCACGTCCCAGGCGCGTCCAAACGGGTCCGTGACTTCAAATCGGCGCAGGTTCTCTGTCATGCAATTTCATCCTAGCGCAGGTTCTCAATTCTCAGCCGCTACCAGTTCGACAGCCCATTGTGCTGGACGAGAGACAGGAACTCGTCCCTAGTCTCCTTCCGCGCCCGGAACTCTCCCAGCATGGCTGACGAAGTAGTAGACGTGTGCTGCTTCTCCACGCCGCGCATCATCATGCAGAAATGGCGCGCTTCGGTGATCACGCCCACCCCGGCTGGATCCAGCACCTCTTTGATGCAGTCCGCAATCTGCTGCGTCATCCGCTCCTGCACCTGCAGCCGGCGGGCAAACACGTCCACCAGGCGCGGGATCTTGCTCAGTCCGATGATCTTGTTCTTCGGGAGATAGGCCACGTGGGCCTTGCCGTAGAACGGCAGCAAATGATGCTCGCACAGCGAGAAGAACTCGATGTCCTTCACCACCACCATCTCATCGCACTTCTCATTGAAGATGGCGTCGTTGACGATCTTCTGCACGTCAGCCGTATAGCCGTTGGTCAGGTACTTCAGCGCCCTCTCGGCGCGCATCGGCGTGGCGACGAGCCCCTCCCGCGCCGGGTCCTCGCCCAACGCCTTCAGAATCTCTTTCATGTGGGCGGCGACTGCGCCCTCTTCGCGCCGCGGCTCAAACAGCTTGACCACGGCTTTTGACGACTTCATCGGCATTGTTCTCTCTCATAGACGCCTGTAGCGCCATTACTTCAAAGATGTTCCGCCGCGTTTCCCAGATTCTCACCTTTTCAAATCGGGCCGCGCCACCCGCGAACCAGCGCGGCCACGCCGCTGCGATGCGCCGCGCCAGCACCACTGCCAGATTCTCCGTTGTCGGAACCAGCGCCGCGAATTCAGGAATCTCCACGTTCAGGTTCTTCCGGTCGAAACGGCGCAGCACCACCTCATCGACGAAGCTGTCCAGCGCCGCCACAGGCAACAACCGGCCCAGCGCCGGATCCACCTCTCCTGTAATGCTCAACTCGAGCGCGTAATCGTGCCCGTGGCCGTACGGATTGTTGCACTTTCCGTAGACCTCCTGGTTGAGGACTTCCGTAAGCAACGGCGTATGCAGCCTGTGAGATGCGGCAAAACGGTACCGGCGGGTGAATCGAATCTCCGGCATGGCGCCTATCGCCCCTCGTACTCGACGAACATATCGTCCGTCTCATACAGGCGGATGCTGTGCAGCCGGGCCGGGCCCGACGCGAACTGCGGCTCCAGACGCTTCCAGATTTCCACCACGAGATTTTCTGTTGTCGGCACTACCCGGTCGAAAGGCGGAACCTCCCGGTTCAGGTGGCGGTGATCCATCGGGTCCACCACTTCCCGCTCCAGAATGGCCTTCACATCTTTCAAGTCAACGACCATTCCCGTCACTGCATCCGGCTCGCCGCGCAGGGTCACCTCCAGCAGATAGTTGTGCCCGTGCCCCTGCGGATTCGCCTCGGCGCCGTACAATGCCTGGTTCTCCGCCTCGCTCAGCTCCGGGTTGAAGCACGAGTGCGATGCCGAGAATTCGATCTTTCGTGTCAGTAGCATGTCCAGCCCCCGCTCATGCTTCGCCCCACTCTCCAGTTACAATTATAGTTTGCCGCATATGAAGAGCGAGAAGCTGGTAGTTCCCATCCAGGCGTTGGCCGCTTTGCTGGTCGTTGGCGTTTGTTTCCTCCTGGCGGAGTCACTCCAGGAGCGCAATGTCGTCGTCGGCGACAAGGCGCCCAAGTTCACGGTGACCACTGACAAGGGCCGCCAGGTCACACCCTCCGATTTCGGCGGCAAGGTGCTCGTCGTCAACTTCTGGGCCACGTGGTGCCCGCCTTGTGTTGACGAAATGCCCTCGCTGCAGTCCATGGCCCAGCAACTCGCTCCCAAGGGCGTTGTCGTGCTTGGCGTGAGCGTCGACAAGAACGAGGCGACCTACCGCCGTTTCGTCCAGCAGGCCCGCATCAACTTCGAAACCGCCCGCGACCCCAGCGCCGACATCAGCTCCAACTACGGCACCTTCAAGTACCCCGAAACCTACATCATCGACAGCACCGGCCGCGTCCGTCAAAAGCACATCGGTCCGAAGGACTGGACAGACCCGGAACTGGTCAAGAGCATCGAGGCGCTGCTGTAACTCCAATCGGCCTCGATTCGGCCACTCCTCCACGCACCTGAAAACCACTACACTGTCTCTGTAGTACAGTGAAGGGCACCCGATGTGGAAAGATGAGCTGAAGCGTCTCCTCGGCCCGCGGGGCTGCCTGGAACGCCCGGAAGACCTGCGACTCTACGAATACGACGGCGGCGTTGACAAAGCCCGCCCCGATATCGTCGTCTTCCCCCGCAACACTGCCGAAGTCTCGGCCATCGTCAAGCTCGCCAACCGCCACGGCGTTCCCATTGTCGGCAGAGGCGCGGGCACCGGACTGAGCGGCGGCGCCATTCCCCACCACGGCGGCATCATGGTCGCTTTCTCGCGCATGAACCGGATCCTTGAAATAGATCCGCTCAACGAGCGCGCCGTCGTCGAACCCGGCGTCGTCAACCTCGATCTCTCCGTCGCCGCCGATCCTCTCGGCTACTTCTACGCCCCCGATCCTTCCAGCCAGCGCGCCTGCACCATCGGCGGCAATGTCGCCGAAAATGCCGGAGGTCCGCACACCCTCGCTTACGGCGTCACCACCAATCACGTCCTCGGCCTCGAAGTGGTCCTGCCCGACGGCAGCATCGTGAACACCGGCGCACCCTGGCCCGACTCGCCCGGCTACGATCTCACCGGTCTCCTCACCGGCAGCGAGGGCACCATGGCTCTCGTCACCAAGATTACCGTCCGTCTTGTGCGCAAGCCTGAAGCAGTCAAAACAATTCTTGCCATCTACGATTCGGTCGACGACTGTGCCGCCACCGTCAGCGAGATCACGGCGCGCGCCATCACGCCCGCGGCTATCGAGATGCTGGACGGCATTCTTCTGCAAATGGTCGAAGAGGCTGTCCACGCCGGCTATCCTCTCGACTCTGCCGGCGTTCTCCTCATCGAGCTCGAAGGGCTGAGCGAGGCCGTCGAACAGCAGGCCGAGCAGGTCCGTCAGGCCTGCCTCCACTGCCGCGCGCGCGAGTTCCGCGTGGCCAAGAGCGAGGCCGAGCGGCAGTTGCTTTGGAAGGGACGCAAGACCGCCTTCGGCGCCATCGGGCGTGTCAGCCCGTTCTTCTACGTGCACGACGGCGTCGTCCCGCGCACCAGCATCGCGCCCACACTGCGCCGCATCGGCGACATCTCCTCCGGTTGCGGCCTCACCATCGGCAACATCTTCCATGCCGGCGACGGCAACATGCACCCCATCATCCTCTTCGATGCGCGCAAGCCCGGCGACCTCGAAAAGGCCCAGAAGGCCGGCTTCGACATCCTGGAGTACTGCATACAAGTCGGTGGCTCCATCACCGGCGAACACGGCATCGGCATGGAGAAGATCCACCTCATGGACAAACAGTTCACCGTCGAGTCCCTCGATATGATGCGGAAGATCCGGAATCTTTTCGACCCGGCCCAGTTGTTCAATCCCGGAAAGCTGCTGCCCGCCGGACGCGGTTGCGCTGAAATCCGCCAGCCCCCTCTCGTCCCTGGCAGTACAATCTACTAATCGCACTGGAAGGAGGCAGGTATGGTCAACCGCCGTGAGTTCCTCTTCACCGCCGCTGCCGGACTGGCGCAGCCGCCCAAGTCCAAGATCACCTCGAAAGACCGCGTCAACCTCGTCCTGGCAGGCAAAACGCCGGACCGTCCACCATTCACCTTCTGGCACCATTTCCACGACGACACCCAGCCGGGCCTCAAACACGCGTCATCCACTCTCGATTTCGCCCGGCGCTTCCACCTCGACCTCGTCAAGGTGATGAGCGACTACCCGTACCCCAAGGGCGCCGGCGAGCAATGGTATCAGCTCAAGGTCGAGAAGTCCCCGTTTCCCGAGCAATTGAAGGCGCTGGAGCTCATCCGCGACGGCCTCGCCGGACAAAAGCACTTCGTCGAGACCATCTTCAACCCGTGGAATCAGGCCGCCAAGATCTCTTCCAAGGACGCGGTCCTGCAACTCATGCGGGAAAAGCCGCAGGCGCTGCTCGACGCGCTCGACGTCATCGCCCGCTCCGAAGCCAATCACGCCCGCGCCGCTCTGGAGGCCGGCGCGGCGGGCATCTTCCTCGCCATCGACAACGCTCAGGACGGCATCCTGACGCCCGCCGAGTATCGCAAGTTCAGCGAGCCATTTGACCGCATCGTCCTCGCTGCCGCCAAGGACGCTCCCATGAACATCCTCCACCTCCACGGCAAGCCCCACCTCGACCTCTTCTGGAAGGGCTGGCCCGCGCAGGTCATCAATTACTCCGCGGCAGAAACCGGAGTCAGCTTTGCCGAAGCTCGCAAGAAGACCTCAGCCGTGCTCATGGGAGGCCTGGACCACCGCTCCGTCGTCAAGGATTCCGAGACCGTTGTCGCTGGCATGCTTCAGACCGCAAAGGCAGCGGCGCCGAAGTGGATCTGCGCCCCGGGTTGCTCCGTGCCGGATGACTCGTCCGGATCCGATCTCGCGCGCCTCAGCAAACAGCTAGGTTCCGCCCAATGAGCTGGTCTGCGAGCCGCTGGGACTTTTACGCACCCCACTACGACAAGCTCATTTCCTTCAGTAAACAGCGGACCAGATCGTTGGAGCTGGCGGATTTGCGGCCCGGTGAGCGTCTGCTCATCGACGGTTGCGGCACCGGCCTCGACCTCCCCCACATCCCCAGAAGCCTGCAGGTCGACGCCATCGATCTCAGCCCCGGCATGCTGGCGAAAGCCTCGGAAAAGGCCAAAATCCTTGGCCTCGACGCACGGCTCCAGACAATGGACGCCCAACACCTGCAGTTCGAAGACGCCTCCTTCGACTGCGTCCTGCTCCACCTCATCGTCGCCATAGTGCCCGATCCGCTGAAGTGTCTGCAGGAGGCGGTGCGCGTCCTCAAGCCCGGCGGACGCATCATGCTCTTCGACAAATACTTCTACGGCCCCGGACGCCCACGCCTCATCCGCCGTCTCCTCAATCCACTAATGAAGCGACTCGTCACCGATCTCAACGTGCCCATCCCCTCTCTTGCCGCACAGGTTGGGCTCCGCATCACCCATGAAGAGCCTGCCTGGCTCAACGGCATGTTCCGCATCGCGCGCCTTGAGCGCTGATTCAGTAATTCTTACAGACGAATCGAAAAGTCTTACCTGGGTGCGCAGCGCCGCGGCCTGCGTAAGTGATTCGAATCGCGAACAAGGAACCCGATGTGCGGGTACTCACCGAGGAGGTACCCATGCCGGAAAAGGCTACGTTGGAGCGGGCTCGAAAGAAGGCGCGCGAAGGCAAGTCACCTTCGACTCAGGCAGGCGAATTCGTCCGCGAAGAATTCGAACATATTCGCGAAGGCAAGCATGGAGCGAAGTCGGCAAAGCAGGCCATCGCCATCGGACTGTCGAAGGCACGGCGCGCCGGCGTGAAACTCCCCGTGCCGAAGGGTCAATCTCCCAAGGTTCAAGCCCAGGCGAAACAAGATTCGGCCAAGGGACGATCGTCGGCGGCATCACAACCGTCTCCCAAACGATCCCGCGCAACCACGCAGGCTCTTCAGAGGGAAGGGAAGCAAGCTGCATCTCACGCCGAGATCTCTCGCCAGGCCCATCGAAGCGCTCTTCGCCGAGGACCGGCGGCACGCAGCCTCGCGGCTCGAAAGGCGGTTCTCACCAAGGGAATCGTGGGCATGAAGAAGGCCGCGCAGAAGGCTGCGCGCACACGCGCCGCACGCAAGGGGTGAACCCGTGCCGCGCCACATGGCAAAATCACCTCCGGGCAAGAAGCCGCCCAAATGACTTTGAGTGGTTTCCGTTCGGAGTCGACCTCTCCTCCGAGAGGCCGGTTCACCAAGGGCGCTGCTACTGTCGCGAAATCTCTCGCTTCGAAGAAGATCTCGTCGAAAGGACCCGCATTGGGAATGAGCTAGCCAGGAGCCCGTCGCTGACAGCAACAGCTGACCGCAAACGACTGACCGATCTTAGTCCACAATCGCCTGCATCACGGCATTCTCGAAATCACGTTGCACCTGGCTCACCTGTGTCTGGATCATAAGGATCGAAACCATCTTCTCTTTGGGATCGATCCAGACTTGCGTGCCGAATGCGCCATCCCATCCAAAGCTGCCGTTGGAGACGCGGAGTCCCGCCTGCACCGCGTCCTGAATCACGGCAACGCTGAGTCCAAAGCCCATGCCGCGCGCCGGGCGCCCGAGCTTGCCGTTGAACATCTCGCCGACGTGATTCGACGATATCAGCTCAACGGTGCGAGTACCGAGCAGCCGCTTGCCATTCAACTGGCCGCCGTTGACCAGCATCTGCGCGAACTGCAGGTAATCCTCGGCGGTGCCGGAGAGCCCGCCCGCGCCGGAGAAGTAACTTGCGCTCGACAGCATATTCTGGTTCTCGCTTCTCTCCAGACCCTTCGGAGTTTTGCGATACAGTGTCACGCGCCGTGCCGCTTTCTCATTGGGCTGTGCGAAAGCCATGTCCTTCATCCCCAGCGGTTCGAAGATGCGCTGTTTCAAGTACTGGTCAAATGAGAGGCCCGATACGATCTCCACCACGCGCCCCAGCGTATCGAACGCCGCCCCGGGGCTGTAGTTCCATTGCGATCCCGGCTGAAAGTCCAGCGGCACTGCCGCAAGGCGCGGGATATAATCCGCCAGCGTATCGCCGGGCCCTCGTGGCGCGATCTTCGGCGCCTGCCGCGCACCCAGTCCGCCGCTCAGCAGGCCCGACGTGTGCGTCAGCAGGTCCCGAATCGTGATCTCGCGCGATGCCGGAATCGTGTAAAACTCAGGGTCCGTATTCGGAGGCAATGGGCGGCTGTTCTCTTTCGCGACCGCGACCTTCACATCCTTGAACTCGGGAATGAACTTCGACACCGGGTCTGACAGCCGGACCTTGCCCTCTTCCACCAACATCAGGATCGCCACCCCAGTCACCGGCTTCGACATCGAAGCCAGGCGGAAGATCGCATCCTTCTGCATTGCCTTCTTGCCGTCGATGTCCATCAAGCCGTGCGCTTCAAAATGCACGATCCTGCCATTGCGCGACACCAGCGTGACAGCCCCCGAAATGTCGCCATCGTCGATGTGCCGCTGGATCGATTCGTGAATGCGCTGCAGCCGCTGCGGGGAGAAGCCCGCATCCTCTGGCTTGCCGGCAGGAACGGAGCCGGCGTGGAGGCTCAGCGCCGCTAAGGTGAGAACGATCGCCTGGAGAATTCGCATGACGCGTCTGATTCTATCAGCGAATCAATGCCGCAGCCGCGACTTGGGAATGCGCAATGCCCTATGCCGATGAACTGATCGCCTCAAATTCGATCACTCTCTTTAGTGGCGTGAATCCGCAGAAGTACACGCTGTTGCCGTTCGCCTTTGGCTCTGCGCCTCGCAGTTGCGTCCACGCGTGTTCTCCGAATCCGGGACCAACGCGGATCGCTTCTCCGCCCACGCGCAAAGTCGCGTACCCTTGCCGCAACACGTAGGCCTTGTCCACTTTCGGCGCCGGCGTGACGCCTTCCAGCACTGCGTTCTCCCGCAGCGCCACTTCGACGGCGACAGGCACTCCGTCGGTCCCCTGCGCGTCAATCTCAATCGTGAACCCATTACCCTTTTCGCGGACCGTCACCGCATACTCCATCCGTTGCACCTCGCTCTGCTTCCGCAAGGCCCGCACCGCCCCATACTCCGATGCTGCCACGCGCCGCGGCGGATCCAGCGGCTGATAGTACGGCCCCTCCAGGCTCTGCGTCATCTTGTACCCGCCTGAAACGCTCTCCCACTTGGAAGCGTGGAACTGTCCCTTCCCGAAGAACGCCGTCGCGAATCGTACCGCTTCCACGACGCACGCCCCATTGCGCATCGCGAAGAACCGGCTGTTGCCGTTCAAGAGGATGCTCGCGCTCACCACACCGCGCCGCACCCTCGCAATCTGCAGCGCCGGCATCAGCTTTGCAAAATTCTCGGGCAGCGGTTGCGGCGCAGGCAGAGCGCGGTTCAACTCCGGATATCGCAGGTGTGCCGACAGCGATGCGCCGCGCTCCTCCACTTGCCTCGTCAATTCTGCGAACTGTCCGTTTCCATCCAGCAGCGCCATGTATCGCAGCGGAAACCAGTAGCGGTCCATGCCGGCGCGATCGTACTGATCCTGCCGCGTCGAGATCTCCGTCACCACCTCGCCGCCAGGATGCAGCAGCGACAACATCGACTCCAGGTTCCGCCGCACCGGCTCCAACAACTCCGGCCGCTTCAGCTTCAGGGCCATCACCAGCAGCGCCCTGTCGGTGACGGGGTTGTACACCGTCGTCGATCGCTCGTTGTACTGCCCGTCCTCGTCGATGTCGATCCCCTCCGCCAGCCATTGGTTAATTCGTCTGACGTAGCGCGCGTCCGGATACAGCTCGTTCAACTGCGCCAGCGCTTCGCTGACCACCCAGCGGTGGTTCGGCGTGTGCACGCCGCCGCGCGACAAAGCGTCCCCCGCCTTCTTCAAAAACGGATCCAATTCGGCCGAAACCGCCGCCAGTCGCGTCTCCCGAGCCAGCCACGCCGCGGCCGCCACTCCATGCACCACGAATCCCAAGTCCGGAGTCGAATGGAAATTCGTCGTGAGCAGATCGATCGTCCCGTCGCTGTGCTGCCGCTTCCGCAGGTACGCCGCTGCGAGTTTCATGCGCTCCACCAGCAATGCCGACCCATGGAATCGGGACTGCGTGCACGCATGCGCCGTCATCAGCGTCTCAAGAATCCCCGCCGCCGTCCCCGGGTGAAATATGCCGTACTCGTCCGCGTATCCTCCGCACCCAGCATGGGCGGGATCCACAATCTGCTGCTTCAGGATCCGCTCCACTCCGTCGTCGTGCCTCTGCACCAACCCCTTATCGGGAGCGGGCGCCATTGCGGCAGCAAGCACTCCTCCGAGCTGTCGTCTCGAAATGTCCATGCGCCCTGTGATTATAATGCCCGCAGAGCTTAGCCCAATGAAATCACGACGCCTCTTCACTTTCCTTCTCGCCTCCCTCTCTCTCATTGCCGCGACGCCTGCGCCCGATCCCGCCCGCGCAGGCATGGACCCCGCCCAACTCGCCAGGATCGCCCCGCGCATGACTGCATTCTCCAGCGACCAGTCCATCAGCGGCGCTGTCACGCTCGTCATGCGCAAAGGCACACTTGCCCACTTCGAAGCAGCCGGATGGCAGGACATCGAAACCAGGAAGCCCATGGCGAAGGACGCCATCTTCCAGATCATGTCCATGACCAAGCCCTTCACCGGAGTCGCCATCATGATGCTCGTCGAAGAGGGCCGTGTCCGCCTCAGCGATCCCGTCGAAAACCTGCTCCCCGAGTTTCGAGGCCAGTGGGTCATCGCCACCGAAGAGAACGGCGTCCGCACGATGAAGAAACCCTCGCGTCCCATCACCGTCCGCGACCTGATGTCGCACACCTCCGGCCTCAGCCCCGCCGCGCCCGGCATCGCGAACATCATGGTCACCATGGATCGCACGCTCGCCGACGCCTGCCTCATCTACTCACAGCAGCCCCTCGAATTCGAGCCCGGCTCCCGCTGGAAGTACTCCAACACCGGCATCGCCGTTCTCGGCCGCATTGTCGAAGTGCAGTCAGGCATGCCCTTTGAGAAATTCCTCGAGACTCGCATCTTCCAGCCCCTCGGCATGCCGGATTCGCACATCTTCCTGCCCGCCTCCAAGCACGCGCGTCTCGCGCCTGTCTACGTTCAGAAGAACAGCAAGCTCGTCAAAGCCGGCGCAAACATCCTCGCCGGCGATCCGCTCCAGTTCCGCAAGGACGCAAAATACTCAGGCCCCGAGCACGCCATGTACTCCACTGCCGCGGACCTCGCGCAGTTCTATCAGATGATGCTCAACCAGGGCACTCTCAACGGCAAGCGCCTGCTCTCCCCCGCGTCTGTCGAGACCATGACCGCGCTCCACACCGGCGACCTCAAGGCGGGCCACAATCCCGGTACCGGCTTCGGCCTCACGTGGGAAGTGACGAAGGAAAATCTCGGCACCCTCACGGGCCAGAGCATCGGCACCTTCGGCCATGGCGGCGCCTTCGGCACCTACGGCTGGGTCGATCCTAAGAAGCAGCTCGTCGGTGTCTTCCTCGTTCAGCTCGAAGGCGACGTCAAGCCTTCCCGCGACGCCTTCGTCGGCATGGCCAACTCCGCCGTCATTCCATAGCTCAGAATTGTAGCTATGAGCGAACGCGAACTGACCAAAGCCGAAGCCGCGCGTGCGCTGGCCGAGGCGAAGCGCTTCGGCGTATTGTGCACGAGCTACTACAAAGCCGCCGGCCAACCCTACGGGTCCACGGCGACCTACGCTCTGGACGAACTGGGCCGCCCGATCTTTCTGCTCGCCTCCATCGCCGCACATTCACGCGGCATCGAGGAGGACCCCCGCGCCAGCCTCGTCATCTGGGACGCGAGCATGGAGGACGAGCCACTCGACAACCTGCGCATGACGCTGATCGGCACGGTGAAGCGCGTCGATGAGGACTCGCGCGATCGCGCCGCGAATCTCTACCTGGAGCGCTTCCCCGAAGCCCGCGACTTCCTTGAGTTGGACTTCGACTTCTACCGCATGGAGATCGCCGAAATCCACTGGATCGGCGGCTTCGGCGGCGCCGGTTGGCCCTCCGTCTCCGACTACGCCCAAGCCCCAAAGAAGTGACAGGGCGTTCTGTTACAGTTTGATCTCCCAGCCCTTTCGGAAGGCCGGTTTGACCCACTTGTTGGCCTCCACGCTGCCCTTGAACTCGCCCCGTTCCTGGTCCCACACCAGCCTGCCTTCGACATGCGGCGCGGCCGAGCCCGAGACCAGCCACTCAGTGAACTTGCTCGAGATCGAGAAATTCGAGCACGCCGGCGCGCCGCCCTTGCAGGCCCGGATCCAATCGCGGCAGTGCGCCGAATGGTTCGAGCCGGTGCTCGCTCCCGGGGACCGCTGCAGATATGGCTCCGGCAGCTTGAACTCGGCCCAGCGCTTGCCAGGAAGCAGGCCCACGCCCTCGCCGCGCCCGCTCGTGCCGAGATGGCCCTTCGTGCCGGCCATGATCAGGTTGTAACCGCTCGTCACTGGCCGGGGTGGCGTCGCATTGGCTGCCGGCTGCTGGGGCTGTACGATTCCGCCCGAACCTGGCCGGAAACCGCCCTGGCCGCGCTGCGGACCCACCTCAGGCCCCTCTCCCGGAATCTTGCGGGCCTCCTCGGCTGTCATGCCAGGCGGCAACCAAGCGTCTGCGCCCTGGTGCTGATGCCAGTAAACCGTCACGGGCGGCATCCCGCCCGGCCGTGGCCCGAACTCGTACTTGATGGTCATGAGGTCGGGGAAGGTGGTCCCCGGCAGCATGTCCTTCTTGATGCACTCGACGCTGACGAGATACTCTGGCGCCAACTGGAGCGCCCAGTTGGCCGGACCGAGGATGTGCACACCCCAATCGCCGATCAGGCTGGACCCGAAGTCGTAAAAGCCGCGCCAGTTGAAAGGCAGGTAATAGCCCCACTCGGGTTGCGCCGACTTGCCCGTGCGGCCGTAGCGCGTGTTGCGCTCCACGACGAAGCTGCGGTATTCGTCGTCGCCCTCGGTGAATGGACGCGCGGCCGCGCCGCCCAGCCACAGATCCCAATCCAGCGTGTCGGGTGCCGGCGTTGCCTTGGGGGTCCTGGACATCTCTTGCGGCCAGGACGGCGAGCCCGACCAGGCGTGGACCTCAGTCACGTCGCCGATCTCGCCCGACCAGACGATCTCGCAGGCCACGCGTGTGGCGTCGTGCGAATAGCCCTGGTTTCCCATCTGCGTCGCCACCTTGTAGCGCTCGGCGGCCTGGCCGAGCAGCCGGGCCTCCCAGGCCGTCCTCGTCAGCGGCTTCTCGACGTAGACATGCTTGCCGGCTTGCATGCATGCCAGCGCGCAGGTTGCGTGCATGTGATCGGGCGTTCCGATCACCACGGCGTCAATTTCCTTGCCTTGACGATCGAGCATCTGGCGGAAATCCTTGTACCGCTGGGCGTTTGGAAAACGTTCGAAGGATTCTCTGCCGCGCACCCAGTCCACATCGGCCAGCGCCACCACGTTCTCCACACCCGCCTGGGCCAGCTTCAGGTCGGCCGCAGGCTGGCCGCCGGCGCCGATGGCCGCCAGGTTCAGCTTCTCGTTAGGCGACTTATAGCCCAACTGCTTCAGCGACGGCGTGCTGCCATAGCCCGCACTGGGCACTATGCCGGCCAGTAACGACCCGTAAAAAAAATGTCTGCGCGAGAATCCGCTCTTTACCATCCGTAGTTCCTCTTTCAGCTCGGGACTCATCAAGTCCCGGGCCCGTGCATTCCCCTGGTGTTTCCCGTCGCTCCGGGAGTTGAAAGGGATTGCTCCGTACATTTTATTGCATCGTGCACCGGGTGGTCTGTGAACTCCCAGCTCGCGCGCATGCAAAAAGGGGACTGCCGGATGGCCGTCCCCTTTTTCAGTTGAAGCCGGACTGGATTACTTCACTTCGAGGATGTCCTTCTCCTTGGCCTTGGCGAGCTGGTCGATCTTGGCGATGATGGAGTCGGTCATCTTCTGAATATCGTCGTGGGCGCGGCGGTCGTCGTCCTCGCTGATCAGCTTGTCCTTGAGCAGTTTCTTCACCGCCTCGTTGGAATCGCGGCGGATGTTGCGGGAGGCGACGCGGTGGTCCTCAGCGATGTGGTGCAGTTGCTTGACCAGTTCCTTGCGGCGCTCTTCGGTGGGAGTCGGGATGGGAACCCGGATCAGCTTGCCGTCATTGGAAGGATTGAGGCCGAGATCCGAGGCGCGAATGGCTTTCTCAATGGCGCCGATCTGCGAGACATCGTAGGGCTGGATGGTGATGAGGCTGGGCTCGGGGACGTGCAGCGTGGCCACGTGATTGATCGGCATCGGCGAACCGTAGGCTTCGACGGTGATGCCGTCGAACAGGTTCACCGAAGCTCTGCCGGTGCGGATGGTGGCCATTTCGTGCTGCAGGTCCGCCACCACTTTATCCATCCGGCTCTTCGCCGCATTCTCGACGTCCTTGACATTCTGGAACTGTCCAGTGGGAGCTGTAGGTTGTTGTCCTGGTTTCATAGAGCGGTTCCGATTAACGTTCCGACGGGCTCACCCATCGACATTCGCATTATATTGCCGCGCGTGGTGAGGTTGAAAACGACGATCGGCAGGCGGTTGTCGCGGCACATGGCGACGGCGGAGGCATCTATGACGGCGAGGTTCTTGGCGAGGACCTCGTCGTAAGAGATGTGCTCGTACCGCACAGCGCCGGCGTGCTTGCGGGGATCTTTATCGTAGACGCCGTCGACGCCCGTAGCCTTGGCGAGGACTTCCGCGCCGATTTCGAGCGCGCGGAGGGAGCCGGCGGAGTCCGTGGAGAAGAAGGGATTGGAGGTGCCGCCGCCGAAGACGACGATGCGGCCTTTTTCGAGATGGCGGATGGCGCGCCGGCGGATGTAAGGTTCAGCCACCTGGTTCATGTGAATGGCCGTCATGACGCGCGTGGGGACACCCTGCTTTTCGAGTGCGTCCTGCATGGCGAGGCAGTTGATGACGGTAGCGAGCATGCCCATGCTGTCCGCGGTGACGCGATCCATCTGGCGGGCCGCGGCTGCGACGCCGCGAAAGAAGTTGCCGCCGCCGATGACGAGTCCGAGCTGCACCCCCTGGGCTGCAACCTCGGCGACTTCAGCGGCGAGCGATTGCACGCGCGCCGCGTCGATACCAAAATCGGCGCCGCCGGCAAGAACTTCTCCGCTCAGCTTCAGCAGGATGCGTTTATACCGGGGCGCCATCGATCGAACTCCTCAGGAACAGACTAGGTGGAGGACAGGCCGCCCGGCCTGTCCCACTGAACATACTACTCGGCAGCGGCTTCTTCGGCCGCGGCGGTTTCACCGACCTTGAAGCGCAGGTAGCCTGCGATGCCGAACTGGTCGCCCAACTGCTTGCTCTTGTCGGCGAGCAGCTGCGTGATGGTGACCGAGTTTTCCTTGATGAAGGGCTGATCGAGGAGGCAGACCTCTTCGTAGAACTTCGACATGCGGCCCTCGACCACTTTGTCCACGATCTTCTCTGGCTTGCCTTCAGCGAGCGCGCGCGCCCGCTGAATGTCCTTCTCTCTATTGATGAACTCGGCGGTAACGTCTTCGCGGCGGAGGAACTTCGGATCGGCGGCGGCCACCTGCATGGCGATGTCCTGGAGCAGTTCCTTGAACTCGGGCTTGTCCTTCGTGGCGCCGTTGTTCGTGGTGACATCCACCAGCACGACCAGCTTGGAGCCGGGGTGAGTATAGCTGCCGAGCACGCCGGCGGCGTTGTGCACCGCGAAGCGCGGCACGTTCATGTTCTCGCCGACCTTGGCGATCTTGGCCTTCAACAGGCCCTCGACGTTCTGCGAAGGATCGGAGATGGAAGGCAGCTTCTTGAGCTCGTCGACGTTCGCGGGCTTCTTGTCGAGGATGATCTGCTTGATCTCTTCGACCAGGCCCTTGAAGTCGTCGGTCTTGGCCACGAAGTCGGTTTCGCAGTTGACTTCAACGAGCATGCCGAGGCGGCCCTCGCTGCTGACGTGCAGGCCGATAAGGCCTTCCTTCGCGGAGCGGGTGGCCTTCTTGGCGGCGGTGGCGAGGCCGCGCTTGCGGAGGATGACCTGTGCTTCGTTGTAGTCGCCGTTGGCCTCGACGAGCGCCTTTTTGCACTCCATCATGCCCGCGCCGGTCATGTCGCGGAGCTGCTTGACTAATTGCGCACTGATTTCTGCCATTGAATTTCTCTCTTCGTCTACGTACTTCTCGAACCGGCTATGAAAGGGGCACACAGTGGGGCCGGACCTGGAGGTCCGGAGCGGAGCGGTAGCTCCGCCCCACTCGAACTAGTTGCTCTCGGAAGCGGGCGCCTCTTCGGCCTGCTTCTTGGGCAGCGAAACGCTGGGCAGGTCGAGATCGGCGATGCCTTCTGTAAGCACGTCCTCGTTCAGCCGCGGATCGACGTAGTGGGCGAACTGAGACATGTCCTCAACCGGGCCTTCCTCGGTGACGATTTCCTTCTGAGCGAAGTCGTGCTCGGAGGCGAGCGAGCGGCCTTCGATCATCGCGTCGGAGATCTTGTTCGCGAAGAGGCGGATGGCGCGCAGGGCATCGTCGTTGCCGGGGATCGGATGATCGACCATGTCCGGATCGCAGTTGGTGTCAACGACGGCGACAACAGGGATGCCGAGCTTCTTGGCTTCCTTCACCGCGATGTCTTCCTTGTTGGAGTCGATGACGAAGAGCATGTCCGGCAGGATATCCATATCTTTAATGCCGGCGAGATTGGAGAGCAGGTTTTTCCGCTCGCGCTCCATCTGGATGAGCTCTTTCTTGGTGCGGCGCTCGGTGGAGCCTTCGTCGAGGATCAGCTCGAGTTCCTTGAGGCGCTTGATGGACTGCTTGACGGTGACGAAGTTGGTGAGCAGTCCGCCGAGCCAGCGGTTGTTGACGTAGTACATGCCGCAGCGGGCGGCCTCTTCCTGGATGGCTTCCTGCGCCTGGCGCTTGGTGCCGACGAAGAGGATGGTCTTACCGCTGGCGGCCTGCTCGCCGACAAAGCGCATTGCGTCTTTGAAGAGCTTGAGGGTTTTTTGCAGGTCGATGATGTAAATGCCGTTGCGTTCGCCGAAGATGTATTCCTTCATCTTCGGATTCCAGCGCTTGGTCTGGTGCCCGAAGTGAACGCCCGCTTCGAGCAATTCTTTCATTGAAATGGAAGGCAAAGTAGCTCCTTTTGGTGCTTGGTTGGGCCGGTCGGGTACCCGGCAGTTTGAACACAAGACCAGCCGCCCGAACTCACCGGCGCCCAAAGCGAAATTTGCCGGTGAAGGGCGGCTGGACAAAAACAACGGAGAGCGCAGAAACACGAAGCCCGGCCGGAGCCGGGCTTCGAAACTAGCGCTTGGAGAACTGGAAGCGGCGGCGAGCGCCCTTCTGACCGTACTTTTTGCGCTCGTGCTCGCGGGCGTCTCGAGTCAGGAAGCCCTCACCCTTCAGCTTGCCGCGCAGCTCGAGATTGAATTCGCAGAGGGCGCGGGCGATGCCGAGGCGGACAGCGCCTGCCTGGCCGTTGATGCCGCCGCCGTTGGCGTTGATGAGGATGTCGAACTTATCGGCGGTTTCGGTGGCGAGCAGCGGCTGGCGGACGAGGCTGCGTCCGGCATACGTGGTGAAGTACTCTTCCATGGGCTTACCGTTGACCGTCATTTTGCCGGTGCCGGGGCGGAGGAAGACGCGGGCGACGGCGCGCTTGCGCCGTCCGGTTCCGAGATATTGCAGCAGTGCCATTCTGAAAGAAATCTCCGTGGTTATTCGGCGGCCGCCATGGCCTTGGGCTGCTGGGCGCTGTGCGGGTGCTTGTCGCCCGCATACACCTTCAGTTTGCGGTACATCTGTTTGCCGAGCTTGGTCTTCGGCAGCATGCCCTTGATCGCTTCTTCCACCAGCCGGATCGGGCGGGCGGCGCGCATTTTGTCCGCGCGAATTTCAGTGAGGCCACCGGGATAACCCGAGTGGCGGCGATACATTTTCTGGGTTTCCTTATTGCCGGTCAGGATGGCCTTGTCGGCGTTGATGACGATCACGTGGTCGCCGGTGTCGAGGAAGGGGACATAAGTTGGCTTATGTTTGCCCATCAGGATCTTGGCGGCCTTGCTCGCAAGCCGTCCCAGAGCAGCTTCGCTGGCATCGAGCACGAACCAGTTGCGCGTGATCTCGCTCTTGGACGGAAATTCGGTCTTCATAGACAGACGATCTCCGTTGAAGGACTACAAACCTTTTATTCTACGGACCACGGGCGAGATGTGTCAAACACGGGCCGAAGAAGGACCGCGCACACCGCGACCGCGCAAGCGCAGATAGACTTCAATAGTATAGCAGAGACACTGGGGGCTTTGAATTGGAGGGCAGGGCCGGACCAGAAGGTCCGGCGCGGGAAGCTCCGCCAACTTGGGAACTGGATCGCCCGGAGCCCCCGGAGGGGCCCCGTATTTCTTCAGGCTCATCAGGTCTTACGATGGCCGGCACTCTGCACGAGGCAGTTGCCTGGATTGAAAACGGACGCCGAAGCATCCGCCGCCCTACTCAAGGCGATGAGGGGACTCGCTGGCCAGCGGTTTTTTCCCCGCAAACATTGTCTACCCGGGCGCAAAGCGTTTTTCTGCAAGTTGTTCAAAACAATCTGAGGATTGTCTGTGACCGCTAATTCAGGGCAAGCGGCTGAACTTCCAGATCCGGCTGTTCCTCAAAGGTGAAAGACCACGGCTCCTGACCGGCGTCGTAGCGGCGCCAGAGGCGCCAGGCGAGGATGATGAGCAGGAAGATGCTGAAGCTTCTGAGGCTGTCCCAGCGCTGCTTGGAGAGGAAGTAGGTCTCGATGCTGCCGAAGAGGGTGGTGACGGCGCCGAAGATGACGAAGTAGACGCCGAGCCTCACTTTCATATTGGACCTGCCCGGAAGCCAGGAGCAGGTGAAGGGAATCTTGTAGAAGCGGAGGAGGAGGTATTCGAGAACGATGGAGATCATCAGGAAGTAGAGCCAGGTGTGGGCGAGCGCGCATTGCCAGCCCCAGGCCATGACGTAGAAGGGGGCGGGGAGAATCGCCATCGGCAGGACGCCCACGCAGACCATGAGCTTGCGCGAGGCACGGGCAAGGACGGCATCGCGATCCGGGGCCGTGGTGCGGAAGAGCCAGTTGGCGCGGACCTCGACGGGTAGTGTGAAGATGACGCGCATGCCGGCGAGGAGGATGACGGCGAGGTCGAAGGGGATGGTGCAGGTGACGGGGTTGGGTGCGAGGAATCGTTTGGTCACGCCGGAGATGAGGACATCCGAGAGCCCGGCGAGTACCCAGGAGAGGCCGATGCCGATGTAGACGGCGAGGAGGAGGCGGTGGGATCTGTGCCGCGCGAGCGTGCGGGCGGCGAACCAAAAGACGGCGCGCTGGCGCGTGTCGCGGAGGAGCGTGAAGTTGAGAACCGACTGGACGGCACGCGACACGATGCCGGGTCCGGAGGGCGAGAGAGGAAGTCCCTCCACGGCCTTGCGGAGCGCGCCGCGATAGAGGACCGCGAGCAGGATCATCGCCAGCGAGACGAGCGCTGCGACTGAGATCGCGCCGGCAAGCGCAGGCGCGGGCCCGTAGAGCCAGGTTCCGCCCTCGAGATTCTGCCAGAGTCCGAAGAACCAGTAGGGCGGCAGGTAGACCACCCAGTCGAGATGGTGGTTGGCTGCAACGGCTGGATTGGGCGTCAGGAAGAAGAGCGCGAAGCTCGAGAGCAGCCAGACGATCTGGAAGAACGAAGACGCCTGGAGGAAACGCCCGTAGGAGAGTATCGCGAGCAGAATCCCCTGCAGGGCCGCGGCGCCGAAGAAGACGAATGAAGCCGCGGCGGTGACGGCGACGGTTTGCGCGGCGAACCGCCGCAGCAGCATTCCGAAGGAGTCACCTCCCGAATGCGCGATGGGAAGGACGAAGTTTGGGAAGACGGCGAGCGCGGTAAGGGTGATGAAGAAGAACAGCAGAGTGGCGTAGAGGCGGGCGCGGAAGATTTCGCCCGGCTTGATAGGCAAAGCGCCGAGCACGTGGGCGTCGCGCCGCGTCGGGAAGAGGCCGTCCCAGGCGAGGACGGTGAGCAGGCCCATGAGCGACATCACGATGAGAATGACGAGCAGGTTATCGGAGATGCCGGCCCACATCCGCTGAACCTGCGTCGCCTTGTCGAGCATCTGGCCGCTGTACTTCCACGCGAACCCGACCGAGAGAGTAAAGCCGACACCGCCGAGAAGCGCGATCGCAGTGACGAAGATCTGGTGTGCTTCACCGCCGGCGGCGATCAGTTCGTTGTCGAAGAAGCCGTGGACGAAGTGCCGCAGAAGGCGCTGGCTGCGGAGCTGTTCGAGGCGGGTCATTTCTTCATAGCCTCAATGAGGCTGGCGGCCATCTCGTCGGGATCCTGGCGGAGCGCGAGCTGGGTGAAGATGGCTTCCAGGCTGGGCAGGGCCATGAGGCCGCGGAGGCTGGCGACTGAATCGTTGGCGACGACCTTGCCTTTATAGAGGATGACGACGCGCGAGCAGACACGTTCAACGGTTTCGAGCTCGTGCGATGAGAAGAGGATGGTCTTGCCGGACTCGGCGAGCGATTGGATGAGGCGGCGGAGGACGAGCGCGGAGTTGACGTCGAGCCCGGAAAAAGGCTCGTCGAGGATGATGAGCTCAGGATCGTGAAGCAGCGCGGCCGCGAGGAGGATTTTCTGTTTCATGCCTTTCGAGTAGGAGGCGATGGCGGTGTAGCGGTCCTCCCAGAGCCCGAACTGGCGGAGAAAGGCTTCGATTTTTGCGACGAGGCGCTGGCGGGGGATGAGACGCAGCTCGCCGGTGAGTTCCAGATACTCGGCGCCGGTGAGGTGCGGATAGAGATAGGGCTCTTCCGGGACGTAGCCGAAGACGGACTTGAACGCGACTGGTTCACGGCGGATATCGGCGTCACGCCAGAAGATGTGGCCCTGCGTGGGCTCGATGAGGCCGGTGATCATTTTCACCGTGGTGGACTTGCCGCTGCCGTTGGGGCCGAGGTAGCCGGTGACTTCACCGGGAGGCGCGGTGAAGCTGACGTTATCGACGGCGGGAATGCCACTGAAGAGCTTGGTGAGGCCGCGGACTTCGAGCATTTGGTGCTTCTCCTAGTGAAGAGAGACACCGCCTGCAGCCGGGAGTTCCCGCTGCCGCGCGTGTTTACGGCACGGGCGTGACCAGCGCTTCGACCTGGATTCTGCGGGAAGAGGCGGGGTCGTCGACAGCGGCGATCATCTCCTGTTTGCCTGGGGCGAGCGTGGCGGTGGAAGAGATGCGAACCTGCAGAATCTTCGGCTGAGACGAGCCCGGCCCGGAGAGGGGCACTGCCGAACTGATTTCAATGTCGGAGCTGAGAAGCGCTTTGCTGCCTTGCATTCGGAGGCGTGCATCGACGTTCACGCCGACATCGACGTAAGTCATGGTGTCCTTGCCGGTGGACACGGGAACGCGCTGTCCGACGCGAAATACGCCCTTGCCGGCAGGGTCCATGAGGATGGTATAGCGGCGGGTTGCCTTGGCATCGCCGTCGTCGTGGATGAGGAACTCCACTTTGTATGAGCCGGCAGGGGGGACATCCTGCGCCGAGAGCAGAGAGGCGGCCAGAAACGTCAGGGCGGCGAGACGCATGGTTAGGACTCCTGCATGCGTTGACGCGCAGCGGATCCGGATCGTGCACTGCTTTTCACTGCTGAGAAAGGTCGAAGACGAAGAGGCGGGAGTGAGAGTCTTCAGGAAGCAGGTAGAGTCGGTTATCGCGCAGCTCCATGCCTTCATTGTTGAAGGGAGTGCCTCGATCGGTGAGCGCAAAAGATTCGGTGCGCATGGGCATGAAAGTTTCCGGATCGAGCCACTCCACGGCGCCGCCGGTGCGGCCTTTGGGGTAGAGCCCGGAAGCGATGATCGCACCGTCGCGGTACTTGATGTCCTGATAGCGGGTGAGGTTGGGGTTGTTGCGAACGCTTTGCTGTTTGCCGTCGAGCGAGTAGGTGTAGAACTTGCGGGCGTCCCAGTTTGCGGCGATCAGCGAGGAGGACAGGACGGCGAGGCATCCGATGTGATCGGGGACCTCGAAAGACGACAAAAGTTCAAGAGTTTGTTTGGAACGCCGCTGGATGAGGGTGTGGCTGTTGGGACGGTACTCGGCGACGGGGATCCAGAGTGATTCTTCGTCCTGATCGAAGCCGCCGGGGTGGAAAGTGTCGCCCTTCTGGAGTTCGACGGAGCGGATGCGGCGGCCCGTGTCGAGAGCGTATTCGGAGAGGAAGCCTTTTTGCGCGGCCCTATCGACGCTGGTGACCCAGAGAGTGTTGCCCTCCACGGCGATGCCCTGCACGTGGTGAGTGTCGCCTTCGAGCGCGATGGTCTGGAGCAGCGGGAGGGCGATGAGAAGAAGCGCGTGCATTTCTTCCGAGTGTAGCCGTAAAATGCCCGCATGATTGAACGCATGTGGCTGACGGCCGTGCTATGCGGAATGTGCACCGGAGCGCCGGTGGCGCAACAGGTGAAGGTAACGGTATTGAGCACGCAGGTGGCGGATGCGCGAGGGGTGGGCGAGTGGGGCTTTGCCGCGCTGGTGGAGGCCGGCGGAAAGAAGTGGCTGTTCGACACGGGGGCGCGTCCGGAGACCGTGCTGAACAATTGCCGCGAAATGGGGATCGACCTGTCGAGCGTGAAGGACGTGATACTGAGCCACGGCCACGGCGACCATACGGGGGGACTGTTGACGTTGCGCCGGTCGTATATGGCCCGCGATGAAAAGGCCCTGTCGCGGGTGTGGGTGGCGCGGGGGTTCTTGTACGAGCGTCCCGGGGCGCGCGGAGCCGATGCAGGAGCGCGGCTGAAGAGCGCGATGGAGGATTTGGGCGGGACATTGGTCGAGATTGAGGGGTGGCATGAACTGGCGCCGGGAGTCTGGCTGACCGGGCCGGTGCCACGCAAGTTCGCGGAAAGGAACTGGAGCGGATCAGGGCAGGTGAAACTGCCGGATGGCAGAGTGGTCGAGGACACTGTGCCGGAGGACATGGCACTGGTGGTGAACACGGCGAAGGGCCTGCTGGTGGTGACGGGCTGCGGCCATGCGGGGATCGTGAACATCACGGACTACGCGGTGCAGAAGACGGATGGCCAGCGCGTGGAAGCTGTCGTGGGAGGGATGCACCTGTTCGCCGCGGATGAGAAGACGCTGGCGTGGACGGCGGGACAGTTGAAATCGCGCGGTGTGCGCGTGGTGATGGGGACGCACTGCACGGGCCTGGAGGCGGTGTACCGGCTGCGTGAGCTGATGGGGCTGAGCCGCGAGAATTCGTCGGCGGGATCGGTGGGAGCGAGTTATTCGGTGGAGCGGGGGCTGGAGATGGGGCCCATCGCGAGGTGAAGTCCCCGCTCCGGAACGGCGATGCTACATTCCGAGTTCCTGGGTGAGGGTAGCCTCCTGACTGTGGACGTGAGTGAGTTTTTGCGCGTCTTTGAGGAGATGCGCGATGCGCTCCGAGTCCTGCTCGATGGCCTTGAGACGATCGGTATACGCAGGAAATTCGACGCGGTTGTGATTCTCGTTGAAATAAAGAATCGCGCTTTGGGTGCGTGTCGCCATGTCGCGGAGAATCGGTTCGACCTCAGCGATGGCCTGGCGAGACGCCTGGTCTTCCATCGAGGTCATCTGCTTGAGGTGAGCGAGGTCCGCTCCCATCTGATTGATGCGCGCCCTGAGGCTTTCCAGTGAGGAGGCATAACCTTCCCAGCTCAGTTTACTTGGGGTGAAGGGCGCAGAGTGGTAAGCGTCATCGACAGCCGCGCTGGCCTCTTCCTGCATATTTTCCATCAGAACCTGCGCCGAGTTGGGGTGCGGAGCGGCCACGCCAGGCAACGCGGCAAGGGCAGTGGCCACGAAACACGCGTAGATGCGGTTCATTGAGGTGTAAACTCCTTCCGTAATCGTGTGGTACCGGATCCGGCTGTTTCTGCCTCTATTTCGATTCGAATCCCAGAAATTGCTTCTAATTCAAAAGACGATTTCCTTCCACAAAAGGTTGCTCCGAACTGATTCGAGACGGCAGGCGGGACGGCGGGAGGGGTGGGCGGGCCCGGACAGGCGGCGACCGGCGTAGAGTGTAATTCATGTTGCGGCTGACAGTGTGTTTGCTGACGATGATGGCTGCCGTGTGGGCGGCGCCGGTGAAGATTCTGATCGCGTATCACTCAGAAACAGGAAACACGGCGGCGCTGGCGGCGGCCGTGCGTGACGGGGCCGCCTCCGTGGAGGGAGTGGAGGTTGTGCTGAAGAAAAGCGCGGATGTGAGGCCGGAGGAGATCGTGTCGGCGGATGGAGTCCTCATCGGAACGCCGGTGCACTGGCAGACGATGTCTGGAGAAACGAAGAGGTTCATCGACCGGATGGCGGAGGTGCAGAAGAAGCCGTGGGGCGAGGGGAAGACAGGCGGGGTGTTTTGCACAGCGGGGTCGGCGTCGAACGGTCAGGACGTGACGCGGCTGTCGGTGATCTCAGCGCTGCTGGCAATGCGGTTCGTGATTGTGGGCGGTGTGAACGGTGAAGGGTACGGGACGCTGGGACCGCAGGCGTCCGGAAGGGTGAGCGAGGCGGCGAAGGTGGAGGCGCGCAGTTTTGGGGAGAGGTTCGCTCGGGCGACAGTGCGGATGCGCAGATAGTTTCAGCCGCCCCCGAGAAGCCGAGGCCTTAAAGGAATCAGCTCGGCCCGTCCATGCGAACCTGGAGAGATGTACATGCCGAGCACATTCCGTGAAGACCGGCTGGACGTCTTGCAGGAAGCCATAGCGGCGTACCCGCTAGCCACTCTGATCACCACCGGAAGTGAGGGGATCGAGGTGAGTCACGTTCCTCTGCTCTACGTTCAGACGGGAGACACTGCCGTGCTCCGCGGGCACATCGCGCGTGCCAACCCGCAATGGAAGGAGACGCATGCCGATGGCCAGGCGCTGGCCATCTTCAGCGGGCCGCAGCACTACGTCTCACCGGCGTGGTACCCCTCCAAGCGCGAGCATGGCAAGGTCGTGCCGACGTGGAACTACATCGCCGTGCACGTCCGGGGGAGCGTGACATTCAAGACAGATCCCGAATGGCTTCGGCAGTTGGTCGAAGACCTGACGAGTTCACAGGAAGGCAAACTCGGGACCGGCTGGCGGGTGACTGACGCGCCGAAGGAGTTCATTGACGGACAGTTGGCTGCAATCGTCGGAGTTGAACTGACTGTGCAGGCGATCGAGGGGAAGTGGAAGCTGTCGCAGAACCGCAATGAAGCTGACCGGGAAGGCGTGATCGCCGGTCTCGAAGCAGTGGGTTCCGAGCCGGCTCGCGTCGTGGCGCAAGTAATGCGTGGAGAGCGGAGAAGCTAAGCAGGCATCCGCGGGCCGCGGCTACGTCCGCATCCGCGTCATCAAATAGACGCCTGCCAGCGCGAACACCGCATCCGGCGACCACGCCGCGATCTCCGGAGGCAACTGGTTCACATTCCCCAACTGCTCGAACAGGTAGTTCGACGCGAAATACGCCACCGCCACCCCGAAGCTCACGCCGACGCCCGTCATCGCCCCTCGCGTTCCGGTGAGAAAGGCGAACGGCACGCTCAGCAGCGCCATCACCAGCGCAAACAGCGGCGCCGAGAACTTCTTGTGATACTGCACCTGCAGCGGAATCGTGTTGAACCCCGACTGGCGCAGCTCCGCAACGTAGCCGTCGAGCTGCTGGTAGTTCATCTGCTTATACGTCTTCACTTCCTTCAGGAACCAGCTTGGCGGCTCATCCAGCTCGGCGAACGTGGCCGTCTCTCCCTGAAAGTCCCGGTACGAATCTTCCTTCGCGCGCACGTCACGAACCCAGCCGTTCTGGAAGATCCACGTCTTTAGCGACGGTTCCCACCTCGCCCGCTCCGCGTAGATGTGGCGGTGCATCCGGAACGTGCGCGGCTCCAGTTCGTAGACGCTGACGCCTCCCAACACTCCATCCGTCTCGTTCAGGTACCTGTAATAGAAAATCCGCGAACCCCGGCCGAAGATCCATTTTCGTTCCGGCGTCAGATACGTCTGCACCGGCTTGCCCTTGATCTTATTGCGCAGGCGGTCCTGGATCATGTTCGCGTTCGTCGCCACGTAGTAATCAAATGCGAACAGCCCGGCGCTCAGGGCCAGGCTCGCCACCAGTACCGGCATCGCCAGCCGGTACAGGCTCACGCCGCACGCCTTCAACGCCGTGATCTCGTTGTTCTTGGCCATCACGCCGAAAGTGACCAGCGTCGCTACCAGCACGCCCACCGGCGCCGCGTCGTAAATCAACTTCGGCGCCAGGAAGAACAGATACCGGAACAGCTCGTTCATCGGGATCTGATTGCGGAATACGTCGCCCAGCAGTTCGAAGAAGTTGAACACTTCGGTGAGGGTCACGAAGCTGAACAGAAGCATCCCGAAGTAAAAAGTGAAGTTCCCCACTACATAGGTGTCGATCACCTGGGGCAGGAAGAACATCCGTGTGCGAGGCAGCGATCCCGGGAGAGCCCCCGCCTTCGCCGCGCTCATATGCAGCCGCGTCCGGACCCAATCCCATGCCGAAACCAGCCAGCGCCAGAACATATCCAGCAGATCGCGGTCCCCGGGCTTCTCCAGCCGCAGCAGCAGCACCAGCGCCGTGATCGCGAAGATCAGGTTAGGCGTCCACACCGCCTTCCACGCCGCCAGCTTGCCTTCCCGCGCCAGCCCGATGAGGCTCACCAGTGTCATGTAGTACAGCAGCGCAAACAGCACCGTGATCACGAACGCCGCACTCTTGCCGCCCTTCTTCGAGCTCACCCCCAGCGGCATCCCCGTCAGCGCCAGCAGCACGCACGCCAACGGCAGCGCCAACCGCTGGTGGAACTCGATCCGCGCTTCCAGTGAATTGTTTCTCTCCTTCACCAGTTCCAGAGTCGGCGTCGCTACGTAGTTCTTGGCCTTCACTTCGCTGCGCTCCCGCGACTCCAACTCCTGCTCGCCCTGCGGGAACGAGATTTTGTGATACTCCGACGGATCCTGCGCCGCTGAATACGTTGACCCGTTCTGCAGCGAGAGTTGCAGCCGGTTCTTGACCGCATCCGCCACCACGATCGCCTCCGACGCGATTGTCACCTGCGGGCCTTCGCCCTTCTGCTGCGTCGTGTCCGTCCGCTCGGCCGGAGGAGTCAGGTCGGCGATGAACACGTTGCGCCACTTCGCCGGCTGCCCCGGGATCACATCACCCACGTACAGCACCCGGTTTGGGAAGCTCTCCTCGAACACACGCGGCTGGATCTCCGCCGTCAACTGCGCCGCGCCCATGTTGTTGATCACCCGCACCATCTCGCCGTTGCACCACGGCGTCAGGTACAAGGAGCAATACCCCGTCGCCGCCATCGCCAGCAGCCCGAACGCCGTCACCGGCAGCATCACCCGCCACGCCGGCACGCCCGACGCCCGCATCGCGATGATCTCGCCATCGCTCGACATACGGCTCAGTCCGATCAGAGTCCCGACCAGCACGCCCAGCGGCAGGGTCAGCGGCATCGTCGCAGGCAGCAGCAGCAGGAAGAGATAGCCTACGGTTTCCGGCGTTGTCGTCGCCGACACGAGGATCGAAAACAACTGTCCTGCCTTCTGCAGGAACAGCACGAAGACGAACAACAGCGCACCCAGCACGGCGCTGGCGCTGATCTCAAGGAAGATTGTGCGTGACAGTATGCCCAAGGCTTCTACACTCTGAGCTTACTTCGGCGCGGTCAAGGCCGGTGGGGCCACCACGGGCGGCTTCGGCAAATCCTCGCCCGCGGCCTCCAGTTCCAGCTCCTCAAACAAGACGGAAGGCGCTACAACCGAGCAGCCCACAATGTAGTTGCCCGCGCCCATCAACGCCAGCGGCGCGCCATTGTCCATGAAATCGAACTGATACTCCTGTGCTCCAGCCGCCACGATGTCCCGGAAATTCCGCGTCGTCAGCGACCGGAACCGCAACCCGCGCACCAGTTCCTCGCGCCCATCAGGGTAGACCCTGTACAGCAGCACCGGCGACGACACCGGACGTCCGCCGCCGCCCGATCGGCCGGCGCGGCCGCTGATACGGCGCAGTTCATCGACCGTGCCAGCGCTGGGGAAATCCATCTTACGCACCAGCATCCCATACGGCTTGCCCTGCTGCTTCACCATGTCGATCAGCCGCGCCTTGAGCTGCTCGTCCGTCTCAGTCTTCTGCGCCTTCACGAACAGGTTCGAAATGCGCGCGGTCTTCAGACCGAACAGCCCCGGCAGCCGCGCGCGGCCATTCGCCCCGGTCATTCCACGCACAGGCTGCCGCGTCGTCAGCAGCGCCTTCAGGTTGCCTTTCTCCACCAGCGTCACCGGCCCCGGAAACACGCCTTCCAGGTCCGCCTCATAGTGGCCCAACAGAGGCGCCTTGTTGTACTCCTTCAGCGTCGGATCGTCCACCATGTCCATCCACTCCGGCAGGACACGCATGCCGATCCGCCCGTCGAACTCGCTCACCGGCACCGGCACGGGCCGCCCCGGATCCGAGACAGGGCGCCGCATTACGCTCAGATGCGCGCCCATCACTTCTCCGAAGATCTGCGCCGATGCAGCGCCGGAAAACAACACCGGGCCCGCATACGCTTCCCCGATGGGGGCTTTCGCCAACCCGGCCAGGTTCTGTGCGACGCTCTCGGTGGCCTTGCGCAGTTCCGCGTCCGCGGGCATCTGAGACGGGTCCAGCGATTGCACCACCGCGCCGTCGTACAGCACCATTCCGTCAGGCGCTTGCTGCGACGCACGAATCCGCAACATCCCCAACCGGTCCGGTGTCCGGACCACGGTGCGTAGTGAGTTCAGCAGGTAAAACGTGCCCTGCGACGTCTCGAATTCCACCGTCGATGACGTGATCTCCGGATAGCGGGAGAAGACGAGCGAGAGCGCCTTCACCCTGTTGGTCCAGGCATCTTCATCGATCCGCACTTTGCGGGGCTCTTCCATCAAGATGCGCCCCGGGGAATCCCAGAAGTCCGGCAGTGTGTCAGTCGCCGTGATGCCGCGCACCGCGGCGGCCTTTCGCCCCAACGCCTCCACTGCCATCTTGTAGGCACGGTCCAGCGAGAGCCAGAGCGTGTCGCGCAGCGCGAGGGCGTCGTTGTCCAGCGGCAGCGAGTCCGGATCGTATCGTGTTCCTGAGTAGTAGTCGGAGTAGATTGAGTTGGTGTTGTCGAAGTTTGTACCGCCGACGCGAACAGCCACTCGCAGCGGCCTCATCCGGGACTTCTGCGGCGCGAACGCCGAGCCCAGCGTCGCCGAGACTCCGAACGTCTCCGCGTCATCCGCCGAGACCTCGATGTAGAAGATGGACTCGCCCAGCGTTCTCAGGATGCGCGCCCGCGCCATCTCTTCACCGGCTGCGCGCAATACAGGGTCCGAGGAGATCGCCGCCGCGACCTTCGCATCCTGCGGGTCCTGCTGCGCAAAAGCCGCTGCCGCCAGCATCGCCAGGATCGCCAGAGGAATTCTCATCGCCCCACCTCCGCTCTCGGCCGCGGCAGCAAGGGCGGCATGTCTTTCGTCTCCGGCTTGCGCTGGATCTCAATCTCCGACACCAGCAGCGCCGGCGAAGCGGCTGACACCGGCACACTTCCCGACTCCGCTCCGCAGTAGCCGTTGAACACCTCAGCCCGGTTCGAGGTTGCCAGGATCTTGCCGAAACTCGCCAGCGGCGTCCCCACGATGTCTGCGCCGCGCACCATCTCGTCAGGCCGCCCGTCGGTATACACGCGGTACACCACCAGCGGGATCACCGTGAACGCCTGGAGTCCGGCGCGACGCGTCGTTGTGTAGCCGCCCGTCACCTGCTCGAAGTAAAGCCCGTACGGCTTGTTTTGCCGCATCGCTTCGGCGATGAGCATCTTGCGCAGTTCGGCATCGCTGACCTGCTTGCTCGATTCAACGATCAGGTTCGACTGCCTGGCCACAACTTCCAGTCCGGGCTGCCGCCGGCCGTGGCCGTTCGATTCAGGAAAGCCTGCAATTGGAGTCCGCGACATGAGGAAAGTCCGCAGGATTCCCTTGTCCACGAGTCCGACGCGGCGTGCCGCCACGCCTTCGTCGTCGTAGGTATACCAGCCATTCAGATCCGTGGTCTCCGTGCTCTTGCGCGTCGGATCGAATGTCACCGACAGAAACTCCGGCAGCACGCTTTTGCCTACGGAGGCTGAAAACGTCTGCCCTTCCGTCTCATCCCGCTGGCGGTGGCCCTCGACGCGGTGGCCGAAGATCTCGTGGAAGAACACGCCCGCCGCGCGGCCGGACAGGATCGCGGGGCCGACATACGGATCCGCCGGCGGCGCCTTCAGCATCTGCGTCAGATCGGCGCCTGCCTTTTTGATTGCCGCTGCAATCGCGTCGTCCTTCGGCAGTCTTGAGGGATCCTCGGCCTCAAAGCTCTCCATCACGCTCAGGTCGTTGCCGTCGTAAGCTTTCGCATTCGCCGTGATCATTACGCGGTAGAAGTTGCGGCCGTGCTGCAGGCGCGAGCCTTCCGAACTGACGTAGGTCTTCACTTCGCGGCGCCAGGTGAGGCTCACGGAAGAGTTGATCACGCCGGAGTAATCGCCAAAGGCAGCGGACAGCTTTCTGAGCCGCGGCGCCCAGTCATCCATCGAGAACTTGTATCGCGGCACCGTCTGTATATCGGTGGCCGGCTTCTCGGTGGAGAAATCGGCGAGTGATTTGTCGTTGCCTGTCCGCAGTTGAGCCGACGATTTCACGCGCATCAGCCGCTGCGACGCTGCCCGCCAGGCGCGGTCCGTCTCCCGCCACGCCGCACGGGCGATGGCGTCCGGGGAGTCCTCGACGGGAATCGGAGTGGCGGCCGCGAAGCGCGGCCGGTCCCCTTCGAGCATGTGGTAGTTGTCGAACTGCGGCGATCCTACGCGCACCGAGCAATCGAGCAGCCGGCGCTGACTCCTGCCGCGCGCCGTCACGGCGCCAAGCCGTGCGCTGATCCCGTCGCTTTCCTCCTCCGTGACGCTGTAGGCGATGAAGTATGGTGCGGGGTCGGCCTTCGCCTTGAACTCCGCAAGATTGCGATCCAGTTCGCGCACAAGCGTATCGATGAGAGGAGGCTGGGGCGGCGTCTTTTGTGGCGGCGCCGCGCCTGTCATCATCGCCACGCTGGTGAAAAGAATTGCTTTGGCTGTCAGCACCGATGCCCGCACGTGTGTCAGGATATCACGCGACTTCAGCCCCTCTTGCCGTCATGGAAGCCCCCGAGGACAGGTCGGCGATCAGGCCGCGCTGGCGCATCCCGCTGAGAGCGAGTCCGTAGCGCCCGTGTACTCCCGTCTTCTCGAAGATATGCTTCAGGTGAATCTTGACGGTCCCAGGCCGTATGCCGAGCGTAGCCGCGATCTCCTTGTTCCGCTTGCCCTCCTCCACGAGCCGGAGAACCTGCAACTCCCGTGCTGTCAATTCGTTGTGGCCGTTCCTTGCATCGCGGGAAGGGTCGCGATAGACGCAATCCTCAAGCCACGTCGAGCCGTTGGATACCGTGCGCAGGCAGGTCTCGACCGTCAACAGGTCCGCCGACTTGCGCAGCAATCCGCGAGCGCCGGCCTGCAACAGGCGCAGCGCTTCGGATTCACTGATCGAGGCCCCCCAGATGACGGCGCCCGTACCCGGCGCGGAGACCCTCAGGTCGCCCAGCAGGTTCATCACCGCATGCTGGCCGAGCCCCTTGTCGATGAGCATGGCGCTGACGCGCTGCTGACGCGCCAGTTGTACGGCGAGCAGGGGAGCGGGCACCACCCAGACGCACTCCAGGTCTTCCGTGGAGCCGAGCAGCGAGCGGATGCCCTCCGCGGTCGCCGGCTGGGTTTCGCATAATCCAACGTAGTGTTTGGTAATACCTTTTAGCATCAATCGTTTCCCAATGGTCGTGCCGGTCTGTTGCCGGACGGCAGCTGCACACTCAGGTTCTGAAACATAGTTCATTTGAGAGCCAATCGCTCTCAAGTTTTTGATGAGGCGAGTCGATAGAACATATGACTCATGGCCTCTCCTTCGCCCAGTCGAAACTTCGGTCAGTGGAAGGTGCTGCTCATCTGCCCTAATGGCAAGCTGAGCGCGGAACTGGCACCATTGCTGGCCGAACATCTGCCCTTCTCGCCAGTCCTGGAGTTAAAGGAATATCCAACCCGCGCGGTGGTCTCGGAAGCACTGCAGGATCAGGGCTGTAATCTGTGCTTTGTCGATGCCGAATCGAGCCGGGACTGGGCCCTCGCCCTCATCAGCGACCTCTCCATGCTCGATGCGAAACTCCCTGTGGTGGCGGTGCATGGGAGCAACGACTCGGAGTACATCCTGCGCACGCTGCGCCAGGGCGCCACCGAGTTTCTCTTCCAGCCGTTAACCAGCGAGCACTTCGTCCCCGTCATGGAACGGATCGCGACGCTGCATCGCGGCAAGGCATTGAACCACGCAAAGGTGTACTGCGTCACTCCTGCCAAGGGAGCTTGCGGCGCTTCCACCGTGGCCTGCAACCTCGCTCAGCATTGGAAACGCGTGGGTGCGAAGAAGATTCTGCTTGCCGACCTGGACCCTCTGGCCGGCACGGTCTCATTTCAGCTCAAGCTGAAGCAAAACTACAGCTTCATGGACGCGCTCACGCGCGGATCGGTGCTGGACGAAGACGTCTGGCGCGGCATGGTGCACACGTCCGGCGGCATAGACATTATGCTCAGTCCTGATCAGCCGGTGCACGGCATCGACGAGGCGCATAACGCGGCTAACCTCCTCGAGTTCGCACGGTCTCTGTACGAGGTCATCGTGGTCGACAGTAGCGGCCCTTACGGGCAATGGAATCTGACGCTGGCGCGGCTGTGCGATGAGCTGCTGCTGGTGACCACTAACGAGCTTCCCGCACTTCAGGCCACGCAGAGAACGCTGGCCTACATGGATCGGAACCGGATCGACCGTGGGAAGATCAAGGTCGTCGTGAACCGCTACCACAAGGACGGCGGTTTGAGCAGAGACGTGATTGAATCCGCCCTGCACACAGACATCTATCACCTCGTGCCGAGCGACTATGCCGACGTGCAGAGTGCGCTGGTGGAAGGCAAACCGCTGCCGCCTGGGACGAGTGTCGGCCGGAGCATCATCCAATTGGCGGAGAAGTTGTCGGGCAAGCAGGCATCGGCGCAGGCGGCGAAGACGTCGTCCTTGTCGAGCCTGTTCTCGTTCCTCCGCCGTTAGACACGGCGATTTCGGTACAATCGTCCCAGTTGCTGGAACTGGACTCTCCGGATGCCCGTAGCTGGCTGGCTCGAAAGCTCGGCGTCCCACCCATCTCGCTGGAACTCAGGTCGCTGGGCGGAGGAGTGTCCAACCACGTGATACTGGCGGAGTGCGGCGAATCCCGGTGCGTCATCAAGCAGTCACTGGAGCGGCTGCGGGTGCGCGAGGAATGGCTCAGCCGGCGGGAGCGCATCTACAGAGAGTGCGCGGCCTTGCGCGCTGTAGCGCCGGTGTTGCCGCGCGGGGCGGTGCCCGAAATCGTGTTCGAGGATCGGGCGAACTTCACTTTCGCAATGGAGGCGGCGCCGGCAAATGCCATCCCTTGGAAATCCGAACTGCTTTCGGGCGAGGTCCGTCAGGAACTCGCACAGGAAGCGGGCAGGCTGCTCGGCGCCTGGATTCGCGAAAGCGCCCGGAGGCCGGAATGGCAAGCTGAATTCGGCGATCTGACGGTATTCGGGGAACTGCGGGTGGACCCTTACTACCGCAGCACCGCCGCGCGGCACCCGGCTCTCCGCGAACGCTTCACGAAACTCATAGAGGAGTGTCTGCAGCGGCGCGTTTCTCTCGTTCATGGAGACTACAGCCCGAAGAATCTTCTGGTGAGGGGCCGAGCGTTGATGGTGATCGACTGGGAAGTGGTGCATTGGGGCGACCCTGCCTTCGACGCCGCATTCCTGAGCAACCACCTGCTGCTGAAAGCGGCGTTCCTGCCGGAAGCGGCGGGCCGGCTCTCCTCGGCGGCCGTTGAGTTTTGGCGCGCCCTGCACGACGCCTTGGCAGACGGATTCGACTGGCTGGAGCCTGCCGCCATGCGTCACCTCGGATGCCTGCTGATGGCGCGGATCGACGGCAAGTCCCCCGCGGAATACGTGCGGGACGAGGATTTGAAGGCAAGGATTCGCGGCGCCGCTGAAGGGCTGATTCTGAACCCTCCGGCCTGCGCTGCGGAGGCATTTCAACGAGCACTGACATGAACCTGTCCATATCGCAGTTGCGTGCATTGGAGATTCTGGATTCGCGGGGCGTCCCGTCGATCGAGGTGGAGGTGACGCTCGACGGAGGCGTCCGCGCCTCCGCCCAGGTGCCCTCGGGGGCGTCAACCGGACGGCATGAGGCCGTCGAACTGCGCGACGGGGATGCCGCGCGGTATGGCGGCAAGGGAACCTTGAAAGCCTGCGCGAATGTCGAAGGTGAGATCGCGAAGGCGTTGATTGGGATGGACGCCGGCGATCAGGCGGCGATCGACGCAAAGATGATTGCGCTTGACGGCACGTCGGACCGTTCGCGGCTGGGAGCGAACGCGCTGCTGGGCGTGAGTTGCGCGGTGGCTCGCGCCGTGTCGCGGGCGAAGGGCGAACCGCTGTGGCGGACCCTGTCACTGTTCGGAGCTCAGCCGCGGAAGCCGCGATTGCCCGTCCCGATGGTCAACATCATCTCCGGAGGCATGCACGCGGGAAAGCAGATGGAATTCCAGGACTTTCTCGCCGTGGCGCACGGCTTCCCCTCCTACGCGGATGCATTGAGGGCCGTCGCAGACATCCACCGGCACGCGCGCCGGCTGCTGGCGGACCGCGGCTGTGTCCTCACCGGAGTGGCGGATGAAGGCGGATGGGGCCCCATACTGTCGAGCAACCAGCACGCGCTGGACGTACTGACACGGGCCATCGAGCGGGCAGCCTATCGTCCCGTCGAGCAGGTGTCGATCGCCGTCGACGCGGCCTCGTCGCACTTTCACCACAACGGCGTCTACAAACTGAAATCCGAAGGCCGGTTCCTGTCGGCTTCGGGCCTGATTTCGCAGTACGAGATGTGGGCGTCGAAGTACCCGCTGAGGTCGCTGGAGGATGGTCTCGATCAGGACGACTGGGAAGGCTGGAAGGAACTGACGAACCGCCTCGGAAAGAAGATGCAGCTCGTGGGAGACGACTTCTTCACAACCAACCCGGCGCGGGTGGAGCGCGGCATCCGCGAGGGAGCGGCGAATGCGGTGCTGGTCAAGATGAACCAGATCGGGACGCTGACGGAAACGTTCCGGGTGCTCGACATGGCGCGGGACGCCGGCTTCCTGGCGGTGGTCTCGGCGCGGAGCGGGGAGACCGAGGACTCATTCCTGGCAGATCTGGCGTGCGCATCAGGAGCGGGTCAGATCAAAGTGGGCTCGGTGACGCGGTCGGAGCGCCTGGTGAAGTACAACCGGCTGCTGCGCCTGGAGAGAGAGGGCGAACTGGCGTGGGAGCCGCTACGGTCGTTTCCGAGGTGAGGCGAGCCGCTAGCTCTTGCGCCGTTTGGGTTGCTTCAAAAGGTTGATGGTGCCGCGACAGCCCGTCGATCCGCAGCCGCAGGGGACTTTGGGGACGTCGGGATCGAAGCGATAATCGACCGTGAGCTCCTCGCCCGGCAGGATGTCGCGCGCAGCCATGTATAGGATGTGGCCCTTCTGAATCCAGGCGTAGCAGTTGGGCGTGCAGGAGTGATTGATGAACTCGGCGCCGCTGCCGCCCACACCTCCGTCAATGGTCCAGTAGCTGTCCAGGGTAAACAGGTAATTCAGCGTGCGGCCGGCACGGCGCGCCGTCTCGCGGCGGCTGATCCTTTCCCCTGTATATTCGATCACTTTGCGTCCCTTGGGGATCACCTCTTCCGCGTAGACGCCCCAGCGGTGAATCGGAGACGGGCGGACGATGAGCCGGAACCGTGTGTGGCGGGGCGAGATTTCCGGCGTTTGTGTCGTTGACGTCGAGTTCTTGGCCATGTAATGGGGTGAAGAGCGTCCGAGTGGAGTTGAAACTAGAACTCGTCTTGCTGAGAGTCCTTCCTCTTGGCTTTTCGGCGCAGGACGATGATGACGATGCACAGCACGGCGAGCACGCCGCTGATCATCCGAATGATGTTGTCGTCCACGTCCTGCCTCCGCCGGACTTTGTATTGTATCCGATCGTTCGCGCGCGGAGGAATCCCGGGCGTCAGATTTGTATGCTTTTCATGCCCGGCTCGGCATCTCGTGAGGCTCCATCACGAAGAAGCCCAACTGCATGCGCAATCCGAGGGTGTCTGAATACATCAGGTCATCGAGAATGAGACCGTCGCGAACAGTGGAAATCGTGATGCCGCTCCAGACCACCTGGTGGTGCGAAGGTGGAGCGGTGATCGAGGTGGTTCTCAGTTCGTACGAGTGTGTGCCTGTGACCGTCCAGCGGCAGACGACGACGTCGCCTTCAGCGATCAGGTCGTTGATGGTCAGGTGGAGATCGGGGAATGCAGTTCGATAGGCGCGGACGAAGCGCCTGTACCCGTCGGGCCCCGTGAGCGGTTCGGGAAAATTCGGGTGGCGGAATACATAGCCGGGCGCGAAGACGCGGTCGATCAGCGCGAAGTCGCCATGGTTCCAGATCTCGTCCATGGAGCGTCTGATGAGGTCCTTGTTGGATTCGAACATCGCGGCACCTCCGAAGACAAAATGGGCGGTCGGCGCCCGGATGTATTGTGTTCCGGGCGCCTACAAGCGTCAAGGCGAGCAGATGCCGATAGCGAAGGCGAGGCGTAGAACCCGCCGCGGATCTTACATTCCGGCCTTTTGTTTGAGGACGTCGATGAGTTCTTTCACCGCCGCGGCGCTCTTGTCGAGCTGAGCCTTTTCGGCAGGCTCGAGTTTGACCTCATAGACCTTCTCGATGCCGTTGGCGCCGAGCTTGACGGGGACGCCGACGTAGAGGCCGTTGTAGCCGTACTCGCCTTCGAGCAGCGCGGCGCAGGGCAGCACCTTTTTCTTGTCCTTGAGGATGGACTCGGCCATCTCGACGGCGGCCGCGGAGGGAGCGTAGTAAGCGCTGCCGGTCTTGAGGTACTTGACGATCTCGGCGCCGCCGTTGCGGGTGCGGTCGACGAGAGCGTCGATGCGGTCCTGGGGAAGCAGTTCAGTGATCGGAATGCCGCCGACGGTGGTCAGGCGGACGATGGGCACCATGGTGTCGCCGTGGCCACCGAGGACCAGGGCGGTGATGTTCTCCACCGAGACGCCAAGCTCCATCGAGATGAAGGTGCGGTAGCGGGCCGTGTCGAGGACGCCCGCCATGCCGATCACGCGATTCCGGGAGAACTTGGAGACCTGCTGGGCGACCCAGCACATGGCGTCGAGCGGGTTGGTGACGAGGATCAGGAATGCGTTCGGGGAGTATTTGACCACCTGTTCGGTGGCGCTCTTGACGATTTCGTAGTTGGCGAGCAGGAGGTCGTCGCGGCTCATGCCGGGCTTGCGGGGGAAGCCGGCGGTGATGATGACGATGTCGGAGTTGGCGGTGGGTTCGTAGTCGTTGGCGCCCGTGACGGCGACGTCATAGCCTTCCACCGGTCCGGACTGGAGGATGTCGAGACCCTTACCTTGGGGGACGCCTTCAACCACGTCCACAAGAACCACATCGGCGAGTTCCTTGCCGGCAATGCGCAGGGCGCAATTGGCGCCTACGTTACCAGCGCCCACAACAGTGACTTTTTTGCGCATGATCGTACCCTTCCTGTTGAACTTGAGCTAGAACGCGGCGGTCCGCATGCAAAGCGGACGGCCTTCTCTGATTGTACTGAAGGGACATGGGGGGCGCGCATGGACGCCGATGACGACGCGATTGAACCCGCTGCAGCCGCGAGCGGTGAGTGGGGACGGCGGTTAGCAGGGCCATGCGCGGCGATGAAGCAGGCGCTCGAACCTCCGGCTGACGCTGGAGGTTAAAATAAGACCTTTATGCAGGTCCCCCAATCCGCGCGGATGTACTTCGACAAACAGACGGAGCGTTTGCGGCGGCAGATCAAGAAAAAGCGGATCGTATTCCCGGAGGGTGAGGATCCGCGGGTGATCGAGGCGGCGTCGCGGCTGTGCCGGGAAGAACTGGTCATTCCCATCCTGATGGGCCGGCCCAAGGGGAACATCGCATCGTGCGTTGTGGTGGACCAGCCGGAGAACAATCCGAAGCTGAACGAGTATGCCCGGATCCTGATGGAGCGTCGCAGGTCGCGCGGGGTCACGGAGATGGAAGCGCGGAAGACTGCGCTGAATCCGCTGGTGTTTGCCGGACTGATGGTCGCGTCGGGAGAGGCGGACGGCTTTGTCGGCGGTGCTGCGACGACGACGGCTGACACATTCCGCGCGGCACACATGACCGTCGGCATGCGAACCGACATCAAGACAGCGTCGGGCGTGATGATCGTGTGCACTCATGCGGAAGAATGCGGAGCGGGAGGCGTCCTGGCCATGGCCGACCCGGCCCTGATGATCGACCCGACGGCTTCGCAGCTAGCCGATATCGCGATCGCCACGGCCGAGACGACGCGCAACGTGATTGGTGTGGAGCCGGTCGTCGCATTGATGTCGTTCTCGACGAAGGGATCGGCGAAGCATCCGCTGGCCTCGAAAGTCATTGAAGCCCGGCGCATCGTTGAGGCGCGCAGGCCGGACCTGCACGTAGACGGCGAGCTGCAGGCGGACGCGGCAATCGTCGAATCAGTGGGACGTTCAAAGGCACCCGGCTCGACGGTGGCGGGCAAGGCCAACACGCTGATCTTCCCCGATGTCGGCAGCGCTAATATTGGGGTGAAACTGGTGGAACGATTGGGCGGCGCCGTGTGCACGGGTCCGCTCTTCCAGGGCTTTAACAAGCCCGCAAACGATCTGAGCCGCGGCTGCCTGGCCGAGGATATCTACCGGCTGGGGATCCTGACCGCACTGCAAGCCGGCGCCTGATTCATGCTGCCGTTCAAGCTGGTCTATCACGAAGGCTACGACCTGCACTTCGGCGATCACGTCTTCCCGACGCAAAAGTACAAGCTGATCCGCCGCAGGCTTCTCGACAGCGGTTTCTGCGGGCCGGAGGATTTTCTGGAGCCGTCGCCGGCAACGCGCGAGCAGCTTCTGTTGGTCCACACTCCTGAGTGGGTGCGGAAGCTGGAGGCGGGCACGCTGACGTACCACGACATCCTGAAGCTGGAAGTGCCCTACTCGCGGAAGATGGTGCAGGCGTACTTCCTGGCGGCAGGCGGCACGCTGCTGGCGGCGCGCGAGGCACTGAACCACGGCGTCGGATTCAACATCGGTGGCGGTTTCCATCATGCCTTCGCCGGACACGGCGAGGGATTCTGCGCCGTGAACGACATGGCCGTGGCTGTGCGCGTGCTGCAGCAGGAGGGCGCCATCAAGACTGCGTTGATCGCCGACTGCGACGTGCACCACGGCAATGGCACGGCGGCGATTTTTGCCGGCGACCGCAACGTGTTCACGCTGTCGATCCACCACTTCAACAATTACCCCAGCGAGAAGCCTCCATCGACAGTGGACATCCATCTGCCGGACGGCACGTCAGACCAGGATTATCTGCGGCATCTCCGGAACGCCTACGAGACGGCTGTGCTTGGGTTCCGGCCGGAAATCGTGTTTTACGTGGCGGGGGCCGACCCCTTCTACGACGACCAGCTCGGAGGACTGTCGCTGTCGCGGGAGGGCATGTTCCTGCGGGACCGTCTGATCTTCGACACGGCGTTCCGCAAGCACATCCCGGTTGCCGTGACGCTCGCCGGAGGATACGCTCGCAAGATCGAGGACACGGTGGATCTGCACGCGCAGACGGCGCGGGCAGCGTTGGAATCGATGAAGGAGTGGGCCCGACGATGGTGACACGCCGCTATTTCCTCTCGGCAGCAACCGCGGCTGCCTCCGCGCGAGTGGCCGGCGCAAACGACCGCGTCCGAATCGGCGTTCTTGGCGCCGGGGGACGCGGCGCCTATGTGGCCAGAACGGCCAAAGAGTTCGGCAACGCCGAAATTGCAGCTCTGGCCGACGTCTATCAGCCGCGATTCGCCACTGCCATGAAGACGCTGAATCCTTCGGCATCGGCGCACCGCGATTACCGCGCGGTGCTGGACATGAAAGACGTGGACGCGGTGGTGATCGGATCGCCCGACCACTGGCATGTGCCGATGACAATTGCCGCGGTGCGCGCGGGCAAGGACGTCTACGTCGAGAAGCCGCTGACCCACTCCGTGGCCGAGGGGCGGACGGTGATTGACGCGGTGAATGCGTCATCGCAAGTCGTGCAGGTGGGCTACCAGCAGCGGAGTTACCCTCATTTTCAGCAGGCGCGGGAGCTTATCCAGTCAGGCGGCATCGGCAGCGTCACGCAGGTGCTGTGCTGGTGGAATCAGAACTACGCCGGGGCGCGCCAACCGCAGATCGATGCCGCGCGCCTAGATTGGGAGCAGTTTCTCGGCAGCGCCTGCCCGCGTCCCTTCGACGCGTGGCGCTATTCAAACTGGCGCTGGTTCTGGGACTATGGCGGCGGCACCCTGACCGATCTTTACTCGCACTGGATCGACGCGATCCACTGGATCATGGGCGCCAGCGTGCCGCTGGAGGTGCGCGGGCAGGGCTCCAAATTCCAGGTGGAGTGGTATGAGGCTCCCGACACGGTGAGCGTCGAGTCCATTTACCCGAAGAAGTTCCAGGTGAGCTACACGAGCACGATGGTGACGCACATGGAGGACGGCGGCATCATCTTCCGTGGGACCAAGGGGAGCGTGCGGCTGGTGCGGCCGTTCTTTGAGGTGTATGCCGAAGACGCGGAGTATGACCGCAAGACGCATCTTCCGCCGCCGTCGCAGAGGGTGGATGCACAGCGGGACGGGACCATCGATCACGTGCTGAACTGGCTGGACTGCATCAAGACGCGAAAGCAGCCGAACGCGCCTGTCGCCTCGAGCGTCGACGCCGCGAATGCCGCCCATTGGGGCAACGAGGCGATCCGGTCGGCGCGAGCGATTGTTCCGGGGCGGCAGCCTGGAGCGTGGCGTCCTCTGTTCGACGGCACGAGCCTCAACGGCTGGGTCGAGGACACGCCCAACGTGTGGAGCGCGCGGGACGGCATGATTGCCGGGCGTCACTCGGGCCAGAAGTGGAACGACTTCCTCAGGACGAAGGATCACTTTGAAGATTTCGAGCTGACGCTGGAGTTCCGGCTGATGAATGGAGCAGGGAACAGCGGAGTGCAATTCCGCAGCGAGCCGGCGCAGAAGGAACACGAGCTGTCAGGCTATCAGGCGGATATCGGCGAGAACTATTGGGGCTGCCTGTATGACGAATCGCGGCGGAACAAAGTGCTGGTACAGGCGCCGCAGCCGGCGATCGACAAGATCGACAAGTCCGGCTGGCACACCTACACGATTCGGGCATTGGGACGCCATGTAACATTGACGCTTGACGGGATGACGACGGTGGATTACACGGAGGAGGACGCATCGGTTCTGCAGCGAGGCATCATCGCGCTGCAGGTGCATTCCGGGCCGGGCATTGAAGTGTGGTTTCGAAACATTCGAATTCGAGAGCTGGGTTGAGGGGCAACGGCGGACAGGGGGACCCGGCGGCCGGCGGAAAGCTGGTGTGCGTTCAGACGCAGCCGAGCCTGGCGAGTATGTCGCTCCGGTCCCTGCCTCCCGATCTCATCCATCAAAGCCGTGTACGGCTGAGCTGGGTGGCCGGCGCAACGATTGTCGCCACAATAGTCATGGCTGTGCTTGCGCGCTTCCTGCAGCCTGAGGTAGCGGAGGCGCAGAAGTATCCGGCGGTGCGGCTGGCGCTGGGGGGGACGGTGGCGGCGTCGCTGGCGCTGATCGGGATGGAGCTTTCCCGGCGCGTGGCCGCCGTGACGGTTTTGCGCGCGGGCCTCATCTATGAGGTACTCATCGCGGCGGCTATCGCGGTGGTCGAGAATGCGATGCCGTGGGAATCCGGGGTCGTGGTGCGAGGGATGTCGTCGATCACGCTGTGGCTGGCCGCGTTTGCGCTTCTGGTGCCCGCGCCGCCGCTGACGGCATGCCTGTTCAGCCTCGCCGCGGCGGCGATGGGCCCGGTGGTGCACTTCGCTTTGACAGCGATGCTCGGATTCCCGCCGGCTGCGCTGAACCGTCTGCTGATTTATTACCTGCCGCCGGCACTGATGGCGATCGCGGCCGCCCTGATCAATCGGCGCCTCCTCGAACTGGAGTTCGCGGCGGCGCGCGGACGCGAGATGGGCTCGTACGAATTGGAGGAGAAGCTGGCACAGGGCGGCATGGGCGAGGTGTGGCGGGCGAGACACCGCCTGCTGAAGCGCGAGGCCGCGGTGAAGCTCATCCGGCCGGAGATGCTGCTGGCACAGACGGGGAGCGGACCGGACGTTCTGTTGAGGCGATTCGAGCAGGAGGCTCGGGCGATCTCCAGCCTGCGCTCGCCGCACACTGTGGAGCTTTACGATTTTGGGATGACGGTGGACGGCGGTCTCTATTACGCGATGGAGCTGCTGGACGGTCTGGACCTGGAGCGGATGGTGAAGCGCTTCGGCTCGCAGCCGCCGGCGCGGGTCATCCATATCCTGTGTCAGGCATGCGTCTCACTGGAGGAGGCGCACCGCCGGGGCATGGTGCACCGCGACATCAAGCCGACGAACCTGTTCCTCTGCCGCCTCGGGGTGACTTACGATTTCTGCAAGCTGCTGGACTTCGGCCTGGTGAAAAGCTTCCTGCATGAAGATGACGCCCTTGTGACGGCGGCGGGAGGAACGGCCGGGACACCCGCTTTCATGGCACCGGAGATTGCGAAAGGCGCCCGGGAGTTGGACGGGCGTGTGGACCTGTACGGGCTTGGGTGTGTGGGCTACTGGCTGCTGTCGGGGCGGCTGGTGTTCGCCGAGCCGAATCCGGTGGCGATGGCGATCGCGCATGTGCAAAAGGTGCCTGAGCCTTTGTCGCGGGTGACCGAAATCGTGGTGCCGGTCGAGTTGGAGCGTCTGTTGATGCGGTGTCTGGCGAAGGATCCGGCGGAGCGGCCGCAGAGCGCAGCGGAGATGCGAAGACTGCTGGAGAGTTGCCCCGGCGCAGGGACATGGACCGAGGCGCGGGCGGAAGAGTGGTGGAGACACCATCTGCCCGAAGAGGCTGGCGGAAGCGGTGAGCCTACCCACACTCCGTCGTCCACGGGTCCGGGCGATAGACCAGAAGCCGGCTGAGCGCCGCGATCGCGCAAAAGCAGCCCGCGACCAGGCCCAGGACATAGCGCAATCCGAATGCCTGCGCCAGATGGGCGGACGTCCAGGGCAGTGAGATGCCGCCGCAGAGCGCCATGGCGATGACGATTCCGAAGACCGTGCCGGAGCGCGGGCCGAAGGCCGCGCCAAGAATGCCGAGTGTCGTGGGGAAGATGCCTGCCAGCGTCCATCCGGCGGCGAGCAAAGCCACGGCGGCGGCCCAGACATCGTGGGAGGCAGCCGCCAGACCCGCGCTGACTGCGGCTCCCACTGCACAGCCCAACACGACACGGCGCGGATCGACTCGCAACAGCACGCGGCTCAGCACAACTCGGGAGAGCATCAGCGACGCCCAGTACCCAGCCAGGATCCACGAAGCGGCAGCAATGGAAACGCCGATTTCGCGCGTTAGGAAAGTTGTCAAGTAGCCGCCTATCGTGAACTCGACCCCGGACTCAAAGAAGAGCAGGACGCCCGCTGTGAGCAGCAGCGGCTGGCGCAGAAGCAGTTTCAGCTCTGAAGCAGGAAGGTGCTCCTGCTGCTTGGGGGCGGGGTAGTGGGGCAGGGCAGAGAAGAGTCCCGCGACGGCGCAGAGGGCGGCGCCGGCGAGCAGCACGGGGCCGCTGCCCATCTGCCGCACCACGGCGCCCAACCCCATGGGCAGCAGCAACGCGCCGAATCCGAAGAAGACGCCGAGCAGGTTCAGAGCCGAGTTCTTGCGGCTCGGGTCAGTGTGAATGTCGGCGATGAGAGTATTGGAGGCGCTGTTGACCGCGGCGCCCCCCGCGCCGAGGAGCGCGGCGGCGGGCAGCAGCGCGTTGAAGCTGTTGGCCGTGGCGATGCCCGTGAGGCCCGCCGCAACCAGCAACGGCCCTCCCGCCAGCGGCAGCTTCATGCCGGAGCGATCCATCCAGGCACCGAGCATGAGACTGCAGACCAGCATGGCGGTGTTCATCGCCAAGAACAGATTGCCCGTTTCGGCGACTTCGAAGTGGAGTTTCTGCGCGAGCGCGGGAAGCACCGCACCAAGCAGCGCCATCACGATGCCGAAGACGAACATCCCGGCGAACGCGGCGGCGCTGAGCCTGGCGGCGGAGAGGCCGCTTTCAGCGCTCTTCATGCTTCACCGGCGGACGATCGAAGAGCTTTTCGGTGTAAGCGTCGAAGACGCGGAAATTATGGTCCTTCTCGACTCCGGCGACGTTGGGCGAGACGAAGGTGGGCATCTCGATGCCCTTGGCGGCGAGCCGAGCTCCGGTTTCGGCCACCAGCGCCATGGCGATGAAGACCGCAGACATGGTGGAGCCCGCGGCGACCTTTTCGCGGCGGCCGATGTCGACCTGTGCGTCTTCGGGGGCGACGCAATTGTCGAGAGCGATGTCGGCGACGTCTGAGAGGCGCTTGCCGCTGGAGTGCGTGGCCTTTGCGATGGCCGCATTGGCGTGGGAGGAGACGGTGATCACCTTCATCCCGCGGGCCTTGGCGTAGAGCGCGGCCTCGATGGGCGCGGCGTTCAGACCGCCGTGGGAGAAGACGAGCATGCAGTCGCCCGCGCGGAAGCCAAAGCTCTGCAGGAAATTCTCGATGTAGCCTTCGCGGCGTTCCAGCCAAAGCAGTTCGCGCGCGCCGCCGGGGCCGACCACGTTGTGCCACATCAGGCGCGGGTCATAGAGCGGAACGAATCCGACGAAGCTGCCGTAGCGCGGGAAGATGTCCATCACTGGGATGACGGAGTGGCCGCTGCCGAACAGGTAGGCGCGGCCGCCGGAGGCGAGCGAGTCGGCGATGAGCGCGCCGGCGTTTTCGATCTTGCTCATCTCGCGGTCGTTGATCGCTTTGAGCACATCTGTGATGCGTTTGTAGTATTGGCGTGCGGACATGAATTCTCCTCAGTGCTGAAAAGCCATTCTGGCGGCGCCGAGCAGGCCGGCGTCTTCGTCTAACTGCGATAATTCGATGCGCACGAGTCGCGCGGCGACGGGCTGCGCCCAGCGCTCGACTTCGTGGCGGATCCCTTCGAGCAGGAAGTCTGCGGCCTGCATCAACCCGCCACCGAGTACGACGAGCTCGGGATCCAGGACGCTGACGAGGTTGGCGATGCCCGCGCCGAGGTACGATGCGGTGCGGCGCAGTGCGCCGCGGGCGTGGGGGTCGCCCTGGCGTGCCGCTGCGACGACGTCCTCCGCGGAGGGCATCTCTGCGTGCGCGGCTGTGCCGGGTCCGGATGCCTCCCATTCCCAGCAGCCGCACTGGCCGTATTCCGGTTTCCAATTGCGTTCGAGCGCCATCCATCCGGCAGCCCCGGCGATGCCGTGAGCGCCTTCAATGACGCGGCCCGCGGAGAGGATCCCCACGCCGATGCCCGTTCCGATCGAGACGAAGATGACATCGCTGTGGCCGCGGGCGGCGCCGAGCCACTGCTCTCCGAGCACGTAGGCCGAGCGGTCACTGGTGAATGAGACCGGCACGGAGATTCGGGATTGCAGCGCCTCCCGGAAGGGGACCCAGTCCGGGCCCCAGAGGTTCGGAGCCCAGGCGCGTCCGTTGCGCGGATCGAAGATGCCGGGCAGCGCGATCCCGATGGCGCAAGGCTCGTGCGTCTTCGTCATCTCCGCGATCTGGGCGATTGATCCGGCCGGAGAATGGGCTGCGGACAGCTTGACCTTGTGGCTGGCGACACCCGACTCATCGACCACGGCCATAGCCGTCTTGGTGCCGCCGAGATCCACGGCCAGTACGGTTCGCATCACGGGTTCGCCTCTTCTCAAGATACCCTGAGGCGCAAACGCGAAAGACCCGTCGGGAATGCGCCCTGAAATGGATTGGCCGGCCGCAGTTGAGGAGAGCGGCCGGCCATGGAGGAGGAGATATTGTGTATCTCGTTGTTCCAAGTCTGGGGGGCCGGATTGCACGGGACAACCAAACTTTTTGCCTACTGCGCCCTCAGAGTCGTACTAGTACCATTGCAGGGATAGTTCTAGAATTCCGGCAGTTTTTCCCGGCCGCACTCAGATTGAACTTCACCTTCATCCCTTTTTTGTTCCGGGTAGAAGTGGCCATTGAGATGTCGAGGGGATCAATTGGGAGGAATGATCCGAAAGTACTTCCCAGGATGGGTGATTGTGTCACCCCAGCCCTGTCAGCCGGGATGGAACCCAAAAATAGAAAAGGCCGGCCCCTCGGAGGAGGTGACGGGCCGGCCTCGGATGGTTGAGTAGCTCGATCGTGAATACTCAGTGAGACCAGTTTCCCGCGAAATTACGGACGTCGCAATCCGATTTATACACTAATACTTCGGATCGGATAAATCCCTGAGAGGGGCTAATCCTTATCGCATCTTGTGCGAGTGGAGACCTCCGGGACGATGGCCCTTGCGGCTCCGGCGCGCACCCGCCGGCTGACACCCTCGCTCTCCGATTTGATCGTGATCCTCCCGGTGTGGATTTTCGGGCTATCGGGAGACGCGGCCACGGCAATCTGGCCTCGGTGGCCGCCAGCGCGGCACCTCTGCGGCGCAGGCAGTTCACCGGGCCGGTGACGGTGCTGTTCTGGGCACACTCCAGTCTGGCGACCGCGTGGCACATTCCGCTGTTCATCACGGTGGCGGCGCCGGCCTAAATGTTTCCGCCGAGATTGCCGATCAGGACCTTAGCCAGGACGTTTGATCAGATGACGCCTTCCACAGAGTCGACAGTAGCGAGTCAGTCTGCCCCATCCACGGCTGCGGGCATCGGCTCGCTCGAAAGAGGCAAATGGGCGCGCTGGCTTTGGCCCTCGCTCTTTGACCTGATCTTCGCATCGCTGCCTCTCTGGTTCTTCGGGCTGGCCGACGGCGGGACCGGTTTGCTGTTGTCCGATGGCGACACAGGGTGGCACATCCGCACGGGCGAGTGGATCCTGCAGCATCGCTCGTTTGTGCGAGGTGACATCTTTTCGTTCACTAAACCCGGCGAGCCCTGGTTCGCATGGGAGTGGCTGTCGGACATCGTGCTGGCCGTTCTGCACAACCTGAACGGGATGCCCTGCATCCTGATGCTCGGCATCGTGCTGGCGGCGCTGTTTTTCGGCATCACCTTCCGTCACATGGTGTGGCGTGGTGCGAATGTGTTCGTCGCCTTGCCGCTGGCGTTGATGGGGTTCGGATCAGCTACAGTGCATCTGCTGGCGCGGCCGCATCTGTTCACGATGCTGTTTGTGGTTGTGTCGGGGTGGCTGATCCAGGCTGACTTGAGGCGTCCGTCGAAGTGGGTCTGGCTGCTGGTTCCGTTGACCGCGGTTTGGACCAACCTGCACGGAGGATGGCTGGCGCTGATCGCCATTCTGGGCCTGACTTCTGTGGGGTGCGCGATCGAGATTCGCTTCGGAGCTTCGACCTGGGCCGCGGCTCGCCGCTATGCCGCGCTCGCTGCCGCATGTCTGGCCGCTTCCCTCCTGAATCCCTATGGCTGGCACTTGCACGCCCATATGGGACAGTACCTGACGGCGGATTGGATCAAGGACATGGTCGGCGAGTTCCGTTCGCCGACGTTCCGCAGCGAGAACATGTTGCAGTACGAGGCCCTTCTGCTGCTTTCGTGTGCGGCGTCGGGTTCGGCCATGCTGCGAGGACGCTTTGTCGGACCGCTGCTGACCGCCTTCTGGGCGCACTCCAGCCTGGTCTCGGCACGCCACATCCCGCTCTTCGTGGCGGTGGCCCTGCCGTTCCTGGCCGATGAACTTCAGGCAGTTTGGAATTCCTGGACGGACGGGGCGCGCAAGAGTTCGACGGCGGGCATCCTGCAGGGACTCGCCATGGAGGCTCAGACGGGCATCGCGAGAATCAGCGTCTGGGCGGTGATCCCCTTTGTCCTGATTGCGATGCAGGTGATTCCGATCCCCTGGCGGACGGACTTCCCCAGCGAGCGGTTCCCGGTGAAGATGGTCGCCCGCAATGAGGCGCTCCTGGTGAACTCGCGCGTGTATACCGAGGATCAGTGGGCGGACTATCTCATATACAGGTTCGCGCCGCGCATGAAAGTGTTCTTTGATGGGCGGAGCGATTTTTACGGTGAGACGATAACGCGGGAATACCGGCGTCTGATGGGCGCCGAGCATGACTGGCGGGCGCTGCTGGACAAGTACGCATTCGACGTCGCGTTGGTGAAGCCCACCTGGGCCCTGGCCACCGTACTGAAGGAGTCTGGAGAGTGGCAGGTGGTGGAGGACGACGGGAAGTCGATCCTGATGCGGCGGATCAAGCGGCCGGCCTTGCAGCAATCGGCGGAAATCAAACCTTCGGGGGCTAATGAAAAACCTTGAGCCCGCCGAAAGAATCTTTGGAGAACAAAATGACCGGTGGAAGCCCTATTTCCAGACCAAACCCCGCGGTTCCGCCGGCGATCTCCTCGTCTGTCGAGGGTCCGGTTCCTGAGTGCGAGTGGAGGCTACCGTCCGGTGAGGATCTGCTCAGTTTTGCGCTGGCGGCCGGATTGGCGGCCGGTCCACTGCTGTGTCCAGACCAGGCTGAGCAGGAAGAAGAGTTGCAGGGCGAGGACTCGTCCGGAGGGCGCTCATGAACTTTCAGGCGCTCACCGCGGTTGTGCTCGGTCTGGCCGCATGCTTTACCGACCTCCGGGACAGGACAGTTCCGAACTGGATTCCTGCTGCCGCGTTGGGCGGTGGCCTGGGATGGCACGCGTGGACGGAAGGCTGGTGGGGAGTATTGATGTCGTTCGGAGGGGCCCTTTGCGGGTTCCTTGCGTTCCTTGTGTTTTATCTCTTGGGAGGCATGGGCGGCGGCGATGTGAAGCTGACCGCCGGCTTCGGCGCGCTGCTCGGGCTGCCCGGGCTGTTTCAGGCGCTGTTGTGGACGGCGTTGGCCGGAGGATTGGGGGCGCTGGGCGCGGTGATCTGGCGGAGTGTCAGAAAACGGAAGTCGCAGGCGTCGCAGCCATCTCGAGACGAAGAGTTTATCCCGTATGCGCCGGCCATCGCAGCCGGAGTGTGGATCGCTTTGTGGGTTCAATCGTGAATTGTGCCGCCCTGGCTGGAAGCAGGGCTGAGGATCAGGAGGCCATGGAATGGATCGCAGGTTTCTGACAGTACTCGGAGTCAGTCTGGTTTTTGCGCTGGTCGTGAGCGCGGTGTTCTACCAGATGTCCTCCAAAGCCAACAGCGGGCCCAAGCAGCCGGAAGTGACGGATCTGAAGGACGTCGTCATTGCCGCGCGCCCGCTCTCGGTCGGCCTGACCGTCAAGGCGGCGGACGTTAAGATTATCAAGTTGCCCGGGCAGGCGTTTCCCAAGGGCGCATTCAGCAAGCCCGAGGACGTTCTGGACCGGCCGGTAGTTGCCAATATTCTGGCGGATGAGCCCTTGATCGAGGGGCGTCTGGCTCTGCGAGGCAGCGGGGTCGGCCTCGCACCTGTGATCCCCGTAGGCATGCGTGCGGTGACGGTGCGAGTGAACGACGTGGTCGGCGTCGCCGGCTTCGTGCTGCCGGGCATGCGCGTCGACGTGCTCATCACCGGACATCCTCCAGGGAACCCCACCACCGTGACGAAGACGGTGTTGCAGAACATCCTGGTGCTCTCCGCCGGGCAGACGCTTCAGACCGACGCAGCGGGCAAGCCGGTTGACGCTCCGAGCGTCACTGTGCTCGTGACTCCAGCCCAGGCTGAAATGCTCACACTGGCCGGCAACGAGGGCCGGATTCAGCTCGTGTTGCGCAATGGCGGAGATCAGAACATAGAAAAGACCAGCGGACTCAGCCTGACAACGCTCTACGGAAGTCACGCCAAGCCTATTCCGGGCCAACCGGACCAGGAGAATGCAGAAAAGCAGCGGCCTCGTTCCAAGCCACAGCCCGTCGCTGTGGCGGCGGCTCCGCCACCGCCGCCTCCCCCTGCTCCCGTACCTGATCAGATCATTACCATCCGCGGTATCGACAAGAAGATTGAAACGGTCGTCTCCAAGAAGTCCACCGACGACAACGGGAGGAACCAGTGAGCACTCTGAATACCCACCGGCTGGCCACTTTTGCAGTGGCTCTATTGCTCGCGGCTGTCCTTGTTTCGCCAAGCGCTCTTGCACAGGCTGGCAGTGACGAAATCAGGATCACCATGGGAAAGAGCGTTGTCATTGACTATCCGGAGGACGTCAACCGGATTTCCACCTCGAATCCGGAGGTGGTGGACTACGTCCCCGTTTCAACTCGAGAAATCCTTCTGCACGCCAAAGGAGTTGGCGCGGCGACGCTCGTGATCTGGGCGAAGTCCGGCCAGCGCAACTTTTACACGGTGAATGTCGACATGAACCTGGAGCCGGCCCGCAAGCTGATCAAGGAGACATTTCCGGGTGAAGAGATTCAACTCAACGGCTCGCGAGATGCACTTTCGCTGACAGGGCTCGTCTCCAGCCAGGGGGTCGCCGACAGGGCGGCCGCGCTGCTCCAGCCGTTTGCCAAGACGATCGTAAACAGCACGCGCGTCAAAGCGCTGCCGGCAGATAAGCAGATTGTCCTTCGAGTGAAGTTTGCGGAGTTGAGCCGGACTCACACATTCCAGTTCGGCGTCAATCTTATCTCCACCGGTGCGGCGAACACTCCAGGCGTCATATCTACTGGCCAGTTTTCTTCTGCGCGGCCTTCCGTACTTTCCGGCACGATTCCCGGCAGCAACACTGGTACGAATTCCAATTTCAGCCTCACCGACGCGCTGAACATCTTTGCCTTCAGGCCCGACCTGAACCTGGCGGCGACAATCAAACTTCTGCAGCAACAGGGAATCCTGCAGATTCTTGCTGAGCCGAATCTGGTCACGAGCAACGGCAAGGAAGCAAGCTTCCTGGTAGGCGGTGAATTCCCGGTCCCGGTGCTGCAAGGTGGCGCCAACTCGGGTGCGGTTACCATCCAGTTCCGGGAATTCGGTATCCGGCTTACTTTCAATCCGCTGCTGACCGAGAACAACACGATCAAGATGTACGTCAAGCCAGAGGTCTCGACCATCGACCTCGCCAATGCGGTTTCGGTCAGCGGTTTCACGATTCCCGCTTTGGCCACGCGCCGCGTTGAATCCAACATCGAGCTTGGTTTGGGGCAGAGCTTCGTGATTGGCGGCCTGATTGACGACCGCGTCAATGAGACGTTCGCCAAGATCCCAGGGTTGGCCAGCATCCCGTTGCTGGGCCAACTCTTCAAGAGCCGGAATGAGAACCGGTCCAAGACCGAGTTGCTTGTCATGGTGACCCCCGAAGTGGTTGATCCGATGAGTGCGGGCGATCCAAAGCTCATGCCGCAGCTGCCGGGCCCGTTCCTGCACCCCATGATGCTGCCGAATGGCATGCCGGGCAATTCCGGCGTCGGCGCCGGAGCCCCGGCCACAAAGGCTCCCGCGGTCACCGAGAAGAAGGACGCCTATAAGAAGATCTCGCCGACTAAGTGAAAGCCTTGCGAGCAGACCACAATTTGCCGGGAGAGGGACTCAGACGGGCATGAATAGGAGTGTCACAATCCGGGAACCCGCTCTGACGGCTCTGCTGATTTCGGAGGATCGAGAACTGGCGCAGGCTGTTCAGGCAGCACTGGCTGAGACGCGAGTGTTCGAGATCCTCTCGGATCTGAAGAGCTATCCGCAGGAACAGACACTGGACATACGTCTCCGGCAGATCCGGCCGGACGTAGTCCTTCTGGATCTGGCGAGCAACTTCGAGACTGCGGAAGGGATCATCAGGTTCATTGCGACCGTCCAGCCCCCGATCCAGGTGGTTGGCCTGCACCGCAGCGGCGACTCCGCGATGGTCATCCAGAGTCTCCGTGCCGGGGCCAGCGAGTTTCTCAATCCGCCCTTCTCGGCGGAGGCTCAGAAGGAGGCGGCTGCTCGAATTCGCCGCCTGCGTGAGCCCGAAGGCCGCAGTCCGCAGGACTTCGGAAAGGTTGTCCTTTACTCGTCAACTAAGCCTGGCTCCGGCGCCTCAACTCTGGCCACGCAGTGCGCGTTCACGTTGAAGCGACTGACGGGCAAACGCGTGCTTCTGATGGACATGGATCTGCTGGGGGGCTCCATCGCCTTCGCGCTTAAGCTGAACCCCACCTATAACCTATTGGACGCGCTCGAGCGTTCAGATCAGCTCGACCCGGCGATCTGGTCGGCGCTGACCGTCAATACCGCGGGCGTCGACGTGCTTGCCGCCCCGGATGCCGCCATGTGTGACGACGTCGAGTTCAGCCGCCTGCACGACGTTCTCGAATATGCGCGCATGCTCTACGACTGGGTTGTCGTAGACCTGCCGACAGTGTTTCACCGGCTTAGCCTGTTCGCCCTTTCGGAGGCGGACCAGGCCTTCCTTGTCTCGACTTCCGAACTGCCCAGCCTGCACCTGGCCCGGCGTGCAGTAGGCATGCTTGCTCAGCTCGGCTATGGCAAGGACCGTTTTGAAATGGTGGTTAATCGAGTCAACAGGAAAGCAGATATCTCGATTGCGGACATGGAGAAAATCTTCACATGTTCGGTCTCTGCGTCATTCCCGAACGATTACCACGCGCTCCACAAAGTTGTGACCAGGGGCGAGGCCATCTCGCCCGATTGCGAGCTTGGTCGCGTGATCGAGTCTGTATCCTCACGGATCGCCGGCCTTTCCCGCAAGGACAAGAAGCCCGCCGCGGCGGTTCTCGAGACCAAGCCTGCACTGTCGGAAGGGTGATAACCCCTCAAGTTTTTCGGCTGACTGACCGATCAATCTACAAGCAGGTACAAGGACCTGACTAGAAGGAAACCCAGGAAGAAAAGCGCATGATTCCGGCGATGGATCAAAAACCGGCCCAACAGTTAAGCTGGGAGCAGCGGCTGCTCAAGAACGCCGGGCGTCCGAAGTCCTCTCTGAAGCCTGAGTACCAGGAACTGAAGTTCACGCTTCACCGGAAGCTGCTGGACAAGATCAATCTTGAGGCCCTGGCCACCATCGACAACCAGCGTGTACGGGGCGAGGTCAGGCAGGCATTGATCTCCCTGATTGACAGCGAGCCGACATTGCTGAGCGCGCTCGAGAAGCAGCAGATCTGTGATGAAGTGCTCGACGAGGTGTTCGGCCTCGGACCGTTGGAGCCGCTCTTACAGGACCCCACCATCTCGGACATCCTGGTCAACGGCAGCAAGCAGGTCTACGTTGAGCGGAAAGGTCTGCTGGAGCTGACCAGCGTGACGTTCCGGGATGATCAGCACCTGCTTCGCATCATCGACAAGATCGTCAGCCAGGTCGGCCGCCGCGTCGACGAATCCAACCCTATGGTTGACGCTCGCCTGTTGGACGGCAGCCGTGTCAACGCGATCATTCCCCCTCTGGCTCTCGACGGGCCGCTGATGTCAATCCGCCGCTTCTCACAGGACAAGCTGATGCCGGCAGACCTCGTAGAGCGGAAAGCGATGACCCGCGGAATGATGGAGTTGCTCGAAGCCGCGGTCAAGGCGCATCTTAATATCATCATCATCGGCGGAACCGGCGCCGGTAAGACCACGCTGCTCAACGCCCTCTCGTTCTTCATCAACCCCAAGGAACGCATTATCACCATCGAAGACGCGGCCGAACTTCAGTTGAAGCAGCCCCACGTGGCCCGCCTCGAAACCCGCCCGCCCAACCTGGAAGGCCACGGCGCCGTACGCCAGCGCGAGTTGCTCGTCAACAGCCTCCGTATGCGTCCTGATCGTATCGTGGTCGGCGAAGTCCGCGGCCCTGAGGCGTTGGACATGCTTCAGGCCATGAACACGGGCCACGACGGCTCTCTGACTACAATCCACGCCAACTCACCCCGCGACGGAGTCAGCCGTCTGGAAGTCATGGTTTCGCTGGCCAACTCCAGTATGCAACTCGTCTCGATCCGCCAGCAGGTGGCCAGCGCCGTGCATGTGCTGGTGCAGGCTGCCCGCCTCAGTGACGGCTCTCGCCGGGTCACCAACATTACCGAGGTGACCGGCATGGAAGGGGAGGTAGTCACGCTTCAGGACATCTTCGTCTTCGAGAAGCGCGGCCTGTCACCCGAAGGGCGGGTGCTCGGCCGCTTTGCCGCCACCGGCATCCGGCCCAAGTTCTACGAAAAGCTCCTGGCCGCCGGCATCCGCCTCCGGCCCGATCTGTTTGACGAGGTTGCGGAGGTCTGACGGCTATGAACTTCATCCTTATCCTCCTGGCGGTTTGGGTCGTTGTCATCGGGGCATGGTGGATCCTGACGAACGCCTTCAAGAGTGCCGACGCCGACAAGATCCGCAACCGTCTTCTGGGCACTGCCCGGCCCGGTAAAAAGAAGGGCGCCAAGGGAGTTGCCTCGCTGCTCGCTGAAGATGACAAGACCACGGGCAAGTTCGTCCTCAAAGTCATTCAGCGGTTCGAATTGCAGGATCGCCTGAAGACGCTGTTGGAGCAGGCCGGATTGAAGTGGAAAGTCGCCCGGCTGATCCACATGTGTCTCTCCTTGTTCCTGTGCGGCTTTGCGTTGGGCTGGCTCCTTATTCCCTCACGCTTCCAAGCTCTGGCCGTTCTGCCGGCACTGGCGCTCGGGGCACTCCCGCTGCTCTACGTATCCGCCAAGCGCACGTCGCGTCTGAGCAAATTCGAAGAACAGTTTCCTGAGAGCCTCGAGTTTGTCGCGCGCTCAATGCGCGCCGGGCATGCCTTTTCGGTCTCGCTCGAGATGCTCCATCGCGAGTTCCAGGAGCCCCTTGCCGGAGAGTTCCGCCGCACGTTTGAAGAGCACAACCTCGGGTTGCCCCTGGACGCCGCGCTGCAGAAACTGGCGCAACGGGTACCATCTCTTGACGTGCATTTCTTTGTATCCGCCGTGTTGCTTCAGAAGCGCACCGGCGGCAACCTGGCCGAAATTCTCGACAAGCTTGCCTACGTAATCCGCGAACGCTTCAAGCTGCGCGGCAAGATCAAGGCCATCAGCGCACACGGCCGCATGACCGGTATGGCGCTCTCCTCCATCCCGTGCGCCGTCGCGGCCATTATGTTTCTGGTCAATCCCGACTACGTGACTTTCTTTGTCCGCGAGGAAGTCGGCAACTATATGGCTCTTAGCGGCGTCGCCCTCCAAATCCTTGGCTACGCCATCATCAAGAAGATCGTGAATATCGAGGTTTAGTACGGCCATGATGCTCATACTCAGCGCAGTAATTTTCCTCGGAGTGATGATCGGCGTGGCCACGCTCGGCATGAAGCTGTGGGTCCGCCCGAAAGAAGCCATCGAACGCGTCACGGGCGTGATCGTCGAAGAGGAAGAAGCGCCCACCCACCCGAGCCTTGTCTTCCGAGACATGCTGAACCGGCTTGGGCAGGTTGTTCCGGCATCTCCCAAGGACATGACAGTGATGCAGCGCCGGCTCACCCGCGCAGGCATCCGGGGCCCGAACGCCCTCAAGGTCCTCTATGGCGCAAAGGTGGTCCTCAGCATCTTGCTGCCACTGACCATGACCGCCGTCGTTTGGGGATCCAGCGCCGAGGCCTTCAACAAATTCAGCGCGGTTCTCGCTGCCGCCGCCGCCGGCTTCTTTGGGCCGAATGAATACGTGTCGATCATGTCCCGCCGCCGGCAGAAGGAGATCCGGCGCGGGTTGCCCAACGCGCTTGACCTCATGGTCGTCTGCGTGGAGTCCGGTCTCGGCCTCGACCAGGCCATTCTGCAGGTCGCCAAGGAGCTCGAACATGCCCACCCGGAAATCAGCGAGGAATGGGCAATGGTGAATCTCGAGTTGAAAGCCGGTAAGCGGCGTCCGGAGGCACTGCGCAATCTGGCCGAAAGGACCGCCGTTGACGACCTGAAGAAACTGGTGGCCGTGTTGATCCAGGCCGACCGTTTTGGCACCGGTGTCGCACAGAGCCTCCGCGCCCACTCCGATTTCATGCGCGTTCAGGCGCGTCAGATCGCCGAAGAGAAGGCCGCCAAGTTGGGCGTCAAGCTCGTATTTCCGATTTTCTTTTGCATTTTGCCGTCGCTTTTCATCGTGACGGTAGGACCTGTGGCTGTCAAGATCGTCAGGGAGTTGATCCCGATGATGACTGGCGTGTGAGTGGTCCCACCGGGGACGCCTCACGAAAGTGAAAATTGTTTCGCGGGAAAGGGAAAGGAGAAATCTCAATGGAATCCACTTCGATTGTCCGGATCGCCTGTGCAGCGTTGGCGGTTGTTTTTCTCGGCGTGATTGTGCTTCGCCGGAAGAACAAGAACGCCGAAGAGTAACGCCGCCTCGGCCAAACGGCGCAAGCTTGGCGTGGGAGCGAATGGGAGAGAGCCGGAAGGCAGGCATTCGCTCCTCGCCTCTGTTTTGGAATGGAATGGACCTACATGGCGACGGCATGTAGCGTCGCCCCAGGCTCTCTCGGTGCCCGGTACATCGATTTCACCCCCGACGGTCAGCGCCAGGTACGTCTGGTAGGGAACATCCGCCGATTTCACAAAGATTTGACAAGAAACCAACGGGCAGCGCATTGAGAGCGGCCAGTTTCTGTCTATAGTGAACTCATGCCGTGCTGGCATCTCCCCGGAATCTCCACACTCTGCGCGGCTATCGCGTGCCTGCTTGTTCCTGCTTCCGCCGCGCCTCAGTACACCGGCAGCGTCGTCTGCAAGACATGCCACCCGAACATCGCCGTCGATTTCTACAAGAACCCGCACTACAAGTCGATCGCCAGCGGCTCCGAGCCGCCTGAGCGCACAGGCTGCGAAGCCTGTCACGGGCCGGGCAGCGAGCATGTCGCCGCGAAAGGCGACAAATCGAAGATCATTGCCTTCTCTCAGCTCGCGCCCAAGCAGGTCCTCGACAATTGCCTGCGCTGCCACGCTGAGAGCCTTGGACGCGCCAACATCCGGCGCTCCTCGCACACTCTCGCCAACGTCGCGTGCAACTCCTGCCATTCGATTCACAAGTCCCCTGTCCAGAAATTCCTTCTCGCGAAAGAACAGCGCGACGTCTGCTACGGCTGCCACAACAATGTCCGCGCCCAGTTCGCGCAGCCATTCAAGCATCGCGTCAACGAAGGGTTCATGACCTGTTCGGACTGTCATAATCCGCACGGCGCCGACGCGGTCAACTACGCTATGGGCGCACGGCCCCGCATGGTCACCGCGGCGCTCAACAACGAGGAGCCCTGCATGAAATGCCACACCGACAAGCGCGGCCCCTTCGCCTTCGAACATCCGGCAGTGCGCATCGAAGGCTGCCGTTCCTGCCACGTGCCCCACGGTACAGCCAACACCCGAATGCTCAAGCGGCCCGTAGTCTTCACGCTCTGCCTTGAGTGCCATAACGGCGCCGACAGCTTTGGCCGCGACGCGGCCGGTGTTTTCCTGACGCCTCCCACCCACAACATGGCCGACCCGCGATTCCGCAATTGCACCACGTGCCACGTGCGGATCCACGGTTCAAACTCCAGTGTGAGCTTCCTGCGATGAAGACACTCGTTGCTCTCGCTATGCTCTGCGCCTCCCTCGCCGCCCAGGAAACGGTCGCGCCCACGCCGGAGCGCGTCGGCGAACCCCGCGGCGCCACCGCCGGCGACTACAACATCGTTCAGAACTGGGAGCTCGGCTACCGTTTCCACACGGTCACTGGCGACCTCGGCAAATACCGCAGCGACGTGAACTACGGCAACGGAATCCGCCTGCTCAGCAGCCGCTTCTCCGTCTTCTCCCGCGACGGCCACGGCAAATGGTTCGATGAGTTCTCGCTCTTCACTCAGGGGCTTGGCAACGACCCGTACGAGAATGCCACCATCCGCTTTGCGAAGAACAAGTATTTCCTCTACGACGGCTCCTGGCGCTCCAACTTCTACTACAACCCCGCGCTGTCCATTTCATCCGGATTGCACGCCATGGACACAGAACGCCGCGTGCAGGATCACAACTTCACGCTCTTCCCACAGTCCAAGATCCGCTTTTTCGCCGGCTTCACGCGCAACGTCCAGTCGGGTCCTGCACTCACCACGACCAATGTCTTCGACGGCACAGCCGGCGATGAATTCCCTCTCTTCGCAAACGTCCACAGAAGACAGAACGAGTTTCGCTTCGGCAATGAGCTTGTCCTGTTGGGCATCAAGCTTAACTGGATGCAGTCCTGGGAGCTGTACAAGGAGGACACGCCCACATCGCTGTCCCAGCCCTCCGCCGGAGCCAACCCCAATGACCGGACGACGCTCACTTCCTTCTCTGCGAAGGAGCCGATCAGCGGCACCACTCCGTCATTTCGCCTCAACCTCTTTCGCGACAAGAGCGAGCGCTGGGGCGTCAATGGCCGCTTCTCCTGGTCCGGCGGGCGCCGCGACTTTACGTTCGATGAATCCGCCGTCGGCACCTCCCGCTTCGGCGCCGATCGCAACAGGCAGGTCGTCGTGTCGGGCGACGCCGTCCGCCCCGTCACCACAGGCAATCTGACGCTGAGCCTCTTCCCCACCTCCACGCTCACCATCACGAACCACACCGGGTTCCACTCAACCCGCATGGAGGGCAACTCCATCTACAGCGAGGTGAACAACGGATCTGCGCTTCCCGAAACCATCAACTTCAATTACCTCGGCATCCGCAACATCACGAACGCCACCAGCGCCAACTGGCAGATCAAGTCCTGGTTCACCGTCCGCGGCGGCTATCAGTACGCCAACCGCTTCATCCGCAGCCAGCAGCAGGTGACGATCGTAGGCTCACCCGCAGGCATCAGCACCGACCAGACCAACACCCTCAACGCCGGGACGGCCGGAATCCAGCTCCGCCCCCTCAAGCCGTTGATGCTTGCCTTCGACGGCGAGATCGGACGCCAGGATCGACCGTTCTACCCGACATCCGACAAGAACTACCACGCGCTCTCGGCTCGCGCCCAGTGGCGCCGGGGCCCGCTCACCGTCACAGGCACAGCGCGATCCTTCGATAATTTCAATTCAACGTCCCTGTTCACCTACAGCGCCCGCGCCCGCAGCTACTCCGCCGACGGTTCGTGGGCGCCGCGGGACTGGTTCTCTCTGGACGCCGGCTACTCGCGGATCGACTCCGACACCGTCTCCGGCATCGCCTACTTCTACAACGCAGCCTTCATTCAGGGTGAGTCGTCGATCTTTATCACCAACCTGAGCACCGGGCACCTCGGCGCGCGCTTCTCCATCCGGCAGCGCGTCGACCTCTACGCCGGATTCACTCTCTCGCGCGACCCCGGCTCGAATCAACAGCGGCCCACGCCTACAGCTCCCGCCTTCGGCCCCGTTCAGGTGTTTCCATTCGACTTCGACGCGCCCCTCGCCCGCGTCTCAGTGAAGTTGACCAACCGGATTCGGTGGAATGCCGGTTATGAGTACTACCGTTATCAGGAACAATTGACGCCGCAGCAGAATTATCACGCACATACGGGCTACACCAGCGTATTATGGTCTTTCTAGGCCGCCTGGATCGAAGCACGTATGGGCAATATCGGTCTCCTGTTTACCTTCATTCTCACGGCAGCAACCGCCTGGATCGGTTTCAGCCGATTCCGCATGCGGTTGGACAATAGCTGGCCGCTCTTCTATTACCTCGGACTGGTCATCTACCTGAACACCTATGACTTTGTGCTCAACCCCTACGTGGTCTATGTGGCCGTCGTGTGCGCTCTGCTGCTGCGCTTCGAGTTCATGAATGAACGGCTGGTGTTCTTTGTCCGGATCATCGAGGTGTCGGCGCTCACGCACATCGGATACCGCATGATCAGCGCGATGTTTGCAGCGTGAGGCCTCTCACTTCTCCGTCGGCAGCCCATGCTCGTTCCAGCTTCTCCAGCCGCCGTCCAGCGAGATGCAGTTCGTGTAGCCCATCTTCTGCAGATTGTCCGCCACCAGCGCGCTTCGGAATCCACCGCCGCAATAGAGCACCAGCGTCGTCTCCTTGTCAGGAACCTTGCTCTCCACGTCCCGCTCGATCACGCCCCTGCCCATGTACACCGCGCCCGCGGCGTGTCCGGCGGCCCATTCGCTTTCCTCGCGCGTGTCCACCAACAGGTGCGGAGTGCCCGCTTCCCGCATCTTGATGTAGTCGGGCACATCAATCTGTCGAATCCGCGACTTCGCATCGTCGACCAGTGAGAGGAAGGCTGGGGAATGCTTCATTTGGAAGATTCTAACTGATTGCTTCGCGGATCCGCCCGCCGCACTCCGCCAGGCGCTGTACCGCCGCGTCTCTGCCGACCCCCAGCTTCGCCATGACCGCCGCCGTTCGCACGTCGCGTCCTGAAGCCTCCAGTGCCTCCGCTGCCCGCTCCCGATCCACCCCCGCCACGGCCATGATGATCCGCTGCGCGCGGTCCACCAGTTTCTCGTTGCGCGGCTGCACGTTCACCATGAGGTTGGAATACACATAGCCGAGCTTCACCATCACGCCGCTCGAAATCATGTTGAGCACCAGCTTTGTCGCTGTACCCGACTTTAGCCGAGTCGAGCCCGTAATCACCTCGGGGCCCGCCACTGCCTCGATCGGGATCCGCACCCGCGCCGCCAGCTCCGATTTCTCGGCGCAAACCACGCACGCCGTCAGCGCCCCAAGCCGAGTCGCTTCTTCGACAGCGCCCAGAACATATGGTGTCCGCCCGCTGGCCGCGATCCCCACCAATGCATCCCGGCTGGAGAATCCGTGCGCCCGCAGGTCCACCGCGCCCGCTCTTGGATCGTCTTCAACACCCTCCACCGCATTCCGCAGCGCGTAATCGCCTCCGGCGATGACCCCCACCACCAGTTCAGGAGGGACGTTAAAGGTCGGAGGACATTCGGAAGCGTCCAGCACACCCAGACGCCCGCTCGTGCCGGCTCCGGAGTAGAACAGCCTCCCGCCGCCGCGCATCACCTCGGCGATGGCGTCCACTGCTTCGGCGATTCGAGGCAGGACGCGCTCCACCGCCTCGGCCACTCTCCTGTCCTCTCGATTGAAGACTGCCAGCATCTCGGCGGTAGGAAGGGCGTCCAGGTCCGCCGAAGCCGGGTTGATCTGTTCCGTTGTGATTGCGCTGAGGTCGATGGGCGAGGACATAGGGGCGTCAGATTCTTTTCTATCACGGGCAGCGGGGTCCAAACGCGAAACAGCCGGGCCTTGCGGGCCCGGCTGTTCTGAAAACTCTTTGGGGAGCGGATTGGCTAGACGCTGAAGCTGGACCCGCAGCCGCACGTCGACTTCACGTGGGGGTTGTTGAACTTGAAGCCGGCTCCTTCCAGGGTCTCGACGTAGTCCACTTCCGCGCCGTCCAGGTAAAGCATGCTCGCCTGGTCGATGAACACTTTCAATCCTTCGAAGTTGTAGGTCTTGTCCAGCATCCCAGGGCTGTTTTCGAAGGCCATCGAGTAGCTGAAACCGGAACAACCGCCGCCGACAACGGAAATCCGCAGCCCTTCAGGCTTCGGCTCCTGGGCGTCCAGGATCTCCCTCACTTTGCCGACTGCTGTTTGGGTCAATGTAATCATGGGCTTAAAGGACCTCCTGCTCGCTTGTCCTGTTTTGATTATACCATGCGCCTTTTCGCGCACCTGCTCACTCCTTCCGATGCGTCAATGCGGCGAAACGGTGCGCCAATCTGGTATTGTGGTTCAGATCAGGCTCTGAGGGCGCCTACGGCCCGGCCAGACCTGGAACTAACTGAAACCGCATGAGTGCGGGACGCGTCGGAAGGGCATGAGCGGCTATTCCGGCGTACTCCCAATCCCGAATGCCGGTTCTCAGACTTCAGCCTCCCGCCAGGGTAGAACGCGAGTGGATTACCGCAAGACCGAAGAAGCGGAACTCGTCCGTAGGGTCCAGGCCCGGGATGAGCTGGCCTTTCGTGAAATCGTCGACAGGTACCAGTCCAAGGTCTTCTCCATCATCTACGGCATCCTTCGTAACCGCAACGACGCTGAAGACATAGCCCAGCAGGTTTTCACCAAAATCTACTTTTCTATCGGCAACTTCGACTTCCGCAGCTCGCTCCTGACCTGGGTCTACAAGATCACTGTCAACGAATGCTACGACTACCTGCGGAAGAAGAAGGTGCGCAAGCTGGTCTACGAGAGCGATTTCAGCGAAGAGGACACGGTCAGCATGGAACGCAGCGAGCCGGACTCGGCCCCGCTGATCGATACAGCACTCGCGCGCCGCGATCTCGTGCTCAAGCTCCTGTCGAAGGTCTCGGAAGAAGACCGGAATCTCATGCTGCTCAAGGAAGTGGAAGGTCATTCCGTCGAAGAGTTGGCGGAGATGACCGGTATGAATGAGAATACGATTAAGGTAAAGTTGTTTCGTGCTCGCCAGAAACTGTTGAAGGCGGCGCAGCGGCTGACTCGGGGTTCAGGGGCCCGGGTGGTCGTCGATTAGGATTCCCGGGCTGCTTGCGGTTACAGGCAGGACGGTTATGATAAGCGGAGAGACGCGGACGAATTCCCGCCGGCTAACCCGGCGGGGCACCGGTACCGGCAAGATTCAGGCCGGGCTGGAATACCGCGCTTCCGGCAGGGAGTCCGTTGAACGGATACTTTTGAGGGAAGACGGAAATGCATAGGCCCTTTGAAGATGGACTCGAGGATCACCTCTCGGGCCGGGCGGCTTCGGAGAACCTGAAGCAGTTCGAGCAGCATCTCGCCGGATGCGCCGAATGCCGGGCACAGGCCGAAGCCATGCGTGCTCACCAGCAGTTGCTGAACGAGCTCCGCTCGCCGGAGATGGTCGATCCAGCCCCCGGATTTTACGCGCGCGTCATGGAGCGGATCGAGACGCAGAAGACCGGCTCGTTCTGGTCGATCTTCCTCGAATCCGCCTTTGGCATGCGCCTCATGTACGCATCCCTCGCTCTCTTCTTCGTCCTCGGCTCGGCCGTCTGGCAAATGGGCGGTTCGCCGGCGATCGATGAAGCCAATCCTGTCTCGATCATGGCGGGATCCGACCTCCCTGCAGCCACGGGCGACGACCCCGGCCGCGACCGCACTGTCGTATTGACCAATCTCGTCAGCCTCAGTTCCGGCCGGCCCCTCGATTCCCTGCCTGTTTCGTCGGACTAGAGATGAGGGAGAATAATTAGGCGTGAGCGTTCGAACCGCACTCACGGATAGCCGCCCGTCCTGGCACAATCCGCGCATCCTCCTGCTTTTGCTGACAATCTTCCTGTGCGGCGCCGCGGCCGGGGCACTCGCCGTGCGCCTCACCACGCCGGCCATGGCGCCTTCCGCATCCTGGTCAGGCGGAGGCCGCGCCTGGACCCTTCAGATGATGCAGAAGGAGCTCAACCTCACTCCGGACCAGTCAGCCGAAATCGAGACAGTCCTCGACGAGTTCGTCCTCTACTACCAGAACCTCCAGGGCCAGATGGACGACTTCCGCGCCGAAGGCAAGAACCGCATTCTCCGCGTCCTCACTCCCGAACAGCGCGCCAAGTTCGAGAAGATGATGACCAAGCTCTCTGCACGCCTGCGCTAGATTCCCCTCCCAGTTGCGCTTCGCCCCGCGCCTTTATACGATGGGCGCCGACATGTTGCCCGACTACCTCGCCAAGTCCTCACCCAATCCTCCCTCTGCCCGCGCGCCCTGGTACAAGAACACAGCGCCCGCCTACGCCGGCATCTTCCTGTGGATCGCCTTCTACAACTCCATTGCGGACGGCACGATCTCGCACGCATCTCTCACCCTCTGCCTCATTGCGCTCGCCGCTGCCGGCTTCCTCAGCTACGCCCTCTACTACTACATCCCCGCCATGCTCGGCATGCAGACCGGATACCCGCTCTACGTCGTCGGCAGTTCCACCTTCGGCACTCGCGGCGGCTACGTCATGCCGGGCCTGCTGATGGGACTCCTCCAGGTTGGCTGGCTTGGCGTCGGCACGTTCTTCGCGGCCAAGTTCATCCTCACCGCGCTCGGCATCGAACCCAAACCCGGCACTGCGCCCTTCATCGTCACCGGCATCGTCTGGGGCTACGTTATGGCATGGATCGGCGTCATGGGCATCCAATACGTCGCACGCGTCGCCACATATCTCAACTTCATCCCGCTCCTCATGATCCTTTTGGTCTTTGCGAAGACCTCCTCCGGCATCCCCGCACACGTTCCGTCCGAGCCCGACCCCTTCGTTGCCTTCACACTCCTCGTCCAGATCGTCATCGGATTCTTCGCCACCGCGGGCGCCGCCGGAGCCGACTTCGGCATCAACAGCCGCAGCAAGTCCGACGTCCGATGGGGCGGCCTTGTCGGCATCGTTCTCGCCGTCGTCGTCGCCGGCGGATTGCCTCTCCTCTCCGTCGCCGGCGCCCGCGTGCTGGTCCCTGATCTCGCAGGCTTCAACTACGACTCCGTCGTCTCCGCTATCGGCGGCCCGCTCGCAGCCGCCATGTTCTTCCTCTTCACTCTCGCCTGCATCCCGCCCGCCTGCTTCTCCTCCTTCATTGCGGGGAACAGCTTCTCGACGATGATTCCCGGCGTCTCGCGCATGGGCTCCACCATGGCCGGCATGACCGTCGCCATCATCCTCGCCGTAACAGGGGTGGCCGAGAACCTCATCGGCTTTTTCACGATTGTCGGCGCCTCGTTCGGTCCCATCTGCGGAGCCATGGCCGCCGACTACTTGCGCTCGGGAACACGCTGGAGCGGCCCCCGGAGAGGCATCAATTGGGCCGGCTACGGCGCCTGGGCGGCAGGCTTCATCGTCGGCATACTGCCCTTCCTGCCGGTCTCTCCGGAGCTGAGGCGCGTCGCGCAACCCGCCGTCGTCTACAGCTTCCTCACCGGATTCGCCGTGTACTGGCTGCTGGCTGCGGCAGGCTTGGAGCCCGAGACCGTCGAGCTCACTCCTCGCTGACCCGTACCACGACCTTGCCCTGGTTTGTGCCTTCGAACAACCTGCGCAGCGCCTGCGGCGCATACTCCAGGCCGTCCACCACGTCGAGCTTGTACTTCAATCGCCCGGCGAGATGCCAGTCGATCATCTGCTTCAGCGCCTCCGCCGCGCGCGGCAGATAGTCCGAGACGATGAATCCCTCCATGCGCGCCCGCTGCACCAGAATCCGCTCAATTCCCCGAACGCCCTCGGGCCGCTGAGCATTGTATTGGGAGACCATTCCGCAGAGCACCACTCTCGCCCTCAGATTGATCCGCTCCAGCACCACCTCCATCACGCGCCCGCCCACATTTTCAAAATCGATGTCGATTCCGGAGGGGCAGTTGCGCCGGAGCGCCTCTCTCAGGTCCTCGCTCTTGTAATCGATGCACGCGTCCGCGCCGAACTCCTCCACCACGCGACTGCATTTCTCCGGCCCTCCCGCGATTCCCACTACGCGCAGTTGCATGATCTTCCCAAGCTGCACGACAAGCGACCCCACCGCTCCCGCCGCCGCGGAAACCACCAGCGTCTCCCCCACCTTCGGCTTGCCGATGTCGGTCAGCCCGAAATACGCCGTCAGTCCAATGTGCCCCAATAGTCCGAAGTGCGCGCTCAGCGGCAGCGGCAAGGACGGCAGCTTGGTGACGCTCGCCCCGTTCACTACCGCATACTTCTGCCAGCCCAGCAAGCCCTGCACCGCGTCGCCCGGTGCGAGCCCTTTGTACCGCGACTCCTCCACTCTCCCGATAGCAATCCCTCGCATCACCGAGCCCAGTTCAAGCTTGGGCATGTAGCTGTCCGCATCGTTCATCCAAACGCGATTGGTCGGATCGATCGACAGCCACTCGACACGCACCAGCACCTGCCCGTCCGCCGGAGCCGGAGCGGATCCTTCGCGCCACTCGAAATCGCTGTCCTGGGGAATGCCCGCTGGACGGGCCGCCAGATGCCATGCGCCATTTACCGGTGTCATGCCTTCAGTCTGGCTCAAATTGTGGGGCGGAGCTTCAGCTCTGCGCCTGCCTCATCCGGCCCGGACGATCAGCCCTTCTTCAGCTCGATGAAGAACGTCCGCCCCTCCACCCGCTTCTCACCGACCTGGAATCCCGCTTCTTTCGCGAGTCCCTCAAAATACGGCATCGTCCGCGCCACTTCCCGATACGGCGTGCCGTACCCTGTCTTCACCGTCTTTCCCGGCAGCAGGAAGTTGAAGTAGTACACCACCACCTTCTTCTCCGCCGCAGGGCGCACAGGCACTTCCACGTCCCACACCAACAGACGGCCGCCCGGCTGCAGCACCCGGTACGTCTCCTGCAGCACCTTCAAGTGCTTCTCCATCGGCACGAACATCAACGTGAAGAAGCACGTCGCCACCGGGAACGCCGTGTCCATAAACTTCATGTCCGTCGCATCCATGACGATTTTGAGCAGCGGATTGCCGGGCGCCTCCTGAAGCTCCCGCGCCATCAGGTCGATCGCTACCACCTGCTGCCCTTTCATCTGGCTGATCACTGCTTCTCCTCCGCCGCCGATGTCGAGGATCAACCCCTTCGAGTCGAAATCCGCCACTTTCAAATCCACGCGGTCGTGCCGCACGATCTCGTTCTCCGTGTACCTGGGCCTGTCCTGCGCCATCGCCGCGGCCGGGATCATCAATGAAAGAAATTCAGAGCGTGTCATCTTAATTTGCATTACGAGCCATGCCCTGTGCTTGTTCCCAATGATTGCATCGCGCCTTCCCAGGTGATAGATCAGTCTCATGCTTCGCACTGCACTTCTCCTCGCCACTCTCGCCTGTGTCCTCCTGCCGGCTCAGCAGCCCGCGCCCCTCGACCCGGGCATCAGGACCGTCGTTCAGGTCGCCATCGTCACCAAAAATATCGAGGCCTCCGCACAGCGCTGGGCCTCCATCCTGGGCATGGAGATCCCGAAAGTCTCCACCACTCGCCCCGGCGAGGAAGTGAAGGTGCAGTTCCGCGGCAAGCCGTCCAGCGGCCAGGCCAAACTCGCCTTCTTCAAACTCGGACAGGTGGTGCTCGAACTCATCGAACCCGTCGGCGGCGACACCTCCTGGAAGCAGTACCTCGACGAGCACGGCGAGGGCGTCCAGCATCTCGGTTTCCAGGTTCAGGATCTCGACCAGGCCATCGCCAACGCCGAGAAGTCCGGCATGCCCGTTCTGCACCGCGGCCGCTACGATAAGGACAATGGCGACTACGTCTACATCGACAGCGGAAAGGCCCTCGGCGTGACCCTCGAGTTTCTCCACTCGGATCCGCCGAAAAAATAGCGCGTGCCTCGCTATCTCCTCTTCTTCAAGCCCTACGGCGTTCTCACGCAGTTCACCGACGAGTCCGGCGCGGGACGCCCGACTCTGAAGGACTACATCGACGTCCCCGGTGTCTATGCCGCAGGACGGCTCGACTCGGACAGCGAAGGCCTGCTGCTCCTCACCGACGACGGCGCGCTCCAGCACCGCCTTACCGATCCCCGCTACGGACACCCTCGCACGTACTGGGCCCAGGTCGAAGGCGTGCCCACTCCGGATGCCGTGAAACAACTCGAATCCGGAGTCATCATTCTAGGCGCCAGGACCCGCCCTGCCAAAGCGCGGTTGCTCACGGAAGAGCCCGGCCTCCCTCCGCGCACCCCGCCCATCCGCTTCCGCAAATCGATCCCCACCGCCTGGCTCGAACTGACTCTCACTGAAGGCCGCAACCGCCAGGTGCGCCGCATGACCGCTGCTGTCGGCCTCCCCACGCTGCGCCTGGTTCGCGTCGCCATCGGCGACATCCGCCTGCACGGCCTTCAGCCCGGTGATTGGCGTCCCCTGACGCCCGCCGAGCTGCAATCCCTCAAATCCGCGCGCACTCCTCCTCGAGGCTGAGGTAGTGCTCGATCAGTTCGCCGGCGATCCGCCCGTTGTACTTATCCCACTCGTACGGCTCGCCTCTCAACAGATCGTTCTCGAAGATCCCCTTCTTCACCAACAACCGCTTGAAGAATGCGATCGACGTCCTGATCTCCTGATTCGCGAACGCGAGCACCGGCAGCAGCCGCCGGAACAGCCCAACCGCATCATCGCGCCGGCCCTCCGAGTACAGACGGAAGACCTTCGCATACACCACTACCATCGAGCACTCCGGGATCATCGCATCTACGCCCCGGTCCAGCGCTTCAATCATCTGCGGCGCGGCCCAACCGCCCGAGATGTAAAAATCCCCGCCCAGCGCCTTCCGCACTTGCGTGTACTTCGGTCCGGCGGGAACGGTCTCCACCTTGATTCCTGCGAGTGTCGGAATCCTCTCCGCCAGCCTTTCAATCGTCCTGATGTCGAGCCCAGGCCCGCTCCACTCCAGGTCCTGCACGACCAGGGGCAGATCGACACCCGCCGCGGCCCTCTCGAAGAAAGGCAGCGCCTCTGCGGGCTCGCGATAGCACCGCTGCGGCACCGCCACCAGCCACGCCGACGCCCCCAACTTCGCCCCTGCCCGCCCATGCCGGATGCACTCCTCCGCTGCATCGGCCGATGCGCCCGCGATCACCGGCACTCGCCCGTCCACCGTCTTCAACACGAGTTCCAGTAAGCGCTCCCGCTCGCGGTCCTTCAGCATGGCCACCTCGCTCGCCACGGCCGGAACCAGAAAGCCCGCCGCGCCGCCATCCATGGTCGCCTTCACCAGCCGCACCAGGCTCAACTCGTCAATCTCGCCGCCGGCGTCAAACGGCGTTTGTACTACCGGCACAATCCCCTTGCGCAATTTCATCTCCTGACCATTGTCCAACCACTGCACCCTTTCCGTACCGCTGTCATCGAACATCTGGAGTCACAGCACGGCAGGAGGGTATCTCATGTCCAGGCGCATCCCACTCGTGACAATCGTTACCGCTGCGCTGCTCGCGGTGCAGATCCACGCTCAAACGAAGCAGGAAGAAGACATCGTCGCCGCCGCGCAACGAACGCAGACCCCGCAATCGGTTCTCCGCATGGCGCAGGAAATTCGCAAGCAAGTCCTCACCCTGCCCCAGTACGGAGTCTTCGACGACATCCGATTTCAGATCAAGGACTACACGGTCACGCTGAAGGGCGAAGCCTCCCGGCCGACCCTCAAATCCTCCGCGGAAAGCGTCGTGAAGCGCATTGAAGGCGTCGAGAAGGTGATCAACCAAATCAAAGTACTGCCTCTCTCCCCAAATGACGACCGCATCCGCGCCCGTGTCTACGCCGCCATCTACTACCATCCCACCCTGAGCCGCTACAACCCCGGCCGTGGCATGCCTGTGTATCTGACGCCTGCCCGCGTGGCCGGAGGCATCACGAACGACCCGCCCGTCGGCTTCCACCCGATTCACATCATCGTCAACAACGGCAACGTCACGCTTACCGGCATCGTCGACAGCGCCATGGACCAGCAGATCGCTGGCATCCAGGCCAACTCCGTCTCCGGCGTCTTCTCCGTCGAGAACGAGATCCAGATTGCCGACTCCGGTAAGAAGTGACTGATAGCCGCTTCCGTCAGCAGGCGGTTCACCGCGGGAGAAACCATCCAGCCCCACCCCACGTCTCCACCTCGAGGACGTGCTATGCCTGCCTTCTGGCCCCTTCTTCTGATCAGCCTCCAAAACCCCGTTGACCCCGCATCCGCCGAAAACCGCTTCGGCGCTAAACTCGCCGAACACATCCGCGAGGAAAACATCCCCGTCAACAGCCCCGCAGCCCGCACGTACGTCGAGACCCTTGTCCGCAGAATGGCGCCCCCCGAATCCGTCTGGACCATCGAAGTCATCCACCAGATCGACTCATCCTTGAACCCCACGCATGAGCCTCTCGCCTTTCCCGGAAATCGCCTCCTCGTTCCCAGTCGTCTCCTCCTCGACGTGCAAAGTGAGTCGGAGCTGGCGGGCATGATCGCTCACGCCGTTGCTCATCTCACCAGGCCCGAAGCCAGCCAGAGAATGTCGAACGGGCTCTACGTTCTCGCAGCCGGCTCTCTCATCCCCCAAACTATGCTGTCGCACCATCGCGACATCCAGTTGGCCGCGGACCAGGAAGCAGTCCGGCTGACCATCGCCGCCGGCTTCGATCCCTCAGCCCTCGCCGCCTACCTGTCCCGTGTGAAGCAGGGCGGGGAAGACCTCGGCTCCCGCCTCGCCGCGTTGCAGAGAACGCGCGGTTCTACACCAGCCCCAAGTGCGGAGTTCCTCGCCATGCAAAGCGAAATGCGGAGCCTCTTCCCTGAAAAGCCCCGGCGCAAGCCCTCTCTTTTTCGCTAGGCTACTGCCTGTCGAAGACAGAGACCCCAGCCACGGACTTTCCTGCCGGATCCGTTCCCTTCACATGCGCGGAGAGCGTCTTGCCATCCACCGAAAGCACTGTGCGTACTGAGAAGACCAACTTGCCCCCCTGGCTGAAATTGGTCTGCCTCTCCTTCGCTCCAAGCCGCTTCGCGGAAACCGCTTCATACGTCGATTGAATTATCTTGCCCTCGCCTCCTGCAACGGGCACGGTGTAGTGCGACCTTGTCGGCTCCCCGCTGGCGGAAATCCCCTGAACCTGAACCTCCAGGTCGCTGCCGCTCTCCGTGATCGTAATCGTCTGTTCCTTCATGGGTTGCCCGGCGGTGTACGCGCACCTGGCCGGATTGAGTTTCCATGTTCCGACGAATGGATCGGCGCCCCAGAGCCCAGGGACCAATCCGCAAATGGCCAGCGCGATTCTCGCAGGTCGCATAGAGCCCTCCTTGCGCGGGATTATAGCTCCCTGTGGCGCGGCGCGATAGCCGCAACCTTCCACTCGAAAATTTTGAGTAAAGCAATCCCATTCGCCCTGCATCTCTTCCATCGGGAGGAAAAGATGAACACAAATCGTTTGCTCTGGACTATCCTTGTGATCGCTGTGTCCTGCTGCGTGCTTTCCGTAACAGCGTCTGCGCAGACCAGCACCCAAACCTACACTTACAGTTACAACGGTAAACCCCTGCCGATTTTCATCAATGATGCCAACATCATCACCCTGGTGTACATACCTGTCCCCAGAAGCACCCAGATCCAGGACGTGAAAGTCACCGTCGATATCGACTACCCGAGGATCGGCGACTTGAACGTCTTCCTCTACTCACCCGCCAACACGCGCACCAAGCTCTTGGAGCGGAACTGTGGCGACAACGCGACCCTCCGCAATACTACCTTCGATGACTCCGCTCCCGGCAGGTACAGTGACGCTTGTCCTTCCGCCGCCGGTGGTTCGTTCCGCGGCAATGAGCCGCTCGCAAACAGCCGAGGTGAGAACGGAGCGGGACTCTGGGTACTGGCTGTCGAAAACAACGGCAGCAACGACACCTTTGGCTGGGTGGTCGGCTACTCGGTGACCATCACAGGTCTGGTTTACTCGTCGCCCACCATCGGTCCCGACCTGATCGTGAATGCTGCGAGCCTGGCAGGCGGTGGCGTCGTCGCTCCCGGCGAACTCGTCTCCATCTTCGGCACGAACCTTGGACCCAACACTCCCGTCGAAGCCACCACTCCGAGCCTGCCACTCACCCTCGGTGGCACCACCGCGAGTTTCAATCAGTTCCAACTGCCAATCAGGTACGCGTCGAAGTACCGTGTGGACGTCCAGGTTCCTTACGCGCTCGGCATTCCCGGAGACGGCTGGTTCAGCGTCCAATATGGCGGCGCAACCAGCAACGGAGTGAACCGGTCGATTGTCACAGCCAGGCCCGGCCTGTTTACGATCAACCGCTCAGGATTGGGACAACTGGACGCCACCAACGCTGACGGAACTGCGAACAGGGATCAGCCGGCCGCGCGTGGCACCGAGATCACGGTATATGCAAGCGGCCTGGGTGTGACGGTTCCCATGCTGACTGAAGGCCAGGCGCCTCCAGCGAATCCGCCGGCCCAGGTCTACAATCCGGTAACGGCCAGCGTCGGCGGGCTCCAGGCCACCGTCACGCAGGCATTCCTGACGCCGGACAAGCCGGGTCTCTATACCGTGAAGATCATGATCCCCAATAACCTCGCGGTTGGAAACGCGGACGTGATCATCTCGACAGTCTCCAACTCCAGTCAGGATGGGGCGTACATCCGCGTCAGATAGGATCGCGCGATCATGGAAGAAAGGGGTGCCTATGCGCATCATAAGTGCCATCCTGGGATTCCTCCTGTTGGCCGCGCAGCCCCCGCCCATCTTCGCCCAGCAGCAAACGGCAAAACCGGTGACTCAGCCCGGACAGCCTGCCGCCGACGCGGCCGCCGCTGATCCGGGCTGGCCCCGCATCTACACCAACGGCACGGCCACTCTCGCGGTTCACCAACCTCAGGTTGATGACTGGAAGGACTTCGAGCTCCTCCAGGCCCGGATGGCCTTCGAACTCCTCCCCGAGAAAGGAGCCAAGAAACTGCTGGCCGCCGTCCACTGGGAAGCCAAGACCAAGGTGGATCTAGACAATCGCACCGTCGCTCTCGGTGACATCAACATCACAAGGTTCAGCATTCCCGGCCTGGATGAGGCCAAGACGAAAGAGATGGAGGCTCTGGCGGTCAGTCTTCTTCCCAAGAAGCGGGACGTCATCGCCCTCGACCGCATCCTGCCATACCTCGACAAGTCACGAACCGTCGGCCGCCCCATTAAGATCGCCACCGCTCCGCCGCCCATCATGGTCAGCACAAAGCCCGCCATTCTGGTCATGCTCGACGGCCAGCCCATCCTTGGCCCCATCACCGGCACCAAGCTCACCTACATCGTCAACACCAACTGGGACCTGTTCAAGGAAGGGAAGGACGGCGACTTCTTCCTGCTCGACAAGGGCCTCTGGCTCACCGCCGATAGTCTGGAAGGGCCGTGGAAGTCAGCGTCTAAGCTGCCTAAAGACATCAACTCCCTGCCCGCCGATGAGAACTGGGCCGACGTGAGGAAAGCCTTGCCGCTGAGCAAGGAGAACAAATCCAAGCCAGCGCCCTGGGTCTACATCACCTACAAGCCCGCTGAGCTTATCCTCCTCCAGGGGGAGCCGCAGATGACGCCCATCCCGGGCACCGAGATCTCCGAAGTCACCAACACCAAGACCCTCCTCTTCTTCCACAGCAGCGACAAGAACTATTACTACCTGACCTCGGGCCGCTGGTTCAGGAATCAGCAGTTACGCGGCAACTGGGAGTACGCCTCCGACAAGCTCCCCACCGACTTCCAGAAGATCCCGCCCAACCATCCGAAGGCCGCCGTGCTCTCCTCCGTCCCGGGGACTGAGCAGGCCAAAGACGCCGTGATGCTGGCAAGCATCCCGCAGGTGGCCGTGATCAACAAGAAGCAGGCTGAGGCTGAAGCGAAGGTCGCCTACATTGGCGCGCCGGAGTTTAAACCTGTCACTGGCACAGAACTCCAGTACGCGACCAATACTCCCTCGGACGTGATCAAGTACGAGGACAAATATTACCTCTGCCAGCAGGGCGTCTGGTTTGTGGCCGGGTCTCCGAACGGTCCGTGGCAAGTGGCGCAGATGGTGCCCCAGGAGATCTACAAGATTCCACCCGACTCGCCCAAGCACAACACCACCTACGTCTACGTCACCAGCGCCGATCAGGACACCGTCACGACTGCGCAAACCGCGGGCTACCTTGGCATGGCGGTCGGCATCGGCGTCGGTGTCGCTGTGTGGGGCACCGGCTACTACTACCCGCCGTATTACTACTACGGCCCCATGTATCCGTATCCGGTCTATTGGGGCTATCCGTATCACACCTACGGCGCGGCAGCCTGGTACAACCCCGCCACCGGATTCTACGGACGCGGCGCGGTTGCATATGGTCCTTACGGCGGCTACGGCCGCGCGGCCGCATACAATCCGGCCACGGGAACTTACGCCCGGCGTGCCGCCGCGTATGGACCCTACCAGGCGGGCATGGCCACGTCGTTCTACAATCCCCGCACAGGCGCGTGGGGCGGCGGCTACCGCTATGCCAACCCCTATCAGGGATGGGGGCAGGGTGTCGTCGCGAAGGGTGACCAGTGGGCTCGCGGCGGCTACTACTACGACGACCGCGGCGCCATCGGCGGCATCCGCACCTCCGAAGGCGGCAAGATGATTGCCGCCGGCAATGGTGAGAACCGCGGCATGATCGGCCGCACTTCCGACGGCGATCTCTATGTCGGCAAGGACGGCGAGATGTACCGCCGCGACCAGAACGGCAACTGGCAGCAGCGCACCAACGGAGGCTGGAACAACGTCAACTACGACAGCCTCACTCCTGAGCAGAAACAGCGCGTCGACAACGCCAAGCAGTCCAGGCAGCAGCCGGGCCAGACCGGAGCCTCCAACCGCTCCCAGGTTCAGCAACCCGGCCAGGCCGCCCGCGAGACCACGGGTCCGCGGCCCAACACAGGCTCGGTCGGAGAAGTTCAGCGCAATACACCCAGTTCTACAAACCGCGACGTCATGAACGGCCTGGACCGCGACGCCGGAGCCCGCTCCCGCGGCAGCCAAAACTACGATAACTGGAAAAGCCAAAGCCGCTCTTCCGGCAGCTACGGCGGCGGTGGCCGCGCTGGCGGCGGCTTCCGCGGCGGCGGCCGGCGCCGATGACCGGCCTGAGAAGAGGCATCAACTCGAAAGCGGCCAATAGCGCATCTTCAGGAGGATTCCACCAATGCTGCGCAGAATTGCCATCAACACAGGAGGAGGCGACGCTCCAGGCCTGAACGCCGTCATCCAGGCTGCAACTCTTGCTGCGTCCAGGCTCGGTTGGGAGGTCTTCGGGATTCGCGAGGGATACTCGGGAGTCCTCGATCCTGACAATTACCCGGACCGCGGCCTGGTCCGGCTCACGCCTGAATCTGTGCGGAACATCAGCCATCTCGGCGGAACGATTCTGGGCACGGTGAACAAGGGGAATCCGTTCAAAGTGACGGAGTCGCTGCCGGGCGGCATGGTCGTGGAAAGAGATCGGTCCGAGGATGTGCTGGCCGCTTTCCGCGAGCATCGCCTCGACGCGTTGATCGCCATCGGCGGCGACGGCAGTCTGACGATTGCCAACCATTTCCATCAGCTCGGCCTTCGCGTGGTCGGTGTTCCCAAGACCATCGACAACGATCTGCAGTCCACCGTGCTGACCTTCGGCTATCAGACTGCGGTGAGCTTTGCGACCGAGTGTATCGACCGTCTTCATTCCACGGCGGAAGCGCACCGCCGCTTGATGGTGGTTGAGGTGATGGGACGATATGCCGGCTGGATCGCGCTGAACGCAGGTATCGCCGGACGGGCGGATGCCATCCTCATTCCGGAAATCCCGTACAGCATCGAGAAGGTGGCGCAGCACATTCGAGACAGGAACCGGCCCTATTCGATCATCGTCGCGTCCGAGGGCGCGAAGCCGGTCGGAGGCGATGTAACGGTCCTGGCCAGGGAAGCGGGGAGGCAGGAACGGCTCGGGGGAATCGCGGACCGTGTTGCCGCGCAACTTCAGGAGATGACGGGCAAGGAGACGCGGTCGGTCATCCTCGGACACCTCCTGAGGGGAGGGGCGCCGATTGCCTTGGACCGCGTCCTGGGTCTCACTTTCGGAGCTGCCGCGGTGTCGGCTCTGCAACAAGGCATGAATGGCGTCATGGTCGCGCTGCAGCCCCCTTGCATCAAATTCGTTCCTCTCGCTGAGGCCATCGCGCAGATGAAGCTGGTGCCGCCCTCCGGGGAAGGGGTTCTCACCGCCAGGGCACTCGACATTTGCCTGGGCGACTAGAAGGGAGATGAGTCATGCACGCGAAGAATTACAAGCCAAGGCTCGAACGGTCAGAGTGGGAGCAAATGTGGCAGGAGCACTGGATAACGCCGGCGATCCAGCAGAAGAAGCCCGACGTTGAACAACAATTTCTGTCCGCGTCCCGGGCTCCTGAAGTGGAGAGGCGCCGCATGGAGCGGATCATGAAGGAGTTCGAGATGGGCTTCAGCCATCTCCACAAGGTCGGGCCCGCGGTGACCGTCTTCGGCTCTGCCCGCTACAAGGAGGGGACGCCGCAGTACAAGCTCGGCGTCGAAATCGGACGGGAACTGGCCAAAGCGGGCTTCGCCGTCCTCACGGGCGGCGGTCCGGGGCTGATGGAGGCCGCCAACCGGGGCGCCCGGGAAGCAGGCGGAAAGAGCCTCGGATGCAATATCATCCTGCCGTTCGAGCAGGCGCCGAATCCCTATCTCGATGAGGTTCTCGACTTCCACTACTTCTTCACGCGCAAGGTGATGCTCGTCAAGTACTCTTGCGCCTACGTCTGCCTGCCTGGGGGATTCGGCACCCTGGACGAGATGTTCGAGGCAGCGACGCTCATTCAATGCCGGAAGATCGGGCCATTCCCGCTGATCCTGCTCGGGTGCCGGTTCTGGGAGAACCTGCGCCGGTTGTTTTGGGACCTGCACGACGCCGGCGCAATCTCTCACGAAGATCTCGGCTTTGCGGCGTTGCTGGATTCGCCCCTCGAAGCGGTTGAAGTGATCCGGCAGCGCATTCCGGCGGAAGTGCGAAGACGGCTGAAGCCGCTCTCAGACTAGCGTCATGTCTCTACGCTCCGTCGAGATCGAGAACTACCGCGCGATCCGCCGGGGAAAGGTGACCTTCGGCCGGACCACCGTGCTCTTCGGCGAAAACGATAGCGGGCGATCGAGCATCTTCGAGGCGCTTGGCCTCATCCTGGGATCTCCGCAAGAGACATTCGAGACGAAGCTCAAGCCGCTGCATTTCCATCGCGGCCCGGACGGTGAGCCGGGACGGCTGTTGATCCGCCTGCGGATTTCGGAGGACGCTCCTTCCACCTGGAAGATCCCCGAGCACCTCGCGCGCCGTTTCCCCGCGAGTCCGGGACGCAGCCGCGATCTCGAGTTCGAGTTCAGGGCGCAGTTGGAAGCGCCCTCGGAGCGCATCACTCACACCTGGAGAATCGGCGAGCCCGGCGATTCCAGGTCCGGATTCGACTGTGATATCGAGGTTCTGGAATGGCTGCGCGACGCGAGCCCGGTGCTCTGGCTTCGCCCGGGCCAACTCACCGGATTCGGTAACACCAACGGAGATGGGCGCGGGGGAAGGAAGAAAGACCCGGAGCTGGAAGAGCTCGAAGTGCGCCACCGGAACTTGCTCACGGGGCAGGTCCCCGACTTGCCGGCGGAAATCGAGCGCGGCGCGCAGGTAGCTCAAGCCGTTATGGAATCGCATCGGAATGTGTTGTCCGGCGCCGGACCACTGTTCAGCGCGATGGCCTCCGATATCCTGGATCGAGGTCAGCTCAGCCATGCGGCCGGAAGGCTCGAGGGAACGGGCCCACACAAGATCGCGATGCTGTTGTTGCTGGGGGCGATCCTCCAGGTTCTCCGCCGGAACGCATCGGAGCAGACCCGCCCGGTGCTTGTCATCGAAAATCCGGAGTCGAACCTCCATCCGATGACGCTGGCCGCCGTGTGGAGAATCACGGAACGCATCGTCTGGCAGAAGATTGTCGGAACCAACTCGGGTACCATCCTGGCGAATGCTCCTTTGGAATCGATCCGGAGGATCACGCGGTGCCAGGGAGTGGTGACGGAGTGGTCGGTACACCCTCACCGTCTTTCGAAGGAAGATATCCGCCGGGTTTCCTACCATCTGCGATCGCGCCGGGCGTCAGCCATGTTCGCGCGCTGCTGGCTGCTGGTGGAAGGCGAAACGGAGCACTGGGTGATGCCGGAGCTGGCCCGCGTGTGCGGTTTCGATCTCGGGGTGGAGGGAGTGGCCTGCGTGGAGTTCGCACAATGCGGGCTCACCCCTCTGACCAAACTTGCCGGCCATCTTGGTATCGCCTGGCATGTCCTGGCTGACGGAGACGAAGCGGGCGGCCATTACCAGGAGGCCGCCTTGAAGGCGATGGGCGACGGATCAGATCCTTTTCGCAAGGTCACCCGGCTTCGCGAACAAGATATCGAGCACTGCTTTTGGCAGCACGGGTTCGCCGAAGTGATCCGCCGTGTTGCCTACCCTGCCGGGGAGTCTGGAAAAAGGCCGGCCTCACCGGTCATCCGGAAGGCCATCGAGAAGACTTCGAAACCATTCCTCGCGCTCAGCCTGATCGAAGCGGCCGGCGAACGGGGGCCGGGATCCATCCCTCCTGTCCTGAGGGAGGTCATCGAGTCATGTATCGGATCCGCCCGGGCTACGCCGCGGCAGCCAAAATTGCGATAGGCGGCAAAGCCAGGGCCGATCTACTGTCCGCTTCGGGGGTGCCCGCATGTGCAGACGGCACACACAGCACAGGGGCAGCAAATACCCTCGACTTACTCCAGCAACTCGCGTACACTCTTTGGCGATTCCGCCGAGAAAGGCTGTGAATGGAAATGCCGGTTTCATGACAAATCAAGGAAAATCCCCTGAAGGGTCTTCGTCGCGCGCTCGACAGGCGTGGGTAGTAGGCGTACTCGTCTTTCTCTCTGGACTTGGATGGGGCGCGTTTTCTGCTCTCGCAAGTTGGTTCTGCGTGAGTGATGGCCCTCAATCTGTCAGTTATGTGCTTGCCTGCCTGCCTGCATTGGCGCTCTGCGCACTGGGAGTGGCTCTCTCAATACGCAGCCCCATTGCTGTGCTGCTGACCCCGTTCCCGCTTGTCCTGTCTGTCCTTGACTCTTACTACTCCGCATGTACGGGATCATGGCCATATTGGAGAAGTATGTTGTTCTTTACTGCGGTAATCCCTGCCTGCGCAGCGCTGGCCCTCAAACATGTCGATCCTGAAGCCGCTCGACGAGGTGAGGCAATGGCCGCCGCCGGGTGGTCGGCGGCAACCACAGTCAGGAACCTCCGTCGTGCGCTCTGGATATCGGTATCTGCAAGCGTCACAGTCCTGTTGCTCAGTCTCTTTCGCCCCGTTTCCACCGAATCACTGTCGATTCCGTCTCGAGGCGCCTTCTATCCCGCAGGGCTGCAGGGTCGATTGGCCATCACGAGGATCTGGGCGTCCTACCTGCCCGGTGGACAGCCACAGCTGTTAGGGCAAAGGATTGAGCGGCGCTTCGGGCCTGTCCAGTGGACGTCTCGCAACGCACACCCTGGAGTATTTCGAATTCAGGCCGTCGGGCACTTTCCTCCCGAAGTGTACCGGCGATCCTACCAGGACCGCCTGCGGATCTATCAGGATTGCGTAGCAGATACCACGGGCGCCCGGGCGGACGAGAGGTGCATTCGAGACTGGTCAAATCAAGTGGCAGGCATCCTCTCTCCTGCTGAGATCTCCTGGATCGGAGCAGTATTCCGCCGAGGCGGATTTGCCTTCATGCGTCGATACGAACGCCAGCCCATGCAGTGGTGCGCGGGCCAGGACAGCCCTGGCAGGAGCCTCCTCCTCTGGGAGCGGGGCACTGGAGATATCCTCAGTCCAGTTGAGTGGAATCAGTTGGCCGGTCTGCTCCGCCGTGAAAACTTCGAGGTGCTCTCAAAGACGTGTGAGGCATTCTGGTGGAACAGCATGCGCCAAAGTTCTCCCCATGTGAAACAGACTGAATGTTCGCAGTTGGTGCCCGGAACCGAGGAGGAGTTCTCCCGGGTGCAACTGGAGTGGTGGTGTGTCCGAATGCGCTGTGCTTGGGGATTGTACTCTACTCCGCCGTTTTGGATAGCTTCCCGGACGCCTTGCCGGCCCCAGGGACCGGGTCAGGACTGCGTGCACGAAATGATCAGCTATTTGGCAACCGCAGACCCCCCACCCTCGCCACTGAAATAGTCTTCCGCGACAACGCGCCCCAATACGGCTTGGCCGGGGTGGAAATTCGCCACTAATGGATCGAAGGGAATTCGAAGGATGTCTGGCGGAGAGGGAGGGATTCGAACCCTCGATACAGTTTCCCGTATACACGCTTTCCAAGCGTGCGCCTTCAACCACTCGGCCACCTCTCCTGGGGGTGCTCGGGGCTTCGGTTGCGCGCCCCGCGTGGGTTCTTTATCAGCTTACCATCCCCGCTTACTGAATCGGTAATCCCTGGTACAAATAGCTCCTTGATCGCAGCCACCACTCCGTCCCCTGTGGCGCCGCGCTTTTCCCCGAGCAGAAGTCCTTCAGCGTCGGCCATCCGCCCGCCTTCACCAGCATCCAGATCACTCCATCCTGCGGCTCTTGTCTCTCCCGCGTCCGGGCGATCGCCACGTCTTGCCTCGCGTTCCGGTCGATAAATGCCTGTACCGTCTCCAACGCCCGCTTTTCCGTACTTTCGGGCTCCGCGCAAGCGTATCCGCGCATCGCTTCCATCACGGCCGTATCTGCACGCGCACTTGCCGGAGGCAGCGTGCCGCGTGGGAAAACCGGACCCGGCCCCAGAATCTGCCTCACCCTTACCTCCATCGGATAAATCACCCAGCGTTCCATCGACCACAACTGGATCTCGATCCGGAACCTCGATTCCGGCGTCGACTCCGGCACGAACATATCCAGCAGATACGTCTGTACCTTTTGCCCGTTGCTCAACACCGCGTTCACCGGCTGAACCAACGGCTTGACCTTCTCCGGTATCCACTCATCCCCGACCTTCGAATATTCCTCCTGATAGATCGAAACTCGCGCTGAATCATCGGGGTTCTGGGCGATATGTAGAGTGTACGGGGAGCCATTGGGCGCCTCCACGGCGACGCGGAATGTCGCATAGGCGTTCCGCGCCACCGCCGGGGAGAGGATCTCCCTCCGCTGGTCCACCCTGTCGGCCTTCACCACTTCGCCGTCCGGCCCCACGCGTTGAAACTCGCTGTACACCAAAACACGCTGGCCGCTGAGAGTCACGCTCCCAGCGGCCAGCAGTAGTACCAAACTCGGCTTCAGGCGCGTCACGCCTTCCAGCTTACGTCACTTGAAGCGAGATCAGCTTTCAGCTGATCGCTAATCTCACGTGAGATCAAACTTCTCCTGGTGCAGCAGCGGATCCGCCGTCACCAGCACCGGACGTCCCAGCACCTCTTCCAACTCTTCGAGGAACTGGTTCTCCACTGACTTCAGCTCTTTCGCCACATCCGGATTCACGCGCAGCACCACGTCTTTGGTGTCCACCACCTTGGCGTACTTCTGCGCCTGCGTCAGGATCTCGCTGATCACCGTCTCCACGCTCTTCACGTAGCCGGCGCCTTCGCAATTCGGGCACGGCGAGCACAGCGCCCGCTCCAGGCTCTGCTTCACGCGCTTCCGTGTGATCGCCACCAGCCCGAAATCGTTGAACTGCAGAATCTTGTACGGCGCCTTGTCGGCGCGCATCGCGTCTTCCAGCGCCTGCATCACCTTCTGCCGGTTCTTCCGCTCGTCCATGTCGATGAAGTCGATGACGATGAGGCCGCCCAGGTCGCGCAGGCGCATCTGGCGCGCGACTTCGTCGGCGGCTTCGAGGTTGGTGCGCGTGGCGGTTTCCTCGATGTCGCCGCCCTTGATGGCGCGGGNNTCGTCCATGTCGATGAAGTCGACCACGATGATCCCGCCCAGATCCCGCAGCCTCATCTGCCGCGTGATCTCGCGCACCGCCTCGAGGTTCGTCTTCACGATGGTGTCTTCCAGCCGGTTCGACTTGCCCACGTACTTGCCCGTGTTCACGTCGATCGCCACCAGCGCTTCCGTCTGGTTGATCACAATGTAGCCGCCCGACTTCAGCCACACCTTCGGCCGCAGCGCCTTTTCCAGCTCCTGCGTGATTCCGAAGGCATCGAAGATCGGTTCCGGCCGCGTGTACAGCTTCACCCGCGACAACAGGTTCGGCTGCACGCGCTCGACGTTGTGCAGCACCTGCTCGTACAGGTCCTCGTTGTCCACCCAGATCGCCTTGAAGCCTTCCGTCAACTGGTCGCGGATCAGCCTCTGCACCACTTCCACGTCGTGATGCAGCAGCGCGGGTGCCCGCTTCTTCTCCGCTTTCTGCTTGATGTCGAGCCACAGCGACGCCAGGAACCGCATGTCCGCCGCGATCTCGTCTTCCGTCCGGCCCTCGCCCGCGGTCCGCATGATGTAACCGCCGGCGACGCCTTCCCGGTGCTTCTGCAGGATCCGCTTCAGCCGCTGCCGCTCTTCGTCCGTCGAGATCTTGCGAGATACGCCCAGGTGCTCCACCGTGGGCATATACACGACGTACCGTCCGGGCAAAGCGATATGCGAAGTAATGCGCGCGCCCTTCTGGCCCAGCGGTTCCTTCGCAATCTGAACGATGATCTCCTGGCCTTCCCTCAGCAGATCCGCGATCGACGGCAATGGGCCGCGCTCGCGCTCCGGACGTTCGCGCTCCGGACGCTCGCGGTCCCGCCNNCCCGCCGGTCTCCCCGGTCGCTCCGCTCCGGTCGTTCCGGCGCCGCCTGCCTCAACTCGACTCGCTCCGGAGCCGTCTCGATCCGTGCCTCGGCCGGAGCCTCTTCGACCGGCGCCCCGCCCTCGGCCGCTGGAGCTTCCGCGCCGCGTCCGCCGCGCCCGCGCCGCCTCATGC
>DBMU01000014.1 GCA_002298225.1 Bryobacterales bacterium UBA690
TAGCGAGCGGGTGTAGCGCGTTTGCACGCGTCCTGAGTTCTGCGCACGACATCTGGCCCGCTCCTACTTCTCCAGCAGGAAGTGCCCGACCATCATCGAGTCGATGCCGGATGAGTAGAAGCTTCTCACTGCATCGCGCGGCGAGCACACCAGCGGATCGCCGAAGAGATTGAACGACGTGTTGTAGAGCACGGGCAGTCCCGTCTTCGAGCCCCACTCCAGCAGCAGCTTGTGGAACAGCGGATTCTCGTGCGCGTCCACCGTGTGGACCCGCACCAGCCCTTCTCCGAGCACCGCGCTCTGGAAGGTCTTGCGATGTTCCGGCTTCACGCGCCCCACGGTCGCCAGGAAGCGCGCGTTGGATCCGACGTCGAAGTACTGCGACGCCATCTCCACCGGTACCGACGCCGCGAACTTGCGGAACGGCTCGCGGTGCTTGATGTACACGTTCAGGTTCTCAGTGGAATACGGGTCCAACGGAGACGCCAGAATCGAGCGGCTCCCCAGCGCGCGCGGACCGAACTCCATGCGCCCCTGCATCCACGCCACGATCTTGTCCGCCGCCAGTTGCTCCACCGCGGCCGAGAGCAATTCCCCGGATGTCGGCAGGTAGCGGAATCGCAGCTTGCAGTTTTCCAGCACCTTTTTGATCTGCTCCGACGTGTAGCTGGGACCGAGCGACAGCGAATCCATCGGGACGCGATGGTCCTGCTTGTGTGTGATGTGCCAGGCGTGATACGCGGCCCCGACGGCCGTGCCGCTATTGCCGGCCGCTGGCTGCACGAAAACACCTTTCCAACGCCCGCTGTGCTCGAGCGCCGCAACCAGCAGCGCGTTCAAGCCGAGCCCGCCTGCCAGGCAGAGATTCTCGCCTTCGCCGGCCATTTCGAGCACCAGCCCGTCGATGGCGATCTGCAGGCTGGCCGCGATATCCGCTTTCATCTCAGCAGGGATCGCCGAGCCGTCTTCAATGCCCAGCGCTTCATAGAAACGCGCGCTGAAGCCGCCGCTGCCCAGCCGGTCCGTGTCGAACCAGCTCTGATCCACGCGCAGCCCCACGCCCGGCTGCACCAGGATCGAACGGAAAACCTCCGCGAAGACGGGCTGGCCTGACGTGGAGAGCCACTGCACTTTGTGCTCATCGGAATTGGGCTTGAATCCCAGCAGCTCCGTGACGCGGCTGAACAGATCGCCGAGCGAGTCCGGATAGGAGATTTCCTTCTCGAGCGTCATCTGAGAAGCCTCGGCGTGCCAGCGCGAGCCGCAGCGGAAGTCGCCGGAGTTGTCCAGCGTCAGGATGGTGGCCTTGTCAAACGGTGACGCGTAGTAGGCGGATGCGGCGTGCGCGAGGTGATGCTCCACGCTGACGATGCGCGCGTGCGGAAACATCCCGCGCAGCTCGACGTGCAGATGGTGGCTCCCGTGGCGTTCATGGAACGGCCGCGCCAGCGCCAAAGTATCCACGCCTTCGGCATCGACGCCGCCCAGCTTCAGCACCGAGGAGACGGCATGCAGCGGCAGGCTTCCCGCATGGTGCCGCGGCGCCACCTTCTTCTCCTCCACGGCGGCGAGGATCTTGCCGTCCACCAGGAGCGCGGCGGAGGCATCGCTCATGATTCCGCCGATTCCCAGAATGTTCATTGGGCCCCTTTCTGCTTCTTCTCGATCTTGGCCCAAGTGTCCCGCAGGCCGATGGTGCGGTTGAACACCATCTTCTCCGGCGTCGTGTCGGGATCCACGCAGAAGTAGCCGAGGCGCTCGAATTGCATCCGGTCACCCGGCTTCGCGTCTCGCAGGCTCGGCTCCATCTTGCAGTTCGTGAGAACTTCGAGCGAGCTCGGATTCAAGTTGTCCGTCCAATCCTTGCCGGGCTCAGCGTCGTTTGGATCTTCTTTGAGGAAGAGGTTATCGTAGAGCCTCACTTCGGCGTCGAAGGCGTGTGCCGCGGAGACCCAGTGGATCGTGGATTTCACTTTGCGTCCGTCGGGAGTGTTGCCGCCCTTCGTGGCGGGGTCGTACTTACAGTGGACTTCGATCACCTCGCCTGCGTCGTTCTTCACCACGCCCGTGCAGGTGACAAGGTAGCCGTAGCGCAGCCGGACCTCCTTGCCCGGCGACAGGCGATAGTAGCCCTTCGGCGGCACTTCGCGGAAGTCGTCCTGCTCGATGTACAACTCGCGGGAGAACTCCACCATGCGCGTGCCCATCGAGGGATCTTCGGGGTTGTTCACCGCCTCCATCTGTTCGATCTGGCCTTCGGGGTAGTTGTCGATCACCACCTTCAGCGGGCGCAGCACCGCCATGACACGCGGCACACGCTTGTTCAGGTCTTCGCGGACCGCATGCTCCAGCAGGCCCAGCTCAATCGTTCCGTTCGTCTTCGAGACTCCGATGCGCGAGCAGAACGTGCGGATCGCTTCGGGCGTGTAGCCGCGGCGGCNNGCATGCGCGGATCGTCCCAGCCTGAGACCACCTTGTTCTGCACCAGCGCCAGCAGCCGGCGCTTGCTCAGCATCGTGTATGTGAGGTTCAGCCGGTCGAACTCGTATTGCGTCGGGGCGTAGATGCCGAGCTCCTGGATGTACCAGTCGTAGAGCGGGCGGTGATCCTCGAACT
>DBMU01000042.1 GCA_002298225.1 Bryobacterales bacterium UBA690
GGCCGCTCTTGAAACAGTTCCAGGAGCTCACCCAGATGAAGTTGTCAGCCAATGTTGTGATTCAGATGCTTGCCCTCGCGGCGCAAGGCATCAATGCCACGCAGGACCTCCTTCCCGCCAAGGGCAAGTTTTGGGCTTTGGTGGCGTTGTCGGCCATCCAAGGACTTGGTGCCGTGGCAGCGCACTTCGCCAATCCCGATGGCACGCCGTCGCAGGTCCCCTACGTCAAGCAATGAATCGCGATCTGCAAGTTAGGCGCTGGCCGGTCGAAAAGCTGATCCCCTACGCACGGAATGCGCGCACGCATAGTGACGAGCAGTTAGCTCAGATTGCGGCGTCAATCGCCGAGTTTGGGTGGACCTCGCCAATTCTTGCCGGTAGCGATGGGATCGTAATCGCCGGCCACGCCCGCCTGCAGGCGGCCCGCAAGCTGGGCATGACCGAAGTCCCGGTCATCGTCCTGGATCATCTGAGTGAAACACAGCGGCGTGCGCTGGTTTTGGCCGACAATCGGCTTGCCCTGAATGCAAGCTGGGACGAGGAGATGCTCCGGGTCGAGTTGGAGGCGCTCCGGGAGGATGACTTTGACCTCGATCTGCTGGGGTTTGCGGAGGATGAGGTCGAGGCCCTTCTCATGGGGCCGGAAGAGACGGTCGCCGGCAACACGGACGACGACGCCGTCCCGGAAAGGCCCGAGGCCTCCGTTACGGTGCTGGGAGACCTGTGGATCCTAGGGGACCACCGCCTGCTATGTGGCGACTCCACGCAGATCGAGGCCGTAGAGAAGGTGCTGGACGGCAGTCTGGCGGACATGGTCTGGACAGATCCTCCTTACAACGTGAACTACGGCTCGTCGATGAAAGACAAACTCCGCGGCAAGCAGCGGACGATCGCCAACGACAATCTGGGCGAGGGCTTCGAGCAGTTCCTGCGCGATGCGTGCACGAATCTGCTGACGGTGACCAAAGGCGCCGTTTACATCTGCATGTCCTCGTCGGAGTTGCACACGCTGCAGAAGGCGTTCCGCGAGTCGGGCGGTCACTGGTCCACTTTTCTCATTTGGGCCAAGAACACCTTCACGATGGGCCGTGCCGATTACCAGCGGCAGTACGAACCGATTCTGTACGGCTGGAAAGAGGGCACCGCGCATTTCTGGTGCGGCGCCAGGGACCAAGGCGATGTCTGGTTCGTGAAGAAGCCGGTCAGGAATGACCTCCATCCGACGACCAAACCGGTGGAACTGATTGAGCGGGCTCTGCACAACTCGTCGAAGACTCGCGACATCGTACTCGATCCATTTGCGGGCAGTGGCAGCACTCTAATCGCCTGCGAGAAACATGCGAGAACTGCTCGCCTCATCGAACTTGACACTCATTACTGCGATGTGGTGATTCGCCGATTTGCAGACTTCACGGGCAAACCAGCCCTCCTCAGTGGCGAAGGACTCACTTTCGACCAAGTCAAACACTCAAGATCTGCCCACGCTGCCTGAGAGTTCATGGCGATCACGGCGAAAGGCTACCAGCGGGTTTACGACCCGGCCTCCAAGCGCCTCCGCATGGAGCACGTGTTGGTGTGGGAGAGCGCCAATGGGCGCATTCCCGCTGGCTTCGTTATTCACCACATCAACCAAGACAAACTCGACAATCGCCTCGACAACTTGGAGTTACTGGATCCGCTCACCCACAAGCGGATCCACAGCGGTTGTGAGTTGCGTGAGGGGGTCTGGTGGAAGCCTTGCCGCAAATGCGGAGCCTTGAAGCCGGTCACTGAATACTACCCACAGAAGATCTGGATTTCACCCTGGTGTCGATCCTGCAAGATCGAGAATGCCGTGAGAAACAAACAGCGTCGGCAAGAGTCCAAAGGCAGAACAGAGAGTCAATGGCCAGATTGTGAACCCTCGTTTGATAGGGGGACTACGATTGAAGCGGACGGAGAGTCTTTCCCCCGGCTCGGTGGATTCCGAGTACCGAGTGCAACTTGAGATTGCCCGCTGCCGCCGAGAGATCGCGGACATCGAGCGAGCGATGCAGGAGCCATGTCAAGACGGCATCGGCTTGTTGATGGGTTGGGCGGATTGGCACGTGGAACTTCAGCTTCTCGAGGAGGCAATGGCGCAAAGAGCCAGCACGCAGGCTGAATGACGGAAGAATTGAAAATGGGACTTGAACTGGTGGTGCCTGTCATCGGCTTGATCCCTGGACTGCTGGGTGCTTATGTGGGCCTGCAGAATCGGGCACTGCTTGCAGAGGTCCGACGCGAGATCGCGGAGCTAGAGAACCGCATCATCGCCAGGATCAATGGCACCTACGTTCGCGCTGGCGAGTGCCATCTGCGAATGGATCACCAGATGGAATGGCTGCAGATGATCGAGGGACACGTGAAGAACAAGAACGCCGCCGGTGGTTAACCGGCGGCGGTTCTCACCGGAGAGTCTACTCGGCGATCCGGTAGGCGCGCACGCCATCGGAGCGTTTGGCGGAGTCGACTCTGAGTCCCATTTTCTTGACCAGGCTGCCGCTGATAAAGCCGCGCACGCTGTGCGATTGCCAGTCCGTGGCAGCCATGATGTCGGCAATCGTCGCGCCTTCGGTCTGGCAGAGGAGTTCGAGCACCTTGGCCTTCTTGCTGCCATCGCGCGCTCCGGTGGGCTTCGTGGCGGCGCTCGTGCGGCTGGCGCCCTCGGCCGCCTTGGTCTTCTTCGGCGCGTCAGGGGCCAACGTCGGCGCGGGGGTGGGCGTCAGGGCTTGGAGCGCCTTCCAGATGCGAACCACGGCACTCTTGCGGTCCGTGAACTTCCGGACCGCCTTGAGGTCGCCAAAGGGAGGTGCGCCGGCAAAAGCGTTCCAGACCTCGGCGAACCGGGAGAGCGGCCAACCCTTGGAGAGCTTGATGAACTCCTTTTCAGTCGAAAAAGTGCCTTCGAGATTCTCGGCTCGGGCGAGCCGATCTTCTTCGTGCGCGTCGTAGGCAGTGATGATGTTCTCGGTGTCGAGGGCAAAGATGGTCATGTCGAGTGTCCTTTCTATCTGGTGAGACCGCCGAGCTTCCCGTCGGCGGTGATGTGCAAGTCCTTGTAGTGGCCACTCCGGATGCGGGTCCATCCCGAGGGCGTTTTGATTTCGTAGCGTGCAGCAATCCGGCTCAACCTCAGCCGGTACGTCTTGTTGTCCAGCTCTCTCTTGAGGTGGCCGAAGCGATCGAGCGTCCAGCCGTTGCTTGTGGCCCAGCGGATGAGTTCTGCGCGGGTCATGGTCAGTACTCCAGCCCTTTGGCATCGACTGCGCTGCGGTCGCCCAGGGCGGCAAGGACGTAGGCAAGCTGCTCGCTGACACGGCCCAAGTCGCCCGCATACCCCCAGTCGTTGGGTTCAGCCCGTTGGCGTTTCTGGTGCTCGGCGAGCCGGCTGGCGATGCGCGTCAGCAGGTCCATGCATTCGACAAACCGCTGCGAATGGCACTCGGCGGCAGGCTGCTTGGTTTTGGTGTTCCTCATGGCGAACCCATTCATCACTTCGGTGGCGATGCAAAGCAAGTGGAATGTTCCGGCGATCTTTGAGAATCTGCGATGCCGGTGCTGAGCCTGCGCGCGTATGCCAAGCATCGTGGAGTCAGCTTGGCCGCAGTGCAGAAAGCGATCCGCTCCGGCCGAATCGCGACGACCGAAGACGGAACAATCGACAGTGATCGAGCTGATGCCGAATGGAGCGCGAAGACGCGACCTGGGCAGAAGCGATCGTCAAGAGTCGTTACGCCATCGCCGGCAGGTTCATATCCGGACGCACCGCGAGCGGAGTCTGGCGGCGCCGGCAGCCTGGACTACTTCCGTGCTCGAGCCATCCGCGAGAACTACCTCGCACGGCTGGCCAAGATCGAGTTCGAAGAGAAGACCGCGAAGCTCATCAGCCGCGATGAGGTGCAGGTAGCGGCGTTCACAAAGGCCCGCGCGGTGCGCGACAACCTGCTGAACATCCCTGATCGGCTGGCCGCGACGTTGGCGGCGGAATCCGACCCCGACAAAGTCCATTTGATTCTGACTGAGGAGATTCGACGAGCCCTCGATGACCTTGCCGGCGCAAACGGCAACTGAAGTCTACGAAAACGCATTCCGCTCAGGGCTCCGGCCGGATCCCCGGCTGACGGTCTCAGAGTGGGCGGATCAGCACCGGAGGCTTTCAGGCAAAGCTGCCAGTGAGCCGGGACCATACCGGACTGAGCGGACCCCATATCTGCGCGAAATCATGGACGCGCTTTCGCCGCTGTCGCCGGTCGAACGCGTGGTGGTGACCAAGGGCGCGCAGCTTGGATTTACCGAGGCCGCCAACAACTGGGTCGGCTATGTCATCCACAAATCGCCTGGCCCGATGATGCTGGTCCAGCCGACCGTGGAGATGGCCAAGCGCAACTCCAAGCAGCGCATCGATCCGCTGATCGAGGAGAGCGAAGCGTTGCGCGCGCTGGTGAAGAGTCCGCGGTCGCGCGATTCCGGCAATACGGTTCTGTCGAAGGACTTTCCCGGCGGGGTGCTCGTCATGACGGGCGCCAACAGTGCCGTCGGCCTGCGCTCGATGGCGGTCCGTTATCTCTTCCTCGATGAGGTGGACGCCTATCCCGGGGATGTCGATGGCGAGGGCGATCCTGTCAATCTGGCGTTCGCTCGCACGCGAACCTTCGCGCGGCGCAAGGTCTTCATGGTCTCAACGCCGCTCATCACCGGCACGAGCCGGATTGAAGCGGCGTTCGCCGAGAGTGATCAACGGCGGTACTGGGTGCCCTGCCCGCGCTGCGGCGAGTATCAGGTGCTGAAGTTCGAGCGGCTGCGCTGGCCCAAAGGCGAGCCGCAGAAAGTGGCTTACCTCTGCATCGGCTGCGAACAGGCCATTTTCAATCACCAGAAAGGTGGGATGCTCGAACGCGGCGAGTGGCGGCCGGAGGCTGCCGGAGACGGGCGCACGCGTGGCTACCATCTGTCGAGCCTTTACAGTCCCGTGGGCTGGTACGGATGGGATCGCGCCGCAGACGATTGGGAGAAGGCGCAAAGAGATGTCGAGCGACTGAAGTCGTTCGTCAATCTGGTGCTAGGCGAGTCCTGGCAAGAGCGCGGCGATGCGCCGGACTGGCAACCTCTGTATGACCGCCGAGAAGATTACCCGATCGGGACGGCCCCACGCGGTGGCCTGTTTCTCACGGCCGGTGCCGACGTCCATCCGAATCGAATCGAGGTGGAAGTCGTCGCCTGGGGCCGCGGCAAGGAGTCGTGGTCGATCGACTATCGCGTACTGATGGGCGATACCGCTCGGCCTGAGGTGTGGCGGCAACTGGACGCCGTGTTGGACGAGGAGTTCTCGCACGCCAGCGGTCTTAGACTGCCGATTCGGGTCCTCTGCATCGATTCGGGCTTCAATCCACGCATCACCTATGACTGGGTGCGCAGTCATCCGCAGGCTTCCTGGGGTCCTGCTGGCGCGCGGGCCGCGCATCCGAAATCAGCCGTGGCTGTGAAAGGTACGGCGAGGACGGATCGCCTGATCTTGGGCGCTTCGCCTGTGGATGCGAGCAAGCGGCGCGGCACTCGCCTGTGGACTCTGGGTACTCCGGTGGCGAAATCGGAGCTGTACAGCAGATTGCGACTGGCGCCGCCAACGGAAGAAAGCGGAGAGCCGTTTCCGGCAGGGTATTGCCACTTCCCTCGGTACGAGGAAGAGTACTTCCGGCAGCTGACCTCGGAGAGCTTCATCAAAGGGCACTGGGTCCTCGGCGCTAACACCAGGAATGAAGCGTTGGACGCCCGCGTGTATGCCCGCGCCGCAGCATCGATCTACGGGATCGACCGCTTCACGGAAAAGCACTGGCGAGAACTCGAAGCAGCGGTCGCTGTATCGGAAGAGGCCGCTCAGGAGCAGGCCGATCCTCCATTGGTCGTACCGCCACTACCGATTCGCAGAGTCGTCCGCTCGAACTGGATTCGCAGCTGAATGGCATTCACCCAATCTCAACTCGAAGCGCTGGAGGCAGCGCTGGCCAGCGGCACGCTCCGCGTCAGCTACGAAGGGCGCAGTGTGGAGTACCGCAGTGTCGACGAGTTGAAGAAGGCCATTGCAGAAGTCAAGGCCAGCCTTGCTGCGGCCGATCCGACGACGCCGCGTTCCCGAGTGATTCGGCTGTACACGGAGAAAGGCTTTTAGTGGGCTACTGGCGCAATCTCCTGCGAGCGGCTTTCCCGTCGATGCGCGCAGCCTCCGGATACGAAGCTGCAGCCAATACCCGCCGCACGCAGGGTTGGAGCCCGTCGACGGAAGGCATCAACGCTTTAGTAAGTGGTGGCGGCGACGCTTTGCGCTCCCGGTCCCGGGACATGGTGCGCCGCAACGCCTGGGCGAGCAATGCCATTGAGAGCTTCGTCGGCAACTGCGTTGGCACCGGCATTAAGCCCCAATCGAAACACCCCGATCCGGCGGTGAAGCGACGACTTCAGGAACTCTGGCTCCGCTGGACCGACGAGGCTGATGCGTCGGGGCTGACTGATTTCTACGGGCTCGAAGCCCTAGTCTGTCGCGCGACGGTCGAAGGCGGCGAGTGTGTGGTGCGGACTCGCCAAAGGCGGCCTGAGGATCAGCTGACCATTCCTCTGCAGTTGCAGGTCCTCGAAGCTGAGCATCTGCCGACAGCCAAGAACCAAAACCTGGCCAACGGCAATGTGATCCGGGCTGGGATCGAATTCGACCGGCTAGCTCGGCGCGTGGCGTATCACCTCTACCGGGAACATCCTGGCGAGACGCTGCTGTTTGCCAGCGCCGGTGAGACGACCCGCGTACCCGCTGAGTCCGTCCTGCATGTCTACAAGCCGCTTCGTCCGGGACAGCACCGTGGCCAACCGTGGCTCACGCAAGTTCTGGTGAAGCTCCACGAACTGGACCAGTACGACGACGCCGAGCTCGTGCGCAAGAAGCTGGCGGCGATGTTTGCTGCCTTTATCACCGAGAACAATTCCGATGATCCGGTGATAGGCAGCAAGCCTGGCGAAGCCGCAACGGATGCGAGTGGAGTGCCACTCGCGGGCCTTGAGCCGGGCTCGATGGTGAAGCTCCTGCCCGGCGAGGACGTGAAGTTCACGGAGCCGGGCGACGTGGGCGGGATGTACTCCGAGTTCATGAAGGTGCAGCTGCGCTGCATCGCGGCGGGGCTTGGGATCACTTACGAGCAGCTGACCGGTGACTTGGAGAAGGTTAACTACTCCTCAATCCGAGCAGGGTTGTTGGAATTCCGCCGACGCTGCGAACAGTTCCAGCACCAGGTGATGGTGTTTCAGTTCTGCCGGCCGGTATGGCGTGCCTGGATCGAAGCGGCTGTGCTGGCTGGCGAGATTTCGGCGCGCGACTACACCCGGAACCGTCATCTCTATCTGGATGTTGAGTGGCGGCCTCCGTCCTGGGACTGGGTGGATCCGCTCAAGGACATGAACGCCCAGATCATCGCCGTCCGCGGTGGTTTCAAATCGCGCAGCGCGGTGATCAATGAGATGGGCTACGACGAGGAGGACGTCGATCGCCAGGTGGCGGCCGACAATGCGCGGGCTGACTCACTGGGCTTGATCTTCGACTCGGATCCACGCAAGACCACAGCCAACGGGCAGCAAGCCACTGCCCTGCTCTCCAGTGCCGCTGCTGAAGTTTCCACGGAGCAGACCGCCCTCATCCAATGACGACAATTCCTCGTATCGCTTCGCGCGTGTTCAACACGCCGCTGATGATCGACTCGCGCAAACGCGCCGCGATCCTGGCTGCACTGGCCCCCCGCTTGGGCATCGAACCTCCGGTCGTGGATGCCGCACTCTTGGCGGAAGAGCGGTCGCGGAAACCCTACGCTGTCGCCGGTGAGGTCGCAATCATCGAAGTCTCCGGCAGCCTGGTCAACCGGGCCTCTGGTCTCGAAGCGCAATCGGGCCTCACTTCCTATGAGCAGTTGGGCAACGAGGTTCTGGATGCCGCCACAGATCCAGCCGTCAAAGGCATCTTGCTGCGCTTTGACAGTTACGGCGGTGAGGCCAACGGTGCCTGGGATGTCGCCGACCTGATTGAAGAGGCAGCGGGCATCAAGCCTGTTTGGGCAGCCGTCGATGATTGGGCGCTCAGCGCCGGCTATCTCCTCGCCTCGGCGGCGAGCAGAATCTATGTCACTCGTACGGGCGGCGTCGGCTCAGTCGGCATCATCGCGATGCACCTCGACCAGAGTGGCTGGGATCAGGAGCAAGGACTGCACTACACGACAGTCTTCGAGGGCGCCCGTAAAAACGATTTCAATCCCCACGAGCCACTCACGGACGATGCGCGCGCCGTCCTGCAGTCGGAAGCCGCGCGGCTTTACGGCATGTTTGTGGACTCTGTGGCCCGGCGCCGCAATCTCAGTGCGGACATTGTTCGCGGCACGGAAGCGGCAGTCCTGCACGGCGAGGAAGGCATTGGCGCCGGCCTGGCCGATCGCATCGGGACCTTCCGGCAGGCCCTTGGGGAAATGACTGCTCTTGTGAATCGGACTCGCTTCGTGAAAGGAGATACCAGCGTGTCGGAAGCTACTCAAACGGCCACAACTGCGCCCACCGTGGACATTGAGGCCATTCAGGCTGAAGCCCGCCAGCAGGGCTATGCCGAGGCCGCGGAAATCGTGGACTTGTGTGGGCTCGCGGGAAGGCCGGCTCTGGCGGGCGGTTTCATCGCCAAAAACATGACCGCGGCGCAGGTTCGTGGTGAGTTGCTCACCTTGCGAGCTGCCTCCGACCAGGAGGAGATCCAGTCGCATGTCTTGCCGGAAGCCGGCACAGCCGTACCCCAGAACCTTGATGAGAACCCGGTCGTGAAGGCATGCGCGGCGATGGCCACCGCGAAAGGAGGCAAGTAATTCATGCCTGTTCAATCGGAATCGAACCGCCTCGGCGATTGGCTGAAGCACGAGGAAGACAATCTCTACAGCCGCGACAAGACCACTCTGATCACTGGCCAGAATCTGGCAACCGGCACCGTGGTGGGCATCATCACCGCAAGTGGCAAAGCCACACAGTTGGCGCCTGCTGCCGCTGACGGCTCTCAGAATGCCGCAGGGGTCTTGATCTTCCCGGTCGATGCCACGGGTGCTGACAAACCGGCAGTGATCGTGGCACGCCATGCCATTTGCTCCGACAACGGACTGGTATGGCCTGGCGGCATCACTGGACCGCAGAAAACAGCCGCCATCGCTCAACTCAAGGCGTTGGGCATTCTCGTCCGCCAAGGAGCCTAATCGATGCTGAATCCCTTTTCCAATGACGCCTTCAACACGGTGGCTCTGACGGCTGCCATCAACAGGATCCCGAACAATTACGGACGCCTCGAGCAGTTGGGCCTCATGCCGACCGAGGGCGTGCGCGCGCGAACGATCCTGATCGAAGAGCAGAATGGCGTGCTCAACCTGTTGCCGACGATGCCGGTGGGTTCACCGGGCACCCTGGGTACGCAGGCCAAGCGCAAAGTGCGGTCGTTTGTGATCCCGCACATCCCGCACGACGATGTAGTCCTGCCCGAGGAGGTCCAGGGCCTGCGCGCCTTCGGCTCGGAGAACGACCTGGAGGCTCTCTCCAGCCTCATCGCCAAGAAGCTCCAGAATATGCGCAACAAGCATGGCATTACGCTGGAGCACCTGCGCATGGGCGCGCTCAAGGGCGTCATCCTCGATGCCGACGCCTCCACCATCTACGACTTGTACTCGGAGTTCGGGATCGCGCAGAAGTCGGTCGGATTTGCCCTCACGACCAACACCACCGAGGTGATCACCAAGGTGCTCGAAGTGAAGCGCCACATCGAGGACAACCTCCGCGGCGAGTTCATGACCGGCATCATGTGCCTCTGCTCGCAAGGCTTCTTCGATGCCCTCACCACGCACCCGAAGGTGAAGGAAGCTTACTCGCGCTGGCAGAACGGCCAACTCCTGTTCACGGATAACCGCACCAACTTCAGCTTCGGTGGGATCACCTTCGAGGAGTACAGGGGGCAGGCGACCGATATCGCCGGCAACGTGCGGAAGTTCATTGCCGACGACGAGGCGCACTTCTTCCCGCTCGGCACGGCCTCGACGTTCAAGACCTACTTCGCGCCGGCGGACTTCAACGAAACGGCCAATACGCTCGGCCTGCCGCTCTATGCCAAGCAGGCGCCGCGGAAGTTCGATCGGGGCACCGACGTGCACACACAGTCGAATCCGCTGCCCCTCTGCTTGCGGCCGGAAGTCCTGGTCAAGGGCACGAAGGTCTAGCGAGTGTCCTGGGACGCGGTCACTGGAGCGCTCAATGCGGCGTGCCTCGCCACGTTTGGCCGGGAGATCATTTATCGGCCTGCGGCGGGCGCCCCACTTCCCATTCGCGGCATCCTCCAAACCGGAGCGCAACTCGAAGAAAGCGCTCCGGGCATCTACGCGCTGCTGTTCGTCCAATCGGCGGACCTGCCATCGCAGGCACAGCGCGGCGATGCGGTGGAAATTGCCGGTGTTCGGTACAAGGTGTTCGAAGTCGAAGCCGACGCGGCGGGCGGTGTAAGACTTGCCCTCCGGCTGGAGTGAACTCCCATGCCCAGTGTCAGAGTCTGGCAAAAGAAACAGCTTCGACTCGATCTTTTGAACTTCCGCCAGAGCGAGATGTTCAAGATCGGCAATGTCGGCGTAGGAGCTGTCAAGAATCGGCTCTCCGCAGCGCTCGGCCCCGAGGACTCACCGGCCAAGCCTCTCAAGAAGCGCTACGCAATCCGCAAGACCAAACTCGGCTTGGGAAATCGCCGCAACCTCACCTTCACTGGTGACATGCTGCGCAACTTGATGGTGCGCACGGTCAGCGAGGGCCGTGCCAAGGCAGCGCTTTCCACGCGCAAGGACCGGATCAAAGCCTGGGCAAACCAGAAGATTGAACCGTGGCTCCTGTTCTCGCCGAAGAACAAGGCGGCCGTGCTGGAAGCGACACGGCGGATCTTTGACGAGATGAAGAAGCGGCTCCTGTTGGAGAAGAACTTCGGCGGGAAACAACGTTGATCGATGCCTCCGTCCTCGTCGACAACCTGGTCGGCTTGTTGCGGGACATACCGGAACTCGTCGCCGAGATGAATGGTGATGCTGACCGGATCTGCGCCTACCACGATCAGTATCCAAAGCGGTCGAGCTTGGCACTCGCCATCCATCAGATGCCGGTTCCGTCCATGTTGGTCGCCTGGCAAGGCACTGTGCCAGGGAGTTTCGGTGGCAACGACGTTTGGAAGCACCAGGCGACGTTGTATTTGCGGGCACGGGAGACCGCCGATGGGGACCCGCCGACGGCGTATTGCCGACTATTCCGGTTGATCACCAAAGGCATTCCAGAGAGCACTGGAGTGCCCATGATCAATTCGACCATCCATCCCTCCTGCTACCCGATGGACATCCCGTCCATCCAGCGCGCCACGGACGCTGAGGGTCTCGATTATTTCGAAGTGAATCTTTCCTTCGTAGAGACTGGCGATGACTGACGACAGCGTGTGGCTACGGCCTCCTTATGGACAAGGCGAACCTCAAGAGTTCGAAGCCAAGCCCGAGATTCTGGTGCCTCTCATGGTCGCTGGCTGGAACCAGTGCCCGCCTCCGGAAAAGAACGAGGAGTTGAAGTCTAATGTCGACAACTAGGCTGCAGGAGGTGTTGATCTGCTTCGGCAAGCAGAAGCAGGCCGACATCGCCACCGCGAACACTGCGTTGCAGATGTGGCAGCTGAAGAAGCTGAACGCCGGGCTCGCCAACCCAAAGCTCAACACCGAAAACGACGCCGACGAATACGGCAAGGGCCATGAGTTCGCAACGCAGTCTTTCCAGACCTCGTGGGATGCCGGTAGCACGCTGGAGAAATACCTGAGTGCAGAAATCGCTGCTTGGGCGATGGCGTTTTCGCTCGGCAAAGTCGTGAAATCTGGAGCTACGCCCAACTTCACCTACACATGCACGCCGCTGTTTCCTTCCAATGGAGATCCGGCGGAGTTGCCCTACTTTTCCTTTGTCGAGCAGATCCGCCCAGGCGCCGGCGTGGTGATCGACCGCATGGCCGTGGGCTGTGCCATCGAAGGCTGGACCATTTCCATCGGCAGTGGCCCAGGGCGCGCGAACTCAAAAATCAACGTCGAGTTCGTAGGCTCAGGCAAGCTCACCGAACCGTCGGAAATTGTGGTTCCGGCAGCGACTCTTGAAAAGCTGCTGCCCTCGGCCTCACTCGCCCTGACCATCAACGGTGTCAATTACGTCTCCAACAAGAACATCGTCTCGCTCGAGACCTCCTGGAAGAACAATATCCTGCTGGATGCCGGCTTCTATCCGGGTTCGGGTTTTCAGACGCCGGGCGATGCTACCACTGGCGCGATCCGTGGCCGCCTTGAGTTCGGCAAACGGCAGGGGACGCTGCGATTTACCGCGCGTTTTGAAAGCGGTTCAACGGAACTGGCCAAGCTCAAGAGCCAGACTGCGGGCACGGCGGTCACCTCACTCACATACGATCCCAACAACTCACTTCAGCTCACCTGGGAAAAGGTTTCTTTTGCCACCGCTGAAGTCGGCGAGACCGATGGCATCGTGACAGTGGCAGTCGAGTGCCTGCCGATGTTCGAGACCGCCAACGGCATCATCTCCGCTGTCGCGAAGTGCGGCGTAGACAGCATCTGTCAGTAGAGAGGATTTCATGGAAGCACATCCTGTTGTGTTTGATAGTGCGCGACCGATCGCGCTGCAGCTCCGGACGCCTGTTGGCGTGAAGACTGTCCGTGTTCGATTTCCGAAGGATGAGGAGTGGATTGAACGTCAACGAAAACGCAAGGTCCTCGTGAAGCAGTTGGGACGAGGTGTCTCAGAGACGACCATCCCGAACTCCGAGGATGCGGACGCCGCCCTGCTTTCCAAGATCCGCATTGCGGAGGAAGACGCGCCGGAGGTGGATGCCTTCGAGGCCAGTCGCGTCATTGAACAGCTCGGCCATGCGGACGTTGATGACGTTGTCCAGGTGGGTGATGGATTCGAGGTGACTCTCCGCGTGCTCGGCGGGACAGTGACCCATTCGCTCAAGATGCCATCGGCCAAAGATGTCTTCGAATATCGCCGTAGCTTCGCCAGGGTGCTCGATTTGCCCTACAACCGGCAGGAGCTGATCATCAATTTAGCGCCGGCCACATCCTTATATAAGAAGTTGGTGCAGGGAGCGGAGGGATACTCGGGCGAAGTCCCTGTCGTCCACCAGGCCGTCGCCGTGAAAGCGGCAATTGACGCCCTCGATGCCGCGTTCCACGAGACCGGCGACCCAAACTGACTGGCGGGGAGTGGCCTGAGCACCCCTCCCTGCGATTCCTGATTCACTGGGCACTACGCCGCGAGCAGTTGTGCGAGCCGGGGCTCTGCCCCGACACACTAGACGACGGAGGGCGCTGTGGCGATTGCCCGCTGGACAAGTTGGAGGCTGCTCAGAACTCAGAGGTTGGATTCCTACTGCGTCAGGCAATCCATCTGCGCGCGGCAATCAAACTGGGCATCGCAATCGGGCTTGATGAAATCCAAGCCGTTGAGTTCAATGCCATGCTCATCATCGAAGAGGAGATGGGCCACCTTGAACAAGACAGACTGAACAGTCAAGCACAGTATTCGAGGCTCTAGAAAATGACTGCATCAGGTTCCGACCTACAGCAAGTCTTTGGCCGCGGAGATCAGTTCACGAAGTCTCCCCAAGTCCGAAAGGCTCACAAACACATCAGCCCTTCCGATCGTTCCGCTTGAAATGGCGGCAGACACCTCACCCTGTTGGTTATTGAACACGGTGACTCGCAAGTCCCCTTTAGTTCGATAGTCGATCTCAAACTGACCGAGTTTGGTGACGTCTTTGCTGGCTTTTGATATGTACTCAATACCCTTGAGCAGCGAATCGATCTCTTCAAGGTCAATGTAAGAAGTGTTCTCTCGTTCAAGTCTGCCCGGCGCTTTGACACTAACGGAAATTCCCACTGCACGTGGCATGCTTGGGTTACTACCATCGCGGAACTCCCGCGCGGCCACGGATACGCTGCCCCCTAATGACCCGCTGAAAGTACCAACCCGCGAAAAGCCCCGGATAAGCACGACGCCTGTTCGTGACTGGAACGCCTCCAATTTAGTGGACGGAGCTTTCTTCTGTTCTGTTGCTTCCTGGGCAAATGCGCAGCTAATGCAAAGACTTACAACTAGCGAGCAGGGCTTGAGGTTCATGAAGACCATTCCTTTCTGAGTGACGCGATCCCAAGTGTATCACCCGTCTAATCAGATTTTGCATGTCTGACAACAAGCTCGAACTCGTCGTCGAAGTCGACGTCGACAGGGCCAATGCCTCCATCAAAAGCGTCAATGCTGGCTTATCCAATATAGAGTCGACAGCGGCCAACGCGGCGCGCGGCGCCTCGCGAGGTATTGATGGCCTGACAGTGAGCATGGCCAAGGGCGCCGTGGCCGGCAACCTGTTCGCCGACGCCATCAAGAGTGCCCTGACCTGGGCTAAGGACTTCACGGTCGGCTCGGTGATGATGGCTGCGGAAAATGCCAAGGTCGAAGCCTCGCTCAAAGCCCTGGCCCGCGCGCACGGGGTGGGCGCTGACGCTGCCACAAGACAGGTTGCCGCAATTGAGGACATCGGCTTTGAGTTCACCGAGGCGGCACATGCTGTTCAGCGCCTGATTGTTGCGGACATGGACCTGGCGAAGTCGGAGGGCCTCGCCAAACTAGCCAAGGACGCCGCCGCCGTGCAGAACGTATCGGCCGGCGAAGCCATGGAATCCATTGTCCTCGCTATTGAGTCGGGCGCTTCGCGTGGTCTACGCACGCTGGGACTCTTCGTCGACTTCCAGAAGGAAGCTCAAATTTCGGAACTGCAGTTGGGCCGCACCCTCACGGAAACAGAAGAGAAGCAACTCCGCTACAACGCAGTGATGCGCGAAGGCGCAAAGATCCAAGGCGCCCATGCTGCTGCGTCGCAAACAGTTGAAGGGCAGCTTGGCGCGCTGCGGCGCGAGTTCAATAACCTGCGGGAGGACATTGGAGCCAAGTTCCAAGACGACCTCAAGTCGCTGGTCGGCAACCTGCGCGGCTTGGTCGGCTGGCTCCGTGAGAACACTGATCTACTGACGAAGTTCGGAGAAGTTGCACTGTGGGTATCCGGAGTTCTCGCCAGCTACGCTCTCGCCGAGAAGATCATGGCGCTGGCGAAGTCGATCGCTGCCCTCAACCTAGCCAGTTTGAATCCCTATGCGCTGTTGGCCACCGGCGTGGTCGCGGCGGGAGCCATCGTCTACACCAATTGGAAGAAAACGCAGGAACAGATGCAGGCGCGTGCCGACGACATGAAGAAGGCCGCGATGCGAGAGGACCTGCTGAGCGGGAAAACAAGCGTGGAGGCGTTGCGGAAGCAGGGCATGACCGACGACCAGCTCCGCGAAATGATCTCGGGCCGTAGGCCGGCTGCCGGTGGTGGTTTCGATTTCGGCGGCTCCACACTCAGTATCCAAACCGGTGCCGGGCCAAACCTCGAGGCTCTCAAGCAGGCGGCGGAGATCCGGAAGCGGCAGGCCGATGTGGAGCGTGAGTCCCGGCAGGCGGCTAACAATGCTGCAGCGCGAGGCCAGCTAGGCTTTGCTCGCGAAATGGCTGAGATGAATTCGCAGATCCAGAAGTGGACGACGTTCGTGGATGACAAGGGCGTTGAGCACAAGATCTCGCTCACTCGCCAGGCATGGCAGAACGTCCTCACGGAGTTGTCGAACCGCTGGTCGGCATTCCGGGAGAAGTTCCAGAAAGAGAACCGGGAGCAACTGGCCGAGTACCTCAAGGGCGAGGAGGAGGCCAGCAAGCGGCGGATGGAGATTGAGGCCGCGGTCGTCCAGCGACGGCTCCAGTACAACGAAGAAATCTCGCGGCGGAATCTCGATCACCTGGAGAGGCTGCAGTCAGTCGAAGAGCAGCGCGCTGGCATCAGCCGCGATGCCCAATTGCGCTCGCTTGATGCGATAGACGCACAGACACTCAGCCAAAAGGTCTGGGTGGAACAGCAAAAGGCACAAATCGAGGTCGACTATCTTGGACGCGTGCACGAGATCAAGACACGCCTGTTCGATCTCGAAACCTCCCGCATGGTGTTGGAGGAAGAGGCCAATATGAATCGGCTCGGTTACCGGGCCGACGAAATCAAGGCACGCATCGCTGAACTCACCCAACAGCGCGACGAGATCCGCCAGGCGAACCAGGAAGCAACGGATACTGCGGTGGGCGCGGCGCGCCAGAATGCCGCCAACCGCACGGCGGCCATGGTCCGCGATCACAACCGGCAGATTTTCGATTCCTTCAAACGCCAGGCCGAGGGCGTCTTCGATGCGCTGCTGTCCAAGTCGCAGTCAGTCTGGTCGGCTATCGGAAACTCTCTCAAGACCGCGTTGCTCACCGCCATCAAGGACGTCGTCACCTCGCGCGTGGCAGCGATGCTGACGCAGATGTTCGCGGGCGCGCGGGTATCACTCCCTTCCAGCGGCACGAGTAACTCCGGCATGTTGGGCAGGCTGGGAGGCCTGCTCGGCATTGGCGCCGCCCCAGTATTTGGGGGCACAGGAATCGGTACCGGCGGCTTCCCCGGCTCCACGCCGCCCTTTATCCCGTCGCCCTCCGGCGGGCGTGGCGCGGGTCTCTTAGGCATTGGGAGCACAGGCGCCCTGGCGGGCTTGAAGGACTTCCTCGGTTTCGGCGGCGGCGTCCAGTTTGCTCCCGGCATGGCGACGACTTGGCAGGCTGCAACGATGGGTCAAAAGCTCTCCGCGCTCGGCCGGTCGAACGCCGCGTTGTTGGGTGGCGGGATGCTCGCCATGGACGGTTTGCGGCGGGGCGGCTGGACGGGCCTGGCTGAAACGACCGCGGGCGGCGCGCTGATCGGGTTCAAGTTTGGCGGTCCGGTTGGCGCGGCCATCGGAGCCACGGTCGGCGCGGCCGCGGGCTTCGTGCGGATGTTCATCAAGGGCTCGGATCAGAAGGCCATCGACAAGATCCGCGATATCTACAAGGTCACAGTCGACAAAAGCTTCGCCCGATCGGTGGTGGAAATGGCCAAGTCGGGCTTCGGCGGCAACCTCGAAGCCGCGATTCGCTCTTCGCAGGTCCGCGACATGGTCATGGAATATGCCATCGCTACGGGCCAGAGCGCCGGCATTGCTGACAACAAGCCGCGCGGCGTGTGGCTGACTCAGCAGGGCGGCTCACTTTATCAGTCCGGCTGGTCTCTGAATGGCCAACAGTATGGCTATGCGTCCAGCTTGCCGAGCCTCGGAAACCTGAATGTCGCTCAGCCGCAGGCACCCACTTATAGGCTTGACACCAATGCGACCAAAGCTTTCTGGAAGAGTGTTGTGGAAGAAGGCATCGCGGACGCTCCGCGGGCTGTCCAGGCCGCCTCGAATGCTGCCACCAATCAAAGCTACGGACGCACCGCTGCGGCGGGTAACCTCATTGATCCAATGGCCGTGACGATTTGACGCCTCAGCGTCCAGCCGCGGCAAGCGACCGGACGCTGAGTCTCGCGCAGGTGGGAGAGAGATTACCTGGCAGTAAACAGCAAATAGAAGATGGCGAAGAAGTACAGGCACCCAGTGAGGAAGCACAGCCTTGAGAGGATCTCCCACCAGGTCAAGTTGCCGACTCTGAGGTAGTCAGAGAGCCGCCTCAGTCTCGCAAACTCTGGATACCATTGCTCTTCTTTGCGAGTTGCTCGGTCGTGCGGGGAGTGGTCCGGTTTCTGAGACCGGGGTGAGGAAATACGCGGCACGATGCCGAGCAGGCCCATTAATCACTAAGTGCAGGCAGCAAGCGTTTCCTCTCAAGATTTATTCAGTAGTTCGGCGATCCCCTCAAAACTGCCCTCCGAATGCCCGGCAATGTGACCCCAGCAACCCCGGTGGCGGTCCTGCCGAACCATCTCTGCGCCCTCTTTCGTGAGATGCGCGTGTGGTCTGTCCGCGAAAGCGGCGGCTATCCGGATGGACGCTACCAGGCGGAGCCGCAGGCGGTCACGAGCCGCAAATCCTGGGAGATCACCAAGCTGCTGACGTTCGCGCAGTGGCTGGAACTGCGGACTTTCTTTGATGCCAGAAATGGCTCGCAGCAAGCGTTCCATTGGTACCCCCTTGTCGCTGATTACGACCCCACGGGTGCATCCATGATCGGCCGCTGGCTCGTGCGCTTTGACGGCGCGTTGAGCCGTACTTATCGCCTCGGCCGCCAGGAGATTGGTCTCCGCCTCCTTCAAGTCGAATAGCATGCCCGAATTCATAGGACCTATCGCGATCCCCGACCCCGGGGTGAGCGGCACGTTTCCTGTCCCACTGGACTACTCGAGTGTCTCCGTGCGTGAGCCACGCGTGGTGGTGCATCAATTCGGGACGCTCGACGCGAAGATAGAACAGCGCTTCTATGAAGGCCCCGGAGTCCGGACCTTCCAGGTGCAATTGACTCGGCTCACGTCGGCGCGCCGGACGGCGCTGGTCGAGTTCTTCGAATCGCGCCGGGGCAGCTACCAGCCATTCACGTTGAATGTCGCCGAGCCGAATGGCTCCGACTCCTCCTTCACGGCTCGCTTCGCGCAGCCATCCCTGCAGCTTGAAGCTTCAGCCGATGGCTCGTGGCGAGGCGCCGTGGAACTGTTCGAAGTACCCACCGCCACGCCAAGCTACGAAATCGCTGCCACAGAGACCCGGTTCCCTGGAAGTGGTCTCAAAGCGGCATTGCTGTCGCAGGCCCAGGAGGTAATCCCACTCGTCCAGGTCAATGCCGGGCTAGATGACTTCTACTTGTCCGATCGGCGCGTGTCCGTTGGTGGCCATCTCTACCAGCCTCGTTTGATGAGTTGGGGTGGCATCAGCCAAGGCATCAACGGCGAAGCAGACCAGGCGAGCTTCACGTTTGGCAACGGCGATCGCGTGTTTTCGGCGCTGGTCAACCAGGTCGACCTGTTCAAAGCAGAAGTGGCTTTCTCGGTCTTCCACGTCGGGACACGAACTCGGCTCGACTTGTGGAAGGGCTTCATTGGGAGTTGGTCGTTTGATGGTGGGCCCGAGTTTCGCGTCGAGGCCCACGATGGTCTCTATGCGTTGAGGCTTGGCTATCCGGCGCGGAAGATCGCCCGCCAGGATGATGATCCGCGGCGCGCCTTCGATATCCCGAATCAGCCCGTCAACGTCGGCGGCAAGAAGGGAATCAGCCGGATTACGAGCGTGTCGGTGGCCAACGACACCGCCTATGGCCGCGCGCTCAAGGACATCTGGGTCAACTCCAGCACTGCCTTGCCCGTGGAGTGCGATGTCATTGCGGGCCGGGATGAGAGCGAGTATTTCGCGGCGTTGGGCGTGGCTGGGCGAGGCCCCATCAACGGGTATGGCAGCGGGCATACTCTCGATGGTCAGCCCCATCATGGACCGGGAGCGCTCGGGCTGCGCCGAGCTTATGGCGGGACGCCAACGAGCGGGGACGAGACCGCCGCCAACAACCAGCCTGATGCCGGTAGCGACTCATTTGCACTCGATGAGGTCGGACAGCCACTGCCAGCGAATCCGTTGGATGGCGTCGCTTTCTTGCAGATTCGCCGAACGGACGAAAAAGGTATTCAGCCCGTCCGCTCCGAAGAGCGCAAGATGGCAGCCTACGTCACAGGCGGCCTGGGCGGATGGACGTGGATTGGCTCCGGACCGTACGCGCGAAGCTGGCAGACGTCGCTGACGAATCCGATTTGGATCGTCGTCAACACCTATTTGAACGGGCTCGGCTTGCTCTGGGCTTCGGATGAAACTCAGCAGGCCGAGTTCGATGTAGCCGCGGCAATTACGGCTGCAACGGTCTGCGACACCACCGTCGCCAAGATCATCGGCATTGGGGACGAGCGCCAGTTTGCGTTTCAAGGCATCGTGGCGGAAGAGAAGCCGCTGCGCGATTGGATCCAGGAAATTCTGGGAAGTTGCCTCGGCTACTACACTCTGGCTTTCGGCAAGCTGAAGCTCGGCATCCGCTACAACTCCTCTGCGCTTGAAGCCTTCACGCTCGGCAACATCCTGTTCAACAGCCTCCAGCTGTCGAGCCGCTCGTCGCGCTTCAACGATTTGACCGTGGCCTTCTCAGACGAGGAGTACGGCTACCAGCAGAACACCGTCAATTGGAAAGACTCCGATCACATCACCTCGACGGGACTCCCATTGAAGGCCAACGTCAACCTACTCGGCGTGACCAGCAAGAGCCAGGCGGCGCGCATCTCGACGATCAAAGGGCGGGAAGAGTTAGGCGGAATCACGGCAGCAGAGCAGCTCTCTGCGCGGCGCGTGCAATTCCGAACCACGGTCTTAGCGCTCAATGTCGAGCCCGGCATGGTGTGCTCGATGACTTCTGCTGAGATGCCCGGCGGGATTGGCGAATTCCGGGTCACGAGTTGGCGCCTGAATCCAGACTGGTCCATCGACGTCGCAGGGGAAACGACCACCGACTCGATGTACGACTTGACGGTCGGAGAGAAGCCTGCCGATGTCACACCGGAGCCGTTGCCTGAGCGAATCGCCTATGACCTTCTTCCGGGCGACGTGACCAATGTGATGGCGCTGGAGCCGCTGAATGACCAACTCAAGATCACTGTTCCGGTTCGCTTCACGCCGCCCTCGCCTCGTGGCTCATTTCAATCCGTCGTGGCTTACGTGCGCATGCCGAGCGACGCGCCTCAGGCTGTGTTTGGGGGGCGCCACGGTATCGATTGGAACTTGATTGACTTGGATGGTTCCTACACCATCCAAGTCGATGTACCGAGACCATTCGACGCTGACTCCACAGCCACCATCTATCTCGTCTCGGCCAGCCCGATCTACGAAAAGAATCTCGACCTGATCAACACACCGCACACGGCCTCGCTTGCGCTGCCCCTGACGGCTCCCGTGGGCGAGGTCACTGTAGCCGATGTCACCCATCTGCAGGCCAGTTGGCGCTTGACTGAGGCCGGCAATGTCGAAGTCTCCGTCACCGGCGAGTGCCCGCTCGACAGCAACTTCGCCGGTTGCGAGATGTTCCTCACGATTCCACGAGAGGATGACCCAGAACCGCAGCACCCGACTGCCCCGTTGCAGCTTTATCCCCAAGGTTGGCACTACGGAGCGTTCAGTACTGAACAGGACAGCAGGCCGTTCACTGCGACACTCATCGTGCCTGCTCCACCCAAGGAATACTTAGAGACTCTATCCTCCAAGATCATCACCTGGGTGATCTATGCCCTGCCCCGCACTTGGGGCGGATCGAATCGGTTGGTTCTGCTCTCGGATGTGACGAATCGGCTGCCGGCCAATCACACCCCGTGCGTCCTGCTGACAATGGACCTCTCTGACTATGTGGGCGGCGGCACAACGCTTGGCCAAGTCTCCAATTTCAGCCTAGCGGTTACGCAATACACCAACGGCGAGGACGGCGATCTCTATGCCTTGGTGGTGGGCTCCTACACCATCCCCGCCGGAGCGGACTTGATCTCGGCCTATGTGTGTGAGAAGCCGTTGGGATACGCGGGCACTCCGGATCCACTGGAGTTCGTCGGGCATCTGACGTCGCCGAACAATACGTTTGACAGTTGGTATCGCCGGCCGAAGAACGGATGTCGTCTGTTCATGCTCATCACCGCGGCCAGCCAAGCGGCAAGCGTGTGGCGGCCGGTGGACACCTCGTGCCCCATCCGATACGTAGACATCGACGCATGGGGCATGCCCGGAGCGCCGACAGCGTACTCCATAGTTCCGCAGAACGTCCACGTCGTTGACGGCTCGGAGTACTTTGACCTGGCTGTCAACTTCACACCTTCAAATTCACCGGACTACTGGTACATGAAGGTGGGGCGGATCTGGCGTCTCAACGCCAATTATGATTCAGCTCCAGGCGCAACTTATGAAGAGAACGGTGACTTCGGTGAACGCGCATCTTTCGTGGTGAGGGACATCAAACGCCCGGCTCAGACGGAATACTGGACCTATCGCTTCCGGCCAGTGAACTGGCAAGAACTGGTCAACGATGCCGCGGTCGTCTATTTCAACGTGACGATCCCGGCCACCGGGGGCCTGGATCTTGGACACGCCAAGCCGGGCAGTCTCGCCGCGCTCGAAGTCGTGGGCGGCAAGCTACAGCCCAAGGTGGGCAGCGGGTTGGAGATCACAGGCGACACGCTCCGGCCCAAGGTCGGCAGCGGGCTGGAACTGGTGGGGGGCGTGCTCCAGCCCAAGCTCGGCGGCGGCGTTCAGTTTGACGGCAGTCTGAAGATCGCACTCAACCTCAATGCGGACTTCGTCGTGGATGGAAATGGCAAGCTTACGCAGTATGCCGTGGATCTGGCCAAGTCGTACAACTATAGCGGTGAGTTCACGAAATCTGGTGGTGTCCTGGTCATTAATGCCATCGCCGTGAACAAGCTGCTCGCCGGGACTGCTTTGTTTACCGGGCAGACCGTGTTCGCCAGTTCCTCCAACCCTGCTTCCAAAGTGGTCATTGACAGTTCTGGCTGCGCGGTGTACGCCAATGCCAGTAACTACGTCTCAATCAGCACGGCCGGCATGACGATTCGGGGCGGCTCTGTCAGTGTGACTGACGGTGTGCGCCAAGTGGTAGTGGACTCCTCCGGGGTGCTGATCCAAAACGGCTCCAACTATGTCCAGGCCACGAGCAATGGGGTGAACATCGTGGGTGGCGGTGTTACAGCATATCTCGACTCGTCTGGATTACACGCGCCTATCGTACTGGCATCGACCACCGTCTCCACTCCGCGTTTTTGGTGTCTCGGCCAATATGAGCTTTGGTCCGGAATGACGAAAATCGGCTGGTGGGACGCCACCGGGATGAGTGTTTCCGGCAACTTGGACGTCAGCAACAGAATCACCTGCAGTTCATTGACGGTGAACGGGCCGATCTTAGCCAGCAGCGTATCCGGTGTGAGCTACGCCAGCATCGTTGACAGGCCATATTCGGGCTACTACACCTACGATCCGAGTGGCTATCTGGCGGATGACAAGTTCGCAACGTGGTGGGACGGTTCCACGCTTTGGCTGGTCTATAAGAAGTCCGGAAACAAGTTCCGCGTCGCGATGGGCAGTTACTAATTCTATGAACACAAAAGTTCCACTTCCGGCTCATATCACGGCCACGATGAACCTCATCGACAGCCAGATCCAGGCCATGATGCAGACCAAGTATCAGCTCTTAGCGACGTTCCTGAAGGCTGAACAAAAGGAAGGCCAGTGGGGATTGGTAGATGGCAACACCCACGCCATCCTGGTTGAGCCAAAGAAGCCGGAGGGCGGTAATGCTGACTTTGGGTAGAATCGGGACACTCACTCTGGCTCAGGGCACGTTCCCGCTGAACATCAGCGGAGCCACTCCCCTACACAAGGCTGGAATCCCGCTGTCCATGGCGACTTTTCTCTTCGTCGTGAGGCGCGCTGGGAACGCCGCAAAAACTCCTCCGGCCCACATCCACAGACCACTTCATCCGGGCCGAAGGTGACACATGGCCAATCTCACGACCATTCACGACTACGACCTGGTCTCAGCACTCGCGCAGATCTTGAACGGCAATTTTGCGGCGTTAAACGCGGAGTTGGCGACTGTCTCTTCATCCGGTGATGTCACTGGCGGCGCATCGCTGAGCAACATAGGCCGGCTCACCAAGGTCACTGCGGCTGGCGCGATCGCTGAGTCGATCGTCGTTGAGGCCAACGGCCGCATTCTGATTGGTGCAGCGGACAATGGCACCGACAAGCTTCAGGTGAACGGCTCGATTCTCAGCACGACGCTCAAAGGCAACCTGGACTGGAACTACCTCCAGAACCTTCCGGCGACGTTCACGCCGGCTGCTCACAGTCACATACAGGCCGATGTCACCGGCCTCGCGGCAGCGCTGGCCGATAAAGCATCACTCTCAGGCGCTTATGCAAATCCGGCCTGGATTACCAGCCTGGATTGGGCAAAGCTCGTTGGAGTCCCAGCCACGTTTGCGCCGTCAGCGCACGCTCATTCTCAGGCAGAGGTGGCGAATCTCGTCACCGATCTGGCGTCCAAGCTCATCACACCGGATACGACTGGAGCTGGTGGCCTATACCTGAAGCGAAACGCAGCGAATAACGGCTGGGAGTTTGGCGCTGGCGGCACTGGCGGCGAAGGCACCAGCCTGATCTACAGCACGACGGCTCCAACAGGCAGTGGGAATGCTGGCGATCTCGTCTTCAACTCTGCCCCCATTGCTGGTGGGCATGTCGGCTGGATCTGCATCAGCGGGACTACCTGGAAGCGCTTCGGAGTAATTGACCTATGAGACTTTTCCTGAGTTTTGTTCTGTTCATCTGTGCCGCAGACGGCCAGATCACGGCGGGCGGCGATTTGTCCGGTGCCCTTCCGGCACCGACCGTCGCCAAGATCCAGGGTCGGGCTGTGGACATAGCCGCTCCCAGCGATCTCAATGTCTACCTCTGGAACAACTCGCTGTCCAAGTGGGTACCTGGATTTGTGGATTGGGCGCAGGTGACCAATAAGCCAACCATCGCCACATCGGCAACTGGGAACACCATTGCCCAGAGGGACAGCAATGGCTACATCTACGCCACGTACTTCAACGCGTCAAATGGTGATGAGGCAATCACCCCGACCAGCTTCTACGCCACGTCGGATCAGTTCTTGCGCCGCGTGACAGCGGCCCAGGCATATAAGACGCTTGTTCCTTCCCAGGCGCACCAGATCAACTTCGTGTATGGCGGCAGCGCCAGCACCGCGATTGACGCCACTACCGTCAATAACGTCTGGCGTGTCCACGCCTACAATGCAACGATCACGGAGATCGCCTGCTGGACCGATGCAGGGACGGTCTCGTTGACCATCAAGGATTCCGCCGGTAACGCCGTGGCCGGGGCTCTGACGTGCGCCACGGGTGGAGCCTCCACCAGCACGATCAACAGTTATGGGACGCTGACGGCTGGGGAGGGGTTGGGTTTCACTACTGCGTCAGTCTCCAGCGTGAAGAATCTCTCAGTCAGCATCAAGTACACGCGGAGCTATCCATAATGAGACGAACACTACTTCTCATACTCCTAGTCGCTACGTCTCTCTGCGGTCAGACCGTCGTTACCTTCCCAAGCTCAACAACCTGGACGGTTCCCGCTGGTGTCTCTTCAGTCATTGTGGAAGTTTGGGGCGGAGGCGGAGGCGGCGGTGGCGCAGAGTGGTACAGCGGGGGCACTGCTGCTGGCGGCGGTGCTGGAGGTTCTTACGCGAAGAAGACCCTCGCTGTCACTCCTGGAAACGTCCATACAATCACGATTGGCACTGGTGGAGTTGGGGGCGGACCAGGAGAGTTTGCTGGGTCGGACGGCAACCCTACATGGTTCTCGTCTACCAGCACGGTCAAAGCTCAAGGTGGACAGGGAGGCCGTCCTGCTGGACCGACTACCTATACTACTGGGCAGGGTGGCTACGGCGACTTCTCCCAAACCAACGGTGACGTGAGATATATGGGCGGGAATGGTGGGCTTGGTTCCTATTTGTGTTGTCCAGTGGGGTCAGGCGGTGGCGGTGCTGGTGGTGGTGGTGCGGGCTCGACAGGACAAGGCCTAGCGGCATCCTATCTCACGGCTGGAGGGGCTAAATCGGAGTACGGTGGGGCAGGAGCCGTAGGCAATAACGCACAGGGCAGCGGTACGAATGGCGGCAATTATGGGGGCGGTGGATCAGGCGGGACCACTTATCAACCAACGACTCAATATGTATCGGGCGGCAATGGTGGTCCCGGTTTCGTGCGCCTCACCTACACAGCAGTCACAGGCAAACCGAGACTCATCGTAGTAACAGATTCAGACGACTAGAAAGTTTCTCATGCCCAAAATCACAATCACATTCCAAGAGGAAGGCGATGTGCAGTCGGCCTTCATCGTTCCGGCCGAAGTTGTGACCAAGCTGGAGCAGTACATCCAGGCGGTTAACACCAACCCGGTTCTCGGCGTCCACATCAACAGCAAGACCGAGTTCTTTGCTAAGGAGTGCTACACCAAGATCCTGAAGCCCGTCGTAGATGCGTTCCCCGATGCGCAGCCCCAAGAAGCTCTGGATAAGCTGGCTCAGGCCGCGGCGCTGCAACAGGAAGCGGAAGCCATTATCGCCGCCGCCAACATCCAGCCCATTCAGCTCCTCCCACCTGAGGTATAGACTGTCAAGCCTACTGCACTCCTAGAACTCGCCGCAGTCTGCGTGTAAGTGGAGCGCAAGGCCGGCTGCCCTGCCGAGATCTCCCGGGCTTGGGACCGCCCTGGAGATCGGGTTGGCATTGCCTCCCTGTAAGTCCAAATCCAAACCACCAGGCCCAAGAAGTCACGTCCGGACCTGCGCACGGCCCCATCACTTCCCCAGCAGCCACAAAGTCATCCAAGGAGCATTCATTCATGACACTCGACGAGTGCGTTGAAGCAATCGCCCAGGCCATCATCCGCCAAGAAGGAGGAAGCGACCCCAAGTCGGTTCACACTCACATGGTCAAACGGTTTGGCCTCCACAATCCCGGACACCTGGTCTGGGCTCGCCAGCGCGGTGCAGTTCCCGTAAGGCTGTCACCTAATGGACGGCTGTGGGCCGGCTGGAAGTCATACGCCGAAGGCGTGGAAGGAGTGCGTCGACAAGTGCGGATGGATATCTCCCGGGGACTGACGCTGAGGGAGCTGATCTCAAAATATGCGCCTGCGAAGGAAAACGACGTTGCAGCGTACATCCACAATGTCGCCGCCTGGTCTGGCATGGAGATAGATGTGCCCATCCGCATCAAGTTGCAACAGGGGTGAGGTGGCGAACGTGCACCAATTGGCTTCTCGCTTGGGTCAATGAATCGCCATGGTACACATTGATGCTCAGAACTGTAGCTGCCGCCGGATCCGATGCGGTGCACAGTCAATTGGCGGAGATGCGCCGACTCCTCAAGCCAGCAAGTGAGAACATCTCAATCAAAGCCCCAACAGCGGCAAGCTTCTCTTCGTGGTCGCGTCCAGTGCGAAGTGGCTGATCACGCCTGCAAGGATGACGACGGTCCAGAGTTTTGCGGCCGATGCCGTCGTGGCATCCCCCCATGTGTTGTTCGCAAGTTTGGTGATCCCAGCGAGACTGACCACGCTATGCGCAAGGCCACGGTGTCCCGGATGTACCGCTGGCTCGATGAGGTCGAGGGCGAGCCCCGTGGGAATCCCGATGATAGCGGCTATGGTGAGACCCTCAATGGTTGCCGGTTCGCCTAGCGCCCGTGCTGCGATGAGGTACGTGGCGCTGGTGGTGATCATGCCGGCGATCATGTGTTGCGACGCGTTCACAATGCTCCTCCTTGACTTATGGACCTACGCCGCGTGAGCCGCGCCGTCCACGCCTGGCCGGAGTCGAGTCTCACGGAGATGTACGGCGGCGAGGTGTTTGCGGCGGCAACAGTGCATGTATGGTATGCGGTTACCGCACGAGCACTCATCCTCTGGCCGGATCATTGAGAGGTGCTCGCCGGGCAGGTGTGGTGCAGCCCCACCAGGCCAGTATCCTTCCCACCGGCATTCGCCTCTGGCGGTTTTGAATGGCTGAAAGCGTGTCCACGACAATCGCCGGCTGCGACTCGTCCGCTGCCACGCTGTCATTCGCCTGCCGGCTTGGGACTGCCAACCTCGACGAGCGGCTGCCCAGCATGGCTACGGTCAGTCCCGGTGTTGCGTTGAACGATCTTTGTTTGAGTTCCTCCGCCAGGCGTCGGGACTTCATACGTGTACTGCCTACCTGCGGAGTGTTCTTTTGAGATACAGGTTGCTGAGATGTTGGTATGCCTTCCTCCCTTATCCCAATTCTCTGTGCCCCTCTCATGCTTGGAGCGGATGGAATCTCACCTTTAGGCCCGGGAATCGGAAACCCGGGGGAGATTGTCGCCCCGGCTTAACCGATGGGCTGCATCACTGGCGATCTGTTTTGTAGTCTCTCCCATATATCTCCATGCGCGAGCGAGTATTTCGCGGTCCCCCACCCATGATTCGAAGATACCCACGTGCAAGAGGTTGACTACTTCAATATCCTGCGACCGCGCCATCTCTTCGAAGAACGAGAATACTCGCCGCAGTAGATCGACATTGGCATTAGCTTGCAGGAGGTGCTTCACAAACGGTTCGAGCACCAACTCCACGGTCGGATATGGAAGCACATCAGGGCCGATATCCTCTTGAAGCACCTGATATTTGTGTTTGATCTCCGGAACTGCTGCGAGGAGGCAATCCATAAACACGCTGTACCGCAGATCTGACATGCTATCTCCTTGGCTTTGTCTTGAGTGCATCACTCAAGTCTTGAATGAGTCGCCGGGACACGATCTGATCATTGAACGACAGTTTTCCCCTTTTCAGGAGATTCGTTATGGCGACGATTGCCTCTTGTGCTTTCATGGAGTGACCTGACGGCGACATGAGATCTCCGGTTAACAGCTCATATCGCACAGCGCCGGCAGTGCCGCCAGGCAGCTTGTCTGTCTCCTGAAATAGTTTGTTGACGATGTCCTGAAGCGTGGGGTTGGAGACTAGTGGGGGTAGCGTTGCCACCGGAATAGTCAGCGTGGTGAGAGCAGATCCGCCTACCCATGCGCCATATCCAGCACCCGCGAATCCCCCCGTCATCACAGCGGCAGTTCCAACAGCTGCTAAATTCACGACTGGTTCGGCAAGTCGTGTTCCACGTCGCAATTGCACAAGACCAGCATCTGGATTCGGAAGGTTCGTTGAACCAATGCTGGGTGTACCAGTCTTATAGGCGGTGTACCCGTAGTCCAACGAGCGGCTGTTCGAGTCGTATGTGATGGAGTTGATAGTCCCGGCGACATAGGTGCCGTCGTTCAGACTACAAAAACCCGTCTCCACGATCACTGTCCCAGCTTTTTCGTCGAAAGTATTGCTGTAGATGCAGTCGCGGCCACTGGGGTCGATATTCCTCAATGGGTTGTTCCTAACATAGCCATACAGATTCCAGCTTTGTGGGCCTGATGGATACTGGTCGACAAGCGGTTCATCCGGTGACGTAAACCTCCCCTGCGCCCCCGAGAAGTACCTCGCACCAAAATAATCGAGCTTCGCTTCGCTGTCCCGCTCCTTGCCGGTGAAGAGATTCGTCAACGTCCCCAGATTCTCTGACGCGCCATACTTCAGGGCCGTTGTCCGCCCATTGATCCCCGAGAGCAGCGATTCTCCAAACGGCAGATAATCGTGCCGCTGGCCGTCTACTACCGCTCCGTTCGCATTCGTCACCACGCGCGTCGAGCCCAAATGGTCAGTCGTCAGGTACTGCCGCCCACCGCCAGCGGAAGAACCGCCATACTCCGCCGCCAATCTGCCCAGCGCGTCATAGGCAAACACCGTCGAGCCCTTCTTCACGCGCCGGCTCTCGCCGTCGTACTCAAACGTCGTGGTCACGCTGTTGATCGTGCTCGACCTCACCCGGCTCTCGGCGTCATACAGAGAACTGTACCCGCCGATCACTTTCTGATTCCCCGCCGCATCGTATTGCGCGCTCTGCAAAACCACCTGGTTCTTCGTGTTGAAGTTCGACGCCGACGTCGGCGTGAACGAATCCACGCCGAGACGTATGCCGCGCTTACCCGCATGTTGCCGAACTGGTCAAAATCAAACCACCGGCATGGATCCGGGCCGCTGGCACTGCACGAAGGCGCGGCCGCCACGGTAGCCCTTTCCACCACTGCCGACAACCGGTTCAGCCCGTCATAGCTGTAACTCTGGATCTTGCCCAGCGGGTTGACGGTCTGGTGCCGCACATTGCCGTTGTTGGACCTGCACTCCGCCGTGGACAGGCCCCCGGCGCAGTGGCTGAACAGCCACTCTCCCGCCGCGGTCTCGTTCACCGCCGTGCCGAGCGCAATCCGTCTCACCTGGCCGCGCATGTCGCTGTAGCCCCATTTTTCCACCAATGTATTGCCGAGTGTAATCTGCGCCACTCCGCCAAACGGTGAGTACAGAATCGACGACGCATAGTCCGTCACGCCAGTGGCACCCCTCACCGCGCCGGTCCACTCGTCCCACATCATCATAGCCCCAGTTCACCACGCGCCCCGACGGATACCTCATCGTCCCCGGCCCCGCCGGCTTGTGCCCATACTCAAACACGTACCCCGTCCCATCCATCTCCTGCCCGCTCGCCACCGCGCGCCCCACACCATCCCACCGGTACACCGTCGATCCCGTCCCGCCCGTCACCTGCACCAGCCGCCCGATGCTCCGGTTCTCGTTCGACACGCCGGTGATTGCCAAATCCGTGTCGTACATGTACCCAACCGTTGCGGTCCCGTCGCTGTAGCTTTTCGTGAGAACCCGATTCAGCGAGTCGTAGTTCACCGTCGTCACCACGCCCCGCGCGTCCGTCTTTTTCACCAGGCTGCTATTGGGATCATAGCCGCCCTGGCACACCCCGCCCACCCACTCTCCGTAGCACGTGGTCCCGCTCTCCGGATTCACCGTCGTCACCAGCCGCCCCAGCGTGTCATGTGTGAAGCTGCGTCCCTGCGTCACCTGTTTCAAACGGTCCAGCGTTTCTAGAATTTCAGGGCCCATTTATGTGCCGAAATTGCCCTCCTCCAACTCTTCTTCCGGGAGGCGGACAAGCCGAGCTAATTGTCGAAAGACCTTGCCGTCACTGATTCGAAAGAACTCGAAAGACAGGTTGTCGGAATCACCAGAGATTTGACACCGGATCTCACCTTCGGCGCCTCTCACTATTCGAGCAATGCGCTGCAGCAACTTCACGATAAAGCGGTTGGTGTCGCGACCGATATACTCGAAATCAATCGAGGATGTAGTCACGTCCAGTTCCAACCCTTCGTCTCGGCCTAGCCTAATGATTTCTTCAACCTCTTGTCCAGAGAGCGGTCGAGTAACTAAGAATCCGCTATAGGATCGTTCAAGGTCATGCAATTCATCATTGGGGATCATTTCCTTACCTCGTATCCCACGCCGATCCTCTCCGCGTTGCGCCTAATGAACGCCATAACGTCATCGTGGACTCCTTTCCTGAACTCAAAGTATGCCTGTCTGCCAGTTGCCCTTGCAGCTTCGAGAGTTGCTCGGATCTGCTCCTTTCGATCTTTTGACAGAAAGTTGTCAGGCTTTAATAGAGCACTTGCGGCACCAAACGTCTGCCCAACAAACTCCCTGCTTACAGCGTCAAACTCCCGGTTTCCGAATCCTTCAATCATGACACTCGCATGCCCACCTAACCGTTTAGCAAGTGCAGTAGCGGCTTCGTCGATATCTCCAGTCGGGACTATGCGTGGTGCGCTAGGCCCCTCTACACCGAGGACGGTCTCAGTGGTGCTGGCTGCGATTTCTTGGGCTTCCCGTGGATGCCCCAGGGCCCAGCCAATTGCAGCCGTAAGGAAGCCACGTCCAATGCTAGTCGCGGCGGCGGCGTAGCCACTCAAAAGTCCTGCAGCTACAAGTGCGCCCTGACCACGCGCTTTCAATCTATCCTCGTACTCCTTCCTCGTGATCTGACCGCGTACCAGTGCATGCACATCTTGATTCAGAAGAATCTCCATGCGGTCTCGTCCATCAGGATCCACATAGCGCAGGGGATTGTTGGTCACGTATGCATAGCGATTCCAAGTCTGCGGATCACTAGGTTTGGCACTCGCGGATGCGGGATCGGGACTCGTGAACCTCCCCTGCGCCCCCGAGAAGTACCTTGCCCCAAAGTAATCCAGCCCGCTCTCCACATCCCGCACCTGCCCCGTGAACCGCACTCTCTGCCCATCCGTCGCCGCCCCGTCCAGATACCGGAGCGCCGACGTCCGGCCACCCACCCCCGCCACTAGTTCCTGCCCAAACGGCAGATAGTCGTACCGCTTGTCCACCACTCCACCCGCACCCGTCACCAGTCGTGTGCTGCCCAAGTGATCCACGGTGAGATACTGCGGCCCACTCTCCGCCGGAGCCACCGTCGCATACTCCGCCGCCAGCTTGCCCTGCGCGTCGTACACGTAAACCGTCGTCACGTTCCCGGCTACCTTCTTCACCCGCCGCGCCTCGCCGTCGTAGAAATAGTTCTCCGACGCCGTAAGCCCCGTCACTGCGCTCTTCACCCGGTTCTCCGCATCAAAACTCAACTGCGGATACGCTCCCGTCGCCGGCTGCGTCAGATTCCCCGCCGCATCCGCCGTCGATCCCACCCACCGGTTCCCCGCAAAAATCGCCGCCGCCTGCGCCGGATCGTCGTTCGTCACCTGCGGCGTCGGCGGCGCCGCCGGCACATAGTTCCCATTCGCCGTGCCCCCGATCAACGCGCGGTTCCCATACCGGTCGTACACATACGTCTGCCGCGGCCCGCCCGAATCCACAAACGTCTTCAACCGATTCAAAGGATCATAAGTAAACGTCTGCGTCACCCCCAGCGGCAGGATTACCTCGCTCAGCACGTTCCCGTTATTCTGCGTGCACTCAGCCGTGTAACTCCCCGCGCAGTAGCTGAATTGCCATTCCCCCGTCGTGCCCACGCGCACCCGCCGCGCTTGCAGCCGCTTCGGACTGTAGTCCCAAGTCTCCTGCAGCCCGTTGCCGAGCGTCATCGACGCCAGCGCTCCATGCGCCGCATACCCGATCGACGACGCATACGATGTAGCCACAGAGTCCTTCAGTCCACTCACCAGGTTCACGCGTCCCCCATCATCATAGCCCCAGCTCACCACGCGCCCCGATGGATACGTCATCGACGCCATCCCTGCCGGCTTGTGCCCGTACTCAAACACGTATCCCGTCCCATCCACCTCCTGCCGGCTCGCCACCGCTCGCCCCACCCCGTCCCACCGATACGCCGTCGACCCTGTCCCGCCCGTCACCTGTACCAGGCGCCCGGTGCTCCGGTTCTCCGTCCCCACGCCCTGAATCGCCACATCGGTGTCATACAGATACCCGACGCCCGGCGTCCCATCGCTGTAAGTCTTCGACTCAATCCGGTTCAGCGAGTCGTAGTTCATCGTCGTCACCACGCCCCCCCGTTTTGCCGCACAGGATTGCCTCCCAGCATCGCCGACGAGGTTCAAACCACTGCAATCCATGAGTTTTCGTGCCCTCCAGATACAGCGGTCCCGGAGAAAGACTAAGCATATATGACTTGTTAATGGGCCAAGTGCCGCCCCGGTACCCGGCAATTCTTCCAGTGCTGTCAAATACACCCGTTCGAACCCATTGGAGGTCAGCGAACTTCTGCGTTAAGCCTTGGTGGTCAGGGTACCGGCACCAGTCCTCTACCGTAATCCGCCTAACCTGGTTTGATCATTCTTTGAAAGGAGGAGCCTGAGGCATCGCATATGGCACTGACGTCCATACGGCAGTGCCGCGCCTTGACACATAGCTGTACACGTCACCAGTCTTGACTAGGGCGAGAGTCCCGACGAAGCGATAGCATTTGTCGAATTGCGGCTCTATGACCCATTGTCCCGACGGAGAGACAAATCCGGCTTTGCCGTCCAAAACTGCAGCAGCGATACCGTCCTCGAACTCGCCCAGGTCATCGAACCTGGGTGCAACCTGGATTCTGCCGTAAGGATCGATCAGGCCCCATTTTCCACTAAGGCGCACCGGGGCTAAGCCTTCGCAAAACCGTCGAATCTCCTCATATTGCGGCATGACAACCCAGTTTCCAGAGAAATCAATGAAACCCCATCGTCCACCAACTTGCACTCCTGCGCGGCCATTTGTGAATGGCTGAGCTCGCGGCCCCTCGAATTGAAATGGAATGATCACTGATCCCCCTCGGTCGAGGTAGCCCCATTTGCCCTCGCGGCGGGCCGATCCTAATCCGTTGCTGAAAGCGCCAATTTGTTCGTACTTCGGCTTAACCAGAACAGCGCCAGTACGATCTATGCAACCGAACTCGGACCCGTTATGAGAGAACTTCGCAACTCCCTCGCTGAACCGGCCTGCGACGAGAAACTCTGGCTCGATTTCCCAGACGCCGCCGCGATTAATATAGCCGACGTGGGAACCTCCGCCGATCGGACACAACCCCTCCTGGAAAAGTCCAAGGCCGTGAAACCTGAATGGAATCCTGACTTCGCCGTCCGCGTCGATAAAGCCTGAGAGACCTCGCTCCTGGCAAACTGAGGCAAGCCCATCCGAAAAGTACGATCCCGCTCCGTACATCGGCTTCACGACGATGCGTCCGGAGCAATCAATGTAGCCAATCAGGTCTTCAGGGCTGTCAGGTTTGGGCAATGAGATCGGATAGAGCATGGTTTGAGGACTCTCCCACCTCCAGCAACGCTAGAACACGCAGTTTCCAGTCTTTCTGTCCAGCAAGCAGTTCTTGTGGTCCTTCTTGATTTCCTCTTGAATGCGTTTCTGGGGATTCGTTATCGCCGGATTGACAATGATTATCAAAGGCATCCGTAAGAGATTTAACAGGCTCTCCGCGGCCGTGCTTGCAACCAGCGCAGCGGAGGGTCGATAAGCCTCGATTGCTGCTGCAAGGGCAGGTATCGCCTTGCCTCCCTGGTTCTTGTTGAACGCATCCAAGAACCATCTAATCGCCCGAACATCGGAATTCAGCGTCCGGGTCGCAGCTTCCTTCCATTGAGAAAGGGTCCAGGAATTACGGGCGGCTCCGAATTCCTGCTCGAGTCCCTGGAGAAGCTCTTCTACCGCGACGTTATATGCCCTGTGTTCACTACGAAAGCCGTCATTGGGATACACGTTGGGGCCGCCGCTAAAGATGGCGTTTGTGAACTCTTTAGCCAAGCCGATGTACCTGCTTCTTTCGGGAAACAGATGTTGCCCAAACCCACCTACGGGTGCCGCACCAAACGGATCCACTAGGGTAAGAGGGTTATTCCTAACGTACGCATATCGATTCCAGTCCTGGGTATTCTCTAGGAAATGGTCTAGGTGCGCCCGGGCCGCCTCCGACGGCAGACCTCCAGCGGTGAGCATTTGTGCGTTGAGGATTGGGTTGTTCGGATCGGGACGAATAAACCTGCCCTGCGCAGAGCTCATGTACCTTGCCCCGACGTAATCGAGGCCGGTCTCAGCGTCTCGTTCTTTGCCGGTAAACCGAACCCGCTGCCCATCCGCCGCCGACCCGTCCTGATACCGCAACGCTGTCGTCCGGCCACCCACTCCAGCCACCATCTCTTGTCCAAACGGCAGATAATCATACCGCTTGTCCACCACCCCGCCCGTCCCCGTCACCAGCCGCGTGCTCCCCAAATGGTCCACCGTCAAATACCGGGTCCCACTTTCCGCCGGCGCCACCGTCGCATACTCCGCCGCCAGCTTGCCGTCCGCCGAGTATACGTAAACTGTCCTCACGTTCCCCGACACCTTCTTGACCCGCCGCCCCTCGCCGTCGTAGGAATACGTCTCCGACGCTGTCGACCCTGTCACCGCACTCGTGATCCGGTTCTCCGCATCAAACGTCAATCGCGGATACGCTCCCGTTGCCGGCTGCGTCAGATTCCCCGCCGCATCCGCCGTCGACCCCACCCACCGGTTCCCCGCAAAAATCGCCGCCGCCTGTGCCGCATCGTCGTTCGTCACCTGCGGCGTCGGCGGCGCCGCCGGCACATAGTTCCCATTCGCCGTGCCCCCGATCAACGCGCGGTTCCCATACCGGTCGTACACATACGTCTGCCGCGGCCCGCCCGAATCCACAAACGTCTTCAACCGGCTCAGCGGGTCATACGTGAACGTCTGCGTCGCGTTTAGAGGCAGGATCACCTCGCTGAGCACGTTCCCATTGTTCTGCGCGCACTCGGCCGTGTAACTCCCGGCGCAGTAACTGAACTGCCACTCTCCCGTCGTGCCCACCCGCACTCGCCGCGCCTGCAACCGCTTCGCACTGTAGTCCCAAGACTCCTGCAGACCGTTGCCCAGCGTCATCGACGCCAGCGCCCCATGCGCCGCATACCCGATCGACGACGCATACGACGTGGCCACAGAGTCCTTCTGTCCGCTCACCGCGCTCACACGCCGGCTCGCCACCGCGCGCCCCGCCCCGTCCCACCGGACACCCTCTTCACCATGAAAGAGCGATGAGGCGTCAGTCGCCGACACATCGGTGTCATACAAATACCCAACGCCCGGCGTCCCGTCGCTGTAACTCTTCGTCAGAATCCGGTTCAGCGAGTCGTAGTTCATCGTCGTCACCACGCCCCGCGCATCCGTCTTCTTCACCAGGCTCTGATCGCCGTAATGCTACTCCACTCCGGCCAGCACCGCCTGGCTCTGCCGGTTCGTTACTTGCAGAATACACGGCTGCAGCCGCGCGTTGTAGCTCCTCATACGGGCTCAATTCTGGATCTCCAAGATGTAGTCATCCTGTGAACCGGATGGCCAATTGCTTCGCGAGGCGTACAGCGAATCGTCCACGCGGTTGTAGATCCTCCCCCGACAGCCCCCCTTCGAAAAACGAATCTCCCAAATGGGGCCACCGTGGTTCGGGATTGCGAAATCTCCAGGATTACGCGGTTGGTCAATGATGGTGAAATGGGTGGCCCTCAATCGTTCCGGAAGAGTCACGATGGCGATGTGTTCCGTTGTCACCTTCGCAGTCGTATGGAACACGTATCGAATGCCCCCACGAAAGGCACTTGGGAATGCCACGAATTCACTGCCGTGACGTGGGATGGATTGCCCATCCACGGCAAACGCTCCAACATACACGAAGTCGCGGAGTGCACTTCTGATGTCGTCCGGCGAGCAGATACTAGGTGCACAACTGCTGGCCAAAAGCAGCATCGATCCAACAGTCACTGTGGCTAATCGAATCGACATCAGTGCACCTCCCTAGTTGCACCGCCATGTCGTCGGCGGACTGCATTCTCGAAATCCAAAGCCCGGTTATTGCCGTAGGGATCAGGGCTCACTCGCCGGCCAACCTTCACGTCCATCTGCCACGCAGCGTGGCCAAGTTCGTGCATTAGGGTGTCGGGAATTGCACGGGATCCGGCCGCGCCGTTTGACATAGCGAACCCAGGCAGGTCGCCATAGCCATATACCGGGTTCAGAACCCAGACCTTGATTGGACCCGGCTCGTTGAACGGCGATGTGAGACCAACCGTACTCGAATCCAGAGTGGTTTGCCGGTTCGTGGGGCGGAAATACGTAAAGTTCTCGCCAGCGTCAACCATGCGGACTTGAGCGATTTGGCTGTCGGCGATAACACCGGAGAGCAGATTGGAGGCTCCGTTGATCTCCGCAAAATCCTGTCCTTTGCCGCTTGGGCCACCTGAAAGAACACCCACGAAGTACCGTCCAGTCAGTTTGCCATCCTCGTCCTTTTCGGGGTTAGGATACAAGTAGGCGCCAGCCTTCTTTCCAACCGCCTCCTGAAGTGCCTGGAGCAGCTTCTCGCGCTCGTCAGCATTGCCGTTGAGTTCAATCGCGTTGCCGCTGGCATCAACGTATTTCAGCGGATTGTTGCGCGCGTAGCTGTATAGATTCCAGCTTTGTGGGTCTTGTGGATGTTGATCAAGCAGGGGCGCATCCGGGCTGGTGAACCTCCCCTGCGCCCCGCCATAGTACCGCGCAAGGAAATAATCCAGCCCGCTCTCCACATCCCGCACCTGCCCTGTAAACCGCACCCTCTGCCCATCCGTCGCCGCCCCGTCCAGATACCGCAACGCCGACGTCCGGCCACCAACCCCCGCCACCAACTCCTGCCCAAAAGGCAGATAATCGTACCGCTTGTCCACCACCCCACTCGCGCCCGTCACCAGCCGAGTGCTCCCCAGATGGTCCACCGTCAAATACCGCGTCCCACTCTCCGCCGGCGGCGCCGTCGCATACTCTGCCGCCAACTTGCCATCCGCCGAGTACACGTAAACTGTCGCCACGTTCCCCGACACCTTCTTCACCCGACGCCCTTCGCCGTCGTAGGAATACGTCTCCGACGCCGTCGACCCCGTCACCGCACTCTTAACCCGGTTCTCCGCATCAAACGTCAACCCCGGATACGCCCCCGTCGCCGGCTGCGTCAGATTCCCCGCCGCATCCGCCGTCGATCCCACCCACCGGTTCCCCGCGAAGATCGCAGCCGCCTGCGCTGCATCGTCATTCGTCACCTGCGGCGTCGGAGGAGCCGCCGGCACATAGTTCCCGTTTGCTGTCCCGCCAATCAGCGCCCGGTTCCCAAACCGGTCGTACACGTACGTCTGCCGCGGCCCGCCCGAGTCCACAAACGTCTTCAGCCGGTTCACAGCATCGTATGTGAAGGTCTGCGTCGCATTCAGCGGCAGAATCAGCTCGCTCAGCACGTTCCCGTTGTTCTGCGCGCACTCCGCCGTGTAACTCCCGGCGCAGTAACTGAACTGCCACTCCCCCGTCGTCCCTACTCGGACTCGCCTGGCCTGCAGCCGCTTCGGACTGTAGTCCCACGCCTCTGTTAGGGTGTTCCCGAGCGTCATCGACGCCAGTGCCCCATGCGCCGCATACCCGATCGACGACGCATACGACGTGGCCACAGAGTCCTTCTGTCCGCTCACCAGGTTCACGCGCCCCGCATCATCATAGTCCCACGTCACCACGCGCCCCGACGGATACTTCATCGTCCCTGGGCCCGCCGGCTTGTGCCCGTACTCAAACACGTATCCCGTCCCATCCACCTCCTGCCGGCTCGCCAGCGCACGTCCCACCCCATCCCACCGGTACACCGTCGACCCCGTCCCGCCCGTCACCTGCACCAGCCGCCCGATGCTCCGGTTCTCCGTCGGCACCCCGGTGATTGCCACATCGGTGTCATACAAATACCCAACGCCCGGCGTCCCGTCGCTGTAACTCTTCGTCAGAATCCGGTTCAGCGAATCATACCCTATCGTGGTTACCACTCCACGCGCGTCTGTCTTCTTCACCAGGTTCCCGTTACCGTCATATCCACCCTGACACACGCCGCCCACCCACTGCCCATAACAGGTCGTCCCGCTCTCCGGATTCACCGCAGTCACCAGTTGTCCCAAGGTGTCATACGTGAACGTCCGCAACTGCGTCCCCTGCGTCACCTGCCTCAGATGATCGAGCGCGCTATAGGAATAGATCGTGCCGTAGTTCAGCGACCCCGGCGCCTCTACCACCGACACTATCCGCCCCAGCCCATCGTGAGTAGTCTTCCGCTTCACTCCAGCCGGATCCGTCATCGTCACCGTAGCCCCATCGTATTCCGTGAGTGTCACCGCCCCATCGTCAGTCGTCACCCGCTGGACTCTCCCCAGATCGTCATACTGCGTCGTCGTCCACGCCTCCGCCATTGCGCCCCGGTATGGATTCGACACCCGCGCCACTCCCCCGAGCGCGTTGTACTCTGTCTCCACCGTCACAGCGGCGTTGGTGCTCTCATACTGTTTCGTCTTCACCGTCCGGCCCAGCCCGTCGTAGACCAGCTCCGACTTCAGCTCTCCGTCACCCTGCGTCCCCTTGTCTCGATTCGTGACGATCTTCTTCTGCCCGTCCAGGTATTCGTAAGCCACCTTGTCGTACGATCCGCGACTCACGCTGGTCACTCGGTCCAGGTTATCGGCGTAGCCATAGCTCGTCACCACCCCGTTCGGGTCCTGTACGCTCGACGGCTTCAGCGTCGAGCAATCCGGTGTAATCGTGACTGTGTGATTCAGCGCGTTCGTCACCGTCGCCAGCGCTCCGCCTCCGCATCCATACGTCAAAGTCGTCGTGGCATTCCGCGCGTCCGTTTCCTGATACAGGCTGCCGGTATCGTAATATGCCCGCGTCACCTCCGGCGACGTCCCGTCGTTCAGCCACCGCCTCACACCAACCACATTCCCCCGCACACCGCCCACCGCTTCCAGATTGGGAGCGCCCGACGCCGCCTCGCTTGTCCCGGCGTCGTCATAGAAATACTCTGTTCGTGATTCCTCGGTCGAGCCCCACACGGACACCTTCTTCACCAGCCGCCGTAAGTAAGCGGCAAGGTACGCGGCATCGTTGACAGGATCCGTGTAATACGTCGTGCTCGTGGTCCTCAGCGCTGCCCCTCCAAAATCGGACTCCACCCGGTTCGTCTCGTTGTTGTACTGGTCGTAGGCGAAGCTCGTCGTGGACGCCACCATCGAGCCTGAGTTCTGCTGCACTGAGCTCGTCACGCCCGTCATGTTCACCACGCGAGGCTCTCCGCTCAGCCGCCATGTCCGGTCTTCCTTCTTCAAAACGGTCGAGGCCGTCTTGTCATAGTGTTCCGTCAAGTACTCCTTCCCCTCGTACGGGCTATGGTGAAGGAGAATGCGGTCAGAGCTCAGGTAATAGGCCGGGCTCCCCCCCGCCGCCGGCGTTGACGGTTCACCCGGAAGGGCGTAATAGTAGTGCTTCACCGACCTAAGCTTGGTTGTTCCGTCTCCGGCATACAGCTCCTCCACGAATGGCCCGTCGCTTGACACGAAGCTCGTGTCTGCGGACTGATAAGTCTCCCAGTTGGACGGCAGCGTTTCCGGCCGGCCGTACCTGGTGACAGACTCCCTTGTAAGCCCGTCCGGCAGCACACGCCTCTCCGTCACACGCCGGTACATGTGGATCCGGTATTGCAACTCAGGCGAAATCTCCGGACCAGAAGAATGCGCGTTCCCCACCTGTCCGCTGGCATGGCCGTTCCTCACTCCCGGGCCATAGTCGTACTCAATCCCGCCTCCTGTGGGTAATTGAATTTTGGCCACCTCCAGGTAGCGGTTGAAATAGAAGCGGTAATTCCGGTCGTCCGGAAGCCAGATGGCGGACGTTACAGGCGCATCGTCCGCATTCACGTTTTGGGCGAGCGGCAAGGCCCCAAAGAGGTTCCAGGCTCTCTCGCTTTGGTAGCGCGCGGCTTCATCGGCCCGCAGCGTGTCTTTGAGCATCGCCTTCGAGATTCGGATAGTCCGGGTAGCGCCACCGGTGCCTGAGAAGGTGATTCGATCACAAGTCCCGTAGCTGCCCCCACAGGCTTCGGAATAGTAGATGTTGATCTCGCGATTCAGTGGATCCACGACCTTCGAAACTTGGTAGCTGTCCATCCCTGGAATCTGGCGGTACGTAAAGCTCACCTTGTTGCCGTTCCGGTCTCGGATCAAAGTAATTCGACCCACTGTATCGACCGTATACCGCGTTCCGTCGTTCTGCCACAGGGTCCCCGCTACGCGGAAAGTGTCATTCCCATTGCTGTACGTCGCAGGGTCGGACCAGTCGTAGATATCCTGATCCGCAATGAATGTCAGGCCGGAGCCGTCCTTCGAGACGAAGACCTTGCCGCGATTGACGTCTCGCTGCTGCGGTCCCGGCAATGTGCAATTGTAGGTGGGCGTCAGCCCGATTCCTCCCTGATCGAACAGCATGTGCTCCGTCCCATCAGGCCCGGTAAACACAAAGTGCGTCAATGTCCTGTGGTAAAAGGGAATCTCTCCCTGACCGGGGCAGGCACCCAGTTCCGTACCGGAGCGACGGCCCACGATGAACCCCGGTCCATATGTCGCCTCCACCGAGTTCCACCAGTCATCCACCGGTCGATCCGTTCGGTAATAACAACCGGTTTCCTCAGGCCACGGCAGTCCACAACTGCCGCTGAACGATACGTTGGTCTCAACGCGCCATCCCCCCGGTGGGGTCACCTTCGCGTACATCGTGTAGCCTGCTTCTCCGCGGCCACCCACTTTCATCAGCGGCACTGCAACATTCACTTTGCCGCTATAGATGTTCACGCTGTCAATCCCGCTTAACAAGTAGGATCCCGCCGGCGTGCCGGCCGCCATGCTGGCCGGAATCGGAAAATCCGTTGTGCTCCATGTGCGCGACTGCAAATCGCCGGTCTGCCCGAATAGCATCAGCGGGCATGTGGCGGCTAAGACTCGCACCGCCTGAAAGAGTCGTCTCTGGATGGCCTGGCGTTTCACTTCAGGATGCCTCCGTCTTTCACGCTCGATAGTCGTTCTTCAGCCTTAGTTCGATGCCGGGCTCACCCGGATCCGGCTCGTCCACACCGGACGTCCAGGAACCTGCAATATGTAAGTCCCTGGATCGAGCACAACCTCTTCGATTACCTTCGACTTACCGCGGACAAGCTTTACTTGTTTCAGCTTTCCCCCGGATTCCCGCAGGAGTTCAAACTGAATCTCGCCGACGCCCACATGATTCGACACTCTCAGAAGAAACGCCCGCCCTTTGACGCTCACTTCCTTCGGGCTGATCGCGTCAGGATACACCGCAATGTTCAACAGACCCCGCTGTTGCATCGCCGCATTACCAGCGTTCTGCGCCTCGCCGCAGGGACTCAGCGCACACAGCATGCAGAATGTCATTGTTATCCACCTCGCCCTCGCCCCGGCGCCCGCGGCGCACTTCTTGAGCCCGTTCAAACTCATCGCTATCTCCCTTTTAGTTCCCGTTCAACCCCGTCACGCGGTAAGTGATCGTCTTAGCCGCGCTCCCGGACGCGATCTGCAGGGGAACATTCACCCCCTTCTTCGCGTCGACGGCGACGCCCTTTTCGTCCGCCAGCTTGAATGTGCGGCTGGTAATTGAAAGCTGCAGCGTCGTGTCATACGGAATCAGCAGCTCATAATCCCTGTTCTTGGCCGCCTTGTTCTTCAGTCCCATCGGCTGGAACAGCCCTCCTGCCGTCCAAACCCCCAGAAGCACATGAGATCCCTGCTTCTTCACCTCGCCTGACGCCAGTTCACCGCCATCGTCCAGAATCCGCACCTGCAGCACGGCTCCTTTCTTCAATTGAATGGTCCCGGCATCTACGATCTGACCGGCAGTGAGCGTGGCAGTTGGCGGGTTGGCCGACCATTGGCAGGGATTCAAAAGTCCGCTCCCCGGGGCCTGTACGCAAATCCGATAGGGAGCCGCGGCAAGTCCAGTCAAGGTAAACGAGCCGTCATTCCCCGTTGTAGTCGAGACACTAGCCGGCCGGACGCCCGCCCTCTGAACCAGAGCGGTCACGGCAGCACGATGGACCGCTTTGCCATCCTCGCCTTGCACCACACCTTTGATCTGCCCCGTGGCCGGAGCGCTCTGTCCCCAAAGCACAGTCGCCGCTCCCATCAGGGCCGCGAATCCGTTCAGCAATCTCTTCTGGTAACGCATTGGTATGTTCTCCTGACTCTTCATGGAACCGTCACGCTAACGGAATCAAACGTAGCTGTCGTAATCTGATTCGTGGTATACGAACTCACCGCCAGGCCCGCCGATAGCGTCGTGCCCAGCGAAGTGAAGGTCTGCGTACCCGACTGCGTCCAATTCACCCCATCCGGCGAGGCGTATCCCGTGATCGTGTTGCCCGCCCGCACCAGCTTCACCCAATACGGTGCACTAGCGGCCGCCCCGCTGGATCCAGTTGTAGCTCCATTAGTGGCTCCGCGCCATTGGAATTGCCGTGTCGTCCCGCTGTAAATGCACATGAGCGCATTGATCGCCGTCGGCGTCGGCCCCTCCCTCAACATCACCCCCGCCTTGGCGTATCCGCCCGTGCCCTGGATGCTGCTGATTCTTGCCACAATCGTGCCATCTCCGACTAGGGTCCGGTAGACGAAGTTGAACGAGTCGGAGCTATCCCAGATGTCGCCGCTTTGCGCCGCAACCGTGAAGACCCCATTCGCATAGCCGGCGCTGTTGCCGGATGCGGTGGCGTTTACTGCACTCCGTGTCCAACCATCCGGGAACAAGGTCAGCGTAGCGGCGGCACCGTGCACCAGGCTCCCGCTGGATCCTGACACCACAAATGGATACGTGCCCGGCGCTCCGCTGATCGTGAGCGTCGAGCGGCTCGTACCGGTTACCGAGCTCGGATTGAAGCTTGCAGACACGCCGGCGGGCAGCCCCGTCACGCTGAAGCCGACTTCGCCGGCAAAGCCATTCAAGCCATTCACGCTGACTTCTGCGCTGTTAGGAGCGCCCAGAGACAACGCCGTCAAGTAGAAATCCGGACTATTGCTCACGATCACCGAATCAAATCTAGTCGTCGTCACCTGGCTGGTGGTGTAGGAGCTCACCGCCAGACCACCGTAGAGCGTCTGCCCCAGGTTCGGGTAGGTCTGCGAGCCCACCTGCGTCCAGTCCACCCCGTTCGGCGACGCGTAGCCCGTGATCGTGTTGCCGCTCCGCACCAGCTTCAGCCAGTACGGCATGCCTATCGCGGCCCCACCGACCGCACCCGTTCCACCGCCGGTGCTCGCCCGCCATCGGAATTCTAGGGTGTTACCCCCGACAACCGACATCAGTGCGTGTGCCGCGGTCGGCGTCGGCCCTTCGCGCAGCATCAGACCGGCCCGGGGAATCCAGCCCGTCCCCTGGTAGCTGGTGATCCGCGCCACTAGCGTCCCGTCTCCCACCATGGTCTGGTAGGCGAAGTTGAACGAGTCCGACCCATACGCAATATCACCACTCTGCGCCGCCACCGTGTACACCCCATCGGTGTAAGTGGCCGTGTTGCCTGTCGCGGTAGCATTGATGGCGCCACCCGTCCAGCCGGACGGCAGCGATCCCGCCGGTATCGGCACTGTCCAGGTACCCACCGGCTGCCATCCACTATTCACGCCGTTGCTCTCGGCCAATAAGTATAGGCTCTGGGTGCCAACGAAGGATGGCGTGAAGCTCAGCGCCAGGCTCAGCGTCAGGCGCTCACCTGTCATCGTGACCGACGACGTGGCCAAATTGAGCGAGCACTGGCCGTTGCTCAGCGTGCCCGTCGCGCCCAACGCGCCGGAGCCCACCCAACTCGGATTGCTGTCATCCCTCAAATAGGCCGTGTTGGTCGGCTGGTCATAGTGAAGGTAGCATGCTCTTGTCCCGTCCAAAGTGCTATTCACGAGCACCTCGACCGAACCGATATTGGCGGCTCCGGCCGCGTCCGAGACAACGAATACAAAGACCTGGTTTGCCCCGGTGCCCGCCGCTGGCGTAACGGACTCGGCGCTCGGCAGCTGCCCCTCTCTAGGAGCTACAGCCAGCGTCACTGAGCCGGCATAGCTCTTCCCGCCGCCCGTGGCTGTCACGGTCAACGTGTAGACGCCCGCGGGCGTGCTCGGCGCTGTGTTGATGATTAGCGTAGTACTGCCGTTCCCCGTCAGGCTCGCCGGACCGAAGTTGGCCGTGGCGTTCGGCGGCAGACCCGCCACGCTGAAACCCACCGGGCTATAGAACCCGCCCGAGACTTTGATCGTCGCTGTCACTCGTACGCTGCCACCCACATCTACGCTCTGCACTTCGCTAGGCAAGCCCAGCGCGAAATCCGGTTCACTACTTCCATTCGTGCTACTCACCGCGACCTGATCAAATTTGGCTGTCGTGATCTGGTCAGTGCTGTAAGAGCTCACCGCCAAACCGCCGTAGAGCGTCTGCCCCAGGTTCAGGAAGGTCTGCGAGCCCACCTGCGTCCAATCCACCCCGTTCGGCGACGCGTAGCCCGTGATCGTGTTGCCGCTCCGCACCAGCTTCAACCAGTACGGCATGCCTATCGCGGCCCCACCGACCCCACTCGTTCCACCGCCGGTGCTCGCCCGCCATCGGAATTCCAGGGCGTTGCCCCCGACAACCGACATCAGGGAATGTGCTGCGGTCGGGGTCGGCCCTTCGCGCAGCATCAGACCGGCCCGGGGAATCCAGCCCGTCCCTTGGTAACTGGTGATCCGCGCCACTAGCGTCCCGTCTCCCATCATGGTCTGGTAGGCGAAGTTGAACGAGTCCGACCCATACGCAATATCACCACTCTGCGCTGCCACCGTGTACTCGCCGTTCCCATAGCTGGCAGTATTGCCTGCGGCAGTGGCACTGATCGCGCTCCGAGTCCAGCCGGCAGGTAGCGCCCCAGTGGCAGCGGCACTCACGGCGAGAGTGGCGGCACTGCTGTGCGTGACGCTCGCGCTGGCTGCATGGACCTGGAATGGATAACTGCCCGCTGGCGTGGCCGGCGCCACGCTGACGGTCAAAGTTGTCGAGCCCGGGCTGGCCACCATGCTCGGATTGAAGATCGCCGTGGCGCCCGCGGGCAGACCCGTCACACTGAAACTGACCGAGCCGCTGAAGCCGTTCACTGTGCCCATCCCCACGGCATAGCTGCTGGTATCACCC
>DBMU01000038.1 GCA_002298225.1 Bryobacterales bacterium UBA690
GGGGCCCGGCGGCCTCCCCATCCAGAGCAACAGCGGCAAACTGCCTCAAATGGACAGCAAGTAGTTGATGAGGTCCTGCTTCTCGTCTTCTGCGAGATTGAGGTTCATGCACTGGTTGTAGTGGTTGACGACCTCGGCCAGGGTGGCGAAGCGGCCATCGTGGTAGAAACCGCCTTTCTGGTGTGAGAAGAGGCCGGCAAGCGGCGCGGTGCGATAGACACCGTCGGGCGAGCGGCTCGACTGGAAGTTGTCCATGCAGACGTCAGCAGGCGCGTGCGCGTTCCAACCTGGCTCCGTAAAGAGCGGAGGAACGTGGCAGCGAGAACATTGGGCTTTGCCAGTGAAGAGGGTTCCGCCGCGAGTGGCAGAAGCGGTGGATGCGGACTTGTCGGGCTTGGGCGCCGGGATTGCCAGTTGATACGCGTGCAACGCGGCGAGTTTCGGAGTGATACGGTCGTCCGCTGGTTCGACTGCGATGTTGGCAAGGCCGTTCGCGGCGGCTACGGGAAAGCGATTCGGGTTGTTGAGACGGGAGTCACGGAAGTTCCCTTTGCCGTGCATCTCGAGGTTTGCCACGAAGGCGTTCCAGTAGGTTACGGAACCCCAGCCAGTCCAGGTGTGCAGATTGACGCCTGCGAGTCCGTAGGCAGGCGGGATCAGAGTGGCGGCTGAGGTTCCATCGGGATGAAATCCTTTTCCATCCAGGAATACTTCGGCATCGAATTTTCCCGGCCCCCAGGAGAGCACTACCTTCCTCAATGTGGCCTCGTCAACACCGAGGGATTTTGCCGGTGCACTGAGGTCGGGACAGAGGCTGACGATAGCGCCGACATTCAGGTCGCGATTGGGCCAGCCATCAAGCCTGTGTCCGATGTTTCCGGCAGGGATCGCAGCAGTGCTGAACGATTTGTCAACGGTGGAATGGCACAGTGCGCACTGAATTCCTACGGATTTCAGGTTGTTGCCCGAATCGAAGAATCCAGTCACGCCTACGACAGCATTGAGCTTGAGAAGGGCCAGGGTGGTGGCGGGGCTGTTGAGGTCGACTATGCCGTTACGAACATCCGCGACGAGCGATGACGGGAGTGCATCGCTATCCACCTTGAGCCCAACGGACAATGCAGCCGCAGGGCTGACGCCAGGACCCACTCCGCCCAATGCTGAGCCCGCGAGTGCGCGGTGCAGTTTGAGCGTATCGCCCCAAAAGGCTTCGTCGCCGAAAGTATCGAAGCGAAAAGTTTGCCGTCCTTCGTGGAGCATCCGCTGAGCATTCTGAGTAATGCTGTCCTTTTTATCTTTGTCATCCTTGTCTTCAGTAAAAGCCGCCAACCCTACCCAAAGGAAGATCGCGAACAACGCACTTCCCAGAATCGAATGCTGAAAGCACTTTCTCTTCACCCGCCTACTCCTTTCGCTTGTCGAACTCCAGTGCCAGACGCGAGAGTGCGAGAGCGCCCAGGGCCAAGCCGAGATCGCGCAAAGCAATGTCGAGGAAGGCGCCCTGTGACACGAGGTTCACGATGATCAGGCACAGCCAGGCCGCGACCAGCGGCGCCCCGTAACGCGGCTTGAGTGCGACCAGAATTCCGGCCGCTATCTCTACCAGGCCGGATACACGCATCAATGTGTGGCCGCTGAGGGGCGATAGCCGGGTAACCCAAGGCGCCAGGTACATGTCCCAATTGCAGAGGAGCTGGAAGAACTTGTCCAGTCCTGCAATAACCGGAGCGACGACGAAACCGATGTGAAGAATCTGGTAGGCCTGGTACGCCGGATGGCTGTGCTCGGCCGGGACAGCATGACTACCGAAACTAGTGATTGAGCTGCTCATATTGCCTCCACCTGCACAGAGTTGCGACTTCGCGTTTCGTTGCAAACAGAGTTCGGTGCAGCAGTGATGCAACCTTTGGCCGGGTGGCGACTCTATAGGGATATGGTGCTGAAGGAGTGCCGGACCATCCCGGACGATGAAATAGTGGCGCTGGTGCGCGGGGGCGAAACCGGCCTATATGAGATGCTGATGCGCCGGTACAATCAGCGACTGTTCCGGGTGATCCGGTCCGTGGTGACCGACGAGGCGGAGGCCGAGGACGTCCTGCAGGAGGCGTGGGTTCGCGGCTACGAGCACCTGGACCAGTTTGAGGGACGGGCCAGCTTTTCCACGTGGATTACGCGCATCGCATTCCACGAAGCATTGTCACGGGTGCGAAAGAGGAAGCGCTGGGTGCCTCTTGAGAACGAGGAGGGGGAGGTTATCACAGAGGCAGACGGACGGCAGAAGGAGTCAGAGACACCCGAGGCTCAAGCGATGCGAAGTGAAATGGGAGAGATGCTGGAAGCTGCGTTGGACTCACTGCCAGAGACGTACCGGACCGTGTTCATGCTGAGGGAGGTGGAGCAACTGAGCACGAGCGAGACGGCGGAGTGCCTGGAGTTGTCGGAGGAGGCGGTGAAGACGCGGCTGCACCGGTCGCGGGCGCTGCTGCGGCGGGAACTTGAAAGCCGAATCGGTCCTGCGTACGCGGACGCCCACACATTCCTGGGAGAACGGTGCAACCGGACTGTCGCCAGAGTGCTGGCGCGAATCGGTGCGTGAAGATCACTTCGACCAAGGCGGGACGACGCCCATCATTCGGGCGTAGGCGACGGACTGGCCCATATGCTCGTGGTTGTGGACGAGGATACGGAGGAAGATGCCGTCGGAGGTGGTGTCCTTGTCGAAGAACTTGACGGTTTTCGTGCGATCAGTGGCGGGATAAGCTGTGCGGACGGCGTCGAAGGAGCTCTTCAGCCACTTGATGACATCGGGCTTGGCAGTGATTGTCCTTTCGGTGTCCTGTGCGATTTGAGGCATGCCGCCCGGGATCTTGGCGCCGGCCTGGTTGAGCAGCCAGTAGTTGCCGACGGCGATGTGCATGAACACTTCGCTGGTGGAGCGGACGCCGGGACCAGGGCGCCATGTGTATTTTTCCGCGGGGATGGCTTCAGCGAGCGTGATGATCTGGCGGGCGGCGAGGTTGAATTCAGGGAGCCAGCCCTGACCGAGTTCGGGTGGCTGCGCAAGGGCGGTTGAGGCGAGGAAAGCGAAGGCCGCGGAGAGGACAATCGGAATCCCAGTTTTCATTGGTCCATCAAAGCAGACTGCGGCGCCGGAGACCAGCGGTGTTCAGCGGGCGGCGAGTTGGAAGAGAGTGAGCAGGGAGTCGGCGAGGAGATCGGCGGCGGATTGGGCGGGGGCACGGCAGAGGGCGATGAGGGCGGGCTGGTTCTTGGCGGATACGGCTTCGACCATGGCAGGCATGTTTTTGCGATTGAGATCGGCTGCGGCGTAAAGGCGGTCGAGGATGGCTTCAGCTGCCTCGACAATGTGCGCGCCGGCGGAGTGGGGCTGCGGGGTGCGGAGTGCGGGGACTTCATGCTCGAGGGCTGCGTGGATTTCGCGCGGCTGGGCAGCAGCGTGAGGCGGGCTGAGGCTGTCCTCGAGGAAGTGAGCGAGGACGCCGATGTAGCGCACGGCTTCAGCGGGGTGCTTATCGTGGAGCGCGGAGGCGATGCGCATGTAGAGGAAGACGAGGGAGGCGAGGTCCTCATCGCGGTCCCAGGTGGCGCTGTGGATGGTCTCGCCGTCGGGCCGGACGCAGTAGGGCTGCATCTCCTCGACGGTTTTGGGCCCGGGGCTATTGCGACGGAAGCCGAAATTGACGAGTTCGGCATAGCGGTCAGGAAGCATGCACCAGGTTTCGAGGATGGAGGGGATTTCGGGGGCGATTTGAGCGCGGTAGGCGGGCGGGAGGGAGTCGAGGGCGGCGCGGGTCATAGCGCGGTGGGGGGTGGTGTCCCAGGCGGAGGCGCAGCCGGAGAATAGAAAAAAAAGCAAGAGGACGACAGCAGTCCGCATGGCTGATCTTACTGTAGTGGAATCGCGTTGTAGGATAGCGAGGGATGCCGCCGCGGACGCCAACGTTAATACAGCTTGTGGGCCTGGGGGTGACGCTCGGGGCGGTGGGGGTGTTTTCGTGGTTCACGCTGGGGCAGTTGTCGGGGTTGAAGCGGCTGGGGTCGGACATTGTGGACCGGAACCGGCGGGACTCGCTGCAGTTGATCCGCATCCAGAGCAACCTGACGGAGCTGGGGCTGGCGATGCGGGACATGGCGGAGGGGACGGAGCCGTATCCGCTGACGGGGTACAAGCCGGAGTTCGACCGGATCAAGGGGGATCTGGAGGACGCGCTGCGGATCGAGGCGAGGCTGATGCCGGCGACGCGGACGTCGGCGCAGCAGAAGCTGCTGGAAGACGCGTTCGGGCGGTTTTGGGGCGAGACGTCGGAGTTATGGGAGTTGGCCGCGGAGGGCAAGGACAAAGAAGCGAAGGCGTTGATCCGCACGCGGCTGGAGGCGGAGCGGGCGACGATGACGACGGTGATCGCGCGCCTGCTGGTGCAGAACAACGAGGCGGAGGCGGCGGCGGTGGAGGAGATTCAGGGGATCCATTCGAAGGTCGAACGGAACCTGTACGTGCTACTGGCGGCGGTGCTGGCGGCGATCGCGATCACGGGCGTACTTGTGATCTGGCATGACAGGCGGATGTTCGAGCAGGTCTCGCAACTCTCCGAGCATCGGAAAGATCTGGCGGGGAAGATCATTACAGTGCAGGAAGACGTCTTCCGGACGCTGGCGCGCGAGCTGCACGACGAGTTCGGGCAGGTGCTGACGGCGCTGGGGATGATGCTGATGAGGATCGAGAAGAAGCTGCCAGAGGGCACGGACGGGCGCGCGGATTTGAAAGAAGTCAGGGAGATCGCCAACCACACGCTGGAGCGGGTGCGGGGCATGTCGCAGATGCTGCATCCGCCGGTGCTGGACGACTACGGGCTGGAGAAGAGCATCGAGTGGTACCTGCGGCAGTTTGAAAAACAGACTGGATTGAAGGTGCGCTATGAGAAGATCGGGATTGGCCCGTGGATCGGCGATAGCGTGGCGATTCACGCATACCGGATTCTGCAGGAGTCGTTGAACAACGTGGTACGGCACGCCAGGGTGAACGAAGCGTGGGTCCGGGTGCGCTATGCGCCGGATAGGTTTGAAATGGAAGTGGAAGATCACGGGCCGGGGTTGCCGGAGACGCTGCCGGCGCCCGGGCTTGGTTTGATCGGGATGAGAGAGAGAGCTGAGATGTTGAAGGGGAGTATCGAGTTCACGCGGCCGCCGGAGGGCGGGACGAAGGTGAGCCTGAGCGTGCCCCTGGTGAAGACTGGAGATCCGGCATGAGCGATCGAATCAGGGTGCTGCTGGCAGACGATCATTCACTGGTGAGGAAGGGATTCCGGCGGATGCTGGAGGATGACCCTGCCATCGAGGTGGTGGGAGAGGCGGCGAACGGCCCGCAGGCGGTGGAGGCGGCGGAGCAGTTGAAGCCAAATGTGATCGTTATGGATCTGGCCATGCCGGAGCTGGACGGGATTCAGGCGGCGAGCCAGATCCTGAAGAAGCAGCCGGAGATGGGCATCCTGATCCTGTCGATGTATTCAGAAGATACATACGTACGCAACGCGTTCTCAGCGGGCGTGCGGGGATACCTGCTGAAGAATGCGCTGGAAGTGGATCTGCCATACGCAATCAAGGAGATCGCGGCGGGACGCAAAGTAGTGGCGCCGGGGTTGACGATGCCGGGTCCACAGGAGCAGGAGAGCGATTTCGACAAGCTGACGCAGCGGGAGCGCGAAGTGCTGCAGTACATCGTACAGGGCAAGTCGAATAAAGAGATCGCGAACATCCTGGGATTGAGCGCGAATACGGTGGCGGTACACAGGGCGAACCTGATGCAGGCGCTGGGCATTCACCGGACTGCGGACCTGGTGGTGTATGCGATCCGCAAAGGCCTGGTGACGCTGCCGGATGCGCCAACGCCGGAGAAGTAGGGAGTGATGCGGCGGCGGGATTTTCTGATGGGCGTGCCGGGCCTGCTGCACGGGCAGGCCGGGGGCGGGCTCGGATTCCGCCTGATGGACGTCACGAAGCAGGCAGGGATCGAGTTCGTGCACAACTCGGGCGCGTTCGGGAAGAAATACCTGCCGGAGACGCTGGGGCCGGGGTGCGCGTTCTTCGACTACGACGGAGACGGCTGGCAGGACATCCTGCTGGTGAACTCGATGGACTGGCCGGGGCAGAAGAGGAAGCGCTCTACACCGGCGCTGTACCGCAACAACCGGAACGGCACGTTCACCGACGTGACGAAACAGGCGGGGCTCGACATTGAAATGTATGGGCTGGGCGTGGCGGTGGGCGACTACAACAATGATGGGCACCCCGACGTGTTCATCTCCTGCCTGGGGCAGAGCCGGCTGTTTCAGAACACGGGCAGGGGAACGTTCATTGATGTGACGGCCAAGAGCGGGCTCAGCGGGCATGACGGCTTTTCAACGTCGGCGATGTGGGTGGACTACGACCGGGACGGCCTGCTGGACCTGTTCGTCACGAACTACGTGCGGTGGACGAGGGAAGGCGACATCTTCTGCTCGTTCGACGGGAAGATCAAATCGTACTGCACGCCGGAAGCCTACCGAGGAGCGACGTGCTGGCTGTTCCGGAACAAAGGCGACGGGACCTTTGAAGATGTGACGGCAAAGGCGGGGCTGCTGGACACGACGTCGAAATCTCTTGGGGTGGCACTACTCGACTACGGCAACGACGGCTGGCCGGACCTGTTCGTCGCCAACGACACGCAGCCGAACAAGCTGTACAGGAATCAGAAGGACGGGACGTTCTCGGAGGTGGCCGTGCGCGCCGGGCTGGCGTTCAGCGAGGACGGGCGGGCGCGAGCCGGGATGGGTGTGGATGTGGCAGACCTGGAGAACTCCGGGCTTTCCTCCATCATCGTCACCAACTTCGACAACGAGATGATGGGACTCTACCGGGGGACAAAGTCAGGCGCGTTCGTGGATCACGCGCCGAAGGCGGGGATCGGGCAGGCGACGCGGCGGTCGCTGGGGTTCGGTTGCTTTTTCTTCGATGCGGACCTGGACGGGCAACTGGATCTGCTGATTGTGAACGGGCACATTGACGAGTCGATTTCGCGGGCGCGGCACGATGTGACGTATGCGCAGCCGCCGCACCTGTTCCTGAATGAGGGATCCGGGCGTTTTCGCGATGTGGCGAAGCTGGCGGGCCAGGAGTTCTCGACGCCGAAGGTGGCGCGGGGGGCGGCGTACGGGGATTTCGATAATGACGGCGACCTGGATGTGCTGATCACCACCAACAATGGCCCGGCGTATTTGTACCGGAATGATGTCACGGACGGGAACCGGTCAGTGCGAGTGCGGCTGACTGGGACGAAGTCGAACCGGGACGCGATAGGGGCGGTGGTGAAGTTCGAGGCGGGGGAGTTGAGCGGGATGCGGACGGTGAAATCGGGCTCGAGCTATTTGTCACAATCGGAGCTGCCGGTGACGATCGGGCTGGGGAGGCGGGAAGCCGTCGACAAGCTGGTGGTGATGTGGCCGAGCGGGCGGACGGAGGAGTACCGCGGGCTGAAGGCAGGGCGGCGATACGAAGTTGTTGAGGGCAAAGGGATCACGTCTTAGCGGCCAACATAGTCAAGATTTGTTATTGACGGGTGGGACTAAGGTACTGCTACCTCCGGCCCGGTACGAGTACGTCTTCTATTCTTCGCCCAAGGACTTTACGCTGTTTATGGAGGAGGACGGTGATTGCCCGCCCTCAATGACAGGCGGAGGAGCCGCTGAGAAGGGATTACTCGGGTGAAGGTCATCATCAGAACAAGCCGGCGTCCGCGGCGCTGGGGTGCGTTGGGCCGAGTCACTTGGGTATTGGGCCTGGCAGTTTTCGCGACCGCCGGCGCATTGACCCTGGTTGAGAGGTGGCGAGGACCGGCGATCACAATCCAGGAACCCGGGGCGGGTGAAGATGAATACTCAATCCTGGGCCAGAAATGGCCGGAGCGCGGAGTGGTGCCGGAGCGACTGGTCTATCCGTATTCAGTGGTGCCGGGAGGAGTGGGGACACCGGCAGAGGTGGAAACGGCGGCACATCGGGATGGGGTGGTAGCGCGCCATTACGAGGGATTCAACTACAAGCATGCGGTGGTAAAGGAAGTGGGAGAGCCGCGGCTTGTGTATGTGTCGTACCGGATCAAGGACAAGATCTACTACACGAAAAAGAAGGTTCGGCTGGCGAAGGGTGAGCGCGTGATCTCGGATGGGAAGAATGAGATCCGCGGGCGATGTGGGAACAGGATTTCGGACAAGCCGCAGGCGCAGGTCAGCCAGCAAGAGCCGCCGGAAGAAGTTTTGAATTCGCCGGAGTTGCCAGTGCTGGCATTGGGGAAGCCCCCCGTGGAAAATGCGGCGCAAGGAGCGCCGCCGGAGGTGATGGAGACGCCGCGGTTGACGCCGTTGGTGGATCTGCCGCAGGCTTTGGCGCCTCCGGGATCTCTAGCGACCACAACTCCTGGCGAAGGGTACATGATCCCGCCGCCGCCGGGTGGAGGAATGTTGATTCCACCGCCTGCGGGGACCGTGCAGCCGCCACCGGGACCGGGAGGACCGCCGCCGGAGCAGCCGGGCACACCGCCCGGGCCACCGGTCACGCCGCCCGGACCGCCGAGCGGCCCGCCCGAGAATCCGCCGACGCCGCCGACGGGACCGCCAGGGCCGCCGGAGACGCCAACAAATCCTCCGACGCCGCCGACGAATCCTCCGGGAACGCCCACCGGGCCAGGGCCGGAGAATCCGAATCCTCCGGGACCGCCGCCAGGATCGCCGGGCGGACCTCCGGGGACGACGCCGCCGGGCACACCGCCGCCGGGACCTACAACACCACCGGGTGTGACACCGCCTGGACCGAACACTCCGCCGGGACCGGGAGGGACGATTGTGCCGCCGCCGACAGGGGACAATCCGACCCCGCCGCCGGAGTCGGTGTTCCCAGAGGACCCGAATCCCAACGGGCCGCCGGGAGTGCCGGAACCACCGCCGGTGCCGGAGCCATCCACCTACGTGATGGTTGCTGGAGGGCTGGCCGGACTGTGGCTGCTGAATCGGCGGAGAACCCGCTAACGGCGCAGGAGCCGTTCCGTCAGCGACGATTTACGCGGAGAAAACTGGCGGGCCGCCGCGGCCAGATAAGGACGGAATTGGTGCATCCACCAGCGGGCAAGCCCTTCATGCCGGATGGCCTCCAGCGTGTCGGAGTAGTGCTCGAGGATGTTCTCGGCAAAGACACCGCCGGTGGCGCGCGCGGCGACGAGTGAAGAGCGGCCGAGCCAGGCGATACCGCTCGGAAGCCGGGTGAGCGTCTCGAAGGCGATCAAGGCGGAGAGTTCAAACGGCGAGCGGTGTTCGCGGGCTGCGGCAGCAAGCAGGTCCTGCCAGCGGCGTTCAAGAGTATCGATGCCGGGCAGGCGTGAGGGGGCGAGGCCACGGGCGCTCTGCTGGATGGACTCCCACTCTTTGCGAAGTTGAGCGACATCGAGGGGCGGGGTGTTGATGGTCTCAGCGGCACGGCCGGTGGTTTCTTCGAGCGCGTCGAGGATTTGATCCATCGTCGTGGGGCGGCTTTCTGTTGAGATCAGGCCCTGCTCGCGCAGGCTGGCTGCGATCTCGCCGATGAGGGTCCGGCCAGCGCCGCTCAAGTCGGCCAGGGCGGCGAGGACCCAGACGGGCGAAGCGCGGAAGGTGAGGATGCCGATCAGTTCGATGCCGTTGCCGGCAGTGCGGCGCAGGAGGAAGTCCTCGGCGAGTTTGCCTTCAGCCGGAAAGACGCCTTCCACTTCGCCTATCTGCTCGACCAGGAAGCGCAGGACGGCCTCGACCATGGAGCGGTAGAGCCGGGTGCGCCGCACGGCGGCGGGCAATGCGGCAGCACCGATCTCGTTGAGTAGCCCGCCGGCGAGCGCGGAGGCAGAGCGGAGAATGCGCTCGGGCAGAGAGATGAGGTAGCCGCGCACGGTGATATGGTAGCTGTTTCGGGAAGGAGAGACACATGAATCGCCGTGATTTCCTGGGGGTGGTGGCGGCGGGCGCGAGCCAGGCCGCGGGTCAGGACAAGAAGCTGCGGCTGGGAGTGATCGGCTGCGGCTGGTACGGAGGAGTGGACGCGAACGCAGCGCTGACGGCGGGCGGCGTGGAGATCACGGCGCTGTGCGACGTCGATTCAAAGATGCTCGACGAACTCGGGCCGGCTGTCGAGAAGAAGCAGGGGAGTGCGCCCAAGAAGTTCAAGCATTATAGGGAACTGCTCGCGCTGAAGGACTTGGACGGAGTGATCATCGCGACGCCACCGCACTGGCACGCCCTGCCTTTCATCGCAGCGTGCGAGCGCAAGCTGGCGGTGTATGAGGAGAAGCCTCTTGCCTATGACATCCGCGAAGGCCGTGCGATGGTGAACGCGTGGAAGAAGGCGGGGAACCTGGTGCAGGTGGGGTTCCAGAGGAGACAGAGCGAGGCGTTCACGGCGGCGGGCGAATACGTTCGGGGCGGCAACGCAGGGCGGATCGTACAGGTGGACGTCAACATCCACTACACGGCCGTGCCACTGGACAACACGCCGCAGGATCCGCCGGCGACGCTGGATTGGGATCTGTGGTGCGGTCCGGCGCCGAAACTGCCCTACTCGCCGAACATCGGGCACAAGTCGTGGCGGCTGGAAGAGACGACAGGAAACGGTCATCTGGTGGATTGGGGCATTCACAACATGGATGCGACGAGGAAGATGCTGGGGCTGGGGATGCCAAAGTCCGTCACGGCCGTGGGAGGGATCTACGAGTACAAAGGGAAGATCACGACGCCGGACACGCTGACGGCGCATTTCGAGTTTGAGCAGTGTCCGGTGGTGTGGCGGCACCGGTTATGGGGCGCGGTCGAGCGGGATCCGGAGTTTGCGAATGGCGTGACGATGTACGGCGAGAAGGAGACGGTGTTCGTGTCGGATCAGCGCTGGGCGGTGATGCCGAAGGGCCGCGATGCGCAGAGGAAGGTGATGGAAGTGAAGCCGGCGACGGACATGGGGCTGCTGCACATGAAGGAATTCCTGGAGTGCGTGCGAGCTGGGAAGCAGCCGGGATGCACGCCGGAGGATGGCTTCCGGTCGACGGCGACGGTGCAGTTGGGAATGATCGCGTATAAGGCCGGGCGGTCGATTCAGTGGGATGAGAAGGCGGAGCGGATCGTGAACGATGCGGCGGCCAACAAGATGTTGATGAGAGCGTACCGGGCGCCTTATAAGCATCCGGGGGTGGGATGAGATGGGCATTGCCGCGCCAGCGCGAGCCGGGGCTCGCGCCACTCAGGGGAGTTGCCCTAGGCTTGGTAGGGCCAGACGGGGCGGGTGAAGAGGCCGCCGTCGACGAATAGGGTTTGGCCGGTGATGAACTCGGCTTGAGGCGAGGCGAGGAAGGCGACGGCGTGGGCGATGTCGGCGGGGACACCGACACGGCGCATCGGCGTGAGGGGCGCCCAGGTACCGGCGTAATCGCCTGCTTCGTGCTGGGTGCGCTCGACTTCGATGGCGCCGGGGGCGACGCAGTTGACGCGGATCTTCAACGGCCCGAGTTCGACAGCGGCGACTTTGGTGAATTGCTCGATGCCGCCTTTGCTGGCGGTGTAGTCGACAAGGTTGGGGAAGGGCCACTTGTTGCAGCCGGAGCCGATGTTGATGATGGCTCCGCCGCCTGAGTCGCGCATGGCGAGGGCAGCGCGCTGAGTGCAGAGGAAACAGCCTTTGAGGTTGACGTCGATGACGCGGTCCCACTCCTGTTCAGTGAGTTCGAGGAGCGGCTTCCAGGTTTGGATGCCGGCGTTGTTGACGTGGGTGTGGAGCGTGCCGAACTCAGCGAGGACATGGTCGAACATGGCGTCAACCTGAGACTTGACGCCGACATTCGCACGCACGGAGAAGGCGCGGCAGCCGAGTGCAAGGATCTCATCGACAGTGGCTTGAGCGCCGGCCTCGTCGGTGTTGTAGTTGACGGCGACGTGGGCTCCCCGGCGCGCGAACTCCAGGGCAATGCCTTTGCCTACGCCTTTGCTGGCGCCGGTGACGAGGGTGAAGTGGTTAAGGAGCGGGAGATCCGGCATCAAAACGATTCTACTTCTCCTGCCGGGTGGACGGCCCTTCGATGACGAGGTAAGGGGCGAACTGAGGCGGACTGCAGCCGTGGAAGTGGGCGGAGCCCCTTTCGACGACGAGGGGCTTCAGCGCGTCCTTTGACGGGACGGACACAGTGATCCAATCCTTCTCACGCGAGACGACGGGCGCGGATCTGCCGTTCACCTTCAAGGACTGCGGAGCGCCGCTATCTTTGAGGTGAAGAAGCAACGTAGCCCGCTGGACTTTGAACTTCTCGGCGACAGCCGTGCGAAAGGTGAGGCGCAGACGGCCGGCGTAGTCTGCGGCGGAGACGCATTCGAGAATTGCAGTCTGAGCCAGGAGCCCGGAGACGGTGAGAGCAAAGAGCAGAACGGATCGCCGGAGTGCGGTCAAAATATAGTTGCCCCCACCCACAATCTTATTCACACTTGAAGGGAGGGGAGGCGTGCGAACCCAAGTTGAATTTGAAACTGCCTGATACTCCGCCTGTGTGGGAGCCGTCGGACCGCTGGACGGTAGTCGACGCGAAGGAACTGTACGACATCGACCGGTGGGGAAAGGGCTATTTCTCCGTCAGCTCCGAAGGACACGTGCTGGTGCATCCGACGCGTGAGCCGCACAAGTTCGTGGATCTGAAGAAACTGGTGGACACGCTGGTGCTGCGCGGCATCGATCCGCCGATCCTGCTGCGGTTCCCCGAGATCCTCGGCTACCAGTTGAAGGAATTACGCGACGTCTTCCAGGCGGCGATCAACGAGCACAACTATCAGGGCAAGTACTGTTGCGTGTATCCGATCAAGGTGAATCAGCAGCGGCAAGTGGTGGAAGAGATCTACCGGTTCGGGCGGGAACACGGGTTCGGACTGGAGGCGGGCTCGAAGCCGGAACTGCTGGCGGTGGTGGCGATTGCGGACAATGCGACGCCGATCATCTGCAACGGCTTCAAGGACGACGAGTACATCGAGATGTGCATGCTGGCGCGGAAGATCGGCCGCAACATCACGCCCGTCGTCGAGAAGTTCACGGAGCTGGAGCTGATTCTGAAGCACGCCGCGCAGGTGGGCGTGCGGCCTTCGATCGGGATTCGTGTGAAGCTGGCGAGCCGCGGGGCAGGCCGGTGGCGGTCGTCCGGCGGGTATCGCTCGAAGTTTGGACTGACGGTAACCGAGGCAGTGCGCGCGCTGGAAATGCTGAAAGCCGCAGGCATGGAAGACTGCCTGAAACTGCTGCACTTCCACCTGGGCAGCCAGATCACGAACATCCGGCACATCAAGGGCGCGGTGATCGAGGCGGCGCGCGTGTATGTGGATCTGAAGAAGCAGGGCTCAGGCCTGGAGTACCTGGACGTCGGCGGCGGGCTGGGCATCGACTACGACGGATCGCAGACGGACTTCGAATCGAGCGTGAACTACACGCTACAGGAGTACGCAAACGACATCGTCTATCACGTGCAGAACGTGTGCGACGAAGCCGAGGTGCCGCATCCGACGATCGTGAGCGAGAGCGGGCGCGCCATTGCCGCGTATCACAGCGCGCTGGTGTTCAACGTGTTGGGCGTCAGCGGCTTCGGCGAGGAAGAGGTGCCTGGCGCGCTGGCGGACGATACGGAACAGCCGATTGTCGATCTGCTGGAAACCTACAAGGGGATGAGCTCGAAGAATCTGCTGGAGAGTTTCCACGACGCGCAGCAGGCTCTGGATTCGGCTCTGAATCTGTTCAGCCTTGGCTATCTGCCGTTGAAGCAGCGCTGCACGGCTGAGAATTTGTACTGGCTGATCTGCCGGCGGATTCTGGGCATGGCGAAGCAGCTCGATGTGTTCCCGGAGGAGTTGGAGGGTCTGGACGGGATGCTGTCCGACACCTACTTCTGCAACTTCTCGCTGTTCCAGAGCATGCCGGACAGTTGGGCGGTGAAGCAGTTGTTCCCGATCATGCCGATCCACCGGCTGAACCAGCAGCCGACGCGCAGCGCGGTGCTGGGCGACATCTCGTGCGACAGCGACGGCAAGGTGGACCAGTTCATCGACCGGCGCGACGTGAAGAAGACTCTGCCACTGCACTCGTTCAACGGCGATCCGTATTATCTTGGAGCGTTCCTGGTGGGAGCGTACCAGGAGATCCTGGGGGATCTGCACAATCTCTTCGGCGATACGCACGCGGTGCATGTGCGCGTGAACGAGGAGAACAAGCCGATTCTGGAGGCGGTGATCCGCGGAGACACAGTGCGGGAGGTGCTGGATTACGTGCAGTTCAGCGCCGGGCATCTGCTGGAGGAGTTCCGGCGGGATGTGGAGGCGGCGGTGCTCGACGGCAGGATCGGGTACGAGGACTCCGGCCGCATGCTGAAGTTCTACGAAGAGGGGCTGTACGGATACACGTATCTGGAAGGGGCGTAAGTCCTACCAGCGCGGACGGGGGAGGTTGAACTGAGCGGCGAGGTTTTCCAGCGCTTCCCGCAGGGCGGTCCATTCCTCGCCGGCGGCATCGATTTGTTCTGCCGTGGCGATGGCGGACTCGACGTGGCCGCGCGCCTTTTGCAGGCTGTGCGTCCGGCTCAGTAACTCCGCGGCCTGATTGATCTGGCTCTCCAGGCGGGCGGCGTCGCGGCTGAGAATGTCATCGGCATCCAGGGTGCGTTTGAAGCGATTCGCCTTTTCCGCGCATTCGTCCAGCGAGCGGGAGATGACATCGAGTTTGGGGCTCGCTTCGGCGGAGCGATCGAGGGGCTTCTGCGCAGCGGCTGCGACGGCCAGGATGAGGCACGTGGCGAGCAGCATAGGAGTCTCCTGGCGAAATTGTCGCGCGAATTACAATGGGATGGAATGGCCACTGTCGCTCCACCTCTAGCCACGCCTGAGCAGATTGCCAAGTACGAGCCGGTGATCGGCTTGGAGGTACACGTCCAGCTCGGGACGCGGACGAAGATCTTCTGCTCATGTCCGAATGAGTTTGGCGCTGCGCCGAACACGAATGTCTGCCCTGTGTGCCTCGGCATGCCAGGGGCGTTGCCGGTGCTCAACAAAGAGGCCGTGGAGCTGGCGATGCAGGCGTCGCTGGCGTTGCATTGCGAGGTGCGGAACACATCGATTTTCGCCAGGAAGAACTACTTCTATCCGGACCTGCCGAAGGGCTACCAGATTTCGCAGTACGACCGCCCTGTGGCCGAGCATGGCTGGGTGGAGATCGAACTGGCGGACGGCACGAAAAAGCGCATCGGCGTGACGCGCCTGCACATGGAAGACGACGCCGGCAAGAACACGCACGACGGGTATCGGGATAGCGACTCGTACTCCTACGTCGATCTGAACCGCTGCGGCTCGCCGCTGGCGGAGATCGTCAGCGAGCCCGACATGCGCAGCTCGGAGGAGGCGTTCCAGTACCTGACGGAGCTGAAGCTGGCGATGCAGTTCACGGGCGTCTCCAACTGCGATATGGAGAAGGGCAATCTACGCTGCGACGCCAACGTGAGCGTGCGGCTGAAGGGCGCGGAGAAGTTCGGCACCAAGGCGGAGATCAAGAATCTGAACTCGTTCCGCTTCCTGCGGCAGGCGATCGATTACGAGATCGCCCGGCAGGTAGGGGTGCTGGAGTCGGGCGGGAAAGTCGTGCAGGAGACGCGGCTCTACAATCCGGATATCGACGAGACGCTCAGCATGCGCAGCAAGGAAGAGGCTCACGATTACCGCTACTTCCCGGAGCCGGACCTGGTTCCCCTGCAAATCAGCGACGAGTGGCTGGCGCGCGTGAAGGCGGGCATGACAGAGCTGCCCGCGGAGCGGCGCAAGCGGTTTGTCGAGGAGTATGGCCTGCGGGAGTATGATGCGCAGGTGCTGACGGCGACGCGGGAACTCGCGGAGTATTACGAGGAGGCTGCCAGGGTTTCAGGCGATCCGAAGCTGGCAGCGAACTGGGTGACGGGCGACCTCGCCGGCATGTTGAAGGCGGAGGGGAAGGAGATCGAGGACTCGCGCGTGAGCGCGGCGCGGCTGGGCGAACTGGCCGGGCTGATCGCCAAAGGCGAGTTGACGGGCAAGCTTGCGAAAGAGATCCTGCCGAAGATGTGGGAGTCCGGCGATGCGCCGCGCGCCATCATGGAGCGCGAGGGCCTGAAGGCGATGTCGGACACGGGCGAGATCGAGAAGATCATCGAGCAGGTCATCGCCGGCAATCCGAAGCAGGTGGAGCAGTACAAGGGCGGGAAGACATCGGTGATTCAGTTTTTCGTCGGGCAGGTGATGAAGGCGACGCGGGGGCAGGCGAATCCGGCCACGGTCACAGAAGTTCTGAAGCAGAAGCTGGGCTGAGCCCGCTGTAGCAGTGTTCCCAGAAATCCACTGGCAATTCGCGCCGCTGACCCTGAATCTGGAGGGGCGGGCCAGCCTGCCGCTGGAGCGAGGGATGATTTCCGCCACGGGCGCGGAGATGCGAAAGTTTCTTCAGGCGGCGGGCAATCCGCCGACCGGATGCGAGGTAGCGGTGATCGCGCCGGTGGATGTGCGATGGTTCGCGATCATCTCCAGGGAGCATGACCGCCCCCGGCCGAACGCGCAGCGCGAGGAGTGGAGCGAGGAATCGAGAGAGGCGGACGGGCGGGACGTGGTGATCCTGACGGTGCTCGCGCCCGTGGGGGAATCGCTGTTCCGCTTCGAGATGCTCTCAGAAAAAGCGGGGGCCGAGAGGGCGCGCGCCGAATTCGATGCGGTGACGAGCAGGCTGGCGGAGCCGCATGCAGAGAAAAAGCCCCGGTGGTGGATTCTCCCGCCGGGGCTTGGATTACTGGCTTTGAGCCTGTATTGGATTGTGCGCCGGCGCCGTCAGCGCGGCTTGTAGGCGATGCAGTCGATCTCGACCTTCATCTCCGGGTCGGCGAATTCCACGGCGACGGTGGTGCGCGCGGGGCGCTGCTCGCCGAAGAATTCCTTGTAGACCTCGTTCATCGCCTTGAAGTCGTCGCCGTTGCGGAGGAAGACACTGCACTTGACGACGTCCTGCATAGAGGCGCCGGCAGCCATGAGGATGCGCTCGACGTTGTTGAGTGTGATGCGGGTTTCGTGCTGGATGTCGCCGTAGGACATCTTGTCGACGACAGGGTCCACCGGACCCTGTCCCGACACAAAGATGAAGTCACCGGCAATCACCGCGGGCGAGTACGGCCCGCGCGGAGTGGGCGTCTGCGGGGGGAAGATGCGCTTGATTTCGCTCATGAATTAGTCGGCCTTCTTGCGGCGGGTGCGCCGCGGCTTGTCTGCGTTTCCGGTCTCCGCCTTTTTGCGCGGAGCGCGCTTTTTGGGCTTGGCCGGAGGCTCGTCGTCCGGCGGGATCTCGCCGGTAGCGGTGGGCTGGCCTTTTACGATGGGCTGGCGGAAGTCGTGCTCGGTGAGCAGATCTTCCTCGCGAACCTCTTCCTTCTTGGGCGCGGGCGGATAGAACTCAGAGCCGAGGTTGACCAGCAGGCCGCCCTCGGGACGCGGCTCCAGGCGCACCACGGTTTTGTCCTGAGCGAAGTTGAGGAACTCCGAGAAGCTCTGATAGCCGTAGTTGGCGTAGTCGAAGTTCGGGTACTCTTCCTTCATCCACGCGAAGAGGTCTTCGGCAATCTGGCCGCTCTCTTCAAACTCGAGACGGTGGATTTCCAGGACGTCGCGGAGCAGCGGGAGCGCCTCGTCGGGCCGTGGGTGAGCCTTCTCGGGATAGTGATGCTTGCGCTCGATGAAGTAGCGCCCACCAGTACCCTTGACATAGACGAGTTCGGCTCTCTTCAATTTCTCGACGAAGTCGGAGAAGCTGCGCGCGCCGTATGCGTTCTCGCTGAAGGAGGAGTCGAGCTGCAGCATGGTGGACTTAAGGAGTCCGAGCTGTGGCTGGACGCTGCGGCGCTCCAGGACCTGGAGGGCGCGTTCGACGAGGGGCATAGCGAGAGCTAGGTCGAGGGGCGCGGGACGGTTCTGGTGCTCCTGCGGGCGCTGCGTTTCGCGCGAATCGCGCTCCTTGCGGCGCTCCTCGCGGCGTTCCTCACGCTCCTTGAAGCGTTTCTCCTTGCGCTCGCGCCACGATTCGCGCTGCGGCTGCAGTTGCGGCTGCATCTGCCCTTCGGGCATGGGCACCACGGAACCGGGATCGACGTTCAGCAGCGATTCGAAGCTGACGAACTCGTGACAGTTCTGCTGGAGGATGGTGGAGGTGAAGGCCCGGCCACCGACAACGAACACGGTCTTGCCGTATTCCTTGAGCTTATTGACCAGCGGGATGAAGTCGGAGTCGCCGCTGACGATGGCGAACGCGTTCACGTGGTCGTGGGTGAACGCCATTTCCAGCGCGTCGAGCGCGAGGTTGATATCCGCGCCATTCTTGTCGCCGCGGGGGGAGGGGATGCGCTGCACCATCTGCACAGCGTTTTCCGCCATCTGCCGGGTGGCGCCTTCCTGGCGGCTCCAGTTCGCGTAGGCGAACTTGGCCACGATGTCACCGCGCTCCTTGAGCGCGTCCAATACGAGCGACACGTCAAACTCGCGTCTGAGTGTGCTTTTCACGCCGATTTCAATGTTGTCGTAGTCGACGAACACGGCGATGTTGAGTCGGTCTTGCATGTTATTCAACAAAATCCTAGCAAAATGTTTCGGGGAGCGTCTGCCGCCCTAGGCTGCCGTGCCCACCGCGCGTCTCACGAACCGGACGATCTCGTCCAGCGCCGCGCCGGGCTGGAATACGGCGGCCACCCCCAGGTTTTTCAGTTCCACGGCATCGTCATCCGGGATGATGCCGCCAACGACGACCAGAACGTCGTCCATCTTTTTCTCTCGCAACAGCTCCATCACGCGGGGAACGATCGCACCATGTGCACCCGACAGGATGCTCAGTCCAATGACCTGAACATCTTCCTGGAGGGCCGCATTGACAATCATTTCCGGCGTCTGCCGCAGTCCTGTGTAAATGACCTCCATGCCGGCGTCGCGCAACGCCCGAGCGATGATCTTCGCTCCGCGGTCGTGGCCATCGAGGCCCGGCTTGGCGACCAGCACTCGGATCTTTGGATCCATGATCTGGCTTCTCCCAGTATACCCTTATTTATAAAGCACTTCGCTCCTGCCACGTACCGAACACCTGTGCCAACGCGCGGCAGATTTCGCCGGTGGTGGCGTAGGCCCGCACGGCGTCGAGAATGTGGGGCATGGTGTTCTCGCCCGATTCGGCGGCCTTGCGGAGCGCAGCAAGAGCCTGCTCAACGCGTTCGCTGCTCCTGGTCTCGCGAAGCCTGCGGAGCTTCCCGATCTGGGCCTGTTCGGCCTGTTGATCGATCTGCAGGATCTCGATATGCCCCTCGTCCTCCTGCACAAAGCGGTTCACGCCGACGATGACGCGCTCCTGCTCCTCCACGCTGCGCTGATAGCGATAGCTGGCCTCGGCGATCTCGCTTTGCGGGAAGTTGCGCTCAATGGCAGGGATCATGCCGCCCATCTCATCGATGCGCCGGATGTAGTCCTGGGCACGATTCTCCACTTCGTCCGTCAATGCTTCGACGAGGTGCGAGCCGCCCAGCGGATCCGCGACGGCGGGCACGCCGCTCTCCGCGGCGATGATCTGCTGGGTTCGCAGCGCCAGTGTGACGGCCTGCTCCGAAGGCAGCGCGTAGGCTTCGTCGAGAGAGTTCGTATGCAATGACTGGGTGCCGCCCATCACGGCGGCCAGAGCCTGCAGCGCGGTGCGCACCAGGTTGTTGTAGGGCTGCTGCCAGGTGAGCGAGCAGCCGGCGGTCTGGGCGTGGAAGCGGAGCTTCCAACTGCGCTCGTCCCAGGCGTTGAAGCGGCCGCGCATGATATGGGCCCACATGCGGCGCGCGGCGCGGTACTTGGCGATCTCCTCGAAGAAATCGTTGTGCGCGTTGAAGAAGAAGCTGAGGCGAGGGGCGAACCCGTCCACGGACAGGCCGCGCTCCAGTGCCCATTCGACGTATTCGATGCCGTCGCGCAGAGTGAACGCCAACTCCTGCACGGCGGTGGAGCCTGCCTCGCGGATGTGATAGCCGCTGATCGAGATCGGGTTGTACTTCGGCACATGGCGCGTGGCGAACTCGATGACGTCGGTAACCAGGCGCATGGAGGGGCGCGGCGGATAGAGGAACTCTTTCTGCGCAATGTATTCCTTGAGGATGTCGTTCTGGAGCGTGCCGTTGAGCTGCTCGTAGCGAACACCCTGCTTTTCGGCCACTGCGAGGTACATCGCGAATATGACCGGCGCGGGCGAGTTGATGGTCATCGACACACTGACGCGGTCGAGAGGGATCTGCTCGAAGAGCGCCTCCATATCGGCGAGCGACGCGATGGAGACGCCGCACTTGCCCACTTCGCCCAGCGCCATGTCGTCGCCAGGGTCGCAGCCCATGAGAGTGGGCAGATCGAAGGCGACCGAGAGCCCGGTCTGGCCCTGCTCCAGGAGGTAGCGGTAGCGCCGGTTGGTTTCCTCGGGTGTAGCGAAACCGGAGAACTGGCGCATGGTCCAGAGCTTGCCGCGGTACATGGCGGGGTGGATGCCGCGGGTATACGGAAACTCGCCGGGCGCCGGCGTGCCGTAGTGGCTCTCCAGCGGGATGTCGCTCAAGGTGCGTGCAACGATGGACTCCGTCGCTCCCCTCTTCATGTCTCGATTGTATCCCCGAGTTTCAACGTGCGGCCCCCGATTTCCGCGCTGAGCCATTCATCATGCGTGGCCATGACGATGGCGCCGGGGTAACGCTTCAGTGCAGCGGCGAGGGCTTCGCGCGCTTCCATTTCCAGATGATTGGAGGGCTCATCGAGCAACAGGAGATTGCTTTGAGACAGAAGGAGCCGGGCGAGGCCGGCTTTGGTGCGCTCGCCTGCGCTCAGTGTTTGCGTGGGCCGCAGCACTTTCTCCGCGGGCATCCTGAGGCAGCCGAGCATGGTGCGGACGCGCGTTTCATCGCCACACACGGCCACACAGAGGTCGAGAGCAGATTGTTCAGGGGGGAGGTTCTCGCCCTCCTGCGCCAGGTATGCGGGCCTGACCCGCGCACCCACGGTGAAGCGGCCGGCGCCGGGCGTGAGGTCGCCGGCGATGATGCGGAGCAGCGTGGTCTTGCCGCAGCCGTTTGGTCCGGCGAGGATGAGACGGTCCTGGCGGAGCACTTCGAAGGTGAGATTGTCGAACACGGTGCGATCGCCGAATCGCTTGCCGATGGCCGATGCGCGCACGGCAATCTCCTCCGCGCGCGGCACGGCGCTGAAGTCGAGGTCCGGCATGGGCGATTCTTCCCACGGCTTCCCGACTTGTTCCGTGGTGCGGCTGCGCTCGAGGAGGATTCGCGCGGTGCGCGCGACCCTGGCGGATTTGGCCGCGTAGAAATCCCTGCATTGACGTACTCCGGGCGGCGCTTTGGCGACCTTCCGGCTGAGTTGGAGGCGCTTCTCGGCAGCAGTTCGCTCTGCCGCGGCGCGACGCTCGGCGGATTCATACTTCCGCCAGGCCTGCTGTTCGCTGAGCTCGCGCTGGGCGAGTGAGTCGGAGTAGTTGCCTGAGTAATCGGACACGCGGCCGCGCTCGATGGCCACGATGCGGTTCGTGACGCGGTCCAGGAACGCGCGGTCGTGGGAAACCAGCACGAACGTGCGGCCGGGCTGAATGAGTTCGATCTCCAGCCAGTCGCGCGCCTTGCAGTCGAGATGGTTAGTCGGCTCGTCGAGAAGCATCAGGTCCGCGCCGCTCAACAGGCAGCGGGCCAGTTCGGCACGCATGCGCTGGCCTGAGGAGAGTTCAGCCAGGCCGAGGATCCATGACTCTTCGACGAAGCCGAGTCCGCGCAGTGCGCGACCAGCGCGGCTTTCGAAGCGCGGCCCGTCGAGCTCGAGATAGTCGGCCAGCGCTGCGGCGTCGGAATCGATGCGGCCGTGCAACTCGCACAGGCGCGGATTCGCAGCGAGGACGCGCTGAAACAGCGTCACGTCGTGTGCGCGCGGCGGCTCCTGGGGCAGCCAGGCGATATGCAGTCCGGCGCGACGCACGACGGTTCCCTTCGCCGGAGTGAGTTCTCCCGCGAGGAGACGCAGCAAGGTTGATTTGCCGGCGCCGTTCGGCCCGGTGAGGCCGATGCGATCGCCGGGATTGATATCGAGGTCCGCCCTGGTAAACAGCGGAACGCCGCTGAGGACCTCGCACACAATGTCATGAATCTGGAGCAAGGCTCATTCCTCCTCCGGCCCGGACGGGCCGCGGTTTCGAATGAAATGGGAATGTGCCTTAGTTGCGCATTAGCTGAGGGTCGCCCCTCAAGCGCTATTTTAAAGGGTTTTGAGAAACGCGATCAACTGCGCGCGCTCTTCGGCGGAGAGCTTCAGCCCGAACTCGTGGCCGCGGATGGCCTGCTTCTCCTGGCCCGGGAGGTGGAAGCCGCCGCGGACGTGCGAGTCCTTGAGGCGATCCGGATCGAACATCTCTTCAAGGCTCGCGGCAGCTCCGTCGTGCAGGTAGTGGCCGCGATACCAGACGCCTTTGAGCGAGGGTACTTTGTAGTAGCCGGTGCCTTTGCGCGTCTTGAGGGCGAGGCCGGGATCTGTGCGGACCGAGATTTCCAGAACGTCGAGCGCCTTGGGCCGGTCCGGAGGCGGCGTGAAGCCTTCAGCGAGCGTGAGCTTGTTGTTCGTGTAGAACGGCGGCGTATGGCAGCCGATGCAGCCTTCGCGGCGGAAGAGCTTTTCTCCTGCCTGGGATTTCTCATCCGGCTTGTTGGGATTGGGCGGCGGCTGCAGGGAGTAGATGTAGAGCGCAAGGGCGTAGAGAGCTTCGTCGGGCTGACGGAAGTAGATTTTGCGCTGATCGTCACGCAGCAATTTGTGCGGACCGAACTCGTAGGCCTCGGCAAAAGTGACCAGCGCGGCGTAGCGCATCAGATCGCCGATGCCGCGGTGCTGGTGAGTGGCGGTGTGGTCGATGTACTTGCGGTCCTTGAATCCGATGAGGTCCGGCACTTTAGTCGTGTAGTAGGGACTGCCGCCCCAGCGCGGAAATCCGCCGCTGGTGATAATAGACGCGCCGAAGAGTGGAAAGAACTCGGGCGGCTGCATGGTCTTGAAGCGCTCATGGATGTCGTCCTTGACCCACGGGACGCCATAGTTGCGATAGAAGGCCATCCCCGGAGGATCGCCGTGGAGAGGGATGGGGGAGGCCGCTGGAAAGGCAAGTTGGCCGATGAGAGGTGTGCCGGTCATATTGAATCCCGCGCCGTGGACCGGTTTGCCTCCGATGTAGCGAACATGGCAACCGGCGCAGTTTCCAGCGCCAAGGGCGAGGCCCATTTTGGTGGGCACCCAGCGCATCCCATAGATGGTTCCGTCGGGCGAGACCTGCGTGCCGATCTTCCTGTGAACTTCGAGGGAGCGCATGTCTTCGGCAAGTTCGGGGTCGATCCGCCGCATTGCCGGAACGTCGGACTCCTCAAAGACTCGCTTCCCTGCCTCGATCCAGTCCCGGTCAGTCTTGAGTTTGGCGGGCTCGATGAGCGGTTTTTCGCCGACGGCGTTCAGGAACTGCCAGTATCCTTCGGGCTCTCGTCCGGGGTAATAGACGGGATAGGTGCGGACGTTGTCGATGGGCGCGGCGTAGTATTCCTTCTCAGAGAAATGAGAGGGCCGCACGTTCAGTCCGGCGACTGGGGTCGCCCAGTCCTTGAGGGCGTTTTCGTCCCAAACCTTGGGAATGGCTCTTTGTTGAGCGCAAAGAGCGAGTATCGACAGAACCATCAGTCCCAGAATCCGAAAGCCCATGGGGTGAAATTATATGCTGCACGTTGCGGACTGTCGAGTCCTGCCACAATGAGAGAGATCCTGCTGCCATGAACGACGACAAGCCATTCAATGAGCCGCGGCTGGCTCTGAACCGCATCTACACGAAGACCGGCGACCAGGGCGAGACGCATCTTGCCAGCGGAGAGCGCGTGGCGAAGGATTCGCCGCGCATCGAGTGCTACGGCACGATTGACGAGTTGAACTCCTTCACGGGGATGGCCGCGGTCAGCGCCGCGGAGGGGACTGCTGCGCACCCGAAGCTGCAGGAACTGGCCGGGATCCTCACGAGAGTGCAGCACGAGCTGTTCAACCTGGGCTCGATCCTGGCCACAACGCCGGAGAAGGCGCATCCCAAGCAGGCGCGCATCACGGAGGCCGATATCGCCCAACTGGAGGCGGAGATCGACCGGATGAACGAGGGGCTGCCGCTTCTGCGCAGTTTTGTGCTGCCGGGCGGATCGAGGCTCAACACGGAGCTGCATGCGTGCCGGACGATTTGCCGGCGTGCGGAGCGCCTGCTGGTATCTGCCGCTCGTGAAACTGAGATCGACACTGTGAATCTCCGGTACCTGAACCGGCTGAGCGATGCCTTTTTCGTGTGGAGCCGCTGGGCGAACGTCGCCACGGGGGTGAAGGAGACGCTGTGGTCGCCGAACCTCGGCGCGGCGGGACAGAAGAGCTGAACGTGGTACGGCGGTTGGCAGGAAATCCACTGGCGCTGGCGCTGGCGGCCGCCGCTGCGTGTCTGGCCTGGCAGTATTTCCTGGTTCACTCTCAGTACGGCGGCAACTGGACCGGGCTGTTCCGCGTGGGCGCGCATTACCGGCTGCCGCCGGAACTGGATGCGATTACGCTGAGGCAGCTGGCGGGTGGGGATTACGACGGGCAGTTTTACCGCCTAGTGGCGCGGGACCTTTGGCCGCCGTTCGAGAATGCAGCGTTTGTGGATGCGCCGTTCACGCGATATAGCCGGGTGCTGGTTCCGTTGACCGGGCGGCTGCTGGCGTTCGGGCGCGCAGAGTGGGTGGACCAGGGGCTGATCGCGGCGGTCCTGTTGACCGTATTCCTGGGTGTCTGGTGGTCGGCGCGGTTCTTTGAAGAAGCGGGGAGGCCGGCATGGTACGGACTGCTGTTTCTGGTGGTTCCCGCGGTACCGGCGTCGGTGGAGCGGATTCTGACGGATTCCGCGCTGGCCGCGCTGGCGGTGGCGCTGATGCTATATGCGGGCTCGAATCCGCGGGCGGGATGGTGGATCGCGGCTGCGGCTGCGCTGACGCGGGACTTCGGGTTCTCGTTCGCGGCGGCGCTGGGTCTGACGACAAGGCGCTGGATCTACTTCACTGCACTGCTACCAGCAGCCTGCTGGTGGGGGCTGCTCGCGGCCAATCTGCAGCCGGGGCTGGCGGGCGGGAATTTCGATCTGCTGCCGCTGGCTTTGATGCGGCGATTTTTCGTAGTGAGGAGTCCGTGGTGGCTGGAGACGCTCGATGCGATTGCAATGACGGGGATGATTGTCTGCCTGGCGCTGGCCATCCGGTGGGCATGGCCGCGGCGTTCCAAGCCTTCGGGAGCGACGGTGTTGATCTGGTCCGCATTTGCGATGATCAGCGGCGGACCGCTGATCATGACGGAGCCGTTTTCGTGGGCGCGGTTGTGGTCGCCCCTGTTCTGCTGGGTGCTCTACGAGGCTGTACTGCGAGGGTCGCGGGCGGGCTTGGCGGCCGTGGCGGCAGTGAGTCTCACGCCGCTGGCTTACTCGGCGAAGGCGCTGCTCAGCGGGGTTGGCTGGTGGCGGTGACTGCAGGTCTCTCAAATGCGCTACCCGATCCACGGAAGACGCGCTCAAATCCGTTACACCCGCTCGCTACGGCTCGCGGCTCTATTGCGTCCACAGCTGCGAGCGGTAGCGAACGGGTGAAGCGTCGTCATCACCTTACAGGCCGCCAAAGCGGGCTGCGCAAGTCAGCGGGGTTGGCTGGTGGCGGTGATCTCTTCGTGCTGCATGCGGCGGTAGACGACCCGGCCGTCGAAGACCGTGACATCGACCATCGTCTTGTAGATGTCCATCGGGGCGATGCGGAAGAGGTCCTGCGAGAGGATCACGATGTCGGCGAGCATGCCGGGCGCGATCTGTCCTCTGTCCTTCTCCTCAAACGCGGCATAGGCGGCATCTGTGGTGTAGGCGCGCAGAGCAGATTCGAGAGTGACGCGCTGTTCCGGCAGCCATCCGCCTGCTGGCTTTCCCGTGATGGTGCGGCGGTTCACGGCGTTGTGGATGCCGCGGATGGGATCGAGGGATGGGCTCGCAGGCCAGTCGCTGGAGAAGGCCAGACGGGCTCCGGCACGTTGGAGACTATTCCATGCGAAGGAATTCGGCAGGCGTTGGGCGCCGATGGCGCGCGACCAGACGTCCACGGTTTCCGGATCGGCATGGATGGGCATCATGGAAGCGATGACACGCTGTTTCCCGAAGCGGCGGAGATCCTCGGGCTGGATGGTCTCGATGTGCTCGACGCGCGGGCGGGCATCGCGAGGCAAGGCTGAGTAGGCGTCGAGCGCCAGGCGCACGGCGCGGTCGCCGATGGCGTGAGTCTCCACCTGCCAGCCGGCGTCGGCGCAGGCTTTCACGGCGCGTTTGTAGGCATCGGGCTGCCAGGCCAACTGGCCAACAGTGTTTGATCCATCAGCGTAGGGCGCAAGCATGGCGGCGGTGTGCGACTCGATCACTCCGTCGATGACGAACTTCACCATGGCGACGCGCAGGAACGGTCCCGTGTACTTGCCGCGCAGGTCGGCGAGCTTCGCGCAGGCGTCTGGGTCCGAACCCATCGACATGGAGATGTCAGTGCGGAGCGTCAGTTTCCCCGCTTTCAGAAACTCCTCGTACAGGGAGATGTCACGGCGCATGCCCGAGGCGTTCTGAATGCTGGTGATCCCGAGGGAAGCGGCGAGCTGCAAGCCGCGCTCCAGCGCCTCCAGGCGGCGCTCGCGTGTGGTGGCAGGCAGAAGCCGTGAAACCAGCGAGGCGGCGCGTTCCTTCAGGCATCCGGTGGGCTCGCCGGTCTTCGGGTCTTTGACTAACTCTCCGAATCCGTCGAAGCGGGTGTCCTTCGTGATTTTGGCGAGTTCCAGGGCCTTGCTGTTGACCCAGGTGGTGTGCCCGTCGTAAGCACGCAGCAGGGCGGGCCGGTCGCTGACCACCGCGTCGAGGTCCTGACGAGTGGGCAGCCTGCCGCCGGGGAAGACGTAATACTCCCAGCCGCCGCCTTCCACCCAAGGCGCGTCCGGATTCTCTCTGGCCCACGCCGCGATGCGCTGCTGGACCTCCTGCAGTGTGCGGGCGCCGGTGAGATCGACGTCAAAGAGACCGAGCGAGCCGCTGGCGAAGTGGATGTGGGCGTCTTCGAATCCGGGCATGATGAAGCGCCCGCCCGCTTCGAGGATCTGCGTCTTCGGCGTAATGACGCGGGCGATGTCCTTATTACCGCCGACTGCGAGGACGCGATTGCCGGAGATGGCGACGGCCTGCGCCCAGGGTTTTCGAGCGTCGCCGGTCCAGATGTGTCCGCCCCGAATGGCGAGAGTAGCCGCCTCCTGGCCGGACAGACCGGCTGCCAAAAACAGAAAAAGAAGCGCGCGCATCGTCCTCCTCCTGAACTGGCAACGAACTGGTAATGACCGACGCGGCGCAGGGCCGCAGATTTACCGGGCAGGTGGCGGGTCAGCCAGCAGCGCCTTTTGCGCTTTCGGCACCACCCGATAGCGTCGAGGCCGCACGGGGCTGCCGCCCGAGAACGCATCTTCAATTACGGCGGACTGCTCCTGTGCGTGACGCTTGGCGGAGCCGGTGGACGTTGCCGCCGCTTCCGGCCGCCCGGCGTAACGCAGGGATCGCCGCGAGTTCTGGAGCATCGGCTCCAGCCGGTCACGCACAAACTGGAAGGCGCCCTGGTTCCGAGGCTCCTCCTGCACCCAGACAATCTCCGCGGTGGAGGGGTAGCGCCACAGGACGTTTTCGATCTCCTGAGCCGGCCAGGGGTAGATCTGCTCCAGCCGGACGATCACTACGTTGCCCGCTTCACGCTTCTCGCGCTCCGCCAGGAGCTCATATGCGATCTTGCCGCAGCAGAACATCACTTTGGCCACACGATCCGGCGCCGCCGGTCCGTTATCGGCAATCACCGGCTCGAAGTGCCCGTGAGTGAAGTCATGCAGGGCGCTCACAGCCTTTGGATGCCGGAGCAGGCTCTTCGGGGTGAAAATGATCAGCGGCTTGCGCGTGCCGCGGCGATCATGGCCGCCGTACATCTGGCGGCGCAGCAGGTGGAAGTACTGCGCGGGGCTGGTTACGTTGCAGACCTGCAGGTTGTCCTCGGCACAGAGCTGCAGGAATCGCTCCATGCGCGCGCTGGAATGCTCCGGCCCCTGTCCCTCGTAGCCGTGCGGCAGCAGCAGGGTGAGGCCGGAAGGCTGGCCCCATTTCGCTTCGCAGGACGAAATGAACTGGTCGATCATGATCTGCGCGCCATTGGTGAAGTCGCCAAACTGCGCCTCCCACATGGTGAGCGTGAGCGGATCGCCCAGCGAGTATCCAAACTCGAAACCCATCACGCCGTACTCGGAGAGCGAACTGTCGTAGACCTCGAACCGCGCCTGCCGCGGGTCGAGGTGCATCATGGGCGTGTAGGCCTCACCATTGGTGTAATCCGAGTACTCCAGATGGCGCTGCGAGAAGGTGCCGCGGCCGCTGTCCTGGCCGCTTAGCCGGACCGGCGTGCCTTCCAGCACCAAGGTGCCGAACGCGAGAGCTTCGCCAGTCGCCCAGTCCGCCGTGCCGCCCTTCAGAACATCCTTGCGCTTCTCGATGAAGCCTTTGAGCTTCGGGTGCAGGGTGAAGGTGTCCGGGAAGGTCGTGATGCCATCAACGACGCGCTCGATGAGAGCCTCGTCCACAGCGGTGCGCGGACACACCTGGGGCAGATTCTCTTCTTCGTAGGAGGTGACTTCCTGGAGTTCCCACTTCTCGCCCTTGGCCTGCGCCTCTTCGTGGGCGGCGTTGAGCGCGTCCTGGATCTGGCGCTTGATGCGGTCCAGCGCCTCTTTGTTGACCACTCCTTCGCGCGTCAACCGCTCGGCGTACTGTGTAGCCGTAGTCTTCAGCGCCTTGATGATCCTGTACATCAGCGGCTGAGTGTAGCTGGGATCATCGCCTTCGTTATGGCCGTAGCGGCGGTAGCAGACCATGTCGATGACGATGTCCTTCTTGAACTTCATGCGGTAATCAGCCGCAATCTGCATGGCGCGCACGCACGCCTCGGGATCGTCGCCGTTCACGTGAAGGATCGGCGCCTGCACCATCCGCGCGACGTCGGTCGAGTATGTGGAGGAGCGGCTCTCTTCCGGGGTGGAGGTGAAGCCGATCTGGTTGTTGATGACCAGGTGGATGGTGCCGCCCGTGGCGTAGCCCTTGAGCAGCGAAAGGTTCAGGGTTTCTGCCACGACACCCTGTCCGGCGAAGGCCGCGTCGCCATGGACGAGCACCGGCAGCACCTTCTCCCGCTTCGAATCGCCCATCCATGTCTGTTTGGCGCGAACGATGCCTTCGACGACGGGATCCACAGCTTCCAGGTGGCTTGGGTTCGGCGAGAGCGAGATTTTAATCTCGCGGCCCGTGGAGGTGCGCTGGATGCCGCTGGCGCCGAGGTGGTACTTCACGTCGCCGGAGCCTTGCGTCATCTCCGGATCGACGTTGCCTTCGAACTCGCCGAAGACCTGCGACATGGACTTGCCGACGAGGTTCGACAGAACCGTCAGGCGGCCGCGGTGCGCGATGCCGATGACCATCTCCTGGACGCCCGCTTCGGCGGAACGCTCGATGCATTCGTCGAGGATCACCATGGCGCTCTCGCCGCCTTCCAGCGAGAATCGCTTCTGCCCGACGAACCGCGTGTGGAGGAAGTTCTCGAAGCCCTCGGCCTGAAGCAGGCGAAGGAGAATGCGGCGTTTGTCGGTGTCTACGATGGGCCAGTTGTTCGCCTGGGGCTCCATGCGTTCCTGCAGCCAGCGCTTCTCCTCAGGGTGCTGGATGTGCATGTATTCGCAGCCGAGACGGCCGCAGTACGTCTGCCGCAGGGTTTCGATGATCTGGCGAAGAGTCGCGATGCTGGACTTGCCGCCGGTAGCGAGGTTGCCGATGATGAACTCGCGGTCGAAGTCCCAGATGGTGAGGCCGTATGTGGCGGGGTCGAGCTCGGGATGGTAGCCGGGCTGGACGCCGAGCGGGTTGAGGTCGGCGATCAGGTGGCCGCGCACGCGATAGGCGTTGATCAACTGGAGAACCGCAGCCTGCTTCGCGATTTCTTCCATTCGCTTTTCATCGCCGAAGCCGGGGGCTGCTGAGCGCCGGTCCACCTGCCAGCGGAACGGCTGGTAGGGCATCCCGGTCTGCTGGAAGATTTCGTCGTAGAAGCCTTCCGCGCCCTCGAGCAGGGACTGCAGCTTGCCGAGGAACACTCCTGACTCGGCGCCCTGGATGATGCGATGGTCGTAGGTGCACGACATTGTCATCACTTTGCAGATGCCGAGCTGAGCGCGCAGCTCTTCGCTCACACCCTGGAACTCGGGCGGAAAGTCGATGGAGCCGGTGGCGATGATGGCGCCCTGTCCGGGCATCAGGCGCGGAACGCTGCCGAGCGTACCGACCGTGCCAGGGTTCGTGAGGGAGACCGTAGTGCCTTTGAAGTCATCCGGAGAGAGCTTCGCCGCGCGTGAGCGGGCCACGATGTCGTCGAACGCAGTGAGGAACTCGTAGAAGTTCATGGCGCCGGCGTTCTTGATGCTCGGAACCAGCAGCGAGCGACGTCCGTCCTTACCGGCCACGTCGACGGCGATGCCGATGTTGATCTCATTGCGGACAAGGCGGTGCGGCTGACCGTCCAGCTCCGCGTAGGCGTGATTAATGCCCGGCACGGCCTTGATCGCTTTGACGATGCCCCAGGCGATCAGGTGCGTGTAGCTGATCTTGGTCTTGCCGTGGAGGTCGCGCCAGTGGTTGAGAAGGCGGCGGTTCTCGTCGATGACTTTGACGGGGATGGTGCGCTGCGAGGTCGCGGTCGGCACAGCCAGGCTCGCCGTCATGTTCTCGGCGATGCGCATGGGAGCGCCCTTCAACGGCACCAGTTGTTCGGAAGGGCTCAGGGTCAGGGCCGGCACCATGGCGGGAGCGGCAGGGGCTTCCGGCAGGGCCGGTTCCGGAACCACGACGGCTTGAGACACCGGAGGCGGCGTCACTTCTTCGGCTGCAGCCTCTGACGTGAAGACCTCTTGCCAGCTTTCGTCCACGTTTCGGCTGTTGTTCACAAACTCCTGATAGAGCTCTTCTTCCAGCCAGGAGTTGACTGTCACGCGTTGTTTCGGTTCGGTGGCCATTGCGGTAATGCGGTGGGGAGTGCCAGGACTGATCCCAGTCTTATCTTCAGTTTAACTCTCTTTGATTGGATGCACCGGGGAAGACCCGGGGTTCCGATTACAATCGTTCTCAGGATGCGCATCCTGATCTTCTCCGACATTCACGGCGACATCAGCGCCCTGACGAGGCTGGTGGAAATGGATGCCGACTACTATATCGCCGCCGGCGACATGGTGAACTGGGCGCGGGGACTGGAGAAGATCGGCCCGGTCCTGCAGCGGCGCGCGCCCAAGGTGTACGTGCTGCCGGGCAATCACGAGCACGAGACGCAGATCGCAGCGTTTTGCGAGCAGTACGGGTTGAACGCGCTCCACGGGAAGAGCTTCGAATCCCACGGCTGGCACATCGCGGGACTCGGGCATTCGAATCCGACGCCGTTCGACACGCCGGGCGAGTACTCGGAGGAGGAGATTGCGGAGCGGTTGGCGCCGTTTTCGAATTTGAAGCCGCTGATCCTGATCTGCCACTGTCCGCCGTTGGAGACGGAACTGGACCGGGCCGCGCCGGGGAAGCACCTGGGCAGCCGGTCCGTGCGGGACTTCATCGAGAAGAACCAGCCGGCATGGTTCTTCTGCGGGCACATCCACGAAGCGGCGGGGAGCGAGATGCGGCTCGGGGGCACACGCGGGGTAAATGTGGGGAAAAAGGGTTACCTGCTCGAAGCGAAATCTGCGGCGGAATAAGCTTCATTACAAACGAATCTCTAACCAAGATATACTGCGGCGGCTATGCGCTCCGCTGTCGTTTTCCTAGTGATCGTGATCGAATCTGCCGGGAATGCACAGGTGATATCCGCAGGGGTGAAGGCAGGCGTTCCACTGACCCATAGCATCAAAACAGCCGGCGATATTGGTGGCATCCCCTACACGGCCAGCACAAACCGCTTCACCGTCGGCCCGGTGATCAATCTCCATCTCCCCAAGCATTTTGGTTTGGAGTTTGGAGCCATGTACAAGCGGTTCGAGCAGAAGGCTGGCCAAATTCAAGTGAACACTCCGGGCGGAGGCCCTCTTGAAGTCATCAGTCTTCCAATTGCGCAGACAGGCGAGAGTTGGGATTTTCCGATCCTGGGCAGATACATCCTCCCAAGCGAAACTGTGAGGCCTTTTGTGGAGAGCGGCATCTGCTTTAACCACCTCAGCAGCGTCCTGGCTCCGTTCCGGACCACCTATACGCAGGGACTCTATTCTTATTCCAAATCAGAGAAACGGATGGGATTCGTGCTGGGAGGCCGGAGTAGCAATGCGCGCGGCACGGATGCGAATCTCACCAGGGCTGCGCTGGACCCGATATGGGAGTCCGCAGACATGGCTGCCCAGCGCGAATGCGATCGACTTGCTCGCCGGCTTCACGTTTTGAACACTAGGGAAGAATGACCGTCGCACAACTCCCTGAACTTGTAGAGCAACTGGACGCAGCGACTGCGCGTGCACGGATGCTGGCGAAGAAGCTCGAGGGAGCAGCGTTCACCCGGCGTCCCAAGCCAGGGCGCTGGTCCGCCACTGAGCATATCGCCCACCTGAATCTCACGGCGGAGGCGTATCTCGCTGTTCTCTACGAGGCTCTCGAAGAGGACCGCCGGGATGGTTTGCGTGGAGATCCGCCGTTCCGCCTCGACTTCTGGGGCAGGGTTCTCAAAGCATACCTGGAGCCTCCATTCCGGATGAGGACGAAGACCTCGCAGCCGTTCATCCCGCCTGAGGATCTCCCCGGCCGGGAGACCCTCGAAGCGTTTCTCTCCACGCAGACTGAGCTCCGGAAACTCTTCGCCGCATGCGAAGACGCTGCTCTCGATCGGATCAAGGTTGCATCGCCATTCGCGAAACAAGTCCGATACAGCGTCTTCTCGGCGCTCCACCTGATCGTGGCGCACGAGCGGCGGCACCTGTGGATTACGGAACAGACCTGCGGAGATTAGTTGTTGGAGGAGAGGTCGGCGGCAGCGGCCTGGTCCGGCAGGGGGATGCGCCGTGCGCCGATGAAGGCGTTGCGCCAGTAGGCGTCGTTCAGCGGGCTGACAGAGACCGTCCTGCGCCGGTTCGGGGCGTGGATGAAGGAATCGTCGCCGACGAACATGCCGACATGCCAGCCGCGCCGGGTGCGGAAGAAAACCAGGTCGCCTGGCTGCAGTTCAGATTTCGAAACGGGCACGCCCGCCTCGAATTTGTACTGGAGCGGCGCGGAGGACGGAAGCGGGTACGAGGCCGCGGTCTGGTAGACGTACTTCGTGAAGCCGCTGCAGTCGAAGCCTGTTTCCGGAGTCGTGCCGCCGAGGCGATAGCGGATTCCCCTCAGGGAGTATGCCGTCGAGATCAGGGGCGCAGTGCAAGACGAGCAGTTCATGTACGCCTGAGGCGGGGGTGCGTCAGGAACCATGGGTGGCGGCATCAGCTTCGCCACCTCCGGCCAGCCTGAAATCTCGTAAGGCTTGAACCTGGGTGCCGCCTGGGCGGAGCGCTTTCGAATGACTTTGTGCTGCGTCTTCGCAGCACGGCGCACGGGGGCGCGTTTTACCGGGGCTACCGCGGCAGCAACACCAATCACCAGGAACAGGAGCAGAAGAACTGGAAGAATCCGCAAAAACCGGCCTCAGAAGCGTATTCGGACGCGCAAACTGCACCAGTATACACAAACAGGCCGGGGAAGATGGGTCTGCGGCCCGACTGGTAAAATGGATACATATGACCCTCGACGAACTCGGGCGGGACTACACCTCGCTCCGCCAGCAATCGGAAGCTGTGCGGAGCTATCTTTGACGTCCGCACCAAAAAAGAACAACTGAATCAGATTGAAGTGAAGATCTCCGCGCCGGAGTTCTGGAATAACCAGGAAGCCAGCCAGAAGCTGATGCAGGAGCGAAAGCGCCTGGAGTCGACGGTCGCCCAGGACGCGTCGGTTTCCTCGCTCGTCAGCGACATCGACACGCTCTTCGAACTCGGCCGGGAGGGCGAAGATGTCGCGGCAGAGGTTCACCGCGAGATCGAAAAGCTCCGCAAGATGGTTGATCACCTCGAGACCAACATGCTGCTCTCGGGCGACAACGATCACTGCGGCGCCATCATGAACATCCATCCCGGCGCAGGCGGCACCGAAAGCCAGGACTGGGCCGAGATGCTGCTGCGCATGTACCTGCGCTGGGCGGAACGCAACGGATTTGAGGCGATCGTCACGGACCGGCTGGAAGGCGAAGGCGCGGGGATCAAATCCGCGACCATCGAAATCAACGGCGAGAATGTCTACGGCCAGTTGCAGAGCGAGATCGGCGTGCACCGCCTGGTCCGCATCTCGCCTTTCGACGCTAACGCCCGCCGGCACACCTCATTCGCCAGCGCGTTCGTCATCCCTCAGATCGACGACGACGTGAAGATCGAGATCAAGCCCGAGGATCTGCGCATCGACGTCTTCCGGGCCAGCGGTGCGGGCGGCCAGCACGTCAACCGCACTGAATCCGCCGTTCGATTCACGCACCTCCCGACAGGGATTGTCGTACAGTGCCAGAACGAGCGCAGCCAGCACAAGAACCGCGCCGCCGCGTTGAAACAGCTCCGGGCCCGGCTCTACGAGCACGAGATGGAAAAGCGCCGCGCCGAGGAGCGCCGACAGGAGGACGCCAAGGCGGACATCAACTTCGGGAGCCAGATCCGCAGCTATGTACTGGCGCCTTACCGCATGGTGAAGGATCTGCGGACGCGGCTCGCCATCGGCGACGTGGACCGCGTGCTGGACGGCGACCTGGACGACCTGATCCACGCCTGGCTCGTGTGGCGAAAGACCGGCAGGACCTTCGGAGACGGCAAAGAGGACATGTCCGAGTAGGCGATGCATGAACGACGCACGGCTGGCTGAAGCCTCGGCACTGATCCGCGCCGGCCGTCTCGTGGCCTTCCCGACTGAGACGGTCTACGGCCTGGGTGCGAATGCCCTCGATCCGGCCGCGGTCCGGCGCATTTTCGAAGCGAAGGGCCGCCCGGGCACGAGTCCGCTGATCGTCCACGTCGCGTCGCCGGAGATGGCGCGCGAGTTTGCCGCACAGTGGCCTGCAGCGGCGGATCTGCTGGCCGAGCGTCACTGGCCAGGACCGCTGACGCTGGTGGTTCCGAAGAAACCGTGCATCCCGGATGCGGTGACGGCAGGCCTCGGCACAGTGGGACTGCGCATGCCCGCGCATCCGCTGGCACTGGCGCTGATCGAAGCGAGCGGCGTGCCCATCGCCGCGCCCAGCGCCAATCGGTTCACGGAGCTGTCGCCGACCTCCGCGGAGCACGTGCGCAAGAGCCTCGGAGATGCGGTCGACATGATCCTGGATGGCGGCACGACGCCGGTGGGCATCGAGTCCACGGTGCTGTCGCTCGCCGCCGCTCGTCCCCTGCTGTTGCGCCCCGGCATGATCTCGCGGGAAGAGATCGAAGAGGTGATCGGCCCGGTGGACACGGCTGCAACGCCGGGCGCGGGACCGCATCTTTCGCCCGGCATGCACGCCCGCCATTACAGCCCGCGGACACATCTGCTGCTGGTCCGTCACGGTGAGGTACCGGGCCAGGGACGAGGCGCTTATCTGAAACCGGGCGAGTCCATGCCCGCCGACCCGCGCGGCTACGCGGCTGCGCTGTACGCCACTCTGCACCATCTCGACGAACAGGGCTTCGACTGGATCGCCGTGGAAGAGCCACCCTCCGAGCCTGCATGGGCCGGCATCCGCGACCGCCTCCGGCGCGCCGCTACCGCGCAGTCATGAACACCGGCAACGAACCGCTCCTGGCCAATCTCCTCGGCTACTCCGCCGGCACCCTGGTGTTCGGCATCTTCATCGTCCTGTTGTTGAAAGACAGCGCAGGCCGGCGGCTGCGCAGCACGTCTCTGACCCTCACCGCCGCGGTGATGGCGCTTCTGTGGAATGCGGGCGCGCTGCTGTTAATGACTCGGGACTCGCAGATCCTGCTCATCGTCACTACCTCCGCGCTCAGCCTGCTGCCGGCGCTGCTGCTCGACCTGCTGCTGGACGGGCGACTGCGCCCTGTGGCGTGGTCCGGCTATGCGCTCAGCTCCATCGCGATTGTGCTGCATGCCAGCGAGCGCATGTTGTCCGGCGAGGATCTGCACCGCCGCACGTTGCAGGCCACGGCGATCGGATTCGCCCTGCTTACCGCGGCGAGTCTCTTCGCATTGCACAAGCATGGCGCGGGCACGCGCCGAGCCGCGGCGGCCATGGCGCTGATCCTGTTTGCTCTCTCCTTCTCCCACTTGCACGGCAGGGACCTGGAGCATGCGTGGGCCGCGGAACTGGCCATCCATCACGCCGGAGTCCCCGTAGCCTTGTTCGTGTTGATGCAGGATTACCGCTTCCTGCTGCTGGACGCATTCCTCCGATTCCTCGCGAACATTCTGTTGGCGGCGCTGTTCACATGGGGCGCCGCTGAGGGCGCTCACCGGATGGGCTGGATCAACTATCAGAGATTGCCTGTCACCCAGGTGGCGTTCATGGCGATGGGCACGTGCGCGCTGCTTGTGATCTTTGCGGTAGCCCGCGGCGCTGTCCAACGCTTGTTGACCCGTCTTGTGCTGCGGCGCGGCGACGCGGACATCCTGCTCGACCGCCTGCGGAAGAAGCCGATCGCGAGTGAAGCCGGCTACCTGGAGTGGGCCGGCGCGGAGATCGCCCGCTTTTTCGAGGCCGAGCGCACGTTCGAAGCGCCTCAACTGGACCGGCGCCTCCCGTTTGATCTCGGCCGCCGCGCCGGCGGACGCCCCTACCTCAGCGAGGACCTCGCGCTGCTCGCCTCGCTCGAGACCGAGGTCAACGTGCGCATTGAGCAGTACCGGGAGGGTGAACTGAAGCGCCTGGTCTCGCAGGCGGAACTGCGGGCGTTGCAGTCGCAGATCCACCCGCACTTCCTTTTCAACGCGTTGAACGCGTTGTACGGGACTATTCCGAAGGAGGCTGCGAGCGCCCGGCGCACCGTGCTCAACCTGGCGGACATCTTCCGCTATTTTCTGCAGGCCGAGCGGCTCACCATCCCGCTGGAGGAGGAGATCGAGATTGTGCGCGCTTACCTGGAGATCGAATGCGTGCGCCTGGGCTCGAAGCTGCACACCGACATTCGCATCGATCCGGCGGCGCGCCGGATCCAGATCCCCGTCCTCAGCATCCAACCGCTGGTTGAAAACGCGGTGCGGCACGGCATCGCACCCCTGGTCGAGGGAGGCACGGTGGTCGTGAAGGCTGCAGTCGAGAACGGGCAGGTGGCGGTGCGCGTCTCCGACACGGGGCCGGGCTTCAGCCAGAACGCGGCGGCCGGACATGGGGTGGGCCTGGAGAACGTCCGTCAGCGGCTTCGGCTATGCTATGGCGATTCGTCGATCATCGACGTGGAAAGGAGCGGCGGCGAGACAGTGGTGAGCTTTCGCGCCCCGGTGAAATGAGATGAAAGTTCTCATCGTCGATGATGAGCCCGTCGCGCGGATGGTGCTGCGCGAGCTGCTGGAGGAGATCCCCGGCATCGCGCTCGCCGGAGAAGCCGGCACAGGCGCGGAGGCCGTGGAATTGGTCACGCGGTTGAATCCCGATGTGCTGCTGCTGGACGTGCACATGCCCGGGCTTGACGGAGTGTCCGTGGCGCGCTCACTGCGCGGCGGCGGCGTTCCGCTGGTCATCTACGTCACTGCGCACCAGAACCATGCGCTCGAAGCCTTCGACACGGGCGCGGTGGACTACCTGCTGAAGCCGGTGAGGAAGGAGAGGCTGCAGGCAGCACTCTCCAAGGCGCGCACCCAGCTTGCCGGAGTCAAGCCGCCCGCAGGCGAGGTGCGGCGCATTGTCGGACGCCTCGGCAACGACATGCACATGATCAGCACCTCCGACGTGATTGCCTTTCAGGCGGCCGGCGACAACGTGGTGATTCTCACTCAAGGCGGACGCTTCTACTCGGATCACACGCTGAAAGCACTGGAGGAGAAATTGCCTCCGCCGAGATTCCGGCGCATTCACCGCGCAACGATCATCAACACGGATCACATCCGCCGCATTTCACCGCTCTCGTCCAAGCGCTGGCTGCTGATGATGTCCAACGGTATGGAAGCCGTCGTCAGCAAGCGTATGGCCGGGGTTATTCGCGAGACGACGAGCTGGTGAGCGCCGCCGCCGCGTCTACGTCCTCCGGCCGCCCCACATCCCGCCACTCGCCATACAGCGGCTGCAGCAGCACGCGCTTGCCCTGTTCCAGCAAGCCGAAGATGGCCGCCGTCAGCTCGTACTCGCCGCGGGGAGAGGGCTGGATCTTCGCCAGTTCAGTGAAGATGCCGGGGCGGAAAGCGTAGACACCCGCGCTGTTCCAGTGCGTCGTGCTCGTTCCCACTGGCGGCTTCTCGATGATGCGCGTCACGACGCCCTCCTCTTCATAGACAGCCGCGCCCTGATACGGATCCTCGACATGCTTGACGCCGAGCACCGCCTCGGCCCGCGGGTCGTCGATCAGGCGCGTCCACACGGCGCGCAAGTCGTCGGGCGACGCGAGGATGTCGCCGAAGATGAGCAGGAACGGCTCCCGTCCGGCGAAGGGCTCCGCGAGGCGCGCCGCAGATCCGGTCCCGTTGACGGGATCCTGCAGCGCGTAGTGAATCGACTTGTCGCCGGCGTATCGTGCGTAGAACAGCTCGTGCCTGTAGCCCACCACCAGGAGGAACTGCCCGAAGTCCGCAGCCCGCAGATTCGACAGCACATAGTCGATCAGCGGCCGCCCGTGCAAAGGCAGGAGCGGCTTGGGAAGATCCCCCGTAACTTTCTTTAGTCTGGTACCGCGACCCGCGGCCAGAATTACCGCTCGATGATTTGACATTTCAGTATAATCGGACACGTGAATCCACGACCTTCAAAGACCCGCTGGTGGATCCTTGCTCTCCTCTTCATTATCACCACCAACAACTATTTTGATCGCACAATTCTCGGGATCCTCAGTCCGGTGATCCTGGATGACCTGCACTTCACCGAACTGGAATACGGCTGGGTGAACGCGGCCTTCCAAAGTATGTACGCCTTCGGGTTCCTGCTGATGGGCTGGTTCGTCGACAAGGCGGGCACTCGGACCGGGTACTCGGTGGCGATCACGGTGTGGAGTCTGGCAGCTGGACTTCACTCGCTGGCGCGGAGTTTCGTCGATCTCGGTTTCTGGCGCGGCCTGCTGGGCTTGGGTGAGAGCGGCAACTTTCCCGCGGCGATCAAGGCGGTCTCCGAATGGTTCCCAAAGAAGGACCGGGCATTCGCTACCGGCATCTTCAACGCAGGCACCAACGTCGCCGCCATGGCGGGCCCGCCGTTGTTTGTGTGGATGAACGGACATTTTGGATGGCGCACCTGCTTCCTGATCACCGCGTCGACCGGGCTCATCTGCCTCATCCTGTGGTGGACGATTTACCGTGTGCCGCGGCAGCACAAGTGGGTGAACGAGGATGAGCTCGCCGTCATCGAAAGCGATCCTGAAGAGAAGAGTGAAGTCCGGGTGAGTTGGGGCGAGGCGCTGCGCTACCAGGAGACACGCGGCTTCGCTCTGGCGAAGTTCTTCAGCGACCCTGTGTGGTGGTTCTACCTCACTTGGCTGGCGCTCTATTTCAGCAGGGTGCGCCACCTCAGCCTGACGGAGATCGGCTGGGCGCTGCCGGTCATTTATCTGACGGCCGATTTCGGTAGCGTGGCTGGTGGATGGGTGAGCGGCTGGCTGATCGGCCGCGGTTGGCCCAACGGCAAAGCGCGCAAGGTCACCATGGGGTGCTTCGCACTGTGTATGCCGATTGCGGCCTTCGCCGTGGCCGTGCCTCAGACTTGGATGGCGGTGGCGCTGATCTCCCTGGCGACTGCCGCGCATCAGGGCTGGTCCGCCAACCTCTATACAACCGTGAGCGATGTGTTTCCGAAGAACGCAGTGGCGAGCGTCATCGGCATCGGCGGATTCATGGGCGGCATCGGCGGCACACTCTTCACAGCCCTGCTGCCGGGATACCTGATCAGACACTTCGGCTATTTCCCCTTGTTTGTGATGATGGGCGGTTTCCATCTGATCGCTTGGACCTGCGTGCACTTCTATCTCGGGGAGATGAAGCCGCTGAGCGACCGCAAGCCGGTGACGGTCTGACACTCCTCAGCGATCCGTGCGGTCCAGCGACTTGAGGTTCTCCCAGACCACCCAACCGGTCTTGCCGGCGAGTGGCCCTTCCTCAACCTCCACCTTCCGGTCGGCATATGAATCTCGCAGGACTTTCACCAGAGTGCCTGCGGGCAGCTTAAGGGCCTTGCCCGAGGCGACCATCGCATCCAACCGGGGCAGGTCCTTGCTGGCGAGCGCCTCCTCAGCGTGGTAGGCGTCCTTTTTGTCCAGCATAAGGTAGACGTTGTCACCGTCCTTCACGGTGAGTTTCGCCATTTCCCCCCGGTGGACGACATGGTGCTCCAAATCTTCAACAGGTGTATGACAACTCAACCCGGCGAAGGCGAAGGCAAGTGAAAGAAGAATGCCACGCATGAACATAACGGCCTCCGATCCGGATTTAACGCTCTGAAATTTCGGGGTCAAGCCCTTTTGTCACGGCGCGGCGGCAATCGCATCCTTTACCATGGAAGTTCACCTCCTATGCCGATGTATGAGTATCGCTGCCAGGATTGCGGGCAGCTCTATGAACAACTCCGCCGAATGTCCGAAGCCGACACTGATCTGCAGTGTCCCCAATGCGGAAGCAAGCAAGTGGAGCGCCAGGTGTCGGCCTGTTCCTTTTCGAGCGGTGGATCGAGCAGCGGCGGCGGTGGCTGTGTTCCCCGCGGCGGCTTCTCTTGAGCGCGCTGAACGCGGCCCGGTCGGGCCGCACGCCTCAGCGCTTCTTCACCAGGCGGTAGCTGACGAACGCGAACTTCGTGCTGTCGGGCGACCAGCTCGGCACGTTCATCGTGCCCTGGCCGCCGAACAGTGTGACCAGCGTGCGCGGCGACGCGCCACTGGCCTGCGCCAGTTGAATCGTGACTTCCTTATTGGGCGGATGCCCTTCCACGGACTTGTCGTAGGCGACGTAGGCGATCCACTTACCGTCCGGTGAGAAGTGGGCGAACCAGTCAGCGGTCTCCGGCCCCTGCGAAATCATGCGCTGGTCAGTGCCGTCGGCATTCATGCCCCAGATCCGCATCAGGCCCGAACGCACGGAGTTGAAGTAGATCATCTTGCCGTCGGGCGAGTATTCGGGGCCGTCGTCGAGCCCCTTGGCCGTGGTGAGCCGAGTCTCCTCGCCGCCGTCCACGGGGATGGTGTAGATGTCGTACTCGCCATCGCGGCTCGCGCAGTAGGCGAGCGTCTTGCCGTCCGGCGACCAGCCGTGCCAGTAAGACGGCATTCGCGGCGTGATCAACTTCGGCTCGCCGCCGGTCATCGGCAGCGTGAAGATCTGCGACTGGCCGCGATTGATGCTGCCGCTGATCACGAGAGTCTTGCCGTCAGGCGAGATGCCGTGGTCATTATTGCAGCGGACCTCGCCGGTCGGGATCAGCTCCGGCGCTCCGCCGGCGACCGGAATCCGGTAGATCTTTCCGCCGCCGTTGAAGATCAGCGTTGAGCCGTCCGGCGTCCAGTTCGGCGCTTCGAAGTGCTGAATCGCGCGATGCAAAATGCGGCGCTCGCCGCTGCGGATGTCGACGATCTCCAACGTGCTCTCCACGACCCGCTCCTTCGCGGGCGCCACGCCGTCCAGCTCGACGGCCACTCCAGTAAAGAGCGCGGTCTGCTTCTCTTCGTTGTTATGCGAACAAACGGCGAGTCCCGCGTGGAGGGTCTCCGGCATCGCAACGATCACCGCGCCGGCGGGCTGGAACGGCTCGCCGTCGCGCGCCACTTCATACGAAATGACGTCGCCATGCCGCGCCAGGCGCACGCGTGCAGGCGCCTTCAACACCGAGCGGACCTCGAGCGTCGGCCCTCCCTTTTCGCGCCGGTACTGCAGGCTGATGAGCCCGTCGGCGTGCACCATCACGCTGGCGTGGGGCGAGTCCGCGCCCAGAGTTGCGCGCAGCATCGGACCGGCCTTCTTGTGCGGGTTACCGCCCGGCGTTTCCCAGCCGATCGACGTGGTGATCGTGATGTCGCCTGAGACCTGCTTCCACGCGTAGTGGAACGCGTCCGTATTGGCCCAGATGTTCGCGCCGCTGGCGGCGATCCGGTAAGAGTTCGCGCGCGGATCAAAGACGGTCTCGCCCTTGATCCCTATGGCGCCGACCTCATCGTGCTGATCGAAAAACGCGCTCTGCGCGCAAGCCGAAGCGGCAGCAAGAACAGCCAGGCAGAGAATCCTCATGCGGATATCGTATAGCCATCAGCCAGGCGCGAGCTCTGCGTTCCGCGTTTCGGGCAACAGGAACACGATCGCTGCGGCGATCAGGAAGAAGGCCGCGTTGAGTGCAAGAGCGGCGCCCAGGCCACGGGAGTCGGCCAGAGTTCCCACTGCGTACGGCGCCAGCGCGGAGATCCCGCGTCCGAAGTTGTAGACGAAACCCTGCCCTGCCCCGCGGATCGAAGTCGGATAGAGTTCGGCCAGCATCGCGCCAAACAGTGAAAAGAATCCTGTCCCGAAGAAGCCGACGGCCGGACCGAGGACGAACAGCAATGCGGGAGAGACCCGCGGCGCCAGGCCGTACAGCGGCGTCAACAGCGCCGCCGCGGCCACGTAAAGCGCGAAGGCAGGCCGGCGGCCGAGGCGGTCCGCCAGAACGCCGAAGCAGAGATAGCCGAAGAACGCGCCGATCTGCACGGCGAAGACGAAGCCGCTGGTCTTGACGATGTCCATGCCCGCGCCGCCCTGTTGCACCGGGGCCGAGAGGAATCCCGGAAGCCATGTGAACAAGCCCCAATAAGCAAATAGCACCGAAGTGGCGAGAGTGGTGGCAACCAGCGTCTTCCGCGCGTGAGGAGGTTGAAAGATGCGAGTGAATGGCGCGCGCAGCGTGGAGCGGATCCAGATCTCCGGCTCAGCCACTTTGCGCCGGATGAATAGCGTGACCAGGGCGGGTAGCACGCCGGCAAGGAACAGCGCGCGCCATCCGAACCTGGGCAGGATGAGCGCGGCAAGTCCCGCCGCAGCCATGTAGCCGAGAGCCCAGCCGGACTGCATGAAACTCACCGCCTTGCCGCGATGCTCCGCGGGCCACGACTCGGCGACCAGCGTGGCGCCGGCGGACCATTCGCCGCCGAGCCCGATGCCCACCAGCGCGCGCCAGAAGAGCAGATCCACCAGTCCGCGTGACGTCGCAGATCCCGCAGAAGCAAACGAATACAGCAGAATCGTGTAGATCAACGTGCGCCGACGGCCGATCCTGTCCGAAACGATGCCCGCCGCGATTCCGCCGAACGCGCTCGTGATCAGAGTGACCGAGGAGACGAGTCCGGCCTGCGCGTTGCTCCACCCGAATTGCGCCTTCAATGTCGTGAGCGCGAAGACGTACAGCAGCACGTCCATCGCGTCGAGCATGAAGCCGAGCTGAGCAGCCCAGAGAGCCAGCCAGCGCTGGGTAGAGAAGACGCCATCGAAGAAGCGCAAGATGGGGGACAGTATAGCGGGTTGGCTCGGCATGCGCGGATGCAGCTGCCCTCAGTAGATCGGCACCGGGTCCTTGTGCTCGACTCCACCTGCCTTCAGACCTGAGAAGAAGTCGCGCGCCGCCGTCTGCAGCAGACTGAGCTCGCTGGGCCCCTGGATAAAGCGGAATCCTTCCGCGATCATGCGCTTGATGTCGGCGGGACCGCCGGGTCCGCCAACCGCAATGTCGTGCTTCTTCGCCGCTGCCATAACGCGCTCCACCGCCGCTTTCATCACAGGCGCACCCAACTGTCCGGGCACGCCGTAGCCATAGGAGAGGTCGTTGAGCCCGATGAAGATGACATCGATGCCGGGGACAGCCGCGATCTCCTCAATGTGCTCGATCGCGACCGGCCGCTCCACGATGGTGATCACCATCACGTTCTCATTCGCCCACTTCGGGTAGCCGCCTGGCGCAGGCCAGCGCGACGACGCCATGCCGGGACCTACACCGCGGCGCCCCTCCGGCGGATACTTGCACGCCGCGACAGCCTGCCGCGCGAGTTCTGCCGAATCGGTAAACGGGAAGATCACGCCAAGGCTGCCGATGTCGAGCATGCGCTTGGCCGTCCACAGCTCATTCACCGGGACACGGGTGAAGGGCACCGCCCTGCGTCCCTGCGTCAGAAGAATAATGTTGCGCATGGTCTCCAGCGTCAGCGGGCTGTGCTCGCCTTCCAGCCACAGGAAGTCGAAGCCCGCGTTTGCCATAATGGCGGCGGTGTCGGGATTGGCCGCCTGCAGGGTGCCCCCGATCACCACGCCGCCGTCTTTGAGGGTTTTCTTCACAGGGTTGACGAATCCCGTCTGCTGCGCGCAGAGCAGAGAGGCCACGAAGAGGAGCGGGAGGAAACGCGTCATGGATCGGAATTATACTCTGGTCCGGGCACAAAGACCTATGATTTCTCACAAGGAGCGAAAGCGATGGACCGCCGTACATTCCTGAGAGAGGCCAGTGCCGCGCCCGCCGGAGCGCTTGCCGCCGGGCAGGCTCAGCCCGTTGTCAACACGCGCAGCAAGCTGAAGATCACCGGCGTTCGTCTCGTCCAAACCAGGCCGCGAAAGCCCGCACCGGCCTATACGCCCTCCGCCGGATCATGGTCGACGCAAAACGTCGAAGTCGCCAACCCGATGTCAATCTACCCGGAGTACAAGGCGACGCGCTCGCTCTTCTTTCCCGATCCCGGCAAGGTGCCAGGCTTCACCGTGGAGATCAGTACCGACAAGGGCATCAAGGGCTACGGCAACGGCGGCTCGGGCGGCGGGCCGATCGTCACGGATCACCTCGCGAAACTCCTGATGAACGAGGATCCCTTTAACACCGAGCGCATCTGGGACATCTGCTGGCGCTCCACCATGCATTACGGACGGATGGGCGTCACGATGAATGCGATCAGCGGCGTGGACCTCGCGCTGTGGGACATCATCGGCAAGGCTCTTGGCACACCGGTCTACCGCCTGATTGGCGGCGAAGTGAAGCCGCGCGTTCCGGCGTACTGCACGGGCAACGACATCGAGCAGCATGTCGAAGCCGGCTTCAGGATGCTGAAGCTGGCCATTCCGCACGGCCCGGCAGACGGGCGCGCGGGCATGAAGAAGAACGTCGAACTGGCGCAACGCGCGCGGAAAGCGCTCGGCCCGGACGGCGAGATCATGCTCGATTGCTGGATGTCGTGGACCGAAGCCTACACGCTCGAGATGGCGCAGATGCTCGAGCCCTACCGGATCTACTGGATGGAGGAGGTACTGCAACCGCACGACTACGCGGGGTTCGGCCGGCTGAATGCCGCACTCAAGTCGACGCGCATCGCGACGGGCGAGCACGAGTACGGCCGCTATGGCTTCCGCTACCTGCTCGAGCATCGCGGAGCCTCCATTTGGCAGCCCGACCTGAACTGGTGCGGCGGGCTCACCGAACTGCGCCGCATCGGGGCCATGGCCGCTGCCTACGACATCCCCGTGATCCCGCATGGCGGCGGCTTGAACGGTGCGATCCACTGGATCATCGCCAACGTCAATGCCCCTTGGGCGGAACTGTTCATGCCCGCGCCGGGCGGCCCCAGAGAGGTTTACCAGCTCTGGGAAGAGCAGTATCAGATCAGCCGCGGTCCCGATGGAATCTATACGCGCCCGCCGGACCGGCCGGGGTTTGGCTGGGATATTGAGGTGGTTGGGTGATCAGCGCTCCGCTTCGATGAGCGCGAGAGCGGCGTACGCCGTCGCCGCGTCCTGCATGAAGCGCACCTGCATGGATCCTGGCGGGTAGACCTTGTTCATCGAACTGGCAGGCCATGCGCCGGTTTCGCGGTCCTGATGCGATCGCAGCCAGGTCAGGGCGCGCTGCAATCGTGGATCGGTGCGTCGCACTCCGGCCTTCTGCAGAACGAAGGCAGCCAGCGCAGTGGCGTAGCAGTTGCTCCCCTCCGCGGGCGGCGCGGCATCGTGCTTCGCCCAGGGGCCCAGCGATTCGGTGCTCCAACCCCCGTCGTCGCGCTGCAGCCGCCACACCTCCTCGATCAGATCCATTCGCGCCTGCTTCGGCAAAACTTCCGGAATTCCAGCCGCACTCCACAACAGAACAAGGCGATTGTGCAGCGGCTGCGCCGCCTGTTCGCGCCGGAGATAATCGCCGAGCGCCGCGATCTTCACCGCCACCTCCGGCTTCGCGCGATACTCCGCAGGGGTGTTCGCCACAGCCAGGGCAGCCAGCGCCGCTCCGTAGAATCGCGAGTGCGGCATCTCCCAGGGATCCAGCTTGAGGCTAAACCATTCCCATGCCCCTTTGTTCTGGCCTTCGCCTGCCTGCAATGCCCACAAGCGGTCGAATGCCTGCCGCGTCTCAGTGCTCAAACCGCCCCGCGAGTTGTCTTCCGCCGAAAGGAACAGGGCGGAGAAGATTGCCTCCACACCGAGCCCCTGCGCGGCGTGCTCGTCCTTGGCTTCTGTCTTCGCCACGCGCGCCCGAAGTCCGTTGAGCAGGCCGGTTTCGTACTCTGTGGGGGCGGTCTCACGTAGCGCGCCGCGCAGCGCGGAGCGGGCGGCCAGGTAGGTGGCACCGGTATGGCAGGAGACGCACGGCCCGCCCGGAGCAGCAGCCACCTTCCAGGCGAACCATTCCTTCTGGCGCGAGTCGAGGTAGTTCGCGGCAAGCCGCGCGTCCCAGCCCGCGCTGAACGCAGGAAGGACTGCCGCGAACAGGACGCAACAGAGAAAGAGCCCGGATCTTCGCATTTTCATGTACCCCAGCTCGGATGGTATTGGGACATTATGCCCGAGACGCGAGCGGGGTGCGAGGCCGGTTCAGCCGTTGATGCTGCGGGGACGGGTGCGGCTCCGCTCCTGGAGCAGCCGCATGAAAGTCTCCGGATCGCGCACCCCAGCGTGGTCTCTACGGATATTCATAGAAAACACGGCGGCCTGTTTCTGTTCTTCGGAGGAAGCGGGGAAGCGATCTTGGAGAATCAGGCAAAGGAGACTGGAAACCGTAATGCCGTGCTGTTTCGATCGGGCATGAAGTGCTGCCCAAAGGGGGTCGTCCAAGTTGATCGGCAAGCGGCGCAAGGAAAATCGTATCACGATCTGCCGGAATTGCAGGGCGAAAGGAAAACAAATCGATTCGATTATCTTTGAGCACTTCGGGAAGGCGGTAAATCTGCGACGCGCGGCGGCCTATTACCTCTTCCAGGAAGAATGCGATGCCCCTCTTCGCACAGTTTTGCCGCCTGGCTCTCGAAGCCGCCCGGGAACTTGGGGTTCAACGAACCGTCATCCTTCACCACGCGCCAATAGGGTGTGACCGGCCTTCTCCCTTCGCGTGCGTCTTCTTCCGCAGCCTCCGCGGCGATTCGCACAAAGATGCCTGTCGTGAGCGGGCAGGTGGTATCCGCCGAATGCTCTGCCGCGAGCTTCGAGCGAATCTCTGTCGTCGTCGTCAGGCCGCCTGACGGAACCGTGCGAATCAGCGCGTCCACTTCGCGCGGACTCGGCACCAGCATGAACCCGCGGCCGAATCGTTTCTGCATCGCGAGAGGGATTTTCACGAGTTTCGGCAGGTCCGGATTGTCCATCTTTTCGCGCCAAGATTTACGATTCTTCATCGGAACTCCCTTCGGACTGCCGCAAATTCCCGCGTACCGTCGCACAAACAGGCTTCAGATTCGCGGGTCTTCTCCGCTGAGAAGCCTATTGAACGGCGGGTGTCGGCGCCGGGTCCACGCCCGGCGGCAGTTCAAGCAGACGGATGTTGCGGAAGTGGATCTTCGCGCCCTCCGACTCCAGGCAGAGGTATCCCTTCTTCTGCGTCGACTTGCTAATGCCGTTCACAAACTTGCCATTCACGGACAGCTTGATAACTCCGTCCACCGCGACCACGTCGTACACGTTCCATTCACCGCGGCCCTTGCAGCGGTTCTCGATAGACATGCTGCGCTCGCCACGCGGATTGTCTGGAGCAGTCTTCACCCCGTTCACGCCGAAGAGTTCGCCGTGCACGTAGGCAACCGGCGGCATCACGCCATTGCGCATGTTCAGCTTCGGCCAGTCGAGTTCGAGCATCTGGATCTCGACGCCGTTCGGCAGCCGGCTCTTCTCGTTCGGAATCGCATCGCTCCAGGCGAATACTCCGGAGTTGCCGCCCGGTTCGATGTGCATCCACTCGATGTGCAGGATGAAGTTCTCGTACTGCTTCTCGCTGCGCATCACTCCGATGGGGTGGCCGGAGCAGATCAGCTCGCCGTTCTCCACCTTCCATGTGTCCGGCGCCGTGTTGACGTTGACCCAGCCGGACAGGTCCTTGCCGTTGAAGAGGTCCTTGAAAACCGGAGCCGGCTGTCCGCTGGCTGTGAAACAGGCAGCAAAAAGGAGAACCGTTCCGGAAATTGCGATCGGAGCGATGATTTTCGACATGGCTGTTCGTATTTGACCACGATCTACGGATAAGATGAGACCATGTCATACCGGTCCTTCCTTGTTGTCTGTCTCTTGTGCCTTCCCGTTGCTGCAGCTCCCAAGCCCGCGAAGCGCGCGAAGAACGTGATCGTGTTTCTCGCCGATGCTGGAGGCACTTCGACTCTAAACGCCGCCAGTTGGCACGGCTACGGCGAGCCGCAGAAGCTCTACGTGCAGAGCTGGCCTTATATGGCCCTTTCGGACACTTCGCCCGCAGGGAGCCTTGTCACTGATTCAGCCGCCGGCATGACGGCCATCGTCACGGGTGTGAAGACGCAGAACGGCGTCCTCAGCCAGGGGCCGGACACGGTCCGCGGCAAGCAGAATGGAACGCCTCTGAAGACGATCCTCGAATACGCGGAGGAGCGCGGACTGTCCACGGGCGTGCTTTCAAACGTGTCGATCGCCGATGCGACGCCTGCAGCCTGCTACGCGCATTCCAATGATCGCGGTACCGCCGGCGAGATCTTCATGCAGATCTTCAATCCGCGCTTCGGCGATGGCGTGGATGTGGTCATGGGCGTCGGACGGAAGTCCATCTCCGCCGGCGTGGCGAAGCTGGGCAAGGATCTTAACGAAGTGTCTAGTGAGAAGAAGCGCCCGATCTATGAATCGCTCAACGAAGTGCCCGCCGACAATCTCCGCCCGATCGTCGTGCAGGACAGCCCCATCAATCTGCCCGAAGCCGCCCGCAAGGCACTGAGCGTCCTGTCGAAGAATCGCAAGGGCTACTTCCTGATGATCGAGTGGGACGCGCACACCGACGACCCGCGCAAAGGCCTGGATAACGTGGTCGGCTTCGACAAGCTGATCCGCGAGATTGCGTCCACCGTCGACCTCAAGGACACGCTGCTCCTATTCACTGCCGACCACTCCTTCGCATTGCGCACCGTCGGCGGCAAACGCGGCGAGCCGCTCCTCAAGGGCCTCGACGAGTGGAAGAAGGAGCACACTTCGAGGGAAGAAGTCGCAATCCCCGCGCTGCGCGTCGGCCATAGCCACACCGGTGAAGAAGTGCTTGCCACCGCACAGGGCCCCGGCGCCGATCAAGTGAAAGGCTTCATCCCGAACACACAGTTGTTCAGGATCATGATGAACGCCTACGGCTGGAAGGAAGACTCACAGCAGCCTACGAATTGAACAGGTCGCTGACGTAACACCGTTGTACCCACTCGCTAGGGATTGCGGCTCCAGCGCGCCCACAGCCGCGAGCGGTAGCGAGCTGGTGTACGGATTCGGCTCGTCTTCAGCGGAGCGGGTTCGACAGGGATGAAGCGGGAGATCGCCTCTTCACACCCTGCGCCGCTCCGCCACAACCGTCACCTGCAGGTCCTTGGCAAGGCGAACCACCCTCATCACTACTTGCTTCTTGCTCAGAAACGGCAGTGCCACTCGCGGCGGCTTCGCAAGAAAGATCTGCGTCACCCCATTGCGGTGCGCGAAATCCACCAGAGCCTGCGCCGCATCCTCCGATTCGAGCACGCGCGTGTCGATGTGCAGCTTCCGCGCAAAATCGAGGTGTTGCTCAATCGCCAACTGCGGCTCAGCCCGGCCGGACTGCACGGAGACCGCGAAGCAGTCAGCCTTCAAGTAGTCAGCGACACGGCGGCCCCGCCGGATGAGCCCTGCCGAAGTCGGCGATTCCGTCACGTAAATCAGGATACGCTCGCGGTGTTCGGATACATCCTGGCGTTTCAACTCCCCGGCCTCCGGCTGGCGGACATCCACCTCATGAGCCACCTGCCGCAGGGCCATTTCGCGAAGGGCTGCGAGCGTCGTCTCTTTGAAGAAGTTGTCCCGCGCTTGCCTGGCTTTTTCGGGAGCATAGACCACACCGCGCGCCAGACGATTGAGCAACGCTCCCGGCGTCAAGTCCACCATCACGATCTCATCGGCGCGTTTCACCACCCAGTCCGGAATGGTCTCGCGCACCTGAACGCCGGTGATTTCGCGCATCCGGTCGTTCAGGCTCTCCAGGTGCTGGATGTTCATGGTGGTCATCACGTCGATGCCCTCGTCGAGCATGATGAAGACGTCTTCCCATCGCTTGGTTCGCTCCGATCCGGGAACGTTCGTATGCGGGAACTCGTCCACCAGGCTGATCTCCGGCTTACGGGCCAGGATCGCCGGAGTGTCCATCTCTTCGAATTGCTTCCCGCGATACTCGATGATCCGGCGCGGAACAACTTCCAGTCCTTCTGTTTTGGCGATGGTGTCCTGGCGCCCGTGCGGCTCGAAGTAGCCGATGACAACGTCGTGCCCGCTCGCCTTCAACTGCTGTCCTTCATCCAGCATCTTGTACGTCTTGCCGACGCCCGCGGCGTAGCCGAGGATGATCTTGAGCCTGCCTTGCCTTCTTGGCTCTTCCGGACTCATTCGTGCTCCCCGGGCGCCGCGGCGTGCGGAAAGATGCGCACGTCGATACCCTCCGCATCCAGGATGAACCGCTCGACGGGATTGGGCCGCAGGTTGTCGAGCCAGCCGGAGCGCAGGCTGTGGCCCACGAAGATCTGCGTGATGCCCTGTCTTTCTGCGAAGGCGAGGATCGCCGAAACCGGATCCTCTCCGTGCAGGATTTCAACCTGGGCGTTCGCCGCCCGCGCAGCGGCGAGATTGTCCCGCAAAGTGTCGCGATCGGAATCGCTGAGATCGTCCTGCTCCACATAGGCGACGTGCAGGTCGCCGTGGAAGCGCTCGGCCTGGCGCTGCCCGCGGTGAATCATCAGTGAGGCGTTGCTGCGCGGCGTGACGCAGACCAGGATGCGCTCGTGCGTGCCGTAGGACTGCTCGATGCCCTGTTGCCGCAGGTACTCTTCAAGTTGGTGATCGACCACCTCCGCGGCAAGCAGCAGCGCGATCTCGCGCAATTCGGATAGCTGCTGTTCGATCCGCGCTGTCTCCATGGGCGAATCGGGGCCGGCGTCCTGCGTGCGGGTAACGCAGTACTCCGGCGGAGCGTCCACGATCTCGATCTCGTCGGCGGAACGGATGAAGCTCTCGGGAACGGAGTCACGCGCGCTCTTGCCGCGGATGGCCTCCACCTGCTTCTGGCGTTCGGCGATGTATTGCAGGTTGATCGTCGTGATCACCGAGATCCCGGCGTTGAGCAGTTGCTCCACGTCCTGCCAGCGCTCCGGATTACGGCTGCCCGGCGGGTTGCGGTAGGCGAGGCCGTCGATGAGGCACACCCGCGGCTTGCGTCTCAGGATGGCGTCCACATCGATGCATGGGCTGCTGAGATCCATCCGGCGAGGGATCTGCTCCATGGTCTCCAGCAGTCCCGCCACTTCGGAGGGCGCTTCCGGTTGCACCGCGGCCACCACAACGTCTTCGCCCCGCGCCTTGCGCCGCCGGCCTTCGTCGAGCATTCGATACGACTTCCCGACTCCGGACGCATAGCCGAGGAAGACCTTCAATTTGCCGCGGCTGCGACGCTGCTCTTCCGCTTCCACCTGCCTGAGCAGTTGTTCCGGACTTGGGCGCCGATATTCGGGGTTCGTCATCCAGTAAGCCTGAAAACATTATCTGGCAGTAGAATTCTCTCTACCAGGAGCCCTCCTTGCCTCCGAACCACCAGAGCAGCCCGAGGGTGAAGATGTTCTGGTCCTTCTTGAGCTCGCCCGGATTGGACGGAAGGAAGAAGGGGACGTTGCTGAAGTCGCGGCGAAATTCTGCGCGCGTCTCCACTCCATTGGTGACCCTGAAGCCCAGCGTCGAGGTGAGGTCGTTGAGGTTCTGCGAGACACCGGAGAAGAGCCCGCCGTGGTCGTTCAACCGCTCGTAACGCTGACCGAAGTAGACGCGCGGCGTGATCTGATACCTCAGGTACGCGGCTCCGCCGATCACCCGAAGTGGAGATGCATTCGCATACGCGCGGTTGATGACGTAGGCGAACTCTCCGGCGAGCATCAGCCGGGACGACGCATTGTAGGAGACATAGGTGTCGATTACATGGAAAAGGCCGTCGGGCCGCGGCGAGACGGGCGTGATCGATAGCCCGGGTTGAGAGGCGATGGTTGGGGCCCCTGGATTCAGGTCGGGAACAAGGTCACGATGTTCCTGACCGAAGTAGTATTGCATCGTCCAGACGACGTTCTTCGCGGGCTTGATCACTGCCTGGAAGTTCTGGGATTTGCCGCCGTTGAAGTCTTCCGTCTGGTTGCCGCCGTTCACGAGCCAATAGGCAATACTCAGGTTGTCGTTCACGGGATATGAGGCGCGGAAACCCGTGTGGTAAAAAGGCAGCAGGTTGAAGAAGTAGCTTCGCGAGTAGTTGATCTGATCCTTGGTGTAGTTGCCTTCCGCGCCGAGTGCACTCGCCCATTTGCCGAAGTCCGCGGTGAGTCCTTTCCCGACGGGCAGGATGTAAGTCCCATAGGCCTGAAAGAGGGGTCGGTAGACCTGTGGCCTTGGCTCGTTCTGCGCGCCTCCCTGTAGAGTCTCGGTGGCCTGGCCATACATGAGATCGAGGCGATAGCCCCAGCGGCGTCCCGCCGCGAGATCAGGCAGCCGCTCGATGACAGTTCCGGCCTGGTTGATGCTGAAGCTGTTGTGGCTCACGTCATAGGCGTGGAGCAGGTTGACGCGGCCGACAGGTCGGTTCGTGTTCCACGAGTAGTAGCCGTCGAAAAAGAAGTTGACAGTAGTTCCGGAGAGCCCTGCTGTCGCGGGCGCCTCCGAGACTTGCCCGTCAGAAGCGGCAGCCTGCGCGGCAGAGGCTGCGGCCTGAGCAGGGGCAGCAACTGGAGCCGGCGAGCCGAGGCGGCTTTCCAGGACGGCGATGCGCTCTTCCAGTTTGGCGATCCGATCGAGCAGGAGTTGTTCACGGACGGCGCTGTCCGGCTGCTGCGCTCCACAAAGCCCGGCGAGAGCCAGAACAGCGGAAGTCGGCGGGATGAGTGTCTTGAACTTCATGGTGCTTCGCCTTTGAATTGATCTTGTCACCACAAAAAGGCGGGCGCCGCAGCGCCGCCACTCCTGGGTATTCTGTTAGGGCTTGGGGGCTTCTGAAATCGAGCAGGCCGGGCTTCACCACGAAGACAAAGCCGGCCCCCAGCATCTTGCGTTGAAGCCCTTGTAGCTAAAAGATGATCCAGCCGGCGCGGGACCCAAATCCCGCGCCGGCCCACTTCCGCCCTAC
>DBMU01000013.1 GCA_002298225.1 Bryobacterales bacterium UBA690
CCGGACCTCGGTCCGGCCGTCTTCTTCTTGAGCCGTTCGGCTCGCTTCAACAGTGACTCCGTCTCGCCCAGAGCGAGTGCGGCCAGCGTCATCTCCAAAGCCATCGACAGGCACTTCTCACGCCGCTCGTAGTGAATCGCCAGCCGCTCCAGCGCCTGCGCCTGCCATGGATTGCGAATAGTGGAGAGCTCGCTCCACGCCGCCACCGCCGCGTCCTGCCTGTCACGCTTCCGCTCGAGATCCGCCACGTGCCACAGCGTCTCCCACACCAGCTCTTCGTCGATCTGCCGCTTCAACCCCTCGCGCATCAGGGCCAGCGCCTCCTCCGTGCGGCCTTCGTTGCGGAACCAGCGCGCCAGCGCAATCATCTCCGCGCCTGATGTCAGCCGCGCCGGCTCGCGGAACGCCGCCGGAACAATCGCCGTGAGACACGCCAGCGAGAGAATGTCCGTCGCGTTGTGCGAGATCACCGGCGCCAGCGGAGCGAAATCCCGAGTCCGCAGGTATTGGAAATACAGGGTGGGGATGAACGCTCCGTCGACGTCGCCGATCCGCCCCACCCCCAGGATCCGCTGCTCCAGCTCCTGCAGACGGCATGAATCCAGCGCCAGCCTCCACAACCTCCGCGCCGAATACAGCAGATCCACATGCTTGATCCTCGGGAACGGCTCGGCCATACGCGCCAGACGGTAGCGCGTCTCCAGCAGCGGCTGGTCGTACGCGCGCCCGTTGTACGTCACCATCAGGTCGAACTGCGCCAGGTACTCGCTCAGCGCAAGCAAAAGCGACCGCTCCTCCCCGTGGTCCCGCATGAAGAACTGCTTCAACTCAAACCCGCGTGCCGTAATCCCGCCGACGCCCACAAGAAACGCAAATGTCCCGGAGCCTCCGGCCAGTCCGCTGGTCTCCGTATCGAGAAACGCCCACTTCTCCGGCGGCACCCTCACTCCGGACTCGTTCACCAGCGCCTCCAGCAGGTCCTGCGGCAGCTCGGACAATGCGCCCACGTCCGCCGTCCCATGCCTGAAATGCGCGGGCCAGCTCCGTTCGATCTCCCAGTGCTTTCCTTCCGCGGTCTCCACCTCGCGCCCTTCGGGCAGTGCGCGCGCTTGAGGCGCCGGCTCCGATTCCCAGCGCGCATTGATCCGCGCGACCTTCTGCCGCAACAATTCGAGCTGCTTTTGTATTGGCCCGCTCATTTCGCGTCGCGCCAGTTCGCCCCGTGGCCCACCTCGGCCAGCAGAGGCACCTTGAGCTTCTCCGCTCCCTCCATCAATTGCTTCACCAGCTTGGACGTCTCCGCCAGTTCATCCGGCGGGCACTCGAAGATCAGCTCGTCGTGCACCTGCAGCAGCATCCTCGACTTGAGCCCTCGCCCCATCAGCTCACAATCGATCTGGATCATCGCCTTCTTGATCAGGTCGGCGGCAGTGCCCTGCAAGGGCGTGTTCACGGCGGTCCTCTCTGCGAAAGACCGCGCATTCGGGTTCTTCGCCGCAATGTCCGGAATCGGCCTCTGCCGCCCGTACAACGTCAGCGTATAGCCCCTCTTCCGCACTTCTTCGATCCTGGCGGCGATCCACTTCTTCACCCCCGCATACCGCGTGAAGTACTCGCGGATATACCGGTCCGCTTCTTCGCGCGGGATCCCCAGTTGCGACGACAGCCCGAACGCCGTCTGCCCGTAGACGATGCCGAAGTTCACCGCCTTTGCGTTCCGCCTCATCTCGGGCGTAACCATCAGCGGCGGCACGCCGTTCACTTCCGCAGCCGTGCGCGTGTGGATGTCCTCGTTGTTGCGGAACGCCTCCACCAGCACCGGATCTTCCGAGAAATGAGCCAATAGCCGCAGCTCGATCTGCGAATAGTCCGCCACCAGCAGCTTCCATCCCGGCTCCGGCACGAACGCCGCACGGATCTCGCGTCCAAGCTCGGTCCGGATCGGGATGTTCTGCAGATTCGGATTCGACGACGAGAGCCGCCCGGTCGCCGCGCCCGCGGCGTTGAACGTCGTGTGCAGCCGGTGATCTTCGGGAGACAGCAGCATTGGCAGCGCGTCCACGTACGTCCCCTTCAGCTTGGCCAGTTGCCTGTAATCCAAGATCTTCTGGACGATCGGATGGAGCGGAGCCAGCGCCTCCAGCACGTCCGCAGCCGTCGAATACGACTTCGTCTTCCCGGTCTTTCCCTGTGTGGGAAGCTTCAGCTCGTCAAACAGGATCTCGCCCAATTGTTTCGGCGAGTTGATGTTGAACGGCTTCCCTCCCAACGCGTAGATCTCCTCCGTCAGCCGACCGATCTCGGCGTCCATGCGGCTCGACAGCGCCGCCAGTTGCTGCGTCTCGATCCGCACTCCCAACCGCTCCATCCGCGCCAGCACCGGCGCCAGGGGCAGGTCGATCTCGTCGTAGACCTTCCTCAGGCCGCCGGTGATCATCGGTCGCAGCCTGGCGGCCAGCGCCTTGAGATTCTCTTCCTCTGTCGCGGCAGGACGCTCCAGGTAACGCGCGATGAGAGAGGTGATCTGGCATGCCGACGGATCCGCCAGCACCAGAAATGCGTAGAGCAGAACGTCCTCCACGGGCTTCTCGCTCGGCGCGGCCCCGCCCGCCTTCCAGTCGTAGACCACCAGCGAGTCCGGCTCTGCCTCAGCATCCTTCGCCGGAGCTGTCTCTTCAACGCCCAGATCCAGCTCCTTCAGAAAGCTGTAGAACTCATATTCGCGGTAGAACTCGGCAAGCTTCGGGACATCGGCTTCGCGCACTGCCAGGTCCTCGACCTTGAACTCCACCGGCGCCGAGCAGTGAATGGTCGCCAGCCTCTTGCTCAGCAGCACCTGATCCCGGTTGTTCAGCAGGCTCTCACGATAGGCTTTGCGCTCCACCTCCGCCGCGTGATCCAGCAGATTCTCCACCGACCCGAACTTCTCCAGCAGTTGCACGGCGCCTTTGTCGCCGATCCCCGGAGCGCCCGGGATATTGTCCGACGTGTCCCCGACCAGCGCCAGCAGATCCGCAATCTGCCCTGGCTCGACCCCCTTGTACTCCTTCACCTTGGCCGGATCGTACAGCGTGTCGTTCTTCATCGGATCCAACATGCGAATGCCGTCGCCCACCAACTGCAGCATGTCCTTGTCCGAGGAGATGATCCAGACCTCTACGCCCTCTTGGGCCGCCTTGCACGCCACGGTCCCGATCACGTCGTCCGCCTCGTACCCCTGCGTCTTCAACACCGGGATTCGCAGCACGTCCAGCATGCGCTCGATCACCGGGATCTGCTCCAGCAACTCAGTAGGCGTCTCGGTTCTTGTCGCTTTATATTCGGCGAAGACTTCGTCGCGAAACGTCGGCCCCTCGCTCTCGAAAACCGCCGACATGTACTCCGGCTGATATTGCTTCTTCAACTTCCTCAGCATGTTGTGGAAGATGAACACCGCCTCGGTCGACGAGCCGCGGGAGGTCCGCATCGGCGGTGCGCCGGTGCGCTGCCGGGCATGATACGCCCTGAAGATGAAGTTGAAGGAGTCGACCAGAAAGAGCCGCGGCATAGATCGATTGTCACTCACTCTGAGTTTCCCCGTTTCGGTTCGTAACCCCTAGCCGCACGGCCGCGCCTTGTGATAGAAGTGAAATGCCGTTTCAATTTTCGCATGAGGAGTAATACATGAGTTCCCGCAGAACCTTCGTCGCCGGCGCAGGCGGCATGCTGATCTCACATCTGGCCGCCAGCAAAGCCATGTCAGCCAATGACAAACTTCGGGTCGCCGTCATCGGCCTCAATGGTCGCGGCAAGGACCATGTCCAGGGCGTGATGAGCCAGCCCGACGCCGAGGTCACCTGCCTCTGCGATGTCGACCTCGTCGTCGCCAACAAGCGCGCCGAAGATTTCGAAAAGAAGTACGGCAAGAAGCCCAAGGTCGTGCAGGACCTCCGCAGGGTTTTCGACGACAAGGAAATCGACGCGGTCACCATCGCCACGCCGAATCACTGGCATTCACTGGCCGCGATCTGGGCCTGCCAGGCGGGCAAGGATGTTTACGTCGAGAAGCCCGGCTCGCACAACATCTTTGAGGGCCGCAAGCTGGTGGAGGCCGCTCATAAGTACAACCGCATTGTGCAGCACGGTGTGCAGCTCCGCTCCTCGGAAGCAGTACAGGAGGCCGTCCAGCACCTGCGCAAAGGCACCATCGGTAACGTCTACATGAGCCGTGGCCTGGTGTTCCGGTGGCGTCCCTCCATCGGCAAGAAAGGCACTGAACCGGTACCCGAGGGTCTCGACTACAACATGTGGACCGGTCCGGCGCAGATGGAGCCCTTCTCCCGCCGCATCGTTCACTACAACTGGCACTGGACTTGGAACTACGGCAACGGCGACGTCGGCAACCAGGGCATCCACGAGACCGACCTCTGCATGTGGGGCCTTGGCGTGGAGACGCTCCCTGCGAAAATCACGGCCATGGGCGGCAAGTTCCTCTTTGACGACGACAAGATCACGCCGGAAGTTCTCACCACGCTCTACCACTACCCCGATCAGAAGAAGCTCATCCAGTTTGAAGTGCGCCCGTGGTGCACTAACGCGGAAGACGGCGCCTCCGTCGGCAACATCTTCTACGGCTCCGAGGGCTACCTGGTGGTAAACGACTACGATTCCTACCAGATCTACTTCGGACGGAAGAAGGAGAAGGGCCCCGGCCGCCGCGCCGGTGGTGACCACTTCGCCAACTGGATCAAAGCGATCCGCTCGCGGAAGACAAGTGATCAGAACGGCCCGGTGGAATCCGCCCATCTCGCGTCGGGTCTCGCGCATCTCGGCAACATCTCCTACCGTCTGGGCCGCGTGCTCAGCTTCAACGCAGCGACTGAGAAGTTCGTCAACGACAAGGAAGCCGACACGTATCTCACCCGCAACTACCGCAAGGGCTTCGAAGTCCCCGCCAAAGTCTAGTCAGTCAGTTCGTTCGATCAGTGGAGCCCCGCGCCCGCGCGGGGCTCTAACCCTTCCACGCCCTGATAGCATCCACCGTAGTCTCAACAGCCTCTTCATCATGCGCAGCGCCCACAAATGCCGCCTCAAACTGTGAAGGCGGGAGATAGACGCCTAGCTCAAGCATGTGGTGGAAGAACGATTTGAACCGCGCCGTATCCGCCACCTTCGCGGTCTCCCAGTCCTTCACTGGTCCCGATCCAAAGAAGTACGTGAACATCGATCCCACGCGGTTCGCCGTTACACCCTCCGGCGCAGCAGCACAGATCCTCTCCGCCGCGCTCGAAATCTGCCGGTACACCTCCGGGTGCGCTCTCAAATGCCTGAGCATCGCCAGTCCCGCTGACACAGCCAGTGGATTCCCGGACAGCGTTCCCGCCTGATAGATATTGCCCGAAGGCGCAACATGGCTCATCACGTCGGCCCGCCCGCCATACGCCCCGATCGGCAGCCCGCCGCCGATCACTTTGCCGAACGTCGACAGGTCTGGTTTGATCCCGTACAGCTCCTGCGCGCCGCCAAAGCTGACGCGGAATCCCGTCATCACTTCATCGAAGATCAACAGCGCGCTGTGCTTCGTGCACAGCTCCCGCATTGCCTGCAAATAGCCCGGCTGCGGCGGCACACATCCCATGTTGCCCACCACGGGCTCCACAATCACAGCCGCGATCTGATCCCCATGTGAACCAAACGACGCCTCCAGCGCCTCCACCGAGTTGTACGGCAGCGCCAGCGTGGTCTCTGCGAACCCTGCAGGCACCCCCGCCGTATCGGCGATACCGAGCGTCGCCATCCCGCTGCCCGCCTTCACCAGCAGCGAATCGACGTGGCCGTGATAGCAGCCCTCGAACTTGACCGTCAATGCGCGGCCCGTGAAGCCCCGCGCCACGCGCAGAGCGCTCATCGTTGCTTCGGTGCCGGAATTCACCAGCCGCACCATCTCCATCGACGGCACAGCTGCACGGATCTCCTCGGCCAGCTCGATCTCCCGCTCCGTCGGAGCTCCAAAGCTGGTTCCCACCTCCAGCACGCTGCGGATCGCTTCCATCACCGGTCCGAAGCGATGCCCCAGGATGAGCGGGCCCCACGACCCGACATAGTCGATGTACGCATTACCGTCCACATCGTAGATCCGGCATCCCTCGCCGCGCTCAATGAACCGCGGCGTCCCGCCGACGCTCCGGAACGCTCGCACCGGCGAGTTCACGCCGCCCGGAATGATCCTCTGCGCGCGCTCCAGCAGCGCTTCGCTCCCCTTTGTGTTCACTGATTTCTCCTTACTCGGGGCCTCACTCCGGCGCTTTGACGATGCGATGCCCGAGCATTCCGCCCACGACAATCTCCCGCATAGTGCCGTTCAGGTTCTCCAGGATCCGCTGCTTCAGATCCAGGTAGCCCTGCTTGCCCGCGAACAGATCCTGCACGATCTCGCGCATCCTCGGACTGTGCCGCATCAGCTCGATCATGCGTGCCGGAACGCTCGAGAACATCACCTGTTGGATGAAGAACCTCTTCGCCAGTCCCGCGCCGAAGGTCAGGTCTTCGATGAACTCACCGTGCAGCAGCGATCTGTAAAATGCGTGCCGCTCACTGGGCGCGTGGCGCTCGCTCAGCACCGCCTCAGCCGCGAGATCGCCCGAACGGATCGCGTAGTACAGCCCCTCGCCCGTCACCGGATCCACCAGTCCCGCTGCGTCGCCTACCGCCACCCAGCCCTCGCCGCTCACGCGGTTGCTGCGCCACGACGGCCTCTCCAGCGCAGGAATCAGGTGCCCGTAAAACGTCGCATCCTTGCGCGAAATCCCGTGCTCTTCCATGTAGGCGTGCAGCCGGTCCTTCACCTTTTGCGACGGCTCGCCTTTCCCGCAGATACCCACGGACAGATGCCCGCACCGCGGAAAGACCCAGATGTAACCCTCGAAGTTCGGAAAGAACTGGATATCGATCCCTTCCCGCTCCTCGGGCACCCAATAGCCCATCGCACACATCGTGTCCTGCGCCGACCACTCCGTCCCCACGTTCTTCAGCGAATTCCGGGCGCCCGTCGCCACCACCACGTAGTCCGCATCGATCGTCCCTGACCGGGTTCGCACGGCCCACCGCTCGCCCGTACGCTCCAAAGCGGTAACGCGCTCCTTTTCGAGCCGGGCTCCCGACTCTTCCGCCCGCTCCAGCAGCATCTTGTTCAGATCGAAACGCGAGTAGATTAGCAGCGGGTGCCGCAGCCGCATGGTCACCGATCCGCCCCTCGGCTCGGACAATGTCGTCGCCGTCACGGATCTCTTTGGCGTCGTATTCTCCAACAGGAACGGATACTGGTGATACGCCTTGTACGTGATCCCACCGCCGCAGGGCTTCTCCCACGCCAGCTTTTCGTCCAGGATGATGGTCTCGACTCCGGCCTGCGCTAACCGCGCGGCCGCCATCGAGCCAGCCGGTCCTCCCCCCAGGACCGCAACCCGCTTCACTTCTTCGGCTCCGCCTTACCGACCGGAGGATGATTCGGAGGCATTGCGCCGGCAGGCATCTCAGGCATTGTGCCCGGCGTGGCTCCCGGCATGGCGCCACCGTGCCCCATCCCGCTGTCCGCCTTCTTCTTGACGACCCACTCGCCGCCCTTCTTTTCCAGCGCGTAGCGCATCGACATGCCCGAAGCCGCCCCTCCGCCCTTCGGCTTGAACCCGACCGTCGCGTCGGCCTCGTTGTCCTTGAACGTCACAGCCGTCACTTCAATGTCCATCGACGCCACGTTCAGGCCGGAGTTCTGGGACAGGTGTTTCATCACCGCCGCCTTCACGGCTTCATTCGTCTGGATATTCTTCGAGCAGCCTACCAGCAAGGCGAGCACAACCGGGAGAATCAACCTAAGAGCTTTCACTCTTCGATTATATCCAGTGGCTCATCACGGAATCGCGGCCGCCAGCGCTTTCCCCAGCCCCGCCGGATCCTGCCCTGCAGGCACGTTCGTCCACCCGCCAATCCGCGCCCCCTTGCGGAAAAAGCAGATCCGCCCCAGATACTTGTCCTCGCCCACAAACGCCTCATCGCCCACCTGCGCTGCGCTATTCGGGGCAAATCGCTCCTTCAGCTTGCCGAACAGTGCCTGCGCAACGTCCGGCGATTCTTCCGTCACGACAACCGCTTTGCCCTGCTCATATTGCGCCAGATAACCCCGCTTCAACATCCGCATGCCCAGCACGGACTGCGGCACCAGCCGCGGCGATCCCGGCTGCAGCCTTTCCTTCGGGAACCAGGACAGTTCCGCCGGCGGCTCCGTCGACCCCGTGATCTTCTTTTCCCACGCCTTGGCCGCTGCCCGCAGCAACGCCGCATGTTGACCCTCCGGCTCCGCCGCGATCTCGGCGTAATACTGCCCCTTCACGAAAATCACTTTGCGTTCGCCCACCTGACCGCCCGCTCCGATCTTCTCCACCGGCTGTCGCGGATCGAGATTCCCCGTGAACATCCCGTACGCTAATTCCGGGGACTTGAATTCACTCAAGTCGACGATCAGAGTCACGTCTCCGGTCTTGCACGTCACGCCCTTCATCTTCGCGAACCCGTACAGGAAGTACCCCTCCGAGTTCCCATTCATGTACTCGTACAGCGTTTCCGTGTCGAACTCACGAGTCTTTCCGTCCTGCTTCGACCCTGTCGCAATCGAGCAGTCCGGCGTCTGCGCCATCAACGCAGACGCCGCCAACATCAACAGAAGTCCCTTCACGCGAACAACTCCTGTGCGCGCGTCACTCGATCCTGCACGCGCACACCGTTCGGACAATGAATCGCGCACTGCGCACAGTCGCCGCATCGCACCTGCTGCACCTCGTCCGGCAGCAGCTTGAAGTGGTCGCGCGCCATGGCGAATTCGCCATACCCTTCCGCATAGCTGACGTAGCGGATCATGTCGCTCACCGGCAGCCCCTGCGGGCACACTCCGGTGCACGCCCCACACATCCGGCAGTACAGCGGCTTGATCATTTCCAACTGCGCGGCTAGCAGCCTATCGTCCACTTCCTTCTTGTAGCCCGCCACCACCGCTTTGAAGTTCTCGTCAAGCTGGTCGAGATCCATGATCCCCGGGATTGACGTATGGATGAACGGTTTCTTCACCGCCCACTTCAGCGCTGCCGCCATCGTGCCTTCCTTGGAGAGCTTCTCGTACATCGGAGAGCCCGGCTTGTTCTGACGGAACCCGCCCGCCATCACCTTCATCGCCACGGTCCCGATGCCCGCCGCCGCGGCCTGCTCGATCAGCGGATCGATCGTGTCCGCCATCGTGAAGTTGTAGCTCAGCAGGATCACGTCTGTCCGCTTCTTCTCGATCAGGAACGGGATCATCTCCTTGTGCCCGCCATGGAAGCTCACGCCCTTGAAGCGCACTTTGCCCGCCTTCACCGCCTCATCCTGCGCGTCGAACAACTCATCAGGGCAGGCCGCCGCCGACTGGCGCGAATGCAGATACCAGACGTCTATGTGGTCCGTCTGCAATTCCTTCAGCGTCGTGTCCAGGTGCGCCAGCGCATCCGCCTTGGTCTTCGCCGGCGTCTTGCTCGTGATGTGCAGCTTGTCGCGGCGGCTCTTCAACGCCGCGCCCACCATGCGCTCGTTGTTCCCGTTCTGGTACCCGCGCGCCGTATCGAACCAGTTGATTCCGGCGTCCGCCGCCTGCTCGATGACGCTCGGATCCGAGGTCGTCATGCACCCGAAGCCCAGTACAGTCGGCTTCAGTCCTGTTTTGCCCAGCGTGCGCTTGGGCATCTCTCCGGTTGGAGCCGCTTCAATGCTCGCTGCCCCCATCAGGCCGATTCCGCCGGCCAGGAAACCTCGTCTCGTCGCGCCCATGGATCAGAATCCTCCCTTTCAGACTTTACAGACTTTCCGCTCTTTAAATACTATATCTACGGAGGTGTACGCAATGGCTCTCTCCGTCAGCCGCCGCCATTTCTTCGGCGCATCTGCTGGCCTGCTCCTTTCATCCCGCACTCTTCCTGCCGACACTCAGGTTCCTGCCGCCCTCATCAAGGGCGACAGCCGCCGGAAGAACATCACCGACGCCCTCAAGCTCATCGACAAGGAAATCGCCCTGAAGCTCCAGGGCAAGAAGAGTGTTGTCATCAAGCCGAACATCGTCAACACTGGACGGCAGCTCGCATCGACCCACGTGGACGCCCTCCAGGGCATCCTCGACTACCTCGCCGACCGCTGGAAGGGCCCCGTCTTCATCGCGGAAGCCTCAGCCGGCTACACCCCCGAGGGTTACGCCAACTTCAAATACCAGCAGGCCGTCGACGATCACAAGAAGCAAAACGTCAAGCTCGTCTGCCTCAATGAAGAGGCCGAGACCGAAGTCATCCAGGTCCTCAACGGCGACCTGCACCCCCAACCCGTCCGACTTGCAAAGCGTCTCTGCGACCCCGACGCCTTCGTCATCTCCAGCGCCATCCTCAAGACGCACAACACCGTCATCGCCACGATGAACATCAAGAACATGGCCCTCGGCGCGCCTCTCCACTCCAAGCGCGGCGAGGCCAAGCGCTGGAACGACAAGCGCGCCTACCACGGCGGCGTCCGCCAGACCCACTACGACATCATGCTCACCGCCCAGCACCTGCACAAGAACTGGGGCATCGGCGTCATCGACGGCTGGGAGGGCATGGAAGGCAACGGACCCAACTCCGGCACGCCCGTCGCCCACAAGGTCGCCATCGCCTCCACCGATATGGTCTCCGCCGACCGCATCGGCGCCGAAGTAATGGGCATCGACCCCGCACACCTCGGCTACCTCCAGTGGTGCGAGCAGGTCGGCGCCGGCACGTGGGACCGCGGGAAGATCGCCCTCCGCGGCGAGGCCGTCGAGAAGCTCCAGATCAAGTACCGCCAGCACACGGACATCGACCGCATGCTGCAGTGGATGGGGCCGCTCACTGAATTGCCCCCCAAGCTCGGTTAGTAGAAGTTCCTCATGTCCATATCCAGACGCTCTTTCATCTCCACCGCCGCGCTGGCGCCGCATCTCGCGGCGGCGCCAACTCCGGCGCAACCGGTAGCATTGCGAACTCTTGGCCGCACGGGCCTCAAGGTCAGCAGCGTCGGCTTCGGGTGCATGGTGACCTCGGACCCGTCGGTGATCGAACGCGCCGTCGATCTCGGCATCAACTACTACGACACGGCCCGTGTCTACTCGGGCGGCAATAATGAGCGCATGGTCGGCGCGGCCCTCAAGCCAAATCGCCAGAAGCTCATCATCAGCTCCAAAACCATCTCGCGCACCAAGGAAGCCGCGCTCAAGGACCTGGAGACCACACTCACGGACCTCCAGACCGACCACATCGACATCTGGTTCCTTCACGCCAAGGACCGCCCCGAGCAGATCACCCCCGAACTCCTCGAAGCTCAGCAGATCGCCAAACAGCAGGGCAAGATCCGCTTCCCCGGCGTCAGCCTCCACAACGGCCACGCCGAAGTGATCCCCGCCGCCATCAAGGCTGGCTCCATCGACGTCATCCTCACCACCTACAACTTCGCCATGGGCCCGCAGATGGAACCCCTCATCAAGGTCGTCCACGAAGCCAATCTTGGCTGCGTCGCCATGAAGGTCATGGCCGGCTCCATCAACCTGGACCGCAGCTACGACTTCAATCGTGCCAAGGCCGCCATGACACGCCCCGGCGCCGCCCTCGCCGCCCTCAAGTGGAGCCTCCGCGTCCCCTTCATCCACACCTCCATCCCGAGCATCAAAGACAACGAGCAGCTAGAAGAGAACCTCCGCGCCATGCGCGAGCCCTACAGGCAGGAGGACTCCACCGTCCTCGCCGCCTGGCTCGACCGCATCTCGCCCCTCTACTGCCGCATGTGCGGCACCTGCTCCGGCAAGTGCCCGCAGGGCCTCCCCGTCAGCGACATGCTCCGCTACCTGACCTACGCCGACGGTTACGGCGAGTTCTCCCTCGCCCGCGACAACTTCCGGTCGATGCCAGAAATGCTGCAATCGGTCCGCTGCGGCGACTGCTCCGGGTGCGCGATCACCTGCCCCAACGGCGTCCGCATCCAGGAACGCCTCACCCGCACCCAGGAGCTCCTCGCCTGAAGTGAGTAGGGGCAGGTCCCCGACCTGCCCCCCGCTCCTGCGCACCACCAGCGTCGCGGGCGGTTAGCGAGTCCCCATGGCCCTGCGAGCCGCCAAGGGAGATGAAGAGGCTCCCCAATAGAGCCGCGAGCGGTAAGGTAGCGAGCGGGTGTAACGGATTCAGCGCGTCTTCATCGGAACTGGTGTTGACTGGCCCGCCTGTCAACCCCTCAACAGGCCGGCCCAAAGTCCTCTTCGAACTTCTTTGCAAGCGCTGGACCCCAGCCGCCCAGCGGCTGCATGCGCCCGGCGAAGAAGCGGAGCACCGGCGGTTCCTCAAAGAACTCCAGCCCGCCGACCATGTCGCGATGCGCGTACAGCCACTTGAGCCGGTCAACGGCGTACTCGTAATGCGACATGGTGAAGATACGCCGCGGCACGGCAAGACGAAGCAGTTCGAGATCCGAGGGAACGTCGTTGCCCTCCCGGTCGCGATCCATCGAGACGGATCCCCGCTCCATCCCGCGAATGCCCGACGCAATGTAGACGGCTGCGCCCAGTGCGCCCGCCGGATACTGCGTTTGCGGGATATGCGGAATGAACCGCATGGCATCCAGGTGGCAGGCGAGCCCGCCGGGGGGCGTCACGACGGGGATGCCCTCCTCGATGCACCGGTTGACGAAGTACTTGATGGCGTCCGCGGCGGACGAGGCGACGTCAGGTTCGGTCATCTCGCGCATTCCCACGGCCATCGCCTCAATCTCGCGCGACGACATGCCGCCGTAGGTGAAGAAGCCCTCGTAGACCGGCAGCCACGGCCGGATCGCTTCGTACAGATCCTTGCGGTTCGTCGCGATCATACCGCCGCGCACCGAGCAGCTCTTGCGCCCTGACAGATAGACCAGATCGGCCACGGCCGCAATCTCGCGAATGATGTCCTTAATCGACGCATTCTCATAGCCGGATTCCCGCTGCCGAATGAAGTGTGCGTTCTCCGAGATGAGGCTGCCGTCGACAACCAGGAAGATGCCGAGCGGCTCGATCATCGCTTTGATCGCCTTGAGATTGGCCAGGGAGAATGGCTGGCCGCCCAGCAGATTGGTCGTCGCTTCCATGCGGACGAAGGAGACATTCTGCGCACCGTGCTTCTCAAGTGCCTCCCGCAGGCGATCGAGGTCGATGTTGCCCTTGAAAAGGGCGGTACTCTGCGTGTTCAGAGCCTCGTCAGTGTACAGTTCCAGAACCGTGCCTCCGCACAGCTCGAAATGCGCGCGCGTGGTCGTGAAGTGGTAATTCATCGGCACGACGTGGCCGGGCTTCACGAACGTCTTGGCCAGCAGGTGCTCCGCGGCGCGGCCCTGGTGCACAGGCAGAATGTACTCCAGCCCGAACACCTCGCTGACCGCGTCCTTCAGTCGGTAGAAACTCTCCGAACCGGCGTAGGCGTCGTCAGCATGCATCATGGCGGCCTGCTGGAAGTCCGTCATGGCATTGGTGCCGGAGTCCGTCAGCATGTCGAGAAATATGTCTCGGGAGCGGAGCAGGAAGGTGTTGTAGCCCGCCTCCTCGATGGCCTGCAGGCGTTCCCGCGCCGGCGAGAGCCGCACCTTTTGCACGATGCGGATCTTATGCATTTCGATAGGTATTTCTGTGCCGTTGGAAAGAAGAATGCTCATTGATGCCTCGGGGTCTTCCGCGAAGACGCGAAAGTCGAATCATACCACCCGAGTAACGATATTCAGACCAATTGATCCGTTTTAATGGGCACCACGCTGAGGTAGGTCTTCACTGGTGACCGCGAAGGAAACCCCGTGGACGCCAAGCTGGGCAAGAACGGACTCGTAGACTGGCCGGTCCATTCCAAGCCTCTCCGGAGCGTGGACGCCGGGGGCAGTGATCTTCCCCGAGAGGAGGACCCGCGCGATCGTTGCGGCAGTGAATCCTGTCGTCCTGGCCATCGACAGCAACCCTGCCTCCGGATCGTACCGGTCATAGAGATCGTATGTGATCCGCTTGGCGTCATCTTCGAAGACCAGTCGCATGACAGTGATGTCCTCTTCCCCATCGTCGAAGCGCCATGCCTCACGCACGACATCAGTGAAGGACCCGGCTTTCGTCTCCGACAGAAAGCCGGTCTGCTGAAGTCGTGAAACGAAGTCGTAGTGCTCCGGGTGGCGGAGGGTTTTCTCGATGAGAGTGTCCACGCCGGGAAGCGTGTCGAGGAGGGTACGGATACCGTCGGTGTTGAAAGCGATCAGTTCGCCGGCAGCCGGGATATCGAGCTTTTCCGGATCGGAGAGCGCCGGCCTGACTACCTGCTTGCCGTCGATGCGGAAGCGAGCCGGGCGGATGTATTCATCGACGACGCTCTCGGCCGCAAAGGGGTTCTTGTAGAACCACGGGGCGGAAGGGTGCAGCGGCAGACCGCCGACATAGCAGACGTAGCTGCGCAATCCGGGGAGCAGATGTCCGGCGGCGAACCCGCAGACGAGATTCGAGAGGCCCGGACAGACCCCGGCATCCGGGATCACCACGACTCCGTTCTCACGGGCGAGGGGATCCAAGGCGAGCGGGTCCTCAATGGAGAAAGAGATATCGACGACGTGCTTACGTAGGAGGATCAGGCGCTGCAGAAGTTCGAAGCCCGCCGCCCCCGGAAGGGCGGAGACGACCATGTCAGAATCTTCAACGACCCTTCGCAAGGTGTCATCGTCGGAGATATCGCAACAGATGCGTTCGCAGGGGAGGTGTGCGACGCGGGAGAGCGAGCCGGCACTTCTGTCGACTGCCGTAACGGCAGAATCCTGGCTCAGGTCGTGGACAATCGCCTTACCGACCAAGCCGGTTCCCAGAACCGTGACTTTCTGAAGTGACATGCACGGAGCCCGCTACGAGCAATAGCACGAAGCGACGCGGCATGGTAGGGGAAAGACGGTGGCTGGCCTGCCCGGGCAGCTCATTTACTGGGGATCAGAGCGACAAGTAGCGACAGGACGCCGAATATGGCGACGAAGACCACAATGGCATCGCGGGCCCAGTCCGCCACGTGGGGATGGGGGTAGTGAATTCGCATCGGAACACCTCTAGCCAGGAATCATGTATCTGAAAGTCCGAAAATACAAGGGGGTTGTGAGGTCCCGAGCGAAAAAATCCACGCCGCGCGGAAGACTGTCGAGGAATTCGGCAATCGCGGACACGGGCTGACGCGTTGGCTGTGGAGAAACCTCACACCCGAACAAGCGCCCGCGCCCAGGATCGCCGGCCGCAAGCGGGACACCGAAGGTACTTGGCCTCCAGTGTGTGCGGGCTGAGAGCATCGCGCCAGGCTGAGATCGTAAATTCGGTTCCACAGTGCTCGCAGCGGTAGGCCGTGGTGCGGGCATGCCAGGCGATCAGGAGAGCGAGCGGGACAAGCATCAGGAGGATCGCGTACATCGGTCTTTCCCGGACCAGAAACGCGATCGCAACTAACGTTGCCACCACCGCGACAATCATCGCCCCGGCTCGCAACCGGTCTCTCGTATTGGGCTCGCGGGTGTGCATTGGCTGCATACGCCGCATCAGCATAGGCAAGATCGCAGGCTGGGTCAAGAGGAAAGCAGAAACCGAAGTGGGAGGTGAGTGGACTTGCTGATGCCGATGCGAGGCGTGACAATCACCGTCTCCCGCGGCGGGTGCGGGGCTTCGAGGATGCGGATCGGACCATGGGTCAAATCGCAGCCGTTGTGTTTGAGCGTGATGCCGAGCGCGCGGGTCAGCTTCCCTGGACCGTTGCCTGCCTCTTCCACGGACCGGATCAGAACGCAGCCGGCGATGCCCTCCGGCTCCGCAACCACATTGAGGCAGTGATACATCCCGTAGATGAAGTAGACGTACGCGTGCCCCGGCGGGCCGAAAATGACTCGTGTACGCGGCGTGATGCCTCGGTGAGAGTGCGCAGCTTCGTCGCCTTCGCCGAGATAGGCTTCGACTTCCAGGATGCGTCCGCCCCGGCCGTTGCATTCCAGAACGTTTCCCAGCAGATCGCGCGCGACGTCGACGGTTGAGCGCGCGTAAAATGCGCGGGGCAGGACTCGGAGCGCCATGACGGGTTACGCTATGTGAGGGTATCACGCGCCATGCGGTTGTTTGTTGGCATCGATGTGCCGTACGAGATGCGGCGGAACCTGGAGTTGCTGCTGGAGTTGTTGAAGCCGAAAGCCGACATCCAGTGGAGTCCGATGAAGAACCTGCATATCACGACGAAGTTCATCGGCGACTTTCCGGAGAGCGATCTGGACGTCCTGAAGGACGCGCTCAAGGATGTGCCGGTCGAGGGCGATCTGCGCATCGCCATTCAGGGTATCGGCTGGTTCCCTAACCCGCATCAGCCTCGCGTCCTGTATGTGGGAATCCAGGCGTACGACGGTTTGAAAAACCTGGCGCGCGAGACGGACCTGCTGTGCGCCCAGCTCGACATCCCGCCGGAGATGAAGGCGTATCACCCGCACCTGACGCTGGCGCGAATCAAGCATCCGACCGACCTCTTCCCGCTGAAGAAGACCATCTCGGAGTTGCCCAGCGGCGACTTCGGCGCGTTCGTCGCAACACACTTCCACCTCTATGAGAGCAAGCTGATGCCGGGCGGGTCGGCGTATACCAAGCTGGCGAGCTACGCATTGACCAAATGATGATCCAAGCTGCGCTGCTGCTGGCTGCCTACCTGCTGGGCGGCATCCCCTTCGGCTACCTGCTCGTGCGGCTGAAGACCGGCAAGGACGTGCGCTCGATGGGAAGCGGGAACATCGGCGCGACCAATGTCTTGAGAACCACCGGGCGCGCATTCGGGGTGTTGACACTGCTGCTCGACATCGCCAAGGGCTGGCTGGCCTGCTGGCTGATGGGACGCTTCACGGACGGCAACCCCGCGTGGATGGCGGCCGCCGGAATCGCGGTCGTCCTGGGACATGCCTACCCTGTGTTCCTCAAATTCCAGGGCGGGAAGGCCGTAGCTAGCTTCGTCGGCGTGGCTCTGGCATTGGCCCCGGCCGCGCTGCTTGGCGTGGTCGTGGTGTTCATCCTGGTCGTCGCGGTAACGCGCTATATCTCCCTGGGCTCGATCCTCGGCGCAGCGCTGTTCCCCTTCGGCGTTTGGCTGATCTACCATCCGGGCTGGCCGCTGATGGTGGCGGTCACATTCTGCAGCGCGTTCATCGTCTGGCGTCATCGGTCGAATATTGAGCGGCTGCGGGCCGGCACGGAGAATATGCTCAACCTCGGGGGCAGGAAATGACGCGGCTGGCGGTAATCGGCGGCGGGAGTTGGGGAACTGCTCTGACCATCGTGCTGGCGCCCCGCTTCGAACGGGTGCGTCTGTGGGTGTATGAAAGCGACCTGGCTGCGCGGATGGTGGAGACGCGCGTCAACGACGTCTACCTGCCCGGCGCGTCGCTCCCCGCCAATGTCGAAGTTCTCTCGGAGGCCGCCCGCTGCGTGGAGCAGGCTGATATCGTCCTGGGCGTCATGCCGTCGCACCATGCCAGGCGGCTGTACAGCGGCCTGTTGCCCGCGCTCCGGCCCGAGATGCTGTTCGTGAGCGCAACGAAGGGGTTGGAAAACGGCACGCTGATGCGCGTCTCGCAGGTGATGGAAGAGGTGATCGGGCAGAGCTTCGCGCCGCGGGTCGGTGTGCTCAGCGGACCGACCTTCGCGAAGGAGGTTGCGCGCGGCGAGCCTGCAGCAATCGTGATCTCCTCGAAGGACGAGGAGCTGGCGCAGGCTGTCCAAAAGGCCTTCTCGGGACCGACGCTGCGGCTGTACACGAACAGCGATCCGATCGGCGTTGAAATCGGCGCTTCCCTCAAGAACGTCATCGCCATCGCCGCGGGCGTCTGCGCCGGTCTCGGACTCGGTGCAAACACCATGGCGGCGTTGATCACTCGCGGCCTCGCCGAGATCACCCGCCTGGCCGTGGCCGCGGGCGGCCAGGCACGCACTCTCGCCGGGCTCGCCGGACTCGGCGACCTGGTCCTCACCTGCAACGGTGAACTCAGCCGCAACCGCACCGTCGGCTTCCAGCTTGGCCAGGGCCGCAAGCTCGATGAGATCCTGGGCGGCATGAAGATGGTGGCCGAGGGCGTCCAGACGACCTACGCGGCAATGGACCTTGCCGCGCGGCTCGGCGTCGAGCTCCCTATCACGCGGCAGATGTACGCAGTCCTGAGGGAGGGCCGCTCTCCGCGGGAAGGGCTGCGTGAGCTGATGGATAGATCCCTGAAGGGCGAATAGCTGTAATCCAGTTGCGGCCCCGCCGCGTCTGTAGTGCATGGCCGACGGAGTCTCCGTGCAACCTTGGCGGCCGGACCGGGTTAGACCCGGTATGGCGGTTGCGGCAACACTGGATCTGGACGCCGCCTTGATGCTGAGGGTACGGGATGGCTGCTCATCGAGCTATGCGGCGCTCCTGGAGCGGCACAGGAATCCCGTCATCCACTATGTGTTCCGCATGGTCCAGAATCAGGCCATCGCGGAGGAACTCGCGCAGGAAGTCTTCCTGCGCGTTTACAGGTCCCGGCAGAAGTACGAGCCGTCTGCCAAATTCACCACCTGGCTGTTCCGGATCGCGACAAACCTGGCGTTCAACTGGCTCCGCGACGAAAGAAGCCGGAAGTCACAAGAAAGCCTGAATGATGGGCTGACTGCCGGCGCGACGATTAATCTGAAGGACCGCCGGCCCAGCGTGGAAAGCGTCCTCGTGCACAACGTCAAATTGAACGCCGTGCGGGAAGCTATCGGCAGCCTCCCGGAAAAGCAGCGCGCGGCGGTATTGATGCACAAGTACGAGGAGATGGAGTATTCTCAGATCGCAAAGGTGCTCGGGTGCTCGGATTCGGCGGTAAAATCGCTGATCTTCCGCGCTTACGAGAGCCTGCGGGAGAAATTGGCTCAGTACGGCTGAGGAGTGCGATGGCAACGGACGAATGCCGGCTGCGGACGGAAGAAGGGGTTGAGGCATTGCTCGAGTACTGTGCCGGCCGCCTCCATGCGGCGGACGCGGTGGTGCTCGAGTCCCACCTGGCCGGCTGCGCGCCCTGCCGGGAATTCGCGGCTGCGCAGCAAACGGTCTGGCAATCACTTGACGCCTGGGAACCGGCCATCGAAACCCAGGGGTTTCAATCGCGTCTGAACGCCCGCCTGGCCGAGGATTCCACGCCGGCATGGAAAGATCGGCTCCGTGCTTGGAGTTCGGGGATCTCGTGGAAACCGGCCATCCCGATGGCCGCCGCCTTCGCACTGTGGGCGGCCATCTCAGCGCCTCCGCGGCCGGAAATCCCCGCCCAGGCCGAACAGGTGAGGCCTGAGGCCGTGGAGCGGATGCTTGAAGACGTGGATATGCTGGACCAGTTGAAGCTCAACGCACAATGAAAGCACGGCTGTGGGGCGCGGGGACGCTGTTGCTGATGTTGTTGACAAGCTATCCCGCTTCGGCCCGTCAGAGTGGCGGGGCGCAGAAAGGTCCGGCTCGGACCGGCGCCAACACCATTGAGCGTCTCCGGCGCATGTCGCCCGAGGAGCGGAAGAAAGCCCTGGAGAAGCTGCCTCCTGAGCGCCGACGCCAGGCCGAAGAGCGCCTGCGCCGCCTCGACCGCATGAGTGCCGCGGAGCGAGACGATCTCGAACGCCGCTACGACAACTTCCAGCGGTTGCCGTCGGCAAGGCAGGAACTGGCGCGCAAGATGTTCCGCAACTTCAATGACTTGCCCCCCGATCGGCGCAATGACGTGCGCGCCGGCTTCGAGCGTCTGCGCCGGATGTCGTCCGCAGAGCGCTCAGCCTTCCTGAAGAGCCGTGAATTCAGTCAGCAGTACAACCGCAGAGAGCAGGCGATCCTGGAAGACTATGCAGAGTTGCTGCAATCGCCGCAACTCTAAATATTTCTTAAAGATTCCGATCATCAGTCTACCTTCTTTTCACTACCACGCTCGCTTCGGTTTTGCTAATCTTTCATCCATATGCTTAAGCGGGTCAAAGGGCTCATCAGTGTATTTGTGCTTGCTGCATCTGCGCTTTTTGGACAGGGAACGACGTCGCGCCTGATCGGCGTTGTGACTGATCCGACGGGAGCGTCAGTAGCCGGTGCGACCGTCAACCTAACTAACGAGGGAACCAACGCGGCTTTCACCACGAAGACCGCTGACAACGGTGCGTACTTTTTCGAAGCTCTGCAGAGCGGAAAGTATACCGTCACCGTGGAGTCGTCCGGCTTCAAGAAGTTCACCTCGAAGGGCAACGCCGTCACCATCGGGCAACCCACAACGGTGAACGTGAAGCTGGACATCGGCGCACTGGCCGAAGTGGTGGATGTGATGGCGTCGGCGGAAGCCGTACAGACGTCGACCTCGGGAAATTACGGCAACCTGTTCAGCGAAACGGTGATCAAGGATCTGCCGATCGTGGGCTCCCGCGGCCGTAACCCGCTGGACCTCGTGGTGAGGCAGCCGGGCGTCGTGAGCGGCGCCAACACAGGCGGCGGCGTGCACGTCAACGGCGCACGCGACCGCGCCTGGAATTACACCATCGACGGCATCGACGCCAACGAAACCAGCGCCGGCGGCTCGAACTTCGCCCCCATCCGCATGAATCCTGACTCTCTGAGCGAGTTCAGGGTGCTGACCGGCAACACCACCGCTGAATACGGCCGCAACTCAGGCGGTCAGGTGGCAATGGTGACCAAGAGCGGCACCAACGATATCCACGGTTCAGGATTCTGGTTCTACCGCACCCCGCAACTGAGCGCCAATGAGTGGGAGAACAACGTCGACGGCTTGGGCAAGCGGCAGTATCAGCAGAACATGCCCGGCGGTTCGATTGGCGGCTCCATCATCAAGAACAAGCTGTTCTACTACGGCAACGTGCAGTTCCTGCGGACTCGCGAGTCCGCAGCCTTCAGCCCGATTGTTTACACCAAGGAAGCTCGCGATGGCATCTGGCGCTACGTCAAAGGAGGCCGTAACACGCCTGCCGGCGCGCCGGGCGCTTCGGTCGACGCTTCAGGCAACGTCCTTGCTGGAGTCAACGTCGGCACCTACAACGTCATCACCAGCGATCCGGACCGGCTCGGCTGGAACTCTCAAACCAAGGCGATCGCCCAGATCGCGCCGCTGCCCAACAATTTCACCCTGGGCGACGGTCTGAACACTGCAGCCTACAACTTCACGGCGCTCCAGTTTGAGAAGCAGTACGACGTAACGACCAAGTTCGACTACATCATCAACCCCCGCAACACGGTCTTCGCCCGCATCAGCCTGGGTGAGCAGAACAGCAATTGCGACCGCGGCAATGGCGGCCAGCCTGTCTTCCCCAACACCCCGTGCCTGGTCAACACCATGCGCAACCCGAAGAACTACGCGTTCAACTGGCGCTCCAGCCCGACGTCATCCACGACGAACGAACTCGTCTTTGGGTTGAACAAGTTCGCATTCAACTTCGATAATCCGGGTGCGGACATGACCAAGCTGAACATCGCAGGTTACTCGACCATCCCGGTCTCCAACCCCTACGACTACACGGTGGGCAACCAGCGCGCCCTCCAGACCTGGCAGATCGTCGACAACTTCGCCTGGTTCAAGGGTGCGCACAGCCTCAAGCTCGGCACAAACCTGCGCTTCGGCAGCCACACCGACACGCGCGGTTCGATTGGCGGTTATAACGTGACGCAGACCGTCGACTTCTCCCGCTCGGTAAATACCGTGGACGCGGCGAAGTTTGGCCTGCCTGCCGACATCAACCAGACCAACGACCGCGTGGCCCTGGAGTCGAGCATCAACTTCATGCTCGGCCGCGTCGGCAACATCAACCGCGGCTTCCCATCCACCTCGGATGCTTATGTCGTCGGCTTGTACGACTTCGAGACTCGCTTCAACGAGTACGACTTCTTCCTGCAGGACACCTGGAAGGTGCGTCGGAATCTTACCATCGACCTGGGATTGCGCCTTGAGATGAAGATGGCGCCAACCAATCCCGATGGCCGCGTCCGCCTGCCCAACCAGGCTGTGACGGTGGGCTCCGCGCCGTCGTCCACTCTGAAATGGGTGCCCGGCAGCCTGTACAACAACGCCATCAACAACTGGGGCCCTTCGCTGGGCTTTGCCTGGGATCCGTTCGGCACAGGCAAGACTTCGGTCCGCGGCAATTATCGCATCGCCTACGACCGCATCAACACCTTCGTGTTCAGCTCCACCGTGTTCCAGAACCTGCCGGGCATCGTGGTAGGTACGAACGACTCGACCTTCGGCCAGAACGGCGGCCGCCTGTCGAGCGTCACCGAGTTGAAGCCTCCTTCCGGCAGTCCGGAATCGGCGGCCCAGCCGGCGCCCTTCTCCACCCGCAACATCACAGTCGCGGATCCCAACTTCCAGGCGCCGACCACCCACCAGTGGGGCTTCAGCATCCAGCGCGAGGTGCTGAAGAACTCCGTGCTGGAAGTGAACTATATCGGGCGTCGCGCCTACAACCTCTTTGGCGCGTACAACGCCAACCAGGCCGAAACCCGGAATAACGGCTTCCTCGATGCCGTCAGAACAGTGAATGCCGGCGGCGAGAGCGCGCTCATCAATCAGTTGATGTCAGTGGACTCCCGCAGGAACGCCTCGGAGACCGGTTCTGCTGCTCTGCGCCGCATCTACTCGACCGATCTTCGCAACAACAACGTTGCGTTCATCGCCCAGGACCTCTCGCGCCGCACGGTTGGCGGCAAAGGCCAGCCTGAAGCCGCCGGCCTCTCGCCGTACTTCTTCATCCCGTACCCGCAGTTCGCGGGCGGCATGAACGTCGTCGACTCCAACGATTGGTCCACCTACCATGCGCTGCAGACACAGTTCCAGCGGCGCATGTCCAACGGACTGGAGTATCAGTTCAGCTATACCTGGTCGAAGTCTCTCGACACCAGGTCGTTTGACCCTGCCTTCACGGTTGTCTCCACGGCCAACAACCAGTCCGCCGGCAGCACGCCTTACGACGTCAACAACCGCAAGTTGAACTACGGGCTGAGCGATTTCGACCGCCGGCACGTGGTCCAGACCTACTGGGTGTACGAACTGCCGTTCGGCCGGGGCAAGCAGTTCCTGAACCAGGCTTCCGGCCTCACGCAGCGGCTGGCCGCCGGCTGGCAGATCGCAGGCACGGGCACGTTCCAGAGCGGTCGTCCCTTCAGCGTCTACTCCGGCTTCTACCAGTTCAACAACGTCGTTCAGGCGTTCGCGAACTGCAACGGATGCTCGCCCACGATGGCCAATGCGTACGACCGTACGGACGGCATCAAGTGGTTCTTCTCTCCGGAACAGGTCGCCATGTTCTCCAACCCTGGCATGGGTGAACTCGGCAACACCGGCCGCAATTTCTTCCGGTCTCCTGGCGGCTGGGGCATCGATGCATCGGTCCTCAAGCGGACCATGCTCACCGAGCGTTTCAACCTGGAGTTGCGCGCGGACATGACCAACGCCTTCAACCACCCCATGTTCGGCGCACCCACGGCGACGCTGAGCTCCACCATCTTCGGGCGAATCCGCAACACCGTCGTCAGCGGTTCGCGCAAGATCCAGTTGGGCGCGAAGATCAACTTCTAGCCGCCATTCCGGCTCTATACCGCGGCGCGCGGGCCCAACGGCTCGCGCGCTGTTTGTTTTGTCGCCAGTCGACGTTCACGGTCGTGAGCGCGTCTCCTCTGTGAAGATACGGTGAAGCCATCAACTCATCGCAGACTTGCCACCCAGCGCTCCATGTGAGCATCCTAAGGGCAAGAAGGGGGACGTACTGACGAGATGAAAGCGAGCGTCGAGTCAGAACAGAGGGCTATTGAGCGGTTGATTGCGGAGATCGACTCCATCGACGAATGGCGCGACCGCATCGGGCGGCGTGTCATGTGGTTGTTTGCAGGCACTTTCACGGTAGCGCTCAGCCTGCTGGCCTGGGTGGCGATGTTCGAAAACCCGCCCGCAAGGATCGAAAAACCCGATGGCCCGCAGGTGCCGGCCGTGTTGCACCAGGCGCCCGAGCGGATTCCTCGCTAGGCGTTGATCAGGAGCGCGCCTTCTTGACCGCTTCAGTCAAAGCCGGAACGACGTCGAAGAGATCGCCGACGATGCCGTAGTCCGCAATCTCGAAGATCGGCGCCTCGGGGTCCTTGTTGATCGCCACGACGCAGCGCGATCCCTTCATTCCAACCAGGTGCTGGATGGCTCCGGAGATGCCCACTGACAGATAGAGCTTGGGGGCGACCGTCTGGCCCGAACTGCCAACCTGCCGCTCCATCGGAAGCCAGCCGTTGTCGCAGATGGGCCTGGATGCCGCGAGTTCGGCCCCAAACGCATCAGCCAACTCCTGCACGAGCGGAATGTTGCCTTCCTCCTGAATACCTCGTCCGACCGCGACGATGCGCTCGGCGGCGGAAAGATCCACCGCGCGCGCAGCCTCCCGGAATGGCGCTTCGGGATGTTGCCGGAGGGAAGAGACGTTCAGCACGGGCGCCTTCTCCGAGACGCTGGCCGCGTCGGATTCCAATGCGTCGGCGCGAAACGCGCCCGCCTGGATCGAGACAAAATTGGGAGCTGGTGCTTGAAACGCGAAGTCCGCGGTCAGTTTGCCCTGAAAGAGCTGCCGCTGAAATACCGCGGCCCCGGACTCGATCGTATAGCCGGTGGTGTCGCTGAGCAGCACGCGGCCGAAGCGTGTCGCCAGACGCGGCGCAAAGTCGCGCACCTGATACGTGTGCGGCAACAGCACATAGTCCGGCTGTAAGTCCCGGACGAGCCACTCGATCGCCGCCACTGCCGCATCCGCCGTGTACTGCCCCAGCGCCTCATGCTCAAGAGCGACCACGGCCTGGACATTGCGGCCCGCCAGTTCCGAGGCAAGCCCCGAAACGCCGCGGCCGAAGACGCACGCCGTCACCGGAAGCGAGAGATCGCGCCCTAACTGGATTCCGGCGGCCAGCGCCTCAAACGACATGGGGTGCCAGGCGCCCGAAGATTGTTCGGTGAGAACCAGAATGCCGCTCATATCACGCGAGCCTCGAATTTGAGCTTCTCCACAAGTTGCGCGGCCTGCTCGGCCGGGGCCCCCGCGAGCATCTGCGTCTGCTTCACGCGCTTCGGCTGGTAGATGCGCAGCAGCGACACGGAGGACTCCGGCTGAACGCCAAGCTCCGCGGCGGTCAGCTTGCGGACCTCTTTCGTCTTGGCTTTCTTGATGCCCATCAGCGTGGCGTAACGCAGCTTGTTGATGCCGCTTTGAATGGTGAGCACGGCAGGCAAAGGCATCGAAACATGCTGGAACCAGCCCGCCTCCAGTTCCCGCTTGACCCGCACGCCCTGGCCTGACGCCTCCACCGCCATGATGATGGTGGCGTGAGGCAGACCGAGCAGCTCAGCCATAATGACGCCCGTCTGCCCGCTGCCGAGATCATCGGACTGCAGGCCCGTCAGGATCAGGTCGGCCTTCTCCGATGAAGCGGCGGCCGCTAAGAGCTTCGCCAGGCTGAGCGTGTCGAATTCCCCAAGATTCTCCTGCTCGACATGGATGGCCCGATCAGCGCCCTTGGCCAGCGCTTCTCTGATGGCGGAGACAGCGCGTTCCGGCCCGGCGCTGAGGACGACGACTTCGCCGCCGTGCTGCTCCTTCAGTTGCAGAGCCGCCTCCAGCGCGTACGCATCGGGCTCGTTGATCTCGAATGAGAGATCGGATTCGTCCAGCCAGCGGCCAGACGCGTCGATACGTAAGAGGGAGTCGCGCGCCGGAACCTGCTTCAGGGCGACGAGGATCTTCATGGCCACCTCGCGGAAATTGGGCGAGCCGCCGCCCGCCCGTTGTTAGGCTGTATAGCGCTTGAAAATCAGGCTGCCGTTGGTGCCGCCGAAACCGAAGGAGTTCGACAGTGCGTAGTCGATCTTCATCGGCCGGGGGACATTCGGCACGAAATCGAGATCGCATGCAGGGTCCGGATCTTCCAGGTTGATCGTCGGCGGTGCGACCTGTTCCCGGATGGCAAGCACAGTCAGGCCTGCCTCCAACCCGCCGGCGCCGCCCAGAAGGTGTCCGGTCATCGACTTGGTCGAGCTGACAGCGACCTTGGCTGCGTGATCGCCGAATGCGCGCTTGATTGCGGTGCACTCGATCACGTCACCGACGGGAGTCGACGTGCCGTGCGCATTGATGTAGTCGATCTGATCGGGGCTCAGACCCGCGTCCTTGATGGCGTTTCGCATCACGCGGAACGCACCGTCGCCGTCCTCCGACGGTGCGGTGATGTGATAGGCGTCCCCGCTCATCCCGTAACCGACAATCTCGGCGAGGATGGGCGCTCCGCGCTTCTTGGCGGACTCCAGCTCCTCGAGGATCAGGATCCCCGCGCCTTCGCCCACTACGAATCCATCGCGGTCCTTGTCCCACGGACGGGATGCTCGCTCCGGTTCGTCGTTGCGCGTGGACAGTGCGCGGAGGGCGGCGAATCCGCCGATCCCCATGGGCGTGATGCAAGCCTCGGCGCCACCGCAGATCATCGCATCGGCATATCCGTGCTGGATCAGCCGGAACGAGTCTCCGATGCAATGCGCGCTCGTCGTACAAGCAGTCGCCGTCGCCGAGTTCGGCCCCTTGGCGCCCGTGCGAATCGACACATTGCCCGAAGCCAGATTCACGATCGTCGCAGGAATGAAGAAGGGCGAGATCCTGCTGGGGCCCTTCTCGAGCAGATTCCTGTGTTCACGCTCGATCACTTCAAATGCGCCGATGCCGCTGCCGATATAAACACCGACCATCTCGGCATTCTCCGGCGTCACCTGAAGTCCGCTCGACTTCATCGCTTCATCGGAGGCCGCAACCGCGAATTGAATGAAGCGCCCGACCTTCTTCACTTCCTTCTTGTCGAAGAACTGAAGCGGATCGAAGTCTTTGACCTCGGCTGCAATACGGGCACTGAACTGCGAAGCGTCGAACTGGGTAATGGGGCCGACACCGCTCCGGGAAGCGCGGACCCCTTGCCAGGTCTGCTCCGCGCTATTGCCCAAGGCTGAAATCAGGCCTACGCCGGTAACTACCACCCTGCGTGACAATGAAGTTCTCCTAGGAAGGACTAGCGGAAATTGCTAAAAAATGACACCGGCCAGTCTACTTCTTGGCCTTGGCGTCGATGTAGTCGACGGCGTCCTTCACGGTTTGGATCTTCTCGGCGTCCTCATCCGGGATGTCGAGATCGAAAGCCTCTTCGAACGCCATGACGAGTTCAACGATATCGAGCGAGTCGGCGCCGAGGTCGTCGACAAAGGAGGCGGTGCTGTCAACCTGAGCTTCATCCACTCCGAGCTGCTCGACGATGATCTGCTTCACTTTTGCTTCAACGGACATGAAACCTCCAAAGAGTCCACAAATTTCTGATTCTACAGACTGAGCTACGAGATTGCAACGAACCGGGGGGCGGGTAGAGGACTTCCGACTCCGCTAGGATACATCTTAGGATGCCTGGAATCATCTATCTACACGGTTTTGCGTCTTCGCCCGAATCCAAGAAAGCAAAAATCTTCCGCCAGCGCTTCGGCCGCGAGGGAATCGAAGTCAAGGTGCCGGACCTCGTGACGGAGGGGTTCCGGAATCTGACGCTGACGGGGCAATTGAAGGCCATCGAAAAGGCGGCGGACGGGCAGCCGGTTTCACTCATCGGATCGAGCATGGGCGGCTATCTCGCGGCGCTTTACGCCGCGCGGCACCCGGAGGTCCAGCGCCTGGTCCTGCTCGCGCCTGCATTTGGATTCGCCCGAATCTGGGCGCGGAGCCTGGGCGACAAGGCTGTGCGCGAATGGCGCGAGCACGGAACGAAGATGGTGATGAACTACGCCACCGGCGCCCAGGATGAGTTGGGCTGGCAATTGATGGAAGACGCACGGCGCTACGAAGAGGAGCCTGCATTCCTGCAGCCTGCCCTGATCTTCCACGGCGTGCACGACGATGTCGTCCCCGTTAAAATGTCCCGGAGTTTCGCCCGGACTCACACCTGTGTCGAACTCCGCGAGATGGACTCCGACCACGAACTGATGAATGTGATCGACGACATCTGGCAGGGGACACGCGATTTCCTCCGGAGCGAATGATCCCGTCAGCCTGCCTCTTGCTTAGAACTCGGGATCTCCCCTCCATTTCTCAGGCAGGCCCGCAAAAGGCGCGGTTGCGCGCGACAGCAGTCCAAAACACGACCACGAGAGGAACAGCGCCAGCCTCGATGCGCCGCGATCAATCCGCGGCAGCACAAGCAGACCCAGGAGAGACCACAGCGTGCATCCCAGCAGCGTCTCCAGCAGGCTGTACACAGTGTCGACGCCGCACCACGGCAGCGACACGCTGGCGACGAATCCTGCCAGCGTCCACCCGATTGCCAGCGCCCAGGCGCCCCTGCTCCAGCCTGCAGTTGGGCGAGCGCCGAGCCAGACACTGATCTGCCGGTACAATGCCGCGAGTACAGCCAGGATCACGCCCAGGCAGACCACGGCGCCGGCAGCGCCCCATCGCCGCCCGGCTGTCAGCAACGCCAGGGCGGAGAGCGTCATCACACCTCCTTGAGCCGCGGCGCCTCGGCCCAGCCGGAAGAGGAAGCCGGAGAACTGCCCGCGCGTCACGTTTCCGCCGCTCGTGAGCCACAGTCCTGCCCAGAGATCGAACGGAAAGCTGATCAGTGCGTAGGCCAGATAGAAGGCCGCAAAGGCGAACCAATCGAGGAGAAGAGGTCCGCCTGAATATGGGAAAAAGGTGGAAGGCAACTGGAACAGGAAGGCGATCGTGACGAGCACGGTGAGGAGTCCGGCGCCGGCGAGGGCTGCCAGTGTGCGGGCTGGGGTCGACTGCATGCGGCGAACAGACCTGTCTGCATGGATGCCGGATGCGCACCATGCGCTGACAAAATGATATCGGAATGTTGTGGCGGGACGCCGCGAGTTAGGATACTCAGACTATGAGCCGTTTCGGTGTCGCCTGCCTCTGCCTGCTGTTGGCTACTTCCCCAAGCGCTTTCGGATGGGGACGCGAGGGGCACAAATTGATCGCGCAGTTGGCAACGCAGCACCTGAACAGCAAGGCGCGGGCCGAAGTGGCCCGACTGCTCGGTCCGAATCAGTCTCTCGAATCCATTGCATCCTGGGCCGACGAGGTCCGGCCCCAAAGGAAGGAAACCGGCTCCTGGCACTACATCAACATTCCGATCAAGGCTGAACGCGCAGACTGGCAACAGTACTGTCCGGAATCCGGCTGCGTTGTGCGAAGCATCGGTGAGATGTCAGCCAAACTTCGCGACAGGACTCTTCCGGACGCACAGCGGGCCGAGGCTTTGAAGTTCCTTGTCCACTTCACGGGCGATGTGCATCAGCCGCTCCATGCCGGCGACAACGGCGACCGCGGTGGTAACGACGTCCAGGTCGTCTTCCTCAACCGTCCAACTAATCTGCACAGCGTCTGGGACACCCCGCTGCTTGAAGACGCGGCAAAGCAGGATCCGTCACTCAAAAAGAGACTGGCCCGTAGGGCAGGCTATTTCGAGTGGCGCCGGCTGACTCGCGGCGCCGCCGGGGATTGGGCCTGGGAGTCCCAGAAGCAGTCCCGCGATGCGGCTTACAGGGCACTCCCCCAGGAGCGCCCCGCGGTGCTTGGCAAGTCCTACGAAGACAACGCGATCAAGGTTGTCAAAGTGCAGATCCGCAGTGCAGGCCTCCGGCTGGCCCGGCAGTTGAACGAAACGCTCGGCAAGTAGGGTCCCTTCCCTCAGATGAAGGGCGAAGAAAGTGTCAAATTACTGTACACATCCTCCACTTGCGTTTAGTTACAACAATTTACGTAAATCTGGAAGAGTATCCCCTGTTGCTGCAACGTGATACAATTTTCTGGAGAGAAACTGGCCTCGATGACGGGTTTCGTGCAACCTTGTTCGTGCGGAAGCGTCTAAGCTGTCAGGGAACTCAATGTTCTCTGGCGACTCGAGCGATTGAAGTGGTGAGCAGCGAGAGGTATGTCGGCGCAGCACTATCCCAATCAACGGTATGAGACCTCCGGGTCGAACGCGCAGGCTGATCCGGAGTTGGATCGAATCCTGACCATGCAGCAGGCTTCGAAGCCGTGGTTCGTCTCGCTGTTTGAGACGCTCCGCGAGCTCTCCGACTATAAAAAGCAGCCGCCACTACAGGTGACTTTCCGGCCGTTCACTGAGGAAGAACTGCTGCACAGCGATGATCCTTCTCTGCGGCAACTTGCGGAAGTCCAGCTTGAGCGATCGTTCTTTAAGTCCCTTCGCGAGAACCTCAAGGAACTGTTCAATCCGACGAAGCTGCCTCCACTGGAAATAACCGCCCGGCCCCTCAGCGCCGAAGAGCTGAAGGACTCCTCGCTGGTTGGACTGAAATCCTCCCTGCCCTGGTACCGGTCGCTCGCTGGAAACATCCACGACGTATTCTTCCCGCCCAAGCTGCCTCCACTGCAGGTGACCTCGAAGCCGGTGCAGGTCAAAGAGCTCTTCGCCAAGGATGAGTACCGCGGCCGCTCCTTCCTGATGTCCGTCGCCCTTCAGTGCGGCATGGTAGCTTTGGCTCTCCTCATCGGGACCAACAAGCAGGTTCAGACCGCGGTGAAGAACACGGTCACGCTGGTGGCGCCTGACATCGCACCCTACATCCCCGAGATGCAGGTGAAGAAGCAGACGATGGGCGGTGGTGGCGGCGGCGGCGACAACTCCCCATTGCCCCCGAGCAAGGGCAAACTGCCCCGAGCTGACCTGAAGCAGTTCACACCCCCGATGGCCGTGGTGAATAACCCTGCGCCCCGGCTGGTAATGGAGCCGACTATCATCGCCGACCCCAATACGCCTCTCCCCAACGTCAATATGCCCAACTACGGTGATCCTTTCGCCAAGGCGGGCCCACCCTCCAATGGCCCCGGTTCCGGCGGCGGCATCGGCACAGGTTCAGGCGGCGGCGTGGGCTCCGGACGCGGCGGCGGCTATGGCCCGGGTGAAGGCGGCGGCTTCGGCGGCGGCGCATTCCGCATCGGCGGCGGCGTCAGCGCGCCGGTTCCCATCTTCAAGGTGGAGCCTGAATACTCCGAAGAAGCCCGCAAGGCCAAATTCCAGGGCACTGTCCTGTTGGCCATCGTAGTCGATGAGTCGGGCAAGACCACCAACGTCCGAGTCGTTCGGCCGTTGGGCATGGGTCTCGATGAAAAAGCCATCGAGGCGGTGATGAAGTGGCGTTTCCGCCCCGGATACAAAGACGGCAAGGCCGTCCCGGTGATGGCGAACGTCGAAGTGAATTTCCGGCTTCTGTAATACCCAACCCGCAAGCAACGAAGACCAAAGGGCCGCCCCATGGCGGCCCTTTCTATTTGACTGTGCAGCGATTCTCCGCAACTTTCCTGCCTCTTCGAGACGTCCAACTCTGCAAGATCACTGAGCGGAGGTTGTTGTGCCACACGATCCCCTGGAACAGGCGTTCGCTCTCCAGCGCGCGCCGAAACCCTGGTTCCTTTCCCTCATCCAGAATCTCAAAGAGCTCGCCGATTTCAGAAAGCAGCCTCCCCTCCATCTCACCTCTCGCCCCGTCCAAGTGAAAGAACTCTTCGCCAAAGATGAATTTCGCGGGCGTTCACAGGCCTTGTCTGTCCTTATCCACGGCGGCCTCATCGCAGCGGCGCTCTTCCTCGGGACCAATCCCCGCGTCCAGACCGCAGTGAAGAAGTCCATTACCCTGATCGCTCCTGACATCTCCCCCTACACCCCGGCCCTGCAGACCAGGAAACAGCCTATGGGCGGCGGAGGCGGCGGCGGAGACAACTCTCCCCTGCCTGCCAGCCCCGGCAAACTCCCGCGCGCTGCGCTCAAACAATTCACCCCGCCCGTCGCGGTCGCCAACAACCCGGGGCCCCGATTGGTGATGGAGCCGACGATCATCGCCGATCCCAGCACACCGCTGCCTCATGTCGACCTGCCGAACTACGGCGATCCGTTCGCCAAAGCCGGACCGCCCTCCAACGGGCAAGGCTCCGGCGGCGGCATCGGTTCAGGCAAAGGCGGGGGCGTCGGTTCAGGCGACGGACCAGGCGTGGGCCCCGGCAGGAACGGCGGCTTCGGCGGCGGAGCCATTCGTGCCGGCGGAGGCGGAGTCAGCATGCCAATCCCGATCTTCAAGGTCGAGCCTGAATACTCGGAAGAGGCCCGCAAAGCGAAGTACCAGGGCGCCGTCCTGCTGGCCATCGTCGTCGACGCATCAGGCAAGACCACGGACGTCCGCGTCCTGCGCTCCCTCGGCATGGGCCTCGACGAGAAGGCCGTCGAAGCCGTGATGAAGTGGCGCTTTCGCCCTGGCAGGAAGGATGGCCACGAGGTGCCTGTCATCGCCAACGTCGAAGTCAGCTTCCGCCTGTTGTAGGCGCTACACCACCTCAATGCCTGGCGGGCGCTTCACGTTCAGCTTGTAGCCAGACCCCTGCCGCTCGACTGTCACCTCGATCAGCCCCTTCGGATGCGGCACCACGCCGCTCACCCGCTGCAAGGGCCCAAGATTCGGTTTCACCGTGATCTTACTGAAGCCCGGCCCCGCGGAATCGACACCAAGCACCGTCCGGAAGAGCTCGATGTTCGGACTCGCTCCCCACGCATGACAGTCGGAACGCGTGAATGGTGAGTCGATCTCTGCCCATGTGGTGAGCCCTTCCTTGAGCATGAACTCCCACGTGCCGAGCCGCTCCAGATAGCGGTAGCCCAGCCCCGCCTTCACCATCGCGCGGTCCAGGTAGAAGCGGAAGTACACCGAGCATTGCGCCAGGCCCTTATCGGGCTCGACCTTCACCATCAGGTCCTTCATTGCCGCCTGTGTTTCGGGCAATCCGGCCAGCACCGCCAGTACGTTCGCGTGCTGCGAGTAGTTCTGGTGCGCCAGGTCCTCGCTGAACATCTTGCGCGGCTCGCTCCAGAAGGACCGGCGGATGGTCGAACCCAGCCGCGCCGCCAGGCTCGCGTTCCGCTCGGCGAACCCTCTCTCTCCCAACGCGTTCTCGAGCTCCGCTGCATACTGCAGCGCGAGCAATAGCTGCAAGTGGATGGATGCCGGCATGATGTGCTCCTCCGAGGGAGGGCGCCCATTGGGCCAGCTCTCCACCCAATCGACGTAGTTCCACCACGGCATCGGGCCCAGCAGTCCGTCAGCGTTCAGGAAACGGGTATAGAAGCCGAGCACGGCGCGGACCCCGCCCAGCATGCGCACCACAAACTCCGGATCGTCCGCGTACCGCCAGTAGTCGTGCACCATGCCGATCCACCAGAGACAGAAAGGAGGAATGTACTGCTGCAGCACGCTGGGCGCCCGCGAGTAGGTGGCGCCTTCGGCCGTGCGCGAACTGTCGAGCAGTTCGATCGCATTCTTCAGCAGCCGCGAATCCCCCGTCATGAAGATGGACACCAGCCCCTGGATGCGCGTGTCCCCGGCGTACTGCAGTTGCTCGTAGTAGGGGCAGTCCATGTAGGTCTCATGGGCGCAAAGCCGCGCGGTACGCCAGCCGGTATCGAGGATCTGCTGGTGTAGCGGCTGGCCGGAATCGAAGCGCGCTTTCACCTGGAACGGATAGCCAGTGTAAGTGGCTCGCAGATCCTCGATCTCCAGCGGTTCCGACTTCGTCTCCACTTCCATCCGGATGTAGCGGTACGTGCGCCAGAACAGCGTGCGGAAAATGCGGTGCTGCCCGTCCGCGACGAACGTATCGCCATAGCCTACGAACTCCTTGCCTTCGACCTCGTTGCGATTGCCCTTCACGCGCCGCGGCTTCATCTGCTGGAACAAGCCCTCCGTATAGCGGAGAGTAATCGTCGCGCCCCGTCCCCCGCTTACCTCCAATTCGGGGAAAGCGCACGTCAGGTGATTCTGGTCGAGCAGTAGCACGGCCTTCGTGTTCGCAGCGATGGTGAACGGCGCCGGCCTGGCGGGAAAAGCGGCGGGCGGCTGTGCCCCCTGGACGCTGCGCACCGAAGCGAGACGCAGCGGCGACTCCTCCATCAGCGGGATCGCCCGCGGCACCAGCATCCAACGCGTCGGCGCGTCGCGCTGGTCTCGAGATGCGGCAGCGCGCCCCGGCTCAACGCGCTGCCAGGCAGAGTCGTCATACTCCGGCATCTGCCAGCCCCAGGGGTATTGCGCAGCGTCCACGCGCTCCATCGGACCGATGGCATAGTAGCCGGTCGGTTGATAAGTGGGAACGGGAATCGCCGTGTAGGCCGGGTTGGTGAGACATCTCCACTCCTTCCCGGTATTCAGAGCCTCAAATTCCGTATCGGCGGCCTGAAGAAGAAATGCTGTCCGGTCGGACCACTGCGCCACGGCCGCGTACTGGCCGTCGTTCCAGACGACTGCGGCAAGCACGTTCTTCCCTGCCCTGAGGTGCGGCACGATATCCACGGTCTCGTAGCGCCAATGGAAGAGGTCTCCGCGGGCCGGCCCCCAGCACACGCGCACGCCGTTGACGTACAGTTCGTACCGGCTATCGCCGCTCACATGGATTTTCAGGGCCGCTGGTTTGGCCGCCAGGTTCACCGTCCGGCGGAAATGGTAGACGCCGTAGCCATTCGGCGCGGCCCCGGCGGGATAGATCCAGACCGCCTTCCACGGCTGTTTGCGGACATCGATCTCGGCCGCGCCCAACAGGCCCGCCACGCCGGCCTGGGCAAGAAACTCTCTACGCCACAACATGCCACGAGTATATTAATTCGTGACACGGGCTTCAGCCCGCCAAGCCCCCCTACTTCTCTCTCTTCGCGACGAAGGTACCCTCCGCCTGACCGCCGAAGTCAATCTTGCCCTTGATCAGCGTGGGCGACTCAACCGTTCCCGTGTACACCACCGGCACCGCGTCACCGCCGAAGCTCGCCTTGAACTCCCAGCGCACCTTGTTCCCTTCAACTGTGCCGGTCACCTTGGACTCACCCAACATTCCCTTGTAGTCGCCTGTAATCTTCGAGCCTTCCTGTTTGAACGTAAAAACAGGCGCCCCCGAGTTTCCGCTCACCTCCACTTCAGCCTTCCAGACGCCGCTGAGGTCCTCGGCAACCAGTGGCAGCGCCGCCAGCAGCAACAGCACGGCAAACAGTTTCACAATCAGCCTCCAGACCGGGCGGACTGGCATTCACCGCACGGACACATCCGGCGGAGATGCTCGTATGAGTATATGCCCGAGTTGTGCCCGTCGTTCCAGTCGATGCGGAACGCGTAGGAGCCTACCTCTTCGATGTGATTCATTCGAATCTTGGGCTTATACATCTGGAACGGATTGCCGGCGGCTTGGGGCTTCGAATAGCTCGACGGCTGCGGCTCGTTGCCGTGCGCGCCTGTGCAGGAGGCACAGGGACAGGCGTCGCGGAGGAACTCGCAGGAGTATTCGCTTCTGTGCCCGTCCGCCCAGTCGATCTTGATGCCCTTCGACTTGGAGACGGCAATGTGGAGGGGATCAGTGGAAACGGTCATGGCTATGGATCAATCTCAGTGGATCAATGGACGCGCTCGATGTCGCGCACGCCCGAGACGCGCCGCATCGCGGACACGATGCGCTCAAGCTGCTTTTTCTCGCGCACCTCGATGGTCATCTCGACTACTGCGGAATCGAAATTGCGCTCGTCGGCGTGGGCCTCGACGCTGCGGATGTTCACCTCTTCGTCGAACAGGATCTGCGTGAGCTGGTTCAGCATCCCCGCGCGGTCGTCCGTATGGACCACCAGCCGGACATTGAAACTCTCGCCCGCGCCGCGAGCCCATTCGACATCGATACGGCGCTCGGCCTCGTACAGCAGATTCTGCACGTTTGGGCAGTTCTTGGAGTGGACCGCGACGCCTTTGCCCCTCGTGATGTAGCCGACAATCGGTTCGCCGCGGATCGGGTTGCAGCACTTGGCCCTGTAGGTGAGCAGGTCGTCGATCCCCTTCACCTGGATGACATAGTCTTTCGAGGCGCCGCCCTTGTCTCGCTCCACAGATGGAGCGGGTGCAGCCGTTTCGGCAACTACCGGCGCCTCCGGCTCGATGACGCCCGGAGCCAGCTTCGACAGCACCTGGCGCGCCGAAAATTTGCCCCAACCCAACGCCGCCTGAAGGTCTTCCAGCTTGCTGCAGCCATACTCAGACGCGACGGACTCCATCTGCTGGCGTGTGACGCGGCTCATGGCCACGCCGAATCGCCGCGCTTCGCGCTCCAGCAGTTTCTGTCCCAGTTCGATCGCCTTCTCGCGCTCCGTGGCGTTGATCACGTGGCGGATCTTGTTCCGCGCGCGCGCCGTCTTCACAAACGTGAGCCAGTCCCGGCTCGGCTGACCGCCGTTCTGGGTCAGAATCTCGACGATATCGCCATTCCGCAGGTTATGCTTCAGCGGCACCATCCGTCCGTTTACCTTCGCGCCGATGCAGGTGTGGCCGACGTCCGTGTGGATGGAGTACGCAAAGTCGATCGGGGTCGCATCCCGCGGCAGGATAACCACGCGGCCCTTGGGCGTGAAGCAGTAGACCTCCTCCGGGTACAGGTCCACCTTCAGGCTGGACATGAAGTCGGAGGGGTCGCGCATCTCGCGCTGCCACTCGACCAATTGGCGCAGCCATGCGATGCGCTGGTCGTCATCCGCCGCGCCCCGCTTGCCTTCCTTGTACTTCCAGTGCGCCGCGATGCCCTCTTCAGCCAGGCGGTGCATCTCCTCCGTCCGGATCTGCACCTCGAAGGCGACACCGCCCGGGCCCATCACTGACGTGTGCAGGGACTGGTAGAGATTTGGACGTGGAATCGCAATGAAATCCTTGATCCTTCCCGGAATGGGATGCCACTCGTTGTGGATCACGCCGAGCGCTGCGTAGCAGTTCTTCACAGAGTCCGTGATGATCCGCAGTCCGAGCAGGTCGTACACCTGGTCGATGGATATTCGTTGCTTGCGGAGCTTCTGAAAGACCGACCAGGGCTTCTTCACTCGACCGTGGACCTTCGCCGGAATGTGCTCCTCGGCCAGCTTGGCTTCGACGGTTTCCCGGATGTTCTCCAACACCTGCTCGTTGGCTAGACGCTTGGACTCAATGGCATCGGTCACTTCACGCCAGGCTTCGGGGTCGTGATAGCGGAATCCGAGATCCTCCAATTCCCCGCGCAGTTTGCCCATGCCCAGCCGGTGCGCGATAGGAACATAGAGTTCGATCGTCTCAGTCGCGATGCGCTCTTGTTTCTCCCGGGGCAGCGCATCGAGCGTACGCAGGTTGTGCAGCCGGTCCGCCATCTTCACGATGATGACGCGGATATCCTCCACCATCGCCAGCAGCATCTTCCGGACGCTCTCCGCCTGGCGGACCTCGCGGTTGTGCAGGTTGATCTTGCTCAGCTTGGTGACGCCATTCACACATCTTGCGACATCTTCGCCAAAAAGCTTGCGAATTTCGTCAACAGTCGTCGGCGTGTCTTCGAGGGCGTCGTGCAGCAACCCGGTTTGCAGGCAAACCTGGTCCATCTGCATATCGGCCAGGATCTGCGTGACGGCGAGCGGGTGCATCATGTATGGCTCGCCGGAGACCCTTTTCTGCGCCGCATGCCGCTCGCATGCGAACTCGAAGGCGCGCCGCAATGCCGGGAAATCGTCTCCCGGGCGGCGTGCCCGCACCGACTCCTCAAGCTTCACGTATCCGGCTTCCAACTCGGGCGTGACTCCAGGCGGCAATGTGGCGGAAACGGGCGCAGGAACGCCTTTTGGGGATACAGGCGCTCCGGAGGTGGGGGGTTGGTCCAGCACTAGTCTGCCAGGCAAAAAATAAAGCGAGGAACCCTTTTCGGGAGCCCCTCGCTTTCATTCTATCGGATTCGCCCTAACGGCGAGCAATCACTTGGCCGGCGCTTCTTCAGCAACGATGCCCTGTTGCTTCGGCTGCCGTTCCGCCTTGATCTTGCGGGTCTCCAGCGTCTTCGACATCCACTGGTCGGCAACTTCAGTGTCCTTCCTGTACCCGGATTCGTCCTCTGAGAGGTCAGCACGCTCGCGGTACAGGAGGTTGAGGTAGGCCATCGCCTCGTCGTATTCCTTGTCAATGGACAGGGCGCGCTCCAGGTTCTTCAGACCCTCGGCGATGACGTTGCCGTACTTATCCTGCAGTTCAGCCCGCACCTTCTTGTCCTTGATCGGACCAGGGGCTTCGGGCTTCATGCCAAGCTTGTTTCGGGCTGACATCCACGCCGGGTAGAATTTCGCCCAGGAGATAACACCCAGTGAGTAGAAGGCCTCTTTCTCGTTGGGATCGACTTCCGCCAGTTTCTTGTACCAGTCGGCAGCCTTGTCCAAACGCCGCAGCTTCTCTTCCGTACCAGGGGCGCCGTTCGCCTGCTGATAGGCGAGCGAAGCCAGGGACTTGAGAGCTGTGGTGTCCTTCGGATTCTGGTTGAGCACCTCAAGGAAGTTTTTGGTTGCATTCTCGGCGAATGCGTTGTTCTCCGGCGATTCCGCCCCGGGGATGTACTGGCTCATATAAGCAGTGGCCAGATACAGGCGGGCCGTCGGATAGGTGGGATCCAGATCGATGGCCTGCTGGAAGAACTGCACGGCATCGGAGTACTTGGCGTTCCTGAACGCCTGCACTCCCTTGTTGAGGTTGTCGCGCGCCTGGAGTTTCTTACAGCCGGAGGACGCGCCGACCATGATAAGTGCGGCTGCAGCAGCGAGAAGAATAACAACTTTGCGTTTCATCAGCGCACCTCTGGCTTATTCGCCAGCCTCCATTCTTGCCGTCATGAGCCCGACCTTGTCCATCTGCGCTCCCTTGGCGATGTCGATCGCCTTAGCCACGTACTGGAACTCGAGGTCCGGATCCGCCTTGACGAAGCACACACGCTCGGCGCGAGTCTTGAACACCTCAATCAGACGTTCCCCAAGGTTCGCCTCGGTGACGGACTCGGTATTGAGCATCATCCTCCGGTCTTTGTCAATAATAATGACCACGGTCCGGTCCACCTCAGGCGGAGGGGCATCCTTCGGCGGAGGCTGAGGGATGAGCGCTTCCAGGCCTTTCGGCGTGAGCGGCGTGATAACCATGAAAATGATGATAAGTACGAGGAGCACGTCGATCATCGGAGTCATGTTGATGTCTGACTTCGGACCGCCGCCGTCTCCGCCAACTGCCATTCCCATAGGTAATCTCCTTTAAACTGTCTCTCTCCTGCACCCTTCCATGGATGCGCGGCGGTACGGCCGGTCCTCGGCCGCACTCTTGCTACGGGGTCGCAGCCCCTGTGGCTTCGGACTTAGCCTTGGTCTTGGCGTCCAATTCCGTGATCAGACCAATGTTGTCGACCCCTGCTGCGCGAAGATTATCGACCACTTCCACTACCTTTTCGTAGCGGGCGCGGGCATCGCTCTTCACGTAGCATGTCTTGTCGAGCTTGTTGGTTAGAAGATCCTTCACCTTGCCAGGCAGCTCCGCCGGAGGGGTTTGCGTGGAACCGAGGTACACCCGTCCGTCCTTCGTCACTGCCACCAGCACTGCATCTTCCTTGTCGGCATCGGCCATCGCAATCGGATTGGACGTCCGCGCCAGGTCCACACTGACGCCCTTGGAAAGCATCGGCGTGATGACCATGAAGATGATGAGCATCACCAGCATCACGTCCACCATCGGTGTGACGTTGATGTCAGCGATAGCGCCTGCCATCTCCGTTCCCTTAGTGTGTTTTACAGCCATCCGAGTTCTCCTTGTTCCGGAGGTCGTTGTGCCCGGCGGGAAGCTCGAGTGAGCCTCCCGCCAGCCGCACGGTCAACTCGCCGGACTCGCTGGTCTTAATCAAACAGTGCGAGATTCCTACTTCGTCGCAGCTTTCTGCGAACGCTTCAGGAAGTAGTCGATCAACTCGGAGCTCGAGTTGCCCATTTCCACGTCGAAGGCCTTCACGCGGCCGTTGAAGTAGTTGAACATCCAGACTGCGGGGATGGCCACGAACAGGCCGAGAGCGGTGGTGACCAGCGCTTCGGAAATACCGCCCGCCACTGCGCCAAGACCCGTGGACTTCTCAGTCGAAATGCCCTTGAACGCGTTGATGATGCCGACGACCGTGCCGAACAGGCCCACGAACGGCGCCGTTGAACCAATCGTCGCCAGACCGCTGTTGCCGCGATCCATCTCGGAGTGCACAATCGCTTCGGCACGCTCCAGCGCGCGCTTGGAAGCTTCGATCTCTTCGCCCGGAATCTCGGTGCTCATCTGGTGAGCGCGGAATTCCTGCAATCCGGCCACAACGACCTTGGCGAGGTGGGACTTCTTGTAGCGGTCAGCGATCTTGATCGCTTCGTCGAGCTTACCCTCACGCAGAGCGCCGGCAACTGCCGGTGCGAACAGACGGGACTGCTTTCGCGCGGCATTGTATACGATCAGACGATCAATCATGACGCCGATCGACCACGCCGACATAATGAACAGCGCGATCACGACCGCTTTCGCCAGCCAGCCCATCTGATTCCACATGGACCGGAGATCGAAGCTGACTGCGCCGGTTTCCTGCAGCAGCAGGAACGACCATACTTGCAACTGAAGAAGCATCTTCTTTATTCTCCTGCGAGTTGATTTGACCTTACGAACACAAAACTATCTGTCTGAAAAAAGGTCCTACTGATTCAACGTGAAGTTCACGTCGATCTGCGTGACCACCTCGACCGGTTCGCCGTTCAACAGTGTCGGCTTGTAGCGCCACTGCTTCACCGCTTCGGTCGCCGCCTGCACCAACAGCGGGTGGCCCGATACCAGTGTGAGGTTCTGGATCGTGCCATCGCGGCCGATGATTGCGGTAAACCGCACAGTACCCGAAATACGAGCTTGTTTCGCCAGAGGCGGATATACCGGCCTCGGCTGGTTAATGAGCATCGCCTGCTGGACGTTGCCGCCCACCGAAATCCGCTTCGGCGTCGCCTTCACTTCCTTCACCGGAGGCGGAGGCGGAGGAGGAGCCGCTGACGGAACGCTGCTGATGATTCCGCCGATCACGCCACCCGAAACGCCGCCGGGAACGCCGCCGGGAACGCCGCCGACGACGCTGCCCGTTGAAGGCGGCAGCTCGTCTTCCTTGATCATGGCGATCTCCTTCGGAACGTTCTTCGGCGCCATCAGGCGGGAGCCGTCAAACTGCTTCGGGATCACCTTGACTACCTTCACAACTGCCTGGGCCGGAGGAGGTGGCGGAGGCGGAGGGGGTGGCGGAGGAGGAGCCACCAGCATGGAACTCAGAGCGGTCTTCGGGAGAAGCTCGGGATTCAACAGCGGGATGATAATTCCTCCCGTGATCAGCAGGACCTGCAGCAGGCTGGAGATGATCACCGTCCAACCCTTGTTGGTTTTGGCCTGTCCTTCCACGAACGATTGTTCGAACATTGTTCTTCCTTCTCCTTGGAGCCCGGTCCCCGACACCTTGGAGACCGTTCACACCATTTTTGACACCACAGTTTCCTGCCGGTTCCCGGAAACCGGCCCTTTGTGTCTTTTTAATGTGCAACCACCTGCATGACGCTTCCGGAGCGCTCTACTTCGCGGCGGCTGCAGCGGGAGCCTGCTTCCGGCGCTGGATATAGTCATGCCAGAACACCAGAATCGGACTCGCCACAAAGATCGAAGAGTAGGTACCGACGATAATACCTGCCACAAGTGCAAATGCAAAGCCATTCAACACCGGCCCGCCAAACAACAGCAGAGCCAGAGCCGAAATGAAAGTCAACCCCGATGTCAGGACCGTCCTGCTCAGCGTCTGGTTGATGCTGTCGTTCACGATCTTCGGGCTCAATTCTCTTCGCGAGAGCTTCAGCGTCTCCCGGATCCTATCGAATACCACGATCGTGTCGTTCATCGAGTAGCCAACCAGCGTCAACAGCGCGGCCACAACGTTCAACGATATCTCTTTGTTGAACAGCGAGAAAAGACCCAGCGTGATGATCACGTCGTGAAACACCGCGATCACCGCAGCCAGGCCATAAGCCAATTCAAACCGGAACGCCAGGTAGACCAGCATCCCGCCCAGGGCGTATAAAGTGGCGAGGATCGCCTTGTTCCGCAACTCCGCCCCGATCTTCGGTCCAACCACCTCCGCGCTCCGGATCGAGAAGGGCGAAAGATGGCATTGCTGCTTGATCACATTCAGCACCTGCGGAGTCACCCCGTTGACCGACGAAAGCTGGTCAAAGCTCGCGAGCAGTCCGGAACGCGGCGGCGAGTTCTTGAAATCCAGAATCGACTTCGCCAGATCGCGGAGCTGTTGCTCGCTCACCGCGACGCTCGCCTGCTGCAGTGGCCCGCGCAGGTGGTCTGTCAGAGTCTGCCCGTTGGCGTTGTTCAGGTCCAGCTTGCCGCTGGAGTCGCCGAACGTCGAGGCGAGGGTCTGGATGATCGTCTGCGTCTCGCTCTGCAGAGCCACGTCGCCCTTGATCGGCGTGCCGATGATCACTTCGTTTTCCGCCGAGACCTCCTGAACGGAGAGTTCGCCGGGAATCTTGGCCGAGACCGCCGAGCGGATCTTCTCAACCGGAGGCTTGGAAGCGAACTTCACCACGATGTTGGCGCCGCCAGTGAAGTCAATGCCGTACTTCAAGCCGCCCTTGCCGATCCAACTGGCCAGCCCAACTGCCGTGAGGACGAGCGATGCCCCGATGAAGGTCCACTTCTTGCCGAGGAAATCGATATTTGTGTTTTTAAATAGCTCCATGTACCGTACCGTGCCCGGACTGCGGGGAGCGCTACCCTACGGCAAACCCCCCATGTTCTATCACAATCAGATGCCGATGCTCAATCTCGGATTGACGCCCTTGCCCGCCATCTCAAACTGGAACAGGGCGCGCGAGACAAACACCGACGTAAATACGTTTGCGACCAGGCCAATCACCAGCGTCACGGCAAAGCCGCGCACCGCGGGCGTGCCGAACATGAACAGAAACGCGCAGCTCACCACCGTCGCCACGTGCGTATCGATAATCGTGAGAAACGCCTTGCTGAAACCGGTGTCGATGGCTGCCAGCGCGGCCTTCCCGGCCCGCATCTCCTCGCGGATGCGCTCGAAGATCAGAACGTTCGAGTCCACCGCCATGCCAATCAACAGGATGATGCCAGCGATGCCCGGCAGCGTCAGCACTGCCTTCAGATAAGCGAGTACTCCGATAAGGATGATCGCGTTGAGAATCAGCGCCACCGTCGCGTTAATGCCGCTCGCCCGGTAGTAGACCAGCATGATCACGATCACGACGATCAAGCCGATCAGGCCCGCCGTCAATCCTTGCCGGATCGAATCCGCACCCAGCGACGGCCCGACGGTCTGCTCCTGCAGATACACAATGCCGGCGGGCAGAGAACCCGCACGCAGCACCAGGGCGAGATCGCTCGCGTCCTGATGCGAAGAAGCGCCGGTAATGCGCCCCTGGTCCTCAATCCTGCTCTGGATTGTCGGCGCGCTCCTCACCTGCCCGTCCAGAACGATCGCCAGCCGGTTTCCGACGTTGGATTCCGTAAACCGCCCGAAACGGCCCTTCGCGTCCTGCGAAAGGACGAACGACGTCTCCCACTTGCCGAATTCGTCCTGCGCAGGCTTTGAGTCGCGCAGGTCGCGGCCCGTGATCACGGGCGTCCGCGTCACAATGTACCAGCCCTCGCTGCCCTGGTCGCCGGCGCGCGGCACGCTGCGCAGCAGTTTGGTATTGAGCGGAAGCACGCCGCCATTCTTCGCCAGCGCGTCTTCCTGCCGGTTGAAGGGCCCATCCTTCACCTCGTAGAGTTCCAGCATCGCGGCAGTCTGCAGGATCGCCTTCACCCGGCCCGGATCATCCAGGCCAGGCAACGAAACCAGAATCTCCGCTTCCGAGCCGGCGCCGCCGCGCTGCTGAACGCTGGACTCCGCCAGCCCCAGACCGTTAATGCGGCTCTCAATCGTCGTCATCGACCGCGCCACCGTATCCGTCTTCAGCGCCAGCGCCTCCGTCGGCTTCAAAGTCATCTTGTAGTCCGTCGAATTCAGCGGCGTCAGGATCCAGCTCGCCATCATGTCGTTGATGATGTTGCGGAATGCCTGTGTCTTCTCCGCGGGCACGCCTTTCACATCGATTTCGATCTTGTCGGCGTCGGCCAGCGTCTTCGGCTCGGAGTGGTCCATCGAAGCGTAGGCGATGCCCTGCTTGCCCATCTCTTCCTTCAGGCGCTCAATCTGCGTGTTCGCCTCGCTCTTGAACGCATCCTGCACCTGCACCTGCAACACCAGCAGGGATCCGCCCTTGAGGTCCAGCCCCAACCGGATGTTATTGTTCCAATTCGCTTTCAGCTCGTCTATCGACTTGGGCAGCCCGACGATGCCGAAGGTGCAAATCAGCACCGTGGCCACAATCAGGACGGCTTTCCATTTCAGGTTCTGCATGGGTTGTTCTTTCCGGTCTGTGGTTGTCTATGACTTCTTCTCTGCCTTGACGAGGCTCGCCACCGAGCCGCGCGCAAACTGCAGCTTCACGTTGTCCGGTCGCACTCTCAACACGATCGTGTCGTCTTCGTTCACGGAAACGATGGTTCCGACGATGCCGCCGTTGGTCAGCACTTCATCGCCGTTCTTCAGCTCGGAGAGCATCTTCTGCTGCTGCTTCTTCTGACGCTGCATCGGCATGAAGAGCAGGAAGTAGAAGATTGCGAAGATGAGGATAATCGGCAGGAATTGGAGCAGCGGACTGGCCGCCGCGGGCGTCTGGAGTAGGAGGAAACTCATTTCCGGTCCGGGCTCACCCGTTGTATATAGGATCGACTCCCGTGACCTGGCGCGCCTGCCCACTTTAGGGTTCAGGGCTCAATCCGTGCCGGAGGGGAGCGAGCGCGCGGTCTTCAGGAACGCTGGGAATGTCCCAAGCAAAATAGCCTCTCGCATCCCGCGCATGATGTCAAGGTAATACGTGAGGTTATGAAGCGTTGCGAGAGTACTGAACAATATCTCCCCTGCCTGAAAGAGATGGCGGAGATATGCACGGGAAAACGTCCGGCACGTATAGCAGCGGCAGGATTCATCCAGCGGCCGGTGATCGTTCCGATACTGCGCCTGCTTGATGATCACCTTCCCTTCGCTGGTAAAAAGACACCCGTTCCGCGCATTCCGTGACGGCATTACGCAGTCCATCATGTCCACCCCGCGCGCCACGTACTCCGGCAGCTCCTCCGGCAGCCCTACCCCCATCACGTACCTGGGCCGGTCTTGCGGCAGGCATGGAACCGTCGCCTCCGTCATCTCCATGCTCAGCGCGCGCGGCTCACCCACGCTCAGTCCGCCGATCGCATACCCTTCCGCATCGAGTTCCACCAGCCTGCCCGCGCACTCACGCCTCAAATCCGCATACATCGATCCCTGCACGATCGGGAACAGCGCGTTCCGAGGCTCGCGCGTCTCCATCCGCTGCCGGTAATGCTTCATCCCGCGCTCGGCCCAGCGCACCGTCAGGTCCATCGACTTGCGCGCGGCTTTCGGAGCCGCCGGATACTCCGTGCACTCGTCCAGCATCATCATGATGTCGCTGCCCAGCGCGAGCTGCACGTCCACGGTCGATTCCGGCGTGAACATGTGCGCGTCGCCGTTCAAATGCGAACGGAACAGCACGCCCTCTTCCTTCAGCTTCCGCAACTGGCTCAACGACCAAACCTGAAACCCGCCCGAATCCGTCAGGATCGCCCGCGGCCATTGCATGAAGCCGTGCAGCCCGCCGAACTGCTCCACAAGTTCATGCCCCGGGCGCAGATACAGATGGTACGTGTTGCCGAGGATGATTCCCGCGTTCACCTCCTCCAGCAACTGCCGCGGCGTCAGTCCCTTCACCGTGCCCTGCGTGCCTACCGGCATGAATACAGGGGTTTCTACCGTTCCGTGCGCTGTATGGAGCAGGCCCGCGCGCGCGCCCGTCTCCGGGCAGGTGGCCTGGATTTCAAATCGAAGAGTCTTCAAGGGGGTAAACTATTAAGTTTAACCTCCCATGCCACTGCGGTTCTATAACACTCTCACCCAGCAGCTTGAAGAGTTCCAGCCTCAGGACGGCAAGACCGTGCGCATGTACACCTGCGGTCCCACCGTCTATCACTACGTCCACATCGGCAACTTCCGCACCTTCAGCTTCCAGGACATCCTGCGCCGCACTCTGCGCGCCCGCGGCTACGCCCTCGATCACGTCATGAACGTCACCGACGTCGAGGACAAGATCATCCGCGCCTCCATGGCCGCGGGCCAGACAATCCAGGAATACACTGCGCAATACACCAGGGCGTTCCTCGACGACGCGGCCCTTCTTCGGCTGGAGCGTCCCGAGCGCATCGCCTTCGCCACCGAGCACATCAACGACATGGTCGTCGCCATCGAAGGGCTCGCCGCGCGCAAGCACACCTACGTCAGCGACGGCTCCGTTTACTTCCGCATCGCCTCGTTCCCCCAGTACGGCCGCCTCTCGCACACCAACTTCAGCGGCAACATCGCCGGCGCGCGCGTCGAAGTCGACGAGTATGAGAAGGACGATGCACGCGACTTCGTCCTCTGGAAGGCTCGCAAGCCCGGCGAACCCGCATGGGACACGCCCCTCGGCGACGGCCGGCCCGGGTGGCACATCGAGTGCTCTGTCATGGCTCAGAAGTATCTCGGCCAGACCATCGACATCCATACCGGCGGCGTCGATCTCATCTTCCCCCACCATGAAAATGAGATCGCCCAAGCCGAGGCCCTCACCGGCAAGCCCTTCGTCAAGTACTGGCTCCACGCCGAGCACCTCATGGTGGAAGGCCAGAAGATGTCGAAGTCCCTCGGCAACTTCTTTACCCTGCGCGACATCCTCGAGAAGGGCTATTCACCGGAAGCCATCCGCTACCTCCTCGTCTCCGCGCCCTACCGCAAGCAGCTCAACTTCACCTTCGACGGCCTCAAGGCCGCGACCACGTCAATCGACCGCCTCCGCAACTTCGATCTGCGCCTGCGCAACGAGCGCTTCCCTGAAGGGCTCAATCCTCAAATGCAGGAGCGCGCCGCGGCCGCACTGACAGCCTTCCACGCCGGACTGGACGAGGACCTCAACACCGCCGATGCCCTCGCCGCCATCTTCGAATTCATCCGCGATGCCAATACCGCCATGGACTCCGGCGAGTTCAAGTCCGGCGACACGCCCGCTGCCCGCGATCTCCTCACCGCCTTCGACTCCATCTTCGACGTCCTCAAGCCCACCGTTCAGGAAGGCGCTCTGTCCGACGCCGAGATCGAAGAGCTCATCAAGGAACGAACCCAGGCCAAGAAATCCAAGAACTTCTCCCGCGCCGACGCCATCCGCAGCGAACTCCTCGAAAAGGGCATCATCCTCGAGGACACCAAGGACGGCGTGCGCTGGAAACGCAAATCATGAAGCTCCACACCAAAGCAGTCCACTCCGGCGACCGCAAGCGCCCTCAGAGTCAGATCCCCGTCTCCACGCCCGTCCACTTCGCCGCAAGCTGGATCTGCGCCGACCAGGCCGAGCAGGATCGCATCTTCGCCAACGAGCAAAAGGGCTTCGCCTACTCGCGCTACGCCAACCCCACCAGCGAGGCGCTCGAAGAGCAGATCACCGCGCTCGAAAACGGCTTCGGCGCCCTGGCCTGCGCTTCCGGAATGGTAGCCCTGCAGCACGCCCTCACCGCCGCTCTGCTCGACCGCAGACGCAAGGTCCTCTGCGCCCGCGACATCTACGGCGCGACGCTGAAACTCCTCTACGACGTGCTCGGCCCGCTGGGCGTCGAGACCGCTCTCGTCGACACCAACGACCTCGCTGCCGTCGAGAAGGCCATCGCCTCCGAGCAGCCCGGCATCCTGCTCATGGAGACCATCTCCAACCCGCTCCTCCGCGTCGGCGACATCCCCGCCCTCGCCGCGCTCTGCCGCAAATCCAACGTCGCCCTCATCGTCGACAACACCTTCGCGACCCCGCTCCTCGTCCGGCCCCTCGAGCTCGGCGCCCACATCGTCGTCCACAGCGCCACCAAGTATCTCGGCGGCCATGGCGACACCCTCGGCGGCCTCATTGTCAGCGACGAAGGCCACTTCGAAACCATCCGCCGCCTCTCCCGCATCGCCGGCCCCGTCCTCGGCCCCATGGAGAGCTACCTCGTCATGCGCGGCATCAAGACGTTTCCTCTGCGCATGGAACGCCAGTGCCAGAACGCCCGCGGCCTCGCCTCATGGCTCCGCGAGCAGCCGCAAGTCGAGCGCGTCTTCTATCCCGATGACCCCTCTCACCCCGACGCCGAAACGATCTCCCGCCTCCTGCCCGACGGCCTCTACGGCGGCATGGTCAGCTTCGAGCTCAGAGGTGCCGGCACGCCCGGGATCTTCTCATTCCTCGACCGCCTGAAACTCTGCGTGAAGGCGACCTCGCTCGGCGACGTCCACACCATGGTCCTCCACCCCTGGATCGCCTCCCACCGCGACGTCCCCCCGAAGCAAAAGGAACGCATGGGCCTCCGCGAAAACCTCGTCCGCTTCTCCATCGGCATCGAAGCCCTCGACGACATCATCGCCGACATCGCCCAGGCGCTGGTTTAAGCGGCAGCAATAACGCTTTCCAGTACCTGTCCAGCGAAACCATCTAGTTGTTTCTGGCTCGAGGCGCATACTGTGCGCGATGAGGCGAGCAGCGATCCCGGGCGGCAGAAACGACTGATTGCCAGCGTGCTTTTAGCGCTTGAACGTCAGGTGCTTGCGCGCCAGTGGAAGTCGCCCGCCTCGCGTTCTCAATTTCGTCAAGTTGCGCTCTCACGCCCGCTACAGATCTGAGGAGAGCATCGGCATCCTGCGGGGTAAGATGGATCACTGAGAGTCTCGAGTCACTACGACGAACTTCCTCCGGAGAGGGCTTGAGATGCTCTGCAATAACAAGAATGAAGTGATTGTACGCCAGCTCGTCAGGAATTAACTCCGGCGTTTTGCTGCCGTCAACGAGGACAGGCAACTGCTGGATATGGTGGAAATGCTGGACGCCTGCGGGAAGGGAGACCGGGAAATCGCTACCGCTCTGTAATCCACTTGCGTACAAATGAATCTCTCCACTGAATTCAAGAACTTTCCGTGGAGTCCTCAAATGGGGACAATCACAAACTACGAAATATTACGGTTTGTAGCTTGACACGCGTCATTGCTAGACCTATTCTGATTCCAGAATTCTGGCCGCAACGCGTTTGGAAGGGATTATAAATGCTAAAAGCACTTCAGACTGCCTCCATGCTGGCAGGCATCCTTCTTGCCATGCCCGCCGCGCGCAACCTATTTCATAGCGAACAAGACCAAGCTCTCTCCATTTGCAGTCTGCAGGCAAATGAAAGTTGCTCGCCTTGCTGCAACGGCACGCCGGATTGTATTCAAAGTCCATATATCGGATGCAACATGGGCTATACATGCAACAAATCGCAATGCGTTGATGAGTACCCCAGAGTGTGCACGCAACGATGATCTCCGTGGAAACCAAGAGTGCGAGCGCCTGCCATTCCCGAACTCGTGGATGCAGGATACTTCTACCTCTTGCACTCTGGCTGACCATTCACGCGCAAGCGCAACCTTCCAATTCCACTGGGCGTGTCGTCGGTCGCAACGGTTATTGCGAAGAACTCACCGATTCAGCCTCGGCGGTTCAAGCGCCCGCATTAAGAGCTGATTTCCTTCTGAAGACTCTGGATCTCTGTCCCTCCACATCTCCACCACGCCGGAAGGCAATACTGGAAACTGTCCTTCGCACGGCTGATCAGGTCGAACAGTTGTTCCCAACAGAACCGGTTCCTGTTGGTTTCACGGATACAGAACCTGCTCTTGCAGCCATTGCGTCGGATTTGGGAGTCGACCGACTTTCGCTGAAATTGCGCTCCATCAGTGCATTGAGCGATGTTGACCCTCGAACAGCGCGGACTTGGTTTGAGACTCTAGCGCCCACACAGCCAGTTCCGTTGACCTGTGAGGATTTCCAGGTGCCGCGCCTGCGCCAGTACTACCAGGTCCTAGGAGACCTTACTGATCGCTCTTTTTCGACCGAGGAGTCGCAGAGGGGGCAACGCGACGCATTTCTGACAAGCCACTTGTTCCCAGCATCTGCACCGGCGCACGTTTTGGGAATCCTATATTTTCTATCGGAGGCTAAACTGCCAGGCAAGACGCTGGAAAACTTACTAGCTGTGCTAACGTCCCAGCTTCACGACATTCAGGCAGATGACCGCTCGTTCTCGGTCCACCTCCTCTCCGAAGGTGGGCAAAATCGGTTGAGAGTGCTGGTCAGTCGATGTCAGGCTGAAGGCATCGCAGTCGCTGCCTTTCTTTCCGCATTCCGCGAATACTACGCTAGGCACCTTAAGCAACCCCGATGCGCAGATATGGTGAGAAGCAAACCGTTGCAGGAACGTGAGGCGTCAGCCCTTCAGCAGGTCGACCTTATGGCTGGAGCGCATCTCAATGAGGCTAGATTGGACCTGAAGTCGATTGTGAGCGCGAAGCTGGTCGAATCGCGTCCGCCCCTTGACCTGGTCGCCGATACGCCTGAGTACCGCGAGTGGTTTCAAACTCTGATCGATCGGAAGAAGGGAACGCCGGGGAGCGAGGCACCCGCCTCGGTCTTCGACCGTGTTCTACGCGAGGTTGAGGACTGGAAGAAGTCTCGCAAGCTGTCTGCGCGACAGTTCTTCCAAATCAAGGCGCTGGTCTTAGCCCGTGTCATGCAACAAGCATCCGGCGCGGATGAAACCAAGAAGGCAGCCAGCGTCTATGCCGAGTTTTTTGGACGAGCCGAAGAGATACGGCAGCATTTCGCTGCAGAGTGGCTTTATTCCGCAAAGTCATTTCTATCGCTTTGCCGTCGTACTGGCGACCTGCGAGAGCAGTTGTATCAAATCGTTGAAAACAACAGAGACATCACGCTAAGCACCTACGCGCGTTTGGATCGGGCGATGCAGAAAGGGCCGAGAAGCGGCTATTAAGTACGATGTCAAGAACCCTGGCCGTGGTATCTGCGCTGCTCAACCTGGGACTCGGCTTTCTTGTTTTCACAATCTCCCAACACTCAACATCCAGTTCGGCAGGAATTTCGCTGGGGAATGACGCGAAGTCCATTGCGGCAGAAAACTCCTTGGGCGAACCACTCTCGGTGCGCTTTCCTGCCCGGCTGCCTTTGATCCTGTACTTCTTCTCACCAGATTGCGGCTGGTGTGAACGCAATTTTGAGAGCGCATCCGCTCTTGCCCGTCGTACAGAAGGCCGCTTTCGGTTCATCGCTCTTTCGGTGGATGATGAAGGACTTTCCAGTTGGATGAACCTCAGGCGGCCGCGGTTCGAAGTTTTGCACAATCTGACCTTCCGGTCGGCTGCAGCCTATCCGGTTCGGTTGACGCCAACAATGCTCGTGGTTTCTAGCAGTGGGAAGATCGAAAGAGTCTGGACTGGCGCTTTTCGTGGACGGGTGTAAATGGAGATTGAGCGATATTTCGGCGTCGTACTTCCAGGTGTCGGCCCTTGACAAGCAGAAGGAACGCATGGGTCTCCGCGAAAACCTCGTCCGCTTTTCCGTCGGCATCGAAGCCCTCGACGACATCATCGCCGACATCCAGCAAGCCCTCGCCTGACACTCCCCTGAGTGGCGCGGCAACTCATCTAGACGAAAAGCTGATCTCTGACCGCCGACCGCTGATCTCTGCTACTCCCTCGCCTGTTCCAACAGCGCTTTCGTCCGGCTCCGCGAATGATTCGTCGCCGTCTCCACCGCCGAGATCAACATCGCCCGCAGCCCGTGCCGCTCCAACTCATGAATCGCCGAGATTGTCACCCCGCCCGGCGTGATCACCTGGTCCCGCAGGATCGCCGGGTGCGCTCCAGTCTCGCGCACCAGTTTTGCCGCTCCCAGCACCGTCTGTTCCGCCAGACGCGTCGATACCTCGTGCGACAGCCCCATCTTCAGCCCACCCGCGATCAGCGCCTCAATCACCATGTAGATGTACGCGGGTCCGCTCCCCGACAGCGCCGTCACCGCGTCCATCGCCTCCTCGTCCACGAAGCACACCACGCCCACCGCCCTGAAAATCTTCTCGATCAGCGCCCGATCCTCAATCGTCGCCACCGAGTTCGCCGAGACCGCCGTCGCCCCCTCCTCCACCACCACTGGAATGTTCGGCATCGCCCTGAACACTGGCATCCTCCGCCCCGCCAGCTTTTCGATCAATTTGATCGGCACCGCCGCCGCGACCGACAGGAGCATCTGCCCTTCGTGCAGCACTTCGCGAATCTCCTCCACCACCTTCCCCAGCGTCGACGGCTTCACCGCCAGTATCACCAGATCGCTCTCGGCAGCCGCCTCGCGGTTCATCCCGGCCGTCGCGCGCACCCCGAACCGCTCCGCAACCTCTGAAGCATGTTCCGCCGATCTCGTCGTCGCCACAATCTGGTCCGGCCGCGCCATGCCGGCTTTCAGAATCCCCCCGATCAACGCTCCGCCCATGTTCCCGGCGCCCAGCACCGCAATTCTCTGAATCTCACGCATGCCGCATATTGTAGTCCCTTCTCTACGGGGCTCTTTTCGTCCCCTGCCGACAGGATGTCACCACTGGTTCTCCTTCCATCGCCTTTCCTGTCAGGAGGAAAAGATTTTATGAGCGGTTCCACCTCCCGCTGGATCTCGGGCCTCGGCGTCCTCGCCGCCGTCGCCGTCGCGGGTTCCTGGTCGCTGATCCACGGCCACAACACCGAGCAATTCCGCACCGTGCGGGCCTCGCGCGGCGATCTGCTCCTCACCGTCGCAGCCACCGGCAACCCCAATGCCGTCGTCACCGTCCAGGTCGGCAGCCAGGTCTCCGGCAACATCCTCGAGCTGGACGCCGACTTTAACAGCCATGTCACCAAAGGACAGGTCGTCGCGCGCATCGACCCCGCCCTCTTCGAAGCGCGCGTCCAGCAGGCCAGCGCCGTCCTCGACGCCTCCAAATCCGCTGTCGTCAACACCCAGGCTCAGATCAACGAGAAGCAGGCTGGAGTCGCATCGGCCAAGGCCAATCTCGCCGCCGCGGAAGCCGCCATCCTGCGCTGCCGCGCCGAACTTCAGGACGCCAAATACAAATGGGAGCGCCGCGCGGCACTCTCCAACGACGTCATCATCTCCCGCGAGGACCTCGACACCGCCAAAGCCAATTACGATGCGGCCCAGGGCAACCTCAAAGCCGCGGAAGCGCAGGCCGACGCCGCCCGCCAGGCCATCATCGCCGCCGAAGCGCAGCTCGAAGTCGCCCGCACCCAATTCGCCAGCGCCACCGCCCAGGTGAAGCAGAACGAGGCTGCCCTCACTTCGGCACAGACCGACCTCGACCATACCTACATCCGCGCGCCTGTCGATGGCGTCGTCGTCGACCGCAAAGTCGATGTCGGCCAGACCGTCGCCGCCAGCCTCCAGGCCCCTACCCTCTTCCAAATCGCCCAGGACCTCGCCAAAATGCAGGTCGACACCAACGTTTCCGAAGCGGATGTCGGCAAGGTCATGCCCGGCCAGGATGCCACCTTCACCGTTGACGCCTATCCCGGCCGCACTTTTCACGGCAGCGTCCGAGAAATCCGCAAGGCGCCCATCAATGTCCAGAACGTGATCACCTATGACGTCGTCATCGCTGTCGACAATCCGGACCTGAAACTCTTTCCCGGCATGACTGCCACAGTCCGCATCATCACCGGCCGCCTCGCCGGCGTTCTCAAGGTCCCCAACGCCGCCCTCCGTTTCCGTCCTCCGGATGCCGTGGACCGGCGACTCAACACCCCAGCCGTCTGGAGCCTCGACACCAACGGGAAACCCCGCCGCGTCGACGTCACTGCCGGAGCCTCCGACGGCGTCTCCACCGAGATCCTCTCGGGCGACCTCAAGCAGGGCGACCCCGTCGTCATCGCCTCAACCGCCAGTTCAAAATCCGCCAGAAACAGCGGACCCGCTCCCGGCCCACGTTTCTGATCTCACCGGACCCGCGAACGTCAAAGAGCCGGTCAGCCTTTGGAGGACGTTATGAAAAACCTCGCCGAAAGCGCACGCATGGCCCTGGCAGCCCTCGCCGCTAACCGCCTCCGCTCCGCCCTCACCATGCTCGGCATCATCATCGGTGTCGCCGCGGTCATCGCCATGGTCGCCGTGGGCACCGGAGCCACCCAGCGCATCCAGGCTCAGATCTCCAGCATGGGCAGCAACCTGATCATCGTTCTCGCCGGCAGTGTCACCTCCAACGGCATGCGCATGGGCAGCGGAGCCAGCCTTGCCCTCACTGAAGACGATGCTGCAGCCATCGCCGGCGAGTGCCCTGCCGTCTCCGCCTCCGCCCCCATCGTCCGCAGCGCCGCGCAGGTCGTCTACGGCAACAACAACTGGGCTACCTCCATCTACGGCACCGTACCCGCGTACCTTGATATCCGCGACTCCGCCGTCATCAACGGCCAGCCCATCACGCAACAGGACGTCGAAGCCTCAGCCCGTGTCGCACTGCTGGGCATCACCGTCGTGCAGAATCTCTTCGGCGATGCCGACCCCGTCGGCCAGATCTTCCGCATTCGCAATATCCCCTTCACCGTCGCCGGCGTCCTCGCCCCCAAAGGCCAGAGCCCCACCGGCCAGGACCAGGACGACGTCATCCTCATCCCCATCAGCACCGCCAAGAAGCGCGTGCTCGGCACAAGCCAGGCCAACGCCCGCTCCGTCGGCAGCATCATGGTCCAGGCTCGCGGCTCCGGGCAGATCGACTCCGCCATCGACCAGATCTCCGTCCTCCTCCGCCAGCGCCACCACCTCCAGCCCAACGCCGAGGACGACTTCTCCGTCCGCAACCTCTCTGAGGTCTTCGCGGCCCAGGAAGCCTCTGCCCGCATCATGGCCTACCTGCTCGGCGCCATCGCCAGCGTCTCCCTGATCGTCGGCGGTATTGGCATCATGAACATCATGCTGGTGTCCGTCACCGAGCGCACTAAGGAAATCGGCATCCGCAAAGCCATCGGCGCCAGCATGCGCGACATCCTCTCCCAGTTCCTCGTTGAAGCCGTCACCCTCTCCATCGCCGGCGGTCTCGCAGGCATCGCCGTCGGACTCGCCGCCTCCTGGGCCATCAGTTCCATCGCCGGCTGGTCCACTAGCACCGGCGCCGGCTCGGTCCTCCTGGCATTCGTGTTCTCCGCGCTGGTCGGAGTCTTCTTCGGCTACTACCCCGCCCTCCAGGCGGCAAGGCTCGACCCTATCACTGCCCTTCGATTCGAGTAGCGGGACTTGGCCCCTACTTTGGATTTGAGATCGCCGCGTTCAGCTCTCCACTTGCATCCAGATCGCGCTCCGAAGCCTCACTGGCTCCCTTGATTCCGGATTCAATTTCGCCAGGCTTCAGTTCGGGCCTCAGTGCATGGATGGCCTCGCCCAACGACTCGCCGCCTGCGATCATGCGGGCACGTAAGTCTCTGTATGGAATGTTCAGGTTCCTGGCGGCGTGGAGCGCAGCGGCAAACTGCCCTTTGTTCGGAAAACCGGCAGAGGCCTGCTCCATTGTCATCCCGGCGGGCAACAGTGGATTGAGGCGTGCCGTAAGCTCCGGCTTCATGAGAAAATCGCCCCCCATGTTGCTCACAGCCGGCCGTTGCTTCGAGGCTTTCATGTCTCCATTGGCTGCGCCCATCGCAGCCTTCACATTGTCCTTTACGGCCTTGGAGTCAATGTCTGGCCTCAGTGCCTGAATTGCCTTGCCGAGAGATTCACCGTTGCCCGTCATCCGGCTCTTCAACTGGTCGAAGGGAATTCCCAGATTACGCGACACGTGCAGAGCGGCAATGAACTCACCCCCGTTGCGGAAACCAGCCGCGGCGGAATGCAAATCGGTTCCCGCCGGAATCAGGGGTTGAATCCGTTGTGAGAGTGCCGGGTTGTGTACCAGGCGTTCCAGGCTCGTCCCGCCCGAAGCAGCATCGAACCTGTTTGACGGGCCCCCGATGTTGCCCTGTCCACGCTCGACTGCGGGGGGTTGTTGCTCACTTCCCCGGCTCGCCCCGCCGCCTCGTCCCCTCTGGGCCAACAGGGCGCCTGCAAACGACATCGCAGCCAGGGTAACGCAGACCGTCGTCACGCATCGATTGTGGTTCATTGTTTTGAGCATCCGTGCGACGAAGAAACCGCACACCGATGGCCAAACCCGTTTCGCCACGTGAATCAAAGACTTCCAGTGGATGCTCCCATCTCGGTTGCCTGTAGAAAAAACATCGAGCGGTAAATTTTACGGATCTTCGCCGTCCCTCACTCGTACCGCAGCGCCTCCATCGGATCCACCCCAGCCGCCCGCCTCGCCGGAGCCAGGCACGCCAGCAGCGCCACCACCACCATCACACCGGTCACTCCGCCCAGGATCCAAGGATCTCGCGAGCTCTCAGTTACCCACTTCGCCGCCAGTTTGTCGAGCACCACGCTCATCACAAGCCCCGCCGCCACTCCTACCCCTACGCTCACCGACGTCGCCGACAGCACCAGCCTCACCACATCCGGCGCCTTCGCCCCCAACGCCATCCGGATCCCGAACTCGTTCGTCCGCGTCGCCACGCCGTACGACACGACACTGTAAAGCCCCACCGCAGCCAGCAGCAGAGCCAGACCCGAGAAGATCCCAAACAGCCGCGCCACCAGTCTCTGCTGCGCGTACTCGCGCCCCTCTTCGATCCACGTCTCCAGGTCCCTCACGCGCATCACCTGCTGCTCCCGGTCGAGCTTCACCAACTCCGTCCGGATGTCCCGCAGCGCCGACAGCGGCGCAACGCGAGTCCGCACCAGAATCTGCGTGAACATTCGCATCTTCAGCGTGTACGGCACATACAGCGCCGGCTTGATCGCCTTCCGCAGCCCGTCGTTCCTGACGTCGGCCACCACACCCACAATCTGGATCCACCCTTCACTGCCCGCCGCCGCAGGACTGTACGGCGGCTCATCCTTCATCCCTGGAATGCGAAACTGGCTCCCGATGGCGCCGCCGTTCGGCCAGAACTGCTTCGCCATCGTCTGGTTGATCACCGCCAGCGGCGCCGCCCGCATCGTGTCCGCGCGGTCCCACAGCCGCCCCTGCGACAGCGGAATCTTCAGCACCGGGAAATAGTCGGGGTCGATGAAATTCACGCGCACCGTGGGATTCTCGCTCGATCCGCTGCCCAGAATCTCGATCCGGTTGTCCCACCCGTTCGCCGGCGGGGTCGCGTTGGTCGAAATCCCCGCCTCCACCACCTGCGGCATCGCCGCGATCCTCGTGCGAATCTGCTCGAAGTATTCCGCCCGCTCCTTCCACGTCCCGTAAGTCCCCTCATGGATCGGAATCGGCACCGACATCGTGTTGTGCGGGTCGTACCCCAGTTCCGTATTCACCATCCGCAGGAACCCCTTCATCGCCGCGCCCGCCGCCGTCAGCAGCAGCAGCGTCAACGCCACCTGCGCTCCCACCATCGCACTGTGCGTCCTCTTTCCATGCGCGCTCCCCATCACCCTGCGCGAATTGCTCTGCACCACGCGCCCCACATCCGGCCGCGACATCTGCAGCGCCGGCGCTATGCCGAAGATGATCGCCGTCAGTAACGCCAGGCTCGCGCTGAACAGCAGCACCGGCACGTTCATCTCGATCACCGACTCGGCGGGGAACGAGAACGGCGGCAGCCAGGCCTTGATCAACTCCAGACCCCTCCATGCCAGGACTATCCCCAGCGTCGTCCCCGCCACGCCGATCGCCAGCGACTCCGTCAACAGTTGCCGGATGATCCTGGACCGCCCCGCTCCCAGCGCCGCCCGCACCGCCAGTTCGTGCTGCCGCTGCGCCCCGCGCGCCAGCAGCAGAATCGACACGTTCCCGCACCCGATCAGCAGCAGCGACGCCACCGCGCCGAACAGCAGATACAACGTCGGCCCCAGCGGCTTGGCGTACAAGTCGATGATGCTCTTTAAACCCACCCGGAACGCGACCGGATACCTCGTCGGCGCCCCCTTCGCGAACTGCTCCAGCAGCGGCTGCAGTTCCGCATTCGCCTGCTCTCTCGAAACGCCCGGCCGCAGCTTGACCGTCGATCCGTAGTAAATATTCGGGCTGATCGTGACCTTCAGAGGCACGTAGATCTCGGCCTCTCGCCATCGAAAACGCGGCGGCATCACTCCCACGATCTGGTAGTTCTTCCGCACCAGTTGAATGGTCCGTCCGACAATATCCGGATCGCCGTTGTAGTACCGCTGCCAGAACTTGTACCCGAGCACCACCACGCGCTCCGCCTCCTGCCCCGGCGGCGCATCCTGCGGGACGAGCCATCGCCCCATCAGCGCCTTCGTGCCCCAGTGCTCCGGCGCGTTCGGACTGATGTATGCCGCCACCACGTCCTCTGGCAGGTCTCCGTCGGTGGTCGTCAGATTCCACCCGTCCTCCGCCACCACGCTCTCCACGCTCTTCGCCTGACGGATCTGCTCAAGCTGTTCGCCGGTGAATCCCGGATACCGGTCGTTCCCGCTCTTGTCCAGAAGCACCACCTGCATCATCCGCTCCGAACCGTGGTAAGGAAACGGATCGATCAGTACAGCGTGGATCACGCTGAACACCGCGCTCGTCGCCCCGACTCCCAGCGCGAGCGAAATCACCGCCGTCAATGTGAATCCCAGCCGCCGCCGCAATTCCCGCCCCGCATAGCGCAAGTCCGACGCCAGTGTATGCATCATGCTGCGTTAGACTACTCCCCCGCCGCCGCGTTGGTTCCCAAAACACGTAAACATGGTGGCGTTCACCATATTTCCCACTTCTTGCCCGACTGATTCTGACTCTCAACGACTTCCACGAAGCATGCGGTAAATATGGTGAACGTCACCAACACCTAGTACCTCACGTTATACTGCCTCCGATGCCCCCTCACCCCCTCAAAGACCCCGTTACCTGGCTCTACCCGCCTATCGAGCCCTACAATACCGGCCGCCTCCAGGTCTCTTCCCTTCACGAAATCTACTTCGAAGAATGCGGCAACCCTTCCGGCAAGCCCGTCGTCTTCCTCCACGGTGGACCCGGTGGCGGCTCCGACCCCAAACAGCGACGCTTCTTCCATCCCGACAAATACCGCATCGTCCTCTTCGACCAGCGCGGCTGCGGGAAGTCCACTCCGTACGCCTCCCTCGAAGCCAACACCACCTGGGACCTCGTCGCCGACATCGAAAAACTCCGCGACCATCTCCACATCGACCGCTGGCAGGTCTTCGGCGGCTCCTGGGGCTCCACCCTCGCCCTTGCTTACGCCGAGACCCACCCGAACCGCGTCACCGAGCTCGTCCTCCGCGGCATCTTTCTTCTCCGCAAACAGGAGATCGACTGGTTCTACCAGCGCGGCGCCTCCATCCTCTACCCCGACGCCTGGGAGCCCTACCTCAACCACATCCCGGAAGCCGAGCGCGGCGATCTCCTCTCCGCCTACCACAGCCGCCTCACCAGCGGCGACCCCGCCGTCCGCCTCGCTGCCGCCAAGATCTGGTCCGGCTGGGAAGGCGCTACCTCCAAACTCCTCCCCGACGCCGCCTTCACCAGTCACTACGAAGAGGACGAGTTCGCCCTCGCCTTTGCCCGCATCGAAGCCCACTACTTCATGAACAAAGGCTTCCTCGATCCCGACGACCAACTGCTTCGCGACGCCTCACGCATCCGTCACATCCCCGGCGTCATCGTCCAGGGCCGCTACGACGTCGTCTGCCCCATCGAATCCGCCTGGGCCCTCCATCGCGCCTGGCCCGAAGCCGACCTCGTCATCACACCCGACTGCGGCCACAGCGCCTTTGATCCGCCCAATACCCGCGCCCTCGTCGCCGCCACCGACAAATTCGCCGGCTGACCCAGGGAAGCCGCTAATTCGCAGTCGGCATCTTCTCGATGTGATCCACGACGACGCTTTCCACCGGCCCTCTGCGCCGCTCTAATCGCAGCCCGAGCTTGCGCAGTCCATCGTTGAACGCCCTGACCACGGCGCCCTCCATCTCCGCTGCGCTGACATCGCTCGGTAACGTCACTTGCAGACTCAGCCGGTATCGCCCTGACACTCCGGTCATGTCCGCGACTGGCGCCGACAAAAACGGAGCCGCTCTGTCGATCAGATCAGCCAGTCCCGCCAACGTGGTGCTCGACGCCTCCCACCGCTGAGTACGCTGGCCCGCATCAATCACCCGCACGACTCCCATTCGCGGGTTGCTCATCGTCGTCGCAGACCCTATCACACTCCCGAAAAATGTCATCGCACCTTCCGGAGCCGCCTCTACCTCTGCTGCAGCCTTCTCCAACCTCGGCCCGCCCTTTGACACTACCAGCCCATAAATGGACTGTTCGTAGTCCCATGGTGGCACACGAGTCTGAATCGATCCGCAAGCAGCCCTTGAACCATCTCCGGCACTTGTCTATCGGGGACGCCCTCCGGCATCTTCGCCGCGATATCGAACCTTGTCGCCGATTCCACCCCAACTACTCGCTCTGGCGAGATTCTGAACGCATATCCGATCAGAGCCAACAGCGTCGCACATCGAATCTCCACCCTGTCTCGATTCACCCGGATAGACTGCGGGCATGCCCCGCCGCTCCCCACTCCGCCGACTCGTCCACGGGCGCGAACCTCGTCCTGCTCCGACATCCTCACCGACGCCACCTCGAACTGCTGCCCCGCCGCAGCAGTCTCAATCACCACCAGAAACAGAAATCCCTGCCACGCTCGCATTCTCACAATCTGACGTCGTCTCACCCCCGAACGTGTACCCCTGATTCCCCACGATCTTCGATTTCACCGCGCAGACACTGCTGACATCCGGGTGGAGGGACCCCTCGGCTCTGGCGCGATCGAAACCGTCTCGAAGCGCCTGTCGAAGGCGCGGCCGATGAAGTACCCGGCAGTCCCGCCCACCAGTGCGACCGCGGCCCCGAAACCTGCGCCGAAGGCCTCGGAGGGAATTATGAAATCATCGCTGCCTGCACTGACGGCGATTCCTGCCGCGACCCCTGCCGCTGCGGGAATCAGGGTGCCCATCAATCGTCCCTTGTGTCGGTTCTTTCGAATCCCCACAACCTTCACCTGCTCGCGCGGAATCGCAATGTCGCCCTTCGGGTGAAGCGACTTGTTGCTCGTGTGAGTGATCCGCATGCTCAGCGATTCCGGTTCGAACCGCGCTGGCTTCCCTTCCACCACCGACCCATCCGGCAGCACCACTCGCACAGTCCACTCGGGCCGCACTTCCTGCGCGAGTTCGCCCCAGGTGCGCGACTTCGGTGCGGCTGCAAAAAGCGCGCTGGCGAAAACAAAATACGGAAGAAAAACAGAGCTCTTCATGCGGGAGCTGGCTCCTGATTTCGGATGTCAAGCTCCTGTACTATACACCCGCTCGCGAACCAAATCACCAAAACAAAACGTTCAACACCACAAACACCGCCCCCACCACCCCGGCCCAGAACATTGGCCCCTGCGCGGAAGGGATTGGCGTCAGCCCGTACACCAGCCCCTCCAAATCCTTCTCCTTCTTCGGACGCGTTATCAGGCTCACCCCCACCGTCACTACCACGCACACCACCCACGACCAGATAAACCGGTACAGATTCTCCGCCATCGCCTTCGCATTTCCCGACATCGCGATAATCGACAACGCGGAAGGATCCATCCTCACCCACACCCACAACGCCGCCGACGACACCGTCCCCGCCAGCAGCCCCCAGAATCCTCCCGCCGGCGTCGCGCGCTTCCACATCATTCCCAGAATCACCGTCCCGAATAGCGGAATGATGAAGAATCCGAACAGCGCCTGGACGTAATCCATGATGCTCGCGAACTGCATCACCAGGTACGCCGCTCCGATGCTCACCAGCAACCCCACCACGGTGCACCACCGGCCCATCCGCAAACACACCGCATCACTCGCGTCCTTCCGGAACACCGGACGGTATATGTCATACGTCCACACCGTCGCAAATGCGCTGACGTTGCCCGCCATCCCCGACATGAATCCTGCGATCAGCGCCGTCACGCCCAGCCCCAGCAGCCCCGGAGTCAGGTACCGTGCCATGATCAGCGGCATCACCTCGTTATAGCTGTGCCCTCCCGTCGCCAGCGCCTCCGTCTCGCCCACCAGTTCCACCGGCAGCACCGCGCGCCCCAACAGCCCCGGCAGGATTACCACCAGCGGCACCAACATCTTGAACGCCGCTCCGATCACCGGCGCCATCTGCGCCGACCGCAAATCCCTCGCCGCCATCACGCGCTGCACCACCAGAAAATCCGTCGTCCAATATCCGAACGCGCCGATCAGCCCCAACCCGAAGACCATCCCCGTCCAATGCACACCCATGGGATTCGCCGCCGCCGAGCCCATGTTGCTCCACATGTGCGTGTAATCTCCGCCTGGAAACCGCTCGGCGATGCGCGCAAGCATGCCGCTCCATCCTCCCGTCTCAATCAGCCCCACAATCGGGATCAGCAGCGTGCCTGCCCAAATCAGCACAAACTGCAGCACCTCGTTGAACACCGCCGACAGCAATCCCCCCAGCGCCACATAGATCCCAACCGTCACCGTCGACACGATGATGCTGAAGTGGATGTTCCATCCCAGAATCACTTTCATCACCACGGCCATAGAGAACATGTTGATGCCGCTCATCAACACCGTCATCACCGCGAATGAGATGGCCGACAACAGCCGCGCCCCTTCCCCATAGCGCAGCTTCAGATACCCCGGCACGGAGTGCGCCTTCGACACATAGTAAAACGGCATCATCACCACGCCGAGCACCAGCATCGCCGGAATCGCCCCCACCCAATACCAGTGCGTCGCCAGCATCCCGTACTGATACGCCGATGCCGACCACCCCAGCAGCTCCAGCGACCCCAGGTTTGCCGCCACAAAGCTCAGCCCCGCTATCCACGCGCTCAGGCTCCGCCCCGCAAAAAAGTAATCCGCCGTCGTCCCCGCCCGCCGCTTCAGATACCACCCGATTCCGAGCACCGCGACGAAATAGATCGCGATGATCGCAAAGTCCGCGCCTGTCAGCCGTAGCACACGTGGATCTTATCAGGAGAATTGCGAGCTTCGAAAAATCCTGGAACCAATCCCGGCCCGCGGTGTCTATTGACCCAGGCACGAAGATATGCTAGTTTTCTAGCAGACTGTTAGAAAGGCAGCACCTCGTACAATGGCTTCCGCACCCCTTCGCCTCAGCCGCCGCGAGCGCCAGATCATGGAGATCCTCTTCCGCCGCGGCCGCGCCACAGCCGCCGAAGTCCACCAGGACATGGAAGACCGCCCCAGCTACTCCGCCGTCCGCGCCCACCTCCGCACCCTCGAAGAGAAGGGCCACGTCCGCCACGAAGCCGAGGACCTCCGCTACGTCTACTCCCCCGTCGCCGGACTCTCCCGCGCCCGCCGCTCCGCGCTTCGCCACCTCGTCGATACCTTCTTCGGCGGCTCTCCCGCACGCGCCGCTTCCGCTCTACTCGACGACCGCTCCACCCGCCTCTCCGCCGAAGAACTCAATCACCTCGCCAGTCTCATCGAAAAAGCCCGCCAGGAGGGGAAATAGGATGAACGCCTCCACTCTGCTCCCTCTCTTCTTGAAAGCCAGCCTGCTTCTGTCCCTCGCCTGGCTCGCAGCCTTCTCGCTCCGCCGCGCCTCCGCCGCAGCGCGTCACCAGATCTGGCTCGCCGCCTTCGCCGCACTCCTCCTGCTCCCCATCCTCTCCGTATGCACGCCCCGCTGGACTCCCTCGACACCCGCCGCGGCCCCGCCCGTCCAGGCCGTCGCCCGCACCGTGTTGACGATCACCGCGGGCGCAGACGAAGACTCCGCATCCACGGCGATCTGGCTCTGGCGCATCTACGCCGCCGGCGCGCTCTTCCTCCTGGGCCGCACATTGTTCTCCCAGGCCCGGGCGACTCTCACCGTTCGCCGCGCCTCGCTCCTCCGCCGCTTCCAGGGAGTGGACGTCCGTTGCGCCCCCTCCATCTCCATGCCCATGGTCTGCGGGCTGATCCGCCCCGCCATCCTGCTCTCTCCTGAAGCCTCCAACTGGCCGCCCGAGCGACTCCGCGTTGTCCTCACCCATGAGGCCGCACACGCCCGCCGCCTCGACACCATCACCCTCTTCCTCGGCGCCCTCGCCTGCGCCCTCTACTGGCCCCTGCCCTGGATCTGGGCCGCCTCCCGAAAACTTGCTCTCGAAGCCGAATTCGCCTGCGATGACCTCGTCCTCGCCTCCGTCGACCGCGCTTCCGATTACGCCGCCCACCTGATCGAAATCGTCCGCGGCCTCTCCGGCCGCGCCCCTATTCCCCAAGGAGGAATTCCGATGGCCCACGCTTCCCAACTCGAGCACCGGCTCCGCGCCATGCTCTCTCCTAACTCCAACCGCCGCCCCGCCGGCGTCCGCTTCTTCCTCGGCGTCTCCGCCGCCGCGCTCGCGCTGCTCCTCCCGCTCGCCGCACTTCACACGCCGCTGCTCGCCTTCGGAGACGGCCTCTCCGGCATCGTCAGGGACCCCAGCGGCGCCGCCGTCGCCCAGGCCAGGATCACCATCCAGTTCACCAACAGCGCCCGCAAGGAAGTCGTCCGCACCAACGACGCCGGCGAGTTCACCGCCGCCCCTCTGCCCGACGGCGACTACATCGTCATCGTCGAAAAACCCGGCTTCGCCGCCCTGCGCCTCTCCGCCGTCCCCGTCGGCCCCGGCCAGAGCGGACGCCTCGACCTCATCCTGCAGACAGGCTCCATCAAGGAATCCATCACCGTCTCCGACAAAGTCAGCGCCGATCCCAGCGCGCCCCAGCGCCTCCGCGTCGGCGGCAACATGCAGGCCGCCAAGCTCATCTCCAAGGCCAAACCCGTCTACCCCATGGACTGCAAAGCCGAAGGCGTCCAGGGCACCGTCATGCTCCGCGCCGTCATCTCCAAAGAGGGCAGTATCCTCAGCCTCGAACCCATCAACCAGCTCGTCGATAAGCGCCTGGTTCAAAACGCCATCGACGCCGTCCGCCAGTGGAAATACAGCCCCACTCTCCTGAACGGCCAGCCCGTCGAGATTGTCACTGAAATTGAAGTCAACTACACCCTCCTGCCCTAGTCAGGACAGTCCTGTCGATCGCATGTCGGGCGCTGACCTACCCCCGGCGCCCGCTCACTTCATCTCCGTCCCATCTGCCCTCACTGCGATCTCCGACTTCTTGCCCTTCTTCACGATCCCCGCTTCATAGGAGACCGACTTCCCCTCCGTCACCTGTTCCACCCTGGTCACTTTCCCCCCAGCCGCAGCTTTCTCAATCGCTGACTTCGCCGCAGCCGGAACGCTCTCCAGTGCGACCTCCTCCTCCACCGAGATCACCGCTCCCGCCGAATCGATCATCAGGTCCCGGGTCTGCCCGCTGGCCTTCTTCGTCTCCAGCTCGTAGACGGTCTTCCCCTTCTCAACTTCCTTGGAGAGCCCCACGAGCGAAGCGTCCTTCGTCTGCTCCTTCACCGTCTGCTGGACAGCCGGCGGCAGATCCTGCATCTTGACCTTCTTCTCCGCCGACATCGCCAAACTGCCCAACAAAAGCGCCGCAACGCTAATTCCCAAGAGTGTCTTCATCTGATATCACCTCTCTCGTCATCCTGCGTTGCGATTCTGAAGATTCGCTTCAGAACCCCGCCGGCGCCCGAAATCCCCCGATCTCCCCAGCCAGCAGCCGCGCAAACTCAATCGGCGTGGCGTCTTCCAGATACGCCCCCATGATCTGGATCCCCACGGGCAGACCACTTTTCGTCAGCCCCACCGGCGCCGTCGTCGCCGGACACCCAGTCAGTGTGGCCGGACAAATATACGTCACAAGATCCCAAAATCGCCGCAGGCTGCCGTCCGCCAGCGCCAGCATCCGCGCATCCGGCGGCGTCGGATCGTGCGGAAACGCCGCCGTGAACGTCGTCGGCAGCAGAAACACATCCACTTCCTGGAAATACCTCTCCCACTGCGCCCGGTATGCCAGACGCTTCATGTTTTCTCTCTGCCACTCCGCGAAACTGCTCAGCGCTCCCCGGACGAATGCGCCCGGCCTTGACTTCAACTGCTCCCTCGCCATCGGCTGAATGTCAGGCGGCGTCATGCTGTAATCGAACGCGCCCAGGTGAAATTGGTATGTCTCCAGCAACCTCTCGAAGCTGAACCCGGCCGGCCACCCCTCTCGCACCGTCACCCCCGCGCGCTCGCATGCTCGCACGGCCTCCTCCAGCACCGCCTTCGTCTCTCCACAGACGGGAACCGCCGGATCCTCCAGTACGTATCCGATCCGGTAATCGCTCAGCCTCCGGCGGCGCGGATCAGGCAGACTCCAACGCATCGCCTTCGTCTTCGGTCCCTCCGGCCCGCCCAGCACCCGCAACCCGCACTCCAGATCCTCCGCTGACCGCGCCATCGGACCCGCCGCCGCCAGCAGCGTCGAAAACCCCGGCGGCGCGGCCATGCCTCCCGGCGCATGCCCTGTCAGCGGCACCAGGTCGAGCGTCGGCTTGTGCCCATAGATGCCGCAGAACGACGCCGGCGCCCGGATGCTCCCCCCAATGTCCGACCCGATGCTTAGAAACGCCATCCCCGCCGCCAGCGAAGCCGCCGCCCCACCGGACGACCCGCCCGGCGTCCGCTCCAGATTCCACGGATTATTCGTCCGCCCATAGATGTCGTTGAACGCCTGCCCGTCCATGAGGTACATCGGAACGTTCGTCGCCCCCAGCAGAATCGCCCCCGCGTCCAGCAGCCGCTGTACCGCCGTCGAATTGCGCGGCGCCCGGACGTCCTTCAGCCCCGGCACTCCCCACGTGCACGGCTGCCCCTCAGCCCCAAAGCTCTCTTTCACATTCACCGGAACCCCATGCAGCGGCCCGGCCGCCTCTCCGCGCGCAATGGCTTCATCGGCTCTCTTGGCAGCCCGCAGAGCATGCTCTCGCATCTGATACACGTACGCGTTGAGCTTCAGCTGATACTCATCGATCCGCCGCAGCGTGTGCTCCGTCAGCTCGACTGACGAGATCGCCTTGCTGCGAATCGCTTCCGCCGCCTCCAGTGCGGATCCAAAGTCAGGATCAAACGTCTTCGCCATAGCGTGATTGTAAGCCAGCCCTGGGCCCAGCCCTCCACACCCCGTCTTGCGGGGATTTTTATGTCCTGTTCGGGTCAACACCCGGTGTCCTGACCGGCCGTAGCCGCCGACAATGTGTTATGAGTATTTCGATGATTAGAAAATTGGGATTGTGTGTCGCGCTCGCCGCCTTCAGCACGTTGGGCTTCGCAGGCCAGGATCAGGGCAACGGCCACGGGAAAGGCAAGAGCAAGCACCACGACGAGGACGACCAGGGCGAACAGTCCAGGTACGCGCGTCCAGGCTCGGCTGTGAACGTGAACATTCGCTTTGGCCAGGGCGATGTACGCATGATCCACGACTACTACCAGCCGCGGCTCCAGCAACTTCCCCCGGGCCTGCAGAAGAAGATCGCTCGCGGCGGACAACTCCCCCCCGGCTGGCAAAAGAAGATGCAGCCCTTCCCTGTCGAACTGAATGCACGCCTGGCCCCGGTGCCGGTCGGCTGTCGCCGAGTCGTCTCCGGACAAGTCGCAATGCTGATCCACGACGCCACGAACACCGTTCTCGACATCATCGAACTGGCAAGATAGAATCACGCCATACTCCGGGGATTGCTTGTATCTGTGGCGTGACGGGAACACCCCCGCCTCGCGCATCGTATAGCTGTAATCATGCCCCCCGCACCGACTGGCGAACAAACGCGTCGGCCGCTACGCCTCTGGCCCGGCCTGGCCCTCGCGTTGATTGTGTTCCTCGGCTGTTTTGTCGCCCCGCGTGTGTTGCCCGACGCCGCCCTCGGCGGCCTCATCGCTGGAATGCTGGGCGCATTGGCCATCCTTGTCTGGTGGCTCTTCTTTAGCCGCGCGCCGAACGCCGAACGCTGGATCGCACTCGCACTTTCTATCGCCGCGCTCTTCGCCGTCAAACCCTTCTTGCACTTCTCCGTCGCCGGCGCCGGCATGGGGATGATGTACTGGATCTGCGCGATCCCCACAGTCGCCATCGCACTCGTCCTGTGGGCTGCCTTCAGCCGCCGCCTCACCCCCGGACTCCGCTTTACGACACTCGCGGCTGCCCTCCTCGCAGGCGCCGGCCTATGGACCCTTCTCCGCACCGATGGAATCCTCGGCGCCAAATCGCAATTCGCCTGGCGCTGGTCCAAGACCGCCGAAGAGAAACTGCTGGCCAGCGCCCCA
>DBMU01000015.1 GCA_002298225.1 Bryobacterales bacterium UBA690
CCCGCGACGTCCAGCTTGGGAAGCTGGCATTCTACCACTGAATTACTCCCGCTCAGTGGGGTGCTCACTCATGGTTATAGCACGCTGGCTGTTCAATTCGCTTGTGCAATCACGGTGATGGCGGCGACCAGTACCCCGATGCCGATCCACGACAATCGCACCGCCTGTGAGCCCGCGCCTTTCCATTCACCGGTGAGCGCGCCCAGCACGTTCGCCATGATGATCACCACGGACATGAAAATGGGCCAGCCGAGCACGCCGCCCATTGGTCCCATCGCCGCCGCGCCCATGCCGTAAATGCTGATGCCCAGATACCAGAGGCAGCCCATCAGAACCGCGCCAAGCCAGTAGCCCGCCGGAGTACCGCTCTGCCCGAACAAGCCCCACGTGCGATTCTTGCCGAGCAGGTACACTGCATAGCCCGCATTCACAAAGAAGCCGCCGGCCAGCGCCAGAGCCCAGATCGCGTTTCCCGCCAGATCGCTGCGCGCTCCCGCCGCCGCCGCCGCTTCCTGCACAGGCTTGCCGAACACGAAGCCAAAGTTTAGCGCTGGGGAGAGAATGCCGGATGCGAGGCAGATCAGCAGGCCGGTCCCGAAGCCCGATTTTGCGCCCTCTGCCTTGTTGGGGTTCTGGTTCTTCTCGCGCAGCGCGCCCGCCTTGGAGCAGATGACGATGCCGGCGATCACGAGCACCAGTCCAGCCAGCAGGATCTGGCCGCGCCGTGCGAACAACTCATCCGGATTCAGGATCAGGAGAGGAAGCAGCGAGCCTACCGAGCTTGTGATGCCGAGGATGATCGCGAACGCCAGCGCCATGCCTACGCGGGAGATCGCCAGCCCGAACAGCGTCGAACCGGCGCCCCAGCCGATGCCGCAGAGCACGATCAGCGCCAAGGTCGAAGCGGCCGAACGCGCGTACACGGCACCCAGCGATGGCACAGTGGCCAGCGCCAGGGCCAGCGGCAGCAGGATCAACCCCGCCACCGAGTAGACCAGCCATGTGTTCTCCCATTTCCAGCGGGTGATCTTCTTCATCGGCAGCGCGAAGCTGCCGTGGAGCAATCCGCCGGCGACTACCGTCAGCGCCGCGGTCAGGCTGGCTTGTTCTTGCATGTTGAGGCTCGCGCCGTATGAATATCACAAAGCGCGAGCCGGTTGCAGGGAATTAGCGGACCAGCGGGTCTTCGACCCAGGGGGGAGTGGCGTCGATCAGTCGGCCGAGCTCCGGCTCCACGCGGTCCATCTCGGTTTTCATGCGCCAGGCGATGTCGCGGTAGCTGAAGTGGCCCTTCACGCCGCTGCGGAGCTTCGACATGTACTCGGCTTCGGCGAAGTCCATCTTGAACAGGAAGCGGCCGCGCGCGGCGAAAGGCAGCAGGTAGTGCGAGGCGAACGCCGGCAGCGCCGCCGCTGACTGCCGCGCGTCTTCGAGCGCCGCCGAATAGACCGATTCGAGCCCTGCTTCGCCGATCGCCGCTGGAGCCGTGAAGCCATGCTGCCAAGTGAACGCCTGCCGGGTCTGATGGCAGCGGCGGTGGCGGTGCATGTCGCGATAGGCGCCGATGTCGATCAGCATGTCGAACGCGTAAGGCCCGCCGCGGAACTCGCGCAGCAGATCGTCGCGGCGGGAGCGCGTCTTCAGCGCGACGTCCAGCACCTCAGAGCGCCGCGCGCTGCTCCAGCCGGCGACAGTCTCATGCAGTTCGCCGAATGAGCGCCCGGTCACGGAGTACAGGAGCGTCGCAGCGATCTCGGTGAGCGGATCCGCGGTCTTGGTCAGCACCACTGGTTCGCACGCGCCGTTGACCGAGGCCGGCAGGTTCTGCGCTGCCCACGCGGCGAGATCGGCGCGGGCCTGGCCGGGGTAGGGATCAGGATCCACGTACTTGGCGAGTGTGGGCGCAACCGGCTCCGTATTTTCGTCCGCCTTCCACTTGCACACGGGCTCGGCCGCGCACGCAGCCGCCGCTTCGGCGCCCAATTCGCGCAGCTCCGCGTATTCGGAGGCCTTCCAGCGGCGGATCTGCCGCTCCAGCGTGCGGATGCTGGTCACCTGGCCGACTCCCGTCGGGATGCCGAGGAACAGCAGGTAGCGCGCCACGTCGTAGGCGCGGGCCGCGATGTTGCGCGTGTAAGCGTCCGGCTTCATCGCCTCAGGGCGGGGGAGCTTTTCGGAGAGGTGCTCCACCATGCGCGCATGGATCTCGCGGTAATTCGCCAGCAGGCGCGCCGCTGCGGCTCGATACTGCCCGGCCTGCTCAGCGGACAGCTCCGGCGGCGTGACGAAGCCCGAGCGCGAGAAGTCCTGGTAGCGCGACGAGCGCGCCTGGCCGTCCCACAACTGCTCGTCTTCAATCTCGATGGCCGCGATCTCGCTGATGCCCTCGAAGCACAGAGCCAGATGGCCGAGGTCTGCGATGGATGCGTGGCCGTACTGGAAGTAGAAGCTCTCGAGGAACTTCGAGGAGTCGTGGGTGCGCACCCAATCGACCGAGTCGCTGATGGAGTCGGGCGACCGGCTGTAGCGCGCCAGTGCGTAGGCAAGCTTTTCGGGCGGCATGGGCCCGACGGAGATCACTTTAGGCACGGCTGCTATCATAGCGAACACCACCGATGAAGATCCGAGTGAACCGCCTGTCGCCTGATGTTCAACTGCCCGAGTATGCGCACGGGCCTGCAGAAGACGCGGGGATGGACCTGCGCGCGACGGAAGAAGTGGTCCTCGATCCGGGCATTGCCGCTTTGGTGCCGACCGGGCTCACCATCGAGCTGCCGCCGGGCTACGAGGCGCAGATCCGCCCTCGCAGCGGATTGGCGCTGCGCCACGCCATCACCCTGCCCAATGCGCCCGCCACCATCGACCCGGGGTATCGCGGAGAGATTCGCGTCATCCTGCTCAACATGGGCCGGGAACAATATGTTGTGCGCAAAGGCGACCGTATCGCCCAGATGGTCATCGCTCGTTACGAGAGCATCGAATGGGAGGAGGCGGAATTGAACAACTCAGTACGCGGTGAGGGAGGGTTTGGCTCGTCAGGAAGGTAGAGAAGGTGGGTTGGTGGACGGCATGGGATTCGAACCCACGACCCCCGCGTTGCGAACGCGGTGCTCTCCCAACTGAGCTAGCCGCCCACTTGGTCTCTACATTTTCAATATAGCATGCTGTTCCGAGAAGCTTTCGTGAATCCACGACGGCGGCGGGTACAATAGTGGAAGCCTTCATGGACTCTTCGAAGTTGGAACGCACCCTCGATAAGATGCGCCAGGACTGGGACGAGAGGGCCCGGGAGAACGCGCGCTTTTACGTCAACACGGAACGGACCGATTGGACCGATGACGAGTTCTTTGCCTCGGGCGAGCGCACGGTGTCGGAGGAGATTCTCACGGACATGATCAACATCTGCCAGGGCAAGGACCCGAAGCAGATGAAAGTGCTGGAGATCGGCTGCGGCGCGGGGCGCGTGACCCGAGCATTGTCGGGACTGTTCGGCGAAGTACACGCCGTGGACGTGAGCGGCGAGATGGTGGCGCAGGCGCGGGCAGCGCTGAAGGACCGGCCGCACGCCCACGTCTACCAGAACAACGGCATGGATCTCTCGGTCGTCCCCGGCGGCAACTTCGATTTCGCATTTTCGACGATTGTGTTTCAGCACATCCCGAGCCGTGCGGTGATCGAGAATTACGTCCGGGAGGTCAATCGGCTGCTGCGGCCCGGCGCGCTGTTCAAGTTCCAGGTTCAAGGCGATCCAACGCTGCAGACGGACGCCGACGACACATGGCTCGGTGTGCCCTTCTCCGATGAGGATGCGGTGAGGATGGCCGAGCAGTGCGGCTTCGAACCGCGCCACCGCCACGGCGCAGGCGGGCAGTATTTCTGGCTCTGGTACTTCAAACAGTAGGGCTGGAATGCGGCAGATTCTGATTGTCTGCGGAAAGCGACCGGAAGAGACGTGCCGCATCCTGCGCGAAGGCGTGCAGGCCTTTGTGTCACTTTACGGGCTCGATCGACCGGTTCTGCACGAGGCAGGGACCGCAGGGGTGGCGGTGTTTGGCGATGGGGACTCATCGGCCGACTGGCACGACGAGTGCGGCCTGTCTGGCACAGCGATTGGGGCGCCGGTCTTCAGCGCGCGGACTTTCCAGCCCTCCGACCGGCAGGGAGCCGAAGCTGCAGGGGCCTGGGCCGGAGATGCGGAGGGACAGTTCGCGCTGGTGGTCCGGGATCCGCGGTGCGACGAGATCCACGTGGCCACGGACCGGCTCGGCAGCCTCCATCTCTTTGAGACCACGATTGACGGGGCCGCCGTCGTGTCCACTTCGGGGCTGGCGCTGGCGCGGCTGGGCAGGCGGAGTCTGGATCCAGCCGCATGCCGCATCTTCCTGACGACGGGCACGCCGTTCGGCCCGCAGAGCCTCTTCGCGGGCGTGAGGAAACTCGAGCCGGCGCAGATCCACTCCTACAGCGCAGGGCAGAAGACCGGATCCGCGCGCTATTGGGACATCCGCGAGAAGTTCTATGACCGTGCACGGCAGGCCGGAGCAGTGGAAGCCACGGCTGAAGCGCTGGTGCAGGCGATGGACTCGATCTCGGCGACATGGTCCGAGCCGCTGCTCGACCTGACGGGAGGCTACGATTCGCGCATCGTGCTTGCCGCGATGCTGAAGACCGGCAGACACTTTGAGGTCACCGTGAGCGGACCTGCGGATTCCGGGGACGTCCAGGTGGCGAAAGCGCTGGCCCAGGAATTCGGGCTGAAGCTGCTCCACCACTCGAAACCCGAGCTCCAGGCGGAGGAGATCTGGGCAGCGGCACGGCAGGCGCTGTTGTTCACGGACGGACAGTTTGACGTGATGCTTTACTACGCCACCATGCTGGCGCACCAGTCGAACGCTGGAAAGTACAGCACGTCAGTAAATGGTTCGAATGGGGAGATCACGAAGGGTTACTGGTATGAGCTCCTGATGCCCCGGCTGGGGAAGCGGGGGGCGTTCGACGCGAGCCTGGTTGCGTCCAGGCGTTTCGCGTACAACCCCGAGCCCCGTGAGATCCTCGCCGGAGATTTCGAAGGCAGCGTGGCGGACGAACTCGCGGCCCGGATCAGAGAGTGCAATGCAGGCATTGAAGAACTGCCCAACACGTCTCTGATGGACAACGCCTATCTCTCCATGCGCATGAGGCACTGGCAGGGGAGCATCGCGAGTAGCAGCCTGCGGATCTGGCCAATCGCATCGCCATTCATATCCAGCAAGGTGATGGGCGCGGTGCTGGCTACGCCCGGGACTCAGCGCGCGCGGCTGAGGTTCACCACGCGTCTCATGGAGAGCTTGAATCCGCGCCTGGCCTCATTGCCATTGGAGCAAGGTTATCCGGCGCAGCCTGTGCGCTGGTCCAACCTTCATCGATTTGCCCTGCCCCTAGCCCGCGAATACGCTCCGAAAGTGGCGAGAAAGCTGGGCCTGCCGGGCTGGAGCGCAGGACTCGGCGCGGCTCCCGACGCTGGAGTGATGAAGCAACTCGGCGAGATTGCGGAGGTCCGCGCGATGCTGGATCCGACGTGCATGGCGAGCGGCTCGCTCTACCGTCCGGACCCGTTTCGAGCGTGGGTGCGGCAATGCCTGAGCGAGGGCGGGGATGAGTCCGCCCGGCTCGGCCGCGTGCTGACGCTGGAACTGGCCGCGCGGGCCGCAGACGGGTGACCGAGCGGCGGCTCTAGTTAAGATTCAGTAAGCTGCCGATGAAGTGGCGTGGGGCGCCGCTGAAACGTGGCGAATTGCTGGCAATCGGCAAAGTGGGGGGAGTACAGAGTGTGTTCTAATCTTTTGAAGATGTCCGGCGCAGGGGTTACAGGCTAGACTGCATGCTGTTCGACACACCAGTCTACTTGCTGTTCTTGACGCTGGTCGTTGCGGCCTACTGGCGCCTGGATCGCCGCAGGCAGAACCAGTTGCTGCTGGCCGCCAGCTACTTCTTTTACGGCTGGTGGGACTACCGCTTCCTGACGCTGATCCTGATCTCGACGGTGGTGGACTTCTATTGCGCGCGCTATGTTGCACGCTCCAATGATGCGCATCGCAGGAAGTTGCTGCTGGCGCTGTCAGTCGGCCTGAACCTGAGCTTCCTGGGCTTCTTCAAGTACTACAATTTCTTCGCGGACTCGCTGGCTACGGCGCTGGGATCGATGGGGATGCACGTGTCGATGCCGGTGCTGCAGATCATTCTGCCGCCGGGCATCTCGTTCTACACGTTCCAGGCGCTCGCCTACATCGTCGACGTCTATTTCAAGAAGCTGGAGCCGGCGGACTCGCTGCTGGATTATGCGCTATTCATCAGCTTCTTCCCGCACCTGATCGCGGGACCGATCCAGCGGCCGTCGCACCTGCTTCCGCAGACGCAGCGGGCGCGCGAGTTCGACCGCTACAAGTTCTTCGACGGGATGCAGTTGATCCTGACGGGCCTGTTCCGGAAGTGCGTGATCGCCGACAATTGCGCGCTGCTGGCGGATGGCGCGTTCAACGGGACGCTTGGCCCGCCGAGTATCGCGGTGCTTGCCATCGGCACGTATGCGTTCGCCTGGCAAATCTATGGAGACTTCAGCGGCTACAGCGACATGGCTCGAGGAGCGGCGCAGTTGATGGGGTTCCACTTCATGGTGAATTTCCGTCAGCCGTACCTGGCCACCAGCCTGCAGGATTTCTGGCGGCGCTGGCACATCAGCCTGAGCACCTGGCTGCGGGACTATCTCTACATCCCGCTGGGCGGCAGCCGCAACGGTGAGAAACAGACGTACCGAAACCTGATGCTGACGATGCTGATCGGGGGACTCTGGCACGGCGCCAACTGGACGTTTGTGGTCTGGGGAGGGATTCACGGCGGATGGCTCGCGCTGGAGCGCGCCATGGGGAAGTTGACTGGCATTTCGGACAAGCCCGCGGAGGAGGAGCAGATCCTGTGGTCTGCCGGAGCCTGGATGAAGCGGCTCCTCATCTTCCACGTGGTGTGCCTGTGCTGGGTGTTCTTCAGGGCGCAGAGCCTGCACGAGGCCGGACGGATGTTGTCAGGGCTGGGGGTCTGGTCGTGGAGGCCTGAGTATGGGACCGCGCTGCTGATGCTGGCGGCGTTTTCGGTTCCGTTGTTTCTATTGGACCTGCTGCTGGAGATCCGGCAGGAGGAGTATCCGCTGATGAGGATCGCGGAACCGTGGCGCATTGCCAGCGCCATGACCATGGCGTTCCTTGTGCTTTGTTTCGCTGCGAATCAGGTCAATGCCTTCATCTACTTCCAGTTCTAAGCTTGCGCGCTTCGGCATGCCGTCGGTCCTGCTTCTGGCGGGGCTCGTCGCGATGCTTGCCGGCGCGGAAGCCGCCGCGCGCGCCGTGCTCAGCCCGTCCAGCCGCATCCAGCAGCGCGTGACGAACGAACTGGATGGCGCGCGGTCTCTGCGTGCGGGTTCGGGCAGCCGGGAGAAGAGCGTGCTGATTGCGGGGAACTCGCTGCTCCTGGCTGGCGTCGAGATGGACCGGCTGCGATCCGCGTTGCAGCCGGACTGGCGCTGCCAGCGGCTGGTGATCGAATCGACGACCTACCTCGACTGGCTCTACGGGCTACGCCGGCTGCATCGCGAAGGCGCGCGTCCCAACGTGGTCGTCCTGATGCTCTCCACCCGGCACTTCCTGGAAAGCGCAGTACGGCAGGACTATTTCGCTCACTACCTGATGGGAATCGAGGATCTCCCGGCGGTCGCAATGGCGACTGAGATGCACCCGACAGTGGCCACGGGAATGTCGCTTGCGCACTACAGTCTCTTTTACGGAATTCGCAGCGAACTGAGAAGGACGCTGCTCGGCAACCTCTTTCCAGGCCTGGAGCGTCTGACAGGGCTGCTGACTCGCAGGAAGCGGATGGCGTTGGATCTGGAGAAGGTGAAGCCGGTAGCGGAGGAGCGGGCCCGGGAACTGGAACAATTGTCGCGGTCTGACGGCTACCGCCTGGTGGTGGTCCTACCGCCGGCGGGCGACGAGGATCTCCAGCAGCCGGAAGTGGCCGATCTGCTCAGGCGGCAGGGATTGACTGTGCTGGTGCCTGTCAGTTCGCAGGACGTGCCGAAGACGCAGTACTCCGACGGATTCCATTTGAACAATGAAGGCGCGCGGGTCTTTACCGACCGGCTGGCGCACGAGCTGAAGGGAGCGCTCTAGCTTATGGGAACGATGAATGGAAAGCGGACGTTGATGTGCGTTGCCGGAGCGCGGCCCAATTTCATGAAGCTGGCGCCGCTGATCCGCCAGTTGAGCGCTTCGGAATCCATTGAGCCGCTGCTGGTGCATACCGGACAGCACTACGACGACAAGATGTCGGGCGCGTTCTTTCGCGACCTCGGCCTGCCCGAGCCCGACCATTACCTGAACGCAGGCGGCGGCAGCCACGCGCAGCAGACCGCGGAGATCATGAAGCGCTTCGAGCCAGTGCTGCTGGAGCGGAGGCCCGCCGGCGTCGTCGTCGTGGGAGACGTCAATTCCACCGTGGCGTGCGCGCTGGTTGCGTCAAAGCTGCACACCCCCGTCGTGCACGTCGAAAGCGGCCTGCGCAGCTTCGACCGCAGCATGCCCGAAGAGATCAACCGCATTGTGACCGACGCGATCTCGGATGTGCTGCTGGTCAGCGAGCCGAGCGGCATCACCAACCTTCGCAGTGAAGGCGTGGACGAATCGCGGATTCACTTTGTCGGCAACCTGATGATCGATTCGCTCCGGCATCATCTCGAGCAGGCGCGCACGCTCGGTGTGGCGGCGAAGCTCGGCATGGAAGCCGGCAGGTATGGCGTGGTGACGATGCACCGGCCTGCGAACGTCGACGATCTCGGATCGTTGAGCGAGATCCTGGAGGCGCTGAGCGACATCTCGCGCGATCTGCCGCTGGTGTTTCCCGTGCATCCCCGGACACGCGGCAAGCTCGAAGAGACCCGGCTTTGGGAACATGCCGACATCCGGCTGGTGGATCCGCTGGGCTACCTGGAGTTCCTCAGCCTGATGTCGGAGAGCGCAGCCGTATTGACGGATTCCGGTGGCATTCAGGAGGAGACGACGGTGCTTGGAGTGCCGTGCCTCACGCTGCGCAACAACACGGAGCGGCCCGTAACCATCGAGCAGGGAACCAACCGGCTCGCCGGGACTCGTAAGGATGGAATTCTCGCCGCCTGGCGGGAACTCCGCAATGACGGCAATGCCGGACAAGTGCCGGAGCTGTGGGATGGCAGGGCCGCAGAAAGATGTGTGGCCGTGCTGGAGCGCTACCTCGCCGCTGGCGTTCCCACCAGCGCGGTGAGGTGACCGGCGAGTTGTTCCACCAGGTGCGGCCGCGAGTACCGCAGCACCCGTTCGCGGCGGGAGCGTGAGCCGAGCGTGCCGCTGTCGAACAGCGCAAGGATCTCTCGCAGCGCGGTCTGCAGAGCGGCGGGATCGGCCGGATCCACTGACCAGCCCGCTCCAGTCTCGCGGAGGACATCATCCACTTCGCCGCCGCGGGGTGAGATGGCGAGGATGGGCTTGCCGGTGGCGAGGTACTCGTAGATCTTGCCGGAGGTGAAGTTCGGATCCGTCATGGTGAGGAGGAGCAAATCGGCCTCCTCCATGCACTTGATGGCCTCGGGCTGCGGGACAAAACCGCGTTCCACGATTTTAGAGAAACGGTTTTGCAGCGTCCCGCGCTCACCATCGGTGATGCGGCCGATGAAGTGGGTTTCGATGCGATCGCGGTGCTCCGGCGCGAGTGCGTCGAGTGCGTCCAGGTAATAGCGTGGCGTGGCCGTGGCATAGACCGTGCCGACGTGCGCGACACGCAGGTTCGGTCCCTCATGAGGGCGGGCACGGAAGTTCTCAAAAGCGGCGGGATCAAAGCCGTTGGGCACGCAGGCGAAGCGCGATTCCGGCAGGTCGGGGTAACGGCCGCGAATGCGGTTCACGCAGGATCGGGTGATGCTCAGCACGAGGTCGGAGGCACGCGCGGTCTCTTCCTCGATGCGGCGCGCCTTCCGGCGGATCGCATCGCTGCGGTAGTAGTCGAACGTGTTCAGGTAGAAGTCGAGCCACTCATCGCGGAAGTCGCTCACCAGCCGCAGGGCCGGGAACTCGCGCTTCAACGCGTTTCCGACGAGGAAGGACGAGAACGGCGGAGCCGACACGAGGACGATGTCGATGTTCTGCTGCCGGACGATGCGGCGTGCGGCCCGCAGGGCGAAAGGCACCCACACCACTTCCGGATCGGGTGAAAACAGGCGGCGCGCCGCGTCCTTCAGGAATGAGGAGCGTGAAGGTGCGGACGCGGTCTGCGTAGGGGCTGCTTCTGTTGCTTTCGATGAGCGTCCAGCCAGACGCCACATCGCCTGGCGCACACCATAGGGAACTTCAGGGCTCCATACGCGCGTTACTTCAACCTGAGGAGGCACGGCCGCGACCAGGCTGGGATCCATCGTCGGGACGCTGGGGTTGCTGGCGCTCACCACGCTGACCTCGAAGCCGGCGCCGGGAAGATACCGCGCGACGCTCAACATCCTTTGCACTGCAATACCTCCGGCCGGAGGAAAAAGGTAGCTGACCAGGAGGAGCCGTGGCGGGCCGTCCGGACGCGGGTTCGAACGCATGGTGAGTTTCTCAGTATCCCATATTTTCCGCATCCCACCCCCGCCGCCGGTGCATCGAGTAAAGAGAATGTCTGAACTCAAAGAAGGCTCCAAAGCGCCGGATTTCAGCCTGGCCACCGATACGGGAGAGAAGCTCAAGCTCAGCTCACTGGCGGGCAGGAATGTCGTGCTGTACTTCTACCCGAAGGCCGACACGCCGGGGTGCACGAAAGAGGCGTGCAGTTTCCGCGACGAGTTCCCGCGGCTGGAATCGGCGAACGCAGTAGTGCTGGGGGCATCGCCGGATCCGGTGAAAGCGGTAGCGAAGTTCAAGGAGAAGTACTCGCTGCCGTTCACGCTGCTGGCGGATGAGGAGCACGCGGTGGCGGAGAAATACGGGGTGTGGGTGGAGAAGTCCAATTACGGGAAGACGTACATGGGGGTGGAGCGCTCCACGTTCATCATCGGGAAGGATGGGAAGATCGCACGAATCTTCCACAAGGTGAAGGTGGACGGGCACACGGAGGAGGTGTTGGGGGCGTTGGCGGGGATGTAAGCAGCTCAGGCTTCCTTCAACTCCACGATCGTCGCGCCGGTGCCGCCTTCGGCGGGACTGGCGGGGTAGAACTTCTCGACGTTCGGATGGGCCTTGCACAACTGCTGCACCATCTTGCGCAGCACACCCATGCCGTGGCCATGGACGACACGGACGCGGGTGACGCCGGCGAGGCAGGCCGAGTCGAGGAACCTGTCCACCTCGTCCTGTGCGTCTTCGGCGGTCTTGCCGATGACGTTGATCTCGCGGGAGAGCGTGTCCCAGCGTGGTCCGGTGGAGAGGCTGACGCCTTTGGGCAGGATGGAGCCGCTCTGCGGCGCATCCGGCAGGATCTCCGTCACCTCGGAGACGGGCACTTGCATCTTCAGGAAGCCGACGTCGACTTCGAGCATGCCGTTGGCGAGCACCTTACGCACGTGCGCGGGGCCGCTGACGTCGCGCAGTCGCACGCGGACGCCTTCGCGGATCGCCTCTTTGGGCGCGACCTTCTTCGGCTTATCCTGCTGCGCCAGTGACTCGACGGACTCCTGGAACTCGCGCTTCGTCCGCGCCACCTGGCGCAGCGCCTTCTCCGCCTGCTTGCGCTGCTCGGGGGCGGAGAGAACGCTCTCGATGGCATCGCGCGCCTGCTGCTCGAAGCGCTTCTGCGCTTCGGCAGCGGTCTGCTCGAAATCGCGCAGACGCGCCTGCTCGCGCTTCTCCATCTCCTTCAGCAGTTGGCGCTCGCGTTCTTCGAGGGCAGCCTTCTGGCGGCGCAGTTCATCCGATTCGGACGAGACCTCGCCGATCTTGGTCTCCAACTGATTCAGGAAAGCGGCGATGTCGCGTTCGGTGGAGGACATCGCCGAGCGCGCGCGGTCGATGAGCCGCTCCGGCAGGCCGAGGCGCGTGGCGATGTCGAGTCCGGCCGACTTGCCGGGCGCGCCGGTACGCAGCACATACGTCGGCTCCAGCGTCTCCTCGTTGAAACCCATGGACGCGTTCAGAACGCCGGGAGTGTTGGAGCCGTACACCTTGATGGCAAGCAGGTGCGTGGAGGCGAGCGTGAATGCGCCGTGCTGGCGAAACTCCTCCAGGATGGCCACTCCCAGCGCGCCGCCCTCCTCGGGATCGGTGGCGCGGCCGAGTTCGTCGAGCAGCACCAGTGCACCGGAGGTCGCAGCCTCAACCATCTCCTTCACCCGCGCGACGTGCGCGCTGAAGCTGGAGAGGCTCTGCTCGATGCTCTGGTTGTCGCCGATGTCGGCGAGCACGTCGTCGAAGATGGGGAACTCCGCCGCTTCGGCCGGAACGGGGATCGCACTCTGCGCCATGAGTGCAAGCAGTCCGACGGTCTTCATCGAGACGGTCTTGCCGCCCGTGTTCGGGCCGCTGATCAGCAGAGTGCGGCGTGACGCGTCGAGCTCCAGCGACACCGGCACGACGCGCTTCTTCTGACGCCGCAGCACATCCTGGAGCAGTGGGTGGCGCGCGTCCTTCAATTCGAGACGCGGCGCGTCATCGGGGGAGAAGCGAGGAACCGCGCAGTCGAAGTCTTGCGCGAAGCGGGCCTTGGCGAAGATCAGATCCAGCGCGGCCAGGGCGTCTGCCGCGGCGCGCACTTCGTGGGCGTGCTCGCGCAGGCGGTCGGTCATCTCTCGCAGGATGCGATGGATCTCGCGCAGCTCCTCTTCGGAGAGGCGCACGAGGTCGTTGTTGAGGTCGATGGTTTCGAGCGGTTCGAGGAACAGCGATTGGCCGCTGCCGCTGGAACCGTGCACTACGCCCGGCAGCTTGCGTTTGGCGCCGGGGACGACGGGCACGACGAAACGGTCATTACGGATGGTGACGAACTCCTCCTGGAGCAGGCCGTCCTCACGGTGCGTCTTGAGAAAGCGCTCGAGGGAATCCTGGATCTCGTGGCGCTGTCTCTCCATGTCGCGGCGGATGCGTGACAGGGCGACGCTGGCGTGATCGTCGATGGAGCCATCGGGCAGGATCTTGCCGGAGATGTCCTTGAGCGCGCGGCGGAAGTCGCCGATCTGGGACGCGCGGGCGGCGAGCTTTGGAAACCGGTCCGACTGAGGCGCGAGCGCCAGGCGCACTTCCGTGGCCCGCTCCAGCACGGTGGCGATGGCGTTGATTTCCAACGCCTCCAGAACGGCGCCTTCGATGCGCAGCTTCGACGAGGCGTCGTGCACGTCCGGCAATCCTTCGAAGCGCAGCCGGGCGGGCGCCGAGGACTGGCGCGCCTGCGGTCGGGCAGCGTCCTTGAGATACTCCATCGCCTCGGCCGCCTCGCTGAGGGCGGCTTCCAGTTCTGAGCGATGGTTGGATGGCTCGACCGTTTCCAGCAGCCGCCTGCCGGCTTCGCTGGCGACATACCGGCCGATCAAGGCGCGCAGCCGCTCATACTCCAGCAGTTCCAGGCTCTCGCGATTCAAGCCTTCGCCTCCGCGAGCATCTTCAGCGCCTTGTCGATCACCGGCGGGGTTCCCGGCGCCATCTTCACGGTGTGAAGGCGGTCCACGGCCACCCACATCGCCTGAGCGACGTCGCTGCCGGCGCGCAGGGTGCCGCCGGTCAATTCGCAAAGGTAGTCCACGATCACGTAATGGAACTCGGTGCAGCCTTCGATGTCGGGCATGATGCGCTCGAAGATCGCGGCGGATTCGATGGGGCGGATCTCCAGGCCTGTCTCTTCCAACACTTCGCGGCGCACAGCGCACTCGAGGCGTTCGCCGGTTTCGACGAGCCCGCCGGGCAGCGTCCACCAGCCCTTCAGCGGCTCCTGGCCGCGCTCGATCAGCAGGACCTTGCCGTCCTGGAATATCACCGCGCCGACGCCCAACAGGGGGCGCGCCGGATAGCGGCGGTTGGTTTCGTTTTCGCTCATTGCTCTTGTTGCGGCGATCCTTTCACGTTCAGGCGGACGCGGTACAGCGTGGTCCGCGCGGTGACGTAGAGTGTCTGGTAGTCGGCGTCGCCGAATGCCAGGTTGGCTGGAGTTTCGGCCATCTCGATGCTCCGCACCAGCTTTCCTTCGGGCGTGTAGACGGTGAGCTTCGCGCAGGCGACGTAGAGATTGCCTTTGTCATCGGTGCGGATGCCGTCCGGCACGCCTTCGATCCCGGTGATCAGCACGCGCTCGTTCGAAGCGGCGCCCTGGCGGTCCAAGTCGTAGGCGCGGATGACGCGCTCGTCGGAGTTAGCCACGTACAAAATGCGGCCGTTCGGGGAAAGCGTGATGCCGTTCGGGCGCTTGTCGGAGCGCGCAATCACCTGCAGCTCGCCCTTGGGGGTGATGTGGTAGACGCCGTAGAAGTCGAGTTCGCGCGTGTCCACGCTCTTGCCGAAAGCCGGATCGGTGAAGTAGATGTTGCCGTCTTTCCGGACCACGACGTCGTTGGGCGCATTGAAGCGCTTGCCCTCGAACTTGTCGGCCAGCACCTCGACCTGGCCCTTGGCGTTGGTGCGAGTGATACGGCGATTCTCGCCTTCGCAGGTGATCAGGCGGCCATGCTCGTCGAAAGCGTTGCCGTTCGCGCCGCCAGAGTTTTCGCGGAACACTTCGACGCCCTTGCCTGGAACAAACCGGTGGATGCGGTTGTTCGGGATATCGCTGAAGATGAGAGAACCGTCCTTCGACCAGGTGGGGCCTTCGGTGAAACGGAAGCCGCCCGCGGCCCGCTCCACCTGGAATGTGGGAGTCTCCTGAGCCACGCAAAGCGCACCGATGATTGGAAGGAGGGCGATTGCCCGCATGACTTTCATTGTAGTGGCAGGCTCCGTCCCTAACGGCCCGGTGAATCTGATATAAGAGGTAAAGATATGAAAACCTTGTCGCGGATGACTCTCGCCGTTTGCTTTAGCTTGCCGATGTTCGCATCTGAGCCTTTCTCCGGGACGGATCCGGACAAGGCGCTGGCGCGTCTGATGCAAGGTAACCAGCGGTACGTGGCCCACAAGGAGAAGCATCCGGACTCCTCAATCGCACGTCGCAAAGAACTGGTGGCGGGCCAGCATCCATTCGCGGTGATTCTGGGCTGCTCCGACTCGCGAGTGCCGCCGGAAATGGTGTTCGATCAGGGGTTGGGGGGTCTGTTCGTGATCCGAGACGCCGGGAATGTGGTGGATGATGAAGTGCTCGGGAGCATCGAATACGCGGTGGAGCATGTCGGCACGCATTTGGTCGTGGTTCTCGGACATGAAAAGTGCGGCGCGGTGTCGGCAGCGGTTGCGGGAGGCGAAGCGCCGGGTCATATCAGCGCTGTGGTCCGGTCCATTCAGCCCGCCGTGGATGAGGCCAGGAACGAGCCGGGCGACAAGGTACACAACTGCGTAGTGGCGAATGCGCGGCGAGTGGCGAAGCAGATCCGTGAATCCGAGCCGATCCTCAAGGAGGCGGTGGAGAAGGGCAAGCTGAAGGTGGTGGCGGCGGACTACGATGTCGCCACGGGGAAGGTGACGATTCTGTCCGGCGGTGAAGACAAGCTGAGCCAGAAAGCGCACTAGGCGTCAGCCGAACTCGAAACCGGCCAGGGCGAAAACGTACTCAGGGTTCTCGTCGATCGGCGCGCCGCGGCGCATACGCCAGAGGCGGCGGGCCGGAGCGAATCCAAGTGATTCGGCCAACTGCAGCGCGGCGGGGTTGGCGTGGGAGAGATCCCAGAAGACCGGTCCTGAGAGGCCGCAGTGCAGGACGCGCTCCCGAGCTTCCGCGGTGGTTTTCGTCACGATTGGTCCGACATAGGAAGCTACGCGGCCCGCGCGGCAGATGCCGACCGATGCCAGCAAGGCAGAGCGCTCCGCGCCAAAAGCCTGGCGATCCAGTTCCATATCGTGCTCGAATCGCCGTTCTTCCGCGGGATCCAGCGATCCTTTCCAGCGTTCGACCACGTACTCCTCCTGGAAGCCCAGCTTTTCGTAGACGGGGCGGCCCAGATCGGTTGCGTCGAGCTTGACGCAGGCGACGCTGCGCGCGGCACAGAACTCCAGGCACTGCTTCAATAGGCGGGTTGCGAAGCCACGGCCGCGGGAGTCCGGCAGAGTAAGCACCATGCCGATCCAGGCGAGCTCGGGGCCATAGGTGACCGCAGTGGCCGAGGCGCACACGCGTCCGGCCTCTTCGATGCCGAAGCACCCCTCCGGTTCCAGGCGCAGCATCCGCTCCCAGTCTTCTTCCAACTGATTCCAGTTTGCGGAGATGGACAAGGCCATCAGATCCGGCATGTCGCTGGGGGTGAGCTGGCGAAGTTGTGCCACGTCTAAAAGCTATACCGCAGAATGAGCTGGAAGTTTGAGTTGTGGTGGTACTGGCCGAGAAAGTCGCTGTCGTTGCCGCGGAGCAGAGTAGCGGAGCCGGTCAGCCGGAAATGCGCGCCGATCGCCTGGGTGTACTCGAACTGCGCGTACATGCCGGCGCCGTTTTGCCGGACCACAGTCTGAAACGCGACGGAGCGGTTGGCGTCCAGGTTGTAGCTGACACGCCCGATGAGGGACTCGGAGAGGCCGAGGTCGGGCGTGAAGCCGAGCTGCGTACGGCGGCGGGTGATCGCGTCGCCGGCGTAACCGCCAACGAACGTCCACTCGCCGATCTGGCGCTCCAACTGGATCACGTACAGGGCGTATTCGTCCGCCGTTGGTGTCGATGACGTGAAGTAGCCTGCTTCGCCCTTCACGGTAAACCAGCGCAGCGGCACGGCCACGTCGCCGCCGTACATGCGCATCTGGGCGAAGTAGCGCTGCAGTGTGATGGTTGGCTGCGGAACAGTGCGGAGGCCCGTGTTATAGAGGGGCAGGTAGTTGCTGCCGTCGTAGAAGCATGCCGCGAACTCATATCCCATTCCGACGTGATTCCAGCGCAGACCATAGGCGCCGCGGCCCGGAAACAGCGAGCCCTGATCGGCGACGGGGAACTGGCGGATCTCGGGAGGCAGGACCACCCAGCGCTGATTCAGCAGCGGCGCGCGGCTCGGGGTGAAGACGGGCTGATAGACGGCATCCAGCGTCTCGCCGCCGCGCTCGTAGGTGGCGCGCACCGCTGTGACGCCGAGGTAGTCCGTGCTGATGACGTTGAGAAAGTCCTTGGGCGCGAATCGGTCGGTTGGATTCAGGATGTCCGTCTTGCCCCAACGGATAAACTGCCGGCCGCCTTCGAAGGTGAGCCCGCCCTTGTGCAGCAATAGGCTGAGGCGGCGCGCGGAAACGGCGGGGCGCTGCAGGCCGCGATCTGACCAATCCAGCCGCCAGGCGCGCTCAAACTGCCGGTGCGAATCGAAGCGCGCCGCGAAGCTCGCATTCACCTGGGCCCAGGGCTTTAGCTTGAGCGACGAGTCCCATTGGAGAAGCTCCTCGCTCACCAGTTGCCCGCTGTCGCCCGGCGCTGTCTGCGGGTAGATGTAGTTGCGCGTTTCGACGAAGCCGCGCTGCGAGAAGAATTGCGCGCGCGCGTCCGCAGCCAGCCCGACGGCGATGATGATCGCCTGGACGCGCACGGCTCTTTACTGCTCCCGCCGCAGCGACTGTAGCGTGAAATTCTCCGCAGGAAGCGGCAGATTGTATTGCAGCTTTTCGAGCTTCATCACGGTGGTGCTGTCGCGCTCCACGTCGTGCACCTCCAGCATGCGCGGGGTCCAGATGTTCTGCACCTTTTCGATATCCGAATAGCGGATGCGCCGGACGAGCCTGTCCTTGCCGTAGCATTCGGCCTGCGTCAACACGTAGTTGTCCTTGCGGATCCACAAATAGAGCCGTGAGTACTGCGAGCGCGCTTCAGCTTTGGGCGTTGACTCGATCTTCCAGCACAAGGCTCCGGCGTAGTTCTCCTCGCCGACTAGCTTGTAGCCGGAGCGGTCGACGTCGCGCTCCTCCAGGTCCTCAAACGTGAAGTCGGTGCCGAAGAATCGCGTGCGGCGGTCCTGAAACGCGATGCGGCGCTCGCGCTGTACGGCGGGCGTCCACATCCACTGATCGGAAGCGCGATCCGGATGGTTGAAAATGAGCAGCGCGACGCCCTTCACCTCAGCCGGTGCTGTGAACCGCAGCACGGCCTTCGACTCGCCGGCGGCGCCCAGCCGCTCATAGACCCAGCGCTTCGTCGAGATCTTGCGTTTTGAGTCGATCACCTCCAGCGTGCCCTCGTACCGCTGCGAATCGGCACGCGAGCGCTTCTGCGCTTCGTCCACAATTGAGCGTGCGTCCTGCGCTATCAGGGGCGCAGCGGTGAGCAGCGCCAGCATGAGTCTATTCATACTCCAACGCCTCCACCAGCGAACCACGCACCGCGGACTCCGCGGGCCAGATTCCCGAAAACAGCGCGGAGCCCAGCATCACCGGCACCAGTACGGCGGCGATCTCCACTGGATAGCGATAGGCGAGCCGGAAACCGGCCAGATCGCGCTTCGCCACGTCCAGGATGTAGTAGAGGTGCACCGCGCCCAGCGCGAAGCCGATGGCCAGACCGAGCACGCCGATGCTGATCGCCTCCATCCAAATGGTGTGGCGGATCTGGTTGCGAAGGCCGCCCACGGCCTGCAGCACGCCGAGCTCGCGCTTCCGGTCAGTGATCGAAACGGTAAGGGTGTTCACGATCCCCAGGATCGACACCAGCACTGCCACGATGATCTGCACATAGGTGAGGCCGAACCACTGATCGGTGACGCGCTCGATGAACTGCTTCAGCTCGGTGTTCGTCATGACGAAGAGGCGCGTGCGCCCGCCGAACTCGTTCTGCAGCTTTTGTCGCATCGCCTCGCGGTCCATGCCGGGCTTGAGGTAGACGCGGAACGCGTTGATGGTGTCATCGCGCCAGTTGCGGATGAAGACGCGCCTGTCCATCAGGATGGTCCCCTGCTGATCGCTGTAGTCGGTCACTACGCCGAGCACGGGCATACGCACGGGCCCGGTGGGTGACAGCAGCTCCAGCACATCGCCGGCGTGCACCTTGCGCATCAGCGCGAAGTTATCGCTGAGGACGACGCCTTCGCCCCTGGCGACACGCGGATACATCGTTGCGGCGTCTCCCTCGATCACGTGCATCTTCACACGGCGTGAGATGCTCTCGATGTCCGCGGCCACCAGCATCACAGGCGTGTCCTTGTAGATGATGCGAGCGGTGCGCACGGCCTGCACCTCGTCCACGCCTTCGACTTTGCGAAGCTCGTCGCCCAGCGAGGGCGGAAAGCGGAAGCTGCGCTGCGTAATGCTCTCGGAGCTGGTGATGAAGAAATCTGGATTCAGGGCGTTGTCCGCCCATTCGCGGATCGTCTCGTAACTTGCCTTCGCAATGCCGCCGAGCCCGATGACCAGCGCGACGGAGAGCGCCAGAGCGGCGACAGTGCCCGACGTCCGGCGCGGCGACTGCAGCAGGCTGTCGGCGGCCAGCGCACCCTCGACTGGCCGCAGCCACTTGAGCGGGTTCCTCAGCAGATTCGTCAGCCAGGTGCACAGCGCTGGAGTCAGCAGCAGCACAGCCACCACGCTCAGCATGTAGCCGGTGTAGAAGAAGAACGAGCTGTGGCCGAGAAAGACGCAGCCGATGGCGGCGGCGAGCATGGCCAGCGCGGTCCAGCGGCGCACGCGGTTCTCGCCCTCGCTGATCACCTGCACCCTGCCCTTCTGCAGAGCCTTCACCGGATCCACCTGCCCCGCGCTGCGCGCCGGAATCCAGCCCGCGATGAGGCTGGTTGCGATGCCAATCAACAGCGCGAAGACGAGCAGCGATGGCTTCGCGGATACCTCCTGCGCGCGTTCCACCACGCCGTAGACTTCACCGAAAAAGCTGCCCACGTACACCGCCAGTCCGCGCGCCAGAAACACGCCAAGGAGGATACCCAGGATGGAGCCGAACAGTCCCGCGATGCCGCTCTCGATGAGGAACAGCCGTTGGACCTGGCCGCGCGACGCCCCTAGCGCGCGCAGAATGCCGATCTCGCTGCGGCGCTGCGTGACCGCGATGGAGAAGGTGTTGTAGATCAGGAACAACCCGATGAAGAGCGCGAACAGGCTGGTGACGTTGGCATTGAGCGAATAGATCCGCGATACGGCTTCAAACTGCTTGCCGCGCGAGCTGGGCGGATCCACCTGCAGGCCCGGGCCCAGGGCGGCCTGCAGGCTGCGCTGCGCGTCTTCGACCTTCACGCCCTCGCGCACGGCCAGGTCGATGCGGTCGAAACTGCGGTCGCGGCCGAACACCATCTGCGCCGCGTAGATGTCCATGATGGCGAGATTGCCTCCAAACGCCGAGGCCAGGCCGTCGCCCTTCATCACGCCCCGGATGGTGAACCGGCGCGGGCCCTGCATGGTCTGCATGGTGAGCTTGTCATTGAGCTTCAGGCCCGTGCGCTCGGTGAACTGGCGGCTGACGATGATCGAGTCCGGCTGAGCGATGAAGACGAGGGGATCGTCGACGATGGCTTCGTCCGCGTTGTCGAGGTCGTAGTCGCGCAGGGCGCGGTCGCCGGTCATGTCGACGCCCAGCACCAGCAGGTTGCCCTGCCCCTGGATGCCGGTCTGCACGGCCGCTTCAATCACCGGCACTGCCACGCGCACGTCCGGATGGGCCTGCACGCGGTCCAACACGTCCTCCGGGAAGCCTGTCTCGCCGGCACTCACCTGAAGCTGCGTGGTCCCGGCGATGCGATCCACGGTTCGGCTGAACGCATAGAGGACGCTCTGGTTGGCCGTGTGCATGCCGACGAAGACCGCGACGCCGAGCACGATGCCTGCCGTGGTGAGAACGCAGCGCAACAGATGCTTGCGGACGTAGGGCCAGGTGATCAGGCGCAGCAGCATCATGCCGTGCCGTCTCCCACCACGCATCCGTCACGCAGCGTAATGGTGCGCGAACAGCTTGCCGCCACGGACCTGTCGTGCGTCACCATCAGCACGGTCGCGCCCAGCCGTGAGTGGATGTCGCGTACCAGGGAGAGAACCTCGGCGCCGGTGTGCGTATCGAGATTGCCCGTGGGTTCATCCGCCAGCAGGATGGGCGGATAGACGGACAGTGCACGTGCGATGGCGACGCGCTGCCGCTCGCCGCCGGAAAGTTCATCGGGCAAGTGATCCATGCGTTTCCCCAACCCGACGAGGTCAAGCAGTTCCGATGCACGATCCCGCGCCTTCGCGCGTTTCCAGCCACGCAGGTGGAGCGGTAGCGCGACGTTTTCGAGGCACGACAGCGACGGCAGCAGGTTGAAGAACTGGAAGATGAATCCGATCTTGTCGCGGCGCACGCGCGTCAGGTCGTCGTCCGCCAGGCCAGAGAGTTTCTGCCCGTCGAGCACGATTTCGCCCGACGTCGGCTTGTCCAGTGTGCCGATGAGGTTCAGAAGCGTCGACTTGCCCGAGCCCGAGGGCCCGACGAGCGAGACCATCTCGCCCTTGGCAATGTGCAGGTCGACCCTATCCAGCGCGCGCACCTTGCGCTTGCCGTCAAATTCTTTGGTGACGTTGGTGAGATGGATCACGTCTGCTCCTCACGCGGTCCACGGTTTGAGCGGAGAGACCCGGGGTCTGAAAGAGTCGAACGGGTTGAGAATGGCGGCCGCCGGCAAGAGTCTCACAGCTCAACATCCCATGGAATGCTCTTGTCGCGCGGGAAGTCCCAGTTTCTCGAGGCGGTGACATCCTTAGTAGACCGCGCGGCTATCAGCGTGGTCTTTTCTTTAGGAGTTTTCCTGGGAGTTGAGGGCACAGGCGCGCACTCCTGTTCGACAAGTCCTAGGATAGCAGCAGCATTTGTGGCTGCTCTTACCGCGCCAGCGCTGCGAGGCCTTTAAACAGCAGTTGCTGGCCCAGCAGGATCATCACGGTGGAGAGCGCCACACGAAGGACCTTCGCCGGGACGCGAGTGCCGAGCCAGGCGCCGCACAGTGCGCCGAAGACGCCGCCCGTGGAGAGCGCGAGGAGCAGTCCCTGATTGAGATTGCCTGATGCGAGGTGCACGCCGCCGCCCAGTGCCGCAATCGACAGGCCGAACATCAGGTCCGTGCCGACGACGCGGGCGGGCTCGATCTTGGTGAACTGCATCAGCGACAGGCTGGTGAGAGCACCGGCGCCCGCCGAGGAGAAGCCGACTTCCAGCCCGATGGGCAGCGCAGCCCAGCTCAGGGCATGCGGACGGTCTTCGCGCGGCGTGACAACCGTTTTGCGAAATGCGCGCCAAAGGCTTAAGACAGCCAACGATGCGATCACCAGGCCAATGGTCGTCAGGACCAGCGGCTGCAGTTGCGGATGCTTGCTCATGCGTTGCAGCAGCAAAGTGCCGGCCAACACGCCCGGCGCGCCCCCGAGTAAGAGCCGCCCGAAATAGGACCAATCCACGTGTCCGCGATACCAATACACGGCCGCGGCGGCCGCTTTCGTGATGGTGACGAACAACAGCGACGTCCCCACCGCCTCCAGCGGCGGCACCCCCAGGACCAGCATCAGCAGCGGCGCGGCCAGAGGCCCGCCTCCCATGCCTGTCAAGCCGACGACGAGCGCGATGCCGAACCCCAGTAAGGCTTCCATGTCAGCTCTCCTTCACCGTCACCGTGTGCAGACCGCATTCGAGCTTCCTCCCGCCCCAGCGCCCGGAGCGCTCATGCTCGCCGGGATCCGGCTTCGCCGTGCACGGCGCGCAGCCGATACTGGTGTAGCCCTGTGCGTACAGCGGCAGCTCCGGGATGTCGTTCGCCGCAAGGTAGGAGTGCACCTCCACCCACGTCCAGTCGAACAGCGGGCTCACCTTGTGCAGAGCGAGGCCGTTCGGGAACCGGTGCTGCTCCTCCGGCTGCAGGTTTGCCCGGCTCGGGCTCTGCTCGCGGCGCAGTCCGGTGAACCAGACGTTGTAGTCCTTCAGCCCCGCCATCAGCGGCTCAACTTTGCGTTGATGGCAGCATTCCGCGGGCGTATCAGGATGCAGCGTCGGCGACGGCGCCTGCAGATTCACGACTTTGATCCCGAACAGCGCCGCGATCTGATCGCGATACGCCAGCACTTCGGGGAAGTGATATCCGGTTTCGAGGAACAGCACATCCGCACGGCCGCGCAGCAGGTGCACCAGCGCAACGTCTTCCGCCTGGAAACTGCAGGTGACACACGCACGGCCACCCTGTGCCAGCGCACGCTCGATGATCTCGACAGCCTGCCTCATACCTCAGATACCCTCCCCTTCCTCGAAGTCCACCTCGCCGAAGCTGAAGCCGAACCGCTTCATGTGCGCCATCAGCGCGCGCAGTTTGCGTCTCTCAGCCGGCGTAAAGGGCGCGTCGGAGAAGCTCTCCAGCGTCGTCTCGTTTCTTTCCACCTCGCCCTCGATCAGCCCGGCGCCCAGCGTGAGATTGCTGATCGGATCGATGAGAATGAAGCCGCCGGTGGCGCGATTCTCGCGGTATGTATCGTAGGGCAGCGCTTCGGCGACTTCCACCTCCACACGCGCAATCTCGTTCAGCGCCGCCACGCCGTGCAGCCTTGCCGGAATCACTCGAGTGCCGTGCTGCAGAAGGTAACCCTTGCGGCTGTCGAGCGGCTCCTCGTTCATCCAGATCACCGTGGTGTGCAGGCGCCGCGCCGTAGCGGGCAGTTCGCCCGGCTTCGACAGCAGGTCACCGCGCGCGATATCCAGCTCGTCCGCCAGCTCCAGGGTCACCGACATCGGCGCGAACGCCGAATCGATGTCGCCGTCAAAGGTGACGATGCGCTTCACCGTGCTGCGCTTGCCCGAAGGCATCGCGACTACTTCGTCGCCCACGTTCACCGAGCCGCTGACGATCTGCCCCGCGTAGCCTCGGAAGTCGAGATGCGGCCGGATGACGAGCTGAACCGGGAAGCGGAACGTGCGCGTCACTGCCGGCACGGGCGGCTCCGCGGTTTCGAGCAGTTCCAGCAGGCTCGGGCCCTGATACCACGGCGTCCGCGGACTGCGCGTCACCACGTTGTCGCCGTCCAGAGCGCTCACCGGAATGAAGTCCACCTGCGCCTGGTCGAGCTCCGCCAGCAGTGGACCCGCCTGAGCGCGGATCTCGTCGAACACTTCGCTGCTGAAATCGACCAAGTCCATCTTGTTGATCGTGAAGACGAGCCTGCGAATGCCCAGCAGCGATGCGATCCGCGCGTGCCGCCGGCTTTGGTCGAGCACGCCCTTACGCGCGTCGAGCAGGATGATGGCGAGATCGCACGTCGAGGCGCCGGTGGCCATGTTGCGCGTGTACTGCTCGTGCCCCGGGGTGTCGGCCACGATGAACTTGCGCTTCGGCGTCGAGAAGTAGCGGTAGGCGACATCGATGGTGATGCCCTGCTCGCGCTCGGCGCGCAGGCCGTCCATCAGCAGCGACAGGTCCGGACCGCGGCTGGCGCGGTTCACCTTGCTCTTGCTGATCTCCTCGAGGTTGTCTTCCCACACCGTCTTGGTGTCGTAGAGCAGACGCCCGATGAGCGTGCTCTTGCCGTCATCCACGCTGCCCGCGGTGGAGATTTTCAGCAGGGGCTTTTCCATTAGAAGTAGCCCTCGCGCTTCTTGAGTTCCATGGAGCCGTCCTGGTCGTGATCGATCACGCGGTTCTCGCGCTCGCTGCGGCGGAACGCGCTCAGCTCGGTGATGATCTTGCCGATCGTGTCGGCCTCGGACCGGATCGCGCCGCTGCAAGGGGTGCAGCCGAGCGTCCTCATGCGGCACATCACCGTCTCTGGCTTCTCGCCGTCCAGCAGCCGCACGTTCGACTGCAGCGGGAGCACCGTCGTTCCGCGGACCACGACTTCACGCGGCTTGGCGAAATAAAGCGGCACGATCTGGATGTTCTCCAGCTCGATGTAACGCCAGACGTCCATCTCGGTCCAATTGGAGAGAGGGAAGACGCGAATGCTTTCGCCCGGATCCACCTTGCCGTTGTAGAGGTTCCAGAGCTCGGGCCGCTGATTGCGCGGGTCCCAGCGCCCCTCCTTGTCGCGAAAACTGAATACTCGCTCCTTGGCACGGGACTTCTCCTCGTCGCGCCGTGCTCCGCCGATTGCGGCGTCGTAGCCGCCTTCCTGGAGCCCTTCCACCAGCGCGCGGGTCCGCAGCAGGTGGCAGCATTTCGCAGTGCCCAGATCGTAGGGATTCGCGCCCTCGCCGATCGCCTTCATGTTTGTGTACACTCGCAGGTCCGCTCCGATTTCGCGTGTGAAGCGATCGCGGAACTCGATCATCTCGGGGTACTCGTAGGTGGTGTCGATGTGCAGGAGCGGGAAGGGGATCTTCCCTGGATAGAACGCCTTACGGGCCAGATGGACGAGGCAGGAGCTGTCCTTGCCGATGGAGTACAACAGCACCGGCTTCCGGAACTGCGCGGCGGTCTCGCGGAGGATATGGATACTCTCCGCCTCCAACGCGCGCAGATGAGTCAGTACAGGATAGTGCAGATAGTGCATGAACGGCTATATAGAGACCGATCATACTCTATCCCTATAATTCCTAGCAAGAATAGGCAGATTGCCCGCTGCGGATTGGCAGGCCTACTTCTTCCGGAGGGATTTCTCCAATGCTATCAACGTTTTTTCGCGGTTACCGCTGGACCAGACGGACTGGATCTCATCGTCGGGCAGATCGGCCAGGCGTCCGGCGAGAAAAAAAGCGGGCAGGGCGTGGGGCAGGTACTGCCAGCGGGCCATCTCGAGGATGGATGGGAGGGCTCTATCCCGAATGGCGGCGATGGCGCTCTCGTCGCGCTTCTCGGTGTAGAGCAGAAGGATGCGGATCGCCTCGAGCCTGTCGCCGAGTTCAATCGAGTTGGCCATTTCAATGAACCAGGTGGGCTGGACGCGGATGCCCAGTTCGGGATCCCGCATGCCCGCGTAGATGATGGCCTTGAGAGAGCGTGCGGCGTTGGCGCGCACGCCGCCGTCGGGATCCTGGAGGGCGGATTGGAGATCCTTGACCACGTCCGACTTCTTTGGCGCGTAGCCGATCACATAGGCGGCGATGGAGCGCTGCTCGGAGGATCCCGAATTCTTGAGGACATGGCGCAGATGGTCCAGGTGGAGATTCGCAAGTCCGACGAAGCGCCCCTGAGCGATGCGGGTAGGCAGGTCCTCCATCAGGGAGTGGCCGGCGGAGAGGTCCTCCTTGAGGTCGTTGTGCGCGGAGGCGCGACCGAGCGCGGCGGAGAAGTCGTTGTAGGCTTTGATGATCTCCTCCGGCAGGGCGAGGTCGGGCTGGTCCGGCCAGTCGTGGAACTGGACCGGCACCGTTCCGCGCTCCTCAATGCCCACATACAGCACGGCGTTGCCCTGGTCGCAGCAGAACGCCTCCAGGCGGGCGCGCAGGACACCGTCGATCGACTCCAGGCGGTCCTCGATGTCGCCTTTGGAGCGGGGCAGCGGGTCGCCGGTGCGCACGCCGAGGGCTTTGCGGATCTTGTCCTGCGGAAGTCGATGCGCTCCATAGATTTCCACGATGCCGACGCGAGGCTGCGCCGACAGCGTGGAGCATCCCGAGACCAGCACGAGCAGGGCCGGCAGTGTGAATCGCATCTGTAGCATCAACGGATCTCCGCGTGCGCTGGTTTCAACTGCTATGCCGCGCACCCACGGAATTGGGGTGGGTGAAATTCAGCATAGCTGAAAGCGGGTTCATGGAATTGGAATTCACGATGGGGCATCTGCCCCACTATCAGCAACTCTAATGTTTCGAGCGCCCGAAGCAAGTCTATTTATATCAGTATTTAGAGATCGCCACGGCTGGTCCGTCACGATGGCATCCGGTGTGCAATCAAAAGGATGCGAGCCTACCATGCCCAGAATTAATGTCACCCTGGACGGCAACGAAGCCGCTGCGTACGTAGCGCACAAAACCAATGAAGTCATAGCGATCTACCCGATCACTCCCTCGTCGAACATGGGCGAGTGGGCGGACCAGTGGTCGGCGGAAGGAAAGCCGAATATTTGGGGTTCGATCCCAACGGTGGTGGAGATGCAGAGCGAAGGCGGCGCCGCCGGTGCGGTGCACGGATCTCTGCAAGCCGGCGCGCTGACCACCACCTTCACGGCGGCGCAAGGTCTACTGCTGATGATCCCGAACATGTACAAGATTTCGGGAGAGCTCACCGCGACTGTGTTCCACGTGGCCGCGCGCAGTCTGGCGGCGCATGCTCTGTCGATTTTCGGCGATCACCAGGACGTGATGAGCGTCCGTGCGACGGGTTGGGCCATGGTGGCCTCCAACTCGGTGCAGGAAGTGATGGACATGGCGCTGATCACGCAGGCGGCGACGCTGGAAGCGCGTGTGCCGATACTGCACTTCTTCGACGGGTTCCGAACCTCGCACGAAGTGGGGAAAGCGGAGCAGTTGACGGTCGATGACATGAAAGCGATGCTGCCGCCGGAGTTGATCCGCGCGCATCGCGCACGGGCGCTCTCTCCGGACACCCCGGTGCTGCGCGGGACGGCGCAGAACCCGGACGTCTACTTCCAGGCGCGCGAGACCGTCAACAAGTACTACGACGCGGTGCCTGCGATCATGCAGAAGGCGATGGACCGCTTCGCGGAAATCGTCGGCCGTCAGTACAAGTTGTTTGACTACGTGGGCGCTCCGGACGCCGAGCGCGTTGTGATCCTGATGGGTTCCGGCGCCGAGGCGGCGCAGGAACTGGTCGACCACCAGGTGGCAAAGGGAGAGAAGGTCGGCCTGTTGAAGGTCCGGCTGTACCGGCCGTTCTCGATCGAGCACTTCCTGGCCGCTCTGCCTAAGACGGTCAAGGGCCTGGCTGTGCTGGACCGGACAAAGGAACCGGGTTCGGCGGGCGAGCCGCTCTACCAGGATGTGCTGACGGCGCTGGCGGAATCGATGGCGGCCGGTAGGCTGCCGTTCGCATCGATGCCCAAGGTGGCCGGCGGCCGCTACGGCCTCTCCTCAAAGGAGTTCACGCCGGCGATGGTGAAGGCGGTGCTGGACGAACTGGCCAAGCCCAAGTCGAAGAATCACTTCACCGTGGGCATCGTGGACGACGTGACGAACACGTCGATTGATTACGACGCCAACTTCTCGACCGAGGACGAGAAGACAGTGCGCTGCATGTTCTACGGACTGGGTGCGGACGGCACCGTGGGCGCCAACAAAAACAGCGTCAAGATCATCGCCGAGGAGACGGACAATTACGCGCAGGGCTACTTCGTGTACGACTCGAAGAAGTCCGGCTCCATCACCGTGTCCCACCTCCGGTTCGGGCCCAAGCCCATCCGGAGCACCTACCTCATTTCGCAGGCCAATTTCGTGGCGTGCCACCAGTTCTCGTTCCTGGAGAGGATCGACATGCTGAAGTGGATCGCTCCGGGCGGCATCTTCCTGCTGAACGCGCTGGCCGGCCCGAAGGAAGTCTGGGCTCAGCTTCCCCGGCCGGTGCAGAAGCAGATTATCGACAAGAAGCTGAAGTTTTTCGTGATCGACGCCTATGAAGTGGCCAAGGCCACCGGCATGGGAACGCGCATCAACACGGTGATGCAGACCTGCTTTTTCGCAATCTCCGGGGTTCTGCCGCGGGAAGAGGCGATCGAGCAGATCAAGAAGTCGATTAAGAAGACCTACGGACGCCGCGGTGAAGCCGTGGTCCTGAAGAATTTCGCGGCCGTCGACCAGACGCTGCAGAACCTCTACGAAGTGGAAGTGCCATCCGCACTCGCCGGCGACATCGACATGCGCCCGGCGGTTCCGGACGCCGCGCCGGAGTTCGTGAAGAGCGTGCTCGGAAAGATTATCGAGGGTAACGGCGACAGCCTGCCGGTATCGGCGTTCCCCGTGGACGGCACGTTCCCGACCGCCACCGCGATGTGGGAGAAGCGCAACATTGCTCTCGAGATCCCGGTGTGGGACGAGAACCTCTGCATCCAGTGCGGCAAGTGCGTGCTGGTCTGCCCCCACGCCACCATCCGCGCCAAGATGTACGACAAGAAGCATCTGGAAGGCTCTCCGGCCACCTTCAAGAGTGTCCCGGCGCGCTGGAAGGACTACAAGGAGCTTGGCTACACACTCCAGGTTGCACCCGAGGACTGCACGGGCTGCGCGCTATGCGTGGAAGCCTGCCCGGTGAAGGACAAAGCGCAGCCGAAACGACGCGCCATCAACATGGAACCGCAGCCTGCGCTGCGCGAGAGCGAGGCCGCGAACTGGGACTTCTTCTTCAAGCTGCCGGAGTTCGACCGCACGAAGTTGAGCCAGGGCCAGGTGAAAGACCTGCAGATCCTCCAACCGCTGTTCGAATTCTCGGGTGCCTGCTCGGGCTGCGGCGAAACGCCGTACGTGAAGCTTCTGACGCAGATGTTCGGCGACCGTACGCTGATCGCCAATGCGACCGGCTGCTCCTCGATTTACGGCGGCAACCTGCCGACGACGCCCTACACAGTGAACCCGGAAGGCCGCGGACCGGCCTGGTCGAACTCGCTGTTTGAAGACAACGCCGAGTTTGGCATGGGCCTGCGCCTGGCGCTCGACCAGCAGGCGATTTACGGCAAGGATCTGATGGCTCAGTTCGCGCCGAAGCTGGGCGAGAACCTGGTGAAGGAGATTCTGGAAGCCGACCAGACCACCGAAGCCGGCATCTTCGCTCAGCGCGAACGCGTGGCGGCGCTGAAGAACAGGATCCAGGAGATCCTGCCTGCGTCAAACGGCGGCAGCAGCGCGCTGCGCGATCTGGCAGCCGTGGCCGACTCGCTGGTGAAGAAGAGCGTGTGGATCCTCGGCGGCGACGGTTGGGCCTACGACATCGGCTACGGCGGCCTCGATCACGTGCTCGCCTCCGGCAAGAACGTGAACATCCTGGTGCTGGACACCGAGGTCTACTCCAACACCGGCGGACAGTGCTCCAAGTCGACGCCACGCGGCGCGGTGGCCAAGTTCGCCGCCGGCGGCAAGCCATCCGCCAAGAAGGACCTGGCGATGATGGCAGTGGCTTACGGCAACGTCTACGTCGCGCGCATAGCCATGGGTTCAAGCGATATGCAGACCGTCAAGGCGTTCCAGGAAGCCGAGAAATGGAACGGACCGTCGATCATCATCGCTTACTCCCACTGCATCGCTCACGGCTATGACATGAAGTTCGGCCTGGAGCAGCAGAAGCTGGCCGTGCAGACCGGCCACTGGCCGATATTCCGCTACAACCCGGCTCTTGCCGGCGAGGGCAAGAACCCGTTCGTCCTCGACTGCAAGGCGCCTTCGCTGCCGCTCGACAAGTACATCTACAACGAGACCCGCTACACTATGCTGGTCCACTCGAAACCCGAAGACGCGCGGCGTCTTCTCGCCGAAGCTCAGGCCGACGTCATGAACCGCTGGCGCATCTACGAGCAGATGGCGGCTATGCCCGGCGCTGAAGTCAAGACCGCGGAAGGAGGCAATTAAGCCATGGCAATCGACCTGACTACCGGATACCTCGGGCTCAAGCTCCGCACCCCGCTTGTTGCCTCGTCCTCGCCTCTCTGCAAGGACATTGGCAACATCCTGCGCCTGGAGGACGCCGGCGCTTCCGCGATCGTCCTCCACTCGCTGTTCGAGGAGCAGATCCAGGTGGAAAGCGGCGAACTCGATCGCTTCCTCACCGAGACCGCCGAAAGCTACGGCGAGGCGGTCAGCTACTTCCCGGAGATGATCTCCTACAATCTCGGACCCGAGCCGTATCTGAACCATCTCCGGAAGGCGAAGGAGTCAGTGGACGTTCCGGTCATCGGGAGCCTGAACGGCGTCTCTACCGGCGGCTGGATCCGTTACGCACAAATGATGGAGCAAGCCGGCGCGGACGGGATCGAGCTGAACATCTACTACCTGCCCACGGACCTGGAGATGACTGCTCAGAAGGTCGAGGAGATGTACTTCGACCTGGTGAGCCACGTGAAGGCCAGCGTCCGCATCCCGGTGGCGGTGAAGATGGGGCCGTTCTTCACGGCCTTCGCCCACCTGGCTACGCGCATCGACGCGGCCGGCGCCGACGGCCTCGTCATTTTCAACCGGTTCTATCAGCCTGACTTCGATCTGGAACAGCTCGAAGTGGTGCCCAACCTCGTGCTGAGCGACTCCGATGAGCTGCGCCTGCGGCTGCACTGGACCGCATTGCTCTACAACCGGATCCGCCCCGACATCGCCATCACCGGCGGCGTCCACACCGCGGAAGACGTCGTGAAAGGCGTGATGGCCGGCGCGCGCTGCACCATGATGACGTCGGCGCTGCTGCGGCATGGCATCCCGTATATCGAGAAACTCGAAGAGGACCTGATCGACTGGATGGAAGATCACGAGTACGAGTCCATCCAGCAGATGCGGGGTTCCATGAGCTCCCAGTCCGTGGCCGAGCCGGCAGCATTCGAGCGTGCCAATTACATGAAGGTGCTCTCAAGCTACTCTCTCAAACCCGTGGCACGCTAACCGCTCGCAGACGGCCGCGCCCCGTTCCGCGGCCGTCTGTGGACGGCGTCCGCTCTGAAGTACTGGAGGAGAGAACCGTGTCGTTCCATATCGTGCTGCTGCACCCCCGCTCGCCGCAGGCACGCCTGAACCAATGGCTGGATGACAGCCGTCCCGCATTGATCACGACAACAGATGAGGTCGCGGCGAAGTGCCGCCGCAGCGCTGAAGAGCACCAGCCTCTTCGCATCCATCGCACGGACTGGTCCAGCCAGGGACCGATCGTGTGCTGCGAATGTGAGGTGGCTGCCGTCCACGAGGTGGGACAACATCAGTACCAGGTGGAATTCCGAAATCACCGCGTACTGGAGCTCACTCCGCTGGTCCGGCCCGTGCGCGGGCAGGCCTTTTACGAAATCTAAATCCCCGGCAGAGAGCCCACTCCACTCGCGGGGGTTCCCCTATCATGGAGTCAAATGCGGAGGGCATCCGAGCTCTTTCTGCTGTGGAGCCTGATTCTCAGCCTGCGCGCCGAGCCGCATCTGCGCGGCGTCGTACGGGACGCGGCGGGGGGGGAACCGCTGGCGCGCGTACGCGTCACGCTGTCCTGCTCCGGCGGCGCCTTTGAGCAGCGCACGGGGCCGGATGGCCGCTTCGAGTTCGCCCAAGACGGCGCTTTCGGCTGCCTGCTGAGCGTCTCCCTCGTGGGCTATCATCCGCTGCGTTCAGCACTGATCGGGAACGCCGAACTCGATCTCATCCTCACCCCCGACGCCCTCTCCCGCCGCGACGCTGTGACAGTCTCGGCCGGGCCGTTCGATCCGATTGTAGCCGCGAGCCCTTCCGAGCGAACCCTCACGGGATCGGAGATCAAGAACCTGGCCGGCGTGCTTGCGGATGATCCTCTCCGCGCCGTGCAGGCCCTGCCCGGCGTCGCGTCATCCAACGACTACGTCGCGCAGTTCGCCGTCCGCGGCGCCGCGTTCCAGAACGTCGGTGTCTACCTGGACGGGATCCTCCTCCACAACCCGTTTCACACCGTGCAGAGCCAGCAGGAGGTCGGCTCGCTTTCCATCCTGAACGCCGACCTGGTGGAAGAGCTCACGCTGTACACCGGCGCTCCGCCGGTGATCTATCCGGACCGCATCGCCGGGGCGCTCGACCTGCGTCTGCGCGACGGCAGCCGCCAGACGCCCACATTCCGCGTGAACGCCGGCGTCGCCAGTGCCGGCCTCCTGGCGGAAGGGCCGCTCTCGCGGTCGCGGCGCGGCTCCTGGGTCGTGGCCGCGCGCAAGAGTTATCTGCAGTACCTGCTGAATCGCAGCGCAGAGGCTGACGAGTCTCTCGCGTTCGGGTATTTCGACGTCCAGGGGCGGTTGACCTACGACGTGGATCCGTCCAATCAGATCTCGGTCGGCATCCTCGACGGCGTCTCCTCGCTCGACCGCTCCAGGGCGCGCAACTCCCTCGGCGTCAATTCGATCATGGACGCCGGCTACCACACCTCTCTCGTCACTCTCGGCTGGCGCGCCAGCCCCACGCCGTCTCTCTTCATCACCAACCGCGCAGGGTGGATGCGCGAGCGGTCCGAAAACCGGAACAGCCTCGAGCTTCCCCTCAACTCGACCGGCTATGGCGAGTGGATCTGGAACTACTCAGTCCTGTGGAACTGGAATGAGCGCGCGCCGTTCCAGGGTGGCGGATCGTTCCGCCGCATCAGCGACGAGGGTTTCGAAGCGAGTTTCGGCTCCAATCCCTTCTCTCAACGCAGCCGGAACAACTGGGGCGCCACGGCCGTGCGCGCAGTTGGTTACCTTGAGCAGGCGTGGACCGCCGGCCGGTTCAGCGGCACAGCCGGCGCCAGCTTTGACGGCAGCACGGCAGTCGCGCCGCGAGCCATCTCGCCGCACGCGTCCGTTCTGATTCGCCTCACCCGGTCCACGCGGGCCCAGATCGCGTGGAGCCAGGCCGTGCAATATCCCGCGCTGATGACGCTCTCCATCGAGAACATGGGCAATCCACTGCTGCTGCCGGAGCGCGCCACCCACGCCGTCGGCGCACTCGAGCAGAGCCTCGGCAGCCGCACCAGGATCCGCGCGGAGGTGTTTCAGCGCAGCAGCCGCGATCTTATTGCTCAGCCACTCAGCGAGCCGCGCCTCCTCTCCGACGGGCAGATCTACAATCCGCCGCCGTATGCGCCCTTCATGAACTCGATCCGCGGGTCCGCTCGCGGCATCGAAATTTTCCTCCAGCGCCGCACCGCAAACAGGTTGGCAGGCTGGATCTCCTATGCCTATGCGCGCACAGACATGCGCGATGGCGTCACCGGCGCGCGTTACCCTGCCGACAGCGATCAGCGCCACACGGTCAACGTCTACGGCAGCTATCGCATCTCGCCCACCATCAATCTCAGCGTCCGCTACAGCTACGGCAGCAACTTCCCCATACCCGGCTTCCTCCGCCTCTCGGGCAATCTCTACTACCTCGACACACAGCGGAACGCCTTGCGGCTTCAGAACTACCATCGGGCCGATTTCCGTCTAAACAAGAGCTTCCACCACCAGTCGACGCACGGCAAGACGTGGCGCGGGGTCTTGTACATCGAAGTGATGAACCTGACGAACCACGATAACCTCGCCAACGATACATCCGGCGGGTACAGCCCGCGCACCGGGGAGGCGTTTCCGAAGTTCCTGAAGTTGTTTCCGATCGTGCCGGCGGCCGGCGTGATGTTCGAATGGGAGTCAGGGCTTTTGAAGCCCTGAGCCCGGAACCTCAAGCACACGGCGTACCGCCTCGCTCAGGGCTTCAGCGGTGAAGGGCTTTCTCAGTAGAGCGGATCCGTCGGTACGCACGGTCTTCAGCATGTCCTGGGAGTATCCGGAGATGTAGAGCACTCGCAGGGACGGGTTCATGTCGCGCAGATGCCTGGCCACCTGAGGTCCGGTCATCTCCGGCATGATCACGTCCGTCACCAGAATTTCCACACCGCCCTCGATGCGCGGCAGAGCTTCAATCGCCTCCCGGCCGCTGGCGCAAGCAACCACGCGGTGGCCCTCCTTCTCCAGCAGGATCTTGGTAAGGCCGCGAACCCCATCGTCGTCCTCGACCAGCAGGACGGTGGCTTTGCACCCTCCGCGCGACGGGATCATCTCCTCCTGAGTTGCGGCCCGCGCGGTCACCGGCAGGTAGACGCAGAATGTGGAGCCCTGTTTCGGTTGGCTCTCTGCGCGCACTGTGCCGCCCGCCGCGTTGACGATGCCATAGACGGTGGACAAGCCGAGGCCGGTGCCTTTGCCTCTCTCCTTGGTGGTGAAGAACGGCTCAAAAATCCGTGACAAAGTCTCGGAGGACATGCCGCGTCCGGAATCGCTGACCGTCAACTGGACGTGGGGACCGGGCAGCAGTCCGAGCCGTTCGGCGCCGTCTTCGTCCAGTTCCAGGTTCTCGACGGTGATGGCAATGGCGCCGCCGCCGTCCATGGCGTCGCGCGCGTTCACCACGAGATTGAGGACAACCTGCTCCATCTGGCTCCGGTCGGCCCAGATGGGCGCGACTGGTTCGGCATTGACCTGCAGTCGAATATGCTCCCCGATCAGCCTCTGCAGCATGGGCTTGAAGCCCACGATGACGCTGCCCAGTTCGAGCGCCTCCGGTTGCACCATCTGCTTCCTGCCGAAGGCGAGCAACTGGCCGGTCAACAGGGCGGCATGGTCTCCAGCCCGGCGGATCTGCTCGGCGGCGCGGCGGGCAGCTTTCGGGTCCGCGCTCCACAGATCCAGAAGCTGCGCGTAGCCATTGATCACCGTGAGCAGATTGTTGAAATCGTGGGCGATGCCGCCGGCCAGCAGTCCAAGCGCTTCCATCTTGGCAGCCTGGCGCAGTTGTTCCTCGAGATGCCGCTGCTCGGTCAAGTCAATGGAGAATGCTCCGACTAACATGTCATCCCCGGGGCCGAGGGCCACCGGGAAGCGCCGCACCAGCCATTCAGTTCTTTTGCCATCATCAATCACTGTGACGGCACGCTCCACCAGCGTTTCACCGGCGAGGATCTTTTTGTGGTCCTCATCGACCGCAGCCACCGTCTCGGCATCGAAGAAATCGGCCGCGGTCTTTCCCTGCCACGGCCTACCCTTGCCGAAATGCTGCTTCCAATACTCGTTGACGTAGACGAAACGCCCTTCCCTGTCACGGAGATAGGCGGCTACAGGCAGGTTTGCCATGAACACCGCAAACCGCTCTTCGGCCTGAGAGAGGGCCTGCTGGGAGCGCGCGGACGAGTCCAATTGCTGCTTCATCATCAGGTAGAGCAGCAAGCTGGTGACGCCGACGAAGAAGAGCCCTTTGTACTGGCTGATCCGCGCCAGTTGGTCCGGTTTAGTGAAGATCCTGGTCGCGATGCGGTCGGACAAGATGATCCAGGCGCCGGCAAGGCACAAGTAAATCCCTGCCAACCGCAAAGCGCTTCGACCCGCCGACGTCATTCCGGCACTCGGTCCTCTCACGCGGGCGGCGTCGGGGGCGCCCACTCCTCTTATTGTTGATCCGGCGATTCGGTTTACAGTCCGAGGATCACCAGCGCCATCACTGCGGATGCGATCGGCAGCAGCAACAGCGCTTTTTTCAGTTTTTTCGGATCATCACCCGCGATGCCGCCGATCACAGGCGAACTGACCACCAATCCCAACCATCCACAAGTGGACGCCAGGCCGGTTGCCGTGGCATCCAGTCCCATCGGCTTGAAGGTTGTTCCCACCACGCCCAAAGCGGTGGGGAAGACAGGCGCCATCGCCAAACCTGTCAGGAACACGAGCACCCACGCCGTCTGCGGGTTGCTGCTTTGCAGCATCAGATACGTTGTCACTGCCATGGCGACAGCTGCGCCGCACAGCACCATCTTCGGCGTTACGCTTCCCAACACCGGAACCACAGCCACGCGTCCCAGCAGCAGGCCGAGCGCAAAGCCCAGCGAGAGAATCGTCAAAGCCCGGCTCTCCGGCACTCCCTGCGCGATCAGGTGCCGCGCCAGCCAGTTCCACACGCCAACTTCGCAGGCGACGTACAGGAAGAGCGTCAAAGATAGGAGCAGCAGCACGGGACTGCCGAGCAGCGCCGATACCTGGTCAGCCTGGAACGAGACCTTCCCGCTAGGGGGCGCCATTTCCGTGAAGCCGTTGACGGCCAGGGCGATTAATGCGATGGAGGCGGCGAAGACCAGCAGCCTGCTGGCGTTGTTCTGGAACAGCCGGGCAGCCACCAGCGGAGTGATCAGGCCGCCGAGCCCGAAGAAGAGATTCACTGCGTTAAACACCGCGGCGCCCTGCAGCCAGGGCACGTTGATATCGCCGGCCACCGCGAAAGCCGAGGTCACCAGCGCGCCGCCGCCCGTCCCCAGCAGCATCATGAGGCCGATCACCGAACCGTAACCCGTCGCGCGGCGCAGACCAATCAGCGCCAGTCCGATCAACGCGAGGGAGAGAAGCATGCCGAGCTTCTTTCCGTGCAGGTCCATCAACGGACCCGCGAAGAACGCACCCACCATCAGGCCGATGGCCTGCGCCATTCCGATATTGCCGTTCTGCTTCGGCGAGAGCCCAAATTTCTTGGAGAGCTCCGGCAGAATGGTGCCGAGCATCGCGGCGATCATGCCGTACGTCAGAATTCCTAAAATGTCAGCGACAAGAAGCATAGCGAACAGATGCTATCAGATTGCCCCTGCCCCTTGCGCGGCGCGTTCAGGAATCCAGGGGCCGCATTGAGAACGCAGCCCCTTACGGACCCGATATTCGCGGCTACTTCGCGAACATCTCGTTCAACACCCGGCCGCTGGCGCCGCTCGGCGTCTCCACTTCCAGCAGATCCGCAAGCGTCGGAGCGATGTCGATGACCCGCGCCCGGCCTGAGTACTTGCCCGGCTTCACCCACGGGCCCATGAAGACCACGGGCACGTGCGCGTCGTAGTTCCACGGCGTGCCGTGCGAGGTGCCCTTGGCCTCGAACAACCAGTAGGGCTCAGGCACGACGACGAGGTCCGAAGCTCGCTGGTAGTAGAAGCCATTCTGCACGCGCAGCCCCACATAGTCAGCAGGCGCCAGCCCCCGCCGCAGTTCTTCCCGTAGGAATACCCGGGAGATGTGCGGCAGATTGCGGACTGCGTCGGCGGCGGTCTTCTGCACTTCCTCCAGTTCCAGCTTGGAACTGGCGATGAGCTTGTGATCCAGGTAGGGCGCCGGACCGCTCTTGCCAATCACCCACTTCGCCTCGCCGTACTTTTCATTCAGTGCCTTCTCCACCGCGTCCAGCACGGTCTTCTCCGTCATGCGGCCGCCCGGCATCTTGCGGCCCTTGCTCACTTCCGGCAGAGGAGCGACGCCATGGTCCGCCGTCAGCACGACCAGCACCTTCGACATCCCGATCTTCTTGTCCAGGAAATCGAAAAAGCGCGTCAGCACTTTATCCGTGTGCAGCGTGATCGCCTTCAGCTCCGGCGAGTCAGGCCCCTTGGCATGGCCGACAGTGTCGTTGGCCGAGAAGCTCATCGTCAACAGGTCTGTGCCGCCGTTGCGCCCCAGGTTTTCCCCGTCGATTGCAGCTTCCGCGAACAACTCCACCACGTCGTTGCCGTGGTCCGTTTCCGCCATCGTGGCGTAGCCGTCCGTGCCCTTCCACTGGTCGATGGCCTTTTTCTCGTTGAACAGTTTGACCCAGACCGGGAGATCATCGAAGTACCACGTCGAGCTAATGAAATTACCGGAAGGCTTGTCGAACCAGTAAGCTCCGTCGGCCATGCGGCCGGCCGGCAGGATCGCGCTGCGGTCCTTGATCGACACGCCGACCACCTTTGACCTGGCCTTGCCGCTCATCTTCAGCTCGTCGCCGAAAGTCGACACCAGGAGCCGGTGCGGCGAGGCGCCCTGCCGCGAGTCTGCGCCCAGCGCCTTCACGTCTGTGTCGCTCACGCTGGTCACCTGCTTGCCCGTCTCGCGGTCCAGCCACTCATTGCCCACGATGCCGCTGGCCGCGGGCATCGCACCAGTCAGCATGATGGAGTGGCCGACGGCGGTCACCGTCGGCATGTGCTCGTAGTAGGCCTGTGTAAAGACGGCGCCCTGATCAACCAGTCGCTTCAGCCCGCCTTTGTACTCGCTGTAAAAACGGGTCAGATAGTCGTAGCGCATCTGGTCCACGGCGATCAGCACCACCAGCTTCGGCTTTGCCGCCGCCGGCCGTGCGCCCGCCGCCTGAGGAGCCTGCGCCTGGGCTCCGTTCAAAAAAACAGCGGCGCAGAGCGCCGCCAGAAACTTCCTCTTCATCGTTCTTCCTATCCTGCCTTATTCAATGACTGCGCCAGTACCCTGCAGTTGGTAGATCGTTACCGAGCCTTTCACACTCTCCGGATCGAACTTCTTGTGGTTCTCCTCGGCTTCGTGCTTCGCCTGCGCGATGGCCTGTTCCTTCGTCAACTCGATCTTTGCGAACTTGCCCTCGGCCACAGCCATCTTGCCGATCGCGTCCTTGGGGAACACAATCTCGCCGTCCTTGACCTTGATCCGGACCGAGGCTTTGGACGCCGGGTCCACCAGCATCATCCAGCAACCCATCTTTTCGCAGACTTCAGAGACCTTGCCTTGCACCTGCACCGTCTTGCCCACGAAATCCGCGGGCTTCGAGTTCAGGTCCGCAATCGCTGTCTGCGTCTTCAGGGCCAGCGGCTTTCCGAGCGGATTGCCAGCCAGACACACGGCTACACCAACGAGGAATGACATGACGGTTCGCATACCGTCATTCTCTCAATTCGGCCGCGTTCGTGGGGCGGGGCTACTTCTTGCCGCTCTCTTTGGCCAGGCGGACCTTGGCGCTCTCGACCTTCTTCTGGATCTTGTCGACTTCCGATACATCGACTTCGCTTGGAGCATTCGACTGCCATTCGACAATGGAGCGCTCCCATTGGGTGATCGCTTCCTTCAGCCGGTCCTGGCTGTTGAACACATCACCGAGATGTTCATGCACGGTAGGATCTCGCGAGCCGCGCTCCAACGAGCGCCGCAACTGCGACTCCGCCTCCTCCAGCCGGTTCATGCGGAAGTAGACCCAGCCGAGACTGTCCAGATAGGCGCTGTTGTTTGGCTCCTGGTCCACTGCCTTCTTGATCATCTCCAGGGCTTCCGGCAGGCGCACGTTCCGGTCAGCCAGCATGTAGCCCAGGTAGTTCAGGGCCGCGGAACTGTCGGGGTTCACCTTGAGAGCCTTGCGGAACTCCGCTTCCGCCTGGTCAAACTTCTTCTGCCGCTCAAACATCGCGCCGCGCAGGAAGTAGGTGTTTTCCTTTTCGTCGTCGGACTTGGAGAGCTTCTCGGCTTCGTCGATAGCCTTGGCCATCTCGGTGAAGTTCTTCTGCTTCTCGTAGACTTGTGCGAGCGAGACCCAGATGTCCCGATCATTCTTGCCGTCCATCAGGGACTTCAGCAGGGCTTCAGCTTCCTTGAAGTGGGACAGGTCCGTGCTCACGGTCGCCGCAACGGTCTTCACCAGGCGGTCGTCCGGATATTTCTGCAGCGCCAGCTTGGCCTCTTTGTCAGCTCCGGCGAAGTCCTTGCCGCCGCGGAGGGCATCGATTATCTGAGCGTGTGCACGGGGCGCCGAATCAGGATCCACGTCCGCGATCTCACGGAATGTGGCCACGGCGTTCTGCGTCTGCTCGGTCATCCGGTACAGGATCCCCAGGCGCTCCAACAGAATTACGCGGTTGTTCCGCTCTCCGGTGGAGGCCGACTTCTTTTCCATGCCGCCCAGGATCTCTTTCAGCCGCGCAATCGCCTCTGGGGTCTTGCCCTCGGCTTCCAGCAGGCTCACCTCGTTGTATTGAATCTCCAGGTTGTTCGGATCCAGTTGACGGGCCTTGCGCGCGTATTCATCGGCTTTGGTGAAGTCGCGCTGATGCCTGTAGATCTGAGAGAGACGGAGGGCGGCAAGCAGATCGTTCGGATCCTCGGCGCTCAACTCTTCGAAAACGCCCTGCGCCGCCTTGTGGTCTTCCGCGGAGAACAGCGCCTGCGCGTAGGCGCGCTTCAGGTCCGTGTTCTCCTTATTCATGTCCAGCGCGCGCTTGTACGCATCGGCCGCGAGCTTGTACTCCTTCATCTGCTCGTAAGTGGCCGCCAGTTGCGTCAACGTGCGCATGCTCGGATTCTTGTCGGCCACGCGCTTCAACATCTGGCTGGCTGAAGTCGTATCGCCGAGGTCGGAGTAAACCATGGCCAGGCCGGTGAGCGCGTCCTCATTCTCGGGAGCGACTTCGAGAGCCTTCTTGTATGCCTTTTCCGCCGCGGAGGAGTTTTGCGCCAGCTTCTGGAGGCGGCCCAGGATGAGCCAGTTTTCGAGGTCGCTGGGCGCCTTCTCGCCCACCTTCTCATACTGGGCGATGGCTTGCTTCAGCATCTCCTCGTTCATGCGGTTCTGCTGGCCTTCACGGATCCGTGAGGTATAGAGCCGGCCCAGGATGCGTCTCGCGTTGACGTCGTCCGGATTGCGCTTCACCACTTCCTCGAACTCGTTCACCGCAGTGCGAATCTGGCCGGACTGAACGTACAGTTCCGCCAGTTCCTGCGCCAGGCTGCCCGTCTCCGGGTCCGCCCGCATCGCCAGTTTGTAGTTCTCAATCGCCTTGGTCACATATTCACCGCGGCCGCCATACTGTGCAGCCAACTCGGCATAGAGGTGGCCCAATGCGGCGTGATAGTAGGCGCTCGCCTTGGGGTTCTTTGGCGATTGCGTGGCCGCGTTCTGGGCCGGCAATGGAGTCAAAAACGCCGCCAGCAATGCGCCGGCAGTGAACGTGATGCGTGGAAGCCTGTTCATCTCGGTGATCCGCCCTCCCAGCGGTACGCGCCTCTAGCGCGTCCGATACCGGGTCGATCCTTTTCCTAACTATATCTGATGCATCAACGCTCCGTACGTTCCATTGGTTTCCGTATTGTTCTGTCTACACTGAAGCTGTGGCCTCTTCACGGCTCCATCCGCTCCTCGTCATCATCGGTCCTACCGCATCGGGAAAAAGCACCCTCGCTCTCCACCTCGCCATCCGGTTCGGCGGCGAAATCGTCAATTGCGACTCACTGCAGATCTACCAGAGGCTCGACATCGGCACGGCGAAGACTCCCCAATCTGAACGAGCCGGAATTCCTCACCACCTGATCGACATCCTCCCGCCAGACACCGTCTTCAACGCGGGGGACTACGCCGCTTTGGCACGGCCGCTTCTCCATGAGATCGCAGCCCGCCCGCGCCTCCCCATCGTGGCTGGCGGAACTGGATTCTACCTCCGCGCTCTGCTCGACGGGCTCGCGGCAGGTCCCGTCCGGGATGAGTCACTCCGGCTCAGGCTCGCCGCACGCGAATCCCGCAGGCCGGGGAGCCTCCACCGCGTTCTTTCCCGTCTCGATCCTCCGACCGCTGCCCGGATTCACCCCAACGACACGCACAAGCTCATTCGTGCCCTTGAAATCTGCCTGCGTGCCCGCGTTCCCGCATCGGAGGTCTTTCTCCAAGGCAGCCAGCCGCTGGAAGGCTTCGAGGTTCTCACGATCGGCCTCGACCCGCCCCGGCATCTCCTGCACCAGCACATCGAGGCCCGGACGCGCGCCATGTTCGAAGCCGGCTTGCTCGACGAAGTCCGGAATCTCCTGAACCAGGGCGTTCCAGCCGACGCCAAGGCCTTTGAATCTATTGGTTACAAGGAATCACTGGCCGTTTTGCAGGGTAGCCTCTCCGTGCCTGAAGCGGTCGAACTCACCGCCATCGCAACACGCCAGTACGCCAAGCGGCAAATGACCTGGTTCCGGCGTGATCCGCGAATCTGTTGGATCCCTGCCTTTGGCGACAATCCGGACACACTGGTCAAGTCATCGGATCTCGTCGGTAGGTTCCTGGGCAAGTTTACATCTATCGACTAACCGGGAAGGCACCTCATTCGTCTCCTTTACGTGGGCGGCTCTCGGGAAACTAGTATGTTTCAATTACACCACCAAAAAGTTGGTAATTTCCTTCCCTGGGCTTGCCATAAGATGCGCATATGCGCCTATAATGAGTACTAGGAGTGTCCACGATGACCAAAACCGCGAAGTTCTTCGTTTTGTTTCTTACATTTGCCTTGGCAATCGCCAGTGCTGCCACTTATTCCGTGACTCTTTTTCAGCCTTCGACCGTCGCAGGCAAAGAGCTAAGGCCCGGTGACTACAAGCTGACCATCGACGGCGAGAAAGCAATCATCGTGAAGGGCAAGGAGAAGGTGGAAACCTCTGTGAAGCTCGAAAACAGCGAGACGAAATTCGGTACGACCTCTGTACGTTATGCCGATGAGAACGGCAAGATGAAGGTCCAGGAGATCCGTCTCGGTGGGACTACCACCAAGGTTGTCTTCAACTAAGCCAGTTTCCTGCAATCCCTTACCCGCCCCGGAACAACAAACCGGGGCGGGTTTTCTGTCTTGAGCGTGTCCACCACAAGACTCCAGGCCAACAAATCCGGCTGCTATACTTCCCTCGTGATCAGGTTGGCCGCAATTCTTGTCTCCGCCATCCTCTCGGCGCCTCTGTTTGCGGCAGATACAATACTAGTTCTTCCGTTTTTCAACGCCGGCAAAGCGCGCAATTACGATTGGATTGGCGACAGCATTTCGGAAACCATGCTGGACTCACTTGCCGCGGAGGGATTGTCCGTGGTCGCCCCGGAGGTTCGGGACCAGGCTATCCATGACCTCAACGTCAGGCGCTACGCCATTCTGACGCGCGCCAGCGTCATGGAAATCGCCGTCAATGCCGACGCCAGCTTCGTCGTCTACGGTGAATTCGAAGTCACTCCTCCGCCTCCACCCGGTGGAACGAAGGAGGCGCTCCGTATCGGCGCGCGCATCCTGGATGTTCGCCACGTGCGCCGGCGGGGTGAGTTCAGCCTGACCGGCGCGGTAGACGATCTCTCCTCGACCCAGAACGCTTTGGCCTGGCGTGTCCTGGGAGTTTTCGCGCCAGACCGGGCGCACTCCGAGGAGCAGTTCCGCCGCACGCACCCGACCGTCAGGAACGACGCCCTCGAAAACTACATCCGGGGTCTGAGAGCGACCACCCCCGAACAGAAGAACAAGTTCCTCTCCACCGCCGCCAGGCTGGCTCCGTCGTTCTCGCAGCCCTGCTTCCAACTGGGACGCCTCAACTTCGGGACGCGGAATTACCAGGCGGCCGCCGTGTGGTTCGAGAAGGTCGCGCAACTTGACCTGCACTACCGCGAGGCGCTGTTTTACCTTGGTCTGAGCCGCTACTACCTGGGGGAATTCAAGAGTGCGGCCGACGCGCTCCGCAAACTCGCCGGCCTGATCCCGTTGCCTGAGGTGCTCAACAACCTCGGAGCGGTGCTCGTGCGGCTTGGCGACGCGGAAGCTGTCCCGGCCTTTCAAAAGGCTATCGAGACCGATCCTGCCGACCCCGACTACTATTTCAATGCCGGCTACGCCCTCTGGCGCCGGGGCGATTTCGCCGCGGCGGCGGACTCATTCCGGGCGAGCCTCCAGCGCAAACCCGACGACGAGAACGCCACGCTTCTCCTGGGACGCTGCCTCCAGCAGTCCGGGCCGCGTCCGGGCGACGTCCGCACGGAGGCCCTGGAGCGGGTGAAGAGCGAATACAACGAAGCCGCCTGGTTCGCTCTGAAAGCGATGCTCGCCCCGCGCCGCTAGCCTGAGCGGGCTCCCGCTTGCGTTCCGTTAAGATAAGGAGGATGTTGTCCCGTTTGATTGCGGCGCTGCCGCTCGCCGCGCTCTGTGTGTCCGCTCAGGACAGCACAACTGCCAGGCCGGCCAATTCCGCGTCCACTCCTCCGCCTGCCCCGCCCGCCCCGGCGGTTTCCGCCGCTCCACGCAACGCTCCGCGGCTCGGTTCCACAGCGCAGCGGAATGAGAACGTGGTCGTCTATCTGATCGATACCAACGCGATCAAAGAGGCCAATATCCGCGTCGGCACCACGGCGACGGCCGTCGCTGATCCCGCTCCGGACGCTCAGCCGTTCGCAACCGAACACGGCCAATCCGCCTCCGAGACGTACCTGCTGCGCGCGGCCGCTGCACCGTCAAGTTGGCACGGCGATACGTTCCTTCAGCTTCAGGACAGCGCGTTGAATTCGCGCAAGTTCTTTCAGGTGGGGCCTGTCAAGCCGGGCCACCGTGATTTCTACGGCGGGCGCCTGACGGGGCTGATCCCCCACCTGGGAGCACTCACCGCCACATTCTCGCAGCGCGACGTGCGCGGCATGGTCAACGGCAACGTGCTGGTTCCGCTTCCCTCTGAGAGGACGCCTCTGACCACCGACCCTGCCCTCCGCCCGATTGTCCAGAGGTTCCTCGACGCCTATCCCAAGGAAGCTCCCAACCGCCTCGATTTCGACCAGCGGGCCCTCAACACCAACGCCCCCCAAAGCATCGACGACATCGCCGGCACACTGCGCCTCGATGTCGCCACTGGACCCAAAGGCAAGCTCATCCTCACCTACGGCCTGGACCGCTCCCACATCGACGCCTTCCAGCTCGTAGCCGGGCAGAATCCCGATACTGATATCCACAACCATCGCGCACGCATCACCTGGCAATACGCGCTGTCCACCGCCACGCAGCTCCAACTGGGCGCCGGCTTCAACCGCAATCGCTCCGCACTGCTCTCCGAGCCCAACGCCGTCGGACCCCGTGTCCGATTCGGCTACAGCATCGAGGAACTTGGTCCGGATTCTTACTTCCCGTTCAACCGCGCGACGAATACGTTCCGCTATGGCGCGGCCCTCCAGCACCAGGCCGCCGGCGGACGCCACCAGATCTCACTCGGCGGCGACATCACCCGCTTCCAGCTCAATGGGCAGGAGACCTACAACAGCCGCGGGCAGTTCGTCTTCGGCGCATCAGACGGGCGCACTTCCATCGACAATCTCCGCCTCGGCCTGCCCCTGACTTTTGAAGGCTCCTTCGGCGAACTCTCCCGCGGCTATCGCAACTGGACCACCAACCTCTTCATCGCCGACAAATGGAAGGCGCACCGGCGTCTGACGCTTTCCTACGGCGTCCGCTACATGGCGGACACCACCCCTGTCGAAGTGAACGCGTTCGAAGTGCTGCCTTACAAGACTGACGCCAACAACGTCAGCCCGCGGTTCGCGCTCGCCTGGCAGGCCGGACACGGCTGGGTGGTGCGTGCCATGTACACCACGTCTTTCTCGCAGATCCTGCCGGTCACCTACCAGCAGTACCGGCTGAATCCGCCGCACGTCATCTACGCCATGGTGGCCGAGCCCTACCTCGCCGATCCGATCCGCGGCATCAATCTCAACGATCCCAAGGCGCGCTACTCTCCCACCTTCCTGCCGGCAGATCTCGTTTCCCCTTACTCCCATCAGTACAATGCATCCTTCGAACGCCGCCTGGCGCTCGGCTCCACTCTGCGGCTCAACTACATCGGCAGCCGCACATTCAAACTGCTGAACGCATACTCTCAGAACCGCGCCGAACCCGTGCCCGGCATACCACTGGCCATCGCGACGATTAACGAACGCCGGCCCGACCTCCGCTATTACGACGTCAAGTGGATCGTCAACGGCGGCATCGCCTACTATGACGCAGCCCAGGCCGTGTGGGATCTCCCGTTCCGCCACGGCGTGCTCGCGTCGGTCTCCTACACTTTCTCCAAGGCCATCGACGAGGGCTGCGACTTCACCGCCACCGGCGCCAACCGCGATATCCAGAACTTCCGTACCCAGTGGCAATACGATTCGTTCGGAGACCGCAAGGGCCTCTCCAACTTCGACTCCACGCACGCGCTCTTCTTCAACTACACCTGGGACATCCCCGCACCGCGCAACGCGCACGGTTGGCTCCGGCACGCTTCCTCCAACTGGCAGATCTCCGGCGCCAATATGTGGAAGTCGGGCACGCCGCTTACCCTCTACGTCGGCAGCGACTCGCCTGGCTTCGGCAACGTCGACGGCGGCGGCGCCGACCGCCCCAATATCCTCGATCCCTCCATCCTCGGCAAGACCATCGGCAACCCCGACAGCGCCCCATCCATCATCTCCCGTAGCCGCTTCTCCTACATCACGCCGGGAGCGCACTCCGGGTCGCTCGGCCGCGGCACCTTCCGCAAATCGACCATCTGGAACTGGAACGCCGCGGTGGCTCGCAACTTCCGTATGCCGAACGAGTGGACCGCCCAACTGCGCGCCGAGGCTTACAACCTGTCGAATACGCCGCAATTCGACGAGCCGCAGCGCAACCTCTCCTCGCCCGCCTTTGGCAAGATCACCAACACGCTCAACGACGGCCGGGTGTTCCAGTTCGGCATCAGGCTGTTGTTCTGAGCCCCAACGCCCGATTGTTATACTGAGGGACTCGGGCGCGGTCTCCCACACCATGTGCGGCATAGCAGGATTCCTCACTGAAGCCGGTCGTCTACCTGATCCGTCGCTCCTCCGGCGGATGTGCGACCGCATCGCCCACCGGGGGCCAGATGGAGACGGCTACTTCACCGACCAGCGCATCGCACTGGGCCATCGCCGCCTCAGCATCATCGACGTCGCCGGCGGCGCGCAGCCCATCGGCAATGAGGACGGGCGATATCAGATCATCTTCAACGGGGAGATCTATAACTACCGCGATCTCGTGCCGGTCCTCAAATCCCGCGGCCACCAGTTCAAAACCCACAGCGACACCGAGGTCATCCTCCACCTCTACGAAGACGAAGGCGTGCGCACGCCCGAGTTTCTCGTGGGCATGTTCGCGCTTGCCATCTGGGACCGGCAGCAGCAGACCCTGTTTCTCGCGAGGGACCGGTTCGGCGAGAAACCCCTCTACTACTCGTTTGACGTGCCGGGCATGCAGCTCTGCTTTGCCTCCGAGCTCAAGGCGCTCACGCTGATCCCTGGCTTTCCTGATGAAGTCAGCCCGCAATCCGTCGCCGAGTTCCTGAACTTCAGCTACGTGGCGGATCCGGACACGATCTACCGCAGAACCCACAAGCTCCAGCCCGCCGAATGGATGCTGGTGGACGCCCGCGGCGGATCCCGCCGCCAGATCTACTGGGCTCCAGAGTTTCGCGGAGAGACGCAGCCTGACGAGGCGGCGCAGCGCGCTCGTCTCGAGGAGATCGCCCGCCAAAGCGTGGTTGGGCAAATGGTGAGCGACGTCCCGCTCGGCGGATTCCTGAGCGGCGGCGTCGATTCCAGCGCCGTTGTCGCCTATATGGCGCAGGCAGCGCCGGACCGCGTCAAGACGTTCTCCATCGGCTTCACCAGTGAGAAGTACGACGAGCTGAAGTATGCGCGGCTCGTCGCGGAACAGTATCGGACCGATCACGAGGAAGAGACCGTCTCACCGTCGATCGAGGAGATGCTCGACACGCTCATCGATCACTACGACGAGCCGTTTGGCGATTCCTCGGCAATCCCGACCATGTATCTGGCGCGCATGACGCGCAAGCACGTCACCGTGGCGCTGTCCGGCGACGGCGCCGACGAGCTCTTCGGCGGCTACCGCCGCTACTCGTTCGCGCTCAAGGAAGAGATGGCCCGGCGCGCCATGCCAGCATGGGCGCGGCGCAAACTCATCCGCCCCGCTGCCCGCGTCTATCCGAAGTTCGATTACCTGCCTCGTGTCTTCCGGGCCAAAGCCACGCTGACGGGCATCGCCAGCACCTTCGAAGAGGCCTATTACAACGCGATGACGCGGTTCGGCGATCAGGGCCTCGCGGGAATTCTCGGCGGCGACGTTCTCTCTGACTTGAACGGCTACTCATCGCGCGAATGCTACTGCGACCGCTTCACTCCGTACAGGCACTTGCCGCGGCTGGCCCAGATGCAGGCCGTCGACTGGCGCACGTACCTCCCCGGCGACATCCTCGTGAAAGTGGACCGCGCGGCGATGGCTTTTTCGCTCGAATCGCGCGCGCCGTTCCTCGATCACCGCCTCGCCGAGTTCGCCGCCGCTCTGCCCACCAGCCTCAAGATTCGCGGCACGACGGGGAAGGTCCTCTTCAAGCAAGCCGTCCAGACGCACCTCCCGGAGCGCACCATCGCACGCAGCAAGATGGGCTTTTCCGTGCCGCTGCCGGAATGGTTCCGCACCAGCCTCAAGCCCGTCTACGAAGAGCGCGTCCTGACCCCGCGCATGGAGGCGTACCTTAACCTCAATGCCGCAAAACAACTCTACGACGAGCACCTCTCAGGACTGAAGGATCACTCCAGCAAGCTCTGGAACATCCTGATGCTCGCCTGCTGGGACGCGCGTCACCGGCGAGGCTGCTGATCAGCGCTTCACCTCCCCCTCATCTTGTAGAGCTGCTTCGCCGCCTTGTGGATGCTGCGCCAGCGCTGCTTCTCCGTCAGCGCATTGCTGTGTCTCTCGGCCTCTCTGCGCAACCTATGGAAACTCTCAAGCCGCACGGCATCCACTGCCTCGCGCACGGCGCAACCCGGCTCCGACGTGTGGGAGCAATCGCCGAACCGGCACTGCGCGGCCAGCGCTGCGATGTCGTCGAACACCGCGTCAATGCTCTTTTCACTGACCCACAACTGGATCTCGCGCAGCCCTGGAGTGTCGATCAGAGCACCGCCGGAGGCCAGTTCGATGAGCTGGCGGCGCGTGGTGGTGTGCCGTCCGCGCGAATCGGATTCACGCACTGCCGCCGTTCTCTGCAACTCGCCGCCGAGGATCCGGTTGAGCAGGGTCGACTTCCCCACGCCGCTTGATCCAAGCAGGACCGCGGTCACGCCCGGCCCCAGCAGCGCGTCGACCTCTTCGCAGCCGAAGCCCGTCCGCGCACTGATCGCCAGCACCTTGGCCGAGCGTCCCACTTCCCGCGCCTCCGCCACTGCCGCCTCGGCGTCAGCACGAGTGTCTGCCTTATTGAGCACGATCACCGGCTCAACTCCCCCTTCATAGGCGATGGCCATGTACCGCTCCAGTCGCCGCACGTTGAAGTCGCCGTCCAGCCCGCAGACGATGAACGCCAGATCAACATTCGCCGCGAGCACCTGCTCCTCATCCCGCGTCCCCGCGGCCCGGCGCGCGATCTTCGAGCGCCGCGGCAGCACTCCTTCGATCAATGCCAGGCCTGGCTCAACGCGCCGCGCGGCCACCCAGTCTCCAGTCACGGGCAGTTCAGCCCCACTATCTGCCGCGTAGACCAGCGCGCCCGCGGCTACTGCGTCAACTTCCGCGCCGTTCATCAATACGCGTGCACGCTCACCCTGGCTGACGCACACTCGCGCCAGTTCCTGCCCCGCGCGCAAATGCGCGGCAGCCGCATGCTCGATGCTCATTGGAAATTCTCCTTGCCTTGTTGCGTGTGTAAAGGGAATACACCACGGGTGAGCTTGGCCGATCAGCGGCCGCGGTCACCCGGATCTAGGCAAGGACGGTACGTGTCAAACCATCAGTCTATCGCACTTCTAATCCACCAGCCCGTTCCGGATTGCGACCAACTCTCCAACGCTATGGAACCCCAGCTTCTCCATGGTTCGTTTTGCCCTCGGCGATGAGTTGCAGAACTTCGCGCTCGCGCGGACTGAGCAGATCGAGAGGATTCGTCGCGTGCTTCCGGTAGTCCTTCAGCACCGCCCCAGCCACCTCTCCTTCATCGCCGCCGCCATAAACGCGTCGAATCCGCGCGCCGTCTCCGCTGACGGCTTCACCGCCGCATGGAGGAATGTCAGCCTGGCCACTAAAAACAGAACGGCAATCGTCCGATGAGAGATCATGCAGACTCCCGGGGGAGTTGGTTACACGCCATCCTATCCCAGCGACTCGCTTGAATCTCAAGCCCCGGCACGAACTATAATTCTTGGAAGCGTGCTCTCCTACTACGGGCTTTCCGACACTGGCTGCGTCCGGCAAAATAACGAGGACGCCTTCCTGATCGAGCCGCAGCTCGGCCTCTACGCTCTGGCCGACGGCATGGGCGGTGCGCAGGCCGGCGAAGTGGCCTCGCGCATCGCGGTGCACAGCCTCTGCTCGTACCTCGCCGAGCATCCAGGAGACAGCCTGGAGAACCTCGTCCGGGCTGTCGAATACGCCAACGACCAGATCCTCGTCTTCGCGGCCGATCCCAAGTACAAGGGCATGGGCACCACCCTCGTCTGCGCGATGGAGTCGCAGAACGGGCTCCAGATCGCCAATGTCGGCGACAGCCGCGCCTGGCTCCTGACCGGCGGGTCCCTCGAACTCCTCACCAGCGATCAGACCTGGGTCAACGAGGTCGGCCGTCCCCTTGGACTCACCGAAGAAAATATCCGCTCCCACCCCATGCGCCACGTCCTCACCATGGCGCTAGGCGTCGGCAACTCCCTCCGGGTTCAGGCGTTTCCCTTAGAACTCCACCCCGGCAGCCTACTGCTTCTCTCCAGTGACGGCCTCCACGGACCGGTCAGCGAAGAAGAAATCTGCGAAATTCTACTTCGTCCGATATCTTTGGAGGCTCGCGCGCACTTACTTATCGAAGCAGCCAGACAGGCCGGAGGTCCCGACAACATCACCGTGGTCCTCCTCCAGAACTAGCCGGCCCTGTCCCTGCCTGGAAAGGTAACCATGCGATTCGTGTGTCTCCTCGCCGCGGCTGTATGCCTCGCTCAGCCGCCGGACTCGCTGCGCATCGAAATCCGCGAAGGCGCGGGCGCGGCCGTTCCGCGTAATGCGCTCTCCTCCCGGCGATTTGTCGTCGCCGTCACCGACGCCTCCGGCCGCCCCGTGCCGCAGGCCACTGTCCGCTTCCGCCTGCCCGCGGACGGCCCCTCCGGCATGTTCTCCAGCGGAATGACCTCGGAGTCGATCCTCACCGATGACAAAGGTCTGGCCTGGGTGTATGGCATCCGGTGGAACGATACGCCCGGCCCGCTCGAACTTCGCGTCTCGGCCCGCACGGGTGAGCGCAGTGCGGAAACCGTGATCCCCATCGAGATCTCAGCCACCGCCGCTCCCAGCCGTGTGGACCGTCAGTCCGCCAAAGTCCGCGGGGCTTCTTCCGGTAAGAAGTGGTTCATCCTCGCCGCTGTCGGCGCGGGCGCCGCGGCGGGCCTCGCCTTTGCGGGCGGCGGATCGTCCTCCTCCACCGTGGCCGCTCCCCCCACCGCTATCGTCACCCCGCCCTCCATTGGCAATCCCTCGATCGTGATCGGAAAACCGTGATGACTCTCCAACTGCCAAAGCCGCGACCGGTAGGGAGCGGGCTCTGCCTCCTCTCTCTACTCCTCCCCCTCCTGCTTCCTGCCCAGGAACGCCCAGTCAGAGCCGTTTTCCGAGACTCTCAGGGCGCCCTCCGCCTGCTCCACGGTGTTGAAGGGGCGTGGACCGCCCCCATACTTGTCCCCGAGGGCGTCCTCTCCGCCGGATTCAACGGCAAAACCCTCTGGTACAAAGGCGCCGCTGCCCTCCACGTGCGCACTAGCGACGGCCGTTGGATCTCGGTCCCCGCCCCGGAAGGCCGCGCCATCGGCACATACGACGAAGCAGGCAATCTCAGCGAGTTCTACTTCCCGGAGTCCGCGCAGTCCGCACTCTGGCTGTCTGACCGGCTCGGCCCGCTCGAATCAAAAGCCGGCGAACCGCCACCCTCCGATGCCCTCGAGCCCATCGGCGACAACTTCTTCGCGATCCGCAAAGACTCGTCCATCCTCGCCTGGCGCCCAGGCGCGGAGCCCGTCCTCATCCCGCTCGCCGAAGTCCCGTTGTTTAAGCTCTTCCTTCGCGGCACGGGCAATACTGAAACCGGCGTCGACGCCTCCTTCACCATGCCTCCGGCGGCCCCCGGTGAATCCTCTGAAGCCCGCTTCCGCATCCGCAACCCAGGTGCTGAACCGGTTCTCATCAACCGGCTCTCCATCGACCCCGGTCCCTTCAAGACTTTCGACCAGTTCTTTCCGCCGCGATTCATCGAGCCCGGCGGATTCCTCGATTTCTCCGTACGATTCTCCCCTGCCACGGCCGGCGGTTTCTCCTCCACTCTTTATGTGAACGACCTCAAGGTCATCCTCAACGGCAACTCGGCTGCCGCCTCCACCATCGAACTGGAACTCCCCTCTGGCGCATGGCAGACCCTGCACGCCGGTGATTCCATCGATCTCGGCCCGGTCGAGCGCCGCGCCACCCTGCAGCGCCGGTTGAAGGTCACTCCAGCCGGGCCCGTTACCCTCACCGGCGCCGGATTCACCCTCCAGCCCGGCGCTGCTCCCACCGATTTCGTCATCTTCTGCACCTCCGACAAGCCCGGCCCAGCCACCGGAACGCTCACCGTCGACAACCGCGCCATCACGCTGCGCGTCACGGTCACGGACTTCCCCACGCCGCGCCCGGCAATCTCTCTGCAGGCCGACCCGGTGTCGCCCGCCAGACAGGCGCGTCTCACCGTCAAGCTGAGCGAGCCCGTCCGCACCGCCTTCACCGGCAGTCTCAGCCTCACATTCAAGCCGGACAGCGGCCTCCCCGACGACGCCGCCGTCACCTTCCTCCCTCAGGCAGTCCGCACCATCCCCGTGCAGATCGCCGAAGGCGCGGCCGAGTCTTCTGAACTCGTCTTCCAGACCGGCACCACGGCCGGTCTCATCACGCTGAAAACCACGTTCGGCACGAATACGGACGAGTCCTCCATCCGCATCCTGCCGGAGCCAGTCGCCCTCACCGCCGCAAAAGCCGGCTCGGCCTCTGGCGCCGCTGAAATCGTGCTCACCGGCTTCGACACCACTCGCAGCACCTCCAAGGTCGCATTCACCTTCTTCCTCAAGACCGGCCAGCCTGCCAACCCCGGCCGCATCGAGAGCGACATCACGCAGCCCTTCTCCACCTACTTCAAGACCATCACCGGATCCGCCTTCACCCTCCGCGCCAATTTCCCCGTCTCGGGCACGTTCTCCGAACTGGAAGGCGTCGAGGTGGAAATCACCAATGCCGCCGGGACCCGCCAGAGCGGACGCCTCCGCTTTGAGTGACACTGAGGATGTGCGTCCCGTTGCGCTGACCATCGCCGGCTCCGATCCCAGCGGCGGCGCCGGCATTCAGGCCGACCTCAAGACCTTCCACCAGTTCGGCGTCTACGGCGAGGCTGCCATCACGCTGCTCACCGTGCAGAACACCCAAAACGTGTTTGCCGTGCAGTGCCTGAATCCGGAGCTGGTGATTCAGCAGGTGGAAGCGCTGCTCGACGACATCCCGCCCCGGGCCGCCAAAACGGGAGCGCTCGGGGAGCCGGCCATCGTCGAGGCCGTGGCCGAACTCGCCGCGGACTTCGACTTTCCTCTCGTCGTCGACCCCGTCATGATCTCCAAGCACGGCGCGCCGCTGATCGCCGATGCCGCCCGTCATGCCCTGATCGCCGAGCTTCTCCCCCGCTGCACCCTCGTTACTCCCAATCTCCACGAGGCCGCCGCTCTTGCAGGCATCGAGGTGGACTCGCGCAACTCCATGATCGAAGCGGCCCGCCGTATCCACGGCACAACGGGCCCATCCGTGCTCGTCAAAGGCGGCCATCTCACCGGCGACGCTCTCGACATCCTCCTCCACGACGGCGAAGTCCACGACTTCGCCTCGCCCCGCTTCGACACCCTCCACACGCACGGCACGGGCTGTACCTACTCCGCGGCCATCACCGCCTGCCTTGCCCTCGGCCTCGCCATGCCCGACGCGGTCGCCCGCGCCAAGCGCTTCATCACTGCCGCCATTCAGTCCAACCCCGGCCTCGGCCGCGGCTGCGGCCCAGTCAACCACCACGCCGGCAGCAACTGAGCATGAATGGCCCTCCAGGCCGGCACGGGCTTGACTCGCTCCGCTGAGGACACGCTGAATCCCTTTTGCGTGTTTGCCGGGCGCGGCCGTCAGGAAGCGGATGAGACGACTTCCCCTACAATGAAATACGTGGCATTCTTACCCGTCGACGAGCAGCTCGCCTACCTGAAGAAGGGCTTCGCCGAGATCATCCGCGAAGAGGACCTCAAGGAGCGCCTCGCACTCTGCCTGAAGGAAGGTCGCCAGCTCCGTATCAAGGTCGGCTTCGATCCCACTGCCCCCGACCTCCACCTCGGCCACACCGTCCTCATCCGCAAGATGAAGCACTTCGAGGACCTCGGCCACCGCGTCATCTTCGTCATCGGCGACGCTACCGGCATCATTGGCGATCCCACCGGCCGCAACGCTCTGCGCCCTCCCCTGACGCGCGACGAGATCAACCGCAACGCCGAGACGTACAAGGCCCAGGTTTTCAAGATCCTCGATCCCGGCAAGACCGAGATCCGCTTCAATTACGAGTGGCTCGGCGCGCTGCGCTTCGAAGATATGGTGCGCCTCGCCTCGAAGTATACTGTCGCCCGTATGCTGGAGCGCGACGATTTCACCAAGCGCTATAAGGAAGCCGTCCCGATCTCGATCCACGAGCTGCTCTATCCTCTCGCGCAGGCCTACGACTCCGTCGCGCTCAATGCCGATGTCGAGCTGGGCGGCACCGACCAGAAATTCAACCTGCTCGTCGGCCGTGAGATCCAGCGGGACTTCGGCCAACTGCCGCAGATCATCGCCACGACGCCGCTGCTCGAAGGACTCGACGGCGTCGAGAAGATGTCCAAGTCCAAGGGCAACTACGTCGGCATCACGGAGTCCCCCTCGGTCATGGTCAAGAAGCTCATGACCATCTCCGACACTCTCATGTGGCGCTACTACGAACTGCTCACGGATCTGCGCGTCTCCGAGATTGCTGCGCTCCGCGCGAAGGCGGCCTCGGGCGAACGAAATCCCCGCGACATCAAGCTCGAGCTTGCCGAGCGCATCGTGGCCGACTTCCATCCCGCGGCCGAAGCCAGGGCCGCGCTCGAACAGTGGCTCCACGACGTCAGCCAGGGACAGGCGCCGGAAGACCTGCCCCTGGTCAACGCCAACGATGCCCGCCTCAAGCACTGCCTCCTCCAGACCGGCCTCGCGCCATCTGGCTCCGAAGCGGACCGCCTCATCAAGGCCGGCGCCGTCTCAGTCAACCAGACCGTCATCAAGAGCCCTTCGCACACGCTCGGCGCAGGAGAGCACATTCTCCGCGCAGGCAAGAAGTGGGCGCGCGTCCAGGTGTAAGTCATGCTCCTCCCGCGCGACACACTGGCGTTGAGCTTCGACGCCCTGAGGGCCCACCGCCTTCGGACCGCGCTCACCATCCTCGGGCTCACGATGGGTGTCGCGACCCTCATCACAGTTGTCACCATCGTCCAGGGCGCCAACGTCTACGTCGAAACCAAGATCGCCAACCTCGGTTCCGACGTCTTCCAGATGGCCCGCACTCCCTTCGCCGTCACTGACTATGAGATCGTCCTCAAGGCGTTGCGCTACAAGCGCGTCTACATGGAGGACTACCTCGCCGTGCGAGACGGCTGCCCCGATTGCCGCATTACCGGCGCCTCCGGCACCGCGCAGGTCCGGGCCAATCACATGACCGAAGAGGTGCAGGACGTCAACCTCAACGGCCAGACCGCCTCCATGGGCGGCATCGAGTCGCGCACCGTCGAGATCGGCCGCTACTTCACCGAAATCGAGGACCAGCGCGGCATCCGCGTCTGCCTGATCGGCGCAACGCTCCGCGACAAGTTCTTCCCCGATCAGGACCCCACCGGCCGCACCATCCGCCTCGCCGGTCAGGAGTACACCGTCATCGGTCTCTATGAGCGCACCGGCAGCGTGCTCGGCCAGGACGCCGACAACTTTGCCGTCATCCCGCTCACTTCTTTCCTGCAGCTTCGCGGATCCCGCAACTCGCTCACCATCAACGTCAAGGTCCCCAACGATCCCGTCGGCTTCGATCGCGCCATGGACGAAGCTCGCCTCATTCTGCGTGCCCGCCGCCACATCGGCCCCACGCAGACCGAGGACTTCTTCATCGGCACCAAGGACAGCTACATCCAGCTCTGGCAGCAGATCTCCGGCGTCTTCTTCGCAGTCTTCATTCTGGTCAGTTCCATCTCCGCCATCGTCGGCGGCATCGTCATCATGAACGTCATGCTGGTGAGCGTGACGGAGCGCACAAAAGAGATCGGCATCCGCCGGGCCATGGGTGCGACGAACGGCGATATCCTCCGCCAGTTCCTCACCGAGAGCGTGATGCAGTGCATCGTTGGAGGACTCACGGGTATCGGCATCGGCTTCGTCTGCGCGGAACTGCTCAACCGCTTCACATCGTTCCCGGCGGCTGTGCAGGGCAAGGTGGCTGTGCTCGGCATCTTCATCAGCTCCGCCATCGGGCTCTTCTTCGGCATCTACCCTGCCTCGCGCGCCGCACACCTCGACCCGGTCGAGGCACTGAGGACCGAATAGACATGACACACGCCGAGTTTCGCGAGAACCTGCTGGTGAGTCTCGACACCCTGCGCGCTCACAAGGTGCGCAGCGCCCTCACTCTGCTCGGCATCGTCATCGGCGTCACTTCCGTCATCAGCGTGGCTGCCATCATCGACGGTCTCAACAAGTTCATCTCGGACCGCGTGGAAAAGCTCGGCTCGCGCACCTATTTCGTCGCGCGCCTGCCGTTTGGCACGGACCCCAACCGCTTGCCCGAAAAGCTGCGGCTGCGCAGATACATCAACTACGACGACGCCGAGAAGATCCGCGAGTTTGCGCCAAGCGTCGAGAAGATCTCCGCGCTCGGCACCCGCGCCTCGTTCTTCGGAACTCCGAACGATATCCGCTATAACGGCGAGCACGTCGAGCGCGTCATTGTGCGCGGCGGCTCGGCCGACTACTGCGACATCATCCCGATGTTCACCATCGAGCAGGGCCGCATGTTCACGCAGGCTGAGGAGGTACGTGCCTCGCAGGTTGCGGTCATCGGCAGCGCCATCGCCGACTCGCTCTTCGGCAACGCCTCGCCCATCGGCAAGCAGGTGATTCTCAACGGCTCGCCTTTCGAGGTGATCGGTGTCTTCGGTAAGGAGGAAGGCATGTTCGGCGGTCCGGGCGTCGACCAGTTTGTGCTCATGCCGCTCACCACGTTTCGCAAACACTACCCGGATATGAAAGAGGTGTTCATCGTCTTCACCGCCCAGCGCGGCGTGTCCACGGAGAAGGCGCTGGACGAAGTGACGGAGGCCCTCAGGCGCATCCGGAGGCTGCCGCACAATGCAGCGAACGACTTCGAGGTCTTCAGCTCGGACTTCCTCACCAACCTCTGGAATCAGCTCACCGGGGCCATCGTGATCCTCACTTCGGTGATCAGCTCCATCGGCCTGCTCGTCGGCGGCATCGGCGTCATGAATATCATGCTGATCTCCGTCACCGAGCGCACCAAGGAGATCGGCGTTCGCAAGGCCATCGGCGCCCGCTCGTCCGACATTCGCGTCCAGTTCCTGCTCGAAGCCGTCACGCTCACCATCGCCGGTGGCATCCTCGGCATCCTCGGCGGCTACTTCATGGCCTGGCTCGTCCGCACTGTCGCGCCCTCCATCCAGGCCTCCGTCTCCCCCTTCTGGGCCGTCATGGGCGTCACCCTCTCCGCCGCTGTCGGCGTCTTCTTCGGTTACTGGCCCGCCAACCGCGCGGCGAGATTGGACCCGATTGTGTCGCTGCGGTATGAATAAAGGGCGATGCCCTTCGAGCAACTAGTCGAGATCATTCATAATCCTCCAGCCAGCGAGTGGTTCAAACGCAACGAAACAGCGTTCGCATCGATGTTCGGCGCGGCGGGAGGACGCTATCCCGTTGGCGCCAAGAACACTGCGAAACTCCGTGCGCCGGAGAATATCGAAGTACCCTACGCAGCCTACATTCACCCCGCCAACCCGGACTCCGGCGCGTACGGCGGCACATCCTTTGTCATCTTCCCTTCAGAAGGCGAGAGCCCCTGCCTTGTCGCCATGGTTGTTGGTACGCAAGGCTTGTCTCCGGACGAGAGCATCCTCGGCCGACCTGGGCATGCGCGCAAGATGCGCGCGGTGTGTTCATGGCTGAACCGTCGAAGTGGGTCGCATTCTGCTTGGGCGAAGCAAGATCCCACTCGAACCGATCTTGCTATCCCACGGGACCAATTCAAGAGCTGGCCCGAATACAAGCGCGTCTTCGACCGCTACGGCAAAGAGATCTACGCCATGTTCCGGCCGGGCGCGGATCCCACCGTCACTGCTGATGCTATCGCCGCCTTCCTCGACATCCTGTTTGATGAACGCGGCATGGCTCCGCTTGCCACTTCCACGGCTCACGGTGAGGCAATTCGCACGAAGTGGTTCGACCATCTCATGCCCTCCACCACCGAGGACGAGATCGTTAAGCTTCTGGCCAACCGCCATTATGTGATCCTGCAAGGCCCGCCGGGTACGGGCAAGACCCGCATGGCCGAACGGCTATTGAGCACGCGCTACGCAAACAATGGCCGATCTGTTCAATTCCATGCCAACACCACCTATGAGAACTTCATTGGAGGGCTCGCGCCCGTACATAGTGACTCCAGCCTCGGACTCCAATTCGCACCCAAGCGCGGCTATCTGATGGAAGCCGCCGCCGAAACGAACGGCCTGCCTTACCTGTTGCACGTCGACGAGATCAATCGCGCCGACCTCTCCAAAGTCCTCGGCGAGGCGATCTATCTTCTAGAGCCGCGCGAGAAACGGACCGTTGACCTGCCGCACGACTTTGGCGATCCAATCGGAACACAACTCTCGCTTCCGAACAACCTCCACATTCTCGGCACGATGAACACGGCCGACCGCAGCATCGCCATCGTCGATGTTGCTGTCCGCCGCAGGTTCGCGTTCGTCTCCCTGTGGCCTTCCATGAGCGTTGTGGAGAAACTAGGCTGCAAGCTGACGCAGGAGTTCTTTATAAAAACCGTCTCCCTCTTCATTGAGCATGCTGGTGATGATGCGCTGGCTCTGGTCCCCGGCCACTCCTACTTCCTTGCTGCCGATGATGAGGCCGGTCGGACCAGGCTGAAGACCGATCTGAACCCGCTCCTCTCCGAGTATCTGGCGCAAGGCTACGTCGCCGGCTTCGCCGAGGAAATCCGCGCGTTGATGCAGGAGATTGAGGCTCTCTGATGCCGCGCACTCCGCTGATGCGGCGTACCCTGTCACGCGACGTGTGCCTTCAATTGCAAGACCACAGCGTACAGTCCTTTCCTGCCGCTGAATTCTTTAAAGCTGACGGCCGCGACCCCGCTGTGCCCGCCGCACGCCTCGCCGGACAATTCGTGCACCAGAATCGCACGCTCTTTGAACGCCTTCAGATCAAAGCGCGGCATGAGTACGACGGCAAAGCAGTGCAGCTTGTTCTCGAATCCGGAGCCACAGCCGGCGCTGTCCCTCTGCTGTCGCCAATGACGGGCAGATTCGATTTTGGCCTCGTAGTTCAACCACGCTTTCCCTGGCCCGGCATCGGCCCCATGCTCGCGCGCATGGGATGGCGTATCGCTCCAACTCCTTTGCGACTGCCTATGCTCAGACGTACTGAACGGAAGGTCCCGGCGTGGGTCATTTCGGTCATGGTGCTCACTCGCCTGGATGCGCTGCTGAAGCAACTCGATCGCCGTTTCGAGCATGTACGTGCACTCACTCATGCGCCCAAAGGCTCGGTGGATTGGAGTGCCTACGCCACCGGGAGTCTCCCGAGTGCCCGTTTCCTCGAAGTCCCCTGCCGCTTCCCCGACCTGCGCGACGACCGTTCCCTCAAAGGCGCCATCCGTTTCACCCTTGAGGCGCAAATCCGCTCGCTCTCCTCGCAGCGCGAACACGGCGCATTCGTACACCAACTCATTGAGAAGGCCGATTCAATGCTGCAAAACGTCCGCAGCGTACCTCCCCTGCGGCCTCAAGAAGGCCAGATGCAGGCATGGCTCAGAACCCCTCTTCGCTCGGAAGCCTACATCGAGGGCCTTCAGGCAATCGACTGGACTATGGACGAACGCGGGCTCGCCGGGCTCAGCGATCTTGAAGGCATTCCGTGGCTCATGCCCATGGATGCCTTTTTCGAAGCCTGGGTTGAGGTCGTCATGCAAAGGGTCTCGACACGGGTTGGCGGCGAACTGCGGGTCGGCCGGCTTCAGCAAACGGTTGCTGCCGTACATTGGGAACCGCCATATACTGGCTCGCAGCGATCTCTGCGCCCGGACCTTGTCCTGAACGGCCGCGACTTCACCCTCATCGTAGACGCAAAATACAAGAGGCACTTTGAGGAGTTGTCCAGCTCTCGCTGGAATCATCTCGATGACTGGCTTCGAGAGGGGCATCGAGCGGATCTTCTCCAGGCGCTCGCATACGGCAGCCTTTCAGAAGCCCCGCTCACTATTTGCGTGCTCGCATATCCATGCCGGCAGGAGACGTGGGAGTCTCTCAAGCGGCGCGGGATGGTCATCCATCAGGCCACGCTTCCCACGCGTTCAAGGCGGCTCCTTCTCTGGCTCACCGCGGTGCCGATGCATGATGCCGTCGAGGATCTGGCGCAGCCCATTGCGGAAGAACTCAGGCGTCACCTCCGCGAAGCCGCCTGAGCCCGCCTATCAAAGCCGCTTACGATAGAAAGAGATGCCCCGCAAACTTGTCGAGTGGAAGATCAAGAACGAACTCTGGCGAATCGGCGAACGCACGCTCTTCTGCGGCGTCATCAATATCACACCCGACTCGCCTGCTGACGGCGGGCGTTATGAGGACCCCGACCGCGCCCTTGTGCGTGCTACCGAGCTCGTCGACCAGGGCGCCGATTTCATCGAGATAATCTCCGACAGCATGCGGCAGGGATCGCAGCGGGTTCCCGAAGCGGAAGAACTCCGGCGCTTGGTGCCGGTGCTCAAGCGGTTCAAGAGCCGCATCGCCGTTCCCATCTGCGTCGAAACCTACAAGCCCGCCATCGCCGAAAAGGCCATCGAGCACGGCGCCACCATCATCAAAGATCCCACCGGCCTCACGCTCGAGCAGGACCTCGCCCGCGTCGTCACCAAGCACGACGTCGGCTTCATCGTCCAGCACATGCGCGGCACGCCGGAAACCTGGGCTAAGCTCACCTCCTTCCAGGATCCTGTCGGTGTCGTCATGGCGGAGCTCACCGCCGCACTCAATCGCGCCGGCCGCCTCGGCGTCGAACGCAACCGCCTGGTGGCCGACCCCGGCCTTGGCATCGGCAAGCGCAAAGAGGCAAACACCGGATTGCTCGTCGGTCTCGATGAGTTCAGCAAGCTCCGCATGCCCATTCAGGTCAGCCCTTCGGGCAAGGCGTTCGCGGCGGAGATTCCGGTTGAGCCTTGCGACGCGACTACCATCGCCGCCGCAACCATGGCAGTGCTGCGCGGCGCACACATCATCCGCCTGGACGATGTCGGCGCGGTCCGTCCTGCGGTCCTCATCGCCGACCAGGCGCTGCGGGGCTGACTCAATTGCGTTTCGCCATCGCGATCCTCTCCCTTCTCGCTGCTGCCCGCGCGGACTGGCTCCTCACGCCCCCGCCCGCGCCGTCAAGGCTGGAATCCAAAGGCAGTGAAGTCTCGCTTTCGAACGGGCTGATCCGCCGCACCTGGCGCGTCCGCCCCGATTGCGCCACGGTCGCCTTCGACAACCTCATCACCAGCGTTGCCTTGATCCGCGGCGTCAAGCCCGAAGCGCGCCTCACGATAGACGGCACTGACGTCAACATCGGCGGCCTCCTCGGCCAGCCCGACTACGCCTATCTCCTGCCCGCCTGGCTCGACTCGATGACCGCCGACCCGCAAGCCCTGCACTGCTCCGGCTTCGAGCCCGCGCCCGTCCGCGCGCACATCGAGTGGAAGCAATCCCGTTACGCGTCGAACACCCAGTGGCCCCCCAGAGGAGCCGGCGTCGTCTTCCACTTTACAGGGCAGGACGGCCTGCGCGTCGATGTCCACTACGAGATCTACGACGGCATCCCTGTCCTCGCCAAGTGGCTTGTCATCCACAACGGCACAACGCGCGCCGTCCGCCTCAACCGCTTCTCCAGCGAGATCCTCGCCGTGGTCGAGCAAGACTCCGCTGTCGACGCCGCCACGCCCCCGCCCTCCCTCCTCCACGTCGAAAGCGATTATGCCTTCCACGGCATGGACTCCCGCACAGCCAACCGGACCACCGTCTGGCTGCCGGATCCGCAGTACGCGACGCAGGTGAACTATGAGCGGATGTCGCCACTGCAATTGGAGTCGCGCCCGCCCATCGGCCCTAACGCGCTCGTTCAGCCGGGCGCGCGATTCGAATCGTTCCGTACCTACGAGCTCGCCTTCGACAGTACGGACCGCGAACGCAATGGGCTCGCCCTGCGACGCATGTACCGCACCATCGCCCCTTGGGCCACCGAGAACCCGATCCTGATGCACGTCCGGCAGTCCGACCCCGAGACGGTGAAGCGCGCCATCGACCAGTGCGCCGAAGTGGGCTTCGAAATGGTGATCCTCAGCTTCGGCAGCGGCTTCAACGCCGAGAACAATGATCCCGCCTACCTCGCGCAGATCAGGGAACTCGTCGAATACGGCAAGCGCAAGGGCGTCGAACTCGGCGGCTATTCGCTGCTCGCCAGCCGCCGCATCAGCGACGAGCACGACGCAATCAATCCCAAGACCGGCAAGCCCGGCGGCGCGATCTTCGGCGACTCTCCCTGCCTCGGCAGCCGCTGGGGACTCGATTACTTCGCGAAGCTCCGCGCGCTGTACGAATCCACCGGCCTCGCCGTTCTCGAGCACGACGGCTCTTACCCCGGCGACGTCTGCGCGTCGAACTCACATCCCGGCCACGAGGGCCTCGACGATTCGCAGTGGCGGCAGTGGGAGCTGATCCGCGACTCTTACCGCTGGAGCCGCGCCCGCGGAGTGTACCTGAACGTCCCCGACTGGTACTTCCTCAACGGCTCCAGCAAGACCGCCATGGGTTATCGCGAAACCAACTGGAGCCTGCCGCGCGAGCGTCAGTTCATCCTCGCCCGCCAGAACATCTACGACGGCACTTGGACGAAAACGCCAAGCATGGGCTGGATGTTCGTCCCGCTGACGCTGTATCACGGCGGCGGCGCGGCCGCGACGCTTGAGCCGTTGAAGGATCACCTCGACGCCTACGAGCAGCACCTCGTCCAGAACTTCGGATCAGGCGTCCAGGCCTGCTATCGCGGCCCCCGCCTCTTCGATTCCGAGGAGACCAGGGCCGTCGTGAAGAAGTGGGCCGGCTTCTACAAGGCCCACCGCGACATCCTCGACTCCGACGTCATCCACCTGCGCCGCCCCGACGGCCGCGACTGGGACGGGTTGCTCCACGTCAACCCGCAAGGCACGGAGCGCGGCCTCGCCTTCCTCTTCAATCCGCTCCCGGAGCCAATCACGCGAAAGCTCCGCCTGCCGCTCTACTACACGGGGTTGACCCAATCAGCCAGCATTCAAATCGATGGCGGCGCGCCCCGGAATGTCTTGATTCAAAGGGACTTCAGCGTTGAGATCGAAGTTACCATCCCCGCCCGGGGATGGACCTGGATCTCCATCAGGGCGCCCCTGTAAAATGTCGCCCCAATAAATCCAGACCTCAAACTAACGTTAGACGCCCTCTGGCGATGGGTATATACTAAGCCCACCCAAAGGGGAAGAACGGGCATCGGGGTGTCCGGGACCCGTTCATCGTAACTGGAAAGGGGCCAAGTCAATGAAGACACTGCTGCACAGTTTGCTGTTGTGTCTGCTTCTGTCGGGGCTTTCGTTCGCTCAGACATTCGGCGACATTTCTGGCGATGTTCACGACCCATCAGGAGCTGATGTACCAGGCGTGAAGGTCACGTTGATCAACACCGCCACTAACGCGGTACGAACCACTGAATCCAATTCTGCGGGCTCCTACGCATTTCCGGCGCTTCAGCCAGGCATCTACACGCTGAAGGCCGAAAAACAGGGCTTCAAGGCCTTCACTCGCACGAATGTCGAGATCCAGGTTCAGTTGAGCGCGCGCATCGACATCGACATGCAGATTGGATCGGTGAATGAGTCTATTGAAGTTTCCGCGCAGGCGCCGCTGCTGCAAAGCGAGAATGCGACCGTCGGTACGGTGATTGAGAACAGGAGGATCGTCGACCTGCCCCTCAACGGGCGCAACCCCCTCTCTCTGGTCGCTGTGGCGCCGAATGTCAGCTTCGGGTTCCCCTCTGCGGGCCAGGCGGGATCGCGTCAGGGCGGTATTCGCGCCGATCAGTCGATTTCGGTAGGCGGCCAGCGCGCGCAGTACAACCGCTACACGTTGGATGGCGTCGAGAACACCGACCCGAACTTCAACACCTTCGTGGTTCTCCCATCCGTCGATGCGCTGCAGGAGTTCAAAGTGCAGTCCGGCATCTATCCGGCGGAGTTCGGCCGAGGAGCGACTCAGATCAACATCTCGACCAAGGCGGGCAGCAACGACTATCACGGCACGCTGTTCTACTTCCTGCGCAACGACAAGCTTGACGCCAAGAACTACGCGTTTACGACAGCCCGGCCGCCCAAGGATCCCTTCAAGTGGAACCAGTTCGGTTTCACGCTCGGCGGCCCGGTATCAGTCCCGAAGCTCTTCAAGGGGAAGGACCGGCTCTTCTTCATGGCGAACTACGAATGGTTCCGCCAGCGCCGCAACGTGCAGGCCGTCAACAGCGTGCCGACCGCAGCCATGCAAGGCGGCGATTTCACGGATGTTGTCACCACGCCGAACGCCAGCATCCGAACGCTGGGCATCTTCGACCCGAAGACCCGCGCCATCGTGAACGGTGTCAACACCGCCCTGCCCTTTGCGGGGAACATCATCCCGTCGAACCGGATCCATCCCACGTCGAAACAACTGCTCGAGTTCTTTCCCGTGCCGAACCTGGCGAACCCCGACATCCGGAACAATTACGTGCAGGCTCAGGGCCGTCCGATCAACCGCGACCAGTTTGTCAACCGCTTTGATTTCGTCGAAAGCTCCAAGTCCCAGTGGTACGGGCGCTACAGTTGGGGCGACGAGAACCAGAGTAATGAAGCCCTCAAGCTGAATGGAACGAAGCTGGTGACGAACTTCAACCAGTACATGGTTTCAAATACGCGCGTCCTCACGCCCTCCACGGTGAACGAGGCCCGCTTCGGCTACACGCAGTTCTACAACACCAACGGTACGGAGCTGGCCTTCACTCGCGATGTGGTCAGCGAGCTCAAGATCCCGGGCCTGAACGGTGGCCCCCCAGTGCAATGGGGCATCCCCAACATCTCGCTGGGTACCTACTCCGGCTTCGGCAACGATTCCGAGGGACCCTACGAGAACAACAACTCGTCCTTGCAGATCGTCGACAACTTCTCGCTCATTCGTGGGAAGCACTCCTTCAAGTTTGGCGGCGAGTTGAGGAACGACCACTACAACCAGGTCGGCAACCAGTTCGCCCGCGGGCAGTTCACATTCACCAACAACGCGACCCTGAACCTGGCGACAACCGCCAAGACCGGCGACAATTTCGCCGATTTCCTCCTCGGCGAGACGTACCAGGCCGAGGCCGCGGTTTCCATCGCCAATGCGAAGTTCCGCTCGACCGGCTTCTCCCTCTACGCCGACGACGTGTGGCACGTGTCCAAAAGGTTCACGATCAATTTCGGCCTGCGCTACGAGATGACGCCGCCCTGGGAGGACCAGACCGGCACGTTGTTCAACGGCATCGTGCCGTATGACCCCCGCCTGACCCTGGCCAATGCGAACGTGACGGACAAGAATCTGTACCCGTTCTTCATGCGGCAAGGGGCATCGCGGCAGAACTGCTATGAAGGCATCAACCTGCGCTGGCCCGACATTGCCGTTCGCTGCGACGGATCCCTCGGCAACCGGCTGGTGGGAATCGACAAGAACGACTTCGCTCCTCGCGTCGGCATGTCGTGGTCACCGACGAGCAAGTGGGTCGTCCGCGCCGGCTTCGGCACATTCTATTCGCAGGATTCGGGAAATCCGCGGTTCGACATGTCCCGGAACCTTGCCGGCCGCCTCCGCGACAACTCCAAGACCGACTTCCCGACACTGAACTGGGGCAACGCACTGGCCTCCATCGCCGGCGGTGTCGCCAATGTGTTCCGGCCCTACACGTTCGCGAATCCCTACGATCGCCGGACTCCCTACTCGAACCAGTTCATGGTGAACGTGCAGCGCGAGATGCGCGGCAACATGGTGGGCGAAATCGGCTACCTGGGCAGCGAGAGCCACAGGCTCGAGTCGCTGCGCGCCGTGAACGAAGCCCTGCCCGTCGACCCCGCGATCGACTCCAGGTCAGTGCCTGACCGCTCCCCATTCCCGAACTTCGGCCGCATCCAACTGGTCGACAACGGCGGCAACGGCAACTACCATTCCATGGGCGCGAAACTCACCAAGCGATACTCGAACGGTCTCACCTACCTGGCGAGCTACACCTGGGCCAAGTCGATCGACACCGCCACTGCCATCCGGAACCTGGGCGGCGATACGCTGTTCCCGCAGAACAGCTACTGCCGGTCGTGCGAGCGCGGGCGGTCCAGCCACGACACGCGGCAGCGCTTCGTCACCTCCGCTCTTTGGGCCCTGCCCTTCGGCAAGGGGCAGAGAATGGATATCGACAATCCCGTCCTCAATGCCGTGGCCGGCGGCTGGCAGATGAGCTCGATCATCACGCTGCAGACCGGATTTCCCGTCACCATGACCAACGGGCAGGACACCTCGAACGTGGGCGGCTTCTTCGACCGTCCAGACGCAACCGGACAGAAGCCCGAGCTGCCCCGCGGCCAGCAGGATCCGCAGCGGTTCTTCAACACGGCCGCCTTTGTCATCAACAAGCGCGGCCAGTTCGGTAATGTCGGCCGCAACACGCTGGACTCGCCGGGCGTCATCGGCTGGGACTTCTCCATGCTGAAGAGCTTCCCGCTGGCCAGCGAGAAGAGGAACCTGCAGTTGCGCTTCGAATGGTTCAACTTCCCCAACCATCCCAACTGGGGCCTCCCTAACACCAACGTGACATCGGGCGGCTTCGGCCAGATCACCAGCACGCGCACCAACATGCGCCAGCTTCAGGTGGGAGCGAAGCTGAACTTTTAATCGCGGCTCGACGTGCAAGCCGCTCCCTGCCGGCCGCGGCCGTCGTCGCGATAAATCCGCGGGCGGTAGCGAGCGGGCATGGCGTGTTCGCGGGCGTTCCTACCGCAACGCTCGGCGTCACTGTTTCTTGCCGATGCTGCTGCCCTTGGGATTCTGCGCCTGCGGTGCCTGCTGGCGCCTGCCTGCCCGTTGCCGCATCGCGCGGAGCGGCTGCCGTCTTCTCATCCTTCTTTTCCTTGGCTTTGTCCTTCTTGTCTTCGGCGCTCACTGAGAAGCCACAGCGCCAGCGCAAAAACACTCAACAGCCTCATTGTGTAGATCTCCCAGGAGTGAGAATCCGAGTGGGCGGCTGGCGCATCTTACCAGCAAAAGGCGGGTCAGTGTGCCTGTTTCTTATGGAATCCGTCCGCTGCCTTCCTTATAATTGAGCCAGCAAGCTAGGTCAGGAGGCAGGCACGGATGCAAGCCAGCCGGATGACGCCGCCCTTGTCGGCGGCCCACTCAACCCAGTTCGTTCGCCCGGACCGTGTGGTCAACGACTTCAGCATTCAAGTCGCTACCGTCAACGGATCCGGGAGCCAGACTGCCAACAATGTCCTGATGCGCTCCATCTTCCAGATGGGCGTTCCCGTCTCAGGCAAAAACCTCTTCCCTTCCAACATCGCCGGACTCCCGACGTGGTTCACCATCCGCGCCAGCAGCCAGGGCTACATCGGCCGGAAGAAAGAAGTGGACTTCGTCGTCGCGATGAACCCGGAGACTGCGCGGGAGGACGTCATGAACCTCCTGCCCGGCGCCGCAGCGGTCTACGACGCTCCACTCAAGCTGAACGAGCTGCGCGATGACCTGCACTTTTACCCCGTGCCGTTCGATGCGCTCGTTGGGCCCGTCTGCCCTGACGCCAAGCTGCGCAAGCTGGTGCGCAACATGATCTACGACGGCGTCGTCGCGCACCTGCTCGGCATCGACCTGGAACAGGTGCGCAAGGCGCTCTTCAAGCAGTTCGGCGAACGGAAGCGCAAGGCCGCTGAGTTGAACTGGGGCGCGGTCACCGCCGGGAAGGATTACGCCGAGCAGCATCTCGCCAAGACCGATCCTTTCCGCATCGAGCCGATGGATAGCACCGCCGGCAAGCTGATCATCGAGGGCAACACGGCCGCCGCGCTGGGCTGCCTGTTCGCGGGCGTTACGGTGCTGACATGGTATCCCATCACGCCATCGTCGAGCCTCGCTGAAGCGCTGATCACCTATCTCGCCCGCTTCCGCCGCGATCCGGAAACAGGCAAGGCTACTTACGCTGTAGTGCAGGCCGAAGACGAGCTCGCTTCCATCGGCATGGCCATCGGCGCAGGCTGGGCAGGTGCGCGCTCCATGACATGCACTTCCGGCCCCGGCATCTCACTGATGTCCGAATTCGTCGGACTCGCCTACTATGCGGAGATTCCGGTGGTGCTCATCGACGTGCAGCGCGTCGGCCCCTCCACGGGCCTGCCCACGCGCACCATGCAGGGCGACAGCTTCAGCAACGCGTTTCTCTCGCACGGCGACACCATGCACCCCGTGCTCTTTCCCTCCTCGCCGGAAGAGTGCTTCACCATGGCGCAGGAGGCCTTCGACCTCGCCGAGTTCTTCCAGACGCCCGTGTTCGTCAACATGGACCTCGACCTCGGCATGAACAACTGGATGTCGGAACCGTTCCCCTATCCGGAGAAGCCCATCGAGCGCGGCAAGGTGCTCACAGCCGAAGACCTCGAACGCCTCGGCGGCTTCGCGCGCTACAAAGACGTAGACGGCGACGGCGTGCCCTACCGCACGCTGCCCGGCACGCCTCATCCGAAGGCTGCCTACTTCACCCGCGGCACCGGGCACAACGACAACGCCACTTACAGTGAGCGCGAAGACGACTGGATCAAGGGCGTCGACCGGCTCGCCCGCAAGTTTGAAACACTGCGCTCCCGTGCTCCGCAGCCTGAAGCCGTCGACGCTCCGAACGCGTCCATCGGCCTCATCTGCACAGGAACCTCGCGCTACGCAGTGGAAGAGAGCTGCGATCAGCTCAGCCGCGAATACGGCATCCCGGCCAGCCGCCTGCGCATCAAAGCGTTTCCCTTTTCACCCTCGATCGGCGAATTCATCGATCGCCACGACCGCGTCTATGTCGTCGATCAGAACCGCGATGCGCAGCTTCTCATGATGTTGCGGCTCGAGCTCTCACCTGAGCGCATCGCCAGGCTGCGCAGCGTCCGTTACTATGGCGGTCTGCCGCTGGACGCGCGCACCGTCACAGATTCGATAGTCAGTCAGGAGGGTCTATGAGCGCAGCTCCTTCCCTGCCGAAGAAGCTGAACCGTGCGGGTCTCGAGATTATTCCGTATCGCGGGAGCAAGACCACGCTGTGCGCCGGCTGCGGCCACAACTCCATCACGGAGCGCCTCATCGAGGCGTTCTGGGAGCTGGGCGTTGAGCCATGGCGCGTCGCCAAGCTCTCCGGGATCGGCTGTTCTTCCAAGACGCCGGCCTACTTCCTCAGCCAGTCCCATGGTTTCAATGCCGTGCATGGCCGCGCCCCCACCGTCGCTACGGGCACTCTGCTGGCTAATCACCAGTTGATGTGCGTCGTGGTCAGCGGCGACGGCGATACTGCCTCCATCGGCATCGGCCACTTCATGCACATGCTGCGCCGCAATGTGCCGCTGATCTACGTCATCGAGAACAATGGAGTCTACGGCCTCACCAAGGGCCAGTTCTCCGCCACCGCCGATCTCGGCTCGAAACTCAAAACCGGAACCGTCAACCAGTTGCATCCGGTGGACTGCTGCCTGGCCGGCATCGAGATGGGCGCCACGTATATCGCACGCTCATTCTCCGGCGACAAGCGGCAGCTCTCAGCCATTCTCAAAGGGGCCATTGCCCACAACGGCCTCTCGATCATCGACGTCATCTCCCCCTGCGTCACGTTTAACGATCACGAAGGCTCCACAAAGTCTTACGCGTGGATGAAGGACCACGACGAGCCGCTGCACGAAGTGGACTTCGTGCCTTCTTTCGAGGACATCAGCGTAGAGATCGAAGAGGGCGAGTCGCGCGTCGTGCGCCTTCACGACGGCTCCCGCCTCCTGCTTCATAAGCTGGAGCGTGACTACGATCCCTCCAACAAGATTCATGCGCTCGAAGTGCTGCACGAGGCCGAGCGCAGGAATGAGGTACTCACCGGCGTCATCTACGTCGACCGGAACCGTCCCAACTTCACCGAGATGCTCGATCTCGTCGACCAACCCCTCGCCACGCTCCCCGAAGCGCGCGTGCGACCGACCAGGGCAGTACTGGACCAGATCAACGAGGAGTTCCGTTAGCCATGAAGCCAGACGTCAAACTCAGCATACTGCTCGGCGACAAAGGCGGCCGCGTCTACTCGATTGTCCCCTCGGCCACCGTCTACGACGCGATCGCCATGATGGCCGAGAAGGGTATCGGCGCACTGCTTGTCATGGAGGAAGGCCGGCTGCTCGGGATCATCAGCGAGCGCGACTACACGCGCAAGGTGATCCTGCTGGGGCGCCACTCCCAGGAGACGCACGTTGAGGAGATCATGACCCGCGACGTGGTCACCGCATCGCCCGCGCACACAGTCGAGGAGGCGATGCGGATCATGACAGAATGCCGCATCCGCCACCTGCCCATCGTCGTCGATGACGGCGTGGTCACCGGTGTCCTCTCCATCGGCGACCTCGTCAAGTGGACCATCTCCGCGCAGGAAGAGACCATCGCACACCTGACCAACTACATCGCCGGCAGCTACGGGATGAGCCGGTAGGGGCCAAGTGGGGCCGGCTTCAGCCTGCGCGGGACTTCAGTCCCGCCCGCTTCTCAGCGCCGCTGGCATCGCGCGCAGAAGTGAGTCCCGCGCTGTCCCACCACGATGCGTTTGATCGGCGCGCCGCACTCGAGGCACGGCTCTCCTTCGCGTCCATAGACGCGGTGCTGCATCTGGAATCCGCCCGCGCGCCCATCCGCGTCGACATAGTCCGAGATCGAGGAACCGCCCGCGTCGATGGCTTCTGTCAACACATCGACGATGCATGCATGTAGCCGTTCCGCCCGCGCCCGGCTCAGCCGGCTCGCCTGAGCCAGCGGATGCACCCCGGCGCGATGCAGCGCCTCGTCCACGTAGATGTTGCCCAGCCCGCCAATGAACGCCTGGTTCAGCAGCAGCGGTTTCACCGCGCCGCGCCGGGCACGCAGCCGCTCCGCGAACTCGCGCGCCGTGATGTCGAGCGGCTCCGGCCCGAGCCTGCCGACATTCGCAGGTAACTGCTCGTCCCACTCCATCCGCCCGAACTTCCGCACGTCGTCGAACAGCAGCGTTCCCTTGTCCAGTTCGAGGATCGCGCGTGTGAAGGCGCCGCGTTCGCCGTTCATCAGCAGCTTGCCTGTCATGCGCAGATGCACCGCGAGCACGCCGTGATCCAGATCGAAGACGATGAACTTCCCCGCCCGCCGCAGTCCCGTAATCCGCCGTCCCGTGATCCGCTGCGCCAGTTCTTCCGGCCTGTGCCCTGCCGCGTGCGGCGAAAGAAAGTGGACCTCGCGGATGGTCCTGCCAGCCACATACGGCGCCAGCGTCCGCACTACAGTTTCGACTTCAGGCAGTTCAGGCATCGACGTACACGTCGCCGTTCTCGATGCTCACCGCATAGCGGGTGAGCTGGATGTGGGGATTGTAGTCGTAGCAGCCCGTGTCGCAGCAGAACTCCCACGCGTGCCATGGACAGATCAGTCGCCCGTCGACGAAGTTGCCGTTCGACAGCGGCCCGTTGCGGTGTGGGCACTCGTCCTTGAACGCATGGATCGTCCCCGCGTCATTGCAGACCACCAGGGGCGTGCCCCCAATCTCGGCCTGCCGCATCGTGCCCGGCGGCACCTCGGCGGCCGGCATCAGTTTCACCAGAGCCATCAGAGTCATGGTCCCACGCCGTCGCGGATAGCGGAAACAGGCCGTTGTGTGGCATATTGAGAAGGAAGGGCCACCCTAGCTCAGCTGGTAGAGCGGCTGATTCGTAATCAGCAGGTCGCCGGTTCAATCCCGGCGGGTGGCTCCATTGAACTCCTTCCCATTCAGCTGCTTGCAGACAATTCCCGCGTCCTCACGGAAATGGCTACTTGGGGAGTGTGCCTATTTCTGTGCCCACCCCAACCATCTCACGGCCTATCTCGCTTCACCGGGAGGCTCGACCTCTGCGTTGCCGGCGATCCGCGAATTGAGCGGCCGATATCACACTCCGCCCGGCTTAGCTTCCGGAGTGTCAGGGACCTTGGATTATTCCGACGCGAGAAACCGTCGGAACGCCGGACGGGCTGCCGCGCTTAGTACGATCAGCGTGATGAGAACGCCGCTAAGGATGTAGATCGCCGGAATGTTCTTCCCGGTTGCATCGCCAAGAAAGCCGCCCAGAACCATGCCGAACGGCGTCGCCGCCCCACTCAAGGCAATCACCAGGGCCGTGGTTCGACCGCGCATCTCATCCGGCGTCGTAATCTGAATCAACGTCAGGACAAAGATGTTGACGGCTCCCATGCATGTCCCTACGCAGGCAAATAGCGCGAGGGCCAGGAATGGATTGCGGACGGGTCCTGCCATCGCCAGCAACAGGGCGGTTCCCAGAAGGGCAGACGTGATGATCAATGGCCGACGCCGCCCGGCGATACTGATCGATCCCACCAAAAGGTAACCGAGCAATGAGCCGGCGCCGAGCGCAGCCAGAAGAAATCCATACCAGGCTGAATCGCGCAAGAGCCTGTCTGCGACATAGAACGGCAGCAGAACGATGACCGGCATCGCGAAGAAATTGATCCCAGCGGCAACCACCAGAAACGACAGCATGCCAGAGCGGCTCCGGACGTATCGAATACCATCAGCGGTGTCTCTCACATAAGCCGCCAGCACCTGCCTTGCCGTCCTCTCCTCCCGGGTCGCCTTGCGAGACAGGCGGATGAAACTCGAGCTGACGGCGGCGAATAGAAAAGTAGCGCCGTCAATGAAGAACAACCGGGCAGCGCCGAGCAGGCGATAAAGCAAACCGCCCGCGGCTTGACCCAGGAGCATCGATGCCTGGACCGAGAATTGGTTCAGCGCGTTCGCCGCCGCGAGTTTCTCGGATGGAACCAGCTCTGGAATAGCGGCAGCGATGGCAGGTTGGAATGCCGCATTGACCAATCCTCCCAGCAAGCCAACCGCGAACAGGAGGCCCACGATCAGTCGGCTGTCTCGCGGGTTCGCGAACACGGCGCCCGCAAGGAGTACGACGGCGACTCCTCGGACCAGATCTGAGATGATGATGATGCCAAGACGCGAATGGCGATCAACCAATGCGCCACCAAAAGGCCCGATGACAACTCCGGGGAGGAGGGAAACCATCATCAGCAGGCCCATGAGGCTGGCCGAGCCCGTGGTCTCCATCAGCCAGTACATCATTGCCAGCGCGAAAGCCTGGTTCCCAAGCTGGCTAACCAGTTGACCCTGCCAGAGCAGAATGAAGTCCCGATTCATCAGGGCCGTTCGAGGCACGAGATCACGCTCCGAATCCATGTTTGCCGTCGCGGAATAGAGCGTCAAGGCCTTCTTGAAAAACACATAGGACGAGATCTCTCGACCGGTCGACTGGCGGCGATCCGTCGCGAGCGGATTACGCGCCATCCGGAAGATGGGCCAGGGACAGCCCCGGTTGAGCAATGAACCACACGGCCCTAGTTGGGGAAGCCGGCATGTGCTCGCCTCTGGCTGAGGGCTTCAGAGGCCAAGATTATAGGATCCTGTTGTCTACGTGTGATACGGTGACGAGACTGACGGGTCAGCCTGAACGCGAGGTCTGATGAGCTGGGAAGAGCATTACCGGCTGTGGTCGGAGGCTTGCCGGCGCCCAGGGCCAGAACATCACCGGCGGATGCAAGAAGCCCGGAAGTACGTCGATCAGAACGGCCCAAGCGACTGGCAATGGCTTGAGGATTCGCTCGCCCACCTCGATCGGTGCTGGGCTGGCTTCATCCCGACGCGCCCTTCCCCTCCGTCTTGCTTCGGGCAGCAGATTTGATCGGCCGGTTCTTTGCCGGGTTACTGAAGACGAAGCGACCGTAAAGAATGCACCCCTTCATCCCAGGGTCGCAGGGGAGCTTGTTCACCTTCTGGCAGACGCCGTCCTCCTCGTGCGGACAACCCCAACTGCTCATATTCCACTCGCTTGTGTGAATGGTGACGAGGTGTCTTTGCCGTCCTGCTTGGTGATGCTGATGGAGTACGTCATGCCCACAAGATTACGGGGGAGGCCAAAGGAATAGCCAGAAATTTGTCATGGGCCGGCGGACGGGCTCACCCCGCCGCGAAACCCCTCGCTCTATTTCGCCCGCGCGGCCGCGGACCTTTGCGCTTCTGGCTGGAACAGCCGCGGTGCAAAGTCCTGCAAATTGCGGCGCCACGTCTGCCATTCGTGGTCTGTGCCGGGGGACTGCGAAAACACGTGCTGGATTTTCGCTTCATCAAGTGAGGAGTGCAGTTTCTCGATGCCCTGCTTCATGCGCTCCGGCTCGTTCGTTCCCACGCCGATCCATAGCAGGTGCACGCGCTTGGAAAACGCGACCGGGTCAGACATTGCGCCGTTGAACGCCGTCTTGGTGTCCAACTTTTCGTCTCCTGTCGCGAACACGTTGGCCGCTCCGCTGAATCCGCCGATATACGAGAACCGGTCGAGGTGATTGAACGCAACGTGGAACGTCTGCATGCCCCCCATCGAAAGGCCCGCCATCGCACGATGTTCGCGATCGGGCATGGTGCGAAATGTCGAGTCGATGAACGGAATCAGCGCCTGAATCACATCGTCTTCGAAGGCGCCCATCATGTCCTGCATGGCTTTCCTCATCTCGGGAGAACCTAACGGTCTCCCCCGTGGATCGGGAACCGACTGCCCTGCGCGCCGCGCATAGCCATTCGCCATTACGACGATCATCGGCCTCGCTTTACCGGCGGCGATGAGGTTGTCGAGGATGAAATTAGCCTTTCCCTGCCGCGTCCACCCGGATTCATCCTCGCCCCCACCGTGTTGAAGGTAAAGCGCAGGGTAGCGTTCTTTCAGCCGTGTGTCGTAGGCGGGCGGCGTGTATACCAACACATGTCGCCATGTGCCGGTGACCTTCGAGTCATACCATAACTCGCGAACCTGTCCGTGGGGGACATTCTGCGGCAGATAATACGTCGCGCCCGCTTCCGGCACCTCAACCGCGCTGGCCCATTTGCTTCCTCCGAAATACGCAGTGCTGCCGGGATCGCTTACTTCCGCGCCGTCCACGATTACCGTGTAGTAGTGCAGCCCTGGGGCCATCGGCGGTGTCGTAAAAGTCCAGAAGCCATCCGCTTGCTTTTCCATGTCGGCTTTCGGACCGCTCCAAAAGTTGACCCGGACCTTACCGGCATCGGGCGCCTTGAAGCGGATCTCGACCCGCGAGTTACTGTCGACCCGCGGATATTGCGCGGTCAGAACATTGGACGTAGCAGGTTTGAAATCGCCTGGGCCCTGTGCCAGACAGAAAGCTGTGGCTACCAGCGCCACGGTTATGTTCCCTCGCATTGCACCTCCAGATGGTCTTCGGAACCCGGAGCCGACGTTGAACTGCATTGCTCCCGTCTCGCGGTCGCTCGACGTCGTTGCCTAGTATACTTCCGAAACGGTTAATCGGCATGTAACGGCGCTCTGACCAACAGGCGAGCTTCGACCATTGAGCGAGCGATCAGCCTGCGGCTCCATCCAACTCCTTCCCCTTCAGCTGCTTGCAGGCAGCTCCGGCCTCTACTCCAAGACGACTCACTCGAATACGCCATTTCTAAGCCCCAATGGCCTCATCTCCGCATCAGAAGAATGCAATGCCAGACTGTGCTCTGCAGGAGCCTGATATGAATACACAGGGCCGGGAAACAAGACGACACGTGACCATCCCTCGCGGATTGATCGACTCCGCAATCTTGGCTGCTGTCCTGCTAATCGCGCCTGGGCTGAGCGCCCAGCAGTTGACGAAGGCTGCAGTCGGCGAGAAGATCCGCAGGGTGGAGGATGGCGTTGACCAGTTCCGCAATTATCTGGATCAACGCGGCGAGAACGCGCGGTCGACGGCTTCCACTTCACAAGCCCAGGGGCGACAGGGGAAGCGGCGGACGGCAACGGATTCGCAGAAATCGACCGCGACCGCAAAGAAGGACGAGCTGGACGACGCTCTGGGGGATCTCAATCGATCCACGAATCGCTTGCGCAGAAAGTTCGATCCAGCGGAAAAATGGCAGGAGACCCGGATCCAGGTTGAAGCCGTCCTGGACGATGCCCGCCGCGTCAACCAGGCGGTCGCGCGCGGCAATTACGGAAGCGAAGCCGCCCGGCTCTGGGCCGCACTTCGTAACAACATCAATGACCTCGCGAGAGCCTACGGACTGACACCCCTCGGAGTGTAAGGAAAGCGATCTCCTCGGGATGGTGGAGGGTGGATGCCCCTGCGGCGAACGACGTATGGGAGAGGATCTACAATGTCCGGAGTGTGATCTATCCTAAACCGCTTGCTCTCGAACGCGACGGCATCCGTCTCGAACCCCTGTCACCCGACCATCTCGACGGCTTCAAGCAGGCTGCCGCCGACGGCGAGTTGTGGAACCTCTGGTTCACCTCCGTGCCGGCTCCCGATGAGACGAGCCAGTTCATTGAAACCGCACTGAAGGGCCAGCAGGACGGCCACATGCTGCCGTGGATTGTGCGTGAGCTCGCCAGCGGCGCCATCATCGGCAGCACGCGGTATCACGACATCGTTCCCGCCCTCGATCGCGTCGAGATCGGCTACACTTTCTACGCCAAGAGCCGCCAGCGCACCTCCGTCAACACGACATGCAAGCTGATGCTGCTGGCCCACGCCTTCGACACGCTCGGCTGCAAGGTAGTCGGGCTGCGCACCGACAACTTCAACTTTGCCTCTCAACGAGCCATCGAAGCGCTGGGCGCGAAGAAAGACGGCGTGATCCGCCACCACGCCGCTCGGCGTGACGGCACGGTTCGCGACACCGTGATGTACAGCATTCTCGCCGCCGAGTGGCAGGATGTCCGGCGCCACCTGGAACTCCGCCTCGCGCGGCACCGCGACTAGTACGTTGCCCACACTCCCGGCGTAAGTATCTCCAGCAGGTGCCCGTCCGGATCCCGGAAGTAGAGACTCCGACCGCCGCGCGGCCACGACATCCGGCTCTCGATCGCCACTCCGTTTGATGCCAGCTGCCCCTCCCAGCCAGGCAGATCCTTTGCGTCAATCGAAAACCCCACATGCAGCGGCCCCGCGCCGTCATGCGGCGGGATCACGCCGCCGGGCAGTTCGTTGGGCCTCAGGGACGCTCCACGCAGGAACAGCAGCAGCACATGCCGTCCCGCGATATCCAGGGCACAGAACCGCTCGTCCTCCACTAGCGGACACAGCCCCATCACCTCCACATAGAACTTCAAGGCCCGCGGCATGTCTTCCACGTACAGCGACGTCTCCTTCAGGTCCCATAGCCGCGGCATGGCTACCGCCAGCATCGCACGAATGCTCAACGGCTTCCTCTAGCCATGCCCGATCCGATGGGCGGGATTTTGCCATAGCTTCACCGCTTCTCTCCCTGCAAAGTTGACCATTGTCAATATTGGAATCCGGGAGCGCCGGAGCAATACTAGGGCAGACTGGCTCAGCTTTCCTCCGATGGCTTTGGCCAGCACACCCGGATTGAGCGGGAAGGGGAAGTTATGCCCAATTCGCCGATTCAGAGTGCAGGAGGAGAAGGATCCGGCCCGCGACGCAAGCACCAAGCGTTATGGGTAGGGAGGGCATCTGCCCTGCTGGGCGCGTTCCCAGATGCCGTACTGCTTCTGAATACCTCTGGTTTGATTGCCGCGTGGAACATGCGCGCCGAGCGCCTGTGCGGGTACAGCGGACAGAAGCTGCATTCACTCGACATCCGGCATCTGTTTGGCGCTGAGCCCGATGACCCCTTGGAGCGCCGGCTAAACAGTGTGGCGGCGGGTGGCGAACCAGTCATCTTTCGAGCCGCCTTGTCGAAGCCGAACGGTCTTCGCGAACCCGTCGAGGTCAATTTGGCGCCATTCCTCGATCCTGAAGGCCCCGGGGGAATTCTGTGCACACTGAAAGAGGCGTACACCGGCGCTGCTGCGAACCTGGAGCTGATGGCGGCCAGCTCGCCGGACGTGATCCTCTCATATGACATGCAGCAAAGCCTCCTCTATGCCAACCCGGCTCTGGAGCAGGTGACCGGCTACACTGCCGAGGAACTGGCCGCGGACCGCCTGATTGGCGTGCAACCGGAGGATCGCGGCCGCCTGGCCGAACTTTGGCAGCGGACTTTCCATGGCGAGACCGTTTCCGAGGAGGAGTACCGGCTTCGCACCAAGGATGGCCGCCTGGTTTGGATGGCCGCCTCCTGGGGACCGGTCCGCGATGCTGTCGGCATTCAAGTGGGTGTGCGTGCGCGTGAACGTGACATGACCACACATCACCTCGCTGACTTGGCGCTGCACGATTCCGTGCACGCTCTCCGGAGCGCAGAGGACCATTTTCACCGGCTATTCGATGAATCCCCCGTGCCGCAATGGGAAGAGGATTTCTCCGAGGTCAAGGCTCTGGTTGATGCCGTAGCACCGTCTGCGTCCGGCGATTGGAAGGCGTATTTCGGCCAGCACCTCGAGTTGGTGGAAGAGTGCGTGAAAAGGGTCCGGGTCCTGCACGTAAACCGGGCTGCGCTCCAATTTTACGGCGCATCCACACAGGAAGAACTGGTTTCCCGATTCGGCAGCCTGTTCGACGCTGCCACGTGTGCGATGTTTGCGGATGAACTGGCGGTTTTTGCCTCCGGACTGGCTTCGTATGAAACCGAGATCACGGTTCGAACGCTCCGCGGGGAGCCTCGGCTCATCAACCTGCTGGTCTCCATCCAGCCCTCTTCGGCAGACGACTGGTCGCATGTCGTGGTCAATTTTGTCGACCTCACGGCCCGAAAGAGAACGGAGGAGCAGTTCCTGCAATCGCAGAAGATGGAGAGCCTCGGGCGCCTGGCGGGAGGTATCGCTCACGACATCAATAACATCCTGACCGTGGTGAACGGGTACTGCGACCTGCTGCTCGGACGGCTGCCGCAGGACGATCCTTCGCGCGCCTGGCTGACGGAAATTCGCAAGTCCGGCCAGCAGGGAACCGATCTGATGCAGCAGTTGCTGGCGTTCAGCCGCAGGCAGCCGATGCAGTCCCGCCCCACGAGTTTGAACGGCCTGGTTCGCGAGACGGAGACGCTGATGCGCCGGTTGGTCGGTGAGGATATCGGCCTCGTGACGATGCTTGACCCCGCCGCCGGACATGTGGAAGCAGACCCGGCCCTGCTGCAGCAACTCCTCCTCAACCTGTTGGCCAACGCCCGCGAAGCCATGCCGAACGGCGGAGTGTTGACCATCCAGACCTGCAATGTTTGGCTCGATCAGGACGACCGCGAAGTTCCCTCGGCTCAATCCGACCGGCCATTTGTCGTGCTGCGCGTTTCCGACACGGGCGCGGGTATGGACGAAAGGACCTGCCGTCACCTGTTTGAGCCGTTTTACAGCCCCGGCAAGAGTGGACCTGGGGCAGGGCTGGCCCTGGCGGCCGCATTCGGCATCGCGACGCAGCAGGGCGGCCACATCGATGTCGCAAGCGAGCCAGGCAAGGGTTCCACCTTCTCCGTACTATTGCCACGAAGCAGGGAAGAGGCCGTTCAGCCTCCTTCTCCGCCCGCCCAAGGCGCGGAAGGGAAGGGGGTTGTTCTTATCGCCGAGGATCAGAGAGAAGTGCGCATGCTGGCCGCCGCCATCCTGCGCCGGCTCGGCTACGAAGTGCTGGAGGCCGCCAACGCCTCCGAGGCTTTGATTATCGCCGGAAGGCATTCCGGGCACATCCGCCTTCTCCTCACCGACATCGTTATGCCGGGGATGAGCGGCATCGAGCTTGCCCTGAAGTTCGCCGAGCTTCGGCCTGAAACGCGAGTGATCCTCATGTCGGGCTATATGGACCGCGATCTCGGCGGCGCCAACCTCGATCCCTCTGTCGCATTTCTGCCCAAGCCCTTCACCCCCGATGCCCTGGCCGCGGCGGTGCGCCGTGTCCTCGGTAGGAGTGCCGCGGTTTGAATGGGATTGCCCCGCCCGGCGGGCGGGCTGAGAAAGTTCAAAAAGGCTAGAACCTGGTGGGGGAGTGTCGATGAGAGAAGTGCGGAGTTTCGCATCAATGAGCATCACACCGCTGTCTTTCACCGGCATTAGCAAGTTCTCGAATGACTTTCAGACCATCCTCAACCGCTCGGTCTCCATCGCCTCGCTTCCTGCCAAGCTGTTGGAAAACGAGCAGAAATCCATACTCGACAAGAAGATGGCCGTGGCGGATCTGCGCAGCGCGGTATCGGATCTCGCTTCCAGTCTGACGCAAGCCGGCCGGCTCGGCTCCGGCGGCGCACTCACTGCCATTTCTTCCTCAACGACGGTCGTTGCGACGGCGGGTTCGGGAGCGGCGCCGGGTTCCTATGTGATCAGCGATATCTCCTCTCTGGCCGCTCCCGCCGTTGCCACCAGCGCCTCCGGCTATGCCAACTCCTCGACGGCGCAAGTCTCCTCAGGCGATCACAAACTGCAGATCGTCGCCGGCGGCGTAGAGCGGACCATCGATCTGACGGCGGCGACCGACAACCTCGAAGGCGTGCGCGATGCGATCAACAGGCTGAACCTCGGCGTCGCCGCCTCCGTCATTGATACTCACCAGGAGCCGCAGCGTTACTTCCTCAGCATCAACGCGACGTCACCCGGCGAGCAGACCATCGAACTGCGCAGGGTGGCGGACGATCCTGCATCGAACCTGCTTGAGGTGACCAATCCCGGCTCCAACGCCAAATTCAAAGTGAACGGCCGAGACGTGACGGTGACAAGCAATTCCGTCAGCAGTGTCGTGACTGGAGTGAATCTGGAGCTCAAGGGGTTGACCGCCGCGGGTGAGGCGATCCATGTGGCAGTTTCGGCCGATCGCACGCCTGTGAGCAGCGCCCTGCAGGCGTTCGTCGATGCCTACAATGCGCTCAGTCGCAAGGTGGACGCGCAGATCGGTAAGAACGCGGGCGTGCTCACCGGAGACCCTGTGGTGTTCAACATCTCAGACCGCCTGCGCGAAGTGATCGGGTTTCAGGGGCCCGGCGCATTCAGGAGCCTGTCGGACCTCGGCATTACGCTGGATTCCGCCGGGGTCATGTCCTTCGACAGCACCGCCATCACCTGGATGGGGTCGGCCGAGCTGCAACACGCTTTCGAGTTCCTGGGCGACGGAGCAACCGGCCTCTCGAGCCTCGCCTTGCACCTCACAGCCTTGAGCGATCCGGTGAACGGCTTCATGCGAAGCCAATTGTCTTCCTACGACGAGGCCGACAGCCGGCTCACACAGCAGATCAGCGACATTAATGCCCGTGTCAATGCCATGCAGGCGACTATGATGGCGCGGCTCCAGGCGGCCGATACCCTGCTCGCCAGCCTGGAAAGCCAGCAGAACATGCTCACGGCGACCATCGACAGCCTGAACCTGGTGACCAATGGCCGGAAGGATCAGTAGCGATGTCTGATCCCGACCGGCTTGTGCGGGAATTGGAGTCGTGCAGCGTCGCTCTGCTGGAGGCGCTGCGGCGCAGGGACGCGATCTATCTGGAGTACTTGCAGCGCCGTGAGCAGTTGCTGGCCCGGCTATTCGGGATGGTCGCGCCGAATACAGGTCCGGAAGCGCGAGCAGCACTGGAGCGCGTGCGGATTCTGGGGAATCTCGCCGTTGTCGAAGCACAGAGGATGCGTCACGCCGTGGCGACGGATCTTGCCGCGCTGGAGCAGGAGAGGCGGATCGCAAAAGGACTCCGGGAAGTCTGCGGCCCGCACAGCTTGTCGCTGGATGTGAGGGCGTAGCCGAGCCGCCGGCAGGTCAGCAGGCGACGGCGGACGGGAAGGCGGAGTGGCGCAGCGCCTGCGCCATGGACACCTCAAGCATCAGGCATCCGAGATTCGTGCGCGCCTCGATGTGTGACGGCTTCACGGACAGGGCGCGCTGGTAGCAGTGCATGGCTTCGCGGGGGTTCCCCAGCGCTTCCATCACGACGCCTAGATCGTTCCAGGACTCCGAAGAGTGCGGGTTGAGTTCCACTGCCAGGCGCAGTGCCAGAACGGCATCCTCCAAGTGGCCTGACTCGAGCAGTTCGATGCCGCGGAGACGGCATTGATCGGCCAGGCTGGTCCGGCTTGTTCTCTTTTTCTGCATTCGGTGAATCCCCTTAGGGGCCTATCGGCGGAACCCCTGAAAAAGATAAGGCCCCCGCCGAAAAATCGGTGAGGGCCTGTGGGAGGCCGCGCGAGAGGCGCGGGGGGGTAGGTGTTACCCGCGGAGCAGGGAGAGAACCGCCTGGGGAGCGGAATTCGCCTGCGCGAGGGCGGCGATGCCGGCCTGGCTGAGGAGTTGGGCCTTGGTCAGGTTGGCGGCTTCGAAGGCAAGGTCGGCGTCGCGGATGCGCGATTCCGAAGCGGCCAGGTTGGTCAACTGCGTCGATGCGAGGCTGACGGCAAAGTTGAACTGGTTCTGGCCTTTACCGACAACGGCCTGAGCGTCGCCGAGGGCGGACACGGCCTTGGAGAGCGACGTGACGGCTGCTTCGGCGTTCTGCTTGGTGGCGATGGAGGCGCTGACTCCCACGCCGTTCACTGCGGAGGCGTCAGAGACCTTGGTACTGTCCTCGATGCCTTGGGTGGTGGTGTTGGCGCCGGTGATCTCCAGCTTGAAGGGCCCGGTGGAGCCGACGAATTGGATCTTCTCCGCGCCACTGTCGACCACTTTCACCGCGGTGATGCCTTTCAGCTTGTCGGCGATGCCGTTCTGAAGGGCGTTGTTGAGGCTGGTGATCGCTTCGTCGATGGAGCGGGCGTTGCCGCTGTTCAGCGTGATGTTCTGAACGTCGCCGTCCATGGACAGGCGGAGGGTCTGGGTCTGGTCGGCGTAGTCGATCGAAGAGAACGCGAGCGGAGTCACCTCGTAAGCGCCGCCGATGACGTGCTTCTCGCCGAGCGTTCCGGTGGCCGTCGGGGCGCTGTAGGAGGTCAGCGTGGTTCCGAAGGCCGTGTTGCCGAAGTCGGATGCGGCGTTGTTCGCGCTCACCTGCATGCGGAACTTCGTGCCGTTCTCCGATTCCACCATGAGGTCGGTACCGCTCTTGCTGACCTTCAAGGCCAGGCTGCTCACGCTGGCAGTGCCGTCGAACTTGGCCTGCAGAGCGGTGACGGCCGCATCGATGTCGGCCGGCGTGGCCCAGGTCATGTCCACATTCACAGAAGTGCCGCCATTGAACGAGAAGCTGAAGCGGGTCTGGTTTGTCGTGGGCGCTTCGTAAGCGCCGATCTTCACCTTCGTGTCGTTGACGTAGCCGTTCTCCCCGAGCTTGAAGGCGCCCATGCCGAGCAGGTTGGCGCTGTCGCCGGCCTGCGCCACGGTGAAGTTCTCACCGCGCGTGTTGCTGACGGTGAGCTTGTCGGTTGTGGCGTCGTAGGATGCCGTGAAGCCGGCGTTTTTGAGGGTGTCATCCGCATTGATGGCAGCCGCGAGCCCGGCAGCTGACGTATCCACGGTACTGCCGTTGGCTGCCGTGAATGACAGGGTGTACGCAGACTTCAATCCTCCGCCGTTGAATTCGACCTTGATCGCTGTATCCGCACCAAACGTCGCCGCGCCGCTGGGGGCGATGAAGGAGACGCTGCGCGTCATGTCCGCGCCTTCGGGCAGGCCGGCCGTTTTGAAGTCGCCGAGCAGGGCGTTGGCGGTCTTGTCGCCGCCGCGGACCTGGAACGTCGCGTTGGAGCTGAAGCCAAGTTGCTTCTGACCGTTCCCGTCGGTGACGACCTTTGCGGTGATGCCCGCGTTTTTGAATGCGGCCGATGAGGCATCGGCGCCTTCGGTCACCTTGCCGATTGCCATGTTCACCGCGGCAGCGAGCTTGTCCGCGGAGTCGACGCCGTTGAGGTCGACGCTGATCGCCACGCCGTCGGAACCGCCGAAGCCGGGGCCGTAGAAGCGCATCACCGTCTCGCCGGCCTTCACCTGGCTTGCCGAGTTCGCGGCCAGCCCGACGATGTTGCTCACAGCGCCGCCATTCAGGTCGTAGTTCGAATTGGCCGACTGAACCTGACTCAGCTTGAGGCTCTTGGTGTCGACCGTCGAAGATGTCAGGTTGACCGACACGGATCCGTTGCTCACCACGGCCGAGTCGTCGGCGCCGCGGCCGCCGCCAATGAACACCGAAAGGTTCTTGGCGAAGACGCCGCCCTGATTCAGGCCGATGGACTGGGCCTGGCGGTCGATTTCCTGCATCACGTTCTGAAATTCGCTGTTGAGCACAGAGCGCGAGCCGTTGAACGTGCCCGAGGCGGACTGCGCGGCAAGCGTGCGGGCGCGGTCGAGCAGCTTGCCGATGTTGTTGATGCCGCCGTCGATGGTCTGCAGGGTCGCCAGACCGTCATTGGCATTGCGGATGCCCTGGCTGAGCACCGCCTGGTCGCTGCGGAAGGCGTTCGCAATCGCCAGACCGGCGGCGTCGTCGCCGGCGTTGATGATGCGCAGGCCCGACGTCACGCGATTGATCGTCTTGCTCTGGAAATCACTCGTGGTGCGCAGATACTCCTGCGCCTGCAAGGAAGCAATGTTGGTGTTAATCGTAAACGCCACGTTCCTGTCTCTCCTTCGATGCCGGCGCTCCGCGTGGACTCATTCCCGTGGCGGCCACTTTGTGGCCGGTATCCGGCGTCACTGCCCTCATCGGCGCAGAGACAGGGTGTGAGAGTGAATTATTCGGACGGAAGGCGCAGCGCCCTGGCCCACTCCTCCCATAGCGGCTGTTCCGGCAGATCCGCGGCGGCCAGATTCTGCTTTCCGGCGATCAACACTTCGTGGCGGACCACGCTCACCTCGGGAGGAGCGACGAAACCCAGTTTGACGCGGTTGTTGCCGACCTCGAGGACGTGAATCTCGATGCCCTGGCCGACCACCACGCTTTCGCCTGCCTTGCGGCGGATCACAAACACGTTCCCTCCTCGCGCAACGGGTGGCAGTGCGAGTAGCCGGAGACAGACTGGATACTCTGCACGCCGCGCATGCTTTCGCGGCTGAGAACGATCGGCGCCATCAGATTGGCGGTCGGCTCGCCGGACCTGGGGAATGTGAGGATGGCCAGACAATCGTGTCGCCCCTCGCCCAGCAGCGCAGACTCCTCTTCCCCCAACTCGAACCTGTAGTCCGGGACCAGCACGGAGGCTGGCACGCAGACAAAGCGGAGGCCTGGCCGCGCGGAGCTCTGCAAAAGCACCAGCGGAGAGAAATCGGGCCGTTCCACCAGGACGAAACTCCTCTCATCCTCGAAAGCGGGCAGCCCGCAGGGGAATTCGAACAGGGGAGGTTGGCGGTGGGTGTCGCTCACGGGTCCTCTGAGAGACTTGTGCGCCGGAGGTGTCTGAAATCTCTCGTAAAATGCACCTGGTGTGATACAAGTGGATACTGGAGCCGTGCCGAGCCATGGGATTGATTTTGACATTGGGACGCCAAAAGGCATTTCTGCGCGAGGGCGAGTGGCGGAGCGCCGATCGCGGGCTCGAAGTGCGGCTGAACCAGCTCACGTCCGATTGGATTGCGGAGTCAGGCGGGCCCAAACTGGATTCGCCGGATCCTGAGCTGGACGTGGCGACGGAGATATCGCGCACCACCGGAGGCCGCGTGGTGCTGCAGAGCCGGTCCGACCAGAGACGCTCGGCGCGGATCTACTTTGCCCGCCGCCAGTATAAGTTGGCGTTCTTTTGAGGCGGCCGATGCTCCAGCGCTGGATAGATCGCGTGTACCTGTGGACCTTCTCAGCGTTGCTGGAAGGCGCGGTGTCACTGCTGCGCCTGATGAGGGGAGCGCCTCGCGCGAACCGGAGCGCGGCCGATCGGGACTGAAAGCCTTCTCTACAGCCGCGGCAGGTGGCGGTTGAGCTCGGGCAGAAGAGCCTGAACGAAGGCGATTGCTTCCTGATCGGCTTTTTCGACGGGGATATCGCCAAGCGGGACTGACACCCGGACCAGAGAAGTGTCGGAACGCCGGTAGCGCATGGAATCGGCGACAAGCCAGAACTTGGCGGCGAATTCACTGGCGACAATGCGCATGGGAGTCTGATACCAGTACAGAACCAGGGTCCGGCTGTCGCCTTTGGACACCAGGTAGCGGTTGACGGGGATGGGTTCTCCCGAGGGCATGGGGACGCTGATGATGCTGGAGCTGAGCGGCGCCCACCCCGCGCCGGGCATGCAGTTCTTGGGCGAGTGCGGCGCGACGCCGGTGGTCTGAGATTTGAAGAATGCCACGAACAGGTTGACGCCTCCGGGCCTGCCGTTGGCGACGTAGGCGCGGTTCAATGAATCGTCCGACTTGAGTACGGCCTGCACCTCGGGCTCCATCGGAAATTCGGCTTCCATGCGCCATGGGCCCACCTGAGTAGGAAACTCCTTGAGGGGCCTGGTGGCAAAGCTCCGCTCCGTGCGAGGCATCAGGTAATATCCGGCGGCTTGGGCCACCAAGAGGCAGGAAACGGCGATAGCGGCCGGCGTAGCGAGCGATCTCATTGGGCTGCTCCCTGTTTCCGGTTGTACAAGTACTTCAGAAGCCGGTGCGCGATCAGGAGGAAACCCAGCGCCAGCAGGAACATGACCCAGCCTTCCAGGCTGTGGAACAGCCCCTTGGCCAGTTCCGGATTGAATTCGCTGAGAAACCCGGTGATGGTGACGCGCATGGCGTTGACGAAGATGGCGATGGGCGGAGTCAGCGCCAGCAGCCACCAGCGGATGGAGATGCGCTTCTCAAAGAAATAGCCGTAAACCAGCGAGAGGAACGTCAGAGACATCAATGAGCGGATGCCGCTGCAGGCCTCGACGACGTTGAGCTTCTGGCTGGGCAACTCAAGAACATTGCCGTCGCGCAGTACGGGAACGCCGCAAACGGAGAGAGTCACCTCTGCCACCTGGCTGGCCAGGATCTGCAGCGGGAAGGTGATCTGGTTATAGATCACTGTGGGCAGGGGGATCATGAAAAGCAGCAGCGCCAGGGGGAAGAGGAGCTCGCGGAACAGAGCCGCTCCGCCCAGGGTGAAGACGACGCCCACAAGCGAGAGCAGGAAGGCGCCCCGCATCATGGTGAGCTCTACCCCGAGGGTGGCGGCGTACAAAACCAGGGCCCCCAGGACGACCAGGATCAGGCCGAAGTAGTTGGGGGAGTATTTCCTGGAGAGGACGGCGGCGCGCTGCTGCCAGATGATGTAGCCGGCCACCACGGGCACAAAGAAACCGTGCCCCATGTCCTCATCGATATACCAGTCGTGGACCAGCTTCTTGAGGACAGGGAAATAGCAGGCCAGCAGCAATGCGGCAAACCAGCTGATCAATATCCAGGGAATGGAGCGCGATTCTCCCCCGCCCGGACCGCTCTGTTGCTCCTCCGTTTCAGGCATGAACCAACCAGTTAAACATAGCTATCGAACGTCTGACAATGGAGCTTTAGGGGGGTGGTAGGCGGGGCAGGAATTGAACCGTACAACCTCCTCCTTGTATGAGAGGCGCTCTGCCGTTGAGCTACCCGCCTAGGGTTCTCCTAGGGTACCAGCCGGATGAGCATTGGGCCAAGCGCCCGCGTGAGAGAAAGCGGGAGCTTCTGCCAAATCCTGATGAACGCCTGGAACTTCGGGTTGTTCGGGCTGTAGTTGGGGAGGGCTTTGCGGCGGACCAGGAGAATCTCGTAGGGCAGCTCCCGGACGGCCATGCCCCAGTGGGACTTGAAATCGAACGACCCGCTCTCCTGGATCTTGCTGCGGCCGAAGTCGAAGACGCGGTAGCCGGATGCGAGCCCCTGGCGCATGAGCTCCCAGTACATGTAGTTGTTCGGCTGATGCGGGTTGAAGGCCGGGTCGGAGGCGCCGTAGTAGGGCAGGATCTGATCGCGGAAGTAGAAAGTGAAAACCGCGGCTACCACCTGGCCGTCAAGCAGCATCTCGCGGACGTCGGCGGCAGAGGGGCCGAAGGCATCGAGCAGATTGCGGAAGTGTGAATCCGGAAAGGCGGGCGTGCCGAGTCGGCGGAGGTTGGCGAGATAGAGATCGGTGAAGGCGCCGGGCTCGCGCGTGGCCCGCGATGAGAAGTTCGATTTCAGCGATTTGCGCACCGCTGCGCGGGTCTTGCGCGGGATGGATTCGAGGAGGGACTCTTCAGTGCCGGTGAGCTCCTGAGTGAAGGTGACATAGCGGGTGATGCGCTCGAACCCGACGCACTGTTCCGGCCAGGCGTTGCGCAGCTCGACATGCTGGACTTTTTCCTTCGCGCCCAGTTCAGCGGCGGCGTCGCGCAGGGCGAGCTGCGCTTCGCCGCTCTCGGCCAGCACGCCGCCATAGACGGCGAAGGGCGTCGAGAGCAGTACCTTGCCCATAAGCGGATTGCTGATCAGGAAGAGAGGCAGGACGCCGCGGAGCGTGCCTTCCTCTTCGGCGAGCAGGTAGGTAGGACGGTAGCCGAAGGTCTTGGCGATGGATGAGCGCCAGGCGTTGAGGTGGAACGGGCTGCCGTGCGGATGGGCGTGGACGAACCGGTCCCAGGCGGGCTCGTCTGCGGGTGTCATAGGTCGAACGCGAAGCGGCAACCCATCAGTATGGCAAAAAAGTGCGGGGTCGCCGGAAGGGCGGTCACGAGAGTTCAAGAAATATTTCTCGTCCGCAAGCCATTGAAGGACCAGTGTTTCGCTCGAGAAGCCCCGAAGCGCGCGTCCGGAATTGCCGGCAGCCCGGGACATTTTGCCCGTTGGCGGGGCACTGTCTTCAGGTCAGGGCCGCGCCGGAAGGGAAGCAGAATCACGATGAACATTCAGCGATTTTTCTGGCTGGCCGCCCTGCTGGTTGCCTGCGCCGGTGCGATGCCGGCACAGACGCAGGTGCGATTGAAGGATCAGAGCCAGGACTACGACATGACCAACGCGCCGCTGACAAGGCCGAACCGGGTGGGTACCGCGCTGCCCGGCGCCTGCCAGGATGCCGAAATGTTTTTTCTTCTCACCGCCCAGCCGGGGCAGAACCTGTACGGCTGCGTGAGCGGGACATGGAAAGTGATGGGCGACGGGGCCGGCGGCGGCGCCTATGCCGCAGCCCTCAAGGCGGAAGCGGTGAAGACCATCACGGCGCAGCAGCACGGGTTGACTTCGCCGAACCTTGCCGCCTCATGCTTCAACGGCAGCGGGGACCGCGTCGAGGGCATCGGCGTCAAAGTGAACTCGTCCACGCTGCAGGTGGACGTGAGTTTTCCGGCGCCGTTTACCGGGACTTGCGTGTTGATCGGGTCGGGAGCAGGATCGGGCGGCGGAGGAGTCGGAACGCCGTCAGGCACTGCGGGAGGCGATCTCAGTGGGTCGTACCCGAATCCGGTGCTTGTACCGAGCGGCGTCACAGCGGGGACATATGGCGGGGCGACGCAGATCCCGCAGATCCAGGTGGACTCGAAAGGGCGCATCGTCTCTGCGACGCAGGTCGGTGTTTCGGGCGGCGGCGGAGGAAGTATCACCAGCGTGGGCCTATCGCTGCCCGCGGAGTTCACGGTGTCCGGCTCGCCGGTGACGGGCAGCGGGTCGCTGTCCGCTTCCTGGGCATCGCAGGCCGCGGGCAAAGTGATGGCAGCGCCCAGCGGGAGCATGGGGACGCCTTCGTTCCGCGCCTTGGCGCAGTCTGACTTGCCGGTGATGAACGGGGATTCCGGCAGCGGCGGCGCGAAGGGAGCCGTTCCGGCGCCCGCGGCCGGCGATGCGGCGGCGGGAAAATTCCTGAAGGCCGACGGGACGTGGGCCGTCGCGGCGCTCGGCAACTGGACCGCGGGGAATGGCATCGCGATCACCGGCACGGAAATTGGTGTCTCAGCGGAGGTGGCTCAGCGCATCACTTCGGCTGCTTCATACGACTTCCCCTCCATCGCTGCGCAGACCTGTGCGGAGTTCCCACTCACGCTGACGGGCGTCGCGGCCGGGGATGAGATTGCACCCGGCTGGCCGGCAACTCTGGAGGCGGGGCTGGCCGGAGTGATGATCGCGAGCTCCGCCAACACGGTGGTGGTGCGCGTGTGCAATGTCACGGCGAATGCCATCAACCCTGTGGCGCAGACATTCCGGGCCACGTCTGTGAGGGGGTTCTAACATGAAGACGGCACTATTGGCGCTTCTGTTGAACGCCCCCGCATGGGCGCTCTCCAATGCCAAGGTCATTTCAGATCTGAGCGGATCGGCGCAGACGAACCGCACCTTCCTGCTGATGTGGGCGCTCCAGGACAAGGAGATCTGCGATTTCCCGCAGCCATACATCGGCGGGGCCGCCGCGACTTACTGGCAGGCGACCATCCATTCCCGGTATGCGGCCGACTCCCGTTGCGCAGCGGGCTACGTGCGCCTGGCCTGGGTGGCATTCGAGGCGAGCATCACCGCGAACGGCAGCATCAGCGTGGATGTCAGGCAGTCAACGAACGCCTGCCATCTCGGCAGTGCGGCGACTTGCACAGCAGCGGGCCTCACCAAGTCGGGCATGCTTAACTTCGACGCCGGCGGCGGCGCGAGTTGGGGCGCAAAGATCAGCGCCACAACGGGAGGCATCACGCAGAACAGGTCGGCTCGGACGATGATCTCCAACGATCAGTACCGCGTCCTCATCGCCGGGCCGCTGGTGACCGAAGTGGAGGTGCGGGAGGGGCCGCAGAGCGTGCAGGGCACGCCCACGAGAACGTCGAATTTCGGCTGGCAGTGCACGGCCAACTGCACGCCGCCCTACGCTTCGGCGACGTGGGTTGACGATCCGGCCTACTACTCGATCCGTCCGACGTTCTGGCTCCGCTTCTATTCGCGTTGGCAGCGTGTCGAGACGGATTTCGTGGCGCAGCAGGGATGGTTGGACCGGTTCCAGGATCAGCGCATCGAAAGTGCCACGTTCTACAGAGGCGGCGCGGAGGATGTTGCCGTCACATCGATCGGCAACGCTTTCGTATTGCCGGCGTCGTCAATGTGGTGGCTGGAAGGGCCATCGCTGGGGGAAGCGACGGCATGGTCAACCGATCCGCCGGCCTCGAAGGTCGATCATGGGACGAAATACCTGATCGCCGCGGGGTACATCGCTCCGCAGGACACGGACAAGCCGCCCTCAACGGCTGCCGCCACGCTGGAATACAACGCGTGGGCGGCGACGGATCAGGGCGTGACGACGAACGCCTCGCGCAGTCCGCACCTGGGTTGGGGGCTGGAGAGCAACAAAGGCAAGACCACCGGGGGAACGCGGCCTGAGCTCGGTCTCTACCCGCGCTGGACCGCGAAATACATGGCGACGTGGGATGCCAGCCTTTGGAAAGTTGTCGTGAATGAGGCGCGAGTCGCCATGCGGTTCCCGATGACGTTCCTGGAGCCGGATGCGACCAAGGCGTTTGGAACGGGTCAGCCCAACACAGGATTTGGGCGGCCGGTGAGCGTGGAGAGCGGACGGACGTTCTCTTCGGCATATCGTCTCTACACCGCGGACGTGGATGCGCCAAAGTCGCCGTCGGGGAACAAGATCTCCACGTCCTGCGCCGCGCCTGCGTGCATGGCTGTAATGGTGGACTGCACAACGACGCACTGGTGCAGCACAACGACGAACGCCGAAGCCACGAACGGCTTCTTCCTGGACCGGGCGCACCAGACGGAGGCGTTCTATGTTCCATGGCTGGCGACAGGCAAGCCCGTCTTCTATGAGGCGCTCACGATGCTGGGGGCCTGGAGCGCGACTAGCGGTTATTCGGATTCACCGCCGATCAACAGCGACAGCCGATGGGGGACGAAGGGCTACATCATCGACACGGGATGGGCGATTCGCGCGATGGCGTGGGCGCGGCGAGGTCTGGGTTACGCCGCACTAGCCGCCCCCGACGGGAGCATTGAGAAGACGTACTTCTCGCGCATCGTCGAAAACAATTTCGCGATCGATGAGGGACGGTACAACATTCTGAACGGGAGTTTCCCGCCGCCGTCCCAGACTCCACCTTACGGCTGCACGCAGAACGCATCCACGGAGACGAATCTCTGGTGCATGGGGCGGTACTTCTACGAGGCTGGGCATGGGCCGAATCCGCTGGGTTTTCCCTCATGGCGCGGCGGCACATCAGGCTACGGGCTGGACGGGCGGTATGTGGGGGCATTCGACAGTCCCTGGATGACGACCTATGCCGTGATCGTTTACGGGCAGTTGAAGAGCCTGGGATTCAAGACCGGGCCGGTGTTTGAGAAGCTGGCCAATTACCTGGCTTCGGCGATGGCGGACTCCAACGGGATGGGGGCGTCAGGGATCAAATACCACTGGGGGCAATCGAACACGGCTGGAACGGCGTATGTGACTTCTCTCTCGTCCATGACGCAGGGGTCTCTGCCTGTCTTGGTGCTGAGTAAGCCGATGACGCCGAGCGACAGCTCGGCCTATGTCGCATGCTTCCAATGCCTGAATCTGAGTCAGAACTGGAGCCATCCCGATCTCCAGGAAAAAGTGGCCCAGTACTTCCGCATCGGGAGTGAAGTGGTGCGGGCCTACGCGGGCGCATCGTATACAAATGCGGCAGTCGTCATCGATCCGGCTTCGGACCGGCTGACCGCCGCAGGACATCCGTACTCGACAGGCCATGCAGTGCTGCTGGTGCGCGGAGGCTCCGCCTTGGGGCCGGACCTGAGCATCAACGCGAACCCGTCCAATTGTTACGGGGTCGGCAGTAAGAACGCCTGTGTGGTGTACCTTACGGTGCTTGATGCAAACACAGTGGAGGCTCATTGGGATGCGGCCCGGACGCAGAAGGTGGATTTCTCCGCGGCGGACACGGGCGTCAGCCTGAACTGGTCAGAGCTGCAGTTGGGGAACAGTAGCGGCGGCATCAATCTGACATGTGGCGGCGGTGCGCAGACGCTCTGCCGCGGGCAGCACGGGACAGCGGCGGTGGCCCACAACCCCGGAGAGGCGGTGACGCTGCTCTCGTCGGGGGTCGGCTGGAACAACTCGGCGAACGCTGTTTTCGGCTATTTCTGGAACTTCCGCGGCGCGCTGGCGATGGCGGCGCTGCACGACGTGCGGTTCGCCGACAGCGGCACGGGCAGGAGGATCACCGTGCGCCGGGCGTTCGAACAGATCGAAGTGTCCGGCTACCACTTGAACTTCTCAGGCGGCGAGCCGAACTGCTCGGGCTTGAGCGTGGATACCTGCGGAATCAAGCATTGGGCCTTTGTGCCGTATCGCGAACCGAAGAACGTGCGTGTGTCGAGTACGTCAAGCAGCGCCAGGCTGTTGTACACGGCGCCGACAGGGCATGCCTGCAAAGTCGCGCTGGCGGCTGGGGCGTTTCCCTCGTCGGATGATTCGAGCGACGCGGCGGATGGGGGCGGCGCGCTTGCCCGATCCGTGACGGTGAGTGGGCTGGCGGGAGGGACTGCCTATCGATACAGGATCTCCTGTCCGCAAGGGCGGGTGTACGGAACGATTTCAACTCAGTGAGGGGAAAGATGAGATACGTGATTGTATTCATGACAGCAGCGATGACGCTGCGGGCGCAGGCGCCGACCTATGGCGGTGTGGCGCAAAGCGGGGCGGTAATCGATTCGACAGGCGCGGCGAGGACGGCTCCGGTGAGAGTCTCGAGCGGCGCCCCCGGCGGCGCTTGTGCGCTGGGGGACGTCTATTTTCGCAGCGATTCTCCTGCGGGACAGAACCTGTATTTCTGCACCTCAGCAAACACCTGGTCGCAGATGAGCGGCGGCGGCTCTTCGTACGCGCTGCGCGACTTGATGCGCGAATCGTCGGGGACTGTGGACGTCAGGCTCCACGACCCGCGTTTCTTCTGGATCAAGGATGAGTTCAACGGGCACGCCTGTTCGACCAGCGCCGGCTCTTTCTGTGGATCGGGCTGGCTGCTAAGCAACTACTCAGGCGCTGGTCTGACGATGGGCGACCAGAGCGCCTCGTGGCCGAATCTGGGGGTTCTGCGACTGGCCACAGGGGCGGCGTCGGGCAACAATAGCAGCTTGAGCCTGCGGGATTACTACTCGCAGCTCGGCGAGCTGCTCCAGAACAGTAACAGGCGCTGGGAGTCTTACTTCACGTTCAAGTTCCCGTCCGCGGGAGATTACGCGAGCACGGACCTGTACGTTCTTTTCGGCAACAGCTTCGGCGGAGGGTTGGCGGGCGAAGGATTCGGCATCCGATACCTGGGCGGAACGGACACTGCGTTCATGTTCGTCTCCCGGACCGGCAGCGCGGACACAGTCCTTACGACGGGAGTGAGCGTGGACACCGCTTGGCACACGCTGCGGATCTTCTCCGACGCGATGAACGGCGGGAGCGGACAGAGTAAGGTGTGGGTCCAAATGGACGGGGGGGCCGCAAAGAGCATCTGCTCTTCAGGCTGCGACGTGACGGTGGTTCCGAGCGCGAGCGCCAAGTTCCAGCCAGGCTGGTTCCTGCGGACGAACTCGGCCGCAGCCAAGAGTCTCCACCTGGACTTCTTCGGATTCTTCGCGGAAGTCGGGACGGCGCCGCACCGGCGCAACTAGTCAGTAATCGCCGGAGAAGCCCAGGACGGATCTCCAGACAGTGAGGACGTCCTGGGCCGCCTGGCTCCAGGAGCGGCTTTGAGCCCAGGCGGCAATGTCTGCGTGTTTCCACTGCATCGTGAAGGCGCGGCGCAGCGCCGCGGTGATTTGTTCGCTGGAGCCTGGCTCCACGACGATGCCATAGCGTTCGTCGGGAAGGAGGTCGCGGACTGCACCGACATCCGTCGCGACAGCCGGGGTGCCGCAACTGAGCGCCTCGTGCAGGACGTTCGGCCAGCCCTCTCTACGACTGGCGAGGCAAAACACATCCGCTGCGTTCATCATCCGGGCAAGCTGCTCCGGAGGCAGATTGCCGAGGAAGCGGACGGAATCGCTCAGGCCGAGCTCGTCAACGAGCTGCCGGAGGTGATCCGGGTAGGACGGGCTGTAAGCGGCGCCGCCCGCAATCAGCAGGGTGGCGGGGATTCCCGTGGCTCTTAGATTTGCGACAGCCTGGATCACATGGTGATGCCCCTTGAGCTCGATCAGGTGGCCGGCTGAGAGGATCATGAATTCGCCGGGCTGCACTTTCAGCTCCTGGCGGATGGAATCGTGGTTGCGAAGGTAAAAGAGCGAGGAATCAACGCCATTGGGCACGACCAGGGTTTTGTCCGCAGGCACACCTAGCGAGATGGCGAGGCGCTGCAACTCGCTGGAGTTGGCAAATACGAAGGAAGCGCGCCGGAGCGCGTTGCTCATGGCGGCGCGGCGTTTCGGATAAGCAGCGTGATCGAGTTCGGAACCGCGCAAAGTAACTGTAAATGGCAGGCCCAACCACGCGGCCAGTTTCGCGCCGGCGATCGCGTCAGGATACCCGAAGTGAACGTCGAGCAGGTGCGGACGCCACTGGGTTGCGATTCTCCGGACCAGGCGTCGTGTTTGCAGTGCCAGCAGCGTCCCGTTCAAACTGCCCGCCATGGGAATGTGAAACCAGCGCGGATGAGAGACCTCCATACCGCCGTCACTTCGCTCTTTGAAGATCACCTCGAAACTGGGTCTCAGCCGCCCCTTGGAATGCAACAAATAGGAGACTGGCGCCACGACCCTCACGTCAGCCAGCCCGGCGATGGCTTCGAGTCTTCTGCGAACAAACAAGCCGCGCCCCGGCTCAAGCGGATGGGGAAATACGAGCGTGAAGGAGAGGACGCGCAGGCTCGAGGCCTGGTCAGCGGCGCAAGGGCGAACCATCGTTGCCATCCTACGGCTTCCGCGGCAGCCCAAACAAGTGTACGGAAGCGTTCTGTTCAGGCGACAACCCCCGCCCCTGTTCGGTATCATGAGCCAGATGCACCAACCCGCCGGGCGTCCCGAGATGGATCTGCAGACATGAGATACGCCTTCGTTGCTCTGATTGTGGCGAGCATTTCCCTGGCGGGGGTGATCAGGCCTGACATCGGGATGCTCGGCTATGTCTGGTTCAGCCTGATGCGTCCGGACATCATGGCGTTTTCGGCGGTGAATAACCTGTCGCTGGTCATGGCGGTCTGCGCGCTGCTGGGGAGTATGCGGTTGGCGGGCAACCTGCCGATGCTCATGAAGAACCGGATGTGCGTGGCCTACCTGGCACTGCAGGCGCCCATTGCGGTTTCCGTCTTTACCTCCAGTTACTCCGCCGCCGTGTTTCCGAAATACGTCTCATGGCTGCAGATGAGTGTGATGGTCATGGCCCTGGTCCTGGTCATCGACAACAGGGAGAAGGCCAAGTGGCTGTTCCTGGTGCTTGGCGTCTCGCTTGGCCTGGTAGGAGTGAAATTCGGCCTGTACGGCGTGCTCCACGGAGGAGTGCGCTTCGATCAGGGATCCGGCGGCTTCCACTCTGACAACAATACGCTGGCGCTGGGCCTGGCCATGAGCCTGCCGCTGTGCTGGTACGGGGTCGATGTAGTCCACCGGGTCTGGATGAAAGTCGGCCTCTACGCGTTGTGTTTTTTCAGCGTGGCGACCATTCTGATGACGCATTCGCGCGGCGCCGTCATCACACTCGGCGTACAAGGCCTGATGATGTGGTTGAAATCGAGGCATAAGATCGGGATTGCCGTCGGAATGTTGCTGCTCAGCGCGCCATCCGTCCTGCTGGTGAAAGACTCACTGTTTAGCCGCGTGGGAACGCTCTCCGAAGGGACGGAAGAGGGCTCCATCATGATGCGCATGCGCGCGGCTCAGACCGCCACCGAAGTCATCGCCGCGCACCCCCTGAAAGGAGTCGGCTTTGGGGCAGAGGCATTCCGGTTGTACGTTCTGGACATCAAGGGCGACGAACTCGGCGCCGGTGGGCTGGTCGCCCACAATAACTGGCTGCAGATGTGGGCCGACTCCGGCTTCTTCGCGATCGCGATATTCAGCGCGATGCTCCTGGGCGGCATCTGGAGCCTGGGGCGTGCCGCGAAGAAGGCCTCCGGCAAGGACCCGCAGGGCGAAGCGATCAGCCGGGGACTGCAACTGGCATTGATCGGCTTCGCCGTTGGCAGCACCTTCCTGTCGCGGACCAACTACGATTACATTTACTTCCTGCTGATCTGCGGAGGCATCTGGCTGTCCTTGAAGCGGGCGGAATCTACGGTGTCCGAGGAGGTTCAGGTGATTGCGGCACCCGCTGCTCCGAGAGTCCCGGTGGTCGCGCCGCCACCCGCGCCTACGCCCACGCAGGCGCGGGGACTGGGCCGGGCCTTGCGCCAGGCGGGTAAAAATCTGCCGCGGCTCTGAGCCCTCAGGACTGCCTGTAGAAATCGCGGATCGATTCCGCAACGTACCGCAGGTCCTCTTGTGGCAATTCAGGATAGACCGGCAGTGCGAGCGACTCCGCGGCGGCCCGCTCGCTCTCCGGGAAGTCGCCCTTCCGGTAGCCAAGTGAAGCGAAGCACTCCTGCTGGTGCAGCGACAGCGGATAGTAAATGTCGGTGCCCACTCCCCGGCCGCGCAAAAACTCCTGCAGGGCGTCGCGCCGCTGCGCGCGGATCACAAACTGGTTGTATACGTGCCTCGTCGTCGACGCGGACGGCAGCGGCGGCACGACGGCCACGTCCATTTCGCGGAAGTGCGTCTCATAGAGCGCCGCGTTGCGCTGACGGCCCGCTGTCCACGCGTCCAGGTACTTGAACTTCACATTCAGCACCGCGGCCTGGAGTGCGTCAATGCGGGAATTCACGCCGACCCACTCGTGGTAGTAGCGCCGCCGGCTGCCGTGGACGCGCAACGCGCGCAGCTTGTCCGCCAGCGAATCATCGTTCGTGGTCATCATTCCGGCGTCGCCGTAGCCGCCGAGGTTCTTGGACGGATAGAAGCTGAAGCAGCCGATGTCGCCGATCGAGCCGCAGCGGCGCCCCTTGTACTCAGCCCCGATGGACTGGGCGGCGTCCTCGATGATCTTCACGCCGAACTTCGCCGTAAGGCTCATCAGTTCATCCATCTCGGCGGGCGCGCCGTAGAGATGGACGGGGATCACGGCTTTGACGCGCCGATGCCTCGCCAGCGCGCTCTCCACGCGGTTCATGTCCATGTTGAACGTGCGGGGCTCGATGTCGACGAAGACCAGCTCCGCGCCGGCGCGCACGATCGATCCCGCCGTTGCGAAGAACGTATAGGGCGTCGTGAGCACCTGGTCTCCGTGGCCGATATCGAGAGCCAGCAGGGCCAGGAACAGCGCGTCCGAGCCGGAAGCGCAGCCGATGGCGTGGCGCGCACCGCAATACGCCTGCGTCGTCTCCTCCAGTTGCTGGACCTCCTTGCCGAGGATGAACGCTTGTGCGTCGATCACGCGCGTGACGGCGCTGAGCGCCTCTTCGCGAAGGGTGGCGTGCTGGGCCTTCAGGTCCAGAAGCGGGATCTGGCGGGTTTGCGACTGCATCATCTTCAAGCCTACCAGTGCGGTACGGCCGCGGAGATACTCGGGGCTCCCCGGCGATTTGGCGCTCGCCCGCCCGCATGGTATATTGAATGAGTTACCGCAAGCGCGGGGACGTAGTTCAGTTGGTTAGAACGCCGGCCTGTCACGTCGGAGGTCGCGGGTTCGAGCCCCGTCGTCCCCGCCATTCCCTCCTCTTCCCAGCATCCCCAAATCAGTCGATCTGCTAGGATGTTGGCTTATGCATCCGCAATCCAATCCCCCCGCCTTGACGCTGGAGAACTCCGCCGACTACCGCGAAAACTACGCCAACAGCGTCCAACTGCGGGCCAGCCTGTGGGACTTCTTTCTTCTCTTCGGTACGCTCAGGCAGCAGACTCCGGAAGCCGTCACCATCCAGAACTTCCAGGGCATCTATCTCAGCCCGCAGCAGGCGAAGGCGCTGCTCAATGTCCTGTCGACCAACGTGCAGCAGTACGAAGCGACGTTCGGCGAGATCCGTCTTGAGCCGCAGGGCGATTCGAGCCTGATCCAATAGCCGATGCCGCAGCGGGCGCGAGCGTCCACCTACCTGTTCTTCGCGGCGCTCTGCGCCGCCCTCGTCTTCCTTTCGCACGCGACCCTCCTGGAGATGCCGTACTTCTGGGATGAGGTCGGCAGTACCATCCCACAGGCGCAAGAGATCCACGCAGGCCGCTTTACCGGCGGCTTGCCGCCCGCTAGCCCCGCTATGGGTAGCGGGAGCCTGGCACGCGCTGCACCCGTCTGAAGTGGTAACGCGGTGCGCCATGCTGCTGCTCGCTGCGGCGGCGCTGATGGGCGTGTTCAGCATTGTGCTGCATGCCGCTGGTGCTTCTGGTGCGACCAGTGCGTGGAGATTTACGCGCGGTAGCGCCTACCTCAGCACCTTGAAGATGTTCGAATAGTCGTCGGTCCAGACGCGCAGCCACGGCGCGGGCTTCGGCGCGAAGCCGTGCTTGAACCTCGGCCGCAACAGCATCGCTTCATTCCCGGTGACGAGCATCCACGTCGTGCCGAAGCACTTGTTACTGTCGTCGTCTTCGGTCTCCACCACCATCGCCCGCTTGCCGATGCTCGCGGCGGCGCGCTCCACCACGGGTTTGAGGTCGATGAAGCGATTGCTGATGTGGACCGCCAGCACACCCTCGGGCCGCAGGTGGTGGAAGTACAGGACCATCGCCTCTCGCGTCAGAAGATGTACCGGGATCGAGTCGCTGGAGAACGCATCGACGACGATGGTGTCGTAGTCCTGGCAGGGTTCGCGCTCCATGGACAGGCGCGCGTCTCCCAGCACCACGTCGATCGCCCCTTCCGCGTTCTTCAGGTACCAGAAGTCTTCATTGGCGACCTTTTCCACCACCGGGTTGATCTCGTAGAAGCGGTACAGGTCGCCGAAGCGTGAATACGCGGCCACGGTGCCGGTGCCGAGCCCGATCACCCCCACGCGCTGCATCGTGCCCATCACCCGCTCGCCCATCACCATGCCCAGCCCCGTGCTCTCGCAATAGTAGGTGGCGATCTCGCGCCGCCGGGCCGGATGCGTGTACTGCTCGCCGTGATTGATCGCGCCGTGCACGAGTGACCGGTAACCGTCCCATTCGTACATGCCGTTGTACTGGCGCACGCGCAGCTCGCCGTAGAAGTTGCGCTTGACCAGTAGCGAGCCCTTCACCAGGTCCACCGCTTCGCGTCCCAGGTAGCCCGTCAGGCAGGCGACCAGTGTGTAAGCGCCGATGGCGGGCCAGCCCAACAACTCCCTGCGGAATGGCCATTCCGGTTCGAGGAAGACGACGAAGGCCGGAAGTGCGCCGCACAAGGCCAGCGCGATGGGCAGTTCGTAGCCGGCATTAAACACATACGGCGCCACCAGCGCCACAAACACGCCGCCCACCGCGCCCCCGATCGAGACCATCAGGAAATAGCCGGTGAGAAACTTGGGATGCGGCTTCAGACGCGACAGCTCGCCGTGACACACCATGCAGACCGTAAAGAACGCGATGCTGTAGAGGGCGATGCACAGACGCATATCCGGCCGGTCCGAGGGTGAGAGATTACCGAGCCACGCCAGGATGCCTAGCGCCACCGGCAGCGCGCACAGGAACCAGATGCGCCGGTACCAGCCTTCCGCATCGAAGCAGAGAATGAACGAGAGCAGGTAGAGAGCGAGGGGCAGCACCCAGAGAAACGGGATCGGCGCCAAGTCCATGCTCATGTGGCTGGTGAGCGCAAGCAGCAGCATGGACGGGCACGCAGCGAGTGCGATCCAGAGAAGATAGCGCAGCCGCGCAGGCGCCTCGGGCGGCGTGTCCGCGCCGGCATCCGCGGCTTGCACCTCGACCGCCCGCCGGTAACTCTTCCAGCCCGTCGCGATGCAGAGCAGCGCAAACACGGCGAAGCCGCCGCTCCACGTCCAGGCTTGCTGGCGCAGCGTGAGGTTCGGCTCCACCAGCGGCGGATAGCTGAGCAGCGCCAACATCGATCCAAGGTTGGAGAGAGCGAAGAGGCGGTACGGAATGGAGCCGGGATGCGATTGCACATACCACGCCTGGATCAGCGGTCCCGTGGTGGAGAGCATGAAGTACGGCAAGCCGACGGTCGCTGCCAGCAGTCCGAGGATGCGAAGCGTCGGCAGGTCCGAATTCACCGGCTTCCACGCAGGATTCGGCAGCACCGGCAGCAGGGCGATGCACGCCAGCAATAGCGCGGCATGCAGCATCCACTGCTGTTTCGGCTTTAACCGCCGGATGACGCCGTGCGAGTAGAAGTATCCGAGCAGCAGCGTGACCTGAAAGAAAAGCAGGCACGTGGCCCACACGGCGGCCGACCCTCCGAACCACGGCAGGATCATCTTGGCGATGATCGGCTGTACCTGAAAGAGGAGGAAGGCGCTCAGGAAGATGGTGACGGCGTAGACCAGCATCGGGAAACCTGATTCTACGGCAACAGGAGGAGCCGCGGTGGTGGTACTCGGCCAACTGCTTGAAATGGGCCACCATCGCGGAAGCGGGCCGGGAAACAAGTGGCGCGAATACACAGGGATAGCATTTGGCCCGGAACGTGCCTATCCTCAGGCAGGAGTTCAGTATGAAACCCGTATGCGCGAATCGAATGTGGATCCTGGCCGCCCTGGCGGCAGCGATGTCCTTCCAGGCGGGGGCTCAGCCGCGGACATCCGGCCGGGATTCCAGGGACTCCAATGAGAACGGCGGCGTTGGTGTGGCGCGCATCACCTACGCAACCGGCGATGCCAGCGCGCGCCGGGGCGAACGGGGAGACATCATGTCCGCGGAGGCAGGTCTGGCCGTACTTGCCGGAGACACCGTGACCACCCACGCCGGGGCGCGCGTGGAAGTTCGGTTCGACCACTCGAACTTTGTCCGCCTCTCGGCGAACAGCGAGATCAAGCTGCGGCAGATCGGCGCGCGCGTCTACCAGCTCGACGTCATCCACGGCAGCGCTGAATACACGATGATGAAGTACGGCGAGGCGGAAGTGAACCTGCACTCGCCGGCCGGGGACTTGAATCCCCGCAAGCCCGGTGTCTACCGCCTGGATGTCACCTCCCCCAATTCGAGCTTGCTCACAGCCCGAAAGGGCGAGGCCGAGGTGATGACGCCGGACGGCGCCATGACGCTCAAGTCCGGCAGGTCAGTCAATGTGCGCGCGCCAGGGCAAAAGCTCAAAGCGGACTTCCCGCCCAAGAAGGACGCCTTCGATGAATGGGCAGCGAACCGTGACAAGGCGCTGGAAGTGCGGCCCGGACCAGCGTACGCCGGGGGACCTTGGTATCCCGGTCCATACCCCTACTACGGCTGGGGCTGGGGTTGGCCGTTCTGGGGCGGCTACTGGGGCTCGTATTGGGGCGGATATTACTATCCCCGGGTCGGCTATCCTGTCGTCGTTCACGGCGGATACCACCACCACTGATTGCAGATTTCACTCGTAGCGAAGGGCGATCACCGGATCCACGCGCGTCGCGCGCAGCGCGGGAGCCAGACAGGCTAGCGCCGTCACGACTATCAGCAGCAGGCTCATACCAATGAAGGGAATTGCTTCAAAACTGCCAGCTCCGTAGACAGCACCTTTCAGCAGCCGATTCACAAACACAGCCCCCACTGCGCCGATTACGATGCCAGCAAGCCCGAGCATCAGTCCCTGCCGCAGCACCAGCCGCAGCACGTCGCCCGGCTGCGCGCCCATCGCCATGCGCACACCGAACTCGCCCGTGCGCTGCGCCACCGCGTACGCCATCACGCTGTAGATGCCCAGCGCCGCCAGCAGCAGCGCCACCATTGAGAACACGCCGATCAGCAGCGAGAGGAATCGCGGCCGCGCCTGCGCGCGCGCCATCACGTCGTCCATCGTGCGGACGTTGGCCAGCGGCAGCGCCGGATCCAGTTCACGCACCGCTGCCCGTATGCCTGTCGCCAGCGACAGCGGATCGGCCTCCGTCCGCGCCACGATGTAGGCGCCGCGGAACCCGCCTCGGGCCTGCGCAATCGGGAAATAAAGCTCCGTGCCCGCCGGCTTGTCGAGCCCGGCGTTCTTCACGTCCGCCACCACCCCCACAATCGTGCGCCAGGTGTCGTCTCCTCCGTCTGCATTCACCCGCCGGCCGATGGCGCTTTGTCCGGGGTAGTACAGGCGCGCGAACGTCTCATTGATGATCACCACCTTCGGCGCCTCCGTGCCGTCGCTGTCGTTGAACAGCCGCCCTTCGATGAGCTGGATGCCCATCGTCTCGAAGTACCGCGGCGCCACGCCGTTGTAGAAATCGATGTTCTCGATTGGGCCGCCAGGCTGCGGCGTGAAGCCCTCGATCTTCGTGTCGTTGGCGTTCACCGGCCGGACCGGCACAAGGCCGGTGACCAGCGAGGACGACACCACGCCCGGCAGACCTTTCACTCGGTCCTGCAGCTTCTGCCAGAACGCAGTTACGTCCGCGTTCTCGCGATACAGCTCCCGTGGCAGCGCCAGACGCGCGGTGAGCACGCCTTGCGAGTGAATGCCCGTCCGCACCGCCTGCAGACGCCAGAAGGCGCCGATCATTACCCCCGCGCCGATCAGCAGCACCAGCGCCAGCGCGATCTCCGACGTGATCATGATGTGCCGCAGCACGTGCGCCTCTTTTGTCGCCGTCGTGCGTCCGCCCGCGGCTTTCAACGTCTCCGCCAGCGCGCGCGGTAGCGACTGCACCAGCGGCGCCAGACCGAAGAACACGCCCGTCAGGATCGACAGCAGTACCGTGAAACCGAGCACCGTCCAGTCGATTCCGACCTCCGTGGAGCGCGGCAGGCTGGTCGTCGCCGCGGCGAGGATCAACCGCAACCCGCCGTATGCCAGCAGCAGGCCCAGCACCGCGCCGCCCAGTGACAGCAGCAGCCCCTCGACCATGAACTGCCGGATCAACCCCGCCGCCGACGCGCCCATCGCGCGACGCACCGCGATCTCGCGCTGCCGCGCCTCAGCCCGCGCCAGTAGCAGGTTCGCCACGTTCCCGCATGCGATCAGCAGCACGAACCCCACCGCCGCCAGCATCGCCAGCAGCGCGGGCCGCACCGCGCCAGTCACCTCGGACTGCAGGCCGTACATGACCAGCGGATGATTGTCCGGCTTGAATACGTGCGTCTTCGGCGCCGCCTTCTCGGCCGTTGCACGCACGTATTGTGCCGCTTCCTGACCCGCCTGCCCGATCGTCACGCCGGGCTTCAGCCGCCCCAGCAGATAGAAGCGGTGGCTCGACCGTCCGCCCGGACTGGCCGGGTTGAGCTGTACCGGCGTCCACAGCTCCGCGGGCTCCGTCTCGCCCGGCGGAAACACGAAGCCGTCCGGCATCACGCCCACGACATTCGTCTTCTGGCCGTCGATCCACACTTCACGCTTGAGGATGTTCGGGTCGTGTCCGAATGCGCGCGTCCACAAACCTTCGCTCAGCACCGCGGCGCGCGGCGCGCCCGGATCGTCGTCGGACGGAGCCAGCACCCGGCCGAGCGCGGGCTGCACCCCGAGGCTCTGCAGCAGCGTTCCCGAGACGAAGCTCGCCGTCGCACGCACCGGCTCGTTCGATCCCGCGATGTTCACCCCTCCCATCTGCCACGCGTCGATCGTCTGCCAGCTCTTCAGGTCTCGTCGCAGTTCGAGGAACTCCGGGCCCGAGCTCCAGAACCGCCGCAGCCCGCCGTTGGGGAAGTTCGGGAACTCAGTGTAGATCCGCGCAAGCTGGCCCGAATCCTTGTACGGCAGCGGGCGCAGCAGCACCGCATTCACCACGCTGAAGATCGCCGTGGTCGCTCCAATCCCCAGCGCTAGGCACGCCACCGCGGCGGCGGCGAATCCCGGACTGCGCCTCAGCGACCTCGCAGCCAACTTGAACTCCTGAATGATCCCAGTCATGGCAGCCTTTCCAGGATGATCGACATCCTGATTGTCAGAGACGGTGAAGAATGTAAAATGACAGCGGCGCCCGCCGGGAAATTATGCGACACCTGGTACTCTTCCTTCTCAGCGCTGTACTGCTCTACGCGGACGGCGTTCCCAAAGGCTTTAAGAAGATCTTCAACGGGAAGAACCTGAAGGGCTGGCACATCAGCGAGGTGAATCATCACGGCAACACCAAAGCCTGGACAGTCAAGGACGGCGTACTGATGGTCACGCAGGACCGCTCGGGCAACGGCGGCATCCTCCTCACCGAAAAAAAATACAAGAACTTCGAAATCTCTCTGGAGATCAATCCCACCTTCGGCTGCGACGGCGGCCTGTTCCTGCGCTCCACGGAGAAGGGCGAGGCATATCAGGTGATGATCGACTACCTCGAAGGCGGCAATGTCGGCGGCATCTACGGTGAAGGGCTGAAGGGCCTTGATCGCGATACCGGCGCCGGCAAGCGCGTCGATCGCGACTGGCAGAAGTATTGGAAGAAGGACGACTGGAACCTCCTCCACGCCCGCATCGAAGGTGACGTGCCGCACATCCAGGTGTGGCTGAACGGCGCTCAAGTCGTTGACTGGACCGACTCCGGGAATCACCTGCCCGGCGGCGCCGTTGACGGCATGATCGCCCTGCAGTCGCACATGAGCAATCCCGACCCGAACGCCAAAGGCAACCGCTGGGTCCCCGGCGGTTATCATCGCTTCCGTAACATCGCCATTAAGGAGCTGAAGTAGCCATGATCACGCGTCGCACAGCGGCCAAAGGCGCGGCATTCACCGCCCTCTCTTATTCAAAGATCCTCGGCGCCAACGACCGCATCGGCGTCGGCGTCATCGGCACAGGCGGCCGCGGCACTTACGTCATGACGCAGTTCCAGAAGACGGAGCTGTGCGAAGTGCGAGCGCTGTGCGACGTCTATCCGAAGCGCATCGACGAGGCTCAGTCCAAGGCCCCCAACACGAAGACATTCGGTGATCACCGCAAGCTGCTCGAGCTGAAAGAAGTGGACGCCGTACTGATCGGCACGCCCGACCACTGGCACAAGGACTGTGCCATCGACTCGATGGAAGCGGGCAAGGATGTCTACGTCGAAAAGCCTCTCTGCCGCACCCGCGACGAAGCGCCGCTGATGGTCAAGGCCGCGCGCGTCAACAATCGCATCTGCCAAGTCGGCGTGCAGCAGCGCTCCGGTCCCATCTACATCGAGCCGCTGGAAAAGTTCGTGAAGTCAGGCGTCATCGGCAAGATCGCGCATATCGATGCCATCTGGCACGGCGGCGCGGTGCGCCCGCTGCGCAGAACTCCTGCCGAGAAGCCGTCGAACCTCGATTGGGTGCGCTTCCTCGGCCCCGTCAAATATCGCGACTGGGATCCCGCCCAGTACAACAACTTCCGCGCCTTCCTCGACTACAACGGCGGCAAGATGACCGACTTCGGCCACCATTGGATGGACGTCGTTCACATGTACATGGGCGAGCACGCGCCCAACTCCGCCGTCTTTGCCGGAGGCATCTTCTACGACTTCAAAGACGGACGCACCGCGCCCGACACCTGCAACGCCCTCTTCGAGTACGGCGGCTTCAGTGTCCTCTTCCAGTCCAACGCCTATCCCTACGGCAACTATCAGGAGTACGGTGTCACCTTCCACGGCGAGAAGGGCAGGCTCTTCGTCAATCGCAACAAGTGGGTCTACACTCCCGCCGAGAAAGGCGCTCAGCCCGAGGAGAAACAGATCCCCGGCGACATCACGCTCGACCACGCCCGCAACTTCCTGGAGTGCTGCAAATCGCGCAAGCTCCCCAATGGCGATGTCGGCCTCGCTGCGATTTCGGTGATCCCGCCGCTCCTCGGCGTGCAGAGCTACCTCGAGAAGCGCCGCATCAAATTCGACCCGGACCGCCTCGAAGTCCTGCCACTGTAAGAATGCGCCCGCGCGTCTCCACCTTCTTCACGGCAACGTGACGTAAGGCGCCAGAAACTGTCGGGCCGAATCCGTGTCCAGCCGGTACACGACGTTTGTAGCGCGGCAGACGGCGTCGCCAGTGATCGTGATAGCGACCAGCAAATGTTGGCCCTCGTGGTTGTAGAAGTTCGGCCCGCCGGAATCGCCGTAGCATGCGCCGCCATTACCCGTCGCGTAGTTCTGCGAGAGCCTGAGATAGCCCGGCGACAGCGCGTTGTAGCCGGAAAATGCGTACATCCGCGGCACCGGGTTCAGATCCTGGAAGAACGGTTTGCCGCCGCCCGTCATGCGATTCTGCAGCCCATACCCCACCGGCGTGAACACCGCGTCCTTTAATCCGTTTCTCGCGGACAAGTCGTCCAGAAGATTCCTGGACGGCAGCAGCGCCGGTACAATTCCGGACCCCGATTGATCAGGCACGATCAGCACAGCGATGTCACCGGATTCGCTTTGACGTTGGTTGTAATTGGGGTTTGTGACGACTTGTACCACCGGGACCAGGTTCGTCGAACTACTCGTTAGCGGCCCGAATGGAATGGCCGCGTCGAAGCTGACATATGCCGTGTAGCCCGCCGGCCGCAGGGTCTGTTCAAAATACAGCGTGCAGTGGCTCGCAGTCAGAAAGACGGTGGGAGAGATCAGGGTGCCAGTGCAGATTGGGAAGATGCTCCCAGTGGAATCGGATTTCACGATGAACGCGCCGGTGTTCTTGAACACGTTGGCGGTGTCGGCAAATCCATAGACGATCGCCGGGAGCGGGAGGGGGGAGGTCAGTGCACAAACGGCTGCAAGAAGGCCGGCTCTCGAAACCACGAAACGGGCGCTGGGCATAGTCACTCCTTCAATCGAATGTTCTTCAGGAAACGCGGCTTTCAAGTATGGGCCTGAACAGTTCGCCGGACAAGCCTCTCCTGGTACTATGGGCGGCCTCGGTTGAGCCTGTTCCGGGAACTTCGGTATCATCGAGGTTAGGCTAGTTAGAAGGAGTTCGATAGGATGGGTCCGCTAGGCTGGCAAGAGACCCTTGTCATATTTGTGCTGGTGTTGCTGCTCTTTGGGCCGAAGAAACTGCCCGAAGTCGGCAAAAATATCGCGAAGGCCATTAACGAGTTTCGCCGGGCGTCCAACGATCTGAAGGATACCTGGCATCGCGAAATGGCGAATCTGGAGAAGGAAACCGCGGACATCCGCAAGGAAGCCGAGTCCCTTACCCAGACGACAAACGAGTACATCAGCGATTCGAGCTACAACTACAACTACGACTCGTCGTACGACTACGGGAGCTACGGCTACCCGGAGTCGAGCGATGCGGCCTCAACCACGACCACGGAATCATCTTCCACGGTAAGCGCTTCCGCAACTCAGGGCGCTGACAGCACCGGTGCAGCCGTCGAATCGGCTCAAGCGGCTCCCACTCCCGTAGCGGCCGAAGGCGCCGTGCCGACGTCCACGTCCGGCACTGCTCCCTCACCTTCATTAGAGCCGCCCGCAGAACAGGCAGCCCGCTCTTAATAGCCCGGTCCGAGTCAAGGAAGCAGCAGTATCGCCCAAATGCCGGATAACCAAGACCCGCAACAGAAGCGTCCGGACCTCGATCCGGAGCACGACGGGCGCATTACGCCCGAATCCAACGGAGATCCCCACGCCCAGGCCGACCATCTGGTCGAGGACACTCTCCCCTCCGCCGCAGCCACTACCCCGGCTACCGTGGCTGCGGCTCCTCCTCCCGTGCCGCCCTCCAAGCCCCCTATTCAGGAAAAGAAGGATGAACCGGAGGAGGAGGAAGATGGCATGCTCCGCATGTCCTTCCTGGGCCATCTCGAGGAGCTGCGCACGCGCCTCATCCGTGCCCTCTCCGGCCTCGCCGTCGCTTTTGCTTTCTGCCTCTACTTCACCGACGCCTTGTGGAACGGCGTCCGGCAGCCCGCGGTCGTCGCTCTCACCAACCTCGGCTATCCGCCCGACCTCGCTCAGCTCACGCCCATCGAGTCCTTCACCATCATCTGGGTCAAGCTGCCGGTGCTCGCCGCGGTCTTCCTCTCTTCTCCCTGGATCATCTACCAGGCTTGGGCATTTATCTCCCCAGGGCTCTACAAGCGTGAACGTCGGCTCGCCGTCCCCTTCATCCTGTGCACCGCCGGACTCTTCATCCTCGGCGGAGCATTCGCCTACTTCGTGGCGTTTCGCTTCGGTCTCGAGTTCCTGCTTGGCATCGGCAAATCCATGGGCGTCCGCCCATACATCTCGCTCACCGAGTACACCGATCTGTTCGTCAACGTGATCCTCGGCGTGGCGCTGGTGTTTGAGCTGCCCGTCGTGATCTTCTTCCTGACGCTCCTGCGCATCGCTTCGCCGCGCTTCCTCCTCGCGCATTCACGCTACGCGATTCTGCTGATCACCATCGCCGCAGCCATTATCACGCCGACGCCCGATGTGGTGAACCTCACCATCTTCGCGGCGCCGATGATCCTGCTTTACTTCACCGGCGTCTTCGCCAGCTACTTGCTCGTGATGAGCAGAGAGGGCCAGAAGTTCCCGTGGGCGAAAGTCCTGTACGTCGTTCTCACGGTAGCCGCCGTCCTCGGCGGTGCGTTCTGGCTGGCCTCCGCCAAATTCGGGTACCACTGGCTGTGGAAGTGGCCGTTCCTGGTGAAGTAGACTTTGGATTCAGTTTGGTTGAATCCAAATGACAAATCCGGACGCCATCCGGCCCGTCCTGCCGCCCGCGACGAGCGAGGATGACACCCTCGCTCTGCGGGCCTACCGCCTGGTGCGCGAACGTGTTCTCAAAGGCATCTATCCGCCCGGAGCCGCACTCAGCCGGCGCCGCCTCGCGGACGAATTCGGCATGAGCCTCCTGCCCGTCGCCGAGGCCCTCCAACGCCTTGTCAACGACGGTCTGCTCGAAAGCAGGCCGCGCGTCGGCACGCGGGTCCGCACCCCCAGCCGCGACGAGGTCCGCGACCGCTACACCCTCCGCGAAGCCCTCGAAAGCCAGTCCGCCCGCCTCTTCGCCGAAAGAGCCAAAGCGAAGGACAAGGCTGAAATCCTCCGCATGGCCAGGCGGCTCGACGACATGTACGTCGGTTGGGCCGCAGGCAAAACCATCGACGCCGAGGAGCGCCTCGCTGTCCGCATCTACCACGTCCGCTTCCATCTCCGCGTCGCGGAGATCGGCGGCAGCCCGCTTCTTCGCCAAGCCATCGAGCGCGAGCAGGACCTGCTCTTCAGTTGGCTCTCCGACACCGCTGCCCAAGTCCATCCGCTCCCGCCTCACTATCACTCGGAACTGGCCGAGGCCCTCTGCTCCGGTGACGCTAATGTCGCCGATCAGGCCATCCGTTCCCACATCCGCTACGCCCTGGACGAGCTCCTCAGCCTCGCCTACGAGAACAGCGGAGCTCGCTGGCGCATGGCCCCGCGGCGTACTGGCTGACCGGCAGCCTGCGCCCCGCCTGCCCCGGTTTTCTGCAGGCTAAAGGGCGGTGGCGATATGATCGATAGAAAGCTGTGCGAGTTCGTCCCCACGCATATGTCTACCCTTACTGTTGATTCCCCTGCCGCTGCGGCTCTGCTCGAAAAGATTCGCAATAAGACCGCGCGCGTTGGCGTTGTCGGCCTCGGATATGTCGGACTCCCGCTCGCCGTCGAGTTCGGCAAGGCCGGCTTCCACGTCACCGGCATCGACGTCACGCAACCCAAGGTCGACCAGATCAACGCCGGTTCCAGCTACGTCCAGGACGTCCCCACCGCCGAGGTCGCCGAGCTCGTTGCCGCCGGCCGCCTCGCCGCCACCTCCGACTTCTCCGTCGTTCGTGAACTCGACACGATCAACATCGCCGTCCCCACTCCCCTGCGCAAAACCAAGGACCCCGACATGAGCTTCGTCGTCGCGGCCGCGCAGAGCATCGCCAAATTCATCCATCCCGGCCTCCTCATCATCCTCGAGTCCACCACCTACCCCGGCACGACTGACGAACTCCTGCTCCCCATGTTCGAGGAATCGGGACTGAAAGCAGGCAAGGATTTCTTCCTCTGCTTCTCCCCGGAGCGTGTCGACCCCGGCAATCCCAAGTACCAGACGAAGAACATCCCCAAGGTCGTCGGCGGCATGACCCCCACCTGCACCGAGCTCGGCGCCGCCTTCTACGGCATGGCCCTCGAAACCGTTGTCCCGGTTGGCAGCACTGTCGTCGCCGAGATGGTCAAGCTCCTCGAGAATACCTTCCGCATGATCAACATCGGCCTCGTCAATGAGCTCGCCGTCATGTGCCACCGCATGAACATCAACGTGTGGGAAGTCATCGACGCGGCCGCCACCAAGCCCTTCGGCTTCATGCCCTTCTATCCCGGCCCCGGCCTCGGCGGCCATTGCATCCCCATCGACCCCTTCTATCTCTCCTGGAAGTCCAAGCAGGCCGGCATCGAAGCCCGCTTCATCGAACTCGCCGGCCACGTCAACGGCTACATGCCCCACTATGTCGTCGAACGTGTCCAGGACGCACTCAACGACCATAAGAAACCGCTCAACGGCTCCTCCGTGCATGTCGTTGGCGTCGCCTATAAACGGGATATCGACGACGTTCGCGAGTCGCCTGCCCTCGACGTCATCCACCTTCTCTGCCAGCGCGGAGCCCGCGTCTCCTACACGGATCCTTACGTCTCCTCGCTCAAGTTCGATGGCTACTCGCTCGAGTCTGTTCCGCTCGAGCAGGCCGCTGCCGCAGACTGCGCCGTCATCATCACCGATCACAAGTCGTTCGACTATGACCGCCTCGTCGCCGGCGCCCCGTTGATCCTGGATTCCCGCAATGCCCTGAAGGGCCGTTCCGCCGCGAACATCATCCGGCTCTGAGATGCGGAACATTCTCAGCGTCGACGTCGAAGATTACTTCCACCCCTCCGAGGTGCAGCGGTCCGTCGATCCCGGGTCCTGGGATGCCCTGCCCTCGCGTGTCTGTGATTCCACCGCTGCCGTCCTCGACCTGCTCGCCGAAAGCAGCACTCACGCCACGTTCTTCATCCTCGGCTGGGTCGCCGAACGCCACCCCGCCCTCATCCGGCGCATCGCCGTGGCCGGACACGAAATCGCCTGTCACAGCTACGCACATTCGCTGGTCTACCAGCTCTCACCCGAAGAATTTCGCGCCGACACACTGCGTGCGGTTTATGTCATCCAGGACGCCTGCGGCGTCACTCCCACGGCTTACCGTGCGCCCAGCTATTCCATTACTAAAGATTCGTTCTGGGCTCTCGACATTCTCGTGCAGTGCGGCTTCTCCACAGATTCCAGCATCTACCCCATCCGTCACGACCGCTACGGCATCCCCGGACATGAGCGCCGCCCGCACGTCATCCAGACGCCCTCCGGCCCGATCCTCGAAGTGCCCCCCGCCACAGCCCGGCTCTCTTCCACGCGTGTGATCCCCGTCGGCGGCGGCGGCTATCTCCGCCTTCTCCCCTATCGCTACACCGCGGCCGGCATTCGCGCAATCAATCGCGATGACGCCTCGCCCGCTTGTGTCTATTTCCATCCGTGGGAGCTCGATGCCGGCACCCCTCGCCTCGCCGCATCTTCACTCTCCAGTCTCCGCACCTATCTTGGCCTGAATGCAATGCCCGCCAAACTCCGCCGCCTCACCTCCGAATTCGCCTTCGGTCCTCTCTGCAAGACGGCCCTCAACTTGGGCGGGCCCGTAGCTCCGCCCCGCTCTTAGAACCGGTAGGCGCCATTGTTCGGCGACCAGGTCAGGTTCACCGACGCATAGCGCGAACTTTGCCGTGCACTCGTCTGAGTTTGGTACCGTGCCAGCCCGCCGTTGAATCCCAGGTGCAGGTTCGCCACCAGCCGCACGCCGACGTTTCCGCCGAAAGTGTAAGTGTCCGTCGTCGATCCCGTTTGAAGCACCCCGGACAGACGGTAATAGCTCCCGTAGGCGGCCAGGTTGACACGCTTCACGTTGGTCGACGCACCCGCCGTCACCGCGTCTCTCGTCGAAACCAGCATGAGCCCGTTGCCAGGCGTGATCCCGTGATCGTAGCCCACGTTGAATGAATATCCCCGCCAGGCCTGCGTGAGCCGCGCACCGCCCGTGAAGCCGGATTGCTTCTTCTTCTGTACCTCCAGGGCCGACGTCTGCCCCAGCAGTTCCGCCAGCGACGGGTCCATTTGCACCGTCCCCAGAAACTCCGTGTTGAAGTAGTATGCTCCGCCCTGCGCCTCAAAGGTCGTTCGCTGCGTCAACTGCGACACCAACTGGAGTCCGGCCTGGTGCACGTTGTTCCCGCCAAACTGCTGCGGATACGAAAACCGCGAATACCAATATCCTCCGCCCACACTCGTTCGCTGGCTGATCCGGTACCCCACATTCGCCCCCCCGGAGTACGCATCAAGGTCGCTCAGACCGGCGGACTTCCGCCTCACGAACATCGCCGATCCCGTCGTCCCGAAGTTCCACCTCAAGTTCGGCTGATACTCCCAGGAAGCGGAGGTTCCGGAAAAATTCACCCGCGAAGCAAAGGCTTCATTGTCGACAACCCCGTTCGACGCCGGATTGCCGAACGAATACGACCCGCCCTGTGAAAGGTCTGAGAAGACACCCGTCCCCGTCAGACCCCACCCTCCCAGCACTCCAGCCGGCGACCCATAACCGTATCCGCCGATCGTCGACCCCGCCATCTCTGAAAAACTCACCGACGACTTCGCTGTCAGGCTGTGTCTCACCATCAGCGCTCCCACCTGGCTATACCCGGACCGGTAGTTCGGCAGGTTCACATCCTGGTATGAACCCGTGTAATAGCCGCCCAATACCGTTCGCTCCCACGCCTTGCCGCCATTGACGCCGCCACTGCCGCCGAATCCGAAATTGCTTTGGTCCGCCCCCGGGTTGTTCTTCGTGGTTACATCCGTGTAGTTCCCATTCGCGGAGATCCATGGCGAGAAACTCAGTCGCGACGATTGCGCAGATTGCGTGTTGACCTCAGCCCCCCCGAATCCTCCCATACTCCCGAACCCGCCAATCCCGCCAAACTGCCCAGCTGCCTGTCCGGCCAGCGCCGCCAGTAGGGTCACAATCCCGGCAAGTGTCCTCGCCCCGGTTCTCATCTCATTACTGATCACCTGTTGTCTCCTCCCTTACCTCGGCGGCTTCCACAAATCCATGTGGAATTGCTCAATTTTACGATCTTTCCCCGCCGGGGGTCTACAGGTCCTTTCCCCTCCATCGGCGTCCAGCCTCCAGGGGTTTAGGCGGCATCTACTAAGCCTCTTCCAGTCCGGGCGTTGGCTGGAATCCGCTACACTGAGCTTTAGGACCAGAATGTCGCGTTGGGCTCCACTTCTCACCGCCTTCATCTACTCGTGTACCGGCGTTGCTCCTTCTTCCCTCGCCCAGGCGCCGGCAGGCCAGTTGGACTCCTCCGCCTCCCTCTTTTCCGTCCTCGCCGCCATCAACTCCGCCGGCTATGACGACGGCCTCCATTCACCCAACTCCAGCCCTCTCCGGGGGCAGGTCCGCCAATGGGTGGATCAGCGCAAGCCAGCCTCCCTCAGTGACTTGAAGCATTTCTTCGCCGCCCACCGCGCCCCCTCCCCGGCCGCGGAGCTCAGCCAGTACGTCACCTTCGCCCTCAGCGTCGACGGCCCACCTAATTTCAAGCCGCGGTTCCCCGCAAACCTCATGCCCCCGGAAGCCGCGGCTCTTGAAGGACTCTCCGATATCCTCGCCCGCTTCCACCAGCAGGCCGAACTCGACGAAGCCTTCCGCCGCTCACAGCCCGCCTTTGACCAGGTCATCGCTCGCTATCACCAGTCCATCACCCAGGCCGTTCTCGAATCCAACGCCTACCTCCGCAACCCCACCTCCGGCATCCGCGGCCGCCGCTTTCAGATCTTCATCGACCTTCTCGCCGCCCCCAACTTCGTCTTCTCCCGCTCTCTCGGCGACGACTACTTCGTCGTCGTCACCCCCTCCCCTGAGCTCCGTACCTTCGACATCCGCCACGCCTATCTCGACTACCTGATCGATCCACTTGCCATCCGCCACTCCTCCATCCTCGAAAAGAAAAAGGCGATCGGCGACCTCGCTCAGGCTTCCCCCATCCTTGCCGAGGATTACCGCACCGACTTCATCCGCCTTGCCGGCATGTGCATCGTCCACGCCGTCGAGGCCCGCCTCGACCGCTCTCCCTCCCTCATCGACCAGTCCATGCGCGAAGGCTTCATCCTCACCGCCCACTTCAATGAGGCTCTGGCTCTCTATGAGAAGCAGGAAGAATCCTTCCGACTCTACTTTCCCAAGCTCGTCGAGTCCATCGACTTGGCCAAGGAGGATAAGCGCATCGCGCAGGTCCAGTTCGCCACCGAGCGCGCCACCCGCATCGTGAAAGCCGCTCCCCCCGCGCCGGAGCCACAGCTCACCGGAGCCGCCCTTCTGGCCGATCAGGCCGAGAAACTCTACGAGAAGCGCGATCTCGCCGCCGCATCCGAGAGATTTCGCGAAGTCCTCCAGCAGTCTGCTCCCAAGCCGGTCCATGCCAAGGCCGCGTTCGGCCTGGCCCGCATCGCCGCTCTCCAGAAAAATCCCGAACTCTCCCAGCAATGGTTCGAGCGGACGCTCGAACTCGACCCCGAACCCTTCGAGCGCGCCTGGACGTTCGTCTACCTCGCTCGCCTCGCCCGCGCGGCCCGGGAAACCGACGTCGCCGTCAAGCACTACCAATCCGCTCTCGCCGTCTCCGGCGCCAGCGAAGGAGCTCTGAAGGCCGCTCAGTCCGAGCTTTCTTCTCTCGCCCCTCCCCCCAACAAGGCTCCCTGATTTACACTCGTCTCTGAGGAATACAATGACCCGTTTGTCCCTTTCTAAAGCACTCCTGGCCGCAGCCTTCGCCTGCGCACTGCTCCCGGCCCAGACCGCCAACCCCAAACCGCCTCAGCCCAAGGGCCCCAAGGAAGCTGAGGCCATCCAGGCCATCTTCACCGCGCAGGACCCGGACGGCCGCATCGCCGCCGCCAACAACCTCGTCACCAAGTTCTCCGACACGGAGTTCAAGGCCACCGCCCTCTATATTGCAGCCTTTTCCTATCAGCAGAAGGGCGATCTCGAAAACGTCATCGTCTACTCCGAGAAGTGCCTCGAAGCCGACCCCAAGTTCTACGCCGCCCAGCTCATGATCGCCAACGCCCTTGCCATGCGCACAAAGGAGTTCGATCTCGATCGTGAAGAGAAGCTCGGCCGCTCCGAAAAGATGGCCGCCGCCGCCCTCGCCCAGATCGAATCCGCCCCTAAGCCCCGCCCCGACATCACCGACGAGCAGTGGGCCGCCGCCAAGAAGGACTTCGCCGCCCAGGCCTACGAGGCCCAGGCTTTCGGTGCCTTGGTCCGCAAGAAGTATGACGTGTGCGCCGAGAAATTCGCCCTCGCCGCAGCCAATGCCAGCCAGACGGATCCTGCCCTCATGGTTCGCCTCGCCAGTTGCCAGATGAACATCAAGAAGTACGACGAGGCTATCGCCTCCCTCGACAAAGCCCTCACTGACCCCAACGCCGCGCCCCAGGTCAAGCAGGCCGCCACTCAGCTCAAAATGGACGCCAACAAGGCCAAGGCAGCCGCAAAGTAACTCGCACCATGCTGGCCCCAGTGGAGGAGCTCGAATCCCGCATCGGCTATTCGTTCGCCGATCGATCCCTGCTCCTCCGCGCCCTCACCCACAAGTCCCTCCTCGCCGAGACGACAGAATCCGGCGCCCGCGATAACGAACAGCTCGAGTTCCTCGGCGATTCCATCCTCGGCTTCCTCGCCTCCGAATTCGTCCTCGCCCTCAGCCCCGGCTCTCCTGAAGGCGATCTCTCCCGCCTAAAGGCCCACCTTGTCTCCGCGGCCCGCCTCCACGAAACCGCCCTCGCTCTCGACATAGGCAGCTACCTCCGCCTCGGCCGTGGCGAGGAACTCTCCGGCGGCCGCGCCAAGAAGGCCCTCCTCGCCAACGCCGTCGAAGCCCTCATCGCCGCCATCTATCTCGATTGCGGGCCCGCGCGTGGCATCGAAGCCTGCCGTGGATTCCTCACCCGCTTCCTCTGGCACTCACTCGCCGACTCCGGCATCCCTGTCGATCCCAAGAACGCTCTTCAGGAACTCGCCCAGTCCCGCAAACTCCCAATTCCGCGTTACTCCATCGTCTTCGAGACCGGCCCCGAGCACGCCAAGCGCTTCACTGTCGAAGCCCGCGTTGGAAAACAGTTCACCGCCCAGGCGGAAGGCTCTTCCAAAAAAGCGGCTTCCCAAAAAGCCGCCGAACTCCTTCTGACTCTCCTCCAGGACTCCGACCACACCGACCCCTGAGTGGCGCGCGCCCCCGGCTCGCGCTGGCGCGCCCCCTACCTCACCCTCTGCTCTGGCTCCTGCAGCGCCGCCAACTCATTCAGCACCACGATATCCACCCGCCGGTTCCGCGCACGCCCCTCCACCGTCTCGTTCGACGCCACCGGCGCCGTCTCCGCAAACCCCGCAATCGCCATCCTCTCCACCTCCACCCCGAACTTCTCAGAAAACAGCGCCAGAATCGCGATCCCCCGCGCCGCCGACAAATCCCAATTACTCCTGAACCGCGCCGTGTGTATCGGTACCGAGTCCGTGTGCCCCTCCAGCCGCACAGGGTTCGGATGCTTCTTGATCTCTTTCGCGATCGCCTCAAGCACCGGCAGGGTTGCCGGATCCACCTCAGCCCCCCCCGACGGGAAGAACGTCGCTTCCCTCAGGCTGATCACCAGCCCCCGCTTCTCCATGCGAACTTCCAGCCGCCCCGACTCGATCTCCTTCTTCAGCGTCTCATTCAACTGCCGCAGCGACGGCAACAGCTCCACCGGCCTCACCTTCCCCGGATCCTCCGCCACCGCCATCACCGCTTCCTCCCGCGGATCGTCCTTCTTCGGCGCCTCATGCTTCAGCAGACGTGCCAGCGCGTGCGAAATCCGCCCCTCCGCCATCGCCTCCCGGAACGCCTGCGAGATCTTCGTGGCCTGCTTCTGGTCCGTCTGCGAATTCGCGTACATCATCACGAAAAACGCAAACAGCAGCGTGATGAAGTCCGCATAAGACACCAGCCACCGCTCGTGGTTCGCGTGCTCCTCACGCTTGCGCCGCGCCATCCCTTACGCCGCCTTCTTCTCGGTCTTGCCCGGGCTCCGCGCCGCCTGCTGGCTCTGCGTGTACGCCTCCAGCTTGTTGCGGATCATCTTCGGGTTCATCCCCTCCACAATCCCGCACACCCCCTCCAGGATCAGCTCCTGCCTCTCCCGCGCCATCGCCGCCCTCAGCTTGATCTTGTGCGCCGCCGGCAGAAACAGCACGTTCGCCGACCCCACCCCGTAGATCGTCGCCACAAAAGCAGCCGCAATCCCCTTGCCCACCTTCTCCATGTCCTTCAAATCCCCCATCACGATGATCAGGCCCAGCACCGCCCCGATGATCCCGATCGTCGGCGCGAACCCTCCCGCCGCCTCAAAAACTCTGGCCTCTTCCTCCGTCCGGCGCTCCTCCACGTCCATCGACAGCTCCATCACGCTCCGGATCTCCTGCAGGTCAATCCCATCCACCGCCAGCATCATGCTCTTGCGCAGGAACGGATCCCCTATCTCCGACACCTCCTGCTCCAGCGAGACTATCCCCTGCTTCCTGGCCCGCGTCGAGAATCCCACCAGTGTCTCGATCAGATCCGCCTTCTCGTCACCGGCCTCGAATAGAAGCCCCCTCGCCCGCCGAAACGCCCGGAGCACCAGCTCCAGCGGATTCGCCACCAGCGTCGCTCCCAGGCACCCCCCCAGAACGATCAGTGCCGCAGATTCTCCGATGACATCACTGGTTTTCCCATGCTCCAGCAGGTATCCCCCCAGGATCCCTCCCACCGCGAGGGCCAGCCCGCCCGCAGTCCCTAAGTCCAGACGCATCTTCCTCGTCGCCATGCGCGCTAGACTCCACGAACCCGGCGGATCAGATCTCCCGCCCCCCTCCGGCGGATCCTTCTCCTGTACTCGACGATCTTCTCCACCACTTCTTCGGCCCTCTCCCGCACCAGGACCTTTCCGCCGTTCATCATCGTGATCACCGTGTCCGGCGTCACCTCGATGAACTCCATCAGGTCGCAGTTCAGGAAGAAGGGTGACTCGTTGATGCGCGTCAGCCTGATCATGGGAGTTTCCTCTGCATCGTGTCCCTTATCGGACACGCACGAGCCTCCCGTGAGACTTTTTTAGCTCAGCAGCGCCAGAATCGCCCGCAGCTCCGTCTTCACACCGGTCAGCTTTTCCTGAGCTTTGGCGGCAAGTTGTCCCGGGTCCGGCCCGAACAGGCTGCTCTGGCTCGCCGGCGGTGGCGCTGGCGCCGCAGCCACGGCCCGGTGCGTGCCTTTCCTGCCCTGCAGGAACGAGCGTGCCCCCTCAATCGTGTACCGCTTCTCGTAGAGCAGATGCTTGATCTCCAGCACCGTCTCCACATCCTTCCGCCGGTACAGCCTCTGATTTGTCCCCGATTTCTTCGGCGACAGGCTCGGAAACTCCGTCTCCCAGTAGCGCAGGACGTACGCCTTGATCCCGGTGAGCCGGCTCACATCGCCGATCCGGAAATACAGCTTATTCGGGATTTCCACAGGCTGCGGCCTCGCCGCTGCGCTTGCCATACGCCTACCGCCATCCTAAACGCCCCCGCACTCCCCGTCAACAAATTCCCTGCAAAATGTTTGATACCCTTCTTCCCACCACGTCATCCTCCTCCCCTGCGGTTCAGAATGTACCCGACGGCCCAACGCACTTCCTCGTCCTGCCAGAGCCGCCTCGCCCTCCCGCCCCCGGCCCATCTTCTCCTCTCCTTTGCATCCCATCCGCGCGACTCTAGCGCCCTGCTCACATAAGCCTTGAGATCCCGCATGACTATCCCGCACTGTCTCTCACTCTGGCTGCGAGTCCCAGCCAGTCATGCGATGATGCGGTGGTAACCGCGAGCGTCAGCGAGCGGAGCGTGCCTCACAGCTCAGGAGTAATACCCACATGCCCCTCATCGCCGGCATCCACCCCGTCCGCGAAGCCATTCGCGCCGGCCAACCCCTCGACCGCGTCCACATCGTCAAAGCCGCCGCCGGACCCCGCCTCCAGGAAATCATCGACCTCTGCCGCTCTTCCCGTATTCCCGTCCGCTTCGATTCCCGCGATGCCCTCGACCGCCTCGTCAAAGGCCTCCCCCACCAGGGCGTCGTCGCCTTCCCCTCCACCCAGAAGACCCACTCCCTCGAGGACGTCGCCAAATCCGCCCGCCTCCTAGTCATCCTCGACGGCGTCGAAGACCCCCACAACCTCGGCGCTATCGTCCGCACCGCTCATGCCGCCGGCGCCTCCGCCGTCATCATCCCCGAACGCCGCGCCGCCGGACTCACCGAAACCGTCGCCAAAGCCGCCGCCGGAGCCCTCGCACTCCTCCCCGTCGTCAAGGTCACCAATGTCAACCGCGCCCTCGAATCCCTCAAACAGTCCGGCTTTTGGATCTACGGGATCGACGAGCGCGGCACGCAGTCCTACTACGACACCGAATTCACCAACCCCGCCGTTATCGTCCTCGGCGCTGAAGGTCACGGACTCCACGAACACACCCGCCGCCACTGCGATTTCCTCGTCAGAATCCCAATGGCCGGCCAGATCGCCTCCCTCAACGTCTCCGTCGCCGCCGGTATCGTCCTCTTTGACTGGCGCCGTCGACACCCTGCTTCCTGACCCTCTCCCCCCCAAATCAAAAGGCCCCGGTCCTTTCGGACCGAGGCCTCAACTTCAAGCCGAAGTTCGTTGAACTACTGCCGGAACCGGCGAACCAGGCCCAATGCCGCCAAACCGCCGCCCAGCATCATGAATGTCGCTGGCTCAGGCACATCCGGAGGGATGGGCTGGGTGCTGGTTCCCGCAAAGTACGAGAATTCCTCGAACCCCCCATCTACGTTGTTGAACTTCGCGTAGAGGATGAAGTTAGGTTGATTGTCCGGACGGCCCGACAACAGCGTCTGCGGGATCAGGATATTCAAGTCTGCTCTCCCGCTGCCGGCATTGGCGTCGACGAAATTCATTGAGTCATACCCTGCATTGCCCAATGGAGTCTGAAGATTCCAGAGCTCTGTGGTGTTGCTCGTGAAACCGGCTTCGCCGATCTTGCTGGTCAGGTTTGGAATTCCCGAGTAGATTCGCAGGTCAACCAGCGAAATCCCAGTTTTGGACCCGCCTGATTCATTCCAGTCCAGCAAGAGACGAAAGTAGTCAACGCCGCCCTGCGTAACGGTTCCGAGTTGGCTGAAAAGAATATTCCGAGTCCAGTTTCCGGCCTTTTCGTCATACGGCAGCGGACTGCCTTCTGTGTTGTATCCCTGCTCGCTGGTTGCGTTGCCGCTTGCCTGGATTCGCAGAAAGGCTGGGAACGTTCCTGTTCCTGTCGAAATAGTGTCAGAAACCAAGCTGAAGATGCTGCCGTCGCCGGGCAGTGTATAGCTGGTGAGCGTGCTGCTGCCTACTCCCTGGAAATCCAATGACGTCGCCGTCGCGGCGAGCGCCCCAATTGCGGCTAAAAAAGTTGCCCGCAGTAGTTTTTGTGTGTACATAGTTCCCCTCCGAGCTGACCGTGAGCTCAGTTGTCAGGATGAAGCCCGGAAGCACTCTCGCGCATGGGCCTAACCGCCCAAAACTCCTCCTGTTTCGTACTGGTACCGGGCCGCCCTATATCGCCTTGACATTCCCATGACGCCCAAGCTCCTATAGCCGGAGCTTCGCCTCCAGCCAGACGCCTGAAGCCGCTAAGTCCTTCCATGCACTCCCGCCGCCGCCAGAACCGCAGCACGCCCTTGGCGGAGCGTCAAATCCGACTCGCCCTCTCCTGTCTACCCATTAAGACCGCCTCATCACGACTGATCTCCGAGGAGCCGGAGCACCTACCGCCCCAAATCTCCTCACGCTCCGCCGCGTCTTCGAAGATCAGGAAGCCCGCACCCCCCGTTCACCGCGAACGCACATTTATCTTCTGCCTCTTTTCACCAACTTACCCTGCCCCTCCCATTCAGACCGTTCCACACCCCGGAACACTACGCGCGGAGGCTACCACCATGTCCATCTCCGAAAAGAAGCGTGCGGCCCTTCGCGCCAACGCTCAAAAATCCACCGGTCCCCGCACCCCCGACGGCAAGCGGATCTCGTCCCTGAACTCCACCAAACACGGCTTCTCCGCCAAACAGCTCCACATCCCGGACCACCTCAAAGACGCCTTCACCCATCACCGCCATGTCCTCTTCTCCGACATCCACCCCACCGGCGGAGCCGAACTCGACCTCTTCGAACGCTGCCTCCACGCCTCTTGGTGCCTCTTCCTCATCGAGCAGGCCGAAATCCAGATCCTCGGCGACACCCTCAACCCCTTCTCCGACTCCAACCTCGCCCTCCAGCTCGAACGCCTCGCCCGCTACCGGTCCACTCACGAGCGCACCTACCGCCAGAACCTCAAGCTCATCCGCGAGCTCCAGACCGACCGCGTCGCCCTCCAGTCCACCGATCAGTTCGTCCAGGCCTTCTCCGGCCGCGAGTACCCCATGGCTCGGTATTCTCACTTGTCGAAACGAAGCAACCGCATCCTCGACCGCGATGTCACCGAGGACCTCCGCAGCTTCATGTCCGAAGAGCTCGAACGCCTCGGCCTCGACCCCGACATGCAGATCTCCGACCCCGACGAAACCGCAGGCCGCCGATGACCCGCATAGTACAATCAGATTTCATGCGAAAGATGAGGTTTTTCGCGCTCGCGGCGCTTCTCTGCGCCCTTCTTCTGCCTATCGAAGCTCGCGAGCCCGTCCGTGCGCGAAGCGCCATGGTCGTCGCCCAGGAACCCATCGCCACCGACGTCGGCGTCAGCGTCCTCAAAGCCGGCGGCAACGCCATCGACGCAGCCGTCGCCGTCGCTTTCGCCCTCGCTGTCACTCATCCCTCCGCCGGCAACATCGGCGGCGGCGGTTTCCTTCTCGCCCGCTTCAATGACGGCCGCACCACCTTCATCGACTTCCGCGAAATGGCCCCGGCCTCCGCCTCGCGCAACATGTACATCGGCCCCGACGGCAAGCCCACCAGGGACTCCGTCACCGGCTGGCGCGCCTCCGGCATCCCCGGCACCGTCCGCGGCCTTGAGCTCGCCCACAAGAAGTACGGCTCCAAGCCCTGGTCGGCTCTCGTCGAGCCCGCCGCAGCCCTCGCCGCCAACGGCATCACTCTCTCCTACGCCGAAGCCCGCTCCATGTGCGGATCGCGCCGCACCATGTCCCCGTTCCCCGAGTCCAATCGCATCTTCCTCAATAACGGCGCCTGCTTCGAGCCCGGCGACAAGCTCGTTCAACCCGAGCTCGCCCAAGTCCTCCGACGCATCGCCGCGCAGGGCGCGAAGGACTTCTACGAGGGGACCACCGCCAGCATCCTCGCCGAGGAGATGCGGAAAAACGGCGGGACCATCACCCTCGCCGACCTCAGGAACTACAAGGCCATCGAGCGCACAGCACTCACCGGCACGTATAGGAACTACACCATCATCACCGCTCCGCCGCCCTCTTCCGGCGGCATCGGCCTCCTCCAGATGCTCGGCATGCTCGAAGGCTCAGGATACGAGAAGCCCGGCGCTGGCTCCGCCTCCTCGTCCCACTACATCGCCGAAGTCCTCCGCCGCTACTTTGCCGATCGATCCGAGTTCCTTGGCGACACCGACTTCGCCAAGGTCCCTATCAAGGGCCTCCTCGATCCCGCATACATCGCTTCGCGCCGCGCGTCCATCAATCTCGATAAGGCTACTCCTAGCACGGAGCTTGGCCACGGTGCTCCCGCATTCGAGCCCACCGCCACCACCCACTTCAACGTCATCGACGCCCAGGGCAATGCCGTCGCCCTCACTTACACCATCAACAACTCCTACGGCTCCGGCGTCACTGTCCCCCGCCTCGGCTTCCTCCTCAACAACGAGATGGACGACTTCGCCGCTCAGCCCGGCGCGCCCAACATGTTCGGACTCATCCAGGGCGAGGCCAACGCCATCGCCCCCGGCAAGCGCCCCCTCTCCGCCATGACCCCCACCATCGTCCTCAAGGACGGCAAACTCTTCATGGCCCTCGGCGCCCCCGGCGGACCACGCATCATCTCCGGCGTCTTGGAGGTCCTGATCAACGTCCTCGACTTCGGCATGGACATCCAGCAGGCCGTCGATCAGCCCCGCCTCCACCACCAGTGGATGCCCGACAAGCTCTACCTCGAACCCGGTTTCTCCCCTGACACCCGCGCCCTTCTCGCACAGCGCGGCCACAAGCTCGAGAACATCACTACCGTCGGCTCCGTCGAAGCCATCATGGTCGAGAGCCCGCGCACTCGGGCTGCCGGCGACGCCACGTCCCGCGGCGCCGGCGTCGCCGACAAGAACTCCTGGCTCGCCGCCGCCCAAAACGGCCGCTCCGCCGGAAAGGCTGCAGGCTACTAAAATGCTTCACGCCCTCTCCACTCACGTCCTCGTCTCGCACCGCCTCAACACCGTCTGGCTCGAGCGCATCTACGACGCCGGCATCCCCCTTGTCGAGATCTTCTGCGCCCGCGAGCACTTCGACTACCGCGACCGTGCCCAGGTCAGCGAGTTGGGCTACTGGTTCCGCGACGCCGAACTGAAGTGCCACTCTCTCCACGCGCCGATGTACAGCGACGACTGCTGGGGCCGCACGGGTCCCTCCGCCGTCATCTCCATCACCGAGCTCTCCAAGCCACGCCGTCTCCAGGCCGTCGACGAGATCAAGCGCGCCATCGAGGTCGCCGAGAAAATCCCCTTCCGCTACCTGATCCAGCACCTCGGCGTCGCCCACGAGGAGTACGACGAGTTCAAGCTCGAATCCGCCTTCACCGCGCTCGAAGACATCTGCCTCTTCGCCCGCCACCGCGGCGTTGAAGTCCTTCTCGAGAACATCCCCAACCGACTCTCCTCCGCCGAGCGCCTCATCCACTTCAATGAGATCACCCATCTCAACCTGAACTTCTGCTTCGATACCGGCCACGCCAACATCATGGAGGGCGTCGGCACGGCCTTCGCGCTCATGCAGGACCGCATCCGCTCCACTCACGTCCACGACAACAACGGAACCGACGACGTCCACCTCTTCCCCGGCCTCGCCAAGGGCGGCGCCATCGAGTGGAAGCAGACCATGCAGCTTCTCCGTTCCCACAGCTCCCAGTTTCCCCTCCTCCTCGAGCTGAAGGAGTCCCCCGACTTCCCTCACCCCCTCGACGCCGCACGCCAGATCTTCGATCACCTGGAGTCCCTCTAATGTCCGACTACCGTCGAATCACCATCTCCGCCGCCGGCGCCCACGTAGGCGAACCCGTCGAAATCGCCGGCTGGCTCTACAACCTCCGCAAGTCCGGCAAGATCATCTTTCCCCTGATCCGCGACGGCAGCGGCATCATGCAGTGCGTCGGCCTCAAAAACAATCTCCCTGAAGATTGTTTCGAAGCCCTCAAGAACCTGACGCAGGAATCTTCCGTCATCATCCGCGGCAAGTGCCGCGCCGAGCAGCGCGCCCCCGGCGGCTTCGAAATGGATATCGAGTCCGCCGAAATCGTCCAGCGCGTCCCTGAGGAACAACCCTACCCCATCACGCCGAAAGAGCATGGCATCGAGTTCCTCTTCGATCACCGCCACCTTCATCTCCGCTCGCGCCGCCAGCATGCCATCCTCAAAGTGCGCCACGAGATCATCAAGGCGATCCGCGACTACTTCGACTCCAACGGCTTCACCCTCGTCGACTGCCCCATCTTCACCCCCGCTGCCTGCGAGGGCACAACCACGCTGTTCGAAGTCGACTATTTCGAAGACGAAAAGGTCTACCTTACCCAGTCCGGCCAACTCTACAACGAGGCCACGGCCATGGCCTTCGGCAAGACCTACTGCTTCGGCCCGACCTTCCGCGCCGAGAAGTCCAAGACCCGCCGTCACCTCACTGAATTCTGGATGGTCGAGCCCGAGATGGCCTACGCCACCCTCGACGATGTGAAGCGCGTCGCCGAAGAGCTCATCGTCTTCATCGTTGGCCGTGTCCTCGAGAACCGCAAGCTCGAACTCGCCGAGCTTGAACGCGACATCACCAGGCTCGAAGCCATCAAGCCCCCCTTCCCGCGCATCACCTACGACGAAGCCGTCGAGATCCTGAAGCGCAAAGGCTCCGAGATCGTCTGGGGCGGCGACTTCGGCGGTACCGACGAGACGCTCCTCAGCGAAGAGTTCGACCGCCCCGTCATGGTCGACAAATACCCGACCCAGGTGAAGGCCTTCTACTTCCAACCTGACGAGAACCGCCCCGAGGTCGCCCTCGGCGTCGACGTCATCGCCAGCGAAGGCTACGGCGAAGTCATCGGCGGAGGCCAGCGCATCCACGACCACGAGCTGCTCCTGCAGCGCATCAAGCAACACGACCTCCCCCCCGAAGCCTTCCAGTGGTACCTGGATCTCCGCCGCTTCGGCTCCGTCCCCCATGCCGGCTTTGGCATGGGCGTCGAACGCACCGTCGCCTGGCTCTGCGGCCTCGAGCACATCCGCGAAACCATCGCCTTCCCCCGCATGCTCTACCGCACCCGCCCCTAGGATTCTATGCCCCAGACCATAGCCATCCTCGGCGCTCCGCTCGATCTCGGCGCCGGCCGCCGCGGCGTCGACATGGGCCCCTCCGCCCTCCGTGTCGCCAATCTCAACGCGCGCCTCCAGACCCTCGGCTACAAGGTCGAAGACCTCGGCAACGTCCAGGTCCATCAACAGGAATCCACGAAGCCCGGCGACCCCCACGCCCGCTATCTGAAACCCATCGCCGCCACATGCCATGAGCTGGCGCTGAGCGTCGAGAAGGCCGCCTCGCAAGGCAAATTCCCGCTCGTCCTCGGCGGCGACCACTCCATCGCCGTCGGCACCATCAACGGCGTCGCCGCCCGCTTCCGCAAGCGCCGGCAGAACATCGGTGTCATCTGGATCGACGCCCACACTGACATGAACACGCCCGACACCTCGCCTTCCGGCAACGTCCACGGCATGCCCCTGGCCTGCGTCGTCGGCCACGGCCCCCGCGCCCTCACTCATTTGATGAACCACTCTCCCGCCGTGAGCCCGCGCAATGTCGTCCTCGTCGGCATCCGCGACGTCGACGCCACCGAAAAGCCCGTTGTCAGGAACTCCGGCGTCAAGGTCTTCACCATGCGCGACATCGATGAGCGCGGCATGCGCGCAGTCATGCGGGACGCCGTCACCATCGCCTCCCAGGGCGCCGCCGGCATCCATCTCTCTCTCGATATGGACGCCGTCGATCCCGACGAAGCCCCCGGCGTCGGCACGCCTGTCCGCGGCGGCATCTCCTACCGCGAGGCCCACCTCGCCATGGAGATCCTCTGCGACTCGCGCCTCCTCCGCTCCATGGAAGTCGTTGAAGTGAACCCCGTGCTCGACGCCGCCAATCGCACTGCCCTCCTCGGCGTCGAGCTGGTCATGTCCGCGATGGGAAAGAGGATCCTATGAGCAAGCTCCGCGTTGCCATCGTCCACGGCGGCCGCTCCGGCGAGCACGAGATCTCCATCCGCTCCGCCCGCGCCATCCTTGAGCACCTCAACCCCGAGCGATTCGAAGCCGTACCCATCTTCATCACCAAGGAAGGCAGGTGGCAGCCCAGGCCGATCCTGCCCGAGCCCGGCGCCAACGAAGGCATCGACGTCGTCTTCCCGGTCCTCCACGGCACCTTCGGCGAGGACGGCACCATCCAGGGCCTCTTCGAAATGGCCGGACTCCCCTACGTCGGCGCGGGCGTCTTCTCCTCCTCCGCCTCCATGGATAAGGAGCACTTCAAACGGCTCTGCGTCGAGCGCGGCCTCCCCATCGTCGGCTATCAGGTGCAATTCGCCGGTGCACTCGACCCTGACAAAGCCATCAACGCCTTCGGTCTGCCTCTCTTCGTGAAGCCAGCGAACCTCGGCTCCTCTGTCGGCATCGCCAAAGCCCACGACCGCCATGAGCTCCTCGCCGCATTGAACGACGCCGCGCGCTACGACAGCAAGGTCATCGTCGAGCGCGCCATCATCGGTCATGAGCTCGAGTGCGCTGTGCTCGGCAACGCTCACCCGCTCGCTTCAACGCCTTGTGAGATCCTGCCGTCGAAGGAGTTCTACGACTACGAGGACAAGTACCTCCTCGACAAGGCACGCACCATCATCCCGCCCAATCTCCCCGAGGAGACCATCACCGAAGTGAAGCGCCTCGCCGTCGAGTGCTTCAAAGCCGTCGAATGCTCCGGCATGGGCCGCGTCGACTTCCTTGTGGAGAAGGCGACAGGCAAGGTGTATATCAACGAGATCAACACCATCCCCGGCTTCACTTCCATCAGCATGTACCCCAAGATGTGGGAGCATGCCGGCGTCCCCTTCGCATCGCTCGTCGAGAAGCTCATCGACCTCGCTCTGGAAAGGCACGCGCAACGCCAGTCCCTGCGCTTCGAACTCTGATGCGTCTCCTGGCCACAGTCCTGCTCGCCGCACTGTGCCCACCCGCCCTCTATCCACAGGCGCCCTCCGTGCCTCAACTCGCACCCGCGCCGCCCAACTTCACCCAGTCGCGGCCGGTAGGGAGCGGGTCCCCCCTACCGGACACCGCCGAACTAGAACGCGAGATCAAGCGCTTCCTCGACGTCTACCTCACCACCGTCGACCACGCCGCCGACCCCGTCAACCCCGACGCCGCCATCTACGGCGGAGCCATCCCGGGCATGCTCCGCAAGCTCGATCCCCACTCCGTCTTCTTCGACAGGGACCAGTTCGAGCAGCTCCAGGAGATGGAGCGCAGCGTCGCCAAAGGCTTCGGCTCCATCGTCAGCGTCCTCCCCGGCCGCGTCATCGTCCTTCAGACCATGCCCGGCTCGCCCTCCCAAAAGGCCGGGCTCGCCCCCGGCGACGAGATCATCGCCATCAACAGCATCCCTCTCGCGCGCCTCGGTCTCGATCAACTCGTCCAGTTGCTCTCCTACTCGCGCCAGAACGCCGCGCAGCTCCTCATCCGCCGCCAGGGCACGGCCAAGCTGATGCCCATGACGCTCACCCCCGAAGCGCTGCAACACCCAAGCCTCGATCGATCCTTCCTCATCCGCCCCGCCATCGCCTTCATCCGCGTCACCAGCTTCGACAACGACACCGCCGAGCTGATCCAGAAGAGCATCGAAGACCTGGGCGGCGCTTCCCTGAAAGGCCTGATCCTCGATCTCCGCGACAACCCCGGCGGCGTCCTCCAGGCCGGCCTCGCCACGGCGGCTCTCTTCCTCGAGCCCGGCACCCGCATCCTCAGCGCCCGTGGCCGTAGTTCCCAGACCGAAGACGTCGACGTGCCCAAGGGCGCAAAGCCCTATAAGCTCCCCCTGGCGGTGCTCGTCAACGCCAAGACCGCCAGCGCCGCCGAGATCGTCGCCGGAGCTATTCAGGACAACGACCGCGGCCCGGTCATCGGCGAGACCACCTTCGGCAAGGGACTCGTCCAGCGCGTCTTCCCGCTCAGCGGCGGCAACGGCATGGCCCTCACCACGGCCTTTTATTACACCCCCAGCGGCCGCTCCATTCAGAAGCCCCTCAAGGACAATGAGCTCGCCGCGGCCACTGCCACCACGCGTCCGGAGTTTAAAACAAAAAGCGGACGTATTGTTCGCGGTGGCGGGGGCATCGAACCGGACCACATCGTCACGCCCGCGCCCTACTCGCGCCTCGGCCAGGTCCTCGAAGCCTCCGGAAGCTACTCCAACTTCGCCACCGAATGGCTCAGTGGCCATCGCGCCGACGCCAGCCGCGACATGACGATCACCGACGCCATGCTCGACGACTTCCAGCTCTGGCTCTCGCGCCGCAACATCCGCCCCGGCCTCAACCTGTGGTCCGCCGAGCGCGAGACCATCCGCCGCCGCCTGAAGCAGGAGATCCTGAATCAGAGCATCGGCGTCGCCGCCGGCGACGAGATCGAGCTACGCAGCGACCCCCTCATCCAGCGCGCCCTCTCGCTTCTCACGCCATGAGATCCCGACGACGAGCAGCACCAGCGCAACTCCACTGATCGCCGCGCCAAGGCCAAACCGTGTCGGCTTGTACTCGAACACCACCTCATGCGTGCCTGCCGGAACCACTGCGCCCATCAGTGCGTGGTTCACCCGCAGCACCTTCACCGGCTTGCCGTCGACTCTGGCTTCCCATCCCGGATACCAGACCTCGGCCATGCGCAACAGGCTCGGGCTCGCCGCCGTGTAGCTCACGGTGAGGCTCCCCTCACTCAACTTCTTCAACTCGGTCTTGGCCTGCGGGTCCTGCTGCACCGGATCGTGCGGCCCCAGCACAACGCTCTGCTCTTTCGGATCGAGATCAGCCAGCCGCGCCCTCGACTGCTCCTCTGTGGAGACGTCGATCACCTGCGGCGTGATCATCACGCGCTTAAGCGCGGTCTGGTTCCCCGCGACCTTCTCTTCCTTGGGCAGCACCTCCAGCGCCACGGCAAGTCCATCCACCAAACGGTGGTTTGATTCCGCCGCCTTCCGGTAGTCGCGATAGGCGGCCAGTTCCAGCGGGTTGTAGCCATACGTGGTCTCGACCTGCGCCAACAGCGGGCTGTTCATCGGCCCGAAGATCTGAAACCGGTCTTGCAGATGCAAGCGGTAGCCAGGCAGTAACGCCGCGCTCATCTTGCCTTCCAGGGCTCTCTGACCGGGGCCGTACATGTCGAAATACGAAATGCGGCCGTATGTGAGCGGGTTGCTCCAGGAGTTGAAATGACAAAGGTCAATAGCGAACACGGCAAGCAAGGCCAGCCCGAGCCACGCCTTCTTCCAGCGCGCCTCGGCTTCGGCGGCACCCATCGCGGCCAGCACCGACAGGCCGAGCGCGGCGACGAACCAGCCGTTCACCGGAGCGCGCATCTTGTGCAGGAACGGCAGCACGGCGCCCAGGTGATACAGCCCGGCGCTGGGGCCCAGCATGTACCAGACCGGAACCGCCACCAGCAGCGCGGCCAGGATCGCCGCCGCGCGCCTGCGTAATGCGAAAGCGGCCAGCGGCAACAACAGGATGCCTGCGTAATAGTAGCTCTGCGTCATGTCGACGCCGCCGCGATACTGCCCGCTCAACACCCCCAGCGCATCGGGGTAGACCAGTGTGCCCAGTGCGCCCACCGGCAGCGTGCCTTCGACTCCCTTGCTGAAGTCCATCGTGGCTCGGATAGACTGATCCGTCAGCTCCATCGCCGGCAGGATCAACACGGCTGCCAGCGCGCCGGACAGAGCGGCGGCCGCCGCCAGTCCGATCACCGCGCGCCGCCACAAGGACCTGAGTTCGATGACGCGCCACGCCGCGAACAACGCTAGCGCCATCAGCGCGTACATCGCGGTCTGCATGTGTCCCGCGAGCATGATGCAGCCGGCGACCCCCGCGGACAGCGAGATCCAGCGCGCCGGACTCGCCTCCAGCGCGCGGTCGAAGCAGTACAGCAGCCACGGCAGCAGTGCCGCGCCCTGGAACATGCCCACGTGCGAGCTGTGTCCCGCGAAGAAGCCGCCCAGCGCATACGCAAGTGCGCCAGTCAGCGATGCGGCAACGTTGCCTGTCAGCCGCCGCATCAGGAAGAACGCCCCGCACAACGCGATCAGTGAGTGCAGCGCCAGCTCCGCTTCAATTGCGCCCGGCGTGATCCCGGCAAGGAAGAACGGCCAGTTCAGCGGGTAGAATGCGCCCACCTGCGGATCAGCCAGGAACGGAAAGCCCGAGAAGATGTACGGCGCCCACTGCGGCAGGTGGCCGTGCCTCACCTGCCCGGCGAAGTACCACTGCGATGGATAGTGCACGTCCACCGCATCCCATTGAATGGTCGCGTTGGAGGACAGCAGCGGTGTGAAGTAGAACAACGCCAGGACGAATGCCGCGGCGATCAACCACTTCCATCCGCCAAGCGGATTGAACGGGCGAGCCGGTGCGGCTTCTCTTTTCTTGTCACGAGCCATGAGGAACTCCGTAGTTCAGCGCTGAGGCCGTTGTTGCTGGAAGAGCTGCGGCGAGAAGTAATAGAGCAGCACGCCCTGGCCCACGCGTTCGGAGGGCTTGTACTGATCGGGCCACAGCTTCGTATCAGGGTAATCGAAAAAGAGCCCCAGTCGGGCCGTCTTCAACTCGGTCAGGCTCACCGCGTTCCAACCCGGAGATGGAGTCACCGGATCGCTCGGCTGAATCGGCGGGAAGCCGTGCACCTTCTCCAGGTGAGCCACGATGAAGGGACTAAATGTGACCTGGGTCGCGCCAAGCTCTCGCAGCCGAGCGCGCTGGCCGCCATCGCGGTGAGCGCCGCCATCCTCCCTTTGGGCGGGACGTCTTGGCCATGAGAGTAAGAGTTTAGCATCCGAGCCTTCACAGCCCGCGCAACTTGCGGATCCGCTTGCGCCGGCGCGCCTCGGCCAGCAGCACTTCGCGCTCATCCAGTCCGAAGTAGTGCGCCACCTCGTGCCAGATGGTCTCCTTGACCAGTCTGCGCAGGTCCGCCTCATTCCTTGCGAGCCGTTCGTGCGGCCCCTGATAGAGGGTGATCCGGTCCGGCATGGCGTAGGGCTCGCTCACTCGCCGCTCCGTCAGCGGCCTGCCCTCGTACAGGCCCAGCAGCCCGGGTACGCGGGGTTCCGGTTCGACGACAAAGACCAGGTTCTTCAACTGCTTGCGGAAGCGCGGAGGGATAACATCCATCGATTCCTCCACCAGCCGGTCAAAGTCCTGTGGCATCATCCTGGTAGCTTTAGTGTAGACGGCTATGAACGACGAGAAACTGACAAGGATCGCCGCCGGGCTCGGCATCGGGTCGCTGAAACGCCATATCTTCCTGTGCGCCGACCAGACCAACCCGAAGTGCTGCTCGAAGGAAGATGGACTCAAATCCTGGGAATACCTGAAGGCCCGGCTCAAGACGGAGCCGCACATCTACCGGACCAAGGCGAACTGTCTGCGCATCTGCGAGCAAGGACCGGTCGCGGTGGTCTACCCGGAGGGGACCTGGTATCGGGGAGCGACGCCGGAAGTGCTGGAGCGAATCGTCGAGGAGCACCTGATCGGCGGCCGGCCGGTGGAGGAATACGTGATCGCCCAGGACCCGCTGGCGCCTTGAGCCCTCCTGGCCCCCTGGGCGGCCGCGGCTCAGCTTCCTCCTGGCTCAGCCCTCCGTAGCTGAACGCGCGAGCCGCGGTACCGCCGGTGTCCGCGCAAGCCTATCAGAGCCACGCCTCGTTCACATCGAGGCGCTGAGGCCAGCTTGCTGATTGGGCCTGACGCGCGGGAGTCGATATAGCGCCTATTGATTTGTAAGTGAAGGTGGCCGCAGAGACAAGCGAAACGAGGCGAATATCGTCTCGTTTCGCGTTACAGATCAGTGATAAGGGCTGGAAAGCCCAAGCGGGGAGAATAGATAGGCAGAGAGCTATCCCGTCGCGTCTTCTGGCGTTCCGGACATCGTCTTACTGCGGGATGGGGCGGCCCATCTGCTTGTAGATGTTCTCGATGAGCTGGATCTTGTTCTTGGCGTCTTTGTTGGCCGGATCGTAGACCAGCACTTCGCGATACTGCTTGAGGGCCGGCGCGTACTTCTGGCGCGGCGGCAGGCTCTCGTTGTACATGAAGCTGTCGCCGTACTTCAGGTGGGCGTCGGCGAGCGCGGTGTTGACTTCGGCGTCCTTGGGGTTGGTTTTGTGCAGCGGGTCCAGGATCGAGATGGCCTCTTCGAACTTACCGGCTTTCACCTTCGCCTGCGCGTCGGCGACTTTGGGGTTGGCAGCGAGCAGCAACACGGCCGCGGCCATTGTCGTCATCATGAATCTTCCCAGCATATGCCCCAGTGTAGCGCGATAGACTGGTAAGTCACCCTTGAGCAAACGGATCATCATAGCCATCGACGGCCCCGCGGGAGCGGGCAAGAGCACGCTGGCCAAACGAGTGGCGGCGCGGATGGGATTTATCTACATCGATACGGGCGCGATGTACCGGGCGGTCGCCCTGTGGTCGCGGAACCTCGGTGTCGGATGGGATGACTACCACCGTCTGGAGCAACTGGCGCGAGAGGCCGAGATCGAGTTGACTCGTGACAACCGGGTTCTCCTCAACAGCGAGGATGTGAGCGAGGCGATCCGCGCGCCGGAGATCTCGCAGGGCGCCTCCATCGTATCCGCCGTGCCGGGCGTCCGTAGGGCGCTGGTGGCCAAGCAGCAGAGGATGGGCGAGACGACCTCGGTGGTGATGGAGGGGCGCGACATCGGCACTGTCGTCTTTCCGCAGGCTGAGGTCAAGGTCTTTTTGGATGCGAGCCCCGAAGTGCGGGCCGAGCGCAGGGTGAAGGACCTGAAAGCGCGCGGGGTCGAGGCGGACTTCGCCGAGGTCTATCGGGAGATGAAGCAGCGGGACGAGCGCGACTCGACACGGCCGGACTCTCCGCTGCGACAGGCGCCCGACGCGATGTACCTGGATTCGAGCGGGATGACCGAGAGCGAGGTGGAGGAGGCGCTGCTGCGCATCGCACGCGAGCGCACCAGCAATGGAAAGGAAGTGCAGCGTTGAAGAGCCTGCTCGTGATGAAGTTCGGCGGCACCAGCATGGGGTCGGCCGAAAGGATCAGGTCGGCGGCGGACATTTGCGTGCAGGTGCACGCCCAGCGTCCGGTCGCCGTGATCGTCTCGGCAATGTCCAAGGTGACGGACATGCTGCTGGAGACCCTGCGGCACGCCGAAGGCGGCGACGAGCGGGGCGTGGAAGAGATGCTGCGCAAGCTCGGCGAGAAGCACCGCGAGTGCTGCGCCGGGCTGCTGGACGGCACCGCGCGGGATGAAACGCAGATCCAACTGGCCGAGATTCTGAATGAGTTCGCCCGCATCGCGCGCGGCGTGCTGATGCTGGGCGAGAGGCCGCCGCGATCCGTCGATGAGGCCATCGCCGTCGGCGAGCGCCTCAGTTCGGCCATGATTGCGGCGCACCTGCGCAACCGGGGCGTGGAAGCCTTCGCGGTGAACGCGCGCGACGTGGTGGTGACCGACGCGGTGTTCGGCAACGCGAGCCCGCTGATGGAGCAGACTCGGGAGAAGGCGCAGAACCTGCTGAGACCCGCGTTGGAGCAGGGCCGGCTGCCGATCATGACCGGCTTCAACGGCGCGACCATGGACGGACGCGCCACCACTCTCGGGCGCGGCGGCAGCGACTTCTCCGCCTCGATTCTCGCATCCGTCCTGGACGCCGAGGAGTTGTGGATCTGGAGCGATGTCGACGGCATCATGTCCGCGGACCCGCGGCTGGTGAGCAACGCGAAGGTGTTGGAGGAGATCACCTACCGGGAAGCGGCGGAGTTGGCCTACAACGGCGCCAAGGTGCTGCACCCGCGGACGCTGGCGCCGCTCATGGAAAAGGAGATCCCGGTGTGGAGCAAGAACAGCTTCAACCTGGATGCGCCTGGGACGCGGATCGTGCCTGTAACGCGGAACGGCCCGATGGGGCCGCGTGCGGTCACGTCCATGACGAACGTGGCGCTGGTGAGCGTCGATCCGGCAAGCGCGGCGCTTAGCGGGACCAAGATCATGGCTCGCAGCCTGGAGGCCCTGGCCGCGGCCAACGCGGAAGTCCTGGCGCTGACCAGCTCCAGCTATCGTCAGAACTTCTGCTTCCTCATTCGCACGTCGGAGTTGCCGGCCGTGATCGAGAAGCTGGAAGAGGCGTTCTCGATCGAACTGGCGCATGGGTATCTGCATCCCATCGACGTGGACCTGGACGTCGGGCTGATCGCGATCGTAGGCGAGGGGATGAAAGGCCATCCCGGACTCGCGGGCAGGATCTTCACCGCGATCTCCCAACAGTCGGTGAACATCATCGCCATCGCGCAGGGCTCCAGCGAGCTGACTATCGGCATCGTGGTGAGGAAAGAAGGGGTGGAGAAGGCGGTGCGGGCAATGCACGAGGAGTGCGGCCTGGGGGCGTAAGAGCGGTCTATAATAGTAGTTTCGCTTCAGTTTAGGAGTTTCCCATGTTTGATCTGTTCCGCAGCCGGGAGAAGAGTGTGCGTTACCTCCTCGGCGCGCTGTTAACGCTTGTTGCCGCTTCGATGGTCATCACGCTGGTGCCGGGATATGGCGGCGGCTGGGGCAGAGGCGGAGCAGACCCTCAAGTGCTCGCCGAGATTGGCGACGAGAAGGTAACAGCACAAGACGTGAGGCAATTCCTTGCGCGGGAGGGACGGTCGCTCCCAAGGGGGACGGAGTCCATGTACGTCCCAATGATCGTTGAGCAGTTGACCGCGCAGAAGGCGGTCGTATACCAGGCGGAGCGGATGGGATTGAAGGTGTCGGACGAGGAGCTGGCGCGAATCGTCCAGTCGTTGATCCCACAGCTCTTTGAAGGCGGTAAGTTCGCGGGCAAAGAGGTCTATGCGCAGATGCTGGCGCAGCAGAACATGACCATCCCGCAATTCGAGGAGACCGTTCGCGCGCAGGCGCTGCAGTCGAAACTGGCGATCCTGGCTGTGGAAGGCATGATCGTGACGCCGGCGGAGGTCGAGAAGGAATTCAAGCTCCGCAACGAGAAGATCAAGGTTGCCTATTTCGGATTGACGCGGGAATTGCTCAAGAACAAAGTGTCGGTCACGCCGGAGGAAGTTCAGTCCTACTTCGAGAAGAACAAGGCGAGCTACCAGGTGCCGGAGAAGCGGAGCTACATGATCTATCCGATCGATGAGGCCAAGGTGGCCGAATCGGTCAAGGTGCCGGATTCGGAGCTGCAGCGCGCGTACGCCGCGCAGCAGGAGAGGTTCCGGACGCCGGAGCGGGTTCACGCGCGGCACATCCTGCTGAAGACGATGGACAAACAGCCGGCTGAAGTGGCGGCGATCCAGAAGAAGATGGAAGACCTGCTGCAGAAGGCGAAAAGCGGCGCCGATTTCGCGGATCTGGCCAGGAAGAACTCCGAGGATACCGGCTCGGCAGTGAAGGGCGGCGATCTCGACTGGATCGTGCGCGGACAGACCGTTCCTGAGTTCGAGAAGGCGGCGTTCGAGCTGAAGCCCGGCGAGATCAGCGGGCTGGTGAAGACGCAGTATGGCTTCCACGTCATCAAGGTGGAAGCGCACGAACAGGCGCGCCTCCGCCCGTTCGAAGAAGTCAAGGCCGAACTGGCGGGTGAGGTCGCCAAGGCGCAGGTGTTCGACAAGATGCAGAAGCTGGCCGACCAGCTGCGCTCCCTGCTGGTGAAGTCGCCTGCCGAGGCGGAGAAGTTCGCGCGCGAAAACGGCATCACGCCGGTGAGAGCGGATAATGTCGCTCCGGGCGCTCCGGTGCAGGAAGTGGGCGTGAACGCCGACTTCAACGATGCTGTGAAGAGCCTGCCGAAGAATGGTGTGACGCCGTCGATCCCCGTCGGCCAGACCAAGCTCGTGATCGCGCAAGTGTTGGACATCACTCCCGCCCATCAGGCCCAACTGGCCGACGTCGAGAAGCAGGTTCGAGATGCGCTGCTGGTTCAGAAACTGGATCAACTGCTGCAGGAGAAGATCAACGAGGCCAATCAGAAGTTCAAGACGATCAACGGCGACCTGACTGCCCTGGCCAAACAGTACGGGGCAGATGTCAAGACATCTGAACTGGTAACGCGTGAAGGCGCAATCACGGGCCTTGGCGCCGCTTCCTCGATCGACACCGCGTTTTCGAAGAACGTCGGCGACGTTGTCGGTCCACTGACAACCGGTGAGGGCACTTTCTATGTGAAGGTGCTGGAGAAGCAGCCGGCCGACCTGACGCAGCTGGCCTCGCAGCGCGAGCAGATGCAGATGATGCTGAAGCAGCGCAAGGCTCGTGAGAGAGAAACACTCTTCCAGGAAGGCATCGTTCAGGAACTGATCAAGCAGAAGAAGGTGAAGATCTTCGACGACAACGTCAAGAAGCTGGTTGCGGCGTATGTCCGTTAAGACCGGACATGCTGCATACGTTGATTGAGTTCCTGCGTTCGCTGACGAATCCGGAACAACTGATCCGTCTTCTCACCACCGTCTTCACGGGTTGGTGGGGATACGCGATGCTGTGCGGCATCGTGTTCTCGGAAACGGGGCTGCTGGTGGGGTTCTTCCTGCCCGGCGACTCGCTGCTGTTTACGGTGGGCGTCGTAGCCGGCGCCGGGCAACTGGATCTGCTGACGATCATGACGGCACTGATTTGCGCGGCGCTGCTCGGCAACTCGTGCGGATACTTCCTGGGACGGCACATCGGCGTGCGGCTGTTTGCGAATCCGAATTCGCGGATCTTCCGCAGGGAGTACCTGGAGCGCACACAGGAGTTCTACGCCAAGCACGGCGGCAAGACGATCATCTACGCACAGTTCGTCCCGATCATCCGGACCTTTGCCGCGTTCGTGGCGGGCGTGGCGGGGATGGGGTTGCCGCGCTTCCTCTCGTTCAACGTATTCGGCAGTGTGGGCTGGGTAGTCTCGATGACGGTGCTCGGCTACAAGTTGGGGAGCGTGCCGCTGGTGCGGGCGCACTTCGAGAAGGTGATCATTGGCATCATCCTGGTGTCGGTGGCTCCGGTGGTGGTCCACGCGCTGAAGTCGCGTAGCAGCGTCGAGGCTGCAGTCGGCAAAGAGAAGTAGGCGCCGGATTCGTCCCAGGGCTTAGCGCTTCAGATGCCGGTCGGCGAAGTCGAGGAACTGAGCCCAATCGTAATCGGTAATGTCGTGCTTGCCGGCGCGGATGTGATAGCGCACGGTGTCGCCGGTGGGCTGGTGGAGGCCGGGCATCTTGTCTGTGCCGAGCCCTTTGCGTCCGAGCAGCTCGTAGACTGGCCCGGCCGCGACGGCGGCTAGGAACTCGCCCCGCGGGTCGGCCCACAGATCTTCCGCGGCGCTGGCAACGTAGAGCGGGCGGGGGGCGATCAAGGCCAGCAGCATGTGCGCGTCGAACGGGAGTTCGTCCTCGCGGCCGCTGTACTGCTTGTAATTCGTGCAGAACCAGTGCGGGAAGCTGGTATTCAGGTTCTCGACGGTTTCGCCGAAGCGGCGGCGGCTGATGGCGGCGCCGCCCTCCCCGGAGTCGTTGGAGACCACCAGCGCGAAGCGCGTGTCGGCGGCGCCGGCCCAGAGCGCGGTCTTGCCGAGGCGGGAGTGACCGATGACCGCTACTTTCTTCGCGTCGACGGCCTTGTCGGTTTCCAGATAATCCAAGGCGCGGCTCAGGCCCCAGGCCCAAGCGCCGATGGCGCCCCACTCAGACGGCCCGGGCTCCCCCTCGCCCGGCTTGAGCAGGAGCCGGCGAACACTGTGTACTAACCCATCCTTGAAGTCGGGCTCGATGTCGCCGTAGTAGATCGTGGCCACTCCGTAGCCGCGTGAGAGGATCATTTCGACAGGCCAGCGCGATGAGGCGGAGCCGCGCTGAGTATCCGGAGCCACGCGCTTCACCAGCGACCGGGTCTCCTTGTCGAACAACCAGACTTCGGCGAGGCGAATGCCCGGATCGGCATCAATGGTGTGATTGCCGGTGAAGTTCAATCCCAGGAAGACGGGCACAGGGCCGCGCACGCCGGCTGGCAGGTACAGGAGGAGGTGAACGGGTTTGCCTGCGATTCGGATGGAGACCTGCTTGCGAATGGCCTTCCCGCCGAGCGCCGACTCGTCGATGTCCTCCAGTTCGAATGCGATCTTGGGGGAACGCTGCGGGACCTGGCCGAACATCTGCTTCTCGAACAAATCGAAGATCTCCGGGCGGCGCTTCTGCGTCCAGGTTCTGGCATCGCGGACCGGCTGGCCATTCCGCAGGATCAGTGGATCCGGCAGCGTGTAACGGGGGACCTTGGCTTCATCGTAGTTGGTGCCCGGCCGCTGGGCGAAGGCCGGGAGCATGAGGATGAATGCAAAAATGAAGCGGAACATAGGTGGGGCCGCCGACATTGTACCGTGAAGTCAGTGTGGGGCGGAATCAATGGCGAAGGTTATGACAATCGCAGCCTGCAGTTCGCGGGCCGGCTGACCTGGTAGAGACGCGGACATGGCAAAAACGGCCTGCTTTATCGTTATTTTCTCGGTGATAAGATAGTCGGGCGATGTTCAACCCGAGCTTTTCCCGAAGGCAATACCTGAAACTCGTCTCGACCGCGCCCGCCGTTGCGAACGCGATGGAGACGACTTCGGACGAAGACCGCGAGCGGCGGATGAAGTGGTGGCACGAGGCCCGCTTCGGCATGTTCGTCCACTGGGGCCTGTACAGCGTGCCGGGCCGGCACGAGTGGGTGATGGAGCAGGAGGGCATCCCTGTCGCCGAGTACGAGAAGTTCGCGTCTCAGTTCAAGCCGAAGCCTGCGCCCGCGAAGGACTGGGCCGCGCTCGCGAAGAAGGCCGGCATGAAGTACATGGTGATGACCACGAAGCACCACGAGGGATTCTGCCACTTCAACACGGAGACCACCGCCTACTGCGCACCCAAGCAGGCAGCCGGCCGCGACCTGGTGAAGGAGTACGTCGACGCCGCGCGTGCCGAGGGGTTGCGCGTCGGCTTTTACTATTCGCTGATGGACTGGCACCACCCCGATGGTGCGAAGTGCCGCGACGATGAAGCAGCGCGCCGGCGCTTTATCGACTACATCCACACGCACGTTCGTGAGCTGATGTCGAACTACGGCAGGATCGACGTCCTTTGGTACGACGTCGCGTGGCCGCTGTCCGCCGAAGGCTGGGAGAGCGTGAAGATGAACCAGATGGTGCGCAAGCTCCAACCGGACATCATCATCAACAACCGCAGCAAGGTGCCGGAGGACTTCGACACGCCGGAGCAGCGCATCGAGGCGTCGAAGGGCCGCAACTGGGAGGCGTGCATGACGATGAACGACTCCTGGGGTTATCACAAGGCCGACGACGCCTGGAAGACGCCGAAGCAGTGCCTCCGGAATCTGATCTCCTGCGCGCGGCAGGGTGGGAATTACCTGCTCAACATCGGGCCCGCGGCCGATGGCAGCATCCCGCCGGAGAGCGTGCGGATCCTCAGCACAGTTGGTGCGTGGATGGCGAAGAACGGCAAAGCGATCTACGACACTGATCCGTGCCAGGTGAACCGCTCACAGGTGGCGAGCTTCACGCGCAAGGGCAACACGCTGTACATGCACGTGTACTTCTGGCCGGGATCCGTCGTCGCGCTGGGCGGGTTGAAGAGCAAGGTGCTCTCGGCGAAGCTGCTTTCGACAGGCGCGCCGGTGAGGTTCCAGCAGGAGGAGTTCCGCGTCCAGTTCACGGGGCTGCCCGCGGCCGCACCGGACACGCCGATCACGACCATCGCCATCGAATGCGACGGCGAGCCGCGGCAGGACATGGACAACGTTCGCGTGAATCGTCCGAGGCTGCGGGCTTAGCCATCGTCCATCACGTATGGCGTTGGTGCCGACAACGCCGACCTGATCCACGAGCCCTGCATATCCCGAGCTGAGAAACGTGGGCCCGAATCAGCCCGTGGGTGATCGGCGGAGTTGAGGATGCTACGGCTTGGAAGATGAGCCGGGCGCGGGCTTGGGGGCAGACGAGCCTGAACTTGAGGAACCGGTTCCCGTGCTGCTGGATCCGCTGCCGAAACCGAAGCCGGATCCGAAGCCGAAGCCAGACGAGGAGGAGGAAGAAGAGGACGAGCCGAAGCCGGAACTCTTTGATCCTGAAGAAGAACCGCTGCCAAAGGAGAAACCGCCGGAGCCGGAGGATGAGCCCGATGAGCCCGATGAGCCCGATGAGCCCGACGAGCCGAAGCCGCCGAAGGAGCCTGACCCACCCTGGCCGGGCCGCTGCCCTGGTCCTCCCGGCACATTCTGCCCGCCCTGCGCGCCGCCCATGCCCTGGCTTTGGAGCGCCGCCTTCTGGTCGAAGAGGAACTCCCATTCCTGGTAGTTGGTCTTGTCGTTATAGAGCTTGATGCCTTCCATGTCGAGCTTGGTGGCGACGCCTGCGATGCCGCCCCCGATGACGCCGGCGCCCGCAGTGGAGCCAAAGCCGCTGGTCGTGCCCCCCTGGCGGGGATTGGTCAGCACGTTCTGAATCGCCTGAACGGCCTGATTGGGCGCGCCGCCCGGCTGACTGCCGAAGCCGCCGCTCTGGCCGAAGGAGCCCTGGCCGGAGCTGCCGGGCATCATGCCTCCCGAGTTGTTGAACCCGGCGGGACGGTTGGGCGGCTGAGACGGATTCGCGTTCATCCCGAAGCCGGCTCCGGAACTCATGCCGAATGCCGCGCCTTGCTGCTGGCCCTGTGCGGCGCCGGGCCCCGGCGGTGCTCCCATCGCGCCCGGAGGAGCGCCGGGGGCGCTGGGTGGTGCGCCTGTCGCCGACTGGACAGGGGTAGCTGTGCCGGGAGGCGCGGGAACGCCAGCCTGTGGCGGCCGGTTGGGATCCTGTTGTGCGGAGTCGCCGGTGGCGGCCTGCGGGTCCGTTCCTCCCGGCGGTGTTCCGGCGGCGCCACTGGCGTCCGGCTGGTCCGACGTAGGATTGGCGCCTGCCGCGGTCTGGCCGGGAGAGATGCGATCGCTGGCCGTGCGGCGCTGCGCCGCAGTATTGCGCTCGCCAGGCTGCTGGACGTACTGCGCCTCGCTGCCGATGCCCTGTATGTTCGACGCCAGGACGCTCGGACCGCTCTGCTGTTTCTGATCGGGCTTCTTGTGGACGAGTGAATCTGTGTAGTTGCCGGCGCTGTCGGTGTGGATCAGGCGCCACTCCTCTTTGCCGGTCATCGGGTCCTTGTAGCGCCGGCGCAGGAAGCGCATATTGTTGGTGGTTTCGAGATCGTCGAGGGTCTGCGGGTACTTGTTGTACTTGGCGACGTAGAGCTGGATGGCGCGAACGTACTGCTGGCCCCGCTCAATGAGAAGCTCTTCCTTATCGCGCTGGTGTTCGAAGGCTACGCGCGGCATCTCCAGATAGATCAGGAGCGCCGCCGCCGCCGCCATGGCAAACACCAGCAGCAAAGCAAAGCCGCGTTCATTCTTTCGCCTGTGTCTCATTCGTGCAATCTCATCCCGTGGGCGGGGGCTGATCGATGGGGATCGTCTGCTGGTTCTTGTAGTCAAGATCCTCCACCAGCACCGAGTTTGTGTTGATCCTCACGATCTTGTATCGCTTCTGGACGACCTCGCCTTCCGAGGGGATCAGGATGTCTTCTCCCTGAATGAGGAATACTCTCTTCACTCCATCCTTTAAGGGCAGAGCATTCCCATAGAACTTTAGATTGATGGGAGGCGGCGGAGGTTTCACCGGAGGGGGCGGCGGTGGAGGCGGCGGCTCCGGTCCGATCATTCTTTTCGCGGGTTTCTTCACCTCGATCTTGGGTTCGGGCAGCTTGGGTTTCGGTGCTTCGGCGGCGAAGTCGAAGAGACTGCGATCGACGCGCTCAATTCTGACTTGCGCCAACTTGTCGAGAACCTCGAGGTGCAGAGTCGGGTCCGAGGGCGCTGCGCCCTTCTTCGGGACGAGCGACGGCCGAAAATCGCGAGCCGCGGACTTGCCGGCAGGGACTTCGCGCGGCGTCACAGGGCCGGCTTTGGCCGGCTCCTCGCGTTTGGGGACGGCAGGGGCTTTGGCGGGCGCCGCCGGACGCGTGGGGGTACCCACTTCCGGCGGGCTGAACACGTTCGTGTACAAGAAATAGGCCGCGACCAGGAGCAGCGCCCCCAGAATGGCGACCTTGCGCGGTTCGGCGCCCAGCTTCAAATCCAGTTTCGGCGCCTTCATGGTTCGTTCTCCCGGGGCGCCTGCTTGCGGTTAAAGAAACGGGACCGCGGCGCATTCGGCGCGGGTCCGGAGCGCGGTTCCGAAGGGGTAACCACGGGAGCCGCGGCAGGCTTGGGCGCCGGCGCGGGCGGCGGCTCCGCGGTGGACTTCGGAGGCGCGGGCGGCGGCGCGCCCGGACTAGCCAGGCCGTTGGACGGCGCGCCATGTCCGCCGGTCTCCACCAGTTGCACATCGCCCGCCTCCTGCGGTCCTTCCAGCCGGAAGAACGTGTTCAGCTTGACAATGATGGCCAGCGAGTTGCCGCCCTGTTGCGGCTGTGCCTGAAGCTGCTCGATGATGATCAGCCGCTTGGAGCGGTCCAGTGCGTTTACCAGTTCGATCAGATCCGCGTAGGTGCCTTCAAAACTGGCGTTGACGTTGAGCATCCCGAGGGTGTCGGAGCCTTCGATGGGCTCGTAGGAGATGGAACGTTCCTTGGCCTGGATGCCGGCAGACTTGGCCGCGTTGGCGAGGTCGATTTCAAGGATGGAGTAGGCGTGCTTGCGGGGCAGGAAGTAAGAGGTGAGGAAGTTGTCGCCGACCGCGCGCGCGGCTTCCGTCTGCTCCACCAGTTGCTTCAGGTGCGCCACCGATTGCTGGCGCACCGCGAGCTGCTTGCGCTTGGCGACGAGATCTGCCTCGATCTCCTCCATCGTGCCGCCGGGCGTCCGGAAGACGAACCAGGCGGCGACGAGGTTTATCAGCAACAGAAGCCCGAGCACCCCGCGGACGATGTGCTGCGGGTCGCGCGTGTGTGATTTGAGGTCGAACTTATAGCTTCTGGACATAGTTCACACTCACGCGAAAGCGATAGAGGGGCTCGTTCTGGGACGGAGGCTGCGAGCTGAGCAGGGCGGTGGCACCGAACAGCTCGGAGGATTCCAGCCGCTTCAGCAGCTCGATGACGGGCTCGCGGGCCTGAGAGCCGACCACCATGTCGAGCTGCACCTGGCCGTCGCCTGTGATGTAGGGGCGGATCGCCATCAGGCGCACACTGCCCGGGAAGATCTTTTCGAGGTCCTCGAACAGCCGCGTCCAGGAGATCGACTTGCGCTCGAGCAGCGAATTGATGAACGCGCTGCGGTCGAGGACGGCGGCGTTGGCGGGCTGGTGGAGCTGGGATTCGAGTTTCGCCACTTCCGTGTTGACACTGCGGAGCTGGCCTTCGAGGCGGGCCATCATTTCGCGGCTGTCGCGCGCGGCGTCGCGCTGCCTCACGATGATCGTGACCAGCATGATGAACACGCCGAGCAGGAGGGCCGCAGTGAGGGCGGAGGCGACGAGGATGGGACGGTCGCGGCGGAAGGGCTCGGAGGCGAGGTTGAGGGGAATGCGTGGTCCAGTCATGAGCTGGTCTCCCACCCGCTTGCTACCGTTCGCGGCTCTACCGAGTATTTACAGACGCAAGCGGCAGTGGTCTGCATGTCAGATGCGGGGGCCATCAAGAGTTCCATTAGCTGGCCTCCAGGGATTCGAGATAGCCGGTGAGTCCGGCGTTGAAAGCGCCGGGGGCGCCGTAGCGCGACATCACTCCGGTGACGGGGATGCCGAGCTCTTCGCTCCAGCGGCGGCGCAGCTCGTCGCTCTCTTTCGGCACACCGCACAGGCGAAGCACCTGCGGGCGCGTGCCGAGCTCATCTTCAGCATAGGCGAAGGTGGTAGCGAGCACGTCGGTGGCCTCCTGCTCCGACGCATCCTGCAGTTCAACACAGCGAAACATTCGCAGGCTCTGGCCGTCAAGCAGGCTCAGCGCCAGAACATTGCCACTGAGCTTGGCGACGATCGACGGCGACGCGTTGGGCTCGGCAGTGGGGTGCAGCGCGAGGGCTGCCAGCGCGGACAGCGTGACGAAGCCGCACTGGTAGCCCGCGGCGCGGAACGGCGCCTCCAGGTGCGACACCACTTCCATATTGATCACGGCGACCACCACGTCGAGCTTCTTCGATCCGTCGTGCCGCGGCTGCGGATGGCACGCCATCACGGCTGAATCGATGTCGAACGGCACGGCGCGCTTGGCGCGGAAGCGGGCGAGCTGGATCTGCTCGTTGTGGTCCGCGGGAAACGTATCGAAATCCAGAACTGTGACGCGCGCGCAGTAGTCCGGGAGGATCAGGGCCGCGCGGCGGCGGCGCGCTCCGGCAGCCGCGGGCGCAATGGCGCGCACCGCCGTGGCGAACTGCGCCGGCTGCTTGACGTTGTCGCCCAGCGGTGAAACGTCTAGCGTTCCCGCCGGTAGCGGCGCCCACTGTGGGCCGCCGTTATTCGGCTGCGCCCAGGCGATGCCCGCCTCCGACACCTCGAAGACATACTCGGGCGCCGGATCCGACACCAGGCCTTTCAATTTGGATATGAGACTCATTCCACTACTCAATGAAAGTCACCTTGTTGATCTCGCGCAGAGTCGTCACGCCCAGGCTTACCTTCTCGAGCGCGGATTCGCGCAAAAATGTCATGCCCTCTTCCCGGGCGGCGCGCTTGATCTCTGTGGCGGAGCGCTTTTCCAGGATCAGCTCGCGAATGTGCTCGCTTAGGTCGAGCAGCTCATGGATGGCGGTTCGCCCGCGGAACCCTGTGCCGCCGCACTCGAAGCAGCCGTTCCCCTCGTACATCGGAATGTCGCGCCACTGATCGGGGTTCAGCCCGGATTCGCTCAGGAAGGCGTCGTCGTAGTGGACCTGCTTCTTGCAGTGTTCGCAGATGACGCGGACGAGCCGCTGCGCGAGGATGCAGTTCAGCGCGGAGACGAAGTTGTAGGGCTCGACGCCCATGTTGAGAAATCGCCCGATAACGTCCAGCACGTTGTTGGCGTGGACCGTGGTGAACACCAGGTGGCCGGTGAGCGCGGCGTTGATGGCGATCTGCGCGGTCTCCTGGTCGCGGATTTCGCCGACCATCACCTTGTCGGGGTCGTGGCGCAGAATCGAGCGCAAGCCGCGGGCGAAGGTGAGTCCCTTCTTGTCGTTCACAGGGATCTGCGTGATGCCCTTGAGCTGATATTCGACAGGGTCCTCAATGGTGATGATCTTGTCTTCGTCGTTCTTGATCTCGGAGAGCGCGGCGTAGAGCGTTGTGGTTTTGCCCGAGCCGGTGGGGCCCGTCACCAATACCATGCCGTATGGCTCCTTGATATAGCGGCGGAAGCGGACGATGTCCGAATCGGAAAAGCCCACGACGTCGAGTGTCAGTTTGGCGAACTTCTCGCTCATCGACTCCTTGTCAAGGACGCGGAGCACGGCGTCCTCGCCGTGGATGGTCGGCATGATGGAGACGCGGAAGTCGATGAGTCGGCTCTTGTAGCGGACGCGAAAGCGGCCGTCCTGCGGGATGCGGCGCTCGGCGATGTCGAGCTCGCTCATCACCTTGATGCGGCTGATGATGGTGGAGTGCCAGTCCTTGGCGATCGGCGGCATGGCGTAGTGCAGCACGCCGTCGATGCGGTACTTGATGGCCACTTCCTGGTCGCGCGTCTCGATGTGGATGTCCGATGCGCGCCGCTCCAGCGCGTTGAAGATGGTAGTGTCCACCAGCTTGATGACGGGAGCGATTTCGGCATCCTGCGCCGTGAGTTTCTCGATGGAGAGCGTCTCGTCCGCGTTCTCCTCGTCGCCGACCACGTCGAGAGCGAAGCCTTCGGTGATCTCTTCCAGAACGCGCTGGGACTGTTCGGTCTTCTTGAGCAGGTCGGCGATCTGCGAGAGGGTCGCGACCTTCACTTTGAGCTTCTTGCGCAGCAGGATGGAGAGCTCGTCGATCAGGTTGAGGTGGCGCGGATCGGCCAGCGCGATCTCCAGCGTGCCGTTCGAAGCGTCCAGCGGCACGAAGTTGTAGCGGAACATCAAGTCCACGGGGATCGACTTAAAGAGGTCGTTGTCGATCTTGGTGGCCTTCAGGTCCACGTATTCGCAGCGGTAGCGGCGCGCGAGCTGGCGCGCCTGTTCGGCTTCGCGCTCCGGATCGATGGTTTTGACCGCATCGGTAGCCATAGGGATTCTCCTAGCCCATCGACTCCGCGAGGGAGAAGATCGGCAGATACAGGGAGACGAGGACAAAGGCGACGAACATGCCCATGAAAATCATGATGGCGGGCTCGATCAGTGAGAGCGTGGCTTGCATGCGTGTATTCACGTCGTCTTCATAGAACTCCGCGACGGAGCTCAGCATGGACGGCAGCGCGCCGGTGGACTCGCCGACTTCGATCATGTCAATGGCGAGGGGCGGCACGATGCCGGTGGAAGCGAGGGCGCCGGAGAGCGGCTGGCCTTCCTTTACCATTTTCTGCGCCTTGCCGAGCGCGTTTTTGAGCAGCGGACTGCCTACTGATTGCGACGCCGTTTCCATGCCCTGCACCAGCGGGATGCCGCCGGTGAGCAGCGTGGAGAGGAGCCTTGAGAGCTGGGCGACCTGATACTTGGTCCAGATCTCGCTGAGGATCGGCGTGCGCATCTTGAGGCGGTCCGCGGCGGACTGGCCGGCCTCGGTGCGCAGATAGAATCGCAATCCGACGATGGCAGAGAACAGCCCGACTGCGCCGACCACGATGTACTGCTCCGCGGCCGCTCCGATCGCCATCAACATCCGCGTCGGGGCCGGCAGTTGCGCATTCGTCGTGGAGTACAAGGAGGCGAAGCGCGGCACCACGAAGGTGACCAGAAAGATGACCAGGAGGATGACGAGGCAGACCAGCACGCTGGGGTAGAGCAGCGAGAGCATGATCTTCTTGCGCACGGCGAGCGCGAGCTTCTGGTAGTTGACGTAACGCTCAAGCACCTCGCCGAGCGCGCCGGATTTTTCGCCGGCCATGATGGAGGTGGTGTAGATGGCCGGGAAGATGCCCTGGCGCTGGAAGGCTTCGGAGAGGAGCGAGCCTTTGCGGACGTCGTCGCGGATTTCGCGGACGTAGGGGCCGAGCTTGGCGTCGGTGAGGCGGTCGCCCAGCAGGTCGAGGCACTTCAGGATGGGCAGGCCCGCGCGAAACAGGGTGACAAACTGCTGGTTGAAGATCAGGAACTTTTCGACGTCGAGCTTGCGCTTCTTGCCGAGGCCGGCGGAGAAGCCGGTGATGGTGCGCGGCTTGAGGGAGTAGATGAGGTATCCCTGCTGGGAGAGGCGGTCGCGCAACTCCTGCTCGGAGGCGGCTTCCATGACCTGCTTGCGGATCTCGCCGCGCGGGTCGGCATATTTGAGGGCAAACTCGGGCATCGCGCCGGGAAAGGGCTCCTGTAAGCAAGACGACGGGAGGGGGAGAAGCGTGGAGGGGGTTTTGGGGAAGTGTTTGGAATCAGAGAGATATGGGTTCGTACTCGCACTTCTCCGCATGCGCTGCGGGTGGGTGGAGGATTTAAGGGGCGCGCCGGTGGGTGTGAACGGTCGAATTGCCATAGTGCTCTCCACGGTCCTTATGAAAAGGGGAGCGGGGGCATTCCGGACGCCGGCAGTTGGGCTGTCTGCCGTATAGTATTGCCAACAATGATCTTAAGGGAGAAAAACTATTCGCTAATCGCTGTCAATCACGGGTGTCGTGTCGGCCGGGCGCATAGAGGCAGTATGTCAGCGTTCGGCGGCATCCACGATCTCGGCTCCTGCGGGAGGGGTGAAGCGGAAGGCGGAGTCCGAGACGGGGACGTTCAGGCGCTCGCCGGTGAAGAGGAACTCCATGTCGGCGCCATCGACTCCGCGGACGAGAAGTCGGCGGATCGAGTTGTCCGGCGCGATCTGAAACTCGACCCGGGTGTAGGGGAGGCGGTCGCTCTTAGGCAGGGCGATGATCACGGAGTCGGCGCCGGACTCGCGGAGTTCGAAGTCGCCGAAGGTGCGGCGGAAGTCAAGACGGCCGAGGAGGAAGGCGAGAGGGGCGCGGAAGTCGTCAGCCTCTTTCAAGGGGGCGCGCTCGGCGCGGTTCTCGGCGGGCGAGTAGAACCAGATCCACTTGCCGTCGCAGATGAACAGCTTGCCGGAGGGCTGGGTGTACTGCCAGCGCATCCGGCCGGGTTTGCGGAGGCTGAGAGTGCCGGACTCGGCGCGGCGGGGGCGCCCTTGGGCGAGGTAGCGCTGCTCGAACTGAGCTTCGAGGGTGGAGGCTTTGTTGTAGCGCTGCTCAACGGCGCGCAGGACTTCCTGGAGGTCGCGGGCTTGGACGCTGAGGGACAGCAGGAGCAGAACAGGAACGAGCTTCACTCTTCCAGGATAAAGAACAACATGGCAACTTCCGAAGCAGGGCGCTTGTGGAGTTCGGTTTGGCCAGACCGGCGACAGCGAAGAACCAGCGTCGTGACTGGCAGCCTGGAGGAAAGAGACGGCCCCTGCGGCTACGCCTTGTTCAGTGCCCGCTTAGGCAGGAAGAAGTCGTCATTCCTCAGGCCGCATTTCCTGGCAACGTATTTACAGTAGTCGAGACGGCCGGCCTTCTGATCGCGCGTGTCGGAGCCGAACGCGAATTTCAGGCCCTGTTCTTTCGCCATGCTGATGAATTTCTCGTGCGGCGTATGGGCGAGGTCGTTTATTTCGACTGCGAGACCTCTCCTCTTCAGAGACGCGATGATCTTCTGCATCCTGTCCTCGGTCCACAGAGTATAGTAGTCGCGCGCAATGCAGACGGGCAGGAATAGCGGCCATCCGAAGATGGTCAGCGGCTCATTGTTTTCAATGACCGCGAGGGTGTGGGCCATGTACGTCTCCATGAACTTCTGCGCATCATCAACGTAAGTGTCAAAATTCCAGATGCGCAGCGTCTCTCCGTACCCATTACCGTTGGGTATGGTCTGCGGGTCCATCAGAACGTAATCCAGCAGATTGATCGTCTCGGGGGAGAAGTTCCTGGACCAGCCCGGACTCATCGGCTGCAGACCGTAGTAGACAGGGTACGGCTTGAGCGAATCGATGAACCGTCTCAGCCCCGCGTCGTCACTCACGGCGCCTCCCGTATTCACCACGATGCCGAACTGGACACCCGTCTTGTTGGAGATCTCCAACACACGGTCGATTGTGAAAGCCGGGGTGAGGTGGCAATGGAGGTCCACTAACGGGAACCCGTCGCCGGCTGATGCCCCGAAGCTTCGGGAAGACGGCAGTGCAGTCAGCAGTCCACTTGCGCCAGCGGCGCTCTTGAGGAATCTTCTACGTTTCATAGGGATGCAGACGTTTTCTGTGATCGACACTCACATAGTATTCCCTTCGGACCGTCGTCCACACGGATGCGTCGGGACATTTACCGAACTACCAGTCGAGGACTAAATATTCGGCTGGTCGCGCTTCGCCGCGGTTCCATCAGGGCGCCGCGCTCCAAAGGGCGTCGATGTTGTGCTCGTGGATGTTCGGCACTGCGAGGCCCTCGTTTGCCAACCCGGCGAGATCCGGGAAGAGCCGCGCCCGTGTCAGCGTCTCCTTCGCCTGCTGAACTGTCTTGCCCGCCGCCTTGGCGCGGCGCACCTCGCTCCAGAGCTTATCGAGATATGCGACCTGCGGCGCGCACTGCGCTTTGCTCATCACCGTCCACCCATGGCAGGAGATGAACTGGGTCTTTTCATCAGCCTGGGCCAATACTTCATTCAGGATTGCGATCCAGTGGTCCATCATGACGCCGGTCAGCGCCTCTTGAGGGCCGTAAGGATTTTTGACGACCGGCAGGTGGCCGGCGTAGAGGATCGCTCCCAGGCGGACGATGTGCTCCTCGGGGATGCTGATGATGGTGTCAGCGTCGGAGTGCCAGTGCCCAAAATTGAAGAGGTGAACGGAAACGTCACCCAGGTTCAGGGTCATCCGCCGGTCAAAGGTAATCGCGGGCGGCACGAATTCGACGCCTGCGGTGTAGTCTGCCTGCACAGTCTTCCAGAATCTCTCACCCTGGGCAACCTGCGGGCTGTTTGCCCGCTTGGGGTCCTTGAGCAGGTCCTGCCGCGATCTGGCGAGGCTCTGCTCCGGAATCCTGAACCTCTCAGCGACGCTTGCCGGGTCGGCTTTCATCCTCAGGATCGCGGTGCGCATTAAGTCGCTTCCGACAATTGGGACATCCGAGTACGCGCTGTTCCCAAATGTGTGATCACTGTGCTCGTGGGAGTTGATCAGGAAAGCAAACTCGCTTCGCTTAAATTCACCCCGGATCGTCTCACGAACCGCCGAGGCAATGGTCTTCGAGAAGCCCGAGTCGATGACAACGATCCCTTTCTGTGTCGCAATGGCCACGTAGGAGTTTTCCCATGGGCCGGCGCCGACTACGGCAACATGCGGGCTCAGTCGGCGAACCTTGATGTCGAGGTCGGAGGCCTTGGGGGATTCGGCATGAATAGAGGCGGCTGCGAGGATAAACAACGCGGCACTGAGCATGGAGCAAGAGCGATGATTCGGCATGCGTTCATTCCATCAAAGTGATCCTACGTCGAAATGCTCCTTTTGGTTCCGTAAAACAGAGCAACAGGTGTGAATCTCCAGCAATGGCACAGCCTAGGGCCAGACACTGAACCGCACTTCGAAACCCGAATCCGAAAGGCGGGCCGAGCGGACGAAATAGGAGCCATACCACGCCGGCCCACTGTTCGAGATCCACATCGAGTGCTCATACCTCGGCTCACTTCTCGAGCACGGCCCCTCCGAAAACCGACCGCCCCCCACGGAGGTATAGAAGCCGTAGAATGCCATCGCGGCCAGCAACAGAATCCCGGCGAGACTACTGCCCGCATACCATGCAGACCCTCGGGTCGTCAGCGGAAGGTACTGGAGACAGAATTGGACGACGGCTCCAGCCACCCCGGCCAGTAAGCCGAGGCGCATCAACAGAAACACACTCATGCTATTTAAGATCAGCCTTCTGTTTCGCCGACATCAAAGACACGGCAGACGTTGGGGTGGGAAACCTGTCGAGCGATGCTGACCTCGCGGTGCAAGCGCGCCAAAGCGGCACCGTTCCGCGCCAAGGCGTCGGGCAGGAATTTCAGCGCCACGGTTTGCCTTAGCTTCAGGTCTTCCGCGCGATAGACCTCGCCCATGCCGCCACGTCCAGCCATGGCCACGATGCGGTAGCGATCTCCGAGGAAGGCGCCAGGAGCGAATCGCGCACCGTCAAAGGCATCGGAGGAAATCCTGCCCCGGGGCGGAGAATCCTGCTTGCGTGGAAAGGCGCCCGGCGGGCCGCGCGGAGCGGTCTCGAACCCCAGCGTGAGCGTGGCCTCGATATCCACTGCGCTGCCACAGACAGGGCAAAAGCGCGCTGCGCCAGGGAGTTCATTCCCGCAGACAGCGCAGCTCCCGGCCACGTAGGGAGTATATCATTGCCCGCTTCCGACGAAGCGTTTTCAGCCTTGACTCAGCGCGACAAGTGCCCGCCTGTAGTCGCCCGGATGCACCACCGAACCGACATTGCCACCGCCGCAACGAGCACGAACGCGATAATCATGCCCGCGACAATCGCGGGCACCTCTTCGGCTCCGGTCTCGCCCGTTACCATTACAACTCACCGGCAGGCGTGAACAATTGCTTCTCTTCAACCTTGAAGACAATTTTCACAGTTGAGGGCGAAGCCGGCTCTACCAGTGGGGTGACCATGATGTTCCGGCGTCCCTTCTCAGCCACGAGTTCCTGGACCACCGCTGCCGCGCGCCCCAGTTCGTCCTGGTGGTAGAGGGTTTGCGCCCTCAGTCTGAACTTGCGCTGATTCAGACGTTCCAGGATTTCCGGGAGGGTCACGGTGTCGTCGCCCTGAAATTCGATCGACTGGATCAAAGGCCGCTCGACGACCACGAAACGCACCACGGTACCTGAGCGACTCTCCTCGGTTTCCCAGACGACTTCGGAAAAGCGCCCGGTTTTATAAAGAGCCTGAGCGTCGCGGCGCAAAGTCTCCGAATCGCAAGCAGCCCCCACGCGGGAGGCGATCAGCACTCGCAAGACAGGCTGTGGCATGTGCCCTGCTCCCCGGAATTCGATCGCCACGATGGGTGGCTCCGATCCCCTTGGGGGCGGGGACTGGGGAGGTTCGGCGACCGCCTCAAATGGACTGCGTTGGGAGGGAGGGGCCGGTTCCTGGGGGTTCGCCGCTTGAGCCGGGCCGAGCGGGAAGAGAGCCATCAACGGCACGAAGAGCAAGGTACAGGGCCTCATGAGCTTTCCAAAATCGTGAGTCAGTGACCCGCTGGCTTTCATCTTAATGCGCTTTCGGGGCGGATGAGGGGTTGGTCCGTATTTTTTTGATTGTCTGCATTTGTTGAAACGAAGTTTCATCTATTGACATTCGGCGTCGGCTGTACTTATGATCGGCGACATCGATGCCTATCTCTCGTTTTGTCCGCGCGGCGCTGGCCGTGGCTGCCATGACCGCCTGTTTCGGCGCTGACTACCGGTCGGCCGTGATCGTCCAGGGGCAGCGCGCGGGGATGGTCGAGCGCAATGTCGCGGCGCTGCTGGCGGAGCGGATCGGCGAGCCGTCGGGCTTGCCCGCGCGCGTCGTCACCACGCGGCCGGCTACCGCGCCGGGCGAACTGGTGATCCTGCTGGGCATTCCGGCGAACCACGATGAGATCCAGGCCCGGTTCGAAGCGCTGCGCATTCCGCCGTTGTCGGAACTGGAGCCCGGCCCCGAAGGTTTCTTGCTGAGGACAATCGGGAAGGGACAGGAAGCCGTGTTGCTGGCCGCCGGGAAGGATCCTCGCGGCGTCCTGTACGCGGCGGGGGAGATTCTGCGGCGTATGGAGATCGGGCAGTCGTCGTTTGCGTTCCCTTTGGATGTGAAGATCAGGACCGCGCCGGCCTTCGAGGTGCGCGGCACACAGTTCGGCCAAAGCAGCGTCGCTTTCAACAAGGGGAAGGTGCGCAAGTGGACCGACGCCGAGCTCCGTCATGCCATTCTCGACTACGCCCTCGCGGGGCTGAACACGGTCGAGATTGACGAGAACCAGGGCGAGTCCGATCCCCGCTATCCCATTGCGCGCGACTTCGGGCTGAAGACGTTGGTGCACTACACGCCGAACGCGGGTACGGGGCCGAAGGAGTGGCAGGCGTCGGAATCGATCGGGCGGCCGGGCTATCTGTGCCCTTCCGTTCCGGAGGCGCGCCAAGCCCTGCTGAACAAGCTGGAAAAGCTGTTGGCGACGCTGCCGCATATCGACTATTTTCGCTTCGTGGGCGGCGATGGCGGAGGATGCGAGTGCGACCGCTGCAAACCGTTCGGAGGGAAGTACATCCGGCTATGCGAAGACATGGCCCGCATAATCCGTGAGAAGGACCCGGCGACCGAGTTTTTCATCACCAACCAGAAATTCGACAATGACGACGACAACGCCATCTTCGAGTATCTGCGCGAGAAGCCGCGTCCCTGGCTGCGGGCGTTCTGCTATGGGCCTGGGTCGGACGCCATGAGTTGGCAGCCGGGGCACCGCCAGACGCACCGCATGGACCTGTTCCGCTATCCGGGCTTCGGCCCGTTCGATCGCTACCTGAAGGAGGTGCTGCATCAACTGCCGCCGCAGCAGGACATCGTCTTCTTCAACGAGCTGACGCACTGGCGTTACTCTCAGAACGGCCTGGTGCAGGCGCCTCCGCGCGCGGACCGCAACGGCGACCGCCCGCCGCACTGGAATCAATTTCTCTACGAACGCAATCCCGACCGGGCCATCACCATGGTCTACGATCGGCTCTCGTTCTTTGCGTGGCCCCGCTACTTCCATTGGGTCTTCCGGGAGACGATGCGCTACGGGATCGGCGACGTGACGCACTCCAGCGGCACGCACGACCATTTCAACCAGTGGATGTGGCAGCGCCTGTTGTGGGCGCCGCAGACCAGCCTGGAGGATGTGCTCGCCGAATATACGCGCACCTGGTTCGGTCCTGAAGCAGCGCCGGCGATGGCGCAGGCGCTGCTTGAACTGGAGGATTACATGCTGGAGAAGCCGGACAATCCGATTACGAAGAAGCCCGGCATCGCCCGCTACTATTCTCTGGTGCGCGATGCCGGCGCCCGGATGTCCGCCACACGGATGAAGGGCAACTGGCTGTGGCGCGAGTACATGCAGAAGGCGGCCATCGACAGGCTGATCCAATTGCAGGTGATCCAGCAGACGGCGCTGCAGGAGCATGTGGAAAAGGCCATGGCCGCGAGCAGCTCCGACGCCGACATCGACCGAGCCCTGAGCTGGTTCGGGACTCTGAAGGACACGGACGAGATGACGCGCCTGCGCGCTGAAGCCGCCCGCCTGGGCGAGGAGAGCAACGCACTCTACGGCGTTCGCAGCGAAGGCTACTTCAACCTTCAGCACGACTACATCGGGCTCGGTTGGCTCAAGCGCCAGTTGGAGTGCGCGCGGGCAGCGCGCGGGGCGGAGCGTGTGGAGCTGGTGCGCACCATCGTCGCGTACGAAGATCCGGGCGAGGGAGGGTTCTACGACGACGGCGGCACGCTCGACCGCGCGCCGAATATCGTCCACGGCTATCCCTTCGATTTCGGCCAGCCCTTTGTGTCGGAGATGCTCTCGGAAGGGAACCGTCCTACCCAGCGCACCATGCACTATACGCAGGATGAAGAGCAGGGCGTCGTGCTGCACTATCGCGGCCTCGATCCGGGCGCGCGCTACCGGATCCGGTTCACCCTGGTGCGGCCCTGGTATCAGGACCGGTATCGCGAGCGGATGAACCAGACCGGCGAGACGATCTACGCCGGGGACCAGGTGTTGGCGCGCGACGTGCAGGTGCCCGAGCGGATGAGCGACTTCTTTACCTACGACATCCCGGCCGGAGCGATTCGCAACGGCGAGCTGGTGATCCGGTTCGACCGCGCAGCCGACGTGGCGCGCGGCTCGCGAGTGGAGCGCGAGCAGTGGCGCAATACCGGCGGTTGGGGGACGATCATGGCCGAGGCGTGGCTCATGAAGAAGTAGGGACGATTCATCCAACGGCCGGATTTCAAATTCGTCTTTTGAGGTATACGTGAAACTGACTCTTGCACTTCTTTTCTGCAGCCTGGCGGCCTTTGCCCAAAGCGCACCGCCCGGCAATGGTCTGCCGGACGCTCCGTTCGAGTTGCGGGAGATCGACATGCATCTTCACTCCGGCATGGAGCGCCCGGTGGATCTGAATGCCTGGCTCGACATGGCCAAGCAGGACGGACGTAAGGTTCTGGCGCTCATCGACCACCTCGAGCTCTACCGGAAGTCCAAGGACGAGTACGAAGCCTGGCGCACCAAAGGCAAGTTCCAGGCGAAATACCCCTTGGGCCCCGCCGGCCACCAGGCCGTGATGGACGACTTCGCGCGAGCGGCGGCCTCGCGGCCGGACCTTCTGATCTTCCGGGCCTGGGAAGTGGACGAGGATGAATTGGACACAGGACTCGAAATGGCGGCGCTCGAGAAGGCAGAGTTGATCGGCTTCCATATCAGTCCGCGGACTGGGCGCGTACCGCCCGACGGCAAATACCTGATTCGCAAGGCAGGGCAGGCGCGCGATCTGCAACGGAAGTTGCAGGTGCCCATCGTTCTCCTGCACCCCTTCCCAATGCGGGCCGAGAACATCCTCAAACGCGCCCAGAAGGAGGGCCGCGCCGTGCAGGATATCCCTGTTGCTGAGTTCCGCTTCTTTCAACCCGGAGAACAGGAAGAGCTGGCCCGCGTGCTGCAAGGCAGCTCGGTATATATCGAGATTGGCCGCGGCAGCATGACCTGCTTCGGCACGCCGGCCTGCCGAGAGGCGATGATCGCGGATGTTCGACCGCTCGCCGCCTTGGGCGTGCAGTTCACGGTCTCCACAGACAACCACAGCGTCGCGCACGCCAGCCAGCCCTTCGATCCGCACTCGTATTGCGATGATCTGGGCGTTAGCCTGGCCAACTCGAACACGATCATTCGCGAACTGCTCGCTCTACGCGCTCGCAGGGGGCTTGCCGGAAGAAAACAATGAAGAACAAATCGAGGTTCTGAATACGTCATCGGCGCGCGACGTACAGGTGCCGGAGCGCATGAGCGACTTCTTTACCTGCGACGTCCCGGCAGGGGGCGATTCGCAATGGCGAGATTGTTATCCGGTTCTAGCGCGCAGCAACGTGGCGCGCGCCTCGCGTGTGGAGCGCGAGTAGTGGCGCAATACAGGCCGTTAGGGGGACCATTATGGCCGAGGCGTGGCTGTTGTAGAAGAAGGACTGAGCCGCATCCACGGCGAGCATGAGCAGGCTGGAAAGAACCGCACTCCTTCAGGATAAAGGACCCAGTGCCCCAAGCACATCTGGGCGGCAATATGACGGCGCCTACCGCTTCTCCTCATTTCGCGGCGCGCTTCGTGGCAACGGCAAGCGGCATAAAAATGCGGTTGATAGGGGTAGACGCCAGAACATTTCACCACAGGGCCTGGCAGAGAGCAGCCCGAGCTTTTTCTAACTAGCGCCGCCGCTTTCTACTAGTTCCACGTCTGCCTCAACCGAGGAAAGGATTCCGCGAGCCCTAGACTTCATCGCACCGATCGCTTTGCTCCGGCGAACCCGTAGCGCACGAACACGAATCCGTTCGGATAGACCTTGTGCTCGACCAAGCTGGCCGGCCGGGTGCCGGCAGCGCCATTGAAGATCGGGATGCCGGAGCCGATTAGCACCGGGTTGATCTTCAGGATCAGCTCATCGATCTCTGTGAACACGCCCGCCGCCAATTGCGCTCCGCCACAAAGCCAGATGTCCTTGCCGTCTTCCGCCTTGAGCTGGTGAACCAGATCGAGAGGGCTGCCGCGGTGTAGGCGCACCGTGGAATCCGGGCTCTCCTGCATCGCACTGGAAACGACAAGCTGGCGCAGTGGTTTGTAGGGGCTGGTGATGCCTTCACGGAGGCCGACCTCGAAGGTCTTCCGGCCCATCAGGACGGTATCGAAGCGCCGCGCGGTCTCCGGGACTCCAAACGCCGGGCGCAGGTGCGCCGGAAACGTCTCCGGGAACCTCTCGATCAGGTCAGCGAAGTGCTCGCCCTCGAACAGAGCCCAGTCAAACGAGCCGTCCGCGCGGGCGATGAACCCGTCGACGGTGCACGCCACGTAATAGACCAGTTTTCTCGCCATCGTTGCCCAGGCACTCAGGATAGCGTGGTAGGCCGCTATTCACTGTCAAACAGGTTCTTGAACTGCGGCGGCTGGCTGCGCAAGTATTGTTTGGGCGCGCGGACATGCGCACCCAGCGCGGCAGCGGCGTGCCACGGCCAGCGCGGGTCGTACAGAATCCCTCGGGCCAGGGCGACCAGGTCTGCGTCTCCAGTGCTGACGATCGCCTCCGCCTGCTCATAGCCGGTGATCTGTCCGACGGCGACGACAGGCATCAGGACGGCGGACTTGACGGCTCGGGCCAGCGGCACCTGGTAGCCCGGCCCCACGGGGACTTTCTGTGCAGGATGCAGGCCGCCGCTGGAGATGTGGATCGCGTCGCAGCCGCGCTCCTCCAGTCTTGCGGCAAAGGCGATCGTCTGTTCGATACTCCAACCGCCCTCGACCCAGTCGGTGCCCGACACACGCACGGAGACCGGCTTCCCGGCGGGGAATGCGGCACGAACGGCGTCGAAGACCTCCAGCGGGAAACGCATCCTGTTTTCGAGAGAGCCGCCGTACTCGTCGTCGCGCTGGTTGGAGAGCGGGGAGAGGAACTGGTGGAGCAGGTAGCCGTGGGCGGCGTGCAATTGGATCAGGTCAAGCCCGAGCCGGTCCGCGCGGGCGGCCGCGGCGACAAACGCATCACGGACACGGCTCAATCCCGAGCGGTCGAGCGCGGCGGGAGGGGCGTCGCCGTCAGTGTGTGGAATCGCGGAGGGCGCCACGGTCTGCCAGCCGAGCGCATGGTCCGGCGGGAGTTGACGGCCGCGTTTCCACGGCACTTCGCAGGAGGCCTTGCGGCCGGCGTGCGCCAACTGGATGCCGACCGGCATGACGGACCAGCGCCGGACGCTTTCCAGCGTGCGCCGAATTTCTGCTTCGGTGTCGTCGTTCCAGAGCCCGACGTCCGCGTAGGTGATACGGCCCTCCGGGAGAACCGCGGTCGCTTCGATCGTCAACATGGCGGCTCCCGACAGGGAAAGATGGCCGAGGTGGATCAGATGCCAATCGTTCATGCATCCGTCCACGGCCGAGTACTGGCACATGGGTGCGATCACGATCCGGTTGCGCAAGTCGAGGTTCCGAATGCGCATGGGTTGAAAAAGAGCAGGTCCACCCATGGCAAACATGGTAGCGCGCGGGCGTTATCACAGCGGACCCCAAGCATAGCTTTCGGCTTCAATGTGGTTGGTCGAACCGTTTAAAGCACTCGACGTTGGCTGCCGCTTTCAACACATCACGCTCGATCACACAAGTGCTTCCTGTGGCATTTGGTTCGATCTGCACCTGGTAGCTTTTCCCATTCGCAAACGTGACGCTCCAATAGGCGCTATTTGCACGATCCATACCTATGTAAAAGCTGTCTTGGATAGTCGGTCTTTTACACCCGGCGATACTTGCAAGCGTCGTTGGGGTAAATCTAAGGGCCGCCCCACCGCCCGCCCCAGTCCGCCTTGCGGGCGGCGCGCCAGGAGGGTTTGTCCTTCTTGGTGACGCGGGCGGGTTGGAGGCCGTTGGCGCGGGTGCAGAGTTGGAGTTCGATCAGGCCGGGGTGGGTGTGCGGGTGGCGGAGGATGCGGGCGTCGCAGGGGTTCACTTCGGATTTGAGCGCCAGGACGTAGGAGTACTTCTCGTCTTCGTAGCTGAGGTCGCCGCCTTTCAGGGAGCGGTGCAGGCGGGTGCGCTCGACGCGGACGGCGAAATGGCACCAGTCTCCATCGGACATGGGGCATTCGGCGGCGTGGGGGCAGGGGGCCTGGATGGCGGCGCCGAGGGAGATCAACTGTGCTCGCGCTTCGCGGACGATGCTGAAGCCTTCCATGGTGCCGGGTTCCAGGATGAGCAGCGCGCGGGAGGCGAGGTCCCAGGCGTCGGCGAGGACGCGCTGGCGGTCCTTGGGGGCCAATTCGTTCAGTGCGTAGCAGATGCTGACGAAGTCGTGCTGATCAAGCGGCGGGAGGCGGGTGATGTCGGCCTGGAGGCGACGGACCTCGCGGGCAGGCTGAAGGCCTGCCCCACCTTCGGCTTCGGACCAACCTGGGTTTTGCTCCACCAGCGTGCACGCGCACGGGGCGACCCAGGCGGCGGTGCCGGGGCCGGCTCCGAGGTCGAGCCAGGAGTCGGGATCGAACGGCAGTTCGCTTGCGGCGGCCGAGAGGGCTCCAAAAGTTGCAGGCATGCGGGTGGCCAGATAGGCTGTCCGGGCCACTGGAGTATCGAGGCGCGGGGGGAGGCCCGCCCGGTACGATCGGGAGATCTGGTCCGCAGCCGCAGCCAGGTCAGAGCCGCGGAATTGGGCCGCCTGGTTCTCGATAGCTTCACGGAGTTCTTGAGGGATTTGAGCGGTTTGCATGGGCGAAGAAGGGGTTGGTCGACACTCGGAACCCTGATTTGCTATCCTACGGTTGTCGAGGATTCCTCCACACAATATGGCTAGCAAACCCGCTTTTGCGACAGGGGCTCAAGTCGAGCACCCGAAGTTCGGTCCGGGCAGCGTTCTTTCCTGCTCCGACCAGCATATCGTGATCAAGTTCGACGAATCCGGCGAACGTAAATTCGTTTTGGAAATCGCTCTGCCCTCCATTCGCAAGATCGATCGCCAACCGCCCGCCGACAAGAAGCGCGCCTCGAAGAAAAAGGCAGCCGCCGCACCCGCAGCCGCAGTTCCCGCAGCCGCCGTCAAGTAGTATCCGGCGCAAATTCAGAGTCCGCTTCGACGTTCGTCTGTTACACTGGAACTTCCCTCCGATGAAATTCGGCGTCGTAGTCTTTCCCGGCAGCAATTGCGATCATGACGCCTGGTATGCCGCAAGCCACAATATCGGCCACCAGGCGGAGTATCTGTGGCATAGTGACACGGATCTGAGGGGCTCTGATTGTGTCATCCTTCCCGGCGGTTTTTCCTACGGCGACTATCTGCGCTGCGGCGCGATTTCCAAGTTCTCGCCCATCATGGCGGCGGTGAAGAAATTCGCCGCCGAGGGCGGCCTGGTGATGGGCATCTGCAACGGATTTCAGATCCTCACCGAGTGCGGCCTGCTGCCCGGGGCGCTGGTCCGGAACCGTGGGTTGAAGTTCATCTGCAAGCCTGTTCGCCTGCAGGTAGGCACCACCAATTCGCCATTCACCAGCGCCATCACGCCCGGCTCGGAGCTGACCATTCCCATCGCCCACGGCGAAGGCTGCTACATCGCAGACGACCGCACGCTGGATGAGCTCGAAGCCGAAGACCGCATCGCTTTCCGCTACCTCGACAACCCCAATGGTTCGCTGCGCGACATCGCCGGCGTGCTCAACAAAGAGCGCAACGTGATGGGCATGATGCCGCATCCGGAGCGCGCCACGGAGCCGCTGATGGGCTCCTCAGATGGTTTGGGCGTCTTCCACTCTCTCGTCTCCGCGTTCGCCACCCACAAGTAAGACAATGAGCCAGATCACACCGGAAGTCGTTGCGGCGCACTCCATTACGCCGGACGAATACGAGCGAATTGTTTCCATTCTCGGGCGCGAGCCCAACATCACCGAACTAGGCATCTTCAGCGTCATGTGGAGCGAGCACTGCTCCTACAAGAGCTCGCGCGTCCATTTGAAGAAGCTGCCGACGAAGTCGAAGCTGGTCGTGCAGGGGCCCGGTGAAAACGCCGGCATCATGGAGATCGGCGCTGACGCGGAAGGCAATCCGTGGTGTATCGCGTTCAAGATCGAGTCGCACAACCACCCGAGCTTCATCGAGCCGTTCCAGGGCGCGGCGACTGGCGTGGGAGGTATCCTCCGCGACATCTTCACCATGGGCGCGCGGCCCATCGCCGTGATGGACGCGCTGCGCTTCGGGCCGCTGGACGATCCGGCCACCGGCGCGCGCAACCGGCGCATCGTCGACGGCGTGGTGCATGGCATAGCCCACTACGGCAACTGCTTCGGCGTGCCCACGGTGGGCGGCGAGACCGTCTTTGAGCCGAGCTACAGCGGCAACCCTCTCGTCAATGTGTTCGCGCTGGGCGTGTTCCGCAAGGACCAGATCTTCTACGGCAAAGCCGCGGGCATCGGCAATCCGGTGATTTACGTCGGCGCCAAGACGGGCCGCGACGGCATCCACGGGGCGACGATGGCCTCCGGCGAATTCACCGAGGAGAGCAAGCAGAAGCGTCCGAACGTGCAGGTGGGCGATCCCTTCATGGAGAAGCTGCTGCTGGAGGCGTGCCTGGAGGCGATGCAGACCGGCGCGATCGCCGGCATTCAGGACATGGGCGCCGCGGGGCTGACGTGCTCGACGTGCGAAATGGGCAGCCGCGCCGGTACCGGCATCGAGATCGATCTGATGCACGTGCCGCAGCGCGAGGTGGGCATGACGCCGTACGAGATCATGCTCTCCGAATCGCAGGAGCGCATGCTGCTGGTGGCTTACAAGGGCCGCGAAGGCGAAGTGCTGGACGTGTTCAGGAAGTGGGGCCTGGACGCGCGAATCGTCGGCGAAGTGAAGGACGACGGCATGATGCGCGTGAGAGACCACGGCAAGATCGTGGCGGAGATCCCCTCCCGCCCGCTTGCCGATGAGGCGCCTCTCTACCACCGGCCTTATAGCAAGCCGCTGCGGACCGCGCCGATGGAGGCGCCGGCGTTCGCATCGAAAGACCTCACGAAGGATCTTTACACGCTGGCCGGATCCGAAGACCTGTGCGACAAGCGCTGGATCTGGGAGCAGTACGACTACATGGTCCGCACCAATACCGTGCAAGGCCCCGGCGGGGACGCGGCAGTGATGCGGATCAAGGAGACCGGCACGTCGGTGGCGATGTCGCTCGACGGCAACGGGCGATACACTTACCTGGATCCGCGCGAGGGCGCGAAGCTGATGGTGGCCGAGTGCTGCCGCAACCTCGCTGCCGTTGGCGCGGAGCCGATCGGCGCGACGAACAATCTCAATTTCGGCAATCCGGAACGGCCGGAGATCATGGCGCAGATCGTCGAAGCCATCGAAGGCATGGCGGAGGCCTGCGCATTCTTCGAAACGCCGATCACGGGCGGCAATGTGAGCCTGTACAACGAGACTCTGGGCGACCCGATCTTCCCCTCCCCGGTGCTCGGCATCGTGGGCCTGATGAAGACGCAGATGCCGGCGGGCATCGCCTTCCGCGAAGCGGGCCGGGACATCTATCTGATTGGCGGCATTGGAGCTGCCGATGAGGTCCGCATGGGCGGTACCCAATACGCCAAGCAGGTCATCCAACAACTGTGGGGACTTCCCCCGCGGCTCGATATGACCTTTGAAAAGAAGGTGCAGGGCGCAGTACGGGAGATTGTAGCGGGCGGCTTCGCTGAATCTGCGCATGACGTCAGCGACGGCGGCCTGGCGTTCTGCCTGGCTGAGTCCACGTTCGGCAACGAGGTGGGCGCGGCCATCGAATTGGATAGTACTTTGCGCCCGGAGTTGTTGCTGTATCATGAAGGACCGTCGCGCGTGGTGGTTTCCACCAGCGATGCGGCGGCTGTGGAGAGAATTGCGGCGGCGCACGGCGTGCCCGCTGTGAAGATCGGCACGACGGCAGGCTCAGAACTGGTGATCCGCAATCGTGGCGAGGTGTTGATCGAAACCGGGGTGCGGGCGCTGAAGCAGTGTTGGGCCGCCGCGCTGGAGAACAAGCTCCATGCCGAAGTCCATGCCTGAGGGGCAGATGCCTGAGGATCAATTCGAGATACCGTTCGACAAGCTGCACGAGGAGTGCGGCATCTTTGCCGTCTACGGGCACCCGGAGGCGTCCAACCTGGCGCATCTGGGCCTGCACGCCTTGCAGCACCGCGGTCAGGAGAGCGCCGGCATCGCCTCGTGCGACGGCAAGGAGATTCACTGCTTCAAGTCGATGGGCCACGTGGCGGACATCTTCACCGCCAGCGTGCTCAACCGCCTTCCGGGGCACATGGCCATCGGCCATACGCGCTACTCCACGGCGGGTGATACCGCGATCCTGAACGCACAGCCGTTCTCCGTGGCCTGCAACAAGGGGCGCATCGCCGTCGCCCACAACGGCAACCTGACCAACGCTTCGGAGCTGCGCAAACAGCTCGAGGACCAGGGGTCCATCTTTCAGGCGACCAGCGACACCGAAGTGATCCTCCACCTGGTGGCGCGCAGCGATCAGAAGACGATCTCCTCGGCATTGCGCGAGGCGCTGCTGCTGATCGATGGCGCATTCTCTCTCGTCTTCATGACGGAGGACTCCGTCATCGTCGCGCGCGATCCCCACGGCTTCCGGCCGCTGGCCATCGGGCGCATGAACCTGCGGACAGGACCAGCGTATGTCTTCGCATCCGAGACCTGCGCTTTCGACCTGATCGACGCGCACTACATCGGCGACGTGGAGCCGGGCGAGATGGTGATCGCGGGTCCTGACGGGCTGCTGCGCGAGTTCTACACTGTTCCGCAGAACCGCGCGCAGTGCGTGTTTGAGCATGTGTACTTTTCCAGGCCGGACTCGACGGTGTTCGGCCGCTCCGTGCAGCAATCGCGGGAGATGATGGGCCGTCTGCTGTCGCACGAGAAGCCGGTCGATGCCGATGTGGTGGTGCCGATCCCCGATTCGGGCGTCGCCGCCGCGCTCGGCTACTCCGCAGAATCCGGCATTCCTTTCCGCCATGGCCTGATCCGCAACCACTACGTGGGCCGCACCTTCATCGAGCCCTCGCAGGCGATCCGTGACTTCGGCGTGCGCCTGAAGCTCAATCCCGTGCGCGAGATTCTCAAAGGCAAAAGCGTGTTGCTGGTGGATGACTCGCTGGTGCGCGGGACCACTTCGCAGAAGATCGTCCGCATGGTGCGCAACGCCGGCGCGCGCGAGGTGCACGTGCGCATCTCCTGCCCGCCGACCATGTCGCCGTGCTTCTATGGCGTCGATACGCCGACCAAGCGCGAGTTGATCGCGGCCAATCAGAGCATCGAGGAGATCCGCGAGTTTATTGGCTGCGACACGCTCGCCTATCTGTCGCTCGAGAACCTGAGCAAGGCCGTGAACGACGAGAACGAACACTACTGCTACGCCTGCTACACAGGACGCTACCCGACGGACCTCGTGAACATCGAGGAACTGATGGCGTCGCGGCCGAACCGCTAATGGCCCAAGTTGCACCTTCCGCTCTCGCCGTGCCGCATTCGCGCATCCGCGAGATCGCGGACATCGCCATGTCGATGGGCGACGGTGTGCTGCGGCTGTACTTCGGCGAGTCCAACCTGCCGACGCCGGAGTTCATCAAGCGCGCGGCGCAGAAGGCGATGGCGGACGGCTTCACGTACTACACGGAGAACGCGGGACTGCCTTCACTGCGGCGCATGATCGCGCGGAAGTACGAAGAGCTGCACGGCGTCTCGATCGATCCTTCGAATGAGATCGTGGTGACTGCATCGGGCGTACAGGCGCTGCAGGTGGGGATCCGCTGCACGCTGGACCCGGGCGACGAAGCGATCGTTCTGACTCCGGCATGGCAGAACCAGATGTCGATTCCGCGCATGTGCAATGCGGAGGTGCGAATGGCGCCTCTGGTGCTGCAAAATGCGCGTTTCCATATCGATTTTGACGCTTTGGAGGCCCTTGTTGGCCCCAAGACGCGACTTCTTGTGTACACGTCGCCCTCGAACCCGCTTGGTTGGGTGGCGACGGTGGAGGAGCAGCAGAAGTTGCTTGAGTTTGCGCGGCGGCACAAGCTGTGGCTGCTCGCCGATGAGGTGTACGACCGGCTCTGGTATCCGGCGGACGGTTCGCTCGGCAAGCCGGCGCCGTCTATTTTGAAGTTGTGCACGCGTGAGGACAGCGTGCTGGTGGTGCAGTCGTTCTCGAAGGCGTACTGCATGACGGGCTGGCGGGTGGGCTGGATCATCGCGCGGCAGGATCTGGCGGATCGGGCGACGAAGCTCAACGAGTTCATCATTTCGAGTGCGCCGGCGTTTGCGCAGAGGGCGGCGGAGAGCGCGCTGGAGTGGGGCGATATCCCGATGCGCGAGATGCTGAAGCAGTATCGCGGGAATCGCGACTTCTGCATGCAGGCGCTGCGCAAGGTGAAGGGCGTGACGGCGCCGGAGGCGGACGGCGCGTTCTATTTGTTCCCGCGCATCGACGGCCTGCGCGATTCGTTCGGGTTCTGTAAAAGGTTGTTGCAGGAGACGGGTGTCGGACTGGCGCCGGGCGTGGCGTTTGGCGAGGGAGGCGAGGGGAGTATCCGCATCTGTTACGCGGTGGAGCGGGCAATTCTGGAGCAGGCGATGGTGCGATTGACCGGGTTTTTGCAGTCGGGGGTGGCGCCGGTTGATGGGGCTGGCGCGCTCCGCTGAAAAGACGCGCCGAATCCGTCACACCCGCTCGCTCCGGCTCGCGGCTCACTTGCGTCCACAGCCGCGAGCGGTAGCGAGCGGGATGGCTCACGCCTCACTGGGTTCCTGCATTCCGGCGGTGGGCGACCCACGCGGACAGCCAGAAGACGGCGGTGAAGGCGGCGAAGAGCGCCATGGAGTGGTGCGCCCATATCAGGCGCTCGCCGCGGTAGCTCAGGTGTCCGCTGCCGACGCGCAGGCTTTCCCATCCGCTGGCCCAGACCTCGCCCAAGAGCAATCCCGTTACGGCGAACCCCAAAGAGGCGACGAGAACCATCGTCAGGCCGCGGCTTCTCCAGAGGCTGCGGGCGGCAAAGCCAGCGGCGAGGGCGTAGAGCAGGAAGAAGGGCAGGTTGATGGCGAGATCGATCGCCAGGCGGTTGCGGCCGAGTTGATCAAACACAGCTTTCGCAGGCACACCGTGCGTTTTTCCAGCTTCCGCCAGCAACACTCGGAAACAACGGTTTCGTTCCTCTCCCGCCTTTTCGTGTGAGACGAAGTGGCCGGAGCGCGGACCGTGGTGCGCGTCGGTGTATTCGATGGCCAGTTCCTCGGCGAACTCGGCGTCGGCGCTGAGGTGGCGTTCGCTGGGAGGGCGGGCGGGATTGGACTCGCCGGGCCAGCGGCAGTCCGTGTTGCGGCCATCGCGGCGAACGCAGCCGGAGAGGCAAACGAGCAGGAGAAGGGGCGGTACCAGAGCACGCGGCATGCTGCGCTCATTGTTGCAAATATTCCTTGACAGGAATATTCCATTTAGGGCATATTGAACCATGCTCGAAACGTTCAGGGCGTTGGCGGAGCCGAGCCGGCTACAGATATTTGAGTTGCTCGCGGATGGGCCGCTGCCGGTCGGGGCGGTGGTCGACCGGTTGGGCATGCGGCAGCCGCAGGCGTCGAAGCATCTTCGCGTCCTGAGTGAAGCGGGGCTGGTGGAAGTCCGTCCTGATGCGCAGCGGCGGATCTACGCGCTGCGCGCGGAGCCGCTGCAGGAGTTGGATGTCTGGCTGCGGCGCTACCGGCGGATGTGGGAAGAGCAGTTCAAGCGTCTGGATCAGGTGTTGCGGGAAGAGAAGAAGCGCAGGTCTCGATAGAGGAGATGCACATGAAGAACACCGGGACATTGAAAGTCACTCTGCCGAGTGACCGTGAAATCCTTTTGACGCGCGTTTTCGACGCGCCGCGCGAGCTGGTTTTCGAAGCCTTCAGCAAACCGGAACTGTTGAAGCGGTGGTTTGGGCCGCGAGGCTGGTCGCTGGTGGTTTGCGAAGTGGATTTGCGCGTGGGCGGCGGTTTCCGCTTCGTCTTGCGCGGGCCGGAGGGGAGAGAGATGGGCATGCGCGGCTTGTACAAGGAGATCCAGCCGCCGGAGCGGTCGGTGCATATGGAGTCGTACGACGACTATCCAGGCGAGTCTCAGGTGACGTCGGTGTTCACGGAAAGAGATGGCAAGACGACACTCAATGCGACGGTGCTTTACCCGTCGAAGGAAGTGCGGGATATCGTGATCCAGACGGGCATGGAGCATGGCGCGGCGGAGAGCTACGACAAGCTCGCCGAGATGCTCGCCCTGAAACCGGCATAGGAGAAGAGCATGGTGGGGCACATTCTCATTGCACTGCTGGCCTTGCCGGCCTTGGCGGGCGACTACGCGGAAGTGAACGGGCTGAAGGTGTATTACGAAATGCACGGGCAGGGCAAGCCGCTGGTGCTGCTGCACGGCGCATTCGCGACGGCGGAGGGGTGGGCGCCTGTGCTGGCGGCGATCGGCAACCGGCGGCAGGTGATCATCATCGAGCAGCAGGGGCACGGGCGCACGGCGGATCGCGACGCGCCCCTCAGTTTCGATCAATCGGCGGACGACACGGCCGCGGTGCTCAGGAAGCTGAATATCAATAGGGCGGATGTGTTTGGCTACAGCAACGGCGGCATCGTGGGGCTGCGTCTGGCGATGAAGCATCCCGAGGTGGTGGGCAGGCTGGCGGTGCTCGGCGCGAATGTGGGAAGTCTGGCAACAGCCTACGAAGCGAAGAGCTATCAGCAGTTTCTGAGCCTGCCGGACGACTTTGCGCCGCCGCCGCTGAAGGAGCCGTACGACCGCGTTGCGCCGGACAAGTCGAAGTGGCCCGTGCTGGTGAAGAAGATCAAGGCGGAGGGCCGCGACTTCAAAGGCTTCGCGGATGCCGATGTGAGGTCGATCAAGGCGCCGGTGTTGATCATGCAGGGCGATCACGATGGGGTGAAGCCGGAGCACGGAGTGGAGATGATGCGGCTGATTCCGAACTCACAGCTCGCCATATTCCCGAACGGGGATCACTTCGTTCTCTACACGCGGACGAGCCACGTGGTGGAAACGTTCATGGCGTTCTTTGAAGCTCGTTGAGGAACGGACAGGCCCGGGAGGTCTGTCCAAGTCACCTCACTTCTTCTTTTTGGTGTGGGCGGGCTTGGGTTTGGCGGCCGGGCGCTTTTCAACGGGCGGCGGGGGGGCGGGCTCGGCCATGGGAGCGGAGACGTGCTCGTGGACGATGAGCCATTTGTCATCGCGCTTCTCGAGAACTTCGGTGCCGCGGATTTGTCCGCTCATGGGTGAGCCCGATTTTGGAGTGATGGTGAAACTTCCCGTCCAGTTCACGACGGCGATATTGCCGTGTTTGATGGCGTGGGTGCCGGGATCCACCCTGATCCGGACGGACTGCCAGTCGGCGGCCACTTTCTTGAAGCCGTCCGCGTAGGCCTGCCAGCCCTTGTACTGCAGAGGCGCGACGTCGAAGAACGTCAGATCGGCGTCCTTGGCGTAGAAGGGAGCAACATTGGCCGTATCAAGAGTCTGCCAGGCGGCGTTCACCTTCTCGACCATGGGTGCGAACTCAGCCGTGGCGTTTTCGGTTTTCGGCGCGGAGCAGGCCGCGAGCCCGAGGGTGAGGACCAACAGGAGCGTGAGCTTCATATCAAAAACCTCTACTGGTTCTGTTCTTGCGCGGGCACGGAGAAGTGGTCGTGGATGACCAGCCACCGTTCACTGCGCTGCTTTGCAAATACCTGTGTGGCTCGAACGACGTTCGAGAACTTCTGGCCGTCCTTCATCTCCATCCCGGCCGTGAAGGTGTAGCTGACCCAGGCGAGGCCGCCGCGGCGAGTTGCCCTGAAATCGGGATGAATCTGGAACGAAGCCGATTTTGCCTGCCGATGCATCGCCTCGGCGGCAGAGGAGTAGGCCTCCCAGCCTACGTACTTGAGAGGTGAAACATCGAAGAAAATGTCGCCGGGGTTCCTGGTGTAAAAGGGCTCGACCTGCCTGATATCGAGGGAGACCCAGGCTGCGAGGATCTGCTCCACCAGCGGTTTGAACTCGCCGGTCACGTTCTCCGCAGGGATCTCGTAGGGCCGGCAGGCAGACAGCAGGAACGCGGGAATGAGCAGCGCCCGGAGCCGCATCAAGAGAACCTACTGCGGAAAGGCACTGGCGTCAAGGCCGGGGATGATGCGGAGCGCGTTCCTGTAGTAGAGCTTTTTGAGCACTTCATCGGGCAAGTCGAGTCCGTACATCGACCAGAAGGCGTGGCGGCGGCGGTAGTAGGGGAAGTAGTCGTCGGCGGTTTCGAGGACCTGGAAGTAGGTGTGGTATTCGACGGGGTTCCAGGTGTCCTTGCCGAAGACGAGGCGGTCCTGGTGCTGGATGAACCACTGGCGGGCGAAGCGGGGCTGGCGGCCGAGTTCGGCGAGGACGGCGCCGATTTCGGTGTAGACGTTGGGGCACTCGTCCATGAGCTTGCCGAGGCGTGCGAGGTCGCCGCCGAGCCAGCCGAGGTGGGCGTCGATGAAGATCGTGTTCTTGTGCTTGCGGAAGACATTGTGCTGCTCGGTGATGAGCTGCTCCCAGGGCGGGTTGCTGCCGTCGTCGCGGCGGCGGCCGGGCATCTCCTGCAGTTCGAGCCAGCGCTCATTGTTTTTGTCGATGGGCTCCCAGAACTGTTTCGGGTCGGCGGTGTGGATGAAGACGGGGACCTTGAGTCTGGCGCACATGTCCCAGAGGGGATCGAAGCGGGGATCGTCGATGGCGATGCGCTGTCCTTTGGAGTCCTTGATGTTGAGGCCGAGGTCTTTCCAGACCTTGAGGCCGCGGGCGCCGAGCTTGACGTCCTTTTCGAACTGAGCGGCGGCGCGTTGAGGATAGGCGGGATCGTCGAGGTTCGTGTAATCGGGGCTTGCGAAAAAGAAGAAACGGCCGGGGGCGAGTGAGGCAGCGCTGTCGACAGCGGACTTCAGGCGCTCATTATTTCCTCCGCGCACGAAGAGGCTGCCCATGATCTTCATGTTGAGGGCGTCCATGTCGGCGAGCATCTTCTTCGCCTGATCAGGAGGCATGGGGAAACGTGGGTGGTTGTGGACGTCGATGAAGGGATACTTCGCGCGGGTCTTCGGGTTCTGCGGGGAGACGAGGGAGGACTTCGGCTCGTACTCGCGGATGTCCATTGAAGAGGCTTGAGGCGCCTGAGCGGCGGCGGTAGCAACGCATCCCAAAAGGAGGAGGAACCCACGCATGGTTTTCTGAGTATAGCTGCGTCTACAGCCCTTCGCGCTTCATGGCGGCGATGGTGTCGTAGAGGCGCTGGGTGAGCTCGGTGCGGTCGGAGCTCTTCATGCCCTCGGTGGGGATCGGATCACCGACGCGCAGGGTGACAGGGCCGGGCCGGATGTGGCTGGAGTGCATGGGCAGGATGTCGCGGATACCGATGATGGCGATGGGCACCACAGGGACACCGCCTTTGATGGCGAGGTAGGCGGCCCCGTCTTTGAATGGTTCGAGCTCACCCGATTCGGAGCGTCCGCCCTCGGGGAAGACGAGCATGGAGAGTCCACGTTCCTTCATTGCTTTACCGGCGGCTCCGAGGACTTTGAGGGCGGCGCGCGGGTCCTCCAGGGGCACGCTGATGTTACCGGCACGGCGGAGGTGTCCGCCGATGAAGGGGATCTTGAAGAGCTCTTCCTTGGCGAGGAAGCGGAAGTTGACCGGGACGTGGGTGAGCAGGACGGGTGTGTCCATGTAGCTGACGTGATTGGGGCAGACGACGTAGCTGCCGCGGGGATCGAGCTTTTCGAGGCCAATGACTTTGACGCGCGCGCCGGCGATCCAGAGGAGCATGCGGGCCCAGACGCGGGCGACGGCGAGCTGCTGGCGGCCGTCGGAATCCCAGAAGGCTGTGATGAGGCTGATGGAGCCCATCAGGGCGGTGGCCAGGATGATGAGGGGAGCGCGCACGAGGTGCGCGAACAGATAGTGAGACGACATCGGGGACCGAAGGAAGATTATCCCACGAGAGACAGTCACAACCTGTTGGGCGACAGATCCCCTTGCGCCTGCGCCGGCCAGCCTCAGGGCAGAGTGCCCAGGATCCTGCCTTCGACCAAGTCCCAGAATTCAACACTCCCGGAGTTTGTCCCCAGCGCTGTGCGATGACGCGCTGCGTCAAACACGAGGTTACTTGAGCTGCGCGCGGCCGGCACCACCCGGCTTTCGCCTTTCTCAAGGTTCCAAAGCCGTACCGGCTCGCCCTGGGCGGCATAGGCAATCCACCCTGTGGCCCCCAGGAGTGCGATCGTGGAGACGTACCCCTGTTGAGGTAAGGACGCACGAAGATACTCTCTGCGCAGCAGATCCCATACATGCACGCGGCCGTCCTGACTGCCGAGATACAGGAGACCTCTGCGAGCGTCCATTGCGATCGGCCCGAATGCCATGAACTTCCGCGCCTCAGTCAGCCGGCCGGCAAGTTGACCCGTCCGCAGATCCCAGATGGCCGGCCAATGACCGGCTACGATCGCGAAAGCATCATCCGGGCTGAACGCAACTTCGCCATAGATGGTCGAGCAGCAGACTTGCGCCTGGGCGCCACCAGTTCCGACCGGGATCGCCAGAATCACGCCCTGGCCGTTGATTGTCAGGAGCGTTCGACCATCTGAAGAGAATCTGACCGTTCCGTAGTTGGCCCCGTCGTCTCGAATGGTGCGCGTCCGGCCCGGATTCGAGACCGGCACGAGCGTGATGTTCCTGTCGGAGACGACCAGGTATTCGCCGGCCGGGTCAAACTGCAGAGCGTTGAGAGTTCCGCTCAACCTCTGCACTTCACGAACGGCTCGTCGCCGGTCCAGATCCCAGATCAGGATGCGGCCGCTGCCGGTTCCACTCGCCAACCACTGGCCAGAGGCGCTTACCGCGAGAGCCACGATATTCTTCGGAACCGAACTCCCGGGTGAGCGTTCGACCACCAGCAGCGCACTTGCACCTATGGCCAGCAAACTTGCCGCCATCAGGATCATGTGCCGCCGCGTGCCGATACTCATGGGCAATACATCAGACTCCGCTGCACTGTGATTTGTTTTCGAGCCAGTGTGATTACGCTACAAGCAGGGCGCGGGCCTCGCCGACGAGGTAGAGGGAGCCGGTGATGAAGACGGCGTCCTGCGGTGCTGCGGATTCGATCATCGCTAGAGCATCGGGAACGGTGGGGGCGATGCGGGCGCGGGTCTCGCCGGAGATTTCGCGGATCTCTTCGGCTTGAAAGGCGCGGGCCTGGTCGGGGGAGGTGAAGATCAACTCGGAGGCGAGGTGAAAGAGGGTGTGGCCGATGACGTGGAGGTCCTTGTCGCGCATGGCGCCGAAGACCATCCAGATGCGGCGGCCGTGATGCGAATGGCGAATGTAGCCTGCGAGCGCGCGGGCTCCGGCGGGGTTGTGGGCGCCGTCAAGGAAGACGTCGGGGGACTGGCGGACGCGCTCCAGTCGGCCGGGCCAGACGGTAGCGGCGATGCCGCGCGTGATCTGATCGGGAGAGTAGCCGAGGTGGTGGAGCGCCGTGGTGGCGGTGAGGGCGTTCTCCACCTGATGAGCGCCGATGAGGGGCGAATCGATGACAACCTGAGTGCCCGGGCCGACTGCATGGAAGCGGCTGCCGTAGGGGTGCAGTTCGAGATGATCGACGCGCCAGTTGGAGGCGCGGATCATTTCGGAGCCGGACTCGGCGGCACGCTGCTCCAGGACGTGCAACGCCTCGGCGTGCTGGCGTGAGAAGACGGCGGGGCGGCCGGGTTTGATGATGCCAGCCTTTTCGAAGGCGATTTGCGGAATGGTGTCGCCGAGGAACTTTTCGTGGTCGAAGTCGATGGGGGTAATGACGGAGAGCAGAGGATCGACGACGTTGGTGGCGTCGAGGCGGCCGCCCATGCCGGTTTCGAGGACGACGGTATCGGCCTGCTTGCGCCGGAACAAAATGTACGCCATCGCGGTGACGGTTTCGAAGTAGGTCGGGTGCATGTCGATAGCCCCGGAGGCGATGAGGCGTTCGGCGGTCTCGTGCACCTGGGTGAAGGCTTCCGAAAACTCCTCCGTGCTGCAGGGCTCGCCGCAGACGCGGATGCGCTCGGTGGGCTCGACCAGGTGAGGCGAGGTGTAGAGCCCGGTGCGGACACCCGCTTCGCGGAGGGTTCGCTCGATCATGGCGCAAGTGGAGCCCTTGCCGTTGGTTCCGGCGACATGGATGAAACGGCAAGCGTGGTGGGGGTTGTCGAGGGCTTCGAGGAGGGCCCTGATGCGCTCCAGGCCGAATTTGATGGTCTTGTACTCGTTGCCGAGGGCGTAGAGGAAGCGGACGGAGTCGGGGTACGGTGTGCTCAGGGCGGCTCCTTAAAGGCTATGGTAGCTAAACAGGTCTCCGCCCCACGAAGGCGGTTCGTCTTTTTTGCCCGCAACTTCGTCTTTGAAACAGACGGAAGGATCAGGAACAATGACCAGGGAGACCTGGAGTTGATTTTCCGAGAGGTTGAAGACCGGGATCTGGTGCTGCGGGCCCGTAAGGGCCATGTGGACGCCTATAACGCGCTCGTCTCCCGCTGGGAGACGAAGATCTACAACTATCTTCTCCGTCTGACCGGTCATCCGGACGATGCGCTGGATCTGAGCCAGGACGCTTTTCTCAAGGCGTATCAGAATCTTGCGCGGCTGGACGATGCGGGGAGGTTCGGGCCGTGGTTGTACCGGATCGCGCACAACGAGGCGATGAGCCATCTGCGGCGCCCGCAGCGGGAGATCGAGTTGGAGGACCATGCGGTCGGCGGCTCGACTGGAGGCCGGATGGCGCCGGTGGAGGTGACGCTGGCCGTGGAATCGGCGCTGGCGCGGCTTTCGCCGGATCAGCGGGAGGCAGTGGTTTTGAAGGTCTATGAGGGCTTCAAGTTCGACGAAATCGCGGAGATTCTGGAATGCCCCGCCTCGACCATCAAGTCCCGGGTGTACACGGGGCTGGAGTTATTGAAGGAGATCCTGTCGCCGGTGGCCAGGCCGCCGGCGCCTGGAGCGGAGTGAGAGCAAGACGAGGTTCAGGTCATGACTTGTCCTGAGTTTGATTACAAAGGGTTCGTCCTGGAGGAACTGCCGGCTGCCGAGAGGCGGCAGGTGGAAGAGCACCTTGCCGGCTGTGAAGAGTGCCTTCAGGAAGTGGAAGGGCTGCGGCTGACGCTGACGGCGCTGAAGCGGCTGCCGGCGCGGGAGATCCCGCGTCGCATCGCGTTCGTCTCGGATCCTGTGTTCGAGCCGACGTGGTGGCAGCGTTTCTGGAGTTCGGCTCCGCGGCTGGGGTTCGCGTCGGCGGTGATGCTCTCTCTGGCGCTGCTGGTACACGCGTTTGTGCCGCGACAGGCTGCACCGGCTCCCGCGCCGGCTGTGGCTGGATTGTCGCAGCAGCAGATCGAGGCGCAGATCCAGGCGGAGGTGGCGCGGCGGCTGCCGGAGGCGGTGGACGCACAAGTCCAGACGCAGTTGAAGCCCGCGATGACCGAGATGGCTGCGCGGCTGCAGACGTTTGAGAAGCGGGTGGACCAGCAGCGGAATGCCGACCTGCGCGATGTGAGTGCCGCGTTCGACGGATTGCAGAAGAGAGTAAACAACATCTATCTCAGCGCGGCGCGCATGGGAGGGGACTGATGCAACTCGGCGCGATCTTTCTTACTCTCGCTCTATTGCCTCTACCGGCGCAGCAATCGCGTCCTTCCCGGGCGGAGATCGCCGCGATGGAGAAGAGCTTCGACCAGAGGCTGCAGCGCTTCACGATCGAAATGCCCATTGATGTGCTCGGCCTGACTCGCGGCCTGTATCTGGAAGGTTTTGGAGCCGTCTTTACGGCGGAGGTGAACCTTGTGCAGACGCCGGGGATTTCGCCGTTCCGGCCGGCGCTGACGAAGGACGAAATTGCGCGGGTGCGAGCCGCCAAGATGAAGCGACTTCCGGAATTGAGGAATCTGATGCGCGAGTCGATGCTCGCCACGGCGGGCTCGATGGACCGGCTGCCGCCGGAGGAGCAACTGGTGTTCGGAGTGTCCCTGTTGTACCAGGGCTGGGAGGATTCATCGGGGATGCCGCGTCAGATCACGATGCAGGCGCAGCGGAGCGCGCTGTTGGATGTGGCGGCGAACCGGAAGCCGCGCACGACGCTCGACAACATCATCCGGGTGCGGGAAGAGTAAAGATGCGTTTGGGCGAAATTCTGATTGGGCGGGGGCAGCTCTCGCAGGAAGATCTGGATCGCGCGCTGGAGTTGCAGAGGGAGCGCGGCGACAAGCTGGGGCGGATCCTGGTGGACCTGGGATTCGTGGCGCACCGCGACGTGGTGCAGGCGCTGTCCGAGCAGCTCTCGATTCCGGTGGCGAAGATTGAAGGTCCGCCGCTGGTCTCGCCCGAGACGGAGAAGCTCTCCGCGCGCTTTCTGAGGCAGGCCCGGATCCTGCCATTGCGCATGGACGGGGGCGCGCTGGTGCTGGCGATGGTGGATCCGATGGACTTCGAGACGCTGGCCGCGGCTCGTGCCGCGACGGGTCTGCGCGTGAAGCCGGAGATCGCACTGGAGCCGGAGATCGCGGATGCGGTGGACCGCTACTACGGCGAGGAAGAGAAGCCGGAGACGGAGTTCAGCGCGGACGGCGCGGAGAGTTCGGCGGATCTCGAGCAGCTCCGCGACATGGCGAGCGAGGCCCCGGTGATCCGGCTGGTGAACGCCATGATCGCGCAGGCGGTGGAGAAGCGCGGCAGCGACATTCACATCGAGCCGTTCGAGAAAGAGTTCAAGATCCGCTACCGCATCGACGGTGTGCTGCAGGAGCAGGAGCCGCCGCCACGCGAATTGAAGGCCGCGGTGATCAGCCGGCTGAAGCTGATGGCGAAGCTGAACATCGCCGAGCGCCGCCTGCCGCAGGACGGGCGCATCAAGATCAAGACGCTGGGCCGTGAGGTGGACCTGCGCGTCTCGACGCTGCCGACGCTGTACGGCGAGAGCGTCGTCATGCGACTGCTGGACCGCAGCGCGGGCGACTTCTACGACCTGCGCAACCTGGGCTTCGACGATCTCATGCTGAAGCGCATGGAGCATTTCACGGCGCTGCCGCACGGGATCTTCCTGGTGACCGGTCCGACGGGCAGCGGGAAGTCGACGACGCTGTATTCCGCGCTGAAGCGCATCAATCAGAGCGACAAGAAGATCATTACGATCGAGGACCCGGTCGAGTACCAGATGGACGGGATCAACCAGATCCACGTGAACACGCAGATCGGGCTGACGTTTGCGACCGGGCTGCGGCACATCGTGCGCCAGGACCCGGACGTGATCATGGTGGGCGAAATTCGCGACCGGGAGACGGCGGACGTGGCCATCCGCTCCGCTCTCACGGGCCACTTCGTGTATTCGACCTTGCACACCAACGACGCGCCGAGCGCGATCACGCGGCTTACCGATATGGGCGTGGAGAACTACCTGATCTGCTCGTCACTAGTGGCGGTGCTGGCGCAGCGGCTAGTGCGGCTGATCTGCCCGTTCTGCAAGGCTCCGAACGGGGAGCGGATGACGCCGGCGGGGGACACGATTCCGACGTTCCGCGGCGCAGGCTGCGACAAGTGCTTCGGCGGCGGTTTCCTGGGCCGCGTCGGCATCTTCGAGATGATGGAGTTGAACGATCAGTTGCGCAAGCTGATCATGGCGAATGCGGATGCGAGCGAACTGACAATCGCCGCGCGCAAGCACGGGATGCGGAATCTGCGCGAGGACGGCTGGCTGAAGGTGTCGCAGGGCGTGACGACGGCCGAAGAGGTCATGCGTGTGACGCAGGAGTTTTAACGCTGGGCCATGACGTCATATCACTTCAGAGCTGTCTCCGGCGATGGGAAGGTGAGGACCGGCGCGCTGGCGGGCGAGGATGAGAAGCGAGTCGCGATGGAGTTGCGCAAGCAGGGGCTGGTCCCACTGTACGTCGGGCTGGCGCCGCAGGGGCGCGCAGAGGTGAAGCTGCCGAAGCTGCAATTCGGGCGGCGGCGCGACGTGCTGTTCTTTACGCAGGAGCTCTCGACGCTGTTGAACGCGGGCGTGCCGCTGGACCGGGCGCTGTCCATCACCAGCGAACTGAGCGAGCGCAAGGAGTTCCGCACGTTGGTCAACGACGTGCTCCGTACTTTGAAAGCCGGCAAGTCGCTGGCCGATTCGCTCGCCACCAAGCCGGACTATTTCCCCGAGATCTACGTGAACATGGTGCGCGCCGGGGAGGCGTCGGGATCGCTTTCGGCGATCTTTGAGCGGCTGGCCGAATACGAGAAGACGCGGGATGAACTGCGCGGCTACATCGTCAGCTCGATGGTGTATCCGGTGCTGCTGACGCTGGTGGGCTTTGGATCGATCTTTGTGCTGATGTACTACGTGGTGCCGCGCTTCGCCAGTGCGTTCACGACGTCGAACATGAAAGTGCCTGCGATGACGCAGGCGATGCTGGACGTCAGCACCTGGGTGCGCGCCTACGGGATGTGGGTGCTGGGGGCGGTCTTCGCCGTGCTGATTGCATTCCGCGTACACATTCAAACACCGGTGGGAAAGTATTGGTGGGATGGAGTGCGGCTGAGACTGCCGCTGCTCGGCGATGCGCTGCGGAAGGCGCAGACCGCGCAGTTCGCCCGCGCGATGGGCACGCTGGTGGCGAACGGAGTGCCGCTGGTTCAATCGCTCGGCATCTCGCGGGGGATCATGACGAACCGGCGGATGGCGGACTCGCTGGAGCTGGTGTCGCAGGGCGTCAAGCGGGGCGAAGGGATTTCGCAGCCGCTGGCGGCGTCGGGCGCATTCCCGCCGCTGACAGCGCATCTGCTGGCCGTGGGTGAGGAGACGGGACGACTGGACACGATGTTCATGCGCGCGGCGGACATCTACGATGCGGACACGAAGGCGTCGATCAAGCGCTTCACCTCCCTGTTCGAACCGCTCATCATATTGGTTATGGGTGTCGCTGTCGGCGCCCTGATTTTGAGCATGTTGCTGGCCATCACCGGCATGAACGAAATGGCGATGTAATGTTTTAAGGGAAGATACTGCCATGACCTCCACACGCAACTCACGCCGGCGGAACCGGCGAGGCATCACGCTGATCGAAATGCTCGTCGTGCTGACGATCATCGGGCTGTTCGCCGCGCTGGTGGCGCCGAAACTGCTCAGCAAAGGTGACACAGCGCGCGTCACCGCGGCGCGGGCTCAGATCAACGCGTTCTCCACGGCGCTTGGGGCCTACAAGCTCGACACGGGACTCTACCCGACCACGGAGCAGGGGCTGGGTGCGCTGCGCGCGAAGCCCCAGAACGTGAACCAGTGGCAGGGACCGTATCTGCCGCAGGACATTCCCGTCGATCCGTGGGGACACACCTACATTTACAAGTACCCGGGCGAGCACGGCGATGAGCCGGACATCATCAGCCTGGGCGCAGACGGACAGCCCGGCGGGGAAGGCATCGCCGCCGACATCGTGAGCTGGAAGTCGCAGTAGTTCAATGATGCGAACGCGGCGGGAGTCCGGGCTTACTGTCCTCGAGATGCTGATCGTGGTGACGATCGTCGGGCTGCTGGCCGGTCTGACGTTTCCCAGCGTCACCTCGGGTCTGGACTCGCTGCGGCTGCGCTCCTCTTCGGATTCAGTGGCGACGTTCCTCAGCCAGGCGATGGCGAAGGTGGAGCGGTCGCAGGAGCCCGTCGAGATCACGTTCTTCCGCAACGATGGCCGGATGGAGCTGCGCAGCATGGACCCGAAATTTGAGCGCAGCCTGAAGCTCGAAGACGGAGTCGCGATCTTCCACCTGCATCCGGAGCCGCCGTCGGAAGGAGAGACTGCGCGCAGTGTGATTCTGCTGCCGGGCACAACGTTTCCGCGGCTTGGGGTTGAGCTGATCAACCGGCGCGGGCAGCGGCGGCTGATCCGAATCGATCCTTTGACGGCGATGACCGTCGTCGAAATCCCTCCGGAAAGCGTCTCACAAGAGGAGCGATAGCCGGTGCGAGCGCGCAGAGGATTCACGTTGCTGGAGGTGTTGGTGGCCACGCTGCTGATGGCCATTGCCATCACGGGCCTGCTGGGCGCGCTGCGTACGTCGATGTCGAATGCATCGCGGCTCACGGAGACCGAACGCGGTATGGCGCTGGCGCGCCGGCAGATGGATGAACTGCTGGCGACCAGAGGGCTACCGAAAGGTGTGCCGCTGGAAGGCCGTTTCGCGCAGGAAACAACGGGCGGCGTGCAGGCCGGCTGGCGCGCACTGGTGGCGCCGTTCGAAACCTCTGCATTGCCGGGACAGGCCCCGCTGGCCGGCTCCCGCATGCTGGAGCGGATCCATCTGGAAGTCTGGTGGATGCAGGGCAACCTGCGCCGCACGATGGAAGTGGACGCCTATCGCGGCGCGCGAATTGAGGTCGATGACCTGCCTCTGTTACAGCAGGGTCCGGTTTCCGAGGGGGTGAAACCGCTCGGATGAGACGTGACGCACAGGCTGGCATGACGTTGATCGAGGTGCTCATCGCGGTGACGCTGGTGAGCCTGCTCTCAGTGGGCATGTTGTTTGCGATTCGCGCGGGCCTGTCCGCGATGGATGCGTCGAACCGGAGGCTCTCCGCGAACCGGCGCGCTGCCACGGCGCAGAGCATCCTGGAGCAGCAGGTGGCGGGATTCTTGCCGGTGAAGGCGCGCTGCGGCGGAACGCAGGTCTCTGAAGGCGGCAGGCTACTTCCCTTCTTCGAGGGCGGGCCTGCGGTGATGCGTTTCGTCACGACGTACTCCATTGAAGGCGGGGCCCGAGGCATGCCGCAGATCGTGGAACTCTTCGTGATTCCGGGTGAGAGTGGACAGGGCGTGCGGTTGGTGGTGAATGAGACTCCCTACACCGGACCGGTCGGGGCCGGCTTTTTGTGCCTGCCGCCGGCGCCAGACGCCGAGATCGGCATGAGCTTTGTGCGCTTTGCACCGCCTATGCCCGGCCCGCGTTCGTTTGTGCTGGCCGACAAGCTGGCGCACTGCCGCTTTGAGTATCTTGAATCGCTCCGGCCTTCAACTGAGAAATGGCTGCCGCTCTGGGGGCGTGTGGACATCTGGCCGAGCGCGGTTCGCATCGAGATGGCGCCGCTTGAACAGGACCCCGTTCGTCTGCCTCCCATGACGTTCACGGGACGAATCCGCCCGAACCGGGGCGTGTATGAGACGTATTAGTAGCAGGGCCGGGAACCTGGGCGGCGCACTGTTGATGGTGCTGTGGCTGTCGGCCGCTCTTTCGGCCATCGCTTTCTCGGTGGCCAGCAATGTGCGCAACGAAATCTCGCGGACCGACACGGCATTGGAGGGCATGCGCGCCTACTATCTGGCCTGCGGCGCGGCGGACCGGGCGGTCAATTATCTGATGTACGGACCAGCGCCCTGGACTGAGCCGACCGCGCCGGCGCGCTGGTGGGAGCAGGGGATGCCGCTTTTGCACCTTCCGTTTCCCGAAGGGGATGCCGCGGTGGAGGTGATTGCGGAATCCTCCAAGTTCAACGTGAACATCATGACGGAGGATGAGGTGCAGCGACTGCTTGCCGTTCTGGGACTGCCTCCCGCCGTGGCGAGCCAGGTCGCGATGGGAATTCTGCATTGGCGCGCGGGGCAGATTGGCGGACTGGACACACTGTATTTGAGCCGGTCTCCGTCTTTTCGCGCTCCGCATACGTCAATAGATCAGTTGGAAGAGCTGATGTCAGTGAACGGAATCACTCCTGACCTGTTTTACGGCGGCTACAGCCGCGGTCCCCAGGGCGGCCTGGCGCCCCGGGCCGGACTACGGGACTGCCTGTCTGTTGTGAGTGCCGGCTACGCATTCGACATTAACACCGTCAATCCTGTGGTGATGCTGGCGATGGGCGTTCCGCCGTCCAGCGTGGAGGCGATCGTCGCGATGCGTCGTGAGGCGCCGATCCGGCAGATGCAGATGCCCGTAATCAAGCCTATGCTCGGCCCGGCAGCCGATCGCTTCCGTGTGGGCGGCTACTTGTTCTACACACTGCGGGCCACAGCACGCATGCGCCGGCAGGATGGCAAGCTCTCTGATTTGCGCCGCACGGTCGCCATGACCGTGCAGATCGGCTCAAGAGTCTCGCCGGAAGGTTTCCGGATTCTGGCGTGGCAGGATAACGCGGCAGCCCCGCCACTGTTCAATGTATGGCCGAACTGAGAGCTCCATTTCTGCGTAAGGTCTTCCGCTTCGGAACGGGCGCAGGCATCGTCGTCGGTGAGCGTGATCTTCACGTGATGCTGGCCCGGGTGCGTCCGGGCGGCGCCCGACTGCTGGCAACACTGCATGTTGCGGATTTCAGGGAACGCCCGGCCGCCGAGTGGGGCGCGGAGTATGCCGCGTTTCTGCAGCAGCACTCAGCCGGGCATCTGGCGGCGCTGGTCATCCTGCCGCGGCATGAGGTGATTGCCCGGCAGATGCGTCTTCCGGGCGTAACGGATCAGGACGCGGCGTCGGCCATCCGCTTTCAGCTCGACACACTCCACCCGTTCCCCGAGGACGAGGTGATCTGCGACTTCAAGCGCGCCGGGCGCAGCGACGCATTTGTCGTCGCCATCGCGGAGCGGCGGCATATCGATTTCTACACGGCGCTGTTTGCCGAAGCCGGCATCAAGCTGGCCGGCATTACCTTCTCCGGCGGCGCCGTATTTCCTTCTGTCCGCCTCTTCGCGGAGCCGCCCGCCGGCGGCATGCTGGCCGTTGCCGGACTGAATGCTGGCGCGGAAGCTCCGGTGGAGGTCTACGGCGAGAGCGAGTCGCATCCGCTGTTCTCTGCGCAATTCGAGTTGCCGGCTGAGCGCGCCGCCGGTTTGGCTGCTGCCGAGATGAGACTGGAGCCGGGCGTTGAGACGCGTGACCTCGCCGACGTGCTACCCGCCTGGCAGTCTGCGCCGGACAATTTCGATTTCTCCGATGCGGGCCGATCGCGCGCGGCTGTGGCCTGGGCCGCGGCTTTGGCCGCGGCGTGCCCGAAGCTTGGCACTCCGGTCAACCTGCTGCCGGTGGAGCTCAGAACAGTCTCTTCGCGTGCGATGTACGTTCCCACAATCGTTCTGAGCGTGGTTCTGGCGGTGCTCGCTGTGGGGCTGTTTGCGCAACGCTCCTTGATGGAGCGGCGATACAAGACCCTGCTGGAATCCGAGATCGCGCGCCTGACACCAACCGCGCGGCGCGTAGAGACGTTCCGGAGCAAGATAACCGATTCCAGCCGGCGAATCCAGCAGCTTGAAGAGTATCGCAAGCGGACGAAAGAGCATCTCGACATCGTGCTCGAGCTGACGCAGACGTTGGCTCCGCCTGCTTACATCACGACGCTGCAGATCGATCAGAAGAGCGTGACCATCGGCGGGGAGATCGAGCAGGCCGACACGCTGCTGAAGAAGCTGGACGCGTCACCGCGCTTCACGGGCTCCGAGTTCACTACGCCGCTGGCGCGGACGGCGACAGGCGAGATGTTCCGCATCCGCACGAACAGGGAGGGAGTTGGACGATGAGGCTCTCCAGTCTCTCTCAGCGTGACAAGCGTGCATTGACGCTTTTGGGGGCATGCGCCGCGGCCTTTGCCGGGGTGTACTTCTGGCCGGAGCGCAATTCGACAGTGGTCGGCCCGGCCAACTCGGTGCAGGGCGAGGAGCGGCGGTTGAACTCGTTGCGCCGCACGGCAGCGTCGGCCGCGCCGCTGGAGGAGTCGCTGAAGAAGCTGGAAGATGACCTGGGGAAGCGCGAGAAAGGGATCATCCAGGCCGAAACAGCGCCGCTTGCACAGGCGCAGTTGTCGGAGATCGTGCGTCGTGTCGCGCAGGCGCAGCAGCCGCCGATTGTTTTCAAGTCGACGGAGTTCGGGCCGCCGCGAGCCTTCGGGGATTCGTACGGCGAAGTGGTGATGAGCGTCAGCATGGATTCCGGCATTGAGCAGATCATCAACTTCCTGACCGATATGAGCAACCAGACTGAGCTGGTTTCGGTTTCCGAACTCCAGTTTGGCCAGGTGACCAGCAAGCAGAAGCTGGTGCCGGCGCGAATCACCTTCACCGGCATTGTTCCGCGCAAGCTTGTGCCGGAGAAGAAGGGAGGGGCGGCGTTTTGAGGAAGCGGAATCTCATCGTCGTGAACCTGCTGCTGCTGGGCCTGATTGGACTGGGTGCATGGCGGCTGAAGGTGATGTACGACGAGAGGCTGCGCCGCCAGACGGAATTTCTGCGTGCGCCGGCTCCCGCCGCGCCCCCGCCGGTTGTGCTCATTCCGCCACCGGCAGGCCAGGTGTCCGCAGCGAATTATCTGGACGTAGCGACAAAGCTGCCTTTCAGCAAGGACCGCAATCCAACGGTGATCCAGGAAGTGGCGGCGCCCAAGCCAATGCCCGCCTTGCCGCGCTACTACGGCATGATGAACTTCGGCGATGCGCCGCGAATCATCCTCGCGCCGGCGCCGGGCGGGAAGCAGAAGTCGTATTTGATCGGCGACACGATTGGTGAATTCAAGCTTGTGAGGGCGGAGCAGGCCGGACTGGTTTTCTCCTGGGACGGTAAAGAGGTTCCCGCCCGATACGAGGAGTTGCGGGATAAGTCCGAGGAAAAGCAGGCCGCAGCGCCCGCTGCAGTCGGAGCCGCACCCGCAGCCAGTGCGCAGCCTGCGCAGACACCCGCGCCCGGCGGCGCAGCAGTCACTGCGGTGTCAACCCAGGAATCCAAGGACGCTGGAGCGGAGGCCCCTTCCACCAAGCCGTGTGTGTCAGGCGACAACAGCCCGGCAGGCGCGGTTGTGGACGGTTATCGCAAGCTCCTGACCAGAACCCCCTTTGGGCAGAATTGCCGTTGGGAAAAGATCAACTGAAGTGAGCCGGAAGAAGAGAACAGGAGGCAGGAAATCATGATGAGAATGATGTTGATCGGGATGATTGCCTTGAGTGCCATGGCGCAAACGAAGAGCACGAAGCCTGCGGCCCGGCCGCCGGCAGAGAAGCAAACGGCTGCCAGCCCGCTGCCCGCCGGGGCGGAGCAGGTCCGCGAAGGTGTTTGGCGCTTCAAGGATTCCTCCGGCAAGACCTGGATTTATACGAAGACTCCCTTTGGCTACACGCGCGAACTGGAAGGCAAACGGGACGATTCGCCGGCGGCGCCAAATTTCCACGTAGTCGCGATCGAGGGCGACACGGTGAAGTTCGAGCGCTCAACTCCATTTGGCAAGACGGTTTGGACCCGCAACATCTCTGAGCTGGACGAGAGGGAAAAGGCAGTCTACGAAGCAAAGCTGCAAGAGAGCCAGAAGAGCCAACAGTAGCGGTGAAGGAGTGAGATCGATGCGTATCGCCCGTTTCCGCAGTCCCGAGATGGCCATGGTGTTGGCCGCCGTGCTGCTGCACGTCCCCCTGGCAACAGAGGCCAGGGCGCAAGCACCCGCACAGCCGCCCGCCGCGGCGCCTAATCCGGGGCAGCAACAGGCGCAACCCCAAACGCCTGCTCCGGTCCAGCCATCCATACCCGCCGCGCCGCCCTCAGGGCTCATTGGAGGGTTGTCGCTGCAGAATGTGAATCTGGCGGAGGTTGTGGACTTTCTGGCCCGCCAGCTCAAGATCAACTACATCATGGATAAGAACGTGGGCGGCGGTGTGACGCTGAACACCTACGGCGAGATCAAGGATCTCGATCCGCGCGCGCTGCTCGACACGATCCTCCGTATCAATGGCGCAGCGATGGTGCAAGCCGGCAACATCTACCGCATCGTGCCGCTGGCCGAGTTGGCGCACATGCCTTTGCGCGCGGAAGTCGATGCGAAGAACATCCCGGAAGATGACCGGTCCATGCTGAACCTCGTGTTTCTGAAGTACGCAAACGTAGACGAGCTGTCCAAGTTGATCGGTGAGTTTCTGGGACCGGCGGGCAAGGCGTGGTCCTATCCGCCGGCGAATCTTCTGCTGGTCCTCGACAGCCGCCGCAACATGAGGCGGACCATGGAAATGATCGCGCTATTCGATAGCGACGTGATGGCCAAGGAACGCGTACGCCTGTTCGATGTCAAAAACAGCCGGCCCAGCGATCTGGCCAAGGAACTTGAGGGACTGCTTAAGTCCATGTCGCTGAGCAAAGAGCTCAGCTCCGTGAAGTTCGTTCCGGTGGACCGCATCAACACGCTGATCGCGGTGGCGCCGAATCCGGGCGTGTTTGAGCGCATCCAGGAGTGGATCGACAGGCTCGACGTGAAGGTGAAAAGCGCGGCCGGCAAGATCGACACCTATGTCTATCGCGTGAAGTACGGCTACTCGCAGGTGCTGGCGATGTCCATCATGATGCTGTACACATCGATGTATCCCGGCTTTGGCATGTATGGCACGGGCGGCTTCGGTGGCTTGTTCGGCGGATACGGAGGCTACGGTGGTTATGGGGGAATGGGAGGCTATGGCGGGATGGGCGGATACGGCGGGATGGGCGGATACGGCGGTTATGGCGGGATGGGCGGGTACGGATATGGCGGAGGAATGTACGGCATGGGCGGCTACGGCGGCGGCATGTACGGCGCCCAGATGGGAAGCCCGGCCATGTACGGAGGCGTCAACCCACAGCAATCTGCCGCGACTGGCATTAGCAGCGGAGGAACAACTGCTGCAGGCGCAGGGGTGACTGGCCGAAGCACAGATCTCACGGGCTCCTATCTCGGCGCGAGCATGATGGGACTGGGAACGGGTTACGGACCGGCGAGCCCACGCGTGGTCCCGAACCCGACGGACAACTCGCTGCTCATTCTAGCCACTCCGTCCGAATACGAGAGCATCCTCAAGATCCTACGCGAGCTGGATATTCCACCCCGGCAAGTCCTCATCGAGGCTCGCATTTTCGAAGTTCAGCTTACGGGCCAGTTGTCGTGGGGGTTGAGTTACTACCTGACCAATCGCAATATCACGCCCTCACCCGTCCCAACGGGCACCTCGGCGGTCGGGAGCTTCACCAATTCGACTCTGAACATCTCCGCGGGCTGGATCGTCAATCAGAGCAAGCAACTACTTGCCACGTTGTCCACGTCCGAGGTGTCCACAAAGACAAAGATCATCTCCACCCCATCGGTGATTGCAACGGACAGCATCCCCGCTTCGATCAATGTGGGTCTGGAGGTGCCGACGCTGACGGCGCAAGCAGTTACCGGAGCGCAACAGTCGGGCACCTCATTGTTCGCGAACACCGTAAGCAACCGCAAGACCGGTGTCAATCTGAACATCACGGCTCGAGTCAACCCCAGCGGCGTTGTGACCCTGGTGGTCAATCAGGATGTCAGCACGCCGCAGCCTCCCCAGGTCGGAGGCATTCAGTCACCGAGCTTCAGTAACAGGAGTGTGCAGACACAGGTCACCGTGCAGGACGGTGACATGATCGCCATCGGCGGCATCATCAATGAGACCGACGGCAAGACGAGCGCGGGTGTTCCCATTCTCCAGAAGATCCCGATTCTTGGTTACGCCTTCGCGAATAAGGCAATCAACAAAGAACGAACAGAGATGGTGGTGTTCCTCACGCCGCGGGTCATCTACGACACGAATGAGATGACCGACGCCAGTGACGAGCTGATCAACAGAATGAGGCGGCTGCAGAAGATGATTCGCTAGGCGAATCCACGCCGTACATTGCCTGCCGTAAGCGACCACAACAGAACTGTGCCGGTATGTGTGTCGCATGTCCCAAACGGACACATTGTTGCACCGGGCGGAGTGGCCCGCCCCCGCTTCGCCACCAAAAGAGAGGCATGCCGTTTCTCCATGAACCTGAACGAGTTGGATTGAGGTGCAATAGGCCGGTATATACGGAAATCCTTGACTGGGCATAAACTTGCATGATTAAATACCCTGAGTAGGGATTACTGCCGATTCTCGGAATGGCATGTCTCGTGAAACAACTTGACTGTGCTGCGCCGGGGATGATATGAATGTGCTGACTGCGTCCGGCTGGAAACGGCACTCATGCCGGCTAGAGTCCCGCGGGCACAGAGAGAAAGATTAGACCATCCAATGGGGATCCACCAAGGAAGATCGATGTTGACCCTCGAGGGCAGGACGGCGCGATCCGTTGCGCAGGTTCGCACCTCGTCGGCGACATCGACGGAATGGACCCCGACTCTCACTTCCACTGAGGCTCAGGTTGAAGAGACCCTTCATCAATTCGAATCCGCATCTTCACAAGGAGAAGGAAATGGTTCAATTTCGTAAAGCGATTCTGGTTTTGGCAGTGCTGGTCCTCGTGGCCGGCTTCGCCAATGCGCAGAGCTCGTGTAGTGTTTCCACAACACCGGTCAACGCTCGCTCAGAGGGCTTTGCTGAGCCCTTGGGCGATGTACTATTGACCTGCACCCTGACTGGGCCAGCACCTGGGGTCGGCAATAAGATCAACGTCGTGCTCAGGCTCGGGACTGAAGTCACGAGCATTACCACCAGTGGCGTTCTCGAATCGAAGCTCCTGGTCAACGGTACGACCTCCTATCAGGGCGTCCGCACTGGGGACTTCGAAATCACTTTCAATGGCATCCCGTTCGAAACCGGGACTGATTCACTGCGCATCATCAATGTGCGCGGAAATGCATCTCGTGTTGGCGGCGGCGCGTTGAATGCAATTCTGGCGGCTGTCACGGTTTCGGCCGGCAGCCCGGGCGCGATCCTGCCGCTGGTGCCGCAGCAGGGTTCGTTCCTTCCGGTCGCCTTTGTCAGCGATTCTCTGCTCTTCACGGCGGAGAGCACCGGGACGATTCCCTCGGGGTCGACGGCTGCCACCTACACCGTGTCTAGAAGTCAGTGCGCCTTCAACACGGTCAATGTGAACCTGAAATGGGCTGAGCGAACCGCCAATGCGTTTCGGCCGGTGCTCGGTGAAAACTTCACGCCTCCGGGTACGGGCGTTGCAACAAACGGCACCTGGCTCCGCGCCCGGCTGACCAACTTGCCGGCCGGCGCTACGGTCACCGCTCCGGTAGCCATTGCGAGCAGTGCCGCGACTCCTGGAACCGCCAGACGCCTCACAAACTCGGGTGCAGTCGCTTCCGACGGCACCGTTGCAGCCCCTGCGGCAGCCTCTGATAATAAAGTTACCGTCGCTGCCGATGGATCTGCCGAGATCCTGTACGAGGTTACCGGCTCAGATCCTTCCAACGCGGAAATTTTCACGGCTGGGATCACCGTCGACTTGCCGTCATCGAGTGTGCCGCCTCTGGGTGACTTTGGTACCGCGATGGGTGGCTACGCGCCTTACGACGGCACCGCCACGCCCGCCACGTCCAAGGCATCGGCTCCGCGGTTCACCACGACGCTGCAGTCTCGCTCCACCCCGCTGTTCACCATCATCACTTGCCAGACCAGGCTGCTGTTCCCGTTCGTGACGTATGATGGCCAGTTCGAGACCGGCATCGCGATCTCGAATACGTCCAAGGATCCGTACAACACGAAGACCCAGGCTGGCAAGTGCCAACTGTACTTCTACGGCCAGGGCGCTTCCGACGGAACTAATCAGACCACGTCCGTGGATATCGCGTCAGGGAAACAGCTTCTGTTTACCCTCAGCCTCGGTAACCCGGCTGCTGGTGTCAACCCGATCGGCAAGTTCACGGGCTACATGATCGCCCAGTGCAACTTCCAGTTCGCACATGGCTACGCCTTCATCAGCGATGTCGGCGCAACCCAACTGGCTCAGGGTTATCTGGCCCTCGTGATCGATGGTTCCCTCCGCGGGAGCTCCACGACCAGCGAGAGCTTGAATAACTAGACCGGTAGTCCGCAGTACAGACTGCACTTCAGACCGGGGAGGGCAACAGCCCTCCCCGGTCTTTTGCTATCCGGGCGCGTTGGACATGGGCTTGTCATGGGGTGGACGGCAGAACCTCGCCTAGAATCAACGGGCACCGGCCGCTCATGTTGTGGAAATTTGCAAATTGCCACAATCAACGTGATATACTCACGTTGTTCCCGCCGCGCTCCTACTCTTCGTCCCCCTTCATCTCTGTTTTTGAGGTCACCATGCGCCTAAATCGACTTGCGTTTCTGGCGGCTTGTCTTCCCCTGGTTGTTGGGAGTTGCATTTTCGCTGGACCCGTTGTGGTCCTGCCGCCGCAGGGAGGCATCGCAGCCCAGGTTTTCACCGACACTCTGTCGCCCATTGGCAACGTTCAATTGCCGCTCGGAGCATTTCGAGCACTTGTTACGCCGCAGGGCGAGAGAATCATCTTCCTCTCATCGAACACGTCAAGTGCCGTCACGCTCGTCTCGTTCAGTGGCGGAAGCCTTGGTTCCCCAACGTCAATCAACCTTGGCGGACAGCGTGCGTGGACAGGCGCTGTGTCACCGGACGGATCGACACTGGTGGTCGGGACCGGCACAGCTAACGTGGCTGACACCGGCGGCGGCTCGATTTACGTTATCGATCTGTCAACAGGGCAGGTGCAGTCCGGCGCGACGAAGGATCTTAGCGGACTGGGGCGGCCAAAGGCAGTAGCCTTCACAGCCGACTCCAGGTACCTTCTGGTCCTGACGGAAACAGGTGGACTGGTCTCGATCGATTACGGCGCATCGGGCTTCCCTTTCACAAACGTTGCGTCCGGCATAAGCAGCCCTGACGCACTGAGCATATCGCCCGCAGGCAGGATATTTGTCTCCACCATGGGCGCGGTGCAGGAGTATAACGCCGTCCCGCCCTTCGCTTTCAAAGGCAGCATTGCGTTCGAATTTGCTGGTGAGCGTTGTGACAAATTCAACTTCTCGCTCGACGGCCGCTATGCGATCGCGCGCAGCCTGTCGGCCGCCCTCACGGGCCGCTCGCTGTACTTGTTCGACTTATCGGCCACATCTCCGGTAGGGTTGATTAAGCTGGCAGCCTATGTCTCCATTCCCAAGGCAACCAATGGCAGTTCGGCAGTGGATGATCTGGTTGCTACCGGGAATCGCAGTTGGACGGTTCTCTCCACGGAATCAGCGGGCAAAATCTACACTGCATCCGCATCCGCATCCGGGGGGCTGGACCTCGCTCAGATCAGTTATTCGGGTGTTACGTCGTCCGGCGTCACGGGAATGGTGGCCAGCGGCGAGATGCCGATTCCACGGTCGTTGTTTTTTTCCAGCGGCCAGTTGCTGCAGCGAGTGGAAATGAGCAGCAGCACCGCAGCCGGGTCGCAGCAAGTTGCTTCTGATGAGGTCAACTCCCTGGTCACGTCCTCGATCGGCGCGCCGGCATCAATCTACCGCTATGGCGACGGTTTGATACTGCCGCTCAACCCATCGCCGACGCCCATCGTATATGGGATCAAACTGCTGGACGCCAACGGCCTGCCAGTTTTCAACGCACAGGTTAATTTCAGCGCTTCCTCCGGCGTATATCTCTCTTCGTCTTCCGCCAGGACAAACAGCGCGGGTATAGCGCAGATCAGCGTCACACCGCCTGTCGTCAATGGAGATTTCACTGTGCAGGCTGTAGCCGCCGGACTTTCGGTTACGTTGACCAGCACGGTATCCTCTCAGGCTACCGGAACAGGCAACATTCGATTCATCCGCGTTTCAGGGGACGGTCAGCTAATCATGGTTACCACCACGTCAACATCTCCGACGTCGCCCCTGGTGGCGCGGCTTGTGGACAGTGAAGGTAAACCGATTGCCGGGAAGACCGTGACGGTAACCTCCACTGGCGCTGCGATCGCGATTGTGCCAATTACCGGATTGACGACGGATAGCAACGGTGAGGTCCGGATTCCATGGTTCGTGAACGACCTGATTGATGCCGGGGGCGCTGGATACATCGCCACCAATGTCGCGCTGGCCAGTGATGGCGTACCCACGACTGTGTTCAAAGGGGTGGCCGTCTATGCCCGGGGTCTCACTCCGAATCTGGTTCCCAAGATTGAGTTCCGGGTACCGGTGCCGCCGGCAGTGACCGTGACAGCCCGGGCCGGCGTTCCTACCGACGGCGCATTCGATATTCTGGTCACGCTTGCTAACACCACAGTACCGCTGCCGAACGTTGGTCTGTCGGTCCAGGCGCCAGATGGGGCAGCAATTACCGCCAACTGTGGGGATGAGATCCCACTCACCGACGCGACCGGCGTTGCAAGATGCAGCCTGCTGGTCAAGGGACCGGTCAGCAATCAAGTCTTTCCTCTGATTGTCAGCGTCGGGGGAGCCTATAAGGTGTACAACGACTTTAATGTGATGCTCCAGCCCGGCGTTGGCGTTCCGAAGGTCACAGCGGGCGATGGCCAAAGCGCCAATCTTGGAGCCGTCCTTCCCCTCCTGCTGCAGGCTCAGGTTCTGGACCTCTATGGAAACGCTCCGACCGGTACGGCAGTCACCTGGTCTGTGATTCCTCCGGGCGCCGGCACGCTTCTGAACCAGACCACTACAGTTCCTTCGTCCGGCTACGTCACCACTCAGGTACGCGTGGGGAATACTCCGGGTACATATCAGGTACGCCTCACGGTCGACGGAGGCTCCAGCGTGACCTTCAGCTTCACGGCGAATAGCGCCGGTTCGCTCGTTCGAGTCGTCTCCGGCAATAACCAGAGCGCGGCTCTCAACGCGGCTTTCCCTGCTCCTCTAGTGGTGGAGGTCTTGGATGACCGGGGCGTCGCAGTACCAAATGTTCCGGTCAGTTTCGGCGTGGTAAACGGGAGAGCCACGGTGCCCGCCACAGCGACCACGGGGAGCGATGGGCGTGCACAGGTGAGTGTAACGGCGGGCGATCTGGCCGGTGCTGTTGTCATCGACGCTACGGTTGCCGGAGTTGTACCCGCAACCTTCACACTCACGGTCTTGCCGCCCGGACCGGCTGTGGGTGTGGCCGGCTTCGTGAATGGCGGGAGCGGCGACCCTGGAATTACTCCCGGCGGCCTGGCACTGATCAACGGCACCGGTCTCGTGCAGGGTGTGAACGGGCAAATGAACGCGTCACTGCTGAACGGCAATCTTCCGTATGAGCTTGCCGGCTTCAATGTGGAGTTCCAGACGCCAACGGGCACCGGATTCGCGCCCGTCTACGCCGTTTCGAACATCAATGGACAGCAGGCAGCCCTCGTGCAAGTGCCGTTCGAGATTGGCGGCTCGGTAGCGACGGCAGTGGTTAGCGGAATCGGCGGCGTTAAGACCACCGTTACGGGTATTCCCGTGAAGGCGCTCCAGCCGGGCATGATCCGCAACACGGTCGAAGGCCGCGAACAAGCCGTGATCATTCGATCGGACGGGTCTGTGGTCTCGCCCTCCAATCCGGCAATTCCCGGCGAGCACGTCCGGGCCTACGTCACCGGCCTGGGCCAGACTCAGCCGGCTGCATCAACCAACCATGTCGGGATCCCAGGCCAACGAGCCGTTGGCAACGTGATCATCGGCATCAACAATGGCGGCTATCAGCCCGTCTCTGTCTACCTGGCGCAAAACCTCATCGGCATCTTTGAGGTTGAGTTCGTCATTCCGTCGGATGTGCCCAGCGGCGCGAATATCCCGTTCACCATCGCCATCACTCCTGTGGGCGCGACTGAGCCGGTGTTTGACTCGCGTGGATCGGTGATCGCGATCGGCCGGTAGTCGGACTCGGGGCCGCGCCGCAACCGGTACGCACCTCTGTCCAATCAACAGACGTTGCCAAAGCACGAAAGCCAGCCTCTCCGGCTGGCTTTCGTGCTTTTGGAGTTACTGCTTACTTCGGGCGACTGAACTATCGGGGCAATCTTTTAGTTTTGGGGCTGAGCATCAAAGCTAATAGCGATCGGTATTTCGTGGCCAAGAGGTTGAACGACGACCTTCGTTTTAACGGACCGCAACTCGCGCTTATCTGATGGATTGAACTCCGCCTTCAATATTGCCGTCTCGTTGGCTTTTAGCTGGCTGGCAGACAGGGTGAGCTTGAGTCCAGGCACCTTTACCTGCGATAGTTCAAGATCCACGATGCCGGGGAGCGTATTCTTGATCTCGATCTGATCCGACGAAGTAGCTCGTCCGTTCAGATGAAGTTGTTGGCGGCTGGCCTTGACGCCCTGCATGATGGCATCAGGACTCACTGGTGTGATCTGGAGGGATTTCTTCGTTTTGTCTCCGGGGTCTCCCGGGCTCATCACACCAAATGGTGTTTTCCTGCCTGCGGACTCAGGCTCAGGGTAGAAGAGACACCATGAATCGCCTTCGGCTCGCCAGTAAGTCACGAGGGGCATGGTTACATGAAATGGACCCGCCATCGTATTCTGCATTGTTTCAAGGGCCATGCTAACCAGCGCCTTTTGGTCCTGGTCCTCGAGCCGGACTCCGATAATGTTTACGCTCAGCCATTTCTGTTTTTGGCTGTTGTAATACTTATCCTTGCTGTCCTCACAGACGAAGGCCTCAGCCTGCCGGAACTTGCTTTCGGATTGAAGCGAGTAAAAGTCCAGGGCGCGTTTGCGGACGGATGCTTCCACTCCCGAGGGCGCCGGCGTAGCGTCCTGGGAATCTGACGCTTGTTGCGCGGCAAGTGGAACGAGTACAAGCGCGCTCATAAAGAGGGAATACGTGCCCAACTTTCTCACTCCTGATAAAAGTGTTGTGGGAGCTGGAGGCGGGAACTGTCTCCATTAGCTCCGCAGAAACGAGCTAATGGCTGGGAGGCAGGGACTCGAACCCCGATACGCAGATCCAGAGTCTGCAGTCTTACCATTAGACGACCTCCCAGTGAGGTCTAGTCGCAGTATAGCAAATCGCACACGGAATAGACGGCGGAGCCCGCATTTCGGATACAGTAGTCCAGAGAGGTTTTTCATGGATTCCGACCGCAGATCCTTCCTACGCGGCGCTGCCGCTTTATCCGTCCCCTTCACCGTCCGCGCGGCAGCACAAAGCGCGAACGACAAGCCCACATTCGGCCTCATTGCTTCCGGCGGCCGCGGCCGCTACCTTGCCAAGTATTTCACTCAACTTGGCGCGCAGTGCGTTGCTGTTTGCGACGTCCGTGAGGAGAACATCAAAGCTGCGCTCAAGGACTATCCTTCCGCCAAGTCCTACTATCACCACGAAGAGCTTCTCGCCCAGCCTGGCATCGACTTCACGGTGTGCGCCGGCCCTGATCACTGGCACTGCCGCCACCTGCTTGACTCGATGAAGGCAGGCAAGGACGTCTACACAGAGAAGCCGCTCTCCAAATCGCTGCAGGAGAGCGCCGTGATGATCGATGCCGTGAAGAAGAGCGGCAAGATCGTGCAGGTAGGCATGCAGCGGCGCAGCGCGCCGAGCCTGATCAAGGCCAAGCAGATGGTGGACTCCGGCATGCTCGGCCGCATCACGATGGTCAAAGCCAAGTGGCACTGGAACGTTGCGCGCCCGCTGAACAATGCGCCGTTCCAGGGCGAAGTGGATTGGGAGCGCTTTTTGGGCGACGCACCCAAGCGGCCCATGGAGCCGCGGCGGCTGAGGTACTGGCGCCTCTTCCGTGATTATTCCGGCGGCAACATGACCGACCAGGGAACGCACCTGATGGACGTCGTGCAGTGGTTCACCAACACGCCCGGCCCGCGCGCCGCTATGGCCATGGGATACGTGGCCAAGAACGAAGGCGCCGAGCACCCGGAAGTCTTCAGCTCCACCATTGACCACGGCAATTTCCTCACCACCTGGGAGCTGAATTACTGCAACGACTTTGAAGACAGCTGGTCGATTCTCTTCATGGGCGACGAAGCGACGATGCGGCTGGACGATGGCGGCGTCGTCGTGTGGAAGGAGCAGTGGAAGGACAACCGCACTCCCATCGTCGAGGAGAAGGCGCCCGTTCCGATCGAGCCGCACATCCAGAACTTCCTCGATTGCATCAAAAGCCGCAAGCAGCCCAACTGCACCGTCGAAATCGCGCAACGCGCCGTCGCCGGGCCGCATCTTGCCAATATCGCCATGTCGGTCGGCCGCACCGTGAAGCTTGCCGACGACCTGGTGACCTTGAGCTGATGAAACAAACAATACTCGTTCTGTTCTTGCTGGCGGCTCCCTTATCCGCCCAGCTTCATTTCGGCGTCAAAGGGGGCATCCCGTTCACGGATGCCCTCAGCACGAACGCGCCCTTCGAGTCGCGATTCGCGAACTGGACGCTGGGGCCGATGATCGATCTGGATCTTCCGCTCGGACTCGGCGTCGAGTTTGACGCGCTCTACCGCAAGTCCGGGCTGCTGGGCCTTCGCAATGAAGACACCGGTTCGTCCTGGTCCTTCCCGCTGGTAGCGAAGTACAGATTTCCGGGAGCAGTGGTGAGGCCGTATGTTCTGGGCGGCTTCGTCTACCGCCACATCAGCAACGTTGGGAGCGTCTTCGACGGGACGGGGGACGGCCTCGTCCTGGGAACGGGAATTCGCTTCAATGCATTCGTGTTCAAGATCTCGCCGGAGCTGCGATATACGCGGTGGAGCGGCCCGAAGAACACATTCACCGAAGTGAGACCCAATCAGAATCAGTTTGAGCTGCTGGTTGGGATTACGTTCTGATCCGATTTGGCGTTCGCGGATCTGCCCTGGAGAGCCGCGAACGCATGGAGCTCTAGCGGATCACGCCCGTCAACGGCGAGCTTGCCGAAGCGTACAGACGGCGCTCCATCCGTCCGGCGAGATGAGCGAGCCGGCCAGCCTCGACAGCCCGGTTCATGGCCAGCGCCATCTTCTCGCTCTCCTCGGCCGCGGCTACTGCGGTATTGAGAAGCAGTCCATCAAAACCCATCTCCAGAGCAACGCACGCGTCGGAAGCGGTACCCACTCCTGCGTCGACAATGAGCGGCACGTCAGTGATCTGCTCGCGCAGGATTCTCAGCGTTGCGTGGTTCTGGATCCCGAGTCCGCTGCCAATGGGCGCCGCCAGCGGCATCACTGCCGCCGCGCCCGCGTCGATCAGACGCTTCGCCGTAATCAAATCATCGTTCGTGTAAGGCAGCACCACGAAGCCTTCCTTGACCAGGATCTTGGTCGCCTCCACAAGGCCCATCACGTCGGGGAACAGGGTCTTTTCGTCGCCGATCACTTCGAGCTTCACCCAGTGCGACAAGCCGACTTCGCGCCCGAGTCGCGCCGTCCGCACTGCATCGTCCACGGTGTAGCAGCCCGCGGTGTTCGGGAGAATGAAATATTTCGAGCGGTCGATGTAGTCGAGCATCGACTCCTTGCTCTTGTCGGTTAGATTCACGCGCCGCACGGCGACCGTCACTACTTCCGCACCCGACGCCTCGTGGCAGCGCACCATCTCCTGAAAACTCCGGTACTTGCCTGTACCGATCATCAATCTGGAGCGGAACGTCCGCCCTGCAATCGTGAAATGGTCGCTCATGCCTTCATTGTAGCGGGATGCCATAATCCTCTCGATGAGGGCCTGACTCAGCCTGTGCTGCCTTCGCCGCTGACGCTTCCCCTTGGGAGTGCGACGACAGCTAGTCTGTCTGCAGGGTAGTGATGAAGGCGTCCGCTTCCTGCGTCGAAGCCTCGATGTCCTTGAGCAACGACGCCACCTGCCTGTCGAGCTGCACGCCGGTCTGTTTCAGCGAAGCGATCGCCCGCGCATTCAGATTGTGCTTGAGGAACAGCACCTTGTCGTGAAAGGTGTTGATCACCGGCCGCATGCGGTCCTCCACCTCGCGCATCTTTCGCAACAGAACGGCCTGCCGCTTCTCCGTATCGTTGAGCAGTTGGAGACTGCTCCGCTTCAGTTGGCGGTCGCTCATTGAGCTGATCTCGCCGCTCCACTCCTTGAAGAGGTCATTGGAGACCCGCTCGATGGAGTTGATGCGGTCGCTCACCTTTTTCGCGCGATCCGCGGCGTCCTCGTACTCGGCGTTGAGTTTCCTGTAGACCTTCTCCAGGTCGCCGCCCTGAAATCCGGTGAGCTCCTGGAACGCCTCCATCGTGGTCCTGATCTGCTCCTTAGCCTTTTCCTGATCCTTCTTTGCATCCAGGATGCGGCTGGCCAGGATGTCGCGTTTCTCTTTGCCCACCTTCTTCATGGAGGCGTAGTACAGGCTGGAGCAACAGCAGGAGGTGAGCGAGAAAGCCAGGATTGGGATGATGCCGGCGAATCTCATCTCACGGGATAGGATGCGCCCGTCGAGACTGGTGATGCACTTCTGCGCGGCATGGTACGCTGCAAACAGACGGGTGAAAACACGGGCCCTTAGCACAATGGTTAGTGCAGCGGACTCATAATCCGTTGGTTGCAGGTTCAAGTCCTGCAGGGCCCACCAACTCCCAGGCCGCTATTCGACAACGGCCTCCGCGCCGCGCCCGTACCAGCGGCGTCCCACCGATTCGACCCGCGCGCTCCGCATGGCGGGAATCAGCAACGCGGTCAGCACAATGCTCACTAGAACGATAAAGTACGCGCAGCTTCGCACAACCTCACCGCCTGGCATTCCTCGCTCTGCCGGGATGCTCGCAAGGACCGCCGCCGCCAGCCCTTTCGGAGCCATCACCGACAACTCGTAACTCTCTTCCCAGCCCGGACTGACCCCCCTCATCACGCGCCAGACGATCAACGTCCTCCCCGCGTAGATCACCAGCACCGCGCCGAGCACCAGCAGCAGATAGAACGGGTTCTCAAAGCGGATCGACAGCCCCAGGTATACAAAGAAAAACGTCTTCAACAGGAAGATCACTTCGTGGTAGAACTCCATGTCGTCGTCCGTGAGAGATCCCATCTCGCGTTGCTGAAACAACTTCATGTTGTGCAGGGGAAGCCTGTGGTAGTTGGTCAGCGACGCGCCCAGCGCCAGCGCCGCGATGGGCCCGCTGAATCCAAGGAGGTCCGCGACTCCGTAGATAATAAAGATCCACGCGAAGATCGCGAACGACGTGTTCGGAAACTCGCGCATCTTATTCAGCACCGCCGCCCACGCCAGTCCTCCCGCGATGCCGATGGCGCCTGCACACACCAGGCTCGCGATGATCGACCCGGCGAGCTTCCCCGCTTCAATCTCTCCACCCGGACTGTTCAACAACCCGTAGACCAGCACGATCGACAAAACGTCCGTGAGCCCCGTCTCCAGGATCAGCACGGTCATCGCGGGCTCGCGCATGTTGAGCGACTTGGCCAGAGGCAGCGCCACTGCGGGCGAGACGTTGCTCACAATCAAGCCCAGCAGCGCGCTCGCCATCCAGTCGAGGTTCAGCACCCAATGTCCGAATGCCGTCATCACAGCCGCTGTCATCAGGAATGTCAGGGACGCGAGGCTCAAAGTGGTCTTCCATACTCTGGCGAGCAGGTCGAAGTTCAGGGTTGTGCCGCCCTCGAACAGGATCACAACCAGCGCGACGGTGCTCAGCACCGCGCCGATCTTGCCGAAGTCCACGGGCTTGACCCAGCCCAGCACCGCCGGACCCAGCAGGATCCCCAGCACGATCAGTAGTAGCACATCGGGGACGAGAGTTCTCTTGAAAACCGCTGAGAACAATAAAGACAGAAAGACCAGAAATCCGATCCCCAATACCATCTCAGCCATGAAAGGCACTCTCGCATGAAAGGCCGTCCGCGGCAAGGCCCGTTCGCTAAACTGGGGTGGCGATGCTCCGCCAGCTCAGCTCCCTCTACGAGCAGAACCTCTTCGAATCGGTCATCCCCTTCTGGCTGCTCCATTCTCTGGACACGGAACACGGCGGCTACTTCACCTGCCTCGACCGCGACGGCTCCATCTACGACACGCGCAAGTACGTCTGGCTCAATGGACGGCAAGTGTGGACATTATCGAGGCTCTACAACACCGTGGAGCGGCGTCCCGAGTGGCTTGACGCCGCGCGCCTCGGGGCGGAGTTCCTGCGGAAGCATGTCTTCGACGAGCAGGGACGGTGCTACTTCTCCCTCGCGCGCGATGGCAAGCCGTCTTTCTATCAGCGCAAGCCTTACGCCGGAGTGTTCGTCATGCTGGGTTTCCTCGAGTACGCGAAAGCGTCAGGCGATCCCTGGTATCGTGCAAAAGCGGAGGAGCTGTTCCGGAAGATTCCCGAGTGGACCGCCGATCCGCGGCTGCTGGGCCGCCCGGCGCTGGAAGGCGGCCTCGCCTACAGCCAGCTCGCCGACATTTACGTGATGTGCTCCATGGCTCTGGAACTCGACCACGAGCCCACCCTGAGCGATTGTCTACAGAAGATCCGCCTTCACTACGAGCCGGCTCACCACCTGCTTTACGAATCCGCAACCATCGACCCCGCGCGCCGCCGCGAGTTTCCCGACGGCCGCCTGATCTGCCCGGGCAGCATCTTCGAAATCTCCTGGTTCCTCTTCCGCGCGCTGGACCGCTGTCCCGATCCGGAGGTCGAGGGCATGCTCCTGAAGTGCCTCGACGGCGCTTGCGAATTCGGCTGGGATTCGCGCCACGGCGGATTCTTCTACTTCCGCGACATCGACGGCAAGCCCACACTGCAGCTCGAGTCCGACATGAAGCTGTGGTGGGTGCACGCCGAGGCCATCTACGCTCTGCTCACGGCGTATCTGCGCACGCTGGACGACAAATGGATGCGCAGGCTGGAGCAGGTCCACGACTGGACGTGGCGCCGGTTCCCCGATCCCGAGTACGGCGAGTGGTTCGGCTATCTGAATCGAGACGGCACGCCGTCCCACAGCCTCAAAGGTAATCACTACAAGGGGTGCTTCCACATCCCCCGTGCGCTGCTGTTCAGCGTGCAGGACTTGTCGCGGCGGTGAAGCTCCTGCGCTGCGGCAGCGTCCACGACGTCACCAGGCTCTCGACTCCGTCTGCATCCACGGCGCGCACGCCCAGGACAACCTCGTCGATCGATACATTCTTCAGCGTGAAGTTGTCGTGCTTGCCGACATAGACTTCGCGCTCCCAGTAGGGGGCCGTGGTGGAACGCACGAGCACCGAGTAGCCGGCGAGGTCGGCCTCCGGCTCCTCGCTCTTCCAACGCATCACTGCATCGTAACGGCTTGTGCCGCGCTGCAGGGGCGATACCACCGGCGGTTTCGGCGCCAGAGCGAGCGAGGAAAGAGCCGCGCCAACGCCGCGAGTCACCATCGCCGTGTAGGGCACGGACACGCGGTCGAACGTGTCGCGCTCATTGTGCTGATTCTCAAGCTGCTCAGCCGGCGTCGTAACGCGAATCGCCGCGAAGCCTTCTTCGTGGAACGGGGTGTGATCGCCGCCGCGGCCGAAGCGGTCCGGCCGGAACACCGTGTTCACAATCATCTCGCCCAGGTAGCGTTCCGATACCTCTTTCATGTAGCGCGCCAGCGCCCGCGAGCCGGAATCCATGGGATCGCCGGAGTACACGTTCACGCGCTGCCCGGCTTGAAGCCCATTGCCGGTGACATTGGTCCCGATGGTGTCCACGTTGATGAGCGCTTCGATACGCCGCTTCTCTTTCGAGGCGCGCCTGGCGTAGCCGCCCGCTCCGAGCAGGCCCTGCTCCTCACCCGCGAAAGCGATGAACACGATCGTCTTGTCGAACTCGTACTGGCTCATCACGCGCGCCAGTTCCATCACGCACGCCGTGCCGCTGGCGTTGTCGGCCACGCCTTCGGCGTGCTCCTGGGACGCGGTGGCCTCCGCGTCGAGTTTCCCTTCCTTCACCACCATGTGCATCGAGTCATAATGCCCGCCCACCAGCACCTGAACATCAGGCTGCGTCTTACCCTTCAGAACCGCGACGACATTGACGATTTCCGTGTCCTTGATCACGCGGGCGCCCTTCTTTGCGGGATGCGGATCAAAGCTCACTTCCAGCCGCGGGCTGTAACTCTTCAACTCGGCCGCGATCCAATCCCGCGCGGCTGCAATCCCCTTGTTCGGGCCGGCGACCACGCCGTTCGACTCCCGCGAGCCGAAGCTCTCCAGCTTTTTCATGATGGCGGCCACGCGCTCCTCGGAGACGCCTGCCACCACCTGCTCGATCGTCGGGTGCGCCGACTTCGGCAACCTCTGACCCCAGGCCGCCGTCGCAGCCAACATCATCGTCAACACAATCGTTCTCATGCATTCACTCCCGGATCTTGATATCGTACCTTGCCATGAGTGAGCTTGATCGCCGCCAGTTTCTTTCAGCCACAGCCGCCTCGGCGCTTCAGCCCCGCCCCGCTTCGAAGATGATCGGCATTCAGGTGGGCGCGGTTTCGTTTCTCGACGAAGGCGTGCCGCAGGTACTAGACATCTTCCAGCAGCGGGCCGCCGTCAACACGCTGTTCGTCGCGACCTTCACTTACGGACGCGGCATCGCAGGCCGGCAGGTGCCGGGCCAGCCGCTCCCCGATCACGGTAAACAGGAGTACGACTCGAACTTCCGCGGCGGCGCTTTCCACCGCGTAAATCCCGCCTACTTCAAAGACACGGTGTTGAAGGATGTCCGGGCCCGCGATCACGGCGACTACGACGTCATCGCGTCCGTGCTCCCTGAAGCGAAGAAGCGCGGCATGAAGTTCATCTGCTGGTTCGAAGACGTGTGGCGCGACGACGTTCCGGGCATCGCGGAAGTGCAGGAGAAAGATTTCAACGGGCGCAATGCCGGTACGCTCTGCTTCAACAATCCGCACCATCGTGCGTGGCTGCTGGGCATGACGGAAAATCTCATCCGCGACTACGACGTCGACGGCATCATGTGGGGCTCGGAGCGGCAGGGCGCATTTTCCAATGCGCTCGGCGCCAGCCATGGCGGTGCAGGGCGCGATCCCTCGCGTGTCACCTGCTTCTGCGGGCACTGCCGCAAGAAGGCCGCGGGGCGCGGCATCTCAGCCGACCGGGCCGTCGAAGGCTATAAGGCGCTCGCGGAGTTTGTCCGGGCCGGCAGAGCAGGGCAGCGACATGTCGACGGGGAATACGTCACGCTGTGGCGCATCCTACTCCGCTACCCTGAGATCCTCGCCTGGGAGATGCTCTGGACCGATTCGCTCCGCGAAACCTATGCCGCCATCTACCAGAAAGCGAAATCCATCCGCGCCTCCGCCGGCGTGGGCTGGCATATCTGGCACAACAATTCGTTCAACCCGATCTACCGTGCTGAACAGGACCTCAGTGAGATCTCGAAGTACTCCGACTTCCTGAAGATCGTCATCTATCACAACTGCGGAGGCGAGCGTCTTGCGTCCTACATCGATTCGGTTTCAAAGACGATCTATGGCGACGTTCCGCGCGAGGAGCTGTACTCTTTCCACCAGCGTGTCCTGAACTACCACGAGAAGCCGTTAAACGAGATTCCCAAATCCGGATTGTCCGCGGACTACGTGGAGCGCGAAACCCGCCGAGCCCGCGCGGCGTTGCAGGGCTCGAAGACACTTCTCTGGCCCGGTATCGACATCGGCATCCCGACTGCCGCGGCGAACAGCAAATCTACACCGGAAGGTACAGAGGCTGCGTTGTTGGCCGCGTTGCGCGGAGGGGCGGACGGAATCCTGCTCTCCCGCAAATACTCCGAGATGCGACTTACCGATCTTTCGAGAGTAGGCGAGGTGGCTCGCCGGCTCGACTTTTGAGGCTGAGCAGTGGTCGGCGGCCAGCCCAGCCGCCTGAGGACTCATCACAAGTCATTTAAATACAGCAGCTTGGTGTCTACCCGTGCAGCTTCCCAGAAAACGGTCCATGGATTGCGCGTAGTGAAACTGCGTTTCAATGTCCTTCTTGTCTGTATCATTTTTTAGAATTCCCTCCTTGACCGTTTGACGAAGATTCTGATGTAATTCACCACCATGTGAGAGCGCAAGAGCTCTCACCTCGTTCCAGGGAGGTCTTTTGATTATGTGGCGTAAACTCCTGGTGGGAGTTGCGTTGTCACTCCTTTGTTCCTCTGCCCTGCTCGCTCAAGAAGCGCGCGGCGCAATCTCCGGTCGCGTGACGGACCCTCAAGGCGGAGTGATCCCCAACGCAAAAATCACGATCACAAACACACTAACCAACGAGGTTCGCCGCCTCGTTACGAACGATACCGGCTACTACGAAGCCAACTTCCTCGATCCGTCCACATACCGTGTTTCGGTGGAGGCCGGCGGTTTCAAAAAGGTCAATCGCAGCGGGATCGAATTGAATGTCAGCGCCAGGCTCGACATCTCCTTCACACTCGAAGTCGGCGGCGTCACTGAAACTGTCGAAGTCACGGCGGAAGCTCCACTGCTTGAAACGCAGACAGCCAGCGGCGGCCGAGTTCTCGACAATCGCGAACTGGTGAATCTCCCGTTCTCCGACCTGAACCCCTTTGCGCTCTCCGCACTCGCTCCCGGCATGCAGTGGACCGGCCAGCCTGAATACCGGCGTCCCTTCGACAACGGTGGCACCTCGTCATTCAACACCTCCGGAGGTGTCGGCCAGAACGAGTACACCATCGACGGCATGACCGTCACCGGAACCAGTCGCCGCGTCGGCTTCACTCCGCCTTCCGACTCCGTTGGCGAATTTAAACTCGAAACCTCCAACTTCGATGCCAGCCAGGGCTTTTCTTCCGGCGCAGCCATCAACGTCGTCAGCCGCTCCGGCAACAACGCGTTCCACGGCTCTGTCTTCGATCAGCATTGGCAACAGCGCTGGAACGCGACTCCTCACTTCAGCCGCCTCCTCTGGGAGAGCCAGGTGGCTTCAGGCAAGATCAGTCCCGATTCGCAGAAACAGGCGTCAGGCCGCTCCAACAACTACGGCTTCAGCGCCAGCGGCCCCGTTTGGATCCCCAAGGTCGTTAATGGGAAGGACAAGCTCTTCTGGACCTTGACCTGGAACGGCATCAAGCAGGCCAAGGCCGAAACCACCAGCTCCGTGAATGTCACCGTTCCAACCGCGCTGGAACGCCAGGGCGATTTCTCCGAACTTCTCAATGCCCCCAACGGCGCCAACCTCTACACGGTCTACGATCCCCGCAGCGCCCGCCTCGTCGGCAGCAACGTCGTGCGCACGCCGTTCCCCAGCAACAAGGGCGTTCCTATTCTGAACCCGATGTACGGCGCGATCGTGAAGCTGTATCCGAACCCCAACAACGTGCCGGGCCTCGTCACTGCAGACGGCATCAACAACTATCTGGCCTCTGCAATGCCGAAGAATGAGAACTTCAACTCGTTCGTCAACCGCTACGACTACGCTCTCAACGAGAAGAACCGCATCTTCGTACGCTGGCAGTACAACCACCGCCTCGCCGACGAGTACGACTTCACGTACGAAACTGCCCGCGGGCTCCACTCCAACGGCCTCACCCGCATCAACAAGGGCGGCGCTGTCGGCTGGCTCTACACGCTCAACTCCAACAACATTCTCGACGTCGGCGCCGGCCTGTCCCGTTTCGAAGAAGGTGCCTACAACGACAAGGTGACCAAGATCAAAGCCGCTGATGTCGGGCTCCCAGGCTACATCGATCAAAAGGCAGGCGCGTACACCATGCTGCCGCAGCTCGACTTCAACAGCATCACCGACATCAACCGCACCAACAGTACTTACCCAACCCTGAACGGAAGGGCCACGACGTACGACCTGCACGCCACGATGACCACCATCAAAGGCAGTCATAGCTGGAAGTACGGATGGCAGGAGCGCCGCATGGATGGCGCTGTTTCCGGGCCGGGCAACAGCGCTTCACTCTTTACCCTCCGGAACAACTACACACGCCGCGCCGACAACGACAACACCTCCTCCAACCACGGCTTGGACTGGGCATCGTTCATGATGGGCCTGCCCACCAGCGTCAGCATCGACTCCAATGACTCGATGTATCTCCGCACCCCCCGGCGCGCCGCATTCTTCCAAGACGACTGGCGTCTGACATCCAAACTGCGCGTGAGCCTCGGCATCCGCTGGGAGCACGAGGGCGGCAGCACTGAGCGCTACAACCGCGGTATCGTCGGTTCCTTCTTCCCCGACCTCAAGCTTCCCTTCACGGACCAGGTCCAAGCAGCCTATGCCGCGAATCCGCTCCCTGAATTGGCTGCCAACCAGTTCCATGTCCTCGGCGGCACCCGCTACCTGGGCCAGGACGGCTACAACTCTGTGACCAAGGGCGTCAACTGGTGGCTCCCCAAGGCCGGCATCGTTTACAGCTTCAACAACAAGACCGTCATCCGGGCCGGTTGGGGCATGTACGCCGATTCCTACAACATCGCCAACAGCCAGCCTATTCAGACGGGCTACAGCCTGCCGACCTCCACCACACTGACCAACGACAACGGCCTGACCTTCTGCTGCGGCATCGGCGACGCTGCCAACCTCGCCTCCGGCAAGAACGTCTTCACCGACCCGTTCCCGGTTCGCGCCGATGGCACCCGCTTCGATACGCCGCTGCGCAACGCCCTCGGTTACATCCCTCAGGTCGGCCGCGGTTACAACAGCAGCAACTATGCCCTCGCGTGGGACTACAAGCCTGCCCTCCAGAACCGCTGGAGAATCGGTCTGCAGCGTGAGATCGCCCGCAACCTGATGGTGGACGTGTCCTACAATGGCTCGTTTGCCAAGCTGCCGATCATCTATCGCGTCGACGCCCTGCCGGCGCAGTATTGGGCCACAGGTAACACCCGCAATCAGGCTCAGGACGACTACCTCAACGCAAACGTCCCCAATCCGTTCAACATCAAGAACATGTCTGACCTGGCGAGTTCGAATCCGACTATCTACAAGTACCTCGCCACCCAGAGCCTGTTCACCTCCACCACGATTCGCCGCAATCAACTGCTGCGCCCGTTCGGTTTCATGAACAACGTGGCCGGCATCCGGCCCGGAGACAACTTCGATGACAAGCGCGGCACGATGAACTACCACGACGTCGAACTCCTTGTTGAGCGCCGCTTCACCAAGGGCCTCCAGGCGTCGTTCATGTACACCTGGGCCACCAGCTACACCAAGGACTGGTTGGCCAACGAGTTCGACACCGCCCCCACGGAGCGGTTCAACAACAACGTGATGCCTCACCGCGTCGCTCTCACCGGTACGTACGAACTTCCCTGGGGCAAGAACCGCACATGGATGAAGGACGGTTTCCTCAGCTACCTGATTGGGAACTGGAACACCGGCGGTGTCCTGCAGATCCAGTCCGGTCCCGTGCCTGAGTGGGGCAATCGCTACTTCTACGGCGACATCAACAAAATCGGCGACCTCTTCAATCATGATGCGGTCCACTCCAAGGACATCCACCAGTGGTTCGACGGCTCCATCGCCTATCGCGGCAGCGGCGCCGTTCCCGCTGACTTTGTCGGCTTCGAAGGCCGCAGTGCCAGCCAGCCCGGCTCTTACGCCGTCCGCGTCTTCCCGCAGCGCCTCCAGGCCCTTCGTGCCGACGGCATCAACAACCTCGACCTCAAGATCGAGCGTATGTTCCCCATCAAACCGGAACGCGGCATGAACGCCCGCTTCTCGGTCGACATGCTGAATGCCCTGAACCATACCAACTTTGCCGGTCCGAACCTGGACCCCACCAGCTCCAACTTCGGCAAAGTGGACACGCAGCGCGGCCTGTCCCGCGTCATTCAGTTCAACCTCCGCTTCGAGTTCTAGCTCTCGCGGATGTCGATTCAGGCCCGGCCCGCCCAACGGCGGCGCCGGGCCTTTCCGTTCTACACTCCAGTCATGAACCGCCGGGCAATCTTCTCCCTTGCACTGCTGAGCGCACTGGTGTGCCGCGCCCAGCTTTCGGACGACCAGAAGATCGCGGACTTCCGCCAGCTCTCCTCTCTCTACGCCAAACAGTACGGCCCGTACGAGTGGAAGCGCGACACTGCCGGCTTCGATCTGCTCGACCTCCAGCCCTGGCTCGATCGTGCCCTCCAGACGAAGGACGACATCGAATATCTCGACCTGCTCGTCGAGTATGTCGCCAGCCTCAACGACGCCCACGATGTGTTCACGTTCCCGTTCACCTTCAACGCCAGCCTCGGTTTCACCGCGGACATCTACGACGGCAAGGTGCTGATCGACTCCATCAGCAGGACGACACTCCCGATCGCGAGCTACCCCTTCGCGATCGGTGATGAGCTCGTCTCCTTGGACGGTGTGTCTTCGCAGGATTGGATCCAGCGTCTCTCCAAGTACTCCGTCTCTGCTAATCCGCGCTCCACTGCCCGCTCCGCCGCCGGACGCATCACCTCCCGCTCCCAGTCGCGCATCCCCTGGGCTTACCGGCTCGGCGACACCGCGGAGGTGGTCGTGCGGCGGGCATCAGGGGCGGAAGAAACCTATTCGATTCCCTGGGCCAAATCGGGCATGGCTGTCGAACAGGTGGGCCCCGTGCCGTCGCCCGTTGAAGGCGCTCCGCGGCTGGCGCGTTTCAAAAGAGACCTCGTGAACTCCGATGACAGCCTCGAGCCATGGCAGCAGCCACTCGCCTATCTGCTCAACGCCAGCGTTCCGCAGGACTCTCAGGCCGTCCTCAATTTCGGAGGCATCCGCCCCATTTTCAACTTTCCCGACAACTTCGCCCCACGCATGAACGGGACGGGCACGGACGCGTTCACCTCCGGCTCATGGACGTCCGGCGGCGTCCGCATCGGATTCATCCGCATCCCGAGCATGAGTCCTTCAATCGGAACATCAGCCGCACTTTCGCAGTTCGAGCGCGAGATCCAGTGGTTTCAAGCCAACACCGACGGTCTCGTCGTCGACGTTATGCGCAACCCTGGAGGCAGCGTGCTCTACGTCGAGCAGCTCTGCCAGCGGCTCATCCCGTATTCTTTCCGCGCAATCGGATTCGAGCTGCGAGCCACCGCCTCGGACGTGGCCAGTTTCGGCGCAACCCTCGTGGCAGCCCAGGCGGCGCACCTGCCAGAGTCCGTAATTGCCGGATACCAGGCGCGCTACAACGACGTGCTGGCAGCCTTCAAGGAAAATCGCGGCCGCACCGGGCCCATCTCTCTCACCCAGTCGAGCCTTGATCTCCAACCGGCAACCACTGTCTACACGAAGCCTATCGTGGTGCTGACGGATGAGTTCTCCGCATCCGGCGCAGACGCTTTCCCTGCCACGCTGCAGGACAACCAGCGCGCGACTCTGGTCGGCTACCGCACAATGGGCGCCGGCGGCAATGTCGTCGACTGGGACGCTACCAGTTACACAGAAGGATTGACGCGCGTTACCCGATCTCTCATGAACCGCAAGTTCCCCGTCGTCACGGACGAATTCCCGGCCGCTCCGTATGTCGAGAATATAGGCGTCCGCCCCGACGTCGTGATCGACTACATGACCCGCGACAACCTCATGACCGGCGGCCGCGCGTTCGTCGACGCCTTCACCGCCGCCGCCGTCGCCTATATCACGTTGCATTGAGTAGGACAGGAAGGCGACTCAATCCAGCCGCTTGTGGAACCGCATGGCGCTGAACGTCAGGATCAGCACCCCCATGATCCCCAGCATGGCCATCTGCGGCCACAGCACGTCCACGCCGCTGCCCTTGAGGAAGACGCCTCGCACGATGTCCATGAAGTACCGCAGCGGGTTCAGATACGTCACCCACTGCACAGGTTCCGGCATGTTCCTGATCGGGAAGCTGAAGCCGCTCAGCATGAACGCCGGTTGGAAGAAGAAGAACGACCCCATCATTGCCTGCTGCTGCGTCTCCGAGATCGTGCTCATAAACAGGCCGATGCCCAGCGTCGACAGCAGGAACAGCGCCGACGCACATCCCAGCAATACGAAACTGCCCCGCAGCGGCACGTGGAAGATCAGCAGTGCGATCCCCGTCACCAGCAGCATGTCGAACATCCCGATCAGCGCGAACGGAATGGTCTTGCCCAGCATCAGTTCGATGGGGCGGATCGGCGTCACCATAATCTGCTCCATCGTGCCGATCTCCTTCTCCCGCACAATCGACAGCGCCGTCAGCATCAATGTCACCAGCGTGATGATGTTCACGATCACGCCCGGGACGAAGTAGTTCCGGCTGCGCAGCTCAGGGTTGAACCAGACGCGCCGGTCCGGCTCTATAGCCGGGAGCCGCAGCAGAACGGGCCCGTTCTGCGTACGGCCCACGAGTTTCTCTCTCTGCCGGTCTTGCAGCAGCTCACGGTTTCTGGCCGCGATGATCGAGGCCGCGTAGTTGCCGATGATCGCCGCCGTATTGGAGTTCGAGCCGTCCAGCAGGACCTGCACTTCGGCCTGGCGTCCGCTCTTCAAGTCCCGGCTGAATCCCGGCGGGACACGCACCACGGCCTGAACCTCACCGCGGTCCAGCATGTCCTGAGCAACTCTCTCGCTGGATGCCTCGCGCGAGAGCTCGAATGTCCGGTTCGCGGCAAACCCGTGCTGCAAAGTTCGGCTCTCCGCCGTCCGGTCGTCGTCCAGCCAGCCGATCCGCACGTGCTCCACGTCGAGGTTTACGGCGAAGCCGAAAATGATGGTCTGTAGCAGCGGCGGAACAATCAGGATGCCGCGCATCCGCGGTTCCCGCAGCGTCTGCCGGAACTCTTTCCGGATCATCTCTCGAATCCGTTCCCACATCGCTAGCACCCTCATGCCATCTTCTGCCGCATCTTCCGGTTCGCCAGCGTGAACACCAGCGTGGCGTAGATGCCCAAAAACAGCATCTGTCCCCACACCACCTGCACTCCGACTCCCTTGAGGAAGATGCCTTGCAGGATCGAAACAAAGTAACGCGCCGGTACAATCAGCGTGAATTGCTGGATGATCCACGGCATGTTCTCAATCGCGAAGATGAAGCCGCTCAGCAGAAACGCCGGCAGGAAGCTGCTCAACAGCGACAACTGATAGGCGAGCAACTGCGACCGCGTCACCGTCGACAGAAAGATGCCCCAGCACAGGGCGCCGAACAGGAACAGCGCGCTGCAGAATATCAGCAACAGCATGTTGCCCCGCAACGGAACGCCAAACACGCCCACTCCGACAATCAGCGCGATGGTCATGTCCGCCATGCCTAGCAGGAAATACGCGCTCAGCTTGCCCAGCAGCAGTTCCGAAGGCCGTACCGGCGTCGACAACAACTGCTCCATCGTGCCGTTCTCCCACTCGCGCGCGACGGTGAGCGAGGTAAGCAGCGCCGCGATGATCATCAGGATCACAGCAATCAATCCCGGCACGATGAAGTTCCTCGACTTCATTTCGTTGTTGTAGAGCACCCGTACCCGCACGTCGATCGGCGGCTCAAACTTGCCGGATCCGCGCCGGATCAACTGCGCCTCGCGCAGCTCGGTGGAATATGCCAACACCAGCGACTCAGCGTAACCCGCTGCAATCGATGCCGTGTTCGAATCGCTGCCGTCCAGCAGAAGCTGCACCGCCACCGCCTCTCCGCTTTCCACATGCCGCGCAAAGTCCCGCGGGATCACCACGCCGAGCAGCACCTTGCTCCGGTCGATTCCTTTGACGATCTCGGCATAGCCGCCCTGGCGCGACACAATCTCGAAGTACCGCGATCCGCTGAAGCGATTCGCCAGCTCGCGGCTCTGCTGTGTGTGGCTCTGATCGTAGATCACAGTCGGAATCCGGTCCACGTCCAGGGTCAATGCGTAGCCGAACAACAGCAGCAGAAGGAGCGGCACCGCCAGCGCCATCATCAGGCTGCGCCAGTCCCGCATGATGTGCAGCATCTCTTTGCGGAAGATCGCGTGGAATCGCCTGTAGCTCATTGCGCACGCGCCTCCTCCCGCTCGATGCTCGCGATGAACACGTCGTCCATCGTGGATCCTACGCCCTGCTGTTTCTTCAGTTCGGCGGGCGTTCCCAGCGCGATCGTGCGCCCCTTGTACATCAGTGCCAGGCGGTGGCAGTATTCGGCCTCTTCCATGTAGTGTGTCGTCACGAAGACCGTGGTGCCGCCTTCCGCCATCTCGTAGATCAGGTCCCAGAATTGCCGCCGCGCCATCGGATCCACACCCGAAGTCGGCTCGTCCAGGAAGACGATCGGAGGCTCGTGTAGGATCGCGCAGCCCAGCGCCAGCCGCTGCTTCCAGCCCCCGGCGAGCAGACGCGTCATCCTGTCGTGCTCGCCTTCCAGTCCGGCCATCTTCATCGCATAGGCCTTCCGCTCCGCACGCTTCTCCCGCGGCACTCCGTACACGCCGCTGAAGAATTCGATGTTTTCTTCCACTGTGAGATCGTCGTAGAGCGAGAAGCGCTGCGACATGTAGCCGATGGACTGCTTCACGCGCTCCGGCTCCTTCGCGACATCGAATCCATACACCAGCGCCTGACCCGAAGTCGGCGCCAGCAGCCCGCACAGGATGCGGATCGTCGTGGACTTGCCCGCTCCATTCGGCCCCAGAAAGCCGAAGATCTCGCCGCGCGACACATCGAGCGACACGTCATCCACCGCCACGAACGAGCCGAAGCGCTTCACCAGGTTGCGCACCTGCACGGTACTGCCGTTACGCTGCTGCATGGCTCTCCTCCCGCCGGATCAGCGCGATGAAGACGTCTTCCAACGAGGGTTCCAGCGGCTCCAGACGCGCACCAGAGGCTCGCTCAACATCCTCACGCCGCGCGCCCTCCAGCAGATAGACATGCAGCGCCGCCCCCGCCGGTTCCGCCCCCAGTACGCCCTCCGTCTTCTGCAGAACGGCTCGCACCGCCCGATGATCCGCGGCTTCCGCCCTGAAACAATACGGAGCCATTTGCGCTTTCAGCGCCGCCGGCGTGTCGCAATGGATCATCCGGCCCTTGTGCATCAGACCAACGCGGTTGCAGCGCTCTGCCTCGTCCAGGTACGCCGTGGAGACCAGGATCGTCATCCCCTCTTTCGCCAGCCTGTAGAGAATCTCCCAGAAGTCGCGTCTCGAGAGCGGATCCACGCCGTTCGTCGGTTCGTCGAGAAACAACACCCGCGGCCGGTGCAGCAGGGTGCACATCAGCGCCAACTTCTGCTTCATTCCTCCGCTCAGCTTCGCCGCGGGCCGGTCCCGAAACGGCGTCATCCGCGTCATCTCCAGATACTCCGCCATCATCCGGTCGCGTTCTGCCGGATCGATGCCGAACAGATCGCTGTAGAAGAGCATGTTCTCCTCCACGGTGAGATCGCCGTAGAGACCGAACTTCTGCGCCATGTAGCCTATCTGGTCCTTCACCTGATCCAGATGCTTGCCAACGTCCAGTCCCGCTACTTCCACGGCGCCCTCGCTCGGATCCATCAGCCCGCAGAGCATCCGCAGCGTCGTGCTTTTGCCTGCCCCGTCCGGACCTACCAGCCCGAAGATCTCGCTTTCGCTGATCTCCAGGGAGAGCCCGCGCACGGCCGTCAGCCTGCCGAAACGTCGCGTCACATTGGAGAGCTTGATCATTTGGCTCTACTTGACTCTGATCTCGGCATCTACAGGCATGTTGTCTTTCAATTCACCGTTCGGGTTCGGCACTTCGATCTTGATGCGGTAGACCAGCTTCTGGCGCTCTTCCTGCGTCTGGATCTGCTTCGGCGTAAACTCCGCCTCTGACGAAATGAACGTCACCTTGCCTTCATAGCGCTTGCCCGGATACGAGTCCGTCATGACCTGCGCGGCCATGCCGAGCTTCACGCGGCCCAGATCCTTCTCGCTGATGTAGGCCCGCACCCAGGGACGGTCGATCTCGCCGACCGTCACCACCGTCGCGCCACCGGCGAGCACCTCTCCTCTTTCCGCGCTCTTTGAAAGCACGACCCCGTGCACTGGCGATATTAGGGTCTTGTCGCTCATCTGCACGTCCAGGGCTCCCGCCTGCGCCCGTGCCCGAACGACCTCCGCCTGCCGCATGCCGATCTCCTCCTGCCTGCGCTTGAGGTCGATGCGATTTGCCTCCGACATGCCGAGAGAAGCCCGCGCCCGTTCCACCACCGCTCTCTGCTGCTCGATCTGCTCCTTGCGCGGACCCTCCTCCACCAAGGCTGCCTGTTCCCGCGCCCGCTTCAGCGCCGCCGCTGCCGCGTCCGCCCGCGTCCTGTACTGATCGAATTGCGACGCCGAAATGTCGTCGTTTTTGATCAGCCGCTGCGCGCGCTGCCAGTCCAGTTGCGCCTGCTTGTTCTGGGCCTCGGCCTCCGCCAGAGCAGCCCGGGCGCTCTGCACTTCCTGCGGACGGCTGCCATTCTCCAACTCCTGGAGCCGGGCGATCGCCGCCGCCAGATCGGCTCTCTTGAGCGCGATGTCGTCGCGGATGGTCGCTTCCTGGTAGGCGATGCCGGTTCTAAGCTGCTGAAGCGTGCTCTCCGCCGAGGTGATTCCCGCTCTTTCCCGCGTGATCTGGTGCGACAGCTCGTCCCGGTCCAGCCGTGCGATCAACTCTCCGGCCTTCACCACATCGCCTTCGTCGACGGAGAGCTCTACTAATCGGCCTGGCAGCTTGAAGGACAGGTCCACTTCAGTCAATTCGATGTTTCCGCTGAGTCTCACAAGATTGGGGTCGTTGTCCGAGCGCATGGTCCGCCACACCCAAATGCCCAGCACGACCGCGAGAATCGCGACAGGAATGATGACTTTTCTCTTGCTCATGTTGGACTCCTCACTGCAGAACCATGTCGATGTTGCCCACCGCCACGCCCAGGTCCACTCGGGCGGCCTTCTGGCGGAACAGCGCCGATACCTTGTTCTCCCTCGCCCGGGACACCCGCGTCTGGGCGTCAGTCACTTCCAGTCCCGTTGCGACGCCCGCCCCGAACCTCCGCTCCGCCTGCGCCAGTTCCCTTTCCGCCAGCCCAAGCGCCTCCGTCGCCACAACCACCTGGCTCTCTGCCGACTTCAAGGCTTCGATGGCCAGCCGTATCTCCAATTCCACTTGCTGAGAGGTGTCGCGCGTGCGAATCCCCTCCTGCCGTAATAATGACGCCGACTCCGCGCGCCGCGCGTCCCGGCGTCCTCCGTCCCACACCGGAACCTTCACCGTCACGCCGACTGTGCGAGTCGGCAGCAGGTTGACCGAAGTCTCCCCGATCGTTCCGTAGTCCCCAAACGCCTGCACCGACGGCAGCCGCTCCCACTTCGCCGCATCATAGTTGAGCTGGGCCGAGCGCTGCCGCTCCGACTGGGCTTTCAGCTCAGGCCGCAACTCCTGTGCGGCCGCCAGCGCCTTCGCCGGCTCTGGAATCTCCGCCGGCGTGTATTCCATCCGGTCCGTCAACTCGGGCTCGAAAGCCAGCTCCAGGTTCATGGACCGCAAAAGTTGAAGATACGAGCTCTTCCGGTCCTCCTCCGCCACAATCTGACGCTGCTTCTCATTGGCCAGTGTCACTTGAGCCCGGACAATTTCAATTCCTGTGCCGGTACCTGCTTCCTTTTGCGATTGAGCCTGCCTCAGAAGCCGCTCGGCCAGCGCCACGTTCGCCCGCGCCGCATCGAGCTCCGCTTCCGACCGCACGGCATTCAAATAGGCCTTTGCGACAGCCCCCTTCGTCTGATTCAGGGCGACGCTCTCCTCCGACTTCGAAGCGCTGACTTGCAGTCTCGATGCTTGATAGCGCCGGATCGCGCTGAGATCGAAGATACTCTGGCTCGCCGTGGCCCGGTAATCGCTCACCCCGAGCGGTCCGATGAATGGCGAGATCTGGAAACCGGGAATCCGGCTAAAGGTGAACCCGAACGCCTGGAGGTTGTTCGTGAAGTTCCTGTACGTATAGCTGGCGTCCACGTTCGGCAGCAGAGCAGCCCGCACCTGGTCCTTGCGCGCCTCCGCCTGCTTCACCGCCTCAGTCGCCAGACGCACTCGCGCTGCTCCATCCGGCGCCGTCGCGATCTCAACCGCCTTGGTCAGGCTGAGCGGCAGCGCCTTCTTCTCCTGCGCCGCCGCCGTCGCCGCCAGGACCATCGCGAGCCACGCATTTCCGCGCTTCATCCTGCAGCCTCCTTCTTCGCCGCCAGTGCCCTCATCCCACCGGCCATGAACCTCACCAATCTCGCCTGCACCACTTCCACGTCCAGGGTGGCCGCCTCCTCCTGGAGCAGAAAGCTCAGTAACGCAGGCGCCGCCAGGTAATGCGCCAGCGACCCGATCGCGAAGTGCATGCTCCACATGGCGTCCACAAATTCGGATGCAGGCAGCGCTTTCAGGAACGCGACCCGGAACCTTGCAGCCACCTCTCCCAATGCCTGCGGGAAGATGCGCGCTACCCAATCACCCGGCTCCGTGTACACCCGCCCCAGCAGCTTCGGGAAATTGCTCGCCTCCCCGCCCTCCTGCCTGGCCCGCAGCACTGGCCCAACGAACGCATCCAGGACGTCCTCGAGCATCAACGGGCCTTCTCCAGCCCGCTTCTCCGCGGCATCCAACAATTCAATGCGCCTGGCGTTGATTGGCGACATCTTCCTGATCAGGACTGCCACAATCAGCGATTCCTTCGAACGAAAGTGATAGTTCACCGACGCCAGGTTCACCTGCGCAGCGGCGGTGATCTTCCGCAGTGATGTTGCTGCGAACCCATGCTCGGCGAAGAGGTGCTCCGCGGCATCCAGGATTCGTTCCTTGGTAACTCCACCCCGAAGCGCGCTTTCGACGCGGCCGCTCGACAAGTCTGTAGAATCCATACGACAGTTTAAATCATACGACCGTTTGAATTGCCTGTCAATGCATCCTGCCAATTCACAGCACCAAAGTTCAGCTTCATTGCCCTCCTGTTCAAAAGATTTTCTTTTTCGCCTGTGGCATCCGTCTGGCCGGGTTCAGTTCCTAACGGGGGAGTGATGTAACTGGTTGAAAAGAATATGTGTAATCCTTCGTTCGAAAACGCGGCGAATCAATACAAAAACGGTCTGAAAATTGCTTTGCGGGTAACGGGGCAGGTAGTGAGGGAAGTGTCCTTGTGGCGCGGGAGAACTGGCCGCTTGAACTGGTTCGAGAGGGACTGTTCTTGGGTACGCTTCTGAGTTTCGATCGGCAAGGACAAAAGGGGAGGGCGCCTCTCACAGCCGCCCCGCATCTGCGGGAAGCTACTTTCGACGACTACGGCCAGATTGCCAAACTACAGGAGCGGAATGGACTTACCTCACGATCCCGGGAGGACTGGCTTGGGCTCTGGATCGGCAATCCCGCCTACGAAAAACTCGCCGGCAAGTGGCCCATCGGATGGGTTCTGGAGACTCGCCACGGCGAACTGGTCGGGACCATTGGCAACATCCCGATGGCATATACGTTTCGAGGACGGCCCTACTTTGCCTCCACGAGTTGCGGCTGGGCCGTGGATCCGGAGTATCGGAGTTTCTCGCTGCAGCCTTTCGACCGTGTAGCGAGGCAGCCGGGCGTGGATCTGCTGATCGGATCGACCGTCGGGGTCAATTCGGAGAGCTGTTACCGTCTCTACGGCTTTGAGAAGGTTCCGGTTGGCAGCTGGGATAAATCGTCTTATTGGATCACCGCGAATCGAGGATTCGCGAGGAGCGCTCTGCACGCCATGGCGATTCCTGGCGCCGGCGCCTTAAGCTACCCCGCCTCGGCCGTCCTTTACGTGCACGAACTCCTGAATGGACTGCTGAAACCCCCGCGCCGCCGCGATATCGAAGTCGTCTTCCAGGATGACTTTGACGATAGGATGGACGGCTTCTGGACGCGCCTGGAGCGCTTGAAGAGGCACAAGAACCTTGCGCTGAGGGACCGACGGACTCTGTCCTGGCACTTTGCCCGCGCACTCAAGCGGAAGGCGCTCTGGATCGTTGCCGCGCAGTTACGCGGCGAACAGATTGCCTATGCCATATTCCTGCGGAACGATAACCCCGCCTTGGGGCTGAGCCGGGTCAGTCTCGTCGACTTCCAGGCAGTCACCGCGCCCGAGGCTTCGCTCCGCGCCATACTCTGCCATGTCATCAACCGCTGCGCGGATGAGCAGGTTCACCTCCTCGAAGTCGTAGGGTGCTGGCAGGAACTCCCTGAATACGGCCGCATTCTCGCTCCCTACCACCGTCCACTCACGGCTTGGACACAGTACTATCGCGCCGTCGACCCGGCTCTCCGGAAGTCTCTCAAAGATCCAGCCGTCTGGCTGCCGTCCCAGTTCGAGGGGGACGTCACCATTTGAATCCACTCGTTTCAGGAGGAGTTAATGGGCGTCAGCGATCACATTCCAGCCGGCAGTCCGGCTCCAATGTCATCTGCCGAAGTAGCTCCCGCGGATGGTCTGGAAGGTGAAATCAGGCTGCTGCTACTCGAAGTTTTGGCCGCCCGGGTCGAGTCTGCCGATGCGGATCTGCTCGAAGCCGGCATCTTCGATTCGATGGGACTCGTTCAATTCATACTCGCGTTGGAGAACCGCTACGGCCTCAAGATCACACTGGATGAAATCGACGCCGACTCCATTCGCTCGGTCACACGGATTGTCGAGCTGATTCAGAGCCGGGGCGGCAAGGATCAAGCCCAGCCTTCCTCGCCCGAATTCCATGGGAGGCAAATTCCAGATGCTGCTTCATGACACTGTCCGCAGTCAGGCTGCGCAGCGGCCGGACGCTGTCGCATTAGTCTCACAGCGGCAAACCATTACCTACCAGCAGTTGGAAGAGTGGAGCAACCAGCTTGCCCGGCTTCTGCTTGAGTCGGGATGCAGGCATGGCGACAGAGTCGGGCTGCTGATGCCAAAATCGATCCAGGCCATCGTGGCCATGGTCGCCACGCTCAAGGCCGGTTGCATCTACGTCCCCATGGACACAGCCAGCCCGCCAGCGCGGCAGGCAAAAATCGTCAACTCCTGTGAACATGCCTGCATCCTCGCCGTGAATTCCGCCTCGCGCCTGCTGGCCGGCATCTCCAGCGAACTCTCAAACTGCAACTTCAGGATTGGATGGCTGGACTCAGGGCCCGCTGCAGAGTCCAACCTGGACGCAGCCTTCATATGGGACGACCTCGCGTCAATGCCTGCTCACCCCATCCTCTGCGACACCAAACCAGAGGACGTCGCCCATATCCTCTTCACCTCCGGCTCCACAGGCGTACCCAAGGGCGTGATGATCACGCACGCCAATGCCGCCCATTTCATCCAGTGGGCGAATCGCTACTTTGGCACTCTTCCCACTGATCGGATCTCATGCCATCCCCCCCTGCATTTTGACCTCTCCACGTTCGACGTGTGGGGCACATTGAATGCCGGCGCCGAGTTACACCTCGTCAGTCCTGAACTGAGCCTTTTGCCGCACAAACTCGCCGCCTTCATCCGCGACTCGGAGCTCACACAGTGGTTCTCCGTCCCATCGGTGCTCAAGTATATGGCTCAATTCGATGTCGTCCGCCAGGACGACTTCCCTGCGCTGAAGCGCCTGCTCTGGTGTGGCGAGGCTTTGCCAGTGCCCACCCTGATGTATTTCATGCGGCGCCTGCCTGCCGTTTCCTTTACGAACCTCTACGGGCCTACTGAAACGACTATTGCCAGCAGCTATTACACCATTCCGTCCTGTCCGCCTGACGAGCAATCCGAAATCCCCATCGGGCTCCCCTGCGCCGGAGAGCAGTTGCACGTCCTCGACGAGTTCCTCCAACCGATCCCGCGCGGCGAAATCGGCGACCTGTATATCAGCGGCCAGGGACTCAGTCCAGGCTACTGGCGGGACCGGCAGAAGACCGATTCTGTCTTTATCCAACATGCGGATCTGGGCCGCATTTACAAGACAGGGGATTTGGCGCGGCTCGGGCCGGATCGCCTGGTCTACCTTCTTGGACGTGCAGACTCTCAGATCAAGAGCCGCGGCTTCCGGATTGAACTCGGAGAGATTGAAACTGCTTTGAACTCTCTCGGCATCCTCCGCGAATGCGCCGTTGTCGGGGTGCAGACCGGCGGTTTCGAAGGCACGGCCATCTGTTGTGCTTACGCCCCGACACCGGGCCTGCAAGTGACTCCGGCAGATCTGCGCGAGCGCCTGATGCAGCTTGTGCCGCCGTACATGATGCCGGCATACTGGCTTGCCTTCGACGCTCTCCCACTCAACCCCAACGGGAAGATCGACAAACCCCGACTCCGGGAGTCTTTCGCCGCACAGTCTGTAGCCTGACTCATCTCGGAAAAAAAAGCCGAGCGCCTGGCTGGCGCCCGGCCTATCGGAAAGCTACCACGGCCCGGTCTGGGCTGGGCGCGTCACTTCCAGGAGGAATCGTCAGGCCAACAGTCCGCCGTGTCCCAAACATGCGATTTCCCATCCGGAGACTTTGTAGCGAGCCAGCATCGGCGGGAGCACCAGGTCGATTACATTCATCTTTGCCGACCGGAAACAGCCCGGGGCGGAGAGGATCGGGATGTCGTCCTTGTAGCCGAGCAGCAGCAGATTCCCCGGTTCCACCGGCGCCAGAAAGCGCTCCAGGTGGCACCCCAGATTCGCCATGGCCCGCCCCACTACATCTTCGGGTCCGGCAGGCGCGGTCGTCGAGGCCACCAGCACCAGTGAAGGCTGCGCGCGCAGCAGGTGTCCCAGCGCCTTCGTGACGCTGTCTTCGTCTTCGATTGCCGTCAGCGAGAATCTCGGCGCAGTGCCGAACTTCTCCATGCGCTGTCTCATCACCGGCTCGAAGAGCTGCCTTGCCCGCTCTCCGCAAGTGTGGTCACTGTACAGAACGGCGATCACCGGGTTGCGCATCGGCCTGGCCTGCAGGATCGGCCCCCGTTCGGCCAGGATTGACATCACCGCATCCAACTGATGGCGTGGTACAGCGAACGGAGCGCTCTTCACGGTGGCAATCCGTTCTCCTGCCCGGGCGAAATTGAAGTTCGATGCCGTTGCAATTACAAAACTTGCAGTGCAGTTGATCTGCTTCAACAACTCATCATCCACAAGGACGCAGCAATCCTCGGTGGAGACGAGATTCGCCCGTCCCCCAGCCGCCATCCTGACCTCCACAGAGCCGCATCCGATCCGCTCCCCCAGCTGCGTCACCGCCTCCGTCTCGCCCACCTCGCCTTCATCCAACTCCGTGACCCAAATGGACTGAAGCCCCTCCGTCTCCAGCAGTCTGACGTCGTCCTCGGTCAACACTCGACCTTTGGCTAGCAGTTTCTTGCCGCCTTGCCGAAATATCGTGCAGCACAAAACCCGGCCGTGGGCATGCTGTACGTCGATGGTGTGGGCTTTCATCCGGTCTCCCTGGCTTGGCGGATGCGAACACATGGGAGGTGCGTCCGCCGAAGGCCTCTGCCCGAAATAGTGGGACCGGCTTCGGATTTCTCTCAGGAATTCCGGCGGGTCGGCCTGATCCAGGCGACCCAAAAACCGGATAGGCAAGTGCCGCGCCTGCGTGATGATCAGTTCTGCCGAAACACCGGAATTTGGACCAGCGTATCGTCCACCATCGACCGCCCCGCCGCAATCAGGCTCGCATTCTCCTTCAGCAGCTTCAGTACGGCGATTTCGTCGCAGGCCTGGAACTTCGGGCACCGCAGGCAATCCTTCCACGCTTTCAGCGGCAGGTCGCCTCGGTCCACCTCCGCATAGCCCAGCTTTGAAAAGAAACCCGGGACATATGTGAATGCGAACAGGGCGTCGAGATCGTACTCCCGTGCCTCGCGCTCCAGCGCTTCCATCAACAGCCGGCCCGCTCCCGTCCCCTTCGACTCCGGCGACACCGCCAGCGACCGAACCTCCGCCATCGTCGGACCATAGAAGTGCAGCGCCGCGCACCCCAGCAACTTCTCGCCGTCGTAGAGAACCGTAAAGTCCCGGATACCTTCCGACAGCTCAAATTCGTTCCTCGGCAGCATGATCCCCTGCCGCGCGTAGCCGTTGATGAGCTGCAGGATCCCCGGAATGTCGCGCATCAGCGCTTTTCGCAGCGTCATGCCTCCCTCCTCGCCAGCCGTGTCCCCACCGCCTCGCCCGACATGAGCCTGCGGACGATGTCCTTTGCCGCTCCCGGCGCGATCACCACTTCACCCACGCCGTGCTCCAGCGCCGCACACGCCGAGTTCAGCTTCGCTTCCATGCCGCCCGTCGCCACGCCCGCGGCGATCAGGCCCTTCGCTTCTTCCGGACTCAACTCCTTCAACGACGTCCCGTCTGCTCCGCGCACCCCATCGACGTCGGTCAGGAACAGCAGCTTCGCCGCACCGTACCCGGCGGCGCAGGCCACCGCCATCTGGTCCGCATTCACGTTGTAGATGTTCCCCTGCCGGTCGCCGGCGACGCACGCCACCACCGGCACGAATCCCCCTCCGACCAGCGTCTCCAATACTTCCGGATTCGTACTCACAATTTGCCCGACCGCGCCGAGCTCCGGGTTCATCTGCCGCGCTTCCGCCAATGCGCCGTCTATCCCGCTGAGTCCCACGGCAGCAGCCCCCTGCGACACCAGGGCAGCGACCAGTTCCTTGTTCACACTGCCCGCGAACACCTTCAGCACCGCGTCAATCACGTCAGGCGATGTCACCCGCAGGCCGTTCACGAACTTGCTCTCCACGCCGCGTTCCGCGAGGAAGCGCGTCATCTGCTTCCCGCCGCCGTGGACCACCACAGGCTTGATGCCCGCTCCCCGAAGCGTGGCGATCTGCGCTGCCAGACACGACCGCGACTCCTTCGAATCCAGCAGCGTTCCGCCCAGCTTGATCAGGACTTTCACTTACAGTCCCTCCGCTTCGGGATATCCGAACATCAGGTTCATATTCTGCACCGCCTGGCCAGCCGCCCCCTTACCCAGGTTGTCGATGCACGCCACCACCACCGCGCGCCCTGTCGCTGCGTCCATTTTCACGCCGATGTCGCAGTAGTTGGTGCGCGCCACTCCGCGCAGGTCGGGCAGCGTGCCCAGCGGGTACAGCCGGACGAACGGCTCACCCGCGTAGGCGTCGATGTAGACCCGCAACAGATCCTCAGCTTCGCCGATCCCTTTCGCGCGGAAATAGACCGTCTCCAGAATTCCCCGGTCGATCGGCAACAGTTGAGCAGTGAAGCTGAACTCCTTCTCTTCCAGCCCCGAGTTCATCAGCACTTCCGGCACATGCCGGTGGTCCAATACAGAGTACGCCGAGAAGTTCTCGGTCACCTCGCAATAACTCGTTTTGAGGCTCGGTTTGCGGCCCGCGCCGCTCACCCCGCTCTTGGCGTCGCACACCACGCCGGCCGCCCGATCCACCACGCCCGCACTCACCAGGGGACGGATCGCGAGATTCGCCGCCGTCGGATAGCAGCCGGGATTCGACAACAGCCGTGCCTGCGGGATCTGGGCCCGATAGAACTCCGGTAACCCGTAGACAGCCTCTGCCAGCAGCTTTTCCTGATGGTGCTCTTCCTTGTACCAGTGCTTGTACCGCTCCACGGTCTTCAGCCGGAACGCCCCGCTCAGGTCGATCACGCGCACGCCCCTCGCCAGGAGAGCCGGAGCCTGCTCCATCGACACCTCCGGCGGTGTCGCCAGAAACACCACCTGAATCCCTGCACCCACGATCGCATCAGGCGTGCAGGCAATCCGCTCCGGGCCGGTATGTCCAATCGGCAACGCAGGCGCCGATCCGTCCGAGCGATGCTCCAAGAGGATTGGCGTCACCCGCGGATGCGCAGCCAGAATGCGCTGCAACTCCATCCCGCTGTAGCCGCGGAACCCGACAATCCCGGCGCGCATGGTCATGACGTGGACATGCCCTCCCTGTTTGGTTAATTATTCAGTGTCTTGTATAAATATACCACCAGCCGCAAGCCTCGCTCCCGCTGCTTTGTGTGCCGGCGGAGTCCGCCTTACTTCTGTTCGGAAACGCTGCGATCGGCCAGCTCGCCCAGGATCGGCAGCCTGAAGTTGTCGCCCTGCTTTGTCTTCACGATCATGAAGATCCATGCCCCGAACACCGCCGCCTGCAGCAGCTTGCTGATGAAGCGCGTGCTCTCGGAGTACCTCGTGATCGGGCCGAAGACCCATTCGACGAAGAGCCACAGCACGAACAGGTACAAGCCCTGGAAGGCGTGGAACCGGACGTCCTTATCGTTCCGGAACCGGTCCGCCGCCAGCACGACGATCGAAGCGATCCACCCCATCAGCGGGATGTAGCACAGCATGGCCGCCGTGCGTGGCTCCATGGTCGATAGGGCGTCGCCTGAACGCTTGCCGGTTGCGGAACTTGTTCCAGGGCCGGGCTTTGCGGCGTTGCCCGCATCCGCCCCCTGCCTCGCTCCGCACGCGGCGCAAAATGTGTCCGCCGGTTGGACCTGGTTGCCGCATTGTGTGCAGAAGGGCATATCGAGCTTCCCCGTAGTGTACTACGACGTCTAGTGCTTTAACGTTCCCGGAGAGTCTCTGTGATAGGATTCCGCCATGGGCCGCTTCATCACCTTGTTGATTCTTCTCTCCGTTCCGATGCTGGCCGCGGATCGCAAGACCCTCGATATCACGTTCATCGATACCGAAGGCGGTCAGGCCACCCTGCTTGTCACTCCGTCCGGCGAGTCTCTCCTCGTCGACGCCGGCTTCCCTGGGAACAACGGCCGGGACTCCGACCGCATCGTCGCCGCCGCCAAAAAGGCCGGTCTGACCAAGATCGACTACCTCCTGGTCACTCACTATCACCTCGACCACGTCGGCGGGGTCCCGGAGTTCGCCGCCAAATTCCCCGTCGGAACTGTCATCGATCATGGCGAGAACACCGAGACCGGGAGACAAGGCGCCGCGCTCCAGGAGGCATACCAGAAGGTCATCGCCTCCGGTGCAAAGCGGCTCACCGTAAAGCCCGGCGATGTGCTCCCTCTCAAGGACATTCGCGTGGAGGTCGTCACCGCCCGCGGAGAACGGATCACCAAGCCGCTCAGCGGCGGCGGCCAGCGGAACCCCCTCTGCGGCCAGGAAGCGCGCCGCGACAACGATCCCACTGAAAACGCCCGATCCATTGGGGTACTCATCACCTTCGGCAAGTTCCGCTTCGTCGACCTCGGCGACCTCACGTGGAACAAGGAGCTCGACATCTCCTGTCCGGATCACCTGATCGGCCCAGTCGACCTTTATCTCACCACCCACCATGGATTTGACCAGTCGGGGCCCGCCGCCATTGTCCACGGCCTGAAGCCGCGCGTCGCCATTATGAATAATGGTGCGAAAAAGGGCGGTTCCCCTCAGGTGTGGAAGATCGTCTCCTCTTCGCCGGGCCTGCAGGATCTTTGGCAGTTGCACTACTCCATCGCCGGCGGCAAGGAAGCGAATACCGCCGAGGAACGCATCGCCAACGTCGAAGAAAAGTGCCAGGGCTTCGGCATCGAGGTGCAGGCGGACAAGAACCGGACCTTCACCGTCACCAACCTGCGCAACGGTCAGAAAGAGACCTATAAACCATAGAGCCGCGCCGCCGCTCGCTATAATGGATTTTTCCCGCCCGCGGGCGCGTCGATGCTCCTCTCGAGTTCTATATATTTCGTTTTCCTGGCAGGGATCTTCCTGCTCTACTGGCCTCTGCAGCGCTGGCGCGCGGCGTCTCTCACCGTCCTTCTTTTCGCGAATTTCTACTTCTACGCCAAGTGGGACCTCTTCTATCTGGCGCTGATCCCAACAGCCGCACTGATCGACTACTCCATCGGCCTCGGCCTCGGCGCATCCAAGTCGCAGCCCCTGCGGCGTCTCCTGGTGACGCTCAGCGTGGTGATGAACCTCGGCATCCTCGCCACGTTCAAGTACATGCCGTTCTTCTTCTCCGCCTGGGCCGGACTCGCGCACTCGAAACCGCCTGCCTGGCACTGGACCTTCCCGCTCGGCATCTCCTTTTACTGCTTTCAGTCCCTCACCTACACCATCGACCTCTACCGCAAGGACGGCAAACCGGTCCGCAGCCTGTTGGCCCACATGACCGCGGTGACCTTTTTTCCCACCACGCTCAGCGGACCCATCACGCGCGTCCTGGCGCTCGCTCCGCAGATGGAAAAAGCGGGCCGGTTTCTCTCGGCTGAAGACGGCGGCCGCGCCCTGTTCCGCATCGGGCTCGGCCTGCTCAAGAAGTTCCTCATCGCCGACTACCTCGCGGAGAACTTCGTCACCCGCGTCTTCGACGCCCCCAACCTGTATACCGGCGCCGAAACCCTCATCGCCGCTTACGCCTACGCCCTCCAGCTCTACTACGACTTCTCCGGCTACTCCGACATCGCCATCGGCTCTGCCCTGCTGCTCGGACTGAAGCTGCCTGAGAACTTCAATCGCCCCTACCAGGCGCTCAACATCAGCGAGTTCTGGCGGCGCTGGCACATCTCGCTCTCCAACTGGCTGCGCGACTATCTGTACTTCTCGCTCCCCGGCCTGCGTTCCAAGTGGAAGATATTCACCTATATCAACCTCTTCGTGACGATGCTGCTCGGCGGCCTGTGGCACGGCGCCAGTTGGACTTTTGTTGTCTGGGGCGCGCTCCACGGCGGCGCTCTGGCCGTTCATCACGGTTTCCGCGCAGCCCGCGGCAATCCCGCGCCATCCCAAAATCCTTGGGTGCGCTTCGCCTCCCGATTCCTCACCGCGCACTTCGTCGTCTTCGCCTGGATCTTCTTCCGCGCCACCTCCATCGACAACGCTCTCGAGTTTCTCTCGCGCATCGGCTCGCTTACAGTCAGTTTTGCGAATGTCTCGCTGCCTATCGCCGTGGTCGCCCTCATCGGCATCATCGCCCACTACCTGCCGAAGAAGTATTCCGAGTTCTGCTCGCTCCTGTACGTGCGAGCGCCCTTTTACGCCCAGGCCGCCGTGCTCGCTCTGCTCGTGTTGGCCATCGAATATGTCGCAATCACGGGAGCCGCGCCGTTCCTGTACACCAAGTTCTGAGCTGAGTCACGATGCGATCGCCTTGGCCTCTCAAACCAACCCTCGTGCTCGCCACTTTCGGCGTGATGATCACTCTGCCCCAGTACATCCCGCAGTGGTACAACTGGCGCATCTATGAGTGGGCCGCCGCCCCGGCGGTCTTCGATTTCCAGCCGCGCAACCACTCCTCCAACCCGGTGCAGGACGAGGCGGAGCGTCTTCGGCCCGATACCGTCCCCGTCAGACAGCTCGATTCCAGGATCGCCGGAGCAACCGGAGCCATGGACGCGTTCTACGCTGCTTTGCTCCTCACGGAGCGGCAGCAGCCCGGAGCCATCACGCGCATCATCCACTTCGGCGATTCGCCGACCACCGCGGACCTCATCACCGCGGACGTCCGCAGCTTCTTGCAGCAGAATTTCGGCGACGCCGGCCACGGCATCTACCTGATCGCCAAGCCCTGGGCCTGGTACGCCCACCGCGGAGTCGATGTGAGCTCCGACGGCTGGACAGCGTATCCGGCGACACTTCACGGTGAGAAGGACGGCCGCTACGGACTCGGCGGCGTCAGCTTTACGGGGCAGACCGGCGCGTACAGCAAGTTCAAGCTCCGCCAGCCCGGCCACTCCTCCCTGATCCTCTCCTACTTCGGCGAACCGGGCGCCGGCACGCTTACCGTCGATGCCGGCGACGTTCACATCGCTGATGTCGAGACCTCTCAACCTCAACCCGGCGCCGCCGAAACCAGCCTGCTCATTCCATCGGAAGCCCAGGAAATTACGGTCCGCGTCACTCACGGACCCGTCCGCCTCTTTTCCGTCCAGTTCCGCAAGCCCGCCCCGGGCGTCATCTACGACAGCATTGGACTGAACGGAACGTGGGCCGGCGTCCTCGCCACCTACGTGAATGAGGCTCATTGGGCAGAGCAACTCAGGCTCGCCAAACCAAACCTCGTCGTCGTCAACTACGGCACGAACGAGAGCGGCTATCGCGACTACATCGAGTCGAGTTATCCCAAAGACGTGCGTGAGATCATTCGCCGTGTTCGAAACGCCGTCCCGGAAGCATCTATCCTCATCATGAGCCCCATGGACCGCGGCGCCCGCGAGGCCGGCGGAGCCATCGGCACCGTCCCTGCCCTGCCTCAACTCGTATCCCTGCAAGCCAAGCTCGCCGCTGAGAATGGCTGCGCTTTCTTCAACACCTTCCAGGCCATGGGCGGTCCCGGCACCATGGGCAAGTGGTACATGGCAGAACCCCGCCTGGTGAACGCCGACTTCATCCACCCTCTGCCGTCCGGAGCGCGCATCGTCGGCACGCTGCTCTACCAGGCTTTGCTCGACGGCTATAACGCATACAAGCTCAGGCAATTCCGCCAGAACATAGCCGATGCCCGTTCAACGTCGGAGACGCGGAAGCCGTAAATGCGCTCCACCCTGCTCATCTTCTGGCTCTGCACAGCAGCCGCACTACCCGCCTCCGTCTCTCCGGTGAAGAAGCCCGCCCCCAAGCGCAGTTCTGCGCCGCCTGTCACTCCAGCACAGCGTGCAGATGCCGCGGAATCCGTTCAGGCCCGAATGAGCGACGCCGTCGAGCTCGGCATCCAGAACGCCGCAGCCATGGTGCCGTTCTATGAAGTGCTCTTCCGCCTGGAACAGCACCGCGGCAGCGGCGAGCCGCTGCGGATCCTGCAGTTCGGCGACTCTCACACCGCCTCTGACGACTGGCCCGGCGAGCTCCGCACGCGCTTCCAGCAGAAATACGGCGACGGCGGTCCCGGGTTCACTCAAGCCGGACGTCCTTTCCCCGGCTTCCGCCGCTTCGACTCCCGTAGCTCCATGTCCAAAGGCTGGAAAACGGAAGGACTCCTGGCCCGCGAAGGCGACGGACTCTACGGCCTCGCCGGGGCCAGCCTTTCCGCCTCACGCGCCGGCGAATCCATCACTCTCGAAGCCGAAGGACAGACGCTCGAGTTCTTCTATCTCTCACAACCCGGCGGCGGATCCTTCGCCCTCGAGGACAACGGCGTTGCGCTCGATACCATCGGGACCAACGGCGGCCGCGCCCCCGCCTACTATCACAAGGAGCTCGCTCCGGGCTCACATCATCTTGTCCTGCGTACGCTCGACAACTCGCCCGTCCGGGTCTTCGGGTGGGTGCTTGAAAAGCCCGGTGGAATTACCTGGGAAACCCTCGGCGTCAACGGAGCGCAGGCGGATCTGCTCCTGCTTCAGAATCCCGGCCTGCTCAGCAGCCACATCCAACGGCGCAATCCCGCGCTCGTTGTGCTCGCCTACGGGACCAATGAGGCCCGCCAGCCCGCCTGGACCGTGGATTCCTACCGCCAGGCACTTGCGCGCGTCATTCAATTGATCCGGGCTGCGGCCCCTGCCGCCAGCATCCTCATCATTGGAGCGCCCGACCAGTCCCTCCGCTCTCGCCGCAGGACAACCTCAGTCCCCTCCGTCGATGGCATCATCACAGCTCAGCGCGAAGCGGCTTTCTCTGAAGGATGCGCGTTTTGGAACCTCAGGACCGCTATGGGTGGCAAGGGATCCATGAAACAATGGGTACAGGCTGGCCTCGCTCAAGGCGACTACGTCCACCTGACCTCTCCGGGTTACCGGCTGGTCGGTGGGTCCCTGTTCGAGCTCATCGTCGGACAGTACGGTATCTTTCAAACTGTGCGCCGGAATGTGTTAGGAAGTGGAAGCGATAATGGACCGTCGATCAAAACTCATTGAGATCATCAAGGCAGTGACCAGGAAGGACGACGTCCCCGCTCCGGACGAATCCCTCTTCGACTCCGGGCTGCTCGATTCCTTTGCTCTCCCTGACCTTGTCAGCGCATTGGAGAAGGAATTCTCCATCCAGATTCCGGATTCGGATCTCAACCCCAGGAAGTTCGACTCGATCGAACGCATCGAAGAATACCTCATCTCCAGGAACTGAAGCAGTAATGGCATTCATTAAGGAATTCGGAAGCTGGCTCCCGGATCGCGTGGTGAGCAGCGAAGAGGCGGGCTCTTGGGTAGGTTCCGACGCCCGATGGGTGATCAACGTCTCCGGCATTGAGGAGCGGCGCTTTGCCTGCGAAGATGATACCGTCGCCGATCTCGCTGCCCGCGCGGCGGCGGATTGCCTCAATAGAGCCGGCGTGAACCCCGCAAGTCTCGGCATGGTGATGGTCGCCAGCGGCTCCGCTGAGCGCACCTTCCCTGGCCCGGCCTGCATGACCGCCAAGAAGGTAGGCGCCGAAGGCGTTCCCGCTGTGGACCTCCCGATGGCCAGCGCCGGGTCCCTTTTCGGCCTCTCGCTTGCCAGCCGCCTCACGGAACAACTCGGCCCCATCCTTGTCATCGGCGCGGAGAAGATGTCGCGCATCGTCGCCCGTGAGCCGAAAGAGCGCGGAGTTGCTGTCCTCTTCGGTGATGGCGCCGGAGCCTGCCTTGTTGCCCCGGATTCCGGACAGGCGGAGATCGTCGACTCTGTGCTCGGCACCGATGGATCCTTCTCTGAAGACCTCACTCTCGAGAACGGCGCTCCCATAAAGATGAATGGCCGCAGCGTCATCCTCCAGGCCTCGCGCAAGATCCCGGCCGCCATCCGCGCCGTCCTTGGGAAATACGGCATCGCCCCGCCGGATGTCCTATCCTTTCTCATGCATCAGGCCAACCAGAACCTGATTGATAAGGTGGCCGACACGCTCGGCGTTCCGAGCGCACGCTTCTTCTCCAACATTCGCAAGTACGGCAACACCTCATCGGCATCCATGCTCATCGCCGCCTGCGAGTGGAGCCGCTGTCAGGGCTTCCAGCCTGGCGCCCCCGTCGTGTTCGCCGCATTTGGCGCCGGCTTCAACTGGGGCGCCCTGCTCGCCCGCGGCGTCTGAGCTCCATTGCCTCAATCTCCCGACGTCTGAGGATGTTACGATCGCATTTGCTACCGCGTCTCACACTCCTATGAAGGCGAAGCTGGTCCGTTGGGGATTGCCGGCCCTCATCGTCATTCTGGCTGCAATGCAACTCGTCCGCCCCAATCGCCTCAATCCGCCGGTCGACTCCGCCCTCACGCTCGCAGCTCAGTATCGCGTTCCACCGGACGTTCTCGACATCTTCAACCGCGCCTGCATCGACTGCCACTCCCACCGCACCCGCTGGCCCTGGTACAGCAACGTCGCCCCCGCCTCCTGGTTCCTCGCCAGCCATGTGACGCACGGACGCCGCAAAATGAACCTCGATAACTGGACCGAGGAGATGTCCTTCAAGGACGTCTGCCAGGAAGTCCGCGTCGGCTCCATGCCTCTCAAGAGCTACCTGCCCCTCCACCCAGATGCCCGCCTCTCCCCCCGGGACGTGCAGTCCATCTGCACCTGGTCCCTCAACGTCCGGCCGCGCGACTAGGCCCCGTCTCTGAGCGCCTCGGCAGGGGAGCGCCGTTAATTAGTTTCTTTGTTTTGTGTTTGATTTTGTTTTGGGCGCTCGTGCTCCAGCCCTACCCTGCGGCGGCCACAGAACATGCTATGGGTACGGCGTGTGAGGCCCTGAAACAATGCCTACGCTGATGGCTTTCTAATTGTTGCGTTTTCTGTTGCTTTTTGTTTCGCTTCGTGCAATACTCCTCACAGCCAGGAGGTTCTCGACTCGCAATGAAGAGTTTTGCGCGTTTGCAAGTGTTTCTTTGGGCCCTCTGCTTAGTGCTCTTGGGCCAAGGCCAGAGTGACGTTACTGGGGTGATCAAGGACCCGACTGGAGCTGTGGTCCCCAACGCGACCATCAAACTCCTGAACCCGACCACGAACGTGGAAAGCTCCACTGTAACCACGAACGCAGGGGTATATAGATTTGTGCACGTTCCCTCCGGCGAGTACCGGATCACGGCATCGGCGTCGGGCTTCAAATCGGCCACGATCAGTCCCGTGGTTGTGAACGTTTCCGGCGTGGTGAACGCCGACCTGCAGCTCGAGGTCGGCAACGCCTCGGAATCGATCACTGTCAATGCCGAGAGCACGCTCCTGGAAACCGCTTCGTCCACCATCGGCCGCAGCGTCAGTCCAGCGGAGTTCCACACTTGGCCCATTTTCGTCGATGACGGACAGCGCCAGATTCAGAGCTTCATCTTTCGCAGTCTGCCCGGCACCACGGGTGACAGCTACCAGGGCACCATCAACGGCGGACAAATTGGCGCCCATGAAGTCATGATCGAAGGCATCACGATCGGCCGCGCCGACCTGGCGGGGAGTACGGCGGAATTCACGCCTTCTGCCGACTCCGTCCGCGAGTCACGGCTCGAAACTGGCAATATGAGCGCACAGTACGGCGGCGGGCAGACTGCCGTGGCGAACTTCAATATTCAATCTGGAACTAACAAGCTGCATGGCACTGCCTACGAGTACTTCATGAACGACAAGCTGAACGCAGCCGGATTCATGAACAATGCGCAGGGCAGCCCCAAAACGCCGTTCCGCCAAAACAGCTTCGGAGGCACCATCGGCGGGCCGGTTGTGATCCCGAAGGTGTACGACGGGCGCAACAAGACGTTCTTCTTCTTCTCATACGAAGGCGACCGGCGGCGTAACTATACCTTGGCCTCGCCGCGGACCCTTCCTGTCACTGACTTCAAGAAAGGCGACTTCTCCCGGTTGCTCAAGGCCTCCTTTACAGGCAACGCCAAGTCCGGCACGCAAGTGGGGACGGACCCGCTGGGCAGGCCTGTAGTCTTTGGTACGATCTACGATCCGTCCACCACAAGACAGGTGAACGGACAGTGGGTCCGCGACCCGTTCGCCGGCAATATCATTCCACAGAACCGGTTCAGCAAAGTGTCCGCGGCCATTCTGCAGCAGGCGCCGATCCCTGACCCGTCTGTGGACGCCTTCCTCCGGAACATCCCGGGCACGCCCAACTCGCCGATCTTCTGGCTGAATACATACGGCGGAAAGCTCGATCATGTGTTCAACAACGCGCACAGGATGAGCGTATTCATCAATACCAACGACCGCACCCGCTACAACGGCGGCGGCAATGGCTTCCCGCCAATTCCCGGCAGCGCCTCCGGTCCGTTCAACAACCAAAATGTCCAGGGTTGGTTCATTCGCGCGTCTGAAGACTGGGTGATCACCCCCAGCCGGCTCAACCATTTTGCCTTCGGCTACAACCGCCTGATCAACGCCAACAATTCCTATTCGAGGGACCAGGACTGGCCCAGCAAGATCGGCCTGAACGGCGTGGCTCAGACTACCTTCCCGCAGATCAGTTGGAACGCGCCGAACTCCGCGCTCGGTAGCAGCCTCACTCGCTTGGGCCGCTCCGGCGCCGGCACGGAGCCCAATGGGAGCTGGATCTTCCAGGACGACTTCACCATGGTCCTCAAGCGGCACACCATCAGGGTTGGCGCCGAAGTCCGCTACTACTTCTACAACGAAGACCCCTCGGGAAACACCTCCGGATCCTACACTTTCGCCAACTACCAGACAGCAGAGCCCAATAACACCAGTTCGACCGGCTTCTCCTTCGCCAGTTTCCTTCTCGGCGCGGTGCGCAACTCATCGTTGAACATCCTGGCGGTGAAGCCTGAATCGCGCGTGATGAATCCGGCCTTCTATGTCACCGACGACTGGCGGGTGAGTTCTACGCTCACCATCAACGCTGGCCTGCGTTGGGATATCGTCGGAGCCTTGAGGGAAGTGGGCAACCGCATGTCGGGGCTTGATCTGCAAGCTTCCAACCCGGACGCGGCCAACTATCCCGGCGCACTGGTCTTTATCGATAAGCTGGGCCTCAACTCCTTCCAGAACAACTACTACAAGGAACTTGCTCCGCGTGTGGGTTTCGCCTGGCAGGCGAATTCCAAAGTGGTGCTGCGCGGCGGCTACGGCATCAACTACGCGGCCCCCATCAGAAACGGCTTCGGCATGGCCAGCATCACCGGCTATAACGGAAGCAACAACTTCTCCGCTGTCGGAACGCGCGATCCGCGCTTCTATTGGGACAACGGGTATCCGGCCTACAACGGAAAGCTCCCCAACACCGATCCATCCCAGCAGAATGGCGCGGACATCTACCTGATCCGCCCCGACTCCAGCCGCCAGCCCTATGTCCAGAACTGGACGATCGGCCTCCAGTGGCTGCTGCCTTCCGAGGCGGTTCTCGAAACCAGCTATATCGGCAACAAAGGCACCCGCCTGATGGCCCAGGGCTACGCCAACATGCAGCAACTGCCCGTGAAGTACCTGTCCCTTGGCGACAAGTTGCTGGACGACGTTGCCGATCACCCCGAGATCCGTCTGCCCTACGCAGGCTTCGAAGGTTCCGTCGCCCAGGCATTGCGGCCGCTGCCCCAGTACAACGGCGCCAGCGACCTCTATCCCAACTGGGGCAACTCCAACTACCACGCCTTCCAGGCCGTCTTGAGGAAGCGGCTGAGCCGCGGCATCAGCTACCTGGTCAGCTACACTTTCTCAAAAGCCTTGACCGACACGGACAGCGCCGTCGACGCGGCTTCCGTTCAGGACGTCTACAACCGCCGGCTGGAACGGTCGGTCGCCAGCTTCGATCAGACCCACGGGCTGCGGCTCACGTGGGTGTACGAGCTTCCCTTCGGCAAGGGCAAGACCTACCTCAACACAGGTGGGTTTACCAACGCCGTCCTGGGAGGGTGGACCGTGACTGGCATCCAGGAGTACCGCTCCGGCGACGCGCTCGCCATCACGACTGAAATCGATACCAGCGCCTCGCTCTTCAACGGCGTCGTCCGTGGCGATATCATTCCCGGCGTCGACCCGATCGCCGATAAAGGCGGCGTTGACTTCGTGAATGGCACGCAGTACCTGAACCCCAAGGCATTCGCCTCTCCTCCCACCACCTCGGGCGGCGTTCCTCTCCGGTTGGGAACCGCGCCCCGTTATCTGGGCAATGTTCGCGGCCCAGTTCGCGTCAGCGAAGATTTTGGCATCTTCAAGCGCTTCGCTTTCGGCGAGGAACGGAACGTCGAGTTCCGCTCCGACTTCCTGAACGCGTTCAACCGCGCCGGCCGGGCCAATCCGAATACGGATCTCGATTCGGGCCTCTTCGGCTTGATCACGGGTTCCGCGTACGGCCCGCGCACCATCCAACTCTCGCTCCGCCTGAATTTCTGAGCGGGAGTCTCAGGAAATGTCCCTAGGACCCGGGCGGGCGACCGCCCGGGTCATTCTGCATTCAGACGCGGGAGAGGCGTTCGAACCATGCCTCGCGCTATCCTGAAATCAAGGAGATTTTCCACGATGGGATGCGGCGGATCTATGCCCCCGATGCGCGAAGACGAAACCGGGAAGCGCAAGGTTTTTTGTGTGAAGTTCGGCAGGGAGATGGTCGGTCTCGACGAGTCCCCTTTCGATAATCATCCGCTCGGGCAGAAGATTTATGAGAACGTGTCGAAGGAAGCCTGGCGCATGTGGCTCGAACACATGAAGATGCTCATGAACGAGTACCGCCTCAATCTCGGCACCAAGGAGGCCCAGGAGTTCCTCCTCAAGCAGATGGAACAGTACTTCTTCGGCGAAGGCGCGCAGCTTCCGCCGGACTTCGTTCCCCCCAAAGCCAAGAGCTGATCTACTTCTTCCGCATCACCGGCAGGGTGGCGGCAAACTGGAACGACAGCTTCTCATGCGCGCGGCGCAGCGCCGATTCCACCTCCTGTGTGTCTGCGCCTCGCGCGAAGATAAAGCCCAGGTAGCTGCCGCCCTCCGGCAATTGCAGGAACATCTGGCCCTCTTTGGCGGTAATCTCGATATCCTCGATCCCCGCCATCGCCCTCACGGCCTCCTCCCCCTCGCAGCCCTCGTAGATTCCGCCGCGCGGGATCGGGATCATCATCACGCCCGACGCTGGCCCATCCTGCCGCAGATCACCCGGATCTTCGCCCAGCGCGTGCCGCAGGATCACCTCTTCCAGCGGCGTCCCGCCGTTGAACCGCAAGACCCGCGCGCACAGCCCGCCGATCGGCCGTGCCGCCACCTCCAGCACCCACACGCCCTCATCGTTCACCCGCATCTCCGCGTGCACCGGACCATCCGTCAGCCCCAGCGCCTCCGCCGCCCTCTGGATCGCTTCGCTCATCCTGCCTTGCGTCTCCTGCGTCTCACGCGACGGCGTGACATAGATGGACTCTTCAAAGAACGGCCCTTCCAGCGGATCCGGCTTGTCGAAGATCGCCAGCGTCCTCAATCGCCCCCCGGTCATCAGTCCTTCCAGCGCAAACTCCCGCCCTGCTATGTAGTCCTCCACCTGGATGAAGCCCAGCGATTCATCGCGGTGCCGCATCAGATCCGGCTGGTTGAGCAGCCGGCGGATCCGTTCGAACGCCGCAACAAACTCCTCCGGCGTGTTGGCCCGAATCACACCGCGGCTGCCGGACAGCCCCAGCGGCTTCAACACGCAGGGGAACTTCGCGCGCCTGCAAACCTGCTCCGCCTCACTTTCCAACGGCACACGAAAATACTCCGGCGCCGGCAGCGCCGCCTTGCGGTATTGTTGCCGCGCCAGATACTTGTTGCCCGCAGCCTCCACCGCCTTCGGGGGATGGAACCGCAGCTTCAGCCTCTTTGCTACATGGGCCGCCGCCAGCGCGGGCTTGTCTCCCACCGCGACAATGCCCCCAATCTCATGGATAGCCCTCTCCAGCCGCCGCGCCGACTCCTCAGGCCGGTGGAACTTCAACGGAAACGCGTGATCCCCCCACGGGTCCTTGAGGCTCGCGCACCGGTCCGTCGCCATCACTGGTTCCAGCCCCAGCCTCTCCGCCGCCTCCGCAAAAATCCGCGTCTGATAGCCGAGCTTCGAGGCAACGATCAGGACTTTCACACCTCCATCCTACCGGCTCTTCATTGCCAAGGTTTTTCATCTCCCGCCGCTGGGCGATAAGATCCAGCCATGAAGTACCTCTTGTCTGCTTTTCTCTTCATGCCCCTTCTCGCCCAACAGCAGCAGACCCGGCCGATGCTTCCGCAAGTCCGCGAGTATCTCCAATTGACCAACGCCCAAGTTCTCCTCATCGTCGCCAACAACGACGACTACAACCGCAACGCCGCTGAAAGGCAGCAGCGCATCCGCCAGGTGCAGTCCGAGATCGCCGAAATCACAGCCTCCGATAACCTCGACGCGGCTGCCCTTGGCGTCCGCTACCAGGAAATCGAACTGATCTGCCGCGACCTCAAGCAGATTTCCCTCACCTACCAGAAGACCAACCTGGGTCTTCTCACCGATGAGCAGAAAACAAAGCTGAAGGCGCTGGAAGACGCCTGGAAGTTCCTCCCCCAGATCCTCGAGGCCCAAAGTGCCAACCTGATCAGCAGCGGCGTCACCGCCCCCGGCGGCTTCAGCAGCGCCCTCATTCTCAATAGTTCCAGCATGCTGCCCAATGGCGCCGGCTCCATCAATGGCTGCTCCGGCGTGGGCCTCCTCAACGTCTCTTCGAAGTAAGCCGAGGTGTTCTGTTCAATCCGGAATCCTGCAAGGAACATCACCGCGCATCGAGCATGACGACCGACTTCGCGGGCAGCACCACTTTCAGCACACCCGATTCAATGCTGGCGCCGGTGAATGCATCCGGTTTGACGATGGCGGGCTGCTCGAAGGTGTTGTACGAATTGATCGCAGACGCTGTCAGCACTCGTCCGGAAACCGAACCTGGAACTGCACCTGCAAGTTTCGCCGTCACTGCGACGGCGTGGTTCGGATCCACGTTCACCAGCCCGATGTGCAGGCGGCCGTCCTTGTCGCGCACGGCGGACGCGCTCACCGCGGGCACGGTCGAGGCGTCCTTGTTGTACCACGGCGACTTGATGTCGATGGCCAGCGCGGTCGCGTCCTGGTAGGACTTGAACATCTCAAACACGTGATATGTCGGCGTGAGCACCATCTTCTCGTCCTTCGTGAGGATCATGGCCTGCAGCACGTTGATCATCTGCGCGATGTTGGCCATCTTCACCCGGTCGGCGTGCTTCGTGAAGATGTTGATGTTCAGCGCTGCCACCATCGCGTCGCGCAGCGTGTTCTGTTGGAAAAGGAAGCCGGGATTAGTGCCCGGCTCGACATCAAACCAGGTCCCCCATTCGTCCACGGCGAGCCAGACTCTCTTCTGCGGGTCATACTTGTCCATGATGGCGGCGTGGCGGGAGATGATGCCGTCCATGCGCAGCGTGGATTGGATCGTCCTGGCATATTCAGCCTCGTCGAACACGGTAGCTGATCCCTTCCTGGCCCATGTGCCGGTGATCGTGTAGTAGTGCAGCCCGATTGCGTTGAAGTGCCGGCCCGCGTCGCGCATCATCACTTCCATCCAGTGGTAATCCTCATCCGACGGTCCCGAGGCGGACTTGAGAATTCGCACGCCGGCGGGCGTCTTGATGAACGTGGAGTAGCGGCGCGTGACGTCCGCCGCGTACTCGGCGCGCATATTGCCGCCGCAGCCCCAGAGCTCGTTGCCCAGGCCGATGTAAGGAAGCTTCCACGGATCCTTGCGGCCGTTCGCTGCGCGCTCGGAGGCCAGTGAGCCGGCGGGCGAGGTCACATACTCCACCCACTCCGCAAGCTCCCGCGGAGGCGCCGATCCGACGTTCCCGCTAATGTAGGCCTCGGCGCCCAGTAGCTCCGCAAAGTCGAGAAATTCGTGCGTACCGAAACTGTTCGGCTCGGTCACCCCGCCCCAGTGAGTGTTGATCTTCACCGGGCGCTTCGCACGCGGCCCCACGCCTTCGCGCCAGTTGTATTCATCCGCAAAGCACCCGCCCGGCCAGCGGACCACCGGGACTTTCAAATCGCGCAGCGCCTGAAGCACGTCGTTCCTGTAGCCGCGCGTGTTGGGGATCTTTGAATCCTCTCCAACCCAGATGCCTCCATAGATGCCCGCGCCGAGATGCTCGGCGAACTGTCCGAAGAGCTGCCGGTTCACCTGCGGGCCGGGCTGGTCTGCGTGAATGGTGAGGTCCACCGTGAGAGGTTGCTGAGCCTGGGCTGCAAAGGCCGAAGCAAGGAGAGAGAGAAGAATTCGTGTTGACATCTTGCCTTTCGTAAGTGCTTACATTCTATGGCAACCGTTGCTCCTGAGCTGAGCGCTATTCTCAATGTGACGGCTTCAGCATGGAGCGCACGCCGTGGCAGCACAAGCACTATCGGAGCCTGCGTACCGCCGGTCTGTCACAGAAGTCCTGACCGGCATGGAAACCAACGGTCGTCAAGGGCTCACTGCCGAAGAGGCTCGCGCCCGTCTCGCCAGGTACGGGAAGAACGAACTGGCGAGCGAGAAACCCGCGCCTCGGTGGCGGAAGTTCCTCCGTCAGTTCCAGGATGTGCTCGTCGTGCTGCTGCTGGTCGCGACAATGATCTCGACGGCCATCTGGCTCTACGAACGGGGCTCGGCGCTGCCTTATGAAGCCATCGCGATCTTCGCAATCGTGCTGCTCAATGCCGTGATGGGATACGTCCAGACCACGCGGGCTGAACAGGCCATCGCCTCCCTCCGCGCCATGTCCCCGCTTGAGGCCACGGTGATTCGTGATGGCCGCCGTCAAAAAATCCCCGCGTTCGAACTGGTTCCCGGGGACATCATCCTCGTGGAGGGAGGCGACCGCATCGCCGCCGACGCGCGCCTCGTTGAATCCACCTCACTCAAGACGGCGGAGGCGGCTCTCACAGGGGAGAGTCTTCCAGTCGCAAAAGACACGGACGCAATTCTCGAAGATGCTCTGCTGGGCGATCGCGACAACATGATCTTCAGCGGAACGATTGCCACGTATGGCCGTGGGACAGCGGTCGTGGTCGCCACCGGGATGCAGACCGAGATGGGCCACATCGCCGGAATGCTGCAGCGCACGCCTGTGGAAGATACGCCGCTTCAGAAGCAGCTTGAGCATACCGGAAAACTGCTCGGGCTGATTGTGATCGGCATCGCGGTTATCATGGTCGCGACCTTACTTCTGACCGAGCACGTCAGAGGCCTTCATGCAATTGTGGCAGTGCTGATTTTCGGAGTGGCCCTGGCGGTAGCTGCAGTTCCAGAGGGCCTGCCGGCTGTGGTCACGGCGGTCCTCTCGCTGGGAGTGCAGCGCATGGCGCGAAGGCAGGCCATCGTCCGGCATCTCGCCGCGGTTGAGACTCTCGGCTCCGCGAACGTGATCGCGTCCGACAAGACGGGCACACTGACTAGGAACGAGATGACGGTTCGCACGGTTATCACTGCGAGCGGAGCAGTGATCATTAGTGGAACGGGGTATGCTCCCGAGGGCGCTGTCACCGATCCGGGAGGAGGAGCTGTCAGTGGTGCGGTCAGGTCCGAGTTGGAGCGCGCGCTGACCGTCGCTGACAGGGCGAACAATGCTGTCCTCCAGCAGCAGGATGGCGGCTGGAGTGTTCAGGGCGACCCGACCGAAGGCGCACTGCTGGTAGCGGCCCGGAAGGCGGGTTTGGATCCTGCCCGGCTGGAGGCGCGTTTCGTCAGAGTCGGGGAGATTCCGTTCTCATCCGAGCGCAAGCTCATGACGACAATCCATAACGAAGCTGCCGGTGAAGAGCGCACGCTGGTCTTCACGAAAGGCGCTCCCGGAGTACTGCTCGCGCGTTGCTCCCGGGAGTTCGTCGCGCCGGATCACAGACCGCTCACAAATGCTCGCCGGGCCGAGATACTGAAAGCGACCGAGGATCTGGCAAGGCAAGCCCTGCGCACCCTGGGGGTCGCTTATCGCGCCTTGCCCAAAGAAGCGTCCACGGATGGAGCCCCGACTGAGGGGATAGAGCGCGATCTTGTCTTCGCAGGTCTGGTGGGAATGATGGATCCTCCCCGGGATGAGGCAAAGAGGGCAGTTTCCCGGGCGCAGAGAGCGGGGATCCGTGCGGTCATGATCACCGGAGACCATCCGATCACGGCAACCGTTGTCGGCGACGAGCTGGGGATTCGTTCCACCGGACCCGCTATCACCGGAGTCGATCTCTCTCAAATGTCTGACGAAGAGCTTCGCCGTGCTGTCCGGAGCACCTCCGTGTACGCCCGTGTCAGCCCCGAGCACAAACTGCGGATCGTTCAGGCGCTCCAGAAGAACGGAGCTATTGTCGGAATGACGGGAGACGGAGTAAATGACGCTCCGGCGTTGAAGACGGCCGATATCGGCATCGCCATGGGAAGAACCGGAACCGATGTCTCAAAAGAGGTCGCCGATATGGTCCTGGCCGACGACAACTTCGCCACCATCGTCGCCGCAATCGAAGAAGGCAGATCGATCTTCGCCAACATCCGGAAGTTCCTCGTGTTCCTGCTTTCGTCGAACGTCGGTGAGGTGCTGACGATGTTCTTCGGTGTGCTGCTCGCGGACCTCATCGGACTGAAGGCCGGGGAAAACGGTTTGGTGCTGCCTCTGACAGCGACGCAGATCCTGTGGGTTAACCTCGTGACGGACGGGGCGCCGGCTCTGGCTCTCGGAATCGATCCCGCCGATCCGAGCGTGATGGAGCAGCCGCCTCGCCCCCGCTCGGAGAGGGTCATCACCGGCCGGATGTGGGGCTGGATCTTCTTCAGCGGCGTAGTCATTGCGGCCGCGACACTCCTGATGCTGGACGCCGGTCTCCCGGGCGGCCTGATCGACCGGCCCGGCAATGTGCGCTACGCCCAAACGTTGGCGTTCACGACTCTCGTTCTGCTCCAGATGTTCAACATCTTCAACTCCAGGTCCGAGGAACAGAGCGCCTTTGTGAAGCCCTTCAGGAACCGATGGCTTTTGCTCTCGGTGGGAGCTTCAGTTCTATTGCAGGCCGTTGTGATCTATGTGCCTGTCATGCAGGAGGCCTTCTCGACGACAGCTTTGAGCTGGAAGGATTGGCTGCTTTGTACGGCGGCGGCAAGCTCGGTCCTGTGGCTTCGAGAACTCAGCAAACTTGTGCTCCGCAGTGAATTCAGCAGAAGACGGCGCGGGCGGTCACCGCAGTCCAGAGAATATTTGCAGTGATGTAACCCAAGTCGCGCCAATAGCTTGCCTCAATTCGGCGCTCGGCTCCGCATCAGGAATCGAAACTCGATCCCCTCCAATACTCACCGTGGAGAGGACTCCTTCATGATGCCCACCAACCCGGAAGGCAAAGCCCAGCCCTTGCAGAGCGCCCGGCCAATAGAGAGCGGGTGTGATTTTGCGAGCACGAACCCATATGTTACTGATTCCACTTACCCGCCTTTCCTCAGCCCCAAGTGGGGCAGACCACTGGGCCGGTGTCCAGCCCCCCAGGCCGCTAGGCATGATTTTGCGAGCACGAACCCATATGTCATTGATTCCACGGTTGCCCACGGCAAGGTAGCTTCGGGAGTGCGCGGCCCGGCAATCCCGCCTCGTTCTGACTTGCGGGCCCGTTACTCCCACGCCCCATCTCACCCCGAGCACCAGCTCGCGGCTGGCCCCGCGACCGTGAGCGATTGGAGCATCACCCCTTCCTTTGCGGACTCTCAGGCCCTGTTCTCTGCGCGTTTGACCCTTATCTTCGCAACGTGATAGCCTGTTTGTTCAGGGACTGCGAGAAGTCCCTCGCCTCCGATTTCCAGGTTCGACCCGGATTTTGCCGTTCTGGCACTCGACGCATGAAACAGATTTTTGAGGCCGTCCTAGACATCCTCGTTCGGGCCTTGCCCACATTCTTCCTCGTCATCCTTCTCCACTGGTATCTGAAGAAGGTTTTGTTCCAGCCCATGGAACGCGTTCTCGATGAGCGCCGCAGCAAGACCGAAGGCGCTATCGATGCCAGCGAGGCTACTCTCGTCAAAGTCCAGGAAAAGCTCGCCGCCTACGAGCAGGCCCTCGGCGACGCGCGCGCGGAAATCTACCGCGAGCAGGACCAGGCTCGCAAGCGTCTCGCCGACCAGCAAATGCAGGCTCTCGAAGCCGCTCGAGAGAAGACCGCCGCTCAAGTCGCTGCGGGCAAGGCCGAGATCGCAGCTGAGGCCGACAAGGCCACCTCTTCGCTGCAGGCGGAAGTCGAACGTCTCGCGGGGCAGATCGCCGAACAAGTCCTCGCCGGGAGGGCCCGCTGATATGAAGCGACTCGTTTCACTGCTCGCCTTCACCGCGATCTCCCTCTTTGCTCAGGAGGGCCACGAAGCCCAGCAGGAAGGCGCCGGACACGAATCCGCGGCTCACGAATCCGGCGACCCCTACGTCACCTATAAGTGGTTCAACTTCGCCATCCTCGCTGCCGGACTCGGCTACCTTGCTGTCAAGTTTGGCGGGCCTGCCCTCCGCAACCAGCAGCAGGACATCCTCGATCAGCTCAATCAGGCCTCCAAACGCGCGGAAACCGCCGCCGCCGAAGCCGCCGAAGTCGATCGCAAAGTCTCCGGGCTCCAGGCTGAAATCGAAGCGATCCGCCGTAAAGCCGCCGCGGAAATGACCGCTGAAGTGGCCCGTTCGGAGAAGGAGACCGCCCAGCTTCTCGCCAAGGTCGAGCAGGCCGGCCTGCAGGAAATCGCTTCGGCCTCCAAGCACGCCCAGCAGCAGCTCAAGGCTCAAGCCGCCCAACTCGCCATCGAACTCGCAGCGCAGAAAGTCAGCGCCCAAATGAACCCCGAGATCCAGAGCGCCTTGGTCGGCCGTTTCGTCGATCGCCTCAAGCAGTCGCCAGAAGCTCGCAACTAGGAAGCCGCCATGCCCAACCTCGCTGTTGCCAACCAGTACGCCAAGGCGCTCCTCGACGCGGTTGCCAAGCCCTCCAGCGGCATCCAGCCCGAAGATGCGCTGAGCCAGATCGAGCAGTTTGCCGAGGCCCTCAAATCGTCGCACGAGTTCCACACCATTCTGCTCTCGCCCGCCGTCCAGCACCTGCAGAAGACCCATGCGATCGGCCGGATCTGCGACATGCTGGGCATCCACGGCTACGTGAAAAATTTTCTGTTCATCGTCACGCGCCACCGCCGCCTCGATCTTCTGACGGAGATCCGCCAGCGGTTCCAGGCACTGCTCGATGAATCGATGGGCCTCGTGCGTGCCGGCGTCTCCGCCGCACAGCCCTTGACACCAGATCAACAAGCCGCGCTCGAAGGCGTCCTGGCCCGCATCACGGGCAAGCAGGTGCGCTGCGGCTATACGGTGGATGCCTCCCTCATCGGAGGCGCCGCCGTGCGCGTCGGTTCAACCATGTACGACGGTTCGGTGCGCGGCCAGCTCGAGGGCCTCCGCCGTCGCTTGACCAGCGAAGCCTGACTCACGCTGAGAAGGATTAATTACTATGGCTCAAATTCGTGCCGATGAAATTGCGCGCGTTTTGCGCGAGGAGATCGAAAACTTCGATAGGGCCGTCTCCGTCTCCGAGACCGGCTACGTCGTATCGGTCGGCGACGGCATCGCCCGTGTCCACGGTCTCGACAAGGTCATGGCCGGCGAACTCATCGAGTTCCCGCACGGCGTGTCCGGCCTTGCCATGAACCTCGACGAAGACGAAGTCGGCGCCGTGCTCCTCGGTGAGGCCTACGCCATCTGCGAAGGCGATGAGGTCCGCCGCACCGGCCGCATCATGTCTGTCCCCGTGGGCCAGGCCCTCGTCGGCCGCGTCGTCAACGCGCTCGGCCAGCCCATCGACGACAAGGGCCCCATCGACACCAAGGACTTCGGCGCGATTGAGCGCATTGCTCCCGGCGTCATCGACCGCAAGCCCGTCCGCGAGCCCCTCCAGACCGGCATCAAGGCCATCGACGCCCTCATCCCCATCGGCCGCGGACAGCGCGAGCTCGTCATTGGCGACCGCCAGACCGGCAAGACCGCCATTGCCCTGGACACCATCATCAATCAGAAGGGCAAAGGCGTCATCTGCATCTACGTGGCGATCGGCCAGAAGCGCTCCACCGTCGCCCAGGTCGTGAAGACCCTCACCGACTACGGCGCCATGGACTATACCATCGTCGTCGCCGCCACCGCATCGGAATCGGCCGCCCTCCAGTACATCTCTCCCTACGCCGGATGCGCCATGGGCGAGTACTTCCGCGATCGCGGCGGCCACGCACTCTGCATCTACGACGACCTCTCCAAGCAGGCTGCGGCGTACCGCGAGATCTCCCTCCTTCTCCGCCGCCCGCCGGGACGCGAAGCCTTCCCCGGCGACGTCTTCTATCTCCACTCGCGCCTGCTCGAGCGGGCCGCAAAGATGAACGATAAGCTCGGCGGAGGCTCCCTCACCGCGCTGCCCTTCATCGAAACGCAGGCTGGCGACGTCTCCGCCTACATTCCGACCAATGTCATCTCCATCACTGACGGTCAGATCTTCCTGCAGAGCGACATGTTCAATTCGAACCTGCGCCCTGCGGTCGACGTCGGTATTTCCGTCAGCAGAGTCGGCGGCAACGCTCAGATCAAAGCAATGAAGCAGGTCGCGGGTTCACTCCGCCTCGACCTCGCCCAGTACCGCGCGCTCGCCGCCTTCGCCCAGTTCGGCTCCGATCTCGACAAGGCCTCCCAGGCCCAGCTCAACCGCGGCCGGCGCCTGACCGAGATCCTCAAGCAGGGCCAGTACCATCCCCTGCCCGTCGAAAAGCAGATCTTCATCCTCTATGCTGGCGGCAACGGCTGGCTCGACGATCTGCCGGTCGAACTCTGCCTGCCTTTCGAGGCTGAGCTGTACCGTACCGTGGAGAACGGCCACCCCGACATCCTCAAGGACATCGCCGCCAAACAGGCCCTGGATGAGAATCTCAAGGGCCGCATGGACGCCGTCCTCAAGGAATTCAAGCAGCGCTTCGTCACCGAGCACAAGCTCCAGAAGTAGTCGAGCGAGGACCCCATGCCCAGCTTGATTGACATACGCCGGCGCATCCGCTCGGTGAAGAACACCCAGCAGATCACCAAGGCCATGAAGATGGTGGCCACGGCCCGCCTGCGCCGCGCCACGGAGCGCGTGATCAATGCCCGCCCCTACGCGCGCATGATGGGCCGCATGCTCCAGAATGTGGCCGCCGCAGTGGCCGGGGAAGAGGCCGCCGCGGCGATTCCTCTGCTCGCCGAGCGCCCGGAGAACCGCATCCAGCTCGTCCTGATCACCGCGGACCGCGGCCTCGCCGGAGCGTTCAATTCCAACCTTATCAAGGCCGCGCAACAGTTCATCGCCGAACACCCCGGCAAGCAGGTCCGCTTGGAACTCGTCGGACGCAAGGGACGCGATTTCTTCGTCCGCCGTCCTGTCGACGTCAGCGGCGAGGTCACAGGCATCAGCCAGTCCGCCGGGCTGAATGAGGCCAGGGCGCTAACAAACACCCTCATTGAGCGCTTCTCGAATGAAGAGACGGACTCCGTCTACCTGCTCTACAACGAGTTCAAGAGCATCCTCTCGCAGAAGGTGACGCTGAAGAAAATTCTCCCCATCAGCGTCCCTGGCGGCGAGCCGCATCAAGACTACATCTTTGAACAGCCTCCCGCCGAGATGCTCGGGCGGATGCTCCCGCAATATGTTTTGGTCCTGGTCCTCGAGGCGTTTCTCGAAACAGCGGCCGCGGAACACGCGGCCCGCATGACCGCCATGGATGCGGCCACCACCAACGCCAACGATGTGATCAACAAGCTCACCCTGTATATGAACCGCGTGCGCCAGGCCTCTATTACGCGCGAAATCATTGAAGTTGTCAGCGGCGCCAGCGCCCTCGAATAGGAATCCAACATGTCCACTGCTGCCCAACAGGAAGTTCTCGGAAAAGTGATACAGGTGGCCGGCCCGGCCGTTGATATCCAGTTCCCTGAGTCGCAGATCCCCGTCATCTACACGGCGGTGCGGATCACCAGCGAAGGCTTCGACGTGCCGGAGCCCATCGATATCACCGTTGAAGTGATGCAGCACATCGGCGAAGGCCGCGTGCGTACCGTCGCGATGCAGCCCACCGACGGCCTCGTCCGCGGCATGAAGTGCATCTCCACCGGTGCGCCCATCACCATGCCGGTCGGTAAGCAGACGCTCGGCCGCGTGCTGAACGTTCTTGGCGAGCCTGTCGACCAGCAGGGGCCTGTCACCACGGAGAAGCGCTACCCGATCCACCGCGAAGCGCCCGCTTTTGACGAGCAGGCTACTTCCGCGCAGATGTTTGAGACCGGCATCAAGGTCATCGATCTGCTCGAGCCCTACCTGCGCGGCGGCAAGATCGGCCTGTTCGGCGGCGCCGGCGTCGGCAAGACCGTCGTCATCATGGAGTTGATCAACAACATCGCCATGAAGCACGGCGGTGTGTCGGTGTTCGCGGGCGTCGGCGAACGCACCCGCGAGGGCAACGACCTCTGGCTGGAAATGCAGGAGTCCGGCGTTCTCGACCCGACCGACTGGACCAAGTCCAAAGTCGCCTTGATCTACGGCCAGATGACCGAGCCGCCCGGGGCGCGCCTCCGCGTCGCCCTCTCCGGCCTCACCGTCGCCGAGTACTTCCGCGACGACGAAGGCCAGGACGTGCTGCTCTTCATCGACAACATCTTCCGCTTCACCCAGGCAGGCTCCGAGGTATCGGCGCTGCTCGGACGCATGCCCTCCGCAGTCGGTTATCAGCCCAATCTCGCCACCGAGATGGGCGAACTGCAGGAGCGCATCACTTCGACCAAGAAGGGTTCGATCACATCGGTGCAGGCCATCTACGTGCCAGCCGACGATTACACGGACCCTGCTCCGGCCACTACCTTCGCGCACCTCGACGCCACCACCAACCTCTCCCGCGACATCGCCGCGATTGGCATCTACCCCGCCGTCGATCCGCTGGCCTCCACCTCCCGCATTCTCGATCCGCTCGTCGTCGGTGACGACCACTACAACACTGCGCAGCGCGTGAAGGCGATTCTGCAGCGCTACAAGGACCTGCAGGACATCATCGCCATCCTCGGCATGGACGAACTCTCTGAAGAGGACAAGCTCAGCGTCTCGCGCGCCCGCAAGATCCAGCGCTTCCTCTCCCAGCCCTTCCACGTCGCCGAACAGTTCACCGGCTTCAAGGGCAAGTACGTGAAGCTCGCCGACTCCATCAAGGGCTTCAAGGAGATCTGCGACGGAAAGCATGACGACGTGCCCGAGCAGGCCTTCTACATGCAGGGCACCATCGAGGAAGTGCTGGAACGCGCCGAACAACTCAAGAAGGTGAGCTAGGCCATGGCCGAAACTCTGCGTCTCGAAGTATCGACGCCGGAACGCCTGCTGCTCGAAGAGCAGGTCACTCAGGTGGAGGTGCCCGGCCTCAACGGCGCCATGGGCATTCTGCCGCACCACGCCCGCCTGGTTTCCGAACTCGGTGACGGCCCCCTGGCGTACACGCCGGAAAACGGACACAAGCAGAAGATGTCCATCTGCGGCGGCTATGTTGAGGTGGGTCCTGACCTGGTCCGCGTCCTCGCAGTTCGCGCCGAAAAAGCCGACGAGATCGACGTGAAGCGCGCCGAGGAGGCCTTGAAGCGCGCCAATGACCGGCTGCTGAATCCGACTGCGGACCTCGATGTCGCCCGCGCGTTGAACGCAATGCACCGCGCCCAGGCGCGCCTGGCCGCCGCCGGCCGCCAGTAGCTACTCGAAACCCAATGAGACCACCGCGACACCCAGCCCTCCGGGGTTGGGTGTTCGCGTTTGCAGTTCAACTGCCGCTGTGCGGTCAACGCGCTTTGTGAGGGGCAATCGGGCGGCCGAGTGCCCGCGAGCGAAGTGCATGAGTCCGAGCGGTTCGCCGTCCAGCAGCACGTCGACGTCGACGCCGCTCTGCTGCTGATCCGCGACGACGATTTCCATCATCATCGCGGATGCGTCCGCGGGCTGATGGAGCAGCGCGGTCGCGCGCGAACGAGACCAGCGGTAGCCGCGATCCGGGCCGATCCAGCCTTCTCCGAGCGCGCGGATCTCACCGCTGCCGTCCATGCGGACGCGCTGCGGCAGCGCATCGTCGAAGCTTGCGACCGTGAGCGTCGACCTGGCGGGGTTCCAGCCAAGGAAGACGGCGGGCGCAGGCCAGAGCGGCTGGCCCGGCTCCACGCGGCGCAGTTCAATCCGCGCCGGCCGATAGATGTAGCGCAGCGCGCCCTCGATGCCCCAATCGGGCATCGACGCAGGACTCACCTCGAACATGAACCGCGATGTATCCGGCGCCTGAGCGGCATGCCGCTGCAACGCTTCAATGTAGGGGCGGTTGAGCGATGCTTCGTAGAGCGCCGTCGATCGCCGCGCGCGCAGCGCGGCGTAGTTGAACGGCATCCAGGCGAGGAAGAAGACGACGACCGCCGCCTTGCCTCCACGATCAGCCAGCGCGGCCAGCGCGATCGCCGCTGCCATCAGCGGCACGTAGAGATACGTACTGTTCAAGTGCCGTGACAGCGCCAGCATGGGAGCCAGAAGCGCGATGAACGACGCAACGCCGAAAGTGAGGCGCCTGTCGCGCGCCACAAACGGTGCGGCAAGCAGCGCGATCCAGGCCCATGGCACGGAGAACAACGCCGTTCCGTAGAACGACAGCGCATGCCACAGCGACGCAGACGCCAGGTCGGGGCGATACTCCGACTCGCCCGTGGGTGCGTGGATCATTGCCGCGGCGCCGTACCATGCCGAGAGTGCGAAGAACGGCGCGAGCTGCTTCCAGCGTCGTTCTCCGTGCAGCCACTCGTATAGCGCGAGCACGGCAGGCAGCATGATCGCCGTCTCCTTCCAGCGGTAGGCGAGGAAGAACAGCGCTAAACTCCACACGAGCTTGCCGCGCATCCAGAAGAGCAGGCTCAGCGCGCAGAACAGCGCGCAGCCGAGATCGAAGATGTAGGCGGGCTGCCAGTAGATCTGGAGGCAAGCTATGTTCAGAGCAAAGAACACGGCGGCTGCACCCGCGGGCCACGGCGCAAAGCCCAGCTCGCGCAGAAGCAGCCACAAGAGGATGACCACGCCAAGATGCATCGACTGGATCACGGCAAGGTAGGCAGGGAAGCGCAAGCCTGCAGCGCGGCTCATCAGGTTGTACCAGAGATGGCCGAGCGGCCGGTAGTTGCCGGGATAGTAGGCAGGCCTGATGGCGTCCGCGGCGAGCCCCAGGGGCGAGCCCTTCGCGCACCAGCTCAGGTGAGCGAAGTCGTCGTGCTGAAAGTAGCTTTTCCAGGCGGCGCGGTTCAACAGGAGAAATGAAGCCGCGAGCGTGAGAAAGAGCAGAGCGCCGCGCATGAAGTCATTATGAAAGACTGAAGCGTAGCGAGGTGCAGCGATGAAGGTGATTGCCGATGTCTGTGTGGTCCCGCTGGGCGTGGGGGTGTCGGTCTCGAAGGAAGTGACTGCGTGCGAACGCGTGCTGCGCGAATCCGGCCTCAAGACAATGCTGCATGCCTACGGCACGAACATTGAAGGCGAGTGGGATGAGGTTTTTGCCGCGGTGAAGCGTTGTCACGAGGTCCTGCACGAAATGGGAGTGCAGCGGGTGACGACCTCGATCCGAGTCGGCAGCCGTACGGACAAGCCGCAGACGATCGAAGACAAGATCCATAAAGTCGAGCAGTTGCTCTAATCTCAAGCGATCAGCGTAGCGCGAACGGATGCGGCGACGGCTTCCGCCATTTGCGAGGTGGTGGCCGTGCCGCCCATGTCGTAGGTGCGGATCTCACCATCGCGGATCACTTCAGTGACGGCCGCCTGGATCGCATCCGCGATGGTGCGCTCGCCGAGCCACTCGGCCATCATGGCGGCCGCCAGGATCGTGGCCAGCGGATTCACCTTGTTCATGCCGGCGTATTTCGGCGCCGAGCCATGCGTCGGCTCGAAGACCGCGTAGCTTGAGCCGATGTTGCCACTGCAGGCGAAGCCCATGCCTCCGACGAGCTGAGCGCAGAGGTCGGACAGGATGTCGCCGAAGAGGTTGGTTGTGACGATGACGTCGTAGTTGAGCGGGTTCTTGAGCAGCCACATGCAGATCGCGTCGATATTGGCGGTGTCGAACACGATGTCCGGATAGAGCGCGGCTACCTCCTTGGCCTCGTCGAGAAAGACGCCGCATGTGGCGCGCAGCACGTTCGCCTTGTGAACCGCTGTGACTTTCCGGCGGCCGGTGCGGCGCGCGTGCTCAAACGCCGCTTCGACAATGCGGCGTGACGATGCCGCGGTGATGCTGCGGATCGAGATCGCCGCTTCGGGCGGGATGCGGCTCATGGCCTTCTCCGCGTAGAAGGACTGCGGCACCTGCGGGAACTCAACGCCGATGTACATCCCCTCGGTGTTCTCGCGGAAGACGGTGATGTCGATGCCCTCGCGGTAGTTGAGGGGATTGCCGGGGAAGGCGCGGCAGGGACGGAGGCAGATGTAGAGATCGAGCAACTGCCTCATGCGCACGATGGGGCTGCGATAGACGAGGCTTTTGCCCTGCAGTTCGGGGGTCAGTTCGCGATCGGCCTCCGCCACGGGCTTGGAGGTAATGGCGCCGAAGAAGGCGCAATCGGTGTTACGCAGGAGCTCGAGTGTGCGGAGCGGGAGTGCATCGCCCTCACGGATCCAGAACTCCCAGCCGATGTCGCCATGCAAGTAGTTGGCGTCGAATCCTGCGGCGTCCAGAACAAGGCGGGCGGCGCGGCAGACTTCATCACCGACGCCGTCTCCGGGCAGCCATGCGATGCGGTGTTTGGGCATTAGGCAACTCCTGCGTGCTTGCGCTTCAGATAGGGGATGAGGCCGCCAGCCTGGAGCAGTTCGACGGCCCGGGGATCGAGCGGCGCGGCGGGGAACACGATGTTGTGTGTGACGTTGTGTACTGAGCCGCCGGTGAGGTCGATTTCGAGCTCATCACCGGGTGCGCAGTGGCTGAAGGCCTGCGGCGAGACGACTGCGGGGAGGCCGAGGTTGATGGCGTTGCGGTAGAAAATGCGGGCAAAAGAGGCGGCCAGCACCGCGCCGGCGCCGGCGAATTTGAGTGCCGTGGCGGCCTGTTCACGGCTGGAGCCGCAGCCGAAGTTCTTGGAAGCCACGACGAAGTCGCCGGGCTGGAGGTCGCGGCGGATCGACGGGTAGGCGAGCTCGAAGAGGTGCTCGGCGGTTTGGGCGCGATCGGTGATGTTCAGATAGCGGCCCGGGTAGATGATGTCGGTGTCGATGTTCTCGCCGAGTACGGCGCAGACGCGGCCATGGAGGATGAGCGGGGCATCAGGCATGGGAGACCTCCGGAGAACAGATGGCTTGCGGGTGAGCGAGTTCGCCCGCGACAGCGGAGGCGGCGACGACCGCTGGGCTTGCCAGGTAGACGAATGAATCCTTGCTCCCCATGCGGCCGATGAAGTTGCGGTTCGTCGAGGAGACGCACACCTCGCCGGCGGCGAGGATCCCCTGATGCACTCCGACGCATGGGCCGCAGCCTGGCGGATTGATGATGGCGCCCGCGGCCATCAGTGTTTCGAGATAGCCGAGGCGCATGGCATCGCGGTAGACCAACTGCGAGGCGGGGATCACGATGAGGCGCGTGCGCGGGTGGACGCTTCGTCCAGCGACGACACGCGCGGCGACTTCAAGATCCTCGAGACGCCCGTTGGTGCAACTGCCCAGAACGCACTGGTGCACGGGGAGAGCACCCAGCGCGGAGAGTGGCTTGACGTGATCGACAGAGTGCGGGCAGGCGATCTGCGGCTCCGCCAGGTCACGGCCCGCGTCGATGTGGAGCACGCGTTCGTAGACGGCGCCTGGATCGGGGCCGATCTCGGGCACCGGCGTGAATGCGGCCTTCGCGCCCATCTCCATGGAGAGGTTCGCCAGCACCATGCGGGAGGCGATGGTCATGCGCCGGATGGCGCTGCCGTCGAATTCCACGGCGCGATAGTCCGCGCCCGCGACGCCGAGCTTGCCGATGATGTAGAGGATCAGGTCCTTGGCGGAGATCCACTCGTGAAATTCGCCGTCCACTTCGATGCGGATGGTGGATGGGACCTTGAACCAGAGCGTGCCCTCGGCCCAGACGCCGGCCATCTCAGTGGCGCCGATGCCGGTGGCGAATGCGCCGAAGGCGCCGTGTGTGGTGGTGTGAGAATCCGTGCCGACCACGACCATGCCGGGCTTGACATGGCCGCGCTCGGCCAGCACCTGGTGACAGATGCCGCCGCGGCCGACATCATAGAAGTGCGCGATGCCCTGCGCGGCGACGAACTCGCGCACGGCCTTGTGCGTGGTGGCGGTCTTCTCGGATTCGGCGGGGATGCGATGGTCGAAGATGATGACGATCTTCGACGGGTCCCAGACGCGCGGGACGCCGATCTCGGCGAAGCTCTTGCGGACGAGGTCGGCGTTTTCGTGGCTCATAGCGAGGTCCACGTTGGCGACGACGATTTCGTGGGGGGAGACGCGGGCGCGGCCGGAGGCGCGCGCGAGAATCTTCTCAGCGAGTGTCATGCCCATGGGGAGGCTCCTTCACTGTGCTGCGCCGGTGAGCGCGGGGAGGTACTCGCGCTCGAGGGCGCGGTACTCGGGCAGGCCGACGAAGGCGGTGTAGTCCTTGAAGCTGGTGAGGCGTTGGGTCTCGCCGGCGAGGATGCCGCTGGGGGAGTCATGCAGGGCGCGGAAGAAATCGGTGAGCGCCTTGTGCATCACCATGATGGAGGCGACGGGGATGGAGACCCGCGCCACACCCATTCCGGCGAGCTCGGGGATTGGGATCAGCTCGGTCTTCACGCCGGTGACCGCATCCATCAGGTTGACGGAGAGCAGGCCGCGGATCTCCGTGACGGCGCGCTGGATGTCGGCGCGCTTGGCGATGCCGTCGATGAAGGCCATGTCGGCGCCCGCGTCGAGATAGAGGTTGGCGCGGCGAATGGCTTCACCGAGGCCGTCCACGGCGAAGGCATCGGTGCGGGCGTTGATGACCAGCGCGCTGCCGAGCCGGCGGCGCGTGTCGGCCATGGCGCGCACTTTACCCGCCATCTCTTCAGCGGGGATCACCTGCTTGCCCTCCATGTGGCCGCAGCGCTTGGGGAAGACCTGGTCTTCAATGTTGACGCCGGCGACGCCCATCTCGACGAGGCGCTCGATGATGCGCGCGGCGTTGATCGCATTGCCGCCGCCGGTGTCGATGTCGGCCATTACCGGGATCTTCACGGCGCGGACGATGTGGCCGGTGATCTCGAGGACGTCCTTCATGTCGACGAGGCCGACGTCGGGTAGGGCGAGGAGAGATCCGGCGAGGCCGAAGCCGCTGACCTGAATGGCCTCGAAACCGGCGGATTCGATGATGCGCGCGCTGAGAGCGTCGTGACAGCCAGGAACGGGAAGCGCCTGACGGCGCGACAGGGCAGCGCGCAGAGTGGAAGCACGATCAGACATGGACCGAGCTGCTCCTTGACAGCTTCCACTGTTCTATCAGAATCGGATGCGGATGTCTGCTATTGGCATTGCTGTCTGGCCATCGCCTGCACGGCCTCTTTGAGGATGGTGGCGCGGACTTTCAGGTCGATATCGGAGATGCGCTTCTCGGCGGCGCAGTGGCCGTTCGCGGAGGCACAGACGTAGACGGACACGTTATGGGCCAGTCGCCTTCTCGCCCGCTGGTGCCTTGTAGTGGTAGGAGCTGTGCCCGATCAGGCCGGCAGTGATGTGCGGCTCCTCGATCGGGCCGAATTAGTCGTCGAGGGAGGTCGCACCAACGGGTTTCTTCGCCATCGGACTCTCCAAAACGAGCGCGGAGAGGTGGCCTGTGCGACAATGGGAGAGACCTGCCACCACCGGATCGGGCCGTGGCGCAGCCTGGCTAGCGCGCTTGCTTGGGGTGCAAGAGGTCCCGGGTTCAAATCCCGGCGGCCCGACCAATCAACTGATTCTGAAAGTACCTGGCGCCCGCTGAGCCGTTCAGGCCGGAGGCTTCAGCTGCAGAAATGCGGCTTGCCATGGACCTGAACATCACCCAACTGATCGACCGTTTCACCGAGGAACGGCGCTTCATCACAGGCGTGAGCGCAGCCACCCTGGAATGGTACAAACACTCCTTCCACGCCTTCGCGCCCTTCATCCACCCCTGCCAAACCGAGCTTCAATTCAAAGAGGCGCTGAAGACTGCCGTCATGACGATGGCCAGCCGGAACCAGAACCCGGTCTCGATCAACGACCGGATCCGGTGCGTCAATGCATGGCTGCACTGGCTCCATCTGGATGGCCGGACCAGCCAGCGGATGCGGCTGCCGTTTCTGGCCGAGCCCCGGAAGATCACCCCGACCCTCAGTCAGGAAGGGATTGTGCAGCTCGTACAGTGCCATCCGCGCACGTTTCACGAGAAGCGGATCCACGCGATGGCCTGCCTGATTCTGGATTGTGGTCCACGCATCGGCGAAGTGCTCGGCCTGACCGCCGGAGACATTGATGCGGAAAACCTGCTGCTCGCCATCCGGGAGGGCAAGGGGTGCCGCGGGCGGGTGATTTCCATCTCCCCGGAGGCGTACCGCCGGCTTGAAGGACAAACTCACTTAACCCGGTCGGCACGGTTGCGTCGAAATTGGCTGCAGAGTGTGCGACTCTGCTGATGGCGATCGGTCCAGTCAGCGGCCGACTAGAACGGCAACGGCGGGCCCTCAGGGACGGCTTGCCCGTCCCCTCTGGGGTCCGACGCCCCGTAATTCACTCCGTGGCCGTCCCTCATGACGGCTTGGCCGCGGCCCATGGAGCTAGAGAAGGCGGGGAGGAGATTGGGCACGTGTCCGTGTTTCGTCAATTCCATGAGCACGGTTTCCGGGAACCTCGACTCGAACCTCACGTCGCAGCCGGAAAATGAGTACTTCGAGAAGCGCGGCGCTTCGATGGCCGCTTGCAGGCCCAAGCCAAAGTCGACGATGTTCGCTACGAACTGGGCCTGAGCCTGCGCCTGGTTCCAGCCCTCTTGAATGCCGAAACCGATGCGAACATCGCCCTTCTCCATGAAAGCGGGAATAATGGTGTGGAGCGGGCGCCTGTGTCCTGCGAGAGAATTCGGTTTCCCTGGCTCCAGGCTGAAGCCGCTCCCCCGGTTGTGAAGAACGAATCCGCAGTTTGCAGGCACCAGAAACGAACCGAAACCGCCCGAGTTGCTCTGAATCAACGAGACGATGTTGCCGGCCTTGTCGATGGCCGACATGTAGATCGTGTCCTTTCCTAAACTGCGGGCCAGGGTCTCCAGATCCGAGGGCAGCACCTCGCACCGCGCATGGTCCGGATCGATCAGTTTGGCACGCTCGACCGCCAACTGTTTCGAGATCAACGCGTTCACGGGCACTTTAGAAAATCGCGGATCGCCCACGTACCGGATCATGTCCGCATAGGCCAGTTTCTTGGCCTCAATCATCACATGCAAGGCACGGACACTGTTGTGCCCGTAATCGGCAAGGGGGAATTGCTCCATGATGTTGAGCATCGAAAGAACAGCGAGGCCATGCCCGTTCGGCGGCATCTCGTATACCGTCCATCCGCGGTAGGTCGTCGAAATCGGCTCCACCCACTCCGGTTCGAACTGTTCCAGATCCTCGGCCGTCATCGCCCCGCCCAACTCTTTCGAGAGGCGCACGATGGCGTCGGCGGTCGGACCCCGGTAGAACCCATCTCTGCCCCTCTCGGCAATGCGCCGCAACGAACCGGCCAGATCGGGATTGCGGAACATTTCTCCTGCACGCGGAGCGTGTCCGCCCGGAATGTAAAGCCTGCGAAATTCCGGATTCAGCTTGGTAGATTTCTCCAGGGAATCAGCGCCAACTGAACTGAGCTCGCCCGCCGGGAATCCATTCTCGGCGTAAAAAATGGCCGGAGCCAGAACCTTTTCCAGCCCCAACTTCCCGAAACGCCGTTCCAGCGCGTCCCAGCCCGCAACCGCCCCCGGAACCGTAACCGAATAGATGCCTTGGAGCCCCTTGATACCCTTCTCCCGGACAAATTCAAGCGTCATTCCCGCCGGCGACCATCCGCTCGCGTTCAACCCCCACAGCTTCTTTGCTTGGGAATCGTAGTACAGCACGAAAAGGTCTCCGCCGATCCCGTTCGCTCCGGGCTGTGTCAGGCCCAGCACCGCATTGGCGGCGATGGCGGCATCCACTGCATTGCCTCCCCGTTCCAATATCATGGTTCCCGCCTGAGAGGCTAGGGTCTGGCTTGTTGCTACGATCCCGAAACGGCTGATGACGGTCGATCGAGCTTGATCCGGCAAACGTTTCCCCGCTGCAGGTGATTCGCTCCCTTGTGCTGAAGAAACGTGGATCAAGAGGGGGGCCATAGACACGATCATCCGCGCCAGATTCAACAACGATCTCATTCCGTCTCCGTTTCTCCCCAACGGTCACGCCGATGGCAAGCATGGAATCTTATCACCCAAAACCAAGCCACGTAAAATCCAGAGTGCTGGCACAAGGATGACGGCAGTTGCGTGGTGGACAGCCAGAAAGTGCCGCTGAAAAGAACCCGGCTGCGGACCAAAGAGAACCGGGAGCAGCGGCTAGGGAGTTACGGACCGTTCCAGCGCAGCGCACCGTTACAGCAGGGCGTCTGGGATAAGATGATGCGCGTCCGGCCGTGCCTTGGTACCACGCTCGATCGGCGGCTCCCCGAGGAACGATCAACTTCTGGATAGCCGACCATCTGACCGGGATCGGGAAGGTAGCTCCGCCGAGAGGGTGTGACGCGTCCAAATGGTGCCATTGTCATTGCCGGACCGGGGACGTTCCGGTACTGTTGTTCTGGGAGTCATGCAAAACAGTGCGGGGAAACGGGAAACGAGGTTCGGAGTTGCGATCATGACGCAAAAGCACCTGGAAATCGGCGGTATCGTATACCCCGCCATGGACCAATTGGATTTTACGGGGCCGTTCGAAGTGCTGGCGAACCTGCGCGACTGCACATTCCACGTCCTTGCCGGGTCGCTTGAGCCGGTTCGGGATGCTCGCGGACTGCTTCTGACCCCGACTCTGCGGTTTGGGCAATGCCCGCAGCTCGACGTGCTGCTCGTGCCGGGAGGACACGGTCAGGAAGCGCTGATGGATGACGAACTCGTTCTCTCATTTCTGCGTGAGCAATTTGAGGGCGGCGCTTGGTTACTTTCAGTCTGTACTGGAGCACTGATCTGCGGGGCCGCCGGACTGTTACGCGGCGTACGGGCCACCACGCATTGGGGCGTCGCCCACCTGCTGTCCTGTTTTGGCGCGATTCCCGTGAACGAGCGGGTCGTGGTGGACGGCCGTATCATCACGGCTGCCGGGGTCACGTCAGGAATCGATGGCGCCTTGCGCCTAGCAGCCATGCTGCGAGGGGAGACCGCAGCCCAACTGATTCAACTCTTCATGCAATACGCTCCGGAACCGCCATTCCGCTGCGGCACTCCAGACGAGGCACCAGCCGCGGTGCTCGAGACCGCCAAGCGGTTTTCCGAACCGATAGCCCGGAGCCGCGAGCAGACGGCGCGGCGAGCAGCAGAGAGACTCGGCGTGTTTGGGAGATCGTGAGGCTAGGGCAATTCGGCCTCGGTCGGCGACACTTGAGGCAGGTACAGCCCTGCATTGAATGTACGGTGTCCGCGGCTTGACCGCTCGGGCCAGGCCCTCGAAACACCAAAGGACGGATCCCGGAGGAGGTTGCTTCTTCGAACCGGATGGCAGTCGGCACAGATGGATCCAGGGGAAAATCGCCGGGCAGGCTCAGGACTTGATTTTGTGCATCGGCGACTGGCGACAAAATCAACACGAATGCCAGCAGGACATCGATGCGGTTCATCAGTGTTCCTCCCAGCTCAGGCAGGGTCTAATGAATAGATTGACGTTGCGGGGATGGCGCTGCAATTGTTCAAGGGACTCGGGCCACCTATTGGCCGCCGGAGCGTCCTGTGCTAACCTCTGTTTGCAGCTTGCCTCTGACTTCTCCGGTTTGCGGGAGCGCGGAACAGGTCTTTTAGAATCAGGCGGATCGGGCCGTGGCGCAGCCTGGCTAGCGCGCTTGCTTGGGGTGCAAGAGGTCCCGGGTTCAAATCCCGGCGGCCCGACCAACTTAGAGTCAAGAGCTTACAGCACATTTGTCAACACTGCGCTGTAGCTGTTCTGAGACTCCCTCCCCCTCAAACTGGTCAACCAGCCCCACGGGTCGCTGCTTGGCGAGCCCGACGTAACGCATTCCCTCCCGCGCGCATCCTAGGGACTACATCCCCCTGCAGGAGAAACTGGGCTTGAAGTCAAAAGCCACCGTTCTTACTTCGTGCGAGCAGTACGGCCGAAGCGTCAACCCGCAGTGGGTGCGCCTGTTAGACGTTCTTCAGATGAACGTGCGCTACTCCGCCTGCCAGGGCGTAGAACTCATTAGTGATGACGGCAGACGTATTCTGGATTTTCTCTCCGGCTATTGCGTTCACAACGCCGGACACAATCACCCGGACCTGATTCAGGCGGTTAAGGATGAACTCGAACGCAGAGGCCCCGGTATGCTGCAAAGCCACGTGCCGGAACTGGCCGGCGAGCTCGCGGCGGCGCTTTGTGAGAGGGCAGGCGGCCGCCTGACCAAGGCGTTCTTTTCCTCCTCCGGCAGCGAAGGGGTGGAGGCGGCAATCAAATTCGCCCGCGCCCATACTGGCCGGGACGGCCTGTTGGCAGCTGAGAAGGCCTTTCACGGCCTCACCAGCGGGTCCCTCTCCCTGATGAGCGATCCATTCTGGAGCGACGGCTTCGGCCCCATGCTCCCCGGAGTCGAATTCGTCACCTTTCTCGATCTCAGCGCCCTGGAGAAGAAGCTGCGCACACGCCGCTTCGCGGCCTTCCTCGTTGAGCCGATCCAGTCCGAAGGCGGCATCAAAGTGCCAGACGCTGAATCCATGCGGCAGACGCAGGCTCTCTGCCGCAGGTACGGCACGCTGTTCGTGCTGGACGAGGTCCAAACCGGTCTGTACCGGACAGGACCATTCCTGGCTTCTCACCACTTCGGGATTGAGCCGGATATGGTGGTGCTGGCCAAGGCTCTCAGCGGAGGACTTGTGCCGGTCTCCGCGCTGCTCATGGCGGACTCGATTTATGATTCCGTGTACAATTCCCTGAAGCGATCCATTGTCCACACTTCCACATTCAGCGAGAATAGCCTTTCCATGAGAGTGGGTCTGGCGACTCTGGATGTGCTGGAACGTGAGAATCTTGGACCGCGGGCGGCCGAAGCCGGCGAGGTGTTACGCGCGCGGCTCCGTGAAGCGCTGGCGCCGTATGAGATGGTGAAAGACGTCCGCGGCGCAGGTCAGTTAAGCGGTATCGAATTCACCTCACCCCGGAAACTCTCCCTCCGGCTGCCATTCGAGGCGTTCATGGCTATCCACCCAGGCATGTTCGGCCAGGTGGTAGTCATGCGCATGTTCCGCGATCACAACATACTTGTCCAAGTCTGCGGTAACAACTTCATGGTGCTGAAGGCCGCTCCGCCTCTCGTGGCCACAGATGAGCACCTGGACGCATTCGTGCATGCCATCACCTCGGTGGTCGACCTGATGCACAATTCGAGCGGATTTTGGACGGAAGCTCTCGGGCTCGCCCGCCGCGCCGGAGGCATCTAGTGCACTCGGTGCTGCCACTACTTCCTGCGCTGCTTCTGACAGCTCCTCCGGCGCCGGTGCTGCTGGAGTCCGGGTACCGGCAGATGTACAACCTCGAGTTCGACGCAGCGCACCGCACCTTCGCCGAGTGGATCCAGCACCGGCCCGAGGATCCGCTGGGCCCGGTCTCCGATGCTGCGGCGTTTTTGTTTTCCGAACTGGACCGCCTCCACATTCTCCAATCCGAATTCTTCCTCCACGACGACAATTTCCGCACCAGCCGCCGCCTCATGCCGGATCCGGCTGCCCGCCACAGCTTCGAGAGGCGGCTCGCGGACGCAGGCAGGCTCATCGACCAGGCCCTGGCCCGGGATCCCAAGGATGCCAACGCGCTGCTGGCGCAGGTACTGCTGCTCGGTCTGCGCTCCGACTACGATGGCCTGATTGAGAAGAAGTACCTCTCCTCGCTTTCCTTGACGAAGGCCGGCCGAGCGGCGGCCCAACGCCTGCTTGAGGCCGACCCGATCTGCTACGACGCCTGGCTGGCCATCGGCGTGGAGAATTACCTGCTCAGCCTCAAGCCCCTCCCCGTTCGCTGGTTCCTGCAGCTCAATGGCAACGCCACGGATCGCGACCTCGGGATCGAAAAGCTGAAAATTACAGCAGAGAAGGGCCATTATCTGAAGCCGTTCGCCAAGCTTATGCTCGCCGTGGCCGCCTTGCGCGACAAGGATCGTGCGCGCGGCGCCGCCCTTCTCCGTGAGCTCTCCTACGAGTTTCCCCGCAACCATTTGTATTCCGAGGAACTCGCCCGTCTGCAGTAGGGACACCATGAAAATCGCCAGCGCCGCCAGCGCATTACCCGAACATCAATACGATCAGCGAGTTCTTCTCGCCGCCTTGCGCGACTACTGGGGAGCCAGGTTGGACAATCCGCTCTTTCTTGAGCGCCTCCACGCCCGCGTCGGCGTGGAGACCCGTCACCTCGCGCTTCCCATGGAAGCCTATTACGATATCCAAACTTGGGGCCAGGCCAACAATCACTGGATCGACGCCGCCCTGAATCTCAGCGAGAAAGCTCTTACGCTCGCCCTGCAGCGCTCGGGTCTGGACAGTTCTCGCCTGGGAGCCATCTTCTTTGTTTCGGTCACAGGCATTGCGAGCCCTTCCATCGAGGCTCGCCTGATGAACCGCATGAACCTTCCAGTCAACATCAAACGCGTCCCCATTTTCGGCCTAGGCTGCGTGGCCGGCGCTGCCGGTGTCGCAAGAGCCGCGGACTATGTCCGGGCTTTCCCTGATCAGGTGGCCGCCATCATATCGGTGGAGCTCTGCTCGCTCACGCTGCAACACGACGATCTCTCCATCGCCAACCTCATCTCTTCCGGCCTGTTCGGGGATGGTGCGGGTGTCGCACTGGTCGCGGGCTCGGAGGTACCTTGCGACGGCCCGCGAGTGATCGATACGCGCTCAGTGTTCTATCCCAACACGGAGCAGGTGATGGGCTGGGACATTTCAGAGAAGGGCTTCCGCATCGTTCTCTCCCGCGAGGTGCCCGTCGTCGTGGAACAGAACCTCGCTGCCGACGTCGATGCCTTCCTTGCCTCCAACAACCTCAACCGGGCCGGGATCGGGAACTGGATACTTCACACAGGCGGGCCACGAGTGCTGGAAGCAACTCAGGCGGCCCTGCAACTTCCCGAGGGCGCTCTGGATGCCTCGTGGCACTGCCTTCGCAAAACGGGGAATCTCTCCTCGGCCTCCGTCCTTTTGGTCCTCGAGGAAACCTTGCTCCACCGGCGTCCGTCACCCGGAACATACAGTCTGATGGCCGCCATGGGGCCGGCCTTCTGTTCCGAGCTTCTACTTCTGCAATGGTAAATACGCGGTTCGATACGGATCTCTTTGTTGCCGGGGGCGGGCCGGCTGGACTGGTGGCGGCCCTGGCCGCCCGGCGTCGAGGCCTAGACGTGATCGTCGCCGATCGCGCGGACCGCTCAATCGACAAGGCCTGCGGCGAAGGTTTGATGCCGGACGCGCTGGACGCCCTTGCCGCGGTGGGCGTTCAATTGCCCGAATCGATGGGCCAGCCTTTCCTCGGCATTCGTTTCCTTGGCCACGGAGCAGAGGTGGATGCACCTTTCCCCCATGGTGTGGGCCTCGGCATGCGACGCACGGTCCTCCACTGCGCTCTCGTCGATGCTGCCGAGAAGGCGGGCGTGCGATTCCTCTGGAAGACACCGGTTTCCGCCATCCACGGCAATGTGGTTACCCTGCCCGGACGAACCCTCAGCGCACGTTGCGTTGCCGGAGCGGACGGTGAGAACTCGTCCGTCCGCCAATGGGCCGGCCTGCAGGTTGGGCAGCACAACTCCCGCTACGGCTTCCGCCGTCACTTCCTGGTTGAGCCATGGAGTGATCTTGTTGAGGTTCATTGGGCCGACGGCTGCCAGCTTTACATCACGCCCGTCGCCGCCAACCAGGTCTGCGTAGCGGTTCTCTCACGCGATTCCGGGTGTCGCCTGGAGCAGGCGTTGGAGCTTTTCCCCAAGGTGAAGGCGCATCTGCGGCACGCTGTCCCCGCAAGTGCGGAGCGCGGCGCGCTTTCCGCGTCACGGCGGCTCCGGCGCGTGACCTCGGGCCCCGTGGCGCTAATTGGAGACGCATCCGGTTCGGTGGATGCCGTCACCGGGGAAGGGATGTGCATGGCCTTCCGCCAGGCGCTCGCTCTTGGCGAAGCGATCGAGGCAGACGATCTTCAACTCTATCAGCGGGCATATGAGCGCATCCGCCGCGGCCCAGCACTCATGGCCGATCTCCTCCTTCTCCTGGACCGGCGCAGCGGAATCCGCCGCCGCGTGTTTACGTCCTTCTCGGCCCGCCCGGAAGTTTTTTCCCACATGCTCGCCTTCCACGTCGGTGCGCGGCCGTTCTATCTGCTCGCCTCCACCCTGCTGTCGCTGGGCTGGGGCATGATCACTGCCTGACGCTACGATATGAAGCTCGCGGAAATACTCTTTCTCCCCATCCTGGGTGCAGCCTTCGCGGCCTTGCCCCTGTCTGCTTCGGAGACCGTGCTCAACTTTGAGCCCGCCTCAACGGAAATTCACTGGACCCTCGATGCCCTCCTTCACACGGTCCACGGCACGTTCAAGCTGAAAAGCGGTACTGTGTCTTTCGACCCCGCCACGGGCAAAGCCTCCGGGCGCCTGGTAGTGAGTGCTCCCAGCGGGGAGAGTGGCAGCGAATCGCGCGACGCGCGAATGCACAAGTCCATTCTGGAAAGCGCGAAATTCCCCGATATCGTGTTCACACCCAAGCAGGTGGAGGGCAAAGTCCCAGCACAGGGCAAAGCCATCATTCAGGTCCACGGCACATTCAATCTCCACGGCGCCGACCACGAGATGGTCCTTCCCGTGGAAGTGAACGCCGCGCCGGATCAGATCACGGCCGACACCAGATTCTCCGTGCCATACATCCAATGGGGTCTGAAGAATCCCAGTACACTCGTCCTGCGAGTGGGGGATAGAGTGGATATTGACATCCACGCCATTGGCCGGACCGCACCGTCAGGGAGCAAATAGCATGAACGAAGAGATCACGCAGCGGGTCATCCGGGTCATCGCGCACAATCAGCACGTGGACCCCTCTACCATCAATCCGGACAGCACGTTCGCAGAGCTCGGCATCGACTCGCTGGACGGGCTTCATATCCTATTTGCCCTTGAGGAGGAGTTCGGTCTGGACATCCCCGACGACGTGGCCCGCACCTTCACCTCCATCCGCCAGGCTGTGGACGGCTGCGCCGCCGTCCTGGAGAAGAAAATCATCCCGGCATGAGGCGTGTGGTCATCACCGGATTGGGCGTCGTTTCAGCGGCTGGAGTGGGGCGCGATGCGTTCCGGCAGTCTCTGGCTTCGGGCACGTCATGCATCCGGCCCATCCAGGCGCTAGACACCTCCATGCTCAAGTTTCACTTTGGCGCCGAGGTGCCCGGATTTGATTCCTCCAACCACTTCAGCCCGAAAGAGTCCGCGCTGCTTGACCGCTCAACGCAATTCGCCGCCATCGCGGCCGCCGAGGCCCTGACGGATTCTGGAGTTTCGCTCGATCCTTCGCGCTCGGCCGTCGTCACGGGATGCTCCCTGGGCGGTAAGGTAACGGAGGAGGCCACCTACCGCGAGCTCTTTGCGGAAAGCAGAACGCGCTTTGACCCCTTCACGATCCCAAAGGTGATGATGAATGCCTCGGCCAGCTGCCTCTCAATGAGGCATGGCGTGACTGGCCCCTGCTTCACCGTCTCCACGGCCTGCGCGTCTGCTTCGCATGCCATCGGCCAGGCGTTTTGGATGGTTCGATCCGGGCTGGTGGACGCCGCTTTGGCCGGCGGCACCGAGGCGCCGTTTACGCTCGGTGTCCTACGGGCCTGGGAATCCATGCGAGTTGTCTCCCCCGATACCTGTAGGCCGTTCTCGAAGGACCGGGCCGGACTGGTCCTTGGCGAGGGAGCAGCCATTCTGGTTCTGGAGACCCTGGACGCCGCACAGGCCAGGGGAGCCCGCCTCTACGCCGAAATCTGCGGCTTCGGCATGTCCTCCGATGCCTCCCATATCACCATGCCGTCAGCCAGCGGAGCCGCGCAGGCAATGTCGGCCGCGCTCGCCGACGCATCGCTTTCGCCCGCGGAGATTGGCTACATCAACGCCCACGGAACCGGGACTCCGGCCAACGATCCGACAGAGACGAAAGCCATCCGATCGGTCTTTCCCACTCCCCCGCCAGTTAGCAGTACCAAAGCGATCCATGGCCATGCCCTGGGCGCCGCCGGCGCTCTGGAGGCAGCCGCGACCGTGCTTGCACTCTGTGACGACACCCTGCCCCCGACCGCCAACTTCACCACCCCAGACCCCGAATGCGACTTGGACGTTGTGCCCAACCAGCCACGCCGAACTCAAGTCGAAGCCGCGCTCTCTAATTCGTTCGCCTTTGGCGGCTTGAACGCAGTCTTGGCCTTCCGCCACCTCTAGGATCAACTCAAAGAGATCGAGATGATCTTCCGCGCAACATGGGCGGTGTATAGGTGGAAGAAAATCCTGACCAGGAGTGGCGAACTTCAGGAAGACTTGCCTGGAGGCGACCTGATCTTGCGAGCAATGCACAGTTCCGGACAGGAAATTGCCATTTTCTCTCGACCTTGAAGCTGTTCAGGCGTCTTCGCCTCGGCTGTTCAGTAAACTTGGTTTTTATGCTCCACCGTTTGAGACTTCTTCTCGCCATTTTCTTCGCTGGCATAACCATGGCAGGCACCGTCTCGGCGGAGGAGAACGAAGAACTCCTCGCGTTGCGGCAAAAGCTGGCCGAACAGGAGCGCCAGATCGAGGCGATGCGAGCCCAGATCGCCGAACAGAAGCAACTCCTGGAAGGCCTCATCGCGAAGTCAAGTGCGATGCCCGTTCCGGCGCCAGAAATTGCTGCGCCGAAGTCTCCGTTCGCCGCAAGTGCCGGACAAACCCTCGCCGTCACTTCGGAAGCGCCGACTTCTTTTCAGATCGGGCGCGTCCGCTTCAAGCCCGGCGGATTCCTCGACCTCGGCTTCGTCGCCCGCTCCAAGAACCTCGGTAGCGGTGTGCCCACTGCGTTCGGCTCGGTCCCTTTTGGAGATTCACCCCAGGGACGCCTATCCGACGTGCGGTTCAGTGCCCAGAACTCACGCATCAGCCTCGCCGCCGAGGGGTCTTTCGCAGGAACAGACTTCAAGGCGTATGTGGAGACTGACTTCCTCGGCCAGGCGCCACCGAACCTGGCCGTCACCAGCAACAGCGGGACCTTGCGCATGCGCCAGTATTGGTTCAGGGCCAGGGGAACGAAGTGGGAGGCGCTCGGTGGACAGGCCTGGAGCCTGATTACCCCAAACCGCACTGGAACCGATCCTGAACCCTCCGCCGTGTTCACCACCTTCAACGAGGATCCCAACTACATGGTGGGCCTCGTCTGGGGACGCGATCCTCAGATTCGCGTCGCATACCACGCGAATCAACACTGGACGGCGGCCTTTTCGCTCGAAGCCGCGGAACAGTACAGCGCCGGCAGCGTTGCCCTGCCCGCCGCTCTCGCCTCCACCTACAGCCAACAGATCAACGGCGGCGCAGGCAACCTCACGGCTCCGACCGTGCTTCCGGATTTTATCGCCAAAGTCGCCTACGACAACAAGATCAGCAACCATTCGCTCCACCTGGAGGGCGCCGGCCTTGGGCGTGCCTTCCGCGTCTACAACCCGATCAACGCGCAGCACTACACTGCGCCGGGCTACGGCGGCAGCCTCAACGGGAACGTCGAGTTGGTGAAGAACTTGCGGCTCGTGGCGAACTCCTACTTCAGCCACGGCGGTGGCCGCTACGCCTTCGGGTTGGGACCCGACCTGGTTGCCCACCCTGACGGCAGCATCACTCCGGTGGGTGCATCCTCGGCCCTCGGCGGCCTTGAGTACACCCATGCCAATGGCGGTCAAACCGGCATCGCCACCACTTTCTTCGGCTATTGGGGAGGCAACTATTTCGAACGGTACGTCGTCACTGACGCCGACGGGTCTTTGATCGGCTTCGGCTACCCTGGATCTTCTTCGAACGCCAACAGGGCGATCCAACAGGTTTCCTTTGGCGTCAATCAGACCATATGGAAATCGCCCCTCTACGGTGCGCTGAGGGTGATGTCGCAGTTCTCATATCTCACGAGAAGCCCCTGGTGGATGGCGCCCGGCAGGCCTGCCAACGCGCCGGTCAACATGGTCCACATGGGCTTGCGCTACGAATTGCCATAGTGCGAGCCTCGAGCGCAGGTTCGCGCTTTCGCTGGCCAGCCGGTTCGGGATCGGTTAAGATGTCGAACGCGAATCCTGCGACTGGGCACGAGGTGACGTCGATGATTGTCGGCGATTCCAGGGTAGAGAGTGCGCCATGCATGGCGAGCGTTGTGGCGTTACTGGTGTTGATTCTCTCCGCCAATGCACTCGGGCAGGCGCCTGGTGCACCGCGCATTCCGGGGCAGAATTCGAATGGCCTGCGCGTCTTCCTGTGGGCGGGGCTGAAGACGCACGGTCCCGGACAGCACGACTATCCGCAGTTTCTTGCCGACTGGAGCAAACTGCTGACCCAGCGCGGCGCGGTGGTCAACGGCGCGCTGCACCCTCCAACGAGGGAGGATTTGGACCAGACTGACGTCGTCGTGATCTACAAAGGCGATGCGGGTTACTTGACGGCTGATGTTCAGGCCGCGCTGGAGGCTTTCGTGCAGCGCGGAGGCGGGCTGGTGAGCCTGCATGACGCGCTGTGCGGTCCGGATCCGGCATACTTTGCGAAGCTCCTGGGAGGCGCGAAGAAGCATGGTGAGGTCAACTTCACGCTGGACGCGCCGGTTCCCTATACGGTGGCGGACAAAGCGCATCCGATCATGAGAGACATGGCGGACCTGACGCTGCTCGACGAGGCCTTCTTTAACATGACGTGGGCGCAGGACCCCAGCATGCACGTGCTGGCCATAGCGGAGATCGCGCCGACGCCGAGTGCGGGAGAGCACCGCGGCGAGAAAGTGCCGCAAATGTGGACCTATGAGCACTCAACCGCGGGCGGGCCGACGGCGCGGGCGTTTGTCTGGATGCAGGGCCACAACTACGCGAATTTCTCGAACTACCAGATCCAGAGGACACTGCTCCGGGGAATCGCGTGGGCTGCGAAGCGGCCGGTGGGGCCGACTTCAGGGGTCGGCGCCACCGGCGACATGAGTTTCAGAGCCTACTGAGTCCGGGAATGGACTTTGTCCATTGAGAACTCGGCTTTGGATCCGTGGCAGGCGACGCAGCTCTCGCCCGCGGTGTTGGTCATTGCAAGGGCGTGAGAGGCGGTGATCTTGTCGTCGTGGCAGCCCTGGCAGGCGGCCGCGATCGGCATGGTCGTCTGGGTCCAGCCGCCCGGGCTGGAGATCGGCGCGACGGCTCCGACCGCGTCCGGATTGTAGGTGCCCGCCAGGTGGCAGGTGGTGCAGACACGCAGGTCGCCCGGGAAGCGGACTTCCTGGTAGTTGGTCGAGCCCAGCATGTACGGGTTGGTCAGGTTCTCGCCCCGGTGAATGCTGTGGATCTGCCAGGCGAAGTTCACGCTCTGCTTGAGAGTGCTGTCCACCAGCGTCGGGTTGTGGCAGATAACGCACATCTGTGTTTCGCCGCGCGCCGCGCCGTGGATGAACTTCAGGTCGGAGTGGCATGCTGCGCACTTTTCGGTCGAGACGACGGCACGCCGCACCACCACAGCGCTCTTGTCCACGGAGAAGTAGAACTGCACCGGTTTGGCTGCGTCGGTGGCATCCACCGCCTTCAGCGTTCCCGGAAGCAAGGTCACCGTATTGCGCGCCTGGATCGAGACCGTGTAGGAACCGGCAGCCGCCGCAGGCAACTTGCCTGTCATCGTGTAAGTGTAGACGCCATTGCTGCCAGGAGCCTTGCTCGGATCTTCGGAGACACGCATCCCCGCCGGCCCATATTGGTAGTCCACGTTCGGGCCGCCCAGGACGACGCGAATCTGCGTCAACTTGCTGATGTCGACCGGGTCGCCAGCCTTATTGGTCACCTGGAAGGTCACCACGGGCGCCGAGCCGGGGACAGCGTTGTCGACCTTCAGCACCTTGGTCACGATGCCCGGCAAAGTTGCCGAGTTGTTCGGAATCACGTGTGCACCCGGAATTGACGCGTCGAAATCGCTCTCAGCCACAGGTGTATGGCAATTCTTGCACTGGTGGTCGTTGAACTGAGGCAGGCCCACGTGGTTCTCGCCGGTGTCGAAGTTCACGTTGTCATGGCAAGCGCCGCAGGCCGCCCGATTCGGGTTTGTCTTCCAGTTGTCGGCCTGCGCGGTGCCGCCTGAGTGGCAGGTGGTGCAGTTCCGCGTGTCCTGGGGGAAGGCCACGGTCGAAAAATCGGACCATGCGCCGCGATGCCAGATCCTGTAGGGAGTTCCGGCCTTGACACTCGGCAGGTCAGCGCCCATGTGCAGCTTGTGGATCAGCACGGGCATGTCCATTGTGAGCTTCGTGTCCGGGTTGACGGTCTGGGGGGTGTGGCACATCACGCAGAGCTCCACTTTGATGCGCGACCCGCCGTGACCGAACAGGGGATTGTGGCACTGGTTGCAGGCGGCGGTCGCCACGACATCCCTGGTAGTCTTCACGGGGGAGCCGTTCGGCACGAAGTAGAAAACGTCATTTGCCGTCTCGCTCCACTCGTCGTATTCCATGAATTCGCTGAGGTTCCGTTGAGCGCTGACACCGATGCCGTGGGTTGCCGCCACGTCGAAACCGGCCGGCGCTTTGGTGTTGAAAGTGTAGGTGTAGTCGCCGTCCGCGTTCGTCGTCAGTTTTCCGCCGCTATCGGTCCCGGCCTGTACCTGCGGCGGGTTGTTATTGATGGTCGACTTCAGAGTGGTCGTGGTGTAGGCGAGCCACTGCGTCTGACCCGCCGGAATGATTGCCGCGATGAACCTCAACGTCACAGGCCCGGGGGTGTTCATTCCGTTGGCGTCCAGGGGCACTCCCTTCGGGTCCGCAATGTTCACGCGCGCCGTGATGGTGCCATCCTTCGCGATGCTCGCCGACACGACCTTGACGGTGATGCCAGGCCGGACAAAGCTCGCCTGGGCCTGGTCCAGGCTGGCAGACTTCACCTGAGCTGTGGAGCTTGGAGTCTTGCCGTGGTTTGAAGCCATGAGAGTGATGAGCGGTATCAGAAGTAAGACTGGGACCGCCAAGAGCAACTTCCGTAACAGAACCATTTCTGTATCTCCTACCAACTTGACCGGAACCTCTGGAATGACGCCCCGCCCTTCCCGACCACGGGCCCTTTCTCGCTTGTGCAACGGGTAACCCGATGCGCAAGCGGCAGAAGGCCAATGCAGAGATTTCCAACATTCATATCGGACAAAAAGACCTATTATTACTTTACAGGAGTGTGCAGCCTCTCTTGACCGATCTTTCGGGCCGTTCCGAGGGGTAGATGTTGAGATTCTCAACAGTGAGGAGCTGACAAAGACAGGCGGGTGGCGGGGCTGGGGGGCCCCGCGAGTGCCTGAGGAGGAGGGGTGCTAGGATGCTCCCGCGGCGGCCTTTTCCAGCCAATCCGCGTAGCTGCTGATCGTCTCGCCCACCTTGACGATCTGCTCTTCGGCTTCTTTCCAGTTCCGCTGCTCGATGGCTTCACGGACCCCGGGAAGCGTCTTCACGCCATAGCCTGTGTAGAAGCCCGGCGCATGGAGGACGTGCTTAAACCAGGGGCGGCGCGGCAGGCCCTCCGGGCGGGTCAGCTTCTGCTCGGCGACGCGGAGGGCTTCTTCGAAGGCCGCCGCCTTTTCCGGGGTCAGTTTGGCTGGATCCACTTTGTCCACCCGGGCCGTGGCCTTTTCGAGCCGTGCCGCCGCATTCTGGAGCGGAGCGAAGTTGAGGAACGGTACATCTTCCTCCGGTTGAGGCACGACATAGGTGAGCCGCGGATCCGACGCCAATTTCAGCGCCCCGGACTTGATCAGCTCGTTCTGCTTGCGCGTAGCTGTGCGCATTGTGTCGGTCAGATCCACAACCTCTTTTGTCCATTGGCTGACGGCGCGCGCGACCGGCGCGGTGCGAACAGGCAGCGCGTCGGCATTGGCGAGCCGAAGCACCATCCGCGCGCCGAGCTGCGCAGTGGCGAGAGTGTATTGAAAGTCGGGGTCCACGAAACGGACGTAGTGGTTATAACTATCGTAATTTGAGTGATATACGCCCCCGCCCGCGCCTTCGCCGCCGAAGCTGATGTTGAGTGACGGAATGCCGAGGTGATGGAGGAACACCGTGTAGTCGGAGCCGGAGCCCAGGGCGCTCAGGCGCAGGTCTTCCTCCTGCCCGTTCACCTTACGCTGGGCCTTGTAGCGATCCAATGCGCTGACCTTCGTTTGCGGATCGGCAACGTCGCGCCCGCTCTGCGTTGCGAACAGCTCCAGAGTTCCGGTGCCGGCCATGCGCAGGAAGCCGCGGCCTGTGCCGTCGGAGTTGATATAGGCCACGGCGTGCTTCTTCAGTTCTTCGGCATGCTGTTCAGCCCATTCAGTGGATCCGAGCAGGGCGGGCTCCTCGCCGTCCCAAGCCAGGAAGATCAGAGTGCGCTTCGGCCGCCAGCCCGTTTTGGCCAACTCGCCAAGGACGCGCGCCTCTTCCATCACGGCCACCATGCCGGAGATGGGATCGCCCGCGCCGAAGTTCCAGCCGTCGTGATGGTTGCCGCGCAGTACCCATTGATCCGGCTTTTCGCTGCCGGTCATCTTCGCGACGACGTTGTGCGCCGGCGCGAGTTTCCAGTCGAATTCGAGCTTCAGATGCACCTTCGCGGGGCCGGGGCCGACGTGATAGGTGAGCGGCAGCGCCCCCCGCCAGGCGGTGGGCGCGACACGGCCGCCCAGCGCCTTCAGCAGGGGCTCGGCGTCGGCGTAGGAGATAGGCAGGACAGGAATCTTCGTGACGGTCTGCGCCTTCTTCGGATCCGGCGTGCGCTTCGGGTCCGTCGCACCGATCCCCGGCGTGAGCGGATCGCCGGGGTAGACCGGCATGTCCATCACGCTACCGCGCTGTGCGCCGTAGGGAGGCCGGTAGCCGCCCTTTGGATAGACATCGCCCTGGAAATAGCCGTCGTCGGAGGGGTCAGAGTAGACGATGCAACCGATGGCTCCGTTCTCAGCGGCGACCTTGGGCTTGATGCCGCGCCACGAGGCGCCGTAGCGGGCAATCACGATCTTGCCCTTCACATCGACACCCATCTCCTGCAGGCGCTTGTAGTCGTCGGGCAACCCGTAGTTGACGTAGACCAGCTCGCCGGTCACATCGCCATCGGTCGAATAGGCGTGATAGACGGGCAGGTTGTTCTCGCGGATTCCGCTGGTCGCGTCGCCCTCCACGGGAGGCTCTTCCAGTTTTGCGGTGAACCTTTCGGGCGCGGTCATCTCCAGCAGGCGGACGCGCGGCGTGGGGAAGAGCGGATAGAAGGTCTCGATCTGCGTGTCATAGCCCCAGCTCTTGAACTGGGCTGCGATGAACTCGGCGACGGCGCGGCTGCCGGGCGAGCCGACGTGGTGCGGCTGCGAGGTCATGCGCTTCATCCACTCCTGCTGGTTCTGGCGGTTGAAGAGACGGTCCATGCGGCTCTCCAAATCCTGCTCGCGCGAGAGTGAGTCCGGTCGGAATCCGGCCAATGCGCGGTCGGGCGCCTGGGCAGGCGCGGCGGTCGTCGCGGCCAGAAGGAGAGCCAACATTCTGTGCATGCGGTGTAGTATAGCGCCGAGGGATACAATGGCCTCCGCGGATCCTGTTGTGTTGTGGCTGATGGAGGGGGATCCCGCCATCCGCTGGCCGACGCTTCGAGATCTGAACTGCGCTGCTCCAGAGACAGTGCGCCGCGAACAGCGCCGTGTCGCAACGGAAGGGTGGGGCGCCAGGCTGCTGGAGTTGCAGGATCCGGACGGGCGTTGGGCCGGCGGCATCTACACGCCGAAGTGGACCTCCACAACGTACACGATGCAACTGCTTCGCAGTTTCGGGCTGGAACCAGGGAACAATCAGGCCGTCCGCGCCTGCGGTGCCCTGCTGGATGCGGGCTGCTGGAGCGATGGGGGCATCAACTTCTATCCGCGCCAGCACCGGCGCAGCGCGACCTGCATTTCATCGATGGTGCTGTCATTGGTTTCGTGGTTTGCAGTTGACGATCCGCGTGTGGATCAACTGGCGCACCACGTGATGGAGCAGCAGATGGAGGACGGCGGCTGGAATTGCCGGGCTATGCCTGGGTATGGAGAGGCGACGCACGGATCATTCCACACCACGATCCTGGCGCTTGAAGCTCTTCTCGACTACGAGCGCACCGGCCGGAGTGGCGCCGCAGCCGCGCGCGTGGCACAGGCGCGCGGGCGGGAGTTCCTATTGGTCCACAAGCTGTTCCGTTCTCACCGAACGGGCGTGGTTGCCAGGAGCGAGTTCACGCGCTTCGCATTTCCGCCGCGATGGCACTACGACGTCCTGCGCGGGCTGGATTACTTCCGGGAGTGCGGTGCGGACCGGGATGAACGGCTGTCCGACGGCATCGAACTTGTGGAGAAGCGTCGATTGCCCGCAGGCTTCTGGTTGTTGCCGCAGGGATATCCGGGAAAGATGTTCTTCGAGATGGAGACACCCGGGCAGCCGAGCCGGTGGAATACGCTTCGTGCGCTGCGCGTGCAGCGCTGGTGGGTAGTGGGCTGATTCAGGCTTCCGGTCCCGAACGGAGAGGTGTACACTTCCGCGTGGAGGCGAACATGAGTCCAAGGGTTTTCTCTCTCACTGCGGGGATCGTCTTTCTGCTGATCACGATTGCCCATATCGTGCGAATCCTGTCAGGAGCCGCTGTCGTGGTGGCCGGGATGAGCGTTCCCATGTGGGCCAGCGGTGCCGCCGCATTCTTCATGGGCTACCTGGCTTTCGAGGCCTTCCGGGCGGGCCGCGCGACGCGGTGATAGCCGCCTACGGAGCGGCTGATCGTATATCGTAGAGAGTCAATCCTGGAGGCATGGAGTGGGATACGCATGTCGTTTGTGAGGCGCATCGCATGGGCCGTGGTTTTGGCGGGAGGCCTTGTCGGACAATTGGCGGCTGAGGAGTGGACTTCCATGTTCGACGGGAGGTCGCTCGCAGGCTGGAAGGAGGCGGAGTTTACTGATCGTGGCCGCGTGCAGGTGAAGGACGGGGCCATCGTGCTCGGCAGGGGACATATGACCGGGATCACGTGGGCGAGCGACTTTCCCAAGGTCGATTACGAGATTCGATTCGAAGCGGTGCGGTTGGAGGGGAATGACTTCTTTGCCGGCATCACGTTTCCGGTCAATGACACGTTCTGCTCCTGGATCAATGGCGGCTGGGGTGGCACGATCGTCGGGCTGTCAAGCCTCGACTTCGAGGATGCCTCAGAGAATGACACATCAACGATGCGGGAGTTTGAGAAGGGGCGCTGGTACTCGTTCCGTCTGGAAGTGACTGCTCACAGGATTCGCGGATGGATCGACGGCGAGCAGTATATCGATGCCGACATTACGGGACGGCGAGTGGGGCTGCGTCCCGGCGAAATCGACTTGAACACACCGCTCGGATTCGCATCGTATTCGACGGTGGCGGGGCTGAGAAAACTGGAGTACAGGCGGCTTTCCGCGGCGCAGACCAAGTAACCGCGCCCTTCGTCGCCACGCCTCCTGTATAATCGCCTGGAACATTGGCTACGTACGCCAGGTAAAGGAGACCCATGAATCGGCGCTATTTTCTAATGAGTTCTGCAGCGGCCGCCGCCACCCCCGTGGTGCGGGCCGCGTATAGTCCCAATGACACTGTCCGTGTTGCCGTGGTCGGATGTGGCGGGCGCGGCGCCAGCCACATGAGCGCCTGGACGTCCATGCCGAATGTTGAATTGGCCGCACTTATCGATGTCGACGATTCGCACTCGGAGAGGTACATCGGCGCACTCCAGAAGAGAGGCAAGAACCCGGTGCCGACTTTCCGCGACATCCGGAAGGTGCTGGAAGACAAGAACATTGACGCGGTCTCCATCGCCAGCCCGAACCACTGGCACACGCTGCAGACCATCTGGGCGTGTCAGGCCGGCAAGGACGTATACGTCGAAAAGCCCTGCTCGCACAACGTGTTCGAGTCCCGCCAGATTGTCGCGGCGGCGAGGAAGTACAACCGCATGGTGCAGATGGGCAGCCAGAGCCGCTCCTCTCCGGCGCTTCAGGAAGCTGTGCAGAAATTGAAGGGCGGGGAGTTCGGCGAGGTCTACATGGCGCGCGGATTGTGCTTCAAGGCGCGCAACACCATCGGCAAGACCCCAGTGGAGCCGGTGCCGCCCGGTGTCGACTATGACATGTGGACCGGGCCGGCGCCGTTGCGCCCGTTCACGAAGAACCGCTTCCACTACAACTGGCACTGGTTCTGGGATACGGGCAACGGCGACCTCGGCAACCAGGGGATCCACGAAGTGGACATCGCGCGCTGGGGCCTGGGCGTGACGCACCCGACAAAGGTCAGCGCGATCGGCGGCAAGTTCATGTTCGACGACGACCAGGAGACGCCGAACACCATCAGCGCGTCATATGAGTTCAACGTCGGCGGCAAGCCCAAGATGATGACCTTTGAGGTCCGGCACTGGTACAGCAACCACGAAGCCGGCATCAACGGCGAGAAACCAGGCAATACCATCGGCAACACCTTCTACGGTTCCGAAGGGTACCTGGTGATCGACAACTACAACAAGTACTACAGCTTCATGGGCCGGGATGGGAAGCCCGGGCCGGCGAGGACTGAGCGCGACAGGCACTTCGAGAACTTCATCGCCGCGGTGCGCAGCCGCAAGAGGGAAGATCTGAACGCCGAGATCGAGGAAGGCGCGATGTCCTGCGTGCTGATGCATCTGGCCAACATCTCCTACCGCCTGGGCCGCACCCTGAACTGGGATGAGAAGACCTGGACGGTGAAGGGCGATCCGGAAGCCACCAAGATGTTGACGCGCAACTATCGTGCGCCGTACATCGTGCCTGCGAAGGTGTAAGGCGGGCAGAGGAAGGCACTTAACCACGCTCCACGGACCGGGAACTCGGCGACGAGGCCCGGTCCGAAGTGTTTTTGGAGTTCCCTTGGCGCGCGGAACATCGAACAAACCATGGAACGCGTCAACTTGCTCATCGGGATCATTGCGGCCCTGAACCTGACTGCTCAGGACACCGGACAGCCTTCGTTGAGGTGGGTCAGCCAGTCGCTACAACGGGTCGTCGATCACGTCAGCCCATCGGTCGTACAGATTACCGCGTATGGCCTCGGCAGGGAGGAGGAGCCGGGTTCGGCCCGCATCCGAACACAGAGGGGCACGGGATCGGGAGTGATTCTCGATCCCGAGGGCTACATCGTCACGAACGCGCATGTCGTGGGGGCGTCACAGCGGATTCAGGTGTTGATCCCCGAGAGGAACCTCGATCAGAAGTACAAATCCATCCTCAAGCCGGCAGGGAAGATGATGAGCGCCCAGGTGGTCGGGATTGACCGGGAGACGGACCTCGCGGTGCTGAAGGTGCCGATGGCCGGATTGCCTGTGCTGAAGCTGGCTGACTCAGCGATGCTCCGGCAAGGCGAACTCGTCCTGGCGGCGGGCAGCCCGTTCGGGCTGCAGAACTCAGTGACGATGGGGGTGGTGAGCGCGGTCGCTCGGCAAGTCAGGCCAGATGATCCGATGATCTACATCCAGACGGACGCCTCGATCAATCCGGGCAACAGCGGCGGCCCGCTGGTGAACGCGGATGGCGAGGTGGTCGGGATCAACACTTTCATCGTGTCGGAGTCCGGCGGGAATGAAGGGATCGGGTTTGCAGCGCCGAGCAACATCGTCCGAACCGTATACGACCAGATCCGCAAGTACGGGCGCGTGCGACGGGGACAGATCGGCCTCATCGTACAGACGATCACCCCCCCGCTTGCGGAGGCGCTTCAATTGCCTACCGAGATAGGCGCGGTGGTGGCCGACGTGGCGCAGGGAGGCGCGGCGGAAGCTGCCGGCGTCGAAGTCAAGGACGTCATCCTGACCATCGACGGAAAGGTTATCGAGAATGCCCGTCAGTTCGGCGTGCAGGTCTATCAGAAAGCGGAGCAAGTGGCGGTGTTGGAAGTGCTGCGCAAAGGCGAGAAGAAGACCCTGAAGGTCGCGATCCGTGAGCGGCCGAAGGATCCGGACAGGCTGATCTCACTGCTGAAGGGAGACGAAAACCTGGTACCGCGATTGGGAATGATGGCGCTCGACCTGGATGAGAAGGTCACGCCCCTGATGCCTGATCTGCGGAAATTGTCCGGAGCAGTGGTGGCGGGCACTCTCGAAGACGGGCCGGCGGCGTCCGCGCTGCTCACCGGCGATGTGATCTACGAGATCAACAACCGCCCTGTGAAAGGACTCAAGGACCTGGTGGATGCGGCTCAGGGGTTGAAGCCACGCCAGCCCGTGGCCCTGCACATCGAGCGGCGCGGCCAATTACAGTTCGTGCTTCTCGACGTGAATTGATCGTCTAAGGTTGGGCGGCCTTGATCACGGCTTCGAATGCGGGCTTCGATTTTGCGTCGCGATCGAAGAGCAGCGGGTAGTTGGTGCGGCCACGGACGGGGAAGTTGTTGAGCCATGAGACGCGGTCGGTGACGCCCCAGAAGGTGACGCGCGTGATCGCATCGCGGTGCTTCATGAAGACGCCGAAGATGTCGGCGTAGCGTTTGGCGAGCGCCTGTTGGACCGTGTCAGGAAGACCTTCCGTGTACGGGTTCATGTTCGCGGCGCTTTGTTGCGTGGACGACACATCGGCGGACTGGCCTCGACGCGGTAGCACGTCCACGTCGAGCTCGGTCACACAGACCTTGACGCCGAGGCTCTTGAATGCAGCCAGCGTCGCGTCGATCTGTTCCACGGACGGCCAGCTCATCTGATCGTGATGCTGCGTGCCGATGGCGGTCACTGTGAGTCCCTGAGCCTTAAGCCTCTTAATGAGTTCCACCGCGCCCTTGCGCTTCGGCTCGTTCTCCAGCGAGTAGTCGTTGTAATACAGCTCTGCCTTGGGATCGGCCTCATGGGCGTATTCGAAGGCGCGGGCGACGTAGTCGTCGCCGATAATCTTCATCCACTGCGACTGGCGCAGGGTGCCGTCCTCGTTCAGTGCTTCGTTGACCACGTCCCAGCCGTGAACGCGGCCCTTGTAGCGGCCCACGACGGTGTTGATGTGGTCGCGCATGCGCTTCAAGAGGCCATCGCGCGTCTGGGGATTGCCCTGTTCGTCCTGGAAGACCCACTGCGGCGTCTGGCTGTGCCACACCAGGCAGTGCCCTACGATGAACATGCCATTCTTCTCGCCGAACTCGACGTACTTGTCGGCAGGCTCGAAGTTGTAGGTGTCCGGCTTAGGGTGCACGCGCTCCCACTTGAGATCGTTCTCCGGCGTGATGCTGTTGAATTGCTGCTTCACGAGCGCAGCGCCGGCGGCGTCGGTTTCGCGGTAGTGGCCCTGGTTCAGCGCGGCGCCGATTTTGAAAGAGCCCTTGTAGGCTTCTTTCAGCGATGGCTGCGCGCAGACAGACAATGCGCCCGCGGTGAGCAAGCAGGCGAGTCCAAGATGTTTCATGACTGCGATCTCTCCTACTGCGCGGAAAAGCTTCTGCGCCGCTCGGCCAGCTCATCCTGAATCTGGATGTTGAGCCGCTTGTTAATCTTATATACCAGCAGGCAAGTGATGACGATCCCGAGGAAAATCGCCGGGTAGATGCTGATGGTCATCCGGATGCCGGCGAGCGCGTGTTCGGTCTGCGCCATGTTGGCGCGATAGCCGTACCCAGACAGGAGCCAGCCGGCGATGGCGCCGCCCATGCTGAGGCCGGCCTTCAGCCCGAAAAGGATCGTCGCGTAGATTACCCCGGTCGCACGGCGGCCTGTCTTCCACTCCGAATAATCGACGACATCGGCGAACATCGCCCAGATCAGCGGGATCGTCGGCGCGTAGCTGAGGGCACGTAGCGCTTCCAACAAGAATGTGGCGCCGATGGCGTCCGGCGGCAGGAAGATGAACGCAGCCATGAAGAGAGTGGTCGAGGCGAAGCCGGCGATGGCGACCGACTTCTTGCCAAAGCGGATGGACAGCCAGGTGGAGCAGAGCACTCCCGCCACGGTGACGAACTGGCTGCCCATGTTGAAGAGGCTGAAGCCGACGGAGGCGATGTTGGAGCGCTTCTCGTCGACAATGAGCCCGAACGTATTCAAGAGATCGTGCCAGAATCCGCCGGCCTGGCCGCCGCTGGTCAAGCCAAGCTTCTGCAGGAACTCGAACAGAGTGTCCGGATACAGGTAGTACTGGAAGAAGTAGAATAGCGTGCCGCCGCGCATCGCCAGCATGATGAAGTGGGCCAGCGTGAGGATGAACATTGCGATCCATGGCCCGTTGCGCAGCAGGTCGGAGAAATCCTGCTTTGCGGAGGTCTTCTGCTTTGGATCGGGCTGGATGCGCTCGCGCGTAGTGAAGAAAGTGATGACCAGCAGGACGACGCAGATCGAGGCCCAGAGGGCCATCGTCATCTGCCAGCCCTTGGCGTTATTGCCCTGGCCGAACTTGGCCACCAGCGGGAGCGTGAATCCGCCGACAATCAACTGCGCGATCATCGCAGCGACGAAGCGGTAGGACGAGAGTGTCGTGCGCTCGTTGACGTCGCCGGTCATCACACCAGTGAGAGCGGAGTAGGGCGTGTTGTTGGCGGAGTAGAGCGTCATCAGCAGGATGTTGGTGGCGCAGGCGTAGAGGAGCTTGCCGGAGGTGCTGAGATCGGGCGCGGAGTAGGCAAGCACCATGGCGACGCCCCAGGGGACGGCGGTCCACAGCACCCAGGGCCGGAACTTGCCCCAGCGCGTGTTGGTGCGGTCCGCGAGCACGCCCATCATCGGATCGAAGAAGGCGTCCCACAGGCGTCCCACCAGCAGCAGGCTGCCGGCCGCGGCCGCGACCAGTCCCAGCGTGTCCGTGTAGAAATTGAGCTGGAAGAGAATCATCGTCTGGAAGACGAAGTTCGCAGCTGCGTCCCCCAGGCTGTATCCGGCCTTCTCGATAAATGAGAGTCTGGGCGTGTCGGCCATGGGTCAGCTCACTTTCAGGGTCAACTTCTGTAGATCGCAATCGCGCGACGATGATCCTATCATCACTTCGAACTCACCGGGTTCCACCGTGTACTTCATGTCGACGTCGTAGAACGCCAGTGAGTCGGGAGTGATGTCGAACGTGACGTTCCGAGTTTCGCCCGGCTGGAGATGAACACGCCGGAAACCCTTCAGTTCCTTCACGGGGCGCGTCACCGAGCTCACTTTGTCGCGGATGTACATCTGCACCACTTCGCTGCCCGGGCGTCCGCCGGTGTTGGTCACGTCCGCGCTGACCTTGCACGACCCGTCCCGCTTGATGCTGCGTTTCGACAGGCGGATGTTGTCGATCTGGAAAGTGGTGTAACTCAACCCGTAGCCGAATGCGAAGAGCGGCGAGACATCATCGAACAGGTACCCGCGCCGCGCCGACGGCTTGTAGTTGTAGAAGACCGGCAGGTGCCCGACTGAGCGCGGAACGCTGATAGGCAGCTTGCCGCCGGGGTTGAAGTCGCCGAAGAGGACGTCCGCCACGGCGCGTCCGGTCTCCTGTCCCAGGTACCAGCATTCGAAAATCACGGGTACTTTTTGGACGAGCGAGTTGATGGAATTCGGCCGGCCATGGAAGAGGAACACGATGGCAGGCTTGCCCGTGGCGACCATGGCCTGGATCAGTTCCTCCTGTCTGCCCGGCAGATCTAGATTTGCCCGGTCGCCCATGTGGTTGAGACCCCACGCTTCGCGTGACGTCTGCTCGTTGCCGCCGATGGCGAGCACGATCACGTCTGCCTTCTTGGCTACTTTTACTGCCTCCGCGATCTGTTTACGGTCCTCAGCGGGGTCGCTGGGCACGACCGCGTCCTGGTTCCACGAGCCGCCGATGGTGATCTTGCAGCCTTCGCTGTAGAGCACTTTTGCGCGGCCGTCTACCTTCGCGCGGATGCCGTCAAGGACGGTGATCTCCTGCTTGGGGACGCCGCTGTAGCCGCCGAGCAGCGTTCTGTGAGCGTTGGGACCGATGACGGCGATGGCTTTGACCTTGCTTAGGTCCAGTGGCGCCAAGGCCCCGTCGTTCTTGAGCAGCGTGATGGCCTGGCGCGCAGACTCGTGCGCAAGTTCACGATGGGCGGCGGAGCCTGTGACGCGGTCCGCCTCCTCCGGATCGACATAGGGATCGTCGAAGAGTCCCATCTCGAACTTGGCGCGCAGCATGGGCGCGATGAGTTCGTCGAGCTGCTTCTCTTTCAGTAGTCCTTTGCGCACGGCTTCGGCCAAATGCAGGTAGCAGTCCGGCTCGGGCAGTTCGATATTGACGCCGGCTTCGACGGACTTCACGCAGGATTCGAGCTTGTCCTTCGCAACAAAATGTCCGTGGGTGTCGGGGCGGTAGCCCAACTCCCAGATCGCGTAGTAGTCGGAGACGACGAAGCCCTGGAAGCCCCACTCCTTGCGCAGGACGTCTCGAAGCATCCACCGGTTCGCGTGCGAAGGGATGCCGTCCACCTCGTTGTAAGAGGCCATCACGCTGAGCGCGCCGCCCCTGGCCAGTGCCTCTTTGAAGGGGTAGAGGAATGTCTCGCGCAGTACGCGCATTGAGATGTTGGCCGGTGCGCAATTCATACCGGATTCAGGCTGGCCGTGTCCCGCCATGTGCTTGAGTGTGGCGATGAGGCGGGTCTTGTCCTTGAAGGTGGCGTCGCCCTGGAATCCGCGGACCGCGGCTATGCCCATCTGCGCGGCCAGATAGGGATCCTCGCCGTAAGTCTCTTCAACGCGGCCCCAGCGGGGATCGCGAGCGACGTCCACAACCGGAGTGAGGGCCTGGTGCGCGCCGCGCGACCTTGCTTCCAGAGCAGTGGCCGCGAAGATCCGCTCGATCAGATCCGGATCGAAGGTGCCGCCCAACGCGATGGGCTGCGGGAAGCTGGTGCCGCCGACCGCGGCGTGGCCGTGCAGGCACTCCTCGTGAAAGATCACCGGGATGCCGAGACGGCTATGCTCCATGAAGAAGCGCTGGATTGCGTTCGTCAACTCGGCCATGCCGCGCGCGTCTTTCCCCTTGCCCGCGTCGCTGGGACGGCCCACCTGTCCCATGCCGTGGCCCTTTCTGAAGGCCGCCGCCGCTTTCTTCGGATCGAAATTGCCGTCGGCGTCCACCAGTGTCGCGGCCTTCTGCTGCCAGACGCAGACCATTTGCGCGGCTTTTTCGTCGAGCGTCATCCGGCGCAGCAGGTCCGAGGTACGCCGGGCTGGGGACAATTCCGGATTCTTGTATGGGGCGAGGGCCCGCCGTTTGGGGGAAAGGGATCTCGTTGTCATGGCCAATCCAAATCATGTTACTGAAATTACGGAACGAGGGAGCGAAACTGAGGTAGCCAGGCCGCAGGCGGCGTGCCGGAGGATTCCTGCGGCTGGGTTCACCATCGAAGGGAGGAAAGCGATGAAAGAGGCCAGGCAGGGTGACGGGCGAAGCCCGCGGGAAGCCAAGCGGGTCAAATCGAACGCTGAGGCTCCGGTCGAGTTGAGTCGGAAGGATTTCGAAAAGCACCTGAAGAAGCTGCATGTCGAACTCGTCAAACTGCAGGAATGGGTGAAGGCGCAGGGACTCAAGGTCTGCGTCGTCTTCGAGGGCCGGGATGGCGCCGGCAAAGGGGGGACGATCAAGGCCCTGACGGAGCGCGTCAGCCCGAGAGTGTTCCGCGTAGTGGCGCTCCCGGCACCCACTGAGCGTGAAAAATCCCAGATGTACATCCAGCGTTATATTCAACACTTTCCGGCGGCGGGGGAAGTGGTGATTTTCGACCGAAGCTGGTACAACCGGGCCGGCGTCGAGCGGGTGATGGGGTTCTGCACCGAGGAGGCTGTCAAGAGGTTTCTGACTGTCGCACCGGTAGTGGAACGGGCCATGGTCGAATCCAGGGTAATTCTTCTGAAGTACTGGCTGGAAGTGAGCCCCGAGGAGCAGACCCGGCGGCTGACGGATCGCATCAACGACGGCCGCAAGGTCTGGAAGCTGTCGCCCATGGATCTCAAGTCCTACAACAAGTGGGACGAGTATACCCGGGCGCGGGACGACATGTTCGCGGCCACGGACACACCCTGGGCGCCCTGGTACGTTGCCCTATCGGACGACAAGAGGAAACTGCGCCTGAACGTCCTGTCGCACATCCTCAGCCAGTTCGCTTACAAGCCGCTGAAGACCGAGAAGACCAAACTGCCCAAGCGCAAGATCACCCCAGCGCCTAAGACCCGTAATCCAGCGCTAAAGTACGTTCCCGAGTACAAGCTCCAGGGCGAGAAGTGAAGCGGTAAGCTCAAAAGCATGACCGTACGCTTCCGCCGGCCGGGAGCGCTCCTGGGCGAATTCGTCGATTGCTTCTGGTACATGGACGGCTATGCCGCTGCGCATTCGCGCGAGCGCGCACTACCGACCGGGACTGTGGAACTTGTCGTCGATCTGCGCGACGAGCGGATGCGCATCTTCAAGAATGACGAGGACCGCGCGGGGCAGGAGTTCGGCGGGTCGCTGATCTGCGGGCCGCAGTCCGGGTACTTCGTGCTGGACACCTCGCAAGCTTCAGCGGTGGCAGGCGTGCACTTCAAGCCAGGCGGCGCGGCGCCATTTCTGGGCATGCCGGCCGGGGAGATCACGGATCAGCATGTTTCGCTTGAAGAGGTGTGGGGCCGGCATGCGAGGCGGCTGCGGGAGAGGCTGCTGGCTGCGGCATCTCCCGAGGCAATGTTCGATCTGCTGGAGCAGGCTCTGCTGGAGCGGCTCACGCGTCCTCCGCTCCTTCACTCCGCCGTGACCTATGCCCTTGCCAAGTTTGCAGCGGCGCCCTCCGACTCACGCGTAGCAGGCGTGCGGAACTACACAGGCTATGGAGCCAAGAGGTTCATCGAGCTGTTCCGCGACTCCACCGGGCTGACGCCGAAGCTCTATTGCCGCATCCGGCGCTTCCAGGATGTCATTGCGCGCGTTTCGGCGGGACGCCGCGTCGAATGGGCCCGTGTGGCCGCCGACGGCGGCTATTCCGATCAATCCCACCTCAATCGCGAATTCCGCGACTTTGCCGGAGTCACACCAGCCGAATACCACCCGATTCCGGAACGTAATCCGAGTCACACCGCCGTGCTGGACTGACCAAGGAAAAATCGTTCAATACGCAGGCGGGCGTTCCGGCCTAGACTGACCCATCTCTCAGAGGGAGGCAGGCAATGACAAACAAGATCCGCGAAGTTTTTCCTTATCTGCGCGTGCGGCGCGCAGCGGAGGCGATTGCGTTCTACCAGCGGGCGTTCGGCGCCGTTGAGACCATGCGGTTGACCGAGCCGGGCGGCCGTGTGGGACACGCGGAAATTCGCATCGGACCTGCCACCATCATGCTTGCGGACGAGTTTCCCGAGTGCGGCATCGTGGGGCCGGAAACGCTGGGCGGCACGACCTGTTCCATCCACCTCCACGTGGACGACGTCGACGCCCTGATCCGACAGGCGGTGGAAGCCGGCGCAACAATCGTCCGCGAACCCAAGGACCAGTTCTACGGTGAGCGCTCCGGCAGTGTCCGCGATCCGTTCGGCCATGAATGGCTTCTCGGCTCGCACATCGAGGACGTCTCGCCCGAAGAGATGCAGAAGAGATACGACAAACTGGCAATCCGTTGACTCTATTGGGCGCGGGCCGCATCACACAAATAGCACCGTTCACCTGGGATCATGGCACTGCGGAACATCCCGCTCTCAAACTCTCTCCCTGCCGAACTGGAGAAGGCACGAGCCAGCAGTGACTCTCTGTTCGATCTGCTCCATCCCGACTCGTTGTACGAGCGCCCGATCGCGGAGCGTCACCGCATACTCTTCTACCTGGGGCACCTGGAGGCCTTTGACTGGAACCTCATCGCTATCCACGGATTGGATCTGCCGCGCTTTCATCCCCAGTTCGATCAGTTGTTCGCCTTTGGCATCGATCCGGACTCGACGAGCCTGCCGAAGGACAAGCCCTCCGATTGGCCGCGAATAGATGAGGTCCGGCACTACAACGCTACGGTTCGCGCCAAGCTGAACGCCCGGCTGGATCAGGTGAACGACATGCTCCTCCACGTCGCCATCGAGCACAGGCGCATGCACGAAGAGACGTTTGCCTACATGCTCCACAACCTGGCCTACGAGCACAAGTTGAAGCCTCCCGCGCCCGCGCGGCCCATCGAGGCGCCGCATGAGCCGGGTATGTTGGAGATCCCCGGCGGCAGCGTTTTCCTGGGCCGTCCGCGCAACGACGGTTTCGGTTGGGACAACGAGTTCGACCGGCATGAGCGGATCGTCGCACCTTTCTCCGTTAGCCGGTACAAGGTAACCAACACCGAATACAGCGCCTTCGTGGAAGCAGGCGGTCCGGCGCCGCACTTCTGGCGCGAGCGTGGAGGGCGTTGGTTCTACCGCGGAATGTTTGAGGAAACCCCGCTACACGGCGATTGGCCCGTCTACGTCACGCACGAGCAGGCCACTCAGTACGCGCGCTGGTTAGGAAAGCGTCTCCCGACGGAGGCGGAGTTTCACCGCGCCTCATGCGGGACTGAACCGGAACCTCTCTGCGACAACTTCGATTCTCAGCGCTGGGATCCGATTTCAGTGACGTCCGGCCAGCCGAACCCGTTCGGCCTGGTCCAGATGATCGGCAACGGTTGGGAGTGGACCTCCAGCCGCTTCGAGCCATTTCCGGGCTTCCAGCCATTTCCTTTTTACCGGAACTACTCGCAGCCGTTCTTCGACGGCGAGCACTACGTATTGAAAGGCGCATCAGCACGGACCGCCGCCCGGCTGACGCGCCCGTCGTTCCGCAACTGGTTCCGGGGCTCTTACCCCTATGTCTACGCGGCGTTCCGCCTGGCGGAGGGATGATGCAGGCAACTGCGGAAGTATGCATGTCGGAATTCGCGCTGGATGTACGCGCCGGTCTCGGAGCCGAGGGGCAGAAGACACTGCCCTGCCGCTACTTTTACGACGAGGTGGGTAGTGCGCTGTTCCAGGTGATCACCCGTTTGCCCGAATACGGCCTCACCCGCGCTGATGACCGCATCATCCGCAAGCGCGCTGAAGAACTTGCCATGCGCATGGAGGGGCCGGTCCTGACGGTGGAACTCGGCAGCGGAGACGGCACGAAGACGCGCAGGATTCTGAAGGCCCTGCTGCGCCACGGCCGGCCGGTCTATTTTCCCGTGGACGTCTCCCGCACTGCGCTGGATGCCTGCCGCCGCCTGCTCGCCGGCGTCGCGGAGGTCGCGCCTCTCGAGGCGTCCTATCTGGAAGGACTGCAACACGCGGCCTCACTCCGGCGGCCGGGCCAGCGCTTGTTCGTGCTCTTCCTTGGCAGCACCATCGGCAACTTCTCTCGCGAGGAGGCACGGCAGTTTCTTGCGCAGGTGCGGAAGATCCTGAAGCCCGGCGACGCATTCCTGCTGGGCACAGACCTGGTTAAACCCAAGCCGCAGTTGCTGGCCGCCTACGATGATCCTGCCGGCGTGACAGCTGCATTCAACCTGAACCTGCTGGCCCGCATCAATCGCGAACTGGGCGGCACATTCGATCTGCGCCGCTTCCGGCACGAGGCGGTGTACAACCACGCTGAACGCCGCATCGAGATGCACTTGCGCTCAATCGCGCGGCAGACCGTGCGCGTTCGCGATGCGGCGATGCTCGTCGAATTCGATGACGGCGAGACCATCTGGACCGAATCCTCGCTCAAGTTCCGCCTGGACGAGGTTGCGGCGCTGGCCGCAGGCGGAGGCTTCGAGTGTGTTGCACAATGGGCAGATGCAGAGTGGCCGTTCGCGGAGAACCTGCTCATCGCCGATGGAGCGGGGGCGGATGGCGGATAACTTGCGCCCTGTCCTTGAATACCGGGGCGTCTCTTACAAAATTGATGGCCGCTGGATCCTGCGTGACGTCAGCCTGACCGTCAACGAAGGCGAGACCGTGGTGTTGCTGGGGCGGAGCGGCGCAGGCAAGACCACGATGCTCAAGCTGGCCAACGCGCTGCTGCGGCCAAGCGCCGGCGAAGTGATCTTCGAATCGAAGCCCGTCGCCGAGTGGGATCCCATCCGGCTTCGCCGCCGGATCGGCTACGTGATCCAGGACGTCGGGCTCTTCCCGCATTGGACCGTCGAGCGGAATGTTGGCGTGGTGCCGAGCCTTGAAGGCTGGCCGCCGGAGAGAGTGGCGCAGCGCGTGAGTGAATTGCTGCAACAGGTAGGCCTGCCGGGCGTCGAGTTCGGACGGCGCCATCCCAGGCATCTCTCGGGAGGGCAGCGGCAACGGGTCGGCGTGGCACGGGCGCTGGCCGCGGATCCGCCGCTGCTGTTGCTCGACGAGCCGTTCGGCGCCGTGGACCCGATCACCCGCGTCGAACTGCAGCGGCAGTTCATCGAATTGCGGCAGAGCTTTCGAAAGGCTGCGGTCTTCGTCACGCACGATGTCCGTGAGGCTCTCGCCGTCGGCACACGGCTGGCCCTGATGGTGGACGGCCGGATCGATGTGGAAGGGACCCCGGAGGAGTTCCTCGCCGCTGAAACGCCGGAGGCGCGCGCGTTTCGCGGCTGTCTGAGCGAGAACTGGAGCGAACATGACCAGCGGCCTGTTGAATGAGATGGCCACGCTGACCCTGGAGCACTTGTGGCTGGTTGTAGTGGCCGCATCGATCGCAGTGCTGGCGGCAATCCCGTGTGGCGTGCTGCTGACGCGCCGGGAGCACCTCAGGCGCTGGGCGCTCGGCTTCGCCAACATTGCTCAGACCATCCCGAGCCTTGCGCTGTTCGGATTCCTGGTCCCGCTCCCGTTCATCGGCGGCATTGGGAAGCGCACGGCGGTCATCGCTCTGGTCCTGTATGCGCTGCTCCCGGTTCTGCGCAACACTGTGGTCGGCATCCTTGGCGTGGACCCGGCGGTGCGCGAGGCCGCGGTGGCCATGGGATTGACAGACGGACAACTGCTCATGCAGGTGGAGATGCCGCTGGCTGCGCCTACCATCCTTTCCGGCGTGCGCATCGCCACTGTCAGCACCATCGGGACCGCGACCATCGCCGCGGCGATCGGCGGCGGCGGCCTGGGCGTCTTTATCTTCCGCGGAATTGCGATGGTGGACTATGTGCAGGTCCTGGCCGGAGCGGTTCCGGCTGCGTCGATGGCGATACTTGTGGATGAGGGGCTCGAATGGATCGAACGGCGCTTGTCGCACTCCTGAGCGCGGCGCTGCTGGCAGGCTGCGGTCGCGGTCCCAGGATCGTCGTCGGCTCGAAGAACTTCACCGAGCAGGTGATCCTCGGCGAGATTCTGGCGCAACAACTGGAGCGCCGGCTGGGAGCGCCGGTGGAGCGCCGCCTGAATCTCGGCGGGACTCTGCTGGCGCACGAGGCGCTGGTCAGCGGCGCAATCGACCTCTATCCCGAGTACTCGGGCACGGCGTTGACGGCCATCCTCAAGAGCGATCCTGTCTCCGATCCGGCCGCGGTCTACGACAAGGTCAGACCGGAGTACGAGAGGCGCTGGCGCCTGACATGGCTTCCACCGCTGGGCTTCAATAACACCTTCGCGATTGCGGTGCGGGGGGAGTCGGCGCGGTCATCACATCTCTCGACGATTTCAGATGCCGCACGCCGGCGGGACGGCTGGCGGCTCGGCGTGGGATACGAGTTTCTTCGCCGTCCCGACGGGCTCGAGGGGCTCCAGCGTACGTACCATCTGCCATTGCAGGGCGCGCCGGTGTCGATGGACCTGGGCCTGCTGTATCAGGCGCTCCAGGGTGGGCAGGTGGATATGGTTGCGGCGAATTCGACGGATGGATTGCTGTCCAAGCTCGACGTCAAAGTGTTGAGCGACGACAAAGCGTACTTCCCGCCGTACCAGTGCGCCGTCGTCGTCCGGGAGCGGTCTCTCGCGGCGCATCCGCGGATGCGTTCGACCCTGGAGGAGTTGTCCGGCAGGATTTCGGAGGACAGCATGAGGAAGTTGAACTATCAGGTGGACGGGGAGCATCGCCCCGTCCGCGAGGTCGCGGCGGAGTTTCTCAACGGGTTGAAATAACACTGATCAAGAGGAGGTTCAAACATATGGCCGCAAGAAAGATCATTGCTGTTTTGGGTGCGACGGGTGCGCAGGGCGGCGGATTGGTTCACGCCCTTCTCAACGACAAGAACGGTGAGTTCGCTGTTCGAGCCATCACGCGGGATGCGGCCTCGGAGAAGGCCCAGGAACTCGCCAGGCTGGGCGCTGAAGTTGTTTCCGCGGACGTAGACGATGAACAAAGCCTGCACAAGGCCTTCGAAGGCGCGCACGGAGCTTACTGCGTCACATTCTATTGGGCGCATTTCAAGCCCGAAAAGGAATTGGCCGAAGCGGGCCTGATGGCGAAAGCGGCTAAACGAGCCGGTGTGCAGCACGTCATCTGGTCCACTCTGGAAGACACGCGAAAGTGGGTCCCGCTGTCCGACAACCGGATGCCCACGCTCATGGGGAAGTACAAGGTGCCGCACTTCGACGCGAAGGGGGAAGCGGACCATCTGTTCACGGCTGAGGGCGTGCCAACCACTTTCCTTCTGACCTCGTTCTACTGGGATAACTTCATCTATTTCGGCATGGGTCCGAAGAAGGGGCCGGACGGGAAGCTCGCCATCACACTCCCGATGGGCGACAAGAAACTGCCGGGCATCGCGGCGGAAGATATAGGCAAGTGTGCCTACGGCATCTTCAAGAACGGGGCTCGGTGGATCGGCAAGACCACCGGGATTGCAGGCGAACATCTCACTGGAGCCCAGATGGCCGCGGCCTTCACGCGGGCCTTGGCGAAAGAGGTGGTATACAACGACGTGCCCCCGGAGGTGTATCGCGGATTCGGCTTCCCCGGCGCGGACGACCTCGGCAACATGTTCCAGTTCAAGCGGGACTTTGAGGATTACTACTGCGGCGCGCGCAGTATTGCGGGCACTCGGGCGCTGAATCCCGAACTACAGAGCTTCGACACCTGGCTGGCGAAGAACAAGACTCGCATCCCGATCGAGTAGCTGATCAGCGGACGCGGTCGCGCCAGGAGTCTACTGTCTCGCCGAGACCGTAGGCCGGGCGGAGGCCATTCCCGTAGGCGCGGTCGAATCGGACAACTCCGACATAGGGAATGATGAGCCGGACGCCGTAGCCTACGGAGCCGATGAAGTTGCGGCTGAAATCGCCGGACTGTGTCCAGGCCGTGCCCAGGTCGCCGTACAGGGCGAGGTGCAGCCCCCAATACAGCGAGTAGCCGAGGAACCGCATCGGCCGTGGCTTGACAAGCTGGTACCGGTATTCAAGCGTGTTCAGCCACTGATTCTTGCCCAACCGCGCGCCTGACTCCCAGCCCCGCACGGTGGCGCTGCCGCCGATTCCGTAAACGGCCCAATAGGGTATGTTGACCCGCAACTCGCCGCTCTGCAGCGCGGCAAACGAAAAACTGGCCAGCCCATGCCTTTCGGTGAAAGCCTGGTACCTGCGGCCCTCGAACTGTGTGGTCCACCAGTTGCCGTCACCCCCGAACACACCGTTGTGCGTCACCGCGGCAATCGCCATCCAGCCCGAGCGCGGGTTGGTCCAGCGGTCCCGCGTGTCGTAGATCCACTCAAGTGACAATGCCGGGACGATATCGCGTCCTGAAGGGTTGAGGGTGATGCCCGCCTTGTCGCTGCGCATGGAGATGAAGCCGGCAACGCCGGCCAACGAAATGCTTGGACGAAACTGATATCCAACGCGACCCTCCGATTGCCAGGAGGTCTCCTGGAAGTGGTGGACCTCGTCGTCACGGGAGATGTGCGAAAGCTCGGCTTCATACCACCAGGGAACCCTCGTCAGGCGGGGTGAGTGTACATCCGCGAAGAAGTTCGTGGCGCCGCCGAATTCCATCGCCAGCCCGGCTCTGATGGCGCGTCCCGCGAGGTTGATGGCCCCGGCGCCCGGCCCGAGCGACAGCCCGTTCTCCTCTGTTTTGGTCGCCGAGACGTACACCGTATAAGGAAACGTCTCGCGGACGCTGACGCGCAGGCATACCCCTCCGCCACAGGCCTCTGCAGCGACTTCTATGGAGCTGAAAATGCCGAGACGGTCCAAATACTCAACATCCCGGCTGCGGCTGCGTTCGGAGTATGCCTCTCCGACGCTGGAACTCAGTTGCTCCAAGACCAGCTTTTGTGACGTGCGGCGAAGTCCGTCGATCCGAATTTCGCGTACAGGCAACCCCTCCAGGACAACGGACTGTGCGGTCAGGCTGCACGCTACGGTTTGAAAGGTGAGCAGCCACCACAGGAATGATTGCGTACCTGTTTGAAGGGCCACCAACTGCCCCCGCCGGCCGGAGTCGCTCTGTCTGGAGTGTAGCGAACTATCAGATCATGTCGGAGCCTTCGTCCGTGTCCAGGTGCTCTGCGAAATAGAGGTGTGTCGCGCGCTCCAATTGTTCGCGGTCGATGCGTGTGGGGCGCTCCTCATATTCGTCGATCGCGACCATGATGTCGCAGATGTCACGCGGATAGCAGGCGCGGAGCCAGCGGCCGCCCTGCTTGCGGCAGAGTTCGATGAGGTAGTCGCCCAGTTCCGCGGAGTATTCCAGGCCGCACTTCAAGGCCTCCAGCCGGAAGATCTCGTGGAAGCTGTGATCGCTGACGGGGCGCACGTAGATCTTGTTGGGGACACGGCGCAGGAATGCGCGGTCCAGCAGTTTCGTGGGCTGCAAGTTGGTGGCGAAAACCAGCATGAGGACGAAGGGAACGTCGAACTTCAGGCCGTAGCCGAGGGTCAAGAAGTCGATTCTCCGGTCGAGAGGAACGATCCACCGGTTGAGAAGGTGGGTCGGCGTCATCACCTGGCGGCCGAAATCGTCGACGACGAGCACACCATTATTCGCCTTCATCTGGACAGGCGCCGAGTAGGTATTGGCACGGACGTCGAGGCGCAGTTCGAGCATTTCGGCTGTGAGTTCGCCGCCGACCATCACTTCAGGGCGCCGGCACACGACCCATCGCGTGTCCAGGCCAGGAACCTCTACGTCGACAGGCTGATGAATCACCGGGTCGAAGAGAACCATCACCTGGCCATCGACTTCGATCGCATAGGGTACGACAATCGCATCCTGGTAGATCCGGGCGAGCCGTTCGGCCAGGCTGGTCTTGCCATTGCCGCTAGAACCGAACAGGAAAAGGGCCTTCTGGGAGACGATGGCTGGGCCCAGTTGATCCAGCAGTTCATCCTCCACCACCAGATCCCCCATGGCCTCGGTGACGCGCGTACGGTTGACATGGGGACGTGCCGCCTGGGCTCGTACGGCCTCATGGTACGCACGCAGGGAAACGGGCGCGGGACCCGCGTACAGGGAGACTTTCATCCGGTCCAAAGCGAACTGCCGTCCAGCGTTCGTCAACGAAATCACGAACTCCGAACCCGACATGCCTTTGATTTCGACCAGTTGCTCCTTCTGAAAGTGCCGGAAAACCGATTCCACCACCATCGGGGGCAGCTTCAGCGCGTCCTGCAGCCCGAGTAGGGTCGTCTGGCCGTCAAGATGCAAGCGGCGCGCGACGATGTCTAGGACCAAGGGCCACGGGATGCCCAGACCGGCCGCCGTCTGCGGTTGCTGCGGAACGAAACTGGGCGTCAGCTGAGCATAGGTTGTCGCCATGAATGTCTCCAATTTGAAGAGGATACACGAACATCGCCCGGAGGCCAATGCTGCAAAAGGTATGCAGTCAGGCTCATGCGTGGGCGACTCGGGCCGGGCGCCGGCGAGAGACTTTCGTTGGAATCACGGATCGGATGGGAAGCGGGAGCAGTTGTGTCCCGTGCTTGTGGCTCAACTGGTCCATTCCAGGAACTGAATGGATGGCCATTTCCCCGGCGGCGGCAACGGCAGGGAAATCCCGTTCATTCAGCGGGAAGATCTCGGTTCGTGCCCGTTGAGTGTAGTACGCGCCGAGGCCCGCGTCGATGCCTTGCCAAGCGGCGAGCAGCCAGGCGATCACCTGATAGCCGCGGTAGACCACGTTCTGGAGCAGGCGCCGCTTCTCCGCGATGCGCACGTCCGAAACTATCCAAATCCCCCCGACCAGGATTAAGCACAAAGTGGCGATGGCCAATACCATGTGTCTCCCTCCGAAGCCCATTGAAGGAACATCAGCGCAGCCCGGATCCGTCGTGAACACAGAATACTCCCGGCGCTGTGGAGGTCAAGATTGACCAAGTGATACTGACCAAGGGTAGTAAGGCCACATTGCACGCTGCGACGCTTGTCCGGAGTGTTAGCAAGTCATTTATATTCTTTGCTTTAGAAGCGCCAAGAGTTAGGCATGCCGGAGAGATGAAGAGCAACTCTCCCACGGGTCCGGCTAGTAGTCATGGGACTTCTTTCCTTCGCCGCCATCTTCGCGTTTGTGTACCGGTACTTTCAGTGCAGCAGGCCGCCACCTGCGGGGTGGGAGCCTGGGGGCCTGAAAGTGCTCCTGACGCGGCACAGGACGGCCCAGGAGGGCCGCGCGCGTCAAGAAGACCGCCGGATCACTGCTTCTTGAACGCCGCGATGGCCTCAATCTCGACCAGCAGGTCCGGACGGCAGAGAATCGCCTGAATCCCCGTGGACGCGGGCAGCGGGTCCAGCCCCTGCTCGGCGAAAAACTGCGTGCGCTCCTCGTTGAACGCCTCGTAGTCGCGCTCGATGTCGCGCAGATAGCACGTGGTCCGGACGATGTCCTTCCACGTCGCCCCTTCCGATTCCAGAAGGCCGGTGATGTTGGCGTACGTGCGGCGGAGTTGGGCGCGGAAGTCGCCAACATGCACTGTGCGGCCGTACTCGTCGATGGAGGCCGTCCCCGAGATCAGGATCACGACGATATTGCCGAACTCCAGCCGCAGTCCGCGGGAGAAAGAGCTGGGCTTGGCGTAGTCGTAGGCCTCATTGAGAACGCCGTGATTGGTCACTCGTTTCTTCTCAATGCTGGTGGCCTTGGCGATTTCGGAGAGAGCGTCTTGAATGGTCATGATGTGACTTCCTGGATAAGGACCGATGGAATCGCGCGCCGCCCGTTCGGATTGAAGTGCGGCGCGAGCGCGTCGCGCAAGGCGGCGCGGCTGGTCCCGGCCTCAGCGATACAGCGCAGAAGCAGGGTGGTTGAATCGTAGGCGAGCCGCGAGAAGGCGTCGCCGGAAAGCTGAAACCGTTTTTGGAGGCGGCTTGCGAGATCCGCTTCGAGCCGCGCCGGCGCCGGGGCAAGCACGGTTCGCGGGCACAGTGACCGGAACCGTCGCGCGTGTGCCGAAGGACCGGCCACGATGCGCGCCCTCTCGGGCAGTGAGCGCGCGATCAAGGCGGTCGATTCCGCCGGAGCGAGGATCACCACATCCTGCTGTGCCGCCGGGGGAGGGACGTGAGGCGGAGCGAAGTCGTGCCGCTCTGCCGGAGCCGCCAACCGCACCAGCGCACGGGCAAGCTGCCGCGAGCCGTGATCCGTAGCCGCCAGCAGCGAGTAGGGCCGTGAGTTCAAAGCACGGGCGATCGCAGCGGCCAGCAGCGAATCGCCGGGCGCCCACGAGAAGATCCACGGCACTCCCGCCGCATTGGCAGTCTCGTCGCTGGAAACTGGATCGATCAGCGGCACCAGGGTCTTGGCCACCACCTGTTCCGCGAGGTGCGTGGTTGCGCTGTCGATGCCGCCGATCAGAGCCAGTGCGCTGTCGGTGTACACGAGCTTCACCACCGCGCTCGCTCCCGCGCGCCACGGGTCATCCGACCAGCGCGCGCACAGCCTGAACGGCTTTCCGCCCCTTGAGTTCGCATCCTCGACGGCGAGTTGCACCCCCATGAACACTGTACCGCCTTCGGGGTGCGCGGCATCGGCCGGGCCAAACAATCCCAGCGGCACATACGGCAGGTCGAGCGGAGGAGACGGCGCTTCGCCAGGCTGCACGGCCGCGCCCCTCTTGTCGAGGTAGGGGATCACGGCCTGTGCGAGCAACTGGCGCCGCGTCATCGGATCACTTCTTCTCCTCAGTCTCCAGCCCGCGCGCCACGCGCTCGCGCACTGGAATGTACCCGCGCGGAATCTGGAGTTGTTCGCGCGAGTAGTAGTGCCAAGCGCCCTTCTCGAACCGCGCCAGGAACACCTCTCCGGCGTCGTCGAGGACGGCGGAAAACGGAATGTCGCCGGTGGCGCCGGGCCACGGCTTCGACCGGGTGGCCAGGATGTCGCGGATCTTGGCGCGGTTGAGCCCCGCCACCTGCACCGCCCAGATCAGCATGTTCATGCCGTCGTAAGCATGCGCCGCATACGTCTCCGGCTCTTCGTTGAAGCGTTTTTTGTAGCGCTCGCGGAATGCGTCGAAGCGCGGATTCCTGGCTTCGGGATCCCATGGGAAGCCCGCGATCACTCCTTCCGCCGCCGCACCCGCCAGGTTCGTGAATTCCTTGGAGACTGCGCGGTCGGAGCAGAAGTACGGCTGATTCATCCCGCGCGCGCGAAGTTGTTTCAGGATGATCGCACCTTCGCGTGCGTCGCCCCAGTGCACTATCGCGTCGACGTTGGCCTCCTGCAGGCGGTCGATCTGCAGCGAGTAGTCGTCGAGCCCGACCTTGTACGCCATCTCGATCGCGACCGGATGGCCCAACCGGCGTGAGGAGTCCCTGATCTCGCGCACCCCGAAGCGTCCGTAGCGGTTCGACGAGCGGACGATGCCGATGCGCTTGTACTGCATCTTGCGCATTATGTAATCGATCATCATGTAGCCCATCTGGCGGTCGTCGCCGATGCAGCGCATGGTCCATGGGATGTTTGTTTCGATGAACGTTGGATCGGTGTCGCCGCTGTTCATCATCACGATCTCGGCCTTCAACGCGACGCGAATTGCGATGTGCGAGTTCGCGGAATCGATGGTGCCCAGGATGGCCCAAACGGGCTCCGTATAGGCGAATTTGACCACCTCGTTGCCGGTGGAGCCCCACAGTCCGTTGTCGTTGACAACCGCGAGCTCGAACGGCAGCTTGCGGCGCAGGTATCCGCCCTTCGCGTTGGCTTCTTCGATGGCAAGCCGCGCGCCGGCCAGCATCTTCACACCCAGAGCCTCCTCGTGGCTCTTGCCGCCTGTGGCGATGGACACAGTGCTTTGGATGGGGCCGATGAAGCCGATCTTGACGGTCTTCAGGTCCGTGGGCTCGGGAATGGTCCGGCCCGGTCCCGTGTACTCCATCTGTGTGAGGAAGTGTTCCTTGTACGGCTTGATGCCGCCGTACGGCTCCAAGTCGGTGGAAGTGTGCGCGTAATTGGTCTCGCGCTTCAAGCGCAGGTCCGGCACTTCGTATGGGCCGACGGCGTTAATGCGCCGGAGGATTTCGAGCGTGCCCGCGTCGACTTCAACGCCGGCCGGCACCAGCGGCTGCTTCGCCGGCGGAGAGGCCTTCTTCGGTGCGTCCTCCGCGAAGAGGGAGACGCAAAGCAGTGCCAGGAGGAGGGGCTTCATTTTGCTTTGCTCCTGTTCTCGGTGATGATGCGCGGACGCTCTTTGACGCCGGCGTAGTATCCGTCACCGATCCCCCATGCCAGGCCTTTTGCTGTCCCCACGAAGATGTCGTTCCCATCCGTGTCGATCGCGATGATGTAGTTGTGCGGCAGGTTGAGTCCCATCTCAACCGTTTCGAGCACGGTCTTGTCCCGCGATACGATGGCCTTGCCCGTATTCGATTTGGGATCGCGGGTGTAAGCCACCCAGGTGTTGGTGGCGGCATCCATGATCCCGCCAAGACCCTTATCGGTGGCGAACCACGCCTCATTGCCGCTGCGCGCGCGCAGGTTGTTGTTGAAGTCAGACGGTATGCCGGAATCCATGTTGTAAAAGGCCCGCCAGTTCCGCCCGTCGTAACGGCAGACTCCGAAGTAAGTGGAGACCCACAGGACCTTGTCGACGTAGTTGGCCCCGGTGGTGATCACGTGCACGATGCCGTCGTCGCGGTACAGGTCGATCTCCATCTCCGCGTCCGGATCCAGGTAATCCTTCCATCGTTCCGTCGCGATGTCGTACTCGAGCACACCGCTGCCCCACACCGCCAGATGCACTTTGCCGTCCCTGTAGTGCACGCCGTAGTTCCAGATCTCCTCCATCGGCGCGTTCTTTTCAGTGAAGATGGTCCACTCGCCGGTCACCATGTTCATGCGGGAAGCGCCCGCGGTCGTCGCCGCCCACACGTTGTTGTTCTCCACCGCCACTCCGTAGACGACGTCGTTCACCAGCCCCGAGTTGAGCTGGTGCCAGTGGTCGAATCGGCCCGCACTGAAGCGCGCCAGTCCTCCGCCGAAGAGAGCGAGCCACACATCGCCGGTCTTGGGATCGATGTCGATCCCCGTCACCACGCGGAACGGCAAACCGTCCTTCTCGGTCCAGCTCTTGACCTTGCCCGTCTTCTTGTCGATGAGAGCTAGACCACCCTCAGTGCCCACCCAGAGACGATCGCCATCGGACTTCACCGCAAAGATGTGATCGTTCGGTAGTCCGTCCGCTTTGGTGAACTGCTTCCATTTCGTGTACACGTATGGGAGTTTCTTCGCCGCCGGCGCCTGGGCGCACGCAACGGCAGGTATCAGGAGTAACGCTGTTGTGGTGAGGAACTTCATAGCGTCTTGATGTACTCGATCAGGTCGTTGAGCTGATCCTTGGTCAGGTCATTGGTGAACCCGTGCTTGTCGTACGGGTTGTGGACGGTCCAGATCTCTTCGAGCGTCATCGCCATTCCGTTGTGGAGGTACGGCGCCGAATCGTAGATGTTGTTCAGGTGCGGGACGTCGAACTTGCCGGTGCGGTCCAGCGCCTGCTGCGTGCCGACGTCAAAGACCTTCCTGCTCGTGTAGTACGGCGGCATGTGGCAGTACACGCAGCGGCCTTCGGGCGGGATCTGGCGGCCGTCGTTAGTGACTGTGCGCTCGAAGATGATCTTGCCGCGGCGCTGTGCGGGCGTGTACTTGGTGCCCGGAGTGAAGTAGCGGTTCGGCGGACGCGGGATGGTCGTGATGTAGTAGTCCAGCGCGTCGAGTTCCTGTTCCGAGAACGGCAGATTTCGTGTGAAGAAGATGGAGAGGCGAGCGCCGCACTGCCGCTTCAGTGTGGGATTGGTGCCTTCCCACTTGAACGGCGCCGTGTCGAGAATGCCGCGGAGCGTGCGGTTGTCCACAGGGCTGACGCCGATCCCATCCGACTCGATGTCGTAGGTGATGCCGTCGACGTGCCCGTCCGGATGGCAGCTATGGCAGGCAAACTGCCGGCGGAAGCTGATCTTCGCGCTGTGGAACAGGCGCTCTCCGTAGCGCTGTTTGGTCTCCTGCTTGGGGCCACCCAGGTCAATGCGCGCTGACGCTTCGAGAGCGTGGAGGTCAATGACGGAAACGGAGTCACTGATGGAATTGGCGACATACGCTGCGCTGCCGTCGGAAGCAACCACGATGCCCCGCGGGCTGTTCTTCACCGGAATGGTCTTGACGACAAAATCAGCGGACTTGCCCAGGTGGTTCGGGATGACGGTCTCCCGCTCCAGTTTCGACGCGCTCTTGAGCAGGCGGGTCAGCTTCGCGCAATCGACCACCGCCACGCAGTCGTTGCCGGAACTGGTGACCAGCGCGTAACGGCCATCGGGCGTGATAGCGACATCCGTCGCGTCGGCGAAGCCGAGGCCCGGTTGATCCAGCAGCACTTCGTCGACCGTGCCATCCTTCCACAGCACGGCGAGGCCGTTGGTGATGGTCCACCCCTGCATCAGGCGCGTCATCGGCACCAGGTTCTTGGTGCGATTCAACGTCGCCAGCGCATACTCGCCCGAGGGGTGCCACGCTACTCCCATCATCAGATTGGCGCCATGAATCATCCGGCGAGCGGCTACGGTGGCGCGGGAGGCATCGATCACTGTGACTTCGGAAACGAGAGGCTTGCGGAATCCGTTCAGATTCCCATGCGTGCTGGTGGCCAGGATGGAGGCGCCGTCCGGCGACAGGGCCAGTGACCACGGACCGCGGCCCGCCGCCAGTTTCTTCACGAACTGCAGCGAGGACGCATCGAACACGTGGATGTCGCTCGAGGCGGTGTTGAGGACGTACAGGAAACGGCCCGCCTTGTCGGTCAACACGCCGTGCGGCTCATCACCCACCTTGAGCGTCGCGGTCACCTTGCGCTGGTCCGCATCGATCACGCTCACCGAATCCTCTTGCCTGTTGGAGACGAAGGCCCGCTTGCCGTCGGGGGTGAAAGTGACGTCTGTCGCAGCTTCGCCGGTGTGGATTTCGGCGATCACCGCGCGCGCGGCTGTATCGACGATCGAGACCGCATCCGACGCCTCCAGCGCCACCCAGAGTTCCCGCGATCCCGGCCGCATCGCCATGTTCAGCGGCGTCTTGTAGCGGGGCGCCTCGGCGACCGGAGGCAGCTTGGTGGGATGCGCGATCGTGGTCCACTTTTCGGACGCGTCGAAGGTCTTGCCTGGTGAGTCCTTGTGGCAGTGGCTGCAGGCCGTCCTTGCCGGGATGCGCAGCCCGGCCTTTTGCGCGGCGGCGCGATCTTTCATCACGGCTTCCGTCGCATAGTCTTTTCCGGGACCGTGGCAGGCTTCGCAGCCGATGCCTTCATCCGCCGTCGCGCCTACGGCATGGCAGTCCAGGCACACCACTGCTTGCTGCGGATCGCCGGTCACGTTGTACCGCGCCACTGACGCCTTCGCGGCCGGCGTCGCCAGCACCGCCCAGGCGCGCGCGTGCGGCCCGCGACGCCACACGTCATATTGATGGCCGTGACCCGGGCCGTTGTGGCACTTCCCGCAAGCCGCCGAACCGATGTACTTGCCGCCGCGTCCATCCGGCAACGGTGTGGACTTCGCCGGCTTCGGCAGGGGATGTGCGATCTCCTTGATCGCCTTTGCGATGTCGACCGTCGGATTCTTCAGGACCGCCGTGTGCGAGCCCTTCTCGATGTGGCAGCCCAGACAATGATCTTCCTTGGGCAGCTTGAGGCCCGCCTGAATCGCGGCCTCGCGATTCTTCATCACGTCCTCGCCCATGTACTCGCTGCCAGGGCCGTGGCACGCTTCGCACTGCAGGCCGTCTTCCACGCGAAACGTTTCGTCGAAATCGCGCTCATCCGCCGATGCGCCTGTGGAATGGCAGCCCAGGCAGATCGGCTCCTTCCAGGGATCTCCGCGCAGCCCGCTTACTTTGACGATCTCCCGCGACTCGGGCTTCGAAAGCGCGGCATACCCCTGCGCGTGCTTCGAGAGAAGCCACTTGCTGTACTGGTGCCCCATCGAGCGGCCGTTGTGGCAGGCACCGCATGCTTTTGACCCGACGTACACCGGCTTCGGCGGCGCCGCCAACAGAGCGAAGGCAATGAACGCTACGGCGCAAATGCCGCGTTTCATTTGGGCCTCCTGGCCGTCGCCGGATGTTCCAGCTTGAGGATCTGGTTCGCCTTCACTCCGGCGAATCGTTCAATAACGCCGTCCGGCCAGCGAATCTCGACGTCCGCCTGCTGTGCGCCGCCGAGGCCGAAGTGCAGTCTCGGATCGCCTTGGGAGAGATAACCGCGCACCGGATTGACGTCGTCGATCATGCGGAGACCATTCGCCGTGACCGTGACGCGCGCGCCGATCGCCGTCCGCGACCCCGTCGGGAACTTCAGACGCGCATCTACCATCAGCCACGGCTTCTTGTTCGCGCCCTCGTTCCGCAATAGTTTGGGCGCGTCATTGAGGTTGATCACGAGCAGGTCGATGTCGCCGTCGTTGTCGATGTCCGCCCACGACCCTCCGCGGCCCACATACTTCTCGTTGAAGAATGCACCCGCTTTGCGCGAGACATCTTCAAACGTCCCGTCTCCCTTGTTCCGCACCAGGGTGTCTTCCTGCACGTATTCGTGGTGCGCGTTGCCGTGGACTGTAAATATGTCGGGCCAGCCGTCGTGGTCGTAATCGAAGATGACCGAGCCCCAGCCCGCGTATTGCCCGAGGATCGCGGCCAGCCCCGCGGCGTCAGCCCTGTTGTCATACGCATGCCGCTGCGGGTTATAGACAAACAGCGAGACGTAGTTCAGGTTCGGCACGAAGATGTCGAGCCAGCCGTCGCGATTTACGTCCGCGAAGAACGGCCCCATCGAAGACACGCCCTGTCCGTGCTCGCTGAATGCCAGATCAGCCTCAAGAGCTTTCTCGACGAACTTCCCGCCGGGTGCGCCCTCATAGAAGTAGTTCTCCATGGCGTCGTTGGCGCAGAAGATGTCCATCAGCCCGTCATTGTTGAAGTCAGCTGCAGTGACGCTCATCGCGCGCCCGTTCGGCTTCCACAGGCCCGCCTCTTTAGTCACATCCGTGAAGGTGCCGTCGCCGTTATTCCGGTACAGAATGCTCGGCTGCCCGCTGTAACTCAAAGGCCCTGGATACCCCTGCGCCGGGTAGAAGTCGCGGAACTTGCCGTCGTCGTAAAGCAGATAGTTGCCGACGTAGACGTCCAGCCAGCCGTCGTTGTTGTAGTCGAACCAGACCGCGGAGACGGACCAGCGCGGGTCGTCGAGCCCCGACTTTTTCGAGACGTCGGTGAACGTGCCGTCACCGTTGTTGTGATACAGCGTGTTGGCGCCGTAGTTCAGCAGGTAGAGATCGACGTAGCCGTCGTTGTCGTAATCCGCCGCCGAGCAGCCGGAGCCGAACACCGTGCTCGCCACGCCGGCCTTCTCCGTCACGTCCGTGAACGTGCCGTCTCCATTGTTCTTGTACAGCCGCCCCGAAAGCTTGCCGCGCAGGTCCCGCCCGTCGTTGTCGCTGACACCCTTCGTCCACACGCCGGTGACGAAGTAGATGTCCATGAAGCCGTCGTTGTTGTAGTCGAAGAAACACGCGCCGCCGCCCGTGCCTTCCACGATGTTGTCGAGATGATGATCGCCATAGCTGTGCCGGAACGTGATTCCCGCGGACTTGGTGATGTCGGTGAAGACCGGAAGGTCCGACGTGTCTGCGAGCAGCAGGAGCAGGGCAAATGGAGCGAGCTTCAACGCGCACCTCCGGTAGCGTGATTCACTGGCGGAACCAGCGAGACGGGCTTCTTGATCACCGCCTTTGCCTCGCGGTTCTCAGGCGACAGTTCTGGATCCTCGTGGCACCCGATGCAGCCTCGGTTCTCTTTGTTGCGGACGAAGATCCAGCCGGAAGTGCGCAAAACCGCACCGGAAGGTGACAGAATCTGCAGTTTTAGGGGCTGGTTGGGAGGGATTTCGAGGTGAAACGAGCCATCTTCTTCCAGGTCGACCTCGCCCATCTTCTGAGGTTGCGATGCCGGACCGCCCAGCACCCGCAGCCGCTTCGCCGACGTCTTGTTGATTACTGAGGGTGCGTCGGTTGTGAAGACGCTTAGACAGTACAGCCGGGCGGCGGGCACGCTTTCATCAATGCCGGATCCGCGCCCTTCCGGCTCTTCGTGCGGGGCCACCAGCTTCGCCTGCGTTATCTCCGTGCCGGGAATTGAGAACACCGCAGTGCGCTTCCCTGTGGCGGGTTCGAAACGGAACAGCTCGAACTGTCCTGCTCCGCCGGGCTTCCACGACACCAGCAGGCTGCCACCGGGCAACGGAGCAGGCGTTGAGTAGATGCCGCCGGCTGGCAGGGTCAGCGCCTTGCGCGTGTGCAGGGGCCGGTTCAATTGCACTGCCGCGAGCTGCCCGGCTCCTTCCACAAACGCCACCTCGCGCCGGTCCGTCACGGCCGGCATCCGCAGGTTCATTCCAGGAAAGAACAGCGCGTAGTCGGTGCCATCCAGATTCACGCCGAACAACTGCGTGCGGCCGCCAAGCTGCGACGAATAGATCATCCGTCCGTCGGGCAGAACCAGCGGATCCGCATTGCGTCCCGGCGAGTAGGTGAGCCGCTGATGCAGTGAGCCATCCAGCTTGATGGAGTGGATCGCTCCTCCGGAGATGTAGGCGACCTGATACCACGGGTCCGGAATGTCGAGCGAGAAGACGCGCGACTGGTAGATCGGCTGCCGGCAATCCGCCGAAGACCTGGTAATCTGCCGGATCGCGCCGTCCGCGATCGTTAGCTCGAAGATCTGCCAGGCATCTCCGCGTTTCTGCTGTCCCGCGAAGACGATGCGCTTCCCATCGAACGAGACATCCGGATCGGCGGCTGCCTGGAACGCTTGCGAGAGGGTCCGCACCTGCCCGGACCACTCCAACAGCGCGAGCTGCGGATTCGCTCCGGGCCGGATCTGCGTGAAGACGATCCCTGTTCCGGCCGGTGCGAGGTCCTGCACCAAACGCAATCCATCTGCGGCGCCTGCATGCGCGGAGATACACGCACCTGCGGCAACTATCACCCCAAGACAGCGGATCATAAGACCTGAAGCTCTGTAACGATGCGAGTATAGCCCGCGAATCTGTGCCAACCAATATGGAAATCAAACTACTTGATTCATACTAGTTCGCATCTCAAACTATCAACCCCAGGACGCATTCCTGCCGCCCGCTAGAATATCCATATGAAACTTGTTCCAGAGGGTCTGCCGCTACGCCGCGATCTACTCAAGGCCGGCGCCGTGGCGTTTCCCGCAATACTCTCCGGCGCGCAGGGCGCGCGAGCTTTGAAAGTGGGATTGGTGGGGTGCGGCGGGCGTGGCACAGGTGCAGCCGCGCAGGCCCTCAAGGCCGATGACTACGCCGAGTTGATCGCGGTTGCCGACATCGAGATGAGCCGCATCGACGCGAGCCTCGCGCGCCTGCAAAAGGCGGCCGGCGCGAAGGTCAAGGTCGAAGACGACAAGAAATTCACTGGGCTGGACGCATATCAGAAAGTCATCGACAGCGGCGTCGATGTCGTGCTGCTGGCCACCCCTCCTGGATTCCGCCCTGATCATCTCCGGTACGCGATCGAGGCAGGGAAGAACGTCTTTTGCGAGAAGCCCGTCGCCGTCGACGCCATTGGTGTGCGCAGCGTTTTGGAGACCTCCGAGATGGCCACAAAGAAGGGCCTCTCCCTCGTCGCGGGCTTCTGCTGGCGCTACTCCAACTACATCAAGGCCACCTTTGAGCAGATGGAAAACGGCGCGATCGGAGACCTCATCGCCTATTACGCTACTTACTACACCAGCCCTGTGAAGCCGATGCCTTCGGAGAGCACGCGCCCCAATGGAATGAGCGACGTCGAATGGCAGATCCGCAACTGGTACAACTTCCAATGGCTCTGCGGCGACAGTCTGGTGGAGCAGGCCGTGCACAGCATCGACAAGGTCGCCTGGGCCATGAAGGACCAGCCGCCGCTGAGTTGTGTCGCGGTCGGCGGACGCCAGATCCCCGCCAACGGCGGCAACATCTACGACCATTTCGAGGTCAACTACCTCTACCCGAACAATGTCCGCGCCTTTGTCGGCTGCCGCCAGATCGAGGGCATCTACAACGAGAACGCAGACTACATCCTGGGCACAAAGGGCGCCTGTACCATCGGCCGCGGCCCACTGCCGCGCATCGAAGGCCAGAACAAGTGGACTTTCGAGGGCCAGCGCAACGACATGTATCAGGCCGAGCACGACGTCCTGTTCGCCTCCATTCGCAAGGGTCAGCCTGTCAACGACGGCAAGCGCATGGCGACTTCCACGCTGCTCGCCATCATGGGACGCATGGCTGCTTATACCGGTCAACAAATCACGTGGGACATGGCGTTGAACTCGCAGGAGCGCATCTTCCCCGAGAAGCTTGATTGGAACGGTAGCCTCGCTGTTCCTCCGATGCCGATGCCCGGCAAGACGAAGTTCCTATAAGAAGATGCTCATTCTAGCTCTGGCACTGGCGACTGTGGATTTCGCCAAGGAGGTACGCCCGATCCTCGAGAAGGCGTGCCTCCAATGCCACAACGCCCAAAAATCCTTCGGCAATGTGCGCCTCGACAGCCGCGAGGAGATGCTCAAGAGCCGCTCCGGAGGGCCTGTTCTGACCCCCGGCCAGCCGCTGAAGAGCAGCCTCTACACGTCCGCTGATAAAGGCACAATGCCTCCCACTGCGCCGAAGCTGTCAGCGGCGGAAATCTCCGTACTCCGAAAGTGGATCGAGGAAGGCGCTGCGTGGAGTGAAGGCCCGGCGCACCTGCAGGATGACGCGGCGCTTTCAGCGCGCATGCACAAGCGCATTGCCGCTGCTTCGAAGGAAAAATCGAAGGCGGAGATGAAGCCCTACCATGCGGTGATTCCCGGCTCGGACGTCGGCTTCGATATGGCGCCCGTACCCGGCGGCACATTCACCATGGGACGCGACGACGGTCCAGCCGGAGAGCGTCCCGCACACAAAGTGAGTGTCGAACCATTCTGGATGAGCGCGCACGAAGTGACCTGGGACGAGTACCGGCTCTTCCAGTTCGCTCAGGCGGAAGGGAAGAACCCCGAAGTCGATGCCGTCAGTCATCCCACGCGGCCCTACGTCGAGATGAGCTTCGGCATGGGCTTGAATGGCTATCCGGCCATCAGCATGACGCAACATGCCGCGAACAAGTACGCGCAGTGGCTCAGCGCCAAGACAGGCCAGTTTTACCGCCTCCCCACCGAAGCCGAGTGGGAGTACGCATGCCGCGCTGACGGCGCGCCGCTGAAGCTTGACGAGGTGGCCTGGTACGACTCCAACAGCGGCGGCAAATACCAGCAGGTGGCCAAGAAGAAGCCCAACGCCTGGGGGTTGTACGACATGCTCGGTAACGTCATGGAGTGGACTCTCGACCAGTACGCTCCCTACACAGCCGAGGCGGCGAAGTCGCCGTGGGTGAAAGCCTCCAAGCCCTACCCGCACGTTGTGCGCGGCGGCTCCTGGAACGACCCCGCGGACCAGCTCACATGCACCTCCCGCGTCGCCTCCGACCCCAGTTGGAAGATGCAGGACCCGCAATTGCCCAAGAGCATCTGGTACCACACGGACGCGCAGTGGCTGGGCTTCCGTCTGGTAAGGCCGTTGAAGGTGCCGTCCGTCGTCGAAATGAACTCGTACTGGAACAGCGGTGTTGAAGTCGACCCCTGATCGCATTGAGCATGTCGAGCCGGCCATGGGGACGCTGGTGCGGGCAGTCGCGGAGACTCGAGACACGGACCGCGCGCACCACGCACTGCTCGCCGCGTTTGGACGGCTCCGCGAGCTGGACGAGCTGCTCTCCGACTACAAGCCGGACAGTGAGTTGAACCGGCTCTGCCGCGCCGGCCGGCTGCGCGTGGGAGAGGACCTGTTCCGCGTGCTGGAGATGGCCCAGCGCGTGGCGGAGGAATCCGGCGGGGCGTTCGATGTCACGATCGGCGACCGCAGCCGCGCATCCACGTATCGCGACATCGAGCTCGACAGCACGACTCGCACCGTCAGTCTTCGCAAGCCGGGCATGAAGCTGGACCTGGGCGGCATCGCCAAAGGCTACGCCGGCGACGAGATGGTGCGCGTCTGCCGCGCTCACGGCTGCGCGCGCGCCATGGCTGCGGTCAGCGGCGATATCGCTTTGGGCGACGGCCATTGGCGCATCGAACTGGAGGCGGCCCAACAGACGTTCGCGTTGAAAAACTGCGGCGCATCCACGTCGGGCGACACCAACCGCCGGCACATCTTCGATGCCCGCACCGGAGAGTACGTTGAAGGCGTGTGGCTGGTCTCTGTCATTGCCCCGACCGGCATGCAGGCTGACGCGCTCGCGACCACGTTGCGAGTTCTTGGAGAAGAGCAGGGCAGAGCCATCGCGGCACGCCACCGCGCCCGCGCGTGGTTCCGGCGCGTTCAGTAGCGAGTGCTGAGAGGGCTGCTTACCCGCGCTCCGTTCCAAGCCGCCGCAGTCCCATCCGTGACTTGATCTACATTCGCGGGAACTCCCCAAACCGGCTCCGCTGCCGGTGCTGCTGTTTCCCTTCTTCGCTCGCCATCCTGTCCAAATAGGCCTTCATAGCCGCGCTCTCGACCACCTATTCCTCGCGCCGCCCCCGCTCGATTTCGCCTCGGCGGCAGCACATGGCCCGCTTTTTACAGCCGCCGCAGGTCCGCCGCCGCCTCATAGTTCACCTTCGGTTGACCGTGCTTTTGCGGGCTCCCTTGCCTCTCCAGCCGCTGTCCCTGCGGACAGATCAGCACCTCCTCCCGTCATGGCGCCATCAGAAAGCGACGTCCGGCTCGCAGCATCGCCTTCAACAGCGCGAATGAGTCTTCGTCCGTGCCTTTGCCGAACTGCTGATCCATATGGTCCACAGCGTTCGTGACATGGGCGATCACCGCTAGGTCGGCATGCCTTGCGGTTGCGAACGCGAAGAGCGAGGCGGCCTGCATCTCTACCGCCAGCACGCCTTCGGCGGCGTGGCGATCCAACTGGCTCTTTGTCTCCCTGTATGGAGCATCGGTTGTCCAGACACAACCCTGCGCAACGGCGATTCCGAGCGAGCTGATCTCCTCTGCGAGGAGGTCATTCAACGGCGTTGGCGCATCGACCCGGTCAGATGGCGGCAGGTAATGAAACGAAGTGCCTTCGTCGCGAACAGCGCTGGTCGGAATCACAAAACTGGGAAGAGGCAATGAGGGCGAGACGCGACCCGCCGATGTGAGACCCAAAGTCAGCCTTGCTCCAGTTACGTGGAGCTGTTCGGCAATCAGTACAGAGTACGGTCCGCCGATGGTTCGTGCGACAATACCGCATCTCAACCCTTCGGCTTCCAGCACATACATTGTCGTGTGGAAGCAGGCCCAAGGCCGAAACGGCTGGACGAGGTTGCGACTGATGAGCCAATCTGTCAGGTCGCCGTCGAAGTCGAGCACGCAGATGGGCGGAACAGAGACAGGAGCCAGATTGCGTGATTCTCTGACTGCAGTGACCAGGCCTTCCGGCGTGAACGACGGCCGGGCCTGGAGGTCATGACACAAGATCGGCAGTGCGCTTTCCAGTTCCATCAATCCTCCATGGTAGCCGCTGACACCGAGCGACCTTCAGCGGCCCGCTCAGGGCCTGATCGCCAAAATGGCTGGCGTTCGGAACCCGGGATGAAACTAGCCGGCCCGCTTGTTGCCCGCCCGCCGGGGCTTCGGCTTGCCCTTGACCATGAGATTGAGCGCCACTGCAGCGCGGATGAGATCCTTTAGGGCCGCCTCATCGACCTTGTCGCCTTCGTGGATGTCGATGGCGCGCCGGACGTTTCCGTCGAGGCTGGAGTTGAACAGACTCGCAGGGTCCTTCAGCGCGGCCCCCTTGGCGAATGTCATCTTCACGACGTTCTTGTACGTCTCTCCGGTGCAGACGATGCCGGCGTGGGACCAGACGGGAGTCCCCCTCCACTTCCACTCTTCGGCGATCTGAGGGTCTGCCTCGTGTATGACTTCCCGCACTTTTGCGAGCGTCTTCCCGCGCCAGTCCCCAAGTTCCTTAATCTTCCCGTCAATTAGCGCAGAGGGAGATTCCACCGGGACGGACTTTTTCATGGGCAACTCTCCAGCACCTATTCTAGCTGCGCTCAGCGCACACTGAACCTTCCACAAGTGGAAACGGCGACCCGCGTTGGAGTGCGGTGAATGCATGGCTACTGCAGGGAGGCGAGAGTGAAGTCACAGTGGTGCTGCGTGCGATGGTGGCTTCGATGGGGCGGGCGAGGCGAGGGCCATTTCGCCGGCGTGGAGAAGCTCTCCGACGCCACCGGGCTAAACGGCCCGGTGACGAAGCGAGAGTTCTGCGGCGGGGAGGTCTGCTTGACCGCCGCAAGCCGAGGGCCGGCCGACTTATTTCGCTGGGTCGGCCGCGCGGATCATTTCCAGGGCGTTGTCGATGAGGACCTCGCCGGTCATCTCGCCGAGGGACGTCCTGGACACATAGTCGTAGCGGGGGAAGCTGCGGAAATCAACCTTCGTGAGGATGTAGCCGAAGGCTTCGTTGGTGAGGCCGAACAGGAAGTTGTGTTTCCCGCGCATGTTCCGCTTGAGGTAGAAGCCGATGTTGGGAAGGGCCTCTCCGGGGATGGTGAGCATCTGAGCGTCGCCGAGGTTGATGAGGTCCACGCGCGCCTGGATGGTCCGGTCGGCGTTATGCGGGTACTTCAACGGTGAGTTCTCGATCACATACCACAGCTCGGGCGAGTCCACGCGGAAGGTCACGTTTTTCGACCACACGCGCAGCCCGGGATTCGTCTGCCATGCGGCGCCGGAGATGAGCCGGAGCGATTCGCTGGCGAGCAGCCCGCCGATGCGTTCGCACTCGCGCCATGCGAGCTTCTCGATCTCAACGCCGGTCGGGCGGTCCTTTTCGATCTTTTCCAACTCGCGGGTGTCGGCAGTCACCATGCCGCCCTGGGCGCCATTCATGAAGATGGCCATGCCGCCCACCTCGGCTTCGATGCGGTCGTACAGCGGCCCGACGAGGTCGGGGCTGAGGATGCCGCGCTTGCTGCCCATGATTTCGGGGTGGACCGCATAATTCACCAGCGTGGCGATGGTTTTCCCGCTGGGCTCGCGGACCTGCAGCACATTGTCACGGCGGTCGTAGAGTTCCGGCGCGTAGTAGTTGTAGGAGATTCCGGTCTGCACAACGCCCGAGGCGATGCGGAGCTCCGCCGGCTTCAGATTGTCGTAGGCCTCATTCACCGCGGCCGCGACCTGTTCGGCCACGGAGTTCAGATACTCGACGGACCCTGTGTGTCCGCCGCGCCCATCGGGAGCGGCGTAGGGCTCGGGCCCGCTGTGGGTGTGCGTTGCTCCGATCAAGATGTGGTTCTTCGGAATCCGGGAAACAAGCGCCCGTGCGCGGTCACCCAGAACCGAGGGGAAGCCGATCAGGTCCACACTGACGATCGCCAGCGTCTCTCCCTGGGCGCGGAACACGAGTGCGCGGGCCGTCAGATCCCCCTGCTGGCCCTTGACCTGGGCCGTCGGTCCCATGCCGCCGCTGAGCGGCAGGAGCGGCTTCGGGGTAATGATCCGCCGCGCGGCTCCGGCTTCAAACGGCGGCCGGGTTTGACCCGCGGCCATTCCTACCAGGCCGCAGCCGACGAGAAGCAGACGAAAGAATCCAGTGCAAGTCATTTGACTACCATCCTTCAGAACAATGATGCGGCTACCTCGCCACGTCAACGCTAGTGTTCCTGGCCTGACGCACGCGCACCACGCGGTAGCGTCCGTCGAGCAAAACTCGGAAGATTGTGTCGCGGGCCGGTCCCCCGGCCAGCTTGAGAGTGACCCCTTTGGCCGTGGGGATGCACTCCACCACGGTCCGGTCGCGGTCCGGCCGGGGAGGGAACTGATCCGGATCCCAGATGACCGCACGGGTTGGAGCGGAAGAGGGATAGACGTCCAGCGTCCGCCAGCCCTTTGACTTGGCGTCCCCGTGCCCGGCCGCGTTGTTTTCGACGTTCATAGGGATGATCGATCCCCGCTTCACGAAGACGGGGCTGCGATCCTCGGGCACCGCCACGGTGGTCTTGTCGCCGCCGTGGTAGACCTTCGAGGGATCCCAATAGTCGAGCCATTCGCCGGCCGGGAAGACCATCTCGCGCTCAGGCTTCTCATTCAACATCACACCCACCAGGAGCTCGTCGCCAAGCAGAAACTCGTTCGCACCCGGACCGTGGCTCATCAGGAGCCCCTCGCGCAGGTTGGCTTCGACCGATCTCGAATAGAAATACGGGACCATCTCGTGGTGCAGCCACATGTAGCGGCGGAACACGCGCAGGAACTCCGCGTCAAACATCCACGGACGGTGCTCGTCATGGCCTCCGTTGATGAAGAACGGCGTTAAGGCATTCCACTGTGCCCAGCGGAGGAAGAGCAGGCGAGGCATTCCCTTGACGCCGGAGGCGCTCTGGTATCCGCCCGTGTCGGAACTGACTACGGGATAGCCGAGATCGAGAGCGCGGAAGAAGCTGCGGGCCGCCTCGTCGATTCCCTTGTTGCCCCATGAGTGGCGTTGGTCGCCGGTCCAGGTCAGTGGCGCGGCGTCGAGCGGGGCGTGGGGACCGTCCATGCCCATCGAGTTCGCGATATCGACCGACCGCACCATGGTGACGAAGTCCGGCTTCCACTGGCGTCCATAGTGATAAATGTCGCGATAGTAGAGGTCGAGGTAGTCCTGATAGTCGAGGACGCCCTTGGACGTCTTCTTCTCGGTGAGATAAAACATCTCGGCAGCCCCGTCCACCTTCCATCCATCGATACCGAGCGAAAGTGAACGGTCCATCAGGCGGTGCCACCAGGCCACGGCTTCGGGGTTGGTGAAGTCGATCATCCCACCGGTCCCCTTCCACCACTTGAGCGGCTTGCCGTTGTTTACGAAGTAGCCGCGCTCCTGGCCGATGGCGAAGAGGTCCTCGTCGCTGCCTACCGCGTCCGCCTTGTCCTTCTTCGTGTTGATGATGTGGGTCATCCACAGGACCGTGCGGACACCCTGCTTCCGCCAGGCGGCGATCATGCCACGCGGGTCCGGGTAGCGCGCTTCGTCGAAGATGAAGTTGTTGTAGGCGGTGGACCAGGGACTGTCGAGGAGGATGGCTCCCACCGGGAGATCGTGCTGGCGGTAGCCGTTCAGCAGGTCCCAGGCGGCCTTGGAGGTGTTGATGTCGTCCTCCCAAATCCACGGCTCCATCGACCAGGGCGGGGTGACGGCGGGGACACTGCGGTCAGCCCGGTCAGCGCCGGAGGCGAGCAAACCACAAATCATCAGAGAAGAAAACAGGAGGCGCTTCATAGAGTGGGAAGAAGGGGAGGAGGGGGGCGGAGGGTCCGGTCGCGGCGGGTTAGAGCGGGAGATGCGGGGCGCGGAAGGGAGTCCGACTCATCGATCGCCAGCCAACCATATCGAATCACAATTTGAATTCTATAACAAAATATCGATACATCGTGTCAATAAATGAACCTACATCTGAACCGGAGCAGAGGGTGCTGCTGCTCGGCGATCAGAGTGTGGCAGCCGGTCCACTTTGGTCTGAAACTTCAGGCCCCAACTGCCCTTTAGATAGATAGTTTCGCCCTGGCACAAAGCGCCGCGCCGGTCCGTGGGCGAGTCCATTTCAGAGAGCAGGACAGCACAGGAACATTGGCTCAAGCTGCTCTCGCCAGCGCCTGCAACACAGATTACAAGCTCCGAATCGACGGATTTAACGCCTTCCGGGCTTGACACGCGGGCGGCGCCGACCCATCATTGCGGCGGACGGGTCTGGGGGTGGCCTCCTGATCGGAGCGGAGTATGGGCCTGTTCAGGAATGCAGGGCATCGGGCGGGCGCGCGGATGGCGGTTCTGTTCACGTTTTTTACGGTAGCGTCGGCGGGACAGGACTGCAACGAGTCTGGCTGGAACAAGCTGATTTCGGAGTCAGGGCAACTGCAGTTGCAAGGACGTAATGCGGATGCAGCCGCCCTTCTCGAAAGCGGGCTTGGAAAGCAGAGCCGACTCTGCTTTGTCTCCCGGTCTGAGGCGCGGGCGGCGTTGGAATTGGGCCGCCTGCATAACTCGATTGGCGAGGAGAATGAGGCGGAACGCTACCTGACCCTTGCGCTTCGAGCGTACGAGCGTCTCGGGTTGCGAGCAACCACAGACTATGTGGTGGCGTTAACAGACCTCTCGTCGATTTACGACAGGAACAGCCAGTTCGCGAGGGCGAACCGGCTGCAGCGCCAGGCAGGGGACCTCTGTGTCTCCGCTGGGATGTCGGGTGCAGCGGAGTGCAAGAGAGCCACTCTCTTCTACGGCGGCTCACTGCTGACGCAAGGAAAGTACAGCGAGTCGGAACAAGCCTTGAGAGCGGTTCTTGCGGAAACTCTGACGGGTACTTCGGGAGACCGGATCATTAGAGTAAACGCTCTGTCCGGTTTGGCAATGGTTCTTTACAGTACCGGCCGCAAACCGGAGGCGGAGACGTCATCCCACCAGACAGTGGAACTTGCCGAGAGCCTGTTCGGTGCTTCGAGCTCTTTCGTCCTGATTCCACTCAGGGTGAGAGGGGTAATCCTGGCCGGACTGAGGCAGTTCGAGGAAGCAGATGCGGTCTTCAAACGCGCGCTGCACATCCTGGAGAGTGCCGTCAGCCACGACAAGTGGAGCTACGCGGCCACGCTCCTGGACTACTCCTGGTGTCTTCGGGTGGCGGGTCGCTCCAGGGAGGCGAAGCAGGTGAAGCACCAGGCCGAGACGATTCTCGCCGGCCTGCGCAGGGACGGGCTGAGGGGTGACACCGTGGACATCCACGACCTGAAGTGAGCAACTGCGCGCGGAGATAGCGTTCCGTGGGCGGGACGGAGGTCGGACCTCCCTTGCCCGTGCTGTTGGTCGAGGGTAGAGTGCGAGGTATGGCTACCAGAGTTCCAGGTCTTCAGGGCGAGTATCTGTGGGAGCTGGACATCGCGCGGATTCAACTGCTGGCTCTGGCGGAGGCTGCGCCGGACGACATGTATGGCTATCGGCCAGCGGAGGGGACGAGGACGTTCTCCGCAGTCCTGGTACATATTGCGGCAGTGAACTTCGGGTTGCTGCATCTGGCTGGGGCGCGGGCGGCCGGCTGCATTGAGCTGTATGGAGAAATGCAGCGCGGGGACATCGCTGAAATTACAGCGATGATCCGCAAGAACATGTCGCTGGAGCGGACTCTGACGGGGAAGGGATCCGTGATGGAATTTCTGAAGCGGTCCTTCGAGGCCGTGCAGCAGGCGTTCCTGGATGCAGACTTGGAGAAAGAGGGGGAGTTCTTTGGAGAGAGGGCCACGGTGCGCAGGGTATATCTGCGAATATTGGCGCACAGCCATGAGCATATGGGGCAGGCGGTTGCGTATGTCCGGGCGAGCGGGATGAGGGCGCCGTGGCCGGATCCACTGAAAGAGTTTGAGAGTACGACGGCACCGGTGGAGTAGAATCGGGGCGTTATGTCCTCGATTCTTCCTCTCTCTGCAATATTCGCGCTCTCGCTGAGCGCGGCGGCGCTGCCGACGGTGAAGCCCGAAGAGGTGGGGCTGTCGACGGAACGGCTACAGCGGATCCACGAGATGGTGATGCGGAAAGTCGCGGCCAATGAGATATCGGGAGCGGTGACGATCGTGGCGCGGCGGGGCAAGGTGGCGCATCACGAGGCGCACGGGGTGATGGACCTCGAGTCGAAGAAGCCGATGGCGCTGGACACGCTGTTCAAGCTGGCCTCGTCGTCGAAGCCGGTGACGGCGGCGGCGGTGCTGATCCTGATGGAAGATGGGAAGCTGAAGCTCACCGATCCGGTGTCGAAGTACATTCCCGAGTTCAAAGGGCAGCGGGTGATGGTGGAGGCAGTGCGGACAGCGGAGCCGATGGTGGACAGGCCGCCCTCGGCGGAGAAGACCTACACGGTTCCGGCGGAGCGCGAGATCACGATCATTGACCTGTTGACGCATACGTCGGGGCTGGCGAGCGGGGGCGCGGCGAACGCCGAAGCCGCGAAGTTGATGAAGGAGCGGAAGCCGACGGACACGCTGGCGGATTTCATCCCGCGGCTGGGCGCGCTGCCGCTGGATTTCCAGCCGGGGACGCAGTGGCGCTACAGCGGCCTGGCGGGGTTCGACACGCTGGGGCGGATCGTCGAGATCGTGTCCGGACTGACGTTCGACCAGTTTCTTCGGACAAAGCTGTTTGAGCCGCTGGGGATGAAGGACACGTTCTTCAACGTGCCGGAGAGCGCGCAGTCAAGGCTGGCGACGATCTACCGGCGCACGGAGAAGGGGCTGGAGAAGCCGGCGAATCCGCTGGTGATCGGGTCGCCCGTGTATTTCTCGGGCGCCGGCGGGCTGGTTTCGACGGCGGCGGATTATTACCAGTTCGCGCAAATGCTGTGCAACGGCGGGCAGTTGAACGGCAAGCGGATCCTGAGTCCCTGGACGGTGGATCTGATGATGAGCAACAACGTGGGGGATTTGTTTCTGGGGCAGATCGGACGCCCGCCGAAGGGTGTGGGATTCGGCCTCGGGGGCGAGGTGGTGATGAGCGCGCCCGACGCCCGGATGCGGAAGCCGAACGGGAGCTACGGGTGGGATGGCGCCTTCGGGACGTACTGGTGGGTGAACCGGAGGGAGCAAATGGTGGTGGTGTACTTCGTGCAGACGCCGGGGCGGGCGCAGCAGTACGATTTCGACAATGCAGTGTCGCAGGCGGTGATTGACTGAGTTGAGCTTCCGAAAGATCGGCAGGAGCACTGGTTTCCCGCAACTCCAGGGGTTCAGAGTGATCCAACCCCTCGACCGGAACCCTTACACGGGTCCAGGCGCAGGCGCCAAAGGGATCTTCATGCGTTCGCCACGGAGTGGGAGCAGTTCCAATTGCGCTGGAGGAGGTTCTGGAGGCAGGCGACACGGTGGTGGCGCTGGGACGGTACCATGGCGTGTATAACGGCAGCGACAGAGCCATCAGTGCGCAGTTTGCACATGTGTGGCGCGTGCTGGGCGGCCGTGTGACAGTGTTCAATACGCGGCTACAGCGCAATTGACACGCGCCGTTCAAGGCTGAGGGGCATTTCAAGGAGGTTGAGTGAACGACAAGATCGATTTGAGCATCCTGCAGTTTGTCGAGGCGTGGCGGCTGATGTGCACGGCGGCCCCGGGGTGCGAGTTGCACTCGGCGGCGGGCGCCGAATACATTTTCAGCGGCGTGCCAATCCCGTTTTTCAATGTGGCGGTTTTGACGGGCCGGGGAGTTTCCGGTGAGGAGTTGCGGTCGCAGGGCCAGCGTGCGCGGGAGTGGGCTGAGACGCGCGGAGTTCCATGGTTGCTGGTGGTGACGCATGAGGCTCTGGCTGTGGGAACCGATGGAGCGGCCGAACTTGACGGGTGCGGATACGCGCCGCTGATGCCGCTGACGGGGATGCTGGCTGGGAAGGTCGGGCCGGCCGCTCGAGTTCCTGACGGGCTCGAGCTGAGAGTGCCGCAGGACGATGCTGGATGCGAAGCGGTGCTCGACGTGAATTCCGCGGCGTACGGCATGCCGCTGGACGCGGGCAAGCCAGTTTGGGGGAGGCGGACCTATTGGAACGGCCATTTTCCTGTACTGGGGCTCGCCGGCGGAGAACCGGTGAGCAGCGCGGTGGTGATGATGGTGGAAGGCTACCGGTATGTGGCGCTAGTGGCAACGGCTCCGGGGCAGCAGCGCCGTGGGTACGCGGACGCGGTGATGCGGCACGCACTGGAGATGTCGCGACAGGCATGCGGAGAGTGTCCGACGTTCCTGCATGCGTCGGATGCGGGGAAGCCCGTGTATGAGCGGATGGGATATGAGACCGTTTCAACACACACGATTTTCATGGACAAGCGGTTCCTGGAAGGGCACTGAGCGCAAGATAGAAGGTGGGAGGGCGTCCTATGAGCAGTGACAAGGCGCTGCGGGAGCATCTGCTCTATCTCCTGAAAGACGGTGGAGCGCACCTGAACTTCGAAGATGCGGTGCGGGATGTGCCGGTGGAACTGCGCGGCAAGCGGCCGAAGGGGATCCCGCATTCGCTGTGGGAGTTGCTGGAGCACATGCGGATCGCGCAATGGGACATCGTGCGGTTCAGCGTGGACGCCAGCCACGTTTCGCCCGCGTTCCCGGGCGGATATTGGCCGGCGACGCAGGCTCCGCCTAGTGAGAAGGCATGGGAGGAGAGTATCGAAGCCTTCCAGAATGACCTGGAGGAGTTGTGCAGGCTGGTGGAGGCTGAGTCGACGGATCTGATGGCGCGCATTCCGCATGGCGACGGGCAAACGATCCTGCGTGAGGCGCTGCTGGTGGCGGATCACAATGCGTATCACATGGGTCAGATGGTTCTGACGCGCAGGCTGCTGGGGGCGTGGGAGTAGGGAACCGGCCGGCGGGACGTGGTGTCTCTGGGTCTGTATGTCACACACGTCAGCACCCTTTTATCCGTTTCGATCGGCGGAAGCGCGTGACACCTACCTTGCGTACTACGATGCGCGGGCGGCACGGGAGTGGCCGATCGCGTCGGAAGAGCGCATGGCGCCGACGTCGTACGGTAAGACGTTCGTGCGCATCAGCGGTCCTGCGGGGGCGCCGCCTCTTGTTTTGCTGCCGGGCGGGTTGGGGACGTCGCTGATGTGGTCTCCGAACATTCAGGGACTTTCGAAGGAGTATCGGACGTTCGCCGTGGACCAGATCGCTGAGCACGGGCGGAGCATCTCTGCAAAGCCGGTGCGGACGATAGAGGACGTGCTCAACTGGCTCAACGAATTGTTCGACGTGCTGGGACTGGAGAACGGGATCAACCTGGCGGGCGTGTCGTACGGCGGCGCGACGACGGCGCGTTATGCGACCCGTTATCCGGAGAGGCTCGACAGCGCGATTCTGATCGCGCCGGCGATGACGGTACTGCGTCTCACCGGCAGATTCCTGGGGCAGATGATTTGGGCGATGTTGAAGCCCGGTCCCGGACTGCCCCGCTTGTTTCGTTGGATATTTGCGGACCTTGGCAGGAAGGATCCGCAAAAGCTCGAGGAGACGATCGAGTTCATCTCGCTATGCTTCCGGACTGGAGTGCGAGGAGAGTTGCCGATTCCGAAGGTCTTGACAGATGAGGAACTCGGCGGCCTCCGGGTGCGCACGCTGTTCCTGGCGGGGGAGCATGAGACAGTTTTTGATCCCGTGAAAGCGGTGCGCCGGCTGCGGCGGGTGGCTCCTCAGATCGCGACCGAGATTATTCCCGGAGCGGGGCATGATCTGACGATTGTGCAGGCGGAGGCGGTGAACCGGAGTATCCTTGAGTTCCTGGGGCACTCCGATGGCAAAGACTAGCTTCCGGTCGGTGGACGAATACATGGCCGCGCAGCCGGAGAAAGCGCGGGAGGTGCTGGGGGCAGTACGTAGCGCGATCCGGAGGGCGCTGCCGGGGGCTGAGGAAGTGATTTCGTATCAGATGCCGACGTACAAGCTACGCGGGAAAGCCGTGATCTATTTTGCAGGCTGGAAGGAGCACTTCTCGTTGTACCCGGCGAGCGCGCGCATGGTGGATGAGTTCAGGGATGAACTTGCAAACTACAGGGTGGAGAAGGGAACGATCCGTTTTCCACTGGAAGGGACAGTGCCGCTGCAGTTGATCGAAGGCATTGCGAAGTTCAGGGCGGAGGAAGCGGCCGCGCGGGGGTGAGGCGCGCACATTGGAAATCTCCAACACGAGGGGAGGAATCCAAAGTGCATGGCTACCGGAGTACAAACGCAAACATTGAGTGATCTGAGCGCGTATGGCGTTGCGCGCTCTACTGTCATAGGCACACCGCTGAGTGCGGAGGAAGTGCGGAAGATGGAGGCGGCGTGGCGGGGATGCCGCTATCTCGCGCTGGGAATGTTGTACCTGCGGGACAACCCGTTGCTGCGCGAGCCGTTGAGGCCGGAGCACATCAAAGCACGGCCGCTGGGGCATTGGGGGACGAGTCCGGCATTGTCATTCGTCTACCTGCACCTGAGCCGGATGATCAAGAAGTACGACCTGGACATGATTTTCATGGCAGGGCCTGGTCATGGTGCGCCGGGGGTGCTGGCGCCAGTGTACCTGGAGGGGACCTATTCAGAGATCTACTCGGACAAGAGCCTGGATGAGGAAGGGCTGCGGGAGTTCTTCAAGCAGTTCTCATTTCCGGGAGGCATCGGGAGCCACTGCACGCCGGAGACGCCGGGATCGATCCACGAAGGCGGGGAGCTCGGGTACGTGCTGTCGCACGCGTGCGGGGCAGCGTTCGACAATCCGGATCTGATCGTGTCGGCGGTGGTGGGGGACGGGGAGTCGGAGACGGGCCCGCTGGCGACGTCGTGGCACATCAACAAGTTTCTGAGCCCGGTCCGGGACGGCGCAGTACTGCCGATTCTGAACTTGAACGGATACAAGATCAACAACCCGACGCTGCTGGCGCGGATCAGCCATCAGGAGCTGGACGAGCTGTTCCAGGGATATGGGTACACACCGTATTTCGTGGAAGGGTCGGATGCGGAGAGCATGCACCAGGCGATGGCGGCCACGCTGGAGCAGTGCGTGCATGAAATCAAAGAAGCGCAGCGTGAGGCGCGGAGTACAGGGGTCGCGCGGCGGCCGCGATGGCCGATGATCGTGCTGCGGACACCGAAGGGGTGGAGCGCGCCGAAGGAGGTGGACGGGCACAGGCTGGAGGGGTCGTGGCGGGCGCACCAGGTACCGCTGGCGAACGCGCGGAGCAATCCCGATCATCTGCGGCGGCTGGAAGAGTGGTTGCGGAGCTACAGGCCCGAGGAGCTGTTTGATGCGAACGGCGCTCCAGCGCCGGAGTTGCGGGAATGGGCGCCAGCGGGGGCTCGGCGTATGGGAGCGAATCCGCACGCGAATGGGGGGCTGTTGCGGCGGGCGCTCCGTCTGCCGGACTTTCGACGGTACGGAGTGGACGTGGACAAGCCCGGGCAGCGGGAAGTCGAGAACACGCGTCCTCTCGGGGAGTTTCTTCGCGACGTGATGAAGATGAATCCGAAGAACTTCCGGCTGTTCGGGCCGGATGAGACGACGTCGAACCGGCTGGACGCAGTGTACGAGGCGACCAAGAAATTCTGGATCGAAGAATTCTATCCGGAGGATCTGGACGGAGCGGAGCTCGGGTCGGACGGGCGGGTGATCGAGATGCTATCCGAACACACGCTGGAGGGGATGCTGGAGGGCTACACCCTGACAGGGCGTCACGGGCTGCTGTCCACGTATGAGGCCTTTGTGCACGTGATCGACTCGATGTTCAACCAACATGCGAAGTGGCTGTCGATCTGCAACCAACTGCCGTGGCGGGCGAAGGTGTCGTCGCTGAACCTGCTGATCACGTCGACGGTGTGGCGGCAGGATCACAACGGATTCACGCATCAGGATCCGGGTTTCCTCGACGTGGTGTTGAATAAACGCGCGGAGGTGACGCGGATCTATCTGCCGCCGGACGTGAACAGCCTGCTGTCTGTGTCCGACCACTGCCTGCGGAGCCTGAACTACGTGAATGTGATCGTATCGGACAAGCAGATGCACCTGCAGTACCTGGGTATGGATGAGGCGATCGCCCACTGCACGAAGGGGATCGGACTGTGGGAGTGGGCGAGCAACGACGCGGGTCTCGAGCCGGACCTGGTGATGGCGTCGGCAGGAGACATTCCGACGATGGAAGCGCTGGCGGCGACGGCGATGCTGCGGCAGGAGTTCCCTGATATGCGGATCAGGTTCATCAACGTGGTGGATCTATTCAAGCTGGAGCCGGAAACGGAGCATCCGCATGGGTTGAGTGACCGGGACTTTGACGGGCTCTTTACCACGAACCGTCCGATCATTTTCAATTTCCACGGATATCCGTGGCTGATCCACAGGCTGACGTACCGGCGGACTAACCATGGGAATCTGCACGTGCGGGGGTACAAGGAGCGCGGGAACATCAATACCCCGCTGGAGCTGGCGATCAACAACCAGGTCGACCGGTTCACGCTGGCGATGGATGCGATTGACCGGGTGGAGCGATTCCGGGTGGCGGGCGCGCATGCGAAGGAGAAGTTCCGGAACCGTCAGATCGCGTGTTTGCAGTACGCATGGGAGAACGGGGCGGACGATCCGGCGGTGGTGGGGTGGCGGTGGGGGGTGTAATGGAGGAGGCGTTGACTGACCCGATGCGGGGTTAAGGGAGACGCTCCTGCCGGTTTGTCTTCCTCTCCCCCGCTCGGCTCCTCCGAAAGCAGGTTCCGGAGAGAGTGGACGCGCGCCAGGAGCGTCGTACAGGTCAGTTGCTCTGCCCGCCGGGTGAGCTGGGGCTGGAACGATCGCGAATCTCCCAGGAGACCAAAGCGGTCTTCATGACCCGCACGTACTCGCGGACGGAGTGAAGACGCCGCGCGCACACGCTGCAGGCGTTGAGGTGGCGGAGGAGCCAGGTGAATGAATCCTCGTCCTCAATCATCCCGAGAGTGAATTGCTCGAGGTCTTCCTCGGCAATGTGGCAGGCGGGTGCGAAGCAGGCGCGGGTTTGTCTGAGCGGCGGAAGGATCCGCGGGAAGGATGTGTGGCGGCAACGATTCCACATCAGAGCTCCTCCAGAATCAGGATCGAGACGAAGATCAGAGCAATCGGGGAGCCGAATGGAGGGCGGCACTATTTTCAAGGGGTTGCACGGAAAGGAGATTTTTATGGCATGAAAGAATTACCGAAACGCACTTCGAGCGTGAGTGGTTCACTGGAATTTTTTACTGGAATAAACGATCACAGAGCACCTGTCACAACTGCATTCTGACGCGGAGCTTCGTCAGGATTGCAGTGGCGGCGAGCATCAGGCCAGTGAAAGCGGCGGCCCTGACGGCGCCGGGCCATCCGGTGGAGAGTTGCGTACCGGCGTACGAGAGGCCGATGGCGAAGTAGAAGATGTCGGGGAGCAAGTAGGTGAGGAGGGTATTGGCGCCCGCAGGTTTGAGGAAGGCGGACCAGCGGCTCCATCCGCGGACGTCGACAAGCCAGTAAATGGCGAGGAATAGCACGAGGCTGATGGCGCAGCTATAGAGACACCACGTGGGAGTCGCTCTGTTCTTGCTGATACCCAGAGGTGATAGCGCGTATCCCGCGGCGAAGAGGATGATGGCGTAGAGAAGCGCAGCGCGGGCTTTTTGCGTGAAGGGAGGCACGGTGTCGAGGTCGAGGAAGATGGAGGATGCGACGATGCCGGCGATGACCACGGAGGGGAGCGCTCCGGTGTCGAAGGGCCAGAGAGCGTAGGGGATTCGTTTCATCCAGGGCAGCCAGCCGGCGCGGGAAGCGGCGTTCATCAAAGTTAGGATGGCGAGGAGAACCGCAGGAGCCCAGGGCTTCTTGCGGAGGGGGATGTAGAGGATGCAGGCCGCGAGGTAGGCGCGTCCGATGAGGCCGAGGATTTCCCAGTAACGAAAGTCGAGCCACGCGGCGTCGCCTGCGGACGTTTTGCGCCGGAAGATGACGAACATCGCGGCCAGGAGAAGGAGGCCGGCGATTCTTAGACCTTTGTGAAGTGCCGCGCTACCTGTGCGAGGGTAGACGTTCCAGAGCAGGATGGCGCCGACGAAACCGAGGACACCCCAGGCGCCGCGCGCGATTCCGGTGAGCTCCGGATCGACTTTGCCGGCATTGGCGAGGAAGATGCCAAGAACGATGAGGCTCAGGGAGCGGAGAAGGATGTGGCCCCAGAGCTTCCAGTGCGAAGGATCGCGTTCAAGGCGCTTGTTGACGGAGAGCGGAATCGACATTCCGACGATGAAGAGGAAGGCGGGGAAGACGACATCGACATAGGTCATGCCGTTCTGGCGGCCGGGCATGTGGTAGGTCCACCAGGGGAGGTCTTTGACGCTGGCGAGGTCGTTGACGAAGATCATCACGAGCATCGTGAGGCCGCGGAAGATGTCGAGGGAGAGGACGCGTCCGGGTGGGTTCATGGGTGCTGCGCTCAGGTCATCCTACACCCTCCGGCAGAACTGAAAGAAGGGATGCCGCGGAGGAGGAATTGATCCATACTGATGCGCGGAGGGACCACCTATGGGCACTGGAACTGAATTGGGCGTTCTGGACCGCGGTGTCGAGGTTCGGGCGACTCAACTCCTGATTAACAATCAGTGGGTCGGCAGCGTGTCGGGGAAGAGGTTCGAGACGGTGAACCCGGCGACTGGCGACGTGATCGGCAAAGTGGCGGAGGCGGATGCAGCGGATGTGAACCTCGCGGTGAAGGCGGCGCGGGCGGCGTTTAATGCAGGTCCGTGGCCGAGGATGTCGGCGTCGGAGCGGGGCCGGCTGCTGTACAAACTGGCGGATCTGATTGAACAGAACAAAGATGAGCTGGCGCGGCTGGAGACGCTCGATAACGGCAAGCCGCTGAACGATTCAAAAGCGGCGGATCTGCCGCTGACGATTGCATGCTACCGCTATTACGCGGGCTGGGCGGACAAGATCCAGGGCAAGACGATTCCGGTGTCAGGACCGTACTTCACCTACACGCGGCACGAGCCTGTTGGCGTTGTCGGGCAGATCATTCCGTGGAATTTTCCGCTGCTGATGCAGGCGTGGAAGCTGGGGCCGGCGCTGGCGGCGGGGAACACGGTGGTGTTGAAGCCAGCGGAGCAGACGCCGCTGACGGCCTTACGCGTGGGCGAACTGATTCTGGAGGCGGGATTCCCACCGGGCGTGGTGAACATTCTCCCGGGATATGGGCCGACGGCGGGGCAGGCGATCGCGCGGCACATGGATGTCGATAAAGTCGCTTTCACCGGGTCAACAGAAGTCGGACACCTGATCATGGAGGCATCGGCGCAAACCAATCTGAAGCGCGTGACTCTGGAGCTGGGCGGGAAGAGTCCGGCGATCGTCTTTGCGGACGCGGACCTGGACTATGCGGTGGAGAACGCGCACTTCGGGCTGTTCTTCAACCAGGGGCAGTGCTGCTGTGCGGGCTCGCGGCTCTTCGTTGAGGACAAGGTGTACGACGCGTTTGTCGAGAAGAGCACGGCGCGCGCGAAGTCGCGGAAGGTTGGGGATCCGTTCGAGAAGGGAACGGAGCAGGGTCCGCAGGTGGACGATGTGCAGTTCAACAAGGTGATGAGCTACATCGATGCGGGCAAGAAGGAAGGCGCGGAGATGATGTGCGGCGGCAGCCGCGTGGGGGACCGCGGTTACTTCATCGAGCCGACTGTGTTCGCGAATGTTGAGGATGGAATGACGATCGCGAAAGAAGAGATCTTCGGGCCTGTGATGAGCGTGATGAAGTTCTCGTCGATCGACGAAGTAGTGGAGCGGGCAAACGCGACGATGTACGGGCTGGCGGCGGCAGTGTGGACGCGGGACATCGGCAAGGCGCACGCGATTGCGAACCGGGTGCGCGCGGGCACGGTGTGGGTGAACTGCTACGACGTGTTCGATGCGGCGGCTCCGTTCGGCGGGTTCAAGCAGTCCGGGATCGGGCGAGAACTGGGAGAGTACGGGCTGCAGCAATACACGGAGGTGAAGACGGTGACGGTGAGGATGGGGTGATGACGAGGGGGACAGGCCAAGGAAGCCTGTCCCTCTCAGCGTTTACGGCTTGGGGCGGTCGGAGGGGCGCGGGGCGGGCTGGCGCTTCTTGTAGGCGTCGTAGGCTTCGGGGCCGAGTTGCTTTTTCAGGTAGTCCTCATATTCCTGGATGAGGGCGGGGTCGTGGGGGCGGCCGTAGATGTCGGTGGAGACGTACTTGCCTTCATCAAACTTCTTCTTGGTCCATTCGTCGTGGATGTGGGTGATCTTGGCGGTGTCGATGTAGCCCTGGACCTGGTGGGGCGGGACGAAGGTGACGCCTTCGCGGTCGCCGAAGACGACGTCGCCGGGCATGACAGTGGTCTTGCCGATGCGGACGGGGACGTTGATGCCGGTGACCATGAAGCCGCGGATGGCGGGCGGCGTTGCGCCACGGAAGTAGCCGGCCATGCCGAAGGCTGCGATACCTTCGAGGTCGCGGATGGCACCGTCGATGACGAAGCCGTTGCCGGTCTTCTTCCAGACGTAGTAGGCGAGGTTGTCGCCGACAATACCACCGCCGTCGATGTTGCCGAAGGCGTCGACGACGAAGACGTCGCCGGGTTGGAGCATGTCGAGCGCGGACTGGTGGTTGAGGGGCAGTGTGTGGCCCTTGGCTTTCCAGTCGGCGGCGTCCACGTCGGCAACTTCGCCGCGGATGGGCATCAACTGGAGTGTGAATGCGCGTCCGATGAGTTTCTTGCCGGGGGAGAGGAGTTGGAAGCCGTCGACGAACTGGCTGACGCCGCGGCCGCCGGCGCCGATGAACTCTTCGGCCGACATGGAATCGAGTTGCTTGAGGACCGAGTCCGGCACTTTGGGGCGGCCGTCGGGGAAACGCTCGTAAGGGTTCTGGGCAGTGTACTTGATCATCTCCTCGCGCGTCAGGTTGTTGATCTGGGCGAGGGCGGCGCCCGGGATCAGAAGGGACGCCAGGAAAGCGGGGATCGCGAGGAGTTTCGCGAGTTGAAAGCGGTTTGCCATGTGTCGGACCTCCACAGTCATCGGAATGATTCTATACGTATGGGGGAAGCGGCGGGGAACGGTCCGGGGGACCGAAGGCGTAAAGTGAAGGATCAAAGAAATGCGCAACTGCGATGGAGTGGAATCCGTCAATTGCTGGTAATATCGAGGCAATTGGAGACCCGGAATGCGCATAGCGTTGTATTGTTTTGCATGGATTCCGCTCCTGCTGATTTCAGCACCAGGTATTGAAGCCCAGCCCAAGCCGAGATACGCGACAGCGTTTCTGGAGGGCACTGTCGTGAATTCCGTGAATGGGGAGCCGCTTGGCGGAGCACGGGTGAAACTCCAGGGAGCCGACTGGGGCAATGACGATGCCGTCTACACGAAAACCGACGCACAGGGACGGTTTCAATTCGCGAACACCCGGGGTCTTTTCATCCTTGTGGTCGAGAAGCCGGGATTCATGCATTTGGGTTCTTCCAGCACGACATCGGCGAGGCCGGTCGGTCTTCACGGGATGCAGAGACCGGGCGTGTACTCAGGAGCAGGCTGGCGGCTCGAAACGAAAGTGGACGAAGCAGGCGAGCTCCATGCCATGGTGACAATCCAGCTCACGCCATTCGCCGTGATCACAGGAAGGGTAACAGATCCGGAGGGCTATCCAATGCCCAACACGAATGTTACGGTTTGGATGAGGGCGCCGGTGGAAAACGGTCCGCACCCGCGGCCGGGCACGCAAGTGTTGCCCGGCGGGAAGGAGCAGTTAGTGCCCGTGGCCGGCGGGAACGTCCAGACCAATGACAGGGGGGAGTACCGCGTGGCGAGATTGAGCGAGGGAACATATCATGCGGCCGTGCAGGGGTTCCCATGGGGGTGGGAGCGCACCTATCGCGCGACTTATGCCCCGAACACCACCGATTTAAGTGCGGCGAAGCTATTTCAACTCGCGGCGGGAGAGGAGGTGCGGGCCGATATCCGCATTGTCCAGCGTTCGGGCGTGCGCCTCAGCGGACGAGCAGTTTCACCGCCTGGTGAATCGCCGCAGGGCTCCTTCAGGCAAACAATGCTCTATGTTCAGGCCGATGCGATGTCGACTGGGACGACGTTCAACAGAGTGGATCGGGATCAATTCGAAATACCCGACCTGTTGCCGGGCCGATACACGCTGACAGCGGTGACTCGTCAAACAAATTCGATGAACGACTCGCAAGGCACCTTGATCTATGGAGCATCGCGGTCCGTGGATGTGGGGACCCAGGACATCACGGGGCTCGATCTGGAGTTGAAGCCGCTCGAGGAGATTCAAGGGACTGTGGCGTTCGGGGCGGGCTGCACTCCAACGGATCTGACGATTCAACTCTCGGGGACCATGATTTTCGCGCCAGACGTGCAGCTCAAGGGAAGCGAGGGCCGGTTCGCCCTTCCCCGGCTTGCGCCAGGGCACGTTACTCTCAACATCCAGCCTCGCAGTGGTGGCCCACGGTGGTTCCAGCCGGTTTCGATCCGGCTAGGTGATCGCGATGTACGGCAGAGCGGCTTCGATGTACCGCTGGCGGCAGGCGAGACGCTGAACATCACGATGGGCTGCAGCCGGATGGGAGGCGCCCGATGAGACTTCCGGTGCTGATGATTGCCTGCAGCGCGATGCTGTGGGCGCAGAGGATTGAAGGAGATGTGTACGACAGGCTCACGGGCGCGCCGGTTGCAGGGGCGCGCGTCTTCATACAGCAAAGCGGGACTGCTGAGAGACTGTCCGGCCGGAGCGATGCGGCCGGTCACTTCAGTCTGACGGCGGCGGGTCCAGCACCACGATATCTACCGGCCACGATCCTCCGGGATGGCTACCTGAGGAGCGACATCCTGATGCTCTCGGCGCAGGACGGCTCAGCGATCGAAGTGCGCATTGGACTGACACCGCAGGCGGTGATCTCCGGGCGGATCGAGGATGAGGACGGATTTCCAGCGGAAAGGGTCCATGTCCTGGCGATGCGGCTGACCGCCGCGAACGACCGTCGGAAATTGAAGCAGGTCCAAACCGTTCTGTCGGACGATCTGGGGCGATTCCGCCTCAGTGAACTGCCGCCCGGGCGGTTCTTCCTGTATTTCGTGCCGCAGGACATGTCGACTACCGGGTGGGATGGACGATACACGGCTGAGTATTATCCAGACACCCTGGACGTGAACGAGGCGACTCGCGTGGAGGTCAGGGCGGGCCAGGAGGTGAGCGACATCAAGATGAAGCTCACGCGGCATGAAGGAGTCACCGTCTCGGGGCGACTGGCGCAACCCGGAGGAAGCGCTCCGGATCGCTTCAGGGGCATTGCCCTGCGCATGAACGGGCCAGCAGGCCAAGGGACAGTGCGCGGGGCCCCCATGAACGCCGACGGCTCATTCATCCTTCTGCATATTCAACCCGGGACCTATACGTTGATGACCACCAATTCTTACAATGCTGCTTTGGGTGAGACTGTGGCATCCATGCCCCTCACGGTCGGTTCCAGTGATGTTCCGGGTCTCGAACTGCAAGGCAGAATCGTGCAAGCGTTTGACGTGGCGGGGAAGATCGTTGCGGATGCGGGGAGTCTGCCCGGTTCGCGGATAGTCGGCCTGATAGCGATGAACGGCCAGCGGAAACTGGTGCACTCCGGCCTTGATGGATCGTTTGTCCTGAAGGGCGTAATGCCGGGAACATACAGGGTGTATGCGGGACTGACGACGGACTCGAGATCTGCTTTACTGCCGATGGGCGCGAGGCTTGGAGAGCGGATCATTCCGAGGAGTGAGCCATTGGAACTTGACGGCATGCCTTCAGAGCCGCTGGAGGTGCTGGTAGCGGATCTCAGCGGCCAGCAACCTGTGCGGCTGCAAGATGCCTCCGGACGCCCCGTGGCCGGTGGCACGGTCAGGTTCCTGGGCGCGTCTTACGAGACTGAGATCATCGCACCTACAAGTGCGACGGGGGAAACGTCGGTGTCGGCCGCACCGGGTGAGTACAAAGTGTATGCCACCACAGCTCCAATTTCGGCGAATCTGCTGGATGATCCTGACTTTCTCGCCGCGCACCAGAAGGACTTCGCGCCCGTGCGCATCGCGGCCGGAAAGAATCAGACGCTGGTGCTGACGTTGATGGAGCGCTAGCGGCTGCGTCGCTTTGTGAAGAGACGGCGGATTCCCTTCCGTCTGCGCGTCGTCGATTCTAGACGCGGACTGCAAATCGACGAGGAGGGACGCGATGCCGGAATTTGTTGCCGAGGGTGCGGAACAGCGTCGACTGGATGAAGCTCGCGCCGGGATGGTCCCGTGGAAGAAGTGGGGACCTTATCTGAGCGAGAGGCAATGGGGGACGGTCCGGGAGGACTACAGCGACAACGGCGATGCGTGGAACTACTTCACCCACGAACAAGCGAGGTCGAGGGCGTACCGCTGGGGCGAGGACGGGCTTGCCGGGATCAGCGACGACCGCCAGTTGCTCTGCTTCGCGCTGGCGCTCTGGAATGGCAATGATCCGATTCTCAAGGAACGGCTCTTCGGGTTGACCAACAGCGAGGGCAATCACGGCGAGGACGTGAAGGAGTATTACTTCTACCTCGACAGCACGCCCACGCACTCCTACATGAAGTACCTCTACAAGTACCCGCAGGCGGTGTTTCCGTACGACGATCTCGTGAGGACTAACCGCCGGCGCAGCCGGCAGGAGTACGAATACGAACTGCTGGATACCGGTGTCTTCTATGAGAACCGCTATTTCGACGTGTTCGTGGAATACGCCAAGGAGGGGCCGGAGGACATCTTCGTTCGCATCATCGCCATCAATCGCGGCCCGGAGGCTGCAACGCTCCACCTGCTGCCGACGCTGTGGTTTCGCAATACGTGGTCTTGGGCCGGCGGCGGATCTCGACCCGTGCTGGAGCGGATGGAGCACCCGCAAGCCGCGGTGATCGCGGCCCGCCATCAGGAACTCGGTGATCACTATCTGTATTGCAGGCACTCGGCCGCTTTATTGTTCACCGAGAACGAGACCAATCGTGCGCGCCTGTTCGGCGGGCAGAACGCGTCGGGCTACGTGAAAGACGGCATCAACGACTATGTGGTGCACGGGATGAAGGAGGCAGTGAACCCGGCACACCTCGGAACGAAGGCTGCTGCCTACTATCCGCTGACAATCGGCGCGGGAGACGCTGCGACCGTGCGGCTGCGGCTCACCCGGCTTCATCCGTCGGAGACTCAGCATCCGCTTCATCGGCTGAACGCGGTGTTCTCGGACAGGATGGATGAGGCCGATGACTTCTACGAGTCCATCACTCCCGCGTCGGTGAGGGCGGATCGCGACCGCGCCAGTGTGATGCGGCAAGCGCTGGCCGGGATGCTCTGGTCCAAGCAGTATTTCAACTACGACGTGAAGCAGTGGCTGGTAGAGCACCATGTAGATCCATGGGCATCTCCCGAGGTGCGGGCGAGGGTGCGCAATTCGGAGTGGGTCCACATGTCGAACCGGGACATCGTCTCGATGCCCGACAAGTGGGAATACCCGTGGTACGCGGCGTGGGATCTGGCGTTCCACACCATTGCTCTCGCCATGGTGGACCTCGACTTTGCCAAGACGCAACTGGATCTCATGCTCAGGAACGACTATCTGCATCCGAACGGCCAGATGCCGGCGTACGAGTGGAGTTTCAGCGATGTGAACCCGCCGGTGCACGCCTTCGCGTCGCTGCAGATCTATCTGCAGGAGAAGGAAAGGAACCAGGGGAAAGGCGACATCGGGTTCCTCAAATATGCGTTCGAGAAGCTGCTGATGAATTTCACGTGGTGGGTGAACCGGAAGGACCGCAGCGGCAACAACGTCTTCCAGGGCGGGTTTCTGGGGCTGGACAACATTGGGGTTTTCGACCGCAGTGCGCCGCTGCCGACCGGCGGACATCTGGAGCAGGCCGATGGCAATGCGTGGATGTGTTTCTTCAGCCAGCAGATGCTGCGCATGGCGATCGAGCTTGCCGTGCATGAGCCTTCCTATCAGGAATACGCTTTGAAGTTCTTCGAGCACACCATGTGGATTGCCGGGGCCATGGACCGGGTGGGCGACGTGCCGGACGAGATGTGGGACGAGGAGGACGGTTTCTTCTGTGATGTGCTGCGCCTGCCCGGCGGCCGGGCGCAGCGGCTGAAGGTCCGGTCGATCGTGGGATTGCTGACGCTGGCGGCCATTGCGATTTTCGAAGAGAACATGCTGGAGCGGCTTCCGGTGTTTATGCGCCAGGCAGCCGAGTTCATGGCGAGGAACCCTGAACTCGCGGCAAATCTGCACATGCCGAGCAAGCCTGGGGTTGCAGGCCGGAGGATGATCTCTACGGTGAACGAGTCGAAACTGCGGCGGATCCTTGCGCGGATGCTCGATGAAAACGAGTTTCTTAGTCCGCACGGCATTCGCGCGCTCTCGCGTTACCACCTGGATCACCCTTATGTGTTCACGCATGAAGGGCAGGAATACCGGGTTTCTTACCAGCCGGGTGAATCCGACAATGCGATGTTCGGCGGGAACTCCAACTGGCGCGGTCCCGTGTGGATGCCGATCAATTTCCTGCTCTACTCGTCGCTGGGCAGGATGGCGGCGTACTACGGCGACACATTCAGGGTGGATTGCCCGACAGGCTCAGGGCACGAGATGACGCTGTATCAGGTGGCGCATGAGCTGGCCGAACGCCTGATCCGGACATTCCTGCGCGATGGGGGAGGGCGCCGCCCGGTGTACGGTGGAACGGAGAAGTTTCAGAGCGATCCGCACTGGCGGGACCTGATCCTGTTCTACGAGTACTTCCACGGGGACAACGGGGCGGGAATCGGCGCCAGCCACCAGACGGGATGGACGGGCCTCATCGGCCGGATCATTCAGTTCAGCGGCGGCATGAAGGAAGAGATTGTCTACGCGCGGGATGTGGAGCAGGTGGCGCTGAGGGCGGGCAGAGGGCGGTAGGGCAGAGCGTACTGTGGGGCTCTCAAGGCCACCCCACGAGAGCGGGCGGAGGCTGGGGATGGGGCCTTTACGCCGAGGCGCCATAGGCGCAATTCACTGGTAAGTCATTTATGACCAGTAACATGCGTACGCTGCTTGTGTGGGGAGGGCTGTCCTCATCAGCCGTAAAAAATGTTACAAAAACATGAACATTCACCAAAAGATAGGTATATACTTGTCTCGCCTCAGGAGGCCCTTAGGATATGAAACTCCGTTTGTTCATACTGCCAGCCCTGATGCTGGCAATAGCTCCTGGACTGGCGGCCCAGTCCTTCACCGGTTCGATTACGGGCATCATTACGGATAGTTCCGGCGCAGTAGTTCCTGGTGCGGAAGTCACGGTAGTGAATATCGGCACGAACCTGCGTTCGACTGCTCAGTCCGACAGCAGTGGAAACTACACTGTCACCCCGCTCCCGCGCGGGCAGTACACAGTGGAGGTTACAGCTAAAGGTTTCAAGCGTCTGCTTCGTGAGGGCATTGTTCTCCAGATGCAGCAGATGGCCCGCGTCGATTTCCAGCTCACCATCGGCGAGGTCGCCGAGAGTGTTGTCGTTACGGCAAACGCGGCTCTTCTTGAGACCGAGAACGCGACGCTGGCCAAGGTTGTGGACAACAAGATCATCACCAACATGCCGTTCAACACGCGCAACGTCTACACGTTGGTTTTCCTGACACCGGGGGTGACCGGCACTGTGGGAAACAGTTACGGCGAGATGCGTTATTCGGTGAACGGGGCGAGGGCGCGCACCATGGACACGATGATCGATGGCGTCACCGCGGCACACCCGACGGTGAACGGTTTTGCCGGCATTTCTGTGTTTCCATCGGTCGACGCGATTGAAGAGTTCAAGCTGCTTGGGGCGGACTACCCGGCCGAGTTCGGCCGTAGCCTGGGCAGTGTGCTGAACGTCGTCTTCAAGTCCGGAACCAATCTGTTCCACGGCAGCGCCTACGAGTTCCTGCGCAACTCGGCGATGGATGCCAACAACTTCTTCGAGAACCGCCGAGGGGCGCCGCTGCTGAGTTTCAAGCGTTCGCAGTATGGTGGCGTGTTTAATGGCCCGGTGATCAAGGACAAGACGTTCTTCATGGTTGCATTCGAGGCGCTGCGCGAGCGGCGTGCGGACTCGACAATCGCCTCCGTGCCCACGCCGCTCGAACGCACGGGCGACTTCTCGCAGACGAAGACCGCCGCAGGGCAGTTGATCACGATCTACGATCCCCTAACCACGCGGGCCAACCCGTCCGGCTCCGGCTACATTCGGACACCGTTTGCCGGAAACGTGATTGGAGCGAACCGGTTCGATCCGGCGGCCGTGAGTACTGCGAAGTACTATCCCCTGCCAAATCTGACTCCCACGGGAGCAATCAACCAGAACAACTGGGGCGCGAGCGGAACCAAGCCGCTCAATATGACCCAATCGGATTACCGCGTGGACCAGGTGCTCTCTGCGCGGCAGCGCTTCTTCGCGCGCTACTCGACACGGCTCAACGACGATCAGGCGACCATCTTCTTCCCTGACGATATCAAAGTAGCCGAAGGGCGCATCAACGTGGAGGACCACGTGCACGGCGCGGTGGCCGATTACACCAACACGCTTTCTCCGACGACGGTGTTGAGCGCGCGGTTGGGTTTCGCGCGCACTAAGTACGTTTACGCCAACCAGGGCCTCGGCTTCGCTCCTTCCAGTTTGGGGCTGCCGAAATACATTGACAACGCCGTCGATTTTCTGACATTCCCCGGCTTCAGCGTAAGCGACTACCGCGGGTTGGGCGGCGGCGACCACCGCCAGAACGCGTTCATGTCATACACCGCAATCGGCAATCTGACAAAAACGCACGGCAAACACACTTTCAAGACGGGCTCCGAGATCCGCATGCTGCGCGTCAACACCAACGAAGGCCGATCGGCCGGCAGCTTCAGTTTCACCCGAGGCATGACGCAAGGACCCAACCCGACCCAGTCCAGTTCGACCGCCGGAAATGGCTTCGCCTCGCTATTGCTGGGCACCGGCAGCAGCGGCTCGCTGCAGGCAACGTACAAGAATGTAGCGACACAGAGCTTCTACGTTGCGGGCTATTTCCAGGACGACTGGCGCGTAACCAAAACGCTGAGCCTGAGCCTGGGCCTGCGCTGGGATGTCGATACACCCCGCACGGAGCGGTATAACCGCACCAACTGGTTCGATCCCACGGTGGCTACTCCAGCCGGCAGCATTATTCCGGGCGTTACGGGAGGACTGGTCTTCGTTGGCGTCAATGGCAATCCACGCACCCAATTCAAGACGGATCTCAACAACTGGGCGCCGCGCATCGGACTGAGCTGGCAATTCGCGCCCAAGTCGGTGATGCGTGTCGGCTATGCGCACATCTATGGGCCTTCGCAGCAAGCGGCTGCCGGCACCATCGGCACGATGGGCTGGCGCGTGGATAACACCTGGGTGGCTACGATCGACGGTCTCAATCCCAATTACTACCTGAAGGACCCCTGGCCAACAGGAATGGCGCAGGCGATGGGATCGGCGAACGGAGTCCTCACGCAATTTGGCAGCAGCATCGAGGCGACCACGCAAGACATCATCAGCCCGCGCGTTCGCCAGATCAACTTCAACGTCCAACGCGAGTTTGCCTTCGCCACCCTTGTCGAAGTGGCTTACGTTGGAACTCGGGGCTATCAACTCCACCGCAACGAGGAAGGCGGCCTGAGCCTGAATCAGCTCGATCCCAAGTACATGGCGCTCGGGTCGCAATTGAACCAACAGGTGGACAATCCTTTCTATGGGAAGATCTCCGGCGGCGTGCTTTCGCAGGCCAAGACAACCCGGGCCCAACTGCTTCGGCCTTACCCCCAGTTCACTGACGTGATCCCGATCTACTCAGTCGGCTCCTCGTCCTTCTACCATTCGCTCCAGATCAGCGCCACCAAGCGGATGTCTCACGGCCTTCAGATGCAGCTTGCCTACACGTGGGCCAAGAACCTCGACGACGGACTGAGCCACCAGAACAGCTACAACATTCGGGCGGATCGCGCACTGACCGACATCGATGTCGCACACCGCGTCGTCATCGCCGGAATTTATGACCTGCCGTTCGGCCGCGGCCGCCATTGGGGGACCGATATGCCGAAATGGGCCGACCTCGCCTTCGGCGCCTGGCAGGTAAACGGCCTCACCACGTTCTCCGGAGGTACGCCCATCGGCTTCTCAGCTTCCAACAACGCCGGCATCTTCAACTCAGCCATCCGTGGCAACAATGACGGCAGCAGCGGTCTGCTCTCCGGCCCGGTGCAGGACCGTCTCAACGCCTATTTCGACAAGAGCCATTACTCGCAGCCAGCAGCGTACACGTTCGGCAGCATGGGTCCTCGTGATCCCAATATCCGTGCCGACGGCATATTCAACTGGGACATGTCGGTCTTCAAGAATTTCCGGGTCACTGAGAAGGCCAGTGTCCAATTTCGATGCGAGGCGCTGAACGCATTCAACACCCCACGCTTCAGCGGGCCCAACACGAGCGTCACTTCGTCCAGTTTCGGGGTAATCAGCTCCCAAGCGAACGCCCCGCGGCAAGTCCAGCTTGGGTTGAAAGTCCTGTTCTAACGTCCGTTCGCGCGACCGCGTCGCGCCCACCGTTCGATGCGGTCGCGCTGTCGCCAATCAGTCCCAGTGCGTGGCGGAATCTCGCTCATCTTGTTGACCGGGCTGCTCCCTGCTAGACTGGCTCAAACTCTTCACTGGGGAGGGATGCATGATCCGGTTGCGAGTGAACGGGGTGGCGCGTCAATTTGACGGCGACCCGGAGATGCCGCTGTTGTGGTACCTGCGCGACGTTCTGGAGATGACCGGAACGAAGTTCGGGTGCGGCGCGGGGCTGTGCGGATGCTGCACAGTGCATCTGGACGGGACGGCAGTGCGGAGCTGCACGACGCCGTTGCGAGCGGCGGCGGGAAAGTCTGTCACCACTATTGAAGGATTGAGCGCGGCCGGGGATCATCCGGTTCAGAAAGCGTGGAAGGCGGCGAATGCGCCGCAATGCGGATACTGCCAGGCGGGGCAAATCATGCAGGCGGCTGCACTGTTGAAGGCGCACCCGAATCCTACCGATGCGGAGATCGACGAGGCAATGGACGGCAACCTGTGCCGCTGCGGGACGTACCAGCGGATCCGTGCGGCGATCTTGATCGCCGCGGGAGGCAAGGCATGAGACGGATCGACGTTTCGACACGGCGCGGGTTCCTGGAGGGGATGTTCAGTGCGGGGGCACTGGTGTTAGGTGCGCGGGTGTTGCGGCCGTCCTTGAAAGCTGCGCCGGGGGCATGGTCGCCGAGCGTGTACCTGGGGCTGGAAACCGACGGCACGGCGATCCTGGTGGTGCACCGTTCCGAGATGGGCACGGGCATTCGCGGCGTTCTGCCTTCCGTCTTGGCGGATGAGTTGGAAGCGGACCTGAGCAAGGTGCGCATCGAGCAGGCGCTGGGCGACAAGAAATACGGCTCGCAGAACACGGACGGATCCTGCTCCATCCGGGATTTCTACGCGACATTTCGCGAAGCAGGCGCGACGGCGCGGCTGATGCTGGAGCGCGCGGCCGCGGCGCTGTGGAAAGTGCCGGCATCGGAGTGCAAGGCGCGGCTGCACACCGTGGTTCACACTCCGACCGGGCGTACATTGTCATACGCGTCGCTGGTGGAGGCGGCGTCGAAGCTGCCGGTTCCGAAGAAGGACGAGATCAAGCTGAAGCCCACGTCGGAGTTCCGCTACATCGGCAAGGACCTGCCGATTTGGGATATGCAGGGCATCGTCACCGGCAAGGCGGTGTTCGGACAGGACGCACGGGTGCCTGGGATGGTCTTCGCGTCGATCGAGCGGTCGCCGGTGTTTGGCGGCACTTTGAAGTCGTACTCCGATGCGGAGGCGCGCAAAGTGAAGGGCGTGCAGCAGACCGTGCAGCTCGAGCACTTCAAGCCGCCGCACATGTTCCAGCCGCTGGGCGGAGTAGCGGTGATCGCCGACAACACGTGGTCGGCGATGGAGGGGCGGAAGAAGCTGAAGGTAGAGTGGGCCAGCGGCGCAAACGCGTCGTTCGAGTCGGGGACATTCAAGACCGGCCTGATGGAGACGGTGCGGAAGCCGCAGAAGGCGGTGCGCACCATCGGCAATGTGGAGCAGGCGTTCGGATCCGCAGCCAGAGTGCTGGACGCGGAGTATTACTGCCCGCTGCTGGCGCACGCGTCAATGGAGCCTCCGGCGGCAGTGGCGGAGTTCAAAGACGGCAAAGTGACGGCGTGGGCGCCGGTGCAGGATCCACAGGCCGTGCAGGCAACGGTGGGCGCAGTGCTCGGGATTCCGCCGGAGAATGTGACGTGCCACGTCACGCTGCTCGGCGGAGGCTTCGGTCGAAAGTCGAAGCCTGACTTCGTGGCCGAGGCCGCTGTGTTGTCGAAGAAGGTGGCGAGGCCCGTGAAGGTGGTGTGGAGCCGAGAGGAGGATGTGCGGTTCGACTTCTACCACACGCCGGGCGCGTGCTATCTGAAAGGCGGGTTGGACGCGCAGGGGCGGCTGCAGTCGCTGTTGCACCGAAGCGCATTTCCGACGATCAACTCGACATTCGAAGCCGGCGCCGAGTACGGCATGGATATCGAATTGGGGATGAACCTGATCGATCCGCCGATTGACATCCCGAACTTCCGCGCTGAGAACGGGCCGGCGAAGAACCACGTGCGGATCGGCTGGCTGCGCTCTGTGGCGAATATCTATCACGGATTCGCACTGTCGTCTTTCCTGGACGAGTGCGCGCATGCCGGCGGAAAGGATCCTGTAGAGTTCCTGCTGGCGTCGCTGGGAGCCGGCCGCAAGCTCGACTTCGCGGATCTGGGTGGGAAGTATTGGAACTACAACAAGCCGCTCGCCGAGTATCCGTATGACTTGGCGCGCATGCGGCGCGTGATCGAATTGGCGGCGGAGAAATCGGAGTGGTCGAGAAAGCGGCAGAAGGGTCGCGGTGTGGGCATCGCGGCGCTGCGCAGCTTCCTGGCTTTTGTCGCGGTGGTCGTGGAAGTGGACGTGGATGGCTCCGGGAACGTGCAGATCCCGCGCGTGGACTTCGCAGTGGATCTGGGAACCGTGGTCAATCCGGACCGCGTGCGGGCGCAGTTTGAAGGAGCGGCAGTGTTCGGATCATCCATCGCGATGCTGGGAGAGATCACGGCGCGCGACGGACGCATCGTGCAATCCAACTATCACAACTATCCGGTGATGCGGATGCGCTCCGCGCCGCGCGAGACACGCGTGCACATCGTGCAATCGACCGAGCCGCCCGGCGGCGCGGGCGAGCCTGGCGTGCCCCCGATGGCGCCGGCGATCGCGAACGCGATCTTCGCGGCGACCGGGAAGCGCGTGCGGGAACTGCCGGTGCGAAAAGTGAAGTTGGCGTAGGACCGGAGTTTGTTTTCAGGCTCCTCTATCTGAAACCCGCCGGCGTCGAAAACCATCAGCAGGGTGAGAGGACCGAAGATCTGACTGTGCGAGTACTCTTCGTGTTGTTGACCTCGACTATCCTGGCCGCGGGTCAACAACTCGTTGCAAAGCAGAACCCGCGCGTCGAACCTCAGGTCACACGGCTCGGGGACTCTGATCGACGTCGACATAAAGGGCTACGCCCGTCGAATGGCGACGATGTAGTCCGAAAGCTACTCTGCGCGGATGGCGGTAGTGGGGTCCACGCGCAAGGCGCGGAGGGCTGGGACGAGGCTGCCGAACAGCGCCATCAGCAAGACGATGGTGATTGAGGCAAGGAAGGCTGTTGCGTCGGCGGGAGAGACACCGGCCAGCAAGGATTGCATGGCGCGGCCCGCGGAATAGCCGAGGCCTGTGCCGAGGGCGACTCCGGCGGCGGCGAGGATCAGGCTCTGCCGCAGAACCAGCGAGAGGATGTCGCCGGACTGCGCACCAAGAGCGATGCGGACGCCGATCTCGCGCGAGCGTTGAGAGACTGCGAAGGATAGCAGGCCGTGGATGCCGATGCCAGCGAGAAGGAAGGCGGAGATGGCGAATGCGCCGAGGACCCGCAGTTGCAGGCGCCGCGGTCCGGTGTCCTCCGCAACAAGGTCGGCCATGCTGCGGACTTCGGAGATGGGCAAGGCGGGATCGGCATTCCGAATGATGGCGTGGACTGCGGGCAACAGCGTGGCGTCATCCACACTGGAGCGGATAACCAAATCCTTGGGCGCGTACCAGGTGATGGTGTTGTCGGGTACCTGCATGTGCGAGAGGTAGACCTGCGGCTCGCTCGGGCCTTCGAGGCCGCGGACGCGGACATCTCCGACGACGCCGATCACAGTGCGCTCCTGGAAGGCAAAGTTGAAGTGCCGTCCGAGAGGGTTCTGGCCAGGCCAGTAGCGCTTGACGAACGATTCGCTCACGACGGCGACGGGCGTCGATGACGCCGTATCGGAGTCGCTCACATCGCGGCCGGAGCGCAGCGGGATGCCGAGAGTCTCGAAGAACGACGGCGTGACGTAGCGCAGACAGGCCGTGTGATTCTCAGAGCGGTCGAGCTGGGTATTGCCGTCCACGCTGACGGGCCAGATGCCGCCGCGCACGGTCATGGGCAGGAAGCTGATGTACGACGCGCTCTGGACGCCCGGCAGCGCGCGGATGAGGAGTCCGGCGGAGACCAGCAGCACGACGGATACCGCGACTTCGGTGATAACGAGAGTAGAGCGGAGGCGCTGGGTGCGCACGCCGGCGCCAGTGCGAGCGCCTTCCTGCAGGCTGGTGCTGGAGGCGCCGCGCAGGGCGGGAATAACGCCAAAGCCGATCCCGGTGATCACCGTGAAGACAAGCGAGGAGAGCAGCACGCGCAGGTCGATGGAGGGTTCGGGGACCGGCATCGATTGCGGGACGAGACGCGCGAGCAGCGGAAGCGCCGCGTAAGCGGCGAGGACTCCCACGGCGCCGCCCAGGAGAGCCAGCACGGAGCTTTCGGTGAGCAATTGCCGGACGAGCCGCTCGCGCCCCGCGCCCAGCGAACTGCGGACTGCAATTTCTCTCTGCCGCGCCAGTGCGCGCGCCAGGAGAAGGTTCGCAAGATTCGAACAGGAGATCAGCAGGACGCACAGCGCCGCGCCGAAGAGCGCTGCCAGCAGCAAACGCGACTGGCGCGAGATCTCATCTCGCAGAAGATTCACCGCTGCGCCGTGGCGCGCGTTTTCCTTGGGATATTCGCGGGAGAGCTGCGCTGTTATCAGGCGCATCTCCTCCCGTGCCTGCTTCAGAGTGACTGCCGGTTTCAGCCGGGCTACGACGTTCAGGTAGTTGTCGTTGCGGTCCTGGAACCCGGCCGGGGCAAAACGCATCGGCGTCCAGATCTCGGCGTCACGCCTCGGGAAATGAAAGTTGCGCGGCATCACGCCGATGATCGTGGCCGGAACGCCGTCAAGGAGCACCTTCCTGCCGAGCACTCCCTGATCGCCTCCGAACGCCGCCTGCCACAGTCCGTAGCTGAGCAGGAGCGTGCCGGGCGCGCCGTCGCGGTCATCCTCGGCAGTGAAGATCCGTCCAATTGCAGGCCGAACGCCGAGAAGAGGCAGGAGCTCCGCCGTGATGGCCGAACCCTCGAGCCGCTCCGGCTCACCCTGGCCGGAAAGGTTCACGGAGAGTCCGCGATGCGCGGCGATCGACTCGAAGGAGGCGCTGCGGGCCTTCCAGTCGCGATAGTTCAGCGGCGACAGCTCCATGCGTGAGTAGCCCGGCGTGGTCTCCCACAGCGCGACCAGCCGGTCAGGTGCGGCAAACGGCAATGGACGGATCAGGGCATGATCGGTGACAGTAAAGACGGCGGTGCCTGCGCCGATCCCGAGTGCAGCCACCAGCACCGCGACGATCGCGAAGCCCGGCGAGCGGCTCAGCGTACGGGCGGTGTAGCGGAGATCCTGGCGCAGCAGATCCCAGTGCACGGCGAAAGCGTTGAACAGAATTTCGAGAAAGGTCCGGATCCACAGAAGCAGTGAAGCGGCTGGACCAGATGTGTCGCGCCACTGTTGCCCAAACAGGGAGCACAACTCATTGCCGTACTCCGAGCGGAACGATTTCGGATAGAGATGGAGCAGCGCCCGATAGAAGCGCATCAGGCTCTCCCCGGAGCGAAGCCGCTGGCTCTGGCCAGGCTGAGGAGTTGAGCGAGCCGGAGGGATTCGGCGCGGGCGACTGACGTGCCCAGCGGGGTGATGCGGTAGTAGCGGCGCCGCTCATCGTCGAACTCGGGAGCCGGGCGCTCGCTGGTTTCGGTGATCAGACCCTGATCCAGCATGCGCTGGATGGAGCGGTAGAGCGTTCCGGCGCTGAGGCGCATGGCGCCTTCGCTGCGGGCGGCGACGTCTTGAATGATGGCGTAGCCGTGGCGGTCCTCCGCGGCCAGGGCCATGAGGATGTGGAAGGTGGCTGGAGGGAGCGGAAGGAATGAGTCGACCGGCGGTTCGCTTGTGGCCATGCCCCATTATGTCCACTGTGGCTATATGCGGAATTGGTATATACGGAATGAAGCTAGTTTTTACACTCATAAAATTCGTGACATAAATTGACTCCCGAGATATGATTGACCAACTCCGGGGGTCGATGGAGAACCAGTCGTAGGAGGTCCGTGAAGGTGAGGAGTCTTTGCCTGGCAGTGGCTGCGATGTGCGGGCCGCTTTGGGGCGGGACGGCGGACTGGGCGCTGTTGATGCAGGAGGCTGAGGATCACGGCCGGAAGCAGAGACTGGTAGAGGCGGAGAAGGCCTATCGGGCGGCGGACAAGGCGGCGGTAGAAGCGGGGGACGTGGAGAAACAGGCGGTTGCGCGGGACGGGTTGGGGTATATCCTGTCGAGGCAGATGCGTCTGGAAGAGGCGGAGGCGCTGTACCAGGAGAGCACGCGGCGGCTCTCGGAGATCAATGAGAATCATCCGCGCCTGGGAAGAGTGCTGAACCACCTGGGTGAACTGCGCTGGAGGCAGGGCCGGCTGGCGGAGGCGCTGAGGCATTGCGAACGGGCGCTGCGGATTCAGGAAAAGACCATCGGGCCGGTGGCGGCGGAGACAATGCAGACTCTCAGCAACCTGGGAGGAATTCACCTGGCACGGGGGCAATACAAGGCGGCTGAACACTACCTGGAGGCCGCGCTGGCGCAACCGGCGGTCACGGACCCTCAGTTCAAGCTGGGCGTGCTGGCGAATTTGGGAAGTTTGCATCAGGCGCGGGGCAGGCTGCGGGAGGCGGAATCGGTGCTGGAACGAGTGCGGCAGATGGCGGAGCAGCAGGGGCAGGGGGAGGCGGACGTTCTGTTGCCGGTGCTGAACAACCTGGCGAGCGTGCAGGCTAAACTCGGCCAGCATGATCGTGCGGAACTGTCGCTTGCGCGTGCAGTCGAAAGAGCTCAGGCCTCCCTGGGGCCGGCGCATCCGGTGCTGGCGATTTTGCTGTTCAACCGCGCCGTTGAGCAGGAAAGCCTGGGGCGCGTGGAGGAAGCGGAGACGTGGCTGCGGCAAGCCGAAGAGATTCAGAGAAAGACTCTGGGGACGGGAAGTCCGAACCTGGCACGGACGATGGACTATCACGCGCGCGTCTTGGACAAGCTGGGGCGGAAGAGCGAGGCCAAAGAAATGCGGTCGTCGGCCAGGGCGATCGCGCAGGTCCACGCCGCAGAGGAACTGGTGGTGAGCGTACAGGAGTTGAGGTTGGGCGGGCAGATCCAGTGACCTGTAGAATTGCAGACTGAGGAGGACGGTCGCGATGCGTCTGCTGGTTCTCGGGGTCTTGTTGTGGCTGCCGCTGTTCGGGGAACTGACCCGGGTGTATGTAGTGGAGCGGAGTGACGTGCTGGCGGGCCGGGCATTCGGGAACGCGGGCGCGTACGAGCGGATCGTGGCCAAGGCGCATTTTGCGCTGGATCCGAAAAACCTGCAGAACAAGGTCATCCGCGACATTGAACTCGCGCGGAAGAACGCGCAAGGGCTGGTGGAATTCACAGCGGATCTGTATGTGTTGAAGCCGCGGGATCCGTCGAAGGGCAACGGCACGCTGCTGCTGGAGGTGCCGAATCGCGGAGGCAAAGCGATGCTTTCGCGGTTCATGTATGGGCGGGGCTCCACGGATCCGCGGGCTGACGAGGATTTTGGGGACGGCTCACTGCTGGAACAGGGATACACTCTGGTCTGGGTGGGCTGGCAGTGGGACGTTCCGGCAGGAGATACGAAGCTACTGCGTCTGGACGCGCCGGTGATTCAGGGCTTAAGGGGTCTGGTGCGGTCCGAATTTGTCCCCGACGGCAAGGCCACGAAGATGATGCTGGCGGACCGCAACCACATTGCGTACGCGGCGACACAGGCGCCCGCGAAGCTGACGGTCCGCGATACGGTGCTGGGGAAGAGGCGCGCGATCGACGGGTCGAGGTGGCATTTCACGGAAGACCGCACGGCGATCGAGATGGCGGCGGGCTTTGAGCCGGGGTTGATGTACGAGCTGGTCTATACGGCGGAGAATCCGCGACTGCAGGGCGCAGGCCTGGCCGCGGTGCGCGATACCGTTGCGTTTTTCAAATACACGAAGAATGGCGTGTCGCTCCTGGGGGACCAGCCGCAGTTCGTCAAGCGGGCAATAGGATTCGGGATCTCACAGAGCGGGCGATTCCTGCGCACATTCCTGTATTACGCGATGAACGAGGATGAGCAGGGGCGGAAGATATTCGACGGCGTGTGGGCGGATGTCGCCGGCGCGGGAAGAGGGAGCTTCAATCATCGATTTGCGCAGGCGTCGCGGGATGGTTACTCGCATCTGAACACACTGTATGCGACGGACCTGTATCCGTTCAGTGACGTGCCGCAGCCTGCGCCCGGCTCGGATGGCGGAGACGGCCTGCTGATCAACCTGCGGCAGAGCGTCATGCCAAAGATCATCTATACGAACGGTTCGTGGGAGTATTGGAACCGGTGTGCGGCGCTGGTGCATACGAGCGTGTTTGGAGACATCGATGCGCCGCTCTCGCCGGACACGCGGCTGTATTTTGTGGCGGGCTCGCAGCACGGTCCGGGGCAGCTGCCGCGGGCAACGAAGGATGCGCAGTTCCCGACCAATCCAAACGACACAAGGTTTCTGCACCGCGCGGTCCTGGCGGCACTGCACGAATGGGTGAGGGGCGGGAAGGAGCCTCCGCGGTCGCAATATCCCCTGCAGGCGGAGGAGCAGCTTGTTGTCCGGAAGAAGATCCGCTGGCCCAAATCCTCGGGCGTAGACCTGCCGGAGCACCCGAAAGAGGCCTACGCGCTGGACTTCGGCGACGACTTCAAGAGCAAGGGCATAGTCACGAAAGAGCCCCCAAAGGTGGATGGAACCTTCCCGGTGCTACTGCCGCAGGTGGATGCGGATGGGATCGACCTGGGTGGTGTGCGTCTGCCGGCGGTGGCCGTGCCGCTGGGGACGTTCACGGGCTGGAACCTGAGGTCGGCGGCAGTTGGCGCGCCCAAGGAGATGGCGCCGACCGCCGGCTCCTTCTTCGCGTTCTCGAAGGCTAAGATCGCGGAACGCTATGGGAGCAAGGACGCGTATTTGAAGAAGGTGGGAGAGGCGGCGGACAAGCTGATCCAGCAGCGTTTCCTGCTCGCCGCGGATCGCGAACGCGTGTTGAGCCACGCAGCGGCGCTGTGGGATTACGTCGAAAAGAGGCCATAACGCTACACTGGAGGTGCATGGGCGTACCTCCTCAAGCAGAACCTCCGAAGATGCCGATTGACGGCGTGAAGAACCTGATCACTGTAGGATCGGGCAAGGGAGGCGTGGGCAAGACGACAGTCTCCGTGAACCTGGCCATTGCGCTTGCACAGATGGGGCAGAAGGTCGGGTTGCTCGACGCGGATGTGTACGGGCCGAACGTACCCCTGATGATGGGGATCCGGGACACGCCGTATGCGATGGAGAACCGGATCCAGCCGTTGGAGCAGCACGGAGTGAAGCTGATGTCGATGGGGTTCCTGAACCCCGGGGACAAGCCTCTGATCTGGCGCGGCCCGATGCTGCACAGCGTGATGCAGCAATTCATCCGGCAGGTGGATTGGGGCGAACTGGATTATCTGCTGGTGGATCTGCCGCCGGGGACGGGCGATGTGGCGCTGTCGCTGATCCAGACCGCGCCGATTACGGGAGCGATTGTGGTGAGCACTCCGTCAGAGGTGGCGCTGGAGGACGGGCGCAAGGCAGTGCTGATGTTCCGGCAGGTGAAGGTGGAACTTCTCGGCATCGTCGAGAACATGAGCTACATGATCGTGCCGGGCACGGGGCAGAAGATCGACGTGTTCGGGCAGGGCGGTGGCAGGAGAACGGCGGAGGCGATGGATGTGCCGTTTTTGGGCGAGTTGCCGCTCAATCCTGAGGTTCGAGTGGGCGGGGATAGCGGGCGTCCGATCGCACTGCGGGGTGAGGCGGATGAGCAGGCCGCACCGTTCTTCGAGATGGCGAAGCGGGTGATGGAACGTTGCGCGGGCGGAAGGCGCAAGGCGCCGACGTTCTCGATCGAGGATTGAGAGAATCCGGGCACCCAGCCTGGCCACTCAAGAACCGGGTGCCCGGGATTGAGGGCGAGCATCCTCCTTGCCAAGCGTGTCGCCCGCAAATAGCTGCCAGCCCTACGGCCGGCCCAGACGACTGGGCAGGACAGCCCTCCCATCCGAGCCGAAGCTTTAGGCGGAACCCCAGAGCTCCTCCCCCCCAGCAGAGTGAGATTCCGCCTTCAAGAGCAATCCCCACAATGTGCTCGGTTCCATATTAGATGGCGGTATTGGCGAAGACCACTGGCACAATGCCTAGGTGATGAAGAGGGGACGGAATCAGGGGGGGGTCATGCCTCGGCGGACAGCGTACTTGACGAGTTCCGCGGTGGTGTGGAGTCCAAGCTTGCGGGTGAGATTGTACTTGTGGAACTGAACAGTCTTTACGGAGACCTTGAGCTCAGAAGCAATTTCCTTCGCGGACCGGCCTTCCGAGATGAGCTGAAGCACTTCACGTTCGCGGCTGGTCAACTCGACGGTGTCCGCAGGCTCGCCACGAAGCGGGTGATGGTGAGCCAATGAGCGATTCAGCAGCGGGGTAATGTAAGTTCGCCCCTGCCTGACATTCTCAATCGCTGTCACCAACTCGGTGACCGCGGAGCGCTTCAGCACGTAGCCGGACACACCGATGCGAAGCGCCTCGTCGACATAAATCGCATCGGCGTGCTGGGTGACGAAGATGAGCCTGGCACGAGGCACACATTTTCGCAATTGCCGAGCCGCCTCGATGCCATGCAGGCCAGGCATGGAGATGTCCAGGAGGATAACTTCCGGCTGCAGCCTGATGGCAGCCTTGACCAGAGCCCGGCCATCCTCGACGGTTCCAACCAGTTCGACGTGATCGGCGAGGAGTGACTTGAGCCCCTCCGCCACGAGGACATGATCATCTGCCAGGAGGACGCGGGGTTTCTTCATGCTGGTTTTCCGCTGAGCGGGACGCTGGCTTCGATGCGGCTCCCCTGCCCCGGGTGGGTCTTGATGGTCAATGTACCGCCCACAAGGCGGACACGTTCCCGCATGCTGATGAGCCCGAGGCCGGCGTGAGCGGTGAGGGGATCGAAGCCGACCCCATCGTCGTGGACGGCAAGATGGACTCTGCCGCCAGCGCCGGCCAGCAGAACTGAAGCGGCCTTGACGCCGGAATGCCTGGCGACGTTGGCAAGGGCTTCCTGGGCAACGCGGTAAAGGCACAAAGCGACTTCGTGGGAGAGATCGTCCGGCATATCGCGCTGGCGGTAGCGGATCCGTACATCTCTCGACTTCGAAAATTCGTCGCAGTAGGAACGGAGGGCCTTGGCCAGGCCGACATGATTGAGGACGGAGGGATGCAATTCGTGTGCCAGCGTACGTACGTCTTCAGAGAGCTGATCAACCGCCAGACGAAAGCCCTGGATTTCCCTGCGCAGGATGCGGGAATCGGGTGGGAGCTGCTGTTCGAGAGTGCCCGCCTTGATTGCCAGCGCTGCCAGCCGCTGATTGAGGTCGTCGTGGAGCTCCCCGGCCAGGCGTTCTCTCTCCTCCTCCTGAGCGGTCAAGAGGCTGGCGGTGAACTTCTGGAGCTGCTGATCGCTGAAGCGGAGGGCGGTCTCGGACTCCGCGAGGGCCGCCTCGGTCCTTCTCTGTTCGGTGCGATCGATGAGGAAAGCAACCGCGAGCGGCGCATTCGAGATCTGAATGTGGGAGAGGCTTACTTGTGCTGGAAACTCGCTGCCGTCTTTCCGGCGTCCGACGATTTCGCGGCCTGCCCCCATCAGGCGCGTGCTGGGCGCCTTGAAGTATCCGCTGCGGAATATTGCGTGATCGTCGCGAAGCCGTGCGGGCAGCAGGATCTCGAGAGTCTGTCCCAGCATCTCATCACGGTGATAGCCGAACATCTTCTCCAAAGCGGCGTTGACCATCACGATCTTTCCCGTTTGGTCGATGACCAGGATGGCGCGAAGGAGGTTCTCGACGAGGGCGCGCACCATGGCTTCGCTTTCAGCGAGCGCCTGATTCGAGCGTTTCAGTTTATCTATCTCGACAAGGACGATGAGCACTCCATCGATCTTGTTCTCAGCGGTCCGGTAAGGCCGGATCCTCATGGAATACCATCGCCCGTCCTTATCCAGGACCTCATGCTGCTGCTCCGTAAAGGTCCGGCTGACCTCCTCAATGAGTTCGTGCAGGTCGGGACACTCAATGTTGGGGCGAATATTACTGATGGGCCGGCCGACGTCGCCGGGCAACAGGTTCAGCAGGCTCCCGGCGGAGGGAGTGAAGCGTCGAATACGGCCGTCCTCGCCTACGATGAGGATGGGGATGTCGGCGCCGTCGAGCACATTGTAGAGGTCGTCGCTGAGCTTGCCCAACTCCGCGTTCCGGTTCTGGAGGGTCTCATTGAGGGTCACCAGCTCTTCATTGGTGGATTGAAGCTCTTCCTTCGCGGTCTCGAGTTCTTCGTTGGTGCTTTGCAGTTCCTCGTTGCTGGAGAGGATCTCCTCGTTGGCGGACTTGAGTTCCTCGTTACTGGCCTCCTGTTGCTCGACGATGCTCTGGACATATTCACGGGAGGCTTCCAATTCGCGGCGTAACTGGATCAGCTCGCGGTTTTCAGCGCTGCGGCGGCGGCGGGATTCTGAAGCAGTTTCCGGCGGGAGCGGGGCTTTGACCCGCGAGTCGCTAAAGAGCACCAGGAAGTAGCGGTCTTTGCCCCCTGGCCGAATGATGGGCTCTACTTCGAGGTCGATCTCACGGGCACTGCCGTTGTGCCTGATTCGGAGGCCGGTGCTGCGAACGTTAGCGTTGGACCGCCGGGCTCTGTGGATTGCCGAACGCAACTCCATTTTCAGGTCATCGTTTACCATCCGGAGCGCATTGAGGCTGGCTTTTCCGGCGGCAGGGGCGACAAAGGGGCTGGTGTCGCCACGGAAGTGGAGGATTTCGAGATCGTCGTTCAGGACCAGGCCGGCGTGCGAGTAGCGCTGCCACACGAGGCGGTCGGCTTCTTTCTGGGCGTCGAAGGCCGGCTCTTCTGGAGCGGGCAAGGCGAGATGGGGCCTTTCGAAGGCCATCGGCGTGAAGTCCGGTGCCGGTCTGCCTGCGCCCTGCTTCTTGGAGAAGACTCGCGCCTTGCGCTCGGCCGGAGTAAACAGCTCCGGGTAGTAAGTGAGGGTTTCGGATTTGCCAAGCAGCAAGTACCCCCCGTCCCGCAGCGCGTAGTGGAAACCGGCCACGACCCGCTTCTGCAAGGGGGCGCCCATATAGATCAGCACGTTGCGGCAACTGACGAGATCGATGCGCGAGAAGGGAGGATCCTTGGTGAGGTCCTGGCGCGCGAAGATGCACATCTCGCGCACTGATTTATTGACCCGGTAACCGCCGTCGGACCTGATGAAGAAGCGCCGGAGTCGAGCGGGAGAGACGTCCCTGAGGCTGCTTTCGGGGTAGGCGCCGCTACGAGCCTTCTCAATTGCCAACTCGCTCACGTCGGTACCGAAGGCTTGAATGGGAGTCGAGGAGGCGCGCTCACCCAGGAATTCCAGGAAAGCGATGACGAGCGAGTAGACCTCTTCACCAGTGGAGCATCCGGGGACCCAGATCCGAATGGCCTCGCCGTTGGCTTTGCCTGCCAGGATTTTCGGGAATATTTTCGTCTGGAGGATCTTGAAGGCCTCCGGTTCGCGGAAGAAGCCGGTGACATGGATCAGGATGTCCTGAAAGAGCGCGTCCAGTTCGGCCCGGTCGGATTGGAGTCGGCGCAAATACTTGCTCAGGTTTTCGATTCTGAGAAGCGCCATGCGGCGCGCGGTGCGCCTGCGAATGGTGCCGGACTTGTAGTCCGTGAAGTCGACACCCGTGACGGAACGCAACAGGTGCAGGATCTTGCCGGAATCCGTCTCGACAAGGGGAGCCAGGGACGGCGATCCGGGGGCTTCACTATGCGGTACGCCGATGTAAGGGTGACGCGCGAGGCGGTTGAGTTCTTCGCCGATGCGGGCGGGAGAGAGTATGAAGTCCACGCATCCCGCGGCAATGGCGCTGTTTGGCATCCCGTAGTGCTTCGCGGATTCTTCATCCTGCGCGAAGGTAATGCCCCCCTCGGCTTTGATGGCCTTGAGTCCCTGGGTGCCGTCTGATCCGGTGCCCGAGAGGATGACGCCAATGGCGAGGCCCCTGCGTTCCTCCGCCAGAGATGTCAGAAAGTAGTCGATGGGCACGTGACGGCCGCCGCTTTGGCGGCGGCCGACAATCTGAAGAACACCGGCGCGGATGGCAATGTCGGCCTTGGGAGGGATCACATAGACGTGATCCGGCTCCACTGGAACGCCGTTGCGCGCCTCAGACACATGCATTGGGGTGACATTGGAAAGGAGCTTGGCCAGCATGCTCTTGTGTTCGGGCTCCAGGTGCATGAGGAGGACGAAGGCCATGCCGGTGTCCGCCGGCAACGACTGCAACAGTTGGACGAAGGCCTCGTAACCGCCGGCGGACGCACCGATTCCGATGATGGGGAACCGGCGTGCGTGCGCCGCTTCGACCTGCGCCGTCGGGACGGACACAGATGCCGGAGGAGTTTTGCGTTTTGACTTTCCGTTGGAGCGAGCGCTTCTGGGCATGGATGCGTCAAATCCCCTAGGTCTTGCAGGCCTGCTAATTGATGATACGCCTCCGGTGCGACGGTGGCTGTATGTCATTAATCCTGTTGCGAAAACCAGCGACTCGGATTCCTGACTCCTGGGAGTTTCACCAGTATTTCGAGTTGAGCTTCTGTGCGCACTATCGATACGTAGGGAGGCCGAGCATGTACCCTGCGGCGATGAGTCGTGAGATACTCTGTGTCGACGACGATCAGTCTATTCTCAAATTGGCGGCGGAGATTCTACGAACTGAGGGACTCACGGTCTGGACCGCGGAGTGCGGGGAGCAGGCGATCCATATTGCGCAAAATGATGCCGGCATCTGCCTGGCCACGCTGGACTGGCACATGCCCGGGATGGACGGCGTGCAGGTAGCTGAGCAGCTCCACGCCATCAATCCGGATCTCAGCGTCATTGTGTTGAGCGCGGATCACCCTTCGAAGGTCCGGGAGGCATTCGCTCATCGCAGGGTGGCTCACTTCCTTCACAAGCCCTTTACCCCTCGAACACTGGCCAGTGCGGTGGGAGCCGTACTCGCAAGAGTGAGAATGCAGTGTGGCGTCGAAGGCATGGATCAACGTCAATTACGTCGTACGGGTTGATGCGCAGACGCGGCAGAGGCACGGCGCTGGTGGAAGCCGGTGCATCGCGATTGAAACGAGAGATAGGGAGACCGCGTCTGGTGGAGCATGAGACGCTCGGTCATCTTGGTTACTCTGGCGATGGTGGCGACTGCAAGCTGGGGGCAATCGTGGCGGAACGAGTTTCAGAAGAACCACGTATTCGGTGGATTGGGATTCGCCGTGCCCGGCGGCGACGTGAAGAATTTCTACTCGACTGCTTTCGCGTGGAGTATTGGCTACGGGTACCGGCCGATCAAGTATCTGCAACTGGACGTCGGGTACGACGGGTCGTACAACTCCGCGAACGTGGACGCCTACGTGTACAACCCGGGGTTTGGGCCGCTGCTCATTCGGGATTTTGAGACGTTTATCCCGCTCGGCGGGCGAGTGGTTGCACCTTTTGCAAAGGGCCGCGTGGAATTCTATGCGGGAGGCGGCGGCGCGTACGCGAGAGTCGGGGAGTTTCTGAAACAACCGGCGCAGTATGTCCGGCTGGAATGCCCCTATTGCGAGGCAAGGGACGGCTGGGGATACTTCGCGATGCTCGGGGCCAGCGTTGCGCTGGACCGTGCGCAGCACTTTCGCCTGGGCGCAGTCACACGTGTGTATAGGGTGGACACCTCGGGTCCTGCCGTGGGGTCCACCCCGGCGACCCACACGTCAGATCAATGGGTGAACACGTATTTTGGGATGACCTTCAGCTTCTAAAGCGTCTCGTACGCGATGAGTTCCTTCAGGTCCTTCTTGGGCTTGGGCTCGGGCCAGAGATCGGGAATGCCGATGGGCGTCATGCAGACGCGGTGGTAGCGGTCGGGGATGGCGAGGACTTCGCGTGATACGGATTCGGGGATGCCATCGGTGAGATAGACGGTGCCGTAGCCGAGGGCGCGCGCGGCGAGCATAAGGTAGCCCGCAGCGAGGGGACCGTCGTTCTTCAGAGCGTAGTCGGGATACGGGCACTGCTTGTCGACGAGGACGACTACGTAGACGGGTGCGGTGAAGTAGCCGTCGGTCATTTCGCGGGCCGCTTTGAAGCGCGCTTCGAGGTCGGGTGGCGGATTCTTGGCCTTGGCCTCTTCCACGCGTTTCTCAATGATCTCGAAGGTGCGGGCGCGCATGCGGCCAATCTTCTCGCGGTCGCGGACGACGAGGAATTTCCAGGGCTGCTGGTTCATCGTGGTGGGAGGCATGCGCGCGGCATTGATGATCTGCCGGATGTGTTCATCGGGGACGTTATCCGGCTTGTAGCGTCGAACGGACTGGCGCCTTGCGAAGACCTCGAAGATAGAGGTGAACGGCGGATCAGCGGCACTGGCGAGGGGAGAGGCCGCGGCGACGCCGGCGGAGAGACAGAGAGAGCGGCGGGTGGTAGTCATGGGTACTGCTCCGGACAATTCAGGACTTATGTGTCCTTTGTTTAGCGTACTGAGTCCGGGGAGGGCGGGCAAGAAGACGCCACGATTCGGGCAAACGGCCAATCCAGGCAGTGCGGATCTGGAGCGAGGTCGCCGGTACTCTGAATGTCCTTGGGGTGAGATGCTTGCGTTCTTGCTCCAGACGGCGTAGTGGGGATGGTTGGCCCGGACCTGCGCGACTAGCATGGCAAGGTTGTCTGGATTCGAGCGTGTCTGTTATTGTCGGGGGGAATGACTGGGGGAGATCTTCTCGAGCGGAGTCTGTCGTTCCGATCCCGTCTTTGGTCGGTTAAGACGGCGCGGCCGGACGTGCTTTGGTATCCCTACGATTCGCTGACGAACCTGACGCATCTTGAAAAGCTGCTGGGCGCGCAGCCGCGGAATTTGCTTGACCTGCTGCCGAACCGGCGGGTGTTGGACGTCGGCACCGGGGATGGAGACTTCGCCTTCTTCCTGGAAAGCCAGGGGTACGAAGTGGAAGCGGTGGACCTGGCGGCCAGCAATCACAGTGCGTTGGTGGGCTTTCGGACGCTGCACGCCGCCCTGCAATCACAGGTGAAGCTGCACGAAGTGGACATCGACAGGCAGTTCCGGCTGGAGGGACAGGAGTACGGACTGGCGTTGAGCCTGGGGCTGCTCTATCACCTGAAGAACCCGTTCTATTTCCTGGAAGAGCTGTCTCTGCGGGCGCACTACTGCCTGGCAAGCTGCAAGATTGCGGACGTGCTGGAGGCGAGCGGCGCCCGTGATCTGAGCGGCGCGCCGCTGGCGTATCTGCTGGAATCGGATGAACTGAACGAGGACAACTCGAACTTCTGGGTCTTCACGGAGAGCTGCCTCAAGCGCCTGTTCAACAGGTCGGGCTGGGTGGTATTGGATTCTATGCGGGTAGGAACAGCGGGTGGCGCGCGGGTAGACAGCGCGACAGACGATGCACGGCTTTTCGCATTGTTGGCCAGCCGGAGGCTGGGAACGGCGATGCGGTTGGAGGAGGGCTTCTACGAGAAAGAGCCGCAAGGGTGGCGGTGGACGGCGCCGCGGTTCAAAGTGACAGTTCCGTTGACGGGCTGCGAGTCCAGGTCAGTGGTGGTCGAGGGCTACGTGGCCGCCGCGTTGTTGGAGGGCGGCAAGAACGGACTGAACTGCCGGGTGGGGACAGGACCGGTGCAACGGAGGGAGATGAGGGAGGAGGGTCCTGCGTTGTTTAGGTTTGATCTTGCAACGGCGGGCCGAACGGATGTCTCGATTGAATTCTGGCTGGATCGGGAGACACGCGGGACTGGTGATGAGAACCGGACTCTCGGAATGATCGTGGCGGACGTTCAGTTGACGTAGCGATTCGCGGTTGTAAGCTACTTGATTTCCTTGCTCTGCGCGTTGGCCGGCTCGGCGCCCCAGTTCTCGCGGATCACGAGGGTCTGATCGGAGAAGAAAGTACGGCGGCCGGTGCTGTTAAAGACCTTCGGGACCGCCGTGACGGTGTAGCCTTCCTTGGTGCCGGCGACGGTGAAGATGTAGCCGGTCTTTTCGCCAAGAGACAGGTCGCCAGGAATGAGATCGGCAGCGGCAGGACCGGCTGCACCGGAGGCTGGAGGACCGAGTTCGGGGAGGTTCTCGGCGAACTTGCCGAATTGCGAGAAGTACTGTGTTTCCGCCTGATGGACCGTGTTGATCTGGCGGATCGCGGCCATCTCCTGGGAATGCATGCGAGCGCTGTTCAGTTTGGGCGCGGCGATGGCGGCGATCACCAGAATGATGGCGATGACGATCAGCAACTCGATGAGCGAGAAGCCGAGGCGGCGGCGGTTGTGCAGCGAACGCATGGGCGGAGCTCTCCTTCCTCTATGTTAGACGCTCACGGAGTGAGAAGCGTGCAGGGGTACGCGCTCATCCTGGGCTGCAGCCGCACCTGAAGAAGGGGTTGGCGAACTCGCTCCCAGCAGTTTGCATGTTGAGGCATGTGCGTCAAAAGGGCACATCCTTTTCGCGGGCGTCGCGGATGGCGTGGACTGGTGAGCCTTCACGCTTCGGCTACGCCCGCGGTCAGAGGCCTATGCTCTCCGTCTCTCCGCCGGCCAATACTGCATCAGCGCCCCCACGACGCTGACGAGCGCGGCCAGCGACAGCCACGCGATGTTCTTCGCCTCGGCCATCCCCGGGAACCGGTACGCCGGGCTCACAAAGAAGCCGTACACGATCATCCCCAGCATCACCACGGTGAACAGCACCAGAAGGACCCTCACTTTTCCGAGGGACGACAGGACCGCCGCAAAAACCCCAGCCACGCCCAGGGCGCACAAGACCCACAACACGGAATCCCCTTTGAACCAGGGCACCATGTCAAACTTGAAGTTCTTCGAGCCGCCGAGCAGGAGCACCAGCGAAACGCCGAACAGAAACGCGCCCAGCAAGAGGGCATAGAGATAGCTGAATAAACGGAGCAACATGGCCAAAACCTTCACGAAACCTCCCGAGTCCGGTCACCCGGCAAGGCACTATTCTATCAAGTCGAAACTCCTTCTCTGGCTCGTCCCCGCACTTTTTCTACTCCACGCCCAGACCTCTGCCGACCAGCGCCGCGTCGATTTCGAACAACTTGCCGCCTCTGTGGCAAAGACCTACGCGCCCTATCAGTGGAAGATCGACGCCTTCGGCTACGACGCGCTCCGACTGAAGCCCTGGCTCGACCGCGTCGCCCAGGTCAAAGACGATCTCGAATACTACGAGCTCTGCATGGAGTACATAACCAGCCTGCGCGACCTCCACTCCGGCTATTTCCTCAATAGCGACTTCACCGCAGAGCTGCCCATCTACGTCGATCTCTATGACGGCAAACCGCTGATCGAGTTCATTGACCGCTTGTCGCTGCCTCAATCCCGCTTCCCTTTCCAGGTCGGCGACGAGATCATCTCGGTCGACGGCGTGACGCCGCGGCAGTGGATCGACAAAGTCTCCAAACTCCAGTCGTTCGCCAATCCTCGCGCCACCGAGCGGTGGGCGCTGGATCAGATCGCCTGGCGCGTGCAGGCCGCATTGCCGCGCGCGCACGAAATCGGCGACACCGCGCGCGTCCTTGTCAAACGCGCCTCCACTGGAGCAGAAGAGACATACTTCCTCCCGTGGACAAAGAATGGGACGCCGCTCACCACCATCGGCCCCGTCCCCACGCCCTCGCGCGCAGCGGCACAACCGCAAGCCGTCGTGAGCGGATCGCGGCGCGACACCCTCATCACGCGCCGCACGCCCGCGCCGAAGCGCCTGCGCGGCTTCGGCCTGACTCCGCCAGTCTTCAACCTGCCGTCGAATTTCGTCTTGCGCCGGTCCGATTCCATCTACAGTGGCTCATACCAGTCGGCGGGCTACCGCATCGGGTATCTGCGCATCCCGCAGTTCCCTTCCGGCGCCAGTGGCTCCGCCCTGCTGCGGGCGATCGACACCGAAGTCGCGTGGCTGCGAGCCAATACCGACGGTCTTGTTCTCGACGTCATGCGCAATCCCGGCGGCGACGTGTGTGTCACGAACGAGGCACTCCGCCGCTTCCTCTACTATCCGTTCCGCACCGTCGGCGACGAGATCCGCCCCACGCTCGAAATCGTGCAGTGGTTCCGCGACGACGCTGACGCGAACACTGATCCCGTAGCTCAGATCTTCCTCGACGGTTTCCTGCACGACGTCGAAACGGCCTATCACGAGTATCGAGGCATCACGGGGCAGCTCCCCGTGTGCGGACTATCGCTCGACCTCCAGCCTGTGCAAGGCGCCTACGACAAGCCGATGATCGTGCTGATCGACGAGTTCTCCACCTCGTCAGGCGACGTTTTCCCGGCCGTTCTGCAGGATGCCGGCCGCGCTCTGATGGTGGGCATGGCCACAGCGGGCGGCGGCGGCCTGTCACTCGACTATCCCGTCGGCTTCTACACCGAGGGGACGGTGACCTTGAGCTACTCGCTGGGAACCCGCTCGCGAGAGTACCAGAAGCCCGGGCTCCCGCCCGCACCTTACATCGAGAACATCGGAGCGTTGCCCGACATCGAGATCGACTTCATGACGCGCCAGAACCTGCTCACCGGCGGCAAGGACTTCGTCGACGCATTTACACAGGCCATTGTGGACCAGATCCTCCGCTCCACCGCGCCGTAACAGACATAGAAGCGGGTACACCGGGGTCCAAGCGCGACTTTCAACGGAGCCGACACGTCAGGACTACGCTTCCATCAACGCTCTGACCCGCTCTTCCATCTGCGCGGTAAAGGCTCCACGTTCCTTCAAGGTGAGTCCCGCGGGGCTGAGCGGTTCGCCGATGCGGACCTCCACGTCGCCGCCGCGGAAGCAGGAATCCTTCGCCGGCAGGATGTCCCACGTCCCCACCAGGGCCACGGGCGCGACCGCTGTGCCGGATTGGATGGCGAGGTAAGCCGCGCCATCCTTGAAGCGCTGCATCTCGCCGGTCATGCTGCGGGTGCCCTCGGCGAAGATTAGAACGGAGAGTCCGCGCTCGCGGATGAGGCGGGCGCACTCGTTCATGCTCTCGATGGAGGAGCGCAGAGAGGCGCGGTCCACGGTGAGATGCCCGGCGCGGCTCAGATACCAGCCGATGAAGGGCACCTTCAACAATTCGCGCTTGGCGAGGAACTTAAACGGCACGGGCAGGCACTTCAGCATCACGGGCGTATCGACCAGGCTGAGGTGATTGGAGACGATGACGTAGTTCTGCCCGGGCTGCAGATGTTCGGCGCCGCGCACGCGGACGCGCGCGCCGAACACTGCGAGCACCATCGAGGCCCATGTCCTGTAGAGAAACACCTGCCAGCGGCCGCCGGGCGCGAAGACAGATGTCACGACCGCGCTTGTGATCATGAATGCCGTAGCGAGGACTGCAACAGGAATGGTAAAGAGCCAGGATCGGATGTAGCCGGCGGGAGTGCCGCGAGATCGGACCATCGTTCTGCAGGAGACCTCAGACCTTGGGCTTGGGCGGGGGCAGTTCGCGCGCTTCGCAAACGGACTGGAAGCCGTTGCGGTTGTGCGTGCCGTCACAGAACGGCTTGTTGGAAGAGCCGCCGCAGCGGCACAGCGAGATGACGGCGCGACCGGCAAGGCCGAACTTGTTGCCTTGCGCGTCGCAGATATTGAGCTCCTCAGGCTCGCCTTCGATTCGTATGGGGCCGTTGTTCGTGACGGTCACCTTGATTGCCATATGTGGTGAGGATAGCAGACGCGTGGTGAACCTATAATCAGTGCATGCAATGCCCTTGTGCTATGGGGCTGGCGCTGCTGGCTGCCGCACCGGTATGGGCGCAGTATCGTTCGTCGCAGCCTTTGACGCAGGACACGATCCTGCTGGGACGGATCCAGCACGTCGTCTCGGAGATCCTCGCACACCAGCCCAACTTCACTTGCGTGGAGACGATCGAACGCTCGCAGAGAACGCCAAGCTCGAAGAAGTACTTGTTCGTGGACAACGTGCGTTTGGAAGTGGCTCTGGTAGAGGGCAAGGAACTGTACGCATGGCCAGGCGCGAAGAAATTCGAGGAGCGCGACGTGCGCGACATGGTCTCCGGGGGCGCTATCGGCACCGGCGACTTTGCACTGCATGCCAAGAGTATTTACTTGAGTGGAACGGCGAAGTTCAACTATCGGGGCGTGGAGGATCTGGCCGGACGGAAGACGTACAAATTCCACTACCGCGTTCCGCTGGAGGAGAGCCGGTATGTCATGCGGATCGGGGCGGCCGAGGCGCCGGTGGGCTACCAGGGCTATGTCTGGAACGACGTCGAGACGCTGGAGATGGTGCGGATCGAGATGACGGTTGATGAGATTCCGCCGCAATTGCCTTTGAAGATCGGAAACAAGATGATCGAGTACGGCCACGTGAACATCGGAGGGTCGGAGTATGTCATGCCGACCACGATGGAGATGACACTCACGGATCTGAACGGCGCGGAGAACCGTAACCGGGCAGTGTTCACGGGCTGCCGCCAGTATGCGGGAGAGTCGACGCTGATCTTCGACGAGCCTCCGCCGGATGCGCCGAAGAAGGAGGCGCAGGTCGAGGTGACCTTGCCTGCGGGATTGAACGTGTCGATGAAGCTGACCAGGACGCTGGAGCTCTCGAAAGCGGCGATGGGGGATCCGGTGGTGTTTGAAGTGACAAAGAACGCCGAGCGAGGCGGGCAGGTTCTGCTGCCGAAAGGAGCGATGGTGGAACTGCGCCTGGACGTTGTGGTCTGCCGCGATTACCCCTCCGGCCATTGTTTTGTCGCGCTGGCGCCGGGGCGGTTTTCGTTCGAGAACAAGAGCGGCCGGTTTCGCGCATCTCTGCTCTCGCCGGACCTGCAGCGGAACATGGAGTTGCTGTTCCGTTCGATGCGCCCGGAGTTGCGCATGATCCCGCCGGAGATGGGGCAAGCATCGCCGGGCTCGGAGTTTCTGCTGGTGCCCGGCTCACGCGGGCGTCTTGCAAGCGGGTACTCCACCAGTTGGCGTACTCTGGAGGAACGGGGTGAAAATCAGTGATTCAGTTTGGACCCGAAATCGATCGGACGCTTTTCGATGAGACGTTGAAGCGCGCGGAGACGCAGGTGAATGACCTGATCGAGCGGCACCCGGGCTTCTATCCGATCTACACGAAGAACGGCAAATGGAAACACGAGGGGCCCGCGTGGACGCACTGGTGCGATGGTTTTCTTCCCGGAATGATGTGGATCTTCCATCGCCGCGGGATGGAGCAGGGCAGTTCGAAGCGGTACTGGATGGACAAGGCGATCGAATACAGCCGCGCGCTTGAACCGCGGCAGTTTGATCGTGACGTGCATGACCTGGGATTCATCTTTCTGTCGACGTATTACCGCTGGTATCAGATCACCCGGGAGCCGCGACTGAATGACGTCATCGTGCAGGCGGGCAAGACGATGGCGCTGCGGTTCGTGGAGAAGGGTCAGTACCTGCGCTCCTTCGTGAGCGAGGATTCCATCTTCATCGACATCATGATGAACGTGGGGGTGATCTTCTATGCGGCGCGCGAGACGAACGACCGGCGGCTGCGGGACATCGCCATCCGGCACGCGCTGACGACACGGCGATACCTGGTGCGCGGCGACGGCTCGACAGCGCACGAAGGGATCTTCGATCTGCAGACCGGCGAGTTCCTGCGGCAGACGACGCAGCAGGGATATCGCGGCGATTCGTGCTGGTCGCGCGGCCTGGCGTGGGCCCTGTACGGATTCGGAAGCTGTTACGAATACACTCGGGACCCCCGCTTCCTGGAGACCGCGGAGCGGTGCGCAGACTACTTCCTGACGCACACGAACGCGGACGGAGTCCCGGCATGGGACTTCCAGGCTCCGGAAGAGAGCCGGAAGATGGTGGACACCTCAGCAGCGGCCATTGCGGCGAGCGGCCTGCTGCGCCTTTGCAGAATGCTGCCTGATCCGGTGAAGGGTTTCTCGTATTGGAGCAGCGCCCTGCGGATTCTGAAGACGCTGTGCGAGAAGCACACGGCCGGCCCTGAGGACAAGTGGGAAGGGATTCTGAAGGGCGGGGTGTATCACATCCACAAGGGACTGGGCGTGCAGGAGAGCGTCATGTGGGGCGATTACTTCTTCTGTGAGGCGCTGGAGAGCGCGCTGCGGCATAGCCTGAATCTACAGAAGAGGACGAACGGCGTGGCGGCAAAGTAGGGCGCGCTCGACCAATTCACCCGCTGAGTTGAAAGTCACGTTTGGAATCGTTGTACATCGCTATACATGGCCCGCAGATCCAGGGGACTCGCTACGGCTCGCGACTGTGGCACTGGAGCGTCCTGCTACCTGACTGAAGCGGGACCTACTGCGGGCTGGGGTTCGGGGACGGCGGCAGCGCGGCGGGTGAGCACCACCGTGCAGAGGGCCAGGACATAGAGGCCGGCGCCGATGAGGAGCGTATTGCGCAGCCCGATATAGATGGCGAGGAAGACGGCGGCGCAGGAGCCGAGCACGCTGGCGGCGGAGTTGAGAGACCAGGCCCAGCGCACGGCGGGCGGGTGCCACTGCTCGAGCCGCGTCAGGCCGCAGGGGAAGGCCATGCCCATGCCGAATGCGGCCGGCGCGATGATGAGCACGGCAACGATCATCTTGAAGGGCAGGGCGAGGGAGGCAGAAGCGGCGACGACTGGTGCGACCGCGAACGCGAGTACGGCGATGGTGGCGGCAATCGCAGCGAGGGCGCCGGCGAGGCGGCGGTCTTCGCCGCGCACAAAGCGGCGCGAGAAGAAGCTGCCGAGGCCGCTCCAGACCAGCATCGAGAAGATGACGACGGTGAGCGCGTATGTCGGATGTCCCAGCAGGAGCACCAGCTTTTGGATAAGGCCCACTTGCACCAGGATGTATCCGGCCCCGAGGCACAGGAAGTAGAGGAGGAAGACCGGCACTCCCTTGCGTTGGGGCAGGCGGCTGCGCAGGAGGAAGGGCGGCAAAGCGAGCGTGATAAACGTCGCGGCAAGACTCACGCCGAGGAGTGAAAACAGAGTCGGCACGGCGAGGTTCACCTTGAAATCGGCGTTCTGCCGGTCGGCGGTGGATTTGAAGCTCCAGACGTCGCGCGGCTGGACGGTGTAGAAGAAGAACGGCCTGTCGTCGGTGACAGGCGAGACATCATACGGATAGCCGCGGTAGAAGGCGCGCGGATCTCTGGAGGTGAGGAGGTTCGCGAAGGCCGAATCGGGCGTCTGGCCGGGCATGTAGACGATGTCGAACTGGCCCTGCGAAGCGGCGAGGGCGGCGCGCTCCAGCTCCTGGACGGCGAAGGGCTCGCGGGCAATGATGACCGTGTCGGTGGCGCCCCATGCTCCGACTTTTTGCGATTCCTCGCGGACGACGATGAAGTGGCGCGCCGGGTCCTTGTAGCCCAGACGGCCAAGCGCCTCGCGGGCGAGCGAGATTAGACGCAGCGACTCGCGAGGAGGATCGAAGCCCCAGCGGGTGAAGGCGAGGATACCGTCGGGGGTGAGGTGCGCGAGGTAGTCGACGAATGCCTCGGTGGTATAGATGTTGTTTTCGGAGAGGGCAAATGCACCTGCCGCGGTGGAGGCCCAGGTGTCGACGAGTGTGGCCTGAATGAGCTGATAGGATTCGCGGCTGCGGCGGACGTAGCTGCGGCCGTCCTCGACCACGAGACGCACACCGGGATGGAAGTAGAGATCATGGCTGAGGCCGCGGAAGCGGTGGCGCATGATCGTGTCGGCGATGATCGGGTTGATCTCGACGGCGGTGACGTCAGTGGATCCTGAGGCGAGTGCGCGCGCGACATCCCAACCGCCGCCCGCGCCGATGATCAGGGATTTGGCGCCGGGGCGGAGTCGGTAGGGGAAGCCCGGTCCATATGCGGAGAGTTCAGCGCGGTCGGCGGGCGAGAGATGCTCGAGGTCGAATTGGGGAATGCCGGTGGTGGCATCGGCGTCAATCACGATCACGGGCTTCTCGTCGGGTTTTTTACGAGTGATGGAGATGCGGGAGAAGCTGTTCCACTGGACGAAGAACTCGCCGGTGAGTGGGCTGCCCTTGGCGACGCGAATGTCGATGAGGGGCGTGACCTTGTTGGCGATGATGAGAGCGACCAGGGCGAGAGCGAGGGCGACGCCGAGGGCGCGGCCGGTGGAGGACCGGGCGAGGCCGAACCACACGCCGGCGGCGGCGGCATAGAGCACGGCGGAGCAGAGCACGGCGCCGGGGCCGCCGATCAGGTTCAGGAACGGGATGACGAGGAGACAGCCGGCGGCGGCGCCGAGGAGGTCAAAGAAGTAGACCCGGTCGATGCGCTGGATGGTCTCGGAGATGGCCAGGGAGACGGTGATCCCGGCGAGGAGGAAGGGGACTGAGGTCAGGAAGTAGACAAAGGCGAGGGAGGCGAAAGAAGAAGGACGTCCGGCGAGGTTCAAAGTAAGTGCGAGCGAGATGGCTACGGCCGCAGCGTTGATGGCGGAGATGGCGCCGAGGCGGCTGAAGAGCGCTTTGCCGCGGGCAGTGAAGTAATAAGAGACGACTCCGCCAGCGCCGAGGCCGAAGAGGGCTATGGAGATGGCGAGGAAGGCGAAGTGGTAGTAGAAGACGACGGAAAAGATGCGGGTGAGGGAGAGTTCGAGAACGAGAGTCGCCGCAGTCGTGAGCGCGATGGCCGCGTAGAGGCTGGGCCAAGCGTGGGACTTGCCGGAAAGCGACGACGAAACGATCGACAAACCTCTATGATACCTGCTTGCTGAAAAGTGAGTGTGCCGCTGCCAGATCCCTCCCGGCCACGGCGGTGCGGAGCTCCGACCCACACGCTGAAGGGAAAAAGTGGCAGTTGAGGGGATGGAGCCCGAGATTCTACAATGCAAAGTGGACTTGTATGTCCGTCCCTCTAGAGGGCGGAGCATGTCCAGAAATAAATTCCTGGCGTCTAATACCAAAGGAGACGGACCAATGGCACTGCGACCCTTGCACGATCGTGTGCTCGTTAAGCGCGTTGAAGAGACGGAATCCGTGGTGGGCGGGATCATCATTCCGGACACTGCCAAGGAGAAACCGCAGCGGGGTGAAGTGGTGGCGGTGGGCAACGGCAAACTGCTGGAAAACGGCAAGCGGGCCCCTGTGGAGGTCAAGGCCGGGGATAAGATCCTGTTCGGGAAGTACTCAGGCTCGGAAGCCAAGATTGGCGGAGTGGAGTACCTGATCCTGCGCGAAGACGAGATATTGGCGGTGCTCGGCTGAGGCCGGCGCCGCACTGCTGGAAGGAGTAAGAGAGTCCCATGAAATCCATTCGCTGGTCCCGCCTCGCAGGTATAGCCGCGCTGAGCGTGGTGTTTGCCGTCAGTGCCGCGGCGCAGACGAAGCTCGGCACGGTCAACCTGCAGAAGGCCCTGCAGGACACTGCCGAGATCAAACAGGCAGAGGCGGATTTGAAGGCCAAGTTCGGGCCGCGCCAAGACGAACTCGCTCAACTGGAAAAGGAGATTGGCAAGCTCCAGCAGGAGGCGGAAGCCAACCAGCAGAAGTATAACGACGCCACGATGGCAGAGCTGGTGGGCCGCATCCAGACGAAGCAGCGGCAACTCCAGCGGAACAGCGAGGGATTGCAGGATTCGGTGAATCGCGAGCGGCAGGACATCCTGCAGCGCGTGGGACAGCGTTTCCAGGAGATCGTGAAGAAGGTGGCCGACGAGAAGGGCCTGGACATGGTGGTGGACGCGGCGAACCTGTTGTACGCCAAGCCGGCACTGGACATCTCCGCCGACGTGACGGCAGCCTACGACAAGACCTACCCCGCCAAGAAGTAGACACGAAGGGGGGCCGCGATGGCCGGATATCTGGACAGCTACGGCGTATCGGACGCGAAGCGCGAGAAGAACGTCAAGCGATGGGTCTTCGGCGTGGTCGGTGCGGTGCTAGTGGGCCTGTTTGCGTACTGGTTCCTGCATGATTTCAGGGAGAAGCGGCAGGTGTCGCTGTTCCTGGATCTTCTGAAGGAGCGGAAGTACGACGATGCCTACCGGCTGTGGGGCTGCGATCCGGCGCATCCCTGCAGGGACTACAACATGCAGAAGTTCATGGAGGACTGGGGGCCGAAGAGCCCCCATCCGGACGCTTCGAAGGCGCACGTGCGGCGGACGCGGTCGTGCGATGCGGGGATCATCCAGATCCTGGAGTACGCGCCGGGCGATGAGGTGGCGCTATACGTGGACCGCGCACAGCGGCAGATCGGGTTCAGCCCGTTTACCTATTGCGTGGACGCGTCGGGGCGGAACACGAAGTTCTGGGACATTTTCTTCCGGTAGCCAGGACAGCTATAAGGCGCGCTGCATAAGGATTGAGTCGTGCCAGCGCCCGAACTTGAAGCCCACACTCTGCAGGACGCCGGCGAGGCGGAAACCGAACCGTTCATGGAGGCGGATGGAGGCGACATTGTCGCTGCCTCCGATCACCGCGATCATCTGCGTGTAGCCGCCATCTGTGCAGAGTCCGATCAGCGGCTGCATGAGCGCGCTGCCGACGCCTTGGCGCGTGCTTTCCGGGTGGATATAGATTGAATCCTCGACAGTGAAACGGTAGGCGAGCCGGGGACGGTATGGTGCGGCATAGGCATAGCCGGCAACAGCGTGGTCGAGTTCAGCGACCAGGTAGGGGAGCCCTCGGCTCTGAATATCCAGGCGGCGGCGATTGATCTCGGCGGTATCGGGCGGATCAATTTCAAACGAGGCGGCCCCGTGCGTAACGTAGTGCGCGTAGATGGCCGTGATAGCCGCAACATCGGCTTCGGCGGCCGGACGAACAACGGCACTGGACATGAAACGCATTGTCTCCGATCCTGAGTGTGGATGCAGAATGAGCCTTCGGCGCAGTTCGTGGCGATGATGGGCGGCGACGAGACCGCGCTCGAACTGGATGAGGCGGCGCTGGAAGTTGCCGGGATCGACCGGGCGGTGGACCGGGCCTGTGTGCTCAGGCAGTTGGATGCGTGGGCGGACGAGGTGCGGCTGCTGCTGCTTCCGTCTGCGGGCGGCGCGCAGTATCTGAGCGCGGTGCATCAGGTTCTGTTCGACGAGGCGGAGCTGCGGGGAGACAATGACGATTATTATGCGCCGGCCAACAGTTGCCTGGACCAGGTGATCGAGCGGAAGAAGGGGCTGCCGATCACTCTCTCAGTCATCTACCTGGAGGTGGGGCGGCGCCTCTTGCGTCCGGTGTACGGGGTGGGGCTGCCCGCGCATTTCGTCTGCCAGTACAACGACGGGCTCGTGAAAGTTTATGTGGACGCGTTCGACGAGGGCCGGCTGCTGACGGAAGAGGACTGCCTGGATCTGATCTATGAGCGTACAGGCAGAAGGATGGAGGCGTCCCCGCTGTTGTTCGAGCCGAGCGGCAAAGCTCTCATTGTAACCCGGATGCTGAACAATCTGCGGGGTGCATATCTCCGGATGGGCGACGAGGGAAAGGCCGCGCGGGCGGAGCGTTGGATGCGGCTGGGGCTGGGAAAGCCATGAATCAAAAATACCTTTTCACGTTTTTACCCAAATAGGGATAGAATCAAACGGGAGAGGAATGCAACTCGCCATTCACGAACTCGAGATTCGTCTGCACCAGTTCAACAAGCTCATGCAGGAGCTGTTGCGCGGGAAGATGCAGAGGAACACCTTCCAGCAGTGGGAAGTGGAGTTGTTGCTCGACATCGAGTCCTGCGAATTGCGGGAATCAAACCGGCGCGAGATTCTTCGGCGATATCAGAGGGCGGCCAACAAGTATGTGGACCGAGGCGGCCGGACTCTGTTGAAGCTGTCGGAGTATCTGGACAAGAAGCACCGGCTGCCGGTCAACGGTCAGGGAAACGGGAACGGCGTCGAAAGCGACGAAGAGCCGCTGGAGCAGGCGGGATAGGGCTACCGCTCCTCAGCGCAATTCCATTTTCAGTTCCTGTTTGATCTCGCTTTTCAGCTCGTAGCGGAGCTCCTGCTTTATCTCCTGTTTCAATTCAGTGCGCAGCTCAGCGCGCAATTCCTGCTTGAGGTCGGTACGGAGTTGTTGCCTGACTTCGGAGGTAACGCGCTCGATGAGTTCCTGACGGAGCCCCGCCAGACGCGTATCGATGTCGCGGCGCGCCTGTTCGAGCGCCTGCTCGGGCGTCAGGGGTTTGGTTTTGGGCGCCTGGGCCGGGCGCTCCTGGTGAAAGAGCGGAGGCACCGTAAAGAGAGCGGCGAGTGTCCGTCGGAGCATTAGTGGTTCTCCCGGTGGAGGGACGCAGGGCGCAGGCGTGGGGTTACGGATTTGGACTTGGGCCGGCGTTTTGCTCAGCGGGCAGTGCTGGTATGATGATGCGCTGACTGACACTTTATGACTGCCGTGATCTCGTTGCTGCGGGCCATCAACGTCGGGGGCCACAAGACAATCAGGATGGAGGCGTTGCGCGCACTCTACACGGATCTCGGCTTCCGCGACGTACAGAGCTACGTGCAGAGCGGGAATGTCGTGTTCCGGATGGCTGGGAAGGACGCGGCTGGGGCAGCGCGAAAGATTGAAGGTGGAATCGAAAAGGAGTTCGGCTTCCAGGTGGACGTGATGGTGCGGACCACGGCGGAGATGCGGGATGTTGTGGCGAGGAATCCGTTCGCGGGACGCGACGGGATCGAGCCGGGCAAGTTGTTGGTAACTTTTCTGCCTCATGACCCAGGGGTAGAAGCCCAGGAGAGGCTTGAAAAGATCAAGCCGGAATGCGAGGAGTTGCGGTTGATGGGACGGGAGCTATACGTCTACTTTCCGGATGGCATCGGCAAATCCAGGATCGCGGCTGGGCCCATTGACCGGGCGCTGAAGGTCTCGGGAACGGGGAGAAACTGGAACACGGTGATCAAGCTGCTGGAGATGGCCGAGGCGCTGGAGCGGGCTCGGTGAGCAGGCGCTGGGTGGCTGCCGCGGCTTGTTCGCTTGTTCTGGCCGCGGCCATCATTCAAATTCGAATCGGGCGGCAAGTTTGGGGGAGCGACCTCGCAAGCCCTGACTCGCCTGCGCATTTCACCACCGGCGTGATGGCATACGAGTACATCCGCACGGCGCTGTTTTCGAATCCGATGCAATTCGCGGAATCGTTCTACATCCGATTCCCGAAGGTGGCGCTCGGGCACTGGCCGCCGGTTTACTATGCGATGTTGGCGACGGCCCACCTGGCCGGGGGGCCCTGGATCGAGACGGCGCGGGTATTGAGCGCGGCGATCTGCGCGGCGATCGCCTGGGTGCTGTTCGTGCGGGTACGGCGGGATCGAGGCGCGATTGCGGGAGCATTGTGCGCAGCGGTCTTTCTGGTTCTTCCGCCGGTTCAGGCAGCATCGTGGATGGTGATGTCCGACCTGCTGGTGGGATTTTTCATGCTGTTGGCGGCACTGGCGTTCGCGGCTTTCATGGAATCGAATGGATGGCGCGAAGCTGCCTGGTTTACGATGTGGTCCTCGCTGGCGATCCTGACCAAGGGCAGCGCGTGGGCGCTGGGCATTTTCATGGTGCTGGCGCCCCTGGCGGCCAGGCGGCTCAACTGCTACCGGAGCCGGTGGTATTGGATTTCGGGGGTTGCCATAGTGCTGATCGCGGCGCCGTTTTATCTGCTGGCGGAAAGCCTCCAGGTTGGCTATCACGCCGATGTGACGAACCTGCTGCGCGGAGCGGCCGATGTCGCCGGCAGGTTCACCGTGCTGGCGCATTTCCACGGATTCCTGCCTGGCGTGGTGCTGGTTGTTGCGGGCGCGGGCGCCATCGCGATGTGGAGGGAGCGGAACTGCACCGGAATGGCTGCGCTGGCGCTGATCGTTTCTCAGGTCGTATTCCTGATCCTGTTGCCGCTGACGATTGAAGGCAGGTATCTGATGCCGTCGGCGATCGCGGTCATGCTCCTGTTTTCGCGAGGCATGTCGCTGACAGGATTCGCCGCCGGGCAGGTGGCCGTGGCAGCGTTATGTTTCGCGGTATGCGGCATCGTCGACGTGGGACGCGTGGATGGATACCGCGCCGTGGTGGATTCGATCCCTTACAGGCAGCAGGGCACTGTGATTCTGGTGTCGTCAGATTCGCCCGGCGAGGGGGCGCTGGTGGCGGAACGGTTGGAGCACGATCGCGCGCGCGCCGGGGTGGTGCTGCGGGGAACGAAGGTGCTGGCAAATTCGGACTGGGACGGAAGTCATTATCGACTCACATATAAGAGTGCGGAGGAGGTGCGCGAGTACCTGCGATCGGTGCCTGTGCACTATGTGGTGATTGACGAGACGGGAACCAGCGAGGCTCACCAGGAGTTGCTCAAGTCGGCAGTGCAGTCGGCGCCGGAAGAGTTCCGCCTGGCCGGGCGGTACCCGATCACGGGGAGGCGGCAGGGCGAGGTGCTGGTCTACGAGAATCTGGCGGCTCGCGCTCAGGGCGCCACCGTGCTGGTGAGGGTTGGGTCGCGTACGGTGCGGCACAGGGTGGAGTGAGGCGGGTTCGCACGCGAATAAATGGAGTCTGCCGGCCGGAACCGACATCTGGTCTCACTGAGATAGGTCCGCCTTAGGTGTATTCCTGCGGCGAGGCTGCCGGGTGGGATGGAGGTTGACCACGAAGAGGAGGAACCATCCAATGAAGAGCGCACATGCATTGTTCATGATTCTCGCCGTCATCTTCCTGACGCTGGGAGTGATGGCTGCTCAAGCGGCTCAGGATACGGCGGCTGCTGGTTTTGTGAGCAAATCCGTGCCGGCAGTTGGGTATCAGGTGGGCGGCGGCAGCACTGGAGTCGATCTAAAGGGAACAGGATTGATGCCCCAAGCCTCCGGGGAGGCGAAGGTGGAGGCAAAGAAGGGCATCACCGACGTTGAGGCGAAGGTGAAGGGACTTTCTCAGGCGGGGAAGCTCGGCACAGAGATCCTGACCTACGTCATGTGGGTGGTCTCGCCGGATGGGCGCACCAGCAACGTCGGAGAGATTGTCATCGACAAGGACGGGAACGGGAAGCTGAATGCCACGACGCAATTGCAAACATTCTCGCTGATCGTAACCGGTGAGCCGTACTTTGCGGTACGGCAGCCGAGTGAACTGGTGGTGCTGGAGAACGAGATTCGCAAGAACACCAAGGGCACGCGGTTCGTCGTCCAGGACTACAAGCTGATGAAGCGCAGCCAGTACGAGAAGATGGGCAATCCGCTGGCGCTGACGGTGGACCTGAAGACCGTGCCGCTGGAGGTCTATGAGGCGCGCAATGCGATCGAGATCGCCAAAAGCCGCTCAGCGGACAAGTACGCTGCCGACATCTATAAGAAAGCTGAGGCCAGCCTGCAGATGACAGAGAACGCGTTGGCACGAAAGGCGGAGAAGAAGGAGGTCGCCTCTGTCGCCAAGCAATCCGTCCAGTTCTCCGAAGATGCCCGTGCGCTGTCGATGCAAAGGCAGGAAGAAGAGCGGATTGCGAACGAGCGGGCAGCCGCAGCCGCGAAAGCCAAGGCGGAGGCGGAGGCCAAGGCCGAGGCCGAGGCCGCGGCGGCCAAGCGAAAAGCGGACGAGGACGCCGCCCGGCAGGCGGAACTGGCCGCGGCAAGAGAGGCGCAATTGAAGGCTGAGTCGGAAGCAGCGGCTGTCAGAGCCAAGGCGGAAGCCGATGCGCTGAAAGCGAAAGAAGAGGCTGCCAAGGCGGAGGCGGAGCGCGTGCGCGGCGCCGCGGAGGCCCTGCGGGCTCAGTTGCTGGAGCAGTTGAACCGCATCCTGGAGACACGCGATACCGAGCGAGGCCTGGTGGTGAGCATGGCGGATGTACTGTTCGATACGGGCAAGTTCGACCTGCGGGGAGAGGCCCGTGAGAAGCTGGCCAGGCTGTCGGGCATCATCCTGGGGCATCCCGGACTGAATCTGGCGGTGGAAGGGCACACAGACAGCACTGGGAGCGACGAGTTGAATCAGAAACTCTCCGAGCAGCGGGCGGAATCGGTCCGTTCGTACCTTGTTGCGCAGGGCTTGTCGGAGACTGCGGTGACCTCGCAGGGATTCGGGAAAGCCATGCCGATCGCGGACAATGCCACGGCAGTAGGGCGGCAGCAGAACCGCCGCGTGGAGATTATTGTCTCCGGCGAAGCAATCGGGGCGCAGATAGGGAAGCAGTAGAGAGAGAAATCGACAATCTCGAATACCTGATTCCAAGGTGAGTTCCGCGGCAAGCCGGGCTACGATCACCTGATGCCGGCCCCGGCGCGGTCAGAGATGTCGTAGAGATAGATGGACCAGCCGACGCGGGCGATGGGTGGACGGGAGGTGACCCAGGAGTAGCGGTCCTTCGGCACGTAGACGCCCATCAAGGGAGTGGCGCTGATGGCGGCATAGCGGCATTCGGGGCGCATGCCCGCGCGGACGTCTTCGGTGGTCGGCAGGTACTTGTCGGGAAGACCGTAGTAGCGGAAGTCTACTTTGCCGAAGAAGCAGATGCAGAAGTCGTTCACTGCATTGCGCTGGACCAGCCACCGTTTCATGCGGAGGACATCCTGGCCCCAGTCGAGGTTGGAGTCGACGAGGAGGTTGGGGCCGTTGGCGGGGCCGCCGGCGGCGGTGTTGAAGAAGGCGAGGTCGTAAGGGAAGATGCGGGCGGACTCGTAGACGACGAGAGTGCAGCACCCAGCCAGCAGGATCGGGGCCGCTCGGCGGTAGAGGGTCTTCGCGTACAGGGTCCAGAGAGCGGCGGCCAGAATGTACGTCAGCGGGTAGACCGGGAGCAGGTGGCGGACGCCGATGTTGATGCCGCTGGTGAGGCAGGAGGCCCAGTAGACGAGCAGGGGAACCGCGAGCAAGATCATGCCGGGCTCGCGCGCACGGAAGATTAGGGGCAGGCAGAGTGCGATCAGCAGCAGCGCGCCGAGCGGAGTCTTGACGAGAAAGACGAACGGGAAGTAATACCAGACGCCGCGGCCAGTGCGTGTTTTGCCGAGGATGTAGGAGTCGTGCCCGTAACGGTTGTGCTCGGCGACGTGGTCCAGGCCGGTGAAGTAGACGTGCGAGGGGACGCCAAGGCGGCGGCCGGCAAAGGCCATGAAGTCGCTCATCGGGTTGCCGGTGTGGACGACACGCTGGAGGGGCACAGAGCGACCGGCGGCGACATCGCCGATGACGCGCGTGGTTTCGGGTCCGTACAGGGTGAAGACGACAGTGAGGGCGATAGCGGCGATACCGGCGGCCTGCAAGAAGAGCCGGGGGATGGATTGGCGGGTCTTGTACCAGTGCCACGCGGAGAGTATCGCGAAAGCCGGGATGAGCAGAACACTGCTGAATTTGGAGGACAGCGCCGCGCCGAGGGCGAGCCCGGCCCACACGAGATCGAGGGGCTTCTGCGTCTTGAGAAAGCGGCCGAAGGCGATGGTGGCGAGAAAGAATGTGAAGGTGCCGATGAAGTCAGTCGTGACGAGGCGGCCGTGGGCGCTGATATTGGGGTCCAGAGTAAAAAGAAAGACCGCGAGCAGGCCGGCGGCGGGGCCGAAGTTGGCGCGGGTCCAGAACGCGATGGCCAGAGCCATGATCGCAGTGAGCAGGATGGTGGCGGAGCGGGCAGCCAAGACCACCGTCTCAGCGGAGATGCCTTGCTGCTTGTAGATGACTGCCTGGCCGTGCTCGACCATTTGTGCCTTCTGCCAGGATTCCTCGTTGAGTCTGGGATCTGCGCCGAGCAGAACGAGCGGGAGGCCGTTCAGGATGCGGCCCAGGGGCGGGTGCTCCAAGTCGAGACGGAGTTCGCCTGCGCGGAGGAAGGTGAGGCTGGTGCCGATGTGGAGTCCCTCGTCCCAGGTGGGCGTTTCCTCCGACGCCGCGTAGAACTGGCGCGCGGATTGGAGCCCGGTGAGGAGAAGGATGCAGGCGAGCCAGGCGGCCCGCCCGCGGAAGAGGTCACGCCACACGGCGGGCGCCGGCGGACGGGGTGCAGCGGTAGATTGCCGGAGCCAGGTTGTAGCGGTCGTGGTAGCGGGCGCTGAGTCCGTGCTCGAAGCGTTCGACGGCCTCAGGGGCGACGAGGCTGACCGTGCAGCCGCCGAAACCGCCGCCGGTCATGCGCGAGCCGTAGACGCCATCGAGAGTGAGCGCCGTGTCGACCATGAAGTCGAGCTCCTCGCAGCTCACCTCGTAGTCGTGCTGGAGGGAGCGGTGAGACTCGACCATGAGCTTGCCCATCTGGTGCAGGTCGCCGCGGCCGGCGGCCTCGAGGAAGTTCTGAACGCGCAGGTCTTCGAGGATGACGTGGCGTGCGCGAGCCAGAGGGATCTCGGGGATTTGGGAGGCGGTGCGCTCGAGATCGCCGAGAGTCACGTCGCGGAGGGCCTCCTTGCCGGGGAAGTGGGAGAGGGCCTCGTGGCATTCCTGCACGCGCTGACGGTAGGCGGAGGAGCCGAGCTCGTGCTTGACCATGGTATTGGCGACGATAATTTCGGCGCCATCGGGAATGGGCACGAGCTGGTGCGTGATGGATCGGCAGTCGAGGAGGATGGCCTTGTGCTCCTCGCCATGGACGGAGGCGTACTGATCCATGATGCCGCAGGGCATGCCGACGAAGTTGCGCTCGGCTCGCTGGCAGAGACGGGCGAGTTCGAGTTTGGGGAGCTCGTGACCGTCGAGCAGGGCAAGGGCGCTGGAGACTTCGAGAGCCGCGGAGGAGGAGAGGCCGCTGCCTGTGGGAACACTGGCATCGACGTGCAGCTTCATGGGCTTGAGCTCGATGCCGAGAGCGTGAATCTCGCGGGCGACTCCGAGGATGTAATCGACCCAGGCGCCTGTGCGGCGCATGGTGGGGATCACGTCGAGCGGAAAGGTCATCTCACCCGGAAACTGGGCGGAGGTGAGATGAAGGACGGAGCGTGTGGATGGAGAGACCCGGATGTCGCAACCCATGGCAATCGCGATGGGCATGACGAATCCTGCGTTGTAGTCCGTGTGCTCCCCGATCAGGTTGACACGGCCGGGTGCGTGATAACGCCTCATGCGCGTCGAGCGAGCCAAAGGAAGATGCCTCCAAAGATGAAAGAGAAGATGCCGAAATAAAGATTGAGATTGATGGCGAGCAGCGGCGCCTTGAAGTCAGCCGTGAATCCAACGGCGATGAGTAGGACGCCGAGAAGGCCGAAGAAGTAGCCTGCGGGTTTTCTGAGATCGAGCACGGGTGGCCTCCTTAGAAGAATACGAAATTGAGCGCGATGCAGATTACGGCGGCGACCGCAGCAACGATGGCGGGGCGGCGGTACCACTCCGCGACTTCAGCCTCATGTTTGGTGACGCCGTAGACGAGGCCTACGAGCTCTTCGACGGGCCGCGGTTTGGTCATCAGGCTGACGAGGATGGTAACGACGAAGCAGACGGTCCAAGCACTGATCGCGACCCAGAAGTTCTGCGCCATGGACGAGGGGAAGGTATGCATGACGCTGAGCCAGCCACCCTTGCCCTCAGCGGCGGTGAGGCCATAGGTGAGGGCGGCCGCGCTGGTGCCGCTCAGCAGCCCGGCAAATGCGCCGTGGGCGGTGGCGCGTTTCCAGAACATCCCCAGAAGGAATGTAGCAAAGAGCGGAGCGTTGACGAAGCCGAAGATGAGCTGGAGGTAGTCCATCATGTTGTTGAAGGACTGGGCGAGGTAGGCTGCGCCGATGGAGATGGCGGTGCCGAAGATGGTGGCCATGCGACCCATCCAGAGGTAGTGAGCGTCCGGAGCGTTCTTGCGGATGTAGCTCTGGTAGATGTCGTAGGTCCAGACCGTGTTGAACGCGGTGACGTTGCCCGCCATGCCGGACATGAACGAGGCGACGAGGGCGGTGAGGCCGACGCCGAGCATGCCGGACGGGTAGAACTGGGCCATGAGGCTGAAGAGGACCTTGTCGTAGTCGGGGCTGCCGTTCTTGAGGGGCAAGGCATAGCCGATGTTCATGGTGGCGAGAGCGGCGGCGGCGATGCCGGGCACGATCACAACGAACGGGATGAACATTTTGGGGAACGCGCCGACGATAGGGGTGTTGCGGGCGTCGGTCATGTTGCGGGCGGCCATGGCGCGCTGGACGACGAGGTAGTTGGTGCACCAGTAGCCAAAGCTCAGGACGAAGCCGAGTCCCATGAAGAGGCCGAAGACCTCGACGCCCATGGGGTTGTCGCTGGCATTGTTCATGTGGCGCCAGGACTGCGTCATGACGGGGCTGAGGCGCGCGGTGACGCCTGCCCAACCGCCCGCCTTTTCGACGGCGAGGATCGCCATGGGCGCAAAGCCGGCGACGATCAGGAAGAACTGCAGGACCTCGTTATAGATGGCGCTGGAGAGTCCGCCGAGGTAGGTGTAGGCGAGCACGATGCCGGCCGAGGCGAGGACGGAGAAGGTGAAGCTCCAGCCGAACAGGGCCTGCAGGAGAATCCCGAGGGCGTACATCGAGATGCCGGACGTGAGCAGCGTCATCACGGCAAATGTGATGGCGTTGAAGCCGCGGGTCTTCTCGTCGAAACGCAGCTTGAGGTATTCGGGGACGCTGCGGGCTTTGCTTCCGTAATAGAAAGGCATCATGAAGACGCCGACAAAGAGCATGGCGGGGATGGCGCCGACCCAATAGAAGTGGGACGTCATCATGCCGTACTTTGCGCCGGAGCCGCACATGCCGATCATCTCCAGTGCGCCCATGTTGGCGGCGAGGAAGGCGAGAGAGGTGATCCAGAGGGGCAGGGCGTGCCCGCTGGTAAGAAAGTCGGAGCTGGAGGTGACGTTCTTGCGGAGGAACCACCCGATGCCGAGGACAAAGGCAAAGTAGAGGGCGAGAACGATGTAATCGATGGAGTGAAGGTCGATGGACATGATTCAGACCTAAGCCTCCCTGTATATCACATTTGGGGCGGGCGAACCTTACGGCATGGCTGGCAGGATCACAGGCAAATGCGCACGGCGCGGCGGTCGATCTCCGTGCCTGCCTGGTCGAGCACCTCGCGCGAGAGCTCGCGCTGGACCTGCTCGAAGAGTTCGTTCTCTTCGCGGCGGATGTGCGCGGAAAGGAGGGCGCAGAACTGTTCGAGGAGTGAGGCGGAGGGCGCCGCACGCATTTGAGCAACAAGCGTTTCGAGGACGCGGTGCTCCTGGATCAGCGCGACGACGAGGGGCGAAGGACTGCAGACGGGGAAGAGCACCTGCTCCTCAATCTCGAAGTGATTCACGAGCTCCAGTTCGTAGCGGTCAATGACGTGCTGGGCGAGCGCCGCGACGTTCGCGTCGGACGGGTCAGACGCGAGAGACCGCCGCGTCAAAACGCATAGCGCCAGGCCGTTGTGGTGCTGGTGCGAGAGAGGGATCAGGCTGGGGTCGCGCAGCATGTGTCCTCAGTCCTCCGGGATGGTGAACTTGTCGCCGGTGTCGGCGACCCACTGTTTCAGGCGGGAGATCAGCTTCTTCCTCTCCGCGCGGTAGGCATTGTTGTGCGCCAGGTTGGCCTGCTCATATGGATCCTCGTTCAAGTTGAACATCATCCAGCTCACGCCGTCGAAACAGGCATATTTCCAGCCCTCCCTGGTCACGATGCCGCGGTAGGGCTTGTTCACGGAGTGCCCGTGACCGGTGGGCACGACGGTCTGTAGGTAGGCCGAGTCCGGCAGGGAAGGCCCGGGAGCGCCCGGCTTCCTGATCCGGACGGCCGACAGGTCTTGCCCCTCCATCCAGGAAGGCTTCGCGATGCCGCACAGCCCCAACGTGGTCGGCGCGATGTCCGGCGCGTTGATGAACACGGGATGGCGCCCCGTGTTGTACCCGTCGTAGGTGGGCTGGGCTCCGGCGATGAAGAACGGGATGCGGATCGACTCTTCGTACGCTGTCATCTTCCGGAACTGTCCCTGTGAACCCAGCATGTCGCCGTGATCGGAGAAGAACAGCAGATGCGTGTTGAAGAAGAGTCCTTCGTCATGCAGCGACTTCACGACCCGTCCCAGGTTGAAATCCAGGTTCTCCACCATCGGATAGTAGCCTGCCATCTCACGCGCGGCCTGATCGCGAATGGAGCTCACCAACGGCACATTGGGCCTGAACTGAACGTTGCCGGCCGACCAGCGCTGGCGGAACTCCGGCGGCGCCACGTAGGGATCATGCGGCGGCTGCACAGAGCAAGCCGCGAAGAACGGCTTGCCCTTGCCGCTGCGCTGCGCATCCGCCTGTTCCTTGATGTATTTGATCAGCAGGTCGGTGAGGCAGTCGGTTTCGTAGCCGGGCAGGCGGTAATGGAAGGCATCTTTGCCTTCCCCGCCGTGGACCCAGCAGTCGTACTGTGAGTTGTTGTTCTCGTAGCCGATCCACGTGTCGAAACCGCCGCGCTTCTTCGGATCCGTAATGAACATCGCCGCCCGGCCCTGGCTTTCCTGGAATCCGCCGAGGTGCCACTTGCCGAAGTACGCCGTGCGATACCCGGCCTCCTTCAGAGGCTGCGCGATGGTTGGCTGTCCGTTGGGCAACGGGTATTGATGTCCCACCACGCAGTGATGTGGATACCGGCCCGTCAGCACGGATCCACGGAATGGGCAGCACAGCGGGAAGCCTGAAACAGCACTCGAGAACTGGACGCCCATCGACTGCAGATTGTCCACGTTGGGCGTGCGCGCGTTCGGGTCACCGTTGATGCCAAGCGCCTGCGCCCGGTGCTGGTCTCCAAAGAACCAGATCACGTTCGGTTTGCCGCCGGGCATCGGGAGAGTAGATGTCTGCGCGGCTGCAGCCACGGTGGGCAGAGAGGAGGAGAGGAGGAAGTCGCGTCGATTCATGTTTCGACCTTCCTCCCAGTAGAGCAGGTTCCACCGAACAGGGATGATTCTTGGCTATGCCCCCGCTTATCGCTGGATGTCGAATGTTTCGAGGGTGCGGCCGTCTAGGGCGATGGCTTCGACTTTGACTTTGCCGGGTTCGGCGAGCAGGCGGACATAGTGCTCGGTGGATTCGACTTTAACGGTGAGGCCTGGGATGGGGCCGTCGACAGGATAGAGCGGAGCACCGCCGCCGCCAGTGACGACGTAGTGGATGCCGTTCTTCAGGTGGTGCTGGTAGTTGTGGTCGTGGCCGGCGAAGACGGCTGCGACTTTGTACTTCTCGAAGAGGGGCACCATGGCCTGAACTACTGGGGCGTCACCCTGCCTGCTCTTGACCGCCGTGAAAGGGGGGTGGTGCATGACGACGAAGCGAAACTCAGCTGATTTGGCCTTGGCGAGGTCGTCTTCAAGCCAGCGCTGCTGTTCAGCCCAGAATGCATCGCGTGCCGAAGCACTCAGGGACACGTTGCCCAGGTCGCTGTTGAGGATGACGAAGTGGGATGTGCCCCAGTCGAAGGAGTAGTACGGACTCTTGACGTCGAAGAACTCGTAGAAGCGGGCGTTGTTGCGCTCATGGTTGCCGAGTGCGGGGAAGAAGAGCGTCTTGCGGAGCATGGGGCCTTCGATGTCGAAGAAGCGGGGCCACTGCTCCAGGTCGTAGCCGTCGGTCACGAGGTCGCCGGTGTGGAGGACGAACTCGGGGTTGAGCTTGGCGATGGCCTCGATGATGCGGCGGTGAAGGTCGTGGCGGCTGCGAGTATCGCCGAAGACGACGGCGGAGTAAGGGACAGCCGCCGTGGCAGCGGGCGGAGCCTTGAAGCTGCCCTGCAGCCCGCCGGGGATCGTGTAGTTCACGGTCTCTCCGGGCTTCAGGCCGGTCAGTGAAATCTTTTCGGAGCGGAGGACCGGGATGGAGCGGGCGCCGGCCTTCACTTCGCCGGTCTGGACGACCCATCCGATCGTGGCTGAACGAGCGGCGGGCGCAACAACGTATGGACCGCCGACGATCTTATCTTCGGCCTGGAGTGTGAGGGCGCAGACGAATAGGAACGATGTGATTGCGGATGTACGCATATTGAATATGAGTCAGCTCGGAGAGTACGGGGTTACAGGGTGAGCGTTACTTTGGAGAGCCCCCTGGGTTGATCGGGGTTGAGCCCCTTCACGGCCGCGAGAGAGGCGGCGAACAACTGCGCTGGGATGATGTAGGGAATCGCTGTGTAGAGGTCGGCCGGCAGTGCTTTCTTCGACTTGAAGCTGAGGCTCTCCGGAATGCGGATGGCGGACTTGGGCGCCTCCGGGTTGGAGCGGTCAGTGAGGATGAGTGTCTCGGCCTTCAGACTGTTGAGCTTGGCGATCAGCTCTTTCATCACAGGCCAGGTGACGCCGGGCGGCGTGAGGAGGAACGAGGGGAATGACTGGCCAACCATCGCGATGGGGCCGTGGAGGATGTCGGCCTGAGAGAAGCGCTCTGCGACGATGTAGCAGGTCTCCATCAGCTTTAGCGCCCACTCAAAGGCGTTGGCGTAGTTGAGGCCGCGGCCGATGACAACGGCGTGATCCATGAATCGGAAGCGTTCGGCACGGACGGCAATTTCCTTCTCCAGCTTGAGGGCGGCGGCTGCGCGGGCCGGCAGACGGCGGAGGTCGTCGAGATCGAGATCGGCGCCAAGAGCCCACGCGAGCAGGTAGAAGGCGAGCAACTGGCCGGTGTACGTCTTGGTGGCGGCGACGCTCTTTTCTCGGCCGGCGCGCACGAGGATGGCGTGATCGGCGATGCGCGCGAGGGTGCTGGAGGCTTCATTGGTGACGCCGATAGTGAAAGCGCCCTGGCGCTTGGCCTCTTCAAGCACGACGTTCGTGTCGGTGGACTCGCCGGATTGGGAGACGGCAACCAGCACTCCGCCCTCCATCAGAATCGGAGCCTGGTAGAGCGTTGAGATGGAAGGGGCTGCCAGCGCAACCGGAATTCCTGTCGTGATCTCGATGAGATAGCGGCCGAACTGGGCGGCGTTGTCGGAAGTGCCGCGTGCGGCGAGGACGACGAAGCGGGGTCGTTGTTGGGCGAAGCGCCTGCGGAGCTTCTCAAAGCCGCGCAGCTCCGCCTTGAGGGTACGTTCGAGAGCCGCGGGCTGCTCGCGGATCTCCTCCAGCATTTTCGACATGGATCTGGGGGACTACTCCTTGATCTTGAGCTTTTCGACGTTTTCGTTGATAAAGACTTTGAGTTGGTCGGCGGAGGCGAGCAGACGGTCCCACTGTTCCTTGTACAGGGTGACAGGGAAGCGGCCCAGGCCATAAACAGAAACGGCGCCTTTCTCGCTCACTTTGAAAGTGACAGGGGCGTTCCGCTTGGCTGCGGGAGCAGCGGCATCTTCAGCCGCTTTCAGGATTTCTTCGCTCATGGAAACCTCTTTCAAAAGGGATTCCCGCACGGGGAGAGGAGGACAAGATTAATGATGACACAGAGCGGGAGGGAGCGGCTGAAAGGGGTGGCCACGGTCAATCGAGGGGAGTCAAGGGGCGGGATTCAGAGCCGGCACGGATGGGGAGAGTGGCCACTTCGCTGGGAGGGAGGCTCATCAGGCGGGGGCGGAGAGTGAGCAGGAGTTGTGTGTACTCAGTGGACTTGCTGTTGTTCCGGAGGGCGGGTATCTTGACGAGGACCGGGATGCCGCTCCAGCTCTGGCTCAGGGTTTCGCGGACAAATCCCGCAATGACAGTGGTCTGGCTGAAAGTGCTGCGGACGCGCGTGACGAATTTGCGGTTGGAGATGACGGGGATCCCATTGTTGGTCTGGCCGGACAGGCTCTTGAACTCAGCTTCGAGTTCCAGGGAAACCTCCTCTGTGCTGTGGACGCGAGGGGTGATCTTGAGCACTATGCCGAGATCTTCAAAGTTCACTGTAGGCGGAGGAGCGTAGACCTGTCCAGGGGTCTGCACCGTGCCGAAATAGCCTGCGGTGAGCACCGGGTAACGGTCTCCCACATGGAGTTGTGCAGGTTGGCCGTCGATGCCGCGGATCTCAGTCCGGATGAGGGACTGGGCCTTTCCTTTGGTGAGATTTGCAAAGACTGAATTGCTGCTGAGGCCGATCGCGAACTGGCTCTTTCCTCCACCAATAGTGGGTGCGTAGGGGGGGAATCCCGAAGGGACGGCCAGTGGGGTGGCGAATGGAGTGGGATTGCCCAGCCACACGATCGGGAACGCAGATTGGAGGTCGAATCCGTAATTGAGAGTGGAGGTGTCGGTGATCGCCAGCAGTTCCACCTCGGTAGTCACCTGGGCGCGGTGGACCATGAGCTGCTGGAAGAGGTCCATTGCCGGGCGAAGGCGGGAGACGCGGTCGCGGAACAGAACGATCCGGCGGCCGTTGTCGATACCCATCTTGGTCATATCAAAGGCCGACTGAACCGCACGGGCGGCCTCCTGGACTTCCTGAGGCGTCAGAGGCTCGTCGAAGGGTATGAGGACAGTCATCACCGGCTCGAGTTCGGCGCGCTTCTGGGTGGTGTCTTTGGCCACCAGAGCGACTCTCTCCGAGATCGGGACAAGGAAGGAACTGGTGACGCTTTCCAACGACCGGAGGGCGTCGCGCCAGGTCGCGCCGTCAAGCCTGAACTGAATGGCGGGGCCGGGCTGGTAGTCGGAGTCGAAAACCACCTGGAGTCCATAGGCCTTGGCGACGTCCTCGAACAGCCGCCTGGCGTCTCCGCGAAGGTTGAAATCGCGCAGAGCCGGATCGCCCTTCAGAACGGGCGGAGGGAGGGTTTCCGTCGCCTCGCGAAGATCTGTCTCGGAGATGGGGTGGCTATTGTCGAAACCATCCTGGGGGGAAGAAGAGGGGATGGCGATCTTCAGTCCTGCCAGCCCGCGCGTGCGGACAGCTTGCGAGAATTGCCAGTAGTCCAGCCGTTGCGGATCCAAGCTAACCGCTTTAGATGAAAGCAGATAGGCGTTTGTGTCGTCACCCTTCTCATGGGCTTTGCGCGCCTGTTTGTAGAGGGACGCGGCTGACTCATCCGCGCCCGGGGCGGTGAGGACGAGGGCCAGAGTACCAACAATCAATGGGAGCAGGCGCACGGATCCAAAAAGGGGAGACGCTGGAAGCCGTGCAGGCGTGGAGGGCGAATCGCCTAAACCAACGGGGCGGGAAAGCCGATAGAAAGCTCATCATGACCTCCCTTGCCGGTCCTCGAGCAAGTTTCTCGCCTTCCGTGCCCCAGAACCTGGACGATCTGGGGATTTCGCAGTCCCTGGTGATCGACCTGATGCTGCGTCGCACCCTGCTGGAGGGCTTCAACTCGCTGGAAAGCCTAAGCCAGAAGCTGCGGCTATCGCTGCCGATCGTCGACCAGGCCTTCCGTCAACTGCGCCAGCAACAACTCCTCGAGGTCAAGGGCATGCTGGGGAACGACTACCAGTTCGTGCTGACGCAGGCGGGCAAGCAACTGGCGTCGGACCGCTTCCAGATCTCGCAATATGCGGGAGCGTGTCCGGTGGCGTTGAAGGACTACCACGCAGCGACGAAACGGCAGGCGGCACGGGTGAACATCGACCGGCGCGCGCTGCGGGCGGCGTTTTCCGACCTGGTGGTGCCGGACCGTCTGCTGGATCAATTGGGTCCGGCGCTGATCTCGCAGAACTCGATCTTCCTCTATGGACCGTCGGGGAACGGCAAGACGTCCATTGCGGAGCGCATGCTGCGGGTCTACCAGGACGCGGTGCTGATTCCGTACGCGGTGGAGGTAGACAACCAGATCGTCAGCCTGTACGACCCGGTGGTGCACACGAAGATCGAACTGGACGATCCTGACATCGATCCGCGATGGGTGCTGTGCCGCCGGCCGTGCATCGTGGTGGGCGGCGAACTGATCCCGTCGATGCTGGAGTTGCGCCTGGACGAATCGTCGGGCATCTACGCAGCGCCGCTGCAAATGAAGGCGAACAATGGCATTTTCATCATCGACGACTTCGGCCGTCAGTTGATGAGCCCGCGCGACCTGCTCAACCGCTGGATCGTTCCGCTGGACCGGCGCGTGGACTATCTCACCTTGCGATACGGCGTGAAGTTCCAGATTCCATTCGAGCTGATGGTGGTGTTCTCCACGAACCTGGATCCGTCGGACCTGGCGGACGAGGCTTTCCTGCGCCGAATTCAGAACAAGATCGAAGTGGAGCCGGTGCAGCCGCAGGTTTTCGACATGATCTTCCAGAGGGTGATGACAACGCGCAACGTCACAGCCGAATACGATAGCGCCGAGTACCTGCGGAAGCTCTGTCTGTCGGACGGCAGGACGCAGTTGCGCGCCTGTTATCCGCTGGACATTCTGAACATCATTGCCTCGATCAGCCAGTATGAGAGCCGTCAGGTCCAGGTCACCAAGCCGGATCTGGAGCGTGCGGTGCACCTGTACTTCGCCAGGAGCTGAACGGCGATACTGAGATCAGAATGCGCGTCGTTCTGGTTTCCACCTACGACCTGGGGCATCAGCCGTTCGGGCTGGCATCTCCCGCGGCCTGGCTGCGGGCTCGCGGGCACGAGGTCACCACAGCGGATCTCTCGGTGGGCGTGCCGCCCGTGAAGGCATTCCGGCAGGCGGATTGTGTCGCGTTCTATTTGCCGATGCACACGGCAACGCGGCTGGCGGCGCCGCTGATCACGCAGGTGCGGGGGATCAATCCTGGCGCGAAACTCATTGCGTACGGCCTGTACGCTCCGCTGAACGCGGAGTATCTCCGCGGACTGGGCGTGGCCGAGGTAATCGGCGGCGAGTATGAAGCGGCGCTGGTGGAAGCAGTGGAGGGGCGAAACGACGGGCCGCCGGTACGGCTTGATCGGCTGCAATTTGCGGTGCCGGACCGGACGACGCTGCCGGATCTGGGGCTGTATGCCCGGGTGGTTGTGGATGGCAGCCGGAGGACGGCAGGCTACACCGAAACCAGCCGGGGGTGCAAACACCTCTGCAGGCATTGTCCGATTGTGCCCGTTTACGAGGGCGCGTTTCGCGTGGTGCAGCGGGACGTCGTGCTGCAAGACATCCGGCGGCAGATAGAAGCCGGAGCGCAGCACATCACGTTTGGTGATCCCGATTTCTTCAACGGTCCGTCGCACGCCGTCCAATTGGTGGAAGCATTTCACCGCGAATGGACGGGATGCACCTACGACGTGACGATCAAGATCGAGCATCTGCTCAAGAACAGAGATCTGTTGCCGGTGCTGTCGCGGACGGGCTGCTTGTTCGTGACCTCGGCCGTGGAGTCGACGGAAGACCATGTGCTGGAGAAGCTGGCGAAGGGCCATACGCGGGCAGACTTTCTCGAGGCGCTGCAACTGACTCGCTCCGCGGGCCTCCACCTGAGCCCGACGTTCGTGCCGTTTACTCCCTGGACGACGCTGGATGGGTATCGGGATCTGTTGCAGGTGATGGTGGAGCACGGACTGGTGGATGCGGTGGCGCCGGTGCAGTTGTCCCTGCGGTTGCTGATCCCGCACGGATCGAAGGTTCTTGAGCTGCCCGGCATCGCACCGAAGCTGCGCGGCTTTGACGAGGCGGGCCTGCTGCATCGCTGGCAGCACGAGGATCCGCGAGTCGATGAACTGGCGGCGCAGGTGTTCAGGATTGTGGCGGAAGGTCAGAAAGCGGGCTTGGAGCGGCGCGTGGTGTTTGAGCGGATCTGGGAGGTTGCCCACGGAGCGGCCCCGCCGGAGAACTACCGGCTGCTGCCCCGGGCCGTGGTGCCTTACCTGGACGAGCCCTGGTATTGTTGAGCGGAGCCCGCTGAGGAGCGGGTCGCGCTCCTGTGACATGCAGATAGAAGGCAGCGGTTATCCCGAGGCGGTCGTCGAATTCATCCAGCCGGCTGTAGAGGCGATTCCAGCCTCGATCAGTCGGCGGCTCAAGCCCTGCCTGATTGAGCTGAAGGATGATCTGAGCGGCGGGCGCGCTTCGTCGCGTTGGACAGAGTCCGAAGACACAATCCGAATCGAACTTGCCGCGGCGGGGTGTGAGGCGCACGACCTCGCACTTGAGTTACTGCGGTGCTTGGGCCAGGCATTGTGGGAGCGGATCGATTTCGCCGAAGAGGCGGCGTGGCTCGCCCTTCTTCACGCGGAGATCGAGGCCGGCGTCACCGGAGAGATCGACGAGGATGCGTTGGTGGAGAAGCGCCGGCTGCTGTCGAGCCGCGCGGCGGCGGCAAGCTTGCACCGTCTGAAAAGCTACGCGTGCGCTTCGTTCGCGAGCACTGCCGCGGAGTATGTGCATTGCCTGTGGCACGACGTCACGGTGCGGGCGGGGGAGGAGCATCTTCCGGCTCAGTGGCTGCGCCGGCGGCTGGAGTTGATGCAGCGGTGGTTTCCGCCGGACGAGGGGCGTCGGCTGTTTGGATGACGGGTACCGCTGCGCGCCGTTTCTTGCCGCGCTTTTCCTCGTACTTCACCAGTGCGCCTGTGCTTTTTCGGTATCCGATGTCGAGCGGCTCGCCGTCATATTCGAGCTGATAGTACGCCAGGTCATCGTGCCGCGCCCAGATCAGCGTGGCCTTTCCTGAGAGGATATCTGCAGCGATCTCCTCCTGGACCTGCGGCAGGAGCCAGATCCGTGCGATTCGCAGCGTCTCCGGCGGAACATTCTCGAGGCACTCCTCCGGCAGGGCGGTCACAAGCCGCTGTGTGGTCTTGTCGTACGCAACCAGGACCAGCTTGCGATCCACTTCCACCAGCCATGTGCTGCGTCCTGACGAGCGCTTCCCCACCTGGATCGCTTGCCGGTGCTGAATCCTCAGCTCGATGGCATGGATGCGATCCCGGTTGAGATCCAGGTCGAACCGCTGCTGAAAGCGCTTCTTTGCGTGGGCGCGCTGTGCCGTGCGTTTCTTGATCAGGGAGGGGTTCGGCCTGTGCCTCACTTAGACCCCTTCCTGGAACCAGGGGGTATTGGGGACCTGCGCCTTGCGCGCGGCCTCCTCGTTCATCTCGACGCCGAAGCCGGGGCGGTCCGGAACGGTAACGAACCCCTTCTCGATGATCTCTCCCTCCTTGACGAAGTCCTTCCAGAGCTGAAGGCGTGAGATCCAGTGCCATTCGAGAACGAGGAAGTTGGGGACGGCGGCGCAGACATGGCAGGACGCCATGACTCCGAGGGGAGAGACGACGCAATGGGGCGCGAACGGCGTGTAGTAGGTGTGGGCCATGTCGGCGATCTTGCGTCCTTCAAGCAGGCCGCCGCATTTCTGGAGGTCGGGCATGATGATGTCCACGGCGCGCTTCTCAAGCAGTTCGCGGAAGCCGTGGCGGAGGAAGAGGTTCTCACCAGCGCAGATTGGGGTCTTCGTGGACTGGCGGATGTCGCGCATGACATCGATGTTTTCTGCGGGCACGGGCTCCTCCAGCCAGAGCAGCTTGAACGGCTCGAGTTCGATGGCGACGCGCTTGCCGGTGGCGCCGTCGTAACGGCCGTGCATGTCAACGGCGAGATCCACCTTCTTGCTGACGGTTTCGCGGACGAATGCTACTTCCTTGACCATGCGATCGATCTCACCGTTGGAGGCGGTCCAGTTGACGCGATCGAACCGGGATGGATCGGCAGCCTCGTCGATGTCGATCTTGAGCGCAGTGAAGCCCATGGCCTCGATCTCATGCAGCTTCTGCTTCGCGAGCGGATCGTCGGGATGATGGTTGGCGGAGTCGCAGTAGATACGGACGCGATCGCGAACCTTGCCGCCGAGCAGTTGGTAGACGGGCACGCCCAGGGCCTTGCCCGCGAGGTCCCAGAGGGCGATCTCGACCGCGGTCAATGCGGTCACGTACTGGCCGGATTGTGCTCCGGCGAAGATGCCGATGGTGCGTAACCGCTCCCAAATGGCTTCAATATTGAGCGGGTCCTGGCCGATGAGCGGGCGGCGGAAGCTTTGCACGATGGGGACGCCGCCGAGGATGGAGTCCGTGGCCTCGCCTTGGCCAATGAGTCCCTGATCGGTGTAGACGCGCACGTGGAGTTGATAGCCGTGGCCACGGATCTGCGCCGTCCGAATGTCGGTGATTTTCAGTTTGGGCCGACGCGACGGGGAGGACTGCGACTGGATCGCGGCAGAGAGCGCTGGGAGCCCGAACGGAGCGGAAGCGAGAAAACTGCGGCGAGAGTGCCTCATGGCACAAGATCATATCCCAAAAGGGAGAACGGCGAGGTCGATGCCTCGCCGTTCGCCACGTTGGTCGTGATTGACCCTGTGTCTATGACTTGATGGTCCCCTTCCAATCGGGGTCAGGGACCAGTATAGCCGAAATTTACGGGACTTTCTCTGCGACCGATTTGGCCTGGACAAACCAGAAGAGGTAATCCGGGCCGCCTGCCTTGGAGTCCGTGCCGGACATGTTGAATCCTCCGAAGGGGTGCGCGCCCACCATGGCTCCAGTGCACTTGCGGTTGATGTACAGATTGCCGACGAAGAACTGGTCCTTCGCGCGGGCGACCTTCTCAGGATTGTTCGAGTAGACAGCGCCGGTGAGGCCGTACTCACTGTTGTTGGCGTACTCCAGGGCCTGATCGAAGTCGCGCGCCTCGGTAACGGCGAGGACGGGACCGAAGATCTCTTCCTGAAAGATGCGGGCGTCCGGCGCGATGTCGGCGATGACAGTGGGGGCGACGAAGTAGCCATCCCCATCCAGCCGTCTGCCTCCGGCCACCAGGCGACCCTCTTTTGCGCCGATGTCGACGTAGTTCAGGATCGACTTCATCGACCTCTCGTTGATCACGGGGCCCATGTAGTTGGCGGGATCGTCGGCAGACCCTACTTGTAGCGCGCTCACCTTGGCGGCGAGTTTCTCGAGGAACTGATCGTAGACCTTTTCGGCAACGATAGCGCGGGAACAGGCGGAGCACTTCTGGCCTTGGTAGCCGTAGGCGCTCCAGAGAACGCCCTGAACCGCGGCGTCAAGATCGGCTTCGTCATCGACGATGATCGCGTCCTTGCCGCCCATCTCAGCGATGACTCGTTTGATCCAGACCTGGCCCTTGACGGGCCTGGCCGCCAGTTCATTGATGCGCAGTCCCACTTCGCGAGAGCCAGTGAACGAGATGAAGCGGGTGCGGGGATGCGTGACGATCAGGTCTCCCACTTCTCCGCCGCTGCCGACCATGAGCGTGTAGCTCTGTGGAGGGAAGCCCGCCTCGTCGAGCACCTCGGCAAACTTCGCTGCGATGGTCGGCGTATCGGAGGAGGGCTTAATCACGACCGTATTGCCGGTGACCAGCGCGGCCGTAGTCATGCCCACCAGAATGGCGAGAGGGAAGTTCCAGGGAGGAATGACGACGCCGACGCCGAGCGGGAGGTAGCGGAGCTCATCTCGCTCGCCGGGCAACTGGACGAGGGGTTCGGGATTCGCGAGCCGCTCGGCGAGCAGCGCGTAGTAGTCGCAGAAGTCGATGGCCTCGCTGACGTCGGCCTCGGCTTCAGCCCAGCTCTTGCCTGCCTCATAGACCAGCCAGGCGTCGAATTCGAGCTTGCGCCGGCGCAGGATGGCAGCCGCGCGGCGAAGCATGGCAATGCGCTCGGCCGCGGGCGTCGCCGCCCAAGCTGGGAAGTAGGAATCCGCAACGGCGATGGCCTGGTTGGCCAGGTCTGCAGTGGCTTTGTGGTGAAGGCCGACCACCTCGGAGGGGTTGGAGGGGTTGAGCGACTTCAGCAGGTCGCCGGTCCGGTGCTCCTTGCCTCCGATCCGTAAGCCGTATTCCTTGCCGAACTCGGCGCGCACTGCGGCGAGGGCCGTACGCATGGGCCCCGCGTTTTCGGGTTTGGAGAAGTCTGCGTACGGCTCATTCTTGAATTCACAGAGCCGCATTCAGGTTATCCTTCGACGAGCTTCTTCCCGCGATCGAGCATGTCGGCGGCGTCGTCGGCCATCCGCCGGCCCTTCTCGTAGATCTCCTTGCCCTTATCGATCAGATCGTGGCCCGTGCGGTCCAGCGCGATCCCGCTGCGCTTGGCTGCGTGACGAATCTTCCGGCGCGTGACCCGCCCGGACGAGGGGGCGAAAAGGAGAGCGAGGGATGCACCCACGGCGGCCCCTGCAATAAACCACATCGCGTTGCTTGTATATTCTTCGCTATCGAATTCCATGCGAAAAAGAGCCTCCGGTCTTATTGTAGCGAACGAGAAGGGCAGCGTTGGCTGCGATCGACAGGGACGGCCGCAAGAAGGTGCGTACAATGGAATCGGAGGCGACATGAGCGATTCCAGCGCACCTAATCCCAACATGAACCTGGTGCCTCTCACCGAGGGCGGTCTAGAATTGGAGCTTTCGGAAATGGAATACCTGTCAGTGAAGACCCTTCTGGAGGCAAACGGCATTCAAGTCGTGGTCCTGGGTGCAAGCCAGATGCCGAATCTGCCGTATGAGCTGCTGGTTCCGGCCAACCAGTTGGAAGACGCAGTGCGGGTGGTCAACGAGGCGCGTCAGGCAGGGCCGGAGGCGGCGGAGCGAGGCGAGGCGGAGAGCGCGGTCTAGCCCTTAAAAGAGGTCCCGGAACGACCAGGCAGTTTGAGAGGCGCGGCCTGCGTCCAGCGTGAAGTATCTTCCGTCTGTCCGCACGGAAACGAGTCCATCGCGATCAGTTCTCAGAATGATTGTGTGCCCGCGCTGCAGCGCTTCGATCGTCAATGGGTGCGGGAGCCCGTAGGAATTGCCCTGACCCGCGGAGATGACGGCGATAGAGGGACGCGCCGCATCCAGGAGAGATGGTAGAGAAGAGAGCCGGCTGCCGTGATGGGCAACCTTGAGCACATCGACGCGGCCGATCGTCTGCTCTTCCACCAGGCGGGCTTCGACGGCGTGCTCGATGTCGCCTGTGAGCAGGAAAGTACTGCGGCGATAGCGCAGAAGCAGGACCAGCGAGTCGTTGTTGCGGGGCTTGCCGGTCCAGGGCTGTGCCGGCGCCGGGGCGAGCACCTGCCACTCCGCTTGTCCCATTGAAAACCGGTCTCCCTGTTTCAGGATTCGAACCCGGATGCCGAGAGCGCGCGCCGCCTCATCGAGACGCCGCCAGGCTGGATGATCAGGGTTGAATCCCGACCAGAGCTCCCTGGGACGAAAGTTGGTGAGCAGCGCCTCAATGCCGCCGGCGTGGTCGTCGTGCAAGTGCGTCACAGCCACGGCCGCCAGGCGGCCGACTCCGCGAGACCAGAGGTAGGGCGAGACAACTTCCTCTCCGATGTCGAAGACGTCGGAGTTCTTTCGATTGAACCGCGGCAGCCCGCCGCCATCGATCACCACCATCTCGCCGTCCGGCATTGTCGCCAGCAGACTCTCACCCTGTCCGACATCAATCGCCGAAAGCTCGATCGCCCCCCGTGCGAAGCGGGGTTCGAATGGATGAAGCACGAGAAGTGCGAGCAGCCCCGCTGTGAGGACCAGGGAGGAGACTCGCAAGATTCGGCGCATCGGGAGTGCGCAGAGGATGAGCGCCGCGGGGATTAGTAGAGCGAGCCAGAGAGGTGGATCGGGGATCCGCCATTCAGGTTCCAGGCGGGCGTGCCACCCGGCGATGGACTGCGATGTGTCCAGCAGCCACCCGGCGATCGCGGCCGGCCAATGCCACCCGGTAAAGACCGCCAGAAACCCGACAGGAATCGCTTGTGAGAGAACCGGCACCGAGAGGACGTTCGCTGTGAGCCCTGTGATCGAGAGCCGGTGAAAGAAGATGGCCATAGGCAGGGCCAGTCCGGCCTGAACGGCTGCGGAGAGCCGGAAAAGGCCCCATGCCGAGGCGAAGGCTCCGGCGATGGCCGTGAGGATCCGCAACGCGGCGGACTCAGAGACCGGCGTCGTGAGATGCATCGTCTGCGCAAGCAGGCGGAGTTCGAGCCTGGCCGATTCACGCCTTGGCTCGGGAACACGCGATGAGTGAGATTGCGGCGCAAATGCGCCGATCGCGGCGACGGCAAGAAAGGAAAGCTGAAAGCTGGCGTCGAAGAGTTGCTGGGGGTCGAGGGCGAGGAACAGGATGGCGACCGCAGCGAGGAGATTGAGAACCGAAGTGCGGCGATAGAAGAGCGAGGCCACGGCGAAGAGCGTAAATCCGGCGGCGGCGCGCAGAACTGGAGGATCGCCCCCGGCGAGCAGGGAATAGAGCCAGGCTGTGGCGGCGGAGACGACGAGAACCGTCCGGGCGCCGTAGCCGAAGAACCGGCGCCAGAGCAGGAAGAGCCCGCAGACGAGGGTGATATGGCTTCCCGAGATGACGAGAGCGTGGTAAGTGCCGGTCCGGCGGAAGTCCTCGATCCACGCCTGGCGGATGCCGGTCTTGTCGCCGAGCAGCAGGCCGCGCATCATCGCTGAGCGATACGAGTCCTCGGGATACAGAGAGTCAATTCGCGCAAGAGCAGCGGCGCGCCAGCCCCCCAGCGTTCTGCGCCAGAGTGGCGCGCAGCTTTCCGAGTGGACGACAGGCGTCGTGCCGCGCAAGGCAGTGGCATACCAGAAGATGCCGCGGCGGGCGGTCCACTGCTCGAGGTCGAAAGAACCGGGATTGTGATACCCGCGCACTTCCCGGAAGCGGACTTCGACCGTAACTCTGCGGCCGTACCGGATATGGGGCGGAGGAGCGCTATCCTTTGCCGCCGGGATGGAGACCCGCGCGGCCGCACCCGGACGGATCTCGAGGGTGAACTGGGTCCGGCCGTCCCGAACGACGGCCGGCTCAACAACACATCCAGTAATTCGCCCGGCCTCGAGTCCTTTCGCGGGCGGTGTAGGCGGAGGTTGGAGATTTGCGCTGAGCAAGCCCAGTGCCCCCATGAGAACGCATCCTCCGAAATGCGTGAGCCAGGAGCGTCTGAGGATTCCGGCGCCGAGCGCCACCGCGCCAGCTGCGGCGCACACGACAGCCTCGGCAGGGGTGAACGGCGCGAGCCTCGACAACACGATTCCCCCGGCAAAGCAGATCGCCGGCGCGACGAGCGGATGACGCACTCATGGATAGAGTCTCCGCGGACAAGGATTTTTCTCACCCGCGAAGAGGGAAAGAGGAGAAGAAGATGGGAGTCAGAGGGACTCGTCTTCCAATTTGGGTTTGTGGCGCGGAGGCTTGAGGTGCTTGGGCATGATCGCGCGGGAGGGCTTGACGGGACCCACTGCTGCACGTGCCCGGCGCCGTGCCCGGAGGCCATGATCTTCCTTGATTTCCAGCGGCTTAGGTTTCCTCAAGGCGCAACTCCTGCCATCCAGACCTGACTTCGTTCGCTTGACGCCGTTTCGAGGCCGTACCTACAATGTTAGTGGAATAGGAGGCCCTTAGTGCGGTCTATTGGTCCGATGGAATTGGTTGTTATTCTGGCGGTCGCCGTCCTGCTGTTTGGCGGCAAGAAGATCCCGGAATTGGCAAAAGGCCTCGGAGAGGGAATCAAGAACTTCAAGCACGCGTTGAAGGAAGAGAGCAAGCCCGACGAGAACAAGCAGGCCTAAGCGGCCGCTGATGTTGATGGGCATTCCCCCTGCCGCCCGAACGTTGAGCGGCGATTCCAAGATCTCCTGAACAGACACAAGCCCCTGAGGCGAAAGCCGGACGGGGCTTTTGCGCACCGGGTTGAAGTGTGCGCATAAAAAGCCCCGCGGCCGTGCGGCCCGCGGGGCTTGTGCGAGACCTACCTTGCAGGCGCCAGGAGGCTACTTCTTCTTGGGCGGGACGATGCTGTCCTTGAGAGCCTTGGCGAGGGTCAACTTGACGACTTTCTTGGCCGGGATCTTGATGGCGGCGCCGGTTGCGGGGTTGCGGCCCATGCGTGCCTTGCGCTCCACTTTCTTCAGACGGCCGATCCCGGGCAGGACGCACACGCCGACCTTCTTGGTCTGAGCGATGGCGATCTCGACGTACTTGTCGAGCACAGCCTTCGCCTGCTTGTTAGAGATACCGGTGGCAGTGGCGAGTTCCTTCACCAACTGCGTCTGGGTCATTTTTTTCACTTCGGCCATAACGCTCCTTGATGTCTCCCATCGGCCGCGGCGGCTCAGGCGGCCCCGTCGGCTGTATAAAACAAAACCGATCGATTTTGTTCGAGGGTCTCGTTCGCAGATCAATGATAAGGTAAGCGCGAGCGCCGTGTAAAGGGGTGCGAGCGCAGAAAAGGCCGCTTTTTGGGCATTTTTTGAGGCGAAGGGTGGCGGGAGGCCCGCAAAGTGGGACGTTCCGCCTCATGGAGGGCAGTAATCCGGCCGCCTGAGATGATTCGGATGCGGACTTCAGGTGTCTGGCGGGGAGACAGAGATGGACGCCGTGAGGGCCATCGAGGCCGCTGGAGCCGCCATGAGAGCGGCGAATGCTAGAATGACCACGAAGGGCGATTAGCTCAGCTGGTTAGAGCGCTTCCCTTACAAGGAAGAGGTCCACAGTTCGATCCTGTGATCGCCCACCATCTTTCCGCCCGACAACACCCCAAATGACCAGCAGGGCGCCCATTGGGCGCCCCGCCTCCTCCTGATCGTTCGAATGTCGCTCCGGCCTAAGGCTTAGGCTTGCCTCCGAAGTCGAACATCCCCGGCTTGACCACAAACGTGAATCCGGCGACCAGCATATTTTGATGTTTCGACAGGCCGGGGACCTGGCCGACCTGGAAGAACGGTTGATCGGACCAGTCCTTGCGGTACTCCAGGCGGCTGATGATGCTCTCGTTCAGCTTAAACTCGCCGGTGATGGTGAATTCCTTGAAGGCCTGCGGAGTGCCGGTCCAGAAGCCGTCCTTGTCGCTGTAGTACTCGAGGCGGGGCGCCAGAGCAAAGAACTTGTTCACCGTCACCTTGGCCGCTCCGGCCATGCCCCAAAACGTGCCCGAGCCTCCGTTCGGATACTTGTTGTTGCCGATGTCGAGGTTGTAGTACATCGAGACCTTGCTGTTCGGCGTGACCGTGATGGCAGTGTCGTAGAAGTTGCGCCAACCTGCGGTGGTGCCGGTGTTCTCGGGACCGGCGTAGTAGGTATTGGCGAAGGTGACCTTGGAGAACGTATTCACGCTCGTGAGGCCGAAGGTCTTGCCGCTGTTGTTGTCCTGCACCGTATTCCACCCCTGGACCAACTGTGCCCCGACGGTCCAGTTTGGCTTCACCGGGAAGCTGGCGCGCAAACCGGTGTGATAGTAAGGACCGAACGCAAACAGCAGGGAGCGCGAGTAGTTCCAGTTCAAGTAGGTCTCGGTGACCTCAGCGCCGGCGCTGGTGACGAATTTGCCGAAGTCGACTTGCAGACCTTTCCATGCCGCGGGTTTCACGGTGACGTAGGCATTGAGCAGGTAACGCGCCCAGTCAGTGTGGCGCGGCTCACTTAGGTAGAAGGCGTCGTAGGTGGTTCCGTAACCGACGTCGACGCGGAATCCGATGGGCTTGGGATCGTATGCAAAGGAGCCGGTGACGCTGTTCAGGCTGAGTTTGTTGGCTGTAATGTTCAGGGCCTGGCCCCCCGAATAGCGCGAGGACGGGTCGTTGTAGTTCTGGTTGTAGTAGGTGTCGACGTATCCGCTGGCGCTGAATCCCTTGTAGCTGAATGAGGTCGGCGGGGGAGCGGGTGCAGTATCAACAGGCGCGGCAGGGGCCGCAGGAGTGGCAGTAGACGTTGAAGGTGCCGTGGTCTGCCCGTACGCGCACGCGGCGATTGCGACGCTCATGAACATAGTCGTGTAACGCATGTGGTGTTGCCTTGCCTACAGAGGTTGTTTGGTGCCGCACCGGCGTCGCTGACGAGGGGGTGAGCGGTGGAGCTCATCCGGATGGTGCGAAGACCATAGACCCCAGGGTCCCGCAGACGGGGAGAACATCCGAATTGATGCGAGTATGAAGGGTAACGGCGGCCGCAGACAAATCGAGAGTTTTTATGGGCTCTATCAGCCGGAAAGCCGTTGGGCTGATTTCAGGTCGCTTGTCGCCTATATCCCAGCCCTCTGCGGCAATGCGCGCCGTTCCTTCTGCCTGAACCCAGTCCATCATCCTGCGGAGGTGTGCCTGGCGCACGCTTAACTCCTGCACAACGGGCAGGCGTACCGGGGAACCGCCACAATCCGAAGGGCTTCGCTGGAGATGGATTCCGCGAAGGGGTCACTATCACCAGGAATAGGGTGCACGAATGGGGGCGCTTTTCTCTTCGTCTTTGAGCACCACGAAATGCTGGACAATGGTTGGGCATGGAGAAGGTCCTGCTCGTCTTCACCGGCGGCACCATCGGAATGAAGTTTGACCCCGCCACAGGCGGCGCGGTCCCGGCGTTGAGCGGCGCAGAACTCATCGATCACGATCCGGAGCTGAAAGAGCTGGCTGAACTGGAGATTCTGGAGTTCGGCAGGTATCCGGGGCCGCACATGAACCTCCAGCGGATCTGGTCGGTGTCGGAATTGCTCAGGCGAGAGTTGCAGCGTCCGGACCTGGCCGGCGCGATTGTCACGCATGGGACAGATACGCTGGAGGAGACCGCGTACCTGCTGGACCTGCGCCACACGAGCGAGAAGCCCGTGGCAGTGGTGGGCGCCATGCGCACGGTGACCGAACCAGGCTTTGACGGGCCGGCGAATCTCTCGGCGGCGATCCGGACTGTGATCAGACCGGACGCGCGCGGGCAGGGCGTGTTCGTGGTGCTGAATCAGATGATCCACGCCGCGTCCGAGGCGACCAAGACGGACACGCAGCAACTGGAGACGTTTCAGAGTCCGGTGTTTGGCCCCCTCGGTCTCGTTGACGTGGACCGCGTGATCTTCGGCAGGCGTCTGATCGAGCGCGCGGTGATTGTGACGGATTGCCTGGAGCCGCGTGTGGACCTCGTCAAAATGTGCGCGGGCTCGGACAGCCGCTTCATCGACTACGCGCGGGAGAGCGGCGCGCACGGGATCGTCATCGAAGGAACGGGCCGCGGCAACGTTCCGCCGGAAGCGGTGGCCGGCATTCAACGCGCGATCGACGCGGGGCTACCGGTGGTGATCGCGACACGCTGCGCCCACGGCCGCGTGCTGGATACTTACGGCTATGAAGGCAGCGGGCATGATTTGCGGCTGCGGGGAGTGATCCTCGCCGGGACTCTCAACGCCGTGAAGGCGCGAATCCGGTTGATGCTGGCGCTGGGTAAGACGCAGGATCTGAGCGAGGTCCGCGAGTTGATGGAGGGCGGGGCTTACTAAAGGGCCACGCGGACTCAGACATGTCGCACCCGCTCGCTGCCGCCCGCCGCGAGCGGTAGCCAGTCCCCAATGACCTGCGGGCTGCCACTAACGTTGTGCAACGGATCCAATCGCGACTTTCAACGGAGTCCGTAGGCCCTGCGGGCCAGCAAAGGAGATGAAAAGGCGCCGCGATAGAGCCGCGAGCTGTAGCGAGCGGGTAAGCGCACCTTCAGCGGACCGGCATATGCCGGATGGCGCCTCAACCGCTCCATGGCCTCACAGGCAACTCGCTGCCCTGCACGGGCGGGGCGCCGCAAGATCATTCCATCGTCCGGCATCCCCTGCACGGGCAGCGGTGAGCCGCGTAGGCGAGAATTGAAATGTGACTGGTGTGCGCATGGACAAGTGGCTGTGGGCGGCGAGGTTCTTTAAGACCAGGGCGGCGGCGGCCAAGGCCTGCGATCTCGGGCGTGCGGAGTCGAACGGCCTTTCCGCGAAGCCTGCGCGGGAAGTCAAAGTGGGCGATCAGCTCAAGATCTGGACTCCGGCAGGCGAATTCCAAGTGGAAGTGCTTGCCCTGAGCGAAATGCGGGGCCCCGCCGCAGTGGCCCAAACGTTGTACCGGGAATCGGATCAAAGCCGCGAAGCGCGCTTCCTCGCCGCGGAGGCGAGAAAGGCGGAGCCGCGCTTCGAATCCGCCTTCGCGGGCCGGCCTTCGAAACGCGACCGCCGCGAAATGGAGCGGCTCCGAGGCTCGCGCTGACAGGATTGCTCGGTAAACTCATGCTTCTTCCCGCTCGCCAACCGTCAGCTGGACGCGGCGTACGATAACTCGACAAACCCATTCTTGTAAGCGGCCACGTTCTTCAAATCCCACCTCTCTTCCATCAGGGATCCACCGAATAACCGGAGTCCGTCGCCCAATAGGATAGGAGCTATGGTCAACCTGATCTCGTCCACCAGGCCGAGTTCAAGAAAACGCTGGCACAACATGGCTCCACCCACCAGCCAGATGTTTCGAAATTGCGGCGCGAGCTTCTCGTCAACGAGCCTTGAGAGATCGCCCGAATAGAACTCCACGTTCTCCCTCGCCTGTGGCCACTCTCTGCCGGTCACCACCACCGTCGGCGTGTCGCCATATGGCCAGCCCAGCTCAAGTGCGTGTTCATACGTGCGAGAACCGAGCACATAGCAGTCTATGCCTTTGACGAAGGTCGCGGCTTCTTCCTCCGAAACGGAAACTCCAGCTTCGTAGACACTTCCACTGTCATCGAGCCAGGAGACACTGTTGTCCTTCCTCGCGATGAACCCATCAAGGCTTGAAACCACGTGCAACGTGACTCTTGATCCGGTTGCATCTGCATTGCCCGGCATAATTCCTCCTGGCTTTGTCCGGCATCAATCTGTACGTGAGGGCGGACTGGAACTATGCCTTTTCGCCCGGGGAAAGGAGTCCGCCGCCCCGTTAGTTGTTGTCCTTCCGCTGATACGGAGCCTGGCGATACCTGGCCGCCTCTTCCTGCGCGCCTTGTGTGTTGTCCTTGGTGCGGATGGCCAGCGTGTATTCGTTCATCGCCCGCTCACGCTGTTGCGTTACGTCGAAGATCTTCCCGAGATTGATGTGACTCCACACCTCGGTCCACTTCGGCTCCAGGTCGCCGTTCAGCGCCTCGCGGAATTCGTTGGCCGCCGACTGGTAGTTGCCCTGCAGGAAGAACACCTCCGCCACCCGGTAGTGCGCCAGCGAGTTGATGCGGTTCACTTCCAGTGCTTTCTGATACTCCTTCAGCGCTTCGTTGTATTCGTTGACCTCGGCAAACTGCTCGCCGCGGCGGATCGCCACCGCAACCCGCATGTCCGGGCTCAGCCGCAGCATCCTGCCGTTCGGATCCACGACGACTTTTTTCGGCTTGCCGAATGTGTCCACTGAGAAATCGGTCGACGGTCCGACCACATCCACGCGCTTGAACTCGGGATTGCCTTCCGTATCGATGCGCAGCTCCACCGGCATGCGGAATGTGTCGAGATCCTGTGAGATCTTGCCCATCACTCGGAAGCCCTTCTGCGTGCGGTAGATCGTGTAGTCGATCTTGAACTCCGGCGCGCCGGTCGACTCCAGCCACTGGATGAAGAAGCCCTGCAGGTTCTGCCCGCCGGCCCCTTCCGCGACCTTGCGGAGATCCTCTGTCGCAATCGGCTTGTTCGCGAACTGGTCCGTGACGGTGTGCAGCGTCTTCTTGAACGCGTCGTCGCCGATGATCCAGCGCAGCATGTTGTACGTGGCCGCGCCCTTGCTGCCGGTGACGGCAAAGTACTCAGGTGAGTAGTCTTCGTACCGAGCCGCCTGCCGCACGGGCGCGTCCGTCACCGTGAGCGCGTCGATATACAGATCGCGGATTTCCGGCTCCAGTACCGATGCGCCGTTGACGTTCTCCAGGTAGAGGAGTTCGGCGTAGCGGGCGATTCCGTTAGTGATCCAGATATGGTTGCGGTTCACCGGCGACACCAGGCAGCCGAACCATTGCCGCGTGATCTGATTCGCCAGCAGCCGCTGCGATGGCGCCTTCCCGATGCCGGATGGCGACAGGAAGAGGATGCCGGGCGCGGAGTAGCCGTTTGGCGCGCCATCGCCCGTCTCCACCAGCGAGAGATTCTTGTTCGGAGGGACGCCGTACAGGCTCGTCAGGAAGTTCATCACCTTGGCGGTTTCGTCACCGAACGCCTTGGCCATGCCCTGCTTGTCCGGACGGAACCAGATGTCCGTGCTGACGCCTTCCGCGCTGATCTTCTGCGAAGTGCCCTGCACCAGTGCCAGGCTGCCGTAGAAGCCGGGTTGCGTCGAGCGGAACGTCGTGCCTTCCGACCCTGGAATCTCCATTCCGCTGCTGATCACCTTGAATCCCGCCGGCGCCTGCACGTTCAGGTTCATCTGGTAGCGGTCCGACGTGTAGCCGTTCACCGGGAACCAGCGTGCCGGATAGAGCAGATACGCGCGATCGGACTTGATCGACGCGAAATTGATTCCGCCCACCGGCGACTCTTCCTCGCCGCCGAGCCGCCCGCTGTAGGTGAACGTAATCGTGGTCGCCGCACCCTTGGCCAGAGGCTGCTGGAAGTTGACCCGCACCGTGAAGTCGCCCACCCCGCGCGTGGTCTGCAGAGGCTGGCCCGAAGCATCGGTCACCCCGCCCAGATTCAAAGCGTTGTTCAGCTCGAACGTGGCAGTGGTGACTTTGTCGTCCAGGGGCACGAACGTGACCTGGGCCTTCGCTGCCAGGCTCTGCTGCGCGGTCTCGATCTTGGCCTGGATCTGGTAGGACTCAACGTCCAGGTTTGCCCGGCGATCCTGGGCGGCAGCGGTAAGGGCCAGTAGCAGGCCGGCGGCGAGCGTCGAGACAGATCGCGTCGAAACGGGATTCATCGCACTTCCTCTTGAATGTATGTCAGGATGCGGCGGGCGGAGCACTCAAACGGATCGTGGCCCGCTTCCAGCGCCGTGCGCACTTCCGAAAGCTCTGCCTTCATGCGCTCGCGCGCTTCGGGCGCCGACAGAAGCCGCATCGCCTCGCCGGCGAGATTGGCGCCTGTCATGTCCTGTTGGATGTATTCAGCCACCACACGCTTCCCGGCCACCAGGTTGACCATGGAGTAGTATGGCACCCGGACCAGCGGCTTGCCGATCAGATAGGTGACCGGCGAGACGCGGTAATACGTCACCATCGGCGCGCCCAGCAGGGCCGCTTCGATGGTGACTGTTCCGCTCGCGGCCAGCGTCACATCCGAGTGTCCCATTGCGTCCCAGGTCTCTCCTTCACAGTACCGGACCCGCCCCTCGGGGCGCAGGGGACTCCAAAAGTCCTTGCCGAACCGGTCTGCCGCTCCGGCCGGGGCGGCCAGAAGAAACGTGCAAGCCCTCTGTTCTGCAATGCGCTCCACTGCCTCTCCGAGAACCGGCAGGTGCCGGGCGATCTCTCCCTGCCGGCTGCCCGGACAGAGCGCGACAAGAGGCCGGTCCGCCGGCAGACGGTGCTTGGAGAAGAACTCAGCCCGCCCCAGCCAGGGCCGCACGATCTGTGCCAGCGGATGGCCAATGTAATGAGCGTTCACGCCGTGCTGCCGGAAGAATTGCTCCTCGAAGGGAAAGATGCAGTGCAGCTCGTTTACGTTTCGCCTGAGTTGTTTTACCCGCCCTTCCCGCCAAGCCCACGCCTGCGGGGCAACCAATTGAAAAACCGGGATGTCCAGCTTGCGGAGCTGCGCGGCTACGCGCAGATGGAAGCCCGCGCTGTCAGTCAGAACGGCGGCGTCGGGCTTCTCGCGTTCGGCGGCTTCGACCAGCTTTCGATATTCGCCGTAAATCCTCGGGATGTGCTGTACCACCTCGACCAGCCCCACCACCGAGAGGTTCGCTGAATCCACCACGGTGCGGATCCCGTTGGCGCGCATCTCCGCTCCCGTGCAGCCGAAGAAATCCGCCTCCGGCCGGATGCACCGGATGGCTGCCGCCACGCCTGCCGCGTAGCGGTCGCCCGACGCCTCTCCTGCCGAGATCAGGATCTTCAACGCCATCCATCTCAGTCTAGCGTCAGGCGGATCGCAAACCGGGCAAACACGGCTCTATTTGGCCGGAGGAGCGGACTTCTTCTTTCCCTCGCCCTGCTCATGCGCGGCGTGGTAGCCGGCTTTCTGAGCGTCCGCTTCAGTCATGAACTTGCCATGCTTCGTCTTTCCGTAGTATTCGCCGCCCTTGTGGTAAACCTTGCTGCTTGTATTGACCCACACGAGCCCTTTCGCCTTGGCGTCCGCAATGTCCTGCTCCGTCGGGCCGGCCGGCATGGCTGGTTGTTGTTTCGTCGGTGCCTTCGCAGGTGCCGGCTGGGTTGCCTGGAAAGCCGCCGCGCTTCCGGAGAACATAAGCGATGCGGTCAGTGCGGAGACGGTGATCAGCGAACTGAATCGTTTCCTCATTGTGCGTCACCTTCCTTTCGGTCTCCCCCTGCAGGTGCTCCCGGATGTCCGCAAACATCTTCAAGCGAGGCAGCGAGGCGGGTCAAGGCAAAGAAGGTGCGCATTCTGTGGTCCTGCGTCCCGTTTTGCTCAAAAACAAGGGATCCTTGAGGCTCTCTGCTAGACTGGAGTTGCATTTGACGATGTCCCTGCACTATCCACTGCAGCGCCTGAATCTGGGGCAGTTCGCGGACCGATTCCGCAACGAGATGGTCCCACTGGGCAACCGGTTCTGTTACTTCTGCGCGGCAGTGTCGCTGAGCGAAGAGGACCTGCGCGAATACCTCGACGAACCCGTGGCTGCACTCCCTCCGGTCATCGCTGGACGCCTGCCTTCGGTCCGCATTCTGCTCGTTCCTTACCTTGAAAAAGGTGAGAAGCACCGGGCGCGCACCACTCCGGAGCCTCTGGTCACGACAGAGAAGCCCAAGGAAGACCTCTCTCTCGGTTTCGGCTCACTGTTGACCGGCGGCGGCGCCGTGCTCGCCTTCGCGGTAAAGGACACTGAGGTGGCCGACTACCACTACCGCTTCTACCATGCCATCGCAGAGCTCGTTGCGGGAAAAACCGGCAAGGACGTCCCCGAAGCCTACCTCCAGCTTCTCCGGCATGAGCTGCACAAAGCCGCGCACGGGGAGGTGGACGAGGACTCCTGGCGGCTCAAGGTCGAGTTGGATGAACGCGACCGCAATCCGTCCCGTCCTTCCAGGCGGTTCCGCGAATACGCGCGCCAGAGTTTTATCGATACCCTGACTCTCTACACTCACGGCATCTGCTGCGATATCGACGTCGAGACCGGCCCCCGCCAGATCGCGTCCAATTACCTGCGCAAGCGCCTGGCTCTGCTGAAAGAGCTCTATCCGCCGCCAAACGGCTACGCCGTCTTCCCGGAAGACCTATAGGTAGGGCAGGCCGCCCCTTCATTCCCCCGGCGTGAGGCCGGGGCCAAGCCAAACCGCAACGATCCGCGAACGTCAGAGAGTCCGCCTGGCCCTGGAGCGGGTGTAACGGGTTCGAGCGCGTCTTCAGCGGAACGGGCAAGCGTCTCAATTACTTTGCACAGAAAAGTACTTGACGATTTTGGGAGAATATGCTCCAATGCAATCGTGGGCCAAGTTGAACCAATCCGGCTTCATGACCACGCCATCGAGAACATCCGCTATATCCGCACCGCCATGGAGCGGGCCGGCTCTTTCACCGCCGTGCCCGGCCTCGGCGGCATGGTCATGGGCGCGACAGCTCTCCCCGCCGCATGGCTCGCATCCCGGCAGACATCTCCTGGAGCCTGGCTGGCCGTCTGGTACACGGAACTCGTCCTGGCGGTTGCCATAGGCGCTCTGGCCATGGTGCACAAAGCCCGCCGCACTGGCACGCCGCTGTGGACCGCCGCTGGTCGCAAGTTTCTGCTCGCATTCGCGCCGCCGATCCTCGCAGGCGCGATGCTTACGTGGCCGCTCTTCCATGCCGGGCTTCTTCAGTTGGTCGCAGCTACCTGGCTGCTGCTTTATGGCGTGGCGGTGATCGCCGCGGGAGCGTTTTCAGCCAGCATCGTGCCGTCGATGGGGCTCGCCTACTTCGCCCTCGGCGTCGTCTCGCTGATCACGCCGCCTTCCTTGCGCGATCTGCCTCTCGCGGCCGGCTTCGGCGGCCTGCACATCATCTTTGGTTTCTGGATTTACAGGAGGTACGGTGGCTAGAGCTGCCCGCAAACCCCAGGTGCACGACCCGCGAGGCGCGGAGGACCGCCGTCTCACGTCGGTCCACAACGATATCCCGCAGCTCGACCGGCTGATTCACGAAAAGCTGCGCCTCGGCATCGTCAGTGCGCTTGCCGCGGCTCCCTCGCTCACCTTCAGCGACCTGAAGAAGCTGCTGGACACCACCGACGGCAATCTGAGCGTGCACGCCCGCAAGCTGGAAGAAGCCGGCTACATCTCCTGCGAAAAGTCATTTGAAGGCCGCGTGCCCAAGACCGAGTACCGCCTCTCACACGAAGGCCGCAAGGCGCTGGAGCAGTATCTCGACCACATGGAGGCGCTGGTGCGGGCCATGCGAGGCGGCCGTGGTTGATCACGCATTCGACGGCCTCCACGTCGCACTGATCATGGATGGAAACGGCCGTTGGGCACAGGCCCGCGGCTGGCCGCGCCTGGCGGGCCACCGCGCCGGCGCCGAGACTGTTCGCCGTGTCGTTGAGGCCGCGCCCGGCCTCGGCATCGGCACCTTGACGCTTTACGCATTCTCCTCGGACAACTGGAAGCGCCCGCAGGATGAGATCTCCGGACTGTTTCGCCTCTTCGCACGCTACATGCGTCAGGAAGCGGCGAAGCTCAAGAAGCAGGGCGTGCGCTTTGAGGTGATCGGCCGCCGCGACCGCCTGCCCGGTCCTCTCGTCTCCCTCATTGAGGAGACGGAAAGAGCCACCAGCGAGTGCGGCAAGCTCCGTCTGCGTGTGGCCGTGGATTACTCCTCGCGCGATGCTATCATTCGCGCTGTCGAAGCGGGAGCGCGCGACCGCGCGTCGATCTCCGCCTCCCTGGGGCCTGATGTCGATCTGCTCGTCCGCACCAGCGGCGAACAGCGCCTCAGCGACTTCCTCCTCTGGGAGAACGCTTACGCGGAATTCGCATTCACGGACGCCGCCTGGCCCGACTTCACCGCCGCAGGATTGCGCGACATGATTGAGGACTTCCGCCGCCGCGACCGCCGCTTTGGTGCCGTTGCGCCCGCGCGCCTCCAGGCATTGCGATAAAATCCTCGCATCATGCAACGCCGCAGTTTCGTGGCCGGCGCCGCCGGCGCTCCTTTCCTCACCGCCATGCAAGCACAGACAAAATCTCCCGCCATCCTCGAGCTCCGCTATTTCCTGTGCCGCAACACGCCGGACAATCAGCGCGCACGCCTGTCTGAGTTTCTCGGAAAGATCACGGTGCCCGCCATGCAGCGCGCCGGCGCCGGCCCAATCGGACTCTTCGCCAGCTCCATTGCACCGGAGGCGCCGTTCTTCCTGATGGTGTCGCAGCATGCGAGCCTCTCCGCCATGGAGCAGTGCCACGACAAACTCAAGACGGACGAAGCGTTCGGAACCGCCGCTGCTGCGCTGGTGCAATCCGTCAACCTGCCGTATCAACGCATGGAAGTGCAGCTCCTGCGCGGCTTCAAAGGATTTCCCGCCATCGAAGTCCCGCCCGGTGATCCCTCGCGCCCGGCGCGCATTTTCGAACTGCGCACCTACGAGTCCAACACCTTGGCGTCGCTCGCCAGGAAAATCGGCATGTTCGAGAACGGCGAGATCGACATCTTCCGCAAGCACGGCCTGCTGCCGGTCTTCTTCGGTGAGATGATCGCCGGTCCGCGCATGCCCAATCTCACCTACATGGTGGCGTTCGACAATCTCGCAGCGCGTGAGTCCAACTGGCGCTCCTTCGGCACCAGCCCGGAATGGAAGAAGCTGGCCGCGACCCCCGGTTTGAGTGACGGCGAGGTCGTCTCCAATATTTCCAATATGCTTCTCACGCCTCTTGCGGGCTCGATGATCCGCTAGGCACCGACACGCGCAGCAGCACGAACGCTGCGGCCAGCAGCAGCACAGCCGAGATCTGCAGCGCCGCGGCGAGCCCCAGCGTGGCCTTCAGCGCGCCCGCTACAGCAGTCATCAAGCCGCCGACCGTCGTCGAGAACATGTTGAGCATACCGTAGCCCGTCGCCCGCACTTGAGGGCGCGCCAACTGGCACAGCACCGGCATCAGGTTGCAGTCGAAGAAGCCGCGCCCGAGCCCGAAGACGGCCATGGCGGCGATCAGCAGCGGAATCGAGCGTGTCGTTGCGATGAGGAACAACGCGGGTGCGGCCGCGGTAAAGCCGATCCACTGTGTGAGCACGCGCCCGCGCTGGTTGTTGCGGCACCAGCGGTCCGCCAGTGCGCCGCCCGCCAGGATGCCCACCGCACTGGCCGTCTGCATGTAGAACGTCGCCGTGAAGCCCGCGTTGGTCAGGCTCATCTGATAGCGCTCATAGAGGAACAGCGGCATCCATGTGTAGATCATGAAGTACGCCATGGACCCCAGAGTGTTGGCGCTGAGCAGCGGCAGGAAGCCGCGCGTGCGCAGGAGTTCCTGCATTGCCTGAATGAAGCTTGTCTCGAGCTTTGGGGCGCGCTCCCGGCTCGGCGGTGGTCTCAAGGCGCCCAGCAGGACGACCCCATAGCCGATGCCGATCAGGCCGAGTACGTTGAACGCCGCCCGCCAGCCGTAGTGCTCGCCGATCCATCCGCCCACCACGCCTCCCAGGGCGATCCCCGCGTACAGGCCGCTTTGGTGGAGGCCCGTCGCCAGCGAACGGGTCCTGGGCGAGTGATAGTCGGCGATCAGTGCGAGCGCGGCAGGGAGATACGCCGCCTCGCTGATGCCCATCAGCCCGCGCGCCGTCAGCAGTTCAGTGAAGTTGCGTGAATGCCCGGTGAGCCACGTCACCGCGGACCACACGGAAAGGCTTACCAGCACGACCTTGACGCGGTCGTAGCGGTCCGCCAGGTAGCCGCTCAGCGGGCTGAACGCAGCATAGACCCAGAGAAACGCCATGCTCAGCAGCCCGAGCTGAAAGTCGGACGCGCTGAACTCCGCCTTGATCGGCGGCAGCAGAGAGAAGATCACCTGCCGGTCGAGGTAGTTCAGCATGGCGACGACCCAGAGCAGGCCGACCGCCAGCCACGCCGCCCGCTGCGGCCTCACGCGGTCACATCCGCGCAGCCGAATCGTTCCGCGAATGGCGTCGATGCCAGGCACGCGCGCAAATCACGCAATTCATCAGCCGTGAGGTCGCGCCGCGGGCGCAGGCACCGGCCGCAGTCGATGCCGCTCCAGTTCAGTAGCGTCTTCACGGCAGGAGTCACCGGGTAGCGCAGGATGATGCGGATCAGATCGTTGATGCGGTCTTGCAGCGCCGACGCTTCCGCCCACTTCCCCGCCATCGCCAGATCATAGAGCTCGACGAACATCTCAGGAACGAGATTGTATATGCTCCCGATGCCCCCGTGCGCGCCGCGCAGCAGGCCCGCCGAAAGCATCTCGTCGCTGCCGTTGAAGACGGACGCGCCGCTGCGCACCAGCTCGGACAGCTTGTACATATCCGAATCCGTGAACTTGAGCCCCGCGACATTCGGCAGCGCGCACAGCTCCAGCAGTTGATCGAGATGAGTCATGCCGCCCGCCAGCGGCGTGAAGTAATACACCAGCAGCGGCACACTGGCCGCTTCGGCGATGGCGCGATAATAATCCCGGATCTCCGCGAAGCTGTACACGCCGAACGGCGGCAGGCTGCTCACCGCGGCTGCTCCGGCACGCGACGCGTGCTGCGCCAGCGCGATCGCCTCTCTCGTCGAGACAGCGCCCACGTGCACGATTACCTGCTTGCCTTGAGGCGTAACGGCGAGAGCCGCATCGGCGACTCGCATCCGCTGCTCGGCCGGCTGCTGCGGACCCTCGCCTGTCTGCCCGCAAACGTAGACGCCGTGCACTCCGGCCCCATACAGGCGCCGCAGCAAATCCTGAAAGGCCTGCTTATTGAACCGCTCCTCTGTGTCCACAGGCGTAACCGCGGCGGGCAGGATCCCGCAAAATCGATGCATAGTTACATCATGGTCCGCACAGTCGCTCTGCTGCTTGCCATTCTTCCCGCGGTCCTTGCCCAGCCGCGTGGCTATTCAATTCCATTTATCGATCTCGCGTCAGAGACACAACGCCAGGTGCTGGTGGATCGTGAGCCCGGCCAGTATCTCGGCCATCCCACCACGGTGCTGCTGGAGGATCGCAAGACCATGATCGTGGTCTATCCGAAGGGCCACGGCAAAGGCGCCATCGTGATGAAGCGCAGCACCGATGGCGGCAAGACGTGGTCGCCCCGCCTCCCCGTTCCCGGTAACTGGGCCACATCTCTGGAGACGCCGACCATCCACAGAGTGATCGATGCGCGAAAACACAAGCGCTTGATTCTGTTCTCCGGCCTGTATCCCATCCGCATGTCGGTCTCCGAGGATGACGGGAAGGAGTGGACGCCGCTGAAGCCCATCGGCAACTTCGGCGGCATCGTCGCAATGGCCAGCGTGATTCGGCTGAAAGGCGGCCGCTACATGGCCGTCTTTCACGATGACGGCCGTTTCCTGCAGAACGCGGGCATGCCCGGACCCTTCATCGTTTATAAGACTCTCTCCTCCGACGGCGGCCTCACCTGGAGCGAGCCGGTCGCCATCGCGCGACATCCCCAGGCGCATCTTTGCGAGCCCGGGCTGTTCCGCTCCCCCAATGGCCGCCAGATCGCCATGCTGCTGCGCGAGAACAGCCGCGGGTTCAACTCATTTGTCTCGTTCACGGACGATGAGGGTGAGACGTGGTCTTCTCCGCGCGAGCTGCCCGGCGCTCTCACCGGCGACCGCCATGCCGGCGTCTACGCCCCGGACGGCCGCCTCTTCATCACGTTTCGCGACACGACCCTCGAGAGCCCGACCCGCGGCGATTGGGTGGCCTGGGTGGGCCGCTACGACGACATCGTGCAGGGCAGGGAAGGCCAGTACCGCGTCCGCCTCATGAAGAACTACAAGAACGCCGACTGCTGCTACCCAGGCGTCGAACTTCTCAAGGACGGCACCATCGTCAGCACCACCTACGGCCACTGGACTCCGGGCGAGCCGCCTTACATCATGAGCGTGCGTTTGAAGTTGAAAGAGTTGGATATGCGTCGTGTTATGCCCGCTCGCGGCTCTAGCGCGTATCTACAGCCGCGAGCGGGTGCAACGGGACGCCGAGCGCCTCTTCAGGCACCGCCGGGCAGGCTGAATCTGACTTACGACGCCTGCCCCGCGACCAACCATCCGCCGGACGCCGCGGGCTCCGAGGAATGCACCAGCGCCTTCCGCGCCAGGCTCAGCGCCAGCAGCGGGAAGTAGTTCCGGTACAGCGTGTACTGCAGATAGAACACGTTCGGGAACCCCGTCCCCGTCGCCAGGTCCTCGGCCCATGTGCCGTCGGACTTCTGCGTCTGCACCAGGTATTCGACACCGCGGCGGAATCCGTCGTGGTTCGATTCGCCCGCGGCCAGCAGCCCCATCAACGCCCATGCGGTCTGCGACGGCGTGCTCGGCGCGGCCACGAAGTGATCCTCGACGTAGCTCGCGCAGCTTTCGCCCCAGCCGCCGTCCGGATTCTGCACAGCGGCCAGCCAGCGCGACGCTTTCTTCACGGCCTCAGCCGTTCCGGGCGCCTTTGAGTGCTTCAGCCCGCGCAGCGCAAGAAACGCCCCGTAGATGTAATCGACGCCCCACCGGCCATACCAGCTCCCGTTGCGCTCCTGCGTCTTCAGCAGGTACTCCACGCCGCGGCGCACGCCCGGATGCTCCATCGTGTGGCCGCGCCGGCACAGCGCTTCCAATACGCGGCCCGTGATGTCGGGGCAGGTCGGATCGAGCATCGCGTTGTGATCGGCGAACGGCACCTTGTTGAGCAGTTGCCAGTCGTTGTCTACGTCGAACGCCGCCCAGCCGCCGTCTCTCGACTGCATGCCGAACAGCCAGTTCATTGCGCGCTTCTCGCAGCGCAGTTGAGCCGCGGGATCCGTAGCCTTGGCGTGCATCAGCGCCAGCAGCACCATCGCCGTATCGTCGATGTCCGGGTAATGCTCGTTGGCAAACTCGAAGGCCCAGCCCGACGGCTCCAGTTCCGGCCGCTTGACTGACCAGTCGCCTTTGCGCCTGACCTCCCGCGCGATCAGCCAGTCCGCCGCCTTGCGCATACGGTCCTCGGGCGCCTGGCCCATCTCGCCCAGCGCGAAGGTCGCATACGCCGTATCCCATACGGGAGAGAAACACGGCTGGAAGAAGAACTCGTCGCCGCGCTCCGTCATCAGTGCGTCGAAATGCCGCACTGCCTCCATGCGATCCGGATGGTCTTCCGGATAGCCTAGCGACTCCAACGCCATGATCAGGTACATCATCGACGGGTAAATCGCACCCAGCCCGTCGCAGTAGCGGGTGTGATCCAGCATCCACTTCTCGGCCGCGCGGATGGCGGCGTTCTTCACCTTTGTGTTGCCGCGGTCGTGCCAGATCTTGAGGCCGCGATCGATGCCCGTGAACAGGAACGACAGCTTGTCGCGGCGCGGCAGCTTGAAGCTCTTGCCGGGTGCTTCGAGTTCGCTCAGATTGAATCCCGGAGGCGCGGGCCGCGTCCCTCCGCGTGACTGCACGATCGACAGCGGCACCACAATGGCGCGCGTCCACGACGACATCTCGTACAGCACGCCGCGGGGCAGCAGCACCAGTTCCGGCGGGATGGTCGGCACATGCTCCTGCGGGTAGAGCCCGAACAGGCTCAGGTTGATCTTGACGTAGCTGTTGGCGCCTTGGATCCCGCCGAGCCGTAGGATGCAGTTCCGCAGCCGCTCCATGGCTTCGCTCTCCGGCTTCATGCCGGCGAGTTTCAGCGCCGTGTACGCCTTCACGCTGGCGCTGACGTCGGCCGGACCTCCCGGGTAGATGTTGAACCCGCCGTTGGGCAACTGGCGCGCCATGATCGACCGGGCAGCCTTCTGGATCCTGGCCCAGGTTGAAGGCTTCCAGCCGGATGCCGACGGCGTATGCATCCACAACTGCAGCAGAATGTAGTCCGACTCCAACGTCGTGTCCGCCAGCAGGTCGCCGCACCAGTAGCCATCCGGCTTCTGCAGGTCCAGCAGGGCCAGTTGCGACCTCTCCAGCGAAGTCGCACAGGCTTCCGCCAGCGCTTGGCGGCTGGCTGCGACTCCCGTCACCGTCTTCCGCATCGCCCGGCGGCTGACACTCTCAAACCAGGCAGATTCCATGCACAGTCCTCTCCACGTGTGTACCCCTCTATTCTTGCCGATTTCACCTCTTTTGCGCCAAAGTCGCCGTGCTTGGCCTACCTGCTATCCTGAGTGGAGGTGTCTTCCCCGCTGAACGTAAACCTGGAGCACTACGAGGGGCCTCTGGACCTGCTGCTGGACCTCATCCGCAGGCAGCAGATCAACATTTACGACATCCCTATCGCGAAGATAACAAAGCAGTATCTCGATTACATGCAGCGTGCCATGGAGCTCGACATCGAGCTCAGCGCCGAGTTCGTTTATATGGCCGCCACGCTGATCCACATCAAGTCAAAGATGCTGCTGCCGCGCGATCCGGAGCTCGAAAAGATGGACCCAGAGGCGGACCCCCGCAAAGAGCTGGTGGACCGTCTGCTGGAGTACGAACGCTTCAAGTCCGCCGCCGCCATGCTTCAGGAAAAGCGGATGATCGAAGAGGCCATCTGGTCCAACCCCCAGATCCAGAACTTCGTCAACGAGGACGAAGGCCCCGGCCTCGCAGTCACCCTCTTCGATCTGGTCAAGACTTTCGAACAGATTCTCGAGCGGGCCAAGAACCGGCCGCTCTATGAGGTGAATAAAGAGGAGGTGTCGGTCCCCGACATGATCCTCTTCCTCAAAAACTCGCTGAAGCAGATCCCCTCAGGCAAGAGTATCGCGCTGGTGCCGCTGTTCGAGCAGCAGCGGTCGCGCCGCGCTATGATTTGCCTGTTCCTTGCCGTCCTTGAGATGGTGAAGCAGCAGGCCATCCGGCTCACGCAATCCGAGAGCTTCGGTGAGATTCACGTCAAACGCGACAAAGGCTTCGATGAGATGCAGGTGACTGAGGAGTCGATCCTGCGCATCGAGGAAGAGTACAAAAGCTAAACGATGGAAGAGAACGACATCCAGGCTGCCGCAGAGCAGCCAGCCGGAACATTGCAGGAAGAGGCGCAGCCGGAGGCTGAATCCCCGTCCGGGGAGCAGGCCGTCGAGCCTGCCTCTGAGCAGCCCGAAGGCGAAACATCGCAGGAAGCGGCAGACCCCGATACTGTCGAAGCCGAAGCGCTCTCCGCGGAGCAGATCCTCGGCGAGCAGGCGCAGCCTGCCCCTGTCTCCGACTCGCAAGCGGCGGAGTTGAAGGCCGTGCTGGAGGCGATCGTCTACGTCCTGAACGAGCCGATGCCCGCGTCGCAGATCGCCCAGGCGCTCGACCGGCCGCTCGAAGAAGTGGAGCCCATCCTTCGCCAGCTCACTGATGAGACCAGCCGGGCCGACCGCGGCATCTTCATCCGCGAAGTGGCCGGCGGCTACCAGATGGCCACCAAGCCGGAGCACCACGAGGTCCTCCGCAACTTCGTCAAGAACCTCAAGCAACCGCTGAAGCTCTCCCAGGCCGCGCTGGAGACGCTTGCCGTCATCGCCTACAAACAGCCCATCACCATGCCGGAGATCCTCGAGATCCGCGGTGTCCAGGGCGGCGGTGTCGTCAAAACCCTCATCGACCGGAAGCTCATCACTACTGCCGGCCGCAAAAATGTCATCGGCAAGCCGATGCAGTACAAGACCTCCAAGGAGTTCCTGACTCAGTTCGGACTGAAAGACGTCCATGAACTGCCGAGCTTGAAGGAGTTCGAAGAGATCCGCCGGCAATCCATCGCCGACGAGGAGTTCGGTCCGGCGGAGCAGCAGACGCTTGAGGAGCAGGCCGCGACTCTAATCACAGAGAGCGTCTCAACGGTTGATGACGCTCCAGCGGCAGACCCCGCGCCGGCTGAAAACGAAAGCGCCGCCACCGATGCTCCCGCCGGCGGCCCGGATAGCGAGCACAATGCCTGAAGAACGCCTCCAGAAGATCCTCGCCCAGGCCGGCATCGCCAGCCGGCGCAAGGCTGAGGAGTACATTGTGGAGGGCCGTGTCACAGTCAACGGCCAGACCGTCACCGAACTCGGCACCAAAGCCGATCTTGAGAAAGATCACGTCAAAGTCGACGGCACACTCATCCGCCGCTCCCAGGCCACCGTCTACATCGCCTTGAACAAGCCCCGCGAGGTCGTCACCACTCTCAGCGACCCGCAAGGCCGCAAGACCGTGAAGCACCTGCTGAAGGGCGTGAAGCACCGCGTCTTCCCCGTCGGCCGCCTCGACTATCACAGCGAGGGCCTGCTCCTGCTCACCACGGACGGCGAATTCGCCAACCGCATCACCTCCCCTTCGGGCCACGTCGAGAAAATCTACGTCGTGAAAGCGAACGGCCGGCTCACTCCTGAGCAGGAAGAGGAGTTCCGCAACGGCATCTCGCTCCACGGCAAGCGTACCGCCCCCGCCAGGATCAAGCTCATCAAGGCCTCCAACAACCCGTGGTACGAAGTGCGCCTCACTGAAGGCCGCCAGAATCAGATCCGCATCATGTTCAAGCACTGCGGCCGCCTCGTGGAAAAGCTCCGCCGCGTGCAGATCGGTTTCCTGACGCTCTCCGGGCTGCCTCCCGGCGCTTGGCGCTATCTCGAAGAAGCGGAGATCCGCCGGTTCCGCAAGATCCTCAAGCTCGACCAATGACGCTGCCCGAACTCGAAATCCTCAAGACATCCAGGACCATCGCGGTGGTCGGGCTGTCCTCGAATCGCTTCCGTCCCAGCTACGAGGTGTCCGAGTATATGCAGCGGGCAGGCTACCGCATCATTCCGGTGAATCCGAATGAGCGCGAGGTGCTGGGCGAGAAAGCGTATGCGCGGCTGGAAGAGATCCCCGAGCCTGTCGACTGCGTGAACATCTTCCGCCGTCCTGAGTTCGTCCCGGAGCTCGTCGAGTCCGCCATTCGCATCGGCGCCAGGTCTATCTGGATGCAACTTGACGTGTCCCACGAAGACGCTGCGCGCAAGGCTCGCGAGGCTGGCCTTCTCGTCGTCGAGAACCGCTGCCTGCTCATCGAGCACAGGCGATACCAGTGCGAATTGGGTTGACCGGTTCCTAAAATGGCAGGTCGTCGTCCGTCCCGGTCTTCCACGGCGACGGCGATGCTGCTCGCTGCTCGCTTTGCGGCGCCTTGCGCCCTCTCAGGAAGTAGACCTCGGACCATTGCCGTTCCGGATTGGTCCGTTTGAACACCCGGACTTCCCTGTCCACCATCTCGTCCAGGCGTCCGTTCAGATCCGACAGCTTCTCCAGCTTCATGTCCAGCCGGTCCAGGTCCTCTTTGACGAACGACACCGTCTTCGCGGTGATGACCCGCACCTTGGACAACGTGCGGCCCTCGCATTGCGGACCACGGATGCGCAGCTTCCAGATGATCATCGGGTTGCCCGTCGACGACGTCCTGTTCAGTGTGACGTCCTCGATCCGCGTCTCATAGACCCCGTCCGGGATCTCTTCATACGCCGTCTCGGCGGACGGCGGCCGGCTTTGCGCCCGCGCGAACTCATCGTCGAAGTCCCGCAGGTCGACTGGCATCTTCCAGTTTTCAGGTTCTGAGCTCATACACTACACAAATTCCTGTTCAATCTAGTGGCGGGCGGGCCGCAAATTTCTCGCTTGATATAATGCGCGCGGGGTATCTCATCATGCCGCTGACTTCCGCTCAGACCGACCAGGCCATCAAGGCCCTCGATTCTTTCGCCATCGAGCTCCCGTCGTGGGGTTTCGCCAATACCGGCACGCGCTTCGGCAAGTTCATCCAGGCCAGCGCCGCCACCACCACTCCTGAAAAGATCGCCGACGCCGGCGCCGTCCACAAATTCACCGGCTGCTGCCCCTCCGTCGCCGTGCACGTCCTGTGGGACTTCCCCAAGGGTGTCGCCGACGTCCCCGAGGTGATGCAGGTCGCCAAAGACAACGGCGTCCGCATCGGCGCCATCAATCCCAACGTCTTCCAGGACCAGTGCTACAAGAACGGCTCACTCGGCAATCCGGATCCTGAAGTCCGCAAGGCCGCCCTCTCTCACATCCTCGATTGCGTCGAGATCCAGAACGCAACCGGCTCGCGCGACCTCTCCCTCTGGTTTGCCGACGGCACCTCCTACCCGGGCACAGGATCCATCCGCGCGCGCAAGGAGTGGTTCGTCGAGGGCCTCAAGACCGTCCACTCCGCCCTCTCCGGCGACCAGCGCATGCTGGTGGAATACAAGCCCTTCGAGCCCGCCTTCTACGCCACCGACATCGCCGACTGGGGCATGTCCTACATCTACTCCAAGCACTGCGGCCCGCGCGCCAGGGTCCTGGTCGACACCGGCCACCACTACCAGGCGCAGAACATCGAACAGATCGTCGCCTGGCTGCTCTCCGAAGACATGCTCGGCGGCTTTCACTTCAACGACCGCCGCTACGCCGACGACGACCTCACCCTCGGCTGCATCGACCCCTATCAGGTCTTCCGCATCTTCCACGAGATCTGCTACTTCACTTGGGAAAAAGGCGCCGCGCCCGATATCGCCTACATGGTCGACCAGTCCCACAACCTCAAGAACAAAATTGAGGAGACCATCCAGACCGCCAACAACGCACAGGAAATGTACGTCAAGGCCGCCATCGTCGATCACGCCGCACTGCAGTCTCACCAGCTCAAGGGCAACCTCGTCGACGCCGAAGAGACGCTGCGCGACGGCTTCTTCGCCGATGTCCGGCCGCTGATCCAGGAGTGGCGGAAATCCAAGGGCCTGCCGGCGGATCCGCTCGCTGCCTTCCGTGAGAGCGGCTACACCGCCAAGGCCGAAACTGACCGCGGCGCCAGGAACAAAGGCGCCGTCTCCAGCTACGCGTAGTGTCGTCGCGGGCCAGGCCGGGGGCCAGGTCCCCGGCCTGCCCCATCTTTCTCACCCGCGCTTGATCTCCACCTTCGGCGTGCTGCCGTCCGCAAGCCTCAACTTGGGCTCCCTTTCGACCTCCTCGATCACCTTCCGGCTGATCCGGTCGTCGATCTCCCGCGCCCGGCCGATCTCCACCGGATAACGAATGGTCATCTCGAGATTCGAATCGGCAATCCGCACGCGGCTTTCCACGCGCGGTATGGGTGTGTGCAGGTTCAGGGAACTCTGCGCGGCGCGATGCTGCCCCTCAACCGTCTCACGATATTCCGCATAGATCGATTCCACGGCCGCGAGCAGCCGGCTCTCCACCTGCGCGGCATCTGTCGCCCCCATGATCTTGAGATTGAGAGTACGCCAGGCGTAATCGATGCCCGGCAACTGCTTGAACAGCGCCGCCGGCTGAAAGAAGACGGAGTTCGGGAACACGACGATGCGTCCCGTCGGCTCCAGTGCGATTTCGGAGCCGCCCAGTTCCATGAGATACAGCCGGAACAGTCCGACTTCCACCACTTCGCCTGTCACCCCGGAGACCGTAACGCGGTCTCCGGCGCGGACACCCCACCGCCCCACCAGGAAAAAGTACGCGACCACCGACAGAATCACGCTCTGCATGGCCACCGCAATGCCGGCTGCGGAGAAGCCGGCAAAGGTTGCGAACGATCCGAACTCCGTCACGAAGCTCAGGATCAGGAACAGCACGATCATGCAGGTGACGACAATCCGCCGCAGCAGCAGGAACTGCCGCCGCCGCCGCAGATCGCTCACATAGCGCATGGTGGCCCGGCGCCACAACTCGGAGAATCCGAAGATCAGAACAAGGCCCGCCGCCAGCATGCCGGCTCGAAGCGCCAGGTACCGCAGAGCGCGGCTGTGGTCTTCGTCCAGGACTCTGCGCCACTCCAGCATATGGCCGCGGCTGGCATTGATTTGCGCCGATTGCTCGCTCAGCGGCACCGTCGATCCGGACACCTGCTTGAATCGCGCGGCGAGCGCGTCCATCTCCTTTCGCTGCGCGATCAATGCCGCCGGATCGGCCGATTCCGGCCTCTGCGACACTTCATCGGCACTCCGGATCACCTCTTGCAGAGCGCTTCGGAGCGGAGCACGCAGCCCCTGGTTGGCCTGCCGCAGTGACTCGGTCACCTGGGTCAGATGGTCCAGCCGGCTCATCTTTCCGGACATGGCTAGGATCTCGGTAGTCAGCCCGATCAGGCCCGCCGATTCCGGATGGAAGTCCTGCGCGGATGCCGCGCCCACATTGGCGGCGCCCTTTTCCGGCCCCCTCTGCTGCTGGCTCGTGAGTTCCGGAACGGATCGTGCCAGGTCGTTGATCTTGGCGCCGAGCCCCCCTTCGCCGCTGCCGCTAAAAAACCCGATCAGTTTCCGCAGTGAGTCCCGCCGCGCTTTGGCGAAATTCAGTTCGCTGGTCACCTCGTCCCGCAGGGCCAATAGGCGGGCGAGCGCCTTCGGGGAGGCGCTCTCCAACTGCCTGTTGATCTGTTCGATCTGCGCCTGGGCCTGGTCGGCCCGCTGATCCGCCGCGGCCTCGGCCTGCGCCAGGTTGCGGCCTCGCCCTGGATCCGCCTGCGCCGGCGCATTCGCCGATGGAATCGCCGCCTGCGCCCGCGCGAAGTCGAATGCCAGCCGGACCGCATGTGAGGAACTGTTGCGCAGGTCGTCTGCGAACAGCCGCTCCCGCGATCCGGCGGGCGAGTTCACGAAGGCCGTCACATCCAGATACCAGCTGTTCGTCTGGCTCAGGTATTGCAGAATCGCCTGATCCTGCACCGGCCGTTGCGCGCGCAGCGCCGGCCCCGAAGTGAGAAGCACCGCAGCGGCAATGACAGCACCAATACGCATCCCCTCTCCATTCTAAGGTGGGGCAGCCCCATCAGGCAGGAAACGGGGGACACCATTTGCCTCACCCCACCCACCGCAGCCCCGCCACAAACACCCCGCAACTCACCACCCCCAGCGCCAGCGCTGCCAGCCCCCAGCCCCTCTTCTGCCTCTGCGCCCACCACATGTACACGCTGCTGAACACCATGAACACCAACCCCGCCGCCACCGCGTCCATGCTCAGCGCCCACACCGTAGTCGCCCACCAGTCCCGGGAATTCCGCGCGTCCCCGATCCGCACCCCGGTAAACGTGTGCAGCACCCGCGTCACACCCCACGCATTGAAATCGATTCGCTGCACCGTCGCCCGATTCCCGGCAAAATCCGCCTTGATGTCAAAAATGCGCCCCGGCCGGCTCGCCCGGAACTCCAGCACGTTCGCATCCGCCCGCGCCCGAGTCCATTCAATCTCCCCCCGAATCCCCGTCTGACGCAGAATCTCCCGGGCCTGCTCCAGATCCCCTCCCGCCGCCGGAGCCTGAATCGCCAAGGAATACGTGCTCTGCTGCCGGTTCGTCCAAAACTCCGCGAATTTCCAGCTCCCATGATTCAGCAGCAGCCCGGTCAGACAGAACAGCCACAGGAACAGCAGCAGATACAGCCCCAGGTAGTAGTGCAGCTTGCGATTCCACGCCGTCAGCACCCCCTCCCGAACCACCGGCTTAGCGGATGAGAGCATAGATCACCCCAAAGAAGGAAATCGCCCCCGCCCCCGTCAGGATCAGCCCGGCTCGCCGCTCCGCCCGCAGCACCGCCCACAAATAAATCCCGCTCAGCGAAATGAAGAGCAGCAGGTACACCGTCCCATCCGCCGCCCAACGCCACACCCGCATCGGCAGCGAGTTCCCTCGAATCTCCGCCAGATGCGGCCCCGGCGCCTTATGCAGCGTTATCAAACCATCCCACACCCCCGTCTGTCGCTCTCGAATCCGCGCCGTCCGCTCCGCCACATCGATCTCCACCGACGTCTCACACCCCGGCACCACGACCGGAAAGGAGAGCCTCCTCTCCTTCACCTGGTGCCTGACAAATCCAATCTCTCCCCTCACCCCCATCCCCGCCAACATCCCCTGCAGCGCATCCACCCGCGCCCGTCCCCCGAGAGCCTCCAAATCCCCCGGCAGCCCAACATCCGCCACGACCCTCTCCACCCCTGGCTGCTCCCCTCCCGGCACCCACGCGTGTACGAGAAAGAACACACTGACACTGAACACCAACACAAACGGCGCGCAAAACAGCCCCAAATACAAATGCAAATCCCGCATGACGCGGTAAAAACGTCGATTCATCGCCGCCAGCTTATCACTTTGGGAAAATGGCGCCGCAAGCAAGAAAAGGGGACACCGAGGTCCCCAATCCTGACGGAGACCTCTAACCTCGAATCCGAGGGAACCCACTCACGGCCGCTTTGGGCCGGGAGTGAGTGTCCCCTTTTCTTGCGCCGTTCCAGCCGCCTCAGAACGAAAACCGCGCACTGAGCTGGATCTGCCGCCCTGGCGTGGAGGGCTCCGTGATCGTCCCGAACTGCGCCGTGTTCACGAAACGGTTCGGAGTGCCGAGGTTCACCTTGTTCAGCCCGTTGAAAGCCTCCATGCGGAGCTGCAGGCGCGCCGATTCCCTCACCGCGAATGTCCGCGCGACGGCGAAATCCAGCGTCTGCATCCCCGGACCGTAGACAATATTGCGGCCGCTGTTCCCAAACGTGTAAGGCGCGGGTGCCGAAAACGCCAGCGGGTTGAACCACTGCCCGGCGGTGTGCGAGTCCGGTCCGAACACCGGCTGCCCCGTGTAGTTGGCGCGGACCGGATTCTCGCCCAGCACCGTGCCGCTGTTGGCCGTGTCACCGAACACGGAGATGGTGAACGGGAAGCCGCTCTGCGCCTGATAGATTGTGGACACCTGCCAGTTGCGCGTCGCCGTGGCGGACCAGTTCCAGCGCCGGAAAGCGGGTACGTCATAGACGGCGCTGAACACGAATCGATGGCGGATGTCGCAGGACGGCCCTTTCTCCGAGTTGAGGTCGTTGTTGTTCTGGGGGATGGCCGCTTCAAACATCGGTGAGCGGAAGTCCGGCGCGTCGCTCAGGTTCTTGGCAAAAGTGTAATTGGCGAGCAGGCTCAGACCGGCTGAGTAGCGCCGCCGGAGGTTGGCATAGCCCGCGTCGTACCAGCTTCTGGCCGTGTTCTCCAGCCAGTTGACTGTGCTCACGGGGATGGTGTCGCTGACGACGGTGACACCCTCCGGGTAGACCGTGCCGGGCAGGAACGTCGCGCTGCCGTAGGGGCGGCGGGGCTGGATCAACCCTGGGCCCGGCAGCGCGTTGTTGATCAGGTGCGCGCGCTGAAGATGGAATCCCCGAGCGCCCTGGTAGCCGGCTTCCAGCGTGGTGGCCCGGCCCAGGCTCTTCTCGACGGAGAACGACCACTGCTGGATATACTGCGGTTCCTGGTAGGGATCGAAGGCCGTGAAGCTGGTGACCGTCCTGCCGACCACCGGCGGGTTGAAGTTGAAGCTCGTGATGGTAGGCGTGAACGCATCGCTCTGGTTGGTTTCCGGGAAGATGATCGGTACGTTGTGCAGGTTGTTGCACCACGTGTTCATGTCCACGGGCGTGTAGAAGATGCCGTATCCCCCGCGCAGAACCACTCCCCAGCCGGGGATCTGTTTGGCAAAACCAACGCGCGGGGCGAAGCGGAGCTTGTTGGAGTACAGCAGGCCCTCCGGCGTGCCCAGTTGGCCGCCGATGTACGCAGTGAGCTTCGCGGGCGTGACAAACAGCCCGGCCCACTGATTGGAGACGTCGGTCAGCGGGCTCATGTATTCGTAGCGCAGGCCGAAGTTGAGCGTCGTGGTGGACGTCACCCGCCAGGTGTCCTGGACGTAGGCGTCTGCGTACCACTGCCGGAGGTTCATGCGCGGCGAGCCCACCTGCCGCTGGCGTACGGCCGGCAGCCCGAGTTCCATGCTGGCGAGCGCTGAGCCGGTCCCGTCGTTGGTGGCCGTCTGAGTGGTGTACCCGCTGGTGAACTGATAGTAGCCGCGGCTGAGGACGTAGGCCCACATCGGCCAGATGAAGCGGCGGTAGCCGCCGCCCGCGCGAATGCTGTGGTGGCCGTGCTGCCAGGACAGTGTGTTGCGGCCCTCCAGGATGGTGTCCCAGCTCTGCATGGGCGTCGCCTGGTAGCTGTCGCCGAAGACCGAGTATCCCTGGACGTTGAAGTAAGGCGCGCCCCAGGCGCGGGATCCGCCGAAGCCGACGCCCTGTATCCCGAGCTGCCCGATGATGTCGTTGTTGAAGGCGTTCTCCTGATAGTGGGTCATGGACAGGCGCGAGTAGCCGATGACGGCGGTGTTGACGAGGTTCGGCGTAAGAACACGGGTCCATGTGATGTCGGCGTGCTGGGAAAGGTTGTCGTGGTCGAGGCCGAAGCCGGGCAGGTTCTGCGGGGTGAAGCCGTTCTCCGCGGCGGCTGAGTAACGGGCGCTGAGGTTCCCATGGTCGAAGACTCGATCGACGCGGAGCGTGCCCTGATCGGTCATGTTGTGGAGGTTGCGCTGGTCCAGGTAATTGTTGGCATCGTTGCCGGCGCCGACCACCGAAGGCACCCCGTCCATGATCATCGCGCCCATGTCCATCGCATTGGGCCGGGGAACGTACTGGTTGAGCATCGTCTTCGCGGCCGGGTTGAGCAGGCCTGCGGGGATCACGTTGTTCGGGAACGGATCCCTGTAGGTGGCCGGATTCGACTTGCTGATCGGCTGGCTCGGGTCGTAATTCGGGTTGGGGTGCTGGCTGAACGGATTGAAAATGTTCACCCCGGCGCCGCTGAAATCGCCGGAGGCCTCTTCTTCGGTGGGCACCGTGCCGGTGGATGTGACAGCCTTGGACCGGCGTAACCCTTCGTAATTCGCGAAGAAGAATGTCTTCCTGCCCGCCAGAGGTCCTCCCACCGCGGCGCCGAAGTTGTTCTGGACGAGAAATTTCCCGCTGGGATCCTCGTTGAAGCTGTGGGCGTCCATGGCCCCGTTGCGCAGGAATTCGTAGGCGGTTCCGTGGAAGTTGGAGGTTCCGCTCCTCGTGATGATGTTGACCTGCCCGCCTCCGCCGCCTCCGAGTTCGGCGGAGTAGCTGCCCGTTTGCACCTGGAACTCGCGGACCGCATCGGGCGAGAGGCTCAGGTTCTGGGTGTTGAACGTCGGATCGGTGTTGCTCGCGCCGTCGATCAGGAAGTAGTTGGCGTTGGGCCGGTTGCCGCCGATGGTGAGCGATGAGTTCTGGCCGGGCCGCCAATAGAGAGGGTTCATGTTCCCAGCCTGGGCGCCGTGGCCCATGTGCGAGCCCGGGACGGTGAGGGCGAGGTCGAGCAGCATGCGGCCGTTGAGAGGGAGCTCCTGGACCGATTTGGTCTCCACCACTTCACCGATGGCGGCGTCTTCTGTCTTCAGCAGCTCCACGGCTGAAGTCACCTCAATCGAAGTTCTCTCCTCGCCGAGGGTGAGGCCGAAATCGAGGCGCATGTTCTGGCCCACTTCAAGTCGGATGGTGCGCGTGGTGGTCGCGAAGCCGTTGGACCGCACTTCAATCGCGTACTCGCCGGGCGCGAGGCCAGGGAACTCATAGCGGCCCGTGGGACCCGTGAGCGTACTGCGGACAGCGCCGGTCTCGGCACTTCTGGCGCGGACATCGGCGCTGGAGACCGAATTCAGGGAAGGGTCGCTGATCAGCCCGCTGACGGTCGCCAGATTGCTCTGCGCCGGCAGCGGAGCGAGACAAAAGACAACTAGAACACCCCAGCGGAAGCATGTCGTCATCGTGGGAACGAGTATAGAACGGTACGAATTGCGTTCCAATAATTCGAAACCACTAACAAAGTTAAGTAGGGGCAGGTCCGTGACCTGCCCAAGGCGCGCTTCGACCTGCCCCAAGCACGGCCACCAGCAAGAAATGGGGACACCGAGGCCCACTAACCCTCACGGAGACCACCAACCTCATGCCGAGGGAACCCACTCCTGGCCGCTCTGGGCCAGGAGTGAGTGTCCCCTTTCTTGCCCGTGGCCCCTTTGGGCCCGTCACCCCAGCGGCTCCGTCCCCTCGCTCAGTATCTTCAGGTACGCATCGTAAGCAAACAACCGCGTTCTCCGCCTCCCGGTAACTTCCCGCAGCACCCCGAGCCTCTGCAGCCGTTCGATTGCCGCCGACGCTGTCGGAAACGTCACCCCCAACTTCTCCGTCATCGACGCAATCGACAGAATAGGCTGCGTCTGCGCTTCCCGAAAAACCCGCATCACGGATGGCGACAGGCGCCCCGCCGCCTCAATCTTCTTGCGGTCGCTTTCAATCACCTCCAGGATTCGCTTCGCCGCATCCACGGCCTGCTGTGAAGTCTCTCTCACTCCACTGAGGAAGAACTCAGTCCACGCCTCCCAATCGCCGCGCTCGCGTACTCTCATCAGCAAGTCGTAATAGCTCCGGCGATTCTTCTTGAAAAACAGGCTCAAGTACAGAATCGGCTCTCGCAGCGTCCCCGACGCGCAGAGCAGCAGCGTGATCAGCAGCCGCCCCAACCTCCCGTTGCCATCCAGGAATGGGTGGATTGTCTCGAACTGCACATGCACCAGGCCCGCTTTGACAATGAGCGGCATCGCATTGTGCTCCTCGTGCAGGAACAGCTCCAATTGCCCCATCAGTTCCATCACCCGGTCCGCCGGCGGCGGCACATACAGCGCATTTCCCGGACGCGTCCCCCCAATCCGGTTCTGGCTCGTCCGAAACTCACCCGGTCCCTTCTCGCTGCCGCGCCCCCGCGAAAGCAGGACCTCATGAATCTCCCGAATCAGCCGCAGCGAAAGCGGAAACCCGCCCCGCATCCGCTCCAGGCCGTGCGTCAGCGCAGCGACATAGTTCGACACTTCCTGAACATCCTGGATCGGGACTCCCGGCGCTGCATCGCTCTCGAACAACAACAGATCAGACAACGAGGATTGCGTCCCTTCGATCTGCGAGGACAGAACCGCTTCCTTCCTGACGTAGGCATAAATGAAGAGCGGCAGGTCGGGCAGCACGGAGGCAAGCCCATCGAGCCGTCCCAGCCACAGGTGCGCCTCTCCCAGTAGCGCCTCCAGCCCATCCAACTTCACTGCTGGAGCCGGAGGAAGCGGCGGCGGCACATAAGCGCGCACCTCTTCGCCCCCGAAGTTGTTGACGACATAGATCCCAAGCCTTTGATTCAACGATGGTTCCATACCCAACTATGCCCGCCTTGAATAACAGGGCACACTATTAAATAATACAACGTTTTTCTTTAATAAGGACAGGCCTGTGGCTAACCTGCCCTTACGCCGTGGGTCACCTCACCCGACAAGCTCGGCCACCAGCAGGAAACAGGAACCGCCCGGCCGCAGTGAAAGAAAACCCGCCTTCACTTCGAACGGCGCGAGCCGCTCACCCAGTAGCGAGGTCCGGGACCGTAACGTGCCACCCGGTCTCCAGGGTTGGCGAACTGGCATCTCTCCAACGACAGGCAGCCGCAGCCGATGCACTCCGTCAGCCCGGCCCGCATGCGCTCGAGTTCGGCGATGCGTTCGTCAATGCGCCGCGTCCAACCCCCTGAAAGCTCGGCCCAGTCCGAACCCTCCGGCAGCTTCGCAAGCTCCGCCGCCACCTCCTCCAGCTTCATCCCGATTTTCTGGGCGAAGACGATGAACGCAACCCGCCGTAGCACGGCCCGAGGATAGCGGCGGTGGCCCGATCCGGCCCGCTCGGACTTGATCAGCCCCTTTTCTTCATAGAAACGAAGCGCCGACGCAGCCACCCCGCTCCGCCGTGCAACTTCACTGATCGTCAGCAACGAGCTCACAAACAATAATTAGCATCTTTCTCTTTGACTTCAAGTTCACTTTAACTTGTAGTCTGGGATCGAAAGGACATGGTAATGAAAATCCCCGGACCCGCGAACGTGAGCGAGCGGGTAAGCCCTGCCTCAGCGGTGTTCAGTGCTCCAGGTGGGGCAGGCTTCAGCCTGCCCGCGGGACTTCAGTCCCGCTGCGGCCGCAGCGGCCAGCGGCACACCATGATTCGTTGCGACTTTCAGCCGGGCAGCGTGGAGAAACTCCAATGACGACTACTAACCTCAATCGAATCACCGAGCGCCGCGAGAATACCCTGCACGGCTTGCGCGTCGCGATCACCGGCGGCACCTCAGGACTCGGCTTGGCGCTCGTCCGCGAGTTTCTGGGACGCGGCGCGCACGTCGCGTTCGTCGCGCGCCGCCGCGAACACGTCGAGCGCGTCGCACGCCACCACCCGCCCGCCCATGGCATCGTCGGCGACGTCTCGAAAAAAGACGACATCCATCCCATCGCGATGCAAATCGTGGGCGTGCTGGGAGGACTCGATGTTCTCATCAACAACGCCTCGGATCTGGGACCGGTGCCGCTGGCATTGCTGGCGGATACCGGGTGCGAAGACCTGGAACGCGCATTAGCCACGAACGTGTTGGGTCCGTTTCGCCTGACCAAAGCGCTGTTGGGAGCCCTCGGCTCCTCCGCGCGCGAGGGCCGCGGAGCGGTAGTCCTGAACGTTTCGAGCGACGCGGCAATCAATCCCTACCCTGGCTGGGGCGCCTATGGTGCCAGCAAGGCCGCGCTGCACCATCTCACCCGCATCTGGAACGAGGAACTGACGGAGCAGGGAATCGCCTTCTTAACGCTCGACCCGGGGGACATGGACACTCCGATGCACGCGGCCGCCGTGCCCGGCGCCGATCCATCCCAGCTCAAGCGCCCCGAACTTGCGGCGCGCGAGCTCACCGATGCCATCGGGGAGCTCCTCTTGTTCATGAACTCGGAACGTAACGTGCCGGAGACAATCCGATGAAATCCGCCCATCTGCCGCTCCAGCGTCCGCCGAAGGCGAAACTGCTCATTGTTGACGAACGTGGAAATATCACGCACTGGCCGCGCTCCAGGTTCGTCGACCTGTTGCATCGCGGCGATCTGGTCATTGCGAACGATGCCGCCACATTGCTCGCAAGCCTTTCAGGATCTCTAGGTGGGGCAGGCATTCAGCCGGCCTTGGACTTTCAGCAAAGTGCGAATGGCCCTGCGGGCCGCCCGATTGAGGTGCGTCTGGCCGGACGGCCGTCGCTTGCTCCCGATGGAATTCGCCACGCGACGGCGGTCGTCTTCGGGGAGGGCGACTTCCGCACGCGCACGGAGGATCGGCCTTTGCCGCCCGAACTGCATGCCGGAGACAGACTGATCCTGGGACCATTGCGGGCCACGGTGGCGGAGGTGCTGGGTCATCCCAGGCTGGTCCGGCTCGTCTTCGACGGATCAAATGACCGCATCTGGGAAGGGCTCGCCCGCCACGGCCGCCCGATCCAATACTCGCACCTCAGCACGCCGCTGGCGCTCTGGGACGTGTGGACGCCCATCGCCGGTCCGCCGGTTGCTTTCGAGCCGCCCTCAGCCGGCTTTGCGCTCGATTGGGCCACACTGGCAGCTTTCAGGGACCGCGGCGTTCACTTCGCCACCCTCACCCACGCCGCGGGAATCTCGTCAACAGGCGACCTTGAACTGGACGCGCTCCTGCCGTTCGATGAACCATACTCGATTCCCCAGGCAACTGCCCTGGCGATCACGCGCACTCGCGCCCGAGGCGGGCGAACCATCGCCATCGGCACGACGGTTGTGCGTGCCCTGGAGGATGCGGCCCAGCCCGGCGGATCGGTGCGTGCAGGTCCCGGCCTGGCAACCCGCCGGATCGGCAGCCAAACCCGCCTCCGCGTCGTGGACGCGCTGCTCTCCGGAACGCACGAATCGGGTACCAGCCACTACGAGCTGCTGCGTGCTTTCGTGGACGATGATGTCCTCCACCGTGTGGACCAGGAGCTGAACACGCACGGCTATCGAACCCACGAATTCGGCGATTCTATCTTCCTGGTGAACGGGCGCAACGCGAAGAGCCTCGCGCTCCCCGCAGCGTGAATCCGTCCTGAGTCATCCTGCTTCGTCTACTTGAAGAGCAGATGAGCCACTCTGGATTCCAAATTCCAATAGATCATCGCGTACGCGGTGAGATCGAACGCCGCGTGAGCGCACATCAGCATCCAGATCCGGCCGGTTGCCGCGAAAATCGCTCCGAACACCAGCCCAACCACCGTGGCCTGTTCAGCGCCCGCGAGCCCCTGCTCCGGATAGTGGACCAAGCCAAACCACGCTGCCGTGAGCAGAACGATCGAGACCTTCGCGCCTGTGCCGCATCCGAAGAGTTTGCCGCAGCGCTCAAACAGATAACCGCGGAACAGGGTCTCTTCTCCGAAGCCTGCGCCGGCAATGATCGCGTAGAGCATCGCCGGGATGGCCGCCCGGTTTCCTGCCAGATAGTGATAGGTGTGATTGACAGGATCGGCCCCCAGTAGCGGCATCACGATCATCTTCATCAGGAATTTGAACGCGCAGCCGAAAGCGATGCCAATGAACAGGCTCCCAATCCAACTCGCCGGACGAACATATCCGATCTCGCGCCAGGGCGTCCGCGACCACCGCGCCCACACCAGGACCAGAATTCCGCTGAGCGGCAAAACCACCGCGTTGCCCGCCAGGATAACGGCAATCGCTAAGATCCCAATCGGCCCGAAACCGCGTAGACCCCTGGCGAGCCGGTCCTCCCCTGGTTGGCCTAAGGAGTTCGCAGGCGTCGCCGTATCATTCAAGATCTAGCTATTGTGTCGTGTGCCATAAACCCGCACAAGGAAAGAATCTCCTATCGCAACCTTCAACCCCATCGGCGCCTTCACCTCTGTGCCGGTCACTACACGCTGGCCCCTCGGCAGCCTATGCCGCCCGATACGGCCGCACCCGTATCTCAATCTCCGCTCCAGCCGCGTCCCCAGCCAACTCCAGATCGTTGTTCGCCTGAAAATTCATCCAGAATTGAGGCGTCGTCCCGAAGTACCTCGCCAGCCGCAGCGCCGTATCCGCCTTGATCGAGCGCTTCCCTTTGACGACCTCGTGAATCCGCGTGACGGGCACATGCAGCTCCAGCGCCAACCGGTGCACCGTCATCCCCAGCGGGACGACGAAATCTTCCCGAAGCGTCTCCCCTGGAGGAATCGGAGAAATCCGTTTCGCCGATCGCGCCATCTTCATCGCTCCTCAGTGAAAGTCGACGATCTCCACGTCGATTGCGTACTGACCTGCCCACCCAAAGCAGATCCTCCATCGATCATTGATGCGGATACTGTACTGCCCCACCCGATCTCCCGACAGTGCCTCTAGGCGATTGCCCGAATGACTGCCAGGTCGGACAGCGCATGCGCAGCATGGATATGATCCAGCTTCCTCTTGGCCACAACGGCAATGGCCTGAAATCTGCGGCTGAACTTACGCGGAAAGATCTGCTCGGGCTGCTTGTCGCGGAACGACCGAATCACTCTCTAATTCTATAAGGTCACCTCGGTCGAAAGCCCTCGTGCAAGCAAATCAAGCCAATCCATGGATCCCCCTCGTCCTCCATGCAACTTCCGACTAGCGCGACAATCGCTCGAACTCCTCCGCGGCCTTACCCTCCAGCTGACCCAATTCGACGACTCTAAGCACAGCGATACCACGCCCACTGTTCCGCCTGTTATCTGGGTGCAACTGCCCGGATCCTAGTGATATGATTGCCAGTTCGCTTTGACACTTAGCCTCGCTCATACTCGACACTTATGCAAAGTTGGACGGATCTACGCCTAGCCATAAAACAACGCGATGTCCGCTCAGTCATCAACATCATGTTTGATGACTCCGAACCAGTATTAACTCATGGCTTTCGCACAGAGAATGAACTGTGGGATTTCAAAAAAGACTGCCCCCAACCAGGAAAAGCCAATATTGGTGCATGGGCGGATCTAGCCAAAGAAGTGCTTGGGATGCACAACGCCGAAGGTGGTGTTCTTTTCTTTGGCATCTCAGATGATTACAAGTTTGTAGGCACCCGCACGCGACTTGATAGCAAACTCCTCAACGATGGCCTTCGCAAGTTCGTCGGCGATCGCCTTTGGGTCGACTTCAACCGTGAGTTCATACAGCCTGACCAGACTTACCTCGGGATAGCACTAATCCCGCCACGAGGCGCAGGACTTAAGAGGTTCGTTGCGGATGCGCCAGAGGCAAATGGTGCGCGACTTTTCAGGGCCGGTTGGTCCGCAATTCGCAGAGGCGACTCCGTTTTCGTACTCACACCGCAGGAGGCTGACCATCTTGATCGCACAGTTGCAACTCCAGTTCTTGGCAGGGCATACGCAGTTGATGAGCCGATGTTCCGGGTACTGCAGCCCGACTATTCCTCATTCGTGGCGAGAGAAGAGCCTTACCGGCAAGTGGAAGAAGCCCTTCGCGATCAGCGAGTTGCTGTAGTTTCGATAGTTGGAATTGGTGGGATAGGCAAGACTGCGTTGGCCACGTATGCAGTCCTGCAGGCGTTCGAGAAACGACAGTTTCAGTACATCGTTTCGATAACAGCCAAGGACCGTGAACTTACGTCCACCGGAATTCTGTCACTGCAGCCGAGCCTTACTAGCTTTGACGCACTGCTAGATAACACTCTTGATGTATTGGGTTTTGCGGAGCTAAAAACTCTGCCAATTGATGACAAGGAGAAAGAAGTAGCTAGTCTTCTAAAAGGGACGCAGGGACTTCTCTACGTCGACAACCTTGAGACAGTCGATGATGCTAGGGTGATCCAATTCCTTGACAAATTGCCTGAAGGACCTCGGGCTATCATTACATCCCGACGCACCACGGTGCGCAACCTAGTGAGACCTGTGGATCTTGGTGGACTGAACGACAAAGAGGTTCAAGCATACATTCGCTCTCTCTCAAACGAGCGCGGGCTACACTACATCAGCAATCTTCGGGATGCTGAAAGGAGTCGGATAGGTGATTCCTGCGATCGGATTCCTCTGGCCATAAGATGGGTTCTTGCCCGGTCAAAGACGGCTGCTGACGCCGTCGCCAATGCGGAGAGTCTTGTGGTAAGCCCAAAGCGCGGTGAAGAACTCTTGGAGTTTTCTTTCCGTCGGGTATTCGATTCCATGCCCCAAGACGAAAAAGTAACATTGGAGGTCCTTGCACTGTTCCAGCAGCCGCTGGCGTCCGAGGCACTTCTGGTCGGGTCGCAACTCACCTCGTTAAGGCTTGAGGATGCGCTTGATTCACTGTCAAGGGATGCGCTAGTCAAGCGACAGTTTGATCCAAACCGGAACGACTACGTTTTCACAATTCAACCTATAACCAGATCCTTCATCTTTTCCGAGCTAAATAAACGGCAAGCCGAAGCAAATTTAATGAGAAAAAGACTTGCTGACTGGTATGAGGCAAGAGATGAAAGAGACCCCACGCGTCGCCTGACTCTGCGGAATTTACGACAAGGGACAGGATCGCCGGAGGAATCCCTATTGGCCCTGGCCCACGCAGCTGAGCGCGATGGTGATTTGGACAATGCGGAAGCACTGTTCGAACAAGCGATCTCACGATCCCCCAAGAGTTGGCGTGCTGCTCGCGAACTGGCTGAGTTCTACAGGCACCGACGGCGAGACATCACCCGTGCCCTGGCGATGTACGAGCGAGCTGCCGCCAACGCACCTAGGCAAGGCTCGGAACGAGCCCTTATTTTTAGGGAGTATGGTTTTCTTTTGAGGGACAGCGGAGAGGCCAATTCTACTGACAAAGCTCTAGACTGCTTCGAGACCGCGTATTCAGAGTCCCCAAACGACCCACTAGTGATTTATGGAATGGCTCAAGTGCTCGAAAGGAAGGGGAACTTTGAGCGCGTCATCTCTCTTCTGGAGTCGCTTATCGGCCACCCTAACCCTACGACTAGAAAGAAGTGCTTGCCGTTGCTCGGGAAGGCGTATAAGAGGACGGGGCAGATTCTGAAAGCAACGGAAGTACAACGAATGATTGATGAAGATGCATTCTGAATTCTCCTCGGGTGTCTCCCACCTCTGGCTATGGAGTTCTTCCCACCAGCGATGCAGCGGCACTACTTTTCGTGCCACACGAGTTTTGCGCTGGGGTAAAACAGCGATATAGGATTGTCGCTAGACTCGGAATCCTCGAGTGCCCGTCTGATCTGATTTGCGATCTCTGCCGTGTAGGTCTGCAACTTCGGGTAGAGTGTGTATGCATTCCTCGTTTCAATCGGGATAGTCCGATATTGGTTCAGGTCGAATGGGATCTTGTCGATCGCTCGCTTGATCTGGACGGTCGGAAGCCGTGTCGTGTGGCGTAAACACAACTCATAGAAGACATTTGGGTTGTGAAACGAAAGGTCGGCAATCACGAGACGCGAGTTCAAAATGTACTCGATGAGTTGTTTGCCGATCATCCCAGGTTTTCCAATTTGGTCAGCCCGCACCACCTTGAGACCAAACTCCTTTAGGGCTGGCTCGATGATAAAAGTCATTATAAAATCGGCGTGCTGACGCTCTTCAGAATTATCCTCGCCAATCGGGGTGATATAAAAACACGTCTTTGCGAAGTCCCCGGAGGCTTCAGGCGAAGCACTCGCTTCCGGAATACTGGCCGTTTTCTGCTTGGCCGCCCCATCCGCCATCTTCGCAGACTTCTCAGGCAACTGTTCGCCGAGCTGTGATGCCTCCTCTAGAGCTTGCTCAATAGGAATAAGGCGTTCCGCGCCAGCTATAGTCCGGAGCAGTCCAAGAAACTTGGCATTCAGTATGAAGGTGTCGATGCACTCCGGTTTCTCATGCTCATCAACATTCGCCTCCGTGAGGTAGTCGGCCATCACCTCCCTTGCCGGCATCTTCCCGCCCCTCAGCTTCAAGTAGAGATACTCAAAGGGCAGTTGGTTTTTGATTGCAAGATTGAACCGGATCTCCAATTTTTTGGTCGCTGCTACTTCATCGCTGGTTGCGTCATTGCCCTCTGGTGTCAATTCCAGATACTCAGACGCGTAGCTGCCTCGGGTCATACCATACTGTCCAGAGGCAGTCACTAGCCTTCGCGTCTCGTTACTGTCTGGAGACCTGTCAAGTTTTTCGAATAGGGTCAGCCTGCGGGCCTTTTGGCCAGACGCGAAGTTTTGTATTGCCTCCGAAAGGACGAGGGCCTCCTCGAAGGTAAGCGCAGGGAACTTTCGTTCTTTGCGCTTGCGAGCGGGACTTTGAGCGGCACCGTCCTGGGCCGCTGCGTTAACATCTGACCTCTTTGCAGCCATGGTGATTTCCGATCATGATTGTACATGCCTGGGCGGAAATGTTCCAGGATGAAATCATGCCGTCGTAAACATTCTCGACAAAAGCGTAGAAGTTGAACCAATCGCAATTGGAGATATGATCCTCCGCTTCACGCCAGCCCTTGGGGTATTCTCGCTCCAGTTGGACGGGTCCGGCCGAACGCGACAGAGCAGACAACCTTTCGCAGAAGGCACGGACTCTAGCCCATTCCTATTGCAGTGTGCACCTCAGAAGGCGCTGGAGCTGCCGCATGTTATCCCGTCGTTTTCTATCCGCTACGGCAACTGTCAATTACCGGTATGCTCTTTCAGCTGCCCTAATAGCGGTCCGCATGTAGCCATGAAATGACACCAATGCTCTCATGTGGTCACCCAACTCCACACCATTATTTTTCCTTCCCCCTCTATCACTTAGCGTAAAACCGCTCAAAATCGCTTGGTCCCCCGCTGTCTCCTAAACACGCTCGGGCAGACTCTGCCCCGCCCAGCCACCGAAAGGAGCAGCCACCATGGCCACCGACAAGCAACTCGCCGCCGCCCGCGCGAACGGCGCCAAATCCCGAGGACCCACCTCCCCCGAGGGCAAACTCCGTTCCGCCCAAAACGCCCGCAAACACGGACTCGCCTCCCCCAACTCCTGCGTCATCCTCGCCGGCGAGGACGAAGCCCTCTTCCAACAGACCTGCGACCACTACCTCCAGCGCTTCCAGCCCGCCGACCCGGTCGAAGCCGCCCTCGTCCTCGAAATGGTCCAGGCCGATTGGCGCCTCCGCCGCGCCCGCTCCATCGAAAACTCGCTCCTCGAGCTCGAAATGCTCACCACGGAGCACAAACACCCCGAATTCGAGAATCTCGACCTCAATGGGCACATCGCCCTCGCCTTCAAGGACCTCAACGACGCTGGACCCTCGCTCTCCGTCCTCAACCGCTACGCCGCGCGCCTCCACCGCGAGTTTCACCGCGCCTTCAAAACCCTCCGCCTCCTCCAGGCCGAGCGCAATCAGCCCGATCCCCCCGAGCCCCAGCCCATCGCGAATGCCCAACAGGAGCCGGAGCCAACCGGGGACACTGAGGCGCAGCCGAGGGGACCCGTCAGGGTGTCCCCCATACCCTGGCCCAGACCCGTCTTGCCAAACGAACCGGATTTCGCCCCGAGCACCCCCCAAACTCCCCTCGCCACCCCTCCCCAGGAGGAAAGCGAGCCCCCGGAATGCGTCTGATCCTGGCCAAATCCGCACCCGGCTCGCCTCGACGCACAAGATTCCGGCCCAAGCCACGCCCGATCCCTGCCCCAAAATGCCAAACGTCGCCCGAAATCGTTCCAGAGCCCCAGCCTGCTAACCCCGACATCCTCGCCTGGGCCGCCGAGCACCTCGACTTCTCCCCCGACCCCCGCCAGGCCGAGGTCCTCACCAGCGGCACCAACCGCCTCATCCTCTGCTGCACCCGCCAGTGGGGCAAATCGACCATCACCGCCATCAAAGCGCTCCACCTCGCCCTCACCCGCCCCGGAGCCGAAATCCTCGTCGTCTCCCGCTCCGAACGCCAGTCCAAGGAGTGGCTCCGCAAACTCAAAACCTTCGTCCTCCGCCTCCGCCTCCCTATCAAAGGCGACGGCGTCAACCACGCTTCTTGGCTCGCCCCCAACGGCTCGCGCATCATCGCCCTGCCGGCCAACGCGGATACCTCCGTCGGCTTCTCCTCCGTCGCCCTCTTCATCGTCGACGAAGCCTCCCGCGTCCCTGATCTCGTCTACACCGCCATCCTCGGCGGACTCGTCCGCTCCAACGGCGCCGTCTGGCTCATGTCCACCCCACTCGGCCAGCGCGGCTTCTTTTACGAAGAATGGTCCCATCTCGATCGCCCCTGGACCCGCATCCGCGCCACCGCCGAAGACTGCCCCGCGATCGCCGCGGAAACGTTGGCCAGCCTCCGCCGCAGCATGGGCGACGAATGGTACCGCCAGGAGTTCTTCTGCGAATTCCTCCCCACCTCCGGCGCCCTCCTCACCCGCGCCATCATCGACGCCGCCCTCGACCCCACGATCATTCCCCTCTTCGGAGGACGCAGGCCATGACGGGCAAGAAATGGGAACCAGGCAAGAAATGGGGACACCGAGGCCCACTGACCCAGTCGGAGACCACAAATCTTGGTGCTGAGGGAACCCACCCCTGGCCGCTTTGGGCCAGGGGTGAGTGTCCCCTTTCTTGCCTTGCGCGGAATAGCGAATTTGCACGGAATAGCGGAACTACCCGGAAAGGACTTACGGCATGAACCCCGACCACCACTTCTTCCTCGGCCTCGACCTCGGCCTCACCACCGATCCGACCGCCCTGGCCATCATCCACCGCTGGGACGAACCCGGCCCCCGCAACCCCGTCACCTGGGAATTCCAAAGCCGCCGCCGCTACGACCTCCGCTACGCCGAGCGCCTCCCCCTCGGCCGCACCTGGACCGCCATCATCGATCGCGTCAAGTGCGTCCTCCGCCACCCCGACCTCAAATACCCCGTCTCCATGGCCGTCGACGCCACCAGCGCCTCCGCCGTCATGGAAATGCTCGATCACGCCAACCTCGGCATCCACATCACCCCGGTCATCATCACCCCCGGCGAGCACCACGGCCACGGCCCCACCGGCATCCGCGTCCCCCGCCACCTCCTCCTCGGCGCCCTCAAAGCCAGCCTCGAATCCGGCGACCTCCGCATCTGCCCCGGCATGATGGACCTCGCCCCCCTCACCGAGGAGCTCTCCAACATTCAAATCAACCGGAAGGACAAGAAAGATGACCTATGTTTCGCCGTCGCCCTCGCCCTCTGGCGCGCCCGCCTCTCCCCCGTCGGCCCCGTCTCCGGTCGCCCCATGTTCTAGCTCAAAAAGGTGGGGCAAGCCCGTCTTTTCTTCATCAGCAGTGCCCGCAGTGCATGCGAGCAAGAAATGGGGACACCGAGGCGAAGCCGAGGGAACCCACCCCTGGCCGCTTTGGGCCAGGGGTGAGTGTCCCCTTTCTTGCCAGGCGCGGGATAGCGGCCGTCTGGCGCGCCCCTCACTTGGTCTTGTGATAATTCGGATACTCCGGCCTCTCATGCACCGGAACGGGGCTCTTACGAAGGCTCTCCATCAACACCTCCACCGCCTTCTCCAACTGCGGATCCTTCCCCTGTCTCACCAGCTGAGGATCGTACTCCACCTCAATATCCGGATCCGTCCCGTGGTTCTCCACGTCCCACTGCTTCTCCGTGTTGTAGAACGCCAGGTTCGGCGCAGTCACAGCCCCGCCATCCACAAGATTCGGGAACCCGAAAATCCCCACCAGGCCGCCCCACGTCCGCTTCCCGATCAGCGGACCGATCTTCAGCTTCTTGAACATCCACGGCATCGCGTCTCCACCCGACCCCGCCCACTCGTTCACGATCATCGCCTTCGGCCCGAAGATCCCGTTCATCGGCGTCGTGAACGACTGCCCCGCCCTCGTCGTGAAGTAGTTCAGCAGCGGCCGCCGCAGATAATCCACGATGTAATCCGCCACGAATCCGCCGCCGTTGAATCGCTCGTCCAGCACCATCCCCTCTTTGCCCACCTGCGCAAAGAACCAGCGGTTGAAGTTCGAGTACCCCTGAATCGACGTGTTCGGCAGGTGCACGTACCCCAGCCGCCCGCCCGACAGCTTTTCCACCTTGCGCCGGTTCTCTTCCACCCACGCGATGTACCGCAGCCCCTGCTCGTTCGGTACCGGCACCACCGTCACCTCGCGCGACCCCTCCCCGTTCGCGTTCGGACCCACCTTCAGCACCACGCTCTTCCCGGCCGTCGCCTCGAAGAAGCTGTAGACCTCCGCCGGCGGAGCCACGTCCTTGCCGTTCACCGCCAGCAGATACTCGCCTGCCTTCACGCCAACCCCCGGAGCCGTCAGCGGAGCCCGCAGGCTCGGATTCCAGTTCTCGCCGTCGTACACCTTCGCGAACTTGTACCGGCCGTTCTCCACCGCGTAGTCCGCGCCCAGCAGCCCCACCGGGACGTTCTTCACGTCCGGCATCGCGCCGCCCTGCACGTACATGTGCCCCACCGAAATCTCGCCCAGCATCTCGCCGAACAGGTAGTTCAAATCGCCCCGGTGCGCGATCCCCGGCAGATACTTCGCGTACTTCGCCTTGTAGTCCGCCATGTTCACGCCGTGCAGGTTCGGGTCGTAGAAGAAGTCCCGCTCGATCCGCCACACCTCGTTGTAGATCTGCTTCCACTCCTCCTTCGGATCCACCCGCACTTCCATCTGGTCCGTCTTGATCTGACCCTCGCCCGGCTTCGGCGGAGCCGCTGTCCCGGCGATGAACCAGTTCTCCCCGGTCCGGTACAGCATCTTCTCCCCGTTGAACGACACATCGAACGCGCGCACGTTGTCCAGCACCTTGTCCGTCTTGCGCGTCTTTACGTCGTACTTCTGCACTGTCATGGTCGCCGGCCCGTTCGTCGGCGGCACCTGCGGCCCTTCCAGCAGGAACAGCACACCCGCCTTGCCAGCAGCCAAGCCGGAATAGCTCTTCGGTTGACCCGGCAGCGCCAGGATCCTCTGGCTGATGCCGTCAAAGTCGATCCGCACATCCTCCACCTTCGGAGCTGCGCCGGCATCCGGCTTCTTCTCGTCCGCCTTCGGTGGATCCTTCTTCGCCGGCTCGCTCTTCTCTTCATCGCTCTCCGGCCCGATCGGCGACGGATCGTCCTTCCGCAGCACCACCACGTACACGTTCCGGCTCACCAGCCTGTCGATCGACGACATGTCCAGCCATCCCGTCGACAGCCCCGCGTTCGTGCTCGCCGTGAAGAAGATGTGACGCCCGCCCTTGTCCCACACCGCGTGCCGCTGATCGCTCAGCCCGTCGCTGATCTGCGTCGACTTCCCATCGGCCAGCGAGTACACGTGCACCGATCGCAGGAAGTTCCTGCCCACCTTGTTGTACACAACCCACTTCGAGTCCGGCGACCACGACGGGCTTACCTCGTCCCGGTCCGGCACGTCGTAGTAGTCCGCATCAATCTTCGTCACCTTTTTCGTGTCCAGGTCGATGTAGCTCAGCGTCAGGTTCGAATCCCGGAACAGAATCTTCTTCCCGTCCGGACTCCACGTCGGGAAGTAGAAGAACGCCTTCGCACCCACGTCGATCTTCTGCACCGTGCCGCGCCCCGTCTGCGGCGCGATGTGCAGCTGATACTCGCCGCTCTCGTCCGAGAAGTATGCGATCTTCTGCCCGTCCGGGCTCCACGCCGGGAACCGCTCTGCCGCGCCCGAGGTCTCCGTCAGGTTCCGCACGTCGCCCTTCTCCGCCGGCACCGTCAGCACCTCGCCGCGCGCTTCAAACAGCGCCCGCGCGCCCGTCGGCGACAGGCTCGCATTCTGGATCTTCGACGCCACCTTGTCGTAGTACGGCCGCACGCTCGGCAAGTCGCCGTTCAGCGTGATCGTCACCGGAGTCACCTTGCCCGACTTCAGGTCGTACAGCTCAATCGCGCCGAAGTGCTCCAGCACGATTGCGCCGTCACCAGGCGACGCCCCCATCGACGCAGCCTTGTAATCGAGCCCTGTATTCTTGATCGCCTCCGTCACCTTCTTCGTCTTCGTGTCGTACGCGCACAAAGTCATCGCCCCGAACCGGTCGCTCAAAAAGAACACGCGGTCTCCCGCCCACATCGGGTAGTAGTCGTTCGAATTCACCCGCGGCACTTTTTCGACCTTCGAATCCGCGAGATCCGCGATCCAGATCGGACTCGTCCGCCCGCCCGCATACCGCTTCCAGATCAGGAATGCCGGAGCCAGCGGCGTGTATGCCAGCCGCTTCCCGTCCGGCGAGTAAGCAGCCTGGAATCCCATCGGCAGCGGAACACCTGTCGGCATGCCGCCTTCCACGCTTACCGTGAAGAACTTCGGCCCGCCCGCCGGCGTCTCGCGCCCCGACCGGAACAGAATCTGCTTGCCGTCTCCGCTGAATGCGAGCGGCGTATCCGGCCCCGGATGCCACGTCAGCCTCTGCGGCACCCCGCCCGTCACCGGCACTGTGAACACATCCACGTTGCCGTCATACGACCCGGAGAATGCGACCGTCTTCCCATCTGGCGACATCACCGCATCCGTCTCGACGCCCGGCGCCGTCGTCAGCCGGATCGCCTCGCCTCCCGTCTGTGGCACACTCCACAGATCCCCCGCATACGTGAACACGATATGCGTCTTGTTCATCACCGGCTTCTGCAACAGCAGCGGAGTCTGCCCAAACGCCACAACTGTCAATACAAGGAGAGAGGCCAATCGAATCACGAGTCCAATCCTCCAGTTCACGATTGTATACACCCCGCTCCTTCATTCGCCGTAAACTCTTCCCTATGCGCAACGAATCGGGGACACCGAGACGCATCGAAACAAGGTTGGGGACACCGAGGCGAATCGAGCCTGTGTCGGGGACACCGAGGCGAAGCCGAGGGAACCCGCAAGGGTGTCCCCTCTTCCTGGTCCTCCTCCTCGCCCTCCTCCCCCTCCGCGCCCAACCTCAGCGCACCTCCGGCCTCGTCGAGCTCACCAAACTCGATCCCACCATCAAGCTCGACATCCGCTACGCCACCGCCAACAACTTCCTCGGCCGCCCCGTCTACACCGAAGCCCGCGCCTTCCTCCAGCGCCCCGCTGCTGACGCCCTTCTCCGCGCCCACCAAAGCCTCAGGCAATACGGCTACGGCCTCCTCATCCACGACGGCTACCGGCCCTGGTCCGTCACCAAGCTCTTCTGGGACGCCACTCCCGCCGACAAGAAGGTCTTCGTCGCCGACCCCGCCAAAGGCTCACGCCACAACCGCGGCTGCGCCGTCGACCTCACCCTCTACGACCTCAAAACCGGCAAACCCTTCCAGATGCCCAGCGAATACGACGAAATGTCCGAACGCTCCTACCCCGACTACCCCGGCGGCACTGCCGAATCCCGCCGCCTCCGCAACCTCCTCCGCGACGCCATGGAACACGAAGGCTTCATGGTCTACGAGTACGAATGGTGGCACTTCGACTACAAAGACTGGCGCCTCTACCCCATCGCCGACACCCCCTTCCCGCAGTGATCGGGGAACTCGCCAGAGTGTCCCCCCAGGCGCAGCCAGCGCAGTCGAGGACACTCGCCAGAGCGTCCCCCCTCGCGCGGCCTGCACGGATCGGGGACACCGAGGCGCAGTCGAGGGAACTCGCAAGAGTGTC
>DBMU01000022.1 GCA_002298225.1 Bryobacterales bacterium UBA690
TTGTTGTCCCCACGCGCGTGGGGGTGGACCGTGGAGGGCAAGGCTGCGGACACGGCGGCTATTGTTGTCCCCACGCGCGTGGGGGTGGACCGATGGCGACCCGTGCTACGAGGACGTGGATGAAGTTGTCCCCACGCGCGTGGGGGTGGACCGCTCCGCGTCGAGAAGGTCACAATGGCTACGCCGTTGTCCCCACGCACGTGGGGGTGGACCGTACGCCGGGTGAATCCCGCGAAGTTGCGCGGGGGTTGTCCCCACGCACGTGGGGGTGGACCGGGCTCCACCATCGCCCAGGCGTCTACCGTGGTGTTGTCCCCACGCGCGTGGGGGTGGACTGAGGTGACGAGCTACGCGTTTGACGCTGCGGACCTGCTGACCGCAGTGACGCAGGGCGCGCGGACGCAGTCGTCTACGTACTGGGGGGGCGCGCTCAGTGCGTGAGGGGAAGAGGGCAGGTTGAGAAACCTGCCCTGCTACTGGCGGCGGCGGCCGGAGGGAGGGGAGATGAGGCAGGAGACCAGCGATTCCATGCCGCGGAGCGAGCGGAGTCCGCGCGGAGCATTGCGCGCCGGGGAAGATCCGGTGAGCACCGTGCGGATGAGGTCGTCATCCACTTTCCTCCTGGGCAGGGGCTGGGCGAGGCGGAAGGACTTCTTCATGAAGCGGCCTCCTCTCCAGCCGGGCAGGAGCACCACCGGAAGCAGGCGTCCCTGGCGGTCTTCCACCGTTCGCGCAATTGAAAGCCGATGCGACGGCCCGCGCTCTCCCATTGCCGCTTGTAGAGGCTCCGGGAGGGCTCGTCCTTCGCACTGAGAAGCAGCGAGAGTGAGAAAAGTACGATCATCGACTTCACAAGCCCGTCTCCTATGGACACTATGACGGATGAAATTCAGTTAAGGAACGTCTCCGACAGGTACTTACGGGCAACTTACGTACGTTACTAACATAGAGAAATCAACAACATACGCAAAGCGCATGGAAAACCGCGCTTCGTGTACCATGGGTGGAGGAGGGATTTGGGGAAACCTGGGTGAATCCTCAAACGATCAGTCTTCAGTTGGAGAAGATCCTCCAGAGCCCGCGCTTCGCCGACGCGCCGAGGATCAGTGCGTTCCTGCGGTTCGTGGTGGAGAAGGAACTGGCAGGCGAGCGCGATCAGATCAAAGAGCTGATCATCGGGATGGAGGTCTACGCGCGGGGAAGCTCCTTCAATCCCCAGGTGGATTCCATCGTCCGGGTCGAAGCGAGCCGGCTGCGGTCGAAGCTCCGGGACTACTACCTGCACGAAGGGGAGGCGGATGCGATCCGGATCGAGCTGCCGAAGGGATCGTATGTGCCGGCATACAGCGAGACGCGCCCGGCCCCGAGCGCAACGAAGCCCAGGCGGCCTTGGCTGATTTATGCGACGGCAGCCGTCGCGGCACTCGCCGGAGCGGCGGGGATGTGGGTGGCGAGGAACCGCACGGCGGGCGGCGGGAGTCCGGCGCCGGCGAAGCTTCTGGCCGTGCTCCCCTTCGCGGACCTGACGGAAAGCAAAGACCTTCAGTACTTCTGCGACGGGCTCTCCGAGGAGATCATCGACGAGCTGAGCCGGTCGCCGGGGATCACTGTTCTGGCGCGGGGCTCATCGTTCAGTTTCCGCGGAGCGGAGGTGGATGCGCGGGAGGTAGGGCGGCGGCTGGGCGCGGACCGCGTGCTGGCCGGGTCGGTGCGCCGCACGAATGACAAGAACAAGTTCAGGGTGACCGCGCAACTGGTGGATGCGGCCAACGGGGTTGCGCTGTGGACGTCGAGTTTCGAGCGGGAAGCGAAGGACAGGCTGGCGGTGCAGGACGAGATTGCGCGAGAGGTAACGCGATCCCTGCAGGTGCAGATGGCTGCGCGAAGCGCGGGTGGAATTGCCCGTTCCGACCCGGCAGCCTACGACCTCTACCTGAAGGGGCGATATCACTACTGGAGGAGCACTCCGGAGGACGAGAACCGGGCGCTGGTATTCTTTGAAGACGCGGTGTCGAAGGATCCCAACCTGGCGCCGGCGTGGGCGGGAATTGCGGATGTGCTGGCCAGCGGCCCGACGCGAGGGGTGAAGGCGGACCCGACGCTGATCGAGCGGGCGAGAAACGCGGCGAAGCGGGCAATTGAACTGGATCCGCAGTTCGTCGACGGGCTGCTGGCGCAGGCGCACCTGGCGAGGACGCTGGACTACGACTGGCAGGAGGCGGAGCGGCTGTACAAGCAGGCGGTCGCACTGCAACCGGGCGGGTCGAGAACGCACAACTCGTACGGCGTGCTGCTTTCACTGTGGGGCCGGCTGGAGGAGGCGGACCGCGAATACCGCGAGGCGCTGCGGCTGGATCCGCTGTCGGTGCAGGTACAGACGAACCTGACGCTCAACCTGTACCGGCAGAAACGCTACCAGGAAGCGGTCGAGCAGGCAAGGAAGGCAATCGCGATCGACCCCACCTTCCGGACGATCTACTCCCCGATGGCGGCAGCGCTGGGACAGATGGGGCGAACCGCGGAAGCCTTGTCGGTGCTGGACACGCTGCGCGACAAATCGAGCGGCAACCTGCAGGATCACCACCTGGCGCTGCGCGGATACATTCTGGCGCGGTCCGGGGATAGGACGCAGGCGATGGCCGTCATGCGCGAACTGGAGAAGCGGGCCAAGTCGCGGTATGTGCCGCGGGCGGCGTTCGCGGACGTCCTACTGGGCCTGGGCGAGAACGAGCGCGCATTCGAACGCATGGAGGAGGCGCTGGCGGCGCGCGAGGTCCTGCTGGCAGGGCTCCTGGTGAGCCCGCATACGGAGGCGGTGAGGGGCGACAAGCGGTACTCGGAGCTCTGCGAGCGCCTGGCCCGCCGGTAAAGCGTGATGCGATAGGCTGGAAAGCCGGAGGCTCACGCGTGCGATTCCTGATTGCGTTATTGGCGACGACGGCGGCGTGCTGCGGGCAGGGGAAGGTGGATACCGGCGCGATCAACGGCGCCGAGTACCGCATCGACGTTCCCGCGAACTGGAACGGGACGCTGATCATGTACTGCCACGGGTACAGCCCGACGGCGTCGAAGATGGCGGCGGGGGAGCCGAACGCCCTGTGGAAGCCTCTATTGGAGGCGGGCTTCGCGGTGGCGCAATCCGGCTACGCGGCGGGAGGCTGGGCGATTCAGGAGGCGGTGAACGACACAGAGGCGCTGCGGCGTCATTTCGGGAAGACGCACGGCCAGCCGAAGGAGACGTACGTCATGGGCCATTCGATGGGCGGGCACCTGACGATGGTGATGATGGAGACCTTTCCCGATGTGTATGACGGCGGCCTGGCGCTTTGCGGTGTTTTAGGCGGCGCCGACGATTTCATGCTGAAGCGGGTGTTCAACCTCCGGGTGGTGTTCGATTACTACTTCCCTGCCCTGCTGCCCGACCCGTCGAGGGCGCCGGCTGATTTCCAGATGACGCCGGCGATCGGGGCCGAGGTGGTGAAAGTACTGGATGCGAAGCCGGAACAGTCGGCGGCGATGCGGCGCTGGTCGGGCATCAAGACAAACAAGGAACTGGCGCAGACGGCGATTTTCTTCACGTATATTCTCAAGGATCTGCAGCAGCGCGGCGGGGGGAATCCGTTCGACAACCGCAGCGTCATCTATGACGGCAGCGTGGACGACAATGCGTTGAACAAGGGCGTCAAGCGCTATGCGGCGGATGCGCGGGCGGCGATGTATCTGCGCAAGTACACGACGCCGACGGGACGGATCGAGAATCCGATGCTGGCGATCCACACGACCTACGATCCGCTGGTGCCGCCGTGGATACCGAACGATTATGCGGTTCTTGCGGCACGCGCAGGACGGGAGGGACTCTTCGTGCAGCAGGCGGTGGCGCACGACGGGCACTGCGCGATTTCGGCGGCGGAGATTTCGCGGGGGTTCGAATCTCTGCGGAATTGGAAGCACACGGGCGAGCGGCCGAAGGGCGGTTTGATAGAATAACCCCACCGAAAGGGGAGGGTTTCCGATGACGCGAGTCCTGGGTGTGTTGTTTTGCCTGGCGCTGGGTGCGGCGGAGAAGCCGCCGACACGAGTGATCTTCTATTGCAGTGAAGCAGGCCAGCTGTACCCCGTGGCGCCCGCAGGACCGGGCTATCGCGCGCTGGCCGGACCGCTAGGCGCGTGCCGGGACAAGGGGCAGATTCTGATTGTTGCGGCTGAAGGCACAGTGCCGCCCGCGGCAGACAAGGCGCGGAACGAAGCAAGCGTCGCTGACGTGGATCGGGCGTTTTCCACCATGCGGCCCGAGGCGGCACACGACAACGGACGGTTGGGGCCGGTGCAGGCGGAACTGCAGCGGGTGAAGAAGCCGCCGGTGGTCGTACCGGCGCCGCTGAAAGTGGTGGAGAAGGCGACTTCGGGTCTAAAAGACACGCTCAAGACCCAGGTATAGTCAAAAAATGGCATCGACGAGGTATGTCGATCTCGCGGAATTCGGATTGCCGCTGGTGCCCGCAGGTGACCATCGATTCACCGAACTTGCCGAATTTTTGAGATTCTCCAGCCGCTTAGTCATGGGCTACTGCAGTCAGATCCAGAGGAACGCGGGGTGGCCATCGCCGAGGACCTGACGGGCGATTGCTTCATAGAGCGCACGGCCGTTGTCGCCGTTGGTGAAGACGAGCAGCCCGTCGCGGCGCCCGGGGCGGCAGAGGACGATGTTTTTGAAGCCGGGGTTGTCGCCCCAATGCCAGCACCAGAGGCTTCCCGCGTGACGTTCAAGACCCCAGCCCATGCCCCAGGAGAGTGCGGGGTTGATGCGGGTGCGCGGCTCAAACCAGTCCGCGCGTTCGAAGGCGTGCGTGAGGAAGCGGACGTAGTCCGGGATCGTGGTCCAGAGGCTGGCGGCGGCGTTGGGGATGCGGTTGTTCGGCAGGACTTCCTTGCCGGGAGATGGGGCCGGCGGTGAGAAATGCGGCCGTGGTTTGCCGCGACGTGTGTGCGGGGTGGCGCGGTCGGACGCTTCCGGTTTGAGCTCATCGACCGTAGACGCAGCCATGCCGAGAGGTTTGAAGACGCGCTCCTGCATGAGAGAGGAGTAGGACTGGCCTGCAAGCTTCTCCAAGACCTGGGACAGCAGGTAGTAGCCTTCGCCGGAGTAGCCGAACTGCGTGCCGGGCTCGAATTCGCATTCGAGTTTCTGGCCCTGCTCGTTGCGCCAGTTGGGGAAGCCGGTGGAGTGGGAGAGGACGTGGCGCGCGGTGACGCGGCGGGCGCGATCATTGTCGGCAAAGGGGAGGTAGTGGTGGAGGGGACGGTCGAGGTCCAGCGTTTTCGCATCGGTAAGTTGCAGGGCAAGACAGGCGGTGGCGGGCTTGGTCAGCGAGGCTGCGGCGAAGCGGGTGCCTGCGTCGATGGCGTCCGGCTCACCGGACTTGCGCACGCCGATGTATTCGGCCCAGGCGAGGCGGCCGCGTTCGATCCGCGCAACGGCGGCGCCGGGAGTGGTCGAGAGTTCGAGGAGCGGGGTCCAGTTCCGGGTGCGCGGCGAGGGAGAAGCGGCGGCAAGAGCGGGCAATGCGAAGACTGAGCGGCGCGACAGCATGAGTTCATTAGACGGCCATCGCGCCGCTTTGTTACTTCAGCGCTCCCGCGAGCAGAAAGACGAGCGGGGCGTTGGCGATTTCGTTGGCCGCGTAGGACTCCTGTTCGTCGAGGAACATCTTCGCGGGCGGCAGGCCGTCGGGGAGCTTGCGCATGGCCGGGTCCTGCTTGCGCCCGTTGGGACCGCCGGAGAGGAGGCCGGGCCACGGCTCCGGATTGGAGTCCGCTCCGGAGAGGCGATGGTGCGGATGGCGGTAGGGATTCGCTGTGGATGAACCGCCACACCGGCGCCAGGCGGGACTGAAGTCCCGCGCAGCTAAAGTCCGCCCTGCTCACAGCCGCGAGGTGGTGATGGGCGTGTCGGAGCGGGACCAGGCTTTTTGGAAGCGTTGATCCACTTCCGCCGCTTCGGCGGATTTGCCTTGTGCGCGCAGGGCGGCGGAGAGGCCGCGGAGGGACCAGCCGTTATCGCGGTGGCGGGCCAGGTCTTCGCGGAATACCTTTTCGGCGTCGCGGGCGCGGCCTGCTTCGAGCAGGATGGCGCCGAGGGTCTGGCGCGGAGGCAGCGGCCAATCGGGCGGCTCGGAGTAGAGGAGGTGGTCTTCAACATCGACGGCTCTGCGCGCTTCCTCGACGGCTGCGGCGGTGTTCCCGCGGGCGGCGGCGATCTCCGCGGCGAGCGTATGGACGGGGATCCCGCTGATGACGCCGAGGCTGTTTAATTCGAAGACCTTGAGCTCGGCCAGACTTGGATCAGAGGCGACGGTCCGAAGTTGCATCAACTCGGCGTCGGCCGATTTGAGATCGCTGCGGCGGACGAAGGCGAGCCCGCGGGCATAGTGGCGCGCAACCTGCACGAACTTCATGGCCGGCCCAGGGTCGGGTTCGGCCAGAATTTCGTCCCATTTGCCGAAACGGACCATCGCCATCAGCGGCGTGGCCTTGAGCAGATAGGTGAAGGCGGGCTGCTGGGCATCTCCGTGCGAATGGTTGGAGGCCACTTTCCTCGCTGCGTCGATGGAGTCCTTGGCGCGTCCCTCCATGGAGAGCGCGGCGAACAGGAAATGGACGTTGTGCGGATAGTAGGTGGCGGGATAGATGCCCTGGGCGCGGCATTGCGTGATGTAATCCTCATCGGCGGCCACGGCTTTGATGTTGGAGTCCACGGCGTCGGCATAGCGGCCGACGCGGATGTAGATGTGCGCGGGCATGTGAACCAGGTGGCCGGCGCCAGGAACGAGCTTGCCGAGCTTGTCGGCGCTGGGCACCGCGCGATCGGGATCAGTGGAAGCTTCGACGGCGTGGATAAAGATGTGGTGCGCTCCGGGATGGTCCGGCGATGCGGCGATGGCGCGCTGAAGGGCTGCAACGGCCTCATCGACACCCGGCCTGGCTTTGCCGTCCTTGGTCCAGTAGTCCCACGGCATGGTGTTCATCACGGCATCGGCGTACAGTGTGCCGACGTCGGGATCGTCCGCAAACTGCGCGGCCACCGGCTTCATGGCGGCGGCGTATGCGGCGTTCAGCCTGGCGCGATCGGGCTTCTCCTCGGAGGAGAATCGCTGTGCGAGGGCGTCGATCAGGGCCACCTCGACAGGCCGGAGGCCGGCTTTGTTCTGCAGCGCCTTATCAATGGCGGCATGGCCCTGCTTTTCCCGGTCAGGACCGATGGCCGGATCGTTGATGTTTGGCGCCAGCGCGAGCGCCTCGCCCCAATAAGCCATGCCGCACTTCGGATCAAGACGGGAAGCCTCGCGGAACGACCGGACGGCTTCCGCGTGATTGAAGCCGTAAACAAGGATAAGGCCCTGATCGAAATAGCGCTGCGCCTCGGGCGACGACGTGGTGATGGGGCGATGGTAGTTCCCGAGGTTGGACAGCATGGGCGAGAGCCTGCCGTCGCGGGTCATGTGGTTGAGACCCGATTCGTGATGGTGTGACTGCCGGCAGCCGCAGAGAGCCGCCAGCAAGAGAATGGTCCAGGTGCGGAATGTCATGGCATTATCCCAGTTAGGTCCATTCTAAACTGATGGCGATAATGGAATCAGAGATTGCACATGCCATTTGCCACGATTCCGGAAGCACTGGAAGCCTACCGCCGCGGGGAGATGCTGGTGGTTGTCGACGATGAGGACCGCGAGAATGAGGGCGATCTGACTCTGGCCGCGGAGTTCGCGACCCCCGAAGCGATCAATTTCATGGCGGTTCACGGGCGCGGCCTGGTGTGCCTGGCGCTGGCGCCGGAGGTCTGCGACCGCCTGAATCTGCCGCTGATGTCGCAGCGCAACACGTCTCAGTTCGGGACGGCGTTCTGCGAGGCCGTGGATGCAGCGGTTGGAGTCACAACAGGCATCTCGGCGGCGGACCGTGCGCGCACCATTCAGGTCACGATTGACCCTACCTCAAACCCAGCAGACCTGGCGAGACCGGGACACATGTTCCCGCTACGGGCGCGGGAAGGCGGCGTGCTGGTGCGTTCGGGCCAGACCGAGGCGGCGGTGGACCTGGCCCGGCTCTCCGGTCTGCGGCCGGGCGGCGTAATCTGCGAGATCATGAACGACGACGGGACCATGGCGAGGGTTCCGCAGCTCGTCGACTTCTGCCGCAGGCACGGGCTGAAGCTGATCTCGGTGGCGGACCTGATCCGATACCGGCTGGAGAATGAGCGGATCATCCGGCGCGCGGCCGAGGGGACCGTCACGATGGACCTCGGAACATTCAAGACGATCTCGTACGCATCGTCGATCGACCCGGAGACGCACCTGGCGCTCGTGTACGGGCATCCTGAGAAGCACTCGCCGGCCCTGGTGAGAATGCATTCGCGCTGCACCTATGGGGATGTGTTCCATTCGACGGAGTGCGACTGTCACCGGATCCTGCGCGCGGCGCTTGAGAAGATCGTGGCCGCGGAGGCGGGCGTGCTGGTGTATCTGCACCAGACAGGCCAGGGGATCAGGCAGGTCGATCCGGACCAGTCGGGCGGTCTGCCGCGGCTGATATCGCACACCCGGGCGTATATGCATTACGCCAGCCCGGCGGGCCAGAAGCTGCTGCAGCACGAAACCGGCCTGGGCGCACAGATTCTGTCGGATTTGGGGCTGCACCAGATCCGGCTGCTGACGAACCACCCGCGCAAGGTAGTCGGCCTGGAGGGGTTCAACATTGAAATAGTGGACCAGGTTCCCCTGTAAACTTTGGAACAACTGCCGGGAACCGGCCGTATAGGCATCAGGAGACGACAGAAGATGTTGCGACGAACGTTCCTGACGATGACGCTGGCTGCCGGGCTGGCGGCTGCGGCAGACCCGGCCCTCTTGAACATGATCCCGAAGGATCCGCAGGTGATTGCGGGGATCGACTTCGTACGGGCCAAGAGCTCGCCCTTCGGCCAGCGGATTCTGGCCGAGATCAAAGACGAGGACAAGGGGCTCAAAGAGCTGATCGAGTCTACGGGCTTCGATCCGAGGCGCGACCTGCGGGAAGTCGTGATGGCGTCGGACGGCAAGACGGGGGAGCGGACGGTGATCCTGGTGCGTGGCACGTTCGATCAGAGCAAGATCAACGCGCTGCTCGGCTCGCAAGGCGGAGCGAAGTCCATCTACAATGGCGTCGAGCTCTGGACGAACGGCAAGTCGGCGAAGCCGGACGGGACCGTGGCAATTGTGGACTCCTCGCTGGCGATCTTTGGCAAGGACGCGGCGGTGAGAGAGGCGATCGACCGCCGGAGCGCATCGGGGTCCGCTCTGAGCGCCGATTTGCAGCGGCGGATCAATGAGTGGTCCGCCAACGATGCGTGGTTCATCACCACCGCCAGCTTCGCCGAGATGGGGATCAACAAGGATGGCAAGAACCGCGTGATGCCGAACGGGCTGTCGAGCGACGCCATTCGCAGCGCCAGCGCCGGAGTACGGTTCTCCAAGGACGTGCAGGTTTCGGGTGAAGCGCTCACGCGCTCCGAGCAGGACGCGCAGGCGCTGGTGGACGTCTTCAAGTTCATCACCTCGATGATCCGGCTGAACTCGGACAAGCCGCAGGCAAGCGAGGCGCTGAAGATCGCAGAATCGATGCAAGTCTCGATCAGCGGGGCGACGGTGAAGTTCTCGCTGGCGATTCCGGAAGAGATGCTAGACAAGATGCTGGAGAAGAAGACTCAGCGCGCGGAGCGGGCAGCGCGGAAGCGCGACGTCATCTGATTCGTCGAACAGCAACCATGGGTGCCGCCGGCTGAGGCCGGCGGTACCATAATTCAATGCGGCCCCCCCGCAACTGGCCTCTCTTCCTGCTCCTTGCCGGTCCCATCGCCTACCAGATCGCCCATTCCGTCGATTCCTATCACGTCTACAACAACGGACCCGAGGAGCCCTTCCTCGTCGATTTCAACAAGCACACGCTGTCCTCAGTCACAGAAGAAGCGAAGAGAGCCGGACTGCAGGAAGGCGACCTGCTGCTGACCTTCAACGGAAAACCGTACCTCTTCCCGTACATGCTGAAGTCCTACCTGCGGCGGGTGCAGGCAGGAACTACCATGCAAGTCACCTATTCAAGACAGGGCTCGCAGCCTCGAGCCGCGTCGATTGTCCTCGCGCCGCAGCACAAGGACATGAACTCCTGGAACGATTGGATTATCCCGGTATTTGCAGATTTTCTTACGCGGTGGGTGGCGCTGTTACTGGGGTGTTTCGTCGTGGCGATGCGTCCGAGAGATCCGCTGGCCTGGCTGGTGCTGTTCCTGATGATCAGCTATGGGCAGTTGGCGTCGGGCGCGGGACGGGTGGCGGAGGGATGGGGCGAGCCGTGGCGCGCCCTGGGCACGTTTTACCAGATGATGGCGAATATCACCTGGCCTGCGTGGATGCTTCTGTTTGGGGTGTACTTTCCCGACCCTAAATCACGGGTGCGCCTGGCGGCATGGTCGCGGTGGGCAGTGGCGTTGCCAATCCTGCTCTTCGCACTGTTGGTGGCGGCGCTGGAGACGGGAGAGCAGATGGGCCACGGCACACCCGAATGGCTGAATGGGTTTCTGCGATTGTCGAGCAATGTATTCCTGGTGCTGACCATCTCCGCGTGCGCGCTGTATTTCGCGAACATCTCGTACAAAGCGAGCAAGGAAAAGGCGCCCGATGCGCGGCGGCGTTTGCGGCTGCTGTTCTGGGGCACAAACATCAGCCTGACGCCGCTGTTCATCATGATCATGTACTCGCGGTTCACCAATGTGAGAGTGGATCAGCGGTACCCGGTGCTGTTTGTCGCCGCGATTGTGCTGCTATTCCTGTTCCCGCTGACACTGGGATACGTGATTGTGGTGCAGAAGGCGATGGACGTGCGCGTGGTGCTTCGGCAGGGGCTGCAGTACGCACTGGCGCAGCGCGGCGTGCGCGTGATCACGGCGCTGTTGATGACCGGCATCATCTGGTGGACGTTTGAAGCCGTGGCAATGCACCGCATGCACCTGTCGGTGCAGTTGCGCTCCATCGGACTGGCGGTGCTGGCGATCGTGCTGCTGCAGAAAGGCGCAGCGAAGCTGCGTTCCTGGGTGGACCGGCGATTCTTCCGCGAGCAGGTGGAGGTGGAGAACGTGCTGGCGGAGCTCACGGCGGAGGTCCGGCAGATTGCGGACGCGGAGGAGTTGAAGCGGCGCGTCTGCTCGCGGGTATCGGAGTCGATGCACGTAGAGCGTGTAGCGATCAAGAACAACGGATCAGGCGACGGGTGGGAGCTTACCATTCCGATGACGGCGGGCGCGGACACGATGGGCCACCTGGTGCTGGGCCCGAAGAAGAGCGAGGAGCCGTACACACGATCCGATCGCCGGCTGCTGGAAACTGTTGCGACGCAGACTGCGCTGGCATTGGAGAACGCGCGGCTGACGTCCGAGGTGGCGCAGGAAGCCGCACGGCGAGAGCGCATCCATCGCGAACTGGAGATTGCGCGCGAGGTGCAGGAGCGGCTGTTTCCGCACCACCCGCCGGGCATCGCGGGGCTCGACTACACAGGCGTGTGCAAGCCGGCGCAGTCGGTCGGCGGCGACTACTACGACTTCTTCCTGGCCGGCGACAACGTGCTGACGCTGGCCGTCGGCGACATCTGCGGCAAGGGCGTGTCGGCGGCGCTGCTGATGGCAAGCCTGCAGGCGTCGTTGCGCGGACTGTGCGCGGGAGGCGTAATGGATCTCGGCGAGCTGATGTCACGGCTCAACACACTGGTCTACGATGCGACACCCAAAAACCGCTTCGCGACGTTGTGGTGCGGGCAGTATGATCCGCACACCAGCTTGCTGCGGTATGCGAGCGCGGGACATGGCGATGCGGTATTGCTGCGCGAGACGGGCGCCGTGGAGCGCACGGGCAGTCGTGGCCTGGCGCTAGGACTCGTCAGGCAGTCGAATTACACCTATGGCGAGGTCAGGCTGGAACCAGGCGATGTGATCGCAGTGTGCACGGACGGTGTGACAGAGGCACGGAACATCGCGGGCGACGAGTTTGGCGAGGAGGCGCTCTTCAGCGCACTGGAAGAGGCCCGCGGGATGTGCGCGTCGGGCATCGTCGGCCATGTGCTGGGGCGCGTCGAAGAGTACTCTCGAGGCGCAGAACAGCACGACGACATCACGGTTGTGGCGGCGCGGGTGATAGTGTGAGCTTGCGCCAAAGCGCGGAGCCCGGTGTACGATTGCCGACGAGGGTGTGCTGGTAGAGGCGGATCACGGAATCCACGCCGCTCGCAGGCAGAGGCACGGTCAGCGTCTGCATGCCGCCTTCGATGAGCCTGGTGAAGAGCCGCTCGTTATTCGCATAGACGTCCAGACGCCACGCACCGCCCTGCGCGGCGCCCACTTCGAGAGTCAGGTTTTGCGGCGAGGAAAGATCCGCGGTGGTGCGCAGAAGCAGTCCACGCACTTCGTCGCGCGGCCAGGTGACAAGAGTATCGCCGTCGAGATACGTCAGTCCGCGGATGCCGCCGAGTCCTCCGCCCGCGCCTCCGAAGCCGGCGCGTTCCAGAGTCCAGGCAGGGTTCCAGTAGCGCGTGAGGTCGGCGAGGGTGAACAGCTCAGGTTCGGATTCTGGCAATTGCCGGAGAGCGGCAATTTTGCCGGCGACATTGACGGTGCGCTGCGCGATGTCGCTGATGCGTTCGTCGATAGGCGGGTCGAAGGTGATTGGTCCCATGCGGTTGCCGGCGATGCGATCGTTGAGCCGCGCGACTTCGGTGGCGGGCAGACCCTTCATCCCGCGCATGGCGCCGACGACAGCGGCCGCGTTGGCGGCATTGCAGTCAGCGTCGGTGAAATCGGCAGCGGAGACGGCGAGGTTCAGCGTCTTGAAGAAGTCGCCCTCGCCGAAGTAGACGCTGAGCGCAACGATCCCGCCGTTGGCGACGGCGTTGTTGGTGGCGGGGTATTCGACATGCCAGCGGTCCTCGACCGCGTCGGCGATTTCTTTTGGAGACTTGCTTGAGTGGGCGAGAAAGAGGACGAGTTCGAGGCACTGCCGGTAGGGCGAGCGAGGATCAATGAGACGGGCCGCCTTCTCTACAATGAGCCGTGAATCGGATTCAGTGAAGGCGAGCGAGACCATGGCAGCGACGAACGCGGCGTCTTCGACGGCCTCGGCGTGTCCGTTGATCCGCGTGTAGTAGCGGGCGAGGCGTGCGGCGCGCTCCGGTTGGCCGGGAGCAAGCATGCCGAATATGTCGGCGGAGAACTGCGGTCCGATGGTGAACCAGAGACGGTTGTATCGGGGGTGACCGGTGTCGGGCGGCTGAACGCCTCGATCGAGGAGAAGCCGGGTCAGCTCGGAGGAGCCCCAACTGCCGGCCCGGTCGCGCTTCCACTGCTCGCCAAGCTGCTGGATGGTGAGCGCAGGGCCGTAGTGTTCGAAGGCACGGAGGGCGACAAGCTCGTAGTAGTAGTCGTCGTCCACGGGAGCGGGTCCGCGGAAGTCCGGCGGCAACTTAGTGACCGGCTGCACCGCCGCTGGCTTGTGCTCGAAAGCGAAGCCCATGTTGGCGGCGAGGATCTGCGCGGTCCAGGCGGCGAGGGTCCGGTCGAGCTGATCGGGTGGGGCGAAAAGGGCGAGGAAGAGAGGAAGAATCATGTCAGGAGGCGTCTCTATGCTACTATGCAGAAAGACCCACCACACACTTCGCGGAGAGGTGGCTGAGTGGTCGAAAGCAGCGGTTTGCTAAACCGTCGTAGGGCCTTAAAGCTCTACCGAGGGTTCGAATCCCTCCCTCTCCGCCAGATCAATCACTTACAGACGAAATTGAGTCGGCCCAGAAGGTCGATTTCTGCCTCGGAAACAACGAATTGCAAACGGACTGCAAACGGAGCGGAATATACACGTTGATGCGAGAAAGCAGCAAACGTCATGAGACCACCCGTCGCTGCTTCTCGAATGCAAGCTTCAGAGCCTCGTCGACCTTCTGAGCCGCTTCCTCCTGCATTCCGGGAAGGAGATGGGAGTAGACATCGAGCGTGAAGCCGACCTTCGAGTGCCCGAGCCTCTCCGAGATCACCTTTGGCGATCTTGCGACGCTTGAGGAGTGCTCGGTAGGTCGAGGTAAACGCAGAGGGCTTCCAAAGTGATCCGTCTTCGACGCAGCAAATCAGGCCGCCATCAAGATAGGCGCCCCCCGACAGCTTCCTCAGTTCCTCCTGCTCCGCACGATGAGCCCTCAGGCGGTCTACAAGGATTGGTGGCATTGACACCCTCCTCCTCCCCTTCCGTGACTTCGGCTCCTTGAAGGTGACTGCCTCCTTGGTTTCCTCGATTGCTCTATTTACAGTCAGGTATCCGTTCTCTAGGTCCACATCTCGCCCTGAGTGCGAGAATCTCGCCACGACGCAGGCCCGCAGTGATCGCGAACAGAATCGGCAGATGCAAGCGAGTGCCAATCGCAGCGTCGATCACCCAAGCTGACTGGGCTTCATCGATGACCGATTGTTCTTTCGGTCTTGGCCGTGGGGGTTCGACAGCGCGCAGGATTTGAATCAGCGGGCCCGGAACGTCTGAGACTCACGGTCGTGAGAGCAGCCCTTCGAGCAGTTTCCCATGTAGCCTACCGTGAAGCGCCCGCGCAAGCGGTTCAGACGCCCCCCCTTCCTCAGAGGTAACCTGACATTTTTCTCTTCTTGTTCGCGTCAACTTTTAGATGGCGTCTATCATCCCTGTTCACGGGAAGAAAAACTGTTTCTTCGTTTTTGAGCCTGCATCAATCTAATGGGATTGGCAAACGATCCTCTGTTTTATGGCTCAACTCAGTCTGTTGTCGCCACTATCCGGCCAGATTTGGCCGCTGGAGCGTGTGCCTGATCCGGTCTTCGCCCAGAAGATGGTCGGAGACGGCCTTTCTATCGACCCCACAGACGCGTCGCTCCTTGCGGCCTGCGATGGTGACGTGGTTTCGATCCACTCCGCAGGACATGCCGTGACCTTGCGCACCCAGGACGGCATGGAAGTGCTAATGCACGTGGGCATCGACACCGTGACGTTGAAGGGTGAAGGATTCCACCCTCTCGTCAAGCCAGGCGACAAGGTTCGCGCCGGCACGCCGCTCATCGACTTCGACATCGATTTTATCGCCACGCACGCGAAGAGCCTGCTGACGCAAATCGTCATCCCAAACAGTGAGCGCGTGACATCATGGAAGCGCGCCAGCGGGTTGGTGTCGGCGGGAATTGACACGCTTTTTACGATCGACTATGAGGCAGCGGAGGTTGCGGCTCCTGCAGAAGCGGCCGCGATCGTGACCTCCGAAGCCGTTGTGATCCCCAATGCCACCGGACTCCATGCGAGGCCCGCAGCTGTGCTCGCGAATCTCGCCAAGAGCTTTCAATCAACCATCAGACTCCAGGCCGGCGACCGTCAGGCCAATGCCCGCAGCGTGACATCGATCATGGCACTCGAAGTAGGCCAGGGTGCGAAAGTGCAAGTGGTGGCCAACGGACCCGACGCGGCTGCCGCCGTGGAAAAACTCTCCCAGGTGCTGGCTCAGGGCTGCGGAGATGAGGGATGCGTGCCGGCTCCCGCGCCGGCGACGACGACGGTCTCCCCCTCGGCTGCACCGGCACCGCGCCGAAGGTCCGCCGATCCCTCTTTACTGTTGGGTGTCCCTGCCTCGCCCGGGCTTGCGGTCGGCGGAGTCTTCCAGGTTCGCCGCGCGGACATTCCGGTAACGGAAAGAGGTGCGAGAGTGGATGATGAACGCCGCCAACTTGCCGCCGCGCTTGCCACCGCACAAGGACAGCTCGCCGCGTTGCGGGCACAACTTCATGCGAATGGCGATCCGGCAAAAGCAGCCATCTTCGCCGCGCATGAGGAATTGATTTCCGATCCTGATCTTCTCGAGATGGTCGAGTCCGCCATCGCCAAGGGGAAGAGCGCAGCGTATGCCTGGAAGAAGGCGGTTACGATGCATACGGACCGGCTGGCAGGGCTGCGCAATCAACTACTCGCCCAACGCGCGAATGATCTTCGCGACGTCGGCCTGCGGGTACTGGCGATTCTGACAGGCGTGGAGATCCGGCCGCCGGAGTATCCGCCGAACTCCGTACTTATCTCCGAAGATCTCACGCCCTCGGACACCGCAGTGCTCGACCGGTCCCGAGTGGTGGGCTTTTGCACCACGCGAGGCGGGGCCACTTCTCACGTGGCGATCCTTGCCCGCTCTCTGGGCTTCCCGGCACTGGCAGGCATCGAGCCTGCCGCGCTGGAAGTGCCGAACGGGACCCGCGTCATTCTCGATGGCAACAATGGTACGCTGCGGCTCCACGCGCAGGAAGAAGAAGTGGCCCGTATCCGGAAGGAGCAGGCACGTGCCGAACAGCGCCGCAAAGAGAACCTGGCACATGCGCTCGAACCCGCGGTCTCGCTGGATGGAAACCGGATCGAAGTTCTCGCCAACATCGGCGGGCTTAAGGATGCCAATCAGATCGCCAGCCTTGGCGGTGAAGGTGTGGGCTTGCTGCGTTCCGAGTTTCTCTTCATGGAACGTTCCGATGCGCCAACCGAAGACCAGCAATTTGAGACGTACCGCGCCATCGCCCAGGCCGTGGGACCCGAGCATCAGCTCATCATCCGTACGTTGGACGTCGGGGGAGACAAACCGCTGGCCTATCTGCCCATCCCCAAGGAAGACAACCCTTTCCTCGGTGAGCGTGGGGTCAGAGTCAGCCTCGATCGTCCCGAGATCCTGCGTTTCCAGCTCCGGGCCATTCTGCGTGCTGCGGCTTTTGGCAAGATCCGCGTCATGTTTCCCATGATCGCGACGCTGAATGAGCTCCGTGACGTGAAAGCGATACTCGCCGAAGAGGCCGCCAGCCTCGGCGTGCCGCCGGTGCCCGCGGGCATCATGGTGGAAGTCCCTGCAACTGCGGTGATGGCGGCGCAGTTTGCGCGCGAAGCGGACTTCTTTTCGATTGGCACAAATGACCTCACGCAATACACGCTGGCCATGGACCGGGGACACCCGAAACTCGCGCCGCAAGTAGATGGGCTGAACCCGGCGGTACTCAGGCTCATTGCGCAAACTGTCAAAGGGGCGCATCCCGAGGGTAAACGAGTGGGGGTTTGCGGCGGCATTGCGAGCGATCCACGCGCTGTACCGATCCTCCTCGGCATTGGCGTGGACGAACTCAGCGTCAGCCTGCCAGCGATTCCCGCCGTGAAGGCGCAGATCCGTGGCCTCCGCATCGACGCCTGCCGGCAACTGGCGGAGCGCGCCCTCTCGGCAGAATCCTCGGAAGAAGTGCGCAGTCTCGTAGCTGATCAAGAGCCCGGAGGCTGACATGCCATCCTTCAAAAACGCATTCTCCTTCCTTCAGAAAATCGGTAAATGCATGATGCTGCCGGTTTCCGTGCTGCCCGTGGCCGGCATTCTCCTGGGTGTTGGAAGCGCGAATCTTTCGTGGCTGCCAGCACCTGTCTCGCAGATCATGGCCGCGTCGGGCAGCGCGATTTTCGCGAGTCTGCCGCTGCTATTCGCCATCGGCCTCGCGATCGGGCTTACGGAAAATGACGGAGTCGCTGCGCTTGCAGGCACTGTTGGTTTTGCGGTCTTCCTGGCAACGTTGGGCATTTGCGCAAAGCTCCTTGGCATCGAGACAAAAACGATCATGGGTATGCCTTCGATCGAGACCGGCGTCTTCGGGGGCATCGCAGTGGGACTCATTGCAGCGTGGGCTTTCAACCGGTTCTATCGGATCCAGCTTCCGAGCTACCTCGGCTTCTTCGCCGGCAAGCGTGCCGTGCCGATCATTACCGCGTTCGCGACCATCGTCCTGGGCGCTGTGCTGAGCCTTATCTGGCCGCCGATTGGGAACCAGATCGACCGTTTCTCTCATTGGGCTGTGCACACGCGGCCGGCGCTGGCCTTCGCGATCTACGGAGTTGTTGAGCGCGCACTGATTCCATTCGGCCTTCACCACGTCTGGAACGTCCCGTTCTTCTTCCAGGCGGGCTCCTATCTTGATCCCGCCACCGGCAAAGTGGTCCATGGGGAAATTGCACGCTTTATCTCCGGCGACCCGACTGCTGGCAACATGACAGGCGGCTACCTGTTCAAGATGTGGGGGCTTCCCGCGGCAGCCCTCGCGATCTGGCGTGCAGCGAAGCCGAAAAGCCGCACCAAGGTCGGCGGCATCATGATTTCAGGGGCGCTCACGGCATTTCTCACAGGCATCACGGAGCCGATCGAGTTTGCCTTCATCTTTGTGGCCCCAGTCCTCTATGCCGTCCATGCGCTGCTCGCCGGCGTTGCATATTTCTTGTGCGTGGTGCTGGGAATCAAGCACGGATTCACTTTCTCGCACGGGCTTATCGATTACATTGTCCTGTTCCCGAAGTCCCACGGAGCACTGTGGCTGCTAGTGCTCGGACCGATTTGGGCAGCAGCATATTACGGCATATTCTCCTTCGCGATCCGACGCTTCAATCTGCCCACGCCGGGACGCGAAGTGGAGGAGGAGACGGAGCAGACTGCACATGAGGTGGCCGGTGAGCAGTTCGCTCTGCAACTGATCCGTGCTTTCGGCGGACGGTCGAACATCGTCAGCCTGGATGCGTGCATTACGCGGCTTCGCGTTCAACTCGCCGATGTCACCAAGGCCAGCAGCGACAAGTTAAAGGCACTCGGCGCCGTCGGCGTGGTTGTGGCCGGTGACGGGATGCAGGCAATCTTCGGCACGCGCAGTGAAGCATTGAAGACGGACATGCTGGACTATCTCAAATATGCGGGCCCGGAGGCCGACGAGATCGAGGAACCCTCGCCAGTAAAGGTACCGCCGCCAGCGGGCCTACAACCGCGCCTGCGCGATCCTGATGCCCCGAGGAAGGCCAGCGCTTATATCGCCGCGCTCGGCGGCAGCTCGAATATCGTCCGCGTGGATGCCTGCGCTGAGACTCGCCTGCGGGTGGTGGCGCGTGACGAAGGGCGAATCAGCGAAACGGCCCTCAAGGAAGCCGGCATCGCCGCTGTCGTCAAACTGGGTGGCCGGGTTCTCCATCTCCTGGCAGGGTTGAATGCAGACCAATACGCCGCCGAAATGCGGGGCCAACTTGCCGGTCCCGTAACCAGCGAATCGACAATGGAGCGGGCAACGGTCCGTTGAGGAGTCACACCAGGTTCAGAGTATGAAGAGAGTCGGTTTCTTGTTTCTGCTGGCGGCTGCTTCGGCTCTGTCGCAATCCCAGCAACCGGAGACGCTCGGTCAACTTCGCGTCGAGTTAGCGAACGTGAAGAAGGAATACGAGACTCGCATCTCGGTTCTGGAGCAGCGAATCCAGCAACTGGAAGCCGCAGAAAAGAAGACCGAGGAGCAGGCACTGCTTGCGCAGAAGCAGGCAAGCGAGGCGAAACAGAAGACAGAGGAATTGCAGAAGCAGATCAACGCGCTTGGAATGACTCCGCTGTACGACCAGTTGGAGTTACTGAAGCTGCCGCATCAGAAGGATTTCGAATTCCATGGGTATCTCCGATCCGGCTTCGGGGTGAATTCCCAGGGCGGCTCCCAGGAAGCGTTTCGGGCGCCGGGCGCAGGCGCAAAGTACCGGCTTGGGAACGAGACGGAAACGTATGCCGAGATGATTCTGGTGAACAACTGGGTGAAAGACAAGACAGGCGACTCGCCCTGGTTCAAGACCGAGGTGCTGGTCACGGCGATTACGGACAACCTGACGAACTTCGATACGACAAACAGGTTCCTGTTCAGAGAAGCCTTCGCGCAAGGCGGCAACCTGTTCAAGGGGCGCTTCAAGCCTGTCACCCTATGGGCAGGCGAACGCTACTACCGGCGCCAGGATCTCTACACAAACGATTTTTGGATCCTCGACATGTCCGGCTACGGCGGGGGCGTCGAGGATCTTCCTGTTCCGAAGGGGAAAGCGGCCATCGCCTATCTGGGCGCCGCACAGGGTACACAGGCAAATGACGTCGGAAGGCGGGCTGGGCAGAATCTCGACGTCCGCTATTACGACGTCAAACTGCTCGGCGGAGAGAGCATGTTCTGGTATAACCGGGCATGGGGGACTCTGGACCAGACTCAGCGACTACATGACAGCGGCAATGCTGTGGGCTTCCATCACAAGGTGAACGAAGTGTTGGGCGGATATCAGAAATTCACCGTACAGTACGGCACTGGGGCTGCGGCAAATTTCTCCACAAATCTGCCCCCTTCCAACGCTCTGCTTTTCCCGCCCCGTGTTCTGCTGATCACGGATCACCTGTTGATGCAGCCTTCGCCGAAGTTCGCGGTGATGCCGAGTTTCGTAGTGCGTTACACCAAGGCCAGGAATTTACCCTTTGAGCAGAAGTGGGTTGCCTTCGGCGCTCAGCCAGTGTGGTATTACCATCCGCACCTCTCGCTGGCATTCGATGCCGGCTTTGACTGGGTCTCCAATCCGGCTCCGGCAGGACAATACTCCGGTTGGCTGCGGAAGTTCACAATTGCCCAACAGATCGGAACGAAGCCCGAGTTCTTCGCACGGCCGCTGCTCCGGCTTTTCATCACCTATGCCAACTGGAGCGACCCGCTGGTCGGCCGTGTCGGCGGTGCCGCTTTCATCAATGCCAAACAGGGCTTCACTGCGGGAATCCAGGCTGAGAGCTGGTGGTAGCGACTCGAAACTGTCCTCTCCCCGATTCGATCCATTTGATGTCCACTTTCTGAGTGCACGGAACCGTTTGGTGGCTGGCCGATGGCAGCAATGCGTGATAACTATACTTATCGAGCCGCGAGACTCCTTTCGAATGACTATCCGCGAATGATCCAACTTCCGGATGGCGCGTGATTCGGGAGTAATCTGCACAGAGTACATCTCCGAGATGGCGACCACAAAGTCTTCTGGACCTGAGATAGGCCGTCGTTGATCCGTTGGCGGCGAAGGTTCGCTATGCTCTGGATTAAAATCCGAGGGTGGAGTGGCGTGTGCATAGAGCGGTTATCAGCCAATAGTCTCCGCCCCCCCCGTTCAGAGATTCAGCGACCTTCCCAACCTGAACAGCACGAGTATGAAGAGGAGCAGTATGCCGGGCACTCCTGCACCATATGCTACGGCCTTCCAGCCCGAGACTTGCCGCTCAGCGACGGCCGATACCACCAGCAAAGATAATACCGGTAGGTTCAGGGCTACGGCGGTTGCGATCCCCGGCGTGTAACTGCGTGTTGCAATCGACATGGCTACGTGCGGATACACCACGTTGGCTAACATCGCGACCATATATCCAAACATCAGATAAGTCCAGACTGTCTGACCTCCCGACTTTATGCTCAGCCATGTGACAGCCGACGCCAAGGCAGTCAGGACGGCCGCCGCAAAACGGAAAGTGCTTGGCGAAACGGGAGTGCGCCAGAAGCCGGTTCGCTTGGCCCACCCTGGAAGCCATATGGCCTCTTCCACATTGTGAAGAACGATCACGACCGGGAAAAACCACTGAAGGTTCGCAAATCTCACCTTCGCATTGTCCGTGGGCTCTTCTCGCGAGTCAACGGCAACACGGTTCCCCACGGCAGCCTTGGCTTCGCTGCCGCTCGACTCGGTTTGGTGACGCTTTATATAAAAGGTCTCCCTTCATCCGTTCCGAGTAGATCGTCGGCAATTCGGAAAGTGGGACTGACCTAACTTCCGAATCGCACTCATCCCGCCGGAACGCTGCCGACCTAGCAACTCCTGCTGCGGATGCCATAGCTTACACTCAAACTAAATGCTCAACCGGGGCTATGCCTATACCACAACCATCAGCAGCAAATGCCATGGACAAACCCTGCTCTACCACTTGTCAAGCCTTTACCCCCACTCAACTCCACAAGCGTGGCAACAAAAACTGAACAACGGCGAAGTCACCCTCAACGGCGTCACTGCCAACGGAAGCGAATCGATCACTTCAGGCCAACACCTTGTCTGGAACCGTCCACCCTGGATCGAACCCGACTCCCCTCTGAGCTTTGAAGTCGTGTTTGAAGACCCCCATCTGTTGGCCGTCAACAAACCCAGCGGACTGCCCACCCTGCCCGGCGGCGGCTTCTTGGAAAACACCCTCCTTCGCTTGGTGCAAAAGCAAACTCCCAGAGCAAACCCTGTCCACCGACTGGGCCGAGCCACCACCGGCATCGTCCTCTTCGCCAAAACACCGCAAGCGGCTTCTAATCTATTCGCAAACTGGAACACGCCCGAAATTCAAAAAATCTACCGGGCACTGGCGCAGAACACTGCACAGCAGGAGGTCTATGAAATCCTCACACCCATTGGCCTTGTACCGCACCCGCGCATCGGTTCCGTGTGGGCCGCCGACCCAAGTGGCAAACCGTCAAAGTCATTGGCAAAGGTGATCTCACGCGCCGCTAGCACCACAACATTTGAGGTGAGCCTGAATTCGGGCCGCCCTCATCAAATCAGAATTCATCTGGCATCCATCGGTCATCCGCTGGTAGGCGATCCTCTGTACGGCTTAGCCGGCCAGCCTCTTGAAAATCTCCCCGGACTCCCCGGCGATGGAGGATATTTCCTGCACGCCCAGTTTCTGAATTTCCACCACCCTATCACCCGCGAACGAATCAATCTTGAGGCAGCTTTGCCGTCCGGATTCTCATTGCATCAGTAGGCTCATGGCGCGTATCAAAACGCCTCACCGATAGAAAGTGGAGACTACAGGATAGCTCCCGGATTGTCGGCTATCCGGAAATTGGTCGCGACATCCTTAATCGGTGGGTGCCTGTAACTTCTAAGGAACCGTCTGGCGTCAATGCGCACCCCTCCGACAATGCGCGATAAGGACACTTATCGCGCGAACATAGAGCCATGGCCTGAACTGATCAGGGAGCGGACACGCGCCGGTGTTCAGCAAGCCAGAACAAAGGGCTAGACTCTCGGGCGGCTAAAGCTGGTGTTTGATCGGCTTAAAGTGGTGGCGCTAAGCAACGACGGCCTCTCCTGGCGGCAGATCGGAGAGCGGCTGGGCATCAGCTTCATGGCGGCGGGGGAGGCGTACGCGGCCCACGTGGCGGCGTGCAAGAGAATCCCTGTCCCTCAGGAGCAGGCGGCGGGCTGAAAATACGGGGCCAAGCTGAAGGCCCGCCGATGTAACTCAACCGGTCGATTCTCCAACTCCATGCGGAAAACCAGGCACTCCTTCGTCTTTGGTGTGCGTGGTAGTGCCGCGAGTGCAGAGAGGACGGTGATTTGTATGCTCAGGCTCTCTTGATTAGCCTGACGACGAAGAGCAAGACAACGGCTCCAATGGTGGCCGTAACGAGGCTTCCGACCAAACCACCGGCAGAGATTCCGAAAACCCCGAACAGCCAGCCACCGATGAGGGCTCCGATCACACCGACTATCAGATCGCCGATGAGTCCAAAGCCTCCACCTTTCATCAACTGACCGGCAAGCCATCCGGCGATTACGCCTATGACAAGAAACCACACGAAGTTCATATTCTCCCCTTATCGATCGAGTCAGGACTCAGCACGTACTCGAAGTTTGGGAATACAGGACTTCGCCGAGGATTTCGGCATTCGAATCCTGGTCGGCCCCGTGATACTTGGATAGTCCAACAAAAAAGGCCATCCCTGGATAACCTCCTGGATCACCCTAAGACGCCCATTCGCCTCATCGGCGCAAGTAGCACAAAACTAGCCCCAGTCGGCGCTAGTAGAAAGCACCTCCTGCCGACCAAAGTCGCCCCGGGTCGTTGGGGCCTTTGAAGGCGTGGGCCTTCTATACGCTTCTAGAGTCCGTTCGGGAGCGAAAGATCTAATTTCGCCTACTTCGCGGTCTGCTTCGTGATTCTCATCCCGCAGTCCTATTAAAGGTATGGAACGTACACGCTTCCAAGTCGCGAGACCACTGAACGAACTTGAAGACAACGTGAACTGCAAGTTCAGATGCAAGCGTGGACTGTTCGAACTGAAGCAGATGCGCCTGACTTGACTTGGTTTTCTTCTGGTCATTGGGCCGATTCAGCCGTGAGGACATTGTGGAGAGGCTCACCAACCTGAAGCGGCTATCCGACTACGGCGTGAAGCACCGGTCTTTCATGGAGAGATACATCGATACGACCAACCCATTCGGCGCTTACCGCGTTCGTCGCGAAGATTGCCCGGATGGAACGGGAGCGGACTCGCGAGAGGATCTTTGCCGGTCTGGAGCGGGCACGAGCTGAAGGCAAGGAACTGGGAAGGCCACATCGTGCAGCAGCTCGGGCACAACAAGGCTCTTCGGGCAGAGCGGCTATCGGTAAGAGCCATCGTGCAGGAGACCGTTTACTCGCACGGGACAGTTCAGCCGCTCTTGGCCACCGGTTGATGATAGGGAGTTCAGTTCCACCGCTTCACAAAGGGAAACGGCGGATGCGTCAAACACCAGTGGGATGCGCAGTCTCATCATGTCCTTTACCCCTGCAAAATTTGAAGGGGGATCGGGCGGCCTATGCACGTAACGAAGCCGCCAACCCAAGCCTGGCCGATTCTGGCGGCGAAGCGAATCTAAAGCATCAACTCTGAACAAAGCGGAATCTTACGGGTACGAACGGCTAAGGCGAGGAGTTTGAGAACTTGCCTTTGCGGACAGGGCTGTGAGTCGCCTCTGCTCTGACCCTCATCGATGGACTTCAATTCGCCCAATGAGCCATCTTTATGCAAAACCAAAGGGCTGGCGCAGGAATCCATGTCAGGGCCGATGGAAGGTCGACAGGTACGATGTCCCCCAACCTAGGCGGAGGGCGGGAGTCTGACGGGGATTCGAGTTGGATCGGTTCGGACCCCACGGTGGCGCCTCCTCTCGCGACAAAGCCGCCCGTGGTCGATATGGCACACCCTCCCGTGTCCGGCCTGGACTTGGGCGGTTCGTTCCGTCTTCTCCTAAACTCAGATGTTCGGGTCCACCGCGTTCGTGCATCCGCCCTGTCTCTGGTGTCTTGCGACTTCCGCCCAGGTTCGAGTCTGAAGATCGTCGTTGGCGCGCAGCCTCTCTTTCTGGTCTATTTCTGCTATTGCGGCCAAGTCAACCTGAGCGACGGTAAGGAGCCGGTATGCATCCCGGGCCAGGCATTGGAGCTCAGACCTCTTCAACGCAACATGGTTATCGAGGCCCGGTCCAGATCTCAGGGCTACTTCATTCTGTTCACTTCCCGGTCGCTTCAGCACCAAGGGGCTCTCATGAAGCGGCGAGTACCGGGTTTCGCGCTCAGTCGCCGTTCGTTCGAAATCGCGGGCTCGGATGAATCGTTCGCCCCCAGGCTGCTTGCCGATTGCCTCGTTAGAGGTTGCGGCCAGACAAGAAGCGCGGATGCGCTGAAGCTCCAGCGCTTATGTGATCTTCTTCTCACCTTGGTCCTCGTGACCCTCATCGAGACTGCCGGAGCCGTGCCCGGGTCCGAGAATCAGCTGCCGCGATACGTGACATTCGTCGAGGAACTAATCCGGAACGGGCCGTCTCACCACTTTTCCATTTGCGAACTGGCGCGCCTCGCGGGGGTCAGTTCGCGCACGTTGCACGAAGGCTTTCGTAAGTCTCGTGGATATTCGCCAATCAAATTCCAGCGTGAGCAGAGAATGCTGTTGATCAAGGAGGAGCTGTCTCACCCGGATGCCCATACGACAGTCACGGATGTCGCTCTCAAGTGGGGAGTGAATCACCTGGGCCGCTTTCCTTCCTACTATTACGAGCAGTTTGGTGAGAGACCTTCAGAGACGCTGCACCTCGCCAAAAGTCGCGGGAAATCCGCCGGTTTGGCTGCAAATGCTCGAGTACCCCGAACCGGCGAGCCTTCTCCAGTCAGCGCTTGACGTCCATCTCCTCCAGCAACCGGCTTACCGGTGAGGGTTTTTCGTCCGCAGCCTCCACTGCCCGCAGGTACTCGGCCTGCTGGCCCCGCGCTGGAAGCGGGATCCTTTTCCCCCGATGGAGGACATAGGGAGACGGCTTTTCAAGTACCAGGCATGCCGGCGGGCGCCCGAAGAATCGAGAGATCCCGATGTCGATGTCGACGACATGACCGTCGTGCCGGGGCATGATCGCTGTTCTCGTCACAGTGTGCCCGATCACAATCCTCTGCACCCCGTGGAATCGCAGGACTGCCTCGACATGCGGCCTCAACTCCTTTTCGTCTCCCTCCGCCAATCCCCGGTACCAAAGGGGGCTTTGAACGTTCGTCGTCATTCCAGGCAACAGCCGGTCAGGATCTGCCAGTTCGCTTCTGATCGCGGTGTTAATGCTGCGCTGGCTTCGGTTGGCAAAGCTCGGAGAAATCCCGGCGTGCGCGAAGAGCGTGTCGTTGATCTTGATCACGGCATTGTGGCGGCGGATCCAGGATCCGTACGGGCCTGAAGGCGCGAAAGCTTCCCGGTGCTCCACAAATCCTGGCGGGTGCCTCTCAAACCAGTCTTTCTTCAAGTAGTCCAGCTCCGCTGCATTGGATGGAAGATGGCCTGCCTGCTTCAACGAAGCCAGGTGCTGTTCGTATGCCTTCAACAGGCGTTGTTCCGAGCCGGGTTGCCTGAATTCACCGTATTCTTCGGGGATGATGTTCCTGAGGTCGCCGTAGATCACTCCGGCATCATGGTTCCCTATGATGCAGTGCACTCTCCCGCCAGCCGCCGCCGCTTCCGTCTCCAGGCGCATCACTAGATCGAAAGCCTGCCGGGTTTGCGGCCCTCTCGAGGGAATATCCCCGACCTGCACCAGATGGGTCGCCCCGCCTGTCCACCGCTCCTGGGCGTCGATCACTCCAGCCATTTTCAGAACTGCGGCCAAGGCATCCTTGTCTCCGTGCACGTCGCCCACGGCCACAACACGCGGCACGCCCTGCCAATCGTCCTCATCCACTGCCGGCACTACCGCGAGTGCCAGGCTCACAGCCAGAAAGTCGCGGCGGCGCATGCCCATCCGGATCACATCCTCTGCCTGGCTTGTCCCCGGTCGGGCGGCTCGTGAAGAGTCTCTGGCGACGGGCGCATCCGTTGCCATCTGCCTTCCCTCCTTTCGAGAAAGGCCGGGTGCGCCGCGGAGCGGTACACGAATCCATGACCTCCGGCTGTGCTGAGCAATGGTGTCAGGAGAATAGGATATTCTCGTCGCCTTTCTCTTGGACAGCCTTTGCGAAATACTCCACTATGCGGTCACGGCGCGCCATCATCGCTCGAATCTCGGCCTGTGTCAGATGCGGCCCCACGGCCCGCGATACGTCGCTTGCCGTCATTGACTTCATCTTCTCGAGCAGCCGCCGGCTGCACCGTGTGAGGTTCTCCGTATTCCTGATGCCGTGGTACGGTGTGAAGCTCCGCGAGTGGTCGATGAGCACGAGATCCCAGGACTTCGTGATCAGAAGGTTGCTCAGATTCCTGTCGATGTTGATGATCAGCTCGTCGAACACCTTGCTTACGGCCCGCTGCCGTTCGAACTTCTCCGGGTCCGGAGCCTGCAAGCCCTGCTTGATTCGATCGACCTCTTCAAATTGCACATCGTCCACCCACCACGAGAAGGCCGCTGGCTTGTTCTTGTACGGCCTCGCAACTGCCACTGCCACCATTTTGATGTCCAATAACCGGTCGATCTTGTACGCCGCGACGTTGAAGCGCCACGAATCCTTCATCGGGACGGGTTTGCCTTCCGCGCCGAAGAAGTCCGGGAGATCCTTGTCGATGGTCTGGATTTGCGCCGAGTGCTTCGTGTCCCCCAGCGTCATCTCGGCCCGCAGCGGCTTCGTCACTCCATGGCCGATCTCCTTCACGGAGACGATTTGCGCCGACTTGAGAAACTTCTCCATGTCGTCGTCTGTATATCGGCTAAAGTCGGGCTCCGCGGCACTCGTCTCCCAACACGCCGCCATGGCTCCTGCGGCCAGCCTCAGGTACTGCCTGCGGGATTGAATCACTGCTTTCCGGCCCCCTTGTCCGCCGTCTCCGGCGTCGCGTAGCCAGTTCGTGTTCTGACGATCAGTTTGCGGCGCTGAGGGTCTTTCACCTTCACCTGAATCTTGTGATAACCCGGCCCGCCGGCTTTCTGCTGCGGTGCGTAAGACAGCATGTACTGGCTGCGCAGATCTCTCGCGATGGTTTCGCACAGCCCCCGGACTTCCGCAACACCCTTGGGAAAGTACGCCTCTCCGCCCGTGCTCTCCGCCAGTTTCTTTAAGACTCCGGGGTTTGCATCGCCGTCCATCGGATCGTATATCCCGATTCCGTAGAACAGCGCTCCGGAGAGATCGGCGTCGCGGATCACATCGGCGGCTTTCCGCGCGCTCATGTTGTCGCCACCGTCGCTGATCACGATCAGGGCCTTCTTCGTCAGGCTGGACCGGCTGAGATGACGAAGTCCCTCGTGGATCGCGTCATAGAGCGCGGTCTGGCCTTCCAGGCGCGCTCTCTCCAACGCCGCGTCTAGAAGTTGCTGGTCGCCTGTGAAGGGGACATCCTGCGGCAGGCCGTAGGTGAGCCGCTCGTTGAAATGCAGAACGAACATCTCATCGCCGGGGTTGCTGGCCCGCACAAACGCCTTCGCCGCCGTCACCACCTCCTCGCGCTTGTTCAACATGCTGTTGCTGTTGTCGACAAGCAGCCCGATCGCGACGGGCACGTCCTCCCGGTTAAACGAAAGGATCGATTGCGGAACGCCGTCCTCCAGGACGACAAAGTTGTGCTTTTCCAGATCTCCGACGAACCTGGCCTTCCCTTCGCGGACAGTGGCGTACAGAACCACGCGCTGCACATCCATCGAAATGACAGGTGTTTCCTGGCTCTCCTGCGCGGGCTTCGGCCACACACAGACAAGAAGGCAGAGTGCGACGGGGATGCACATTCTCGTCCTCATTCGTCCTCCGCCTGGCCGCCGCCGGTTGCCGGGGGCGCTTGCAGGCGGTCACGGGTCTCCTCCACTGGTAGGGCTCGCACGACGAACCTCAGCGGGGCGGAGCCGGCGTATTCGAACGGATAGCAGGTGATCAGCGTCACGGCTGGCCCGTGAGAGGCATCGAGCACGTCACTGTCGTTCGGACTGAACAGACGGGCCCACTCAACGCGATATCTGAATTTTCCTTGCCGCGAGGTCAGTATGACATCGTCGCCGCGGTGAACCCACTCCAGTCTGCGGAAGTGTGTATTACGGTGGCCAGCAATGCAGATATTTCCCTCGGAGCCAACGTCCGAAGTGCCTTCCACGTGACCAATGCTCTTGTCCAGGGTTCGGCTGTCTGTGCCCTCTAACAGTACGTACGCCAGCTTAAGCCGCGGTACCTCAAAGCGCCCCAGTACGTCTCCTTTGTGGTGGCGTGACTGCTGCGTCTTCACACCAGCCCGGGTAGCCACGATCGACTCCTGTCCTGGTTGCTCCGCAATCAGTTCTTGCTCCCCGGACCATTGCACCAGTCCCGACTCCGCCGCGACGAACAGCGGCCAGGCGATCAGGCCGGCGCCAGCGACGAGCGTGATGCCGTGCGCGGTCATCAGCACCCGCGGGAGACTCCGGGCCACCCGGCCGTGGATTCTGACTTTCATGAGTTCGACCCCGAAAGCGGGGCGGCCTCGCCACC
>DBMU01000023.1 GCA_002298225.1 Bryobacterales bacterium UBA690
GGCCGCCGGGCCCCGGCGGCCTCCCAGGTCGTCTCCACAGAACTGGTGCAGCCAGCATTCTTTCCTTGCCCTGGATGACGCAGGCCTCATCCCGCTCTCGCGACACATGATAGTCTGAGTGCGGTTTGATCCCATTGTCAGCGGTGTTCCCGGCGGCGAGTTCCCCGGCATCCTTCCGCGGACAACAATGAAGCCAGGGGGTCTGCATCCGTGTCAGCCAATCGTCGAAAGTTCCTCTCAACCACCATCAGCGGAGGGCTTGCCTCACTGCCGCTCAGCGCAGCTCCGGGCCCTTCTGTAGCCGCGCGTTATCGCAAACTCGATGACATCCTCAAACAGCCGGTGTTGAAGAAGCAGCTCTTCAGCACTCCGGTCATCATCGAGTCACTCGAACTGCTGCGCCTCGGCGACAGTTACCTGTGCAAAGTCCGATCCCGCGACGGAGCCGAAGGCATCTCGGTAGCGCACAGCGGCATGAGCACGCTCTTCCCCATCTTCCTGAAGAACCTGCGGCCATTCTTCCTCGGGAAAGATGCGCGCGAGCTCGACCTCATCCTGGAGAAGGTTTACATCTACGGCTTCAACTTCCGGTACAACGGCCTCGCTCTCGGCTTGCCCCTCGCCACCATCGAGTTCGCCATTCTCGACATGCTCGGCCGCATGGCTGGGAAGCCGGTGGGCCAATTGATCGGAGAGATTCACAACCCCGAAGTCGGCGTGTACATGGCGACGGAGTGGCGCGAGAAGCCGGTAGACGAATCGATCAAGCTGATCAAGGAAGCCGTCGCAGCCTATGACGTGCATGCCCTCAAAATCAAAGTCGGCGGCCTGATGTTCATGACCACGGACATGTATGCCGTCGGACCTCCCGGACGAACAGAGAAGATCATCCCGCTCGTCCGCAAAACCTTCGGCGACAAGATGTCCCTGTATGCCGACTCGAACAGCTTCTACTCGGTTCCCGAAGCCGTCCGCGTCGGCAGGCTGCTTGAGGAATACAAGTTCGTGTACTTCGAAGAACCGGTGATGTTCGACAACATCGAGGAGATCAAGCAGGTCGCCGACACGCTCACAATCCCAATCGCCAACGGCGAGCAGGACTACAGCTTCTACGGCTTCCGCTGGCTGCTCGCCAATGACGGCCTCGATATCGTTCAGCCGGACAACTACTACTTCGGCGGATTGATCCGCTCGATGAAAGTCGCGCGCATGGCGGCGGCGTTCGGCAAGACCATCGTGCCCCACATGTCAGGCGGCGGGCTGGGATATCTCTACAACATCCAGTTCGTCTCCTGCGTGCCGAACGCAGGTGCTCACCACGAATTCAAATCAACCAAGACCAACGTACGATTCGAGTGCAGGACATCTCCTCTGAAGGTGGTCGACGGCAAGATCAAAGTTCCGACCGGGCCTGGATTCGGCGTAGACCTGGATCCGGAATGGGTCAAAAAGCACCAGATTGTGACAATGTCATAGGCACGGTCGCCCAATGACAGCTAGAGCCATTCCGATCTTGGCGGCCGCTGGTGCGCTGATGATGGGCGCCTTGACAGCCCGAGCCCAAACCACCGCCGCGCCTCCAGCCGTCGTGGCCGGCATCCCGGTCAACTACGACGAAGCCTTCGCCGGCAGCTACACCCTGCCTGATCCGCTGAAATTCGCGAACGGCCAGCCCGTGCGAACGGCCAGTGACTGGACGCGCAAACGCCGCACTGAACTGATTCGCCTGTTCGAGGGAAATCAGTTCGGCAGCAGCCCCGGTAGGCCGAAGGACATGACCTTCGACGTCTTCGACAAAGGCACGCCGGCCCTCGACGGCAAAGCTCTCCGCCGTCAGGTCACCGTCTACTTTTCGAAAGACAGAAGCGGTCCGAAGATGGACCTGCTTCTCTACCTGCCAGCCAACGCCACAAAGAGAGTCCCGCTCCTTCTCAATATCAGCTTCGTCGCCAATTCCAGCGCCGTGAACGATCCAGGCGTGAAACCAGGCGAGATCTGGAACAAGGAGAAGCAGCGCGTGCCGGCGCCCAAGCCCACTGGATTCGGCCGCCTGCCCGTGGAGCCGCTGCTCGCCGGCGGCTTCGGCGTAGCCACCGTCTACTACGGCGACATCGATCCCGATTTCGCCGGAGGCGTGCAACTCGGCGTCCGCAAGCTCTACCTCAAACCCGGCCAGACCGAGCCCGCCCCCGGCGAATGGGGCGCCATTGCCGCCTGGGCCTGGGGCCTGAGCCGCGCCCTCGACTATCTCGAGACCGACAAGGCCGTCGACGCGAAGCGCGTGGCCCTATTCGGGATCTCACGCCTCGGCAAGACCGTCCTCTGGGCCGGCGCACACGACCCGCGCATCGCCGCCGTCATCGCGAGTTGCTCCGGTGAAGGTGGCGCCGCGCTCAGCCGCCGCAACTATGGCGAGACGGTGAAGCACCTCAACGTCCGCTTCGGCTACCAGTTCTGCGCGAACTACCAGAAGTGGGGCGACCACCCCGATCAGATGCCCATCGATTCGCACATGCTCATCGCGTTGATGGCCCCGCGTCCAGTACTGCTGCAAACCGGTGACAAGGACTTCTGGTCCGATCCCAAGGGCGAGTTCCTCGCCGCCGTCGCGGCAAGCCCCGTGTTCAAGCTCTTCGGCCAAACCGGCGTTGGCGCGGATCAGATGCCGGCCGCCGGACAGTATCTCTCCGGCTCGCCCGCTTACTACATGCACGCCGGCGGGCACGGGACCGTCCCGTCCGATTGGGAGATCTTTCTCAAGTTCCTGAACGCCAGTCTGAAGTGAGGAGTTCAATCATGCGGTCACTCTTGTTCGGACTCGCGCTGTCCGCGACTGCAGTTGGAGCGAGCGGAACATCCTTCTACCCGCTGCGGCTCGACGATCCCAAAGCCGTCTACCTCACCAACGCGAAGGGCGATGGCGCAGCCGATGATAGCGCCGCACTCCAGGCCGCCATCGACAAGGTACAGGAGACCACTGGCGAGGGCATCGTCTTCATTCCCGAAGGCCGCTACCGCATCACCCGCACCATCTACGTCTGGCCCGGCATCCGCGTCATCGGCTACGGCGCAAAGCGTCCCGTCATCGTCATTGCCGACCGCACTCCCGGTTACCAGCAGGGCGTCGGCGCCATGTTCTTCTTCGCCGGCTTTCGTCCGATGCAGGGCGGACGCTCCCCATTTCGCATCCCCGCGCCGCCGCCCGGACCCGTCCCGCCCAACCCCGCCATCGCTGACGCCAATCCCGGCACCTTCTACTCCGCCATGAGCAACATCGATTTCGAAATCGGCAGCGGCAATGAGGCCGCCGTCGCCGTGCGCTTCCACGTCGCACAGCACGGCTACCTCTCCCACATGGACTTCCGCCTCGGCTCGGGTCTCGCCGGGATCCATGACGCAGGCAACGCCGGAGAGGACCTCCGCTTCTTCGGCGGCCGTTACGGCATCCTCACGAGAAAACCATCCCCAGCCTGGCAATTCACCCTGATCGACTCTTCCTTCGACGGCCAGCGCGAAGCCGCCATCCGCGAGAACGAAGCCCAGCTCACCGTCATCAACACTGAGTTCAAGAACGTTCCCACGGCCATCGCCATCGATCCGAAATACTCCGACTGGCTCTGGGTCAAGAACGCGCGCTTCGAAAACATCACCGGGCCCGCCGTCATCATCAGCAATGAGAACAGCCGCCTCACACAGGTCAATCTCGAAGACATCAACTGCCGCAACGTGCCTGTCTTCGCGCGCTTCCGCGAAAGCGGCAAACAGTTGGCAGGCCCTGGCCCGACCTACCGCGTGAAGTCCCTCTCCCATGGACTCACGCTCGCCGGCATGGGCGCCACCGGCACGACGAAAACAACATTCGATGCCATCCCGCTGCAGTCCATGCCGCCGCAGCGTCCTGCCGAGATCCGCGCCCTGCCTCCCATGGACACCTGGGTCAATCTCAAATCGCTCGGTATCAAAGGCGACGGCAAGACCGATGAGACCGCCGCGATCAAAAAAGCTATCGCCGATCACAAAGTGCTCTACATCCCCAGCGGCCGCTACGTCGTCAGCGACACCATCGAGCTGCGCCCCGACACCGTCCTCATCGGCCTGCATCCCGACGAAACCCAGTTCGACATCCTCGACGCCACCCCGTCATTCCAGGGCCCCGGCGCGCCCAAGGCACTTCTCCTCGCGCCGAAAGGCGGCAGCAACATCGTCACCGGCATCGGCCTCTACACCGGCGGCGTCAACAGCCGCGCCGTCGCCGCCCTCTGGATGTCCGGCCAGGACTCGCTCATGGCCGACGTCCGCTTCCTCGGCGGCCACGGCACCCGCGGCCCCGACGGCAAGCGCGAGAATCCTTACAACAGCAACCTTACCGCCGATCCCGATCCGCGACGCCGCTGGGACTCGCAGTTCCACAGCCTCTGGATCACCCACGGCGGCGGAGGCACATTCTTCAACATCTGGACGCCCAGCACGTTCGCGCAATCCGGCCTCTACATCTCCGACACGAAGACGCCCGGCCGCGTCTACGAACTCTCCAGCGAGCACCACGTCCGCACCGAAATCAAAATCGATCAGGTCGAGAACTGGGACCTCTACTCCCTGCAAACCGAAGGTGAGCGCGGCGAGAGCGAATCGGCCTCGTCCCTCGAAATCAGCCGCTCGAGGAATCTCACTATTGCCAACTTCCACGGCTATCGCGTCACCCGCAGCATGCGGCCGTTTCCTTACTCAATTCGCATCTCCGATTCGCGCGACATCCGCTTCCGCAACGTCCACGTCGACGCCAACAGCTCCGCAGGTTACTGCCTCCCTGGCGGCGAATGCACGCAAATCGTCCGCGCCAGCAAGTTCTCCTACGGCGCCGCCATCTTTGATCCGGACACGAAGGAAGAGGTGCGCGATCGCGAGTTCGCGTTCATCGACTACACCGGCCCGCACAGCGCTGCGACCCACGACGCGCGAGTCGAGCGCCTCGCCACGGGCTTCTACAACCTCGGCGGCGGCGCCATCGACGCCTCCGGCCGCCTCTATTTCGTCGATGGGCGCTGGCACCGCATCTACCGCTGGTCCCCCGACACCCGCAAACTCCACATCATCCGCGACAACCCGCTCGACCCCGTCAACCTCGCCTTCGACAAAGCCGGCAATCTCCTCGTCGTCTCCTCCGGCGGCCCCGCCATGGCCGTCTATGCCTTCAAGCCCGATGGTCCCGAAGACGAGCTCACCGTGCTCGCGCGCGAACCCGCTGCTGACCGTCCCGGCATGACCGCCGTCCTTCCCGCCAGCTACTGGGTCAACGGCGACTTCACCAACACTCTCGATACCGCCGCCTACGAATACGTCTCGCTTGAAGAAATGTTCTTCAAGCTCATGCAGCGCCGCAAGACGTTCCAGTATGTCTCTCCGGACCGCACCACGTTCATCCCCACTGACGAAGTGTTCGTGCAAGGCCCGCCCCACCTCGGCTACAAGTGGGCCCACATCATTCAGTCCTTCGGGCTCTCGCAAGCCGCTCCCCGCAAGCCCTTCTACGTCACCAATGAAGCCGAGCAGAAAACCTACCGCGCGAACGTCAACTCGGATGGCGCCCTCGCCGATCTGAAACTCTTCGCCAATCAGGGCGGCGAGAGCATCGCTCAGGACTTCGCAGGCAACGTCTACCTCGCCGCCGGCAACATTTTCATCTACAGCCCGGCGGGCAAGCTCATCGACACCATCAAGGTCCCCGAACGACCCCTCCAGATCCTCTTCGGCGGCAGAGACCACCGCACCCTTTTCATCCTCACCTCTTCAAGCCTCTACGCCGCGCGCCCGCGCTGAAGTCGGCGCCGTCATCTTTTATTGAATTCCAGATTTGTTACGAGTTAAACAAACGCAGCCTCGATCCTTCGTGCAAGCCTGCGGGCGGTATACTTGTGCACCATGGGGTCAATTCGACTGCTCATTCTCGTCGCGATCTGTGTCAGTCTTCAGGCACAGGACAATCGTGGTTATTACCGCTTTCCTGCGATCAAGAACAACACCATCGTGTTCACCGCCGAGGGCGATCTCTGGCAGGTCGGCATCGAGGGCGGCGTCGCCCGCCGCTTGACCACCAGCCTCGGTGAAGAGACTCTCGCGTCTTTCTCGCCCGACGGCCAGACACTCGCCTTCACTGCGAACTATGAAGGCTCCACCGAGGTCTACACCATGCCCGCCGCCGGAGGACTGCCCACACGCAGAACCTTCGAGAACGGCGCTCAGGTCGTTGGATGGACCCCAGACGGAAAGATTCTGTTCTCCACCCGGCGTCACTCGGGACTTCCCGATACGCAGCTTGCCACGCTCGATAAGGATAACCGCGTCGAGCTCATCCCACTGAGCCAGGCGTCGCAGGGCGCATATGACGCCTCGGGCAAGACGCTCTTCTTCACGCGCTTGCCCTTCCAGGGCAGCCATGCGAAGCGCTACAAGGGCGGCACCGCGGAGAATCTCTGGAAGTTCTCTAGCGCAGCCGAAGCCGTTCCCCTCACGGCCGACTATCCCGGCACCAGCAAAAACGCCATGCCCTGGCGCGGCCGCCTCTATTTCCTCTCTGATCGCGACGGCACGATGAACATCTGGTCGATGGATGAGAACGGCAAAAGCCTCCGGCAGCACACCAAACACGATGGCTGGGACGCCAAGAACGCCTCCCTCGCCGACGGCAGGATCGTCTATCAGCTCGGCGCCGACCTTCACCTGTTCGACATCGCCTCCAATTCCGACAAGTCGCTCGAAATTGCGCTCATCTCCGATTTCGATCACCTCCGCGAGAGATGGGTCAAGCAGCCCATCGATTTTGATGCGCCGCCGCAAATCTCGTGGGACGGCAAACACGTCATCCTCGTTGCTCGCGGGAAAGTCTTCCTCGCTCCTGTGAAACAGGGCCGCTTCGTTGAAGCCACTGCCGAGAAGTCCGCGCGATTCCGGTTCGCCTCCATGCTGCCCGATGGAAAGTCGCTCATCACCCTCTCGGCGGAAAGCGGCGAGGTCGAACTTTGGAAGATCCCCGCCAACGGCATCGGCGCCGGCCAACGCCTGACCACGGACGGCAGTGTGTTGCGCTGGGAAGCAATCCCCTCTCCCGATGGCAAGCGCATCCTGCACCAGGACAAGAACAACCAACTCTGGCTGTTTGACCTGGCGGCGAAGACGCAAAAAAAGATCGCGACCGCCGAGCCGACTTCCAACTCGGGGCCGGCGTTTCACGGCATCACCTGGTCCCCCGACAGCCGCTGGGTCGCCTGGTCGGCTCCAACCGCCAATGAGTTCGAACAGATCTGGATCTATAACGTCGAGTCTGGCGCAGCTCTGCCCGCCACCACGGACCGCTACAACAGTGGCGATCCCACCTGGAGCGCCGACGGCAAATGGCTGTACTTCCTCTCTGACCGTGCTTTGAAAAGCGTTGTCGGAGGCCCATGGGGCCCGCGCGCGCCAGACCCATACTTCGACAAGTCCGTCAAAATCTACGAGCTCGCTTTGAAGAAGAGCCTGCGGTCCCCCTTTCAGCCCGCCGACGAATTGAATCCCGACAAGCCCGAAACACCGAAACCGGATCAGCCCAAACCCGACGCTGCAAAACAGCCGGATTCCGCGAAGCCCGCGGACGCGCCCAAGCCCGAAGTGAAAGTCGAAATCGACACGGACGGACTCACCGCCAGGATCTCTGAAGTTCCCGTACCCTCTGGTAACTACGATTCCCTCCAGGCCATCGCGAAGCGCCTCTGCTGGCTCGATCGCCAACCCGGAGCTTCCGACAAGACCGCCCTGCAATGCCTCGACATCGATAACAAAGGCGAGAAGCCCGAGACCGTCACCGACGGTGTCAATCAGTTCCAGTTCTCCGGCGATCGCAAGAAGATGCTCGTTCAAAAGAAGAACGATTTGTTCGTCTTCGACTCATCCGTCAAGGACGCCGCTTTCAAAACGCCAAAGACTCTCGCCGACGCGCAAATCGACCTGAAGGACTGGACCTTCTCCGTCGTGCCGAGCCAGGAATTCCGCGAGCTCTTCCTCGAAGCGTGGCGCCTCCATCGCGACTACTTCTACGACCGCAACATGCACGGCGTGAACTGGACTCAGATGAAGGAGAAATACCTCACGCTGACCATGCGCGTCCGCGATCGCCAGGAACTCAGCGACCTGATCGCGCAAATGGTCAGTGAGCTCTCCGCCCTCCATACCTTCGTGGCCGGCGGCGATCTTCGCCGGTCCAATGATCAGATCGAGCTCGCCACGCTCGGCGCTGAACTCGACCGCAATCCCCAGGCTGCAGGGTACGTGATCTCGAAGATTTGGAAGAACGATCCCGACCGGCCCGACCTGGCCTCGCCGCTCGCGCGCCCCGGTGTTGATGCGGCCGAAGGAGATGTCATTGTCGCTGTCAATGGCCGCGATCCGATGCTCGCCGGCGGTATCGGCGAACTCCTGCGCAAACGCGCCGGCAAGCAGGTGCTCCTCTCCATCAGGCCGAAAGGCAAAACGGAAGCGCGCGATGTCATCGTCAAGCCCATCAGTCTGAATCAGGACGCCGATCTTCGGTACCACTCCTGGGAGTACTCAAGGCGGCTTGAAGTCGAAAAGGCCGGCGCGGGCCAGATCGGCTATGTCCATCTGCGAGCGATGGGCGGCAACGACATCGCCCAATGGGCCGAGAATTACTACCCGGTGTTCGACCGGCAGGGGCTCATCATCGACGTGCGCCACAACAACGGCGGCAACATCGATAGCTGGCTGCTCGGCAAGCTGCTGCGCAAGGCATGGTTCTATTGGCAGAGCCGTGCCGGCAAGCCCTACTGGAACATGCAATACGCCTTCCGTGGCCACATCGTGGTGCTCTGCGATGAGCGTACGGCATCGGACGGTGAGGCCTTCGCCGAAGGCTTCCGCCGCCTCGGGCTCGGCAAGCTCATTGGCACCCGCACCTGGGGCGGGGAAATCTGGCTCACCGGCAGCAACGTGCTGCAGGACCGCGGCGTCGCCACTGCGGCCGAATATGGAGTCTATGCCGATAACAAGTGGCTGATCGAAGGCCACGGCGTCGTGCCCGACATCACCGTCGATAACCTCCCGCACGCAACATTCACCGGCAAGGACGCGCAGCTCGAAGCTGCCATCAGTTATCTGAAGGAACAGATCCGGCAGAAGCCCGTGACAACTCCACCTGCTCCGCCGTATCCAAACGCTACCGGGAAGCAGCCGGTTCAGCGCTCATCGCGAGACTAAGTCCCGTCGTCGTCTCCGCGGCTTGGTGACAGAATAGGATCACTATGTCCCGGAATTCCCACGCGATCGATCGCCGGACCTTTGTCCTTGGCGCATCCGCGGCCGCCTCCGCCCTCGCCGCTCAGCCGGGCCAGTCAGCCGTCACCACATCCGCAGGCCGCACCATCTACGAGCTGAATCGCAAGTGGCTCTTCGGCGGTAAGACTCAGCCGGGCGTCCTCACCAGGGATTTCGCCGACTCGAAGTGGGAGCAGGTCACGCTCCCGCATTCAAACGTGGTCCTCCCGTGGCATAGCTTCGAAGAGAAGAACTTCCAGTTCGTCTCCGCCTACCGCCGTCACTTCCAGGCCCCTGCAGCATGGAAGGGCAAGCGCGTCTTCGTCGACTTCGCCGGGGCCATGACCGCCGCCACCGTCGCCCTCAACGGCCACAAGTTCCCCGAATACAAAGGCGGCTACACGCCCTTCTCGTTCGAGGTGACTGATCATCTGAATCTTGGCGGCGACAACGTCCTCGCCGTCGAGCTCGACTCCACCGAACGCGCCGACATCCCTCCCTTCGGCGCCAACATCGATTACCTCACCTTCGGCGGTATCTATCGCGACGTCTCCATCCGCGTCGTGCCGCACACCTTCATCGACAACGCCTACGCCAGGCCCGTCCGCCCTCTCGACAACAGTCGTGAACTCCTCGTCCGCTGCTACCTGAACGGCCCCGTGCAAGGTCCGCTCACACTCACCGCTGAGTTGAAGGACGGGGATAGGGTCCTGAAGTCCGCCAGCCTCCCCGTCACTGCGCAGTTCGAGTATCACGACTTGAAACTCACTTCGCTCGGCTCCATCCAAATCTGGGACCTCAATAGCCCCAAGCTCTACACCGTTGTCGTCCGCCTGTCGGGGCAGGGCATCCAGGACGAGTACACGCTCCGCACTGGATTCCGCGAAGCGAAGTTCACGCCCGATGGCTTCATGCTCAACGGCCGCCGCGTGAAGCTCCGCGGCCTCAATCGCCACCAGACCTTCCCCTACGTCGGTGGCGCCATGCCCGCCCGCGTCCAGCGCCGCGACGCCACTATCCTCAAGAACGAGCTGCACTGCAACCTTGTCCGCACCTCGCACTACCCGCAGTCCGTTGACTTCCTCAACGCCTGCGACGAAATCGGACTGCTTGTCTTCGAAGAGATTCCCGGCTGGCAGCACATCGGCGAGAACCCCTGGCAGGACATCTCCGTCAACAACGTCGGCGAGATGATCCGCCGCGACTGGAACCACCCGTCCATCGTTCTCTGGGGCGTGCGCATCAACGAGTCGCAGGACAACCACCAGTTCTACGTGCGCACTAACGAGCTCGCCCACAAGCTCGACGATGCTCGCCAGACCGGGGGCGTCCGCTACATCTACGACTCCGAGCGCCTTGAAGACGTCTTCTCCATGAACGACTTCGGGTTCCCGCTGCGTCCGCCGAACCACCCGCTCTACCTCAACACCGAGTTCAACGGCCACATGTTCTCCACCAAGCGCTTCGACAACATCACCCGCGTCGCCGAACATGTCACCCGCCATGCCCGCGTCCACGACCAGCTCGCCTCCGATAACCGCTACGCCGGCGGCATCGGCTGGTGCGCCTTCGACTACAACACCCACTCCAACTTCGGCTCCGGCGATCACATCTGCTATCACGGCGTCAGCGACATCTTCCGCATTCCCAAGCCCGCCGCATACTTTTACAAATCGCAGATCGACCCAAAGGAAGAGGTCGTCCTCGAAGCGGGCTTCTTCTGGTCGTCCGGCGACAAGTCCGAGGCGGGCGGCACAGGGCGTGTCCCAGTCCTCAGCAACTGCGACCGCATCAAGGTCTACGTCGAAGGACGTCCTCCCGCCGAGCTCGAGCCCGACCGCAAAACCTTCCCCCACCTCCAGTACCCGCCCTTCATCGTGGACATCTCTGATCTCCCGTTGAACCCATGGGGTGATCTGAAGATCGAGGGCTACCTGAACGGCAAACTCGCCAGGACCCTCGTGCTCTCCGGCTCCGGCAAGGACGCCGACTTGAAGATGATTCCCGACGACAAAGAACTCCTCGCCGACGGCCGCGACGCCACCCGCGTCGTCATCGCAATCACCGACGAGTATGGTAACCTCCGCCCCTTCGCCACCGGCGCCGTCACTCTCACCCTCACCGGCCCCGGCGAACTGATCGGCGAGAATCCCTTCTCCATCATCGGCGGCGCCGGCGCAATCTGGATCAAAGCGAAGCAGAATCCAGGAACCGTCTCCCTCGCCGCCAGACACCCCTATCTGGGTTCTCGCTCCGTCACCCTAAATCTCCGGCCTGCCCCCGCCGAAGCCCTCTGAGACGCAACTATGCGCAACGGATCCAAGCGCGTCTCCAGCGGAGTCCCCATGGCCCTGCGGTCAAACAAAGTTGATGAAGAGGCTCCGCGGTAGAGCCGCGAGCCGTAGCGAGCGGGTGTAACGGGTTCGAGCGCTTCTCTAGCGGAGCGGGTAGCCCCCCCGTCCGCCCGCGCAGCATTTACCATTCCTCAGCTTTTTTAATACAGTGTGCAAAGTCAAAGATCTAAAGGCCTCTAGTGTGGCCGGTGTTTTTCCCTGTTGCCGGAAACCACCAACGGGCACTAAAAACGACAACAGGATCGGAAATAATAGGGGCGAGTCAACCACCATGCCTCAGGTAACGATTCGAGTCACGTTCGACGGCTGTGAGGAAACACTCACGGAGTATTTGTGTGACTGGCCCGACTGCCCGAATGTGGCAGTCGAAGTCATCAGCGTCTCGCGTTCATTCAGATTGAACTCCGCGGTCTGCGCGGAGCATGCCGAGCTCATCTCAGACCGCGACAGGGAGAAAAAGCCGGACCTCTGACGCCTCGCGCTGCTCACGGCTATCCTGTTGGTGTGACCAACAACCCGCTCCTGGGCCTCACTCCCCCTATCCCCTTCGACCAGGTCGAACCCGCGCACGTTCAACCCGCCATCGGCTCCCTCCTTGAACAGTCGCGCGCCAAAATCGAAGAGATCGCCGCCGCCCCCGCCCCGCGCGGCTGGGACAACACCATGGCCGCCCTCGATACGGCCTCCGATCCCCTCGACCTTGCCGTCTCCGTCGTCCGCCACCTCGAAGGCGTGGTCACAACTCCTGAACTCCGTGATGCCTGGAACGTCATCCAACCCGAGGTCAGCGCCTTCTACTCCACCATCCCTCTCCACGCCGGACTCTGGAATGCGCTCACCGCCTACCAGACCACCGATGAGGCCAAGGCCCTCGCCGGTGTTCGCGCCCGCTTCCTCAAGAAGACCGTCGACGCCTTCCGCCGCCATGGCGCCGCCCTCGATCCAGAAGGCAAGAAGCGCCTCGAAGCCCTCGACGTCGAGCTCGCCGTCACCACAACAAAATTCGCCCAGAATGTCTTGGACTCCACCGCCGCCTTCGAATACTACATCGAGGACGAAGCGAAACTGGCCGGACTCCCGCCCTCCGCTGTCGCCGCCGCCCGCGCCGCTGCTCAAGCGAAGTCCAGGCCCGGCTGGCGCTTCAGCCTTCAGGCGCCCTCTTATCTCGCCGTCATGACCTATCTCGACGCGCGCGACGTCCGCGAGCTCTTCTGGCGCACTTACTCCCGCCGCGCTGCCGAGGCCAACGCGCCGCTCATCGAAAAGATCCTCGAGCTCCGCCGCCAGAAAGCGCAGCTCCTCGGCTTCAAGGACTTCGCCGACTTCAACCTCGTCGACCGCATGGCCAAGACTGGCGGCGCAGCCCAGGCCTTCCTCCGCGATCTCCGGGCGAAGACCGAGCCCGCGTTCCACCGCGAAAACGAAGCCCTCCGCGTCTTCAGCGGCCTGCCTTCACTCGAGCCCTGGGACACCGCTTACTACGCCGAAAAACAGCGCGCCGCCCAATACGCCTTCGAAGAAGAGGACCTCCGCCCCTACTTTCCTCTTGAACAAGTTGTGGCGGGAATGTTTGAACTCGTCCATCGCCTCTACGGCATCTCCGTCGTCGAAGGCCCGCGCGTTCCCGTCTGGCACCCCGAAGTGAAGTACTACGAGATTCGTGATGAAGACGGAACTCTCCTCGGCGGCTTCTACGCCGACTGGCACCCCCGCGACACCAAGCGCGGAGGAGCCTGGATGGACGCCTTCGTCACGGGCTACATCCACGACCACCAGTGGCGCCCCCACGTCGGCCTCATGTGCGGCAATATGACCGCGCCCGTCGACGGCAAGCCCGCGCTGCTCACCCACCGCGAAGTCGAGACTATCTTCCACGAGTTCGGCCATCTCCTCCACCACACTCTCTGCCGTATCGAAGTGAAATCCCTCGCCGGCACCAACGTCGCCTGGGACTTCGTCGAGCTGCCTTCGCAGATCATGGAGAACTGGTGCTGGGAGCGCGAGTCGCTCGACCTCTTCGCCCGCCACTATCAAACCGGCGCGACCATCCCCGGCGAGCTGTTCAACAAGATGCGCGCTGCCCGCACCTTCCGCGGCGCCAATGCGCAGATGCGGCAGCTCGGCTTCGGCACCGTCGACCTCGCACTCCACATCGACTACGACCCCGCGCGCGACGGCGACCCCATCAAGTACTCCAACGAAATCCTACGCCACTTCATGCCCGCGGCCCTGCCCGGCGACTACGCGATGCTCGCCGCCTTCACCCACTTGTTTGCCGATTCCACCGGCTACGGCGCCGGCTACTACAGCTACAAGTGGGCCGAGGTCCTCGACGCCGACGCATTCACCCGCTTCAAGTCCGAAGGCATCTTCAACCGCGAAACTGGCCGCTCCTTCCGCGAGTGCATCCTCTCCAAGGGCGACAGCCAGGACCCCGCCGAGCTCTTCCGCGCCTTCATGGGCCGCGACCCCGACCCCAACGCCCTCCTCGTCCGCCTCGGGCTGCTATGAGGAAAAGGCCGTCACAAACAATTGACAGATTGTTTTGAACAAGTTGCGGAAAAACGCTTTGCGCGCGGGCTGACAATGTTTGTGGGGAAATAAACCGCTGGCCAGCGCGTCCCCTCTCATCGCCTACGAGTAAGGCGGCGGATGCTTCGGTGTCCGCTTTTCAATCCAGGCAACTGCTTCGCGCAGAGTGCCGGCCATCGTAAGTCCTGATGAGCCCGAAATAAGTACGGGGCCTCCTCGGAGGCCCCGGGCGATTCAGTCCCATGTGGTGCAGGCTTCAGCCTGCACGGGACTTTAGTCCCGCGCACTGCTCAGCCGTAGTGTGTCCCCACTCCTCCTTCCGCCGCTGTACCATAGTCCCGTCATGGCGCAACTCACGCTCCTGCGCGGAACCGTCGCTGCCGGTGAAGGAGTGATTCGCCTCGCCCCCAACTGGGCCTCCGAAAACGAACGCTGGCTCGCCTCCATTACCGAGCCGCACTTGAGTTGCATCGCCATCGGCGCCCGCCGCCTCCCGCTGCGCGACGCCATCGAACATCTGCGCGACTGGTATCTCGGCGCCAATGCCCCAGACTGGAATGTCTTCGCGCGCTACGACGGGGACGATCTCACGCTGCAGCCCATTGAAGACTCCGAGCACGGCCCTGCGTCCAGGCAGATGCGGATTGCTCCCGGCCACTCGTTGACCATTCACCACTCCTCCGCCATCGCGCTCTTCTGTACTCAAGGCGCCGGAACCATCTCCCGCGTCGCCATTCAGTCTCCATTCGAAGTCCACGACGGCAAGCTCACGCCCGACGAAATCTTCATCACCGGCGATGCCGCCCGCCGCGGCGTCACTATCCGCAATACGAGCGAGACCGCCCCGCTCGTCCTGCTCCAAATTTACTGCGAGGATCTCTCATGAAGTTCGGCATCAATACTCTCCTCTGGACCGCGTCCTTCGATCTCGAGCACCTCCCGCTTCTCGAGCAATTCAAGCAGTGGGGCTTCGACGGTGTCGAGGTCGCACGCTTCTCCTTTGATGGATTCCCTGCGCGCATCATCCGCGAAGCTGCCCACAATGAAGGACTCGAAGTCACCTTCTGCTCCGCTCTCACCGGTGATCTCAGCCTGGTCAGCGACGACGCTGCCATCCGCCGGCGCGCCTCGGACTTCATCCGCCAGGGCATTGAGACTGCCGCCGAAGTTGGAGCGAGCGTCTTCGTCGGGCCATACCTTGCTCCCGTCGGCCAGTTGCTCGGCCGCCGGCCCACCGGCGACGAATATCAGCGCGGCATCGACGGCCTCCGCGCTCTCGCGCCGTGCCTCCGCGAGTATGACGTCACTCTCGCCATCGAGCCGCTGAACCGCTTCGAGACCTATGTCATGAACACCGCCGCCGATGCGAAGCGCGTTTGCGACGCCGTCCACGACCCCTACGTCGGCGTCCTCTTCGATACCTTCCACGCCAACATCGAGGAAAAGGACGCCGGAGATGCGATCCGCACCCTCGGCCCGCACGTCGCCCACGTCCACACGTGCGAGAACGATCGCGGCATCCCCGGCTCCGGCCACGTGGCATGGGATGAAGTCTTCTCTGCGCTCGGAGACATCCAATATCACGACTGGTGCGTCATCGAGAGCTTCGGCTCGCGCATCCCAGAAATCGCCGCGGCCGCCTGCATCTGGCGCGACTTGGCGCCCTCTGCCGACGCCATCGCCCGCGACGGACTCACCTTCCTGAAGGAAGCGCTCAGTCGGGCAACTGCTCGGACTTCGGCTCCGGCAGTTTGAAACTCGCGATCACGCCGATCACCAGCGCGCCCAGCGCCACCACGCCGCTCGCCCAGGCGAGCTTTGCCGATGCGCCCACGCCCGGAGCAGTGTTCGCCAGGACCGTCGTGATGTACGCCGCCGACGTCCCCAGCATGCGCCCGCCGATGTTGGCCGCGAAGCTCTCGCCCGTTCCGCGCAGGTGCGTCGGATACACGCGCGGCAGGTAGTTGCCCCAGAAACTGAACTGCGCCACGGTCACCACGCCGCTCAGCGCGATGCCCCATTTCAGTGCGTCCACGTTCGATCCGGCAGCCCAGAAGAACGTCAGGGGCAAAATGATCAGGCCTGGCAGCTGAAACAATCTCAGCAGGTTTTGTCTCGATGCGATTTTCAGTGCGAGGAGCGCCAGCAGGACGCGTCCCACCAGCCCGCCGCTCTCCTGCCAGAACTGCACCGCGCTGACCACCTTCTCCTGCGCGGGCCGCGCCAGCGCCGCCACTTCAGACAGGCCCGGCACAATGCGCGGCACGCTCTGAATCGCGCCGAACGCCACGCCGTATCCGCACGCGAACAGAATCGTCGTGACGATCGTTGTGGTGCGATGTTCGCCGCGGAACAGTTCCGCGATCGATGGCCTCTTCAGCGTGCCGGCCGCGCGTTTCTCCTTCCACACCGGCGATTCCGGCAGGAACGGCCGGATCAGGATCAGCGGCAGCGCGGGAATCACGCCGCTGATCAGCGTGTACCGCCACGCTTCGTGCGCGCCGTAGATCGCCGGCAGCGATGGTCCCCAGTGCACCGCCAGGTAATACGCGCCCGTCACCAGCAATCCGCCAGTCGATGAAAACGCCTGCGTGTACCCCAGTACCCGCTCGCGCTGTTTCGCATCCGGGAACAACTCGGCCAGCCACGCCACGGCCGCGACGAATTCAACGCACACGCCGATGAACGTCGTCGTGCGCAACAGAAGCAGCATTTCGAGCGATGTCGCGAACCCCGCGCCCATGGCCGACAAGGCGTACAGCAGGATGCTCCACACCAGCACGCGCCGCCGCCCGAAGAGGTCCGTCAGGTAGCCGCCGAGCAGCCCAAACAGGCCGCCCGCGATGGCGGGGATCCAGAACAGGAGTCCTGTCCACTGATTGAACATGGGCGTGCCCGGCTTGAGCTGGGCCAGTTCCATCAGCGCAGGCCGCACGATCAGCGGCAGCACCAGTAGTTCATAGATATCGAACGCGAATCCAATCGCGGCGATGATGCAGATCAGCCATTGAATCCCAGTCAGGCGGCGCATAGGGTTCCTTACAGGCTACTCCACTGTTTGCAGCTCCGCATGCACCCGCCCACTACCATTCGCGGCTGTTCAAGCGAGGACCTGCGAGCAAACCTGCGAGCGTCAGCGAGCGGGCAGAGCGCGTTCCCACTCCTCCCGCGTCAGCGAGTACACGACGTGCAGCGACCCGCGAAACATCGCGTCCCGCTCAAACTGGAAGCCCAGTCGCTGCATCACCCGCTGCGATGCTCCGTTCTCCTGCATCGTCACCGAGATCAGCTTCTCCAGTCCACAACGTCCGAACGCATCGTCGCGTGCGGCCATGCCCGCCTCCGTTGCGTAGCCATGCCGCCAATGCGCGGGCGCCAGCCACCAGCCGATCTCGACTTCGTCGAAACCCTGCAGGATCCCCGGCCCGCAGAAGCCGATGGTCTCGCCTGTCGATTTCAACTCCAGGCGCCAGCGAGTGAAGCCCCGCGCGGCATACGTCGACCGCCACCGGCCGACCACCTCCCCAATCTGCTCTTCACTCCATGGAACCCCACCCGAGATAAACCGCATGACGAGCGGATCCGTAGCCAGCGGCTCAAACAGAGCCTCCTCTCCTTCCTCCCAGGGCAGCAGACGCAGCCGCGTAGTCTCCAGCATTGCCTACCTGTCGGCCTCCTTCTGGAAACGCTCCTTCTCTTCTTCGCGTTCGATGAACGTCACGCCCTTCGCCATCCACTCCGGCGCCGGCGCGTCCTTCAGGAAGTGATCGAAGAACTGCTTCATGCGCACCGCGTAGTCCTTCTGGTTGTGCCGCCGCCGCAGTCCGTGGAACTCGCCGTTGTAGTTCATGAGGTATGCCTCTTTGCCGTTGCGGCGCAGTGCGAGGAACATCTCGATGCCCTGGTACCATGGCACCGCGTCGTCATTGTCGTCGTGCAGGATCAGCAGCGGCGTGGTCACCCGTTTGACGTGGAACACCGGCGAGTTCTCGATGTACTTGAGCGGATCGTCGTACAGCGGCTTGCCGATGCGGCTCTGCGTCTGCTCGTACTGGAACTGCCGCGGCATGCCTGAGCCCCAGCGGATCCCGCTGTAGGCTGAAGTCATGTTGCCCACGGGCGCGCCCGATTCGGCAGCCCTGAAACGGTTGGTCTGCGTCACCATGTAGGCGATCTGGTAGCCGCCCCAACTGTGACCCGCGATGCCGATCCGCGCCGGATCGATGAAGCCCTTGTCCTCCACGGCCTGGATCGCCGCCAGCACGCACTTCAGCGCGCTCTGCCCCGGGTTGCCGATGGTGTAGACGATGTCCGGCGTCAGCACCACGTATCCGTCGCTGACGTACTGGCTGAAGTTGAAGTTGTGGCTCGGCCGCGGCTCCACGAAGCTGTGCACACCCTGCGAGAGCTTCTCGTAGATATAGACGAGCATCGGGTACTTCTTCTTCGGATCGAAGTTGGCAGGCTTGTAGAGCGCGGCTTGCAGCGGCACGCCGTCGGCGTTCTTGTATGAGATCAGCTCGGAGCTGCCCCACAGGAACGGCGTCATCTGCGCGGCGCCGGCGCTCGATTTCTTCGGCGTTCGGAAGCTGGAGTCCGTCACCTGCAGGTCCGGGTACTCGTCGAAGCGCGAAGAGGTGATGACAAGCACGTCGGCGTCCTTGGCGCGTGTCACGTATCGATACTTCTTTGCGCCCCAGAGCAGGCGCTGCGGCGGGCCACCGTTCGCGGCCACGCGATAGAAGCCGCTCTCGCGCGTCTCCTCGTTTTCGGCGGTGAGCGTCAGCGGCTTGGACGAGTCGATCCCGCGTTCATCGTCTTCGTCCACCGGTTCGATGCGCGCGATGCGAAATTCGACTTTCGAGTTGCGGCCCGCGCCTCCCGTGACGTTCTTCGCTGCCGTGCCGTCGGTGAAGATCTGCCACACGTCGTACCGGTCGTAGAGGTAGAAGCTCTTCGAGTCCTTGGCCCAGCCTCCGCTGCCATAGTTCGAAGCAGGGCCGGGTGTGTCGTGATCCTCCTCATGGAAGGCCACGCCGAGCATGCTGGACACATTTTTGGACGCGCCTTCCGGCAACGTCATCAGGTACCACGCACGGTCGTTGAAGAAGAACGCGTGCTTGCCGTCGGGCGCCACCTGGATGCCGCCGCCGAGGCCGAAACCGCCGCCTCGCAGTTGCCGCGCGGCATTGCGCCGCTGGCCCGTCACCGTATCGACGATGTAGGCGTCGAAGTAGCTGCCGTCGTAGTCCACCATGCGGCGATACGTGCGGTCGTCGGAGCCGATTGCGAGCAGCCCGTCGTCGCTAGGCGCGACCGTCTGCATCTGCGGCGTGGCAAGCTGTACATAGTTCTTGTCCGCGATGTGCCAGACGCCGCGATACGTGCGGTTGCGCTCCTGGGAGGCACGCACTTTCTGCATGGGCTGGACGGTGTCGTCGTTCCACCTCCAGAGATCCATGAGGACCTTGTCGTCCGCCGCCGGCGCAGCGGGCGTTTCGCCGGGCGTGCCTGCTTCGTTCTTTGCCGGAGGCGCAACGGGCACGAACAGATGCTTGCCGTCACGAGAGAAGGAAAGTGCGCCCTTGTCGCTCACCACCATTCCGGCCAGGACACCGGCAGTCTGGCCGTTGACCGCCTCCGCCGCGGCGGCGTCAGAGCGCGTCCAGATCTGCGCGCTCTTCTCGAAGAAGAAGGCGAGCTGCTTCTGCTCGCGGTCCCATGCCAGCTTCGAGTACTTGCCTTTGCCGGCCTTGAGCGAGGCGGGTGCGGCGTCGTTTCCCGGCGTCGCCGCGAACACGCCGTTTTCATCTTCCTTGCGTGAGTTCACCGCGTAGACCAGCGTCTTGCCGTCGCGCGCGAACGAGTATTCGGCAACGCTCGCGAACGTGCGCTCGTTGTTGTCGGCTTTGCCCAGGTCGCGCAGCACCAGTTCGGTGCCAAATTCGCGGCGCGCGCCGGAGCCTGCGCCAGAGCCGCCGCGGCGGGCCTGATCGGCTTCGTTATCATCACCGGCCTTCGCGGTCTCCGCGGGCTTGACGCCTTCAGAAGGACGCGCGGCGGGAGGCGCTTCCTTCAAGTAGGCGAGCCAAGAGCCACCCTTCTCCGGCACCTGAAAGCTCTTGACGTTCGCGATGCGCGTCACTTCCGATGTGCCGAGCTTCAGGATCAGCAGCCCCTGCTTGGGCATCTCCTCCGGCCGCTTGCGGTCCTTCTTTGCCTGATCGGTGTCGGCTTTCAGCGGATACGTTCCCGCGACGAGATACCGGCCATCGCTGGTGAAGGAGATGCGGATGGCCCGCGGCGGCGGAGGAGTTTCCGGATCCGCCGGCTCAATCACGGGTGGCGGCAGTGCGCCCACACCTTCGCGCCACTCTTTGCCTGTGGCGAGTTCGCGCACGATCAGATCGCCGTCGCCGTCCTGCGGCATATACGCGTAGGCGAGAAACTTGCCGTCGCGCGAAACGGTCGCAGAGGAGATGCTGCGCCACGCGTCGAAGTCCTTATGCGAAATCGGGCGCTTGGTTTGGGCGGCAAGCAGCAGCGCGGTGATGAGCAGCAGCGCTGCCGGACGGAGGGCTCGGCGGTGTCGGAACATGTGGAGGATTATACCCGGCGGGGCGTTCCGCGTACCGGTTGAGCTAAAATCTGAGCATATTCCCTCGTCCGCCCAGCAGCGGGCTCTCGCGGATGCTTTATGCCTGAAACTCTGACCATCACCGACAACCGGACCGGCAAAACCTACGAACTCACCATCGAGAACGGAACCATCAAGGCCACGGACTTGCGCAAGATCAAGGTGGATGCCGACGACTTTGGTCTTATGGCCTACGATCCCGGTTTCATGAACACTGCTGCGTGCAAGAGCCGCATCACGTTCATCGACGGGGATAGAGGCATTCTGCGCTACCGCGGGTACCCGATTGAGCAACTGGCTGAGCAGAGCAGCTTCCTGGAAGTTGCCTACCTCCTGTACTTTGGCGAACTGCCGTCCCGACAGCAGTTGGATGAATTCGAGAAGATGGTGCTGAGCCACACCATCATCCACGAGCAGACGAAGAAGTTCATCGACGGCTTCCGGCACGACGCTCATCCGATGGGCGCGTTTCTATCGACCGTGGCGGCGCTGTCCACTTTTTATCGCGAAGGCAAGAACATCTTCGACGCGCAGAATCGCGTGATCCAGTTTGAGCGCATGGTTGCGAAGATGCCGACCATCGCCGCGTTCTGCTACCGCCATTCCATCGGCATGCCGTTCGCCTATCCGGACAACGATCTGAGCTACTCCGGCAACTTCCTGAACATGATGTTCAAGGGCACGGAGACGAAGTACAAGCCGAATCCTGTGCTGGAGCGGGCGCTCGACGTGCTCTTCATCCTGCACGCCGATCACGAGCAGAACTGTTCGACGACGACGATGCGCGGCATCGGGTCCAGCCACTGCGACCCGTTCACCGCCCTGGCCGGCGCGGCCGCGGCGTTGTACGGACCGCTGCACGGCGGCGCGAATGAAGCGGTGCTGAAAATGCTCGTCGAGATCGGCTCGAAGGACCGCGTCGCCGAATTCATCCGCCGCGTGAAGGCCGGCGAAGGCGGCCGCCTGATGGGCTTCGGCCACCGCGTCTACAAGAACTACGATCCGCGCGCGCGCATCATCAAGAAGGTGGCGTTCGAAGTGTTCGAAATCACGGGCCGCAACCCGCTGCTCGACATCGCGCTGGAACTGGAGCGTATCGCTCTCGAAGACGACTACTTTGTCGGGCGCAAGCTCTATCCCAACGTCGATTTCTACTCGGGGCTGATCTACCAGGCCATGGGCTTCCCCACGGAGATGTTCCCGGTGCTGTTCGCGATCCCGCGCACGCCAGGCTGGCTCTCGCAATGGGAAGAGCAGATCCTCGATCCCGAGCAGAAGATCGTCCGGCCGCGCCAGGTCTACCTCGGCGCGGAATGCCGCGACTACGTGCCGATGGCGATCCGCCACGACGCGCCGGCAACGGTCTAGAAGTGTCCGCTCCGGTGAATGACGCGCTTGGCCCCGTTGTTCCCGCTCGCTACCGCTCGCGACTGTGTGCTTCATGGGGCCGCGAAAGGGAGCGAGGAGCGCGTCTTCAGCGGAGTCCGCTTGGCGCGGTAGAGCCGCGAGCGGGTGTAACGGATTCGGCGTGTCTTCAACAGAGCGGGTCTAGCGATGCCAGAGGTGCATGACCGCGTAGGCGCGCCAGGGGCGCCATGCCTCGCCCGCTTCGAGCACCCTGCGCGGGTTCTTTTCTCCCAGAGCCTTCATGACGCCGAGATCGGTGTGCGGGAACGCGTCGCGCCAGGCCAGGGCGCGCATGGCGATGTACTGAGCCGTCCACTCGCCGATGCCGCGCACTGCGCGGAGCGTGTTCATCGTCGCGGGCACATCGGCGCCTGGAGCCAGCATCAGTTCGCCGTTCGCGACCAGTTGCGACAGCTCAATGATCGTACGCGCGCGTGATGGCAGGATGCCCAGGCGTGCGAGTTCTGCGGGGTCGAGTACCGCGATTCGATCCGCAGCGGGAAAAGCGCGAGTGAGTTGTGCGAATGGAGACTCCACGCGGGCGCCGAATGCGGCGACGAAGCGTCCGGCGAGGGTGCGCGCTCCCGCGACGCTGACCTGCTGGCCGAGCACGGCGCGCACGGCGATTTCAAAGCCGTCGAACGCTCCGGGCACGCGCAGTCCGGGATTGGCCGCCGCCAGCGGCCCCAACGCCTTTGCCACCTCGGATGGATTGCACGACACGTCCATCAAGTGGCCGGCGCGCGCCAGTACCGAAGGCAGGATATCTTCAAGGGTGCCGGAAACAGTTATGTGCAATGAGGCTCGGCGCTGATGCGGTGTAATCTGGATCCACCCCGCGCGTGAGTCAAGCTGCACGATCCGCCGGTAGGACGTGTCGTCGACTTCCTCGACTTGAACGATGCCCCGTGCGCCAAGGAAGCGGGTGAGCGCGTGCCAGTCGAAGGGCCGGCGGTAACTCAGTTCAACCGACACCATCTCAACATCGCACAGGTGCGGGGACTGGCGTATAAAAGGAGTGGTAAAACCCAATGACCCGGCGGCTTTTGTTAGCGGCGCTTGCAAATTGCGCGGCCCTTCGCGCGCAAATCTCGATGGACAACCTGCGGAGGCAGCATCCGCGGCTGATTGCATTGGACCCCGACATTGCGCGGATCCGCAAACTCATCCGCACGGATCCGGCGGCGAAATCCGTGTATGCACGTCTGGTGGCCGAGGCGGACAAAATCATGGCGGAGCCGCCGGTGGAGTACAAGCTGATCGGGCCGCGGTTGCTGGAAAAGAGCCGCACGGCGCTGCGGCGCGTCTACACGCTGGCTCTGATCTACCGGCTCGACGGCGAGCGCACCATCCTGACGCGCATCGTCGACGAACTGCGCGCCGTCTCGAAATTCCCGGACTGGAATCCGAGCCACTTCCTGGACACGGCCGAGATGACGCACGCGTTCGCTATCGCGTATGACTGGCTGTACAACGTGCTGTCGCCGGAGGAGCGCGAGTGGATCCGCAAGGCGATCGTCGAGAAGGGCCTGGACCCTGCGCTGGAGATTTATGAGAACCGGCGGTCGTGGACGCGGGTGTCGCACAACTGGAACCAGGTGTGTAATGGCGGGATCACATTGGGCGCGCTGGCGATCGCGGAGGACGAGCCGGCGCGGTCGGAGAGCGTGATGCGGTCGGCGCTCGAGTCGATTCCGCGGGCGATGCGCAGCTACGCGCCGGACGGCGGGTGGAACGAAGGACCGGGTTACTGGCATTACGCGACGCGCTACAACGTGTATTTCCTGGCGGGCCTGGAAACCGCGCTGGGAACGGACTTCGGGCTTTCGCAGATGAAGGGCTTCGACAAGGCCGGTGAGTTCCGCGTGTACTTCAGCAGTCCGGCGGGCAAGACGTTCAACTACGCCGATGCGAGCGACGCGCTGGGGCCGAGCGAGGAGATGTTCTGGCTGGCCCGGCGGTTCAAGGAGCCGGTGTATGCGTGGCAGCAGGCGCAACTGCTGGCCGCGCGACCACAGGCGCATGCGCTGGACCTGGTGTGGTGGCCCGGGATAACGCAGAGCCCGCAGAGCGCAGACTGGCCGCTGCACAAATTCTATGAAGGCGTGCAGACCGCCTTCCTGCGCGGATCGTGGACCGACGCGAACACGATGTGGGTGGGAGTGAAGGGCGGCGACAACAAATCCAACCACGCGCATCTGGACCTGGGCAGCTTCGTGCTGGATTCGCAGGGAGTGCGCTGGGCGATGGACTTCGGACCGGACGACTACAACCTGCCGGCCTACTTCGGCAACCGGCGCTGGAACTACTATCGACTGCGGACGGAGTCTCACAACACTGTGCTGATCGACAACGAGAATCAGGATCCCAAGGGCGAGGCGCACCTGGTGGTGTCCGATCTGAAGCCGGAGATGGCACGCGTGACGTTCGACCTGAGCGGCGCCTATCCGGGAAAGCTCGCGCGGCACGAGCGCACCGTGCTGTTCAAGGAGCGCAAGACAGTGACAGTGCGCGATGAGATCGATGCGCCGCAGCCGGTGGAGGCACTGTGGGGAATGGTGACGGACGCGGAGGTGCGGCTCGACGGCACGCGCGCGCTACTGCGGAAGAGCGGCAAGGCGCTGACCGCGCGGCTGGTCTCGCCGCCGGACGCGAAGTTTGAAACTGTCCCGACTCAGCCCCCGCCCCCGCAGAACCAGAACACGGGAACGCGCAAGCTGGTGGTGCGCTTGCCGGGCAAGGTGAAGCGGGTGAAGATCGAAGTAGAGATGAGCGACGGCGAATGATCACATGCCTGCTGGCGGTTGTCCTGTTTTCCGATTTGCATACGGCCGCGCGGGGCGGCGATCTGGAGCGCGTCAAGACCCTACTGGAGAAGGGGGCGGATCCCAATGAGTACGACGCGTTGGGCGGGACCCCGCTTCATGATGCGGCCTGGAGCGGCGAGGCGGAGATCGCGAGATTGCTGATCGCCCACAAGGCGAATGTGAACGCGCGCCACAAAGAGGCGGGATCGACGCCCCTGCACTACGCGGTGCTCATGAACCGCAAGGAAGTGGTGGAGGTGCTGCTGGCTAACGGCGCGGACATCTCGGCGGCATACCGGAACGGGGCCACGGCGCTGCACCTGGCGGCGAACCGCGGGCATCTGGAGCTGGTGAAGATGCTGCTCGATAAGGGCGCCGACGTGAACACGCGCGATGCGAGCGGATCGATGCCGCTGGACGAAGCAGCGTGGAAGGGCAATGCCGATGTCGCGAAGCTGCTGATCGAGCGCGGCGCCAAGGTGAATGCGCACAACGCCGATACCGGCCAGACGCCGCTGCATGAAGCGGCGGTAAAGGGGCAGGCGGACGTGGTGGAAGTGCTGCTGGCCGCGGGCGCGGACGTCAACGCCAAGGACAATACGAATTCGACGCCGATGGACGAGGCGCTGCGCTACCGTCACACGAAGGTGGCGGAGCTGCTGGCGGCCAAGGGTGCACCGCTCGGCATGGACAAGCAATTAAAGGAAGCGGTGCTGCGCGGACAGGCCGACGTCGTGGCGATGATGCTGCAGCTCGGGGCGAACGGGAAGCCCTACTTGCACGACGCCGCGCTGAAGGGGCACCGGCAGATCGTTGAGCTGCTGATCGCGAACGGAGCGGACGTGAATGCGAAGAACGCGGCCGGGGCGACGGCGCTGCACGATGCCGCGCTCGCGGGACAGGCCGCGGTGGTGGAGTTGTTACTCGATAAGGGCGCGGCGATTGACGCGCGCGAGCAGGAGAATGGCTCGACGGCGCTGCACCTGGCCGCCGGCTGGGGCAGGACGGACGTGGTCAGGCTGCTGGTGAAGCGCGGGGCCGACGCCGCTCTGAAGAACAATGCAGGCAAGACGGCGGCGGAGTTGGCGCGTGAAGGCGGGTTCGGGGAGACGGCAGCGGCGCTGAAATAGCGGCCGCTGCGCAAAGCAAAAGCCCCGGCGCTGGCCGGGGCCTTTGCGAGGCTGTGATGCAGGGTTCTCTTTAGAAGAGATTCCAGAGGAACTGGTTGTACACCTCGTGGTGGTACTGCACTTCCGGCGACTTCACGAAGGTGCCGAGCTGCCGCGGGCAGCGGTCCGCCGAGGCCTGTTTCAGCTCCGCGTAGCGACCCTTCACGTCAGCGCCCAGGAGCTTCCCGGTCCACTCCGCGTTCTGGAAGTTCGAGATCGCGTCGTACACGTTGTCGGGCAAGTAGCGCTCCGCCTGGCGCAGGTTCTTGATCTTGGCCGTGTCGCCGTCGAGACCCGTCTTGAACACCGAGAGCATCACCATGTAGGGGTTGGCGTCCGGGCCGACCGAGCGCACTTCCACGCGCATGCTGCGCTCGTTGCCGATGGGAATGCGCACCATCGAGCCCCGGTCCGTCGCCGAGGCCTTGATCTGGTTCGGCGCCTCGAAGTGCGGATCCAGACGGCGGTAGGCGTTCACGCTCGCGTTCAGCATCAGGCAGATGTCGTTGCCGTGCGTCAGAATGCGGTCAACGAACTGCCAGCCGAACTTGCTCAGCTTCTCCTGGCCGTTGGGATCCCAGAAGATGTTCTTGCCGTTCTTGCTGATGGACACGTTCGTGTGCATGCCGCTGCCGTTGACGCCCACGACGGGCTTCGGCAGGAAGCAGGCGGTCAGCCCCATCTTGGTCGCAACCTGGCGGCAGATCAGCTTGTAGAGCTGGATCTGGTCCGCGGCGGCCACGACTTCGGCGTAGCTGTAGTTGATCTCGAACTGCGACGGCGCGACTTCGGGGTGGTCCTTCTCGTTCTCGAAGCCCATCGCGCGCTGCACTTCGGCGGTGTTATCGATAAACTGCCGCAGAGGATCGCCCGGCAGCGAGTGGTAGTAGCCGCCGGTGTTCACGTATTCGAACTTGCCGGTCTCGTGGTAGCGCCGCTCGGCGTCCGAGCCCTGGAACAGGAAGCCTTCAATTTCGTTGGCGGCATTCAGCGTGTAGCCGCTCTTCTCGTGCAGGCTGTTGGCATACGCCTTCAGGACGCCGCGGATATCGCCGCTGTAGGGCGTGCCGTCCTTGTCGATCACTTCGCCGAACACCAGCACCTTGCCGGCGCCGAAGATGTCGGCCGGAGCCCAGTAAAACGCGCTCCAGTCCATCCCCAGGCGCAGGTCGCTCTCTCGCTGCGCCGTAAAGCCGCGGATCGACGAGCCGTCGAACGTCAGGTTGTCCCAGCTCTTTACCAGGAACTTCTTGTCGTAGTCGAGCATGTGCAGGCGGCCTTCGAGGTCGCTGAACAGCACGGTGACAGCCTTGATCCGCTTCTCGTCCGTCAGGTACTTCAGGCGCTCTTCCTGGATCTGATGCGCAGGCACGCGATTCTTGCGCTGCTCTTTTGCGTGCAGGTTCAGTTCTTCGAGCTCGGTGTAGGGGAGCGTCAGAAAGTCTTGCAGTTGGTTCGGCATCAAAACTCCTAGTGTTTGGGTGTTGCTCGATGCCTCTCTCACGGGGAGAGGACCGAATTGCGGGATCGGACAGGGATTCGGCGCCCCGGCTTAGCGGCCTCGGCCTCTACCCAGTCGACTCTCGACTTAAAGCTCATTATCAACTACCCCCGATCTCCAACCGCAACGGTTCTGCCTGTCTTTAGCCATCGTATTTTTTTATGGGCCTTGTTTGCGGAATTGATTGGCTTGCAACGCTTGTGGAATGAAGGGATTGCAGGCGTGGCCGCAAATGGGGCCAGCGGCGATGAAACAGCGGTGTTTCAACCAACCTCTGATAAACTCACTGCAACGGCTTCGAGACTTTGCCGGATTCCGCCGCCGCGTGAGCCGCTGCGCAAGTCCGCATGGAGAGAAGGATGACCCCGAAAGAAGTAATCGAGTTCGCCAAGAAACACGGAGCCAGGCAGATCGACCTCCGGTTTACTGACCTGCCGGGCCTCGCTCAACACATCTCTTACCCCATCAGCCAGTTGACCGAAAGCTCCTTCGAAGAAGGCTTCGGCATCGACGGATCGAGCATCCGCGGCTGGGCCGCAATCAATGAGAGCGACATGCTCCTGATTCCCGATCCGGTCACAGCCTACGTGGATCCGTTCTACGAAACGCCAACGCTCTGCATGATCGGAGATATCCAGGACCCGATCACCCGCCAGCGTTACGACCGCGACCCGCGCTGGATCGCCAAGAAGGCGGAGATGTTCCTCCAGAACAGCGGTACCGCCGATACCGTCTACTTCGGCGCAGAGGCGGAGTTCTTCATCTTCGACAACATCCGCTTCGACCAGAACCAGCACAGCGGCTACTACTTCATCGACGCCGAGGAGGGCCGCTGGAATTCGGGCCGCGTCGAGAACAACCTCGGCTACCGTCCGCGCTACAAGGAAGGCTACTTCCCGCTCCCGCCCACGGACCACTATCAGAACCTGCGCGCGGAGATGGTGGAGTGCATGCTCAAAGTCGGGCTCGATATTGAGTGCCACCACCATGAAGTCGCCACCGGCGGCCAGTGCGAGATCGACCAGCGCTTCGACACCATGGTGAAGTCCGCCGACAACATGATGCTGTACAAGTACTGCATCCGCAACGTCGCGAACCGCCATGGCAAGACGGTCACCTTCATGCCGAAGCCGCTGTTCGGCGACAACGGCAGCGGCATGCATTGCCATCAAAGCCTCTGGAAGAACGGCACGCCGCTGTTCGCCGGCGACGGCTATGCAGGGCTCAGCCAGATGGCCCTCTGGTACATCGGCGGTCTGCTGAAGCACGCCCGCGCGTTGTCCGCGATCATCGCCCCCACGACGAATTCCTACAAGCGGCTGGTCCCCGGCTACGAGGCGCCGGTCAACCTCGCCTACTCCCGCCGCAACCGCTCTGCGGCCGTGCGCATCCCGATGTACTCGGCCAGCCCGAAGGCAAAGCGCGTCGAGTTCCGTCCGCCCGATCCATCTTCGAATCCATATCTGGCCTTCGCCGCCATGCTCATGGCCGGACTCGACGGCGTCATCAACAAGATCGATCCCGGCGAGCCTCTCGACAAGGACATCTACGATCTCTCGCCGGAGGAACTCCGCTCGGTCCCGTCGATGCCTGCGTCGCTGGACGAAGCTCTCGGCTGCCTCGACCAGGACCACGCATTCCTTCTCAAAGGAGACGTCTTCACGGAGGAGTTGCTCGAGACCTGGATCAACTACAAGCAGAAGAACGAGGCCGACGCGATCCGCCTCCGTCCACACCCGTACGAGTTCGCTCTGTACTACGACATCTAAGTGAAACAGGCCTCGCGGCCAGTTCACTTGTTGCGCGATCATGAAAACGACGGCCCGCGCGGCCGTCGTTTTTGTTTTCTGGAGCACCCATGGACCTGAAACTCAACGGCCAGACCGCGCTCGTTACCGCATCGTCTTCAGGAATTGGCCTCGCTATCGCCACTTCACTGGCGCGCGAGGGCGCTACGGTTGCCATCAATGGCCGCACCGCGGACAGCGCTGCCCGCGGCATCGAGCAGATCAGGCAAACTGTCCCGCAAGCCAACCTGATCCCGCTTGCCGCGGACTGCGGCACTGCGGCCGGCTGCGAAGCGGCCATCCGCCAACTCCCGGAAGTCACCATCCTCGTCAACAACCTGGGCATCTACGAAGCAAGCGATTTCTTCGAGACATCCGACGACGCGTGGCGCCGCATGTTCGAGGTGAACATCCTCAGCGGCGTCCGCCTGAGCCGGCACTACCTCAGGCAGATGCTCGCCCGGCGCTACGGCCGCATCATCTTCATCGCGAGCGAATCCGCCATCTCGCCGGCGCCCGAGATGGCGCACTACAGCGCAACGAAGACCATGCAGCTCTCCATATCCAGGAGTCTTGCCGAGCTCACGCGCGGCACTGCTGTGACCGTCAACGCGGTTCTCCCGGGGTCCACCAGCACGGATGGAGTCAAAGAGTTCATCCAGCAGGTCTTCCCCGGCATGGATCCGGCCGCCGCCGGGGAGCGTTTCATGACGGAGAACCGCCCTGCGTCGATCATCCGGCGCCTCATCGAGCCGTGCGAAATCGGCGACTTCGTCGCCTTCGTCTGCAGCCCTTCCGCCTCCGCCATCAACGGCGCGTCGCTCCGCGCCGACGGCGGCCTGGTGCGCACCATCTGCTGAAGGGCCTGCGAGAGAATGAAGCCAAGCGGGGCTCCCATGCAAGGCACCATCGAACAACTGAGCATCTCCAAAGGCGGCATGCCCAAGCTTCCTATCCCCGAAGCCTGGGCTGGCACACTCGGGCTCGAAGGCGACCTCCACCGTAACCCCCAGGTCCACGGCGGTCCCAGGAAGGCAATCCTGCTGATCTCGGCGGAAGATATTGCCGGACTCGCAGCCGATGGGTTTTCTGTGGGGCCGGGCGCGCTCGGTGAAAATCTCACCGTGAGCGGGATGGACTTCCGCCAGTTCCGCACCGGACAGCGCTTCCGCGCAGGCGACGCCGTGCTCGAGCTGACGCGGCTCCGCCAACCCTGCCACAACCTGGAGATGTACAACAACGGCGAACCCGGGCGCATCCAGGAGGCTCTGCTGACCCCATACGCTCGCGGCGGCTTCTACGCGGCGGTTCTTCAACCGGGCCTCATCCGTACGGGCGATATAATTTCGTTAGTCGACCAGAACGTCTAGGCCGGACGGAAAGCCCTCTGTTGCGCAACGCCTTTCTCGCAGTTGAACACCACATCCCTCCCGATCTGCGGCAGGGGCTGACCATCATGCTCAGCCAGTCGGCTGATCCGCAAGCGGCACTGAACCGCCTCGACTCTTTCTGCACTCGCCACCCGTCCGAGTTCCAGCAGATCGCTTATACGCCCTTCGGCCTCCAGGCGCTGATTGCCGTCTTCTCCGCCAGCGGCTTTCTCTCAGCGGAGATTCTTGATCATCCGCACTGGCTCCTCGAGATTCTCCAGTCCGGCGCTCTGCACCGCCTTCGCACTTTCGATGAAATGCAGGTCGAGCTCGACGTCTGGCTGGGCTCCGCAGCCAGCGTGCCGTCTCCGTTGCGACTGGCTGAATTCCGCCGCAAGCAGATCCTCCGCATCCTCCTGCGCGATGTGCTCGGCTTCGGTGCGCTGCCTGAAATCACCGAAGAGCTTTCCAATCTCGCCGGGGTCCTGATCGACACCGCCTATACGCGCCTCAAGGCCGAACTCGTCCGCCGCCACGGCATCCCGCGTCTCGAAGACGGCTCCGAATGCGCGTTCTCCGTCATTGCTCTCGGCAAGCTCGGCGGCCGCGAACTGAACTACAGCTCCGACATCGACCTGATGTTCCTCTTCGGCGGCTCGGGCAATTCGGACGGCCGCGAGGCTCTCTCCAATCGCGAGTTCTACAAGAAGCTCTCCAACCAGCTCACCGAACTGCTCGGCACCTACACCGCCGAAGGGCTCATCTATCGCGTCGACCTGCGCCTGCGTCCCGACGGCCGGCTTGGCGAGGTCTGCATCTCCCTCGACGGAGCCCGCCAGTACTACGAGAACCGCGCGCGCGACTGGGAACTGCAGATGCTCATCAAGGCCCGCGTCGCTGCGGGTGATCCCGGCCCTGGCCGCGCCCTCCTCGAGTGGGTCCAGCCCAAAATCTACTCCACGTCACTCGACTTCTCCGCCATCGAGAGCATGTCCGAGACCCGCGACCGCATCAACGAGAAGATCAGCATGCGGCGCAAATCCGCAGGCGTGGACGTCAAGCTCGCCCGCGGAGGCATCCGCGACATCGAGTTCCTCGTGCAGTGCCTCCAGAGGCTGCACGGCGGGCGCGAAGCGTGGGTCCGCAACTCATCGACGCTCCTTGCGCTGATCCGGCTGCGCGACAAAGATCTGCTCTCGGATTCCGAATACTCGCGCCTTGCGTCCGCGTACCAGTTCCTGCGCCACCTCGAACACCGGCTTCAGTTCGATGAAGACCGGCAGACCCACACTCTGCCTGCAAAGCTCGACGACCTCGCGCTGGTTGCGCGCCGCATGCCTGCCGGACTACTTGGCGAACAGGCCACGCCGGAAGCTCTGCTCCGCGTTTTGAACGCGCACCTCGAGCACGTCCAGGAGATCTACAGCCGGGTCATTCACGCGCAACAGCCCATCTACTACACGCACACGCCGCATCAGGCGCCGGCCGTTCCCGAAGAGCCCGCGCCCCGTTTGGAAGCGCCCTCCAGCAACCTGATGCGCCTGCTGGATCAGCGCGCCCCCGGCCTCGCCGCCGCCGTGGCCCGCGCCAGGCTTGGCCGCTCACAATCCGCGTTCGAGCATTTTATCGAGCGTGTCATTAAGCGCGAAGACTGGCTCGATTCGCTCGACCAGGACTCGGTGCTCAGCGGCTACCTGCTCGACATCTTCGCGCACAGCCCCTACTTTGCCGAGCAACTCATGCGGCAGCCCGAGTACTTCGAGGAAATCCGCACGATGCGGGCCCGCGGCGCCTCCACCACCGCCTACGCGGAGATGATGCCGCTGCTCGACGACGTCGTCGAGATCCGACGCTATTTCCTGCGCCAGATGTTCCGACTCCAGGCGGAGAGCATCTGCCTCCAGACGCCGGTGTTCACGACGCTGGAGCGGACATCACAACTCGCCGACGCGGCTATCGCCGCCTGTTACCGCCTTGCGGTCGTCCACACCATTCATGCTCATCCTCCCGCTACGCCCGGCTACGAGCCGCGACGGCAGATGATGGCCATCGCGCTAGGACGCCTCGGCATGCAAGAGTTCGACCTCGGCTCCGACGCCGACCTCATCTTTGTAATCCCCGACGCCGATCTGCCCGAGCTGCACTTCTGGACGCGCGTGGCCGAGCGCCTCGTCAGCGTCCTCGGCTCCTATACTGGCGATGGCACGATGTTCGCCGTCGACACCCGCCTGTGTCCGAACGGCAAGGGCGGCGCGCTGGTGCAAAGCGAGGGCGCTCACAAGGACTACTTCGCACGCACCGCCGAAGCGTGGGAAGGCGTCGCCTATATGAAGACGCGCGGCGTTGCGGGCGACCTCGATCGCGCCACCGAATTCCTCGCTGAAATTCAGAAGATCGACTGGCGCCGCTACGGACAGAGCGGGCGTTCACGCCAGCAGCTCCGCCACATGCGGCAGCGCCTTGAAAAGGAACTCGGCGAAGACAATCCCCTCAAGACCGCATCGGGCGGCTACTACGACATCGACTTCTCGCTGATGTACCTGCGCCTGCGCGGCGCAGGCATGTTCTTCAAGGTGCTCAACACGCCCGAGCGCGTTGACGTCGTCGAGCAGATGGGCCATCTCGATCCCAACGACGCCAGGTTCCTCCTCGACGCCGCGACCTTCTATCGCGCCGTCGACCACGGCCTGCGCCTGATCTCCGGGCACACCGAAGGCAGCCTGCCCGGCTCCGAGTGGCAACTCCGCATGCTGACGAGTCTCGTCGCCCGCTGGGTTCCCCCGCACCTCTGCGATCAGCCGCTCCCCGACGAGCTACTCCAGATCCAGGAACGGACGCGCGAATTCTTCGATCGCCTCTTTACCTAAGGTAGGGCGGAGCTTCCGCTCCGCAGCCGGCCTTAGGGCCGGTCCGCCGCCCCATCACGCGCTGAGCCCTCCATCAATCCGCAAGTTCGCCCCAGTGATGAACGCCCCTTCCGGACCCGCCAGGAAAGACACCAGGCCCGCCACCTCATCGACTTTTCCATATCGCCGCAAGGCAATCAGCGGCTTCACACTTGCCGAGAACTGACCACCCTCCTCCGGATTCATGTCCGTGTCCACAGGCCCCGGCTGCAGGTTGTTCACCGTGATGCCTCGCGGCCCCAACTCGCGAGCGAGGCCATGCGTAAACCCTGCTATCGCTCCCTTTGTCAACGAATAAATCGATCCGCCGGCGTATGTGATCAGGTCACTGTTGATGCTGCCGATGTTGATGATCCTGCCGCCCTCGCCCATATGCTTCACCGCTTCCCGTGTTGCCGCAAATGCCCCTCGCACGTTGACTGACAGCATCCTCTCGAACTGGTCCTCCGGAAAATCGCCGACCAGCGCCACGTGAACAATCCCCGCGTTATTCACCAGAATGTCCAGCCGCCCCAACTGGGCCACAGTCTGCGCCACTGCGCTCTTCACCGCCTGCGGATCTCCGTTGTCTGCCTTGATCGCCAGCGCCCGGCTACCGGAAGCCTCGATGGACTTCACTACCTCGTCCGCCTTCTCCCGCGAAGCCCCATATGTGATCGCCACAGAAGCCCCGTCACGGCCCAGCCTCTTCGCGATCGACGCCCCGATTCCTCGTGACGCCCCTGTCACCAGCGCAACCTTGCCCTTCAGTGTTGACATGAAAGCTCCTTGAGTAACAATGGAACAGTCTTACGTTCAATCCGATGTGGCGAGCGCATCGCCGGATTCTCTGCGGGCGGTGCAGCAGGACGCCATTAGGTAGAAAAGGAGGCAAGACCTGAAACGCGAACCGGCTCAACTCCATGACATCGCCCGCCGCTACACCGTCGCCTGGTGCAGCCAGGACCCTGCCCGCGTTGCCGCACATTTCTCCCCGGAAGGATCGCTCACCGTGAATGACGGCCCCCCCGCCGTCGGACGTGACGCGATCACCGAAGTCGCCCGCTCCTTCATGACCACCTTCCCCGACCTGCAGGTCTTCATGGATGGCGTCGAACAGCGCGACGGCGGCGCGATCTATCGCTGGACCCTCACCGGCGGCCCTGTCCGCATCAGCGGCTACGAAGAATGGACGCTCGGACCCGACGGCCTCATTCTCAAATCGCTCGGCCACTTCGACGCCGCAGAATACCAACGCCAACTAGCGCAGTCTGCCGTTCAGGCCCCCTCTCCCAAACGCGATTAGAGCAAGCAGCAGAACAACCATCAGCTCCAGGGCCCTGACAGTCTGAGGGACATGGTTCAACATGCCGATTCCAAGCTACCACAGTCCCTTCCAGCGGTCGTCGAAGCTCTAGCCTGTACATATATGCCCAAGTTTCCGCAGTTCGACCTCAACGGCAAAGTCGCCCTGATCACGGCGTCCGCGCGCGGCATCGGACGCGCCATCTCGCTGGCGCTCGCCCATGCCGGGGCCGATGTTGCCCTGGGTCTCCGCGACATCAATTCCCACGGCGGGCTTCCTCGGGAGATCGAAGCGCTCGGCCGCCGCGCGCTGCCGCTGCAGATGGACGTCACCAGCATAGGCCAGATCTTCCGCGCCATCGACGACACCGTCGCGCACTTTGGCCGGCTCGACATCCTCGTGAACAATGCCGGGATTGCGCCTGGCAACCTCGCCGAAGACGTCCGCGAGGAAGACTTCGACGCGACACTTGCCGTGAACCTGAAGGGCACGTTCTTCACCAGCCAGGCCGCCGGGCGCGTCATGATCCGCCAGAAGAGCGGGACCATCATCAACGTGAGCTCTCAGGCCGGCTTCGCGGCGCTCCCCACGGAGTCCATCTATTGCGCGACCAAGGCGGCCATCAATCACCTCACGCGCTGTCTGGCCGTGGAATGGGGCAAGCACAACATCACGGTCAACGCCGTTGCTCCGACTTTCATTGAAACTCCCGGAACGGACGAGTGCCTCTCCGACCCCGCCTTCCGCGACGACGTCGTGGAGCGCATCGCCGCTCTCCATCGAATAGGCCAGCCCATGGAAGTTGCCGGCGCTGTCGTCTTCCTTGCGTCCCCCGCGGCTTCCCTCATCACCGGACACACGATGCTCATCGACGGCGGTTGGACTGCGCGCTGACTGCTTACACTGGAGATACTGATCAAGGTCCGGCAGGTGCGCCGCGATACTGGCGCCTCCGTATCAATCCACGATTCGACGAGGAATCGTCCCATGCCCCAGACGCCACCCAATCTCATCACGGAGACGATCGACGCCTGGCCGTCACTTTCGGCCGGCGAGCGCGAGCGGGCGTTCCGCCGCCTGAAGAGGGATGGCCGCGAAGCGCTGTTCCTCGGGCTCTCCTCCAAGGAACAGGCTGAACTGCTGCTCACCATGCCGGAGCACGAGCGCTTCACGTATCTCCGCGTCCTTCCGCCCGATGATGCGGCCGACATCATCCAGGAGGCTCATGAGCCGGAGCGCGGCGGGCTGTTCGCGCTCCTCGACGACAAGACTCAGAACGAGGTCTCCGCGCTGCTCGCCTACGCCGAGGATGATGCCGGCGGCCTGATGAGCCCGCGCTTCGCCCGCCTGCGTCCGGACATGACTGTCGATCAGTCCATTTCCTACCTGCGGCTGCAAGGCCGCCAGATGGAGACCATCTATTACGGCTACGTGCTCGACAGCGACCAGGTACTGCTCGGCGTTGTGTCCCTGCGGGGACTGTTCACCGCTCCGGGCGGAGCCACGGTGGCTGACGTGATGAACAGCGAGATCATTTCCGTCACCGACGAGACGGACCAGGAGGAAGTCGCCCGGCAATTCGCCGCCAGGGGGCTGTCGGCTATTCCGGTGCTCGACAGCGACGGGAAGATGAAGGGCATCGTCACCCTCGATGACATCGTCGATGTCGTGCAGGAAGAGGCGACGGAGGACATTCAGAAGATCGGCGGCATGGAGGCCCTCGACGGCCCCTATCTCGAGACCGGCTTCTGGCTTATGGTGCGGAAGCGCGCCGGATGGCTTGCTGCGCTCTTCCTCGGCGAGATGCTCACGGCCACGGCCATGAGCCGCTATGAGGAAGAGATCTCCCGCGCCGTGGTTCTGGCGGTCTTCATCCCGCTGATCATCAGCAGCGGAGGCAATTCGGGATCCCAGGCGTCCACACTGATCGTCCGCGCCATGGCTCTGAGCGAAGTACGGCCGCGAGACTGGTGGCGCGTTGCGCGCCGCGAGGTGGTGAGCGGGCTGATGCTGGGGTCTGTCCTCGCGGCCATCGGCTTCGCCCGGATCCTGATCTGGCAGGCGGTTGCCCACACGTACGGCGAGCACTACCTGTTGATCGCCGCGACCGTGGCCTTCAGCCTCGTCGGCGTCGTCATGTTCGGGACGCTTGCCGGGTCCATGCTGCCATTTGTGCTCCGCCGGGCCGGGCTCGACCCGGCGAGCGCGTCGGCGCCGTTCGTCGCCACGCTGGTTGACGTCACCGGACTCGTCATCTACTTCACCGTGGCGCACATGATCCTCAGCGGCTCTCTCCTCTAAGCCGGCCGCTTCGCCAACCGAAAGATAAAGGGGCATTTCGGGCTTCCGGGTGTATACTCGCCCGAGCTGATTCAGGACCAATCAGGACCGGTCCACAGAGGAGCCATTGATGCAATTTCGACTCGCGTGTGCTTTTGCGTGCATCGGCAGCGCCGCGCTGCTTGGCCAGGATGTTGTCAAAGTCGCGCCCGCAGGCGCGGTGAAGGTGGAGTATGAAGACGCCCAGATCCGCGTGCTCCGCTTCAAGGAGGCCCCCGGGTCAAAACTGCCCATGCACTCGCATGGCCCGTATGTGGCCGTGAGTCTGACGAACGACACTTCCCACTACACCTTTCCGGACGGCAAATCGGCTGACCAGGCCACCAAGGTGGGAGAGGCCGAGTTTTCGAAGCCTGTCACCCACGCTTCGACCAATACCGGCAAGGTCGCAGGCGAGGCCATCATGGTGGAGCTGAAGACCAAGCCTGCCGGCACGGTTCTCACCGGAGCCGGCGACATGGTAAAGACCAACCCCGGTTCGTGCAAAGTGGAACTCGACAACGAATACGTGCGGATCACCCGCGTCAACCTGCCTGCTCACGGCAAGCTGACAATGCACACGCACCCCGCGGCGAGTGTCGTTGTCTATCTCACCGGCGGAAAGACGAGGACAACCACTAGCGACGGCAAAACGCAGGAGACGACCATTCCTCCGGGTACGGTGAAGGCGAACCAGCCGGGCCAGCATTCCAATGAGAACCTCGGCGACAAACCCACCGAAGCCGTGCTCATCGAATTGAAGACGGCGGCCAAGGCGGCATCCTAGCCGCTGTGATTTGCCAGGCAGGGGCGCAGGCAGGCCCCTGCCGCACTTTCGAGGAGTGCATTCTGGCATCGCATTGCGGCGGCAATTTCCCGTCCTCTTCTCTCGGCAATCCTGGGATTTCGCACTCCGAAAGATAACTACTGTTCGCCGCGTCTCCAGTAAGCCCCAGAATGCCCCCAAACACAAAACCAACTGGAAATGTGCCGAGAAATCAGCTACTTGGTTGATTGATCCTGCCAGCCCTTACATCCGCAGACGCGCTTTTCCCCCGTTGACACCCGATAAACTCGTTTTCTATCCTAATCATCGGCAATCTCACGAGACCCAGACGACACGCGTCTCTCCTGATAGGGACGTCTCGCGTCAAGCACCCCCTCGGAAGGATGGTGACATGATCAAGGTCGATGGCCTGACCAAACGATACGACCGCACTGTCGCGGTCAACAACATTTCGTTCGAAGTCGAGAAGGGCCAAATCGTCGGCTTCCTCGGACCCAACGGCGCTGGAAAGACAACAACCATGCGCATCCTGACCTGTTTCATGCCCCCAACTGACGGCACAGCCTCCATCGCCGGCTTCGACGTCATGAAGAGCCCGCTGGAGGTGAAGCGGCGAATCGGCTACCTGCCCGAAAACCCGCCGGTCTATCCCGAGATGGAGGTTCACGAGTACCTCTCTTTCGTCGGCAGGCTCAAGGGGATCCCCTCCGCGGAACTTCCTCAGCGGGTCAAGGACGTCTCCGAGCGCTGCGCTGTCGCCGACGTCTCCAAGAAGCTCATCTCCAAACTCTCGAAAGGCTACCGGCAGCGTGTCGGACTCGCCCAGGCCATCATCCACAACCCCGACGTGCTGATCCTCGACGAGCCCACCGCCGGACTCGACCCGAAGCAGATCCACGAGACTCGCGACCTGATCCGTTCCCTCGCCGGCGTCCACACCATCATCCTCTCCACGCACATTCTGCCCGAAGTGGAGCAGACTTGCGATCACGTCGTCATTATTTCCAAAGGGCTGATTGTGGCGAAGGACTCGGTCCAGAACCTGACCTCGCGGCTGCGCGGCCAGGAAGCGGTGCTGGTGGAAGTCGCGGGTGCGTCCACAGACGATGTCCGCCGCCGCCTTGAACAGGTAGCGGGCGTTTCGCGGGTCTTGCACAAAGACACGCGCAACGGCGCGCACGTCTTCGAGGTTGAATCGCTGCCGGGCGAAAACGTCAGAGCCTCTCTCGCCCGCGCCGTCGTCGAAGCCGGATGGAACCTCAACGAACTCCACGCCGCCGCGCTCTCTCTCGAAGACGTCTTCCTCGAACTCACCGCTGCTGAAAAGGCCCAGGGAGGCCAGCAATGAGCAACATCCTCACCATCTGCCGCAAGGAACTCAAGTCCTACTTCGCTTCCCCCATCGCCTACCTGCTGATGGCGATGTACGGGGTCCTGTTCGGCTTCTTCTTCTGGAACGCCGTGGGCTACTTCGTCAACATGAGCTTCCAGTCCACCATGATGGGGCGTTCCTTCCCCATGGACGTGAACGAGATGATCATCCGGCCGCTGCTGATGAACACTTCAGTGATCGGCCTCTTCCTGATCCCGCTCATTTCGATGCGGCTGTTCGCGGAAGAGAAGCGCATGGGCACCATCGAGCTGCTGTTCACCTCACCGGTGCGGGACATGGAGATCATCATCGGCAAGTGGCTGGCGGCGGTGATCCTCTACGCCTGCCTGCTCGGCATCAGCGCGTTGAATCTCTCTTTCCTGTTTGTCTACGGCAAGCCCGACTGGAAGCCTCTCCTGATCGGGTACCTCGGGTTGCTCTTCCAGTCCGGCGCGCTCCTGGCCATCGGAGCCTTCATCTCCACAACGACTCGAAACCAGATCATCGCAGGCGGCGTCACGTTTGGTGTCTGCCTCCTCCTCTGGGTGTTCGAATGGGTGGCTGGATATGAGACCTCGACGTGGGCGACGGTCATGGGCTACATGTCCGTTGTCCGGCACTATGAGCCTTTCTCGAAAGGCGTTATCGATACCAAGGACGCCATCTACTTCGCGTCCCTCATCTTCTTCGGTCTCTTTCTCACTGCGCGGAGCCTCGAATCGCTCCGCTGGAGAGCCTAGCCTTCGGAGGTACTGCACCCATGACAAGCTGGATCAAGACCCGTCAGACCAAGTACAGCGCCTTCGCCGCAATCTACATCCTGATCATCATCGCGGTCCTTGCCACCGTAAACTTTTTGGCGAACCGCTACAACAAGACCTACGATTCCACCGCCAACAAGCGCTACTCGCTCTCCGAGCAGACCATGAAGCTGGCGTCCAACCTGAAGCAGGATGTCCAGGTTTCCTACTTCGACGAAACCACCTCCTTCCCGCGCGCGAAGGACCTGCTCGACCGCTACGCCAACCTCTCCCCCAAGCTGAAGGTCGCCTACATCGACCCGTTCAAGAAGCCGCAGCTCGCCAAGCAATACGGCGTCACGCAGACCGGGGCCATCATCCTCACCTCGGGCGAGAAGCGCGAAGAGGCCCGCAGCCTCTCCGAAGAGGAGCTCACTTCCGCGCTTATCCGCCTGCAGAAATCCGGCGTGAAGACTGTCTGCTTCACTACCGGCGCGGGTGAGCATTCACTCGACGACAACAACGGCGGGGCCTACTCTTCGGTCAAGCAGTTGATTGAGAAGAACAACTACAAGGTAGAGGCCATCAACTTGATCGAGAAGCCGCAGATCGGTCCCGGCTGCTCTATGGTCGTGGTGGCCGGTCCGCGCACCGACTATCCGCAGCCCGTCGTGGACTCCCTCAAGAAGTATGTCGAGGACGGCGGCCGCGCCATCTTCCTCTCCGATCCGCCGCTGAAGACCGGCAAGGATAGCATCTCCGAGAACAAGGCCCTGATGGATGTCCTGAAGGGCTGGGGCGTCGCGTTCAATAACGATCTCATTCTCGAAACGTCGGGCATCGGCGGCCTCTACGGCATGGGCCCTGAAGTCGCCCTGGCGACGAACTACGGAACCCATCCGATCGTGCGCGAAATGAAGCGCACCGCTACCGCCTTCCCGCTGGTGCGGTCCATGGAGGTGAAGCCGGGTGACAAGACGTCGATGGAGAAGATCGTCTCGACGTCCAAGAACTCCATCGCGGCCACGAACCTCAATCTGGTTGGCGGCTCTCTCTCCATGCCGAAGGGCGAGCCGAAGACGTACGACGTCGCCGCAGCCGGCACGTACCGTACCGGCCAGCAGAAGGAAGGCAACAATGTCGAAGGCCGCATCGTCGCGGTCGGATCCTCCGATTTCGTCGCCAACTACGCGCTCGGCTTCGGCGGGAATCGCGACCTGATTCTGAACATGCTCAACTGGCTCTCTTCGGACGAGGACCTGATCTCGATCAGACCGAAGGATCCGGAGGACCGCCGCATACAGCTCACCCGCGCCCAGATGATCATGGTCCGCACGGTCAGCCAGTTTGTGATTCCACTCGCCGTGGTGGCCCTTGGCCTGATGGTCTGGTGGCGTAGGAGATAGGAGGAGCATGCGCCCCATCGGTTTGATCATCGCCACTGCGCTCCTCGCCATCCTCGGCGGCGTTGTGTGGTGGACCAACAAAAAGCAACCCGAGGCTGAGAAGGCGGAGTCTGGCTCCGCCACGGCCTCCAAGATCCTCACGTTGAGCCAGGCCGACATCGTCAAAGTCGAGGCGAAGCGCCGCGAGGGCGAAACCACGCGTATCGAGCGCAGTCCCTCCGGCGAGTGGAAGGTCACTTCGCCGGAGCCCTTTCCGGTGGATAAGGACGCTGTGAACAGCCTGCTTTCCGCGGTTTCCTCCGTCACGGGCGACAAGGTGGTGGAGGAGAAGCCCACGGATCTGGCCCCCTTCGGCCTGACGCAGCCTGCCACGCAGGTCGTTGTCACTCTGAAGGACGGCAAGTCCCGCACGATCAAACTGGGCGATGAGGCCCCCGTCGGCGGCGGCACGTTCGCTCAGGTGGAAGGCGATTCACGTGTCTTTGTTCTGGCCTCTTTCTCCCGGGGCAATATCGACAAGCTGGCAGTCGACCTTCGCGACAAGCGGCTGCTGACCTTCGACCAGGACAAGCTGACGCGCCTCGAGTTCGCCGGCAAGGGCGCGCCCATCGAGTTCTCCCGCAACGCGGAGAACCAGTGGGCTCTCATCAAGCCGAAGCCGCTCCGCGCTGACAACTGGCAGGTGGAGGACCTCCTCCGCCGAATCAAGGAACTGAAGCTCGATCCGCTGCTGACGTCCGACCAGAAGGCAGATCTGCAGAAGCAGTTCAACATCTCGGCGCCGCTGGCGACCGTCACCGTGACGGACAACAGCGGCACGCAGAAACTGGAAGTCCGCAAGAACAAGGACAACAAGTACTACGCCAAGTCCTCCGTCGTTGAAGGCTTCCACCTGGTTCCCGACGACGCCGGCAAGAGCTTCGAGAAGCCCGCGGAGGACTACCGCAACAAGAAGCTCTTCGACTTCGGCTTCAACGATCCCACGCGTGTCGAATTCAAGGACGCCTCGCGGCAGCTTGCGCTCAGCAAGTCCGGCGACAAATGGCTCGCGAACATGAAACCCATGGATCCGGTCGGAGTGCAGTCGCTGATCGACCGCCTGCGCGACCTCTCAGCCACGAAGTTCCCGGAGACTGGTTTCACCACTCCGTCCATTGAACTCTCTGTGGCCACCAAGGACAGCAAGAACCCCGAGAAGATTTCGATCTCGAAGTCCGGCGACAAGTACATTGCCCGCCGCGAAGGCGAGCCTGCCCTCTACGAGATCGAATCCAAGTCCGTCGACGACCTCGTCAAAGCCGCCGCGGACGTGAAGGAGGCCCCGGCCGCTCCCGCCGCCGGCGGAACGAAGAAGTGACCGATCTCCACGTCAAGCGGAGCCGCGGCCGCAATGTCGTGCTCGACCCGCTCGCTACCGCCCGCGGCTGTAGAGGGCGGAACAATCAAAACCCGACCGGCCCGAGAGACGTCCAATTCATATGAACGCCCTTCTCACCGATCTCTACCAACTCACTATGGCCGCAGGCTACTGGTGCGCGGGCAAGAGCGGTGAGATCGCTACGTTCGAACTCTTCATCCGACGCCTCCCGCCCAACCGCAATTTCATCGTCGCCGCCGGCCTGCAACAGGCCGTCGATTTCCTCCTCAACGTGCGCTTCACCGAGGAGGAGATCCGCTATCTACAGGGCCTGCAACAATTCCAGCGCGTCGAGCAGGGCTTTTTCGACGCGCTTCGCGATTTCCGCTTCACCGGCGACCTCTTCGCGGTCCCCGAAGGCACGCCGCTCTTCCCCGGCGAGCCGATTCTCACTCTGCGCGCGCCGCTGATCGAGGCGCAGATCCCCGAAACATTTCTGCTCTCCACTGTTGGATTCCAGACGTTGATCGCCACCAAGGCTGCGCGCATGGTGGAGGCCGCGGGAGGCCGCGCCGTCGTCGAATTCGGCACGCGCCGGGCCCACTCGCCGCACGCCGGGCTGCTCGCCGGGCGCGCCGCCTATGTCGGCGGCTGTATCGGCACGTCGAACACCCTCGCGGGCATGCAGTTCGAGATCCCCGTCTTCGGCACCGCCGCGCACTCGTGGGTCCAGAGCTTCTCCACGGAGATCGAAGCGTTCGAGCGCCTGCAGCAGCTTCTCGGACCGGCCACCACATATCTGATCGACACGTACGACACGCTCGAAGGCGCGCGCCGTGCCGCCTCGCTCGGCAAGCCGTTGTGGGGCGTGCGTCTCGACAGCGGCAACCTGGTGGAGCTCTCGCGCTCAGTGCGAGCCATCCTCGATCAGGCCGGACTCCCGGACGCCAGGATCATGGCGACCGGCGATCTGAACGAGTACAAGATTTTGGAGCTTGCTGCGGCTGGAGCGCCGATCGATGCCTTCGGTGTCGGGACCGAGTTGGCGACCTCCTCCGACGCTCCCAGCCATGGGGCAGTTTACAAGCTGGTGGAGCATATCTCCGGCACCGAGCGGCGCTACACGGCGAAGTTCAGCCAGGACAAGTCCACTTTGCCGGGGGCGAAGCAGGTCTTCCGCTATGCAGCGCACGATGTGCTGGCCCGGTCCAGCGAGTGTTTTGCTCCCGGGTGTGAGGCGCTGCTGCGGCCCGTGATCATCAAGGGGGAACTTGTGGCCCGGGTTCCCAAGGCGGTGGAGGCTCGCGAGCTGGCGCGCCGTTCCGTCGCCTCGCTTCCCAAGAAGCTGCGCAGCCTCTTCGAGTGCGATCCGCCGTATCGCATCGAGCTCAGTCCTGAACTGATGCATCTGATGGAAGAAGTGCGGAGGGTCGAACGGTGAGCACGGCTTTCTTCGACATCGATACCCAGATCGACTTTGTGAACCCTTCGGGCGCGCTGTATGTTCCGGGGGCGGAGCGCATCCTTTCGAATGTCGCGCGGCTCAACCGCTACGCGAAGGACCGCGGGATTGCGCTCATCTCCACTGCGGATGCTCACCTGGAGAACGATCCGGAGTTCGCGGAGTGGCCGCCGCACTGTGTTGCGGGAACGCTCGGGCAGCGCAAGCCGGAAGCGACGATGGTTGGCCAGATTGTTCTAAACAAAAGATCTACTGATTGTTTTACGGTCCCCGAGCTGCCCGGCCTGCTTGACAGCATCGGCGCGGAGCGGTGCGTGGTCTACGGCGTCGTCACCGAGATCTGCGTCCGGCACGCAGTCTTCGGGCTGCTGGGCACGGGAAGGGAGGTCGACCTTGTCACGGATGCCGTGCAGAGCCTCGATGAGTCGGCCGCAGCGCAAATGATCGTCGCGTTCACGGCACAGGGCGGCAAACTCACCACGACAGATGCGGTGACGAGCGCGGCTCGCTGACGCCGCCTACGTCATCGTCACCGAGACATGCCTCTTGCGCGCAGACTTCGGGCTGCTGCGCGCAAAAGGCTTGCTGAGCTCGTCACGGAACACCGTGCAGAGCCTCAATGAATCCACCGCGGCGCAAATAATCACCGCGTTCACCGCACGGGCGGCGAACTTACCACCACAGAACTGCTCACGGACGCGACTCCCTGACCCGCTGCCAGAGAGCGTTTGCCGCGAGCCGGCTTACGCCGCCGCTTCCGGCGGGATGGGAACGTCCTTGGCATCACGCCACAGACGTTCGAGTTGATAGTAATCCCGCTTCTCACCCGAGAAGACATGGATGATCAGGTCGCCGAAGTCGCCGAGAATCCACTCGCCGTTCTCGTAGCCTTCGACGTTGATCGGGGTCTCGCCGACCTGTTTCTTGAGCTGCTGCGCGACCTCATCCCAGATCGCCTGGTTTTGGCGCTGGTTGGTGCCGGAGCAGATCAGGAAGTAGTCGGCGAAGGAAGTGACCTCGCGAAGGTCCAGAATGCGGATGGCCCCTGCTTTTTTCGATTCGGCCGCCCGCAACGCGATCAGCCACGTGGGGCTTACCGTGGCGGAAGGAGAAACTGCCCCATTTTTTTGTTGTTTCCGCAAGAGTTCGCTTTGGAACCTCTCCTTATGCGGTATCGTACTACAATTAGTACAGTGCGCAAGGTTTTTGTTTATGGCACTCTGATGACGCTTTGGACCCTGTCGGCCCAGAGCCTCACATCGCGCCTCAACCCCCTGGAAAAGGTCACGCACAGCGCAGCCGATATCGCTGATGAGACGGTACTTCAGCGGACACTGTACGCGCCTCTTCGTCCCGACGACCTCGCTGCTGAGCAGTGCGAACAGATGGTGGAAGCCGCACAGCGGCGCGTCGCGCGCATCGAAGAGAAGATCACCGAGATCAAGCCGCTGATCGAGCAGGGCATCTTCGCCCGCAATGAGATCAAGCCTCTGGAGGAGGAACTGGACCTGCGCAAGCGCACGCTCGACCTGGCCGCGTCGCGCTCGAAGTTCATCCGCGAATTGGCAGACATGGCGAAACTGGAGGCGTCGGCCGAGCAGTACCAGATGGACACCGGCATCAAGCCGGTGCAGGAGCGGTTCGACGGCAACGGCCAGTTCACTACGCCGATGCTGAAGAACGTGATCCTCGCCTACGAAAAGCAGTTCGCGAAGGCGATGCCGATCAGCGCAAACGGAGAGACGCCGTTCCACAAGTCGATGGGTTTCGACCACCGCGGCCGCATCGATGTCGCACTCTCGCCGGACCAGCCGGAAGGGGTGTGGCTCCGCCAATTCCTGGAGAAGGAGCAGATCCCGTACTACGCGTTCCGCGGGGCTGTCGTGGGTCGCGCATCGGCGGCGCACATACACATCGGTCCGCCGAGCATGCGATTGCGTGTGGCAGACTGAGGGGGAGATGTCCTCCCCGCGAATCGAAGTCCTCATCCCTCACGACGAAATTCAGAAACGCATCGCGGAGCTCGGGAAGCAGATCAACGCAGACTACGGCGGGCGCCCACTCGTCCTGGTCGGCGTGCTCAAAGGCTCCTTTATGTTCCTTGCCGACCTGGTGCGCCACATCAATGCCCAGGTGCGCATTGAGTTCATCGGCACCAAGAGCTATGAGGGCACAACGACGTCCGGGCAGGTCCAGCTCACGAAAGACCTCGATAAACCAATTCAGGACGAAGATGTTCTGCTGGTCGAGGACATCATCGATACGGGGTTGACGCTGAACTACCTGAAGCACATGCTGTCGCAGCGCGAGCCGCGGTCCGTGAAGGTGGCTGCATTTCTCGACAAGCCGTCGCGGCGCCGCATCGATGTGAAGGGCGACTATGTGGGCTTCACGATCGAGGACAAGTTCGTGATCGGCTACGGGCTCGACTTCGAGCAGAGGTACCGGAACCTCAAGGATCTCTGTATTCTGGTTCCGTGAGACGCCGGGATCTCTTCGCCGCACTTCCATTCACGGGTTACTCGCTGGTAGTGAACGCGCAGGACCTTGTGCCTGCGCGGCCGGACTACTTCACGCGCATCGCTCCGCCGGGGAAGATCCGCAAGGGAATCCCTGAAGAGCCGAACATGACGCTCGTCGAACTGAAGACGGACGTGTTCATCGCGGGCGGCGGGCTGGCCGGTGTGTGCGCGGCGCTGAGCGCGGCGCGGCATGGCGCGAAGGTCGTGCTGGTGCAGGACCGCTCGCGTCTGGGCGGCAACTCTTCCAGCGAAGTCAAGATGCATGTCGTCGGCGCGAACTCGCACAGAGGCCGGCCGGGCTGGCGGGAGGGCGGCCTTATTGAAGAGCTGCGCCTGGGCGATGCGGCCAACAATCCGCAGCGCTGCTGGGAGCTGTGGGACCTGCTGCTTTACGACAAGGTCGTCAGCGAGCCGAATATCACGCTCCTGCTGGAGACGGTTCTGACTGGAGCGGTGAAGGAAGGCGGCCGCATCGTGCAGGTGATGGCGCGGTGCGACAAGAGCGAGCACCTGTACCGGGTGCAGGCGCCGGTCTTCCTCGACTGCACGGGCGACTCGCGACTGGCGCTGGAGGCCGGCGCGGAGATGAGGACCGGGCGCGAGGCGCGGAGTGAGTTCAACGAGTCGCTGGCGCCGGAGAAGGCCGATCAGGAGACGCTCGGTTCGAGCATCCTCTTTACGTCGCGCGATTACGGCAAGCCTATGCCGTTCACACCGCCGAAGTGGGCGCGGAAGGTCACGAAAGAGCATCTGCGGTTCCGCTCCACCAGCAGTTGGGAGTACGGCTACTGGTGGGTCGAGTGGGGCGGCAACCTGGACACGATTCGCGACAACGAGCGGATTCGCTACGAGCTGCTGGCGATCACGATGGGCGTGTGGGACTACATCAAGAACAGCGGCAATCATCCGGACTCGGCCAATTGGGCATTGGATTGGGTGGGGATGATGCCTGGCAAGCGCGGGAGCCGCCGTGTGGTGGGCGATCACATCCTGACGCAGCACGACCTGCTGAATGGCGAGTTCGATGATGCGGTGGCGATCGGGGGCTGGCCGATGGACGATCATCCGCCGGGAGGCTTCGACCGGCCGGACCTGCCGCCGAACACGGTGCTGAAGACGCCCGAGGTCTACAACATTCCGCTTCGGGCGCTGTACAGCGCGAACGTGTCCAACCTGATGATGGCCGGGCGCAACATCAGCGCCACGCATGCGGCGTTCACGTCGACGCGCGTGATGGCGACGTGCGCGTGCATCGGCCAGGCGGCGGGGACGGCGGCGGCGCAGTGCGCGGCGGAACGGATCGGGCCGAGGCAGTTGGCGCAGGATAAGACGCGCCTCCATGCGTTGCAGCAGGCGCTGCTGCGGGATGACCAGAGCCTGCGCGGGTTTCCGAATGAAGATACGCGGGACTTGGCGCGGCACGCGAAGGCGGAGGCGTCGGCGCAGGAGCCGCACTCCGAGGCGGCGAAGGTTCTGGATGGGTTTGTGCGCGACATCCCCGGCAAGGAGATTCATCAGTGGGCGGGGCGGATGGGCGCGGAAGGGGCGTGGATCGAGTTGAGGTGGGACAGGCCGGTGGGTCTCTCCGAGGTGCAGATGACTTTTGACACGGGGTTCCAGCGCGAGCTGACTCTCTCGTCGTCCGATGGGGTGATGAAAGGAATTGTGCGTGGTCCGCAGCCGGAGACAGTGAAGGACTACAGGGTGCTGGCGGGCGGGCGGGAGGTGGCGCGGGTCGCAGGGAATCATCAGCGATTGCGCCGGCACAAGTTCGCTGCGGTGGAGACGGATCGTGTGCGGGTACAGGTCACGGCGACGAATGGGAGCGATCTGGCACGGGTGTTTGAGATCAGGTGCTACGCGTGAGCCGGCACGACGTTAAGTGAAGACTGTCTGCAGGTTGCGACGACGAACAGTATGGCGCGGAAGGCAGATGGCAAACGTTACCGGAAGCCGTCGACGCGGAGTAGGTCGGCGTTGGAAGGGTCGAGGCGGACGGTGAGGAGGGATTTCATGTCGGGGGATAGTGAGAAGGGGCCGATGCCGATGGGGAGGATGGGCTCTGGGTAATCGGCGATGAGGCGGGAGGCGCGGGTCTTCAGATCGAGGTAGTAAATGGACTGCTGGCTGGGTGATTTGAGGCGGACGCCGAGGTAGTAGATGCCTTCGTTGGAGAGGGCCCAGCAGGAGGTGCAGTAGGGGACGAGGGTGTCGAGGACGCGCTCCATCTGGCCGGTCTGGATCTCGAGACGGGAGAGCGTGGTGTCGGCGGGTTCGCGCACGAAGTAGATGTATCTGCCGTCCGGGGAGACGCCCAGAGAGAGTCCGCGAATGGGCACGACTGTCTCGGCGGGTCCGCCGGAGGCGGGGAAGCGCAGGATGGCGCCGGATCCGGCCGCGTAGACGAAGCGGCCGTCGGGCGAGAAGACCGGGTGGACGCCGCGCGCGCCGAAGGGCCGCACATTCCAGGAGCCCTGGCGGTCGTCGGCGATGAAGAGGTCCGTGGTGCCGGCATCATTGAAGACCAACTGGCGGCCGTCGGGGGCCCAGCGGGCGACCGAGGGGCGCTGGGGCCCATGAGTGACCTGGACGGGATTGGCGCCGGCGGCGTCGGAGACCCAGATTTCCTCCTCGCCGGACCGGTCGGAGCGGAAGGCGATGCGGCTGCCGTCGGGCGAATACTGGGGAGAGGCGTCCTGGGCGGAGGAGGCGATGACACGCTGCCAGCGAGGACCTGCGAAGTCGAGACGCCAGATGTTCGGATCGTTCTGAACGACAGAGTAGATAAGAGTCTCAGATTTGCGGGCCAGCGAGAACTGGATTGGGAACTCGGCGTAGACGGAGGTCGGCGTGGGGCTCTTGCCGGGGACGGCGCGCCAGAGGCGGAACTCGCCGCCGCGAGAGGAGGCGAAGATGAGGTTGGAGGAGGGCGTCCAGTCCTGGGACGAGATCTGGCGGGCGTCGAATGTCAGTTGCACCGGCGGGCCACCAGCGACGGGAATGGTGAACAGATCCTGCCGGGCGCGATGGGAAGCGCGAATGAAGGAGAGAGTTCGTCCATCGGGTGAGAAGCGCGGGTCGATGTCTCCGATGGTGAACTCCTCGGGCTGCGTTAGGCGCGTCTTCTGACCGGTGGCGACATCGACGAGAAAAATGGAGAGGGGTTGGGAAAGGGAGATGGAGTCATCGACGGCCAGCGTCTTCCCATTGGGAGACCAGTCGAGGTGATGGTGGGCCAAGCCGAAGCGGGTGGGGAGGATGGAAGCGAGGACACGCTCAGGTCCCCCGGCGGCGGGAAAGATGACGATCTCCGCCGAGGAACCCCCAAAGCGCAGGCAGGCGATCGAGCGGCCGTCGGGGGACCACGCGGGGCTCGACCACGCCGGCCCCTCCGGGGTTAAGCGCCGGGGCGAGGAGACACCTGCCGTCTGGAGCCAGATGCCCGCGGGGCGAGTGTCTTCCTGCTGCCAGACGAAGGCAACGGCGGCGCCGTCAGGCGAGAGCGCGGGCTGAAACTCTTTTCCAGCAAGTCGCGTAACGGGCGTAACGTGAAGGGCTGGAGGTTGCGACTCCCTGCGCCACAGGTAGGCCAGGCCCGCACCCATCACCACAATGACCGCGGCGGCGGCGATAGGCCATCGCGGGATGCGCTTCGGAGGGACTGCCGCATCAGCAGCCGGCGGCGGTTTCGCCGCGTGCCCGTCCGGTTGGTCCAAAGTGACGGGACCATGCAGGCGGTAACCCCGTCCGGGGAACGTTTCAATCCAGGCCGGGTCACCCTTTTGGGCTTCGAGCGCCTTGCGGACCATGGCGATGTTCTGGGCCAGGTTGGCCTCGTCAACAACGCGGTCCGGCCAGACTTCCGCCATGAGTTCTTCTTTGGTGACGACTTCGGGTGACCGGTCGACGAGGATGAAGAGAGTTTCAGCGGCCTTGCGAGTGAGGTGGACCGGTTGGCCATCCTTCAGGAGCACTTTGGCGACTGCGTCCAGCCCGTAGGGACCAAATCTGTAGATTTGCCGCTTTTCCAAGACGTTACCGGATCAATTTTATATTCTTTTTATGGATTTATCATCCCCGAATCATTGATCACAGTCTTGGACGGATCGATCCTAGGTTGGTTCCAGTGTAGCGCAGATATAGAGTGCGCTATGGGGTAACTGATATATCTGTACGGCCCGTTCCCAGTTCGATGGGCCAGTGCTTCAGGGAGTGAAGCTTGAGACTGTGGATCGCATGGTGGGTCCTGCTGGCAATGTCGGCCAGGGGTGCGACGGGTGAGATGGGGAGACTGCGGGAGACGTTCCAGCAGCCCCCGGCGGAAGCCCGGATCATGATGCGGTGGTGGTGGTTCGGTCCCGCGGTGACCAAGCCGGAACTGGAGCGGGAGTTGCAGGCGATGAAGGCCGGAGGGATCGGCGGGGTGGAAATCCAGCCAGTCTACCCTTTAGCCGTGGACGACCCGGAGAAGGGCATTCGTAATCTTCGCTTCCTTTCCCCGGAGTTCCTGGACGCGGTACGGTTCGCCGCTGACAAAGGGCGGGAGCTGGGACTGCGGGTGGACTTGACGCTTGGCAGCGGCTGGCCATACGGCGGCCCAGCGATTACACAGGATCTGGCGGCGCCCCGGCTGCGGGTGGAAAAGACCGGCGCCGAGCCAAAGCTGCGGGACGGCGAAAAGGTGATCGCGGAGTTCCCGGACCAGGGTGTGCGCTTCATCGAGAGCCGGACGCGTCAGATGGTGAAGCGGGCGTCGCTAGGGGCGGAAGGCTACGTCCTGGATCATTACAGCCGGCGGGCGCTGGACCAGCATATGGAAATGGTCGGCGAGCCGATGCTCAAGGCTTTCGGGCCGAAGCCGCCGTTCGCCATCTTCTGCGACAGCCTGGAGGTGTTTGGATCCGACTGGACGGGCGACCTCTTTGCGGAGTTCCAGCAGAGAAGAGGCTACGATCTGAAGCCGCTTTTGCCGGCGTTGACCGGGGAGCCGGATGCCCGGAAGGGCGCGATCCGGAACGATTGGGGGCTGACGCTCACCGAACTCGCTGAAGAGAGGTTCATGAAGCCTCTGCAGGAATGGGCGCACCGGCACGGCACGAAGATTCGGATGCAGGCCTACGGGACTCCTCCGGTGACGCTGTCGAGCCAGAAGTATGTGGATCTGAGCGATGGCGAGCAGCCGCACTGGAAGGCGCTGTCACCCACGCGCTGGGCGTCGTCGGCCAATCACGTGATGGGGAAGACGATCACGGCGACCGAGACGTGGACGTGGCTGCATTCGCCGTCTTTCGCGGCGACTCCGCTGGACATGAAGGCAGAGGCGGACCGGCACTTCATCCAGGGGGTGAACCAGTTAATCGGGCACGGGTGGCCTTACACGCCCCCGAATGTAGAGAAGCCGGGCTGGTCATTGTATGCGGCGGCGGTCTTCAATGACAGCAACCCGTGGTGGCCGGCGATGCCGGACGTCGCGCTCTACCTGCAGCGCGTGAGCTGGCTGATGCGGCAGGGCAAGCCGGTGAGCGATGTCGCGCTGTATCTGCCAGTGGCGGACATCCGCGCTCACTTCACGGCCGGGACGGGAGTGTCCCTCGACCGGCAGGCGCACGAAGTCATTGGCGAGAAAGTGATCCCGCGGTTATTGGAGGCGGGGTTCAACTTCGACGCCGTGGATGACGGGCTGCTGGATCAGGCGCTGTCGCAAGGCGGTTACCGCGTGGTGGTATTGCCGCACGTGGAGCGGATGCCGGTGGAGAGCCTGAAGAGACTCGAGGAATTCGTCCGAGGCGGCGGCAAGCTGGTGGCGGTGGGCAGGACTCCGAGGCTGGCGCCGGGATATCGGAACGCCGAGCAACAGGGCAGTGCGGTCCGTGCCATCGCGGGCCGACTGTTTGATGGCGGAAAGGGAGTGCTGGTCGCTGATGAGGAGCAGTTGGGCGCGAAGCTGAATGCGCTGCTGCAGCCGGACATGAGGTGGTCTCCGGCGAGTGCGGACATCGGCTATGCGCACCGCAGCGTGGACGGCGCGGAGGTGTACTTCGTCGCCAACACGGCGAATGTCCCGTACAAGGGGCGGCTGGAATTCAAGACCAAGGGACTGAAGGCCGAACAGTGGGACGCGGCGACGGGCAGAACGCGGCCGTTTGAAGGCGGAATCGAATTGCCCGCCTATGGCTCAATGGTCATCGCACTGTCTCAGGACGCGGTGACGGTCACGGCGAAGACCCCGGACTCCGGCCGGCAGCTCGACTTGAGCTCCGGGTGGTTCGTGAGCTTCGAGGGGACGGACAGGAAGTTGCGGATGGAGACACTGCGGTCCTGGACGGAGGATGCGGAGACGCGCTTCTATTCGGGCACCGCGGTCTATGAGAAGGAGATCGAAGTGAGCCGCGAATTGTTGAGTGCGGAACTCGACTTCGGCGAGGGCAAGCCGCTGGCCATCGGGCAACGGAGGCAATCCGGTATGCGGGCGTGGTATGAGGCGCCGGTGCGGGATGCCGCAGTGGTCTATGTGAACGGGAAGAGGGCCGGAGCGGTATGGGCGCCGCCTTACCGGCTAGATCTCACCGGGTTTGTGAAGGAGGGAAAGAACGTCCTCCGCGTGGAGGTTAGTAATACGTCGTTGAATCTGTTGGCGCAGAAGGGAGAGCCCGACTATCGCGAGGTAACCGCGAAGTACGGTGAGCGATTCCAGATGCAGGACATGAAACACATGACGCCGGAGCCTTCCGGGCTGCTGGGCCGGATCAGGCTGATCGCCCGATGAAGGGGCCGGTGTTCGACGAGATGACTGTGGTTAGCGCAGCTGCGCCAGGTGGGAGCCGGGCGGCTGCTGAGTTCATGAGAAAGGAAAGGTAATGAAGTATCGCATTTTCTCGCTTATTGCGATGCTGATCCTGCTGGCAGGCCTTCCGGCCTGGTCGCAGGACGCAAGAGGAACCATCGTCGGGAAGATCACCGACCAGAGCGGCGCGATCCTGACAGCCGCCCAGGTGACGGTGACCAACCCGGCAACCGGATACAAGAGCGCATTGACGACCAATGCGGACGGCATGTACCTGGCGCCGCTGCTGCCCTCAGGGACATATCAGGTGGAAGTGACTGCCGCGGGCTTCAAGAAAGCCGTGCGCAGCGTTGAAGTGCGCGTGGGCGATCGCCTGGACATCAGCTTCACGATGGAAGTTGGCGCTCCTGACCAGGCCGTGACTGTCACGGCAGAAGCGCCGCTGCTCAATTCGGAGACGGCGTCTCTCGGCACCGTCGTCGATTCGAAGCGCGTGGCCAGCCTGCCGTTGTCGTACGGCAATCCATTCCTGCTGATCGGCCTGACGGCGGGCGTGACGTTCAACGGCAGTGTCCGTCTGGACCGTCCATTCGAGCCGACGCACATCGTGAACTACTCGATGGGCGGAACGCGCGGCAACCTGAACGATCTGACGATCGACGGCGCGCCTTCGACGGCGACGGCGAACGCCAACGAAGTGACGGCGTCGTACGTGCCGCCGACGGACATCGTGCAGGAGTTCAAAGTACAGACGGCTACGTTCGACGCGCAGTTCGGCCAGACGCAAGGCGGCGTGACGAACATCAGCATCAAGTCGGGCACCAACGATTTCCATGGAAGCGCCGGATACTCGTTCTACCGGCAGGACATGCTGGCGAGGGACTTCTTCACCAAGCCGGATCAATTTCCGAATTTCGTTTTCGATCGCTGGGGCGGTTCATTCAGTGGCCCCGTGATCCTTCCGAAGTACAACGGGCGGAACAAGACGTTCTTCCTGTGGGGATACGAAGGAATTAAGGACTCCCGTCCGCGGCACGACGACACGACCAACACTGTACCGACCGCGGCGATGCACGACGGCGACTTCTCAGCACTGTTGGCTGCCGGCACATCCTATACGATTTACGACCCGGCGACCCGCGTGAGGCTCTCGAACGGCCGGTATCAGGAGACGCCCTTCCAGGGCAATATAATTCCGAAGGCCCGGTTTGACAAGGTCGGTGCGGCGATTCTGTCGTGGTACCCGACGCCGAAATCGGCGGGCGACGCAGTGGGTCTTAACAACTTCACCGACGCCAGCCTGCCGGAGATCGCGAACTACTACAACAACACTGGGCGCCTGGATCAGAACCTCGGCGACAAGCAGCGGTTCTTCGTGCGCTTCAGCCAGTACCGTCGCGACAGCACGTACAACGACTACTTCGCCAACGCATTCACGGGCATTCAGTTCCTGTTCGATTCGAAGGCGGCGATGTTCGACCACGTCTACACTCTGTCTCCAACGATGGTGCTGAACACACGGTACAGCTACAACCGCTTCATTCGCGGATCGGACGGCAACGCCCTGGGTGAAGGGTTCGACGTCACGAAGCTTGGGTTCTCGTCGCAATACGCCGGCCAGGTGCCGAACGAGATCGCGCGCTTCCCGCGCATCAACCTGAACGGCTACATCAGCAACGGCTTCACGGGCGAGCTCCGTCCGGTGAACAACCACACGGTATCGGCTACCTTGACGAAGGCGGCCGGCAAGCATTCGGTGAAGACCGGCTTCGAGTTCCGGATCTATCAGGAGGCCGACAAGTTCTTCAGCAACGCGCAGACGGGGCAGTTCACGTTCGACTCCACGTATACGCGCGGGCCTCTGGATAACTCGGCGACTTCGCCGAGCAATATCGGCCAGTCGGTGGCGTCGCTACTGCTGGGCCTACCGGGCTCAGCCAGCATTGCGCGGTCGGCAGACTATATTGAGCAGTCCGGCTCCTGGGGTTTCTTTGTGCAGGACGACTTCAAGATAAGCCGCAAGCTGACCTTGAACCTCGGACTGCGCTATGAATTTGAGACCCCGCTGCACGAGCGGTACAACCGCAGTACGCTGGGATTCGACTCCTCCTACAAGCAGCCCATCAGTGCCGCGGCGCAGGCGGCCTACGCGAATATCTATCCCAACATCTCCGGCGGATTCCCGGAGCTTCCGGTCAGCGCGTTTACCGTGAACGGCGGGATGACGTTTGCCGGCGTGAATGGGAACAATGGCAGCCTGTATAACACCCCGAAGAATATATTCCTGCCCCGCATCGGGTTGGCCTACCAACTGGACAACAAGACAGTGATCCGGTCGGGCTTCGGCATGTTCGCCGGTTTCCTCGGTGAGAGGCGCGGCGACGTGCAACAGAACGGTTTCAGCCAGAACACCAACATGGTGCTCACGCGGGATAGCGGTCTGACATGGGCGACGACGCTGGCGAATCCGTTCGCCGACGGCGTGACCGAGCCGAGAGGCGCTGCTGACGGTCCGCAGACCTACCTGGGCCAGGGATTCACGTATTTCAATCAGGATCCCAAGGTCCCGATGACGATGCGTTGGGAGTTCAGCCTCCAGCGCGAGATCAAGGGATACTCGCTAGAGGCGAGCTACATCGGCAGCAAGACAAACCACATCGAACTGTCGACCGTGACCAGCGGCTCCAGCACGTCGCTAGGCCGCAATATTAACACGATGCCCTATCAGTACCTAAGCACACTGCGGACGCGCGACGACACGTACAACAATTACCTGACCGCGACCTTCGCGAATCCGTTCGTCGGACTTGTGCCAGGAAATACGCAAGGCACGTACACCAGCTCGAACACCTCGCGGCAGGCATTGCTGGTGCCGTATCGCGCGTTTGGCACAAACGCTATCTACACCAGCGACAATGGCGGCTTCTCGTGGTATCACGGGCTGCAGATCACGGCCCAAAAGCGCTTCTCGAAGGGCTACACCGTAATGGGCAGCTACACGTTCTCGAAGTGGATGCAGGCCGTCAACCTGCTTAACCCCGCCGACGCGCTGCCGGTCCACGAGATTTCGGACGCCGATGCGCCCCACCGGATTAACATCAGCGCCGTCTACGAACTGCCCTTCGGCAAGGGCAAGACGTTTCTCAGCGGCGCCAACGGATTAGTCTCCCGGTTGGTGGGCGGCTGGCAGGCTTCCGGCATCTGGACTCTGCAAAGCGGCTTCCCGCTGGCATGGGGCAACTACATCTATTACGGCGATCCTGCGAACATCCTGAAGCCGTCCGACCAGCGGACCGTTGAGAGCTGGTTCAACATAGCCGGATTCGAGACGGCCAGCGCGAAGCAGTTACTCAGCAATCAGGTCCGCACCTTCCCGCTCCGGTTCGCCACCCTGCGCCGGCAGAGACAGAACAACGTGGACCTGGCGTTGATTAAAGACACACGGATTACGGAAGGCAAGAGCATCCAGTTCCGCGCCGAAGCGCTGAACGCGATGAATCATCCGTACTTCGTGTCGCCGAACATGACGGTGACCACAGCCCAGAGCGGGAACAATACCGGTTTTGGGCAGATCAGTGCCTCCACGCAGGACAACTATGCACGCCGGCTCCAACTGAGTCTGCGGTTCATTTTCTGATAGACATTTAGCATGTTGTCTTCAATTCGGGCGGCTGCGCTGCTGGGCGCAGCCGCCCTGTTTTCATTTGGACAAGGTCTGCGGATCGACCTGTCGGGCACGTGGTCGTTCGAAGGCGGGAAGATCTTCCTGCCGGGGAGCACGGATCAGGCGGGATACGGGCAGCAGACGGAGGGACCGGAGAAAGGGTGGCTGTCGCGGCCCGCGGTGTTTACGGGTGCGGTGCGGTTCGAGCGCACGGTGACGGTTCCCGAGGCGTGGCGCGGGAAGCGGGTCACACTGTTTCTCGAGAGGGTGCACTGGCAATCGGAGGTGTCGGTGGACGGGCGCGGTTTCGGTGCGCAGGACAGTCTCACGACGCCGCACGTCTACGACGTGACGGAGGCGATGACGCCGGGGACGCACAAGCTGGTATTGAAAGTCGACAACAGCTATCGGATTGACGTGGGCAGGGACGCTCACAGCGTTACGGAGCACACGCAGACCAACTGGAACGGTGTGATCGGCAGGATCGAGCTGAGGGCGACAGATCCGGTGTGGATCGAAGACGCCAGGGCGTTCCCGGATGTCACCCACAGGGCCGTGCGGCTGGAGGTGGCTGTCGGCGGGCTGGCGAATGGCGCGGAGCTAGTGGCGCGCGGCGTGAAGGCGCGAGTCGATGGCGCCGGAAAGGCAACCCTCCTAGTGCCGTTGGACGCAGGGGCGAAGCTGTGGGACGAGTACGAGGGGGACCTGAATTCGGTGGAGGTTCGGCTGAGGGCGGGCTCGTACCGAGACGGGAGGACGGTGGAGTTTGGGCTGCGGGAGATCGATACAAAAGGCACGCAATTTGTATTGAACGGCAGGCCGGTGCTGCTGCGGGGCACGCTGGAGTGCAGCATCTTTCCGAAGACCGGCTATCCGCCCACGGATGAGGAGAGCTGGGCACGGCTGTATCGAATCGCGAAGGAGCACGGGTTGAACTCGTTCCGGTTCCATTCGTGGTGCCCGCCGGAAGCGGCGTTTACAGCCGCGGATAAAGCGGGGTTCCTGCTCTACGTGGAGCTTCCGGTGTGGAGCGGGAAGGTGGGTAAAGATGAGGCGCTGGATGCTTTCATGCGGGCCGAGGGTTTTCGCATGCTGAAGACGTACGGCAATCATCCGTCGTTTGCGGCCATGGGGCTCGGCAATGAGCTGCGCGGCGATTTCAAGTTCATGGACAACCTGGTGGGCGAGTTTGTGCAATCGGATCCGCGCAGACTCTATACGTTTTCGGCGGACCATGTGCGGCTTGTGCCAGGCGAGACGTCGGAGTTCTACATCGCGCAGAAGACGAAAGGCGGGTACTTCCGCATTCACGGGTCGCGCTGGGAGAAGAGCTCGAGCGGCACCGATTCCGATTACACAGCATTGATCGAAGGGATCATAGTTCCGACCGTGGCGCACGAGCTCGGGCAGTGGGTGACGTATCCGGATTTCCGCGAGACCGGCAAGTACACAGGGGTGCTGAAGCCGCGGAACCTCGAAGCGTTCAAGGAGAAACTGGATGCGCAGGGGATGGGGGATCAGGCGGAGGCGTTCCAGGCCGCGTCGGGGAAGTTCGCATGGAAGCTGTACAAGGAAGACATCGAGGCGTGTCTGCGAACGCCGGGGATGGGCGGCTATCAGTTGCTGCAGTTGCAGGATTTCCCGGGACAGGGCGAGGCGCTGATCGGGCTGCTCGACTCGTTCTGGGACTCGAAGGGGATTCTCAGTGCCGGAGAGATGCGGCGCTTTGCGGGTGCGACCGTGCCGCTGGCGCGGTTCAGGAAATTTGTGTGGACCAATGACGAGGTGTTCACAGCCCAGGCGCTGGTAGCGCATTGGGGGAAGACGGTGTTGGAAGGCCCGGCGCGTTGGGCGCTGAAGGATGGGGATGCGGAGGTCGCCTCCGGCGGGCTGGGTACGATCAAGGCGGCAGCCGGGTCGGTGCAGCCGCTGGGTGAAATTCGCGCGTCGCTCAGCGGCGTGAAGGCGGCAAGGCAGCTAAAGCTCGTGCTCACGGTGGGGGAGTTTGAGAACGATTGGGAGATCTGGGTGTACCTGAAGGCTCCGGCGGAGGCTGCTCCGGCGGGTGTGACGGTCACCAGGTCACTCGACGAAGCGAAGCGGCGGCTGGCGGAGGGCGACCGCGTGATCTGGCTGGCCAGGGACGCGAACACGATGCCCATCCGCTTCCTGCCGGTATTCTGGTCGCTGAGCTGGTTTCCGAAACAGCCAGGGACGATGGGAGTGCTTTGCAATCCGCAGCATCCAGCGCTGGCCGGTTTCCCGACGGAAGCGCACAGCGACTTCCAATGGTACGAGCTGACTCAGGGCGCGTCCGCGTTTGTGCTGGACGGGCAGCCGCTGGGCTTGCGACCGATTGTGCAGGTCATCGACGACTACCACCGCAACCACCGGTTGGGAGCAGCTGTGGAAGCGCGGGTCGGGAAGGGAAGGCTCCTCGCCGTGTCGCTGGATCTGGAGACAGATCTGGAGAATCGCCCGGTGGCGCGAGAGCTGCGGCGAGCACTGCAGAGGTACGCAAGCAGCGCGGCCTTCGCGCCGCAAGTGGAACTGAGCGAGGCTCAGATCGAGATGCTACTGCACCGGAACCCAAACGGTCATTGAAGCCGGACCGCGGTCGTGGAAAGTGTAGTAGGGCACGAACGTGATGCTGACCGGCTTGGACGCCTTGGGCTGCGAGAAGGTGTAGAGCGGCTGCTGGTCCAGAGGACTGGAGTAGGTGAGCCCCTGGTGCTTGAGCACGGTGACGCCGCCGAGCAGGTCCGGGGCGAACTCGGCGACGATGGGGGTGCGCGGGTCGATAGCCACGTCAAAGACAGAAGCGCCCGGATTGTCGTGCTGTTCGAGCGCGTAGACGATGGGACCGCGCTGCAATGCCACCTTGCCGTAGTCTTCTGCGACGCGTGGGTTGGCGTGGATGATGCGGCTGGCGACGTCGAGAGTCAATGACACTGTGTCGCCGGGCTTCCAGGCGCGCCTCAAGGCGAGATAGGTGTTGGGCGACGGCGATTCAGGCGCGGGCGCGCCGTTGACGAGCACCTGCGTGCCGAGCGACCACGACGGAATGCGCAAAAACAAAGTGAACTCTTCCTGTTTGGATGGGCTGAGAGTGATCCGCACGTCGCCTTTCCACGGCTGGCCCGTGGTGAGAGTGGCTTTCAAGGGAGTGCCGGATTCCAGCCGCCAGTCCAGCGTGCTGTTGTCGTAGAAGTTTACCCACAAGCCTTCCTTGGACGTTGAGTAGAAGTAACCGCCGAGCGCGGCGAAGGTGCGCTGCAGGTTGGGCGGGCAGCAGCAGGTGTCGTACCAGGGGTTGCGAATCCTGTCCTTCTCTGTGGTCGCGAGGGGGTTGCGATAGCAGTAGAGGGTGCCGCTGGACGACATGCCGGAGTTGATGCCGTTGTAGAGGGCACGCTCCATGGCATCGGCGTATTTCGCATCGCCGCTGCCGGCAAGCATGCGCTGGTTGAAGAGGAAGCCGGCGATGGCGGCGCACGATTCGGTGTATGCCTGGCGATTCGGCAGTTCCCACGGCTCGCCGAACGCCTCGCCGGACGCGCGAGAGCCGACGCCGCCAGTGACGAACATTTTGCCGGAGACGAGATCGTTCCAAAGGAGGTCGAGGGTGCGCCGGTAGGCGGGGTCGCCTGTTTCGAGCCAGTAATCCGCGGCGCCGGTGGCGGCGTAGAGGGCACGGACGGCGTGGCCCTCGAATTGGGTTCGGGTGGTGAAGGGGATGCCGGAGAAGATGTAGGCGATGTCGCGGTCTCTGAGCTTCAGGCGCTCGCGCTCGACGCCGCTGAGGAGGTAGGCTGCGAGGTTCAGGTAGCGTCTGTCGACCGTCGTGCGGTACAACTCGGCGAGTGCGAGCTCGAGTTCGGGGTGGCCCGTGAGCAGCGGCTGTTTGGGCGCGGGTCCGAAGTCGCGGAGGAGATAGTCGGCGAAGCGGATGGAGCCGTCGAGGAGTTTCCTCTTGCCGGTGGTGCGGTAGTAGGCGATGCCCGCCTGCATCATGTGGCCGAGACAGTAAAGCTCATGGCCGGTGACCATCTGTTGGAAACGGAGCTTCGCCTTGTCCTCGACGAACCATGTGTTAAGGTAGCCGGAGGTCTCCTGTGCAGCGAGGATCACATCGGTGAGCTTGTCGATGGTGGCCTCGAGCTTGGGATCCGGCTGCACGTTGAGGCTCCAGGCGGCGCCTTCGATCCACTTATACAGGTCGGAGTCCGTGTAGAGCGGCCCGCGGCGGGGAGTGTTCGAGGAGTTGCCGGCGAGGCGGCGGAAGTTGTCCACGGTGCCGTGCTCCTCCAGGAGTGTGAGCAAAGTCGGGATGGACTTGCCGATGGTGACGTCCTGGCGGCTCTTCAAGAAGCCGGGCTGGAGAGTGACGGCGCGGACGGGGACAGGATGGAGCCGGGCTTGGGGAGTGGCTTTGAGTTCGAGCAGGCCCTGATCACGCCAGGGAGTTTGGGCGGCGGCGGGGAGGAGAGCCAGGAGTAGGACAGCGGCGCGCATGGTGCCTTTGTATCAAAAACGGCGGGAGGGGCATGCGAGGGCAATGTTAAAAAATGATACGGCGTTCCAGGAATGTCACACATGGGGTAGAAATTGATGATACACTCCAAGAACGGATGCTGAGAGGTCCAAACATGAGACAACGTCTGTTCCTATTTTTGGTAATACTCGGGGCAAGTCTTTTTGCCCAGTCCCGAGGAACGATCTCGGGAGAGATTGTCGACCAGTCCGGCGCAGTTGTGCCGGGCGCAAAAGTGGCTGTCGTTTCACCGGCCATCGGCCTGACGCGAGAGACGACAGGCAATGAAAGCGGCTATTTCACGGTGCCGTCGCTGCCTCCTGGCGACTACGAAGTGCGCGTTGAAGCGCCGGGCTTCAAGAGCCTGATGCGATCGAACTTGAGACTGGATACGGACGCGGCGCTGTCGCTGCGGCTCCAGTTGGAAGTCGGCCAATTGGCCGAAAAGGTTGATGTGACAGCAGAAGCGCCGATGGTGGAGACCTCCAACGGCGAAGTGTCGCGTCTGGTGACGCAGCAGCAGTTGCAGAACTTCGCGCTGCCCGGCCGCAACCCCTTCTATATGATGGGGATCATGCCCGGTGTCGTTAGCCGTTACGGCAACTTCATGACCGACTTCCGGGGCGGCAGCTACTCGATGGGCGGAATACAGATCAACGGCCAGCGGAAGGATACGAACTTCATCTCGGTGGACGGCATCAACAATGGCCGCAACCGCGACGGCGTTCAGCAAAACAACATCCTCGGCGTGGACTTCATTGAAGAAGTGAAGGTGCAGACGACACACTACGCAGCCGAGTATGGCCGCTCGACGGGCGCGCAGATCAACTTCATCACGCGCCGCGGCACACAGGACTTCCATGGTTCGGCGTACGAATTCTGGTTTTCGGACACCATGGCGGCCTGCCCTTACATCGTGGGCTGCGCAAAGAAGGGCAGGGTCCGCTACCACAACTACGGCGGCACCTTGGGAGGTCCGATCTACATCCCCGGAAAGTTCAACACAGAGAAGAACAAACTCTTCTTCTTCGTCGGCGTTGAAGGCCGTTACAATGCAGCCTTCAACCAGAAGCTGTCGCAGATTCCCACGACGTTGGAGCGCAGCGGGAACTTCTCGGCCAGCGCATTGAAGCCGATCGACCCGCTGAGCGGCTCGCCGTTCCCGGGCGGTATTATTCCCACCAACCGGATCAGCAATCTGGGGCAGGCTCTGCAGAAGATGTATCCCGACCCCAACTACAACGGCCCGGGCGGAAACTACTTCGCCTCCAACAGCCAGCCTACCGATAGCAGGGACATCGTCTATCGCATCGACTACAACATCAAGCCGAACTGGACATTGAACTTCAGGGCGCTGCCGGGGACTCAGGACTTCACGTCTTACTTCGACAACACCGGCAACAACATCCCCCTGTTCCAGGTGCACAGGAAGCGCTATGGCGACAACTATGTGATGACGCTGAATACGGTGGTGAGCCCGACCACCATCAATGAGCTGAGCTACGGCTACTCCGCATACCGCGAAGGTTTCGACATCATCGGGGACGGTGTGAAGCGGTCCACCTACGGCATCAAGTTCAATCCGCTGTACTCCGTGAACAACCCGGACCGAATTCCGGTTATCAGCATTTCCAACTACACGGGCTTCGGCGCGGGGCAGGCAAACTATGCCCGCACCCCGACTTTCATTCTGCGCGAGAACTTCAGCAAGATCATGGGCGCCCACACGATCAAGGCCGGTTTCTACGGCGAGTGGATGAACATGAACGAGCTGAACGCTGCCAACGAGAATGGCACCTTCGGGTTCGGGCTTTCCTCATCGAACCCGAGGAACTCGGGCAACCCGTTCGCGAACGCCCTGCTGGGCAACTTCGACTCCTATAGCGAAAGCGGTCCTCCGGCGCAGACCGTGTACAAGGCCTACGACAAGGAGCTGTACGTGCAGGACTCCTGGCGCGTGAACCGCCGGCTGTCCGTGGAATACGGCATCCGCTGGGCGCTGATCTCCCCGTGGGGCGCCAAGTGGAACAACGTGGTCGCGTTCATGCAGCAGTACTGGGATCCCGCCAAGGCTCCCCAGGTGGCGGCCAACGGCTCCATCATCAACGGCACAGGCGACCCCTACAACGGCCTCGTGATGCCGGGCTCCGGCTTCCCCGACAGCGCCAACGGCAGGGTGACCGCCTACAACGATCCGGCCGTCAAGGCTCTATTCCGCGGCATCCCGGACAAGTTCGAGCCGACGCGGAAGACCAACTTCCAGCCTCGCGCCAGCGTGGCGTGGGACGTGTTCGGTGACGGCAAACTGGCTGTTCGCGCCGGCGCCGGCATCTTCCACGGCGTGACGGGCATTGCTTACTCCGGCTGGTACCTGGGTGCGCGTCCTCCGCTGACCCTGGGATCCACGGTGACCAACGGCTCGTCCGATAACCCCGGCAGCGGCATCCCCAACACGACCGTCTTCCCCATCAGCCCCGGCGCACTGCCGGCCGACTACAAGATCCCGACGATGTACAACTACAGCGTCGGCATCCAGACCCTGCTGCCCTACAAGACACAGTTGGACGTGAGCTATGTCGGCAACGCGGGTCGTCACCTGTCGTTCTCGCGGCCGCTCAACTTCGCCACTCCCGACGTGCAGCAGGCACATCAGGGCGTGGACATCCGCCCGTTCCTGCCCTACCGCGGTTTGGGCGGCTTCAATATCGTCGAGCCGTCGGCCACTTCCAGCTACAACTCGCTGCAGGTGGCGGCGCGGCGCCGCACGGGCAATCTGACCTATGCGCTCTCCTATACTTTCGGCAAGATCATGGGCTACGGCAACGAGGGTGTCGCCAGCGGCATCCAGGATCCGTACAACATGCGTGCCGAGAAGTCGGAACTGGAAGAGAGCCGCAAGCACAACATGGTGCTCAGCCACACCTATGAGCTCCCCTGGTACAAGAACCAGCAGGGCTTCGTGGGCCGCATCCTCGGCGGCTGGAGCGTCTCCGGCGTGTGGACCATCAACTCCGGCCGACTGTATGGCCCGAGCGTGACCGGCGTCGCCAGGGGCGTGGCCTCCCGGCCCAACCTTGTGGGCGACTGGTACATCCAGCCCGACCAGCGTTCGCTGTTCTCGTACTTCAACACGGCAGCCTTCGCCCGGCCGGCCGACTGGACATACGGCAACTCCGGCAAGTGGATTGTCCGCGGGCCCGGCACCATCGACCTCAGCGCGTTCGCCCTCAAGGACGTCCGCGTCGTTGAGCGCATCAGGCTGCAGTTCCGCCTGGAGGCGTTCAACGCGATGAACCACATGAACCTGCAGGACATCAACACGACGCTCGGCAACGCAGCGTTTGGCCAGATCAGCGGGGTAGGCGGATCGCGCTACCTCCAGATCGGCGCCAAGCTGTTCTGGTAGTGTCCCCTAAGCGAGAGCCCCGTCCCGGTTCGCCGGGGCGGGGCTTTTTCTGTTGATGGGGGGCGTGGCGCTCCCAGTCAGCGCGCCGGGGGCTCCAGCGGGATCTTCTCGAAAGGGATGCGGATCAGGAACACGGGGTCCTTGTAGGCGTCTCCCGCTCTTGCCATGAACCAGACGTTGCCCGTGCGCTCGTCCAGCAGGAGAAGTCCCTGGTCGCCCTTATAGAGAAAGACTGCTGAGACGACGCGGATGTAATCGAAGCGAGTCTGGGCGAAAACGGGTTGCTGGCGGAATGTGAGAGTGCCGAGCAGCAGGACGATAGCGAGGAGCAGTCCTTTTACGGTCCAATCGGACTTCATCATGGGATCCCCCTTGAAGTGATCTTCCGTTTACTGGCGGGCCGCGTTGCGCTCCCGCTCGCGGCGCTTCTCCTGAATCTCCTTTGGAGTTGGCGGGTAGTGTTCGAACGCCTTCTCCAGTTCCTTTTTAACCTGATCGTAGGCTTTGGCACGGTCCTTCACATCACGTTTCAGGTACGTGCGCCAGACCAGTTCCTTGTTGACGGGATTGAGGAGGTCGATGACGAGCGTGCCTTCCACGTAGTTTTCGACGACGTATTCGGTGTACCAATAACCCCAAGGCCCGTACCAGAACGGATCGTAGCCGCCCCAGTAGGTGGAAGTGGGGACAGTCACCGCGGAGGTGCTCTCGCGATTGCGGAGTGCGACCCAGACGCGCACGGCGAGGTCGTGCTTCTCGTCGCGCGGAATCTCGCGAAGGCCGCGTTTCTCCAGGATGCCGCTGACGAAGTTGGCGACGCGCATCCGGCGCTCGGGGTCGTCGAGAAGCCCGGTTTTGTTGAGGTCGATTCCGGTGATGAGGCTGAACGTCTTGAACGTGGAGAAGTCAGCGCCGGGATCGAAATCGTTTCTAGTTTTGGCGGCAGCGGGCAGAAGCAGGAGCGCGGCGAGCGCCGCGGAGGACAGACGGTGCAGCACTGTCGAACCTCCGATGCGGGCTTTCAGAGTCGAGGCTGGCGCACGGCTCAGATCCCCATGATCTGGTAGCCCGAGTCCACGTAGATGATATTGCCGGTGACGCCGCGTCCCAGCGGAGAGGCGAGAAACACGGCAGTGTCGGCCACTTCTTCCGGATCAGTGGGCCGCCGCAGCGGGGCGTTCTGCGTGACGATATCGAGGATCTTTGAAAAGTCCTTGATGCCCCGTGCGGACGCGGTCTTGATGGGTCCGGCAGAGATTGCGTTCACACGGATGTTCTTCGGTCCGAGTTCTGAGGCGAGGTAGCGGACGCTGGCTTCGAGCGCAGCCTTGGCGACGCCCATCACGTTGTAGTTGGTCATCACGCGCTGGCTGCCGAGATAGGAGAGCGTCATGATGGAGCCGCCGTTGGTCATCACAGGCGCCACTGCGCGGGCGACGGCGACGAGCGAGTAGCAGGAGACCTCCTGCGCCAGGAGGAATCCGTCGCGGGAGGTTTCGTAGAAAGGCCGGGCCAGGTCCTCCTTGTTGGCGAAGGCGATGGAGTGCACGACAGCGTCGAGGCCATCGCCTTCCGCGCGGAGGATCTCCGACAACTGCTGGATGTCCGCTTCCTGGGTGACATCGCAGGACAGCAGGCGCGATGCGCCGAGCTCCTTGGCCAGTTCTTCCACGGTGTCCTTCTGCCGGTCGCCCTGGTAGGTGAGGATGAGCTGGGCGCCCTCACGGCGGTAGGCACGGGCGATTGCATAGGCGATCGACCAGCGGTTCGCGAGCCCCAGCACGAGCGTGGTCTTGTCCTTGAGCAGCTTCTGCATGAATTCTCTATTGTAGCTTGGGGCGGTTGGGGAGCCCGGGCTTGACCTGCAAGGGCGCAGGCGGAGAATCGTTGTATGTGATGGAAACGAGGGACAGATGATGAAGCCAAGAATCGCGGTGATCGGTAAAGGGAACGTGGGCGGCGCCCTGCAAAGAGGGATCGAGCGCGCCGGATACCCTGTACAATCGGCCGGGAACAATGCCCAGAGGGTTCGCGAAGTGGCCGAATGGGCAGAGTACATCTTCCTCGCGGTGCCGTATACCGCCCTGGATGAAGTGATTCGTGAGATTGGTGACGGCCTGAATGGGAAAACGGTTGTCGACGCGACGAACGCGCTCACGCCCGCTTTTGAACTCGCGATCGGGTTCACGACCAGCGGGGCAGAGGAGATTCAAAAGAAGGCAGCGGCTGCCAAGGTGGTGAAAGCGTTCAACACGGTGTTTGCCTCGCACATGGAAACCGGGCAGGTGAAAGGAACTGCTCTCACCCTGTTCGTCGCGAGCGATGACTCCGCAGCCAAACAGCAGGTCATGGCTCTGGGGCGGGAGATCGGGTTTGATGCCGTCGATGCGGGCCCGCTGAATAACGCCCGCCTGCTTGAGCCGTTGGGCTACCTGAACATCCAGTTGGGCTACATGCTGAAGATGGGTACTGAGATCGGGGTCAAGCTGGTTCACTGAAGCCGGCGCATCTCCGCTGTTCGCCAAGGGGGCCGCTACTGCTGTTGAGGAGGCGGCGGAGGAGGACCTTGCCGCCGCTGCTGACGCAACTGGAGGCGTTCACGCATCACTTCGGGATTGGGTCCGGCCGGACGGCGCTTCTGGAGTTCGCGATACTGGTCGGCGGTCAGGACTGAACGGAGACGGAGACTCATCTGGGTGAAGCTGCGGGTCAGGTCGCCGCGGGCAGTGATGAGGCGCTCGATTGAGTCGTTGGCGCGGCGCTGATCCAAGGCGTCCTCATTGAACACATCCTCCATCTCGGCCTCCGCCTTTTGGACCGCCGCGCGCTGGTCGATCAGCTTGAGCCGGTACTCCTTCACGATTCCGCGAATCTGCCTGGTCTGATCGTCGGACAGATTCAGGTCCTTGGCGATGGGCGAGTCCCACCAGTTGAAGAAGCCGCGGGGCGGCTGTGCCAGGAGCGGCAGAGCAAGAAGAAGCAAGATGACGAGCCGGGGCATGACCGTTACTGAGCCTCCACTTCGGATTCGCTGAACAGGCCGCGCATGGAATCGGCGGCGCGGGGCGCATCCTGATTCACAACGGACACAATATCATTGAACAACTGCTCGTCCGTGACGGCTGACGCCGCGGCAAGCTGTTGAGGCTGGGGCTGAGGCGACGGTTGATGGAGCGCGACGCCGATGACGAGCAGGAATACAGTGGCAGCCGCCGGCACAGCCTGCCAGATCCGCGAGCGGGCCGGACGCTCCAGTCGCTCCCAGAGCGCGGTGCGTTGTGCCCTCAGCCTGTGATCCAGGAGTTCGGACGAGAGTTCGGAGGAGAGCAAGGATGCCCGCTGCGACGACAACGCGTCCCGGCGCGCTGCGCACTCAGGGCATTCGGCGAAGTGGGCTTCGGACACATGCGACCCGGCGCCGGCGCCGTACAACCGGAGAAGGAGATCCTGGTCGGTCCAGTGATTCGTGTTGGCACTCATTGCTTGCCTCCTCGATGCATTGCGTATAGATCCTTCAGTTCTTCCCTGAGCTTGGCAACTCCGCGGGCCATGTGAGCCTTCACCGTTCCGACGTCCAGGTCCAGCAGCGCCGCAATCTCCTCCAGGCTCTTATCCTCGAAATGGCGCAGGGTGAAAACGGCCCGCTGCCTTGCTGAGAGCCGGTCGAGGGCCGAAGCCAGCCGCTCGCCGATCTGGTGGGCAAATACTCCCGCTTCGGCGTCCGGCGCAGTAGAGGGGGCCATCGACAGGATCACTTCTTCGTCATGCTGATCCGGCCGGCGCCGCCAGAATTGCCAGCGGCGGGAGCGCAGCCGGTCCAGGCAGGTGTTCACGGCGATGCGCGTCAGCCACTTGCCGGGCTCATCCAGGGGGCACTCCTGCTTTTGCAGGGCCCTGTATGCCTTGAGAAAAGTGTCCTGCGTGGCCGAGTCGGCCTCGTCCGCTTCACCCAGCATCCGCTGGCAGAGCAAGAAGATGCGCCTCTGCTCCGACATCATCCATCCGGAGAAGTCGGCGGTGGACGCCGTAACTGGGGATGCGGCGACGAACTGGTCAGCCATCGTGCTCATCCTACTTTTGAGACGAGGACGCATAAGCCCTGGATTACAGCGTGGCCCGGAATCCTCGAGTTCAGTACACTGGCGTCATCATGATGACATATTTGCCGTTACTGGCGATTGGACTGGTGGCAGGAATACTTGGGGGGATGTTTGGCCTCGGCGGCGGCCTGGTCATCGTGCCGGCGCTCATTTTCTTCTTGAAAATGAAGGAGTTCGATGCGTTGGGAACCTCTCTGGCCGCGCTGATTCCGCCGGTAGGGCTGCTCGGGGCCTTCGAGTACTATCAGAACGGCCACATGAACGTGAAGTACGCGGTCCTGATCGCGCTGGGGATGTTTATTGGTTTCTTCTTCGGAGCCAAGATCACGCTGGGCATGTCCCCCGACGTAGCCCGGCGGGCGTATGCAGTGTTCCTGGTAATCGTCGCGGGCAAGATGCTGATCGGGAAATAGAGTTAAGCCGTGCGCGCTTCCTTGGCTTTCAGGAGCCGGGAGTTCTTTATCCGGTCGTCGCCTGAGAGCGAGCGGGTGCTGAAGATGGAGGACTGCTGCGCGAGGGACTTGATGTCGCTGCCCTCTTCCACGACCATCTCATGCTCCACCCAATTGGAGAGCGGAATGTTGCGGAAGAACAACCGCTCCTGAAGGATGAGAGCCTTTCTATTCACGAACATGGACTTGTTCTCCCGCATGTAATGGCGCTCTTCCACGCGGAAGTCGCTCAGGAACTGGTCGAAAGCCTGGCGTTTCGTGAATTCCTCGGTGGCCTTGACCTTCTCCTCGATCAACTTTTCCTGGTTGCGGATGACGGCATTCGCTTCGGCGAGGCTCTCCCTCTCCCTGGCAACAGCCACTTCGAGGCGGGCCTGCATGATGTAGAAGCTCAGAAGCGCACTGCCAGCAGCCACGAACAGGGGCAGAAGGATCCACAGCATGGCGGTCATATTTGTCGTCCTGTGGAAACTATCGTCCCGGGCGGCGGGAAGCTTTAGGAGGGATGTGTCTACTGGGTAGGATCGAGGCGCCGGCCTGAGAGGATCGCAAACGCCAGCGGCATCCGGATGGAGGCGAGTGCGGAGAAGAAGCACTTGACTCTGAAGGAGATACCTGCGCCGAACCCATAGTGTTTGGCGATGAACGACGCCGCACCCGAGACACGGTCAGCGGCGTAGAGCGTCTCGTCGAGCTTGAGCGGCGTCGCCGGATGAAGGATGGCCCTCGCTTCGGGAACGATGAGGATCTTCTTGCCCGCGTTGCGGATCTGCCAGCAGACCTCCAGCAGGCTCCAGTGCTCGGAGAAGCGCTTCTCGTCGAGATAGTTCATCCCGGCGATGAAGGTCTTCCGGACGAGGATCGCCTGTTCTCCGACCGCTTCAACGGACTCGCCCGATACTGGCGCCGCGGGGAGGGGCGTACCCTGGAGCGAAGCCACGGCGAGCTGAGCCGGGGTGGGGAGGCGGAATGCCGTTTGCACCACGGCGCCTTCCGGCGTATCGAGCACAGGGCATGCCGCCGAAGCGTCATTGCGGCTTGCGAGGAGAGCGATCAGCTTCTCCACGGTGTCCGGCAGCACTTCCACATGCGGGTCGAGGAAGAAAATGAGGTCTGACTGGGCAGTGCGCACGCCGATATTGCGGGCGCGCGTCTTGCCGAAGTTCCGCGGCAGCCGGAGCACGGTGATGCCAGGAAAATCGGCATCGATGCGCGAGGAGCCGTCTGAGCTGCCGGCGTCCACGGTGATGATCTCGAAGTCCTGCCTGCCCCGCGAGGCTTCCAGCGCGGTCAGGCAGCGGCGCAGGGCCGCTACGCAATTGCAGCTGACGATGACAACGGAGGCGCGAAGCCGGACCGGAGCTTCTTGTGTAGGAACAGCCGGAGACACCAGAGGAGATGATATCGCAGCGCGGCTAGTCCAGGCTGCCTGCCAGTGCGCGGGTATCCGCGATGCGCTGGCGTGTGTCGGGGTGGGATGAGATCCAGACCGGAACCGCGGACGAGTCGCGTGTGGCCGCACCAAGGGATTCGAGCATGGCGGGCATGCCCAGGGGATCGAAGCCCGCGCGCTTGAGCAGCAGCGTGCCGTCGCGGTCAGCGTCGCGTTCGTCGGCGCGCATGTAATGCAGTGATCCGAGTCCGCCGGCCGCCTGCGCGACCAGGCCGGAGAAGTCGCCGAGCGTGACAGCGAAGATCGCCTGTAGAGCGAAAGCGCGGAAGAGCGCGCGCGTCGCATGCCGGTGCAGGACGTGCTGCATCTCATGAGCGAGCACGGCGGCGGTCTGGTCCACGTTGTTCATGCGCCGAAGCAGGCCATCGTAGACAAAGATGAACCCGCCGGGCGCGGCGAAGGCATTGACGTCCGGCGCATCGACGCATCGGACCACGAAGCGATACGGATTCCCGGAGGGCAAGGCCCGTTCGAGCCGTGCGGCAACGTCCTCAAGGCAGGGCCTCGACGACCGCGACAACGCCGCCGCGGCGGACTCGCCCATCTGCCGCTCCCATTCAATGGGCACCAGGCTCGCCGCGGATGAAGCGATCCACGGCAACCCGTAGCTCCAGGCCGCGTAGATTCCATATCCCGCAAGGAGGACAAACGCCGTGAGCCAGAGAAGAATCTCACGGGTGCGGGAGCCGTGCATGCTGGCTAGTCGATGAGCCCTTTGCGAACCGCGAATCGCACCAGTTCGCCGGTTGAATGGAGGTTGAGCTTCTCCATGATGCGGCCGCGGTGGGCGTCGACGGTGTAGACGCTGAGCTTGAGGCTGGCCGCGATCTCCTTATTGGTCTTGCCCTCGGCGATCAACTGGAGCACCTCGCGCTCGCGCGAGGTGAGCAGATCGATGGGGTCGGTCACGTGCTGCCGGTAATCGGTGAGGACGGCATCGGCGATGGCCGGGGAGAGATAGCCCTCGCCGCGAGCGACGGCGCGGACTGCGGCGAGCAGGTCTGCGTCGATGGCGTCCTTCAGCAGATAACCGCGGGCGCCGGCGCGCAGGATCTCGCGCACGTAGACGGCGTCCTTGTGCATGGAGAGCGCCAGGACCCGGGTGCGCGGCGAGGCTTCCAGCAGACGGCGTGTGGCCTCGATGCCGTTCAGCTCCGGCATCGCGACGTCCATCACGACCACGTCGGGGGTCAGCTCCGAGGCGCGTTCAACCGCCTCGCGGCCATTACTGGCTTCACCGACTATCTCCAGGTCGGCCTGGGATTCGAGGATCCGGCGGAACCCCTGCCGGACGACGCTGTGGTCGTCTGCGAGCATGATCGAAATTTTTCGGGAACTCATGCAGTCTCGGTGCGTGTCGTGAGCGGGAAGGAGGCGATGATTTCCACGCCACTCCTCGCGGCTGACTCCACTTTCAATTCTCCACCAACACTGCGGGCGCGCGCTCGCATCCCGACCATGCCGAGACCGCTGGAGGGGGCAGCAGCAACAGTGAGGCCGTGCCCATTGTCGGAGATGCGCAGAACGATCTGGCCGCCCTCGGCGCGGAGAGAAACCTCGACGCGCGACGCCTCCGCATGCCGGGCGACATTCGTGAGGGCTTCCTGGGCGATGCGGAAGAGGTGAGTTTCGGTCTCGTCGGCGAGACGGCCGTTGAACGTCGAGTCAAAGGAGACGTCGATTCCCGTGCGCTGCTTGAAGCGGTCGCACAGCCACTTGAGGCTTGCCTGGAGGCCGAAGTCGTCGAGGATGGTGGGGCGAAGAAGCTGGGAGAGCTCACGCACATTAGTGATGGCTTCGTCGACGAGATGGAGGCAATCCTCCACCTGGGGCCTGGCGCCGTTGGCGGTTGTGTTGAGCGCGACGAGGTTTGCCTTGACAGCGGTGAGAGACTGGCCGAGCTCATCGTGCAGCTCGTGTGAGAATCGCCTCGCTGTGGTCTCCTGCTTTTCGAGCAGGTTCCACGACACGCGGCTGAGCTCCCCGGTCTGCCATTCCAGCTCACGGATCAGGCTGACGGTCCACTTGACGGTCAGGACGGCGCAGAGGAGGGCCATCAGGAGGCTGGCCCCAAGCAGGATTGACGACTGCTGGAGAAATCGCCCCGAAAGGTTTTCAATCTGCTGCTTGAGGACCACGGAGCGCCGGGACTGAACTTCGACGAGCTTATCGACCAGCGCCAGGACGTTTTGGTGGGATTCCATTAGCTGGCGCAGCGGACGCGCCTTGCCGGAGCGGTCATTGAGGATCGCCCGGGCTTCCACGGAAAAGTGAGTGACGGCGCCGTAAAGGTCGTGCCAGAGGGCCTGCGAGGGTTCGTCCGCGGCATCGGTGGCGATGTTCTCGATATCGCGGTCGGATGCTTCGAGCTGGGCCAGGAGCTGTTCGTGGTTGATCTGTTCAGGCTGTTTGGCGAAGCCGGCGAAGATCGCGTTGATGGTGCGCTGCTCTCGCAGGATCGCGTCGAGGATGTCCTGATTGCGGACCTGCTCTTCCAGGATTTCAGCGGTCGTGGACCGGATGGACCCGATGTTCCGGACACCCAGCAATCCGGCCACGAGAAGGGTCAGGATGACCAGGGTGAATCCGGCGAGCACAACGCGGACAATCGCCTTTTGAGTAACTGGCCGGGCGAGCGCGGAAACCAGCGTGACCGGCTTGGGCTGGCGCACTTGCATGGAACTCCACTTTGAGGATGCACCAGCCGCCGGACGGCGCGCCATCCCCCTGCCGGGCTATTTCCCGAGCAGTTTGACGGGTATCTTGAGGGGAGAGGTTGCAAGGCTTGTCAAGGCGAAGGTCATATCTTCCGATGGGGCTTAGTTTGGGCGGCAAGCATCCCTTTTCTATGGGATAGGAGGAACTGTGGCGACCACAGCACAATGGAGAAAAGTGAAAGCTCATGTTGTATCGGTCCTATGTGCCGCAAGTGTGTTTATCCTTCCTGGGACAATTGGAGCGCAGCAGCCTGGAGCGGTGGCGGGCCAGCAAACGCCTGGGCAGCCCCCTGCCCGCCAGACCATCACCTTGGACCAGGCGGTAGAAGAGGCGCTGCGCAACAACCTTGACCTGCTGGCGGAGCGTCAGAACGTTCCCGTCGCCCGGGCACGCGAGATTCAAGCGGCGCTGCGGCCGAACCCGGCACTCCTCCTGACCTGGAACTACCAAAACTGGCTGGGCACCGGGGTAAACACGACGAACAACGCCGGTCCGCCGGAGTTTAACTCGCAGTTCAACTATATCTGGGAGACTGCGGGTAAGCGCGGCAAACGCATCGAGCTGGCGCAACTGATCACTTCGGTCACGGAACTCCGGCTTCTGGACTCGATGAGACAGTTGACCCTGGGGGTGCGCCAGGCCTGCGTGGACTATCTGCTGGCACAGACCAACCTTGAGCTGGCGCGCCAGAACCTCAGCGTGTTTGAAAACATCCTGAAAATCAACGATGCAAAGGTGAAGGCAGGGGACCTGGCCGGCGTGGAACTGATCCGGACCCGCGTGGCCCTTCAGCAGGTGCAGAATGCGGTGCAGCAGGCGGAGTTGAAGCTTCAGACGGCGAGCAATAATCTGCAACAGCTTTTAGGCAGGAGGTCGCCCGGCGCCCCACTCGATCTCATGGGGAAGCTGAATGAAGAGCTGATCACGTTGGACCTCCCACGGTTGAGGGACCAGGCGCTCAGCCAGAGACCGGACCTGCTGGCTCTGCGAAAAGACGTACAACGGGGCAATGCCGACGCGAGATTGCAGAAGGCGATTGGCCGGCCCGACATCACCACCGGAGTCCTCTACAACAACCAATACGGCTACGCGAGCGGCCAGACGCTGGGGCTGTATGCCTCGTCCGACCTGCCGATCTTCAACCGCAATCAGGGCGAAGTCGCGCGGGCGCAGCGCGAAACCCGTCAGGTTGAAATGCGCTCCACGGCGTTGGAGGCGGCGATCTCCACGGAAGTCCAGAACGCCTGGCAGCAATACATGACCGCGCGGAGCCTGATGGAGAGGATCCGCGGCAGCCTCCTGCCGGAAGCACAGCAGGTTCGGGAGATCACACAGTTCAGCTATCTGCGCGGCGAGGCGTCGCTGCTTGAGTTTCTCGACGCCCAACGCGCCTACAACGACGCAATGCAAAGTTTCAACGATGCCCGGGCTGACTACACACGCAGCCTGTACCTGATCGATGCCGTCATTGGAAAGGCGGTGCAGCCATGAGAATCGTGGCGATCGCGATGTTTGTGATAGCCCTGCTTGGCTGCAGCAAGAAGGAGGATCCGGCCAAGGAGCCGCCGCCGGTCCCGCGCCAGGGCGAGGTCGTGCTGCCGCCGGATTCGCCGAAGCTGAAGCAGATCAAGGTGGAGCCGGTGCGGGAAGCGGACGTGGCCGTAGGGGAAGTGGATGCGCCGGGCAAGATCGAGGTGAACCCGAACCGCGTCTCCCGTGTCGTGACTCCGGTGGCCGGGCGGGTGACCCAGGTTTTCGTGAAGCTCGGCGACGCTGTGACGGAAGGTCAGTCCGTCGTGACGATCGAAAGCCCCGACGCCGACGCAGCCATGTCAGCCTACCTGCAGTCCGATTCCACGGTCGGACAGATGAAAGCGAACCTCCTGAAGGCCCAGGCGGACCTGGACCGGAATCGCGATCTTCTTGAACATCAGGCCGTGGCGAAGAAGGAAGTGCTGAATGCTGAGAATGCGTTGATCCAGGCGACGGCGCAGGTGGAACAGGCCCGGGCTGCACGGGAGCAGGCCCTCCGGCGGCTGGCCATCCTTGGCCTGAAGCCCGGTGAGTTCGGCCAGCGGGTCGTGCTGCGGGCGCCGGTCTCCGGCAAGGTGCTGGAACTGGGCGTCGTTCCCGGCGAGTTCCGCAACGACACTAACCAGCCCCTGATGACCATTGCCGACCTGAGCACTGTCTGGATCGCTTCCGATGTGCCCGAATCCGCGATCCGGTTCGTCAAGATGGGCGAGTATATCGACATCGAGTTGAGCGCCTATCCAGGCGAGCACTTCCGGGCGAATGTGAAGCGCATTGCAGACTCCGTCGACCCGACGACACGCACCGTGAAAGTGCGGGCCGAACTGCAGAATCCAGGGGGGAAGCTCCTGCCGGAGATGTTCGGCCGCATCCGGCACGTTGAAGGCTCCCGCCGGATGCCGGCCGTACCGGCCCCTGCCATCATGCAGGGCCAGAACGGCAGCTACGTCTACGTCGAGATGGCGGCGGGGCACTTCCGGCAGACTCCCGTGCAGACGGGCAACCGGACCGGTGACCTGATCGGAATCAATGCCGGAGTGAAGCCGGGCGACCGGATCGTGACCGACGGCGTAATGCTACTGAAGGGCAACTGAGGAACCCGGAGAATGATCGCCAAGCTACTGCGCTTCGCGTTGCGGCAGCGCTTCCTGACGCTCGTTGTCGGCATCATCCTGGTCGGCGCCGGCATCTGGTCCTACCAGCAGCTCAAACTCGAGGCCTATCCTGACATCTCCGACACGCAGGTCGTGGTGATCACGGAGTATCCGGGACGGGCCGCGGAAGAGGTGGAGCAGCAGGTGACCGTCCCCGTAGAGCGCGCGCTCAACAGCGTGCCCAACGTCATTGCCCGCCGCTCCCGGACCATCTTCGGGCTGTCTGTCGTCGAGCTGACGTTCGCCTTCGGCGCCGACGACTACTTCGCGCGCCAGGTGGTGCTGGAGAAACTGCGCGACGTGAACCTGCCCCCGAACGTGACTCCTTCGCTCGGCCCCCTCTCCACGCCTATCGGCGAACTGTACAGATACTCCCTGGAGGGCCCAGGCCTGGACGCCATGCAATTGCGCGAGCTGCAGGACTGGGTGATCACGCCACGTTTCCTTCAGGTGCAGGGCGTCGCCGACGTCACACCGTTCGGCGGCCTCATCCGCCAGTACCAGGTGGAGATCGATCCGCTCGCACTCTCGAAGTACGGTTTGACTGTCTCACAGGTGGCGCAGGCCATCGATGCGAACAACCAGAACGCGGGCGGCGCCTTGCTCGACAACAAACAGCAGGCGCTGGTGATCCGCGGTGTCGGGCAGGTGAAGTCCCTCGCCGACATCGAAAGCGTTGTCGTCAGCGAAGCCAAGGGTGTGCCCATCTTCATCCGGGACGTTGGCCGGGTGAAATTCGGCGCACCGCTGCCGACCGGCGTCTTCGGCGTCAACGAGAAGACCAACGGCGTGGAGGGCATCGTGCTCATGCGCCGCGGCGAGAATCCCAGCGAGGTCCTGAAGGGAATCAAAGAAGCGGTGGACGACCTGAACTCGACCCGCCTGCCGCAAGGCGTGAAGATCGAGCCGATCTACGACCGTACGGACCTGGTGAACAACACGCTCGGAACCGTCAGCCACACGCTGATGGAAGGTCTGGTCATCGTGGTGGTGGTGCTGTTCCTGTTCCTCGGCAGCGTGCGCGCTGCGCTGCTGACGGCGATCACCATCCCGCTCTCGCTGCTATTCGCATTCGTCTGCATGCAGATGACCGGGATCCCGGCGAACCTGCTGTCGCTCGGCGCGCTCGACTTCGGCATCATCGTCGATGGAACGCTCGTGATGGTCGAGCACATCGTGCACACGCTGGTGGAGAGGAAACGTGAAGGGCTGCTGCGGGGCAGGGACAGCGTCGTCGGCGCGGTGCGCGACGCGGGACTGGAGATGGAGCGGCCGATCTTCTTCTCGCTGATGATCATCATCTCGGCATACATCCCGCTGTTCACTCTCGAGCGAGTGGAGCGAAGGCTGTTCACGCCGATGGCATACACCATCTGCTACGCGCTGTTCGGCTCGATGCTGCTCGCTCTGACGTTGATCCCCGTGATCGCGACTTATCTGTTCCGTCACGGCGCGAAGGACTGGGAGAATCCGGTATTGCACTGGCTCTCGAACCGGTACGGACGGCTGCTGGAAAGGACCATGGCCCGCCCCAAGGCGACTGTGTTTGCCAGTGTCGCCGTGGTGCTGGCGGCCTTCGGCCTGGCGCTGGCGCTCGGCTCCGAGTTCCTGCCACAGCTCGATGAAGGGGTGATCTGGGTCAGGGCCACGCTGGCGCCGGGCATCTCGATTGACAAGTCGGCCGAAGTGGCCAGCGGGATCCGCCGCATTCTGGGGAGTTTCCCGGAAGTTAAGATGGTCAGCTCGCAGAGCGGTCGCAACGACTCCGGCACGGACCCGTACGGATCCAACCGCAACGAAGTGTTTGTCGCGCTGCAGCCCTACGAAGCATGGACGACCGGGAGGAACAAGGCGAAGCTCGTGGAGGCCATGTCGGACCGGCTTCGCAATGAAGTTCCTGGCGCGCTGTTCAGCTTCACGCAGCCGATCATCGACAACGTGACTGAAGCGGTGACGGGCTCCGCGGCAGACCTGGCCGTGATCTTCACAGGGCCGGACCTGAGTGAGCTGCGCTCGCTCGCCGGGCAGACCCTGTCGATGATCAGGCAGGTGCCGGGTGCCGCGGATTCCGGTATCGAGCAGGAAGAGGACCAGCCGCAATTGCGGATCCTGGTGGACCGCCAGGCGGTGGCGCGCTACGGCATCAACGTTCGTGATGTTCAGGACATGATCGAAATGGCCGTGGGCGGCCGCGCGGTGAGCACAGTCTTCGAAGGAGAGCGCGTATTTGACGTGACGGTGCGCTACATTCCCGAGGCCAGAAAAGACGCGCACGTCATCGGCGACATCCTGGTCGCGACCCGCGAGGGCGGGCGCGTTCCTCTGTCGCAACTGGCGCACATCAGCGTCGCGAACGGAGCCAGCATCATCGCGCGGCGCGAGAATCGCCGCCAGATCACGGTTCGGACCAACATCCGCGGGCGCGACCAGGGCAGCTTTGTCGCCGAGGCGCAGAAGCGCTTCGCACATGCGGTCCAGTTGCCGTCCGGCTACCGCGTGGACTGGGGTGGACAGTTCGAGAACCTGACCCGCGCCAAGAAACGGCTGACTTTCATCATGCCGGTGACGATTGCGGTGATCTTCGCGCTGCTCTTCTGGATGTTCGGTTCGCCGGTATACGCCGGCCTGGTTCTGATGACAGTGCCGTTCTCGCTGGTCGGCGGGATTGTCTTTCTGTGGTCGCGCAACATCAACCTGAGCGTGTCGAGCGCCGTGGGCTTCATCAGCCTGTTCGGCGTGGCCGTGATGAGCGGAGTGCTGGTGGTCGCCGAGATCAACCGGCGCCGGCGCAGCGACCCGGACCTCGACATCGGCCAAGCCGTACGCGAAGGCGCTCAGGCACAATTGCGGCCCGTGCTGATGATGATTACCGTGGCGCTGCTCGGGATGGTTCCGGCGGCGCGCGCCACCGGAATCGGAAGCGACGTCCAACGGCCGCTTGCCACCGTCGTGGTGGGAGGATTGTTGTCCACATTACTGCTCACGCTGACGGCCCTGCCGAGTCTCTACGTCCTGCTCGCAGGTAGAAGCAAGAGGGCGCTGCAGGAGGAGGGCTTATGAAGCTTCTGATGGTGTTCTTGTCTGAAACGGATATGCACGGGGACATCTCGCTGTACGAAGCCCTGGTGCGGAAGCTCAACCAGAAGGGCGTAAAAGGGGCGAGCGTCATGCGGGGAGTCATGGGCTTCGGCAGCGCGCATCACGTCCATCGGGGCCGGCTCTTTGGGGTCAGCGACGACCGTCCGATCATGATCATGGCCGCCGACGAGGAGGCGCGTCTGCGCGGCGCCGTGAAGGATCTGCGCGAACTCGCGCCCCATGCGCTCTACCTGCTGACCGACATCGAACATCTCGCATAGTCCGGCATCCACCCTATCCGGCGAAGGCCAGGCCGCCGATAGGAGACTATGGCGACGAACCAATCGGGCTCCGCGGCCCAGGGGCGCACTACGCGCACCGCGAAACTGGCCGTGGCGGGCGCTGCGGGCCTGCTCCTGATTCTTGTGGCGCCTGGCCTCGTCGGGTCCACCCTGTATGCCTACAGGAAAGCCACGGGACCTGGCGACGACTGCTCCTGGGCGCAGACGCTAGCCATGCCCAAGAACCGCGAGCTGCTGGAGAAGTTGCGCGCGGAGCTCCTGGCCGAGCCCCAGGAAGTGGACAAGGACGAAGAGAACGGGCTCGTCCTCGTGCGGACTCGCAGCCGCGACTTCTGGGTCCGCAAGGACGGGACCGAAATGGGCGGCAAGGAGATGATCTCGTACCTCCTGGTGGAGCACCGCTGGATGCAGGCGATGAACCCCCGGGAACAGGTCCAAAAGGGCGATGTGGTCATCGACTGCGGGGCGCACGTCGGCGTCTTCACCCATTACGCCCTGGAGCATGGCGCGGCCAAAGTGGTCGCAGTGGAACCGCATCCGCAGAACGTCCTGAGCCTCCGGCGGAATTTCGCAAAGGAGATTGCCGAGGGGCGAGTAGTGGTTGTGCCTAAGGGTGTGTGGAGCTCCGAGACCACGCTGAAGTTGTACACCGCCAAACACAACTCGGGGATGAACAGCTTTGTCCTTAAGGACGGCGACGACTACGTCGAAGTGCCTCTGGTCCGGCTGGATTCGATCGTCCAGTCGCTGGGGCTGAAGCGCGTGGACTACATCAAAATGGACATCGAAGGCGCCGAACGTGAAGCGCTGTCTGGCGCCGCGAACACGCTGAAAACCTGGAAGCCCAGGGTCATGCTGGACTTCTACCACCGCCCGGATGACCCCCAGGTGCTGCCCCGCGTCATCGCCGCCGCGCGGCCCGACTACTCACAGACCTGCGGCCCGTGTGAGGACGCGCACGGCAAAGGCCGGCTCGAACCGCACGTGATGTACCTTCACTAAGGCTCCGGCGCAGGTCTGAGCCGTTACTCCGCCCGGATCTCGATCTCGCCGATGCCGCCGTGCACCGCCAGCCTGATCGTGGTGGGCGACTTCCCGCGGACCTCATTCACCCACTTATTGCCGTCCTTGCGCAGGCCGTGAACATTGATTGAGCCGATGCCGCCCTGCGCCTCGGCCTCCACGCCGACGTCGGTGGGAACCAGGACTTCGGCGTGGCCGATGCCGCCGTCAATTCTCACCTCGTAATCCTTCTTCGGCTTGTTCCTCAGATCGACGCGGACTTCACCCACGCCGATATGCATCTCGAGGCTGCGCAGAGTGATGTCGCGGAGGTCGAGCCTGCTTTCCCCGGCACCGCAGCGCACCACCAGGTCCAACGGCAGGTCGTTGGCGAGCTTCAGGTCCCATGTGTTCTTCGTATCGCCGATGATATGGGGCTCGGACTTGCCCTGGTTCACCGTGAGCCGGCCTCGGAAGCCGGTGCCGTCATAGCGAACTTCGGGCTTCCATCCCGGTACGTTGTAGGCGAAGTCGGCTTCCAGCAGCTCCTTCGCGCCGCCGCTGAGGCGAAGCTCTCCCACTCCTAGCGCCAGTTCTGTCTGGATCATTTCCGCCTTCGCGGCCTGCGCGCGCTCAATGACCCTGGATTCGCGAATCATCTCGCCGGCGCGAGCGCGGTCCCCGCCGTCGCCAACATGAACTCCGCAGCCGGCAACCGCGAAGAAGGCAGGCACGAGCACGGCAAGCCCGCACGTCAGATTACGCATTCTGGGGATCTCTCCCTTCCTGTACTTCAACTACGACAAATCCGCTCAGGATGTTCCGGAGAGGATCAGGACACGGGCCTCAGCACCACCTTCTCCAGGTTCATCGTACCGCCGGATTGGGTGTGCAGCCGCACGCGCGCCTCGCTGGCGCCCTCTTTGATCTGGATTTCGCCCAGCGGGTAGGTTTTGAAAACCCAATCGCCGCCGGAATTCGCTGTCTTCCCAGTCAGTTTCACGCCGCCGATCTCCACGGTGAACGGAGTATCTGCCTTGCGTGAAGAGTAGGTAATCTCCGCCATGTAGCGGCCCGCTTTGGGCGTCTGAACCGTCCAGAACGGCACGTCTTTGTCGCGCGTCCACCGCGTGACGAATACATGGCCCAGCGCGTTCTCCTTCTTGGCGCGCTGCTCGAACTCCGTCTCGATCTCGCAGGACTCGGCACCCAGCGTGATCACGCCGTGGGTATCCGGCCGGTTCGAGAACGGCGCCGCGACCGGCGCACCGTCCAGCGTCAGCTCGACTACGCTGGCGATCTCGTCGGGCGCTGCGCCCGGCAGGCTGATCAGCAGATCGTCGCCGTTCCGCTTTGCTGAGACGCTGCGCGACGGATCGGCCAGCAGCCGCGCGCCGTGTACGAGATTCCTCAGACCCGAAACACGCAGCGTCCCGTCCTTTGGCCATTCGAACAGGTGCAGGTACAGCTTGTTCCCCTTCGACGTGGCGCGCCCGAAGAAAGACATGCGCTCGAACGGGCTCGCTGTGGTGCCGTAGATCGCGTCGCCGTTCACCTTCATCCAGCGGCCCATCGCATTGAGGCGTGTGACGAACTCATCCTGAATGGTGCCGTCCGGCTTCGGGCCGACGTTCAACAGCAGGTTCCCGCCCTTGCTCACCACTTCAACCAGCATGCGAATCAGGTCGCGCTCGGTCTTGAATTCGGTTTCGTACTTGTTGTAGCCCCAGGAGTCATTGTTGATCGTCACACACGACTCCCAAAGAATCGGCTTGCCCGACGGATCCTTAATGCCTGTGGCGGGAACGTACTGCTCCGGCGTTCCGAAGTCCGCCTTGTTGCCGGGTTTGCGTTCATACAGACGGTCGTTGATCAGCGTGTTGGGCTGGATGGAGCGGATCAGGTCGTAGGTCTGGTCGTCGCGCCTGGCCTCGGCGAGCGTATGCTCCCACTCGCCGTCGAACCAGATCATCGCGACGTCGCCGTACCGTGTGAGCAGCTCCTTGAGCTGCGCCTGCATGAAGTCGATGTAGCGGTTGATGTCACCGCCGGTCTTGAAGTTGTTCGGATACTCCCAGGAGCGCCGCGGCCGGTAGTCGGGGTGATGCCAGTCCATGATCGAGTGATAGAAGCCGAGGCGCATCCCCTTGTTTTTGGCGGACTCGGCGAGCTGCTTCAGTGGGTCGCCGGGATACGGCGTGATCTCCATGTCGTAGTCGCTGGCCGCGCTGCGCCAGATGCTGAAGCCGTCGTGGTGCTTCGATGTGATCACCATGTAGCGTGCCCCGGCGTTCTTGGCGAGGTCCACCCAGGCGTCGGCGTTGAACTTCACAGGGTTGAACTGGCGCGCGTAGACGTCATACTGCGCCTGCGGGATCTGCGCCATGTTGCGGATCCACTCGTGCCGGCCGATCACTGAGTACGCGCCCCAGTGAATGAAGATGCCGAACTTGTCGTTCTTGAACCACTGGAGGCGCTCCTCCGGCGACAGCGGCGGCTTCGACGGCTGAGCCGAAACGATAAAGGCCGGCAGAGACGCGGCGGCGGCGAGGATGGCGAGGGAACGTGCCAGTTTCATACTGATGGGTATTCTACCGCCGGGCTGCGCTAGCATGAGGAATTACGGGTCACTCATGCGGAATGTCATTATCATCGGATCCGGTTGCGCGGGCAACACCGCGGCCATCTATACGGCGCGCGCGGGCCTGAGACCCCTGGTCATCGAAGGCCACGAGCCCGGCGGCCAGCTCTCCATCACCACTGAAGTCGAGAACTTCCCCGGCTTCCCCGAAGGGATCATGGGTCCGCAGCTTGTCGAAAACATGAAGCTGCAGGCCATCCGCTTCGGCGCCGACTATCTGCGCGGCAAAGTCGAGGAGGCCGACCTCAGCAAGCGCCCCTTCCGCCTGCGCATCGACGAGCAGTGGCACGAGTGCAAGGCCCTGATCGTTGCTTCCGGCGCCTCCGCCCGCTGGCTCAACCTGCCGAATGAGCAGAAGCTCATCGGGCACGGTGTCAGCTCCTGCGCCACCTGCGACGGCTTCTTCTACCGAGGCAAGAAGATCATGGTGATCGGCGGCGGCGACTCCGCCATGGAAGAGGCCAACTTCCTCACCCGCTTCGGCGAGGAGGTGACCCTGGTCCACCGCCGCGAAGAGTTCCGCGCCTCCAAGATCATGCTGGAGCGCTGCAAGGCGAATCCCAAGGTCAAGTGGCTCACCAACACGGTGGTGGAAGACGTGCTCGACATCGACAAGGGCTATGTCACCGGCGTGAAGCTCAAGAACACGAAGACCGGCGAGACCTGGACGCAGGACGTGGACGGCTTCTTCCTCGCCATCGGACATATCCCCAACACGAAGCCGTTCGTCGGGCAGCTCGACCTTGATGCCGACGGCTATATCGTCAGCCACGGCGGCGCACGCACCAACATATCCGGCGTCTTCCACGCCGGCGACGTCGAAGACCGCGTCTACCGCCAGGCCATCACCGCCTCCGGCGCGGGCTGCAAGGCCGCCATCGAGGCCGAGCGCTTCCTCGAAGCGGAAGGCCACTGACCATGCGCCGCCGCGAGTTCGCCGCTTCACTGGCAGCGGGCGCGCTTGCGGCTCCTCCTGGCGTCCTGGTAGGCGCGCACTGCTGGATGTTTGCGGCCAAGGAGCCAGGCTTCGACCCCTATCCCGTGCTCGAAGACATCTTCCGCGAGTTGAAGTTCGCGGGGGTGGACGGCGTCGAGTTGATGCATCAGGCGCTGCTGCACGACGATTCCGTGTCGAAGGTCCGCGGCCTCATGGCGAAACACGGCCTTCCCTTGCTCGGCAGCTCCTATTCCGCCGCCATGTGGGATGCCGCGCGGCGCGGCGCGATCCTGGACGAGTCGAAGACCCTGATCCAGCGCATCCGCCAGTGCGGCGGAAGCGTGCTCGGCATCAGCGTCGGTGACGCGCGCAGGCAGAAGACGGCCGCCGAATTCGACGCCCAGGCCGCATGCCTCCGTGAGATCTTCCGGTTGTGCCGCGAGGAAGGCATCACGCCCAACCTCCACAACCACGTCTACGAGGTAGCCAACGGCGAGTTCGACCTGCGCAACACGCTGGAGCGTGTTCCCGAAGCGAAGCTCGGTCCCGACATCGGCTGGCTCTTTCGCGCGAAGATCGATCCCGTCGATTTTATCCTCCGCCACGGCCGGCGTATCGTCTACGCGCATCTCCGCAACGAAAAGACCGATGGTAAATGGCCGGAGACTCTCGCTGAAGGCGTCATCGACTACAAGGCGGTCGGGCAGGCACTGCGCGACACCGGCTTCTCGGGCGCACTCGCCATCGAGCTCGCTCACGAATCCGCCTTCACTCCCACGCAGGGCTTCGGCCAGAGCGTTCGCGTCAGCCGCGAATACGTCCGCAGCGTCATGGGGTATTGAGGTAGACGACGCGCCCGCCCGCCACCGTCATCCGCACAGGCGTCCGCGCAATCTCCGCTGGCGTGAGCCGCGAAATGTCGGCCCCCAGCACCACCAGATCCGCGAGCTTGCCCGCCTCGATCGTGCCCTTCTCCTTTTCCGCAAACTCCGCGAACGCCGCGTCGCTGGTGTAAGCCCGCAGGGCCTCGTCGAGCGTCAGTGGGGTTCCGATGGCGGGCCGCGACAATGCCAGTGCGATCGACTCCAGCGGCGTCGTGAGTTGTGTCGGGGCGTTGGAGTCCGTCCCCAGCGCAATCGGGATCTTCGCGTCGAGCACCGCCCGCCAGGGATACGGGAACTGCGCTCCCGGCTTGTCGAAGTGCGCCAGCAGCGGCGGCTGCACGCTGGCGATCGCGTGTCCGGCGATGTACTGCTGGAGAATCTCCGGCGTGATCTGATGCGCATGCTCGATGCGGAACCGCGGCTCCCGCGGGCCCACCAGTTCACGCGCTCGCCGGTACATGTCGAGAATCGCCGCCAGGCCGGGCTTCTCGAAGCAATGAATCTCCACCTGGAGCTGAGACCGGGCGGCCCCCGAGATCCACGTCCACGCGTCCTCCGCGGTCATGTTGCCGAAGCCCTTCAAGCAATCCCAGCGCAGCCAGTCATCGCCGCGGCCGTACTCGCTGATATAGTCCCGCAGCCTCGCCCACGAGCTCAGCTCCGGACACGCGCGGACCCGGACCCGTAGCCGGTTCCTTCGAAAGATGAGAAGCTCCCCCCAATTGCCCGAATGCTGCACCGAAGTGATGCCCGCGGCAGATATTCGGCTCATGATCGCATCGAGCTCCGCGTCGTCGGCCTCCCGGAACTGCGCCGCGTATGCGTCCTCAATCGCCGCCATCGCGTTGCCTTTCACGAAGGCAGAACTGGCGCGCAAACCCGCCGCCCGCAGCGCCGCGCTGTTGGCCACGCCCTCATCCTGCCGCGTGTTCAGCAGCCACACCGGATGATGCGGCGCAATCGAATCCAGCCACGGCAGCACCGCTGTCTGCCCCTTCCACGTCGCGTCCGTCCACCTCTCCCCCAGAATCCAAGTCCCTTGTGGAAACTGTTCAGTGCGCTTCGCGATTGCGTAGGCGATGTCTTCTCTGCTGCGCTGGAACTCCAGAAAAACCGGCGGCTGCGGCCGCGCCCGGCTGAACCGGAACAAATGGAAGTGCGCGTCGTTGAATCCCGGCGTCACCGTCGCCCCGCGCGCATCGATCACGCGCGTCCCAGCTGTGATCATCGCCCGGATCTGCTCGTTCGATCCGGCCGCCACAATCCGCTGCCCCGAAACCGCCACCGCCTCCGCCTGCGGCTGCGCCGGATTCCCGGTCCACACCCGCGCATTCACGATCACCAGGTCCGCGGCCCCCGCCTGAACCGCCGCGCACAACAGCAGAGCCATCCAACCAAAGATGCGGCCGGTGCGGAGCGGGTGCAACTGCCCTCTTTCGATTGGGCGGCTCAGCCTCCCGACCCGTGCTCCCATGCCTTGGCTAGACACCGCCTCGCACAGCCCGGTTCCGCTTATATACCCCGCAGACAATGTCTTCCAGCTCTCCGCCCATTAACTGGCTTAATACGCCCACAGCCAAGCGCCCCATCCATCTGTCTCGCCCCCTATTCCACTCATCCAAGTACCGGTACGCCGAAATCCCAGACTAAGGATAGAGTCTCATTGGGAAGCTGTTTCTTTGCTGCTATAATCCAACCCACCGGGGTGTATATGCCTTCACCGTCGTCCGCTCTTTGCAGCCTCCCTCTGCTCGCTGCTTTCACCCTCTCTCCGACTTGGGCCCAGGACTCCGATCCCTCGCAAAGCTCAGGTCAAAACTGCACCTACATTGCCGCCCCCGACGAATTCCTCTCCCGCGAGGCTCGCGCCCGCCAGGTCGCCTATGAGCGCACCCTGGCCTTCTCCCGCGCCACCGTCGCGGCAGCCAAGACACGGGCCGCCGTCTCCCCCTCCCAGATCCCCGTCCGCAACTTCATCGACGAGGAGATCTTTCGCCGCCTCCAGGCCGAAGGTGTCCAGTCCGCCCAAATCTCCTCCGACGAGGAGTTCCTCCGCCGCATCACCCTCGACCTCACCGGCCGCATCCCCTCCGCCGACGACATCCGCGCCTTCACAGCCGATACCGACCCCCGCAAGCGCGACACCCTCATTGACCGGCTCCTCTTCAGCCCCGAGTTCGTCGACAAGTGGACCCTCTGGCTCGGCGACATCCTCCAGAACGCCGCCACTGCCCAGAACCGCAGCCAGCAGATCGAAGGCCGCAACCGCCTCTACGAATGGATCCGGGCCTCCATCGATTCCGGCAAGAGCTGGCGCGATATCGCCTTCCAAATGGTCGCCGCCACCGGCAACAACTACGACCGCGCTACCCCCGGCGCTAACTTCATCCTCCGCGGCTTTGCCCCAATGGGCCCCGTCCAGGACACCTACGACCTCCTCCTCGTCAAATCCGCTTCCGCTTTCCTCGGCATCAGCCACTACGATTGCCTCCTTTGCCACAACGGCAGATTCCACACAGATCAGGTCTCCGTCTGGGCCACCCGCACCATGCGCATCGACGCCGAACGCATGGCAGCCCACTTCGCCCGCGTCCAGATTTCCAACTATCCCGGCAACGACGCTGCGAACTTCTACACCAACTCCACCAATATCCTTGAGCGCGGCACCGGCACGTACGACCTCAATACCAACTACGGCAACCGCCCCAACCGGGTCGCCGTCGTCATCGACGGCCGCAACACCACCAGCCTCACTCCCATCTATCGCGATGGAACCGCCGCCACCGGGAGTTGGCGCGAGTCCTTCGCAAAGTCGCTGGTCGGCGATCCGATGTTCGCGCGCAATTATGCCAACCGCCTCTGGAAGGCCATGTTCAACATCGCCCTCGCCGAGCCGGTCGACGGCCTCGATCCCGACCGTCTCGATCCCAACGTCCAGCCCCCCACTGGGTGGACATGGCAGGCCTCCCACCCCGTGCTCCTCGAGAAGCTCGCACAGGTCGCCCGCGACAACGACTACAATCTCCGAGAAACCCTCCGCTTCATCGTCTCCAGTTCCGCCTACCAGCTCAGCTCCAGATATGATGCCGACTGGGACATCACCAAGGCGCCGCTCTTCGCGCGCCACATACCCCGCCGCCTCGAGGCTGAAGAGGTCCATGACGCCATCGCCAAAGCCACTGGGCTCTTCACCGCTTACACTGTCGGCGGCTGGGTCGACACGGTCAGTTGGGCCATGCAGTTGCCCGAGCCCGTGGAGCCCCGCTCTAACGGCACCGTCGCGGGCTTCCTGAACTCCTTCAACCGCGGCAATCGCGATACTCTCCAGCGCAGCCAGTCCGGCTCCATTCTCATGTGGCTGAACATGATGAACTCCACGGTGGTCACCAACCGCACCCGCGCCACAGGAACCAGCGCCTCTCCGTTCCTGGCCTCGCTCGCCGCGGCCGGCAGGTCCAACGACTCCATCGTCGACGACCTCTTCTTCACATTCCTCTCCCGCCCGCCCTCCGACTACGAGCGCGGCGTTGCCTTGAAGACGCTCTCGAAGGCCACCACCACCGCCACCCGCGCCACTGCCGTCGAAGATCTCGCCTGGGCGCTCATCAACAAAATCGACTTCCTGTTCAGCTACTAGAGAGGACACCGCCATGAAGAACGAAATCCCCGGCACCCGCTTCTGGAGGAGGCCCTCCATCGACCGCCGCGTCTTCTTCCGCCACGCTGGAGCCGCCGTCGCCGGCAGCTTCTTCCTCCCCGGGCGTTCCCTCGAAACCGTCGCTCAGGCCTCCGCCACCACGATCGGCACCGCGAAGTACGTCATCTTCGTCAACATGGCCGGAGCACCTTCCCATGTCGACACGTTCGACCTCAAGGAAGGCGCCTGGACTCTCCCCGCCATGCAGCCCACGTCTTACGGCGACATCCGCTGGCCCCGCGGCCTCTTCCCCAAACTCGCCGAAAACCTCGACTCCATTGCCCTGCTCCGCTCCGTCCGCACCTACGCCGTCGTCCACGGCATAATGCAGACCTGGATCCAGATCGGCCGCAACCCGCTCTCCGGGCTATCCAAGATCGCACCCCACATCGGCTGCGTCGTTGCCCGCGAACTTCGTGACCCTTCGGCCATCCTGCCGCCATTCCTCTCTTTGAACTCCGGCGGTGGCCCCGCTCAAGGCTACCTCGAGCCCGTGACCGCGCCCTTCTATGTGAACCCCGGCGGCGCCGGACTCGGCAACACCACTTCGCCCCTCGGCCCATCCGCCTTCGACCGCCGCTATGGTCTGCTCCTCGAGCTCGACGCCGAAACCCGCGCCATGGCCGACATCGGTCCTGCCGTCAAGGAAATGGAGCAGTTCAACCTCACCGCCCGCATGCTCATGTACAACGCCGACGTCGATCGCATCTTTACCTTCGACACCACTGAGCGCGCGCGCTACGGCAACAACGGCTTCGGCAACGCCTGCATCACCGCCCGCAATCTGCTCCGCGCCAACCTTGGCGCCCGGTTTATCCAGATCAACCTCGGCGGCTGGGACATGCACACAAACATTTACACGGGAAATGCTTTGAACCCGTCCAGCGCCACCTCCACCGGGCGTGTCTTCGACCTCGCCCTCGGTACCTTAATCGCCGACCTCAAGAATGACGGTCTCCTCGATCAGACCCTCATCCTCTGCATGGGAGAGTTCGGCCGCACCACCGGCCCCCTGAATTCAGGCGCTGGACGCGACCACTATCAGCAGCAGGCAGTCATGGTCGCAGGCGCCAAAGTGAAGAACAAGGTGATCGGTACGACGAACTCCGCCGGCAGCGCCACCGACGACTCCGGCTGGTCCGCCCAGCGCGACATCCGCCCCGAAGACATCGAAGCCACCATCTACTCGGCCTTGGGAATCGACTACACGAAGGTCTACCACGACGACCCGCTCAACCGCGGCTTCGCCCTCGTCCCCACCAACCAAGGCCAATATTACGCCCCCGTCCACGAACTCTGGCAATAGGGCTCTCCGACCGGCCCCCTCGTGCTAGGGCAGGGTAGAGAGAGCAGCCGCGTGGATGCGGCGGAGTTGCCCCGCGAGATCGCGGAGCAGATCGAGGCGAAGCGCATTGGCGCCGTCGGAAAGAGCGCGTTCCGGGTGGTCGTGGACTTCCAGGAAAACACCGTCAATGCCGGTGGCCGTGGCGGCGCGCGAGAGCGGATCGATGAATTGTGGTGCGCCGCCGGACGTGCTGCCCGCAGCGCCGGGGAGTTGCACAGAGTGTGTCGCGTCGAAGACCACCGGGTAGCCGGACTCGCGCATGATCACGAGGCCACGCATGTCGACTACAAGGTTGTTGTAGCCGAAAGACGAACCGCGCTCGGTGAGGATGATCCGTGTATTGCCGGTGGAAGCAACCTTGTCGGTGGCGTGGCGGATGTCGTGAGGAGAAACGAACTGGCCCTTCTTGATGTTGACGGCGCGGCCGGTCCGGCCCGCTTCCAGAAGCAGGTCGGTCTGGCGGCAGAGGAAGGCCGGGATCTGCAGGATGTCAGCGGTTTCGGCGGCGGGCCCGGCCTGATCCGGAGTGTGAATGTCAGTCAGGACCGGCAGGCGGGTTTGGCGCTTGACGGTCTGCAGGATGCGAACGCCCTCGGCCAGCCCGGGCCCCCGATAGGACTGCAGCGACGACCGGTTCGCCTTGTCGAACGACGCTTTGAAGATGTAGGGTGTGCCAAGAGCCTCGCGTATGGCGTGGGCCAGGAAGAGGCAGTGTTCTTCGGATTCGATGACGCACGGCCCGCAGATGAATTGCAGCGAACCGTCCCCGAAGGAGACGTCTGGCGTGATGGCGACGGGTGTCATTCGGCAAACAGCGGATTGGTCTCGACTTGCAGGCGTTTCTGGCGGTATTTGGCAGCGGCGCCGATGAATGATTTGAAGAGCGGATGGGGCTCAAGCGGTTTGGATTTGAACTCGGGGTGGAACTGGCAGCCGAGAAAGTAGGGATGGTTGGGCAGTTCGCAGATCTCGACGAACTTGCCGTCCCGGGACTGGCCCGTAATGCGGAGGCCCCTGGAAGTGAGCTGCTCCTCGAAAGTCCGGTTGAACTCGTAGCGGTGCCGGTGCCGCTCGCTGATGACTTCCTGGCCGTAGGCCGCACGGGCGAACGAGCACTGTGCGAGGACGCACTCGTAGGCGCCAAGCCGCATTGTGCCGCCCAGTTCTTCGACGCCAAGAAGGTCACGGAGCTTGTAGATCACCGGATACTTTGCGGCGGGATCGAATTCGGTGGAGTCCGCGCCTTCCAGGCCGCAGACGTTGCGTGCGAACTCGATCACGGCAGTCTGCATGCCGAGGCAGATGCCGAAGTACGGCACGTGCTTCTCACGGGCATAGCGGATCGCATTAAGCATGCCTTCGATGCCGCGCTTGCCGAAACCGCCGGGAACGAGAATCCCGTCGTAGTGGCTGAGCGTCTCAGCGCACTCTGGCCAGCGCATGTCCTCCGCTTCGATCCACGTCATGCGGACCTTCGCGTGATGGTGGATGCCTGCATGAAGCAGCGCTTCCTTTAGGGACTTGTAAGAGTCTTCGTATTCGACGTACTTGCCGACCAGGCCGATCTCGACTTCGTCCTGCGGGCTGAGCAGGCGTTCGAGCATGGCTGACCAGTTGGTGAGATCGCGGGTGCCGGCGTTGGTGAGCTGGAGCAGTTCGACGATGCGGTCGTCAACGCCCTGTTCGGCGAACATGACAGGGACCTGGTAGACGGTGCCGACGTCGTAGGCAGAGATCACCGCTTCCTTGTCGACGTCGCAGAAAAGAGCAATTTTGTCGCGCTGGTCGTCGGGCAGCGGGCGCTCGGAGCGGCAGACGAGAATATCCGGCTGGATGCCCATGGAGCGCAGTTCCTTTACGGAGTGCTGGGTGGGCTTGGTCTTGAGCTCCTGAGCGGCGGCGATCCAGGGGACAAAGGAGACGTGGACGAAGAGGGTGTTGCGCCGGCCGAGCTCGTGGCGCATCTGGCGGATGGCTTCGGTGAAGGGCTGGGACTCTATGTCGCCGACGGTGCCGCCGATTTCGCAGATGACGACATCGACGCCGTCCGCGACCTTGTGCGCGGCGGCCTTGATCTCGTTGGTGACGTGGGGGATGACCTGGACGGTCTTGCCGAGGTAGTCGCCGCGGCGTTCGCGGGTGATGATGCGTTCGTAGATGCGGCCGGAAGTGAGATTGTTGTTCTGCGAGAGCCGGGCGTGAGTGAAGCGCTCGTAGTGGCCGAGGTCGAGGTCGGTCTCCGCTCCATCGTCTGTGACGAAGACTTCGCCGTGCTGGAAGGGGCTCATGGTGCCGGGGTCGACATTCAGATAGGGATCGAACTTCTGCATGTTGACTTTCAATCCGCGGCTTTCGAGCAGACAGCCTATGGAGGCGGCGGCGATGCCTTTGCCCAAAGAAGAAACAACACCGCCGGTGACGAAGATGTATTTAGCCATGGTTCGAAACTGGAGTGGATGAGTCCTTAAAGAGATTCAAGACGGCCTGGAGATCCTGGGGGGTATCGACGCCGATGGTTTCGTAGGAGGTTTCGGCGACGCGGATGGGAATGCCGTTTTCGAGGGCACGGAGTTGCTCGAGCTTTTCGGCCTCCTCAAGCGCTCCGGGCGGCAGGGAGGAATATCCGAGCAGCAGGCTGCGGCGGTAGACATAGAGCCCGATGTGCTTCCAATACACGGCGTCGCCGCCTCGGTTGAAAGGGATGGGCGACCGGGAGAAGTAGAGGGCGCGGCCGTCGTGGGCGGTTACCACTTTGACGACATTGGGGTTGTTGATTTCTTCAGCAGTTAATATGCGTTTTTTCAATGTCGCCATTTGGCAGGCAGAGTCGTCTAAGAGAGTGTGGATGGCGGTGTCGATGGCGGCGGGATCGATGAGCGGTTCATCGCCCTGAATGTTGACGATCACATCCGCATCGGTCGCTGCTGCAGCCTCGGCAACACGGTCAGTTCCGGAAGGGTGGTCGTCGCGCGTGAGAGCGATCTCGGCTCCAAAGGAGCGGGCGGCGTCCGCGATGCGCGGATCGTCCGTGGCGATCAGGATCCGGCTCAGGCAGCCCGACTGCCTGCTGCGTTCCCAGACATGCTGGATCATTGGCTTGCCGGCGATGAGGGCGAGGGGTTTACCAGGGAATCGGGAGGAGGCGAAGCGAGCTGGAATGACACCCAGAATTTTGGGGGGCACAATCGAGCATAGCACAAAAATACCTCATGCTATACTTGGGTAGCCAGAGTGGGGGAAGGTCGATGAAAATCGGCAAAAGCTGCTTAGTCATCTGCCTCTTAGGCGGTAGCGGCGGGGCTGCCGGCTGGCTGTGGAGCCAGGAGGCACGGCCCCAGATTGTGCCTCGGCCGAAGGCGGGCGCGGAGGCGCCGGAGAACGAACGCGTCACGCCAAATCTGCGCGTCGACACGAATCTCGTGCTGATCCCGGTGACCGTCACGACACCGCTGAATCAATTCGTTACAGGCATGGAGAAGGAGAACTTCAGGCTCTTCGAGGATAAGGTCGAGCAGGAAGTGTCCTATTTCGCCAGCTTTGATGCCCCGCTGTCCGTCGGACTGGTGTTTGACGCCAGCGGGTCAATGAACAACAAGCTGAATAAGAGCCGGCAGGCGGCAGCGCAATTCTTCAAGACCGCGAATCCGGAGGACGAGTTCTTCCTGATTCAGTTCAATGACCGGCCGCAAATGGTTGTTCCGTTCACACAGAACACAGAGGATATCCAGAGCCGGCTGACGTTCACGCAGGCCAAAGGGCGGACTGCACTGTTGGACGGCATCTATCAGGCGCTTCAGGCGCTGAAGAAGGGCCATAACCCCCGCAAGGCGCTGCTGATCATTTCCGATGGCGGCGACAACTCCAGTCGCTACACGGAAAGCGAAGTGCGGAACCTGTTGAAGGAAGCCGACGCGCAGATGTATGCGATCGGCATCTTCGAGCCTATCGGCTCCCGGGGGCGGACTGCGGAAGAATTGTCGGGCCCGGGGCTGTTGAACGACCTGGCAGAGATGACAGGCGGGCGGCATTTTCCCGTGGACAACCTCAACGAACTGCCGGACATCGCGGCCAAGATCGGGATCGAGCTGAGAAACCAGTACGTGCTGGGGTATGTCTCGAAGAACCAGGCACGGGACGGGAAGTACCGGCGCGTCACGGTAAAATTGAATCAGCCGCGTGGATTGCCGCCTTTGCGGGCGCTGCACCGGCAGGGATACTATGCACCGAATCAGTAAGCTGGCGGCGCCGGCCATTTTGGCGGTAGCCGCGGGATGGGGTTGGGGACAGGCCCAACAACCGCAGGTTCCGGACGATCAGAGTGTGATCCGGGTGGACACGCGGCTTGTCGTGCTGCATTGCTCGGTGCTCGACAGGGCCGGCAAACTGGTGACGACGCTCCCACAGAACGCCTTTAAGGTGATGGAGAACAACGTCGAGCAGCCGGTAAAGCTGTTCCGGCGCGAGGATGTGCCCGTCTCAATCGGCATCATCATCGACAACAGCGGCAGTATGCGCGACAAGCGGCAGCGCGTAGAGGCGGCTTCGGTTCAATTGGTGAAGGCTTCAAACCGGCAGGACGAAGTCTTCGTGGTGAACTTCAACGACGACGCCTACCTGGATGTGCCGTTTACCAACCAGATTGCCAAGCTGGAAGAAGGCGTGGCGCGCATCGATTCCCGTGGCGGCACCGCCATGCGCGACGCGATCTCGATGTCGATCGACTACCTGAAGCAGGAAGGCAAGAAGGATAAGAAGGTCCTGCTGGTGGTGACGGATGGCAACGACACGGCATCCACCGGCATCACGCTAGAGAAACTGGTGGAGAAGGCGCAAAAGAGCGAGGTGCTGATCTACGGCATCGGCCTTCTGAGCCAGGAGGAGTCCCGGGACCGCAAGAAGGCACAGCGGGCGATCGACGCACTGACGAAGGCATCAGGCGGGGCGAGCTACTATCCGGGGGACGTTTCCGAGGTCGAACATATTGCCGAGCAGGTGGCGCATGACATCCGCAACCAGTACGTCATCGGCTACTCGCCGATCAATCAGAACCTGGACGGCACGTTCCGTTCGATCAAGGTGACGACGAGCGGCGGGCGGTATACGGTTCGGACGCGCACCGGTTACTACGCCACTCCAGACTCGCAGAAAAAGAGGGCGGGGATGGGCGGATCGGAATGATTCGTTTCCTCTGGAGAGCGACGCGCGGGTACAGGCTGACTCCCTGGCGCAGTCCCTATTTGCGATGGCGGATCGAAACCTACTGGGGGCTGCATGCTGAACGGATTAGGGCGGGAGAATTCTGGGAATTCGCATGGCTGCACCGAGGGGATATGGTCCGATTTCTGCGCTGGGCAGACCGGATGGAGCGGGGCACCTGACGCAGCGTCAAGCATCGGTCAAATCGCTCCGGGACTATAAAGAATCAGGTCCATGCTTTCGATAGTCTCACTGGGGCGAAAGCCCGATCGGAGCCGAAGCATATTCCTGCTAGGCGAATGATTCCAAGAAAGTTAAGGAGGAGAGGATGAGGAGGAGTCGTATTGCGCAAGGACTCGTATTGACGCTCTTGCTCATAGGGGCAACCCGAGAGGCAAAGGCATATACAGATCCGGGTTCCGGCGCACTACTTTGGCAGTCTCTAATCGCGATGCTGGCGGGGGTTGGGTATTACTGGCGCAAGCTGGCATGGTCTGGAAAGAAGGACAATCGGGACAAGCAGTAGCCTTGGCAGCCGGAAACAGGACGGATGGAAGATCAACGCGCCGCAGAGACTTTGCAGTTTTCCTTTCGAGATCCAGGCGGTGGACTCATCATTCGCGAGGGGAAAGTCATCCGGTTACTCAACAGCTCCGGATTGCGCGATTTGGGCGAGTATAGGCAATCTCCCGCAGTCAAGAAGCTGATCGACGCGGGCCAGGCCGTGCAGGCGCGGCTGCTCGATGATGAGCAGTCGAGAGAACTGCTTGAAGATGAGATGATGCGTCGCGCCTATGCGTCCATCGGAGGCGAGGCGATCGCAGAGCATGATCGCGTCGAATTCCGGTCGTATCCCTATGAATGGCCGCCGGAGATGCTGGAAGCGGCGGGGATTGCGACCATCGATCTGGCCCTGGCGCTGGCGCTTGAAGGACGAGGGTTGAAGGATGCCACGCCCCTGAACATCCTGTTTCGGGGACCGGTTCCGGTGTTCATCGACGCGTTGTCCGTGGAAAAGCGGACCCCGGGTGACAACCGTTGGCTGGGCTACGCTCAATTCGTCAGGAACTTCGTGCTTCCGCTTGCGGTGGCCCGCGACTTTGGCATACCGCTCTCGCAGATATTCCTGACCAGGCGCGATGGGCTGGAGCCGGAGGAGGTGTACCGGCTGCTCAGGCCGTGGCAGAAGCTGACGGGGCTGTACTTCGGGCTGGTGACGATGCCGAGGATGCTGGGCGAGCGGCGCCGCGCTAGCAGCACGGCGATCTATCGACAGCGCGTCGACCAGGATGAGGAGAAGGCGCGGTTCGTTTTTGAATCCATCATGCGCGGGCTGCGGAAGAGGCTGGTACAGGCGGGGCTGCCGCACGCTGGGCGGTCGACGTGGTCGGACTACATGAGCGGGAACAACAACTACTCCGAGGAGCAGTTCCGGTTCAAAGAGAAGTTCGTTGGCGAGGCTCTAAGGGTGGTGAGTCCGAAGCGGGTTCTGGACGTGGGGTGCAACAACGGGCACTTCAGCGCTATGGCGGCAAAGGCGGGAGCGTCGGTGGTGGCTGTGGACTACGATCCCGTTGTAGCCGGGCAGGTGTGGCGGAGGGCGCGAGCGGAATCGTTGGACGTCCTTCCGCTGGTCGTGGATCTCACGCGGCCCAGTCCCGCGGCCGGATGGAACAACAAGGAGTTCCCGTCATTCCTGGAGAGGGCGCAGGGCCACTTTGACTGCGTGTTCATGCTCGCCGTGCTTCATCACATGCTGGTGACGGAGCGGATCCCGTTGGAATCGGCAATGGAGACTGCGGCCTCTTTGACGCGCGACGCACTGGTGATCGAGTTTGTGCGTCCGGATGATTCGATGTTCCGCCGGCTGGCGAGAGGGCGCGATCACCTGCATGCCGGGCTAACGGAAGAGGCTTTTGAGCGCGCGTTTGCGCCATGGTTCCTCCAGGTGAAAAAGGAGCCGATCCCGGGGGCAGCCAGAACGGTCTATCTGCTGCGAAAGCGGGTATGACGGAGCGGCGGCGGCAGTTTCTGGCGGCAGTGGGGCTTTCGAATCTGTGCCTGCTGACGCTGTGGAGCGGTCTCCTGAGTCCGCTGGGCAAGCAATCGTACCTGTTGAAGCATCCGCTATCCGCGATGAACTACTGGTGCGCGCTGGCGGCGACTGTATTGCTGGCAGGGTTCTTCGCACTGTGGATGACTGTCATCCAGCGGACGGGCGGCAACCTTCAGCGGTCGCTCAAATGGCTGTTCCTGATAATACTGCTGGTTGGCGTCAACTCCGTAAGGGATGTGCTGTCGCTGGCGTTCCCGCTGCTGCGGGGCCAACTATTGAGGGTGGCTCCGGGGTGGGTAATTGCACTTGCCGCAGGAGCCGCTCTGGTTGCGTATGCCGTCGCGGGCCTCATTTGGACGGATCGCTTGTACCGCGCGGCCGTCACGTCGCTGATGTTGATGTCGCCGGCTGTGCTGGTATCTGCACCTCAGGGACTTTATCGGGCGACGCATCCACCGGCCGAACTAAGAGATCTGGCTCCCGCTGCGAGGCTAGACAGTTCGTCGAGGCCTCGGGTGGTTTGGATCATCTTCGACGAGGTCGACCAGAGAATCCTGTTTGAGGACCGTCCCGCAAATCTGCAACTTCCCGAATTTGACAGGTGGCGCAAGACCGGGTTGTATGCTCCCCAGACCTACTCACCGTCCGGCAGCACGCTCACTGCAATCCCATCGCTACTGACCGGCCGGCCGGTGGAACAGGCGGATCCTCGCGACGAATCCACGCTGATGCTGCGATTCTCCGGCAGCAGCCGTTGGGAAAAGTGGGGCAGCAAGGACTCTGTGTTCTCAGAGATGCGGGAACTCGGCGTCAACGCCGGTGTCGCTGGCTGGTATCACCCCTATTGCCGGGTCTTGGGCGGAGATGTGGCGCGCTGCGCCTGGGAGGATATGCCGTTCAAGTTGACGAGTTACGGCGAGAGATGGAGCGAGATATTGCCGAACGAGCTGCGTGGGCTGTTCGAGACTTCCCTCATGTCAGCGTTCGGCCAATCGCTGGTGACTCAGCAGTCGATTCGCAACTTCCAGCGCCTGGAGAAAGAGGCGATGGAGATGGCGGCGGATCCGGGCCTGGGGTTCTGTTTCCTGCACCTGCAGCCAGCCCATGCGCCTTTCTTCTACAACCGGCAGGACGGGTCCTTCAGCTTGAAGAATTCGACGGTGACCGGGTACTACGACGCACTGGTGCTGGCTGACCGGACATTGCGGCGATTGCGGGAATCCATGGAGGCGCGCGGAGTGTGGAAGAACACGCATGTGATCGTATCGAGCGACCACTACTACCGTACGGCAAGAATGCTGGACGGGAAGCCTGGGACCAGAGTGCCTTTCCTTGTGCGTTTCGCCGGTGAAGAGGAAGGCGTGGAGTTTGACGGGCGCCTGGACTCGGTAGTGACCCGCGCGCTGGTGTCGAAACTGGTGCGGGGCGAGGTCCGCTCCGGGAGAGAGGCGGTAGGCATATTGGGGAGGGAGATGGCCAGCCGGCATTAGGGGGGGCCGGATTTGCGCGCTGAGGGTGGATGGTGTAGGATTAGAAGTTGCGACACCTGTGCAGGCACGACTGTGTGCGTGTGCGCGGGTAACACCCTCCCGGGGCGCTTAGCAAAGCACCCGTGATCTCAAGAGGAATCCAGCTATGTACGCAGTGATCGAAACCGGCGGGAAACAGTATCGCGTCGCTCCTGGCGACACGATTGTCGTAGAGACCCTGGCGGGCGACGTGGGCTCGGCAGTTGAGTTTGACAAGGTCCTGGCCGTGGGCAAGGACGACGGCGAACTGGTGGTCGGCAAGGACTTAGCCGGAGCGAAGGTGAAGGGCTCCATCCAGGGCCATGACCGTGGGGACAAGGTGATTGTCTTCAAGTTCAAGAGAAAGAAGCAGTATAAGCGGACCATCGGGCACCGGCAGAACCAGACGTCGGTGACCATCGCCGAGATCGTGGCGTAGAGGTCTTCAGGCTAGGAGAAGAAACGATATGGCGCATAAAAAAGGTCTCGGCAGCTCAAAGAACGGGCGCGACTCGAACGCGCAGCGCCTGGGCGTGAAGGTTTTCGGCGGCGAAGTCGTGACGGGCGGTTCGATCCTGGTTCGGCAGCGAGGCACTCGCTACAAGGCAGGCGAGAACGTTGGCATCGGCAAGGACGACACGTTGTTTGCGACAATCGCCGGGCGCGTCGAATGGCGCGATCGCGGACGCATGGGCAAGTACGTGAGCGTCGTAGCCCAGGAAAACTAACCGCAGGTTCGTATTCGGATTGAGGCCGCCGGGCGGGAGCACCGCTGGCGGCCTTTCGTGTGTCTGATGTCGCGCTGAAACGAGGCTTGAAGCATGTTTGTCGATGAAGTAACCATCCGCGTGAATGGGGGCGACGGCGGGAACGGCTGTATGGCGTTCCGGCGCGAAAAGTTTGTCCCCAAGGGCGGCCCCAGCGGCGGCGACGGCGGGCGCGGCGGCGACGTAGTGTTCTACGCGAGCATCCATCACAACACGCTGCTGCACTTCCGGTTCAATCCCGAGCACTCGGCCGAGCGCGGACGGCACGGCGAGGGCAGCAACCGGACAGGACGGAACGGCGCCTCTGTCGAAGTGCCCGTGCCGCTAGGCACGATCGCATATGACGCCGATACCGGTGAACTGCTGCACGACTTCACCACTGCGGAGGAACGCTTTGTCGTGGCGCACGGCGGGCGCGGAGGACGCGGCAATCAGCATTTCGCGACTCCGACGCACCAGGCGCCGACGCACCATGAACCCGGCAGGCCAGGACAGGAACGTCGCGTGCGGCTCGAGCTGAAGCTGCTTGCGGATGTCGGGCTGGTGGGTTTCCCCAATGCAGGCAAGTCGACGTTGATCTCGCGGATTTCCGCCGCGCGGCCGAAGATCGCCGATTATCCGTTCACGACTCTGGAGCCGAACCTCGGGGTGGTGCAGACGGATGATCTGAAGACGTTCGTGGTGGCGGACATCCCTGGCTTGATCGAAGGCGCGCACGAGGGGCACGGGTTGGGGATTCAGTTCCTCCGCCACATTGAGAGAACCCGGCTGCTGCTGCACCTCGTGGATGTGAGCGAGATGAGCGGCAGGGAACCGGATCACGATTTCGATGTGATTCTGGAGGAACTGGCCAGCTTCAGTGATGCTCTCGCGGCGAAGACTATGTTTGTGGTGGCGACGAAGATAGATGCGGCGCAGGACCCGAAACGCGTGGCGAGCCTCCAGAAGAAGGCCAGCAAGAAGGGCATGAAGTTCTTCAAGATCTCGTCGGTGGCCGGAACAGGCTTGAAGCCGTTGCTGCGGGCAGTTGCGGCTGAGGTACTGAGGCCGGACGCCTCTACCTCGTCAGAGCCGCAGAGCTGAGCCGGCTCCGTTGGTGGCCCGCAGGGCCACGGGGACTCGCTATTGAATGACCCACCGTCCACAACTGCTCTGTAGAAAGTCTGGATTACTGCGGGATGCATCCCCACCCAGCGAGGCGGACTGAGAGACCGCCGCAGGCCGGGACTGCTCCACTGTTTAGCGGCTGCCAGCCTGAACCAATGCCGCGGGAGTCACAAGACGGTCCTGAGCGAAGAACTGCTGCTGGGAAAGATTCTTGTAGACCTGGCCCGCAATGCCGGCAGCGACAGGGCCGTTGACCGGACGACCTCCGGTGAGGAGCACGACGACGACGAGTTTGTTGTGTCCAACTTGATTGAAGCTGCCGAACCAGCCGAGGTGCGTGCGTGAATCCGTGCAGGTTCCGGTCTTGCCGAGGATGGGCTCATTCGCATCGTATGACGCGCGCCGGGCTGTGCCGAAGTCCACTGCGCCCATCATGCCCGGAAGCATATCGGGCACCTGCCCGCTGATTTCAAGTTGACGTTTGACTCGCGGAACGAGGTTAGCGACCTCTTCCTGGTTGTGGGGATATTGCAGGTAGTAGAGCGTACCCTGATTTGCGATCGCGGAGACGATGGCAGCGAGCTGCAGCGGTGTGAGGCCGATGGATTCACCGAAGCTCGTCATCATGCCCAGCGGTACATCTTTGGGCTTGGCTTCCGGGAAGATGCCGGAACTCTCGCCCTCAATGTTGAATCCTGCCTTCTCGCCGAGGCCGAAGAGCCTGCCGTAGTGATAGATCTTGTCAAAGCCGAGCTTCTCGCCGATGTTCGCGAAATAGAGGTTATTGGACTTTGCGAGGGCAGTAGTGAGATTAATGGACTCGCGGCGGGAGAGGCGGAGGCGGGTTTCGCGTTCGATGAGGCCTTCGCTCAGGCCTGCCAGGCCGGCGACCAGCTTGATGGTAGAGCAGGGCTGGTAAGCGCCGGTGAGTGCCAGCTTCTGATTGACCATCGTGAGGATGCGGCCCGTGTTGGGGTCGGCGACCACGACGCTGCCGTTGTAGGGGCCCAACGCCTGGACGGCCGCACGGCGGACCGTCAGATCCTCGCCGTCGACTACATCACCCCAAGTGGAATCGGCGAATGTGGGTGTATCCCAGGGGCTGTATCGGACAACGCGCTTGCGGGTCTTCGCGGAGGGCGCCGTTGCGGGGGACTTGGAGGGAGTGGCCGTCGAGGAAGCAAGAGCCTTCTTTACCGTACTTGAGGTAGCGGACGCTTTGCGTTTCTTGACCGTACCCATTGTGGGAGATACAGCGAAGGAATGATCAATCTGGATTAAAAAGAGGCAGAAGACAGCCAGTAGAGTCCGCTTCATTCGTCCTTCCGGTACTACAAAGTCGATACTCCCCCGTTAAGACGCTCGTACTGAGCGTACCAAAAGATTACCCTATTCTCCGGGATCGGCAGTACTTCCGTCAAGCTTCAGTGTGTTTGACGCCGTTAATGTTAACAGGATGCATGGAAGTTCAGGAACCCAAGGTACGAAAGGGGTTATGGATCGGCGAAGAGACATCCAAGCTCCTTCAACGGGAGGAACGCTTGAGCGAAAATGGGAATCAGGGCAACAGATGAAGCTGTCGATGGGTTCCTGGTCATTCGCCTTTGGCCCTTATGCGACGGAGCCGAAGCCGCTGGACGAAATTGCACTACGGCTGGCCGGAGCGGGCTTTGACGGCATAGAACTCAGCGGGTATCCTCCGCACGTGACGCCGGAGCGCTACGGGAGCGCTTCCGCTCGGGCTGAACTGAGGTCGCTCCTGAGCGGTCTCGGGCTGGGGATCTCCGGATACTCGTCGGATCTGGGTGCATGTAATCCGACTGTGCCCGGCAACGGGGAGAAGTATCTGCAGGCTTTCCAGAGGCTGGCGGATCTTTGCCACGAACTTGGCGCACCGATGATCCGCGTGGACACGGTCAGCGCTCCGGGATCGGTGCGGAATCGGGACTACCACGATTGTTTCCAGCGCCTGGCCGACGTGTGGTGGCCGTGCGCCGAATACGCGCAGCAGGCTGGCGTGACGATGGCGTGGGAGTTCGAGCCTGGCTTCATCTTCAACAAGCCGTCCGAAGTGGTGGCGATGCACAAGCGGATCGGCCATCCGGCATTCCGGATTCTACTGGACACGGCGCATGCGTACATGTGCGCTGTGGCCGGCGCCCGGCAGCACGGCAAGCGTGAGGTCCTTGAGGGAGGAATCAGTGAGATGTTGGATCTGCTGCACGGTGCGATCGGCGGGGTGCACCTGATCGATTCCGACGGTTCGCTCTTGAGCGACGACACGAGCACGCACGTGCCCCTGGGGCAGGGGTTGATCCCCTGGCCCGCCGTCACGCCCAAACTGCTGGCTTTGCCTGGGATTGAGTGGTGGTGCCTGGACTTGTGCTTCTATGCCGGCGCCTGGGAACTGGTGGAGGAGAATCTCGCCGCGGCGCGCGGACTGCTGCAACAGGCACAGGCTCACACTTAAGAGTGTCCCCTCGTGTGGAAGCCTACCCGGTGCTTCCACTCTTCGATTGTGTTGTAGATGATGGGGCAAAACCAGGCACGCCGCCAGATGGACTCCAGACGCGAACCCAGGCAGGATTCCTCTGTGGTCAAGTACGGAAAACGATGGCAGGCATCCGGGCGGACCTCGTAGATCATGCAGAGATTCCGGTCGAGAAAAACGCAGGCGCCTGCAGGCTGGGTGAGCATGCGGGTGTGATCCGCCGGATCGGGTTCAGTGTACATGCGTGCCGCCTCCGCGGGACGGATTTTGAGGAAGCCGGCGATCCTCGCGACCTCCTCCGTGCTCACCTGGACTCGGGTCTCACGGCAACAGGCTGCGCATGAGGTGCAATCGACTTGGGCCTCTACTTCTGAGCCGATCACGTGGAGCAGGTGGCTGTCGTCATGGTGGGCGGAAAGGAAGCGGCGAAACTCGAGGTTCTCGTCCTCCTTCTTCCTGGCAAGTTCAGAGACGAGCTTCGGATCAGTCGTCACGCCTGGGAGCATACCTCCATCCCATTCGAAACGATAGGGAGGAGGTAGGCCCTTGCGCTCAGATATGATCCGGGTATAATTATTTATGCCCGGATAATATTAAGAGAGGCGCAAGATGGAAAAGCAAAGACGAACCTGCACGGCATTCGACGGCTCAAGATGCATAGCCCGCGGAGATGTCAAGGAAGTTGCTCAGGCCGTAAAAGCTGTTGTTGACCGGGGCCAGTGTTCTACGGCTCTCGTTTGGGACGACATCACCGGGGAGGTGGTTGAGCTGGATCTGCGTGGGACAGTCGAGGAGGTACTTGGCCGGCTTCCGTCTTCGGATCGAGATGCCGAAGCGGCGATTGCACCGCGGCGTCCTGGCCGTCCCAAGCTGGGTGTAGTTGCGCGTGAGGTGACACTGCTCCCGAGGCACTGGGATTGGTTGAACAGCCAGCCGGGAGGCGCGTCGGTCGCTCTGCGCAAGCTGGTGGAGGAAGCCCGGCGGGTCAACGAAGGAAAAGACCGTGTGCGGACAGCGCGGGAAGCGACCTACCGCTTCATGTCGGCGATGGCCGGGGATGAACCCGGCTATGAAGAGGCGATCAGGGCGCTGTTCTCGGGCGACCAGGAGCAATTCGACAAACATGTGGCCTCGTGGCCGCCTGACGTGCGGGATCACGCACGGAGGATGGCTGCGGCGACGTTTGTTTGGCTAGAATTTTGATTCCTGTCAGGAGAGGATAAGATCCAATGACGGGAGAAGGAAAGAAATGAAGCAGCCCGACGCGACGTTTTTCCGCAGCGAACTGGAAGAGCGGCGGAGCCAGTTGATGACAGTGCATACCCTGGGTAATGCCGGGGGCGAAATTGGGCATCTGTTGCGCGAAGTGGACATGGCGCTGGAGCGAATCGAGCGAGGCACCTTCGGACTGTGCGAGGAATGCCACGATCCCATCGAGACGGACCGGCTGCTGGCGAATCCGCTGCTGCGGATGTGCCTGGATCACCTCACCCACGTGGAGCGGCGCGCCCTGGAGGACGACATCAAACTGGCAAGCCGCATCCAGGGCTCGCTCCTGCCGCCGCGGCAGGCGAGATGGGGCCCTTGGGAGGCGGCCTATCACTATCAGCCGGCCGGCTTGACCGGCGGGGACTATTGCGACCTGCAGGAGTGCGAGAACGGTTTCTTCGTGATGATGGGAGACATCTCCGGCAAAGGCATTGCGGCGTCGCTTCTAATGTCGAACCTGCACGCGATATGCCGCAGCCTGTTGTCGGTAGGGATGTCGCCCATCGCGTTGATGCAGGCGGCGAACCGCCTGTTTTGCCAGCACACGATGAGCTCGCACTACGCAACGCTGTTGTGCGCGGCGGCCGGGCCGTCCGGAGAGGTGACGATGGTGAATGCGGGCCATTGTCCGGCGGTGTTGGTGGGGCAGTCCGGCGTGCAACCTGTCGGCGCAGCGGGACTCCCGATCGGGCTGTTCTGCGAGGCGAAATATGAAGCACAGAGTCTGCGGCTCAGGCCCGGTGACAGCCTGGTGTTTTACACCGACGGACTGACCGAGGCTCCAGGCACCGGCAGCGAAGAGTACGGCTTGGAGCGGCTATTGGAAGTGGCGGATGGCACATGGAGCAAACCGCCGGCGCAACTGGTCCAGCACGTGGTGTCGTCGTGGACCGGATTCCGCAACGGGGCGCCGCAGGCCGACGATCTGGCGGTGCTCGCGCTGACGCTAAGATCCTGATTTGGCCTATCATCCTGTAATGGAGCAAAGCCGCATGCTGAATCGCATCCTCACCCTCTCATTGTGCGCGGCCACGCTGGGCGCACAGCCGGCGTACGACCTGCTATTGAAGGGCGGACACGTCATTGACGCGAAAAATGGAATAGACGCCGAGATGGATGTGGCCATCGCCGCCGGGAGAATCGCGCGCGTGGCGAAGGATATTCCGGCGGCGCAGGCGACGAAGGTCGTGAACGTTGCGGGCCTGTACGTTACGCCGGGATTGGTGGACATGCACGTGCACGTCTACGCCGGCACCGGGCTCAAGGGCGTCTACACGGGCGATCTCAGCGTGTATCCGGACTCGTTCTCCTTCCGGACGGGCGTGACCACGATGGTGGATGCGGGCACATCGGGCAGCCGTAATTTCATGGACTTCCGGCAGCGTGTCATCGACCGCGCAAAGACGCGTGTGCTGGCGTTCATCAATATCGTGGGCGGCGGCATGGGGGTCACCAGTGAGAGCGACGCGACCGACATGAATGCGGACGCGGCGGCGCAGATGGCCAAGTCGAATGCGGATGTAGTCGTGGGTTTCAAAGCAGCTCACTACAACAAGGAGGGCTGGCCGGATATCGACGGCGCCGTGAAGGCGGGCAACGAGACGAATCTCCCGGTGATGGTGGATTTCGGATATGTCAACCAGAACCGGAATCTCAAAGTCCTGCTGGAGGATAAACTACGTCCCGGCGACATCTACACGCACTGCTACTCAGGCCACCGCGACGAACTGGTAGACGGCAAGGTGAATCCGGCGATGGCGATAGGGCGGAAGCGCGGGATCTTCTTCGACGTGGGGCACGGCGGCGGGAGTTTCTACTGGAATATCGCAATACCAATCGTACGCGGAGGCTTTCTGCCGGATTCGATTTCGACCGACCTGCACACCGGCAGCATGAACGCCGGGATGAAGGACCTGACGAACGTGATGTCCAAAATGCTGAACCTGGGTATGCCGTTGAAGGATGTCGTGCGGATGTCGACATGGGCGCCGGCGCAGGAGATCAGGCGCCCGCAATTGGGTCATTTGAGCGAAGGCGCGGAGGCGGACGTCACAGTGCTGAGCGTCCAGAAGGGCAGCTTTGGGTTCATCGACTCGGCCGGAGCGCGCATGGGCGGCAATCAGTTGATTGTCGCGGAATTGACGATCCGTAAAGGAGCGGTGGTGTGGGACAGGCTGGGCTGGGCGGCGCCGGACTGGCAGACGTTTCAATACAGGAAGCGCGGCGCTGCGCGCTGAGGTGCTGTCCGGCTAGTTAGTCGCACCCAGGCTCTGGGCCGGGACCTCAACGGTGAGTGTGGGAAATCTGTATTTTCCGGCGATATACGGGATGAACATCACCGCCTGAATGTTGGACACCTTCACCTGCACACGGAGGTCACCGTTTCGCTGGGTCCCCAAGACTGTATATGACACCATCGACCGCGTCAATCCGAGGAACCCGGGCTTGGACGTGTCGTTGCCAGGCGCCTGCGTGTTGTTGTAGACGAGGACATTCTTGACTGTGTCCTCGTCCCAATTGTTCACCACGGCCTGACGAGCTGTGACCCTGGCTCTTTCGGTGACATATTGGCCCAGCAGCAGGATCCGGCCCATATCCAATACGAACAGGACCATGCACATCGTGGCGAGTATTACCAGTGAACCTTCGACCAGCGCCTGTCCGCGCAGGTCCTTTTTTAGCCTGCTGGTCTGATGGATGATTCGCGATCGGCTCATGAGTGTCTCCCCGCTTCAACAGCTTGAGCAGGTCACCTGCCCGATGTAGAGAGTGGTCACGCGCGGCTTGTCCTTCAACATGTATTTGGCAAAAATCGACGCGATCTGGTAGTCCTTGATCCGGATGGTGACCACGGTTGGAAGCCCGGCGATAGGGTTCATGATGATCTCGATATTGGATGGGGTGAGGTTCGGCACGACGGGTCTTCTACCCGCCGTCGCCGTGCCGTACATCACCATATTCTTGATGGTGTCGGTGAATTGGGAGGGTTGCGAAGCGTCGTACACCGTCATCGAGGCATACATGGCCGCGTTGGACACGTTCATCTGCAGCTTGTTGTAAGTGTAGAAGGCGTAGCCGAACTGATAGACGCCCGCGAAGAGCATCCAGAGCAGGCCCAGGCAAACACCAAACTCCGCGAGACTGTTGCCGCCCTGATTGCGCCGGTGATTGTGTCTTCTCATGAGCTCCTACTTGTAAAGAACAATCCGATACATTGACGTGCCACTTGTTCCGCCGGTGCCGCCGCCGCTCAGATTCGCCGGTCCTATGTAAGTTGCACAATAGGAACCGTTTCCGCCCTGATCGTTATTCAGGTAAACCGAAGCGGGGTCGAGGAGGAATGAGCCGAAGCCGATTGCGCGGTAGGTGCCATTCCCTCCCGGGGTGGCCTGAGCCGGGTCGTCGATGAGGGTAACAACCAACCGGCGGCCATTGGCCACGCCCTGCTGCAGGCTGGCCTTGTATTGCTCCCAGGTGGTCGAGGTCTGGTCCGGGTCCTGCAGTGACCTGTTCATGATCGAAGTCAGAGAGGGCGCCTTGTTGCCAGCTACCCCATCCAGGTTGTCGCCTGCGTCTACCGTCGCCGGCGGGTGAATGCCGTCGGGATACCCGCCGAATTCGATCGCCTTCCGCAGTCCGCTTGCACCGTTCCCTTGCCCCAAATCGAGATAGCCCCTCTGAGCTGGGAATGAGTTTGCCTTCACCCAGCCCTGGTCACCGGGACAATCGGTAGTGTCGGCCTTATTTCCCCACTTGAATGTGTAACGCTGGCCCGGGATCAAACCAAAGTTCGTAGTATCGGAGGCATTGTGGGCCGCCGGCGAGAAGGGGAGCAACCCGCCGTTGTTGAACAGGGCCGGTTGCTCCTGCTGACCGGCCGTGGCGGTTGCTGAGATCTGTACTCCAGTCGGGTTGCCATTGATTGCGCCCAAGAAATAGAGTTTGACGTTTGCATTGGCATCCACCTTCAAGAACCGGTAGATGTTTGTCGCCGTTCCCGAAGCCACCGCGTAACCCACGTAATTTCCGTTGAAGGTATTGGCGTAAGTCTCGGTGACGCTGGTGATCTTCTGCGTGTCAAAGTTCATGGCGTTGGGCACGGCTGTGCCCAGCGGACCGTTGAGCGCTGTCGTGTGAGCCAGGTCGACGCCCGATCGTGTGCCATCGAGATTTCTCACACTGGCGATCGCGGCGGAATCGCAGAATGTCTGCAGTTCGTTCTTCATCACGAACATTCGACCGCAATCGAACGCCAGCCCCAAGAGGCCGAGCATGATCGTCGACAGCATCCCGACCATCAGGAGGCTGTAGCCGGGTTCTCGCCGGCTTCGCCGGCGGGGACGAACTCCAGAAGGGAAGCGATTGCCACCTCGAAGTGCCATGTTCTCCTGCTCCAAACTCATAGTGATCCCGATACTCATTCATCGGGCGATACGGGTTCAGTGTAAATAGCAGAAGCTCTCATTTACAGGCAAAACGGGCTGACTAGGTGCACTTAGGTGCGGCCCTAAGGTAAATCACCGGCGAGGTGGAAGCTCTTTGTTCAACGCTCAAACTACGAACCTCGTCAAGTGGCATGTATGATGCCCCGGCGCCCTCGGACGTCCTGCTCAATCGCCGTGCCGAATGCTCAGTCTGAGCGCGGCCGGAGGCAAACGGGTTTACAGTGGAGAGAATAACGCCATGTTGATGCGAGCAGTGTTGTTGTTGGGCTTGGCCGCGCCGGTATTGCCTGCCCAGTCGAGCCGCGAATTGAACGACCTGAATTGGATGGAGTACCGGGAACTGGTGCCCGCGAAGATCAGGACTGTTCTCCTGCCGGTAGGGACGATCGAGGCGCACGGCGTGGTCAATAACGGCGCAGACAACACTGCACCGTTGTCGCTAGCGAGGGCGATGGCGCCGAAGCTGAATGCCCTGGTGGCGCCGCTGATCCCGTATGGAGTGACCGGAAGTCTCGACGGTTACGCCGGTACATTCCAGATCTCGGAGACTGCGTACCGCGCATTCGTGGCGGACGTGTTCAACGGGCTGGCGCGGAACGGCTTTCGAAACATCATCGTGATCAACGGCCACGGCGGGCCGCAGACCGCTATCCTCAACGACCTGGCGGAGAGGGTAGGCCGGGAGCAGCGCGTGCGCGTGATGGTGACGAACTGGTGGGCGATCTGCTCCGATTTGACGCTCAAGGTTTTTGGGGAGGACGGCGGGCACGCCGGCGGGAACGAGACGGCATTCATACAGGCGATTGATGGGAAACTGGTGCACGCAGACCGGTACAGCAAAGAGTTGGAGACTCCACGCCCGGCGCAGGGGACGTGGTACGCATTCCCGTTCCCCACGCCCGTGATTCTTTATCAACCGGGCCAGGGCTCGGTGAGGTTCGATCAGCAGAAGGCTGCCGCGTACTACACCGCGGTGGTTGACCGGATGACGGAACTGGTGAGAGGGGTCATCGAAAAATGGGACAGAGCCGGTATATTTCAAGACGCGCCTTCGGGAGAAGCGCAGCGGCACTGACGGCAGGGCTGACGGTTCCCATCGTTACGGAGCGTTCGCTGGCGCAGTTGAGCTATGTGGGAGAACCGCCGGCCGACGCGGTGCTGCTGAACGCTAACGAGAATCCGCTGGGCCCGTGTGCGGAAGCGCTGGATGCCATGAACGTCGTGCTGAAGCGCGGCGGGCGGTATGCCTTCGGGGAGACGATGCGCCTGAGCCGCACACTCGCCGAGATGGAGGGCCTGAGCGGCGAGTATGCGCAGTCCTTTGCCGGGTCGAGCGACCCGCTGCACCGGGTAGTGCTCGCGTTCACGGGTCCAGGACGGAGCTTCGTCACCGCTGATCCCGGCTACGAGGCGGGTGAACGTGCAGCCGCCTTCACGAAGGCACCTGTTCACAGGGTGCCGCTGACCAAGGATTACCAGCACGACGTCAGGGCGATGCTGGCCGCGGCGGGCAGCGAGGCGGGCGTGTTCTACGTGTGCAATCCGAACAACCCCACCGGGACGCTCACTGCGCGCGAGAACATCGAATACCTCGTCGCCAACAAGCCCGCGGGCAGCGTCGTGCTGATCGATGAGGCTTACATCCATTTCAGCGATGCGAAGCCTTGCACCGATTTCGTGAGGCAAGGCAAGGACGTAGTGGTTCTGCGCACATTTTCGAAGATCTATGGCATGGCGGGTCTGCGCGCCGGAGCGGCAATGGCGCGGCCGGATTTGCTTGAGAAGATCAGGCCGTACGGAACGGGTTACATGCCGGTGACGGGAATGGTGGGTGCGCGCGTGAGCCTGGAAACGAAGGGGCTGGTCGCGCAGCGTAAGCAGTACGTGAAAGAGATTCGCGAAGACGTGCTGGCGTGGATGGCGAAGCGCGGCTATGTGTGCGCCCCCTCTGTGAGCAACAAGTTCATGGTGGACGTGAGGAAGCCAGGACGCGAGGTGCAGAGCGCACTGGCACAGGAGCATGTCTACATCGGCCGCGTGTGGCCGGCCTGGCCTACCCATGTGCGCGTGACTGTGGGCACGAAAGAAGAGATGGAGCGATTCAAAGCCGCTTTCCTGCGGGTCTTGAGCTGAGTTATCACAAGTAAAAAGACCCTTAACTCCGCACCAATGGCGTCCATTGTCCGTCTGTGAAGTTGAAGCCGCACAAAATCAGCGGCTAGCTGAGCCGAAACCAAGGCCGCCCCACGGGACCTTGGCCGAATTTCCAAACAAAGAGGACATGACAATGAACATGAGTCGCTTGATGTGTCTTTGCGCGGCGGTGGCCGCGTTTCTGGCAATTCCGGTTGTGACGGCAGCTCCGGCTGGCACGGCCGCGACAGTTCCATTCGAATTTGTCGCCGGGGGCAGACTCATGCCGGCCGGCGTGTACTTCATCTCCCAGCCTAATCCGGCAGGGATCATGCAAATCACGAGCGATACACGAGGCTCATCGGCGCTATTGATGAGCTACCGCGTCGGGCCGGGGCCGGCAGCGCTGCAGCCGCGGCTGGTGTTTGAAAAGGTCGGTGGCAAGTATCACCTGAAGCAGGTGTGGAGCAGCCCTGATCACTCCGGCGTTCAGGTAGGGGGGAGATAGCGTGCGAGAGGCCCGGCCTTTGTCGTGGAGAAACAACACGGCAGAAAAAAGACTTGCGTGCCCGGAACAAATCGCGGGCCTGACCCGTATAGATAATTGAAGCCGGACGCGAAAAGCGATCGGCACTGCCGAAACGGCGGCCCCCAGTCTGGGCCCCATTCACCATAAATCACAAGTGAGGAACCTGAAATGAAATTCGCGCGCATGATGTGTGTTTGCGCGGCAGTGGCCGCGCTGTCAATGGTCCCAGCCATGGGGAGCGTGTCGACGGCAACGACAACCAACGTGCCGTTCGAGTTTGTGGCGGGTGGCAAGACGCTGCCCGCAGGAGAGTACGTGATCTCTGCTCCGGACGCCGCTGGCAAGGTGCAGATCGTCGGCCACTCGCGCGGCGCCAGCGCGGTAGTCGTGGGCAACCGGGTGGGGCCTCAGATCGGAGAACCGAAGCCGCGTCTCGTGTTCATGAAAAGCGCCGGCAAGTACCGTCTTGCCGAGGTGTGGGGCAACGCGAATCCCGGCGGCATCGCAGTCGGCTCGAAATAACGCCGCTGTAAACGGTGTAAATTCAGGCTGCGCGAACGAACAAAAACAGTAGTTGTCCGTTTCACCAGATAGAGGCCGGGCCGCTTACAACGGCCCGGCCCCAGAGAGACCAGGGAGGATCGCTGGGATGTTGAACGGACGGTTGTTTACTGTACTGAGCGCGATGGCGCTCTCTATTTGCATGGCGGGGGCCTTGCCCGCCCAGTCGCTTTCGCAGGCTGTGAGAGTCTCGGTGCCGTTCTCTTTTCAAGCACGGAGCCAGGCATTGCCGGCGGGTGAGTACTACATCGAGTACAGGCAGGCGAACTCGACGCTGGTCATCACGGAGCCGAGAGGGGAGCGGCACGCAGTGCTGACGACACCGATCGGAGATCCGAACGGCCCGAAGAGCCCTCGGCTGGTGTTTGAGCGGACGGGGAACAGCTACCGGTTAGCAGAAGTCTGGGTGGGCGGAGCCGCCGGCGCATGGATTCCTGCGACCAAGTCCCAGATGCTCGTTGCCAAGGGCGAGACTCCAGAGCGCGTGGAAGTCGCGCTGGTTAGAAAGTAAAAGCCTTCACCGAAGCGGCGTTGAGCCGCACTCCTGCCTGATAGCGGACCCGTCTGAGCGCGGGTCCGCTTCTTCATCGCACTCCGCACTCCGAAATTTTCTACAATAGTGGCTTCCGGGCATCCTCGGGCCGTAATAGAGAGGGCGCCCTTGCCACACCCCCGCCTATTCAACGGGAATACGGAGTGCCTCGATGAGTTCCATCGCAGTGAACGGCGGCCTGCAGAGGACCGCCTCCTTTTATCAGTCCGTCGTCGGCAAGAAAGTCGTTATGGCCGCGACGGGCTTTATTCTGTCCGGATTCGTGCTTGGCCACATGATCGGCAACCTGCAGGTGTTCCAGGGGCCGGAGAAGTTGAATCACTATGCGGAGCTGCTGCAGAGCCTTGGCGGCGCGCTCTGGGCGATCCGCTTCGTCCTGCTCGCCTCAGTGGTGCTGCACATCATCGCCGCGTTTCAGCTATGGCTGCTGAAGAATAGCGCGCGGCCGCAGGCGTATGTCAAAAAGGCATCCATCGCCACATCGTATGCGGCGCGAACGATGATCTGGAGCGGGCCGATCGTTCTCGCCTTCCTCATCTATCACATCCTGCACTTCACCACCGGCCAGGCGCTCGGCAGTCAGTTCGTCAAAGGCGATGTTTACCACAACGTGATCGTGGGATTCCGTCACGTGGGCGTGAGCGTCTTCTACATCGTCGCCAACATTCTGCTGGCGATTCACCTGTATCACGGCGTGTGGAGCATGTTCCAGTCAGTTGGCGTGAACCATCCGAAGTACACGCCGATGCTGAAGACGCTGGCCAAGATTTATGGATGGGTGGTTGGAGTGGGCAACGTGTCCATTCCGCTGGCGGTTCTGACCGGAGTGATCGGCGCGTCGGTGAAGTAACGAAGGAGGGATGAGAGACATGGCACTGAAACTGGATTCGAAGATCCCCTCCGGGCCGATCGAGCAGAAGTGGGACAAAGCCAAGTTCGAGATGAAGCTGGTGAATCCGGCGAACAAGCGAAAGTTCACCGTGATCGTGGTCGGCTCCGGCCTCGCCGGCGGGTCGGCCGCCGCAAGCCTTGGAGAGTTGGGCTACAACGTCCTGTGCTTCTGCTTCCAGGACACGCCGCGGCGCGCGCATTCCATCGCGGCGCAGGGCGGCATCAACGCCGCCAAGAACTATCAGAACGACGGCGACAGCATCTACCGGCTGTTCTACGACACGGTGAAGGGCGGCGATTTCCGAGCGCGCGAAGCGAACGTCTATCGCCTGGCGCAGGTGAGCGTCGACATCATCGACCAATGCGTCGCTCAGGGCGTGCCCTTCGCGCGCGAGTACGGCGGCGTCCTCGCCAACCGCAGCTTCGGCGGTGCGCAGGTGTCGAGGACGTTCTACGCGCGAGGACAGACGGGGCAGCAGCTCCTGCTCGGCTGCTACCAGGCGCTGGAGCGTCAGGTGGACGCAGGCAAGGTGAAGATGTTCTACCGCCACGAACTGCTGGACGTGGTGATCATCGACGGACGCGCGCGCGGCATCGTGACGCGCGACCTGGCCACGGGCGCTGTCGAATCCTACGCGGCTGACGCCGTCGTCCTCGCTACAGGCGGCTACGGGAACGTCTTCTACCTTTCGACCAATGCCAAGGGCTCGAATGCGACTGCGATCTGGCGCGCCTACAAGAAGGGCGCCGCATTTGGCAACCCGTGTTTCACGCAGATCCACCCGACCTGCATCCCGCAGAGCGGCGACTATCAGTCGAAGCTCACGCTGATGTCGGAGTCGCTGCGGAACGACGGCCGCATCTGGGTACCAAAGCAGAAGAGCGACTCCCGGGGAGCGAATGCAATTCCCGAGGGCGAGCGCGATTACTACCTTGAACGGCGCTACCCGGCGTTCGGCAACCTCTGCCCGCGCGACATCGCATCGCGCGCGGCCAAGGTGGTTTGCGACGAAGGCTATGGCGTCGGCCCCGGCGGGCGCGGTGTCTATCTCGACTTCAGCGACTCAATCCAGCGCCTCGGGCGCCACACCATTGAGGAGCGCTACGGCAACCTGTTTGAGATCTACGAGCGCATCACCGGCGACGACCCGTACTCCACGCCGATGCGCATCTATCCGGCCGTTCACTACACGATGGGCGGCCTCTGGGTGGACTACAACCTCCAAAGCACCATCCCCGGCCTGTTTGTGCTCGGCGAAGCTAATTTCAGCGACCACGGCGCCAACCGTCTCGGCGCCAGCGCGCTGATGCAGGGACTCGCCGACGGCTACTTCGTGATCCCTTACACGATGGGCAACTACCTGGCCGGCGTGAAGCCCGGCGGCGTGGATGAGAACCATTCCGAATTCCGCGCCGTGAAGGAGAAGGTCTCCGGACAGACGCGGCAGTTGCTTTCGATCCGCGGCAGGAAGACCGTCGACGACTTCCACCGCGAGCTTGGCAAAGTGATGTGGGAATACTGCGGCATGGGCCGCAACGAAGCCGGTCTCAAGCACGCGTTGGAACGCATTCCGGAGATCCGCGAAGAGTTCTGGAAGAACGTGAACGTTCCGGGCAGCGAGGGCGAGTTGAACCAATCCCTCGAGCGCGCCGGACGCGTCGCGGACTTCCTGGAACTCGGCGAGTTGATGTGCCGCGACGCCCTGATCCGCGAGGAGAGCTGCGGCGGCCACTTCCGCGAGGAATACCAGACCGAAGACGGCGAGGCGAAGCGCGACGACGAGAAGTTCTGTCACGCTGCCGTGTGGGAGTACGCAGGCGCCGACAAGGAACCCATTCGCAACATTGAACCGCTGAACTTCGAGTACGTGCACCTGGTGCAGCGCAGCTACAAATAAGAGGCATCCGGCGATGAAGATCATTCTGAACATCTGGCGTCAAAAGGACGTGAAGAGCGCAGGCAAGATGGTGCGCTACGAGGTGCCCACGGTCAACGAGCACATGTCATTCCTGGAGATGATCGACGTCCTGAACGAGGATCTCACCCGCAAGGGCGAGGATCCCGTGGCGTTCGAACATGATTGCCGGGAGGGTATCTGCGGCTGCTGCGGCTTCATGATCAACGGCATTCCACATGGGCCGGAGCGGGGCACCACCGTGTGCCAGCTTCATATGCGGCACTTCCAGGACGGCGACGAACTCTGGCTGGAGCCGTTCCGGGCGAAGGCGTTTCCGGTGCTGAAGGACCTGATGGTGGACCGGAGCGCGTTCGACCGCATTATCGCGGCGGGTGGATACGTCTCTGTCAATACGGGCTCGGCGCCTGACGGCAACGCGCTGCCCATCATGAAGCAGTGCGCGGAAATGGCGATGGATGCGGCCGCGTGTATCGGGTGCGGCGCCTGTGTGGCCTCCTGCCCGAACGCCTCCGCGTCGCTCTTCGTGTCCGCGAAGATCTCGCATCTCGCTCTCCTGCCTCAGGGGCAGGCCGAACGTGACCGCCGCGCGATGCGCATGGTGGTCAAGATGACCGAAGAAGGCTTCGGCTACTGCACGAACACCGGCGAGTGCGAGGCGGTCTGCCCGAAGGGGGTCAAGATCGAAAACATTGCGCGCATGCACCGCGACTACATCAAGTCGGCGTTCACCTACCGCGAAGAATCAACGGCGGGCGGCGCGGGTTAAACCAAGGCGCAGTGCTTGCGAGATTTCAACGGCGCCGGGCGCAGGTCCGGCGCCGCTGCCGTCTTTGCGCGTGAGACAATGGCTGCTCATGTCGCCCTTGAGAGAGTCGCCTTCCGTCTGGCTGTTCTATCCAGCCGTCACGATGTCACTGGGCTGGGGCCTGCGCGGTTTCATCGGCGGGGGGCCGCTCGGCGCGATGATTCCCGGCGCCATGATCGCCATGGCGCTGGCGCTCCTCCTGGGGCGCAGGCAGGATCTCGGGCTGATCGCCGCATGCGGCGCGGTGGGCGTCGGTTTCGGCGGACAGGAGACCTACGGGCAGACTGTGGGAATGTCCATGCAGCCGGAGACGTTCTGGTGGGCGATCACCGGATTTGCAGTGAAGGGCGCTGTCTGGGGTCTGCTCGGAGGCATAACCATCTCCATTGGCCTGATGCGCTCGCGCTGTGCCTTCCGCAGGCGTGATGTGCTTGCCGGCCTGGCACTGATGATCGCTGGAACCTGGGCAGGCTGGCGATTCGTGAATGCGCCGAAGCTGATCTACTTCTCAAACCGCCTCGACAAGCCACGCGAAGAAGTGTGGGCCGGACTGCTGCTTGGCGCACTCGCACTCCTCGCCTGGATGGCGCGCGGTCCCGGAGGACGTGTGCTGATCAGGTTCGCGGCGTGGGGCGCGATCGGTGGGGGAGCGGGGTTCGCGCTCGGTGCGGCCATCCAGGCATGGGGGCGGCCAAGCGGCTTCACTCCATGGCTGGACTGGTGGAAAGTCATGGAACTCACCTTTGGAGCGCTGCTCGGTTCAGCGTACGGATGGGCTGCCTGGCGGAGCCGCGGAGAAGCGGTTGACGGGAAGGCCGCCGATACAGGTGAGATGCCAGTATGGATTGCCGTCCTCGGGGCTGCCGTGCTTACCGTGGCGGGCATCGGCATCGAATATAAGCTCGATCTTGAGTTCAGCTACACGGTGGCAGGAGCGTTGTTGCTGGCGGCGGCGTTCTGGCGCGATGCAATGGCGTGGCAGGTAGCGATGACCATGACGTGCTGCGCGTTCTTCATGGACCTCGGAAAAGCCAAGGCGGCACTGGATGGGGCGGCCGCGTGGGGCGCTGTGATCGCCTGTTCCTGCGCAATAGCTCTCGCTGCCGTGAAGATGCCGCGCCTGAAACCCATGTTCCTTTTGATGACATGGTGCGCGGTCGGCGTGTCCCTCCTCAAAGTATTCCTCCCGCCTGCCACGCTGAAGCTGGGCGCGGTCACCATGGAAACCACTTTCGTCCTCATGGCGGTAGCGTGCACGGCCAGCGCGCTTCGGCTTGGGACTTACCTTGATAGTTCGGTCGTCACCCCCGAACTATCAAAGTAGGCTGAAGAACAGCCCCAGCATCGTTTTGCCATCCTCGACCGGCCTCGGGGCCTGGTGTGCAAGCCTGTAGCCAGCTGCGCCGATGTAGTCCGATACGGCAGCGGGATCCAGGAGGCCGGGATGCGTCTCCGCAAACACCTGCATGGTTCCGGGCAGCACTCGTGAAGGCGTGACGGCGGAAGACAGTCCCGGCGGGTTCTGCTGGATCACAAGAAAGACATGGCGCGGCCGGAACCCGCACAGGGTGGCGATAGCTCTTCGCGAGTCCACATGCTCCAGCACGAGAACGGCGCATACCGCATGAAATGGTCCGCGCAGTGAGGGCTGCTCCAGGTCGTCGGCCACGCACGCTGCTTCAGGAAAACGCATCCGCAGCCTCGACAGGAAACGCGGATTGATATCGGAGAAAACCGGCCGCACACGGTCAAACACCGATGGCGCGATAAAGTCAAACATCTGGCCCGTCCCGGCGCCGGCGATCAGAATGCGCGCCCCTGGTGGAGGTTCGCACAGGGCCGCGAAAGCGGCAACATGCTCCGCGTTGGCCTGAGCCTGGCCGATGGCGGCCATGTGCTGCTCGTAGTCGTCCGGATCCACCTTTGCGATCCACGCGTCTCTCAACGGGCGTGCCATGGAGTGTCATCCTAAGTGTATGACCGGCCGTGAGCGGAACTTCGAGCGGTATGCATGGATTGTGCTGGGATGGAACGTCCTGGTGGTTCTGTGGGGCGCGCTGGTGCGCGCGACGGGATCAGGCGCCGGCTGCGGCAGCCATTGGCCGCTGTGCAACGGCGAAGTCATCCCTCCATCGCCGACCGCCCAGACGGTGATCGAGTTCACGCACCGTCTGACCAGCGGCCTGGCCCTGGCCGTCATCGCCCTGTTGGTGGTGTGGAGCCGGAAGCTGTTCCCGAAGGACCACGCGGCAAGGAAGTGGGCGTGGGCTTCGCTCGTCTTTATCGTGGTGGAGGCTTTGCTCGGCGCGGGATTGGTGCTGCTGGCATACGTCGAGAAGAACGCCTCAGCCGGACGCGCCGTGTATCTGTGCGCACACCTGACCAACACGCTGTTGCTGTTGGCCTCCATTGCGGGCGCCGCGTGGATGGCGCGCGGCGGAGCCTGGCGCTGGGGAGGTGTGCCCACTGTCCTCAAGGTTGCGCTCGGAGCCTCACTGCTGGCCAGTTTGACAGGCGCGATCGCGGCGCTCGGCGACACAGTGTTTCCGGCCACCTCCATGATCGAAGGCGTCAGGCAGGAGTTCCACGCCGACGCGCCCGCACTGCTGCGGCTTCGGTTGTTGCACCCGCTGGTGGCGGTCCTGGCGGGGTTCATGGTGCTCGCCGCCGCATTTATGTCTGCAGGAGGGAGAGTCAGGACGGCGATCATCCTGCTGACGATGTCTCAATTAGCGGCGGGCGCAGTGAACGTCGTGCTGCTGGCGCCAGTGTGGATGCAGATAGTGCACCTCGCGCTGGCGGTGGGAATCTGGCTGACTCTCGTTGTGGGCTCTCTCGACGCGCCGCCCCTGGTGGGGGATGAGCAGGCGCCGGCCGGCGCCAGGCGCCCTGCAATTCACCGCTAGTTGGCCGGGCGGCGACGCGGCGTCGCATCGGCCTGCGTCAGGCCCATGCACCACTTCACGGCTTCCAGCCACATCTTTTGCACGTCCGGCCGGTTCCAGGACTCCTCGGTGTGGCCGAGCGTGGAGTAGAAAACCCGGCCCTTGCCATAGTTGTGGAGCAAGGCGACCGCGAAGTCCTTGTCTTCCCGCTTGACGCCTTTGCGCGTCAGATCGAGCTTCGATTCGTCGAGGCGCATCAGGACTCGGGATTTCTCCCGTGAAAAGTTCCTCAACTGATAGATCTCGTCATACACGGTGATCTCTTTGGGGAAGTGCCGCGTCATCGGCGTGTCGCGATCTTCGATGATGATCGGCGCCTGGAAGGTGTTCCAGGGATGGCCGTCGAAGTAGCCTCCGACCAACTCGCCGTACTCCGGCCATTTGTAGAAGGTGTCGGGTGCGGAATGGATGCCAATGAAGCCTTTGCCGTCTTCCTTGACGAATGCGAGGAGGGCGGCCTTTTGCTCGTCATCCATGTCGAGCTCGCCGGTGGTGTAGAAGGCGACGGCGTCGAAGAAGTCGATGTTCTTGGCGTTGGCCGTGAGTTTCTTCTTCGTGATGAGCTGGGTGTCGGTTTTGAACCAGGTATCCCAGATGCCGGACTCCTGGCCAAGTTTCCAAAGCGTCCCCATGGCGTGGGATGTTGCGTCGTGCTGGAACCCCTTCACTGCGCCGATGACGAGGAGGCGCTTCTTCTGCGCTTGAGCGTGCAGGGAATGATTCAACGGCGCGGACAAGCCGAGTGTGAACAGAAGGGCGGCTGCGATGCGCAGTGATTTCATGGGGAGGGCTCCGATCCGGGGCCATGATAGCAGACGGGTAAGGGGAGAGGGATAATGCGGGGCGGTTGGCCCGCCCCGCTGTGTGGTCAGTGGACGCTACATGATCGCGGCCGGTGGTGCGGGTTCGTTGGGGTCGCCGGCTTTTGTCAGCGGCCAGCGGATCATGAGGAACCCAAGCAGCACGAGGACGATGAGTCCGGCGGCGGTGGGAGGCGTCTCGAAGAAGCTGAAGAGTGAGGCCAGAGGCTTGTCAGCGATATTGAAGCCGGCTTTGACGAGACCCATTAAAGCCTCGCCGGCGATGAGGCCGGAGGCGATGAGGACAGCGGCGTTTTCGACGCGAGCTTTTTGAGCGTCATTGAAGCCGCGCTTGTCGCGGGCCAAGTCCATGAGCCAGCGGATGACGCCACCGGTGAAGATGGCGAAGGTCGTCTCTAGCGGCAGGTACATGCCGACGGAGAAGAGCATCGGGCTCTTGACCTGGAGCAGGATCAGCGCGAAGCCCATGGCGATGCCGGTGACAACAAGAGGCCAGGCCATGTCGCCGCCGACAATACCCTGGCTGAGCATGGCCATGAGGCCGGCCTGCGGCGCGGAGAGCTTGGGATCGCCGAAGCCGATGCCGCCCTCCTTGATGTTCCCCTGGTGGAGCATCCACAGCGGGAAGTAGAGGACAAGGCCCGAGACGAGAATGCCGATGAAGTCGCCGATCTGCATAGAGCGCGGCGTGCCGCCGAGGATGTGCCCGACCTTGAGGTCCTGCAGCATCTCGCCCGCGACGGCGGACGAGACGCAGACGACCGCGGCGACACCGAGCACTGCCGCGACGCCCGAAGCACCCTTCACGCCGATAGCGACCATGAGCAGCGCTGCAACGATCAGCGTCGAGAGGGTCAGCCCGGAGATGGGATTGTTCGATGAGCCGATGACGCCGACCAGGTTGCCGGAGACCGCTGCGAAGAAGAAGCCGAGCACGATCATGACCGCCGCAGCCACCACGGCGCCGGGCAGCGACTGCGCGAAGAAGTTGTAAAGAAGGATCATCGCGGCGAAGGTGAAGGCGAGACCCATGAAGACGATTTTGAAGTTAAGGTCGATCTCTGTACGGTTGTGGGCCTCGGTGTGGCCGCCCGCTTTCTTGAGATCGGCGACGGCGCGCTTGATGCCGGTGGCGAGCGAGTTCCGCATCTTGAACATCGTGTAGGATGCGCCCACCAGCATGCCGCCGACGGCGATGGGACGGACGATGTTGCGCCAGACCTGATTGGCGATAGCGTCCCAGGCGTGATCGCCGGCGCCGGCCGGGATGTTCTTCGACAGCTCAGGTCCGAGGAAGTAGACGAGCAGCGGGACCATCAGGCCCCAGGCGAGGAGGCCGCCCGCGAAGTTGAGGGCGCCCAGGCGCGGCCCGATGATATATCCGACACCGAGGTAGGCCGGCGCGACCGCTGGCAGGGAGAACTTGCTGATGCCGCCGACAGAAACGGTTCCTGCGCCGCCGAGGCGGATGACGCTGCGGCCGAGGTCACCGACCTTCAGGAGGAAATCCTTGCTTGCGGAGAACAGGTTTAATTCGCCGAGGAGGAACGTGAAGCCTCCAATGCCCATCGCCTGAAAGAGTGTCTTTGCAGCGTCCGCGCCTCGCTGGCCGGCTTTGTGGATCTCGGCGGCGGCGGAAGATTCGGGGTAGGGCAATTCGGGATCTTCCACCATGACGCGGCGAAGAAGCGTCACGAATAGAATGCCGAGTGTGCCGCCCACAAGCATCAGGACGCTGGACTGCCAGTAGGCCTCGAACGTGTCGAAGGCGGGCCACGCCTTGACGATGACGAAGGCGGGGATGGTAAAGATGGCGCCGGCGGCAACAGACTCGCCGATGCTTCCAACGGTACGGGCGATGTTCTCCTCAAGGATCGAGCCTTTGAAAATGCGAAGGACCGCCATCCCGATGACCGCGGCAGGATAGGTGGCGGCGATGGTCTGTCCGGCGCGCAACCCGAGGTAAGCGTTGGCGGCGCCGAGAATGACCGTCATCACTAGTCCGAGGAGGACGGCGCGGAGCGTAAACTCCGACATCTTCATGTCTGGTGGGACAAAGGGCTTGTATTCGTTTTGCGGGTTGGCCATGCGAATTGGAACTCCGGGAACCGGAGAAAATCATACCTGTTCAGGGGGACATCCCGCTAGTGAGTGATTTGCCCCACCGGAAAAAGACGGCAATCAGAGAATCAGGGCCGTTAAGTTGTTAAGATTGTGCAGTTTCTTGAAAGCTGGGGAATGGCACGCTGTTTGCACTTAGGTATGGCGGAGAGCCCCTCAGACTATGGCATACGTCATCACAGATACCTGCACGAAAGACAATCACTGCATCGAAGCCTGCCCGGTGAACTGCATTCACCCGACGCCGGAAGAGGCGGGGTACGAGGAAGCGGCGCAGTTGTTCGTGAACCCGGGCGAATGCATCGATTGCGGCGCGTGCGTCCCGGTCTGCCCGACGAACTCGATTTACGTTCTGGAAGAATTGCCCGCCGAACTGGCGGCGTTCACCGACAAGAACGCTGCGTACTACAACTAAGAACGCTCCAGGGGGTCAGTGGCTGAGCGTACTCAAGGCAGCCCGGCGGACGTGTCTCCGCCGGGCTTTTGTTTTTCCTGTCAGGGCACTTGACGGGCGAGCTCCGTCCCCTCAAGCGACAGACAGACGGGCGAGGAGGCGGGAGTTTGAGGAGACCAGGATATGCGGGCCGGCGACAGCTATGTCGATAGGGTCTCCGAGGAAAGCTTCGGCGAGGTATTCGATGTCGAGGGCCGCGGGGGATGGCGGCAGGTAGGGCTCGGACCAGGCGACATATGAAACGTTGTTCACATGGTGGTTTTCGTCGAGATCCGATTCGGTTACGGTGCGGGTGAAGTGAACTGCGGGCGTGGATGACTCAGGAATGGGCTGACAAGTGACCTGGGTGTCCTGAGACGGGAATTTCAGACCGAGGAGTTCGGCGGGGAGGCGCGTGGGGCGGCGGGATTTTAAGTCCAGGATGAGCCAGATCGATGCTGCCTCCGCAAGGAGTGCTCCTGAGAGACCGCGGAGTTCGAAGTCTCGGGCGGCGCGAACACCGGCGGTGCGGCGGGAGGGCCAGGTGAGGACATCGACAGGCGCGCCGGCTGCTGGCATTGCATGAACTCGCAGGCTGAGGCGCGAGAGAACCCAGGCGCGTCCGGCGGCGTGAAGGTGTTCGACGCCCAAGCCGAGATGCGTAGCGTGGCGCCGTGCCGCATCTTCGAAAAGGCGGCAGATGGCAGTCAGAGACGGCGCGGCTTCGAGAACGCGCGGCTCGCGCCAGATCAAATCCATGACTAGCTGAGCTTGCCGCGGACCATGTCGCTGAGGGCCTTGCCATCGACGCGCTTGCCGGCGAGCTTCGCCTTGGCTGCGTTCATCACCTGGCCCATCTGCTTGGCGGAGGTGATCCCCGTTTCGGCGATAGCGGCGGCGATGGCGGAGCCCATCTCCTCGGCGCTGGCCGAGGCGGGCATGTACGCCTCGATGAGTCGCCGTTCAGTCTCTTCCTTGTCAGCCTGGTCCGCGCGGCCGCCTTTGCGGAACATCTCCGCGGCTTCGCGGCGCTGCTTCAGCAGGGAGTTGAGGACCTTCATTTCAGCGGCCTCGTCGAGCTCTTTCATCGAGTCGACTTTCTCCTTCATCAGAGCCGCCTTGACCATGCGGATGGCGCTGAGGCGCGCTTCATCCCTGGCCTTCATGGCCGTCACCATGTCCTTCTGAAGCTGTTCGAGCAGTGCCATATCTGTTATCCTGAGCCCTAACCGGGCGGCGAGCCCGGTCCTCGATTTATAGTGAATGTATAGCTTGGCGCGAATACGGGAGTTCCGGCAAGCATTCACTGGAGAGTAGTAGTTACTTCCCGTTTCATCTTCCCACAGCCATGTACATCAAGAAACAGCGACTATTGACGCCCGGCCCGACGCCTCTCTTGCCGCGTGCACTGCACGCGATGATGGCGTCTGACATTCATCATCGGACCCAGGATTTCATCAAGCTGTACCCGGTCGTGCTGCGCGATCTGAAGGAAGTTTTTGGCACGCAAGGCGACGTTCTCATCACGGTCAGTTCGGGCACTGGGGCGCTCGAAGCATCCGTATCCAACTTCTTCAGCGAAGGCGACACGGTAGTCGTATGTTCTGCCGGTAAGTTTGGTGAGCGCTGGGTGGATTTGGCGAAGGCATTCCGGCTGAATGCCGTGGTGTTGACCGCTGAGTACGGCGACGTGGTTTCGCCGGACCGCGTGGAGCAGGCGCTGAAAGAGAACCCTTCCGCGAAGGGCGTGTTTTTGCAGGCGTCCGAGACTTCGACGGGCGCGGCACATGATGTTAAGGCGATTGGTGAGATCACGCAGAAGACCGGGGCGCTGTGCATTGTCGACGCCATCACGGGGCTGGGCACCATGCCGCTCGACATCGACGGTTGGGGCCTGGACATCGTGATCGGCGGATCGCAGAAGGCGTTCATGATTCCGCCGGGACTCGCGTTCATCAGCGTGAGCGCGAAGGCGTGGGCGCAGAACGCGACGGCGAAGCTGCCGCGCCTCTACTTCGATTTGAAGAAAGAGAAGAAGATGGCGGACAAGGGCGAAAGCGCCTGGACGCCGAACGTGAGCCACATCCTGGCGCTGGCCGAGGCGCTGACCTACATCAAGAGCGTCGGCATGGACAAACTGGTGGAGAACGCGCAGCTTCTGTCGCGCGCGACGCGGGAAGCCGTGCGGGCGCTGGGGCTGGAGCTGTTCGCGCCCAAGTCGCCGGCGGCATCGGTGACAGCCGTGAAGGCGCCCGCTGGCATGGACTCGGGTGAGATCGTGAAGGGCTTCCGCAACCAGTTCGGGTCGATCATCGCCAACGGCCAGGGCACGATGAAGGGGCAGATCTTCCGCATCGCGCACCTCGGCTATTTCGACTTCCCGGATCTGTTCGCGGTGATTGCCGAGCTTGAGCTGATCCTGCACTCCAAGGGCATTCCGGTGGAGTTCGGCAAGGGCGTTGCAGCAGTGCAACGGGTGTACGCGGAGGCGGCAGCAGGCAAGTAGTATGAAGATCCTTGTTGCAGAACCCATGTCACCGGCAGCCATCGAGCTGCTCAAGAAACAAGACGGGTGGGACGTCGTAGTCTCTAACCCGAAGGAGTACGAGCCGCACCTGGCGGATTGCGACGCCATGCTGGTGCGGAGCGCGGTGAAGGTGAAGGCCGACACTCTGGCCAAGGCGCCGAAGCTGCGGGTGATCGGACGTGCGGGCGTCGGCGTTGACAACGTCGACCTGCCGGCGGCCACCGCGGCCGGCGTGCTGGTGATGAACACGCCGGGCGGCAATGCCGTGTCGGTGGCGGAGCACACGCTGGCGCTGATGCTGGGCTTGGCCCGCATGATCCCCGAAGCGAATGCCTCGACGCGAGCGGGCAAGTGGGAGAAGAAGAAATTCCTCGGCAACGAGCTGCGCGGCAAGACGCTGGGCGTGGTCGGCCTCGGCAACATCGGCCAGGAAGTGGTGCGGCGGGCGCGCGGTTTCGAGATGCGGATCATCGCATCCGATCCATACGTGAACCCGCTGACTGCCGCTGACTTGGGAGTGGAATTGCTGAGTCTGGACGAGGTGTACGCGCAGTCCGACTACCTGAGCCTGCACGTGGCGCTGACTCCCGAGACCAAAGAGATGATCAACGCCGCCAGTATCGCCAAAATGAAGGACGGCGTGCGCATCATCAACTGCGCACGCGGCGAGCTGATCGACCAGGAATCGCTGTGCGCGGCTCTGGAGTCGAAGAAGGCCGCCGGTGCCGGTCTGGACGTCTTCACGCCGGAGCCGCTACCGGAAGGGCATCCTCTGCTTGGGGCGGCGAATCTGATTGCGACGCCGCACATTGCGGGGTCGACTGAAGAAGCGCAGGAGATCGTCGGCATCCGCATTGTCGAGCAGATGGTGGAGTATCTCCAGAACGGCGTGGCGATTAACGCGGTGAACATGCCTGTGGTGTCGCCGGAGCAGTATAAGGCCGTGGGTCCATACATTGCTCTGGCGGAGCGCCTGGGGAAGTTCGCTTCGTATGTGGCGACAGGCAATCCGAAGGGCGTGCGGGTCACCTACCGCGGCAAGATCGCGGAGATGAACACGAACCTGCTGAGAAACGCTGCGCTGGCCGGGGCGTTGAGCCGCGGCCTATCCAACCGGGTCAACCTCGTCAACTCGATGCAACTGGCGGCCCAGCGGAGCCTGACGGTCAGCGAGGCGCACCAGCCCAGGGGCGGAACGACGGACTCCATCCAGGTGGAGCTGATCACGGACAAGGGCGTGACGGCGGTGTCCGGCGGTGTTGTCATGGACAAGCCCCGGCTGTTATCGGTGGATGGGATCGCCGTCGAGATCACGCTCGGCGGAAGGTTGATCTACATGCGAAACCTGGATGTCCCGGGCGTGATCGGACATGTAGGGACTGTGCTTGGCCGCAACCGCGTCAACATCGCCAACTTTTCTCTCGGACGGGAGAACGGACCGGCTGAGCCGGGTGTAACCCTGACCGCGGTGGCGCTGGTGGAGGTGGATTCCGATGTGCCGGAGGCCGTTTTGTCGGAGTTGCGGGCGAATCCAGCCGTCAGATTGGCGGTCACTGTGGAGCCGGGCGAATAGGACAAGAGGACTAGGACGCGTCCTGGCCGCTGAGTGTTTCAAAAAATGGCTGGGACGCGTTGCCGGCCCAAATCGCACATGATATTATGTAAGTGCCTCATGGACTGCGCTTCTTTACGAATCAGTCCCAATCCCCGACGGAGCTAACTTCCCAACTCGATGAGTTCGACCGTTTTTCTCGGTAACCTTCCGACATGGGTCACTGCCGATGATATCAAGGCGTGGCTTGTTTCGGACAACCTGGTGGCCGATTCCGTGAAGGTCATCCGCAATCCGGAGACCCAGGAATCCAAAGGCTTCGCGTTCATTGAAGCGCCGAACGAAGAAGAGATGAACCTGATCATCCGGCGCTTCGATCGAGCACCGCTGGAGGAGCGCCTGCTGCGCGCAAATCCTGCACAGCCGCCCCGTGCCAAGGGCTTGGCGCCACGCCCGATGGGTGCCGGCGCACCGGCCGGACCGGCGGGAGCAGCGGCGCCGAATGGAGACCGCGAACGGAACCGGCGCGGTGGCAAGAAGCACCGCAAGTCCGGTGTTTCGCCGCAGAGCGCGTTTGCGGAGGAGTTGGCAAAGGCTCTGTAGAGGCTAAAGGCGCAGCACGCGCCTCACAATTGACTCGAGGGAAGGCGTTCCGGCCGGTGCCGGGACGCCTTTTCCATTTTGGGGCGGGGGCCGGGATTCGCCGAATTCACACCTTTTGGTACCAAACTGATCAGACAGGTAGCGGCATGAAACGAATGATTCCTAAGGGGGAATGCAGTGTTATACTCCTCTTACCGCGGTATGGCCTCCCGGGGCGGTCCCGGACAAAAGGGGCGATGCCGCTCGAGCTAAGGAGTTTACGGTGAATGATCTTCTGCTGATCAGGGCTTTCTTTGTGCTCCTCCTGACAGCTGCCGCGTGGTTCCTTCAGCCCTTTGGATTGACCGCTCCGATCTCCGCCGGGGTCGCCATTATCCTCGGAATCCTGATCGTGTTCTTTGAAGTCCGGCTCAAGCAGGTCAGTCTGAAACGGTTGATAGGAGCAGCAGTGGGGTCAGTGCTGGGCATAGTTGGCGCTTATCTCATCTCATTGCTCATTGCCCGGGCGATGCCAGGCACGCCGGGAACCGTTTCTTTTCTGCAACTTCTGGTCCTACTTGTGATGTGCTACGTGGGCCTGATCGTGGGCGCGACCAAGGGCGACATGCTCAACCTTGCAGCGCTCGGCGGCCTGTTTGGCGGGGAGAAGGCGCAGAAGCAGACATTCAAGATCCTCGACACCAGCGTGATCATCGACGGCCGAATCGCCGACATCGCTGAAACGGGGTTCCTGGATGGCACTCTCGTGGTGCCGCAGTTCGTGCTCAGGGAACTGCAACTGGTTGCTGATTCAGCGGATTCTATGAAGCGCAACCGTGGCCGACGGGGTTTGGATGTGCTGCAGCGGATCCAGAAGATGGTCCATTTGAACGTGCAGCTCCTGGAGGATGACTTCCCACAGATCCGCGAAGTGGACCTGAAGCTGATTGAGCTGGGCAAGATTTACGACTGCAAGATCATCACGAACGACTTTAACCTCAACAAAGTGGCGCAGTTGCACGGCGTAGAGGTCCTGAACATCAACGAACTCGCCAACGCCTTGAAGCCGATCGTGCTGCCGGGTGAGACGATGCGCGTCTTCATCCTGAAGGAAGGGAAGGAATACAACCAGGGCGTTGCCTACCTGGACGACGGGACGATGGTGGTGGTCGACAACGCCAAGCGGCTGATTTCGAAGACGATCGACATTTCAGTGACCAGCGTGCTGCAGACGCAGGCCGGTAAGATGATCTTCGGGCGATACGACGAGCGTGTGCACCACATCTACGACAAGTCGCAGCCGGCAGAGAGGGTGAAGACGGGCGAGGCGCCGCTTCCGGAAAAAGCGGCGATGCCCTCGCAACCGCCACACTAGGGACCTGATAAGTAGAGAGACGACCGAAAGGCCGACACGATGAAAGTGACAGTCATACTCCCCGCCGCGGGGCTGGGGACGCGCATGAAGAGTGCGCCCGCCGAGAATACAGGAACAAGCCGGAAGCAGTTCATGCTGCTGGAGGGCGCACCCATCCTGCTGCACACAGTCAGGAAGTTCGTAGCCTGCCCGCTGGTGACTGAGGTGGTGATCGCGCTGCGCGCTGACGATTTGCCGTGGGTGGCGGAGACGCTCGGCGGGGAGAAGTTCAGCAAGCCCGTGCGGTGTGTCGAGGGTGGTGAGGCGCGGCAGAACTCGGTTGAGAACGCACTGGCGTCGCTGGCGCCGGACGTTGAAATCGTGGCGGTCCACGATGCGGTCCGGCCGTTCGTGGATGCGGAGACGATTGTCGAAGTGATCCAGCAGGCGGCCAAGACGGGCGCGGCAATTGTCGGGATCGTACCGGTGGATACGGTGAAGCAGGTCCAGCGGCATGCCGTGCGAGGAACGTTGAACCGGGACCGTTTGGTGCTGGCTCAGACGCCGCAGGTGTTCCGTTCCGACTTGCTGCGAGAGGCGTTCCGCAAAGCGCGGGAAGACGGCTTCGTCGGGACGGATGAGTCGAGCCTGGTGGAAAGGCTGGAACAGGTTGAGGTGACGGTGGTGCCGGGCAGCGACCGCAACATCAAGATCACACGGCCTTCGGACATCGAACTGGCCCGGCTGTTCCTGGCGGAGGAGAAGCAGAAGGTGGCGGGTTGATGGAGATCCGGACGGGACTCGGCTGGGACAACCACAGAATCGCGGAAGGACGGCCCCTGATCCTCGGTGGGGTGAGGGTGGAATGCGGGTTCGGATTTGAAGGGCACTCGGATGCGGATGTGCTCTCCCACGCGCTGACGGATGCCCTGCTCGGGGCATTGGCGCTGGGCGACATCGGCATGCACTTTCCCGACACTGATCCGCGTTGGAAGGGCTGCGATTCGCTGGTCTTCCTCCGCCATGCAGCCTCGCTGGTGCGGGAGCGCGGCTTCGAGATCAGCAACGTGGACGCGACCGTGATCCTGCAGCGTCCGAAACTGAAGGACTACCGCGAACCGATCCGGGATTGCCTGGCGGCGGCGCTCGGACTGGAGCGTGATCGCGTGTCGGTGAAGTTCAAGACCGCGGAGAAGGTGGGGCCCGTGGGAGAGGGCAAGTCCGGGGAGGCGCAGGCGGCGGTGCTCCTCATCAAGAGTTGAGCGACGCGATGCAGAACATACTGGACCGTCCGCCGGCCGAGCCCGGAACCCGCATTTCGTACGGGAAGGACCCGAACCAGTTTGGCGAGCTGCGGGTGCCCGGCTTTGGAGGGCCGCATCCGGCCTACGTTGTGATCCACGGCGGGTTCTGGCGGGCTGCCTACGATCTCCAGCATATCGGGCACTTCTGCGAGGCGCTGCGGATGGAGGGCATTGCAACGTTCAGCATCGAGTACCGGCGCATCGGACAGAAAGGCGGAGGGTGGCCGGGGACTTTCGAGGATGTGCGGGCAGCGGCGGCATTTTTCGGGAGCAATGCCGCGAAGTACAACATCGACGCCCGGAAGATCGCCGTCACCGGTCACTCGGCTGGCGGGCATCTGGCGCTGTGGCTGGGGGCGGAGAAACCGCTGCCGCTGAGGGGGGTGGTATCACTGGCGGGAGTCGCGGACCTCAGGCGGGCATACGAGCTGAAGCTGAGCCGCGGTGCGGTTGGCGAATTGATGGGGGGCGGGCCGGATCATTTTCCGGAAAGATACAAGCAGGGTTCACCGATCGAGAGGCTGCCGCTGAAGCTGCCGGTGCGCCTGGTGCACGGCATGAAGGATAAGGAGGTTCCGGCGGAGATTGGAGAGAGATACGAGACGGCAGCGCGGGCGCTGAAGGATGATGCCCGGGTGATTGCGGTGCCGGGAGCGGGCCATTTCGAGCTGATCGATCCGCAGGCTACTGAGTGGCGGCTGGTGACCGCGGCGTTGCGGGCCATTCTGCTGTAGGAGGAAGGCGGGTGACGCCGGCCGGATCGTCGACGTGCGCGAGCAGATCCTCGATGGTGAGGCCGAGGGTCGGGTGGATCAGGCCAGGAGCGATCTCGCAAAGAGGCTCCAGAACAAAGCGGCGAAGATGCAGCCTGGGGTGGGGGATGGTAAGGCTGTCTTCTCGAAGGACGTCCTGATCCCAGAACAGAATGTCGAGATCGACGGTGCGTGGGCCGTTCGGAACGGTGCGCACGCGCCCAAGTTCAGCTTCGATGCGGCGAAGGGCTTGAAGGAACTCGAGGGGGCGCAGTTCGGTGCGGACGCAGGCGGCCGCATTGAGAAACTGTCCCTGATCCTTGAAGCCGACGGGCTCGGTTTCATACAGCCCGGACAAGCTGATCAGTTCGCCGGCGCTGGAGAGGCGGGCAAGGGCGTCCAGAAGAATTCGCCGGCGGTCGCCGAGATTCCCGCCAAGACCGATCCAGACGTCAGCCATGTCGCCTGCGGATGATTTCGACGCCGGTCCAGTCCACGCCGCGGTCACGAAGGGCGGCGGGTTTGCGGAGCAGGACGCGGACGCCCTCAACGGGATGGGCGGCGAGGATCGCATCGGCGATATGACCTGCCATGGACTCCACCAGAGAATAAGGCCTGCCCGTGGCGGCCTGGTGGACGGTCTCGTGAATGGCGGCGTAGTCTACTGTATCCGCAAAGTGATCGGAAGCCGCGGCTTTGCGGGTATCGAATTCGACTTCCACGTCGAGGATCACCTCCTGAACAACGCTGCGCTCGTGAGGTGGAACTCCAAGGTGAACGGAAAAGCGGGCGCCACGCAGGATAATTCTGTCCATTATGCTCTCCTGACCGCGTCGGCGACTGCCAACGCTTTGCGGCATTCGAGGACATCGTGAACGCGGACGATGGAAGCGCCGTTCAGGGCGGCGATCACAGCGGCCGCGAGAGTGCCTTCCAGGCGGTCTTCAATCCTGTCCATTCCAGGCAGTGAAGCGAGGAAGGACTTACGCGACGGCCCAACCAGAATAGGGCAGCCAAGAGATTCGATTTCGCGCAGCCGTCGGAGGATGGCGAAATTGTGAGCCGGCGTTTTGGCGAAGCCGAGCCCCGGATCGACAATCACCTCCTGAATTCCGGCGGCTCGCGCCAGGTTGACGCGTGGTTCGAGCTCAGTCTTGATCTCGGCGACGACGTCGGTGTAGGAGGCGTGCTGTCGCATCGTCGCCGGGGTGCCTCTCATATGCATGATGACGATGCCGGATCCGAAGCGGGCCGCCGTTTCAGCCATTTTCGGGTCTCGCAGGCCGGTGACGTCGTTGACCAGAGTGGCCCCGGCGCTCAGGCAGGCGGCGGCCACGCCCGGCTTCATTGTGTCAATGGAGACGCGGGCGCGCGCGTCCTCGGCCAGCGCCTCGACCACGGGCAGCACACGACGCAGTTCCACATCTTCGGTGACCGGCTCAGCGCCCGGGCGGGTGCTCTCGCCTCCTACGTCGATGATGTCGGCGCCATCGCTGATGAGCCGGCGGGCCCGATCCAGCGCCGCGTCGAGCGTGGGGTAAATGCCGCCGTCGGAGAAGGAGTCCGGCGTGACATTCAGGATGCCCATGATTCGTGTGCACATCCACTCTCATCATAGCGGGCGGCATTTGCCTGCCTGAAACCTACGGCTCGATATACTGGCAGATTAGATGTTTACAACGAATGCTTACGCGCGGGCAGGGTTGATCGGAAATCCCTCGGACGGCTATTTCGGCAAGACCATCTCGCTGATCGTCCGCAACTTTCGCGCGCGCGTCACCATTTACGAGTCGCCGAGGATCGAGATCCGCGGCGGACACCGCGACCGCCTCGAGTTTTCAAATTACACTGAGTTTCTCGAGGACGTGAGGCTCAACGGATATTACGGCGGGGTGAGGCTGATCAAGGCAGCGGTGAAGAAGTTCAGCGACTGGTGCAGAAATTCAGGTATTGCGCTGGACCGGAATTTCACGATCGAATACGACACGGACGTACCCGTGCGTGTGGGCCTGGCCGGATCGAGCGCGATTGTCACGGCGACAATGCGCGCCTTAATGCAGTTCTTTGACGTGGAGATTCCGCGGCCGCAACTGCCCAGCCTCATTCTGTCCGTGGAGTTGGAGGAGTTGAACATCGGAGCGGGTTTGCAGGACCGGGTGATTCAGGTCTATGAAGGCGTCGTGTTCATGGACTTCGATAAGGCGCGCATGGAGCGCGATGGCTACGGGCTATATGAACCGCTGGATCCGGCCTTGCTGCCGCCGTTGTTCGTTGTCTTTCACGACAATCTGGCCGAAGGCACCGAGTTGACGCACAACGATCTGCGCAGCCGGTACAACCGAGGCGAACCGGAGGTGCTGGCGGCGATCCGCGAATGGGCGGGGATGGCGCAGGCTGCCCGGGATCTGATTTCGGCCGGCCGCGGCGGAGAGATCGGCCCGCTGTTGAATGAGGCTTTCGATCTGCGTGCCCGGCTGATCCGCATCAGCCCCGGGAACCTGGAATTGGTGCAGCGCGGACGCGACCTCGGCGCGTTCACCCAGTTTTGCGGGTCGGGCGGAGCGGTGATCGGCACCTACGACGGGGACCCGGGCAGGCTGGAGCGGATCCGCTTCTCATATTCCCAGATGGGAGCTCAGCTCCTGGTTCCCCGCGTGACGGAGTAGTTGTCAGGAGGAGAATCCCGTTGAAGCAAGTTCGGAAAGCAATCATCCCCGCCGCCGGAATGGGGACACGGTTCCTGCCCGCTACGAAGAGCATGCCCAAAGAGATGCTGCCGATCGTGGACAAGCCCGTATTGCAGTACGTCATCGAGGAGGCGGTGAACAGCGGCATCGACGACATCCTCATCGTGACGGGCCGCGGCAAACAGGCGATTGAGAACCACTTCGATTACAACCCGGACCTGGAAGTCTTCCTCAGGTCGGCGGGCAAGAGCGACCTGATCGAGCTGGTGCGGGACATCGGCGAGCAGGCACAGATCCACTACATCCGCCAGAAGGAGCAGTTGGGGCTGGGGGACGCCATCCGGTTGGGGCGGCACCACATGGGAGGCGAGCCGTTCGCGGTGCTCCTCGGCGACACGATCATCGAGCCTCCGCACGGCCAGAAGCCTGGGCTGCGCCAGGTTCTGGACGCCTTCGAGCAGACGCAGTCGAGCGTGGTGGCGGTCCACCGGGTTCCGATGGAGTGGGTGAGCCGTTACGGCGTTGTCGACGGAGAGCCGGAGGGTGGCAATCCGGACCTGCTGAGGCTGCGGAAGCTGGTGGAGAAGCCTGCGATGAACGTGGCGCCGAGCAACCTGGCGATCGCGGGCCGTTACGTCTTCACCGCGGAGATCTTCGACTGCATCGACCGCACTCAGCGGGGAGTAGGCGGAGAGATCCAGCTCACTGACGCGATGAACCTGTTGGCGCAGGACCACCCGGTCTACGCCCTGGCATGGCAGGCGAGACGCTTCGACATCGGCAATCGCCTGGAGTATGCCAAGTGCTTTCTCGAATTCGCGCTGAAGCGCGAGGACACGGGGCCCAAACTCCTGGAACACCTGAAGTGGCTGCTGGAAGATGGGGAACAGCCTGTGTAAGTCACATAACTGGCTGAAAAGGATGTTCTTAAGCGATATCGGCGATGATCGCGCGTAAACGCTGCGACATGGTTTCGCGATCTGCGATTGAACTTGTATAATGGAGGGTGCTGCCTGGAGCAGCAGTGTGTCACTACTCGCGTTCGCGCGGACCGATCCGCTGTTTTTAGTACGCGCTAGTCCGCACCCCCAAAGGCGATGTTCGATTCCTTGAGCGACAAGCTGCAAAGGGTTTTTAAGAACCTGCGCGGCGAAGGCAAACTGACGGCCGAGAATATGGATGCGGCCTTGAAGGAGATCCGTGTGGCTCTCCTCGAGGCCGACGTGCATTTCAAGGTCGCCAAGGCATTTATGGAAGGCGTGCGGGCGAAGGCGATGGGGCAGGAGGTGCTGACCTCCTTCTCGCCGGCCCAGCAGGTAGTGAAGATCGTCAAGGACGAACTGATTACACTGCTGGGGACACACGCGGCGCGGCTTCGGACTGCGAATCAGCCGCCGACGGTGATGATGATTGTCGGTCTGCAGGGGTCGGGCAAGACCACCTCGACGGCGAAGCTGGCGCGGCACCTGTCCAAGAGCGGGCATCGGCCCATGATGGTTTCGGTGGACGTTTATCGTCCTGCGGCGCGTCACCAGTTGTCGGTGCTGGCCAAGGATCTGAGCCTGCCGGTCCACGAAGGGACGCCCGAAGAGAAGACTCCGCTGGAACTGGCCCGCGGCGCCAGGCGCGACGCGGAGCAGACTGGGCGGGACCTGGTTCTGGTGGATACCGCCGGACGCCTCCACATCGACGAACAGTTGATGACGGAGTTGCAGGAGCTCAAGGCGAATCTGAACCCGACCGAGATCCTGTTCGTCGCCGATGCGATGACGGGCCAGGATGCGGTGAAGAGCGCCGAGGAGTTCCACAAGCGCTTGGGCATTACGGGCGTGATCCTGACGAAGATGGACGGCGATGCGCGCGGCGGCGCGGCGCTTTCGATTCGCCATATCACCGGCCAGCCGCTGAAGTTCATCGGCACGGGCGAAAAGGCGGACGCGCTGGAAGCGTTCCATCCCGACCGGGTCGCTTCGCGGATTCTCGGTATGGGCGATGTGCTCAGCTTCATCGAAAAGGTGGAGCAGGCCGTCGATCAAAAGCAGGCTGAGGTCATGCAGAGGAAGATGCTCGAGGATGAATTCACCCTCGAGGACTTCCGGGACCAGTTGAAGCAGTTAAGAAAGCTGGGATCGCTGGAGTCGCTGCTGGGCATGATGCCGCAGATCGGCCCGTTGAAAGAGCTGAAGAGCGCAAAGGTTGACGAAAAAGAACTCACCCGCGTTGTGGCGATCATCGATTCGATGACACCGAAGGAACGGGACAACCATATGCTGATCAACGGTTCGCGGCGCAGGCGGATCGCCAGGGGCAGCGGCACTTCGGTGCAGGACGTGAACAACCTTTTGAAGCAATATGGGCAGGCGCGCAAGATGATGAAGTCGATGTCGGGCGGCCTGCTAGGCAAGAAGATGGGAAAGATGAAGCTACCGTTCCCGAACCCGTTTGGCGGCTAGGACGGAGCTGAGGATTTTTCAGGAGTAGATGAAATGCTGATGATTCGGCTGGCGCGCTTTGGCGCCAAGAAGAAGCCAACGTACCGCGTGGTCGTCATTGAGAAGGATCGGGCGCGCGATTCGAAGGCAATCGAAGTTGTGGGTCATTACGATCCGGTGGCGGATCCGGCAGTGGTGAAGCTCGAGCACGAGCGGATCCAGCATTGGGTCAAAAGCGGAGCGCAGATGTCGGATACTGTGGCGCGGCTGGTGAAGGCCAATCCCGCTCCGGTTGAGGCGCCCGCGGCCTAGTCTGCGCGTTCGGCTCAGGTCCTTTCCCGTTGGATGATCAGTTGTTCATGCTAGGATTTGAGGCAGGACGGGAGGTCCTCGCGATGGCTGGCATCAGAGAACTCGTTGAGGAAATTGCGAAAGCTCTTGTGGACATCCCGGAAGAGGTGCAGGTCCGCGAGGTACAGGGCGAGCAGGTAACAGTGCTCGAACTGCGCGTTGCTCCAAGCGATCTCGGTAAGGTGATCGGAAAGCAGGGCCGGACGGCCCGGTCGATCCGCACGTTGCTGGGCGCGGCTGGGATGAAATTGAACCGGCGATTTACGCTGGAAATTCTAGAGTGATGCCCGACGACGCGGAAGCGCCGGTAGGCGACTGGGTGATTGTAGCGAGATTGGGCCGGACACGGGGTCTCCGTGGGGAGATCTACGCGGACGGCTGGAATGGCCCGGAACGCTATTCGGAGCTGAAGCGGGTATGGATTCGAAAGACCAGCGGAGAATGGCTGAATAACGGCCAACCGCTGGAGGTCGTGAGTTTGTGGCCGCACAAGGGCCGGCTGGTGTTCCAGTTCGCCGGGATCGAGAATATCGACGCGGCGGAAGCGTTGGAGCGGTGCGAAGTGGTAATTCCGGAATCGGAAAGGCCGCCGCTCTCCGACGGGGAATACTATTTGTCGGACCTGATCGGTTGTGTTGTGTTTGACCGCCGCACAGGCGAAAGGCGCGGGGTGGTCACCGGCTGGCAGGCGTTCGGCGGGCCGGAGTTGCTCGAAGTTGTGATCGACGGGACGCGTCCTGAGGACGCAGTCTGGATTCCGTTCGCGCGGTCCATCTGCGTGGAGATCGATCCCGCGGGCCGCCGGATTGTGATTGATCCGCCTGAAGGTTTGTTGGGGTTGAATGCTCGGAAGTCCGGGCAGGACTAGAAGAATAATGATCTTCCACGTGCTGACGATTTTTCCGGAATTCTTCCGGGGGCCGTTCGAGCACGGGGTGGTCGCCCGGGCCGGGCAGTCCGGTCTGCTGCAGATCAAGGTTCACAATCTGCGCGACTGGACCTACGACTTCCACAAGACTGTGGATGACCGGCCGTTCGGCGGCGGCGAGGGCATGGTGCTCAAGGCGCAGCCGATCTTCGAGGCGGCGGAATCGATTTTTCCGCAGCGTGATCCGGCGAAACAGCGGATTGCGCTGCTGTCGGCGCAGGGGCCGTTGTTCGACCAGCGGGCTGCGCGCCGATTGCTGGAGTTTGAGGAGCTGTTGCTGATCTGCGGGCGCTACGAAGGCGTCGACGAACGGGTCAGCCGGCACCTGGCCGACGAGGAAATCTCGATCGGCAATTATGTTTTGAGCGGCGGCGAGCTGGCCGCCGCGGTAGTTGTGGATGCCGTCGCCCGGTTGATCCCCGGCGTGCTCGGCAACGAGGATTCCTCCGTCCAGGAGTCGTTCACGGACCTGGAGGGCGAGGGCGCCGGCAACGGTATTCTCGACTGTCCGCACTACACGCGGCCGGCGGTTTTCCGCGGCTGGAGCGTGCCCGACGTGCTTCTGGGCGGTAATCACGCCGCGATCCGGAAGTGGCGCAGTGAGGCCGCTTTGGAAAAGACACAACGGCTCCGTCCGGAGCTGCTGAAGCCGCGGAACCCCGCGGTGGAGGCTGATCCGGAATCGCAGGGAGTCAGGAAGAAAGGTTAGAAGGAAGCAGCCCTATGATGAGCCCCTATCTGAGCAAAGTCCTCAACAAGAACAAGCGGACCGACCTGCCCGAGTTCCGCATCGGCGACACCATTCGCGTCCACGTGAAGATCAAGGAAGGCGACAAGGAGCGCCTGCAGGCTTTCGAAGGGACCGTCATTGCACGCAAGAACAGCGGCCTGGGCGAGACCATCACCGTCCGCAAGATCAGCTTCGGGCAGGGCGTGGAGCGCATCTTCCCTCTCAATGCCCCAGTGATCGATCGCGTCGACGTGATCCGCACCGGTAAGGTGCGGCGGTCAAAGCTGTACTACCTGCGCGCATTGAAGGGCAAGGCCGCACGCCTGAAGGAGCGCGAGTAACGGAAAGGCCACAGCCGTGCGCTGCACCAATCATCTCGAAGTGGAGGTGCGGCGCATGGGCTATGGGAGGATTGCCGGCGTAGACGAAGCGGGACGCGGATGCCTGTTCGGCCCTGTCTATGCCGCGGCAGTCATCCTGGATCCGGACCGCCCCATCCGCGGACTGGCCGACAGCAAGACGCTGGAAGAAGACCGGCGGGACGAGCTGTTTGAGCACATTCGCCAGCGTGCGGCGGCATGGGCCGTAGGGGTTGCGAGCGCTGAGGAGATTGACCGCATCAATATCCTCCAGGCCTCGCGGCTAGCCATGCGGCGTGCGGTGGAGTCCATCAGCCCGCCTTGCGACTATCTCTTAGTGGATGCTCTCGTGATTGACCTTCCAGTGCCGCAGCGCGCCTTGATCAAAGGGGATGCACGGGTGCGCGCCATCGCTGCTGCTTCCATCGTCGCGAAGGTCTCCCGTGATGCGCACATGCGCGAGCTTGATGCGCAGTATCCCGACTTCGGTTTCGCGCGGAATAAGGGCTACGGCACCGAGGAGCACATGGAGGCGTTGAAGCGCCTGGGCCCCACTCCTTTTCACCGGCGGAGCTTCGCGCCGGTCCTCGAAGCGCTCCAGGGGAATCTGCTATGAACCCTGAGCACCCGCAGTTCCCGGCCGAAGACGATGCCGTGCAGGAAGGGCGCGGCGCTCCCTGGACCGCGAAGCTCGCTTCCGTGCTCTTCTGCATCTTCTGCCTGGAACTGGGCGCGTTTCTGCTGGTCTATCCGTGGGTCGATGCGTTGTGGAACCGGAACTGGCTGCTGCACGTGATGCCGGACTGGCAGCCCCTGCTGATGAGCCAGCATTTCCGCGGCGCAGTCAGCGGGCTGGGGATTCTGAATCTGTTCATCGCCTTCACTGAGATCATCCGCCTGAGGCGGTTCGCGCGGCGATAGGGCGCCGCGCGAACTCTCCTATTTCATCGACACCAGGTTCGTGAGCAGACCCTCGAAACCGTCGCTGACGGAGACGCGGTCTACCTTCTCGACCACGCGCTCCAGCGTCTCAAGCTCCTTGAGGCGGACGAGCAGCGGGTTCTCCTCCATCAGGCGCGCCGTGTTGAGCAGCGACCGCGTGGCGGCCGTCTCTTCCCGGCGGCGGATGAGGTTGGCCTGCGCCTGCTTCTCCGCGGCTACCACCTGGTTGAGGATGTCGCGGATCTCGCCGGGCAGGATGATGTCCTTCAGCGCGATGGCGCCGACGCGCAGGCCGCAGGCGGCCATGGCCGTGCGCACCTCTCCGGCGACGCTCTCGTCGACGTCGGTCTTGTCGGCGAGCACGTCTTCCAGCGTGCGGCGGCCGAGCGTCTGGCGCACGGCGAACTGAAGGGCGCGGTAGAGGAGCGCGGCCGGATCCTTGGCGCTTTGTGCTGCCAGGACCGGGTCCTCCACCTGGTAGTCGGCGGAGATGTTCACTCGCAGGGTGACCTTGTCGCGGGTGAGGATCTCCTGGCCGGTAATGTCGATGGTCTGGCGCCGCAGGTCGACTGATTCGACGCGCGGGCCGGCGGCGGACCAGAAGCCGTACTTGCCCGGCTTCAGCGTCCGCGAAAAGCGGTTGTCGAGAAAGAGGAGCCCGGCATGGCTGTCGCGCACGTGGGCTGACACGACTTGCGACGCGGAGCCGACACGATCGAGGGCCGGCAGCTTTTCAGCCGGCACCTCGGGCGCGTCGATGACGTCCACGACCTCGGCAGTGATCACCGCGACGCCCTTCCAGAACAGCACGCGCCTCGCGGGCGTGAGCACCTGAAAGAGGCGGCCGTCGGCGGAGACAAGCGCCACTTCGGTGTCGCTGGTTTCGACCAGCGTGAAGTAGAGCTCGACGAGATCGGGGCGCTGCTTGAGCAGGAATGGAGCCCACTCGTTGTCGAAGATCAGGCCGTCGGTGCGGCACACGATGGTCTCCAGCCGCGTGAGCGGAGTCATGAAGATCGTGTGCTCACCCGGGCCGAGGATGGTGTCGAAGCGGCCGTCGCGGATCACGAGGACCCGCTCGCGGTCACCGACTTTGATGCGCTTCCAGAACATCTGGAACCTCCTTCCGAAAAAACAGACCTCAGGCAACCGCTCCGCAGACGCCTCGCGGGCGGAAAACGTGCCTGATTTATCACTGCAATTCACACGGAATTTCAGCTCGAGATCGCTGCTCTCTCAAGCCTGCCTGCCGTGCGGCATGGGGTGAGCCGTCAAACAGCGCGGGTCCCGCGCAAAGCGGGGCGGCTGCCGCCCTCGCCAGGCGAAAGCTCCGATGGGAGATCGCGCCGCGGCACGGGCTGAACGGCTACCTGAGGCTGTTGATGTGTGGTGAAAGCCTTTTGCAGAGGCTTACAGAGTGATAACGGGATTCGAACCCGCAACCGGCAGATTCCAAGTCTGCTGCTCTACCGTTGAGCTATATCGTGGAGGATAGATGGCCACGTGCCGGCATACGGTACTTCAGCGAAGCCGCACCGGTGAGATTTTTTAAAACTCATCCATTGGCATGTGGTCATAGGCGTCGTGCCCCTATCCTGAATGAGTGTAGAGTACGGCCACGCCATAAGTCAAGAACGAATTCGATATTTTCACAGCTTATGCCGCGAGATTGCCGTCGGATTTCGAATGAAAAGTGAGAAGCGCGGCGAAGCTTGAGCGATCGATCCAGACCGTCGAGCCGGGCGCGGCGGTCTTGTCGAGAACCAGCCGCGCCATGGGCTGGATGAGATGGCGATGAATGACGCGTTTCAATTCGCGTGCGCCGTACTCGGCGCTAGTCCCCTCCTCGAGCAGGAAGCGGCGCGCCGCGGAAGTGAGCTTGATCGCAAACGATGACGGCCCCAGCCGGATGGAGATGTGGCGCTGGAGCGCCTCCAGTTGGAGATCGAGGATCGCGTCGAAGGCCTCGCGCGAGAGTGGACTGTAGGTGAGGGTGCGATCGATCCGGTTGACGAACTCCGGCGAAAAGCGCTTGCGCACCGCGCCCAGGCCAATGCGATGCAGCTTTGTCTCAGAGCTATCGCCGGGATGGGCGGATGCAAAGCCGTAACGGTCAGTCAGCTCGGCCATCATCTCGCGCGCTCCCAGGTTCGACGTCATGAAGATCAGGGACCGCTCGAAGTTCACCGTGGTGTTGTCGCCGAGCTTGAGCCAAGCCTTGTCGAGCACGCCAAGCAGGAGCCTGCCGAGCGAGGGCGCCGCTTTCTCGATCTCATCGAAGAGCACAATGGAAAGGCTGCTGCGATCGCTGGAGGTGGCGTTGAGCTTGTGCTGGCTGATCATCGGCTGGGTTTCGCGGTGACCCAGGTAGCCGGGAGGTGCGCCGATGAGCTTGGCGACTTCGTGTTCGAGCTGGAACTCCCCGCAGTCGATGCGCAGGACATTCTTCTCACTGCCGTGCAGCGACTCAGCCAGCGCCTCGACCGTGCGGGTCTTGCCGGTTCCCGTGGGCCCAAGCAGCAGGAAGACTCCCACCGGGCGGCCCTCCGGGGCAAGCCCGGCTTCATAGAGCTCGACGTAGGGCACGATAGCATCGATCGCCTCCTGTTGCCCGACGATGCGGCGGCGCAGCCGGGCCGCCAGGTCGCAGGTCTGGGCTGCCTCGTTCTGAGCGCGCATCGGAATGACATTGGCTTTCATGGGCCGTAGAAACCTCCGCGCGCATTGTACTCCCGCACCACCAAATTTCCTGACCCAAATCAGGTCTCGGAGCGAGCTTGCGCGGATTCGGGCTTGTGCCCTAAGCCCTTAAATATGAAAGAATTGAGTCGGCTATCCGGGAGCTCGCGCGGCCGTCTCCAAAAGGATTTTCAACTGCTGTGAACGGCTTTCGCGCCGAGGGCGAATCCAGCAGTGCGGCGACCTCCGAGACGATCCGGTCAGGGTCCGTACCCACCAACCGGGCCGTGCCCGCCTCCACCGCTTCCTGCCGTTCCGTCTTGTCCCGCATTACCAGCACGGGCTTGCCGAGTGACGGCCCTTCCTCCTGCACGCCGCCGGAATCCGTGAGCAGGAGATCCGCTCGACGCATCAGGTCCACGAAGGGCACGTAGTCGAGGGGATCGATCAGGTGAATTCCGCCGATTCCCGCCAGCATGCGTTCCACCACGCCTCGAACGTTGGGATTGGGATGGACCGGATAGATGACCTCTGTATCACCGCGGGCAGCGATGCGCAGCACGGCACCGCAGATATTTTCAAAGCCGTCGCCGAAGCTTTCGCGGCGGTGGGCGGTCATCAGGATCAGGTTCTTGCCGGGCGCAGGCAGCAGGCCGCTATATCCTTGCCATTCCCCGTTGAGCAGGCGGTCGCGGGTGTACAGAAGGGCATCGATCCCGGTGTTGCCCGTGACGAAGACACGGTCAGCCGGGACACCCTCATCGATGAGATTCCGTGCCGCACGCTCCGTCGGGGCAAAGTGGAGCGTCGTGAGGCGCGTCGCCAGTACGCGGTTTAGCTCTTCCGGAAAGGGTTGAGAGATGTCGCCTGTGCGGAGTCCCGCCTCGACGTGCCCGACAGGGATGCGGTGGTAGAAGGCGGCGAGCGCAGCGGCGAAGGTAGTGGTCGTGTCTCCCTGAACCAGGAGCATGTCGGGCTTTTCGCGGCGTAGGACCTCTTCCAGTCCGTGCAGAATTCGCGCGGTCAGCTCAGACAACGACTGGTTGGGCTGCATCACGTTGAGGTCGTGATCGGGAATCACGTCGAAGCGCTGCAGCATCGCGTCGAGCAGGCCGCGATGCTGTGCCGTGACGCAGACCTTGGGATGGAATTCAAGGTGTCGGCTCCGCAGGTGCAGCACGAGAGGGCAGAGCTTGATGGCCTCCGGGCGCGTGCCGAAGACAAACAGGATCTTGGGAGGGTTCATCTCTTTCAGCCGGCGCAGGCGGATTCCGCGGCGAAGCGGAGTGGCCGGCAAATGCGGGAAGAGGGCACTACTTGTGGCGATAGGTGATGCGGCCCTTGGTGAGATCGTACGGCGACATCTCTAGGGTCACGCGATCGCCCGCCAGCACGCGGATACGATTACGGCGCAGCTTGCCGGCCAGGTGGGCGAGCACAATACGCTCCTGGTCGAGCTGAACGCTGAACAGTCCGCTGGGAAACTTTTCCACCACGGTGCCGGTCACTTCAATGCAATCTTCTTTACTCATCGTCCTCCAGAAAATCGGGTCGGCACACGAATCACTCACGGGATTCGCGCCTATCACAGTATATCCCAGCAAACCGCCGGCTACGACCTGCAGCCGGGATCACAAGATCGGTCAAAGCCTGCCGGAACTTGCCGATACAGGGGATGAGGTGAGAGCAGTACGCCGTGCCGAATGACCTCGTCAGCCTGCGTGCCAGTATGGACAGTTGGGAACAGCAGAACTCGCTGTTCAAGAAGTCATTGGATTGCTATCTCGAAGCCCTCGGAGGCGTGGAGAAGCACGTCCTGAATCCTTGCGCTCTCAAGACAGCCGGGCAGCCAATAACCCTGGATGCCGAACGCCGCCTTCTGAAGAGGCAGCCCGACGAGCCGGGTTTCGAGATGGTCCGCATCAGTCTGGGTCGCGTGCTGGAAGGGGCTGCCGATCAGATTCGAAGGCAGATTGCGGGCACGGTCGAACTGGCGGATGTCCTGAAGCTGCTCTCGGAGACAACCAGTTCCTTGCGATGCGGAAGTGACGCCCGCGAGAGCAAGTTTCGCGATGTCGCATCGGACCTGCAATTGGCCGCTGAGCGGGCGGACGTCACCGAACTGCGGCTGAAGATCTTCGCGCAGGTCCTGCAACTCACCCAACTGGTCGACGAGATGAAATGGGAGAACCGCAAAATCGTGGAGGAACTCGAGCGGGAGATGCTCTCCTACCGCAGGAAGCTCGATGAGGCTGAGCAGATCGCCAGCCGGGACGCTCTCACAGGCCTGTCGAACCGCCGGGTGCTGCAGTCCAGGATCCATGAATACATCCAGACAGGAGTCGCGTTCTGTCTGATCCTGGTCGACCTGAATCGCTTCAAGTGCATCAATGACCAGTACGGACATCTCGCCGGCGACGAGCTCTTGAAACTCTTCTCCCAGCGGTTGAAGCATCAATTGCGTACCGATGACACAGCGGCACGGTGGGGCGGCGACGAGTTCGTCATCGTGTTGCCCTGCAGGCTCAGCGATGCGATGGCCAGGTCGCGCCTCCTGGAGCAGTCACTGCGCGGGGACTATGTTCTTCGCCACGAAGCTAAACCGCTCCGAATCCAATTGAGCCTGTCGATGGGAGTGGTCGAGCACAAATCCGGCGAGAGTGCGGACCAGATGCTGGCGCGAGCCGACCAGATCCTTTACTACGCCAAATCGGGTCATTGACACCCGCCGGTGCTGAAGAAGGGTTCATCTTCCTAACCCCAAATTTGCACCCGGAAGACACACTTCCCTGTTAGGATCGTGGGGGGTGTAAAGCAGTGCGGTCTTTCAAGGAAAGAACAGTATTGATTTCTGGGGCCGGGCGGGGGATCGGAAAGCGCCTGGCCATTGGATTCGCCTCGGCTGGAGCCCACGTAGGATTGCTCGCTCGCAGCAAGGCGGAGTTGGACCTTGCGAACCTCGAGATAGAACATGCGGGCGGTTCCTCACTCCGGCTGAAGGTGGATGTCCGCGACTACGAGCAGGTGTCGGCCGCGGTTTCACGGATGACGGTACAGCTCGGCGCGCCGCAGATCCTGATCTGCGCCCACGGTGCGTTCGGATCCATCGGGACGCTGGCGGAGACGGATCCCGCTGCGTGGACGGACGCGATTTCGACCAACCTCAACGGCGCAGTCAACCTGTGCCGCGCGGTGCTGCCGGAGATGATCGCCCGGCGGTGGGGCAAGATCGTGCTGTTGGTCGGCCCTGGCGCCGAAGGTCCACGGCCGAACTTCAGCGCATATAGCGCGTCTCAGGCGGCACTCGTGCGCTTTGCCGAGACGCTGGCTGAAGAGGTCCGGGACCACAACGTCCAGGTGAACTGCATGAATCCCGGCGCCACGTATACCAGCATGACGGACGAGATTCTGCGGGCGGGGGAGCATGCCGGGTGGAAGGAAGAGCAGGATGCCGCGCATGTCCGCACCACCGGCGGCACGGCCCCGGACAAGCAGATCCAGCTCGCGCAGTTCCTTTCGTCGGAGCGCTCCAATCACATTAGCGGGAAGCTGATCTCGGTGAACGACGACTGGCGGAGGTTGGAACACGCCAATGCGCACGCGGAGATTTTCACGCTGCGGCGGCTTCAGAAGGTCTGAGAATGGCCTTGCGTGATCTCGCCCTCGCCTGCGCCGTGTGTGCGTTTTCTGCCTCTGCCGCGGAGGTGCGGATCGCCTTCCCCGCCGTGCAGAAGATGATGGCGGACCAGGTCTTCACGCAAGAGGGACGGAAGTACGTCAGCGGCGCCAGGGAGCAGCGCTGCGACTATGCATACCTGGAGAATCCCAGTGTGGGCGAGTGGAACGGCCAGTTGGTCATCAAGGCACGCTTCTCCGGGCGGAAGGCGCTCGACGTTTTCGGACGCTGTGTCGGTCTGGGAGACGCTTTCGACCTGACGGTGGCCGCGACGCCGCTAGTGAAGCGCGGAGTGCTGGTGCTGGCCGACGTCAAAGTGGATACGGGCGGCAAGGACTCCTTCTACATCAGGCGCGTGCGCAGCGCCCTCGCCACGAGCCTGGAAAAGCAGTTCGGGTTGGACATCGCCGGCCGGGCGCGCGAATTGCTGGAGCAGAAGGACCCCGCACAGGGTTTTCGCCGTGAGCTGTCGGGCTTTGAATTCAGGCAGGTGAAGGTGAGCCGCGACGCGGTGATCCTGGATCTCGACTTCATCGTCACTGTGAAATGAACCGCCGGACTTTCATTCAAGGGCTCGCGGGAGCCGCGACCGGGAAGCGCGTTGCGCTGACATTCGACGATGTGGCCTGGCGCGGTATTCCCGGGCGCTGGCAGGCCGGCGCGGACGCCGCGCTGCGGGCGGCGCTCCCGGGCCAGGCCGCACTTTTCGTCACCGGCATGAATGTGGACAACGCGCAGGGCGCCTCGATTCTGCGGGCGTGGAGCAAGGCCGGCCATATCCTGGGCAACCACACCTGGGATCATGTCGGCTATGCTTCGGCATCGATCTCGCCGGAACAGTTCCAGGCAGGCATCCTTCGTTGTGATGATCTGCTCCGCTCGTACGAAGGCTTCCAGCGCCTTTTTCGATTTCCGCAGCTCAAGGAAGGCCAGACTGTCGAACGCCGCGACGCGATGCGCATGTGGATGCATGAGCACGGCTATCGCAATGGCTACGTCACGATCGACGCGTCGGACTGGTACTATGACGCGCGCTTGCGCCAGCGGCTCCAGCGTGAGCCGGAGTTCGACGTGACGCGCTTCCGCCGGCCCTATCTCGATCACATTTTGGACCGCGCACAATACTACGACTCGCTGGCGCGGCGTGCCGTGGGTCATGGAATCCCCCACACCCTGCTGCTGCACTACAACCTGATCAACTCGCTCTTCCTGGGAGATCTGGTGGCGGAGCTGCGGCAGCAGGACTGGCGCGTGATTGACGCTGGGGAGGCATTCGCGGATCCGGTGTTCCGGAGGGAACCGGCGATCGCGCCCGCGGGCGAGAGTCTCGTGTGGGCGCTGGCGAAGGAAACGGGCCGTTTTGATGGGGAGTTGCACTATCCGGGCGAGGACGACGTCTACGAAAAGCCCCTGCTGGACCGGTTGGGGCTGTAATCGAACCGCGGAGACGGTGCGCGCCGCCTCCGCGGTTGAAGCTCTTACGCGAAGCTGTACTTGTCGCCCTTGTGATCCCAGAGCACCTTCTTGCCCTGGCGATAGCTGAGGACGGACATGAAGCCGGGGATGGCCGCTTCATAGCCTGCCGCAGGCGGCGCGATGACCTTCTCCTTGCCCTCAATCGCATTGAAGAAGTTGCGGATGTGCGCCTCCACGGCGAGGTGGTCGTTGTTCGGGATCGTGATCGAGAGTTCCTTGCGCGCCTTGATGGCGTCCGAGACGCCGGGGTAGGACTCGGGATAGTAGTTGAGCGTCTGGCGGCTGATCACTTCGATGGTGCCGTCGTTGCCCATGAACTGTTCGCCGTAGCCGAAGCGGGCGTTGCCGAGGTAGCAGGAGTAGTTGATGTGGAACCTGCTCTCGTAGTCCATCAGGACGCTCCAGGTATCTGGCACGTCCCGGTCATCGCCGTCCACCCAGCGGTTGACGCCGCCGGTGGCGACGACGCTGTTGGGAATGCCCTTGTTCATGACGAAGGCGGTGATGTCGGTCTGGTGCACCATCAGGTCCGTGGCGATGCCACTGGAGTAATCCCAGTACAGGCGCCACTGGAAGTAGCGCGGCTTGTAGAAGGGCTTTTGAGGAGCGGAGCCGAGGAACCGCTTCCAGTCGGTATTGGACTCGTTGGCTTCCTCGGGGACGGGGTAACGCCAGGCGGCGGCGCCGTTGGGGAGCGCGTTGCGATACCAGAAGGCGCGGACATAGTGACAGTCGCCGATAAGCCCTTGCGCGATCATCGTCTTGGCCATCTGGTAGAGGCTGTTGGAGCGGTTCTGCGTGCCGACCTGCACGATGCTCTTGCTCTTGGCGACGGCCTTCATGATCTCCTGGCACTCTTCAATGGTGTGGGCCAGGGGCTTTTCGACGTAAACATTCTTGCCCGCGGCGAGTGCGTCGAGCAGCATGCGGTGATGCAGGTGCTCCGGAGTGGCGATGATGACGGCGTCGATGGATTTGTCGGCCAGCAGTTCTTTGTAGTCGACGAAGGCCTTCGGCGTGTTCTTGCCGAGAGTGGCGACGACATCCTTGCCCTTGGCGAGGTTGCCGCTGTAGGTGTCGCAGACGGCTTCCACCTGGAAACGGCCCTTGTTGCCGACGAAAGCACGCTCCGTCAGGTAGCGTCCGCGTCCGCCTGTGCCGATGACTCCGAGGGTAATCCTGTCATTGGCGCCCAGTGCCGGCAGCACTGCCGGCGCAGCGGCGAGGGCTGCCGCTTTCCCTACAAAGTTTCTCCTCGAGAGTTCCTGACTCATCGATCTGATCTCCTTCCTGCTCGGATCCGAATGTCCCCAACTCCTCAGGATACCCGAAGAGTGCACGGAGCCCGCAACGAGGCTGTCCTGCCAAGCATCTGAGAAAATAGTGAACAGGTTACTATGAACGCGATCAAAACAGTTCTACTCCTCGGCGCCATGAGCAGCGTGTTGCTGGCCGCGGGCCAGTATTTCGGCGGGCGCAGCGGGCTGGCCATGGGCCTGATTCTGGCGATCGGGATGAACTTCTTCAGCTATTTCTTCTCCGAGAAGATGGCCTTGATGAGCAGCGGTGCAATCCGGGTCAGTGAGACCGAGAACTCGGAAGTATTTTGGCGCATCGCGCCGATGGTCAAACGGCTCTGCGAGCGCATGGGACTGCCGATGCCGAAGTTGTGGGTCATCCCGGAAGATGCGCCTAACGCATTCGCCACTGGCAGGAATCCGGCGCATTCGTCCGTGGCTGTGACCGTCGGCCTGCTCCGGCTGATGAGTGATGACGAGGTGGAAGGCGTAATTGCACACGAATTGGGCCACATCCGGAACCGCGATATTTTGATCAGCTCCATCGCCGCGACCATTGCCGCAGCCATTACGTTCGTCGCACGCATGGCATTCTTCTTCGGCGGTGGACGGCGCGATGATGACGAAGCGCCCAATCCCATCGTGGGGCTCCTCATGCTGATCCTGGCGCCGATCGCCGCCATGCTGATCCAGATGGCCATCTCGCGCACCCGCGAATACAGCGCCGACGCGGCTTCCGCGAAGTTCACAGGCTCGCCGAACGGGCTGATCTCCGGGCTGCGCAAGCTGGAATCGTATTCCAAGCGCATCCCGATGGATGCCTCGCCGGCGATGTCGCACATGTACATCATCAAGCCGTTCAGCGGGGAGAGCATGATGCGGCTGTTTTCCACTCACCCGGCAACCGAGGAGAGGATCGCCCGTCTGGAGAGGCAGCGCGCGGCGTGAAGAGCGTCAAGATCAGCCGCAAAGGCGAATCGCGCGTCGAGTCCGGCCATCCGTGGATCTACGCCAGCGACGTGACGGAGCGCGGCGACGCCCAGCGCGGAGAAGCAGTCCGTGTCTTGAATCCGAAAGGGCGCTGCCTCGGCGTCGCTCACTATAGTTCGACCTCGCAGATCACGCTGCGCCTGCTCACGCGCGAGGACCGCACGCTGGACCGCTCCTTTTACTTCGGACGCCTGCGGGATGCGTTCTCGTTCCGAAAACGCGTGGCGTCGGAGTGCGAGGCGTACCGGTTGGTGCACGCCGAAGGCGATCTGCTGCCTGGCCTGATTGCCGACCGCTACGGCGACTATCTCGTCCTGCAGCTTCTCGACCAGGGAATGGATGCGGCGAAGAACACGCTTACGGAGTGCCTTCAGGAACTGATGTCGCCCAAGGGCGTGCTGGCCCGCAACGACGTGCCGGTGCGGAAGCTGGAGGCTCTTTCGCAGGAGCCGGAGGTGCTGGCCGGCGAGATTCCCGACCGCGTGCCGGTGCGCATCAACGGTCTGACGCTGCAAGCCGATCTCAAGGGCGGGCAGAAGACAGGCGTCTATCTGGATCAGCGCGAGAACTATGCAGCGGCGGCCCGATGGGCGCGCGGACGAGCGCTGGATTGCTTCACGTCGACGGGCGGCTTCGCCTTGAGCATGGCAGGGCGGTGCGAGTCCGTGGAGGGAGTGGATTCGAGCCCGGACGCATTGAAAACAGCCGATGCGAACCGGCGGGCGAACGGAATCGAAAACGTGACGTTCCGCGAGGCGAATGCGTTTGACTACCTGTCCGGCCTCGCGCTGGCGCGGCGGCAGTTCGACGCGATTGTGCTGGATCCGCCGGCATTCGCGAAGTCGCGCGCGAACCTGGACTCGGCGCTCCGCGGCTACAAGGAAATCAACTACAAGGCGCTGAAACTGCTCCAGCCGGGCGGGGTGCTGGTGACATGTTCGTGCTCATACCATGTGAACGAGGCGGCACTGTTCCAGGTGGTGGCCGAAGCTGCGCTGGACGCTCGGCGGACCCTCCGCGTGCTGGAGCGCCGGACGCAGGCTTCTGACCATCCCATCATGCTGACCGTCCCGGAGACGCTCTATCTCAAGTGCCTGATTCTGGAGGTTCTGTAGGGTTCCGCGGGCGCTGAAGTTGCTGATCCGGACCCCAGCCGCTATACTGATGTTTGGTTCGACTGTGCGCCCGTAGCTCAGCTGGATAGAGCAACTGGCTACGAACCAGTAGGTCGGGTGTTCGAATCACTCCGGGCGCACCATTCCCCTCGATAACTTACGAACAGCATGATGGCTTTTGGGTTGCGACTTGACTGCAACGCTAACAGCAACGCATTCGTCAAGGAAACCTGTACAGACCCGTTCTTGGAAGTGTCGCAACCGTCATTTAATCAAGTTTCTGGAACTACCTTGCGTAGCTGAAAACATTGACTCCAGCCGTTCTCCGGCCCTGTCCTGGGTCGAACCACCTTCGCCTTCAGGTCCTTTCGGTGATCTCACGCGCTATGCGGGCGGCCTTGCAAATCCATCGGACTGATCCAATCTGCGTGGTGCCGGGAGTTCCAGTCTCTTGATCCGCGGGAACGCCGGTGTGATCGCTTGTATCTCTCCGATCATGCCGGCCACGTTCTGCAAGACAAGACTCAGATGCATCTCACGCTTGGCCCAGTTCTTCTCTGCGACTTGCTTCTCCTTGTGAAGGTCATCCCTCATCGAAATAAATGCTTCGACGATAGCTTCCACTCTTTGGCGAAACTCAGTGCTTAAGAGGTACTGGTAAACGGCTTCCATCTTTTCGGACTTGCCGTCAGCTGTCATCCTTACCCGTGCCACTTCGACAATGTTGGCACGAAGAGCAGTGGCCAAACCTAAGACCACCGAAAAATCAGCGACCCAGATACCTGAGATCTGACCGAAGTGCGCATTCAAATCTTTCGGCAGGACAGCGGACACAATGACAGCGACCTCAGCCTTCTCTCTGCGCTGATCGGCCTTGAGTTTTGCCAACCAAGATTGATTCCAGTTCTTAGTGTTCTTAGATTCCCACACGATCGTGCCGCAATGCTGTCCACTCCCAGAGATCACCCTGTGGATAATGTCGGCTCCAAGCTTTCCTTTTGCGACCGCCCGGATATCATCATCAGGGAATGCCGCTGACAGCAGCTTCTCCAATTCAAGCTCCATGACCTCGCCCTGAGACTGTTGAGAGGATTGGTCCAGCTTGCGTTTTACCTCGGTCAGTTGTTGCCTCAGGTCAGCCACAATCTTCTGGTGCTGGAGTTCGCGAGTACGATTCTCTTGCTCAATGGTCTCCGATGTTTCCTGGATCGCTTTCTTCCGGGCGACTTCCACCGCACGGGTTATCGTCTTTTGGATCTCCTGCTCCTTTTCCCGGAGCTGGTTCTCGCGCTGCTGCATTGAAGCCGCTAGCTTCTGCAGATCCTTTAGTTTGGTATCCTTATCTCCTATCTGCCTGCGAAGATCGGCCATCTCATTTGTCACCAGAGATTTGGCCCTAGTATCGGCTTCGCGTTCCAGTCGAGTTTTCTCTGCTGCTAGTTTCCGGTCGTATTCAGCTTGGGCTTTCTTGCCACGCTTCTCCGCCTCAGCCAGGAGTGCCTGAAGTTTGCGAACCTCCGTGGCCGATGCCTGAGTTGCTCGTAGAGTGGCTGTCTGCTCAATCTTGCCTCGCTCGGCCTCTAAGCGTTTCGCGAATGCAGCCTCGTCAGCTTTCTCTTTCCGCCTAGCCTCGGCCTCGTAGTGAATACGCAGCGACGCTTCAATCTGATCGGTTAGTGCTTTCGTGACAGGGAAGCGGTGGCCGCACGCCGGGCAAACAACCTGAGATTCAGCCATGTGATGTCGTCCTCCTTCAATGGTTGCCACTAGAATAGATCACTGTCTAACCGACATCAAGAGCTAATTATCCTTGCCTTAGATGGCATCACACGGTTGTCTTCGAGCGCGTCACCCATTGTGGTGAAACGCTGTCTGGGCATTCTCGCGGTCGCGAGAGACACGGAGCCTTCGATCCGGGCGCCGTGATAGCTGCAACTACCCTGGCTCGCGGCGCTTCGTAGATCATAGTGGCGTCGAAGTTCTCATCAAGAAGCACCATGAGGACGGCATCCCATTATTTCTTGATGTTGATGGAGCCGAGTCGTTGTTCTTGCTTGCACCCGGGCAGCAGGCAGCGGCCCTTGATCTGAAGTCGACGCTTTGAACCATTCCTATGTTCAATCGCGTCGTATCCGGATTGGCAGGCGAGGAAGTTTCATTGGGCGACACAGGCCATTCTCATCTTGAATGGCGTCGGATCATTTCCATGGCTAAGTTCGGGTATGAGTATCCCAACCATCAAACGTTTTGGTGTATATTTCTACCATGCAAATGCAAAAAAATTGCTTCCTGATACCGGCAATCGCATTGTTCCAATTTGTACTGAATGCCCAAGTTCAAGACTTCAAGCCACTACCACCGCAAGAAAACGAGATTGTAGCGTCCCCGTTGGGAACGCAAGACTTCAACACGCGGTCGGCAGGGCAAGGAGGACGGCCAACCTACGTGGGATCCACCGATAAGGTATTCCCGCACTTTGCGACGGGCGCAGGATGGGAGACTATCCTTGTTTTGGTGAATCTGTCGTCGTCAAAGGTCACGTTTTCGCAGAACTTCTACGATCCGTCTGGCAAGCCCATGACAGTTTCTTTTAAATCAGTACCAGATGGTGTGCTTACGACTACAAGTGCAGCCCAAGGTACGTTAAACGCAGGAGGCAGTTTCAACATCCTCCTCTTCGACCAAGGTGGGGGATTGAAAACGGGTTGGTCCTCTATTTCCTATGACTCGACTACGGCTCGCATTGGCGGGTATGCCATCTTTCGGCAACGGATTCAGGGATCGCCTGACTTCGAAGCTCTTGTCCCACTAAGCGCATACGATGACTACGTTTTCGTTATGCCGTTTGACAACCTTGAAGGATTCGTCACGTCGATGGCGATTCTTAACCCAGGCTCGAACAACACGAGCAATATAAGAGCGACCATCCGAGATCCTCTGGGTGTCACGGTCGCGACGGAAACAATCTCGCTTGGCCCGGGCACGCAGCAGGCGTTTATTATTCCTGACCTTTTCCCGGTCACCAAGAACCGCGTTGGAACCATCCTGTTTGAGGGAAGTACAGATCGGCTCGCGGGACTCGGGTTCAGGTTCAACCCGCAACACGCATTTGCCACGATCCCAATACTGAATTGGCTAGGCATGTTTTAGTGAGGGTAGAGGAGAGTATGTTCGACGCAATTCTTTGGACCGCGATTGCCTCACTGGCCCCCTGCTGGTCGGGTTGTTGAAGTACTCCAACAAGTGAGGGTGGAAATTCAAAATTCTGTCAGCGGTCTGGAAGTAGGGGAGGTAGGCATTGGACCCTCCCCTCCCCATCACGGTCAGGGGTGCCGAAAGCAGTGACAGGAGGTGCCTACGCCAATGCTGTGCCCACCACCGACTAGCACCAACTGATACAGGCGTCCCGACGCGCCTCTGGCAACCACTCCGAGGCCCTTGCTTGGGTGTGTCTGTAGCAGAGAGGAGCAGAGGCCCAGTTGGTTTTGATCGCCTCCAAGCCATCAATTCTAGGTGGCTAGACGGCTACGAACCAGTAGGTCGGGTGTTCGAATCACTCCGGGCGCACCATTCCCTCCTTTCTCGCTCCCTTTCCTCTCCACTCGCCGTAGAGTCCGTCTGTCTCGCGCTCACTAGGCGCCTCCCCTTGACATCATCGCCGGATCGGCCTAGCATTTGTTCGGGTCTAGAACGAATTACCGGGCAACTGGGTTGACGGCAATTCCGGGGTTAAGCGTGGGAGTCCTTCAATGTCGTTTCCACTGACTTCAAAAGTTCAACTGATGGACCTGTGTGCGAAGTTGATGGCGCCGCAGGTTAAGCGCGCGGTTTATTTGACGTTAGCGGCCATTCTCTGCACCTCGACCGCGGCGGCCCAGGTGCTGTACGGATCGCTGACCGGTTCCATTACCGACAAGAGTCAGGCCGCCATTCCTGATGCCACTGTGCAGGCGCTCAACACCGGCACGGGAGTGCTGAAGGAGACAAAAACCAACGCCGCGGGCATTTATGTGTTCTCGGATCTCCTGCCCGGCACATACAAAGTCACAATCTCGAGCAAAGCCTTCCGCACTGAAATCCGGGAGGGCGTGCCGATTCAGGCGAACAGGCAACTACGAATCGATACAACGCTGGAGATCTCGCAGACAACTGAAAGCATCGTCGTCACGGCGGGCGAGGTCGCTTTGCAGACTGACCGTTCCGACGTCAACACAACAATCAAAGCGAGCCAGCTTGATAGTCTTCCGATGACCTCCTCCGCTGGCAGGAACTATCAGGCGCTCTACAAAATAGTTCCGGGGTTCAGCCTGCCCACTGAGGGCAACAGCTCGGATGGAGGAAATCCGCAGCGCGCAATGTCCGGGTTTGTGAATGGCAGCTCGCGCCAGAACAACCTGACGCGCATCGACGGGGCTTCGAACACATATATGTGGCTCCCGTCGAACACAGCGTACGTACCGCCGGCCGAGTCGATCGAATCGGTGAGCATCGTCACCAACTCCTTCGATGCCGAACAGGGGAACGCAGTCGGCGCCGTGGTGAACGTCGTCACCAAGTCCGGCACCAACGAGTTTCACGGCAGCGCATACGAGTATCACACCGACAATGCGCTGAAGGCGCTCAACCGGTTCAATCCTGCCGGCTTCCGAAAGCCGAAGTACATCATGAACCAGTTCGGCGGAAGCGTCGGGGGCCCGATCAAGAAGAACAAGCTGTTCTTCTTCACCGATTGGGAATCGACCCAGCGCCGCATGCTCGCCAGCCGGACGCTGACGGTGCCGAATCCCGCGGCGATCTTCGATGCTTCCGGGAACGCGAACCTGGCGGCCGCAGTGGCAGCCGGCGTGAACTGCTCGTCGGCCTCGGGAGCGGGATGCATTTACGACCCCAACACGGGCAATCCGGATGGGACGGGACGCACTCCGATCCCCGGAAACATCATTCCAGCCAGCCGCATCGACCCGGCGGCCAAGACCATGCTCGGCCGCATCGCGACAGGTGGATTCCTCAATAGCGACGGGGTCACCGCCAACAACAACTACCAGACCACCGGATCCGCCAAGCTCGACCGCAACACGGTAGACGTGAAGGTCAACTACGTCCCCACTCAGAAATCGACGATTTTCGGACGCTACAGCATTTCGCCAACGGAACTCTTCGATCCTCCGGCCCTGGGCAAGGCGCTGGGCGGCGCCACCGGCGGAGGACAGTTGGGTACGGCGCCTTCCAGGATTCAAAGCGTAGGTCTCGGCGGAACCTATTCAATCACCCCCTCCGTGCTGGTGGACATGAACGGCGCATACACGAGGCAGCGCCTCGGCGCGACGTATGCCGACGACTTGGATTTGGGCAACTTCGGCCTGGATGTGTTGAAGATCCCCGGCACCAACGGCGATACATACCTGGCCCAAGGCACTCCGGGGTTTAATTTCCCGAACGGCCCGTGGAACGGCATCGGCAACGTCGACACAGGCAATCCATTCCTCTTCCGTGATAACCAATACGTCGTCAACGCCAATCTCGGCTGGGTGAAGGGGCGGCACAACATGCGCTTCGGCTTCGAACACTCCTGGAACGGCTTGAACCACTTCCAGCCGCAGGGAGGAGCGTTCCAGAATCCGCGCGGCGCCTTCCGTTTCCGCGGCGACGTCACGGCGCTGCGAGGTGGAGCGGCTACCAACAAAGCCAACTCCCTGGCGCAATATCTGCTCGGGCTGCCGGACGAATCCGGCAAGGCGGTTCAGAACGCCAATCCGAACTCGCTGCGCTGGCAAACCTGGTCGTTCTATCTGCGCGACAGCTATCAGATCACCAGCCAACTCACGCTGACCTATGGCGTGCGTTGGGAATACTACCCGTTCGCCACTACCGATCATGGCGGGGTGAAGCTGTTCGATCCCAAGACCGGCAACGTGCTCATCGGCGGCAATGGGAGCGTGCCGCTGGATGATGGCGTGGACGTCGGCCATGGACAATTCCTGCCGCGCATTGGCCTTGCATACCGTGTCGATCCCAAGACTGTGATCCGCGCCGGCTACGGTATGAGCGCCGATCCAAACAATTGGCGGTTCTTCCGCAACAACTATCCGGCCACGACAAATTCGGATGTCCTGGGCCTGACGACGTTTTATCCGGCCTCCTCCCTCACCGGGGAGACCTTGGGCACATATCCAGGATTGCCGGCTGGAATCCCGTTCGTGCCGATCCCGGATATCAGCACTGGCATTGTGCCGGTGCCCAGTGGCGTGAGCCCGGGCAACACGATTCCATTCGACTTCAATCGCGGCTACATTCACTCCTACAACTTCACCGTGCAGCGCGAGTTCGGCAGCGTCCTGGGTGAGATCGGCTACGTCGGGACCAAGGGCGTTCGCCTGCTCACGAATGAGAACATCAACTCGGCGCCGGCGGGTGGGGGCGAAAGCGGCAGACTGCTGTACCCCGTGGCCAACAAGAACTGGGGTAACGTCAATTGTCTGTGTCCAGACGGGCCGAGCCACTATGACTCGTTGCAGACAAAGGCGACCTGGCGATCCCGGGGCGCCACCTCGATCGGCGTCGTCTATACCTTTTCGAAGGCCATCAACTGGACTGACAACGAGGAGGAATCGACGGTATTCGGCGGCCAGGGTGGGTTCCTGTTCTGGCCCTATCCCACCTATCGCGACCGGAACAAAGGACTGGCGACGTACGACCGTACTCACAACTTCCAGTTCTACGGGACCTACCAGTTGCCCTTCGGCAAGAGCCAGAAGTGGGCAACCAGTGGTTTAGCGGAGAAACTCGCCGGCGGCTGGCAGACGAACTGGCTGCTCAGCTATTTGAGTGGGACTCCGTTCTCGATCGTCGGCGGAGGCACGCAGGTCAACGCTCCAGGAAACCAGCAGACCGCGGATCAGGTCGGCCCTTCGACAATCCTCGGAGGAGTGGGACCGGCGCCCGTCACCGGCGCGAGCGTTAGTTGCGCGCCAACTGACAAGTCGTGCCACTACTTCGATCCGGCGGCTTTTGCTGCCGTGCCATCCGGTCAGATCCGGTTCGGCAACACCGGCCGGAACATCCTTCGCGGGCCAGGGTTCTTCAACCTGGACGCGAGCATCTTCCGCAACTTCAGTATCACGGAACGCGTGAAACTACAAATCCGAGCTGAAATGTTCGGAGTCACAAACACACCGCACTACGGGCTGCCGGGCACCGACGTCACGAATCCCGCGCAGTTCGGCGTGATCACTTCGACCTTGAACCTTGCCGGCCGAGGCACCGGAACCGGCGGCGAACGCCAGACCTGGTTCTCCGCAAGGGTGACGTTCTAGCCGCAGCACGACTCCGGTGAGTTGTTCAGGCCCGCTGACGCATCGATAATGAAATCAAGTCAGAGGGCTTCGTATCAAATGATCCTGCGTCTGAGCGTGTTTTTGTGCCTATGCGTGGCGGCTCCTCTCGCGGCGCAGCCGACCTACTCGCGCCAAGTCTCGCGCATCATGCAGGCCAAGTGCCAGACGTGCCACCGCCCCAACGACATCGCACCTTTCGCGCTGCAATCCTACGACGACGCATCCACGTGGGCGGAGGATATCAAGCGCGTCGTCGGTGAGAAGATTATGCCGCCCTGGAAGCCGGTCGACGACCTGTCGAAATTCCGCGGCGCACGCGCCCTCACAGACGAGGAGCGGCAGGCGATTCTCGACTGGGTGGACGCCGGAGCCCCCGAAGGCGATCCCGCCGATCTTCCGGAGCCGCTCCCCGACAAAGGCGAGTGGGTGCTTGGCGAGCCGGACCTGGTTCTGCAGATGTCCGAGTCCTACAGGCCGCCCCGCGGCAAGGACATGTACCGCTGCTTCGTCCTGCCCACCGGTCTCACGGAGAACCAGTTCATCTCCGCCGTGGACGTGCTGCCCGGCGCCCGCGGAGTGGTCCACCATGTCCTGCTGTACACCGACACCACCGGCGAAGCAGAGAAACTCGACGCGGCGGACGACGGGCCCGGCTACACGTGCTACGGAGGTCCCGGCACCTCGCAGTCTGTCGGCAAACTCGATGCGAGCAACCTGAGCCTGTCTTCGCTGCTTTCGATTGGCGGGACTCTTGGGGGCTGGGCGCCCGGACAACGGCCGGAACCGCTGCCCGATGGTACGTCGATGTTCCTCGACAAGAACGCCAGGATCATCATGCAGGTGCACTATTACTCGACTCGCGTCACGGCCGACGACCAGACGCGTCTGGGGTTGTACTTCTCGAAGGTGCCTGTGGAGAAGCGGCTGCTGTGGGTCCCGATCGTCCCGCTTGACGGCAACGGCCACATCTCGATGACCATCCCCGCCGGCGCGGAGAACCATGAGGTGAAGGCCGAGTTCACCACGCCGCCGCTGTTCCTCTTCGACGTGACGATCAACACAATCTATCCGCACATGCACCTGCTGGGCCGCAAGATCGACGTGCAATTGCAGCGCCCGCGCGAGGATCCCGGCCAGATGATCCGGATCGAGGACTGGGACTTCAACTGGCAGGGCTCCTACACGTACACCGAGCCGGTGAAGGCGCCCGCCGGTTCCACCGTGCGACTGACCTGTACCTACGACAACTCGGTGAACAACCCCAAGAACCCTGCGCCTGAGCCGAAGACGGTGACGTGGGGCGAGGGCACCGAGGATGAGATGTGCCTTGCCTTCCTCGGCATCACGTTCGATCACGAAAATCTCCTGCCGTTCTCCGCGCCAACCTCGAAGCGCAGAAAATGATCGGGGAACTGCCCGCGTTCCGCCGCGATCCCACCGGCTTCCTGATGCGCAAGTATCGCGAGCAGGGCGACGTCGCGCGATTCCGCCTGGGGCCGCAGAATGTCGTGCTGCTGGCCGCGCCGGACGACATTCGCGACGTGCTCGTCACGCACAACACGCGCTTCGTGAAGAACCGGATGCTGCACCGTGCGCGTGTGCTGCTTGGCGAAGGACTCCTGACCAGCGAGGAGCCCTATCATACGCGACAGCGGAAACTCATCCAGCCTGCGTTCTATCGTGAACGGCTGGCCGGGTACGCCGCCATCATGACCGAAGAGGCGGAGAGACGCTCGTCGCACTGGCAGGACGGCGCGCAGCTCGATCTCGACAGGGAGATGATGCGTCTGACGCTGGCGATTGTCGCCCGCACCCTGTTCAGCGCCAACGTCGAAGAGGACGCAGGCGAAGTGGGCGCTGCCCTGACGGACATCCTCGATCTGTTCGATCTGTTGATGCTGCCGCTCAGCCAGTGGGTGGTGCGTCTGCCTCTGCTGCCCGCGGCGCGGCGCTTCCGGGAGGCTCGCCGCCGTCTCGACAAGGTCATCTACCGGATCATCGAGGATCGCCGTCGTGCGCCCGGCGAGCACACTGACCTGCTCGACCTGCTGCTGGCCGCGCGCGGCGAGGACGGAGAGGGTATGTCGGATAGGGAGCTCCGCGACGAGGCGCTGACCCTCTTTCTCGCCGGGCACGAAACAACCGCCAACGCTCTGACCTGGACGTGGTATCTGCTCTCGGAGCACCCGGATGTCGAGCGGCGCTTTCAAGCGGAGATCGACACGGCATACGCCGAACAGGTGTTCGCGGAGGCGTTGCGGCTCTATCCTCCGGCGTGGGGGATTGGCCGGCGCGCGATTGAGCCGCACACGGTCCGCGGCGTCACCTATCAGGCCGGCACGATCTTCGCGATCAGCCCGTGGGTGACGCACCGCAGGCCCGACCTATGGCCGGAGCCGGAGCGATTCGATCCGGATCGATTCCGTCCGGAGGCCGCCGAGGCCCGCCAGAAGTTCGCATACATCCCCTTCGGAGGCGGCCCGCGCGGCTGCATCGGAGAGCGGTTCGCCTGGATGGAAGGCGCCAGAATCCTGGCAGCGATCGGCCGCCAGTGGAGTTTCCGGCTGGTGGAGGGGCACCCGGTGGGACCCCGCCCGTTGCTGACTCTCCGCACGAGCGCGGGATTAAGGGTCTACAGTCAGCGCCGGGACCGGCCGATAAGTCCCTCAAAGGGGTAGAGCATGTCCAGTCCCAGCGCTGAAGCTCAAGGCAATCGCATCGTGCTGCAGTTCGAATCGCTCGATGACGCACTGAAACTCTTCTCGCCGTGGAAAGGCGCTGGACCGCGTGTTCAAGCCGCCTCGCAGATCCATCAGGCGTTGGAGGCAGCCGGCCTCACCGTAGAACTGCGCGTGAAGGGCCGTCCCGTGGCGCAGTTGGGCACCTGTGAACTGCGCGGGCCGCTGCTCGCGCTCCTGCAGCCCGCTATCTGAGTTCCCGTTACTTCGCGTCGACCCGCGCCGGGATTCGTTCCAGGTTCGCGATCTCCACTCCCAACGCAAAGCCAAAGCGCGCGAACTGCTCCATCCCGCTGAAGTCCCACTCCTCGCTGTACTCGTCAGAAGGCTGATGGTAGCGGGAAGCGTACTCCTTGTTCTTTTCGGCGGCAAATCCCTCGGGCTTGCCCTCATAGTCCGACCCCATGTTCACGGAGAAGGCCGGGATCCCCAGGCGTGCGAAGGAGTAATGGTCGGAACGATAGTAGCCGCCTGACTCAGGGTGGCCGTCCGGTTTGATCGTCAACTGATACCGTTCCACCACGTTGCGCACCGTCGGGTAGAACGACGTCCGGTCCGCGCCGGTCAACACCACGTCACGCACCCGGCCGTAAGGCGCGAACGAATCGAAGTTCAGGTTCGCCGCGATGCGGGCCGCGTCAAGCGGCGGGTGTTCCGCGAAGTATCTTGAGCCGATCAGCCCGCTCTCCTCGGCGGTGACGGCGACGAAGTAGGCGCTGCGCAGAGGCTTGGGCTCCATGGACGCCCAGGCGCGAGCCATTTCGATCAGCATGGCGCAGCCGGTGGCGTTGTCGATGGCGCCGTTGTAGATCCGGTCGCCGCGGACTGCCTCGCCAATGCCGAGGTGGTCCCAATGCGCGGTAAACACGACCGCTTCTGACTTCAGTTGCGGATCACCGCCCGGCGCCATGCCGACCACGTTGTGCGTCTCGATGTCCTTCAACTTGAACGCGAACTTGCCGTGGATGCGCACTTTCCCCAAGGGCATGGCGCGGAAACCCGGCGTGTCCGCCGCCTTCAGCATCTCATCCACACTCTTGCCGGCAAGACCCAGCAATCGTCCGCCAGCCTCACTGGTAATCCACCCGGCGAATGCCAGAGCAGGCTGGCCAGGAGCGCGTCGAACTTGCGGCTGTGGACGCCCGTTGGCCCGCAGCACCTGCCATCCATAGCTCGCTGTCGGTGTGGTGTGGATGATGAGTGCCGCGACGGCGCCCTGCCGCGCGGCCTCTTCAAACTTATACGTCCACCGCCCGTAGTACGTCAGCGCTTTTCCCTTGAAGAACGTGGGATCGTCCGACTGCGGTTCGTTGGTGAACAGCACCACGACCTTGCCGCGCACATCAACTCCTTTGTAGTCCTCCCACTTGAACTCCGGAGCCGTGATGCCGTGCCCGGCGAAAACAGCCTCGGCCTCGATGGCGGCAGCGGGCTCCTGCGTGTGCGACGTGCCCACAAAATCATCCAGCCAGCGGAAAGTAACAGGCTTTCCCCCGGCGCTGGCTGACAATTGCGAACTCGGCGCCACCTCCACTGATCGAAGCGGCACGGGCTGCAAATAGGAGCCATCTGCTGCGCCGGGCTTCAGCCCCGCGGCTTCAAATTGAGACGCGATATACGCGGCAGCCAGTTGCCCGCCGCGCAGGCCGACCCCTCGTCCCTCCAGCAGGTCGCTGGAGAGAAACTTCACGTGAGGCCGGATCTTCGCTCCCTCAATCAGATTCATCTGGGCAGGCAGCAGGGCTGCGCCCGCGATCAGGAGCAGTGCGGCTCTCATGCGGACCTCTTCGCCGCCAGACGCGAGACAAACCTTGGAATATTCACCACAAACCTCTCGTGTGTTCCTTCGCCGATCAATTCCTTCTCGTCGCGGGCTTCCACCTGGAACACCACCCGCCAGCCTTCCACCTGAATCACCTTGGCCGTGAACTGGACCGACATGCCGACCGGCGTCGCCGCCAGATGGCGAATATTCACCGTAGTGCCGACACTGTCTTCGTTCTCATCAAGAAAGGGTTTGATGGCATTGCGGGCGGCCCATTCCATGTAGGCGATCATGTGCGGCGTTGACAGCACTCGGGCTTCATCATCGCCCAGGAAATCGATGGTCACCTCCGGGGTCACCAGGAGGGGGTGCCGGCCGCTGGTCCCAACCGGAATCGCATTCATGTCATCATAGTAACAGTGTGCCGGTGACGACCCGTTCCTTCGGAGGGAACCTACTGCCGGTTGAAAGCATCCTAAGGACTAGAGACCAGCTCGAGGTTGAACTGATTGTCATACCTGTGTGCAGTTCTACTGCTCGGATTGATTGATGGGCCACTTCCGCCTGCGCCGGGCCCTACGGATAAAGTTTCCTTCCACTTGGTGCCCGATTCCCAGCGGGAGAAGGAAGGGGAGAAGATCCTCAACCGGTATCTTCAGACAAGCAAGTCCCGAATCGTCCGCAGCGCCAACATGGTGGCACACTTTGCCGGCCGGCTGCCGAAGATGAAGATGTCGGCGACAGTGGACGCGAACAAACACGTCACTAAGGAAGGCGCAGTTGCTTATGAGGTCAAAGAGCGGCAGGGCGACAACACCGTGTGGAAAGAACTCATCCTCCGGTACATGAACGGTGAGATGGAGACCTCCGGCAAGGACAACTCCAAGGTCGCGCTCACGCCGGACAACTACAAGTTCAAGTACAAGGGTGAGCGCACCCGCGATGAGCGGCGCGTGTACGTCTTTGACGTGAATCCGAGAAAGAAGCGGGAGGGATTGTTCAAAGGCGAGATCTGGGTGGACGTCGACACGTCGCTGACGGTGCTCGAGTCGGGGCGCTTCGTCAAGAGCCCTTCAGTCTTTCTCAAGAAGGTGCAGTTTACGCGCGAGTACACCATTCAGGATGGCATTGCCGTCCCGAAGACACTCCAGACTTCGATCGAAACCAGGTTCTGGGGAGTTGCAGAACTCGACATCCAATACAGCGATGTGAAATGGGAAGACCCGCTCAACGCTGCGAACTGAGCCGCACCAACCCGTCCGGAAAATGAAAAAGAGGGCCGCTCTCAGGCGGCCCTCTTTGTTGCTAAAACCTGGTTTACCAGCGCGGTTCGCGGCGACGCCCGCCGAAACCACCGCGGTCGCCTCCCCTGCCCCCGCCACTGAAGGAACGTTCCTCGCGCGGACGCGCTTCGTTGACGTTCAACTTACGGCCTCCGAAATCCATCCCATTCAGAGCGTTGATGGCGCGCTCTGCCTCCTCATCGTTAGACATCTCGACGAAGGCGAAGCCACGGGAACGGCCGGTTTCACGGTCCGTGATGATGCTGACGCGATCAACCGTACCGTAAGATTCGAACAAGCCCCGCACGGCGTCCTCGCTCGAGCTGAAGCTCAAATTTCCTACAAATATGTTCTTCAAGCAGACACTCCTTCGTATTCGGACAGCTGGCGAGAAAATCAGGGGAGTTGACACAAGGCGGGCTTATGGCTCAGTCCCAACTTACCGCAGGCCGATCTAAATACTTGTTCATAATAGCAGAGGAGTGGCGGGAAGGGAAGTGAAATCTTTGCTACAATCTTGATCCGGCCCGGGCGAAACCGCATTAAAATGTTCAGGCCATGAGACACACTATCTTCCTTTGGGTTCTGTCAGTTATGGGCGTACTGGCGCAGCCGCCGCACACCTATCCGGCGATAGGCAGGATCATCCGGGAGGACCCTCGGCTCGATGCCATCCTGCCGCCTGAAAGCAAAATCGAAGTGCTTGCTTCCGGCTTCGAATGGGCGGAAGGCCCTGTCTGGTCCCGGCAGGGAAAGTTCCTCCTGTTCTCGGACATCCCCAATAACGAAATTCTCAAGTGGACACACGAGAAGGGGATCGAGCTGTTCATGAAGCCCTCCGGCTTCACCGGAGTGGCGCCGTGGGGACGCGAACCCGGCAGCAATGGACTGGTGCTCGACTCAAAGGGCCGACTCATCCTGATGGAGCACGGTGACCGCAGGGTCTCCAGGATGGACACCGATGGCGGGAAAGTCACCCTCGCGGACAGCTACGAAGGCAAACGCTTGAACAGCCCCAATGACGGCGTGCTCAAGTCGAATGGGGATCTCTACTTCACCGACCCGCCATACGGGCTCCCGAAGCAGGCCGAAGATCCCCGGCGCGAACTGGACTTTTGCGGCGTCTTCCGCTGGTCTGAGGGCAAAGTAACCCTGCTCACCCGCGAGCTGAGCCGGCCCAACGGGATCGCCTTCTCCCCCGACGAGAAGATCCTCTACGTAGCCAACAGTGATCCACAGCGCGCCATCTGGATGGCATACCCGGTGCAAGCCGATGGCACTCTGGGCAAGGGACGGGTTTTCGCCGATGTGACCTCCATGGTCGCCGAGACGGCTCCCGGGCTGCCGGATGGCATGAAGGTGGATGCGGCAGGGAATCTGTTCGCGACCGGGCCTGGCGGTATCCATATCTTTTCCCCGGACGGAAAGCGCTTGGGGAGAATCGAGACAGGGGAGGCGACCGCCAATGCCGCATGGGGGGACGACGGATCGACGCTGTACATTACCGCCGACATGTACCTGTGCCGGGTACGGACCAGGACGCGCGGCGCAGGGTGGTAACGCTCAATCGAAGTGACGCTTGCGATGGAGCGTGATTCTTCGAGGACGGTCAGGAAGTCCTCGTGGGTGACCGCGATCTCATTCTTTTCTCCGGAATTAATGGCGCGGTGCAGGGAGACAGCCCCGGCCCGAAAAGTGCCCGATCGATGACATCGATGCGGCTGGACGCTGCCAGCACCGCCTCGCCGAGCAGACGCGCCCTGTTGCTCAGTTCGGCCACGAGGATGGCCCGGCATCGCGCCCGCTGTCGAGGGAGTTGCTGGTTCCCGGCGTCGCCCTAGTTGGCCTGTGGTGGAGTTGTCCCACGCCATTCCATCCCGCCGCTGAACTCCAACCCCACCCTCCAATTCAACCCATGCGCGGTGCTGAACCGAGCGTTGCAGATCCCCGCAAACCGGAACTGGGAACTCTCGATTTGGACGACTGTGGACAGCGGAATCGGCCTCTCAATATCAACGAGTGCGCCGCTCTTCGAAATGTTCACTACCGTCCCAGCGATGAAGTGCGAGCGGCCGTCCGGGGACTTCCAGTAGAGCTTCACCTTCCCAGCTATTGGGTGGCGCGGGTGGCGTCGTCTTTCGTACTTCACAGCCACGTCAAATCTATCGGCCGGTTTGATCAATTCCGCGGCCTATCTTTTGGCGGAGGGCCGGGTAAACTTACTTCGAGTCTGCTCGTCATTCAGAAGTGAGCGGGTTCAAGATCGGGCCCGGAAAGGACAACTACAATGATGAGATTGACTCTGACACTCTGCCTGGTGGCGGGGACTCTCATGGCTCAGGGCCCAGGTGGACCGGGGCCGCGGCGGGCTTGGGCTGGCCAGCCTGGAAGGCAGGCCATGGCAGCCAATGCGGATGCACTGAAAGATGCCTTGGGTTTGAGCGACGCACAGGTGCAACAGTTGCGCGACTTGCGCAAACAGGAGTTTGAAGCGGCTCGGCCTGCCATGCAGCAGGCGCGGGACAAACGGCAGGCGTTGGCCGAGGCCATGAAATCCGACAATCCGGATCCGGCCAAGATCGGCCAAATGATGTTGGAGATGAAGCAGTTGCGGCAGTCGATGGGCAGCCAGCGGTCAGACCTGCAAGCCAAGGCGCGTGCGATTCTGACGCCGGACCAGCAGACGAAACTGCAGTCGCTGCAGGACGTTCAGGCCAGGGTGCCGGCGTTGCGCCAGGCGATGGCGTTGGGCCTCATTGCCCCGCCCGCAGGCGCGGGGCCGGGAGGCGCGGGCGCGACATTCAGGTATCGCGGACCAGCGCGGCCTCGCACCCAGCAACAGTAGGTGGACTCAGACTGAGTCTCTCGTGCGGGATCCGGCAGGGTGGGCCGGATCCCGCATTTTTTTATGGATGCGACGGCGTCCAGTGCGGGACTACGTAGGCGTAGATCACCACCAGCAGGCCGATGGCTGATGCCAGCAGCACGCTGTGGCGCAGGGTGAAGCGGAACAACCGGGACTCGTCTTCCTGCGACATGCCCGTCGCTGCGGCGGCCACGGCGATGCTCTGCAGGCTGATCATCTTCCCCATCACGCCTCCGCTCGAGTTGGAGGCCGCCATCAGGATGGGATTGAGGCCCAGCCGGTTGGCGGTCACTACCTGCAGGTTGCCGAACAGCGCGTTGGCGCTGGTGTCGCTGCCGGTGAGGAAGACCCCTAGCCAGCCGAGCAGCGCGCTGAAGAAAGGAAATGCCACGCCCGTGGCGGCGAACGCCAGGCCCAAAGTGGCGGTGGCGCCCGAGTAGTTCATGAGGAACGCCAGCGCCAGCACGGAGGCGACAGTCACCGTTGGCTTGAACAGTTGCATGCAAGTCGTCCGGAAAACCACTCCCAGCGTTCTGACGGGAACTCGCAGCACCAGGGCCGAGAGGATGCACGCGATCATGCAGGAGGTCCCCGATGCCGACAGCCAGTTGAACGTGTAACGGGCGGCGTACGGCGCAACTTTCATCGTCGCCGGAGGCGACTGGATCACCTGAAGATGCAGCCACGGCCACTCGACGGGGATGGTGAACGTGTTGAGGAACGCTTTGAAGTCGGCTTTGCCCCAGGTCAGCACGCACAACACCAGCAGCGCATAGGGCGCCCACGCCAGTGCAATAGCTGCTCCGGAATGCCGCGGCGGCAGGTGGCTCTCCGCTTTCGCTCCGTCGAATTGGAAATGATCCTTGGGCTTCCACATCCAGGTGATCAGCAGGCATGCGCCGATCGCGGCGAGTGAGGCGAGGATGTCCGTCAATTCCGGCCCGATGTAGTTGGAGGAATAAAATTGTGCCCCCGCAAAAGCGATGCCGCAGGCAGCCGCTGCCGGCAGGACGCCCAGCAGCGCGCGTCGTCCGCCCATCACTCCGATCAGATACGCCGGCACAAACAGTGAAATAGGTGCGCAGATCCGTCCGACCGCTGCGCTGATCTTATCCAGCGGCAGGCTTGTGATCCCCGACAAAGTAATCACCGGGATGCCGATCGACCCGAAGGCCACGGGCGCCGTATTCGCCAGGAGGCAGATGCCGGCGGAGTAGAAAGGCGAGAAGCCGAGTCCTGTGAGCATTGCCGCGGCCACCGCGACTGGCGCGCCGAAACCGGCCGCACCTTCGACAAACGCGCCGAAGGCAAACGCGATCAGCAGCGCCTGCAGGCGGCGGTCCTGCGTCAGCCCGCCGATCGAGTCCTTGAGCACTTCAAAGTGGCCTGTCTCCACGCTCATCCGGTAGAGGAAGATCGCCCAGAACACGATCCAACTGATGGGGAAGAGCCCGAAGGCGGCGCCGTACAGGATAGAGCTGACAGTGAGCCCGAACGGCATCCTATATACCGCCAGCGCCACCACAGTGGCGGCGCCCAGCCCCGAGAGTGCGGCCACCCATGAGGCGGTGCGCTTCACCCCCAGCAGGTAGAGAAGCGTGAAGACCGGGAGCGCGGCGGCAAGAGCGGAGAATCCGAGATTGCCGGCCAGCGGTGAATAGTGCTGCTGCCACATGGGAGGCTATTTTACAGACTCAAGGAGCATCCGCGCCGAGCCAGGCACCGGATGGGCCGCCGGTTCAGAGAATCCCGACTCCTCGAGCATCGATGCGTACTCGGACCCGGTATAGGCGTCTCCGGCTGGCGTCGTTGCCAGCATCATCGTGGCGAACCACGCAGGCGCTGACGGCGAGACGCGGTCTTCATGCGGGACGAGCTCGATCACGAACGCGCGCCCGCCGGGGCTGAGGGCCGCGTTGACGCGGCGCAGCAGTTCCACACACCTGGCGCGGTCAAAGTGGTGCAGTATGTTCGGCAGAAGCGCCAGATCGTAGCCAGTGCCCAGATTCACCTCGAAAGCGCTTCCGGGGCGAATCTCATACCGGTCCTCCACTCCTGCCTGGCGCGCGTTTTCGAGAGCCAGTTCCAGTACATTGGGCCAATCCACTGCGACGCACCGCGCACCGGGATTCCGGCGCAGAATTGTGACACCGAAGATGCCGTGGCCGGCGGCGATGTCGAGCACTTTCGACACTGTGCCCGCCACCTCGGCCGCCTTACGAGCCTGCGGCACGGCCATCGGCATCATCCCGCGCGCGTACCGTACCCAGACGGGATGATCCGGCGCCACTGTTCCTTCCAGCTCCACGGCGGAGCCGCCCTGGCGCACTGCATCCGTGAAATGCAGGAACGCTGACTGCATGAACGGCGAGTGGAGGAACTCCACGCAGTCGCCCATGTACTCCTCGGAGCAGCGGTCGAGAAAGATCGCCGAGTCCGGCGTCAGCGTGTAGCGCTGATCCTTCTTCGTGATCAGTTCCAGAACCACCAGCGCGTCCAAAAGAATGCGCATGCCCCGCGGCGAGCAATCGCACGCCTGGGCGAGCTCCTCAGCCAAACTGCGGCCTCGGGCGATGTGCGTGAAGACGTCGAGTTCAATTGCCGCTCGCGCCACGGCGCTCTTCTGGATGCCGTTGGCGGCTTCGATGAACTTGAGTGGGGTTGGTTCTTTCATGGTTCGAGGTGGGCGGCCGGCGCGAGAGGTATCGCTGCCAGAGCAGGACCTCGCCCGCGGCGTCGAACTGGTGATGCCAGAATTCGAGGAACTCATTTTCCAGGCTGGCGCCGCGGTGTTCCACATGGCTGAGGACAGTCCCGATGGCCGGATCGATGCTCGCCAGAGGGCGAAGCAGCGCCGCGGTGACGGCGCAGTCCTGGCGCTTGCCGAGCAGCGACTGGATTTCGCGAACCTGCTCCAGTCGCTTTTCGTACACGGGCCCGTAAAAGGGCCGGAAAACCTCGAGCGTGTAGCGGAAGCGCTTGGCGGCGAGCCGGAAAGCGTGGAAGCGCTCAGCCGAGCCCTTCAATGCAGTCTTGCGGCCGGCCTTGAAGAACTCGGCAGCCAGCGGAGGTAGAAGCGCGCGCGCGGCCAGGGCTGCATCTTCGCCGGTTTCGCGGAGGGTCGTAAAGCATTGAGCCCAGCCCAGAGGGATCTCCTGCGAACGGAGCAGGTAGAGGTGGCCGGTGAGGGCGAGGGCCGCGCGCTGCCGGTCGGCGTGCATTTTGGACAATAGGGCGTGGTCGGCGGGAAGTTCCAGTTTCACAAGCAGGTCGGAGTCGACGTCGAGATCGCGCACCGTCGCGGCGGCGCTCAGCGCGGGCTTCAGGGCACGGCGCATCTGCCTCGCCTGCTTGTCCGGAAAGAGGCCGGCGAACAGCCGCAGTGTCTGCGACAGCCGGCGGATGGCCACGCGGAAGTCGTGCACCGGATCTTCCGCCGGATCCTGCAGGGCGAGCGCGATCTGCTCCTCCAACCGCCCCGCCTGGCGCTGCAGCGTAGCCGAGGCGTGTTCCGTCAGCGTCATTTTCTCTTCACCGCGGCCACCGTGAGCCCCTTCTGGTAGACCTGCCTGAACTGAGGGGCGGCACGTTCCACAGCCCATTGCTCCAGACTGACATCACTATCCGATTCCAGCGTGATCGCCAAATTGTTGCCCTGCAACTCGGGAACGGCCAGTTCGACGCGCTGGTCGCGGCTCCGGTCGAGTGCGTCGGCGATGCGCAGTATCGGAGCCAGTAGAAGCACCAGGCGTTGCCTCTGTTCGGCGAGTGTCAAAAAATCCCCGTGCCGGGCCGCCGGCATGGCCTTGCGGTGGTAGCGGCAGAGCATCGCGACTTCCTGCCTCTCCTGATCGGTAAACCCGGCAAGGTCGGAGTTGGCCACGATGTATTGCGAATGCTTGTGGTGGCTCATGTCGTTGACGGCGTGGCCGACGTCGCGCAGGTAGGCCGCTGCCTCCAGCAGCCTGCCCTGCTCCGGATCGAGCTTGTGCCATGGCTGCAGGGTCTGGAACAGGTCCCGGGAGAAAATAGCGACCTTGCGCGCGTGTTTGAGGTCGACGCCGAAGCGGCGGGCGAATTGTTCGACCAGGCGCCGCTGTTCGTTGTCGAGCCGGACGCGTTCCGCGCCGACGCCGCGGTCGGCCAGGTCCCGGATGACTCCATCGCGTACTCCGGCGGAGCAATAGGCGAGTTGGGAGATGCCAAAGTGCTCCATCACAGCGTTCAGGACCGCAGCGCCCGGCACGATGATCTCGGCCCGGCGGGGCCCGATCCCCACCACGCCCCGGCGCTTGGCCAGCGGCATCGCGGACAGTTCCTTGTACAGCCGCCGGATCTGGGCCTGCGACGCCTTGCGACGGTCGGCCTCCGGACGCCGTTGCCGCGGAATCCGGTTCGCGGCGCAGACGATGGCGGATGCCGAAGCTGACGTGCCGATGGCGCGGATAAAGCCGTTGCGCCCGATTCGGCGTAACGCAGGCGCGAGTTTCTCTTCGATGTAGTCCTGCATGCGCCGGAGATCGGCCGGATCGGGAGGATCATTGCCGAGAAAGACCGATTGCAGCCGGACCGCGCCTAGCGGCCGGGAGAACGCCACCTGGAGGATGCCGTGATCGGCTTCAATGATCTCGGCGCTGCCGCCGCCGACATCGACGATAAGGATCCGCTCCTGCGGGTGCGGCCAGCGCGTCTCGACGCCCAGATGGATCAGGCGCGCCTCTTCCTGGCCTGAGATCACCTCGACGGGCTGGCCCAGGACTTCGTTGGTGCGATCGAGAAACTCCTCGCTGTTTGAGGCGTCCCGCACGGCGGCAGTTGCCACCGCTCGCGTGGCCAGCACACCCAGCGGGCGGTAGGCGGCCACCATCCGTTCCAGGACGGAGCAGAGCAGATCGAGCGATGGCTTGTCGATGCCGCCGTTGCGGAAGACGCTCTCGCCGAGCCGTGTTACTTGGCGGTCTTCCGCCAGTACGTTAAACTGGCGTCCACGCTCAACATCGGCCGCCATCATACGGACCGAGTTGCTGCCAATGTCGATCGCCGCGTATCGTGGCATAGCTCAAGTTCTGAATGGGTGAGACTTAATGATTATGAACCACCGCATGGTCCGGCTGGGCACTCTCCTCTTTTCGCTGTCCGCACTGGCGCAGACGCCGGAGGCGCGTCAGGTGCTGGGACGCGTGGAGGCTCTGGCGCCGCAATACAAGGCAATGTCGCGAACTATTTGGGAGAACCCGGAGTTGGGCTTCAGTGAATTCAAAAGCTCGAAGCTGATCATGGAGGACCTCCGCAAGGCAGGGTTCCGCATCCAGGAGAACGTCGCCGGGATGCCTACGGCGTTCGTCGCGGAGTATGGCTCAGGCAAGCCGGTGATCGGAATCATCGGCGAATACGACGCGTTGCCGGGTTTGTCGCAGGATTCGGTGCCGGAGCGCAAGCCGCGCGTGGAGGGGGCGCCGGGCCACGGCTGCGGGCACAACCTCTTCGGGACTGCTTCGGCGCTGGCCGCGGTGGCGGTCAAGGAGCGGATGGAGGCATCGAAGATCCCTGGGACCATCCGCTACTATGGCACCCCGTCTGAAGAGGGCGGGGCGGGGAAGGTCTACATGATCCGCGCAGGCGCGTTCAAAGACGCCGACGTGGTGCTCGCCTGGCATCCCTGGGACGCCAACCTGGCCGATGACAACTCATGGCTCGCCAACATCAGCGCCAAGGTCCGTTTCTATGGGAAAGCCGCGCACGCGGCCGGGGCGCCCGAAGCAGGGCGATCCGCGCTCGACGGCGTCGAGATCATGACGCACGCCGTGAACCTGCTGCGCGAGCACGTGCCCCAGGAGACTCGCATGCACTACATCATCACCAAGGGCGGCGCGGCGGCGAATATCGTGCCGGACTTCGCCGAGGTCCATATCATCGTCCGCCATCCCGATTTGCGGATGCTCAGAGAAATCTGGGAACGCGTACAGAACTGCGCCCAGGCGGGCGCGACTGGCAGCGGTACACGCGTGGAGATCGAAGTCGTCTCCGGTTATGCCAATTTCAAAACGAACTCCACTCTGCGCGATCTGCTCGACAGGAATCTGAGGATTGTGGGCGGCGTGACCTACACCGCGGAAGAGGCCGAGTTCGCCGAGAGAGTCCGCGGCACGGTGGGTTCGCTCGATCTGCCTCCCCTGGGCAGTGCTTCGCAAATCCAGAAACCCAAATCGACGCTCTCTTCGGTTTCAACCGATGTCGGTGACGTGAGCTGGAATGTGCCGACCGGGCACTTTATGGCGGCTACCCTCCCACCGGGCGTGCCGCTGCATTCGTGGCAGTCCACGGCTTGCACCGGCACGGAGATTGGACGGAAGGGCCTCATCGTGGCCGCCAAAACGCTGGCGCTTTCCGCCACAGATTTGCTGCGTTCCCCAGAACTGGTCAAAAGCGCGAAGGCGGCGTTTGACAATGTGATGGCGGGACAGACGTACCGCTCGGTGATCCCTGAAGGCAGGAAGCCGCCCTTGCCGGCTGCACAATGAGCGAGCTTCGCCGGCAGTTGACCTTCACGGATGCGACGCTGCTGACGGTCGGTGTGATCATCGGGGGCGGCATCTTTGTGGCGCCGAACCTGGTGGCGCGGCAACTGCCTTCTCCGCCATGGATCATGGCGGCATGGCTGGCAGCGGGTGTGCTGTCCCTATTCGGCGCGCTGGCGTTCGCGGAGTTGGGCTCGATGTTCCCCGCGGCAGGCGGGCAGTTCGTCTACCTGCGGGAGGCGTGGGGACCCTTGCCGGCGTTTCTCAGTGGCTGGACCGGGTTCCTGGTGATCTACTCCGGCGCGCTGGCCTGGCTCTCCGTGAGCTTTGCCGCGTACCTCGGGGAATTCGTGACTCTGGCGCCCTGGGGCTCGAAACTGGTGTCGCTGGCGATCATCGCCGCGGCGACGCTCGTCAATGCCCTGGGCGCACGTGCCGGTGCGAAGGTGCAGGACGCTTTGACGGTCATCAAGATCGCGGGCCTCGCGATCGTCATCGGGGCCGCTTTCCTCTCCGGCGAGCGCGCCGCGCACGCTGCTGCAGGGACAGTGAGCGCCGGAGGATTCGGCCTGGCGATGGTCGCCTGCCTTTTGAGCTACGACGGCTGGGTGGCCATCGGGATGGTGGCTGGCGAGATTCGCGATCCGCAACGAACAATCCCGCGCGCCCTCTTCGCAGGCATCGGGCTGGTGGTTGCCGCTTATCTCGCAGCGAACTTCGCCTACCTGCGGCTGTTGACTCCTGGAGAGATCGCGGCGACGGACCGCGTCGGTGCGATGGCGGCGTCGCGCGGCATGGGGGCGGCGGGCGGAGCGTTCCTGGCAGCGCTCACCATGATATCGGTGGCCGGGTCCTGCAACGGCTGGATGCTGGCCGTGCCGCGTATGTATTACGCCATGGCTCGAGACGGCGTGTTCTTTGCTCAGTTCGCCCAGGTGCACCAGCGCTTCGGCACGCCTGCGCGGGCCATTGTGATGCAAGGCCTCTGGGCAGCGCTGCTGGCGGTTTCCGGCACCTACGAGGCGCTGGCCGCGTATGCGATGTTCGCCACGTGGATCTTCTACGGTCTGTCGGTTCTCGGGGTGCTGCGCCTGCGTCGCGCCCGGCCCGATGCGCCGCGGCCTTATCGGATGTGGGGCTACCCGCTGACCCCGCTGTTGTTCTGTACCGTCGCATTCGGCTTTGTCTTGAATACGCTGGTTCAGGCGCCGCGGCCGTCGTTCTCCGCGCTGGGGTTGATCGCCGCGGGCCTGCCTGCCTACTGGTTCTGGCATCGTAAGAGGAGCGAGAGCCCTTTATGACCGACGATCTGCTGCGTTGGCGCAGCGAATTTCCGACGCTTGAGAAGACCGTTCACCTGATCAGCCACTCCCTCGGCGCAATGCCGCGGCGCGCACGCGAGGCTCTGACTCAGTACGCCGATGAGTGGGAGGACCGCAGCATCCGTGCCTGGCAGGAGGGTTGGTGGGAGATGCCGCGCACGGTGGGCAACCTGATCGCGCGCATTATCGGAGCCGGTGCGGGCGAAGTGGTGATGATGCAGAACGTCTCCATAGCGAATTGGATCGTCACTTCGTGCTTTGACTTCAGCGGCCGCCGGAACAAGATCGTCAGCGAGTCGCTCAACTTCCCCACGAACCTGTATCAGTATCACGCGCTCGCCGGGACCGGCGCGAGGCTCGTCACTGTCGACAGCGAAGACGGGCTCACCATTCCGCTGGAGAAACTTCTGGACGCGATCGACGAGGAGACGGCACTTGTGTCGGTTTCTCACGTGCTGTTCCGCAGCAGCTTCAAGCAGGATTTGGCTGCGATCACGAATAAGGCGCACCGCGTGGGCGCGATGGTGTGCGCGGATATCTACCAGTCGGCCGGGACAGTGCCCGTTGACGTGCGTGTATCGGGTGTCGATTTCGCCACGGGCGGCAGCGTCAAGTGGCTCTGTGGCGGCCCGGGCGCAGGGTATCTCTACGTGCGGCGCGACCTCTGGCCGCAATTGAAGCCGAAAGCCACCGGCTGGATGGCGCACGAGCATCCGTTCGAGTTCAAGACTGGTCCAATCGAATACGCAGACGACATCTTCCGATTCATGCACGGCACGCCGAATGTGCCGGGCATGTATGCGGCGAAGCCGGGCTACGAGACCATCCTGGAAGCCGGAGTGGAGCGGATCCGGGAGAAGTCGCTGCGCCAGACGCGGCGGCTCATGGAACTGGCCTGCGAAGCGGGATACGCGGTGCGCACGCCGATGAACAATGATGAGCGCGGTGGAACCGTGACGCTGGACGTGCCGGACGGCCGTCGGGTGACGGATGCGCTGCTGCAGCGCGATGTCCTGGTCGATTTCCGGCCGGGCTCGGGCATCCGCATCGCGCCGCATTTCTACACGAAAGATGATGAGCTGGAGATTGTGATCCGCGAGATCCGCGGACTGCTGGAAAGAGGCCGTTGATGCTCGATTGGACGCCGGAGGAATTGCGCCGGCACGGTTATGCGGCGGTGGATGAACTGGTGGAGTTCTGGGCAGCGATGCGCGAGTCGCCTGTGCGCCGTGTGGCGCCGGTGGAGGAATTGGAGGAGCGATTCGGAGCGCCACCCCCGGAGTTGGGACGTCCTTTCGACGAGGTGCTCCTGGAAACATCCCGCGTGCTGCTGCCCAGCACGATGCGCGTGAATCACCCGCGGTTCTTCGGCTTCGTACCGGGCCCGTCGAACCCCTCAGGCGCGGTCGCGGAGTTGCTGGCATCCGGCTTCAATGTATTCGCGGGAACATGGATGGCCGGCGGTGCGGCGACGGTGGTCGAGCGCGGGCTGATCAGATGGCTCGCCGATCAAATTGGCATGCCCGCGGGCGCGGGCGGCGTCATGGTGAGCGGCGGCTCACTGGCCAATCTGACGGCGCTGATTGTCGCGCGCGAAATGCACCGCAACGGCAAGCACCCAGATGCGGCGGTGTACTTCTCGGATCAGACTCATTCGGCCAGCGAGCGCGCGCTGCGGGTCCTTGGTTTTGAAGCACGGCAATTGCGGCGCCTGCCAACCGTGGGGGATGGAGCAGTGGACATCGAGGCTTTGCGCGCGATGCTCGCGAAGGACGATGCGCCGTTCTGCGTGGTGGCGAATGCAGGAACGACAAGTACCGGCGCGGTGGATTCCCTGCCCGAGCTCGCCGAGCTCTGCCGCGAGCGCGGAATCTGGCTGCACGCCGACGCTGCCTACGGCGGCGGCGCTGTGCTCTGCGAGCGCGGAAAAAGTGCACTAAGAGGCCTCGAAAGGTGCGATTCGCTGGCCTTAGACCCCCATAAATGGCTCTTCCAGCCCTTTGATCTCGGCTGTGTGCTGGTGCGGGAGGAGAAATTGCTGACGGACGTCTTCCGCATCATCCCGGCGTACATGAACGACGTTTACCGGCTCAACGCCGAGATCAATTTCTGCGACCGCGGGCTGGAACTGACACGCCCTTTCCGCGCGCTGAAGCTTTGGATGTCGCTGCAGCACTTCGGCGTCGCCGCGTTTCGAAAGGCCGTGGAGCGCGGCTTTGAACTGGCGGAGATCGCAGAAGCGAGGCTGCGCGAGAACACGTCGTGGGAGATCGTGACCCCTGCGCAGTTGGGCATCGTCACGTTCCGGCACAAAGGAGATGACGCGCTGCAGAAGCGTCTGGTCGACGCGATGCTGGCGGACGGTTACGCGATGCTCACGTCGACTCATTTCCGCGGGCGCGCCGCGCTGCGGCTATGTCCGATCAATCCACGGACGGCGGACGAGGAGATTCGCGAGACGATTACCCGGCTGGAGAAGTTCGCCGCTACAGCGTGACCAGTGAGGACTCCATGCGCTTCAACTGGCCGCAGGCGGCATAGATGTCGAGCCCGCGCGGGCGGCGAATGAAACAGGGCAGCGACTTGCGCACGATGTCCTGAAACGATGCGACGCGCTCGGGTTTCGGAGTTTCGAAGGGGATGCCGGGTCCGGGATTGAGCGCGATGAGATTCACCTTGCAGTTCAGATGTGCCAGCAGGCGCACGACGCGGCGCGCGTCGACATCCGTGTCGTTGACGCCGCCGAGCAGCACATATTCGAAGGTGAGTTTCTCCCAGGGCCGCAGAGGATAGGCGCGGCAGGCCGCGATCAGATCGGCAAGGTGCCACTTTTTCGTGATCGGCATCAACTCGCGGCGCTGCTCTTCCGTCGAGGCGTTCAACGAAATCGCGAGCTTGGGGCGCACATCGGCCTCGCCCATTTCGGCGATGCGCGGGATAATGCCGGACGTGGAGAGGGTAATCCGGCGCGGGCTGATGTTCAGCCCCTTCGGATCGCAGAGGAGACGCGTAGCCTTCAGTACGTTGGGGAGGTTGAGCAGCGGCTCACCCTGGCCCATCATGACGATGTTGATGCGCTTCTCGTCGGCCCACAGTCCGTTGTCCTGAGCCAGGTGCAGCACCTGTCCGACGATCTCGCCGGCGGTGAGATTGCGCTCCAGTCCCATCAGCGCTGTGAGGCAGAACCGGCAATCGACCGGGCATCCGACCTGCGTGGAGATGCACAGCGTGTTCCGCGCATCTTCGGGCATGAAGACCGCTTCCACGCTCTTGCCGTCGGCCAGGCCGAGCAGGTAGCGGCGCGTGCCGTCCGCGGACTGGTAGCGCGAGTCACACTTCAGGTGGCCGGGAACGGTTCGCGCTTCGAGATCAACCCGCAGAGCTTTGGGCAGGTTGGAGACTTCCTTGAGCGTCGTGATTCGGCGGCTGTAGAGCGCCTCGTAGATCTGTTGCGCGCGGAATGCAGGCTCGGCGGGCGGAAGAATCGCCCTCAGGTCGCCGACATCCATTCCCAGCAATGGCTGCACTCTTCCAGTCTATCGGACCCATGCCAGCCAGGCCGCGCTGGGCGGAGTCCCCTTGGCTGTGCGGAGCCCGCTCCGATGAAGACACGCTCGAACCCGTTTGCGCCCGCTCGTTACCGCTCGCTGGTGTGACGTGGTTGAGAATGTGTGAGGGTTTACCGGACCCATGCCAGCCAGGCCGCGCCGAAGGCGAGAGTGATGATCGTCAGCGGCGCGCCGGCCTTGAAGTAGTCCCAGAACTTGATCTCGACATCACCGCGGGCCCGCTGTACGACGATCAGATTCGCTACCGAGCCGAGCAACGTGAAATTGCCGGCGAGGGTCGAGGACATCGCCAGCGTCAGCCAACCCAACGTGGGATCAATGAGCTTGGGAATCACCGGCCGGAACACGAGCACGGCGGGGACGTTGCTGACGATGTTGGAGAGGGCCGCGGAGAAGAAGGTCAGCACGCCGGTGCGGTTGAGGCCGAAACTATCAGCGATGCGGAAGAGGTCGTCTTCCAGGGCCGTCCGCTCAACGCCCTTGACGACAATGAAGACGCCGGCGAACATCGCCAGCAGCGGCCAGTCGATGTCGTGATAGACCTTCTCCGGTTTCACGCGGCGCGTGATGAGCAGCAGCGCGGCCGCCACAATCGCCACCTGCGCCACGGGGAATCCGACGAAGAAGAAGACGACCATGCCGCAGGCCACCACGAGCGATTTGCGCATCATGGGACGGTTCACCCGGATGCGGAGGCTCTCGCCGGCTTCGAATCTATCGTTGTTGAACTCATCGCGGAACAGAAGAATGAGGATCAGCCATGTGATGACCAGTGAAAACGCCGCGACTGGCGCCAGGGAGATGGCGAACGTCCGGTAGTGAATTCCGGACAGCGATCCGATCATCATGTTCTGGGGATTACCGGTGATGGTGGCTACGCTGCCCGCGTTGGATGCCATGGCGACGGCCAGCAGGTAGGGGACCGGATTGCGGCGCAAGCCCAGGGTCACCTCCACGACCAGCGGGGTCAGCACCAGGCACATCGTGTCGTTGACGAAGAATGCCGAGAAGATGCCGGATACCGCGACAATGCCTGCTAGAAGCCTGCGCGGGCTGTGTGCATGTCGGACCACCTTGGCCGCCACCAACCGGAAGAAGCCGGACAGGCGCAGGTTCGCCACGACGATCATCATGCCCAGCAGAAGGACAATGGTGGCCCAGTCCACTGAGCGCAATGCCTCATCGAAGCTGAGCGTCCCGGCGGCAACCATCAGACTGGCGCCTACGACGGCGGCGCCCGGCCGGTCAATCCGGAGGCCGGGAAATCGTCCCAGCGCGAGCACCAGGTAGGTGGCGGCGAAGATCAGTAGAGTCAGCATCCGGATCCACCCTATTATCTGGTGTGCGGGAGCCGGGGCGGTCCGGCTGTCGTGAGAGAATTAAGATTGGATTCTTCTTCAATGGCGAATGTGACTCTGGTGAGGGACATTACCGTCTCTCAAATTTCAAACGGCATCCGTGTGATTACGGAGCCGATGCCCGCGGTGCGCAGCGTCGCGGTCGGCTTCTGGATCGGCACGGGCTCGCGGTGCGAACGGCCGGAGGAAAATGGCATCTCGCATTTCCTCGAACACATGCTGTTCAAAGGGACGCGCAAGCGTTCCGCCGAGGACATCGCGCGGGAAGTAGACGCTATCGGCGGCAACCTGGATGCCTTCACGGGGCGCGAGCTGGTGGGATACAACACCAAGGTGCTGGACGATCACCTGCCCGTCGCGTTCGAGATTCTCGCCGATATGCTGTTGAACCCCAGGTTCGACATTGAGGACATCGAGAAGGAAAAGGGCGTCGTCCTGGAAGAGCTGAAGATGGAGACGGACAACCCGGAGAGTTTCGTGCACGAGTTGTTCGTGAGCAACTTCTGGAGGCGGCATCCGCTGGGATTGCCGATTCTGGGCACCCGGAAGACGATCCCTAACTTCAGCCGCGAAGTTCTGAAGGGGTATCACTCGCGATACTACCGTCCGGAGAATCTGACCATCACGGCGGCGGGCAATCTGAAGCACGAGGAACTGGTGCGACTGGCGGAGGAGCATTTCGGGAAGCTGCCGGTGGGAGGAGAGCAGCCGGTTCTCCAGGAGCCGTCGCCGCAGGCGCCGCTGATACTCAAGAGCCGCCGGAGCCTGCAGCAGGTGCACGTGTGTCTCGGCGTGCCGATGGTTCCAGCCTCGCATCCGCTGCGCTTCGCGTCCTACACGCTGAACGTGGTTCTGGGCGGCGGAATGAGCTCGCGACTGTTTCAAAACATCCGGGAACGGCAGGGCCTGGCGTATTCGATCTTCTCCGAGCTGAACCTCTACAAGGACACCGGCATGCTGGCCGTGTATGCGGGCACGTCGGCGGAGAACACGCGCAAGCTGGTCGAGAATGTCATGGGCGAGCTGCGAAGGATCAAGAACGAGCCTTTGCCGGCCGAGGAACTGCGACACGCCAAAGATCACATGAAAGGCTCGTTGATGCTGAGCCTCGAATCGACCACCAGCCGCATGGGCAACCTCGCCCGGCAGTGGCTGAACTTCGGCCGGTTCTTCACTCTGGACGAACTGGTGGACAGCATCGAGGCGGTGACGGCCGAGGATGTGCACAATGTGGCCAATGAGTTTTTCCAGACCGGGAAGGTCGGCCTGGCGATGTTGGGAAGGCTCGAGTCGGCGTCCATCGAGCCGCAAGATCTGACGTGTTGAAGCGATGATCCTGCGGCTGAAAGTTCTGGCCCTGGCGTTGTGCACTGCGCTCAGTGCAGGCGCGGTGGATTTCGGCGCGTTGAAGCCGAAAGGCTACGTGAGCGACTTTGCACGCGTGCTCGACCCTGCCACGATTCAGGCACTCGACGCCTATTGCGCCAGGGTGGAGCAGGCCACGGGCGCGCAGATCGCGCTGGTGACCATCGACACGCTCGAGGGCGAGCCGATCGAGGACGTCGCGAACCTGCTCTATCGCAAATGGGGTGTGGGCAGCAAGACGTCCAACGAGGGCGCGCTGCTGCTGCTGGCCGTGCGCGACCGCCGCAGCCGCCTGGAGGTGGGATACGGACTGGAGCAGTGGATTCCCGACGGCTACGCGGGATCAGTGCTGCGGGACATGCGACCATCTCTGCGCGAGCGCAACTATGGCCAGGCGCTGGCCGATGCGGCGCGGACCATCGGGGAGAAAGTCGCGCAGGCCAAGGGCGTGAGCATCGGCCAGCAGCCGCCTCTGCGGCGGACGCGGCCGGAGCCCGAGGGTTTCCCGTGGGAAGTGCTGGGAGTGGTGGGCGCGCTGGTTCTGGCGATGCTGATCTTCGGCGGCGGCCGGCGCGGCGGGCCGCGTAGGATGGGCGGAGGCGGCGCTGGCGACCTGCTCATGGGCATGATCATCGGAAATCTTCTCAGTGGCGGCAGAGGAGGGTCCCGCTCCGGCGGGGGCTTCGGCGGATATGATTCCGGCGACAGCTTCGGCGGATTCGGTGGCGGGGATTCCGGGGGCGGCGGCGCCTCCAGCGATTGGTGACAGGACAGGAGCGCACGATGGACCACGTGTTCAACGATAAACTGCTCAACCAGCTCGTTGCCAAGCTCCGGGAGGCTCATGGCGCGCGCCTGCTTTCAGTGATCCTCTACGGATCCGGCGCCACCGGAGAGACGCACGGCGTCTACTCCGATTTGAATGTCCTGGCCGTCCTGGACCAGGTGACGCCGCAAGAGCTTGCCTCCTCGGAGACGATCTTCAAGTGGTGGCGCGACAAGGGCAATCCCGCGCCGCTCCTGATGAGCGCCGAGGAGATGCGCAACTCCACGGATTGCTTCCCCATCGAATTTCACGACATCACGGACTGCCGCCGCGTGCTGTACGGCGATGACCTCGCCGCAGGGCTCGAGATTCGGGATGTCCATTACCGCGCGCAGGTGGAGCATGAACTCAGAGCCAAGCTGATCCGCCTGCGGCAGAAGGCTGCAGGGGTCCTGCAAGATCGGAATCTGCTGCTCCGCCTGATGTGCGACTCCGTGTCCACGTTCTGCGTGCTGGGGCGGCATGTTTTGAAGCTGGCAGGGCAGGAAGCCCCGTGGGAGAAGCACGCTGTGGTGGCGCGATTGCGCGAGTCGTTTGGCATCGAGGGCCGCGCGTTGGATATGCTGTTAAATCTCCGCGAGGGTCGCGCACGGCCCCGCGATCTCAACCCGGAAACTCTCTTCGGGACCTATCTCGAGGAGATCTCGACGCTGGCGGCCACGGTCGACCGCCTTGAACGCTGAGGAGTCTAACCCATGAAAGCTGCACTTGTCATTGTCGGCATACTCGTCTTGCTTGGTCTCATTGTCGGCGGTAAAGCCGCGTCGGTGAACAACGAACTGGTGTCGCAGCAGGAGGCGATCAAGGCCTCGTGGTCGCAGGTGGATGTGGCGCTGCAGCGGCGGTCCGACCTGATCGGAAACCTGGTGGAGACCGTCAAGGGCTATGCAACGCAGGAGAGGGAAGTGTTCGGGAAGATCGCCGATGCGCGCTCCGCGCTGCTCAATGCCAGGAATCCGGGCGAGAAGATTCAGGCCAACCAGCAACTCGACGGCGCGTTGGGACGCCTGCTGGTCGTGGTGGAAAACTACCCCAACCTGAAGTCGAACGAGAACTTCCTGCGCCTGCAGGACGAACTCGCCGGGACGGAGAACCGCATCGCGGTGGAGCGGCGGAAGTACAACGAGACCGTGCAGAAGTACAACACGACCATCGGGTTGTTTCCGAACAACATGTTTGCAGGGGCTCTCGGTTTCCACCGCAACGACGACTACTTCAAGACCGAACCCGGCGCCCGCACCGCCCCGCAAGTGAAGTTCTAACTGGAGTCTGCCATGAGCGCACCTGTTTTCGCCAACTACATTGACGGGGCCTGGATAGAAGGGCCCACATTCGATAACCGGAATCCGGCGAATACGGACGAAGTTGTCGGCCTGCATGTGAAGGGCACTCCGGAGGACGTCGAGCGGGCGGCGGATGCGGCGCAGGCGGCGCTTCCGGGATGGGCTTCGATGAACGCCCCGGCGCGCGGAGCGCTGCTCTACAAGGTGGCTGACATCCTGGACCGCCGCTTTGACGAGATCAGCGCCGACATGACCCGGGAGGAGGGCAAGACGCTGCCCGAAGCCAAGGGCGAGGTGCGGCGGTCGATCAACATCTTCCGCTACTTCGCGGGGGAGGGTTCGCGCCTGGCTGGAGTGTTGGCGCCCAGCGAACGCGACCGCGTCCACATGTTCGCCGTGCGCAAGCCGGTCGGCGTGGTGGGGCTGATCACACCCTGGAATTTCCCCAGTGCGATTCCGGCGTGGAAACTCGCTCCCGCGTTGATTTGCGGGAACACCGTGGTGATGAAGCCCGCGTCCGCCGCGCCGCTCAGCGCGTGGCGGTTGATCGAGGCGTGTCACGAAGCGGGATTCCCGAAGGGGGTTGTGAACTTCGTCGCCGGCAGCGGCAGCGCCATCGGATCCGCATTGCTCAAAGCGAAGCCGTTGAAGGCGGTGAGCTTCACGGGGTCCTGCCAGATCGGAAACTGGCTGCACGAAGAGGCTTCCAAGCGCAGGCTGCGCATTCAATTGGAGATGGGCGGCAAGAATCCGACCATCGTGCTGGCGGATGCCGACTTCAACTCGGCCGTGGAGAATACCGTCAACGCGGCGTTCTTTTCGACGGGCCAGAAGTGCACGGCGACTTCACGGGCGATTGTCGAGGAGCCGATCTACGACCGGTTTGTCGAGGCAGTGGTGGAGCGAACAAAACGGCTGAAGGTCGGCAACGGGATGGAGGCCGGCATCGAAATCGGTCCCTGTGTCGATGAAGGGCAGATGAACACCGTGCTGCACTACATCGAGGCGGGCCGCAAAGAGGCGGGAGAGCCGCGCTGCGGCGGCCAGAGGCTGACCGGAGGCGCTCACGCGAAGGGCTGGTTCGTCGAACCCACGGTGTTCGCGGGCGTCACTCAGGACATGGTCATCGCCCGCGAAGAAATCTTCGGGCCGGTTCTGGCTATCATGAAAGCCGGCGATTTCAAGCATGCAATGCAGATCGCGAACGCGAGCGAATTCGGCCTGTCGGCATCGCTGCAGACGACGAATGTGTCCCGCATGTACGAGTACATCTATGGGATCGAGGCGGGGCTGGTGACGGTGAATCTTCCCAGCGCCGGCGTCGAATACCAACTGCCTTTCGGGGGCGCCAAGGACTCGAGCTTTGGCCCGAAGGAGCAAGGTCCGGCGGCCATTGAGTTCTATAGCGACTACAAGACCGTCTACGTCAAATACTGATCGGATTCACAGTCAGACATGAAAATCGGACAAGTGTGGTGGCAGGGCCGGTTGACGGCTGCTTTGTTTGAAGGCGGAGAGGCGCGTCCCCTCCCCGGATATACGCTGCGGGAACTGTTGGAGCGCTCAGAGCGCGAGCGGGTGAAGCTCGGCGAGCTGGTGGTGCGCTACGCCATGAAAGCTTCCGAGTATCTCGAGCCCGCCATCCCGATAGAACCTCGCGAAGTGTGGGCCTGCGGCTGCACCTACGAGATGAGCGCGAGCTTCCGCGATGCCGAGCACAACACGCGGGAGGGTTTCTACCGCCACGTGTTTACAGCGCCGAGGCCGGAGATCTTCTTCAAGGGCACCTCGCGCGTCTGTGTCGGACCTGGCGCGAAGATTGGCATCCGCCTGGATTCGACGTTCACCGCGCCGGAGCCGGAGCTCGCAGTTCTGCTCGGATCGAAGGGCAACATCCTCGGCTACACGCTCGCCAATGATGTCTCCGCATGGGACATCGAACGCGAGAATCCGCTGTACCTGCCGCAGTCGAAGGTCTACACGGCATGCTGTTCGCTGGGGCCGTGGTTCGTCACACCCGACGAGCTGGCCGATCCGTACTCGCTGGACATGAGCTGCGTCGTGCGGCGAGGCGATGCGGTCCTATTCGAAGGTTCCGTCAACACGGCCAAGTTGGGCCGCAAGATCGAAACCCTGGTCGAATATCTGCTGCTGGCGAATCCGGTCCCCGCAGGCAGCGTCCTGCTGACCGGTACAGGCATCATTGCTCCGCAGGAAGCGGCCTTGCACGCGGGCGACATCGTTTCGATCCGTGTGCCGGAAATCGGCGAACTGACCAACGAAGCGGTGGTCGTGGGCTGAAGGCTCGCTCACCAGCTCTCCGACGTTCGCGGGCTTCCAGGACGCGTTTCAATCCGCGCTCTATAGCGTTGATTCCGGCGGGCCGGCGTCTTCCATGCCTTCCAGGTCGGAGGCGTTAGCCGCGTGACGCTTGAGCACGCGAATCGCCGGACCGCTGGCGAAGCCTGCGAGCCGAAGCCGGCGATAGACGGATGCGAGCTTGGCGGGCTCCTGGAGCAGCGCTCCCAAGTCCTGGTTGCGATACTTGCGCTCCAGCCAGCGCTGGATCATCTCCGTTTCACTGGCGCCCTCGAATGCGCTGTTGACGGCGTTTTCCGCCACTTTGGAAGCGACTTTCCGCTTGAGCAGTTCGGACAGCACGCGCTGGCGCCCGAAGGCGCCGCTGCCGGCGCGAGTCTCGGCGAAATGTTCGGCGTAGCGGCTGTCGTTCAACGCGCCGTAGTCTTTGAGCTGCGCGACAATCGCGTCAATGCACGCCGGGTCCTCTGCTCTCTGGCGCAGCTTGCCCTTCAGCTCCGCGACCGAGAGAGCCCGCCCCGTGAGGAGCTTCAACGCGTATTCGCGAAGTTGTTCACCGTCAAGTTTCTTCGACCGTCCGAGTGGCATAGCTCGCATCTATTGTGTGTGGAGTACACTGTTAGCAGCAAGGAGCAAACATGGAAGACGACAAGAGGTTCTCTTACTTTTTCCTGGGGTTGGGGATCGGAGTTGGTCTTGGCGTCCTTTTCGCCCCGAAGTCCGGTGAGGAGACGCGCGAGTTGCTGCGCGACAAGGCCGACGAAGGGAAGGAGTACCTCAAGCGGCGCTCTGAGGAACTGAGGGAATCGGCGGCGGATGCATTGGACCGCAGCCGCCAGGCGCTGCTGAAGCAGAAAGAACAGATCGCAGCGGCCGTCGAGGCAGGCAAGACCGCCTATCGCGAGAAGGTAGACGCGGGCCTGTCCGCATCGGACGAGACCGGCGATATCATTGAAGGAGTCTAGGGAAGGAGCCTGGTCCCGCGCACCATGCAGTCAGAATTAGCACTCACTCTCCTCGCGTGCGCGGTAGCAGTATCCAGCATCTCGCTACTTGTGCAGGCCATCGCCGCCGCGAAGATGTATAAAACCATAAAGGGGTTGGAGGAAAAGGTCGCCCCTCTGATTCCTCAAGCCCGGGACACACTGGCTCAGGCTCAGAGCGCCGTCTCGGATGCGACGCGCGACATCCACGAAGTCACGGAAAATGCGCGTGAACTGTTTGATGACCTGAAAAAGCAAGTCCAGTACATCGACGTCGCCAGGGAAGAGATCGGCACTCACCTGAAGGTTCAGGGTGAGCGGATCGAACTGGTACTCGACGACATCCTCAGCAGGACTCAGGACGTTGTGAGCGTGGTTCACGGCTCTGTGCTGAAGCCGGTGCGCGAAGTCAGCGGAGTGGTGGCCGGTGTGAAGGCCGCGCTGAGCACTCTATTGATGGGGAGGCGCCCGACCGTGGACCGGGCCACGCAGGACGACGAGATGTTCATCTAGCTCGGTTGGGCCCTGCGCACTTCTGAAAGCGAGGCATACACTGGAGTCGTGGTACTCCGCTGGATTGCTCTCCTCTTCCTCTGCCTGCCCCTCTGCGCGGCTGAAACCGCTGCAGCACTTGGCGAACAGGTCCGCGAAATCTCACTTGATCCCGACCAGTGCTATCGCGTGCGCGACCTGGAGTTTCAAAGAGAAGACATCCGTCTCTTCTTTGCCGACGGGCACCTGATTTTCACCAAGCCTGTCGCGGGCCGCAGAATCATGGCGCTCTTTAGCGGCAGGGAACCCGGAGACGATGCCGAAATTCTCCTGCGCCCGCCGGACCGGAGCGAGCGCGCCTCCCTGGCCGCGGCCACCGGTTCGCCGAACCTGAATGACCATTTTCATACCGCAGTTTTGATCTTCACCGACGGCGGGGCCGAAGAATTGCTCAAAATCATTCATGAGAGGGAGTTCAAGGTCAATTCCGAAACAGGCCTGTTGCTGGCCGGCAACATGAACGACATGATGCGGAACATGGCTGCCAGTTTTCAAGTCCGGCTGGTGCAGGATCTGCTGAGCGGCGATCTCTCCCGAGGACTCTTCTACATGGCACTGGCAAGCCGGAACTTCAAGAACTTCGACGTCATGTATGACCCGACACTGCCCGAGCAGATCATCATGGGAGAGGTGTCCAGCGAAAAGGGCACCGGGTTCAGGGTTTGGGCGAGTTTCCAGAGCAGGAGCAGGCGAAAAACGCAGACGCCCCTTGAGGAAAATGTGGTGCTGGAGAATTACCGGATTGAGGCCACTGCGCAGTCCGATTTGACCTTGTCCATCACGGCCCGGGCGACGGCGCGCGCCAACGGCAAAGCTATGGGCGCGCTGGGCCTGGAACTTGCTCCAGAGTTGAACGTCACATCCGCGAAGGTGGACGGCCGGCCAGTGGAGATCTACCGACGCGATCAGCTGCGATCCAACCTCATCGGCGGCCGTGTGAACGATCCGTTTCTGATCGTTCTGCCGGAGGCATTCGAAGCAGGCAGCATGCACGAAGTGGAGTTTCAATACCAGGGCAAAGTGATCAAGCCGGCCGGGAACAATGTCTACTTCATTGCCGCACGTACGAACTGGTATCCCGGTCGAGGCTACCACTTCAGCACTTTCGATCTGACGTTCCGCATTCCGCGCGAATTGCGCGTGGTGGCCACCGGAGACATCTGCGAAGAGAAGCTGGAAGGCGACTTCCGCGTGACGCGGAACCGCACTTCCGCGCCAGTGCGCCTGGCCGGGTTCAACATTGGCGACTATTTGATTTCGGAGGCGACCGGCGGCGGCGTGAAGGTGCAGGTCTGCGCCAACCGGACCGTCGAGCCGGCGCTGCAGGGCCGGCAGCCCCAGGTGGTGCTGATGCCTCCAGCGTGGGTCGGCCATGCAAGGCGCCCCGGAGAAATAGTGACTCTGCCGGGGTCTCCCGCGCCCAACCCGCAGGCGCGGCTGAACGAACTTGCTGCGGAGATTTCGTCATCGCTGGAATGGATGACGTCGCGGTTCGGCCCGCCGCCGCTTCCCGCGCTGCGCGTCTCTCCTATCCCCGGCAATTTCGGCCAGGGATTTCCCGGCCTGATCTATCTTTCCACTATCGCTTTTCTGAGCGAGAAGGAGAGGCCCGCGGCATTGCAGACGCCTGTGCAGCACACTTTCTATTCAGAGGTGCTCTACGCTCACGAAACTGCGCACCAGTGGTGGGGCAACCTGGTGACGGCGGCGACGTATCGCGACGAATGGCTGCAGGAGGCGCTGGCGAACTACTCGGCCCTGATGGTGCTGGAGCGGAAGAAGGGCGCGCGCGCACTGGAAACCGTATTGGATGAGTACCGCAACGAACTCCTGGCCAACGTCGGCGAGCCCAAGGCCCGCATCGAGACGACCGGCCCGATCACCTGGGGACTGCGGCTGCAGAAGCGGCAAGGGATCGACCCCTGGAGGGTGATTATCTACAACAAGGGATCGTGGATCATGCACATGCTGCGGCGCCGCATGGGCGACCCGGCGTTTCTCGCGATGTTAGGTGAGGTCCGCAAGCGGTACGCTTACAAGACTCTCACGACAGAGCAGTTCCGCGAACTGGCGGCGGAGTTTTCACCGAAGGGGCTGCCCGATCCTGATCTCGAGAACTTCTTCGACAATTGGGTCTATTCCACGGGTATTCCAACCTTGGAGTTTTCGTCCAAGGTCCGCGGCAAGGCGCCCGCGGTGGAAGTGGCGGTCTCTGTCCGGCAGACTGGCGTTGGCGATGAGTTCAGCGTCGACGTGCCCGTGGAGATTCGCATTCCCGGCCAGACGAAGCCGCTGGTGAGGTGGGTCCGCACAGGATCCGAGCCTGCGAACATGCTGGTGAAGCTCAAAGCCGCGCCCACGAAGGTGGACCTGGCTCCGGGCAATGGCGTGCTGGCGGTGAGGAAGTAGCGGATGCGGGACTCTCTTCCGCGGCTTTCAAGAGAAATCACGTCGTGCGAAAAGTGCCCCCGATTGCGTGAGTACTGCGCGGAAGTCGCGCGAGTCAAGCGGCGGGCGTATATGGACTGGGACTATTGGGGCCGGCCGGTTCCGGGTTTCGGCGATCCGGATGCTGAGCTGTACCTTCTCGGCCTTGCACCCGGCGCGCACGGCGCCAACCGGACGGGACGCATGTTCACGGGCGACCGTAGCGGGGATTGGCTCTACCGTGCACTTTTCAAGACCGGCTTCGCCAACCAGGCGGAGAGCACTCATCGCGAGGATGGACTGCAGTTGATGAACGCCTGGATCGGCGCGTCGGTCCGCTGCGCGCCGCCGGACAACAAGCCGCTGCCCGGCGAGGTTGCCGCGTGCCGCCCTTATGTCGAACGTGAACTGGCTCGCTTGAAGCGCGTCAAAGTGGTGGTCGCGCTGGGACGTCTCGCGTTCGACAACTACCTGGCGCTGCGCCGGGACGCGGGTGTCATTGCCTCGCGCGCGGCGTTTGTCTTCACTCATGACGGCGAGCATCACATCGCTCCGGGTGAGCCTGTGCTCATCAGTTCCTATCACCCCAGCCAGCAGAATACGTCGACAGGAAAACTCACCGAGCCGATGTTGCGCGCCGTGTTTGAAAGAGTGCGGAGATTGCTCGCATGATGGGGATCATTCTGCTGGCGGCTCTTCTGCTATCGCCGGCGGCAGCGCAGGAGTTCACGCAACAGCTCTGGTCGGAGATCCGGCCGGTCTATGCGAAAACTCTCGAACACCCTTTCCTCAGTGGACTGAGTGACGGGACTCTGCCGCGAGACCGCTTCCAGTTCTACCTCTTGCAGGACGGGCTCTACCTGCGTTCGTTCTCCCAGGCGCTATCCGTTCTCGCGTCGAAAGCGCCCAACGAACAATGGGCGATGACGCTGAGCCGGCATTCGATCGACGCTTTGAAGGAAGAGCGTGCGCTTCACGAGACGATCCTCGCCTCGTACGGCGTGACACCCGCCATGCGGACTCAGGCCGTGATGGCGCCGTCCAACACCGCCTACACGAATCATCTGCTGGCCTCCGTACAGCGATTGAGCTTCACTGAAGGGCTGGCAGCAATGTTGCCCTGTTACTGGATCTACCTTGAGGTGGGGAAGGAACTGGTGAAGCGCGGTTCGAAGGACAAGGACTACCAACGCTGGATCGACCAGTACTCGAGTGCTGAATATGAGCAGAGTGTGCGAGCTGTGCTGGCGATGATGAATGAAGCGGCGCGCGACGCGTCCGATGCGCAGAAACGTAATGCGCGGGCTCTATTCGTCCGCAGCGCGCGTTACGAATACATGTTTTGGGACATGGCGTGGAGGCTGGAAGCCTGGCCGCCTGAATGAGGACACCTCAGGCCTGATTCACGGGCCTAGAATGAAAGTATGGCACGCGGCTGGGAGAGCAAGGCCGTAGAGTCGCAGATGGATGATGCCGCAGCGCATACCTCCATCCGCCATGAGCAACATCTGTCAAACGAGGAGCGGCTGCGCCGCGCCCGCCACAACAACTTCGTATTGAGCCGGACGCGCGTACTGTTCGAACTCGAGGCCTGCTCCAATCCGCGATTCCGCGCGCAACTGGAATCCGAACTCGCATTTCTCGATGCCGAGATCCGCAAGCTCGAAGCCGACGTCTGACCGCCCCCATGACGCATTTTGTTGAGCTGAGCCATCCGATCGTTGAAGGTATGCGTACATACCCAGGCTTGCCGGAGCCGAAATCCGTGCTCTTCTTCGACCACGAGGGTTCAAGAGAACGATACGGAGGGCAGGCGGAGTTTCTCATCGCTTCGCTGCACCTGTGCGGCAACACGGGCACGTATGTGGATTCGCCCTATCACCGCTTTCGGGGCGGAGCGGACCTGTCGGAACTGCGGCTGGAGCGCCTGGCCGACCTCGAATTCGTTTGCGTGGATGCGCGCGGAAATGGGGAACGCGGCATTGGCGCGCGGCTGTTCGACGGCCTCGATGTCAAGGGCAAGGCCGTGCTGGTGCGCACGGGCTGGGATCGCCGCTGGGGCTCGGACGCCTACTTTGAGCCGAACCCGTTCCTGACGGAGGACGCGTGCCTGCGCCTCGCCGGAACCGGTGCTGTATTCGTGGGCATCGACTCGGTGAACATCGACGACATGGGCGATCTGCGCCGTCCGGCGCACACCGTGCTCCTCGGCCATGGCATTCCCGTCTGCGAGCACATGACAAACCTCGGCGCGATTGAGTCGGGCCGAGGTCGGCTGCACGCTGTGCCAATCGCCTGGAAAGGCGGCGCGACGTTTCCCGTACGCGCCTACGTAGTGCTTCCTTAGAGCGCATCTGCGCGCGCATCGGCTATGCTAACTTCCGATGCGCGAACGTCTCGAACAGTACTTTCAGTTCGGCGAACTCGGCGCGAACTGGCGTACTGAAGTCCTCGCCGGCTGCACGACGTTCGTCACAATGGCGTACATCATTTTCGTAAACCCGTCCATCCTTCAAGAGACGGGCATGCCTGCCGCGGCTGTGACAGCGGCCACTTGCCTGGCTTCCGCGCTGGGCTGTTTCCTGATGGGCGCGATCGCGCGATATCCCATCGCGCTGGCGCCGGGCATGGGCTTGAACGCCTATTTCACGTACACGGTCTGCAAAGGAATGGGCGTGCCGTGGCAGACCGCTCTGGGTGCGGTGTTCATCTCCGGCATCGTCTTCATGCTGCTCACTGCCGTGGGCATCCGGCAGCTGATTCTGGAATCGATCCCTCACGAACTCTACTCGGCGGTGGCGGTGGGCATCGGGCTGTTCATCGCGTTCATCGGGTTCCGGAACGCGGGCATCATTCAGCCGGACGCGGCTACTGTGGTCACGCTTGGGAACTTGCGCGCTCCCGGTACGCTGCTCGCGATTTTTGGTTTGCTGCTGATTGCGGGACTGATGGCATGGGGCATTCGCGCTGCGATGCTCGTGGGGATTCTGGGAACTACCGCGCTGGGGATTGTCACGGGACTCGTGCACTGGAACCCACAGCCCTACTCACCGTCGGCGCTGACGGCGACGTTCATGAAGCTGGACCTGGGACGGACGCTGGAGTTGGGCCTGATCGAGATCGTGTTCGTGTTCCTCTTCGTCGATATGTTCGACAACATCGGGACGCTGGTGGCTGTGGGCACGCGTGCTGGGCTGTTCGACCACGACGGTCATATCCCGCGCGTCAACCGCATCCTGACCGCCGATGCGCTGGCCTCCACCGCAGGCGCGATCTGCGGCACATCGACGGTGGTCAGCTATATCGAAAGCGCGGCGGGCGTGGTCGCCGGAGGCCGTACGGGTGTTACCGCGATCGTGTGCGGCCTGTTGTTTCTTCTGTCACTGCTGGTGGCGCCGTTGTTCGGCGTGATTCCCGCGCAGGCCACCGCACCAGCGCTGATCGTCGTCGGCGCGCTCATGCTGACGCATACCGAGGACATCGAGTGGCACAATCCGGTGACGGCAATTCCAGCCTTCCTCACGCTGGCGACGATCCCGCTCACGTTCAGCATCGCCAACGGCCTTGCCTTCGGCTTCACTGCCTACACCCTGCTGCGCGTGATCTCCGGCGACTGGCGCAAGGTGAACTGGCTGGTCTACCTGCTCACCGCTCTGTTCATCGTGCGCTTCTTCTATCTGGGCAAGGGGTGATCAGCCCTCGCGCTCGATCATCTGCATGAGGGCGCTGATATAGCCGAAGCAGTAGGCGAAGGACTGCCAACCTCTGACATCGCCTTCAATGTGCGGTACATGGTCGGGCATGAGCATGCCGTCGTAGCCGACGTCGCGGTACGCGCGCAGTGCGTCCGGCATGTAGACGTCACCGTTGTCGGGGAGGGTCTCCCTGAAGTCCAGGAACCTGCCCTCGATGTTGCGGAAGTGGACGTTGAAGATCTTCTTGCGGCTCCCGAAGTAGCGGATGACATCGCCGATCTCGCGGCGCGGATCTTCCAGCATCTCGCTCACCGTTCCCTGGCAGAAGTTCAGGCCATGGTAGGGACTCTCCTTGATCGAGACGAAGCGCTTGAGGCCGTCCACGGAGCCGAGCACGGTCTCCACGCCTTTGTAGCCCCTGCCGCGAGGCATGCCGGGATCGTGCGGATGACAGGCGATGCGCACCTTGAACTCGTTGGCTACAGGCACGACGCGCTCCAGGAACCAGGTGATGCGCTCCCAGTAGAGATCGGCCGGAACAGTGCCCGCGGCGGTCAGCGTGTCCTGTTTCGCTTCTGAATATTTGAAGGTGCTGTATTGCGCGCCGCCGCGGCCTGTGGTGGGCGCAGTGCGCACGACGCCCAGGATGCTCATGTTGTACTTCGCCGAAGGGATGCCGGCTCGGGCGCAATTGCGGATCATCTCGCAGATGTCGTCCACGGCCTTCTCGCGCTCCGGCGATTTGCCGAGCAGCAGACTGGGATACTCGGCCCTCTCGATGACGCTCGAACTCAAAGGCAGCGGAACCATCGCCAGTTGTATCCCCGCTGACTCCACCCGCTCTTTCAGGCGCCTCAGTCCGTCCACACTCCATTTCTCGTCCAGAGTGCGAGAGGGAAGTTCGCTGCAGATATGCGTAACGCCCAGCGCGGCGATGATCTTCAGGTAAGACGGATCCGAGCTGTTTTGGGTGCCCAGCTTCACTTTGAGCGGCGGTCTCGGTTTGACCTGGGCGGCCAGCGCGGCCGGAGAGAGCAGGATTTGACGGCGATTCATCTCAGCTTCAAATCATACAGCCAGTTGCGCTCGTCCCTGCTGCTGTACCGCGGGCACAAAGAATACAGCGCAGACTGTATTCCACGGTGGGGTGGACGGCGGCGAGACTAGTCCGCATGATGGAAACTGCGGGTCAATGTCCCCGCAGGTCAGCATGAGCGCCAAATCCAACCTTCAAATCCTCTCCGGTGTCCGTCTCATGCTGCTATTGGGCTTCTTCGGACTGCTGGGACTGCTGGGCTTCGCGGCGCTCTTTTCCATCCACTCACTGCGGGTCGTGGTCAACCTGAACGAGCGGAGCACGCGGGACTACATCGCTCGAAGCGAGGAACTGGAAGACATCCGCGGCAACGCCTACACCATGAGCAGCCGTGTCCGCGATTTCCTGCTGGACCGCGAACCGGCGTCCTCGGAGAGGCACAGGGACGACGCGCTTGCCGCCTGGGAGAGGACCACAGCGGCGCTGGCGAAGTACCGGCAACAATGTCCCGACCCGCAATTGCCGGCGTTCCGGCAACTGTACTCGTCGTTGGTCTCCTACTGGGCGGAGGTAGAACCCGCCCTGAAGTGGGATGAAGAGGCACGGAGCAAGCGCGGCTATGCATTCCTTTCGGACCAGCTCACTCCGCGGCGCGATGAGTTTTTTCGGCTGCTGGACGAACTGCGCCGGTCCAATGAAGTGGAACTGCGGTCTGCCAGCGATGAATCAGCGCGGCTCATCCAGGAGTTGCAGCAGCGCATGAGCAGTGTACTGATCGCGGCGTTCATCATTGGCCTGGCGCTGGCGGCTATCACCGGCGTGCAGTTCTTCCGGATGGAGAGGAGCGTCCGTCTAAGGTACCAGGCATCACTGGAGAACCGCGCGCAACTGGAGGCGCTTTCCGCGCGGTTGCTCGATATCCAGGAAGACGAACGCCGCCGTATTTCGCGGGAGTTGCACGACGAAGCGGGGCAGGCGCTCTCAGGCCTGTTGGTCGACGTCGCCAACGCCTCGGCCGCGATTGGGGAGGACCACGCAGCGGTTCGCGAGCGGCTCGAGTCAGTGAAACGGGCCGCGGAATCGACATTGGCCTCGATCCGCAACCTCAGTCTCCTGCTCCGCCCCTCCATGTTGGACGATCTCGGGCTCATCCCGGCTTTGCGCTGGCAGGCGCGCGAGACTGCGCGGCGGACTGGAATGAACGTCGCGGTGGATGCCGACGATGCGGAACTCGAGCTGCCGGACGAGTATCGCACCACCATCTATCGCGTCGTGCAGGAGGCGCTGAATAACGCCGCCCGGCACTCCGGGGCTGAAAATGTGTCGGTCACCGTGCGCGCCGAGCCCGCGCGGCTCCTTGTCCGAATCCGCGATGATGGCAAGGGCTTCAATCCCCACACGACCAGGGGAATGGGCCTGCTTGGCATGCATGAACGCATCGTCCATCTCAAAGGAAGGTTCCTGATCCGCTCCGAGCAGGGCGGCGGAGCCGAACTGGTCTTCGAACTGCCGCCGGTGGCTTCCGGCCAGGCCCAAGGAGGTGATGTGGCGTGAAGACTATTCGCATCATTCTGGCGGACGATCACACGGTCATCCGGTCCGGCTTGAAGCTCCTCCTGGAACGCCAGCCGGATCTTCAGGTGGTAGGCGAAGCGGCGAACGGCCGGCAAGCCGTGGATTCTGCGGCGGCGCTGGAGCCTCAAGTCGCCGTGCTCGACATCGCCATGCCGCAAATGAACGGCATCGAGGCGACACGGCAGATCGTGGCCCGGAATCCCGCAGTGTCAGTGGTGATCCTCAGCATGCACTCCGACGAAGGCTACGTGATGCGGGCATTGCAGGCGGGGGCGAAGGCGTACCTGCTCAAGGATTCGGCGGAGGCCGACCTGATCCGTGCCGTGCGGGCGGTCAGCGAAGGAAAGTCGTTTTTCAGCCCCGCCGTGAGCCGCATGCTGTTGGAGGACTACATGCGCCAGATGCAGCAGAAGGGCGCTTCCGACAGCTACGAACTGCTGACGTCGCGCGAGCGCGAAGTGCTCCAGTTGATCGCCGAGGGAAAGTCGAACAAGGAAATCGCCACGCTGCTCAACCTCAGCCTGCACACTGTGGAAACGCACCGCACTCGGGTCCTCCAGAAGCTGAACCTGCACTCCGTGCCGGAGCTGATCCTCTACGCCGTGCGCAAGGGCATCATCTCCTGAGGTTCCAACAGGCCATAAATACAGCCGCCACAGGACTGCTGTGAGACGGCATTGCCGACTAATCTCAGGGGTATGGCCTACCCTCCGGCATCCGGGGCTCCAGACGTCCCTCTATCGCACAAACATAACGGATTCATGCGATTAGCTCGGGTTGAGAGGCCGAAGGAGGTTGGCGCATGCGCAATCGCATCCTGATCGGTCTCTCTCTCGCTCTGGCGGTGGCGGCCGGGATCCTGGCGGCTTGGACGGGCACACGCCCTGTGGCGCATGTCGCCGCGTCATCAGTCGAGCCGCCGACCGTGGCCGTGGTCAAAGTAGCGCGCCAGGACATGGCAAAGACCATGACTGTTACGGGGGAGTTGATCCCGTTCCAGGAGGTCGAGGTGATGGCCAAGGTGGCAGGTTATGTGCAAAAGATGTACGTCGATGTCGGCGACCACGTGCGGCAGGGGCAGGTGATCGCCGTGCTGGAATTGCCGGAGATGATCGACGACTTAACGCGGTCCGCGGCGGCGATTCAGCGGCACAAGGCGGATCTGGAGCGTGCGCGCGAGGAGCTGCACCGCGCCGAGTCCGGCTACCAGATGACGCACCTTACCTACAAGCGGCTCGCGGGAGTCTCCACGACGCAGCCGGGGCTCGTCGCTCAACAGGAGATCGACGATGCCCAGGCTCGCGACCTGATGGCGGCCGCGCAAGTGGCGGCGGCCAAGTCGTCTCTCGATTCCGCGACAGAACAGATTCGCGTTGCCCAGGCGGAGGACAGCAAGCTCAAAACGCTGCAGGAATACACGCGCGTCACCGCTCCGTTCCCCGGCGTCATCACCAGCCGTTACGCCGACACCGGCTCGATGATCCAGGCCGGCACGGCAAGCCGGTCCCAGGCCTTGCCGTTGGTCCGCCTCTCCGAAAACAGCTTGCTCCGCCTGGTGCTTCCCATCCCGGAGTCGGCGTCGGACCTGGTCAGGAACGGTTCGCAGCTGGAGGTTCGCATTCCTACGCTGAACAAGGTCTTTACGGGCAAGGTCGCGCGCACCGCCGACAAAGTGGACACTTCCACGCGCACCATGCGAGTCGAAGTGGATGTTCCGAATCCGTCGGGCGCGCTGATTCCAGGGATGTACGCGGAGGTGACACTGACTCTGGCGGAAAGCCGGAACGCGCTGGTCGTGCCGCTTTCCGCTATCCGTCAGAAAGAGGGCGAGTGGCAGGTCTGGGCAGTCGATGCGGGCGGCAGGGCCCATCTGCGCAGGATCCGGACCGGCATGGCCTCTTCGACGGCATCCGAAATCAAGAGTGGGCTGGAAGAGGGCGAATTGGTCGTAGTAAGCAACCCGAACCAGCTTGTTGAAGGCCAGATGGTGAAGACAAAGATCGAGTTCGCGGCTGGAAAAGGTGGTGATGCGTAGTGTCCAGGTTCGCGATTCGCACTCCATACTTCATCATCGTGATCTGTCTGGTAATCGCCGTCCTCGGCGTGAACAGCCTGATGCGGATGCCGGTGGACATGTTCCCGGGCATGAACATCCCGGTCGTGGTGGTCGCCACTTTCTATTCCGGCATGCCGCCGGAGCAGATTGAGACGGACATCACCAGCAGGTTTGAGCGGTTCTTCACGCTGGCGAGCGGAGTGGAGCACATCGAATCGCGCTCGCTGCCGGGCGTCAGCGTCATTCGAGTGTACTTCCAGCCCGGATCCAACCCGGATTCCGCGGTGACTTCCATCAGCAACCTGGCGATGGCGAATCTGCGCCGCCTGCCGCCGGGCACGCTCCCGCCTATCGTGCTCAAGTTCGACGCGTCGAGCATCCCCGTCTGCCTCGTCACCGTGAAGGGAGAAGGGCTGAACGAGACGGTTCTCCGAGATCTGGCGCAGTATCAGATCCGCAACCAGATCGCCAACGTCCCGGGCGCATCCGTGCCCCAGCCGTTTGGCGGAAGCCTCCGCCAGATCATGGTGTACACCGATCCCTACAAGCTTGAAGCCCACCAGCTCAGCCTGATGGACGTCGTCAGGAGCCTCAACCTGAGCAACCTGATTCTCCCCGCCGGCGACGTGCAGGTGGGGCAGTTCGACTACAACATCTACACCAACTCGCAGCTCCGTTCGATTGAGGAAATCAATCAACTGCCCATCAAGATGGAGGGACTCACGCCTGTCCGCGTCGCCGATATCGGACACGCGAAAGATGCGCAGCAGATTCAGACGAACATCGTGCGGGTCGACGGCCAGCGCTCGGTCTACATTCCGGTTCTCAAGCAGGGAGGCGACACCAACACGATCGCGGTGGTCGACGGCATGCGCGGGGCGTTGAAGGATCTTGTGGACATCCCGAAGCAGCTCATCAGCAGCGTGGTGTTCGACCAGTCCGTCTTCGTAAAAACGGCCATCGAGACTCTGCTGCACGAAGGCGCCATCGGGCTGTTCCTGACGTCGCTGATGATCCTTGTCTTCCTCGGAAGCATGCGCGCCACTGTGGCGGTGTTTTTCTCCATCCCACTTTCGGCTCTCGCGACGTTCGTCATTCTGGCGTTGGGCGGGAACTCCATCAACAGCATGGTGCTCGGCGGCCTCGCGCTGGCCTTCTCCAGACTGATCGACAACTCAGTCGTCGTGCTCGAAAACATCTACCGGCACCTGGAGCTGGGAGAAGACCCGGTAGTCGCGGCTGAGAAAGGCGGCCGGGAGGTGGCGCTGCCCGTGCTGGCGGCCACGCTCACCACAGGCGTCGTGTTCTTTCCCGTGACGCTGCTGTACGGCGTTAGCAAGTTCCTGTTCTCCGCGCTGGCGTTGTCTGTAGTCATTTCACTCCTCGCTTCCTACGCCGTCGCCATGACGGTGGTGCCGCTGTTCTGCGCGCGGTTCATCAAATCGCCGTCACACGGATACAAGGACGGCGATGCGCACCGGTCGCTGGGTCAGCGATTCAACGACTGGTTCAACGCGCGCTTTGAAGCCGCATTGGGCGTATACGACCGCCTTGTGGACAAGGTCCTCGACGCACCGGTTCGTGTCCTTGCGGGCTTCGGCGTAGCGTTCGTTCTGACATTTACCCTCTGGCCCGCGCTGGGGTTTTCCTTCTTCCCGCGGACCGATGCCGGCCAGTTCGTCATGAACCTCAAGGTCCCCTCCGGCACGCGGCTCTCCGTCACGGAGGAGAAGATCGCGCGGGTCGAGAAGATCGTTCGAGAGACAGTCTCGCCCGAAGATCTTGACCTGATCGTCTCCAACATCGGCATTAATAGCGACTTCTCCGCCATCTACACCTCCAATTCGGCCATGCACACCGCCTTCGTGCAGGTCAGCCTGAAGGAGGATCACAAGACGGGCAGCTTCGAGTACATGGCGCGGGTGAAGCAGCGACTCGCTTCCGAGATGCCTGAAGTCATTGCTTACTTTCAATCCGGCGGCCTGGTGGATGCCGTGCTCAACATGGGCATGCCCGCGCCCATCGACGTACAGGTGACGGGCTCCAGCCTGCACAAGAGCTATGGAACCGCGATTGCCCTTGCGGCCAAGATCCGCCAGATCCCTGGCGTTGCGGAGCTGTACATTCCTCAGGATCTGGACTATCCGGCGCTGCAGCTCGATGTCGATCGCTTACGAGCGGCCCAACTGGGACTGGATCAGCGCGAAGTGGTCGGCGACGTGATCACCGCGCTGACGTCCAATGCCATGATCGCGCCGTCCTTCTGGATCGACCCGAAGACGGGATTCGACTACATGCTTACGGTGCAGTATCCGGAAAACCAGATACGCAACCTGCAGGACCTCAGCGCCATCGCACTCCGCGGCACGGGCCGCAAGGATCCCACGCGGCTGGAGAGCGTTAGCACCACCACGCGCATCGACTCACCGACAGAGGTGGACCACTACCAGTTACGTCGTGTCATCGACATCTACATCCGGCCGCTCAACGAGGATCTCGGCAAGATCGCCGCTTCCATCGACGGCATACTCGCCGATTCGAAGATGCCGGAGGGGGTGAGAGTGGCGCTTCGCGGCATGGTGCAAGGCATGCGTACCTCGTTCAAGAGCTTCGCCATCGGACTGATCCTCTCGATCATCCTGCTCTACCTGATCCTCGTTGCTCAGTTCAAGAGCTTTGTCGATCCATTACTGATCCTGCTGGCGGTTCCGCCGGGCATCGCCGGTGTGCTCATCACGCTTGTCGCCACCGGCACCACTCTGAACGTGATGTCACTGATGGGGGTGGTGATGCTGACGGGCATCGCCGTTTCCAACAGCATTCTGATTGTCGAATTCACGCGCCATCTCCGCTCAGAGGGAATGAATGTGCGCAGCGCTGTCGCCACCGCATGCCGCGTCCGGTTGCGGCCCGTCCTCATGACATCTCTTGCCACAATCATCGGCCTGCTCCCCATGGCGTTGAAGCTCGGCGCGGGGAGTGAAGCATACACGCCGCTGGCCCGCGCGATTATCGGAGGACTCACGCTCTCCGTGGCGCTCACCGTCTTCCTCGTGCCCGCCGGATATTACCTCTGGTATCGCAACCGAGAGAACCGGGAGGCCGTCCATGCTTAGGCGCGGCGCGCTGCTCGCATTGACACTGCTGGGACTTATGACGGCCGCGCCGAATGCGCCGCAGCCGCTCAAACTCCGCGACGCCGAGGAGCTGGCCTTGCGCAATCACCCTGCGCTGCTGACGTCGAAGGCATTGGAGCGGGCGTCTCTGGAGGTGCCGAAGGAGGCGCGCTCACGCATGCTTCCTCAAGTTGCCGGAGCTGTCACCGCGGTTGGAGGTTTGCAGGATCAATCGCGCATTTTCGCGGGAGGATTGAGCGCGCCGGCAATTCTCGACCGGTTTGCCACCGGGGTGGGCGTGAGCCAGTTGATCACAGACTTCGGGAGGACGGGAAACCTCACTCGCAGCGCCGAGTTGCGCGCCGGCGCACAGGGCGAAGCCGTGAACGCGAGTCGTGCCCAGATTATCCTGCAGGTCGATCGCGCCTACTACACCGCGCTGCGTTCGAAAGCCGTACTCCGCGTCGCGGAGCAAACCGTCGACGCGCGCAGGCTCGTCGCCGACCAAACCGCCACTCTCGCGCAAAGCAAGCTCAAGTCCGAACTCGATGTCACGTTCGCCCGCGTAAATCTGGAGGAGGCCCGGTTGCTCCTGTCCAGTGCCGAGAATGAAGAACGCGCTGCCATGGCGGAGCTTTCGAACGCCATTGGGACTGCCGCGGCGGGGGATTACATACTCTCCGAAGAGGCGCTTCTGGGAGAACTGCCCTCCGATGTTTCGCCGATGGTCGACGACGCTCTCAAGAACAGGCCCGAGGTTCGGCAGGCGCGTCTGGAATGGGAATCGGCACAACGCTTCGCCAAAGCGGAGCGCGCGCTCTCATATCCTGTTCTCAGCGCGGCGGGTAATCTGGGGTATGCACCCGCGCATCCCGACCAGTACCGCGGGCAGTGGGGCGTGGCCGGCATAAACCTGGATATCCCTGTTTTCACCGGCGGTCTCTTCTCGGCGCGCCGCGCCGAGGCAACTGCCCGAGCCGATGCCGCTGAGCAGCAGGTACGGGAACTCGAGAACCGCGTCGCTCGCGACGTCCGCGTCGCCTACCTCGCCGCGCTCAACGCCTGGCAGCGGCTGCAACTCACCGCTCAGCTCCTCGTCCAGGCGGAACAGTCGTTGAAACTCGCGCAGGCACGCTACGACTTGGGACTCAGCAGCATCATCGAGCTGAGCCAGGCTCAGCTCAACATGACTCGAGCCCAGATCGCACAGGTCAGCGCGAAGTTCGACTATCAGTCGCAGCGCATCTTCCTCGACTATCAGGCCGGAGCGATCAAATGACACGTCGACTCGCCGCCGCGCTCGTTTTCTGGGCTGCCGCCGCGCAGGCCCAGGACCTCGAGTGGATCCCTCTGTTCATCTCGAACCGGGGCGGCGGCGCCCCTGCGCTCAGCGCTGGCGACCTGCGTGTCTCTTGCGACGGGAAGGCCGGCGCCGCCGTCGTCCTCAAGCCTGATCGGGAGCCCGTTTCAGTCGCCATCGTCGTGCAAGGCAGCCGCGACATGGCCAGGAACCTCGTCGAAACGCAGAGAGCGCTCCGCTCGTTCCTTCGGCACGCGCAGCCTGGCGACGAGTTCTTCACCGTCAAAGGGCTGGAGCAGCCGGCCCTCGGCACTGGCTTCACCTCTGATGTGGATGCCATCGTCTCGAGCATCGCCATGCCGGACGGCACGAAACGGCCGATGCTTTTCGATGCCGTCGAATTCGCACTGCGATACCTTAAACACGCGCGCCACTCGGACCGCGCGGTGCTCGTGCTGATGGCAAATGAGGACGTGGCAAGCACAGTGAAGGTGAAAGCGATGGCGCCGCGCGTCCTGGCGCAGCATATTCCTGTTTACGTGGCGAGCATGTATCGCCGCTATGCCAACGACCTGGCGCCAACCTTCTTCGAAATGCTGCGCCTGGCTGAACAGAGCGGAGGAGACATGTGGGAGGTCTATCGCTTCTCCGACCTCGACACCACCCTGGCCGGTGTGAATTTCCATCCGCAATACCTGCTCGGCATCCCGCCGGCGCTCTGCTCGCGCGACCAACAGCACGCACTCCACGTGGATTGGGCCGGAGGATTTGCCCATCCGGGTGTGACACTGCGGTACCAGCGCCAGTTGATTGAAGGCGCGGGCGTCGCCGCTGCGCGCCGCGTGTCCGAAGCCTCGAGTCACTGATTCTCCTCGGCAATGGTCGTTTGCAGTTCCGCGACAAGTTATCGGTGATCGCGATATTCCTTTAGCGCACAACGTCTCCGTAGCTGTATTCCTACCCGCCGTTACAGGTAGCGGCGCTTTGCTCGAGCGCGTGAGCACCACAGGATCCTGGTGGCGTGTAGGCGGCGTCTCTGGAACGAACCTGCCGCCGACAAGGGCTTGCTTCTCAGTCAACTTCCTGGACCTCCGATGCTCCGAATTCAGATAAACAAGTATTGTTTGCAATGATCACCACGCTTGACTCCTGTAAAAATGATAGGTAAAATTTGCCAATCTATTCGGGGGGCGGATAGCAGTGTCTTGCCCCCCAGAAAGCAAAAGGTAGGGTCTATGAGGTTGCTCAAGGCACTCGGTTGTCTAGCTTTGTCGGCGGCTCTCGGGCTGGCTCAAGTATCAACATCTCGTCTGGAAGGTAGTGTCCAGGACGAAAGCGGCGCCGTCATTCCCGGCGCGAAGGTCACGGCGGTTAGCGACAGAACTCAAGCTCGGTCGGAAACAGTCACGGGACCCGAAGGCCTGTACATCTTCCCGTCCCTGCAACCCGGTCTCTACACCGTGAGCGTGGAAGCCAAAGGGTTCCGGAAGGCAGTAGCCAGTAATGTCGAACTGAACGTCTCCGCCGCGACGACGCAGCGATTCAAGCTCGAGGTCGGGCAGGTGACGGAAAGCGTCGTGGTGGAGGCCGAGGCTGTCAGGGTGAACACCAGCGACTCGCAGCTCGGGCGCAGCGTCACCCTGAAGGACATTGACACCCTTCCACAGTTGGGCCGCAGTCCGATTATCCTCGCGGTCTTCCAACCCGGCGTGGCGATCGATCCGAGTGACACTACCTTTTCTCGCGTCAACGGCACGCGCCAGGGCAGCAACAACGCCACTCTCGATGGCATCGACGTCAACGACGCCGTCGTCCCCCGCCTTGGCCTGGCGATGAATGCCAACAATACCGACTCGGTCGGCGAGTTCCGCATGGTCACCAACGGCGGCAAGGCCGAGTACGGCCGCAACGCGGGCGGCCAGGTCGAGCTCATCACTCGCTCTGGCACGAATCAGTTCCACGGCAATCTGTTCGACTACCTGCGCAATACCGAATTGAACGCGAATAACTTCTTCAACAACTCCTCCGGAGTGGCGCGTCCCAAGTATATTCAGAACCTGTTCGGAGGGTCCGTCGGCGGGCCGGTCATCAAGAATAAGACGTTCTTCTTCTTCAACTATCAGGGCAGCAGGATCTCCCAGGAAGTCGTCCGGAACCGCACGGTTCCCACTGTCGAAATGAAGCAGGGCATTTTCCGTTGGCGCGCTCCCGGAAGCTCTACCATCTCCACATTCGATATCGGGAAGAACGATCCTCGTGGTAAGGGCATGGACCCGGAAGTCGCCAAGATCTGGAAAATCTACCCTGACCCCAACAACTTCGACGTTGGCGACGGACTGAACTACGCGGGCTACCGCTTCAACAATCCGAACGGCAGTTGGAACAACCAGTACACCGGCAAGGCGGATCACAATCTGAGGGACAACCACCACCTGTTCTTCCGCTACAGCTGGTTCAAGACGTACTCCATCGACGGCCTGAACAGCGCGGACGCCACGTTCCCCGGCATGCCCCAGGGTGCGCAGGGCGGCATTCGCGCCGGCTTCTCCGCCGGCTCCGACTGGGTGCTCTCGCCGTCCGTCGTCAACGAGTTCCGCGCGGGCACGCAGAGCGCCAGCGTCGATTTCTGGCGTCCGGGCAGGCTTCAGGGGCCGACCGTCATTACCAACTACTTCACTGATCCGTACAACTCAGCATTCGCCCAAGGGCGTAACTCTCCGGTGTACGAATTCACGGACAACCTCACCAAGATGAAGGGCAAGCACACCATCAAGATGGGCGCCAACTTCCGTTTCACCTCGCAATGGGGATACAACGATGCGGGTATCTACCCCAACGTCACAACCACGACGGGTAACGGCAACTCGGTTCCCACCACGATCGGCCCGAGCGGTTCCAGCGTTATCTCCACATCCAACCGCACCACGTTTGAGGGCCTCTACAACGACTACCTGGGGCGAATGAACCAGGTGACGCAGACCTTCTACAGCGACCTCACGAACTGGCAGAAGGCCGGAACCACGCGCCTGAGGAATTTCAATGTCAAGGAACAGGGCTACTTCATTCAGGACGACTACAAGCTGCGCCGCAACCTCACGCTCAACGTCGGCCTCAGGTGGGAATTCAGCGGCATTCCGACGGAAACCAACGGATACCAGGGCACCATCGACAAGGTTGCCCAGATGAGTCCCGTGACCTGGCTCGGCGACCTCAAAGTCACGAAGAGTGGCGCCTGGTACAACAACGACTGGAACAATTTCGCTCCCCGTATCGGCTTCGCATGGGACGTCAAGGGTGATGGCAAGACCGCTGTCCGCGGCGGCTACGGGATCTATTACGACCGGCTCATCGGAGCCACCATCAGCACTGTTGATGGGGCGACCCCGGGCTTCTCCCAGGGGGTGCCGGTCTACCCGAACCAGACAGCCGGATCCGACGTCCGCGTTGCGGATGGGATCCCGCTTCCCGCACAACCGGCAGCACCCGTGCTCCAGTTGGCCGCCACTCGCTCCACCGGGCTTACCGTCTTCAATCCGAACCTCCGGACGCCGTATGTCCAGCAGTTCAACTTGAATCTGCAGCGCGAAATCGCACGCAACACTGTGCTCGAACTGGGCTATGTGGGGAGCCGCGGTGTGAAGCTGTTCATGAACCAGGATCTGAACCAGCAGCGCGTCTTCGGCGACTTCCTCAATGCGTTCAAAGAACTCCAGGCGTATCAGCTGAACTCTTCGGCGCCCATCTCGCCGGGCAACACACTGGTCAGGATCTTCGGCACTCCAGCCAATGCGATCTCAACCCTGGGCGCCTCCAACTTCACCAACGGCGCAGTCGGAAGCGCGGCGACCACACTCGATCGCACCTACTACACGCGCTATGCGGCTGCAGGCGTGTCAGACTACTACCTCAGGAACTACCCTCAGTACAGCACGGTCTACCAGGGCGGAAACCACGGACGCTCCTACTACAACTCGATGCAAGTCAGCGTCCGCCGCAATATGGCAGCCCTTCAGGTGTTCGCGAACTACACCTTCAGCAGGAGCATCGACAACTCCTCGGTCGAAGGCAACGGCACCTCCGCTCCAATCGACAGCTACAACCTGGCGCTGAACCGGGGCAGGAGCGATTGGGATCGCCCCCATTCGTTCAACGCTTCCGCCACGTACACCCTGCCCATCGGCAAGGGCAAGTTGATCGGCGGTGATATGCCGCAGTGGCTCGACTCCTTTGTCGGCGGGTGGGATCTCGGCGGCTTGGTCATCTGGCAAAGCGGATCCGTCTACACGGTCAGTTCGTCGCGTGCCACCACCAACGGCGCAGTCAATACCTGGGCCAACTACACTGGCGACCGCAATGTCGGTGAAGTGGTTCGCAAAGGCGACGGCGTCTGGTTCCTCTCAGCCGACGATCTCGCCAAGTTCTCATTCCCGGTGGCAGGCGATTTCGGCAGCGCTGGCCGGAACACTTTCCGCGGACCCCGCTACTTCGGCACCGACGTGTCTATCGTGAAGCGCTTCAGGATCTATGAATCCCACGCAATCACGTTCCGCGCCGAGGGCTACAACATCTTCAACAACGCGAACTTCAGCAACCCGACAGTCACACTCACGACTCCGGCAACTTTCGGAAAGATCAGCAGCGCCATCAATCCGCGCATCTTCCAGATGGCTCTGCGGTACGACTTCTAGACCCTATTCACAAACAAACCTCCTCGCGGAGCGGACCCAACCGGGGACGCTCCGCTTCTTTTTTTGGCGTGGCCCCACAATTGCTTACTTTTTTGTATGAACTCTCCAGCCGCAGTCGCTGAGGCCCGCCTCAGGCTGGTCTTCTGGGAACTCACAACTGGTTGCAATCTCAGGTGCATCCATTGCCGTGCTAGTGCTACCGAGCTCATGAGTCCGGAAGACCTTTCCACCCGGGAATGTCTGGACATCGTCGATCAGCTTGCGCCATTTGCCCCAATGATCCTGGTTCTCAGCGGCGGAGAACCGCTCTGGCGGCGCGATGTCTTCCAGATTGCCCAGCGGGCCGTCTCACACGGGATCCGAGTCGCTCTGGCAACCAACGGCACTCTGGTGGATGAGGCCATGGCAGAAAGGACCAAAGATGCAGGAATCGTCCGTGTTTCCATTAGCTTGGATGGTGCTGACCGCAATACTCACGATTCTTTCCGCGGTCATGATGGTGCGTTCGAGGCGGCGCTCCGCGGCATTCGCGCTCTCCAGGAAGTGGGTGTTTCCACCCAGATCAATACAACGGTCTCCAAGCACAACGCTCACCAGCTACCGGAGATGATTGAACTGGCCAAGCAGTTGAAAGTGGACGCCTTCCACCTCTTCCTGCTTGTCCCCGTGGGCTGCGGCCTGACCATCGCAGAAGACCAATCCGTGAGCGGACAGGACGCCGAGCGCATCCTCAACTGGTTCTATGACCGCAGCATCGACTCCGGTATGGAGTTGAAGGCGACCTGCGCGCCGCAATACTACCGCATCGCCCGCCAGCGGCGCGCCGAGGCACGCCGCGCCGGCGAACCCGTTCCGGCTCAAATGCCCCACCCAAACCACGCCCAACACCCAGGCCACCCCGCCGACCTGAACCAGATGACGCGAGGGTGCCTGGCCGCCTCAGGCGTCTGCTTCATCTCTCACATGGGGAAGGTTCAGCCCTGTGGCTACCTGCCTCTGGAGGCCGGCGATCTGCGCCGCCAGAAGTTCGAGGATGTGTGGCGCAAATCGGATCTGTTCCTGGACCTTCGCGACCTGGACAATCTGGACGGCAAGTGCGGGTACTGCGAATTCAAGAAGGTCTGCATGGGATGCCGGGCCAGGGCGTTCGGCGTCACAGGCGACTACCATTCCGAAGAGCCATTCTGTATCTACGAGCCGAAGCACGCCTGCTGATCGAACCAAGGAGAACGCGCCGCCATGCCAACACAGACTTCAAGCCATCCGACAACTCACAAGCGGCACATCATGGTCGTGTGCACGGGTGAAGCCTGCGCCCGGGCCGGAGCCTACGAAATCCTGAGCGACCTCAAGCACAAATGCCGCCGCGCCGCGGGGGATGTGCGGATCGGCTCTTCCCGCTGCCTGGGGCACTGCCAGGTCGCACCCGCCATGGTGGAAGACGGAAAGGTGCTCGGCGGGGTGAGTCAGAAGCGGATCAAAGTGGAATTGTCCCGGTTGGGACTGGACTGATGCTCCTTCCTCCTTCCGACTAAAGGCCGCCGGAAATTCCGGCGGCCTTTCTTTATTTGCGACAAAAACGCCTTAATTTGTCCTAGCGGGTGGCAGGGCCGATTTCGATCTTCATCGAATTCCCGCTGTCGCGCGTAGGAGGTCGGCGACGGTCGACGCGCGACTGCAGGATGCAGACCAGCTTCTTCGCTTCCCCATGCGGCTCGGGATACAGATCCAGCGTCACCGGTTCGGCGCCGTGATCGTACTGCGCGTACTCCTGATCGCTGACGTACCCGATCCAGACAACCTCTCCGCCGGCCAGCTTCTGAACCTCGTAACACTGGAAGTAAGGCTGGCGAAAAAGCGGGATCTCCCCCGTTGCCGGCGATCCTGTGAATCCGTACACGCCCGCGGGCAAGCGGCTGATGTCCAGTCCCTCTTCCTTCTCTTCGACGAGACGCAGACCGGAACCGCTACGCAGCGCCTCGCGCTCGGACGACCATGCAATGTGTTTTCCCTGAGACATACGCTCATCCCATTTTCAAACATCAGCCGGCCGCCGCACCACCGCATCAGCGTGCCATGATGATGTCCAGTGAGCGAGTCCCTTCGCCTGAATGCCTTGACGCGGCGCGACAGGTTCGAGACGACGCTGATGCTGCGGGAGATTCTCGCAGCCGGCAGCGCCTGGATCCTGGACTGCCGTACATTTTCTAACGTCTCCGTCACCATCTCGTTTGAAATGGAGCAGGCCAGCCTGGCGAGCGTGCTGGAAAAGCTGGGGAGTGAGGGCCTTGCCTTTGACGGGTCCAGTCACGAGATGCTGAAGAGCGCCGGGCAGGGCGCCGGCGTGATTGCATGCAGTCTGCAGGTCACGTTTGTCCACATGGAGCGGGATCAGTGCGACTTCGTTTCACCTTTTTCCGGTTGATGCCCTTCACTGCCGGGAAGTGGGGACTGCAAATACTGCACCAGCACCGTGACGCGCCGGTTTGACGCGTTTTCGGGATCCTTCGGGTCACGGAGCCGCTGGTCCGCGAAGCCCCTGATTTGCGCGATCTGCGTCGGCGGAACGCCGCTCTCGTGCAAAATGCGGCGCGCGCTGTTGGCTCTGTCCGCCGAGAGTTCCCAGTTCGTGTACCCATGATCCGATGGATACGGCTTTGCATCCGTGTGTCCTTCCACCAGGATTTTGTTCGGCAACGCACGCAACTGATCTCCGAGCATCCGAATCAACTCTGTGCCCTTCAACGACGGCCTGGCATTACCGCTCTCAAAGAACAAACCGCCTTCCGTCTCCAGGAGTTCGATCCGCAGACCCTCGTTGGTGACCGTTACTTCGATGTTCTTCTTCATCTGCTCGAACTGGGGCAACTCGCGCATCGCCTGCTCCAGTTTCTCCTTGAGCTTGCTCATGTTCTCTTGATTCACCTGGATGCCTTCGCCGGCGCTGGCCATCGTGCTGCCCGCGAGGTTCCCTTTCCCCGAGGGATCCTGGAAGTAGCCGCCAACCGCCTTCTTGACCTTCTCGTCGCTGGACAGCAGCCAAAGCACGATGAACAGCGCCATCATCGCGGTGACGAAATCGGCATAGGCCACCTTCCAAGCGCCGCCATGATGTCCGCCGTGGCCGGCTTTCTTCTTCCGAATGATGATGATGGGAGGATTTTCGGGCACTGTTCGTCAAGCGGCCTTCGCGGCGGCGGCTCCTCCCTTGATCGCTCTCTCGGTCTCCTTGAAGTTGGGTCTCACGTGGGCAGGGATGGCGCGGCGGGCGAACTCCACGGCAAGCGAGGGTGCTGTGCCCTTGACGAACGCCAGGATCGCCACTCGCAGCATATTCATGTACTGGGTAGTTGCCTCGTTGATCTTGGCCATGTTGGATGCAAGCGGCGAGAAGAACCCATAGCAGAGCAGGATTCCCAGGAACGTTCCGACCAGCGCCGCGGCCACCTTGTGGCCGATCTCCTCCGGCGGTCCTCCCAGCGCGCCCATTGTGATCACGACACCGAGTACCGCCGCAACAATTCCCAAGCCAGGCAGCGAATCCGCTACTGTCGTCAGCGCCGCAGTCGGTTCGCCGCTCTCATGCTGCTGAACTTCAATATCAAGCTCCATCAACAGATCCAGTTCCATGTGCCCTACGCCGCCCGAGATGGACATGCGGACGGTGTCGCAGAAGAACTCCAGCGCCTGGCGGTCCGCTAAGAACTTCGGATGCTTCTGGAAGACCTGGCACTTTGCCGGCTCGTCCAGATCCGACTCCAGTCTGGACATGCCGTTCTTCCTCGCATACACGAAGATGTCGTTCAGCAGCTTCAACTGGTCCAGGTAGAAAGCCTTGGTGTAGCGGGAGCCTTTGAGCGTGCCGATCACTCCCTTGATCAAACTAATGACCGTGTGCAGAGGATTGGCGATGAACACCGTGCCCAATGCCGCCCCGCCGATAATGACAAGTTCCGCCGGCTGTACCAACACGAGCAGATTGCCATGCTCGAGAAGATACCCCCCGATAATCGCCCCGAGAACTACGAGCACGCCGATAATGACAAGCATTGTGTTTGGCTTGAAAACCGAGCCTTCCTTGTCCGTATCGGTTTCCCGCGGCTGAATATGAGGGATGAGTGGGATGCCGCGCTACACTGAGAGGGAATGTTGGGGCCTCTGGACCTTACACGCAAGCGTCAATCCGCCTCCGCACCCCGCCCTCTTCCCCCCGCCGTCGAGTCTCTCGAATGGCTGGCTGAACAGCCGGGTGTTGCGGACGTACTGCGTTTTTTCGCTCGCGAACGCCGCTGGATCGACGAGCAGCACCTCGCCGTCTGCCGCATTCCTGCGCCCACGTTCCTCGAACAGAAGCGGGCGGAATGGGTGGCCGCGCAGATGTCGCAGCTCGGCTGGGAGGCGCAGATCGATCGTGCAGGCAATGTCGTTGCCCGGAGGGGCCCGCACCAACCCAACGGTCCGCTCGTTGCCCTGACCGCCCATCTCGATACCGTGCTGGCGCCCCGCCAACCGGAGGAGATCCGCGTGGAAGGCAATCGCTTTCTCGGGCCCGGTGTTGCCGACAATGGCGCCGGAGTGGCCGGCCTTCTGGCCATCGCACGGGCACTCGCCGCCGCACCTGGAGGTGTGACGGACCTCTCCCGCCTGGTGCTGGTCGCCAATGTCGGCGAAGAGGGAGAGGGTAATCTCAGCGGGATGCGGTTCCTCTGCCTGCAATCGCCGCTGGCCGGCCGGCTCCATTCGATCCTGGTCATGGATGGCCCGGATGTCTCCCACGTGACCGCGGAGGCGCTTGCCTGCAGGCGCTTCGAAATCAATGTCACCGGCCCGGGAGGCCATTCCTGGTCGGACCATGGCGCCGCCAATCCGATCCACGCCCTTTCGCGGGCCATCACCTGGTTCGCCGACGCCCGTCTTGAGGAGAAGCCTCGCGAACGCCCCTGCTCCTGGAATTTTGGCGTCATCGATGGCGGGTCAACAGTCAACGCCATCCCCACAGGCGCCCGCGTCAAAGTGGACCTGCGATCAGAGAGCCCGGCGGACCTGGAGGATCTCTCTTCCTCGCTCGCCGCGGTCCTCGAACGTGCCCTGCTCGCCGAGAATGAGCGTGCGCGCCTGGGCCGCGTGGTAGCCCGGATGCGCGAAACCGGCGTACGTCCCGGCGGGAAGCTCCCCGACTCCGCGCCAATCCTCGACTATATCCGCGCCGTCGACTCGCATCTCGGCATCCGCTCGATTCTCGACTGCGCCTCCACCGACGCCAATATCCCCCTCTCCATCGGCCTTCCCGCGCTTTCGATCGGCGCCGGTGGCCAGGGCGGCGGCGCTCACACGCCGTCGGAGTGGTATTCACCGGAGGGCCGCGAACTCGGCCTTCGCCGCATTGTGCTGTTGCTGGCCTTGCTGCTCGCCGATGCAGCCGCCAGCAAGTCATGAGCTCCGGCGCAGCTCCTCCCGGCCACTTTCGCGCTGAACTCTCCCTGGCGTTGATCGCATTTATTTGGGGCGCCACTTTCGTAGTCGTCAAAAGCGCCCTGGCCCATGTTTCGACGTTCCTTTTCCTGGCGCTCCGCTTTTCACTGGCTTCGCTTCTGCTCGCCTTTGCGCTCCGCTCGCGGCTGTCGCGCCGCGAACCGGTGAACTGGAAAGCCGGCGGCCTCTGCGCCCTATTTCTCTTTATGGGATATGGGCTGCAGACGGCGGGACTCCGGCTGACCAGTGCCTCCAGGTCGGCATTCATTACCGGACTGTACGTTGTCCTGGTACCTTTGCTTGCCTCGTTCGTCAAAAAGAGTAAGCCCCGCTTGTTGGAGATTGCGGGCGCGCTGGCGGCGACGGCCGGGACCGCGCTGATGACCTCGGGCGGTATTGATCTGCGCTTTAACCTGGGCGATCTGCTCACGGCCTGTTGCGCCATCGCGTTCGCCGCGCACATTCTTGCGGTTGCTCATTACTCGCGAAAGATGGACTACGAGCGTCTCAGCTTGCTGCAGGTTGCCGGAGTCGCCCTGCTGTCGTGGCTGGCCGCTGGCTCCGTTGAGGCGCCACACATCGTGTGGTCCCGCGAAGTCTGGTTTGCCCTGCTCACAACGGCCGTATTTGCCACCGCCCTCTCATTTCTGCTTTACACATGGGCACAGAAGCACACGACGGCTACAAGAGCAGCGCTGATCTTCGCCTTGGAACCCGTCTTTGCCGGCCTCACTGCGTGGCTGGCTGTGGGGGAGGCCTGGACTGCACGCTCGCTCTCGGGCGCCGGGCTCATTCTGTCGGGGATCGTCATGGTAGAACTGAAACCCTCACGTGCTTCGTTGCATCATGATGGATGGTAAGTAGTAGTAGGGGACGTCTGTCCGGAAGGAAACTGGTCACACATATGAGTCAGCAGTCGGCTAGAACCTGGTCTGAGAAGTTCCGCAGCCAGAAGTTGTTTTCGATGGGTCTCCTGGTCTTTACCTTGGCGTTGGGTATCCTCGCCGGTACGATCTGGACCACTGGAGTTCGCGCAGCCAAGGGACAGGCCATCGCTCCCGACGCGACGCCGATCGCCATCCCGCCCGTCAAGAAGCTCAGCAATGAGTTCACCAAACTCGCTCAGATGCTGGAACCATCCGTGGTTTTCATCACCACTGACTACACACCCAAGCAGCAACAAACCTCCAACCGCAAACGTCCCGCGCCGCAGTCAGACGATGAGGAGGGCATGAGCGATCCCTTGCGCCGGTTCTTCGGTTCCCCGTTCGGATCTCCATTCGGATCTGAGGCGCCGCGCCGCCGTGAAGGTTCCGGTTCCGGCTTCGTCGTGGACAAGAATGGCTACATCATGACCAATCTCCACGTGGTCGACAACGCCGACTCCATTAAGGTCAAGCTCACCGGCGAAAAGACCGAGTACAAGGCGAAGCTCGTCGGATCCGACCCGGAGATCGACATCGCGATCATCAAGATCGACGCGGGCAGGTCTCTGCAGCCGCTGAAGATGGCGAACTCGGACGGTGTCCAAGTGGGCGATTGGGCTGTCGCGATCGGAGCTCCATTCGGGCTCGAAACCTCCGTGACCGCGGGGATCGTCTCGGCGACCGGCCGCGACATTGCTCAGCAGTTCCAGCGCTTCATCCAGACCGATGCCGCGATCAACCCCGGCAACTCCGGCGGCCCGCTGGTCAACATCAATGGCGAAGTGATTGGCATCAATACGATGATTGCCACCTCCTCCGGGGGCTACCAAGGCATCGGCTTCGCGCTACCCATCAACAGCGCCGTGAAGTCGTACAACCAGATCATTCAGTCCGGCCGGGTGTCCCGCGGCTCCATTGGTATCCGTTTCCCGCGTGACGAAAACCAGATGTCGAACACGTTGAAGGCGCTTGGTTTTAAGAGCGGAGTGATTGTCGAGTCCGTTACCGCCAACGGCCCCGCGGAAAAGGGCGGCATCAAGGCGGACGACGTGCTCCTATCGCTCAACGGCTCGCCCATCAAAGATGGGAACGATCTGGTGAGCCGGGTCTCCGAAATGCCGGCAGGCTCTGAGGTGACCGTGGCGCTCGACCGCGACGGCAAGAAGGTGGAGAAGAAAGTCGTCATCGAGGATCGCGAAAAGGTCTTCAAGGATGACCCGACACTGGCGCGCAACCGGCGCGAGATGGTCGAGCCCGATTCGGGCAAGGACGCCGAGACCTCGTCGGCCCGATTCGGCATCGGCATCCGGGCCCTGACCGACGATCAGCGCAAGGAACTGCAGTTCGACCAGCCCGGCGGCGTGATCGTCACGGTGGTGGAGGACGGCTCCTTTGCCGAAGAGATCGGCATGCACGAGCGCGACATCATCGTCAGCATCAACCGCCAGCCGGTGGCGAGCTTCGACGACGTGAAGCACTTCCAGTCGACCCTCAAGGCCGGTGATCCGGTTGCGTTCAAGGTGATGCGCCCGGTTCCGGGGCAGCGTGGCCGGGCCCAATGGAGCGGCGTGTACCTGTCCGGGACGATGCCGACGAAATAGTCGTGAGCGTAGGCCCGTTTGTCGGGGACGGATGCGGTAACCTGAAAGGAGCGGCCGTACGCGGCCGCTTCTTCGTATGATCACCTGGAAGGGCGACTACGCCTATCTATTGTGGGAGCTGATCACCAAGGACTTTCGCATCCGATACCGGAACATGTCGCTTGGCGTGTTCTGGTCGTTGCTCAATCCGCTGGTCCTGATGGCCGTTTATACCTACATCTTTACCAAGATCTTCGTTAATCCAATCCCCCATTTCAATGTTTATGTGCTCAGCGGCCTGATTACGTTCAGCTTTTTTACGACTTCACTAGTGACGGTTACCACCTCGCTTGTTGATAACGCTGCGATCATCAAGCGAGTTCCAATCAGGCGCGAGATCATCCCCATCGCTTCAGTCCTGGCCAGCATCATTCATCTCGTTATCCAATTTCTTCTGTTGACCTGTTTTGTTCTGGCGGCGGGCCTGGGAATGACCCTGAACTGGTTATGGCTGCCCTTCGTCTGGTTGCTTGAGGTCGTTTTTCTTATTGGGATTGGCATGGCGACCTCGGCGCTGAATGTCTTCATCCGGGATGTTCGATATGTAGTCGAATCAGCGAATGTCGTGATGTTCTGGTTGGTCCCTATTATCTATACTTTCGCGCAGGTTCCGGCAGAGGCAAAGGACTTGTATCAGTACAACCCCGTGGCAGCGCTGATTCTGGCGACCCACAACATCGTTCTCGAGGGTCGCGCACCGTCGATGGTTTTGGTAAGCAAGCTGGCCGTCGTTTCTTTCGCAACGCTCCTCGTCGGCTGGGGGATCTTCAAACGTGCGGAGAAACGATTCTACGACTTCCTCTAAAATGAATATCATCGCTGTCCAGGGAGTTTCAAAAGTCTTTCGGCAAAAAAAGGGCCGAAGACTGCTGCGGGACCACGTCAGAGATATCGTCTCCAGAAACCAGCCGGACGGATTCCACGCCCTTCGCAATGTCTCGTTCACCGTATCTCAGGGGGAGAGTGTGGCCCTGGTTGGCGCGAATGGGGCCGGCAAGAGCACAATGTTGGCGCTGATCTGCGGACTGGCCACCCCGGACGAAGGCACAGTTGAGGTACACGGCCCCTTGGCCGCATTGCTTGAATTGTCCTCCGGTTTCCATCCCGACCTCACCGGGCGGGAGAATGTGATGCTCAACGCCGCTTTCCTTGGTCTCCACAAGCGTCAGGCTCTGGAAAAGTTTGCTTCTATTGTCGAGTTCTCCGAAATTGAGAGTTTTATCGATCAGCCTTTGCGGACGTATTCGGCCGGCATGGCGATGCGCCTTGGCTTTTCTGTTGCAGTCCACTGCGATCCCGCCCTGATCATCATCGACGAGGTGCTTGGGGTTGGCGACTCTGCCTTCCAGCAGAAGTGCATGGAGCGAATCCACGAGTTGCGGCGAGATGGCAAGTCGCTCCTTTGTGTCTCCCACAGCATCCCGCTGGTTCGAGAACTCTGCAGCCGGGCTATCTGGCTCCACGAAGGTTCGGTCGTTATGGATGGCGCAGTTGACGAGGTCATGGGGCCGTACGAGGAGTTCATGCTCAATCCCCACGGGCTCCGTGGAGGACTGCGCGGGGCGGCGCTCCCAAAGCTCGGTGCGCGGGCGTCGAGCACCGATTAGTCCCATCCGCGCACTTGAGTACTCTCCGCGGGAATCCCGGAGAGGCTCGTTCCCAGCGGCTCATCTGGCGATCGGGGTATCCGTTACCGGAGTTACCCTTTCGGCGCCTCACCGCCGTTGTCTCCAGTGATTTTTGACAACGCAGTGGTCCCCAGCATCCCGCCCAAGCCCATCGTCTCCACTGCCGAGGAAGGCACGATCACCATGGAGCCGCGTTCCTTGATCGCTTCGTACAACATGTTCATCGCGCGGAGATGGAGAGCAACGGGATTGCCCTTATATAACTCAGCCGCGGCCGCGAACTTCTCGGAGATTTCCGTTTCTGCCGTGCCGAGGATGATGCGCGCGTGGCGCTCCCGCTGGGCCTGCGCCTCGCGGGACATGGCGTCCTCCAAGCCCTGCGGGATCTGGACATCGCGGATTTCCACGGACTGTACTGTCACACCCCACGGGTTGGTCTTGGCGTCGAGGATCTTCTGCAACTCATGGCCCAGCGATTCGCGGTCAGTCAACATCTCGGTCAGCAGATGCCGGCCGATGGTCTCCCGCAGCGCGGTCTGGGCGCTCATCGAGATGGCGTCCTCGAACTTCTGAACCTCGAGGATGCACTTCTCGGCGTTCCAGACAACCCAGAACACGATGGCGTCCACGAAAACCGGGACGGCGTCGCGCGTCAGCGTGGACTCCGCCTTCACGTCCGTGACTCGGATGCGCTGGTCCACGTAGTCGCTCAATGTCTCGATGACGGGAATGATCATGAAGATGCCCGGCCCGCGCAGGCCGGCGTACTTGCCCATCCGAAGCACCGCCACCTTCTCCCACTGCTGAGCCACTTTGACGGCAAAGAGGAAGTAGACGCCGATCAGCGCCCCTCCCAATGCCGGCCACGGCCTGTTGATCAAGGCCGATCCGCCGATGCCAAGCAGCAGGCACGCGATAAAGACGGCCGTGCCGATGTTGCTGACGGGTTGCCGCCGCATCACGCTGAACGGTGAACTTACCGGTGAACTCGCTCTCGGGAACATGACCTTATCTCCTCTCGGCCGCATAGGCCGACAACTCGCAAAACTCAGACGCCACCAGCGCCATAAGGGCGCGCCGAGACTCCAGCAACTGCATCACGCCCACCAGGATCACCAGCCACGCCGCCACAATTGCAGCCCCTTTCGTGATCACGGCAGCATCTCCTTCAGGCGCGCGATCAGATCCTCCAGCGAAAAGCCTTCCGCACCGGCCCTAGCCGTGCAGTCCGCCGCCAGGCGACTAAGCCGCGCCTGTCTCTGAGCCTCGTCCTCCCTGACGACGGATGGCGTCACGAATGTCCCCAGTCCCTGTTGTGTCGTCACCGTCCCTCGAATTTCCAACTCCCGGTATGCCCGCATCACCGTGTTGGGATTGATTGCCAGATCCACAGCTACCTGGCGGACCGTCGGCAACTGCTCGCCGCTGATCAGTGCACCGGAGGCAATGGCGAGCTGTACCTGGTCGATCAGTTGCCGATACACGGGGACGCCGCTCGCCATGTCCAGCTTGAACTGGAAGGGCTTGGTCCGGTTTGGCTCTGCAGCGTTCATCTAGTTGACTAGTGTACTAGTTTACTAGAACAAGTCAAGAGAGAAATTTCAGGCGATTCTTTGCAGTCATGTGAATTTTGCTTTTGTTCGGGTAGGAGAATGTGTTAATCCAGCATTCATTGGATATTCGCATTGAGCTGATATCCAGAAAGGGGATGCCAGGGGTTGGGCCCAACGACCGAGTTGCGAGCGCATGTCGTGCGCCCGCGACTCTCGCTCATCCAGCGCCCATTAAACTTATGAAAATGAACAAGAAAGCTGTACCCTACTCACTCCACATTGCGTTCGCGGGGCTATTCCTATGCGGGAACCTGTGGGCGCAATTCGACACTGCCACCGTACTGGGGACGGTGCGCGACAGCACCAAGGCCTCGGTGCGGGGGGCTATTGTCACGCTGGTCAACTCGCAGACCGGCGTCACGCAGTCATCGACAACAAATGAGGCCGGTGATTACCAGTTCTTCAATGTGAAGATCGGCCGTTACAAGGTCAGCGCCGAGTCAGCGGGATTCAAGAAGGCCACCGCCGAAGAGTTCGAAGTCACGGTGAACGCGCGGCAGCGCGTGGATCTCGATCTGCCTGTGGGCGACGTGAAGGAGACGGTGATGGTCACCGCGGCGGCAGAGCAACTCGAGGTGGATACCTCCTCGCGCGGCACCGTCGTCGGGAGCAGGCAGATCATCAACCTGCCGTTGAACGGGAGATCCTATGCGGATCTTGCGCTGCTGGTACCGGGCGTCCGCAAGTCGGACCTTGCCTACGGCGGCACGCCGCGAGACGCATCGTTCAACGTAAACGGCATGCGCAGCTCGCAGAACAACTTCGTGCTCGACGGCGTAGACAATAACGCCTATGGCACGTCGAATCAGGGCTTCTCGAACCAGGTGGTGCAGATCTCGCCGGACGCCGTGGAAGAGTTCCGCGTCGAGACCAGCAGCTACAGCGCGGAATTTGGCCGGGCCGGCGGCGCGATCATCAACGCCAGCGTGCGCAGCGGCACCAACCAGTATCACGGCACGGTCTACGAGTTCCTGCGCAACACGCAATTGAACGCGGTCGGGTTCATCAAGCCGGTACAGAACCAGAAGCCGGTGCTGATCCAAAACCAGTACGGCGGCACGTTCGGCGGCGCGATCAAGCGCGACAAATCGTTCTTCTTCGCTGATTTCGAGGGCTTCCGCCGGATCGACAAGACAATCACGTTCGCGACGATTCCCACGCTGGATCAGCGGAAGGGCATCTTCACCGGTCCCATCCAGAACCCATACACCGGGGAGCGATTCATGGACGGCAAGGTGCCGGCGGCGCAGATTACCAAGTTCGCCAGCGCCGTGCTGAATGACCTGCCGGCGCCCAACCTGCCGGGCCTCTCCAACAATTTCCAGTCGTTGCCCAAGCAGCCCACTAACATCGACAAGGGCGACGGGCGCTACGACCATTACTTCAGCTCGAAGCTCACTGCCTTTGGGCGCTACAGCCAGCGGCTCTCCGAGATCCTCGCTCCTCCGAACATCCCAGGACCGTCCGGCGGGAACAGCAACGGGAACATCCGGGTGGCCAACTGGCAGGTGGCCGGCGGCGCAACGTACACGCTGAATCCCCGGTCGGTACTGGAATTCCGCATGGGCGTTTCGAAAACGGAAGGCGGGAAGACTCCGCTTTATGTCGGGACCACCAACATGGGCCAGCGGTTTGGCATCCCGAACTTCCCAACGGACCCGCGCTACACGGGCGGGATCAATGCGCAGAGTATCAATGGCCTCAGCCAGCTCGGCGTTCAGACCAGCAACCCGCAGTTCCAGAACCCAACAGTGATTAATCCGAAAGTGAACTACTCCCTGCTTGCCGGACGGCACAGCATCAAGGCCGGCTACGAGTTTCAGTCGTTGAGCATTGACATCGACGACTTCAACCCCAAGCACGGCACCGACACATACTCCGGCCGCTTCAGCCAGGTGCCGGGCACGCCGACCAACAATGAGCAGTTCGTGGCAGACTTCCTGTTCGGCGCGCGCAGCAACTACACGCTGAACAATGCCGCCATCGTCACCTACCACCAGCGGATGAATTTCTTCTATCTGCAGGACGACTGGAAGGTGAACAACCGGCTGACGCTGAACCTCGGCCTGCGCTACGAACTCTCGACGCCGATGTGGGTGGACAACAATGTTCTTTCCAACTTCGATCCGACGACCAACACGCTGGTCCAGGCCAAGGACGGCAGCATGTACGACCGCGCGCTGGTGAAGACGGATCGCAACAACTTCGCGCCGCGCGTTGGTATTGCCTACACGGTGAATCCCAAGACCGTCATCCGCTCCGCTTACGGCGTCAGCTACATCCACTTCAACCGCATGGGCGGCGAGAACCTGCTCGCCTACAACCTGCCGAACATCTTGAACCCGACTATCGATCAGCTCGCGCCGACCTCCGGCACCAGCGGGTTGCCCCTCTGCACCAGCACCGCACAGGCGCCGGGCACCTGCTTCCGGACCACGGAGATGGGGTACCCCGACGGCTTCCTGTCGCTGGCGAACGTGAAGCAGATTAATGTCCGCACCAACTACATCCCGGCGGATTTCAAGACCAGCTACATCCAGACCTGGCACTTCACAGTGCAGCGTGAGCTGGCGAAGGACCTGGTCGTCGACATCGGCTACGTCGGAACGCGCGGCGTGGGCCTGATGATCCTCGGCGACTACAATCAGGCGCGCCCCAACGGGCCCACCGAGAACCTCAGCCTGCAGGCCCGCCGTCCGCTCCAGGCGTTCGGTTACATTCAGGCGGCGTTCGGCGGCGGATTCCTCAGCTACCACGCGCTGCAGACGAAGATCGAGAAGCGCTTCAGCCAGGGCCTGTACCTCCTGAACTCCTTCACCTGGTCGAAGGCGATCGACAACGCCAGCGGCCACCTGGAGGCAAACAACGGCGACAACTCGCGCGTCAATTACAGGGACCTTCGCAACGAGCGCGGGCTCTCCGGCTACGACCAACCCTTCAATAACACGACCACAGTCGTGTACGACTTGCCGTTTGGCAAGGGCCGCAAGTTCGGCAACGGCTGGAACGCTCCGACGGATCTGGTGCTCGGCGGCTGGCGCGTCACCGGCATCAACACGATGGCGAGTGGCAACCCGGTGAACCTCAGCTATGGCCCGTCGTCCACCTTCCAGGTGAGCGGAGCGCCGACCTACCGGCCGAACATCACCGGCGATCCATTGCTGCCCGAATCGCAGCGCACGGTGCAGCTCTGGTTGAATCCGAACACTGTGGTGATCCCCACGGATCGCACCCAGCCCTTCGGCAACGCCGGCCGCAACATCGTGCGCGCGCCGTCCCTCTACCAGATGGATCTCGGGCTGCACAAAGACTTCGGCATCACGGAGCGCTACAAGCTCTCGTTCCGCACCGAAGCCTTCAACCTGCTCAACAAGACCAACTTCAGTGCGCCGAGCGGCAACCGCTCCAGCGGAGGCTTCGGCAGCATCACCAGCACATATCCGGCGCGGCAGATCCAGTTCGCGTTGAAACTGCTGTTCTAAGCGGCTGCGGCGGGGGACCAGCCGGTTCCCCGCTTCTCTCCCTTTCACCTGAGTCCTATACTGAGGTCGCGATGGACTCCTCCACCCGCCGCGATTTCGCCGCGGAGCTGGCCGGATTCGCCGCCCCCAGCCCCGCCTTTGAGCCTGCCTACCTCCGGCTGGAGCGCAGTGGGGAACTCGAGACGAGAGTTCGCGCGCTGAAGCGAATCTACCAGTCCTGCGAACTCTGCCCGCGGCGCTGCGGGATCAACCGTCTCAAAGGGGAAACGGGCGTCTGCCGCTCCGCCGCCACAGTCAAATTGGCATCCGCCCATCCGCACTACGGCGAGGAGGCGCCAATCAGCGGCCGGAAAGGCTCTGGAACCGTGTTCTTCTCCCACTGCAACCTGCTGTGCGTTTTCTGCCAGAACTGGACCATCAACCATCGCGGCGACGGTTCCTGGATCCAGGACGATGAGCTCGGCGAAATCTTCGTGGAGCTGCAGAAGCGAGGGTGCCATAACATCAACCTCGTCACGCCGACGCACATCGTGCCGAACATCGTGGCGGCACTGCGATACGCCATTGCCAGGGGATTGCGCGTACCGCTGGTCTACAACTGCGGCGGGTACGAGCCCGTGGATGTGATCCGCATGCTCGACGGCATCGTCGATATCTACCTCCCTGACTACAAGTACATGGACGGCGTCGTCGCCGGCCGACTCTCCCATGGCGCCACAGACTATCCCGAAGTGGCTGCGGCGGCCATCGTCGAGATGCACCGTCAGGTAGGCGAACTGCGGTTGGATTCGCGTGGCATCGCGCTGCGCGGCTTGCTGATCCGTCACCTTGTGCTGCCCGCGAACTTGGCCGGCACGGACAGATTCGTAGCCTGGGTGGCGGAGAAGCTGACGCGCAACACGTGGGTGAACATCATGCCGCAATACCACCCCGACCACCAGGCAAGCCGCTACCCCGAAATCTCCCGGCGCATCACCGGGGCCGAGTTCGAGCAGGCGCTCCAGTGGGCGAAGGACGCCGGGCTGCGGCAGGTCATTTCGTAATTTCTACTTCGCCGCCTTCGCCCTGTCCATGTACTTCATCGCGACAAGATCCAGGCGAATGAGGTCGCCGGGCTTGATGAATTGCGGGACCATCACCTCGACGCCGTTCTCGAGTCGCGCGGGCTTCCAAGTGCTGTCGTTTGTCGCGTGGATCGGCGGCGCGGTGTCGTCGATGCGCACCTCCAGGAAATCCGGCATCTGTACGCTGACAGGCCGGTCTCCGAGAAACTCGACAGCGACGCGCATTTCAGGCACCAGGAACCTCGCCCCTTCGATAATGGCTTCACTCACTTCCGCCTGCTCGCAGGTCACCGGGTCCATGAAGGTGCACAGGCCTTCGTCGCTGTAGAGGAAGTCCATGGGCTTCTTCTCCAGGGGGATCTCTTCGAGCTTCAAATCGGCCCGCAGACTCGTCTCCCACTGTGTTGCCGTATCCAGATTCTTGAGCCTGACATGAGACACGCCGCCCATCTTGCCTTGTCCTGGATGATAATCCGCGGTGAGCACCTTGTAGTTCTGCCCTTCATGCCTGACTGCCATGCCAGCCCGCAACTGCGATGCGAGGACCATCGTGACTGTCCCTCCAGTCGCTTACTCTGTTACCAGATTGCGCGCCCGGCGGCTATCCCCCAGAATGATGGTAATGGTCGAAGCCTCAGAATTCATACCCAGAAGTGTTCCACGTGTCGAAACTTCGTACCGGCGGATCGTGACGCATTTCCCTGTTCCGGAGTCGCTGCCCATCCTCGAGAAGCTCCAGCAATTCGAACTGCGCGCGATGGGAGGTCAGCCGCCGGTGGTGTGGGATCGCGCCGAAGGTTTCCAGGTGTACGACCCGTGGGGAAACATGTGGCTCGACTGGTCGTCCGGCGTGCTCATCACCAACGCAGGGCACGGGAGGAAGGAGATCGTCGACGCCATCACCTCACAAGCGCAGCACGGCCTGCTGACGAATTACTGCTTTCCCTCGAAGATTCGCGCGGAACTTGCCGCGCGCTTCGTCTCACTGTTGCCCGAGCCGCTCAAGAAAATCTTTATCCTGACCACGGGCGCCGAGACAGTTGAGTTCGCCATCAAGGTGGCGCGGACGTACGGCCACAAAGTGGGTGGGCGGACAAAGAATGTCATCGTCTCCTTCGAGAAGGCATTTCATGGCCGCACGATGGGAGCTCAACAGGCCGGGGGCATCCCTGCGCTGAAGGAGTGGATCGGCACCCTCGATCCGGGCTTTGTCCAAGTGCCGTTCCCGGACGGCTTCTGGACGACCGACACGAGCTTCGAGCTCTTCGAGCGGACGCTGGCCGAGCACGGCGTCGCGCCCAGCCAGGTCTGCGCGGTGCTCCTCGAAACCTACCAGGGCGGCACTGCTGCGTTTGCTCCGGTGGAATACATCAAGACGCTCCGCCAGTGGTGCGACGGCCACAAGGCCCTCCTGATCTTCGATGAAGTGCAGGCGGGTTTCGGCCGGACGGGCACGCTCTGGGGATGGGAGCACTACGGAGTCCTACCTGACCTCACCACGTGGGGCAAAGGAATCTCCAGCTCGCTGCCCATCTCGGCGATCGTCGGGCGGCCGGAGCTCATGGATCTGCATGCGCCCGGCAGCGCTTCTTCCACGCACACCGGCAACCCGATCTGCTGCGCCGCGGCGATGGCGAACATCGACATCATCCTGAAGGAAGACCTGCCCGGCAATGCGCGGCGCGTCGGCAAGGTGCTGCACGAGGGTCTGCAGGCGATCCAGAGCCGCTTCCCGCAGGCAGGCTTCCTGGCAGGCAAGGGACTGGTTGCCGGCCTGGCCTGCATCCAGCCCGGCCACGTTCAGCCCGATGGTGCGCTGGCGCACGACGTCGTCTGGCGCTGCGTAGAGAAGGGACTGCTCATGTTCAGCCCAGTGGGTCCGCAAGGCTGCACCATCAAGATCTCGCCTCCGCTGATTATTACCGAGGATGCCGTTAAGGAAGGCTGCCAAGTGCTGGCCGAGGCATTTGAAGAGATTCTCGCCGAGCGCGGCGCATCCGCCCGCTGAGGTTCCACATGCAAGTTGCGATGATCGGCGGCGGCATGATCGCCCACGACCAGATTCTGCCGTCGCTGTACCACCTTCAGAGGCAGTGCCGCATCGGCGCGATTGACGTCTGCGCGCGTAACAGGGAGACCCTGCGGAAGCTCGCAGAGGCGCCGAACCTGCTGAATGCATTTCCCGGCCAGATCTTCACCGCGCGGCTTGAGCCGTACGCAGAAGTCGTGGCAGGATTGCCGCCGCATCAGCTTGTGGTCGTCGCCTTGCCGGATGATCTGCACTACGACGCGGTCATGTGCGCTCTCCGCGCGCGGCAGCACATCCTCTGCGTGAAGCCGCTAGTGCTGACCGTCGCGCAGTCGGAGGAGATCGAAAAAGAGTCGCGCGAGCGCGGCCTGCTGGTAGGGATCGAGTATCACAAGAGATTCGACGACCGCTCCATCCTGGCGCGCCGGCGCTATCAGGCCGGGCTGTTCGGCGAGTTCAAGCTCGGCACTGCGTGCCTGCTGGAGAAGTGGTATTACCGCCACTCGAACTTTCAGAGCTGGTTCACCTGCGACGCCTCTGACGCATTCACTTATATTGGCTGCCACTATGTAGACCTCGTAGCGTTTATTACGGGATTGAAGCCCGTCGAAGTGTCTGTCTACGGCATCAAGGACAAATTCCCGAACGGCAAGGAAGGCTGGCTGTGGACCGACGCGCGAGTGATCTGGTCCAACGGCGCCTGCCTGAATGTTCAGAACGCACTCGGCTTTCCCGACGCAGGGCCGGGCACGAACACGCAGAGCCTGACGATGTATTGCTCCAACGGGGAAGCCGGCGCCTGGCTCCATCACTCCGACCAGTACCGCGGACTGCAGTATTGTTACACCCGGAATCCCGGCGGCGACGGCGCCACAACTTACGCCGAGCCTTCGCCGGATTACTTCCAATACCTCGACCTCGGCGGCCCCGGCTTGGTTCCCACAGGCTATGGATACCGCTCAGTTGCTTATATCACTGAGCGTGCATTAGAGTTGCAGGGCCTCTCGCTCGATGATCGCCGTCGCCTGATTGCCCGGTGGGAACAAGACGGGTTGATGGCGACGCCCTCCAACTCACGTTACAACGAAGCCGTGGTGGAAGCGGCGCGGCAGTCAATCGCAAACAATGGCGTGCCCGTGAAGTTGAAAGCGTAAATCAGAAGCAACCAATCGGCCGGCGGCGGAATCAGATAGGAGAAGATTCCGCCCGCCTGAGAAGTACCAAGATCCATGCGCCTTTTGTTTGCTGCAATCGTGCTCGCCTCTGCTGCATCTGCCGCCGGACCGGTGACTGGGATGCTTGTGGATGAGCAGACACGCTCGATCTGCCCCATCATCGCCACAGAGGACGAAACCGCCTACGCAGGACGAGCTGCAGTCCGTTCCTTCGATTTCGCCTCGGCCGCGCCGGATGGGCGCAATGCCCTGGTGGCCAGGGACGGCACCCTCTACCTCATCCGGCGTCTCGACGGAGTTTTGCCGGTGTGGCGCGAACTGTCCGCCGAGGAAGTGCGCGTGGCCCGTGCCGCCTGGAGCGACAACTCGGAGTCGCTTGCGCTCATCAACAGCGATGCGAACCGTCTCGACCTGTGGTCCAACGTGGCCACTGACCCCAAGCGGAACGGCTTCGTGGATCTCACGTCGATCTGGGAGCGGGTCGTCTCGCTGGCTGTCAGCCGGGACGCCAAGTTCGCATTTGCCGCGACGCAGGGCGAAGAATCCGGCACTTTGTATTTGCTGAAGCCCGGCCAGGAACCGCGCATGTTGATGCCGCTCTCCAAAGCGGGTGTCATTCAGTTAATCGGAGACGCGCTCTACATTGCCGATCGTGGACGGAGCGAGGTGCTGCGTCTGACCAACTGGGATCAGACGCCGGGCGTCGCCACGCTTGCCTCAGCAGGGCAGGGATTGGTCGATCCGGTCGGTTTCGCGCTGTCTGGCAACAAAAAGGTGCTATCCGTTGCTTCCGCCGGCACTCAGCAGGTCCTGGATATCGACTTGAACTCCGGTGCGGTGAAAGGAGCGATTGATCTCGACTTCAAGCCGACTTCCTTCGACCGCCTCGGCCAGGGCACGCTGTTCCTGCTGGCGAAGGCTGTGCCTGGCGCCCGGCCGGCGCAGGTGTTGGATGCCGGGACGCAGAAGCTGATCCCGGTGTCCGTCAGTGCGGTCGCGGCGGCTGAGTAAGGCACAGGAGCTACGCCTTCCACTCCTGGGTGAGCACCGTGCTCCCCGTCGGGCGCACAACTTCGGCCACAACGCGTGCCGGCGCCTTCTCCACGAAATCGACAGCCGCCTCTCCGGCCGAGCCCGGCTTCAGCACTGGCAGCGCGGCTTCCTTCTGTTCCATGGGCAGGTCGCCGAAGCCATACAGAGTGAACCGCACTTTGTAGCCGCGCAGCGTATGACAGGGGACTGCGGCGCGAGTCTTCAATGACACCTTCCACTCCTGGCCGGAGCGTGTGATCGACAGTGTCTCGACGGGGCTCGACTCCAGCCGCAGCACTTCATAGCTCGGCTTTTTTCTGCCGTACAAGTCGACGACGCCATGGACGCGCTGTTTCATCACCCCCAAGCCCTTGTCGCCCATGTGCGTGCGGTAGTCGTTATAGCAAAAGAAAATCAGCCGGCCGACGTTCGGCTCCTCGCGAAACACCGCGTTGTGCGACCTCAGGATCTCGATGCGCCGCTCGTCGCTGGTCGGGTTCTTCGGATTGCACTCACAGAGCCCATATTCGCTAATCACGATCATCTTGTCGGGGTACACGGTGCGAATCTTCTTCAATGCCTCGCGCACGCTCTCCGCCGTGCCACCGTACCAGCTCTCGTAGTACTCGTTCCACTCGAGGATGTCCATCTCGCCTGCCACGTCCTCGACGGGCTTCGAGTGCAGCGTATTCGACGCGTAGGAGAGGAGCCGGCCCGGATCCAGACGACGCGCTTGCTTGAACATCTCCTGCGCAAACTTCTTGGCGGGAGGGCGGTCGCCCGCGATTTCGTTGCATAGTCCCCACGCGAAGACCGAGGGATGGTTGCGGTTCTGCTCGATCATCTCGCGCAGCTGGTCCAATCCGTTCTGCAGGATTGCGGGTGAAGGATCATCTTTCATCCCATTCCAGGTGGCGCCGCCCCAGGTGGGCACTTCCAGTTGGATCAGCATGCCGTGGCGGTCGCACCAGTCCAGCAGTCGCCGGTCCTGCATCCAGTGCACGCGCGTGAAGACGCAGTTCAACTCCTTCATGTCGCGGTGATCGTGCTCGATCCACTCCGGCGGTTCCGCCATCCCGTATTGCGGATGACTGCCCGCCATGCGTTCCACGCCCATCAGCCAGACGCGCTCGCCGTTCAAGTAGAGCCCGCCGTGCCGCATCTCGATTTTGCGGATGCCGAACGTCTCTTCCACTTCGTGAGTCCCGGCCTTTACCTTCAGCCGGTACAGGTTCGGATGATCAAAATGCCACAGCTTGGCGTGTCCGATGCGGGCTCGGGCGAGTTTCACCGGTTCAGTCTTGCCGCCGGCGATTTCGGTGGCAGTGGTGCTCCTGGCGACTGGGTGCCCAGTTGCGTCATCGATCACCTCCGCTTCAATAACGAGCCGCGCTGTCTTCGACCCGCGGTTGCAGACGATCACGCGCGCGTCCACTTCGGCCCGGCCTGACGGCAGGTCCGGGACCGCATCCACTTCGATGCGCTCGATGTACACCGCTGGCGTCGCATGCAGCCACGCCGGGCGGTAGATGCCGCCGTCGGACGTCCAGTCGTAGCTGTTGTTGCGCGGCAGCATTGCATCGTTGAAAGCGTTGTCCACCTCCACCAGCAGCGTGTTCTCCCGTCCGTACTCCAGCAGGCCGGTGATGTCGAGAGTGAACGCAGTGTAGCCCTTCCCGATATGCTCTCCCGCACGGCGATCGTTCACCTTGACTCGGGCCGTGTGGAACACGCTCTCGAATTCAATCCGGACCACGCCGCCTTTCCACTCGGCAGGTACGTCGAAGCGGCGCCGATACCACGCCTTGCCCAAGTGTCCCGCCAGCGACGGCTCCACCTGCCAGGTGTGCGGAACTCGCACCTGGCGCCTGTCGGAACCCTCGATCCGGAACTCCCATTCGCCATTCAGAGAGACGGTCGCGACCTGACCGCCATAAGACGATCCCTCGGCGACGGCAGCACTATTGGGCACAGCCAGACCCGCCGCAGCGCCGAAGAATGAGCGTCTTGAGCCGTGTGTCATTGTTTCAGGCTATCAAGTCCGAAATAACGCAATTCTCGGAAACTGCGTCACCGCCGCAGGTTTCCGCATCGGAAAGAGCGTGACCTCCAATCCTCAATTCGATCTCAAGCCTCTGGGCCGTTACGGCCCGGCCGTTTTTCCGCTGGCCCTCGGATGCATGGGGATGTCCGGCATGTACGGACCCGCGGACGAAAGCGAGTCCATCGCCACCATCCATGAGGCTCTCGATCGCGGAATCACGCTGATCGACACGGGCGACTTTTACGGCATGGGTCACAACGAGATGCTGATTGGCCGTGCCCTGAAGGGCCGTCGTGACCAGGTCCTGCTTTCCGTCAAATTCGGCGCGATGCGTGCGCCGGGCGGCGCGTGGATTGGCGTCGATACTCGCCCCGCGGCCGTCAGGAACTTCCTTGCCTACACGCTCACCCGCCTCGGAGTCGATCACATCGACATTTACCGCCCTTCACGGCTCGATCCTAACGTCCCGATTGAAGAGACAATCGGGACCATCGGCGATCTCGTCAGGGCTGGCTACGTTCGATACGCCGGGCTCTCCGAGGTGGGGCCTGACACCATCCGCCGCGCCCACGCCGTGCATCCCATCAGCGACCTGCAGATCGAGTACTCGCTCATCAGCCGCGGTCCGGAGCAACGAATCTTCCCGCTTCTCGATGAGTTGGACATCGGCGTGACGGCTTACGGCTTGCTCTCCCGTGGACTTCTGAGCGGCTCCACTCCGGCCGCCAAGGGTGATTTCCGAGCGTATCTGCCGCGCTTCTCCGGTGAGAACCTGGCGCAAAACCAGAAGTTGGTCGAAGCCCTGAACAGGGTCGCCGCTGAGAAGCATGTGCGTCCGGCTCAACTGGCCATTGCCTGGGCCCTCACGAAACGGAAGAGCATCGTGCCCGTGATCGGCGCCCGCACCCGGGCGCAACTGGATGAGGCGCTCGGCGCCCTTCAGATTCGGCTGTCTACGGAAGAGAGCGCCCTGGTGGAAGAGACGATCCCTGCAGCCGCGGTCGCCGGCACTCGTTACGATCCCCACCAGATGAAGATCCTCGACAGCGAGAAGTGAGGAGCCTCTCAACCTGCTTTACTAAGAGAAGTTCCTCGGAGAACGTATGAGCATTCCAGCGACCATGAAGGCTTTGGTAAAGAGCAAAGCCGAGCCCGGACTCTGGCTTGAGGAGATCCCCGTCCCCGGCATCGGCATCAACGACGTCCTGATCCGCGTCGAGAAGGCGGCCATCTGCGGTACCGACGTTCACATCTACAAGTGGGACGATTGGGCTCGCAAGACGATCCCGGTGCCGATGGCGATCGGCCATGAATTTGTGGGGCGGGTCGTCCAGACAGGCAACAACGTCACAGACTTCTTCCCAGGCGATCTCGTCAGCGCCGAGGGCCATGTGGTCTGCGGACGCTGCCGCAACTGCCTGGCGGGCCGCCGGCACCTCTGCGCGCACACCATGGGCGTCGGAGTGAATCGTCCCGGCTGCTTTGCCGAGTACATCTCGGTGCCGATGTCCAACATCTGGAAACATTCGCGCAGCGTGCCGGCCGATGTCGCCAGTATCTTTGATCCCTTCGGCAACGCTGTACACACTGCGCTCTCATTCCCGGTGCTCGGCGAGGACGTCCTCATCACCGGCGCCGGGCCGATCGGGTTGATGGCCGCGGCGGTCGTGCGCCACGCCGGCGCGCGGCACGTAGTCATCACCGACATGAATCCCAGCCGCCTGGAACTTGCGCAGAAGTTCGGAGTTACTCGAGCGGTCGACGTCCGCACCACCTCGCTCGGCGACGTGATCAAGGACCTCGGCATGAAAGAGGGCTTCGACGTCGGCCTCGAAATGTCGGGCAGTCCCTCGGCGTTCCGCGACATGGTCGCCCACATGTGCCACGGCGGAAGGATCGCGCTGCTGGGCATTCAGCCCAAGGACGCCAGCATCGACTGGAACACCGTAATCTTCTCGATGCTTACCATCAAGGGCATCTACGGACGCGAGATGTACGAGACGTGGTACATGATGACCGTCATGTTGCAGTCCGGGCTGGACATCTCGCCTGTCATCACGCACCGCTTCCACTACACCGATTTCGAAAAGGGGTTCTCGGCGATGATCTCCGGCAACGCCGCGAAGGTGGTGCTGGACTGGACGGAGTCTTAGAACCTGTATCCGACTCCGGCTTTGACTCCGACGTCCGGGGCTACGTAACGGAACGAGAGATAGACCTCTGTGCGCAGCAGTAACCGTGGGGTGAAAGCTGTCACGAGTCCGCCACGCGTGTGCAGAGTCAGGCCCGAGTCGTGATAGGTAGTGATGCCATGGCCCTCGAAGTCGACGGATCTCTCCTCCGTGGAATAGCCGGCCCCTAAGCCCGCGAATCCATATGTCCGCTCGCCGCCCCAGCGGAATTGCAGTCCCGGGTTGAAGGTGGTTCGCTGCGTCCTTAACTCTATCAGCGCGGTCGTTCTCTTCGTCCGGTTGTGCATGATGTCGAGGTCCAAAGCCAAACGCGATAAGAAGGGCAGCGTCAAAGCGCCGCTGTAGACGGGTCCGTTGCCCAGTGAGCCCTCGTCGTCGTTCGCGTGGCCATATCCAGCCATCCCGAAAACCTCAATCGACCGTGGCTGTGCAGGCGCGCTTCCGGCAAACAGCAACGTCAAAAAGGCAACCCCGGCCAGGAGGCCGGGGTGCGCAAGACTCAAGATGTCGTTCCGCTTAGTCTCTGTCTCTCCCCTTGCCGCCATGGTGCTTGTAGCCTTTGTATTTGTAGTGTCCGTAAGCGTTCCCGTAAGGGGGACCTTCACGGTAATAATACACAGGCGGAGGCGCCACATAGACGGGAGCAGGCGCGTAGACAGGCGCCGGTGGATATGCCGAGCCGTAGACCACTGCTGCGGACACGCCGAAGTGCGAGCAGGTCGGACCCCATCCGTATCCCCTGCGGTAGTAGTCGACCACAACAGCCGGCGCAACTCGCGCCCTCCGGGCCACTACAAACACTCGCGGCACGTCGTACTCCGGAACATAGCGCTGCACGTAAACCACATCTGCGGGCGCATACCCGTAATATGGCGAGCCGACTCCGATGTTCACATTCACGCCCCAATCAGCCCAAACTGCTGGAGCTGCCACCATCGCCAAGATCCCGATCAGTATGTGTTTCATCGTCTGTCGCTCCTGCACTGGAGACGTATGTGTATCCAGATCCGGTTTCGATCAAAATCACTCATTTAAAGAATCAGGGAAACGCCTTGCAGCAACATGGCGATACACTGAGTCCGATTACGGCTTTACTCCAATGAGACTTCGCTGCTGTCTCGCCATCCTGTTCGCGCTGCATGCCGCACTTTTCGCGCAGAGCGCGGCATTTTCCTGGCCCGCGGAGACGCGCGAGTCCCGGCCGTGGAGCTATTGGTGGTGGCCCGGCAGCGCCGTCGATCAATCCAATCTCACGCGTGAGCTCGAGGTGCTGAAAGCAGCCGGGTGGGGCGGCGTGCATGTCATCCCGATCTATGGAGTGCGGGGCGCCGAGCAGCGCTTCATCCCCTACCTGAGCCCGCAGTGGATGGACATGCTTCGCCACACCATCACCGAGGCGAATCGCCTCGGCCTCGGCGTCGACATGACCACAGGCAGCGGCTGGTGCTTCGGGGGGCCCAACATCTCTGAGCGCCTCGCCGCTGCGGCAGTGCAGGCGTCCGGTGCCGATCCGATCACCATCAGCCTGCGGCCCTCCGCCCGCGTAAAGCGTGCCGCGCCAGGCGGCGAAGGCTACATGCTCAACCCCTTCTCCGCGGAGGCGCTGCGCGCTCACCTTTCACGTTTCGACGGCGCGTTCCTCAACTACGCCGGCCCATCGCTGCGCGCGATGTACCACGACTCCTTTGAATACCGGGCCGACTGGTCGCCGGAGCTTCTCGACGAATTCGCCCGCCGCCGCGGCTATCGTCTCGAGGAGCACTACGACGCGCTGTTCCGGAAAGTCGATGCCGAGACCGCGACGCGCATCAAGTCGGATTATCGAGAGACGCTCTCCGATCTGCTGCTCGAAAACTTCACGCGGCCGTGGGTGGAGTGGTGCCGCCGCCGCGGCTTTCTCGCGCGCGACCAGGCGCACGGCTCACCCGCGAATCTCCTCGACCTCTACGCCGCCGCCGATATTCCGGAGACCGAGATGTTCAATGCTGACCGCAGCACGCTCGTCTCCAAGTTCGCTTCTTCGGCCGCGCACACTGCCGGACGGCGGTTGGTCGGCGCCGAGGCCGGCACCTGGCTCAAGGAGCACTTTCAGGAGACGCTCGGTGATCTCAAGGTATTGGTGGATCAGCTCTTTCTCTCGGGCGTGAACCACATCATCTATCACGGCACCTGCTACTCGCCATCGGACGCTGCGTGGCCCGGCTGGCTTTTCTATGCGTCCACGGAGTTGAATTCGCGCAACTCCATTTGGCGCGACGTGTCCGCGCTGAACGCTTACGTAACGCGCAGCCAGAGCCTGCTGCAATCGGCTCGCCCTGCGAGCGATCTGCTCATCTACTGGCCCGTCTACGACGTCTGGCATAATCCGGACGGACTCGCGCTCAACTTCACCGTGCACGAGCGGTCTTGGGTAGAGGGGACGCCATTCGGCATACTCGCGCAGAAGCTGCTGGAGCGCGGCTACTCGTTCGACTTCGTTTCCGACCGCCAGCTCGCAACTCTCTCCAGCCCGGCGTACAAGGCGATACTCGTGCCGGCCACCCACCTGATGCCCGCGGGCACGATATCTCATCTTGCTCGACTGGCACGTCTCGGCGTTCCTGTGATCTTCGACCAGAAGCTGCCGGACGATGTCCCCGGCTGGGCCTTGCTGGACTCGCGCCGCGCCGAGTTCAGGTTCCTGCTTGAAGGCGCGAGTTCTCTGCTCCGAGTCGGCGACGCTGAAACCGAGATTCTCCGCGCCGGCGTACGCCGCGAGTCCCTGGTAGACCGCGCCGGTCTCCACTTCGTTCGAATGGAATACGGCGACGGCTCGCTCTACTTCATCGTCAACCGGGGTGGAGAAGCCTTGGATGGCTGGGTGCCGCTGGCCGCTCCGGCTCGCGCCGCGGTGCTGATGGATCCGATGACGGGCCGCACCGGATTGGGCGCGACGAGATCGGGTTCCGGTAACACCATTGAGGTCTATCTGCAACTAGAGTCCGGCCAGTCCGTGTTTGTCCGTGCGCTGGCCGCTCTGCCGCAGGGCGCGCGCTGGCTGTACCGAAGCCCCACGGGCAGCAGTCATCCGCTGATTGCCGGCTGGTCCGTGAAATTCATTGAAGGCGGCCCCGAGCTTCCCCCCGCATATCGCACCGACGAACTCACTTCCTGGACGGATCTGCCCCTGGAGTCACGCCGCCGCTTTGCAGGCACTGCGCAATACGAGATCCGGTTCGACCGCCCGTCCTCGCACCGCGGTCCGTGGCTGCTCGACCTCGGCGATGTGCGCGAGTCGGCGCGTGTCCGAATTAACGGCCGCGACGCCGCCGCGCTGATCATGGCGCCCTTCCGCACCGTACTCTCCGGGCTGCAGCCCGAGGGCAATGTCCTGCAGATCGAGGTGACCAACCTCTCCGCCAACCGCATCCGCGATCTCGACCAGCGCGGTGTTCCGTGGAAGATCTTCTACGACATTAATTACGTCGATCTTCGCTACAGGTCGTTCGACGCGTCCGAGTGGGAACTCCGCCCCTCGGGACTGCTCGGGCCGGTCAAGCTGACACCCGTCGTGAACTACGATCCGCGGTGATGCGCCTACATCTGTTCGTTCGAGCACGCTCGCTTCCGCTCGCGGCTGTGCGCGCGATGAAGCGGCGAGCAGGTGTAAAGGATTCGGCGCGTCTTCTCAGCGGAGCGGGTATGACGAGGTTCGGCACGTCTTCAGTCCTGCCCGTCATCACCCTGTAACAGCGCCAGGATTTTCCCGCCGTGCCTTTTCACTTTGGCCTTGCCGATGCCCTTTACTTCGAGCAGGTCGTCGAGATCCTCAGGCATCGTGCGGCACAGCTCATCAATTGTAGCGTCGTGCAGGATCGTGTACGGAGGCACCTTGAGCTCCTGCGCGAGAGACTTGCGCCACGACCTCAGCCTGTCTCGCGCGTCCTCATTCAGCGGCTGGGCTTCGATCATGGCACGGCGTCTTTTCCGCGCGGGCAGGGAAGCGATGGGATCCGACAGCCACTCCGGCTCCGTCCCGCAGACGTCGCAGGCTTCGCACCGGTCCCACTTCGGCGTCTCGCCGAAGTGCAGGCAGATCTGTTTGTGCCGGCACGCTCCGGATTCGGCATATCCGCGAATCACGTGATAGCGCCGCCAGGCGCGTTTCCTCTCAGCCTCATCCTCGAGTTGATCGATAAAGAACGCGAGCAGCCCGATGTCCTTGGTCCGCCACAGCATCACGCAGTCGGCGGGATTGCCGTCGCGGCCCGCACGTCCAGCCTCCTGGTAATACTGCTCCAGCGACTTTGGCAGCGACAAATGCACCACCGCCCGCACGTTCGGCTTGTTGATCCCCAGGCCGAAAGCGATGGTTCCGACCATCACCCGGCGCGCGCCCGTCATCCACGCTTCCTGGTTGGCCTGGCGCTCTTCGGCCTCCATCTTGCCGTGATACGGCACCGCCGGTATCCCGCGCCTGTTGAGCAACTCCGCCGTGTCCATCACGTCCTGGATGGTGGGCGCGTAAACGATCATGCTCTGCCCTTCATAGTTGCGGCACGCCGCCAGCAGAAACAGCTCGCGCTGCTCCTCGTCCACTTCGCGCACCGCGTAGCGTAGGTTGGGCCGGTGAAAGCTGTGGACGAATTTGCCGGGATCCCTCAATCCGAGCTGCGCCACAATGTCGTGGCGTACCTGCCGCGTCGCGCTGGCCGTGAATGCGGCGATTGGACGGTCCGGGAACTTCTCGCGCAGCACGCGCAACTGGCGGTACTCCGGCCTGAACTCATGGCCCCACTCCGTGATGCAGTGCGCCTCATCGATCGCGAAGAATCCCACCGGCACCTTCGCGAGCCACTCCAGCATGTCCTCGCGCATGAGCCGCTCCGGGCTGAGATAGAGCAACCGCAATTGCCCGCGCTCCGCGCGCCACTGCACCAGCCGCTGCTCCGCGTAGGGGAGCGTGCTGTTCAGGAACGCGGCGGGAATTCCCATGCGCTCCAGATGCGCAGCCTGATCGTGCATTAGCGCAATCAGCGGGCTCACCACCACGCAGGTCCTGTTCATCGCCACGGCAGGCAATTGGTAGCAGAGCGATTTGCCGCCGCCCGTCGGCATGATCACAGCCGCATCCCGCCCGCTCAGGATACAGCGCACGATCTGCTCCTGCTTCGGGCGGAATTCACTGTATCCCCAGTGCCGCCTCAGCAGCTCATTCAGATCCACTGGCATCCAAAACCAGTATGAGCGATTAGCCCCGGATCTTTCTCAACGCAGGCAGCACGTCGCCGATCTGCACCGCTACCGAGCCCGGCTGGCCCAGTCCGAAATAGAGCTTGCGGTACAGCGAGAACAACTGCTCGTAGACCGCGGCCTCCGCCGGATCCGGCTCGATCACCTGATAGTTCGGGCAGAGCTTGTCCTGCGCCTCTTCGATCGATTTGAACGCGCCCGCCGCCATGAATGCGAAGATCGCCGAGCCGAGGCTCGTGACCTCCTGCGAAGGCACCAATACCGGCTTGTTGAATACGTTCGCGTAGACGCGGTTCAGGACAGGGTTCTTCTGCGGAATGCCGCCCCCGTTGATCACGCGATTGATTGCCACGCCGTTTTCCGCCATGCGTTCCAGGATGATTCGCGTGTGGAATGCAGTGCCTTCGATGGCCGCGAACAGCTCGTCCGCCGCCGTCGTCGTCAGCGTCCAGCCGAGCGTGACGCCGCCGAGCTCAGCATTCACCAACACCGTGCGGTCACCGTTGTCCCACGTCAATCGCAGCAGACCGGACGATCCGGCCCTGTGCGTCTCCAGCCCTGTCGACAGCTCAGCGACCGTCGTGCCCGCGCGCCTTGCGATCGCCTCGAAGATGTCGCCGACAGCGGAGAGTCCCGCCTCAATGCCGTAGTAGTCCGGATGGATCGACCCCTTCACCACGCCGCATACGCCGGGGACCAGCCCAACCTCCTTCGCGATGGCCATCATGCATGTGGAAGTGCCGACGACGTTGACTACGTCGCCTTCGCGGATGCCGGCCCCGATCGCGTCCCAATGGGCGTCGAACGCACCCACCGGAACCGGAATTCCGGTCTTCAATCCCAGCTTGCCGGCCCATTCCGCCGACAGCGTGCCGGCGATCTTGTCTGAAGTCTCATAGAGCCCGCCGAGCTTGCCGCGCACGCCGTTGAGCAGCGGATCCACTGCGGTAAGGAAGTCCTCGCCCGGCAGACCACCTAGCGCCGCGTTCCACATCCACTTGTGACCCATCGCGCAGACGCTGCGCGGGGCTTTCTCCACGTCGGTGATACCGCAAAGCGCCGCGGCCACCAGGTCGCAGTGCTCCATCGCCGTCACCATATCGCCGCGCTTGTCCGGGTTGTTGCGCAGCCAGTGCAGAAGCTTGGAGAAGCCCCATTCGGACGAGTACACGCCGCCGCACCAGTTCAGCGCTTCGAGGTTCGTGGCGCGTGCTTTTTGTGTGATCTCGCCGGCTTCGTTCTTCGCACGGTGATCGCACCAGAGATAGTAGTCGTCCAACGGCGTCAGGCCCGCACCCAGCGGCACCACCGTCGAGCCGGTGGTATCCAGTGCGATGGCTTCCACCTGGGAGCCATCGACACCCGCGGCCTTCAATGCGTCTCGCGTCGCCGCCGCCAGGGCGTTCATGTGTTCGGCGTGGCTTTGAGTGGCGTGATCCGGGTCCTCCCTCTTCCGTTTCACCGCGTACTCCGCCGATGCCGCGCCCAGCCGGCCCTTCTCGTTGCTGAATAGCGACACACGCACGCTCTGCGTTCCGAAATCGACTCCCGCTACGATCGACATGATTGCGCCTACCTCCTGTGAAAAGGGCATCTTATCGCATACGCTGGTAGCAGGCATGCTCATCGAAAAACTCCGTACCGAGGTCCTCGAGGCCAATCTCGAAATCGTACGCCGCGGACTTGTCCTTTTCACTTTTGGCAACGCCAGCGGCTACGCTCGCGAGGAAGGACTTGTCGCCATCAAACCCAGCGGCGTTCCCTTCGAGAAGCTGACGCCCGCGGATATGGTGGTCACCGACCTCTCCGGCAAGATCGTCGAGGGCAAGCTCAAGCCTTCATCTGATCTTGATACCCATCTGGAGATCTATCGCCACTTCAAGGGCGTCCACGGCGTTGTCCATACCCACTCCGGCTACGCCACGGCCTTCGCCCAGGCTCAGTGCGAGATCCCCTGCTTCGGTACAACGCACGCCGACTACTTTTACGGCAGCGTGCCCGTCACCGCGCCTCTCACGGATGAGGAGGTTAACGGCGACTATGAGATGAATACTGGCAAGGCGATCCTGCGCCGCTTTGAAGGCATCGATCCGCTCACGCGTCCGGGTGTCCTTGTGGCGTCCCACGGCCCATTCGCCTGGGGAGCCTCGCCCACCAAGGCTGCGATGAACGCTGTGCTCCTGGAAGAGATCGCGCGCATTGCGTCCATCACGCTGGGCATCAACGCGAACACGAAGGCCATCGGCCGCGCGCTCCACGACCAGCACTTCCTGCGCAAACACGGTCCGCAGGCGAGCTACGGACAGGGTTAATGCAACTCGCTATACCCGCTCTCTACCGCTCGCGGCTGTAGATGCGCAAGAGCCGAGCGGTAGCGAGCGGGTGGAGCGCGGCATGTGGGGCCAATTGGACTACCAGAACATCACCTGCAGGACTACGAACACAACGCAGACCACAGCGGCCCAGAACGCGGGCTTCTGCCAGAGCGGCAGGTGCCCTTCGCCCGGCACTTCAGTGCAGCCATAGACGAGGCCTGTCAGTTCCTTCTCCGGCTTCGGCTCTGTCATAAGGCTCACGACTACCGTCACCACCACACACACGATCCACGACCACAGCGCGCGGTACATGTTTTCAGCCATATCCTTGGCGTTCGACGAAAGGGCGATGTACTTCAGCGCGGTGTGATCGGCCTTCACCCATGCCCACATGGCGATCGACGCCACTGTACCCGTCAGCAGACCCCAGAATCCGCCCTGCGGCGTTGCCCTCTTCCACAGCATGCCCAGAAGCACCGTGCCGAACAGTGGCGCGATGAAGAAGCTGAACAGCGCCTGGACATAGTCCATGATGCTCTTGAACTGCATCACAAGATATGCCGTGCCGATCGACACCAGCACACCCAGGATTGTGCACCACCGGCCCATCGATACATAGTGCGCGTCCGTCGCATCCTTCTTCCAGAACGCGCGGTAGATGTCGTACGTCCAGACCGTTGCGAATGCGGAGACGTTGCCTGCCATGCCGCTCATGAAGCCGGCGATCAGCGCCGTGATCCCCAGTCCCAACAGACCCGGACCGCAGTACCGCGCCAGCATGATGGGCAGCACTTCGTTGTAGCTGTGCCCGCCGTTGGCGAACGCCGCGTCCTCGCCCGTCAGCTTGAAGGGCAGTACCGCCAGCGCCAGCAGACCGGGCAGGATCACGATGAACGGCACAAGCATCTTGAAAGCCGCGCCGATGATCGGGGCCATTTTCGCTGCGCGCATGTCCTTTGCAGCAAGGACGCGCTGCACCACCAGAAAGTCCGTCGTCCAATATCCGAACGAGATGACCCAGCCCAGACCGAGCACGATGCCCGTCCAGTGGATGCCCATCGGATTGTCAGTGAACGATCCCATCGTGCTCCAGAGGTGGGTGTAGTCCTGCCCTGCCCAGTTCCGTTGGATCTTGGCCACCATGCCGTCCCAACCGCCGGCTTCGATCAGTCCGACGATGGGGATCACCAGAGCGCCCACCCAGATCAGGATGAACTGCAGCACTTCATTGAAGATCGCGGACCGCAGCCCGCCCAACGCCACGTAAATCGCCACGGTGATCGAACTGACCCAGATGGAAAAGTTGATGTCCCACCCGAGCACCACTTTCATGACCAGCGCCATGGAGTACATGTTGATGCCGCTCATCAGCACCGTCATGAAACCGAAGCTCACCGCGGAGAGAGCGCGCGACGGCTCGCCGAACCTCAGTTGCAGGTAGCCTGGCACCGAGTGCGTCTTCGAGATGTAGTAGAACGGCATCATCACGATTCCGAGGAACAGCATCGCGGGAATCGCGCCGATCCAATACCAGTGTGTCGCGAGGATCCCGTATTGATACGCCGCTGCCGCCCACCCCATCAGCTCCAATGACCCCAGGTTCGCCGAGAGGAAGCTGAGCCCGGCGATCCACATGGTCATCTCACGGCCCGCCATGAAAAAGTCCTCGCCGGTGCCGGACTTTCCCTTCAGGTAGAACCCGATCATAAGGACGACCGCGAAGTACACCACGATGATCGTGATGTCGACGCCGCCGAGAGAGATGAGTTTCGAAGCTGCGCTGGTCATAGGCGAAGGAGAATCCTATCAATGTTAGGGCTTACACGCCACTGGAAGCGGCCTACACTAGGACAATCCATGCCATTCTCTTTCGATCCGGCAGATGTCGCCCGAGCGTCGTTTCTGATCACGGCCACGCTCTTCCCCATCGTCAATCCGCTCGGCGGAGCACCCATCTTCCTCAGCCTCACTCGAGGCTATCCGGCCAGCGTGCAGAAGGCGCTGGCGCGGAAGATCGCCTTCAACAGCTTCGCACTCCTGATGGCGTCGCTCTTTTTCGGCGCCGAGGTCCTGCACTTCTTCGGTATCTCTCTCCCGGCGGTGCAACTCGCCGGCGGACTGGTGGTAGCCGCCGCCGGATGGGCGCTTCTCAATCAGCCCGAGCGCGGAAGCAAGGACCGCGATTCTGCGATGCAGGAGGTAGACATCCTGACTCACGCCTTCTATCCGTACACGCTGCCGCTCACAGTCGGACCCGGTTCGATCTCCGTGGCCATCACGCTTGGCGCGCACCTGCCAAGGCAGTTCGAATGGGGGCACAAGTTTTCGCTGCAGGCGCTTGTCTCATCCGTGCTCGGATCCGTCGCCGTTTGCGTGCTCATCTGGATCTGCTACGCGTCGGCGGAGAGGATGAGCCGGGCGCTGGGGCCGACAGGGACCAGCGTTCTTATGCGCCTGTCCAGCTTCATTCTGTTTTGTATTGGGGTGCAGATCGCCTGGAACGGCATGCAGGGCTTGCTCAAGACGCTACTTGCGCATTGATACCTATTGAGCGAGGAACGGTGCGACGGCAGCCTGCAGCTTATCCGTCTCGCACCCTGTGGCCATGTGGCCGCAGTTGCCGTCGAGCCTCAGAAGCCTGAATCCCAGCTTCATCGCCGGCACGGGATTCACCATGTGGTCGTGCGCTGCCACCACCACCAGCACCTTGGCCTTCACGACTTTCACGGCGGATTCCATGGAGCCATTGAACCGGCGTGAAACATCGTGTCCCATCATCGCCCGCAACTGCGCGGCATAGTCCCGCGGGTCCATCCCTTCGCGCGAGTCTTTTTCCATCTGCCCCTTCATAGCGGCAAATCCCGAAGCGGGTTTGTTCTCAACAAACCACTCCGGCGTGTAGAGCGCAAACTGGTGCATCGCGTTCACGGCGGGCATCGCCGTACGAGGATCAGCCCCTGCTTTCTGCACAGCCTCGATCGCGCTCAACTCAGCCTGCCACAACAGCAGGTCCGCGGTGGTCAGCCTTGGCGAGCCGATGATCGGCACGGCGATCTTCATGAATTCCGGGTAGGCCACCATCCACTCGAAGGTCTGCATACCGCCCATCGAGATGCCCATCACCGCGTGCAGCTTACGGATCCCGAGATGCTCCGTGAGCAGCCTGTACTGCGAATTCACCATGTCCCGGATCGTGACGGGTGGAAATGCGCCATTCGAACTAGACGGCGAGCAACTCACGCCGTTGGCCAGTGCATCCGCAGCCACAACGAAAAACTTCGAGGTGTCCACCAGCTTGCCAGGCCCCATGAATTGTTCGAGGTTTTCGGACTTGCCGGAAAACCACGTCGGGAAGAGGATGGCGTTGCTGCGATCGGCATTTAGCGACCCGAACGTGCGATACCCGATGCGGCACGAGATCGTCTGGCCGCCCTCCAGTTGAAGGCCGTAAATCAAGGCAAATTGTTGCGGAGCCGCCATAGCCGCCTGGCCCCAGGCAACCGCCGACAGGGCTGTCCACAGAATGCAGCTTTTCATCGTGACCAGCTTACTATCCCGCGCGCCGGCTCGCGTGCTGGCGATACGGCGAGATCAACAGTGGCGGCAGGTGCGGCCGCTCCCTAGCGCCGGACTTGCGGGGCAGCACTGGATCCTGCGCGCCCCGCACGATTGTTCCGCAAACGTTGCTCAGTAGAAACAGCGCCAGGCCGGCGGCAAACATCGCCAGCGTGTGAGAGTTCTGAGGATCGTGAAAAAACTGAGTCACGCGGTTTGGGCTGGGCCGCTTCTTGCTCAAGTCAGGCCCCGGGCTGAGGACTGCCCTCAGGCCGAGCTCGTCCGCTCGCATCAGTTGTTCGGAAGCGGCGGACGTGAGCCACTTGGCCAGCAGCTCTGCTGTTGCGGGAGCAGAATGCTGCGATGGCGACGATTCAAACTCGAATTCATCAACTCTCAGCTCTGCACCTGCCCGCTGTGTAATCTTCTCTTCCAGACTCTCGGCATGCCAATGGCCTTGGATCGGTCCCCCGCGCACTCCTCCCATGAGTGCCAATACGGCGATGACAATCTGCAATAGATGGTGTCTGAGAGTGCCGTGGCGGGACTCATGTCTTGCGGACCGCGCAGGGCCGGGCGGTCCGGACAGAAAGAGACGGCAGATCACGGAATGCTAAACCGTTCCTTCGTGCGCCAGAATTGTTGGCTAACGCAAGAGTAGTGGCTTGGCCCTGAAGATCCTCTCAGGTGAAGTACTGGGTGTACTGGGACAAATACTGAAGGCTCCGAGCCCGAGGGCGCGGAGCCTTGATTCGCTTCGATGTGCCGGCTAGAAGCTCAATCGCAGAGACAACTGGATCTGCCGGCTGGCTCCAAGTCCAACGTCCTTGGTCACCGTGGAATTGGCGATGCCGAAGGCGCCTCCCGCGGCCGAGAGGGTGTAGGGCTGGCCGGGCTGTAACTGGCCAGCCGAGGTACCCAGCGCATTGTTGAAGCGCGCCGGCGGATTTGCGAAGTTAGCCCGGTTGAACAGGTTGTAGATCTCAGAGCGAAACTCCAGGTTGACCTTTTCCGTTACGGCGAAACGCTTTTGCAGGGTCAGGTCGAACTGCGAGAGTCCTGGACCATGCAAGGCCCACCGCCCGAGGTTGCCGAACTGCCCTGGCGCCGGTGTGGAGAACGCGGCCGGATTCAGGAAGTACCGGCGGTCGCCAGTGCTCAGGAAGGGATTGACTCCCGCCACCACGTCCGGACGGCGATTGTTGCGGAAGGCGCCGCCATAGGGGTTGTTGATCACCGCAGTGGTCATCACGGTGCTGCCTGTGATGACAGAACTGTTCACGAACTGGTTCGTGCCGTTGATCTGGTAAGCCAGATCGTTCCTCGCGATGGTGACATCGATCGGCAGACCGGTGCGCGCGTTATAGACACCGCCAACCTGCCAGCCGCCGAGGAAGCCCTCGATCCACGGATTCGAGTCCGACATGTACTTCCGGCCCTTGCCGACCGGCAGTTCGTAGAGCGCCGTGGCGTTCATGCTGTGCCGGACGTCGAAGGCGTTGTTGCCGCGGTCGGCTTCGAAGTTGAACGGGTTCTGGGCGGTCTGCGCTTCGTTGGAGCCACCCGTGTTGCCGAGCGAGTGGCCGTAGGTCCACTGCCCGCCAATCGTCAGGCCCTTGGAGAAGCGCCGCTGGACCGACGTCTGCAGCGAGTCGTAGTGGTCGGTTCCGCCGCTCGTCTTGTAGTCGATCTGGCCGTACTTGCTGCCCATCTCGAGAATCGCGCTGCCGACGCCCGTCGTGGGGTTGGTGGTGACGCCGACGATGCCGTTCGTCCAGGAGCGCAGGAAGAGGTTGCGGCCCTGGCTGCCGACGTAGGCCACGGTCAGCACCGTGTTGCCCGGTAACTGCTGTTGCACGGAGGCGGTGTAGGACAGGATCTTCTCAGGCAGCGTGTAGCCGGGAGCGTAAGCGCGCGGCGTGAAGCCGGAGAGGTTGTTCGGGTTGGTGCCCGCGATGATCGCCTGGCTGTTCACCGGGAATGGCGTGTTCGTCAGCGTGACGGTCACGCGGTCCGAGTCGATGGGCTGAACCTGGTCTTCTGTCTGGCCCGGACCGTAGAAGTAGCCGCCGCCGATCCGGAAGACCGTCTTGTTGTTGAAACGGGTGGGAGACCAGGACAGGCCGAGACGCGGCCCGAAGTTGGTCTTTTTGCTCTGATACCAGTCGCCTGACGTGAGGCCTACGCCAACCAGGTACAGCGTGTACAGGTTTTGGTCCTCGTGCAGCACGGAGTAGTATTCGTAGCGCAGGCCGTAGTTGAGCGTCAGGTTCGGTTTGATGCGCCATTCGTCCTGTGCGTAGGCGATGGAGTAGCTCTGCTTGAGGAAGCGGTTAGTCGCGATGCCGTTGTGCAGCGGATTCGGTGCGCTGATGTCGCCGAGAATCTGAATCTGCGAAGGCGTGTTGGCGAGAAGGGCAGCCACGTTTCCAAAGGTGTAAGTGGTCCCGCCGAGACGGTCTGTGTAGATCCTGATTGGCCGCAACTCGCCGCCGGCCTTGATCGTGTGGTTGCCCTTCATGATGGTGACGTTGTCGATGAAGGACAGTGTGTAGTTGGTGTAGGGCTGAGCGCGGCCGTTCTGGGAGCTGTTGGACCGGATGAGGCCGCCGAGCGTCGAGGCGCCGGCGTTGGCGCCCTGGCCGCCTACTCCGGGAATCGCCACCGTGCCGGTGTAGCTCACCGAGAGAGAGGAGATATCGATGCCGTTCACGGAGGGGGCGACGCCGTTGATGCGTGTCTTAGCGCCGTTAAAGCCCAGCTTGGTTTCGTTGATGATGCTGGGGCTGTAAACCTGCTGCAGGCTGACCATGCCGTTTTGCGGCACTGCGGAGACGCGCTGCACACTGCCCGAGACGTCCAACGGGCTGATCAACTCGCCCTGATCGCGGTTGTAACGGGCCGTGATGCTGTACTTCGAATTCAGGTTGTAGTCGAAGCGAATCGACCCGAAGTACTCGTCCAAGGATGTGCTGGCGTTGAGCGATGCGATGTCGAGATCCGGGTTGGATGACGGCTGCTGCCCCACCGGGTAAGCGTCCAGCAGTGGCTTGATCGACGCCACCGCGCGAGAGCGGGCAGAGAGGCTGGGCACCGTCGAAATCAGGTTGATCCCGGCCCGCTGCTTCAGAACTTCCATGTTGGAGAAGAAGAATGCCTTGTCGCGCTTGATCGGACCGCCCACCGATCCGCCGAACTGATTCAGGCGGAGCGGCGACTTGGTGGTGTCGAAGAAGTTGCGCGAGTCCATCGAGTTGTTGCGCAGGTACTCGAAGATCGAACCGTGCCAGTCGTTCGAGCCGGATTTCGTGACGATGGTGATCTGGCCGCCCGTGCCCGTGCCGTACTCGGCGGGATAATTCGAGGATTCCACGCGGAATTCCTGCACGTTCTCCAGGCTCGACTGGAGGCGGAGACCTGTAGATGTCTCACCGTTCAGGTTGCCCGGCGAGGCGTCGATGATGGAGGACGAATCCACGCCGTCGAAGCGCACCGCGTTCTGCTGGTTCGCGCGCCCGGAGAAGCGGATGTTGTCATAACTGCCGCCGCCAGCGGTTTGAGCGCCCGGCGCCAGGAGATAGAGCTGCGAGAGTTGCCTGCCGTTGAGCGGCATGTTGGCGACTTCTCGTTCGTTGATGTTCGCGCCGACGCGTGCCGAACTGGTGTCAATGACGACCAGGTCGCCGGCGGAGACCGTCACGGACTGCTGAACCTGTGCCGGCGACATGATCACCGTCAGGTTCCGCTCCTGCCCTACGGTCAGCGGGATTTGTGTGTATTCCGTAATCGCCATTCCCGGCGATAGAACCGTCACGGAATACATGGCCGGCGCCAAATTCGGCGCGGTGAATACTCCATGCAAGTTGGCTGTCGTCTCCCGGATCGACCCGGTCTTTTCGTTCCTGATCTTGACGTTGGCGTTTGGGATCACGGCGCCGGACGAGTCCGTGACCGTTCCGGTGAGACGCGCCATGTCGCCCTGCGCATACAGTGCACTGGCCAGCAGGGCCAGGGTCAGAAGTAACCTCATGAGTTCAGGTTCGTTGCTATTGGTTACAACCGTGTCAATGCCCAATCAATTGACAATGACGATTGGTTCAAAGCGCATAAACGGTGTAGAGACGCCTGCTTGTTTGCCGTCAACCTGTTTCCACTGGCCCGTGGTGGCAGAAGCCCGATCTCAGGCTCCCGGTGCCGGAGCATGCCAACGGGTAGTGATTTTTCTTGTATTTTCTGTAACATCCGCTGCCTGTTGACAGCTTTTCATGAGGTTGTGTATTCTAGGAAGGTTTGAGGAGTTAGCTATTCCGCTCCTGGCTACCCTTCCTGCGCTCGGCTAGGCTGAGCGAAAACGGTAGGAAGCCGGCTGGGGGCCCGCCCCGAGGTTCTTTCAGACGAAGCGCTGAACGGAGCATGGGCGTGTCCGAATGTGACCCTCTGTCACGGCGGGCAATGTGCCCGTCGCTGGTTGGTAGATCGACTCGAGATTTTCGCCGTTCGCCGTTGGTTTGCGCGTGGAATCATCGCGTTCTCACGACGCTCGCCACCGCGCGGCCGGTTGAGACGACGCTCTGAAAGCTACTCAGAGAGGATAGTTCGTGCCCACTTTTAATCAGCTTGTTCGCAAGGGCCGCCGGCCCACCCGTTACAAGACCGCCAGCCCCGCGCTGCAATCCTGTCCCCAGCGCCGTGGCGTTTGCACCCGTGTGTACACCACCACGCCGAAGAAACCGAACTCGGCGCTGCGCAAGGTGGCCCGTGTGCGCCTCACGAATGGCATCGAGGTGACCACCTACATTCCGGGCGTCGGCCACAACCTGCAGGAGCACTCGATTGTGCTGATCCGCGGCGGCCGCGTGAAGGATTTGCCGGGTGTGCGCTACCACGTGGTTCGCGGCACTCTCGACACAGCCGGCGTTTCCGGCCGTATGCAGGGCCGCTCCAAGTACGGAGCCAAGCGCCCGAAGGCCGGCGCCGCGCCCGCTAAAGGCAAGAAGTAAGGATCTCCAGAGGAACTTATGCCCCGCAGAAGACGCGCTGACATCCGTGAAATCCAGCCCGACGGCGTCTACAATTCCACGCTCGCCGAGAAGTTCATCAACTCGATGATGTGGGACGGCAAGAAGACCACTTCCCAGCGGATCTTCTACACCGCAATGGACACCATGAAGGAGCGCTCCAACGACGATCCGTTGAAGCTCTTCAAGAAGGCCGTCGAGAACTGCAAGCCTCTTCTTGAGGTCAAGACCCGCCGTGTCGGCGGCGCCAACTACCAGGTTCCCATTGAGGTTCCGAACAACCGGCGCACCTCGCTCGCGATCCGCTGGATTTTGATCGGTGCTCGCGCCCGCACTGATAAGAGCATGGCTGACAAGCTGGCCAATGAATTGATGGATGCCGCGAACATGCGCGGCGCCGCCATCAAGAAGAAAGACGACGTTCACCGCATGGCGGAAGCCAACAAGGCCTTCGCTCACTATCGCTGGTAAAAGGAGAATCCGAAGCTCAGCCGCCGCGCTAGCGACGACTTGTTATGCCCCGCACTATCGCACTCGAGAAGATGAGAAATATCGGCATCATGGCCCACATCGATGCCGGTAAGACCACCACAACCGAGCGCATTCTCTATTACACCGGCCGCACCTACAAGATCGGTGAAGTCCACGAAGGCACTGCCACGATGGACTATATGGTGCAAGAACAGGAGCGCGGTATTACCATCACTTCCGCCGCCACCACCTGTTCCTGGCGCGATCATCAGATCAATATTATCGATACTCCCGGCCACGTGGACTTCACTGCTGAAGTTGAACGTTCGCTCCGCGTTCTTGACGGCGCAGTCGCCGTCTTCGATGCTGTCGCCGGCGTACAGCCCCAATCGGAGACCGTCTGGCGTCAGGCCGACAAGTACTCCGTTCCCCGCATTTGCTTCATCAACAAGATGGACCGCGTCGGCGCCGATTTTTATCACGCTGTCGATACCATCGTTGAGAAGCTCCAGGCCCGCCCGGTGCCCATTCAAATCCCCGTCGGCGCTGAAGATCAGTTCAAGGGCATCGTTGACCTCATCACGATGAAAGCCCGCATCTGGCGCGACGAGACGCTCGGCGCGGCCTACGATGATGTCGACATCCCTGCCGACTTGGTCGATAAGGCCAAAGAATACCGCGAGAAGATGGTCGAGGCCGCCGCCGAGAGCGACGACCACCTCATGGAGAAGTACCTCAATGGCGAGGAGCTAACTCCCGAGGAGATCACCGCCGGGCTGCGGAAGGGCGCGAACGACCTCAAGATTTTCCCCGTCATCTGCGGCAGCTCTTTCAAGAACAAGGGCGTGCAGAACATGCTCGACGCGGTAGTCGAGTTGCTCCCGTCTCCCCTCGATATCCCACCCATCAAGGGTTACGACGTGGACGACAAGAGCGTTGAGTTGGTGCGCCATGCCGATGACAGTGAGCCCTTCTCGGCTCTCGTCTTCAAGATCATGACCGACTCGTTCGTCGGCCAGCTCGCCTTCATTCGCGTCTACTCGGGCGTCCTTCACACCGGCGACACCATCCTCAATGTCAGCAAGGGCCGCAAGGAACGCATCGGCCGCCTCGTCAAGATGCACGCCAACAAGCGTGAGGAGATCACTGAAGTGCTCGCCGGCGACATCGCCGCCTGCGTGGGCCTGAAATCGGTGATTACCAGCGACACCATCTGCAGCGAGGACAAGCCGATCTCGCTCGAAGCTATCGAGTTCGCCGCCCCAGTCATCCAGCTCGCCATCGAGCCTAAGACTAAGGCCGACCAGGAAAAGCTCGGCATGGCGATCGCCAAGCTCGTTCAGGAAGATCCCACCCTCAAGGTGAACACCGATCCTGAGACGGGCCAGACGATTCTCGCCGGCATGGGCGAACTGCACCTCGAAATCATCGTGGACCGCCTCCAGCGCGAGTTCGGCGTCGGCGCCAATGTCGGCAAGCCCCAGGTCGCCTACCGCGAGACCATCTCCAAGGCGTCGCAGGGCGAAGGCCGTTTCGTCCGCCAGACCGGCGGTCGCGGTCAATACGGCCACGTCAAAATCAAGCTCGAGCCCAACCACGAAAAAGAGTACGAGTTTGTTAACGGTGTCGTCGGCGGCACCGTTCCCAAGGAATTCATCGGACCGTCAGAGAAGGGTATCGTCGAGGCGCTCGAAGGCGGCGTGCTCGCCGGCTTCCCGATGTCGAACGTCAAGGTCACGCTCTACGACGGTAGCTATCACGACGTCGATTCTTCGGAAATGGCGTTCAAGATAGCCGGCTCCATGGCGCTCAAGGATGCGGCCCACAAGGCCAAGCCGGTTCTGCTCGAGCCGGTGATGAGCGTCGAGGTTGTGGTTCCCGACGAGTACATGGGTTCGGTCAACGGCGACCTCATCAGCCGCCGCGGCCGCCTCGAAGGCATGGAGTTGAAGGGCGCCACGCAGATCATCCGCGCTATGGTGCCGCTGTCAGAAATGTTCGGTTACGCAACGGAACTCCGTTCCCGCACGCAGGGGCGCGGCAGCTTCACGATGCACTTCGGCAGGTATGAAGAAGCTCCGGTTTCGGTCACCGAAGAGGTGGTCAGCCGGATGCAGGGAAAGGTTTCCCGCTAATAGTCAGCAGGTAGGTTCGCTCGCTCAGGAGATACACAGGTCATGGCGAAAGAGAAATTTGATCGCAGCAAACCGCACGTCAACATCGGCACGATTGGCCACATTGACCACGGCAAGACGACGCTGACGGCGGCCATCACCAAGACGTTGGCCAAGCACAATCCGAAGGTGCAGTTCCGGAGCTTCGATTCGATCGACAACGCGCCGGAAGAGAAGGCGCGTGGTATCACGATCGCGGTGGCGCACGTGGAGTACGAGACGCCGAACCGGCACTATGCGCACGTTGACTGCCCGGGCCACGCGGACTACATCAAGAACATGATCACGGGCGCGGCGCAGATGGACGGCGCGATTCTGGTAGTGGCGGCGCCGGACGGGCCGATGCCGCAGACGCGCGAGCACGTGCTGCTTGCCCGCCAGGTGGGGGTGCCCTACATCGTGGTGGCCT
>DBMU01000040.1 GCA_002298225.1 Bryobacterales bacterium UBA690
AGGTTCTGAAAGTGCTCAAGGACCTGAACAAGCGCCTCGGCCAGACCATCCTGATGATCACTCACAACCCCGAGGCCGCGGCCTACGGCGACCGCACCATCCACATGCGCGACGGACGGGTGGTGAAGGAGACATAAGCGGGCACATCAACCCGCGCCGGCTACTTGCCTTCCTGCTCCGCCAGAATCTCGGCAAGCCGGTCAAGCCGGCGCTCCCACAACGAGCGTCTGTCCTTAATCCACTGTTCCAGGACTGACAGCCCCGCCGTCTCGATGCGGCAGGTACGCACCCGCCCGGACTTCTCGGTGCGCGCCAGGCCGCTCTCTTCCAGGATCTGGAGGTGCTGCACCACCGCCGTCAAAGTGATGCTGAACGGTGCGGCCAGTCCCGAGACCGAGATGGGCCCTTCGCTGAGCCTTTCCACGATCGCGCGCCGCGTGGGATCTCCGAGCGCGTGAAACACGCGGCCGATGTCACCTTTTGGGCTTGCCATATCTCACTGGCCTGACAGTTCTGCTTCCAGCCGGTCAAGCAACTTGCGCCAGCCTGCCTCACGCATCTGCGGCCCGTCGGAACCCTCAAAGAACGCTCCCTGGTGGGTGCAGATGAGGTCGGTGCCGTTGTCTGCTTGCAGGAACTCCACGGTGACCAGCGATGCGGAGATGCGCTTGTCGCCCAGGCTCATCGTGGAGGCAGTGACAATCCGCCGATTGGGGACGATGTCCTGATAGCGGCCCTCGTTCGTCAGTGTTACGCCAGGGAACGGCGTGCCCTCCCGAAACCGGTACCTGGTCCGCTCCGGGCATCCCACTCGGAACTCCATCTCAAATTCCTCTACATCGTGATGCTCGCCGACGGCGAACCAGCGCCGCTTCTGAGCAGCTTCCGCGAAGGCGGCGAAAACACACTCGGGGGACTTCGGGTAGCTTCGCTCGATCACGAAGGTGTTGTGGATGACGGTCTGTTCGTCCATGCGACTCGTCCTTTCAATACTGAAGTTCTGACTTCAGTATTGAGTCGAGCCAAGTCGATTGTCAAGTGAATACTTCAGTATCAAGAATAAAGTGCTTCAGACCCGCTGTAGATCGGTGACGATCAGGTCCGGCTCCTTGAAGCGCCCGGTCGCTGCAGCACTGCCGTCCGGCCGGGCCACTGTCGAGCAGCCGCAGTGCATCTGCCCCTCCCAGGCTCCCCCGGCGACGAGTGCGAGCACCACGTTCGTTCCGACCACCCACATCCCCGTAGCGGTTGCGATCCCGCAGATGTGCGACTGGAATTTGCGTGCGTTCGCCTCCATCTCTGCTATGGGCGCAGCAAAGCCGTGTGGTGCGATCAGCAGCCAGGCACCGAGATCGGCCACTCTTTGCGGAACAGCCGGGTCGAAATTGTCGGCGCAGATGGTGAGCCCGATGCGCCCGAACTCCGTATCCACGGTCCGAATCTCTTCTGTCGGCCCGGCATCATAGAGGTGGGCGGTCAACTCCGGCAGCGTGCTGATCTTCCTGTGCCTGAGGACGATCCGGCCCTCGCGGTCGATGATCACCGCCGCATTGTAGACCCGGCCACCGTCCTTCTCGAGACATCCCGCGCACACCCACATCGAGTGCCGCATCGCCAGTCCGGCTAGGAAATCCGTGTATTTCCCCGGAATCGGCAGCGCGTCGCGCCGCGCCTGCTGGTGAAGCCATCCGTAATCAGCGGCCTCCGGCAGACACAGGATGTCAGCGTGCCGACGGGATGCCGCTGCCGCAGCCTCCTCCGCGAGGCTCATGTTCCTGACCAGATCACCGTCCACAAGCGGAAGCTGGGCCAAGGCAGCACGGAGAATTGCTGCTCGCTCACCACTCACTGTAAGGCGTCCCCTCCAATGACTTCTTGTCGGACTTGGAGCGGATGTCGAAGATGCCGGGCTCCGTTTGGTTGACGCTCGTTACGGCGTCCTCCTGGACTGTCGTCCAATTGGCCTCGCCCGTCATCGGATCGAAGGGAATCTGCCGCAGATATCCTTCCTGCACGAGGTCCTGCAGCGACTGCGGCGCCTTCGCTTTGTCGTAGGTGTACTCGTCGATCACCGTGCGCAGGGTGAAGAGGTTCTGCCGCAGGACGCTCTCCTTGGCCCGCACAATCGACTTCTGGTACATGGGCACGGCAACGGCGACGAGGATCGAGATCACCGCCATCACGATCATCATCTCGATCAGCGTGAATCCAGACACGTGGTTACCACTCAGAGTACGCCGTGCCATCTGGGGCCCTCTCCATGGATTTGGTGTAGACATCAAAGACATTCTGGCCGCCCCACCCGGTCGATTTCGGATCGTCCTGGAGCGAGCGCATGCCCCAGTCGGTCGAGTTCGTGAAAGGATCGCGCGGGATGCGGCGCAGGAACCGGATCTTCTTGCCCGACGCGTCATTGGCGAGTTTCACGCCGTCGACGAGTTGGTCCAGCGACTCCGGGTAACACTCGGCGCCCATCTTTTTTTCCATGCCGCCCTTGTCGCAGACGTCCTTGTACTTGTCGATCGCCGTGCGCATCTCGCGCAGCGCATAGCGCAGATCGCGCTCACGCTCGCGCCGGACCTTGAATCGAGCCAGGGGCAGGGCGAGGGCCGTGAGCATCGTCATGATCGTGAACGCGACGATCAGCTCAACCAGCGTCAGGCCTCTTTGCCGGCGGCGGAACATACAAAACCTCACTTCACGGTCACTGTGGTGGAGGGCGCCGTGACGGCGATGGATTCCAGTCGCGCGTCGCGCAGCGTCAGCTCCTCAAAAGTGATTGGAGATGCGCCCTTTCCGATGGCCTGGAACTTCAATGTGAGCAACGTGCCGGAGCCGGAGATCCCTCCCGCGCCCGGAACCCGATTCATGTTGACAATCGCGAACCCCGACTCTTCCGCCTTGGATTCGCTGAAGGTCACCTGCTGGCCGTCGTTGCCGAGGAACGCTCCCCGCTGCACCTCAACCAGTTTCAGAACCTTATTGTCGTACTTGATGCGCATCGGCGCGCTGAACAAATCGTTGACATTGTCGATCTGCAAGTTCACGGTGACAGTACCGTTCTGGGGGATCTCCGTGGCGCTGGGACGGAAGGACATTGCCAGCCCCGTGGAAGCCGACGAAGGACGAGCCAGGCCAGGCGTGTCGGGCGACTTCGCCAGATCCGGGTTCACCGGCGGTGGTGTGGATTCAGGCGCCGGCGAGGGCTGTGCGGGAACAGTCGGCGCGCCCGGCGTGGGCTTCACGGCCTGAGGCGGAACTGCCGGGAGTCCCGCGGGGCCGGTTGGCTTGGCAGGCTGCGCCGCGGGCGCCGCCTCCTTCGGCGGGGCATAGTTGAGCTTGTAGATCGTCTCCGTTCCCGTGGCGATGGTCCGCATATTGTCCGGACCGAATTCCGGCGCGCGCACGATGTGCGGAACCAGTGCGACCAGCAGGTCGTTGTTGATGTTTTCCAGATGTTCCTGACTGAAGAGCTTGCCGATAACCGGCAGATTCATCAGGCCAGGCACGCCATTCCTGTTCTTCGTCACCGTTGCCTGCATCAGCCCGCCGATGAGCGTGACCTCGCCTTCTTTCACGCGGATGATGTGGTTGACCTTGCGCTGACCGATGACCGGCTGGGACAGGCCGCCGATGTTGACCGTCTCGCGGATATTGGAGATCTCAAACTCCACCTGCATGGAGACTTCCTCGCCGGCGTGGATCCTGGGTGTAATGTCGACGTTGATGCCGACTTCCGCGAATTGAAACTGAGTTGAGACCAGCGGCGAGACGCCGACCGCGCCAACGCCGGGCTGGAAGGAGCCGGTCGCGTAAGGGTACCGGTCGCCGAGCCGGAGGCTGGCTTTCTGCCCGTCAGTGGCGCGGACCTGGGGAGTCGTGAGGATCTTGGTCGAGCTATCCGTCATCATCGCCTGCACGAGGTAGCCCGGAAGCGTGACGGACCAGTCGCCGGCAGTGAGATTGCCAATACTCCCCAGCGGGACGAGCGTGCCGGTGCTGGTGCCCGACCCGCCGCCGACAGGAACGGCTGGGCGGTTTTGGGGGTTAAAGACGATCGATGCCGTGATGCCCGCATTGCCGCCTGAGATCGGAGTCAAGGCCAGATCACGCACCCTTGAGCGATTGGCCTCCATCACGATGACGTCGACGATCACCTCGGGCTTGGAGCGGTCCAGGTCCAGCAGCACCTTCTCGGCCAGTGCTACCTGATCCACGGTGCCCCGAACCACAATCGCCGACTGCGAGTTGATCGGAAACACCTTGCGAACGTCGGTGACCGTGCGCATACCCGTCATCACTTCCTGCAGTTCCTGGGGAGAGGTGAGGTTCTGCAGATAAAAAACGCGCGTCACCTGCTCCTCATAGTCGCGGCGCTTGGTGACGTTGTCCTGAGTCACGAAGATGGCATTGGCGGACAACGGCTTCCAGAAGGTCTTGGTGAGAAGGCTGATGTAGTCCAGCGCTTCGTCCAGCGTGCTGCCGTTGACGTCGAGGGTATAACGCTTCTGGTCCTGAAACTCGGCGTCGAACAGGACATTGATGCCCGCGAGTTTTCCCAGCGTCTCGTAGAGCACCCGCGCCGTCTGGTTCACCATCTTGAGCCCGGTGATGTTGCGGGACACCGGCTTCAGCTCAGGCACCGGTAGAATCGAAGAGGCGCGGCGCTCCGCCTCCCGGCGTGCCAGCTCCCCCGGGGTCAGGCCGCGCGTTTCGGGAGTCGGCGGCGCTCCACCCTTTTTCGTCTTCTCACGATCCATCATCTGGTTCGTGCGCTTGATCTCCTGCTCGGCAATGATCGAGCCAGGATCCATGGTGAGCGCTTTCTTGAACTCGGCTAGCGCCTCGTCGAGTTTGCCGTCGGCGCGCAGGCGCTGGCCCTGGTCAACATGCCCCTGGGCGGCCGCGAACCGCACTCGCCTGACGCTCAATAGATAGCTCGTGTCCTTCGGATCCAGGGCCAGCGCCTTCTCGTAGAAATCCAGCGCTACATCGTAGTTTCTCCGTGCCTCGGCTTCCCTGCCCTGCTTCAGGAGCTTGTCTCCTTCCTTCGTGCCCGCGTAAGCGGGCGCCGGGAAGAACACGGACGCCATCAGCAGCCCGCCAGCCAGAAACAGTGCTAAACGATTTATCTTCCTCATCTTAGACCCGGGTCAGAAACGCCTGCATGCTACACTGAGGAAAAGCGCGACGGTGCTTCGGCACTCGACCTCTCTATGCTTGACGCCATGAGAGCCCGGCGCGTGGAGGCGAATCCATTGGCCGCGGAGAAATCTGCAATCAAACTCGTCTCCGAGAACCGTAAAGCCTTCCACGACTACCACATCCTGGAAAAGCTGGAAGCCGGACTGGTGCTCACGGGGACGGAGATCAAATCAGCTCGCGAGGGGAAGGTCCAACTGCGCGACAGCTACGCCAATATCGAAAAGGGCGAGGCCTGGCTGCTGAACACGCATTTCAGCCCTTACTCCCACGGCAACATCTGGAACCATGAGCCGACCAAGAAAAGAAAACTCCTCCTGCACCGGCGGGAAATCGAAAAGTTGTTCGCCAAAGTTCGGGAGAAGGGACTGTCCCTCATCCCGCTCAAGATGTACCTCAAGAATGGCCTGCTAAAGTGCGAGTTGGGCGTCTGTAAGGGCAAGAAACTACACGATAAACGCGAAGCCGAGCAAAAGCGCGACGTCGAAATGGAAGTGAAAAAGGCAATGAGCCAAAGGAACGCCAGGAGACTGGGTGACTGAGGCGATAATGCAAGTGCCCCACTGCTATACCCGCTCGCTACTGCTCGCGGCTATACGTCTGCGATAGAGCCGCGCCCGCGGCGCGGATTTGACGCAAGGAGTTTGAACGACTGACATGGAACTGATCCTCGGGACCACCCCTGCAAACGAAATCGAGACCGAAGCGCTGGCAATCATTTGCTTCAGCGACGAGAAGCCCGGCCCCGACCTCGCCGGCGGCCTGCCCCTGGAGATCTACGACCGAGGCGAGTTCACCGGAAAGGCGCAGGAAACCGCTCTTGTTCACCGGCCCTTTGGCATGAAAGCCGCCCGGCTCCTTCTCGTCGGCTGCGGCGAGAAGGCCAAGTTCACAACGGACGAAATGCGCAAGGCCGGCGGGGTGATCGTCCGCACCCTGAAGCCGAAAGGCATCAAAGACGCCGCGGTCCGGCTCGACGGCGGCACACAGCCTGACCTCATGCTCTCCGCGCTTGTTGAAGGCGCGATCCTAGGCGACTATGAGCCTGACCGCCACAAGACCGAGAAGAAGAACGGCGATAAGGTCATCGAGAAGCTCCGCTTCTCCGTCCCGGAAGAGACCAGCAGCCTGACCGACGCGCTCCGCCGCGGCCGCGTCGTCGGCGAGTCGCAGAATTATGCGCGCACGCTCGTGAACGAGCCCGGCAACCTCCTGACGCCCTCCTCGCTGGGAGCACAGGCCCGCCAGATGGCCGCCGAATTCGGCCTCGGCTGCGAGGTCCTCGACGAGGCGCGCATGCGCCAGTTGGGCTTCGGCACACTGCTGGGCGTCTCCCAGGGATCTGCCGAGCCGCCGGTGATGATCGTTCTCAAGTATGTCCCCGCCGAGCCGCCGGCCTCGGCCGACCATCTGGCCCTGGTGGGCAAAGGCGTGACTTTCGATACGGGCGGCATCTCCATCAAACCGTCGGACGGCATGGAAAAGATGAAGTACGACATGGCCGGAGCCGCGGCGGTCATCGGCGCTATGCGCGCCGTGGCGCAGCTCAAACCATCGATTCCGGTCACCGCGCTCGCCCCATGCGTTGAGAACATGCCCGGCCACAAGGCGCAGCGCCCTGGCGACATCGTCACCAGCTATCAAGGCAAGACCGTGGAAGTGCTGAACACCGACGCTGAGGGACGGCTGATCCTTGCCGATGCGCTCACCTACGCGGCCCGCCAGGGCTGCACGCACCTGATCGATGCGGCCACCCTCACCGGCGCCATTGCCGTGGCGCTGGGCCACCTCTATGCCGGCGTCTTCTCGAACAACGAACTCTTCCGCGAGAAACTGCTCGCGGCCAGCCGCGCCGCCGGAGAACGCATGTGGCCCTTCCCCATGGATGAGGATTACAAGGAATATCTGAAATCCGCGTTCGCCGACCTCGCCAACATCGGCGGGCGCTGGGGTGGTTCGATTACCGCCGCCAAGTTCCTGGAGGAGTTTGTCGAGGGCAAACCCTGGATCCATCTGGACATCGCCGGGACCGCATGGCTCGACGACGGCAAACCCTTTTTGGCGAAAGGTCCGACAGGCCTGCCGGTCCGCACGATGGTCGAACTCGCGTGCCGCTGGCAGTGATCCACCAGAGGAGGGACAGCCATGAAGGCTGCCTGGCTGGCGCTCTCGGTGCTGCTGGTTCCCGTTCTGTCTCCCGGGCAATCGGATTGGAGTGACCCGCAGAAGAAGGACTTTCTGCTCAGGGCGGAAATCTCCAAGACACGCAATCCTCCCGAAGGAATCGCCGGAACCGTGCGGGCGACCCTCTCGGAAGGGTCGCTTTCGCACGAAGCGAGTATCGCGGTCATCGACATTACGCAGCAGATGCAGTCCAACAGCTCCCCAGAGCCGGGCTTCACGGATCGATGCATCTACAACGCCGCTGCGTACGAACTGAACCGGATCCTGAAGTTGAATATGGTGCCCGTCTCGGTGGCGCGGCAGTTCGAAGGCAAGGACGCCGTCTACACCTGGTGGGTGGACAACACACTGATGACCGAGAAGGAGCGATACCTCAAGAAGGTCCAGCCCCCTGACGCCGACGGGTGGAACCGGCAGATGTCGGCACTCCGCGTGTTCGACCAGCTCATCTACAACATGGATCGGAACCTCGGGAACGTGGTGATCGACTCGGAGTGGAAGATCTGGATGATCGACCACACGCGCGCCTTCAGGCAGTGGAAACAGCTCAAATCGAAGAAGGATCTGACCTCGTGCGACAGAGTCCTGCTGCAGCGGCTGCGCGATCTCGATGCCGGCGAGTTGAAAGTGAGGCTGTCGGATTACCTGTCGCCCGCGCAGATCGACGCGATCGCAGCGAGGGCTAAGCTGATCGTGAAACACTTCGACGAGCAGGTGAAGAAGCGCGGGGAGAGCGCGATTCTCTATGATTGGCTGCCAGTGACTTAAGTGCGAACCGAGGAAGCGGAGAGTGAAGCGATCCATCGTCATGTTGTGTTCGCTGCTCTGGCCATTGGCCGCCGCAGAACAGGCCTCAACAGAAGAGGAGCGTCTCAACTTCCTGAGAACGGCAGCGGTTGTCTCGTCGCAGGTCCAGGAGGAGGGCGTCACGCATGCGCTCCGTGCGACGCTGAGCCTGCGGGGGAGCACGCACGATGCGCAAATCCAAAGCATCGATGAGCTATGGGACGCCAACGAAGCGTTCGACAGCTACAAGCACAACGTCGCCGCGTACGAACTGAGCCGGATGCTCGGGCTGGGGATGGTCCCGGCCACGGTCAGCCGCGAGTACAAAGGCAGGCCCGCGTCTTTCACTTGGTGGGTGGACGACGTGCTGATGACGGAGGCCCAGAGGCAGGAGCAGTCAGTGCGGCCCCCGGAAGCCGCACCCTGGAACCGGCAAGTGCTGCTGATGAAAGTGTTCGACGCGCTGATCCGCAATACGGACCGCAATACCGGCAACGTGCTCATCGATCGCAATTGGAAGGTCTGGATGATCGATCACACGCGCTCTTTCGGGACAAACAATGAGATCCTGGAACCCGAAGGCCTGACACGCTGCGACCGGCTGCTGCTGCAGCGGCTGCAGACGCTGCAACCTTCGGCAGTTGCCGCCCGCCTGTCGGCCTGGCTGACACCTGAACAGATCGGGGCGCTGATGACGCGCCGCGACCTCGTGGTCAGGCACTTCCAAGTGCTTTCAGCGGAGAAGGGCGAGTCAGCGGTATTTTACGATTACCTGCACAAGGAGTAGCAGCGAGTGAAGAGAAGACAATTCCTGGCCACGGCGCTGGCTTCCGCCGCTCGCCCGCTGCGAGCCCAAGCAACTTCAAAGGTGGTGGCGGTGGGGGACGTCCATGGCGACCTGGACCGCTTCGTGGACGTTCTGACCATGGCGGGCATCGTCGGCGACCGCCAGGAATGGACGGGCGGGTCCGCGCAGCTCGTCACCTTGGGCGACCTGGTGGACCGCGGCGCACGGAGCCGCGAAGTGATCGAGTTGCTGATCCGACTGGACAAGGAAGCGAAGAAGGCGCGCGGCCGGGTCTGGTGCCTGGTGGGCAACCATGAGGCAATGCGGATGCAGGGCGATCTGCGCTACATCGCAGCGGCGGAGTACGAAGCCTACACCACGAAAAAGAGCGAGCAGGAGCGCGAGAAGAGCTATCAACTCCATCTGAAGATCGTGGCGACTGGCGACGATCGCACTCGCCCGGACCTTAGCCCCGGATACAGGCAGAAATGGGAGAAGGAACATCCGCTGGGACAGGCGGAGCTCCAGAAGGCCTGGGCGCCGGACGGGCCGCTGGGGCGTTGGGCGGTGCAGCAGCGTGCCGTGCTCAAGCTCGACGAGAGCCTGTTCGTCCACGGCGGCATTTCTCCCAAGTACGCCGAGTGGAGCGAGAGCCGGTTCAATGACCGGATCCGCGAGGAGTTGCAAGAGGGGCTCTCCTTGAAAGCTCAGGATGGCGTCTCACGTGACGCTGAAGGGCCGCTGTGGTGGCGCGGCCTGGCACAGGATACGGAAGAGATGCTCGCTCCCCACGTCGATCAGCTCCTTGCAAAGCACAAGGTGCGGCGGATCATCATCGGCCACACACCGACTCAGGGCAGAGGCGTGGTGAGCCGCCTGGGCGGCAAGCTGATTCTGGCAGACGTGGGGCTATCAGAGTATTACGGGGCCCGGCGCGCCTGCGTCGTGATCGAAAACGGCCAGGCGTTCGCTCTGGACCGCGGCCAGCGCATTCAGCTCACGTAGGAGCCGCTGAAGATCTCGTCGAAGATGGAAGGCTTGTGCACGGTCCAGCCGAAGAACCGGGCAGCCTTGGTGGAGCCGGCCTTGAGGTCCATGGCCAGGCAATCGGCAACCGGCCCCATGGTCTGACGCGCCGTCTCCAAAGGAATAGATTCGACTTTGCCCTCTACGCCGCACGCCTTAGCCACAGCGCGTGCGATCTTCTCCACCGGCTGAGGCATACCGCCGCAGGCGATGAACAACTCTCCGGCTGGCGGATTCGTAACAGCACGGACGTAGAGATCGGTCAGATCGTCAAGGTGGATGTTGGACCAGTGGTTGTGTCCGTCGCCAACGATGCGCACTGCTCCATGCGTACGCGCGTCCTGGAAGAACCCGTCCAGCCTGCCGCCGCCCCGGCCGTGGACCGTTCCGGGACGCAGGACAACGCTCTTCACACCACGTTCCTGGGCAGACAGGACCATGTCCTCCACCGCCGGACGCCACTCAACCAGTGCCGGCGGGTGCAACGCCCCGACCTCTCCCACCATCCGGCCCTTCGTATCGCCCACTACCCAGACGCCGCTGGTGTACACGAAGGCGCGGCCAGATCCGGCGAGCGCGTCCAGCATCGTCGAGACGGCTACGCGGTCGACCTCCCCGGCGCGCGGGTAGCGGTCGAGGGCAGTATGGATCACCGCATCGGCTTCGGAGGCAGCGCTTCTCAGGGATTCCCGCCGCTCAAGGCGTCGGCGCTGCCATCGACGCCAGGAGAACCATGCATCGAGGGCGAGGATCGCGATTCCCGTCAACGTCGCGGCGATCAGGACGATCTCGCGAAGGGCGTTCATGCGGCCCCCTTTGCAGCGAGCTCGCGCTTTGACGGGCGCCCGCGGCGAGCGCCTGCGTACTGCGTCTTGTCGTCTCCACCGATCGCTGTTTGGGCTTCGAGCCATGCCATGACGTCTCGGACCCTGTAACGACAAGTCCAGCCGTTGATTCGCACGAACGGGATGAACTCGCTTGACTTCCTGAGACGCTCTTGTCGGATTGTCGACAAGCTGTAACCAGTGAGTGCTGAGACCTCTGCCTCATCGAGCAGGGCCGAAGGGATTTTCAGCCGTTCAGCAAGCGGAAGGGCTCCACCCTTGCGGACCCGTTTGCCCTGAGTAGTGCCTATTTCGTTGACCATTCAGGCTCCCTGAGTTTTTCGCCGGCGAGCAGACACACTCCGGGCGTGGATGCTCGAGGGCGGTATCAGACCCGAGCGCCGTGCTTCCGTCGTTGCGGCTACGAGCGCTGTGACCTGTGGATGCGATTATCTGTAAACGCCGCGGCCCGTTTCAACCAAGATCCCTGCAAGTCATTGAAAGACAATGGCATATGCCGTATACAAATGTGATTGCTTGTTAAACCTCTACCTTGGCTGCTATTTGGAATCAGTGACTTATGGAGCCCACTGGGACCAAGATTCCCAGGCCTGTCCAAGTCGCTCTTGAAGCCGAGGACTGAGACCTTCAAGAGATCCTTGCAGACTGTAGGGACTTTGCAGGGACCCCCGGGAACAAGGAATCAAAAAGAGCACAAAAGATTGAAAAACGCCTACTCTTCATCGCACCGTGGCGATCGCTCGTAAGCCTCAGTCTTTACAGATGCTTCCGCTGATTCTATGGAAGATACTTGAAGGCAAGAAGTCCCCTAATGGAGGGAAGGCCCTGTGGCGGGGAGCCGCAGGGCCTTCTTTTTAGAGGGGCTTCACGAGGTGCTGGGTCACCTCGGGGATGTTTGAGTCGATGACGACTACAAGTTGACTTTAATAGGGCATTCCGGATGCCAAACTTCCTTGAATGAAGAATCAATGACTTGGACGTCCGACCCCTGTTCACACGCAGCAGACTGGGTGTTTCCCCACAGGTGAAATTAACCGCTGTGGGTGAGAAGTCGCAATACTGCGCAGAGGCAAAGGAGGATGGGATTGGAAAAGGGAAGAGGCCGTGTGGCTGGGGACCTCAC
>DBMU01000009.1 GCA_002298225.1 Bryobacterales bacterium UBA690
GTTCGACGCCGGGTCCGTGGTGACGTATGGGGCGCTGGGTGGGGGCCAGGAGGGGATCGGGATGACGCTGGGGGCGCGGCCTCCGGCGAAGCGGGAGATGGTGGAGTCGGCCTCGGTGGAGTATGCGCTGGAGCTGCCCGCGGTGAAGCCGATCCGGCTGGAGACGAGAATTCGCGGGACGGCGGCGTTTCGGGTGGAGGCGGGGGCGTTTGGGGGTGCGGATTTGTCTGTCGTGATGGAGCGCCGCGTTAACGGCGCCGCGTGGGAGGGGGTGAGTGTGGATCTGGACCGGTTCGCGGGGAGCGCGATCCGGCTGCGGCTGGCGGCTCGGGGAGGAGAGGGGAGGCGCAGTGGGCGGCGCCGACGATCACGGCAGGGGCCGCGACACGGCCGCCGGCGTTCCCGCCGGTGGGCGGGAGTTTGAAGGTGTTGGGCAAGGCGGGCGGGTGCGAGGTGCGGATGTGGCCGGGTTCGCGGGGGATTTTGGATGCGCCGATCGGACTGGAATGTGAGAACCGCAGGCTGTACTTTCGCGGGTTCCGGGTCAAGGCGACGGGGGACGATCTGGAGCAGTGGAGCGCGTCGACGCAACTGCTGGAGACGCGGGAGGAGGGCGGAGAGGGGTATCGCGTGAGGCACCGGTTCCGGAACTGGGCGGGGACGTTCGACGTGATGGGCGAGTTGCGCGTGGCGGGAGAGGCGCTGCGGGCGCGGTTCTGGCTGGAGAATGCTCCGACGGCGAAGCCGTGGTTTCAGGTGACGCTGGAGGGGGTGAGCTTCGGGGCGTGGAGCGCCCCGGCGAAGCGGGTGTACGCGGGGCCGGGGAACGTGATCGAGAATCCGAAGGCGTTCCGGCTGGGATATGACGGTCACAACCTGGCTACGTCGTTCGTGGGTTTCGACTTTGCGAACGGGCAGGCGGTGGTGATGAATAACGATGCGATTCCGGACCGGCTGGAAGTGGATCCGGAGGCGGGCATCTACAGCCTGGTGACTCCGCACGCGCAGACGCTGGAGCTGTTTCCGGCGGAGAACGTGTTCGCGGCAGTGAAGCGGATCCGGGCGGAGGACCGGCGGCAGGCGTCGGGCGGCGTGGCGCAACTGGCGGGGCGATTCACGTTCGACTTGTGGTCGGGGCGGTACGGGGAGAGCGCCCGGGCGCTGGAGCGGGCGGCGGAGTACGGGCTGACGGACGCGCTGGTGGTGTGGCACCAGTGGCAGAGGTGGGGCTACGACTACCGGGTGCCGGACATCTATCCGCCGAATCCGCAGTGGGGGACGCTGGAGGAGTTCAAGGCGCTCAAGGAGGCGTGCCGGAAGAACGGGACGCTATTCGCGCCGCACGACAATTACATCGATTTTTATCCGGATTTTGAAGGATTCACATATGACAGCATCGCGTTCCGGCAAAACGGGACGCCGTACCGGGCGTGGTTCAACTATGGGAGGGAGGCGCAATCGTACCGGGCGCGGCCGGACAAGCTGACGCCGTACGTGCAGCGGAATGTCCGGCTGCTGAAGGAGGGCGTCGCGCCGACGGCGTATTTCATCGACGTGTGGAGCTCGGCCGCGCCGTACGATTACTGGACGAAGGACGGGAAGTTCGAGGAGCGCAAGACGACGCAGCGGGTGTGGGGCGAGACGTTCGCGTGGATCCGGCAGGAGTTGGGGGGCGCGCCGCAGCTTTCGGAGGCGGGGCACGACAAGCTGATCGGCTGGCTGGACGGAGCGGATACGCAGCAACTGAGGGTGGACGCGGCGGGCAAGGGGTTCACGTGGCGGATCGAGTGCGGCGATTCGGAGCGGATTCCGTGGATCGACGTGGCCTGGCACGACAAGTTCATCCTGCATGGAGCGGGGTATGAGGGTCGCTACCAGGGCGGTCTGGATGAGAAGGAGCACGGAGCGTACAGCGACGACTACCTGAGCACGGAAGTGCTTTCGGGGCGTCCGGCGATGGTGCCGGCGGCGTTCAACCGGGACGTGGTGCGCGTGCACTGGCTGTTGAACGAGGCGATGCGGGCGCTGGTGCTGGACCGGATCGATGCGGTGGAGTTCGTTGGGGACAACATACACCGGCAGCACGTGAGGTGGGAGAAGGGGGGAGAGGTGTGGGTGAACCGCGGGGCGGAGGCGTGGACGGTGGCGGGGCACACGCTGCCGCAGTATGGATTCTATGTGCGGGCGGGGGATGTGGAGGCAGCGGTGGAGTTGAAGGAGGGGAACCGGGTGGAGTGGTCGCGGTCACCGCGGTGGCGATATGAGGAGGGGCGGAGGAGGTCGGTGGCCGGGGAGGTAAGGGAGCTGCCGAGGTAGGGGGGCAGCGGGGAACCCGAGCGAGTGCAGCTCAGGCGGAACACACGGTTGCGGCCGGGGCGTTTCCAGAACACCTGCTAGACGCGAGTCGCCAGGTGCATCAGCAGTGCACCGACGGAGAGGCGATAGCAGGTGTCGAAATCATCGCAAGCCGTGCAGAGGTCCCACGCTGAGGCATCGAATCCGCTTGAACGTGTTGTGGAAGACGGGCCGGGTTGTTCGACGCGGTAGCGGAAAACAGCGCCAGCGATGTCCCGGTTGCGGACAAGGTCATCGACGGGCGGGAACATGCGCCCGTAGCACTCTTCATGAATTCTCATGACGACCTCCTTCAGGCGCTTTCGGGAGGGAAGTTCAGCAGCCAGGCCTTGATCTGGTCCCGGACGCGCCGAAACGCGGCGAGCCGCTCTTGTTCAGAGCCCTGAACGGCCGCGGGATCTTCAAAGCTGTGATGGAGCCGGTTGGCGTGACCCGGGTAAAGAGGGCAGCTCTCTTTCGCGTTGTCACAGACCGTCAGCACGTAATCGAATTGTTCACCGGCGAATTCATCGACGTGCTTCGAGCGGTTGCCCGAGATGTCGATACCGATCTCCTGCAGGACTGCGATCGCTTCGGGACGGACTGAGCCTGGCTTGGTGCCGGCCGAGCGGACTTCGAAGCGATCGCCGTTGAGATGAGTCAACAGTCCTTCGGCCATCTGGCTGCGGGCTGAGTTACCCGTGCACAGGATGAGCACTCTTTGCATCAGAAAGGTCCTCCGCCGTCCAGGACCAGTGCTTCTGGAACCAGAGAGCAACATTCACCAGCGCGATGAGCGCGGGGACCTCGACCAGCGGTCCGATCACCGCGGCGAAGGCAGCACCCGAGTGAATTCCAAAGACCGCGACGGCGACTGCGATGGCCAGCTCGAAGTTATTGCTGGCCGCGGTGAACGAGAGCGTTGCCGTCTTGGAGTAGCCGGCGCCGAGCCTGTGTCCCATCCAAAACGAGACGAGGAACATGAGGACGAAGTAGATCAGGAGCGGAACCGCGATCCTCAACACGTCAAGCGGAAGGCGGATGATGTAATCCCCCTTGAGTGAGAACATCACCACGATTGTGAAGAGCAGGGCGATGAGTGTCAGCGGACTGATGCGCGGGATAAACCGCTTCTCATACCATTCGCGCCCGCGCAGGCGAAGCAGCGCAAATCTCGTGACGATGCCGGCCAGGAAGGGAATCCCGAGGTAGATGAAGACGCTGCGGGCGATTTCGGCAATGGAGATATCGACCACGGTTCCACGAAGGCCGAACCAGGCCGGAAGGACCGTCACGAAGATCCAGGCGTAGACCGAGTAGAAGAGCACCTGGAAGATGGAGTTGAAGGCAACGAGTCCGGCTGCATATTCGGTGTTCCCCCGGGCGAGCTCGTTCCAGACGATCACCATCGCGATGCAGCGAGCGAGGCCGATCATGATGAGTCCCGCCATGTATTCGGGATAGCCGCGGAGGAAGATCAAGGCGAGCGCGAACATCAGAACCGGGCCGATGACCCAGTTCTGCACGAGGGAGAGGAGAAGCACTTTGCGGTTGCGGAAGACGGCGCTCATCTCCTCATACCGAACCTTGGCGAGGGGCGGATACATCATGAGGATCAGCCCGATGGCTATTGGAACCGAGGTTGTGCCGACCTGGAAGCCGGTGATGAGGCGGATGAGGCCGGGGAGGGCGTATCCGGCGCCCACCCCAAGAAGCATTGCCGCGAAGATCCAGAGGGTCAGGTAGCGGTCCAGAAACGAGAGCTTACGGCCAATATGATCCACGCCGGCCTCCTACTGTTGAGACGGTTTCTGCGCACGAACAAAGGCGCTCATGAACTTTCCATCCACCAGGGGCCCGATCTTCCCGATATCGATGCCTTTGTCCACGAGGAAGGACAAGGCATCCTCCGAACGGAAGATGCGGGTGGGCTCGACGCCGATGTTCCCGAAGCCTGCCGCGGCGAGCTTGGAGCGGTATTCGCTTTCTTCCAGCGCGCCGGCGACACAGCCAACCCAGAGGAGCATGCTTTCCCGGATCTGTTCCGGGATCTCGCCACGCGTTACGACGTCGGACACTGCGAAGCGGCCGCCAGGCTTGAGGACACGGAACGCTTCGCGGAGGACGCGATCCTTGTCTGCGGAGAGGTTGATGACGCAGTTGGAGATGATGACATCGACAGAGTTGTCGGGCAGCGGAATGTTCTCGATCTCGCCCTTGAGGAACTCGACGTTCTGGACGCCGGCTTTCCGCTGATTGTCGCGAGCGAGAGCGAGCATCTCGTCGGTCATGTCGAGGCCGTAGGCTTTACCGCCGGGGGAGACGCGCTTCGCGGAGAGCAGAACGTCAATCCCGCCGCCGCTTCCGAGGTCGAGGACGACTTCTCCGGGCTTCAGCTCGGCCAGTGCTGTTGGATTTCCGCAGCCGAGCGAGGCCAGTACGGCGGCTTCCGGCAATTCGTCCTTCTGCAACTGGTCATAGAGGCCGGAGGTGATCGGGTCGCTGCCCGAGCAGCAGGAGGATGGGCTGCTGCCGCAACAGGCGCTGCCTTCTCCTGATACAACGCGCATAGCCGCCTGGCCGTATTTCTCCTTCACAACTTCCTTGATATTCGTGCTCATGAGGTACTCCTTATTGATTTGCCGTCGATGTGTAATACGCGGCGACCCTGAGGGCGCCTTGACCTGTTGCAGCTTCCGCCTTCCGAACTTTCGAGTCGTCCGGCAATGCGACCAGGCACACGACGAGCGTGCCTGCCCGGAAGGACAGGGCTTTCATGCGAACTCCTTCACTTGCAGAGTTGAATGATCTTCTCGGGTTTAATCGCTTTGTTCCGAGTGCAGCACTCGGCGTAGAGGAACGACAAGAGTTCCTGCAGTACTTCGGTGTTGGCGGTGTACCGGAGGAATGTCCCTTCCCGGCTGACTTTCACCAAATCCTCGTTCTTCAGTTTCTCCAGGTGGTGAGAGAGGTTTGAATTGGAGATACCCAACTCAGACTGGATCTCGCCGACCACCATACCCTCCGGGTGAGCCGTGAGGAGCACCTGCATGATGCGGAGCCTGGATTCGGTGCCCATCGCCGCAAACATGTCGGCGAAGCGGATAGTACGTTCACTGTCGTTGCACTTGGGCATCGGATCTTTCTATATTTCAATGATAATTGAAATACTGAAGTTGTCAACAGGAATCTTCGGGGGTGCGCAGCAGATTCGGGCTCGGGGCGGGGAGGTGAGGGAATTGCCGCGGGAGGGGAGCCACTCGCGGATGTCACCACAATTGTTGCAGTCGCTGCGCGTTGTCTTCACGCCGCACGCCGCTTGCGGAGCATCATAGTGCCGGGGAAGCCAAAATGAAACGAATTATCTTCGTTCTATTTTCAGCGGCGGGTGTTGTCTCCGCGGCGCATCTGGATTTTGGAGTGGGCGTCGGGGTCAAGGGCGGATTTCCGTTCACGGACCTTCTGAAGGCGGTGACAAGTAACCCAGTTCCGAACCTGTCGCAAGAGAACAACTACATCGTGGGGCCTGTGCTCGAGCTGAGGCTACCTTTCGGCTTCGCCATTGAGGGCAACGGGCTGTACCGAGGGACGAACTATGTGGTCGCGAACGCGGGGAATCTTCCTACGACGATCAATTCCAGTTCGTGGGAGATTCCCTATCTGGCGAAGTTCCGCTTTCCAATTCCCTTGCTGAAGCCGTTCGTGTCGGCCGGCGGCGCGTACCGGGTGTTCAACGATTTGCCTTCCGGAGTTACCGCGACGCACAACGCATTCGTGGCGGGAGGAGGCCTGGAATTGCGGATCGGCAGACTGCGGCTGTCGGGAGAAGCCCGTTACCTGCACTGGGGCGAGCCGCCGGCAAACGCCATCGTGCGGCTGACGCAAAGCCAAGGGGAGGTTCTGTTCGGGGTGGTGTTTTAGAGACGGCTCGGGGGCGCAGCGCGGCAGAGCCCGCTTAGAGCCCTTGCAGCAGATCGTAGCCGTGGTCGGGGATGTGCGCCCACAGGATCTCGCTGCCGTGGCCGTTCTTCTTGAAGATGCCGCGCATCAGCTCGCAGACGTGCTCGCTGCCGCGCTCATAGAAGACCAGCACGCTGGGGCCGGCGCCGGATAGCGCGCATCCCAGCAGCCCGTCCTCGCGCAGCTCCAGCATTTCGCTCAATCCCGGCACCAGGGCAGTGCGGTACGGCTGGTGGAGGCGATCCATCAGGGCCTCGTGGAACGCGTCCGTCGTCTGCGTCAGCATGGCCGCGATCAGCAGCGCGGAGCGTTGGATGTTGAACACGGCGTCCGCGCGCGAATAGGTCTGCGGCAGCACCGCGCGGGCCTTTGACGTGGGCAGGATGAAGTCCGGCACGATGATCGCGACGCCGTAGCGCGCGGGCAACTGCATGCGCACGGCGCGCGTGATGCCTTCGCTGTCGATGGCGCTGGCCACGATCGAGCCCAGCACCGCCGCGCTGACGTTGTCGGGATGGCCTTCGATGCGCGCCGCCTCGTCGAGGATCTTGTGGCGGTCCCACTCCAGGCCGAGGATCTCATCGGCGATGACCACGCCCGCCACCAGCGCCGCGGCCGACGAGCCGAGCCCCTTGCCGATGGGGATGTCGTTCAGCACCTGGAGCTCGATGTTCGGCATGGGCCGGCCGGCGTGCTCGCCCACCTGCAGCGCCGTCTGCCAGATGAGGTTGTCGGGCCCCGAGGAGATCATCTCCGCGTCGCGGCCCAGCGGCCGGATCACGAGGGTCTCCGAGGGGCGGAAGCGGCACTCCAGGTAGATGCTCAGCGCCATGCCGAGCGCGTCGAAACCCGGGCCGAGATTCGCGCTGGTGGCCGGGATGCGGACTTCGGTCCAGCTCATCTATGCCAGTCTCACCGGCTGCCCGCTGCGGCAGCTCTCGTAGACGCCGAGGACGACCTCCAGCGCCTTCAGCCCCTCCTCGCCGGAGACGAGCGGCGTGGTCTTGTTCTTCACGGCGTCGCCGAAATCCTTGAACTGCCGCTCGAACGGCGTCAGCGGAATCGCCATCGGGTCTGACGATCCGCTCATCACGTCCTTCTCGACGGGCGCGGGCTCGCCCTGGTCGCCGTCCACGTCCCAAGCGGTGAGCTTGTCGCCGGTGAAGATGCAGGTGCCCTTGGTGCCATGGATCTCGATGCGCTCCGAATAGCCGGGCCAGAACGCGGTGGAGGCCTGCAGCACGCCGGTCGCGCCGGTCTTGTACTTCAACAGTGCGCAGACCACGTCCTCGCTCTCGATCTTGTGCCGCGCCGCGAGCTGCCAGTAGCCGAACAGCTCATGCACGCCGCCGGTGAGGTAGCTGAGCACGTCCACCTGGTGCACGGCCTGGTTGATCAGAGCGCCGCCGCCTTCGGTCGCCCAACTGCCCTTGATGGGACGCGAGTAGTACGCTTCGCTGCGCCACCACTTCACGTAGGCATCGGCCTGGAGGATGCGGCCGAGGCGGCCCTGGGTGATGGCTTTCTTCACGAAGATGGTGGAGTCGTCGAAGCGATGCTGGCTGACGACGCCGAGCACGACGCCGCCGGCCTTCGCGGTCTCGATCATCTTCCGCGCCGTTTCGAGGTTCGTGGAGATCGGCTTCTGGACCTGGATCGACTTGCCGTGCGCCGCGGCGATCTCGATGGGTTGCAGGCGGAAATCGGGGAACGTGCAGACGTCGATGAAATCCACGTTGGGGTGCTTGCAGACCTCTTCGTACGTCGGGACAAACTCACAGCCGTACTGCTTCGCGAACTTCCTGCCGGCTTCGGGGAAGATGTCCGTACAGACCGTGATCTTGTATCCGATGTTGGCGTAGGCGAGGGCGTGCTTGTGAGAAATCGCGCCCGTTCCGATCATTCCGACTCGCAAGGGAAAACCTCCAGATGGTGCTGAAGAACCAGCATAACAAAGGGGCGGCGCTGCCTCTGCTATACCCGCTCGCTACGGCTCGCGGCTCTGCTGCTGTCTGAATTCGCGCTCCCACTGCTTGGCCGGGTTATACCCGCTCGCTACGGTTCGCGGCTCTGTGCTGTCCGCATTGGCCGGGTCCGCTGCGAGGCACGTTGATTGAGAGTTTCTACGTGCCCCGGTCACTACCTTTCAAATGGCCTGGTTCATTACGTTCACGTGTTACGGCACTCACTTCCATGAGCCCCCGCGGCTCGCCGCGTGGGAGCAGCGGCGGCTCAGGCAAGCGCCTTACGCACTATGCCCTCAGCTTGCTTCAATCCAGGACACCTGCAGGCACCGCGGCTGGAGGCTTCTCGCCGCGCACGTCCGCACTACGCACGTGCATCTCGTCGTCCAATCAGAGCAGCCGCCAGAGTTCGTGATGAGTGTTGTGAAGACGAATGCCAGTGATGCGTTGAATTCAGCGGGACTCGATCCAACAGCGCGGCGGCGATGGACGCGGCACGGCAGCACCAGGCCGGCATCGGACGTCGAGAGAGTGATTGCGTATGTGGCCGATGGGCAGGGTGAACCGATGGAGGTCTATGTCAAGGAGGATCGATGAATGTTTTTCTACTCCAGTCCGTGGTTCGTGCCGCAGATTGACACGTCGATGCCCATCTCGCGGAACATCGCCGCCTTCGCGGCCAGCGCCTTGTTGGCGTCCGCGGCTGTCGGCGCATACGCCACGCTGATGTGGTTCGACTTGTGCCGCGCCATCAACTGGTCCCGCGACATACCGTACGTCACGGCGTGCATGATCGGCCACTGCGGCGTCGTGATCTGCCAGCGCCGCTCCGTCTCTTCCTTGGGCAGGTCGACCACCTTGGCGCGGCCGATGTCGGCGCGCAGCACGCCGGCGTCGACGAACACGCGGCTCCACACGATCTCACCGGGTTTCGCGATGCCCTTCACGGTGCCGCCGCCCTTCTTGAAGTACATGGCCGGCTGGCGCTCACTGGTGCTGCCCGCGTAGCCGCCGATGTGGTGTTCCGGCGGCGCCGAGCCCGAGATCAGGAACACCCACACGTACTCGTCGCCGTACTTCTCGCCGTAACGGATATCGTGCAGCGTGGTCTCGGGCGAGTAGCCGAGCTTCGTCCAGATGCGATTCGTCACCAGCGCGTCCAGGCCGACGCACTCATCCACTTCATTGAAGTGCGGCAGCGCCTTGCCCTCGTACAGCACACGGCCATTGCCGCGCGCCTTCACGGGCGGCCGGTCCACGTTGTTGAGCAGTCCTTCCACCAGGTCCGACGCCGGAGCCAGGTCCTTCAGGCCCTGCTGATACTGAATGCCGACGGTGTCGCAGCCGAAGTCGTCGGCGATGCGCAGCGCAGCGACATACATCTTGCACTGGTCGAGGATCTGCGCGTCGGTGAGATCCGTCTCCGGGTTCGGCCCGGTGACGAACTTCATGCCCTTGGCGTCCAGCCAGTCGCGCACGGTCTGCGCCTCGGCGTCGCTCACGGTCAGCATCTCGGCGTACAGCGCGCTCTGGCTGAGACGCTCCTTGAAGATGCCCGTGCGGTGCAGCAGTTCATCCGGGATGATCGCGTTGTACATCCCCATGCAGCCCTCGTCGAAGATGCCCATGATGGACTTGTTGCGGTGCAGCTCGCGAGACATCTGCACGCCCAACTCCTCGGCGGCCTTGGGGAGTTTGAATGCGCCCAGGGGACGCACATGGCTCGTGTCGTGGATCAGCTTCTCGCCGCCCAGCCAGCGCTTGAGGCCATTGAGGAAGAACTCGTCGTCGAAACTCTCGCTCCACAGCGTCGAGTACGGGATGCCCGCCTTGGTCATCGACGCGTTGAGGTTCAGCATGCCCACCAGCCCGGGCCACTGGCCGCTCCAGTTCGCCACGGTCAGAATCGGGCCCTGGTGCGTGAACAGCCCGTGGAGGACGTGGTGCGAGTACTGCCAGACGGCCTCGACAACGATCAGCGGCGCTGTTGGCGAAATGTTCCGGAACACTTCCATGCCGTACTTCTGGCTGTCGATGAATCCGTGCTGTTTGGCTTCGTCGTAGGGGTGGCCGCGCTCGACCTGATAGCCGAAGCTGCGGACCGCGTCCATGACCTTCTCTTCAACCGCGGCTTGGGCCGCCCAGCACGTTTGATTCGCCGCCAGCCGGAGGTCACCGTTAGCGATTAAGATAGCTGTTTCTGCCATAACGCTCTTAGTATATCGGGATTGCGGCGCCGGTATTTTTCGCGTCTTACCCGCTCCGCTGAGGACGCGAATGGATACGCTCACGCGACGCGCGCGGCAAAGATGCGGGCACAGGGGCCGCAGAAACCGGCCTGGCGGATGTCGATCCGCTCCACGGTGTGCGCCGAGCTCATCACGCAGCGCCAGTCCGTGCAGTGCTTCAGGCCCTGCGTATGACCCAGCTCGTGCAGCGTTTCCTTCAGCAGGCGCGCCACCAGGGCATCGTCACTGGCCTCCATCCCGTAGTACTCCTCGCGCAGGCGGTGCGCGGAGACCACTGCCGCCGGACCGTTCAACTGCGCCTCGCCAAAAACGAAGGTCAGGATGGGAACGTACAAATCGAGCATCGTCAGCCCCAGCATGATCTGCCCGCGGCGTCGCGCACGCTCCTGCAGCCGGGCCAGGACCGGCGTTGACCACACCTGGCAGCGCAGGGTCTCGAATGCGTAGTCCACGGAGAGCGGCGCAGTTTCCACCTGGCATGAGACGGCTAACACCCGCGCCGCTTCGGCCGCCAGACGGTCGATCAATTCCACACGAGGCGCACCTTCCCCCGACGTCAACGCCAACGGCAGGAGTTGGATCGATTCCAGCACGCGAATCACTTCACCGACGGCTCGCGCAGCCCATACCGTTTGATCTTGTTGTACAGCGTGGTCCGGTCGATATCGAGAATGCGCGCGGTCTTCGACAGGTTCCAGTTGGTCTCCGTCAGCATCTTCTCGATGTGCACCTTCTCCACGTCCTCCAGGCGCTGCCCGGCGGCGGCGGGCTGCGCAGCCGGGTTCAACTGGAACGGAAAGTCCTCGGGCCGCAGCTCCGTCTCGCGGTTCATCAGCATGGCCCGCTCGATCGCATTCTCCAGCTCGCGGACGTTCCCCGGCCAGTTGTAGTCTGTCAGCAACTCGGCCGCCTTGAACGAGAGGCGCTGCGGCGTCCGATTCATGTGCGAGGCCAGTTTGCGCAGGAAATGGTCGGCCAGCAGCGTGATGTCTTCACGCCGCGCGCGCAGCGGAGGCAGCTCGATGGTGAACACGTTCAGCCGGTAGTAGAGATCCGGCCGGAACACGCGCTCCTCCACCAGCCGCTCCAGGCTCTTGTTTGTCGCGGCGATCGCGCGGAAGTCCACCTTCACGGCCTGTGTGTCGCCGACGCGCACGATCTCCTTTTCCTGCAGCACTCGCAGCAGGTCGGTCTGCACACGCAGGCTGATGTCGCTGATCTCGTCGAGGAAGACCGTGCCGCCCTCGGCCACCTCGAACTTCCCCTTCTTGCGCGCCTGCGCTCCGGTGAAGGCCCCGCGCTCGTAGCCGAACAGCTCGCTCTCCAGCAGCGTCTCGGTCAGCGCGCCGCAGTGGATCACCACCATCGGGTTGTAACGGCGCGGGCTCGCCGCGTGGATCGCGCGCGCGACCACTTCCTTGCCGGTTCCGCTCTCCCCGGTGATGAGCACCGTCGCGTCGGTCGGCGCGACGGTCTCCACCAACTCCAAGACGCGCTTCATCGCCGGGCTCTGCCCGATCAGCTGCGTCTCGGGGAAGATCTGCTGCAGGTTCTCCTTAAGCCGCACCACTTCGCGCGCCGCGGCCCGGTGCGAAATTGCGTTCGTCACCAGGTGCACCAGTTCGTCGGGATCGAAGGGCTTCGTGATGTAGTCGTAGGCGCCGTTCTTCAGCGCGCGCACCGCGGTCTCGACAGACGCGTAGCCGGTCATGATCACGACGGGCATTTCCGGCTCGATCTGCCGCAGCTTGGCCTGGAGCTCGATGCCGTCCACGCCGGGCATCTTGATGTCCACCAGCGCCAGGTCAAACCGCTCCCGGGACAGGGTCTCCAATGCCGCCGCCGCGCCTGGCGCGATGGTCACTTCGAAGCCTTCGCTCTCAAACCACTTCCCAAGCGAATCACGCACTACGATGTCATCGTCGACGATCAGAATTCTTCCGCTCATGCGTTCGTTTCCTTACTCCCGCCCGTTCCGCTCATCGCCGCTTCCACCGGAGCGACCAGCGGCAGTTCCACCCGAAACTCCGCTCCGGCCCCCGGCGCGGATTTCACTGTAATCGTTCCTCCATGGCGCTCCACGATGCCCTTGGCGACAGCCAGTCCCAGACCTGTCCTGTGCTGGTTGTCCTTCGTCGAGAAGAACGGCTCGAAGATCTGCATCTGCAGCTCTCGCGCGATGCCCGGCCCGTTGTCCGACACGGACATCGCGACTCCTCCGCCCCCGGGGAGCCGCTCCGTCATCACGCGAATCTCGCCGCCCTTGCCCAGCGCCTCGCTGGCATTGGACAGCAGGACGATGAGCACCTGCTGCATCTGGCCCGGATCGCATGAGATCTCCGGCAGGTTAGGATCAAGCTCCGTAATCAGCGCGGTCTGCGCCAGCTCCAACTGATGAGCCAGCAGCCGCACCGCACGGTCCACCACCATGTTCAACTGCACCGGAGCGCGCTGCGGTGGACTCTGCCGCGCGAACGCCAGCAGGTTCTTCATCAGATCCCCGCACCGGCGGCTCTCGCGCTCGATCACGGAGAGGCTCTCGCGCATCCGCTGCCGCGTTGCGTCGTCCAGCTCCGGCCGCTGCAGATCCTTCATCACCAGCCGCGCATAGGTGAGCATGCCGAACAGCGGGTTGTTCACTTCATGCGCCACCGTCGCGGCAAGCTGCCCCAACGACGCCATCTTCTCGGTGTGGATCAGCCCCTTCTGCGCCGTCTCCAACTCCGCGGTCTTCTGCTTCACGCGGTCTTCCAGAGTCCGCGCCCACTCCGTCAACTCCTTGTGCGCCTCCTCGATGTCGCGGGCCATCTCGTTGAAGGACTCCGCCAGAACGCCAAGCTCATCGTTCGAATGCACGCCGATCCGGTGGCTCATCTTTCCGCCTGCGAGCTGGATGGTGCCGACCATCAGCTCGCGCACCGGCCGGTGCACGAAGTACCAAACGAACACGATCGACAGCAGGCAGGCGATGATGGCTGCGCCGGCCGTGAACTCGTACACCTGCATGCGATGCTCGGCGAGTTGCGCGTCCACGGCGTCCAGCGCGAGGTGGGCATCGATGACGCCGAGAATGCGGCGCGATGCGGGATGCGCATGGCATGCAGCGCCGCTGCAGTCCGGGTGATTCTCGATCGGCCGAATCACCGCGAGAGTCCGGCGGCCGTCCGTGTCAGTGAAGATCCTTGCCCGGTCGCGCCGCGCGAGTTTGGTGAGCGGCTGCGACTGCACGTGGCACGCGTAGCAGCTCTCCGCACTCTTGTTGACCAAAGTGCCGATCTCGGCCGGCTCAGTGGAGTGCCGGACCAGCCCCTCTTCATTGATGATGCGCAGCCGCCGGATGCCTGGCTCGCGCCCGATGTCCCGGATCATCGTGTAGAGCATCTGGCGGTCGTTGTGGAGCATGGCCTGCCACGCCGAATACTGCACGACGTCGGAAATCCGCTCCGCCGAAAGCGACACCAATGCTTCCAGGTGCCGCTGCTCCAGGCGCTGATGGATAAAGCCGAAGACGAAAAAGCAGACGATCACGGCGGCGGCGAGACAGCCCGCCAGCTTGGCCGCCAGGCCGAATCTCGGCAACCGGATCGTCTGCTGCATCAAGTCGCTCTAGTCCCCCCTCGCCATCACGGGCTCATGGTTCGTCGAGCCCCTGACGGGAGTGTGCTCAGACTCCTGCTCATGCTCGTCTTCGAAGATCGGCAGGTATTTCACCGCAAGCCGGAAGATCGCGAATCCGGCAGCGGTGATCGCCAGCGTGATTGCCACTTCCGTCCATTTCGGCACGTACTTCACTCCGGCGCTCCACTCCAGGCCCGTTACGCTGACATTCATGCGGTTGGTGACGAAGCCGAGAAGGAACATGACGGCGCCGAGGTACACAGCGCGCGGATTCTCGCGGGTCTTCTCGCGGAAGAACATCAGCATCGGCACGGCGATCAGGACGATCTCCATCAGGAACAGCCAGCGCTCGATGCCAGGCTGGTTGAGCGTTTGCAGCGCGCCTCGGTGGAACAGGTCAAGGAATCGCGCCGCCAGATACACCGAGATCACCACAGCCAGCGCACGGGACAGCTTGCAGATGACCGGATACTCCAACTGCCTGCCGAACGCCTTCGAGCTATGCCATGACTCGAAAATCGTCATCGCCAGCCCCGTCGCGATCGCCGAGATGTAGAACAACACCGGCAGCAGCGGCGAGTACCACAGCGGATGCATCTTGTTCGGCATGATCAGCCACAGCGTACCCAGCGAGCTTTGGTGCAGCGTCGACAGGATCACGCCGGCGATGATGATCGGGAGCATGACGCTCTTCAGCACGGCGTGCGCACGCGCAAGCTTGAACCGCTCCAACACCGCCGGCAGGAATTCGAGGAACAGTACGGTGGTGTATAGCATCACGCACCAGCCCACCTCGAACATGACAGAACGTGGGTTCCACATGATCATCGGGTGCCAGATGCGATACGGGCGGCCGAGGTCGAACATCAGTGCGACGCAAACGAGCACGTAGCCGAGAAACGCGGTCAGGATCGCAGGCCTCACCACCGGGTGAAAGCTCTTCAAATTGAAGATGTGAACGATAGCCGCCAGCGTGAAGCCGCCAGCCGCCAGGCCAACGCCGCACAACAGGTCGAATCCGATCCAGATCCCCCACGGGAAGCCGTCCGAGAGGCCCGTGGAAGCGCCCAGCCCATAGTAGAAGCGCACAAACGTCGCCCAGGCTCCGGCGAGCATCAGGACAGCGAACACCCCGCGCCAGAAGTAATTGCGAAGAATCGTTGTCATCGCCGTCCCTCCTCGCGCGCCACGGCCTCTTTCCTGTGGCTGATCCAGTAGATCCCGCCCATCAGCACAGTGCCCATCATGACCACGTCCGGGATGTGCTGGAGCGCATTCCATGTGTACTGCGGCAGCGCGGTCTTCTCCACGTTCGTGTTGTATCCGATCTTGTCGAACGGCACGGCGGACAGGATCAGCACCGAAGTGCCTCCCACCTCTTCGATGCCGTACACCTTCGGGTGGTACTCGCCGGGCTTCTCGGCGATCCGCTTGCGCGCCTCTTTGATGAGTTCGTCGCGCTCGCCCGTGATGCTGGCCCCTGTCGGGCAGGCTTCAGAGCAGCGCGTCTGTTCCTTGGTGGGCACGCGATCCGCGCACAAGTCACATTTCTTCACCCGAGGCAGCCTGGCCTCCCATTCATAGGTCGGCACCTGGAACGGGCAGGCCACCATGCAGTACCGGCAACCCATGCAGCGCGACTCGTCATAGACCACCGGCCCGGCACTCGTCTTCTGCAGGGCCGCGACGGGACACACCGAAGCGCACGCCGGATCCTGGCAGTGCATACACATCTTCCGCGAAAACCGCTCGCCGAAAGTGCGGATTGCTGTCAGCTTGTGCGCCGAGATCTTCTCCTCGGCCGCAATCTTGTCGTTGTAAGGCAGCTTCCATCGTGTCGCACAGGCTTCCTCACACTGCCGGCAGCCCACACACAAAGTGCTGTCATAGAGAACGGCTCTCGCCATAGAATTCTCCTGATCGTTCATTCAGATTTTAAGGTCTGTTGTGTTTTTTTTCAACAGTGCGGCACAACCTAACAGAGGAAAAACTGATGAGCAGCCTTTTTCCACTGTTCCGGGGCCAGGCTCGCTGTTGCGTCTTTCGACGGCCTTCCGCCATCTGCGGACGTGGCGCCAGCCAACTGGGGCTGCAGCCGGTAGAACCCCTCGGCCGCTTCCTTCATCCACGTTTTGACCAGATTCGCAGGCAGCAGGTTGTGAGCGGGCCCCTCTTCGTCGGGTGAGAATACGCTCATCATCCAGCCCCGGCCATAGGGATCTTCCCTGAGCAGAGCGGGATTCGCCGCCAGTTCAGAATTCACTTCGATGACCTCGCCTTCCACGGGCGAAAGCATTTCGATCTTCTCGCTGCCGCGGACGAACGCGAACACCTTCTGGCCCTGCCTCACCCACTGGCCGGGCTTGGGCAACTCGATGTGATCAACGGGCCCTGCAACAATCGCAGCAAACTCGTCGGCGCCCACCCGCTGGACATTTTTCCGCTCCCGGTGCAGCCAGGTGTGTCCGGCGTGATAGCGCAGATTCGCCGGGACGCGGAATCCGCTCAGGATCTCTTCGCCCAAGCTCATGCCGGGGTGCTCGGCTTCGGTGACTACCGGCACGACCGGAACCCGGTGCCGGCTCAGGAACCAGTCAATCGCGATGAAGACCGCGAACGTGATGACGACTAGTAATACGACCATGACCTTTGAACTCCTCTTCTGCTGACTCGGTCAGCCACACTTATTAGTGCATTCGAGGGTCCAAAGTCAGTTTCCGTCGTATGTCACTCTATTTAAAGGAGATTGATGGAATCATTCCCCCTACAGCATCGTAGAATTCTTCTACAGAGTTTCTGAACCCGATCTTCGCCGATGGGGGCAACATGCACGGAATGATGAACTTAGCTCACTGTAGAGAATCTCAACGTGGCGTGTTGCGGCTTTCCACAGAATCCGGCGCCTTACTCCAGGCTTCGCCATAGATACCATGAAGCCACAGAGGCGTATGGGCGCCAGGGGCGGCCGATCTCCTCGATCCGCTTGGGAGTTGGCGGCGATTTCAGACCATACACTCTATGAATGGCGTTTCGGATTCCCAAGTCCCCTACAGGCAGAACATCCCGCCTCTTCAGAGCGAAGATCAGGAACATATGCGCCGTCCACACGCCGACGCCCTTGGCCGACGTGAGGTGCTCGATCACGTCGTTGTCGGGCATCGCCGGCAACTTCGCGAACTCAATCGTGCCATCCAGAGTCTTTTCCGCCAGCGATCGGAGATAGGCGGATTTCTGCTTCGAGAGCCCGAGCGCGCGCATTTGCTCGTCGCTCAAGCGCAGGACACGCCCGGCCTCCACCTCTCCGGGTGACACCGCCGCCTCCAGCCGCCCGTAAATCGTGTCAGCCGCCTTCGAACTCAATTGCTGGCTCACAATGGAGCGCGCCAGTGTGCAATACTGCGGCGGACTGTACCTCATTCGGAACGGGCCAAGCCGGTCGATCAGCCGTCCCAACCGCGGATCCCCTGCTTTCAGATGCTCGACTGCCTTTCTCATCTTTCGAGCAGTGTAACAGGATGTGCGGCGCGTGCATCCAGGTATATGGCATGGTGAGAAGTGTGAGATTCCTTGCAGCTCTGGCCCTCCTGACCTGTCTGGCCGCGCAAGCGCAGCCACCCAAGCCCGCCCCCAAGCCGGCCGAGGAAGAACAGCCCACGATCAAGGTGGAGGTCGACCTGGTCAACCTCTTCTTCAGCGCCCGCGATAAGAAGGGCGGCTACATTTCGTCCCTCGGCAGAGACGATCTCGAGTTCTTCGAGGATGGGAAGCGGCAGGAACTCAAGTTCTTTTCGCGCGAAACCGACCTCCCGCTGACCATCGGGCTTCTGGTGGACGTCAGCAAGAGCCAGGAAGCGCTGATCGAAGAGGAGCGCCGCGCGTCCTTCAAATTCTTCTCGCAGGTTCTGCGCAAGAAGGACATCGCGTTCATCATCAGCTTCGGCGCTGACTCGGAACTCCTGCAGGATTTCACCGGCTCGCTGCCGCTCCTGCAGAAAGGCCTGTCGGAACTGCGCCTCAACGCGGGCGTCGGTGGCATTTCCCCCACCGGGCCCACTGTTCCCATCCCGGGCAGCAACCGCGGCACCGTCCTCTATGAGGCAGTCTGGCTCGCTGCGAAAGAACAACTACGCGAGCAGGTCGGTCGCAAGGCGCTCGTGGTCATCACCGACGGCAACGATGTGGGCAGCCGCATCAAGATCGACAAAGCCATCGAAGAAGCGCAGCGCTCCGACGCCATCATCTACTCCGTACTGTTCGAAGATCCCCGCTACACGTCCTGGCAGTTCGGGGGCATGTCCGGTGAGGGCCCGATGAAGCGGATGGCCGAGGAGACCGGCGGGCGCGTCTTCCGTGTCGACCGGCGCAATACGCTTGAAGACATTTACAACACGATTCAGCAGGAGATGCGGAGCCAGTACGCCGCTGCCTATACCCCGACGAATGAGGCCAAGGACGGGACGTTCCGGCGCATCGAAGCGCGGGTGCGGAACAGCAAGGACGTCAAGATCCAGATCCGCAAGGGTTACTACGCCAACAAGGAATAGGGAGTCTGCTATACGCGCTCGCTACGGCGCGACGCTCGCAACGCGTCGGTTCCTACGCGGCCACCAGCCGGCTTCTCAACTGCAGGTAGCTACGCAGCGCCACGTCCAGCGGCGGCATTGACTCCAGTCCAAGCGATTCCATCTTCGCGTTGGACAGCGCCGAGTACTGCGGCCGTTTCGCGGGGGTCCGGTACTCCCGCTCCGTGGTTCGCCGCAGGTTGGGCCGCAAGCCGGCTTCCCTGAAGATCATCTCCGCAAAGTCGTACCACGAGGTAGCCGTGCCTCCCCCGCAGTGCACAACACCGAAAACGCCCTTGCCCACCATGTCCGCTGTCCGCGCGGCGAGCGCCGGTGCGTAGGTCGGACTCCCCACGTGGTCCTCCACCACCCGGATCATCTTCCCTTCCCTGGCCAGCCGTAACATCAGCTCAATGAAGTTGCCCCGAGGCGTCTGCAATGCGCCCAAGCCAAAGACGCCTGAGGTCCTGACGATGAGCACCTCTGACAGGTAAGCCTGCGCATACAGCTCCCCGGCCAGTTTTGACACCGCGTACGCCCCCAGCGGATGGGTCGGATCTGTCTCCGTGTAGGGCCGCCTCAGCGCGCCGTCGAATACGTAATCCGTTGAAAAATGGACCATGCGCGCACCGCACTGGCGGCACGCCAGGGCCAGGTTCCTGACTGCCAGCGCGTTCACATTGAAGGCCGCCTGGGGCTCGCTCTCAGCGACGTCGACCTGATTGTACGCCGCCGCATTCAAGACGACTTCGGGATCCAGGGAGGCGATTGCCTGCTCCACGGCGGACGCAGACGTGATATCGACGTGGGAGCGCTCCCACGCCATCACCGTGTACCCCCGCTGGCTGAACTCCCTGTGCAGTTCCACGCCCAATTGTCCGGCGCTTCCGAAGATCGCGACCTTCTTTTGCATCTGATTGGTAATATAGCGCGTCTTGAGTGGAGGCGGGCTTGAGGAAGGGGAATTTTCCAACACTTTTTCGACTCCTGTTCGTCTACTGTGAAGAACAGATTGGCCGATTGAGCTATTGTTGCAACTTTGTTACACTGTGCCTACGTCAATGTTCAGTAGGGAGATGTTGGATGAGACGTCTATTACACAGAGGTCTCCGGAGGAGCCGAACGGTTGAGCGTCTAAGCTGGATTCTGCTCGTGACGCTGATGGCGTTCCTGGTGATTTCGGTGGTGGCCGGCATCCGCAGCCTGGGAGCCGCCTGATCCTGCCGATGACCCGGTCGCGGGCATCAGAGCGTGCATGAGCGCGCGAATGCTGCTGAGCGAGACGAGCGCGCAATCGAGGCTCACCCCAACACTGAAGCCCTTCGCGTCTGCCTGGCAATGGCATACCTCGCCCAGGAACAGGTCGTCATCCACGACAAGTTTCACCACCGCATTCACGGGCAATCGTTCCTGAAGTAGGACGCGAGCCCCCTTCCCTGAAATCTCCTCCACCTGGACGTCGAATTCCTGCCATGGGTCGCTGAGAACAGTGAGCTTGGCGGGGATTCGGACAGGCACACGGGGATGCGCTCGGCGTTCCATTTACTCCAGATCGGACAGCGAATCCAAGTTTTGAGAAAAAATCGGGAATGCGATCAGCGGAGCGTCGCCACCAGCCAGACCGCCAGCCCCACCGCGCCGCACAGCAGGATTTCGAGAGCGAGCCGCCCGGACACCCTGCTCCGTTTCTGAGGCCGCAACTCCGCCACCGGCGCTGACTCGCCCTCTTCCGCTGACTGCTGGAGCATGGCCTCCCGGCCAGCCTCGTCGGCAATCACCAGCGTCTTGCTTTCAGGGCTTTGCAGGGCCTTCAAGCACGTCGCGCGCAGAATGGGCGGCATATCATCGAGGGTCTTGAAAGACTCCGTGCCGCTCCGCGTCGCCGTCATGACAATGGAGAACCGGTGCGTTCCCGATTTCTGTTCCGAGTCCATCCTCGTCTCAATCCCTGGTCCGCGCCGGCTCGCCTGAAACGTGATCGACTTCCACCCGGCTCACGGCCGGTTCGCTTGCCCGTTCCATGACCGCCTGAATGAAGCCGAGCCCGGCTTTAGACAGGGCCTTGTCTTTACGGTACACCAGCCCGAGCCGCCGCATGATGGGCTCCGGCGCCAGTGATACAGCAGCGAATTGCCCCGCCTCCACTCCCTCCTGGAAGTGGGACGCGGCCATAAACGAGACCCCCATCCCTGCCAGCACGAACCGTTTGATCATCTCCGTCGAGTCCAGCTCCATGGAGATCTGCAGCATGTCTTCCACCGGCTCCATCCAATGATTCAGACGGCTGCGCGTCGAGCCGCTCTTCGGCAGCAACAGCGGATAGTCCGTAATATCCTGCGGACGGACCGCCTCCAATTTCGACAGCGGGTGTCCGGGAGGCGCCAGCAGCTTGATCTCGTCCATGTGAACCTGGACTACCTGCAGTTTTTTCTCCTGCACAGGGAGCTGGGTGAAGCCAAAATCGGCCAGGTTGTCCAGGACGGATTCAACGACGTGGCGGCCGTAGCTGCGATCCACCAGCAGTTGCACGTTCGGGAAGCGCTTCTTGAACTCCGAGAAGACGTTGGGGAGGACATAGATGCACGTCGCCTCATTCGCCGCGATCACCAGTTCGCCCCGCGGCACACGTTCCAGCTCGTTGATGGCATCCTGGGCGCGCCGCCGCAAATCGAGAATCTGTTCGGCATACTCACACAGGATCCGACCCGCGGCAGTCAACTGGATCCGCGTCCCCAGCCTCTCAAACAGCGAAGCGTTCAATTCCTGTTCCAACTGCCGGATCTGGGCGCTGATGGCGGGTTGAGTCCGGAAGCACGTCTGTGCAGCCTTCGAAAAGCTCTTGAGCCTTACAATCTCCAGAAACGTGTGAAGCTGATCGAGGTCCATCCATCTCCCTCTTCCCTGTCAGCACGGTCTGGCCGGTGTGCTTGCGAGGCAGGTATCCACATATATTACCATCGGGTTCATGACTTTCCCCAAGACACTGCTCCTGCTGGCCGCCGGGAGCACTCTCCTTCTGGCCCAGCCTCCTGCTGCGTCCGATGCCCAGATCGAGCGCGGCCGGTATCTCACCGTCGAGGTCGGCAGGTGCCAGGAATGCCACTCCCCACGCCTTGAAAACCGCGAGTTCGACAAGGAGCGCTGGCTGAAGGGCGCAGTCCTCGAATACGCCCCCATACAACCGATTCAGGGTTGGCACAAGACCTCCCCCGACATCACCTCCACGAGCCGCCTTTGGAAGCGCTGGGGCGACGCCGGGATGCTCAAGTTCCTCACCACCGGTGTCAACCCGGGAGGCCATCCAGCCGACGCGCCCATGCCCGCCTACAAGCTCAAGACTGAAGACGCCGAGGCCGTGATCGCCTATCTCAAGTCCCTCCAATAGACCGATCATGCTGGCGCGGCGGATTCTCCTGTCTCTCACCTGCGCTGTCTCGCTCTGCCGCGCCATCACTCCGGCCGAAGTCCTGATCATCGTCAACGAGAACTCGCCCATCTCACGGACCATTGCTGAATACTATGCGCGCCGCCGCGCGATCCCTTCCAATCAGATCGTCCGCATCAGCGCGCCTGAAGACGAAGAGATCACTCGCCCGGTGTTTCAGGCGCGAATCGCCGGACCTGTCTCGGAGTTGCTCCGCCGTAACGGCTGGATCGACCGGATTCTGGTGCTCGTTACCACCAGCGGCGTTCCTCTCAAGATCAGCGGCTCTTTCGGCATGACAGGCGATGCCGCCTCAGTGGACAGCGAGCTCGCGGCGCTGTACCAGGATCTGAAAGGCCGGCCTCACCAGATAACCGGCCCGCTGGCCAATCCCTACTTCGGCAAAGACGTGCCGTTCCGCCATCCGCAATTCCCCATCTACCTTGTCGCCCGCCTCACCGGGTACAACTTCTCCGATACGCGCGCCATGATCGACCGCGCCTTTCAAGCACGCAACCGCGGAGTTTTCGTCCTGGATCTGAAGGATCACGACCTCTCGGACGGCAACTCCTGGCTCAAGACGGCTTCCAACTTTCTCCCCGCGGGCCGTGTCGTGCTGGATGAATCCACAACTGTGATCCGCGGCACGCGAGATGTCCTCGGCTACGCCAGTTGGGGCTCCAACGACCCGCAGCGCAAGGACCGCAACCTCGGCTTCACCTTCCTTCCGGGCGCTCTGGTCACTGAGTACGTCTCCACCGATGGCCGCACCTTCCGCGAGCCGCCAGCATCATGGACTCTCGGCGACTGGAAGGGCCGCGCCACCCATTTCGCCGGCTCCCCGCAGTCCCTCTCCGCGGACTTCATCCGTCAGGGCGCCACCGGCGTCTCCGGACACGTTTACGAACCCTTCCTGGGTTTCACTCCCCGCCCGCAGATCCTGTTCCCCAACTACCTCGCGGGCCTGACACTGGTTGAGAGCTACTACGCGTCGATGCCCGCGGTCAGTTGGATGACTGTTGTCGTCGGCGACCCTCTGTGCCGGCTCGCTCCGTAATCCGGCCGGCCGTGGCAGACGCCGCACCCAGCACCAGAATCGCCCGAAGCCAGACCTAGGCCGCTTGAGGGAAGAGCACACCCGGCATGAATTCACGGCGCGCGACACCAAATCTACGCTGGCCACGATGGCACCGATCCTGAAACAAATCGGACTGCTGAGCGATCCGTCTCTGCCTGTCTTCGGAGCCGAGACGGCGCGCAAGGTACCCGACCAGCATCGTTGATAGTGCGAAGCCTGAGCATCCGCCCGGCCGCTACGTTACGCTGGTCGCCATGCGGCCTCATGTAGCTCTGGCGGGCACGCTCCTTATCCTGAGCCTGCACAGCCAGGCGCCTGAACCGCCGCGAATCCATCTCGTGGGCTCGGCGGAACTCCTTGAGGGCCGCCTCCGGCTCACTCGCCCGGAGCGGCAAACCTCTGGCGCAGCCTGGTTCGCCCAGAAGGAGCGCGTGGCGGGCGGCTTCGAAACCACCTTCAAGTTTCAGATCACGGAGCCCGGTGGGCTCGGCCCAGGCGCTGATGGTTTTGCCTTTGTCCTCCAAAACGAGGGGCCTGGCGCCATCGCCGGCCGCGGGTCAGCCGGCGGCTTCGCCATTGGCGACGGCTGGCGCGACTTCTCCAAGCCAGGCATCCCGCGCAGCATCGCTGTCTTCTTCGATACCTACAGAAATCAGGACGGGGGCGATCCTTCCGACAACTACATCGCCATCTGCACGAACGGCCCGATTCCCAAGATGCGCTGGCCTCCCAACCGATTGGGCTACAGCAAGAAGCTCTCGATCCGTCTGAAGGACGGGCGCGTGCACACCGCCCGGATTCGCTACAAACCGCCCATCATGAGCGTGTATCTCGACGATGGCGAGCCCGAGGTCCGAGCGCCAGTCGACATCTCCACCGTGGTGGACTCCAATGGCGCCGCCTACGCCGGCTTCACGGCGTCCACGGGCAACGGCTTCGAGAATCACGACATCCTCGGCTGGTCGTTCACCCCGGCTCCGGAGCAAGTCACCTCCAGCCTGTTCACGGTGCAATCGGAGATCACCTATCAACTCGCGAACTGCATGGACGGCCGCAACCTCTGCACTCCGCCGAAAGCATTGGTCCAGGAGACGGCGCCCGGGCGCTTCCACATCACCCTGCCGGCGCATCTGGAGTGGGGAGCAAGCATTCCGAATCCGGACGCGCGGCTCGTCACCATCTCCAACGTCCAGGGATTGGCCTGCTGGAATCTCAAGAGCGAGGAAGGATGCGGCGGGCCCGATGGCGCGGCGGACGCCAGTGTGGACCGGTATGAGTTACTCGTCCCGGACCGCAATCCCGGCGCGCTGGTCTGCGTCACCCGGCAAGGCCGCACGTTGTTTTCGGTCAACGGCCGCAAGGGCCGCGGATTCAACGCCCACCAGGGCTTCTTCGAGTTCGACGCGCAGATTCAGCAGTAGATGCCCGGCGCTTCGTGCCCGAGCTTCTGCACGTACTCGACGTACGAGCCCGGATACACAACCGGCTCGCGATCCACGCCGCTCTCTCCGCCCAATTCCAGCACCCTCGAACCCAGGCCGCGCAGGAACGTGCGGTCGTGCGAGACGAAGATCATCGTCCCTTCGAACTCCTTCAGTGCCTCCACCAGCATCTCTTTCGTGGCGAGGTCCAGGTGGTTGGTTGGCTCGTCGAGGACAAGGAAGTTCGGCGGGTTGTAGAGCATGCGCGCCATGGCCAGGCGCGACTTCTCGCCGCCGGATAGCGCACGGATCCGCTTGTCCACGTCGTCGCCCGAGAACTGAAATGCGCCGGCAAGGGTCCGCAGGGAGCCGAGCCCGTCTTGCGGGAAGTCCTTCTGTAGTTGCTCGATGATCGTCAGGTCCCCGTCGAGCACGTCCAGCGACTGCTGCGCGAAGTAGCCCATGATCAGGCTCGCTCCCAGCCGCACACTGCCGGCGTCCGGCTCGCCGGCGCCCGCGATCATCTTCAACAGCGTGGTCTTGCCCGCGCCGTTCTTTCCCATCACCGCCCAGCGCTCGCCGCGCCGCACGGTCAGGTTGAAGCCCTGGTAGATCACGCGCGAACCGTAGCTCTTGTGCAGGTTCTCGATCACCGCCACCTGGTCGCCGGAGCGCGGCGGCACGCGGAATTCGAACTTCACCGTCTGGCGGCGCTTCGGCAGTTCGATCTTCTCGATCTTGTCCAGAGCCTTGATGCGGCTTTGGACCTGAGCCGCCTTTGCTGCGTGTGTTCTGAACCGCTCAATGAAGCGCTGCTCCTTGGCGAGCATCGCCTGCTGCCGCGCAAACGCCGCCTGCTGATTGGCTTCGCGGATCGCCCGCTCGCGCTCATAGAAATCGTAGTTGCCCGAGTAGACCGTGATCTCGCCCGCATCGATTTCGGCGATCTTCGACACCACGCGGTTCATGAACTCGCGATCGTGCGACGTCATCAGCAGCGCACCCTGGTAGGACTTCAGGAACTGCTCCAGCCAGATGATCGATTCGATGTCCAGGTGGTTCGTCGGCTCGTCCATGAGCAGCACGTCGGGCCGGCCCAGCAGCACGCGCGCCAGCGCCACGCGCATCTTCCACCCGCCGGACAGCGCGCCGACATCGCCGTCGATCTGATCGTCCTTGAAGCCGAGGCCGTGCAGCACCTCACGCGCCTGCGCCTCCAGCGAGTAGCCCCCGAGGTGGTCATACTCTTCCTGCACTTCGCCGAATCGCGCCAGAATCTGGTCCAACTCACCGGCGCGCTGCAGATCCCCCATGGCGTGTTGCAGTGCCTCCAACTCGTGATGGAGATCTCCAACGCGCCCGCTGCCGGCAATCGCCTCGTCCAGCACCGACCGCCCCGCCATCTCTTCCACATCCTGGCGGAAGTAGCCCACGGTCAACTTCTTCGGCAGCGAGACTTCGCCTTCATCGGGGAACTCTTCCCCGACCACCATGCGGAACAGCGTGGTCTTCCCCGCCCCGTTCGGCCCGACGAGACCCACCTTCTCCCCTGGATTCAACTGAAAACTGGCATCCACGAAGATGAGTTGCTTGCCGTACTGCTTATTGATGCTGGAGAACGAAATCATCGAACTTTCAAGCTAGCAGAGCGCGCCTGGGCCGCGAATGTGCTAGGCGGCCATGGCGCGCATCGTCACCGCAGGCATTTCAGCCCAGTTCCACAGCCATCATGCTCCGCCGGTCCCGGATGTACAGCTTCGTCCCCACAAGGACGGGCGGCGTCCACGAGAGGTTCGTCAACAGTTCCGACCGCGCCGCCACCTGGAAGCCTTTCGCCGAGGGATTGGCCAGCATCAGCACGCCATCCTGATCCAGTGTGATCAACTTCCGATCCGCCCAGACGAACGTCGCCTTCTGAATGCTCCGCTCCTGCCACAGGATCTTGCCCGTCGCCGCTTCCACGGCGCTCAGAATCGCCTGGCTGCCCTTGCCGCCGCTGGTGAAGAACAGCACGCCGTCCACATACATCGCATTGCCGTGGTGGAGCCGCAGACGGTTCGAGGTCCACGCTTCCTCGGACTTGACCTCGTTGCCCCGGCGTGTCAGTTGGATCATCTTCGATCCCGCCCCGTATTCCGCCGACACGAACAGCAGGTTGCCGGGGCACCACACGGGCGTGGCCACGCTGATCCCGTAGTCGGCTCGGAATGGCGCCTGCCACTGGAGATCCCCGTTGATCGGATTCAGCCCGAACACCAGGCCATCCATCAGCATCACGAGCTGATCCAGCCCATCGACATTAATCAGGAGCGGCGACGAATAGGCGTTCGGGATGTTCCCCTTCGCCCAGACCACCTGCCCGTCCGACTGCCGGAAGGCCATGGTCGCCTTACCACCCCACTGCGTCCATGGCACCCCCTGCGGACTTGCCGCCGCGGCCGCCCCAGCCGCAAGCACAAACGTCCTGCGTGTCATTTCGCGTTAGACGTATTCAGTACGAGTTTGTTCCGTATCTTTTCCCGTGACTCATCCAATTGCTCCGGGGTGGCGCCAAGCCGCCGCAGAATGCTGTCCGCCATCGCCATCGCGACTTCGCCTTCCCCGGAGAAAACCTCGTCCGCGCCCGCCCGCCTCAACACAGGCGTCTCACCCAGGAAATCCGCCCGGGCGACCACGTGGATCGCCGGATTGATCTCCCGCGCCGTCCGCACCGCTTCGGTCGCCCCAGCCACGCCGGAGGCGCTCAGGATCATACTCGCGGCCGCCGCGATGCCTGCCTGTTCCAGCACTTCCTTCTGGTTGGCATCGCCGTACACCGACGACTTGCCTTCCCCGCGCAGCCGCCGGTGTGTCTCGATGTTCATCTCAATCACCGTGGGAATAATGCCACGCTCCCGCAGGATGCGGTGCACAATCTCGCCGGTGGGGCCGTAGCCGACGATCACGGCCCGGTGCGCCGGATCCGCCTCCTGGGCGGCTTCGGGCGCGAGCTTCTCCTTAGCAGCCTTGCGGTTCAGCAGCCGCCAGAGCCGCGGGTGGCGCTCGATGAAGGATTCCACTGGAGCGACGCTGCGATATACCAGCGGATTGAGCATGATCGAGATGATCGCCGCGGCTACCAGCGGGTTGATCGCATTATCCGGCAAGGCTCCCACCGTCCTTCCCAACGAGGCCAGCAGGAATGAGAATTCACCGATCTGCGCCAACGCGAGCGCAACACCCAGGCCGACTTTCGAGCTGTAGCCCAGCAAAGCCACGATGACCATCGCCGCCACGGGCTTGCCTACCATGACAATCGCGAGCGTGGACAGCATCAGCAGCGGAGATTCCAGCGCCTGCCGGGGCTCGAACAACATTCCGACTGAAAGGAAGAACATGACCGCGAATGCATCCCGCATTGGCAGCGCCTCCGCACCGGCCCGCGCGCTGAACTCTGACTGTCCCACAACCATCCCCGCAAGGAATGCGCCCAGCGCCATCGACACGTTGAAGAAGTATGCCGATCCAGCGGCAATTCCGAGCGCCACAGCAAGCACACTCAGCGTGAAAAGCTCGCGCGAATGGGTCTCCGCCACTTTGTTCAGAAACCAGGGAATGATGCGGCTGCCCGCCACCAGCGTGAAGCCGATGAACACGGCGAGCTTTACCGCCGCGAGCCCGATAGCGACAGGCAGGCTTCCGGTGCTCGCGAAGACCACGGGCAGCAGAACCAACACGAAGACCGTGAAGATGTCCTCCATCACCAGCCAGCCGACGGCGATCCTCCCCGTGGGACTATGCAGTTCGTTGTTGTCGGACAATACGCGCACCAGAACAACCGTGCTCGCCACGGAAAGCGCTAACCCAAACACCACGCCCTGAGTCCAATTCCACCCGAAGGCATGGAAAGTCAGCGCGCCCAACGCCGTTGCAGCCGCGCTTTGCACCAGGGCTCCCAAAACGGCGATTCCGCGCACCGCCAGCAAGTCTTTCAAGTGAAAATGCAGCCCGACGCCGAACATCAACAGAATGACGCCGACCTCCGCCAATTGCTCGGCCATGTGCCGGTCCGCGACGAACCCCGGCGTGTGCGGACCGACGAAGATCCCGGCAATCAGATAGCCGACAATCGGCGACCAGCCCAGACGGTTCGTCAGATATCCGAGTCCGAGCGCGGCGATCAGTCTGGCCGTGAGGGTGAGAATGAGGTCGATATTGTGCATGTGTGCCCTTGCTTATCATCGGGCCGCACTCTTCAGCGGGCGGCCTCGCGTCAAAATGCAAGCAGGCCGGGAGGGGGCGCCCTTCCGGAATGCACTAATCTCAGATCGAATCCCGGTTCTCCAGTTTCAAATGCCGGCTGGAGCGGATCGGAGCACAAGCGAATGACTGATTCACACTTGACTGGAATTTCGCAGTCCAGCCCGGCGTGATCCGTCCGCACGCAGGCGCCGGCGGATTTGCCCGGCATAGACCTGGCCCCCGCGGCCCGATGGGCATCGTACTCGCCACACCAATCGCGCGCAAGACGGGTCTGCCCCATCACTACGGCAAGCAGTAGTGTCAGGATCAAAGCAAGCCTGCGTCTGTCGTCACCCAAGCCCATTCTCCAAGGTAGCGCAGATCAGTCCTGCCGCAGCATTCGAACTGGGTCAAGCGCGAGAGCCCGGCGAATCGGGACGGCGGCAGCGGCCGCTGCGGTAGCGGCCAGTATGCCGAGGGCCACAGTGATCAATGCGGGATCTGCTGCCTGTAAGCCGTACAGGTAACTCTTGATCAATTTCGCACACAGGAATATGCCGACCACCCCCAGCGCCATCCCCGCAAGGAGCACACCAGCCAACTCGCGTCCGGCCAGCCAAAGTACATGCCTGGATCGCGCGCCAAGCGCAACGCGGACCGAAATCTCACGCCCCCGCGCCGCCGCCACAAAGGATGTCAGTCCGTACACTCCCAGCAGGACCACGGCGAGAGTCACGCCGCCATAGGCGCTGGAGAGCAGCGCCATCATCCGCTCCCGCAGCATCCTCTCCTTCACCAAATCGGCCATCCTCGGGCTCTTTATGACAAACTGGCGCCCGAGCGCCTCCAGCTGCTGTCGTGCCTCACGCTCCAGATCACGTCCGCGGAAGCGGATTGCGATCCCCATGCCTGTCGCGGCCGCTTGCTGCGGCGTCCACAGCTCCAGGCAAGGGATGTAGAAAGCAGCAGGCGCTTGTTCGGCAGGCGAGATATACGGGATGTTGGACACAACACCAACGATCTCTCTGGCCACGACCTGCCGGTCCTGGCGTGTCCGCAAAGTGCGGCCAACGATCTCACCCGAGCCGTAGAACTGCCGTGCGAAGCGCTCATTGACGATCGCGGTTGGCGCGTCGAACCGCCAGAACTCCCGGCCCTCCGCCATCCGCGCACCCAAGGCGGCGAAGTACCCGCTGAAAGCGCAGTGCGGTTCCGCAGTAGCCCAGTGGTCTCCATCGAGCGACACCTCCTCGCGCGGTAGTCCGTAAGCGGGAGATTGAAATGGGAGTTGGTTGGCCGCAGTCACGCTTTCGACACCCGGCAACTCTCGCAAGCGGTCGAACAGCTCATCAAAATATTCCTTTCCGGCAGCAGCAGCTCCCGGCTTGCCTTGCACGGCGAGAACGAGGAGATTCTCAGGACTGAAGCGGAGGTCAATGGCGCTGAGCGCTGACAACGAAGCCGCGAAGAGGAGTGCGCCGCAGACCAGCATCAAGGAAAGCCCAACTTGTAGAGTCAGCAGAACTCGCCGCGCTCTGCCGGCCGAAACGGAATCACAACCGCCCCGCCTCATCGCTTCGGCGGCACTGGTGGCAGTCTGTCGCAGCGCGGGGATCAAACCGCAGGCCAGAGCGGCAAGGATGGCCAGAGCTGCCCCGAAGATGAACGCCCGCCCATTGAGCATGTCGTAATGCAACCGCACGTTGCCTGACGGAAGGAAGGCGACACTCAAGGCACTGCCCCAACGGGCGAAGATGAATCCCAGCACCGCTCCGATCCCCGCCAGCAGCGCCGTTTCAATCAAGGCCTCCCGTGCGAGGCGCCACCGCGACGCTCCGAGCGCCAGCCGGATCCCTGTCTCTCTGCGGCGGCCGGCCGCTCGGGCCGAAAGCAGGATCGCTATATTGGCGCAAACGATGACCATCACCAGAATCGCCATTCCCAGCAGGAGTTCGAGCGGACCCTCGTACTGTCTCCGCCAAAAGTAACGACCTAGCGCCGCCGGCGCCACCTCAACCGTTCTACCGTTGTCTGCAGCCCACTCCTCCAGCGTCCGGCCTTCCGGCAACGTCTCCGCCAGGAGCTGTGGCCAGATCGCCTCCACCTGGGTGCGCGCAGCATCCTGCGTCACGCCTGGCGCCAGCCGCGCGATTGTGTCCAGCAGGACTCGATCCTTTGGCCTGTTCGAGCCGATGAAGTTCTCCAACGGAGCCGTCACATCCCAGGGAACGTTCGCAGTCGCGCCGGTGAACTCCGGCGGCATCACTCCCACGACCGTCAAGGCAATTCTGCCGGCGCGCACAAGCCGGCCCAACACTCGTGGGTCGCCGCCGAGGCGCTCGTGCCAAAACCTGTCGGAGATGACTGCTACGGGACCGCGATCGTCCCTTGTCAACACACGCCCAAGTTGCGGCCGGCTGCCCAGCACACGATCCATGTCGGTGTCGACTCGAACAACCAGGGCAATGGCAGTGTTACCGGCCGCCTCAACCGGCATGGGCGTGTCGGCCCAACCACTGATGCCGGCGAACAGGCCGGTTCGTGCACGCAGCCGCTCGATGATGCCGTACGGAACGGCGGTAAAGACGCCGTGAACGATGCCATTGACGTGCACCAGCCGATCCGGATCAGCTACTGCAATCTTGCGAAAGACGACGGTGTCGAGCAGTGAGAAAATGGTGGTGTTCAGGCCGATGCCTGCAGCGATCAAGGCAACAGCTACAAAGGATGTTGTCCGTGCTCTGATCAGCGCTCGCCACGCGCCGTGCAGCTCGTGGAGGAGTCCCAGCATGTTGCAGCGATTATGGCACAGTATCGAAGCGAGCTCACTGGGATTTGCGCCCGACTTCGCCGCTGGCTATCGTAGCCCGAGCCGGGTCCCTATCACCGTCGCGGCCAACGAAAGAACCAGCAGCGCTGCGCACACCGGCGCAACCGCCTTGAGCCACTTCGTCAGGGAGACCTCCGCCATTGCCAGGATCGCCAGAATCGTGCCGCCCGTCGGCGTCACAATCCCGGATATCACCGTGCTGGACGTGTAAGCGGACACCAACACCTGTCTCGAAACGCCAAGCAGGTCCGACAGCGGCACCAGCACCGGCAGAGTGACCATCGCTTTCCCGGAATCGCTAGGAATAGGCACGGAGATGATCCACTGAGCCGCCAGCATGAAGACCCCCGACGCCTCCCGCCCCGCGTGATTCAATGGCGAGAACAGGAACCAGGCGATGGTATCGAGCACCCTGCCGTTCTCCAGAGTCACCAGAATCGCTCGCGCCACTCCGATCAACACCGCCGCATACGCCATTCTCCTGAATCCGTCCGCAAAACCGGCGGCTGTTCCCTGGACGCCCAGACCTCCCAGCAATCCGCACGCAACTCCCATTCCGAGCATCGCCGCGGCGAACTCCTCCAAGCCCCAATTCCACAGGGCCGCGCCGATCACCAGCATCACCATTGTTGCGTTCAATGCCGCAGCCACCAGGATCACCGTCCGCCTGCCGGCCTGCCGCCCTCCGGACGCGGGTTCTATTGCACGATCCGCCGGCTCTGTGACAACCCGGCGGGTTTTTCGCCCGTAGAGCCACAGAAACCCGAACCAGATCGCCATCGCCGCGATGAAAATCACCGTGCGGAAAGCCATTCCGGAGAACAAAGGCAGCTCCGCCATCGGCTGGCTGATCCCCAGAAGGAACGTGTTGACCGGAGAGAACGCCCCGGCCACGGTGGCTGTACCCAGTGAGGCGGCCACCATCGCGACTCCATCGAAGCCCATTCTCCTGCCGAGAACGCACAATACAGGGATGAACGCCAGCACCTCTTCATACATTCCGTAGCTTGCGCCGCCCGCCAGGAACAGCATCGAAACCGCGGGGATCACCCATAGCGGCCGGTCCGACAGCCTCTTCCCGACAGAGTCCACCACGGCCGACATGGCTCCTGTCGCCTCAATCACCGTCATGGCGGCGCCGGACAACAGCACGTAGAAAATCACCTTCCCCGCACTCAACAGCCCGAGGGGGACAGCCATCAGCGTGCTCCACGGTCCCGCGGGATTCCGTTCCACGGGATGGTAGGATCCGGGCACGACGAGCGTCCTTCCGGTGCGCGTGTCTTTCATCCGGTCGTATTGCCCCGCGGGCAGGATCCACGTCAGCACGCTCGCCAGAATCACGATCCCCATCAACTGAGCCAACGGATGCAATCCCTGCTTCGACGGCATGCACAACCCTCCCGGAGTCGCAACCGGCCCTAGTGCCGGATGATCGAGTGTACAGCGAACGCACGACTCCCGCCGCTATCTTAAGGCCCGCCCCTCAAAACGCGCCACCAAGTTGCCACCGTCGTCGAACAGCTCCAGGTGCTCGCCGGCGATCTTCCACATTCGCACTTTCCCCAACGCTTTGAAGAACGCCGCCTCCGTGTCCATTCCCTGCGGACATGCCATCTGCGTCGCCGCGATCGCGCCGAAGATCAACGCGTGCCCACTAAGCCGGTAGCTGCCCGTCAGGTTGTTGCATCCGCCGAAGCCGGTCACGCGGGTCTCCTGCTTTCGAAGCACGATGTGCGGCTCGCGCTGCCTCTCCGCGACAGTCACGGGGTTTCCTTCCAACCGTGTCAGCTTCCAGTACGTCTCCTCGAGCGGCGATGCCGCCAGCGGCGCGCCACAGGTCTCTCCCGGCCATACCCCAGTGAAGCGTTCAACCACCAGTGTCGGAACCGGCCGGTCCATCCCAGGCCTCATCGCCACCTGTCCTTCAACACTCGCCATCATCTCCTCGCCGGGCTGCCGCCTCACCTTGGTGTATGCCGACTCCAGACCCTTGTACGCCTTCTCCATGGCGACGGGCCACCGCTGTCCGCTCCGGCATTCTCTGAATGTCGCCGCATCGGCCATGTACTGGAACATCCCGCTCATCTCCAGGCGAGGTTCAATGCGCTCAAAGGAAGCTGTCCGGCGCAGATCGAAGTTCAGCGTGGACTGGATCTCCTGGCCTTGGACGTCCAGGATGCGCAGTACGTCAGGGCCCCGGATGGCAAAGCGCTCCCGCGTTTCCTCACAGCTGTAGAGGGTCAGACGTTTGCCGTCCTCCGACATGTTCCACCGCCCCAACTCGTCCCGCGGTTTGTTCTGGTTCCTCTCCAGATAGGTCATCTGCATGTAATACGACTGGCCGGGGAAGAGATTCAGCACATAGCGGATGCCCGGACAATCCGCGCAAGGCAGTTGGCCCGTGAAGCTCGCCGGGAGTTCGCCCAGAGAGCTGACGGGAGGCCGCTGCATCAGCATCATCGTCACTTCATTGCCGTTCCCATGCGTCAGCACCGGATACTGCTGGTCCGTTGTGAACATCAGCCGGTCTCCAGCAAGCACGCGCGCCCGCACGGAGTACGTGTGCGACTCGACGATGCGCGACGGGTCGTATTGAATCGAGAACCGGAACGGAGGAGAGCCTGGCTTTTCCATGCGCACACGGCCCAGGACTTCGGCGGGCGCGCCGGCTCGTGACACATCCTCCAGCGTCGCTTCGAAGACCGCACCCGGCGGCAGCGCGATCCGCTCACGAAATGCCGCAGTTCCTATGATTGTCTTCACCTCCTGGCTGCTCCCGGCAAAGGTGAGCAGAATCGCCGCGCAGATTCCATTGAGCGCCATCGGCCCCTCCGCCATTTAGATGCGCTCGATCACGGCCGGGTGTACGGCGCCTATCTGGCCTGAGGGTACGAGTGCAGCTGCGGTCCGATCACGTTCGAGTAGTTGTAGTTTCCGCGGCGGTCGGCGTCGATGGTCCAGAACATCGCGCCGATCATGCCGGGGTAGCCGCCCGGTGTCCGCAATTTGTACTTCGTTCCGGCAGGGGCTTTCCCGGTGATGAGGTAATCCATCGTTTGGCTGACGATAGCGGGCGTCGTGTCTCCATTCAGGAATCCGACTGCGACTTTGCCGGCCGGTATCGGCGGGAAGAACTGTCCGGGATCGCCCCCTACGTTGAAGCCGTGCAGCACCAGCTCCGTCATCGCGACGTGGTAGTCAACCGTTCCGGGCTGGTAGATCTCCCCATCCAACCCTTGCAGCGGCGGCGTGTTGTAACTCTGCGTATCCATGAATGCGAGGATGTCGCGCAGCGCGTGCGCGATGGGCACATAGGAGCCGAACTGTCCGCCATAGCTGGGATAGCCCGAAGGGATCTGAGTGCCTTCCGGAACGAGACTGATCATGAAGCCCGGACCGAAATGATCACGCAACTGGCGCAGCGCGGAGATCAGATTCACGATCGATGGGGTGGTGGGCTTCCTGTAGTCGGTATCTCCGGGATCGATGGAGAGCGAGGGGCTCTCGAAGTCGATGTCGATGCCATCGAAGCCGTACTCGCTCGCGATGCGCGTGACGGAGGAGACGAAGTTCGGCACGCGCTTCGGGTCGGCCAGCGTGAAGTGCTGGCCGCCGCCGCCCAGCGAGACCATCACCTTCCGGCCCTGGCTCTTGAGGAAAGCAATGTCAGCTTTCAGTTGTTCAGCAGGCATGCCCGTGGGCGGCCGGAATTGCATGGTGCCCTCCGGCGCGTTGCGGTCCGGCGTGGAGAACGCGACGATGACGATGTCCCACTGAGGGGAGACCTCGCGCAGTGGGAAGGTCGAGCTCGCGGAGCCGTAGCCCGCCCAGTAGCCGATGAGCTGATGACCGTTCGGCGCGCCTGTGCGAGACGCTGCCGTGGCCGTGGGCTGCGGCGGTGCGGATCCGCCTGGCCTCCCGCCGCGCGACGCGCAAGGTTGCGAGCGCTCCGTGAGAGCCTGCGGATCCGGAAAGCTCAAAGTGCTGCCGAGACCCTCGGAAGCGCCGGTGTACCAGGGCAACAGCGCAACATTCTGCAGGCGGTACCCGCGCGCATTGAACGGCTTCGATGCGGGAATGTTGTTTTTTGGATTTGTGTTCGTCGGCTCGAGTTGGAAATAAGTGGATCCAGCGCTCGTCCCCGCGCAGGCCCCCTGGCCTCCAGGATTCGTGGAAGCGGCGCGCATCCAACTCGGGAACGTGTTCCCCGGACTCTTCGTATTGCGACCGCCGCGAAACAACGGATCATGCAGCGGATCTTTGAAGAACTGCGCGAGCTGCTGGGTCAAGGGCTGCACGTCCTGATCCTCCACAACCGCCGGCGCGTTGTGAATGTATGAGCCATGCACGAATGAATTCCCAGTGGCCATGTCCACGCCATGCGTTCCCCAGGAGCAGCACACCGTCGCGTCGCCGAGCGCATAGTAGGTGGTGTTGTGCGTCACCGCGATGACGAGCTTGCCCGGCTGATTCGGGACCTGCTTGAACAGTTCCTTCTGCACGAATTCGAGATCTGCGACAGCAAACGATCTCGCGCTTTGCTTCGACGTGAGAATGTAGCCATATCCCACCGGCACGGTGATCCTGACTGCTTTCACCTCCGGCTTGCCGAGCAGTGTGTGCCAGTCCACGGCCTTTGGGAAAGTGCTGCGCAGCATCGCATCCACGTATTGGGTTGTTCCACCGGACGGGAAGCCGTAATTGGAGAATACGGGCGAGTTCAGGATGCGTTTCACGTCCGGCGCCGCATCCATGACAAACGCCTTCCCGGCCGTCTTCTTCGCTTCAAACATCAGCGTGACGGGGACGAGGACGGTGGGAATCGTCGTGCTGCCGCCCTGGGCCGGATCGCGGCCCGCAAGCGTGTAAGACGCCTGTCCCACGGCAACCTGAAAAGTGGGCACAGTGCCCTGCGCGAATCCCATCTGCAACGGAAGAATTGCGAGCAAGAACCCGGCGCGAAGTGAGTGCATGCAGACTATTCTCACGCAATCCGGCTCGCGCTTTGCTACAATCCGCCCCCAGGAGGCAGGGATGCCAAAGTACGTGATTGAACGCGAGATCCCCGGCGTCGGGAAACTGTCCGGCGCCGAACTGCAGGCAATTTCACAGAAATCGTGCAACGTGCTCAGAGACATGGGACCGCAGATCCAGTGGGTTTACAGCTACGTGACCGGCGACAAGATCTACTGCATCTACATCGCACCGGACGAAGGGTCAGTTCGCGAGCACGCCGAGCGCGGCGGATTCCCTGTGAACCGGATCAGCCTGGTAGCGTCCACCATTGATCCCACAACCGCAGAGGCGGCCTGACGCTTGAGGGGCTGCTGAGCGCTTCTCTTCTAGAGCAACACCAGCCCCCTGCGGATCCCGATCGTCACTGCCTCCGTCCGTGTCGAAGCCCCGAGCTTCGCCAGGATGGACGCTATGTGAAATTTCACGGTGCTCTCGGAGATTCCCAGCTTCCAGGCAATGATCTTGTTTGAGTCGCCCTCCGCCAGCAAGCGCAGCACTTCCAACTCGCGCCCGGTGAGCGCGGACGCATCTTCAGCGGACAGAACCGGCATTGCGGAAGATAACAGCACCTCCAGATCTCTTGGGTCGATCACCGACATGCCGCTTGCGGCAGCTTCCACAGCTGCCAGAATCTCAGCCTGCGATGCGTCACGGGCAAGCACGGCGCGCACCCCCTGTCGCAGCAACTCCAGCGTCCAGGCAGGTTCGGCTTCACTCGTCAATACGACCATGGGCGCCGTAACGCCTGCAAACGGCAGGTCTCCCGCCGCCACGGCCGACAGCACGACGTCCGCCTTTAAGTCTTCCCCTCCCGCGAAGTCCGAAAGAGAACCCACCACCAGTAGTTCGGGGCTCGACGCGGCCAACGCCTCGAGCCCGGCGCGCGCCACGGCGGATGAGGCGACGATCAACAGCCGGATCACGCTGCCACGGCCCGTCCCCCGAGCCGCACCGCGACCTCACGCACCTGCTTGACGCTCCCTCTCAGAAAGCGCAGCCGCAGCACATCCGGCGCGGCGTCAAGGGCGTCGTTCAATTCCTCCAGCGAGCAAAGCAACAGGTCGCCCCGCCTCAGTGACGCATCTGCCGCCGCCCCGCCGGCTTCCAACTCAAGCACCAGCAGTCCCGCTCGTACGGGCCTCACTGTCACGCCCAGCCCCGGGCGGGCTCCATGCCGCAGAAATTCCAAGGCGGTGGAGATCATCGCTGCCACGCCAAGCCCGTTCACAATGGCTGTGTTAATCCCCACCACCTGCCCCTGCGCAGTCGCCAGCGGCCCGCCGGAATTTCCTGGAGCCAGCCGCAGATCGGCGCGGATCCAGCGCGCCGGTCCCATGCCCGGCAGTTTCCCGATAGAGTGAACCACACCGGTCGATAATGCGCCCTGAAAACCCATCGGATTCCCGATCGCCAGGACCAGTTCCCCCGGACGCAACGATTCGCTGTCTCCAGGTACTGCGGCCTCCAGGGAGCCCTCGGAGATTCGCATTGCCGCCAGATCGCGCCGCAGGTCGCGCGCCGTCACGCGCGCCTCGTACTCGATTCCATTCCACATCTGAACTCGCGCCGCAGGTGTCCTGGCCACGTGCGCGTTAGTCAGGATCAGACCATCCGCGGTCCACACCACGCCGGACCCTCCGCCCCGCCGGTCTCCAGCGAACACCTGCACCGTCGATCGCCGCAGCCGCTCGGCCACCTCTCCAATTCCGTTCATCTCAGCTTCTCCGCGGACGCTCCGCCGTGGTGATGGCGACCTTCGCCGCAACGCCTCCGCGCAGCAATCCGGCTTCAACCGCCTGACCGATGCCGTGCGATTCAAGCACGCTCTGCACGTCGTCCGTATCGGCCGCGCTCTTGCCATTCAGCGAGACGAGCACGTCGCCGATCAACACTCCTGCCTGAGCCGCAGGCCCGCCTGGCTCCACAGAAAGCACGATCAGGCCTTTTTGATGATCGGGCAACTCGACGGGTTGCAGTCCGACGCCCAGGTAGGCGCGCGCCACCCGACCGCGCGTCACAATCTCCTCTACAACCCGGTCGATGGTCGCCGCCGGAATAGCCACGCCGGCAATACGCGACAACGCGGAAGTGACAATACCAATGGCTTCACCGTCGACGTTCACCGCCACTGCCCCCGATGAACCTGGATATAGCGTCACATCGAGCCGGATGTAGTGGTCCAGACGTCCTCCGCGCCACGTCCGCCACGATCCGCTCACCGCACTGACGATGCCCATCGAGGCGTTGACTCCGGAGTCCTTCGAGCGTCCAACGACGAGCAAGAGATTGCCGACTGAGGGCACAGTCGCCCGTCGGGGTGTTGGGAACTCCGCAACGCCCTCCACGCGCAATACCGCTACTTCGGTCCCAGGATCCCGGCCCACCAGAAATGCCGTGGCATTCGAACCATCCGGAAGCGTGACCTGGATCTCTTCCTCGTCCCGAATCGTGTGTGCCGCGGTGACGACAATCCCCGGCCGCCAGAACACTCCGCTCGATGAAAATCGCGGCCGTGCATGCACCGCTACTACCGACGGCGCGCTACGCGCCACCACTGCCGCCAATTGACTCGACCAATCAGACAATTCATTCGCCATGCAAGTTCACCCCTCGGCTTCCAGCATGGCGCTTCGTGTCGTTCTGCACTATCGGCCAATCGGCCAGTTCTGCCCTGGCCATTCGGACAGGCAGACACTCGAGTTGGTGATTGGAGGCTACTTCTTCCCCGGCTTGACGTTGCTGCTCTTCGAATCCAGCACTTTCACGTCGGCGGACAGTGTGAACAACTCGTCCCCCAGTCCCTGGTTAATGGACACCGCATCGTCGTACATCTCAAAATTGCGCTCGCCGTTCCGTTCGCGCCGGATCACATAGGGCCACATCACCCCACCACCCACGTCGCGGTATTTGTCGAAAATCGTGATCTCCTCAATCCGGTCACGCGTCTTCGGATCGCGCCTCTCCCAGCGCTGCTTGAGCGGCAACTTCGTCAACTGATGAAACCACACGGTGGTCACGCGGTTTTCGCTGTCGACGATGTCCACCACGTCGCACGGCTGGTTTTCATGAATCGCCGCGCCCTGCGATTCAAAGGTCAGACCGGGCTCCTTCAATCTCATGCGGAGCGTGTACAGCACGTTGTGGAACAGCGATTCCTTATATGAAGTGAAAATCGACGGATCCAGCGGCTTCGCGCCGCGGTAGGTGATCTCGTATCCGCCGTCTTCGTTGTACACGACGAAGACGTCTTCCTTCTTGCCGAACGCGCGCCGCTCACGCAGCCCGAAGAAATCCGGCTTCATGGGCTCCGGCGCCGTCAGGTAGCGCGTGTACATTCTCGCGCGAGACATGCCGGAAAGTTTCTCGTGATAGAAGGAGTACGAGCGCCCCTCCTCCACGCGATCCTTCATCGCCAGATACTTGTCACCACCCATCGCCTGCAGCGCCGCATCCACCACCTTCCTGGCATATTCCGGCGTTCTGTTCTCCTGGCCCAGGCAGCACAGCGCGATTAATAGGAGGAATCCCGCACGCATGATCCTCTTATTGTAGACGCGCTCTTCTCCTCCGGATGCCAACCGTCCCAACGCGCGCGCAACACTTCCAGAACCAGTGACGCGATCCGCATATACCGCGGCACGCCGTACTGCGGCATCGACACCACGGAACTGATCCTGTCTTCCCGGATCTCCTCGACGAACTCCGCAAACGTCCGCGCCCGCGTCACGTTGATCAGTGCATTCGGCTCCATGCCGTGCCGGTCTCCGCCGGCTACAGCAGCCATCCCCAACTGCGCCGCCATCTCCAGGACGAGGTGATTCTCCGCCTTCGCCCGCAGTCCATTCAACTCAAGCGCGTGCACCCAGCGGCGGTACTCTCGCACGAACGCAATCGCCAGTCCGGCGTGCCGGTCCCGGCCCACGCCCTTCTCATCCCACAGCGGATGGTTGAGCACGATCAGCGTCTCCGGTTCCTCGGCGAGCCACTCAAGCAATCCGCCCAGTTCCTGTTCCCCCGGGTCCGCGGTAAACGCCCGCAAAGCCGCCATCTTCTCAGACGCCCGGCGCGGCGCCATCTGATGCACTCCCACGTGGAACTCCGTCCCGCGCCAAGGCACGGTCCATTCCACGCTCACGGGCATGTCGCGGCTTTCGCTCAACAACCGCAGCAACTGCGGCGCCTCGATGTTGTCGTGGTCAGTGATCGAAACCAGCGGCCGCAGGCCCAGTTGCTCGATCTGGCCGCGCTCCAAGGCAAGCGCCTCCCTCGGCCCCAGCGGTGGCCTCCACCATTCGGCGCGATAGTCCAACTCCCGATTTCGCTGCCGCCGATAGCAGTCCGCAGCGAGTCTCAACATCCCCCGCAGCAAGGGCGAACCCTCCGCCAGGCGGGGAAGGCATTCCAGAGTCTCCCGGGAATGCGACGTGTGGCTGTGCAGCGATACGCCGCTGCGGCAATCAGCGGCTGCTTCTGTCCACGTGGTGCACGGCTTCATCTCCTCCAGCGTGCCCGTGGCTCATGACAGATGCATGAAATGAACTAAACAATATGGTTTCGAATTGTTTTATGCGGCCCCGCAACACTTCTTGTACTTCTTGCCGCTCCCGCAGGGGCACGGATCGTTCCGTCCCACTTTCTCGCTCCGCGCGGGCTGCTGCGCCGGCTCCGTCTCTGCCTCGTGGTCGTGGTCATGCTCTTCAGCTGGAAAGAACACCGGCTCGTAACCCTCGCGCTCCAGCCGCCTGTCCAACGCCACGGCCACTGTCTCTTCTTCGTCCTCCGACAACCCGTCCGCCTTCTCGGCGATGCGGTCGAACAGCTTATTCACGCTCTTGGGCGTCGTGTGATGCTCAACGGCCATGGCATAGGAGAAGAGCGCCTCGTCGCGCACCTCTTCGTCTCGGAACAGCGGCACCAGCTCAAACGCCAGTTCCGGGATGGGGAACGCACCCACACCCTGAATAGCCTGCCGGCGCACATCGAAATCTTCGCTCTTCAGGTTCGAAGCGAAGTACTTCTTGTAGCGCGGATCCAAGGACCTCCACATCGCCTGCAGCGCCGCAGCCCGGCACTCCTCGCGCCCGTACGCCTCCAGCATCGCCTCGTGAACTTCGGGTTCTGCCGTCGCACCGGCAAGGCCGATCAGTGCGCCCAGCCACTCCTCGCGTTCATCCCTCTTCTTCTCCAACGCGCTGGTGAGCAACTCGCGAACTTGTTCTTCTTCGATGCGCTCGCCCAGAGCCCGCAGCGCGGCGCCGCGCACCAACCCGTCAGCATCGTTGCGCGCGACTTCCAGCAGGCGGTCCCGGATCTCGTCGGGATAGTCGTCATCGGTGAAACTCATCGCCGCACGGGCGCGGTATTCCTTCTCCGGGCAATCGAAGAACGTGAGCACGTCCTCCGGCGCCATCTGGTCGAACAGCGGCGTGGACTTCTCCGGATACAGCGGCAGCACCTCGAACTCCTGCGGCTCATGCGCCGCCCGAGGCTGCGCGATCGACTCCAGGCACTCCTCCAGAACCTTGCGTTCCTCCGCCGTCTTCTTTCCCTCGGGGAGACTGGAGAGCGCAGCTTCAACGGCAGGCTTCAACGACGGATCGCCGTAAAGCCCGATGCACAAGGCGCCCTCGTACGGGTCCGACGCGAGCGTCTGTTCCAGCAGGAGCCGGATCCGGTCATCGTGCACGCCCAGCGTCGCCAGGAGGAACACCAGGTCCGGCCTGTCGTCCTCCGGCGTTTCGGCGTGCAGTTTGAGGAGAGGCTCTACGGCCGGCGCACCCAAGTCTGCGAATGCCTCGACAAGCTCATCGGGAATCGTGTCGCCGCGCCGCTTCAACAGTTCGATATAGAACGGAATCCCAGCTTCGGAGCGGAAATGCCGGTACAGATCGAACACCTGTTCCGTCATGTCCAGCAAGCGGTCCTCGCGCTCATCGCGGATGAACTCCGACAATGCCGCGAGAGTCTCATCACGCCGCTGTAACAGCGACCCCAGCAGCCGCCGGTCGAATCCGATCAGCCCCTTCTCCGCGTCGCGCAATAGCGCCAGCACGGGGGTCGCATCAAACTGTTCAGGCAATGTCGGCATAGTTCATCACTCCACACACACGAAGGGGGACGCACTGGAGCGCGTCCCCCGCCTGGTACTACTTCGTCCTCGGAATACGGCCTATTCCGCCGCTTCCGCTTCCTTGCTCACCACAACGGTCACTTCCGCCGTCACCTCGCGGTGGAGCTTGATCGCAACCTTGTGCTCGCCCAGCGTCTTGATCGGCGAATCCAGAACGATCTTCTTCCGATCGATCTTGTAACTCTGCTTCTCGAGCATTTCGGCGATGTCCTTGGCGGTCACGGAGCCGAACAGCACATCCGCTTCACCCGCCTTCTGCGTGGTGGCCAGCATCACCGTGGACAGCAGCTTCGCCAGTTCCTCGGCGCTGGATTTTTCCTTGGCTTCGCGGCGCAGAGCGGCCTGCCGCTCCTGCTCCACGATCTTCTTGTTCGATTCCGTGGCCGCCACGGCCAGGCGCTTCGGCAGCAGGAAGTTGCGGGCGTAGCCGTCCGCCACCCTCACCACCTGCCCACGCGTCCCGAGATTGTCGAGGTCTTCTCGAAGGATGACTTCCATGGGTTACCTCTCCTTTTCGAAGCCGCCGGCAAACGGCAGCAGCGCGATGTTGCGCGCGAGCTTGATGGCCTCGGTGATCCGGCGCTGGTTCTGGGCGTTGAGCCCGGAGATGCGCCGCGGAATGATCTTGCCGCGCTCCGTGATGAACTGCTGCAGGAGGCGCGTGTCCTTATAGTCGATGTAGTCGATCTTCTCGATGCAGATGCGATCGACCTTCTTGCGGCGGAAATACTGCCGCTTGCCCGTCGCGATGGTCTTGTCGCCGCCAGTGGGTCTCTGGGAAGCGGCGATGGGGCGTCCACCTTTTTGTTCAGCCATGGTGTTCTAGTGCCTCCTGTTCCCTATTCCTGAGTCTCCGCCGCTGGCACGGCAGGTGTTGCTTCGGGCGCTGCGGGCGCGGGGGCTGCCGGCGCGGGAGCTCCCGGCACGGGCGCACC
>DBMU01000029.1:0-119038 GCA_002298225.1 Bryobacterales bacterium UBA690
CCCCGCCCGCCCCCGCCCCCACGACGCCCTAAGCACGCCGTCCTACCCAAGGCCCCCTTGCTATAATCACGCGGGATGGATGCTCGCGCCTCACACCTGCACACCTATTTCCTCTTCCCGTTCTCGGTCGACAAGGAAGTCGTCATGCAGGACCACCAGCGCGTCTTCAACAAGTTCGACTATTGGGCCGACGGCCTCGACGAGTGGATCGCCAATCACGGCGCCGCCGCCGGCTCGCCCGTCTCCGGCAAACTCGGCAGGTGGCAGCGCGACCCGCTCCGCCGCTTTGACATGGACTCCTACGCCTACCAGGACATGGTGTTCTTCCACCCCTTCGTGCGGCGCGTCTTCTTCGACACCGGCGGCAAGTTCAGCGGCGACTCAGGCGAGAGCGAGAACATGCTCCACGTCTACACCATCCCGCTCACGCACCTCGGCGAGACCGGCCGCAAACTGATTTACGAGGCCTCCGACGCGCGCGGCCGTTCCGCCGCAGCCACCATCACCGACCTCCGCCTGTTCCTCTTCGCCAACGGCATTGGCATCCTCACCATCGGCGTCGAGGCGTCTCACGTTTCCATCCAGGACGCGCTCTGGATCAACGAGATGATGCGCAAGGTGTACCCTTCCAGCGGACGCCAGATGCGGGAAGGCCGTACGCCCAACCGCATGGCCCTCAAGCTGGAAGGCGGCGGCGAACCGCAGCTCATCGTCGAAGACAATTTCAATCGCTGCGCCATGCGCAGCTTCCTGCCTCCTCTCAGCGGGATCATCACCGAGTTGCTCTACTTCCTGAACTACTCGACGCAGGAGTTCGAGCCGCTTCTCGACGAGCGCATGATCGTCTACTCCTACCTCTCCGTCGACCCCTCCAGCGTCGAAGAAGGTTTCGAGCAGAGTGAGGAATACGAGATCCTCATGTCGCGCCTGCTCTACGTCGACCGCTGGGGCCAGGGCTACCGCTACGAGAGCGAGTTCACGCGCGAGACGATGCGCAAGCAGGTCTACCGCCGCTGGGCCCACGAGGGCACGCTCTACGGTTTCACCAGCTACTCCAACGTCACGCTCGTGATGGGACGCTTCGACTGCGGCGAACACGCATTGAGCGAGGGCTTTCTCGTCCACCGCATGTTCATGTCGCGCTACTACCTCACCGTCGTCGTCGCTCTCTTCTACCGCGCTACATTGCTCGACTTCAGCGAGCGCACCGCGCTGGTTTCACGCGTGCTCGGCAAACGCTTCGGGACGGAAAAGGTGACCGAGACCGACACGCGCATGGTTGCGCGGCTGATGGCTGACGTGCAGCTCTTCTCCAACTACTGGTACTTCAGCGAGCTCGCCAACAAAGACGAGGAGATTGAGCACTTCCAGATGCAGTGCGAGGCTTTTCGCCTGGAGCCCATGAAGGCGGAGGTGGAGCAGGAGGTCGAAAAGCTCAACCTCACGCTGGACCGCATCTACCAATTGCGCAACACCGAGTCCATCAACCGCCTCGCCATGCTGAGCATGATCCTCGGCGGGGGCGCGATGGTCACCGGCTACTTCGGCATGAACTTCGGCAGGGAGTTCGAGCGGCTCTTCTTCAATCCGCCCGGCCCCAGTGTGACCCATGCCCTGGCGATCACGATTGTGACTCTGGTCGCTGTCGGCAGCGCCCTCTTCACCATCTTCCTTGTGGCCAGCAACTGGTCCGACTATCGAAAGATCCTGCTGCCGGCCAGAAAAGGCGCCCGGGCGGAAAGCCTTCGACGCACGTCCGGCTACGATACAGAACACGATAGTGATAGCTGACTCGGCCAGAGCACTAACTTTCGTCATAATTGACTGCGCCCGGTCTTTGCCCCAGACTGTTGGGAGTTTGCGATCCGAACCTCCGCCGGGAGCGAGTCGTGCTCTCATTCAAGACGTACCAAGGATGGGAAGATCTGGAGCCGTTCAGGGAGGACTGGAACCGGCTGGCGCAGGAGTCTGCCGCCCCGGAGGTCTTCCAACGCTATGAATGGCTGAAGGCATGGAGCCGGAGCGGGACACGCGACTCCAAAATGAATGTCATTCTGGCTCACGACGGAAACCGTCTGGCGGCCATCGCTCCCCTGATGTTTTCGACGAGGCGGCTGTGCGGAGTTCCTCTCCGCACCCTCGAATTCATCGGGACTCCCAACAGCGATTATTCCGACTTCATTTACGCGGATGATCGGTACCTGCCGGCGTTGTGGGATGAGGTGAACAAGACTTCCGACGGCGTCGACACGATTGGTCTGTTGGAAATCAAGGAATCGTCTCGCACTTGTCAGTTCCTCAGCCAACAACCAGGTCTCATCGGGAGACCTTCATCGATTGGGCTATCCGCGCGACTGCCTGAGAATCCGGGCGCGCGGGTGAGTGATTACCTCAAGGGTTCCGGCATCCGCGAGCGCACTCTGAGGCGGATTGAATCGGAAGGGACAGTGGACCTTCACGAGTACAAAACCCCGGAAGCGGTCAGGTCGATGCTGCCTGCAACCTTTGCACAACACATTGACCGATGGGCCGGTACACCGACCCCCAGCTTCTTCGAGCAGGCGGCGATACGGCGTCTCTATGAAAATTGGGCCGCCGACCTGGATGGCCGAATTTCGTTGTGGGTGTTGACTCTCAACGATCAACCCGTGGCAACTCTGTATGGATTCATCTCCAACCGCAAGCTCATTGTGCATACGATTACGTACAGCCCAAGGTGGCGGCAGTTTCACTGCGGTCTGGTGTGCATCCTGAAGGTGATGCAGACACTGCGCGCGCGAGGAGTCGAGTGGATCGACTTCACGCGGGGGACAGAAGATTTTAAGCTCTTTTTCGCAGATGTTCCGACCCGGAACTACCACTTTTATGCTCTGAGAGATCTAAAGGCAAAATGCCTAATGGGCGCCCGGATTAAGGCAAAGGACATCGCCACGGGAAGCGAGACATTGCGGCGATGGGCAGGCAGGCTAGGGTACAGGCTCGATTCTCTTGGCGAGCTGTGGCTGGTGCCGCGACGCGCCGATATTGCAGACACTTTTGGAGAAGGGGAGGTCAACATGGTCTGTCAGGTGACCAACGGCCAGGCATTTTCCAAATGGGCAGTATCTCAACTGTTCCACAGGTTTTTCTGGTATCTGAAGGAAGATGGCATCGTGCGGACGTGCCGTAAGACGGGAAAGTACCTGTGGAGAAAAGTCTATGACGGGAAGCAGCAAACCGCGAAGCGAGTTGCGCCGGTCCGCGAGGACGAGGTGTTGAGTCTCCAGCCAGGGGAGTGGGTGGAGGTCAAATCGAAGGAAGAAATTCAGCAGATGCTGGATGGGCATGGAAAGTACAGAGGCATGGAGTTCATGCCGCAGATGAAGCGTTCGTGTGGACAGCGGTTTCGAGTCTACAAGCGGATGGAGGCCCTGTTCTTGGAAGAAACACAGCAGCGCCGCCGGGTGAAGAATACTGTCTTGCTTGAGAATTCGATCTGTGACGGACGCGGCGTCGGGTGCGACCGCTCATGCTTCTTCTTCTGGCGGGAAGCCTGGCTAAAGAGAGTGAATGGACCGTTTGAAGGTGAAATGGTGGAGGCGGCGGGAGTTGAACCCGCGTCCGAAATGGCCCGCCGTGACAAGACTACGTGCGTGTCCGGTTCAGCATCTTGACCGCGCGCTTAGAACCGGCGAAGAAGCAACGCGACCCAGCCTGATTGATCTCGGGCTTCGGCCTCAGACGGCGGCCTACGTCCTATCCTGCAAAATGACGCTGGATCGATGACGCGCAGGCTCATCACCGGCAGCGGCTACCTAGTAATTAGGCAGCGTAAGCAAACTGCTGATTGGCAGTTGTGGTTTTCCGATCGTTTTACGGGAGCTCGGAACCCGGCACGCCTCATCACTTCGGCTCCATCCCGTCGAAGCCGTTACGCCCCCTCCTTTCTACATCTCCAGGATAGCACCGGGTTCCGCAAGGAGTTCTGCGTGCGGGGCAAAGGCGTGAGAGACTATTATGTCGAGACATGGCATTTGCGGCGCCCACTCCGGGCACGGAGTCGAGCGAAAAAGAAAAGCAGTCATTTGAGCCGATGTGGCACGTGGTCCTTCTGGACGACGACGAGCACACGTACGATTACGTGATCGAGATGTTGTGCAAGCTGTTCTTCAAGACCGTCGAGGAGTCGTACAGGCACGCGGTGGAAGTGGATTCAATGGGACGAACGATCGTGCTTACCTGTGAGAAGGAGGCGGCGGAGTTCGCACGCGACCAGATCCACGGCTATGGGGCGGACTGGCGCATGCCGAAGTGCAAAGGGTCGATGAGCGCGGTGGTGGAGCCGGCGGCGGGGTAGACGCAGCACGGGCGGGCGAGTATGCTCGATCAATGCTGAACGCGACTCGCAGGGGATTCCTCAGAAAGACGCTAGGGACGGCCTGGACGGCAGGTGCGTTGTTGGAGCAGAGCGTGCTGCGGGCTGCCGCGGCGCGGAGCCAGGCGCCGGCTGCTCCGGCGAACCTGTTCACGATCGAAAAGATGGCAGATGGCGTGTGGGCGGCGGTGGCGGAGCGCGCGACTTTCACGAACTGCAACGCGGGGATCTTTGAGTTGTCCGATGGGCTGCTGGTGATGGACTCGCATTCGAAGCCTTCGGCGGCGGCAGCGCTGTTGGCTCAGATCCGCAAGGAGATTTCGGGAAAGCCTGTGCGGTATCTCGTGAACAGCCACTTCCATTGGGACCACACGCAGGGCAACGCCGTGTATCGCAAGATGGGGCCGCGTTTGGACATCATCTCCAGCGAGGCGACGCGCAGGCTGCTGACGGAGGGCGCGGCGGAGAGGTTGAAGACAGCTCTTGAAAGCGCGCGGAAGTCGCTGGATGACGCGAAGGAGAAGTTGGCCGCGGCGCAGACGGCTGAGGAGACGGCGCGCTGGCAGAAGACCGTGGCGGACACGCAATCGTATTTGCGAGAGATGCAGGACTACAGGCCGGAACTGCCGAACGTGACCGTGCGCGGAGATCTGACGCTGCACGACAAGCAACATGAATTGCGAATCGTGTTTCGGGGCAGGGGACACACGGAGGGTGATGTCGTGGTGTGGTCGCCGTCAAGAAAGGCGCTGGCGACGGGTGACCTCGCACACGGCTCGCTGCCGTATATGGGCGACGGATATCCACGGGATTGGCCAAACACGCTGACCGCGGTCGGGATGCTGGAGTTCGACAAGTTCATCGGCGGGCATGCAGGGGTGCAGGTGGGCCGGCAGCGGATGGACCAGATGCGGAACTACATTGAGGAACTGACTGAGGCAGTGCTGGATGGCCAGCGCCGCGGCAAGAGCCTGGAGCAGATGCGGGCGGAGATCACTCCGTCGTCATTGAAATCGCTGGGCGGCGGGTACGGCGAAGCGGTGGCGCAGCCTGCGGCGCTGGCCGCGGGGGTGTCAAGTAACGTGGCGCAGGTGTTCGGGGCGCTCAGGCGCGGTTAGAGCAACATCGACGCAAAGGGCAATCGCCCGTTCCAGGCAGAAGACGTTTGAAGCTGCTGGAGATTTCTCAGGAGGACTAGCGGCTGTTGTCACGCAGCAGCTTTACGGCTACATCAACAAAGAAGGCAGCTACGCGATAGTGCCGAAGTTCCTCCTCACGACACCGTTCTCGGAAGGCGCGGCAAGAGTAATTGAGCGGGGCCCTTGTCTGTACGTTGGTCATGGCCCTTGCCCGGAATCGACCCAATCCGGGTGAGAGGACTAGGTGACTTTGTTGGTGGCGAAGTCCCAGAACATCTTGCGGCCTTCGCGGTAGGCCATGTTGGCGAGGTGGGCGGCGCCGGCGGCGGCGTGGCCTTCGGTGGCGTTTTCGCGGCTGGGCTTGTTTTCGCGGATGCTCTGGACGAAATAAGACGCGTGGCCGGGGCCGCGCTCGACCGGGATCTCTTTCGCTTCGGGACGCGGAGCACGGGGCTTGTCGATGCCCCGGGATTTGAGATATTCGGCACGAGCGGCTTTGGGCCAGGCGGATGAGCCGTACTGCTGGATATCGAGGTCTTCTGGTTCGGGGGTGACGATGAGCTTCGAAGGCTCCATGACGAGCGTGCCTTTCTCACCGTAGATCAGCATCCCCGGAGCGCGGGAGCTGTTACAGAGGTTCACGCTCATCTGCGCGAAGAAGCCTTCCTTGTATTCAAAGACGGATTCGAGGATGTCGGGGACGGTGCGGCCGTCCTTCCAGTGGAAGAGTCCGCCCTGGGAGACGACGGAGACGGGGGCCTGGACGTTCATCACTTCGTGAAGTGTTGTGAGCAGGTGGACGAAGAGGTCCGTCGCGACGCCACCGGAGTATTCCCACCAGCAGCGCCAGCGGAAGAAGACGTCGGGGCTGAAGGCGCGCTTGGGGGCGGAGCCGATGAAGCGGTCCCAGTCTATTGTCTGGGGCGAGGCGTCGGGCGGGATCGGGTAGACCCAAGCGCCTTCCTTCGAGTTCCGGTAGTTGACCATGCGGATCTGGCGGACCTGGCCGATGGCGCCATCGGCGATGATCTCGCGGGTCTTGGCGACGAGGGACGAGGTCTTGCCGCCGCTGCCCACCATGAGGACCTTGCCGGAACGCTTTTCGGCTGCAATGATTTCCGGGCCTTCGTTCAAGTTCCACGTGAGCGGCTTTTCGATGTAGACGTGCTTGCCAGCGGAGAGCGCGTCGAGGGTCATCTTGCGATGCCAGTGGTCGGGAGTGGCGATGACGACGGCATCGAGGTCTTTGCGAGCGAGGACGTCCTCGTAGCGCTTGGTGATCTCCATTTTGCCGTCGGTGGATTCCTTTGCGTGCTGGAGGTAGCCGTCGTAGAGGTCGGCGGCGACCACCATCTGCACGCCTGGGATCTGGGAGAACTCCTCCATCAACTGGCTGCCCCGGATCCCGACGCCGATGTGGCCGAGTCGAATGGTATCGGAGGGGGCGGCCTTCAGGGGAGCCGCGGCGTTCTCGACAAGGCGGTAAACGGTCGCGGCGGAGGCAGCGTTGAGGAAGGTGCGTCGGGTGGGCATCGTGGTGGCGTTTGGATGGAGTATAGCGCAGGAACGGGCAAGGCCGCGCCGGCGCGAGCCGGTCAGGCCGAGCTTGCGTATGCCCGCGACTGAAACCGCACAGAAGCACGTGCAACTGGTGCACGCGGATGCGTGACGGGGAGGTCGTTTCAGAGAACCGCAGCTATCGAGTGGCAATAAAGTCGGCTGCGAGCACGGCCGGGTTCTTCGTTCTGGCGTTGCGCGTGGTCCGGAGGATGCGGGCCTCGCGAAATCCCGCCTGGCGGAACTCATCGCAGAAAGCGACCGCTTCCTTGGCGCCGGCGATTCATGAGAACCAGTTGTCGGCTCCTGCTCGCGCATTTTCAGGCAGCGGCGCGCGCAGGACCAGTTCAGCACCGAAGACGGAGCCGCCGGGCTTGACGACGCGGGCGAGTTCGCCGAAGATCTCGGCGCGGTATGGGTTCAAGTTGAAAATCCCGTTCACGAGCGCATGGCCGACACGGGCGTCGGCTATAGGGAGTTTCTCCGCAGACGAGCGGAGGAAGATCAAGTTCGCCTGTCCCAGTGTCCGCAACGACGAGACTGCGCGGACCAGCATGGCTTCGCTGAAATCGACGCCGACGACTCGTCCGCGAGGTCCGACACGCTGCGCTGCGATGAGGGAGTCCAGTCCGGAGCCGCAGCCGAGATCCAGGATTGTTGCTCCTGCCGGGATGTCTGCGAACACGGAGACATTGGAGACGCCGGCGAATCCTCCGATTGCAGACTGAGGCATGGTATCGAGGATGGTCCGTGGGTAGCCCAGGCTGCGGGCGAACTCTTCACCAACCGGGAAGGGATGCGATTCGCCTGGATTGGAGGCTGCTCGTGAGTAAGCGAGACGTACACTCTGACGTAGCGATGCAGGATCCGATACCACGGTATTAGTGTCCCACTGCAGGAGGCAGGGCGGCTGTTTACTTACGCCGCTGAAAATGCGTCTCGCTGTACACGGCGAAGTCCTTGCCTGGTTCGGCGAGTTCGAAACGCTCGGTGAAGGTGTCGGGCCCGGTGAACGTATAGGTTTCACGGGCGCGGTAGCCTGGCCGGATGTTCTCGATGCTCTCTGACGTGAATTGCAGCGCACCGTCCCGGATCACAGCGACGTATTGATTAACGAAGCCTTCGGAGTGAGACTGGCGCAGGACGAATTGCTTTCGGGCGCGATCGAAGCTGATCATCCCCCAGTCCTCGTGAACCTCTCCTTTCTGGTTTTTCGGCTGGGCAGGATAGATGGACGTGTTGCGCACTTCCAGGAAGCGGTTGTTCAGCACGAATCGGTATTCGCGCACGCTCTTGCCTTTCCCCGGTTGGCCGTCGACGTCACCTTCCCAGGCGCCGATGAGAGGGCGGACCGGCGCCCAGATATCGGAGGGTGCTGCAGGCTGGGCGGAGGCGGTGGCGCATATGGCAATTGCCGCAAGGCAACGAAGAAGAATCATCATTCGAGATGGTACAGGAGATGCCACTAGTTATGTCCTAGTGGCCCAGACCCCTTTTCCAGCCAGAGATAGATGGCGGGGAGGACGAGCAACGTCAACAAGGTGGAGGTGACGAGGCCGCCGATGACGACGGTGGCAAGGGGGCGCTGAACTTCGGCTCCGGCGCCGTGGGAGAGGGCCATGAGGAGGAAGCCGAGGCTGGCGACGAGGGCGGTCATGATAGCCGCCTTCCTCCTCCCAGATCTCGGCCAATTGGCAGCGCGGTTAGGGGCGCCTCAAACAAGCAGTTGCGTTGCTTGTTCAATCCCCGGCAGCGGCTTGCTGAATGACATGCAGCGTCGACTTCGCCGCGCGCTCCCAGGTGAAATTCGCGACATATTCGGCGGGACATGTGGGCACAGCGCCGAGAGCGAGCTGGAGCATTGCCGCCAGCATCTCCTGGGTGCTGTCGGGTGAGAACAGTAGGGCGTGGCCGCCAGCGAGGGAACGGAGCGGTTCAATGCCGGAGCACGCCACCGGGAGGCCGGCGGCCATGGCTTCGAGCACCGGCATGCCGAATCCCTCGAAGCGGGATGGGTAGACCAATCCTCGGGCGCGGCGGAAAACCTCGTACAGTTCCTCGCGCGAAAGCCAGCCTTTGATTTCCACTGATTGCTCAAGGCGCAGTTCGCGGACAAGGCCGTCGACCGTCTCCGCAGCGAAGCCGCGGACGCCAGTCAGGACGAGGCGCACGTCCGGCTTCTCCTTCTTCAGCGCTGCGAAGGCACGAAGCAGGCGTTCGTGGTTCTTGTGTGGATGCGTGGTGGAGGCGCACAAGAGATAGCCCGAGTCTTCACGCCGTTCGCGCAGCGCGAAGAACTCGGGTTCAACACCGTGATGCACAACCTCGGAGCGAACACCGTAGTACTTCAGGAGGTCGTCGCGAGTGGATTCGCTCACGGCAATCAGCCTAGTCGAACGTTTCGCGGAAGCCCACAGCAGGAACTGCCAGAAGGGCAGGTCGAACCAGCGGAAATATTCGGGATGACGCTTGTGCTGCAAGTCGTGGAAAACCGTAACCTGCGGCAAGGTTGCCGGCAGCGGCGCAGTGAAGCCCGGATTGAGCAACACATCAATCCGCTCACGGCGCAATACAGCCGGCAGTGCGAGCTGCTCATAGAGGATCCGGCCGGGCCGGAATGATGCGCGAACCGGCAATTGCACACATTCCCGCCCCAAAGCGCCTGTTTCGCGGTTTGTGAAGACAACGAATTCGTGCTCGGTGTTCAGCTCCTCCAGCGCCTCGACCAGCCTGCGCAGGTAGACTTCGGTTCCTCCCACACCGCCGGGGATGAGATACAACGCGTTGATCGCGATGCGCACGGTGAGCCTTCTACTTTGGAGCGCGCTGCGCGCGCAGGGCAGTTCTCTTGCCCTGCAGTGCAGCTTCATCCGAGGGGTTGAGCCGCAACGCCTCTTCGTAATCAGCCAATGCCTGGAGTGGCTGCCCGGACAATAAGTAGGCGTCGCCACGGTAGACAAGCGCATTCTCGTCCTGAGGGTTCAGTTTCAGCGCCTGATTCAAAGCATCCATGGATTTGGCCAGCTCGCCTCGTTTGCCCAGGATCATTCCAAGAACCCTCCATGCGTGGGAGCCCTGATTGAGATCTGTCGCCTGGCGAAGCTTGGTGACGGCGGCCTCTGAGTTGCCTGCGCAGTCCAAGGCGAGACCCCAGTTCACGAGGAGGCGGATGTCGGGCGTTTTCAGGCGGCCAGCCGTCTCGAAGTGCTGCAGAGACTCCTGGCAGCGTCCCTGCTGATAGTAGGCATCAGCAAGGTGGAAATGCGCGCGAGAGTTGTTTGGGTTGAGTTCCACCGAGGACTGCCACATCGCCAGGGCGCTGGTGTAGAGGCCAGCATGGACCGCGGTGATCCCGCACAGCACGGCGAGGAGTGCGATCAGCCCCGAGATTTGCAGGGCATCACGCTTCATGCGTGAGACAAACTCCGCGGCGATCGCTGCCAGTCCGATGGAGCCGAGATAGACTCGCCGGTCCGCCAGAGTGTCTGCGATAGGCAGTATTGAGGACGTGGGAGCAAGGAGGACAAGGAACATCAGCGCGCCCAGGGTAGCAACGGGATAGCGCCTCCTGTAGATCCAGGCACATGCGACGACCCCTATCAGCCCAAGGAGCCCGAGCCACGCAAGCAGGTCGCCTGGCGCCTTCGTCCTGGGAAAGTCATGGTCGAGATTCAGATTGAAAGGCAGGACGTACATCTGCACGTAAACCCAAATTGCTTTGAACTGGGTAAACAGGTAATCCAGCGGACTAATGCCGGCCGTAGCGCCTGCGGATCCTTCACGTCCTACAATGCGAATCATTGCAGCACCTGCGGCGCCGCCGCCGAGGATCATTGGAACGTAGAGCTTCCATTTCGCGGCGACATTCCTGACCCCGAGCCCCTCACTGAACCAGACATCGAGCAGGAGAAAGACACCCGCCATCGCTACAGCCGGTTCCTTGCTTGTCATCCCGAGACCCAGCAAAAACAAGATGGCGAGAGCTCGTCCCCAACCCATCCGATCTGCGCTCTTTGAGGGGAGGAACACGAGACACGCGGCATAGGCAAAGAAGGCGCAGAGCACCTCCGATCTGCTCGCAATGTAGGCGACCGCTTCTGTCTGCAGAGGGTGTAGCAGGAACAGGGCGGATCCAAAGACCGCACCATAAGCTGCCTGATTCTCCGGGCGCCCTGCGCGAATGAGCAGCTTCCGGAGGATGCGGAGCACCAGCCAGCCGTTTAGAAGATGGAAGCAGAGATTCACCACGTGGTAGGCGGTGGAGTTCAGCCCCCAGATGGCGTAGTCAGTGAGCAGACTGAGATTCGTTACAGCTCTGACGCCGCGTTTCACGTAGACAATCCAGGGATCGTTCACGCTCCTGACGGTCATGGGCAGGTAGAGGTCGTCAAAGAGGAAAGGGCCGCGCAGTGCCGGCAAATATGCCACTACTGCCGCCGCAGCCAAAGCGAGGCCGATCCACAAGGGCAGTCGCTGCTGTTCTGCAGGGGATGTGGGCTTTGAAGTTTCGATCCTATTTCTGTTCTTCTTCATTCATTCGCAACTTATATTCTAGAATTGCGACCTTTTGGGTGAGGGTAATATTCATGTCCTTCAGTTCCGAGATGACGCGGGAGAAGCGGTAAAAAACTCCCAGGAAGACGGCGAGGATCATGAAGATGAGCGCGATGGCGGGCTCGGTGAGGTCCAGGAACGCGGATGCGCGGTCCAGCAGCCAGTGGCTGCGGCTGAGGATCAGGAGAGCGGCGCAGGCGGCCAGCCAACTGACGGAATGCTCGACGCGGATGTGCTCCCGCCGCAGAGAGCGCAGAACGACGATCAGCAGAACGAGGCTGAGTATTGCAATGACATCCAGGAGCCTCTCCACGCCTTACCCTCCTGTGCGCTTCCCGCGCGGGCGGCCGTCGAACCGCAGGACATTGATAAACACGCCAAGCAGCACGTGGATCACATAATAGAACGAACGCACGGCGGTGATTGTGCTCTTGCCGGCCATTCGGCGCCGCATTCTGCACGGCACCTCTTCGAATCTAAACTGCCTGCGCTGTAGGACAACCAGCGTTTCAATTTCAGGATATTCGAGCGGAAAACTTGTCGCAAAGACTGCTAACGCCCGATGATTTACGGCGACGAAACCGGACGTGGGATCGGAGACGGAGCGTCCGAGGATCGGCCGCAGCAGGAGGCGGAAGAAGTGGATCCCGATCTTCCTGATGGGGTGTGTCTGCAGTCCCCCGGATTCCTTGCAGCGAACGCCGATGACGACTTCGCAGCCCGTTCTCTCCAGGGTTTCGAGGAGGCGCGGGATGTCCTGCGGATTGTGCTGCCCGTCGCCGTCGATACGGACGACGGTGCGATATCCGAGATCGAAGGCGAGCTTGTAGCCCGCCTGCACGCAGCCGCCGAGGCCGAGATGACAGGGCAGACTGAGGACCGCGGCTCCGGCCGTCTGCGCCGTATTCACGGTGGCATCTTTCGAGCAGTCGTCGACCACGAGGATGTGCAATCCGGGGTGCAACTCCTGCACCTCGCGCACGACGCTGGCGATGGCGCCCTCTTCGTTGAACGCCGGCACGAGCAGCAGAACTCCATCGAAGCTCATAGCGCCGCCACCTGTCTGAGAGGGATGGAATGCCGGGCGAGCAGATCTTTGAATGCACTGGAAGTCATCCGGCGTGTGCGGGCGATTTGCCGTCGTTCTCCAAGCAAGCGGGGCAGGCTCAAAAGCAGGTCGGCATGCGCTTTGGCGACGAGCCAGGGGAGTTTGAGACCGCTGCCGCCGGATGCGCGAAATTCCGAGGCCTTGCCTTTCCCTCTGAACATGAACGCCGCATGCCAGAAGTAACGCTCACTCGCCCAGAGGGCGTTGGCGAGCAGCCAGTCCCAGGGGAGGCAGCGGACGGTCATGCGGAGACGGTTGCGTTCCACAAGAAAGGCTTTCAGTTCAGAGGCGCGGCCGGCGCTGCCTGAGTAACGGTGTTCGACCACCGCATCCGGTGTGTAGATACAGGTCCAGCCTGCCCAGCGGCCGCGCAACCCAAGGTCGGTGTCTTCGCAATACAGGAAGAAGTCCTCGTCGAACAATCCAATCTCATCCAGCATGGCTCCGCGGTAGAGGGCTGCGCAGCCGCTGGGCAGGAGGACTTCTACCGTGTCAAGGTAGCGCTCATCCGTCTCGCCATGGCCGCGCTGCTTGGAACTGCCGTCGCGCGCCAACAGCATTCCCGCCGAGTCCAGGCGCTGGGTACCGGCCATGACGATGCGCGGCGCGCCCATGCCGGCGTTCGGCTGCTTCTCCAATTCCTGGACCATTGTCTCCAGCCATCGCGGGTCGGCGACGGCGTCGTCATTCAAGGTGGCGAGGTAGCGCGCCGGCATGAGCCGGAACCCTTGATTGATTGCCGCACCGAATCCCACATTCACTTTGTTCTCGATGAGCCGGAACCCAAAGCGGTCCGCACCCAACCGGCGGGCCCGTCCGCCGCCGCTGTTATCCACAACGACAACTTGAATTCCGGCAAGAGTCTGCGACTCCAGAGACGCCAGACATTCAAGCAATGCGGCGTCCCCCGCCAGAGTGGGGACAACAACGGTGACGACGGGCTGCAAATGAACATTCTACGCGAAAGGTCCGCGCCGGCTTCCGGTCAAAATATGGGGAATGGCCATCCGCACCACGGTTGTGGGCAGTTATCCGATACCGCACTGGCTGCAGGGCGATACCTCCCGTACGACGCTGCGCGACGCGATCATGGTGGTGCTCAAGACGCAGGAACTGGCGGGGCTCGACGTGATTGCGGACGGGGAGCTGAACCGTTTCGATCCGTCCCACCCCGAAACCAACGGGATGATCGACTACTTCGTCTCGCGGATGGACGGGATCAGGACGCGCTACTCGCTCTCCGATCTCGAGGCGTTCCGCGCCGATCAGGGACTGGCGTATCGCACGGATCCGGCGGGTATAGTCACCGGGCCCGTTTCGAGCGGCGTATTGAATCTGCCGCGGGACTACGAGTCCACGCGCGGCTTGACGACGAGTCCCTTGAAATTCACCTGCACCGGCCCGCACATGTTGACGAAGGTGTTGACGGACCGGCACTACAAGTCGCGACCGGAGCTGTGCATGGCGATAGCGGATGTGCTGCGGAAGCAACTGTCCTCGATTGACGCGGCTGTGGTGCAATTGGACGAGGCGAACATCAGCGGGCATCCGGAGGACGCAGAGTGGGCGCTGCCGGCGCTGAATCATGTGCTGGACGGGATCAAGGGGACCCGCGCGCTGCATATCTGTTTCGGAAACTATGGCGGGCAGTCAGTGCAAAAGGGCTTCTGGAAGAGTCTCATTCCGTTTCTGAACGGCCTGCATGTCAATCATCTCGTCCTTGAGTTTGCGCGGCGCGGCTATCAGGAACTCGAGCACTTCAAGGAGTTGAATCCTGCGATTGGCATGGGGCTTGGAGTTGTCGATATCAAGGACAATGAAGTGGAGTCTGCCGCGCTGATCGCGCAACGGATTGAAGCGGCGGCGAAGGTACTGGGACCGGAACGCATCCATTACATTCATCCCGACTGCGGCTTCTGGATGCTGCAGCGGAATGTGGCGGACCGGAAAATGCGCGCGCTGGTTGAGGGACGCAATCTTTTCGAAGGACGAAACTGATCACGCATGAGAAACAAGACGACGCTACTGACACTTGGATTGTGCTTTGCGGCAGGCTGGGTTGAGGCGCAGACCGCGCCGGAGGGGCCGTACCTGACGAACCTGAAGCGTCTGACCAACGGGGGCCAGAACGCCGAAGCGTACTGGTCGCCTGACGGGAAGCGAATCATCTTCCAGACGACGCGCGAGCCCTATCAGTGCGACCAGATCTTCGTGATGAATGCCGACGGCAGCGATCAGCACCTGGTTTCCACCGGAAAGGGACGTACGACGTGCGGGTATTTTCTGAAAGACAATCAGCACGTCGTCTACGCCTCGACGCACGAGGCCGGAGACGCTTGCCCGACGCCGCCGGACCGCAGCCGCGGCTACCTGTGGGGCGTGTTTCCCGGGTACGACATCTACCTCGCGAAAGACGACGGCAAGATAGAGAAGAAGCTCACCAATACGCCTGGCTATGACGCCGAGGCGACGGTTAATTTCAAGACGGGAAAGATCGTGTACACGTCGCTGGCATCCGGAGACCTGGAACTGTGGCAGATGAATTCGGACGGCTCCGGGAAGAAGCAGATCACGAAGCGCGAGGGGTATGACGGGGGTGCGGTATTTTCGCGCGACGGCAGAAAGATCGTCTGGCGGGCCACCGCGCCCGGCAATCAACAAGTGATGGCGCGCTACAAGGAGTTGCTGAAGGAGAACCTGACAGAGCCGATGCGGATGGAACTGTTCATCTCCGATGCGGACGGGAAGAACATGCGCCAGATCACCGATTTCGGCTGCGCCAGCTTCGCGCCGACATTCACGCCGGACGGGAAGCAGATCATTTTCTCGTCCAACAAACACAACTGCGACGGGCGGCGGTTTGAGCTGTACAGGATCAACACTGACGGCAGCGGGCTGGAGCAGATCACGTTTTTCGGCGGGTTTGCGTCGTTCCCGGAATTCTCGCCGGATGGGAAGAAGCTGGTGTTCGCATCGGACTGGCAGGCGAAGGAGAGGTACGAGTTCAATATCTGGACGGCGGACTGGAGGGACTAGCGCGTGACTGCCTGAGCGCAGGCGCGCAGGTAGAAGGTGTACAGCACCAGGGCCGCGGCGGCCATCGCGAGTCCTGCCTTGCCAGCCCAATGCCGGCGGGCCGGCATGCCGAAGAGGATCGCGGGGACTGAAAGAGCCGGCGTGCCGTATTGAAAGACGAGCGCAAAGAGCGTGAGTCCAAAAAGTGCGCTGAAGTCCATCAGGTCCTCGGGGGGCGGCGGCGGTATACTCAAGCCCCCATCCCAACTCCGCCAATACCAGGCGAGTGCGATGGAGAGGGAGCATGCTCCGGCCACAGCCGAGAGGAACGCCGGGAGCCTCTGGTTCGTATCGTTAGTCATCGCCCCAGGTCCACCTCGTATTTGTCGGGCTTGCCGTACGGATTCCCAATTGTGAGGACGTAACCTTTGCTGCCGAGAGGCGGGTTCGCCTGAATTGCGAATTGACGGGCATCATCGCCCCTTCGCAGGAGCCAAACGCGGTCGCTCCAACCGCCGGACGTCTTGAAGGTGAGCTTTCCTTTTCGGGACACAGCCTCTCCAAAATCCATGCGGTCGAAGCGGTTGCCGCCATCGCAGCGGAGCAGGATTTCCACCTCGAGGGGCACTCCCTGATGGGCGCGAGTGTAAACACTCACTCCTTCGACGCGCGCTTTGAACTGGCCCATCTGGAATTCCTGGCCGGCCTTCACGCGCTGCGTCCGGGAGCATGCGCATAGTCCCGCCAGCGCCAATGCCAGCGTCCAGCGACTAGCGGATTTCGGCCAGAATTTGCCGTGCTTTTTCATGGGTTGGATCCGGCCGCCGGATCTCCTCGCCTTTCAGACCGTAATAGCAGTACATGAGGTAAACGCTGCGGGCGCTGTCCACGGCAATGTTGAACTCATTGAGACGTCGATCATCCCACTGGGCCATCAGTTTCTGTGCGCCGCCGGCTTGCCTGATCAGTCGAGCGAGATCGGAGCCTGCGGACAGGCAGTCCTGCTTGGCCTGCAAGCGCTGCTCCTTGGAGCGTGAAGCGTCACCAAGGATTTCAAGGGCCCTTTGTTCCCGGTCCAGGTCCTTCACCATCGCCGCGGCGCACGACACAAACTGTCGCCGCGACAACCCGGATTCCTCGTATTTCAACCCTGCGCAAGGACTCGGCGCTTCGCTGGCGCAGCCGGTCAACAGCACACAGGAGAGAGCGATGACAATGGATCGCGTCACAGCCCAGCATTGTGAAGACCTTAATTTCTGTAGTCAAGCGGTGTTAGCATCCGGAGATGGGGCCTGGGAAACCTGTTTATGCGATGCTGGCCGGAGGCTGTTTCTGGTGCCTGGAGGCGGTGTATCTGGAATTGCGGGGGGTGCTCTCGGTCACCAGCGGATACATGGGTGGCGAGACGACGAATCCTACTTACCAGGAAGTGTGCTCGGGAGACACGGGGCACGCCGAGGTAGTGCAGATCGGCTACGATCCGATCCAGGTGAGCTATCGCGACCTGCTGAACGTGTTCTTCGCGATTCACGATCCGACGACGCTGAACAGGCAGGGCAACGATGTGGGCACGCAGTATCGCTCCGCGATCTTCTTCCACACGGTAGAGCAGGAGGCGGAGGCGCGCGAGATGATCGCGCAACTGACTGCCGAGCATGCGTTCGAGGATCCGATTGTCACTGAGGTCGTGCCTGCTCAAACGTTCTGGCCCGCGGAAGACTACCACCAGAACTACTACGCGGAGCACCCTTTTCAGCCGTATTGCGCATTCGTGGTGGGGCCGAAGGTGAAGAAGTTCAGGAAGCTGTTTGAGAGCCTGAAAAAGGCCTGAGCAGAGGTGCGGGCGCGGTGATAAACTCACCGCTATGCCAGCTACCAGGCGCGTCTTTCTGGGCTCCGCCGCGGCCGCGTCGTACAGCCGCATTCTCGGCGCCAACGACAGAGTCAGCCTCGGCTTTATGGGCTGCGGCCTGATCGGCCTCCGTCACATCGCCGACTTCAAGACATTCCCCGACGTTGCAATGACGGCGGTTTGCGACATATACCAGGCGCGAGTGGAGTACGCGCAGGCGCAGTGCGGCACCAATCCGAAGGGGTACTCGGATTTCCGCAAGCTGCTGGACGACAAATCGATCGACGCGGTGGTGATCTCGACCCCCGATCACTGGCACGCGCTACAGACGATTATGGCGTGCGCGGCGGGCAAGGACGTGTACGTCGAGAAGCCCATGACGCTCTTCATCAAAGAGGGGCGCTGGATGACGACGGCTGCGCGGCGGTGGAACCGGATCGCGTGCGTCGGGACGCAGGGGCGCAGCGGGACGCACATGAAAGAGGTACTGCCGCTGGTGCGCGGGGGGTACGCCGGAAAGATCCACACGGTTCGATTCGGGTCGTATCGCAACGTGATGCCGGGGTTCGGCAAACCGGAGGATTGTGCGCCGCCTTCGGGGCTCGACTACGACTTGTGGCTCGGTCCGGCTCCGAAGCGGCCGTACAACCCGAACCGCTGCCTGTACCACTTCCGCTGGTTCTGGGACTACTCCGGCGGGCAGATGACGAACCTGGGCGCGCACGACATGGACCTGGTGCACTACATCATGCAGGTGAAGTCGCCGAAGAGCGTGTACTGCACGGGCGGACGTTTTGCCTTGGAGGATAATGGCGAGACGCCGGACACGCAGGACGCGATTTGGGAGTATCCAGGTTTCACGGTGGAATGCGCTATCCGAGAAGCAGGCGGAACGGCTTCGCGGCGCACTCCCGGTGGGACGGCGGCGAGCCTTGCGGGCGTTCAATTCGTCGGCACGAAAGGCATCTTCGCAGCCTCGCGCGGCGGATACGAGTTTGCGCCGGACATGAAGATTGTGCCGGAGAGTGCGATTCCGGCGTGGTCGACGCCGCCAGGCCATCCCACAGTCAAGCCGGGCAAGCCCGAGCCGTATGCCGAGCCGAAGAGCGGCCGGGGGACGTCGCCGGAGCCGATCGATATCCATTCGAGGCACTTCATCGATTGCGTGAAGAGCCGGCGGCGGCCGGTTGCGGATGTGGAGGACGGCCACCAGGTGTCAATCTCCTGCCATCTTGCGAATCTCTCGATGAAGCTTGGGCGCAAGTTGAATTGGGATGCCGAGAAGGAAGAGATCATCGGCGACAGAGAGGCCAACGCGCATCTGGTCCGTCCGTACCGGAAGCCGTGGGACGACGTTCTGAGGAGTTTCAAGCTGTGACACGCAGGGATTTTCTAGCGAGCAGCGCCCTGGCGGCGATGCAACGGCCCATTCGTACGACGTTAGGGTTTACGCCGGATGCGTTTGCGGTGCTGAGGCCGCAGCGGACGGCGTTGGAGTTCCTGCAAAGGGTCAACTCCATGGGAGGCGGCGGAGGGCAGGCGACGCTGCCGAATCCGATCGAACCGGCATACCTCAAGCAGGTCCGCGAGTTCGCGGAGAAGAACCAGATGTACTGGGAACTTCTCGTGCCGCTACCGCAGGAGGATACGTCGCAGTTCGAGGCGTCGGTGAAGGCCGCGAAGGAAGCGGGCGCGCAGTGCATCCGCTCGGTCTGCCTCTCGGGCCGGCGCTATGAGACCTTCAACTCGCTGGAGCAGTGGAACGATTTCGTCAAGCTGTCGCACGCGAGAATCGCGAAGGCTGTGCCGATTGTGGAGAAGCACAAGCTGGCGCTGGGGCTGGAGAATCACAAGGATTGGACGGCCGTGGAGATGCCGGGGCTGTTCACGAAGTACTCCAGCGAGTACTTCGGCGCGTGCATCGATTTTGGGAACAACATGGCGCTGCTCGACGATCCAATGGAGTTGATCGAGACGCTGGCGCCATACGTGATCAACACGCACATCAAAGACATGGCGGTTGAGGAGTACCCGGACGGGTTCCTGTTGTCCGAGGTGGCGCTGGGGCAGGGAATTATCGATCTGAAGAAGGCAGTGTCGCTGCTGCGGGCGAAGAGGCCGAGTGTGAGGTTCTCACTGGATATGCTAACGCGCGATCCGCTGAAGATCCCGTGCCTGACCGACAAGTACTGGGTGACGTTCACGGACCGGCATGCGCGGTATCTGGCTCACGCGCTGGCGATGGTGCGCGCAAACAAGCCGAAGAAGCCGCTGCCGCGGGTGACGGGATTGGAGAAGGAGGCGGCGATCCAACTCGAAGCCGGAATCCTGGCGGAGTGCATGACTTACGCGCGGGATGAGTTGGGAATGCGGTAGCGGCGCCTCCGCTCCGCTGAGGGCGTGTTGAATCCGTTACCCGCCGATGATGACGCGCTTGGACCGCGCTACACCCGCTCGCTACTGCTCGCGGCTCTGTCGCAAATACACCCGCGAGCGCGCAAAGCGCGAAGGCAAGGGACTGCGCCACGATGGTTGCCCTACGCCCTTCCGAAATGAAAGGATGTGATGAGCATGGCTGAGCGGTTGCAGGGCATCTTTACGCCCATGCTCGTCCCGCTCGACGAGCATGGCCGGATCAACGAGGCGGAGCTGCGCCGATTCGTCTCGTGGTTGATCTCGAGGGGCGTACATGGGCTGTATCCCAATGGATCTACTGGTGAGTTCACGCGGCTGACGGCGGAAGAGCGGAAGCAGATCGTCCAGATCACGTGCGACGAGACGCGGGGACGGGTGCCAATTCTGGCCGGGGCGGCGGAAGCGAACGCGAAGGAAACGATTGAAGCCTGCGAGCTGTATCACTCGTACGGCGCGCGAGCCGTCGCAATTGTCTCGCCGATCTATTACCGGCTGAGCCCTGAATCGGTCTTCGCCTATTTCCGGGAGATTGCTCAGCACTCGCCGATAGACGTCACGCTGTACAACATTCCGATGTTCGCCAGCCCGATCGATGTGCCGACGATCCGCCGGCTGGCTGAGTTTGAAAAGATCGTCGGCATTAAGGACTCGTCCGGCGATGTCGCGTTCATGATGCGGATGATCGCCACGGTGCGCCCGCTCAGGCCCGACTTCACGTTCCTGACGGGGTGGGATTGTGTGCTGGTACCGATGCTGGTAGCGGGTTGCGACGGCGGCACCAATGCCGCTTCCAACGTTGTGCCTGAGCTGATGCGGAGTCTCTACGACATGGCACGAGCGGGGCAGCTTGAACAGGCGATGAAGCTGCAGAACCGGATTCTCGAGCTGTTCGACGTGATGCTCAACCAGTTCGAGTTTCCCGACGGCTTCCGCGCCGGGGTCGAGATGCGCGGCTTCAATTTCGGGCGGAGCCGCCAGCCGCAGAGCCAGGCGCAGCAGGCCGACCGCGCGGCGCTGAAGTCCGTGCTGCAGTGCATTCTGGCCGATACGGGGTTAGTCGAGCCGCCGGCGGCCGGGTGCGGTCTCCGGACAGGCAACGTGAACGGCGACAAGCTGGAGCAGATCGTCTTTGAGGTGATGGAGACGCTGCGGCAGAAGGGCATGTTGTGAGCGAGGGGCACTACACCGGTGCTCTGGGCCTGATCGAAGTGGCGGGCTGGAGCCCGTCCATGGTGGTGTTGGACACGCTCGAGAAGACTGCCAATATCCGTCTGTTGCAGGTGGAGCAAAACGACCTCGCAGGCGCCATCATGAAAATTGGCGGGCCGCTGGGGGACGTTCGCGCATCGATCGAAGCGGGGCGTGTGCTGGCCGAGTCGATGCGGGTCCACTGCATGACCGATGTGATCCCCCATCCCGATGAGCGGGCACGCCGCGCGTGGGACGCAAAACCGGAATTCAATCCATTGATGGAACAGGCCGTGGTGAAGGACCCGGCCCCCTATGACAAGGAGAGCACTGTGAGCGAGCAAGCCCCCTTCGCCGTTGGACTGATTGAGACGCAGGGATTCACCGCGGTCTTCGAAGCGATCGACACTGCCTGCAAGACGGCAAATGTCGAAGTGCTTTCGCGGGAGAAGCTGGGAGGCGGCTACATCACGGTGGTCATCAAGGGAGACGTCGCGGCGGTGCGCGCGGCGGTGGATGCGGGCAAGGCGAAGGTGGAAGGGCTCGGCAAGCTCATCGCCGCGCACGTGATCGCCAGTCCCACAGAAGCGGTGTTGTCGCTGTTGCCCAAGTAGAGCGACCGGTCAGATCTGCTCGAGTTCTTCTTCCAGCAACTGCTTTTGATGGAGATCGGCGTAGTAGCCGCCTTGCGCGAGCAGTTCCGCGTGGCTGCCCGACTCAACGATGGCGCCTTCGTCGAGAACATAGATGCAGTCCGCCTCGCGGACCGTGGAGACGCGGTGGGAGATCAGGATCGTGGTCCGGCCCGCCATGAATTCGCGGAGGCTGCGGAGGATCTGCTCTTCGGTGATGGTATCGACCGCGGAGAGCGCGTCGTCGAGGATCAGGATCTCAGGATCACGCAGTAAGGCGCGGGCGATGGCGGTGCGCTGCTTCTGGCCGCCGGACAGTGTGACGCCGCGCTCCCCCACTGTGGTCTCGTAGCCATTGGGGAAACTTTCGATATCCGACGCGAGGCCGGCCATCTGAGCGGCGCGCTGGATCTGCTCAGGACAGGTCTTTTCGACGCCGAAGGCGATGTTCTCCGCGACGGTCGCGCTGAAGAGGAATGTCTCCTGGGGGACAAAGCCGGTGCGGCGGCGCAGTTCAGTGGGATCGAGATCGCGGAGGTCGACACCGCCGAGGAGCACGCGTCCATCGGTTGGGTCGAAGAGGCGCGGCACGAGGTTGACGAGGGTGCTCTTGCCGCTGCCGGTGCGGCCGACGATGGCGACCGTCGAGCCGGCGGGGATCTTCAGGCTGACGCCGTCGAGCGCAGTGCGGCCGTCGAAGCGGACGCAGGCGCTATCGAATTCGATGTCCTTCACGCCCTGGGTGAGAGGCTTTGGCGAAAGCGGGGCTGCGATGGTGGGTTCCTGTTCAAGAAACTCGCGCACACGGCTCATGGATGCGCTGCCGCGCTGCATCAGGTTCACAACCCAGCCGAACGCAATCATCGGCCACACGAGCATGCCCATGAAGGTGTTGAACATCACGAAGCTGCCCAGCGTAATCTTGCCCTGCATCAGCCGGAGGCCGCCGATCCACAGGACCATGAGGAACGTGAGGCCCACCAGGAATTGCAGGAGTGGCATGAAGAGGCCGGAGAGCGTGGCGAGGCGGAGATTCTGCGCGATGAATTCGCGGTTGAGTATTTCGAAGCGCGCCATCTCGGCTTCTTCCTGCACGTAGGCGCGCAGCACACGAACGCCGGCAATGGACTCCTGCACGCGGCTGCTGATGTCGGAGAAGAGTTTCTGGATGGCTTCAAAGCGGTCGTGGATCCGCTTGCCGAAGACCATCACGACGAGGCTGACCAGAGGAGCGGGCGCCAGGGCCCAGAGCGTAAGCTGCCAGTCCACGTAGAACATGATGGAGATGGCGAGCACGAAGGTCAGGGACGTTTCGGCCCAGTACATGACGGCGGGACCGAGCATCATGCGCACGGCGTTGAGGTCGTTGGTGGAGCGCGCCATGATGTCGCCTGTGCGGTAGCGCGCGTAGAAATCGTGGCTGAGCGTCACGAGCTTGCGGAAGAGATCGTTCCGCATGTCGTATTCGACGTCGCGGGAGATGCTCACGAGGATGACGCGCATCCAGTACTGGAAAAAGCCCTTGGCGAGGGAGATCGCGACGAGCGCGGCGCAGTACCAGTAGAGGGCGCTTAGGTGCTCGCCGCGCGTCAAGGAGTCGATGCCTGCCTTGATGACCAGCGGCAGCGCGGCGCCTGCAAGGTCCTTGAGGATCAGGGCGCCGCCGCCCAGAGCGAGTCCGCGGCGGTACTTCCTCAGATATGGCCAGGCAGCTTGGAAGGCTTCTTTCATCGTGCGGCTAATCCTCGAACGGCGTGGTGACCAGCTTCGTCCACTCGAGCAAGACGTCTTTCTTCCCCTGGCGGGACTGATACCAGTCTTCGAGGCGATAGTCACGATCTTCCGCGGAGACGAAGTGGAGTTCGATCCCCGGCGGAGTCACTTCGCGGAAGAGGTGGCGGGCCCTGCGGAGATGGGTGCGGACGCTGACGATGAGGCACTTGCGGACGCCCCGCCGCTTCAATTCCTCGACAATCGCGCGGGCCTCTTCACGCGTGGAATGGGCATGATTCGGCGCGCACTGGAACCATTCCTTCGGATACCCGCGCTCGACGGCGAAGGGGATCGCGTAATCGCACTCGGGCCGCTCGTAAAAGAGCGTCGGGCCGCTCTGCAGCACGTACGGGACGTAGCCTTCGCGCACCAGTTGGGCTGCCCGGAGGATTCGCTCTCCGTGCCAACCGCCCGCGAGCACAAGGGCGACATCGGCCTTTTGCGGGGGCTCTCCGCAATCCAGGAAGGTTCCGATGGGGGAGATCAGACGGTGCCGCTGCCACCAGAGAATGCAGAGGACGGCGACGATGAGGAGTATGGGGATGAGGGCGAATCCGCGCTTGCGCCGTGGGCCCTCGATCATGCGTGGTTACTTCTCAGAGTCCAGGCTTCCCGCCGTGCGGAGTTTCTGATAGAGGCGCTCGACATCCGCCTCATCCTCTTCGTTGAGGAGGCGGTATTTCGGCGCGGGCTGGGCGGCAACTGCTTTCGGACGAGCGGCTTCACCAAACAGTTGACGATGCGGCACGCCGTTGATCAGCGCCTGCGTGGAGCGCTGCTGGATCATGCGGAGGAGGCGGTTCGAACTTTCGGTCTCACCGGGGTAGATGAGGCGCAGCCTGCTATTGTCCGCGAGGGTCAGATCCGCGACCATTGGGGAGACCCACCCGGTCTGGTCCACGCGCCGCACTTCACTCCATTTGACGAGGCGACTGCCTGCCTTGAGAGTCTGATCAGTGACTTCGATTGCCGGGCGCAAGCCTAACCACAGTACGAACGCAGCACTCGCAACGAAGAGAACCGCCGGGATGACAGCCGGCAGCCAGGAACGGGCGCACCAAGCGGAAAATGCCGCCAATCCGAGTGCCACCGCCGCGACAGTGAGATAAGTGCGGGCCGGGGTAAAACGTATCATGCCTTGCCCCACACCTCCAGCGTAACCTCCACCGGACCTCCCGTCAATCCGGTGATTCCTTCATCATTTGCAAGCCAGTGTGCGCGTAGTGAATTCCGCTCCAGATGGTTGCGGCGGCAGTGCCCCACAAGAACAAGGGCACCGTCGCAGAGAGCCAGAAATCCGGCCAGAGCATTCTCATGACACAGCCGCCCGCAAGCATCAGTTGGAAGAATGTGCTGATCTTCCCCCAGATACTGGGCGGGAAACTCCGGATTCTTGTAAACAGGAGCGCGTAGGCCGAAAATGCCAATATCATCAGGTCCCTGGCGAACACGATGATCACCACCCACCACGGCAGCGCACCTCCAAACCCCAATCCCAGGAACAATGTTGCAACCAGCAGCTTATCGGCAAGCGGATCGAGGACGGATCCGAGCTTAGATTTCCAATCGAAACGTCGGGCCAGATATCCGTCGACACCATCGCTGATGCCTGCGAAGAAGATGAGAGGGAAGGCCCCACGCACATCTCCCTGAGCCAGGCGCACTCCGATGAGCGGCGTCAGCAGGATTCGGAGAATCGTGATGGCGTTGGGCAGGTGCCGCATCATGAAGCGGCGGCGGTTATCGTCCGTTCAGCGAGTTCGTCCACCGTGACAACATCATACAGCGAAGGATCCGACATGATCTTGGCGACGAGCGCGACGTGCATGGCGTGTCCGGCGCGTTCGGCGACGAGTTCGCCGAGCAGCGGACGGCCGATCAGGGCGAGATCGCCGATCAGGTCGAGCGCCTTGTGCCGGCAGGGTTCGTCGGGGAAGCGCAGGCCGCCGGGGTTCATCACGCCTTCCGGTGCGAAACAGACGGCGCTGTCGAGGGTGGCGCCGCGGATCAGGCCCATATTGCGCATCTGGTCCAGTTCGTTGGCGAATCCGAACGTGCGGGCCGGTGAAATCTCCCGCGCGTAGTTCTCCGGAGACACTTCCATCTCCAGCGACTGTGCTCCAACGAGGGGGTGATTGAAGAAGACGTGGCAGTTCAGGCGGAAGCTGTCGGCGGGGAGAATAGCCACGGTCTTGCCGTTTGCGGTGAGTTCGACCGGGCGCAGAATGCGGAGGTAGCGCCTGCGGCGGCGCGTCTGCCTGATGCCCGCCTCCTGAAGCAATTCCACGAATGGCAGGCCACTGCCGTCGAGGATCGGCACTTCGAGGTTATCGATCTCCACATAGGCATTGTCGATGCCCATGCTGTACAACGTGCTGAGGAGATGCTCGGTGGTGCTGATTAGCACGCCCTGCCGCATCAGGGATGTGGCGTAACTCACTCGCTGCACGTATTTCCAACTGGCGGGGACTTCGAAGTTGTCCAGGTCCGTGCGTCTGAAAACGATTCCGGTGGCGGGAGGCGCGGGGAGAATCCGCATGGTCACCGGGACTCCGCTGTGCAACCCTATTCCACTCGTCTCTACCGGTTTGTGAATGGTGGTTTCGAATCGCAACGCGGACTCCAGAAGCTGGCGTGTGTGGACCAAGCAACCATGCTAGCAGAGTCGGGTTGCACTGTTAAGTGCTTTGTAGCTAATCATTTACAAGACTTTACGTGTGGCTAAATTGACACGGTTTCGATTCTTCCGTGTGGCGATTCATCCACGATCCCTGTGTTAAGCCTCTTCAAGGTTTCAGCTCTCTCTTGATGATCTCGAAGCTGTCGATGATGGCCCCATTGTCGGCAACTGCTTCATAAGACAGGCGGTTTGTCGTCACTGCGACGTTGAGGAAGTGGCGGACTAGGGCGGCCTTTGCGACATTTTGGTGTGTTGTGCTGACTCCGGGACGGAGTTTGCCCGCCGCGCCTGAAACAACATAAGCGATTCCAGATTGGGGCTTGATTCGCTGGTAGAAGTGGTCGTGGCCCGACAAAACGAGGTCGATTCGGCCGACGATCAAGGCTTCCAGTTGCTGGCGCAGAAGCTCTGATCCGCCGTGGCCTCTGGGGCGAAAGAGAAAGGTCTCCACGTAAGAATAGAGCGGGTGATGAAAGTAGAGGAGATTCCAGTGATACTTGCCGGATTCGGCCAGCCACAGTTTGAGCCGCTCCTTTCGTTGTTCCAGCGAGGGCAAGACTCTCTTCCCCTCCAAGGCGTCCAGCCACGCCACGGAGTTCAGGCAGATGAAGCGTGCCAGACGTTTGCCTTGGGTGACGGGACCAGCCTCGAAGACATACTCGTCCTGACCGCCGACGTAGCCGAAACCCGGATCGGCTACCTGCGCGGCGCCACCGTCCTTCCATGCGTCATGGTTGCCGAGTGTGGCATGGATCCGGATGCCCTTCGATGTCAGGGGCTGATAGATGTCTTTGAACTTGGGGCCGAAGTCTTTCGGATTGCCGTCCTCATAGACGTTGTCTCCCAGCGAGAGGATGAACTCCCAGTGATGCTGGGCGGAGTAGCGGATCATCTGCTGGGCGACGGCGCGCTGATGGTGGTCGCCGGTGCCGGGGTCGCCGATGACGGCAAATTCCAGTTGCTGCGCCTGCAGCAGAGATGCCGCCAGCAGGACACACCACGAAGCAATGCGCTTGAGTATGCACATTGTTCTCAGGGTAGCCGACGATCAGATCCGGGGTCGGGGCCGAAGTTCAGGCCGGGGCTTCGGAGAACAGGGGACCAGGGACTCGCCATCGGTATCGAGCGAAAGGTCTCTCAGCGCCTGCAACGTCTGAGATGCCAGATGCTGCTGCAGTTCGTTTCTCCAACGATAGGCGTGCTTTGGGATTCCATCGCAGCCTGTGATCAGGTCCTCGAACGATTCGTGATGTTCCTCGGCGAACTCGCAGGTGCGCTCCAACTGCTTCAGCAGCGCCTCTGCGCAGCCGAGGAAACTGCGCAGCCGGACCCACCTGTGGTTATGCCAGTCCAACTGCACATCCGGGCTGGTTTCCGTGAACCGGCGAACGAACTCGACTCCAGCCTGCCGGCCGTATTCGCTGAGGCGTTTAATCTGTCCGGCATCCATGTTGAGGTTCAGCCCGCCATCCAATGGGTTCAGCCGGATCACCGCGATTCTGTCGCGGTAGCCGGGGAGGCGGGCCTGAGTCTCATGGCTCCAGTTCATCATGGTGTCCAGTGTGGCGAAGGCGAACCCGAACATCGGGCCGAGGAACCCCGGCGTCTGGCCGAAGCGGCTCCAGTCCGGCAGGATGGCTTCGCCGTTCGTCTTCGGCATGAACACTCCAGCGTCAAAGTCGGGGTGCTTCTCGCCGAGATCGATCGCGAATGTCGGCCATCGGGGCACCGGAGCATCGAAAAGTTGGATGGGGAAATTGCTGCCGATTCCACCGTCGGAGAACCAGCAGACTTCCTTCACGCGATCCGCTTCGTCCTTGCGCGAGAGGTCCACGGCATACAGAGGCACGGCCGAGAGAAGCAGCGGGAAGCTCAGGCTCATCCTGGCGGCAACCACAACCGGCAGGTTTTGCGGATCCGGCAGGGCATAGAAGCCTTTTTGGCGATCGGGCACGTCGCGATCTCTTGAGTGCTTTACCATCCAGTCGACGACGGGCGTAGGAAAGAGGTCACTGAACTCATCCGGCCGGAAATAGAACTGCTTGCTTTCATGCGCCTCCTCGTCATCGCGAAAGGGTAAATGGAAGGGACGGCCCATCGTCAGGCAAGTCGTCACCACCTCCAGGCATATGCGAGGTTCACTCTGCGAATCTGACTTTCCCCAGAGATCGCCGAAGGTCAGTGGACGTCCGCCGGGATCCAGTCCGGCCAGCGTATTGAGATACTCGTGCAGCCAGGGAGTGAGTGCCATAGCCGGGAAGGCGCCTGATCCGGCCATCCCAGTACACAAGCCGAAATAGTTGTCTGCCAATCCCCGGCGGAGGCGAAGCACGAATGCTGCTCCCGTGAACACCAGGCATGCAACTGCCGCGAGCAGCAGGGTCAGCGCCACTATGACGATCTGCTGCCAGGCAGTACCGTCCGTGTCGAGCGTGGAGAAGGGAATCGCGGCGACGGCCAGACCGGACAGGAAGGCGAGAGGAAAGTTCCTGAATGCAGCCGCCAGCACCCTCAGCCAGGCCCAGCGCCCGCCTCCGAGAGCCGCAGTCAGCGTCCGAAATACCGGCCGGGTGGACTGCTGAGGCTGGAAAAGGCTGAACAGCCGTGTGTCCTTGGCGCTGTTAACCGGTTCGCCCAGGAACTGGGGCAGTCCGGCAAGCAGCTCGAAGCCGGCACCCGGCTTTCCTCGCCCATATTCAGCGGCGGCGGCAGCCGCGGCAGCGATTGCGCCCACACTGGTTCCGCCGATGCTCCGAAACCGGAACGCCTTGCTCAATTCGCAGATTGCCAGCGGGTAGACAACGCCGCTGGTGATGCCACCTTTCATGATGAGGTCGCAAAAACGGTCAGGTACGGTTCCCGGCATGGAACACTCCAGTTCTGCGGATATTGTGACCTAACATAAGCGAAATGCGCGATGGTTTCCAGCCCTTTTTCGCCTCCGGCGTCAGGCAGGCTACACTCTTCCCTATGCGCATCGGCATCCACTGCTCCACATCGGGGGCGCTCGTCAACGCTGCGATCAAGGCCAATGAACTGGGCGCGAATTGTTTTCAGATCTTCTCGTCGAGCCCGCGGATGTGGCGCGCCGCCATGCCGCCGCAGGAACAGATCCGAGAGTTGAAGCAGTACCGCGACGAGCAGGGGCTGGAGCCGCTGGTCGTGCACGATTCGTATCTCATCAACCTGGCCGCGCCGGACGATGTGATCCGAGCGAAGTCGATTGCGGCATTTCGCGGGGAACTGGAACGGGCTATGGCGATGGGAGCGGAGTACCTGGTGATGCATCCGGGCAGTGCGCGCGACCAGCCCGTCGATGTGGGCATCGCAAATATTGTCCGTTCACTCGAAGTTGCATCCCGGGAGTTGAAGACAAGCGGTATTACGCTGCTCTTCGAGAACACCGCGGGCGCCGGGGCCACCATCGGACGGACGATGCAGGAGTTGAAGACGCTGCGGGATCTTGCGCAACCCGTGGTTCCTTTCCCCATCGGGTACTGCCTGGATACGTGCCATCTCTATGCGAGCGGGTACGACGTATCGACGGAGGAGGGATTGAACCAGACCGTCGAAACAGCGCAGTCCTTGCTGGGACTCGAGATGATTCCGGTGATCCACGCGAACGATTCCAAGGGCGCGTTCGCCTCGCGGCTGGACCGGCATGCGAACATAGGAGAAGGTCACATCGGACTGGAAGGCTTCCGCCGGATTCTCAACCATCCGAAGCTGCGGGACAAAGCCTTCGTGCTGGAGACCCCCGTCGACGAGCCGGGCGACGACCAGCGCAATGTGGACGCACTGAAATCACTATGCCGGAAAAGCCGTATCACCACCAGGACATCGAGTTGAAATGGGCGGAGCGCTGGGCCGCCGATCCCGCGCTCTACAAAGCCGTGGACGACGGCTCCAAGCCGCGCTACTACGTCCTTGAAATGCTGCCGTATCCCAGCGGACGGCTGCACATGGGACACGTGCGCAACTACTCGATCGGCGACACGCTCGCCCGCTATCAGTGGATGCGCGGCTACGACGTGATGCATCCCATGGGCTGGGACGCCTTTGGCCTGCCGGCCGAGAATGCGGCGATCAAGAACAGGCGCCATCCCGCGGAGTGGACGCATTCCAACGTCGCGCACATGAAGAAGCAGCTCCAGCGTCTGGGCTTCGCTTACGACTGGGATCGCGAGGTGAACACCTGCACGCCGGAGTATTACCGGTGGAACCAGTGGCTCTTTCTGCGAATGATGGAGAAGGGCCTCGCGTACAGGAAATCGTCGCTGGTCAACTGGTGCCCGGAGTGCAGCACGGTGCTGGCCAACGAGCAGGTGATCGACGGTTGCTGCTGGCGTCACGAGACGACGCCCGTGGAGCAGCGGGAACTGGACCAGTGGTTCCTGCGCATTACCGAGTACGCGGAGCAACTTCTCGATGACATGGCGCAGATCGAGGCGGGCTGGCCGTCTCAGGTCATCACCATGCAGCGCAACTGGATCGGGCGCAGCGAAGGCACCGAAGTGGACTTCGGGCTGAAGGGCCCGGATCAGAAGGGCAATGCTCAGAAGATCCGCGTCTTCACCACGCGCGTGGACACGATTTACGGTGCGACCTGCGTGATCCTGGCGCCGGAGCATCCGCTGTCGAAGCAGCTCTGCGCCGGTGAGCTTGCGGCAAAACTCAAGGCGATGGTCGATGACCAGGGCCGCAAGGATCCGGAGAATCTCGTCAAAGAGGGCTTCTTCACGGGCCACTTTGCCGTGAACCCGTACAGCGGCGCCGAGGTCCCGGTGTGGATCGGCAACTTCGTGCTGTGGGGCTACGGCACCGGCGCGATCATGGCTGTGCCTGCGCATGACGAGCGCGACTTCGAGTTCTGTAAGAAGTACTCGATTCCGATCGTGCCTGTGATCCGCCCGATTGAAGGCGAACTGGCCGTGAATCCCACGGAAGCCTTCACCGAGTACGGCATCATGGAGAACTCCGGCGAGTGGTCGGGCCTGACGAGCGAAGAGGGCCGGCGCCGGATGTCGGAGAAGGCTGAGAAGGAAGGCTTCGGCAAGGCGTCGATCACGTACCGGCTGAAGGACTGGGGCGTGTCGCGCCAGCGCTACTGGGGCACTCCGATTCCCGTGGTGCACTGCAAGACGGACGGCTGCGTGCCGGTGCCGGACGATCAGCTCCCGGTGGTGCTGCCTCCGGATGTCGAGTTCACGGGGCGCGGCAAGTCGCCGCTGGCCAACCTGAAGAGCTTCCTGGAAACGACCTGTCCGAAATGCGGCGGTCCGGCGGAGCGCGAGACCGACACGATGGACACGTTCGTGGATTCCTCGTGGTACTTCTTCCGCTACGTGGATCCGAAGAACGAGAAGCTGCCGTTTGCGCCGGAGGCGGTGGAGCCATGGTTCCCGGTAGATCAGTACATCGGCGGCGTGACGCACGCGATCCTGCACCTGTTGTACTCGCGATTCTGGTGCAAGGTGATGCGCGACATCGGACTGGTGAAGGTGGATGAGCCGTTCAAGAACCTGTTTACGCAGGGCATGGTTCAGCTCCACGGCCAGACGATGTCGAAGTCGAAGGGCAACATCGTCGATCCCGATGAGATGGTGCAGAAGTATGGCGCGGACACGTGCCGGCTGTTCACGCTGTTTGCTGCACCGCCAGAGAAGAACATGGACTGGAACGAGTCCAGTGTTGAAGGACAGTGGCGTTTCCTGACGCGTCTGTTCAAGTGGGTGACGCGCAATGCGGACGGAGGCGAGGGTTCGGGTGAGACGGATTCGCGCGCGCTGCGGAAGCTGCATCAGACGATCCGCAAGATCACTTCTGACTTTGACAACCGCTGGCACTTCAATACATCCATCGCTGCGTTGATGGAGCTGATGAACGAGCTGTATGCGTGCGAGGCGGAAATGTCGCCGGCGGTGCGCCGGGAGTGCGCGGAGAAGGTGATTCTGCTGCTCGCGCCGTTTGCGCCATTCGCCGCGGAAGAGCTTTGGGAGATGACCGGGCGCACCGGACCCGTGTTCAAGCAGCAGTGGCCGGGCTTCGACGAGGAACTGGCGCGCGAAGAGGCGCTGGAGATTCCGGTGCAGGTCAACGGGAAGCTGCGTGGACGCATTACCGTGCCGAACGGGTCATCCAAAGAGGAGCAGGAGCAGGCGGCTCTCAACGACGGGAAGATCAAGGCGAATCTGGACGGCAAATCCGTGGTCAAAGTGATTTGCGTTCCGGGTAAACTGGTCAACATCGTCGTCAAATGAGCACACGTTACTGGGTCGTTGCAGGCACCGCGCTGGTTCTCGGGCTGGCCGGCGGCGCATACGTCGGATCGAAGTGGGAGCGGCGGCCGTCGAAGGTCGTCGACAACTTCCACATCCTCTTCCACAAGAACGGAGAGACCACGTTCAACGACACGCGCTGGCGCGGCGTCTCGGTGCAGAAGTCGCCGTTCGACATGTGGGCGTACCAGGAGCTGCTGTACGAGACCAAGCCCGATGTGCTGGTGGAAGCCGGGACGTTCAAGGGCGGCAGCGCGTATTACTTCGCGTCGCTATTCGACATGATCGGCAAGGGGCGGGTGATCTCGATCGATATCGAGGAGCAGCCTAATCTGCCGCAGCATCCGCGCATCACGTATCTGAAGGGCTCTTCGACGGATCCGGCGATGATCGACAAGGTGAAGAGCCTGCTGGAGCCAGGGGACAGGGTGATGGTGTCGCTGGATTCGGATCACCACAAGGGGCATGTGCTGCAGGAGCTGCGGCTGTATGGTCCGATGGTCTCGCCGGGCTGCTACCTGGTGGTGGAGGACACGCACATGGGCGGTCATCCGATTCTGCCGAAGCACGGTCCGGGGCCGCTGGAGGCGGTGGAGGAGTTTCTGGCTGGGAAACCGCCGTTCACGGTGGATCGTACACGGGAGAAGTTCCTCATGAGCTTCAATCGCGGCGGGTGGCTGAAGCGGCAGTAGGCGCAATCGAGCCGATCAACCACGGGATCCAACCGTTCATGGCGTGAGCCTCACAGTGTTCCCGGTGCCGCGATACAATCGCGCTGATGAACGGAGGGACGCAGAGCCGAAGCGAGGCGCAGAGCCGGGCAGACCGCATCCGGATGGTGCGCCGGGAACTCGCAGAGTTGGAGCGCGAGGGCGTACTGACCCTGACGGCGGAACAGCGAGGATCATTTGAGGAGTATGCGGATAAGACGCTGAAGTTGCTGGCTGAGCAATTTGACGTCGATACAACCGATTCGCAGAAAAGAGTCTCCTGGGGGCTGCGGATCGCCTCCACGCTGGGCGGGCTGGCGATGTGCGCTGCCGTCCTGCTCTTCTTCTCGCGATATTGGGGCTATGTCTCGACGCCCGTTCAGGTCGCCGTGGTCATGCTGCTGCCGCTAGCGTCGCTGGCAGGAACCGAGTATGCAGCCCGGAAGGAGCGCACGCTCTATTTCGCCGGGCTCCTGGCGCTGATCGCTCTGGCCTGCTCCATCCTGAATCTGGCCGCACTCGGCAGTATCTTCAACATGACGTCCTCGCAGAATGCGTTACTGGCCTGGGGTCTCTTTGCGCTGCTGCTGGCCTACCGCTACGGGCTCCGTCCGCTGCTTGTGATGGCCGTCGGTTTCCTTCTGAGTTGGGCCTCGGCGACGCTGATGGTGCGCTTCGGTCTCCACTGGGTCAACTTTGGTGACAGGCCGGAGCATTTCGTCGTGATGGGGCTGCTGGTGTTTGCCGCGCCCATGGTCATCGTTCACAAGCGCCACACAGACTTCCCCGCCGTTTATCGTCTCGCTGGTGTGTTCGTATTCTTCGTCGCGGTATTGGCCCTGGCAGAATGGGGCGGGCATAGCTACTTTCCCGGGGCGACAAAGACGATCGAGCGGATCTATGAGTTCCTGGGGCTCATCTCCACCGCTGGTTTCATCGCCCTCGGCATCCGACGCCAGTGGGATGGCGTTGTGAATCTCTCAGCAGCGTTCTTTGTGATCTTCCTGTTCTGCCGGCTCTACCACTGGTGGTGGGATTGGATGCCGCGGTTTGTCTTCTTCGGTGTGATCGGAGGGATCGCAATCCTGCTTGTGCTCGCCTTCAAGCGGATGCGTGCCGGGCTGAAGGAAGGAGCCGAGGCATGAGGAAGCTGACGTCACTTTTCGCGGCCGTCGCACTGGTATTGATCGCCAACGCGTTCGCCCTGGTTCACATCGCTCGAAACCGGGCTGGTCAAGCGACTCAGGAGATTACGCTCACGGATCGTGAGCTTCAGTACTATCGCGACAGCGACGACAGCGGTGTCCGTCTGCAGCTCCAATACTCGAGCCTGTCTCACGATTGGACCGGGCTAACCTGGCTCGATCGAAAGCAGGTCTGCTCCCTGGGTTTCGACTGCAGCGTAGAACCCGGCGATCCTCGCGCGTATGACTTCTATCTGCGGCAAAGGCCGCGAACGGCATTCGTGGCCTTTGAGTATGATGGCCCAGCCTGGCAGAAGGCCTTTACTGCGTTGCAGGATCCTAACCGCCTGGAGAATGAGCGTCGAGCATCCCGGCTGCTGCCAATCGACGCCGCCCCCGACGCCGCCCAGCTGCGGGGCGGATACGCGGGCCGAACTAATGTCATCATCCTGCCCGCGATAGTGCGGATTCAGAGTGACCCTGCCTACCCAGCTCAACTGAACCGTCCTGCACGGCCCGCCCGCATCTCTGCCTTCCTCGTTCAGATTCCCTCGAACATCCACGTGCCGAAACCATACAGCGACGGCTTCCGCGCGATGACGCAGACATCCCGAAGCGAGAAGAGTGAGACCCCGCTCTACCGCGTCACCCTGCGTTACGGCCAGTTTCTGGAGCCTTGGGTGGCCGAGGTCGAGTTTCCGCACTAAGGCCTTTTGCCGCAGTCGCTTGCAAGGCGCCTGATACCTGTATCGCACCGTTAAGAGCCTGCCTCTTCGCCCCAATTCGGAGCATGCTGGCGGCATGTTGCATCACATTGGTGTCCGCCTCGCGATGACAGCTCTCATGCTGAGTTCCGCCTTCGCCCAGAAGCTCTGGATCGATGAAGCGCTGAAGAAGACAGACGAATTCCGACTCGCCAACGGAATGATGTTCATCGTGCAGGAGCGGCAGGGATCGAAGACGGTCAGCTTCGTGACGCACGCCGATGCCGGGGCGTCGAGGGAGGTTCCCGGCATTCGGGGTGTCAGCCAGATCCTTGCGCGGCTCGCCTTGAAGGATCCCGGTCTGCAGCGCGCCTATGCCGAGGCCGGGGCGACGGGATTGAGGGCGTCGTCGAATGCGGACTGGTCGGTGGTGAGCGTCACCCTGCCGTCAGCGAACGCGTCGAAGTGGTTCGAGCTGGAGTCGGCTCGGCTTGCCAACCCTGTCTTGAGCGACTTCTCCAAAGAGCGAGACGCCTTCGTTGCCGAACAGAGAGCCAGGCGCGACGACGACGGACTGCTGATTCTCGATCTGAAGGCGCTCGCTTACCAGAAGCACCCTTACCGCCAGCCGAATACGGGAGTTGTGGCGGACCTGGAAAAGCTCACCGAGGGTGACGCGGCAGCCTATCTGAAGCGCTACTGGGCTCCGGCGAACCTGACCGCCGTCATCGCCGGCAACATCACGCGGAGCGAGGCAAAGGCGCTGGCCGCGCGGTACTTTGGGCCGCTGCCAGGCGGGGCCAAGGCGCCAAAACCCGGATCGGAAGAGCCGCCGCAGACTGCGGAACTGCGCTGCGAGAAGGAGCATGCCGGGCAGATGCGGCTTCGGATCGGGTATCGCTGGCCCGGCGCTTCCGCAGACAGTTACGCCGCTTGGGATCTGCTGGCTGCGATCGTTGAGCCACGGTTGCAGCGGCGGCTGGTAGACGAGTCGAGAATCGCTACGCTGGTTCGCGTTTACCTGGGGGCGCCCGGCATGAGGTACCCGGCGCTACTCACCATCGCGGTGGATGTCGCTCCGGGACACACGACGGCGGAAGCCGAGAGCGAGTTGTACCGGACGATCGAGCAGTTCAAGAAGGACGGTGCGGGGATTGGGGAGTTGGAGCAGGCGCGGCGGACGTTCGTTCACCTTGAGCGGATCGAGACTGATGCGCGCGCGGCGGAAGAGCTGGGCGACTGGCAGTTGATTCGCGGCGACTGGCGCGAATACTACCGCCACAGCGAGCGGATCCGGCGCGTCCACCTGGATGACATCTGGAACCTTGCCGAGGCTGCTTTCAAGCCGGAGAACCGTAACGTCGCCGCGAGCCGGCCGACAGCGCAGGATCGACGAGTCATGGGTTCATTGACGCGCATGGACACGCCGTCGGAGCGCTTCGGCAACATCGAGCCCGTGGAAGGCGCGTACCTGCGGCGGCTGGTGCGCGACAACCGCGCCACGCGCATCGTCGAGCTGGGCACCTCCACGGGGTATTCGTCGGTGTGGCTGGCCTGGCCGCTGTTGGGGCGCGAGGGGCGATTGATTACCGTGGAGATCGATGAGGGCCGCGACAGGCAGGCACGGGAGAATTTCCGGATCGCGGGGCTCGACCGGGTGATCGACGCTGTGCGCGGCGACGCCATCGAGGAGATGAAGCGGCTGGACGGGCCGCTGGACTTCGTCTTTCTCGACGCGCTGAAGGAGGACTACATCAAGTACTTTGAACTGGCGCTGCCGAAGATGCGGTCCGGCGGGATCATTGTGGCTCACAACGTCACCTCGCATCCGGACGAGGTTCGGGAGTTTCTGAAGCGCATCCAGAACGATCCGCGTCTGCAGACGGAGATTGTGACTCCGGGCTGGCAGGGATTCTCAGTGACGCGCGTGAAGTGACGCTACTTCGAGCAGGGCGGGGCGGGGACTTTCACTTGCGGTATCCCGCTCATCGCCTTCGCGTCAGGCTTGATTACGTTCATCGAAAACTGTACGTCCTTGGGGATCTGCATCTCGAGCAGCCGGATCGAGCACGGGTTGGAAACCTGCTGCGCAAGGGTCATAACTGCCAGTGTGAAGTGCTTTGGGAACAGCGAAAGCTTCCCCATAGGCGCCGGAAGCACGGGTTGCGTCACCAGAAGCGCAAACCATGCAAGCAGAATCACATTGGTCTCCTGGCTACATGAGAGCACGGAAATTCGTGAGTGACAAGGCTATTTTGACTCAGGCTTCGCTGTGACCAGTTTCTCTCCGCCCTGCTTCTTCACCTTTTCCAATCCACAGGAACCGAGGGTTTTGTAGCCCTTGGCTTCGAGCATGGCCGCCGCACGGGTGGCCCGTCCGCCCTGGCTTCAAAGGGTGACGATCAGCTTGTCCTTAGGGACTTCCTTGAGGCGTCCCTCAAGCTGGCTGAGGGGAATGTTGACGTAGCCTTTCACCGAGCCGAGACTCGCGATCTCGGAAGGCTCGCGAACATCGAGGAAGTAGACCTTTCCAGGCTGCTCCAGCAGCTTCGCCAACTCGGCGGAATCGATCTCTTTGGCAGGCTTTCCGTTCTGCGCGCAGACGATGCCGAAAGCCAGTACAGAGGCCAGAACACAGGCCCAACAATAGCTCCGCATGTCCGGCAGTGTAGCATGAATTGTATGGATTCTTTGCCGGACGAGTTTTACCGTATATCAAAACTGCCCCCTTACGTTTTTGCCGTCGTCAACGAGATGAAGGCAAAGCTGCGCGCAGCGCAGTACGACGTCGTCGACTTTGGGATGGGCAATCCTGATGGCGCCACGCCGCGCCCGATTGTGAGCAAGCTCGTCGAGGCAGCAAGGAACCCCCGTAATCACCGCTATTCCGTGTCGCGCGGCATCCCCAACCTGCGCCACGAGATCTGCAAGCGATATGCCCGCAACTACGGAGTCGAACTGGACGCGGAGTCCGAGGCGATCGTCACCATCGGCGCGAAGGATGCCCTGGCTCACCTGATGTTCGCCGTCATCGGGCCGGGCGACCAGGTAGTGACCCCGATGCCCTGTTACCCGATCCACCAGTGGGGTGTGATCATGGCCGAGGGACAGGCGGTGCCGCTGCCGGTGTGCAAGCCCGCGGACTATCTGAACGATCTGGAGGCGCTGTATCGCAAGTCCGTGAAGCCGCCCAAGCTGATTTTGCTCAACTTCCCGCACAATCCGACCACCGTCTGTGTGGACCTGGATTTCTTCAAGGAAGTGATCCGGCTGGCGCGCTATCACGGCAGCATGGTGCTGCACGATTTCGCCTATGCCGACCTCTGCTTCGACGGCTACAAAGCGCCCAGCATCCTGCAGGTGGAAGGCGCCAAGGAGTGCGCCGTCGAGATTTTCTCGATGACCAAGAGCTACAACATGGCAGGCTGGCGCGTGGGCTTCTGCCTCGGCAACCCGAAGATGATCAAGGCGCTGGCGCGCATCAAGAGCTATCTGGACTACGGCAACTTCCAGGCCATCCAGATCGCAGCGATCATCGGGCTGCGTGAGTGCGAAGAGGACGTCCATAGGATCTGCCACCTCTACGAGCGGCGCAGGGATCTGCTGGTGGATGGCCTGAACGCCGCAGGCTGGCCGGTCGAGCGCCCCAAGGGCTCGATGTTCGTGTGGGCGCCCATTCCGGAGGCGTTCCGCGGTGTCGGGTCGCTCGACTTCTCCAAGATGCTGCTGGAAAAGGCGCTGGTTGCAGTGTCTCCGGGCATCGGATTCGGGCCGGCGGGCGATGGACATGTCCGTTTCGCGTCGATCGAGAACCACCACCGCACCCGCCAGGCACTCCGTTGCATTAAAGAGTTCCTACGCGACTACAAAGGCGCGTAAGGCTGTTATCATCGCGCTATGGCCTCGCGAGAGCAGGTCCAGTTGTGCCGGCGCGTTGAGCTCCGATCGCTCCCTGCGACGGCGCTGGCCGTGCTCCTCGATGAAGAGAAGGCCCGCTGGCTGGCGCTGTTGCATTGGGACTTCGGCCCATCCGCTGATCTTGTCCTGCGGTATGCGGCAATGCAGGCGCTGGAGGGCTACGCTCTGGTCGACGGCACGGAGGTGGTCGGCTACACCTATTGGGTTTCTGAAGAGCACAAAGGGTTGGTCGGTGACCTCTATGTGCGCGACGCCTGGCGGACCCCGGCGAACGAGAACCTGTTGCTGGAGGGCGCCCTCGCGCAGCTCCGGCGCAGTCCGTGGATCCGGCGCGTGGAGGCGCAACTGATGCACCTGGCATCGCGCGGCAGCCAGCTGGCACCGTCGGGTCTGCGGCCGCGAGCCTTCTGCCGGCATTTCATGCTCGCGCCCACTGATGGTATCGAACATAGGCGGACGGGCGATTACGTTCCCGAATTGCGCTACCAGCAGTGGTCGCCACGCTATTTGGAAGACGCCGCGGAGCTGATCGCGCACGTCTATTACGGCCACGTGGATGGCGAGATCAACGATCAATACCACTCCGCCCACGGCGCGCGGCGCTTCCTGCAGAACATCGTGCAGTACCCGGGCTGCGGACATTTTTCTCCGCAGTGTTCGTGGCTTGCGATCGATGCAGCAGGACGCACTCAGGGGCTCTGTCTGGCGACCATGGTTTCGGAACAGTCCGGCCACATTGCCCAGATCTGCCTCGCTCCGGAGTATCAGGGGAGCGGGGCGGGGTACGAGATGTTGCGGCGCAGCATGGCCGCGCTGGTTGCCGGCGGGGCCAGCGAAGTCTCTCTCACGGTGACTGCTTCCAACGAGCGCGCCATCCGGCTCTACGACCGCTTCGGCTTCAGGGCCGTGTACCAGTTTGACGCTCTGGTGTGGGAGAAGCTGTGGCCGTGACGCCGTTCAATTCGTCGGCCACACGGAGCAGGTCGCCCGTCCGGTAGAAGTCGACGGCGATGATGTTGGGCATGTGGTGGCGCTCGGACTCGCATTGACGGGTGCGCGCCAGCAGGGCATCGTGAGCATTCACGATGGCTGCGTTGGACGGCTTGGGCGTGGGAGTGGTCTCGATCCAGTTGTTCATGAGGAACAGCGAGCCTTCGTCGCCGCCGCGATTGGCCCTGCAGGAGAACTCCGCCAGGGAGTGGAAGCTGTAGGGCGTCTCGCGTAAGTTCCTGAATGCGGGCCGGATCCAGTCGACTCCCGGCCTGCCGGATTCGATGAACACGATCAGGCGTTGTCCCGAGTTGATGAGCTGCCGCAGAGTCGGCCACTGCGGTGAGGATGGACCCGTGTAAACGAACTCTTTGAGCTTGGCCTTCTCAAATTCCGCAGCCAGGTCCTGCGGCGTGACATAGTCCTCCACGATCATCAGCACGACTTCGTCCGGCTGGGTGACAAAGAATTCCCGAATCTCTTCCAGCGTGGGTTCCAGCGGATAGGCGCCCAACTCGCACAGGCCGTGGCAGAGGTAGACGACCCGGCGGCCTTCATCGACGCCCACCAGGCGATTGCGAATCCTCATTGCAGCCTGGAATCCTTCTTCGCCAACGGCTTCCTTGACCTTGTCCGAGAGCGGTTCGGAGTCCATGTCGGTCTTCACGCGCGCGCCGCCCGGGAAGCCGTAGTGAACGTCGTACAGCAGGGCACGGATGCCGTCGCGCAATTGCCGGGGCATCGCCGCCTGGTGGTGCGGAAACATCCAGCCTGGCGCTTCCTGATTCGACATCGAGTTGTGCGTGCCGGGGAATACCACTTCGTCCACGCGCCGGTCACAGAGCTCCGAATGGCCGTTGCAGGCAGTGACCGCGGCCTGCGCCGGTTGGCTGGAGGGAAAGCGCCACAGGAACCACACCGCTGCAACCGCGACTGCCAGCACCGTGACACCGCCCGCGGCAAACCGCCATCCAGCCGGACTCTCTGCGTCGACCTCAAAGCCGTGGGAAACCAGGCGTTCTCTAAAGAGGCGGAAGAGTTCGCGTGCGCCCACGAACGCAGCGGAAACGCCCGCCAGCGTCATAGCGATGTCGAGCGCCACGAGCGGCCGGAGAATGGCGAGTGTTCCCAACAGGAGCAGTGTCGTCGCCCACGCGAGGCGGCCGGCGGCTGAGTGCGGAGGCTGCACCAGCATTCGGCCGATCTGCCGCGCGCGGTCGATGGGATCGAGGGTCTCCAGCAGTGACGATGCGCCCGCGGCCATTACGACGCCGAGCCCGGCGAACAGCAAGCCCCAGTCACGGAGCGGAGACAGGAAAGTTCGCCAGAGCCCGCGAAGCAGGCCCCGCGTGAGAGGCTCATGCACCAGCAGGGATACCAATCCGCCGGCCGGCACGAGCGCGGCCAGGATCACACCCGCGACAATCAGGCCAATTCCCACGCGCGTCAGTCCCCTGCCGCGGTTGCGGGCAGCCCACACAGCCAACACGAGCAACAGCGCGCCCACAGGGAAGAGCAGCCAGTAGAGCCACCGGATTGTTCCGCCAGTGCGGGCGACCCGCAGCATCAAATCCGCCTCTCGTCCGTTGAAGGAGGCGAAGGCTTGTTCGACGTGCTTCGGGATCTTCGCGGCAAGCTGCGGGCTGGCTTGCTGCAGTGCGGACTCGAGGAGAATTCGGGCGTCGGGGATGGAGAGCAGCAGACGTTGCGCTCCCTCAGAAAACGCCGCATGATGCGCCTCCTGGGCAGCACGGCCCACCAAAGCCTGGAAGGGACGCGTGCCGCAGAGGCCGCTGGCGCCGGCGAGGATCAGTGGGCGTACGGCGATGAGGTCCGGACTGCTCGCCACTGCCGAGCGCGTCATCATCTCGGCGGCATACGCGGCGACACCCGGGTCGGAGAGACTCTCTTCCGCGCGGAGGCCAAAGGTCCGCGCGTCGAAAAGGTTTTTCGAGGTAACAAACAAGATGGAAGCGGCCACGAGGCAGACGATGCCCACGAAAAGGCACGCCCAGTAGGCGAGATTACGCCCGCGCGACATATGTCTCTATTGTTGTGCAAAGTGAGGCAGTGTCCAGCGCTAGTTCAACAGCGCAGCCACCTCAGCGGCATCGGGCCGTCCCGCAATGTGTTTGGCGTTGTACCGGTCCACTCCTGTCGCGGTCACGGGAACCAGCACAGTGGTCAACTCGCTGCCGGCCTTTCCTGTGATCTGCAAGACCCATCTGCCCTCCTGTGGCCATTGACGGGCCAAAGCGTAGAAGCCGGGCTGCGGCAGCGCGAGCAGGGTGAGAGGAATGCTCTGCTTCTTGCCCTTCACCATTCCGATTGCGGTGCCTGACACAATCGCCATCGAAGGATCGGCGCAGCCGGTTGCTCTGATCGTTAGTACGGCGCGGGCGGCTTTCGCGTCGGCGCTCGCTTCAGGACTGCCGAGGACCAGTGAGAATCCGCCGAAGGCCGACAGAGAGACGGCGAGAACCAACAAGGTAAACGCCGCAGGGATTTGGCGCAAGACTCGGTGCATCGTTCGCCCTCCCAATAGTGGTCTCTAACCCCTAAGATACATCCCGATCGCGGACGCCGATAAGGTAGAGGATTCCGTCCAGCCCCAGAGCGGAGATGGACTGCCGCGCGGAGGCGCGGACCAGTGGCTTGGCCCGGAAGGCGATGCCGAGCCCGGCCAACCGCAGCATGGGCAGATCGTTCGCGCCGTCGCCGACGGCGATGCACTGCTCCAGGCTCAAGCCCTCGTTCGCGGCGATGATCTGCAGCAGCTCAGCCTTGCGGGCTCCATCGACGATTGGGGGGATCACCTCACCGGTCACTACGCCGTTCTGCACATCCAGCGTGTTCGCGTGCAGGTAGTCGATGCCGAGCTTCTTCTGCAGCACGCGTCCGAAGAACGTGAATCCGCCGGAGAGGATCGCGGTTTTGTATCCGAGGCGTTTCAGTGTGGACACAAGACGCTCCGCGCCGTCGGTGAGCGGGATGCGCTCGATGACACGCTGCAGCGCTGACTCGGGCAGTCCTTTGAGCAGCCCGACACGGCGGCGGAAGGAGGCCTGAAAGTCCAGTTCGCCGCGCATCGTGGCCTCGGTGATCGCCTGCACCTGCTCGCCGACGCCGGCTTCGCGTGCGAGTTCGTCGATCACCTCACCCTGGATCAGCGTGGAGTCCATGTCGAAGGCGACCAGTCGGCGGTTGCGCCGGAAGACGGAGTCGTGCTGGAAGGCGACGTCGATCTCGCCGGGGCCCGTGAGCGCGGCGAGGCGCGTTCGCAGCGCGTCTTCATCGGAGGCCGCCACGCTGCTGGCTGAGAATTCCACGCAGAAGCGGGGCGGGGCCTGTTCGGCCTGGAGGGGCGCGCGAGAGGAGAGCCGGTCGATGCGGTCGATGTTGATGCCGGCTTCGGCGAGAATGCCCGAAACCTGCGAGATGTGCGCCGCATCGATGGTTGGTCCGAGCACCGTGATGATGAACCGCTGCTTCGCCTGTGCGTCCACCCAGGAGCTATACTCGGCTGCGGATGACGCGCTAAATCGGATCTGGACGCCGAGGTGGTGCGCTTCAAGGAGTAGATCGGTCAGCAGAGCTGAGGAGCGTAACTCCTCGGGAAGTTCAATGAGTATGCCGAGCGCGAGGCCGTCGTGGATGACGGCCTGGCCGATGTCGAGAACGCGCACGCCGTAGCGCGACAGGATCGTGGTGAGCGAGTGGGTCAGGCCGGGCTTATCATGGCCGGTAATATGAATCAGCAGCGCGCTGGAGGCGCCGGGAATGGGCATATCCTCCAGTGTAGCCAGCAGCATTCAGGGAGAGCAGTACATGTTCGAGAAGTATACGGAGCGAGCGCGCCGGGCTATTTTTTTCGCACGCTATGAGGCCAGCCAATCCGCCTCCGGCTACATCGAGACTGATCATCTCCTCCTGGGCTTGCTGCGGGAGGACTCAATCCTGAGGCAGATGCTCCCGACCGATGCTCCCGATTCCATCAGGCAGCAGGCCACCGAGGGGCGCGCAGGCACCCGGGCGGAGATCCCGACGTCGGTAGACATGCCGCTCAGCGATGACTGCAAGCGCGCGCTCGGCTATGCTGCGGAGGAAAGCGAGCGAATGGGGCAGCGTGTCATCACGTGCGGCCACATCGTCCTTGGTCTTCTACGGGTGGAGAATTGTATGGCGGAGAAGGTCCTGCGGCACCACGGTGTCAATCTGCAGTACTACAAGGAAGTGGTTCAAACGCGCTATCGCGGGGATGCGGGAAAGGCCGCCGTTGTTTCTTTCGACCTTCGAAGCGCCGCCGCTCCTCGCCGTCCGTCTCCTGAACTCAAGGTGTGCGCCGGGAGCCTGTCGCCCGCTGTCATCAAGCTCAATGCTCTGATTGACCGCTGTGCGCAGACCTTTGACTCCTGGGGAGAGGCGGACGCAAGCCAGAAGCTCAAACGCCGGGCCTGGACCCGCAAGGAGGCGCTGGGGTACTTATCCGACTGGGCAGCGACATACCAGCGCTGGATTGCCAGAGCGCTTACCGAACCCAAGCTCATGGCGCGTTTCTATCCGCAGCCCGAATGGGTCAGCGCTCAGCGCTACGCCGATTTTCCCTGGCAGGAACTTGTGGACCTCTGGGTCTGCCAGAACCGGCTGCTTGTGCACGTGCTGTCGCAGGTGACGGAATCCAAGCTGGAGACACCATGCCGGATCGGCCTAGACGAGCCCGTCTCGCTGGGCGTTCTGGTCGAGCGATACGTCGATCACTGCGAGGACGAGGTCGGGCAGATCCTCACACACGGCTGATTTGCTAGCGGCCTTCGCTCGACGGAGGCACGAGACCCTTCAGGCGCAGGTACGTCACCATGTTGCCGTAGTGCTCGTAGTCGTGCATGTTGTTGAAGTCCAGGACATTGAGTATGGGCCTCTCCTGTCCGAAGAACTTCACTGGGGTGGCGGCCGCGGCATCGGTCATGCCGTCGTAGGCCTTGTCGCAGTATGCGAAGGAGTCCTTCAACGCTTGCGAGAGGTCCGCCTTGGACGTTTTGCTCTTCTCGATGCCGCGTACAGGCGGCTGTCCGCCGATCACCGCCGAGCAGAACATGTAGTTTGCATCCGCCACATGTCCGACCAGCTGGCCGAAGCTGCGGACGTCGGGCGTCGGCTTGAACGCATAGTTCTCTTCGGGCATCTTGTCGGCGGCCTTCGTCAGGTTGTTCTTGGCCATGGTGTACAGGCCTTTGGTCGAGGTGCTGAGCGGGTTACCGGCAGTCTGCGCAACGAGGGTAGCCGTAGCGGAAATAAGGAGCAGAACCAGTTTTCGCATAGGAAGATGATCGCAATGCACTCCGGAGGTGTCAAACCTCGAGGAGGCGCCTGCACCGCTGAAGACGTCGAGTCTCCTTACGCGGGCGGTCCCGGCTTCTTAGTTCAGAAAATACGTGCGGTAGAGCGAATCGCGCTGTTTGGGGACAAATCCCGCGTCGCGGATCAGGCGGCGCAGTTCCTCTTCGGTGGCCTTGTTGCGCGCGCCGGCCGCGCTCACGACGTTTTCTTCTATCATGATGCTGCCGACATCGTTGCCGCCGAAGCGCAGGCCGACCTGGCAGGTTTTCAACCCCTGCGTGACCCAGGACGATTGAACGTTCAGGATAATTTCCAGGTACAACCGTGAAATCGCGAGATTCTTCAGGTACTCAACGCCTGTTGCCTCTTCCTTGACGAAGCGGCCCAGCGAGGTGTTTTCCGGCTGGAAGGACCACGGGATGAATGCCGTGAAGCCACCCGTCTCCTCCTGAATGCGCCGCACGATTTCGAGGTGGTGTACGCGCTGCTCAATCGTTTCGCCGCAGCCGAACATCATTGTCGCCGTGGTCCGCATGCCGAGCCTGTGCGCGGCGAGATGAACGTCGATCCACTCCTGCGTGGAGCACTTCAAGCGCGAGATGCGCTTGCGGACGTCGTCGTGGAGGATTTCGGCGCCGCCGCCGGGAATCGAGTCGAGCCCGGAGTCGCGCAGGCGGGCGATGGTGTCCGTCAACGAGAGGCCGCTGACTTCCGCAATACAGGTGATCTCCGGTGCGGACAAGCAATGCAGCCAGACCTGCGGGAATCGGCGCTTGATTGCGCTGAGCAGGCTTTCGTACCACTCGATCTTGAGGTCGGGGTTCAGGCCGCCTTGCATCAGGATGCCGGTCCCGCCGAGGTCGACAGTCTCCTGGATCTTCTGGAAGATGGTCTCGTGATCCAGGACGTAGCCCTCCTTGTGGCCCATGGGCCGGTAGAAGGCGCAGAAACTGCAGTACTCCGTGCAGAAGTTCGTGTAGTTGATGTTGCGGTCGATGATGTAGGTGACCACGCCGTCCGGGTGGAGTTTGCGCCGGACGGCGTCGGCGGCCATGCCGATACCGATCAGATCATCACTGCGAAAGAGGTCAGCGGCTTCCTGCGGCGTCATCATGAACATGCATCTCCGTCGGGACCCCCGTGTCCGGGAGCTCCATGGCGTACTCGAGATAGAGCCGGAGGCCGGCCTCTTCTTCGGGGCCGAGGTAGAAGGAGATGTCGCGCGTCAGGTAACGGTGGACCACCTCTTCAGCAAAGCCCCTCCGCTCTGCCTCTTCTTTAATGATAGAGTCAAGTTCGCCTAAACCATAGTGCAGGGAGCCGTGAAGGAGTTCGGTGACCTCAGGGGTGACGGCTTCGGGGCGGCCGGCCCAGGTGGCAAAAACCATGGGAAGCCCGGTCAGGCTGACCCACTCTTCGCCGAGATCAAGGCAAGGGACGTCAACTTCAGCAGGGTCGATGGAGAGCGCCGTGTCGCCGATGACAAGGGCGGCGTCGGTCTGGTCCAGCATGCGCTCCAGATCGGGATCCATGGAGACGACTTCCGGGAAAACCCCATACCGGTGTGCGAGGATGATACGGGCGAGTTGGACGGACGTGCGCGAACCTGAGTCGACCGCCACTCTCTGGACCTGCTCGAATGGCCTGTCGGAGACCAGCAGGATACTTCGGACGGGGCCTCGGCAGGCGATGCCAATCCCCGGGACGGATCCCATCTGGTGCCGCGCCATCTCAATGACCGGGACAAGACCCAAGTCGGCATCACCGGCGACAACCCGGTCAGCGCATACGGATGGGACGGCGAAGGTCAGATCAGCCAGGCCGATTTGCGGACCATGCAGCGCACCCCAAACGAGGGGGGCCGTATTTAGGTAACTTACGGCGCATAGTCTAGGTCTGCGCCCGGATGGAGGATCTGGCGTCAAATCCGAGTTTACCATTACAGGAGTACGGGTCCGGATGGGTCCTAGGAGGGATGGTATTACCAAAGTCCCCATGATATCTTGATCAAAGGTCATATCGGGGGAGAGCCTACCAAAGTCATGATAAATAAGAGACTTTTCGCAATTTTAAGCCTTCTGGCCCTGCTCGGAGGAATTGCGGCGGGCCAAGTGGTGTTGAACTCCCTGCCGGCCAAGGTTTACGGTCAATTTTCGTTGCCGAAGACGCAGCAGGAATTGGCGATCCCCAATGGTACGGCGCCAAACCTGGTGGAGGGAAGGGAACTCTTTTCACCCCTCGCGGTCGCGGTGGACACTTCCGTTAGTCCCGAAATCATCTACGTTGTAGACACGGGGAACAACCGCGTCCTCGCATGGAAGGACGCCGGCTCTTTCGTGAATGGGGCGGGGGCGGATCTGGTTCTCGGCCAAAGAGACTTCTACTCGACCACCCCGCAGGGGCCGGCCGGCACGTTCAATAGCGGTTTCTACGCACCGTCCGGGGTCGCGGTCGATCGCAACGGCAACGTCTTCGTTGTAGATGCGGGCAACAACCGGATCCTGCGTTTCCCTAAGCCCTTCGCCCAGGAGGATGCCCCACGCACCGCGGACTTGGTGATCGGCCAGGAGAACCTCAACGGGCGTGGTGCCAATCTGGATGCTCCCAGTCCGAACAATCCGACGGAGGCGTCGATCCGCACTAACGGGACCGGCACGGGAGGGGTTCAGGGGGCGGGAATAGCGTTCGATTCGGACGGCAACCTGTGGTTCAGCGACTCCGGCAATCATCGGATACTCCGCTATGCCGCGGCCGATGCCAGCGGCGCAGGAAACTCGAAAGTCTCCGCCAATCTCGTGCTAGGCCAGGCAGATTTTTATACCGCCACGCCGAATCAGGGCCGGCTCAGTTCGAACGACCGGCTGGACAAGCGCAATATTCGGTTCGGCGGACCGCTAACGTTTGACGCATCAGGCAATTTGTTCTTCGCCGACGACCTGGGGCGCGTGCTGATGTGGAAACCCCCGTTCACGGAAAACGGCAGGGCTGCAGACCGCATTCTGGGGATCTATGTGCTGCAGGCCGGGCAGACGCCGCCGCCTGCGGTGAACGACGTCACCTTCGGTGCTTCCGCCAACAACGGCATCCTGACCGGCGGACCGCGCGGCGTGTTCTGCGTTGGCGACTTACTGTTCGTGGTCGACACGCTGAACAACCGCCTGGTCCGCTACGATCCCGCTCCCACCTGGCCGGAGGAAGATGCGGCGGCCTATGTGTACTCCCCCAAGATGAGCGCGCAATTCGGACAGGAGAGTTTCAACACGCGCGTACCGAACGGAGGTGAGACCTTCGAGCCAAGCGCGCACGCCTTCAGTTCACCGGTGGCGGCGGCGTATGCCAATGGGGAAGTGTTTGTCGTCGACAGCGGAAATCACCGCGTTTTGGCGATGCCCTACCTACAGGACGCCAATCTGCCGTCCGCGGCTGTGCGAGTCCTTGGGCAGTACGATTTCCCGTTCCGCTCGCCAAACCTGATTGAAGGCAGGGAAGTGGGTGCGGGCACGTTGCCTCTGGTACTGCCGAACAACACCGTAATGAACCTGCCGCTTGGGCCCGCCGGCGCGATCGACAAGACCGGCGACACTCCCAGGCTCTATATCGCTGATACCGGAAACAACCGAATTCTGGGATTTGCCGATGCGCGGCGCGTGAAGTTCGGCGACACGGCGGACCTGGTGATCGGACAGGTTGATTTATATCGGAGCCTGATGAACTCGCCGATCAATGACGGCACGAAGGCGACTCAAACTGGACTGCTTCTGCCTTCAAGCGTGGCGGTGGACTCAGATGGAAACGTCTGGGTCGCCGATACGGGCAACGGTCGGGTGTTGAGATACCCCAGGCCGTTCGACCACTGGGGCGATCTGCAGACGGCGGACCTGGTGATCGGGCAGCCGGACTTCGAGTCCCGTGGCGACGGGACAGCATCGCGCGACCGGCTGTACCGTCCTTCGAGCATCACTTTCACCGGAGAAGGGCACCTGTTAGTGGCAGATTTGGCCCACAACAGGGTGCTGCTCTACAGGAAGCCATCTACCAATGGGCAGGGGGCCGACATTGTCCTCGGGCAGCCTGACGGCTCCTCGGTTTCAAGCGGCAACGCCGACACTCAGCTCGCAATGCCCCTCGGCGTCGCGGTCGATTCCGACGACCGCCTCTATGTCGCCGATACGGGAAATAACCGGATTCTGATCTTTGATCGTGTGACCACCCAACCCGATGGCGGTCCGTCGGCGTTGAATCTCCCCCTGGCAGCCAACGGGGTTCAGCCGGCAGGCGTGACGGTGAGCGCGAGGACTGGCGAGATCTGGGTGCCGGACGTCCGAAGCAGCCGCGTGCTGCGCTATCCGCGCTTCGACCAGTTGATCTTCATGCCCAACCTCATGTACGACTATGGGTTCGCGACTTACGGACCGCGAAACATCGTCCTGGATGCCACAGACAATCTGTTTGTCTTCGACTCCTCGAACCGCATCACCATGCACTATCCGCTGCACTCAGTGGTGAACATGGGCAGCGGATTCCCGCGAGTTGCGCCGGAGATGCTTGCCCTGCTGCAGGCGCCGGGCGTGAACTTTTCCGCTGATGGCGCGCAGGCGGGCGAAGCTCCATTGCCGAAGGAACTCGGCGATGTTGAGCTACTGGTCAACGGGGTTCCCGCGCCGCTGAAGCAGGTGCAGGGGAATTCGATGCGCTTCATCGTGCCGAAGAGCGCTCCGACCAGCGGCGTGGCCGAGTTCCTGGTGCGGCGCGTGTCGACGCAGGAGATTCTGGCGCACAACCGGATCGCCATGTCTATCGCTTCGCCGGCTGTCTTGTTTGCGGCCGAAAACCCCTCAGCGCAGGCACAGGCTCGGGCCACCAATCAGGACGGATCGGCCAATACAGGCGGCAAGCCAGCGGCGGCGGGACAGGATCTCACCGTGTACCTGACCGGTCACGGTCCCATCTCCGGAACGCCCGACGACGGCGTGGCACCCGGCAGCGAGATTCCAGTGGATGATGTGCGGGCGTTCTTCCTGACGCCCTCGGGAGCTGCGATTGAGGCGACGCAAATCGTCTCGGCAGCGCTTGATCCGAATGAACCGGGAGTCTGGCGTGTCAAGGTCAAAGTGCCAACCGGGATTCCAGCGAGCGGCACATACGCGTTTGCGGTGATCCACCGCAGTATGGGTAGCAACACAGTCACTGTCGGCAACCAGGTACTGCGAGTAAATGCTCTGGTGACGCTGACCAGATAGAAGCAAATATGCCCGCGGCGCCGGATCTCGAATGCCTGGTCTGCCGCGCGCGGTTTCGAGCCTTGCGGCCGGTGCGTTTCGACGTCCCGGCAGCAAATCGCTTTCGCGGGGCGATGGGATTTCGTTTGCCGGAGGAAGTGTTCCGTCGCAAGCCATCCTCTGGTCCCAGCGGATTGCGTGACAGGCCCCGGCCCTTCGTTGTCCGGGCGGCTCACCTGGATGGCTGCGCCGTAGAGGAGGGTGCGGAATTTTCAATCGCACTGCACCTGTTCTGGGTGGATTCGACTCCGTTTCAACGCGCCTTGGCGGACCTCGGATGGGCGCGCCTGGAGGACTGGTCGGAGGAGAAGATGCGCTTGAGCCTTGCGCCGACGCAGTCGGGCGGTCGCGGCGTTCGCGTGGAATTCCTCACCGCAACCGAGCTGAAACCGGCAGTGCCCGCCGGCCAGTTCCCGCCGTTCGAGGTTCTGATGGCGCGATTGCGAGATCGTATCTCGAGTCTGCGGTCCTTCTATGGCCCTGGCCCGCTCGAGGTGGATTTTCGAAGCATGGTTGAGAAGGCCGCGCAGGTGCGCGCAGTGCGCGGGCAGTTGGATTGGCTGAAGGCGGAGCGGGTCAGCGCCCGCACCGGGCAGGCCCATCCGCTGAGCGGGTTCACCGGGCACGTGGAGTATCAAGGCGACGTTGGCGAGTTCCTCCCATGGCTCGAGGCGGGGTTCTACACGGGCGTCGGCCGGCAGACCGTCTGGGGCAAGGGCGCCATCCGCGTGAATCCGTCATTGCAAGTATCGTAATCTCCCTGCTATGATCGAAGCCTTTTACCGGCAGGAGTCGGCTCGGGATGCGACCGCCGGTCACCTATTCTGGGAGGCGTGGACAGCAGGGGATGCCGCACCGGATACTTGTCGTCGATGATGAACCCGACCTGGAACTGCTGATCAGCCAGCGCTTCAGGAAACGAATCCGCTCTCAGGAGCTCGATTTCACCTTTGCCGGAAACGGCGTAGAAGCACTGGAGAAGTTGGGCGCCGACGGCGAGATGGACGTCGTCCTCACCGATATCAACATGCCGGTGATGGATGGCCTGACGCTGCTCTCGCGCCTGCACGAGGAACACCCGCTGCTGCGCAGCGTCATTGTCTCCGCTTACGGCGACATGGCCAACATCCGCACCGCCCTCAATCGAGGCGCGTATGACTTCCTCACCAAGCCCATCGATTTTCAGGATCTCGAAATCACGCTCGACAAGACGATCCACGAAGTGACGGCGAGGAAACAGGCCGCCGCGGACCGCGACGTGCTCCTGACGCTGCGCAAGGAACTGGAAATCGCGCGCCGCATTCAGGAGTCGCTGGTTCCCCAGAAGTTTCCGCCGTTCCCTAACAGGCAGGACCTGGAGGTTTACGGAAGTATGCTGCCTGCCACCCAGGTAGGCGGCGACCTGTTCGATTTCTACTTCCTGGATCAGGACCGGCTGGCGTTCACCATCGGCGATGTTTCCGGCAAGGGTGTGGCCTCAGCGATGATGATGGCGGTCACACGCACACTGTTGCGAGCCTCGGCCATGAAAGGCCTGGCGCCTGCTGCGTGTCTGGATGAGGTCAACCAGATCCTGCGCAGGGAGCGCGTCTCCGCCATGTTCGTCACCTGCTTCTACGGGGTGCTGGACACGCGCACCGGCGAGATCGAGTACAGCAATGCCGGGCACAACCCGCCGCTGCTGCTCCGGGCGGACGGCGGGCTGGATGCCACGGAACTCACGGGCGGGCTCGTGATGGGGCAGTTTGCGCGGGCATCTTACCAATCGAAGCGGACGCGGCTGGGGCGCGGAGACACCATCGTCCTCTACACAGACGGAATCACGGAAGCGATGAACGCCGCGCGTGAGGAGTATTCCGAACCACGGTTGAAGAGCCTGCTGGCCCATTCAGCGGGCAAGGCTGCGGAAGACTGCGTACGGGCCGCCATGGAGGACGTCAACTCCTTTTCCGCCAGCGCCCCTCAGTCGGACGACATGACGATGCTCGCCATCAAGTACATCGGGACAACCGCTGGGGAGGGCAAGACGCAGTGAGACGGGGTCTAATTCTCGCCGTTCTTGGCGCGCTTTCTGTTTCGCACGCCTTCGCGCAATACGGGAATCCGTTCGTGACGCACTATCTGCCGAACACCTACGGCGGGTCGGCGCAGGTATTCTCCATTACGCAGGACCGACGCGGTGTCCTGTATTTCGGCCTGGGCAGCGGACTGCTGGAGTACGACGGAACTTCCTTCCGTCCCATCAAAATGCCAGGCAACACAATCGTCCGGGCCCTGGCCGTTGACCCTTCGGGGCGGGTGTACGCAGGGTCGGTGGGCGACTTCGGATATCTGGGCCCGGACAAGTCCGGGCAGATGCAGTTCATCTCCCTGCTGCAGTTCGTGCCAAAGGAAGAGCGCGGATTCCAGGACGTGTATGGAGCCCGGTGGACTCCCGATGGCCTCTACATTCAGGCTCCGGAGCGGCTGATCCTTCTGACTCCTGAAGAGGCTCCTACCGCCGAACAAGCGCCTCGAAAGTGGCGGACAAAAGTCTGGCGCCCGCAGACCCGGTTCGGTCCGCCCTCATTTGTCGCGGGAACACTGTACGTGCCCCAGGCTCAGATTGGCCTGATGAGGCTCAAAGGAAATTCTTTCGAATTGGCGCCTGGCGGAGAGCAATTCGCCACGAGCCGGGGCCTTCATCTGATCGCCTTCCCCGGCGCCCCCGGATCAGGCGCCGAGTCGCGGATGCTCGCTGCGGTTCGTGGCCGCGGACTGTTGCTGATGGATAACAAAGGTGTGAGACCGTTCGAGAGCGAAGCAACCGACCTCATTCAGAGGCTGGGCGTGAGCGGCATGATTACGTTGAAGGATGGCACGCTGGGGCTCTCGATAGCGACCGGCGGCTTCCTGAACCTGGACCGTGAGGGGCGCATCATCTCCTATCTGGACAGGGCCTCCGGCGGCTTGCCGGTGGATGGGGGTCTGACCGTTTTTTCTGACCGGGACGGCCTGGTCTGGGTCGGCATGCAGAAAGGCGTCTGCAAGGTGGAGACCCCGTCTCCCCTCACGCGTCTGGGAGAAGCCGCCGGGCTCACGGGGTTCATCAACGATATGGTCAGGTTCCGCGGCACGCTTTACGCAGGCACCATGGAAGGCATCTTCTTCCTGGATTCGCGGAAGGGCAAGTTCCACAAAGTGACGGGATTGCCTGCCAGCCTGCAGGCGGGCACGTTCTCGCTTCTGGCAGTTGGCGACCAACTCTTTGCCGCAGTTTCAGCCTCCGGCATCTACCGGGTCCAGGGTGACAGTGTGAGGCTGGTCATGGAGAATCCCGCCGGCGTCGCTTCAACCTATGTGCTGTACCGCTCGAAATACGATCCTTCCAGGATCTACGCAGGCCATGATAGCGGCCTTTCTGCATACCATTTGAGTCCCGGCGGCCAACTGGCCTTTGAGGGGAGGATCGCCAACTCGCCGGCTATTCGCTCGATTGCGGAGTCCGGCCCCGGCATTGTATGGCTCGGACTGGAGTCTTCCGGCGTCATGCGCGTCGAACTCAAGGGTGACTCGATCCGAGATGCTGTCACCCGCCATTTTGGAACTGCTGATGGGCTGGCCGGAGACGGCGGCGCATCGGTACACCGCGCGTTGGGCAAACTGCTCTTCGCGGTGCGCGGAGGCGTTCACGAATTCGACGAGCGCAGCGGGAGGTTTGTCCCGTCGCCGCAGTTCCAGGTGGTGGATTTCGGCGGCAATCCCGAAGAGTACGGCATCGTCGAGGACAGCCGCGGCAATGTCGTCATCAATCTCGGGCAGGAGACCGCCATCCTGCGAAAACAGCCCGACGGAAATTTCCTGGTGGACAAGACTTCGCTGCGGAGAATCGCCAACCTCGATGTCACCAAGACCTACGGGGATGAGACCGGCGTGATCTGGTTCGGCGAGGCGGACGGCATGGTCCGCTACGACCCGCGTGTGTCCCCCAACTCCGAAGCTGATTACCCGGCGTTGATCCGCCGCGTCACGGCCGGCGAAAAGACTCTTCTGTACGGCGGCGCCGGCGCCGGAGCGATTCAGGCCGCGTCCCCGCTGCGCTACAGCAGCAACGCAGTGCGCTTTGAATACTCGATCTCCAGCTACCATGACCTGTCGGCCAATCAATACCAGACCAGGCTGGAGGGCTTCGATCACGACTGGTCGGCCTGGACGGATGAGACGCGCCGCGACTATACAAACCTGCCCCCGGGCGACTTCCGCTTCCACGTGCGGGGCAGGAACCTCTTCCAGCATGAAAGCTCGGAGGCCGTGTACTTCTTCACGGTCCTGCCTCCGTGGTATCGCACGTGGTGGGCGATTGGGCTCTACGCGCTCATCCTTCTGGCTATCGGCTTCGCCGCTGACCGCTTCCAGCGCCGCCGAGTGATCCAGCGCGAGCGCGAACGGTCGCGCATCCGCGAGGCCGAGCTGCGCGCTGAAGCCGCCGCCGCTCAGGCCCAGGCGCTGCGGTCCGAGAACGACCGCAAGCGCAACGTCGAACTGCTCAGCGACATCGGCAAGGAGCTCACGTCCTCGCTGGACCTCGACACCATCTTCTACAGGCTCTACGAGCACGTGAACCAGTTGATGGACGCCAGTGTCTTCGGCGTCGGCCTCTACGACGCGGAAAAACAGCGCATCGACATCCGCCTCGCGCTGGAGAAGGGCAAGCGCTACGCGCCTTACTCGCGTGACGCCCGGAACAAGAACCAGTTTCCGGTCTGGTGCATCGAGAACCGCCAGCCTGTGTTCATCAACGATGTCCAGGCCGAGTACAGCAAGTACATCAGCGAGTACAAGGATCAGGGCAAGCAGTTGGAGGATGGCACCATCTCGCAGTCTCCGATCTCGCTGCTCTACCTGCCGCTGGTCGTGAAGGAGCGCGTGCTCGGCGTGATCACCGTGCAGAGCTTCGAGAAGAACGCCTACACGGCGTACCATCTCGACCTGCTGGAAAACCTCGCCGCCTACACCTCCATCGCCCTCGACAATGCCGACGCCTACCGGCGCCTGAACACTACCCTCGAAGACCTGCAGGCCACTCTGGAGCGCTTGAAATCGGCACAGGAACAACTGGTGGTACAGGAGAAACTCGCCTCTCTCGGCGCGTTGACCGCCGGCATTGCCCACGAGATCAAGAATCCGCTGAACTTCGTCAACAACTTCGCCGAGCTCTCGGTGGAACTGAACGAAGAGCTTTGCGAGGAGCTGGAGAAGTACCGGGCTGCCATCGGAGAGAGCGGCTACGAGAGCATCCATGCGCTGCTGGAGGATCTGGAGAAGAATGCGCGCAAGATCAACGAGCACGGCAAGCGCGCCGACAGCATTGTACGCAGCATGCTGCTGCACTCGCGCGGACAGCGCGGCGAGCGGCAGCTTACCGACATCAACAGCATGCTCGATGAATACGTGAACCTCTCCTACCACGGCATGCGCGCCCAGGATTCCAGGTTCAACATCTCCATCGAAAAGGCGTTCGCTCAGGACCTGGGCAAGATCGAAGTCGTACCGCAGGACCTCAGCCGCGTGTTCCTCAACATCCTGAACAACGCCTGCTACGCGGTGAACGAGAAGAGCAAGAAGAACGGCACGACAGCCTATTCACCGACGTTGCGCGTGTCCACCGTGGATCTGGGCGACCGCATTGAGGTGCGGATCCGCGACAACGGCCTGGGCATCCCGCCCGAAGTCAGGGATCAGATTTTTAACCCGTTTTTCACCACCAAGCCGACGGGGCAGGGAACCGGGCTGGGATTGAGTATCAGCCACGACATCGTCGTGCTCGAGCACGGCGGCCAACTGGAAGTGGAAACGGAAGCCGGACAATTTACGGAGTTTGTGGTGCGGCTGCCAAGAGCATGGAGGCCGGCCGTTTGAACCGGGTTTGAACAGAGGAGACGGATCGCAAATGAACGTGATGGTTGTGGACGATGAAGCGGATGTGCAGTTGCTCTTTCAGCAGCGCTTCCGAAGAGAGCTGCGGGAGGGCTTGATCCGGTTTTACTTCGCGCTTTCGGGCGAGGAGGCGCTGGGGATGTTGGAGAACCAGGCGGCGGACATCATGCTGATCCTGTCGGACATCAACATGCCGGGGATGAACGGCCTGGAGTTGCTGAAGGCGGTGAAGGACCGCCACGGCCACCTCAAGGTCTATATGATCACGGCCTACAGCGACGAGGCGAATCGACTCCGCGCCACAGAGTACGGCTGCGACGATTACTTCACCAAGCCCCTCGATTTCACCGTGCTGAAAGCAAAGCTCGCCGCTGCGTAAAGTGGGGCATGCCCGGGTGGCATCGGACCCGCGAATGATAAAGAGAGAGTCGAGGCGACCTTAGCCGAGCACCGCTACCGCAGCGTGATGCGCGACGCCGGCACTCCTTCGATCTCCACGGTGAGCGGCGCGGCCCCGTCCCAGACCAGCCATGCCAGCCCGCGCGTGTCACTCCGTACAGGCGAGTCGGTCCCTTCGACCCTTAAAGGAATATTCGAGTACGGCAGCTCGTTGGAGTCTGACACTCGCAGCACCAGCAGGCTGCCTTCCCGGTAGTATTGAGAAACACGAAGCGGCTGGCGCGACGCCTTGCTGTCGAGCTTGACGTGCGCCACCTCGAAGCTTCCATCCTCCGGCGCGAAGTACAAGTCAGCGACGCCTACGGCTTGGGGTGCAAGCGTCACGGCGGCGGAGGTCTGCCCGGCGGGGATGATCACTGCTTCCGGGCCGGCGACGAACTCGGACATGCGCAGATTCACCTTCAGGTCATGGTCCAGTTGGCGCGCGATCTCCACGGTCGCCCGCACTTCCTCTCCGGCCACGGCGCCCGCGGCGGGCCAGAGGCTCACCCGCGTCATGCGCCGCAGAGTGATCGACCCGAACGCACGCTCGCTGCTCACGCGGTGATAGTAGTTCTCGAACTCCGCGCGGTAGGTCTCGAGCTGCTGGACCGCATCCGCTGAGGTGCCTTCCGAGCCGGAGGGAACGATCAGGATGAACGCGAAGCGGAAGAGCCGCTGCGAAACCGTATCGTCGGGAACGCGCCGACCCTCGGCCGCGATGATGTCGTCGATCGTGATGTCCTGCCGGTCCCCGCGGATCACCACGTTCACCTGCGGGAACGCCGACGCCGACACGCTGCTGTTCCTCACCAGGAATGTGGACGGCACTTCGTACGGGCCGCGGAGGCCCATCAGATACTGATCCAGCGGCGAGTAGCCCTCCACCGTGCCGATGGTGAGGAACCTGTTGAGGATGCCTGGACCGTTGTCCTGGATGCGGTTGCCCTCCAGCAGCGACGCCTCCGAGTTGAAGTTGAAGCTCCAGTGCGCGAGCTGCGTGCCCAGCATGGGCCGCGCGTTCGGATTTCCAGGATCGCGGATGCTGGCCAGGGCCAGGAACAGATGCCCCGTCTCGTGGCCGATCAGCGACATGGTCGTATCGCCCGTGATGGCGCCGCGGGCTCCGACGCGAGTATACGGGTCGCGAGGGTACTGGTTCAGCGGCCCCATGTTGAGAACCGCCTGCAGCCGGTACGGCGAACCGTAGGCTGACCCCGTGTCGACGGGAGTATCTCCGATGCCCTGGCGCATGCTGCGAACCGTGGATTCGTACGCCAGCGCTCCGGACGCCGCCGGGATTCCCGCCGTATTGAAGACGACCAGGTAGTCGTACGCATCCTCATGCGTCTCGTAGAAGCGCTGCGCGGTCCGGACCATATCAATGTTTTCGGTGGTGCCGAATCGCTCAGCCACAGTAGAGTCGAAATCCTGCGTGGACGGCTCGTCGAAGCTGACAATCTCGGTGTGTCCGCTGAGGTAGCCCGGCGAGATGCCGACAACCGCCTCCGAGATCGACACCTGGGCCAGGTTGAACGTGATGCGCCCGTCCGGCCAGAGGGTGAGCTGAACTAGTTGGCGTGCACCGATGCCGTATTGCTGATACTCGGGGACGTTTCGCCACGTGATCACCACCCGGTCGGCCGAGGACCAGACCCGGATATCGCAACCGGGCTGTGTCGGATCCAGATCGGAAAACAGCGGAGCGAGGCGAGGAGGCCCGGAGGCCAGCCGCCCCAGGCTCCGGGCGGCAGTCGCGGCTTCGGGTGCATCGAAGGTGACGTTGCCGTCGGACTGGACGAATGCGCCGCGGAACGCGCGGCCGAAGTACGGGAAGTCGAAGGGCAGGTCGATGGAGCGCGAATCGTCGTCCCCCAGGTTCTGCAGAGGAATGCCGCCGGATTCCGCGGCGGTGTCATATGGGGCTGTGCCGAGCTCGTACCGGTAGCGAGAAGCCGCGGCGTCGGATGGCACGAACGACAGCGTGCGGGCGGCGAGTGAAAAAGGATTCCGTCTCGCGATCACGCCGCCTGAGTCGTCCATCACCGCGATCTCGCCAAAGTCCTGCGCGGCGCTCTGTGTCGTGGCGGCAGCCTGCGCCGACAGCGCCAGACGCGTATTCTCCGCCGCCATCCGGCGCTCCAGGGCGCGGTGCAGCGCCAGCGCCTCCCGCCAGTTCCCGCGCTCCGTGCCGCAGACGGATGGCGCAGTCCGAGCCATCGCCGGTCCCACCATCAGCCATACACAGAGGACTGAACAATATCGTGCAGTTTTGCGTTCTATCAAGTGTCGATCCTGTCCGGGGTATCCACCAATGTGAACCCGGCCGGGAGGACCAGGTTGCACCTGCTTGTAGGATACTGGTTTGGACCGGGAGGAGTGTTTCGATGCCTTATTGCACAAGCTGTGGAACAGAACTGGCCGATACCGCTAAATTCTGCGCGCGTTGCGGTACTCCGCTGGGGGCCGCCGCTTCATCTGCTTCACCGCAGGCCCACGCCGTAGCCGTGGCCGAGCCGCTGGATTACACGATCCAGGGCGACAACCTGCAGGTGGCTCGTCTCAAGCTGAAGCCTGGCCAGGAGGTCTTTGCCGAAGCAGGGAAGATGCTCTACAAGACGCCCTCAGTCCAGTGGGAGACGCGCATGTCCGGCGACAGCATCGGGCAGAAGATCTGGGGCGCCGTGAAGCGCAAGCTTATGGGCGAGAGCCTCTTCTGGACCTATTTCCGCGCGAACTCAGCCGGAGAAGTCGGCTTCGCCGGCGCCTACCCTGGCCGCATCCAGGCCTTCGACCTCAAGGTCGGCCAGTCCGTCATGGTGCAGCGCGACAGCTTCATCGCTGCCCAGGCCTCGGCCAGCGTCAACATCGCCTTCGTTAAGAAGCTCGGGAGCGGCTTTTTCGGCGGTGAAGGATTCATCCTGGAGAAGCTCACCGGTCCCGGCGTCGCCTTCATCCACGCCGGCGGCGACTTCATCGAATTCAACCTGGGGCCCGGCGAAATCCTCCAGATCGATACCGGCTGCATTGTGGCCTTCGACGAAGGCGTCGATTACGACATCCAGTTCGTCGGCGGCATCAAGACCGCCATCTTTGGCGGGGAAGGCCTCTTCCTGGCCACCCTCACCGGACCCGGCCGCGTCATCGTCCAGAGCATGACTCTCGAGAAGATGCGACGGGAACTGGCCCCCGGACAGCGCGGCGGCGACGAAAGGACTCCTCTGGAAACGCTGGGCGGCTTCTTCAACAGCGACGATTGACCCTGCCGGTCATAGGGTGAACCTTCAGGGGATCTAGGGCATCCTGCCTACAAAATTTACGGAGGAGTGCAAGTTGCTGCTAAACTTCCTCCCCTGTGAAGCCGATGTAGGACTCAGGTACAAATGAGTCCCCATCGGCTCAGACTTTCGACGATGACCAGTGTGCCGGCGAACGGAACCGGCGCGCGGACGGTCTCGCAAGACCAGCCCGCGTTCAAGCTCCAGTTCCTGGCTAGTCTGAACCACGAGATCCGGACTCCCCTGAGCGGCATTCTGGGTATGGCCGATCTCCTGCTGGAGACCCAGCTTGACGACGAGCAGCGCGACTACGTGCAGATGGCCCGGCAGTGTGCGGACGGTCTGTTCGAACTGTTGAACGACACGCTGGAATATACTTCGCTGGCTTCCGGGAGCGTCCACCTGGACGAGTCGGAGTTTCACGTTGTCGACACGCTCCATGCGGCGTTGTCCGAACTGGAACTGAAGGCGCGGGCGAAAGGGTTGGAGGTGGTCAGCCGGTTCAGTCCGGGACTGCCTCACACCGCGATTGGGGACGCCTATCGTGTCAGGCAAGTCCTGGCCCTGCTGATCCAGCATGCCATCAGAACCTCCGAGAACGGCCGGATCACCGTTGATGTCTCCTCGCACGAACAGTCCGGCCGGATGATGGCCCTGCACCTCGCCGTTCAGTTGCCAGGCGGCGGCATGAGCGTGGAAAGCGTGCGCGAGATCTTCGAGATCTTCGACCAGATCGAAGGCGGCGCCACGCGGCGGTTCAATGGCATCGGTCTCGGACTGGCGCTCACTCGACGCGTCGTCCAGTTGCTTGAGGGCGACTTCGTGGTTGACACGGCGCCCGGCGGCGCAACCGTCGTGACCGCGGAGATCCCTGTGCAGATCCCGAAGCCGGTGCTGGTGACTCCCAGCGTCCGCGAAGGCGCGGCGAGAGTGGCCGAACCCCGCATTCTGGTGGTGGAAGACAATCGAATCTCGCAGCAGGTGCTAAGCGCCATTCTGGTGAAGGGCGACTATGAGTTTGACTGTGCCGGCGACGGTCCGACGGCCATCGCCCTGGCCGGCTCGCGTTCCTACGATTTGCTTCTAATGGACCTGCAAATGCCGGGAATGGACGGCATTGAGACTACCGAGCGCATCCGCTCCCTGCCGGGCTACGACTCGACGCCGATCCTCGCCCTCACCGCGGAGGTCTCCGATCAGGTCCGTCTGCTGTGCCGCCAGCGCGGCATGGCTGCCTTTCTCAACAAGCCGGTCCAGGCCGCCGAACTGCTCGGCTGTGTCCAACGTTTCCTCTCCGCCTGACCTGTCCAGTGGGTCTGCTCCCTGACCTGCTGCGCCGTCGTGTAGCGAGTGCGCGAGCCAGCGCGCAGTCAAATACCGCCTATCCGCATGCGAAAGTCGTAAAATGAGGCATGCGTTTCTCCCTTGGCTTCGATGAATTCGGCCGGCTGGCGTGCGAGCTCCAGGACGATCAGGAAAAGCGAAGCATCTACGGCGCCGACGCCGGACAGGCGCTCGCGGACCTCTCCGCGGCCCTGGACGACCTTGACCGCGACGGCTACGGCGAGTGCCTTTGGCCCATCTCGGCCGGCGAGTACCGTTGGGTCTTCCGCCGAGAAGGAGAAAACCTCAGGCTGGCAGTGCTCTGGGTCCGCAGCATCGCCATTGGGTTCCAGCACGTCTATTGGGGAGCCACCCCGCTTGGGCCCTTCGTCGCCCGTGTCCGCGAAGAGATCGGTCGCGCGCGCAGCGAGGCGGCGAAGCCGCTATCCCGCTGAGACACATACACGAATCTGCCTGCGGTCCTTGCAACATTTGTGCCGCCAGGAGTGTCTAAGAGCGTGCGGTAGAATTAAAAATAGCAGCAACTATGGTCGATAACCTACTGGCGAAAATCTTCGGCACAAAGCATGAGCGCGAGATCAAGCGCATCATGCCCCTGGTGCAGGCCATCAACGAACGCGAGCCTGCCATCCAGGCGTTGTCCGATGTCGAACTCGCCGCCAAGACTCAGGAATTACGGCAGCAGCTCGCCAACGGCGCCTCGCTCGACGACATCCTCGGCGATGCCTTTGCCGTAGTCCGCGAATCCGGCCGGCGCGTGCTCCAGATGCGCCACTTCGATTCGCAGTTGATCGGCGGAATCGTCCTCCACCAGGGCAAGATCGCCGAAATGAAGACCGGCGAAGGAAAAACGCTCGTCGCCACGTTGCCCGTCTACCTCAACGCCCTCAGCGGCAACGGCGTCCATGTCGTTACCGTGAACGACTACCTGGCCCGCCGCGACTCGGAATGGATGGGCCGCATCTACAAGTTTCTCGGCCTCAGCGTCGGCCTGATCGTCCACGGCCTCGACGACGATGAGCGCCGCGCCGCGTACCACTGCGACATCACCTACGGCACCAACAACGAGTACGGCTTCGATTACCTTCGCGACAACATGAAGTTCCGCCTGGACGATTGCGTCCAGCGCGGCCACCACTACGCGATTGTCGATGAAGTCGACTCCATCCTCATCGACGAGGCCCGCACGCCGCTGATAATCAGCGGCCCGTCCGAGGAATCCACCGACAAGTACTACAAGGTCAACGCCATCATCCCACGGCTGGTCCGCGGCGAAGTAATCGAAGGCCGCGAGCCCGGCGAGAAGTACACCACCGGCGACTACACCGTGGATGAGCGTCACAAGGCGGTCGCACTCACTGAGGAAGGCGTCTCCAAGTGCGAACGCATGCTCAGTGTCCCCAACCTCTATGATCCCGAGTACATCGAGCTGAACCACCACGTCCAGCAGGGACTGCGCGCCCACGTGCTCTACCAGCGCGACCGCGACTACCTCGTCAAAGACGGCGAGGTCATCATCGTCGATGAGTTTACCGGCCGATTGATGCCCGGGCGCCGCTGGTCCGACGGCCTGCACCAGGCCGTGGAAGCCAAGGAAGGCGTCAAGATCGAGCGTGAAAATCAGACGCTGGCCACCGTCACCTTCCAGAACTACTTCCGCATGTACGGCAAACTCGCCGGTATGACCGGTACCGCCGATACGGAAGCCGCCGAGTTCTCCAAGATCTACAACCTCGACGTCACCATCATCCCCACCAACCGTCCGATGGTCCGCAACGATCAGAACGACATCGTCTACCGCACCGAGGACGAGAAGTGGCGCAACGCGGCCAAGGAGATCGCCGAGCGGAACAAGGGCGGCCAGCCCGTGCTGGTCGGCACCATCTCCGTCGAGAAGTCCGAAAAGCTTGCCGGGATTCTGAAGCGCATGGGCGTGAAGCACGAAGTGCTCAACGCCAAGAACCACGAGCGTGAGGCCTACATCGTGGCCCAGGCCGGCCGCTATGCCGCCGTCACCGTTTCCACCAACATGGCCGGCCGCGGTACCGACATTCTGCTCGGTGGCAACCCGGAGTTCCTCGCTCAGGAAGAGGTCATCAAGCAAAAGCTCGTCGAATCGATCCGCGAAGACCAGTCCTCCACCATTGCCGACAGCAACTACTACTACTTCCAGCGCGGCGACATGCACTATCGTGCGCCCGCGGACAAGTGGAAGGAGATCCAGGCCAGATTCAAGGCACACTGCGAGGAGGAGCATCAGAAGGTCGTCGATGCCGGCGGCCTTTGCATCGTCGGCACGGAACGCCACGAGTCACGCCGCATCGATAACCAGTTGCGCGGACGCGCGGGACGCCAGGGCGACCCCGGGGCCTCCCGCTTCTTCCTCTCGCTCCAGGACGACCTGCTCCGCATTTTCGGCGGCGACCGCATCCAGGGATTGATGCTCCGCCTCGGCATGGAGGAGGACGTGCCCATCGAGTCGCGTCTCATCACCAAGCGCATCGCCGCGGCGCAGAAGGCCGTCGAAGCCCAGAATTTCGCATCCCGCAAACACGTCAAGGAATACGACGACGTGATGGATAAGCAGCGCAAGGCCGTCTACGGACTGCGCCGCCAGTTGCTCGAAGGCCGGGACATGCGCGAGAAGATCTTCGAGATCGTCGACGGCATTCTCGCCAGCTTCATCGACACCCGCTGCCCCGAAGGCACCGATCCCCACAAGTGGGATCTGAACGGCCTCCAGACCGACATCAACTCGCAGTTCGGCCTGCGCGTCAATCCCGCCGACGTCGCCTCCTTGTCCCGCGTGGACATGGAGGAGTACATCCTCGAGAAACTCAAGAAGCGCTACGAGGAGAAAGAGGCGCCTGTCGGTCCCGAAGTGATGCGCGAAACCGAGCGCATGCTCTGGCTCTCCGTCATCGACCAGCAGTGGAAAGACCACCTGCTCTCGATGGACCACCTCAAAGAAGGCATTGGCATGCGGGCCTACGGCCAGAAGGACCCGCTCATCGAGTACAAGAAGGAAGGCTTCCAGATCTTCCAGGAGATGATGGACCGGATCGAGGACGAGACCATCCGGTTCCTGTTCTTCCTGCAGCCCGCCCAGGCTGAGTTCACCGGAGGGATGCACCCGCACAACGGCGGTTCGCTCGACGAGACCGTGGAAGCGGTGCCCGTGCCCGACGATGAGCCCGACTCCCGGGCCGCCTCCAGCTTCGTCGACCTGACCCGGAACATCCAACGCAAGAAGGACCGCGAGATGGAGATGCTGCAGTTCGCCGGCGGCGAAGCTTCCAGCGCGCCGCAGGCCCAGGTGATAAAAGGCGGCAAAGTCGGCCGCAACGACCCGTGCCCCTGCGGCAGCGGAAAGAAATACAAGAAATGCTGCGGATCCTAGCCTTCGCATTGCTTTTCGCCGCCGCGGCGCATGCGCAGATCTGGCCGGAAACCTGGCACGGGTCGAAGCGGACCAGCGTTCAGACGCTGACCCCTGAAGATGCCATGCTATGGGTCGAATACGGCGGCGAAGCTATGGAGAAGGCCGTTTACGATGGCCCCGTTGGCAAATTCACTGCCTTTGCCTGGCGGCTGAAGGACGCCACGTCGGCTCTCGCCTGGTACCAGGCCAACCGCCCAGAGAATTGTACGCCCGTCCGTGGCGCCGTCGCGGCTTGCACCACCCCGGGGGCGGTGATCAGGGAGCGCCGCAACTACGTCCTCCGCTTTGACGGCTGGCGGCCTCTCGACAAGGAAATCGAGGAGCTGGACTCGAAGCTCCCCCGGATGCGCAACGGCGGAGGACTCCCCGTGCTGGCGGGCTATCTCCCTGAGAAGGACCGTGTCCGGAACAGCGAGCGCTATGTCCTTGGCGTCCATTCGCTGAACAAGTTCGTACCGTGGTTCCCGGCCGCACTGGCCAGCCTGGAGGATGGCGCCGAGGCCCAGTCGGGGAAGTTGGCGCTGGGCGGGACGCAGTCTGACTACGTCGTCTTCCACTTTCATACGCCCCAGTTTGCCCGTGCAAAGGCCAAGGAGTTCGAAAAACAGCCTGGATGGCTTGTGAAGCGCTCCGGCCCTCTGGTCGCTGTCATGCCCGGTTCAGCCCCAAAGAATGTGTCTGAGGCCATCCTCGCCTCGTTGGAGTGGAAAGCTGAGGCGATCTGGAATGAACCCGGCTCTCCGCCCAGGATGCCAAATGTAGGCGGAATGCTGGTCGCCATTTTCGAGCTAACGGGCGTCCTGCTCGTGAGTTGTGTCGGCGGAGGTTTTGCCTTCGCTCTCCTCTGGATCTACCTCAGGCAGCGCCGAATTCGTCTCGATGGCTCGGATCAGACCATCACCGTCATCCAACTGCGCGACTGAGCAAAGTGCCTTACAGGGTTTGATAAACCTCGGAATTTCTCCACTTTAGAGCTGAAACCGCAAGCCAAGCCCGCAGGATTCTAACGCTCGCTAACATCACACCCGCAATTCGTCAAATCGTATAAGTTGTAACTTTTGAATGGGTTACGGCGAGTTCGGGGGTTGCCTGTTTTTCCCTTGACTTCACTCAGGGTAGGCTCTACCCTCAAAACACATACAGGTTTTACGGTTGCGAAGCCGTCGAATCTGATTCTCCCATTGAACATCAGAGTAAGGGCCTATCCTTAGGGGTAGGCCCTTCGTGTGTGGTACGCTGATGGATCGGAGTCCCGCCTTTTTTCTATGCCCGACAAGAAGTTGCAAGTGATCCCGCTCGGCGGTCTGGGCGAGTTCGGCATGAACTGCATGGTCCTCCGGTATGGCGACGATATCCTCGTCGTCGATGCCGGCATGATGTTCCCCGACGCGGAGTTGCTGGGGGTGGACATCGTCACCCCGGATTTCTCCTATCTTGAAGAAAACAGAGAGCATGTCCGAGGTCTGATCCTGACTCACGGACACGAAGATCACATCGGCGGCGTCCCTTTCCTCCTTTCCCAGTTAAACATCCCCGTCTACGGTACCGCCTTCACTCTGGCGCTCGTGGAACGCCGCCTCGACGAGCACGAAATGCTCGATGAAGCCCAGCTCAACCGAGTTAAACCGGGCGAAAAGGTCGAGATTGGACCCTTCAGCGTCGAGTTCATCCACGTCACCCACTCCATCGTCAGCTCCGTCGCCCTCGCCATCACCACTCCTCTCGGTGTCATCATCCACACAGGCGACTTCAAGGTCGACCCCACCCCCACTGACAACGAACTTTTCGATCTCCATACCCTCGCCGACTACGGCAAGCGCGGCGTCCTCCTACTCCTGTCGGATTCTACCAACGTCGACCGTCCCGGCTACACCCCCTCCGAGCGCGCCGTCTACCCGCGCTTCGAGGAGATCTTCAACCGAGCCGAGCGCCGCATTATTGTGGCCTGTTTTTCCAGCTCCATCCACCGGCTCCAGCAGATCCTGGACCTCTCGGCCGAGATGGGGCGCAAGGTCGCCTTCCTCGGCCGCAGCATGTTGTCAGCCACCGAGATCGCCCACAATCTCGGACTGCTCCACATCCCCGATAATCTTCTGCTGCGCCCCCAGGACATCATGACCGCAGCACCCCACAAAGTGGTCTGCGTCATCAGCGGCACCCAGGGCGAGCCGATGTCCGCCATGAGCCGCGTCGCCGTCGACAACCACAAGAGCCTGAGCCTGGAGCGCGGCGACCTGGTGGTGCACAGCGCACGCATCATCCCCGGCAACGAGAAGTCCATCGGCCGCATGATGAATCACATCGCCCGCCGCGGCGCCGAGGTCGTCGCCGGCACCATGAGCCCGCCGGTCCACGTCTCTGGACACGCTTCGCAGGAAGAGTTGAAGCTCCTGCTCAACCTCGTCAGGCCGCGCTACTTCGTGCCCATCCACGGCGAGTACTGGCAGATGTCGAAGCACGCTTCCCTAGCCTCGCACCTCTACTCCTATGGCTTGGAAGACGCCTTCGTCCTCGAGACCGGCCAGACGCTCGAAATCGACCAGTTCGGTGCGCGCAAGGGGGATAAGGTCACGGTCGGCCGCGTCTGCATCGACTCCGGCTCCATCGACGAGGTCGTCGAGGACATGGTCATCCGCGACCGCCGCCACCTCTCCGAAGACGGCTTCGTCATACCGATCATCGCCATCGACAAGCACACCGGCAAGTGCGAAGGACTGCCCGAGATCGTCTCGCGCGGTTTCGTCTCTTTCGACGAGGGCTCCGAACTGATGGGCGCGGCACGCCAGGTGGTCGCCCGTACCCTGGAGACCTCCTCCAAAGAAGAGCGCACGGACTGGGGTGTTATGCAGGAAAAGATCCGCGCGGACCTCAAACGCTATCTCAACAAGCAGACACAACGCCGGCCGCTCATCATGCCAGTGATTCTGGAGGTCTGACGGCGTGCCGATCGTGGTCGATGATGCTTCAGGGTACCAGGGCGAAGCGGATCGCTGGCTGACTCCTGAAAGCCCGGAAGAAGTCTCCGCTCTTGTGCGCGAAGCCGTCGCTGCTGGAATCCCAATCACCGGTTCAGGCGCTGGGACAGGCATCACGGGCGGCCGTTGTCCGAAGGGCGGCTGGCTCATCTCGCTCGAGAAGTTCCGCCGTCTCGATGCTGGGCCGGGCAAGGCGCACGTCGGCGCTGGAGTCCCGCTCAAGGATCTTCAGGCCGCAGCCGCGAAAACCGGACAGTTCTACGCGCCCGATCCCACCGAATACACCGCCTCCCTCGGCGGCAACATCGCCACCAACGCCTCCGGTTCCCGCAGTTTCCGCTACGGCTCCACCCGACGACATATCCAGTCGCTCACCGTCGCGTTGATGGATGGGACCGTGCGCACTTTCCGCCGTGGTGAAAAGCTCGACTTCCCCTATACCCCGATTCCAGCGCCTGCGACCACCAAAAACACCGCCGGGTACTTTCTGCCCGCGCAGGGCGAGTGGGTCGACCTGCTGTGTGGCAGCGAGGGCACCCTGGCCCTTGTGCTGGATGCCGAGGTCCAACTCCTCAAGCTGCCCAAGTCCATTCTTTCGGGCGTGATCTTCTTCCCGGACGACACCGCGGCTCTCGCGGCCGTCGAGCAATGGCGCGGCATCCCGCAACTGCAGATGCTCGAGTATATGGACGAGCCCTCGCTCGTCATGCTCCGCTCACAGTATGGGGAAGAGATCCCGCGCGCTGCCTGTGCCTGCCTCATGGTGGAACAGGAGCTCGACGGCCTCCCCGGCGACCCCGTCGACGAGTGGGTCGAACGCATGGACTCCGCAGGCGGCCTCGAAGACTCCTGGTTCGGCGAAACCGCCAAGGACCGCGAACGCTTCCGCCAGTTCCGCCATACTCTCCCCGAGTTGGTGAACCAGCGTGTCCGCAACAACGGACATCATAAGCTCAGTTCCGACTTCGCCGTGCCCATCGAACGCAACGCCGACATGCTCCGCTTCTACCGCGAGTCGCTGCGCCGTGAGTTTACCGGCAAGCACACCATCTACGGCCACATCGGCGATGCGCACGTACATGTCAACATTCTTTCCGAGTCACACGACGACTTCGTTCGCGGCGGCGCATGGATGCGCCAAGCTGCCGCGCACGCCGTCTCCCTCGGCGGCACCGTCAGCGCCGAGCACGGACTCGGCAAACGCAAACTGCACCTTCTTCCCCTGATGTTCAACCCCAATGAAATCGCGGCGATGAAAGAAGTGAAGCGCATACTGGATCCAAAATGGCTGCTTGGACAGGGAACAATATTTCCGGACCCGTTTATCACCCTTGACCTGGACGTCAGCATTTGATACGCATTGAAATGTCGGCCGTTTAGGCCGCGCTGATTCCTCCGGGGGTGCTCATGGGCCAGAATATGCTCTCATTGACCGACCAACGCACGGGCTTGCAGTTTGAAGTCCCGATCACGGATGGGACGATCCGTGCCGCCGATCTGAAACAGATCAAGACTTCGCCAGACGATTTCGGGATGATGACTTATGATCCGGCGTTTCTCAACACGGCATCGTGCCGCAGCGCCATCACGTTCATCGATGGCGACAAAGGGATCCTTCGCTACAGGGGCTACCCCATCGAGGAGCTTGCTGAAAACTGCTCCTTCCTTGAAGTCGCTTACCTGATCCTCAACGGCGAACTTCCGACGGATGAGGAACTGAACGATTGGATCGCGCTCGTCAAGCGTCACACCATGCTGCACGAGACGACCAAGAAGTTCCTCGAGGGGTTCCGCTACGACGCGCACCCCATGGGAATGCTCATCTCGACGATCGCTGCGCTGTCCACGGTCTATCCCGAAGCCCGCGACATCCAAGATCCCGAGAACCGCAAGAAGCAGATCGCCCGGCTGATCGCCAAGATGCCGACGATCACGGCATACTGCTACCGCCACCACTTCGGCCTGCCCTACATCTATCCCGACAACGACCTCAGCTTCACTGAGAACTTCATGAACATGATGTGGAAGCTGCTGGAGCCGAAGTACGTCGCCAACCCCATTCTTGCCCGCGCACTCGACATCCTCTTCATCCTGCACGCCGACCACGAGCAGAACTGCTCCACCAACACCATGCGCGCCGTGGGCAGCTCACAGGCCGATCCCTATGTCAGCGTCGCCGCCGCGGCCGCCGCGCTCTCAGGCCCGCTCCACGGGGGAGCCAACGAAGAAGTGCTCCACATGCTCGACGAGATCGGCTCCAAGGAAAACGTCGCCGCCTATGTGAAGAAGGTGAAGGACGGCCACGGCAAACTGATGGGCTTCGGCCACAGGGTCTATAAGAACTACGATCCCCGCGCCCGCATCATCAAGTGGACGGCCGACCAGGTCTTCACCGTCACGGGACTCAATCCGAAACTCGAGATCGCCAAGGAACTTGAACGGATCGCGCTCGAGGACGAGTACTTCATCAAGCGCAAACTCTACCCGAACGTCGATTTCTATTCCGGCATTATCTACGAGGCCATGGGTTTCCGCCCCGACCTCTTCACCGTTCTGTTCGCCATTCCTCGCGTCGTTGGCTGGCTCGCCCAGTGGCAGGAGATGCTGACCGATCCCGAACAGAAAATCGCCCGGCCCCGCCAGATCTATACCGGCTCCGGCGAGCGCCACGTCGTTCCCATCGACAAGCGGCACGGCTCAACCGTCGGCGCGGACTAGCCGGTCCCCTTGCCGCCCAGCCATTGATCAGATACTCTAGAGTCAAGTTTTGTTCTGGAGGCTGATCTCAATGAGAAAACTGGGTTTGATTCTGACACTTGCCGCCGCTAGTGCATTCGGCGGCGAGTTCACCGGATACGTGTCCGAGACCGGCTGCGGCGCTAAGCACGTTACCGGCTCTGCAGCCGATGTCGGCTGTGTGACTTCGTGCATCAAGCGCGGCGCCAAGCCCGTGCTGGTGGTTGACGGGAAGGTGATCAACATCGCCAATCCCGACAAGGTGCCGGCATCGCTCTACGGGCTGAAAGCCAAAGTCGACGGCGAGCTCAAAGAGGGCACGCTCAACATCGCTTCCATCGAAGCAGCGAAGTAGTTCAGCTTCCGACTCTTGCTCTGAAGGCGCACCCGACGCCAGAGAGAAAGGCGCGCCTTTTCCTTGTCCACTCGCAGCCGCCGATTGCTGACCGCGCCTTACAACGGCCGTGCGGCACTCTGATAGATCGCGTTCAGCAGCAGCTTGAACGTTCCGAAAGTCTGCCCCCGGAACTGCGGCCTGAAACCGAACAGCACCACGTGCCCCTGCCCCAGACGCGCATCCACCGCTGCGGCCTTCCCTGTTACGGCCCGCTCTCCTGATACCCATCCGCTCGCCAGCAGGTTCTGCCGTGCGTACCACGCGAATGCCTTCACCTCGCGGTCCGCCTTGTTGAACTGCGGCAGCAATGTGATTTCAAACGCCTGCCCGCCAGTCGAAGTTGCGATCGCATCCTTCTGCATCCCGAACGCGTTAGGATTCTGCGGATCCGTCGTGATACGCAGCAGCGACCCCGGGCAGTACCAGCCTCCCGCCGACTCGCCCTCGCCAGCGCGCAGCACACCGCGTACCCCGATCGGGAACAGCGCCAGGGGCAGCTCCGTCGCCGAGTCGACCGCAATCAACGTCCCACCCTGTTCGACGAATTCCTGGAGGTTCCGCGCGCCCGCAAGCCCCATGCCTCCCACGTATTCGGGGCGCTGCAGGCTCCGCGGATCGCCTTCATCCGCCCGGTCTCCCCGCCCAGCCAGTTCTCCATCGCGCGTCCCATGCAGCATCGAACTCATGCTCTGCTGTGCGAGTACGATCACGTCATAACGCGACCGCAGATTGCCCTGACGGATCTCCTCATTCCGCAGAGCCGTGTTCTCGATCTCGAACCGGTCCATCACCCACTGCGTCCAGCCCGCGTCCATGTTCGCCGTCCACGGCTGATACAGCGCCACGCGGGGACGCGCAAGTTGCCATCCCCCCTGCGCCGGCCGGGCGGCTGAAAGCTCTCCACCCGCAGCGCGGTACACCGGTTTCCCCTGCTTCAGCATCCGGGCCAACGAGAGGAACGCGGCATTCTGCCGCGTGTCCAGCGTCGGCTCCGGCGATTGAACCGGACCCGCCGTCTCGCCACGGATCTCGAACTGCTGCTCCACGCGGTCCACCTGCACCCCCATCTGGTACGAGAGCGTCCAGCCCGCCAGATCGTACGGCCGCTTCGTCGGACCCGTCGTGCCCGAACGCAACTCCGGATACTTCTGCGGCTCCATCAGATCCACCAGGTACCCGCGGAACGGCTGCCCCGCCAGCATGTACCACGTGCCCGCCGGATACGACTTGCCGTTTGCCTGGAACGGCGCCACCGCACGCCGCACTTCGATCCCTGAACCCTGCAACCGCCGCAGCATCTCCGCCGCGCTCCATACATCGTGCTGATCCGCCGGCACGATGTATGCAAACGGCCCGCCCTTCCTGCCGCTCTCGATATTCGCTGTCGCCATCTCCCATGCCTTGATCAAGAAGTGCGAGGGCCGCGTCGCCGCGAGATCGAGGATCGCGAAGTCCGCCGTCAGCATGTACTCCACCGCGTCCATCAGCGCCCACCGGCCGCCCAGCCATGGCTTTTCGTAAAACACCGACGGCTCCTTCGTCGGAATCCCCGTGTTGAACCGCTCCGGCAGATCCGACAGCTTGTACTCCTTCGGCGTGGCGTACTGGAAAAGCGCCGTCTCGGTGAGGATCCCGTGCATGTTGTGGAACGCCGGAACCGACCTCAGCCCGCCATTCCACCAAGCGTCGAACCCGATGTAGGAGATCGCGCCCGGCTTGTTCTCCCGCACGAATCGTTCCTTCATCACTGCGCCGATCCCGTTGATCCCCTCCATCACCGCCGGCGGGATGTTCGGATTCAGCGGCTCGCCGTACGGCGGGATGAAGATCCGTGCCGGAAAAGGTCCGATCTGGTGCTGGTTGTAGACGATCTGCGGAAACCACTCCAGGAACAGCAGGCGCGACACATTCCGCGTCTCAGCGAGATTCAGCATGAAGTAGTCCCGGTTGTTGTCGTGGCCGGCGTACTTCTGATAGAGCTGTGGCAGCGCGGCGATTTCGTGCGGCGTGCCGACATTTCTCCTGTACCAGCTCGCGACCATGTCCAGCCCGTCCGGGTTAATCACCGGCACCTGCATCAGAATCACGTTTTCGCGGATCCGCTGTACTTCATCGCTCTCGTCGGTGAGCATCTTGTACGCCAGGTGCGGAGCCTGCTGCACCGGCGCCACCTCCGTTGCGTGCAGCCCGGAGTCGATCCACACAATCGCCTTGCCCTCCGCCGCCAGCCGCTTCGCCTCATCCGCGCTTGCCAGCCCTAACGCCAGTTTCCGGTTGATCTCCCTGTATTGGTCCAGCTTTTTCAGGTTCTCCTCGGAGCTGATGAATGCCACGTACATCGCTCGGCCCTCGCTGCTTTTGCCGAACTCCTCCAGCTTCATCCGTCCCGACGACGCGGCCAGCTTCTTGAAGTAGCCGGTAACCTCCTCATAGTTGGCCAGCTTGTAGTCGTCGCCCGGGTTGAATCCGAAATGCTCTCTCGGCGTCGGGACCGCGGCACAGAGCACCGTGGACAGCAGAACCAGAAACGAGCGCCGGGCAATCATCCTTCGCGGGAACATACGCAACATGATAGTATGGCCGGCCCTGCCGGGCCCGCCGCCTTAGAATCGAAGTATGCCCGCAGAGACACCACACCTCTTCCGCATCGGCCTCGTCCAGATGTCCTGTTCACAGGACCCATCCGAGAACGTGCACAAGGCCGTCGCGAAAGTCAGGGAAGCCGCCGCGCGCGGAGCGCAGATCGTCTGCCTCCAGGAGCTCTTCCGCTCGCAGTACTTCTGCCGAGAGGAGAGCGCCGAGCTCTTCGACCTCGCCGAGCCCATTCCGGGTCCGACCACCGACGTCATGTCCCGCCTGGCGAAGGAACTCGGCGTCGTCATCGTCGCCAGCCTCTTCGAGCGCCGCGCCCCGGGCATCTGCCACAACACCGCTGTTGTTCTGAATGCCGACGGCTCCATCGCCGGCGTTTACCGCAAGATGCACATTCCCGAGGATCCGCTCTACTACGAGAAGTTCTACTTCACACCCGGCGACCTCGGCTACAAAGCCTTCGACACTGCTTTCGGCCGCATCGGCGTCCTTGTCTGCTGGGATCAGTGGTATCCCGAAGGTGCGCGCCTCACCGCCCTACAGGGAGCCGACATCCTCTTCTACCCCACCGCCATCGGCTGGCACCCCTCCGAGAAGCAAACCCTCGGCGCCTCTCAACTCGACGCCTGGCGCACCGTCCAGCGCGGCCACGCCATCGCCAACGGCATCTACGTCGCAGCCGTCAACCGCGTCGGACACGAAGGCCCCGACGGCGGCGGCCTCGAGTTCTGGGGTAACAGCTTCGTGGCCGATCCCTTCGGCGTCCTCGTCCAGGAAGGCTCCAACGGAGCAGAGGAAATCCTGATCGTCGAATGCGACCGCCGCCGCATCGAAGAAGTCCGCCGCAACTGGCCCTTCTTCCGCGACCGTCGCATCGACTCCTACCAGGGCATCACCCAGCGCTGGCTCAAGTAGCCTGATGACTGCGACCGTCAGGGAGCGGTTGCGAGACTCCAAAAAAAATTGGGCGGGCCGTGTGGGATCGGCCCGCCAAATCGACAACCTCGCGTTGCCGGAAAGGGAAGAAGTGAAGGTCTTCACGGATGCCAGTGAGGAGTTCTCCCTGACATTCGTGACTTCGCTTCAGGTGCATCTTTGGACTTCAGGTAACCCGGGCTCCCCCCGCCCACCGTCGGGCGTGGCGGTAGGAGGTCGGTCAAGTCTCCTGCCGCCGCTGTTCGACGGCTTAAGGGCAGGGAGAGCCATTGGGCACGGACAAACCGGGAGGAGGAGGTTCCCGGCCCATCCCACCCGACACGGCCTCGGAAACGTGCCGGGTGCAATCTGAAGTCCTTCGTTGCAGGGAAGGACGTGATCAAAGATCGTTCCAAAAACTTGCGTTGAGAAAGAGACGCGGCGCCGCTAAGCGTCGGCTGAGCCAATCTGGGCCGGTTCAGGCTCGCACCCGAACCGTTCCCGGAGACAGCGCCGCGAATCATCACGGCGGGCTGGGTCACGCCGGCTGCCCGTAGAGGGGCCAGGCATGGTACCCACATCAGGGTGAGTGACAGAACCTGACGTTGCGCTTGCCCGCTCATTTGCGCATCCACTCGTCTAGAGCCGGCGGCCGCCTGCGGTCTTCACCTTCGGTGTAGAGAGGTAACCCACGACGGTGTCTTTCTTTACTTCGTTGATTACCAGTTCATACGGTTGGCGTGCTTTGGACACCACGTAGAACTGTACTGGCTCATTGATGCCCCGATCCTTCTTCTCGACTTTTTTATCGTCCGCGACGATCTCCAGCGTGTACTTGTTCCGCTTCGGATCCGCCTTCTTCAACAGCACCTGGATGTCGCCTACCTTTTGCAGTGCGTTGGTCTTCGCGAGATTGAACTCGAAGTAATCCCGCTCCCCAAGCTCGCGCAATGCGGCGAGTTCCTTGCTGTTCGTGGCGATCAGTCCGCTCATCACGCCCAAGTCGCCCGTGGCCCTGTGCAGGTCGGATATCGTCTTGTCGAGTGTCGACTTGTTCGACGCCACCTCTGTCTTCACCGTGCTCACCTCTGTGGTGATGTCGGTGAGGCGGGTTGTCGTCGCGGCATTGGTCGACCGGATCTGGTCGATCGCCTGGTTCATCTCTTTCTGCTGCTCGATCTGCTCCTGCTGTTGCTGAGCCAGCTTTGTCGAATAGCGTGATGCGATCGCCTCCGCCTGGCGGCGCGCAGCTACTTTCGCGGCCTCAGCGCTCGACACCGAATCCTTTCGGGTTGTGTCGATCTCCGCCCGCAGGCTCCCGATCGACTGTGCGATGTTCAGGTCGGTCGCGCCGACCGTCTGGCGGAGGGCTGATACCTCTTTTTGAAGAGTCGCCGTCTCCATTCGGACGTTCACGAGGTTCATGTGCAGGTACAGCGCCGTACCCAAGCTCAGCGCCAGCCCGGTCCCCAGAATGATGGTGGACCAAGGCACGTGGTGCTCCTTGGGCTCCGGCAGTTCTTGCAAGTGATTCTTCTGGTTCAGTTCTTCGTTCATTTCAGGCAATGGCCCTCGCGGCGAATAGAAGCAGATTGCGTGCCATTTCAAGAGCTGCTGAAACCAAAGAAGTTACGCGCCCCTCAAATATTGATGCGCAGTAAGATTTACCAGCCTTTTCCAGGGCTGTTTTCCGGGTCGGAAAGAATTACCTGAGCCCGGCTTCGCACTATTTCCCCTTGCTACCCTGATCTACACTAAAGGCGGAACACATCGAGCCCCCGGTCTGCCGGCTCGCCGGCACAATCATCAGCGAGGGTCGGGACCGGCCTTGGCGACTCCCGCCCATCCGGGATTGTGCCTAGCACCGTCCCCACAGGAGGCGCAAGATGCCGTCCGAGAAACTCGAGCTAAGGGTCTCGCTCACCACGCTCCTAACCGTTGTTCTGCTCACCGTCATCCCCATCTGCGCCGTAGGCCTCTATACCCTCACTCGCGCGGAAACCGCGATTGACCGCAACATCGGAAACCACTTCCGCACCATCGCTCAATCGACGGCGGGGGAAGTCTCTTCCTTCCTCGACGAGCGGCTGCTCGCCGTCGGCACCCTCGCCGCCAGCCCGTCTATCGTCGAAGCCGTCACGGCTGCAGACAAGCCCTATACTGGCATGACCGATGACGCCATCAGGGATCGCATCCAGAAAATCGAGAAGGGCTGGAATACCCCCGCCAGTGAGCCATTCGTCCGCGAAATGCTGGGCAACCGGGCCTCCCACACCCTGGACCGCTGGAGGGACCGTGACCGCCGTTTTCTGCGCCTCACTCTCACCGACTCGCACGGCGGCGTCATCGCTGCCACCCACAAGACCCTCGACTTTTACCAGGCCGATGAGGACTTCTGGCAGGCCATCTACGCCCAGGGCCGCGGCGCCGTTCACGTGACTGACATCCTCTACGACGACGTCACCAAGTCCTACTACCTCGGACTCGGCGTGCCCGTCATGGATGAGCAGACGAACACCTTCTCCGGCGCGCTCGACGCCCTCATCGAGGTCTCCAGCATCTTCCCCATTCTCCACCGCGTCAACGTCGGGCCGACCTCCCGCGCCATCCTCGTCAAGCAGGACGGCACCATCATCGACTCTCCCACCATCAGCCTCTCCTCCAACATGAAATCGGATGAGTTCCTCGCCTTGCGAGCGTCGATGCTGAGTGGAACCAACCGCTGGAACGGCTACCTCGTCACCACCCTGCCGGGCGGTGAGAACGTCCTGGTCGGCTACTCCGACATCGGCATGCACGAGACGTTCAAGAACCTCGGCTGGACGGTGCTGATTGTGCAGAACACCCGCGAGGCGTACGCCGCCACCCGCGGCGTCATGCGCCTCATCCTCTTCCTGATTGCCGTGATGGCGGTTCTCGTCGTCCTGCTGGTCGTCTACTTCTCGCTGCATCGCCGGCGTGAATACACTGACCTCACACCTGAAGAGCCCGCGCCCAAGGAGCCCGGCCAGATTCCGGAGACTCCGAACCGGACAGAGACCCCCGACCACACCGCCGCGCACGTCTGACTACTGCAGCTTGCCCCGCCCTTCCACGCGCCATGTCTCCACGACGCGGCCGCCGCGGATACCGTAGACCTGTTCGTGGAGATTCATCGCCACGCAGATGTGGTTCGGAATCACGCGCACCCGGTCGCCGATATTGAACTCGCCCGGGCCGTTCGGCAGCTTCACGAAGCCGTGCTCCTCGTTCATCTTGTGGAAGCTCGATCCGGGATGCCCCTCGATCTCCCCGAAGGTCACCTCCGTTGAGTTCGACAGACGGTCCGACGAAAACGTCTTCGATCCGCCGTCGATAATTACGCGCCCCGGCGCGACGCTCACCACCGTTGTCATGATCGTCGCCGCGCAATCCTCCCGCGTGCACGCCCCCGACAGCACCGTATTGCGGTCGTTGAAGATGTACGTTCCCGGACGGATCTCATTCACTTCCGGCACCGTGTGCGACTCCCACAACAACGGCGTCGATCCTCCGCTCACAATCTCCGGAGCAAATCCGTTCTTCCTCAAGTGCCCGATGGCCTCCGCCACCAGCCGCCGCAGGACATCCAGTTCCGCGAGTCCCGTCTCGCTCGTATCCTTTATGTGCCCCGGATAGAAAGCGACGCCCTTCCACCTCACCGCCGGCAACCGCACGAGCCCCTGAACCAGCGTGAGCAAATCGTTCCCCGGCAGCACACCCACGCGGTGAAGTCCTGCGTCCATCTCCGCCAGAAGTCCGATCTCGACGCCGGCGGCCTGCGCCGCTTCTGCAATCGGACGCGCCACTGCGAGGCTGTCCACCGCGATCGTCACGTCAGCCTTCCTGGCCACCTGGCACAGCCGTTCCAGTTTCTGCCGCCCCACTACCGGGTAGGCCACCAGCAGGTCGCGGACGCCGCTGCACAGCATGACCTCCGCTTCCGTCGTCTTGGCGACGCTCAGTCCCGCCGCGCCCAGTTCGAGCTGCTGCCTGCCGAGCGCGGGGATCTTGTGCGTCTTCGTGTGCGGGCGGAGCCGTAGCCCGTGCGTTCGCGCATATTCTGCCGTGCGTTGCAGGTTGCGCTCCATGATGTCCAGGTCGATCAGGATCGCTGGTGTGTCGAGTTCGGAGATGTGCATGGCGTTATTTCTTCTTCGTAGCATCGGGGAATCGCACGCTCACGCGCGGCGGAGCTTTGCGATAGACCAGTTCCAGGTCCTTGGGACGGAGCTTGCCCTCCATCTGGAAGTACAACAGGCCAGCCACCGGCTTCTCGACGTCCCCTTCAGGAAGGATCTCTTTCTTCAGCGCATCCAGCAGCGGATTCGACTTCACCTGGCGCTCCTCAATCGAAGCCTCCGCGTCGGATGTGTCCGCCGTTGCAGTCCCCGCCACCGGCGATTGCCCCGGCATCGGCAGCCCCGCGGGCGGCGCGCCCGTCGGCGAGCCTCCCGGCACTCCCGGAATGCCTCCCCAAGGAACTCGCCGCTCCTGCGACATGCCCGTCCCCTGCGTGCCGCCGCGCGAGCTCACTACCATCACCGATGTGCCCGCGATCTGCGACGGCTCCATCGGCCGCGACTTCTGCCCGTCCCGGTCCGACCGCAGCAGGAAATCATCGCGATTCAGGCTGATCTTCTCCCCTTCCGCCGGCGTGAACTTCACCCGCACCAGTACGATGCTCTCACCCGGATCCTGTCCCAAAACCGCCTTCATCTCCGCCCGGTCCAGGATGACTTCGGCCTGGATCGCCACCTTCGTGTCCGAACCCTTTCCATCGCGCACGGGCTTCTGATCGGCCATCAGAACCGCCGCCACCGCCATGAAACCGAAAACAGCTCTCAACATAGTTCGCCCCTACGTCCACATTACACCTTGACGCCTCTTCCTTTTTAGGTTACAACTTGTAGCGGTACGATGCGTAACACTAAACTCCCGCGGAAAGCCCTCAGCGAACTCGAACACCTTGTCATGGACTTCCTCTGGAGGCACGGCTCATCCACCGCCGAGCAGGTGCGCGAAGGCCTCGCCTCCAAGCACCCCATGAAAGACGCCACCGCACGCACCATCCTGCGCCGCCTCGAAGAAAAAGGCTATGCCTCCCACAGTGAAGAAGGCCGCACTTATATCTATTCCGGCGTAGAGCAGCCCGAAAACGTCGCCATGCGCGCCATCCGCCAGATCATCGACCGCTTCTGGGGCGGCTCCGCTGAAGCCCTCGTCGCCGGCATGGTCGAACAAGAAGTCATCGATCCCGACGAGCTCAAGGAGCTCGCCCGCAAACTATCGAGGAAAGGGAAGCCGTGATGCTGGACTACTTCATTGCGATCTCTCTGCGCGTAGCGCTCGTCGGCCTGACGGGACTGTTGGCCGCCGCGTTGCTGCGCCGCTCAGGCGCGGAGGCGCGGCACGCCGTCTGGCTGGCCGTGCTCGCCGGAATGTTGATGATGCCTCTGCTGACCCTCGGTCTGCCGCCTCTTCCCATCCTGCCGGACTGGACCGCAACGCCCCCCACGTCCGTCCCCCCTCCGCCCCTCGACCTGCCCGACGTCGTCATCACACTCACAGGCGCCCCACGCCCGGCGGTGCAGCCCGGCTTATCCTGGCCGGAGTGGTCCACCGTCGCCCTCGCCGCGTACTCCCTCGTCGCACTGCTGCTCCTGCTCCGCGTCGCGTGGGCCGTGCGCCGAGCCCGCGCCCTCACGCAGTCGGCGACGCCGGTTTCGGATGAGGCGCTGGTTCGTGAACTCGAACAAGCCGCCGCCTTGCTCGGGGTCGCGTACCCGTTGCCGGAGGTGCTAGCTTCGACCACCGTTCTCGTGCCCATGACCGCGGACCGCGCGATCCTCCTCCCCGCCGATTGGACCGGCTGGGACTCCTTCTCTCTTCGCGCCGTGCTGCTGCATGAACTGGCGCACGTTCGCCGCCGCGACTGGATGACGTCCCTGCTCGCCGCCGCCAACCGCGCCCTCTTTTGGTTTCATCCGATCTCCTGGTGGGTCGAGCGCCGTTTGACGGGCCTGGCCGAAGAGGCCTGCGACTCCGCCGCCATCGGCGCCACGGGCGACGCGCGCAGGTACGCACAGACAGTTCTTGACTTTGCGGCCGTGATGGGCAGGACCGGCTCGCGCTTGGACTGGGCGTCCACGGCAATGGCCCGCTCCAGCCGTGTCGGTCAACGCATTGAAAGAATCCTGGAGGGTGAAGTGAACAAGTCTCGAAAAATGACCCGCGCCGCCTGGGCGGCTCTCACCTTGGCAGCCATCCCCGTGCTCTACGCCGCGGCAGTACTGAATGTCGCAAAGCAGGAAGTGCTCGCCATGCCCGCCGTGAGCCTTCCGATGGCAGCCGCCTCCGCCCTTTCACCCGCTCCGCAGACCGCCATTCAGGTCCAGGCGCAAGCGCCGCCTCCGCAGGTAGTCCCCTATCAGCCGGACAAAGACCTTCGCGGCGCGCCAATTCCCGGAGCCATCGTCTCCTCCACACAGGTACTGGAGCTTGAGGCGCGAGTGAAGAAGAACCCCCACGATCTCGACGCTCGCGCTCAACTGGCCGGCTACTACTTCATGAACGCGATGGCGGAGCCGTTTAAGACGAACGTCATCTGGCTCACGGAATACCATCCGGAATCGAACGTCCACGAGACATACCCGTTGACCACCATTGACCAGCGCAACCCGCTCCTGGATAGCGCATCCTACGAGCGTCTGCGCAGCATCTGGCAGCGGAAGGCCGCGGAGAATCCGGCCAACGTCGACGTATTACTCCACGCTGCGCGATTCCTGATGTTCAGCGACCGCGAGTTGGCCGAACGAATCCTCGCTGATGCACGGACAGCCAACCCCTCTGATGAACGCCCTTTGCGGTCCCTCGTGAGCATGTACATTTCCTCCCTGACTGCGCCGGTTCAATCCCAATTCCACGCGAATTCGCAGCGAGTGTTGTCCCTGCTCGAAAACAGCCGCGACGCGGAGCTTGTGGGGAACGTCGGTTCGGCAATCAGGCCCATGGAACCCGTCGCCGTCAATGGACAGATTCCACCGGATGCGCTGGCCCGCTTCGAAGAGATGAACCAGACCCGCCGTCAGCTCTCTACTAAACTGCTTGAGCGCGCCGTGGCGCTTGACCCTCAAAATCCCCAATGGGCTCAGGCCCTGGATGATGTGAAGTCGGGCCGCATGCAGAGTATTCGTGCGATTCCGTCCTCCTCTTCGAGCACGCCTGCCTCCCCGGCCGCGCCTGCCCGCATCTCCGTCGGCGGCGCCGTTCAGCAGTCGATGCTTGTCGACAAAGTCGATCCCGAGTACCCGCCCCTGGCCCGTCAGGCCCGCATCTCGGGGACAGTGCGGTTCACCGTGATCATCGGCAAGGAAGGCGACGTCGCTAATGTGACCCTCGTCTCCGGCCACCCTTTGCTCGTTCAGTCAGCGGTCGCCGCAGTCAAGCAATACCGCTACAAACCCACACTGCTAAACGGCCAGCCCGTCGAAGTGGTCACCCAGGTCGACGTCCCGTTCACGCTGCAGCAGTAGGCGCTCCTCCTGGCTGAACCTTCTTGCCGCGGCGTACCGCATCCTGGCCGTTCCTTACCCTCTGCGAACGGCAATCGCGGTGCGCCGCGCCGGGAAGGCTGGTGTCCACCGTCCTGCGCCATCCGCAATGGCTGGGGCTCATGCAGTGGCGCCTGCTGGAGCGCCAGCCTGCCGCACCGAGTCCTCCTTCCGCCGCGCGATCAACGATTCTCTCGCCGCAGATTGTGCACCTTCGAGGCAGGTTGGTATCCTGAGGAAGTCCCCGCCTTCAGAGTGGGCCGGTAGCTCAGTGGTAGAGCATCTGACTTTTAATCAGGTGGTCGCGGGTTCGATCCCCGCCCGGCTCACCAGTTAATTTCATTTAAAATCAGTAACTTAGACGATACGCCTGATTCCGTGTACCTATTACGTACTCGATGACGGCTTGATGGGGCCGGTGCCACTGGTGGGGTTCGTATCGAGGCCGGCGAACTGCACATGGTTCATTGCATTGGTGGCCTCGAAACCGAACTTTCATGAGCGAGGCATCCAGGTTACTGATGCCATCGGTGCGCACGCCGCTGAACCGTAGCGGGAAGGTGCGTACGTTCGAGGCAAGCGCGTCGGTCGCCAGACGGTCGAAGCCGGCACTTAAGTTGAACCACTGCTCGGCTCTGCGCTGGCTGACCGGGATCAGAATGTCGGCCGGTTGCCGGTGAAGATGGCGTTGCCGAAGCCCAGCGGGAATTCCGACTGGCGCGCGTAGGAGGCTTGCACCTTCCAGCCGCCGACGACGAAAGCTGCCCACCGCGGCATGTTGCTAAAGAAATGTCGCTTTTGACCCACGGGCAATTCGTGCAGCGCGGCAACGATGAAGCGATGAGTGACCTCCAGATCCGAGGGGCCGCGATACGGCGCCGGATCGGCCCCGATGACGCTGGTGAAGGCCGGGAGAGCTGCCCGACTGGCCGCTAACTACTCCGGCAATCTGGCAACGGTAATCGCGCGTAATCACGACCCCCGCCTCCATGACGCGACTTGCGCGCTTTAAGGAGTCTTGCACTAGAACCCCGGCGAGAATGAGACTTATGGGGTCTTATCGCAGCCCTTCTGTAGCTCCGAGTTGGCCGAGTCGTACTTCATGACGAGGATTGTCGACAACAAGACAACTGCCGCACCGGCTAGGGCAACGCCGCTCAAATGCTCGCCAAGAAAAGTCGCAGCCAGTCCGACACCGAAAACCGGAATCATGTACAGCGACATTGAGGCGATGGTTACGTCCATATGCTGCAGAACATGGAAGAACAAGAGCATCGAGGCTCCGTACATGAGGAGAGCCAAGAAAGCAAAGGCTGCCCAAGCCTTCCAGTCAAAGGCCAGCAGAGATGACCAGTGGAATGGTTCCACCCAGACCAGCAGGGGTACCGTTGCGATGGAGGCAAAGATATAGCTGGCAATGAGGATCTCGACCTCCTGGAATTTCTGAAGCAGGCCCTTACAGTAAACGTTGTAAAACGACGACCCAAGGCAACCTCCGAAGATCAGGAGATTGCCGGCGAGATATTTCATCTGGCCCAACGAACTCTGCCGCAGGTCCTCCATCGAGAGCAACACCACCCCAGCAAGACCGATGAAGAGCGAGAGCCATCGCAGTGCGGTCATCCGCTCCTTGAGCATCATGGAAGCGAGCACGGCAGTGATGACCGGGATCAACAGATTCAGGATGGCGGCGTTGGAAGCCAGCGAGATGCTGATGCCCCAGGTCATCCCGAGCTGGGCGAGGAGCTGCCCGCCAATGCCGGCGATGGCGAAGCTCCGCCAGTCGCTCAAGGAAATGGGCGAGGCTGCGGCATTGGCGCGCCGCGAGCGTATCAGCAGCGGAATCAATAGAAGCGTGGTGACGTAGAAGGGCAAGAATGCGATGGCGATGGGGCCGAGGCGCCCATCGAGGAACTTGACCGCCGTCCCCTGCGCCGACCATATCAGATTGGTCAGCCCAAGCAGAAAGAGGTACCAGAGAAAGCCAGACCGGCTTCTTTGGGTCGCTACCGCCACAGATGCTTCCATAGTTGGTTAATCAGTCTGCCAGCACCGTTACACCGAAGCGGTCTGCGCCAGCCGAACTTCCTTCGAAGATGTAAGGCGAGAATCCACGACTCCTCGCGTAATTCGCCACCACTCGCCGAAACGCCTCTCCGGCATCCTTGCGTCCCAGCACCACAACTGAGCCTCCAGCGCCGCCACCAGTCACCTTCGCTCCGTACAGCCCTTGCGCAGAGCCTTCCTGGCGGACCAATTCCACAAGCTCGTCAATCGCCTCACAGCCCAGACCACACTCCGTGTATGCGTAGTTCGACTGATACATCAGCTCGCCCATCAGCTGCCAGGCCGATTCGGAACTCGCACCGCGAGCGAGCTCGACGAACTGCCGGATCCGCTGGCCCTCCTCGACGGCGTAGCGCGTGCAAGCCCGCACCCGGTAGCGAACCTCGGGCCGCAAAGTGGTGAATGGATCGACATGAGCATCCGTGAGCGCCGAGTACTGGCTGGCAGTCATGAACTCGGGCAGTTCACGCTCGTAGCGCGAGCGAAATAGGGACGGGCTCAAGTCGGACAGATATCCGTTCCAACGAGGATCGACGTACCGGGGGATGCGCCCGCTTCTATCCAGACGGACTTCAAGCCCCTCGCGATCGCAGATCAGCTTGTAGCCCATGAAGGCCGCCGCGCGCGCTGCTTCATATTCGATCCCTGTGACCGCGTGACTGACACCGGAATCAATGCCCCAGCAAGTGATATCCGCGGGGAGTTGCACCAACGGATACGGCACGCAAGGTTGACAGAGCAGCGGTAGCATGTGGCCTTCGTCGCCGAGAACGGCCGCCGCCTGGTCCATAATTCCGCAGGCTGATTCGGCGATGGCGTTTTCGCACCACTGGCAGGCCTCAGCTAACTCGATACCGGCGAGGGCAACGCCATATGCGGAAACTGCGGCCTTCATCACGGCCACCTCGACCGCGGCCGACGAACTTACACCTTTGTTGAGCGGCACCCGCGATTCGATGTAGATGTTGGCGCCGCACCCGGCCTGTGCCGGGTACCGGTTTTTGAGAAAAAAGAAGATTCCCAGCACGTAACTCGTCCACCGTAGCTCCGGGGATTGGTTTACGAGCCGCCGGACTTCCTCTTCGCTGGAAAGCTCATCGAGCGTAACCTCGAACGAGTCACGCCAGCCTTGTTCCCGCAATTGCGGATTGAAGAAGACGAGGCGGTTGTCCGGGCGAAGCTGAACAGCGGCCCATGTGGCTTCGCGAATCGTGGACTGGAATACCAGGCCGCCGGTGTAATCGACATTGCCGCCCATCACATCGAGGCGTCCGGGGGATCGCGCGATGTGAATAGGACGGTTCGCCGCAAAGAAGGTCCTCTGGTTCCGGAGCGTCGCGACATGGCTTTCGAACTGGTCTGTTTCAGTCGGCATTACACCAGTCCCCGGACGCTCTCGATCAGGTAGCCGATCGCCTCATCCGTCATGCGCGGGTGAATCGGGAGACTCACATATTGCTCGAACAACCTCTCGGCAACCGGGCAATCGCCAGGCCCGTTTCCAAGATTCCGGTATGCAGTAGTCAGGTGGATGGGCATGTAGTGTGACCACACCTTAATGCGTTTCTCCATGCAGAGCTCCCACATGAAGTCCTCTTTGGACATGCCGAATTCTGGTTGCACCAGCACGCAATAGACGTGAAAAACATGCTTAGTGTCCGGGGAGATGTAGGGGACGCTCAGACCTCGCACACCGCTCAGTTCCCGGCTGTAAATACTGGCGATTTCGATCCGGCGCTCGTTGAACGCGTCGAGCTTGCGCAACTGTGCGAGGCCGACGGCCGCCTGTGCATCGGTCATACGGTAATTGAAGCCGATGTCGTCGAAGTCGAGATACCAGTAGCGCTTGCCCATCGGAAGCAGCGTCTCGTCGATCGGCAAGTATTTGCCTTTCGGATCGTACGTGCGACAGCAGAGCGAGCGAAACGAGAGCATCTTCTCATATAGCTCTTTGCGGCTTGTCGTAACCAAGCCGCCTTCGCCGAGGGTGGCTATGTTTTTCTGCTGGTGGAAACTGAAGACGCCGATATCGCCCAGTGAGCCTGCCTTTCGGCCCTTGTACTCGCCTCCGGCAGCGTGCGCGCAGTCTTCGATTACAGTAATGTTGCCGTGCTGCGCGATCTCATTCAGAGCATCCATATCGCAGCACTGGCCATACAGGTGGACGGGCAGGATTACACGGGTGCGGCCCGTGACTTTCCGCGCCACGGACGCCGGATCCAGGTTCAGGGTTTGCGGATCCACGTCGGCGAATACGACCTTCGCCCCGAGCGCAGCGGCCGCGTTCGCGGTCGAGATCCAACTGATCGGCGTCGTAATTACTTCATCGCCTGGGCCGACGCCGGCGGCGATCATCGCGAGTTGTAGTCCCGTGGTCGCGGAGGTTACGGCAAGGCCGTACCGGGTGGCGCAGTAATCCGCGAAGGCCTCTTCAAACTCTTTCACCTTCGGCCCGGTCGATGGTGCGGAGCAACTCAGCACCTCCATCAGAGCGGCGGCTTCCTCCTCGCCATATATCGCGCCGTGGTTGAACTCGAGTTCAAGAATTGCTTTAGGAATTGCCATTGAGGCACCTTTCGATCACTTGATCACAGCTTGGCATTTGGATTCCCGTTATCGTACGGACCTTACTGGTTAGCAGGAAATGGTCTAAACCGCGCGGCGCCCTGCCGGGGATCGGTTCCGTCTGGGCAACGACGAGCGCCGAGGCATAGCCCATTCTTTCCGCCAGCCGGCGCACCAGTTCAAAGCGCGACATCGACTCGGTGGCGCCTACATGAAAGATTCCGCGGGCTTCCGGCGCCGCGGCCATCTTTAGCATGCATTCACACAGTGTTCCGGCGTCGATCGGATTCCGGAATTCGAAGTCCGGAACCACGACCGAACGGCCGGCGCGCAGCGAAGCATCCAGTTTGTTCAGGAATGCATTCGTTTGAAGACCATCTCCGAAGCCCAGTACGAGCGCGGGCCGCAGGATGATCGCCGTTGGCAGGACCTGCAAGATCCCCGCCTCAGCCTGGGCTTTGGTCCGGCCGTAAGTGCTGACCGGGTTGGGCTCCTCATCTTCGCTGTATCCGTGGCGGGAGCCATCGTAGACAGCCGCCGAAGAAGTGTAGATCAGCCGCGCTCCGCGGCGAGCGCATTCCTCCGCTACACGCACTGCGCCGAGAACGTTCACAGCTTCGGCCCGGTCCTTCCGATCTTCACAGGCATCGATATCGGAGATCGCGGCGAGCAGTACTACTACATCGGGCTGGACGCATTCAAACGCCTCATGCACGCTCTTCGCATCTGTGATGTCGATGGCGACTTCCGAATCCGAATGACACGCAGCCACGTCTCCCAGGATCACATCAAACCAGTGCGCCGCTCTTCGCGCCAGATGGGCGCCAATGAACCCCTTCGCTCCGATGATTAGTAGTTTCAGCTTCGCTTCGTCCATCGCCTCACTTCGCCCATTCTGGAAACGCGGTCATCGCATCGATGTAGTTGTGGATCTTATCGGTGTGGGCGTCTTCCTGCCACCCACCCCGGCCGTTCTTCAGAAACTTCTCGCGCGGGCAGCCGTCCTCATCCGTCGCATACAAGCCGATGGTCAATGCCTGATGGGCTAGCCCCTTGTACTGCTCATCGCCAGTTGCCTGCGTGTACAGAGCCAGCACCGCCCCGTAACTGGAAAGGATACCGCCCCAGGGGTCCTTGTCACCATCCTGCTCGCCACACACTGGAACGCCTAAACGGATGCTGGTGAAACGCTTGACTACGAAATCAATGAGATCCTTGGAATGGCCGCGCCACTCGGGATCAATCGCTTCCTTCTTCTCGACCAGATAACGGGCCAGACTGAGCGGCGACCATGCGTTCCGGTTCGTAGGCAAATCGTAATCTTCAAAGAATTGGACCCAGAGCGCGGCATCCTTCTTGAGGTCAGGGATCTGATAGTCGCGAATCCAGGCCCACAGCCTGTCCCGCGGAACCTGGAACTCTCCATACCCATGCGCGATTAGCTTATCGAAGAGCCGCAGAATATAGGACATATTAGAGGACACGGGCCCGCGCCCTTCCCCGGTCCGGTAGTCCACGCGAAAGGGCCAAGGGGACTGCTCGGCACTTCCAGGGCCCATGTTTGAGACCAGAACTCGCCCATTGTGCAGAGCCTGGTCGAGGTACTGTTTCTCCTTCGTCTCCTCGAACAGCAGAACAAGTGCGTAGGCGGCAATTGCCCCTTTGTCGGGCTGGACCTCGTAGGGTTTGTCGGCCTGTGAGCCGCAGTCCGCAGGCTGCGGGAACTTCAACCGCCAACCGGTCGACCTGGTGAAGTGTGGATACTTGCCCGTGTCCGGCGTGTTGGCTTCCTTGACCAGGTAATCTCCCATCGACTTGGCGAATTGAAGCACGCGGGCATCTTTTCTGCCCCGGTACTCGTAATACTTTAAATAAGAAATGATGCCCATGCCGTTCTGCATGGCAGGTATGAAGTCAGGACGCTTCACAACGGCGCTATACGATCCATCCATGAACGTCATGACCGCAAATCGGGGATAGCCATTCTCGAACGGACTATTGAGGTACCAGTTCATTTCGCGGTCGATGGCATCGGACCACGAAGTCCAGGAGCGCAACGTCCCGTGCACATCATAGACAGCCTTGTGATCGCCGATGGTCTGCGCGCCCGCAGCGAGCGACAGGAATGGCAAGAACAACGCAATCAGTGAGCATCGGGATCTGGACAAGGCTGTGCCTCTTGTCCGCTTGTCGGGAATTGTCACAAGGTGTTCCTTATTTGTGCAGGCCCTTTGAACGCAGGTACTGGACAAGCTCAGCGGGGTGATCGGTCTGGATTCCGGTGGCACCACGATCGATGGCATCCTGCCAGCTCTTCTCAGTGTCGTCGGAACCGAGGCGATCCACGAAGACGCCGGCTCCGGAGTCACGGGCCACGCGGATGATGTCATCTTGGAAGTCGCGGGCGCCGAAGGCAATGACCTGCGGCTTGAGCTCGGTAACGATCTGTTGCACGACGGTGAGATTCACTGATTCGGGCATGATCCGGACCTGGGGCCGGAGCGCCTGAACCTCCTTCAGCAAATTGACGCCGCCGTAGACAACGACCTTGTCGAGCATCTTCTGGCTTTCGAGCGCTTCGATGAGGGCTTTCGCCGATATGGCTTTGGAGTCCACGTAGATACCGCAGCGGCCGCGCGCCATTGATAGCGCCTCCTCGAAAGTGGGGACCGGTTCGGTACCGGCGCGCAGGGCGCGCACCTGGTCGAATGTCATCTCGGCGATTTTGCCGGAGGCCTTGGTGGTGCGGTCGACGCTCGCGTCGTGCATAAGCACGTGGCGGCCATCGGAGGTGGTGCGGACGTCTACTTCGAAATAGTCGGCTCCCGCGTCGATAGCAGCCTGAAATGCGGGCAGGGTGTTCTCAGTGTGGCGCAGGTGCTCGCCGCGATGCGATATCACGGCAATTTGCCGGGCCTGCCCGAAGGCGGCGAACGAGAAAAGGAGCAGGGTCAATAGACGCATTAGAAGAAGATCCTCAGTGCCAATTCCACCACTCGAGAGCCGTTGCCGGATGTGGACGTGATCCTTCCGAAACTGGGATTGCCGATGGTGGTGTTCGGGTTGGAATATTGCGGGTGGTTCATTGCATTGAACCACTCGCCGCGCAGCTGCATTTTCAGCCGCTCGCGGATCGGGAAGTTACGCATGATGGAGAGGTCCCAGTTGTTGATGCCTGGGCCGTGGAGAGGGAAGCGGGGCGAGGTACCGAGCTGGTACTGGGGTGTAATGGTCCAGGCATCGGTGTTGAACCAGCGGTCGATCGTGCGCTCGCCGCGCGGCAGGGCCGGATCGACACCGGGCTTGAGGGTAGGCCGCTGGGAGTTGCAACCGCCGCAGTTGCCGGGCTGGGTCACCTGCATAGGAAGACCGGACTGAAATTCGGCGATGCCGGCGATTTGCCAGCCATCCAGCAGGTCCTTGACCACGGGAGCTGCGGTGAGGTATTTGCCGTTGCGGCCGAGCGGCATGTTGTAGACGAAGCTGGTCACAAGGCGGTGAGGGATGTCATAGCCGCCGACGCCGCGCTCCAGGGCGAGATTGTAGAAGTCCTGCGGAGCCGCCCCGTTGGAGCGGGAGGGTCCGTCCAAATCGTTGATCAGCTTGCTCCAGGTGTAGGCGGCCTGGACGAGGAAACCATTCTTCCAACGGTGCTCGAGCTTGGCCTGCAGGGAGTGGTAAATGGAATTGCCGTCATTATAGAGGCCGGTGACGCCGATGTATTGAGGGTAGGGACGGAGGCTCTGGCGGTTGCCCGGGCCCCACTGCTCGGCTCGGAGCTGGTTCAGGTTGTAGCCGGTGGGCAGCTTGACGCCGCGGGTGGCAACGTAGTCGAGTTCGGCGAGCCAGTTGTCGCCGATCTGGCGCTGGAAGCCGAACTGCCAGGTCTGGTTGTAGGCAGAACGGTCGCGGCGTTCGAGCGAATTGACGCTGGCGGTGGGGCTTGTGAGACTGGCCGGGATGTAGGGGCGGCCTGCTGAGTCCACGTTGTACGAGTAGGACGGCACTCCGTCCTTGAGCGCATAGCGCGGAGTGACGCCGTCGAGGCTCACGAAGCTGGACGAGACGCCGTACTGACTGACAGGACCGAAACTAGCGTAGCCGATGGTCGGGAGCAGGTACATGCCGTACCCGCCACGCACCACCCACTTCGGCCGGAAGTTGTAAGCGAAGCCGATGCGTGGGAGGAAGTTGGTGAAGACCTGCGGTGAAAAGCTATTACCCTGGATGTCGGTCTTGGCGAATTCCACTTCGCCCATTGTTTTAGTGGTGCGATTCAGCAGGGTGGGATTGAAGCTGGCGAACTGGCCGTTTGCTTCCGAGTATGGGCCGTTGTACTCCCAGCGCACGCCCAGGTTGAGTGTGAGCTTGCGGTTGACCTTGAAATCGTCCTGGATGTACATGGCGCCGGAGTTGATGTTCAGGCGATAGGTGTAGTCCGCGATGTTGATGTTGGTACCCGCCGGGTAGCCGAGCAGCAGGTCGGCGAGACCGTAGCCGGTAGGCACGACGCCCTGCTGCGAGGTGAAAGTCCCGCTGAAGCTGTAGACGCCAGCGAGCTTGCCGGGATTATAGAAGTTGTACATCTGGCGGCGGTAATCCCCGCCCATCTTCAGCGTGTGCCGGCCTGCGATATAGCTCAGAGCCTCGGAGAAAACATAGCTGCGGTTGCGGTCACCGTTGGACGCCGAAGAGCCCAGAGGAATCATGCCGCTGATGCTGACCTGCGGGAACTCGTTGAGCGTGACGTTCTTAATGCCCAGTTCCGGGGAAGGTTCGCTGGCGGCGATCGTGTAGTTGTGCTCCTGCACGATGCCGGCGCGGACGTCGTTGACGATGCGCGAACCGAAGACGTGTGTTTCGCTGATTACGCCCTGGAAGTCGCGGAAGCCGCCGGAGGTATCATTGTTGGCCTTGTTCAGGACGCGCTGTTGGGCATCGCCGTTCGGATTGTAGCCGCCGACGCGGACGAAGAGCTTGTCGTTGCTGCTGAAGTTATGATCCACGCGCTCAAGCCACTGCCATGTCTGGCGGATTTGCGGCGGCTGGACGCTGTAGTTCAGGCCTCCTGCGTAGACGCCGTTCGGCTGGGGGTAGAAGCCGACGATGGCTGCACCGGAGGGATCGAACCGGTCAGTCGGGATCCGGTTGCCTGGAAAAGCATCGCGCACGTAACGGTTGAGGGACGCGTCGAAGCGCGTGGTGGAAGGGTCGTAGATCGTAACCAGCTTGCCGCCTGAGAGGGTTTGGGAGAAGTCTCCGCCCCTTTCGAGCGCAGTAGGAACCAGTTGGTTGTAGAGGTTGCCATTTGATGCCAGCGTGACGTTGAAGTCAGAGAAGAAGAAAGTCTTGTCCTTGCCGTTATAGACCTTCGGGATGATGACCGGGCCGCCGAGAGTGTAGCCGGGGTCATTCTGCACGTACTTCAGTGTGGACTTGTCGGTCTGGAATACATTGCGATTGTTCAGCAGGCGGTTGCGAAAGTAGTCGTAGACGCTGCCATGCAAGGTATTGGTGCCGGAGCGGGAAGTGAGGATCATGATGCCGCCGCCGGTGTGGCCGTACTCGGAAGTGAAGGGAGTAGTGAGGACTTTGAATTCCTGGACGGCGTCGGGGCTCGGCGTCAGCGTGTAGGTTTGGTCCGAAGGGTTGGTAGTGGGGAGACCGTCCACCATAATCTCATTGGTAACGGGGCGGCCGCCGCCGAAGCTGAAGTTGTTGATGTTGCTGTTGGTATTGCTGGTGGAGGTGACGCCAGGAACGAGCTTGGCCAGCAACACAGGCGAGCGGCCTCGTGAATTTCCGGCTACCAGCGGGACGTTGAGAAGTTGTTCGGCCTCGACGACGTGGCCAATTTCAGGTGAGACGTAGTTGAGCTCCGTTATGGTCGCGCTGACTTCAACCTTTTCGTTGAACGAGCCGAGCTGGAGCGACACATCCGACGTCAACGACTGATTGATGACGAGGCGCGCGGGAGCCATAACGGTTTCTTTAAACCCATTGGCCGTAACCGTGATCTGGTATTCGCCAGACTTCAGGAAATTGACCAGGTAATCTCCCACATCGTTGGTCGAAGTTCGGGATACCACGTTCGTGTTGACTTCCTTGATGACAACGGCTGCGCCAGGGACAGCCATGCCGCCAGGATCAGTAACTCTGCCACGGATGGAACCGGTGAAGGTCTGCGCCGAGAGTGCGCAGACCACGAGGAGGCAGAAGGAGAGTGAGCGGAGAATCATAGGTAGTGGAAACCCCGGGAGCCTGGATGTGAAAAAGTCACACTTCGTGGACATGGCACATCTTGACAGAGGCTACCGATGGATGTCAACACCAAATAGGACAGCTATTGTCGATTCTTGACCATTGTGACTTTGTCACATTCATCAGGCTACCCCAGGGCGAGCCGCACTCGCCATATTTGTTGCGACCCCGAAACACTCTGTGTTTATCTGGTACCTAGTGAATCCATTCAGTCCCGAGCGATTGAACCGCGCTGCCGAGATTCTCGGACTCCTGAAGAAGCGAACTAGTTGCTCCATAGCCGAAATGGCGGCCGAGTTCGGAGTTTCCGAAATGACCATCCGGCGCGACATCGAGACGCTGTGCTCCACCGGACAGGTGCTCCGCATCCCAGGCGGCGCTCGCATCGGCCGCGGAATCCTTGCCGAGAAACCCTTCCTTGAAAGACTGCAGCGCAGGAATGACGACAAGGCTCGCATCGGCAAGCTGGCAGCATCGCTAATCCGGGAAGGCGAATCGGTGGTACTCGATTCCGGTACGACAACGCTTCATATCGCGCGGAACCTCCGCGAGCACGCCTGTACCGTGATCACATTTTCCCTGGCAGTGATGCAGGAACTGGCCGATAGCACAACAGTTCGCGTCGAACTGACTGGCGGCGTCTACCGCGCCAGCAGCCACGACTTGATCGGCGCGACGGTAAACGAGGCCTTGGGTTCCATCCGTGCCGACAAGGTGTTCTTCGGAGCGGCGGCTGTCTCTTTGAAGGGCGGCGTCATGGTTAACGATCCGGAAGCCCCGCGGGCGCTCCTGCAATCGGGCCGGGAACGGATTCTCATTGTGGACAGCAGCAAGCTCGGGCAGGACGCACTGTACCGATTCTGCGGTTTGGACGGCTGCGACATGATCGTGACCGACAGCGGCGCGCACGCTTCGGATCTGGAAAAGTTTCGCAAGCACGTGAAAGTGTTGACCGCGAAATGATGGACGTCACGCACTTGCTGGAGCCGATCCGGAGCATCCACGTCCGGATCCGCGACGCCGTCGTGGCCGCCTGCGAGAAATCGGCCGGCGAAGAGATGTCCCGGGTTGTTGACGATGGGGAAGGCGATACGATCTATGCGGTGGACCGCGTCAGCGACGAGCTGCTTGTGGAGTTCTTCGAGCGCGAAATCTCAACCCGGGAGCCAGTCGTCCTCATCGCGGAGGGACTCCCGGGCGGGCAAGTTACTCTGCCTCGCGGGACATCAGAAGAATCGGCGGCGTGGCGCATCATTGCCGATCCGGTGGATGGCACGCGTGGGCTCATGTATCAAAAGCGCAGCGGCTGGATATTGACTGGCGTTGCGCCGAACCACGGTCCCGAGACCCGGTTGTCCGACATCGAACTGGCGGTTCAAACTGAGATCCCCCTGGTGAAGCAGCATCTGAGCGACACACTCTGGGCAGTTCGCGGTTCCGGCGCATCGGCTGAGCGCTGGAATCGCCTCACCGGCCAAGCCCAGCCCCTGCCCCTTCACCCGTCCACCGCCTCTGGAATCGAGCACGGCTTCGCGACAATCGCCAGATTCTTTTCGGGCGCACGGGATATTCTGGCGGCAATCGATGACGAGATTTCAATCGCGGCCGTTCGTGCACCGCAAGCCGGGAAAGCGTACTGTTTCGAGGATCAATACATATCAACAGGCGGCCAGCTTTATGAACTCATGTGCGGTCACGACCGGTTCATCGCCGATCTCCGCCCCCTGCTGCATTCGGTGTTACGCGACCGAGGCCAGGTAACCGGTCTATGCTGCCATCCATACGACCTCTCTGCTGAACTAATCGCGCGGGAGCTCGGCGTGATACTCACCGACGAGAATGGGAACGCCCTGGACGCCGACCTCCGCATCGATGCCGATGTCGCCTGGGTCGGCTACGCAAACGGGCGCATCCGCGAGGGAGTAGAACCACTGCTCAAGCAGGCCCTGCGCAGATGGGGTCTGCTCCCTTAGCGGCAGCGTCGCGACTTATTACGTACTTGACTCTCCCCGGCCGGCTCACCAGTTCCCGGAATTCCGCCCAGGAAGAATGGCCTGTTCGCCCTGAAAGATGGGCATGGGCCGGGAAATCAAGGAACGCGTCTTAGCGACGCACTGTCAGTTCGCTGACTGGAATCCGTACCCGGTACAACCGATCACCTTGCGGCGAGAGTAGTTCGAAGGTGCCGCCGATGCTGGGCGGTCCGGACTGGCCACCCAGAAACGTGCAGGACACCTCCCTGGCCGGGCCATGCAGAATCTGATCTCCCCGGTCCCAGGCGTAGCTGCCGGATTCGAGGCGTGTGGGCACACCAATCCGGAACTGCAACTCGAGAGTCAGGGTGGCTCCGCCGCCGGCGAAACTGGCCTGCGCGTGGAGCGTCTCCCCATTGCGGAATCCGGTGAGCGACCGCAGCGCGTAGCCCGGGACCGGCTTGCCGTCGCTGATCTGTTCCACGGAGATCTCACCGCGCTTCGCGCAGCCCGGGAGCATCACCGCCGCAACGACGAGACAAAGATGCTTTGTGCGCTGCCGCATGGTGTGTTCAGGGGTCTATCAATACCATACGGCAGCGCTCGCGCATTTCGCACCGGCCCGACGCCGCGGCGCCCGCCAGCCCGACCCTCACTCGCCGAACTTGAACACGATGCCACCCAGGTAGCGGAAGCTGTTCTGGTTGTTGGTATTGGTGAACGGGTTAGTGTAGCGGGTCAGAATCCAGTCCATTTCGCCCAGCCGGAGAGCAACTCGCGGACTCACGTTGTAGTCGAGTCCACCGCCCACGGCCATGGTAAAGGGATGCTGGTTGGGGTTATAGCTGACGTTGCCGACCGCCTGGTTGTACAGGTTGGAGTAGATGCTGGTGTTCGACCCGCCAAAGAGCGTCTCGCCTGTGATGGTCACCTTGCCTCGCGGAATGCGGACCACCGGTCCGAACAGATAGGTGAACAGGTTCGCCTTTGTCGTGTAAGTTCCAATCGGGATGATGCCTCCCGGCGTCCCGATTGGCGCAGTGACATTTACACTCCAGTCGGTGCTTCCATAGCCCTGGAAATCACCCTTGACGCCAAAGTAGCTCGTGAAGTTGTACTGAAATCCGGCGCCGCCCCCGTTGAAAGCCCTGCTCTGAACACCCGAGATCGACGGATTAAACTGCATGTACGAGTAATCACCATACAGCTCCGCTTTTTGAGCAAGGGCAGTCGACATAAGCAGCAACGCTGAGGCCATCACTATCGTGAGTCGCATCTCGTTCTCCTGATTCTTCCCAGTTACAGGAAGTGCATGGGACACACACCGCACTCGCGGAGTCAGCGGACATGGGAATGCTACACACAGCTCTCACAGGCTGTCCCCGCGCGCCAGACGAAGGCACTCGTGTTGAGATCCGCCCGTGCCCTTGCCTGGCTAGAATGACTCCATTAATAGGAAAGAGCGATTTCTGGAAAAAGTGTTACACGACAGACCAGGACTAAAGATCGGTGAGTGACACAAGTAAAGAAAGTGAAACGCCGCCCTTAATCACAGTCGATTCCCTGCCTCTCTGCTGTTTCAGTAAGACGGACGCGCGGCGGTGCGCGTTACGCTCCAGATGCCGGATGGGGCGGGGCGAGCGGCATTGAGCTTGTCGATGGAGAGTCAGGGAAACTGGACGCGGCGGCTCTCAGGATGGCGAAGAAACGCTTCGGCCTGGGTGAAGCCGCTCTCTGCACCGCGGCGACGGGTGATGTCCACCTGCTTTGGATACCACTTGCCGGGTTGCTGCGAGGCATGAGCGTAGCACGCGGCGCGGCGGCGGGATTCAACGGCGGTGATGTCGACGTACTCGTCCGGCGCGAACCTCAGGGTGTCTTCGGCGACTTCGTAGTAATAGAGCGCTGATTTTCTGCCGGAGTCCCGCCATGCCGTCAAGGTCAGCGCGGCGATGGCGCGATGGTCGGCATGAGTGTCGTCGGGCCAGTGAGTGAAAATCACGCCGGGATCTTGAGCAGCGAGAAGGCGGGCGAATGCTTCCTGATGCGGGTCGTCGACGATGGCGCCGCCGTCATGCTGGCCCGCGAAGACAGCGCGGGCCTTCAGGATCCGGCAGGCCTCTTCCGCTTCGGCAGTGCGAATGGCAGCGCAGCGGTCGAGGCTCGCGCCGCCGCAGAAGCCTTCACCCCGGTTCAGGTACAACAGAGTCACCTCCTGGCCGAGCTCGACGTAGCGGGCGATCGTGCCGCCACAGCCGCACTCGGGGTCTCCGGGATGGCCTCCGGTGACGACGATGCGGAGTGCGTATGGCGCAGCCTGGGACAGCAGGGGCCGCGCGGCTGAGGCGATCAATCGCCGGCGTGAAAGGAACACGCTGGAGATTGTATTACGCCTGCCTGGCGGGTTAAGCTTCCGGGCTCCGCTTCGGCGGAGCGCCGGGCGCCGACTCGTCATTGAGATCGCGCACGGTGAAAAGCAGTGCCAGGACGGAGACCGCGAGGAGGAACAGCGCCATTGGATTGCTCATGCGTATCTTTCGGCAAGTAGCGGGCTAGCTCAATAGTGGTTTGATCACTTAGCACGAGGCCGCTGTTAGTACCATTGAGCGGGATAGCTACGGGTGAAGGAACGGAGGGGAATGAGGTACGATGAGGGCCTCCCTCTGGAGGGACCCTTAGGCATGCGGATAGCAATCTCCTTACTTCTTTGTGCGAATGTGATGACCGCCGCGGACCGGCGGAATACGGTGACGCCGAACACGAATACACCCGCAACATTTACAGCGCCTTCTGATTTGAAGGTATGGGAGGCGCGAAAGGCGCAACTGCGGAAACAGATCCTGGCTGCGGCGGGCTTGATGCCGATGCCGGCGAAGAAGCCGTTGAATCCGCTGATCTACGACCGGCTCGACCGTGACGGCTACACCATCGAAAAAGTGGCCATCGAGACGCTGCCGGGATACTGGTTGGGCGGGAACCTGTACCGGCCCAAAGCGGCCGGCAAGCATCCTGCTGTGCTGCATCCGCACGGGCACTGGGCCTACGGACGGCTGGAAAATCAGCCGCTGTATTCCGCGCAGACACTGGGCATCAACCTGGCGCGGCACGGCTTCGTGGTGTTCGCCTACGACATGGTGGGCTACAACGACACGTCGCAGACGCCGCACGACTTCTCGACGCCTGAGTTTCAATTGTGGAGCTTCACGCCCCTGGGATTGCAAACGTGGAACTCGATCCGCGTTGCGGATTTCCTCGAAGCGCTCCCTGATGTGGATCCGAAGAAGCTGGCGATGACGGGAGCGTCGGGAGGCGGCACGCAGACCTTTGTGATGACGGCGATTGACGACCGCATCGCCGTGTCGGCGCCGGTGAACATGATCAGCGGGATCATGCAGGGCGGCTGCATCTGCGAGAACGCGCCTGGCCTGCGCGTGGGAACGAACAACATCGAGATCGCGGCGATGTTCGCGCCGAAGCCGCTGTTGGCCGTTGCGGCGACAGGCGACTGGACCAAGAACGTGCCGAAGGTGGAGTACCCGGCAATGAAGAAAGTGTGGGAACTCTACGGCAAGCCGGAGAATGTCGAAGCGGTGCAGTTCGACGCGCCGCACAACTACAACAAGGACAGCCGCGAAGCAGTGTACGAATTTCTGCGCAAGCGCCTGTTGCCGGACACTCCGCCGTTCAAGGAGCGCGGCGTGCCGGAGGAGAAGATTCAGGACATGCTCGTGTTCTCCGACCGCACGCGGCCTGCGCATGCGCGCACGTTTCAGCGGCTGTTCGAAGAGTGGAAGACGGCGTCCAAGGTGCAGGCGGAGACGATGCCCGTGTCCGCAGCACGAGAGCGGCTTAGCGTCGTGTTCAGCGCGGGCGAGGGCAACGGATTTGACGCGGTTCCGCACAAGTGGCTCGACGGAAAGGGTCCCGCGGTAGTGTATGTGCACCCCGATGGGATGGCCGCGGCGGAGTCGAGTGACGCCGTGAAGAAGCTGCACGCCGAGGGGCGGGCAGTACTTTTGCTGGACGCGTTCCAGACGGGCGGAGCGAAGGCGTCGCGTGACCGGTCGCACAAGCACTTCCTCACCTTCAGCGGCAGTGACGACGCGGCGCGCGTTGAGGATGTGCTGGCCGCGGTGAAAGATGCGGCAGCGAAGAAGCCCGGCGCCGTGGAGATCCAGGCTGAAGGTAAGGCGCGATGGTGGGCCCTGTTTGCAGCGGCGATCAGCGACTCTCCGGTGCGATTCAACGTGAAGCCGGGCGAATTTGCGGCGGGAGACGCTGAACTGGCGCGGGATTTCTTCGTGCCGGGGCTGCAGCGGGCGGGCGGCGCAGAAACGGCGCAAAAAATCTTGAAAGGGACCGTTCGTTGACGGCATTCTAGTCCACGAGGTCCTTCACGGATGGAGTGGCTACTCATCTTCGTTTTCGGGATTGTACTGTGGCGGGCGTGGCGCCGCATCAGCGCGCTGGAAGACAAGGTCCGACGGCTGGAGATGAAGGAACTGATGCGGGTGGAGGCGGAACCACGAGCCGTTGTGCTGGCGCCGCCGCCAGTTCCGGTGGCGAAGCCGGTCCGAGTGGAAGCGGAGATTGCTCCGGTGGTCGTCCCATTGGAAACACCGGTCATCGAATCTCTGCCGCCCGCGCCGCAAGCACCGCCTGAGCCGCAGGTCACACTGCAAGACAGATTGCGTCAATGGCTAGGCGATGAGGAACTGGAAGCGCTGCTCGGCGGGAGCCTGCTGAACAAGATCGGCGCGCTGGTTCTGGTGGTGGGCCTGAGCCTGTTGCTGGGCTATTCGCTGACACACATGGGCCCCGCCGGCCGCGTCGCCGTCTCTCTGCTGTTGAGCGGCGGGTTGCTCGGCAGCGGGCTGTGGGTCGAGCGCAACGGCAAGTACCGGGTATTCTCGTTCGGACTGTTGGGCGCGGGCTGGGCGGGTCTATACGTGACCTCCTACGCGATGTACGCCTTGGACGCGGCGCGTGTGATCCCGAACGAGACGTTGGGTGCGCTGCTGCAATTCGCCGTGGCGGCGGCGATGATCGCCCACACGCTGAAATATGCATCGCAGCCCGTCACCGGCGTGGCGGCGGCGAGCGCATTTGCAGCACTCGCGGCCGCGCCGTCCAAGCAGTTCGGTGTGGGCGGATTGGTGCCGCTGGCCGTAGCGTTGCTCTACGTTGTGCGCCGGATGCGCTGGCACGCGATCGGCCTGTTTTGCCTGATCGCGACCTACGGGATTGTCATTGCGCGCGGCGAGCAAGGCTCGCCGGTAGCGAAGACCCAGGCGTTCCTGTTCACGCTGTGGCTGGTGTTCGAGGCCTTCGACCTGATTGTAGTGCGGAGCGGGGAAGAGCGTCCGTGGTGGACGGATCTGATGCTGCCGCTGAATGCGCTGGGCTTTGTGGGGCTGTCGGCCATTAAGTGGCAGTCAGCCGCGCCTCAGCAACTTCCCAGGTTTCTCGCCGCCGCGGCGCTGTTGTACCTCGGGGACTCGGTGTTGCGCGGCAAGTGGCGCGGCGAGGCGTATCGCGTGCCACTGGTGATCTCTTCAGGACTCGGCGCGCTGGCGATTGTGCGGGAAGCGGGCGCAGGCTGGGGCGCGGCGCTCCTCGCCGTAGAGGCAGAACTGCTCGTGCTGGCTGCCTGGAAGTGGCGGCTGAGATTTGTCGAGTGGTTGGGCGCGCTGGTGTTCTGCGGCTCGCTGGTCCGGCTGGTGATTGCGGCGATCGATGGGCACTCGATCCGCCTCGGCGGCGTGCCGATGCACGACTGGACCGCGGCGGCCGTGCTGATCGCCGTGCTCGCCTACCTCAACCGCGAGCTGTGCACCGTGCCGGTGCCGTATCGCTGGTTCGGCGCGGGCTCAGTGCAACTGGTGCTCGGTGCTGAGACGAAGGAGAAGTGGCTGGGGCTGGTGTGGTGCGCATGGGCTGCAGTGCAGATGGAACTGAGCCGCTGGCGCAAGGCGGACGACATGCGCAGGCAGTCGTACGTTTCGCTGGCGCTCGGGTTGCTGGCCGTGTTCGCGGAACACCACGACGATCTGACGCCGAGGCCGCCGGACGTGGAGGTGTGGGCTTCCCTCAGCGGAGCGGCGGTGCTGAGCTTCTGGATGGGCATGCGGAGCCGCGCGGCCCTCGTGTTTGCGGGCGGAACGGCGGCGGCGCTGTGCGTCCTGTACAGCGTGATGCCGGACGTGAGCGTGGCGGTCGGCTGGATGGCGCTGGCCCTGCTGATGATGGAGGGCGCGCTCTGGATGGGCCACAAGCCGCTGGAGTGGATGGCGAACGGCGTGGCGGGGCTCGCCTTTGGGCGGCTCTTCGTGTCGAACTTCACCATCGGCGGCGAGACGTGGGGCGTGTCGCACAGGCTGCTGACCGTCGTTCCGGTGGCAGCGTCGTTCGTGGCACTGTGGGTGCGGTCGCGTCTGCGGTGGCACTTGTGGGCGGCGGCCATCGCCCTGGCGGTGATGCTGCGCTTCGAGATGGGGCGGACGACCGTGATCGCCGGTTGGGCCGTGATGGGGCTGGCGCTGCTTGTCCTCGGTTTGAGATTCAGGCTGGAGGACCTCCGCTGGCAGAGTTACGCGTTGGCGCTGGCGGTGGCGGCACGCGGCGTCGCCACACGTTTTGAAGTTCCGGAGAGCTTCGGCGGCGCGGCTGTGCGGATCGCCATCGCGGCTGTGGTCGTCGCGGCACTCTATGCGCAGGAGTTCTTGACGCCGCGGGATTGGCCGGATGGCTCAAATGAAAGCTTGTCGAGGACAGGCTACAGCGTGGCTGCGACGCTGCTGACGGCTGTGTTGCTATACCGCGATGTTTCGGGCAGCCTGCTGACGGTGGCGTGGGGCGTGCAGGGTCTGCTGCTGCTGGGCGCAGGATTCCCGCTACGGGAGCGCGTGCTGCGGCTTTCCGGCCTGGTGGTACTGCTGGTCTGCATCCTGAAATTGTTCTTCCACGATCTGCGGAGCCTGGAGACGCTGCCGCGGATCCTGTCGTTCATGGCGCTCGGCGTGATTCTGCTGGCGGTGTCGTGGTTCTACACACGCTACCGGGAGCGGCTGAGGAGGCTGTTATGAAGGCGCGAGCAGTGGTGTTGAGCGCTCTGGTCCTGCTAGGGATTTCGGCCCTGGTGGTGCGGCTCGGCAAGCCCTCGGAAGAGCAGAGCCTGCAATCGGTGGCCGCTCTGTGGGGCGACTTGTTCTGGGACACCGGCCGGGTAGCGTCCGCGCCAATGCATGTGTCGGCGGCCGAGGAGGCTCGGCTGGGTCATGAACTGGCGCGGACCGTGATGAGCTACAACCGGTTGGACGCGGCGACGCACGCGAGTGTCACTCAGGTGGGGGTGCGGCTTGCGCGGGGCGCGCCTGGGCGCACGGGTTACGTGTTCACGGGACTGGACTCACCGGAGATCAATGCTTTCTCGCTGCCAGGCGGGCAAGTGTTCGTGATGAAGGGACTCGCCGGGTTCGTGAAGAGCGACGACGAGCTGGCGGCGGTGATTGGCCACGAGATGGCGCACATCGAGTTGCGGCACTGTCTGGACGGATATCGCTATTCGGCTGTGATGAAGCGCATCGGTCTCGCCGATGCGGGCGAGATGATGGACCTGCTGCGGCGGGATCTGTCGATCACGTACAGCCGCGAGCAGGAGTTTGAGGCGGACGCGCGCGGCGTGGTGATCGCGTCGCAGTCGGGCTATGACGCGACGGCCGCGATCCGTGTCTTCCGTCGGCTGGCTCTGCAGGAAGGCCCGCGCGGCAGCGGGATGTTGCGGCCGTACTTCGAGTCGCATCCCGGTGCAGAGGAGCGGGCGCAGCGGCTGGAGCGGCAGTTGGGTATAAGGTAATCGCTACTGATCAAGAAGCGATGCGACGAGTTCAGGCTGCCTAGACCCGCAGGAACCACCCTCGCTTGTACATGACGTACGACACCCCAAACATCAGGAGTGTGTAAATGACAGCGTACAGGAGGGATGCATTCACCGGCGAGGCCAGTGCCGAGAACACATTGCGATAGAGCCACCCGCGCCCGTGGGTCACATCCAGCGCTGTCGAGAAGAACTCCGCGACCATGTAGATCGCGATCGCGTTCATACCCAGGATCACGAAGGGCCGGGCCCAGCGCTTGTAGCCGCGCGCATCGATCAGCCAGACGCACATCGCGAAGATCACGAAATCCAGCCCTCCCATGAACAGCGCGAAGGAGGAGGTCCAGATCTTCTTGTTGATCGGCAGCCAGGTATTGCACACAAGCCCGGCGGCGATGAGCAGGTTGCCAACGAGAAAGAGCCATGTGGTCCGCTCAGAGAGATCACGCCGCAGACGTAGGATGTGGCCGGCCATGATGCCCAGGAGCACCGTGGCGGTCGACGGCAGAGTGCTGACGATTCCTTCCGGGTCCCATGTCTTGGTGTGCGCGTAGTTGTGAGCGCCCAGCACCATGCTGTCGACGTAGTGCGCGAAATTGCCCTCCACGTCCAGGCGACCCGCGCCATAGCCCGGCACCGGGGCGTACGCCATGATGAGCCAGTACGACGTCAGAAGCCCGATGATCCAGAGGATCTGGCCGCGCAGCTTCGTCGTCATGTAGATCGCTGTCGCAAGGAAATAGCAGATGCCAATACGCTGCAGTACACCCAGGATGCGGAAGGTCGAGAAGTTGAAATCCGGAATCGCATACACCAGCAGTCCGAGCCCGAACAGGATCGCCGCCCGGCGCAGGGCTTGCAGCAGGATCTGAGCCCGCGACGCGCCCGCCGCGAGTTTCTTGCCCAACGACAGCGTGATCGCGACGCCCACAATCCACATGAATGAGGGAAACACGACGTCGGTGAGGGTCCAGCCGTGCCATTCGGCGTGTTCCAGCGGCCCGTACACGTGTTCGCCGCTGCCTGGATCGTTTACTAAAATCATCAGCGCGATGGTCGCGCCGCGGAATGCATCAAGAGAGATAAGCCTCTCTGTCGTTTTTTGTTCAGCCATGGATCAACCCGCGCCCGAGGAGACGCGGGTTCCATGATATCGCGAGGGTGGATTAGAACAGGAGCCGAAGGCCCAGCTGAATTGTCCGGGCGGGGCGGCTGCTTTGAATCGTCCCGAAATCCGCCGCGCCCAGCGTGTGGCCGGGGACGTCGAAATTGGCGTGGTTCAGCAGGTTGTAGGACTCAGCGCGAAGGTCGGTTCTGAAGTGCTCCGTCAATTTAAAAGACTTGGAGAGCGTCGCATCGACAGTCTGCTGGAACGGCCCGCGCAGCACGGAACGCGGCGCGGTACCGAACGTGAACTGGGCAGGCGCGCGGAACGCGGAGGTGTTGAACCAGCGCGAGAGCGTGGGATCGCCGGCGTTCGGATCGCCGATCAGATCCGGACGCAGCGGCCCGGCGGAGAATGCGTTCGTCGTGTTGGCGGCGGTGACCACGGTGAAGGGCGCTCCGGACTGGAGTGTGGTGAACACGCCAAGCTGCCAGCCCTTCAGTTCGTACAGCGCGCTGACGACGGTGCGGTGGGTGACGTCCGAGCCGCTCAGGGACTTGTCCAGGCGGCGATTGTAGGCGTCCATGTAGCTCTGCGGATCGCCGTATTCGTTCGAGGCGGCCACGTCGTCCAGGAACTTCGACCATGTATAGTGTGCAAGGAACGAGAACCCGTGCGAGAAGCGCTTCTCAGCGCGCGCGAATCCTGCGTGGTACGTCGAATTGCCGATGGCGGGGTTGATCCAGTAGACGTTGCTGAATTGCGGGAACGGGCGGCGGAGTTGTGAGTCCCCCGGCCCCAAAAGCTCGGGCCGCACCTGGTTCAGCGAGAGGTCGTTCGCCGTCAGGTGGTGGCTGACATTGGCCATGTATCCCGTCTCGATCAGCACGCCTCCGGCGATTTCGTGCTGGAGGTTGAGGTTGTACTGATACGAGATCGGCGTGGGCCTGCTGCGTTCGAAGAAGCCCACAGAGGTGTAAGGCTTCTGGCCCGGTGCGGCTGCTCCGAAGCCCGGAGTGAGCGGAGGCCGTGTGAAAGCGGGAAATCCGTCGCGCAGCCTGAAGGCGCTTTGCAGATCGGCCTGCGAGGTCACAAAGTTCGCCGAGGTCGAGAACCCGGTGGACGCCGTGTCGCCGATCGTGTTGCTCACGGTGGGTCCGTAGAAGATGCCGCCGCCGCCGCGCACGACGAATCCCTTCGGCGCCTTCCAGGCGAAACCGAGGCGCGGACCGAAGTTGTTCCAGTCCGTGTTGAAAGCCGGGCGGGGGACTCCGTTGCGGCCTGAGAAGGTAACGATGCCCGGGGTGCCGGACACCGGATTGATCGCATATTCGTCGAACGAATTCTGACGGTTCTCATCCACGCGGCGCGGCACCTCAGCTTCCCACCGCAGCCCCGCGTTCAACGTGAACGTCGGAGTTACGCGCCAGTCGTCCTGCACATACCACGCCCAATACGCCGCGCGTGAGAGGATCTGATCGGAAACGAGAACTCCAGCGGAATTCGCTTCGCCGAGCAGGAACGATGCAAGCGCGTCGCCGGTACCGGATGTCCCTGGCTTGCCGGTGATCAGCGGCGTGATGCCGAAGGTGCCGGAGGAGGAGCGGTCCCGGATTTCATTGTTCGACCCGCGCCGGTATTCCACGCCGGCCTTGATGGCGTGGGTGCCCCTCAGCCAGGAGATCGACTCCAGTACCTGTGTGTCGCGAATCGGGGTCTGATAGCGCGAGTTGTTCGCTGCGCCCAACATGGCATAACCGGGCAACGCGAAGTTCGGAAATGACGCTGCGCTGACCCCGGTGAGGCCGAGCGAACCGGCCAGGTTCTGGCCCGCGCCATACCGGTCGTCGATGAACTTGCGCTGAAGGAAGGTCACCTTGAGATCGTTGACGAGGTCGGGCCGGAAGATGTGGGTCTGCCCCACGAGGATGCTTTGGATGCGGGCGTCGTTCCAGTTAGCGTCGGGCGCGGCAACAGCTTGCGGAAAGGAGCCCAGGTTCTCGATGAAGCTGTCGTTGATGTAGTAGCGCGCGGTAAGCGTGTCCCTCGAGCTGAACTGATGATCGAGGCGCGCGACGACGATATTGCGCGTGAGGAGCGAGTCCGCATTAGCGGCGTAGTTGTTCGCGCCCGTGGCGCTACCGGCGCGGTTTGGCATCGGGTAATAGCCCAGCGCCGCGCGGGCCACGGGATCGAAACGGTCGAGAGGGATGATGTTGCCGGCGAAGGGCTGGCGGTCGCGGCCCACGGTGGTCGTGGGGTCGTAGATCAATGCGCGTCCGGAGAAGTCGCCGCTGCGCTGTCCGAGCGTCGGGACGGTCTGCAGCGCGATGACCGAGGATGTCTGCCGGGTCTGCTCCCAGGAGCCGAAGAAGTGCGTCTTGTCCTTCCTGATCGGGCCGCCGACAGCCAGGCCGAACTGGTTGAGCCGCAGCGGGGGGCGTTCGGCCGCGAAGAAGTTGCGCGCGTCCAGGACGTTGTTCCGCAGGAACTCGAAGAGGCTGCCGTGGAAGTCGTTGGTGCCGGAGCGAGTGGACAGCGTGATCACGCCGCCGGTTGAATGGCCGAACTCCGCCGCGTAGTTGTTGGAGATGACGCGGAACTCCTGCATCGCGTCCATGGGGAGCGAGGTCATCTGCTGCGGCCGCGTCAGGCCCACCGCGTTGGTCACGTTGCCGCCGTCGAGAGTGAAGTTTTGGTTGCGAGCGCGTCCGCCGGCAATGGAGAAAACGGGATAGTTTTCGGCGCCCTGGCCGGTGTCGATCATCACGACTCCCGGCGCCAGCGCCGCCAGCGAGGTAGCCGCGCGGTTTGGCATCGGCAGCCCCGCCACCATGCGCCGGTTGACGAGTTGCCCGGTGCTGGAAGACTGCGTCTCCGTCAGAGGTAGATCTGATTCCACTGTGATCGCCTCTGCCGCCTGGCCGACGTTCAAAACGAGGTCGATCGGCTGCACCTGGCTGACAGCCAGGGGAACGCCTTTGCGCACGTACTTGTCGAAACCACGCGCCTCGGCAGTAATTGTGTACGTTCCAGGCGGCAGCGCCGACACGCGGTAGATGCCAGCATCGTTCGTGAGAGCCGTGAGCTTCGCGCCGGATGCCTCGTTGGCAACCGTGATTTCCACGTTCGGCATCGCGGAGCCCGACTGGTCCGTGACCGCTCCGGTGAGCACGCTGTTGCCGGATTGGGCCAGAAGGGTGAGTGAGAGGAGGAAGAGCGGTAAGAGTCGGTTCATGCTTTGGTCCCTGCTTTGAGTTGGAGGAAGAGTTGTCGTGTGGCGCCGGCTGCGGCAGGGGAGCCGGGATCGAGGATGGTGAACCGCTCGTGATCGTAGCGATTGCAATCGCGCTGCAGAAGTCCTTGCGACTTGTGCTCCGCGATCACCCAATTGACGACGATCGAGTAGTCGAGCGATTTGTTGTCCGGCAGCGCGGCGGTGCGGCTCACTGTGAAATCTGCGGCATCACCCGTGTTAAAGGCGCCCAGTATCGCGGGCCGCTCCGCTTCAGGAAGCCGATTGGCGGCTTTCCGCACCAGCAGTGCAGCGGCAACATGATGGCCGTGCGTTCCGGATTCAGGCTTCAGCGTTACCACCGTGGAGTAATGCCCTTCTCGAAGCGTTGATTCGAGCCTTTCGAGGACCGAGCGCGAGTCCCACAGGTGGTCGATCGCCTCATTCGTATCCAAGGTGAAGCGGTCGTCTTTCTGGCCCAGGAAGAAGTGGCGGCGGACGCCCAGGATTTGCCCTGCACGCAGCGTCTCCTCGCGACGGATCTCTGGAAGCCGCGAGCGTCCGGTCGCCTCGTCGGTCAGCCGCGCGCCGTAGAAGCTCTCCGCCAGCTTCGAGTATCGGAATCCGCCCTCGCCGTTGGTGATGATGACGTGGTCCACCGGCGCGCCCAGTTCATGCGTCAGGCGGTAAATGGTGGCTGCAACGACGGATTCATCGTCCGGATGAGCGAACACCAGCAGGACGCCGGGCTTCTGGGACCGAGCCGCGGAGACACCGGCGGCCGCCAGTGTGAGCACGAATTCTTTCCTCGTGATGGCCTGCATTGCGGGCCTCACGCGGTAAGCCTTCCGGCATTGATGTGGTAAGTCACCAGCCGCTCGGCCACTTCTGCCAGCGGACGGCCGGATTTTCGGGCGTTCTCCGCAAGCCAGTTGCGGGCCTCACTGGCCGACAGCCCATGACGGCTGGTCAGCAAACCCTCAGCTCGCGCGAGGAGCTTCGAGTGCGCCAGGTCGCCTTTCAGTCGCTTCAGTTCAGTGCGGAGTGCCCCGCCGTGCGCGCGGAGGTGGGTCCGGCCGAGGAGCCCTCCGAGTTGCTCCCCGGCGAACTCGGCGATCCGTCGCGTCTCGCTGGTGGGGAGGACCGGGTTACCGAATCCGGCGACCAGTCGCCCGATCTCTCTGCCGCGATCGACCAGCGGCACGGCGTACAACAGTTTTTGCGGTTCAGAACCTGCAAGAAATGCCTGAACCTCCTCGCCCTGCATCAGTGCTGGCCCGGCGCCTTCCGCTCCGGTCTCCACAACAAGAACGGTGGCCCCGGCCCGTGAGCGCAAAAGAGAGTTGACCTGTTCAACACCCCAGGAAAAAGCAGGTACTTCACTGGTTATTCGGCTGATGGATTGAAGAATCTCGGTTTCGAGTGTCATTGACGGACTCCTGTTTTGTCGGGACTTCGGAACGGGGAGGGAGGGCCGCAGGGAGGGATCAACAACAACAGCGGGAAACCGCAACGCCGGTGAGGGTTGGAGCTGGGTTGAGGAACTTCATGGCGTCTTGTGGATTCAGGATAGGGCAGGGCAGGGGGAGATGTCCAATAAATAATACAAATCTCTATAGACAATACGCAGATGTGGGATAAGCACTATGGGATCAGGGGGATGGCGGTCAGAGATCAGCATTCAGCCGTCCGCAGTCTGGGCTTGCTCTTGCGGCTGACCGATGAGAGCTGAAAGCTCCTCACTCGTAGCGGAGCGTCTCGACCGGGGTAACGGTAGTCGCGGCGCGGGCTGGGTATAGGGTAGCGAGGAAGGCCACGGCCAGCGCGGTGGCGGAGATCCAGAGCGCATCCAGGAGCCGTGGCTCAAACGGCACGTAGGACAGCGAATAGATCTCCTCGTCGAGCGAGATCCAGTGGTAATGTCCGGCGAGGTAGGAAAGCGCGTACCCGCCGATCAGCCCGATGAACAGCCCGGCCGCGGCGATCATTAGCCCCTGCGTGACGAAGATGCGCGCGATCTGCGCCCGTCGCGCGCCCATCGAGATCAGCACTGCGATGTCCCTGCGCTTCTCCATCACCGACATGAACAGAGCAGAGAGGATGTTCAACGCAGCAACCAACTGAATCAATGAGATGGTGATGAGAGAGACCGCGCGCTCCATCTTGAGCGCGTTGAGAAGCTGGCGGTTTTGCTCCATCCAGTGCGTTGCGCCAAGCCCGGAGCCGGCTAAAGCCTCGGCGGCCTTTGCGATCTCCGGTGCCTGCTCCACGTCGTAGAGCTTCAACTCGATCGCATTCACGACGTCCGGCGTCGAGAAGACGCGCTGCGCGTTGGCCACGGTGGTGAAGGCGAACTGGTTGTCGAGGTCATAGAACCCCGACTCGAACAGCGCCGCGACTCGGAAGCGGAACTCTGCCGGGCGCATGGCGAAGGGAGTCATCTCGCCCTGGGGCGAGAGGATCCGGACCACGTCGCCGGGCCTCATCCCGATGCGCCGCGCGAGCTGCGCTCCCAGCACGATGCCCATCATTCCGCGGACATCGGACAAGTCTCCGACTTTTCCGGCACGGATGTGAGCCAGGAACTCCGGCGAATCGAGGCGCATCCCCTTTAACGTGGCTTCGGCGGACTGTCCGGGGCCTGACGCCAGCACCTTGCCGTACAAGGCCGGCGACGTCTCTCTCACTCCGGGCAGGCTCGCCAGCTTCTTCGTCAAATCGCGCCATCCGCTGATCCCGGTGGAGGGTTCCTTCTCAAGCAGCACCACGTGCGGCGTGGCGCCGAGGAGACTGTTCTGGAGCGACGTCCGGAAACCGTTGTTGATGGCGAGGGCGATCACCAGCGCCATCACGCCCGCCGCGACTCCGAGAACCGAAACCGCTGTCACGAGTGAGATCACCGCCTGCCGGTGCTTGGCCTTGAGGTAGCGCGACGCGACGAAGATCTCGAATGCTCTGGTCACTTGGATGAGGCTTCACGCAGCCACTGCGCGATGCCGATCTCCCCTTCGGGGCGGAGCAGCGGGAAGAGGATCACATCGCGGATGGATTTCGAATTGGTCATCAGCATCGTCACTCGGTCGATGCCGATGCCTTCGCCTCCGGTGGGAGGCATGCCGTAGCAGAGCGCGCGGAGATAGTCTTCGTCCATCTGGTGCGCCTCTTCATCCCCGCGCTCCTTCATTGCGAGCTGCATCTCGAAGCGGCGGCGCTGCTCGTCCGGATCGTTCAACTCGGTGAAGGCGTTGCCGATCTCCATGCCGGCGGCGTAGATCTCGAAACGGTCCGTCATGGTGGGGTCGTCCGCGTTTTGCTTCGCCAGCGGCGAGACCTCCACCGGGTACTCGTGGATAATGGTGGGCTGGATCAGGGCCTGCTCGCAGTGCCGCTCGAAGATGTCGACCAGCGCTTCACCGGGCGTCACTTTGTCTGAATGGATGCGCAACCATTCCGGGTCGCACACATTGTCCATGGTCGGCCTGTCCGCGTGCTTCCAGAATTCGCAAACAGCCTCTCGCATCTTGTAGCGGCGCACGTTGCCGAAATCGAGCTGCAGATCGCCGTAGGGCACGACGGTGTTGCCCGTCGCGTCCAGAGCCACGGTCTTCAGCAGTTCGACCGTGAGATCCATCAGGTCGTGGTAATCCGCGTACGACTGGTAGAACTCGAGCATCGTGAACTCGGGGTTGTGGCGCGTCGAGATGCCTTCGTTGCGGAAGTTGCGGTTGATCTCAAAGACACGCTCCATGCCGCCGGAGATCAGCCGCTTCAGATAGAGCTCAGGCGCGATACGCAGGTACAGATCGATGTCCAGCGTGTTGTGATGCGTGATGAACGGCCGCGCCGCCGCGCCGCCGTACAGCGACTGCATCATCGGCGTCTCCACCTCGATGAAGCCGCGTTCCTGCAACTGCCGCCGGAACGAGGAGATCACTTTGGCACGGGTCTGGAATACCTGGTGGACGTCCGGATTCGCGATCAGATCCAGGTAGCGCTGCCGGTAGCGGATCTCGACGTCCTCCAGCCCGTGATACTTCTCCGGGATGCCGAGCAGGTTTTTCGAGAGGAACGTGAGCTTTTCAACGTGCAGCGACAATTCGCCCGTGCGCGTGCGGAACAGGTAGCCCTCCGCGCCGATCACGTCGCCGAGGTCGAGCAACTGGTACAGCTTGTATTCGTTCTCCGAGACGGCGTCCTTCTTGACGTAGAGCTGCAGGCGCTCACCGGATTGCTGGATGTGCATGAATCCGGCCTTGCCCATGCGGCGGATGGTCAGAATCCGCCCGGCGATGCGCACCTGCGGCTTGGCGGCATCCAGTTCTTCCGCGGTCTGTGTAGTGTACCTGGCGAGGATCGCCGGAATCGTCTCGGTGAAATCAAAACGCTGCCCGTAGGGCCTATAGCCGAGAGCGGCGATCTCGCGAATGCGCGCAAAGCGTTGGTCAAACAGCTCCTGCTCGAGGGACAAAGAATAACTCCTTGGGAAACAACTATTATAATGGGCTGCTTGCGGTCTCTTTCGATCATCATTCCCGCTTACAACGAGGAGCGTCGTCTGCCGTCCACGCTGGAGACGGTACGCAGCTACCTCCAAACAAAGTCGCTCGACTTTGTTGAGGTGGTCGTCGTTGACGACGGTTCGCGTGACGGTACCGCGCGCATCGTGGAAGACGCAGCGGCGCGGGATGCGCGCATCCGGCTTGTCAGGAACCCCGGTAACCGCGGCAAGGGCTATGCCGTCCGCCACGGTATGGAGGAAGCCCGGGGAGAGTGGGTGCTGTTCAGCGACGCCGACCTCTCTGCTCCCATTGAGGAACTCGACAAGCTGGAGGCTGCGATTGAGAAGCAGAGTGCAGACGGCGCCATCGGCTCCCGCGCTCTGGATCGCAGCCTGGTGGGCAAGCGGCAGTCGGCGTTCCGCGAATTCAGCGGGCGCGTTTTCAATCTGGCCATGCGCATTGTCACCGGACTGCCGTATCGCGACACGCAGTGCGGATTCAAGATCTTCCGTCGAGATGTGGCCCATGCAGTCGCCTCCCGCCAGCAGACGGACGGATTCGGCTTCGACGTGGAAATCCTGTACATCGCCAAAAAGCACGGTTACCGCGTGCTGGAGGTCCCCGTGCGGTGGTTTAACGTCGAAGGCACCAAAGTGAGCCTGTGGAACGGCGTTGCCGCTTTCGCAGACCCGCTCCGGGTGCGCTGGAACGATCTCAAGGGACTGTACAAGTAGGAGGCTCCCATGCGGAGACGAACTGCGATTCAGGCGCTGGCAGGCGCTGTGGCCGGCTGGAGCGCGCCAGCGAACGGCGGCTTGAAACTCCTGTTCGATCGGCCGGCGGAGAAGTTCACACAGTCGCTGCCGCTGGGGAACGGACGCCTGGGCGCGATGATCTTCGGCGGAGTGGCGCAAGAGAAGATCGTCCTCAACGAGAGCTCGCTCTGGTCAGGCTCGAAAGAAGATCCGGATCGGGAGGGAGCGTCGAGGGTCCTGCCCGAAATCCGCCGCCTGCTCCTCGAGGGACGGAACGACGAGGCAGAAAAGCTGGTCAACGCCAATTTCGTTTGCGCAGGCAAAGGCTCGGGCCGGGGCGGCGGCAAGGACGTTCCGTTCGGCTGTTACCAGGTGCTCGGCGAGTTAAAGCTCTCCTTCCCGGGTCATTCTGCAGGGCACTATCGCAGGGAGCTTGACATTGAACGCGCTGTCGCACGGGTCGATTACGAATCCGGCGGCGTCAGGTACTCGCGAGAATCCTTCGTTTCTGCTCCCGACGAGGCGGTCGTGCTTCGCCTCGCAGCGAGCCGGAAGGGCAGCATCACATTCGACGCCGCTTTGAGCCGGGCAGAGCGCGCCACTGTGGTCTCAGACGGCAAGACAGGTCTTGTCCTGACTGGTCAGCTCAACAACGGCACGGATGGCAATGGTGTGAAGTTCGCCGCGCGCCTGCGGGTCATCACCAGGGGAGGATCCGTCAACAGTGAAAACGGCGCGCTCAGCGTGCGTGAAGCAGACGAAGCTGTTCTGCTGATCACCGCCGCTACCAGCTACCGGGGCTTCGCCGGGCGCAAGACCGCGGATCCCCTCAAAGCATGCCTGTCAGATGGCCAATCGGCTTCACGCAAGTCCTACGCCGCACTCCTCTCAGCTCACGTTGCCGACTACCAGAAATACTTCGATCGCGTCTCCATCGACCTCGGGGCGGGGAACCAGTCACTGACCACGCCAGCCCGTCTCAAAGCGGCATGGGAAGGTGCGGAGGACACCGAACTTGCCGCGCTCTATTTCCAATTTGGCCGCTACCTGTTGATCTCCTCGTCCCGTCCTGGAGGCCTGCCCGCCAACCTGCAAGGCATCTGGGCCGAGGAACTCCAGACGCCATGGAACGCGGACTGGCACCTCAACGTGAATGTGCAAATGAACTACTGGCTCGCTGAAAATTCGGGCCTGAGCGACTTGCACGCACCTCTTTTCGCGCTGATCGAGAGCCTGGTCGAGCCCGGTTCCAAGACCGCGAAGGCTTATTACAACGCCCGTGGTTGGGTGGCGCACGTGATTACCAATCCTTGGGGATTCACCGCGCCCGGTGAGAGTGCGTCCTGGGGATCGACCACCAGCGGTTCCGCCTGGCTCTGCCAGCACCTCTGGGACCACTGGCTCTTCACGAAAGACCGCAAGTTCCTGGAGCGCGCCTATCCGGTGATGAAGGGGTCTGCGCGCTTCTACGCAGATATGCTGATCGAGGAGCCGAAGAACAAGTGGCTTGTCACGGCGCCCGCCAACTCGCCCGAGAACGCGTTTCTCTTGCCCAATGGCAAGCGGGCAAACGTCTGCATGGGGCCCACTGTGGACATGCAACTCCTCCGTTATCTCTTCAGCGCCTGCATTAATGCGTCTGAGATCCTCGACATCGATACTGAGTTCCGCAAAGAGCTGTCCGAGAAACGCGCGCGCCTCGCCCCTACCCGCACCGGCTCCGATGGCCGGGTCATGGAGTGGCTGGAAGAGTACAAAGAGCCTGAGCCGCACCACCGGCACGTCTCGCATCTGTGGGGCCTGTACCCCGGCGCCGAGATCTCTCCGCAGCTCACGCCCGATCTTGCGGCCGCCGCACGCAAGTCATTGGACGCCCGAGGTGATGCTTCCACGGGCTGGTCGCTCGCTTACAAGATCAACCTGTGGGCGCGCCTCGGCGACGGCAACCGGGCCTACAAGCTGCTGCGCATGCTCCTCGCGCCGGTCGGCGCCGGCAGCACCGAGATTAAGACGACCGGCGGGGGCAGCTACGAAAACCTCTTCGACGCGCACCCTCCTTTCCAGATCGACGGAAACTTCGGAGGAGCGGCCGGCATCGCCGAGTTGCTCCTGCAAAGCCACGACGGCTATGTGCGCCTGCTGCCGGCTCTACCGGACGCCTGGAAGAACGGCAGTGTCCGCGGACTCCGCGCCCGTGGCGGCTTTATCGTCGATATGGAATGGAGGTCCGGCAGCCTGATCCAGGCCACCATCAGGAGCACTCTCGGCGGCCCGCTCAACGTCTCCTACCGCGGCAAAGTCACTGACCGGTCTACGAATCCGGGCGAAACTGTACATATTGGTGGGAATTCCTGAGATCATAGAGGTGATGGCATATCCCGAACCCCTGATCATCCCCATGCGGGAAGACCTGACGAAGCATGGAGTTGTGGAAACCCGCTCGCCCGATGATGTCGATCGCGTCATTCGTGAGAACGGCACTGTCCTGTTCGTGACGAACTCTGTGTGCGGCTGCGCAGCCGGGAAGGCTCGCCCTGCTGTGGGCATGGCGCTGCTGAACACAAAGAGGCCCAACGTGGCCGCTACTGTTTTTGCAGGCGCCGATGTGGCGGCGACGGCGCATCTCCGCGAGAGGCACCTGCAGGGCATTCCTGCATCGTCCCCCTCCATGGCGCTGTTTCGTGACGGCAAGCTGGTCTGGGCGCTGCATCGCTTCGAGATCGAATCGCGTCAAGCTCCGCAGATTGCCGAGATCCTGACGCAGGCTTTCGATCAACACTGCGCGTAGAGACGATTACCGTGTGATAGCGAGACGGCTCCTGCCGTCTCGCTGATACTGCTCCAGCAGAGCCGTCAGATTCTTCACCACATCCTGTTTCTCACTCCAGAGGTTGCGCGTCTCTGCCGGATCGTCTGCCAGGTTGTACAGCTCGCCTAGCGGTTCGCCGGGCTGCGGTTCAACTACAACGGGCTTGGTGAATCCGCCGGAGCCCCGGCCCAGGTCGAGTTTCCACGGACCCTTGCGGATTGCGAAAAGGCCCTGCGAGGAGTGGTGCACGACGGCATCGCGCACGGCAGTTGCCGGCTTCGTGCCGAGCAGTGCGGGCACGAGAGAAAAGCTGTCTTCCGCTGAATCGCGCAGCAGGGATGCTCCGATCAATTCCGCTGCCGTCGCGCAAAGATCCGTGAGGCAGCCGAGCTGATCCGACACCGTTCCCGGCTTGGTCCGGCCAGGCCAGCGCGCGATGAAGGGGATTCTGTGGCCGCCTTCATAGATGTCCGCTTTCATGCCGCGCCACGGCCCGTTCGAACGGTGCCCCGTCGATTCCATGTCGCTCTGATTCCAGTAGCTCCCGTTGTCGCTGGTGAATATGACGAGCGTGTTCGGCTCCAGGCGGGCTTCTTCCAATGTCCGCAGAATCTGGCCGGCAGTGTGGTCTACCTGTGTGACGAAATCGCCATAGGCCAGCGCGTTCGTGCGCCCCTGGAACGCTTTAGTGGGCGCCCACGGCGTATGCGGAGCCGTCAACGGCAGATAGAGAAAGAACCGCTTCGAAGCATTCTGCACACGGATGAACTGCTGCGCCTTTTCAGTGATCATAGGCAGCACTTCGTCGATTTTGAAGGATGGCGCCATCGGCCCGCCGCGGTAGAACCTGCCTCGCGAGCCGCCGAGTCCCTGGTCTCCAGGCGTCTGGCTGGTCGGCGCCTCCACAGCGCGGTTGTTCTGCACCCACACGTAGGGCGCCATGTCCAGTGAGGCGGGGATCCCGAAGAATGAATCGAATCCGTGATCGGTGGGGCACGGATGGAACGGTTTGAAGTAATCGGTCTTCGCGTCGTTGCCCAAGCCGAGGTGCCACTTGCCGATGGCTGCAGTGGTGTACCCGTGCGACTTCAGCATTGACGCGACGGTCAGGCGCCCCGGCTCGATCAGATTCGGCGAGTCCCCCTGCAGGACGCCGCGCTTCAGTGAGGATCGCCAGGCATAGCGGCCCGTCAGGATCCCGTAGCGTGTCGGCGTGCACACGGCAGACGGCGAGTGCATGTCCGTGAAGCGCACACCCTGAGCGGCCAGGCGGTCGAGGTTCGGAGTGGGGATCTTCGATTGTGCGTTATAGCAGCCGAGGTCGCCCCATCCCAGGTCGTCCGCAAGGATGTAGAGGATGTTCGGCGACGGCGCGGCAGGCTTGGGCGCGGCAGCCGCGGCGAGTGTCGAAAGGAAATGACGGCGCAGCATCAGGTTGCGTCGGAGGATATCACACACGACAATTCCCCGACACATGGCGCATCACACCAGGGGGCTACTTCCATTCCCAGATCTTCGATGTGATGTTGTCGTTCGCATCCGACTCATGTTCGAAGACCACCGTCGTGCCGTTGAGCTTGGCCAGCTTCTGAGACGCCGTGGAGTAGTAGAGTACACCCCGCCAGCTCAATCCGCCTCCCGGCTTGAACTTCCCAATACCATTCCCTGACCAGCTTGCCATGTCTCCATCGGCCGTCATCAGCACACCCTGGCCCTCGCCCTGCAAGTGTCCCCCGGGTTTGGGAATGGACCAATATGTCCCAAAACCCCTGTATTCAGCGCCAACGATCTTCCCCGTTGAGCGAAAGCTCACCTCCACCTTCGGCCCTTCAATCGAAACCACGCGATATGTGGTGATCTTTCCTTGTTCCTCTCCAAACTGCTCTCCCAGCATCGTAGGCCTCCTCTTGGCTGTTTGCGGATGTTTTCCCAGGGCGCGGACGCGCCATCATGAACCCGGCAGAATCATAGACCCATTCGATTTGAGGCACAAGCGATCCTTTGGCCGCATACCTATCTTTCGGAGCATGATGACGCCGTCCGAAATTCCACGCAGGGTTTACGAATACAAATGTATAAATTTGTGCTTATTTCAGCGAGTCTGTTGCCAACGTGTTTCGGGCAGTTGCCCCCCGATCAGAAAGTGGCCGAGTTCATGCAACTCTCCGGGCTATACGCGAAGCATTACGCTCCGTACGAATGGAAGAAGCAAGTGTTCGGCTTCGATCTGTTAGATGTAAAGCCGTGGATGGAGAAGGTGCGCAATTTCGAAGGACGACATAGAGTTCTATGACATCTGCGTCAAATACGTTGCCAGCCTGCAGGACAGCCATGATGAGTTCATTCTGCCCTCAGACTTTCTGGCGGATATGCGAATCGTGGTGGATATCTACGATGGTGCTGATCGACGGAATTGACCGATAAGACCTGCCGCTGAAGGACTACCCCATCTGCATCGGTGACCCTTTGATCTCAATCGACGGCAACCCCGTGGAACAGCTCATCCTCGTCGACGCGTTCAGCGCCGTCATCGCCGACCTGATCCGGAAGAACTGACGCTGCCGCCGGGGCGTTGTCGTCCGATGGCGCCCCATTGCTGATTGACGCCCGCGCCGCACACTCCGATCATCGGGGTATGTACCACTACGATCCGAAGATCGCGCTGGAAGAGTTGAACGAGGATGCGGTACTTCCGCACCCCGTGCACTTGCGGGACATGATCGTTCGAGCCCGGTTGGAGCCCGAACAGGCACTCGAACTGAACCGCAAATTTCAACACTACCTGCATTCGTTCGGCGAACTGCAGGCCATGGTGAAGCCTGTACTCGAAGAGCTGGCCCAGGCGGCCCACAAGTAGGGGCGGCGCTGCCCGAATCAGACGGGCCGGTCCGGAAAACCGCTAAAATAACGCTATGCGCACTCCTCTGATGGCCGGCAACTGGAAAATGTACAAGACGCCGGCGCAAACGACAGATTTCTTCGTTAAGTTCCTCCCGCTGGTTGAGAAGTCGAACCATGCGGATATCGCCATCTGCCCCCCCTTCGTGAACATCGCTGCCGCGGTGGAAGCGGCGAAGGGCAGCCGCGTCGGCGTTGGGGCACAGAACTGCTATTGGCAAAACAAGGAAGGCGCGTTCACCGGCGAAGTGACCCCCGCCATGATCAAGGCCGCCGGATGCGCCTACGTCATCATCGGCCACAGCGAACGGCGCCAGTTCTTCGGCGAGACCGACGAGACCGTGCTGAAGCGCACGAAAGCCGCTCTGGAGGCGGGACTGAAGCCCATTGTCTGCGTCGGTGAGATGCTCGCGGAACGCGAATCCGGCAGCACCAACCAAGTGCTCTCGATTCAGTTCAGCGACGGCATCGCCGCGCTCACCCCGGAAGAGTTCTCGCAGATCGTCATCGCTTACGAGCCCGTCTGGGCTATCGGCACGGGCAAAGTCGCAACGCCTGAGATCGCCGAGGACGCCCACAAGGTGATTCGTGGTCTCGCCGAAGCCAGGTTCGGCAAGCCGGCGGCAGACGCGGTGCGCATCCTCTACGGTGGTAGCGTCAAGCCGGACAACGTCAAGGGCCTCATGGCACAGCCCGACATCGACGGCGCCCTCGTCGGCGGCGC
>DBMU01000029.1:119052-879179 GCA_002298225.1 Bryobacterales bacterium UBA690
GGGCCCGCGGGCCGACCTTCCGGTCGGCCCCCTGCGGGGGCGAGTTCCTCTCACTCCGGCAGCGCAAACGCGTAGTACGATCCTCCCGACGCGTTGCCCCACTTCCCTCCGCCAGCGCCGATCACCACGTATTGTTTGCCGTTCACGATGAAGGTCGCCGGCGTCGCATTTCCCGCCGCGTCCATCGTGTACTCCCACAGCAGTTTGCCGGTGCGCTTGTCGAACGCGTGCATCTTCTTGTCGCTGTTGGTGGCCGCGATAAACAGCAGTCCGCCTGCCGTCACCACCGATCCGCCGTAATTCTCGCTCCCCGTGTCTTTCAACCCCTTCGCGACGAGCTGCGGAATCTCACCAAAGGGGATCTTCCATGCGTACTCGCCGGTGTTCAGGTTGATGGCGTTGAGCGTGCCCCATGGAGGCTTGATCGCCGGGTAGCCGTCCGGGTCCGTGAACCGAATGTAACCGTCAAGGCGGTATCTCAGGTCGATTTTCGAAGGAGCCGTTGGCGCGCCAGCCACCTCCTGGTCCTCGCCTTTCATGACATACGCGATGATCGCGTCCTGCACCGGCTGCTGGAGGTGCGCGAAGCCAGGCATCCGACCTCGCCCCTTTTGCGTGATCTCGCGAACCTGCGCCTCGGTCCTGCGCTCTGCTATCGCCGTCAGGGCAGGGAACTCAGGCGGCGCTCCCTTCATGTCTTCGCGATGGCAGGTCGCGCAGTTGCGGTTGTACAGGCTCTTCGCAGTCTGCGGTCCGCCTTGTTTGCGCTGCACCAGCCGCAGCACCCAGGTCATCTCATTGGCGTTGACGTAGAACATTCCCGTCTCGGGATCCCACGCCGCGCCGCCCCACTCGCCTCCGCCGTCGAGGCCGGGGAAGATGATTGTCCCCTGCAAACTCGGCGGCGTGAACTGCGGACCGTTTCGCAGCGTGCGGAAGCGTTCAAGAACGTCCTTGTGGGCCTCCGGCGTCCTGTCCGTGATCAGGCCCTCCGTGAAGTCTTGCCGGGCGAACGGCTCCGGCTTCAGCGGCAGGACCTGTTTCTTCGACAGCAGCTCACCATCCACATCGGACTGCGGAACAGAGACTTCTTTGAACGGAAAGAGCGACTTCCCGGTCTCCCGATCGAACACCCAGATGTGTCCTGACTTCGTGATTTGGGCTACCGCATCGATCGATTTGCCGCCGCGCCTGATCGTGACCAATGTCGGAGCGGTTGGCAGATCGCGGTCCCATACGTCGTGCCGCACGAACTGGAAGTGCCACACGCGCTTGCCAGTCTCCGCGTTCAGTGCAATCAAACAATTCGCGAACAAATTGTCGCCATGCCGGTTCGCGCCGTAGAAATCGAACGCAGTGGATCCTGTCGGGGCAAACACAAGCCCGCGCTTTTCATCCAGCGTGAGCCCGCCCCAACTGTTCGCGGCTCCCAGATACTCATAGCCGTCCTTGGGCCAGGTCTTGTAGCCGTACTCGCCCGGCTGCGGGATCGTGTGAAAGATCCAGCGCAGCTTCCCCGTGCGAACGTCGAACGCCCGGATGTGTCCCGGCGCGGCCGGCAGCGCCTCGCTCACGATACTGCCGAGGATCAACATGTCCTTGTAGATCACGCCGGGCGTCGACACAGACACGCTCAGATTCGAGGCGTCGCGTCCAAGGTTCTCCCGCAGGTCGATGCGCCCGCCACTGCCGAATGACTCGACAGGCACACCTGTCTTCGCATTCAGAGCATACAGATACGGCCCAGATGCGAAGTATAGCCGCCGCTCCTCGCCGGACTCCCAGTAGTTGAAGCCGCGATGCCGGTACTTGCCCGGCGCCGGCGCCTTGCCGTGCGGATCGAACCTCCAGATCTGCTTGCCCGTGGCTGCATCCAGCGCATAGATCCGCAACAACGGCGAGGAGACGTACATCACCCCATGAGCCACCAGCGGGTTGCACTGCATCTCGCTGTCCTTCCCGGCATCTCCTGTATCGAACTTCCACGCCAGCTTCAATCGACCCACGTTGCTCGTGTCGATCTGCTTCAGCGGCGAATACTTCGTGTTGGCATAGCTGCCGTGATAGGCAGGCCAATCCTGCGCACCGGCGCAGGCGGCCAGCAACATCGGAAGAACAAGGCGTCCCAGCATAGGCAATGTTGGTCATTATAGACTGCCCTTAGTGAAGCTTTGGTTGAGGCGTCTTTTTCATCTGGCCATTTTGGCCGCATCATCGGCAGGAGCTCAGGAGCGATTTCCAAAATCCGCGCCGGAGAAGGACTTCGCAGATCTGAAGATCTACGATGCCTCCGGCTCCCCTCTCCGCGCCCCTCTCGAAGACTGGGACGGTGCGAAACAGCGTGTCCAATCGGATCCTTCCTGGGCTGCCTGGCTTGGCAACAGAAAGGCCGAAACTCTTGACTGGATGGAGCACCGCCAGGACCGCGTGGAGTGGGTCGCCGGATGGTGGCACGACTTCGTCAACGAGAAGGACGGTGCGTTTCTCGAGTGGACGCCGGAGCCGCCACTGAACGTAACGCCCAGAGTGTTCGGAGGCTGGGTCTTCGGCTTCCGCTCCCGAAACGGTGAGCGGATGATCGACGCCGCCCGCCTCTGGCGGCTCACGGGTGATCGCCGCTATGCCGAATGGGCCTCTGCGCAACTCGACTTCTACGCCGCCAACTACGAGAAGTGGCCCATCCAGACCTCCAAGAGCAAGTCGAGGCTGATGCATCAGAGCCTGGACGACGCCAACATGCTCGTGCGCTTCATCAAAGTCGCGCGCACCCTCGACAGCTATCCCTCGCCGGAGCGGCGCAAACAATGGCAGGACAAACTATTCCGGCCTATGGCGCTGCTGCTCGACGAGACCTTCCAGCGAGTGCACAACATCGCCTGCTGGCAGCGCACGGCTATGGCCATGGCGGCGCTCTACTCGAAGGACGACGCGCTCTGGAAACGAGCCATCGATGGTCCCTTCGGCATCCGGCGGCAGATGGAGGACGGAGTCACGAGCGACTCGCTCTGGTTCGAGCAGTCCCTCCTTTACAACTCCTACGTCGTCTCCGCACTCCTTCCGCTCTTTGAACAGGCGGGACTCGACGGCCGTCTCAACGAGCTGCGCCGCCCCATGGCCATCGCCGAAAACCTGATGCTTGGCCCGTCCGTCCTGAGATTCCCCGACGGTAAGTTGCCGACACCGGCGGACTCCACCGCCGGGTTCCGCAAATGGCCGGAGCTTGGCATTCTGACGTCCGCGCGCCGCGTCTTTCCTACAAGTCTCGGCGTGGAAGCGGCGCAGGGCCAGAAAAGCTGGGACACGCTCCTCGATCCGCCACAAGCCTCTGAGAAGAGGCCAGTGCTCCCTGAAGTCTCCAGCCGCAGCCTGGAATCCAGCCGCATGGCAGTGATTCGCAACGGCGGCTGGCAGGTCTATTTCCACTACGGGCAGTTGGACGCCTCCCACTCCCAAGCCGAGGCTCTGAACTGGGAGGCGTATTTCGGAACTACCGACGTCACTCACGATCCGGGCACTGTCGGCTACGGCTCTCCTTTGCACAAGGGCTACTATCAGACCGGCGCGGTGCACAATGTTCCGCTTATCGATTGGCTCGGACAGTCCAAATGGGCGCCGGGAGAATTGATCAGCTTCAACTCTGACTCTGTTTCCGCGCGTCAGCCTCAATACCGTCCCGGCACAGCAGCAAAACGAACGCTGGATGTTCGCGGCAGTTCGCTGATCGACACTCTCAACATTACGACCTCTGATGGGGCGAGCCACCGCCTCGGTTTTGCTCTGCACTTGCAGGGGACCGCCGAGCTGCCAGCCGCATTCGAGCCTGATGCTGAATTCGCTCTTCCCTACTGGCAATCCGCCCGCAGTGCGCGGATGGGCCGCCAGGCGAAGCTCTTCGTGTTGCTCAACGGCACGCGCATGGAGCTGTCAGTGGAGACTTCATCACCGATGAAGGTGACGCACGCCCGTGTCCCCGATGCTCCTCCCAATTCGCGCGATGCTCTTTATTTCGAAATCACCGGCAGCGAGGCCACTTTCACCACTACGTTGAGACCGGAATCGTCGGCCCCCGCGGCACCGCAGCCGGAAGACTCCCACGCCGAAGCGCAGCGCAAGCGAATCGAGTTGAATCTCCTCGGCGCCACCGACACCGAAGCCGGTGAGAGCCGCCGTAACGAGAACGTGCAATTCAACCTTGTGGACAACAACGCGCTCAAAGAATTGAACGTCCGCATGGGGACCACAGCAACCATCGTCAACGAATTCAAAGCAGACCGCGGCTACTTCGGCGCGGAGTTCGGCAACGTGCCCGCCGCGCCGCCCCACCTGGCCAAGTCCGGCGCGAATGGTTTCCACGGCATGGCCCGCTGGTCGCACCTCAATAGCGTCACCAGCGCCAGGACGTTTTTTCAGGTGGGAGATGTCCAGCCGGCGCACGAGAACGACTATGGCTTCCGCGCCGGCTTCCAGCCCTGGCGCGGGGCCACTCTGCAAGCCGACGGCGGTCAGCAGAAGATTCGCGGCCAGGTGAACGGCAATGTCCTCGTCCCCGAGGCCGACGAGCGTACGGCGCTCACTACCGATCCAGAAGACCGTGCCATCGTTCAGAGATTCCTGGACGCCTATCCGAAGGCGCTGCCCAACCGCACCGACGTGAACCCCCGCGCGCTCAACACCAACGCGCCCCAGAGCGTCGACAACGAGACCGCGGGACTGCGCCTCGACCAGACCGTATTTCCGCAGGACCATCTGGCCCTCCAATACTCCTTCAGCGCGCAGAATGTCGACGCCTTCCAACTCGTCGCCGGACAGAATCCCGATACCCGGATCAAGAACCATCGCGCGCGCGCCACCTGGTCGCACACGCTGGATCCGCGGACCATCATCGAAGCCACCGCGGGCTTCGACCGCCTTGGCTCGCTCCTCGTGCCCGAACCGAACTATGTTGGGCCGATGGTGTCTACCGGCGGCCTCGAGACACTGGGCCCGCAGGCCATCATCCCCATCGACCGTGCAATGAACGTCTTCCGCTATGCCGGAGCGTTGCGCCGCGCCCAGAATAAGCACTCCTGGAGCGCCGGACTCGAAGTGGATCGCCGCCAGATGAACGGCACGGAAACCGACGCGCACCGCGGCTTCTTCTCGTTCGGCAACGACTTCGGGCGCGATGCCATCACCAACCTGCGCATGGGCACGCCCACCCAGCACATCATCGCGATCGGCGACGTCCATCGGGGATTCCGGAATTGGGAGATGCAGTTCTACGCCGGAGACACGTGGCGTCTGCGCCCCTCCACAACGCTCACTTACAGCCTCCGCTATCAGCCTGTCACCGTCCCGACCGAAGTGAACGGCCTCAACACGATTCCGTATTCCAGCGATCTGAACAATCTCGCTCCGTCGCTCGGTGTGGCGCAGCGGCTTGGCGGACTCTGGGGATCAGTGCGTGCGGCGGCAGGGGTGCAGTTTGGCGAGATCTATCCGGTGACGTACAGCCAGGTGCGCTTCAGCCCGCCGGGCAGCGTCAAGATCGTGGTCCCCACGCCGAGCCTCTCACACCCTCTGGCCAATGCGAACGGTTCCGCGAAGGGCAACCTCTATCTCCTTGATCCGAATCTCTGCACTCCTTACGCCTACCAGTACAACTTCTCCTGGGAACCGGACATCTCCAAGTCCTGGCGCCTGCAGCTTGGCTATGTCGGCAGCCGTTCCCACAAGCTTTTCATCATGTGGTACGAGAATCGCGGCCAGGTGGTGCCCGGCATTCCACAGACCTCCGCGACGCTGAATGACCGCAGGCCCGATCAGCGTTACGCCGACGTGCGCTGGGTGCTGAACGGATCGCAAGGCTACTACGACGCGGCCCGCGTCACACTCCTTGCCCCGCGCTGGAAGCGGCTCAACATGGAGGCGGTCTACTCGTTCAGCAAAGCACTGGATATTGGCAGCGCCTACACCAACACGGCCTACGACGCGGACTCGCGCCTCTCCCGCAGCCAGTACGAATATGAAACGCGCGGCGATATGAAGGGCCGCAGCAGCTTCGATCAGCCGCACGCGTTCCTCTGGCGCGGTGCGTATTCGCTGCCCGGTGACAAGCGCCTGTGGGGCGGCTGGAATCTTTCGGGAGTCCTGCTGATGAAGCAGGGCACGCCGTTCACCATCGTCAGCGGCAGCGATGCTCCCGGCTTCGGCAACGTCGACGGCAACGGCGCGGATCGTCCCAACCTGCTCGATCCGTCCATCCTCGGCCGCACCGTCGGCAACCCCGACACGTCCCGCCAACTCCTGCCGCGCTCGGCGTTCGCCTACATCGCTCCGATTGACCCGCGCGGCAATCTCGGCCGCAATACGTTCCGCAAGGGCGGCATTCGCAACGTCAACGCTGCCATCTACAGAACCTGGAGCCTCGACTCCCTTCGGAAACTGACCTTCCGGGCGGAGTCCATCAACCTCACCAATACGCCGCAATTCGCCGACCCCGGCCTGGAACTGGCGAATGGCAACTTCGGCCAGATCACGAATACGCTCAACGATGGCCGCACATTCCGCTTTGGGCTGCAACTCGCATGGTGAGCCGCGTCCTAGCCGTTTTCCTCTTCTGCGCGTTACTTGTCGCGCAGGACACGCGGGTCGTTCTGCTCGGGACAGGTACTCCGAACCCCGACCCACAGCGCATGGGGCCGTCCGTTGCCGTGATCTCAGGTGAGCGCGTCTACATCGTGGACTGCGGGCCCGGCGTGGTGCGCAGGGCAGCAGCCGCGGGCATCCGAATGGATCAGTTGACTCGCCTGTTCGTTACGCATTTCCACTCGGACCACACTGCGGGTTATCCCGACCTCATCTTCACACCCGCCGTCACGGGACGCCGCGAGCCTTTCGAGGCCTACGGCCCGCCCGGGTTGCGCGAAATGACAGGCCACATCATGAAGGCCTGGAAGCAGGATATGGACATCCGCCTGCACGGATTGGAGCCCTCCGAGCCGCGCGGCTATGTCGTTCGCGCACACGACATGAAGCCCGGAGAGGTCTACCGCGACGATCAGGTGCGCGTCATCGCCTTCCAGGTCAATCACGGCACGTGGAAGCACGCCTACGGCTACCGCTTTGAAGCGAAAGACAAGGTGATCGTGATCTCTGGTGACACGACAGCCAGCGAGAAAGTTGTGCAGGCCGCGAAGGGCTGCGACATCCTCGTCCACGAAGTCTACTCGCAGAAGGGCTGGGAACAACGAACGCCGGACTGGCGGCGTTACCACGCTGCCTTCCATACCTCGGGGCCGGATCTCGGCAAGCTCGCCGCCCGTGTTCAGCCCAAGGCCCTCGTTCTCTACCACCAGCTCCCGATGGGCGAGTCGCCTGCTCAAGTCTTGAGCGAAATCCGCCAGCACTTCTCCGGGCGTGTAATCTACGGCAGCGATCTAGACGTGATCCGCTGACACCGAACTCGACCTCGCACTCCAAATGAGATATGAATGATGGGATGCGGCGCAGGGATGCAATTGCTCTGACGGCGCTCTCGGCTTCGAGAGTCGCAGGCGCGAACGAACGCGCGGTGATCGGACTGATCGGATGCGGCGGCCGGGGCCGCTATGTCGCCCGGTTCATGAAAGACGCAGGAGCCGAATTCGCTGCCGTCGCCGACGTCTACGACAAGAACGCCTCTGCCGCGAAAGACTGGGCCGGAGGCAGGTGCGAGGCTCACTCAGACTTTCGCCGCCTTCTCGAGAAAAAGGATATCGACGCCGTCCTTGTCGCGACCCCCGACCACTGGCACGCAGGCGCCGCTGTTCTCGCCTGTGCCGCGGGTAAGCACGTCTACGTCGAAAAACCTCTTGCTCATAACATCCATGAAGGCCGGGCCATCGTCGAGGCCGCAAGGCGCTATCAGCGCATTGTGCAGCCCGGCATGCAGCATCGCTCATCTCCGCACTTCGCTGAGTGCGCCGAGATCGTCCGCAGCGGCCAGCTCGGCAAGGTCCCTTATGTCCGCATCTGGAACTGCGTCAACATGGTGCCTCGCGGCATTGGCAAGGAGCCCGACGGCCCAGTCCCCGAAGGCCTGAATTGGGACATGTACTGCGGGCCGGCGCCGCTCGTCCCCTATAACCGCAAGCGATTCCTCTCCACGTACCGCTGGTTCTGGGATTACTCGGGCGGCTACATCACGGATTTCGGCACACATCGCTTCGATACTGTACACCAGATCATGGGCGTGGAGAGGCCTCTCACCGCGGTCGCCACGGGAGGACGCTTTGCCGTCGACGATGCAGGGCAGATGCCCGATGTCCTCAGCGTCACGTATGAATATCCAGGCTTCGTGCTCACCTACGAGGGCATCAACATGAATGGCTTCGGGGCGGGCATTCGCTCCGCCGGCATGCGCTATTACAACATGCGCGGGCCCTACGATCGACCGAACGGGATGGCGTTCTACGGCACCAACGGCACGCTGATGGCGGACCGCGTCGGCTACGAGATCTTTCCAGAACTGGCCGCGGGATCCTGGCCCCCCGGTCCGGCCCCGTCCGAGCCGACCTTCCGCATTGAGCGGAAGCAGATGAACACGACCGACGCCACCAGCCTTCACGCGCGCGCGTTTGTCGAAGCCGTCCGCGGTATGCGCAAGCCGCCCGCCGACATCGAGACCGGCCACCGCGCCACTACGATTCCCCACCTCGGCAACATCAGCTTCAAGACAGGCTTGAAACTCAAGTGGAACGCTGAAAAGGAGAACTTCGAGAATCAGCCTGAAGCTTCCAAACTTCTCAGCCGTCAGGCTCGCAAACCCTGGGACTTCGTGTAGCCAACACCTATACCCCATTACGCGACAATATTCTCATGCGCGCCTGGCTTCTGGATTCCTTCAATGGCGTTGAGAATCTCCGCCTCACCGACGTTCCTGACCCTGCTCCCGGTCCCGGCCAGGTCCTCCTCGGCATCAAGTTCGCAGGACTCAATCCCGCCGATGCCTTCCTCGCCAAAGCTCAATATCCAGCCAAACCCGTGTTCCCGCACGTCCTCGGCCGCGACGGCGTTGGCACAGTTCTCGCTGTTGGCGAAGGGGTCACCGGCATCCGCACGGGCGACACGCTGGGCATCCTCCGCTGCGATGCCGGAGTCGAATCCTGGGGCACACTCGCCGAGAAAGCGGTCATCCCCGCAGTGAGCCTCGCTCACGTCCCGCCTGGCTGGACTCCGGAGCAGATGGCCGGCGCGCCACTCGTCTTTCTCACTGCCTGGCAGGCGTTAGTCCAGTGGGGCGGACTCCCGCCAGCGGGCGAGGTGCTCCTCGTGACCGGTGCGTCGGGCGGCGTCGGCGTCGCCTCGGTTCTCCTTGGCAAGTCGATGGGCCTCACTGTTGTCGCGCTCTCCCGCAGCGCGTCGAAAGCCAGGCATCTGCTTGAGCTCGGCGCCGATCACGTCTTCGATCCGGCATCGCCGAGCCTCCGCAAGGATGTTCTCGCCGCCATCGCGCCGCGTAAAGTCGACCTCATTGTCGACAGCGTCGCGGGACCGCTCTTCGCCCAGGTCGTCGCCATGCTCGGATATGGCGGGCGCATCAGCGTCGTGGGGCGCAGCGGCGGACCTGTGCCGGAGTTCAATACCGCCTCGCTCTTCTTCAAGCGCAACCGCATCGGCGGCGTCGCGGTCGGCGACTACACGCCTGAAGGGGCTCAAGCCGCTTGGACTGAGATCGTCCGCAGACTCGAGTCCTCGGGCAAGCGGCCTGTCGTTGATATGGTTTTCGCCTTCGAGGACGTTAAAAAGGCCTTTGATCGCCTGTCCGACGGCCCCATGGGGAAAGTCCTCGTTCGCGTAGCCTAGAGAAACATGTCCAGAGCCCTGTCTCTCTTTTTTCTGTTCATCGCTGCATCGATGGAGGCCGGCGGCGACGCCCTGATCCGGAAAGGACTGAGCGCATCTTCCTGGCAGCGGGCGGCGTGGTTCCTGGCGGGAGGACTAGTGCTCTTCGGCTATGGCTATGCCGTCAATCGGCCTCCCTGGAAATTTGGCGAGCTTCTTGGACTCTACGTAGTTTTTTTCTTTTTAATGGCGCAGATCCAGTCTTGGGTTCTGTTTCAAGAGATCCCATCGATGCCGGTCCGAATCGGGGGCACGCTGATTGTCGCTGGCGGATTGATCATCGCCTTTTGGCGCTAGACCTACTGTAGCCGGACGCGCCGGATCTGCCCCGGCCCCATTTCGGCGATGTAGATGTCTCCGCTCGATTGATCGATGACCATGCCCGTTGGGGTGACGAGGTCATGCAGGATCACTCTCCCTTGCGGCGAATCGTACAGCCAAAGCTGGCCCTGTCCCGGCGGAGTTGCGCCCATATTACTGCTGAATCCCAGCACGAAGTACTGCGTCACACCCGCTGGAAGCCGACGCATTCCTATGTCGATGGCCGAATTCAGATTGACAATCCACGGGGTCACCTTTCCCGTCGCCAAATCGTATGACTGTGCGCTGGCTGCGCCCGGGACGAACGGAAATCCCGAGAGCAGCGTGACGATCACCTGTCCCCGGAGCACCACCGCCGCCGTCGGCACCGCATCCATCATCGGCGGCCCCACCTTCGTTGGGTTGGGGATAGGCGCAAAGCGCGTCAGAACCTCGCTGTGTCCCGTGGCGATGTTGATCTGCAGCAGAGCGTTCTGCCCCGCATCCACCAGGTACAAGCGGTCGGCGCGGTTGGGGTCTAGTGCAAGGGCAAACGGGTCGCAGTGCCGGTACACCGTCGCCGCATCCGGAGTCACCGTGGGGTAGTCCGCAAGCACATCCACAACGGCCTTGTCCTTGTCGGCGTTCGACAGGACCACTTCCTTGCCATCCGCCAGCGCTTGCTGCTGCTGCTTTGTCAGGGTGAACGGCGAAAGGATGCGGTCCACATTGTCGTCGAGCTGAATCCGGAGGACTGAAGCGAATAATGGCGAACTCACGCCCGCGGGATTCAGCACCAGCGAGCCCGGGGTTGATCCATTCCGAACACCGTCGCCTTCTCCGATCGCTACGTAGATAGTTCGTTGGCGAATCGCAATGCCAGTGGGGCCGATGGGCGTCAACTCTGGATTCGACGGTCCGGAAGGCAACCCTTCAATCAACGTCGTTCTCGTCCCGCTCTTTTGGACCAGCGAGATGCGGCCTGTGTTGGGGGCACCGCCGGCTTCCGTCACCAGCAGATTCCCTTGAGGCGTCAAAGCGAGCTTATAGGGAAGTTGCAGGCCCGTCACCATCACCGACGAAGTCTGCGCCAACCCGGCGACCGCAAACACAAGTCCCGCGGCCAGCGCGTGGTTCAACCTATACATTTGCGTCCTCCTCTGATCGGCAGGAACCGAATGAATGGAGTATAGGCGTAAAGGCCCGACAGAGACAAGCGCGCGAGAGAGGATGGCGCTTTTATCGCCCCACGGAATTCCCATGGATGGCGAGGAGCGCGAGTTGAACCTGTTGAGGATTGAAGCCGGATAAAATGCAGGCTGGAGAGAATGAGAAGATCAGCGCCCGTGAGGATTCTGAGAATCGCCGGAAGTGTGGGCGTGGTTGCCGCGACGGCACTTGCCTGTTCAGGAATCAGCGGGGTAAACGCGACCACGGCTGGCTTCGCATTCCTGGTCGGAGTTCTGGCCATCGCCGCCGCCTGGGGGAGGGCGGAAGCAGTGACTGCTTCAGTCGCTGCTGTGCTCTGCTACAACTACTTCTTTCTTCCTCCGGTGGGCATGTTCACCATTGCGGATCCGCAGAACTGGGTGGCCCTGGCAACCTTTCTTGTGACCGCACTGGTTGCCAGCCATCTGTCGGATCGAGCGAAGCGGCAGGCGCTGGAGGCTCAGAACCGTCAGCGCGAGACCGAGCAATTGTACGCTCTGAGCCGGGCTATCCTATTGACCGACGCATCTCAGCCCATCGGGTCGCAGGCCGTTCGTCATATCGCACAAGTCTTCGAATGTCCCGCAGTCGCACTGCTCGACGCGACGACGGGGAATCTGTATCACGGCGGGGTGGACGACCTGCCGGAAATCGAGGGGAAGCTCAAACAGGTGGTTCTGCAGGGCGGCGAAGTCAAAGCCGGCGCAGGCGAGACCTTGGTGGCGGCTGTCACGCTGGGAGGTCAACCCATCGGCAGTCTTGCGTTGAAGGGAATCACGCTTTCGGACGGGGCGCTCCAGGCGCTCTTGAACCTGGTGGCGATCGCGCTGGAGCGGGTCCGGACGGAGGAGGCGGCGAGCAAGGCGGAGGTGGCGCGTCGCAGCGAGGAGTTCAAATCGACGTTGCTGGATGCGATCGCCCACGAGTTCAAGACGCCCTTGACGTCGATCAAGGCGGCCTCCACCTCCATCCTTTCCGAACCGGCATCCCTCTCTCCCCAGCAGCGGGAGTTGACGACGATCATCGACGAAGAAACCAACAGGCTGAACCTGTTGGTCACAGAAGCCGTGAGAATGTCGCAGATCGATGCGGGAAAGATGAAGCTGGACAGACGTCCGCTGGATGTAAAGGAGACGTTGACGCGGCTGTCGGAGCAGTTTGGCCCGCGGTTGGAGGATCGAGAACTCAAATTGACAGTGGATGCCGGCTTGCCGGTCGTGGATGTAGACGGAGAGCTTGTCGTGCTGGCGCTAAGACAACTTGTCGATAATGCCCTGAAGTACTCTCCGGCCGGATCTGCGCTCGAGGTGTCGGCGGCGGAAGTCGATGGTGATATTGTCATCCGGGTGCGGGACCGCGGCCCCGGCATTCCGGAACGGGAGCGGGAGCGTGTGTTCGACAAGTTCTACCGGCGCCGCGGGGAGGAGCAGCGGGTTCCAGGCAGCGGGTTAGGCCTGTACATCGCCAGAGAGATCGCGCGGGCCCATGGCGGAGATCTTTGGATTGAGGGAGGCGCTGGAGAGGGCACAGAGCTCTGCATGTCGCTGCCTGGCAACGAAAAGCGAGGACGAAAATGAGCGCTGGACGAATCCTGGTAGTGGACGACGAGCCGCAGATCCGCAGGGTCTTGAAGACAGCGCTGACTGCGCAAGGATACGAGGTTTTCGACGCGAGAACGGGTGAAGATGCACTCTTGTCATTGCGAAACAACCGGCCCGACCTGATTCTCCTGGACATGAACATGCCGGGGATGGGTGGGCTCGAGACATGCAGAGAGATCCGCGGCAGTTCTGAAGCGGCGATCATCATGCTGACGGTGCGCGACTCCGAGCACGACAAAGTCGCGGCTCTGGATGCAGGGGCCGACGACTACATCACCAAGCCGTTCGGGACTCCTGAGTTGCTCGCTCGGATCCGTGCCGCCCTGCGGCGGCTGCCGGCGTCTGCCGAAGGCGGGCTGGAGACGATTCAACTGGAGGGGCTCGAAATCAACCTGGCGACCCGGCGTGTCGTGTCGCGAAGCGGAGAGGTAAGGCTCACGCCCAAAGAGTTCGATCTGCTGCACTACCTGGTGTCGAATCCGAACGTGCCTATACCTCACACCAGGCTGCTCCAGGCGGTCTGGGGGCCGGACTACGGCGACCAGGTGGAGTATCTGCGAGTCTTCATCAACCAACTGCGGAAGAAGATTGAACCAGACCCGTCTCAGCCCAAGTACCTTTTGACCGAGCCATGGGTAGGATACAGGTTCGCGAAACCCTCAACCTGACGAAGCCGCGCGGGCCGCGATCCGGCTAGCAGCCCCCGCCTGCCGCTTTCGAGGCTCCGTTCTTTGCCGCCCCGTTAAAACTCAGGTACTGCGCCACGTTCTCCCGCAGCAGTTGCGGGAACGACTTATCCAGATTCGACCGGATCGCCACGTAGCACTCGTCGCACTTGTTGTGATCGGTGAACTCCCGCACCAGTTTCGCCTGCTCGTGCAGGTGATACCGCTTGAACTGCATCGAACACGGCTGCAGCATTCCATCCGCAGTCACTACCAGAAATCGGAGCCCCGCCTTGCAACCCTGCGCGCCGCCTGTCTCAAAGTACTCCCGCGTCGCAGCGATCGTGGTCGGCGCGCTCACAATCCAATTGGACTCATCCCGCCGCTTTTCGATCCGATCCAACTGCCCGTGCAAGACCTCCAGCATTTCCGGCGTTCCCGGGAACAACTCGCGGCAGCCCGTCCGCCGTGCCGAGTACGCGCTGTAGCAGATGTTCACGCCCCACTTCTTTGCCTGGTCCGCCGTGCCATTAATCTCACCCACGTTTGCCGCAGTGATGCAGGTGTTCAGCACGATGTCGTCGTAGCCGTACGCCGCGCACTGCGGAATCACCTCGTTCAGATGCTGGTACAGCCCCGGATACATGCGGAACTCGTCATGACGGTTGTCCGGGAAATCCAGCGAAACCGAGAACTGATCGACACCGGCATCGCGAAGCTCCAGATACCGCTTCGGTGTCATCAATGACCAGCTCGAAACCAGGATGATGTACGGCAATCCGTTTGGCTGCTTGATGTTACGGACCACATCCGCCAGGTCGTCCCGCATCAGCGGCTCGCCGCCGGATACCTGCACGACGCAGGGCTGCAGTGTCTCGACATACCGCTGGTAATCCGCCGGCCTCAGATTCCGCGAGTCGTCTTTCGGCCCGCCATGGTCGCAGTGTCTGCAATAACATGTGCAGGAATCAGTGACCTCGAACGAAACAACAATCGGCCGCTGTGCGAGCCAGTTCATGGAGCCTTGCCCAATGATCCGCAGGGACTGGCTCAGAGGTACCTTTCGCATCGCTAAATTGAAATCATACCAATTTACCCGATTACCCGGCAAGGTAAGGCATATTACGCTGGTCTCAGATCCTGCATGCGCATCCTAGTCCTCAACGCCGGCAGCTCCTCGCTGAAATACAGAGTCTTCGACATCGCCGCCCGCCGCGAAACGGTGGTGGGGAAGGGAACTGTCGAACGGATCGGCTTTCCTGACAGCCCGGTTCACGACCATACCGAGGCGGTTCAGGAAGCGCTGCGGACGATCGGAGACGTCGACGCGGTGGGTCACCGGGTCGTGCACGGCGGAGAGCGTTTCAAGGAGTCCGCCATGATCGACCACAGCGTCGAGCTGGCGATTGAGGAATGCAGTCCGCTCGCGCCCTTGCACAATCCGCACAACCTCGCCTGCTACCGCGCCGCCCGGAAACTGCTCCCCCATCTGCCGCAAGTCGCCGTCTTCGACACTGCTTTCTTCCAGTCGCTCCCACCTCACGTCTATCTGTACGCCCTCCCGCTGGAATACTACGAGCGCGATCACGTCCGCCGCTACGGTTTCCACGGCACCTCCCATCGCTACGTCAGCGCCAAGGCCGCCGAAGCGCTCGGCATTGCACCGGAAGAGGCCAAGCTCATCACCTGCCACCTGGGCAACGGCTGTTCCGTGTGCGCGATCGAGGGAGGACGCGCAGTCGACATTTCGATGGGCTTCACGCCGCTGGAGGGCGTCGTCATGGGCACGCGGAGCGGTGATATCGACCCCGGCATCATCTTCCATCTCGCCCGCGCCAAGGGCATGGCTCTCGGCGAGATCGAGGCGCTCCTCAACCACCAAAGCGGTCTCCTCGGCCTCTCAGGCAGATCGAACGATATGCGCGACCTCGTCCAGGCCGCCTCCTCCGGCGATGTGCGAGCCGAGCTTTCCATCGAGGTCTTCTGCTATCGCATCAGGAAGTACATCGGCGCCTATTGGGCCGTTCTCGGCGGAGCCGACGCGGTGGTCTTTACCGGCGGGATCGGAGAAAACAGCCACGCTGTCCGCGACCGCATCCAGCAGGGCCTCGGATGCCTAGGCGGCTTCCTGGCGCTCGTCATTCCCACAAACGAGGAACTGCTCATCGCTCAGGACACAGCCCGCCTCGTCAGCGGAAGAGGAAGAACGTTGACGCCGCGGTGAGCACTACTACAATTCCCTCAAACACATTCGCCGGTATGAGGTGCACAATCTTGCGGCCTGTGATGGCGCCTGCAAACACTGCCGGAACCATCAGCACGTCGAACACCAGCGACTGCCGGCTGAACATCCCATGCCATGCGTAAATCGGGATCTTCGCCAGGTTGATCACAAAGAAGAACCATGCGCCCGTAGCTATGAACTCCTCCTTCGGCAGCCGCTTGCTCAACAGGTAGAGGTTCATCACCGGACCCGCGGCATTCGCGACTGTCGTTGCGAAGCCGGCCGTCACTCCATACACGGCAGGATGCGGCGTGATCGCCGACGGGTTTTTGCTGTGCCGCCGCACCAGATAGGCGATCAGCATCAGCAGAATGATCCCTCCCACCAAAGGCCGCAGCACGCGCTCCTCCAGATACAGCGCTGCCGCTCCCCCCGCCATCCCCGCCAGCGCCCAGGGCGCCAGCGAGAAAAGACGTCCCGCCGCCGCGTGCCTCCGCCAGTACACCACTGCAAAGACGTCCGCGGTGCACAGCACCGGCAGCAGCCACGCTGCCGACGTCTTCGCGTTCCCTACGGTGAGCACGATTAACGGCACAATCAGGATGCCGAGCCCGGGGACTCCGGTCTTTGCGACTCCGACATTGAAGGCGCACAAGGCGCCAAGTATCCACTGCCAGGGTTCCAGTTGAGGCATGAGGCAGGAAGCTAATCTTCCAGCATAACCTCTACCTTCCGCCGGATCGTCTCCGCCGCCTCGGCCACGTGCAGCACATCGCATTCCGATCCGAGAATATGCGGATGCCCGCACTCTTTCATCCGCGCGGCCAGCTCCTGTGTCAGCCTCCGCACTTCCTCGACAGGCATCGCCGCGTCGGAGTAAAACGTCTTCGTTGGCAGATTGCCGAACAGGACAATGTCCTTCGGAACCACCGCGGCGTCTTCCCACAGCTTCCGGCTGCTGCCCAGGCTGATCATCGCCGGCCGCAGTTCCGTTGCGAACTTCCCGATCATCTCGGGGAGCAGTTCCCCGCAGTCATGAAAGAACAAATCCACTCCATGCTCCCCCAGCAGCCCCCGCAGGACCCGGTTCGGGGCCAGGACAAATCGTTCGAATATGTCTGAGCCGCTCCTCATCTGGCGCGGCGACAAATACACTGTGTTCGCCGCCGGCTCGCACACGATCATCGCTTTCGCGCCCGCCGCGATCTGCCCCCGCGCAGATCGCAGCACCGTGGCCAGCGACATCGCGAGGCACCGCTCTACCATGCGGACCCCTTCGTCGTCCTCAGGCGTCACGCCTGCCCCGGCCATCGCCACCGCCGAAATCGGGTCTGCCACCAGCTTTGTCATCAGAGAGAACGGTCCAATCAACATTCCAACCGGAAACAGGTTGGTGCGCTCCGCGATGTGCCGCACCGCTCCATGATTGGCTGCGATCCTCTTCGAAAACGCGCGGCCATCCGCCATCCGTACTCCGGCTACTGTCTCCTCATCCGGCGCCGTATCAAAGTGAAACGAATCTACCGCTGCTTCCTCGACTCCGAGGAACTGCAGCAGATCCGCCTTCTCCAGTCGCAGATCCATCAATGGGAATGCCAGCGGCGTTTTGTACCGCAACGCAGCCTTCGCCACCACTAAGCCAAGCCGTTCCGCATCGAGCAGCACTGCCGGATCGCATTCCTCGTGCAAAACCAGGTCTGCGCCGATCGGCATCCGCAGACCTCGCCTTGCCAGTTCCAGATAGTATTCCCGGTCCACGCTACTCCGGCCTGACAAAACTGCGCGCTAACCCGACTGCCGCACTCGCATTGTCGCTATACCCGTCCGCGCCAATCTCGGTCGCAAACTGCGGAGTTACCGGCGCGCCGCCCACCATCACCTTGACCTGATCCCGCACACCGGCCTGCTTCAATGCGTCGATCGTCGTCCGCATTGCGGGCATTGTCACTGTCAGAAGTGCCGATAGCGCCACAATGTTTGCGCCGCGCTCCTTCACTGCCGAAATGAACTTCTCCGGCGCTACATCGGCGCCCAGGTCGATCACCTCGAACCCGCCGCCTTCCAGCAAGGAAGCCACCAGGTTCTTCCCGATGTCATGCAGGTCGCCCTTCACCGTGCCGATCGCCACACGCCCGGCAGGCTGTACGCCGCTCTCTGCCAGCAACGGCCGCAGCAGTACCAGCGAGCCTTTCATTGCGCGCGCCGACAGCAGCAACTCCGGCACGAAGTACTCCTCGCACTCGAAGCGCCGTCCCACCTCGTCCATCGCGGGAACCATGTACTTTGTGATCAGCTCCATCGGTGCGCACCCGGCTGCGAGAGCTTCCTGCGTCACCGCCACTGCGGTCTTCTGGTCTCCTTCGAGAACCGCATCATAAAGCTTCTGTAGATCAGGCATAGATTGTCACTCCATTGAATTCATGAACCGCGTTGAGCATCGCGACGATGTTCTCGACCGGCGTCCCCGCCTGGATGTTGTGGATCGAGTCGAAAACGAACCCACCGCCTGTGCCGAAGACTTCGCACCGTCCCAGCACTTCGCCGCGCACCTGCTCAGGCGTGCCGAACGGCAGCGTCTTCTGCGTGTCCACACCGCCACCCCAGAACACGAGCCTGTCTCCGTACTTCGACTTCAGGGACTTCGGATCCATTCCCGCCGCTGAGCACTGCACCGGGTTGATGATGTCGAACCCCGCTTCGATGAACGTCTCAAGAAACTTCTCCACGCTGCCGCACGAGTGCTTGAAGCACTTCCAGGTCGTGTTCGCGTGTACCCAGTCGTTTACCGCCTTGTAGTACGGGAACCAGAGATTCCGCAGCGTCTTCACCGAACAGAACTGCGACGTCTGTGTCCCGAAGTCCGTGCCGCACAGGAACACAGCGTCCACCGCGTCACCGATCGCCGCGTGAATCCGCGCCAGGTTCGCGATACCCACTTCGCATTGCCGCTCAAAAATTTTGTGCACATAGTCCTGCCGGCTCGCGGTGGACATATACCACTCGGCAATATCTCGAATGCCCTTCGGATTCTTCAGGAACGGCGCGGGCACCAATGCGATGTCGCCGAAAGCCGTGCCGCCGAACGTCGCCAGGACGCCGCAGCCCGACGCCTGCGCCGTCTCCGCGCTGCTCTTGAAGTGTGCCAGGTCCTCATCCTCGATCAGCGAGAACTCTTCGCAGTTATCCTCGGCGTTCAGCTCGTTCTCAACGATCTCCGGCTGGCGGACGATGGTGTCGAAAAACGCGCTTCCCAGTGGCATCCGGCCGCTCGGTGGCGCGCTGAGATCCCCCTCCGGGTAGATCAGAATGTCGCCGCTCGGCTCCACCGTGGTTCGGAATTCGTTCGACACCAGCACGGTCAGGCCGCGAAAATCCCACTCCCTCCACAACGTGTTCGCGAACCCGAACATTGTCTTCCGGGGGAAGACGCCTGTGACATCGAGTCCCATCGCCACCCGCAGATCGTCTTCAATCAGCCCGAGCATCTGGTACGGTTCGTGAACCATCACCGGACGGCGCTCCAGGCCGAAATGGTCGCGCAGCGCCGCCACGCATGACACGTGAACTCCGGTTACCGCGGAGCCGCCGAAATCAATGGGGATGCGGTCCGGCGTCCGATGGCTCAAAGTGTCGAGCAATCTCTTTCGTGCTGCCTGCATCGTGAAACTCCTCAAACCTGCGTGATGCGGTATGTGCGCTTCGGCGCTTCCAGCGGAGCGGTTAACTTCCTTGGCCCGCTTTGCGCCGACACGAAGTACTCTGTGATCCTGCCAGTGAGCCGTGCTTCGTACGTGCGCCGCCCCATCAGTTTCATCGGACTAGTCGACCAGGCACCCCCGGCGCCGCGGGTGTGAAGGATCACCGCGCTTGGGTTCACACTGCCGGCGACAATCGCCATGATCTTGACTGTGTCCCCGGTCCCGAGCAGCGTCGGCCTCGTCGGGACAATCAGCCGTGCGGGCTCCTGAGCAACCGGCGCCAGAGCTGCCTGCACCGCGGCGTCCATGCCCGCCGGCATCTCACCCAGCCGCTCCTGAATCGACAGTGGCAGCCTGTACAGCGCCAGGCGCACAAACTTGTTCTGCATCGACGCCAGCGTGCCCAGGTCGTTTCGCGTGGCCACAATTCCCTGGAATGTGAGAATCCCTTCGCGCACCTGTTCCGCCAGCCTCATCCACATCGGCACGGCCTCGGTCCTGATCCGTCCTTTGTCCTGAGTGTCCAGCAACGCCTGGATCCGGTGTGCCAGCGTCCACGCCTCCGTGTACGTCACGAGGAACTCCACGTGCCCCGCCAGGTACCCCAGACGCTCCTTCTCCTCCGGCGATTCCGCATCTTTCACCAATGCCGACAGCGATGCGGCCACTTCCCTCTGCATGGCCACGACAAGCGCGTCGGGCTCGTATTTGTTCCAGAATGTGAAGGCCTCGCTGTAGTCGCCCGAAAACTCGCGAGTCACAACATGCCCGTCCTTCACTTCCATCGTTCCCGTGGAGAGCAGTGCCCTGTCCTTGTCCGCGTCATTGAGCGTTCCCGCAAGCCGGCCGGCCCGCGACTCATCCGCCTGCGTCCGCGCGTACGCCCGGTAGTAGGCGGCCGGCGTCAGCCCTTTGTCCCAGCTATACCGCGCCATGTACCCCGCGGTCGGATCCACAATCCGGTGCCGCCAGTGAATCCCTATCATCCCCTGGCAGCCGTATTGCTCGGCCAGATCCAGATCCCTACGGAAGCGGTGCACGTGGAACTGCGGCAGCCACATCGACGGATCATCCTCGAGCCACGGGATCGGCCACTTCTCGCGCCCGTCCATCTTGCCGAACACCTCATGCACGGGATCCCACCCGAGCGAATCGCTCAGACACGAAAACACCACATCGCCCGGCAGCTTCTGATGGAAGTATTCGAAATGCCTCGCCACGCCTCCCCAGCCCGACAGCACCATCTTCTTCTTCGGCGCGTGACGCCGCAGAAAATCATGCGCCTGCAGGAATGGGGTCGTCGACAGCGGGATGCCCGTCTTGCGGCTTTCCCAGTTCATGTCTTCGTCTTCCCACAGCCAGACGTGGTCGACGTCCGGATACGCCTCCAGCAACTGGCCCAGCCGCGCTTCCAGCAACCTCTTCGCAGTCGAAGATTCGACGTTGAATCGAGCCTTGCCTCCCGACTTTTCCGGCTTCACCTCCGGCGGCAGCGCCCTCAGAATCTCATCCGGAATCTGGTATGGTTCGAACCCTACCCCCGTCGCCATTCCCAACTTTCGTGCGTAGTCCAGCGACTTGCGAAGCATCTGCCGCGTCCGGTCCGCGATCTCCCAGGGGTCCCGCCCCAGTCTCGTCGCGTCGGATCCAAACGTCTCTGTATCGTAGAACTGCGCAGCGCCCATTCCATAGCGCGACGTCCGCTGCGGCAGATATCCCCACCGGTGGCTCGCAGAGTTGTCGAGAAATGCCAGATGCCCGGCACCCGCGAATTCGAAACTCAGATACGACTCCGCCCATTGATTCGCACCCGTGTACACGTGCATGCCGAACGTGTTTAGGCGCATCCGCATCATCGCTTCAAAATAGGCGCGGAAATCCTCTTCGTTGTAGTTCGTGATGCAGTTCAGAAAATCGGGCCACGGCAGCAGCCCGCGCACCGCAAACCGCGGTTTCCCCTCCCACGCCGTTCCCGCCTTCGGCAGGATGAGTTCCTGAGGTGGATCGAACGGATAGCTTTCACCGTCGATCCCGAAAAACACTCCCTGCCGTTCGAGCAACTCGAACACCGCATACAGCAGCGCCTCAGGCGATCCGCCCGTAATCCTTGCTCCCTTCTGCGCCGTTCCAACGATGCGGTAGCTCTGCGAATCGCGCACCTGCTGCGCATCCACCTCCAGCACCAGTTCTCCTTCTGCCGCCGTCGGCCCGGGAAAGAGCTGTGCCAACCCCCGCTCCAGTTCCTTCGTCGCCAGGCCGGGAGGCCCTACGACTCGATAACCCTTCCGTGTTTGGCCGCTCAGCGGTGCGGCGAGGGCCGCCCCGGCAGCCAGTGTGGAGAACGTGCGTCGCGTCAGCGGCATTGTCACCTACCCGTGAATTTCATTGACCGGAACCGTGCACGGTCATTCAGGAGTAGCGTATCCGAAAGGGCGTTCGCCGTCAAACCGCAATCTATTCCATGCGCAGGGCCGAGATCGGATCAATACGCGCGGCCCGCCGCGCCGGAAGATACCCAGCCAGCAGCGCCACCGCAACCAGCACCGCTGGAGCAGCAGCGAATGTCAGCGGATCCCGCGCCTGCACTCCGTAAAGCAGAGACCCCATGAACCCGGTGACCAGCAGTCCGGCTGCCGTCCCCAGGGCTACCCCGGCCACCGCCAGCCACAGAGTCCGCCTGAACACATCCAGCCGCACATCCCGCCCTGACGCCCCGAGCGCCATGCGGATCCCGAACTCCTGCGCACGCCGGCTGACAGTATAGGAGACCACTCCATAGATACCCACGCATGCCAGCATCAAAGCGATCATCGCAAAGGCGCCGAGCAACCACACGATCGTCCGCCGCGGCGACACTGCGCGGTCCACCAGGCTCTCCAACTGCTTGAACTCCGCCACCGGCAGATTCGCATCCACCGGCCGAAGCACCGTCCTTACGCTGCTCGCCAGCGCCTGCGGATCGAGCTTCGTCCGCATCACCAGGTCCACCGATTGCGTGCCGTCTCCTCCCGCCAATAGCGGCAGGTACATCTCCACACCCGCTTGCTCCTCGGGCCCGCTATGCCGCACGTCCCCCACCACTCCCACAACATGGAACTCATCCCGGCCGCGAATCGACGCAATTCGCCCGATCGCACTCTCCCCCGGCCACAGGGTTCGTGCGCCCGTCTCATTCAAGATGATCGCCGGGCTATCCTTCCTGTCTGATTCGCTGAAGTCGCGCCCCGCGCGCAGCGGGATGCCCATCGCCTGAAAATAGCCGGGCATCACGAAGCGGACGAACGCGCCCGGACGCCCGTTCGGGTACTCTTGCCCCTTTGCTCCCAGGGTCCAACTGCGATTCCGGTCCAGCGGCAAAGCATCGGTCACGGAAACCGTCTCGATCCCCGGCACTGTCCGCACCCGCCTCACCAATTCTTCAATCAAGGCGACGCGCTTCTCGCTCGACTCATAGCGCGTCGAGGGGTCTACCCGCAACGCGGCGAGATGCTCAGCCCGGAATCCAAGGTCCACGTCCAATACACGCATGAAACTGCGGATCAGCAGCCCTGCGGCCGCCACCAGCACACACGCCAGCGCAACCTGCGAGACCACAAGCACACTCCTGACGCGGGCGCGCCGGAGCCCTTCACTCATCCCCCGCGCTGCCTCCTTCAGCGATTCATGGACGTCAGCCTGCGAAACTGCCAGCGCCGGCGCCAGGCCAAAGAGAAGTCCCGAGGCGATCGTCACCAGCACTGTGAACGTCAGAACTGCGCCGTCCACGCCCACCTCGCGAAGTAGCGGCAGATTCACGCCCTGCAGTCTCGCCAGGCCACGCGTTGCAGCGACAGCCAGCATCAGGCCGATTATTGCCCCGCCTGCGGCCAGCAGCAGACTCTCTGTCATCAACTGCCTCGCAATCCGCCAGCGGCTCGCCCCGATCGCCGTTCGCACCGCAATCTCCTTCCGGCGCGCCTCTCCGCGCACTAGGAGGAGATTGCCCATGTTCACGCATACGATCAGCAGAACTGCTCCGACGGCTCCTGCTAGCAGCATCAGCGCCATTTGCAGCCGCCCGCTGACGCTGTCGTGCAACGGCTCCAGCCGGGCGCCGAACCACTTGCTCATCTGCGGGTACTTCTCGGCGATCGGTCCGTGCAGCGCTTGGAACTCTGATTGCGCTGCCTCGATCCGCAGCCCTGGCTTCAGACGTCCGAGCACCGCCAGCGTATTTCCCCAGTTCTTGACTTCGTCCAACAACAGCGGTGTAAAGAGGTCCACCCGCGTCCCCGGAGAAAACACGCTGCCAAAATCGAATTCTCGTGGCATCACGCCTACGATGGTCACTGCCTGGTCGTTCAACGAGACCGTCCGCCCCACCGCCGCAGGATCCGAGGAGAAACGCCTCTCCCAAAGCGCGTGACTGATCAACGCCGCACGAGGCCCTCCCAGCCGGCTCTCCTCCTCCGAGAATTGCCGCCCCAGTCGCGGAACCACCCCCAACATGGGGAACAGATTCCGGCTCACCTCAACACCCACGACCCGCTCCGGCTCGCCGTCACCAGCCAGACTATAGCTCCCGCGGTTGAAAAACGCGTTGTACGCCTCCAGTTGCTCGAAGGACTGATTGAGCCGCTGCCATTCCCAATAGATGTCCACGCGCGACGTGATTCCAGATAGTCCGTGCTGTCTGTTGTTCGGAAAGTCGTTCTCGATCCAAACCAGCCGGTCCGCCGCAAAGAACGGCAGGGGCCTCAACACAAGCGTATTCAGAACGCTGAAGATAGCGGTATTCGCGCCGATTCCAATCGCGATGATCGCCACAGCAACCATCGTGAAACCCGCGTCCCGCCTCAGAGTCCGCGCCGCGTAACGCACATCCTGCCATAACGTCTCCGCCCAAGGGAGCCCTCGCTGTTCACGGTACTCTTCCTTGATCGACTCCACCGGCCCGAACTTCAGCACCGCCGCTCGCCGCGCCTCCTCCGGCGTCATGCCTGCCCGGATCTTCTCTTCTGTCAGCAGCGCCAGGTGCTCTTCTACCTCCTCCCTCAACCGCGCTTCCCTCCTGCCGGCCGTCAGCGCTCCCAGCACCCGCATGAACATCCGCCTCAGCGCCTTCATCGCAGATTCTCCGCCTTCGCCTCAAAGAACCGCTCGATGATTGCCGTCGTCTCCAGCCAGCTCCGCGCCTCCGCCTCCAGTTGCTTCCGCCCGGAGCGAGTCAGCCGGTAGTAGCGCGCCCTCCTGTTGTTCTCCGACGCGCCCCACTCCGATGCGATGGATCCTTCCTGCTCCAGCTTCAGCAGCACCGGATACAACGTCCCCTGATTCACCGCCAGTTGATCTCCGCTGATCTGCTCGATCCGCCGCGCAATCCCATAGCCGTGTAGCGGGCCCATCACATCCAGCGTCTTCAAAACCATCAATGCAAGCGTCCCCTGCCAGACATCTTTCTTGTCTTTCATGTGGGTTTCCCAAAGGAAGTATGCCATGCGTCCTCTGGGAAAACAACAGGAGACGCTGTAAACAAACTCCCGCTACCCAACCTCTCTGAACAGGCGCAAATTCGCGCGCAAAACCACTGCGGGATTCAGATAGTGAACCCTCGGCAACTCCGCCCCCTGCAGGAAGTGATCCACCAACAACCGCACCGCCGACTGCCCCTGCAAATAGGGATGTTGATAAATCGACGCCGCAATCGTCCCGTTCTCCAGCCATGGCACCGCGTCCTTGAACAGATCCGTCGCGATCACCTTCACTCTGCCGGCCGCGCCGTTCTCGCGCAAAGCACGGCACACCGGCAGACAGTTCGCCGTGCTCACATAGATCCCGGACAGTTCCGGCTCACGCTTCAACAGTTGAAGGCACTTCCGGTAGCTCTCCGACTCTTCCTGGTGATCTTCGATCACCGCGACGATTTGCCCCTCGGGACGTTCTTTCTGAAGTTCCGCCGCGAAACCCTGCACTTTCCTCGCGTGATCTTCCGTCGCAAGCATGCCTGTCACAACCGCCACGCGCGCCGGACCTGGCGACATCTTCGCCATCAACTCGGCTGCCAGCGCCCCGTTCAAATACGGCTCCACGGAGATCGCCGTGGACCGCGCACTTGCCGAATCGTCGCTCGCCACGCACACCACCCGGATGTTCCTCGCCTTCTCGGCTTCATCGATTAGAGGAGCCACCCGCCCCGGATGCCCCGGCGTAAGGATGATGGCCCGCACATTGCTACGGAACATGCGCCGTAGAGCCGCCGACTCTCCGGTCCCCAGCGCCGGCACCGGCTGGTACAGCACCTCCAGACCCAGGTGCGAATACCGCTTCGCTTCATCTAAAATTCCATCCCGCACCTGGTCGTAGAAGAACCGGATCTCTCGAGGAATGCACACTCCGATCCGCGTCGTCGACCGCGCCGACGCCAAAGCTCGCGCCGTCAGATTCGGCTGATATCCCAGTTGCCGCGCCGCCGCCAATACCTTCTTCCGGGTTGACTCGCTCACCTCCGCCCGCCCGTGCAGTGCGCGATCCACCGTGCCCAGTGACACTCCCGCAATCCGTGCGATCTCCCGCACGCCTGTTTTGGGCGCCTTTGCCATGCGCCTATCATAAAACCATGCTGCGCCGCAGTTTCCTCACGAGCATGGCCGCCACCCTCCTCCCCGCAGCCAGGAATGCTCCCTGGAACATTGTCCTCATCCTTGCAGACGACCTCGGATGGAAGGACCTGAGCTGCTATGGCAACCCTTACGTGCGCACACCCAACCTCGATCGCCTCGCCTCCGAAGGCGCACGATTCACCCGTGCCTACGCAGCCTGCCCCGTCTGCTCGCCCACCCGCGCCAGCATTCTGACCGGACGCTATCCGGTCCGCACCGGCGTTACTGATTGGATTCCCGGCCGCGCTTCACACCCCCAAGGTCCAATCACTACTCCTCACACGGCGGACCATCTGAAGCTCGAGGAGATTACCATCCCCGAGCGCCTCAAAACCGCCGGCTACCGCAGCGCCAGTATCGGCAAATGGCACCTTGGCGGGGATGGCTTCCTTCCCACCGATCAGGGCTTCGGCGTCAACATCGGCGGCAACCACCGTGGCAGCCCGCCGCCTTCTGGCAAACTCGGCGCCAGCTACTTCGGACCCGCCGAACTGCCTAACCTCACCCTTGCTCCTGGCGAGTTCCTCACCGAAAAACTCACCCAGTCCGCAACAACCTTCATCGAACAAAACCGCGCAAACCCATTTTTCATCTATCTTGCCCACTACACGCCTCACATTCCCCTCCAGGCCCGGGAAGCCGACATCGCCCGCCACAAATCAGACAGGTACAACCCCATCTATGCCGCTATGCTGGAAAGCCTTGACCAGAGTGCCGGCGCAGTCCTCGACTCCCTCCAGCGCGCTGGCATTGCGGACCGAACGCTGGTCGCCTTCTTCTCCGACAACGGCGGACTCCGCTTCGAGGGCAACAGCAGGAATCCTGTTACCGACAACTCCCCGCTTCGGGCAGGCAAGGGTCATCTCTACGAAGGCGGCATTCGCGAACCGCTCATCATCCGTGCTCCCGGACTCGCCAGGCCCGGCACGACTCTCGACACAAACGTCTGCAGCATCGACTTCCTTCCCACCTTCTGTGACCTCGCCCACATCCAACCCGGTCGCGTCGACGGCATCAGCCTCCTGCCTCTCCTCCGCGGCCGTCAGTTGAAACCCCGGCCCCTCTTTTGGCACTACCCCCACTATTCCAACCAGGGCGGGGAACCGGGATCCGCGATTCTCGACGGCGAATGGAAGCTGATTCACTTCCACAAGGACTCCCGCCGTGAGCTGTTTAACCTCCAGACCGACCCCGGCGAGCGAACGAATCTCGTCAACAGTCAACCTGAACTCGCTGCAAAGCTCTACGCCAGGCTCGACGCATGGCGCACATCCACCGGCGCTATTATGCCCCAGAAGAATCCAAACGCCGATCCTAACTGGCCCGGATGGAACCTCACCGGCGAAGAAAAGCCTACTCCCTGAAGGCTGTTATCCTAGCTTCAGACAGCGATACGCAGCGGTCAGACGCTCATCAGCCGATCGCCGCAAGCTCGTAGCTGGCACCTACCCCATGGAAATCTTCAAGGATTTCACCTTCGAAGCCGCTCACCGGTTGCCCAATCTGCCGTCCAGCCACAAGTGCGCCCGCCTGCACGGACACTCTTTCCAGGTCCGCATTTATGCCCTGGGCGGCCTACACTCCGAGCTCGGCTGGGTCCTCGACTTCGCTGACATCAAGGAGCGTTTCAAACCGATCCTGGTGCAACTCGACCACTACTATCTCAACGAGATCCCCGGCCTCGAAAACCCAACCAGCGAGCGCATCGCCATCTGGATTTGGGACCGCCTCAAGCCCGGGCTTCCCGAGCTCTCCCGGGTCGAAGTTCGCGAAACCTGCACCTCCGGCTGCATCTACTCCGGCAAATAGGGCACTTCTCTTCTCTCCAGGCCTCAAGGGCTCTGCGAGACCCTGTGCTAAAATGCGACTAAAACATCTGGAAATCGCTTAAGTCATCTGTTACCCTGATCAGGTCCTTCAATGAAGTCACCGCTCGACCCTACAATTGCATCCCAGCATCCTCTGCTGAGACCTTCCCGTTCGAAGGACTTGCAGAGAATCGTCTTGCCGGAACCCGCCTGCCCTTCGAGCACACCACTGGCCGATTGCCTTCGCCTGCGACGCTCTTGCCGCGACTACTCTGAGGCACCTCTGAAACTCGAAGAAGTTTCCCGGTTGATCTGGGCTGCACAAGGCATCACTGCCCCAGGAGGACTCCGTACCGCCCCTTCCCCTGGAGCCATCTACCCGATCCGCTCTTATTTTGCAGCTTTCCGCGTCGAGGGCCTGCCAACCGGCTTCTACTCCTACGACCCCGATACGCACTCCCTCTCCCTGCTAGCCAAGGGCGATAGGCAAAGACGCCTGGCGAAAGCCGCAGGCGATCAGCAGTGCGTTTCTGACTGCGCTGCAGCCCTGCTCCTCACTGCCTGGTACAAACGCATCCAGCGCGAATTCGGCGACCCCGCGTTCACCCTCACGGCCATGGAGGCAGGCCATATCGGCCAGAACTGGCTCCTTCAGGCCACGGCCCTCGGCCTCGGAGCCATCGGCGCCGGCAAGCTCGACCCCGCCGCCCTCAAGTTGCTGCTTCCCATCCCACAGGACGAGGAGCCCCTCTACATGCTTCTCGCCGGGCGCCGGTAATGAATGGGGCAGGTTCGATGCCTGCCCCCCGTGCAACTCACTGTGCTGCCGTGAACGCGTAACTCCCCGACCCGGTTTCAAATACCGTAGCTCCACCCTCCTGCCGGGCCGCCTTCAACCCTCGAGTTTCCGACGCCTGGCCCGGAACATAAATCGTCGCCGCCGTGTTGGGTGGGATCGTCACGTTCATCGTCAGGCGCTTTCCTGTTCGCTGCCAGGAACTCGTGATGTCCCCATACGGTGACCGGTGCGTCGCCTTCACCATCGTCAGCGTACCCACGGTATAGGGCTTCACAATGACATGCTTGAATCCCGGCTGCTCCGGATCAGTCCGAATCCCCGCCAGGTACTCGTACATCCACACGCCCAGATCTCCGATCTGCATCACGTGGTTGCCCGAGTTCATCGCCGGATCCGCCGTATCGCCGTTCCACAATTCCCACACCGTCGTGGCGCCCTTCTCGATCATGTAACCCCACCCCGGATACGTCTTCTGCGTCGCAATTGTGTATGCAAGATCCGCCCGCCCGTTTTCCGAGAGCGTCCTCATCAGCCACTGCGCGCCCACAAGCCCGACGCCAACATGGTTGTTGCTCTCCTTCTCGATCTTCGTGACCAGCCCGTCGAACACGCCCTTCCGGGCGTCGTCAGGCACCATTCTGAACGCCAGCGGCAGGATGCTCGATGTCTGCGTCCCATTGTCGAAGCGAGATTCCGCAGCCTTGTAGTACCGCAGCAGAAACGCTTCCCGGACTTGTGCCGCCAGCCTGTCGTACTCGCCTACGTCCTCCGGCTTGTTGAGCAGCGCAGCGTAGCGGCTCACCAGTCCAAGCATGCGGTAGTAGTACGCAGTGCTCAGCAGAGCCCCTGCCGTCACACGCGCCGGATCCTGAGAGTGGATCAACTCCGGCTTCTCCGGCGGGACGCACCAGTCGCCATAGGTGTTCTTTGGCATGATTCCGTCTTTCAGGAAGCCGCGCATATACTCCACCCACTTCTTCATCGCCGGATAGTTCCGTTCCAGCACGCGCAGATCGCCGTACTGCTCGTACACCATCTGCGGGGCCAGGATGAACGTGCTTGGCCACACGATCCCATCGTTGTAGAGGACCCAGTAGCTCGGCGCCACGTCGGGAATACTCCCTGACGGCCTCTGCGCGTCTCGGATGTCCGTCACCCACTTCGTGTAGAACGCCGCTACGTCGAAGATGTAGCTCTCGCTGCGGCTCACCACGCTGCGGTCGCCCAGCCAGCCCTGCTTCTCATCGCGTTGCGGGCAGTCAGTCGGAATGCTCCTGTAGTTGCTCCTGATGCCCCAATAGATGTTCCTGTGCAGCCGGTTCAACAACGAATCCGAGGACTCGAACGTCCCTGCTTTCGCCAGTGCGTCGTGCACCACGCGCCCTTCCAGAGCGTTCAGCCCGGGCGTTCCCGGATATCCGGTCACCTCCACGAACCGGAAGCCGTGGTACGTGAACCGCGGCTCCCACACCTCCGGAGCACCGCCCTTCAGCCAATACGTGTCCGTCGATCGCGCCGACCGCAGATTGTCCACGTACAGCGATCCATCCGGCCGCAGCGTCTCGGCGTATCGTAGGGTCACTTGCGTCCCTGGCTTCCCCGCCACCTTCAAACGGCACCAGCCCACCATGTTCTGGCCCATGTCGAACACGTACACGCCCGGCCGGACCTGTTTCACCGACTTCGGAGCCAGTGTCTCCGTCACCTTGATCGGCTCTGCCATCTGCGCCACCATAGCGCCCGGCGGTCCCGTTACCTCCTCGGCCGTCTCCCACTTTGAGTCGTCAAATCCAGGTCGCGCCCAGCCGGCCATCTCCATCCGCGCATCGTACTCCTCGCCGTCGTACTCGTTGTTGGCGCGCAGCGGCCCTTGAGTGGTCAGCTTCCATGTGCCGTTGCTCGCGATCACTTCCTTCTTCCCGCCGGCGTATTCCAGCACCACCTGAACCATTGTCTTCGGCGACCCAAACCCGCGTGTCCCGATCGGCACCCGGCCCCGTGGCTGCCAGTAGCGTCCATTACCCAACATGACGCCGACTGCATTCTTGCCCGCCGTCACCAATTTCGTCACATCGTGAGTCAAATAGAATACGCGTTTCTCGTATTCCGACAGCCCGGGCGACAGCACGGCGTCGCCCGCCTTTTCCCCGTTCACATACAGCTCGCTCAATCCAAGTCCTGAGATGAAGGCTGTTGCCCTTTTCAGACCCGCCGCGGCGTTGAACTCCGTCCGCAGCATCCTCGCGGGCAGCGCCCGCTCCTCCACCAGTCCCACGTCGCCCCACGGTTGAATCCCGTAGTTGCCCAGCACTTTGGCATCCTGCCAGGCCCCACTCTCCGTTTTGGAGGACTTCCATCCGCTTCCCGTCGAGAACACCAACGGGTCGCCGCTCGCAAACTCCAACTTCAATATCCCGATCAGCCCAGCCGAATCGTTCCGTGTGTTTCGAGCCTTGACGACGATCGCGTTCTCGCCCTCCCTGATGAACGGAGCAACGTCCAGCACCTCCGGCATTGACGGACTCCCGCCTCGCCCCGCCGCCTTGCCGTTGATCGTCAACTCGAAGTTATTGTCCGCACCCATGACGAACGTCGCATGCTTCAACGCTCGTCCCGCCGGTAGGGTCACGCTTGTATTGAACCACCGCGTCTCCGCAGGCGCCTGTTTCGTCGGGTCGCCTTCGTCAAACCAGATCCACTGTGCACCCTTCAGTAATTGGAAGGGGCTGTTCGGGTCCTTGTAGACGCCTGTCTCTTCCTTTCCGATCCACTTTCCCTGCCAGTCGCCCGCATTGAGCAATCCCATCGACCAATGCGCCGTCCCGCTCCATCCCGACGCTGCTCCCGCTTCATCCCAAACCTGCACCCGCCACCAGACCGGCTGCCCGGATTCCAGCGCTTTGCCGCCGTACGGCACCAGCACGGACTGCGAACTCTCCACTTTGCCCGAATCCCACAGATCGCCTTTGCCTTCCTGCGCCGCCTCCGCGCTGCTGGCCGCGATCACGCGATACGCGCTCTGCTTCAGCCCGCGCGCCGCTGGGTTCACCGCCGTCAGCGTCCAACTCAGCCGCGGTTGCGTCTCGTCGATCCCCTGCGGATTCACTCGGTATTCACACTTCAGTGCGGCTGGGCGCACTGAGGCCGCCCACACCGGTACCGCCAGCATGGCAAAACAGATCAGGTTTTTCATGATTCCACTCCTGCTACTACCGCGGCGGGGCCGCTTTCGACGACGGCGCAGGCGCGCCATCCACAGTCCGCGGCTCCATCAATTCCGTTCGCGTTCCATCCGGATCATACAGGTTCAACTGCCGCCGCCGGTTGATGCCAGTCCGAACTTCCAGCGCGCGAGTGTATCCCACACCCGCGGTCCGCTGCTTCAGCACCGTCCTTGACTTTTCGATATCCGGCACAAACAGGCACAGGTGATGCGCTGTCCCGCGCTTGTCCGGCGCCGGCAGTTCGCTGTACAACATGAACTCCACATAGTCGGTCCCATCCGGGACCTTCATATTCACCCAGTTCAGCACCGTGTCATCCCGGCTGCCCCGCCAAGTCTCCGTGAAACCCAGAATGTCGCGATAGAACCCCATCGCCCTGTCGAGCGATCCCACTAGGATCCCGACATGCGCCATCGTCTCTGAGATCCGCGCCGCCGGCATAACCAGTCCCTTGCGCTTGCCGCTTTCGCTGTCCGGCAGATATTGCACAAACTCCACACCATGCCCGTCCGGATCTTTGATCGTGAAATTGAGGTTCCCCGTTCTCCCCTTCGGAACTCTCTCCGGGACAGCCACGCCCTTTGCCGCCAGGTACGCCCGCATTGCCTCCGCGTCCTCCACCTCGAGAGCGATGTGGTTGAGCCGGTCGCTTCCCGACTCTTTCTCCGGAAACAGCTCAATGTACTGCCTGTCGTTGATCTTGAAGAACGTGAGCGCCAGCTTCCCATCCGCCTGGTCCAGCTTGTAGGCCTCCTGATATCCCAACAGACCCGTATAGAACTTCCGCGACGCCTCCACATCTTTCGAGAAGATCGCGATGTGGGCCACGCTCGAAACCTTGGGCCTTCTGACGTCTTGCCCCACCACCGACGCGCAGCACAGCAACAACAGGCAGAACAGTTTCATTGCCCTTGCATCATATCAACGGCCGGTTTGACCCGATCCGTTCCTTCACCCAGCATCCGCTCTCGTGATCGTTCACCAGCCCCATCGCCTGCATGAACGCATACACAGTTGTCGGCCCCACAAACGTCCATCCGCGATTCTTCAGATCCCGGGCCAGATCTCCTGCATCTTTCCCCTGAAAACCCCAGAAGTACGCATCCAGTGATCCAAACTCCTTCTTCAACACCGCCGCGCGCGCGGCGTTATTGATCGTCGACTCGATCTTGCCCCGGTGTCTCACGATCCCCGCATCCCCCAGCAGGCGATTCACGTCGCCCTCCGTGAACCGCGCCACCTTGCCCGGATCGAAACCCGCGAACGCTTTCCGGAAGGCAGGGCGCTTTCGCAGAATCGTCAACCAGCTCAATCCCGACTGAAATCCCTCCAGGCAGATCTTCTCGAACAGCCGCCGGTCGTTGTGTACCGGATAGCCCCACTCTTCGTCGTGGTAGGCAATGTAGTCCTCTGCGCTCCCGCACCACGCGCACCGCATCTTCCCATCCGATCCGCGAATCAACTTCTCCGTGTTCGCCATCTCCTCACCCTATCACCAGCTTGGCCGCTGCTCGCTGACCTCCGGCTGTCGACAGACGTGAACTGGGGAAACAGGGCCTTTTCATCTTCATTCTGTTGACATACAATACAGCCGCGATATTGAGGAGACCGCCATGTACTCATTCATCACCGCTTTCGCTGTTCTTCTCTTCGTTGGCCCCGCCTTCGCGGCGACCGACGATCTGGAGACAAATTTCCAAAGTCTCAAGGACGCTGTCGCTAAAAAGGACTCCGCCCTCGTCAAGAAACTCGCCGTCGAAACCTGCACACAGGCCCGCCAGGTGATCGCCACCCCAGATCCCGCCGCCGCCGAGGAAAAAGCCGAACTCGCCAAGCACAAGGCATATGCGCGTGAAATCGAGACCTATACCGAATACGCGCTCTACGCCACGGCCGTTCAATCTCCGTCGCCCACCATGATCGATCTGTTCGAAACTCTCGAACAGCAGAGTCCCAAGAGCAAATACCTCGACGAATCCTACGCGAACTGGTTCGCGGCGCTCAACCAGACCGGCGGTGCTGCCAAAATCCTAGCGCTGGCCGAGAAGGCCCTGAAGAACTTTCCTAGTCAGGAGGACGCGCTTCTTGTCCTCACCGACAACGCACTCAGCCGGAAAAACACGGCTGCAGCGGGCGCTTACGCCGAGCGCCTCCTGGCAGCTCTCAGCAAGCATTCGAAACCGGAGGGCATGCCGCAGTCGGATTGGGATCGTAAACGCACCCTCGCCCTGGGCCACGCCTACTGGACCGCCGGCCTCGCCCACGGCGAGAGGAACGAATACGCCATGGCCGACTCTGACTTCAGGGCATCCCTATCCTACATAAAGGACAATCCTCAGATGCTCGCGCCGGCCTACTTCTATCTCGGCGTCGCCAACTATAACCTCGGCCGCGCCGGTGTGAACCGCGCCCAGATCCTCGAAGGCGCCAAGTACAGCGACCTCTGTGCCGCCATCCGCAGCCCTTACCAGCAACAGGCATGGACCAACGCCCACCTCATGAAGACCGAAGCCGATCGCATGGTGGCCAGGAAGTAGACCCAAAACACATTGATTACCTCGGACTGAAGTGGATGGATGCGCGCGGCCGGAGTTCCGCGTCATCCATCCACGCGGACCTCACCACTAAGGCGCCACTCACCGCCTCAGATTCAGAGTCTCCACCCCAACGTGGTAGATCCCGGCTTTACCTGGATCCGCCGTCGTGAAGTAGAAGGTCTGCCCATCGGGAGAAACCACTGGACACACCTTTACACTCGGCCCATTCTTCAAACCGAGGTTCTCAGCCGGCGTCCACTTCCCATCCTTTTGGTAGCTGACGTAGAAATCGTTCCGCCCGTTCCCTCCAGGGCGTCCGCTCACGAAGATCAGATACGACTGATCCGGCGCGATGAACGCGTCATACTCCGTGTTGACCGTGTTGATCGCGTCGCCCAGGTTTTCAGGCGGACCGTACCTGCCATTGACCAGCCGTGACCGGTAGAGGTCGGTCTTCCCCCGGCTCTCGGGCCCGTCGCTGCAAGAATAGAGCGTGCCGTCCGCCGCCACCCATGGCCCGCACAGGCCGTCCGCCGCCGGCTCCGGATCAGACCAGCCATCGCCGCGCTTCAACGCGGACCAGATCTGGCCCCGCTCTCCCTTGGCTTTCACAGACGCGAAGAACAGCCGTGTCCCGTCCGGCGACATTGCGGGATCCCCGTCGTATAGCCGTCTTGAATCCGGGCCGGAGAAGGGAAGGGGCTCTGGTCGGGTCCAGGCCCCTTCCTGGAATCGCGAAAACATCAACTGGCCCGGCGGCGGCGTGTGACGCGCAAAGTATACCGTTTTGCCGTCAGGCGCAAAGGTTGGACAACCATGTTGCGGCGTCGATATGACTCCAGGTGCAAAATGCGCCGGCTCCTGCGCCTGAACAGTCATCAGCACGCCCGCGCATGCGGCGAGCACCATCCACAGGATTTTCATGTCCCGTTTGGACACCGGATGCGCGAAAAAAGTCTCCTCCTACGCCGACTTCATCATCTCGTCCCAGGTGACTTCGCGCTTGCGGTCGATCGCCATCTGTCCCAGTATGCTGGTCAGCGTGCTCTCTGCAGCTCGCACTCCGACGTTTTCAGGCTTCCCCGGCGCCTTTCGCGCGAAGAGATGGAGCGCTTCCTCTCCATCGATCTTCAATACCACCTGCTCATCCTCCGCGCCGCTGGCAACCGCCGCATCGTGAAGCTTGTCCGCGATGCCCGCCTCCTCATCCGCATCCTGGCGATGCCTCTCGAAACCCACGACGTCGACCAGTTGCGGCACATCAGCGACGACCACCGCCGCATCCTCGACGCCATCCTCGCAGGCGACGCCCCTCTTTCCATCCACCTCTGCGAAACCCACATCCGCACCAGCCGCCAGGAACGTCTCGACGACTACGACCGATGGGAGCGCATGGCACAAATGCGCCTCGAAGACGCCCTTCTCGATTCTTTTCTTGAGATCGATTCGGAGCCTTAAGGAGGGCTTGCTGAGCAGTTCTCCCGGCTCAGTCCTTACCTCGCCGCCCGCACCTCGGTCACTGCTCCGTTCACGACCCGAATACTCCCTAACTCCTCACCCTTCGCCGCGTACCGGTACACCTCCACCAGGCGCCCAGCTTCGGGAATACTGATCCGCACCGCCCGCGCACCCAGATTCGCAATCATCTCCTGCTTCGACTCGCCCGGCTTCACCGCTGCAAACGCCTCAGCTGTCGCTGTCACCACTTTCGGTTCCGCCACCGGCGTCCGAATGGGCGACGCGGCAACCGCCGGAGCGGGTTCAGCCGGAGTCTCCGGCACACTGGCCCTTCGATGCTTCCCAGCCGCTCGGCGCACGGCCGACGCTGAACCCGGAGCCGCCGCCCCTCGAGCCGGGGACGGCTTCTCCTTCACTGTTTTCGCCGCCTCCGCAGGCTTGCTTTCACCTGCCGCCTGCGCCAGCGCGCCGTCTGTCTTTTTGAACACTCGGTCCAGCCCATCGCTGATCTTCTTCCCGCCAACGCTCCCCGCCGTCCCCACCGCTGCCGCTGCAGCATGCTCCACCAGCGATTGTGCCGCGCCCACGCCACTCAGTGCCACTATCAGGACCGCATACCGCCCGTAGCTCCTCATGCGAGAATCCTCCTCTTTGCATTCTCATGCCCTCCCGATGCCAGGGGCATCCTTAAAAGACCTGAGCGCCGTCGCGAAATCTCCTGATAAAAACAAAAGCCCGCACTGCTCGGACTGAGCTGTGCGGGCCGGTTGTTGCGCGCCGGGAAGGGAATCGACCGGCTACTGCAGCGTCAGAGATGCCTTGCCCGCTGGACCGCTGTAAATCAACTCCAGGGACCGGATGTTCTCAGTTTTGCCTCGATATTGAAAGAAGAGCAGTCCTGCCTGAGGCAAGGCGCGGTCGCCTTCCGCAAGCGCTGCCTTCTTCAGGCGCTGCTGCCAGTTGCGGAGCAGTTCGATCGGCACCTTGGGAGGTGGCGCCGGCGGATCTCCCGGCTGCCGCCCTCCTCCGCCGGAACCACTGATCCCACCTTTAGACTTCTGCTCCGAGGAGGATTCAGGCGGAACCCATTCGGGATCCTTGATGTTCTTGGCGACCAGGGCCCAGGGCTGGCTGGGCAGCGGCTCCTTCTTTCCGTTGATTCTGAGCGAGAAATCGGAAGCAGTAATTGTGAGCCGCCCGTCCGCAGGACCGAAAAACGCCACCTCAACTCCGACATGGTCCTCAGAGTTCAGAGCCTCCTGCGCGTTGGGGATGCCGTGCCCGGTAAACTCGGCGGCGATAGTGAAATTGCCCGCCTTCGCCGCTGTCTGATAGTCGGCCGGCGTCGCCCGCGCAGGCAGTCCCTGGACTTCCTTGACGGCACTGGGCGTCTGAGCGGATAGATAATGAGTTCCGCCGATCACCAGCACCACCCTGATGATCGCGGACAAATTTGAAGACATACGCATACCTGCTGACAAGGTAGCAGATCCAGCCTGCGCGGTACTGCGCTGGACCGGCCGCCTCGCTCGCAGGAACGACGCTTTAAGTCAAATCTCCATAGCGGCGGTTCCGGCGAGCGACGAGCGCATTCGCTCCAGGCCTCCCGGACCCGCCACCAGCAGGCTCACTGCAGCCAGCACGGGGCAGATTCCGGCGATCGCCAGGGCCACGCCAAACTGCTTCTCCGGCCCCAGAATCCAGCCCGTGATCAACGGCGCCGCCGCGCCTGCCAGTTGGGAGATGGTGTTCAAATAACCGATCGCCCGCCCGACCAGATTCGCCGGTGCGGCCTGCTGTGACAGCGCCCAGTAATTCGCATTGCCGATGCCGGTGCAGCACACTGCCAGCGTCAGCACCGGCAGTACCGCTTCGCGCCCAGGCAGGATCAGCAGAAGCAGAATGGCTCCCGATCCGAAGTACCCTGCGGCGCAGAACGACACCCTGACACGAAAAACCGACCCTGCGCGCTTCGCCACCCTGTCGGCAATCGATCCCGCGACAATGTTTATCACCGCCATGACGAAGAGCGGCACGGACAGGACGCGGCCCATCTCCGCTATCGAAAACCCTCGAGACGCCGTGAGGTATGTCGGGACCCAGGTCAACAGAAAGTACCAGAAGTAAGACGAAAGGAAGATGCAGAGGGAAGTCGCCCAAAATGCCTTCATGGAGAGCACTTCGCGCCACGGGAGGCCGCCCAAAGGAATGGCCGCGGCCGAGTCTTTTTTCCGGCCGTCATCCCGAGGCGCCAGCGCCACCCACCCCGGCAGCCAGATCAGCGCTCCGAGACCGGTGAAAATGAACATGGCCCGCCATCCAAAGTGCTCTATCAATTGCGTGCCGAGCAGTGTGCCGGCCGCAGGGCCGAAGTTTTGTCCGGCAATGTAGATCGCCGTCGGCAGGCCAATCTCGGCGACCGAGAAGTTCCGCCTGATAAATGACAGGCTGGCAATTGGTCCGACTGCCTCAGCCAGTCCGAGCGCCAACCGGAGCAGCAGGATGTCCGTCATCCCGCGACTCATCCCGATGCCGGCCGACGCCAGTGACCACACTACGAACGCTGCCGCGTAGGTCATGCGAATCCCGAACCGGTCGACAATCGCGCCCGCCGGCAGCTGGAAGATGGCGTAGGTCCAGAAGAAGGCGGACAGGAGAACGCCCATCTGAGAAGGCGCGAACGAGAACTCGCGCATGATCGACGGTGCCGCGATTCCGAGGTTGCCGCGGTCGATGTAGCTGATCAGGATCCCGGCGAAGATGAAACCGACGACGACCCAGCGCCTGCTCATGAATGTGACCGCGTCTGGAAGTCCCACCGCCCGAACTCATCCAGGAACCGCACCACAGCCTGCGCCGCGGCATCCAGGAATTTCCCGCCCTTTTCCGAATTAGCGAAGTCCGGCATGCCGATCACGCCCGTCTCCGAGAATTCATCGAATTCATTGATCATGAAGAACGGCTCGCCCTTGAGCATGTCGATGGTCCGGAACCCGCGCTCTTCGCTGGGCCCGCCGCGCACCGCATTTGACATGTCCACCAGCTCCGGTTCCTCAGCCAGCAGGATCGACGTCTCCATCTCACATGCGTGGCCCATGCCGCCCGCTGGAGATTCGCGGATCTCCGTGAATTCCGCCGCGGCGAGGTTCCAGTAAGTCGCGTAGGCGATGTACAGGTCGCGCAGCTCCTCGAACTCACTCTTCAACTCACGCATTGCCGCCTTGCACGGGGTGTCGTTGCCCCCGTGACCGTTCAGCAGAAGGATGCGGCGAGCGCCCATCGCAATCAGCGAACGGCATATGCCGCGGATCAGCTCAATATAGGGAAACAGGTCCAGGCTCACGCACCCGAACCGCCGGTGGTGCGGCGAGTGTCCCAGCCATTGGACGGGCAGCATCACGATGCGCTCTGAGCGAAGCGCCTCCACGCGCTCGGCCACATGCCCGACGATCAGCGAGTCCGTGAACAGCGGCAGGTGCTTGCCGTGCTGCTCCATCGATCCCAGCGGAACCACGAAGATCCGGTCCGATAAAGACGCAAGATCGGGCCAGCGCGCTTGTTCGAGTCGCATCTATTCACCCTATCGAAAACTGCCCATCGCGGATCACCATGCGAATCCCCTCCGGCGGCAGGTCCGGCGTTTCGTACGTGGCGCGGCTGCGGATTTGTTCTGGATCGAACACAGTGAGATCCGCCGCGAAGCCTTCCCGCAACAGCCCGCGGTCCTTGATCCCGAGCCGGGCCGCAGGCTTGCCCGTCACTTTATGGATCGCCTCTTCCAACGGCATCCAGTGCCGCTCACGAACCACCGATCCCAATAGCTCCGGGAACGTCCCGTGCAGCCGGGGATGTGGCTTTCCGTTTACGTAGAAGCCGTCGCTGATCACCGAACAGAGCGGGTGCGTCAGCAATTGCCTCAGATTGGATTCGCTCTGGTTGAACGAAATCACGTTGATTGCGGCGTTCTCTTCGATCAGCAGATCCAGCGCCGTGTCCACGCCGCCCGAGCCGCGCAGCGCCGCTGCCTCCGCAATTGTCTTGCCCACCAGTCCTGCGTTCTTTGCGCGCGCAACGCCCGAGATGGTGATGTCGCTCCACTCCTGCGCCTTGCCCCTCTCCGTCTCTTCCCGGATTCGCACGCGTGTGGCTGCGTCATTCAGCCGATGCAACAGGGCGCCGGTCCCGCCATCCAGTGCCCAGTGCGGCAGCCACTGGGTCAGCACCGTGCTCCCGCATTGATAGGGATAGATGTCGAACTCAACGTCGATCCCCTCGTTCCGCGCCGATTCGATCTCGTCCAGTGCCCGCCGTTGCAGATCCCAGTTGGTCCGGCCAGCCGCCTGAAGATGCGAGATCTGCAGCCGGCACCCAGTGGCCCGAGCCAATGCGATCTGTTCCCGCACCGCGTCAACCAGGCCCTCCGCATAGCTGCGCATATGAGTCGCATAGAGCTTGTCCTTGTGGGCGGCAATGCGGCACAAGTGCTCCAACTCAGCGGGCCCTGCGCTCGATCCCGGCGCATACATCAGTCCTGTGGAGAAGCCGGCGCAGCCCGCGTCCAGCGCGTCTCCCAGCATGCCGGTCAGCCGGTCGAGTTCCTCACTCGAGAGCGGCCCCTGCCGCATTCCCGCCACCGCCACGCGCAGACTCCCGTGGCCTGCCAGCGGGAGAACCCCGACGTTCTTCCCTGAATACGCTACTGCTTCAAGGTACGCGCTCGCACTCGCCCAGCCCCATCCGGCAGGACGTCCGAGGATCCCGCCTCCGAATTCGCACAGCTCATGTGCGTGGTTGCCCTGCGGGAAGGGCGAGAATCCGCAGTTGCCGACCACCTCGGTCGTCACGCCTTGCAGCGACTTTTCCTTTCGCTCGCTCTCCAGAACCTGCAGGTCGGAATGGCTGTGCAGATCGATGAAGCCCGGCGCCACGGTGAGACCCGTGCAGTCCAGTGAGCGGCAGCGCGGCGCCTCGATGGTTCCGATCTTGGCGATGCGGCCCCCTTCGATCAGAACATCGCCGCGCACTGGCTTCGCGCCGCTACCGTCAAAAAGCCAGCCGTTCTTGAGAAGAATCATGGCCTAGCTCTGCGCAAATTGCGGCTTGGCCGGCGCCTTGTACGAGACACTCAAATGCGGCGTCTCCAACCTCGCATGGCCCTGCGCCTTCGATTTGAGACAGCTTTCAAGCACGCCGCTCACCAGCAGAGTGCGATCCACCGGATAGGGAGCAACGCCGGATTCGTACATCCCCTCCACTTTGTGCATCAGGCACGCCGAGTAGGTGACGTTCGGTTCCGGCGTGAGGAAGAACTGCGTCGACACCGGTTCTTTTACGCCCTGCACCCGGGCTGCAAAATTGAAATCTCTCACCGCGCCGTTCAGCATGAGCAGCGTGGCCCTCAATCCGTCCCGATACTCGATGAAGTACGCCGCGGGCTTTTCCACCAGCTTCTGCAGCACGCCCGGCGTGGCCAGGTCCTGCGTGCGCCCGTCCTCTACTGTCAGCCCAAGCGGCGTGTCGCTCCGCGAAAGCGCCGAGCTGAGCAACTCCTTCGAATAGCGTCCCTGCTCGCCGGCCTTCCAGACATCCTCCCCTTCGATCAACTGAACCGACTTCACGCCGTTCTCGCCACGCCCGCGCCGCTCCACCATGCACTGCATTGCCTCCAAAGCGTGGAAGTCCATCGGATCGGAGCCCCCGACACCTACCATCAGCGCCTCGCCGATGCGGCATCCAAGCGGCAGTTCGATGGACGGCAGCCGCCAGGTTACTGGCAGAGACGAGCCGGCGAGCATGGGAAACCGGAGCCGTCGCGACGCTTCGATCATCGCCTTGGCCTTTTCAAAACTGTACGAGAGGTGCTTGTCGTTGAACACCGGCACCGAGCGCCCGTCCTGTTCGAACACCTTCGCGCATTGATCGAAAAGCTCATAGCGTGGATAGAGGATCTGGCCCAGTTCGTTGCGCGGATAGTCGCCGTGCTCTCCGATGATCAGAACCGCGTCCACCGCCAGGCGGCAGCCTCCGCAGCGTAGTGCCTCGGCAATGGTCGGGTAGACCCTGAACCCAAACTCGCGGGCGCGCTCCCCGCTCAAGTCGCCTTCAGGCTTCTGGTCCACGTAGAGCGAAACCACTTGAATGTTCGGCTTGTGCCATGCGCCTTCCAGCGGATAACCCACCAGGAACCGGTCGCCCATGTGCTGTCCGTGTGAGAGGTAGCGATAGATGGTGGTGATGATCGCCAGCTTCTTCGGCTGCGCGGTCTGTGCTGCGGCCACCGCCGCGCTGGTCTGGAGAAAATGCCGTCTCGTCAGCATCGGTCTAGCTCCTCTGGAATGTCGATTGCTCGGACGGTTGGTACTGGATGTTCAGGTGCGGCGTCTCGTAGCGCTCCTGGTTGCGATGCAGGCTCTCCACGCCCGCGGCTGTCAGGCCTGTGGTCAGCAGCGTCCGCTCTATCGGATACGCTGCCTTCCCCGTCAGGAACAGCTTCTCCATGTTGTTCACCAGAGGGCTGAAGAAAGTGGCCAGTGTCGTGCGTCCATCGGGCATCGGCAAATACATCTGCGTCGACCATGGCTTGCGCTGCCCATCCACATGCGCCGCGAAGTTGAAATCCCTCACCAGGCCGCTCATCAGCAGCATCGTGCACTTCAACCCGTCGTTGTGCTCGTAATGGTAGGCCACGGGAGACTTTACCAGGCGCTGCATGTCGTCCATGCTCGGGAAAACGTCATTGAAGCCCGGCCGTGCCGGTGTCAACGTGTGGCTGCGGCACAAGGCCGCATCCATCAGTTCTCTCGACCATACGCCGTCCCGCAGCGCCTGCCAGAACGCCGGGCCGCGATATGCCTGGACCCACTTCACGCCGGTTTCACCGCCGCGCCGCCGCTCCACCATGCACTGAATGGTCTCAAGCCCGTGAAAATCGTAGCTGTCCACGCCGCCGTAGCAGACGCACAGCGCTTCGCGGATCTTGGCGCCGAGCGGCATCTCCACGGAGGGCACGCGCCACGTAACCGGCAGACTTGACCCCGCCTGTAACGGGAACCCGAGCTGCTTCGATGTGTCGTACATCTTCCTTGCCCACTCCCAGTTCCACGACAGGTGCTTGTCGTTGAACACCGGTACGGACCGTCCGCTCTTCCGGAAGATGTCCACGATCTGCTCGAAGAACTCGTAGCGCGGATACTTCGTCTGGCCCTTCTCGTTCTTCGGATAGTTACCGTGCTCGCCCACCAGCACAACCCCGTCCACCGCCAGCTTTTCACCACCCAACGTCAGCGCTTCGGCGATGGTCTTGCACATCCTCATCTCAGGGTGCCGCGCCGCGCGCTCTTGACTGAGGTCGTTCTTCCCGATCTGATCGACATAGAGCGAGACCAGATCCATTGCGGGGCGATGGTATTTTCCATCCCAACCGTAGCCGTCGAGAAACCGGTCAACGATGTGTTGCGTGTGCGAGTACTTGAAATAGATCGTCCCAATGGCCGCCAGCTTCGACCGGTGCGGTGTGCTCATCTTGGTCCCTATTATGGACCAGCCCGAGGCCCGGACTCGTTGCCTGCCGGAACTCACCACCCCTCAACGATTCATGATCGGCTCCAGCGGCGGAGCGCTTGGCGAGCGAAGAGCCCGAATATCCTTCATCGGCGGCTGTCCGAAGAACCGGCTGTATTCGCGGCTGAACTGGCTCGCGCTTTCATATCCGACCTCATAGGCCGCGCTCGCCGCGTCCAGGCCGTCCATGAGCATTCGCCCTCGCGCTGCCTGTAACCGGATCTGCTTCTGATATTGAAGTGGACTCATCGCCGTCAATGCCCGGAAATGGTGGTGCAGAGTTGACACGCCCATGCCTGCGATCTCTGCGAGATCCTCCACTCGCAACGGTTTCGTGTAGTTCGTCCGGATCCAGGCAATCACCTTCGCAGTCCGGTGGCTCTGATCTCCCAGCGTCGCGATCGCGCGCAGGCGGGCTCCCTCCGGTCCCCGCAGGATGCGATAGATGATCTCACGCACGACCAGGCCGCTCAGGAAGGGAACATCCTGCGGAGCCGCAATCAGGTCCACAAGCCGGCAACACGCGCTGAGAAACTCCGAGGTGGTCTCTGCAGTGCCAATCGCAGGGCTGTCGGGCAGCGCCTCGGGGATCTGGATCTCTTCGCGACTGAGCAGTTCCCGCACCGTGGGCATTTCCAGCCTCAGCGCCATGGCGAGGCACGGGACATCTTCGCTGGCTTCCATCACACGGCTGACCACAGGCAGATCCACAGACGTCAGCAGGTAGCGCGATGCATCGTAGATGAACGCTTTGCGCCCCAATTCCACGCGTTTTCGTCCTTGGGCAATCACCGTCACCATTGGCTCGTAGGTCATCGAACAGGGTGCGGTCGGGGAGGTCCGCCGGTGCAATGTCAATCCGGGAATGTCTGTTGCCCGTTTCTCTGCCGAACCAACGAGGAAGGCAATCCTGCGAGCCAGCTCAGCTCGCAGTTCACCGGCGGTCTTTGTCAGCAGGGTCTCTTCAGCAATGCGGCTTTTCATGGTCGGCGGCTCCGCCCTCCTCTGCCTCAGAATAACCCCTCGCACGGCCGTTGAATCAATCGCTCAAGAGGAATAGGCAATAAATCGGAAGGATCGGGATACCGCCTCGACCACCCTTGAAACTACGCTGGACATGAGGGAGCGAGATTACAAGGAGCGACGATGCAGAAGCGAAAATTAGGAAAGAGCGGATTGGAAGTTTCCGCAATCGGGCTCGGCTGCATGGGCATGAGCTTCGGGTACGGCCCTGCCAAAGACAAGCAGGAGATGATCCCGGTGATCCGTGCCGCCGTCGAACGCGGCGTCACATTTTTCGATACCGCCGAAGTGTACGGCCCGTTCATCAACGAAGAACTCGTGGGTGAGGCCCTCTCGCCGTTCCGCGGGCAGGTTGTCATCGCCACCAAGTTCGGGTTCAACCTGGATCCGGACACCGGGAAACAGGCCGGACTCAACAGCCGTCCGGAGCACATCAAGGAAGTTGCCGAGGCCTCGCTCAAGCGGCTCAAGGTAGACGCCATCGATTTGTTCTATCAACACCGGGTCGATCCCACGGTGCCGATCGAAGACGTGGCCGGAGCGGTGAAAGAACTGATCCAGGAAGGAAAGGTCAAACACTTCGGCCTGTCCGAAGCTGGCGTGAAGACGATTCGGCGGGCGCACGCCGTCCAGCCGGTCACTGCCCTTCAGAGCGAATACTCGCTTTGGTGGAGAGAGCCTGAGGCGGAGATCATTCCGACTCTTGAAGAGCTCGGAATCGGCTTTGTTCCCTTTAGTCCGCTGGGAAAGGGATTTCTCACCGGCAAAATTGACGAGAACACCACTTTCGACAGCACAGATTTTCGCAGCATCGTGCCCCGCTTCTCGCCGGAGGCCCGGAAGGCGAACCAGGCGTTGGTCGATCTACTCGGCAGCATCGCTCAGCGCCTGAACGCGACACCGGCGCAAATCTCACTTGCCTGGATCCTAGCCCGGAAGCCATGGATCGTGCCTATTCCTGGTACGACGAAATTGCATCGTCTGGAGGAGAACCTGGCCGCGGCGTCCATCGAACTCAGCCAGGGAGATCTTCGTGACATCGAGAGTGCGGCATCCCGGGTCACGGTGCAAGGAGCCCGATATCCTGAGAGCGCACAGCGGATGATCGATCGCTAGCCCTCTGGCGGGCCAGTGAAGTAGCTCAAGAATCTGGAGGCTTCATGAGAAGACGGCTATTCGTTGGCGGCGCATTTGGCGGCATGTCCATCACTGGCGCGTCGGCAGCGCCTCGGAAAGTGAGGGCGGGCGACATTCCCACCACCACCTTCGGCAAGACCGGCATCCAGGTCAGCGTCATCGCGCAAGGTGGCGCCCGCATGGATCTTCATCCTGACATTCAGACTGCGGCGGCGCACGTTCGCAGGATGTATGAGCTGGGCATCACCTACTTCGACTGCGCGCGCCTGTACTGGGATGGCCGCTCCGAGGAGGCCTACGGCATCGGTCTGCAGGGCATCCGGAAGGACATCTTCCTCACCACCAAGTCGGTCAAACGCACGGCGAAGGAGGCCCGGGAAGAGTTGGAGACGTCTCTCCGCCTCCTGAAGACCGATCATGTCGACCTATGGCAGGCGCACGCAGTTCAGAACAAAGAGGACATCGACAAGCTCCTGGCGCCTGGCGGAGCGATCGAAGCGTTCGAGGGTGCGAAGAAGGCCGGCCAATGCCGCTTTATTGGCTTCACCGGCCACTACGATCCTGAGGCTCACGCCGCGCTGCTCAAGGCTTACAACAAGTGGGACACCGTAATGATGCCGGTTCACGCTGCGGACCACGCTTACCTCAGCTTCGAGAAGACCGCCCTCCCCGTGGCGGCGGAGTATGGTGTGGGCACTCAGGCGATCAAAGTGTTCGGCAAGGCTTTCCTGCTGCGATCTCTGAGCCCCACCGAATGTTTGAGGTACGCACTGAGCCAGCCCGGGGTGCATGTTGCCATCTGCGGCGCAGGCACGCAGGGACAGATGGAAGACAACATTCGGGCTGTTCAGGGGTTCACGAAAATGGCTCCTGAAGAAGCGGCGGATGTCCGGAAAAGAGCCATCGCCGGATCGGGTGTGTTCAACGGACCTGCCTTGGAATACTGGAAGAAAAAGGTCTGACACACCTGGTGCGGGATCCGGGGATTGACATCAAAAGAAGTGAATACAGACCTCCGGCAAAGGACCGGCGTGGTTCCTTGCAGGCACGGTGCGGATCGAAGAGCCACGGCCTTGGCGCACATCGCCATCCAGGAACAACCCGACGGGAAGACTGAAGCCGGGATTGAACATCAGCAAAGAACAGAATAACGCCTGACTCAACACTCAATTTCATACAAGGGGAGTGAAATCATGTTTAATGCCAAAGCCTACGCTGCCGCCGCTGCAACGTCGCCGCTTGCTGCAACCACGGTCGCCCGGCGCCATCCAACCGGGCACGATGTGCAGATCGAGATCCTGTTCTGTGGCATCTGCCACTCCGATCTCCATCAAGTCCGCAATGAGTGGAGCAACGTCATGCCCACCGTGTACCCATGCGTCCCAGGCCATGAGATCGTCGGCCGCGTCACCAAGGTCGGCTCGGCCGTCACCGGGTTCAAGCCCGGCGACCTCGCTGCTGTCGGTTGCATGGTCGATTCGGATCGCACGTGCCCTGAGTGCCAGGCTGGCCTCGAGCAGTTCTGCCCGAACATGACACTCACCTATAACTTCCCTGATAAGCATCTTGGCGGCGTCACCTATGGCGGCTATTCCGACAACATTGTCGTTGATGAGAGCTTTGTCCTGCGCGTCCCTTCCAACCTCAGCCTGGCCGGAGCCGCACCGCTCCTCTGCGCCGGAATCACAACGTACTCACCCATGCGGCACTGGTGCGTCTCCAAAGGCAAGAAAGTCGGCGTGGTAGGTCTCGGCGGGCTGGGCCACATGGGCGTGAAGTTCGCTCATGCTCTTGGCGCCCACGTTGTTGTCTTCACGACTTCACCCGGAAAGAAGGATGATGCGATCCGGCTGGGCGCTGACGAAGTCGTTGTTTCTCGCGATGCCAACCAGATGCAGAAGCACGTTGGCAGCTTCGACTTCATCCTCGACGCGGTCGCCGCCGATCACGACATCGACAGTTACATTCAACTCCTGCGGCGCGACGGCAACCTCACTCTCGTCGGAGCGCCCGAGAAGCCCCTCGCCGTCGCTGCCTTCAACCTGATCTTCGGACGCCGCAGCCTCTCCGGGTCGCCAATCGGCGGCATCCGCGAAACCCAGGAGATGCTCGACTTCTGCGGCGCGCACAACATCACTGCCGATGTCGAAGTCATCCCGATCCAGAAGGTGAATGAGGCATACGACAGACTCCTCAGGTCTGACGTGAAGTATCGCTTCTCCATCGACATGGCATCTCTCAAATCCGAGTAGGGCGTATGCGGGTTCACTCGCGCTCTCGCCGTTCGCTACTCCCTCCCACACGGACGAGGCGCTGTTTTGCGTAGGGGCTGCAGCCCTGCTATTGCTCTTCATCGGCATTCACAGGAGCGATACGCACGGCAAGCCGCACCGGCAGTGAATGGAAGTGTCGTGCATTACACTTCTTGACATGACATATTGCAAGTTGAAAAGCCTCAAACATCGTCAGTGAAGATATGAGAGCTCCTTATTCGCAAATCATCGTTCTGCTGTCCGGGCTTTCACTGGCCGCTATGATCGCCGCGCAGCCGCCCGGCAGGTTCGGCGGACCTCGCATGCGCGGTCAGAGCCTCACCAGTCAGCCTCTGGCGCGAAACGAAGCCGAGAAGCGCATCCTCGCGACGCTGCAAAGCATCGTCGACAACCACAAGACCTACCTCAGCGTTCCCATGGAGGATGGCATCGCGCTCCGCCTGCTGGCTGAAACAGCCGGCGCGAAGAATGTGGCTGAGGTGGGAACTTCTACCGGATACTCGGGGCTTTGGCTTTGCCTGGCGCTCCGTTCAACGGGCGGCCACCTGACCACCTTCGAGATCGATCACGAGCGTGCCGCGATGGCCACCGGGCACTTCAAGGAAGCCGGCGTGGACAACCTCGTCACCATTGTTGAAGGCGACGCACATGCTAATGTCGCGAAGCTGAAGGGCCCGCTCGACCTGGTCTTCATTGATGCCGACAAAGACGGGTATCTCGACTACCTGACCAAGCTGCTGCCGCTGGTCCGACCGGGTGGGCTGATTCTGGCTCACAACATCGAGATGGCCAGTGACTACGTCAAAGCCGTCACCAGTAATCCTGGACTGGAGACCATCTTCTACATGCAGGGCGGCGGCCTCGGAGTGACAGTCAAAAAACATTGATGGGCGCGCGCAACTCCAATGGAGTCCTCCTCGGCTGGAACGGCTTTGTTGTCAAGACCGTCGTCAGTTGCGCCAATGCCCTCAAATCTCCCGCTGGATCACTGACAGTTCTTGCCGGAGCATAGGTTGGATTGGGCGACCATGCGGCGGCGGACGCAAGCTGAGCCCGGAGCATGAAAGGCAAGGCGGCTGAATCAACAGGCGTCTTCACAGCCTCCAGGGCTTTCTCACTATCCGGGTTCGCGGGACCGGCGCCCCGGGCCGCCAGGCAACACGGGCTTATGATGTACAAACTGCCAAATGTGTCTGAATGCTTCATGCCGATCCGGGTTGCGTCATAGCCGCCCATGGAATGACCGGCCAGCCCCCGGCTCGTCCGTTTGGGGATGGTCCGGTAATGAGATTCGATATAGCTGACGACATCGTGTGCGATGAACCGCTCAAAGTCTCCTGTAGTCACTGAGCTGGAGTACATCGATCCGTTGTGCACGGTCTTGGATTCGGGCAATAGGACGATCATGTCCTGCGCCCCCTGCGCGATGGCGCCCTCAATGGTCTGGGGCACGTGGATTTCCTGCGTCCACTGTTCTGCGCCGATCGAGTAACCGTGCAGCGCATAGACAACCGGATAGCGCTGCGTCTTCTGCGTGGCATAGCCGGGAGGCAGGAAGACGATGACGTCGCGATCCACGTCATCGGCTTCGAGATTCCCCTCCAATGCGCCGCCGTGAACTTTGATGCGCTCTACCGTGACTGGTTTCGCGCCGGGCACCACAGAAGGCACGTTGGTCTTCACCTGTGCCAGCAATGGAGCCATCAGCCCAAAAGCGATAGTCAGCGCACCGAAGATGTTCTTCTCATGGTCGACTGAACTCCCTTGGCCCCAACCATCATAGTCTCGACCATCTCCTACTCCTCGACGATCGCCACTCCCCACCGTGCGAGTTCAAGCGAGTCACCTCGCTTGATCGCTCTGCCCGTCAGGAGCTCGGTGCCTGCGCCGAACGGATACGCAACATTCCGGCTGGCCGCAGAGTAATTGAGCAGGTAGTGAATTGCTTTGCCGCGGCCGGTTACTCCGCTGCGGACAACAATCGGGAATCGGAGGCCGGCATCGGGATGAGTCACGCCGGCGCGATCAACCGCCTCGGCAAGAAGTTTCCCGATCAATGCATCGCCCGGCATGAAGCCAATGTAGGTGACCTCGCCTTTGCCGTATCGATTGCGAGTCACCGCGGCGTATTCGCCCCACGCTGGGTGGTCGTAGCTCGCAACGACCGTGGCCGTGGTTGGCTTCAGGAGTTCCATCCACCATCGCACGTCGTCCTTGCCGCCGCCTTTGATCGACACGTTTTCGGGAATCGCGAACTGGGTGTAAGTCGCACCCACGGCGTCGGCGAAACCGCCGGGCTGGCTCACAGACCGGACCTTCAGGTTCTCGTCCGAAAACCCGCTCTTGAACGTGAGCACCATGTGTCCACCGCGATTGACGTAGGCTTTCAACACGGTGATCTCGTCATCCGACGCAGAGTAGAGCGCAGGAACCACGATCAGCTTATACCGCGCCAGGTCTTTGACGGATGGATCGACGAAATCGACCTCAACGTTGGCGCGGTATAGCGCATCGTAGAATGGCCGCAGCACGTCGTTGTAAGTGATCCGGGAGGTCCATCCGAACTTGAACGCATTAAAGCCGGTCAGCGCGCGATTGCTGAAGTAGACGGCGGCCTGGTTCTTCTTCTGCAGCCCTGTCAGCGCAGGGCCGAGCCGCTTCAACTCCGTGCCAATCTGGGCCGCTTCACGATATGTCGCGTTCGGCGCGTAGTCCTGGCTGAGCAGCCCGCGCCAATAGGTCTCCACGCTATTGTGCGTGGTCGCCCAGTGCCAGTAGGAAACCATCTCAGCGCCTGAGGCCAAGTGGCTGTAAGCCTGGAGGCGGAGTTGCCCGGGATAAGGCGTCCACTCCGGGAAGCCCTGCGCCTGGGTTTCGATCAGGAAGTAGTTCTTTCCTTCGCGCATTGACCGCGCCAGATCGCCGCCAAATGCGATCTCGATGCCGGTCAGAAGGTCCTGGCCGGGATGATAGATGTCGATGCCGGCGATATCCAATGCGCGCGCAGCGGCAAAGTGGTCGACCTCGGGTTGAATGCCGTAGGAGTAGCCGCGCCAGTCGAGATCGAAGTTTTGGGTAATGAATTGATCCGGCCGCTTGATCTCCCGGACGATCCCGGCTTGCCAGCCCAGATACTCGGCCACCAGCTCCCGCTGGTATTCGGCAAATGCGGAGGTGAGGCTCGCGTTCACCGCGCCTTCGATCGGCGGAAAGTCTTCCCATCTGTTGATGCGATTGCTCCAGTAGTCGAGCCCGAACGCCAGGTTCAGCGCATCCAGGCTGGCAAACTTCTTCTTCAGCGCATCGATGAATCCGCTCTGCACGCCCGCACTTGTAACGTGGTACGACTTCGTCTCGTTGTCGATCTGGAATCCGATCACAGCCGGTTGGTCTTTTACGTGTCCCACCAATTGGCGGATGACGCGCTCGGCGTGGAGCCGGAAATGTGGATTTGCGATGTCCATGTTCTGACGGGGACCGTAGCGGTTCTGTCCCGCCGGAGTGACGGCGAGAACGTCGGGATACTTTCGTGCGAGCCATGTCGGAATCGCATAGGTCGGCGTGCCCACGATCACCGCGATGCCGGCTTTGTCCATCGCCCGGATCACGCGATCGATGTGCGAGAAGTCGAACACGCCGTCCCTGGGCTCCAGTGTTCCCCAAGTCGATTCGCCGATGCGGACCACCGTGATCCCGGCGGACTTCATCATCTGCACGTCGGCATCGAGCCGGTCGTGCGGCTCATATTCCTCGTAGTACGCAACCCCGTAATGGATGGGCGGAGTGAAGCGGGATGTCTGCGCCGCATTCCCGCAAAGCGGAAGGATGATCGCTGCGCACGCGATCACCACTAGTTGGCGTGGAGGCATGGATAGATCTTACATTCGCCGCCGGCGAATGGGATGTCTGCCTCCCAGCGCTGCCCCGGCGATTCAGGGACGTTGCCGGCCTGCGACCAGTTCCCGCTCGGTCGGTAGCGATTTGGCATCCCATCCGCCGCCAAGAGCCTTGATGAGCAACACGCTTGACTCCATCCTCCGCCGCTCGATGCCAATGGCCGTGCGCTCATTCTGCAGCCGGATCGCCTGCAGGATCGCCACCTCGAGATAGGTCACCAATCCTCCGCGATACCGGTTCATCGACAGCGCTTCCGATCTCTTGGCCGCCTCGACTGCAGCGTGCTGGCGGGTTGCCTCCGCTTCCAATACGCGAAGGCTCGCCATGTTGTCTTCCACCTGCTGGAACGCAGTCAGAACGGTCTGCCGGTAGTCGGCCACCAGGGCGTCGTAGCCGGCCGAATTCTCATCCACAACAGCGCGCCGGCGGCCCGCATCGAATAGTGGCTGCAGCGCCGCTGCCCCCACGGCCCAGAACGCGCTCGGCCAATTCATCCAGTTCGCCATGCTGGTTCCTTCCAGTCCCAGGGCCGCGGTCAGCAGCACGCGAGGATAGAAGGCCGTTCGGGCATACCCGATCTGCGCGTTCGCTGCCGCGACACGCCGCTCGATACCTGCAATATCCGGCCGCCGCTGCAGCAGGGCAGACGGCACCCCGGCCGGGATTGCCGGGGGTGTCGGGATCGTTGTCTGCTCTGCCAGGGAAAACTCTTCCGGAGTCTGACCCGCCAGCACCGCGATGGCGTGTTCCAGTTTTGCCCGCTGCGCTGTAATGTCGATCGCCTGCGCGCGAGTTGCCTCGAGTTGAGTTTCGGCCTCTTCCAAGTCCAACCGGTTCGCCAAACCGCCTTCGTAGCGATTGCGCGTCAATTCGAGCGCCCGCTCGTAAGTCTTTACGGCGTTGTCCACAATCGACCGCTCGAGGTCGTAGCTCCGCAAGTCGAAGTAGTCTAGCGCCAACTCGGCCGTAACGCTCAGCCGCACGGACTCGACATCGGCCGCCTCGGCCTGCGCGTTGCCCACCGATGAATCGACCAGCATTCGAACCCGCCCCCAGAGATCAGGCTCCCAGGCGGCGTCCACGGGCAGCCTGAAGTCGCCGAACGTGGTCTTGCCGCTCGCTGAAGCGAGCGGCCTGTTTCTTGAGAAGCGCTCATTCACAATGCTCGGAGCCACAGCGACAGCCGGATACTTGCTGGCCCGGCTCTCGCGCACGAACGCTCGCGCCTGCTGAAACCGTGCAGCCGCCGACTTCACGTTCTGGTTCGCCGTAACGGCCTTTTCCTCCAGCGTGTTGAGCACTGGATCGCCGAAGACTTCCCACCAGTGTCCGCGGCTGAAGCCATCCGCCGGATTCGCCGACTGCCACTCTTTCGATTCCTGGAACGCAGCGGGCGGCGGCTCCTTGTACGCAGCCGGCACGGGCGCAGCCGGAGGATGATAGGGCTGCCGGATCTGACACCCGGCCGCCGCCAGCAGACCGAAGCAGGCCGCCGTCCACACGTATTTCACTGCCTGGCCTCCGTCACTCTGACTTGCTGGCCGGCCGCGATCGAGTCCGGCGGGTTGACGATCAGTTGTTCACTCCCGGTAAGCCCTGCGACAATTTCGAGCGACGTCCCGTAATCGTGGCCGACCGTCACCGGCAGCAGTTCCACGTGGCCGTCCCGCACGGCGGCTACAGATAGCCCCTCCGCGCGAAACAGTGTGGCGTTAAACGGGATCGTGAGCGCGTGTCCGGCCTGCGGGAGCTTCAGGTGGACGCTAACATATGCTCCCGGCAACAGTGCCCCGTCGGGGTTGTCGACGTCGACCTCCACGCGAAGCGTGCGCGACGCCTCTTCGATCGCATTGGCAGTCCGGGCGACGTGGGCGCGAAACACCCGTCCCGGATACTCCTGCAGCGTGAGGTCCACCTCGGCGCCGGGCTTGGCCGAGCGTGAGTTAGCCTGCGGCACCTGCACGTAAACACGCATCTTGCCGAGCGCCGCCATGTGGTACAACTCTCGCCCAGGTCCGTTGCTCCCCGCGTTGATCAGAGCGCCGATGTCGGTGTTTCGAGCCGTGATCACGCCTTCAAAGGGAGCATAGATCTGCTGAAATGACTGCATCTTCTCGAGCCGCTTCACGTTGGCGCTGGCGGCATCGACCGCTGCTTTTTTCGCCGCAAGGTCTCCGATCTTCTCGTCCGTTTCCTGGCGTGACACGGATTCGGTTTTCAACAGCGACTCCCAGCGCGCCGCGGTCGACACGGAAAGATCATAAGTCGCCTTGGTCGTGCCCAACTGAGCCCGTGCCTGCGAGAGCTGCTGATCGATCTCAGGGGTCTCGATCTCGGCCAGTATTTGCCCGGCTTTCACATGGGTGCCGATATCGACGTACCAGCGCTTCAAGTAGCCGTCTGTGCGTGCGTATACCGGAGTATCCGTGAACGCCTCGATGGTGCCCGGCAGCAGCAGTTCGTCGGTAGGCGCGCCCGTCGTGGGCCGAATGACGCTGACCGTGGGAATGGCTGCATCGCGGGTTTCGAGCACAAGTGCATTCTCGGCGCTTGCCCTGTCCTGAAGTCCTCGAACGATTGTCACTCCAAATGCCGCCAGGGCAGCCAGTCCCAACAGAGCATGGAACGCCTTCTTCACTTTGCCTCCCTCAAACTCGTCTTGCGATGCAGCACGCTGAACACGCCGGGCACGAAGAACAGCGTCGCCACTGTGGCCAGCACCAGCCCCCCGATCACCGCGCGTCCCAGCGGTGCGTTCTGTTCGCCGCCTTCGCCAAGTCCCATGGCCATCGGAACCATGCCGATGATCATCGCCAGCGCAGTCATCAGCACCGGACGGAATCGCGTCGAGCCGGCTTCGATCGCCGAACGCGCTGGATCGCCGGTCTCGCGCAGCCGGTCTTTGGCGAACGACACCACCAGGATGCTGTTTGCCGTCGCCACGCCCATGCACATGATGGCGCCCATCAGCGCGGGAACGCTCAGTGTGGTGTGTGTCAGGAACAGGAACAGAACAATGCCGGCAAGGGCCGCTGGCAGAGCCGTGATGATGATGAACGGATCGAGCCAGGACTGGAAATTCACCACGATCAGCAGGTACACCAGCACGATGGAGAATGCCAGGCCGCTGAGCAGGCCGCGATAGGAATCCTCCATGGTAGAAAGTTGCCCCCGGATGTCGATCTGCGCGCCGAGCGGCAGCGAGCTGCGATTCGCGTCCAGAATCTTTCGGATATCGCGTCCCACGGCGCCCAGGTCCCGATCCTGAACCGCACCGTAGATGTCGATGACTCGCTGCACGTTGTAGTGCGAAACCACCCCCATCTCTTCGGAGCGATGGATGCTGGCAACGTCCGCGAGGATCTCGGGTCGCTTGGCTCCGGCCCCGCTGATCGGGATGTTTTGCAGATCCTGAAGCGACTGGAGGCGGTACTGTGGAGTCTGCGTCACCAGGTTGTAACTGACACCATTCTTCGGATTGAGCCAGTAAGTCGGACTCACCTGGTTGCTTCCGCTCAAGCTGATCAGCAGGCTGTTCGCAATGTCTCGCTCGGTGTACCCGCTCTCGGCGGCTTTGGTCCGGTCGACCTCCACGTGAAACCTCGGGTGATCGAACGACTGCTGGACCCGAATGTCCACCGCGCCGGGAGTTTGCCGAAGCTGCGGCAGGATGCGGTTCACGAATTGACGGTTCGCCTCGACGTTCGGGCCCACTACCTGGATATCCAGCGGAGCGGGGAGGCCGAAGTTCAGAATCTGACTGACCATGTCGGCGGGCAGGAATGAAAACGTCACGCCTGGGAACTCGTGTGGAAGCGTGCGCCGCAGCGCGCGGATGTAATCGGCCGTGGGCCGGTGATCCTCTTTCAGGCTCACCAGAATGTCCGCGTCTTCGCTCCCTGTGACTCCCGAGTTGCTGTAGGTCAGATTGATGGTGCTGGCCGGCACGCCGATGTTGTCCAGAATGCCTTCGAGTTCGCTCGCCGGAATGTGACGCCGGACGAAATTTTCCACGGCGTCGCACAGCCGCGCCGTCTCCTCAATGCGCATACCGGTCCGGGCGCGCAGGTGCAATTTGAACTGCCCGGTGTCGACCTCCGGGAAGAAGTTGCGGCCCATCCAGGGCAACAGCAGGAAAGCGCTCAGACAGACGCCGAGAAAGACGGGAAGATAGACCGGCGCCCTGCGAACGGCCGAAGTGAGCAGTGCGGTGTATCCCTCGCGGAGGCTCCAGAACCCGCGCTCGAAAGCGTGCTGGAACCATGCCAGGACATTCCACGCGTGCCGTTTGTGCCGGTCCTCACCGTGGCGCCCTTCATCGGTCAGCAGGTATTTCGCGAGCGTTGGAACCAGCGTCCTCGAGAGGACGTAGGACGCCAGCATCGCGAAGACCACCGCCTCGGCGAGCGGTACGAAGAGGAACTTCGGCACGCCGCTGAGAAAGAACATTGGAAGGAAGACGATGGTGATGCACAGCGTCGAGACCAGCGCAGGCACGGAGATCTGCGCCGCTCCTTCGAAGATCGCTTCTTCGAGCGGCAGTCCGCGTTCGATGAGCCGCTCGATGTTCTCGATGGTCACGGTCGCATCGTCCACGAGGATGCCGACGGCAAGCGCCAGACCGCCCAGGGTCATGATGTTGATCGTTTCATGCAGCATCCACAGCACGATGATTGAAGTCAGGACCGACAGCGGAATCGAAATGGCGATAATCAGCGTGCTGCGCCAACTGCCCAGGAACAGCAGGATCATGATGGCCGTGAGGCAGGCCGCGATGACCGCCTCGCGGATCACCCCGTTGATGGCTGCTCGAACGAAAATCGACTGGTCCGCCAGCGGGTCGATTTTCAGGTTCGGCGGAAGCGTCGGCTGGAGCCGCTTCACGAGGGTGCGCACGCCCTGGACGATGTCGAGTGTGGAGGCGTTGCCGGTTTTGTAGACGACAAGCAGCGCGGCCCGCTTGCCGTCCCGCCGGACAATATTGGTTTGCGGAGCAAATCCGTTTCGGATGTTGCTGACGTCGCGCAGGTAGATGGTCCCGCTCGGAGTTGCCCTGATCGGCAGGCCGTTCAGTTCCTCGATGGTCTGCGGGCTCCCGTTCATGTCCACGTTGTATTCAAACGAGCCGATTTTCGAGGTGCCGGCGGGCAGAATCAGATTCTGCAGGCTGATCGCATTTGCGACGTCCTGCGGAGAAAGCCCCTTGGATGCGAGCAGCGCGGGATTGAGGTCCACATTCACCTGCGGCGTTTTGCCGCCGAATGGCCACGGGACGGAAGCCCCGGGGACCGTCGCCACCTGCGAGCGCATGAAGTTCATGCCAAAGTCGGAAAGTTCCTGCTCAGACGCCGTCGGGCTCGACAGAGAGAGCTGGAGGATGGGCACGGTGGAGGCACTGTAGTTCATCACCAGAGGCGGCGTGATGCCGGGAGGCATCGAGCGCAGCACGGTCTGTGAGATTGCCGTCACCTGGGCAAGGGCGGTGTTGATGTTGACGTTCGGGTGGAAGAATATCTTGACGACCGAGGCCCCGGAGATGGTCTGCGACTCGATGTGTTCGATGTCGCTTACCGTGGTGCTGAGAGTGCGCTCGTAGGACGATACGATGCGCCCTTCGATTTGCGCCGGGCTGAGGCCGGAGTAGGTCCAGTCCGAGGCAATCACCGGAATGTCGATGTTCGGGAAGATGTCCGTCGGCATGCGCAGGATGACAACCGGCGCAAGGATGAGGATGAGGATCGCCAGGACGATGAACGTGTACGGTCGTTCCAACGCAATCCGGACAATCCACATGAGCTAAATCACTACCTCTCTGCCGGGCAGCCCGGCATGAATCAAATACGAGACCGTTTCGTTCCCTAATTCAGTATACTAGATGTAGCTCATGCACAGCGCCACCCGAGCCGAAAGAGAGTGCCGGAAGCCTGGAAGGCCCCGCGATGAGGGCGTTCGCGAGAAGATCCTGAACGCCGCCGTCGAACTGATGGAGGAAACCGGCTATTCCCGGTTGACCTGCGATGCCATTGCACAACGCGCTGGGGCGGGGAAGGCGACAGTCTACCGGTGGTGGCCGAACAAGGCGGCTGTGGTGATCAATGCCTTCGTCGAAAGCGTGGCGCCCGAATTGCCGAACCAGAAGCTGAGCAGCCTCGAGGAGTATGTCACCGTCCACATGAGGCGCTTCACAAAGGTGCTGATGGGCAGCAAGGGCGGGTTCCTGGCGGCAGTCATCGCCGCAGCGCAGGAGGACCCGGAAGTCGAGGCGGCCTTCCTCTCGCATTGGCTCAACCCGCGCCGAACCGTATCTCGCCGGATCTTGCAGGAGTATCGAGACGAGGGGCTGTTATCGCCGGATGCCGACCTGGACCTGGTGCTGGACGCTATGTACGGTCCGCTGCATTTTGTGCTGATGCTGCGGCACGCAAAGCTGAGCACGAGCTATGCCGAAAACCTGGCCGCGCTGATCCTGAACGGACTCAAGCCGCGGTAACGTGGGCCCGGCCGTCAAGCCAGCACCTTGCCGTACAGCGCCAGCAGCCGGCTCCACGCTTTCTCCGCCAGTTGTTCGTTGTAGACCCGAGAGTCCGGCGGACACCAGCCATGCGCAGCGGCGTACACTTCGATCTCCGCAGGCAGATTCGCCTTTTCGAACGTCTCTTTCAGCACTGTCTTGTCGTTCGGCGAACGCTTGTCGTCGTTCTCCGCGATCGCGATGAGAAACTGCGCCTTGGTCTTCGCTGCTTGCAGGTGCGGGCTGTTGGGCTGATCGGTCACGAGGCCTCCCGCATGGAACGAGGCCACGGCACCGACGCGTTCAGGCACGGCCGCCGCAGTCCGAAAAGCAATCGGACCGCCCATGCAATACCCCTGCGTCCCCACCTTCCGGTTCTTGGCGACCGATGCCTGCCCGTCCAGCCATCCGATGAACGCCTTGGCGTCCGTCATGTGCGTCGTCTCGTTCAGTGCACGCGCCAACGGCATCAGATCTTGAATAGGAGTGGCGCCGCCTGCCTCCGCCGTCGGGGCCTTCTTCATCCGGTAGAAGGGATTCACGACCAGCACCGAGTAGCCGGATTCCGCCAGCCGCTTGCCCATCTGCCGGAACGCGGGACGCAGTCCGAAGATGTCCGGCCAGATGAGAACGCCGGGAGCAGTGCCGCTCGCCGGGTGCACGAAGTAGCAGTCTGCCTCGCCATCCGGTGTCTTGATGTTCACGTCGGCTTCGGTGACTGTCACCGCATTGGCAACTTGGGGCAGCATCATCGCAACTCCTGCTCCCAAAATGGCGCCAAATTGCTTGCGCGTCACCAGGCCCAGAGACTCGTACCTTTGCCGGTCCTCTTCGAAATGATCCAGATCACACATGGTCCCTCCTGATCGCCCCAGTTGCGCACGGCATCCCCGGCGCATATCGCGCCATTATACGCGCGTTAACCTTACCCCGGGTGGCCGCTCCCGAGTACGCTGGCGTTCCCCTTTAGCCGGCCAACCTCTCATGAATGCATGAGACTTGCGGCTTCAGAGCAAGCAAGCCCACACTGGTCCGCCTGTTCACCACCGCTACCACACTCGGGGACCGCAGCTAACGTTGAACAAGAAAGACCGTCACGCTAACCAATAGGCCGAGTGTCGCACTCGCAATTCCAATGGCCCAGAACAGTTGCTTGCGCGTCAGGATCGCCAGCGAACTGAATACGATCGCCAATTCCAGAAAGATCTCTCCCAGATGGAGGCGCAGTGCCTTCTTTCCCGCCAACTCACTCTCCACGCCGAACTCCCTGGCCTTCTCCTGGATTTCCTCGCCCTCTTTCTCATAGCGTTCAAGCGAGGCAGCGTACTTTTCGCGCGTCCTGGAGGCCTCTGCTCCGGGAACCGTATTGATCAGGTCGAGCGCAACCTCAGACTGAAAGCGGCGCAATGCCTTGGCCTGGTAGAACGCCCACTGATCGCTGGCCTTCTGCTGCATGAGCAGCTCTTCTGTTGTGGTGATGTGGCCATAGACAGCAACAACCGCGAGGAGGGCGGCTATGATCGCCATTGTCGCGCCCGCCTTCCGGCTGAAGCCGTCATGGGAGTGCTCGGCCTGCTCCTGTAGCTCCTCGTTGACTGACATGACCGAAAGTCTAGCAGACGACCTATGAATCGCCACCTATCCTAAGTCGCCGCTCAAAATCCACACAGCCCAGCGACGCGGCTCTAGTGGCTGCCCGCGAGCCTCATCAACTCCGCCTCGGCAATCAACAGACCCGCGTGAGCCTCGGTGACACGGGCTTCGGCCTGAGCGAGCGCCGCATCGGCCTGTTTCAGGGTCAATTGAGTCGCGACACCCAACTCCACCTGGTCGGCGGAGATCCGGCGCGCCTCTTTCCGAGCCATTCGTGCGCGGTCGGCCACGGTCACAAGGTCCCGCATCCGTTCCGCTCGCCGGTATGCCTTTCCCGCATCGATGGCCACCCTGGACTTCAGCCGCCGCAGGTTCTCTTCCGCCTGTTCCAGCTGTGACTGCCTCTCGCTGACCTGCGCGCCTCGCTTGCCCCAATCCCAGATGCTCCATTCGAGTTGTGCCGCGACAACCCCGAGGTTTCGAGGCAGCAGCGGGACTCCGTTCTGGTAGATGTGCCACACGCCGACGCCAATATCCGGGATGTATTCGCGCTTAGCCGCCGACACGCCATGCCGCGCTTTCTCGACCGTGTCGGCGGCCGCCTGTACCTCCGGGTTGCCATCCAGCACTTGTTTCGTGAACGCTGCCACATCGCCCACATGCAATGGATCGGGCGGTGTTTCCACCAGTTCCACCGGCTCTTCTGGCGGCAGGCCTACAAGGTCGTTGAAATCGGCGCGCAGATCAGTGATGGCGATCTCCGCGCTCATGATCGCATTGCGCCGTTCGAGCGTCAGTGCTTCCGCTTCCAGCGCTTTCACGCGAAGTGCTGCGCCGGACTCCACTGCATCATGGCCCTCTTTCAGCAGTTCGTCCGCTAGGGCGGCTTCAGCCCGCGCGGCCGAGAGCTGCCGCTCACGCAGCAGCAGCGCATGGAAAGCTTCCTTTGTCTTGAAGGCCACCTCGGCCCGGGCCTTCGCGAGGTCATCGTCTGCGATGCGCGCATCCGCTGCCGCCGCTTTCACCGCCGATGAGATGCGGAAAAGCTGCGTCACCGGCTGCTTTACTGAAGTTCCCACTGCCTGGAAACTCGACAATCCCTGCCCGACCTTGAAGTCGGCCGGCGGCAGCAGACCGATGCCGGGCAGCATGCCGAGAGAGCCCGCGGGCAGCGTGATCGACAATTGTTGCCCGAGCTTGGCCGCGGCTCCCACTGTCCCCAGTTGCGGGAACGCATTAGCCTTCACGGCGGCGCGCCGGCTCTCGGCTTCCTTCACTTTCAAGGCAGCCAGCTTCACGAACGGATTCTTTCGGACGGCCATGTCGACGGCCTCGTCCACGGTGATCCGGCGCACCGCCGGCTCCTGCCCGGACGCCCAAGGGGCCAGCAGGAGACCGCACACCAGCATCGCTGTCATACCGGCGAGCCGCTTCCTTTCGCCCCGCCTTTCCAGCAGGACATAGCAAACCGGGATCACCACCAGTGTGAAGAACATCGAGAACATCAACCCCACCGCGATCGCGCTCGCCAGCGGCGACCACAGGCTCGAGCCGGAGATGATCATCGGAGTCACCCCAACCGCCGCTGCCGCCGTGGTCAGGAAGATCGGCCTCAGCCTGCGCTCGCCGGCCTCCAGTGCCGCCTCTTCCAACGCGGTGCCAGCAATTCGCCGCTCGTTGATGTATTCCACCAGGATGATCGCGTTCCGCACCACCACCCCCGACAGGCTGATCAGTCCCATGAAGGCAGTAAAGCTGAACGGATTACGCGTGATCAGCAGCCCCACCATCGCGCCCAGCAGCGCCAGCGGAATCGAGATCATTACGACGAGCGTCTGCCGGATTGAGCGGAACTGAAAGAGCAGGATCAGGAAGATCGAGACGAGGCTGAGCGCCATCACAATCTTCATCTCGGAGAAGGTCTCCGCCTGGCTCTCCTGCTCCCCGCCGAACTCGATCCTGTAGCCCTCGGGCAGCCTGATGGATTCGATCCCCTTCCGTGCACTTTTCAGGATCGCAGACGCCAGGTTGTGCTCAGCCGGCACGGCCATCACCGTCAGAGTCCTCACCCCGTTGCGCCGGACGATCCGTGACTCCCGCCACTCGGGGCGCAGGTCGGCCACGGCGCGCACCGGCACTCTGGCGCCGGTCAGAGAGCTGACGACGTACATGTCTGCGACGTCGGAGTAGCTCGTGCGTCTCTCCGGATCAAGCTGCAGGACTACCGGAACCTCACGGTCGCCTTCCCAATAGTTGGTGACAGGCAGGCCGCTGAAACCTCCGCCGAGTTGGAGCGACACGCTGGCCGTCGACAGGCCCAGCCGGTCGGCCACCTCGTGCTTCAGGTCCACCGCCAGGTCGTATGAATCCTCATGCCAGTTGTCGTAGACGAAATCCGCTCCTCCTGCCTCGCGGAGAGCTTCGGTGGCTCGTGCGCCGATCGACTTCAATTCGTTCGAATCGCGCCCCGAGATGCGCACCTCCACCGGTGCGGGGATCACCTTGCCCTGTTCCAGCTCTTTCACGACTACACGGGCCTCGGGAAAGACCGAGGCCAACTCCCTTCGAAGCCGGTACACCTGTGCCGGCGTCGCCTCAGTCTTCGTCGTATTCACCAGGACCTGGCCGTAATTGTGCGCGGGGAACTCCGGATTCACGTTGTAGTAGAAGCGCGGCGCGCTCCGTCCCGTGAAGGAGGCGAAGTTGGCGACCATCTTGTCTTTGCGCAGGTGCTGTTCGATTCGCTGGATCGCCGCGTCGGTCGCTTCCAGCCGCGCCCCTTCACGGAGCCACAAGTCGATCACAAATTGCGGCCGTTCGGCCGTCGGGAAAAATCGCTGGGGCAGAATCTGCTGGATCAGCAATCCTCCCGCAAAAGCGAGCACGCCGCAGGCGACCGTTACCGTCTTGTGCTTCATCGCGAGCCGGATCCCCGCCCCATAAGCGCGCTGCAGCGCGTCCAGAATCCCGGCGCTCAACGCCCTCTTGCCTTCATGGAGCCCCCTCTTGATAAAGAAGCGGCACAGGATCGGCGTCAGCAGCATGGCCACGACGAACGACACGGTGAGCGAAACGGCTACTGCGATCGGCAGGGCCCGAATGAACTCTCCCACGCTGCCGCTGATGAGCATCATTGGCAGAAACGCAAAGATAATGGTCGCGGTCGCCGTCAATACCGGCACGTTGAGCTCGGTCGCGCACCGCCACGCCGCCTCACCCAGGGGAACATGCCGGTCGAGCAGCTCCACGTAGTTGTCGGCGATCACGATAGCGTCGTCCACCACCATGCCGAGCACGACGATCAATGCTGCGATCGAGACCTGGTGCAACTCCACGCCAAACGCCTGGAGCGAGGCAAAAGTGCCTGCCACGGTCACCGGAATCGCCAGCGAGGCGATCAGCGCGACGCGGAACGGCAGCAGCAGCATCGTGACCAAAATGACCGAGCCGATCGCGATGCCGAACTCGCGGATGAAGTGGGTGATCCGGTTCTCGACCACCGCGGGCTGGTCCGCTATCAGGTCGATCTTCAGGTCGGGCGGCATCATCCCGCGCAGGCCATCCAGCTTTCCCCGCAACTCGCGACCGAAGTCTACGATGTTGTTGCCCTCCAGCATCTCCACTGACACCAGTACTGCCCTCTCCCCGTTGAAACGGCACAGCGCCGACGGATCGCTGTAGCCCCTCTCCACCCTTGCCATGTCGCCAATGTGGATCGGAATCCCGGTCGGCGACATCGATACCATCACCTGGCGAATCTGGTTTTCCGTCTCGAACAGCCCCGATGTCTTCATCGGCGTGTCTGCATCACCGGTTTTCAGGCTTCCGGCGTACTGAACGACATTGCGTCCCTGCAGCGCCATGATGACGTTGATGGGTGAGAATCCGTACTGCGCCAGCCGCTCCATGGAGCTGGTAATCCTGATCTCCTCCCGCTGCTCGCCGAACCTCTGGAGCTTGGCTACCGCGCGGGAAGTGCGGAACTCGTCCTCAATCCGCTGTGCGTACTCTTTCAACTCCAGATAGCTGTAGTTGCCTCCGTGCAGCGCGATCAGCAGCGCCACAGTGTCGCCAAAACTGTCGTCGACGATGGGCCCGCGCACTCCGTCGGGCAGGGAAGTCTGCTTCAGCTCGATCATGTTGTGCCGCAGCTTCGACCAGAACAGGTCGGGCTGTTTCACGTGGTCCTCGAGCTCGACGTTCACCACCGCAAGCCCCGGGCGTGAGGTTGAAAATGTCTTCGCCTTCCGCACTTCCTCGAAGCGGAAGAGCCGCTCCTCGATCTTCTCGGACACCTGCTTTTCCACCTGCTCAGGCGTCGCGCCCGGATAGGCGGCGATGACCAGCCCCGTGCGAATCGTAATCTTCGGGTCCTCTCGCCGCGGCATCTTCATCAGCGCGTGCGCCCCCAGGCCGACAGCCGCCAGGGTCAATACCAGTGTCACCTGCGGATATTTCAGGGATCCCTTGACGGGGTTCATTGCGCGCCTCCCTCCACCTGCACTGGCGCCCCCTCGCGCAGCAAGTGCTGCCCGGCCACCACCACCAGGGCGCGCTCATCGAGGCCAGAGACTATCTCCACCTCCTTTCTCAGCAGCAGGCCCGGTGTCACCCTGCGCGCGTACACCCGTCCCTTCTCTGGAAAGAACACATACACGAAGGTCGCGCCCTGCACGTCCCGCAGAATCGTCCCCGCAGGCAGTGTCGCCGCCTTGATCCGCTCATCCACCTCTATCGCCGCCTCTGCGATCATTCCTGCCTTCATTTCAAGGCCAGGGTTCGGCGCCAGGATGAAGACCGGGAACGACCGCGAACTCGGTTCGGCGGCATGCCCCACCAGTTCCACCTTCCCCGAAAACTCCTTGCCGCCCATCGACGGAATTACGACCTTCGCCGTCTGCCCGATCCGGATCTTCGAAATCTCCGACTCGGGTACGCCTACGCGAACGCGGACCGAATTCAGATCCATCAGCGCCACCACCGGTGTGCCGCTCCCCACGACCTCGCCTGATTCGGCCAGCTTCTTCCCCACCACTCCGGCCATGGGAGCCAGCAGGCGCGTATCGTCAACGTGCTTCCGGTTTACCTCAACGCCGGCCATCGCCTGTTGGAGTTGCGCCTCCGCCGCTTTCTTGTCTTCCGTCCTCGCCCCTTCCGCCGCCAGATCGTATTGTTCTTTGGCGGCGCGCCACTTTAACTCGATCTTGTGAAAGTCGTTCGGAGCCAGGCTGCCGCGCTCGAAGAGCTGCTTCATCCGCCGGTACTCATCGTCCGCCTGCTCGTAAGCGGCCTTCGCCTGAGCCACTTCCTGTTTGCGCGCCCCCGCCTGCGCTTTCTCCGCTGTGGCACGGGCAGTTGCTGCCTGCGCTTCCGCCGCCTTGAGGCCGGTCCTGTAATCAGAATCGTCCAGCTCCGCGATCGGTTGTCCCGCTCGAACGGACTGCCCCTCTTCCACGTGGAGCCTGGCGATCCTCCCAGAGATCTGGAATCCCAGCTTGACGGTCTCCCGCGGCTCTACGCTGCCGCTCGCCCGGACGACAGATGCCCGCTCAACCATCATCGGGGTCCTCACCCGGATGGGGATCGGATTCTCCGCCTTCTGCCGGGCGCTGCCGCCGCCGCCACATCCTGCCGTCACAACAGCCAATACGATTGCCAATCCGAACGGGAACAAGCGCGCCCGAAAACGATGCATGAACCCTCCTGAGCTCCAAAATCGATCATCTCAGATGGCTTCATCCGAAAAGGGACATCAGCCTTCCCACTCACCGCCCGGCTTGAGGTGGCCCGCTTGATTTCGATGCTCTCAGTGAACTTACGCACGCCCTGTACAAAGAGCTTCGCGAGATCGCCTCGCGCCACCTCCGCGGGGAGCGGAGAGACCACACCTTGCAACCCACGGCTTTGGTCCATGAGACATACCTGAAACTCTTCGAGGGCGCGGAGCGTGAATACACGGATAGGGTCCATTTCCTCGCCGTTGCCTCGAGGGTCATGCGGCAGGTTCTGGTGGATTACGCTCGGCCACGAATCTATCGAAGATTCGCGAGGTCGAGGGGGCCACGGATGGCAGTTCTACTTCTTGGCTTGCCGCTTGTGCCAGTCCTCGGAAAACAAATCAAAGTGGATCTTCTCCCGAGGGTGCGCCGCAACGAAATCCTCGTTGAGCGTGATGCCGAGGCCAGGGAGGTCGGGAAGACTGAAGTACCCGTCGACGACCTCAGGATATTGGTCCACTGCTCCTTTCACCCAGGCGTCGGCGAAGTCGTTGAAGTGCTCAAGTATCTTGAAATTCGTGGTGCACGTGGCAAGGTGGACGTTCGCCGCGGTCGCCACGGGTCCGCAAACGTTGTGAGGCGCCATCAGCATGTAATACGACTCGGCCCACGCCGCCAGCTTCCTGGCCTCGGAAATACCGCCGAAGTGAGACAGGTCGATCTGCACGATGTCGCACGCCTGCAGCTCGAACAACTCCCTGCATTCAACGCGCGTGTGAATCCGTTCTCCGGTGGCGATCGGTAAGTGGACGCTTTCCGCAACCTTCTTTAGCGCCTTCAGGTTCTCGGGCGGGACCGGTTCTTCAAGCCAGCCTGGCTGGAACGGTTCCAGTTCCTTCGCGATCCGAATTGCCGTGGCGGGATTGAAGCGCCCGTGCATTTCAATGAATATGTCGAAGTCCGGACCTGCCTCGTGCCGTACGGCTTCCACGAGTGAAACGGACTTGAGCAACTCCTGGCGATCGAGTTCATAGAAGCCTGCGCCGAAGGGATCGAGCTTCGCGGCGCGATATCCCCGCTCCACCACTTTCCGCGCGGCCGCCGCAAACTCCTGCGGCGTTCGCTCCACTGTGTACCAGCCGTTCGCGTAAGCCTTGATCTTCGGACGCACCGCGCCGCCCATCAGACGATAAACGGGCTGGTTGAGCGTCTTGCCGATGATGTCCCAACACGCCATCTCGATTACCGCGATACCGCTCATGGCTACCTCGCCGGCGCGGCTGTAATCATGGAGGCGCATGTTGTCGACGATCAGTTCGCGGTCGAAAGGATCCTTCCCAATCACGTACCGGGGCGCCGCTTCGGCAAGGTAGCCGAGCAGAGCCTCTGTGTTGTTGATCATGCGGACTTCGCCGGCGCCGCTCACCCCTTCATCTGTCTCCACCATCACAAAGGTGAGATTCCGCCAGGGAGTGCCCATGACGAGTGGCCGAACGCTGGTGATTTTCATAATTTCGGTGCGGACGGTCCGCATTGACGCCGTCCTGAGCAGAGCATACCAGCACAAACGATTCGCGCGGCAGACCGCGCCATCCAGAGCCGCCGGCGACTGCCCGAAAGGGCACACTGCTGGCCGTTTTGGCTCCGCGGTGGAGATGCGCCTCGTCGATTTTCAACGGTGATCACAGGTAAAGACACCTCATCGACCAGTCGGCAAGCCGCGTGCATATGAACAGCATGCGATGCCGCCGATCACAAGACTCTGGTTGACCACGACTCTCCTCCTCGGATCAGTCATGCTAATCTCCGAAGGGCTGGCCGCCGCAGGCCTTACGAACGCTTCCGGCAGATTGGCGCTCGTTGCGTTGGCTTTCGCATGCCTGCTGCTGATCATGCGCCGCTGGTGGCACAAGACAGCGGTTGCGTGTATGGAGCCGCTTGCGCAACCTCTGAGCAGCGTGAGTCGTGAAGCCAGTCTCGATTGCGATCAGGAAACCGCGTCAACGTCTTCCTGCCGCCGCCTGAGCGGAAATCTAAGATTGGCGGCCGACCACGTGGAGAGCATCAGGACGCTGCTCGAGGTCAGCCAGACGCACCAGCAGCCGATCCCGCGGGCTGCATTTCAAAACCTCCAATTGGTGTCGAAACATCTGCGCGAAATCCAGCGCCAGCTCGACCCCGGCCTGCAAGCCGGACATCAGAAGGACGCCCTTCACCGCACCTGAGAATTCCCGGGCGTGTCAGGCTCTTCCTCGTCCGGGCCTTCAGTGGCCTTCTTGCGTATGCCGTGTTTCTCTATCCGGTAGATCAGCGCCTTGCGGCTGATGTCCAGGTACTTTGCCGCGTGAGTCTGATTGCCGTTGAATTTGTCGAGGGCCCGAATGAGCAGCTCCTTCTCGACCGACTCGAGACTGATACCCCCTGCCGGCAAATCGAGTTGCAGCATGTCCACCGCCGGACGCTCACGCCGCAGGAAGTCCGGCAGATCGGCCAGAGTGATCTCGTCTCCCCGCGACAGCACGACGATGCGCTCGATCACGTTCTCCAGTTCCCGGATGTTGCCCGGCCAGCGATAGTCCTGAAAGCGCGTCAGCAGCGCAGGCGGCAGGATCAGATTAGGGCGTCCTTGCTTCTCTCTCATCCTGAGGAAGAAATGCTCGACAAGCTCAGGTACGTCCTCCACCCGATCCCGCAGTGGGGGCAATTCCAAAGGAATCACCGCCAGCCGGTAGTACAAATCTTCCCGAAAAGTGCCGTCCTCGATCATCGCGCGGAGGTTCCTGTGCGTTGCCGCAACAAAACGCACGTCCACCTTCAACGGCGACGTTGCGCCCACCTTCTCCAGTTCGCCTTGTTGAATGAGCCGGAGCAATTTCACCTGCAGTTCCCCAGGCATTTCGCCGATCTCGTCGAGGAACAGCGTGCCGCGGTTCGCCAGTTCCACCTTCCCCGCCTTGTGGCCGACAGCGCCCGTGAATGACCCCTTCACGTGCCCGAACAACTCCGATTCCAACAGCTCGCGGGGGATGGCGCCGCAATTGATCGTAATGAATGGCTTTTCCCGGCGCCGGCTGTTGAAGTGAATCGCTCGCGCCAGCAGTTCCTTCCCGGTGCCGGTTTCGGCGTGGATCAGAATCGTCGATTCGCTCTGAGCTGCCCGCGCGGCCGTGTCGAGCACGGACAGTAGAGCCTCTGAATTCCCGATGATGTTCTCGAAACCGTACTTCCGGTCCAGGCTCGCGCGCAGGCTCCGGACTTCCTTTACCAGGCGGAAATGCTCCAACACACGGCTCACCACCAGCCCCAGCTCTTCGTAGTCGATCGGCTTCGTCAGGTAGTCGTATGCTCCTGCCCTCATCGCCTGGACCGCGCTTTGGATCGTACCGAACGCGGTCATCAACACCACGGGCACTTCGGGATACTCAGAGCGGATCTTGTCCAGCAGTTCCATTCCGGACAGGCCAGGCATCTTCAAATCCGACAGGACAAGCGCCGGCGGCTCTTGCTCGATCGCCTCCACGGCCTGCAATCCGTCCCCGGCAGGTTGCACTGCGTAGCCCATGTCTTCAAGCTGCGTCTGCAGCACCCACCGGAGGTTTTCGTCGTCGTCTACAACAAGAATACGTGCTGGGTTCATGGGTCCAGATGTTTCACCGGCAGGATCACGGAGAATGTCATCCCCTGGCCGGTATTCCTTTCCGCCACCAACGAGCCGCCCATCTGCCTCATCGTCTGATGGGCTACCGGAAGCCCGAGACCCGTTCCGTGTTCTTTTGTCGTAAAGAACGGATCGAACAGCCGGTCAACATGGGCCGGAGCGACTCCGTGGCCGTGGTCGATCACACGGACGGCGATCCGCTGCTCCTCGCTCTCCGCGGACAACTCAACCGTATCGCCGTCCGGACTGGCTTCGATTGCGTTGATCATCAGGTTCAACAGCACCTGTTCCAACTGCTCCGGATCGCACTCGACGCGGGGCAGTCCAGGCTCAAAGCGCTTTTGGAAATGAACTGTCTTGCCGCGTATGCCATGACCCGCAAGCGTCAGAACGTTGTCCAGGACCGGCTCGAGTTCCACTACCTGCAGGCGCGGCGGCCGGGGGCGCGCGAAGTTCAGGAAATTCGTCAGCAGCCCGTTCAACCGCTGGCACTCGTTGCTGATGATCTCGACACATTTGGCCTGTCGCGCATCCAACTCCTGGTTGCGCTTCAGAATCTCCGCCGCGCCCGAGATGCTCGCCAGTGGATTGCGGATCTCGTGCGCCAGCCCCGCCGACAACTGGCCGAGGGCCGACAATCGTTCGGCGCGCTTCATCCCTTCAAAGTTGGCTTGGACCTTTTCGTAGACGCCGCTGAGCTGTTCCGCGAGGTTCTGGAAGTGGCGCTTCTGCCGGCGGTCCCGCTCTCCCATCCAGCCCGCCGCCAGCCCCAGGCACAATAACGCGAGTGCTTCCACCGCATCACCGGGCCACGTAGGGCCTGGCGCTGCGGTGAACAGGAGAATTGCAGCGAGGGCTGCTGCCGCCAGGCCGCCGGTCCAGCCGTGCCGGAGTGCGGTAAGCGCCACCGGCAGGCTGTAGAAAGGCGCGAGACCTCCGTGGTTCAAGTGATCGAGCACACCAACCCCCAGGACGCCCGCTCCACTGAGGATGCGTCCTCGCCACGGTTCCGCCGGTACTCTGATCACGAGAAGGCCATCAAACGTCGCAATCCCTCGCCGCTTCCTCCTCCACAGCGTACCGCTATACACTCACAACCGGGCACGGCGCCTTGCAGACCAGGTCATACGACGTCGTCCGCAGGTCTCCGAGCAGCCGCCGCTGCGGGCTCTTCCCAATCACCAGCAAATCCGCGTGCAGCGTCTCAGCGAGCGGGGGGATTGCCGTCAAAGCAGGTCCCGGCTCCAGCCACACGTCCGCATGAGTGCCGGCTGCCTTTTGCAGGGCGCTGATGTCCTCTCTGGCTGCCTTCTCAATCCTGAGTCTCCATTCCCCATCGCTGGGGTAGCTCGGCATCGGCTGGAGACCCTTGCTGGTATGAACCACGGTCAACGTCGCGCTCAGCCGCCGTGCCAGGTTGGCTGCCCAACGCAGCACGATGCCCGTCCGGGGCCCCAGCGAAATTCCGCAAAGAATATTCCGGATCGGCCTCGCCGAATGATCGGTGAGGTCATCCACTCCCGCCCACACCGGACAGTGCGCCGCGCGCAATACCTGCGCTGTGATGGAACGGTCGAAGAGCCTGGACAGTTTCGGCATGCCGCGAGTCGGCATCAGAATCAGATCTGCCGCCTCCATCCTTGCCGCCTCGAGAATCACGGGAACCGGCTCACCCTCGCAGATGAGGATTCTGCTTGGCGTGCTCCCCTGAATTCCAGTGAGCATGTCCCGGCTATCCTTCCGGACGCCGCCATCCGCACGTCGATTCTGGACAGCGTGGACGAACACCACTTCCGAATTGAATTCCCTAACCAGGGATGCTGCGTATCGGGCCACCCCGGCTGACTTCGGCGTGAAGTCGACCGGCACGAGGATTCTTCTCACCTGCACCATGTCTGACGCTTCAGGGAGAGGTTCTTCAGTGAAGAGGCGCCGGGCATGTTCGCGCCGGTCAGGAAACCAGTCGCCCAGAGGCAGAGACGCTCTCGGATCCGGATCTTCGAAGAGCAGACGGGGCTCGTCCAGGCTCTGAAACACCGCCGCTTCCCTTGGATCTCTCACAGCCGGCGGCGGCTTTGCGGACCCCTTGCGCAGGCTCTTTTCCTGCGCCCGGACCTCAGTGTGGTGTGACATCGGTGTATTCCTTTCTCAGATTCCTGTCTCGTCTTATTACGCGCCGGCGATCAGTTGCGCGCCTTCCCGTTCTGCTATCGTCTCCATGGCCTTGACAATGCGCGCGTGGAGATTCTGCAGCGGCTCCCGCACGCTGGCGGGAAGTCCGCCCTCCACCAGCGCTTCGACGCTGCGCACTATCGTCTCGGTATAGCGGTCGTTGCCCGAGATTACTACCGGCTGTGGGATCAGAAGCGCCGCGCCGCGGTGAAAGACGGCGGCTTCCAGGAGCAGCGCCGGATCGTCCACGTACAGCACGACGCAGGCCGCCAGGCCTGCGCCGAGTTCCTGCTTGATGCGCGTTGTCACGTCAAGCTCAACCGGTATGCGCAGACCCTCCTGCGCCAGCGCCGTTCGCACCATCCGGATGGCGGTCTGATGCGGCTCGGCAACACTGAACGTCACCATTGATGGTCCCTGGATCATCTCGTGTCCTGCCTCACCCAAATAGAAGCAATCCAGGAACCATTAGCGTTCGGGGCTCGCCGCCCCGCTCTTCAGCCTCCCGCAGCGGAAAAACATGTGGCTGCGGGTGCTCTTTGAGCACATCACTGGCCCCTGACAGCCAGCGGTGTGCGTTTTCGGGCAGCACGCAGTCGCTCGGTGCCGCAATTACCGCCGCAGAGGGCGCTTCACCGTGGCACGCCAATTGCTCATATCTCTTGTTCTGGCACGGATCAGTGCGATTTCACAAGGAGGCCTTACATGAGGGACCGCATCTACATCACCAAGTCTGATTTCGAGAAACTTTGCCGGCTGGTCGATGGTCGACGCGCAGCGAACGGTATTGACCGCGAATACCTCGACAGACTGGAACATGAACTTGACCGGGCCGACGTTGTCGAACCGGAGGCTATCCCTCGCGACGTCGTGACGATGAATTCTGAAGTACGACTGAAGGATCTGGACTCTGGCGAAGTGAAGGTCTACCGTCTCGTCTTCCCGACCCAGGTCCGAACAGAAAACTGTATCTCAATCCTGGCGCCCATCGGCACAGCCATCCTCGGCTACCGGGTCGGCGACATTATCGAATGGCGTGTGCCCAAAGGCATCCGGCGCCTGCAGGTGGTTGCTGTGCTGTACCAACCTGAGTCTCAGGGAGTCTGTGATGTCTAGTGTCGTCAGTTTGGATTCCCCGCGCCTCGTTCGATTGATGACTGGTATTCGTTCATGATTGGCTCATTCTACGGCTCTCGCATTGGCATCGATATGGGCACGGCCAACACTCTTGTCCACATCGATGGGCAAGGCGTGGCTGTGAAGGAGCCCTCGCTCGTGACGGTCCGCGCCGGCACAGGCGAAATTGAAGCGGCTGGGAGGGCGGCCGAAGCAGGCGCCGGCCGGACTCCCAGGAAGCTTCGAACCGTGCGGCCGATTCGCCACGGGATGATCTCTGATCTCACGCTTTGCGAAGGCATGCTCAACCGCTTCCTCCGGCGGACAGACACCCTCGGGATCTTCCGCCGATTCCGTGTGGCTATTGCGGTTCCCGGTGAGCTGACGGAGGTGGAGCGCCTCGCAATTGTGGAATCCGTCCGAAACGTTGGAGCCAGCGAAGTCCTCCTCGTGGATCAGGTGCTCGCCGCCGCGCGGGGGGCCGGGCTCCCCATCGACGAGCCGCGCGGCCGGATGGTTGTCAACATCGGTGCAGGCATCACGGATATCGCGGTCATCTCGATGGCGAATACGGTCCAGACACGGACCATTGCCGTCGCCGGTGATGACATGGATACCGCCGTCGCAGCCTACGTCCGCGGCAAATATCAGGTCCTGGTCGGCGAACGGACCGCAGAACGGATCAAGATCCAGGTCGGCTCGGCACTCCCCGTGGCCGAGCCTCTGACCGTGATTGTCAAAGGCCGCTGTTTGGTCAACGGAATTCCGCGCGAGGTCGCCCTGTGCGAGCGCGAGATTCGGGAGGCTCTCTCCGTGCCTGTGCAGCACATCATCATGGGGATTCGGGAAGTCCTGGAACAGGCGCCCCCCGAACTCAGTGCGGACCTGGTGGAGACCGGGATCCTTCTCACTGGCGGATCGGCGTTGCTCCGGAATCTCGACAGGCGCATCACCGCGGAGTTCGGGTTGCCCGCCTCAGTCGCCCAGGATCCACTCTCGTCCGTCATCGCCGGTCTCGCTCATCAGCTCAAGCGTCTCCGCAGCCGCGACTGGCGCCGCTTCGGACACCCATCCTGAATCAGACGCGGCCTCCCAGAGGGAGATCAGCCCCATCATCATGCTGATGAGAAATGCGAGCGCCAGTAAAGACAACAAGGCGTATTGCAGCACACGGTCCGCGCAACTTGGCTTGCGTCGCGTCCCGCAGTTCGTCGGACAGCCCGGCCTCAGGCATCGGAGCATCGACCGCCTCCCGTCTCCTCGTCCTGAAAGCGCTTCATCCACTGATGCCACGCGCTGGCGATCGTCCAGATTACCTCCGGTTCGCGCAGCGGCGGTGTGAGCACGTCAAATCCACCCGAGGCCACAACCTCGTTCAACAGACTCCGGTCGCTTCCAATCACCACGAGCTTCGGCGGGCACGGAGATGAGTGGAGGATTCTCGCTGCATCCTGCCACGCCCCGTCAGGGAGAGCCTCTTCGCAGATGGCGACTGCGGCTTTGTGCTCCCGGAGAAACGCCGCTGCGCTCTCCAGGCTCTTCGTGGGACGGACAGCCCAGCCATACCGGCGAAACAGGCTGGCCAGATAGATCACCGGCGTTGGGTTCGCGCCGATCGTGAGAATGTCCGTCACGCCTGGCGGCACTCTGCGGCCAGCGTTGCAGGCATTCCCTTCCGTCTCCCGCGCATGCGAATTCAGATCGTTCGTGAACAGATTGCAGACCATGGGTATCCCCCTTCGGTGTTGTCACATATAAATTGCAATTCAAGGGCCATTACGCTCCGGCAATCAGGCTTTTGCCTGGATCACCGGTGATTCCTGTCGTGCTGGACGCTTGAGTCTGCACTCAGTGAACCTTAAGCTTTGTCGGGGATAATGGAGTCCTGTGAGCCAGCCGCCGTTCAACTCTGTCCGCTACTGCGCACTGGTCATCCTCGTCCTCTTGCCCATTTCTGCAATGGCACAACGAGCAGTTCTCCGAGGCCATGTCACTGACGAGAGCGGCGCCGTGGTGCCTGCCGCCACGGTGATGCTCAACGGTCCATCCGGCGGCAGAACTACGAAGACCACCATTGACGGTAGCTATGTCTTTGCCGATCTGCCTCCTGGCGACTACACTCTTCGCGCATCAGCGCCGCAATTGGTCCTTCGAAAACCAGCGACAATCACACTCCGCTCCGCCCCGCAGACCGTAGACCTGGTGCTGGACGTTCTTGCGGAGAAGCAGGAGGTGACGGTGGAAGAGAACGCTAAACCGTCCGTCAGCACCGAAGCATCGGCCAACGCGAGCGCGGTTGTCATGCAAGGTTCCGATCTGGACGCGCTTTCGGACAATCCCGACGACCTGGCGGCGGATCTTCAGGCGTTGGCAGGTCCCTCGGCGGGGCCAAACGGGGGAACCATCTTCATTGACGGATTCAGCGGTGGCCAACTTCCTCCCAAGAATTCCATCCGGGAAATCCGCATCAACCAGAATCCGTTTTCACCCGAATACGACAAATTGGGCTTTGGCCGCGTCGAGATCTTTACCAAGCCAGGAACCGACAAGTTCCACGCCGACCTCGGATACAACTTCGCCACTGACAAATGGAACTCTCGGAATCCATACGCGGCTGAGAAAGCCCCGTTTCATTTGCACGAACTTCGCGAGATGGTGAGTGGTCCCCTCGGCAAGCGCGCATCCTTCAATCTGACCTTCTTGAGGGAGTGGGTCGACAACGGAAACGTGGTGAATGCCGTGATTGTGGATCCTCACACACTGGCCCTCACTCCTTTCACCGACACGCCGGTTGCCGAACTCCGGCGCACAGCAGTCACGCCCCGCATCGACTATCAACTCAGCACGAACCACACTCTGAGCGTGCGCTACTCCTACAACCGGGATATCGTGCGCAACGCGGGGACTGGCGGATTCAATCTGGAGTCGCGCGGCTACCACAACGACGCTCTCGGTCAAACGCTCCAGGTGACCGAGACGGCCGTCGTCAACACGAGCATCATCAATGAAACCAGGTTTCAGTACTTCCGCCCGGCCACGGTCTCGCAGGCCAATTTGCCGGGACCCGCGGTGCAGGTCCTTGGGTCATTCAACGGCGGCGCCAACCCGATTGGGCGCACCACGGACATGCAAAACAATTTTGAACTCCAAAACAACACCTCGGTTCTCCGCGGCACGCATTCGATCCGATTCGGCTTCCGCCTTCGGACGTCCTCTGCCTCCAACGTCTCCCCGCAGAACTACGCCGGCACGTTCACATTCTCAGGCGGACTGGCTCCTCAACTCGACGCCAGCTTCCAGCCCATCCTCGACCCCTCCGGCCAGCCCGTCATGGCCAACATCAGTTCCATCGACAGCTACCAGCGCACCTTGCATTTCCAGCAAACGGGTCTTCCCGCCCCTCAGATTCGCCAACTTGGGGGAGGCGCCTCGCAGTTCAGCATCAACGCGGGAATCGCTGCCATCTCCGGCGATCAGATCGACCTCGGCGCGTTTCTCGGCGACGACTGGAGAGTTCGTCCGAATCTCACGTTGAGTCTCGGTTTGCGGTACGAAACCCAAACCAATATTCACGATTGGACTAACTTCGCGCCCCGGATCGGCGTCGCCTGGGCACCGGGAGGCGGTGCAGGCCGGGCCCGGCCGAAGAGCGTCCTCCGTGCCGGCTTCGGCATGTTTTTCGACCGTTTCGCCCTGGGCAATGTACTCGCGACACAGCGCTTCGACGGGGCCACTCAACAGCAGTATTTCGTCGCGAATCCGGATTTCTACCCCATCGTTCCGCCGGTCGGATCGCTTCCCGGCCCCTTGCCTTCGAGCACTATTCAGAAACTCAGCCCCACCCTGCATGCTCCCCAACTGATGCAGTCCGCTGTGAGCTTTGAGCGTCAGCTTCCCTTCAACACGACGATGGCCGTCACCTACGCCAACTCACACGGGTTGCACATGCTGCGTTCGCGCGACATCAACGCGCCTCTTCCCGGCACCTGGGACCCTGACGTTCCCGGCAGCGGCGTCTACCCTCTGGGCCGGCCTGGGTTGGTTGCGCTGATGGAGTCTTCCGGACGATACAACCAGAACCAGATGATCGTGAATGTGAACTCGAGGGTGAACAACAACCTCTCGCTCACGGGTTCGTATGCCTATGGACGCGCGATGAGCGACACCGATGGGCTCGGGACATTCCCGGCGAACCCCTACAGCATGGTAGGCGAGTATGGCCCCGCTGCGATCGACGTGCGCCATCGTGTTTCACTCAGCGGCACGGTCAACGTCAAATGGGGCATCCGCTTCAATCCGCTTCTCACTGCGAATACCGGACCTCCGTTCGACATCACCGCAGGCCGTGATCTGTTCGGCGATACGCTCTTCAATGACAGGCCGGGAATCGCCTCTGATCCGGCGAAGCCTGGCGTGGTGCGAACTCCCTATGGATTGCTCGACCCGAGCCCGGTGCCCGGGCAGCCGCTCTTGCCCCGCAACTTTGGTCGCGGCCCCGGCCAGATCATGCTCAACATGCGCGTGAGCAGGACGTTCACATTCGGCTCGCACGAAGGCCGCGCGCCGGTCTCGACCAATCCGGGTGGTGTGTCCGGCCCCCCGGGCGGCGGTCAGAACCGGGGGGAACCCGGCAGTCCATTCTCATTGGGCGGCGCACCTGCCGGCGCAGCTACGGCGAACCGCCGCTACAGCCTGGTCATCTCGATGCAGATTCGCAACCTGACCAATCACAACAATCCCGGACCGATCATCGGCAACATTACATCGCCGCTCTTCGGGCAGGCTAATCAGCCAGCCGGATCGGGGAATTCAATCTTCTCTGAGAGCGCCAACAATCGACGGCTGGAATTGCAGACACGGTTCACGTTCTGAAATCCTGCAAGAGAGAGAGGCAGGCCCATGAAATTCGAATGTGCTTGGCGCAGGTATATGGCATTTCTGGCATGCTGCCTGGCGCTCACGCTGCAAGCTGGTCTTGCCGCACAAGCGCCAAGTCAGTCCCCCAGGCCTGTAGGTGTGGTTGTGGCGATTGAAGCCAGTGGCAAGCGCATCACCCTCAAAACGGACGCCGGGCCGGAGATGGGAATCCAATTCCACGACGCTACCCGTTTTCTCCGGGTTGCTCCCGGCTCCCAGGACCTCAGCGGAGCTGCTCGGATTACGCCCTCGGATCTGTCTGTGAACGATCGGATTCTCGTCCGAGGCCGCAGCGGCGGCGAAGCCAATTCCTTTGTCGCCGACGCCGTCATCGTCATGAGCAGGGCGGACCTGGCCAGGAAGCAAGAGGCGGACCGGGCCGATTGGGAAAAGCGTGGCATCGGAGGCGTCATCACTGCCCTGGATCTGGCCTCCCGTGAAACAACCATTCGAGAAGGCGGCCCCAAGTCCTCGAAGGCCGTTGTCCTTGAGTTGACGGCGAACGCAAAGTTGCGCCGCTACTCGCCCGATTCCATCCGCTTCAGCGACGCACGGGCCAGCAGCTTCGAAGACTTGAAGCTCGGCGATCAGGTGAAAGCGCGTGGGGCCCGAAGTGCGGACGGCTCTCGCTTCCGGGTGGAAGAACTCGTCTCCGGATCGTTCCGCGACTTCGCCGCGACGGTTGTCGCAGTAGATGCGGGGCAGGGAACACTGCAGGTCATGGACCTGGCCGCCAAGACTCAAGTGGAGGCGCGCGTCCAGCCGGCCTCCAATCTGCGCCGGCTGTCTCCTGCGGCCGTCCAGATGCTGACCAGGCGTATCTCTGGTGCGACGGAATCGAACAACAGCCGCGAGCTGCAATCGACGATCGAGGCATCGCCGTCCATCAGCCTGACAGAGCTCAAACCCGGAGAACCAGTGGTGATCTCCGGAATGAACAGCGGCGACCCGGCCAAGCTGACCGCAATTACCGTTCTCGCCGGCGTCGAGCCTCTGCTCAAGCCCTCCACCCGCGGCGCCCGCCCGCCCGACATCGGCTCGTGGAATCTCGACCTGAATATGGGAGTAGGCGTTCCCTGATCCTTGCTCCATTACAGTGGCAGTGGAGTTCATCTAGTGAGACATCTATCCTTGCCGGCCGCCTTGCTGCTCAGCTTCGCCTTTATCGCTGCGGCGCAAACCCAACACGTTACCGCCTTCACCGGGACGTGGAAGTTCAACGCCGCGAAATCGACGTTCAACCCCGGCCCTCCTTTCAAAAGCTTCACCCTGACATTCACGCCCGATGGCGCCCGCCATCTGGACCAGATCAGCGCCAACGGTCAACCGCTCGAAGTGTCTCTCCCCTGGTCGGACGGGAAGGAAGTGTCCGTGATCGTGACGCAGGGCGCAATGGAGAACGTCATGGCCACCTCGAAGATCAAAGGCAAGACGTTCGACGACACGTGGAGAGAGAACGGCAAGGTCATCGAGAAGGTCCACGGCGTGGTGTCCTCCGACGGAAAGACACTCACGGTGACTGTTGAAGGACCAACTCAGCAGGGAGGCATTTTCCGCAACAGGGTCGTCTTTGACAGGCAATAGCCGGGACTCACGTTTCGCGTCGGCTGCCAGCGGAGCGGTCAACGTTTCGAGAACTCCGGCGCTGTTCGCCTACATGGGCTTCTACACGTCGGCGAATCGCTCCGCGCGGCGACTGGATTCACGTGGTCCAGGTGGACGAGCGCACCGGCGCTTGGAGTCACGTGCAGAAGTTGGGAGAGCTGCCTAACCCATCCTCCCTCATTCTGCGGAAGGATCACAGGTTCCTGTACACGGCACATGGGGACGAAGGGCATGCCTCGGCGTTCCCGAACTCCGTTAGCGGCGGCCTCCGGAAGCTCTCTCAGATTCGTCACGGCCTCAGTTCTATGCGCTATTGTTGAGACCGGAACGGGATGACTGTCACCGCGTGCGACCACCGGATCACGACAGAGCGAGGAGATCTGTTCGCCAGAGTATGGGCAGTGCCGGATCCGCGTTGCGACACGGACGGAGCCATCCTTCTGTTCCACGACTCGCTCGGGTGCGTGGATCTGTGGCGGGACTTCCCGCAGCAGCTCGCAGTCGCGACACACCGGTCCGTGATTGCCTATGACCGCCTTGGCTATGGACGGTCGGACGCTCACCCCGGTCCGCTGCCACTCAACTTCATCCGCGACGAGGCGGTGACAGTCGTGCCAATGCTGCTCGCGGCGCTTGGTTTCGACAGGATCGTCCCATTCGGACACAGCGTCGGCGGGGCGATGGCGATCGTGACTGCGGCGCACTGGTCCGGGCGTTGCACCGCTGTGGTGGCCGAGGCCTCGCAAAGTTTCGTCGAGGACCGTACGCTCTCCGGCATCCGCACCGCTCAGGCCGATTTCGAACGGCCCGGCCAGTTCGAGCGCCTGGTGCGTTACCACGGTGTGAAGGCGCGTTGGGTTCTGAACTCCTGGATCGGAACCTGGTTCGCCCCCGCTTTCGCTGGCTGGTGTCTCGACGACGACCTGCGATGCGTGCATTGTCCGGTCCTCGCCCTTCATGGCGACCGGGATGAGTTTGGCTCCCTGCAACACCCCGCGCGGATCGCCCGTCTCGCTGACGGGGAGGTTCGGGCCGTGATTCTCGACGGATGCGGACACGTGCCTCATCGGGAACAGCCTGCGCGGGTAGTGGAAGAGGTCACTCGATTCCTGTACCGGCCCCAATTTACCCAGCGGGAGTAAACTGCGCCAGGTCATAGATGCCCAGCGCTTTCTCGATCCTGGCGACTTCCTCCACGTTCTTCTCGAAGCCCTCTTCGCCGAACAGCTCGTGCTCCCTCTTTTCAAAGCCCTCCCCGAGGGCATCGTACTCGTTCCTGGCCACGAGCTTGCGGAATGCCGGAAACAGAACAGTGTCTTCACGCGCCTCGTGCGGCTCATAGATGCGCACGAAGAGGTGCAGCGTGTCTCGCAGTTTCTGCCGGTCCTGCGCATTTTTCAGACCGGCTGCGGTGGATAGGCGCAGGATCGTGTCTGTCAGACTCCGCCCCCGCTGATGCTGCGCGGTGAGCGTTTCCACCAGTTCCACCAGGCTGCCCGCCTTGCGGAAGCGTGGGAAAAGGTAATCCTCCTCTAGTTTCTCGTGGTAATCCTCGATGAAGCGGCGGATCAGATTCGCCGACGCAGTGAGGAGATCCGGCGGAAGATCCTCCTTGGTGTCGATCCGCTGGATGCCTTCCCGATAAATCAACAGGATTCGTTTGAGGACCCCGTGCTCGCGCATCAGGTCTTCTGCAGGAGACACCTCATCATCGCTCTCTTCCTTCTTCGTGCCTGGACCTTCCTTCTTCATTGCGCTCTCCCGAGCGGTGGAACAGGCGGACAGAACCAGGCCTCCGGCCGTCACACCTCCCAGGAATTGCCTTCTACTGTCGGTCAACATCGCATCTGCCTCCTTCGACTCACATTGTCCTCGGAAGCCTCACCGCTCGCACCGCCCTTGTGCAGCCGGAGGCCTTGCCACACGCGGCCTTCCGGATTTACACCCACAGTTGTTGACATGAGAATTAAGGGATGAAGCCGGCGAAGACTTCGAAAACCATCAGACATGCGTGGCTGCACCTGCTGAATATGTTGTCGCTCATCGCGCCGGTGAGAGAGGTGTTTGGTCTGCGTCGAATTCTCGCGCGGCTGGGCGGCATTGAGTATGGGGAGGGGACCCGCATTTGTACCGGCGTACAGTTTTTCGGAGACAATATTCGGCTTGGAAGAAGGTGTTGGGTCAGTGCCCACACGAAGTTCTACTGCACCAGATCCGCCTCGATCAAACTCGGAGATCAATGCTCCGTCGGACCGTCGGTTGTATTCGTCACCGACACTCATGAGTTGGGCGGGCCGGACCAGCGGGCTGGGCGGCCGACCGGACACGAGATTGTGGTGGGGCGCGGCTCATGGATCGGTGCTCGCTCCGTCATTCTCGCAGGCGCGAACATCGGATGCGGATCCGTCGTTGCCGCCGGCTCAGTTGTGCTGAAAGGGGAGTACCCCGCCAATGCGCTCCTCGCTGGGGTTCCTGCGGTTGTGAAACGTACCCTATGACAAGTGAGTCCGCATGGCCCTGCGAGCAACCCGAGCGGGTGTAGCGGATTCAGCGCGTTTTCAGCGGAGCGGGAAGTGACAAACAATGAGTCAGCCTGACGGAGGTCGCTATATGAAGATCGGATTTATCGGCCTCGGCGCCATGGGCGCGGGCATGGCCGGCAATCTGTTGCGTGCCGGCCACTCTGTCGCGGTCTACAACCGGACGCAGGGCAAGGCGGATGTTCTCCTGAAGAACGGCGCGACATTGGCCCAGACCCCTTCCGATGCGTGCCGGGGTCGTGAGTTCGTCATCACCATGCTTGCGAATGACGAAGCGGTTCAAGAGGTGGTACTCGCAAAGGGTGCCATCCTGGACGCGCTGCAGGCCGGTGCGATTCACATCTCCTGCAGCACGATCAGCACGGCCATGGCCCGCTGCCTCGAAGTCGAGCATCACCGGCGGGGACAGCGCTATGTGAGCGCGCCCGTCTTTGGCAGGCCGGAAGCCGCCCAAGGCAAAGAGTTGGTGGTTGTCGCCGCGGGCCAGCCCGAAAGTGTGGCCGCCTGCATGCCGGTCTTCGCCGGTCTCGGGCGTCAGACGATCATCGCCGGAACCGATCCCGCACAAGCGAACGCGGTCAAGCTTTGCGGCAACTTCATGATCGCCGTGTTGATCGAGTCGTTCGGCGAGGCATACGCGGCACTGCGCAAGTCCGGTGTGGATCCAAAGCTCTTTCTTGAGATCATCAACGGCTTGTTCAAATCTCCCGTGTACGAAACGTACGGGCGGCTGATCGCGGAAGAACGATTTCAGCCGGCCGGCTTCAGGCTGGAACTGGGTCTCAAGGATGTGCGGCTGCTTCTTCAGACCGCGGAAGAGAACTCGTCGCCAATGCCCCTGGCGAGCGTCGTTCGCGATCAATTCCTTGCGGCAATCGCTCACGGTCAAAAGGACATGGATTGGTCGAGCCTGGCACGCGTAGCCGCCCGGAACGCCGGACTCGGCGCATGAGCGTCACCTTCATCTTCTGGTAAGCTTCACTCGATTCCTCAAGCTTCGCACCGATCTGCGCCAAAGGAGATGACTGTCATGGCCAGAAACTTCAAGGATCTTTCGGAGCGTGAGATCCTGGCTCTAGCCATCGCCCTGGAAGAGGAGGACGGCAAGATCTACGGCGACTTCGAGGATGGCCTCCGCGAAGCCTACCCGGCATCGGCGAAGCTCTTTCAGGAGATGCAGTCCGAGGAGTCCGGCCACCGCTCCAGCCTGATTGATCTCTATCGCAGCAAGTTCGGCGAACACATCCCGCACATCCGCCGCCAGGATGTGAAAGGGTTCGTCGATCGCCGCCCCGTATGGTTGGTCCGCCCGCTGGGTCTGCACGTCGTTCGCAAACAGGCCGAAATCATGGAACTGGAGACGCGCCGGTTCTACGAGCGGGCGGCACAGCAGGTGACGGATGCTTCGATCCGCAAATTGCTCGGCGACCTCGCCCAGGCTGAGCGCAAGCATTCGGCCATCGCCGAGTCACTTGAAGACAGGCTGCTGACGCCGGATGTCCTGAAGAAGGAAGATGCCGCGCAGCGGCGGCTCTTTGTACTGCAGATCGTCCAGCCCGGGCTGGCTGGCCTGATGGACGGCTCTGTGTCCACCCTGGCCCCTGTGTTTGCCGCGGCCTTTGCCACGAAAAACAGTTGGGATGCGTTTCTGGTCGGCATGGCCGCTTCGGTCGGCGCGGGGATCTCAATGGGATTCGCGGAGGCGCTTTCGGACGACGGCTCCCTCACCGGACGCGGGCACCCGTGGATCCGCGGCCTCGTGTGCGGCCTGATGACCACCGCCGGCGGCGTCGGCCACACTCTGCCATTTCTGATCGCCGACTTTCACGTGGCGACCATCGTGGCAATTGCCGTGGTGCTGGTGGAGTTGTTCACCATCAGCCTCATCCGCAACAAATACATGGATACGCCATTCTTCTCCGCGGCTCTCCAGGTGATTCTGGGCGGTTTGCTTGTCTTCGCGGCGGGCATCCTGATCGGGAGTTCCTGAAAGCAGGTTGACGGCGAATAGCGTCATCGCCGGCCACCGTGAAATCCTCCGCCACCGAAGTGTCCGCCCATGGAGAAGGACCGGCCCACCGGCGCCCCACCGTATGCGCGCGGCCAGGCTGAGACACCGCGTCCGGCAAACATCTCACCTCTCGGTGATCGAGCCTGCGGGCCCCGCTGCAGGTTCAAACCCGACGGACTGACAATCCCCGCCCGGGGCGTGAAAATGTAATGCCGGGGTCCGTAATACCGCAGCGGATAGTAGTCGTAAACCAAGAACGGACTCCAGTAGCCGAAGCCATATGGATTCATCCAAAAGCCCGACGCCGGAAGCCAGGTCCAGGTGCCAAACCACGGATTCCAGAACCAGTCGGAGTACCCCCATGGCATCCCGGTGTCGTAGATGTATTGTGCCGATGCAACACTCGCCTCAGCTTCGTATTCGGAGCGAAGTCGCGACCATCGATCCAGGCCGTCGTCGGACGCCTTGAACTTGGACACCATCAGGTCTGGCGAAGTGACTTTGTGGTGCGCGCCTGCCTTGACGCTTCTGTCTCCCTCCATCGTCTCCACCTTCCCATTCAAAACTTCTACCGTTGCCGGCTCGGTCTCGAACCGGTATAGCCCTGTCTTCAAAACTCGTGCTGTGGCGTCCCCTACTTGCACCCGCAGCAAATTGTCCTTGTGGAGATCGTCCACCTCCAGGATGGCTGCGCCGCGATCGAGCTGGATTCGGGTGTCGGTGAGGCTTGACGCTGCCAGCCGCGCTTCGCTCCCGTCGGCGAGCCGCAGGAACACGCCCGGGGTCAGAAGCATCTCCGCATGTCCCTTTGCCGTACTGAGCAGCGAGCCTTCATCCAGAATTGGCAGCTTCTCCTTGTTGCCCTGAACCGCCTCGCCATTCACGAAAACCTTTCCTTCGACGTACTCGAGGGCGCCGATGTGGGTCGTCGGCGCCGCAGCCACTCTCACAGTGGATAGGGCCGCTGCCAGGAAAAGTCCCAACGTCACTCTCTGAAATGACCAGCGCTTCATGCTCGCCCTCCTTCTCAATTCGTCTTCCTGCTTGGGTGATGAGCACTACTGATCAGTGGTTTCTACCCTGCCGGCAGTATTTCCAGTCTGGAAATCAATGGCGCAACAGAGGCGATGGCTGACCCTGCAGCTCGCCTGCCTAGGTGAGCCGGCACGTCCGGAATCGTAGGTGCCCGATGTAAAGCACGATGAGGACATTTCCGGCGACTACTCCTGCGTGAAACCAGTTGACCTGTTCCGCCAGCCTCACTACTTCCCAGGGCAAATAGATGGCGCCTGAAAGAAGCGCGATCCATTGAGCCCAGGCCCGGCGGCTCCATAAGCCCCAGGCCTCGATAAGGCGAAGCGCGGCGTAGGCCAGCGCCGCCGCGGCCAATTCCCAAAGCCGGGTCTCGGTCAACCGGGAGGCGCCTTCAAGGAATATGTGGCTGAGGTGGCGTGTGGGATCGATGTGAAGACGCAGCAGGAGATTTTCGGCTGTCTCTTCCAGATCCTTGTGCATCAAATCGAGGAGTCCTAATCCCGCCAGCAGAACAAGCAGACCTTTCGCGGCTTCGAATGCCGCAATGGCGCGTAATCCGGCGACCCTCAATTCCGCCAATAGCCCTCCTGGTTCGTGCCCCCACCATCCATCCAACCAGATCCGAAGCGATGGTGAGGCTTGCGCCTGGGGAATCCGGTTAGGCTCTACCAGCAGGGCGTCGGCTTCCGTCACGGGAGCCGCAACGCGCACAGTTTGAGTGTATATCGTACAACGATATTATCGTGTTACGATAGAACGATGAAATCCGGTCTCGCGCCTGACCTCGAGGAATTCGAATACCAGAGACTTGAGGAGTTTCGCTATCAGATCCGGCGGTTTCTGGCCTTCAGTGAGGCCGCGGCACGGGAACTTGGGTTGGAACCTCAGCAGCACATGGCGTTGCTCGTCATCAAAGGAACTCCGCAGGACGCTTCCCCGACCATCCGGCGCCTTGCCGACCGTTTGCTTTTGCGGCATCACAGTGCCGTCGGTTTGGTCGACCGGCTGGTATCCCTCGGCCTCGTGAAGCGTGGGCAAAGCCCCGATGACGCCCGCAAGGTCCTGCTTCACCTCACCGCGCTGGGCGAGCGCACCCTGCACCGGCTTTCGGTTGAGCATCGGGCGGAACTGGAGGAGCGCGGCCCGAAGCTGGCCGCAGCCCTTCGTGAAATCGGTCGCGTGTCTCACCGGGTGGGAGCCTAGCGAGAATGGCATCCGACCGTTTTGATCATTCACTTGCGCCCGCCGACGAACTCGGCGATTTCACTGCAACCACGCGCCTGATCCCCATCGCTCTGGCGGCCATGGGGATTGGCGTGATCGCCACCTTCGTAGCGGCAGGGTTGCTCAAGCTGATCGGGTCGTTCACCAACTTGTTCTACTTTCAACGCCTGAGCACTCATCTCGTGTCCCCGGCAGGGAACACACTGGGTCTCTATGCGGTCTTCGTCCCCGTGACAGGCGCCTTGATCATCGGTTTCATGGCGCGCTACGGGTCCGAGCGTATCCGCGGTCATGGAATACCGGAGGCCATCGAGTCCATCCTCCTGAACGGCAGCCGGGTCCAGCCACGCCTGGCGATCCTTAAGCCGCTGTCTTCCGCGATCTCGATCGGTTCAGGCGGGCCATTCGGAGCCGAAGGGCCGATCATCATGACGGGCGGCGCCATCGGATCGCTGATCGCACAGTTCTTTCATCTCAGCAGTACCGAACGCAAAACGCTGCTTGTCGCCGGAGCAGCCGCGGGGATGTCGGCGACGTTTGCAGCCCCGCTCTCCGCGGTGCTGTTAGCCGTGGAACTCCTGTTATTCGAGTGGAAGCCGCGCAGCCTGATTCCCGTCGCGCTGGCAAGCGCCACCGCCGGAGCTTGCCGTCGCTACATCCTAGGCATGGGCCCGCTCTTTCCCGTTCCGGAACACCACGCGTTCATCGGACCGGCTGGCTTGCTGGGCTGCGTAATCGCTGGACTAATAGCGGGTGCGGCTTCCGCGTCGCTGACCTGGGCCGTCTATCGCAGCGAAGATTTGTTCCACCGGCTGCCTTTCCACTGGATGTGGTGGCCTGCGCTTGGCGGGCTGGCAGTGGGACTGGGTGGGCTCGTTTTCCCTCAAGCTCTCGGCGTCGGGTATGAGACCATCGGTAATCTGCTGCAGGGCGACGTTCCGCGGATGACGCTCGCAGGAATCCTCATCGTCAAGTCGATCATCTGGGCCGTGTCGTTGGGGTCGGGCACGTCCGGAGGCGTGCTCGCGCCGTTGCTCTTGATTGGTGGCGCGGTGGGCGGCGTCGAGTCCATGTTCTTGCCTTTTGAAGGCGCGGGATTCTGGCCATTGATCAGCATGGGGGCCATCCTGGGCGGAACCATGCGGTCTCCCTTCACGGGCATCGTCTTCGCGATGGAACTCACGCACGACCTCAACAGCCTTCTTCCGCTGCTGGTGGCCAATGCGATGGCCTACGGGTTCACCGTCCTCATCCTGAAGCGCTCGATTCTCACGGAAAAGATTGCGCGGCGCGGATATCACGTGAGCCGCGAATATTCAATCGACCCACTGGAAGTCCTGTTCGTGCGTGAGGTGATGCGTACCAGCCTGGTCGCTCTTCCCGCGTCTCAGACGCTGGACGACACAGCGGTTTCGTTGCGTCTCGACCATCCCGCTCACGGACAATTCGTGTATCCGATAGTGGATGACGATGGCCGGATCAAGGGCGTGATAAGCCGCGACGATCTGGCCCTATTGCTAGCTGCCGGCGCCAGCAGGGACGCTTGCCTCGGTACATTGGCAAAGTGGCAATCTGCTGTCGCTTATCCTGACGAACCATTGCGGGCCGTCGTCAATCGGATGGCCGAAAGCGGCATCACCCACTTGCCGGTTGTCGATTCTCCCCATAGCCGGATGCTCCTCGGGTCCATTTCGCTCGACGAGCTGCTCCGCGCGCGAACACGCAATCTCAACGAGGAACGCCACCGCGAGCGCGTACTCCGATTCCGCCTTCCCTTGACCTCCACAACCTCGCGCACTTGAACGTTTGACTGAGGACGAAGCGTCTTTTTGCGACGCACGACTCAACTGCTGAGCGCTGATCCGCTCTCTAGTGCACCCACTCGTCATCGCGCAGCTTCCACCCGCCTCCCAGCGCCTGGTAAAGCTGTACGATTACCACCCGGCGGTCCAACTCCGTCTGCGCCAGCGCATTCTCCGCCGGGAAGAGTTGCTGTTGCGCCTCCAACACTTCGAAGTAGCTCGACTTGCCTGCCATGTACCGCTGCGTCGCCACTTCCACCGCCGCCTGGTAGGCCGCCACCGCCTCCAACTCCCGCTGCCGCGTCTCCTCCAGCTTTTGCCGTGTGATCAACGCATTCGACACATCCCGGAATGCACCCAGTACCGTCTGCTCGTACTCGATCTTCGTTTGCTCCCAGAACGCAATCGCCTGACGCTGCTGCGCCCTCAAGCTTCTCCCCTGATAGATCGGCCCCGTCATGCTCGCCGCCACGCTCCAGACATTCGTCCGCCCGGTTGTGAAATCCTCCAGCGGACTGCTCACACGTCCCAGGAGTGTCGTCAGCCCGATCCGAGGGAAAAACGCCGCCGTCGCGATGCCCACCTGCGCATTCGCGGCGCGCACCGCCTCCTGGGCGCGCAAAATATCCGGGCGCCGCTCCAGCAACTCTGACGGAATTCCCGCCGGCACCTGCGGCGGTAACTTCTGCTCCAGCAGCGTTCCTTTCCTCGCGATCGGCCCCGGAGCCGAACCCAACAGGAGATGAATCTCATTCTCTTGAATCGCAATTCGCCGCTCGAATTCAGGAATCGTCGCCATCGTAATTGCCAGCGCACCTTCCGCCCGCGACGTCTCCAGCCTCGACGCCTTTCCTCCGTCCAGCCGCTCCTGGAAGACCCGCCGGCTCCCTTCAAACGACTCGGCCGTGCGCTTCGCGATCTCCAGGCGCAGGTCCCACTCCAATAACGCAAAATAGGCCTGCGCCACGTCGCTCACCAGCGACAGCATCACCCCGCGCCGCGCCTGCTCGCTCGCCAGATATTCCGCCAGCGCAAGTTCGTTCAACCGGCGAATCCGTCCCCAAAGGTCTGCCTCCCAACTCGCCGCGATCCCCACCGCCACCGCTCCCATCACCGTCCCGCTCGACCCCGACGGATTACCGAGCATCTCGTTCTTTCCGCCGCTGATCGCCGCTTCGTATCCAACGCCCGGCAGGTACTGCGAATACGCCTGCACCCGAAATTGCCGCGCCTGCTCCACTCTCTTGGCCGCCACCCGCAGATCGTTGTTATTCGCAATTGCCGAATTCACCAGCCCGCGCAGCGTTTCGTCATCAAACACTTCCCACCACGGCAGGTCCGCCAGGGAGGCTGCCTCTGCAGCCGCCTGGCCCCGGTTGAGTTCCGGCGGCGCCACCTTCGGCCGCTGGTAATTCGGCCCCACCAGACATCCACTCAAAAGGCATGCCCATCCGGCCGCGATGCTTGCCACTGCTCTACGCATCTGTGCGCCGGCCTCCTCCCACCCGCTCCATCAGATAAAAGGTGACCGGAATCAGCAGCACCGCGATTCCCGTAGCCGCCGCCATCCCTCCGATCACGCAACTGCCCACCACCCTTCGCGCGATGGCGCCCGCCCCGTTCGCCATCCACAACGGCACGCAACCCAGGATGAACGCGAAGCTTGTCATCAGGATCGGCCGCAATCGGAGCCGCGCGGCTTCCAGGGCCGATTCCGCCAACCCCATCCCGCCCTGGAACCGCACTTTCGCGAACTCCACAATCAGAATCGCGTTCTTCGCCGCCAGCCCGATCAGCATCACCAGTCCGATCTGTGCGTACACGTCGTTGGTGATCTTCCTCAGGAATAACGTCGCCAGCGCCCCCGCCACCGCGATCGGCGTCCCCAGCAGTACGCTCACCGGCAGCGTCCAGCTCTCATACAGCGCCGCCAGGATCAGGAACACGAACACAAACGACATCCCGAAAATCACGATCGGCGATAGCCCCTTCTGTGCGACCTGCTCCTGATAAGACATGCCCGCGTAGTCGAATCCCATCTCCGGCGGCATCGTCTGCGCAAACGTCTCCTCCAAAGCCTTCATTGCCTGCGCCGAGCTGTAGCCCGGCGATGCGGCCCCCATGATCTGCGCGCTCCGGTAGAGGTTGTAGCGCTGCGTGAATTCCGGCCCCACAATCCGCCGCGTGCTCGTCAGTGCCGACAGGGGAGCCATCCCGCCTGCCGCACTCCGCACGTAGAACTGCCCGACGTTTTCCGCCTGCGTCCGTTGCTCACCTTCCGCCTCGATGTACACCCGCCACTGCCGTCCAAACCGGTTGAAGTAGTTCACGAATGTTCCGCCCATAAACGTCTGCAGTGTCTGGTACAGGTCGCTCAACGCCACTCCTTGCGCAATCGCCTTGTCCCGGTCCACATCCACGAACACTTGCGGAATGGTCGGCAGAAACGTCGACTGCAGGTTCGAGAGCTCCGGCCTCTTCCTCGCCGCCTGCATGAAGCGTTGCAGGTTCCCGTCCAGAAACGAGATGTCCCTCCCCGACCGATCCTGCAGCATGAACGTGAACCCGCCCGACGTTCCCACGCCTGGAATCGCCGGCGGTGTGATCGAGAAGCCAATCCCTTCCGGCAGGCCGCTCAACCGCCGGTTCAGGTACCGCACCAGCTCCGTTGCCGTCTCCTCTTTGGACTTCCGCTCGTCCCACGGCTTCAGCTTGATGAAGAACGATCCCGAGTAAGTGTTCTGCACCTGGCTCAGAAAACTCACCCCCGCCACGCTGGTGTTCACGTCCACCGCCGGGATCTCCTTCATCATGTCCTCGACCTTCTTGATCACCGCGTCCGTCCGCTGCAGCGATGCGGCGTTCGGCAACTGCACCGACACCAGGAAATAGCCCTGGTCCTCCTCCGGCAGGAATCCCGTCGGGATCTTCTTCCCAAACCAGCCCGCCACCGCCGTGCAAGCCACCAGGATGGCCAGAGCCAGCGCCCATTTCCGGATCAGCGACCCGCAAGCTCCGACGTACCCCTTCCTCACACTTTCAAAGGCGCGGTTGAATGCACGGAAAAACGACCCGAGTGGACCTCTCCTCTTCCGTCTGGGCCGCAGCAGCAGCGACGCCAGCGCCGGGCTCAACGTCAGTGCATTGAAGGCCGAAATCAACACCGAGATCGCCACTGTCACCGCGAATTGCTGGTACAGGCGCCCCGTGATCCCTGGCACGAAGATAGTCGGCACGAACACCGCAGCCAGAATCAGCGCGATTCCGATGACTGGAGCAGACACCTCCTCCATTGCCGTGAATGCCGCCGTCTTCGGATCCAGGCCCTCCTCGATGTGCCGCTGCACCGCCTCCACCACCACGATGGCGTCGTCCACCACCAGGCCGATCGCCAGCACTAGGCCGAAAAGCGATAGCGTGTTTACCGAAAACCCGAAAATCGGGAACAGGACAAACGTGCCGATCAGCGATACTGGCACCGCCAGCAGCGGGATCAGCGTCGCGCGCCAGTCCTGCAGGAACAGGTACGTGACCAGCGCCACCAGGAGTAGCGCTTTCACAAGCGTTTCGATGATTTCGTTGATCCCGGCGTGCACGGGCAGTGTCGTGTCCAGCGACACCAGGTAATCCACATCGTCCGGGAACCGCTGCTTCAAGCGGTTCAGGGTGTTGTGCACATTTTCCGCCGTCTCCAGCGCATTCGATCCAGGTAATTGAAAGACCGGCACCACCGCAGCCGGGTTGCCGTTCACGCGCCCCCGTACGTTGTAAGTCTCTGCCCCAAGCTCCACGCGCGATACGTCCCCCAGCCGCAGGACGGAACCGTCCCGGTTCGCCCGGATCACGACCTTCTCAAACTCCTCCGGCGTGATGAGTCTTCCCTGCGCACGCACTGTGTAAGTGAATTCCTGGCCGCGAGGCGCCGGCTCGCTTCCCACCTGTCCGGCCGGGTTCACCGTGTTCTGCTCCCGAAGCGCGCGTGCAATCTCCGGGATCGTCACCTGGAGCTTCGCCAGTTGGTCCGGTTTCACCCAGATCCGGATCGCATACCGTCCGCCATACACGATCACGTCGCCCACGCCCGGCGTCCGCGCCAGCTCGTCCACCATGTTGATGTAGGCGTAGTTGGCCAGCCAGTTCCGGTCGTGCGTTCCCTTCGGTGAGTACACCGAGAGCATCATCAGAGGCGAGCTCGTCGCCTTCCGCACGATCACCCCGTAGTTGTTGACATCCGAAGGCAGCTGCGTCGCCGCAAGCGCCTCCCTCATTTGCGTCAGTATCAGATTCGCGTTCGGCTGCGTCCCCACCTCGAACGTCACGCGCATCGTCATCATGCCGTTGTTCGCGTTCGTCGACATCATGTACGCCATGTTGTCCACGCCGCTCATCTGCTGCTCGATCGGGGCCGCCACCGACTGCTCGATCGTTTGCGCGTCCGCGCCCAGGTACATCGCTGAGATCATCACCTCCGGCGGCACGATGTCCGGAAATTGCGCCACTGGCAGCGTCACCATCGAGATCACGCCCACCAGCACCGTCAGGATCGCGATCACCATCGCCACGATGGGCCGGTTAATGAAGAATCTCGACATCGCCGCTTACTTCCCGCCCATCCTCGGATTCACTGTGACTCCGCTTCGTACTTTCTGTAGTCCCTCCACTATCACTTTCTCGCCCGGTTGCACGCCGTCGTCCACCACCCAGTCACTCCCCTGGCGCTCCCCCATCTTCGCCGTGCGGATCGTCACCTTGTTGTCGCCCTCCACGACGGCCAGCTGGTAGGCCCCCTGCAATTCCATCACCGCCCGCAGCGGCACAATCGGCGCTCCTTTGCGTACCCCCATCACTGCCCGCACCCGCCCGTATTGTCCCGGCCTCAGCATGTTGCCCGGGTTCGGGAACAGCGCCGCCATCCGCAACGCGCCGGTTGCCAGGTCAACCTGCCGGTCCGCCATGAAGAACGAACCCCTTTGTCCGTACACCGATCCATCCGCCAGAACCAGCTCAAGGTTCTTCGCCCACTGTCCCGGTCCCCCGGTCCGTTGTTGCGCCAGATACTCCTGCTCGCTCAACGTGAAGTACGCCTTGATCGGATCAACCTGCGAGACCATCGTCAGCGGCATTCCCGACGGCGACACCAAGTCTCCCACCTGGATCCGCGCCAGCCCGGCGATTCCGTCAATCGGAGCCGTTATCCTCGTAAAGCCCAGCTTCACTTCCGCGTCGTAGACAGTCGCCTTCGCCGCTGCGACATTCGATTTGGCCGCTTCGATCGCCGCCTGCGCCGCCTCCACAGCGGCCTGCGCTTCCAGTCGGCTCTGCACCGCGTTATCCATCTCTTCCTGGCTGATCGCCTTCGTCTTCGCCAGAGGCGCGTACCGTTTCACATCCAGCTCGGCTTTGCCTAGTCGCGCCTTGTTTTGAGCCAGGTTCCCTGCCGCCACCAGCACGCTGCTCTCCGCCTGCGCCAGCCGCCCGCGCGACTCATTCAGCGCCGCTTCGAAGGGCCGCGGATCGATCTCGAACATCAACTGGCCCTTGCGGACGAACGCCCCCTCCTGATATGCCTGCCGCAGCAGATATCCCGTCACCTGGCCCCGGATCTCCGCGTTCACCCGCCCGTCCAGCGTTCCGATCCACTCTTTCACGATTGGAACGTCCCGCATTCCTACCGACGCCACCTCCACCACCGGCGGCCCTTGCGTCGCTCGCACCGGGTCCTCCCGCCGGCAACCCGCTAGAAGAACCCCGACCACCGCGAGAGTGAGCTTCAACCTCATAACGCTACCTGCAAATACTTATACAGAATCTGATTGTCTGTTGCATCGGGCGGGGCCGAGGGCGGGCTTGTCTTCAGGCGATCAGAAACACTTCGGGGATCAGCCGCCAGCGTACCCTTGCACAATACTCCGGGTTCCCAGGCAGCTTGCTCGCGAGAGAGTTTTCTTCGTCCAGAAGTCCCCAGTAGGAGCCGAGCGCGATGGGTTTGCTGAGGAACAGGAGCAACCCTCCCGCGTACATGGGATGGCGGACTATCGCGTAGGGGCCGGTGGAGATGACCCTCTGACCCTCGACGATTCAATCGTGGCCGACGCGAATGTGTTCTCCCGCCATCTCCAGCGCGGCGTACCTCTACCTGGCCGGCCTCCTGATCCTGTTCGCTGCACCGCGGATGTGGAGCCGCCAGCGGACGGCAAACGGCCGTGGCCTAGTGCCCCCCGGCTGCGCCCTGTACCAGCATCCGCACCGGCCGAACGGCCGCCAGCGTCACTTCAGCGCGGGGTTTCTCCATCAGGGTCAGCGCGTCGAGGCGTCCCTTGGCCCGGTCCGGCCCGAGAGTCTTGCGCGCACGCAGCGCATCGAGGGCTTCCAGTCCCATCGTGCCCAGGCGCGACAGGTCAGCAGAGAGCGGCGCCGCCTCCTTCAAGAGATAGCTGGCGGTCAGCGACGACTCCAGCCGCGAGTGGTTGTCGCGCCAAGTCTCGAGTTCGCGCCGGATCGCAGCCTCGTCCGACAGGTTTGGCGATGCGAGGTAGCGGGCCACTCCTTCCTCCAACCGCCGCACGCGGACGCTTTCCGCGCGCGCCGCATCCACCAGCCGGTTAAGCGGCGTCTCCTGGTTGTAGGCATGGTGGCCTTCGCGGCCGTCGATGCCGAGCGGTTGTACTGCGTCGCCCAGCGTCCGCAGAGCATCGAGCGGAGCGGTGGGCGCCAGCCGCTGCAACATCGCCGCGTAGTTGCTCTGATGGGTCACGCCACGCCAGGTGAGCGAGTCGCTGATGCGGTCGAGTCGCTGGTACATGGAAGCGACATCGCTCGCATTGGCGGAGGACCACAACCGCTCGGCAATCGCCGCCGTCCGCGGCCAGATCCGCGAATCGATCGTCTCCGGGCTCGCATATTCCGTCCACATGCACGCCTCGCCGCCCAGGATTCGGGCCGCCTCCGCCGCCGTCAGGTCCTTCGCCGGTCCCTCCAGAGGATCCACTTCATAGTGCTTGCCCGCCGGCTTCAAGTGATCCAGGTAGTAACCCCAACTGAGCAGCACCGGATGCCCGTCACGTGCTGCCTTCGCCATCGACTCGCGATCGCGCCAGGACTCCACGACGATGTCCTTCGGCAGGTTCGGATGCAGCACCTCGTCCCAACCCATCATTGTTTTGCCGTGCTTCTTCACCAGCGCTTCCACACGCTGATTGAAGTATGCCTGCAGCCCCCCCTCGTCCTTCAACTGGTGGCTGCGAATGAAAGACTGAATCGAGGAGTTGGCCTTCCAATGGACGCCATTCACTTCGTCGCCGCCGATGTGGAAATACGCATCGGGAAACAGCGGAGTCATCTCGTCCAACAGTCCGTCGATGAACTGGTACACGCTTTCCTTGGTGGGGTCCAGGACCGGGTCGTAGACGCCAAAAGTGCGGATGATTGAGTAAGGCCCGGGCGCGCTTCCCAATTCGGGATAGCCGATCAGCCAAGTGGCGCTGTGGCCGGGCATGTCGAACTCCGGGATGATCCGGATGCCGCGGTCGTGCGCGTAGGCCAGTAGGTGGCGGATGTCGTCCTGCGTGTAGTACGCGCCATTAGATCCCAACTGGTGCAACTTCGGGTACCGCTTGCTTTCGACGCGCCAGCCTTGATCGTCAGTGAAGTGCCAGTGGAAGACGTTCATCTTCACCGCTTCCATGGCGTCCAGATTCCGCTCGATTACCGGGACCGGCATGAAGTGACTGGTGACATCGATGAGCAGCCCGCGCCAGGCGAATCTCGGTTCGTCCTCAATATGCACCGCCGGCGCGACGAACGAGCCGTCCCCCGGCACGACGAGTTGGAGGAAAGTCTGAAGTCCGCGCAGAGCGCCCACCACGGTAGGAGCGCGCAGCCGCGCTCTTGATGAAGTCACGTCCAGTTGGTAGGCTTCCGATTCACCAAGTGTGTCGGGCCGGTCCACCGTCTCCGGACACTCGATCACGAGAGTCGCCAGGCGCGTATCGGTAACGGGTACGGACGCGAGCGGCACGCCCGTCTGCGCCGATAGCCGCGCGATCATCCGCCGCGCCGCACGATCCAATCGCGCTTCCGGCCGAGTCGCGAATCCCACGCGGAACTTCGGATCGATGCGCAGCGCGCCATCCGCGACCGTCATTTTGCGCGGCAGCGGCATCAGGGCCGGCTTCACTTCCGCGTTGAGAAAAGACCCGATGAGAAGGGCAGGGAGAAAGGCGAATCTGATGCAGTTCATTAGAAATTGATTTCGGCTGTGCCGCCGGAGCGGCGTCGCGCGATGTGGAAAATCAGCCCCAACAGGAACCAGACGCAGCCAGTGATCTTGGCCGCGCGAGACAGGTTCAACCAGATGGAGAGGCAAAACAGAAACCCCGCCGCCGGCAGCACGACTCCGGAGAAGATGCGGTGCCCCGGCTCGGAGAAGCGAACACGGAAAGAATGGCGAATCACCGCGGCGTTCACACCCATGAAAGCCAGAAATGCGCCGAAGTTGATGAGTTCCGCCGACTGCTCGTAGTTGAGCGCGAACGCGCCGAGGCACGAAAGAACACCGACGAGCGCGATGTTGAAGGAGGGCGATCCGGACTTAGGGTCCAGGTGGGTAAACAACTTCTGTCCGGGTAAAGCGCCTTCGCGTCCCATTCCGTAAAGAAGCCGGGCCACGCCGGTCTGCGCGCCTAAGCCGGAGCCGGCATTCGCAACAATCAGGATGAGGCCCATAGCCTGGAACAACCACCAGCCGCCTACTTTATTGCTGACATCGAGGAAGGCGGTTTCGATGTTGGTGAACTGGTGCCAGTCGGGCCACGCCAGTTGCGCCAGGTAAACCTGTAATCCTCCGAAGATCCCGGTAAAGAGGCAAACGACGACGGCGGCCAATAGTACGTTGCGGCGCGGGTTCTTCACTTCCTCGGCCAGCGTCGTGACGCCGTCGAAGCCGCCGTAGGTGAGAGCGGCGACCGAAGTGGCCGCCAGAATCGTGCTCCAGTGAAAAGTCCCGGGATCGTAGAAGGGCTTCACGGAGACCAGAGCACTCCAGCCACCCTCTCCGAACAGCATGCGGATGGCGAGCACCAGGAAGGCAGAGATCACCGCCAGCATCACCATCATCAGGACGAAGTTGGTACGTGCGGTGAATCGGATGCCGCGCAGGTTCACACCGGTCATTCCGGCCGCAAATAGAATCACCCAGACGGCATAAGGGACAGCGGGAACCAGTTTGGAGAGCGTCAACGCTCCATAGATCGTGCAGATCAGCGGCACCAGGAGATAGTCGAGGAACATCGCCCAGCCCGTCAGGAAGCCGAGTGTCGGATTCAGGCTGAGCCGGACGTAAGTGTAGGCGGACCCGGCTGAAGGATGAATCGCCGCCATCCTGCCATAGCTGACGGCGGTCAGCGCCATCGCCACCATGGCGAGTAGAATAGTCGCAACCGCGTGACCGTTGGAGAGTTGTTGTGCGACGCCGAACAGCGGCACGGGGGCGATCGGCATGACGAGCACGATGCCGTAGACGATCAGGTCCCACAGAGAAAGGACCCGGCGAAGGCGGGGCGCTGAATCCTCAACTGAGCCGGGCATGGCGCCGCCAAGATCCTCAGAAGTACTCATAACGTTGCCAGCAACCCGAATTATGGGGTTTCCCATCTGGAGAAGTCAATGCATTTCTGCCGTTCTGGGTATGAATAGTCAATCTGAAAGCGTGTACTCGCTACGCTTCCTGCTGCTGGCGGTAATAATGGCTTGACTCCGCCGGAAATGCCCCTTACGATTACTGTGGATAGCGAATGAAGCGTGGCAGCGCAAAGATCGACTTGGACTTGAAGCTCGTCGAATCCCTCATTCGACGACACGGTCCCATCTCCAGAGCGACCATTTACGGATTGACTGGCATCCGTCCCAGCGCTACCTCGCAGATTGTCCGGCAATTGCTCCACGAACAACGGATCGTCGAGTCGGGGGTGGAAGAGGGCGGATTGGGGCGCAAAGGCGTGCTGCTCCGCCTGAACGAAGCATTCGGATGTGTAGGCGCGGTCGAGTTTGACGACGAACGGGTTGTCGCCGGGGTGACGAACCTTGCACTCCAGATCACGCATGTCGCCTGCGCGCCAACAGTCCTTGACCACGGACCGTCCGGTCTCATCCGCCAGTTGGCGGATACCTTAAAGCGGGCACTCGAGGAATCCGGCATCGACCGGCAGTCGCTTAAAGGCATCGGGATTGCCGATCCGGGACTGGTGGACAGCCGCACTGGCACGACCGTGACCTCTTCTACCATCGGATTCTGGAAGGACGTTCCTCTTCGGAGGATCTTCGAAGAGGAGTTCGGGCTTCCCGTGCTGGTGGAGACGCGCACTCGGGCGAAGACTGTTGCGGAGCGAACGGCTGCTGGCGAAGGCGCGGAGACGATGATCTATGTCGACTACGGCACCGGGATCGGCGCCGGCTTTTTCGTCGATGGGCGCCTGCTCTACGGCCAGCGGTCGGCCGCGGGCGAGTTCGGCCACACCCACATCACTGAGGACGGCCCCGCCTGCAATTGCGGCAGCTTCGGTTGCCTGGAAGCCATTGCCGGGCTTCGGGCCGTGGAGGTGCGGGTTCGGCGCGCCGTGGCGGAAGGCGGGAACACGGACCTCTTGGCCAAGGCCGGCGGCGATCCGTCGCGCATTACAGGGTGGATGGTCTTTGAAGGCGCAAGCCGCGGCGACAAGATCTCGATCAATATCGTCGCCGAGGTCGGGCGCTATCTCGGCCTGGCCATCGCAAATCTGGTCAACCTCTTCAATCCAGCCGTTGTGGTCATCGATTCCAGCCTTCGCGCGGCCGGCCAGGACTTCCTGGACCAGATCATTGCCGTGATTCGGCGGCAAGCTCTTCGCGAATTCTCCGAACACGTGGAAGTGCGCTACGCGCGCCTGACAGAGAACGCGGGAGTGCTGGGCGCGGCGGCAATGGTACTGGATCGATACTACGAGGTCCCATCAAATTTTGCGGATTCGATGAAGAACGGCGTCAACCGGAGCAAAGCAGAGAGTAACTGATGAACGACCTTGCGTTGTATGGCGGTACGCCGGTACGCACAAAGCCCTTTCCCCACTGGCCGGTGTTCGATGACGCCGAGGAGAAAGCCCTCGTGGAGGTTCTCCGGAGCGGGCAATGGTGGCGCTATTCGATGGGAGAGGCCATCGATCCGAAGTGCGCGGTAGAGGGCGCTCAGTCCAAGGTCGGTGAGTTCCAGAAACAGTTCGCCCGGGCCCTGGGGGCGCAATTTGGCATCGCCTGCACGACGGGCACCGGCGCGATTGAGGTGGTGCTGAAGTCAATGGGCATCGGGCCGGGCGACGAGGTAATTGTCCCGCCCTACACCTTCGTCTCGACTGCCACCGCCCCCATGCTCATCGGCGCTACGCCGGTGTTCTGCGACATCGACATCGCGACGCTGAACCTGGACCCCAGTCGTCTGGAGGAGGCGATTACGCCGCGTACCAAAGCGGTAATGCCGGTCCACTTCGCCGGACTTGCCGCCGACATGGGGGCAATCCTTGAGATCTGCTCGCGCCGTGGAATCGCAGTTATCGAAGACGCCTGCCACGGGCACGGCGGAACCTGGAATGGGCGAGGGCTCGGCGCCATCGGGCTGGCCGGCGCATTCAGCTTCCAGGCGTCGAAGAACATGACGGCGGGCGAGGGCGGCCTCATCGTGACCGATGACGCCCAACTTGCCGAACTTTGCGAAAGCCACATCTGGGTGGGCCGCAAAGTGGGGCGGCCCTGGTATGAGCACCACTACCTCGGATGGAACTACCGCCTCACAGAGTTTCAGGGGGCCATCCTGCTGGAGCAACTTCGGAGGCTCCCTCAACAGACGGCGAAAAGGCAGGCGAACGCGTTCTACCTCACCGAGCAGCTGAAACGGATCAGCGGCATTCGCCCGCTGGAAGTGCCATCCTACGCCACCGGCCACGCATTTCACATCTACGTGTTCCGTTTTGACGAGCGGGAATTCGGAATGAGCCGTGCGGAGTTTCTCCAGGCGCTCACTGCGGAGGGAATCCCCGCGTCGGCCGGCTACGCCCATCCCCTGTACCGCAACCCCCTTTTCCAGAATCCGTCACTTGGCCGGGACTACAGCCGCTTTGGAGCCCTCTGTCCAAATTCTGAACGTTCCTGTCAAGAAATGGTCTGGCTGGAACACCGCGTCCTGCTTGCGGAGCGCAAGGACATGGACGACATCGCCGAAGCTATCCAGAAAGTCAGCCGCGCCGTCGCGCGCATCCCTTCATCCCGGCCGTAACTTCCTGCCACTTTGACCAGCAGATCTGGATGGAGTGCGCCCGCAGGACGGGCCGGTCCGCTTATTTTCTGCCAGATACGAAGTCAACGAACGAGGGGGTTCCTTTAGATAGGTCTACTTTTTGCTAAAAATAGCAGAAAGTCGTTGACACGGATCCGTTGCGACTTGTATTCTGCCAGTGCGTCGGCAGATATGCCGGCATCGTCTCGAGTTTGAACTGATAGGGGTCCAGGATGAAGTCTTTGCCTTTCAAGTTGTCGCAGTTGTTGTTAATTGCCATCTCTTGCGCCTATGGCCAGGAGATCCGGGCCACCATCTCAGGTTCCGTCACGGACCCGAGTGGCGCTCTAATCGTCGGGGCCAAGGTGGTTGCCCGTAGCATTGAACGAAACGTCACGTATGATGCCGAAACAACCTCCGCCGGCCGCTACGTGATTCAGTTCCTTCCCCCCGGGAAGTACAGCCTTACCGTCAGCGCGACGGGTTTCAAGCAGTACGTTCGGGAGAGCGTTGAACTACTCGCCTCCGACAAGGTGCCGATTGATGTCGCACTGGCACTGGGTTCCGCAACCGAAAGCGTGACCGTCACAGAGCAGGTCTCCCTGCTCCAATCGGAATCAGCCATCAGGCAAGGCACCATCGAAAACCGCGTTGTCGAACAGGTCCCATCCGGCGGCCGCAACCTCTACGCGCTTGAATACAACGAGCCGGGCGTGCTGAAGACCAGCACCTACTGGGGTTCCATGGAACTCTACGCCTTCGGCAATGTGAACGGCGTGGCAATCAGCGGCGGCGTTCAGGGTGAGAACGAAACTGTTCTCGACGGACAGACCAACACCAAGAGCGACCGCGGCGTCGGTTTCGTTCCCAATATCGCCGCCACTCAGGAATTCACCATCCAGACGAATTCTTACGACGCACAGTTTGGCCGCGTCGGCGGCGGCGTCATGAATATCAACCTGAAGTCCGGCACTAATGCGCTTCACGGCCAGTTGTACGAGTTCTTCAAGAACGACAAGTTCCGCACCGGTGAATGGAACGACAACGCCAGCGGCTTGGACAAGACACCGTTCAAGAACAACACCTTCGGCTTTGAGGTGGATGCTCCCGTTTACATCCCGAAAGTATTCGACGGCCGTAACAAGCTGTTCTTCATGGTTTCTCTGGAAGGCCTTCGGGAACACAATCCCGGCAGCCAGATCAATACCACCCTGCCAACGGACGCCGAACGCGGCGGCGACTTCTCCAAGACGCTTACCAACTCCGGGCAGAAGGTGAACATCTTCGATCCCCTGACCACTACACTCCTGCCCGACGGATCCTACCAGAGAGCGATGTTCGCGGGCGACATTATTCCTGCGAGCCGGATCAACGCGGTGTCGGCCAAGGTGGCCTCGTACCTGCCTCACCCGAACAAGCCCGGTCTTGGCCTGGCGCAGACCGGCAACTACGCCAAGGTTCTTCCTTCGACGAACAACTACGACTCCTGGCTCGGCAAGATGGACTACTTCATGACGGCGAAGAGCCGGGTGTCCTTCCGCTATGGCCAGACACCGTGGTTGAACTATTCGAAGCTGGTCTGGGGTGACAACGCCGCCGAGCCCAGCACCGAGTGGCCTTCCACCCGCATCCCCCGCACCTGGGGCGCGGACTGGACCTACACCATGACGCCCAGCATCGTCCTTGATGTTCGCGCCGGCTTGGCGCGGTATGAAGGCCAGGGCGGCAACACGTTTGGCTACAACTTCGACCCGGCGACGCTCGGCTTCCCGTCCTCGCTCGTGTCCCAGTTCCGCCGCGGCGTCTTTCCGTACTTCAGCATCGCGAACTACCAGCAGATCGGATCTTCGTCGGTCTATAACTACGGGACCCAGGATGCCTACTCGCTGCAGCCCAGTGTGAGTTGGATCCTCGGCCGGCACCAGTTGCACTTCGGTACCGAGTTCCGCCGTTACAACGACACTTCCACCAGCCCTGGCCTCGCCAGCGGCGAATATGATTTCGACACCTCCTGGACCCAGGCGAATCCGCTGCAGAGTGCTGCAGGTTCGGGCAACGGCTTTGCCACCTTCCTGCTTGGCAATCCGGCTGGCGGCAAAGTTGACAACAACGTGAGCCCCTACTTCCGGTCTCACTACTATGCGGCATTCGCTCAGGACGACTTCAAAGTGAACTCCAAGCTCACGCTGAACCTCGGCCTGCGCTGGGATTATGAAACCCCGCGTTACGAGCGTCACGACCAGATGGTGGCCGGTTTTGGCTTCAATCAGGCAAGCCCCATCGCGGCGGCGGCAAAATCCTCTCCGGCGGCCGGCAACTGTCCCGCTTGCGCCGCTGGGCTGACCGGCGGCCTGGTATACGCAGGCACGAATGGCGTCTCCAACTATGCCTTCGATCCGAAGCGGGCCAACTTCCAGCCCCGCATCGGTGTTGCGTACAAACTGACGCCGAAGCTGGTCTTCCGCGGCGGTTACGCGCTCAGCTACCTCGGCCAGAGCGTCAACGGTCCGCAGACAGGCTATAGCCAGCCGACGAATCTCGTTTCGAGCTTGGACGGCGGTCTGACCCCGGCGGTCTCCCTGACCAACCCGTACCCGTCCTCCATCTTCCCCACCGGCCTCATCAAGCCCGCAGGCAGCAGCGCCGGATTGTCGACGGCCCTCGGCCAGAGCATCTCGTTCCCGTATCGGGATCGCCCGCTGCCTTACTCGCAGCAGTACTCGGCGGGCTTCCAATACGAACTGCCCCGCGGCTGGGTGGTGGATGCTTCGTACGTGGGCAACCAGACCAGGCGGCTTCCGGTCAACCTTGGCTTGAACTTCATTCCGACCTCCGTCCTGACCAGCCTTCCGGTGGATCAGCGGCCCGCTTACTTCACCCAGAAGCTGGCCAACCCGATGGCCGGTCTGCTGCCGGGCTCCGGTCTGAACGCGGCCACTCTCCCTCGGGCACAACTGCTGTATGCCTATCCGCAATACAGCTCGGTGACCGCCCTCAGCGTGCCGATTGGATCCCAGCGGTACGATGGGTTCCAGTCCAAGTTGACGCACCGTTTCGCGCACGGATTCACCGCCACGGTGTCGTTGACCTTGTCAAAGACCTTACAGCAGCTGAACACTCTCAATGCTCAGGATGTGAACCTCTCCAACCTGCAGGCGACGTCGCTGGAGAAGCACCTCACCCAGTACGATTCGCCACGGCAGACATCGGTCATCGGCACGTGGGACCTTCCGTTCGGCCGTCACCGTGCCTATGGCGCCGGCTGGAACAAATGGGTTGATGCCGTCATCGGCGGCTGGACCGCCTCCGGCGCGTTCAACTCCCACTCCGGCTATCCGTTCCCCTTCCCGACCGCCGCGCCGCTCAAGGCCGGCACGGCGAAACTTTCGGACGGCCAGCGCGACTCCTACGCCCAGGCGAATGGCCACCCGCAGTTCGATGTTTCCAGCGACCCGTACTTCAACACAGCCATGTTCCCGACAGTGGCGCAGGCGCCTTACACACTGCGCGACTTCCCCACATGGTTCTCGGACGTTCGCACTAAGCCACTGAATGTGGTCGACGCCTCCATGATGAAGCAGTTCCCTATCAAGGAGCGCGTGCGCATTCAGTTGCGCGTGGACGCCCACAACGTCGGCAACTTCCCGTATTTCTCGAAAGCGACGAACGGGTACACCAAGGACGTCACCAACTCGCAGTTCGGCTTCCTGGAAAACGACCAGGAAAACGAGCAGCGGCTGATCGTCTTCGCCATGAAGGTCGTTTTCTAAGATAGGAAAGTCCATGTGGGAATAGCCACCCGCTCAGGGGCCGGATCAAACCGGCCCCTTTTCTTTAGGCAATTCCTCCCGGATGTAACATGACTCGATACTTTGTACTTCCCCTCCTGCTCAGCGTGTCTCTATCCGCGGCCGTAAAGGTCGGCGTGTTCGATATAGAGGTGAAGCGGGCATTCACCACTGCTGAAGGTTTGCCCGATGATCAGGTGAACTGCGTCGCCGTCACCGGCAGCACCGTCTATGCGGGAACTCCACGAGGCCTGGCCCGGTTCTCCGAAGGATCGTGGCGAACGGTGGACGGTTTCTCTGGACGGCCCGTCGATGCCTGCGCCGCATCGGGCGACACGGCATATCTCGGCTACGACGGCGCGGTCTACCGCATCGAGGCGGGGAAAGCCACGCGCATCGCGTCGGTGCCATCGGCCGTTCGCTCCATCGGCCCGCAGCGCGGGTCCGCGTATGTCGCGACGATCGATGCGCTCTACCGCGCCGGTAACGATCTGAAACCTGTGACGCTGCCCGTGACGCCGATCGAGATTCGGCAGGTGGCCTTCGGTCCGCAAGGTCAGATTGCGCTCGCCGCCGCGCAAGGACTGTTCGTCAAAGAAGAAGGCGGCAATTGGAGGCCTGAGTATCCGCGTGATGGCGATCGCAGTTGGGCGCCGGTGGACGTCCGCGGCGTGGCCTTCGACTCGCAGGGCCGATTGTGGTTCGGCAGCCCCCAAGGCGCCGGGCGTCGCGACGCCTCGGGGTGGAAGCTCTTCACCGGGCAGGATGGACTGCCCTATGATGACTTCACCACGCTGGCCGCGGGAGAGCCTGGTGTTGTCTGGCTTGGCACCAGGCGGGGAGCGATCCGCTTCGACGGAACGACATGGGAGTACCGCCAGGGCCTTCGCTGGCTGCCCGACGACAACGTTCGGGGCATCGGCGTTTCGGAACGCGGCGTTGCTTGGTTCGCCACGGCCAAAGGCGCTGGCGCGATTGAGCGAAAGCCGACGACGTTCGCCGAGAAGGCGCGCTTTTATGAGGATGAGATCGATCGCCGGCACCGGCGGACCCCCTATGGGTACGTGATGGCGGTCCGGCTGACCAAGGCCGGCGACAAGAGCGAGTGGGTACAGAGCGACAGCGACAACGATGGTCTGTGGACCGCGATGTACGGCGCCGGGGAGTGTTTTGCCTACGCGGCTACCCACGACCCTCTGGCTAAACAGCGCGCGCGCAAGGCCTTTGAGGCCCTGCGCTTCCTCAGCGAGATCACACAGGGCGGCGAGCATCCCGCCCCTCCGGGTTTCCCGGCGCGCGCCATCCTGCCTACGTCCGGGCCCGATCCGAACCTGCACGATTCCAGGGAGCGGGACATCCGGTCGCGCGCCAGCCGCGATCATCTCTGGAAGGTGCTCTCGCCCCGCTGGCCGAAGAGCGCCGATGGAAAGTGGTATTGGAAGACCGATACCAGCTCCGACGAACTCGACGGCCACTACTTCTTCTACGCCCAATACTACGACCTGGTGGCGGAGACCCCCCAAGAGAAAGAAGATGTCCGCAAAGTCGTGCGCGGCATCACGGACCACCTGCTGGCACACAACCTTTCACTCGTCGATTGGGACGGATCTCCCACCCGATGGGGAGTCTACGATCCCGTCAGCCTGAACGACAAGCGGGAGTGGTGGGCCGGACGCGGGCTCAACGCGTTGAGTATCCTCTCCTACCTGAAGGTCACCGAGCACATGACCGGCGATCCGAAATACACCGGCGCGTACAACAAGCTCGTCACGGATCACAAGTACGCGACCAACATGATGGTGGCCAAGATCACGGCCGGTCCCGGATCTGGCAATCAGTCGGACGACGAAATGGCGTTCATGTGCTACTACGACCTGATCAAGTACGAGACGGACGATGACCTCCAGCAAAGGTACTCGTACTCGCTGGCCAACTACTGGCGTATGGAGCGTCCGGAAATGAACCCGTTCTTCAACTTTGTCGCCGCCGCCAGCCTCAGCGGGAAGAAGTTCAGCGACGCCTTTGAATCCAGGAACCTTACTCTCAAAGGCGAGTGGCTGGATGACTCCCTCGATACGCTGCGGCGCCTGCCGCTGGACCGCATCGACTGGGCGCACCAGAACAGCCACCGCAAGGACATTGTCCCGGTGCGCTTCTTCACTCCGGAAGATGACGAGCGGCGCGGACTGGGCTACCGGCGAGACGGCCGGGTATTGCCCGCGGACGAGCGGTTCTTCGAGTTCTGGAACCACAACCCGTATCAGTTGAACACCGGCGGCAAAGGGCACGGTCTCGGAGACGGAGCCGTCTTCCTGCTGCCGTATTACATGGGCCTCTACCACCACTACATCGAATGAGCAGAGCACTTCTCCTCCTCGCTGCGGCCGCGGGTCTGGTCCACGCGGCCCCCGTGGATTCGCCGCAGCACCGCATGGTCTACCGGGAAAATGGCCGCTTCGCCGCCTGGCCGGCGAATCACGGCATCTGGTCCTGGGCCAACGAGATTCTGGTCGGTTTCACCGCGGGGTGGCACCAGGTGCAGCCGGCGGACAGCCATCAACAAAATCACGACAAGCCCGGGGAGCCTCGTCTGGCGCGAAGCCTGGACGGCGGGCAGACCTGGACCGTGGAATCGCCGCGCGAATTGTTGCCGCCCGACCAGGGAGGGCGCGCGCCCATGGACCTCAGCGAGTCGATGGACTTCCAACGCCCCGGTTTCGCTCTCACCATTCGTTGCAGGAACGTGAACACCGGCCCCTCGCTGTTCTGGTACAGCTACGACAAGGGCAAATCCTGGGATGGACCGTTCCGGTTCCCTCAATTCGGCAAGGGCGTGGCAGCCCGAACCGATTACGTGATCGACGGCAGGCATGAGGCGATGGTTTTCGTCACGCAAGCGAAAACCGACGGGCGCGAGGGCCGCACCATCTGCGTGCGGACCACCGATGGCGGTCTGACGTGGCGCTACGTGGCGCCGGTCGGCGACGAGCCCCGAGGCTTCGCTATCATGCCATCCACGTTGCGTCTGGACTCCAAACGCCTGCTGACAACCGTCCGCGTGCAGGACGGGGACGCGAATCGCATAGACGCCTACCAATCGACGGACAATGGCGCATCCTGGCGGTTCCGGAGTTCAGTGGCCGGAACCGGCGAGTTCGGCGGTAACCCGCCAATGCTCCTCAAACTCCGCGACGGGCGGCTCTGCCTTACGTACGGCTACCGGGCCAAACCCTACAGCATCCTGGCGCGCTTCAGCGAGGACGAGGGCGCTAGCTGGAGCGAGCCGCTGGTCATCCGCGACGGAGCGTCGACATGGGAACTCGGCTACACCCGCAGCGCGCAGCGCCCGGACGGAAAGATCGTCACCGTGTACTATTTCAACGACGGCCCGCACAACGAGCGTTTCGTCGCGGCCACCGTGTGGACTCCGCCCGGCCCCGATCACCGCAGGCCTTCAAAGACGTCGTATTCCCGTCCGCGTCCGCCATTGGAAGAGCTGAAGACGCGATAAAACTCCTGGGAGCCCCACAGTGCTGTTTGCTGTTCATCCGTGAGATGTTCCAGCCGCTCATAGATTGACATCTGTGTTCGATGGCAGCAGACAGCCTTCCAGACCGTGGGCCAGACGGCTGACGTGTCGATCTCGGTTGTCACGGCCCAATCAGGCCACGGATGGGCCTCCCGCTCAACGCCGTCCACCACTGATATCAGCTTGCGAAATGCGGCTTGATATGCGTCCCACTTGTTCTTTCGCCACGCCAGGTAGTTGAGTTTTGCAACGCGGTGAGGCGGAAGCGAATCCATCTGCGATCCATCGCCAATGCGGTATCCGCAATCGGCGGCGCACAGGGTGGCGGCGGTCGTGAATTGGGAAATCGCAATGTGGTCGGGGTGCCCATAGGCTCCATCCGGACCGAAGGTGACGACAACGTCCGGTCGAATGCGCCGGATGTGCGGGACGATGGCTCGAATCGCAATTCCGGCCGGGACACTATCAAGAGCACCGTCCGGAAAGTTCAGGACGGAGACTTCGCGGATACCGAGCACAGCGGCGGCAGCTCGTAACTCTGCTTCGCGAACCCGCCCGACTTCCACGGGATCGCCGCGCTCGCCTCGGGGACCGAAACGGCCGCGTTCTCCGCGCGTGGCTGTAACGAGGTAAGTCTCGATTCCCTCCGCCGCGTACTTGGCGAACGTTCCGCCGAAACCGAGTGACTCATCGTCGGGATGAGCCAGAACGCCCAGTAACTTGAGTCCCTGATTCAGAGTGACCTCCCAATCGTCATATTGATCTCCTTCGGTTGACGAGGTAGTAAACAACCGGAACCGTCATGCGCGACAGCGCCAGGGATGCGACTTCGCCGGCGATCAGTGCGATGGCCAGCCCTTGAAAGATCGGATCGAAAAGAATCACCGCCGAGCCTGCGATGACGGCCGCGGCGGTAAGCATCATCGGGCGGAAGCGGACCGCGCCCGCGTCGATGACGGCCTGATCCAGCGGTATGCCCTCCTTGCGTCGCAGCTCGATGAAGTCAACCAGGATGATCGAGTTGCGCACCACGATGCCGGCGCCGGCAATGAAGCCGATCATTGAGGTGGCGGTGAAGAACGCGTGCAGCACGCCGTGAGCTGGCAGGATGCCGACCAGGGAAAACGGAATCGCCGCCATGATCACCAACGGCGTCACAAACGACTGGAACCAGCCGACGATCAGGATGTAGATCAGGACCAGCACAGCGCCGAACGCCAGGCCGAGGTCCCGAAAGACCTCGTACGTGATGTGCCACTCGCCGTCCCATTTGATCGCGTAGCGTGTGTCCGTGGGCGGCAGCGACGCGGTGTACTGCTCGATGCCATAGCCTTCAGGGATCCGGATACGCCGGATCTTGGGGGCGACCTTCAGCATGGCGTAGATCGGACCTTCGATGACCCCCGCCAGGTCGGCCGTAACGTACGTCACCGGCATCAGGTTCTTGTGATAGATGCTCTTGTCCTCGATAGCACCCTCGATGTGCGCGATCTCGCTGAGGGCGACCAGGCTGCCGTCGCGGCCTCGCAACCTCAGGCTCTTCAGCCGATCGAGATCGGAACGCGAGGCGCGCGAGAGGCGCACGGCGATGGGTACGTCTTCTTTCTCTGCGGAGTCGTGGAGCAAGCCAACGGAATCGCCCCCGCTCGCCAGGCGAAGCACGTGCGCCATATCCTGGTCGGTGATGCCGTTGAGCGCGGCTTTCTCGTGGTCCAGCCGGATGCGGTACTTCGGCTGATCGTCTTCCACATACCAATCGACATCAACCACACCGGCGGTCTTCTCGAAGGCGTTGCGTACCTGCCGTGCGATTTCAATTTGACCGCGCTGTGTGGGGCCATATACCTCGGCCACCATCGTTTCGAGCACCGGCGGGCCGGGTGGCACTTCGGCAACTTTGATGCGGGCTCCCGAGCGCTGCGCCACGGGGATCAACTGCTCGCGGATACGCTTGGCGATATCGTGGCTCTGGAGCTTCCGCTTGGACTTGCTGACGAGGTTCACCTGGATGTCGGCGATGTTGGGCCCGCGCCGCAGAAAGTAGTGGCGCACCAGTCCGTTGAAATTGTAGGGCGAAGCAATGCCGGAGTACGTCTGGAGGTTCACAACCTCGGGCTGCTTCTGGATGACAGCGGCGAGTTCGCTGGCGACGCGCTCGGTCTCTTCGAGGGTCGTGCCTTCGGGCATGTCGATGATGACCTGGAATTCGCTCTTGTTGTCGAACGGCAGCATCTTCACTTTGACGAAGCCGAATCCGATGAGAGCGGACGAGGCGAGAAACAGGGCCGCAACCAGCGCCAGAAATCCACTCCCTGCCGCAGTGTGATGGAGCAACGTATGCATCACGCGGCGGTACAGGCGCGTGAGGCGGTCCTCGCCTTCCCGGCGGCTGTGGCCGCCAGAGCGGCCAAGGATCCGGACGGAGGCCCACGGCGTCACCACCAGGGCGACAATCAGCGAAAAGAACATCGCCGCCGACGCCCCGATGGGGATCGGCCGCATATACGGACCCGACAACCCGCTGACAAACGCGATGGGCAGAATCGCGGCAATCACGGTCAGAGTGGCGAGGATAGTCGGGTTGCCGACTTCATCAACCGCTTCCACGGCCACCTGCGCCAGGCTGCGGCCCTCGTTCTGCGGCAGGCGTGCGTGGCGCACGATATTTTCGACGATGACGATGGCGTCGTCCACCAGGATACCGATGGAGAAGATCAGCGCAAACAGCGTGATGCGGTTCAGCGTGAAGCCGTAGAGGTAGAACGTGAAGAGCGTGAGGGCCAGCGTGACGGGGATGGCGACAAAAACGATGCCCGCTTCGCGCAGGCCGAGCGTCAGCCAGATGAGCGCCGCCACTGAAATCACGGCGATCAGCATGTGGAACAGCAGCTCGTTCGATTTCTCGGCAGCTGTCTCTCCGTAGTTGCGAGTGATGGAAAGCTGCACGTCGGAGGGAAGAAGTGAGCCTCGCATCGCGTCTACGCGGGCAAGCACTCGATCGGCCACGCTAATGGCGTTGGCGCCCTTGCGCTTGGAAATGGCGAGCGTGACGGCGGGCCACAAGGCAGGATCGCCGGCCGAAGCGTGGCGGACGTACTGTGATGGCTCCTCACCGCCGTCCTCAATGAGGGCGACGTCACCCAGAAATACCGGGCGGCCGCCGGCCACGCCGACCACCACGCGCCGCACATCATCGGCGGAGGCAAGGAACGAGCCGGCTTCCAACACAAACTCCCGGTTCGAGCCGGAAAAGCTCGCGGCCTGCAGGCGGCTATTGGCCGTGCCAAGCGCGCCCGTGATGTCCGTGGGCGAGAGATGATAGCCGGCCAGCCGGCCTTCGTCGAGTTCGACGCGCACCTGGCGGCGCTGCCCGCCGATGATGGCGACGGCGGAGACCTGATCCACCTGTTTGATGGTGTCGTGCAACTGGGCGGCGAGACGGCGCAGTTCGTAGTCGCTGTAACGTTTGCTCCAGAGTGTCAGCGCCAGGATAGGCACGTCATCGATCGACCGCGGCTTGATGAGCGGCGCCGAGGCGCCCGGCGGTATCTGGTCGAAGTTCGCGAACAACTTCTGGTTCAGCCGCACGATGGCTCTTTCTTCTTCCTCGCCGACGAAGAAGCGCACCACCGCCATGGACATGCCGGGGCTGGAAGTAGAGTAGATGTACTCGACGCCCGGAATCTCCCACAGAAGCTTCTCCATTGGCTTGGTGATGCGCTCTTCCACCTCGCGTGCAGAGGCGCCGGGCATCTCGACGAAGATGTCGATCATGGGGACTATGATCTGAGGCTCCTCTTCGCGGGGGAACTTGACCAGAGCGAAGACGCCCAGTAGAACCGAGGCCATCACAATGAGCGGCGTGAGCTTCGAGCTGATGAAGGCGGCGGCGAGCCGCCCGGCAGCGCGGAGGCGGGTCGGGTCGTTCATCTGGACGCCTCCTGAATCGCCACGCGGCCCCCATCGGCGAGCAGCGGCGGCGGTGCGACGACAATTCTTTCCCCTGCCGTCAGGCCCGAGAGAATCTCACGCAAGTTGCCTCGCGCTTCGCCCAGCGTGACGAATCGCAGCCGGGCCGTATCTCCTTCGACGACATGCACGGACCGGATCTGTCCGCGCTCGAGAACCGCGGATTGGGGAACCAGCATCGCCTCTCGCGTTCCGGCGGAGAAATCGGCGCGGCCGAACATGCCGGCCCGCAGGCCCGGCAGAGCTGGTAGATCGATCTTGGCGACGAATGTGCGAGTAGCGGAATCAACCGAGGGTACGATTTCGCCGACGCGCCCGGCGACGGTGCGGTTCAGGCCGTCAATCTCGACCGCCACGCTTTCACCGATCCACGCCAGACCCAGCCGTGACTCGTCGATCGAGGCCTCCAGCCTCAGGTCGCCCTCGCGTTCCAGGATCAGCAGCGGCGCCCCCGGTGTGGCCAGGCTGCCGGGATCGGCTTTGCGCTCGATGACCAGGCCGGCGTAGGGCGCGACGAGCGTGCTGTAGCCAAGGGCAACACGCGCGGCGGCGGCCTGAGCCTCAGCCTGGCTGCCGCGCGCCTCCACCTGCCGGCGCTTGGAGACCGCCATTTCGACAGCCGCCTCGGCGCTCTTGAGCCGCGCTTGCGACTCATCGAATTCCTGCTGCGAAACGGATTCCTTGGCCAGCAGTTCCTGAAATCGCTTGTGTGTTACACGCGCCAGTTCGGCGCTTGCGCGGGCCGACGCCATGGCGTTTTCGGTCTCGGTGAATGCACTTTCGGCTTCGACGCGCGCCGCCTCGGAGCCGCGGAGGTTCGCCGCGAGGTCACGGCGGTCCAACACAATGAGCGTCTGGCCCGCCCGCACATGGTCGCCGGCGTGGACGCGCACATCGAGAATGCCGGCCGTGATCTTCGCGGCGATCGACGCGATCTCGCGGGCGCGCACCGTGCCGCTGGCCCGATAGAGGTCATCAATCGGCGAAACGGTCACTGTCTCGATCTGCACCGCCGCCGCTGGTTGTTGGGCGCCCGTCGCGGCGAGAGGGGCTCCCTGCCGCGAGCAGGCGGTGGTCATCATGATCGGAATTGCGAGCATCTGGAATCGGTTCATCTGTGCACCTCAATTCACCACCGCGGAATCGGCCGTCAGCGTTCCAGCGGCGTGCTCCAGCGCGCCGGCGGCAAGCCGGTAGTCGTACACGGCCGCCAGATGGCGCGTACGCGCCGCGACGAGGGCCGTCTCACTCCGCAGCAGTTCGGTAACCGTAGTCAGGCCGGCTTCGTGGCGGTTCTGGATGATGCGGTGCGCCTCTTCCGCTTCGGCCGATGCAGCGGAGGCGACTTCCACCCGCTGCGCGGCTGCCTTCAGATCCAGGTACGCCTTGCGGACTTCCAGGTGAATCGCCGAATCGCAGTGCCTTACGAGCGCCTCGGCGCGGGTCTCCGCAAAGCGCGCCTGCAGCACCCGGGCCTTGGTCTCGCCTCCGTTCCACAAGCTCCAGCGCAGCGTGACGGCGGTGAACCAGTTAGCGCCGCCTTTGCTGTAGAGGTTTTGACGGTCGGCCTCGAGGATCCCTTGAAAGACGACCTCAGGCCAGTAGGCGGATGCAGCTGCCTGCTGCTCTGTGTGGGTGAGGCGCTGGGTAAGTCCGGCCTGCCGCATTTCCGGACGGTTCTCAACGGCAAGTCGGCGATACTCTTCGAGCGAAGCCTCGGGCGCCGCGGCGCCAGATTCGAGCGGCGTCGTCAGTTCGAACGCGCGGTCGAGGCTGACTCCGAGCGCATCGTTCAGCGCGGCGCGGGCGATAACCAGGTCATTCGAGGCCCTGATCTGCTGCTCACGCATCGCTGCCAGGTGAACGCGCAGCGCAAGCACGTCCGCATGAGTGCTGCGGCCGGACTCGTAGATCGACTCCGCGCGCGCGAGGTCCGCCTGGGCGCTCCTGACTGACTCGCGCGCCACCTGGAGGTTCTTCTCCGCCAGCGAGACGCCAAAGTAGGTTTGTAGTACGTGCAGGACAACGTCTGATTGGCTGCGGCGCGTGTCTTCACTGCTGAGTTGGCGGGTGAAGCGCGCCGCTTCAACGCTGTGGCTTGTCTGCCCGGCATCGAACAGCACTTGTTCAACCATCAACCGGGACTGGTGGTTGTTCAGAGCATCCGGGCGGTTCATGGGACCAATGGCGAAATTCCGTTCGCTGAACTGGTGCTGGGTGAGCAGCGAGGAGAAGACAAAGACAGGGTTGTTGCCTCGCTGGAAGCTCTCCGAGAACTGCACGTGGGGCATGGACGCCGAGCGAGCCTGGCGAATTCGGGCCTCGGCTTCCTTTTCACCCGCGCCGGCAGCCGCCACCAGCGGATTCGCCCACAATGCCAAATCCACCGCCTGCCGCAGCGTGAGAACTTCCTGCGCAGGCAGGGAAGCCGCAAAGGCCATGACTGTGATGGCTTTGAGTATGGACATCATCCCGGAGCGCACGATTGTTGAACTCTTGGTTAGCGGTCTTCGCCGCGCCTGATGTTCGGTGGCCGGATACTCATAGGAGATTTCAGGCTGGCCGCTGGTCTGGCATGTTTGTACGTTGTTGCGTGACGTTCTTTCCACGGGTACGATTGTGCAGCGCATCGGTGGAGACAACCATGCTTCAGCGTCCTGAAATGTTGCTCGAACGGCCGGTCGAATGTGATTTGTTTGCTTGGATTCCGGCTGACTTTGCAGATCGTCTTGCTGCACCCGGGAATGCGCACACGGCAAATCGCTCTGTCTGGTCCCGAAGCCGGATCGGTATCGCCGTCCACCGTGTTGATCGATGAGCAGTTGGCTATCCAGTTTCGGTGATGGGCGATTTCACAGGGAGAGATTCGTCGCCATGAGTTCTTGAGCCCGAAGGACCCTATCCGGAACACCTCGCCGAACTCCGCAGTTTGCTGTATCCGCAGCCAGCTATCGTCCATGTTGCGCGGTTACGCGGGCCACTCTGACGGGAAGCACTCCGGACACTGATGATCGACGAACGCCAGCCAGCCCAGGAGATCAGCGATGCCCGGTACAGGGTCGCCGTGCAACGTCCGGCAGGCAAACACCACCTCCGCCCACCGGTCCGTGACGTATACTGCCAGGCCTGACGATCCCTGGCCATTCTCGGCGCCAGACGTACGTTGGAGCGCTCCGCCGGCATCCAACACAAGATCAAACGGCCAGCGCTGAGCATGATGGACCCGAAGCGCCCGCCTTGCGCTCATCTTCATCACCGCTATCACGTGGGCTTCCAGATCCTCGAATGCCGGAAAAGCTCCTGCCACCGCGTTCAGGAGCGCTTCATCTTTCTCCCCGGCGAAAATGAGTACTAGATTCTTCCTGCCCTTGAAGTCCGAGAGGTCCTTGCGAGCGCCCTCAACGGTCACAAACTCGAAGTTCGGCAGACAGCGCCCACGCTCGAATCCGTACGCCGGGCTCTCTCCTCCGGATGTCTGTCCTGCTTCCATCGATCCCTCCTTTTCGTTTGCGCTCCGGCCGCCGCCGTATCAACTCGGTCTCATCCCCGCTCTGTCGATGTGCAGGAGCGAGCGAAGCTTCGTTCGGTTCTGCAGGAGGTCAGCCAAAGTGTGCTGATCAAGGACGTCGAGAAAGGATCGGACTGCTTGATCGAGTACCCGTTGCAAACGGCACGCCGGTGCAATCACGCAATCATGCCGGCCGGCATCGAAACACTCTGCAATGGCAAAATCCGGCTCCATTTGCCTGACGACTTTCCCCAGGTTGATCTGCTCAGGATCACCGGCCAGCCGCATCCCGCCGCCACGGCCCCGGACCGTTTCGATGTAACCCAACTTGCCGAGGTTGTGAACGATCTTCATCAAGTGATTGGCTGATAGTCCGTAGGTCTCCGAAAGCTCGCTGATGGTAGCCAGTTTCTCACCCCGGAGGCCGAGGTACATCAAAACTCGAAGGCTGTAATCGGTATAGGCAGTGAGCCTCATCGGCGGGTTATCCTTGACATCAAAAGATGTATTTCATATACTGCTTATACAGGAATCGCACCTGCCTGTCAAGTGCGATCCCCCGGCGAGCTCCGGGCAGAGAAGGGGAGGCGACAAATGGCCACACTGACGATTTCACCCGACGAGGTCCGCATCGTACCCCACGACATCACCCTCGCCCTGTACCGGAAGATGCTTACTGCATATTACGTCGATGAGCGCCTGAAGGTCTTTGCGCGTCAGGGCAAGTGCACGTTTCACGCCTCGACGAGGGGGCACGAAAAACTTCAGATCGGCATGACCCTGCTGCTGAAGCCGCGCCACGACTGGTTCTTCACCTACTACCGCGAAAAGTGTATCCCGATCGGGCTGGAAATGCCGCTGCGGGACATCTTTCTGGCGATGCTGACCCGCGGTGGCGACCCGAACTCGGACGGCAGGAACATGCCAGAGCACTTCTCGTCCCGGGAATTGAATCTCGTGGCTCAAACCGCGTGCACCGGAACACAGTTTCTGCCTGCAGTGGGCATGGCGCGAGCGCTCCATAGGGACAAGTCCGACGCCGTCGTCTACGTTTCATCAGGGGAAGGAGCCACGAGCGAGGGTGAATTCTTTGAAGCGTTGAATTGGGCGGCCCGGGACCGCCTCCCGGTGCTGTTCGTGATCCAGAACAACGGCTATGCGATCAGCGTTCCGCAGGCAACGCAGACGGTGTCGGAGATTCACCGCATCGCCCGGGGATTCGGAATGCCGGCATTCGATCTGGATGGTACATGGTTTGAGCCGATGTATCAGACGTTGCCTCCGGTCATACGCCGCATGCGCGAAGGGGGTGGCCCCGCCCTGCTCGAAGCCCGCGTGATTCGGATGGATTCGCATTCATCGTCGGATGACCAGCGCAAGTACCGCAGTGCGGAGGAACTGGCGGAAGCGGTTCGCCAGGATCCGATCGATCAGACGGAACAATATCTGCTCCGCCACCATGTTCTGAAATCGCACGAGGTCGAGGAACTTCGGAACTCCATCCGCGAAGAGGTCGATCGGGCAGCGGCTGAGGCGGACGCCGCGCCTGTACCTTCCGAGACGGGCTTGATGTCGCATATCTATTCCGCCGGCGCCCCCGCCGGGGCCGCGGAGTCTACGCGCACAGACGTCTCGGACCAGCCGGTGACTCTGATTGACGCCGTCAACCACGGCCTCCGGGAGGAGATGGAGCGCAATCCGAAAATCGTGATGTGGGGTGAAGACATTGCCGATCCGAAGGGCGGCGTCTTCGGTGTAACTCGCGGCCTATCGGCGGCATTCCCGGGGCGGGTTGAGAACTCACCCTTGGCCGAGGCCAGCGTCGTCGGCGTAGCCGGTGGCATGGCGATCGGCGGATATAAGCCAATCGTCGAAATTCAGTTCGCCGACTATCTGTGGCCTGCGTTCATGCAATTGCGGGACGAGATCGCCACCGTGCGCTGGAGGAGCCAGGGGCAGTGGACTTGTCCCGTTGTGGTGCGCATCGCTGTAGGAGGCTACATCAAAGGCGGGCCCTGGCATTCGGCCTGCGTAGAGTCGGCGTTCGCGCACATCCCAGGCTGGTATGTGGTCTTCCCGAGTTGTGCCGAAGACGCGAAGGGATTGATCAAGACGGCAGCCCGGTCGGAGGACCCCGTCATCTTCCTGGAGCACAAGGGACTCTACCGGCGGGTTCAGGCAAAAACTCCGGAGCCGGACAGTAGCTATCTGGTCCCTTTCGGACGGGCCAGAGTGCGCCGGCAGGGGAGTGACGTGACCATCGTGACTTGGGGCAGCACCGTATATCTCGCTCTGGAATTGGCTCGCCGGATGGAGAAGGGAGGCCCTTCCATCGAAGTAGTCGATTTGCGATCGATCGTTCCTCTCGACGAAGAGACCATCTTCCAAAGCGTGCGCAAAACCAGTCGCGTGGTTGTCGCGCACGAAGACACCTTGACAATGGGTTTCGGGGCCGAAGTGGCCGCTCGCATTGGAGAGAACTTCTTTGATCATCTGGATGCCCCGGTCGTGCGTGTTGCAGCCAGGGATTCGTTCGTCCCGTCAGCAGCCAACCTCGAACTCGCTGTATTGCCATCGGTAGAGGATTTGGAACGGGCTGTCGACAAAGTTGTTCGGTATTGACGAAGGCAAAGGCACAGGAAGGTGCGGCTTGAATCTTTCTCTCAACGAGAACGGCTTCGCTTGTGATTGGAGCCTGCCCGCGGAACTCCCGGACTCGCCGCGGAAATCCTATGCTCCCGGAGCGTCAGGAGCAGTCATGAACGGTTCGCGCTTTGGCGGAGCTCTCTATTCGGATTTGCTCGCTCATGGACTGAGCTATTTCTTTCCGTCAGCCCGAATTCAGTCCGATGGAGGCATATCTTCCATCCGCACTGGCCTCGTGTGCGACTGCGATGTCAAGCCGATGCATCGTGATCATGTGATGCTCGAGTGGCTCGGCCAGAACTACACTCTGCGACGCGAGGAACGTCCTTTCACCGAAGCTGAGAGAAGGCTGATCCGGGCGATCGGACGAGTCCTCACCGCGCGTTACGAGGCGCTGTTTAATCCCGATATCGCAGCAAGGAATTTCCATCTGTTCCGTGGCTTGCCCGAAGATAGGTACGTTTCGGCCTTCCTCGATCCCGCGCCATACGAGAGCCTTGAAACGCTGGCCGGGAAGCAGGACCGCGTCGCCGATGCAATTGAAGTGTTGCGGTCCAGCGCCCTCACAACGCATGAGAACCGCCGCGTTTCCACGGGGGCTCTGCTCCTTCACAAAGGATCCGTCACGCCGCCGCCCGCCGGGATACAAGCTCTCCGCTACTCCTCCGCTCTGACCTCGATCCGTTCGTTTTCCCGCCTCTGTGACGGGATCTCCACCGTTGCGCTTGTGGACGGCCGTGGACATTGGATCGATATCATCGACCTGGAACAGTGGTCGGAAACGGCGCAGGCCGCTGCTCTTCCTTTACCCGGCCCCTCCGCCTATCGAGCGCATTGTCAGGCAACACTCGGCAACGGCAGTCTCTGCCTGGTTCTCACGCCCAATGGAGAGATCCGTGCTTTCGCTCGCGGTCTCCAGGTGCTCTCGTTTTTGAACGGGCGCTGGCGCCTGACCGATCTCGAGTGGAAATACCGTTGCTGGGCCGAAGCCGTCGGGGATGAGGAACTGGCCAGGCTGGTTCTCCAGGTCGCGCTCGATCTGGCGGACTCCCGGCGCGGGGGCCTGTTCGTCATTCTGGATGATCCAAGGTCGGTGACAAGCCTCGTCTCGCCAGGTGACCTTCTGGCGCACGCCGAACTCGCAACACAAGCGCTGAGCGCGGACGCGAAGGCAGGCGTCTATTACCTGCTCAACGGCAGGCGAACCACGGATCTCCGGCCCGCGGTCCTGAGAACGTTGGCGGCGATTGACGGTGGAATTGTCCTTGATCGGGAAGGGAAGCTCCTCGCCTTCGGAGCGATCCTGAGGCACCACAACGAAGGCGGCGCACTGCACGATTCGTTTCCGCAAGGTGGCGGGAGATCCGTAGCCGCCGTGTCGGCTTCAACCTATGGCCTGGCCCTCAAGATCAGCGAGGACGGAATAGTCAGTTTCTTCAAGAGAGGCAATTGGATCTGGGATGTTTGATGCCTTGAGCAAGGGCCGCCCTCCGGGAGGCGCTGCCCTGAGCCTGGCGTCCAGGATCCGTGGTGGCCGTGTGCGATCTGTATGGAGGATAGATGGCTTACGTAATTGCAGAACCCTGTATCGGCGTCAAGGATACGGCGTGTGTCGATGCCTGTCCGGTCGACTGCATTCATCCGCGAAAAGATGAGGCCGGCTTCGACTCGGAAACCCAGCTCTTTATCGATCCGCGGGAATGCATCGACTGCGGTGCATGTGTGCCCGTATGCCCTGTGTCTGCAATCTTTGCGCTGGACGATCTGCCTGCGAAATGGGCCCACTATGCTCAGATCAATGCGGACCATTACGACAGATCTGGCCGGGAGACCGGATAGGCGCCGTGAGGGTGGCCTGTGATTGCGCCGTGGCGGCCAATGGTGTGCGTTTTCGGGCAACCACGGAAGCACACAGGACCAAATGGCGCGTGCCGGGAGAGAGTCGGGATGAGAGCGAGGCCGAAGCCACTGCGGGATGATCTCCGGCCTCACCCTGTGCGAAGCGCTAAGCACCCGTTCCTTCGGCAGGCAAGGACCGCCAGGTCCTTGAGCCGCGCCCGGAGGGCCGTGTCAGGTTCTGGTCAACCGACGGACGTCAATCGCCTCGCTGTCGTCGAACCCCTGGCAATCTCAGTGCCCGCGGGGCTCTCTTTGTGGGCCGGCGGCTCACCACCGCGCAGGTGCATTCGGTCAATCCGCCTCCCAATGCGATAACCGAGACGATTGGCTGCTCGATTGACGGTCGTCAGCAGATCATCCCCCTTCTCCAGGATCAAGACCGGCATTGCCCCTCTCAATTCCGCGGTGATCTGGCACAGCATGTCGACGCCGCCTCGCGGGCCATTCAGATCAGCAAGGTAAACCGAAACGCCAGTCACCTGAGTACTGTAGCGATCGACCGCGAACATGATGCTGCGCTCAACCTGCTTCTGAAGTTCGTCGCTCCAGCGAATATCGCGAGGCCGTACAGAAATCTTCATTCGTCGCTCCTTGTCGAGGGTTCTCACTATCAATGCTGAACTCTGCAATGTTTAAAGCAATTAGTTGGCCAACTGGAATTTGATGAGAGATGCGCTTTCCCAAAGGATTACGGGTGCCCAAGGAGGAGGCGCTGCCCGAAAACGCACAGTTGTAATACAGACGCTTTCGCTGCCAACATCTGCGCGGCGCCCGACTCCGCCGCCGCCTGGCCCGCCCACCGCACGGCCGAGGTTTGGATACTTCGAGACTTCTGGGACCACGCGATGAATCCTGTTATACGCACTTCAGGGCCGCTGCACGTTCGGATGTTCTTCGCGATCGAGCACAGGTTCATCGGTCAGAAGAACTTCTGTCACCGCGGATCAAAAAGTATTTTTCGGCCCCTAATTCACTGAATCGGGACCAGATGTGCAAATTCGCGCAAGACTCCCGCGTCCGGCACACGAGTCTCATCCTCTCCAATAGCCACGAGGAGGTATCTCTGGGATGCCGCGCATCAGAATGACATCGGCCAGGCGTGCCGCCAATCGCGTCCACGCATACCAGTCCCCCGCTTCACCATCTGGGGCTTCACCGCCGCACTCAAGGGCGTGCCGCAAGACTGGCGCGGAGCCTCTCTTGTCAGAGCCCGAAAAATCTGCTCCGAGTTTTCCGATCCCATCCGGCGATGCCGCATCAGGCGGTGCTACGTCGCGCACATCGACACCCGCGCTCTGGACCTATTCCGCGATCGACTCGTCAATATCCGTGAACTGTGCCGTCTCGCAGGCCAAGATGAGACCTCTCCCACCTGCCACAGCAAGTTCGAGCCTCGGTCAAACGCGGAGGATCTTGCTTGCACGAACCCATATCTCTCTGATTCCGCAGCAGCACACAGAACAGCCGATGCCCCGCGTTCTCTCGGCTCCGAACGTGATCGATCGGCATGGGCGCGCCGGAAGATCGCCAGCCTCAATCGCCAGGAACCGTCTAAGGCACGAACCGGGGCAAGTGGGGCAAGCACTCGGAATTTTGCGAGTACGAACCCATATCTCACTGATTCCACTACCTCAGCGAACAGACTCGTTGGAACTGATCGCACCCTGGCTGTCTCGATCGCGCCCTGCTACTATCCGCCTGGGCCGCTGCCCGCCCGGCCGGCAGCGTGGATCAGCCCCCTATCGCCCGATCCCCCAACCCCCCTTGATGCAATACCTTCCAGTTCGATATCCTCAAAGTTCCCCCAGGACTCGATGGAAGTTTTCTCACTCACACGCGCGCTGGTGGATATTGAATCCATCACCGGGAATGAGGAGGGAGTCGGAGACTATCTGCACTCGCTCCTCCGCGACCTCGCGCGCCTCCACAACGGCCACGTCGAAAAAATCGAGGTCGAGCCTCGCCGCCACAACGTCTTCGCAAGCTTCGGCCAGCCCATCGTCACGCTCTCCACCCATCTCGATACCGTCCCGCCATTCTTCCCGGCCCGCGAGGACGACACCTTCATCTGGGGCCGCGGCGCCTGCGACGTCAAAGGCATCATCGCCTCCATGCTCTGCGGCGCCGAGCAGCTCCTCGCCGAAGGCGTCCGCAACTTCGGCCTCCTCTTCGTGGTCGGAGAAGAGAAGAACAGCGCCGGCGCCTATCACGCCGCCAAGATGCCACGCGGCTCGAAATTCATCATCAACGGCGAGCCTACCGAAAACAAGCTCGCCCTCGGCAGCAAGGGCGCCCTGCGCTACGAGCTCAAAGCCTCCGGACGCATGGCCCACTCGGCCTACCCGGAGCTCGGTGAGTCCGCCGTCGAAAAACTGCTCGACGCGCTCGTCCGCATCCGCGCCATCCAGCTCCCGCGCGATCCCATGCTCGGGCCGTGCACCCTGAACATCGGACTCCTGTCAGGGGGCCGCGCTCCCAACGTCATTCCCGACACCGCCGAAGCCGCTCTGATGTTCAGGCTCGTCGGCGACCCGTCACCCGTCCGCGAAGCCGTCGCATTGGCAGCCGCCGGCCTGGCTGACGCTCAAGAAATTCTTTGCATTCCTGCGCTCCACCTCGGCGCGCTCGAAGGCTTCGAAACCACGGTGGTGGCCTACACCACCGATATTCCGGCGTTCAACGGCGCCTGGGGCAAGCCCTTCCTGCTGGGGCCCGGCACAATCCATGTCGCGCACACCAGCGAAGAGCGGGTCCCCAAGGCGCAGCTCGTGGAAGCGACCACCATCTACAAGACTATGGTGAAGCGCCTCCTCACCGCCTGAAGGCCGGTTGACCCGCACCGGCTGACAGGCGAGGAGCCAGCAGGCAATCCGTCCAGCCGGATAGATGAAGAGAGAAGGACTGAAGAACATGAGCAAGAAAATTCAAGTCGGCGTGCTCGGCGCCACCGGTATGGTGGGCCAGAGCTTCGTGAAGTTCCTCGACGGCCACCCCTGGTTCGAGCTCACCTGGGTCGGCGCCAGCGACCGCTCCGCAGGCAAAAAGTACTCGGAAGCCACCTCCTGGCGCCTCGACGGATCCATGCCTGAGCGCATCGCCGGCCTCACCGTCTCCGACTGCAAGCCCGGCAACGCCCCCAAACTCGTGTTCTCTGCCATGGACGCCGCCGTCGCCACTGAGATCGAGCGCGCCTTCGCCGAGTGCGGCCACTTCGTCGTCTCCAACTCCAAGAACCACCGCATGGAGTCCGATGTCCCGCTGCTCGTCCCCGAGATCAATCCTGATCACCTCAAGCTCCTCGCGGTCCAGAAGAAGCGCGGTTGGAAAGGCGCCATCGCCACCAACCCCAATTGCTCCACCGTCGCCCTCACCATGGGCCTTGCCCCGATGAAGAACTTCGGTATCCAGACCATCATCGCCACCACCATGCAGGCCATCTCAGGCGCTGGCTACCCCGGCGTGCCTTCCATGGACATCATGGCCAACGTCATCCCCTTCATCGGCGGCGAAGAAGGCAAGATGGAGATCGAAACGCAGAAGATCCTCGGCACGCTCGCAGTCGACCACATCGATCCCCTCCCCGCCAAAATGAGCGCCCACTGCAACCGCGTCCCAGTCGTCGATGGCCACACCGTCACAGTCAGCGCCGCGCTGAAGGAGAAGGTGACGCTCAAGGACCTCATCCACGCCTACGAGACCTATACCTCGGTCCCCCAACAGCGCAATCTCCCCAGCGCCCCGAAAAAGCCGGTCCTCTATCTGCACGAAGAGAACCGGCCCCAACCTCGCCGCGATGCCGGCCGCGAGAACGGCATGTGCGTCACCGTCGGCCGCCTCCGCCATTGCCCGGTTCTGGATTACAAGTTCGTGTGCCTCGGCCACAACACCATCCGCGGCGCCGCGGGAGCCGCCGTACTCAACGCCGAGCTAATGTACTCCGAAGGTCTTTTGGACTAAAGTATTACCACCGACATCACTGCCGCCTTTGCCGCGTCAACAGAGCCGCGCACCGGTAGGGAGCGGGTAACAGCGAGTTCGTGTATCTCAGGTACTTATCATGATCGTCATGAAATTCGGCGGCACTTCGGTCGAAAGTGCCGCCGCCATTGAACGCGTCGCCGGCATCGTCCGCTCCCGCTTCGACCTCCAGCCCCTGGTCGTAGTGTCTGCCATGGGCAAGACCACGAATCGCCTCCTGGCCGCCGGCGACAAAGCGGCAGCCGGCAACTTGGGAGATGCCCTCCGCGACATCGAAGACCTCCGCGCCTTCCACCGCCGCGAAGCCGGCGCCGCCATCCCCAAAGAGAACCATCCCATCATGGAGACGGTTCTCGACAACAACTTCGAGCAGCTCGAGCAGACCCTCCAGCAGATCGCCGACGCAGGACAACTCACCCCTGCCCTCTGGGACGAAATCTCCAGCTACGGCGAACGCCTCTCTTCGGCCCTCGTCGCCCTCGCATTCCCCGGTTTCGGCATCCCTGCCGTCCACCTTGACGCCCGCACCGTGCTCATTACCGACAGCCGCCACACCCAGGCCCTCCCCCTCTACAGCCGCACCTACGCCCGTTTCAAGGAGAAGGCGGTCCCACTCCTCCAGGGCCGCGTCGCCGTCATGGGCGGCTTCATCGGCGCTACCCCCGACGGAATCACCACCACCCTCGGTCGCGGCGGCAGTGACTTCTCCGCCGCCATCGCCGGCGCAGGCATCGAGGCCGAAGAGATCCAGATCTGGACCGACGTCGACGGCATGCTCACCTGCGACCCCCGCGTCCTCTCGGGCGGCCACCTCGTCAAGCGCATCTCCTTCGCCGAAGCCGCTGAGCTCGCCTATTTCGGAGCCAAGGTCCTGCACCCCTCCACCGTGCAGCCCGCCATCGAGAAGAACATCCCGGTGCGCATCTTGAATTCACGGCGTCCCGAAGTCGGCGGCACTTTGATCGTCGCCGAGACCGTTCCCTCCGCCAACGCCATCAAGTCCATCGCCTGCAAACAGTCGATCACCGTCGTCGAAGTCCGCAGCCTTCGCATGCTCATGGCCCATGGTTTCCTGCGCCGCATCTTCGAAGTCTTCGACCGCTACAAAACCCCGGTCGACATGGTGACCACGTCTGAGGTTTGCGTCGCTCTCACCATCGACCAGACGCACGCCCTCGGCGAGATCGAAGCCGAACTCTCCCGTATCGCTGAAGTCACCATCGTGAGGGACCAGGCCATCATCTGTGTGGTCGGTGACGCACTGCGGGACACGGCAGGCCTCGGCGCGCGCATCTTCGGCGCACTCCGGCACGTCAACATCCGGATGATCAGCCAGGGTGCGTCGTTTAACAACGTCAGCTTCGTCGTGGACGGCCCCGACCTCGTGCCGGCGGTCCAGGCTCTGCATACCGGGTTCTTTACTGAAATTGATCCGCAAGTTTTTCAATAAGAGGTACAGACAATGAAGCTTGCACTCGTTGGTTACGGAAAGATGGGCAGGATCATCGAGAGCCTCGCCCCTGAATACGGCTTCGAGACCGGACTGAAGCTCGATGTCAACAACAACGCCGCTGGAGAAGGATTCACGGCGGCCAATTTCAAGGACATCCAGGCAGCCATCGAGTTCACTGCCCCGGAAGCGGCGGCCGCCAACCTGGTGCGACTCGCCGAACTCGGTGTCCCGACGGTGACGGGCACCACCGGCTGGTTCTCGCATCTGGAGGAGGTCAAGGCCTGCTATGAAAGAAACCATACCGGCCTGGTCTACAGCCCCAACTTCTCCATCGGCGTGAACGTCTTCCAGCGCATCGTGGCCGAAGCCGCCCGATGGCTCCACCAGCAGCCCGACTACGACGCCTGGGCCTGGGAGATCCACCACGGCGCGAAGAAGGACGCCCCATCAGGCACGTTGCTGAAGCTTGTCGATGGGATGCGCCAGGCCGGCTACGAGCGTAAAATCGACGTTGCCAGCAACCGCGCCGGCACGATCGCCGGCACACACGAGATCGGTTTCGACTCGCCCGCCGACACCATCACCCTCCGCCACACCGCGCGCAGCCGCGAAGGCTTCGCCCGAGGCGCCCTCTGGGCCGCCCGTTGGCTCGCCGGCGGCCGCAAAGGCTGCTACGACTTCAGTGAAATCCTCTTCAACACGAATCCACCCCGCCGCTGAACGGCGGCCTTCGAAATGGAAACGATCATGCGCCACACACCCCGCTGCCTCGGACGCTCCGCCAGCCCTACGGCTGTACCCGCATGGTCTCTGCCCGCACGCCGCCCAGCCCGCGCGGCCGCCACCCCACACTCATCGGCCACGGAGCGACGCCCGGCCCCGTTGACCCCAGAGCCCCTCGGCATCCTCGCCGGCTTGCCGGCAGACACCAATTCGGCAGTTACCACTTCACCACGACTCCATCCCGCCCCTGACCGGCGGGCATACTAGAAGGAAACGACCATGTCCAAGTTCCAAGGTTGCGGCACCGCCCTGGTGACCCCATTCAAGCCAGATCAGTCACTCGACGAACCCTCGTTGCGCCGTCTCGTGAAGCGCCAGATCGACGCCGGAATCCACTTCCTCGTGCCTTGTGGCACCACCGGCGAGAGCCCCACTCTGACGCACAAGGAGCACCTGCGCGTCGTCGAGATCACGCTCGAAGAGGCCAGGGGCAAGCGGCCCGTCCTCGCCGGCGCAGGCGGCTACAACACTGCCGAGGTGGTTGAACTGGCAAAGGAACTTGAGGCGATTGGCGTTGACGGCATCCTCTCCGTCACCCCTTATTACAACAAGCCCACGCAGGAAGGACTCTACCAGCACTACAACGCAATCGCTTCCGCCGTGAAGCTGCCCATCGTGGTGTACAGCGTGATGGGCCGCACCGGCGTCAATGTCGAGCCCGCTACGCTTCGGCGGCTTGCCGGATTCGGCAACATCGTCGGCGTCAAAGAGGCCAGCGGCAATATCGCGCAAATTGCGAATATCTGCAGCAACCTGCCTGAGACCTTCGATGTCCTCAGCGGCGACGACGCCATCACCATCCCCGTCGCGAGCCTCGGCGGGAAGGGCATCATCTCCGTGGCGTCAAATGAGATTCCGGCGGAAATGGCTCGCCTCGCACAGCATTGCCTCGACGGCGAATTCAAAGCGGCGCGTGATCTGCAAAAGAAGTGGCTTCCTCTGATGGAGGTCAACTTCATCGAATCCAATCCCATCCCGGTGAAAGCGGCCATGGCCCGCATGGGGCTGTTGGAGCCGGTGTGGCGATTGCCGCTCGTGCCGCCGCAGCCGGCCAGCATGGCAAAGATTGAAGCGGCTCTCTCCCAGGCAGGTCTCATCTAATGCAGCAGGAAATCGAGGCGCTTTTTGCCAACCCGCCAGCCGAATATTCCTCGGCGCACCACGCTATTTTTTCAAGTTTCAAAGAGGCATTGAACGCCGGTACAATCCGCGCAGCCGAACCAGATCCTTCCACCCGCACCGGCTGGCGCGTCAACGGCTGGGTCAAGAAGGGCATCCTTCTCGGCTTCCGCATGGGCGGCATCGTCGATATGTCGATTGACACCGCCCGCCAGCCCTGGTTCGACAAGGCGACGTACCCCGTCCGCAAGCTCTCCGGGAACAGCGGCGTGCGCGTCGTCCCAGGCGGCTCCTCCATTCGCGACGGCGTCTACCTCGGCCGTGGCGTCACCTGTATGCCCCCGATGTACATCAACGTCGGTTCCTGGGTCGACGACGGAACCATGGTGGACTCACACGCACTTGTCGGCTCCTGCGCACAAGTCGGCAAGAACTGTCATATCTCCGCTGCCGCGCAGGTTGGCGGCGTGCTTGAACCCGTCGGCGCAATGCCCGTCATCATTGAGGACGACGTCCTGCTCGGCGGCAACACCGGCGTCTATGAAGGCACCGTCGTCAAGCGAAAGGCCGTCCTTGGCACAGGCGTCATCCTCAACCGGTCTACGCCGATTTATGACCTTGTCACCGGCAACGTCCATTCCGCCACCGACGAAGACCCGCTCGTCGTTCCCGAAGGCGCAGTCGTCATCGCCGGCTCCCGCGCCGTTTCGCGGGGCAAGGGCCAGGAATGGGGGATCTCCCTCTATACTCCGATCATCGTGAAGTACCGCGACGCCAAGACAGACGAAAAGATTCGACTTGAAGACTACCTCCGATAGGGTGAACAACTGATTACTCCTCAGGCGAATTGGTAGTACTTCTTCAGTGGGTACCGAATTCACTCGTTTGGGCGAATGTGGAAAACTCGCTGATGTCAGACATCCCGACACGCGTATGACGGAAGGACATCAGGAGGCACAAATGAGGAAGCAGGCGTCGCACGGACGCGTTTGGGCTGCGGTCTTCCTCGTCACGATGCTGCTCCCCGCCATGGTCAGCGGAGCGCAGTTTACCATCGCCGACCACTACAACCCGGAGATCGAGGACAAAGCGCTGCTTGGACTCATTGAGGGGACGCATCGACTGTTTGGTTCGTCGACTCAGTACATTCAGCCGCCACTGGACTTGGATTCCGGCACACTGGAGCCTCTGCAGCCGGCCATCAAGACGGAGCCTGCCCCGCGGCGGCAGGCACCCTCGCCTCGCGACCGTACGCCCGCAAGGCCCTCATTCCGCCAGACTGCCTCACTGGATATCCGCATTGGATTGACCCCGAGGGCCCAGCCAACAAAGCAGAACTGACGATTTTCTGAGTGGGCACCCACCCCTAGCAGCCAGGGCGGGTCGGGGTGCAGCCGCCGGGGTTCGTGTTGGAGATGATGAGATGGATCTCGATGTCTTCTCCAGTCGCCTGGTGGGTGATCTCGAGGGTGGGGCTCCAGGCATGTCCGTGGCGGGCGCGGATGCGGAAGTCGTCGACGGCAGAGACCTCGATGAATTTGAAGGTGCCGTCGTCGGCGGTCAGGCAGGTACGGAAACCAAGGGCAGCGGGGTTTTCGAGATAGACCGTCGACTTTCTGATGGGGGCGCCGGAGGCGTCAGTGACCTTTCCGGAGACGGTGCGGGTGGTTTGCGCGAGTAAGGGGAAAGAGACAGCGACAGTAAATGCAAGGAGAAAACTGCGAACAGACATCATTGCGCCTCCTCCACTTCTGACGATATGCGGACCTTTTGCCGATTTCCATCCTGTGATGCCGGGAGAAGAGGAGCCGTCATTCGAGTGGCATTTCGACGAAAGGCTCGGGGTGATGGTCGAGGTCGGGGTTGCGCTCCAGGATGCGGGCGCAGGTGTTCCAGCGGAGAAGCGCGTCGTCGTTGTCGGGCGGACGCGAGAGTTCAGCCTGCTCGTAGTGGTGCATGGCATCGCGGAACCAGTCACCAGCGGTGAGGCGGGCGCCAGCGACATGGCGGGCCAGGAGGGCCTTCGCGCGCCGTTCGCTGATGATGCCGGCGTAGTATGCGCGGTCGTAGGGAGAGCCGAGGCGAGGGATGATCTCCCTGGCGCGGGTGACGGCGTCTCCGGTCTCCTCATTGAACTGTTCGGTTATGGCGAGGAGGAGCGTGAGGAGGGCCTGCTGATTGCCGGGATCGACATTGAGTATGTCGAGGCAAATGCTTTCGGCCTCGACGGGTTCATTGAGGAGCCGATAGCGAAGAGCCTTGTCGAGGGCCTCCGGGATGGCGGCGCTGGAGATCGATTTCAGAGCGAGCACGGCAGACACCTCCTTTGCGAGGTTACAGTCGCGGTTCGGCGACGCGGGTGAAGAGGAGGAAGATGGCCCACACGGAGCCAGCGAGTGCGCCTCCATAACACAAGATGTTGACGAGTTCATTGAGATGCTTGATCTGGAGCCCGTCGTAGAGGGTGTAGCGGAAACGGTGGGCGGCGTGGACCAGCGCGAGTGCGCAGAGCGCGATGAGGAAAAGGCGAGCGAGGGGATGGGAGAGAAGGGAGGTGAGCTGGGCATAGCCGGGAGCGGGGAGCCAGCCGAGCGCGGGTGCGAGGACGAGGATGAACAGCAGGACGGGGATGAAGAGGGCGGAGAGCATACCGCCGGCGCTGAAGAGAGACCAGAGGATGGGTTCGATGGGAGTGCGGCGCATTCAGCCTCCTGTGAGAATGATCCACGCGAGGGCGAGCGAAATGACGAGCCACGCGAAGTAGTGGCCCGCGGCGATGAGAGCGGGCGGGACGGGGATGTTGCCGAGGCGGACCTTCATGGCCTTGGGCGCCAGATTAAACCAGGTGATGGAGTGGATGAGGGTGAAGAAGAAGACGACGGCGGAGGCGGCCAGGATGGGGGGACGGGAGAGCCAGGACTGAAAAGCGATGAGTGCGTCGGGGCCGCGGCGAAGGGCGGCGACGTAGAGGAGGAGGAGGACGACAGCGGCGGCGACGAACACGCTGGTGATCTCGCGGAGGATGAACTTGAAGTAGCGCCACCTGCTGAGCCACCACCAGGTGGAGACGCGCCTGCGGAGCCACTGCGGGTGATGCAGGGTGTAGCCGGAGTGAGAGGTCATGCGGCACCTCGTGGGGCGATGACTGATTTGAGAGAGTGGAGAGCCGCCGTCAGCTTGTATTGTTGGATGGCCGCTGCGGGGTCGACGTGTTTAGGGCAGACCTGCGTGCATTCGCCGACGAAGGTGCAGGCCCAGATGCCGTCGTGCGAGGAGAGGATTGGCATGCGCCGGGCGGCTCCCTGATCACGGGAATCGTTGTTGTAGCGCTGGGCGAGGGCGATGGCCGCCGGTCCGGCGAAGAGGGGATCGAGGCCGTAGATCGGGCAGGCTGCGTAGCAGAGCATGCAGTTGATGCAGTGACTGAACTGGTGGTAGCGCTCCATTTCGTCGGGGGTCTGGAGGAACTCTCCCTCGGAGAGAGGGGATTCGTTCGTGCGGATGATCCAGGGCTTGACCTTCTTGAGCTTCGTCATGAAGTCGCCGATGTGGACGATCAGGTCGCGGATGACGGGGAAGTGGCGGAGGGGTTCGATGCGGATGGGCTTTGATGATTTGGATGGCAGGAAAGTGGCGCAACTGAGCTTGGGCTCGCCATTGATGAGGACGCCGCAACTGCCGCAGATGCCCATGCGGCAGGACCAGCGGAAAGAGAGGGAGCCGTCGGTGCGGTCCTTGATGTAGTTGAGGGCGTCGAGGACAACCCACTCCTTGTTGTAGGGAACCTGGAATTTCTGGAAGCGGGGCTCTGGCGTGTGCTCCGGGGAGTACCGGAAGACTTCGAGGTTGACGAGCTCGGGCATGGGTCACCTGCCGTAGACGCGCTGGCCTGGAGGCCAGCGGGTGATCGTGACGGGGAGGTAGTCGACGCGGGGAGCGTCGCCGTGGCGGTGGTAGATGAGAGTGTGGGCGAGATAGCGCGAATCGTCGCGGGCGGGGAAGTCGGTGCGCTGATGAGCGCCACGGCTTTCCTCCCGGGAGAGGGCGGAATGGACGATGGCCTGCGCGACGTCGAGCATGAAGGAGAGCTCCAGTGCGGCTATCCACTCGGTGTTGAAAGTGAGGGAGTGGTCGTCGAGGGAGACGTCGGCGGACTGGAGCTCGGCGATCTCGTTGGCGGCGTCACAGAGGGTTTTGGCGTCTCGGAAGATGCCGGCTCCCGACTCCATGGCGCTCTGCATCCGGACGCGAATGTCGGCGATGCGCCGGCCGCCTTTGCGATGGAGGAGCGTATGGAGGCGGCGAATCTCGTCGGCGGCCTGTGCTTCAACGTGGTCGGAGGGAGGGTGCGCGGAGCGGGCGTAATCGGCGGCGGCGAGTCCTGCGCGAGCGCCGAAGACGAGGAGCTCGGGGAGAGAGTTGGAGCCGAGGCGGTTGGCGCCATTGATGGAGACGCAGGCGACTTCGCCGGCGGCGTAGAGGCCGGGGAGGGGCGTGGCGCCCTCATTATTGGTGTGAACCCCGCCCATCATGTAGTGAACGACGGGGCGGACGGGGATGAGCTCGGTGACGGGGTCGAGGTTCTGATATTTGAGGCAGAGCTCGCGGATGAAGGGGAGGCGTGCGTTGATGACATCCTCGCCCAAGTGGCGAAGGTCGAGGTGGACGATGTCGCCATGGGGCGAGGGGATGGTGCGACCTTTGGCTTGCTCGTGGACGAAGGCCTGAGAGAGCCGGTCGCGGGGGCCGAGCTCCATGGATCGGAGGACGGGCTTGAGCTGGGGCGTGCCGAGGTCGTAGTCCTGCAGGTAGCGGTAGCCGTCTTTGTTGATGAGGTAACCGCCTTCGGCTCGGGCGGCTTCGGTGATGAGGATGCCGGTGAATGGGAGTCCGGTTGGATGGTATTGGACGAACTCCATGTCCTTGAGAGGAGCGCCGGCACGCCATGCGAGGGACATGCCGTCGCCGTTCTTGATGTTTGCGTTGGTGGTGAAGGGGAAGACGCGCCCGCAACCGCCGGTGCAGAGGATGACGGCGTGGGCGGTGATGGCCTGAATGCGGCCGGTGGAAGCGTCGATAGCGACGACGCCCTGGACGCGGCCGTCGTCGATGAGGAGCCGGGTGGCGAACCACTCGTCGTAGCGATGGATGGAGTCGTATTGGAGCGTGGTTTGAAAGAGAGTGTGAAGGAGGTGGAATCCGGTTTTGTCGGCGGCGAACCAAGTGCGCATTTTTCTCATACCGCCGAAGGCGCGGACGGCGATGTGGCCGGAGGCGTCGCGGGACCAGGGGCAGCCCCAGTGCTCTAGCTGGGTGAGCTCCTGGGGGGCGGCGCGGACGAAGGACTCGACGGCGTCCTGATCACAGAGCCAGTCGCCGCCGGAGATGGTGTCGTAGGCGTGCTCGTCGAGTGAGTCGTCTTTGGCGACGACACCGGCAGCGCCGCCTTCGGCCGACACGGTGTGGCTGCGCATGGGGTAGACCTTGGAGAGGACGGCGACGCGGAGCTCAGGGGCGGATTGGGCGACAGCGATGGCGGCGCGGAGTCCGGCGCCACCCCCGCCGAGGATGAGGACGTCGTGCGCGGGGCTGTCCATGAGTGCATCCCCAGCGACCCGAGTCCACTGAGGGACACAGAGTCGTTGCGAGGATGATAAGGGAAGCGAAGTCAGGAATCAAGGCGGAGTGGGCCGGCAGCCGACTGGGAGCCGTCCCGGCACGGGGATTGAGTCCGGACAGAGGAGAATGCATGTATACATTTGAATACAACAGATAGTATAACTGTCAGAATTAGTAGTGGTTTATGGACACTTAGCAAAAATTCAATCGCCCGGCGCGCAAATGAGATGTCACTTCTTGACAGTAAAGGCAGGGCAGCATAACATTTGTTCATCGGAGAAATTTGCCCCGCCCAGTGGGCAACCATTCACAGCCTGAGTAACGGAGGGATGAAATGAAGAAGCACGTATGGAAGATCAGTCTGCTTGCGATTCTAGCTCTAGGGCTCATAGGAATCCTCTGGGCTCATCAGCCTGGGCGCATGACCGGAGGCGGCAGTGTTTTCGTGGGTGATATGAGAGTTACACACGGGTTCGAACTGTACTGCACAGTGGACGTCGACGGTACGACGTTCCAACCCGGCCCGAACAATCTGGAGATCAACTGGAACGGGAATAGATTCCACCTGGAGAATCTGGAAGCCGGGCTTTGCACCGCGGGTGTCGATCCGGCACCGCCGAAAGCGCCGTTCTACAAATTCGATGGGTGGGGCACCGGCAAGTACAACGGTGTGAGCGGCTTCCGGATCAGGTTCACTTTAACCGACAAAGGCGAACCTGGGGTTAACGACACGGCTATGTTTGATATTTGGGAGGATGCGAATCCCTCAAACGATGTCCTGTATGTGCCCGAGAATGTGCTTACCTTCGGCAACCAGCAGGCGCACTTTTGCACAGGCAATGGGAATTGCACTCCATAAGGCGTGCGTTCAGGTCCGGCAAGAACAGCCAAAGAACCAATGAGTGTCTTCAGCCGCAGAGGGTAATGGAGTGAACCTCTCTGCACCTGTGAAGAGCAGCGAATGACCCTCTCCGCGTTGCGGACTTAGGCTGCAACGCGGAGGGGCCTGAGGTTGGGCGGGTGGCGCTGCGCGGGGCCGGGCTTGAGCGCCAGTTGTGAATGAGAGCGAAGCCCATTCCCACGAGCGGCGATTTAAGAGGGGCGGGAAGCGAGGACGTTGTCCACGGACGCGCACAGAGTCTGGACGGTGAACGGCTTTTCGAGGAAGGGGAGGTCGTCCGGGATGTCACTGCTCCGGATGGCCTCTTCGCGGTTATAGCCACTGGTCATGATGATGGGGATGTGAGGCAGGAGGCGGCGGATTTCGGAGAGGGTTTCAGCGCCTCCGGCACCGGGCATAACGACGTCGAGTAGGATGATGTCGACGGAGGGGCGGTTGGCGAGAAGGGCGAGGGCTTCATTGCCGTCGGCGGCGGTGAGGACGGAGTGGCCGAAGTGCTCCAGAGCGGCTTGGGCGAAACCGCGGATGGAGGGTTCATCGTCGACAACGAGGATGGTGGCGGTATGGCGGGAGGAAGGGCTGTCGATGGAGGCTTGAACGGGAGTGCGGGGAGCATCGATGGCGGGGAAGTAGATGGTGAACGTGGAGCCACAGCTGGGGAGACTGCGGACCGCGATGGCACCGTTGTGGGAGCGGAGGATGCCCTGGACGGCGGCGAGCCCGAGACCGCGGCCGGTAAATTTCGTCGTAAAGAAGGGATCGAAGATACGGGAGAGGGTGACCTCGTCCATGCCGCACCCGGTGTCTGCGACTTTCAGGGAGACGTAGGGACCTGGGGCGAGATCCAGTGTGGTGGCGAGGGGGCCCGGCTGGATGTTTTCAGTAGAGGCGGCGAGCGAAACGGTGCCGTGGGGGGTATTCCCAATGGCCTCAGATGCGTTGATCACGAGGTTCATGACGACCTGCTGGATTTGAGCAGCATCGCCCCGGATGGGTGGGAGGATCTCGGGGATGTCGAAGACCAGGTCGATGTTTCTTGGAATGGAGACGCGGATGAGGGCGGTAGAGGACTGGATGAGGCTGGGAAGGTCGATGACAGTAATCTCGAATTGACCCTTGCCGGCGTAGGCGAGGAGCTGGCGCGTTAAGGCGGCGGCGTTTTGAGCGGCTTCGACGATGCGGTCGAGGCGCTCGCGGATCGAGGGCGGGGCATCGAGGAGGGCGAGGCTGGCGTTGCCGAGGACGCTGGTGAGGAGGTTATTGAAGTCGTGGGCGACGCCGCCGGCGAGGACGCCGATGCTTTCCAGCTTCTGGGCGTGACGGAGGCGTTGTTCGACGCGGCGGCGCTCGGTGATGTCGATGAAGGCGCCGACAGCGCCGGAGGGATTGCCGGAATGGTCGAAGAGGGGGACGGCGTTGCCGAAGAGGTGGCGGGAGGCGCCGTCGGGGAAGACGAACTCGAACTCAAAGTCGCGCACGGGCTTGCCGGTACGCGCGGCAATTTGCATGGGGAGATGGTCGGCGGAGATCTCCTTGCCGTCCTTCATTGTGCGAAAGGCGGGCGGGTGATCGGGGTCCACGAACGAGGCTGACAGGTTGGCGCCCGGGGAAAGGCCGAGGATGTCATAAGTGAGGCGGCTGCCGGCGATGCGGGCGCAGCCGGGATCATGGGTGACGAAGGTGGCGGCGGGGACGGCGTCCATGATGGCTTGAAGCTCGGCGACGTGAGCGCGGACGCGAGCCTCGCTTTCGCGGAGCGCATCGTCGGCGTGCTTACGTTCGGTGATATCGAGGGTGACGCCGATAAAGCGAGTGGCGTGGCCCTCCGGGTCGAAGAGGACGCGGCCCCAGGCGGCGAGCCAGCGGTCGTGGCGGCTGTTGGAGGGCGCGGTGCGGAATTCGGTGTTGAAGATGCCGCCGCTCTCGGGGCGGAGGGCCTTCTGGACGAGCGCATCGACGCGGCGGCGGTCCTTGGGATGAAGGAGACGCAGGAAGGTTTCGTAGTTGAGGCCTTCGACGGAGGGGAGGGCAGGATCGCGGGAGCCGAGCTGGGTCCAGACGAGGCGGCCGGTGCCGGGGTAGAGGTCGAAGAGGCCGAGGCCGGTGGCGCCGAGAGCAAGGCGGAGCCGTTCTTCGCTCTCGCGCAGAGCTTCTTCAGCGAGTTTACGGGCAGTGATGTCTTCCGAGGTGCCTACTGCCTGGACGGGACGGCGCTCCGGGCCCTCACCCTCGAAATGAGCGTGGGCTTGAACGGAAACCCAGCGTTCGTCGCCAGAGGGGAGGATGATGCGGAATTCCTCTGCGAATTGTCCGGTCGAGTTAGCGGGGTCGAGTTCAACGGCAATTGCTTTCTGGACTGTTCCGACGTCCGCCGGGTGGATGCGGGCGATGATGTCGGCGAGCTGGACGGCTCCGGCGGTGAAGCCGAAGTGGGTTCGGGAGCGCGAGTCAAAGGAAATGAGCCCGGAAGCGGGTTCATAACGCCACGAGCCCAACTGGGCGGCATCCAGGGCGTAGCGGGAGAGCTGCTCGCTTTCGCGGAGAGCTCCTTCTGCCTGTTTGCGTTCGGTAATGTCCTGAACTGAGCCGATCCCGCCGACGAGGTTGTGGGAAGAATCGTATTCACCCTCTCCGCGCGCGCGGATCCATCGAACGCGATTGTCAACGAGAATGCGGTACTCGAGGTCGTAAGATGCGCCTTTCAGGGCGTCCTGGACGGAGCGATGGACGAACTGACGGTCGTCAGGGTGGACGCACGCAAGGAAGGTTTCATAGGTAAGCGGGGTATCGGCGGGAACGCCGAACATCCGGTGGGTTTCGTCCGACCAGCGGAGGAGATTGCGGCGGATGTCGAAATGCCAGCTTCCAATGTGGGCGACGGCCTGAGCGCGGTTGAGATCGTCCTGGCTCTCGCGAAGGGCCTGTTCGGCGAGGCGGCGGTCGTGAATATCGGTGCAGGTGCCTATCCACTGGACAGGACCTCCGGCTTCGAAGACAGGGACCGCGTGAGCGGCGAACCAGATATAGGCGCCGTCGTAACGGCGCATGCGGTACTCGATGCGATATTCGCGGCCGGTCTGAAGAGCGGTGCTCCAGGCTGAGATGACAAGGGGGCGGTCGTCAGGATGGATGCATTCGAGCCGGCCTTCGCCTTGAAGCTGTTCCACGGAGTGGCCGGTGAATTCGAGGGCGCGGCGGTTGAAGTAGAAGCTCCGATCCGAAGTAGTGGCCCAAACGATATGCGGGATGGCGTCGGCGAGAGTGCGAATGCGTTGAGCGCTGTTCTTGAGCGCTACTTCGGATTCCTTGCGAACCGTGATGTCGGAGACAATTCCGCTGAGCTGGATGGCGCGGCCGGCTGAGTTGCGGCTTGTGACATTGCCGCGGATTTGTACCCAGACGTCGGAACCGGAGGGGCGGCGGAGGCGGCATTCGAGTTGGAAGTGTCCACCGGGTACGGGACGGACAAGGACGGGTGCAAGGATGTGTTGAGCGGAGCGGAAGTCGTCTGGATGGACGAGGTCTCGCATCTCGTCAAAATGGATATGGTCGGCGCCTTTGGGCCTGCCGAAGATCTCGCACCAGCGGGGAGAGACGAAGATGCTGCCGGAGGGGACATGCCACTCCCAGTAACCGTCGTTGCTGGCTTCGAGGACACGGTAGAGGCGGGCGCGGTCATCCTGGTGCGCCTGCGCAGCGGACTTTCGTTGCGAGATGTCTTCGATGATGGAGATGAAGTAGGCAGGCTGGCCTGCGCTCTCGCGTTGGATGGAGACGGTGAGATTGACCCAGACGATGGAGCCGTCCTTGCGGAAATAGCGCTTCTCCATGCAGAAGCTGCCGATGGCGCCATGCATGACCTGCGCGGTAAGGGCGAGGTCTGCGGCGAGATCGTCGGGGTGGGTGATGGCCTGGAATGTCTTCTGGATGAGCTCGTCGAGGGGGTAGCCGGTAATTTCGCAGAGACGCTGGTTGACGCGGAGGAAGCGGCCGCTGAGGTCGACGTGAGCGATGCCGACTGCTGCGTTTTCGAAGGTTGCACGGAAGCGATGTTCGCTGGCGCTGAGCGCATCGAGTGCGGCACGGCGTTCAGAGACATCCCGGATCACTGAGAAGAGATGGGGCGTCCCGTCGATGGAGATAGAGCGGGTGGTGATTTCGGCGTGAACGCGGCGGCCGGATTTTGTCCTCAGCGTCGATTCGTAATCGAGTTCGCTGAGACTGGAGAGGCATAGCGAGTCGGGGTCGAACAGGTCTGCCAAGTCGAGGGAGAGCAGCTCAGCGGTGGAATAGCCCAGCATGCGGCAGAGGGCATCGTTGGCGTGGAGGATGGTCGGGCGTGAGCCGCAGGCGCTTTGCCGGCACAGGACCATGCCGTCGCCGGCGGACTGAAAGGCGAGATTCAGCCATTCTGCGGCGGGTTGATCATTCTGCTGCGCGGCACCAGGCACAGAGGAATTGGTTTCCGGCATTGCTGGGTCTCCAGTCAATTCGGACAGCACTCGCCAACCTGAAGGATTCAGTTTATTAGAAAAGCAGAGGGCGCGGGCAGGGAGCACCCGCCAGTGCGAGTCTCCTGAGGGAAAGTCGGAGGTTGGCGTGAAGCAGCAACATCGAGAAATGGCGGAGGATGGGTTGAGGGCGAACAAGGTCTCGAAGAGGGGCGCGTAATTAGTACGCGGGGCCTGGTAGTTTTTTCATGGCGAACGTCCGGTCATGTGATTGAAGACGGGTATTGGCGGTCTGTGTGCTGCTTTTTGGGGCGGGGAGGTGTAGCGTGAGAAACCCAACGAGAATCGGCGTGGAGTGGATGTTCGGACTGCTGGTGATCGCCTGCGCCGCCGGGCAGGAGCCGAATCCGACGCAACAAGGACTGAGTCGCAGTGAGGACAGGAAGGTTCCTCTGTACAAGGTAGAGGTAGTGGCGCGGACGATCGCGGCGGTCAACTACCATCACCGCAGCGGTGTCGTGCCTATCGATTTCAGAGGAACGGAGTTAATGCCGCAAGCGAAGGGGAAGGCGAATGTCGATAGCAGAAACGGTGCAACGAAGATCGATGTAGAAGTCGAGAAGCTTTCGCCCGCAGCGCAATATGGCCAGGAGTTTCTGACTTATGTTTTGTGGGCGGTGACGCCACAGGGGCGTGCGGAGAATGTGGGGGAACTGGTGTTGCACGGAGACAAGGCGCACTTGCCGGCATCAACAGAACTTCAGGTCTTCGGATTGTTTGTGACGGCGGAGCCGTACTACGCGGTGACGCAGCCAAGTGACGTTGTTGTGATGGAGAACCGGGTCCGGGACGACACAAGGGGGACCATCGAGCAGGTGGACGCGAGATTCGAGCTATTGAGGCGAGGTTCGTACACGCTGTCCCTGGATCGCTCGCGGCCATGGGCGCCCGATGAGAAACAGGCATTGCCGCTGGAGTTGCGTGAGGCCTATCACGCTCTGGACATCGCTCAGCAGACAGGCGCGGCGCAATATGCGGCGGAGACGCTGGAGAAGGCGAGGAACGAGCTCAACAACGCCATAGGGTTCTACAACAATGGCGGGGACAGCAAGCAGGTGATCACGCTGGCGCGCGAATCGACACAGCATTCCGAAGACGCCCGGCTGATTACACTGCGCCGGCAGCGGGCGGAGGAGTCGGTGCGTGTTTCGGCCGAGGTGCAAAGCGCGAAGGAGCTTGCGGAGAAAGCACAGGCAGACCGGGAACGGGCTCTGCAGGAGATGCAGGATGCTAAGGCCCAGGTGGAGAGAGAACTGGCGAGCCGAGCGCTGGCGGGAGAATCCGGCTCAGAGAAGATGGACTTGCAGTCGCAGCTCGGCAGTGTGCTGCCAACGCGCCAAACGCAGAACGGGCTGGCGGTGAGTGTTCCGGAGTATTTGTTTGACACCGCCCGGTCTACATTGAATCCGGCCGGGCGTGAGAAGCTGGCCAAAATCGCGGGATTACTGCTGGGGTATCCTGGCGTGCGCATGCAAATCGTGCCGTATCCGGACGGTGACCGCCGGGCGCAGGATAGCGCACAGTCTGTGAGAGCGTACTTCGTCAGTCAGGGCATCACTCCGGACATGTCCGTGTCGGGCGGATCGGGCACAGAGGCATCGCGGCATGTGGACATCGTGGTGAGCGGCGGGCCGTTGGCCGGACAGACTCGAGGAGAGGTGAGCAGACTGTCGCGTTGATCCGGCGATTATCCTCCACGAGACTAGAGTGAATGACCGATCCCGGATGCCAACAATGTGGACGATTAATGTGCGAGTAGAAACGGGGAGAGACGCGAGCGCGTCAAGAGAATCGGATGATCTGGATGGCGTTGTGGTTAACAATGGCAGGCGTGCCGATTGAACGTGAGGTACTGGCGGAGGTGAATCGCTATCGAGGCTCGGTGGGCCTGCATGCGCTGGCGTGGAATGAGGCCGCGGCCGAGGAAGCGCGGCGGCATTGCGCGAATATCATCGCGAAGAGAGTGCCGCCCGGGCATGCTGGTTTCGAGGATAGAGTGGAGAGGCTGCGGAAGAAGACGAGGCTGGATGGAGCGGCGGAGAATGTAGCACTTCTGTCTCCGCGGCCAGGAGCGGCTGAGGCTGTGGTTGAATTGTGGGTCGAGAGCGAGGGGCATCGCAAGAATCTGGAAGGGCCGTATGGGAGGACCGGAATCGGCATAGCGCAAGGAGGGCCCCGGGGGATGGTGTGTGCGACGCAGATTCTGTTGCGTTAGTAGCGCTGAAGGAGCCGGAGCAGTCCGCGGTCGAGCTTGCGTCCGTACCAGTCTTCGTAATCGACATCGGCGCGGCCAGAGTCGAGCATGCCGAAGGAGCCGCGGAAATTCCAGAGTGCGTAGCCGATACCGTGTGAGGAGAGGATGTCGAGGACATCGCCCATCCAGGCGAGGAAGATGGGGTGCGGAGTCTTGTTGAAACAACCGGCTTCGCCGCAGTGGACGCCGACGCCCTGTTTGGCCAGTTCGCCCCAGGGCGCGTAGTGCTTTTCCAGATTCTCGCGGCCATAGCGCACAGAGCCGTCTGAGTTGAGTAGCGGCCAGGTGGGATTCGGGAAATCGAGCTTGCGATCGACCCAAGCGGCGCGATAGTGCGAGATGCCGGATGGCGAGTAGGCGTGGACGCTTTGCGCGACGCGCGCATCGATCATTTCGTGCACAACCTGGTTGCCCACGGAGAGACCGTCAATGATGATGGTGCGTGTGGGGCTGACGGAGCGGATGACGTTAGTGGCCCGCAGCATGACACGCGCGTAGTCTTCGCGAGTCATGTAGCCTTCCCTGGGCGCGGGAGCTTCGTTGAGGAGGTTGAAGCTGATGGTGTAATCGGAGACGCCTTTGTATCGTTTGGCGAAGAACTGCCAGTGCAAAGCAAACGCCTCTTCGGCACGCGGATCGGACCAGAGGATGAATGGCTCGCGCTCGGAATTATTGATGCAGTAGCCGGGAGCGCGGTGGAGGTTGAGCGAGACGTGCAAGCCGTATTTCTGGGCGAAGTCGACGATGCGGTCGATGGGATCGAGGGCGGACTCCTTGATGCTGAACGTGTCGTCGGGCAGGAGCTTACGCGTGGTGCGCCAGTCGGAGTCGATCCAGAACCAGTAGTCGAGCGGGATGCGAATGAAGTTGAAGCCCCAATCGCGGATCCAGCGGAATTCGTCCTCACTTACGCCTGGCGGCTGGCGGGAGAATGCCTGAAAGAGGTCGAGGAGGTTGAAACCACGCCAGCGCGGAATGGCGTTTTGAGGTTGAGGCGCGGCGAAGGCGGCCGATGCGGAGAAGGGAAGTGCGGCGAGGAACTGGCGGCGGTTCATGGTGTTTAAGGGGTGTAGATCTCGACGCTATCGAGGACATTGAAGCCTGCCGACTGCAGGCGGGCCATGGCCTCGTCGGGCTTATCGAACCGGAAGATGAGCACGGCCTTGCCGTCGCGGCCCTCGGCGAAGGCGTACATGTACTCGATGTTGACATGAGTGTCGGGCAGCGCACCGAGTACGTCGGTGAGCCCGCCAGGGTGGTCAGGGATCTCGACGGCGATGACCTCTGTGAGATTGGTGACGAAGCCTGCAGCGTTGAGGAGGCGTTCGGCGCGCTGCCAGTCAGAGACGATCAGGCGCAGTATGCCGAACTGCTGCGTGTCTGCGAGACACAGTGTGCGAATGTCGATGCGATTGGACGAGAGGAGGCGGCAGGGCTGGATGAGGGCGCCGGGCTTGTTTTCGACGAAGACGGAGATCTGGTGGAGTTTCATGGTGCGCTCCTTCAGCACGAGCGGCGGTCGATGACTCGCTTTGCCTTGCCCTCGCTGCGCTGCAGCGTGTTGGGGGCGACGAGGCGGATATCGGCGCGAATGCCGAGGATGTGTTCAATGCTCCTGGTGAGCCGTGTTTGTAGGCCTTCGAGCGCGCCTACCTTATCGCTGAAGACCCCGGGAGTGACCTCCACGTGCACCTCCATGTCGTCGAGCCCGTGGGAGCGCGTGAGGATGATCTGGTAGTGGGGCAGAGTGCCTTCGACGGCCAACAGCGCGGCCTCGATCTGCGAGGGGAAGACGTTCACGCCACGGATGATGAGCATGTCGTCGCTGCGGCGGCCGATGCGGCGCATGCGTCGCAGGGAGCGGCCGCAGGGGCAGGGCTTGTCGATGAGCGCGGTGATGTCCCGCGTACGGTAACGGATCATCGGCATGGCATGTTTGCTGAGCGTGGTGAGGACAAGCTCGCCTTCCGCGCCGGGCGGCAGAGAGTGGCCGGTGTCGGGATCGATGATCTCGGGGTAGAAGTGATCCTCAAAGATGTGCAGACCGTCGTGGCAGGGGCACTCGATGGCGACGCCGGGCCCGATGATCTCGGAGAGCCCGTAGATGTCGAAGGCCTGGATCCCGGAGGCCGACTCGATGTGGCGGCGCATGGATTCGGTCCAGGGTTCGGCGCCGAAGATGCCGGTACGAAGGGGGAGAGAGTGAATGTCGATGCCCATCACGGCGGCGCGATCGACCAGGTGGAGGAAGTAGCTTGGGGTGCAGCAGATGGCGGTGACGCCGAAGTCCTGCATGACCTGGATCTGGCGGTCGGTGTTCCCACCTGAGATGGGGATCACTGTCGCGCCGAGGCCTTCCGCACCGTAATGCGCGCCGAGGCCACCGGTGAAGAGGCCGTAGCCGTAAGCGTTCTGAATGATGTCTCCCTGGTGCAGGCCGCAGGCGGCGAAGCTGCGGACCATGACGGAGGTCCAGATCTCGACGTCTGCGCGGGTGTAGGCGACGACGATGGGCTTGCCGGTAGTGCCGGAAGAGGCGTGGAGACGCACGATCTCGCGCATTGGGCTGGCGAAGAGGCCGAAGGGGTAGGTATCGCGCAGATCGGCCTTTGTGGTGAAGGGGAGGGCAGGGAGGTCGTCGAGGGAGCGAAGGTCCTGGGGGGTGAGGCCGCGCTCGCTCATACGGGCGCGGTAGAGGAGCACATTGTCGTAGGTGCGCTGGACTACGGCGTGGAGGCGGTCGAACTGGAGGGCGCGGAGCTGGGGGGCGGGGAGGAAGTCGGGTGCGCTCGCCTCATGGAAGGTTGCGGTGAGGGTGTCGAGTGCGGTGGGCATGCTGGGCCTAAAGATAGAGGAGTAACAGACCAAGATATATCATTGTGGGACTGTAGTCCTGCCTCGGGCTCATCCGGGCCCCACTCAGGCACAAAACCTACGTCGCGTCACACGTTGGACTTGACCCCGGCCTTGCTGCCGGCGGAATGAAGCGGAAACTCGCGGTAGGTCACCGCGTGTCGATCTTGAAGGCGTAGGCGTAGTCGCCGGGTTTTTCGGAGGGCAGATCCAGGCTGAGGCCCTCGGGGGTTTGCTGCCACTTTAGCTTGGATTTGGAGCCAAGTAGGGAGACGGAGGCGACCTTGATGGATGGGTCGATGGATTTCACGAGCATGGACGGGCCGGGCCAGTCGAGGGCGATGGCGTAGATGGTTTTGCCCTTGATGGTGAAGCGGATGTCCTCGCCGGTGAAGCTCTTCTGTTTCCGATCGGTGAAGCCCCCGGTGAGTACCTCGGTGGGGCCTTCGCCGAAGATCTTCCAGGGGCGGGTGCCGTAAATGGCCTCGCCGTTCACTGTGAGCCACTTGCCGATGTCGAGAAGCAGTTTCTGCGCCTGCTCGGGGATGACGCCGTCGGGGCGTGGGCCGATGTTGAGCAGTAGCACGCCATTCTTGCTGGTGATATCGACCAGATCGTCGATGAGTGAGTCCGGCGAGCGGAATTCCTCGCCTTCGATCCACCCCCACGATTTGAGCCCGACCGAGGTGTCGGTCTGCCAGAGATAGGGGCGCAGGCGGTCGAGCTTGCCGCGCTCGATATCGTACACGGCCGTCTTCTCAGGAAACCCCTTGTTCTTGTAGTTGATGGCGACGCCCTTCTTCCACTCCGCACCGCGGTTGTAATAGTAGGCGGCGAACTTCTGGAGGTAGGGCGCGAAGGCGGGCTCCTCAATCCACCAGTCGAACCAAACGACTTCGGGCTGATACCTGTCGACGAGTTCACAGGCGCGGGCGAGCCAGTCCTTGAGGAACTTCTCGTCGGGCTGGTTGTCGCTGTTTGCGCCAGGCAGGCGCTTGGGTTGCGCGGGGCCGTAGAGCCCGGCGTAGCGGGGATCCTTCACGTCGGAGTCGAAGGTCATGCCGCTCTCGTAGAACCACCAGTGCTCCGCACGGTGGGAGGATGCTGCAAAGTGAAGGCCCTGCTGCCGGACTTGTTTTGCGAGATCACCGACGAGGTCGCGTTTCGGCCCCATTTGCGCGGCGTTCCACTCGGAGAGATCCGATGCGTACATCTGAAAGCCGTCGTGATGTTCGGCGACAGGCATGACGAACTTCGCGCCGGCCTTGCGGAAGAGCTCGGCCCAGGCCGCGGGGTCGTACTTCTCCGCCTTGAACATGGGGATGAAGTCCTTGTAGCCGAACTTGGACTGCGGGCCGTAGGTGGCGACGTGATGCTGGAAGACCTGGCTCTTATCGTCCGCGCGGTACATGTTGCGCGGATACCATTCGTTGCTGAAGCCGGGCACGGCGTAGACGCCCCAGTGGATGAAGATGCCGAACTTTGCGTCGGCGTACCACTGCGGGGCCTGGAACTTTTCGAGCGACGCCCAGTTGGCCTGGAATGGTCCCTTGGTGATAACGGCGTCGATGCGTTTCATCGCTGCTTCGATCTTCTGCTCGTAGGTCTGAGCGCAAGCCGCGGAGGCGGCGAGGAGGAAGAGGAGAGCGTGCTTCATGAGGATGGTCACCTTCCCATCCAGCCGCCGTCGACGACGAGGATCTCTCCGGTGACGTAGCTGGATGCTTTGGACGCGAGGAATACCACGGCGCCTTTGAAATCGTCGGGTTCACCCCAACGTCCGGCGGGGATGCGTGAGAGGATGGCGGGGTTGCGGACGGGATCGGCGCGTAATGCGGCGGTGTTGTCGGTGGCGATGTAGCCGGGCGCGATGGCATTGACGTTGACGCCGCAGCCGGCCCACTCATTGGAGAGCGCCTTGACGAGCTGCCCGACAGCGCCTTTGCTGGCCGCATAGCCGGGGACAGTGATCCCGCCTTGAAATGTGAGTAGGGAGGCGGTGAAGATGATTCGCCCCGAGCCGCGTTCTACCATGCGGCGGCCAAGGTCGCGGCTGATGAGCCACTGCGCGTTGAGGTTGGTGTTGATCACCGTGTCCCAATACTCGTCGGGATGCTCAGCGGCGGGTTTGCGCAGGATGACGCCGGCGTTATTGACGAGGATATCGATCCGTGGGTGATCGGCATTCACCCTGGCAAGGAAGTCGTACACGGCGGTGCGATCGGCGAAATCGCAAGTGTAGCCACGGAAGGCGCGGCCCAGTGCAGTGACGTCCTTCTCCACTTCGGATCCGGAGGGCTCCAACGACTTGCTGACGCCGATAATGTCGGCGCCCGCTTCGGCGAGCGCGACGGCCATGGCCTTGCCGATGCCGCGCTTGCTGCCGGTGACGAGAGCTGTGCTTCCATTGAGCTGAAAGAGATCCAGGACCGACATCTATGAACACCTCACCAAAACCTTCATGACTTCACCGCCGCGCTCCATGTCGTAGAAGCCGGAGGCGAGCGATTCGAGAGGCAGGACGCGCGTGATGATGCGATCGAGCGGCAGTGTACCGGAGGCGGCCAGGGCGATAGCCTGTTCGAAGTCCTGCGGTTCATAGACGCGCGTGCCGATGAGCTTGAGCTCGCGCCAGAAAAACTGGAAGAGAGTGACGGGCGCCGGCTGCGGATAGATGGCGACGATGACGATGCGCCCGCGGGTGCGGGGAAGGCGGGTCATCATCTCAGCAGCGGCGGGGACGCCGGAGACTTCGAAGACGACGTCGGCGCCGGCACCGCCGGTCTCACTGTTTACGCGCGCAACGAGGTCCGTGTCGTGCGGATCGACAGCCTCGAAGCCGAGTTCGTGCGCGAGCTTCAGCCGGAAGGGGTTCACTTCCGAGATGAGGACGCGCGCGCCCGCATGGCGCGCGACCAGCGCGATGAGCATTCCAATGGGGCCGCCGCCCTGCACGACGGCGAATTCGCCGGGCTTCAGCTCTGCGAGACGCACATCATGACAGGCGACAGAAAGAGGCTCGATGAGCGCGCCCGTCTCAAAGCTCAAGTTTGAGGGAAGGCGGTGGAGCGTGTGCGCGGGAACGGTCCAAAGGGTTTGCATGGCGCCCGGAGAGTCGATGCCGATGAACTTGAGGTTCATGCAGATGTGGCTGTGTCCGGCGAGACAAGCGGGGCAATGGCCACAGGGATCGAGCGGGCGCACGGTGACGCGGTCGCCCGGCTTCCAGGAGTCGGTGTTGCCGCCCACCGCTTCGATGACGCCTGACATTTCGTGGCCGATTACTTGAGGAGTGCGCACGCGGTGGTCCATCTTGCCGTGAAAGATGTGGAGGTCCGTACCGCAAAGGCCGCAGTGAGAGACGCGGAGCTGAACCTGGGCCGGGCCTGGAGGCACGGACACGCAGTCTCTCATGGAGATGGATTCGCGTCCGAGGTAGAGTGCTGCTTTCATGGACCGTCCTCCTTATGGCACGTTTGTTACCCGCTCCGTTGAAGACGCTCTGAATCCATTACACCCGATCTCTACCGTTCGCGGCTGTATTGCGGGGCGTCTCCTGTCGCCTTTGGTGGGGAGAGGCGGAATAACACGGCCAGGCTGAATGCCTCGCCCACCTAGCGCATTGACGTCATTCATCGGTTGTCCACCCACACGCTACCAGAAGAGCAATTACAAAACCGGGCCGATGCGCCACGGCACGAACTCGCGGTGGCCGAGTTTCTCGCTGCAGGTCTTCCTGCCCGAAGCAACCTCGAGCAGAAACTCGAAGATCTCACGCCCGATCTCCTCGACGGAGGCCGCGCCTTCCGCGATGCGGCCCCCGTTGATGTCCATGTTGTCACGCATCCGGCGGTACATGGGGGAGTTGGTTGCGATTTTGATGACGGGGATGCTCGGGAATCCGATGGCTGAGCCGCGCCCTGTCGTGAAGGCGATGAGGTTGACGCCGCCCGCGGCGAGGCCCGTGATGGAGACCGGATCGTATCCGGGCGTGTTCATGAAGACGAGGCCGGGCGAGGTGACCTTCTCCGCGTATTGCACGACATCCATCAGCGGCAGAGTGCCGCCTTTGGCGACTGCGCCGAGAGATTTTTCAAGGATGTTGGAGAGGCCGCCTTCCTTGTTGCCGGGCGAGGGATTGTCGTCGAAGCTGCCGCCGAAGCGGTTCAGATAGGCCTTGTACGCGGCGACGACGCCGAGGAGCTTTTCGGCCACTGCGCGGTTGCGGGCGCGACGGACGAGGAGATGTTCAGCACCGAAGATCTCCGGTGTTTCAGCGAGGACGGCGGAGGCGCCGATGGAGGCCAGGATGTCGGAGCATGCGCCGAGTGCGGGGTTGGCGGTGATGCCTGAGAAGGAGTCGGAGCCGCCGCAGTTGAGGCCCAAAACAATTCTGGACGCTGGCGTTTCGACGCGCTTCAAGACGGCGGCGCGCTCGATCTGGGCATGAACGGCCTTGACGCCGGCTTCCACCGTGGCCGGGGTGCCGCCTGAGCCCTGGATGGTGAATCCCGACATCTGTTCGGTGGAACTGGCTCCGGCGGGGAAGTAGTGCTCGACGAGATTGATCTCGCAGCCGAGGCCGAGGATCACTGCGCCAGCGACGTTGGGGTGGTGGACAACGCCGTTGATGATGCGTTCGAGCTGCTCGGTGTCGGGTCCGATGGAGTGGCCGCAGCCGTCGGCGTGCGGGAATGCAACGACGCCATCGACGCCCTCAGGCAGCGTTGTGCCGCGGAAGTGCTCGGCGACGAGTTCGGCGACGTGGGAGGCGCAGTTGCTCACGGCAGCGACGGCGATATAGTTGCGCGTGCCGACGCGTCCGTCTTCGCGTTGATATCCGAGGAATGTGGGCATCGCCGCCGGGGGCGGAGGGAGGAACTGCTCGGCGGAAGGAAAGTCGTAGTCGCGGCGACCTTCTTCGAAGGAGAGGTTGTGCAGATGGACATGCTCACCGGCGTGAATTGGGTGTGAAGCGCGGCCGATCACCTGGCCGTAGCGGATAACATTCTGGCCTGCAGGGATGGCGCGGAGCGCGAACTTGTGTCCGGCAGGCACCGGTTGGCGAAGGAGGATGTTGAGGCCCGCGACGCGCACGGTCTGGCCCGGAGAAAGCGGGACGCGCGCGATGGCCACGCTGTCTGCGGGGTGCAGATGGATTGCGGAATTGGACGGCGTGGCAGCGGGTTCGATCTCAATGATGCTCAAGCCAGTGGACTCCCTCTGAACAACACGATATCAAGCTGGCGAGACCAGGGGTGATGATACGATAAAAATCGTTAACCAGGCAGGCAGCGATCGAAATATCTGCCTGTTCGCACGGTGGTGTCAAGGAGTCTCATGAAGGACCAGTTGATCGTTGTGACCGGCGGCGGCGGATTCATCGGAGGCAGCCTGGTTGCAGACCTGCGCCGGCAGGGGTACGCGCGGATCCGGTCAGTGGACATCAAACCGTTCGGGGAGTGGTACCAGCGCTTCGACGATGTGGAGAATCTCTCGCTGGATCTCAACCTCAAGGAGAACTGCGAGACAGCCTGCCGCGGCGCGCACTCAGTGTTCAACCTTGCGGCCAACATGGGTGGCATGGGCTTCATCGAGAAGAACAAGGCACTGTGCATGTTGTCCGTGCTGATCAATACGCACATGCTGCAGGCGTCGCAGAAGCACGGAGTGCGGAAGTATTTTTACTCGTCATCGGCCTGTGTCTACAACGGCGACAAGCAGCGGGATCCGAACAATCCGGGACTCAAGGAAGAAGACGCCTACCCAGCGCTGGCGGAAGACGGCTACGGCTGGGAGAAGCTGTTCAGCGAGCGCATGTGCCGGCACTTCGCCGAGGACTACAGAATGTATGTGCGTGTTGCGCGGTTCCACAACGTATACGGGCCGAACGGCACGTGGGACGGCGGGCGTGAGAAGGCGCCCGCGGCGATCTGCCGGAAGGTGATCGAAGCCAAGACGGGCGGGTCGAAGGAGATCACGATCTGGGGCACGGGCCATCAGACGCGCAGTTTCATGTACATCGACGATTGCGTGTCGGGCGTGCAGAAGATCATGGATTCGAGCATTCAGGAGCCGATCAATCTCGGTTCGAGCGAGATGGTGAGCATCAACCAACTCGTGGACATGGTGGAGGAGATTGCGGGCGTCAAGCTGAATCGGACGTACGATCTCAGCGCGCCCAAAGGCGTGAACGGACGCAATAGCGACAATACCCTGATCAAGAAGTACCTCGACTGGGAGCCGTCGATTCTCCTGCGAGACGGGCTGGAGAAGACGTACACGTGGATTTACGACCAATACATGGCGCGGGCGCGCGGCGATGAGCGAGCTTCAGTAGTGAACCGCTCGTAGGAGCCGCGCATGAACCGGATGCCCACAGCGTGGGACTATTTGATCCTGACCGCGTCCAACGATGTGCAGGCGAGTGCTTACGAATCGCAGTTGCGATTGCGATTCGAGATGGGCCACTTGCCGCGAGTGCGGCAGACGCTGGTGGTGGCCGATCTCGAAGGAAAGCGCATCGGCAGCGGCGGCAGCACGGTGGAGTGCCTCCGTGCGGTGGTAGCGCGGGAGTCACAGCCGGGAGAATGCGCGGAGTCGGTGCTGCGGCGGCTGAGAATACTGATCGTTCATGCAGGCGGTGATTCGCGGCGGCTGCCTGCGTATGGGCCGTGCGGCAAGATCTTCCTTCCAGTGCCCGGCGAGAGCGGCAGTGCGCTAGGGGCGACGTTGTTCGACAGGCTGACGCCGGTTTTCATGGCGCTGCCCGCCGGCGCGCCGGGCGCGGGCCAGGTGGTGGTGACGGCGGGCGATGCTCTGATCCACATCGACGCATCGGCGATCCAACTGGATCATGCGGGCGTCACGGGGGTCGGCAGCTACGCCACGCCGGAGGAGGCGTCGCGACATGGGGTTTTCTGCGCCGGAGAAAGCGGCGCGGTGCGGCTGTACCTGCAGAAGCCTGGAATAGAAGAGCAGGCTGGGATCGGTGCGATCAACCGCTACGGCAAGTCCATACTGGACGCCGGCGTGATGAGCTTCGATGGCGCTTCCGCCGCGGCGCTGCTCAAGGCGCTCCCTTCGAGCGATGAGTTTCTGGAGCGGGGCGTGGATCTATACCGGGAAGTGTGCTGCGCACTCGGTACGGAAGCGAGCGTCGATCATTTCGTCCGAAGCGCGCGGGGAAGCGGCTCGGCGTGGAGCGAAGAGCAACTGGCCGAGCTGTATCCAAAGCTGCGGGCGATTCCGTTCCATGTGCAGGCGCTGCCGCAGTGCAGTTTTCTGCATTTCGGATCGACGCGGCAGCTCGTGGAGAGCGGACTCGTACTGGCTGCGCAGGACCGGGGAATTGCGCCGGGCGTCACGTGCCTCTCGATCAATAACGATGTGCGCGGAGGGGGTAGTATCGCGGGCGCGGAGGCATGGGTGGAGGGCTGCCGCATCACGGCGCCCCTCACGATGGCAGGACGGAATGTCGTCGTGGGGGCCGACGTGAGCGAGCCGCTCTCTCTGCAGCGCGGGGCCTGCCTGGATGTGTTGAAGGGGCATTCGCGAAACGGCGCGCCGGTGTGGTTCATCCGCTGCTACGCGATCGACGACGATTTCAAGAAGCCCGCGATGAAGGGCAGCCGGTTCTGCGGGATGCCGCTACTGGATTGGGTGGCGGCGGCAGGATGCACGGCGGATGAGATCTGGGATTCGGCAGTGCCTGAGTGCGAACGGAGCTTGTGGAATGCGCGGGTGTTCGTGTCAGAGCCGTCGCAGGCATACTCGCAATGGTTGTGGATGTACGATCCTTCCTCGGCGACCGCGGAGCAGAAGCGATCGTTCAGGACGGCGGAGCGCTACAGTGTCGAGGAGATGGCGGTGCGCGCCGATCAGGGGACTTTCCATCGCAGGCGCGCGGCATTGAGAGCCTGCGAGGTGCGCTCGTCGCTGAATCACCTATTCCGGCCGGAGAGCATGTTCACTGCTCGCGATCTCGCATTCGCCATGGCGCATTCAGGAGAGCGCGAAGCGATTGCATCGGAGCTTCTGGCGCAGGCGGACGCCGCGATGGAGAACAGCGCTTGCGGAACGTTGGAGAACCTGGCGCCGTGCCGGGTATTGCACTCGCTGGGGTCGGCGGTTCAGATGCTGTCGAACGATGACAACGCCGCGGATTGGTCGGCGCGGCTACGTGCGCGGGCGTTCCGGCATATGAACGACGCGATCATCGGCAGCACGCTCGAATGGGGCGCGCGCCCGCGGAATGCGCTGCGTCCGGATGAGACGATCTGGGGCCGCGGTCCCGCGCGCATTGAGTTGGGCGGCGGTTGGACCGATACGCCGCCGTACACGCTGGAGCACGGCGGTGATGTGATCAACGTCGCTGTGAACCTCAACGGGCAGCCGCCGATCCACTGTTATTGCCGGATCGTGGAAGAGCCCGTGGTCCGGGTGAGCTCGATCGACGGCGGGCGGCTCGTGGAGATTCGCGAGCTTGCCGAGTTGCTGGATTACCGCAAGCCTGGAGATTTTTTCGCGCTGGCGAAAGCAGCGCTGGCCATTTCGGGGTTCTCGCCGGAAGCGGCGGACTGGCCTTTGGGAATCACGCTGGAACAAATGCTGCGGGAGTTCGGCGGCGGCATTGAGCTGACGACGCTGGTCGGCATTCCGAAGGGGAGCGGGCTGGGCACGTCGAGCATTCTCGGCGCGGTGATTCTCGCCGTGGTCCAGCGCATGATGGGGCGTCCACTGGACCAGCGCGCGCTGTTCCACGACGTGCTGCGTCTGGAGCAGGCGCTGACGACGGGCGGCGGGTGGCAGGATCAAGTGGGAGGCGGCGTAGGCGGCGCTAAGATCACGAGCACGCGGCCCGGCATCATTCCGAATCCTCTGGTCCACTACGTGCCGGCCGACGTGATCGACCCGAAGGCGAACGGCGGCTCGACGCTGCTTTATTACACAGGACTGACGCGCCTGGCGAAGAACATTCTGGAGCAAATCGTCGGCGGATACCTGGATCGTGACCGCGCGATCATGGCGGCGCTCGAAGAAGAACACCTGGTGGCGCACGCGATTGCGGACGCGATGTCGCGGCGCGATGCGCCGGCGTTCGGACAATATGTGAACGTGGCGTGGGAGCTGCAGAAGAGGCTGTGCGGCACGGTGACCAACGAGACCATCGAACGGCTGCTGGCGCAGGTGAGGCCGTACGTACACGGCATGCGTATCTCAGGCGCAGGGAGCGGCGGATTTCTGTTGATGATCTGCAAGTCGCCGCGAGATGCCGCGGAAGTGAGGCGGATGCTGGAGGCCGAGCCGCTGAACGAGCGGTCGCGGTTCTTCGACTACGAAATCAATCACGCCGGGCTCGAAGTGACGACCTGCTAAACCAGCGAGGGATCCTGTGCGAGATGCGCCAGGCCGCAGTGTGGCCTTATTCTCGAAGAGGACAAGACAGTGAGGCGCGTGCATGGCTATCCCAGCACATCAAGCCTGATCGTCCCCGTGAAGGAGGTTTTCTCGTGAGACCGCTGCTGTTCCTGCTGTGCTTCGCGGCCTTCGCCGCCGATCCTCAATCATCCCAGGTGGACAAGATCTTCGACAAGCTCGATCGCACGGATTCGCCTGGCTGCACGCTGGGAGTGGCCCGGGATGGGAAGCTCATCTACTCGCGCGGTTACGGCATGGCGGATCTTGACCACGACATCGCCAATTCGCCGCGTACCGTATTCCACGTTGCGTCGATGTCGAAGCAGATCACGGCTGCTTCAGTCGTGCTGTTGGCGCAGCAAGGCAAGCTGAAGCTCGATGACCCCGTGAGGAAGTACATCCCGGAGTTGGCGGATTTCGGGACGCCGGTCACTATCCGCCACCTGCTGCATCACGTTAGCGGCCTGCGCGATCAGTGGAGCCTGCTGGTGATGAGCGGCTGGCGATTGTCCGAAGATGTGGTGCGCGATGAGGATGTGATGGACCTGGTGTCGCGCATGAGGGCGCTAAACTTCAGGCCCGGCGAGATGCACCTCTACTCGAACACCGGCTACACGCTGCTGGCGCAGATCGTGAAGCGGGTCAGCGGAAAATCGCTGCGGCAGTTCACGACGCAGGAGATCTTCGAGCCGCTGGGCATGAAGGACACGCACTTCCGCGACGATCACCAGGAAACGGTGAAGGGCATGGCATACGGTTATGCGCAGTCGCAGGGTGTGTGGAAGCAGTCGATCCCGCACTACGACACTGTGGGCGCGAGCAGCCTGCTGACTACGGTGGAGGATTGGGTGAAGTGGGACCGGAACTACGTCGAACCGAAGGTTGGCGGGCGGGCGTTCACGGATCAGATGATGGAGCAGTTCACACTGAACAATGGCGAGAAGATCGACTACCGGTTCGGCATAGTTACGGGGAAGTTTCGCGGTCTGCCCACGGTGAGCCACGGCGGCGCGGATGCGGGGTACCGTTCCTACTGGGTGCGCTTCCCGGAGCAGAATCTCACGGTCGTTTGTCTCTGCAATGCCGTGGTGAATCCGACGTCGCTTTCGAACGAAGTGGCCACGCTCTACCTGGCAGACAAGCTGGAGCCGGAGGAGGCCAAGCCGGAGTCCGCGGCCCGCGTTGACATGCCCGCGGCCGAATTGGAGAAGGCCGCGGGCCTGTATATGAGTGAGAAGGAGGAGAGCGTGGTGCGGCTGCGGTTCGACGACGGCAAGCTCAAGTTGGCGCTGGGAGGACCGCCGTCGGAGCTCATCCCGATTGGCGGCGGAAAGTTCCGCCTGGATACGGAGGCGGCGGTGATCACAGTGTCGGGCCCGGATCTCACTGTGTTGGCTCCGGGAATGCGGCAGCCGGTTGAGTTCAAGCGTGTGACTGAGTGGTCGCCGTCGGCGTCGGAGATGGCGGACATCGCAGGCTCATACTACAGCGAGGAGCTCGATTCGACGTATCGCGTCGAGGTGAAGGACGGGAAGCTGAAGCTGTTGCGTAAGAAACTGCGGACGCACGAGGTGGAGCCAACGTTCAAGGATGCAGTGTATATTCCGCAACTGGGCTTTGTGAGATTCGAGCGGGATGCCAAAGGCAAGATCACCGGCTTCCGCCTGACAGCGGGAAGGATTCGGAATCTGGCGTTCAAGAGAGCGAGTTAGCCTCTAATCCAGCGCGAAGCCTGGCGGCAATACGAAGGCCGCCGGCTGTCTGCCGTCGACGTCCGTAAAATTGTATTCCCGCGCGAGCTGGCCGGCGGTGAGGACTTGTCCGGTGCGGGTGAGGACATCGGGATCCTGTGCGAGACGTACTACGCCGCGCCCGGCGTACTCCGGCGATTCCGTGCCGGACAGGTCGAAAGGATGTTTCGCGTGAGCGGCGAGGATCAATTCCGTCCGTACGAAACCCGGCGCTAAAGCGACACACGCGATGTTGTGCGGCTTCAGTTCCAGCGCCATTCCGTAAGTCATGCGGGCAGTGGCCTGCTTGACCACGTCGCAGTAGAGATGGCGCGTGTACTTGCCCTGCACCCAGGCGATGGTGTTCACAATCAACCCACTCTTCTGCGACAGCATCAGCGGCACGGCGAGGCGTGATGCCGCGAAGTGCGCGCGCAAGCCGCACGTGAACATTTCATCCCAGTGGTTCAGCGAGAGCTTCCAGAAGTCGCCGAAGGGCAGCCCGTTCTGGTGTGTTTCGTAGCCGCCCCATACGTTATTCACGAGCAGGTCGAGTGATGGGATCCGTGAGAAGAGAGCCTCGACTTGCGCGTCATCGGTGTGGTCGCACACGACGGCAATTCCCGTGCCGCGGCGATTGATCTCAACCGCTGTCTGCTCCAGATGAGCTTGAGTCCGGCCGGTGACGTAGACAGTCGCTCCCGTCTCGCCGAGTGAGTATGCGATGCCGCGGCCGAGACCGCGCGACGCGCCGGTGACGAGGGCGATCATACCTTGAACGGCTCGCGCGCCGTGACCTTCGCCGCGTCGATCTCGATGCCGAAGCCGGGACGATCAGGCAGCTCGATTCTGCCGTTCACCGGCGTGAGCTGGTACTTCTCGAAGAAGTAATAGCTGCGCATCTTGGTGATGAGGTACTCGACCAGGGGGCATGTCGCCGGAGACTGAGATGCGACCGCATGGAGCGCGGCGTGCAGCGAGTGTCCGTGAGGCAGCACTTGTGCGTCGTACAGGGAGGCGATGTTGCAGGTCTTGATGAACTCGCTCAGGCCACCGCACCATTCGGGATCGGACTGCACCACTGAAATGGCGCCGGCTTCCAGAAAGCGCTTGGCCTCCCATCGTCCGTAGAAGTGCTCGCCCGTGGCAACCGGCACGGAGGTCGCCTTGCGCAAGGCGACGAATGCCTCCAGCTTGTCGACGGGAAATGCCTCTTCGATCCAGCGCGGATTGTACTTTTCCACCTGCTTGGCCCAGGCGATGGCGAAGTCCAGCGACCATCCCGAATAAGCGTCGAACATCAGGTGGACGTCGTCGCCGACGGCATCGCGCAGTATGCGGACGAGTTCGACAGACTTACGAAGCCCCTCCGCCCCGTCGCCGGGTCCATACGCCATAAACCACTTTTGATAGCGGAAGCCCTGCTGTTTGAGATCGGCAGCCTTCTTCGCGGCGGCCACAGGCTCGATAGAGAATCCGAGGCAGGAGCCGTAGGCTTCGACGGAGGCGCGTGTCGGCCCGCCCAGCAACCGGTAGACCGGCGCGTTGAAGACGCGGCCGCGCAGATCCCACAAGCAGTTGTCGATCGCCGAGATCGCCATCATAGGATGGCTGGATCGGGCGTGTCGATTTGAGCGGTACATCTGGTCCCAGAGCGTCTCGCCGGCGAGCGCGTCCTTGCCCAGAATGAAGCTCTTCAGCTGCGTTTCAATCACGATGGCTGCTTCGCGGTCGATGGGGCCGTAGAGGCCTTCCGAGCCCTGATCGGTCTTGATCGTGAGATAGATCGCGTTGATGCCGGACTCGCGCGGCTCCCGCGGGTTATCGCGATAGGGCTTAGGCCGCAATTCGTCGTAGATGTGATTGGGCTGGACCTGGAACTGGTTGTCGAGTCCGGGAGTGCTGGTGTAGCGGCCGGAGAGGCGCACCAGCTCGACGGCGGTAATCTTGTGCGGCTTCGGGGGAGCGGCGAGCACCGGCAGAGCAGTGAGAGAGGTTAGGAATTTTCTACGTTGCATAGGACGAGACAGATCCATTCGTTGCTGGTGAGAGTGTGAGCGGCGGAAAAACCGAATGGGCGAAGCGCGGCCACGACTCGAGATGCATGCCTATCCGGGAAGCCGGACAGGATGAGCGCGTGCCGGCTGATGCGTGCATATTCGGAGGCGAGCGACTCGTGCGTGACCGCATTGATGTTGGCGACGACGATGCTGACCGATTGGGTCCGCAATGCGCGAGTGGATCCCGCAAACACGAGTGGTGGGACCGCGTCAGCCATGAGATTATTCCGCGCTATCAGGACGGATTCGGCATCGACGTCGCAGCCCACGGCCCATCGCGCGCCAAGCAGATGAGCGCCAGCCGTGAGGATGCCTGAGCCCGCTCCGACGTCCAGAACAGTGTCACCGGCGCGTACGTGCTGCTCCATGGCTTCCAGGCAGAGCTGGGTCGCCGGATGCGCGCCGGTGCCGAGGGCCTGTCCGGGGTGGATCGTGAGCCGCAGACGCCCGCGGGGTGTTGGATTCTCGTCCCATTCCGGCGCAAGATAGAAGCGCCGTCCCACCTCGAAAGGCTGCCATGCCTGCCGCGATGCCGCCTCCCAATCGATGTCAGGGTCCTGTTCGATCCGCGGCTGGAATCCTGAGAAGCGCTTGAGGAGACCGCTGGCGTCTTCAAACCACGCCCGCAACTGGCAGCGAGAGCCGGGCAGCGAATCCTCCTGAATCCCGGAGGCTCCTTCCTCCCAAAGTTCAGCAGAGAGGATTTCGGCTTCCTGCTCGTCGCATTCGAGGTACAGCGAAAACATGGCGTGAACAACTACCCTTGTACGCGTTTCTGTTTATCAGACCAGAAACGTTCGCGCAAGAGAAGCTTCCGCACTTTTCCCGTCCCGGTCTTGGGAAGGGGCTCGTCCGTGAATTCGATGAGGCGCGGGAGCTTGAATCGTCCGAGGCGGTTCTGCAGAAACTCGAGAAGTTCGCTCTCGGTGAGGTTCCGGCCAGGCTTCAGCGCAACAATCGCGGCCGGGATTTCGCCCCACCGCTCATCAGGCGCGGAGACCACGGCGCACTCTAGCACGGACTCGTGGGCATAGATAGCGCGCTCAACTTCGAGGGAAGAGATGTTCTCGCCGCCCGAAATGATGATCTCCTTCTTGCGGTCGACGATATGAACGTAGCCCTCCGCGTCCCACACGGCCATGTCACCAGTGTGAAACCAGTTGTCGCGGATGACAGCGTCGGTGGCAGCCTGATCCTTGTAATAGCCGGCCGTTACTACATCGCCTTGTGCGACGATCTCGCCGATGGACTGACCGTCGCGCGGCACGTCGCTGTCATGGATGTCCACCACCCGCACTCTCACGCCGGGCAGCGGCCAGCCTGCCATCGCCTGGCGCCGGTAGCGATCCTGCTCGTCTTTGAAACCCAGGCCGGGTTTGTGACGACCGGTGGTGAGCGCGGGACAGGTCTCCGTGAGGCCGTAGCCCGCGACGACGCGGCACTGGAATGCAGCCTCCAGCCGGGCGATCAACTCCGGCGACGCAGCAGCACCGCCGATCATAATCTCGCGCATGCTCGAGATGTCGTACTTGCCGAGGTCCGGCGAGTTCAGCAGCATGTTGGCCATGGTCGGCACCAGGCTCATGTCTGTCGCCCGATGCTGCTGGATCGATTGAAAGACGAAGGAGGGGTCGAACCGTCGCACCATCACCTGCTTGTTCCCGAGCATGGTGGAGGACTGCGGCCGCCCCCAGCCGTTCGCGTGAAACAGCGGAATTGTGTGCAGGTCCACCATCGCTTCCCGGCGCGCGGTCGCGAGTGAGATCTCCAGCGCGTGCATGTAGAGGTTCCGGTGCGTGAGCATGACGCCCTTCGGCGTGCCGGTGCTGCCGCTGGTGTAGAAGAGCTCGGCGACATCGTTCTCATCGACCGCGAAGATGTCGAGCGGAGCGGGACTGGCCGAGGCGAGCAGATCCTCATAAGCGGTGTCGAGCGTGATCCAGCGCACCACTCCGGGACAGGCCGCTTTGAGTTGTTCCACGAGAGGGGCGAAATCGCTCTCGGAAAAGACAACGCGTGCGCCGGAGTGGCAGAAGATATCCGTCAGTTCAGCCAGGGACAGGCGGACGTTGAGCGGCATCACGATGGCCCGCGCCATCGGCACGCCGTAGTATCCCTCCAGCAGTCTGTGCGTATTGAAGCTGAGGAAAGCGACACGATCGCCCGGCTGCACTCCGAGCATCTGGATGGCACAAGCGAGCTTACGGCAACGCTCGCCAAACTGCGCGTACGTGAAAGACTCGTCTCCGCACACAATCCCGACGCGATCTGCGAACAGATCCAGCGCGCGCTCCAGGCAGCGAAGTGGGGTGAGTGGCACATTCATGGTGGCACCTCAATAGTAATCCGCGCAGCTCATATAGTAGCCGCAGCGTTCACAAAACAATTTGCACTTTCTCTGTTGGAGGCGTGTGGAGCAGACGGGGCACCAGAGCATGGGCTCATCCTGTTCGCGCTGGAGGCTCCCCTGATCCGCCCCCTCCCGCGGCGTCGGGTCTATTGGCATGGGAACAGTGTAGCGCGAGGACAAGCCTAGTCAAGCTTGCGAACGACAGTGCGGACCACGCCTTGGATGACGAGGTCGGCGCGCGGGTGCAACTCGGGGTACGCGGCGTTCTCCGCCTTCAGGAACCAGCGGCCCTTGACGCGCACCAGTCGCTTGAGAGTGCTCTCGCCGTCGATCAGCGCCGCTACAATCTGGCCGGCATGGGGATTGGGATTGGGCTCGATCACCACAGTGTCGCCGCTCAAAATGCCCGCATCCTTCATTGAGTCGCCGCGGACTTTGAGCAGGAAGCATCCCTCGCGCGGGTGGAAGCCGAGGATGGCCTGATCGAAGACGGCGGTGCTTTCGGCGGCGGTGGCCTGAAATTCCTGCGGCGGGCCGGCCGGGATCTGGCCGTACAGGGGCAGGGTATGGAGGTTGGCGGTTATGGGCGGTGGTTCACCGGGGACGTCAACCTGGCGGGACCCGCGGTCGGAGCGGCGGATCGCGCCCTTTGCTTCGAGGGCGTGCAGGTGGCCCGCCACGCCGTTCGGACTCCTGATCCCGAAGTGGCGCTGAATCTCGGGGATGGAGGGCGAGCAGCCGTTGTCGCGGCGGAAGGCGACGATGTAGTTGTAGATCTCCCGCTGGCGTTCCGTGAGGCTCATGGTGTAATTATTTACACGGAGAGAGGCGAAGTCAAGAGTCGCACTCGCTCTTGCCCCTACTGAACACGTCACACGAGGATATCCTGGACCACGTCCCCGCTGACGTCGGTGAGGCGGAAGTGGCGGCCCTGGAATTGGTACGTCAGTCGCTTGTGGTCGATGCCGAGGCAGTGGAGGATGGTCGCCTGCAGGTCGTGGACGTGGACCGGGTTCTCGGTGATGTTGTAGCAGTAGTCGTCGGTTGCGCCGTAGGAAAGGCCAGGTCTGATGCCGCCGCCGGCGAGCCACACGGTGAAGCAGCGCGGATGGTGGTCGCGGCCGTAGTCATCCTTCGTGAGGCGTCCCTGGCAGTAGGAGGTGCGGCCGAACTCGCCGCCCCAGATCACGAGCGTGTCGTCGAGCATGCCGCGTTGGTGCAGGTCCGAAATCAGAGCGGCGGACGGCTGGTCCGTCTGCTCGCACATCTTCGGGAAATTCTTGGGGAGGTTGCCATGGTGGTCCCAATCGCGGTGATAGAGCTGTATGAAGCGCACGCCGCGCTCGGCGAGGCGGCGCGCGAGCAGACAGTTGTAGGCGAACGTGCCCGGCTTGTGCACATCGGGGCCGTACATCTCCAGCACGTGCGCCGGTTCCTTGGAGAGATCGACCAGTTCCGGCACGGACGACTGCATGCGGAACGCCATCTCGTACTGCGCGATGCGTGTCGAGATTTCGGGATCGCCGGTCTCATCGAGCTTGAGCTGGTTCACTTCCTGGAGCGTGTCGAGGAATGCGCGGCGATTTTCGCGCGGGAAGCCGTCGGGTCCGCTGAGGTAAAGGACTGGATCACCGACGGAGCGGAACTTCACGCCCTGATAGCGGGTGGGCAGGAAGCCGCTGCCCCACAGTCGGTCATACAATGGTTGCCCGCCGCCGCCGGAGCCGGGCGAGATCATGACGACGAAGGCGGGGAGATCCCTGGTTTCCGAGCCGAGTCCGTAGACGACCCACGCGCCCATGCTCGGCCGCCCGGCGATCTGGAAGCCCGTCTGGAAGAACGTCACTGCAGGGTCGTGATTGATTTGCTCGGTGTGGAGCGACTTCACGAATGTGAGGCGGTCGGCGATCTTCGCCGTGTGCGGCAGCATCTCGCTGACCCAGGCGCCGGACTCGCCATGCTGCTGGAACTTGTAGCCGGAGGGGACGATGGGGAAGCTCGACTGCGAGGCCGACATCGTGGTGAGGCGCTGGCCCTGGCGGACGGACTCGGGGAGGTCCTGGCCCTGGAAATCGACGAGGCGCGGCTTGTAGTCGAAGGTCTCCATCTGCGAAGGACCGCCGGATTGGAAGAGGTAGATGACGCGCTTCGCTTTGGGCGGATGGTGCGGAAGGCCGGGGAGGCCGCTGTCGGCGCGGAGGAGTTGCGAGAGCGAGGCGACGCCGAGTCCGGCGGGGAGACGTTGGAGGAGTTGGCGGCGGGTCATCGTGGGATCACTCCTTCGTCACGGTCTCGTCGAGGTTGAGCAGCAGACTCGACACAGCGGCCCAGGCGGCGAGATCGGGCTGCCCGATGGTTGTGTCGCGCGGCGACTCACCCGTTTTCAGATACTTCTGCGCATCGTCGGGGTGGGACGCATAGTAGCTCTGGAATTGACGCAGCGCTTTGTTGAACGCGGAGGATTCGGCGGGCTTTGGGGGGCGGTCGAGGACAAGTCGGAAAGCATTGCTGATCCGCGTCTCGTCGTTTGGTGAGGATCTGAAGACGCGCTCGGCGAGCTTGCGTGCAGCTTCGACGTAGACAATGTCGTTCATCAGCGTCAGCGCCTGAAGCGGCGTGTTGGTGCGGGTTTCGCGTACCAGACACACCTCACGCGTGGGCGAATCGAAGTTGATCATGTTGGGAGGCGCGACAGTGCGCTTCCAGTACGTGTAGAGGCTGCGCCTCCAGAGCCCCTCGCCCTTGTCCTGCTCGTAGCCTTTGCCGCCGAAAAGTTCCTGCCACAGGCCTGGCGGTTGGTAGGGTTTCACCGAGGGCCCTCCGATCTTTTCGACCAATAGGCCGGAGACGAACAGCGCCTGGTCGCGCACCATCTCCGCAGCCAAGCGCATGCGCGGACCGCGGGCGAGCAGCCGGTTTTCGGGGTCGCGCTGGAGTAGGGCAGGGGAGACGCTCGACGACTGCCTGTACGTCGCGCTCATCACGATCGTCTTGAGGATGTGTTTCACGTTCCAGCCCGAGTCCATGAACTCAACTGCCAGCCAGTCGAGCAGTTCGGGATGGACGGGCCATTCGCCTTGCGAGCCGAAGTCCTCGACCGTCTTCACGAGCCCGGTGCCGAACAGCATCTGCCAGTAGCGATTGACGGTGACGCGGGCAGTGAGCGGATTCTCCCTCGAGACGATCCACTGGGCCAGACCGAGGCGGTTGCGCGGCCAATCGGATTTCAATTGCGGCAGCACTGCGGGGACGGCGGGCTGCACTTCTTCGCCGGGTGCGTCGTAGGCGCCGCGTTTAAGCAGATAGGTCTTGCGCCGCGTGTCTAGTTCCGCCATGACCATGACTGTCGGAACGGTTTTGAGATATTTCGCGCGCTCGGATTCGAGTGATGCCAGCTGCGCCCGCGCCTGTTTCACGTCCTGCGGCGCATAGACCTCGAGGAACCACATGCGCAGGCGGTCGGCACGCGCCTTGTCTGTGAGGAGGGTGATCACACCGATCTCTTCCTCGGTCAAGTCGCGCGTGTAGATGCGGACATCGCGAATGTCGCCGGTGAATCGCTTGCCGCCGCCGGCCCCGATGCGAAACGGCTCCTTGGTGTCGAGAGGCCAGATGGGCTGGTCGAACAGGATGTTCAGCTTCTGCTGGACACCATTGATGTAGACGCGCACATGCGACGCCTTCATGCTGCCGTCGTAGGTGACGGAGACGTGCTGCCACTCATTGAGGTTCACGGGCTGGACAGTTTCCAGGCGCATGGCGAGATCGGTCCAGCGGTACGTCGCATGGAAGCGCAGCTTGCCGTTGACGAGATGAAGGAAATGGCCCTGCCCTTCGAAGTAGTCCTCGCCGCGCGACAGGATAGCGCAGTCGCCACACGCCGGCTTGATCCAGGCGCTGAACGTGTAGGCGTCATGGAAGCTGAACTGCGCGGCCTGATTGTCGAAGTCCACGATGCGGCTGCCGTCGAAAGATTCGAGCTGTGGAGCGCGGAGTTGCAGACCGTCGGTGATCGTCCACTCCTCGGTGAGTTTCGGGACGCGTTTCTCCCAGCGAGCCTGGGCGGCTCGCGCCTGGGGCTCCAGTTGAGCGACACGTTGCCGGGCTGCAGTGATGCGCCGGTCGAAATCGTCGAGCTTCGCTTGTTGCTCCGGCAGCGGCGCCTTGATGTACGGCTCCTCGTTGCCGAAGTTGTAGACGAAGCCCCGCTCGGGCACGTTGTTGAAGAACGCGAAGAGTTGATAGAAGTCCTTCTGGCGGATGGGGTCGTACTTATGATCGTGGCAGCGCGCGCAGCCGGTGGTGAGGCCGAGCCAGACGGTGGATGTTGTCTCGGTGCGATCTGCCACGTACTGAACGCGGAACTCTTCATCAACGATGCCGCCTTCAGCGGATGTCGAGTGGTTGCGATGGAAACCGGTGGCGATCTTCTGGGAGAGCGTTGCGTTGGGCAGCAGGTCGCCGGCGATCTGCTCGATGGTGAAGCGATCGAACGGCATATTCGAGTTGAAGGCATCCAGCACCCAATCGCGCCAGCGCCACATGTCGCGCGGACCGTCGGACTGGTAGCCGTTGGTGTCGGCGTAGCGCGCAGCGTCCAGCCAGCGGATGGTCATGCGCTCGGCGTAGCGGGGCGACGCGAGGAGCCGATCGACGACTCTTTCGTATGCGCCTGGTGATGAGTCGGCGAGGAAAGCGTCGACTTCGGCAGGTGTGGGTGGCAGGCCCGTTAGATCGAGCGAGACACGGCGGATCAGTGTGCGACGGCCCGCTTCCGGCGAAAGCGAAAGCCCTTCGCGATGCAGGTGTGCACGGACGAGCGCATCGATCGGATGCTCGCCGGGAGGAGTCAATGGACGCCGAGGAGGGATCAGGGACCAGTGGGGCTCATACTTCGCGCCTTGCCCGATCCAGCGGCGCAGGATGTCGGTCTCCCCCTGCGACAGCGGTTGATGTCCCAGGTAGGCGGGCGGCATGCGCTTCATCTTGTTAGTGGAGGTGATGCGCTGATAGACTTCGCTCTTCTCGGGAGAGCCGGGGACGATGCCGAGCCGCGAGTCCTCTTCGCGATCCAGGCGCAGCTTGCTTTTGCGCGCCGCGGAGTCCGGGCCGTGGCAGGCGTAACAGCGGTCTGAGAGGATCGGACGGACGTCTTTGTTGAATGAAACAGTCTGAGCTCCGGCGGCAAGTGCCAGCAGGGGAACGACGAGGCAGGTGCGGCGGAGCACGGCTTTCTCCCAGAAGTGAGGCGGTTGGGAACAGTATAACGGAATGAGGGGCAGACACTCGTGAATCTTTCGCTGTTCGAGCAGGAGCCTCCGTTCCGCACTGAACTGGCCGCGAAGCTGAGCGCGCTCGCGGTACAGGGGATCTATATCGGCACCAGTTCGTGGAAGTATCCGGGGTGGATGGGGCAGATCTACACGGAGGAGCGGTACCGGACGCGCGGGCAGTTCTCCCAGAAGAAGTTTGAGAGCGAGTGTCTGGGCGAATACGCCGAGACGTTCCCGGCGGTTTGCGGGGACTTCTCCTTCTACCAGTTCCCGTCGGAGAGCTATTGGCAGCGGCTGTTCACAGCGGTGCCGAAGCTGAAGTTCGCGTTCAAAGTGCCGGAGGAGGTCACGGTGCGGGAATGGCCCACGCATCCGCGATATGGTCCGCGCGGCGGCATGGAGAACGAGTCCTATCTGAATGCACGGCTCTTCATTGACGCCTTTCTGCGGCCCCTCGAAAATTACGCGGAGCAGGTGGGCGTGCTGATCTTCGAGTTCGGGACAATGCCGAAGAGGTACTACGAAGGAGCGGAGCCGTTCGCCGCGGATCTGCGCAAATTTCTGGCTGAGTTGCCCGCCGGATGGCGCTATTCGGTGGAGATCCGGAACAAGGAGTTCCTCGAGGAGCCGTATTTCGACGCGCTGCGCGAGCGGAACGTAGCGCACGTGTTCAACGCGTGGACTCGCATGCCGGAGTTGCAGTGGCAGGTGCGCCACGAGGTTGCCTATACGGCGGACTTCACGGTGGCGCGTGCGCTGCTGCGGCATGGAAGGAGCTATGAGCAGGCTGTTGCCGCGTTTCAGCCGTATGAGCGGGTGCAGGATCCGAATCCCGGCGCGCGAGAGGGACTGAGAGCGCTGATCGAGCGATCGAGGCGGACAAAGCAGACCACATTCATGTTCGTGAACAACCGGCTGGAGGGCAACGCGCCGCAGACGATCGAGGCTGTAGTAGGCGACTGAAGTACAATCGTCTCTCATGGTGCGGCTTGACCTGTCCGGAAAACGCGCTTTGGTGACTGGGGGGATGAACGGGATCGGGCGCGCCATTGTGGCTACTCTGCGCGAAGCGGGGGCTGAGGTGTTCGTCGCGGATGTGGAAGGCGATCCGCCTGTGGATGTCACCGATGAAACATCGATGCAGGCGGCGTTTGAGCGAGCGGCGCCGGTGGATATCGTCGTTGCGAATGCCGGCACGGTCCGTTTCGCGCCGTTGGACAGGACAAGTCCCGCAGATTGGGAACGGGTAATCGCGGTCAACCTCACCGGGACATTCAATACATTGCGTCTTGCGGCCGCGCACATGAAGCCGCGCCGCAAGGGCGCCATTGTTCTCACGGCTTCGACGAACTCGTTCGACGGGGAAGCCGAGCTGACTGCGTACAACGCCTCCAAGGCCGGCATCCTCGGCCTGCTGCACACAGCAGCAGGCGAGTTGGGCCCTTATGGGATTCGCGTGAACGCTGTGTGCCCGGGACTGATCCGCACGCGGCTCACGGCCGGGCACTTCGCCCAGCCGCAGCTATTGAAGGATTACTTCCGGCACATTCCGCTAGGGCGGGGCGGAGAGCCGGAAGAGGTTGCCAGCGCTGTCGTCTTCCTGGCGTCGCCTCTTGCGTCATTTATCACAGGAGCGGCGCTGCTGATCGACGGCGGTCAGATGGCCGCCAAGTTCGGCACATGGAGTGACGATCACGCCCGCTTTGTCGATGATCACTGGGAGTTGATATGAAGCCCGTCGTGCATGACAGGTTGAACATGTTCAAGCCACAGGAGCACTCATGAACCCCATACTCCGCGCGGATGGGTTGGTGAAGCATTTCGGCGCAGTCGCCGCCGCTCAAGACGTCTCACTCTGCGTTCATGCTGGAGAAGTGGTGGGACTTCTGGGGCCGAACGGCGCCGGCAAGACCACGATTCTGCGCATGATTGCGGGTATTCTGCCGCCCGACTCTGGCTACGTCCATATCGACGGAAAGGACATGGCCTCCGATCCGCTGGCGGCGAAACAAGTAATCGGATTTCATTCAGGCGATACGCAGCTCTACCACAGGCTGACGGCGCGCGAGGCGCTCCAGTACTTCGGGCGGCTCTATGGAATGGATGAGCAGGCTCTCAAAGCGCGGATCGACCAGCTTGTTGAGCAACTCGAGATGTCATCCTTTGTGTCGCGGCCGTGCAATACGCTGTCCTCGGGGCAGAAACAGAGGGCCAACATAGCACGCGCATTTCTCCACCATCCCGATCTGCTGATCCTTGATGAGCCGACCAACGCACTCGACGTGGTCAGCGGGCGCTTCATCGTTGAGGCGATCCGCCGGGAGAAGGCGGCAGGGCGCGCGGTCCTCTTCTCGACCCACATCATGGGCGAAGCGGAGTACTTATGCGACCGCATCGCACTGTTGCACCAGGGACGGATTGTGGACGAGGGAACGCTGCCCGAACTTCTGGAGCGCTCCGGCTGCGACAACCTGACTGATGCGTTTTTGAAGCATGCCGGCGTCAACCGGAATGGGGTGATGGCATGAGACCGCGGATCCTACTCTCCATCTACCGCAAAGAGGTGTTGGAGGCGCTGCGCGACCGGCGCACGCTGTTCATGATGATCGCGCTGCCGATACTGCTCTATCCGCTGCTGATGATTGGCATGAGCCGGCTGCAGGAAGGACAGGCGGCGGCGCAGACGGCAAAGACGTCGAACATCGCGATCTGGGGGAATCTACCCCCGGGTTTTGCGAGCTATCTGAAGGACAAGTCGAAAGTGGTGTTGATGCCGTGGGCTGGGGCGACGCCGGAAGTGCGGAAGGGGATCGAGGAGGGCCAATTCGACGTGCCGCCGAAGCTGCCGCTCGACCTGGATGCCGACGAAGAACCACCGAAGCCGAAGAAGCTGCCCGATACGCCGTGGGCGCACGCGGCGCAGAAGGCCGTGCTGAACCGCGAGGTGGATGCGGTGGTCATTCTCTGGCAGGGGTTTGATCGGCAGATCACGGAATCCGATGCGGGCGTGATAACAGTGTTGTTCGACTCGGTGCGGCCAGAGTCGCGCAAGGCGCGCGACCGGATGAGCGACTACATCCGCCTGTATCGGGAGGACCTGGTGAAGACACGCGTGGAGCAGCGTAAACTGGCTCCGGGCTTCGCTCAGGCGATCGACTTTCAGTCGACGAACGTGGCCAGCGAGCAGCGCAAGTCGGGGATGTTCGTGGGCATGCTGCTGCCGTACATGTTGATCTTGTTCTCGGCGATGAGCGGTTTCTACGCGGCAATCGATATGACTGCCGGCGAAAAGGAGCGCGGCACAATGCAGACTCTGTTGTGCGCGCCCGTGGAGTCGTTGGAGATCATCACGGGCAAGTTCGGCGCAGTCTGGACCATTGCGACCATCGCGACTATAGTGAACCTGCTCAGTTTGGCGATGACATTCTCGCGGCTCAAACTGATTCCGGGAATGCAAATGACGATCCCGCCGGCGTCTTACGTCATTGCGTTCATTATGCTGCTTCCGATTTCGCTGATGGTGAACGCGGTGTTCCTGGCAGTGGGCGCATTCGCCAAGGACTTCAAGGATGGTCAGAACTTCCTGACTCCGCTCCTGATGAGCCTCATTATCCCGCTAATGGTCACAATGGCCCCGGGGGTCGAACTGAATGGATACCTGGCATTTGTGCCTGTGGTCAACATCGCGCTGCTGATCAAGGGAATTTTCCTCGGCGAGTGGGCGGTGGATATGTTGTTCCTGGTAACGCTGAGCTCGCTCTGCTACGCGTCGCTGGCGCTGTTATTTGCGGCAAACGTTTTCGAGCGCAACGCGGTGTTGCTGGGCGGGAAAGAAGGCCTATCGAGCGTCTTCGATTTCGGGCGGCGGGCCGGGAGCAGGCCTACGCCGGGAGTTTCATTGCTGACCTTCGCGGTCGTGCTGGTATTGGCGTTCTACGGCAGCCTGAGCCTGGTGGACTTCGGGATTCCAGTAACGCTGGCTGCAACGCAGTACGGGATGTTTTTGCTGCCATGCCTGCTTCTGGTGCGGATGAAGGGGTACGACCCTTTGGAGACGCTCTCTCTGCGGGCCCCATCGGTCCGGGCGGTGCTTGGCGCGACACTGATCGGCGTCTCCGCCTGGACGGTGGCGGGCGGCTTGCTTGTGCGATTGCTGCCGCCGCCGGAGTCTCTGACCCGCGCGTTGGAGCGGCTATTGATGCTGGATGACAAGGCGGTGCCGCTGTGGCAGGTGTGGCTGCTGATCGCGATTACGCCGGCGATCTGCGAAGAGACGCTGTTTCGCGGCCTGATTCTGAGCGGATTCCGCCGCCTGGGTAAGTGGCCGGCGATTCTGATCACGGGTTTGCTGTTCGGGCTGGCGCATGCGTCGATCTATCGACTCCTGCCCACGATGGCATTGGGCGTCATCCTGGGGTGGATGGTCTGGCGGACCGGATCGATCGTCCCGGCGATGATTAGTCATGCGCTGAACAACGGGCTGATGGCGACGCTGACGCGGTCCAAGGGACTGGTGGAGGCTCTGGGCTTGACGGGAGCGAAGTACGTGCCGTGGACGGCCATCGGAATAGGAAGCCTGGTGCTTGCTGCAGGGGTTTGGCTCATCTCGGGGGAGCGGCAGGAAGAGACCAATTCCTGAGGGCAGCGCTATTCGGGTTGTCATTTCCGGAAATCAGCCGATAAGGAAGGCATGGCGCACGTCTACCTGGCGCGGCAGCCCGTCTTTGACCGAAAGCTGGAAGTGTATGGGTACGAGCTGTTGTACCGGTCTTCGGCTGTGGGGGGATTCAACGGGGCGGACGGAGCTGCCGCGAGTTTGCAGGTATTGAGCAGCGGCTTGTTGGGCTTCGGACTGGATGAGCTGCTGAACGGCAGGTGGGGCTTCGTGAACTTCCCGCGGGAGCTGCTGGTATCGGACGTCGTGCGGCTTATGCCTCCAACCTCGATGGTGATTGAGATCCTGGAAACGGTGGAGCCGGACGATCTGGTTGCTGCGAGTTGCCGGAAGTTGAAGGAAATGGGTTTTCTACTCGCGTTGGACGACATTGTCCCAGACGCTCCGACGCTGAAGTTGGCCCATCTCGCGGACATTCTGAAGGTGGACTATCCGTCTACGACGGCGGAAGGGCGGCGGCTGCTGATGCAACGGTATGCGTCGAACGGCCGGCGGATGTTGGCGGAGAAGGTGGAGACGCGCGAGGAGTTTGGGGCCGCGTTGAGTGAAGGATTTGACCTGTTCCAGGGCTACTTCTTCACACGGCCGGTGATTCTCTCCCGCAAGGAGGCGCCGGCCTTCAAGCTGAATTACTTACAGTTGTTGTCGAACATGCAATACCCGGAGATCGAGTTCGACCAGGTCGAATGTCTGATCCGGCGCGAGGCCTCTCTGTGCCAGCGTCTGTTGAGATACGCGAATTCGGCAGCGTTTTCGTCGCGGAGGAGGGCGGCCACGATTCGCGAGGCGCTGGTACGGTTGGGGGAGAAGGAGTTGCGGAGGTGGGTGGCGCTGGCTGCGCTGCCTGCGCTGGCGTCGGATCAGCCGGACGAACTGGTGGCCAGCGCGGTGTTGCGCGGCCGGTTCTGCGAATCGATTGCGGCCCGGGTCGGGATCGCAGAGCGGAGCGGTGAACTGTTTCTCATGGGGGTGTTCTCACTGCTCGATGTCATGGTGGGGCAGCCCCTTGATGAGGCGCTTGCAGGGCTGAGCCTCGCCGATGATGTTCGCGAGGCGCTTGCCGGAGCCGGCGAAGGCGTCGTGTCGGAAATTCACAAGTTGGGCCTGGCGTGTGAGAGGGGGAATTGGAATGAAGTCGGGTCCGTGGCTCGCAACCTCGGGTTGGAGGTTGGGGCTGCGGCGAAGATCTATCTGGAGGCAGTGCGGGGCAGCGGAGAGGTGTTTGTGCAGAGGGCGGCGATGGCGTCGCAAGACCACCGTACACGACGACCGTGACGATCATGGGGAGAATGACGGCACCTTCGCCCACGAAATGCTAATTCGGGGGCGCTTGGCGGGCATCGTACACATGGAGGGCACATATGAAATCGAGTACTGCAACAGCGGCCCCGGTGACCGATCTCACTCACGAGGGTGTTCAGGAGATCTCCAACACACTCCGGCAATTGTTGGCGGATGTGTACGCACTTTATCTGAAGACGAAGAACTTTCACTGGCACATGACGGGCCGGCATTTTCGCGATTACCATCTGCTGCTCGACGAGCAGGCGGCCCAGATCTACGAGATGACGGATGCGATCGCGGAGCGGACGCGGAAGATCGGTGGCACGACGCTGCGATCGATCGGAGATATCAGCCGGCATCAGCGCCTGAAGGATAACAACAAGGAGGCGATTCCGCCGGTGGACATGCTGTCGGAACTCTGCGGTGATAACCGGATGCTGACGCGGTATTTACGGTCAGCGCACGAGGTGTGCGCTCAGCACCATGACTTCGCGACAACCAGTCTGATCGAAGTCTGGATCGATGAGACGGAAAGGCGTGCGTGGTTCCTGGTGGAGGCGAGCCGCGAGACGTGATCAGCCTCCTGACGGCATCACGATCACCATCCATCCCATGCCGAACCGGTCCGTGAGCATTCCGAAGGCCGGAGAGAAGAACGTTTTGGTTAAAGGGGCGGTCACGGTTCCGCCTGCTGAAAGAGCGGTGAAGAGTCTCTCGGCCTGAGCGGCGTCATGGGCCGCGATTGAAAGAGAAAAGCCCTGGAACGTTGGAGCGCCTTCGCAGCGTCCGTCGGAGGCAAAGAGTGTTGTACTGCCGACCCGGAAGCTGGCATGCATCACCTTGTCTCCGAAATCAGGCGGCATGTTTGGCGGCTGAGGTCCGGGGCTTTCCTTGAACCTCATGAGCGCGGTCACGTCAGCGCCGATCGACGTGCGGTAAAAGTCGAGCGCTTCTTCGCAGCGGCCATTGAAGAACAGGTAGGGTTGAACTTCCATGATGTGTCCTTTCGAGTCCGGCTCCTGATTGGATGTCGAACGGGCGAGCGGCAGATCGACGGCCGCTGATGATTTTTTCCGCTGAAGGGGCGGTGTGGGACACTGGAAGTTTCGCATGAATCCCCAGGTGAAACTTGAATACGCGAGCGAGCGGAAGATCCGGACTCGCAACAAGACGTACTACCGGTTCAACCACTGGCCGATCTGGATCTTTGTTTTCTTTCTGATACCGGGGCCTGTGACCTTTCGCCTGTTTGCCGAAGGCTTTGGCGGGAACATGATCTGGTGGCTGGCGGCTGTACTCGTGGGAACCGGAATCGCGGGGCTGAGTGGGCTGCTGCCCGGCTGCGAGCCGGCGCCGTACATCATTCGATTCACTGAAGACCGACCGAACCCTCTTTACCGCCGGATTTGCTACACCTTCGCCTGGGGTGCGGCGATCGGCTATGGGTTGCTGAACCTGACCGGGCTTCTGGTAGCGGTATTTACCGGGAAGTGGATGATGAAGCAAATCTACTGGTACGGCTACTTCCCGGTGGTTGTGCCTGTCTGGATTCTCGGCCTGTTGGGGAAACTGCCGCGGGTGAAGCCGTCGACGGCGGGAGAGGGGCACGAACGACGCTTCTTCTATGGGACGGTGTGGGCGATGTGCATCGCTCAACCGATTTTGTTCCTAATGTGGAAGACGCTTCCGCGGACGCATACGTCTGATGTGATGGAGTTGGTCGTATTCCTCGGGCTCTTAGGCTTTGTGGGATACCTCAGCTACCGGGGGATCCTGCCGCGGACGCGGCAGATTGTGCCGGGTGAGATCGCCGCATTGGATTGAGGACATGAAATACACATCGCTGCTGCTGCTCGTCCTGACGTTGGGAGCGCGTGGGGAGAACTGGCCGCAGTGGCGAGGTCCTGGCGGAAACGGAGTCTCTTCGGAGAAGGGGTTCCCGCGCGAGTGGGCGCCGGACAAGAACGTCGCCTGGAAGGTGGAGATCCCGGGACGAGGCCATTCCTCACCCGTCGTGTGGGGCGACCGGATCTATCTCACGACCTCGATTGAGGGCGCGGCGATCAGCGGTCTGAAGCCGCCGAAGCACATTCAAGAGGGGACCGAGTTCCGGCATCCCGATTCCACGGGGCTGGACCACAGCTACCAACTGATGGTGCTGGGGATCGATGCGAAGACAGGCTCGATCCTATGGCAGCAGAAGGCGTACGAAGGTCCGGCCTACGATGAGCGGCACAAGAAGAACACCTACGCGACGCCGACCGCGGTGACGGACGGCAAGAGCGTGTATGTAAGCTTCGAGTCGCAGGGCGTGTACGCCTACTCGAATGAGGGCAAACCGAAGTGGAAGGCGTCGCTCGGGAACATTGGGACGGTCGGTATGGGGGGAGCGACTTCGCCGGTGTTGTTCGAGGACCTGGTCATTCTGCTGTGCGACCAGGAAGAGGGGGAAGGTTCCTTCATCACGGCCATATCGGCCAAGGACGGGAAGACCGTCTGGAAGACGCCGCGTGGCGAAGCGGCGAACTGGTCCACGCCGATCCTCGTTCGGGACGGCACGCGCCCCCTGATCGTTGCGCCCGGCATGAAGAACACCATCGCCTATAATCCGCGAACGGGCAAAGAGGCTTGGCGCACGAAGGGCGTGGTGGGCAACACCGTGCCAAGTCCGGTGGCAGGCCTCGATATGGTGTTCCCCAGTGCGGGTTATCCGGACAAGCGGGTCTACGGGGTCAAGACCGACGGAACATTTCTGTGGAGCTACGAGAAGGGGACTGCGTATGTGCCCTCGCCTATTCTGTACGGAGAGTATCTCTACGTGATGACGGACCGCGGGCTACTGACGTGCCTGGAGGCGCGGACCGGTAAGGTCGTGTACGAAGGCAAGCGCGTGCCGAAGCCCGCGACCTTCAGCGCATCCCCTGTGGCATATGACGGCATGATCCTGCTGACCAGCGAAGACGGCGAGACTTTCATGATCAAGGCGGGCCCGGAGCATGAAGTGTTGCGGTCGAACGCGCTGGACGAGGGTGTGTACGCATCGCCGGCGATGTCGGATGGGCGAGTGTACATCCGGGGCACGAAGCATCTCTGGGCGATTGGGAAGTAGCGTCGTCAGAGCGACATCCGATCGCGGAATTCCTGCGCGCGCCTGCGGGACATCGGCACTTCAACGCCTGTCGTGAGGCGGATGTCGTAGCCGCCGTCGATGGAGGGGTGAATGACGTCGATCATTCGCAGATTCACGATGTGGCGGCGGGAGACGCGGAAGAAGATGTCCGTGTCGAGACGCTCTTCCAGATAGGCGAGCGAACGGAGGATCAGAGGACGGTTTGATGCAAAGTGGAGGCGCGTGTAGTTGCCATCGCTTTCGAAGAGCGCGATCTCGGAGAGGCGCACAAACCAGCAGCGGTCGGCGTCCCGCACGAAGATCTGCTGGGATGCGGGGATGCGCGACGGCGCAGATGCGGCGGGAGCCGGGAGTCTCTGAAGGGCGGCGTCGAGACGCTCGGGGGAGACGGGCTTGAGGAGATAGTCGACGGCGGAGAACTCGAAAGCGCGGAGTGCGTGCTCGTCGTACGCTGTGACGAAGATGACGCGGGGTGCCGGGTCGAGTTTGCCGAGAAGGTCGAAGCCGGAGCGGCCCGGCATCTGGATGTCGAGGAAGAGCAGGTCAGGATGGAGCGTATCTATCAGGGATTCGGCCTCGTCAGCGGAAGCGGCTTCTCCGGTGATCTCGATGTCAGGGTGCGCGGCGAGCAGCCGGCGCATCTCGGCGCGGGCCAGGCGCTCGTCGTCGATGATGAGCGCTCTCATTGGGGGATCCTGACTTCGGCGCTGATGCGGCCGTTGTCCTGTGCGAGACGGAAGTCGGCGCGGTTTGCGTAGCGTAATCCGACGCCGTGGGTCAACGGGGTGTCGGGAAGGTTGCCGGGATTGGTCACGCGGAGGTGCAAGGCTCCTTGAACCAGGGCGGACTCGATCGTGACCTCTCCGCCGGAGTGCGAGGCGGCAATGCCGTGTTTGATTGCATTCTCGACCAGCGTCTGGAGGAGCATCGGGGGCAGGTGCGCAGCGCCGCTGCCGGGCTCGATTTCGCGCCGGATGCGCAGGCGGTCTTCAAAGCGAATCTGCTCGAGTGCGACGTACTCATCGACCATGGCAAGTTCCTCGTCAAGCGTCACTTGTGCGCGATCGCGCGCCTGAAGTGTGTAACGGAGAAGGTCTGAGAGGAGTGTGACGGCGTGCTGGGCGCGAGGCGGGTCCTCGGCGATGAGGGCGCGAATTGAATTCAGACAGTTAAACAGGAAGTGCGGGTTGAGTTGTGAACGGAGCAGGAGGAAGTCCAGCCGGGCGGTTTCAATCTCCGCCTGGCGAGAGCGTGCGAACCAGTGCGCTGCAAAATAGATCGCCTGCCAGAGGAGGAACACCGCGCACCAGAGGAGACCGCTCGAAACATAGCCGCTGGGCCGGGTCTGCTTCCAATCGAACCAGCGGAACAGGTAGATCATGGCGAGCAGGTTGACTGCGGTGATGGCCAGAGACGCGACGATGGTGAGGGCCGCGACACGCAGCGGGATGCTGCGGGCGGGCCGCGTGGTCCACTGGCGGCGGAGCATCCACCACCTCATCAGGTGCGACGAAAAGAGGCCGGCCGCGCCAAGCCACAGGGCTGTCAGGACGCCCTTGAAGCTGGTCGAGCCCGAGTAGCCCGCGTAGAGGAACGCATTCACGACCGTCCAAAGGCCCCACCCGGCGAACTGACAGATCCAATAAGCGCGTGCCGGCCACATCGGTTATTTGAGCCCCTTCAGGAAATCGTCGATCACCTGGAACATCTTGTCAGGCGCATCGAACATGATGAAGTGCCGTGATTCAGGGAACGGCACGATGCGCGCATCCTTCAACCTTTCGAATTGAGTTTCATAGGTTTTTATGGAACCGTCGGGCAGACCTTTGAGGGCCGCGAGGATGAGCGAGGGAACACGGACCTGGGCGAGCTCGGGGCGCAGGTCGGCCTGAAAGAGTTCGAACATCGCCTGAGCGACGGCGCGGGGCTCTGAGCGGGTGCCCCATTCGACCGCGATGGCGCGATCGGAGTCGGAGGAGATCATCATCGCCAGAGAGGGGTTATTCTTCTGGTACTTATTCCAAGCTTCGCCCTGCATGCCGCTCATCATGGCTTTCATCGCCTCGGCTTGGGATTTGACGGAGTTTACCGTGGCGCCGGGCACATAGGCGGCGGGGAGGAAGGGAAGCGAGTCGACGACTACGGCTGGTCCCGTGATGTCGGGTTGTCGCGCCGCGAGCCAGAGAGCGAGAAAACCGCCCATGCTGTGCCCGATGATGACGGGCTGTTTGATGTGCTTCTCGCGAATGTAGGCGGCGATCTGGTCCCGGACAGTTTCGAGCATCGGAGCGCCTTCCGGCAGCGCGGGCTGCCCGGCGAACCCGGCGAGGGTGAGAACGTGGCATTCGTAGCGGTCCTTGAAATGATCGACCGTGGAGTTCCAGACGGCGCCGGCGGACTGCAGGCCGGGGATGAGGATCATCTTCGGCTTGTCGGCTCCGGGAGCGACAACGTCAACGTGAAATGCCGCCGGCGTTGCCAGCATGGCGAAGGCGAGCGTCGAAAGGATTGTCATGACATCAGCATGGGGCACACCTCGCGGCGACTTGCCGGAAGTATGATGAACGGCGCTGGCGAATGATGAGCGGCACGCTTTCAAAGGGAGCGCGACACCAGTGCCCGAGCCTCGGAAACGAGTGATTCCAGGTGCTGCTCGCTGACAAAGCTCTCGGCGTAGAGCTTGTAGATGTTTTCGGTGCCGGAGGGGCGGGCGGCGAACCAGCCGTCGCGAGTGACAACCTTGAGGCCGCCGATGGAGGCATTGTTGCCGGGTGCGGCAGTCAGCTTCGCCGTGATGGGTGCGCCAGCGAGCGCCGAGTCGGTTACGGCGGAGGCGGAGAGCTTGCCGAGCTTGGATTTCTGCTCGGGCGTGGATGGAGTATCAATGCGTGTGTAGTACGAGCGGCCGAACTGCTCCTCGATTTCGCCGTAGTGCAGACCGGGATCCTTGCCGGTGCGGGCCGTGATTTCACAGGCGAGCAGGCCGAGGATCAGGCCATCCTTGTCGGTGGTCCACACCGTGCCATTCCTGCGCAGAAAACTTGCGCCGGCGCTCTCTTCCCCACCGAAGCAGATGGTGCCGTCGAAGAGGCCCGGGGCAAACCATTTGAATCCGACGGGGACTTCGCAGACTGGGCGGCCGAGGCTCTCGCCGACACGGTCGATGAGCCCGCTGGAGACGAGCGTCTTGCCGATGCGGGCGCTGGCGGGCCACTGGGGGCGGTTCTGCACGAGGTAGCGGATAGCGGCGCACAGATAGTGATTGGGATTGAGGAGCCCCGAGGATGGAGTAACGATGCCGTGGCGGTCTGAGTCGGGGTCGTTGCCGAAGGCGACGTCGAACTTGTCCTTCAGATTGACCAGTCCCGCCATGGCGTACGGGCTGGAACAGTCCATGCGGATTTTGCCGTCGTGATCGACGGTCATGAAAGAGAACGTGGGATCGACATTCGGGTTGACCACAGTAATCTTGAGGCCGTAAGTTTCGGCGACGTGAGACCAGTAGTGGACTGCGGCGCCGCCCAGGGGATCGATTCCGATGTTCAGCCCGGCGGTACGGATGGCGTCCATGTCGATGACTGCGGCCAGGTCCTGCACGTAGGCCGGGATGAAGTCGATCTCGCGGATGTGGCCGGACTTCATCGCACTGAGATAAGGAAGGCGGACGACGCCGACGTTCGCGGAGCGCAGCAGGTCGTTCGCGCGATTCTGGATCCACGAGGTGACATCGGTATCGGCCGGGCCGCCGTTCGGAGGGTTGTATTTGAATCCGCCGTCGGCGGGGGGATTGTGCGAGGGCGTAATGACGACGCCATCGCTGTAGCCGGACGTCTTGCCGCGATTGGCGGCGAGGATGGCATGAGAAATCACCGGCGTCGGTGTGAAGCCGCCGTTCTGTTGGATGGCGGTGGCGACGCCATTGCCCGCAAAAACTTCGATGGCCGTGCGCTGAGCCGCGGCGGAGAGGGCGTGCGTGTCCATGCCCATGTAGAGCAGTCCGGTGTAGCCCCGGGCCTTGCGGTACTCGCAAATGGCCTGCGTGATGGCGAGGATGTGCGCCTCCGTGAAAGTGGCATTCAGAGACGAGCCGCGATGGCCGCTGGTGCCGAAGCTGACGAGCTGGAGCGGATCCGCAGTGTCGGGAATCAGCGCATAGTAGTCGGCTTCAAGGCGGCGGACATCGATGAGAAGGTCCTGAGGAGCTGGTTTGCCGGCGAGCGCGTTGAGTGCCATACCGCCATGATAGACAGACTTCTGGCGTTGAGAGCGGATCTGGTGTATAAATCAGACTGTATCGTCCGATTCAGGAGGTGTACTCATGGAGACCAGTCGAAGAAGTTTTGTGCAGGCTGCTGCGGGCACAGCGTTGGCGACAGGATCAGCCGCGGCGGCGGCGCCGCTGCCTACTGTGAAGTTTGCCGGGAAGCACGAGATTTCGAGGCTGGTCATCGGCACGAATCCGCTGATGGGCTATTCGCATTTCAACCTGGTTCTCGATAAGTGCATGCGGGAGTGGATGACCCCGGAACGTCGCGTGGAAACAGTGCTGGCGGCGGAGCGCGCTGGCATCACGACCTGGCAAATGCACTACCAGAAGGAGACGATGGAGACGTTCCACGGGATTCGCGCGAAGGGCTCGAAGCTGAAGGTGTTCCTGCTGAGCGATTTCGAATTGCAGAAAGACTTCAGCATGATTCCTGACCTGGCGAAGCTCGGCTTCCTGGGGATGGCGCATCACGGCAACCGGACGGACGAAGCCTTCCGATCGGGCAACATGGATCGCGTTCTGGAGTTCGTCAAACGCGTGAAGGACACCGGAGTGATGGCGGGCGTCTCGACGCACAATCCCGAAGTGGTGGATTGGATCGAAAGCAAAGGCTGGCCGGTCGACTATTTCATGACGTGCCTGTACCGCGTCAGCCGCACGCCTGAAGAGGCGCGAGCGCTGCTGGGCGGTGAGAGGCCCCTGGGCGAAACATTCCTCGAAAAGGACCCGGCGCGCATGACGGCGATGGTACGGAAAACGAACAAGCCCTGTCTGGCGTTCAAATTGCTCGGAGCGGGCCGCGCCGGCGCGACCCGCGAACAGATCGAGACGGCGTTCAAGTTCGCATATGCAAACATCAAGCCGGGTGATGCCGCGATTGTCGGCATGTGGCCGAAGTTCAAGGACGAGATTACCGAGAACTGCGACATCGTACGGCAGTTGCACGCGAGCTAAGCACTCTGTTCTCAGTGAAGATGTTACGAATAGCACTTAATTGATAGATCAAGGGGGGATTGCCCTGCATCCCAAAAAGCGAGCTGGGCGTCTAACAGATCTGTCCGGCAGGAGTGTACTTCGTGACAGATCTATGCCCGACTGGCCCAATCCCAGGGCCTGCTATCGTTCATCAGCGTCGCGTGGACGCATTGGTTTCGCTGCAGAAGGCCGCGCAGCAGATCGCCTCCATTCTTGAACTCGACGAGTTGCTCGATACCATCGTTCATCGTGTCGCTGTTGACTTCGGCTGCGTTGAGTCCAGCATCCTGCTGATTGAGGGTGATGAATTCCATCTCGCAGCGGTGCACGGCTGCACTCATTCGAAAAAGGGCGAGCGCTGGCCGGTGACAGAAGGATTGTCCGGCCAGGTTGTTCTCACCGGCAAAGCGCACTATGCTCCCGACGTCTCGCAGGAACTTCTTTATCGCGCCTGCGAGCCGAACACGCGCTCCGAGGTAGTCATCCCGCTGAAAGTGGAAGACCGGATCATCGGTGTCTTCGGCGCATCTCACCATGAAGTCGACGCTTTCCCCAAGCAGCAGATCGAAATCCTGAAGGGGCTGGCGGGCCATGTCTCGGTGGCGATCCACAATGCGCAGCGCATTCAGAATGAGCGGCTACAGATGCAGCGCCTGCACGAAGAGCAGGACGAGGCCCGCCGCATTCAGCAGAACCTGCTTCCCAGCGCCGCGCCGCTGCTCCCCGGCTTTCAACTGGAAGCGGCCAGCGCGCCGGCCGGCGCTGTGGGTGGCGACTGGTACGATTACATCCCGCTGGCCGATGGCCGGGTCGCGATTGTCCTTGCGGACGTTTCCGGCAAAGGCATGCCTGCTGCACTTCTGATGTCCGCTGCGCGTGGCATTGTGCGTTCGCTGGCGCCGCTAGCCAGCGGCCCGGGCGAGATTCTTGCACGCGTCAACCAGATGCTGCTCGACGATTACCTGACCGGGCATTACGTCACGATGATCTATGCGGAGCTGGATCCCGCGCGCCACACTCTGACCTTTGCCAGTGCCGGGCACCCCTGGCCGCTGCTCTGCAACGGACACGGCGTCGTCCCTCTCAACGTCGATGCCGGGATGCCGCTGGGCCTGCTTCACGGTGAGTTTACCCAACACACTGTAAATCTGGGCCGCGAGTTCCGCCTGCTCTTCTATACGGATGGGATTACCGAGGCGATGAACAGCGAGGATGAAGAGTTCGGCGGCGCGCGTGTCGCCGAACTCGTCGCCAGCCGCGATTGCAGCCCTTCCCGGATCATGGAAGCCATAGCATCGTTTCGCGGCAGCTGTGAACAAAAGGACGACGCCACTGTCGTCCTGCTGCGGAGCACTTACCGGCAGATTGGCGAGTAGACGCGTATTTGATGAGCTCACAGTCGATGCAGCATCCTTCTCCCACTTGCTTGTAACGCCCCTTCCCGCGCGGACATCCTTCAAGTAGGAGTGGGCAACATGGATGTGCATATTCGATTGAGCCGCTGGGTCGTCAGGTGGTTCTGGAGCAGTGTCGGACTGGGCGCCATCGCCATTGCCAACATGATCGGCCGGGACCTGACTCGGAGGCAGGACAGAAATATTCTGATGCTGGGCATCGTGAACTGGGTGTTGGGCGGCCTGATCTGCTTCGCCCTGGATGCGGTCCGCATTCAATCGGCTGCCCGCGAAGACGGGCATGAAGCTTCCGATTTTCACTTTGCAGGGAAGCGTAGAGTATTTTGCCGCCCAGATACTGAGCTGCGGGACAATCGCAAGGTTCGTTCGCCATCACTGCGCGTAGCGGCAGGTGGAAGGCTCTGATTTGATGTACCAGGGCTTGTAATTGGTGGCCTTGTTGTCCATGCAGCCGGCGAGATTGAGGAGTTCCACTTTGCGGAACTCAACGGGGTGGCTTTCGGATTGGAGGGAAATCCAGCCTCCTTCGAGAAGCTTGCCGTCGGTCTTGACCTTCGGATCGAAGTTGCTGACGTTGCCGCCGCCAATTTGGGCCATCTCGTAAGCGAGGACGGTTTCGCCATCGATGATATGCCTGATCGTGCCACTGCCGTGCACTTCAACTTCTACGCGCACCCATTGATCGCCGTGATAGGTCTTCGACTTCGAATTGATGCAGTGTGTGGTGAAGAGCTTGTCGTTCATGACGACGTTTGTGCCGGGAGTGCACAGGTTGGCGGTGGGGCGCGTGCCAGTGCCGGAGCCGCCAAGGAGTTGTACTTCGATGGAGATGGGGAAGTCCTGGTCCTTGCCCATGGTGTTGGGCGCCTGGCCGTGGATCATTGCGCCGCTGTTGCGGAGCGCCCAGCCCGCGCCGCCGGGGCACTGTTCGCCGACGAAGCGGTATTCGACGACGAGGCGGTAATAAGAGAACCGGTCCTTGAAGAAGAGGTGGCCGAAGCGGTTGTTGAACTTGTCGTACTTGTCGTACGAGACCTTGAGTATGCCGTCCTCAACACGGAATGTGTCGCCAAAATTCTCGCCGAGCGCATAGCCGGTGATCTTGGGAGTCCAGCCGTCGAGGTTCTTGCCGTTGAAGAGCTGGATCCAATCCTGCGGGGTTTGCGCGGATGCGGAGAGAGCGAGAAGAAGCAACAGAGCGGTTCGGAGCATGGTGCCCCCAGTATATCGGAGCAAATCAGGCACGAATCTCTCGTCGCCAAAACTCGATCGTGCCGAGAACCGCCACCACGAGCGCGCCGATGGCGGAGTACCAAAGCGCGTGGGCGACAGCCTCCGGCTTAGCCGACATCAGTTGGGCGGGGAGGCACCAGGGCCACCAGGGGCCGTATTTTTGCGAGTTGATCAGAATGGCACCTGTGATGGTGGCGCAGATGCCGAAGCTCGCGGAGGCCGCGAAAGAAGAGAACCGCAGGCTGACCCAATGCTGGACGGAGAGGAGCAGCAGAGCGGTGACGCTGGCGACCCACGTGTCGTGCCATGCAGCGGCCCAGGGCAGCGGGGCAGGGAACTGGAGTTCGGGCTTCAGTATGCGGAGCACGACGCCGTTGAGCAAGGTGCCGAAGGACATGATGGCCGAACTACACAACAGCATTGCGCAGGGAATGGCGAGCTTCGCCCAGTAGAGCGCCCAGCGGGGGACCGGCATGGCGAGCAGATTCCGCCATCGGTCCTCGCTGTGTTCAAGCGCAGAGAGCAGCGCCGTTTGCAGCGTGAGGTACAGAGGCAGCATCAGGATGCCCCAGAACACAAATGAGTTTTTCTGGAGCGCGTCCCAAAGAGGCCGGTTCTGTTTGATGTAGTAGGCGCTCCGCTCATGGAACATGAAGAAGTTGAGCAGTATGACGACGCCGGGGGCGATTAAGATCATCCAGAACGCGAGCGTCCGGCGCAGTTTGAGGAGTTCGGCGGCGAGGGTGCGGAGGAAAATCATAGCGATTGTGTGATGTGCAGGAACATTTCTTCGAGTGTGGGCTGTTCGTGGCTGATGGCGTGGACAGCGAAGCCGCGCTCGACCAGCAGGCGGTTGATGGAGGCGGCGGCGGATGGATCGGCTGCGGGGAGAGTCAGATGGCCTGCCGGATCGTGAGTCGCTTCGAAACCTTGCTGGGAGAGCATCTGGACGGCGATGTGGGGGCGGTCGACGCCGATGCGGAGCCAGCCCTTCCGGCGCGCTCGGAGTTCGTCAGGCGTGCCCTGGAACTGGCAGCGGCCGGCGGCGATGATGCCGATCAGGCTGGCGATCTGTTCAACTTCCCCGAGGAGGTGGCTCGACAGGAACACAGTGATGCCGTGGGTGACGGGCATGTCGCGGAGAAGGTGGCGCATCTCCTGGATGCCGGCGGGGTCAAGGCCGTTGGTGGGCTCGTCGAGGATGACGAGCTCGGGGCCGCCCAGGAGAGCCTGCGCGAGTCCGAGGCGCTGTTTCATGCCGAGGGAATACGTCTTGACCAGGCGGCGGCCGTCGTTTTCGAGCCCGACAATGGCGAGGACGCGGGCGATGTCCTTCTTCAGGACGTTCTTCAAGATGCAGGCGTGCCGCAGGTTCTCCTCGCCAGTGAGGTGCGGGTAAAGCGAGGGTGCCTCGACGAGGGCGCCGATGCGGCTGAGGAGCGTGATGTCGCGCGAGGGCCGGCCGAAGAGGTGGATGTTTCCTCCGGAGGGCTTCAGCAGGCCGAGGAGCATTCGGATTGTCGTAGTCTTGCCTGCGCCGTTGGGGCCAAGGAATCCGTAGACAGAACCTGCGGGGACCGTAAGGCTGAGGTCATCCACGACGAGCTTGTCGCCAAAGCGGCGAGAAAGTGAGGCGGTCTCGATGACGGGGTCGTGCATCAAGAAGGTAGACGATGAGAATGGACGGATGTTTCCAGGCCTTCAGGCAAGCGCTCGCAATTGGTAGGCTGGAACCCCGTGCTTCGGACCACCAAACCCTATCATGGCGTTCTTGCTAGATCATTTCGCGGAGAAGCTCGGGGCGCGGCTGGGGGATGACGACCTTGTTGACGAGGAGGCCCTTGCGGCCAATGGCCTGTGCTCCGGCTTCGACCGCGCTGCGGACGGCGGAGACACTGCCGGTCACAGAGGCGAACGCCTTGCCGCCGAGGGCCATGGCGAGGCGCACTTCGACGAGTTGGACGTTGGCGGCTTTGGCCATGGCATCTGCGCCTTCAATCAGGCTGGCGACAGAGAACGATTCGATGATGCCGAGGGCTTCGAGCTGTCCGACGTTGGTTGTGCCGCTGATGGCGGGAAAGATGTCCTCGTGCACGTTCGGAATGACGAACGTGTCGATGACGGAGAAATCTCCCGTTTGGCAGCCGGCCTGGACGGCCGATTCAACGCCGGCGACATCTCCGCGGACGAGGACCATATACTTGCCGCTGCAGATGGTGCGCGAGAGGACGAGCTCGACGTCGGCGGCTTTGAGCATCGCGTCGCAGACCTGGAATCCGGCGGCGATGCTGGAGAGTTCAATGAGTCCGATGGAATTGCTGGCCACTTCAGTGTTCCTCTCGATCAGGCTTCGATTTCGATGGCGTCAGCGGAGACGAGGGCGACGCGCCCGTCGATGCTCGCGTGGATGCACGCGCCGAGGTCGCCGTCGTTCGGGCGCGCGATAATCTGGCCGCGGCGGACACGCGCGCCTTCTTCAACAGCTGGAGTCGCGGGCTTGCCGGCGTGCTGCTTGGTGAGGATGCGGACGCGTTTGGGCTTCGGTTCCGCGCTCACGAACGGCGTGTGGCTGTCGTACTGCTCCACCTGCAGGCGCTGGCGGAGCTGTGTCTGCGGCACCCGCCGGTATTCCTTCATGGGGTGGACGCGCACGGGCTTGGATTGGGTGAACTTGATGCCGGCGGCTCGCAGATCGGTTTTGGCCTGGTCGCAGGCCTCCTTGGGAAAGAGGTCCTCGGGGCAGGCGTAGAGGGTGCAGAGGCCGCAGGCGCAGCAAAGCTCGCCCCACTGGCTCCAGTTTTCCTTTCCTGAGAGGGTGAAGCCGAGGGTGCGCATCACCTTGTGCGGCTGGACATCATAGCCGAGCAGGTATCGCGGGCAGAATTCGGTGCAGTAGCTGCACTGGTCGCAAGCGGACTTGCCGATGTGAGCCATGGCCTGTGCCGGCCTGCTCTTGCGCTCAACCAAAGGGTGCTCGCGCGGCAAGACAATCAGGCCGCAGGTTGTTTTGGTGACGACGCCGGAGAGGTCGAATGTGAGTTGGCCCATCATCATCCCGCTGACGAAAATGCCGACGTCGTCGCGTGTTGAGCCGCCGGCGACTTCCAGCAGATCCGCATACTTGGAACCGATGGGGGCCCAGAAGGAGCAGGGCTTGCGGACAGCTCCGCTGACGGAGACGAACTTGCGAGTGACCGGCTCGCCGCGGGCGGCCATTTCGACGTTGTAGAGAGTTTCGACGTTGTTAACGACGCAGCCGACCTGGAGAGGGATGCCTGCGGCGGGGATCAGGCGTCCTGTGGCGGCATAGACGATTTCGTATTCGTCGCCGGATGGGTAAAAATCGCCGAGGAGCGTCATCCCGATGCCGGCCTGCGCGGCATGAGGCTCGACGGCGGCGATGGCTTCCTTGTTCTTCTCCTTGAGGCAGAAGAGTCCGGTCTTGGCCTGGACGGCCTGCATCATGCGCTTCATGCCCGAGATCATCTCCGCGGGGTGCCGCTTCATGAGCTCGAAGTCCTTATGAAGCAGCGGTTCGCATTCGGCGCCATTGGCGAGCATGAACTCGGCCTGGGATTTGGCCTTGACTTCAGTGGGGAAGCCTGCGCCGCCGGCGCCGACGACGCCCATTTCGCGCAAGGTTTGGCTGAGGGTGGCCATTGGGGTGGAAAGATCAGGATAGCAGTTAGGGGACGAAACCGAAGAGGACGACAGCCGCGCCCAGTGTGCGAGGATCGCCATTGGAAGGGTGGTAGGGGCGCAGAGACCGAAGAGTCACTTCAACGGGGCCAGGAGCCGAGGGAGGGAGGCTCCAGGATCGGACGTGCCACCCCTGTTCCTTGTATTCGCGCGTGCCGAGAGACTGGCCATTGAGGAGCACTTCGAGCTCGACGCGGCCCTGGTCCTTGAACTGGATGGGGCCGAAGTTGATGCGGACGACGAACTCTCGGGCATCCGCGGGACGCGAGAGGCGCGCTGTGGCCTGAGGGCCCATCCAGCGGTACCCCTGCGTGAGTGGGAACCAGCCATCGCCGAAGAGCCAGGCTATGTTGCCATCGGCCATGTCGATGAGGGGAGGGTCGGGCTCGCCGGGCTTGCGGGTCCGGATGAGGAGGCGGCGGCGCGCGCCGTCCCAGGAGACTACCGCGAGGTTCTGTTTGCTGAGGAGTTGCTTGGCTTCCGGGGAATCGAGCGAACTGACGCGCAGGGCCGGATCGGGTTGATGCCAGGCAAAGGCCGCCTGGACACCCCAGGGATTCATAGCGGCGGGTGCGCCGTCGTAAACGATCTCTCGCAGCGCAGGTTGCGAGTTCATGAGGATGCCGGCGGATTCGACGAATGCGCGGTCCTCCACGGCCGCTGCGAGGGTCACGCCCCGGTTCTGCCGCAGCAGCATGTAGTTGAAGGGGATCCAGAGGACGAAGAAGCCGGCGATCCAGGCCGGTTTCCAGCGTTCGCTCGCAAAGCAGAAGGCGATGGCCGCGCCGATCAGGGGGATGTAGAGGTAAACCGCGAAGAGGCGGCCGGGAAGGAACCACATTGGCCCCAGCAGGAGTGCGATTGAGGCCAACCCGAATCGCACGCGCTTGTCTTTGACAAGAAAAGCGAGAGGGATCAGCAGCACGCCGGCGTAAGGGATGAGGAGAATCTGCGAGCAATAGAACGAGAATGTGGTCCACAGGGCCTGGGGTGTGAAGACCAGGCTGTAATTATTGACCGGGCCTCGGTTGACGAAGAGCGCCTGGAGGCCGAAGGAGACGGCAATGGCGGCGTAGGGAAGGACGCGTTTCCAGCGGCGCTCTCCCAGGAGGAACTCGTAGAGCAGGAGGACGGCGGGAAGCGCGATGGCGGGCTCCTTGGACTTGTAGGCGAGCCAGTAGGGAATCAGCGCCAGCAGCCAGTGGCCGCGCAGGTAAAGCAGCAGCGTGGCGAGGAGGAACGCGGTGCAGAGGACATCGAAGACGAACATGGGCTTCCAGTAGGCGTCGAAGCAGGCCATGTGGAAAGCGAAGAAGGCGGCTCCGGCGGTGGCGGCGGTCCATTCCGCGCCAAGGCGTCTGAGGAGGAGCCAGACGAGCCAGACGTTGAAGATGTGCAGCGCGTGAAGGACAAAGACGTAGGGCCTGAAGTTGAGTCCGGCGGCCGCGCCGAGCGCCTTGTAGTAGAAGTGGCCGACAGGCCTGAAATTCCACTCCGAGAGTTTGGGAGTGACGAGCCCCTGAGCAAATTGAGCACTGGTGGCGCCGCGGGTCTGGACAAGGTTATCGAGGTCGTCGTCGCTGAAGTAGCCCTTGTAAGCGGCGCGATTGGCGAGGAGGAAGAGTAGCACCATCGCTGCGAACAACAGAAGACCGCGCCGGAGTGACATCCTGCGCCATTATAACGGCTTTACGTTTTATCGATGCCGGCAGCGCGCCGCGGGTTATTCGATGGCAGGGTACGCGGCGGGGGTTCGCGTCGAGACGGGAGCGGCGGGCGCCCAGCGGTCGAGGATGTCGGCAAGGTCTTCGAGGACGATGGGCTTGGACAGGTAGTCGTCCATCCCGGCGACGAGACAGGTCTCGCGGTCACCCTGGACGGCGTTGGCTGTGACTGCAATGACGGGTATCCGGTTCAAGGGCGGCGCCAGGCGGCGAATGGCCGCGGTGGCTTCGAAGCCGTCCATGCGCGGCATTTGGCAGTCCATGAGGACGAGTCCATAGTTTTGGCGTTGCACGGCTTCAAGAACTTCGTGGCCGTCGTTGACGACGTCGACTTGATAGCCGAGGCGCTCAATGAGTTTCGCGATGACCTTCTGATTGACCTTGTTGTCCTCGGCCGCGAGGATACGAGCCTTCTTGTGGGTCACGCCGACATGTTCGGAGAGTGAAAGAATGCTGGCGGATGCTTCCGCATTAGGACAGGCCTGGGAGCTTGTCTTGCCTGTCTGCTTGAGCAGCGCCTCCAGCAGCGCAAGTTCCCGAATGGGTTTCGTGAGACAGAGTTTGGCGCGCAGGGACGCTTTCTCACGGCAAACCGCGGACTGCCCGACGGGTGAGAGGAGGATGCAGGGTTTCTCCGGATCGGTGCAGGGCGAGCGCAGCATTTGCCCGCAGGCGGCGAAGCCCTGCTGATCGGCCGACACGACGCATACATCGAAGTCGGCTGTGCTGCCGGCGTGGTCGATGACGGTGAGACCCCACCGGCGCAGCCATTTGTCGAGAACATCCCGGGCAGTGGAGTTGGGCTCCACCAAGAGGACGCGCTTGCCGGCGAGGCGGCTGGAGTGAAATGGCTGGGATGGCCGGCAGCCGGGCGCGGTTTCGAGCGTGACTTCAAACCAGAACGTCGAGCCGCTGCCAGAGTGACTGGTGACGTCGACGACTCCGCCCATGTGCTCGACGATCTGGCGGACAATGGCCAGCCCCAGGCCCGTGCCGCCAAACTTCCTGGTCGTGGAGCCGTCGGCCTGACGGAATGGATCGAAGATGAACTTCCGGGCTTCCGGGGAGATGCCGATCCCGGTGTCGGTGACTTCAAAGCGGATGTGCTCGGGCCGATCCGACGCGGGCATGGCCCGGACGATGACTTCGCCCTGCTCGGTGAACTTGACGGCATTGCCGATCAGGTTGGTGAGGACCTGCTGGAGACGGGCGGCGTCGCCGCACAGTAGTTCCGGGATCTTCGGATCGATGTCGCAGATCAGTTGAATTTCTTTCGCGGCGGCGCGCGCGGAGAGCATGACAACGGCTTCCTCGACAATTTCGCGGAGACGGAAGACGCCCCGGTCGAGGTCGAGCTGGCCGGACTCGATGCGCGAGAAGTCGAGCAGTTCGCCGATGATCTCCATCAGGAATCGGGCAGAGTGGAGGACAGTCTCGACGTACTCACGCTGCTGGCTGTTGAGCGGACTTTCAACAAGGAGGCTCGACATGCCGACGATTGCGTTCAACGGGGTACGCAGCTCGTGGCTCATATTGGCGAGGAATTGGGACTTCAGGCGGGAGGCGTCCAGGGCGCGGTCGCGGGCGGCGACCAACTCGCGCTCCGTTTGCTTGCGTTCCGTGATGTCGGTGAGAGTGCCCTGGTAGTAAAGCGTCTTGCCGTTGAAGTCGCGCACCGCGCGGGCGTTCTCCAAAACGGTGATGCGTCTGCCGTCGCGCCGCACGAGTTCAAGTTCGGCATTCTGGAGCCGGCCTTCGGCCTCGAGCTGCCGGAGACAGGACTCGCGCTGAGTGGGATCGACGTAGAACTGAAAGGCGCGGGCGGCCTGCGTGAGCTCTTCCAGCGAGTCGAAGCCCAGCATGCGGACCAGGGCACGGTTGGCGGCGAGGATGCGACCGTCGGCAGAGGTTTCGTAGACGCCATCGGCGACGTGCTCAAAGAGCTCGCGGTAGCGGGCCTCGGAATCCTGTGACTCGTTGCGCGATTGGTGTGCGATCCGGGTGACAGTCTTCCACAGGCCTTGGGGCATGGCGGTCTCGTGGGTCTATCGGGAGATTGTGCAGCGGAGCTTTAGGGGGAGCAGTAAACTCCCCACACAAGGCCCTGCAGTGATTGCCGCTGTCCTGCGGGGGGATTCCGAGCTCCGACCGCTATACTGAGCCTATGGATACGGGGTCGCCAGTCTGGCTGCAGCAGCGCGTGGAGGCGCGTGTCCATCGTGGAGCGATCACCCTGGCCCTGCTATCGCTGGGCCACTTCCTGGTGGATTTGTATTCCGGGTCGCTGGGTGTGCTTCAACCCTTTATCGTCAACAGGTTCGGTCTGAGCCTGACTCAAGCGGGGTTGCTGGGGGGAATTTTGGTCTTCAGCTCGTCGGTGACCCAGCCGCTCTACGGATACTTCTCGGATCGATACCGGTCAAGGCTCTTCTGCGGGCTGGGCCCTGCTGTGGCGGGACTCTTCGTACTCGGCGCGTCGCAAGCGCCATCGTTCGGCTGGGCCGTGGCCATGATGGTGGTGGGCGGGGCCGGAGTGAGCGCTTTTCATCCCCAGGCGTCGTCTTGGGCGGCAGCGGGGATGGCGTCGAGGCGCGCCCATTGGATGGCAGTCTTCATCAGCTCTGGGGCACTGGGCATCGCACTCGCCCCGGCGATCTTCAAGGAGTGGATCGGGCGGCTGGAGTTCGACCGCATCGTCTGGGCTGCCGTGCCGGGCGTGATCGCATCGCTCTTGACGATCGCACTAGTGTCCGGACCGGAGCGGAGGGGGGCGCCCGCAAAGACATTCGACTGGCCCGCCTTACGGGCCGTCGCCCGACCCTTGCTGATTTTGTACTTCTGCGTGTTCTTCCGGTCGGCGGTGCAAGTGGTTTATGCACAGTTTTTGGTGCTTTATCTCAGCCGTGAACGTGGTTATTCTCTGCATGATGCGGCATATACTCTCACGTGTTACCTGACCTGCGGAGCGATCGGCGGATTCGCCGGTGGACGCCTTGCAGATCGATTGGGGGCAAAGCGGGTGATTGTCCTCTCGTTTGCCGGTTCGGTGCCGTTGATGGCAGTATTCTTCCTGACGCGGTCGCCGCTGGGTGTCTTTTCACTGATTCTGGGCGGGCTGATTCTGCTATTCACCATTCCCATCAACGTGATCGTGGCGCAGCAACTTGTACCATCCCAGGCGGGAACTGTCTCGGCGCTGCTGATGGGGTTTGCCTGGGGCGCGGCCGGGATGATCTTCGTGCCACTGGCGGGGTGGGTTTCGGATCAGTCGTCAATGCACGCAGCTCTGTCGAGTTTGCTGGTCTTCCCGGCACTGGGATTCTGGCTGGCCCGGAAGCTGCCGGAGGATCTCGGTTCATGAGGAAAGCTGTCTGCTTGCTGAGCGGGGGCTTGGATTCCGCCACATCTACGGCGTGCGCGGTTCGAGATGGATTTGAAGTATATGCGTTATCATTTGATTATGGGCAAAGACATCAAGTGGAACTTCATGCGGCGGAGAGGGTGGCGCACCAGTTGGGAGTTGCCGGGCATAAAACCATTCGGATCGACTTGCGGTCTTTTGGCGGATCCGCACTGACGGATGAGATCGACGTTCCGAAGGGCCGGCAGACCGGCGAGATGAGCCACGGCATCCCAATCACCTATGTGCCGGCGAGAAACACTGTCTTCCTGTCCATCGCGTTGGCGTGGGCCGAGGCGCTAGGTGCGGCGGACATCTTTCTCGGCGTCAATGCGGTGGACTACTCCGGCTACCCGGATTGCCGGCCTGAGTACATCGAGGCATTCGAGAAAATGGCCAATCTGGCCACCAAGGCTGGCGTGGAAGGCAGCTCGCGCTTCACCATCCACACCCCTCTCATCAGATTGTCCAAGGCCGATATCATCCGCCTGGGAACGTCGATGGGGGTGGATTACGGCCTGACCCATAGCTGCTACGATCCTGTGGGAGGATCGCCGTGCGGGGAATGCGATTCCTGCCTGCTGCGGGAGGCGGGGTTTGCAGAGGCAGGGTTGAAGGACCCGCTTGCCCAGGCACGGTGATGTGATGCGGATCAGCGAAGTATTCACGACCATCCAGGGGGAGGGGGTTCTCATGGGAGTCCCGTCGCTCTTCATCCGCGTGTCAGGGTGCAATCTGAGGTGCGTGTGGTGCGACACTCCCTATACCTCGTGGCAACCGGAGGGGGAGGAGTGGAGTGTCGAGCGAATCCTGGATTCAGCGCGCAACGAGCCGGGGTACAGGCACATCGTTGTCACGGGCGGTGAGCCGATGTTGTTCGGTGAGATTGTCCCTCTCACTCAGGGACTGAGAGCCTTGAGGCGGCATATCACCATCGAGACTGCGGGTACGGTGTTTCAGCCGGTGGCATGCGACCTGATGTCGATCAGCCCAAAGCTCAGGAATTCGACACCCTGGGAACGCGAGGCGGGACGGTTCGCGCAGATGCACGAGCAGGCGCGCCTGCGGCCTGAGGTACTACGGAAACTCATTGCGGACTACGAATATCAGCTCAAGTTTGTAGTGAGAAAGCCATCAGATCTAGATGAAATCAGGCAGCTTGTGGAGCTCGCTGGAGCGCCGGAGGAACGGGTGTTGCTGATGCCGGAGGGAGTGACACCGGAAGCGTTGGCGGAGCGTTCGGTGTGGCTCGTGGAGGTATGCAAGCAGGCGGGTTATCGGTACTGCCCACGGCTGCATGTGATGTTGTACGGCAACCGTCGGGGAGTGTGACGCCGCCTGAGGGGAAAACCGTAGACGTTACCCTACCCTAAAGCACTTACTAAGGCCAACGCCGGATTGTAGTTCTCCTGCATCCCCACTACTTTGTTGAAAGGGTAACGAGAACATGATGCGCGGACTTTTCATATGTCCCGACCTGGAGCTGTCGGAGGCCGTTGAGCATGCTGTCACGGAGACCAGGTCGGTAGCGATCGTGCGAAAGCTGGACCACTATCCGGAGGAGCTGGAGTTGATGCGCCTGGTGCGTGCCAACGCTCCTCAGGTCCTGTTCATGAGCACGGAATCCCTCCCAAAGGCGGGTGACCTGGTTCGGATACTGGACCGGGATGCTCCAGGGCTACAGGTGGTGGCGATCAGCCGTGCGTGCGAGCCCTCGGTTCTTCTGGACGTCATGCGATTCGGGATTCGGGAGTTCCTCTCCCTGCCGTTGTCGGTTTCTTCGGTCATGGCGTCGATGCAGCGCGTCGAAGCACTGGCGCTGACGAGACCGGCCGTGGTGGACTCGACAGACCAGTTGCTCGCGTTTTTGCCTTCGAAGGCGGGAGTGGGCACGTCGACTGTGGCATTGAACCTGGCGATCGCTCTGGCGCGGCATCCGAATACTCCCGGGCTGCTGCTGGATATGGACCTGTCCTCGGGAATTCTCGGCTTCATGTTGAAGTTGAACAATACGCACTCAATTGTTGAAGCTGCGGAGAATTCGCACACGCTGGACGAGTCGATGTGGCCGCAGCTCGTGACGTCGGCGTTTGGGGTGGACGTGATTCACTCGGGCCATCTGACGCCAGGGTTCCGGATCGAGTCGGCGCAGATCAGGCATCTGCTCGACTTTGCGAGGCGGCACTACAAGACGATCTGCGTGGATCTTTCAGGCAACCTCGAGCGCTATTCGCTGGAGATCATGCACGAGGCGAAGATGATCCTGATGGTCGTTACGCCGGAGATTCCGGCACTGCATCTGGCGCGCGAGAAGGTACATTTCTTGGAGAGCCTGGAGTTACTGGACCGGGTACGGGTTGTACTGAACCGGAGCCATCGGCGGAGTCCAGTAACCAATGCACAGGTAGAAGAACTGCTGGAACTGCCAATCACGTACAGCTTCATGAACGACTACAACGGCGTGCACCGTGCGTTGCAGGCCGGCAGGGGCGTGGATACAGACTCGGAGTTGGGCAGACAGTTCGGAGCGGCAGCGGCGTCGATTCTCGATAGAAGGCCGTCGGCGGAGATTGACACCAGGAAACGGTTCGTGGAGTATTTCTCGCTGCTGCCTGCGAAGTATGCCGGCGGGAATCTGGAAAAGAAAACGGTCGGGTAGCAGGGCGCAACGGTGCCGGACAGAGCTCCCGCACCGGCGCCAAGCCTGACTACATGTACATGCCGCCGTTCACTTTCAGGATGGCGCCGGTGATGTAGCCGGCGTCCTCGCTTGCGAGAAAACGGACGGCGCCGGCGATGTCCTCCGGCTTGCCGAAACGCTTCAGGGGGATTGAAGCCAGCATCTTCTGCCGGACCTCTTCGCTCAACACCGCGGTCATGTCGGTGTCGACGAAACCGGGGGTGATGGCGTTCACGGTGATGTTGCGGCTGCCGAGCTCCTGGGCGAGAGACTTGGTCAATCCGATCAATCCGGCCTTGGAGGCCACGTAGTTGGCCTGGCCGGGGTTGCCGGATTCCCCCACCACGGACGCGACGTTGATAATGCGTCCCCAGCGCTCCTTCATCATGCCCTGCATCACCTGCTGGATGCAGAGGAAGGATCCGGTGAGGTTGGTCTGGAGGACGGATTCCCAGTCGTCACGCTTCATGCGGAGTGCAAGACCGTCCTTGGTGATGCCGGCGTTATTCACCAGGATGGTGATGGGCCCCGCCTGCTGAACCGCCTGGGCGAAGGCCTGCTTGATGGACTCCTCGGACGAGAGATCCAGAGAGACGGGGATGGCGGTTCCGCCTGCGGCGCGGATCTCTTCGGCGGCCGATTCCAGTTTCTGCAGATCGCGGGCGGCAAGGACGACTTTGTGCCCGGCCGCGGCCAGGCTGAGGGCGCAGGCGCGGCCGATGCCGCGGCTGGCGCCGGTGACAAATGCTGTGCGGGATGACATAGAAGTGCTACAAATACTCGAATGATCCATCATAGTAAAACGAAGGTTTCAATCCCACATGGCATATGCTGACCTGCGCGAGTTCATCCGCGCCCTCGAACAGGCTGGAGAGTTGAAGCGGATCCCGTTTGAAGTGGATCCGCACCTGGAGATCACGGAATTTGCCGACCGTTCAGTGAAGCGCGGCGGGCCGGCGCTGCTGTTTGAGAAGCCGAAGGGCTCGCGCGTGCCTCTGCTCATTAACGCTTTCGCGAGCGAGAAGCGGATGCAGATCGCGCTGGAGGTGGAGTCCATCGGCGAGCATGCCGCTCGCATCTCCGAGATGCTCGAGATGCGCATGCCGCAGGGGCTGATCAATAAGCTCAAGATGCTGCCGAAGCTCGCGGACATGGCGAACTTCTTCCCGAAAATCGTCTCCGGCGGGCCGTGCAAGGAAGTGATCCTCAGGGACGGCTTTTCGTTGAAGGAATTCCCGGTCCTGCATTGCTGGCCGCTGGACGGCGGACCTTTCATTACACTGCCGATGGTGTTCACTCGGAACCCTGACACGGGCAAGCGCAACTGCGGAATGTATCGTCTGCAGGTGTACGACGACCGGACGACGGGGATGCACTGGCAGACGCATAAGCAGGGCGCTGAGCACTACCGGCGCCGGATGAAGGAAGGTCAGGCTCGTATGGAGGTCGCAGTGGCGATCGGCGCTGATCCGGCGACGATGTATTCCGCCATCCTGCCCCTGCCGCCGGACCTCGACGAAATGATGATCGCCGGCTTCCTGCGCAACAAGCCGGTGGAAATGGTGAAGTGCGAAACCGTGGACCTGGAAGTCCCGGCCAATGCGGAGATCGTTCTCGAAGGCTACGTGGAACTGGGCGAGACTCGCATCGAAGGGCCTTTCGGCGATCACACCGGATTCTATTCGCTCGACGATCCGTATCCGGTGTTCCATGTGCAGTGCGTGACCCATCGCAAGGATCCGATCTACGCGACGACAATCGTTGGCCCTCCGCCCATGGAGGACTTCTTCATGGGGAAGGCGATCGAGCGCATCTTCTTGCCGCTGATGCGGATGCAGTTGCCGGAGATTCGGGACGTCTGCATGCCGGCCGAGGGCGTGTTCCACAACCTGATGCTGATCTCGATCCGGAAATCGTACCCGGGCCACGCGCGGAAGGTGATGCACTCGATCTGGGGTCTGGGGCAGGCGATGTTTTCGAAGGTGATCGTCGTGGTGGACGAGGATGTGGATGTGCAGAAAGTCAGCGAGGTGGCGTGGCGCGCGTTGAACAACATCGATCCGCAGAGGGACATTGAGTTCGTGCTGGGGCCGGTCGATTCTCTCGACCACGCCAGCCGGCTGCCCGACTTCGGATCGAAGATGGGGATCGACGCGACCCGGAAGTGGCCCCAGGAGGGTTTCACGCGGCGCTGGCCCGAAGTAATTAAGATGACTCCCGAAGTGAAGGCGCGTATAGACGAACTATGGAAGCAGGCGGGTCTGATTTGATAGGATGAAGGTGTTGCGGCGCGTGTAGCTCAGCTGGTAGTAGCGCCAGATTGTGGTTCTGGATGTCGAGGGTTCGAATCCCTCCACGCGCCCCAATTCCCCGCTTTTTGAACCTTCCCTTGCCGCCGGCGTTCAGCCGTGCTAACGTCCCTTGAATCTGGCTCTGGGATGCCAGAAATCCAGGAAGCAATGGAGGGGACCCAATGTCGCTCCGGCCCATGTTTCTCATGGCGGCTGCTCTGAGCCTGGCCATCGTTAGCGCACAGCCCCAACCTCAACTGATCCGCATCGCTTATTCGAAAGTCCGAGCCAACGGAGTGTATGACTACCAGACGGCTGCCCAGCTCTTCAACGCAGGGGCCAAAAAGTCTGGGCTGCCATGGCGTGAAGTCTGGGCGACAAACCTCTTTGGCGAGGTAGGGATGTTTGTGTCGGTCACACCGGTCGCCAGGATGGCGCAATTCGACGATCCGGGCCCGGTGGCGGGCCTCACCGAACAGGATCGGACCAAGTACATGACTCTGATCCGGAACTCGGTCGAACAGGCGCGTTATGTGCTGGTGCAGACACTTCCGGATTTGACGATCTCCAGCGACCGCAAGGAGCCTCCAAAGTTTGCCCGCGTGACGAACGTGCGGGTGATGCCGGGGCGCCAGGCGGAGTTTGAGGAGTTCGTGAAGGCAACGATGGTTCCGGCCATGAAGAGAATTGGAGTGAAGGACTACTGGTTCATGCGCAACGTGCTTGGCGGCGCCACGAACGAGTATACGGTTGTGCAGCTCTTCGATAAGTGGAGTGAGTTGGACGCCCTTCTCAATCCTGCTCAGTATCTCGGGCCGGACTTCAAAACCTACCTCTCCAAAACGGCCGCCACCGTGGCGAGCGCCGAGAATATGGTGGTGTCGTACATGCCCGAGTTGAGCTACCGAACGGAGCAGTAGCCGAGTATGTTTCAGGTCCGATCCGCGAGGCTTGAGCTACTCCGGCTCACCTCGCGGATCGCCGGTCTCCACCTCACGCCATCTCCTTTCCCCGACCACCACGACCGCCGACAGCCCTCTTGACGCATGAGCTTCCGTGATAAATACCTATCGCCCTCTAGTGAGACAATGAGATTCGCTCGTGCCCGCTATTTCGGTCATCATTCCCTGCTACCGCTCCAGCGCGACGCTTGCGCGCTGCCTCGACGCGCTCAGCCGCCAGACCTTTGGCGACTTCGAGGTGATTCTCGTCGACAGCACTCCAGGCGATGATGCGGTGTTGCGTATCGCGAACCAGTTCCCGGGAGTGCGATCCCTCCATTCCCCCTTCCGGCTGACAGCCCACGAGGCCCGGAACGTGGGCGCCGGTCTTGCATCGGGCGAGTTACTGGTGTTCACGGACCCCGACATGACAGCGGATCCGCGCTGGCTGGAGCTGCTTGTGTCGGCGCATCGCGACGGCCGCACCGTCGTGGCAGGAGGAGTGGGGTGTCCGCGCGGTTACTGGAGCAGGTCCGTCCACTTCGTCAAGTACGGATGGTGGCTGCCGGGCGGAGAATTGAGCGCGCGGCCGCAATTGGCATCGGGCAATTTCAGCCTCGGCCGAACGCTGTTCCGCGATGCGGGAGGCTTCCCCTCGCGGTATTGGGCCGGCGACACGGAGCTGAGCGAGCGCCTAAGCGGCATGGGACATGTTCTGTGGCTATTGCCGGCGGCGATGACCACGCATCTGGACGTGGCGGGCCCGCGCGAGTTTTTGCGGGAACGGTTCGAACGCGGATATGATTTTGGACGCGCGCGACTTGGACGGCAGGGATGGCCTAGATCGGTCTGTGTGGTGCGCCTGCTGGCGATGCCGGCCATTCCGGCTGTGATGCTGGCCCGATCAGGGCGCTACGCGGCCCAGTCGCGGCAGCTTCCGGCCTGGGCGGCCTCGCTGCCCGTGGTGCTGGCCGGACTGTTGAGCTGGTCCCTAGGTGAAGCTCGCGCGCACTGGGAGGGAGTTTGGCGCCAGTAGCGGTCCCGTTCGTTGCGCTCCTGGCGGCACTGGCGCTCCGCAGGCTTGTCCTGCTGTGCGCGGCGCTCTTGCCGCCGCGACGGCGGCAGCCGGCAGATCCTGTGCCCGTGGCCGTGCTTGCCGCCGCACGCAATGAGGACTCGCGCCTGCCCATTCTCCTCAAGGCGCTGTCCGAGCTCGACTATCCGAGGAGTCTGCTCACGATCCTGCTCGCCGACGATGCCTCCACGGATTCAACTCCGGACCTGCTCGACGCGTTTGCGGCGGGCAGGCCGCACGTGCGGATCGTGAGGCTGGCTTCGCAGAGAGGGAAGGCGGGAGCCTTGAACGAGCTTCTCTCCATCGCTTGCGGCATACCGTTTGTTGCGATCTACGATGCCAAACACGCGCCCGAGCCTGGTTCGCTGCGCAGTCTCGCCGGGGCGCTTGCGGATACTTCGGTCGGTGCTGCGTGGGGCTACCTTGATCCGTCCAATGCCGGCGCGAGCCTCGTTTCACGGTACAGCGCTATGGAGACGTGGGTGACGCAACTGCTCAACCACGCCGGCAAAGACCGCCTGGCCGGCGAGGCGCCGACGCTCGGAGGGAATTGCATGTACCGCCGGCGCGCACTCGATGAATCGGGCGGATTTCCGGACGGCGCGTACTCCGAGGACACCGAAGTCTCCCTGGCAATGATCTCCCGCGGTTGGAAGACCCGGTTCGTGCCCGAGGCGCGGGCTGCGAATCTGCTCCCCGTCAGCTTTTCCGAGTGGTGGCGTCAGCGGGTGCGCTGGACCGTCGGTCTCCAGCGTGCGAAACCGCGGGCTTCGTCGAGTCCGGAATCGTGGGCTACGGCTCTCGGCTACTTCGACAGGATCGTGCTGTTGTGCGCGATCGCCTTGGTGCTGGCCCGCAAACTGGAGGTTGCATGGCTGTTGATTTGGGCTGTGCCCGTGTTGCTGACCATACCGGCAGCGCTGTTCAAAGCTGGGCGGCTCATGCAGGTGCTCCAATTCGCTTTCGCCGCGATGGTAATGTTCCCATTTGATGTCGCGGTGACGCTGTGGTCAACGCTTCGGGGCGCCCTTCGTCGGGCGGTGGCGTGGCGCTAGCAGCCTGAACATCCCTTTCTCGAGATCCCTCTTCCGGTCTAGTACTTTCCAGGAGGAATGTTCGCCTCGTCTACGCCAGAATGTCTCCGTGCAGTCAATCGCCTTCCCCAAACCCAGCGAACTCTCCGAAGCCCGCACAGGTATTGCCGCCGAACTTACCGCGATCCTGCTCTTCTGCCTGCTTCTCGGGGCTACCCTGGGCGCAGTTCTGGTGTTCCCCTCTCCGCCTGTCCATTCCTCCAGCCTTTCTTACCTTGGGCACTAGTTCCAGCACGGCGGGATTGATTTCCACTCGCCTATCCCCTACACTTCCTCAATCATCCATCATCCCCTGGGCCTAATCTGGCAGAAAGCAGAGGAAACACCCGTATGCGGAGTGTCCTTGGATTGGCCGCAGTGACGGCGGCCATGTGCGTTCAGGCTCCGGCGCAAAATTTCCAGCCGGCGCCAGTGGTTCAGATCATCCGGGAGGTGGTGAAACAAGGGAAGGGCGCGGCGCACGAAAGGGCGGAGGGCGACTACGTGCGCGCCTTCAAGAAGGCGAAGTCGAAGTTCCACTACGTCGCCTTCAGCAGCATGTCCGGCGGGAATGAGGCCTGGTTCATCGTGCACTATCCCTCGTTCGCCTCTGCCGAGGAAGGCCGCAAAGAAGGTGAGATGGAGCCTTTGAAAACCGACCTGGAGGCTGCGGACGCCAAGGACGGCGCGTTGCGAGAATCCACTCGCAGTATGTGGGCGATTTACCGGCCCGATCTCAGCTACCGGCCCGACCAGATGAGCGTCGCCAAGGTGCGTTATGTCTCAATCGGGACCTACCGGGTGCGGCTGGGCAAGGATGAGGACTTCATGTCCGGAGCGAAGTCGATTCTGGGCGCCTACGCAAAGGCTAATGTCGACGCCATCCTGTTGTGTTACCAGGTGACCAGCGGCGCGCCGGCCGGTACCTACATATTCTTCGCGCCGATGAATTCGTTGAAATTCATGGACGAGACAGCGGAGCGGCAGAGGAACCTGACTCAGGCCATGGGACAGGACAACTACCGGCAACTGATGCGCGGAAGCGGGGACACTTTCGTGTCCATCGAGAGCGCGTTGTTCGCGATCTCGCCTTCAATGAGCTATGTCAGCAAGGAGCAGGAAGACTCCGATCCGTTCTGGAAACCGAAGTCCGCCGCAAAGCCGGCTGCTCCCGCGAAGCCGAAAACAACTAACTAGGAGCTGAGCGGCCTGCCCGGGCAGGGCAGGCCGCGGCTTTCCGCGATCTACGGAATCCCTGTGCGATAGCTGGCCACCAGCAGGTCGCCCGTTTGAGGTGTTGACACGCTCAGAAACGTCACCGTATTGCCATTGAGCTGGTAATCGACGGCCGGCTTTTGCAGGATTCCATTGCGGTAAAGATGAAGGCTGGCGGCGGGAGCCGGCGCCTGGCTGAGAGTAAAACTCGTGTTCACCCCGTTCAGCAGGCCCATGGGCACTTCCATGTCCACGAAACCGAACGACAGCCCTGCGCCGCTGCACGGGCCCGATGTACCGTTCACGCGGACGCAATCCGAGGGTGCCCCGCTGACTGCGGCGACTTGTCCAGTGGCATCGACATAGGCGGCTCGATTCGGCGCGAAGCCGATGCTCTTGGTCGGCCGGTCGGCGAGCGCCTCCGTGAGCCCGCTGACATCCACCATCTGGACGACACTCGGCGGCGGCGTGACGCTCGAACCCGGCGGTGATGGGATGCGTATGTCCTTCACCGCGACGGGCAGCGCGCTCGGAGGCACGGCCCACAGCTCGGTAAACTGCGTACGTCCGTCGGCGTTGAAGCGCACGATGTAGTAGGCCGCTCCTGCCGCATTGGTTGTCGGAACCAGGCGCACGCGCAACAGACCGCCCGTCACCTGGATAGTGATCGTGTTCGTCGGAATGTTGGAAGAGTCGGCGGCGGTGAACGAGCGCCAACTGATGGCCGCCGAGCCGGCGAAAGGCGTGCCGTCGGCCTTGTACAGCATGTCGTAGATCTGCGTCAGCGGCGGTGCCGCCTGAGCTGCCGATCCACACAGTACGACGGCGAAAAAAATCAAAGTCGAGATGAGCCGCTGCGCGGACATGGGTCTGGAACCTCCCGAAGTCGAAACAGGCTGGAATCTCCCCAGCCGCGCTCAGACTAGGGAACATACGCGTTCGACCGGACGCTGCCCTGTCGGCTTAATGTGCGTTATCTGATTGTTTTAGTGAGACTTGGTTGCTCGAAAATATTTCTTGAACTGCGGTGACCGCCTCAAACGAGCTCGCCGTTTTTCGCGATTCGCTCCGCATTCAAGTACGGGCGCAGGGCCTCGGGGAGCACTACGCTGCCGTCGTTTTGCTGGTAGTTTTCGACGATCGCCACCCAGGTCCGGCCCACGGCCAGGCCGCTGCCGTTGAGCGTGTGCGCGAACTCGCTCTTGCCCTTCGCGGTCTTGCAGCGGATGCCGGCGCGCCGAGCCTGGAAGCTCTCGAAGTTGGAGCAGGAGGAGATCTCGCGGAACGCGTTCTGCCCCGGCATCCACACTTCCAGGTCGTACGTCTTCGCGGAAGAGAAGCCCATGTCGCCAGTACAGAGAACCACGCGGCGATAAGGCAGGCCGAGCTTCTCCAGCACGCGCTCGGCGCTTTCGGTGAGGTGTTCCAGTTCCTGATAGCTCTGGTCGGGGCGCGTGAAGTTCACCAGCTCCACCTTCTGAAACTGGTGCTGGCGAATGATGCCGCGCACGTCGCGCCCATAACTGCCCGCCTCGCTGCGGAAGCAGGGTGTGAACGCGCAGTAGCGGATCGGGAGCGCATCGCCATCGAGCGTCTCATCTCGGTAGATGTTTGTCACCGGCACTTCCGCCGTGGGGATCAGCCAGAAGTCGAACTTCTCGCATTTGAAGAGGTCGTCGGCGAACTTCGGCAACTGGCCCGTCCCGAAGAGGCTCGCGGAGTTCACGAGGAACGGGGGCAGCACCTCGGTGTAGCCGTGCTCGCGGGTGTGCAGGTCGAGCATGAAGTTGATCAGCGCGCGCTCCAGCCGTGCGCCTGCGCCGAAGTACAGCGCGAAGCGCGCACCGGTGATCTTGGCGGCGCGTTCGAAGTCGAGGATCCCCATCTCTGGGCCGAGATCCCAGTGCGCTTTCGGCTCGAAGTCGAACTGCCGCGGCGTGCCCCAGCACTTCACTTCGACGTTCTCTTCGGAGCTGCGTCCGGTGGGAACCGACTCGTTCGGCACGTTCGGAATGCTGGCGAGATGCTCGCGGAACTCGTCGTCCAACGCCTTCACCTGCTCATCAAGCTGGCTGATCCGCTCGCCCATGGCGCGCACCTTGGCCTGCAACCCGGCGGTGTCCTGGCCGGCCTTCTTGAGCTTGCCGATCTCCTGGCTCTCTGCGTTGCGCTGGGCTTTGAGCTGCTCTGCTTCAGTGAGCGCGGCGCGGCGGCGGGCGTCGATTTCACGAAACTCCGCGACGTTGAGGGTGAAGCCGCGGTCGGACAGGCGCGCGGCGATGGCGTCCAGGTTGGCGCGGAAGTTGGCTAAGTCGTGCATAAAAAATACATTGTACCGCCCGCGGCTTGAGTCCTTGGACTTGCATGCCGGGGTAAACTGTCATGGGGAGGCAAGTTCGATGGCGACAGCCAAAAGCGCCGCCGTGTCTTCAACCGAAATCCTGACGCAGTACAGCGGGCTGACCCGCGAAGCGCTGCAGCGCGCCTTCCGCCTCATGCAGACCGCCCGCCGCCTGGACGACCGCGAGGTGATGCTCAAGCGGCAGAACCGGATCTTCTTCCAGATCAGCGGCGCGGGTCACGAGGCCATTCAGACCGCCGCGGGCTACGCCCTCCGGCCTGGCCACGACTGGTTCCACCTCTACTATCGCGACCGCGCCCTCGCGCTGGCTCTCGGCGTCACCCCCGAGATGATGCTGTTGCAGAGCGTGGGCGCTGCAGCCGATACGGCCTCCGGCGGCCGTCAGATGCCCTCCCACTGGAGCTCGCCGAATCTCCATATCTTCACAGGCTCCTCACCGACTGGCACGCAGTTTCTCCACGCCGTGGGCTGCGCCGAGGCAAGCCGCTATCTGAATCCGAAGTCCGACGAAGTTACGCTCGTGACCACCGGGGACGGTGCGACCAGCACAGGCGAGTTTTGGGAGGCGGTGACTGCCGCCTGCCTACACCGCATGCCTCTCGTGTTTCTTGTGGAGGACAACGGCTACGCGATCTCGGTTCCGGTAGAGAAGCAGACGCCGGGCGGAAACATTTCGCGCCTGCTCTCAGGCATGCCTTCGCTACTTCGACTGGAGTGCGACGGCAACGATTTCCTGGCGTCCTACAAATCAATGACCGAGGCTGTGGCCTACGCCAGAAGCGGGCAAGGCCCGGCGCTGGTCCACGCGCACTGCACGCGCCTGTACTCGCACTCGCTCTCCGATGACGAGCGTCTCTACAAGACCGAAGCGGAGCGCACAGCCGAAGCCGAGCGCGATCCGATCATCAACTTCCCGCGCTGGCTCATTCACGAGAACCTGCTCGAAGAGGTCGCCTACAAGCGCATCTGCCATGAAGTGGATGTCGAAATCGCCGAGATCACCGAGCGAGTGTTGAAGGCCGATCCGCCCAAGAAATCCTCGGCGTCCCTCTACATCTACTCCCCTGACGTGGATCCAACGTCGGAGGCCTTTCATGCCGAGCCGGAGTTTGACGGTGATGCCCGGACGATGATCGACGAGATCAACCTGACGCTCTCCGAGGAGATGGCCCGCAACGAGAAAATCGTCGTGTTCGGCGAGGATGTGGCAGATTGCAGCCGCGAAGAAAATCTCAAGGAAGTGAAGGGCAAGGGCGGCGTCTTCAAGGCGACCTACGGGCTGCAGATGAAGTATGGCGCGCGGCGGGTTTTCAACGCGCCCATCGCCGAGGCCGCCATCGTTGGCCGCTCCATCGGCATGGCTTCTCGCGGCATGAAGCCGGTCTGCGAGATTCAATTTTTTGATTACATTTGGCCAGCTATGATGCAGATTCGCGACGAGATGGCTAACATCCGCTGGCGTTCCTTCAACGGCTGGAAGTGTCCGGCGGTGATTCGCGCGGCCATCGGCGGCTACCTCAACGGCGGAGCTATCTATCACAGCCAGTGCGGCGAGGTGGCGTTCACGCATATCCCCGGACTGCGTGTCGTCTTTCCGTCCAATGCCCTGGATGCCTGCGGACTGTTGCGCACCGCCATCCGCTGCGACGACCCCGTCCTGTTCCTGGAGCACAAGCGGCTCTACCGCGAGCCCTACAACCGGTCGCCCCACCCCGGCCCGGATTTCACTATTCCGTTCGGCAAGGCGCGCGTCGTCAAGCCCGGAAGCAATCTGACGATCATTACGTACGGCATGACCGTGCAGAAGTCGCTGCTCGCTTCGACGTTCATCGAGCAGCGCGAGCCGGACAAGACCATCGAGGTCATCGATCTGCGCTCGCTCGCGCCGTATGATTGGGAGACAATCCGCCATTCCGTGATGAAGACCAGCCGCGCGCTGATCGTGCACGAGGATTCGCTCAGCTTCGGCTATGGCGCCGAAATCGCCGCGCGTATCGCCGGTGAGCTGTTCGAGTACCTGGATGCGCCTGTGGGCCGAGTCGCCGCGCTCGACACCTGGGTAGGCTATCATCCCGATCTCGAAGACGAGATCCTGCCTCAGACAGAAGACATTCAACGCGAAGCCGAGCGGCTGCTAGCCTACTAAATATGCGCCGCGTCTTCGGCCTGCTGCTGCTCTCCTGCTGCTGGCCGTCCGTCGATGCGGCCATCCGATTTCACAAGCCGCACCGCAGCAGAAACCTCGGCATTTCCACGCGCCGCCGCTTATTCACCAGCCCGCTGATCACAGATCCAGGTAATGTCGACCTGGAGTTTTCAGGGGCCTTCGACACGAACTCCGACTTCGCAACGCCCACAGTGGTGCACTACACTCCGTCGGGGTGGCACACCGAGTTCAGTATCGGCGCGGATCTATTCGACGAAGTCGCGGACCGTGACGGCCACCTCACTGATCGCATCAACGTGGCTGCCACCACCGCGTTTCATGCCGGCGAGCATTTCAACTGGGCGATAGCTCCCACCACAACTGTCCTCCTACAGGGCGACACCGGTACACGGCTTGGGGGAGCGTTGTTCGCCCGCTACGACCGCGGAGGGAATACTGTGAGCTCCTCCGCGTCATGGAGCGGAGCCACGGCCCCCTCTCCCACCAATCCCGCGGGCACTTTCGACTGGAACGGCGGCTACGCCCGCCGCCTCTGGCGACGTTGGACAGGGTATGTCAACGGCCAGTGGGAGCGCTCTTCTGGCGTGCCCTGGATGGTCTCGCTCTTCGGTGGTGTGGAGTATGAGGTGAATGAACGGCTGAGCTTTGATATCTCAGGCCAACACTACAACCTGAACTCCGGCCCGGTCGATCACCAGATTGTCGCCGGGCTCACCTGGACCCTGCACCAGCACCGCTAATGCGCCGGTACTCGAACGGCGTACGCGACTCCTTGCCGTCCTGGACTTTGACCAGAGTGATCACCAGCCGGTCTTCATCGACACGCTCGTAGATCAGGCGCGTCGGGGCGGAGTCCTGCAGGAACGTTGCCCGATTCGGCTCGAGCTTTTCGAGCGTGAAGCGATTGGGGGAGTCCTTCTCCTCACGCGCAACCAAGCCGGGGCTGAAGTGCCGCAGGAAGAGAACGATGCCCTCCGGCCGCTGTTCCATCACACATAGTTCGGTCATGCGAGTCTTCCCGTCGCGGATCACCCGGTACATGCCGACCGTCGCATCGCCCTGTGGAGCCATCCAGTGCTCCTCCACATGAGAGGTGTTCAGCGTCCCCTTCCAGGAGCCGGAAATGAAGTGCAGGCCGGTGATGTCGTCGGCTAACACGGGCACACAAAGGGCGGCGAGGAGGGCGAAGAGCTTCATCATCGGATCATACACCGGGCAACAGACATGGATTTTTTTCGGCGAAGATCCGTCAACCCTTCCGGCATTCTCGCGTCACTGAGAGAGGAGGTTCGTTACAGGTGGAACGGCTGCAGCGATGGCCAGCGGCGCTGTGTTCTCGCAGGGCCGCATCGCCAAGGCATCGCCGACGGATCGTTGAACCCGGCCGAGTCGGCAAAGTTCGAGTGCGGGCAGCAGTCCATCCAGACGGAAGTTCGCAGCGACCTCCCGGAAACGTCTCAACAAGGCCGGCAGGGACATCCATCGCAAGAAAGACAACAGCCGCCAGGCGTCACGAAGCGGATTGAAGGCTACCTTTAGATTGAATTGTTACCCTCACGCCCAACAACCCGCCTCAACGGGCAACCCGAAGTTTGCCTGGAATCCGAGAGGGGGGACGTTTGAGCGCCTGTAGTTCGCGTGTTCGTCTCCTGATTGTGGCCTGCTTTATTTCCACCTTCGCCAACGGCGGAGACTACGGCGACCTGCGCGAACTTATTCGCTATAGCTCCAAAACGCACTTCTCCACGCCTTACTACGAGAAGCGGGCTGAGTGGCTGGAACGCAGGGCGGCGCTCCGGGAGAAGATTCTCGTCGCTGCAGGCCTTTGGCCGCTGGAGGAGCGGCCGCCGGTTCAGGCCCGCAGATTCGAGAGATCGGTGAAGGGCCGCTATGCCGTGGAGAAGGTCCAGATTGAATCTCTTCCCGGTTTTCTCGTCGGTGGGAACCTCTATCTTCCGCTGAACCGCCAGGGGCCGAGGCCGGCGGTGCTTGTGGCACACGGGCATTGGAAGCACGGGCGCCTCCACGATGCGCAGGATTATTCTGTGCCGGCGCTTTGCGCGAATCTCGCGGCGCGGGGCTTCGTGGTGTTTGCGTGGGACATGGTCGGCTACAATGACAACCGGCAGCTCCCCCACGATTTCGGCGGGTCCCCGGAAGAGCAGGCCTGGGCTTTCACTCCGCTGGGGCTTCAACTCTGGAATTCAATCCGCGCCCTCGATTTCCTTGAGCAGATTCCGGAAGTGGATCCCCGCCGCATCGGAATGACGGGCACCTCCGGCGGCGGGACGCAAACGTACCTGTTGGCGGCGGTGGACGAACGTATTCGCGCCGCGGCTCCTGCAGGGATGGTCTCATCGATCTTTCAGGGCGACGATGCCTGCGAGATGGCGCCGGGGCTGCGTACTGGCACGAGCAACGTCGAGATCACGGCGATGATCGCGCCACGTCCCCTGCTGCTGGTGGCCGCGACGGGCGATTGGACTCGGAACACGATGAATGAGGAACTGCCGTCCATCCGTTCCATCTACGCGCTCTACGGGCAGTCCCGCGGAGTTTCCGCCACATTGATCAATGCCGGCCACAACTGCAATCGCGAGAGCAGGGAAGCGATCTATAGCTTTTTCCGGCGTACCTTGGGGAGGCGATCCGACGACCGCTCTGTCCCGGAGGCCAAGGATCTGCCGCTGCCCACGCATGCGGAGTTGCTGATCGGATGCGAGTACGAGCAACGCGAGAAGTCGAAGGAGGTATTCGCCGCCTGGAAGCAGATGAGCGCCGCGCGCACGGCTCGCATGGGTGTGAACGCGCTGAGCGGGCGGCTCGCCACGGTGCTCGGCATCCGCTGGCCCGAGCGGGTCAGCGCCCTGCCTATGGGCGACCGATTTCTCCTGTCTCGGCAGGACAGCGGAGAGCGGGTCCCGGCGGTCTGGTTGAATCCCCCGGGTGAGAAGACCACCAGCGTCACACTCGACATTGTTCCGGAAGGATTGCGTTGCGAATACTGCCGTGCGGCGGCCCACGAATCCGGAGCCTCTGGCGACGCGCGGCTACTGGTGGAGGTGTTCCATTCCTCCAGGCCCCCGGTGCGCTCCTATGATCTTGAGCGCCTCACTTTCCACCGGTCTGAGGATGCTGAGCGGGCGCAGGATATTCTCACCGCTGCTGCCTATGCCGCGCGCTTTGCGGGCGGCGCGCCGATACGCCTCTCCTGTTCCGGGAATGCGCGCGCCTGGTGCCTGCTGGCGGCCGCCGCGGCGCCGTCCAGTGTGCAATTCAATTTCGGCGAATCGCTCCTTTCCCTGAAGGAGGATGAGCTGTACAGGACCCTGGCTGTCCCGGGGCTTCAGTGGGCCGGAGGGATCCACGCTCTCCGCGCTTCTGCTGCCGCCCACCTGCCAATACCGGAGTCTGAGGCCATGGTCACCGGGGGCTCGCCGCTACAATGAGAGAGTGATTCGTTGCGTCATCTTTGACCTGGGGCGGGTGCTGGTTCCTTTCGATTTCCAGATCGGCTACCGCCAGATGAGTGAATACTGCGGCCTTGCTCCGGAACAGGTGCGGGCGCGCCTGTCTACGGACGGGTTGGTGCACGATTTCGAGTCGGGGCTGATCGATGAGCACGGCTTCCACCGCTGCGTGGAGAGGTTGCTCGATACGGAGATCACGTACCAGCGGTTCTGCGACATCTGGTTCTCCGTGTTCCTGCCGCAGACCCTGATTCCAGAGAGCATGGTGGAAGCGATCCGCCGCCGATACCGGACGGTGCTGCTGTCGAACACGAACCCGATCCACTACTCGATGTTGTATGAGAAGTACCCGATCCTGCAGCACTTCGACGGCTACGTGCTGAGCCACGAGGTGAAGGCGATGAAGCCCTCCCCGCTGATCTACGCGGCTGCGATTGAAAAAGCGCAGTGCCTGCCCGGCGAATGCTTTTTCACAGACGATGTGGCCGAGTACGTGGAGGGTGCGAAGAAGGCCGGCATCGACGCTGTGCAATTTGAGAACTGTGAACAGATCCAACGTGAGCTGCGGGCGCGGGGAGTGGAGTGGGAATGAAGCTCTCAGCTATCAGCCAAATTCCCGACCTCTGATCGCTGGTTGCTGATTGCTCCTTCACAGCAGCGCGGCGTCGAGGGCCTCGGGCTCGGAATGCTCGGACGCCATGGAATGTGAAGGCATCTGCAGCGGCGCCGGAGTCGAGCCGTTGAGATAAGTTCGAAGCCGGGTCTCGTCGCCGTCGAAGAGAGACTCGACCAGTTCCCGCACCGCGAGCTTGCGGACCTCATCCCGGCTCACAAGCGGCAGATAGACGAAGGATCGACCAAGCTTGCGGCGGCTGAGGACCTGCTTGCGCGTCAGGCGATCGAGCATCGTCATGACGGTGGTGTACGCAAGAGATTTCTTCGGCGCGAGGAAGTCACGGACAGCCTGCACATTCGCCTCGCCCAACGTCCACAGTGCGTTGAGGCATTGCAGTTCCAGCGGCGGCGGAATTTCGCGGGCGGTCCTGCCTTTGCGCACTACTTCGACTCCTTTGTGGTGTCGAATGCCGACAGCAGGGCCTGACCGAAGGCGGATGCCTGCTTGACGGCCTTGCCCGCAGCGTTTGAGGGCGGCTTCGCACCGTTCCTGGCCGGCGCATCGGCGAGATATTTGGCGGTGTCGAGCAAACTGCGCTCCAAGGCAGCATTGTATCCGGTCCATTGCCCCGGTGTGCCGCGGTCCCGTTCCAGGGAAGCAAACACCGCCGCCATCTTGGAATCGAGATTGTCCAGATGATGGAGCAGCAGGGCTTCAGGGAACACGGGCAGCTTCGGACTGCCGAATTCCAGTTGCCCGTGATGGCTGAGGATCAGATGCTCCACGAGGTTGCGCAGCTTCGGCGGGAAATCCGCCGGCAGATGTTCCGCTACCAGCCGAATGCCGATCTGCATATGTCCCAACAAGCCGCCTTCAGTGGAGTAGGAGAAGCTGCGCGTGTACTCCAACTCCGTGATCTTGCCGATGTCGTGGAGGATGACGCCTGTGAGCAGCAGGTCCTCGTCGATGCCCGGATAGTGCTGTGACGTAAAGCGGGCCAGCGAGCACAAGCTGAGCACGTGTTCCAGCAAACCGCCGAGCCAGGCGTGGTGAATGCCCTTGGCTGCCGGCGCCTGGCGGTACTTCGACGCGATCTCCGGATCGCTGAAGATTCTCTGGAGCAGGGCCTTGAGATGGGGATTGCGGAGTGAGGCGATGATGCCTTCCAGCTCCGCGAACATCTCCTGCGGATCGCGCCGCGACGCTGGCAGGAAGTCAGAGAGCTCGACATCCGAGTCGCTGACGGGCTGCAGGTTGTGGATGGTGAGCTGTAGCCGGTTCTGGAAGAGCTGCGCCTCGCCCTTGATGCGAATGAAGCTGTCGCGCTCGAACGAATCCATCACGTTGGCTACGTTGTCCCACATCTTGGCGTCGATGTCGCCGCTGCGGTCCATCACCACCAGCGAGAGATAAGGTTCGCCGGTGCGCTTCTGGCGCACCTCCTTGGATTGCACGAGAAAGACACCCTGGACGCTTTGTCCGGGCGCGAGGTCGCTCACCATCGGGCTCTTCATGGACTGGCTCTACTTGCTGGAGGACTTGCGATTGGGATCAACCGTCGAGGTTCCGGGGATGGGGATCATCCAGAGCAGACGCTTCAGGTGCGCCTGGGCAGCGACGTCTTCCTTGGTAGTCGTCTCGGGGCGCAGGATCGCCGGATCAGTCCACTGGGTGCTCTTGCCCGTAGGAGCGCCGGAATCCGCGTACTCCTCACGAATCTCCAGGAACGCGTTGAGGCGCAGCTCGGTGAGATACTCGCGCATCTTCGGCCCCATCACCTGGGAGGCGAGACGCTCCTTGATCTCGTTTTCGACATCGGACAGTTCGGCCTGGCCTTCCTTCTGGTGATCATCGACGCGCAGGATGACGTAGCCGACGTCGACCTTGATGGGATCGGTGACATAGCCCTTGGGCCTATCCCACACGGCGTCTTCCATCGCTTTGATGAGCATCCCTTTTTCGTAGGGATCGAGCTGCCCGCCCTGTTTTGCGGATCCGGCTTCGGAGTTGTCGCGGACCAGGTCAGGGAAGCGTTCGCCTTTGCGGGCGCGGGCGACCAGGTCCTTCGCCTTCTTCTCGGCAGCCGCCAGTCCTGTCGCGTCCTTGGTCTTGTTCGTGACCAGGATCTCGCGCAGGAAGATGCGCTCCTTGCGCACGAAGCTCGTTTTGTTCTTCTCGTAGTAGGCTTCCACGTCGGCCTTGGGGACGTTCACCCGGCTGTAGACTTCCTGCCCGACGACGCGCTGGGTGAGGATGCCGTTCTTCACTTCGGACTTGAAGTCTTCATAGGTCATGCCGGTCTGTTCGCGGATCCACTGCTGGAACTTCTCCGGGTCGGCGATCTTGTTCTCGAGCTGAATCCCGTTGATGTACTTGGTGACATCGGCATCGACGTTGATGTTCAGCTCCTTGCCGCGCTGGACCAGCAGCAGGTTGTCGATGCGATCGCGGAGCACGTCCTTATCCGCCTCTTTCAAGGCGTCGGACACCTGCTGCGGGTTCATGCCGCGCTGGCGCAGGCCCGCCTCCATTTCGCGGCGCGCACGTACCAGGTCCGTCCGCGTGATGATGTCGCCGTTCACCTTCGCGACGATCTGTTCGACGGTCACGGTGTCGGCGGCGGGCAGCATCGCGGGCGAGCACACCCCAAGACACAAGGCAAGGACACAGATCCTCATACCGTCATTATCGCTGAGGTGGAGGCCCTCACGCAGCAAGCCGAAGGGGCGAATCGTAGCCCCTTTCCTCCATCGTGCTAACGTACTTTCCACTTGGACGACAGCGAGGCGAGCTTATCTTCGATGCTCGGCTCCTGGCGCGGCTGCGGACGGCGAGGCTGCGCCGGCGCCGGTCCCATCAAAGCCTTCATCGAGAGGCCGATGCGCTTTGTCTTCGCGTCAGCGTTCAGCACCTGCACTTTCACGATCTGTCCTACTTTCACCACTTCGCCCGGATCCTGAACGTACCGGTTCGACAACTCGCTGATGTGTACAAGGCCGTCCTGGTGCACGCCGATGTCGACAAACGCTCCGAACTTCGTCACGTTGGTCACCACGCCTTCCAGCGTCATGCCTGGCTGGAGGTCGGTGATTTCGCGCACCTCGTCCTTGAAACTCGGCGCCACGAATTTGTCGCGCGGGTCGCGGCCGGGCTTGCGGAGCTCTTCCAGGATGTCGTTCAGCGTGTAGACGCCGGCGCTCAGCTCGTCGCGCTTGACGTTCTCCAGCAGCTTGGGATCGCGGATGATCTGCTCGACGGAGACGCTGAGCATCGCGGCGATCTGCTCCACCACCTTGTACGACTCGGGATGCACTGCGGTCATGTCCAGCGGATTCTCGCCGCCGCGGATGCGCAGGAAGCCGGCCGCCTGCTCAAAGGTCTTCGGTCCGATGCCCGGCACCGCCGTGAGTTGCACGCGCGAGCGGAACCTGCCGTTCTGATTGCGGAACTCGACGATCTTCTGCGCCGTGCGCTCATTGATGCCCGCCACGTACCGGAGCAGTGCCCAGGATGCAGTGTTCAGCTCCACGCCAACGCGATTCACGCAGCTCTCGATGACGGTTTCGAGCGAGCCCTGAAGCTGTTTCTGATCGACGTCGTGCTGGTATTGGCCTACGCCGATGGACTTGGGGTCGATCTTCACCAGTTCAGCGAGCGGATCCTGCAGGCGCCGGGCGATGGAGATGGCGCCGCGCACGGTGAGATCGAGATCGGGGAACTCGGCGCGCGCGATGTCGGAGGCGGAGTAGATGGACGCGCCCGACTCGTTCACCACAACGCTGAACACGCTGTCCAGCTTCTCCTGCTTGAGGAAATCGCGCACGAACGATTCCGTCTCGCGCGAGGCCGTGCCATTGCCGATGGCGATCGCCTTCACGTTGTGCTTTTCGATCAGCGTTTTCAATGTGCGCGCGGCGCCGGCGGTGTCGCCCTTCTGCGGGTAGATTACGTTGTGCTCCAGGAACTTGCCGGTTTCATCGAGCACTGCGATCTTGCAGCCTGTGCGGATGCCCGGGTCGATGCCCATGACGCCGAGCTGCCCTGCGGGCGGCGCCAGCAACAGGTTCTCCAGGTTCTCGCGGAATACTTTGATGGCGTCGGCATCGGCGCGCTTCTTCAGCTCCTGGCGGATCTCGGTCTGGATGGATGAATTCAGGAGGCGCTGCCAGCTATCTTCCACAGCCATTTCGAGCTGCGGGGCCCAATCGCCGGGCTCGCGCAGCACATGGCTCTTGAGGTATCCGATGGCGCGCAGCGGCTCCATCTCGATGAGGAAGTACAGGACGTTCTCGTTCTCACCGCGGCGGATGGCCAGCATCCGGTGCGACGGGATCTTGCCCGCCGGCTCGCGGTAATCGTAGTACATCTTGAACTTTTCCTGCTCGTCCACCGCGTCGGTCACCTTGCGGCTGGTGACCACGCCTTCGTCGAGCATCATCTGGCGTAGCGACTTGCGGAAGTCGGCGTTTTCGCTGATCATCTCGGCGACGATGTGGCGCGCGCCTTCCAGCGCTTCGTCCACGCTGTTGACGCCCTTCTCGGCACTCACGAATGTGGCGGCGAGCTCGTTCAGCGGCAGTTCGCCGATCTGCTGCTCCCAGAGGTAGAGCGCGAGTGGTTCAAGTCCCTTCTCACGGGCGATGGTCGCCTTGGTGCGGCGCTTCGGTTTGTAGGGGAGGTAGAGGTCCTCCAGTTCGCTCTTTTCGAGAGTCGCTTCGATGCGCGCCTTGAGCTCGGGCGTGAGTTTCCCCTGTTCTTCGATCGAGGCCAGAATGGTTTTGCGGCGATCTTCGAGCTCGCGGAAGTAGGCCAGCTTCTCTTCGATGGCGCGGATCTGCACCTCGTCGAGGTTGCCGGTGGCTTCCTTGCGGTAGCGCGCGATGAACGGTACCGTGCCGCCTTCATCGAGCAGCTCAATGGTCGCCGTCAGGCTCTTGAGCGAGACGTTGAGGACCTGGGCGACGTGGATGAGGACTTCTGGAGAAAGAGATTTGAGTTCGGACATGCAAGAAGAGATCTCCATGGTAGCGCGGAGAGCTTCAAGGAAACTATCTTCAGCCGTTTGCATCAGAACTACATGACCGTGCTGCGCCGACGGTGGAAGCGCTGGAGCCGGCTATGGCGGGAGGCCCGCGCCTTTGCCCGGACCATGCACAGCACGCGGCATCCATTTCTCGCGCAGATCATTCCCATCCGGCGCTGCAACCTGGCTTGCACCTACTGCAACGAGTTCGACGACTTTTCGCCGCCGGTCCCCACCGAGGAGATGTACAACCGCATCGACAGGCTTACCGCCCTGAGAACGGCGGTGATCACGTTTAGCGGGGGTGAGCCGCTGCTGCATCCGGATCTCGATGCGCTGATCACCCGCGCGCGGTCCGGTGAGGCGATCGTCACCGTGATCACCAACGGGCTCCTGCTTTCGCCGGATCGCATCCGGCGGCTGAACCGAGCCGGCCTCGACTACCTGCAAATCAGTATCGACAACGTCACGCCGGACGACGTCTCAAAGAAGAGCCTCAAATCGCTCGACCGCAGGTTGCAGTGGCTGGCGGAATACTCCGAATTCGCCGTGACCATCAACTCCGTATTGGGGAGCGCCATTCGCATCCCCGAGGATGCGTTCGTCATTGCACAGCGCGCGCGGCAACTGGGCTTAACCTCTACTGTAGGCATGCTCCATGATCAGCACGGAGCGATTCTCGGCCTGGACGAGAAGCAGCAGGCGGCTTACCAGCGGATGCGGGAATTGCAGCCGGGGCTGTTCTCCTTCGCGCAGTTTGCGGCTTTCCAGCGGAATCTCGCGGCCGGCCAGCCGAACGACTGGCATTGCCGCGCCGGCGCACGCTTCCTCTACATCTGCGAAGAAGGCAAGGTGCACTACTGCTCGCAGCAGCGCGGAGCGCCGGGGATCCCGCTGTCAGCGTACACCCGTGAGGACATGGAGCGTTCATTCAAGTCGCGGAAGGGATGCGAGCCATTCTGCTCCATCTCGTGCGTGCACCAGGTGGCGCTGTTGGATCGATTTCGCGAACAGCCCGCGGAGGCGCTGCAGCAGATCCTGGATGCTCAGCGCGAGACTGACGCCGCGTTCCGGACGCCCGCATCGGTTCGCGCGCTGGCATGGCTGTTTCTCGATCCAAGACGTCGCAGGATATTCGGGAAGCTGGCGCTAAAGACGTTGGGAGTAGGCGGCACTCAATCGACGCCGTGAATTCGCAGATTCAAGAGTTCCTTGGACTAGATGTTCTTCATTTGCGATTGTTGCGACCGATCGGGACCATCAGTATCCAATTGTTGAAGACGGGTGGAGGGCACAATTTGAATTCCTTGAAGGAGGAGCGCATGCCGCTGCCATCTGATGAGAGGATTCTCAAGCTCGCGGACGATTTGCTCGCGGAACTCGACACTATATTCGGCTTGCATCCTGGTTACCGCCCGGCCCACGCGAAAGGCATCATGCTGAGCGGAACTTTTACACCGGGCAAGGAGGCTGTCTCTTTGACGCGAGCGCCGCACGTCATGCGTGACTCTACTCCGCTGACCGTGCGGTTCTCTAGCGGGACGGGGCTTCCCGCGATTCCGGACAACGCTCCTGAGGCGAATCCCCGCGGGCTCGCCATCCGTTTTCATCTCGCTGACCACGTACACACGGATATCGTGAGCCATTCCACGGACGGCTTCCCGACCAGAACCGGCCAGGAGTTCCTCGATTTCCTGCGGGCAGCGGCGACCGGCGATCCGTCTGCGTTTCTCGCCACGCACCCTGCCGCACTAGCCTTCGTACAATCGCCCAAACCAAGCCCGGCAAGCTTTGCTACGGAAAGCTACTTCGGTGTGACAGCCTTCCGCTTTATCAATCAGCAAGGGCGCGCCCGCTTCGGACGGTACCGCATTGTGCCCCAGGCAGGTGTCGAACATCTCGACGACGCAGCGGTGAAAGCAAGGGGCGAAAATTACCTGCTCGAAGAGTTAGTGCGCCGCATCGGAACGGGCCCGATCCGGTTCGACATTCACGTCCAGATCGCCAACGACGGCGACGTCGCCGATGATGCAACAATCCACTGGCCTGAAGACAGGCCGTTGGCGCATTTCGGCACGATCGCCCTGTCTGCAATCGCCCCCGAGGACGAAGAGCACCGCCGGATCATCTTTGACCCCATTCCCCGCGTCGACGGCATCGAACCGTCCAATGATCCCTTGCTTGAGCTGCGCGCGGCCGTCTATCTGCTCAGCGGCCGCCGACGACGGACTGCCACGCAGGAGCGGATCACGCAGACGGTGTGAACTGACGGTTATCGCAGCTCGATCAATAGTGTGCGGTAGGGCTTCGCGCCAAGATTCACGAGCACCGGGGCGTCCTCGCCTTTGTTGTGCCAGATAACGTCGCCGGACTTGCGTTCGCGCACGGTCTTCTCGCCGGTCTCGGAATCGGTGCGCTGGTATCGCGAGTCGTCGAGGAAGACGATGACCTGATCGGTAGGCCGGACGTGGCGCGGCCGGGGGATTCCGGGCTCATAGATCAGTTCAGTTACCTTGACGCGGGCGTTCTCGAGCTTCACGTTGGAGTGCGAGGGGGCGGATTGGAACGCCCACATCACGAAGACCGTCAGGGCGGAGGAGATCGCGGCTGTGCCCAGCAGTTTGAGCTTCATGACTCACTATTGTGCACCGCCGGAGTGGCCTCTACGACGCTAAGTCTTCGATGTGCAGGCGGAGGCGGTCCAGAAGTTCGCCTGGCTGCAGCGGCGGCACAGGCACGCGCAGAATGCCCGCTGGCGTGAACTGCGCGCCGGCGGTTTCGCTCACCAGTTGCATCAGGCGGCGCGGATCCACTGCAGCGCCCGGGTGGAACTTGATGTTGACGCCGCCGCCGCGCCGGTCGATGCTCTCGATGCCGCAGCGCGCCGCCAGAGTTTTCAGGCGGGAGAACTCGATCAGGTGGCGTACGCTCTCCGGGGCCGCGCCGTAGCGGTCTTCGAGTTCGGCGAGCAGCGCGGACGCCTTCTGCGGCTCTCCCGCGTCGGCGATGCGCTTGTAGGCTTTGAGCCGCTGCTGCTCGTCGGCGATGTAGGCGCTCGGAATGCGGATGTCGAGGCCGAGGTTGAGTGACGAGTGCACTTCCGGACCCACCTTTTCGCCTCGCAGTTCGCGGGCCGTTTCGTCAAGCAGCTTGACGTATGTCTCGTAGCCGACCGTGGCGATGTGACCGTGCTGCTCGCCGCCCAGCAGGTTGCCCGCCCCGCGCAGTTCGAGGTCGAGCGCCGCAATCTTGAAACCGGCGCCGAGGTCGGAGAACTCCTTCAGGGCAGCCAGGCGTTTGCGCGCGATCTCGGTGAGCTCGCCGTCGTTGGGCACCAGCAGATACGCGTAGGCGCGGCGGTTGGAGCGGCCCACGCGCCCTCTCAACTGGTACAGCTCGCTCAGGCCGTAATTCTGCGAGTTCTCGATGATGATCGTGTTCGCCAGGGGGATGTCGAGTCCGTTCTCGACGATCGTGGTGCAGACGAAGACATCGGACTCGCGGTGCATGAAGCCGAGCAGCACCTTTTCCAGATCGTTCTCCCCCATCTGCCCGTGTCCGACTCCGATGCGCGCGTTGGGCACCAGTTCCTGAATGGAGGCCGCGCGGCTCCAGATGGATTCCACGCGATTGTGCACGAAGTAGACTTGCCCGCCTCGCTGCAGCTCCTGCTCGATCGCTGTCTTGACCAGGTCGGGATTGAACTTGGCGACGACGGTCTGCACGGCGAGGCGATCCTTCGGCGGCGTCTCAATGACGCTCATGTCGCGCAGGCCCAGCAGGGACATGTTCAAGGTGCGCGGGATGGGCGTTGCAGACATGGTCAGCACGTCGACGCTCATGCGCATCTGCTTGAGACGCTCCTTGTGCCGCACGCCGAAGCGCTGCTCCTCATCGACGACAAGAAGGCCGAGATCGGGGAACTCAACGTCCTTCGAGAGGATCCTGTGCGTGCCGACGAGCACGTCGACCCTGCCATCGGTGAGGTCGGCAAGCACCGCCTTTGTCTCTTTCGGATTACGGAACCGGCTGAGCATCTCGACGCGCACCGGGAAAGCCTGGAAACGCCTCTTGAACGTTTCGAAGTGCTGCAGGGCGAGAACGGTGGTGGGCGCAAGCACCGCCACCTGCTTGCCGTCGCCCAGCACCTTGAATGCGGCGCGCATGGCAACTTCGGTCTTGCCAAAGCCGACGTCGCCGCAGAGCAGACGGTCCATTGGATGCGGGCTCTCCATATCGCGCTTGATCTCGGTGACAGCCTGCAACTGATCGCGAGTCGGCGAATATTCGAACGCATCCTCAAACTCGCGCTGCCAGTTGGAGTCAGACGAGAACGCGAAGCCGTCGGCCATTTTGCGCTCGGCGTAGAGCTTGAGCAGTTCCTCCGCCATATCGCGCATCTTGGCTTTGACGCGGGACTTCGTCTTGGCCCAGGTGACGCCGCCGAGCTTGTCGAGCGAAGGCGCGCCGTCACCCGCGCCGCGGTACTTCTGGATCAGGTCGAGCCGCGTGAGCGGCACGTAGAGCTTCGCATCGCCGGCGTATTCCACCAGCATGAAGTCCTCGACGGTATCGCCTCCGGCGATCTGCTTCAGCCCGGTGAATTTACCGATGCCGTGCTGTGCGTGCACCACGTAGTCGCCGATCTTGAGGTCGAGGCTCTCGGGAGTGAAGAGCGCCACGTGCGACCGTGGCCGCGCCGGCTGCGCCACGTAGTCGGACGCTTCGAACAGATCCTCACTGCCAATGATGGCGAAGTGCGCGTCCGGGAAGACGGTGCCGCGACGGACCTGACCCTGCACCAGGTAGACGCTCGCCATCTCCATGGCCATGTAGGCGCGCTCAGCGAGGTAATCGGGAGTTGAGCCTTTCAGCTCCATGCCGAGCTGGAAGGGCAGAGAGTACTCTCCGAAAATGTCGGCCAGCCGCTCGATTTCACCCTGGGATGACGCAAAGAACGCAATGCGCGTTCCCGCCGCGGCGAGGCTGCGGGCCTCCTCCACGGCCGCCTTCATGTTGTTGCGGAAGGCCATGCCGGGGCGTGTGTGAATCTCCAGTGGGGAATGGCCCGCGTGCAACTCTCCTTCCAGCCCGAGTTCGCGCAGCTCGATTTCACGCCGCTCCGGATGCTGTGCCTGAAATTCGCCCCAGTGCAGGAAGATCTGTTCTGGCGGGCACGGCGCCTGGTCGGCCAGTCCTTCCAGCCGTTTCCACAGGCGCTCCGCAGCGATTTTCAGCGACTCGGGTTCGTCCCAGACCATGATTGGCCGGTTCAACAGGCTTTCCATCGACGACTCGCGCGGGCGCAACAGCGGGGCTGCGAATTCCCAACCGGGGAAGGTCTCTCCGGGGACGATGTCGTCACGCTGCAACTGTTCTGCCAACTCGCGGAGCAGCGCGCGGGTCCGCGGAGTTTCCTCCAGAGGCAGCAGCGTGCAGTCCTCGATCTTAAGCACGGAGCGCTGCGTCTCCGGCTCGAAGCGGCGAAGGCTTTCCACCGTATCGCCGAAGAATTCGATGCGGACAGGGCGGTGCGCTTCGGCGGGAAAGACGTCGAAGATGCCGCCGCGAATGGAGTACTCGCCTTCCATCTCCACGGGTTCGCGCTTCTCGTAGCCGATGCTCTCGAGGTGTGCGGCGAGGTCGTCCATCGCGATCTCGTCGTCCGTGCGCAGCGTGAGAGCGAGCTGCCTGTACGCCGCGGCATCCTCGGTGCGGAGCAACGCGCCGGCGACCGGAGTGACCGCGATGGAGCATTTTCCCGATGCGAGCCGGTACAGCCCTACAGCGCGCTGCTCCTTCAGTTCCGTGTGGGGCGAGAGGTTCTGGCCCGGCAGCACGTCGAACGCGGGGATCAGCAATGGAGCGGGGGCGCCCCGTCCCGAGAGCAGCAGCGTGTGGAAAGTCTCGAGCAGCTCCATCAGGATCTCGGCGGTGCGGTTGGTGTCTGTCACCACGAGCAGCGGCTGTTCCAGCGCCTGCCAGAGCAACACGAGGTAGAGCGCCTTCGCCGTCGGCGTGAGGCCGCTGAGCTGCGAGCGTCCGCTGGTTTCCACGCTGAGGCGGCGCAGCAGCTCGTGAAACGCGGGATGACGCGCGAGATTGTGAAACTGGTCGCGAACTCCGGGGTTGATCACTTCACCGTCCGGCGCGCGATGATGTCTTCGACCGTGGCTGTTGTCGAGTAACCCGGCTCCAGCGGCAGCAGTACGACACGCCCGCCCGCCGCCTCCACCTCTTCGCGCCCGGCGACGAAGTGGCTCCAGTCGCTGCCCTTCACCAGGACGTCGGGCAGTAGTTCCGCGATCAACTCGCGCGGCGTCTCCTCATCGAACAGGACCACTCCATCAACGGCCTCCAGCGCGGAGGCGAGCGCTGCGCGGTCCTGCTCGCCGACTATGGGGCGTTTGGGGCCCTTGATGATGCGGACGCTGGAGTCGCTGTTTAGGGCGAGAATCAGGATGTCGCCGAGGTTCTTGCAGCTTTCCAGCGTGCGGATGTGGCCGGGGTGCAGGATGTCGTAGCAGCCGTTCGTAAAGACGACCGTCTTGCCTTCGCGGCGCCATTGCGCGCGTGCTTCCATCAGTTCGCTGCGGGAATAAAAATAACCCACGCTCCCATTCTAGCGGTGCCTGCCCTGTACTCCGTGGAAGATACAGACACGTTACACCCGCTCGCTTCGTAGAGCCGCTGGCGGTAGGGAGCGGGTACAACGGGGGCCAATCGCGTCTTCAACGGAGCGGGCTAACTTCCAAGGCTTCGCGGCGCTACTTCAGGAAACCGCTCTGCCCGCTGCCCTCTGCGCAGAGCTTGTCGTTCATCGGATCTTCGAGCGCCAGCAGGTAGTACATCAGCGGGCTCATTCGCGCCTGCGTCTCGGGACGGAGCAGCATGCGCTGCCACTGCTGCTGCGGCAGGTCGCGGCGTACGTAGAAGGCATGCAGTGCGCGCCGGTGCCGCGCTGTCCGGTTCGCCGTGCCTCCGTGCCAGATGTGGGCGTTGTAGATGATCAGGGATCCCGCCGGCGCCGTGACAACAACTTCGCCAGCGTAGGCCGCCTTTGGGTCGCGCACGGAGTGTTGCGGAAGTCTTCCCCACAGATGGGAACCGGGCACGACGCGAGTCGCGCCATTTTCGAGGGTGAAGTCGTCCAGCAGCCAGACGGAGTTGAAGACACATGGCCCGTTTTCGTCGGGCAGGCGGCCCATATCGGCATGCAGCGGCTGCGCTTCGGGTGCGTGCGGATTCGTCGAACGGGCATTCAGGCTGCTCAGCTTGAAGCTGCCGCCCAGTACGTGGTTGACGAAGACAAGGAGGCGGGGATCGCTCACCACGCGCTCGAACACTTCACCCTTATCGACGAGATTGGCCAGCCGGCGCGCGAAGGGCTCCTGCCGGAACTCGTATCCCGCGTTTTCGCCCTCTTCCTCAAACAGCGCTTCCACGTGAACGCGCAATTCGTGTAGCCACGCAGCGTCGATGAAATCAAACAAGACGGCATAGCCCTGCTCATCGAGCTGCCTCTTTTCCGCTTCAGTCATGCGGACCTATTCTAATACTCTGGAGAGAGTGAACTATACGAGAATCCTCGTCCGCTCCACGAACTGGGTGGGGGACGCGGTGATGAGCCTGCCTGCCCTGGCGGCGATTCGCGCACGCTTTCCGCAGGCGCATATCGCCGTGCTGGCGCGCCCGTGGGTGGAAGGACTATACCGGCACGAGCCGTTCGCCGACGAGATTATTCCGTATCAGCCTCGTTCCGGATGGGCGGGCGTGAAGGACCGCCTCGATATGGCCGGGGTGTTGCGCAAGAAGCGGTTTGAGTGTGCAATTTTGCTGCAGAATGCCTTCGATGCGGCGCTGATTGCCTGGCTGGCGCGCATACCGAAGCGGATTGGCTACGCCCGTGATGGCAGGAGTCTGCTGCTGACTGATGCGATTCCGGTGCCGGAGCGCGGCGGTATTCCGCCGCACGAGAGCTACTACTACCTGGAATTGCTGCACCGCGTGGGCTGGGTGGATTCGCTCCCCACCGAACCGCTGATCCGGCTGAAGGGTGTGCACGGCGAGACGGCAAAGCTCATCGGTGTAAGCCCCGGTGCAGCGTTCGGGTCGGCGAAGCGCTGGCTGCCGGAGCGTTTTGCGGAAGCGGCGGCGGTGCTGGCGTCACAGCTCGGCGCTGAGATCGTGCTGTTCGGATCGCGGGATGAGCGGGCGTTGTGCGAGCAGGTGCGCGAGGAGATCGCGGGCCGCGGCCACGATGCGAAGAACTATGCAGGCGAGACGTCACTTGAGGAGTTCATCCGGCTGGCGTCCAAGTGCATGGTGTTTTTGACGAACGATTCGGGCGCAATGCATATCGCCTCCGCGCTGGGAGTGCCGACGGTGACGGTGTTTGGCGCGACCAACCACGTCACCACAGGCCCAACCGGGCCGCTGGCGCGCATCGTTCGGCATGACGTCGAGTGCAGCCCCTGCCTGTTGCGCGAATGCCCGATCGACCATCGCTGCATGACGGCAGTGAGCGCGGCGGAGGTGACGGAGACCGCGTTAAAGGTGCTTGGAGAAGAAGCGCGATGAGTCAGCCGGCTGAAACTGCCAATGCTAAAACAGAGTGGATGGACACGCGGTGCAAAATCGTCGATGCGGCCAAGGCAGCGGAATCGCTGCCTCCTGGCGCGCTGGTGGTGTCCGGTCACTTCGATCCACTGCTCGCCGCGCATGCGGCGCAGCTCCGGAAGCTGAGCGAGACCGCGCCAGGCCTGGCCGTGATCGTTACTGAGCCGGCCGCGCCGATCCTGTCCGCGCGGGCACGGGCCGAGCTGGTTGCAGCGCTGGCATGCGTCGATATCGTGTTGTTGGATGCGCCCGGTGTGCCGCAAGCCGAGCTGAGTCTTGAAGCGGGACACGCTGCGCTCAACGAGGCCTTCGTCGAGCGCGTGCAGAAGAACCAGAGCTAGGTGATGGAAGGACCTCGCATCCTTGTCGTCCGGCTGAGCGCCATGGGCGACATCCTGCATGCGATGCCGGCGGTGCTGTCGTTGAAGCGATCATTTCCTGGCTCGACGGTCGCCTGGGCAGTGAGCCCACGTTTTCGCGAACTGCTTGACGGCGGGGGCCTCGCCGACGAGGTGATCGCGATCGACCGGCGCAGCTATGCGAGTGTGCGCGAGGCTGCCCGGGCCCTGCGCGGGGAGCCCTTCGACTTTGCGGTGGACTTCCAGGGACTGACGCAATCCGCGCTGGTAACTGCAGTAGCGCGGACCAGCCGTGTCTTCGGTCTGCGCATGGCGGAGGTCAGGGAGAAGCCGGCGGCGTTGTTTTACAGTGAAACGGTGGAGACGCGGTCGTCGCACGTCGTGGACATCAATTTCGAGCTCGCTGAAGCGGCTGGTGCGCGGCAGAGGATCGCGGAGTTTCTACTGCCGGAGGGAAAGCCAGAAGGGGTGCTGCCGGATGGGCCTTTCGTGCTGGCATCGCCGTTCGCGGGCTGGACCTCGAAGCAATGGCCGATTGAAAACTACGAAGTCCTGGCGCGGCGGCTGCGGCACGAGGCGCGTGTTCCGCTTGTCCTGAACGGCCCTCCCGCCCAGGAGGGCGCGCTGTACGCGATCGGCGCCGCGGAGGTCCACATTTCGAGTGTGGCCGGCCTGATCGACGCGACGCGGCGCGCCTCTGCCGTCCTGGGCGTGGACAGCGGCCCCATGCATCTGGCAGCCGCATTGGGCAAGCCGGGGGTCGCGCTCTTCGGCCCCACCGACCCCAGGCGGAACGGCCCCTACTCGCCGCTGTTCAGCGTCATCCGCGTGCCGGGTGCGGAGACAACTTATCAGCGCTCGACGGAGGTCCATCCGTCAATGCGCGCCATCGGAGGTGACCAGGTGTACGAAGCGATCAAGGCCAAACTCTGATGCCCCTTTTTCCCAAGTCCTATGCCGATACCGTTCAGCGCCTGCGCGTTCCCTCCGGATTGATCCTCGCGGCCGCATTCGTTTGGCTGGCCGACCCCGTGCTGCCGACTCTGCTGGCTGGTTTTCCCATCGCGGTGCTGGGCCTTGCGTTGCGCGCCTGGGCAGCCGGACACCTCCGCAAGAATGAGCGCTTGACCATGACCGGTCCCTATGCGTTCGTCCGGAATCCGCTTTATATCGGCACGCTGTTGACTGCGATCGGCTGTACGATTGCGGCTGCGCGATCCGACCTTTCCCTGCTCGTGGGCATCGTGTTTCTCTTCGTATATCTGCCCGTGATGGAGCAGGAGGAGCAGCACCTGGCGAACCTGTTCCCGGAATTTCAGGAGTATGCAGCGCGCGTGCCGCAGTTGCTGCCGAGAGTGCCCGCGTCGATGCCGCCACAGGGTTTTTCGTGGCAGGTCTACCTCATCAACAAAGAACAGAAGGCGCTCTACGGGTTTCTGGCCGTGTACGGATTTCTCATCGCAAAATCGATCTGGTTTTGAATATGTCATGCTGTCAGCATGAAAGTGACCTTTTGGGGCGCAGCCCAAACCGTAACCGGATCCATGCACGAACTGGCTGTCAATGGCCGGCGTTATCTTTTGGATTGCGGCCTCTATCAGGGACACAGGAAAGAGGCGCGTGAACGCAACGCGCATTTCCCGTTTCCCGCGTCGAGCGTGGATGGCGTGGTGGTGTCGCACGCGCACATCGATCACACCGGCAACCTTCCGACGCTGGTGAAGAGCGGCTTCAACGGCCCGATCTATGCGACGCCCGCGACGGTAGACCTTTGCCACTCCATGCTGCCCGACTCCGCATATCTCCAGGAGAAAGACGCGCTCTTTATTGCCAAACGCAAGAACCGCCGCAGAAAGTTGGGACAGGAAGATGAACTGGAGCCGGTGGAGCCGTTGTATTCGATTGAAGACGCCGAGCGCACGCTGGGACTGTTTCATCCTGTTCTGGAGGACGGCACGAAGGAGATCGGGCGGGGTGTGAGCTATCGCCCGCTCGATGCCGGCCACATGCTTGGCTCCACCGCGGTTGTACTTGACATTGCGGAAAATGGCAGAAAGTGCAGGCTCGCATTCTCAGGCGACGTAGGCAGGCCGAATCTGCCCATTATTCGCGATCCTGAGCAGATGCCGCCAGTCGACTATCTCATCATGGAGTCGACCTACGGCGACCGGCTGCATAAAGACATCGGCGCCGCCAAGGACAAGCTCGCCGAGGCAGTCATCCGAGCCAGTGCGCGCGGAGGAAAGATCGTTGCGCCTGCCTTCGCAGTAGGGCGCACCCAGCAACTTGTGCTGCTTTTGCATGACCTGGTCAACGAGAAGCGCATTCCAGGCATCCCTATCTTCGTCGATAGCCCGCTTGCGGTGAACGTGACGGAGGTGTTCCGGAGGCACACGTATCTGTTCGATGAAGAGACGCGCGCGTTCCTCACGAACGGTGAGGACCCCTTTGGGTTCCACATGCTGCGCTACGTCCGCGAGGTTTCGGAGTCGAAGGCCCTGAATGACCTGCGCGGCCCGTTCCTGATCCTTTCCGCTTCAGGCATGTGTGAAGCAGGGCGCGTGTTGCACCACTTGCGGAACACTATCGAGGACCCGCGCAACCTGGTCTTGATCACAGGGTTCCAGGCGGAGAACACGCTTGGACGCAAGATCGTCGAAAAATGGCCCGAGGTGCCCATCTTCGGCGAGCCGATGCGCCTGCGGGCCGAGGTGGTCAAACTGAATGAACTGTCCGGCCACGCCGACCAGAATGAGCTGCTGGCCTGGATGCAACCCATGGTCAAGACATTGAAGCGGGTCTTCCTGGTGCATGGTGAGCCCGCTCAGTCGGCCGCTCTGTCCAAGGCAATCCAATCGATTCATGGACTTCCGGTAACTGTGCCCGCTCGCGGCGAGTCTGTGGTGCTGGAGTAGCAAACCTTCGGCCCAGTTCCGGGACGGATTCAGTACCAGAACTGACAAGCCCCTCAAAATGGGCCGTTTAGTCCTGTTGCCGGAACAAGTGCGTGGCGTTCAATGGAGACATCATGAACGTCTCAGGAATTGCCACACCGTCCGCTCCCTCCATCCAGCTCTCCGGTGGCAGCTTATTCATCCAGTATGCCTATCTGCAGGCCTTGGACGTGCTGTCAACGCTGGCGTTCATGACGGCAGGTGTTGAGGAAGCGAATCCTTTGGTACGGGTAGCCATCAGCTTTTTGGGCTCACCGCTGGCGGGTTTAGTGATAGTGAAGGTGGGTGCGTTGGTGTTGGGGCTTCTGTGCTGGAGGCAGGGGCGGATCAAACTTCTGCGAAAGGTGAACTTCTACTTTTCCGCGCTGGTGGTCTGGAACCTGTGCTGCCTGATTATCGGGCTAGCTGAGAAGATCAAGGGTTAAATGCGCCGCTCAACTGTTGTTGCTGCGGTGCAGTTGTTCTTCGATCTTGCTGAAAATAGTGGACAAAGGTCCAGTGACCTGGTAGGGGACAACCGCAGCGACACTGACTGCAATGAAGCCCACCAGCAGGGCATACTCCACCAGCTCCTGAGCCCGCTTGTTTTCCGGCGAGCCCGGTATAAACAACTGAACGACGCGGAATTTGACCATCTGGATGTGGTCATTCAGTCCGTACCGCATGGTAGTCCTCCCATGGCGTTTGTACTATGTCCATGGTCGTGCAGGCGGGACAGAGCGACAACCCAATATTCATCGTAGAACGTGACGTAAACAGCCTTAGTGCAGCTCAGGCGAAACGCGTGTGGTGTTAGGGCTTCGGTCTAAACCCCGGCGAACACGGATGGCAGGCAATTTTGCCCTGTTTTCGGCTTGGCGGCCCCCATTAGTTTATACTGAACACTTCCAAGTGCTTCTTAGTATTCTGATCCCTGTCTACAACGAGCGGGCCGTCGTGGAGCAGAGCCTCGCCCAGGTATTGCGGGCGCCTTTGCCGGAGGGCTTGGAGCGGGAGTTGGTTATTGTCGATGACTGCTCCACGGACGGCACCTGGAGTATCTTGCAGTCCCTGGCCGAGCGGCATCCCTGCATCCGCCTCTTCAGGCACCAGGTCAACCAGGGCAAGGGGGCAGCAGTGCGTTCTGCCATCTCCCATGCCGAAGGCGACTTCTGCCTGATTCAGGACGCCGACCTCGAGTACGACCCGAACGAGTATCCGCTGCTGCTGAAGCCGCTGCTGGCAGGGAATGCCGATGCGGTGTTCGGCTCGAGATATATGGCCGGGGAATCGCGGCGCGTCCTGCCCTACTGGCACACCAAGATCAACCAGTTCCTCACGTTCACCTCGAACGTCTTCTCCAACATCGATGTCACCGACATGGAGACCTGCTACAAGGTCTTTCGCACGGATCTGCTGAAGTCCATTCCGATCCGTTCCAACCGCTTCGGCTTCGAGCCGGAGATCACGATGAAGTGCGCCAAGCGGAAGCTGCGCATTTACGAGGTTCCCATCAGCTACCACGGGCGGACATATGAGGAAGGGAAGAAGATCGGCTGGAAGGATGGAATGCAGGCCCTCGGCGTCATCCTGAAATTCTGGCTGATCGACGACATCTATGCCGAGCCGAAGGGGCGAGGGGCGCTAATCAATCTGACTCGCACGCCAGGCTACATCACCTGGATCTGCCGCCTGCTGCGGCCTCACCTCGGGGATACGATTTTCGAGGTTGGCGCTGGGTTCGGGACGTTCTCCGCACGCTTGATGGGGCGGCGGCTGCGTTACGTGGCGGCAGAGAGCGATCCGCTGCACCTGCATGCGCTGCGCAACCGCTTTTTGCGGACTCCCAACGTGGATGTCGTGGAGTGCAGGGCCGGGGATGCGGCATCCTATGAGGGTTGGAACGGCAGCTTCGATTCTGCCGTGGCGATCAACGTCCTGGAGGGTCTGGAACACCCGCAGGCGGCGCTCGAAGGCCTCAACCGTGTATTGAAGCCGGGAGGGAAGCTTATGCTTCTGGCGCCTCAAGGACGGTCTCTGTACGGCACAGTGGATCAGGCCATGGGTCAGCTCCGGCGGTTCGACAGGGAAGAGTTGCTGGGGTTGTTGAGCTCCGCCGGATTTCAGGCCGAGTCGGTGCAGGATATCAACAAGGCGGGCCGTGTGGCATGGTGGATGGCGAGCAAGGTCTTGCGGCGGACACAGCTTTCGAAACTGCCTCTAAAGATTTTCGATAAGAACGTCTGGCTCTGGCGCATCCTCGATGTTCTCCTGCCATGGCCTGGACTCTCGATGATCGTGGTTGCACGCAAGGCGGGGTGAGCTGAATGAGAGCCCTTGGGCTGGATTTTGAACGGCGTACGGTGAGAGAGATCGACCTCGCTGAGCCGCGGCGGCCGGGCGCAGGTGAAGTGTTGTTGCGCATTCACGAAGTGGGTGTCTGCGCCACGGACCGCGAGTTGACGCACTTCCGGTTCGGCATTCCTCCCGAGGGCGAGAGCGTGCTGGCGTTGGGACACGAGGCTCTGGCGGAGATCGTCGAGGTCGGGTCGGGAGTGGAGGAGTTGTCCGTCGGCGATTGGGTGGTGCCCTCCATTCGCAGGCCATGCTCGCCTGCCTGCGTCTCCTGCCGGGAGGGCCGCTGCGACCTGTGCCGGACGGATGGATACACGGAGCGCGGAATCACGCGTGCGCATGGGTACTTCACTGGCTTTGTGACCGATCCGGCGGATGCGCTGATCCGGGTCCCTACGACGCTGCTTGATTTCGCTGTGCTTGCAGAGCCGCTGAGCGTGGTGGAGAAGGCGATCGAGACGGCGCTGCGTGCACATCCCGGCGAGGCGCGGAGCGCGTGCGTAATCGGAGCAGGGCCGGTGGGGCTGCTGACAGCGCTCGCAGTGCAGCTTCGCGCGATTGATGTCACCGTGGTCTCGCTGGAACCGGAGGAACACCCGCGCGTGAGCATGCTCAGGCAGGCGGGGATTTCATATGTGCGCAACACGACGCCTCCGCCGGCCGACCTGGTCTTTGAGGCGTCGGGCGCCGAAAGCGCCGCAATAGCCGCAATGGATTGGCTGTCGCCCTGCGGTGTGATGGTGCTGATCGGCGCTCCCGAGGTTTCTGTGCCGGTGCCCTGTGTGCGCATGGTGATCCACAATCTGACCGTTACAGGCGTAGTCAACGCTTCGCGCATGCATTTTGAGCTCGCGCTTGAAGACCTGGCGCGCATTCGCCCGAATCTCCTCGAGAAGATGATCCTGCGGCGGGGCTTCGGCGACTGGCGCGAATCACTTGCTTCCGCGCCTCCGGTTCCCAAGGTGGTTCACCGCATCACATCGCCTTGATTCAGTACACTGGAACATACCTCGAAATTTATGGGTTTTCGTTTCCGCCACTCCATCTGTAACGAGATCTATCAGGGTTGGGATTTCACTGAGACCTGCCGCCATGTGAAGGCAACAGGATATGAAGGTATCGAAATCGCACCCTTCACTCTGAGCGAGGATCCCTGCAACATCAGCGCTGCGGACCGGAAACAATGCGCCGATGTGATCGCGAGTGAAGGACTCACTTTTGTGGGCCTGCACTGGCTGATGGTCGCGCCGAAGGGCCTGCATGTCACTACCCCCGATGGCGATCTGCGCGAGCGCAGTTGGGCCCACATCCGCGGCTTGGTGGATTTGTGCGCGGATCTCGGTCCGAACGGCGTAATGGTGTTCGGTTCGCCGTTGCAGAGGGGCACCACAGGCGGCTCGACGAGAGAAGAAGCCACGCGGCGCTACATCGAAGGGCTTTCCGGAGTCGCGCCGCACGCCGAAGAGCGCGGGGTACGCATCCTGGTGGAGGCGCTGCCCTCCAATCAGACGGACGTGATCGGCTCGTTGGAGGAGGCGGTGCAGGTGGTTCTCGAAGTGAACAGTCCGGCAGTGCGCACAATGTTCGATACGCACAACGCCGTGGATGAAACCGAGGCGCACGCAGCCTTGATCGAGCGCTTCTTTGATGCCATTCAGCACGTGCATGTGAACGAAACGGACGGAGGCCACTGCGGTACCGGCGATTACGGCTTTGCTCCGGTTCTTGCCGCCTTGAAGCGCCTCAACTACCGGGGCTGGATTTCGTTGGAGGCGTTCGACTTTTCGCCGGGCCCGGAGCGCATCGCGTCGGAGAGCATTCGGTATCTGAATTCGATCATCGAGAGACTATGAGCAATATTATCGTGACCGGGGGCGCGGGCTTCATCGGGTCTGCGCTGGTTCGGGCGCTTCTCGCGGATGGCGCCGGACGCGTCACCGTGATCGACAATCTGCTGTCCGGCAAAGAAGCAAACCTCGCGGAGGTGCGGAGTCGGGTTGACCTGCACACCGTGGACATTCGCGACTATGCCGCGATCGCTCCACTGCTGAAAGGAGCGCCGGCGGTGTTCCACCTGGCGGCGATTCCCTCCGTGCCGCGCTCGATCAGTGAGCCGGTTCCCTCGCACGAGGTCAATATCGACGGCACCTTCAACGTGTTCCGTGCGGCCGCTGAAGGTGGAGTGGGACGGGTGATCTACGCTGCTTCGTCTTCGGCCTACGGCGACACGGAAGTGCTGCCCAAGACGGAATCGATGGCGCCGAATCCGAAATCGCCTTACGCGCTGCAGAAGCTGGTGGGTGAGTACTACGGCAGCGTGTATGCGTCGTGTTTCGGGCTGGAGACGATCGCACTGCGCTTCTTCAATGTCTTCGGACCGCGGCAGGATCCGTCCAGCCCGTACTCGGGCGTCCTCAGCATTTTCATGACCTGCCTGCTGGAGCGGCGTCCGCCGACGTTGTTCGGCGACGGAGAGCAATCGCGCGACTTCACTTACGTGGAGGACGTGGCGCAGCTTTGCATCAAGGCATCGAAGGCTCCGTCCGCCGTCGTCTCGGGAAAAACGTACAACGCCGGTAACGGCGGGCGATTCACTCTGAACGAGACCTGGCGGACGCTGTGCGGCATCGAAGGAGTCGATATCGCTCCTCAATACGGGCCTCCTCGGGCGGGAGACGTGCGCCATTCGCAGGCTGACACGTCTGCGGCGATCCGTGATCTGGGGCACGCCCCGCGCTTCACTTTCCAGGAGGGCCTGCGCAGGACGCTCGAGTGGTATCGGCACAGCGTGTCAGCCTGAAAACTGATACCTGACTGCTGACAGGTTTACTTGAAGCGCCCTTTGAAGGCCCACAGGCCGAGAGCCGGGTTCGAGATGTAGAAGACCTCTTCGCCGTTTACGGTGTTGAATCCGTCCACGAGTTTGGCCGGATCGTAGACCTTCGTCATCTGGTTCAGATCCGCGTAGCGGAAGTTGACGCAATCCACCTCTTCGCGGGTCAGGTGACCGGGGCAGTAGGTGATGGAGAAGCGTCCTTCCGACGAGCCATGGATCAGGTGGGCCGCTGCGCTCAGGTTCGCGCCGAGGTCTTCGTTCTTCTTCACTGCATCCAGCACACGCGGCGTGCCGACGTAGCCGTACTTGCGGATGAGTTTGTCGATGGTAGGGTCTTCGCCAAACTCTTTGACGCCTGGAGCAAGCACTATCAGTTCGCCGCCATCGGCCAGCGCCATGCGGGTCCGATAGACGCTCTTGTTGCCGAGCCAGGTACTGCGGTATTCGTTGGGGTCGAGGAAGACGACCGCTTTTTTGATCTCGCGGTCCATCATCACGAAGTTGACCTTCAGGCTGAGTTCGGAAGCTTTCTCGAAGCACTCGGAATCGGCGCCGATGTACAGTCCGCGCGTGGCCAGATCGCCCTTCCGGTTCTTGCTCACGACGGTCTGGACATAGACAATCGGCAGGTCTTTGGCGAAGTGCTGCGACGCGTAATTGAGCACGCGGCGGACCGGGTTGTCCGCCCGGCCCATGATGTTCTCCATGCCGTAGACGGCGCCGAGGAAGTGGCTCTTGTTGATGCCCTCCTTCCCGCCCGTGCCGATGAAGACATTCTTGTTGTAGTTCGCCATCCCGATGACTTCATGCGGAACAACCTGGCCGACGGAGAGAATCAGGTCGAAGCCGCCCTGCGGCAGCAGTTTGTCGACCTGCGCTGGCCAGTCGTAAGAGACGAGCCCGCCGCACTGCTCCTTCACGTAGTCGGCGGGAACCACTCCGAGAGTGACGAGCCCCTCGCGCCAGTCGTGGACGTGAAAGAGCGACCTCGGCATGTCGCCGAACATGTGGCCGATCTCGGAGTCGGTCATCGGGAAGTGCGTGCCGATGGCGGGCAGCACGGCCTTCAGGCGATCGCCATAGTATTGCCAGATGATCCGCGTGATCTCGCCCGCACGGGAGTGGAGCCGCGTTATATCCGGAGGAATCACGAGCACGCTCTTGCGCTCGCCGAGCGCGTCGAGAGCGCTGTGCAGCGCCTGTTTCAACTCCGCGGAGGATATCTCGGTGGTTTCGGATCCAGTGGCGAAATAGAGGCTCATGCACCCACAAGTATAAGGCAGGTGAAATATCAGTGCTTTCGTCTTGGGAATGGGCCGCGTTGCCGTTGGCGCCGTGGTTGCGCAACCTGCTCGCTACTACCGCTCGCGGCTGTGGGCGCAGTTGAGCCGCGAGCGGTAGCGAGCGGGTGTAGCGGATTCGGCGCGTCTTCAGCAGTGCGCGCGCGGCGGGTTGGAGCCCGGATATGGTGTGCTGTAAGAGGAGGGAGGCACGGTGTTCCTGATCGCATTTTTCCTGGCGTCGGTGACGGCGTGGTGGCCCGTCCGCTGGCAGACCGTGGATTCCGGGTCGCTGGCGCTGCTGGAAGGCTCACCGCTGAACTGTCTGCTGCTCGAAGAACCGCAATGGCAGCGCTCATTCGCCGATGCGGCGCACGCCAAGCGGCTCACGCTGCTTGCCGTCGTCCGGGATGGGAAGGCGGAAACAGCGCAGCGTGCGACGGGGCTCGGGCTCGACGGCATTGCCGCGGAAGGACCTGTGTCTGAGCCGCTACGGGCCTGGGCTAAAGAGACAGGCAAGCCGCTGGTGGAAATCCTGCCTCGCGCCTCACTCGACTTCCAGAATGCAGCCGTGGTCGCGACGGCCCAAGGACTCTGGCCCGGCGTACGCGTGGAGAAGGATGGGCACGCAGAAGCGCGGCCCACCAGCGGGCCGTGGATCGAGACGAACTCCGGCTACCTGCGCTATGCGCGCGCTGTTACGCCCACGTCGTCGGCGGTGTGGATCGCCAACCGACCTCCCGCTGAGGGCCTACGCGGGGAACAGTACGTGCGCGCCATTGCGGACGCGGCGATGAGCGGGGCGCGTTGGGTCGTTTCCCTCGACCCGCTTTTCTGGCAGGCGCTGGAGAAGCATGAGACGCGTGCTTTGGAGGGTTGGCAGCGGATTCAGCGCGCTCTCAGCTTCTACGCGCAGAACGAGGCCCTGTGCCTGCTGCCCGACTCCAGCGGACTCGCTCTGCTCGAAGATCCGTCCACAGGTGCGCTCATCTCCGGCGGCATCGTGGACATGATCACTGCCAAGCACATTCCCGTGACTCTCTCCACTCCAGGCGCCTTCACAGCCGCTCCGCCCGATGGCTTGAAGATGCTCTTGAACATTGATCCCTCGCTGCTTTCCGCTGAGCAGAAAGAGGCGGTGCGCGGTGTCGCGAGAAAGGGCGCCACGCTGGTGAACGGCCCGCCGGGCTGGAAGATGTCGCTGCCGCCACCGGAACAGATCACGTTCTCCGATGAGCAGATCAAGCAGCTCGACGGCATCTGGCGCGAGATCAACGGGCTGATCGGACGCCGCAATTTCGCGGTGAGGGTCTTCGGCGCACCGGGAATGCTCTCAAACCTGAAAGCGGATCTGAAGAAGAAGCGCCTCGTGATGCACATGGTGAATTACACGGACTATCCGGTGGAGAGCATCGCGCTGCAATTCAACTCGAAGATCAAATCGGCGGAACTGGTGACGCCCCGCGGCTCGAAGAAGCTGGCGGTCTACGCCGTGGAGGAAGGGACAGGCGTGGATATCGACAAGATCGAGGACGTCGCGATGGTGCTGCTGGAAGAGGACTCGACGGCTCAGCCGAAGCGGTAAATCGCGTCCGCCAGCTTCAGGCCGCGCACGTCGATGTTTTTCAGATCGGCACTGCCGACGCCGAGTTGTTCTGCGAGAAGCAGCATGTTGTCGCAGTTCCTGAAGACGCCGGAGCCGCGCTGCGCGCGTGGATCATAGCCCATCAGCGCCGTGCCGACGGTGTCCGTGCACACGGCGTTGGTCCCAAGCACCAGGAGACCAGGCTTGATCATGCGGAGGTTCCGGATCCAAGGACCCTCGCCGCCGGCGACAGTCTCCACGCCATCGATGAACGAGATGTCGATGGGCCTCGCCGCATTGAGTTCCGCAACGATGCGCGGCATGCGATGGCCCGGGAAACGGCTGGAGCGGGAGTCGATCTCAGGCCGCGCGCTGCGTGCCGGTGCGCGCTTCCCTTCGTGGCAGACGTCGACGCGTCCTTTGGATGGATTCTCGTTGGGCTCGCCTGCGCCAGCATCATCGCCGTAGATGGAGGCCGGCGTGATCCCGAAGATGTTCTTCATGGCGAGAGTTACGCCGCAGGTATCGTGATTCTTCAGCTTTGCCATGGAGACGAAGACGTCGGTCTCCTCATAGGCGCGATTGAGGTCGTAGGAGGGGAAGATCAGACCGCCGCCCGGCACCTTGAAGCGTGCATATTCCTTGAATGCGCCACGCGCGTTCGTGTTTTCGAGTAACACGTTGGGAGCGGCGTTTTTCAGTGCGCGCACGTTCCAGCCGGATTCGAGCAGGTACTCTTCGAGCGGGCCCGCGGTGGCCCAGCAACTCTCCACGAATCGGATCCGTTTCGCCCCGGCCTGGCCAAAAAGCGAGGCCATGGCGATGGCGGTCTTCGGATGCGTGTAGTGCGTGACGCCGAGAGGCCGGCCTTGCAGGCGGTTGGCAGGGCTGCCAGTGAGGTTCAGCTTGATGGTGACGGTTTTGCCGCCCACCAGCTTCTCCAGACCTCCGATCTGATCGAACATTGTGCGCAGGATGGAGGCGATGTCTTCGTCGTAGGAGGCGCATCGCGCAACGGCCACGGGCGTTGTCGGCGCGGCTTTCAACGGGACTGCGGCGGCCGTGCCCAGAGCGGCGAGCAGTTCTCTGCGGGTCATTGCCTTCAGTGTAGCGGTAGAATCAGCCCTATGCGATGGTTCGCTGGTCTGGCACTGACGTGCGCGTGTGTGTGGGGCGCGGACGCCGATCTCATTCTGCACAGCGGAAAAGTGGTCACGGTGGATGCGCGCTTCAGCGTGCAGCAGGCCGTGGCAGTGAAAAACGGGAAGATCACGGCGGTGGGCACGAGCCGCGATGTGCTTGCGAAAGAGCGGGGACCGAAGACGCGCGTGCTCGACCTGAAAGGCAAGACCGTGCTCCCCGGGTTGATCGACGCGCACGTTCATGCGTTGGAGGCGGGCCTCAGCGAGTTTCGAACAAAGTTGCCTCCGCTCGACAGCATCGCCGCCATCCAGGACTACATCCGCGCCAAGGCAAAGACCACGCCGAAGGGCACGTGGATCGTCGTGCCGCGTACGCTGCCGCCTCGCCTGAAAGAGATGCGCTTCCCCGTGAAGGAGGATCTCGACGTAGCGCCGGACCACCCCGTCGCGTTCGACGGCAGCTATGTCTGGTCCGCGAACACTCTGGGTTTGAAGATCAGCGGCATCACGCGCGACACGCCGAACCCGCCGGGCGGAGAAGTGGTGAAGGGACCGGACGGCGAGCCGAACGGCATTCTGCGGAACGCTTCGCAATTGCTGAAAGGCGTGACCCGTGCCGAACCGTTCACGGAAGAGCAGCGGCTGGCCGCGCTGGAGCAGATGCTCAGGATCTACGCGGAGGCGGGGCTCACGACGGTGGGTGACCGCGCTGTCACTCCTCCCGAGGTGGCGCTGTTCGAGAAGTTGAAAGCAACAGGACGACTGCCGGTGCGCGTCGTGCTGACGTGGCGGATCAACGCGGCGCGGCCCGTCGACGAGATCGTGCGCGAGATCAACGCGTCCAGGTGGACCACGAACCTCGGCGACGAGTGGCTCAAGTTCGGCACGTTCAAAGTGACGCTGGATGGCGGCCAGTCCGTGGGAACTGCCTATCAGCGCATGCCGTACGGTCCGTTCGGCCGCCAGCTCTACGGGCAGACCGATCCCGATGCGCGCGGCACACTGTTTGTCGATCCGGACAAGCTCACAACCATCTTCTCTGCGGCGCGGGACAAGGGATGGCAGCTCACCGCGCACGCTCAGGGCGGCGGCGCGATCGACGTCCTGCTCGACACCTTCGAGCGGCTCGACAAAGTGAAGCCCATCTCTCCGACGCGCTCTCACGTGATGCACGGCAGCTTTCAGAGCCCTGACGCGCTGGACCGGATGAAGCGCATGGGCATCCTCGCCGACGCGCAGCCCGGCTGGCTCTACTACGACGTTCCCGCGCTGGAGCGCGTCTTCGGTATCCAGAACATGGCGCAATTCTACCCGCTGCGCGGCTACCTCGACCGCGGCATCCCTGTCGCAGGCGGCAGCGACCACATGATCGGCCACGACAAGGATAACGCTGTGAACCCTTTCGACCCGTTCTTCAGCATGTGGATGGCTATCACGCGGCGCACCAGAGAAGGCAAGGTGATCTATCCGGAGCAGCGCATCACGCGCGAAGAGGCGCTCAAGATGTACACGGTGTGGCCGGCCTACTTGCAGTTCAGCGAGAAGACCAAGGGCTCCATCGAGCCGGGCAAGCTGGCCGACCTCGTCGTTATCGACAGGGACATCCTGACGTGCCCCGAAGACGCGATCCGCTCCATTCAACCCCTCATGACGATCATCGAGGGCAAAGTGGTCTATCAGCGGCTGCCGGCGTTTCCGGGCGCCGAGGGATTTGGCGCGACGACACCGGGCGGGCGCGGTGGCAAGGTTCTGGTGGTGCGCAACCTGAACGATTCGGGCCCCGGGAGCCTGCGTGAAGCCGTCGAAACAAAAGGGCCGCGCATTGTCGTTTTCGCTGTGAGCGGCCTCATCGATCTGAAATCGGAGGTCCGCGTGACCGAGCCTTGGCTGACCATCGCCGGGCAGAGCGCGCCCGGAGAGGGGGTGTGTCTGCGCGGAGCGGGCATCGCTGTGAACTCTCATGATGTGGTGATCCGCTATCTGCGCTCGCGGCCGGGCGACATTCTCGGCAAGGAGGTGGACGCAATCGGCATCGGCGGCGACAGCTACAACGTGGTGATCGATCACTGCTCGGCGTCATGGTCCGTGGACGAGGCGCTCTCGCCGAGCGGCGGCATCCGCGACGTCACGGTGCAGTGGTGTCTCATCGGTGAATCGCTGCGCAAGAGCGTTCACAGCAAGGGCGAGCACGGCTACGGCTCGCTCGCGCGGGCCATAGGCGGCGTGACGTTTCATCACAACCTCTGGGTCAAGAACACGGCGCGCAATCCGAGGCTGGGCGACAACTACGGCAAGCCGCCATATCCCACGTTTGACGTCCGAAATAACGTGATGGCCCTATGGGGCGGCACGTGCAGCGGCATGACCGGCGACCACCTGGGTGCGAACTACGTGGCTAACTATCTCAAGCCGGGGCCGGAGAGCAGCCCGCGGCCGCCGATCGTACTCACAAATACCGCTCACGTGAGGTACTACGTGGCAGGAAATGTCGTCGAGGGACGACCGCAACACTCCGGAAACGACGTGGCCATGTTCACGCCATCCGAAGTAGATGGGCGGAAGCTGTTCGAACTGGCGACTGAGCCCTTTGCCGTTCCGCCTGTGACGGCCACTTCAGCACGCGAGGCGTACGAGCAGGTGCTCGCCCGCGCGGGCGCCATGCGGCCTGTCCGCGACGCCGTGGATCTCCGAATCATCGAAGAGGTGCGCTCCGGCAAGGGGCGTATCATCGACTCGCAGAAGGACGTTGGCGGTTGGCCAGTCTATAGACCTGTGCAAGCACCGCTCGATACCGACGGCGATGGGATGCCGGACGCGTGGGAATCCTCGCATGGATTGAATCCGCGCGATGTTGCTGATGCTTCGAAAGTGCTGAATGGCGGCGGCTATACGGCGATCGAGCAGTACTTGAATTCGCTAGCAGATTCGGCTGCTAAATCGCCAGCTCCGCTTCAATCACGACGTTAGCGCGCACCTCCACACGCGATGGCGTCGGCACTGCGATTCAGTCTGCCATGGATTTGCGCCTTGCGAAATGGGTTCAGCGTTCCGGAGAATCAGATGGATGGAAAGCGTCACAATCGGTCCGGCCCGCAGTGAGGAACTGGAATGGTGCGCGCGGCTCATGGCCTCGACGGATCCGTGGATCACATTGGGGCGCGGGCTGGAACAATGCCGCGAGGCGGTTCACAGGGATGGCTACGCTATTCTCCTAGCCCATGACGGGGAGACCCCGCTTGGATTCATTCGCGTGCACCCCAACGGCCTGGCAGGCTCGCCCTACATCGCGTCTGTAGCAATCGCGGATGAAGCGCGCGGTCGGGGCGTGGGATCTATGCTGGTCCGGCACGTGGAGGAGTCGTATGCAAACACGCACCGCCACATCTTCTTGTGCGTGTCCTCGTTTAACAACCGGGCGCGGCGACTCTACGAACGTCTTGGGTACGAGAGAGTCGGCGAACTGATTGACTACGTCATCGACGGCCAATCCGAGTTCCTGATGATGAAGAGGCTGCGGTGAGGCCCGCGCAACTCGTCGGACTCCTCGCCACTACGGCCACGGCGAGCTATCTCTGCCGCGTCAATGTCTCCGTCGCCGGCGCGCTCATGATGAAAGAGTTTGGCCTGTCGCAGGCCGCTATGGGCCGTGTGTTCAGCGCATTTCTGCTTGGCTATGCCATCTGCCAGGTGCCTGCCGGGATGCTGGCGGACCGCTTCGGGGCCAGGCGCGTGCTGGCGGCCGCTGCCTTGTCTTGGGCGGTATTCACGGCTGTGATGGCATCGGCGCCGGCGGGTGCAGCGCTCGCCTTTCTGCTGTGCGCGCGGCTCCTGTTGGGAATCGGCGAGGCCCCGACCTTTCCCGCCGCGGCACAAGCGGTCTCCCGCTACGTTCCGGCTGCGTTGCAGGGCCGGGCGAATGGAGTTGTCATTGCCGCCATCGGAGTGGGGTCGGCCATCGCGCCGCCATTGATCTCATTCGTCATGCTGAGATGGGGGTGGCGCGCGGCGCTGCTGATCTCGTCAGCGCCCGCGCTGTTCGTGTCCATCGTTTGGCTGCTGGCGCGGCAGATGCCGCAGGAGACAGAGCGCACGATCACCGCAACTTCCGGTAACGGGCGGCTCTCTTCACGATCATTCGTCCTGCTGACCATCAGCTACACGCTCCAAGGCTATGTCGGATACATCTTCGTCTTTTGGTTCTACCTTTATCTGACGGAGGTTAGGCACTTCGATCTACTCCGCGGCGCGTTCTTCAGCAGTCTGCCCTGGATTTTGTCGATCGTCTCGATTCCGCTGGGAGGTGTTGTCTCCGATGGGCTGGTGAAACGGTGGGGCGCGACCGCGGGGCGTCGCGTGGTCCCCGTCGCTGGGCTGGTCGGGGGCTGTGTCCTGCTTGCCTACGGAGCGCGCACCGCAAACGCACACTCCGCCGCAGTGTGCATGGCTTTGGCCACGGCGCTGGTGCTTTCCGTGGAAGGGCCGTTCTGGGCAACGATGATGCAGATGGCCGGATCGCGCAGCGGCGCGGCCGGCGGCGTGATGAACATGGGGAGCAATCTGGGCGGACTGATTTCGCCAGCCCTCACGCCCGTGCTAGCCGCGTCTATAGGATGGGAGAACGCACTTTTTCTGGCCGCGGCTTTGTCTGCCGTGGGCGGACTGCTCTGGCTCGGGATCCATCTGGAGCCGGATCGCTCTACAGAGCCAGAGTCAGAATCTCGTTCAGCTCTTCGGCGGTCAGAGTGATGGAGTTGGCTTTCATGCTGCTGGCGGCCGCGGCCTTCTCGCACAGAACCGCGGCATGCTCAACAGTAATGCCGTAGCTGCCGAGAGGCGGAATGGCCAGGTCGGCGCAGAGCGCGGCAAGGTGCGCGGGGAGATCCTCCGGCTCGGCCTGAGAATTGCCGCTGATCCATTGGGCAACCTGCGCGTAGCGCGGCAAGGCGCGATTGTATGGCGCGCGCGCACGCAATGCCCGGATGTTGACCTTCGTGACATGCGGCAGCAGCGCTGCGCAAACTGCGCCGTGCGGAGCGTCGAACATTCCGCCGATCGGCGCTGCGAAGCCATGGACAGCGCCCAGGCCCGCGTTCGCCAGCGCGAGTCCGCCCAGCAGGCTTGCCATCGACATGTCCGTTCGCGCTGCCACATCGCGCCCGTTCTCGTAGGCTCTTCGCAGACTTCGAGCGGCGCGCCGGATGCCCTCCGCGCAGTACAGGTCCGTCATCTCGTTGGCTCGGACGGAGACATAGGGCTCGATGAGCTGAGTCAGCGCGTCAAGACCCGTGCTGGCTGTCAATGCAGGCGGCAGGGCGAGCGTCAACTCCGGGTCGACCACAGCCAGCCGCGGCAGCATCAGCGGACTGCGCAGGCTCGCCTTCACTCGATGCTGCGGCGAACCAAGGACGGCGTTGCGAGTCACCTCGCTGCCGGTGCCGGCGGTGGTCGGGACGGCGATGAACGGAGCGGGTGGAGCGGGCAGAGGCTGCCCGCGTCCCACCACTTCGAGATAGTCGAGCAGCTCACCCGGGTTCGTGATCAGCGCGGCGATCGCCTTCCCGGCGTCCAGGGCGCTGCCGCCGCCGCAGGCGATCACCACGTCGCAACGCTCCCGCCGTGCCGCGGCGACGCCGCTGGTGACTGTCGCCAGCGACGGCTCTCCCTCTACCTGGAACGGCGTGCAGCCTGCTCCGGCCGAGTGCAACTCCGCGATCAGGAACGCGGCGCGCTTCGGACTGGAGCCCGTCACGAGCAGCGCCCGCCGCCCCATTGCCTTTGCCGCGGGCGCTACTTCGCGCACTGAACCCGGTCCGAAGACGATCCGCCCGGCGGTGGCGAAATCGAAGCTCATGGCGTCACCACCCGGAGTCAGGCGGGAAGACGTTCTCGAACTTCACGCTGCTTCGCGGCTCCGCCATCATCGGTGCGACGGTGTCGCGCCACTTCGCGTAATGAGCCGTCTCCTTGTGCGCGGCGGTTGCCTCCACGTTCCGATAGACCTCCACCAGGACCCACTTCGCAGGGTCGTCCTGTTGGCGGATCACATCGAACCGCGCGATACCGGGCTCCTGCACGCTGTTGCGTGCATTCTCCACGGTGGCTTCCTCAAACGCCGCAGCGAATTCCGGCTTGACAGTGATGTGAACGTGAACAATGAGCATGGCGTATCACCTCATTTCTGCGCTCGCGGCACTCGCAGCAGCCATACTTCGGCCACTTGGTTGCCGCGCCCGTTTCCGGCGAGCCCCGGCTGCCGCTCCCACTTCAGCCGTAGCTGGCCGCCCGCTGTCGCAGCCTTGGGAATATCGAATTCCACCGGCTCGAGCGGATTCTCCAGCTTGCGGAACGGATGAACCTCGTACTGTCCGTTCGCAGTGAGACGCTGGATGCGCGTCGCGTTGCGCTCGCCGCTGTAGATGATGCGGACGCGATATTGGGCCGAGCCGTCCAGCCCCGTGTACAGCATCTCCAGCGGACCGTCGTACATTACCTCGGCATGATCGATCCACGACAGCCGCCAGTCGTTCGGTGGCATGGAGTGACGGGCGAAGCCGTTGCGCGGGGAGCGCAGGTTGCCGGGATCCTCGCCGTATGGAACCGGCCGGTACAAATGAGGCTGCATCGCGGGGTTGCCTAAATCGTCGTAGAAGCCGCCGAGGCCTGGATTCGTCCAGTTCACGATCGCGTCGATCGCTTTCAGCCGCTCTTGCTCGTATTCGAGTTTTCGAATCTCGGCGAAGCGCGCGGTCAGCCAATAACGATTGTTCATCGGCGCGTCGATGTTGTCGAGCGTCGCGCCGCGGTCGCGGCTGATCGCCTTGTAGAGCGGCACGCTCAACTGCATCCGGATGCTCTGGTACAGCGCCTCGGCCAGTTGAAAGACGCGCAGCCGCAGGTCAGAGCCTGCCTCCGGTTGTTTGAGGATCTGTTCAGCTTCCGCGATGGCTGCCGCCGCTCCTGTCCGCGGCGCGGTGCGCAACGCCTCCATGGCGTGATTCTCGGCAGCAGCCGCTGCCACCAGTCGGCGGCGATCCAAGGCGTCGTAATATGCGCGGTACAGCATCTGCTGGAATCGCCAGTTGAGCAGTTGCTGCGGACCCGCCTCGCGCTCCATCGATTGGAAGTTCAGCAGCGTCTGTTCGACTCCGGCGTTCGCCAGAAGTGATCCGCGCCAGTTGCGCTCGAGTGCCAGCAATCCTTGCGCCACGCCTTCTTCGAAGCGCGGGCCCACGAAGTAGCGCCCGAACTCGCGCAGCACGCCGGTGAGGTCCGCGTCCGGATCCCAACCCAGAGCGCTCCACACGAACTTGTTGACGTCGTCATTGCAGCCTTCGGAATACGTGAGGAACCCGATGGTCGGCGGCAGGTCGTGCTTCAGCATTGCGCGCATGTCTTCCGGACGAGGATTGATTGGTTCGCGCGCCTGGGTCTGTGAATAGGCAACATCCCAATCAGGCACCGCGAACTGGCAGTGCATCGAATGCGTAATGTCGGGATAGTTGCGGATCGGGTAGCGCTGCGGCACCAGGCGGCGCAGGTCGGCGAGAGAAACGCTCACCTGTGGCCCATGCACGATACCGTCCAGCCACTTCGGCTCCTGCTTCATCAGCGCGAAGAACTCCTCCATCCACTCCTTGCTGAAGCCCTGCGGCGATACCCACATCTGAGCTTTCGGGTGGTACTTGCGCAGGTTTGCGGCCTGCTTTTCAAGCAGCGCGAACAGCACCTTCGGCTGTGTGTGGCCGGGATCGCCGCCCGGCACCATCACTGCGTCGATGCGCGGCAGCTTGCGGAACACCTCCCCCCATTCGTCGAGCGCCTTGGTCACCGTAGCGGGGTCGGTGTAGTCCTTGTCCATTGCCGGGTACCAGACCCACACGTCGAGCCCGTAGGACGCGGTGATGCGCGACATCTCGACCATCATCGGCATCTGCGGGGCGGGGAAGTGCGGGCTGTCCGGTGCATCATCCGATCGCGGCGGGATCAACTCGATGGCGTTTGTGCCGAATATGGCGAGGTCGCGAATGTACTGATCCCACATCGCGGCGGTCCAGCCGTCGTAACTGTTCGTCTTCGGGCGGTAGCCGAGCTGGTGGCCGCGCAGCTTCGCCTTCGGTGCGGACGTCGTTGAAAACCCATCCGGCAAAGCGACCTGATCCCGATCCATGCGCAGCTCGCGCAACAGACGTCCTACGCCGAACAGCATGCCTCGATCATCGTTGCCGAGAATCTCCACCCGGTTGGCTTCGGTCCTGATCGTGTAGCCTTCGGCCGGCCCTTTGGCTGGATTGCGCCGCAGCAAGATAGCGGGCGCCGTTGAAGCCGCCGTGCCGGACTGCCACTTCAGGCGCGTCCTCTTCTCCACTTCTTCGATCAAAACCTGCGCGGCCTTGGCCTCTACCGGGGAAGGAGAAGGCGGCGCAACAACCGTGGCTCCCGAGAGATCGAGAGCAAGCAAGAGCATAAGCATCTCACTCATGATAGGAAACAGAGTGAAGACATGGAAACTGGTCCTCGAATATGACGGCACGCGCTACAGCGGTTGGGCCGAACAGAAGAACGCCTCTCGCACGGTGATGGGCGAGCTTCGAAAGGCAATTGAAGATGTGATGCACTGCCCCGTGGAACTCGCCGGCTCCGGACGCACTGATGCAGGAGTTCACGCCGCCGAACAGGTTGCTCACCTGCGCGCCGCGCCCAGGAAATCGCTGCACCCCCAGTTCCTCCTCCGTACGATCAATGAGGGTTTGCCCGCTGACATCGCGGTGCTCTCCATCGAAGAAGCCCCCGCGAAGTTCCACGCCCGGCACAGCGCCGTCTCGCGCAGTTACGTCTACCAGATCTCCACGCGCAAGACCGCTTTCTCGAAGAAGTTTGTCTGGTGGATCAAGGAGCCTCTGGACGTGCCCAGGATGTCGGAAGCCGCGAAACTGATCCCGGGCCGTCACGACTTCAAACGATTCGTTGCGAAGGACCCGCTGAAGCTCGACGAATCCACTGTCGTTGTCGTGAACAGCGCCAGCGTCGAAAAGCAGGACGACCTGATTCTGTTCCACGTCGAGGCATCACATTTTCTTTGGAGGATGGTGAGGAGGCTCGCTGGAACCCTCGTCAAAGTGGGGCTCGGCGAGATCTCGGTGCAGGACTTCGGGAACTTGATCAGTGGCCGCGGTGAGAAGCTTGACGTTGCATCCTGGACAGCGCCCGCCTCAGGCTTATTCCTGGAGAAGGTCAACTACCCACCGCTGTGATATCGTCGATTTCGGACCCTCAGGAGCTGTTGTTGCCATGCGTGGTGCGCTGTACTCTCTCACTCTGCTTGCGGCTGTCTGCCTCGCCGCGGACCGCCCCGAATGGGACAACCCCGCCATCGTCCACGTCGGCACCGAGAAGCCCCACGCGACGATGATGGTCTATCCAAATGCGCAGTTAGCCAAGGCTTCTCAGCCTGCGCAATCGCCCTGGTATCAATCGCTGAACGGACAATGGAAATTTCACGGTGTGCTGCGGCCTGCCGACCGGCCGCTCGACTTCTTTCGTCCCGGTTACGATGATTCCGCCTGGCGCACCATGCCCGTGCCGGCAAGCTGGCAGATGCACGGCTTCGACATTCCGATCTACACGAACATCATCTACCCCTTCCCGCAGGACCCGAAGAAGATGCCGGATCCTCCCAAGGATTTCAACCCGGTGGGCAGTTACAGACGTACGTTCATGGTGCCTGCAGACTGGCAGGGGCGCACTGTGTATCTGCATTTCGCGGGCGTCGATTCCTGCTTCTACCTGTGGTTGAACGGCGTCCAGATCGGCTACAGCGAGGACAGCCGTACGCCTGCCGAGTTCGACATCACGAAGCACCTCAAACGCGGTGTCAACACTCTCGCCGTGCAGGTATACCGCTTCGGCGACGGCGCCTATCTCGAAGACCAGGATATGTGGCGCATGAGCGGCATCTACCGCGAGGTGTATCTGTGGTCCACCGCTCCCCGGCATGTCCGCGATTTCGAGGTGAAGACCACTCTCGACGAGGCCTACCAGAACGGTGCGCTAAAGATCAGGGCCGAGATTCTCAATTCAGGCAACTGCGAACTGTCGGTCGACCTGTTTGACGCCGCAGGCAAGCTCGCCGGATCCGACAAGACGCCCTGCCTCGCGAATGTGGCCCTCTCCGTACCCGTCCCTGACGTTCACAGATGGACCGCTGAGACGCCATATCTCTACCAGGCGCTGCTCACCCTGAAAGACGAATCCGGCGCGGTGCTCGAAGTGATTCCGCAGAAGGTCGGCTTCCGCAAGGTGGAGATCAAGGACGGCAAAGTGCATGTCAACGGGAAGCCGATCCTGATCAAGGGAGTCAACAGGCACGAGCATTCGCCCGATACCGCCAAAGTTGTGGACCGCGCGCTCATGATCAAGGACGTCGAGCTCATGAAGCGCTTCAACATCAATGCGGTCCGCACTTCGCACTATCCGAATCACCCCGATTGGTACGATCTGTGCGACAAATACGGCCTCTATGTGATGGATGAGGCCAACATCGAGGCGCACCACTACGGCAACGGCAAGAGCGACAATCTGTTGACCAACTCCAGCGAGTGGACCACCGCCTATCTCGATCGCGTCGAGCGCATGATCGAGCGCGACAAGAACCACCCGTCCGTCATTTTCTGGTCGATGGGCAATGAGAGCGGCGACGGCATCAACGCGAAGCTCAGCTACGAGTACGCCAAGCGCCGTGACCCCTCGCGTCCCTTCCACTACGAGGGAACCACAGCCAACGGCGGCTCGAGCGCGGACATCAACTCGTTCATGTATCCGCCGCCGGAGCGCGTGAAGCGCGAAGCTGCGAAGCGCCCCGAGATGCCGCTCATCCTCTGCGAATACACGCACTCCATGGGCAACTCCAACGGCGGTCTGAAGGAGTATTGGGACATCTTCTATTCGGGCACCAATGCTCAGGGCGCGTTCGTGTGGGACTGGGTGGATCAGGGCATTCGCGTCCCTGTGCCCGCTGAGTACAAGAACAATACGAAAGACTCGACGTTCCTCGCCTACGGCGGCTGGTGGGAGGACAAGACTGGCGTCCGCAACGACAACAACTTCAACAACAACGGACTCGTCTCGGCGGACCGCACGCCGCACCCCGGGCTGCACGCCATCAAGTACGTCTATCGCTATCTCCACGCCTCGCTCGCCGATGCTGGCGAGGGCCGCATTCGCGTGAGGAACTGGTATCACTTCACCAATGCGCAGGACGTGGCCGTGGGTACCTGGACAGTGAGGGCCGACGGCGCCACCATCGCCAAAGGAGCTCTTCCCGCCTTGGATATTGACCCGGGCGACGAGAAAGAGTTTACGATCGAACTGCCGAAGATCGAACCGAAGCCCGGCGTCGAATACTGGCTCGATCTGAGCTTCAAGCTCAAGGCCGCGACCCTCTGGGCGCCCGCTGGCCACGAGATTTCCTGGGAACAGTTCGCGCTGCCGGTCTCCGAGCCTGCGCTCAAAGCCGATTTCTCCCAAGGTCCCGCCTTCGCGCTAGCCGAGGAGTCCGGGATCGTGACGATCAAGGGCGCTGACTTCACGCTGCGCTTCGATAAATCTTCCGGCATGATCACTTCCTACGTCTACAAAGGCACCACGCTGCTGGAGCGCGGCCCGCGTCCCGATTTCTGGCGCTCCACCAGCGACAATGACACTGGCGCGTGGAAATCAATGCGAGACTTCGCCGAGAAAACTCCCGGCGCCAATATCCGCATGTGGCGCGATGCTGCGCCGCGCATGGCGGTCAAGGACGTGAAGGTGGAGAACGACGGCGAGCGGGCCGCGAAGATCACAGTCAGCGCCGAACTTTACGACATGGGCGGCGCGACTGCCACATGGTCCTACCTGGTGCAGAGCAGCGGCGACATTGTCGTCGAGGCCTCCTTTCAGCCGGGCGCTGAAAAGCGCGCCATGATGCCTCGGTTTGGAACCGAACTCGTCCTCGCTCCGGGCCTCGAGAACATCACTTGGTACGGACGCGGTCCGGTGGAGACCTACGTTGACCGGCAATTCGAGCGCGTCGGTGTCTACAGGAGCACGGTGGACAAAGAGTGGTTCAACTACTCCAAGCCGCAGGAGAACGGCAACAAGACGGATGTCCGCTGGGTAGCGCTGACCAACGCACGCGGCGTGGGTCTGCTGGCAGTGGGTGCGCCCATGCTCAGCGTCGGCGCCAAGCACTATACGAAAGACGATCTCGAGCGTGCGGGCTACACCTTCCAGATGCAGCCGCACCCGCAGATTTTCCTGAATCTCGATTTGAAACAGATGGGCGTCGGCGGTATCGATAGCTGGTCGCCCAACGCGCTCCCCATGCAGCCTTATCGCATCCCATCGGACAGCCCGTACTCCTACAGGTACCGGCTGACTCCGGTGGAAGGCGATTTCACCGCCAAGGCGCGCGAGGCGTTCTAATTCTTAAGACGGAGACACTGATGCGATTTACCGCCACCCTGATGATGGCCGCCGTCCTTCTGACCGCGGCGTGTGGGAAGAAAGATCAAGGAGCAAAGGGAACCGTGACTAAACAGGACTTCGGCAAGACGGCCCAGGGGCAGCCGGTCGAACTCTACATTCTCCGGAACAAAAACGGGGTAGAGGCGGCGATCACTAACTACGGCGGCATCGTCGTTTCATTGAAAACTCCGGACGCGAAAGGCCTGCTGGCCGATGTCGCTCTGGGCTTCGATTCGCTGGACGGCTATCTCAAGGAACACCCCTACTTCGGAGCGATCGTCGGCCGCTACGGCAACCGCATCGCGAAGGGCAAATTCACGCTCAACGGCAAGGAGTACACGCTCGCCAGGAACAACGGAGAGAATTCGCTGCATGGCGGATTGCAGGGATTCGACAAGAAGGTCTGGTCAGCGCGGACCGAGTCGGCTGACGGACGCCAGGTCCTGACTCTCAACTACACCAGCAAGGACGGCGAGGAAGGCTATCCCGGCAAGCTTGATGTCACGGTCGTGTACACTCTGACCGACGACGACGACCTGCACATCGACTACACCGCGGCGAGCGATCAGGATACGGTCGCGAACATCACCAACCACACCTATTTCAACCTGGCTGGGGAGGGAAGTGGTGACATCCTCGGCCACGAGATCTCGATCAACGCCAACCGCTTCACGCCCGTCGACGCTGGCCTGATCCCCACCGGTGAACTGAAGAGCGTCGAAGGCACTCCGTTCGACTTCCGGAATCCGAAGCCAATCGGCAAGCAGATCAATGACGACGACGAGCAGATCAAGCGCGGCAAGGGCTACGACCACAACTTTGTGATCGATCACGGCAGCAACGCCCTGGCGCCGGCGGCGAAGGTGACCGACCCGAAGAGCGGGCGCGTCCTGGAGGTCTGGACCACCGAGCCGGGAGTGCAGTTCTACACCGGCAACTTCCTGGATGGCACGATCATCGGGAAGAGCGGCACGCCCTATCAGCAGCGCTACGGCTTCTGCCTGGAAACGCAGCACTTCCCCGATTCGCCCAATCAGCCTTCATTCCCCTCAACCGTAATAAAGCCGGGAACGCCGTACAAATCGACCACGGTCTGGAAGTTCAGAACCGTCCAGCCGGCGAGATAGGTCCACTACATCCGGTCACCAACTCTCACGGGCCCTTCTTCGCTTCACGAACGAAGGGGTTCGTGTCCACCCTGAATGAGCGCCGGACCGCGTGCGCCCGACATCGCTATCATTGAAGAACTTGCCCGCGTGACTGGGTTCACATGAGGAGATACCGGCTTTGAACGGCGCTCTCGCCTACTTCGACAAGACTCTTGAGCTGTTACAGCGGCTGCGCGCCACACAGGTGCCCAACATCGACCGCGCTGCGCAGATCTGCGCTGACTCCATCGCCAGCAAAGGACTCGTGTTCCTCTTCGGCAACGGACACTCGCGCATGATGTGCGAGGAGATGACCCCGCGGCAGGGCTGCTTCGTGGGATGGGTGGCCCTGGTCGAACTCGCGCTCTCCAACCACGCCGACATCGTCGGCGCGAACGGGCTGCGCGCCCCGCTGTACCTGGAAAAATACGAAGGCTACGCCGAGGAGATCCTGAAAGGCTTCCGCTTCGGCCCGCACGACGCCATGATCGTGATCTCCACCAGCGGCATCCGGCCGGTGATCGTCGAAATGGCGATGGGCGCGAAGAAGCGCGGCCTGCCGGTGATCGGCATCGTCTCCAAAGAGCACTGTGATCAAAGCGTGCCTGCTCATTCTTCGGGGAAGAAACTCACCGACGTCGCCGACCTGATCATCGACAACCTGTGCCCGCCCGGCGACTGCGTGCACGAAATCGAAGGCCTCGACTGGCGCACGGGCCCCACATCCACCGTGACCGGCGCGATGATCATCAACATGCTCCGCTGCGAAGTGGCCGAGCGTCTGGTTGCGCGCGGCATCAAGCCCGTGCTGCTGCCCAGCCATCAGTTCGTCGGCAACGTGAGCGCAGCCGACGCGCTGGAGACGTTCTACGAAGAGTACCGCAGGAGCCTCAAGCACCTGTACGAATAGGACCCATTCATGCCCAAACCCGTGCGCATCGCCATGCTGGGCTCCGGCTTCGTCGCCGAGTTCTACATGCAGGGCCTCGAGAACGTCAATGGTCAGGAGGTGGTCGCCAACTTCTCCGTTGAGCGAAAGCGGGTCCGCGCCTTCGCCGAGCGCTGGCGCATCCCGGAGCCCGTCACTGATCTGGGCAAGCTAATCGAGCGGGATGACATCGACCTGTACATCATTGCGCTGCCCAACGAAGCGCACATGCCTGTGTCGGTGCTGCTCTCTCAGATGAAGCGCAACCAGGTGTGCACCAAGCCGCTGGCGCGCGACAAAGATGAAGCGCTCAAGATGCTCAAGGCTGCTAAAAAGAGCGGCAGGCTGCACGGCTACGCCGAGACCGAGGTCTTCGCGCCCTGCGTGGTGAAGGCGAAGGAGACGGTCGATTCCGGCGCGATTGGGCGCGTGCTGTGGGTGCGTTCGCGCGAGTCCCATTCAGGGCCGCACATGCCGCACTTCTGGGATATAGAAAAGACCGGCGGCGGTGCGCTGAACGACCTCGGGTGCCACTGCATCGAGGCGGCGCGCTACTTCTACGGCAAACTGGACAAAGTGGTGGAAGTGATGGCGTGGGGCGACACGCTGGTCCATCGCGATAGGACAAAAGGCGAGGACAACGCTCTACTGGTCCTGCGCTTCTCCTCCGGTGGCATCGCCCACTGCGAACTCTCCTGGACCACGCGCGGCGGGCTCGACTTGCGCAACGAGATCCACGGCTCGGAGGGCTCCATCTTCACGGACGTGACGCGCGGCACCCCCATCGCGTCCTTCACCTCGAAATCCGCCGGCTACGTCGTCGAGAAGGCAGACATCGACTTCGGTTGGACCCGCCCCCTGCCGGAGGAGGCATTCGCCTACGGCTACCAGGCCGAAATGAAGCACTTTGTGGAGTGCGTTCGCGACGGCGTCATGCCTCGTGAGACTTACGAGGACGGCTATGCCGTCAACTGCATTCTGGACGCAGGCTACCAGTCGATGCGCAGCAAAAAATGGGTGCGGGTGAAATACTAACGCTGAGATGGTATTAGACGGTCAGGTGTGGCTCATCACGGGCGCCAGCGGGATTGGCGCGGCAACGGCCCGGCTCGCGGCAGTGTACGGTGCGCGGGTCTTTGTCTGCGGCCTGGAGGATGCCGAGTGCCGCGAACTCGCCGCGGAGTGCGGCGGCGGTTTTCACACAGGCGATCTCTCCATCTCCGCTGAGGCCGAGAAGGCCGTGGCCCGCTGCATCAGCGAGCTTGGTCCGGTGGACGCCTTATTCAACGTCGCGGGCGGCAGCGGACGCAGGTTCGGCGACGGCCCTCTGCATCTCATCACCGATCATGGCTGGGATCGCACCTTCGACGTCAACCTCAAGACGATGTTCATGGTTTCGCGGTCCGTGCTGCGGCGAATGATTGTCCGTGGCCACGGCGCGATCCTCAACATGGCGACTGTGACGGCATACTCGCCCGAGCCGAAGCACTTCGCGACGCACGCCTACGCCGCCGCAAAAGGCGCGGTGATCTCCATGACGAAGGCGATGGCCTCCTATTATGCGCCGCAAGGGATTCGCGTGAATGCCATCGCTCCCGGTCTGGTGCGCACGCCGATGAGCTTCCGCGCACAGACCGACGAGCAGATCCTGCAACTGATGAAGACGAAGATGCCGCTCGCGGGTGCTCTGATCGATCCTGACGACATCGCACGCGCAGCCGTGTTTCTGCTCGGGCCAGGCGCGACGATGATCACCGGCCAGGTCCTCGGCGTGGACGCCGGATGGGAGGTTTCATAGACGATGCAACCGCGCCCGTTGCGAACCACAGTCATCGGCAGCTACCCGTTTCCCGGGTGGCTCGAATTCGCGGCTTCCCGCCTGGCTGAATTCGGGCCTGCGGATATCCGCGAGCTGCAGGAAGACGCGGTCATCGCAGCCATCCACGATCAAATGGCCGCAGGGCTCGACGTCATCACCGACGGCGAGCAGACACGGCTCGACTTCAACCTCTCTTTCTACGGCTTCATCGAAGGCATCGAGCGCGAAAGAACTCCCGAACGCCGCTTCGGCCCGCCCGCGCACGACCAGCGCGGCAAGCACGCGATCGTCAGCGAACTGTCCGCTCCTCGCGGCCTCGGCGTGGTCGAGGAGTTTCAAAGACTCAAGGCGCTTGCTCCGGCGGGACCAACCCTGAAAGCATCCGTGCCCGGTCCGTACACTCTTTCCGGACGCCTGTTGCCTGGAAAGTTCTATGCCAATCGTTGGTTGATCGCCCGAGCGCTGCTGCCCATCGTGCAGGCGGAGCTGGTCAAACTCGTGGAGGCCGGATGCACCGAAATCACCGTGGATGAACCCTCCATGAGCTGCTATGCGCACCAGGAGGACACCGCTCAACTCGTCGATCTCTTTAACTCCACGGTTGAGCCGGTGACCGGCAAAGCGCGCCTTTCCACGCACCTCTGCTTCGGCAATTTCAAGGGCAGGGCAGTGGGCCCGCGCCAGTACGCGGCGATGTTTCCTGCATTCCTCAATTTCCGCGTCGACGAGATTCACCTGGAGATGGCAAGCCGCGAGTTCAGCGAGTTGGAATTGATCGGGACCATCGCAAAAAAGATTGATGTGTCGGTAGGCATCATCGACGTGAAGAGCTACTACATCGAGACGCCCGCGGACGTGGCCGCGCGCGTGCGCCGCTGCCTGCAACACGCTCCGGCGGAACGGCTCAGCTTCGCCCCGGACTGCGGCCTCTCTCAGACCGCCCGCTGGGCCGCAAAGCAAAAGCTGGCCAACATGGTTTTGGGCGTTGCCGCCGTTAGGAAAGAGCTCGGCCTCTGATGGACCTCCTCGACGACATCAGGGCGCATCGTGGCTCACCCGGCGTGCGCGTGTGGTGGCTCGGGCAGAGCGGCTTTCTGGTGCATTGGAACGGCCGCTACCTGCTCCTGGACCCCTACCTCTCGGACTCTCTCACGAAGAAGTACGAGAATACCGACAAGCCCCACGTCCGAATGAAACCGCTGGTCGTGGACCCCGCGCGCCTCGGCATGATCGACGTGGTGACTTCCAGCCACAACCATACGGATCACCTCGACGCCGAGACGCTCAATCCCCTGCGCGCTGCTAATCCCGGTCTGCAGATGGTCATCCCCGAAGCGAATCGCGCGTTCGTCGCAACCCGCCTCGGCAGCGACCCCAACTGGCCCGTCGGTTTGAACGATGGTGAGTCCAAACAAATCGGCCCGTTCAAGTTTCACGCCATCGCCAGCGCTCACGAGGAGCTCGATCGCACGCCCGAAGGGCTTTTCCCGTACCTCGGCTACGTCGTCGAGATCGGCGGCTTCATGCTCTACCACCCCGGCGATTGCGTCCTCTATTCGGGGCTGCCTGAGAAACTGAAGTGCTTTTCCATCGACCTGGCCATGCTTCCGATCAACGGCTCGCTTCGGCAACGCCACGTCGCCGGCAACTTCTGGGGCAGGGAAGCTGCGCAACTGGCGAAAGACGGCGGCATCCGGCTCGTCATCCCCTGCCACTACGATATGTTCGAGTTCAACACCGTGACGCCGGACGAGTTCATTGAGCACTGCGAGCGGCTCGGCCAGCCATATCGAATCCTCACGGGAGGCGGCGTCCTGCAGATCGGCGCGTAGCAGACATGTACCTCGGCATCGACATCGGCGGCACCCGGCTCAAGTGCGGGCTCGTCTCTGCGCAGGGAGAGATCCTGCGCTCCGCGGACACCCACTCGCCCGCATCGAGGCTGGCGCTTGAATCCGCGCTCGCTGCCCTGATCCCTCAGGTGCTCGAAGGCCGCATCCCCCTTGCAGCCGGCTTCGGCTGCAAGGGCATCATCGATACGAGCGACACGACGGTGCGCACTCTGCCTGGGGTTTGGGGATTCCTGACCGGCGTCCGGCTGCGCGATTTGCTCAACGGCCTGATCCCAGCAGCGACACCCGTCGCCGCCGACAACGACGCCAAGACCGCGCTGGCCGGAGAGATGGCCTGGGGCGCGGCGCGAGGCCGCAAGAACGCCCTCCTGCTGACGTTAGGTACAGGGATCGGCGGCGCCATCCTGAGCGATGGCCGTATCCTTCGCGGCGCTGCCGATGTCGCCGGCCACCTGGGCCATGTACTTGCCGACCCCCACGGCGCTCCCTGCTTCTGCGGCAATCACGGCTGCCTGGAAGCTGTGTTCTCGGCGCGCGCCATCGAGGCTGAAGCCTGGTCGCTCGTCCACAGAGGTTGTGCCTCGCCGATGACCGACATTCTCCGAGCCCATCCCGAGACGCTCTCAACCCGTTTTGTATTTGAGCAGGCCGCACTTGGTGACCCGCTCGCTAAACACATCCTCCACTCGAAGCTGCGCGTTTTCGGCGCGGTGCTCGCCGGACTCCTCCACGCCTTCGATCCCGAAGTCGTCATCCTCTCCGGTTCCATCGCCGACGCCGGTCCTGCCGTCTTCGAGCCTCTTCAGAAAGAGATCGACTGGCGCGTTCACACCCTGTTGAAACGATCAGTTCCCCTCGTCAAAACCGGCCTGCAGGATACCTCCGGCGTCGCCGGCGCCGCCGCCCTTGCTCACCTCGCCATCACGTCATGAACCCACTCACGCTCAATCGCATCGTCGAGATTCTGGCCCGCCAGGGCGAATTGCCTGTCGTGTTCGGCGACCCGTTGCCGGGCATCGATACCATGCCGCTGCCACCCGGCTCTCTTGCACAATCCGTGCTGCTGAACGGCCCCATGTTCAAACTCCGCCGCGTGGCGGATCGCCTCGCCGCTCTCGACGAGGCCCGCCGGTCCCTGCATCGAGGCGGACTCGTGGCAGCCCTCGCCGTCTCCCGGTTTGCCCAGTTGTTCAAACCCGATCTACCCGCAGTGAACCATACGCACACGCCCGCGGATCTTGCCGCCGAAATGACCCGCGCCGGCTTGATCTCCGTTGAAGTGATCGCCGTCGAAGGTCCTTTCTGGATGACGGCGAATAACGATCCCGAGCTGCTCCGCCGCATTGAGTCCGAGCCGTCCCTGCTGGGAGCATCGCTCCACTTGTTGGCATTAGCCCGCAAGCCCTAAGCCTGCACGCGCGGCTCCGGCGCACCCCAGCTCTTCCAATACTCCGGATCCTCCGCCGCCTCTCCTGCCGCCAGCACGTTTATCGGATTCAGTCCGTCCAGCATCACCGCGTACTCGTCCGTGTGCGTCTTCAGCCGCTGATTGGCCAGCGCCTTCGGATGCGGCCCGTGATGAATCCCGCGTGGATGCAGCGTCGCCATCCCCGCATCGATTCCGTCGCGCGAAAAGAAAGTTCCGTCATGGTAGAAGAGGAACTCGTCGTAGTCCGTGTTCCTGTGGAAGAACGGTACCCGCAGGGCGTCCGGATCCTCCTCCAGTGGACGTGGCACGAAACTGCACACCACCGCGCCCTTCGTCACGAACGTCGTGTGCGCGCTGGGCGGCAGGTGCGCCCGGTGGCTCATCACCGGTCGGATGTCGCGCAGGTTGATCTTCCACACCACCAGATCGCCCTTCCACCCGACCACGTCCATCGGATTCCACGGATAGAACACGCTGGAATACTCGCCGCCCGCGAGAATCCGCACCTCCCATTCGGAGTTGTCGTCGAGCACCGGGGCGGGGTCAGGGGTCACAATCACGCCGGGATCGTACAGCGCCTGCTGCCCGATCAGCCCCTTCTCCGGCTGCTCGAACTCGCTTTTCGATTCGATCAGGAGAAAAAAGTTGTCGCGCGAATCGGGCACGAAGCGGTACGTCACCGCTCGTGGCACGACGATGTAATCGCCACGCTCGAATTGCAGCGGCCCGAAGTCGGTCTCAATCACGCCCGAGCCTCGATGCACGAACCACAGTTCGTCCCAGTCGGCGTTCCGGTAGTAGAACGGCATGGGCTCACGGCGGCGCGACACCGACAATCGCACCTCCGCATTCCCCAGCACCGCCTGCGGCCCGCCGCGCGCATCCCTCAAGTCCGATGGCTCTACCGCCCGGAAGTCGAACTTGTGGGGCCGCAGCTTGCCCTCAAATCGCACCCATCCCGTGGGTGGATGAGCGTGATACAGGTGCGCGGTCTTCCCATAGAAACCCTTGCGGCCGTGCTCCTCCTCGTATGTTCCCTCGGGTAGCCCCACATGCGCCTGCCGAGCCACTTTTCCCTTTTGATACGGGATCATCCCAGCCTCCTGTCTTGCCCAAATGCTACCACTCGACCATTGACACCACAAGCAAGTGGTGTTAAAAAATAGTCAGACGAGAGGGCATCGGGATGCTGACCACAAAGCATGCTCCGTTCATCGAAGAGGCGCGAAACCGCCACGAACTCTTCATCACTCAGCCCTACGAGCAGTACAGCGAAGAGAATCACGAGGCATGGCGTCGTCTGTACGCCCGCATGCAACCGGAGTGGAGCCGCTATGCGAACCGGTGGTTTCTGGAAGGACTGACGGCCCTCGCGCTCGACCCGGATCGCGTGCCACGCCTCGAATCCGTGAATCAGATACTGCGCCCGCTCACCGGATTCAGGGCCATCGCCGTGTCCGGCTACGTGCCCGCCTACCTGTTCTTTGACTGCCTTCGCCGCCGCGAGTTTCCGACGACGATCACCATCCGCCCGTTGGACTCGCTCGACTACCTGCCGGAGCCTGATATCTTCCACGACATCGCCGGCCACGTCCCCATGCACACCAGCCGGGAGTTCGCCGAAGTTCTGGTGCGGTTCGGGCAATGTGCACACTCCGCGGCCGTCATCGTCAACGGTATCGCCGATCAGCGTGTCCGCCTGGAAAGACTGACTTCCATCTACAAAGCCTTGGCCCGTTTCTTCTGGTTCACCGTCGAGTTCGGCCTGATGCAGACTGGCGAAGAGCTGAAAGCCTACGGCAGTGGACTGCTCAGTTCGCACGGCGAACTGCGCCACTCCGTTGAGAGCCGTCTCGTCCAGCGCAGTAGCATCGCGTTGGACTGGGTGATCCATCAGTCCTTCGAGATCGACCACTACCAGCCCCTGCTGTTCTACGTGCAGAGCTTCGACCACCTCTTCAGCCTTGTGGATCAATTGGAGCGCTGGATGCGCTTCGGCCGCCTCGACAGTGTCGCGCCTGGAGAACCGGAGGTGTCGCCCGAAGACCTCGCCAGCTTCCTCGCTTCAGATACGCTGGTGGCGTGAAGCTCTTCTTCTTCACCTTGCTGGCCGCCGCGTTGTGCCACGCGCAGTTCGACCTCCCTCCCAACACCTCCGAAGTGAAGTACCTGCACGGGCGTGTCGTCTCGCTTGAAACCAACAGCCCTGGCGGCTGGCTGATCGTGCGCGACGCACAGGGCCGCATCATGCGCAAGATCGAAGCCGGAGCTGGCCTCGAGGATCTGCGCCGCGTCGAGGTGAAGGACTACACGATGGAGGAAGACGGCACGCTCGTCGTCTCGCTCGGAGCGGCGTTCAGCTTTGGCCGCACCTCGCGTGTGGCGGCGTTCTACCCCGAGAAGGGCCGCCCCACCTTCCTCACCCTCGATGACATCGTGTGCCTGCGTATCGCCGCCGACCCCGCTACCGGCGTCTGGTGCCTCGGCCCGGCACTCGAGGAAACCCTCCTGCACAGGATCTCCGGTCCGGCCGCCGGCGCCTGGTCGATGCTGCCGAGGAAAAAGATCCGAGTGCTGGCCAACACCGGTGGCGAGACGCGCGAGCCCTTCGACCCCGGGCAGTTGGGAACGCCTTCGTTGACCCTGTCAGCACCAGGCCAATTGATGGCTTTTCTGCCGAATAGCGTTGCCCTCTACTTCTGCGACCTGGCTTCAGGCAGAGTGGAATCGCGTCCTCTGCCCTTCAATCCGCGCGGACGCTCCTGGTTGTCGTTCGCCGCCGAGAACAGGCGCGTGCTCGGCCTTTTCCCAATTCTCGCGGCCGGAACGGACGAGCAGTTCACCACGCCGTACTCGCTGTTTCTGTTGAACGAACCCTGGAAGCCCGTTGCCGAGGGACAGACTTGGCCTCGCGGCGTCTCACTCGTGGGGATGGACCGCGGCAGCATCGTCCTGTGGAATCGTCCGCGACAGCGGCTGGAGTTTTTCCCGCTGCCGGCGGGCCGCTGATTTACCTGATCTGGATCCCCAGTAAATGCGCGAGTCCTATCGCCTGGTCCGCGCTGACAATCGCGCCCGCCACATCGCCCGCGCCGGCGATCAGCCCGTCGATCTCAGCCCCGCGTAGATCCGTTCCCGCCAGGCGCGCTCCACTGAAATCCGCCTTCTTCAGCGAGGCGCTCGCGAACAGGCAACCCTCCACTGTGGCGCTGCGAAAATCCGACTCCACCATCGGCGTGTTTCGGAACTCGCAGGAGCGCAACTGCCCGTCGTTGAACTGCGCGTATCCCGCCGCGCAGCTATCCACCAGCACGTCTTGCCAGCGGCACTCCGCCGCCTTCAGCCCGGTGATCCGGCAGTCGATCAACTCTACCCGCGTCGCCGCCCACCCGCGTATCGAGGCGTTCGCCAATTCACACCCGATCAGCCGCACGTCCCGCATCCGGCACAGGTGAATCACGGATTCCCCAAATGACACCCGCTCCAGAACGCAGTGCGTCAGTGTGAGATTGCTGATAGTGCGGCCTGCCAGATCGAGATCCCGAAGCAGCACATCCTGAATCTCCTCGCCCAGTCGCAGTTGATCCAGCCCGATGGTCGCAAGTTCCTCCGCGCAAACATCGGCGTCCGACCGGTGAAATCCAGCCCGCTTTTTCGACACCGCCATCGGTCCAGTGTCTCACTTCTCCTTATTCAGCATGATCTTCCACTTCAGTCCGGGCTTCTTTGCCTCGACCGTTCCAGACATCTGATCGCCGTTCACTTGGAGGTTGTAGCTAAGCACCAGGGCATTCGGGGCTGAGGAGGTCGCCACGTCAAACGCCAGCTTTCCACCGGCCAGTTTGATCCCTTGAACGGACCACGGCCCATCCCGCTTCGGGCCGATCGTTCCCGAGATAGAGTCGCCGCTCTGTTTCACAGAGAAGTAGTGCTGGTCGGTCAGCTTCCCTTCCGGCCGGTCGATCGTCTCCATCGTTCCAGACCACATGCCCGTCAGATCCGCGGCCTGGCAAAACATGGCACAGGCCAGAAAGAGTAGAAAGAGAAGTCGGGAGTGCATTGTCCTGGTCAAATAGACTGCATTTTGCGGCCTGTTGTTCCAGCCTACGGCAGCAGTTTCGACTCCGCCTCAAACTTCCGGTAGTCCTTGAACTTCACCAGGTTCTTGACCATCGCCTTGTCCCACGAGATCCCGGGGCGCGAAAATCCGAAGATCGCCTTCGCCAGGTCCATGCTCACATCCCCTGCATTGGCCACCATGTATGTCTCCGACGCCGCACTCACCGGCAGCCAGTACGTCCCCTCGCCGATCTTCACGCGGTCATATTCAATCGACTGGGCGGCCTTCTGTATGTTGAGGTCCTTCGGCAGCGTCCGGACAAGCACCTGCAATCGGACAATCTGTTTGGACTCCTGATCGGCCCAGCACGACCCCTGGTACGCCACAAACACCCGGCGTTCCCCCATCATGATGGAGAGTCGAGATCCCTCCTGCGGCGCCTGGAAATCGATCCGCACAGTCTTGTGCCCGCGGATGGTCTGCTGCCCCTTCACCACGAAGATCGCCTTGCTCGACGGTTCGAAGATCAGGTGGAGCGTGCCTCCAAATTCTCCCATCGAGATCACACCGATCTCCGGCGCCGCCGGGCCTTCCTTCAGCGGCCGGTAGTGTTCCTGACGTCCGTAGTAAGAGACTTCCACCCGCGAGTCATCCACCGGGTAATTGTCCAAGGACACGCCCAATTGCGCCGTCTCCACCCGCTCGCGAATGCAGATGAAGTTCGGCAGCGCGCCGACATGGCTCAGCACCTGCTGCCGGACGGCTTCCACGAACTGGTCATGGGCAGCCCCATCCCCTGCGCAATTCGCGGGCGCCAGACTAACAGTAAGAATAAGGGCAGAAGAGAAATACAGCTTCTTCATGCCCCACACAATATCAGACCTGGATCTCCGTTATTCGAGCTCCCTCACCACGCGGAACCCTGTGTAATCGAGCCTGCCCGTTACCTCCGCCTTCGCATCCACGGGCCGGTCTGCGCTGCCGCCAGCAACCTTACCGTTGCCGTCTTTCGCCACCACCCACTCCGCGACATTGCCGCCGAGGTCGAACACCGGATCCTCTCCGCTGCCCGCAAAGGACCCGACTGGCCTGAGCAGCGCTCCCGGCCCCGCTCCTTCCACCAGCGAGCTCAGCTTCGCCGCGTCGTCGATGTTCACCGCATATCCAGCCCACTGGTCCAGCGTGTTCTCGGACTTCGAGCGCGTCAGCATGCCGCCCAACTCTTCCTCCGTCCCAAGCCGGTAACTCTGGCCCGTCTTCTTCGACAGCCATTCGCAATACGCCTTCGCCCTCTCGAACGGGACCCCGTTCGCCGGGTAGCTCTCCGTCCCGGCCACGAACGTGTAGGCCGCGTCGAACGCCTTGTACTGCCTGCGCGTGACCTCAAAGCGCCCCACAGCGATCGCCCCCCTCTCCACCGTCTCCGGCACGTCGCCCATCTTGCGCAGCGTCATCATTGCGCCCAACGCGGACTCCGGCTTCAGCGCCTCATTCACGTCCGCTGCGGTGCCGAACAGATTCTTGTCGAACCATGCCAGCTCCTCTTCCACCTTGCGCCGCTGATGCACGTACTTCCTCGGCCCATGCGCCTCTCCTGGAAAGAGAATGAACTTCACGTCCGTGTTGCCGTAATGTTGCAGCGCGCGATAGTGCTGCCAGCCCTGCTCCGTCGGCACTTGCTTGTCTTCCGTGCCGAAGAAGATGATCGTCGGCGTCCTCACCTTGTCCATGCGGTAGAGCGGCGACTTGCGGATGTACATCTGCGGATCGTCCATCGGCGTCTTGCCCAGATAGTATTGCTCGAAGGAATCGCCGAACACCGCGTTGCCCCAATCGCTGGCCCAGTTCACGTCGCCTGCTCCCGCGCCTGCGGCCTTATATCGCGTGGTCCGCGTCGTCAGCTCAATCGTGATGATCGAGCCGTTCGACCATCCCAGCACGCCCAGCTTGTTCGCATCCACCAGGCCTTTTGCGATCAGCGAGTCCACGCCCTTCTCCACGTCGATCCACTCCAGATCGTTGTATTTGCCGCCTGAAATCGATTCGCCCCACTTCAACCCATAGTTCGACGACCCGTGATAGTTCGGCTTCAGGATGAACGCGCCGCGCTGAGCGTACAGCTGATGCGGATATGCCCAGCGCTCGCTGAACGCGTCGGGATCGTGCCCGTGCGGTCCTCCGTGGATCATCACCACCAGCGGGTACTTCTTGCCCGTCGCGTAATTGTGCGGGTAGTAAAGGATCCCCTCCACCTGCTCGTCCAGCGCGCCCTTCCAGTACACCAGTTCGGTCTTTGCGATCAGCTTCTTCTTAAAGGCCGGATTGGTTTCGACAAGAGGCTTGGCTTCGGCGATCCGGGCGCCGCTCAATTCGCCCAGCATCCACTTCGCCGGTGACGACGCCGTGGAATGCGTGTAGATGATCTGCTTGCCGTCATCCGATACGTTTACGCTCTGCACGCCTTCGGCCTCGATCCATTCGCGCGTCCACGTATCGCCGCTGCGCGTGTATCGCGCCACCCGATTCCGCGCCCCGTTCGCCAGCAGCGCCACAAAGCCGTCCGGGGTCACGGCCATCGTCGAGCTCATGCCGTTCTCCCACTGCAGATCCACTTTCGTCGTTTTCGCCGACGCGACGTCGTAGTAGTACGCCAGCGAGACCGAGGCATTGAGCAGATAAGGATGCGTCGTGTACGGCGCCGCGAAGTAAAACCCTTTTGAGTCGCCTGCCCATTGGATTCCCCGCGGATACAGCTTCTGCCCGGCAAACAGCTCAACACTCTTGCCACTCTTCAGGTCGTGCAGGAACGTTACCGGCTTGATCTTCTGGTTGTAGATCTCCGCCAGGCTCCTGTTGTGCACGGTCACAGCCCAAGCGCCGTCCGGTGACGCTGTGATGCTCGTGATCCGATCCGAATTGGTCGTCAGTCGAGTCGCCTTGCCGCCTTTGATCTCGTACTTGAATAAACGCACCGGCGCGGCATGCTGCTCGTCTTCCACTACCTGCGACGTGTCTTTACGCTCCTTCACCTTCTGGTCGTGCAACGAAGAATCCTCAGGCGCGGCGATCAGCAGCGTCTCGTCGTCCAGCCACTCGAACGCCCGCACGCCGCGCTCGAACTTCGTCAGCGACCACGGCTCGCCGCCCGCCGGATTCAGCAGCCACACCTGCATACCGGCGCCGCCCTGCGCATCCGGCGCTGCCGCGGAACCACTCGACTGCGCCTTCCTCGACGTCAGAAATGCGATCCGTTTCCCCAACGGAGAAAACTTCGGGCTGCTCTCGCTCTCCTGCCCGCGCGTCAACTGGATCTCGTCCGTCTCGCCAAGCCGCTTCATGTAAAGGTGCGAAATCGCCTCGCCTTTCTCTTTATCCATGCGCGACTTCACATAGACCACCGCCTTGCCGTCTCTCGACCAGTCCAGTCCCATAGCCGATTCCTGGAGGAGCAGATCGTCTACCGTCCACTTCTCAGCCGCGCCCAACAGGCACACGCACGCCAGCCCAATCAGAACAGATCGCATAGGTCTTATTATGCGATCATCCGCCCCACGGACGTCAGGGAGCGGGTACTATCCTGGAATTGATCCCCATGAGCACCTCATCCTGGCAGCGCTACCGTCAATATCTCTGCTCCGTTCCTGCCATCAACCTCCAGCTCGACATCTCCCGCATGAACTTCGACGATGCCTGGCTGGCCTCGATGGAACCCGCCATTCAGAAGGCCTACAATGCCATGGACGCCCTCGAAGCCGGCGCCATCGCCAACCCCGACGAAAACCGCATGGTCGGCCACTACTGGCTTCGCAATGCCTCTCTCGCACCCAAGCCCGAACTGCGCACGGAAATCGAAGAAACCCTCGTCCGCATCAAGTCCTTCGCGTCGCGCTTGCACGAAGAGGGGCACTTCACTGACGTCCTCTCCATCGGCATCGGCGGTTCCGCTCTCGGCCCCATGTTCGTCGCCGACGCACTGTCTCATCCCGACACCGACGAACTCAGCGTCCACTTCTTCGACAACACCGATCCCGACGGCATCGAGCGCGTTCTCTCTTCTCTTTCAAGCCGGCTCGACAAGACCCTCGTCCTCGTCATCTCCAAATCGGGCGGTACACCTGAGACCTACAACGGCATGAAGCTCGCCGAAGCCGCCTACACCCACGCTGGCGTCCCCTTCGCCCCGCGCGCCGTCGCCATCACCATGCCCGGCTCCAAGCTCGATCAATACGCTACTGCGCAAGGCTGGCTCGACAAGTTCCCCATGTTCGACTGGGTCGGCGGGCGCACCTCCGAACTCTCCGCCGTCGGCCTGCTCGACGCTGCCCTCCAGGGTTTCGACATCGATGCGATGCTCGCCGGCGCCGCGGCCTGCGATACACAGACCCGCTCGAAGGTCACAAAGGAAAACCCCGCAGCCCTGCTCGCCCTCATGTGGCACCACGCCACCGGCGGCAAGGGCCAGAAGGACATGGTGGTCCTGCCGTACAAAGACCGCCTCCTCCTCATCAGCCGCTACCTCCAGCAGCTGATCATGGAGTCGCTCGGCAAGCAACTCGACCTCCACGGCAAGCGCGTCGAGCAGGGAATCGCTGTCTATGGCAACAAGGGCTCCACGGACCAGCACGCCTACGTGCAGCAGCTCCGCGACGGCGTCAACAACTTCTTCGTCACCTTCATCCGGGTGCTCGAAGACGGCGGCAATCCTGTGGAACTGGAGCCCGGCGTCCGCGCGGGCGATTATCTGGACGGCTTCCTGCTCGGCACTCGCGATGCCCTCTCCGGGAATGGCCGCGAGTCCATGACGATCACCGTTCAGCGTGTCGACGCCCGCACCGTCGGCGCACTGATCGCTCTGTTCGAGCGCGCCGTGGGCTTCTACGCGTCGCTCGTGAACATCAACGCGTATCACCAGCCCGGCGTCGAGGCCGGCAAGAAAGCGGCCGCCGCAGTGCTCGCTTTACAGAAGAAGATCCTCGCTGCGTTGACCGGTGAGCCTCAATCCTCGGAAGCAATCGCCGCCGCCGTTGGAGCGGAGTCTGTGGAAACCACGGCCCTCATTCTCCAGCACCTCGCCGCCAACGGCAGGGCTGCTTCCTCCGCCGGAGGCTTCGCACGCCCTTAGCCTACTTGTCCTCGTAATAGCTGGTCACGGGCCTCGTCTCTTTTCCGTTCAACAGATCCTCGGCGGCCAATTGCCCCGTCATCTGGATCATGCGCGCCACCACGCCGGTCCAGCCCGTCTGGTGGCTCGCGCCAATGCCGGCTCCGTTGTCGCCGTGGAAGTATTCGTAAAAGAGGATATTGTCGCGCCAGTTTGGATCTTCCTGGAAGAGCCGCACTCCCCCGTACACGGGCCGCTTGCCTGACTCATCGCGCAGGAAGATGCGCGACAGCCGCCTGCATAGTTCCATGGCCACTTCGAACAGCGTCATCAACTTTCCTGAGCCGCGCGGGCACTCGACCTTGAAGTCATCGCCGTAGAACAGGTAATACTGCAGCAGTGCGCGGATAATCAGGAGGTTTACGGGCATCCAGATCGGACCGCGCCAGTTCGAGTTGCCTCCGAACATCCCGGTATCCGATTCTGCGGGAAGGTAGGCCACGCGGAACTCGCTGCCGCTCACTTTGAGCATGTATGGATGCTCTTCGTGATATTTCGAAAGAGATCGGATGCCGTGGCGGCTGAGGAACTCGCTTTCGTCCAGCATGGTCCCCAGCAGCCGCCGCAGCTTGTTCTCGTCGAGCACTGCCAGCAGCCTGCGATCGTTGACTCCCGTCCGGTTCAATGGGGCGATGGTCGCCGAGACCTCTGGGTAGCGCCGCAGGAATCGGCTCACCCGCGCAGAAAGGCTTTCCAATTTCGTGAAGTGCGCCGGATCGAGCACTGTCACGGCACAGAGAGGAAGCAGTCCCACCAGCGACCGCACTTTCAGGCGCATCGCATCTCCGTCCGGTGTTCGCAGTACGTCGTAGAAGAAGCCGTCCTGCTCGTCCCACATTTCGTCGTGACGGTCGCCTATTTTGTCCATCGCCGAAGCTATCCACAGGAAATGTTCGGCGAATTTCACCGCAAAGTCTACATAGAGCGGATCGTATCGGGAGAGCTCGCTCGCGATCTCGAACATGTTCTGCGAAAACAGGGCCATCCATGCGGTTCCATCCGCTTGCTCTAGATATCCGCCGGTCGGCAGCGGAGAGGAGCGATCGAATACACCGATATTGTCCAGGCCCAGAAAACCACCTTCGAAGACGTTCCGCCCGTACGGGTCCTTGCGATTCACCCACCACGTGAAATTGAGCAGCAGCTTATGGAAGCAGCTCTTCAGAAATGTGACATCGCCCCCGCCGTTGCGGCTTTCCTCGAAGCTGTAGAGGAACAGCGTGGCCCACGCGTGGACAGGCGGGTTCACATCGCTGAAGTTCCATTCGTAGGCGGGAATCTGCCCGTTGGGATGCATGTACAGTTCGCGCAGCATCAGGTCCAATTGGCTCTTGGCGAAGTCGAGGTCCACCAGAGCGAGCGCGGTGGTGTGGAATGCCAGATCCCATGCGGCATACCACGGATACTCCCACTTGTCCGGCATCGAGATGACATCGTTGTTCATCATGTGATACCAGTCTTCGTTGCGAACTTTCGCCCGTGGTAGACCAAGCAGCGGATTGTCGTGATGCTCCTGCAGCCAGACGTCCACGTCGAATTGATACGCCTGCTTGGACCACAACATCCCGGCCAATGCCTGGCGCAACACCCGCCCCTGGTCCTCAGTCAGGTTGTCCGGCGTGATCGAATCGTAAAATGTGTCGGCCTCCGCCAGTCGCGCGCGGAAGATCTCATCAAACGGCTCGCCAAGCGGGCGGTCCGCGTCGGCGTATGCCTTGCGCGCCAGCCGTAGCTTCACCGTCTGCGATCCGCCCGCCGGTACCTCGAAGTCGTAGTGCGGTGCGAACTTGGTCCCGTGCAGAGCCGGATTCACAGCGCCCATGTCGCCGCGGATGAGCGCCGTGTGGAACGAGTCCTTCACGTACGGAGTCGGGTTGAGACGGTTCCACAGCCTGGCGTTGTTGGTGTCATTCTCCGTGAACAACAGTTGCGGCTGCCCTTGCACGTAGAGGTACATCTCCCCCGCTTCGTGATGCGTTGCCCGGATGACGCCGTTCTCGGCGCGAATCTCCGGCCGCTCCGCAGCCGGATTCCACGACCATGTGTTCCTGAACCAAAGCGTTGGCAGGAGGTGCAGTCGGGCTGGTTCGGGCCCCCGGTTTGCCGCCGTGATCCGGATCAGGATGTCCTCTGCATCCGCCTTCGCGTACTCCACAAAGACGTCGAAGTAACGCCCGCCGTCGAAAACGCCCGTATCAATCAACTCGTACTCGTGCTGTGTGCGCGTCCTCCGCCGGTTGGTTCGGACGATGTCGTCATAGGGGTATGCCTGGTGCGGGTACTTGTACAGGTACTTCATGTAGGAGTGGGTTGGCGTTGAGTCCAGGTAGAAGTAGTATTCCTTGACGTCCTCGCCATGGTTCCCTTCGGAATTGGTCAACCCGAACAGCCGCTCCTTGAGGATCGGGTCCTTGCCGTTCCAAAGCGCCAGCGCGAAACACAGCACCTGTTGCTCGTCGCTGAATCCCGCCAGCCCGTCTTCACCCCAATGGTAGGCACGGGATCGGGCCTGGTCGTGAGAGAAGTACTCCCAGGCGTTCCCGTTCTCGCTATAGTCCTCTCTGACCGTGCCCCACTGCCTCTCGCTGAGATATGGTCCCCATTTCTTCCATTTGACTTCCTGGTTCCGGGCCTCCTCGAGGCGCCGCCGTTCCTCCCAACCTTTTCGAATCGCCATGTCATTTCGATGCTGAAAGGTTCCTTCCGTTTTAATGCCTTTGCCGTACCATGAAGCAAGGAGGGCTCTCGGATGTTTCGCTTCGTGGTCCCAATCTGCCTGGCGATTTCCGCCGGGTTCGCTCAAGAGACGACCAAGCCGCTCGTCATCGTCCTCATTGGCCCGCCGGGCAGCGGGAAAACCACACAGGCCGAATTCATCCACAAGAAGTACAGCCTCCCCGTCGTCGGGGCCGACGATCTCCGCGCCTCCAACCCTGACAACAAGGTGGACGCCCTGCTCCGCAAGAGGATCCAAAGCCTCGACGTGTCCAAGGGCTTCATTCTGGACGGCTATCCGGCCACCCACGCCGAAGCCGACAACCTGTCCGCGATCGTCAGGGATCTGAAGCTGCCTTCTCCCGTCATCCTCCATCTGGATGTCTCTGACGATGTCGTGCGACAGCGCCTTGCCGGAAAGGAGAAACCGGACGCCCTCGAGAAGCGTATAACCCGCTATCACAAAGAGATGGATCTCGTTCGCCAATACTACCCGCAGGCCGATATCTGGACAATCATCGGGAACAGGCCCATCAAAGAAGTCTCGGCAACCATCGATATGCTCATCCGGGACCGGCAGTGACTCGCCGCCACTGGCTGATGCTGGCGCTCCAGCAGCAGCCTGTCTTCCGCGCCTCAGCACGCCTGGTGGTCGTTCCTGCCACCGTCTTCGATCCTTCCGGCAAGCGCGTGCTCGGGCTGCAGCTCAGCGACTTTATCGTCCTCGATCAGGGGCAGCCGAGGGATTTCCAGCTCGAGTCGATGGACACGCCGGTCACCCTGATTCTGGCAGTGGAGACATCCGCCCCCAGCGCGCCCGCGCTCGCCCGCCTTCGGAAGTCGGCCTCCCTGTTCGATCCTCTTCTGGCAGGCCACGCCGGCCGGATCGGCCTCGTCACATATGACAGCCAGGTTCGCGTAGCATCGGAGCCCGCGGATGACTCCGCCCCGTTCGAGGCGCAGCTCCGAGCGCTGGACCCCGGCGACTCCGGCGGCAGAATGCTCGACGCCGTCGCCGAAGCCGCCACATTGCTCCAGCAAACGCCGCCCCGCAGACGCCGGGTCGTCCTGATTGTTGGAGAATCCAAGGACCTCGGCAGCAAGAGCAAGCTCGATCAGGTCGTCGCCCGGCTTCAGGAGGCCAACATCACCGTCTACCCGGTGACTTATTCGCGCACGACTTCCGCATTCACGTCTCGCGAGCCAGTTGCGGCTACCGGCGGCGGCGCCGATATCCTCGGCGCGCTTCGCGAACTGGGCCGCCTGGGCCAGACCAACACTGCCGCGGAGCTGGCCAGGCACACGGGCGGCGCCATGAACTCATTCACGCGGCAGCGCGGACTCGAAGATGCCCTCCAGCGCGTCGGCGAAGACCTCCACCTACAGTACGTCCTCAGTTTCGAGGCATCCGGTGTCCAGCCCGGGATCTACAGATCATTGAGCGTCACCATCGCCGGCCGACCCGAATTGACGGTCCGCCATCGCCCGGGCTACTGGATCCCAACCGAGCCTACGGAACCTTGACACGCCGCAGCCCGTCTTCAGGGGAGTCCCCATAGCCCTGCGGGCCACCGAAGTTGATGAAGACGCTCAGCCCAAGCCCAAGATAGTGTGTCTGCCGGACTCTAAGCCGGTTTCTGGTCCCGGCTTGCGCCGGGCGGCAGTCATTCCTCTCGTCCCGCCATTGCTGACGGGCTCTAGCGGCCTACCCGGAAGTCAAACGGAGCGGGCAGCTCCTCCTCCCCTATTTGGCCTTGCTCCACGTGGGGTTTTCCCTGCCATCCCGGTTACCCGGAACGCGGTGCGCTCTTACCGCACCTTTTCACCCTTACCTGCCCATCCCTTGCGGGCGGACAGGCGGTATATTTTCTGTGGCACTTTCCGTGGAACGCGCTTTGAGCACGCCCCCCCGGCCGTTAGCCGGCACGCTGCCCTATGGAGACCGGACTTTGCCTCGGATCCGGGCGGTATTCCCCTCGGGGAACGGACCCGTTCCGCGACTGCCCGTCCGGCAGACACCTCATTCATTGTCCTACACCGGGTCACCGATGGGGCAATGGATGGCCACGAGCCCGCTCCAGAGCCCTCTCGAATCTTTCGCAAACTGCCGCGACTCTCTTTACAATGATGGGTAGCCGTTTGACTGGGTTGATCGGATGGATAAAGACCAGGGATTGGACAAGTTGCTGGTTGTGAGAGCGGAGGTCCGGGCTCCGCGTGTCTGCTGTCCTCAATCCTCAGGGATCACGACTCCGCTGACGTGGACATCTCTCCCGGCGCAGACACTCGAAAAGGCGCCGAAGCGGATTGCCTGGATGGCGGTGATCTGTGCGTTCATCACCGTCACAATTTTCACTCTGCAAGGCCAGTTTCAACCTGAAGTGGCGGAAGCGCAGAAGCAGCCGGCCGTCCGGCTCAACGAGATCGTGTTGCTTTCCATGTCCCTGCTGCTGGCGGCCCTGTACCGCTTCGGCTGGGCCGGGCCGGTGACGATGCTCCGGCTCGGACATGTGTTCCAGGTCGCGGTGGCTTTCAGTCTCGCCTGGTTTGAAAACTCGATGCCTTGGAATGGGGACCAGCCGATTCGCGGCATGTCGGCGCTCGCCGTCTGGATCGTGGCGTCCAGCCTGTTCATTCCCGGCCCGCCAATCCTGGCGCTGGCTGCGGCTGTGCTCTCCGCAGCCATGGGTCCGCTGGCGCATTATTTGAGTCTTTCCTGGTATGGCTTTCCCGCTCTGCCCACGAACCGGCTCCTCATTCTGTACGTGCCGCCATTTCTGGTCGCGTTCTGCTCCTGGTTTATGAGCCGCCTGGTGATCAGGATGGAGAGCACGGCGCAACGGGCGAAAGAGCTCGGCAGCTATGAACTGGAAGACCTGCTCGGCAAGGGTGGGATGGGTGAGGTGTGGCGTGCGCGGCACCGGCTCCTGAAGCGCCAGTCGGCTGTCAAGCTCATCCGCGGTGAAGTGCTTGTCGCTCAGACTGGCAGGCAGGCGGACGTGCTGAAGAGGCGATTCGAGCAGGAGGCCCAGGCCACCGCGGCGCTCACATCGCCGCATACCGTGTCTCTGTTCGATTTCGGCGTTGACGACGGAGGCAACTTCTTCTACGCCATGGAGCTTCTGAAGGGGCTGGACCTGGAGCAACTGGTGAAGCGCTTCGGCCCGCAGCCGGCTGCCCGTGTCGCGCACATCCTGCGCCAGGCCTGCGATTCGCTGGAAGAGGCGCACCGCCAGGGAATCGTGCATCGCGACATCAAGCCGACAAACCTGTACCTGTGCCGGCTCGGCGTCCAATACGACTTCTGCAAACTGCTCGACTTCGGACTTGCCAAGTGGCGCGTGTCCAATGGCGACGGGCGCATGACGATGGAGAGCGTGACGACGGGGACCCCGGCCTTCATGGCCCCGGAACTGGCAATGGGATCCTCCGACGTCGACGGGCGCACAGACCTCTACGGGCTGGGCTGCGTTGCCTACTGGCTGCTGACGGGCAAACTGGTATTTGATGAGCCGACTCCCACGGCCATGGCGCTGGCTCATGTTCAGAAGCCTCCCATTCCCCCATCGCAGCTGACTGAATTGCCCGTGTCCGACGGACTGGAACGCATCATCCTCGCCTGCCTGGCCAAGAAGCCGCCGGACCGGCCCACCAGCGCGCGCATGGTTCGCGAACAACTGGAGGAGTGCAGCGAGGCGTCAGATTGGAGCCCTGACGCGGCCGAGAGGTGGTGGAAGACAAATCTCCCGGAGATTGTTTCGGCGCAGGATAGCATCACGCAGCAGAGGGCCGAGGTCCTGGAGAAATCGAGGTGAGCCGTAGCGTGTCCCGCACGCTCCCACTGTGGACGGCGATGGCGGCTGCCGGGTTGATGATGGCTCACCAGGTGGCGAGCAAGGCGATCCGGGATTCGTTGTTCCTCTCGACTCACGATGCGTCCGCTCTGCCGCGCATGGTGATGGCCGCGGCTGTCCTTTCGGTCATCCTGGGCGGATTGAGTTCGAAGCTGTTTGCGAAGCTGAGTCCCGCGCGAGTTGTGCCTTTGGGGTTCCTGGCAAGCGGAGTCCTGCAGATCGGCGAATGGGTCCTGCTCCGTATCAATCCGTCGCTCGGCTCCGTGATCGTGTACCTGCACACCGTTGCGTTCGCTGCGGTGCTGCTTTCGAGCTTCTGGCTGCTGCTCAGCGAGCAGACCAATCCGCAGGAGGCGAAGCGGCGCTATGGCCGCATTGCGGGCATGGGAACGGCGGGAGGAGTGACTGGCGGGCTGCTGGCGGCACGCTGGACAACAATGATGCCGGAGACCTCGCTGCTGGTGGCGCTCGGAATTCTGCATGCAGCAGTCGGCCTGCTCTTGGTGTTGCATGGCGGCCGTGTTCCCGCAACGGGAGCCGTGTCGGCCGTGTGGGGCTCGCCGAGGAAGGCGCTCGCCTCGGCGCCGCATCTCCGCTATCTCGCGGTGCTCGTCTTGTTGGGGACCGCCAGCGCGGCGACGCTGGATTTTCTCTTCAAGTCCACGGCCGCCGCGACTTTCGGCAAGGGGGATTCCCTGCTGCAGTTCTTCGCGGTCTTCTACACGTCGGTCTCCGTGGTGTCGTTCGGGCTGCAGACCGTGGTGAGCCGGATCGCGCTGGAGAAGCTCGGGGTTGCGCGCGTGGTCGGGACATTGCCGCTCTCGCTGGCAGGAGGTACCGCCCTGGCATTCGTGATGCCGGTGTTCCCGCTGTTTGCGTTCGTGCGCGGCGTGGAGTCTTCGTTGCGCGGGTCGCTCTTCCGAGCCGGATACGAGTTGTTCTATTCGCCGATCCCCCCTGCGGAGAAGCGCGCGGCAAAGACGGTGATCGACGTCGGCTGCGACCGGCTGGGTGAAGCGGCTGGCGCAGCCATCTGCCAGGCGCTGCTCCTGTTGCCGCAGCCATCGATGGTGAGCATGTTGCTGCTCGCGACAGGCGGCATCGCGCTCGCCAATTCCTGGGTGGCGGGTAAGCTCGACAAGGTATACGTTGCGGTACTCGAGCGGGGGCTTCTGAATCGCGCGGCTGAGGTACAGCTCTCCGGGCTGGGCGATTGGGCCGTGGATCCGGAACTGCTGGAATCGAGGACCATCGAGCTGCCGCGGGTGGAAGTCCCCGTCGAGCGCGTGTCGAACACGATGCCCGCGGATCTCGCAGTCCGGCACCTGGCAGAGCTGCGTTCCGGCGACAGCCGGCGAGTGCGCGCGGTGCTGGCGATCGGGCAGGGAGTGGATCCGGTTCTGGTTCCGGCAGTCATCGATCTGCTGGCATGGGACGCTGTGTCGTCGCAGGCCAAGAACGCATTGATCGCGACCCGGGGCGCCCTCACGGGAGTCTTGTCTGACCGGCTGCTGGACCGCAACACCGACTTCGCGATCCGCCGGCGGATTCCTCCGATACTCGCCGCGAAGCCGGACCACCGCGCCGTGGATGGACTGATGGAGGGACTGAAGGACGAGCGATTTGAAGTCCGGTACAGGTGCGGGCGTGCGTTGGACCTGATCGTGTTGAATCATCCCGAGCTCAAGCCCGCGCCGGATGCTGTGTACGATGCAATCGACCGCGAATTGTCGGTGGACAGCGGATTGTGGAGGACGCGGCGGCTGCTGGACGAGTCGAGTTCGAGCGACCAGATGTCGCATCTGGATGAAGCGCTGATGGAGCGTGCGGACCGCAGCCTGGAGCACGTGTTTTCGCTGCTCGCGCTGATCCTCCCGCGTGAGCCGCTGAAGGCGGCGTTCCGTTCGCTGCACTCGGAGGACGAGTTGCTGGAGTCGCTGGCGATGGAGTATCTCGATGGCGTGCTGCCGGCGAACCTGCGGGACAAGCTGCGGCTGCTGGAGCGGAGGCCGGTGCAGGCGTCGAAGCATTCGACGGAGGAGGCAGCGCGGTTGTTGCTGCAGTCGCATCAGAGCATCGAGATCAAGCTGCGTCAGTTGGCAGAGGCCCGTGCGGCGGCGGAGGACGGGCAGAGGGAGTAGGGGCGTCCGCGGGGGAACGGGCACACCCCGGGTGCGCGCTCGGGAGCGCAGTGGGTGGGCACGGTGTGTCATGGGGTCAATCGCCTGGAGCGGATATGGGTTGAGGCAGGGCAGTGGTACGGCGGCGGTGTTCCAGATAGAGCGCGGCGACGACGATGAGCCAGACGCCGGTGAGGAGAAGGTTGACCATGGCGAAGCCGGTGACGCCGAGCCCGGCCTGGGTGCCGAGGAAGACGATGAAGGCCTGGATGACATCGCCGGCGCGCTGGAAGAACGTATCGATTGCGGCTTTTGCTTTGTACTTCGCCTCGCGGGAAGTGGGGAGGAAGAGCGCCTGGCGCGCTGTGTTCTGAATGGAGTAGTCGGTGCTGTTCTCGAGGATCTTGAGGACTTTGATGACACCGAGCACCGGAGCGGCGAGGAGGAAGACGTAGCCGGTGAAGGCGATGGAGGGGAGGATGAAGAGGGCCCCCCGGACACCGACATAGCGGAAGAGGCGGGAGACCAGGAATGACTGCAGGGCGAGCCCGAGGAAGTTGACCCAGGAGAAGAAGTCGCCGTAGAAGGAGCCGATGAAGCGGGAGCGGGCTTCCTTGAAGGCGTCTCCCGCGCCAATGGCGGCGTTGGCCTGTTCAACAACGAAGCGGGAGAGGAGGAACTCGCCGGAGGTATTGACGACGTTGAGGATCACTGTGAGCGCGGCGATGAGGATAAGGTAGCGGTCCTGGAAGACGAGGGCGAAGCCGTCGCCGGCGGCGAGGGGCTTCTGGCTGGCGGCCTGTTGGGCTTCGCCGAGCCGGGCGGAGACGCGGCGGTCGGCGACGACGGTGAGGAGGGCGCACAGGAGGAGGAGGGCGGCGGCGATGAGCATTTCGGGGAAGGGGCCCCAACGCTTGACCAGGATCGAAGCTGCCTCGGCTCCGGCGAGAGCGCCGAGTGCGCTGCCGACGCCAATGATGGGGAAGAGTCTCTTGCCCTGAGGCTCGGTATAGAGGTCGTTGGCGAATGCCCAGAACTGGGAGATGACGAAAACGTTGAAGATGCCGACCCAGAGGAAGAATGCGACGCCGAGTTTGACGCCGGAGAGGGCGAGGGCGTAGAAGATGACGAGGTTCACCGCAAAGAAGAGGCTGACTCCGGAGAGGAGGCGAGCACGGCGTGTGCGGGAAGCGAGGGCGCTGTAGAAAGGGATGATCAGCAGGAGGAGGAGCGCCTGGCCGGCGGAGGCGTAGCTTTTTACCACGGCGCCGCCCTCGGAGAGGATGAGTGCCTCACGGACGGTCTTCAGGAGGTAGTACGAGGCCAGGAGCGTGAGGATGTTCGCGAAGAGGAGCAGCACGCCCACGCCCTCGCCGCCGCGGACATCGGCGAAGAGGCCGAGGAACTTGTCGAGCGGGGATTTCCGGTTAAGGTCGAGGGAGCGGAAGACCGGGAAGGAGGCGTAGGAGTGATGTTCGGAGTGGTTTTGCAAACCCAGCCCTCCCGTTTGTTGACCCATTCTAGCAGGGTGGGGAAAAGGTCGCGCCGAAAGGCAGCAATTCGTCGAAGGCGAGACGGCGGCTTGAGCCGCGCGATGTGCCGCGCCATGGGGGAGACTCTTACGAGTTCCCTCGGCTGCGCCTCGGCATAAGGAAGAACAACTCTTGATAGCCTCGCGCTTACACACGAGGTGCCTTGGGAGAGTCAGCTCCATAGGGGGCGGCCTCCGTTCCAGGGTTCGAATAGATCAGAATAAGCGGCGTCGAGGAGTTCGCGGGAGATGACCTGGTGGCCGTAGGCGGTGAATTCGCACATGTATTCGCGGCGGAAGACGGCTTCACCTTTACGGATCCGTTCCATTTCGAGAAACTGCGGAGAGATTCTGGGGCACTGATCCGCGGGGATTCTGAAGCGGCGCCAGTGGGTACGCTTCGAGTCGGACCATTCGTCATGGAAGAAGCCGGATTGAGCGCCGGGGGTGGAGATCAGCCAGAGGGCGGATCCTTCGACGGTGGCCTGCATGGGTGTGAGGGCGTGATAGAGGTCGTCGTCCATGAAGGCGGCCTCCTCGAAGATGAGGAGGCCGACGGCGGAGAAGCCGCGGACGGTCCTGGCCGAGGCGGGGAGGGCGATGAGGCGCGAGCCGTTGGGGATGACCCAGCCGAGGAGGCCGGCGCCGGCCGGGCGCCGGGGGACCTGGAGCAGGTCGAAGGCGGAGGCGGCCTTGCGGAGGAATTCTGCCGACTGGCGTTCGGAGGGAGCGGCGACGACGATCTGGGAGTCAGGGTTGATGAGGGCATGGTGGACGGCTTTCAGGGCGGTGAGGGTGGACTTGCCGAACTGGCGCGTGCAGCAGAGGAGGACGCAGGGTTCGGGAGCATCGAGGATCAGGGCCTGATCGGGATCGGGGATGAAGCCGAGGGCGGCGGAGGCCCATTGGGAGGGGGGCCCCGCGATGGCGGTGGAAATGCCCGCTTTTTGGGCGGGAAAGATGGAATTTGGGGAGAGGAGGTCGAGGATGCTGGGCGGCGCCACGGCTATTGATCCTCCTGATTGGGAAGGGGTTCGGGGTCCGGTTCGGTGTCAAGCGGGCGGTTCGAATCCGGTTCGAATGAAGCGTCATTTTCAGGGTTAGCGTCTTCATCCTGAAGGATTTCGGGCCACTGGAGCTGGTGGGGGTAGGCGTCCTTACTCTTGACGAGGTGGCGGAGGATGGACTCGCGCTCATAGACGAGCTGGGCGGCGCGCGTGGCGAGGAACGTGGGGAGCTTGGAGCGCTCGGTGATGCTGTGGGCGGCGAGAGTGGCGATGACCTCGGGAGTGGCGCGTTTGCCGGCGGCTTTGAGAGCGGCAGCCTGGACGGCGTATTCGTTATCGAGGATGGCGACGTCGAGGGCGTCGATGCGCTGTTTGCGCCATTCGACGGAGGCGAGCTGAGCGACGAGGCGGTAGTCGACGGGGTCCTTGGGGAGGTAGCGGGCGACGAGGTCCTGGAGGAGTTCGTCGAAGGCGACGGGGTCCTCGATGTGGAGGAGCGCGAAGTATTTGGAGTAGCGTCCATGTTTGAGGCGGTTCATGGAGGAGCGGGGTTTGCCCTCCGGGGTGGCGGGGCCGCGGGAGAGTGCTCCGTTGCGGCGGGCTGCTTCGATCTGCTTGTCAGTGGCCATGATGGGTGCTCCTTTCGTGTGGGCGGATGACCGCCCAACGTGGAATAGGAGAGAGCGGGGACCAAACGATTTTCGGCGGATTTGTTCCAAGTGATTGAAAAGGACAGGAAAATAATGGAGGTGAGTGGCGTCACCGGGCGGGGAGCCCGTCGATTTCTGGCGGTTCCAAGTGTGCGATGTCCACTTGTAGTTGGCGTCAGTCTAGGAGGAGGGTTCGTTCGGGGTCAACGGAATGGGGGGATAGGAGATAGAGGGATCCAAAGTTAGACCCCCTCCCCGGGTGAAGAGTGATTCCTGTCGCGTTCCAATTCCGGGCTGCTCGTCATCCCCCGCGCGCGCCCTATCGCACGCCCCCCCCCCGGCCCCTTCCGCACAGGTGAAGGCATCCAACTGCCCGACGCCCTCTCGCACGCTCTGCCGATTCCGCACGCGACCATCCGGAATGCGCGTAAGTTTCCGATAAACGCGCCCGAATGACCAGTGCAAATTGCTGAAGGTCCTGCCAAAATGATTACGCCACTTTGGTCTGCGCACTGGGCCAGGTGGGTTTGTACTGCAGGAGGAACCATGCTCACAAAGGCGCTCACCTGCGCTTACGTTCTAGTTGTCGCGGTCCTTGCGTGTGGTCAGCCTTTGTCCCCGCTAGTCGCATCGCTCCACCTTGCGAATGTGGGGACACCGCAGGATCTCCAGGACATCGCCCAAACCATATCTACGGTCTCACGCATCCGCGTAACTGGCGTTGACAACGCGACGCACGACATCCGAGTCAGCGGGAGTGCCGAGCAAATCGAATTGGCCAAGTGGCTCGTCAGCGAGTTGGATCAATCGACTACTGCGCAGGTCCAGCCAAATTCGACCAAGCACGAATACCTGATGCCGGGTACTCCTGCAGAGGTGATACGAGTGTTCTACCTTTCGCGCTCCGAGACACCTCGCGACCTGCAGGAGTTGATGACGCTGATCCGAGCAGTTGGCAATGTTAGTTATATTTACCCGTACTACTCGAGGGGGGCGTTGAGCATGCGAGGAACAGCGGACCAAGTGGGGTTGACGGGGTGGCTGCTCGATGCAATGAATCAACCCGCTGACGTTCAAGCACCAGCACCGCCCATCTCACGCGACTACAAATTGCCAGGCTGCGAGTTGGTGCGTGTGTTCTTCTTGGGGCGCACTATAACGCCACAAGAACTGGAGAACATCACCCCCGCCCTCCGTTCGGCAAGAATCGTGCGCTCCTTCCACAACAGTCAACGAAAAGCCCAGGTGGTGCGCGGGACCCCTACTGAAGTGGCGATTGCGGAGCGTGTAATCCGCGAAGGACGATAGATCACTATTCAGCGGGGGTATCGCACGCCTCCCTCCCGCCAGGCTTCCCTTTGGATGCAGCAGTCCCACTAGAGATCGGTGTCCGGCTGCGGTCGCCCCCACGCCCCATCGCACGCGGTATCAGCACGCGCTATCGCATCCGGCTGCCCCCTCCCCTGCCGCACGAAACCATCGCACGCGGATGCAGCACGCGCGATCGCGCCTGCGGCTTGCACGATCCGGGCCGCCCCCCTTCGCGCTGGCGCAAGCAGCTCCGCTTGTACAGCCCTAACGCCCACGCGCGACTAGGTTCGCATCCCGGGCCGCCCGCAACACCCTTCGCGTGCCCCGGTCCTGGTAGCCCCTTAGATGGCTAAGGCCAAGACAAATCTCTAGCGAGCCTCCAGATCTACTAAGATTCGGTTCTAGAGATAAACGTAAGGTCAGGTCCGATCAAAGTTGCATATCATCATGTACCTGCTCAAATTCCTGTCGAGTTCATCTGACGCATCACTAGACGCGAGTTCGGATAGGATTGCTGTCGAGTATCGCCTGGCGTGCAGCGGAGAGTTGTACAACCGAAACGTTCAAACTTACGACTGGCGTAAGAGCGACGTGACCCGGGTATTGCTACGGACCCCGCTAGAGTTGTTTGTGGCCAGCCAGCCCTTCGCGGCATACCCACAGGAGTTGTGCGTGAGACTCGCTCTGGCCGAAGTCACCGAGTCGCAGGAGGAGCAGGGTGGCTGTTTTTCGAGAACATTTATTCCGGATGAGGACATCATTGAGGATTTGTGTTCCATTCTGAGCCTGCTCTCCCGGCGACTAATCTCGCCCGGTGAAAAGGTCCGAGAGCAATACCCTCAAGCGCAATCTGCAGCATTGGGTTCGTATGGCACTGATGTCCCAACCCCTGTGCTCTCGTCGCGCCGTCTCACGACCTGGGCTCAAAGGCCTGCTACGGTCGTCACTAGTTTTAAGGGTCTTCAATTCATTGACAACAGTCCTCCTCCGGTTGGTGTAAATCCAAAGACTCTTGCCGAGGTCTTATTGAAATTGCCGACCATCCCTGAAGCAGCTGAAATTGTCCATGCGTCGAGGCTTTACCGCGCTGCGTTTGAATTGATCGAATCTCGGCCTGACATCAGCTATCAGCTTCTCATCTCTACAGTCGAATCTCTGGCCGCCGTAGCGCTGGAGGAATATCAGCCAGAGGAGTCCGAGCAATTGGCTGCTGCTCTGCCAGTCCAAAAACGCGCCCTAGCTTACGGACTCGACAGCGAGAAGGCGAAGCGATTGGCTCTCGACGCCTGCAAAGGCCATCGCTGGCTCAAAAAGAAGTTTAAGAAATTCCTGCTAGAGTTTGCCCCGAAGGATAAGTTGGTGGGACAGGACCGCGTTTTCCTGGTGCCGGAGAATCTGTGCCCACCTTTTGAGGACCGCCAGAGCGTCTTTGGACTAATCTATGACATGCGGTCTGGCAATCTGCACACGGCCTTGCCTTTTCCTCGTTCTATCGCCATCGGAACAGCCCCGTCCATCAAGTGGAGGGATCTACCCCTCAACCTCCTTATGCGTTCAGATATTCCTCCAGTAGCGTGGTTTGAACGGGTTGTGTCCATCGCGGCACGCGAATACATCCTGGGGAGAACCGCCGTCGAAGTACCCCCATTCGTCGACTTCTCTCCACCTGAACGAACTGAACTGCCTGGAGCGTCGATCACCTGATTGAGAAACGACTGAGCCACTCCTGGGGCCGCACAAATCAGGGCCTGTGTTCGATGATGGCGAACCTGATCGACAGGCCGCTGCATGAAGCGGCGGACGCGGTCAGGCAGTGGCCGTGAGGCCGGATGATTGCAGGACGCCGGCGCTCGTGGTGATGCTATCGTTTAGTCTCTTGAATGGGGTGCGGTTGTCTGTGCTCAAGAATGGGATCGAAAATCATATTGTTGGCCTTTTGTAGCCCCATCAACAGGAGCAATCCGAGCACTGCACCCTTCAACCATTTCCTGAGAATGTGAATCCCCGGCCGGGTTTGAGATTTCAGAAGCCAGACCAGGGCGATAGCGATCAGGCTTACCAGGAAGAACCAATCCAGGGCATGGCCGGAAAAGCTGAGCCCCAAGGCGGCCTGGGCATCCTGGAATTCCGTCCCATCATGGCCGCGGCCCGCAAGCAAGAAACGCAGACTATAGAACCCGGGCGCCAGCAGCGCTCCGGCCAAAGCCGCGGATGTCCTCTCCCTTCGCGATCTCAGGTAGATACACAAAGCGCCCCACGAGGCCAGCACTGTGCCGAGAATTCCGCCCAGGGCAATTGCGCGCTGAACGGGATTCGTGACTGCCGCAAGAACGTACGTTTTGACGGGAGTAGGCACGGCAGGATAGCCGCTTACCCAGGCGGGGATGCAATGGCCCAGCTCATGCAGATACGTGCAACCCACGGCGCTGCCAGCAAAGATGACCCAAAGCCAAGGCCGTCTCCTTCGCGGCATGCACGACGGCACCGGCTGTTCAACCATGCTTGCTGTTCCGTAACCGGCCGGCTGATCCATGACCAGGGTCCTTTGTTTGGTCCGAGTCGGTGCGTGCCAGCGGCGAGAGCCGGCCTGGGCACCTGCAAACCTATACGATGCGCGAGGCCGTATGTTTCAGAATCCGGCGTTTAGCCTGCGAGACTTGCCGGCACTGTATTGCAGCAGGGCATGATAATCTGTCGGCGACCATGAACCTTGAAGTTCAGATGCGGCGATTGGCCTTCGTGATCCTGCTCGTGGTGAGTGCGCGAGCGGACGAGCCGTTTCGTGTGGCGGTTGAAGTGAACACCGGCAGGGTGATCCGAGTGATGCGAGGCGGGATCGGCGCATCTTTTCACGCGATCGAACGGCCCATGCTGCCGCACCGGCCGGATGGGAGCATGGTTGGCGGCAGTGCCTGGGGCGCGAATGCCGCACCCGATGATGACAGGCGCTGGCGCGAGGTGCTCGCACATGCCGATTGGCTGGGCCTCAATTGGTGCCGCGTGGAGCTGGAGCAGCGCATGTACGAGCCTCGCCGCAGGGAATATGACTGGGACGGCGCGGAGATGCGCATTCTGTATCGAATTCTGGATTGGGCCGAGAAGCGCGGCACCGATGTCTTTTTACAGCAGATGTGGGGCAACGTCGAGTGGAACGCGCATCCCTCGATGCGAGGGGACCACATCGGGATTGCGACCAGCGGGCCTCACTCCATGGAGGACTTCGCATACAGTCTGGGCGAGCTGGTGCAGCACCTCACGCAGGCCAAAGGATACAAGTGCATCAAATGGGTGTCCATCAACAATGAGCCCGGGGGCGGCTGGGGCTGGTGGCTCGGCCCCGATCGGAAGCCGCTGTCGATCACACCGGGGTTGAAGGCGGTGCGCGCTGAGTTCGACCGCCGTGGACTGAAGACGGCGCTCTCGGGTCCGGACTGGACCGACCTTCCTTCACTCGATCCGGGCCGTATCGATTTCGATGAGTACATAGGCGCCTACGATTTGCACTCCTACAACGCGAACTTCGATGGGTCCAGCGGCGGATACCCGCTCTCTGTTGCCGAGCAGCGTTTGCGGGAATGGGCTGATTGGGCGCACTCGCGGGGAAAGCCATTCTTTCTGAGCGAGCTGGGGACGATGGCGTACGGCTGGCGGCTACGCGACGCAGGGCCAAGCACGTACGAGGCCCTGATCAAGGATGCCGCACTGGTTGTGCGCGGGATTCGGGCGGGAGTTGACGCCTTCAATCGCTGGAGCTTCATCAATCGCGGCGACCTTGACGGCCAGTGGCAACTCATCGACACATGGGACCCCGATGGGAATCGTTTGCTCGACCGCGCAGTCCCGCACCGGAACAGTTACGCCATGTTCGGACTGCTGAGCCGGTACACAGGCCTGGCGTCGTCAGTGGTGGAGACCTCGCTCACCGGCGAGTTGGACCCCAAGGGACGCCAAGTGGCCGCTGCCGCACTGCGCAGCGCGTCGGGCGAGACGACGGTAATGGTGGTGAACGAGAGTTATCGCGCGGCTTCCGCCAAAGTCAGCATCAGCCCGGTGTCGAAACCGCTGCAACGCTATCAGGTGACGACGGCCGACCGGGATCGCGACTCACTGCGGCTGACAGCCACGCCACGGCCAGCGGCGTTTGCGGATGTGCTACCTCCGCTGAGCATCACCATTTACACGACGGTCGATTTACCAGACACCTATTCGGGCATAGTGCGGTAGCGAATCGAAAGGGCTGATGACATGCAGCCTTCACGTTCAATGACTATGATCGCGCCAGCCCAGCACCAGCGGCTCGAAAGGCGTCGTACGGCTGTGAGCCGCGCCTGGGCAAGTGCGGTCCACCGCGCGCGCTTGGGTAGGCCGGGGACCTGCCCCCCACTCAGCGCGCGAGGGTATAGAATGATTCCGCCACGGAGGACCTCATGAAGATGCGGACACGGAGAGGATTTCTGGCTTCAATTCCGGCATTGACGGCTGCGCCAGCGCTGATGGGCCAGGAGAGCCGGGGCGGGCGGCCGAAGATCAAGATCACGGACCTGCGGTGCGCGATCATCGGGCGCAACCCGATGGTGCGGATCGTGACCGATCAGGGCATTTCGGGCTACGGCCAGGCTGAGTCGACCAAGGCGTATCTGAAGCCGATGGTCCTCTTCTACAAGGATTATCTGTTAGGCGAGGATCCCACCGACGTCGAGAGGGTGATGCTGAAGATCCGCAGGCTGGGCGCGTTCAAGCCGTGGGGCTCGGCGGTGAGCGCGATCGAGTTCGCGCTGTGGGACATCGCGGGGCAGGCGGCCGGGGTTCCGGTATACAAGCTGCTCGGCGGCAAGATCCGCGATCGCGTGCGCATCTACAACGGAGGGTTCCGGCCACCGATGAAGGGCCAGATGCCGCAGGATTACGCGGAGAACGTGCAGAAGATGAAGGAGGCCAAGGAAGGCTTCACGCTGATCAAGATGGCGGTGGGTTTCCATGCCGGCGGGATGATGACCGCGATTCCGGACATGTGGTACGACGAGCCGCGGAAGGGAGCACCGCACGGGAATCGCGGAATGATGACGGAGCGAGGGCTGAACCACGTGATTGCGTGCGTGGAGGCGATGAAGAAGGTGCTCGGCAACGAGGTCGGGCTGGCGCTGGACTGCGGACCGGGCTGGCTGCCGAAGGACGCGCTGACGTTTGCGCGGGCGTGCGAACCGCTGCGCATCACCTGGATCGAAGACATTCTGACGGGCGACTACACGCCTTATCCGAATGCGGAGCTGTTCCGCGACCTGAAGCTGGCCACGACCGTTCCGATCCACACGGGAGAACAGATCTACCTGCGGCAGAACTTCAAGGACCTGATCGAGAAGCAGGCGGTTGACGTGGTGGGTCCCGACCCTGAAGACGTGGGAGGGATTTCCGAATTGAAATGGATTGCGGAATACGCCGACCTGCACGGCATCGCAGTGGCGCCGCACGGCATTTTCGATGGGTTGATCGGCCTTGCCGCGCACGTGCATCTGGCGGCTGCGATGCCACAGAACTACATTGCGTTCGAGTACCCTTACGGGCAGCCGGAATGGTGGTACGACATCGTGGAAGGACTGCCCAATCCCATCGTCAAGAAGGGCTTCATCGACGTTTGGGACCGCCCGGGTCTCGGCGTCACATTCCGGGTAGCGGCGGCCAAGGCGCGGCTGTCGGGTGAGGATCGCGGGTTCTTCGATTGAGTCGAAGGGCCGAGCCGCATGCAGACCACTGTCATTAGATCGATAGCGCGGAGCCTAATGGAGCGTTAAGATAGGGCGCGCGGCAAGGCAGGAAGATGCCATGAGGCACATGCGCATCATCGTCACTCACTACGGCGGGCCCGATGCAATTGAGGTGATTCAAGAAGAGCGCCCTGAGCCGAAGGCTGGCGAAGTGCGAGTGAGAGTGCAGGCCGCAGGAGTCGCCTTACCTGACATCATGGCGCGTGAGGGCATTCATCCCGAAACACCCCGCGTGCCCTTCACTCCGGGGTGGGATCTGGTTGGAGCAGTGGATCAGCTCGGCGACGGTGTCTCGGGAATCAAGACGGGCGAGATCGTTGCCGCCATGCCCATCCACGGCGCGTACGCGGAGTTCGTCTGCTTGCCTCAACAAGAACTGGTTCCCGTGCCGGCCGGGCTGGACGCCGCCGAGGCTGTCAGCCTCATTCTGAATTACGTTACCGCGTACCAGATGATGCATCGCTCTGTTCAGGTCCAGGCGGGGCAGCGCGTGCTGATTCACGGCGCGGCAGGCGGGGTCGGCTCGGCACTATTGCAGCTTGGACGCCTGGCTGAGTTGGAGATGTACGGTACTTGCTCCGCGCGAGGGGCATCGGCGGTATCCGACCTGGGCGGCATCCCGATCGATTACCGGGACCAGGACTTTGTTGAGGAAATTCACCGCCTCACGAGCGAGGGCGTCGATGTCGTCTTCGACCCTCTCGGCGGCGCTCACGCCTGGCATTCCCGCAACGCCCTCCGTCCTGGCGGGAAGGTAGTAGCTTATGGCAATACCCCATCGCTGCGCGGGGAGGGATTGACTTCAGGTCGTCCGGGCCGCCGCAATCGCCTGCATGGAGTCCCCATTTACATGCTGTACATCGCCGGCGGCTGGCTTCTACCCGGCCGGAAACGGATAGTTCCCTACAGCATCCAGACGCTCAAACGGCTGAAGCCGGCACTGTTTCGACAGGATTTGATCACTCTTCTCGACCTGCTTCAGCAACAGAAGCTCAAGCCGCTGATCGCGCAGAGATTTCCGATTGCCGAGGCGAGACAGGCTCAGGAGATGCTCGGGAAGGGGGGCGTGACGGGCAAGATCGTCCTCGTGGGCAGCGGGCAAGGGGACGGCGGAGGCTGAAGCTACCGGCAGCCGCATCGCCAAATGCAATCTGTCCCGGGCGACGGCGTGGTGCGATCGTTCCGGCTGGTGTTCAACTTGTAGGGACTCTGGCCATGATGGTTTTCATGGAGAGGGTTTGCCTGATCAGGCCGGCCTTGCGCCATGTTTCGAAGTCATGGCGGGCTGAGTCCAGCAATCCTGCAGCACAATGGCCGGTGTCCCTCAGCGCGGGGGTGAGATTCTCGATCACGCTGGTCCAGAGCGAAGTCTTCTGGTCGAAGTCAGGGTCGCCGCGTTCGCTTGCCTCGTTCTGGTCATAGATCCGGATGTCTTTGAGGCCGGCCTGTTCGAATAGTTCGGGAAGATGGTTTGCGATCTCGTTGTCCCAGCCGTTGGAGTGCCTCCATGCAAGAAATGCGTCGTAGAAAGCCCTGAATTGTGCCGGCGGCGCGGGCTGCCATTCATTCAGAACGTGGTTGTAGTCCAGCACCACGATCAGTCCGCCGGGTTTTGCCGCGCACTTCATGCTGGCAATGGCATCGTTGAGCTTCGCAATCCATTGGAGGGTGCGGGCGGCGGAAACGACATCGAAGGTCTGCTCGAAGTTCAGATTCGTCGCGTCGCCTTCTTCGAAGCGGAGATGAGGCAGTGATGTGGAGAGTACTCTCGCCTGTTGGATCAGGGCGCTGTCTCGATCGATGCCGAGGACCGATCCTGTGGGACCAACAGCCTCTGCGATTCCTTTCGTAATTGCTCCCGTGCCGCAACCGATATCCAGCACGGACATGCCGGGCGATAGGATTCCGGCTAGACACCGATGGTCGTTGCGCAGGCTTCTGCGATCGAGGATCCGCGGATCGGAGCGGTGTTGCTGACTGCTCATGGTTGGATGCGGTGCCAGCGGCGGGCTTTGAGCTCGAAGCGGGGGAGGGAACCGGTGGGGACGCAGGTGACGGGGACGCGGAGGGAGAAGGCGTCGGCGAGGGCGGACTCGAGGCTGCGGGCGATGGTGGCGGAGGCGGGGTGATCGGGTTCGGGTTCGACCTCCAGGCGCAGTTCGGTGAGGGTTTGGGAGGAGTCGATGAAGGCGCGGAATTCCGCCCAGCCGCCGTGGGCCCGGAGGACGGCTTCGACGGCGGCGGGGTAGAGGTTAATGCCGCGGACGACGAACATATCGTCGGTGCGGGTGAGGATTCCACCGTCCAGTGCGAGCTCGTGGCTGCCGCAGATGCATGGGGAGCCAGCGGTGCGGACGAGGTCGCCGGTGCGGTAGCGGAGAAGCGGGGAGCCCGTGCGGCCGAAGTTGGTGAGGATCAGTTCGCCCTTACCCCCGGGCGGGACGGGCTGGAGGGTAGCGGGGTCGAGCACCTCGGGGAAATAGGCGGCTTCCATGACATGCAGGATGCCGGGGCGATGCGGGCACTGATAGGTGACGGGGCCGGTTTCGGTCATGCCGTGGTGGTCGACGGCGCGGGCGCCGGGCCAGCGGAGTTCGATGAGGGAGCGGACGGCGGGGAGGCTGCCGCCGGGCTCGCCGGCGAGGAGGATAAGGCGCACGGGCGAGTCGCTCAGATCGATGTTCTCTTCATCGGCCACTTCTGCGAGGCGGAGGGCATAGGTGGGAGTCGCGCAGAGGACGGTGATGCCATTGTCGAGAATCATACGGAGCCGTGCGGGGCTTCGCATGCCGCCGCCGGGTATAGCCATCCATCCCTGGCGGACGGCGGCGTCAAAGGCGGCCCAGAAGCCGAGGAAAGGGCCGAAGGAGAACGGGAAGAAGATGCGGTCACCGGTGCCGACGCCGGCGCTTTCGAAGACGCGGACCCAGGAGTCGAGGATCCAACTCCAGCTCTCTGGGGTGTCGAGCCAACGGAGCGGGGGACCGGTGGTGCCGCTGGTCTGGTGAAGCCTGACGTAGCGGCTGACGGGGTAGGTGAGGTTAGAACCGTAGGGAGGGTGGGCGAGCTGATCCTGGACAAGGTCGAGCTTGGTGGTAAGTGGGACGCGGGAGGTGAAGTCCTCGAGGGTGGAGACGCAGTTCGGGAGCCTGGAGGATTGGAAGAGGTTGGAGGGGATGATTTCCGACAAGAGGTCGTGGATGCGGCGCCATTGCAGGCGGCGGAGTTCGGCCAGAGGGAGTGCCGCGGCTTGGTTCAGCGTCATCTGGGAGAGGGCTCCGGGTGAGATTCGGCGATTATACCCGCTACTTACCGGTCGGGGCTCTGGCTGCGTCATGGGTTTGCTGAGAGTTCGGTTGCAGGCAGGGGGGTGCCGTGGTGGAGGGGGGCTGGGACATTGGCGAAGCGGGCGATGGCATCGAAGAGGGGATCGAAGTCGAGGAGGAGGTTGCCGATGAGGCAGTCTGTGAGGTCGCCGACGAGGCCGGGGTGGTTCCGGATGACCTGACCGAAGCTGAAGTTGTGGTCGTAGAAGACATACACGAGGCGGCGCATGGCTTCGATGCCCTGGCGCATGGTGGCGGCGTAGCCGGTGAAGCGCTCGGCGGAGACGTCGTTGTCGGTGAGGCATTCGTGGATGACGCCGGCGGCGATCTCGCCGCTGCGCAGGCCGAGAAAGACACCGGAGGAGAAGACGGGATCGAGGAAGGCGAAGGCGTCGCCGATGAGGACAAGGCCGTCCTGGGCGCAGTAGCGGGAGCGGTAGGAGTACTCGCCGGTGGTACGGAAGGGTTCAATCTGGCGGCCAGGGGCGAGGTGCTGCTGGATCCAGACGTTGCGGCCGATCTCGCGCTCGAAGATGGCGGCGGGATCGCGGCCGTCGCTGTAGAGGTAGTCCTTTTCGGCGACAATGCCGACGCTGACGATGTTGCGCGGGAGGGGGATGTACCAGAACCAGCCCTTCTCGGGCACGTAGGCCACGGTTGTCGCGCCTTCGTCGACGCCGGCGTCGCGCACTGCGCCTTCGTAGTAGGTCCAGAGAGCGATTTTGTTGAGGTAGGGATCGCGGACCTTCCAGCCGTTGCGGGTGGCGACGAAGGCGTCGCGGCCCGTGGCGTCGACGGTGATGGGAGCGTGGTAGTCCATGGTGACGCCATCGAGTCCGACAGCACGGACGCCTGTCACGCGGCCGTTGTCGCGCAGGAGTTCGCGAACGGTGGTCTGCTCGCGAACTTCGACGCCGTGGTCGCGGGCGTTGTCCATGAGCAACTGGTCGAATTCGCTGCGCAGGACCTGCCATGTACACGAGGCGTCGTGCTTCAGGTGCTTGAAGAAGTAGAAAGGCTCGGAGACGCGCCCATTGGAGCTCACAAACTGGACGCTGTATTTCCTGGGGAAATGGGACGCCTTCATCTTCGGAATGAGCCCCATTCTTTCCAGGGGGAAATACGTGTAGGGGATGAGCGATTCGCCGATGTGGTAGCGGGGGAATTTCTCGCGTTCGAGGACGAGGACGCGTCGTCCGCGGGAGGCGAGGAGGGTGGAGCAGGAGGCCCCTGCGGGGCCGCAGCCGATCACGATGGCGTCGTAGGTGTCAGGCGTGTTGTTCATGGTGCTGAGGGAGGAAGAAGCCGTGGAGGAGGCGGTCGACCTGGAGCAGGCCATCGCGGCTGAGCTGCAGCCATCCGTCCTCAACCGCGAGCAAACCCTGTTCTCGCAGCGTGCCGAGGTGGCCATCGAAGCGGCTGAGGACATCAACGTTGAATTTGTTTTGGAAGTAGGAGGCGCGCACGCGGCCGAGCTTCAGTTGGAGGACGAACTCGCGGATCATGCGCTCCTCGGCGTTGGGGGTGCAGGCGCGCCAGATGGGGAGTTCGCCGCGCTCCAGCGTCTCGATGTAGGGCTCGAAGTCGTGAAGATTCTGGTAGTGGGTGCCACGGACGTGAGAGAAGGACGCTACGCCGAGACCGATCATGTCCGCGCCGCTCCACAGGAGATCGCGGTAGAGAAAGCGTGTGCGCTCGGGGTGTTTGACGGCGGTATAGGCGCTGGCGATGGAGTAGCCGGCCTGGGCGAGCTCGTTGAAGGCGTAATCGACCCAGTGGCGCTTGAGATGCCAGGGAGCAACTGGGGCGGACGATGCGCCGAGGACGCGCATTTCCTTGTAGATGGTGGTGTTGTAGGGCACCTCCATCTGGTAGATAGTGACGCTGTCGGGGGAGAGGTCGATAGTGCGCCGGACGCAGTCCTTCCAATTGCTCTCGGTTTCACCCATCATGCCGGCGATCAGGTCGATGTTGATCTGGGGGAAGCCGATGGCGCGAGCGGAGCGGAAGGAGGTTTCGATTTCCCGCTCACCGTGAGCCCGGCCGTTGACCTCGAGGATCTGCTGGTTGAAGTTTTCTATGCCAAGGCTGAGGCGGGTGATGCCCATCTCGCGGAGGATTTCGAGCTTGCCCTGGGTGATGGTGCCGGGCTCGCATTCGAAGGCGATCTCTCCGGCCTGATCCCAGGGAAAGAGCTGCTTCATGGAATCGACGAGGCGCATGAGTTGCTGAGTGCTGAGGTAGGAAGGAGTGCCGCCGCCGAAGTAGACAAAGCCCGGCTTGCGGCCGCCGGTGAAGGGTTTGGAGGCGCAGAGGGTGAGCTCGCGGATGAGGGCGTCGAGATAGCGGTTGATCTCGGAGGAGTCCTTGCCGGTATAGACCTTGAAGTAGCAGAAGTGGCAGCGTTTGCGGCAGAAGGGGATGTGGACGTAGATGCCGAGCGGGGTGCCCGGGGCAGGGGTGCCGTTCAGAGCGGCGTGGGCCGCCGGGGCATGGGAAGTCTGCCAGAAACTGTAGGGTGGGTAGTTGGAGACAAAGTAGCTGCCAGCGGTAGTCCTGTCCTGCTGGTTCACGCCCTGGACTTCATCCATCGGCAGCCCCTCTCTGACGCAGCGCCGCGGTGGCCTCACGCTTGATGAGCGCGTAGACCAGGCGCTGTCTAAGCCCTTTGACTGGAGTATATCACCGGGTCTGCGCGCAGCCTGATTTATTCAAGGGCCGTGGTCACGTAGATGAGACGGCCGGATCGCTCCACTTGCAGGGCGATGGCGTCGCCGGCCTTCCTGGACGCCAGGAGATTTTTGAGGTCATCGAGCGATTCGACGCGCTGTTTGTTGACGGAGTAGATGACGTCTCCGGCCAGGAGTCCTGGATTCAGCACGGCATATTCTGCCGGAACAGCGGCGACGGCTACACCGGTCAGCAGCCGGTGGTCAGGCAGGATGGCGTTCACTTTCTCGTCGATGGTCAACGCCAGTATGCCAAGCTGGCGAACGAGGGATGTGTCGTAATTGGCGAGGTCTTCGAGTTGGCTGGGCTCGTTTTTCCTTTCGAGGACGGCGACTGTGACGGACAACTTTTGTTTGTTGCGGAGGACCTCCATGCTCAGCCTGTCTCCCGGAGCGTGCTGGAAGACAGTCTGGATGACGTCGTGGACCTCGCGCACGGGCGTGCCGTCGATGGCCAGCACGATGTCGCCGGATTGGAGTCCGGCGGCCGCCGCCGCACTCTCCGGGGCTACGTCCGAGAGGATGACACCTGAATCACGGTCCAACCCGAGTGCCTCCGCAAGGCGGGGAGTAATGTCGTCGGGGATGACACCAATCAGGCCGCGGCGTACACGCCCGTCCTTGCGGAGCCGTTGATAGACATCCTTGGCGACGTTGGCTGGAATGGCAAAACCGATGCCCTCATTGCCACCGGATTCAGTGAGAATCAGCGTGTTGATGCCGGCGATGCGGCCTTCGGCGTCAAGCAGGGGCCCCCCGCTATTGCCCGGATTGATGGGCGCGTCCGTCTGAATATAGACGACCGGGCTCTGCGGCCTGAGCTGGCGGCGAGTGGCGCTGACGACGCCGTGGGTGAGGGTGTTCTGCAAACCGAGCGGGCTGCCGAGAGCGAGCACCAACTGACCTTGGCGTAGCTTGTCGGAGTTGACGAAGGAGAGCGCCGGGAAGTTGTGTCCTTCGATCTTCAGGACGGCGAGATCGACTTCCTGGTCCATTCCGATGAGCTTTGCAGGAAGGAGGTGGCCGTGCGGCGCCTCTCCCTTCTCGTCGCTCCGAAGGATGGCCACCTCAATGCGGCGCGCACTTCGGATCACATGCGCATTCGTGACAATGTAGCCGTCAGGATCGACAAGAACCCCTGAGCCGCTGGCTTCCCGCTCGGATACGAAGCCGGTGCGTTCCTCTTCGCCTTTTCCCAATGCGGCGAGAGCATGGACGTGGATCTGTACCACGGCGGGGCTCGCTGCCTGAGCGAGGTCTTCGAAGGCTCTGCTGTAATCCGCCAGGTACTTCGAGGCAGACGATTTAGCACTCTGCGCTGCGCCCGCGTGAGGCGCCAGCAGGAGCAGGAAGACCGTCACGACGAGAGCGGTGCGATGCGCGTCAATAGATTGCATCAGGCCGCGGAGAGTCCACGCCGAAGTCGCTCCAAGAACTCTCGTTAGTGTTCCAGTCATCGTCAGACTCTCCTTCTACGACCTTGCATGAGAAGACGCCAGGTCTGCCGGGTTGGCAACTGCCCTGAAGCGGGTAGATCCTGGCTGGGCTGGCTGGTAGATGCCGTTGCTTCCGCGCCTGGTTCACGAGACAGGGCCCGCGGAATTCCGGCGAAGCAGACCCTCCAGGTCGTCGAGCTTGTCGCTCAGCTCGTTGATCTTCGTTCCGAGGCCGCGGATCTCCAACTCTGAGCGGCGGTTCACCTCGAAATCGAGTTCGCTGCGCAGGCGGTCTTTCGTATCCTGGCGATTCTGGCTCATCATGATCACGGGGGCCTGAAACGCGGCCACCATCGACAAGAAAAGATTCAGCAGGATGAAGGGATAGGGGTCCCAGGCTCTGTTGGCCAGCGCGAGGTTGCAGGCAGTGTAGACCGTGATGGCGAAAGAAAAGGAGATGATGAAGCGCCAGGATCCTCCGAACCGGGCGACGGCATCAGCGATGCGGTCTCCAAACGTGGCGCGCTCTTCGATCACCTCGTTGGGATTTCGAAGGGAGCGGGTCTGCACCAGGCGTTGGGCGGCATGAAAGTGCGCGCCGAGGACAGTGAGCATGTCCATGCCAGAGTCGGGTTTGGCATGGAGGAGACTGCGAAGATCGTCGCGATCGATTTCAAGGCAGGTGGATGATTCAATCGCGATGGCGCTGGTCTGGTGAGGAGACCCTTCCAGAAGCGAGGCAAAACCGAAGAATCCGCCGCGCGTCGCGTCGTGAAGAGTGACTTCCTGCTGATCGTCGTCGATCAAAGAAACGCGGATGTTTCCATCGACGACGACATAGCCGCAATTGCCAGCGTCACCTCGCCGGTAAATCCTCTCCAGCTTGCCGAATTTGCGTACATCGACGCGGGCGGCAAGGACCGACCGTTCATCGTCATCGAGCAAGGAGAACAACGGCACCGCGCGCAGGAGCTCAGGTTCGCAAGCCACAACTACCTCCGGCGATCATCCTAATTGATTTTGAGGGATGGATGAACGCCGGAAGTAAGATGACGGGCGCACGATCGGGGTCATGGAGCGGGCGTCGCACCGAAATCCGGCCGCAGGCGGATGGTCTTGCCGCCCACGACGTAGATTCCCGTGGAGTAGGGAGGATAGCCCGCGGCACGCAATTCGAAGTTATACGTACCTTGCCGGAGCCACAGCGACTTCAGTTGTCCGACGGTGCCCGCGAAGGCTCCGTTGATGAAGACCTGAGTGTCTTTGAGTTTGGTGTCGAGTTTCACCTCGCCGGCGTTCGGGTGCGCGACTACCGGAGAAGGCCCGTACCCGTAGTAGTAGGGGCTGTACCAACCCCACGGGCCAAATGCCGGGCCGTAGCCGTAATAGATGCCGGCCCTGTAGCGGACCATGGCGCCGGCGGGCAGCGCCAGGAACAAGGCAGCCGTCACGAGCAAAAGTTTCCGTGTGATGGAGCGCACTCCGAAGGCCGCGGCAGTTCTCCCCTGGGCAGTGGTTGTCATAATCTTGCTCTCCTTGATCCGACCTCGCTTCGTGCTCAGTCACTTGATGAGACGTACCGCGTGAGTGTGTGAGTGTCACCTTGACCGGGTAGAGAAGGGGAGGTCAGGAAGGTAATTGTAGAGATGATCTCAAGGCGACTTGAGTAACTACACCACGATCAGGCCAGGAGCGATTGGGCGCGGATGAGCCGCTGGCGGATGTGGACCCCGTTGGGGCAGTGGACTGAGCACGTGGAGCAGTCCTGGCAACGGATGGAGCGGGCAGCGGTGGGGAGTTCGAGGAAGCGCTCACGGGCGAGGGCGAACTGGCGGTAGCCGTCGGCGTAAGAGAGGATACGGAGGGTGTCGGCGATAGGGACGCCTTTGGGGCAGACGCCGGTGCAGGCGCCGCACATTCGGCAGTAGAGAGGCGAAATGGCTGCGACCTGCAAGGAAAGCAGCTTTTCGTCGGCGGGGGTGAAGGGCAGGGAAGCGGCGGTGAAGTTTTCCTGGAGCTGGTCGGCGTCGGTCATGCAGACGATGCTGGTGTCGACGGAGTTGTTTTTGAGGGCCCATTTGATGGCGGCCTGCATGGCGCCTTCGCGTTTCAGGGTGGCGCTGAGGGAGTTGGGGTTGATGCCATAGAGGCGATCACCGCGAAGGATGCGGAGGAAGCCGCCCGCCAGGACTTTCATGGCGACGATGCCCATGCCGGCAGCCCTTGCTTTCTGGATGGCAGCCGTGACGTCGGGCTGCATGGTGAAGTTGTAGGCGACGAGGGCGACGTCGGTCTGGCCGCGCTGCACGAGGTGGGCGAGCATCTCGGGCATATTGAAGTGGGAGCTGACGCCGGCGAAGCGGATCTTGCCGGCCTGCTTGGCGGCGCGCTGAGCTTCGAGCAGATCGTCGGTGACTTCGGCGGGGGTGCTCTTGTTGTGGAGGAACCAAATGTCGACGTAGTCGGTCTGGAGTTCGCGCAGCGTTGTGTCGAGATCGGCGAGAGCCTCGGCGCGGGTTTTAGCGAGAGATTTGCTGGAGATGATGACGGAGGAGCGCTTGCCTTTGAGGGCGACGCCGACGAGGCGCTCGTTGTTTCCGCTCTGGTAGCTGCGCGCAGTATCGAAGTAGTTTAGTCCCATGTCAGCGGCCCGCTCGATGACAGTGGCGTCGGAAGTGGTCATGCAGCCGAAGCCGAGGGCGGAGGGTTTGAGACCGGTCTTGCCCAGGGGGCGGAACTGGGGCTTGTCGGGGAGGGCAGAGAGGAAAGCGCGGCGGGAGGAGGGCATGATGGGGCTCCTTATCTATTGCGGAGTTTGATATCTGAATTATAGATCCCACGGGGGATAGTGAGGGAAAATCAGGAAATGCTGACTGTTCCGTTTGAGCTGGCGGTGGTGATACCCGCGTGGAATGAGCGGGAGAATCTCGAGGTGCTGCTGCCGCGGTTGAAGGGGGTGCTGGAGGGGTTGGGGGTGAGATACGAGATTGTGGTGGCGGATGCGGGCTCGAACGATGGGACGGATCAATTGCCGGCGCGTGTCGTCGTGCAGGTGGAGCGGGGATACGGAGGAGCGCTGCTGGCAGGATTTGCGGCAACGAACGCGGAGCGGGTAGTGACGATGGATGCGGATCTATCGCACACGCCGGAATTTGTGGCTGAGTTCTGGAAGCAGCGGGACAGTGCGGATGTGTTGATCGCTTCGCGCTACGTGGATGGTGGAAAGGCCGATATGCCTGCCGGGCGTTTGGTGTTGAGCCGGATCCTGAATGCGGTGTTTGGGGTTGCATTGGGGATGCGGGTGAGAGACCTGTCGAGCGGGTTTCGGATGTACCGGCGGGAGGCGCTTTCCGGGCTCCAGCTGAACAGCAGGGATTTCGATGTGCTGGAGGAGATCCTGTGTTTGCAGCAGAGGGCGGGGTTTCGGATCCGGGAACTGGCGTATCACTACAAGCCGCGTGAGGCGGGAGCGTCGCATGCGCGAATCCTGAAGTTCGGCGTGGCGTATTTGCGGACGCTGGGGAGGCTGGTGCTCAGTCCACGCCGAACGTGAAGGCGAAGCTGCCGGAGGGGTTGCTGATGGCGTATTCCCCGGGGGCGAGATTGGGCGGGACGATGAGGCGTTTGGAGAGCTTCCCGTAGTTCTCCATCTTGAGAGGGACTGCGCCGGGTTGTGTTTGCGGGCCCGAGGTGACGGCCCAGACGCCGAGGGGGACACGACGGGAATTGGTGTCCTTCGACATCCGGTAGAGGCGTGCGGCGGAAGTGGGGACGTTGCCTGCGCTGTAAGCGATGACGAGGATGGGATCGCTTCCCTGTTTGAATCGTTGCGAGGACTGAGGGCCGTCGATAGCGGCTTCGCGGTGGTCCTTCTTGCCGGACTGTTTCACTTTTTCGTAGGGCAGAGGAGTGAGTTTCTGTCCGTCGGCGGAGAAGACGCGGTTCCAGACCTGGGGCTCGGGAGGCTGTGCAAATGCGCAGATCGTGAGGAGGCAGAGGAGTGCGGGCTTCATCAGAGTGATTCTACAGTTTCCCAACGGCGCAGTCCGGCGGGGCTGAGGCGGATAGGGATGACGGCGTATTGAGGGGAGGACTGTTGAATCTGGCGGATCATGGTGCGGCGGGCGGTGCGGTCGGCGCGGCAAAGGAGCGTGACGGAGCCGCCGGCGCCTCCCGCGCCGTTGACTTTCCAACCGAGCACCTGGTGGTCGCGGGCGATATCGATGATCCGCTGGTGGTGGACGCCGACGAGATCAGGGTGAAGGTTGGCCTGCGCGTAGGTGTTCGAGATCATGGAGCGGCCCAGTTCAGCGAGGTCGCCGCGCAGGACGGCTTCCTTGGCGCGTTCGGCGGCGACGCGGAGGGCCTGCAGCTTGGGATTGGCGGGCCCGGAACCTTCCAGCTCGCTGATGACCAGTTTGTGCACGTCACTGGAGACGTGGGACTCGCCAACGTAGATGAGGACGAGGCGGCTCTCAAGTTCCCATGTGAGCTCGGTGGAGAGGCCGAGCGGACTCACGGAGGCGTGCGGGTACTGGTGCATCTCGATGAAGTTGACGCCGCCGTAGGCCGACGCGAGCTGGTCCTGAATGCCGCACTGCTGCTTGAGGAGTTCGGTTTCGATGCGCTGTGCGGCGAGTGCGACTTCGTGGGCCGTGAGTCGCGTGCCACGGAGGTGGTCGAGCGCGCCGGTGAGCGCAACACTGACGGCGGCGGAAGTGCCGGTGGAGCAGCCCGCGGGCATTTCACTGTAGACGGTGGCTTCGATCGAGAGGTCGGGTGGGATCTTGAGGTAATCGAAGGCTGCGTTCAGGAGGGGGTGCTTGTCGGCGAGGGGCGAGGGCGGATCGATGACGAAGCGCTGGCCGTAGTTCTCGGCGTGAATGGAGATGCGGGGTGTGCCGGGCTCGTGAGGCGTCACCTTCATCTGCACCTCGACGCGGGGAGCGACGGCGATGCTGAAGACTTTGCCGTGTCCGGCGAACCATGTATCGGTCCAGCCGCCGTTGTCGCAGACGCGGACGGGAGCAGTGCTGTTGATGATGCGCGTGCGGGGATCGGCGGGCATGCCAGAGACAAGTATATCGGTGCGGGAATTGATATGCTCCAGCGGAGATGGGCAAACGGCTTTCGGTCGAATGGTTGATTCCGGTAGTGCTCTTCGCGGCGGTGTGCTGGCCAGCGTTGCAGTGTTTCTATTTTGCGGACGATTTTGCGTGGCTGTCGATCGCGAGGCTTCATGCGGAGGGGCAATCGCTGGCGGAGCTGATCTTCAAGCCGGCATCGCACGGGACGTGGCGGCCGTTTAGCGAGCGGCTGACATTTTATCTGGAAGAGACATTGTTTCCCGGGAACCCGCTGCCGTTTCACTTGCTTGTCTTTCTGACTCAGGCTGCGAACCTGGTGCTGCTGTACCGGCTGACGCTGCGGCTGACGGGGTCGCGTGTGGCGGCGGTGGCCGCACCGGTGTTGTGGACGGTCAACCCGAACTTGAGCCAGGCGCTGAGCTGGAGCTCGGCTTACATGCAGATCCTGTGCGGGTTCTGCATTCTGGCGGCGCTTTCCGCATTTATCGAGTATATGGACAGCGGAAAACGCGTGTTTCTGGCTGTTACATGGGTGATTTTCCTGTTTGGGTTCGGGGTGATGGAGACGAACCTGGTGTTTCCCGCGCTGGCGGGGCTGTGTGCGTGGGTCCTGTCGAGGAGACACCTGCGGACGGTGATTCCCTTCGCGGTGGTGTCGGCGTTGTTCGTCGGACTGCACATGGCCCTGGCTCCGAAGCAGGCGGAGGGGCTCTATTCGATCAGCCTCTCGCCGGTTTCTGTGAGCAAGACGGTGGCACTCTACCTAATGTGGTGTTTCCGTCCGGCGAACCTGCAGCAGTTGCAGCGGATTCCCGGTGTGGTGACGGCGGCGTGGGCGGCAGCAGCGTTCTTTGCTTTGGCGGGTGTGGTGGTGTGGTCTGCATGGCGGAGAGAGTGGCGGCCGGCGGTATTGGCGGGGTTTTACTTTGTGTTGGTGGCTCCCGTCGCGCCATTGGGGCAGCATCATATTCCGTATTACGTCACGCTGGGAGCGATGGGCGTGGCGATGGTGGGGGGATGGGCGATAGCCGCGGCGTGGCGGTCGGGAGTGGCCTGGAGAGCGGTGGCTGCGGTGCTGCTGGCGGGCTGGGTGCTGATCTTCCCGATTGCGACTTTCCGGAGCGTGCGGTGGTGGCGGGATCTTTCGTGGCGGGTGCGGGGATTTGTGGAGGAGGTGGCTCGCATCCGGTCTGGCGCGCCGGGGAAGGCGATTGTGGTGACGGGGATCGCGCCGGAGTTGTACTGGCAGTGTCTGCATCACAACTGCGCGTATCCGCTGAGGCTGGAGCCGGTGCTGGTAGCAGGGGATTGGGCCGTGCGGATGGGAAGAGAGTCGGGGTTTGCCTTGAATCCGGCGCATTTTGCGGATGACGGGGTGATGCATGGGGATGTGGTGCTGCATTCGTTTGCTGCGCCGGGGGCGGCGGACGCTGCCTCTGCGGTGCCGGGTCCTCCGCGCCTTGTGGAGACGGCGAATCCAGCGAATGCGCAGTGGTTGGGGGAGGGATGGCATCCGGCGGAATCGGGCTTCCGCTGGATGAGCCTGCGAGCGACGGTGACGGTGGCGGGTCCGGCAGAGAGGCTTGTGGTGGAGGGGTATTGTCCGGATGTCGTTGGGAGGCCGAAGTCCAGTGAGTTGAGTGTTGGCGTGAACGGGGTGAAGTCAGGAGTTGTGAAGCTGGCGGGGTGCCGGGGGGAGTTTCGGGAAGGGATCGAGATTCCAGAACGGCTCAGGAAGGAAGCGCGGTATGTGGTGGAGTTAAGAGTTTCGGAGGGCTACCGGGTGACGGGCGATGCGAGGGCGTTGGGAGTGGTGATTGGGAAGGTGGGGGTGGAGCCGTAAGACAACACCCCACAAATGGCTGCTGAACAGGCCGGGAGGCCTGTTCCACTTAGAGTTCGGAGCCGCGGAAGAACCAGGAGATTTCGAAGGCCGCGGTTTCCGGGGCGTCGGAACCGTGGGAAGCGTTGCGTCCGATGTTGGCGCCGTAGAGCTTGCGGACTGTGCCGGCCTCGGCCTTTTCGGGGTTGGTGGCGCCCATGACGTCGCGCCACTTCACAATGGCGTCCTCGCGTTCGAGGGCCATGAGGATGACAGGGGCTTCGGTCATGAACTCGACGAGCTCAGCGAAGAAGCCTTTCCCCTTGTGGACGGCGTAGAAGCCTTCGGCATCGGCGCGGGTGAGTTGCTGTTTGCGGAGGGCGAGGATTTTGAACCCGTTCTCTTCGATCATGGAAATGATCTTGCCGGTGTTTCCGGCGGCAACGGCGTCGGGTTTGATGATGGCGAGTGTGCGTTCGATTGGCATTTGAGTTCCTGTAGGTGTGGCAACCGCGACCTGGCGGCCGCGGTTATGGCTACGCTAAAGCCGCAAAGCGGCTTTAGCTCGGGCGCCGAGGTCGGCGGGCGTCTGGCAGACAATGATGCCGGCGTCTTCCATGGCGGCCATTTTGTCGGAGGCCTTGCCTGAACCGCCGGAGATGATGGCTCCGGCGTGGCCCATGCGGCGGCCGGGGGGTGCTGTCTGTCCGGCGATGAAGCCGATGACGGGCTTCTTGACGTGTTCCTTGACGTAGGCGGCAGCGATCTCCTCGGCGTTGCCGCCGATCTCGCCGATCATGATGATGGCTTCGGTGGCGGGATCCTCGTTGAAGAGGCGGACAGCGTCGAGGTGGGTGGTGCCGATGATCGGATCGCCTCCGATGCCGATGCAGGTGGACTGCCCGATGCCGAGAGCGGTGAGCTGGCCCACTGCCTCATAGGTGAGCGTGCCGGAGCGAGAGACGACGCCGACGGGGCCGGGTTTGTGGATGTGCCCGGGCATGATGCCGATCTTGCATTCGCCGGGCGTGATGATGCCGGGGCAGTTGGGGCCGATGAGGCGTGTGGCCGGCTTCTCCTGAAGGAATTCCCAGGCCTTGACCATGTCGATGGCGGGAATGCCTTCGGTGATGCAGACGACGAGGGGGATACTCGCATCCGCGGCTTCCATGATGGCCTCGGCGGCGCCGGCGGGCGGGACGAAAATGACGCTGGCATTGGCGCCGGTCGCTTTCACGGCTTCGGCGACGGTGTTGAAGACGGGGCGATCAAGGTGCGTGGATCCGCCCTTGCCGGGGACTGCGCCGCCGACGACATTGGTTCCATAGGCGATGGCCTGCTGGGCGTGGAAGGTAGCCTCTCTGCCGGTGAAGCCCTGGAAGAGCAGGCGCGTGTTCTTGTTGACGAGGACGCTCATGAGTGGATTCCTTTCACGCTACCGGGCGAGGGCGACAACCTTTTCCGCGGCGTCCTTCATGCCGTCGGCGACAGTGAAGTTGAGGCCGGACTCCTTGAGAATGCGTCGGCCCTCTTCGACATTAGTGCCTTCCATGCGGATGACGAGCGGGAGCTTCATGCCGAGCTCGCGGGTGGCATCGACGACGCCCGCGGCGAGTGTGTCGCAGCGAAGGATGCCGCCGAAGATGTTGATCAGGACTGCTTTCACGCTGGAGTCCGACATGAGGATGTGGAAAGCGCTCTTGATCTGCTCCTTGTTGGCTCCGCCGCCGACATCGAGGAAGTTGGCGGGAGAGCCGCCCGCGTACTTGATGATGTCCATGGTGGCCATGGCGAGGCCTGCGCCATTGACCATGCAGCCGACTGTGCCGTCGAGTTTGATGTAGTTGAGGCCGTGCCTGGAGGCTTCGACTTCGAGCGGATCTTCTTCGTTGAGGTCGCGGAGCTCAGCGAGGTCCTTGTGGCGGAAGAGGGCGTTGTCGTCGAAGTTGATTTTGGCGTCGAGGGCGACGATATGGCCGTCTTCGGTGAGAATGAGGGGATTGATTTCGGCCAGGGAGGCGTCGGTATCGACGTAAGCCTGGGCAAGGGCCTGCATGGCCTTCACGGCTTCGGGGACGCTGGCGGCGGGGATGCCAATGCCGAAGGCGAGCTTGCGGGCCTGCCAGGACATGAGGCCGATGCCGGGCTCGAAGGCCTCCTTGAGGATCTTTTCAGGAGCGGTTGCGGCGACCTGTTCAATGTCCATGCCGCCGGCGGCGGAGGCCATCATGACGGGCTTGCCCTGAGCACGATCGAGGACGATGCCGAGGTAGAGTTCGGTGGCGATGGGGAGGGTCTCCTCGACGAGGAGCCGCTGCACCAGGCGGCCTTCGGGACCGGTCTGGTGAGTGACCAGCGTCATGCCGAGGATTTTGGAGGCGACTTCAGCGGCCTCATCAGGATTGGCGGCAAGCTTGACGCCGCCGCCTTTGCCGCGGCCGCCGGCGTGGATCTGGGCTTTTACGACGACGCGGCCGCCGAGTTCCCTGGCGATGGCGCGGGCTTCATCCACGGTGAGAGCCATGCGTCCTCGCGGCACAGGGACGCCATATCGGGCCAAGATCGACTTGGCTTGGTACTCATGAATTTTCATAAGGATAGGCTTGTGGTAGGCTCTTAAAAAAGCCCTGCAATCCACTATAGCATGCCATTTTTGACGTACCTGCACCGTGTAATGAACAGAGAGAGTCTGTCTACTGTCGACGCCCGCGCGGCGATGGCGGAGATTCTGACCGGGAATGCGACCACGCCGCAGATCACTGCCTTCCTCGCTGCGCTTCGAGTGAAGGGCGAAACCGCGGAGGAGATCCAGGGTCTGGCGCTGGCGATGCGCGAGAGTTCGGTGAAGATCGAGCATGGAATCACGGACCGGGTGGTGCTGGACACGTGCGGGACAGGCGGGGACAACCAGGGGACGCTGAACGTGTCGACGATCGTGGCGATCGTGGTGGCGGGGTGCGGCGTGGCGGTGGCGAAGCACGGCAACCGGTCGATGTCGAGCCAGTGCGGAAGCGCGGATCTGTTGGAAGCCTTAGGGGCAAAGCTGCTGACTGATCCCGCGTTGATTGCACGATCGATCCGGGAGGTGGGGTTCGGGTTCATGTTTGCCCCGACAATGCATCCGGCGATGAAGCATGCGATGCCGGCGCGGGCAGAGTTGAGAACGCGGACTGCAATGAACCTGTTGGGACCCTTGACGAATCCGGCTGGTGCGACAGCTCAGTTGGCGGGAGCGCCGTCATTGCAGGCTGCAGAGTTGATGGCGGTGACGCTTGCGGGGCTGGGATTGCCAAGAGGATATGTGGTGCACGGGCATGACGGGCTCGATGAGGTCAGCACGACGGGGCCCTCGCATCTGCTGCAGATCACGCACGGAGCGATCGATCATGTGACGGTGACGCCGGAGGCGTTTGGAGTCCGGAGGGCGTCGATAGCGGACTTAAAGGGCGGTGACGCGGGGAGGAATTGCGAGATTGCGCGGGGGGTGTTGAGCGGGGAGAGGGGGGCGTACAGGGATATCGTCCTGGTGAATGCTGCAGTGGCGTTGTCGGCGGCGGGGAAGGTGGCGAGTTTCGGCGAAGGGATGGGGATGGCGGCGGGTGCTGTGGATTCGGGGGCGGCGGAGAGAAAGCTGGGTGAGTTTGTAGCGTTCACGAAGAGCGTCGGGGCTCGCGCCTGATTACTTCTAGGCATTGGACCCCAGTACCGAGGCGAGTCGAGTCGTCTTCGCCTAGTATATGGAGCGCCCATGGGTACTATGCTTGCCATACCATGCATAGCTCATTTACTGTATTGCCGCATGTGCCCCGGGAGGCTCATTCTGTTCTTGTTCCAACTGAAGAGGTTGGAATCGGAGGTACTCGGATACCGCCAGGGTCGAAACACATCAACGGAGATGGTGAGAAATGAAGTACTTTTGGTACTGCGTATCCATGTTTTTGATCCTCATGCCACTGTGTGCGCAAACGGGTAACGGCGCCCAGAGTGGTCCGCATTACAACTTGAACATACTTGGCAAGACTACCTGTTCAGGTGACGACCTAACCGGTTCGAACCGCCACACCATTCAGGTACTCTTGAACTTCAACGACGGCAGCCAGAATGGCCAATTGGCCACCACCCTTGACAAGAGGAACAAGATCTTCTTGCAGGAAGGCGACTTCCAGGTGGTCGACGGCAATGCCTGCGACGGAAATGGCGCAACGTTCCAGTTGCCGGCCAATCCTTACACCTGCCCGGTCGACGACCCCAATTGTCTCAACACCGATCCCACCTTCCAGGGCTACCTGGTGTATACCCGCGCTCTGGGTAAGCCAGGCGGGAGCGCAAAAATGACGACCTGCGCAACGGGAGCCGGCGATGACGGCGTTCTCGGCACTGCTGATGATGAAATCGTGTGCTCGACGGAGTCCGTGCTGCTTGTCCGAAAAAAGGGCAAGAGCTCTTTCTCCAACGTCACCAAGGAACTCACCACCCTCTGCCTAGATACGGATGGCAATAATGTGTGTGACACCCGCGTGGGCCTGTTCGATGACGCCCTTGTCGACTACTTCTGGGATTACGACAACAGCGGGCTACGCCTCGCACAACTCCGCTTCTATCCGATCAAGGACTGATTCGGAATATAAGGATTCGGGGAGACCGGCCCACGGTCTCTCCGGATTCCTGTGTTCGGAGAACAGATGTTTCGCAGCTTCTCTTGCCTTCTAATCGCAGCCAGCATCGCCAGTGCAGGACCAAAGGCGAAGCCGATTGCGGCTCAGCACCATTTTGAATCAGTTTTGCAAGGGCAGCGCATTCAGCATCAGTTTGTGCTGCGGAATGAAGGGGACGAGGCGCTTCGTATCACGGGCGCATCTGTGACCCCATTGATGAAGCTGCTGAAAAGCGCGGCCGTGATTCCACCTGGGGGAGAGACGCAGCTCGCCGTGGCCGTCGAGACCGCCGACCTGGCGGGAGATTACGAAGGGGAGTTGCGCGTGCAACTCAACGACCCCGCGATGCCCGAGGTGGTCTTCACAATGCGGGGACGCGTGGTGCCACCGATCGAGTTTAAGCCGATGGCTGCGTTCTACGCTCCAGCGGAGAAAGGGAAGGGCGCCTCACGCTCAATAGAGATCCTTGGCAATGATGGTACTGAGCTGCAGATCCTCGAAATCAAGCACACAGAGGAATTCTTCACGACAAGGTTGGAGACGCTGGAATCAGGCAGGCGATACCGGCTCACGCTGAACGTGCTGCCAGATGGGCCTGTCGGCAGGCACACCGAGAAGATCGAGATCCGGACGAATCATCCCAAACACCCGGTCCTGTTCGTCGAGGCCAATACATGGCTGCGATACAGGGTGTTTGCCTTCCCGGAGAAGGTCGATTTTGGGGCGATTCCCACCGCACAGGTTCAGGCTGGCAGAACGGACGCTCCCGGACTCGTGCAAGTCGTGATGCTCCACAGTTCGGGTGCGAAAGAGTTCAAGGCAGGAGTCACCTCCAGCGATCCTCTCTTGCGGGTGCGCAGCCAGGCGGGCCCAACAGGAGACCGCTATCAGATCTGGGTGTATCTGGATCCGGTTCATGCGAAACCAGGGCCCATCAAGGCGCAGTTGATCATCGAGACGAATGACAAGGAATTCCCTCGCCTGGAAATCCCGGTAGGTGGGGAATTGCTGAATCCGAGGCAGTGATGCCGTGCAAGCGGCGGACAACCGGCAACGCGGGAGCAGGCTGCGACAACGGCTAGAGGGACCCGGTGTGGCGCTTGAGGATCTGGGGGAGATTGGCGGAGAAGGCGGAGCGGGCGAGGACCATAGAGGCGCCGGCGTCCTGGGCCTGCTGCTTGAGCTCGCCTTGAACATGCGAAACGAAGGCGATGATCGAGACCCCGCGGAGCAGCTGTGAAGACTTCAGCTTCGAGATGAGCGGCAGAGGCTTCACGGACGTGGAGTTGAGGTCGACGATGATCATCAACGGCGTCTCAGCGCCGGCCTTCTCCAAGAGCGCGGCTTCGGATTTGACGAAGTCGCAGGAGAGCCCGGCGCGCTTGGCAGAATCGTTGATCTTCACGACGAAGAAGAGGTCGTCGACAATGGCGAGAATCTTGGTGGGCCGAGACATTAGGGATTACCGGAACAGAAGGAAGGAAATTTGATTTTACCGAGGACCGGGGGGTGAGGGCAAGCGGGGTCAGCCATGCTATTGTGCAAGCATGACCGGGGCTCTTGAACTGGAGGACCCGTTGCGATGGGATCGCGCGGTACCGCCATCGGCGGTTGTCATATTCGGCGCGAACGGGGACCTCACAAAAAGAAAACTTTTGCCGGCGCTGTACCGCCTGGCGTATGAGCGGAGGTTGCCTGCCGGATTTGCCGTTGTCGGCATTTCCCGCACGGCGATGAGCGACGATCAGTTTCGCGAGAAGATGCGCGAGAGCGTGCAGCGTTTCCTTGAAGACAGTCCGTTCGACGCGGATCTGTGGAGGGACTTCGCGCTGGGTCTGCACTATGTGAGCGGCGACATCGCCGACGACGGACTGTATAAAGCAATCGCCGCCAAGTTGGGTGAAGTGGAGTCGCAGCGGGGTACTGCGGGGAATGCGTTGTTCTACCTCTCCATCCAGCCGAGCCAATATGAGGAGACCGTGGAAGGGCTCGGCAGGGCCGGTCTGAATGTTTCGCGGAATGGGGACGGCTGGCGGCGGATCATTATCGAAAAGCCGTTCGGGCATGACAGGGCCAGCGCCAAAGAGCTGAACAGCCGAGTTCAGAGGGTTTTCGATGAGCGGAGCGTGTACCGCATCGATCATTACCTGGGCAAGGAGACGGTGCAGAACATCCTGGCGTTCCGGTTCGGCAACGGGATCTTCGAGCCGCTGTGGAACCGGCGCTATGTGAATCACGTCCAGATCACGGCGGCGGAATCGATTGGAGTAGAAGGACGCGGCGCGTACTACCAGGAGGCAGGTGCGCTGCGGGACATGATCCAGAATCACCTTTTGCAGGTGATGGGGACAATCTCGATGGAGCCGCCTGTCGCGTACGAGTCGGATGAGGTGCGGGACGAGCGTGCGAAGCTGCTGCGTTCGATCCACGTGATGAAGCCGGATGAGGTCCTCACGCACGCCGTTAAAGGACAGTACGGGCCGGCAAAGATCGGCGGCGCCGATGTTCCCGGATTCCGGCAGGAGCCGGGAGTCGCGCCTGAAGCGCAGACGGACACGTACGCCGCTGTGAGGTTGACCGTTGACAACTGGCGCTGGGCAGGAGTGCCGTTCTACATCCGTACGGGTAAGCGAATGCCGAAGCGGGTGACGGACATTGCGATCCAGTTCAATCACGCGCCGCTGGCGGTATTTGGAGCGGAGACTGGAAAGCAGTGGCCCAACCTGCTGGTGCTGCGGATTCAGCCCGAGGAGGGGATTTCGCTCCGGTTCTACTCGAAGCTGCCCGGGGCGGGAATGAAGCTGCGTCCCGTGACGATGGACTTCAACTACGGGACGAGTTTCGGAACGCGGACTCCGACGGCGTACGAGACGCTGTTGCTGGACGCGCTGGTGGGCGACGCTACGCTATACACGCGGCAGGACATGGTGGAAGCGAGCTGGGAGGTTGTACAGCCTGTGCTCGACGTTTGGAGCGAGACGAAGTTCGACCTGCCGAACTATGCGGCGGGCACATGGGGACCGGCGGCGTCGGACGAGATGCTGGCCGGGCAAGGCCATGTGTGGAGGGTGCCATGACAGGTGGAGTCGACGCGGAGCGGTTGCTCAGGGAGCTGGATGAAGGCTGGCGCCAGATGGGGAAGAGTGAGGGCGGCGGTGTGCTGCGGGCGTGTTCGATGACGATGGTGGCGGTGAGCGGTGCAGGAGAGGACGTCCAGGCGGCGGGGGAGACGCTGGCGTCGATCATGCACGAGCATCCGAACCGGACGATCGTGCTGCGCGTGGATGGGAGCGCCGCCGTGGAGGCCCGGACGACGATCCTTTGCTGGATGCCTTTTGGAAAGAGACAGCAGGTTTGCTGCGAGCAGATTGAGATTGCGGCGCCGCGGACAGGATTGAACGAAGTGCCGCCGGTGCTCTTCGGCCTGATGGTGGCGGATCTGCCGGTGGCGGTTTGGTGTGGGGATCCCCGGCTGTCCGTGCTTGAGGAACTGCAGCCGGTGCTGCGGCTGGCGAGCAAGGTGATGGTGGATACCAGCAAGCTGGATCGCGCGGATGCCGCAGCGGTGCTGGCGAAGCTGAGGAGCGGTCCCTGGCTTGTGGGCGACCTGGCGTGGGCCCGAATCACCCGGTGGCGGCAGAGAGTGGCGCAGGAGATTGAGGCGGGCTGCCGCAAGGGCGACTCCGAAGTGACGTTCACGGGTGAAGGGATGCCGATGGCGGCCGTCTACCTGGGTGCGTGGCTGGAAGGAGTGATTGGGGTGCCGGTGCCCCTGCGTTGTGAAGACCCTGCGCCGCCCGCGCCTGGGATGGGACGGATCCGGTCAGTGCGCCTTGGGGAATTGACGCTGCGGCGGACAGCGCCAACGACAGTGTGCGTACAGCGGGGCGAAGTGCGGGCATCGACGGCGTTTCCGCTGCTGCGGGACGCGGACCTGCTGCGGGAAGAACTGGGCGTATTCGGCCGGGACGCGCAGTACGAAGCGGCGCTGCGCCGGGTGATGGAGGGATGATGCGGGTCTATGGCGATGCGCAAAAGGCAGCGGAAGGATGCGCGCTGCAGATCGCGGAGTGGCTGGCGGAGGCGGCGTCAGGCAAGGGTCTGACGTCGATGGCCGTGTCGGGCGGGAACACGCCGCGGATGATGTTTAAGACTCTGTCGACGATCAACCTTCCGTGGGAGAGGGTTCACGTCTTTCAAGTCGACGAGAGAGGAGTGGCGCCCGATGATGAGCAGAGCAATTATCGGATGGTGCGGGAGAGCCTGATTCAGCCGGCGGCGATCCCGGAACAGAATGTACACAGAATGTTCGGGGAAATGGATGCGGAGAAGGCCGCCGATGCGTACTCGGATGAAGTGCGCAGGTTCTTCGGAGGCCCACCGCGATTCGACGTCGTGCAATGCGGGGTTGGGGACGACGGGCACACGGCGAGCCTGTTTCCGGGGGATGGGCTGGTGGAGGATCGGCGGGGTATAGCTGCGGGTGTGTGGGTGGCAAGTAAGAAACAGTGGCGGATTACGCTGTTGCCCGGCGCGATTCTCGGAGGGCTGCACGTGTGCGTACTGGTCAGTGGGGGAGATAAGGCAGAAGCGGCGCGGCGTGCTCTCGATGGGGAAATCAACCTGAGGGAGACGCCAGCGCAGTTGCTGCGGGATGGGGAGTGGTTTGTCGATGAAGCGGCCGCGGGTCTGGTCAGGCGGAGATAGACAGAGACAATCGGAGGAGAAAACGGTCATCGTGCTGAACAAGAAGAGTGTGCTGTGTGTGTCCCTGACTGCGGGTGTGCTCATGGGCTGGCAGTCCATGATGGCGACGCTCGGATGGACGGACCAGGACAAGTCCGTGGTCGCGCGGCAGGGACTTCTGAACGAAGGGCTGACTGAGTTGCCTGGCTCACAACACCTGAAGCGGGCTGTGAAGGACGCGTGGGACTCGCGTCCGGCGGCGGACCGGGTGGTACTGATGAGGGAACTGTCCGGCGCGGCGAAGACCTACGCGATGGCTCCGGGCTTTGAAAAGACGTACGACGAATGGATCCGGCAGCGGTTCAACGCGGTGAATCACGGGATCAAGGTGGATCCGCAGGCCGAATCACAAGCCATTGTGCAGGAGGGCGCCATGGAGAAGATGATGGCGCAAGTGGCGGCGCAGGCGGCAGCGGAGTACATGAAAATGCCGATGCAGTCTCTGGAGTTCCTGTTCCCGAATGATCTGAAGAACTGGCAGGAGAGCGACGATCCGAATCACCGCAAGCTGGCGGCGCGGGCCAAGGCGATCGCGCCTTTGATGAAGTCGAGTCCCGAGGAGTTCAAGAAGCAGTACGCGATCCTGAAGAGCGTTGAGATGGGTGGTCCGGATACGCTGGCAGGCATCGAAACGGCGAAGACGGCAGGCGCGCAGAGCCAGGCGGACTCGCAGAAGAAACAGGAACAGCGGGCCTATGACGAGCACAGGCTGCGGCCGACGCTGAAAAAGCGGTTGGGAGAGTTCGTGGCCATGGCCAAGACGGTGGACTTCGGTGCACAAACGGCGACAAAGAACGGCAAGATCGTCTTTGTCAATCCGGCGTATGAGAGAAAGCCTCGGGCGTGGAAGCAGATGTTCCGGTTGGGCAAGGAACCGGTGCCGGCGGCGGTATCGGCGGCGGAGGGGTGGATGAGGGAATTGTAGCGCCCTGCAACAGGGCGAAGTCTCCTAAAGAATTCGATCCCGATCAGCCGATAAATGAGAGGAGCACCTGTGCCTTTGCTTCTCTCTTCTGTTATCGGCAGCGCCTTCTTCCTGTTTCTCATCCAGCCGCTGTTGGCGAAGCAGATCCTGCCGTGGTTTGGGGGAACAGCCGCAGTGTGGGCAGTCTGCCTGGTGTTCTATCAAACGGCTTTGCTTGCCGGGTACCTGTACGCGCACTGGCTCATTTCCTGGTTCTCGCCTCGCCGCCAGGCTGCGATTCATGCGGTTGCCGTAATTCTGAGCCTGTTCGCGTTGCCGGTTGGAATATCCGGAATTGCTCGACCTGAACTGGGACAAGCCGGCCCGGGCTGGCAAATCGTCTGGGTACTGCTGCGAGCAGTCGGCGGGCCCTACTTTGTTCTCAGTGCAACCAGTCCTTTGCTCCAAGCCTGGCACGCCAGACTCCAGGCCGACGGACGCGCTTACAGGCTCTTTGGCCTATCCAATCTCTCCTGCGCAGCGGCGTTGCTGTTCTTTCCGTTTGTGCTGGAACCACTTGTCCCGCTAACACAGCAGAACATGATCTGGTCGATCGGATATGGTCTTTGGGCTTGCACCATGATTGCGACAGCGTTCATGGTCTTCCGCCGGACGGCAAACGTTGAACCAGTGGAGCGCTGGGCACCCCAGGCCAGCCAGCCGACTCTGGTCAATGGGGTTCAGTGGCTCGGGTTTTCCGTGCTTGGTTCGGTGCTCATGATCAGCATCACGGGACATCTGTGCCAAAGCGTTGCGCCGATCCCGTTTCTCTGGGCGGTTCCGCTCCTGCTGTACTTGCTCTCTTTCGCAGTTAGTTTTGAACGCGAGTGGTATGACCCGCGTTGGGGAATTCCGATGGCTGGAGTAGCCATCCTTGCGATGGTATATGCTCTCGTGTACCTTCAACCGGGGCGCATGCTGGGAGTAGGCATTCCCATTTTTGCCTGCGGGTGCTTTTGTTGCTGCTTTTATTGCAACGGCGAACTCGCGGCGCGCAAGCCGGCGCCCGCTCACCTGACTCAGTTCTACCTCACCATGGCGACCGGCGGAGCGCTGGGATCATTCATTGTCGCCTTCGCGGCTCCGAGGCTTTTCAGGTCCTACGCGGAATTGCCGATCGCCTTGTCTTTGTGCGCCATCGTCATCATGATGTCCGTCTACCGCCGGCGGATTCTGATCGACATTGCCGCCACAATCTGTGCGGTATTGGCGACAGTGCCAGCATTCGCTTACATGCTGACTTCGGAGAGGGTTGTCGAAGAAGGCCGCAACTTCTACGGCAGTCTCTACATTGAGGACAGTCCGGCGGGTGGTGGAGTGCCGGCGCTGCGCCGGATTGTCCACGGCGCGATCTCACACGGGGCGCAGTTTCGCGAGCCCAAGGAGTCCCAACGGCCTACCGCCTATTACGGGCCAAATTCAGGCATCGGACGCTGCCTGTTAAATCTCACCGGTCCGCGTCGAGTTGGCGTTATCGGGCTCGGGGCCGGAACTCTCGCGGCATACTCACGTCCTGGGGATCGTTTCAGATTCTACGAAATCAACCCTCTTGTGGCGCGCTACGCCGAGCAGCACTTCACATTTCTCTCTCAGGCCCGGGAGCACGCCACAGTAGAGGTTCTCCTGGGCGACGGACGCCTGTTGCTGGAATCCGAGCCGCCTCAACAATTTGATCTGCTGGTGCTAGACGCTTTTTCCGGCGACTCCATTCCTGTCCATCTCCTCACCCGCGAGGCCTTTCAGGTTTATCGAAAGCATCTCAAGCCTCAGGGTGTGCTAGCGCTCCATCTTTCGAACCTGTATCTGGATCTGCTGCCCGTCGCAGCCCGGCTCGCCGGGGATCAGGGGTGGATGAGCATCCCAGTACTGGATGAAGGAGTGCCGAAAGGCGGCACCATCCCGAGCATCTGGTGTGTCGCCGGTTCGCGAGAAGCGCTTGACCCGCTGGGGCTTCCCACGAAGACCGTCTCATCCAGGCAAGGCGCGCTCTGGGTGGACGATCAGTCCAGCCTGCTGCAGGCGCTTCGCTAGAGTGTGACGACCGGTCACCCACACTCAGCGGCGGTGCTACGAAAGTTTTCGTTGACACTACGAACGTCTTCGTATATTGTCGGGGTGTGACGGCAAAACCGACTTCAAGCGAACTGATGATCCTGCAGGTGCTGTGGGAGCGGGGACCCTCCACGGTGCGGCAGGTACACGACGTGCTGGAGCCGCGCACGGGCGGCGGCTATACGACCACGCTGAAGCTGATGCAGATCATGGCGGAGAAGGGACTGGTGGAGCGGGACGAGAGCGAGAGGGCTCACGTGTACAAGGCTGCACTGCGGCAAGAAGATACGCAAGGCCAGCTTGTGAACGAGTTGGTGGAGCGGGCGTTTGGAGGAAGCGCGGCGGCGCTGGTGATGCGGGCGCTCTCTACGCGGCAGACTTCGAAGAAAGAACTGGCTGAGATCCGGCGCATGCTGGACGAGTATGAGAGGGGTAACCGATGAACGCGCAGCAGGCATTGGGGTGGGCGTTGATTCATTTTGTCTGGCAGGGGACTCTGCTGGGCCTGTTGGCAGCCGCGCTGTTTGCTTTGCTGCGAAAGCCGCAATCGAGGTATGCGGCGGGGTGCGCGGTGATGTCGCTGATGGCGGGGTCGCCTGTGATCACATTCTTCTGGCTTTCAAGCGGACGAGTGGTGATGGACGTTGATTTGCCGGCGGTGTCCGCGAATACCGCGGCTGCGGCGGTGAGGTCAGCGTGGAATCCGGACTGGCTGCAGGTGCTGACGCAGGTTTGGATGGCTGGTGCGACTCTGCTGCTGCTGAGATCGGTGGGAGGGTGGTGCCTGGCATGGCGAAGGAGCAGGGCGGGGCAGGGTGCGCTGCTGTTCGTTCGCGAGGGGGTGCGGATTTATGAGTCGGCGATGGTGCGAGTCCCGCAGGTGTTCGGGTGGCTGAGGCCCGTGGTACTGGTGCCGGTTTGTGCATTGATGGGTCTGACGCCGGAGCAATTGGAGTCGCTGATTGCGCATGAACTGGCGCACGTACGTCGCTACGACTACCTAGTGAACCTGTTGCAGACGGTGGTGGAGAACCTGTTGTTCTACCACCCTGCGGTGTGGTGGGTGTCGTCGCGGATGAGGAAGTACAGAGAGGAGTGCTGCGACGAGGCGGCGGTGGAGGCATGCGGAGACCGCGTGTTGTATTCAACGGCGCTGTTGCGACTGGAAGAGGTGCGGGTGGAGTTTTCGATGGCTGCGGCGGGCAGCGGAGTGAAAGAGAGGATCGGGAGACTCTTAGGTATGGAACAGAAACGATATGGCATGGCTCCGGCGCTGAGCGTGTCGGCAGTGGCGGTGATTCTGGGTGGGATGTTGTGGGCTCAGAGCGATGCTCCAAAAGCTCCATCACCTCCGCCGCCTCCTCCTGCGAAAAAGGGCGTGAAGCCGCCACCGCCGCCACCGCCCCCGACCGTTGATCAAGAGAAGAAGATGCCGCCTCCACCTCCTCCGCCCCCACCCCCGGGCAAAGGCGTGGCGGGCGGAACTGAAGGCGGCATTTCTGGAGGTGTGGCCGGAGGCGTTGCCGGCGGCATGGTTGCTGTGGAGAAGGAAATGCGGCGCGCGCATGAGGCGATGGAGGCGAAGGAGATCCAATTGCGGCGTTTGAGCGAGGAACTGCAGCGCGAGGGGATGAAGCTGCGCTCTGAGGCGGATGCGATGAAGCCTCAGATGGAAGCTCTGCGGGCCGAACTGGAGAAGATCGGCGGCGATGAAGCCATCAGAAAGAAGATTTCGGCGGAACTGGAGATGAAGGCGAAGGTGATGGAGGATGCCAGCCGCCGGATCGACGAACAAATGAAGGCGCTGGACTCACAGATGAAGGAGATGGCCGCTCGTGAGACGAAGGAACTCGCGATCCATGACAAAAGGCTGCTGGAGCCTGCGCAGGCACAGGACAGGGTGAACCAGATCCGGGCGGAGATGGCCGCAAAGCTGGCTCAGAAAGAGGCGCTGGCACAGGCCCAGAGCGATGGGGATCGCTCTGAGAGGCAGGCCAAGGAGAAGGCACGAAGGCAGGAGTACGAACGGCGCGTCGAGTATGCGGATAAGAAGTTTGCCGAGGCAGGAAAGCGCGGCTCGGAGACGGACCGGGGCAAGGTGTATTTGAAGAACGGTCCTCCGGATGAGATCGAAGTGCACCCTGAGCGGAAGTCGGAGAGTTGGCGGTACCGGGGTGGATCGACTTACGAATTCGTCGAGGGAAAGCTGAAGATGTTCGGCGCTGTTATTTGAGCGACACGTCGACCTTTACGCGAATCGCGGCCGCCTGGCGCCGGATCTCAACGGGATTCAGCGTCAGCGGCCGTTTGTTTTCCACGGTAATCTTGCCTTCGATGACGACGTCCTGGACGTCGCAGCTCTTCAGCGAGAAGACCAGCATGGAATAGGGGTCGTGGGCGGGCCAGGCGTGCGGGCTGTTGAGCGACAGGGTGATCAGGTCGGCGCGTTTGCCGGGCTCGAGTGAGCCGATCTCTTTCTCCATGCCGAGCGCCTGTGCGCCCAGAATGGTTGCCATTTCGAACACGGTCTTGGCGGGCATCGACTTCGGATCCATGGTGTTTACTTTGGCGAGCTTGGAGGCGAGGTCCATCTCTTCAAAGAGGTCGAGGTCGTTGTTGGAGCCGGCGGGGCCGTCGGTGCCGAGCCCGACGGCGAGGTTGAGGGCCAGCATGCCGGGCACGTTCGATATTCCGCTGGAGAGCTTCATGTTGCTGGAGGGGCAATGGGAGACGCCGACCTTGTGCCGCTGGAGGACAACAAGGTCGTCGGTGCGGGCCCAGACCATGTGAGCGAAGAGGGTGCGGCCTTCAAGCGCGCCGATGGACTCCAGGTACATGGTCGGGGTGAGCCGGTCGTGTTTCATGCCGAAGTCGATGTTCTCCTGCTGCGTCTCGGAGACATGGATGATGAACGGGACTGAGTGCTTGTTGGCGAGAGCGCGAGCGGCTTTGAGTGTCTCGGTGGAGTTGGTGTAGACGGCGTGTGGAGCGACGGCGGGCGTGATGAGCGGATCGTTCTTGAACGTGGCGATGAATTTCTCCGCGCCGGCGAGAGAGTCCTCGGGAGTCTTGTAGTCGGGAGCGGGGAAGCCGATGATGGTCTGGCCGAGGACGGCGCGCATGCCTGCTTTGCGGGTTTCGTCGCCGATTGCCTGCTCGAAGTAGTACATGTCGGTGTACGTGGTGGTGCCGCCGAGCATCATTTCGAGGACGGCGAGACGGGTGCCGGCGCGAACGAACTCTTCGTTGACGTTCCTGGCTTCAGCGGGAAAGATGAACTTCCTCAGCCAGTCCTGGAGGTCGAGATCGTCGGCGATGCCGCGGAGCAGCGACATGGGGGCGTGGGTATGGGTGTTGATGAGGCCGGGCGTGAGGATGGCGTCGGGACGATCGATTCGCTTTGGGGCCTGATAGTGCTTGTCGATCTCGGCGCGCGGGCCGACGGCGAGGATGCGGCCCTTGGCGATGGCCACCGCGCCGTTATCGATGATCCGGCGCTGGGCGTCCATGGTGATGACTCTGCCGGCGGAAAGGATCAGGTCGGCAGGGGCGGCGGCGAGGATCGAAGAAAAGAGAACAAGACTAATCGAGGAAAGTCGCATCGAAGGCTCGTGGGAGGAGATCTGCGAGGCGGAACGATTCGCTGGCGCCCTGCAGGTTAAAGAGAATGATTTCGAGATCGCCGCAGAGGTCCCAGAGAACCTGCCGGCAGGCGCCGCAAGGCGGAGTGAGTTTCTCCGTGTCGGCGACGACGGCAATGCGAGTGAAGCGTTTCGCGCCTTCCGAGACAGCGCGGAAGATGGCCGTACGTTCCGCACACATGGTGAGGCCGTAGGACGAGTTCTCAACGTTGCAGCCGCCGAAGATGCGGCCGTCGACGGTTTCGACGGCTGCGCCGACAAGGAAGTGGGAGAAAGGCGCGTGGGCGCGGGCACGGGCGTCGAGAGCGGTTTGGCGAAGTGCGTCCATGACTAAGGGTCCAATCGGGGCAAGAGGGTCGTCAAGAGGCGGATGAGATTGCCCGCTGAGGCTTTGCCTGTTTCGAGGACCTCGTGGTGGCTCAGCTCCTTTTGCATGCCCGCCGCCATGTTGGTGACGGTGGAGATGGCGAGGACGCGGATGCCCATGTGATTGGCAACGATGGTTTCCGGAACAGTGGACATGCCGGCGAGATCGGCGCCGATGGTGCGGAGGTAACGGATTTCGGCGGGAGTCTCGAAGCTGGGTCCGAGGAGTGCGGCATAGACGCCTTCGCCGACAGGGATGCCGAGCTCTTTGGCAGCGGAACGGGCGGTGTCGAGGTGCGCGGGTGAATAGGCGCGCGACATGTCGGGAAAGCGGGGGCCGAGGCCACCGTCGTTGGGGCCGCAGAGAGGATTGGAGCCTTGTAGGTTGATGTGATCGGTGATGAGGACGAGGAGGCCGGGGTGATATTTGGGATTGATGCCGCCGGCGGCGTTGGTGAGGATGAGGTTCTTCAGGCCGAGCAGGCCGAGGACGCGGATGCCGAATGTGACCTGCTGCGGGGTCCAGCCCTCGTAGAGGTGAACGCGGCCGCTGAGGACGGTGACGGGCGTGGTTCCGCAGACGCCAGTGATGAGCTGGCCGGCGTGGCCTTCGACAGCGGGAACGGGCCAGCCAGGGATGTCCTTGTAAGGGATGACGGTTTTGTCTTCGAGGGCCTCGGCAAAGGCGGCCTGAGCAGAGCCGAGGACGATGGCGGTGGAGGGCCAGGTATTGAGGCGGGAGCGGAGGAAATCGGCAGCTTGGCGGATCATTGGAGTGCTCTCGTGCAGACGTCGAGTGCAAAGGACAGGCTTGGAAGCCTGTCCCACTTTCTCATAGCAGGACTCCGGCGATGCAGGCGGACATGAAATTGGCGAGGGTGCCGGCGAGCATGGCCTTAATGCCGAGGCGGGCCAGGTCTGATTTGCGGTTGGGGGCGAGAGCGCCGATGCCGCCGATCTGGATGGCGATGGAACTGAAGTTGGCAAAGCCGCACAGAGCGAAGGTGGCGATGACGAAGGAGCGCGGGTCGAGAGTATTCTTGACTTCGCCGAGGCGGAGGAAGGCGATGAATTCGTTCAGCACCATGCGGGTGCCCAGCATGTCGCCGACGGTGGAGGCATCCTTCCAACTCACTCCCATGATCCAGGCGAGAGGAGCGAAGACGATGCCGAAGAGCTTCTGGAGAGACTCGGGGAACCAGCCGGCGAGCCCATGTATCCACGACATGAACCCGTTGACGAGGGCGATGAGGGCGATGAAGGCGATGAGCATTCCGCCGATGTTGAGGGCGAGCTGTAGCCCGTCACCAGCGCCGCGTGCGGCGGCGTCGATGACGTTGACGCCGGGCCTCTCGATTTCGACCTTGACGTCGCCGGCGGTTTCGGGCTCGCCGGTCTCGGGAACCAGGATTTTGGCGAGCATCAGCGTGGCCGGCGCGGTCATGATAACGGCGGTGAGCAGGTGCTTGATATCGACACCCGCGATCTTTACGTAAGCAGCCATCACAGCACCCGAGACGTGCGCCATGCCGCACGTCATGACCGTGAAGAGCTCAGACTCGGTGAGGCGGGGCAGGAAGGGCCGGATGGTGAGCGGCGCTTCGGTCTGGCCCATGAAGATGCTGGCTGCGACGTTGGTGGATTCGGCGCCGGAGCAGCGCATGACACGGTGCATGCCCCAGGCCATGCCTCGGATGACAATCTGCATGATCCCGAAGTAGTAGAGGATCGAGAAGAGGCTGGCGATGAAGATGACGATGGGCAGGACCTGGAAGGCGAATACGACGCCGAAGGGTCCGGACTTGATGCCGAGCGGGCCAAAGAGGAATTCGCTGCCCTTCTCGGCGTACTCGAGGAGCGCGTTCACAGCGACGCTGGCGGCCTGGAAGAGTTTGCCGACGTCGGTTTTGAGGACCAGGAAAGCGAACGCAAACTGGAGGCCAAGGCCCCAGAAGAGGAGCCTCGGCTTGACGGCCTTGCGGTTCGTCGAAAACAGGTAGCAGAGGGCGAGGATTGAGACCAGGCCCAGCAGTCCAATCAGGCGGTCCATTCCGGCCCTCTCAATGACTAGCTGACGACTTCGAGGATGAGCTCTCGCGGTTCAGGCTGTGTGGCGGAGATGCGGAAGGCGTCTTCGACGCGTTCGGCGGCCTCCTGGATGCGTTCTTCGTCGGTGAAGTACAGACGGCAGAGCACGCCGCCTGCATCGACCTTCTGGCCGACCTTGACTTCGAGGACCACGCCGACTGCGGGGTCGATAGAGTCTTCCTTGGTATCGCGGCCCGCGCCGATCATGGAGGAGGCCAGGCCGATCTCTTCCGCATCGATGGCGGAGATGTAGCCGCCGCGTGGAGAGGTGATCTCCATGGCGCCTGTGGCATTGGGCAAGAGGTCGAAGCGGTCGAGGACCTGGGGGTTTCCGCCCTGGGCGGCGATGGTCTCTTTGAGCTTGCGATAGCCGGAGCCGTCCTGGAGCCTGGCCCAGGCAAGTTCACGCGCCTCTTCGAGCGTCGAGGTGATCTTGCCGAGGAAGATCATGCGGGCGGCGAGTTCACGGGAGATGCGGGTCAGATCGTCAGGACCGACGTTCTGGAGAGTCTGGGAGACCTCCATGATTTCGAGGGCATTGCCGATGGCGAAGCCGAGCGGCTGGTTCATGTCCGTGATGAGCGCCTGGGCGCGCAGGTCCGCGCGGCGGGCAATCGTGGTCATGAGTTGCGCGAGGCGGCGTGCATCCACCTGACGCTTCATGAACGCGCCGGAACCCACTTTCACGTCGAGGACGAGACCATCGAGGCCCATCGCGAGCTTCTTGGACATGATGGACGCTGCAATGAGGGCGATGGACTCGACGGTGCCGGTGGCGTCGCGGAGCGCATAGAGTTTTCCGTCGGCGGGAGTGACCGTATCGCTCTGACCGATGACGGCGTAGCCTACTTTGTCGAGGACATCCTTGAACTCATCGGTGGAGAGGTTGGTGCGGAATCCGGGGATGGACTCAAGCTTATCGAGGGTGCCGCCGGTGTGGCCGAGAGCACGGCCGGAGATCATGGGCACCTTAACGCCGGCAGCGGCGGCGATAGGCGCGGCGATGAGGCTGGTCTTATCCCCGACGCCGCCGGTGGAGTGCTTGTCCACCTTGGGGCCGCTGACAGAGGAGAGGTCGAGTTTTTCGCCGGAGGCAATCATGGACTCGACCATCGCCCCGACCTCGTGGTCGGTCATGTTCTGGAAGTAGACGGCCATGAGGAACGCGGCCATCTGGTAGTCCGGAATGTCTCCGCGCGTGTAGCTTTCAACGAGCCAGGTGATTTCTTCGGGCGACAGCTCTTCGCCGTTCCGCTTGCGCTGAATGAGGTCGACGGTTCGCATTTTCAATCGTTTAGCGTAACACAAACTGCGGGGCGAAAAGGAATGGGAAATATTGCGCACGGCATGCGCACAGGCGGAGCGTCGCGAGGGCCGGCACTACCCAGCGGAACGACGTGATATCAGGGCTAACGAGAGACGATGGGCGGGATGGGGTAGCGATACTGCCCCTTGAAGACCTCGCCGAACAACTGAAGCAGCTCGGCGTGGATCAGGGAGTTGGAGACGGCGATGTGCGGGCCGCGGAGACCGGCGGGACCGCCGGTCATGCTGGTGGTGGTTCCACCGGCTTCGCGGATGAGAAGGAGTCCTGCCGCCATATCCCAGGGGTTGAGGCCGAATTCCCAGAATCCTTCGAGGCGGCCGCAGGCGACGTAGGCCAGGTCGATGGCTGCCGAGCCGCTGCGCCGCACGCCGTGCGAAGTCATCGCCACCTGGTGGAAGAAGTGGACGTTGACGTTCTCATGACGCTTGCGGGATGGGAAGCCGGTGGCGAGGAGCGCGGAGTCGAGCGTGCGGGCCTTGCTGACATGGATCCGGCGCCCGTTAAGGAAGGCGCCGCCGCCGAGCTCGGCGGTGAACATCTCCTGGCGGACAGGGTCGTAAATCACTCCGCCGATCAGCTCGCCGGCGCGCTCGAGGCCTATGGTGACGTTGAATGCCGGATAGCCGTGAGCGAAGTTGGTGGTGCCGTCGAGCGGATCGACATACCAGCAATACTCACTGGAGTTGTCGCGCATGCCGCCTTCCTCCCCCAGGACAGAGTGCGAGGGGAAATAGGAGTGGAGCCTCTCGACAACGAGTTTTTCACTGGCGCGGTCAGCTTCGGTGACGAGATCGAAGTCGCCTTTCAGGTCGAACGCGATGCCGCGCTCAAAGTGGTGGGCGAGAAGCGTTCCGGCTTCGCGAGCGATGTCCGTTGCGGATTCTAGGAAGCTGGGCATGTGGGTCGAAGTGAGCTATTCGGAGAGGATGGCGATGTAGCGAATGTCGTGTTTGAAGATAAACAGGTTGGGATTTTCGGGCTCGCGGGTGAGGCGAAGGAAGGATTGATCCCAATATTCGATGGTGCCGTCAAATTCTTCGCCGGTAATCAGTTTGACGGAGACAGGAGTCCGCTGTTCGACGAGCTGCTTCAGATACTGCGGCTCTGCGAAGGTTTGCGCGGGAGCTTTGGATTTAGGCAAAGCGGAGAGGACTCCTCAAGCCTCATGGTAGCGCATCCGCGAAATATCCGTTGCGGGCGGAGACGGAGTGTCCGGGCTTGTCGACAGCGAGTTGGACGCGGTGGAATCGTTCCCTGGACGGAGGAACATTCTTCGGGTAGTAACCGATGAGGTATTGAGTACGGAGGTCGCGGAGGATGTCGGCGAAGGCGTCGTCGATGGAGGCTCCGAGGGCGGGGAAGAAGATCTTTCCGCCCGTCCACTGAGTGAGGGTAATCAGTGCGTTTTCGCCGCGCAGGTTGCGGCCGGCGTCATTGGCGACGGGAACGATAAGAACCGCGTAGAGCACCGCGTTGGCGCGGTGGAGGCCTTCGAGGGCCTTCTGGAAGTCGACCTTGCTGTAGGTGTCGGCGCCATCGCTGACGACGACGACGACGCGGCGGCCCCCGCGGGATTCAAGATCCCTGCTGGAGAGGTAGATGGCGTCGTAGAGCGCGGTGGCGCCTTCGCTCTTGAGGCGGCTGAGGGCATCGTCGATGCGGTTTGGACGGTGGCTGTAGTTCGCCTGAAGCACAACCTCGAAATTGAAGCTGTACAGGGCGGCGGCGTCTTCGGGGTTTCCCTCTCTGAACAGGGCGCGCACGAAGCGGCGCACGGCTTCCAGTTCGTAGGGCTTTTCACGCTGCGTGGAGCGGCTCCGGTCGACGAGGAGCGCGACCGAGAGGGGCTGCGCGGTCTGGCGTTCGAAGAGCGCGACTTCCTGCGGGACGCCGTTGTCGCTGATGGTGAAATCTTCCCTGGAGAGGCCGCCGACCAGTTGCCCCTGTGCATTCTTGACCGTGGCCAGCATGCGGACGAGCTTGACGTCGACCTTGAAGACAGGCTCCTGAGGGAGCAGCGGCAGCGCCGCCATGGCGTAAATTAGCGCGCGACGACAGACGAGTCCCAATCGCCCTCCACCCAGACTTCTCCGTCCTCGAAGTACTCCTTCTTCCAGACGGGCACTGTCTTCTTCAATCGGTTGATGGCTTCGAGCGCGGCGTCGAAGGCGGGCTGGCGGTGAGGCGCGGTGACGACGATGACGACGCTTGCTTCGCCGATTTCGATGCGTCCGAGGCGATGGACCATAGCGACGCGACTGATGTCGTGGCGTGCGGCGAGATCGCGGCCGAGTTGCGCCATGACTTCGATGGCCATCGCTTCATAGCACTCGTAATCGAGGTAGCGTGTCCGGCGTCCGTTGGAGTGGTTGCGGACAACCCCCTCAAAGATGACGACGCCGCCGTCTTCAGGGCGCAATTGCCGATTGCGCAATTCCCCGATGTTAATGGCCTGGCGAGTCAGCGCGAAGACGTGGCCTGCCTCGTCTTCGATCACGTGCGTGAAGGGGCCCGAACCGCCGCTGACGGGCGGGAGGAACGCGATCTCATCGTTGTCGTTAAGCGCGAGGGAACGCTCGGCAAACCGCTGATTGGCCGCGAGGACGATGCTGCGGGAAAGCTCCTGAAGCCGAGGCTGCAACGCGGCGTAATGGGAGAACACGTCAGCGAGAGTGGAACCGGCGGGCATTTCGAGGCGCTCTTCGGACCGGCCCACAATTTCCTTGAGCATTCCGAAGAATAGGACACGGATCGTCACGATAAAGGTCATAGTAGCAGACGGCCCCGGAGCGGCACCGGTTTCAAGGCGGCTACGATGGAAGAGTGAAAAAAGAGAAGCCCGAAATCTCTGAAGTCAGGTTCCGGGTACGTTACGCGGAGACGGACCAGATGGGTGTTGTCTATCATGCCAACTATCTGGTTTGGATGGAGATGGCGCGGACTGAGCTGTGCCGGAAGCGGGGAGTGCGCTATCGGGACATAGAACAGGACGACGGGCTGCTGCTGGCGGTATCCGAGGTCGCGTGCCGGTATCATCAGCCGGCGAGGTATGACGACGAAATCGTTGCACGCGCCTGGTTCAAGCACACGCACGCGCGCATGATCACGTTCGCCTACGAGATTCGTGAGGCGAACGAAGAGAAACTGCTGGCGAGCGGCGAGACGCGGCATGTGTTCCTGCGGGACGGAAAGCCAGTGAAAGTGCCTTCCAAATACTTCGAGCTGTTCGGTCTGTTATGATCACACGCCGGGCGGTGATGCTCTCGGCGGCGGGTGCGTGGAAGGGCGGAGCCTGCGCAGTGGTGCTCCGGGCGAGCGACGGAAGCGTCGTGCGTTTCGAGAACGAGACGGCGGCGCGATGGAGGCTGGCGGCGCCCGGTTCGACGGTGAAGCCGGTCGTTCTGGAGGCCTTCAGGAATCGAGGCATCGTGGCGTGCAAGCGTCCGCTCGTGATCGGCGGGCGCAGGCTCGACTGTACGCATGTGGAGGTGCCCTTTCCTGTAGATGCAGAGACGGCACTGGCGGCGAGCTGCAATTCGTGGTTCGCGGAGATGGCGAAGATCGCCAGTGCGGAGCTGGTCTACGAGACATTGCGGCGGGCCGGCGCCGAGGCCGCGCCGGCCCGGGACGTGGACCGGCTGCAATTGCAGGCATTGGGGCTGGAGGGTGTCAGATTCACACCGCTGGCGCTGGCTGGAGCTTACCGCCGGATTGCGGTATCGGGCGAGCCGGTGGTGAAGCGCGGATTGGAACGTGCAGTGCGAGAAGGCACGGCGCAGCTTGCGAGCGTCGAAGGACTGGAGATTGCAGGCAAGACCGGCACGACGAAAGAAGGTGCGTGGTTTGCGGGATATGCGCCCGCGCGGGAAGCACGCATCGTGGTAGTGACGCATCAGCCGGGCGGGACGGGCGGGACAGACGCGGCGCCGCTGGCGCGGGAGATCTTCGAATGGTGGCGATCCGGAACATCGCGCTAAGCGTCCTGTGTGCGCTGCTGCCAGCGCAAACGGTGAAGGTGCGGCTGGCGGGCGGCGCAATCACACGAATGCAGATGGAGGACTATGTCGGCTGGGTGCTGGCCGGCGAAGCGGGCGGGATGACCTCGCCGGAGGCGTTGAAGGCGATGGCCGTGGCGGCGCGCACGTATGCGCGTTACAACATGAATCGCCATCGCTTAGAGGGATTCAATTTCTGCGAGACAACGCACTGCCAGGATGCGCGGCCCGGGAGTATTACACCGAAGCTGCGTGCGGCCGTCGAAGCAACGGAGGGGATGATCCTGTGGTCGAGAGGCCGTCCCGCGCAGATCTTCTACACCGGCCACTGCGGAGGAAGAACCGCGGCGGCGGGTGAGATGTGGCCGGGCGCGGCCCGATCGTACTTGAAGGGCGGGGAAGATTCGTACTGTCTGGCTGTGAAGGGCTCGTGGACCGCAAGCATTCAGTGGGAGAAGCTGGCTGCGATCCTCGGTCTGCCGGGGCTCAACGAGATGGAGGTGATCCGGCGGACGGCGTCGGGGCGCGCTATCACGATTCGGTCCAACCAAGGATTGATCAGCGCGGAACGGCTGCACCTTCTGGTCGGGCGCAGCATGGGGTGGAATCTGCTGCGCAGCCGGCTGTACGAGATCACGAACAGCGGAACGGCGGCGGTGTTCCACGGCGAAGGAACGGGACACGGCGTAGGATTGTGCCAGATCGGCGCAGAAGAGCGCGGCAAGGCCGGACAGAAGTTCGACGAGATCCTGAACGCCTATTTTCCAGGGTTGCATGCAGGAGTCAGCGCGAAGGACATTCCGTGGCAGGTGATGCGAGGCGAAATAGTTGACGTATGGGGCACGGCCGCGCCTGTGGATGAGGAACTGCCGGCGCTGGCGGATCGCGCTCTGGCGGAGGCTGAACAGAAGACGGGATTGCGGGTGGGCAAACGGCCTCAGGTGCGCGCGTATCCTTCCGTGAGCATATTCCGTGATGCGACGGGCGAAGCAGGCACGGTGGCGGCTGTCGCGAGAGGGCGCGTGGTCCACATGCAGCCCGCGGCGATGCTGCGCGGAACGGGCACGCTGCGTGCGACGCTGCTGCACGAGATGATCCACGTGGCTGTGCTCGCCAATGCAAAGAAGCCTCTGCCTTTGTGGTTTGAAGAGGGGCTGGCGGATCACCTCGGCGGCGGAGGCACGCACCCCGAGGAGAGGCGGCGAGTGGAGGGTTTAATCAGGCAGAGGGGGCTGCCTGATGTCATGTCGATGCTGGAGACGGGCGTGCGTTAGTTCCGGTGCTAGAGATAGTTGATCTCGAATGGCTTGTTAGTCACGAAGAGGACCACGACATCATCCTCAGCCGTGGCTCCGTGCTCCATCACGGATCCCTCAGGGAACCAGACAAAGTGGCCCGGGCCGTAATCGCCGTCATGCGTTCGCAGGATTCCTTCCAGTACATACATGCCGTGCGCGCACGGATGCGTGTGCAGGGGATTGATCACTCCGGCGGGGTAACGGACCAGTCGGACGATCATGCCCGTGTCAGGATCGGTGACGAGTTCCTTTCGGTACAGGGAGCGGCCGATTTTGTCGTTGGGCCGCTCCTCCCAGTCCAGTGCGTTGGCGTCGATGGCAGTGATTTTGACGTCGGACATCTCACCAGTATGGGGCTTGATTGAGATCAGTTTGCACTCGGGTCGACCTGGAGTGCATAGGCGAGGGTGGTTTCGTAGACCGCGAACGCGGCTGCGCCGAATTGGACGAAGATCACTTCCTGGACGTGGAGAGCTCTGTCGCGGAGGAATGAGATCACTTCGCGGATTGCGATGCGTGCCGCGGGCTCGGCGGGGTAGCCGTAGATGCCGGTGCTGATGGCGGGGAAGCTGATGGAGCGGCAGCTTCGTTCATCTGCCATCGACAGGCAGGTCCGGTAACACTCCGCGAGGGCTTCGGGCTCGCCGGAATGGCCGCCCCGATAAACGGGCCCGACGGCGTGGAAGACGAACTTCGCGGGCAGTCGGCCGGCGCTGGTGGCGACGGCCTGCCCTGCGGGGAGACGGCCGACGGTGGGACGGATCTCGTCGAGCTCCCGCATGATCTCAGGGCCGCCTGCGCGGTGGATGGCTCCGTCGACGCCGCCGCCTCCGGCGAGCCCGGAGTTGGCCGCGTTGGCGATGGCATCGGCGGAGATCCGCGTGATGTCGCCTTCAATGAGGCGGATCTGGCGGGAGTTTGGCAGATCGTACAGTTTCTCCATCACTCCTCCTTGCCCGCGGCGACACCACAGGCGTGCGCCCAAAGCAGCGCGCCGGTGAACAACGATCCGGCGAGAGTGAATCGGACGATGGCACTGGCGAACTGAGCGCGGAGGCTCTGAAACACGCCGGTCCATTGAATGAGGACGTAGGGAAGGAACAGTCCCGCAAAAAGACCGATAAGCAGAGCCAGCCAGAAGACCGGCGAAGCGGCAGCGGCGCGATAGGGCACCGCGCCCATGCGCCGGATGGTGAGCCAGACCGCCGCCACTGCCAGTGCGATGAGGACGAGCGCGATCACGGCATGAAGCAGTAAGTCTGTGGTGGTGGCGACCGGGAGTCCTAGCCAGTAGTAGAGGCCGGCGATGCCCGCGGCGAGCATGAGCGTCTGCAGGAGCCAGAGCCACTTCTCACGCCAGAGAGCGGCGAACGCGGAGCGCATGATCGTCATGGCTTTACCTCCAGTGTGTGCGATTCAGTCCAGCTCAGTTGGCCCGGCGTGTACATGGGCTCGACTCGCGCGGGTGCGACCTTGTAGGATCCGGCGTTGGTGAAGCGGAGCAAGTAGACGTAGTCGAGCCCCTGCTTGGGAATGGACCACGGGAACCACGTGACGCGTGAGTCGCGCAACTCGCGGCGCTGGTACCACGGCCACCACCACGTGGGACGGCCGCGCAGGGCGTAGAGATCGTCGCGCGGGATCACTTCCGCCCCGGAGGGGAGCGGGTCTTCCACGACGAAGTATTGATCGTTGGTTGCGCCCTGGACGTTGATTCGAACTGCGATGATGTCGCCGGGCTTTGCGTCGCCGGCGAGAGGCTCCAGTTCGTGAACGATGCGATCGCCGTCCTTCACAGGGTTGAGGCGGAAGTACTGCCGTGTGATACGCACGGGGTTCAACTGAGGCTGAGCGCGATCTCCGGAAGTCTCACCGGTGCTGCGGTATTCCCAGTTGGTGGAAGCGTAGAGGCGTCCGCCTCCGGTTTTCTCCACGCGGACTTCAGCGGAAGGCGAGTCGATAGGGACCTTCACTTTGGCGGGCTGGGGCTTGAGTGCGTCGTCCGGCCCGAATGACTGTGCAAGCACTTCCCGGCCGTTCACGAGCACGCGAGCGCGGTAGCTGGGCTTCAGCTCGCCGCTGCGCCTCAGCACCTCGGTGAGGCCGTAGATGACGAATGCGGTGCGCTTGGTGGAGGCCCAGTAATAGCCCTGGTCGCGGTGATTGACCAGCCACTGGGCAGCCCTGTCGATCAGTGGGCTGTCGGGCTGCGCTTTGGCTAGAAAGCGGACGGCGAACGCCGTGGCTTCGAACGAGTTGTCGGCCGGGAAGTCGATCATGGGATCGCGGTTGGAGGGCCAATAGACTTGCTCGCCGTCCTGCATGTTCGTTTCGGCCAGGCGGGCGGCAATCTCAGAGGCGCGCGAGTCCTTGAGCTGCTGGAAGGCCAGGCCGAGGACCGCCCACCCGAACGGCGTCATCTCGTTTCGCAGAGCCCATACGGGTTCGATCTTCGCTGCCTCCACTTTGCCGCTCATGGCGATTGAGTAGAGCATGAAGGCGCGCGTGTCGGGAGCGATCTTGGCTGTTGCACCGATGCGAGCCATTATCCATTCGCGCGCGCGGCCTGCGCGCCAGGTCTCGACACTGTAGCCCGCGGCCGAAGCCTGAGTCAGGCCGAGGGCAACGTAGGCGGTCATGAACGGATCACTGTCATCGCCGTGCCACCAGCCCCAGCCGCCGTCGTCGTGCTGGTAGCCGTAGAGGCGTTCGAGGCCCGCGTTGACCTTTTTCGTGAGGTCGCGCGGATCGATGTTGGAGGGGAGATTCAAATCCCGCAGCGCCTGGGAGACGATGACGTTCGGCAGGAAGCTGGACATCGTCTGTTCGGTGCAGCCATAGGGATAGGTGATGAGGTAATCGAGGGCACCGAAGACCGCACCTGCCACAGAGGGCGTCAGGTGAATAGTGACCGATCGATTGCCGGGCAGCGCTTCGGAGGGAAAAGTGAATGGGAAGATTTGTCCGGCGTTGGAATCGTCGAGGCGCTTTTGCGCGGCGCTGGTCATCTTGAGGCCATATGGCTCGATGGGCAGTGTGAGCTCGAGCGCGTCGCTCTCCGCGGCGGCAAGGGCCTTGGCGGTGAGGATGGCTTTGCCGGGTGCGGTAATGCGGACGCGGTAGTCGGCGCGCCCTTCACCGCGGGATGGGATGGTGATCTCGCGGTCGCCGCCGGAGATGATCTGCACGCCCTGCGCCTGGAGGGAGACGCGGGCTTTCTGCTCGGAGGAGGTGTAGTTGCGCACGAGGACCGGCAGGGTGACCTCGTCGCCCTCGGTGAAGAAGCGTGGAGCGGCGATGGAGAGGATCACGTCCTTGCGCACAATGGTGCGCTGCACGGCCCCGCCGACCATGGTGTCGCGCGTGACGCCGCGCGCGGTTGTGCGCCAGGTGGTGAGCGAATCAGGGAAGCTCATCTGCACTTCCGCATGTCCGAGAGCATCCGTCCGCAAGTCGGCGATCCAGTAGGCGGTGTCCGGGAAGCTCTTTCTGATCTTGGGTCCGGTGGGCTTGTCAGGCTTGAGCTGCGCACGGGAGTGAGACGACTGGATGCGCGCCAGTTGCATTCGGCGCGTCCCCGCCTCGCCGTAGAAGTAATAGCTGAGGGATGTGTCTGTGGCGACGCGATTCCAGGTACGGCCGTAGAAGACGTTCAGGATATCGGGCTGGGCTTCACGCTTGATGGCGTAGATGGCTTCGTCGACAATGCCGACGCTGAATTCACCTTGCACCGGCCGGCCTTTATAGTCCTTGGCCTGGATCAGAAACGTGGCCGGTTCGCCGGGTTTGTATTTGGCTCTCGACGACTGCACTTCAACCTGAATCTGTTTCTCCACAGGCGGGACTTTGAGGGACTTTGAGGAGCGAAAGAGCGAGTTGTCGTGGACGAAGACCGCGTCGAGGAAGACGTTGGGCGCGTGGACGCTCTGGATGGGCACCTCCACCGTGGCAGTGCCGCCGGTGACGCGGATGAACTTCGACCAATAGAGCATCTTGCCCTCCAGAGAGACCCAGACGTCGCACTGCGGCACGCCGGTGATGATGAGCACTTTGGCGGTGTCGCCCGGAGCGTACGAACTCTTGTCTGGGACTATCTGGATACGTTTTTCGGCAGTGCCGCCGCTCCATGCGCCGGAGATCCAGAGCCAGGATTGTTCGGTGATCTGGCCGCCCGCGGGGTTGGCCAGGGTGAGCCGCAGCTCGTAGGCACCGCTGGGCGGGGCAGGGAACTCGACTGTGCCTTTGCCTTCCGGCCCTGTTTTTCCTTCCCGGGCGAGAATGGGCGCTTGCGCAGGCTTGCGCCATTCCGACGGAGCTACGTCGAGGCGGAAGGCGATGCCGCCAACCGGCTTGCTGTCGTAGTCGCGCGTCTCGACAATGATTCGGACCGGATCGCCGGGAGCGTAGACCCATTTCTCGGGACGGGCGAAGGCCATGAACGAGGCGCGTGTTGCGAGGAACGAACTGGAGCCTGAGATCTGGCGGTTGGAGGAGTCCGCGACGCGAGCCTCGATGCGGTAGGTGTAGTCGTGCTCGGCGCGGTCAGTGGGCACGGTGACGGTGAGATTGCCGTTGGCGTCGAGCTGCCCCTTGTTCTCGGAGATCTGCTCGCCGCCGTAGCCGCCTTCCTCTTCGTCCCCGCCGAAGCCCTCTTCCGTTTCCCACCACGGGGGCCAGTAGCGGTAGCGATGGACGACCCATGTCACGTTCGCGCCTGCGACGGGCTCGCCGTAGTAGTAGCGGGCGTTGATGGTGGCCTTCAGCGAACCGCCCTGCAAAGCGCGCCGGGCTTCCGTGGTGACTTTCACTTCGTAGTCGGGCTTGCGGTACGCCTCAACGTGGAAGCCGCCGAAGGCGTGAGCTTCTCCTTCCTCTGTGCCGAGGCTCACGTTGACGCTGTAATAGCCGATGGCTGCGTCGGCGGGGAGATCGAGATCACCGGCTACGGTGCCAAAGCTGGTGATGGACATCTTCTGTTTTAAGAGTGATTTGCCTTGCGGATCATCAACTGTCACTTGAGCTGAGGATTGCGATGGAATCTCGTAGGATGAACCGCGCAGGTTACGCAGGATGGACTTGAAGCTGACCTTGTGGCCTGGACGATATACCGGCCGATCGGTGTAGACGTAGCCGGTGAGGTTGCGCCGGTCATCTGTGGAGAGCGCCCACTGATGCATGGAGGCGACGGCGAAGTCGGCGTCCCGGCGGGCCATGATCAGAATGCCTTCGTCGAGCTGGTGTTCGAGTTTGACCTCCAGAAGACCGCCGTCGTTCGTGTTCCCGCGCGTGACTTCTTCTTTGCGAACCCAATCGTAGACCTGGACGGGGCAGTTTGCGACGCCTGCGCCCGATGTGCGATCGACGGCTCGAACCAGGGCGCGGCCGGAGGCGCCCTTGGTGATCAACACGAGGTCGGTGACGGAGATGATGGTGTAGGCCTGCTTCTTCTGGTCGGTGGCTTCGACGACATAAAGCCCCTTCTCGTTGAGGGTGATGGGGACATTCGCAGGCTCCCAGCGCTGCCGGGTTTGGATGGGCTGCTTCCAGGAGCGGACGAGTTGCTGAGGATTGAGGATGGAGACACCTGCGAATTGAGGTCCCGTGGCCGAGGGAGTGGGTTTTGCGGCGGGCTGCTCCTGAAGGTTGGCGCGAATGGAGTGCCGGTTCTCCGCGGTGAATTGTGCCCGGGCGAGGTCACGCAGGCGTCCGCGCCAGCGGCGTTTCCAGGCAGCGAACTTTTCGAGTGGAGTCCGGGCAGCGGGAGATACGCGCGGCCGGCGGGCGCCCCCGAACTGGTGCGGATCCTCCAACTGGCGGAAGAACTGGACCGGATCGTTGATGCGATATATCCGGAAGTCAAGTTCACGGAGTCCCTGCGACTGCACGCGAACGATGGCCTGTTCGCCGGGGCGCACGGGTCGGTCGGTGTTGAGGGAGAAGTAAACTCGCCCTTCATCTTCCTGGGCGGGAGAACTGAGAACGATGATGGCAAGGAGCAGGAGCGTGAGGCGGAGTCGCATAAAGTTCAATCGGTCTCGGAAAGAATGTTCCAGCGGTAGACGCCTAGGAAATTGGAATTGCCGGCGATGGGCCGCCAGCGAGGCTCGGGATGGTTCAACAGTTCGTGGAGGACCGGACGGCGCACTTCGGCCCGAGGTGGCCCTGTGTGGTAGACGATGCGAGACTCGCGCGAGTTATCGAAGGCGCTGGGACCGAGGAAGACCATGGCGTGCCAGGGCTCGAAATCGGCGAGTTGGCGATAGAAAAGGAGGTCGGCAGGCGCGGCGCGGGCAATTTCGCGGGACAAGAGCCGCGAGTTGTAACGCATGAGGTTTTCGGCGTCGGCGAATTCGCGTCGCGAGCCGGATTGAGTCAGGAAGAGGGCGGGTTTCCGGACGGGGTTGCGGAGTTCGGGTAGAGGTGGAAGCCAATCGAGGCCGAGACCGGCGGCCCACTCCGCCGTGTGTGGGCGCAGCGCTTCGCGATACGAGAAACGGAGAAGGGCAGCGCAATCGGAGATTTCGCGAGGACGCTTCGCGGCTGGAGTGAAGGCCATCGATTCGGCGATCCAGGTGAACCAGGCGCGAAACGCGCGGCGATCCGCAGCGTCGAGGACGATGGAAGGTTCCCGCTGCAGCGAGGGAGTGAGCGCCAGAAGCCCAATAGCACTCCGACGGGTCATTGGTCGTCTATGATAGCGACAAACGAGGCGTCATGGAATCGAGCAGCCTGCTGTTTGTCTACGGCACATTGAAGCGCGGTTTGGACAACCGCTATTCGCGGCGGTTGTGGAGCTGCGCCGACGACCTCGGCGCGGCGGCAACTGCGGGACGGCTGTACCGCGTTGGACTCTACGGAGCCCTTGTTGACGCGACAGTGGACGGGCAATTGGTGCACGGCCAGGTAGCTCGGCTGCACGATGTAGGGCTATTGACGGAGATGGACCGGTACGAAGGCTCGCAATATCAGAGAGTGCTGCGACGGGTGGTGCTTGAGGGCGGGGAAGTGGCGCACGCGTGGCTCTATCTTTACACGGGCGCCCTGGCCGGAGCCCGCCGGATAGAGACCGGGCGCTGGCCGCTACAATAACCACATGTTTCGTTTCGTGCTGATACTCTCCGTGTCTCTGCTGGCGGTGCACGCTCAGAAGAAGACGTGGACTGATGCCGAGGTGATGAAGGTCCACCGCTCGGCGATCCTGATCGACGGCCACAATGACGTGACCAGCGATACGGTGAAGGGCATGGACATCGGACCGCTGAGAAGCTCAGGACATACCGACGCAGTCCGGATGAAGAAGGGGGGCATGGGCGCGCAGTTCTTCGCGGCCTACGTGGGCGCAGAGTACATGGAAAAGAACGGATCGGCGCACCGGGCTCTGGAGATGATCGATACGATCCGCTACGACATCGTGGAGAAGCACCCGAACGATTTCGTGCTGGCCAGGACGGCGGATGGCATTGTGAAGGCGAGGAAGCAAGGCAAGATCGCGGCACTGATCGGGATTGAAGGAGGTCACGCGATCGAGGGCAGCGAGCGTCTGTTGCGCGACTTCTACGCGCTCGGCGTGCGGTATATGACTCTGACGCACTCAAAGAACCACGAGTGGGCGGGCTCCTCAGGCGAGAAGGACAATGTGGGCCTTTCGGCGCACGGCAAGGAGATTGTCGCCGAGATGAACCGGCTTGGCATGATGGTGGACATCGCGCACGTTTCGGACAAGACGTTCTGGGACGTGATTGAGACCAGCAAATCGCCGGTGTTCAGCTCGCACTCTTCGGCGAGGGCGGTATCGAACATCGCGCGCAACATGACGGATGAGATGCTGCGGGCGGTCGGCAAGAAGGGCGGGTTGGTGATGGTCAACTTTGGCTGCGAGTTCCTGTCGCAGAAGTCGGCGGACACATCGTCGTGGACGAACCCCAATGCGAAAACCACGAAATGCGAGCAGGCAACCATTGACGACGTGGTGGCGCAGATCAACCACATCCGCAAGGTGGCGGGCGTTGACGCAGTGGGGCTTGGCAGCGACTTCGACGGCGTCTCGTGCGTGCCGAAGGGACTGGAGGACGTTTCGCAGTGGCCGAACTTGACGCGCAAGCTCCTAGAGGTGGGCTACACGCCGGCGGAGATCCGCAAGGTATATGGCGGGAACCTGCTCCGGTTCATGCGGTCGGTGGAGAGGACTTCGCGCGAACTTGGGGGTAGACCTTCCTGATGGCGGCAACGATGTCGCGCGTGTCTGCTTCGGAGTAGCGCGGATCGAGGAGAACGCCGCCGAATCGGTTGAGCACATCAATAGTGCGCGGGCAGGATGCAGCCCCGTACTGGATCGCCTTGCCGTGCTCGCTGTTGAAAGTGGGCCATGCCGGATGGACGGTGAGCTTCCGGGCGGCGTAGGGCTGAACCGGCAGGATCACGGAGCCGGATGGGCCGGCGGCGGGAACGTTCTCAGCGCGCATGGCTGCGAGGAATTTGTCGCGCGTCTCCTTGGAGCCGAGGTCGAGATAGACGCCAGAGCCGAGCTCTCCCGCGGGATCGGGAAGGCCGCGCAACTTCAGTCCGGGCAAATCGGCGATGCCATCGTAGACGCGCTTCGCGACCCCGCGGATGTCGGAGACGATGCGGTCTAGCTTGCGGACCTGCGCGAGCAAAACGCCGCCGGTGAACTCGTTCATGCGGAAGTTTCCGCCGGGCACGGCCTCCTGCTTGGATTGGCCGAGCCACTCCTGGTGGGGCGCACGGAGATTCCCGACGTCGTGGAAGCGGACGGCGCGCTCGAGGAGAGTGCCGTCACTGGAGTAGACCATGCCGCCTTCGCCGGCGCTGATGGTCTTGTTCACCTGCAGGCTGGCGGCGGCGATGTCGCCCATCGAACCGAGCGGTCTTCCTTTGTAGGAAGCGCCGACGGCTTGTGAGACGTCTTCGAGCACTTTGAGGTTGTGCCTGCGGGCGATGGGCAGGAGCCGGTCCATGTCCGCCGGATTGCCCTGTAGATGGACGCACATCAGGACCCTGGTGTTGGGCGTGATGTGTCGCTCGACGAGATTGGGATCGAGATTGAAGCTCTCGTCAATTTCGGCGCAGACGGGAAGGGCACCGGCGAGGACGACAGTGTGGAAGCAGGAGTGCCAGGTCCAGGCTGGGATGATGACCTCATCGCCGGGCCCGACTCCGAGCCCCGCCAGCGCAGCCTGCAACGCGCTGGTGCCGGAGTTCACGGCAACGGCGTACTTGACACTCATCCGTGCGGCGAACTCGCGTTCAAGGGTCGAGACCTTCTGCGAAGGCTTATTGTTGAAGTCCCAGAAGCGGAAGGGGCTGCGGGTCTTCCAGACTTCGACGAGCATCTGCCATTCGGCATCGTCGTAATAGAGGGGACCGAAGTGGCGAGGGCGGAGCGGCGTGGCGCGCACAGGAGACCCGCCGTCAATGGCGAGCGCCGCGGCAGGCGCGGCGATGAAGCTGCGGCGGGACCAAAGCAAGATGGGTTCCTCCTAGCGGGGCAGTGCGCCGACGAGACCGCGCAGAGCGCGGTGCAGTGAATGGTACCATTCGCGATCAGGCAGCCACATGAACGGGCACTCGTCCTGTACGACCGTCGCGCCATCGACAGGCGGGGCGGGGAAGCGGAACCAGAGGTGCTTGACGCCGGCGCTGGCGCATTCCGCGGCGATGAGCGGGTATTCGGAGGCCTTGGTGAGAACCAGGACGCCCTCCACGGGCGGCTGAACCTGAGCGATAGTAGAGAAGCATTGCCGGCCCTCTATCTCGGGGGCTGAGGGATTCACGGGAACTACGTCGTAGCCGCGATCCGTAAATGCCCGGAGCAGCATGCGTGAATAAGATTTCTCGTCGCGCGACACGCCGACGATGGCGATGCGGTGGAGAGCGAGAAATCCATCAATATCGTGACGAGTAGTGTGTGCCATCACTGGCAACGCTATCACTCGAGAAGGTCGGGGTAAAGCGAATCAGGTCTCAAAAACCAGTTCGCCGTCGAGCCAGGTGCGGAGGACCTGGATGGTCTTTGTGTCCTTGTCGAACGTGAATTCTACGACGTCGGCGCGCTCGCCGGGCTGCAGGCCGCGCTGGCGGTGGTGAATTCGTCCGGCGCGGGCTGGATTGCGGGTCGCCATGGTGACAGCTTCGGCGAGACTCAGTCCGGCTATCTGCATGAGCTTCTCGATGCCGCGATCCATGTGCAGGGCGCTGCCGGCGAGACGGTCGCCGCCTCGGAGGGTGACCTTGCCCTCAGGGTGAAGCTCGACCTCGACCTCGCCGAGCATGTAAGGACCGGGCTCGCAGCCTGCGGGCATGACGGCGTCCGTGATGAGGATGGCTCGATCGATCCCTTTCGCGCGCAGGGCGACGCGCAGGAAGTGGGACCCGAGGTGGATGCCATCGACGATGAAGGAGGCGTTGAGCCGATCCTCGGCGAGCTGGTGCCAGAGGTAGTTCGGATGGCGGGGCAGCACGCTGTTCGCGCCGTTGCCGACGTGAGTGGAGAGCGTGGCGCCAGCGCGGACCGAGTCGTCTATCTGCTGCGCGGTAGCGTCCATGTGGCCTATCGAGGCGACCACCCCACGGCCGGCGATGTGCTCGATGTAGCGCGGAGCTTCGGGCCACTCGGGCGAGAGCGTGACGAGCTTGATATTTCCCTCAGCGGCATCCTGCCAGCGTTCGAACTCGGCGATATCGGGCGGACGCACCTGGTGGCGGGGATGCGCGCCGCGAGGGCCGTCGTTCGGAGAGATGTGAGGCCCTTCCACATGGAAGCCTTCCATTGCGCGTCCGTGTTTGAGCTCACGTTTGGCGCGAGCCAGGTTCCGCAGGGCGCCGACCATCTCTTCGCGGCCCCCAGTGATCACGGTCGGGAAGATCCGCGTGACGCCTGTGGAGAACTGGGCGTCGAGTGAGCGCCCGATCAACTCCAGAGGCGTGCTCGGGGAACAGTAGTCGGCTCCGGCGAAGCCGTTCACCTGGATGTCGATGAAGCCGGGAGCGAGGCGGTTCCGGGTGGACGGGCTCGAGAGCAGTTCCTCGACATGCTGGATGACTCCGTCGCCGCTGACGTCAATCCATTCACCCGTGATGGCATCATGTCCGATACATTTCATAGTGAAATTGTTTTATCCACAGATTGTCCACACAAGACCATGTGTAAGCCTAAGAAAACAGAGGCTGATAAAGCTGTTGAAAAGGTACTCCGCCGAGTGCGAATCCGCTTCCCCCGCGGCGGCAGGAACCACTAGAGTGGAAACAGTTCGGCCGCGGACCCGCTCCGCAAAAGTGAATCTCGGGGGAGGTTGACATTGGGAGCGGGAACGCGGCCGAAGTTCTTTGAGAACGGTTATTTTGCTCCGACGGGCTCAGGCACAGGCGTGAGCCAGCCGAACTTGTCGGGCGTGCGGCCTTCGACGAGTTCGAAGAAGGCCTTTTGCAGGCGCTCGGTGATGGGACCCCGGCGGCCGCTGCCGATCTGGATTTTGTCGATGGACCGGATGGGCGTCACTTCGGCTGCGGTGCCGGTGAAAAAGACTTCGTCGGCAATGTAGAGCATCTCGCGGGGGATGACGGTCTCGACCAGCGGGATCCCGAGATCCTGGGCAAGGGTGACGACGGTATCGCGCGTGATGCCGGGCAGGACGCTGGAGCCCAGCGGCGGCGTGTGGATCTTGCCGTCCCGCACCACGAAGATGTTCTCGCCGGAGCCCTCACTGATGCGCCCTTCGCTGTCGAGCGCGATCCCTTCGGCATAGCCGTTGTGATGCGCCTCCATGCGGATCAACTGCGAGTTCATGTAGTTGGCGCCGGCCTTGGCGAGGGTGGGCAGGGTATTGGGAGCAATCCGGTTCCAGGACGAGATACAGACGTCAACGCCGTGGCCGAGCGCTTCGTCGCCGAGATATTTGCCCCACTCCCAGCACGCCAGGAAGACTTCCGTGGGGTTGTTCGCCGGGAGCACGCCGACGCCGCCGTAGCCTCTCAGAATGATGGGCCGGATGTAGCAGGAGCGCAGCTTGTTGAGGCGAACCAGCTCAATTTGGGCTTCGGCCAACTGGTCCAACGTGTAGTCGACAGGAATCCGGTAGATCTTGGCGGAATCCAATAGACGCCGGGTATGCTCGCGAAGCCGGAAAATGGCGGGTCCACTCAGAGTTTCGTAGCAGCGAAGGCCCTCGAATACCGAGCTGCCGTAGCTGACAACGTGCGAGAGGACGTGGATCTTTGCATCATCCCAAGCGATGAAGCGGCCATTGTGCCATATTCGTTCTGTAGGCGTCATATCGTCTATTATGCCAGCATAAACGCAAAGGGGGCACCATGCGGAAACGATTGATTGCTGCGATTTTACTCGCCGTGGTCGCGTTTGGCCAGACCAAGCAGAGGAAGCTGCCCAAACCGGGCTGGAACATGTTCAGCAAGGAACAGGACGTTCAAATGGGCCGCGAGTACGCACAGCAAGTCGAACAGCAGTTCACGGTGGTCCAGAACAAGGAGTTGACGGACTACATCAATCGGATCGGCACTCGCCTTGTGGAGCAAGGCCAGCTCGACAAGTACCCGTTCTATTTCAAAGTGGTGCAGGAAGACAGCATCAACGCGTTCGCCCTGCCGGGCGGACCGATGTACGTTCACACCGGTCTGATCAAGGCTGCCGACAATGAAGCTCAGATTGCCGGGGTGCTGGCCCATGAGTTGTCGCACGTGGTGCTGCGACACGGAACCAACCAGGCGAGCAAGGCGCAGATTACTCAGCTCGGCGCGATGCTCGGCGGAGCAATGGCCGGCGGATCGCTCACCGGACAACTCGCGCAGTTGGGCATAGGACTGGGAGCAAATTCGGTACTGATGAAGTTCTCCCGGGGCGCGGAGAGTGACGCTGATCTGATGGGCGCCTATACGATGGCTCGAGCGGGCTATAACCCGCTCGAGATGGCCAGGTTCTTCGAGAAACTGGAGGCCGAGGCAGGGAAGACGAATAAGCTAGTGGAGGTGTTCACCGCATCGCATCCGAATCCGGGCAACCGGGTGAAGGCGATTGAGGAGCAGCTCCCGTATATGCCGAAGAGCGACTACTCCGCGAGCGAGGGCAATCTGAAGCAGATGCAGGCGCTCGTCGCCAAACTGCCGCCGGCTCCCAAGAAGACGCCAGGACCCAGCGGCGCAGGAGGTGCGTCAGCCCTTCCCAATGCCCCGAAGCCGGCAAACGTGCCGGTTTCCTCACAGTTCAAGGAGTTTCAGGCCGGAGGCTTTTTCGTCTCACATCCGGAGAACTGGCAGCCGAAGAGCGGCCAGAGTTCACTGACAATCGCGCCGGCGGAAGGGCTGGTTCAGGGGAATATCGGCTATGGGGTCCTGATGAGCGTCGCGCAGTCCCAATCTGGAAAGGTGAATCTGGAGCAGGATACGAAGCAGTTGCTGCAGAGCTTTGCGCAGCAGAATTCCAACGTGAAGTTGGTGGGCCAGCCTACGAACATCACAGTCGGCGGATCCCCTGCAATGATCACGAAGCTGACTTCGGATTCTCCGTATGCGAACACCCGGGAGGTCGACGTGGTGGTTACCGTTGACCGCGGGGCAGGGATGTTCTACATGGTATGTGCGGCACCGGAACCGGACTTCCCGCAACTGGAATCCGTGTTCCAGCAAATAGTTAAGTCTGTTCGCTTCAAGTAATGATTAATCATCTGAAAGCTATTCTATTCGATTTCGATGGAGTTCTTGCCGATACTGAGCCTCTTCACTGGCGGTGCTGGAGTGACACTCTCGCTCCGCTGGGCGTCTCGATCTCGTGGGAGAACTACCAAGCCCATTGCGTGGGGATCTCCGACCGGGAGTTTCTAGAGCAACTGGGCAGAATCTCTACTCCGCCACGGACATTGGATGAACTGTGGCCCACTTACCCATTGAAAAAGAAACTGTTTCGCGAGCGGGCAACGAGTGGCGGATTGGTCACTGCGGAAGTGAAGAAACTCCTGAATGAGGTTAAACATCATCCGCTTGCCGTCGTGACTTCAAGCAGCCGCACAGAGATCGAGCCGATATTACAGAAAGAAGAGATCTTGTCATACTTTGGAGCTGCTGTGTACGGAGACGAGGTTGCCAATCTGAAACCGCACCCCGAACCGTACCTGACCGCGCTCAACCGGCTGGGTACGACCCAGGGTATCGTGCTGGAAGATTCGGGACCGGGCAAGGAGAGCGCCAGGGCTGCGGGATGCGAGCTGATAGAGGTGGAGCGGGCGTCTGATGTCCCGCGCTTGTTGCGGCAGCATTTGGGGCTCAAATAACCGGACGCAGATTGCGTCCCGAATCGCTCGGTCATCGATGGGGGAGGGGCGAGTGCGGGCTGGACGCTTCCGCGGCTGAGTTTGGTGGCTTCGGTGAGCTGCGTGGAGCTGGCGCGGTTGGTGAGTTCGAGGAGGACTCTCAGTTCAGCCTGACTGAGGGAGGGGGCGAGGTAGGCCAGGGCGCAGAGGGCACGGGTGTGCCACTTCCGATTCTTGGTACTTCCGGGATAGCGTTGCGGCCGCAAGCTAATATATCCGAAAGAGATAAATACCAAAGCTACGGCCAAGCTGTTGCTTTTGAATCGTGCGTCCTCCTGTTGCACGCTTCCTCTGGAAGCATGCAACACACGGCTCGCCCAAATGCACGCACACGCAGCGATCCTCCAGATCACGGGGCCGCGGCCCCGGCTGCGGAAGCTCGTCGCGCGGCACTTCGCCGGCCACGTGGCGCTCTCCCGTCAGCCAGAGCCGGTGCCCGTAATTGAAGCCGACTCCCATGCCGTGCTCGAAGAAGTGGCCGCAGTACATCATCCGCCAGGGGCCGTCCTTCGTGCGGGCATCGAAGCGGGCCGGCATCTCCAGTTTGAGCTTCTTGCAGTAGAAACACGGCGGTAGCGTATCCACCGTGCGTTCTTCGTGAATCATGTGCCATGTTCACCGTGTCCTTCCCACACGGGGCTTTCGCCGCCCGCTGGGAGCGGGATTTCGAAAAGTCGCCAACTTCCCATCTTCAGGGCGATGTTTTGAACAACTTCATGAACCAGTCCCAAACAAGAGAGGCAACGGCCGCCCACAGCTTGATGGTGATCCATGCCACGGACAGAACGACGCCAAGGCACATACCGAAAACCAGGGCGTACACGACCGGGATAATCAACCACATCTTTGATGCCGCTCCTTTCAGCGGGGCTTTCGCCCACCCCGGTTTCATTGGGTTCCGGGGATTCGATCCGGCGCCACCGGATCGCTTACGTGAACAGTAGTGGAAGGATCAACGTATCACAGTATTAGGAGTCTGAAACCCTTGTTACACCTATAAGCTGTCCAAACAACGCAACCCTCCCCAAAAGGCACCAGGACTACTGAATCTTGGGGATCGGCGCCACGGGCATCGATGTTCGTTGGGATGTCCAAGCGCGACACAGTCAATCTGTACGATCAGGCTCTTTTCAGCGTGGGCTTAAGTGGGTATACTGCAGTGAAAATGAAGCAGCGAATGGGCCTACATCGTTGCCCAACTTGTGGCTCTCTAACGGTCGATGTGAAGCGGCACAACCGATTGGCTCACCAATTCACTAAGCCCGCTGTACAGTCCGCTCCGGTTCCAGATTCCCGGGCCACCGAGCCCGCTGTCCAACCCGCTCCGGTTCCTACTTTCCTCCCGGACCCCGCGCGGCTCGCATCGCTGACGCCATGCCCGCACTGCGGTGCTCCTCTCAACCCCAAAAACCTGAACCGCCATCTCAACAAGTGTCCGAAAAATCCTGAGAAACTTCAGGTCAAGAAGGGACTGTTGCGCAAGTCTCACGTGAAAGCAAAGAAGAAGCGCAAGCGCGCCGCGGTGCCCCACGTTCCGGTTATCAGACCTTTCCAAGGTGGCTTGTGCAACGGTCACTGAATCGAAAGAACGATGCGGCGAAAAGGGCGATTTCTAAGACTCAATCGGATGGTTTACCGATGCACGGCCTGTCGGAAGAATGCCTTACGCCAGCAGCTTCACCACAATGCCGAACCGGGCCCGATATGCGAAGTTTCCGGCCATAATCGGCGGCAACAGCCACCTCGACATTCTGTTCGTTGGGGAACGCGTACATCCATCCTGAACTCACATCAACCGAATCAACGTTCGCGGCGTTTTCCAAAAAACAGTTTCCGAGGTGCTCCTTACATTGCTCAGGGGCGAAAGGAGGGAGCAGTACTGAACGAAATATCCAGCTGTTATGTGAGCTCTTCGCGATAGTGTTGCGTCTGTAAACTAATGTATCCGAAAGAAATAAATGCCCGGCCGACGGCCTAGCTGTTGCTACTGAATCTGAGAGCCCTTTTGTTGCACGCCGTGCCGGCTACATGCAACACGTGGGCCTACCAAACTGAGCTACTCGGAGCAGTGACCGCTGGCACTGATGCGCTTGTACAGCCCTACAAGAAGCGCGACCTCGCCACTTCAAGCAACACCACCGCGAAGTGGTCCAACGTAGAGCGTAAAACCCTCACAGGCCGCGATAAGTACTGGACCACGCAGATCTATGAGCCATTCGCTCAAGACAAAAGCGCTATCCATGCCCTGATCCGCGTGGTCGAGCACTTACCAGGGCCGGGATTATGATCGCTCTTGTCTTGTGCGAATGGCTCATGCTTACTCGGCGACCTGCTGATTACAAATCGGTCTACTCCGTCGGCTTCAGAGTTGGGGAATCGACAGATTACGGAGGGGCTTTCGGGCAGCTCTCGGGCTGATCTCGGGCCTCCAGCATCTCGATGATCTTCTCGAGCTGCTTGCTCTTCGTCTCTCTTGCAAGCATGAAATCAGAGTTTGGATGATCATCAGAACTCCGAGGGCGAGGACAATGAGGTCAATAAGAATGATCCACGGCGGGATCTCGAAGTTCTTCCACAGTAGAGGAGTGAAGGGCTCAACCCAGCCTCCTAAGATTGGAGCCTGAATCAATACTGTTGAGGCAATCGTGCAACACCCCCAAAGGTGCCCTAGGTTCCGATAATCGATATTATGTCAACTTTTATCGTGGCCCTAAAAAAAGCCCGCCCCCTTTGGTCGAGGATGGCGGGCGTTCGAGGGAAGAAACTGAACTTACCTGCCGCGGCCGCCCCCGTGCCCTCCTCCACCACCACCGTGGCTGCCGCCGCCTCCACTAACGCCGCCGCTCCTGCCACCTCCGCCACCGAATCCGCCTCCGCCGCGCATACCTCCGCCGACGCTGGGGGCGCTTGGTGCGCTGAACCCACCGCCGCTGCGCATGCCGCCACCGATACTCGGACTCGGCGCGCTGAACGTGCTGCCGCCGCCGAATCCGCTGCGCGGCGCTGAGTAGCTTGGCGCAGAGTAACTGGGGGCCGCGCTGCGCGGGATAGACATTTCGGACGACCGGCCGCTGGACCAGCCGCCGTTGCTCGGACCGCTGACGCGCGGTGCGCTCCGGCTCGAATCACCAAATCCAAATGCTTGGCCGGAACTGGCGCCGCCGCCAGTTGACCAGCCGCCCCGGGCCATGGGCTCAGGATCAGAGTTCCCCCGGCCGCCGCCCCGAGACCCGGACGTTGAGCGATCACCGCCGCCTGTGGAGGGTGCCGCGCGAGAGGGTTCGGCTGCTCCGCCGCCGGTTGATCCGCGCGAGGGATCACTCCGTGGGGCCTCGCTGCGCGCTGCTCCGCCGCCGGTGGACCAGCGCGGAGTCTCCGAGCGGGTCGCATCGTTGCGAGGCGAATCCATCCTGGGAGTTTCGCTCCGCGTGGTTCCGCCGGTGGACCATCTGGGCGTATCAGCCCGCTGCGAATCTACTCTCGGGGTGTCGCTGCTGCCCCGCGTACCGCTGCCCGTAGACCACCTCGGCGTGTCAGTTCGGGTAGAGTCGGTCTTGGTCGAACGGGATGAAGGATCGCCGAAGCTCCGCCAGCCGCTGTTGGAATTCTGGTCGAGGGAGCGGACCGCCGGGTTGTCGGTGGTGCTGCTTCCCCGCCCCCGTGAATCTTCCGCGGTCCGGCTTCCGACGCTGGGGTCACCGAACCGGCGCCATTCGCTGCTGCCGCTCTGGCGAGACGTGTCGCCGCGAGCCGGCTGATCGGCCTGCCGCCAGCCGCTGCGCGTGTCCTCTGCCGAACGCGGGGTGACGGTGGCGCGGCCTCCCTCCGTGGAGCGCGGACCGTCGCCGCCGATGATGCGCACATCACCGGACTGCCGGGAGGCGAAATTCTCGATCGAGCGCCTCTGCTGGTCGAGCGGAACACGGTCGACGCGCGCCGCCTGCGTGCGGGAGTAGAAGCGTTCGTTCTGGACCGGGCTTGTGGTGTTCGTCCTGACGCTTGATTCGCGATCAGAGAAGCGCAGGCTCTCACGTCCGGGAGCCACGGGTAAGGTGCCGCGCGCCACGTTAGCGCGGGAGAGATCCTCGCCACCCATGCGCAGCGGGCGCCCGACGAAGCCGCGGCTGAAGTCGCTGCCGCTCACGGCGGTGACACCTCGATCGACGCGCGCATTGCGGTAGATGTTGGTGACGTTGACGTTGTTCACGATGGTCGTGTTGTTGTACACGCCGCCGCGGTATCCGGTGTAGTAGCGGGGGCCCCACCAGCGGTAGCAGGGTTCAAACGGAGCCAGCGGAACCCAGCCAACCGCGCCCCAGCCGAAACCGAAGCCGGCGCTGAAGCCGCCCCAACTGTTCCATCCGACCCATCCCACCAGAGCCGGGCTCCAGTAGTGCCGGACTCCGATGGCGCCGGGATACCAGCACCAACGGTTGCCGTAGTAGAACCAGCGTCCATAGTGATAGGGCGCCCATCCCCAGGGATCGTAGCTGATCCAGGTCCAGCCATACCAATCGGTCCAGCCCCAGCGGCCATAGCGGTAAGGCGCCCAATCGGCGGCCACGTACGGAGCCCACGACCAGCCGTAGGGAGCGACGTAATTCCATTCACCCTGACCAGTGAGGTCCTCGGCGCCGGTGATGTCGCGGCTCACGTACTGATACGCCTGGGCGCCTTTGCTCAGATCGCGGTCGCGGCTGTCATTGAACTGATCCCATTCGTCGCGCGGAATGGCGGCGACCAATTGAAACTCGCTATTATTGCCGTCTATTGTGCGGACGTGAAGCGTCTTTCCGGGGCGCAGTCGCTGCGTGCCGGTGGGAGAGTAGATCTCCGCTTCACCGCTGCGAAGAGTAATCTCGCTGTAGCCATCCGGGAGGACCGTGATGCGATAGTTGCCGTAAGCGACGGGCCGCACCGCCGCGCCGGGCAAAGAGACCTCCACCTGCGCGTCGCCGCCCTTCAGGGCGCTGAAAGTCACGGTGCCACGGGCCACCTGGATCTGATACTGGCGTTCCTCGAGTTGAGCTAGCCGGATCTCGGTGTCTGGGGCGAGCCGGATGCGATGATAGTAATCGAACTGCACCTCGGCGCGAGCGCCGCCGCTGGTCTGGATCCGGTCGTCCACCAGGAGAGGCGCATTGATGACTGCAGCAACCCAATCCCCGGAATCCCCACGGCGCACGGATACGTCGCCGTTCATCAGGCTGACGCGGGCCACACCCCGGCCCGGACCTTCCTGTTCGTCCTGTGCAAGGACCACACCGCTCAGCAGTAATCCCGAGAGCAGCCAGCATAGAGTGGAGCGTCTCATGGCGTGGTCTCCTTTCTTTCGACTGTGTTAGAGCAATCCGGCTTCCAAATACAGAACTCACTGATTCCGTTATAATTCACTGCGTACTTCGGGTTGTGCCGGATGGCTGAAAACCACCACATCGATCCAGAACCACCACCGGCGCGCAGTGCCGCCATCGGGCTGACCCGCCTGGGAGCCTCCCTTCTCCTGCTGTGCTCCGTGATCGCTCTCTATTGGAAGCTTGCTCTGACGGACCAGTTCACCTGGTACGCGAGGCCGGAAAACGCGCAGTGGACGCTGCCCGCCTTTCAGCTTCAGGCGGCGGAATGGCACCGTGGACGAATCCCGCTCTGGGACCCTAACCCGGATGGCGGGAGGGTCCTGGCCAAAGACCCCTACACCGGGTCAGCGTACCCGTTGAATTGGGTGTTGTTCGGGCTCCCGCTCAAGGACGGCAGGATCAGTCCGGTCTCTCTTAACTTGTACTTCGTGCTGATCCACGTGATGGGGGCTTGGTTTGCGTACAAGCTGGCGCGGGAGTTGGGGTGCAGCCGGTGGGGCGCGGTGGCGGGAGGGGTGATCTTCACCGGCGCGGGCTGGTTCGCCGCGACGGAATCGCCGCATCAGTTGAACGGCGCGGTGTGGGCGCCGCTGGTGTTTCTGTACCTGCGGCGGATCGTGAGGGGCCGCGCCGTGGTCGCTTCGGCTGCGCTGTCCGGCTTTTTCCTCGGCATGGCTTGGCTGTCCGGAGATTCCGGGATTCCGCTGTTGATCGTGGCAGCCGGCACGTCGGGCTGGATCTGGAGAGCGCTGAAGAACTGGAGAGTGCTTCCAGCGGCGGCGGTCTTTCTGATCATGGCGGCCTCCGGCGGTGCGCTGCGGGGATTTGCCGGCATCCAGAGTTGGCCGCCTCCAGCCGGACTGGCGGAGTTGATTGCATTGCCTGGCGCTGTCACACTCAGTCTTGCCGTCCTGGGTGTCGCGGCCGGCTGGTGGGAGATCGGACTGTTTTCGTTGGTGAGCCTCCTGATCGCCGTTGGCTTCACGGGGGACGCGCTCATGCTGCTCGGGTTGTCAGCCGCGATGCTTGCGGCCCGTGGATTGGACGCGCTGCTGACGGGCGATTGCGCTCGTTGGAGCCGCGGCATTGCCTGGGCGTGTCTCGCCTTCGGCGTCGTGGTCCCAGGCGCGTACTACGTTCGCGCCGAGTTGAACGGCTTCCCGGGGACGGTGGATGCGCGGCTGATGGTGGCAGCGCTGGCGGCATTGCTGTGGTCGGCTGCCATGTTCCGCGTGCCGTTGAACGGTCGCGCCGTTGCCCTCAGCGCGCTAGGGCTGGTGCTGTTGGAACTATCGAGCTTGACGGCATTCGCCATGCCTACATACCTGGAAAAGGAACGAGTCGCAACCCTCAATGCCATGAAGCAGCACGCGGATCTGGCAGAGTTCCTGCACAGACAGCCGGGCTCACTGCGCGTCGAGGTGGACTCTCGCCTGATCCCGTACAACTTCGGAGACATGTTCTCGATTCCGCAGATCGCCTCCGGCGCTACGGACGAAGAGCGGCGCCTGATGAGTGCGGGCTTCCACATCGGGAAGCAGCCCACATCATTTTATAGTGACGCTGTTTTTGAGGGAGCGTCGGGACTGAAGGTGTTCGCCCATGCCGGCGTGTCGCCGCGGGTCTTCGCATCACGCGATGTGACATGCGCGGGGGAGGATCAAGTGGAACTGGCTGCGTACGCGCCGAACCGCGTGCGGATCAGCGCCCGGTTGGCCTGCAGCGGCATGGTGGTACTCAACGACACATTCGCTCCGGGCTGGCGCGCATTCGTCGATGGAAAGGAGTCCCCGATCATCGTGGCCTATGGGAAATTGCGCGGCGTGATGGCGCCGGCCGGCGCACACGAGGTCGAGTTCCGGTACAGGCCGTGGTCCGTAGCGGCGGCAGGACTGGCGACGGCACTGGCGGCTCTCACTGCGGCGGCTGTTGCGAGGTGGAATCGTGGCTGAATCCGCTCCTGCCAGGGACTTGAGCCGGTGGGCCGCTGCCCTCCTGCTCATCGCCGGCGTCGTGGGCTTCTATTGGAAGCTGCTTCTCACCGGTGAGTACTCGTGGATGAACGGTGACGACACCGCCTTCCAGATCCTGCCATGGCTGCAATTTCAGGCGAGCGAATGGCACGCGGGCCGCTTCCCGCTTTGGGACCCGAATCAATGGGCAGGGCAGCCGCTGATCGGGCAGGCGCAGCCGGGGGCGGTCTATCCGCTGAACTGGATTCTGTTCCTCGCGCCGCTGCGCGACGGGTGGCTCCGGCAGGTTTATCTGCACTGGTACTTCGTTACGATTCACCTGATGGCCGCGTGGTTCGCCTACAAGCTGGCGCGGGAGCTGGGCTGCCGGAGGATGGCGGCCCTGTGCGGCGGGCTGATCTGGAGTCTCGCGGGATGGATGGGCAGTACGGACTGGCCTCAGATGATCAACGGAGCGGTGTGGGCGCCGCTGGTGCTGCTCTACCTGCTACGGGTACTTCGCGGACGCGCCGCGGCCGCATCCGCCGGGCTCGGCGGATTCTTCCTGGGCGTTGCCTGGTTGAGCGGGCACCACCAGATCCCGATGTTCGTATCCGTGGCGTGCTTCGGAATCTGGCTATGGGCGCTGGCCTCGCGGCGCACGCGTCTTGCGCCGTTCGCAATCTTCTGGACAATGACGGCGTGCGCCGGAGCGATGCAGATCCTGCCCGCGCAGGAGTACGGCAGGCTCGCCATCCGCTGGGCGGGAGCGCCCGAACCGCTCGGGTGGAATCAGAAGGTGCCGGTGGATGTTCACAGGACTTACAGCCTGAATCCGGTGTCGATGCTCGGGATCCTCTTTCCCGGGATGACCAATCATCCCGAACCGTTCATTGGCGCAACTGCACTATCGCTGGCAATGCTGGGGCTGGCAATGGCGTGGCGCAGATTCGAAACACGCTTGCTGGCCTGTCTCGCGCTCGCGGCGCTGCTCTACGCGTTGGCGCCATACGGGCTGATTCATGGCGTGTTGTACAGCGTGGTCCCCCACTTGGACAAGGCGCGGAGCGCATCCGCGGCGATCGTTCTCTTCGGCCTGGCCGCCTCGATGCTGGCCGCGCTGGGCTTGCATTCGCTCCTGGAGGGAGAGCGCAGCGTCTGGGTCAGGCGGGTGGCCTTCGCCGCTATCGGGACTGGCATGTTCGTGGCGGGTGTTCGCGCCGTGCTCATCGTGTGGCGGGGCTGGCCCGGCGCGGATGATCCGCGGCGCTTGCTGGCAGGCGTAGCGGCGTTGACCGCGGGCCTGCTCCTGCTGACATTCCAGCGAGGACTGCTTCCGTCAAAGACTCTCGGATTTGCCCTCACCGCGTTGTTCCTCGCGGAGGTCTCGCGGGTCAACATGTACTTCTCGCCCAAAACGTCGGACCTCGAGCGCACCGCATCTCTGCGCTCGCTGAGTGAACATGCGGACATCGCCGCATTCCTGCGCAAGCAGCCGGGCTTGCCGCGCGTCGATGTGGACGATAGCATCGTGCGCTACAACTTCGGCGACTGGTACGGCATCCAGCAGACCGGCGGCTACCTGGCGAGCGTCTCGGAAAACTCCTACCGCCACGAGTTCCACACGCCGTGGGCGAAGAGACTGCTCGGCGCTGCCTTCGCCGTGGGAACCGCGCCAGCGGAATTCCAGAAGCGCGAAGTATTCACCGGCTCATCCGGCGTAAAGGTGTATGAAAACCCGGTTGTGCTGCCGCGCGTCTTCACGGTGCACGAAGCGCTTCAAATTGACAGCCGGATGCAGGCGGCAGGGCAGTTGTACCAAATGCGCGATGAGCTGGAGAGCAAGACCTTCTTGCTCTCTTCCCCGCCCCGGCTGGAGCGCTGCGCGGGAGCGGACACAGCGCGCATTCTGTCGTATGAGCCGTCGAAGGTTCGGATAGAAGTGACCATGGCCTGCCAGGGGATGGTCATTCTGACTGACACGTGGTTCCCCGGCTGGGAGGCGCGCGTGGATGGCCGTCCGGCGGTGATTGAAGAAGCGTACGCGCTGGTGCGCGGCATCGTAGCGCCGGCGGGGGAGCATACGGTGGAATTGCGATACCGCCCCCGATCGGTCGTTCAGGGCGCAGCGCTCAGCGCGCTTTCGCTCCTGGCCGCAGGATGGTTCATCCTCGCCTCCCGCAAAGAGCGTTTACACTGAACACATATGGACTCCGTAGGCGCACCATCGTTGCCGGAAGTCCACTCGTCTGTCCGCACGTCGCATCCCACCCTGCTGAAACGGATGTTCGCCTTCGCGGGACCGGCCTACCTGGTGAGCGTGGGATACATGGACCCGGGCAACTGGGCAACCGACATTGAGGGCGGCGCCCGGTTCGGTTACCACCTTCTGTGGGTCCTGGTGCTCTCCAACTTGATGGCGATCCTTCTGCAGACGCTCAGCGCGCGGCTGGGCATCGTCGCAGGGCGCGACCTGGCGCAGGCTTGCCGCGAATCTTACCCGAAACCTGTCTCGATGGCCCTGTGGGTGCTGTGCGAGATTGCCATTGCCGCCTGCGACCTGGCCGAACTGCTGGGCGCGGCGATCGGGTTCAGTCTCCTGTTCAATCTCCCGCTCATCGCCGGGGTCCTGTTGTCAGCCTGCGACACGCTACTGATCCTTTGGTTTGCGCGCTTCGGCATCCGCAAAGTGGAAACGATCATCCTCGCGTTTATTTCGATCATCGCGGCGTGCTTCTTCATCGAGGTTCTGCTTGCCAAGCCCGTGCTCAGCGAGGTCGCTTCCGGGCTGATTCCGCGCTTGAGCGACAAGAGCCTGTACGTGGCGATCGGCATCCTTGGCGCGACAGTGATGCCTCACAACCTCTACCTGCACTCTTCCCTGGTGCAGACCCGGAGCTTCGGCGCCGATGTCGAATCGAAGCGTTCGGCCTGCCGCTACAATCTGCTGGACTCGGTGATCGCGCTGAACGGCGCGCTGCTCGTCAATGCGGCGATTCTGATCATGGCCGCCGCCACGTTCTTCAAAAACGGCATTATCGTGACGGAGATCCAGCAGGCGCACCAATTGCTGGCGCCGCTGTTGGGCACGACGCTGGCAGGTGTGGCTTTCGCTGTGGCGCTGCTCTGCTCCGGCCAGTCATCAACGATCACCGGCACGATGGCCGGCCAGATCGTGATGGAGGGCTTCCTCAATTTCAGGATGCGCCCCTGGCTGCGACGCTTGATCACGCGGTCATTAGCCGTAATCCCCGCGGCCACCACGATCCTGATGACCGGCGACGAAGGCGCATACAAGCTGCTGATCCTAAGCCAAGTAGTGCTGAGCCTGCAGCTGCCTTTTGCGGTCGTGCCGCTGCTCCGATTTACTTCGGACCGTGGAAGGATGGGAGTTTTCGCGAACCGTGCCTGGGTCCAGGCGCTGGGATGGTCAACGGCCGGGCTGATCATCGCTCTCAACCTCTGGCTCGCATCAACGGAGCTGCGCGGCTGGCCGGTTTGGCTCTCGTTGCCGCTGGCCCTGGGGCTGGTCTCACTGCTGCTGTACGTCGCGTTGGCGAGGCCGGCGGGAGGTGCAGCCATTAAGCTGCCGGAGGCTGAGGGTGTGAAGTTCGAAGCTCCTGTTTACCGCAAGATTCTGGTGCCGCTCGACCATTCCGATATGGACCGCGTTGCGCTCTCACACGCATTGTCGCTAGCGAAACCGCACCAGGGTGCGATCCACCTGCTGCACGTCGAGGAGGATGTGGCGAGCCAGGTCTATGGTGAAATGGCGCAGACAGCGGAAGTTGAACAAGGGCGAAAGTACCTCGAAGACCTATTGGCCGCGGTGCGGCACGAGGGGGTCCCGGCAGAATTGACAGTTGTCTACAAGCAGGATCCAAAATCAGTGATCGTCAACCTGGCGAAGGAGATCTCGCCAGATCTGCTGGTAATGGGAGCCCACGGCCACAAGGGACTGAAGGATATCGTCTTTGGCGCCACCATCAACGAAGTGCGGCACGCTCTGGGAGTCCCAGTGTTGATCGTCCGCAGGCCAAATTGACCCATTATTGGGACAAGCGTGTGCGCAGGGTGTGTCGGAGTGACCCGCAAAGTATCATTGATGCAATCGTAACTTAATCACCCTGAACAATTTAGCTCATCTGCGGTTTGGTACGCCGAGTGCTTTTCACTCACCCAGGATATGCGCTCGATTCTCAACCTTGCCCTGTGCGGTGCTCTGGCAACGGCTGCCTGGGCGTCCACTCTGGAAAAGCTCACCGTTGATGACTTGGTCCAGAAGTCGACCGCCGTGGCCCGGGGCAAGGTGATGGGGTCCTCCTGTGTGCAGCGCGGGTCCGTCATCTACACGGTCTACCGGCTCCAGGTTTCTGAGTGGATCAAGGGCGCAGGGGTAGTGGGAGGCACCACAGAGGTGTATGTTCCTGGCGGGACATTCAACGGCTACCGGCAGAGCTTCGCGGGTTCGCCCACGCTCGACCCGGGTGTGGATTACGTCGTGTTCCTCTGGACCAGCCCGAAGGGCATCACACAGGTGATCGGCCTGGGACAGGGAGTGTTCCAGGTGAAGGTGAGCAGCACCGGAGAGAGCGTTCTGAGCCGGGGTCCGGTGGACGCGGACTTCGTCGATTCGACGGGGAAGACCGTGGAAGATCAGGGTGCGAAGTTCACGATGCGCAAGCTGCAGGATCTGGTTCGGGCTACCCGGACGGAGGTGCGGTAAGGCATGCGGCGCCTGGCAATTCTCCTGATCCTGGCCGCGTCGCTGGCGCCCGCATACTACCACTTCGTGCGCTATCAGTCGCAATCCGCGCCGTTTATCCCTGTCTATGACCGCTTCGACCTGAACGCCCTTCCGAATAAGACCGTGCCGTTCCTCATCTCCGAGAATGGACCGGGTCAGCTCGCCCCGGGCGATACGACCGCGGCCGTGATCAGCCAGATTCGCGCCGCAGCGCGGGTGTGGAACAGTGTGGACACAGCCGACATCAAGGTGGCGTTCGGCGGATTCTACAGCCCCGACACGCAAATGAACACACCGAGAATCGAGATTGAGTTCACGGACGAACTGCCGCCGGGCGTTCTGGCACAAGGTGGTCCGGTGAGCCGGTTGGATCCGGTGGCAGGCCCGAACGGGCAGTTCGTGCCGATTGCGAAATCGCTTCTGCGGTTGCCGAGGGATCTGTCAACGCGGCCGAGTTTCACTGAGCGATTCTTCCTGACGGTGGTCCACGAATTTGGCCACACTCTCGGCCTGCAGCACACTTGGACCTCAGGCGTGATGTCTACGGAAGTCACACGGGCCACTTCAAAGTCGAAACCGCTCAGCACCGACGATGTCGCCGGGCTCTCGGTTCTGTATCCAAATGCGAAGTTCTCCTCGCAGAACGGTGTGATCACGGGGCGCGTGACCTTCGCCGGCAACGGCGTGGCCCTGGCTTCTGTTGTTGCGTTGGCCCCCAACCAACAGGCCATCAGCGCACTCACCCAGCCCGACGGCACTTTCCGGATTGAAGGCGTGCAGCCGGGGCAGTACTTCGTCTACGCCCATCCTCTGCCTCCTTCATTCGCCGGCGAGCCGCAGCCTGTGAACCTGGAACTGCCGATCGACTCATCGGGCAATCGCATCTCCCCCGGCGTCATCTTCGACACGATCTTTTACCCTGGCACCTCGACTGCGCAGCAGTCGGTGTTCGTGCAGGCAAGCCAGTCCACTGACAACATCAACTTCGCGGTCAACCGCCGAGATCGCGTGAACATGTATGGAGTGCAAACCTACTCGTTCATGGGACAGGAGGCCGTCAAGCCCGCGACTTTCACGTTGGGCAGTGCGAAGAATTCCATCATTCTGACCGGAGTCGGCCTGACCGCTCCGCTACCCGGCCTGAATATTGGCTTCGTCAGCGCTCCGGAAACCGTGGTTCCTGGCGGAATCAAGCAGTATTCGGCGGGCTATCTGCAGGTGGATGTTGCGCAAAGCCCGGGAGCGCCCGAGGGCCCGCGGCACATGATCTTCAGCTACAACAACGAGACGTACGTGCACCCGTTTGCCATGAACCTGGTGCCTCGCGATGCTCCTTCGATTCAGACCGTCACCTCCAATCCGGACCGCACCATCACTCTCAACGGCAACAGCTTGAACGCGTCGACGCAGGTATGGGTTGACGGCATGGCAGCAAAGTTGCTTTCCGCCCAGGATGGGCTGTTGACTGTGGTCCCGCCCCCAGCTCCTTCCGGCTATCGCGGGATCCTCGCCGCTTTCAATCCCGATGGCCAGAGCTCGCTGTACATCCAGGGAAACAACTCGCCAGCCTACACCTTCGACAGTCCGGAGCCTCCTCAAATCACCATGACCCCGACTGCTCTTTCTGCGGGCGTCGAAACGATGCTGGAATTCAATGCGACTGGCTCGGATTTCACGACGTGGGCGCCCGTGGCCGGATTCGGCAATAGCGACGTCAGCATCCGTCGTGTCTGGGCTGTTTCGCCATGGCGTGCTCTGGCGTCCGTCGTGGTATCGCCTCTCGCTTCGCCCGGCAACACGACGCTGACACTCTCGCACGGATTGGTCACCACGGTCTCCAGCGGAGGTTTCCAGGTGCTGCCCAACAGCCGGCCGCCCTATTTCGTCACCTCCGCCCTGCCGGGCACTCCGATCTATTCCGGACTTGCACTGACGCTGAACATCGCAAACGCACAACCGTCCGCGTCGGCCTCGTCATTTGCCGTCACTATTGCCGACCGTACCGCGCCCGTGCTTGGATACCTCGGTGGACAATTGACAGTGCAAGTGCCCAGTAATATCCCGCAAGGGCCCGCGATAGTTCGTGCGACAATCGACGGGCAACCGGTTTTGCCTGCTGTGATTGTGATTGATCCGCCACCACCGGTCATCCTCTCGGCGCAGACGAGTATTGCTTCCCAGATCACGCTCTCGAATGCCCCTCACTCCGGCGATTCGGTACAGCTTGTTGTGTCTAGCCTGGGGGACGGCGTTTCTCAAGTAGACGCCTCGCGTGTGAAGGTCACGACGGGCACCGTCGATCACACTGTCCAATCGGTCTTCATGAACTCCTCCCAACTGGGCACCTACATCGTACAGTTCGCAATCTCCGCGGCCAGTCCGAGTCAGGCGAGTCTGCCTCTTACGATCTCCATGGACGGCCGAGTCTCTACTCCTTACCTCATGCCGTACCGGCCCTAAGGTCACACAGAGCGTCCTAGTCACTGGCCGCGGCTGAGCCGCCTGAAGTATTCGGCAACTGCCTCGCTGTAACCCGCCGGTGTTTTCGCAGAGGCGCCGGTTCGAGCCTGCCCTTCCGACTGGCTGCTGTCCAGGCTGCGGCGCAGGCGGAGTTCCATCCGCTCGAGCTGCGGCAGGATTTCGCTCTCGATGCGGCCCAACAGAGTTGGATTGCCTGGGAATCGCTTGGGATCAAGACGTTGCATCTCGCCGATCAACCGTTCCAGTTCTGACTTTGTCTCCATGTCCCCGGCGCCTTCGCGAAGCTGGCGCAACTGGCGCACGGCGTCATCGTAGGTCTGTTCCAGCTGGCGCTGGCTGGTGCGCGGGCCGTCGGATTCGTTATATCGCCGCGTTCCGTCGTTCATCGCGCCGTAATCAGCGCGTGAGGAGGACCCGCCGCGCTGCCCGAACTGGCTGCCGCCCTGCCAGACGGTTTCAGGCGCGCCGCTGCGCCCTTGTCCGCCGCGCTGGCCCTGCTGGCCGCCGCCTTGCCGGCCTACCTGGTCCGACATGCGGCTGCGCAAGCGTTCCAACTGACTGAGCGTGCGCTCCGCCTCGTCGCGGTTCTGCTTGCCGCTTCCCTCCTGGCCTGCCATCCGCCGCGCCTCCTCAACCTGCTGGCTGAGACGGTCGAGCGATTCTGTCACCACGCGCTCGCGCGGCGCGAGCATCGGCCCAAGACCTCGCCGAACCCACTCGGAGCCGAACTTGAGCCGCAGTGCGAGTTCATTCTGCTGCGCCTCCCCCAGCGCTTCGCGCAGGCGTTGAGCCGCGCCTTTCTGAGAGCCGTCCAGAGCGCGGGCGCCATCCTTCATGCCTTGTTCCAGGCGCTTCCAATCCCGTTCCATCGCTTCTTTCTCACCTGCCATGCGTTCAGCCGTGGCTTTCGGATCCTCGGTGGAAGCGGACTGTCCCGGCTGCGGACGTCCGTCCGCGGATTGAGGAAACATCTTTTTGAGTTGCTCCTCGTACTTCCGCTGACGCTCGGCAAGATCCTCGGCTCGGCGTGCGAGGTCGTCCATGCGCTCGCCTGCCTGCTGGCGGCGCATACCGGTCATGGCCTCTCGGGCATCAGCCATGCGTTCGGCCGCGCGCCGAGTGCTCTCCGCGCTGTTCTGTCCCTGTTCGGATTGAGCGCGGCGCATGTCGTCAATCGCGCGCTCCAACTGCTGCTGCGCGCGGCTCATCCGGCCGTCCATCTGACCCCGGCCGGACCCGCTTTGCCCGGACTGCGCCTGCTGGCTCGATTGCGATTGGCCGGACTGCGACTGCTCGCCGCGCTGGAGTTGTTCCATCTTGCGGCGCAACTCCTCAGCCTCGCGGCGGAGCATCTCTTGCGCCCACCGCTGCTGGAAGTTTTGCTGCTGATTCTGCCGCTGCTGCGCCAGTTCCTGCTGCCGCCTGCCCAGTTCCTCCAATTTCTTCAGCGCTTCGTCGATTTCGCGATCGCGCTGCCCCGCTCCACCATTGTTTTGCGAAGTTTCAAACTGGTTCTTCTCGGTATCGAGTTCAAGATCGAAGAGGCTTTCGAGGTCGCGCATCTGGCCTCCTCCGCCGCCTCCTCCTCCGCCCCGCTGGCCGAACGCGACCTGGATCTGCCGGAACATGCTCTCGGCGCGCAGCAGGTGCTGAAGAGCCCGCTGCTCCGGTGAGAGCGCATCGCGCCAGCGCTGGCCTTTCAACTGAGAACTGGCGTCGGCCATGTCTTGCGATGCCTGGTCCATTTCCTTCGAGAACTTCTGGAACTCTTCGTTCGTACCCGCCAGCTCGCGGCTGCGCATCCGTTGCGCCAGCGACTTCGCCTGATCCGACAGCTTCTGCTGCACGCCAGAGAGGAACGCCGCATCCTCGCGCGCCTGCTCTTTATGCTTTGGCGACTTCAACTGGTTCCACGTCGCAGCGATGATCTCTTTCTGCCGTTGGGCAATGTCATCCTGCTGCATTCCGCCCATCCCCCCGCCGCCACCTTCCATGGTCTGCGCCTGCTGGTACTCCTTCTCGAAGGGCTGCGCCTCCAGGAAGAAGATGTCTGTCTGCGAGGTGTTTCGCGCATCCCTGGCGATCGCGTAGAGGGCGATGACGTCGCCGGGGACCATCTTGAAGTCTTCCAGCGACACCGTAGTTGTCTGTTTGCTCTCCTTATCGCCTCTCCGTGCAGGCAGAGGAACTGAACGCTCCGGACCGCCGTTCACCGAGTACTTCAGCTCCACCTGGTGAAGGCCGAAGTCGTCGCTCGCCTCCACTTCCACGGTCACTTCCTCAATCGGACTCACCTTGGCGTCGCGACCGGGGCGCGTGATGCGCACTTCCGGCTTCTTCTCGATGCGCGCTTCGATGAAGTAGTCCTCGCTCAATCGCACGGGCGCGTTATCCTCGAGGGCGCCGACGTAGTACACGCCGTCCTTCCGGACAGGCAGAGTTCCACTTACCCAGAACCCCTCCGCGGTTTCCAGAGGAATGCGTGAGCCATCGTCGAGGATGAGGACGCCGTTGCGCAATGGCCGGTCGGTCTGCACGAGGATATCGGCATTGGTGCCCTCGACGGCGCGCACATCGCCGCCGGGATCCTCCGTCACCTCCTGCAGTCCCAGATAGACCGGATAGTGATAGGTGACGCGAATCTTCTTCACGGCAGGCATATCGACGACGGAGAGGCGATGGATGCCGGAGCGCAGACGCCCCGCCTCCACCTGGTATTCAACGTCCTGCATGAGGCCGGCGAAGAGGAACGCGAAACCGCCGCCGCCGGGGCGCGGCTCCATCCGCAGCGTTTCCCACTGAGCGTCGCCGGATTTGCGAGCTCGGATCTTTACTTCCTGAGGCTCGAAGCCTACGAGGATTGCCTCGATCACCTGATCACCGCCCCGACGTATACGAGCGTCGCCGGGCTTGACGCGGATTTCGTATTTTGGCCCTTCACCGGCGCGCGGCGCTCCCGCCCACAGCAGGTGTGCGCCGTAGCCGAGGGTGCCGGGCGCTGCGAATGTCAGCCATACGAGGGCGCCGGCGACGATCGTAGCCGCCGCGGCGAGTCCGCCCAGGAGCGCGTTGGTGATCAGTGAGTGAGGCGGGGCGGCCTCTGCGCGCTGCAGCGCCTCGCGGGCGACGAGTTCGGTAAATGGTGAGGAGGAGTCGGAACCGGTCAAGGTGAGCGCGCGTTGATCGAAGTTGCCTGCGCTGCGCTCTGCGATCTGTGCCGCCCGCTTGCGGTTCACGCGCAGCAGCGGTACGGCAAGCGCCAGCGCGATGCCTGTTCCGGTGATGACGAACAGGGTGAGACGAGCCCAGAACAGAGCCGTTTCCGCAAAGGCGGCGCGGTCGGTCACGACGGCAAGGAGCGCTGTGGCAGCCAGCAGGGCGGCGGCCACCACGGCCACGCCCGACGCGGCAGCCTTCCAGCGCATGCGGCGTTCCACAGCAATCAGGTATTCGTGAAATCGTTCCAGAGCGCTCATGCGGCCTCCCGGTTTGTTCTCCCGGACGTGCCGGGAGCCGTGTCCCACGCGGTCAGATGACGTGAAGCGATCAGTGACTCAGCGAGCCCCGCGGCTAATGCACCGCCGATCACCCACACTGCCAGTGGCCATTTGGCCTCTTCCTGTTCACCACTTCCCGAACCGGCCTGTGGCTCGGCTGAGCCTGACCAGAGTTCCGCCGATTCCTTCGGCATCGGCTCGAGATCAGATTCGCGCCGATCGATATTGGCGGCGATCATCTGCTGCTTCCCTGCCCCTCGACGCACCTCCCAGAAACCGGCGCGGCTGACAGTGAGAGGCGCTCCCTTCGCGGTCTCCTCCAATGTCAGAGCGCGGTGGCCGTCAGGATCCGTTGCTTCAAACGCCTTGGACATCCCTCCGGAGCGGAAGTCGACAGCCGTGTCGACTGTCACGTTGAGCGCGGCGTCCTGCCAGCCGCTCAGCCGGTGAGCCACCTGTTCGACGAAGGGCACAAACGAGGGATGCACTGGAAAATCGTTGGCGAGATTATCGAGCGCCGAGGCGAACACAATCACTGTCCCCTCGCCGACGCGCTGCTCCATCAGGACGGGAGTGCCATCGGTGAGACGCGCGACGACTCGCGCCGATCCAGGTTCCGCATCGACTGCCTGATAGAACCGGACGCCTTCCCAGAGCCCGGCGCGGGCAAGTGCCGGATAGGATGAGTCGCTCATGCCGAGGGTCTGAAACCGGTCGCCGGACCGGGCCGCGTAGCGCGTGCCCGCAGTTTTCTGCCGCGTGACCGGGACAAACCCGCTGGCGGCATTGGCGGGCCCCAGTGCGATGAAGACGGAACCGCCGCGGCGCACGTACTCTGCCAGCGACTGCTCATCCGGCGTCGCATCCGCGACCACGACGAAGCTCGCCTGCTTCCAGTCGCCGCTGCGCTCGACGACATACGCCCCGCCAGTGGCTGCCTCCAGCGCATTGCGGAAATACGTCTCAGTCCGGCTCGGACCGAAGAACGCCACACGCTGCGGATCCGTGCGCTCAACCGCGAACAGGTAGCGGTCGTCGGCGGGAAGCCCGTCGCCGCTCTCAAGATACACGGCGCACCTGGAGAAACCGTAGGGGATGTCCAGCCCGTTGAACTCAACCTTGGCGCGGCTCGATGGAGGAACTTCGACGGTTTGCCGCGCAACCTCACGGCCATTCACCTCGAGCGCCACTGTCTTCTTCGCGGCGTCCGTGTGGAAGCCCGCGATGGTCGCCTGCACCCTTGCGCTGCGTCCCTCGCGCACACGCGCCGGCGCGGTGACATTCTCCACCGTCCAGTTCGGCTCGGTCTTGTCGGTCATTGGATGCAGGACGAGATGCGTGGCGGAGTTGAGCCGCAGGTCGCTGAATCCGGCGGGCATGGAACTGCGCTGCAGGTCGCTGAACAGATGCACTTCCACGGGCTGCTTGAGGTTCTCCTGATACGAGCGCAGGGCTCTGGCCAGTTCACCGAAGGAACTCATCGACTTGCCCGCCTCCAGGCGCTGCAGATCTACGGCGCTCAGCAGGCGCAGCTTCGAATCGAAGGCCGCAAGCTTTGCGCCGCCCTGCACCAGGCTCGCCGCCTCGGACTTTGCCTGCTGCATCCGGTTGCCGAACCCCATGCTGGCGGATGTGTCGATCACGACAAGGCGCGCGGACCCGCCTACCGCGGCTGCGTCATGCCGCCGCAGGAAGGGCTGAGCAAAGGCAAGTACGATCAGCGTGAGCAGCGCAAGCCGCGCCGCAAGCAGCAACAGAAAGTCCAGGCGCCGGTGGCGCAGATCGGCCTGCGTGCTCTTTTCAAAGAACATGAGCGAGCTGAATTGTTGCGTCTCACTCAGGTGCTTCTTCAGTAGATGAAGGTAGACCGGAAGGCCCAGCAGGCCCAATCCCGCAAGAAACCATGGAGCGAGGAGACCCATCACGGCCTCCCTGCCCTGACGCCCAGATAGCGCCGCAACGCTTCATCCAGCGGCTGATCAGTCAGCGACAGATAGTAGCTGATGCCCGCGCGATTCGCTCCGTCTTCCAACGCCTTGATGTGCGCCTGCATCTTTGCCTGATACGGCCCGATGGCGTAATCCGGGCTCACTTCGATCTCTTCCTGCGTCTCCATATCGATCAGGATGCGGGAGCCGGGCAGGTGCGGGTGTACCTCTTCGGGATCGAGCACATGCATCAGGATGACGTCGTTGCCGCGCTGGCGGAGGGGCCCGACGGTGCGCAGCACCTCGTCGGCTGGCGCGTAAAAGTCCGAAACCACCAGCACAAGCCCGCGCCTCTGGAGGAACTGCTGGAAGTGCAGGAATGGCAATGCAAAGTCCGTGCGGTGTCCCGGCTCTGACCTGTTCAGGCTGTGCAGCACCTTCACCCACTGTCCCTGCCTCGAGGAGGGCTCGACATAGTCGCGCACTTCATCGTCGAAGCTGATGAGCCCCACCGCATCGCGCTGGTGGTGCGCGAGGTACGCCAGCGATGCGGCCAGGAAGCGAGCGTAATCGATCTTGCGAATGCCCCGCCCCTGGTAGCCCATGGACCCGCTGCGGTCCAGCAGAACGGTGAGCCGCGTGTTCGTCTCGCCGCGGTAGCGCTTGAGGTATAGCCGGTCCGCGCGCGCGTAGACGTTCCAATCGACATAGCGCAGATCGTCGCCGGGCACATAGGGCCGGTACTCGGCGAACTCCTGGCTGAAGCCGAAGTCGGGCGAGCGGTGCAATCCCGCGACGAACCCGTCCACCACGGTCTTCGCCGTGAGCTCCAGGTTCGCGATGCCTGCCAGGATCTGCGGGTCGAGGAAACGCTGCAGCATATTCATGCCTTCGGGGGCACGGCTTCGAGCAGCCGCTTGAGGATGTCGTCTGAACTCAGGCGATCGCTCTCGGCCTGGAAATTGAGCAGAATGCGGTGGCGCATCACGGGCCTAGCCAGCGCGGTGATGTCGTCGAACGTCACATGGTAGCGGCCGTGCATCAGCGCGCGAGCCTTGCCGGCCAGCACGAGGTTTTGCGCGGCGCGCACGCTGGCGCCGAAGTTCACGTACTTCTTGATGAAATCCGTGGAAAGCGAGTCGGGTGGACGGGTAGCGCGCACAAGCGTTACCGCATAGCGAGCCACTTCGTCGGCGATCGGCACCATGCGGACCAGCCGCTGGAAGGAAAGTATCTCCTCGGCGCTGGTCACTTCGACGACGTTAGCGACATCGGTGGTCGTGGTCAGCCCGATTACCTTCATCTCTTCGTCTTCCGTAAGATAGTCGAGCAGCGTGTTGAATAGGAACCGGTCGAGCTGCGCTTCAGGCAATGGGTAGGTGCCTTCGAGTTCGATCGGGTTCTGCGTCGCGAGGACAAAGAACGGCGCGGGCAGCTTGTAGTGATTGCCCCGCACCGTGCAGGACAACTCCTGCATGGCCTCCAGCAGCGCAGCCTGCGTCTTCGGCGGCGTACGGTTGATCTCGTCGGCGAGCAGGATGTTACCAAAGATCGGTCCCTGCACGAAGGTCCAGAACCGCCTGCCCGTGGCGGTGTCCTCTTCGAGGATGTCCGTGCCCGTTATGTCGCTCGGCATCAGGTCCGGAGTGAACTGGATGCGCTTGAAGAGGAGCCCGAGCGTCTGGGCCATAGTGCGCACCAGCAGCGTCTTCGCCGTGCCGGGCATGCCCGTGATCAGGCAGTGCCCGCCCACGAACAGGCCGATCATGAGCTGTTCGAGCACCTCCTCCTGTCCGACAATGACCTTGCGCACCTCCCGGACCATCGCCTCCTGGACGGCCTGGAACCGCTCTACCTGCAGCTTCAACTCATCCGTGTCCGTTGGAATCATCAGTGTCACTCTTTCTTTGGGAGTTCAGTCTTGTTCAGTTCGAGCAGCAATCTCTGAGCGGGCCGATACCCCGGGACCTCTTCCAGGGCGGCCAGGACGGCATCTTTCGCGTCCTCATTTCGATTCAAATGCTGATACGCACGGGCAATTTCGTAGTGCGCGCCGGCGCGGTCCACGGTCCGGGATTCGAGCACTGCCTGCCACTCCTCGGCCGACCCTTCCCACACGCCGAGCGAGGCGCGCAGCGTGCCGAGCTTTCGATGCAATTCTTCATCACGCACGGGATAGATCCACAGCAGACGCCGCAGTGCCTGCTCCGCCGCGTTGTTGTTACCAGCCGCCTCGTACAACGAGGCCAGATGCTTCAGCGTGGCCGGATTCCTCCCGCCGTGCCCAGCGTACGATTCCAGGGCCTTGATCGCCCCGGAATTGTCGTTCTTTGCGATGCGTGCCTCGGCCAGCGCTTCATACGCATTTCCGGCTTCGACGTAATCCGGATACTCAGTGATCAACTTCGGCGCTGCGCTGGAAACCTCGTCCCAGTTCTTGGCTTTCAATGCTTCATTGAGAGGCTTGATCGACTTGGACCACTCTTCAAAATTCTTGAGCGGCGCTTCGTGCTGCTTGCTCAGCCATTCGAAGAACTCTTTGTCGAACTGTTCCGGCTTCATGCCCAGTGCGCTCTCTACGACCTCCGCCGTGGTCGTCACGTGAGAAAACGCGCGGATCATCTCCAACAGCTTGTCCCAGCCCCAGCGTGATTGAATGTAGTCGCAGGTGCGGCCCGCCTGAAAGTAACTGACCACCACCTGGGCGCGGTAGGACGGACGAATGAAACCGCGGTCGAGCTGCGCGATGGGCAGCAGCAAGTTCTTCTTCATCGCGGCAATGATCTCGGGGCTGAGCCGGTCGCCCCACTCCGGATCGGTCGCGGTCTCCTCGTGCACCGCCAGCCCTTCCGTGAACCAGCGGGGAACGCGATGGTTCGTGGCCGCGAGGACGTAGACGTGGCTCAGCTCGTGCCACAGCGTGCTGGCCCAGTGAAAACTGCCTGGCTTGCGCGCGGACGGGCTGTCCATCGCCACGCTGAGTCCAAACGTCACTCCGAGAGCGCCGAGGCCCGGCATGCCCATGGTGCGCACGGCGAAGTCCTCGTGATCGGGATAGACCTCCACGGTCACTGGCCCCGGAAGTTTGACGCCGTATTTCCTGTCGTACGTCTGCAAAGCACGCGACATCTCGCGCGTAAAGTAGGGCCGCAGCAGAGCGGCCTCGTTCTTGTGCAGCCGCAGGACGAACCGAGGCTCCTTGTAGACGATGAAGTTCTTGTAGCTGTCGAGGACCTTCAGCGAGTTCGCCGTGGCCGCATTCGTGTACCCGGCTTCGTACGCCTGGACAAGCACCTGGCGGGCCTCGGCGTCCTCTCCGACGCGCATCAGGTTGATCCCGAGCTCACTCCGCGCCTTCTGCATTCCCGGATCGATCTCCAGTGCCTTGCGGTAATTGGCGATCGCTTCTTCGTATCGCCGGTTGAGCACGAAGTGTCTAGCGATCCGCGCGTACCCCTCTGCGTGCGGACCCATCTTGGTCAGCCACTGCGAAGCATCCTTGTCCTGCAGCAGGTCAATGGCTGCGAGCACGGCCAGTGCATTCTTCGACGACTGGATCTTCAACGCCTCCGCCGCCGCGGCCTTGTCGTTGCGGTCTTCCAGAAGCAGATTGGCATACAACTCACGGGCTTCAACGAACTCCGGATCCTTCTCCAGAGCCCTCTGCGCGTAGCCGACAGCGCGCTGCTCGAAGTCCTCGGCATACACCCTGGCGAGCCCGAGCAGCGCGGGCGGAAAGTCCTTCTGGATCTCCAGCGCTTCATTGAACAGGTCGGACGCCTCGCCGGGATTGAACCGCTCCAGCAGCAGCAGGCCCCAGCGCACTCGGAGGGCTGGATTCTTCGGATCGGCTTTCACCGCTGCGCTGAACGCCGCGCCGGCCTCCTTGTAACGGCCCTGTTTCCACAACACTTCCGCCTGCTGCGCGGGGTTCTGGCCGCACGCAACCAGCGGGAGCAGGAGAAACAGGGCGGGCAACTTCACTTGTCCAGTTCCTCCTGAATCCTGGCGAGCTCCACCAACAGGGCGTTCAGTTTCTGCTTGTACTCGGCGATCGGCATGGCGGCCTTTTCGAGTTTGAGTGCATCGATAGCCGCTTCGAGCGCCTCTTTGTGCGCCAGCATCATCCGCTTCTGCGGATCGTTGAGTGCGCGCTGTGCAGCTCCGAATCGGACTAGCGTGAAGCGTGCGCCGATCCCGGAGTCGTCCATCACTGGATGTTCCGTAGCCAGCCGCTTCTGCATCTCGTAGAAGCTCGCGGTCTTCTGCTTCGCGTAGTTAAAAGCTTCCTGGGCGCTGACGGAATCGCTCTTGTCCGCGTCGGCGGAAGCGTCCCGCATGGCTTCCACCCAATAACGGCTGAACACCACAGCGTTCTTCTCGGTGCCCGACTTTGTCGCCGTGATGACGGCGCGATTGGGAGCCTTGAGCACGGTAGAGGCCGCCCCGCTGCAGCTAGTCGCGACGACCACAAGCTGCTTCGCCTGCACCTTTTCGAGCCACGCGCGAAGTTCGTCGGCGCTCACATCCGGACCGGGGATGTTGAACTTGTACACCAGCCCGTCGAAGGTGCCGTGGCCGATCAGGGTCAGGATGAAAGTATCATCGGCGCGCGACTGCGCGGCGACCTTGTCGATCGCGGCTTTGATGGCCTCGCGCGTCGCCTGAGTACCCGACAGAACCTGCGCCCCACCGTATTTCGCAGTGTCGGCTGCCAACGCCGCGAATCGCTGTTCGTAATCCGGCTCGCCTCCCAGGCCGGCCACCGTGAGTCTGTATTCCGCCCCGAAGGCCGAAGCGGCCAGGAACAGCAATGCAAATCTCATACCGCACCCCACTTCCGCCGCAACAACCACTCCGCCGCCTTGAGCCCGGCCACCAGCATGAACGCGAACGGCGCGTTCCAGATGTCGCGCGTCTCCTTGACCGAGATTCCGGCTTCCGACAATTCAATCTCCCGCGCCAGCGCGGATGTCTGATCGGGCTTGTAGTAGCGGCCGCCGCTCTGCTGTGCGATGCGCTCCAGCAGTTCCCGATTCTGCTCAGTCCGGAAGTGCTCGGCGACTCCATCTTCACGGCGGAAGGTCAATACATCGCGGCCCAGTTCTGCTTCGCCCTGCCGGGCAACAACTTCGGCGAGGTAAGAGCCTGGCGCCTCGGCCTTCCAATCCGCAACATACGCGCCGCTCTCGCCCTTGGCAGGCAACAGCGGCACCACGGCGGAGACTCCTCCCGGACCCATGATGTGCGCCTCCACCACCGCATCCGCGGCGGGCAGATAGTTCCGGTCGCGCACGTCAGCACGCAGCGGCACGCGGCTCTCGTCCGCATAAACCTGCTTTTCCGAGATGACCGTGGTGCGTTCATTCACGTCGCTTACCAGCCAGCGCAGCATCTGCCGCCAAAACGTTTCATGGCTCATGTCCTTGGAGTCCTGGGCCATCTGCCAGCGCCAGCTTCCGCCCGTTGCGAACACGGCAACCCGCCCGCGGCCGTAGCTCTGCGTAGCGAGCAGCGGCGAGCGGCCGCGCCCTGCTACGATCATCTCCGCCAGCACCAGCGCCCCCGGCTTGGCTGCGCCCACTTCCTGGTAGTCTGCCAGGTACGGGAGCGCCTTCCAGCGTGCGGTGTTCTTGTCGGGGTTATCTTCGATACGCGTGAGCAGGCTGTCGCGTCCTGCGGCAGTCAGTTCGGCCGTCGCCGGATCCCTGTGGAATGTGCCCTTCCGGTCCGGCAGGATCACGGGCAGCATCTCCGCAGCGCCCGCTTTGTTCCAACCGCCATCCGACAACGCAGCACGCCCGCCAAGAAACAGCACACCCCCGCCGCGCCGGTCCACAAACTCCTTGATCAACGATTGCTGCGAGGAGTTGAAATAGCCCGCCTCTACATTCCCGATGATCAATCCCTGATAACGGAACAACTCCTCGACGGAGTCCGGGAATCCGCGCTCCAGTTCCTTCGGGTCGTTGATGCCCTGCCGATAGAACTTGTTTTGAGTCGTGCGGATGATGCTGACCAGCTCGATATTCTTGTCGAGCTCCGCGGCGCGCCGGATGAACTTGGTCTCCCAGCGGGGCTCGCCTTCGAAATAGAGGATGCGGGGCTTCTTGTCGCGCACGTCCACCAGGCGGGTGACCGCGTTGTTGTCGGGATTGGTTTCTCCCTCAATCGCTGCTACGGACACCTGCATCGCCTTGGCCCCCGCCGCCCCGGCCGAGAATGGGATCACTTCGCGCAGAGACTTGCCGTCGTCCGGCAGTTTGACGTCGCGCGTAGCCAAGACTTTGCTCCCATCCTTGACCGAAATGCGAGCCGTGCGGCCTGCAAAGCCTGCCTGCCGGACAGACACCGTGGCGGCCAGTCGCGCGTCGGGCAGCGCTCTCGATGGCAATTCCGCATCGATGATCTCGACGTCGTTCCGGATACTCTCCGGCCCAAAGCCGACCGCATGGACCGGAATCCTCGACCTCCGGACGGCGTCCATCGTGTCTGAATCCAGTCCACCCGCATTATCGGCGCCGTCAGTTAACAAAACGATCGCCCCGACAGGCAGTGATGCGGACTCGGCGACGGCGCTGCGCAGTGCTTCACCAAGGTTCGTGACAGGTTGCGAAGCCTGGGCGGGCGTGGCCGAGACACGCTCCAGCCCGCGGCCCGCCTGGTACAGGCGCACCGGGAACCGCTTCTTCAGATCGTCCAGGAGCCCTGAGTCCAGCAGTTTCTTCGCTTCACCGATGCGATTGTCCAACGCCATGCTGGAGGATGTATCGACGATCACTGAGACGACGTTCTGCTGCGGCTTGAGCGATGACACGCTGAGCGCCGGCTGCCACAGCATCAGAAGGAGCAGAGAGAGCACGGCCCATTGAAGTCCGGCGATGGCCAGCGCCCGAGCGTTCGGCCCGGGCCTCCGCAGCACCAGCCATCCCACCAGCACCGCCACCAGCAGCGCGCATACGCCCAGCAGCCACAAGGGCCATCCGCTGGAGAGGACGAATGTCCCCTTGCGATAGACCTCCCACGGATACTTGAAGAAGAACTCGAACATGGCGCTCCTAGTGCGTCATCGCATAAATAATGAAGTTGATGCCAGTGCGGTAGGCCTGCGATGCATATTTCTCCGGGTAGTGCGGGCTGTCGGCCCACTCCCAGGCATCGCCGTTGTCCATGTTGTGGCAGATGCCTACGACGATGCGCCCCTTGTCGTCGCGAATGGCCCGCCACTTCGGCTCATAGCCGTCGTATTCATAGGTTCGTTGGAAGGGGTAGTTGACGATGCCCGGGACCTGCCAACGCACGTCGAGATCGTAGAGCACGTGAAAGATCGGATCCGCATTCTCGATGTCGATGATGGGGCGGTCGCCGAATCCCTTGTTCAGGCTGGCGGTAAAAACCTCCCATTCGAAGGTGCCGTGGAAGTCGTCGGTCATGAGGAAGCCGCCGCGGTCGATGAACTCGCGGAGCTTGCGCGCCTGGGCATCGGGCAGGTCCCAGTGTCCGGCTTCCACGACGTAGACAAACGGGTAGTTGAAGATGTCGTCGCTGACCAGATCGACAATGCGCTCCATGCTGTTGGCATGGATGCGTGTGAGGCGGCGGACACCCTGCATGAACTGACGGTCCGCCTTGGGGTAATCGACAGTCCAGGAACCGCGGCTCCACCACATGCCGGAGCCGCGGACATTCGGATAGCGCAACCGGGCGAAGTAGAACTCCGTTTTCTCAGCGGCGTCGGCCGGCGGCGAATCATCGTACGTATCCGGAAACAGCGCCCGGATGTTGCGCTGGAAAGCCCACACTGATCCCGCAAGCGCGGACACCAATGCGAAGATGGCCAGCGGCTTGCGCATAGCGAGTTAGATGCCCCTCGTGGGCCTTAGGATAGCAGACGTTTACGGGCGGGGAACCGTTACGCCGCGAGCAGGCCCCGGAGGTTCCATCCGCAGATCACGCTGGCCTCGAACTTGTTCCCATTCGGGCCGGGCCAGTGTGTTTCCAGACTCACAGCTCCTCTGTAGCCGTCGCGGAGCAAGGCATCAATCTGGCCCTTCCAGTCGACATGGCGCGTGCCGAGCGGCCCCCACTCCGGCTTGTGCCCCTCCATGCTGCAGTCCTTGGCGTGGACGTGGACGATGCGGTCCTTGGGCAGCAGATTGTAGCCGTATGGATACGGATTCTCACCGGCCACCAGCGCGTTAGCGGGATCCCAAACCAGCTTGAGATGCGAGTGGGGCAGCGCGTTGAGGAATTTCGCCGCCTCTTCGGCGGTGCCGATGTTACATGCATGCTCGTTTTCGATGCCGCAAACGATGTCGTGCGCCTTGAACTGATCGGCGATGCGGCTGATTGCTTCACAAGCGGGCTGGAAGCACTGTACCGGGTCGACGGTACGCCAGAAGGAGAAGACGCGCACCACCTTGGCTCCGGTCAATTCGCAGAGCCGGATGGCGCGCTCGATCAGGCGCGGCTGATCGTCCATGGTGAACGTGGCGCCGAAGATATCCTGCTGGAACCGGCTGTCCACTTCCCCGCCCCCCGGCAGCGTGCACTTGAGGATCGGGGACGACAGGCCGAGGACGCGGATGCCCTTCGCGTTGAGCACGTCCATCGCCTTGCTGACCTCGTCGTCGGAGAGGTTCATGATGTTCTTGCCCCAGACGACGCGCAGCTCGCAGGCGGTCATGCCGATGGCCGCCATGGCATCGGCTGCGATGTTGAGGTCGGGCGAGAATTCGTCTGTGATGGCGGCGAGTTCGAGTTTGGGAGTCATAAATTAGCTATTTGCTCTCTTGAATGACGAGGTATTGATCGGGCTTGACGCCCGCGAGGCGCTGCCGCACCCCGCTAGGCCATTCTATTTCAATAGCCGTGATGGACGCGTCCTGACCGAGTCCGAAATTGAGAGCAAGGTCGCTCATCGAGCAGTAACTCGAACCCGAGTGGACCATGCGCCACTGCTTGCCAGAAGGACTTTCGACGCGCACCACTGCGCCGATGCCGCTGCGATTCGATTTCGTTCCCTCCAGCTTCACACCGATCCAATGATTCTGCGGCGGCCGCGCGTCGTTGCGATACAGAACCGCGGGCCCGTTATTCGAGGTGATCAGGATGTCCAGATCGCCATCGCGGTCGAAGTCCGCGTAGGCTGCGCCCCGAGCCACCAGCGGACGCGTCAGATCCGTCCCCAGCTTCGCGCTCACGTCTTCAAAGCGCACGCTCTCCGAACTGCGCCCGAGGTTGTGGAACAGTAGCGGCGCTTGCGCAAATTTCACCTTGGGCTGGACGCGGGCGATCTCCTCTTCGATGTGGCCGTTGGCGGAGAAGATGTCCAGCCAGCCGTCCAGGTCGTAGTCGAAGAAGAAGACGCCGAATGCCAGGCACAACAGCGAAGACCGCCCGACCGTGGAGCGTGGCGCCTCATCGACGAACAGCGACTTGCCCTCGTTGCGGTACAGGCCGAGCATCTGGTTCGAGAAGTTGCCGACCAGCAGGTGCGGCCGGCCGGAGCGGTCGTAGTCCGCCGCGTCGACGCCCATTGCGCCGCGCGCTACTCCGTCTTCGCCGAATGCGACGCCCGCCGACATGCCCTCCTCGGCAAACGTCCCATTCTTCAAATTGCGGTACAGCTTGTTGGGCTGCGTGTCGTTGGCGACAAAAAGGTCTGGCCAGCCGTCCGAGTTGTAGTCGAGCACTGCCACTCCGAGCGATTTCGACGACGGATCGTACAGATGCGCGGCCCGGGTTGCGTCTTCGAACTTACCGTCACCCAGGTTGCGGAAGAGCTTCGATGAGACGCCCTTATACGATTCGGGCGTGCAGTAGCTCTTGCTGACGCCGTCGAGCGAGCAGCGCAGATCGCCCTGCGGCGTCCACTGAACGTAGTTGGCGACGAAGATGTCGAGCTTGCCGTCACGATCGTAATCGAAGAACGCAGCCGACGTGCCGAATGATGCGTTGGCAATACCGGCGGCCTTCGTCACATCGCGGAACTTGAAGCCCCCTTCGTTGTGGAGCAGATGGTCTCCGTCGAGCGCGCTGAAGTACAGGTCCACGCGTCCGTCGTTGTCGTAATCGCCCGCCGCCACACCCATCGGAAACGTGCCAAGCGCCGGCAGCCCGGCCGTCGCTGTGACATCGGTGAACGTGCCGTTCCTGTTGTTGCGGTAGATCACCGGGCGCGGATTGACGAGCACTATGTCGGGATACTGGTCGCCGTCCAGGTCAATGAAGGCGCAGCCAGCCCCCATTGTCTCCGGGAGCCACTTTTTGCCTGCTTTCGCGGCATTGTGCTTGAAGACGATGCCCGCCTGTGCCGTGACGTCCGTGAATCGAGGTTGAGCCAGCAGCGGGATGGCCGCGGCGGCAAAGACCAGCAGGAGTCTCACTGAATTCCTCCCGCCGCCGCACCGGCAGAGGCACGCGGAGCGGAGCGCGGCGCGGCCGATGCGCCTCGGAGTACGACTGATTCGTGTTCGTGGATCATCTGGCGTTCGTTGTTGTCTTCGGGGCTGAGCATGCGGACCTTCGCCGTTATGGCCTGCGACGACTCATCCGCTTTAAAGCGGCGGAAGAGTTTTTCATGCCGCTCTGCCCCCTCCGCGTCTCCCGCACCGCGGCAGGCCAGCATCAGGTTATAGTGCGCCTGCAAATCTTCGGGATCGACGGCGAGCACGTTCTTCAACGCTTCGATCGCTCCCTTGAAGTCGCGTTTCAGGAACAAAATGCGGCCGATCTGGTTCTGCACCACGCGGTCGCGCGGATACTTCCCGGCAGCCGCCCGCAACGATGCCAGTGCGGCGTCGTAGTCTCCATCCGCCTTCTCTGCCATCGCTTTGAAGAACCAGATACGCGCCAGTGAGTTATCCACTTGCATGGCTTTCTCGATGAACAGCTTTGCGCGCTCGATCTCGCCTTCCTGGATCAGAGCCCGAGCCACATTTAACCAGCCGTCGGCATACTCCGGCTGGGCCTCCGTGACTCGCGTGAAGGCGTACTCGGCGGCCTTGAGATCGCCCTGCAGCAGCAGTCCGATCCCCCAGTCGTTCCAGCGTTCCCGGGCCGCGCGTTCTGCCTGGGGCTTCCACTCGGTCTTCTCCCCAGGGCGCGCCAGGCTGAGCTTCACTTCCGACTTCGCCAGTGTGACCACAGGAATATCCGGCACCTGCTTATCAGCCGCCCGCTCGTATTGTCGCGAGTCGTAGTGGATGCTCACCAAGTTCGGATCCTGCCCGGGCCGCGCCTCGAGACCGTAAGAGAACTGCGTGTAGAAGTGTGAGAACTTGCGGTAGTTCAGCTTTGCCGTGAAAGTCAGCGGACCTTGTGCGTCCTTTGGAATCTTCACACGGTAGTGGGCGACATCAGCCGCGCCGGGCGGGATCAGTCGCACATACAGTAGTGAGCGTGCCTGCCACGCGTTGCGCTTGTTAATCGGGTTGCCGTCGCCGTCCAGCATGTAGGAGCGGTAGAAGTGCGCGCCCTTCTCGACGGGCCCGCGCCCCTCGTCCTCCACTGCGCCGGACCAGTAGATCACCTTCCCGGTCGCGTCCCGCCCCTGCAATTCCAGCCAGACATCGAACGCATCCACGGTGCCTCCGGGGAAGAAGTGGCCGATTTTCCTGGTGCGGACCACCACGTCCATACGCACCGTGGAGCCGGGCTGGAGTTTAGGCTGTGCTACGTCCAACGGCGCCGCCACCTTCGAAACTTCGCGAAGGAAGTACCCGCCGGTCCCGTGCTCCGCCTCCTCGCCCACCGCGAATGTGGTCATGGCTTGAGGCTCGGAATTGGCCCGCCGCACCATCTGCGCCTGCGGCGCATCGTCGGCAGGCGACGCCGCGAAGATGTCCACGGAGATGAAGCCGGACTGGAGGAATCCCTGGCTCGCCGCCATCTGCTTCGCATCGTTGTTGACGTGCGCCACGGCGGTGTTCGCCGCGGGGAAGCGATGCGAGTGAATCATCCCATTGCGCGCCGCGGGGTCCTTCGACGGCGTCAGCGGCATGTGGCAGCCCGCGCATACCAATGGCTTCTCCGGATAGTAGAACGACCGCGCTCCCTGTCCGCTCACGCCCGACGCCTGCCAGTTGTCGTAGTCGTTGAAGCCGCGCAGCCAGCGGTAGTTGTTGACGGGCTCGTCGAGATGCACCTTGTGGCAAGCCGAGCAGAATTCCGCCGATTCCCGCATGAACGGTTTCATGAACGTGCGGCGGTGCGGCTCGGGATCGCGGAAAGTGAGGAAGTCGTGAACGTACCGCACGAACTTGTTGTCGCTCGCCACCAGCTCGTGCAGCTTCGGATACTCGATGGTGAATCCGCCGTTACCCATCGACGAGTCGACGTGAGTAATCGAATGACAGGAGACACAGGCGAGCCCCGCTTGCGCTTCGGGCGTGTCTTCATGATCTTTGGCGGGTTTTTCAAACTGGCCGCTGAAGATCATGGCGTGGTCGTGGCAGCCTGCGCACCACTTGGAGCCGCGCGTGCCGCTGATCTCCTGCATGTGCTCGATGGAGCGCGCGTAGAAGCGGTTGTTAAAGCTCGAGAAGTGGTGCATCGAGGAGTTCCACTGCTCGTAAATATCCTTGTGGCACTCGCCGCAGCGCTTGGAGTCCATGAAGAACTTCGCCGGGATAATGCCGCCAGTGTTGGTGCGCGCCGACGATGGCCAGAAGGGGCCGCGCGGGCCTTGCCCTTCCTCATTCATCGAAGCGGGGATGTAACCCGTCGAATTGGACACACGCAGCGGATAAGCAGGCGACAGCTTCTGCCAGGTCCACGCCCCTGCGCAAAACAGCGCGCATGCCACCGCGAAAGCAGCTACGCGAATGTCCTTCAGCGCCGCCACCAGCGCCGCCGATGCGATGATCCCTGCAATGATATGCGCGAGCAGGACTGGCCTGAACTCGAACGTCGCGCCGGTGTACCACAGCACAGCACCGAGAACTCCAGCCAGCAGCAATGGCCAGACGGACCACTTGACCACGCGCCTGAACGCCGCGTCCCGCAGCAGCCACAAAAAGACCAGCCCCGAGGCCGCGCCCAGCACCAGGTGGACCAGAACGTTGCCCATGTAGAAGATGCTCGGCTCAGCGTACGCCAGCAGATAAAAGCTGTTGGCCAGCAAGACGAGGAACGCGAGCCCGAGCCATCGGGCGATTTTAGGAGATTTCATAGCAGTCTCACCTCGATCGGGTATGAGTCCCCGGATCATTCAATGCCCGCAGCAGACGCAGTGCGGGCCTCGTGTTGTACTGCTCACGCCACTCTTCGTGACTGGGGTTGGCGGGGAAATGCTCGCCGCGTGGATACGGATACGACGACATTGCATGGAACGGAAGGGGGTCAACAGTTTGCGAAAACGCGGTGTTGGCGTCACGGTCCTTGGCCCAGCCGTCGACCTTCAGGAGCCAGTCGCGGCGCCACCCGGGCGCCAGCGGCGGCAAACGGCGCGCGTCGAACTCAAGACTCATCTCATCGCCGGATCCCATGATCACGAGCTTGTCGTCGATCTCGCCGATCAACGGCGTAACGTCGCCGTAGCGCGTGTAAAGGCCTGGTGTCGGATTCCATGGCGCTGTGAAGGAAACCGGCTCGTACGTGAACTGCTCCGGCTGCTTGCGTTGTGGATGAACGTAATGCTTCGAGAAGCCGCGGAAGCGCAGGTCTGAGGAGACCGCTGCGAGCTCCGTAAGCTTCGCAGACGGAGCCGCGGACGACTCGCTCAGGAAGATCTCATCCCAGAAGATGCAAAGGTTCGTGACGATGCGCACTTCGCGTGAATTCGAAAGGAACTTCCCAGTGAGGTCCACTGCGATTGTCTTCGGCTTGCCCGCAGGCATGCCCATGTCTTCGATCACGGTGACCCACTCGCCCGCTCTGTTCTTCACCTGCAGCTTGGGCGGCTGGAGGCCGCCGGGCGTGGACTGCGCCTGCGCTAGAAACGTGGAGCCATCTGCCCAATCCACCCAACCGTTCAGGATGAGCGTCGCCTCGTTCTTCGGAGCTACTGTGCCGAAGTCGAGATCCAGTGTGTGCGTTGCCGCGACTCCCTGGAAGTCGCGCGTAAAGCCATCGGGGTACCGCCGGTCCAACTTCAGCACCTGGCTGGTCACGTCTCGGCCGCCGTTCTCGACCGCCTTCTTCGGGTAGATGCGCCTCGTCACGCCGTACATCCGGAACTCCGGGAACGGCGGCGACTTCCACTTGTCGTTCGAGAACACCTCAACCGATGCAGGATGATCCACGGCGATGAGTCGCATCTGGTCGAGGTAACTCACCTCGCTGAGCTCCTCAGTGATCCGCACCGCCAGTCGCCCATCCTTCTCCCGAAGCTGCTCGCCGCGGATGAAGACGTACTCGTCGTGATCCACAGGGAAATAGGAGCCGTCGCCCGACGATGCGCCGAGCGGCGCCACGCCCAGTACGTCCGTGATGTACTCGAAGCCAGAGCCGTTCCACGTCCAGATGATCGGGCACGAACCGGAGAGCCGCTGCGCCTCCTGATAGGCAAGCGCCAGGTTCGGCTTCGGCTTCGTCTCGTTCTGAATCAGACCGTTGGGCCACGTGATGCGGATCGTGTCGATCTCGCGAACGGAGCGAAGGCCGAACGTGAGCGGAAGTCCCCGGTAGAGCAGTTTCTGGTACAGCGCGCCGGCCTTGATCTCGACTTCGGAGTTGTAGGCGAGCTTCAGATTCTTGACCCCATTGAGCCGGACCCGCGTCCAGTTGCTCTTCACTGGCGTCTTGTTCAGGATTCGCAGCAGCGAACCATCGGAAAGAACGTCGGCGAGGTCGGTGAGCCCGTCGCCGTCGAAATCGGCAGCGGCGATGGCGATTGCGTTCTGCGGCAACCCGCTCGCCTCCACCGGATCGCCGAACCTGCCCTGCGCAAGATTCCGCTGCACACGCCCGCTGCTCGCCGCATCGAGCTGTCCGCGATTCTCAAAGTCCGCCAGAGTGAATGCTCCTTTGATTTTCCAGGCCGCAGCGACGAACTTGCCATTGCGATTCAGCGCGGCCCCACCGTCCCACACGAGGTCGAACGCCGAATCGTTGTCGAGATCGGCCGCAGTGAGTTGAGCGGCCCCCTGCGGAACGGCATCGATCGTCTGGGGCTGGAAGGTCCCGCCGAGGCGGTCGTGGTAGAGAACCGTAGGCCGGCCTGCATAGCTGACCACCAGGTCATGCGACTTCGTGTCTGGAATCAGACGTGTGACGGCAGCGGACACAGCCTTCCCTTCGACGAAAGGAACGTCCTTTGTGTGGTCCTCAAAACCGGCCGGCAATTGATTCCGCAGCAGCGTGGTCTTGGAGCCGAAGAGCAACAGGTCCTGGTCGTAGTCGTGGTCGTAGTCGAGCCAGACGGCGAATTCGTAGCGCTCCTTGGGCAGTTCAACAGCGGCGCGCTTGAATCCAGTCTTTGTGTTCTGGAACAGGACCGGGCCGCCCGTGGTCAACACGACCAGGTCCGCCAGCCCATCGTTGTCGTAGTCTCCTACGGCCACCGAGATGATGCCGCTGAGACCCGCAAAAGCCGGCTCCGGCACCGGCGTCAGCCCCTTGCGAAACACCTGGATCGAGTTCTCGGAGACCACGAGCAGGTCCGCCGACCCGGAGCCGTCGAGATCGATCAACTGCAGGCTCGGCGTCGGCCCGGCCTTGCCTGTGAGCGCCGTCGCGACGAATTTCAAAGGAACCGAGCCTGCCGAGCTGTTCGCCAGCGACCGATCGATGATCTCGTAGATCTCCGAGTACAGTGACCAGTCGACGTCCTCATTGCCCGTGCCCGCCTCTTCGTGCCTGCGCTTCAGATCCTGAAATCGCGCCAGCGCCGCCTTCGCCTCTGCCTGCTTGCCCTGCTGCCGGTAATAGTTGAAGAGTTGGAAGTGCGGCGCGGCAAAATTGGGGTCGAGCCTTGCCGACAATTCGAACTTCACGTTCGCTTCCTCGGACCGCCCCTCCGCCTTGTAGAGAACTCCCAGATTGTACTGCGTGATTGGCTCATCGGGAACGAGTTTGGCCATCTGCTCCAACTGCGCAATGGCCTTGGAGGTCTCGCCCATCTTCTTGTATTCGATCCCCAGGTTGAACCAGGAGTGCGGGACCGAGGGATCCGCCTTCTGCACCGCCTCCAGTTCGGCGATGCCCTGTGCCGCTTGTCCGGCCCGCAAGAGCGACAGGCCGTAGTTCAGACGGTCCACCGCCGACTTCGGGTTGAGTTGGTGCACCTGCTTGAATTGCTCAACCGCCTGGACCTGCGTCGTCGGGTTTTCGTAAAAGGCCTTCCCGAGGTTCCGAAGGCGCAGAAGACGATCTTCGGCGGACGTCCCGGTCTGGGCAATCGAGACGAAAACGAGCGCGAGCGAGGATATCCCTGCGAGGGCGGCGAGCAAGCCCCTGATTTTCATTTGACTAACATTGAGTCACAGCCCTGACGAAACGGTCAATAGTATGAGCGTATTAGTCGCGGGCGAAAATCACGCGCCCTGAGGCCGGCCGCTTCCGAACTTCGGCCGGCCTCCCGCGCGCCTGGCTGATTACCGCACGAAGAGCGTCACAGTATTTGACTGCACCGGGGCGGTCGAGCCTGTTGTCACCTGCGCAACACTCAACGGTACCGTTCCGGAAACTCCGTCCGGCACCGTGGCGATGATCAGGTAGAAGCCCACGAAGCCCGGCACGATTCCTGCGCCCGTGACCGCTGCCTGCTTGCCGCCGATGGTGACCGCGGGATTCGGCAGCACCAGCGACAGTGTGTCCTGCCCGATGATCTGGCCCGTGTTGAGAGGCGGCAATGTCCGGCCGAGGTTCGTCGCAAGAATCGCGATGGGCTCTCCGCTCACGGCCGGATTGGAAGCGCTGATCAGCGTCATGTCCGAAACGTGGAACGTCACCCCGCCCGTTTTGTCGAAATACAGCGCGGGCGCTACCGCAGCCACATTGATGTTCACCGGCCGGCTGCTGCCCGCGCCCGTGTTCACCGTAACCGCCTGCGGTCCAAAACTCGAGTCGGCTGGGATCTGCGCGACGATGTAGTCGGTCGGCGTGAAGCTCGGCTCGCGTCCCATCGTGACGATGGCCGCCTGTTTGGTGCCGACCATAACGATGGTCCCGTTAAGTTGAAGCGGGGCAGCCGACTCATAGGCGCTGCTCGACGACGGCGAGCCGAACAGGCTGGAGCCGAAGATAGTCATCAGACCCAGCGGCGCGGCGTTGTGATTCGTCGGATCGCTGTTGCCGCTGATCGCATCCGTGACCACCGGAGTCGCCAGCGGCGGCGCCGTTTGCGCGCGTGCAACCCCGCCCGGATTCACGGTGGTGTGAATGTTGAAGTACGAAGCGTTCGGATTGCTCGCCACCAGGTTCATGGCATTGACCGCAGCTGGCGTCGACTGCGTTGCGGTGCGGAACAGGTTTCCGAAGCCTGTGTCGGAATTGGGTTGATTGGCCTGCGCAAGACCCGAATTGATGACCACCGGCCCGTTCACTGTCGAACCGCCGTCATGGATGTGCATCCCGGTGAATTGCACCGCGCCGGGGAAGCGGAAGTTGACATCGAACACCGAGAGGCCGGCGACAACCCAGCCCTCGTTGTTCCGCAGCGTGTATTGCGTGTAGGCCGCAGGAGCCGAGGCGTCGATCGATACGGCGGGTATCTCGTTCGCCGGCATCAACGTGGTCTGGAACGACGCCCTGTCCGTGGTTCTCAATTGGGCGCGAATCACTCCGGCCGGACTCGTCGTGGTGTGAATGTTGACGTAGAACTGAGATGGCGCGTAAAACAGTCCTGCTACCGACGCGGATTGCACCGGATTCGCAGGATCGATCTGCACCTCGTAATGGAGGTTGCCCCCAGTCGCAACGGCAGGCACCTGACCGGTGAGCCCTGTGTTGATCACTACCGGCGCGTTCACCCCGGCGGGGCCGCTGTGAATGTGGAAGCCCGTGAAATTGGTGCCATCCGGGAATCCAACATAGTTGGCGTCGAAGATCACTTCGGCCGACAGGGGCACGCCGCTGTCGGCGCGCGCCGCGACCACCTGGACCGAGCAGACCGCTGTAGCCGTCACGCCTGGCACAGGAGGCACTTCATTGTCCGTATTCATCAGCCCCATCAGCACCAGGTGGTCTGCCTTCATCAACTGGCCGCGCAACTCTCCTGCAGGATTTCTGGTGGTGTGCATGTTGAGATAGAACCCCGAAGGATTTGTCACGATGTCCCGCAATGCAGCCAGCGCGTTTGCATTTGACGGCTGCACCTGGCCCTGTAGCCGGAGTGTACCTGTTGTCGTGTCGTTCACCGGAGCGGGCAGCCCCGAGTCGATCACAACCGGGCCACTGACTCCTGCCGCGCCCCGATGAATGTGCATCAGCGTCACGTTGTTCGCCGACGCAAGCTTGTAGTTGACGCGAAAATCGACCGAACCGGAGACGATCTGGCCTGTGGCGTCGCGCAAAACGTGCAACAGAACCGTGGCCGTCGCTGTCGACGGATCTCCGGAAATGGCTGGTACTTCGTTCAACGAAGAGAGATTCACACGGTAGGGAATCGTCTCGATCGTCTGGGCAGAGAGGGCCGCGGCGAGGCCGAGCCCCAGCAAAAAGAGTCGTCTCATGGACTAAACATCCCCCTCAACATTGGGCATTCTGCCCGGCGCCCGTCTGCCACCGGGCGTCAGGCCTTCATCGACCGAACTATGCATTAGAGTACTGAAACGGCGAAAGGATTCATTGAATGAGTGGGATGGGGCATAATGGAAGGTAGTCCGGTCTAGAGAGGCTCATGTTTTTCAAGCGCGAGAAAGCTAAGGTGCTCGGTTTCAACGAGCTGATGGATCAACTGCCGGGCTCCGGCTACAGCGTCGAATCCTCCCGTGATGGGCTGGTTCGCGTCTCCAAAGGCAACTTCGCCGCCCTGTTGAAAGACGATGGCGGCAAACCGTCCTTTGCCGATTTGGGCCTCCTCCTGGGCAGCGAGGTAGCTGTCCTCACCGATATCGGTTTCCAGAAAATCTTCCTCGCGCCCAGCGGCAAGCGTACCCCGGCCCTCGCGGAGCACCTCCACGCTCTCCACAACTTCAAAGAGGACCTTAGCTCAGCCCTCGGGGTGACCAGCCTGTACAACGAAGGTCTTGGCACCACCAACGAGAAACACCTCTATGACCGCGTGCAGAACCGCGACCGCGGCAACAGTAAGCGGCCATGGGAGCGCAATTAGCGTCTCTCCAGTCTTCAATCGGGGAGTGCCGCTCAGCCTGATCATTGGGAGTGCCGCAAAGGCCTCACGCCAGCAGATGTATCAGGCGGCTTGTGGCGGCTGATATGCCCTCACGTCGTCCCGCGGCATCGCGATCCAGGCGATGATGTAGGCGAGCACTCCGAGGCCGTGGAGCAGAATGGCGGCCAGGAAAGCGACTCGGACAATCGTCACGTCCCAGCCCATGTGCCGGGCGAAACCGGCGCAAACTCCGGCGATTTTCTTGTTCGCCATGTCCCGCGCGAGCCTTTGCCGGGGAGGAGGAGGCGGGCCATAGGATGCGTTCGGCGCGGGTCCACCCGCGGCCTGCCCACAACGGGCGCAAAAGCGGTCGGCATCGTTCATCTGGCTCCCGCAATTGGTGCAGTACATATTGGCCTCCCTGCAACTATTACTACGGAGAGATCCTGACGATTGTTCCAGTTAGATCCCACTAAGGATCGTCAGTGAGTGCCCTGGCCCTGGAGGCGCTCCGCCATCGCAGCCACCGTTGGAAACTCGTCAAATATCAACACCTCAGCGTCCACATTGAACGCCGCACCCACCTGCGCCAACAGCGTTGCTGCCATCAGCGAATCGCCGCCCAGTTGATTGAAGTCGTCGTGGACGCCTACCTTTCTCCCGTCATGAAAGCCAAGCATCCCTGACCAGATCTGGACCAGGTTCTCCTCCAGCGGCGTCCGGGGAGCGGCATAGGGCGCGGCCGGTTTCGCGCACGTCGCATCGCGCCCGAGCAGTCCGAGCTTCTCCGCCAGCCCGATCCGCTGCAGTTTGCCGGTTGGGCCCTTCGGAATCTCCTTCACGATCACAATCCGGTTCGGCACCTTGAAAGGAGCAAGGCGCGTCGCCGCAAATTGCCGGAGTTCGCTGGAGGCCGCCTTCTCCCCATCGCGAAGCACGACTGCAGCGGCCACATCCTGCCCCAACGTCGTGTGCGGCATCGCGAAGGCGATCGCCTGGGCAACCGAGGGGTGCTCCAACAGACACTCGTCAATTTCTTTGGGAGAGATCTTCTCGCCGCCCCGGTTGATGATCTCCTTCAGCCGGCCCGTCAGGAACAGGTAACCGTTCTCATCGAGATAGCCCTGGTCACCCGTCCGAAACCAACCGTTGGTGAACGCCTTCCTGTTGGCGTCGTCGTTCTTGTCATAACCCGCGGTGACGTTGACGCCCCGGATCACGACCTCGCCCTGATTCCCAGACCCCATCAGGCCGCCGCTTGCGTCCATGATCGCGATCTCAGGTCCCGCCGCAAGTCCGACGGATCCTGGCCGGCGCGCGCGGGGCGGCAAGGGATTGCTCGCCATCTGATGCGCCGCCTCCGTCATCCCATAGGCCTCGATCACCGGAACGCCGAAGGCGTTCTCGAGTTCTGACATCACTGCCGGGGCCAGCGCGGAGGAGGACGATCGGATCAACCGCAGGGTCGTTTCCACGGCGGTGCTTCCTGCTGCGCGGGCAGCCGCCAGCACTGCCTGGTGCATCGTAGGAACGGCCGTGTACCAGGTCGGGCGGAAAGTCCCCATCCAATCGAAAAACCGGTTGCTGTCCATACCCCCCGTGGCAACGATGCTCCCACCCGCCGTCAAGGAGGCCAGCAATGCCGCGACCAGCCCATGGATGTGGAACAGCGGCATCACATTGAGGACGCGATCCTGCGGCCCCAGCCCGAGCGTCTCGGCCACGTTGTACGCCGACTGCAGCAGATTCGCATGCGTCAGCGACACCAGCTTGGGCCTGCTCGTTGTGCCCGAAGTGTGCAATACCACCGCCTCATCGGAACTCGTCCGTTCGATCGGACCCGCGAACGTCAGAGAGCGGGCAAGGTCGCTCCACTCCAGCACCGGCACGCCCAGCGCCCGCGCCGACTCCCTGCACGCATGATCCCCTTCCGCCGCGACAAGCGCCTTCGCCCCCAGATCCGACAGGAAAAACTCGAACTCGCTGACACGGTAAGCCGGATTCAGCGGTGCCGCGGTTGCGGCAGCACTAACCCCCAGGAACGCCAAAGCAGCATCCGGGCCGTTGGGCAGCACAATCGCCACCCGGTCTCCGCCCCTCAGTCCCATGCCGTTGATCGCTCCAGCGATCGCCCCCACCCTCCGCCACAGATCGGCGTAACTCAACTCCGGCCCATCCGGCGACAGCACCGCTACCGAATCCGGCCTTACCTCGGCTTGCCGCCGCAGGATTCCTGTCACGCTTGGAATTCGCTTCTCACTCATGCTCTAGAGTCCATCCACCCCTTGTTTTACGATCACCGCCGGCATGCCCGCGACCATCACGTTGTCAGGCACATCCTTGGTTACGACCGAACCGGCAGCAACCACAGCCCCCTTCCCGATCCGGATGTATTCCACCACTACGGCGCCCATGCCGATATAACTTCCGGACCCGATCGTGCACTTGCCGGCGATATTGGCCCCGGGCCCCACCGTGATGCAATCGCCCAGCTCTGTCTGATGTCCGATCAGCGCCCCACGATTGACCAGCACATGCTGCCCCAGCACGGAGTAGGCGCTGATCATCGCCCCCGGCCAGATGACCGTTCCCGGTCCCACCACGCTCTTGCCCGACAAACGAGCCGCCGGATGGACAATGGTCGCGAATCGCATCCCCTGCCCCACCGCCTGCTCGATGAACCCGCGCCTTGTCGTGCTGCCGAACGCGCACACGGCCCAATGGTCCGCCGCCAGGCTGCCGAGATCGTCCACCCAATGGACCGGCAGTCCTTCCAGCCGCTCGTTGCAGCGGCTGAGATCGTTGTTCTCGACAAATCCCTTCAGCTCAAACTCGGGAACCTCCGACACCAGGTCCGCCACTTCCAGCGCGAAGTTCCGGGCCCCGAGAATCAACAGCGGCTTAGGCAAAACATGCTCCATTCCGTTGCCGCTCCCCTTCGGAAGCGAGTTGCAGGATGCACTCCACGGAGCGTTCCATGGTTAATTCAATGAGCGCCAACCGATGTCCCTCCTCCACGATTCGCTCCCGCTCGGCGTCGTTGGCCAGATAGTGCCGGATAACATCCGGCAGTTCTTCAACCGGAGCCATGACGAAGTGCTTGCCCGGCACGTACGGCGCAGGGTCATAGATCGGCTCGGAGATCACCAGAGCCTTATTGGCCAGGCCGAGCAGAATGCGCGCACCGGAATACTCCGCTGCTGTCCGTGGAAAGTTGAGAAGGATCCTGACGCGGTTCAGCAGCGCGGTTCGCTGCTCCCCCCAGTAGGCAGGGTTGGACCAGTCACCCACCGAAGTAACGTTGATTCCCTGTCCCTGGAGAAACTCGAGGATCCGCTTGCGCCGCGGCACATCGAGCGAACCGAGGAACAACGCGTCGATATCTCGAGTCAGCCCCAAATCCCGGCCCATCCGCGCATCGTAACCGAACGGTACGAAGTGCGACTCGATTCCCCGTTCCCGCAGGAGGTGCTGGCGTCCTGTAGCCGACACCACCAGAACGTCGGGCAACCCGGCATTGTGCAGCCGGCGGAGCGTGAAATAGTTCGTGTAGACATCGGTAGCCCGCGCGTCGCGGAGGACGATCTTCGCGATTTCCCGCAGGCTGAGCCGCGGATAGGGGAGGTTCGCCGAGCGGGGCGGAGGCAGCGGCTCCGTGTGCCAGATCACCACGAAAGGCCGTCGATCAGGCGGCATGGAGTGCAGGCGGCGGCAGACCGCCGGGAACCATGCGGCGTTTCCCTGAATCCAGAGCAGACCTCTCTCGGTCACGTTCGCTGCAACATCCTCGCTCAGGGTGAACCGGCTGGCGGCCCTCTCAAGGTACGCGCTGATGTACGTCCCCACTTCGCCTGCGGGCAAACTCCGGCAGCAGTGAGTGATCTCCAGCGTCATTCCTGGCTCATCCCGCCGCGGTCCGGTGTCACAAAGATCTCCCGGACCGCACCCACCACGCGTTCCACATCGGCCTCAGAATAGGCTGGGGAAAGAGGCAGGCTCACGGTCTCACGCCCGATCCGAAGCGACTCAGGCCAACTCTCCGCGCGCCAGCCGAAGGTCTCCTGATAGAACGGCTGCTCCGCGGCGCTCGCGTAGTGGACCGCCGTCCCGATGCCGCGCCGGCTCATCTGTTGCATGAGTTCCTCGCGAGTCAGCCCCGCTCGCTCAGCATCCACCAGGACGTTAAACAGGTGGTAGCTGTGCCTGGTGCCGGCTGCAGGCAGGGGCGGCATCGTCAGGGGCAGATCTGCCAGGGCTTCGCGGTAATGCATCCAGATCCGCTCGCGCCGCAGCCAGTTCGCCTCGACTCGAGCGAGCTGGTGGATGCCCAGCGCTGCTTCCATATCGGTCATGTTGTGCTTGAATCCCGCTGCGATTACCGCATATTCCGGTCTCCCATTGCTGGTGAACCGCCGCCAGGCATCCACGGTCATCCCCTGCGCCGCGAGGATGCGAATCGTCTCGCGGCGCTTCTCATCCTTCGCCAGCGACATTCCGCCCTCGCCCGTCGTCACGTTCTTCGTGGCGTAGAAACTGAAACAGCCGAAATCGCCGATTGTCCCTGCCTTCTGGCCCTGATATTCAGTTTCGATCGCATGTGCGCAATCTTCGATGACGACGAGTTGATGTAGCTTGGCCAGCAGCAACAACTCATCCATCTCGCAGGGCCGGCCCGCGAAGTGCACCGGGATGATCGCCCTAGTGCTCGCCGTAATTCTCTCCCGCGCCGAGGCCGGCGCGATATTCATCGTCACTGGATCCACGTCCGCCAGAATCGGCGTGGCTCCGGCATGGATGATCGCGTTAATCGTGGCGCAAAAAGTTAGCGGAGTCGTGATGACTTCGTCGCCGGGCCCAATCTCCGCGGCTCGCAACGCAAGCAGCAGCGCGGATGAACACGAGTTGACCGCGACCGCCTCAGGAACGCCCTTGTATGCAGCGAACTGCTGCTCAAATTGGCTGACCCGCGGCCCGCGGCCGATCCAGCCTGATCTGAGGCATTCGACCACCTCAGCGATCTCGGCTTCTTCTAATGAGGGTCGACCGAATGCGAGGAATCGCTCCGCGGACTCCATCACTTCTTCAGGCCTTCGAGATACAAGTCAGTACGCATCCATCCGCCCAATGTCGAGATTATACCAACGACAAGTCCTCTCTCAGTTGCAGGACTTTCCCCTTCGAACCGTCGAAGCGGGCCGTGCGTTTCCCATATCTGACCCGCAACGGATTCCCGCTCAGCGAGCGCACATCCGCGCTTTTGAGCCGTCCGCCCGACCACTCAATGGACACCTCAAACCCGCCCCTCGCGCGCAGCCCCTGCACCCTCCCCTCCGGCCAGACGCTGGGCAGGGCCGGCAGCAGATGAATCTCCAATGCGTGGCTCTGCAGCAACATCTCCGCGATGCCCGCCGCTCCACCAAAGTTGCCGTCGATCTGGAACGGCGGATGCGAGCACAGCAGGTTGGGCAGCACCCCTCCGCGATCGTACTTGACCTCCGCAGACTTCGCCGGCTCGAACAGATTCCTCAACAGCAGATAAGCGTGATCCCCATCCTCCAGCCGCGCCCAGAAGTTGATCTTCCAGGCACGCGACCAGCCCGTTCCGCCGTCGCCGCGCAGTTCCAGCGTCCGCCGTGCCGCCGCGCACATCTGCGCATTCGACCGCGGTGTGAATTCGCGCCCCGGATGCAGCGGATACAGGTGCGAAACGTGCCGGTGATGCGGATCGCGCTCCTCAAAATCCTCGGGCCACTCCTGCAACTGCCCTTTTGCGCCCACCTGATACGGTAGGAGTTTCTCCAGCTTGCCCTGCAATTCCTCACGGAACGCCGCATCGATTCCGAGCACCTCCGCCGCATCGATGCAGTTCCGGAACAGATCCCGAGTGATGGCAAGATCCATCGTCGGTCCCATGCACACGCCTGCCGTGCGCTTCTTTCCGTCCGCGTCCATGTACACGAAGATGTTTTCGGGCGAGTTTCCCGCAGCGGTCACGAGCCGCCCCTTGCCGTCGTCAATCAGCCAGTCGCACAGGAACTCCGCCGCGCCTTTCATCACCGGATACGCTTCGGCGAGATACCCTCGGTCCTGCGTGAATGCGTAGTGTTCCCACAAGTGCTGGCACAGCCACGCCCCGCCCACCGGCCAGAACGACGGCATCGCGTCGTTATCGACAGGCTGCGCACCTCGCCACAGTGTCGTGTTGTGATGCAGCACCCAACCGCGCCTCTTGTACATCTTCGATGCCACCTGCCTGCCCCTGACTGACACCTCACGCACCATGCGCAGCAGCGGCTCGGCGCACTCGCTCAGGTTGCCCACCTCCACAGGCCAGTAGTTCATCTCCGTGTTGATGTTCACCGTGTAGCCGCTCGCCCACGGCGGAATCACCATCGGATTCCAGATCCCCTGCAGGTTTAGCGGCTGTGTCCCGGGCCGCGAGCCCGCAATCATCAGATAGCGAGCGTACTGAAAGTACAGCGCTGCCAGCCCAGGATCGTTGCCGTTCTTGAACTCGACGATCCTCTGGTCCGTCGGCTTCGAACTGTGCGCGCCGAGGTCGATGTGAACGCGAGCGAATAACTGCCGATAGTCGGCCGTGTGTGCGGCAAGAAGTTTCGAGTACGGGACTGCTGTCGCCTCCACCGCCTGCTGCTGGACATAGGTCCTCTGGAAAGTCGTGCCCGCGCTCAGAGTGAGGACAATCTCAGTCGCTCCCTCCACGGCCAGTGCTTCATCGCGACCGGCAATCTCGCCATCCGTGCTATGCACCGAGAGATACGCCTCGAAGTGCGTTCCCCGGTGGCCCATATCATCCCCGTACAGCACCGTCTTCGCGTTCGGCTTGCGCGAACCATCCGCGTTCCAGACTTCTGGATACTTCCACTGCTCGCCGCGCTTCTCCACCCACTCCAGCGTGCGCCTTAATGCGAATAACGGCGCCTGCCCCTGCATGAGGATCGCGCCGGGCCCGGTAACAGAAGTCTTCGCGGTTGGATGGACGCTCGACAACCTGGCCTCCACCGACAGAGCGCCCTTCTTCGACGCGCTCAGCCTCATCACGATGAGCTGATGCGGATGCGATGCGAAATACTCGCGCGTGTATGTCACGCCGCCGATCGAATACCGCACCCGTGCCACCGCGGCCTCGATGTCCAACTCACGCTCGTACTCGGCAGGCGCGCCCGCGCTCCCGATTGTCAGCCACAGATCCCCCAGCGGCTGATAGCAGGGCCACGACCGCCCAGTCCAGTGCTTCGTCATGATGTCCGACGCCTCGGCGAATCGTCGGTCTCTGAGCAGCGCCACGACCTCATCGAAGTGCTTCGTCACATCCAGCGGCAGATCATCCGCGCCCGGTGCGCTCGACGCAAGCGTGTCCTCGTTCAGCGCCAGTTGTTCCCTCGCAACGCCACCATAGACCATCGCCCCCAGCCGTCCGTTGCCGATCGGCAGCGCCTCATTCCAATCCGGGGCGGATCGCGAGTACCAAAGCCGCAGCGGACTCGTTTTTGGAACCGGCGCCGCCAGCAGCGCCGCCGATTGCAGGAACGTCCGCCGCGTTGCTTTCACGGACGACACACTTTCCCTAACACAGCAGGGCGCTTCGCTCCTGTCGCCGACGGCAGATTCGACGCCTTCCCGGACAGCGTTGCATGCGCCAGTACCGCGAACGCGATCGCCTCCTTCGCATCGGCGTCGATACCCAACACTTCGCTCCGCAACACCTCGGACTCAGGCAACTCCGCCCGCAGGAACCGCATGAGCGTCTTGTTGTGGACTCCTCCGCCCGACACAATCACCTGCTGCGGAGGATCATCTTCCCCGCCCGCAAATCGCGCAATCCCGTCCGCCACAGCCGCCGCCGTGAAGTAAGTTGCCGTCGCCACGGTGTCTTCCGGCGACAACTTCAACTTCCGCAGCCGCTCAACGAACTCGCGCCCGTACTGCTCCCGGCCCGCCGTCTTCGGCGGCCGCTGGCTGTAATACTCGTCCTCCAGCAGTCCGGCCACCACATCGGGATGCACCATCCCCTCCGCCGCCATCGTCCCATCCTGGTCGAACTGACGATCGCCTTTCGAGTAATGCGCGACAAGCTGATCGATCACCATGTTGCCCGGACCGGTGTCGAACGCGACCACATCCCCAGGCTCGCCCCCGGCCGGAATCCAGGTGATATTCGCGATACCGCCAATGTTGAGCGCCACGCGTGAATTCTTCTTGTCGCGAAAAAGCACGTAGTCGACGTACGGCACCAGCGGCGCGCCCTTTCCGCCTGCGGCGATATCCGCCGGACGAAAGTCGGATACCACCGGTACCCCCGTCCGCGCCGCCAGCACATTCCCGTCGCCGATCTGGAGCGTGCATGCGATCTTATGCCCGAGAAACTCCGAGGCTTCGCCCGCGTGATAGATCGTCTGGCCGTGGCAGCCGATCACCGACACCTCGCCCGCCTGCACCTTGGCCAGCTTGCACGCCTGGTTGAACGCCGCCGCGTACAGCTCCGGCAATAGAAAATGCAGCCGAGCCACGTCCCGTGTGTGCGCCTCCCGGTTCGATACCGACAGCAGCGCCTCCCGCACCTCCGCCGGATAACTCACCGTGTAGAAAGCGCGCGTGTTGATCTGTCCTCCGTCCAGCTCGACAACCGCCGCATCAATGCCGTCAAGCGATGTGCCGGACATGATCCCGGCGGCCACGATCTTCTTCATTGCCTCTTCAGTTCCTCCTTGAGCTCATTCAAAATCTGCAGCGCCTCCAGCGGCTTCAGATTGTCGATGTCCAGTTCGCGGATCCGCTCCGCAATCTGGTACCCCACCGGCTCGAACATCTGAATCTGAAATGTCGGCTCGCTCCTCGCCCGGCGCTTCGGCGCCTCCAACTGCTCGCTGACCTTGTGCTCCGTCCTCTCGTGAAGCGAGAGGATTTCACGCGCCCGCTCGATCACTCCCAGCGGCAATGCGGCGAGCCGCGCGACCTCGATGCCGTAACTCTTATCAGCGCTTCCCGGCTCTACTTTGCGCAGGAAGATGACCTGGTCGCCGACCTCCTTCACCGAGACGTGCAGGTTGCGGATCCCCTCCAGCTTCCCAGCCAGCTCGGTCAACTCATGATAATGCGTTGCAAACAGCGTGTACGCGCCGATGCGGTCGTGGATGTGCTCGATCACCGCCCACGCCAGCGCCAACCCGTCGTAGGTCGCCGTGCCCCGCCCGATCTCGTCCAGAACGATCAGGCTGTTCTTAGTCGCGGTGTTCAGGATCACCGCCGTCTCCGTCATCTCCACCATGAACGTGGAGCGCCCCCGCGCCAGATTGTCCGACGCGCCGATGCGCGTGAACACGCGGTCCACCAGCGGCAGCGCCGCCTCCTGCGCGGGCACATACGACCCCATCTGCGCCATCACCGATATGAGCGCCGCCTGCCGCAGGTACGTCGACTTGCCGCCCATGTTCGGACCCGTGATCAGCGCGATCCGGTTCTCCCCGCGGTCCAGGTACAGATCGTTCGCGATGAACCGCTGCGCCTCCGCCTCCGTCAGCCGCTCGATCACCGGATGCCGCCCCGCCACGATCTTCATCTCGCCCGATTCGGAAAACACGGGCCGCGCGAACCGCCTGTCCACAGCAGCCTGAGCCAAAGCGCAGTAGAAATCGATCTCCGCCACTGCCGACGCCGTCGCGCGAATCCGCCCCGCATGCGAGGCTGCCAGTGCCCGCACCTCCGCGAAGATCGTCCGTTCCAGATCGAGCGACTTCTCCTCCGCGTCCAGAACCTTCGTCTCCAATTCCTTCAGCTCCGGCGTCGTGAACCGCTCAGCGTTCACCAGCGTCTGCTTCCGTTCGTAATCCGCCGGCGCCAGGTGCAGGTTCGCCTTTGAGATCTCGATGTAGAAGCCGAAGACATTGTTGAACCGAACCTTCAACGACGCGATCCCCGTCCGCTCCCGCTCCCGCTGCTCGATCGCCGCGATGATCTGCCGCGAGTTCTTCGACAGATTCCGCAGCTCGTCCAGATCCGCGTTGAAGCCCGCCCGAATTACGCCGCCGTCGTTGAAGTTCACCGGCGGTTCATCTGCGATCGCCGTCAAGATCCGGTCCCTTACCTCCTCGACATCGTCGAGCCCCGCCGCCACTTCGCGCAGCCGCGCAGCGGGAGCCTTGTCAAACAACGGTCTCAGCGCAGGCACCCGTGCCAGCGTCCGCCCCATTCCCAGTACGTCTCGCGGATTCGCCGTGCCCACAGTGATCCTAGACAGCAGCCGCTCCACGTCGAGCATCACCCCTAGCACTTCACGCAGCTTCGCGCGCTCGATTGTTGCAGACCGCAGCCACTCCACCGCATCCAGCCGCGCTTCAATCTCGGCCCGATCCAGTGACGGCCGCAACAGTCGCCGCCGCAGCAGACGCCCGCCCATGCCCGTCTGCGTCAGATCCAGCACCGACAGCAGCGTCGAGTCACGCCGCCCGTCGAGATCCGCCGAGAACATGGGCTCCACGAGCTCCAGGTTCCGCACCGTCACCGCGTCCAGCAGCATCGCTCCCGCGCGGTCGAAGTACGACGGCCGGTCCAGATGATCCAGCGCCGACTTCTGCGTCTCCCGCAGATACGACAGGATCGCCCCCGCCGCCGACACCGCCAGATGCCGCTCCGCCAGCCCACACCCGTCCAGCGCCAACAGCCTGAAGTGGTCCTTCAAAACCTGCCCGGCGTGATCCGCCGCGAACGTCCAGGCCTCCACCGGTGTCTGCACCCATCGCCCCTGCAGCCCATCCTGCGAATTGCCGGGCACCAGCAGCTCCCGCACATTGAGCTGCTCCAATGCCGGCGGCACTTCCACCCGGTCCATCTCCGTCGCCCGGAACTCGCCGGTCGAAATGTCGACATAGGCGAGCCCCGCCCGCTCGCCCTTGAACGCCGCCGCCGCCAGGTAGTTGTTCTCGTGCGACCGCAGCAGCGCGCTCTCCGTCACCGTGCCTGGCGTGACGATGCGCGTGATCTCGCGCCGCACGATCTTCTTCGTGAACCGCGCGTCCTCCATCTGATCGCAGATGGCAACGCGGTAGCCCTTCTGGATCAGCCGAGCAATGTAGCCCTCTGCCGAGTGTGCCGGAACCCCGCACATCGGCACCGGCTCGCCCTTTTCCTTATTGCGCGATGTAAGTGTGATCTCCAGTTCGCGCGCCGCGGTCACTGCGTCTTCGAAGAAGAGTTCGTAAAAGTCACCCAAACGGAACAGCAGCAGCGCATTGGGCGCCTGCTGCTTCGCCGCATGGTATTGCCGCATCAGCGGCGTCGTCGGTTCTCCGGCCACCTACCTAGCGTAGTTGAGAAGGTGGGGCAGACGCTTCCGTCTGCCCTTGCACGTCCCTACGCGTAAATCCCTCGCAGCTTAATCGCGAAAGCCACCCGGTCCAGCGCCAGCATGTACGCCGCCGCCCGGTTGTGCACTTTGTGCCGCTCGCCGTACTCCACCACGTCTTTGAAGGAGTTCACCATGATCTCCTCTAAACGCCCGTTGACGAGCTGTTCGTTCCAGAAGTACCCCATCCGGTCCTGCACCCATTCGAAGTAGGAGACCGTCACCCCGCCCGCGTTGGCCAGGATGTCGGGGATCACAAAGATGCCCTTCTCTTCCAGAATCTTGTCCGCTTCCGCCGTCGTCGGCCCGTTGGCGCCCTCGCACACGATCTTGGCATTGAGCTTCGCGGCGTTCTTCGAATGAATCACATTCTCCTTCGCCGCCGGCACCAGGACGTCGCACTCCAGGAACATCGCCTCGTGTTTGTCGACCTCTTCCGCACCAGGAAACTCAAGTATCGAGCCCGTCTCCTGTCTGTGCTTTTGCAGCGCAATCGGATCGATCCCATTCGGGTTATACAAAGCTCCATCCCATTCAATGACCGAGATGATCTTCATCCCCGCCTTGTGCATCAGAATCGCTGCTTTCCCGCCGACATTGCCGAAGCCCTGCACTACCACTTTCGTCTCTGTTGGCTCCATGTGGAACTTGCGCAGCGCCTGCAAGGTCACGAACAGGCATCCGCGCCCCGTGGCCTCCACTCGCCCGCGCGAGCCGCCGAGGTTCAGCGGCTTGCCGGTGACCACCGCGGTCACCGTCGTCCGCTTGTGCATCGAGTACGTGTCCATGATCCACGCCATCGTCTGCTCGTTCGTGTTCATGTCCGGCGCGGGCACGTCCCGCTCCGGCCCGATGATGTCCATCAGGTCGGCCGTGTAACGGCGCGTGATGCGCTCCAGTTCACCCTGCGACAGCACCGATGGGTCGCAAATGACGCCGCCCTTCCCGCCGCCGAACGGAATGTTCACCACCGCGCACTTCCACGTCATCCAGGACGACAGCGCGCGCACCTCGTCCAGCGTCACGTCCGGCGCGAAGCGGATGCCTCCCTTCGCCGGACCGCGAGCGATCGAGTGCTGCACACGGTATCCCGTGAAAACTTCCAACCTCCCATCGTCCAACTGGACCGGAATGTGTACCGTGACCTCCATGGCCGGGGTCTTCAGCACCTTCCGTAGTCCATCATCCAAGCCGAGCAACGTGGCGGCTTCATTGAAGCGGGCCTCCGCAGCCAGCCATGGATTGAATTCCTTCTCCATCGCTGCGTCTGCGCCGGCCTTCGTGGCTTCGAGGATCATGCCTGATCACCTCCGCCCCCATTATCCTCATAGGTAATGCCTTCAGCAAGTTTGATTCGACATGGCTTATCCCGCCGCTCCCTGCTTCTTGGGGTTTTCTTTGCCAGACAGCACCAGCAGAAGGTGGTGCTGCTAGCTGGGCTCGAGCTCAAAATCCTCGAAAACGGCCCATCCTCCCGCCGCTACCTCCGTGTCCACGGCAACGAGGAAACGGCCCGCGAAGCGCTGGAGGCCCACATGGAAACCCATCCCGGCTCCGCCTTCATCACCACTTCGAAGACGCGCATGGTCGAAATCGCAGGAGGCCAGATCGACCCCAACCGCATGTTCTCCAGGGTCGGCGCCGCCAAGAGCTTCAAAGCCCAGAATCCCTCCTGGAGTGAAGCGGACCTCACTCGCGCCCTGGACTGGCTGGACGCCGAGCGCCCCAAGCTTCTCGAAGCCCTCCTGCCCCTCAAAGGCGGCGTGATGATCGCCGTCCACAACAACGGCTCCGGCTACTCCGTCGAGACCGAAGCGCCCATCTCCCAAGCCGTCTCCCTGCCCCGCCGCGACCAGCCCCACGAGTTCTTCCTCGCCACCGACCACGCCGACTACAAACTCATCGCCGCTGGACCGTACAATGTCGTACTCCAAAACGATGCCGCAGGTGAGGACGACGGCTCACTCTCCCGACTGTACGCGAAACTCGGCATCCGCTACGTCAATCTCGAAGTCGCCCACGGCAAGCTCGATGTCCAGAAGCAGATGCTGGAGTGGTTGGTGACCACGCTGCCGTAGTATGCTCTAGCCCATGCGCAACGGTCTCATCGGTGAGCTCTCGGCCGAGTTCACCGGCACCATGATCATCCTCCTCTTCGGCGCGGGCGTCTGCGCCATGGTGAACCTCTTCCCGGTCGGGGTCCCCGGCGAAATCGTCAACGGCGGCTTCACCAACATCACTTTTGCCTGGGCCCTGGGCGTGACATTCGGCATCCTCGCCGCCGGAAAGATCAGCGGCGCGCACCTCAATCCCGCCGTCACTCTCGCTCTCGCCGTCTTTCGCGGATTCCCCTGGCGCAAGGTCCTGCCCTACTCCATCGCTCAAATCCTCGGCGCATTCGCCGGAGCCGCCGTCGTCTTCTTCAACTACCGCGAAGCCTTCCACCGATTCGATCCCGGCCTCGTTAAAACCGCCGGCATCTTCACTACCTTCCCCGCCTACCCTGAAGTCCTCTCGGCAGGCTTCTTTGATCAGGTCATCGGCACCGCGCTGCTCCTTTTCCTCGTTCTTGCCGTCACCGATGAACGCAATCAAACGTCGCCGCACCTCGCCCCCATCCTCGTCGGCCTGATCGTCCTCGCTATCGGCATGAGCTTCGGCAAGCTCCACGGCTACGCCATCAACCCCGCCCGCGACTTCGGCCCGCGCCTCTTCACCGTCCTCGCCGGATTCCCCAACAACGGTCTCACCGACGGCTCCGGCATCTGGTGGATCCCCATAGCCGGCCCCCTCGCCGGTGGACTGGTCGGCGCCGGACTCTACGACCTCACCATCCGCCGCTGGCTCCCGCGGTAGGCCTGAAGCTGCCTCCCGACTTATCATGTACTCAGGAGGTAGCAATGTTTTTTGCACTGACTGAACTCGAGCACCATCCAATCCTTTTTGATGTCAGCTACTCTCCCGGCGAGATCACCTTCCCCGAGGACCTCCGCCAGGCCGGTCCGCTCCAGGCAAAGGGCAAGGCTGAACTCCTCCGCAATACCCTCGGCGAAATCCGCCTTCGGGGGAACTTGAAGGTTGAGATGGAGTCCGTCTGCGACCGCTGCCTCGAACCTGCACGCCACGCCATCGACTCCGAGTTCGATCTCTTCTACCGTCCAGCCCCAAAAGTCGGCGCGCACGGCGAAGTCCACCTCGAAGAAGGCGAAATCGACCTCGCCTTCTACCAGGGCGATGGCATCGGCCTTCGGGATGCCCTCCGCGAGCAGATCCTCCTCAGCCTCCCCATGCAGATCTTCTGCCGCCCCGACTGCAAAGGCCTCTGCCCAGTCTGCGGAGCTAATCTCAATCTGATCGCATGTGGCTGCCGCATCCCTTCCAAAGAGGACCGCTGGGCCGGTCTCCGCGACCTCCAATAGCCACGCCTCTCTCCCGTATCGCCGGCTGCGCGAAGAATTCTCCTGCCCTTAAGTGCAGCGCAACCGGCCCCTCTCCGAGCCAGATCGATGTATCCCATCCTCATCCGCCTGGTCGGCCGGGGATTCCTGGGAACCGCATGCGAAACGGATCTTTCCGCGGGAAGGCACCCCGGCACCTGTGTTGCCTCACCGCGGCCGGGTTGAAACACGGCCGCGGCGAGGATCTCATGAACCCGATCCTGCGTTCTCTTCCTGATTCCTTTGGGTTTTCAGCGCTTCTGTGCACGGTCTTCGTCACGTTGGCCATCACCCTCGGGTCCGAAATCTACAGGTGCGACATCCTCGGCATCCCCGGTTGCGACTAAGCCGGCAGCCCAAACTACAAATTCGCAATAATCTTCTTCCGCACCGCGTAAAGCACCAACTCGGCCGTGTTGTGCAGATTCAGCTTCTGCATGATCCGCGTCCGGTGCGTCTCCACCGTGTAGACGCTCAGGTCCAGAAGATTCGCGACATCCTTATTCGACCGTCCTTCCGCGAGAAGCTGCAGCACTTCTTTCTCTCGGTCTGTCAGCAGGCTGTAGCTGTCCTGCTGGTTCCGCTGCTGCAGGCTGCGCATGTAATCCTCCAGCAGCGATTGCGCGATCGCCGGGCTGAAGAACGGCTTGCCCTGCGCTACTACGCGCACTGCCCGCACCAGGTCCTCTTCCGCGGTGTCCTTCAGCAGGAAGCCCCGCGCTCCGCACTCCAGCGCGCGCAGAAGATAGGTCTCATCGTTGTGCATCGACAGGATCAGCACTCCCGTCGCCGGATTTTGCTTCACTACCTGCGCCGTCGCGTCGATCCCGTTCAATTGCGGCATCGCAATGTCCATGACGACCACGTCCGGCTGCAGTTCCTTGGCCGTCTTCACAGCCTCCCGTCCGTCCGCAGCTTCTCCCACTACGGCAAGGTCGCTCTCCTGCTCCAGGACAAAGCGGAGTCCCTTGCGCACCACTCCATGGTCGTCGGCTAGCAATATTCTGATCTGATTCATGTGTTTTTAGAGACTTTGGTTGGAATCCTCGCCCGCAAACGCGTGCCTTTCCCTGGTGATGATTCGATCTCAAAATCGCCGGACAGCTCGCGGATGCGCTCCTCCATGCCCAGCAGTCCCATCCCTCCTCTCCGGCCAACTCCGTTATGCATCCCCTTCCCGTCATCCTGAACAGTCAGTTCGACACGATCGTCGTTAGCACTCAGCTTCACGCTCACTTGTTGTGCACTGGCGTGTCTCGTGATGTTCGTCAGTGCCTCCTGCACCACGCGGAACAGCCCCGTCTTCTGCGCTTCGCTCAATGTATCCAGCGCGCCTTCGATCTGCACGTCCGCCGGAACGCCGCTGCGCCGCGAGAAGTCCCGCCCAAGCCACCCTACCGCCGCGCCCAAACCCAAATCGTCGAGCATCGACGGCCGCAGTCCCATCGCCAGGTCCCGTACCGTCTTCATCGCCCCCTCTGCCACTTCCTTGGCTTGTCGCACGTGCGTCTGGAACCGTTCCGGATCTCCAGATCCGATTCGTCCCAGATTGCTGATCTCCACGCGCAGAGCGGTCAGCATCTGGCCCACCTGGTCGTGCAATTCCAGCGACAGCCGTTTGCGCTCCTCCTCTTGCGCCCGCACCAGCATCTGCGACAGGTTGCGCAACTCGCCTTTTGCCGCCCGCGCGCGCCCCTCCAGACGGAAGATCCACCAGACGCTCACCAGTGCCACCAGCCCGCTCAGGAACAGCACCATGTAAGTCATCCCGCGCAGCCACTTCTGAAATTCGCCCTGCGAATCGAGCAGCTTCTGCTGCGCAACGCGCAAGTTCGCCAGGTTGATCCCTTCCATGCGCTCCGCCAGCGCGCCGATCTCGCCGCGCCGGCTCAGCAGCACCTTCCGCGTGTATCCGCCCCCCAGCGCGATCTTCACTTCCGGAGACCACTCCAGCGGCGGCTGGAGCATCGTGAAGAACGTCTCCACCCGCTCCCGCAGCTCCTTCACGGGCTTCACATCGCCGGTATGCTCCATTAGCTTCCCCAGCTCATCCAGCGAGGACAGAATCCGCGTCCTGGTCTGCAGCACCTGCTCTTTCACTTCCGCCGAGTCTTCCGTATCCCGGTCCAGCAGGAAGTCGCGGATATCCAGGTTGATCCGGTACAGGTCCGCCCTCATCTGCGACAGGAGTGTCTCCGTGCGCATGTAGGAGTCCTGCGCCGACAGTAACCCCCGCTGCATCTCCGCCGTGCGCCGCATCTGCGAAAAGCCCAGGATGCCGGTCAGCACCATCATCGACCCGAATCCCGCCAGCAGCGCGACTCCCAGCCGCGGCGTCATCGCGAACCTCCTGCCAACCTCCCGCCGCCTGTCATCATAGAAGAATGCTGGCCGTCTTCACGGACCTCGACAACTGCCTGCTCGATCACGATACCTACGACTTCGCCCCCGCGCTGCCGGCCCTCGATCGTCTTCGTGCAGCCCACGCCGCGGTGATCTTCACCACCAGCAAGACGCGCGCCGAAGTCGAGCACTGGCACAGGCAGATGAACCTGGCTCACCCCAGTATCGTCGAAAACGGCGGAGCAGTGATCCTCGAAAACGGTATGCCCGTCGTGCTCGGAGCCACACGCGAGGAGATCCTTCCAAAGCTCCGCGACGCCGCAGCCGAATCCGGCGCCCGGATTCGCGGCTTCTCTTCCATGTCCCTCGACGAGATCGCTCAGCGTTGTTCCATGCCCGCGGAGCGCGCGCGCTTCGCCGCTGCCCGGGAATTCAGCGAGCCGTTCGTCCTTGAATCCCCCACACTCGAAGATGCCCTGCGCGCCGCCATGTCCGCCCGTGGACTGAGTCTCACCCGGGGCGGCCGCTTCCACCACGCCCTCGCCCACGAGGGCAAGCATGCCGGTGTCGGCTACCTTCTCAGCCTCTGGCGCGCCGCCGGATCCCAAGTCACCAGCATCGGCATCGGCGACGCGCCCAACGACGAAGGCTTCCTCGCCCTCGTCGATTACCCCGTCAGACTCACCCCCGACGGCGCCGGTCCCTCCGCCTGGAACTGCGCCGTCATCCACCATCTCGATGCGCATGTCTCCTTTTTTAGGCAGTAGCCTTCTCCAGCCAGGCATGCTCCAATTCCGCCGCCGCCGCCAGTTGCTCGTATGCATCCGGCAGCGCGTCTTCCACGCGGTCCCAACTCGGCAATGAAGGCGTCCCCGACGGATGCTCCGCCAGTTCCTGCGCCGCCTCCTCCAAGGCCCGCGCGAAGACCTCCACCTCGCCCAGTTCGCCGTGCAAATCGTAGTCCAGCCCGTTCATCTCCGCATCCGCGGAGTACCGCGCCGTCATCTCCACGGCCAGCCGCCGGTACGACAGCGGCAGCGTCGTCTGGAGAAGCTCCGACGGCAGCACGCCGCCGTGTTTCGATACGCCGCGGAACACGGCCAGCGCAACTTCCCGCGCCATCCGGTGCAGGCCGGCGTCCGGGTCGTCCGGCGACACCGGTTGGTGTTTGTGGTCATAGCAATCACAGAGGTCCACCTGGCACACCCGCGACGCCGGCACGCGTCCGTGCACCTCGGCCAGCGTCGAGATCTCAAGACCCCAATCCGGCGCCACCTCCATCGTCCGCGCCAGCCCCGCGTCCATCGCAATCTCCCCGGCCAGGCCATACCGGAATACTTCCAGGTAGCACAGGAAGTTCGACAGTGTCCCCGCCTCCGTCATGGCCTGTATCAAAGGCGTCAGCATCAACCGTGTCAGCCGGCCGTTCAATTGCCGCGTGAAGCGAGGATAGTATGCCTTCGAGAACTCGAATCTGGACCGGGTGGACAACAGCGGATACACCAGCTGAGTCAGCATTCTGCGGTGGTAGGTCTTGATATCGCAGTCCTGGAACGCGATCACCTCGCAGTCGCCCTTCGCAAGCAGGTATCCCATTCCCAGCCAGCATGCCCGGCCCTTACCCGGTATCTTCGCCGCCAGCCCTGCATCGTTGACAGTTCGCAGGAACTCCTGAACCGGCTCGCTTTCCCTCCATAACACCGTGATTCCGCCCTTGAACCTGGAGAACAGACCGCACACTTCTTCGTATTGATCCCGGTCCGCCTGCGACAGCACCAGCACTGTACGAGAGATCCAATCGACCTTCTCCAACTCCTTGATAATGTTGTAAATTGCAGGGTTTTCGAATTCACTGTACAGGGCCGGCAACACCAGTCCCACGGGCCGCTTCCGAACCAGCCGGGGCATCTCCTGATCCAGCTTGAGCCATGCCTCGGGCCGCAGGCAGTGGAGTGTAGTGATAGAACCTGTCTGTTGGAAATCTGCCATGTGGCGCCTCCTTGTCCCACCTTAGGCTTTTGTACGGATTCGTAAAATCCCCGTAAGTTTGTAGCTCTGCCAGGGAATTCCGGTATCCAATGGTTTCGCCTCACCTGAATCAACTATTCGCCGGCTTTCGGGCCGGAACCGGGTCTCCACCCCGCAGATGACACGCCTTCCCCGAATCCATTACAATGAGAAGGTCTTATCTCCAATCCGGTGCTGGCTTTCCTGCCAGACGGGTAGCCTCAACAGGAAGGACATAATGCCGAATCCCAAACGACGCCACTCCAAGCGCCGCACCTCTGCACGCCGCACTCACGACGCACTGAGCCGCGCCGGGCTCAGTGAGTGCCCCAAGTGTCACGAAATGAAACTGCCTCATCGTGCCTGCCCTCATTGCGGCTGGTACAAGACCCGGGAAGTAATCGAAGTCGTCCAGGAATAGCCTGTACGCACCGTTAAGGCTGGGATCCCCTTCGATTGAATGATCACTATCGCTGTGGACGCCATGGGGGGCGATCACGCCCCCGTTCCCGAGGTTCATGGCGCGGTGCGGGCCGCGCGCAATCAGGACGTCAACATCATCCTGGTCGGGAAGGAAAACCTCATTAAGCAGGAGCTCGCCAAGCACGACGGCTGGCGAAAGCTCCCGATCCGCATTGTGCATGCCAGCGAAGTGGTCACCATGGAGGACAATCCTGCCAAGGCCCTTCGCACCAAGCGCGATTCCAGCATCCGTGTAGCCGCCCGCCTGGTCCGCGACGGCGAAGCCGATGGCCTCGCCTCCGCAGGCAACACCGGCGCGGTCATGGCCATCGCCAAAACCGTCCTTGGCATGATCCCCGGCGTCGATCGCCCTGCCCTCGCCAACGCTTTCCCCACCATCAAGGGAAAACCCGCGGTCATGGTGGACGTCGGCGCCAACGTCGACTCCTCCGCCAAAATGCTCGCCCAGTTCGCCGTCATGGGCGACATCTACTCGCGCCTCGTCTTCCACACCCAGTCCCCGCGAGTCGGCATCCTCTCCATCGGCGAGGAAGAGCACAAGGGCAACGAACTCACCAAGAGCGCTTCCACCCTCCTCCGCACCCTGCCGCTCAACTTCATCGGCAACGTCGAAGGCCGCGACCTCTACACCGGCCACGCCGACGTCATCGTCTGTGACGGCTTCATCGGCAATGTCGCTCTCAAGGTCAGCGAAGGGCTGGTCGAAGTCATCAAGCACATGCTCAAGGAGTCGCTCGAGGCCACCATCGCCAGTAAAATCGGCTACGTCCTCAGCCGCCAGGCCTACAAGGACTTCCGCAAACGCATGGATTACTCTGAATACGGCGGCGCGCCTCTGCTCGGCGTCAAGGGCGTGGTGATCATCTGCCATGGGAGATCCAACGACAATGCCATCCGCAACGCCATTCGCGTCGCCACCGAAATCGCCTCGGAACATGTCAACGACCGTATCGAAGGCGAGATCCAGCAGTGGCAGGCGCAGAATGGCGATGCAATTGGTGCGTAGCGCTCTCCTCTGCTTCGCAATTCCGGTTTTCCTGTACGCACAGCGACCCTCTCCCGCTCAATGGACCCTCACTCCCGCGGCTGCCAAGGTCGCGCCCGGCTCGGAAATCTCCGCCACGCTGAAACTGACCCTTGCCGAGCCGTGGCACATGTATTCGTTGACCACCCCCAAGCCAGGCCCCACCGGTGGACCTTCCGCCACCACCATCAGGATCGCCGACGAACCGGCCATCTCCGGATACTCCGTCTTCTTCCCCGCCCCCGTCCGGAAGTTCGACCCAAACTTTAGCCTGGACACCGAAACTTACGAGAAAGAAGTCACTTTCTATCTCACAATTCAGATCGCCAAAGGTGCCAAAGCCGGCCCGCTGGAGTTGACAGCCCAGACTCGGTTTCAGCTCTGCACCGACAAGGAATGCCTCCCGCCCAAGAAGGTCGTCGTCTCTGCATCGGTGGCCGTAACCCCCGGCGCACCGCCTTCCGCGACCTCGATCCCCGCCGGCTACACACGGTTCCAACCGCCCTCGGAGGCGACTGCCCCTGCTCCCGCCGCCACTCCAGCACCGGCCCAGGCTGCGGGCTCCCAGCAGCAGCCCCTTGGCTCGTTCCTCCTGCTCGCCTTCGGCTTCGGACTTGCCGCCATCTTCACTCCCTGCGTATTCCCGATGATCCCCATCACCATGTCGTTCTTCCTGAACCAGGGAAGCGGCAACCGCGGGGAAGCCGTGAAGCAGGCTCTCATCTTCTGCCTCGGCATCGTCGTACTCTTCACGGCCATCGGACTCGGCCTGAGCGCCGCACTCGGCCCCTTCGCGGTCGTGCAGCTCGGTTCCAATCCCTGGGTGAATGGCTTCATCTGTCTCGTCTTTCTCGCCTTCGGACTCAGCCTCCTCGGAGCCTTCGAAATCACCCTGCCAACCGGCCTTCTCACCAAACTCAATATGGCTTCGACTCGCGGCGGCATCTTCGGCACGCTCCTCATGGGACTCACCTTCAGCCTCGCGTCGTTCGCTTGTGTGGGCCCCTTCATGGGCACTCTCCTTGCGGCCTCGGTCGGCGGTGACAAGCTCCAGCCGGCCCTCGGCATGCTCGCGTTCTCCTCCGCCCTCGCGTCCCCGTTTTTCCTCCTCGCCCTCTTCCCTTCCTACCTCCAGAAGCTCCCGCGCAGCGGCGGCTGGATGTCCCGAGTCAAAGTGGTCCTCGGATTCCTCATCCTGGCAGCCCTGTTGAAGTACCTCTCCAACATCGACCAGGTTCTGCAGTGGGGGCTTCTGACCCGCGAGCGTTTCCTTGCCCTCTGGGTGGTGCTCTTCGCTCTGCCCGGCTTCTACCTCCTCGGCCTGCTCCCCATGGAAGGCATCCGCCGCGATGAAGAGTTGAAGGTCGGCCGCCTCCTCGTTGCCGTCGCCTTGCTCGGTTTCTCCCTCAGCCTCGTCCCCGGCATGTTCGGCGTGCGCCTTGGCGAGATCGAAGCCTACATCCCCGCCCCCGCGGAAGGCTCCTCCCTGGGTGCCGCTGCCTCATCCCAGCCGCAGTGGATCAAGAACGACTTCAACGCTGCGCTCGCCCGCGCCAAGTCCGAGAACAAGCCGATTCTCGCCGCCTTCACTGGATACGCCTGCACCAACTGCCACTGGATGAAGGCCAATATGTTCACGAAGCCCGAAGTGGCCCAGGCCCTCTCCGGCTTCGTCCTCGTCGAGCTCTATACCGATGGCGCCGACGCCGCCAGCGAGCAGAACCAGCAGCTCCAGGACAAGCTCTTCCGGACCGTCGCCATCCCCTACTACGCCATCTTCAACGGCGACAACAAGGTCATCTCCTCCTTCGCCGGCCTCACTCGCGATCCCCAGCAGTTCCTGGCCTTCCTCGGCTCGCCTGCTTCTTAATCTCCTATCCCCCGCCACCTCGCGATCACCAGTTCCGCCACCGCATTCTCCATCTCCCGGTCCACTTCTGCCCTCCAGGTCTCCAGCCTCCGCTCCCTCAACTTCTTCAGCACTTCCACCTGCCGCTGTGCATCCGTCAGCACCTCCCGCTGCCGTTCGAGCCGGACCGACACCTCTTCGATCCCCACCCGCAGCCTCTCCCTCTCCCGCCCGGCAAACTGCCGGAATGCGTCGGCGGCGATCAGTTCGTCCACGTCGACCACACGCACACTCCGGATCCTCTCCATCGTCTCCAGTTCCTGCCTGTCCAGTTCAGACAGCCGGGCGCAAAACACCTCAAGCTCGGCCTGCAGCCCCTGCATCCGGGCCTCTTCCTCCTCCAGGCGCGCCTGCCTGAAACCCCGCACGCTGTCCAGAGAGAACTTGAACTTCTTCATGACAGCCCCGCCAGTGCCACCATCCTGCTCCGCGTCTCTTCGATCGGCGAAATCTCATCCGGCCTCTGCTTGAGGAACTGCTTCAGATCCGCCTCCAGCCTCAACGCCCCGTCCAGCTTTGCATTCGAGCCCATCGCATAGGCTCCAATCCGGATCAGGTCCTCCGACGTCTGCAGTACCGATAGCGTCTCCCTCAGCCGGTTCGCTGACTCCTGCTGCTTCCCAGTCGCCACCCTCGACGCAAGCCTCGACACCGACTGCAATATATCCACGGCCGGGTAATGCCCCATCTGCCCCAGCGCCCTCGACAAGACAATATGCCCGTCCAGAATTCCTCGCACCGCATCCGCAATCGGCTCATTCATGTCGTCGCCCTCCACCAGCACCGTGAAGAAGGCGGTGATCGATCCATTGCGGAACCGCCCGGCGCGCTCAAACACCCTCGGCAGCATCTGAAAGACGCTCGGTGTATACCCCTTCTGGCTGGGCGGTTCGCCTGCAGACAATCCGATCTCCCGCTGCGCCATCGCCAGGCGCGTCACCGAGTCCGTTACCAGCAGAACGTCCTTGCCGAGGTCGCGAAAGTACTCCGCCACAGCCAACGCCACAAAGCAAGCCCGCACCCGCAGCGGCGACGGCCGGTCCGAAGTCGCCACAACCACCACAGACTTCTTCATGCCTTCCGGCCCCAATTCGTGCTCGATGAAATCCCGAACCTCGCGATTCCGCTCGCCCACCAGCGCCAGCACGCAGACATCGGCATCGTTGTTCTTCACAAGGCTGCCGAGCAGCGTGCTCTTGCCGACGCCGCTTCCTCCGAAGACGCCGATCCTCTGACCTCGGCCGCACGTGAGAAACCCGTCGATCGCCCTGATGCCTGTCGAGAGCGCTTCACGAATCGGCTCGCGCTCCAGGGGACCCGGCGGTGTCGCATAGATGTCGTAGTGATCTTCAGCTTCAATACCCGGCCCTCCATCCATCGGCTTTCCGAAGCCATCCAGCACCCTGCCCAGCAACTCCTCCGACACCGCCACCCTGGCCTCTCCCCGCCGCGTCACGATCGTGTCCCCCATCTGCAGCCCCGGCGTCTCCTCCAGCGGCATCGACAGCACGCGCCCATCCCTGAACCCGATCACCTGCGCCCGAATTGACTGCCCTCCCCGCGTCAGAATCTCGCAAAAATCCCCGACCCCCGCCGCCGGACCCCGCGACTCCACCAACAACCCCGCTGTCTTCGTCAGCGTGCCGCAACTTCGGACCGGATCGCACCCCGCCAGCGCCGCCTCGTATCGCCTCCGTTCAAACCAGCTGCTCATCCCCGCCTCCCCGGCGCGGCTTCCACCAACCCTCGCCCGATCTCCTCCAACTGCGTCTCCAACGACGCATCCAGCGTCCCACGGCTGGTCTCCACCACCACCCCTCCCGGCTCCAGCGTCGCATCGGCCCGCACCGTGATTGCCACCGGCGCGCCGATCTCCGCCACGTACTCCTGGAACTTCGATTTGTGGCTCGGGTGAACCCGAACCTCCGTCACTTCGCGCAGGTTGGCATTCTCCAGCGCCGCCTTCACCAGGCCCAGGACGGCCTCTTCATCCACGCGAATCTCCCGTCGCAGGATCCTCCGCGCCACCTCCATCGCCAGCCAGACGACATCCCGCTCCGCCTGCTGCCGCTGTCTCGCCTTGTGGCTCGCCACCTCCTCGATACTGCGCGCCAGCTTCCGCATCACTCCTTCGGCTTCGGCCAGAGCCTTCTGCCGGCCCGCTGCTTCCCCGGCCCTCAGCCCTTCTTCTCTCGCTGCCGCCACCTCGCGCCGGTGACGCGCCTCCACTTCCGCCCGCACCTCCGGCTCAACGGCCGCCGCACGCCGCTCGCTTCCCTGCGCCGCGGCCACGCCTGCGCCCGCCCCCAGTTGCTCCCAGGCAACGGGCTGCCCCTCCACTCCGGACTCGATTCTAAGGATCCTCGCTCTCATCTCTCTACACCACGTATTGCTCGCCCACCGCGCCTTTCAGGCTCAGCACGCCTTCCGACTCCAGTTGCCGCACAACGCTGATGATCTGCTGCTGCGCCGCCTCCACCTCTTTGATCTTCACGGGGCCCAACGCATCCATATCCTCCTTCAACATCTCCGCGCCGCGCTGTGACATGCACTGCAGGAAGTGGTTCTTCAACTGGTCGCTTGTGCCCTTCAACGCCACCGTCAACACCTTGCGGTCGATCCGCCCCAGCACTTCCTTGATCCCGCCCAGATCGATCAGCAGCAGGTCTTCAAACACGAACATCAGGTGGCGGATCGTCTCCGCCAGGTTCGGGTCGCTCGCCTCGATCTTGTCCAGGATCTCCTTGCTCGAACCCGAGTCCAGCCGGTTGAACATCTCGGCCACGGCGCGGACCCCGCCGTAAGACTCGCGGCTCAGCTCACCCAGAGCCTTCAGCTTCTGCCCGATAATCCCGGCGATCTTCGAGATGATGTCCGGCGAGATCTGGTCCAGATTCGCCATGCGCAATGCCACTTCCGACCTCATGTCGGTCGGCAGCGAAAACAGCAACCCTGCAGCCTGCGACGAGCCCAGGTGACTCAGAATCAGCGCGATTGTTTGCGGATGCTCGCTGTGAATGAACTTCGCCAACTGCTGCGGATCCGCCTTCTGCAGGGCGTCGAAGCTCGCCGTCTCGTGCCCCAGCAGCCTCACCAGACGATCGAGGATCTTCTTCCCCGACTCAGGTCCGAAGGCGCTGATTAACATCCTACGCGCGTACTCGATGCCGCCCTTCAAGACATAGTCCTGTGCCATCGTCATCTGGTAGAACTCGTTCAGGATGGCCTCGGCCTCTTCCGCCGTGATCGAAGGGATGCGCGCCACCTCCTTGCCCACCATCGCGACTTCGTCTTCGTCGAGATGCTTCAGGACCTCGCCGCTCAGTTCCTCGCCCAGCGTCACCAGCAGAACAGCGGCCTTTTGCGATCCCGTGTACCGTTGCAGGGACTGTTCTTTCTCGGGCACGGCGTTGGTGATCATTGCCGGTTTTCCAGAACCCAGGTTCGGATGAGTTGCGCCGTCGAGGCCGAATCCTTCCTGGCCTGTTCAGCGATGACCTTCTTGAGGACCTCCGCCTTCTTCGTCTGCGGAGGTAACTGTAACGCCATCAACGTCTCCCGCTCCACACGCTCCTGCTCCGCCTTGTTGTGTGCAAGCACGGCCAATGCCTTGTCTTCGAACCCTTCGCCCAGTGCCTTCAGTTGGCCTGCGTCATCGGCCCTGGCCAGCGCCGGATCAGCCGCTACACTCGCCCTGGCCCTCCTGTTTCTGAACAGCATCCTGATGAACAGGCCCAGCGACAGCAGCAACACAAACCCCAGCGCCGCCGCGGCGCCCAGCCAGACATGCAGAGGTGCTCTGTCCAGCAGCGGCTTCATCCATGCCGGCGTGCTCCATCCCGGCGCCTCCTTGCCCTTGGGCTCCGGTGCTCCCTCGGGAGGTTCGGCCGACAGCGTCGCTTCGAACGGAAGCGTCTCTACCAGGATCTGGTCGCCCCGCTCCTGCTGAAATCCCACCACCCCTGCCAGCACATCCTTCACCACCTTTAACGTCTCCGGAGCGGGCGGCTCCAGCACTCTGCGCGCTGCGGATCCCGTTCCTTCCCACCGCAGCTTATGATCCACCAACACGGAGACAGACACGCGCCGCACGCCGCCTTGCGGCAGCTTCGTATGCTTCACGACGCGGCTCGTCTGATACGCGACATTTTCCGTCTTGCGCGACACTCCTCCACCCGCGGGCAATGCGCGCGGCGCCGGGCGCGGCAGGTTCGACGCTGTCCCCGGTACTCCGCCCGACGCCGCGGCGCCGGAGAGGTCTTCCGTCTTCTGCGAAGACAGCATCACCGACCTGTTCGGATCGAAAGTCTCCTCGCTCTGCTCCCCGCTGGTGAAGTCGCACTCGATGTTTACTCCTGCCCTGTACTTCTCCGGCCCGAGCAGCGGATCGAGAGTCGCCCGGATCTTGGCCAGATACTCGCGTTCCACGCTCTGCCGGTACTCCAGCGCCGCGCTCGACGCGCCGTTATCGCCATCGAGTTGGGTCTTCGGCCTGCTCAGCAGATTCCCAGCCATGTCCAGCACCGAGACGGCATCGGGCGCCAGTCCTTCCACCGCGCTAGCCGTCAGGTGCTGCACCGCCTGCACGTTTTGCGGCGCGAGCTTCGCGCCCGGCCGCAGCTTCACCATCACGCTCGCCTTCGCGGGCTGGCGGTTGTCCAGGAAGACCGACTCTTTCGCGAAGGTCACGTGCACCCGCGCCCGCTCGACTTCAGCCAGCCCCGTGATGCTGCGCTCCAGTTCGCCTTCCACCGCCCGCCGGAAGTTCACGTGTTCGGCAAAATCAGTTGTCCCCAGATTTGTCTTATCGAACAACTCAAAACCGATGCGCCCCGTTCGAGGCAGGCCCGCCGCGGCCATTTCCAATCTCAATTCCGCGACCCGCGACGACGGTACCAGGATCGTTCCGCCCTCGCCGACCTGATACTGCACGTTCGACGCCCGCAGCTTCTCCACCAGCACGCCGGCATCTTCCGCAGCCAGGTTCGTATAGAGCGGCCGCAGGTCCCTCTCGCGATTCCAGCGCACGCCCAACATGATTCCCGAGACAGCCATCAGCGCCGCGATCAACACCGCGGCCTTCTGCTTCCAAGTCATTCCATCCAGGATCCGCTTCATCTGCTCCATGGGATCTCAACTCACAGCGGCATCCGCATGATTTCCTGGTACGCCTGTACGGCCTTGTTTCTCACCTGCAGGAAGAGGTCGAACGCAAGTCCGGCCTTTTGCTGCTCCAGTGCTACCTGGTGGAGTTCCCCGCCCTCGCCGCTCAGGAACCTCTGGATGGTCGCATCGGCGCTGTGCTGCAGCGCATTCACCGTCTCCACGGCGGACGTCATCGCGGCGCGAAAGCTCTCGCCTCCTTGCGCCGCCGGACGGACGGCTCCGATCTGCTCCGGCAGCCTGACGGGTGTGATGGGAGGAATCGTCATCGCATCAGTTCAATCGACTTGGCCACCATGTCTTTCACAGCCGAGATCGCGGCGACGTTAGCCTGATATCCACGCGACGCGGACATCAGGTCCACGGTCTCTTCCGCCGGATTGATGTGCGGATACGCGACGTAGCCATTGGCGTCCGCGTGCGGATGCCCCGGCTGGTAGCGCATCTCCGGCGGCCTTGCATCTTCTCTCACCTCCTCGACGCCGACGCCCATCGAGGCCGCCGACAACTCGGTCTGGAACACTGCTGAAAAAGGTGAGCCCTGCGGCTCGCTGGCAAAGACAACGTCGCGCCGCCGGTACGGGCCGCCATCGGGCGTGCGCGTGGTCTCGGCGTTGGCGAGGTTCTCGACAATCACCTCGGCCCGGGCGCGTTGCGCCGCCATACCGGAGGCGCTCACCGACATCAGGTTAAACAGGCTCATCCGTTGCGTCCCTCCTCGATAGCCTTGCGGATCTCGCGAATCTCGCCGCGCAGCAGATTCGACGCGACGCTGAAGCGCAGCGCGTTCTCTGCCAAAAGTCGCGATTCGCGGTCCAGGCTCACGTTGTTGCCGTCGTTCTTGACCACTAGCCCGGCAGGCTCGATGACGTTCGGCGCCGCGCCCGGATCCAGCGACATGTACTCAAACTGGAAGTCGATGTCCTTGGTCCGGTAGCCTGGCGTATCCAGGTTCGCGAGATTGGAGGCCACCAGTTTCTGCCGGTGAGCAAGCAGGTCCATGTAGTGCCCGAGACGGGCCGCCGTTGCATCGAGCATTGCGGACTTCAGCAGTGCATCCCGCCTGCCATTGCTTTTCGATCAGCTCGCCGCCAGCTTGAAGGAAAATGATCGCCTTCCGATCCAGTCACTTACGCGGGGCGCACCGCCGGATTCACTCCTCGTACATGGAGGGGTAGGCGCGTTTCATTTCAGAAGCAGTCTCATGTGCTGTTCCAATTTGAACCAGGCCGCCCTTCCCGATGCCGGGGCACCAGCGGGCCGTTTTCCTCCACTCGTTCCGCGACTCGACCAGTTCGGGCCAGAAGGGGAACAGCCTGCACTGTGTGGGCTTGGCGGGGTGAATGACGCAGCCGCCGTCAACCAGGAAGTGGCACTGCTTCCCGCGGGGCTTGCGCAGCCGCAGCAGATGACGCGTCCGAAAGACGTAGCGGGCCTCGAAGGCCCTGCGTGTCATCTTCAGGTGGCGGGCCGCGCTGCGCAAATCGGCCTCCGTGAGATACACGTAGCCTTCCACGTCGCAGCAGCGGGTGCAGCCCGGCTGGCACTCGAATCGGAGCCCGTCCATATACTGCAGGATAATCGCTGAACGGCCTGGCCCGCCCGCGCTTCGGATCCACTTGTGCATGGCTGACACCGCGGATTAGACTAGTCTCTTCTGCGGGGCGCCGCACTTTTGTTCTCGCCCCAATCTGACAATGAACTGATGGATGGGAGACACCGTGAGCGCTATGCAGGCCAGAGACGACGGCGAATTTGAACTGATCCTTGGAAACAAACAACTTCTGAGTGTTTTGTTTATTGTGATCGTGCTGCTCGGCGTGTTCTTTACCATGGGATTCCTGGCTGGGCGGAGTACCGGCGGCACGGTGGCCGCAGCCAGGCCCGCTCCTGCCGACACGACTCCTATCCCCGTCGACTCCGCCTCTTCCCGCGCCGCCGAGCCCGCACCTCCTCCGTCACGTCCGGTCGAGGAGCCCAGAGCGGTTGAGCCGAAAGCGGAGGCGCCGAAGCCTGAACCGGCCAAGGCCGCCGCTCCACCCGCGGCGCCGCCGAAGCAGGCTGCCAAGTCCGGCGGCTTTGTCGATGCTCCGCCGGCGGGCACGTATCTGCAGGCTGCCGCGGCACGCCGCGCCGACGCCGAGTCCATGCTTGGCTACATCAACGAGAAGACGGGTCTCACCGGCTACATCACACCGTCTCCCAAATCCGCCGAGCTCTGCCGGGTGATCCTGGGTCCATTGAAGAACGATTCCGACATCGCCGAAGCCCGCGTCAAACTCGGCGACATCGGCATCAAGAACGCCTATCCGGTCAAGTACTGAAGCCAGCTTCGACGCGGCAGCCGGTACAATACGGAAGAGATGGATTCTCTCGTCCAGTTGGAGCCGCACCAGCGAAACGTCCGGCCGCGGCTCCCCGATTTCCTGCGCAAATCCGGCACGCATTTCCACTCGGTCCAGCTCCTCAAGAATGACCTGCGAGGTCTGAACCTGCACACGGTGTGCGAATCGGCGCGCTGCCCCAACATTCATGAGTGCTTCCATCGCGGCGCGGCGACATTCATGATCCTCGGCGACGTCTGCACTCGCGGCTGCACGTTCTGCTCCGTGCCGAAAGGCTCGCCGGAGAAGCAGGATATGGGCCTCGATTCACGCGAGCCGGCGCACGTGGCGAGCATGGCCGCGCAGATGAAGCTCCGCTACGTGGTCATCACCAGCGTGAATCGCGACGATTTGCCGGACGGCGGCTCCGCTCATTTCGCAGAGACAGTCACGCGGGTGCGCGAAGCGCTTCCCGAGGCGCGCGTGGAAGTGCTCACGCCCGACTTTTGCGGCGACATGGAAGCCGTGGCTCGCGTCCTCGATGCCGGGCCGCACGTCTTCAACCACAACATGGAGACGATCCCGCGCCTGTACCGCAAGGTGCGCCCGCAAGCCAACTATCGGCAGTCATTGGACGTGCTCGCGTTTGCCCGCCGCCACCGCGCGGACGTGCTCACCAAGTCCGGCCTGATGGTGGGGCTCGGCGAGACGGAAGAAGACGTCAACGCGCTTCTGCGCGATCTGCATGAAGCGCAAGTGGACGTCGCCACCATCGGCCAGTATTTGCAGCCGACGCGCCGCAACATGCCCGTGGCTGAGTATGTGCCGCTCGACCGCTACGAACGCTGGAGGCAGTACGGCGAGTCGCTCGGCCTGAAGAGCGTTTTTGCAGGCCCCTTCGTCCGCTCCAGCTACATGGCGGACCTCGTCCATAGCGCCGCCCGATCCGAGGCGCCTTGAATGAAATCCTGGCAACTCTCCCTGGCCGGCAGCGTGCTGACGGCGCTGCTTCTGGCCGCGCTGTTCCCGCCGCTCGACTTCGCATTCCTGGCGCCGGTGGCTCTCACGCCACTGCTGTTCGCACTGGCGCATGAGGCGCGGCCCCTGCGACACTTCTTGTGGGGCTGGCTTTCGGGATTCATCTACTGGCTGATCGTGTGCCACTGGATTCGCGATGTCCTGGCCGCCTACGGAGGCTTGAACGGCCCGCTGAGCTGGCTGGCTTTGCTGCTCTTCGCCGTCGCCAAGGGTCTGCATACGGCTGTCTTCGCGTGGCTGGCGGGGTTCGTGAGCCAGCGCATTTGGGCGATCCCGGCGGTCGCCGCTCTCTGGACGGGCATCGAGCGCACTCATGCGCCCCTGGGCTTCCCATGGCTGGTGCTGGGCAATGCAGGGATCTCCATGCAGATGCCGCTGCGCCTGGCGCCGGTGATCGGCGTCTACGGCATCTCGTTCGTGTTTGCCGCTCTGGCCTGCGCCGCCACTCTCATGGCGCTGCGCCGCAGCCGCAAGGAACTACTTTGGCTGCTGTTCCTGCCGGTGCTCCTGCTGCTGCCTGCTATCGCGCTGAAGAATCCTCCCACCAGCCAGGCGGTCGCGATGCAGACCAACATCGACGGCGATGCCAGGTGGACAGATGAGGTGAAGGACCGGACCGTGAAGATCCTGTCTCTCGCCACTCTCGCTGAGGCGCTCGATCCCTCCAAACAAAAACCGGCGCTTTTGTTGTGGCCGGAAGCGCCGGCTCCGTTCTACTACTACGACGATCCGGGCTTCCGGCAGCAGGTGACGGAAGTCGCCCGGCTGAGCGGCGCTCCGTTCCTCTTTTCCGGCGTCGCGTTCACGCCCGCGAAAGAACCTCTCAACTCGGCCATCCTGCTGGGGCCGGAAGGCCAGATGCTCGGGCGCTATGACAAAGTGATCCTCGTGCCCTTCGGTGAGTTCATCCCTCCGGGCTTCGGGTGGATCGAAAAGATCTCCAGCGAAGCCGGCAACTACGCCAGCGGCCCCGGAGCGAGGGTCTTCACTGTGGGCGACCACTCGCTGGGCGCCTACATCTGCTATGAATCGGCCTTCCCCCACTTTGTGCGGCAATTCCCGCTGAACGGCGCGGAGTTGCTGGTGAATCTCACCAACGACGGGTACTTCGGCCGGGGCCCGGCGCGCAGCCAGCATCTGCTGCTGGCACGCATGCGGGCGGTGGAGAACCACCGCTGGCTGCTGCGGCCGTCGAACAACGGCATCACCGCTGTCATCGATCCGGCAGGCCGCGTGTGGGATCGTCTGCCTGAGTTCAAGCGTGCAGCCGGACGGTTGCGCTTCGGCTGGGAGCGGGAGAAGACGCCCTACACACGATACGGCGACTGGTTCGCGTGGCTGTGCCTGGCGGCGGGCCTGGGATGCGTCGTGGCTGCACAAGTGCCGGCTTACAGGCCTGGCAGTTAGCGCGGGCACCGGCCCGCGCACGTCACGCAGGACTCGCTTGGCGGAAGACGCGCCAAATCCGCTACACCCGCTCGCTACCGCTCATGGGAACGAGCGGCCGCTACGTGTCTGGCGTTCGCCGGGTAGAATAGTCGCGTCATGTCGCGATGGATACTCGCACTTCCCTTCCTCGCTGTGATGAGCGCTGAGCCCTTGCCCGTTCGAGGCATTCACCTGGGTGCGCCAAAGCCTGAGGAGATGCCTCTGGCGCTGCGCTTTATCGAACAGGCGCTGCCGAAGGAGGGCGTCAATCTCCTGGTGCTCGAGATCAACTATCACTATCAGTTCACGAAGCACCCGGAGGTGACCGACCCCGATGCGCTGAGCAGAGAGCAGGTGCAGGAACTGGCGGCCGCGTGCCGCAGAGTGGGCGTGCGGCTGATGCCGATGGTCAATCTCCTGGGACATCAGTCGTGGGCCAAGACCACGTTCGGACTGCTGCGATCGCATCCCGAGTTCGACGAGACGCCGGGCAAGTATCCGGACAACGCAGGCATCTACTGCCGGAGCTATTGTTCACTGCATCCGCAGGTACACGAAGTCCTGTTCGATCTCATCGACGAGTTGATGGAGGCGACCGGCGCCAGCGCATTCCATGCGGGCATGGACGAGGTCTTTCTGATCGGTGAAGACGATTGCCCGCGCTGCCGCGGAAAGATCAGGGCGGAGCTCTTCGCGGGTGAAGTGAAGGCCGTTCGCGATCACCTGGCGGCACGGGGGCGCGAGTTGTGGATCTGGGGCGACCGGCTGATCGACGGCGAGGTGACGGGCATCGGGAAGTGGGAGGCCAGCATCAACGCAACGGCTCCCGCGATCGACCTGATTCCACGCGATGTCGTGATCAGCGACTGGCACTACGAAGCGCCCCACCCGACCGCGGCACTGTTCGCACTGAACGGATTGAAGGTGGTCAGCTCGCCGTGGCGGAAGTCCTCGGTGGCACTGGCGCAATTCGACCAGATCCGCGATGCGCGGGCGCACTCGACGGCGCAAGTGGGCGGGCGGATGCTTGGCATGCTGCAGACGACATGGACGGGATTCGGCCCCTTTGCGCGCGCCTATTTCAATGAAGGCGAGCCGCCGCGCGCGCAAGCAGTGGAGGCGGTGCAGTGTTTCAAGGAGCTGTTCCGCGAGTTGAGGACGATGCAATAGGACATGCTGACTCGACGTGAGTTTCCACTGACGCTGATGGCCGCCGCTCTGCCCGGCGGCGATCTGATGAAGGCGCCGGCCCGCTGCATCGGCCTCGATGGACTTGAAAGGACGTCGTGCCGCGTCGCCCGGCAGTGGAAGGGGCCACTGTGCCGGCTCTCCGTCACGAACACTGGAAAGGTGGGCGAGCGCCTGCGCGAGATCGTGCTCTTTGAAGGCGAGCATGGCTGCCCGCCGGAGACGCGCATCTATGGCGAAGGCTTCACGATGTTGAGCCAAACCGGCGGAACGCTGGCGCAACCGGCGCAGATTGGCGGCTACACCGACAGGAAGCACTACAAGATCCCGGAACCGGAGGACTCGACCACTGTCTACAACGTGCTGTGCCTCTCTCGCGCGAACGGCAGCCACGCGTTGATGGGCTTTACATCTTCGCACCGCTGGGTGGGCCGCTTTCATCTGCGGCCCGCGACGCTGCAGGTGACGCTCGATTGCGAGGGATTGGAGATCGGCCCGGGCGAAACGTGGGCGCTCGAAGAATTTGTTCGTCTCGAAGGCAAGGATCGGGCTGTGCTGTTCGAGCGCTTCGGCCAACTGATCTCTTCGAATCACGCACCGTTGAAGTGGGCCGCCCCCCCGGAAGGCTGGTGTTCGTGGTACTGCTTCGGTCCGCGCGTGACGGCGCAGCAGGTGATGGACAACCTGGACTGGATCGCAAAGAACGCTCCGAACCTGCGCTACATCCAGATCGACGACGGATACCAGCCGGCAATGGGGGACTGGCTGGAGACTGGAGCTGCGTTCGGCGGTGATGTGCGCGCCGTGTTGAAGGAGATCCGCAAGCGCGGCTTCGAGCCCGCGATCTGGGTGGCGCCGTTCATCGCGGAAGAACAGTCCCACCTGTTCCAGGCGCACCCGGAGTGGTTCATGAAGGACGGCGAGGACAAGCCCCTTGCCTCGAACCGCGTGACGTTCGGCGGCTGGCGGCGCGGTCCGTGGTACGCGCTGGACGCTACGCAGGCTGCGGTGCGGAAACACCTGACGGAGTTGTTCCGCACGATGAACCGCGAGTGGGGCTGCACCTACTTCAAGCTCGACGCCAACTTCTGGGGCGCGATGCACGGGGCGATGCTGTCCGACCGGAAGGCGACACGCGTGGAAGCATACCGCCGCGGCATGAAGGCGATCATCGATGGCGCTGGGCAGAGTTTCATCCTCGGCTGCAATCATCCGATGTGGCCGTCGCTGGGGCTGATCCACGGGTCGCGCTCGTCGGGCGACATTTCGCGCCGCTGGGCCACAGTGAAGAAGGTCGCCTCCGAAAACCTGCATCGTGCATGGCAGAACCGGCGGCTGTGGTGGAACGACCCCGACGCCCTGGTGCTGATGGGCAACCTCCAGGAAACCGAGTTTCTGTTCCACGCCGCGGCAACGTATGCCACAGGCGGCATGCTGCTGTCGGGCGACGACCTCACGAAGATCTCGCCTGAGCGAAAGGCGATGCTGATGAAACTGCGGCCAACGACGCAGGCCGCGGCTTTCGATCCGGACTTGCGCGTGGGGCGCATGAAGTTGAAGGACCGCGAAGTGCTGCTCGCCTTGAACTGGGACGATGTGGCTACGACCATCGAGATCCCACTGAAGGGGAAAGCCTGGTTGATCGATCCACTGAGTGCCGAGGACTTCGGGATGCGCAAGGGCAAGTTCGTCGTGAAGGACATGCCAGGGCGCTCGGCGCGCGTCTTTGAAGCACGGCAAGCGTAGCCACACCTCTCCCGGGCAGCTCCGAGGCTGCCGGGATGAGGCCGATGGGTCCATGCTTAGCTGTGGCGGATGACGAGGACGTCGCCGTCTTTGACGATGTACTCTTTGCCTTCGAGGCGGAGGAGTCCTTTGTCGCGGAGGCCGCCGTAGCCGCTGAAGTCCACGAGGGATTGCCAGTTGACGACTTCGGCCCGGATGAACTTCTTCTCGAAGTCTGAGTGGATGGCGCCGGCTGCTTTCACTGCCGTTGAATTAATGGGGATGGTCCAGGCGCGGACTTCGGTCTCGCCGGCGGTGAGGAAGCTCATCAGGCCGAGGAGGCGGTACATCACGTTGATCAAGCGGTCCAGGCTGGAGCCGGGGAGGCCGTAGCTGGTGAGGTAGTCGCGGGCCTCTTCGGAGGAGAGCTCGGCGAGCTCGGCTTCGATCTTGCCGCAGACGGCGGTGACTTCGACGTTCGCCTTGCCCTGCAGGATCTTTGTACGGTATTCGGCTTCGACCTCATTGAGGCGAGGGGCATCAGACTCCCCGAGGTTGAGGACGTAGAGGATCGGCTTCTGGGAGAGGAACTGGAAGCCGCGGAGGCGCTTCTCGTCGTCGGGCTCAAGGTGCCAGGCGCGGAGAGGCTCGCCGGCTTCGAGCTTGGCTTTCGCCTCTACGAGCAACTCGAATTCGCGATCGAGGCCGGGATCCTTGATTTTCTTTCGGTCCTTTTCGAGGCGCTCCAGGCGCTTCTCGACGACGACCAGGTCGCTGAGGACGAGCTCGGTGTCGACGTCCTCGATGTCTCTGGCGGGGTTGACGTCGCCCTTCTCGTGGGGGACGGTCTGATCGTCGAAGACGCGGACGACGTGGGCGATGGCGTCGGCGACGCGGAGGCTGGCGAGGTAGGAGGGATCGCGGAGGGCCTCTTTGGAGATGGAGGGGAAGTCGATGAACTCAATGGTGGCGTGAGTGACCTTGGGCGGCTGGAAGATGGTGGCCAGCGCATCGAGACGCGGATCGGGAACGCGCGTGATGCCGATGCGGGTTTCCATCGAGCCGGTGCGTGCAGCTTCGTGGACGCCGGTGAGGATAGTGAAGAGGCTGGTCTTGCCGGTCATGGGCAAGCCGAGGATTGCGGTTTTCATAGCTTTATAGAGGGACCTCGACCCGATTGACGATCTCGCTGAGCAGGTGCTCGGCGGCTTCAGTGGAACGGGCGATGAGGGCGGTGCGCTGGTTCAAGACCACGCGATGGGCGAAAACGGGGACAGCGAGTCGCTTGATGTCGTCGGGGAGGACGTAGTCACGGCCTTCGAGCAGGGCGAGCGCCTGGACGGCGCGGAAAAGGGCCTGTGCGCCGCGGGGGCTGACGCCGAGAGCGATCTGATCGTGCGAGCGCGTGGCATCGACGATGGCGAGCATGTATCCGATGAGGGCATCATCGACGCGGATCTGTTCAACGGCGTGCTGGGACTGGCGCAACTGCTCCGAGGAGAGGACGGGAATCACGGACGGCGCGGTGGCGGACTGGCCGGAACGGAGGATGTCGCGTTCGCTGGCGGAGTCGGGGTAGCCGATGCGGATGCGCATGAGGAAGCGATCGAGCTGAGACTCTGGCAGGGGGTAGGTGCCGTGGTGCTCGACGGGGTTCTGTGTGGCGATCACGAGGAACGGCGAAGCCATGGAGTAGGTGACACCGTCTATGGAGATCTGGTGCTCGTTCATAGCTTCGAGCAGCGCCGACTGGGTCTTGGGGGTGGCGCGATTGATCTCGTCGGCGAGGAGGAAATGGGTGAAGATGGGGCCGGGCTTGAATTCGAATTCGCCGGTCTTGGCGTTGTATACGGTGACGCCGAGGATGTCGCCGGGGAGCATGTCGGCGGTGCACTGGAGGCGCTGGAAGCCGCAATCGACGGAGCGGGCGAGGGCGTGGGCAAGAGTCGTCTTGCCGACGCCGGGGACATCCTCAATGAGAAGGTGGCCGCGGGAGAGCAGGCACACCACCGACAGCCGGATGACGTCCGGTTTGCCGCGGATTACGGCGTTCAAGGAGGCTTCCAGTTCGGCCAATTTGGCGGCGGCGGCCACAATGGCCTCTTGGGCGGGCATACCATTCCTATGATAGCTGTCTGGTTAGCGGAAGACGCGCGCGGCCGCGTTTTACCCGCGCCGTACCGGTCGCGGCTGTGAAAGCAGGCCGAGTGCTCCTCGACGATCGCTCTTGACCGCGCTGTACCCGCTCCCTAGCGGTCGCGGCTGTGGCCGAATGGAGCGCTTTGCGTTTTCATTTCCTATAATGCGAACGGAATGCCACTGGTTCCTGCTTACATCGAAGCGCTCCGGCCCTATGTGGCCGGGATGAGTGCGGAGGAGGCGCGACGGCGCTACAACCTGCCTCTGATCGACAAGCTGGCGTCGAACGAGAATCCGCTGGGGCCATCGCCTGTGGCGGTGGAGGCGATGCAGCGAAGCCTGGGCGGGCTGAACCTGTACCCAACCGGAGGACAACTGCTGCGGCAGCGCCTGGCGGAATTGTACGAGCTGAAGGTCGAAAACGTCATCACGGGAAGCGGCAGCGAAGGGATCATGGCGAATATCATTCGCACATTCCTGCTCGACGACGATGAGGTGCTGACGACGGAGAACGCATTCATCGGCTTCCGGGTGCTGGCGCAATCGCGCGGGGTGGCTTACCGCACGGTGCCGTACCGGGAGTGGAGGTACGACCTGGCGGCTTTGGCAGAGGCGATCACGGAGAAGACGAAGATCATCTACCTGGCGAATCCGAACAATCCGACAGGGACGATCTTCACCCGTCACGAGTTCGACGACTTCTACCGGCATGTGCCGGAGCGAGTGCTGATCATCCTGGACGAAGCGTACTTCGAATATGCGAAGGACCATCCGAAGTATCCGGACTCGATGCACTACCGCTACGACAACGTGATTACGCTCAGAACATTTTCGAAGATTTACGGTTTGGCGGGGATCCGCATCGGGTACGGGTTTGCGCACGAACGGCTGATCGGAAACCTGATGAAGGTGAAACTGCCGTTCGAGCCGAGCGCGGTGGCGGAGGCCGCGGGCATTGCGGCGCTGGAGGACCGGGAGTTTCTGCATCGGTCGCTGGAGTTGAATGCGCGGGGATTGAGGCTGTATCAGCAGGCATTCAGCGAGCTGGGGCTGACCGTTGTGGTGAGCGAAGCGAACTTCGTGATGATTCCGATGGCGTCGGCGGAGCAGGCCGGCCGGGTGGCGGAGGGACTGCTGGAGCGTGGCACCATCGTGCGTCCGTTGACTGCGTTTGGTCTGCCTCATTGTCTCCGCATCTCCACGGGGACGGCGGAAGCGAGCGAGCGCTGTGTGGCGCACATGCGAGAGGTGATGGGGAAGGAGGCGACATGCCCGGATCCGGCGAAATCGCGCTGAAGGGGATCGACCACCTGCATTTCATCGTGGGCAATGCGAAGCAGGCGGCCCACTACTATCGCAACGCCTTCGGCTTCCGGCTTGCGGCGTACCGCGGGCCGGAGACGGGGACGCGGGACACGGTCAGCTACCTGGTGGAGCAGGGGCAGATGCGATTTGTACTGTCGACGCCGCTGAGGCCAGACAGTCCGATGCACGATCACATTCGAAGGCACGGCGACGGCGTGCGGGACATCGCGTTCGAGGTGGACGACGCGGCCGAGGCGTGGCAGACCGCGGTGGAGCGGGGAGCGGTGAGCGCTTACCAACCGGTGGAACTGCACGACAACCAGGGTGTGCTCGGGATGGCCGGCATCAAGACGTATGGCGACACGCTGCACTCCTTTGTGAGCCGGGGCCAGTACAAGGGCGTGCTCCGGCCGGGGTTCATGGCGGTGGAGGAAGACGTTGTATCGAGGCCGGTGGGGCTGCGGGCCGTGGACCACATCGTGGGCAACGTGGAGTTGGGGGCGATGGGGCGCTGGGTGGAGTTCTACGAGAAGGTGCTGGGGTTCTCGGTGTTCCAGTCGTTCGACGACAAGGACATCAGCACGGAATATTCGGCGCTGATGTCGAAGGTGATGTCGAACGGCAGCGGGCGGATCAAGTTTCCGATCAATGAGCCAGCGCAGGGAAAGAAGAAGTCGCAGATCGAGGAGTATCTGGAGGCGTACAACGGACCGGGAGTGCAGCACATTGCGATGATCACGGGCGACATTGTGGAGACGGTGGGCCGGCTGCAGGCGCAGGGGGTTGAGTTTCTGCGCGTGCCGTCGGCTTACTACGACGAGTTGCAGGGGCGCGTGGGGAGGATCGACGAGCCGGTGGAGGAGTTGGCGCGGCTGGGCATTCTGGCGGATCGGGATGATGAGGGGTACCTGCTGCAGATCTTCACGAAGCCAGTGGAGGATCGGCCGACGCTGTTCTACGAGGTGATCCAGCGCAAGGGGAGCCGGAGTTTTGGCAAGGGGAATTTCAAGGCGTTGTTCGAGGCGATTGAGAGGGAGCAGGCGAGAAGGGGAAATTTGTAGGCGGGAGTGGGTTTGGCGGTCGAGGACGTCAAGAGTTCTCGCCGATGGTGGTGATGTGGGGAGTGCGGCCCATTAGCGACTGGGTGAATGTTTCGCGGGCGCTCATTTGCGGCCGGAATCGAACATGAGTCCCTCCTGCAGACGGCGGAGCTGAAGGCCAGCCCCGCCTGGTGCAAGCCTGCTCCACTTCGCTAGCTAAGGAGGTCGGCGAAGGAGCGGATGAGGCGGGCGGCTTCGCCGCCGACCAGGGGTTGACCATTGGACGAGATGGTGTCGGCGTTGCGGACGGCGTCGCCGAAGTCGAGGCCGGTTTTGTCTTCGATCTGTTTGATGGGGACGCGCCAGTGAGAGGCGTCCACGGAGGGGAGATCCTTGGGGGCTCCAAGGCTCTTGCGGGGTTCGGAGAGGAGGGCGAGCTGGTCGACGATCAGGCCCACTGCTTTCAGGCCGTCGGCGCCTTTCCACAGGACAACTTTGAAGAAGGACGAAGGGATCTGGACGTCGTCGGCCCAGAGGTCGATTTTTCGGTTGAAGATGGGGCCCTGGAAGACGGTGATGCGCTTTTGGGAGTCGGCAGTGAGGAGGCCGTTTTCGAGGACGTAGCGTTCGGCGCCCTGCCAGAACTTAGCAGACTCATTGAAGCGGAAATGCTGGGGGGAGCAATTGGTGAAGTGGTACGTGTCGGCGTTGGCGCGTTCGGCCTCGCCGGGGTCTCCCCAGGTGGGATCTGTGCGGCGGGTGAGGTGACCTCGATCGAAGTAGGTGGACCAGGCGGAGTAGAAGTCCTGGTCGAGGAAGAAGGAAGCGCTGATTCTGGGGTCTTTGAACCAGGTCTCGCCTTCGGAGTCCTTGACCTGGCCAGTCGTACGGTCGACGTCGAGGTAGGTTTTACCGTCGATGTTGGTGGCTGTAAAGATGGCAATTCGCTTGCCTTTATTCATTTTAATGCTGAAATGCTCGTATTTCAGTTCACCCTCTTCGGCGTGGAGCTCTTCGGCGCGTAGGGGAGCGAGCTGCTTCTGAAGCGAATCGTTCATCGCGGGGAGCGGGATCTTGACCCCCGGGATAAAAGAGGGCTGGTAGCCGGGGCGGTTGTCGTAATCCTGGTCGACCTTGACCGCTTCGGCGGCGCGGCTGAGGGTTTTGGCGGCGACGGGCGGCTCAGCTGCGATTGCGGCAGTCTGCACCGGGGCTGAGCCGATGCGCATGATGATTTCGATGGGAATGGTGAGGCGCAGTTCGTTATCCGAGGGAGAAGGCATGACGGTGGCTCCTTGAGTGGTCTGAGGCGGTTGAAGAGAGGCTGATTCGTTGCCGTCGCGGGGAGGCTGCAGGACCCTTCCGACTCCGGAGGTTTGGGTGGATTCGCAGTAGGCGAGGGCCTGGGCGAGGAGGTCCTGCTGAGATGCGGGGAGAGAGCCGAGGCGGGCTTTGAGGTCGCGGTAGATGGCGCTGATCCGGACGCCTTCGTTCACGGTGACGGGGAGCGGTGCACCGTTCTCGTCCTGTTTCTCGAGGTAAGGCTGGCCCCAATGATGCAGGGCGACGAGGTCCCAGGAGTCGTTGAATACGGGGGAGCCGGACGAGCCCGGCTCGGTATCGGTTTCGTAAAGCAGGGTGCGGTCGGTGCAGTAGGTGAGGAGGTTGTTGCGGATGGCGATCATCTTGGGCAGACCGCCGGGGTGCTCGACGATGTTGACATTCATGCCGATGACGTGGCGGTCCGGGGAATCGCTCAGGATGCAGTAGTGGAAATCCTCGATGGCGACGGAGCCGGAATTGCGGAGGCCGACGGCGATCACGGCGTAATCGAGCTGATCGACATCTGAGAAGATCGCGAAGGTATCGGGATCTAGGAGGTAGGTGGTGGTGGGGCGGGGCTTGCCGAATTCGTCCATTTCGCGATCAAAAACGATTTGTGTGCCGCGGGCGGCATTGACGTCGCGGATGACGTGGCGATTGGTCAGGAAGAGGCGTGGGCTGATGAGGAAGCCGGTGCCGAGCTCAGAGGAGCGCACGCCGTTGACTTCGACGTAGGCGACAGCGCGATGGATGGTGGAGCCTTCGGTGAGGAAACTGACGCCCTGGTAATCGACGGTGGATCCGACGATGGATTCGGCGCCGGAGGGGAGAGAGAGCCTGGCCTGCTTGCGCGCATTGAAGCTGCGGAGGCGGGCGGAGTCGGGCTCGGCGTCGTTCCAACGGCGCTGCTGGACGAGTTTGCGAACACGGCGGCGTTCGTCAGAGGACTGTTCGACGAGCGAAGCGAAGAGCTGTTGAGGAGGGGCGTCGGAAGTCATACGGGCCTCGGTGAGCGTTTCGATCGAGCTTGTTGCCAAGACGCCGAAATATCCAAATGAATACCTGGCGTGAGGAGCCGGAAGTTTTGCACGGGGGGCCGCGCAGAAGAGTTCTGTTGGAGTAGTAGTGACGGCAGAGGCGTCAGCGTTTCAGGCTGGGGAAGAAAACCAGGGGGCGGCGGACTCAGAGCCCGGCTGATTGGAGGAGATGGCGGAGGCCGGGCATGCCTGCGGCTCCGCGCTGTTCGCCGGTCTGGCGGCCGGAAGCGTCGAGCAGGAAGTAGTGGGGAAATCCGCCGGGTTCGAAGGCGTCAACAAGATTGGTGTCCTCGGAGAGCACTATCTTGCTCGTGCGGGGGAATTGTGCGAGATAGCGGCTAACCGTCATCCTGGGCTCGCGGACGCTGACGGCGAGCACGGTGAGCCGGCCGCTGAATTCCCGGGCGATGGATTCGACGTCAGGCTGATCGCGGCGGCGGTAGCCGCACCAGGTGGCCCAGAACTGGACGAGGACGGGCCTGCCTTTGAGTCGGTCGCGGGAGAAGTACTCGCCGTAGATGGTTCTGCCGCTGAAGTCCGGAGCATCGCCGCTGCGGGACACGCAGCCGCACGAGGCTGAGGCAGCAAGGGCGAGCAGGCCGCGGCGGGAAACCATGGATCCACTGTAGTTCATGGGGGGCCGCGTTTGGGACGAGGGTGAGAATCTATCCGGCGATCGGCGAAGGGCCGGAGTTTGGACGTTGACTGGGGACGCGGGGACTTTCGGCATCCCTTTCTCAAAATTCTGGTTTAATTAACGCCGCAAATCCCTTCGTGAATCAGAACAGTTTGACATGGAGATCGCGAAAGGAGAAGAGGCATGAATGTACTCGAGACGCTGTTGTCGGCGGGGGGCGGTTCGATCATGAAGCAGTTAGGCAACCAGTTCGGAATCAGTACAGATCAGGCCACGACAGCCACTTCGATGATCCTTCCGATGCTGGCGGGAGGATTGAAGGAACAACTTTCTAGCGGCGATCCGGGCGGGATCGCAAAGATGATCACGGGAGGCGGATTCAGCCGGTACATGGACAGCCCATCGAGCCTCGCGACACCGGGTGCGCTGGACATGGGGAAGTCGCTACTCGGCATGCTGATGGGACCCGGCGACCAGGCCAAACTGGCTTCTACGGTGGCGGAGAAGGCGGGAATCGGGAGCAATATAGCAACCAGTCTGCTGCCGATCGCGGCGACATTCATGGGCGGATTCCTGGCAAAGAACGTGTCGAGCGGAGGCAACTTGGCGGACGTCGTGGGAGAACTGGCGAGCGCGGGGAGTGGAGGCATCCTTGGCGCGCTGAAGAGCATGGCTGCAAAGATTACGGGATGAGCGAGGCAAGGAGAACCCGCCCGGCGCGGCACGGGACGCACGGTCCCAACGGGGGCGCCGGGCGGGAGGGGTTCTAAGGGCGGGGCGCGCCGATGGCGTAGAGATGGCTCTGCGAGCGAATGAGGAGCAGACCGTTCGCGATGGCAGGGGAGGCCATGATGGGCTCGCCTATTTCGATGGCGGAGAGCAGTTCGTACTGTGCGCCGGCGCGGATCACGAAGATGTCGCCGTCTTCGCTCAGGAGATAGATTCTCCCGTCGGCGGCGACGGGGGACGCGCTGAAGCCGGAGCCGTGGTGGGCGATGCGCTGGCGGTAGACCTCTTCGCCGGACGCCAGGCGGTAGCAATCGAAGATGCCCGCGTTGCCGAGGACGTAGAGGAGGTCCTGGTAGATGAGAGGCGTGGGCATGTACGGGCCGCGCTGCTGCTTCTGCCAGATGACTTCGCCGTTGGGACGGATGGCGAAGATGGGGGCCTCGGGGCGGCGGCCGCTGGCGACGAGGATGATGCCGGGCGAGGAGACGGGGGTAGGGGCGGTGATTTTCGAACTGCCGCCGATGCGCCATATTTCCTTGCCTGTGCCGGGGTCGTAGGCGTGGATAAAGTTGGAGCTGTTGGTGACGAGGAGAGTGCGCTTGGCGTCGCGGTAGATGGCGGGGGTGCCCCAGGAAGGAAGTTCGTCCCGATCAGTGCGCCAGAGGGGCTTGCCGGTGCGGAGGTTGAAGGCGGCGAGGAAGGAGCCCTTCTGCTGGTCGCACTGGACGATGACGGAGTCGTTGAAGAGGATGGGGGAGCTGGCGTGGCCCCATTCGTAGTCGGGGGCGTCGTAGGCGCCGACGTCGAGGCGCCCGAGGTCCTGCTTCCAGAGCAGTGCTCCGTTGATGTCGTAGGCGTAGAGGCCCTGTGAACCGAACCAGGCGACGACTACCTGTCCGTCGGTGGCCGGGGTGGCGTTGGCGTAGGTGGACTTGATGTGACGTTTCTCTTTAGGGATGCCTTCGAAAGCGGTGCGCTGCCAGAGGATCCGGCCGGAGTCGAGATCGAGACAAAGGATCTGCCATTTCTGGGGGGAGAGATCGTCGGAGGCGGTGCCGTCGCCGTAGAGGCCGGGCTTGAAAGTGGCATTGCCGCGGCTGCTGATGGCAGACGTCACAAAGACGCGTTTGCCCCAGATAATCGGGCTGGAGTGGGCGAGTCCGGGGATGGGGGTTTTCCAGCGGATGTTGGTGCCGGTGGCAGGGTTCCACGCTGCGGGGAGGTTTTGGCCGTCAGCGACGCCGGAGGCGGAGGGGCCGCGGAAGGAGGGCCAGTTCTGGGCGGCGAGGGGAACGGCCAGGATGAGCAGCGCGAATGATTTCAAGGGGGCCTCCGGATGGAGACGATAGTAACTCAAGAGTGCAGCTTCGGGGGTATCGCCTGAATGCGCCTTGACCTCCCAGACTGGATTGGAGTGGAAGTCCAGCCCTACAAGCGGAGGAGGTTGGGCTGGATCTCGCCGGTGACCTCGGCGGCGGAGCCGGCGCGGAAGACGTTGACTTCGCTGCGGATGCCGAAGTCGTGGAGATAGACGCCGGGCTCTACGGAGAAGCAGACGCCGGGGATGATGAGCCGGTCGTCGTGGGTCTCGTAGTTGTCGATATTGACGCCGTTGCCGTGGACCTCTTCGCCGATGGAGTGGCCGGTGCGGTGGAAGAAGTGATCGGCGAGTCCCAGCTTGCGGAGGTGGTTGCGGCAGGCGTCGTCGACTTCGAAGCCGCGGAGTTCCCTGCCCTGAGAGGCGGCTGACTGGACACAGGAGATGGCGGCGTCGCGCGCTCCGGCGACTGCGGCGAAGACGTTCAGCATGGAGTCCGGCGGCGTGGCGCCGCAATAGCCGGTCCAGGTGATGTCGTAATAGACGGCGCCGGACTGGTTGAGCTTGGCCCAGAGGTCGATAAGGAGGAGGTCGCCGTGGCGGATGGGGGAGTGGTGCTCGGCGGTGGGCTCGTAATGGGGGTTGGCTGCGTTGGCGTTGACGGCGACGATGGGGCCGTGATCGGTGACCATGCCCTCCGTTTCAAACGCGTGGAGGATGAACTGCTTGATGTCGAGCTCGGAGATGGGGGATCCGGCGGCGAGGGCGGATGAGACCTCCTGGAAGGCGGCGCGGCGGATGGCGTCGACTTTGCGGCCCGCCTCCTTGTGCATCTCGTACTGCGCGGGGCTCCAGCGGGCTTCGAAGAGCTGGACGAGATTGGCGGAGGATTTGAGCTCGACGCCGCAGGTGCGGATGAGCTCTGCGGTGCCTGCATCCACGTTGGAGACGTAGGGGACGGCGCAGAGCGGGGAGTACTGCATGGCGACGACCTGGAGACCCTTGAGCAGACCCTTGAGGGATTCGCGCTGCTGCTGCCATCCGGCGTACTGGCGCTTTTCGCCGGGGAGAGGATCGAGGACGTGGGGCTCGATCTTGTGAACGAGGGCGATGGGCGTACCGTGGGCGGGGACGAGGTAATACCAGCGTCGCGTGACGGACTGCGCGGGCTCGAAGCGGAGGACGCGATAGGCGAGAGGGTCGCGGCGATGGTGGTCAAAGAAGAGCCAGGCATCGAGGCCCTCGGCGCGGAGAGCCTGCTGGATGTCATCAATACGCATGAGGTTAGTGTACAGAAGGAGAGGCTTGTTAGACTGGAAGTTCACCCATGCAGCTTGAAAAAGTGTATGAACCCCAGCGGTTTGAGCCGCACTGGGCGCAGACGTGGATCGACCGCGGCTACTATGTGGCGCCCGACGGAAAACAAGATGGCCGGAATGTGTTTTCGCTGGTGATCCCCCCGCCGAACGTGACGGGATCACTGCATATCGGCCACATGCTGGAGCATACGGAGATCGACGTCACGGTGCGGTGGCACCGGATGAAGGGCGAGCAGACGCTGTGGCTGCCGGGTCAGGACCACGCCGGAATCGCGACGCAGATGGTGGTGGAGCGGGCTCTGAAGGAGACGGAGAACATCACGCGGCACGACCTGGGGCGCGAGAAGTTCGTGAAGCGCGTGTGGCAGTGGAAGGAGCAGTACGGCGGGACGATCATCAACCAGATGAAGCGCATGGGCGACTCGTGCGACTGGTCGCGGAACCGCTTCACGCTGGATGAGGGATTGTCGCGGGCAGTGCGCGAGACGTTCGTGCGGCTCTACGAGAAGGGCCTGATGTACCGCGGCGAGTACATGGTGAACTGGTGCCCGCGGTGCCACACGGCGTTGTCGGATCTGGAAGTGGTGCACGAGGAGACGGCGGGGAACCTGTGGCACATCAAGTATCCGGTGAAAGACATGCCAGGGCGGTTTGTGACCGTGGCGACGACTCGTCCGGAGACGATGCTCGGCGACACGGCGGTGTGCGTGAATCCGAACGATGAACGCTATGCGGACCTGCACGGCAAGAGCGTGATGCTGCCGCTGATGAACCGAGAGATCCCGGTGATCTGTGATCCGCTGGCGGATCCGAAATTCGGGACGGGCGTGGTCAAGGTGACGCCGGCGCACGATCCGAACGACTTCGAGGCCGGCAAGCGGCACAACCTGCCGATGGTGAAGGTGATCGACCAAAACGCGCAGATGACAGCGGAAGCGGGGGCGTTCGCGGGGCTCGACCGCTACCAGGCACGGCAGCGCGTGCTGGTGCACCTGGAAGAACTGGGTCTGCTCGAAAAGACCGAGCCGTACCAGTTGAGCGTGGGAAAGTGCCAGCGCTGCAAGACGGTGGTGGAGCCGCTGGTGTCGATGCAGTGGTTCTGCAGGATGAAGCCGCTGGCGGAGCCGGCGATCAAGGCGGTGGAGGACGGGCGGATCCGGATCATCCCGGAGAATCACGCCAAGACCTATTTCGAGTGGATGTACAACATCCGGGACTGGTGCGTGTCGCGGCAGTTGTGGTGGGGCCACCGGATTCCCGCGTGGCACTGCGAGGAGTGCGGCGGGATCACCGTGACGCGCGAGGATCCGCACACGTGCGCGAAGTGCGGATCGGGCAAGCTCGTGCAGGATCCGGACGTGCTGGACACGTGGTTCTCGAGCGGGCTGTGGCCGTTCTCGACGCTGGGCTGGCCGGAGCGGACTGAAGATCTGAAGACGTACTACCCGACGACGCTGCTGATCACAGGGTTCGACATCCTGTTCTTCTGGGTGGCGCGGATGATCATGCTCGGCATGGAGTGCACGGGCGAGGCGCCGTTCCGCACGGTGTACATCCATGCGCTGGTGCGCGATGCACAGCGGCAGAAGATGTCGAAGACGAAGGGCAACACGATCGATCCGCTGGCCGTGACGGAGCAGTACGGAACGGACGCAGTGCGCTTCGCGCTGCTGCGCGGGGCGGCGCCGGGGACCGATATTGCGTTGAGTGAAGAGCGGATGGTGAGCTCGCGGGCATTCGCGAACAAAATCTGGAACGCGGCTCGGTTCATCTTCATGCAGATGGAGAAGGTCGGCCTGGAGCAGCTCGAACTGGAGAGGCTCGACGAGCGGATCGAGAAGCCGGCGGCGATTGGCGGAGCCGTGCCGCTGGAGGACCGCTGGATCTATCACCGGCTGACGGAGCTGGCTTCGAAGATGGATCTGGCCCAGCAGACGTACCGCTATCACGAAGTGGCGGACCTGATCTGGACCTTCCTGTGGGACGAGTTCTGCGACTGGTATGTGGAGGTGAAGAAGCTCCGCGTGCAGCAGGGCGTGGAGGCGCAGGCGCATGTGAAGTCGCTGCTGCGCGTGTTCGAGTACGCGCTGCGGCTGCTGCATCCGGCGATGCCGTTCATCACGGAGGAGCTGTGGCAGCGGCTGGTGAAGCGCGGCGCCGATGTGCCGGAGACGATCTCGCTGAGCTCGTATCCGCAGGCTGGCGAGGCGCTGGACGAAGAGGGCGCGCGGGCGTTTGCGCTGCTGCAAGAGATGGTGACGGCGGCGAGAGCTCTGCGGGCAGACAACAAGATCGATCCGAACGTGAAGGTGGACGGTTGGGTGGAGACCGCGTCGGAGCGGGCCGCGTCCGTGGCTGAGAACGAAGTGGCGGTGCTGAATGCGCTGGCTAACGGGACGTTCGGGGTGAATCCGGCGGAGCGCGCCGGCGGAGCGAGGCGCGCAGCCGTGGAGTTCGCGGTGGCGCTGAAGCTGTCGGCGACGCAGGCGGAGGCCATCCGGCAGAGGGTGACGAAGCGCGTGGCTGATCTGGAAAAGGTGATAGCGAGCAGCAGGAATCAACTGTCGAGCGAGAGCTTCGTGGCGAAGGCTCCGGCGCACGTGATTGGCGGAATCCGCGAGAAGCTCGCCAACTACGAGACGGAGCTGAAAGAGCAGCAGGCGGCGCTGGCGGAGCTGGGGTAGCTCGGGAGGAGATCATGGAGTTCGAAACCGGGCATCCGGATGTGATGGATGCAGTGCAGCGCGCGCTCGCGGAGGATATCGGCAGCGGAGACATCACGACTGAACTGACGATGGCGGAGGACCGCACGGCGAGCGGCGCGTTCTATGCCCGCGAGCCGATGGTGGTGGCGGGTACGGAGCTGCTGGAGGTGGTTTACACGCTGCAAGGAGGCGTGGACGCGTTGGAGGTGCTGAGGCCGAGCGGGTCTGCCGTTGAGCCGAGAGAGTGCCTGGCGCGGGTCCGCGGGAATGCGAGGACGCTGCTGACGTGCGAGCGTGTGGCGCTGAACTTCATGCAGCGGCTGAGCGGCGTGGCGACACTGGCGCGGGAATACGTGCGTCGCGTCGAAGGGACGAAGTGCAAAGTTCTCGACACGCGCAAGACGACGCCGGGGTTGCGGCGCATGGAGAAGATGGCCGCGGCGGCAGGCGGGGTGACGAATCACCGGCTGGGGCTGTTCGACGCGATTCTGATCAAGAACAATCACATTACCGCGGCGGGGGGAGTGCGGGCCGCGTTGGCGGCTGTGGCGGGACAGCCTGTGCCGGCGGAGATCGAGGTCCGGACGCTGGAGGAGCTCGACGATGCGCTGGCGTGCGGGGCGAAGCATTTGCTGCTGGACAATCTGACGCCGGAAGAGGCGCGGGTGTGGATCGAACGGATCGGCGGCCGGGCGAAGGCGGAGCTGAGCGGAGGGATCACACTGGAGACAGTGCGGGCGTACGCGGAGGCGGGCGCGGATTTTGTGTCGAGCGGGGCGATCACGCATTCAGCACGGGCGATGGATATCAATTTTCGGATTGAGCTGGAAGCTGGTCGAGACTGAAGTCCTGGGCGGCCCCGGCCTCACGGCCGTGGGAATGGAGCGGAAGTGATGAGGAAGGTTGAGTGGCACGAAGAGATCGACTCCACAATGCGACGGGCGGGAGAGATGGCGTCGAAGGGGTGTGAGAGCGGGACGATCGTCGGAGCGGAAGTGCAGACTGCCGGGCAGGGGCGGCACGGGCGGACGTGGGAGTCGCAGCAGGGCGGGCTGTACTTCACGATGATTCTGAGGCCGAAGGTGGAGATGCGGGACCTGCCGGTGGTCACGCTGGCGCTGGGATTGGGAGTGGCGGATGCGCTGCAGATGCATGCGGGGGTGAGCGTGGATCTGCGATGGCCGAACGATGTACTGGTGGGGGAGAAGAAGCTGGCGGGGATCCTGACGGTGTGGCAGGAGGGCGCCATACTGGCGGGGATCGGGGTGAATGTGGGACAGGCGGTTTTCCCGGAGGAGTTGCGGGAAGTTGCGACGTCGCTGGCGCTGGAGACGCAGAAAGAACACGACAAGCAGTTTTTGTTGCGGGCGATCGCGGCGTCGGTAGAGTCGCAGGTGCGAATCCTGGAAAGCAGCGGAGTGAATGCGGTGCTGCGGCTGTTTGCGAATGCGTCGTCTTATGTATCGGGCAAGAGAGTGACGGTCGAGTTGCCGGCGGGCGTCGTCATTGGGACAACAGCCGGATTAACGCCGGAGGGCTTCCTTGTAGTCCGGCGTGAAGACGGGACGGAGATGACCGTTACGGCTGGGGGCGTACGTCCGGCAAACAATCATTGACAAGAGTACCAGTGGTACTATAACCTCTGCCTATGCCCATCCGGGTCACTGTGAGGAGGAGAACCACACAATGAAGACATTACGGGCGTTGTGCGCCCTGGCAGCCATCACTTGCGCCTCGTCGGGCAGCGTATCGGCGGCAATTATCTTTGACGGGACGTTTGCGGGAGTCTACGCACCGGCAAATTGGACGTTCACGACGGGTGGTAATGGGACGGTCAACACGGGCGGGGCGCCCGGGTCAATCCTCTTGACCGGCTCCGACAACGGCAACATGGTCGGAGCGCTAACCGCGTATGTGATCACGACCGGGTCAAGTGGAGATGTGATGTTCAGTTGGACATACACCACTTTCGACAGGGACGGTTCGACGTTTGATCCGGCCGGATATATCATCAACGGCACACTGCACCAATTCACGGCAAATGGTCAGCCAACCGGTTCAACGCAGTCGAACTGGGCATCATTCGGCGTGAACGCGGGAGACACTTTTGGATTTTTTGTGGACAGCAGTGACAACCTCTACGGGCCGGGACAACTCACAATCTCAAACACTCCGGAACCTGGAAGTTTCGCGTTGTTGGGCAGCGGAATGGCCGCGGTGTGGATGCTGTCCCGCCGGAGGAAGTAGAAGCCGCCTACGACCGGGGGATTCCGGTCCTTGAAAGAACGCCGGGACGGAAATGGCTGTGAAGGCAGGCGACGTCCATCCTTGCGCGGAATGAAGACGAAGAGGGATGGCCCGGGCGCCTGCATGCCCGGGGGTAGAAGAAACTCCCGGTAAGTTCGCAAGCTGCCGGACAGGAGATCAGAGCGGAGGATCGACAGGCGTTCCGGATCCACCCAGAGCGTTTCGCGCCAGCTTGGGCCCACGGAAGACTCAACGGCGACCTCGATGACCGCGCATTTCACCTGGCGAGATTGCACCTTCACTTTGCCAGTGCGCAGAAGCCGGGCTGATGTGGCGATCCGGCCCAGCATGGAGAAACGCTTCACCAGGCTCTGGAGTTCGGCATCCATCTCATGGTGCGCGGAACCTCCGAGGTCTTCTTCCAAGTAGTTGCGGGAGCCCACTTCGAAGCTGCGGACACGCTCGCCGTCGGAGACGATACGATACTTTGTCGCGCCGTCGACTTCCAGCATGAGCTTACTTCCTGGAGCGGCAGCGAGTGTCTTGCGGACCGGTTCTGAGATTCCTCCTTGCGCCATGCGGGTCTCTCGATCCTGCAGCACGAACTCGTGCAGGTCAGCGTAGTAGAGAGCGACCTGCCGAATCAGTTCCTCGGGATCGGACGGAGCGGCAAGGAGGAATGAAAGAAGAACGGCCGTCACGACTCCAATGCTAGCCTGAAGAATCAGGACATGCTTTTAGCGATTGACGCCGGGAATACGAATGTGACGATCGGGATCTTCGAGGGTGCGAAGATTCTGACGAGGTGGCGGCTGAGGACCGTGCACGATCAAACGCCGGACGAGTGGGGAATCAAGCTACGGAGCCTGTTTGCTCTGGAGGATGTGCCGCTGCGGCGGGTGAAGGGCATTGTCGTTGCGAGTGTTGTGCCGCCTCTGGAGACGACGCTGACGGAAATGGCGCGCCGGTATTTCGACATCGAACCCATGTTCGTGACCGGTCGTACGGAGACGGGGTTGAGCGTGCTTTACGACAACCCTCGCGAAGTGGGCGCGGACCGGATTGTGAACGCTGTGGCGGCGCTGGCGAAGTACGGCGGGCCGTGCGTTGTGGTGGACCTGGGGACGGCGATCACGTTCGACGCCGTGAGCGCGAATGCGGAGTACATCGGCGGGATCATCTGTCCGGGCATCGGGATCTCGATTGCGGGACTGTTTCAGAAGACGGCGCGGCTGCCGATGGTGGACTTCCGCGATCCCGGGCGGTTGATCGGTACGAACACGGTAGGGAGCATGCAGTCGGGGCTGTACTACGGCACGATCGCGATGATCGATGGGATCGTGGAAAAGATGGTGGCGGAGATGGGGCCGACGACGAACACAGTGGCGACGGGCGGGCAGGCGGGCCTGATTACGCGCGGGTCGAAGTTCGTGAAGACGGCGGACGAGGATTTGACGCTGGAAGGGCTACGTTTGATCTGGGAGCGAAATCAGAAGTGAGCGAAAACGACGAGTGGCGGTTGAATTACTTCAGCTACTACACGGAAGTCGAGGAGCACTTTCAACGGGCGCGAGGGACAGGGTTGTTCCTGCTGTCGCCGCTGGACTGGGCGTTGATCGAGAGCTGGAAGCACGCCGGAGTGCCGCTGGAGGCGGTGCTGCGAGGCATCGATGCAGCGTTTGAGAAGTGGCGGGGGCGGAAGCAGAGATCGCAAATGATCAATGGCCTGGGCTATTGCGCGCAGGCGGTGATCAAAGAGGCGGAGGCGATGGCGAACAATCTGCCATCGCCCGGCGCGGGAGGAGAGAGCGAAGCGCCATTTCCGATCGAGAGTGTGAGAGCACATCTGGAGAAGGCCCGGACGGCGCTGCACTCGGCGGGCGGATTCGAAGAGATATCGGGTGGAGTGGAGGATCTGCTGTCAGCATTGGAGGAACGGTTCAAGGACCTGCAGGATCTGGATTTGCGGCTGACGGCGCTGGAGGACAAGATGGCGGCGCTGGCGCGGACGCGGCTCAGCGACGACGACCTGCTGGGCATGCGGAAGGAGCTGGATCTGCAACTGCGGCCGTACCGGGGCAAGATGACGGCGGATCAACTGTCGCGTCTGGAGAAGAGTTTTCTCGACCGGAGGGTTTACGAAAAGAGCGGATTGCCGAGGCTGAGCCTGTTTTACATTAGCTAGAGAACCAAGTCCGGGCCCTGAGAGGGGGTGCGCATGGCTGGTGATCAGAGGTACGACGTGGTGGTGATCGGCTCCGGTCCGGGAGGAGAGCGCGGCGCTTCGACGGCGGCATACTTCGGGAAACGCGTGGCCGTCGTGGAGCGGCACCGCGTGCTGGGCGGGGCTTCAACGAACACGGGCACAATTCCGAGCAAGACGCTGCGGGAGACTTCGCTGGCGCTGTCGGGCCTTCGAATGAGAAAGCTGTACGGCGTGGATCTGTCGCTGCGGCGCGAGGCGACGATCCAGGACTTCATGTACAGCGAGCAGCACGTCAAAAGCAGCGAGCAGGCGCGCGTGAAGACGCATCTGGAGCGGAGCGGCATCGATATCTACCACGGCACCGGCAGTTTCAAAGATGCACACACGGTGCTGGTGCAGGACGGGGCCAGCGAAACGTTGCTGGAGGCCGATGTTGTTCTCATCGCCACGGGCTCGGCGCCGATGCATCCGCCGGGATTCCCGTTTGAGCATCCGCTGGTGCACGACTCGGACGAGATTCTGACGCTGGAATGCCTGCCGAAGAGTCTGGGTGTTGTCGGCGCTGGGGTGATCGGCAGCGAGTATGCGTGCACGTTCGCGGCACTGGGAGTCGACGTGCACATCCTGGACGGGCGAAGCGTGCTTCTGCCGTTTCTGGATGCCGAGGTGTCGAAGGCGTTGGAAGCGGCGATGGTCCGGCTCGGCATCACGTTCCACTGGGGTGAGACGGTGGAGGAGTGCCGGGTAGCTGATCCGGCCGGGCCGATGTTGCGTTGCAGGTCGGGGAAGGAGCTGGCGCTCGGGGGAGTGCTGGTCGCAGCGGGGCGCACGAGCAACACCGAAGTGCTGAATCTCGGGCCGGTTGGTGTGGAGGTAGGAGAGCGGGGGCTGCTGAAGGTGGACGTGCACTACCGGACAAACATACCGAACATCTATGCGGTGGGGGACGTGATCGGCTTCCCTGCCCTGGCGGCGACGAGTGCGGAACAGGGCCGGGTGGCGATGTGCCACGCTTGCGGGCAGCCGGCATTTGCCGTGGCAACGCCGCTGCTGCCTACGGGAATCTACACGATTCCCGAGGTGAGCATGGTGGGTGAGACGGAGGAGTCGCTCAAGAAGCAGGGAGTGGAGTATGTTGTCGGGAAGGCGTATGCGCGGGACAATGCGCGAGGAAAGATCATCGGGGACGACGAAGGGTTCCTGAAGCTCCTGTTCCGCGAGGGGGACATGAAGCTGCTGGGCGCGCACACGATGGGGGAGCGGGCCTGCGAGATCATCCATATTGCACTGGTCGCCATGGTGGGCGGACACGGTGCGCAACTGCTGTTCGAGACGTGTTTCAACTATCCGACGCTCGGCGATATGTACAAGGCGGCGACGTATCAGGCGGTGGGGCGGGCGAACCGGCACAAGATCGGAGTCGAGATAGAGTAGGGGGATGCGTTCGCCGTGCCTGGCTGATCACATCAGCATTTCGTCCGATGCGGTGAGGACGCGCTTACGTGCGCTACACCCGCTCGCTACCGCTCGCGGCTTTGTCCGCTGTTTACGGCCGCGGGGCCGGACAGGAAGGTCAGGCGCGGAGCAGAAGCTCCGCCCCGCCTTCGTCCTTCTGATTTTGTTGCCGTTGTGGGGGGCGGATTCATTTCCGGTGAAGATCCAGGTGGACGCTTCAAGACCGCAGGGGCCAATGAAGCCGGTGTGGGCGTTCTTCGGGTACGACGAACCGAACTACACGTACATGAAGGACGGCACGAGGCTGCTGACGCAGTTGTCGGAGCTGAGTCCAGTGCCGGTGTATGTGAGGACACACAATCTGCTGACGAGCGGGGATGGGACGCCGTCGTTGAAGTGGGGCTCCACGAATGCGTACACGGAAGACGCGCAGGGGCGACCGAAGTACGACTGGACGATCACGGACCGGATCTTCGACACGTACGTTCAGCGCAAGATGAAGCCGCTGGTGGAGATCGGGTTCATGCCGGAGGCGTTGTCGTCGCAGCCGCAGCCGTACCGGCACAACTGGCGTCCTGAGCAGAGTGGGGCGAGCATCAAGGGCGGCTGGGCGTATCCGCCGAAGGACTATGACAAGTGGCGTGAACTGGTCTACCAGTGGGCAAGGCACTGCGTGGAGCGGTATGGGAGGGCGGAGGTGGAAAGTTGGTGGTGGGAGGTGTGGAACGAGCCAAACATCGTGTACTGGCAGGGGACGCCGGAGGAGTATCAGAAGCTGTACGACTATGCGGCTGATGGGCTCAAGAGGGCGCTTCCGGGAGCGCGCATCGGAGGGCCGCATTCGACGGGTCCGGGGAGCGCGAGGGCGGCGGAGTTCCTGCGCGGGTTCCTGGAGCATGCGCTGCATGGGACGAATTTCGCAACGGGGAAAAAGGGATCGCCGTTGGACTACGTGGGATTCCATGCCAAGGGACGGCCCGAGGTCAACGGGGATCACGTGCGGATGGGGATTCAGTATCAGCTTCGGGACATTGAGGAAGGCTTCAAGGTGGTGGCGTCGTTCCCGGAGCTCAAGGGCAAACCGGTGATCATTGGGGAGAGCGATCCGGAAGGTTGTGCTGCGTGTCCGCAGCGGTTCCATCCGCAGAACGCCTACCGGAACGGGACGGTGTATTCGAGTTACACGGCTGCCTCCTTCGCGAGGAAATACCTGCTTGCGGCGAAATACGGGGTGAACCTGGAAGGAGCCGTGACTTGGGCGTTCGAGTTCGAGAACCAGCCATGGTTCGACGGGTTCAGGGACCTGGCGACGAACGGGGTGGAGAAGCCGGTGCTCAACGTGTTCCGGATGTTCGGGCAGATGCAGGGAGAGAATGTGGCGGTGGTGAGCAGCGGGGATGCCGGCCTGGAGGAGATGGCGAAAGCCGGGGTGCGAGGCGCCCCTGATGTGAGCGCGATGGCAGTAAAGGGGGAGAGATCGTTAAGAGTGCTGGTCTGGCACTATCACGACGACGATGTGGCGGGTCCGGCGGCTGAAGTGGAAGTGGAGATCCGCGGCGTGAGTGGCGGCAACGGCCGGGTCCGGCTCAGACAGGCGCGGATCGATGGGGAACACAGCAATGCGTATGCCATGTGGAAAGCGATGGGCTCGCCACAGCCGCCGAGTGCCGCGCAGGTGAAGGAACTACGAAAGAGAGCAGGGCTGGAGTGGATCGACTTGCCGGCGTGGTCGGAGAAGCGGGGAGGACTGAAGCTCCCTCTATCGCTCCCTCGTCAGGGCGTGTCCCTGCTGGAATTGAACTGGTGAAATATCAGCGGGAGAACATAGAGGATTACCCTCTCTTAAAATGAAGTAAAAATTATGTTGTGTGACCGAAGAATGTGATATTCTCTGACGAAGAGCGTACATCTAGTACGAGTAGGCCAGCATTCCTCCGATTCAAGCTGGCGTTGAGCCGATGGGAATCTTCCTCCGAGTTCCCATCGGCCTTTTTATTTTCTTAGGCTTAGCCGCAGACAACCCCGCCAGCAAAGACACATCGAACATCCGAGGAGCGCCCGCATGATTGGATACCCACAGGCATCGGATTTTTCCGAGGAAGATAGTACCCTCTACGTTATGAAACCAGCGAACGTAATACGAACAAAACGTGGTTGTGGTCTGTGGAGTTTTGATCGGGCACTTTTGGAGAGGTCTGCGACAAGAACTCAATAAAAGTAGAGGACGTCAGGACGTACTGCCTGAGAAACGGCGTTGCAGGGTCCGCATTCGACCTGGTAGCCGGGCCAAGCGGCGCGGGCGGCGCGAGGGATCTCGAAGGGGTGGTCGTCCTGATGGTAGGTGGAGAGGGACATCCGGGGGTGGAAGCGCTGGAGAGTATCGCGGGCGCCGGCCAGAGCTTTGACCTCGGCTCCCTCAATGTCCATTTTGACGAAGTCGACGCGGTCGAGCCCGAGTTCGGCGACCATGCGATCGATGGTGGTAAGTGGGACACGAGCAACAGCTTTCGCACCCTGGCGATGGATGACGAAGCTGTCGGCGGCCTGGTTGTCGGGGTCGACAAGGAGGTCGAGGAAGTCTTCTTTATCCCAGACTCCTTTTGGATAGACGACCAGACGCTTCTGTTCAATCTCCGTCTTGAAATTCCGCCTCAGGCATTCGAGGTTATCCGGGGCAGGCTCAATGGCGACGACGAGGCGGGCTCCAGCATCGAGAGCGAATCGAGCGAAGACGCCGACGTTCGCGCCGCAGTCGAGAACTACGTCGCCCTTGTGGACGAACCGTTCGCCGGTACCGTAGATGCGGGTTTCCTGCTCTGCGAGATTAAAGGGGAGGATGTAGAGGCTGCCTTCAGGCGCCCAGAAATTGCCGTAGGGGGTTTCGTAGAGTTCAAGGCCTTTGAACTCCTTTTGAAGGAGGCGCGTCCTGGCGAGAATTTTGTCCTTGACGCGAGTGAGCTCCTCTTTATCGGATTGGATGGCCCAGGCCCGGGAATACGTGCAGCCCCGGCCCCGGCCTACGGCCACCAGCGCGATGTCACGGCAAGGCGGACAGAAGATAATGGCGGACGAGCCAAGCACAACCACACTGGCGAGGAGGAGAACGAGACGCTTCACAGGGACAGCCTAACATGTCAGCCGGGAGCAAAGCTGCCGTTATATCCTAGACAAGCGATGGATTTCATCAAAGGACATATAGGCTGGATTGAGGTGGTCTGCGGCCCGATGTTCTCGGGTAAGAGTGAGGAGCTGATCCGTCGGCTCAGGAGGGCGTTGATTGCCCGGAAACGGGTGCAGGTGTTCAAACCGATAATCGACACGCGCTACTCGGCGAACGAGATTGTGAGCCACGGTGACAGCCGGATGAAATCCGAGGTGGTGAGCGGTCCGGCGGATATCCTGGCGAAGCTGGATTGGCGGACGGAAGTGGTGGGAATCGACGAGGCCAACTTCATGGGGCCGGATCTGGTCGACGTCGCGCAGCAACTGGCGGATTCTGGCAAGCAGGTGATTATCGCGGGGCTGGATACGGATTACATGGGGCGGCCATTCCCGCCGATACCGGATTTGCTTTGCGTGGCGGAGTCGATTACGAAGACGCTGGCGATCTGCCTGCGGTGCGGGAACCCGGCAAAGCACACGCAGAGGCTGGTGGAATCGACCGATTTGATCGTCGTGGGAGCGATGGGAATGTACGAGGCTCGATGCCGCCGCTGCTTTGAGCCCGGGATTCCTAAGCAGGAGGTACTGGAGTTCGTGCACGCGCGGGAGTGGAGCGGAGAGGGCGGAAAAACGGGATGAAACCCGGAGAGGGAAGGCAGACATCAATAGAGTGCAGGCGCAGGTTGTAAGATACTTGACTTGAACACGTTCGCGAAAAGAAAGAGGACAAGCCAGTGAGTGACCCCCAATACAGCGCTCCCCAAGGCGGCCAACAGCCAAATTATGTTCTGCACCACGAGAGCGGCGGCGGAACCGGTTTGAAGATGGCAATTCTGTTCGGCGCAGTGATCGCCCTGATCGCGGCCAACGTGTATCTGTTCCTGCAGATCGATTCGCTGAAGCAAGAACTGGCCAAGAACCGCGAGTCTTTCCTGCAGGAAGTCGGCCGGGTGAAAGAGACGTCCTCTGTGACGCAGGCCGCGGCGCAGCGCAACATTGAGAACCTGAAGGATGAATTGGACACGGCGCGGCGTCAGGCGTCGATGGCGGTGGGCCAGGCGAAAGTCGATGCTCAAAAGCATGCAGACGAGGTAGCCGCCCGGCTCGCTCAGCAGCAAAAGGCAGCGGAAGCGCAGTTGACCCAATCGATTTCGAAGGTAGAGCAGTCAGCGACCGCAGCGAACACAAAGATTGGCGAGGTATCGACAGAAGTGAGCGGAGTGAAGAGCGACCTGTCGAGCACGAAGTCCGAGTTGGACAAGACGATCGCCAGCCTGAAGAGCGTTTCCGGCGATCTGGGCGTGCAGAGCGGCCTGATCGCGACGAACGGCAAGGAACTGGCCGCATTGAAGGCTCTCGGGGAGAGGAACTACTTCGAGTTCAACCTCGGGAAGACGAAGCAGCCGCAGAAGGTCGGAGACGTATTCGTGATGTTGAAGAAGACGGATCCGAAGAAGTACAAGTATTCCATTGAGCTGACGTTCGACGACAAGAAGACGGAGAAGAAGGACAAGGGCGTGAACGAACCGGTGCAGTTCTACACGTCCAAGGCACGCCAGCCTTACGAGTTCGTGGTGAACGAGATCAAGAAAGACGTGATTGTCGGCTACCTCGCGACGCCCAAGGTTCAGACCGGGCGTTAACGCGCACAGGGGAATTCGCTAGCATGAGAGCCGCCGGGCCTGGCAGGTCCGGCGGCTTTTTGATTTTGCAGGAGAAAGAATCCGCCATGGCTCTGAATGCGCAAGTGCGCTCAGAGAAGCTCAGGGTTGCTGTTAACGGCTCCGGCAATCGGGGAACGGAGTTGCTGGGCGCGGTTCCAAGACCGGCATACGTCCGCTCAACGATGCGCAGGGCGCGCTGGAGGCGACACTGGTCGCGCTGATGGGGACGCGGGCAATCTACGAGAAGCGAGTGGTGACGTGGGGTGAGATGGCGGGCTAGATTGAAAACTATGAAATCCACACAGTCCGGCGCAGCGATTGCCTTCGAAGTGATGCGGAACGGGAGACGACTGTGTTGCGGGACTACGCGGGAATGCCGGCGTTGTCGCGGTCATTGTGAACTCCAGGAAGGGAGAGGGCGATGACGAGATCGTGCTCGACGCGGGAGGACTCGACTCAAAAACGCAGGAGCATATCACCTGGGTGCAGCGGCCGCTGGAGATTGGCGATGAGTTGTTGATCCGCGTCGTCGACAGTACGAGGACGACGCGAGCGAGGAAACGCTGGAGCGCGGCGGCAGAACTCGACAAGAAGCACGAAATCGCGTGGCTGCGGAAGACGGCTGCGAAGCACGGGTTCAAAGTGGTCAGAGGCTGAGCACTGTTGAAATCCCAGGGGCCCGTACTCCCACCTAGAGGCGCTGGAGACGGATGTGCTTGAACTCGAGCCAGTAGCCGCGGCGGTGGGCCTGGAGCTCGATGAAGCCGGGATCGCTGATCTCGAGGTTGTCGTACTCCATCACGGTTTCGCCGTCGATGCGGACCAGGCACTCGCGGTTCCAGACTCGCAACTCGAGGAGAAACCACTTCTCGTCTTCGATGCGCGGGTAGCGGGCGCGTTTGTAGTGATAGAGAGAGCCAGTGGGGAAGTGAGCCTCTTCGACGGGGTGGAGCTGGATCTCGTAGGACTTGGCTGCGTCAGTTCCCCGCCCCGCGCTGCGGAAGAGGACGCCGCCGTTGTGCTGGGCGGAACCGCGTATATAGCACTGCAAGTAGAAATTGCGGAACTTCTCCCTGGTGGCGAGGTGGCCGGCGCCGTCGCCGCGGAGGATGCAGCCGAGCGCGACGAAGTCGGGCTTGCCTTCAGAGACAGCCCAGAGCCTTGCAAGATCCTCGGGGGATTCGTACAGAACCTGCCACTGCTGTTTTGAGGGCAGCTCGTAGATGCGGAGGTTGCGGAACTGGCAATTGGCAGAGGCGGCACCGATGCCGAGGTAGCCGGAGCGAAGGCGGAGGTTCAGCTCGGGATGAGTCGCAGTGTTGAGGTCGTGAATGATTTCGTCGTTGATCCAGACCTGGAGGCGGGGGTAGTCGCAGAGGACACGGAACGAGTTCCAGCCTTGCCGGACATTGACGAGACGGGGAGCGATGCTGGGGAAGATCGCGCCCACGGAGTACGGCGTGGGCTGCTTCTCGGGCTGGTGGAATACCTTGATCTGGATGCCGGCCTGGGAGGGGCGGCCATGCTCGGGAGCGTGTAAGTAGATGCCCGAGTCGGTCCAACCACGGGTGAAGAACTCGCCGCGGAGGTCGAAGTTCTCGTACTGCTTTGCAGAGCGGAGCCAGGAGGGAAACGAGGCGTGCTCGTGGACGGAGATTTCGGAGCCGGAGACAGTGAATGCAGAGTCGGGGCCGTCGACGATGGACCAGCCAGTGAGCGGTGTGAAGGCGGGCTCAGGGGATTGAGCGGCGGCTAGGACAGGGATCGTTTGAAGAAAGGTGCGGCGGAGCATGCAGAGACCATTGTGCAACAGGCCTTGCTCGCAGGTCTGAGGGCAGAACGCCTCGGCTCCGCCGAAGACACGATCAGTAATTCCACGCGCTCCGCTGAGGACGCGCTCGGGACCGTTGTACACGCTCGCAGCTATATCGCATGCAGAGAGTCAGCGCAGTGCGAATTCGAATCCGGCGACGATGGCGCGTCCGGGCATGGGGACGGTGAGGATCTCTTCGTAGCGAGTGTTGGCGATGTTGGTGAGTTGCGCGAAAGGCCGCAGGCGCTTGCCGGAGTAGGCAAGATAGACATCCCACACAGCGTATGGGCTGCGGCCGCGGCGCTCCAATGCGCCGACGCGGGTGCGCGCGGTGAGATGCTTGGGCAAGTTCGCGGTCCAGGAGAATACACCGGCCTGGACGGGATAGTTGAACACGTACTTGGTGTAGATGCCGGCGGGAAGCGTGGACGCTGCGTGCATCGCAGTGTAAGACCAGTCGAGGACCTGTGCGCGCCAGCGCAATGCGGCGGAGGACTCAATGCCGGTGAAGTTGAGGCGGGAGATGTTCTGGGCGAACCATGGGCCAACGGGAGAGGCGCTCATGTAGTCGATGCCGTCGCGGTCGCGTCGATGAAAGAGCGTGGCTTGCAGGCGCCATGCGGAAGAGGGACGGTAGTCCGCTCCGCCTTCATAGCTCCAGGCGGACTCGGCGCGGAGGAGAGGATTGCCGGAGTTGGCGGGGTCGCGGTAGTAGAGTTCCGTGTAGGTGGGGAGACGGTAGGCGCGGCTGACGGCTGCGCGAAGCTTGAAAGTGGACTTGGCCCAATACGCGGCGGAGAGCGAGGGACTGACCTGATCGAATGCGCCGCGATAGCTTTCGGTGCGGACTCCGGCGGAGAGCGAGAAGCGCTGCAAGGCGCGGATGTCGAGAGCGGCGTAGGCGGTGCCGCGCGCGCGGGAGTGGATACCGAGGTTGGAGGATTCGATGTGATCCCCGAAGGCTTCGGCGCCGGTGAAGAGCGTGATATTGGAGCGCAACGGGTCGCGGCGGCGGAGGCTGGTCTGCCAGGACTCGGCGGAGTGGTGGTTCTGGTAGCGCTGCGGATTGTCGCGGTAGAGGTAGAAGAGATCGGTGTGGCGGCGGAAGGAGAAGTCCGCTTCGGTGCGCTCTCCCAGTGACTGGCTCAGACCGGCGAGCCAGGTCTTGGTGCGCTCCCAACTGGGATAGAGCCCGTAGAAGTTCTCTGCGCCGAACGGGCGGTCGGAGTAGGCGAGGTCGATTCCGGTAGTCCCGAGCGAGGAGGAGATGCGGGAGGAGGAGCCGAAGGAGAGGTTGCGGTAATCGCGATTGGGGATGAAGCCGGTAGAGAAGTCGCGCGCGAATGTGAGTTGCTGGGTGAGCCGGCGGAAGAGGCCGCTGACGGAGGCGGATTCCTGATTGACGCCGAAGTTGCCGGCGGCGAGGCGCAGGCGTGCCTGCCAGTCCTCCGGCGGCGCAGTGACGATGTTGAGGACGCCGCCCAGGGCATCGGAGCCGTAAAGAGTGGATCCAGAGCCGCGAAGGATTTCGACGGACTGAATGGATTCGAGCGGAACGGGGATGTCGAGGGAGTGGTGGCCGGACTGGGGATCGTTCATGCGGCGGCCGTTGAGGAGGACGAGCGTTTGGCCGAAGGTGGCGCCGCGGATGGAGAGATCGCCCTGGACGTTATTTGGTGCGCGCTGGCGAAGGTCGATGGCGGGATCGAGTTTGAGGAGGTCGGCAATCGAGTTGAACAGGAGGGTCTGGCCGCGAACCGGGAGGGAAAGGACGGTGCGGTCGGCTTCTTCCAGCGGAATGGGTTCCCAGGCGCCGGTGACAACGACGGACTGCTTCAGCTGCGGCACCGGGTCAGAGGGGCGAGTCTGAGCCGGGAGTTGGAGCGAGCACAATACGATCAGGAGGAGGCGCATGAAAGGAAGGGGCGATTTCGGAGGATGCCGCCCCTTTCACTATTATAGCTGTCAGCAGTCGGCGGTCAGCTTTCAGCTGACTGGGCTTCAGCTACTTCGCGTCGCCGGCCTGGACGCGGACGCGAGCGCCGTTGTCGAGGCGGGAGAGGCCGCTGACGGCGACGGTCTCGCCTTCGGTGAGCCCTTCGAGGATTTCGTATTCGTTCGGGAATCGGTCGCCGATTTTGACTTCGCGCACGTCGATGGTGCTGTCGGACTTCACGACGAAGGACTTGTTTGTGCCGAGAACGTACTGAACGGCACGCTCGGGGACAATCCGAATGGATTCGGACTTGTCGGTGACGAGATGCGCTCGGGCGTAAGAGCCGGGTTTCAGCTCATTCTTGGGGTTCAGGATGAGGGCTTCGACGACAAAGGTGCGCTTGGTCTGGTCGACGGTGGGGGAGATGCGCCAGATTTTGCCATCGAAGACGCGTCCGGCGAAGGCTTCGAGGGTAACGTCGACTTTCTGGCCGACGCGGACCCAGGGGCTCATGCGCTCGGGAACTTCGATGCGCAGCCGGATGGGATCAATTTTGACGAGGGTGAAAATCGGGGAGTTGGTGCGGACATAGGCCCCGGCGACGGCCTGGCGTTCTTTGACGAAGGCGGCGAAGGGAGCGCGCACCAGGGTGTCGCGCAGTTTCTTGCGCTGAAGTTCGAGGGATGCCTTATTGCGCTCGATCTCCTGGAGGAGATTGCGGGTCTGGTTGACAGTCTGGTCATAGGCGGCCTGGGCGGCCTGGAAACGGGCCTGGGCCTGATCGAGGTCGGACTTGGGGCCGATGCCCTGGTCCACAAGCTCGCGGACCCGCTTGTAGCGCGTCTCCACCTCGAAGAGATCGGCGCGGGCGCGGCGGACATCGGGCGCCTCGCGGATGTCGAGGAGGCGCTCTTTCTCGTCTTTCAGTCCGAGTCGCTCGAGGGCCTGGCGGAGCTGGGCCTCCTGTTGCGCGACGAGGTAACGCTGCTCTTCGTCTGAGATCCGCGCGAGGATATCATCCTTTGCGACGGAGTCGCCCAGATCGGCATTGACCTGTTCCAGGCGTCCGTCGACCTCGGCGCTGATGATGGCTTCATCGTATGGAAAGAGCGTGCCGACTCCGTCCACGGAGCGCTGGACGGTGCGGGTGGAGACAGGCGCGACGCGGACGGCGACCGGGCCGGAATCCTTCTTTGCTTCAGCTTTCTGTTGGCGTTGACAACCTGTAACCGCCACGATTGATGCGGCGACGGCCGCCGCGGTGACCAGACGCAGATAAGACATGAAAATTCCTGACCATTACCCGGATGGGCTACACAAAGACAAGGCGATCCCGGAAGGCGCGCCCGTTACATGGAAGTAGCTATTGTATCCGAGGTAAGGGAACGGATGTTCTATTGCTGATTAAGCTTCAGGAAGAAGCCGGTGGTCAGTCCTTGCTGATTGGGCTTGCCGGCGTCGACTCCGAAGTTCAGGTAACGAGAGCCGGTGAAGCCGCCGATGAAGACGTTCCCTGCCTGGTCGAGAGCGATGCCGGTCACGACATCCATGCCAGAGCCGCCGTAGAGGAGCGACCATGTGAGCTGATTGTCACCGGTCTTGCTGGGGTCGAATCGCGCTGCGAACATCTCGGTCAGGCGGATGCCGGAAGATTGATAGTTACCAATGTTCTTGGCGACGTAGTCGGGCGAGTTTGTGTAGCCCGCGATGGTAGCGGTGCCGTCGGCAGGATTGTAAGCCAGTGCGTAGGCGATGTCCGCGGCGGAGCCCCCGAAGTAGGTGCAGTAGTCCATGAAAGCGGCGCCGGTCTTTGTCAGGTCGACGCGCATGAGGTAGGAGTCGAAGCCGCCGGTGAGACTCGTGCGGTAGGCACCAGGAGAGACCGGCAGGTTGGTGGAGTTGGTATAGCCGGTGATCCAGACGCGGTTCTGGGCATCTAGGGCAATGGCCTGCGCGGAGTCGAGGCCGTCGCCGCCGAGGTAGCTGCCATACAGGAAACCGTCGAAGTGGGCGTTGTTCGGATTGATCTTGGCGATGAAGCCGTCGCCGCTACCGAGATTGTAGGGGTAACGGGCGTTGTCGGAGACCGGCAGGTCCGTGGACATGCTGGTGCCTGCGAAGTAAACCAACCCGGTGGAGTCGATTGCCACTGCGGTGCCAAGATCCGTGGAGGAGCCGCCAAAAAACGTAGAGTAGTTCAGGCAGTCCGGCGAATTCAGGAGGGGCTTGGCGACAAAGAGGAAAGCCTCCATGCCTCCACGGTTGGCGCCCTGGAGGGACCAGTCCGAGATGCCGATGAGGGAACCGGAATCGGTATAACCGACGACAGCGAGGGTATTATTGGGCCCGGCGGCGATCGCCTGCGCATGTTCCGTCCCGGGGCCGCCGTAGTAACTGGAGAAGGTCAGGCAATCCGTGCCAGAGGCGGCGGGGTCATACAGGACGACAAACGCGTCGGTCAGACCTGCGTTATCGTGCTGGAAGGTATTGGCGGTCTGCGGAAAGTCGGTGGACAGAGTATTGCCTGTAATGGCGACACGGGTGCCGAGCATCGTGATGGCGGTGGCCTCATCATCCGCGGCACCGCCGACATAGGAGAAGTAAGCCAGTTTCCAGGCGTTGCCGTCCGGGGTGATCTTGGCGATGAAAGCGTCCTTGGTCGAAAGGGGGTCGCCACTGTAGGGGGAGGTGCCGTCGGGCACCGTGATGGTCGAGGTAGCTGAACCAGCGAGCCAGAATCCGCCATCGCTGTCTGCGACGACGCCGTTGACGATCTCCTGCTGAGCGCCGCCGATGTATCCGGCCCAGGCGATGACGGGATCGATTGTCAGAGGCTGCGTTTTGTCATAGGCGCCGAGCTGGAAGCGGACATCGCCGTTGCGGGTGACGACATAGCGGCTATCGACCGGGATGCGCCGGCCGTCACGTTCCTGCCAGGCAACGGGCGGGAGCTGGCGGACACCGCCTGCGAGCAGGATCGATCCGTCGGATTGCAGAGCCGGCCTGGCGTTGGAAAAGCGGAGGCGGATGGCGCGGGGATCGGCGCCGGGATCAAGGACGAAGTCGAACTCGAGGTTCTTTCCGGCAGAGTAATAGACCACGTCGATGCCCGGATACACGCCGCGTGCGGCGACGCGCTGGAAGTGGGGGACATTCCGGCGCCAGGATTCGGGGCGGTTGCCGACAAGGTAATTGGTGACTCCGGACTGGCGGTCCACGCCTTCCAGGAAGGCGGGGCGGGAAGATCCCGGGAAGGAAAGGCGAGTGGATTGATTGCCGCCGGCGATAGTTGCTCCATGCGGATCCACAGCAAGACCAAGGCTGGCGCTGCGGGAGGTATAAGAAGTTCCTGACGGTCCGGGCTCAAACCAGGCCGGGATCTGATTGAGGGCATTCCGGGGATCGGTGTTGCCGGCGAAGGCGGCCGCAGTCAGCATGCAGGCGGCAGAAAGCGAGAGAAGGATACGCATGGATGTAAGGCGGAGGAGGCAACCTGCCTCCAATCTATTCATTATACGAAGTAGAAAGAAGGGAGGGGTACAAGGAAGTCAGGCGGTGAGGACGAAGAAACCGCTTTCTACCGAGCCGGAGGCGATGCGGTTCCAGACGACGCGGGCGCGGCCGGAGGCTGAAGAGTGCTCGAAATCGACATCCTGGCCGCTGGCCAGGGATTGGACGGAGTGGGATGCGCGGAAGCCATGCGCGCTGGCGTCGAGCAATTTGCCAAGCACCGTTGAGCCGTCGGCGAGGCGAAAGGAGACGGCGCCGCCGGCAGGGCGCCGGGGCTCACGCCGTTTTTCCGGGTAGTTGTTGTCCATGGTCCCAGTCCTGCAGGAGACGGCCACGCCCGGTGGATTCTTCGCCGTCGTGATCTGAGGGGTCGGCGAGGCTGTATTGTTTGAGCTTGCGGCTCAGAGTCCGGCGTGAAATGCCGAGGAGGTTCGCGGCGCGCTGGCGGTGGCCGTTTGTCTCGCCAAGGACGCGAAGGATGGTCCGGCGTTCGATTCCTTCGAGGCCGGAGTCCAGAGAGCATGCGGGTGCGGAGATTGGAACGGGGCGAAGGGGCAGGCCCAGGTCATCAGCGGTGACCGCGCCTTCGCGCGCGAAAATTGAGGCGCGTGTGATGACGTTGCGGAGCTCCCTGACATTCCCAGGCCAGTGATAGCGGCGGAGGGCATCCAAAGCCTCACGCTCCAATTCCAATGCAGGGTCCTGCTCTGTCAGAAAGTAGCGGGCAAGAGCCTCAATGTCTTCCGGACGTTCGCGGAGCGGTGGGACACGCAGAGTAACCTGGCTCAGCCGGTGGTAGAGATCGCGGCGGAAGCGCCCTTGTTGCACGGCCTCTTCAAGATCGATATTGGTGGCGGCCAGGACCCGGACATCGACGCTGATCTTGCGCGTTCCGCCGAGGCGGTAATAGGGAACGCCGTCAAGAACGCGGAGCAGCTTGACCTGCATCTTGGGCTCAAGCTCGCCCACCTCATCGAGGAAAAGAGTGCCGCCGTTGGCAAGTTCGAACAGGCCGGGCTTGACGGAATCCGCGCCGCTGAAGGCGCCCTTCTCATATCCGAAGAGTTCGCTCTCCATAAGATGTTCCGGCAATGCGCCGCAGCTGATATCGACCCAGGGGCGGTTGCAGCGAAGGGAGAGCTGATGCATGCCGCGGGCGACGATTTCCTTTCCGCAGCCGCTTTCTCCCTGGATAAGGACAGCGGCGCCGGTGCGGGCGATTCGTTCTGCGAGATCGATGACTTCGAGCATGCGCGGACTCGCGACGATGGCAGGCATCCCGAGGAAATTGAACTGTCTGGAGAAACGAGCCTGCATGAGAATCCGGCTATAGACAATGATTCGGGAGATCTACGTGGAATCGGTAGGCGGAGAGTGCCGAACTTGGGGGCAGGCGTTCTCTTAGAACCTCACAGTATTTCACCCTAGAACGACTCAGGTAATGTTTGGCTACGGGATTGCCGATTGTTTGCGCGATGGATCTGTCGATTGTCGCCAAGACGTATGTACGCCTGATCATTGTCATGGGAGTCGCCATCCTGGTGCCTCAGGTGATGGCGTGGCAGTCGACTGACGTCGTGCAGTATCTTTCTTATCTCCTGCTGGCGATTCTGGCGGCTGCATTTCAGGTGGGATACCGAAACGAGCAGGGGATGATCCCGCTGAGCACACTGTTTCTGCTGGTAAGCCTGAGGGTTCATTCGGCGCCGGAGACTCTGCTGATGGGGGCGTTGAGCGCGGCAGCGCTGCATTGGGGATCCGGGAAGGACGGCCGGAAAGTGACGGACGTGCTGTTTGGGATATCGGCCACGTCCATTGCGATCGTGCTGGGGGACTTTGCGATGCGCGGGGTCGCAGTGAGCTCGGCGCGGGTGGAACTGAGGGATGCAGTGCAGTCGATCCTGGCGGGGACTACGTTTTTCGTGGGAATCTCGATCCCGTGGTCGATGCGGGATGCGCTTGAGATCGGCTGGAAGATGCGCCACGTGTGGAAGGTGCGCTACTTCTGGATGCTGCCGTACTACGTGGCAGCGGCGCTGGTTGCCAGCCTGTTCGACCTGGCGCGAGGGCAACTGGGATGGCAGATTCCGGTGCTTGCGGTCCCGCTGATCTACCTGCCCTGGCGCGCATACAGGCTGTACATGGAGAAGCTGGAAGCGGGGCTATCCCACGCGGAAGACATGGCCTCGTTGCACCTGCGCACGATTGAGGCGCTGGCGCTGGCCATCGACGCGAAGGACGAAACGACGCACGACCACCTGCAGCGCGTGCAGGTGTACGCGATGGAAGTCGGCAAGGAACTGAAACTGCATTTCGCTGAGTTGGAGGCGTTGCGCGCCGCGTCGCTGCTACATGACATCGGGAAGCTGGCGGTGCCGGAGCACATCATTTCGAAACCGGGCAGGTTGACGCCGGAGGAGTTCGAAAAGATGAAGATCCATCCAGTGGTCGGCGCGGAGATTCTGCAGCGGGTGAGGTTTCCCTATCCGGTGGTTCCCATCGTTCGTTCGCATCATGAGAAGTGGGACGGCACAGGATATCCGGACCGGCTGAAGGGCGAGGACATCCCGGTCGGCGCAAGAATCCTGGCTGCGGTGGATTGCCTGGATGCGCTGGCCAGCGACCGGCAGTACAGGAAGGCGCTGCCGCTGGATCAGGCGATTGGGGTCGTAGTAGGGGAAGCGGGGCGGGCATTCGATCCGCGGGTGGTGGAGATTCTCGCCCGGAGGTACGTGGATTTGGAGGCGATGGCCAAGTCGCACAAGATCGAGCCGCTCAAGCTGAGCAAGGATGTGAAGGTGGAAGCTGGAGACGCGCCGGCGGCAGGGTTTGAATCGACGTCGGTGACGGACGCCAAGGGGAACGGCGCGGCGCCGGACCAGCCGGAGTTCCTGTCGCAGATCGCGGCGGCACGACATGAGGCGCACGCGCTGTTCGAACTGGCGCAGAACCTGGGAAGCTCGTTAAGCCTGGACGAGACGCTATCGGTGCTGAGCGTCCGCTTGAAGCGCATCGTACCTTTCGATTCGATGGGGGTCTACATCCGGCGCAACGATGTACTGTTGCCGGAATTCGTGAGTGGGGACAACTTCCGGCTGTTCTCGTCGCTGCAGATCCCGATCGGCCAAGGCCTGTCGGGGTGGGTGGCGGAGAACGCGAAGCCGATCGTCAACGGCAATCCATCGGTGGAGCCGGGATACCTGAACGATCCATCGAAGTTCTCGACCCTGCGCTCCGCGCTGGCGGTTCCGCTGGTGGGAGTGAACGGGGTGGCGGGCGTCCTGGCGCTGTATCACTCAGAGCGCGATGCGTTCACGAAGGATCACTTGCGCGTGCTGCTGGTGGTGAGCTCTAAACTCTCGCTGGCGATCGAAAACGCGCTGAGGTACAAGCAGGCGGAGACGTCCGCGACCACGGACTTCCTGACGGAACTGCCGAACGCGCGGTCGCTGTTCCTGCATCTGGACGGCGAGATTGCGCGCAGCAAGAGAAACAGCCAGCCGCTGACCGTGGTGGTGTGCGACCTGGATAATTTCAAGCAGATCAACGATCAGTTCGGCCATCTGGAGGGAAACAAAGTCCTCAGGATCGTGTCTTCTTCGTTGCGAGGGCACTGCCGCGAGTACGACTACGTTGCTCGCATGGGCGGCGACGAGTTCGTGATCGTGCTGGGAGGACTGGACCGCGAAGCGGCGCGTCCGCGACTGGATCAAATGATGCGTGGAGCGATGGAAGAGGCGCGAATGCAGACGGGGCTGGACGTCACTGTGTCGGTAGGCGCTTCGTCATACCCGCAGGACGGCTCTGACGCAGAGGACCTGCTGTCGAACGCCGACCGTGAAATGTACAGAGCGAAGGAATCGAGCCAGGCGAGGCTGCGAGGCCAGCGGACCTGGGCGGTCTGGCAGAAGAGCCAGGGCCTTCACCCGGTGCAGTAAGCGCTACGAGGCGAGGGCGCGGTGCGAGATGCGCAGGCGATAGACGAGTGCGCCGGAGAGCAGCGTTGCGGCCGCGGCGGCGGAGATCACGGGCTGGAATCGCAGTCCGGCGATGACCAGCCAGAGGCCGGGGACCACAAACAGCAGCGGGACGAGGGGAAATGCGAAGCTCACAACGCCGAGTTTCTGCCAGTCAGGGCGCCGGCGCAGCCAGAAGAGGCTGGCCACGGCGAGCATCGCGAACAGGTTCAGCAGGTAGCCGATGTAGACCATCAGGTTGCCGAAATTGATGAGCGTCATCAGCATCGCGCACGCGCCCTGGCAGAGGATGGCGGGCACAGGGGTGCGCCACTCGGGGTGGATCCTGGCGGCGACAGGAAGGAACGCGCCGTTCTTGGCCATGGCGTAGTAAAGGCGCGGACCGATGGTGACCATGGCGTTGACAGTGGACATCAGCGAGACGGCCAACAGCGCGCTGAAGACGCCTGCGATCCGAGGGCCGAACAGAGACTTCGCCGTAAGCGAGCCGACGGCCAGGACGCCTTTCATTTCGCCGAGAGGAGTCGCGTAGATAAAGACAATATTGAAAAGCAGATAGAGGCCGGCAACCAGAACAGTGCCGAGAGTGAGCGCGAGAGGGAGGTTCCGCTCAGGTTTTTTCAACTCTTCAGCAATGTAGGTTGCGGCGTTCCAGCCGCTGTAGCCGACGTAGATCCAGAAGAGGCTCAAGGCGAACTGCGCGCCGATAGGAGTGGAGGAGGTGCGGACGGTGTTCTCGGACAGATGGCTCCAGTTGCCGTTCCCGACGGAAAGGCCAAGCCCGATGAAGGCGATCATCACGAGGACTTTGATCGAGGTGAGTGTATTTTGGATGCGCGCGATGAACTCGACGCCAAAGAGGTTGAGGATCGTGAAGACGAAGATCAGGGCGGCGGCGAGGATCTGCGCTCCGCCGAACTGGATGCCGATTTCACCCGCGGACCAACTGAACCAGGTGTTCTGCTGCTGGACGGAGGGGTAGAAATAGCTCAGGTAACCAGAGAAGGCCAGGGCCGCGGTGGCGATGGGGGCGCTGAAACCGGCGAAGAAGCTGACCCAGCCGCTCATAAAGCCGAGGGTGGGGCCGTAGGCGCGGGTCAAATAGACGTATTCGCCGCCGGAAGCCGGAAAGTTGATGCCGAGTTCGGAGTAAGAGAAAGCCCCGGCGAGAGCGATGACTGCGCCAACGAGCCAGATGATGAGGACGAGCTTGGGATCACCGAGGTCTCCGGCAAGAAACCCGGTAGAGGTGAAGATCCCGGTGCCGACCATGTTGGAGATAACGAGCGCGGTGGCGCTGAAAAGACCCAGTCGGCGAAGCAGTGCGGGCGCGGAGGTGGCCATTGGATTGAATTGTACTTGAGCCGGAGGTCTGAGCGGCGACGGCAGGGGACTGAGCTGTTCAGTCTTCCCGCTCTTTTTGTCTTGTTAGATAATCGTGGGCCTGACTACGACGGCAGTGAAGCGAATGCCATCAACTACTCGGGCCTAATTGTACGAATCTCTTCGACCTCCAGCGGGAGCAACCACTCATTGACTCACGCGCTCAATCTTCACCCCAACAGAAATAGCCGGGGAAGGCGTCTTCAAAGAGCGCGACGACAAGTTCGCGGTTCGGCTCGCGGCCGAACTGCGTACTGCGGCTGCTGAGGCGGACCTGCTTTTTGGCGTGATTGAGTTCGCACCAGCCGCCGCCGATGGGGCGGAGTCCGTAACGAAGGGCGATGTCGCGATGGAATCCGGCGGAGTCGTCGAAGACGGCCATGAGGCTGGGCGTGTCGGCCGTGGAGCGGCCTACGAGATATTTACCCACTGCGCAGGGCGTTTCCGCGCAGGACACGACGAAGGTGACTTCTTCGCGGGATTCAGCGGGTTGGAGACGCTTGCGAAGAAGCATGCTGTTGGACCCATTCGACGATGGCGGCCGTGAGCGCGTCGATGGTGTAGGGGTTGGCTTCGAGTGTGATTTCCAGGCCATGTTTGCGAGCTGCACTGGAAGTGACGGGGCCGATGGAGGCGAGGCGGACACCGTGCAGGAGATCAGGGCTCGCGGCGGCGAGCAGGTTCTGCGCGGTGGAAGAACTGGTGAGGGTGATCCAGTCGGGACGCACGGCAGTGAAGACGGCGCGGATATTCTCAGAGAGATCTTGAGGAACGACAGTTTCGTAAACGGGCACGACGTCGACGTGGGCGCCGAGGCGAGTGAGTTCGTCGGGGATGACGTCGCGAGCCACGGATGCGCGGGGCAAGAGAATTCGTTTGCCCTGCAGGGATTCTGAAGAGAGTGCGGCGACCACGCTCTCGGCGATGTACTCGTCGGGGACGATGCTGGGGACGAGGCCCCTGGCTCGAAGGGCGCTGGCGGTAGCGGGTCCGATGGCGCAGAGCTTGGGACCATTGGCGGCTGGGACGCGATCGAAGAAGAAATCGACGCCGTTGGCGGAGGTGAAGATGGCCCAGTCGTAGGAAGCCCAGTCGGGCACAGCGAAGTCAAGGGGGACGAACTCGATGACGGGCAGTTCGATGACGTCAGCACCGAGGGCGCGCAGTTTCGCGGTGAGGACACCGGCTTGCGAGCGGGCGCGTGTGACCACGATGCGCTGTCCGGCGAGAGGCTGCGCGTTACCGTAGACGCTCGCGAGAATGCTTCGGGCGCCACCTTCGAGGAGCCGGGCCGCAGCCGCGGAGCCGAGGGATTCGGCGTCGGAGACTGCGCCGGTGCAGGAGTCGGAGACGAGCTTGGAGCCGTCGGGATCGATGACGGCGGAGCGGAGTCGGAGCGAGTCACCATCGACAATAGCGTGAGCGCCGATCGGGACCTGGCAGCCGCCGCCGAGCGCGCAGAGAACCGCGCGCTCCGCAGTGACCGCGGCGCGGGTGGGTGCATGATCGAGCTTCGAGCAGATCTGCAATGCGGGTCCGCCGTCGTCACGAGTTTCGATAGCGAGCGCGCCCTGGCCGACGGCGGGGCACATCAAGTCGGGTGAGAGAAGTTCGGCGATGCGCTCGCCCCAGCCGAGACGGCGGAGGCCCGCGCCAGCAAGCATGATGGCGTCGAACTGACCTTCATCGAGCTTGCGCAGGCGCGTGTCGAGATTGCCGCGCACGGACTCGATGTGGAGGTCGGGGCGGAGCTTCTTGAGCTGGGCGGAGCGGCGGAGGCTGGAAGTGCCGACGCGCGCTCCATGCGGGAGATCGTTGAGCTTCTTCCCGACAAGCGCGTCGAGTGGGACTTCGCGTTGGGGGATCGCGGCGACGGTCAGGCCGGGGGGGAGAACGGTGGGCAGGTCCTTCAGACTGTGGACAGCAAGATCGACACGGCCCTCGAGCAGTGCGTCCTCGATCTCCTTGGTGAAAAGGCCTTTCGATCCGACGCGGGCCAGCGGAACGTCGGTGATCTTGTCGCCGGTCGTCTTGATGATTTCGAGTTCGGTCTCGACGCCAAGCTCGGCGAGGCGCGCGGCGACCCAGCGGGCCTGCCAGAGGGCGAGCTGGGAGCCGCGGCTTCCGATGGTGAGTTTCATGAATCCTCCAGCCGGAACATACGGCGGATGACACTCAGGATGCGGTCGCCTTCCGGCTGCGAGGCGGCGCGGCGGATTTCGGTCATCGGCCCATGGGCGATTTTATTCAGAAGCCCGCGCGTGTAGGCCTGGAGGGCCTCCTCCTGCTGGGGCGTCAGCGTGCCGAGTTTGCTACGGACGCGGTCGAGTTCGGCGCGTCCGATCTCTTCGAGCTGGTGCTGCAGTCCCACAATTACTGGCGTGACTTCGCGCACGCGCATGCGATCGAAGAGACGCTGGATCTCCTCGTCGATGATCTGTTCTGCCTGCTCGGCTTCGCGCTGGCGGGCCAACCGGTTGGCCTCGACCTCTCGGCCGAGGTCGTCGATGTCGTAGAGGTAGATGTTCTCGAGGTCGTCAACGGCGGGATCGACGTTGCGAGGCACGGCAATGTCGATGATGAAGATGGGACGGTTCTGCCGCTTGCGGAGCACCTGCTTCATCTCGTCCTTGCGCAGGATGTATTCGGGCGCGCCGCTGGAGGTGATGACTATGTCCATGCCGGGCAGCCGCTCGTGGAATTTTTCGTAATCGATCACGTCGCCCGAGACAAGAGCAGCCATCTCCTCGGCTCGCGTGCGAGTGCGGTTGGTAACGAAGATGCGGCCGCATCCGGCGCCCTGGAGGTGGCGGGCAGCGAGTTCGGACATCTTCCCTGCCCCGACGAGGAGCACCTGCCGGGTACCAAGATCGCCGAAGATTTGGCGCGCCAGTTCGACGGCTGCGTAGGAGACGCTGACGGCGCTGCGGCCGATGCCGGTCTCCGAGCGGACACGCTTGGCGACAGTAAATGCGCGTGTGAGCACGGAATCGAGGAAACCGTTGACCGACCCGTGCTGGCGGGCGGCGGAGTAAGCGGCCTTGAGCTGCCCGAGGATCTGGGGCTCGCCGAGTACCATGGAGTCGAGGCTGGCAGCGACGCGGAAGAGGTGCTTGATGGCCTCACGGCCTTCATAGGTGTAGAGGTAGGGGCTGAGCCAGGCGGGATCGAGCCCGCGGTGCGCCGAGAGGGCGTCGAGAATCTGCTGGGGGACCGCGCTGCCGGCGGAGTTGACGGCGACCTCGACGCGATTGCAGGTGGACAGGATGAGGACTTCGTCCACGCCTGCACAGGCGCGGAGCGCGTCGAGGGCCTCGCCGAGGGCGTTCTCCGCGAACGCAAGGCGCTCGCGAACCTCGACAGGCGCGGTTTTGTAGCTCAGTCCAGTGAGAAAGAGACTCATGGGCGAAGGGGGCTCATTGGTCGAGAAGCGGCCTCAAGCCGACGTGGGCGGCCCAGGTGACGGCGGCGAAGCCCAAGGCGGTAAGTGACAGGAAAGCAGCTTTACGCCCGCGCCATCCGGCCGAGAGACGGAGAAAGACCATGAGCAGATAAAAGGCCCAGGTGATGAGCGAGACGACGATTTTAGGCTGGCTGATCCAGCGAGTGCCGTATTCGACGGAGGCCCAACTGCTGCCGGCGATCACGCCGAGCGTGACGGCGATGAATCCGACACTCATGGAGCGGGTGATGAGGCGGTCCAAGGTCTCAAGTGGGGGCAGGCGCTTGGGAAGGAAGCGTTCGAGGATGCCGCCGGCCGCGTGCCGGCGCTTCAACCTACGCTCCTGGAAGAGGTAGAGCACGGCGGCTTCGGCACTCACCAGAAGTCCGGTATACCCCACCAGAATCAGCAGGATGTGGATGATGAGCCAGGCGCTGCGGACGCGTGGATCGCTCCAGGAGGAGACGGGCGCCCCCATTGATGCGATAAGGGTGAGCAGCGACACGAGAGGGAAGATGAAGATGCTGAGGACCGCGAAATGGTAGCGCCACTGCACGAAGAGGTAGACCACAGCCAGGAGGAGCGCAGCGAGCGAGGCAGTCTCAAAGAAATTGTTGGCGGCGAGGTGGCGGAGAGCAACGCTGTGCTCAACGAACGAGACTGCGTGAAGCACCACGGCGACCTGGAAGGCGGTGAGGGCGTAGGGGAAGAACCGCTCGCCACGGCGAAGCAGGGTGAGGATTGCCTGCAGAAGGGCGAGCCCGTAGAGGGCGGCGGCGAGACGGAGCCAGACAACACTCATTTCCGGCATTGGGCGTCCCACCTCAAGCAATAGACCGACACGATTTAAGTATATCTCGGGCGGAGGATTGGCTTGGAAGTGGGAAGATGTCAGCATGGCACTGAATCTGAAGGGAAAAACGGCGCTGGTGACGGGCGGGACGAAAGGGATCGGCAGAGCGGTGGCGGAGCGGCTGCTGTGTGCCGGTGCGGATGTCGCGATCTGCGCGCGGACTGAAGACGCTGTGCGGAGCGCGGTCAACGAAATGCGTGACTCGATTCAGGATCAAACCCTAAAAGTTCAGGGCAAAGCCGCCGATGTTGGGAGTGAGTCTTCGGTCCGGAAGTTGTTCGAATGGCTGGATGCGGAGATGGGCGGTCCAGACGTGCTGGTGAATAATGCTGGGGTCGGCATTTTCAAGGATCTGGCGGCGCTGGAGCCCGGAGAGTGGGATCAGGTGATCGGCACGAATTTGAGCGGCGTCTACCACTGCTGCCACCATGCCCTGCCTCGGATGCGGGCGAGAGGCGGCGGGTGGATTGTGAACATCGCGAGCCTGGCTGGGAAGAACGCCTTTGCCGGGGGAGCAGCCTACAACGCTTCGAAATTCGGATTGTGCGGAATGAGTGAAGCGATCATGCTGGATCACCGATATGAGGGAGTGAAGGTCAGCACGGTGCTGCCGGGAAGCGTGAGCACGGAATTCAACCCGGCCGGCATCGCGGATTGGAAGATCGCTCCGGAAGACATCGCCGAGACAGTCGCGATGATCCTGGCGATGCCGGATCGGACGCTGATCAGCCACGTGGAGGTGCGGCCATCGCGGCCGCCGCGGAAGTGAGAAGTTGAGGTGCGGTCGTCCCGCCGGGAGGAATGGTCATGGCGGTGCGAGGCAGGAAAGGAGCCCGTTTGTGGGCGAGGCCAATTACGTGGGGAGTCCGGCAGAGGTGACCTTGCCGGCGCCGAGAGAAAACCGAAAGTTCACATTTGCCCGCCGTGGTCTGGCCGGCACCGCGTTGAACCTCGCGCCTGAACCGGCCCGGAACGGGACGGTGCTCGATCCGCGGCGGACCGGGCGCGACGCGGCCGCGCTGGAGACCGGGCTGAAGCAGTTGGTGGTGGGACAGGATGAGGCGATTGAGCAGATCGTCAACATTTACCAGATGAACCTGACTGGGCTCAGTGCGCCGCAGCGGCCCGTGGGCAACTTCCTGTTCCTGGGGCCGACGGGATCGGGCAAGACGAGGATTGTGGAAGCCACTGCGGAGGCGCTGGTGGGCACGTCGCGCGCGGTGGTCAAGATCGACTGCGCCGAGTTCCAGCACAGCCATGAGATCGCTAAGCTGATCGGGTCGCCGCCGGGCTATCTGGGACACCGCGAAACGCACCCGTTGTTGAGTCAGGAAGTGCTGAACCAGTACCACACCGAGAGGGCGAAGCTGAGCTTCGTGCTGTTCGATGAGATCGAGAAGGCTTCGGACGCGCTGTGGAACCTTCTGCTGGGAATTCTCGACAAGGCGACGCTGACGCTGGGCGACAACCGCAAAGTGGATTTCTCGCGTGTGCTGATCTTCATGACGTCGAACCTCGGCGCTTCGGAGATGAACTCAATTCTGAGTCCGCGGCTCGGCTTCCAGGCGCAACCGGCCGGAACGAATTGCGACGAGAAGACCGACGAGAAGCTGCGCCGCAGCGGAGTGGAAGCGGCGCGCAGGAAGTTCACGCCGGAGTTCATGAACCGGCTGGACAAGGTAGTCGTTTTCAAGCCGCTGGGCGAGACGGAACTCAGAAAGATTCTGGACATCGAGTTATCGATGGTGCAGCAGAGGGTCTTCTTTTCGGCGCCGGAGCGGAGCTTCGTTTTCACAGCCACATCGGAAGCCAGGAACCTGCTGCTGCGGGAAGGCACCGACATGAAGTACGGCGCGCGGCACCTGAAGCGCGCCATCGAGAGGCTGTTGGTGCAGCCTTTATCAAACCTGATCGCAACGGAACAGGTGAAGGGCGGAGACCTTCTGCGCGTGGAATTGGACGACGAAGGAAGCGGACTGCGGTTCATGCGCGAGGCGGAGGGCCTGGCCATTTCGACGATGGCGGAGATGGTCGATGTGCCCGCGAAGAAATGGATGAGAGCAGCGGTCGCTCCCGCAATGGAGACACCAAAGGTGCCGGCGGCACGGACGTCGCGGCGCGGCTAAATGGGCGGCTTCACACGAGGGACAAGACGAGGGATGGCGCGCGGCTGCTGGACAATCGCGAACGGACGCGGATCGTCCTGGCAATCCGGCAACGGCTGGCGGGAGTAGTAGTTCAGCCCATAGCGCAAGGCCCTGTGGAGCGAGTCGACACAGGTCTGCGATATACGCGGTTCCACGCGGCGCCAGAGCCCTCGCGTGGAGACAAGCTCGTCGAGCATGGGCGCGGCGGCGATCTTGACGAACCCGAGCCCAGCTCCGGCAAGTACCGCAGCGACGGCAAAAGCAGCGAGGCGGCGCCTTCGTGAATCGAGCCACCACACAACCACTGTGATGGGCAATACGGCGGCGAAGTACTCCCACTTCAGTTCGGCAATCTGCGCGCGGCGCAGTCCGTACAGCAGAGATTCGGGGAGGACCGTCACGACGACAGGGCACAGCGCCACAAGAATCGTAGTGAGAGCCAGCGGCCGCGTCAAATCCGCAGCCCTGCCAGCGCCGATCGCCAGAACCACGCAGAGCGGCGGGAGCAGCGGAAGCAGATACCCGGGCAGTTTGTTGGCGGAGATCGAGAAAAAGACAAAGCCGAAGAGGAAGGTTGTGGTGAAAATGCGGAGCCGGGTGTCGCGCCAGCAGAAGGATCCCAGGACCCCAAGCAGTGCGGACCACGGAAACAGCGCGCCGATCAGGACCGGCAGATAGTACCAGAAGGGCTGGATGTGCTGTAGCTCATCGCTTGAAAAGCGTGACAGGTGGTGGCGGATAAAGAAATCGTCGAAGAAGGAGCGTCCGTGGATCACCAGCATGGCGAGGTACCAGGGGGATGCGATGAGGAGGGACAAGCCAGCCGGGCGGATGAGCTCCCGCCATCGGGAGCGGGCAAACCAGAGGAACGGGAGCGCGAGGACGACCGGCACAAGGCCTTTTGCGAGCACGGCCAAGGCAAAGCAGACCGCGCAGGCATAGAGCACGGGGCGCGAACCGATGTCCAACCACAGCACGCCGAGCAGGAGTGCGGCGGAGAAGCAAGCAGCGAGAGGCAGGTCAGTAACGCCCACCTGGCTGTAGGCCAACCAACCCGCGCAGGTGCCGAGCAGGAGCGTGGCGATCCAGGCGATGGACTGGTCAAACAAGCGGCGGAGGAGCAGGAATTGAACGATCAGGAACGCAAGAGAGACCAGCGCGACAGGGAGTCGCGGCGCCAGGTCGTCGCCCAGCCCGCAGGCGTGGCCCGCGGCGATGAGCCAGTACAACAACGGCGGCTTTTCAAACCATGGACTGCCCCAAAGCCGGGGGGTGATCCAATCGCCCGAATCGGCCATCTCGCGTCCGATGGACGCGTAGCGAGGCTCGTCCGGTCCGAGGACGCCGACAGCGCCTAGACCGGGCAGATAGACGGCAGCGAGGCCCGCGAGCGTCAGACAGAGGAGCAGCAGTGAACGGGGTGCGAGCCCGGCGGGAGACACTCACCAGTATAATGTGCGAGATGCTGAGGATCCTGATGTTGTTCGCGGCTTTCGGCCTGGCGGCGCAGGCTGACGTGTCGCAATGCAATTGCGACCCGAAGAAGCCCGAGACCATGAAAGCGAGGGAATGCAGTTTGTGCGCGGAGGCGGAAAAGCAGCCGGCAGGAGTGGAGCTTTTCCTGTTGAAGGACATAAACCCGCGCAAGCCCAACCGTTGGCTGGTCCTCCCGCGGGAGCACTATGGAGCGGCGCACGACCTGCACGCCATGCCGAAGGCTCAACGCGATGGGCTGTGGCGGTTTGCCATCCAGGTTGCGAAGGAGAAGTTCGGAGACGACTGGGGCCTGGCGTACAACGGTCCTAAGGTAAGAACCCAGTGCCACATGCACCTGCACGTAGGCCGCCTCATCCGCGCGGCGGAGAATTCGAAGTTCCGCGTGGTGCGCCGACTGGAGGAGTTCCCCGCCCCGGAGGACAGCGGAATCTGGGTACACCCCGTCCGGGGCGGCTTTCACGTCCACACCGGGGAGCAAATCATGGAAACTGCGCTCGTGAGATAGGAATTGCATCTGGAAGTATAGAGCCAAGGCGAAGTGCTATTGGCTAAGCCTGGCAATCAGGCGTAGAGTACAGATAAAGAGGGTGTTACCCTGGATTGATGCGGCTCGCGAGGAAGCATGAGAATCCTGGTAGTTGAAGACGAAGAGCGAATAGCCGATTTTGTAAACCGGGGACTCGGAAGCGCCGGGTATGAGGTCGAGCTTGCGCAGGACGGGCAGACGGCGCTCGAAAAGATCCACGCCGTCGATTATGATCTGGTGATACTGGATCTGATGCTGCCCGATATGGACGGCCTGGCGGTACTGGAGAAGGCGAGGAACCGGAAGGTGAGTCCGCCGGTCCTGATTCTGAGCGCAAAGGGCGAAGTCGACGATCGAGTAACTGGATTGGAGAAGGGTGCGGACGACTATCTGGTCAAGCCTTTCGCGTTTGTGGAGTTGCTGGCGCGTGTGCGCGCGCTGATCCGCCGGGGTCAGCCTTCCGTCGAAAAACTGGTGATTGGGGATCTGACACTGGATTGCATCCGTCGGAAGGTGAGCCGCGGTGGCGATTCCATCGATCTGGCGCCCAAGGAATTCAGCATCCTGGAATACCTGATGCGAAACCGCGGCCGCCCCTTGAGCAGGACGATGATCGTGGAGCACGTGTGGGACATGGAGTACGACGGGCTGACGAACATCGTGGACGTCTACATCCGGCACCTGAGAAGCAAGATCGACGACAAATATCCGACGAAACTGATCCACACGGTCCGGGGAATTGGATATATGCTGGACACGACCGCAAAGACGGTGGAGCCTGGCGAGCGATGACCTGCCCGGCACATTGATCCAGAATCCCGGGACGCGTGATGGCGAAGCAGCAAAGAGTGACCGGATTCCTGCAGGGCACCATCCGAGGCCTGCGCATGCGCCTGGCGCTCACGTATGTGCTCTCCATTGCGCTCGTGCTGGTCACCATCGGGATCATCTTCAAGCAGACCCTGACGGTGATGATCCACCAGCAGAGCGAGCGTGTATTGGAAGGCGAGTGGGGCGCTCTGAAGGCCTACCTGCGGATGCACGAGGGACATTTGGCTTGGGCCTACAATCCCGGGGATGCCGACGAAGCCTATACCGTGGAACGGCTGCGGCGGGTGTTCATGCTTGCAGACACCGACGGGGGCGTGCTGGAAGTGTCGAACGGGTACGCGGCGCTCGGAACCGAGACCAGGGAGCAGATCCAGAGCGTGTCGCAAATGCGCGACCCGCTGCTCGTGCTGAGAAAGGACTGGCGCGGCGCCGCCTACGTGGTGCGGATGGGCGTCCTGCGCAGCGAAGGCAAGCCGTTTTTCGCGGCCATCGGACTGCCGGTGGAGAACACACTGAACGTGGCCGACCGTCTGCTCCGCGCCTATTTTCTGCTGTTGCCGGTGATGCTGCTGGCGATTGTGGCGCTGGGGTGGTATGCGGCCGGCAGGGCGTTGCATCCGCTGCTGGAGGTCGTTGAAGCAGCGCAAACCGTCTCGGCGGGAAACCTGAGCCTGCGCATCCCGCCACGCAGAACAGGAGATGAGCTGGACACACTGATTGCGACGTTCAACGGCATGATGGAGCGGCTGGAGTCGAATTTCGAGCAGATGCGCCGGTTTTCCGTGGATGCCTCGCACGAGATGAGGACCCCGCTGACGGCGATCCGCGGGCAACTGGAAGTCGCGCTGATGACAGCGCGCACCACCGATCAGTACCGGAGTGCGGTGGAGACGGCCTTGCAGGATGTCGAGCGGCTCGGCCGGATCGTGAAGTCGCTGCTCCAACTGGCACAGGCCGAATCCGGCCAGATCCAACTGCAGAAGGCCGAACAGGAGTTGCTCCCCATCGTCGAGCAACACGTGGCGCAGTTTTCCGTCGCCGCGGAGGACAAGCGGATCAAGATACTGTTTGATTCCTCCCAACCTTGCCAGGCGGCTGTGGACCGCAATCAGTTCGAGAAACTGCTCACGAACCTGCTTTCCAATGCCGTGCAGTACACGCAAGCTGGCGGCGAGGTTCGCGTGGGCCTGAGCCGGCACAACGGAGAAGTAAGACTGGCCGTCAGCGACAATGGCCCGGGGATCGCCGAAGTCCATCTGCCTCACATCTTCGAGAAGTTCTACCGGATCCGCGCCGGGGAACGGGGTGCGGAGAAGGGCGTCGGGCTTGGACTGGCGCAAGTCGAGTGGATTGTGAAGGCCCACGGAGGCCGGATCGCAGTCAAGAGCGCCCCCGGCCAGGGCACCACATTTGAGGTACACCTCCCGGCCTGACCTCCCATTCGGCGGACCACCGCATCAAGTTCCAGTCAACGCGTTCAACGTCCGGCGCGTCTTTCTTTTCGATGAAACGCGCGATAGCAGTCTTGGTGTGCATATGCGGCGCGGCTGCCGCTCTGTTGTGGGGACAACGTGATCGTCTGGCGCCATCCCGCGAGACGCCCACGTGGGAATACCGGGCACTGGTGCCAGTGGAAGTAGGGCCGGGCGTGTACCAGCAAGTGGAGTGGTACCAGGTGACCTCCCTCGGAGATCAGGGCTGGGAACTCGTGAGCGTCACGCCCTGGGTAATCCGTAACGACGAGCGGAAGTACAAGTCGGAGGAGATGCCGCGAGTCATCACGCAGAACTACCTGGCGTATTACTTCAAACGCGCCCGGACCCTACCGAAGTAAGCGCTTCGGCCAGACGCCGTGTGGTCCTGCACAGTGGTTCGGACGGCAGAGCCGAGGGTCCGTGAACCGGAGGCTCGCACAGGACGACGAGAGCCGAACCGCCAGGGAGGTCAAACCAGGCCTGCCAGCGATCGGGAAGTTCGGCAGGCGAATTCCACCAGAAGGGATGGGGCCGGGCGACGATCCGCAGGGGATCGCCGGGACTATGTAAGGACCACCATCGCGCAAACTCCAGCAGGGGTTGCGAGGATTGCAGCCGCAGAGTGGAAACAACTGGTGAAAGTGCTGGACCGGGGAGGAGTGGGAAGGCGGAGGGCAATCGCAGGAAGTCGCGCCGGAGCATGAACTTTCCATCCTAGCGCGAGCGGCGCTTGTGAAGCCTGCGAGAATAGGCGTATGGCAAGGCCGAAGTACCGCGTGCTGGTGGTCGACGACGAGGCCAACCAGCGGAATGCGCTGGCGAGCATGGTGGAGGGCTGGGGGTATGAGAGCGCCACGGCCAGCGACGGCGGGGAAGCCCTGGAGAAGCTGAAGGACTTCGACGCGTGTGCAATCGTCACGGATTTGATGATGCCCGGCATCGACGGCTCCGAACTTCTGCGCAGGCTCAGAGAACAGGGGAGTGCTCCGCCAGCAATCGTGTTGACGGCATTCGGCAACATGGAGACGGCGATCGCGCTGGTCCATGACCTGGGGGCGTTCTGGTTTCTGGAAAAGCCGCTGCAGGCAGGCGCATTGCGGCTGCTGCTGGAACGGGCTGTTGCGCAGAGGCAGCTCTCCGATTACAACGAAGCCCTTGAGAGGAGGTTGAGCGAACAGGGGGTACTGGGAGAGTTGGTGGGAGGATCGGCCCCCATGCAGGAGATCTTCTCACTCATCCGGCAGGTTGCGCCGACCAGCGCAACAGTCCTGATCACAGGCGAGAGCGGTACGGGTAAAGAACTCGCGGCGCGCGCCATTCACGAATTGAGCCCGCGGCGGGCAGGAGCGTTTGTCGCGATCAACTGCGCGGCGCTGCCGGAGACGCTGATCGAAAGCGAGCTGTTCGGGCACGAAAAAGGAGCGTTCACGGGCGCGCTGGATCGCCGCCGCGGCTGCTTTGAACTGGCGCATGGCGGCACGCTGCTGCTGGACGAGATCGGCGACATGCCACTGACAACGCAGGCCAAGCTGCTGCGGGTGATCGAAGAACGACGGGTGCGGCGGCTTGGCTCTCCTAAGGAAGTGGAGGTGGACGTCCGTGTCCTGGCGGCTACCAACCGCAAATTAAAGGAGGAGGCACAGCAGGGCAAATTCCGGGAAGACCTCTTCTTCCGCCTGAACGTGTTTCAAATTCCTCTTCCCCCGTTGAGGCAACGGCTGAGCGACCTTCCCTTGCTGAGCAAGGCGATGATCAATGACATGAACAGGCGTCACCAGTGCAATGTCGACGGGCTGAGCGACGAGGCGATGGCTCTGCTGGCGGCGCATCCCTGGCCCGGAAACGTAAGGGAGCTCCGCAACGTCCTGGAACGCGCGGTGATTCTCGCCGGCAACGGCCAGATTATGCCGGGACATCTGTCGGGATTGACGGCGGGAGGTGGCGTGCAGCACGGATCATCGACACCCCAGAATCCGGGCGAACTGCTTATCCCGGTGGGAACCAGAATCGATGAAGCCGAACGCGCGCTGATCGAGGTCACGCTGAAGCACACGGGCAACAACCGGACACGTGCGGCCGCGATCCTGGGAATCAGCCAGAAAACGCTGTTCAATAAGCTGAGAGAATACGGGTCACAAGAGAACGCGGAGTAACTATGTCGCTGCGAGCACGGCTGATGCTGCTGATGACCGGCCTGGTGGCCGCAGTATCGATCGTGCTGCTGGCGGTGGAATTGAACACGCTGATCTCCGTGTCGCTGGAGCACACCCAGGAGCGAGCCTGGCTGACCGGGCAGTTCATCAAGACTTACGTGTCGGGCCGGGCACAGGAGAAGGCCGCTGAAGCGATGCCCCCGCCCAGCATGGAAGCCCGCATCAAGCTGTGGCGGGAGGCGATCGAGAATGACGCTGAGCTGCCGGCTCTGCTGGCAAATACTCTGGCGACAACGCGTTCCATCGTCGAAATCTCGGTGGCGGACGACAAGGGCAGAATCCTGGCGTCATCCAATCCGTCGCGGAAGGGCCAGGCCATGTCCCCCAAGCTGCCCCTGCAGGCTCTGTTGGATCTGGGGCCGTTGGAGCGATTTCAAGCTGTGCTCGGGGGGAGGATCGATTATGAGAAACGCGTCGATCTGGGGGTCATTAATCCCGCGCGAGGACCGGAGAAAGAGCTGGTTTTCACGATTCAGGTAATGGTCGCGTCGGTCCTGCTCCGCGATGCGATCTTCCCGGATCTGAAGAGCACCGCGCTCGCATCACTTCCGCTGTTGTTGGTTTCAGTGTTCATCGCGTGGCTGTCGGCCCAGGTGGCGCTCCTGCCGCTGGCGGGTATCAGCAGAACGATCGACCGTATCACGAGCGGTGAGTCAGCCTTCCCGCCTGAAGTCTCGTCTACGAGGGAGCTGGCGGCAGTACAGGAGAAGCTCCGGGTGCTGGGCGAGCAGTTCCGTGGCGCGCAGGTAGGCGCAACGCAATTGCGCGGCAGCGTGGAGCGGATGCTGGAACGGCTTGAGGAGTCGATTCTGCTCTTCGATTCTTCCGGGCGGCTGATGGTCTTTGGAGAACCCGCAGAGCGCCTGCTGGGAAAGAACCGCGCGGAGATCTCAGGCAAGCATATCGAGGAGCTCTTTCCGTCGGATCAACCCGTGGGAATGGCGCTGGCCGCCGCCCTGTCGTTGAGAAGGCCGTTGCACGAGACAAAGCTCGGGCGACTGGTGGTCAACCTCGACTTCTTGCCAGAAGGAGCGGTGCTGCTTCGTTTGCGGGACGCGGAAGGCAGGCAGATGGTGGAGAATCAGCTGAGCCTGAGCTCCCGGCTGGCCGCCATCAACCGTCTCACGGGAAGCGTGGCCCACGAGATCAAGAACCCGCTCAACTCGATCGCGCTGCGACTGGAGCTGCTGCGTTCCAGGGTGTTGCCTGAAGTGCCCGAAGCGGAGAACGAAATCAGCGTGATCGCACACGAAATCACAAGGCTGGACCGGGTCGTTCGGACGTTTCTCGATTTCACGCGGCCGATGGAGATCCGGACCGTGGAAATTGACCTGGCGCGCATGACCCGAGAACTGGTGGAGTTGATCAGGCCGGAGGCGGAACGGGCGCAGATTCAGGTGGAGACGGAGGGGTTGGACGAACCGGCGCTATTGAGCGGGGATCCGGATCTGCTGAAACAGGCGCTGATGAACGTGCTGCGCAATGCGCTGGAAGCGATGCCGTCCGGGGGGCTGCTCGGCGTCCGAATGAATTTGCAGAGGGGTGAAGCGCTGCTGGAGATCAGCGACACTGGACAGGGGATCCCGCACGGTCTGCGGGATCGGATTTTCCATCTCTATTACACGACCAAGAAGAAGGGCAGCGGCATCGGGCTGGCCATGACCTACAGGGCGATCCAATTGCACAACGGAGCTATCGAGGTTGGCGGCGAAGAGGGGATCGGCTCCACCTTTCGGCTTCGGCTCCCTCTGGCTCAAGGGGAAGCAGCATGAGGATGGGTCGATTCCTCGCACTGGCGGCCGCGCTTATCGTCCTGGTCTTTCAGCTCGGGTGCAGGCGCACACAGAAGGCTCCGCCCACTCCCGCTGCGCCCGTGCCGAAGGTAGAGATGCCGCCGCCCCTCAAGCCGCAGGCGAAGCCGCTGGAAGAGCCTCAACTCCCGACCCCTCCGCAGCCGACTCCGCAGAAGGAGCCGCAGATGTCGCCGAACGTGATCACGGTGCCTCCGCCCCCGCCGCCGCAGCCTGCCAGGAGGACCAAGCCTACGCAGGCGGCCAAGCCCAAACCCGCCGAGCCCCCTCCAGCCACGACACCAGCCGCTCCGGCGGAGGAGACCAAGCCCGTGCAGCCGGCTGCCTTGCCTGAGCCAGTGCTCGGAGAGGTGATCCCCGGGGACCAGGCCCGCCGCCTGGAGCAGACTCTGGCCGCCAATCTCGGCACGGCACAAAGTGTGCTCGCGCAGATCAAAGGCCGCCGGCTCACCAGGGAGCAATCGGAAAGCGCCAACCGGGTCCGAGCGTTCATCCGCCAGTCTGAGCAGGCGAGGAGATCGGACATTGCCGTTGCGGCCGAATTGTCGAGGCGCGCGGCACTGCTGGCCGAGGATCTAAGAAAGACGCTCGAGTAGGCGGCTCTACCGGATTGAGTCGTCAGAGGCTGCGCAGGAACCTGAAGCTCTGGCGCAGGCTGTCGAGCGGAGGGCCCGGGCATGGGTCCTGCTCAACGATGTACTGTTGGACGCCTGCGTCCTTGCAGGCTTCGAGCAGTTGGGGCCACTTGATCGTGCCGTTGCCCACTTCCTTGAAGGCGGGCGCCGGCGCTTTGGCCTCGTCGAACTCTTTCGCAGTGCCGGGTGCGAGGTCCTTGAGGTGGACGCTCGCGACCCTGCCCTTCAAGCGGCCTAGCATGGCGGCAGGGTCCTCTCCCGCGATACTCAGCCAGAAGACGTCGAGCTGGAACATGACGTTCTTTTTGTCGAAGCCGTCCACCAGCACATCGAAGGCCCGCTTGCCGGAACCTGGCGTGAACTCGAAAGAGTGGTGGTGGTAGCAGAGCTGCACTCCGGCCTCACGGCACCGTTCTCCGGCGCGGTTCATCTGATCTGCGAATTTCTCATAGAAGCCTGGCGCGTTGCGCTCCGCTTTCTGCAGATAGGAGACGACCAGAAACTTCGCACCATTGGCCTTGCACTCGTCGATGGCCTGCGCCAGGGATTTCGGCGTAGTGGCTTTCAGTGCCGGCCATGCGTCAAAACTGTCAGTGACCAGAGGCGTCTCGATGTGAATGCTCGGCGTGGTGAGATTCGCTGCTTTGCAGATGGGAGCGAGTTGCGCGAGTTGGGCCCGGCCGGGCTCCACGGAGGCGTAGCCGATTCTCGCGATGTCCAAGATGACGCCGCGAGGATCTTTCGGCAGGAGATTGCGGACCGTGTAGAGCTGGACGTTCAGCGGCGCTGTGAACTTTCCCGCGGCGCGCAATGCCATCGGAACTGCTGTCGCGGCGGATACGAAGCTGCGGCGGGTGAGTTGGGCCATGCGGAAATAGTATCACCGCATATAAAGGACAAAATGCCCGAAGTAGGCGGAAGTAGAGGGCTCAGTGCGGCTCCAGGTGAAGTTGAACTCGCGCCCCGAGTAACGGCTCAGTTCTGTCGTGCCCAGCTCCGGATCACGCAGAGGGACGAACGGGTCATACCAGCGGATGGCTCCCGGTAAGGCGTCCTCGGGCAGCACCGCCTTTCGCACAGAGAGCGCCGCGAGGCCTGGCGCGAGCAGGCGCGCCCCTTCTCCGTTCACTTCGATGGAAAGGCCTGCCTCGGCGACACGAAGCACATTGCCGATGAAGAATCCGTACTTGTCACGGATCAGGCTCTCCATGGCGCGTCGCTGTTCTGGAGACGCCGAAGAGTCCAGAATGATGACGCTCTGGCGCTGCGAAGCGCCTATGGAGAGGGTTCGCTCACCGCGGACGATCAGAGCGGCCCGTGCGCCCGCCAGATCGATGCCGTGATATTCACCCGAAACGAACTGCCAGCCCAGGATTGCCTCTCGCCCGCCGGTCTGGCTCTCGCCGGACCACTCGCAGTAGCAGCCGTGCACATGATTCGAGCGCTCTTCCAGATACAGTCCTTCAATGACTCCCGCATCCGGCGGCCCTATCCCCAAGACGAGCAGGAGAATGGAAGTCGGAAGCAACATCGGAGCCTCCTGTCCGAATTGATGTCACCGCGCGGCGCGCCCGTCAAGGGTGGGCGAGAATGTCAAGAGATGTATAGAGGCCACTTCGCTCCTTCCCTGAAAGGACCACTCCTTCGTTGGCTACGATCCGCCGCGCGGTGGTGTTCCTGGACATCCCGCACGTCGATCAGGTAGCGGGCCGTGAGCTGCTTGAACACGCCGTCAGAGAAGGAGGTTCCGATGAGCAATGTGCCGGAAGTGGCGCTGGAATCCACGATCATCGCACACGGCATGCCCTATCCACAGAACGTGGAGACCGCGCTGGAGGTCGAGAGCATCGTGCGCGAAGCCGGCGCGGTTCCCAAGACGATCGGCATCCTGAACGGCCAGATTATCGTAGGCATGTCGCCCGGCCAGATCGAGCAGATGGGCAACAGCAAAAGCGTCTGGAAGGCCTGCGAGCGGGACATTGCGTTGGCTGTCGCCCGCAAAGCCGACGCGGCGGTGACCGCGGGTGCGAGCATCGCGCTTGCCGCCCGCTCCGGCATCCGCGTTTTCGTCACAGGCGGGATCGGCGCTGTCGGCCCATCGGCAGGGCGGGACTTCGACATCTCCGCGGACCTGCCCGCCATCGCTCAATATCCGGTGCTGACCGTCTGCGCCGGAGCGAAGGCATTCATGGACATTGCCGCGACGCTCGAGTGGCTGGAGACGCACCGCGTGCCCGTGGCCGTGTGGCGCTCAGACGACTTTCCGATGTTCTATTCCCGCACCAGCGGCATCGCCGGCCCCTGGCGCGTGGACAGCGCGGAAGAAATCGCCAGGGCGTTTGCCGTACGGCGCAGAATGGCGTTCGACGGTGGCATGCTGCTGGCTGTGCCTCTGCCCGAGGACGACTCCATGCCGGAACTGACCGTGAAGCATGCGGTCGCAACCGCAGTAGAGCAAGCCCGCGTCGAAGGCGTGAGCGGCAAGGCTCTGACGCCGTTTCTGCTGGGTCGAATTCGGGAGATCACCGGCGGGCGGAGCCTGCAGAGCAACATCGCATTGATCAAGAACAATGCGCGTGTGGGAGCCGAAGTTGCGGTGGCGCTGGCTAAAGAACTGAGTCCAGCACCTTGACCGACTCCTGCGCGTCCGTGTCGGTCTGCATCTGGCGGAACTGCGCACGAGCTTTGTCCAGCGATGCCAGCGCCTTTGTCACGTCCTGCTGGAAGGTATCCACGCTCGAGCAGGAGAACTTCTGGTGCATCAGGATGAATTCGCGAATTCGATCCTGTTGCGCGTCCGCGCTCTCCATCAACTGACGGTAGTCGGCCAACAGCGTCCGCGCGGAGTTCACTTCGCGGCGCGATGCCCGCAGCCGTTCATCCAATGCGCTCAAGGCCTGCAGCGGGATCTCGCCGTCCCGCGCGCGCATAGCGCCGAAATAGGCCGCCACCTGCTCTTTGACTGGGCCGGGTCCTCTGAGCAGGGAGATCATGCGCGTGTGCGTGAGTTTCATCCGGTCGCGCAGCTTGGTCAGCCGGTCGATCTGAGCTTCCAGTTCCATGAGGCGCGCTTTGCGGTTGGTCTCCACCTCGTCGGCAAAGTCGCGGGCGCAGATCAGCGTCTTGGCATGTGTGTCCTTATCCTTGCTCTTGAACGAGGGTGACAGGACAAGAGTGACCGCCGTGTTCAGCCAGGCCGTCTGCGGAAACGCGCCGACGAGCTGAGCCGCGATGGAGGGGATCTTGCTCTTTTTGGATTGCTCGTCGATGCTCTTCACCGCCAACTGATACTTCGCACTCGCCGCGACGGGGCTGGGCAACTGCATCAGCGCGCGGGTTGTGCTGGCGGTGGACGAAAGCGCGCTGAGATTGGTGACCAGGCTGGAGAGAGCGGCTTCGGCGTTCTCGAAGACAGCCTGCTCGGTCTTGAGGCGGCTGTGCAGCGACTCGCGCTCGATGTCCTCCTGCTTTCGCAGTTGCTCGGTCAGCGTCTTCTGAAAGGACGAGAGGGCCTTCTGGTATTCGGCGAACTCATCCTTGGTGACGTAACCGCGGCCGTCCTTCAAACGCGATTCGAGCACGGAGAGGCTCGCCTTCTGGCGTTCCAACTCCTCTTTCTGGGCTTCGAGCTGTGCCTGCAGGCCCTGGATCCGCTCTTCGCTGACGCGTTTCTCCGCCTCGATGGCGGAGATGGAAGGCGGCGCGGCAACGGCGGCGGGGTCCTGCGCCGGGGCCGCAAACCGGGCAAGGACGATCATCAATAAAACACGGCGCGCCATTTTTGTATTTTATCTGGAGACGCGCCGTGAACGTGCCGGGTTCCAGGATTCTACCCGCTCCCTACCGGTACTCCTCCCAGTTAATTCCGCGCATGTCGCCGTGGCGGAGGAACTGCCGGTGCATGGCGAGGGAGAGCGAGAGCGACAGCGGCTCGTGGCCCTCCTTGGTCAGCTTGAGGTAGTCGCGGAGCTGCTCGCGGTAGTCCGGATGCGTGCAGTTGTTGATGATGAGCTGCGCTCGATCGTGGGGGTCCCTGCCGCGAAGATCGGCCACGCCCTGCTCCGTGATGACGATCTGCACCGAGTGCTCGCTGTGATCCATGTGCGAGGCCAGCGGGACGATGGCGGAGATCTTGCCGCCCTTGGCCGTAGAGGGGCAGGAGAAGATCGACAGGTACGCGTTGCGCGTGAAGTCGCCTGAGCCGCCGATGCCGTTCATCATGGTCTTGCCCATGACGTGAGTCGAATTCACGTTCCCGCCGAGATCCACTTCGATCGCAGTGTTCATCGACACGATGCCGAGACGGCGCACGATTTCGGGGTGGTTGGAGATCTCCTGCGGCCTCATGAGGATGCGGCTCTTGAAGAAGCCGATGTTGGAAGTGACGTTGCGCATCATGTCGGGACTCAGCGTCAATGCGCAGGTGGAGGCGAAGGTGCAACGGCCGCTCTCCAGCAGCGGAACCACGGAATCCTGCAGCACTTCGGTGTACATCTCAAACGCCGGAACCTCTTTGCTGCGGCCCAGTGCGCCCAGCACAGCGTTCGCGATGTTGCCGACGCCCGACTGCAGCGGCAGGAACTGCGGGGGGATGCGCCCGGCCCGCATCTCGGCGACGAGAAAGTCAGACACGTTCTGTCCGATCTGGTCTGTCACCGGCGTCGATTCGTCGAACGCGCCGGTCTCGTCCTCCAGATCCGTCATCACCACGCCGGCGATCTTCTTGGGATCGACAACGCAGATGGGCGAGCCGATCCGATCTGACGGACTGTAGACGGGGATCTCCTGGCGAGCAGGCGGGTCGGCCGGCTCGAAGATGTCGTGCATGCCCAGCAGCGAAGCGGGGTGCTTGGCGTTCAACTCGATGAGGATCTTGTCGGCAAGACGAAGGTACGTGTTGGCCGCACCCACCGAAGTGGAAAGAACGATGCCACCGCCGGGCGTGATGTCGGCAGCCTCGACCACGGCCCAGTGCACCGGCCCGAGGAACCCATAGCGCACGATCTGGGGCAGCAGCGACAGGTGCATATCGACGAACTTCACCTGTCCGGTGTTGATCTGCTTGCGAAGGGTTGCGTCGGACTGGTACGGCGTGCGAAAGCTGATCGCCTCGGCTTGGGCCAGAGCGCCGTCGAGGGATCTGCCAGTGGAGGCGCCTGTCAAGACGCCAACTTTGAATTCGCGGCCGGCTGCGTGCTCGCGCTTGGCTCTTTCAGCGAGTGCGGCCGGAATGGCCTTGGCTGCCCCGGCGGGGGTGAAGCCGCTGAAGCCGATGGTCTGGTTGTGCTGGATGAGTTCTGCTGCTTCCTGCGCGGTAAGAATGGGGAACGGCAAAGACATGGATGAAGCTACTCCTTAGGATTGGATGGCCGGGCGGGCGGATTGCCGTCGCGGGCGGGATGAAACAGTGCGAGCAGATCGCGCGCGGCGGTGAATGAGCTGACATGGCCGCGGCGAACTTCCTCAACAACGCGGGAGAGCCGCGCGCTGACGCGCGGATCCTGCTGAAAGAGATCTTCAAGCCCGACCTGGATGAGTTCGCGCATCCAGTCGAGCGATTGCCTGCGGCGGCGCTCATGGAACGCGCCGTTGGCCTTCAGAGTGGCGCGGTGTTCCAGAATCATCTCCCAGACGTCGGTGACGCCTTCGCCCGTCAGAGAGGAACAGGTGAGGACACATGGACTCCAGCCGTCGGGAGAGGCGGGGAACAGGTGCAACGCGTTCGAATACTCCACTCGCGCGCGCTCAGCCTTGGGCTTGTTATCGCCGTCGGCCTTGTTGATGACGATGCCGTCGACCATTTCCATGATGCCGCGCTTGATGCCCTGCAATTCGTCTCCCGCGCCGGCGACCATGATCAGCAGGAAGAAGTCGGTCATCGAGCGCACGGCAGTCTCGCTCTGCCCGACGCCGACGGTCTCGACGATCATGTTGCGGAACCCGGCGGCTTCGCACAGCAGCATGGTTTCGCGAGTGCGCCGCGCGACCCCGCCAAGGTGGCACCGCGACGGCGATGGCCGGATGAACGCCATCTCTTCCTGCGAGAGCCGCTCCATGCGCGTCTTGTCGCCGAGGATGGACCCGCCGCTGATCGGACTCGACGGGTCGATGCTAAGCACGGCGGTTTTCTCTTCGCGTTCGCGCACCAGGTGCATGCCGAGCGTGTCGATGAAGGTGGACTTCCCCGCCCCGGGCACGCCCGTGATGCCGACGCGGCGGGCGTTGCCGGCGTGCGGCAGCACGCCTTCCAGAATCTCCTGAGCGAGGTCCGCGTCGGCGGAAAGATCGCTCTCAATTACGGTAATTGCGCGGGCCAGGATGACGCGATCGCCGGCGAGAATCCCTTCAACATAGTCCTGGGCAGGCAGGCGGCCCTTACGGGTCCGCTGCCTGCCCACAGTCGAGCCGGGATTGCTGGCCTCAGGCTGCACTCGGTGTCTCCATTAATGCGCCGAGAACCTTCTGGGCGCAGATTGGGATGACCGTGCCAGGCCCGAACACATCAATGGCGCCCGCTTTCCTGAGGTCATCGTAGTCCTGCGGCGGAATGACGCCGCCGACGAACACGATGATGTCGCCGCGGCCCATCTTCCTGAGCTCAGCCACGAGTTCCGGCACCAGTGTCTTGTGGCCGCCGGCCAGCGAACTGACGCCTACCGCGTGGACGTCGTTCTCAACCGCCATGCGAGCCACTTCCTTCGGCGTGGCGAAGAGCGGACCGACGTCGACGTCGAAGCCGAGGTCGGCCATCGCCGTGGCGACCACTTTGGCTCCCCGGTCGTGGCCGTCCTGACCCATCTTGGCAACCAGCAGGCGCGGTCTGCGGCCTTCGACTTTGGCGAAGTCCTCGGCGAGCGCGCGAGCCTTCTGGAACTCCGGATCGGACTGGCTCTCGCTGGAGTAGACGCCCGAGATGGTGCGGTTCACCGCTTGGTAACGGCCGTAGACCTTTTCGAGCGCCGACGAGATTTCTCCGAGCGTCGCCCGCTTCCGCGCGGCATCGACGGCCAGCGCCAACAGGTTGCCTTCGCCGGCCTCGGCGCACTTCGTTAGCGCGTTGAGGGCTGCCGCGACAGCCGCCGCGTTGCGTTTCGCCTTTACCTCGTTGAGCCGCCTGATCTGGCTTTCGCGGACCGCTTCATTGTCCACTTCGAGCGTTTCGATCTGCTCTTCGTGCGCGAGCCGGTACTTGTTGACGCCGACGATCACCTCTTTGCCGGAGTCGATGCGCGCCTGACGCCGTGCCGCGGCCTCTTCGATGCGCATCTTCGGCAGCCCGGTCTCGATGGCCTTGGTCATGCCGCCGAGCGTCTCCACTTCCTGAATGAGATGCCATGCCTTGTGCATGAGCTCATTCGTCAACGACTCAACGTAGTAGGAGCCCGCCCACGGATCCACCACGCGGCAGATGCCGGTCTCTTCCTGTAGGTAGATCTGCGTGTTGCGGGCGATGCGCGCGGAGAAGTCCGTCGGCAGAGCAATGGCTTCGTCGAGCGCATTGGTGTGCAGCGACTGCGTGTGACCGAGCGCCGCGGCCATGGCCTCCACAGTAGTGCGCACTACGTTATTGAACACGTCCTGCGCCGTCAGTGACCAGCCGGAGGTCTGCGAGTGCGTGCGCAGCGCCATCGACTTCGGGTTCTTCGGGTTGAACGACTTCACGATCTTGGCCCAGAGTACGCGGGCGGCGCGCATCTTGGCGATCTCCATGAAGTGGTTCATGCCGATGGCCCAGAAGAATGAGAGGCGCGGCGCGAAGTCGTCGATGGCTAAACCCGATTTGATGCCGGTGCGCAGGTACTCGAGTCCATCTGCCAGCGTGTAGGCGAGCTCGATGTCCGCGGTCGCCCCCGCCTCCTGCATGTGATAGCCGGAGATCGAAATGCAGTTGAACTTCGGCATCTCAGCGGAGCAGTAGCGAAAGATGTCGCCGATGATCTTCATCGACGGCGCGGGCGGATAGATGTACGTGTTGCGGACCATGAACTCCTTCAGAATGTCGTTCTGAATGGTTCCGCTCAACTTCTGCGTGGGGACGCCCTGCTCCTCTGCGGCGACGATGTAGAACGCCATCACCGGCAGCACGGCGCCGTTCATGGTCATGGAGACGGACATCTGGTCGAGAGGAATCTGGTCGAACAGAATCTTCATGTCCTCGACCGAGTCGATAGCGACACCCGCTTTGCCGACGTCGCCGGGGACACGCTCGTGATCGGAGTCGTAGCCGCGGTGCGTGGCGAGGTCGAATGCCACCGAGAGCCCCTTCTGACCCGCCGCGAGGTTGCGGCGGTAGAAGGCGTTCGACTCTTCGGCGGTGGAGAACCCGGCGTACTGACGGATGGTCCACGGCCGCATCACGTACATCGTCGAATACGGACCGCGCAGGAACGGCGCAACGCCGGCGGCGTAGTCGAGATGCTCCATCGCCGCCAGGTCCGCCGCTTCGTAGCAGGGCTTCACCGTGATCTGCTCGTTGGTCTGCCAGTGTTTCTTCGGTTCTGCAAGAGTCGGGCAATAGCAAACGCCCTTCGCGGCGCCCTTGTAGTCAATCTTGGAGAAGTCGGGTCTCATTTACTTACCCTCCTTTGCGCCGATTCCGAGTTTGTCCTGCCATTCGGTGAGCGTATCCACCATGTTGGAGAGGACGTGCACGAACCCGGCCACGCCCGCTTCCTTCAGAGCATCGATCTGCTCTTTCGGATTGCCAGCGACGAGCACCGGGGCTTTCACTTTCGCGCAAACTTCCTTGGCGAGGTCGACATACTCAGGGTCGGAGGAGCACAGGACGATGAGAACCGCATCCGTGCCGGCGTAGCTCTCTGACTCCTCCAGCGCGAAGCCGCCGCAGCCGAAGAAATTCTGGCAGAACTGCGCGCGGGCCATCTTCATCTTCAGATCGCCGCGTTTCAACAGAAGTATCTTCGGCGTCCTGCCGGTCTTCCTGGCGTGGCGCTCAGTCCGAAGCCGGATGCTCTCGATCGGCTGCGCCAGTCGCCACTCCGCGGCCGCCAGTGCATTCGCGCTCTCAAGCTCTTTTTCGCGAATGTCCGGATAGTTGTTCACGCCGACCATGGTGCGCCGGCGCGAAGCTATGGCCTTTTCCGAGGCGGCACGGGAGGCGGCGACCGCCTTCTCGATGGACGCCTGAGCCTTGGCGAAACCGCCTTCGGCCTCCACCTGCTGGAACAGCTTCCAGGCTTCGCGCGCGATGGCGTCCGTCAGAGCCTCGATGTAGTAAGAGCCGCCCGCCGGGTCGGCGACTTTATCAAGGTGCGACTCTTCCTTCAGCACGAGCTGCACGTTCCTGGCGAGCCGGTCGGGATAGGCCGCGGGCTGCACCGTGACAATGTTGGCGCCGCCGATCACCGCGGACAGAGCCTCCGTAGTGCAGCGCAGCAGATTGGTGTAGGGGTCGTAGATGCTCTTGTTCGAGAGAGAGGTCACGACGTGGATGCGTGTCTCAATCCGCTCAGGATCGTGACCGAACGCGGCCAGCGCCTGCGCCCACACCTGCCTGGCGGCGCGAAGCTTCGCGATCTCGAAGAAGTAGTTGGATCCCGCCGCGAAGCAGAACGAGATGCTCGCCGGGGCAGCGCCGGCGGCGAGCCTGTCCACTGCCGCTGACAGCGCGTAACCCAACTCCTGCACGGGCGTCGCACCGGCCTCGTGGAACGCCGCGCCGTTCACGGCGTCCGCCAGTGCAGGCGCTTCACTGATCTCCCACGAGCCGCACACGCAGTGGCGGTACGGCTCCGCAGGAACGTCTTCTTTCCGGTAGTACGGCTTGACGGCGATCCCCTCGGGCGTCTTCCAAACGAGCTTCTTCTCGTAGTCGGCGCCCTTGAGATCGGCAATGATCGTCTTTTCCCAGGTCTCTGTCGAGACAGGCGGGAACTCCTGGCGCAGATTCAGCTCGCCGGTTCCTGCAGCAGGGTCAGGCATGAGCGCCTCCTTCCTGCACCACCTCGATGAGGAAGCTGAAGTCCTTGGGATGGACGAAGAAGATCATGGTGCCGCGCGATCCAGGCCCAGGTTCCTGGGTCAGGTTGAAGCCCTTCTCCTTCATGTAAGAATACGCCGAGTGGATATCCTTCACGCGAAACGCGAGGTGGGCAAAGCCTCCACGGCCGCCGTTCTTCTCGATCTGCTTGGCCACCGGGGACTCCGGCGACAGCGGTTCAAGGAGCTGAACGAGATTCGGTCCATCCCCGATCTGGAGCAGGACCTCGCGCACCATGTGCTTGCCATGCACCTCTTCGCGATGTAGCTCGGTAAAACCGAGCGCCTTGTACTTCTCAACCTGCGTATCGAGCTCGCCCTGCTTCACGGCGATGGCGACGTGGTCAACGAATTGGAAGCCTGCTTTTGTCAGTTCCGCAATCATGGCTGGCTCCTTATTCAAACTCCACCAGAACGGCGCCGGCCTGGACCGAATCGCCGGGGTTGACGTTGATCTTGGCGATCTTTCCCGCCACGGGCGCGGTGATGTTGGTCTCCATCTTCATGGCTTCCAACACGAGAATCGTGTCGCCGGTCTGGATGTTCTGCCCTTCCTGCGCCGTCACCTTGACGACGATACCCGAAATGGGGCTGCGGCAGACCTTATCTTCATCGACGGCAACGCCGCCACCCGCTGCAGGAGCAGGCGCGGCGGACGGACCCGCCGGCACTCGCACGGCCGCGGGCTGCATCAGGTAGCCGACGGGCGGCAGTTGCGGCTGTTCCGGCTCGGACGCCTCGACTTCGACTTCGTAGACTTTCTGATCGATCGTAATCTTGAGTTTCACGCTGCTGCTCCTGGTTTATCTGACCCTGTTGTGGTGGTGTTGCACGTTGAGACGGTGAGAGGCCTGGATATTGACGCGGCCCTGCTGGGCCCAGGCCGTGGAGCCAAGTAATCGGACCGTACGGATGGGAGCGCGTTTGCCGAGGTAAGCGGCTACCGCAGCGGAGAGAGCCATGAGGGTCTCCTCGGAGATCTCCTCGGGCTCGGATGGCGGCGGGAGCGGTTCTTCGGCTTCGATTTCCACGGAGTGGGAAGGAGCCGCAGCAGCGGCCCCTTCGAGCTCCGATAGTTTCTCGGTGAGAGCCAGGAGGTGCTGGCGCAGCGCTTCAATCTCCTGGCTGAGACTCTTGAGAGTGACTTTGCTCATAGCGGGGTTCCTCTCTTAGAGCGGCATGAGGCCGTGTTTCTTGCCGGGCCGCAGTTCGCGCTTGGTGTGCAGATACTCGAGCGACTGGGCGATGATCTTGCGCGTCTCTGACGGTTCGATGACATCGTCCACCAGCCGCCGGCCGGCGGCGACGAACGGATTCGAAAACGCCTCGCGGTACTTATCGATCATCTCTTTGCGCCTGGCCGCTTTGTCTTCCGCTTCACTGATCTCCTTGCGGAAGACGATCTCGGCCGCGCCCTCCGCGCCCATCACCGCGATCTCGGCCGTCGGCCACGCGTAGGAGCGGTCCGCGCCCAGATCCTTGCAGCACATGGCTAGGTACGCGCCGCCGTAGGCTTTACGCAGGATGATGGTGATCTTCGGGACGGTGGCCGCCGAGTAGGCGAACAGCATCTTGGCGCCGTGCCGGATAATGCCGCCATACTCCTGCTGCACGCCGGGCAGGAAGCCTGGCACGTCCACGAACGTCACCAGCGGGATGTTGAAAGCGTTGCAGAAGCGGATGAAACGCGCGCCCTTGGACGACGCGTCGATGTCGAGCACGCCCGCCTGCACCGCCGGCTGGTTCGCAATCACGCCGACGCTGCGTCCGCAGACTCGTGCAAACCCGATGACGATGTTCGGCGCGTGGCCCGCCTGCACCTCCAGGAAGTCGCCGTTGTCGATCACGCGCAGAATCACGTCGCGGACGTCGTAGGCCTTCTTGCCGTCGACGGGCACGATGTCGTTCAGCTCAGGATTCGGATCGCAGCTATAGGAGCCGGAAATCTCGGGCGGGTCCTCCAGGTTGTTCGCGGGCAGGAAGCTGAGCAGCTTCTGGCAGATCAGGATCGCTTCCTTGTCGTCCTCGGCGATGAAGTGGATCACGCCGGACTTGCTCATGTGCGCGTCGGGTCCGCCCAGATCTTCCGCCGTCACACTCTCGCCGGTCACCTGCTTGATCACCTGCGGTCCCGTAATGAACATCTGCGCCTTACGCGTCTGGATGATGAAGTCCGTCAGCGCGGGCGAGTAAGCCGCGCCGCCTGCGCAGGGGCCGCAGATCAGCGAGACCTGAGGCACCGCACCAGAGAGCATCACGTTCGTATAGAACACCTTGCCGTAGCCCGAGAGCGAGTCGATGCCTTCCTGTACGCGCGCACCGCCTGAATCGTTGATGAAGACGAACGGCGAGCCGGTCTTCAGCGACTGCATCATCGCCTCGGCGACCTTCGACGAGTGCAATTCGCCGGCCGAGCCGCCGAGCACCGTAAAGTCCTGGCTGGCGACATGCACGAGCCGGCCGTGGATCGCGGCCGCGCCGGTCACCACGCCGTCGGCTGGCGTGTCCTTCCCCGCCATTCCGAACAACACCGCCCGGTGCTGGGCGAACTGCCCGGTCTCCATGAATGAGCCGGGATCGACGAGTGCGTCGATTCTTTCGCGGGCGGTGAGCTTGCCGGCAGCGCGGTGCTTTTCCAGCTTGTCGGCGCCGCCGCCGTTCATCACGTGCTGCCGCTTCTTCTTGAGTTCCTCGATCCGTTTTTCCATTGATTTGACTGACATGAGTTCCACCTGTGCTGTTATGAAGATCTGAACGAGCAACCGCTTTCCCGCGGCCCGGCACCAAACTGCCGCCAGGCCGCCGGAAGAAGCGTCAAGTGACTAGGTCCGCTGCTCCGCGGCAGGGGCAACGGTGACCTTGTGGGTCTTGCCGTTGACCTTAACGTCGTAGCTGATGGTGCTCAGCACCGGCCCCTTGCCGGTGTCTGCGCCGGGTGCGGCAGCAGCAGCGGCAGGCTTCGCCGCGCCTGGCTCTTTGCCCAGGTTCTTCGGTCCTTCATGCCGCGTTGAGAAAAACTTGGGCGCCACCTGCGGAAACATCGCGTACGTGAGCACGTCCTCGTCGGACCCGTTACAGCCTTTCAGCCCGAGCGCCGAGGAGCGCAGCTCTTCCCACTCCGGCTTCAGCAAGTCGGCGGGACGGCGAGTGATCGGGTCCTTCTTGGCCTGCTTCGCCGACAGCCGGATCACTTCGTTGTCGCGCTGGCCCAGCGTGGCGCCATAGTAGCCAAGCATCAGGTCCGCGAACTCGCCCGTCAGCACCTTGTAGCGGCCCATCATCACGTTGAACACGGCCTGTGTGCCGACAATCTGGCTCGACGGAGTGACGAGCGGCGGATAGCCCGCGTCTTTCCGCACGTTGGGAACCTCGGCCAGCACCTCGCGGATGCGATGCGCCGCGCCCTGCTGCTTGAGCTGGCTTTCCATGTTCGAGATCATGCCGCCAGGGATCTGGCTCTCGAAGATCTCGGTCTCGACGCCCGTGATGTTGGACAGAAACTCCTGATAGCGCGGACGGATCTTGGCGAAGTGATCCTTGATCTTCAGCAGCCGCGACTTGTCGAGCCGGGTGTTGTATGGCGTGCCTTCAAGCATCTCCACCAGGCTCTCCGTGGGATTGTGCCCGGGGCCGAGGCTGAGCGAGGAGATGGCGGTGTCCACACAGTCCGCACCCGCCTCGATCGCTTTCATCAGGCTCACCAGCGTGACACCCGTGGTGGCGTGCACGTGAACGTGTACGCGGATCTCCTCGCCGCAGGCCTGCTTGATCGCCTTAACGATGTCATAGGCCGGTTGAGGCTTCAGCAGCGCGGCCATGTCCTTGATGCAGATGGAATCGCAGCCGAGTTCGACGAGCTGCTCGGCCATCTCGACGTACCCGGTCACCGTGTGCAGCGGGCTCACCGTGTAGCAGATGGTGCCCTGCGCGTGCTTGCCCACGCGCTTCACGGCCTTGATCGCGCGGCGCACGTTGCGGATATCGTTCAATGCGTCGAACGTGCGAAACACGTCCATTCCGTTCTCGGCGGCCTTCTCCACGAAATGGTCAACAACCGTGTCTTCGTAGTGTCGGTAGCCGAGCAGGTTCTGTCCGCGCAGCAACATCTGCAGGCGGGAGTTCGGTAAGAGCTTCCGGAAAGTGCGGAGGCGCTCCCATGGATCCTCGTTCAGAAATCGAATGCAGGAATCAAAGGTCGCGCCGCCCCAACACTCGACGGACCAATAGCCGGCCTGGTCAATGTCCTCACAGGCCGGGATCATGTCCTCCATCGCCATACGCGTGGCCATCAGACTCTGGTGGGCATCGCGCAGGATGAGCTCAGTCACTTCGATCGTCTTAGGCATGTATGATTACCCTTTATTAACAGTTTCTCCTCCAGAGGTCGCATTGTGGGGGAGACTGCTGTAACCATATTATCAGATCTGATTATCTTTGTGGGAAATCTCCACAGTTTAGACCAACACTCCTACATCTGTCAGCACTCAGCGATCAGCCCGACTGAAGACACACCTCTGTTCAGGCCCCCCCCGACCTCTGATAGCTGAGAGCTGATAGCTGATCGCTAATCTCTGCCTAGGCGAACGCTTCCCGCAGGACCGCCAGCGACTTCGCCACCGCCGCCTTCGCGTCTTCCTTGCCTTCCATCTCCAGGCTCACCCAGCCGCCGTAGTTCGCAGCCCGCAGGATTCCTGCAATGCGCTTGTAGTCGAGGTCCAGCGTGTACCACTCCCCGCCGCCGTAGTACGTCTTGGCCTGCACGATGGTGGCGTGCGGTGCGAGCCTCTCGATGCCGGCGTATGCATCCCCGGGGTAATTGCCCGTGTCCATGTTGATGCCCAGCCACGGCGAACCCACGGCCTTATGAATCGCCAGCAGGTTGTCGATGCTCGTCGTCAATCCCCAGTGATTCTCGAGCGCCATCATCACACCCAGACGCTCGCAGACCGGCAATAGCTGCTGAATTGAATCGACGCACCAGTTGAGGGCGTCCTGCTCGGTGTAGCCCGGCAGCGGCGGCTCGTTGCCCTTCACCTTCATCAGGTCGTCGAAGCTCGGCACGGTCTTCCAGCGTCCGGAGTTCAGCCGCACGCAAGGAATGTCGAGCCTCGCGGCCAACTCCAGGCACTTGCGGGTATGCTCGACGTGGCGCTGCCGGTCGTCCTTGGCCGGAAACACGAAGTCCTGGTGGATGGAGAGCATCGGAAAACTCAAGCCGCGCTCGAAGGCGCGTTTCTTCAGCCCGTTTACGTAAGAGGGCGATTCATCCTTCATCCCGCGGTGCAGGATCTCCACGCCTTCAAAGCCCAGCAACGCGGCGTGATCGATCACGTCCTCGATCGGGTACTTCACCGGCTTGAAGTGCCAGTAAGAGTAGGTCGAAACGGCCAGGTTGATTTTGCGCCGCGGTGCGGCGCCCTGCATGGCGGAAGCGGGAGCGGGCGCGGCCGTCGCGCCCAGTGCGGCGAGCATCGTCTCTCTGCGTGTCAATTTCATAAGTGCAATCCGTGGATGGAGAATATCATGTCACTGGCTGCTCAAGCTGAGGATGACCCCTTCGTCAGTCCCGGCCCAGATGTGGGCGTCGTCCAGCCGCGATAGGTAGGCGCGCCGGCCGGTGGCGCGATAGTCGACCCTCATCTCATTCCAGGCCTTCCCGTCCAGGCTCAAGAAGATGCGCAGCCTGCCCGGTACCGGGGTGCTCCGCAGCCGCCCGGGCGACTCGATGGCCGCCACCACCACTCCGCCGGATGCGAGCGGAACCGCATCCTGGACCCAGAGGTCCTTGCGCCGGAAGATTGGAACGCTCTTTCCTGTGCTGAGATCCAGCGCATATACTTCGGCCGGAAACTCCATTCCATCTCCGTAGTGGTAGACAACGATGGCGCGGGCGCCCATGTTGCGCATCCGCACCACCCGGCCGAAGATGGACGCATAACTGAACTTCCACGTCTGGCCGCCATCCCGCGTCTCACCGAGAATCGTCGTCGAAGGCAGCAGGCGCCGGCGCGAAGCCCGCTCGGGCATCATCCAGTCAGGGAACCGCGAGGCTTCGGGCGGAGGCGCCGCGGAATTGCCCACGATGAACGCGCTCTTGGCGTCGAACCAGTTCATCCAGTTCCAGACGGTGTTCTCGTCCTTCAGCTTGATCTCGCTGGACTCGGGCACTTTAGACCAGTTCTGGCCGCCGTCGCTAGTGGAGTAAAACGTGATGCCGCCGCCGAAGATCCACCCGCGCTTGTCGTCCAGGAATGAACAGCGAAGCATCGGGTGGCGCTTGGCTTCTTTCGGGAGCTTCAGTCTGGCCCACGATGCGCCGCCTTCATTGGTGAACAGCAGCGAGTCCCGGCACACTGCGAAAGCACGCGAGTCGTCCACCAGATTCAGCGAGATTGGAAAATCCTTTAGCTTTACGGGCGTCCACTTGCCTCCGCCATCCCGCGTGATCAGCGCGACAGCCTCCTCTTTTCCCTTGCGCTCGAATCCGCCCACCGCCATGCCGCGTTCCGCGGACCCAAACCGCAGGTCGGTGAGCACGGCAGCGGCATCGTCTTCATCGAAGAGATACTGAATCTTCCACGACTTGCCCGCGTATGGACCGCTGAGTTGGCTCGGCGGTGAAGGAGGGAGAACCGGAATTTCAGGCAAGCGGACCGCGAGGTCTTGTACTTGGGCGGCAATGGGGAGCGCACACGCTCCCGCCAGGAAAGTTCTTCGGTGGATGGACATGGGCGCGGGCACCTCTAGGGATTCTGATCGTCTCGCCGGGCAATGTGGCCGTGCGTGCGAACCAGCTCCACATGGTTCGCCTCTTCAATGGCCGTGGGGGCCATCCTGGCCAGCACCAGCAGGCACCCCACCTGCTCGCCCATCGTGGAAAGCAGCTCCATCTCGGCTCCCGTGTGCCGGTGCGGCATTCGATGCTGGACGTTGATCACCCCAACGACGCGGTTCCTTGCAATTACCGGAGCAGACAGGAAGGCTTCGAAGGTGTCCTCCGGCAAATCGCTGAACCCCTTGAATCGCGAATCCTTGTACGCTTCGAGTGAGATCGCCAGCAACTTGCGCTCCCGGGCCACCCAGCCGGTGAGCCCTTCGTCGAGGCGCAGCCGGACCCTTCCGATCTGCGCCGGATGCGGGCTGGAGCTTGCACAGAGCACCAGTTCGTCGTTGTCGATCAGGTACACCAGACAGGAATCGCAGTTTGTGAATTCCTGAACCAGCCGCGCTATGGACTGCAGTGTCTCGGCCAGACTGAGTTCGCGAACCATGAGCCGGCTGACGCGCTGGTAGACTCCGAGCTGCTGCTCCAAGCGCTCGAGGCGCGATTCGAGGTCCTTGAGACGAGCCACGCTGACATTATGCCACCAGGAATCGGCCTGCAAGAAAATACAGGATTTCCGGTACGAGCCGCGCGGAGGGCTTGCGCTACCATAGAACAAACCGGGTGGGACGGTTTGTTCTGATAGGAGAAACCCAGCGATGTGGAATCGCAGAAAAGAAGATGATTTTCAGACGCGCCCGGCTCAGCCCGCGGCGCCGATGACGGAGAGCACCAGAGAGGGGATTCCCATGTCCACCATTCCGACACGCCAGACTGACTACTCGAACGTTCGTGCCGCCGCCGTAGTCGGAAAGAGCCTGGTGCTGAAAGGCCGCATCGAGGGCAAGGAAGACCTTGTCGTCGACGGCCGCCTGGAGGGAGACGTCGATCTGCCGGAGCACCGGCTCACGATCGGCCCTACCGGCCATTTGCAGGGTGGCGTCCGTGCCCGTGAGATCGTCATCCATGGCACCGTCCAGGGGAACCTGGAAGCCAGCGAGCGCGTGGAGATCAAGAAGAACGCGCGCGTCATCGGCGACCTAAAAGCCCAGCGCCCTGTCATCGAGGATGAAGCCTATTTCAAGGGCAACGTGGAGACCATCCGGCCGGATGCGGCCAAGTCGGCGCCGAAGGCTCAAGCCGCCGCGGCTGCCGCGGCCTCCGCGGCTGAGGCCCAGCCGAGCCTGCTGGCCAGCGAGGGTGGAAAGGCGGAAAGCAGGAAGGGATGAGTTCCCGCCCCCAGCCGCCAGGCTCCGGGGCGCCTACCGGCAGCGAGGTCTCTCCCGGCGGAAGGCGGTCGTACGCCTTGGAGAGCCTCAGCCACCGGCTTGACTCCCTGGAAGGTCTCCAGATCCTTGACCTGGGCGGGATCAACCAATCCAACCTCGACTACATCACCGGGATGGGGCACAGGCTCTATTCCGAGGATCTGCTCCGCGCTTACGACTCCTTCTTCACCCTGGAGGAGATCCAGTCGCGGCGGCTCGAGGATGACCGCATCGAGGCATTCGTCAATGAGACGCTCGACTTTCCGGATCAGTCCACTGACGGCGCGCTGTTGTGGGATACTCTCCAGTTCCTTCCGCCGGCGCTCTCCCAAGCGGTTCTGGACCGCGTCTTCCGCATCCTGGCGCCCGATTCCCTGGTGCTCGCGCTCTTTCACCCTGAAACCGTCGGGCCGGCCGCAGCCCCTTACCAGTGCCGCATCCTGAACCGCGGACAACTTCTGGTGGCCCCGCGTCCCGCCCGACGGCCCATCGAACCTTTCAGCACACGATCGATTGAGCGGTTTTTCCGCCGCTTCCAGACTGTAAAATTCTTCTTGACGAGAGAGAATCTGCAGGAAGTGATCGCACGGCGCTAAATGGAGACCATCGTCAAGCAGAAGGGAGTTGTCCAGGCGGCGGGAGTCCTGCTCTGCCTCCTGCTGACGGTGGTCCTGCTCTATCTGGGGCGCGTCTTCTTCATCACGTTGATCGGTTCGATTCTGCTGTCATTCATTCTCGAGCCCCTGGTTGCCGCTCTCATGCGCTTCCGCATCCCACGCGGCCTGGCCAGCTTTCTCGCCTGTACCCTGATGCTGGGCGTTGTCTATCTGATGGCCCTGGGACTGTGGATGCAGGCTGTCGGCATGTGGGAGGATCTCCCGCAATACGGCCGCCGCGTCGCCGAATTGGTGGATGCGGCGACGCAGCAGATTGAAAGCGTCGAAAAAACCGCTCAGGACCTGCTGGTCCCCAAACGGCTCAGAGAAGCACAGCTGCACCCTGTGGAGCCTAAGCCCGCCGGGAAGCAGCGGCGCAGAGCGCCACAGGTCCCCGAGCCTTCGCCCGAAACCGCCCAGGCCGCGCCTCAGGTGCCGGAGGTCCGGATCAGACCTGAGGACGGCCAATTGGTGAACGCCATCTATTCCCGCGTGGCCGCCTACTATGATGTCGCCCTCATGGCGTCCTTCGTCCCCTTCCTCGTTTACTTCATGCTGAGCTGGCGCGAGCATCTGCGCCGCTCCATGCTTGAATTGCTCGTCAACGAAGGCAGCCGGCAGAACATGCAGCGCGCCTGGGAGGGCATCGCCAACGTAGCCCGCGCCTACCTCGTCGGCAACTTCCTCCTGGGTGTCGTACTCTCGATCGCCAGCGCCGTTTTCTTCTGGTTCGTCAAACTCCCATACTGGCAGGTGGTGGGCCCTCTGAGCGGATTCCTCAGCCTGGTGCCCTATCTGGGATTGCCTCTCGCCGTGATTCCTCCGTTCGTTGCGGCTCTGCCTGTCTATTCCGCGCTGCCCGCCTACCTCATCATTGGCGCTACCACTGCGGTCTTTCATCTCATCGCACTCAATCTGCTCTATCCCAAGCTCGTCGGGGCGCGTGTGCACCTCAATCCCCTTGTCGTGACCGTGGCGCTCATGCTCTGGTATCTCCTCTGGGGCGGCGCCGGGTTGATCCTTGCCATTCCAATCACCGCCGGGATGAAGGCCGCGTTCGACAGCGTCCCCTCGCTCCGCGCCTACGGGCGTCTGCTCGGCAACTAGGCTCCGCGCCTTCCGCCCCCAACCCCGCCTGCTATGACAGAATTATTAGGCCATGAGACTCCTGCTGTGTGTTGCCATCACTCTTCTTTGCGCCGTGGTGTATGTTCTGCCAGGACAGGCGCCGTCCGGCGATCCGCTCATCGAAGGATTCCGCCTCGTGGAGGCCGCCTCAGTGGCCGACGCCATGGAACAGCTCTACGGCCAGCGCGCCTTTATGTCCCATGACATGCGGCCCGTGTTCACCACCAAGTTCGCCGGTCCCGCAGTCACTGTCCTGATGGAGAAGGGCGAGCACAAGGAAGGCAGCAAGGTCTCGCAAGGGATGCTGGATGCCATCGACGCGGCGCCCGCGGGTTCCGTCTATGTGATGGTGCTGCCCGACGGAGTCGACACCGCCGGCATCGGCGGCCTGATGGCCACTGCCATGAAATTCCGCAGCCTCACCGGCGCGGTGATCGATGCCTCAGTCCGCGATACTCCGCAGATCAAACGGATTCAGTTCCCCGTCTTCAGCCGCGGCATCGTGCCTTCGACTTCGGTCAACCACTACCGCTTCAAGGCCTCCAATGTCCCCGTCCTCTGCGCAGGCGTCACCGTGAATCCCGGCGACATCATCGTCGCCGATGAGGACGGCGTCGCCGTCGTGCCCAAGGCCAAGGCTGCTGAGGTTCTCAAAAAAGCCCAGGAACTCGATGACACTGAGCATCGCATGTACCCGTTCATCGAGAAATTCAAGAGCATCAAGGAAGCCGTCGAGAAGTTCGGCCGCATCTGATGGGCGCGACGCACCCCTCGGCAATGGTAGAGTCACAGGTGATGTGTCTCTCGAAAGATAGGACCTTCCGGCATGTGGTGCGTGTGAGGGGGGTCCGTTGAGCCGAGCTGCCACTGGCGCGAATCCCCTTCGAACCACAGTCGTCATCCCCATATACAACGGCCGGGACACGTTGGATGCTTGCCTGCGCAGCCTCTACGCGGAGGGTACGCTGACGCCCGATGAATGCATCGTCGTCGACGACGGATCCACCGATGGCTCGGCGCAAGTAGCCGCGCGATATGGCTGCACGGTCGTCCGCCGGGAAGAACGCATGGGCCCCGCCGCGGCCCGCAATCTCGGCTCCGCTGAGGCATCCGGCGACATTCTGATCTTCCTCGACGCCGACGTCTGCGTCCATCTGGATGCCGTTCGCAGGATGAGGGACGCCTTCCAGGCCGACCCGTCGCTGGATGCGCTCATCGGCTCCTACGACGACGAACCCGGCCACCGCGACTTCCTTTCGCAGTACCGGAACCTGTTGCACCACTACGTCCATCAGACCTCGCACCGCGAGGCATCCACTTTCTGGAGCGGCTGCGGCGCCATCCGCCGTAGCGTCTTCGAAGAGCACGGCGGCTACGACGAGAGCTACGCACGCCCCTCCATTGAGGACATCGAACTGGGCTCCCGGTTGCGCCAGGCGGGTTGCCGCATTGAACTCCTGCGCGACATTCAGGTCAAGCACCTGAAGAAGTGGTCGCTCTTCGGCATCCTTAAGACCGACGTCCGCGACCGGGGCATCCCCTGGACCGAACTCATTCTTCGCGCCGGAAAGATGCCGAACGACCTGAACCTCCGCATCAGCCAGAGAGTGAGCGTCCTCGCAGTTGCCCTACTCAGCCTGCTCATCGCAGCCTCGATCCTTCAATGGGGCGGCGCTTTCGTCCTGCCCGTGCTGGCTCTCCTGATGCTCGCTCTCTGCACCTATATGGTCGAGCAGACAAATACCATCCACGGCGCCGCCGCCATCGCTTTGCTCATGGTCCTCCTCACGTGGCTGGACGGGCAGGACGGCCCGCCCTTGTTGATTGCGCCTCTCTGGACCACCTACGCTCTCCAGATGCTCCGCCGGCAGTTCAACCTCGATCGCCCTGCCTGGCCCTCACGCGCAGTCGATGCTGCCCTGTTTGCATCGACGGCAGCAGTCCTCTGTCTCGCCATCGCCGCTCTGCCCCTCCACTGGACTAGCGCCGCGCTGGTCGCGCTGATGGCGCTCCTCATCACCCTCAACCACAGCTTCTATGCCTTCCTCGCGGCCAAACGTGGCTGGCTGTTCATGCTCGCCGCCATCCCGTTCCAACTGCTCTTCTACTTCTACAGCGGATTTGCCTTCGCCGCCGGAGTTGTGCTGTTCGCGTGGCGCCGCATCAGCATCAGCGAACACCTGGCGGAGGAGGCGCGATAAACGGGTGGAAACCAAGGGGGGAAACGCACTGGAGCCGGCGACAGGAATCGAACCTGCGACCCTCTGATTACAAATCAGATGCTCTACCTGCTGAGCTACGCCGGCCCGCTCTCCTTCAGAATACCAGACCCGCTACTTTTCCCACCTCTCGCTCATCTCAATAAGTGAATGACCGATATCTTGAATGAAGTGCCTCTCCCGCTGCTGCTGCTCCTGGGGTTTCTCGGAGTCATCATTACATTGCTCTCATGCGCTCCCTCTGCCTGGATCGGCAAGGCCGAACAGGAACTTCGCAAACGCCGCGAGCACGAGGATCCACAGCCCTAGTTCTGATACGGTGGTGAGCGATCCTCGTCACCATGCATCGTCTCGCCACCATCATCCTCATCGCAGCCTCTCTTTGCGCCGCCGAGCCCCGCCGTCCTTCCCCCGAAGCCGTCCGCGACTGGCAGGCCCGCAAGTTCGGCATGTTCATCCACTTCGGCCTCTATTCCATCCCCGGCGGCGTCTGGAACGGCCAGCCCGTCACCAACGGCTATAGCGAACAGATCCAGGGCGGCGCCAACATCCCGCGCGACGAATACGCCCGGATCGCTTCGCAGTTCAACCCCGTGAAGTTCGATCCCGACGCCATCGCCCGCCTCGCCAAGTCCGCGGGCATGAACTACATCGTCATCACCTCCAAACATCACGACGGCTTCAATCTCTTCCACACTCGCCTGTCGGACTTCAACGCCGTCGACGCCACTCCGTACGGCAAGGACCTCATCAAACAGCTCTCCGACGCCTGCGCGCGCAACGGCCTGAAGTTCGGCGTCTACTACTCCACCATCGACTGGCACGATCCGCGCGCCACGCCCTCCGACGGCGGCCGCAACGACAACCTCATCCCCGACGCGCACGCCGATTTCAACGCCGGCCAGATCCGCGAGCTGATGTCCAACTACGGTCCCATCACGGAAATCTGGTTCGACATGGGAAAACCCACCCCGGAACAGAGCAAGCGCTTCGCCGACACCGTCCACTCCATCCAACCCGATTGCATGGTGAGCGGCCGCGTCTTCAACCATCAGGGCGACTTCACCGTCATGGGCGACAACCGCATCCCCGAATACGTCATCGACGAGCCCTGGCAGACGCCCGCGTCCATCTATCACGAGACATGGGGCTACCGGTCCTGGCAGAAGCGCGAGAACCCGCAGGGCAAAATCGACGAGCACATCGAGAAGCTCGTGCAGGTAGTGAGCCGCGGCGGCAATTATCTGCTCAACATCGGGCCGCGCGGCGACGGCAGCGTCGTCGAGTTCGAGTCGGACGTGCTGAAAGGCGTCGGCGCGTGGCTCAAGCAGAACGGCAACGCCATCTACGGTGCGCAGCCGCAGCCGTTCCGCCAGCTCGACTTCGGCCATGCCGCCGTCAAACCGGGCCGCCTCTACCTCTTCATCCGCAACTGGCCCGCCGACAACACACTCCGCCTACCGGGTCTGCGGACGAAGCTGAAGCGCGCCTACTATCTGGCTGAGCCGGGACGCACTCCCCTTCCGGTCAGCGGCTCATCGATTACTCTGCAGCGCCGCCGCGAAACGTCGCCAATCACCGTCGTCGTTGCCGAATTCGACGGCACGCTCGACGTGATCCCTCCCACCATCGAGCCGGATGCGTCCGGCGCCGTGTCCCTCGCATCGAAGCAGGCCGATCGCTTCTTCAATTACAACGGCCGCGGCTACTATGAGCGGCCCAGTGTGTACAAGCTCCAGTGGCACTTCACAACGAAGCCGGGGCGCTACAAGATCTCGGTGGAGCCAGGTACTAATGGAGTCGTCGTCACAGTGGACGGCAAGCCCGCCGCCAGCTCACTGCAACTCGCCTCGAAGGACTATCACACCCTCACCATCACTCCGCCGGCGCCATTCGTGAAGGGCGACCGCCTGCCAGTCGAAATCGAATCCGTACGCCTCATCCCGGAGCAATAGCGTGAAACTGCCCAGCCCTGACCCAAGCGGAGCTTCGCACGATGATCGGCATCCTGGACCGCGCCGAGTCCACCATCACAACCGCGGCTTCGGCGGAGTCACCGGCTGCCACGACACCGCGCCTTGGCGCCTGATCCGGCGCTTGAATACTTTGTCCGTCGCCGTCACGTACAGCGTGTCGAACTTCGGCCCGCCCAGCACCACGTTCGAAATGCCCGCCGACGACGGCTTGTTGATGATCGCCACGACGCGGCCCGTCTGGTCGCACACCTGAATGCCCAGGGCTGTTGCCACGTACAAGTGGCCCTCCGTGTCCACCGTCATCCCATCGGCCCCGCTCGCCGACGACTCGTCCGGCGTCTCCAGCCGGTAGAAAGGCAACCCGTTCGCCAGCGAGCCGTCCGCCAGGATCTGGAACGACCACACCGGCCGCCCCAGCGTGTCGTTCACCAGCAGCATCGACTGGTCCGCCGAAAGCCGCACGCCGTTGGGGAATGCAATGCCTTCACGCACAACGCGCTTCTCTCCGCGTGTGTCCACGTACCACACCCGCTTCGCCCCCGGGTCTGTGTAATAGACGCCGCCCTGCGCCGTCACCGCGATGTCGTTCGATCCGGTCCCCTCGGCGATCACGGACTCCTGCCCGTCCGGCGAATACGCCACAATGCGCTTCCTGCCGTTCTGGCACGCATAGAGCCGCCCGTCAGACCCGAACATCAGGCCGTTTGCACCGCCGGTGTCCTCCTTGAACACTGTGACCTTTCCGTCCAGACCGATGCGGTGGATGCGGTTGTTCGGGATGTCGGTGAAGAACACCTCGCCCGCGCGGTTCACGGCCGGTCCTTCCGTGAACTTGTGCCCCGACGAGACCTCCTCCCACTCGCTCCCCGGGTCGAGGATCTCCGTCACGAAGTGCCTTTCCCCGCCGCTCCCCATCGGCTTCGAAACCGGCTTCGGCGATGAGCCGCCCCATAGCCAGCGCAGCGCGTCCGGCAGGATCGCTCCGCCGTGCTTGCTGTTGTGCCCCTCCGTGCCCGGCACGAACTTCATCTCATATCCCGCATACGTGAGTGCCGAAACCATCTCCTGATTCGAGAGCCACCAGTTGCCGGTGTAGATGTTGAGATCCTTCTCTCCGTCCTGCAGGAAGATGCGCAGCGGCTTGCCTTCCGTTTTGCGAATCAGCGTGGGATACGCGTTGCCCCCGCGAATATTCGCGTAGCTGCCGATGAAGCTCAGCACGCGCCTGAACGAGTCTGGCCTGAACCACGCCACCGTGAACGCGCAGATCGCGCCGGACGACGAACCGCCGATCGCCCTCAGGTTCGGATCTGAAGTGATCGAGTAACGGGTCTCCACTTCGGGGAGGATCTCGCGCAGCAGGAACTGCGAGTACCAGTCCGCCACCGAGTCATACTCGAAACTCCGGTTGTAGCGGCCCATCGCTTTCTCCGCTAACGGCGGCACGACGCCCGGATCGATAAACACGGCGATCGTCACCGGCATCTCGCCCTTGTGGATCAGGTTGTCGAACACCACCGGCACGCGCCACGCGCCAGTTTCGTTCACGAAACTCGCGCCATCCTGGAACACCATCAGCGCCGCGGGTGTGCCGGGCTTGTACTGCGCCGGCACGTAGATCCAGAAATCGCGCACCGTGCCCGAGTAGATCTTGCTCGACTGCCACGTGTGCTTCTCAACCTTCCCCTGCGGCACGCCAGGCTGCCGCTGGGAATCCGGCCCCAGCGTGTAATCTTCGCCGCGAGCGAAGCCCGCCAGCAGCATGAGGGTGAGCGCGAATCGGAAAGCCATTAGACGCTAGGATAACGGAGCCTGGAACTTCTCCCCGCCGCGTGTCGTAATAGGAGTTTACAATCTGAAACCAGCGTACTCATCCCATGAGCCCATCCAATGTCCGGTATCACGCCCTCGACAGCATGCGAGCCACCATGATGCTGATGGGGATCTATCTGCACGTCGTGGTCGGCTACTCCGGAGACGGCCACTGGCCCTACATCGATCCTCACCCCACTTCGGTCCTCAATTTCACACTTGGCATCATCCACTCCTTCCGCATGCCGGCGTTCTTTGTGATGGCCGGCTTCTTCGGTGCCCTGCTCTGGAACACTCGCGGCCCCGCAGGCTTTCTCTCCAACCGCATCCATCGCATTCTCTGGCCATTCATCCTGTTCTGGTCGATTCTCTTCCCCACCATGGCCGCGATTGTGATCAGCATTGAACGCGGCCCCTCCCAGGTGATCCCCTCACTCTTCAGCACTGCCATTCTGAAGCGGCTCCATCCCCTCCACCTCTGGTTCCTCGAATACCTCCTCTTGCTCTACGCCGTCGGCGCGCTCGTCGCCTGGTGCTCGCAATGGTTCCCCCAGTGGTTCATGCCGCGCATCCACGCCGCCTACCGCTGGGGACTCCAGCGCAGCTACGCCCCCGCGCTGTTCGCCCTCTTCTCCTGGCCGCCGCTGGCCTGGATGCACGGCAATCTCAAGGACTGCGACGGCTTCAAGCCCGAGCTGCCGATCCTCATCGCCTACATCCCACCCTTCGCTTTCGGCTGGCTCCTCTACTCAAACCGCGACCTGCTGGACCGCTTCAAGCGCCACATCTGGACCTACTTCGGCCTCGCCATTCCGGCCTTCCTCGTCTACGGCCTGGTCCCCGGCGGCCCGCATCCATTCATCAAGGCAGCCGGCAACGTCCTGCTCTGCTGGTTCAACATCTTCGTCTGCACGGGGCTGTTCCTGAAGTACTGCAGCAATCCGAGCCCGCGCGGGCGCTACATGTCGGACTCCTCCTACTGGCTCTACATCATGCATATGCCGGTGGTCGTCGGGCTTCAGGTTGCATGCCTGCCGATCCCGATCCCCGCCCTCGCCAAGATCCCGCTCGTTCTGGCGATCTCCGTGGCGCTGCTGGTGGTCTCTTACGATCTCCTCGTGCGCCCGACGTGGATTGGAGCGTTGCTGAACGGCCGCCGCTATCCGCGCCGCCTGCCGCAACTCCCCCATCCCGCCCTATCTGCCGCTCAGACCGATCCGCTATGATGCGGGGATGAATCGCTCGGGCGCCGGCATCTTTACCCTGCTGTTCTGTGCCGCGGCTGCCCAGCCCGTGCCGCGTCCCGTGGACTATGTCCGCCCCCAGATCGACACCCACCAGACCCGCTGGATCTTCTTCGCTTCGGCCAGCCGCCCCTTCGGCATGGTCGCCCTGAGCCCCGACACCAGGCTCGACGGCGATTGGGGCGCCGGGTACATCTACGTCGAGCCCTATATCCGCGCTTTCTCGCACATCCACGACTGGCAGCTCGCCGGCGTCCCCGTCATGCCCATCACCGGCCGCATGAACGGGCACGAAGGCTACGAGGCGTACAAGTCGCCCTTCTCTCACGACAAGGAAGTGATCCGAGCCGGATATCACAAGGTCGTCCTCGACAACTCCGGCATCACCGCCGAGATCACTTCCACGAAGCGCGTCGGCTTCCACCGCTACACCTTCCCGGCGACTCAGGACGCCTACATCCTCTTCGATACCGGCGCTCCCATCGCCATGACGAAGATGGCCGACGCCTCCATCCGCAAGACCGGTCCCCAATCCCTCGCCGGCTTCTCGAAGATGGCCTCCACGCAGCGCCGGGAGAGGCCATGCACCGTCTACTTCGTCATCGAGTTCGACCAGCCCTTCGCCGAATTCGGTGGCTGGGAGCCCGAGTCGGGCAGGAAGGTCGTGAAGCCCGCCGCCGGGAGCCTGCGCGGCGCGGACTCCGGCGGCTACGCCCGCTTCGGTTTCCAGCAGCCCTCCACCGTGCGCATGAAGGTGGCGCTCTCTTTTGTCGGCGAGGACAACGCCCGCAGGAACCTCCAGGCCGAGTTGCCCGGCTGGGACTTCGACGCCTGCGTCCGTGCCTCCGCCGCCGAGTGGAACCAGTGGCTCTCAAAGATCTCTATCGAGGGCGGCACGGAGCAACAGCGCATCAAGTTCTACACCGATCTCTGGCACGCGCTTCTCGGCCGGCGCACCTTCTCCGATGTCGATGGCCGCTACATCGACAACACCGGCCCGGAGCCGCGGGTCCGCCAGGTGCCGCTCAATGCGCAGGGACAGCCCGCCCGCAGCACCCACAACTCCGACGCCTTCTGGGGCTCGCACTGGACCCTCAACATCCTCTGGTCATTCGCCTACCCGCGCATGATGAGCGAGCAGATCGACTCACTCGTCGACTACTTCAAGAATGGCGGCATGACCGCCCGCGGCCCCGCCGGAGGCAACTACTCCTTCGTCATGATCGGCGATCAGGCGACCCCGCTCATCGCGGCGGCCTACATCAAGGGCATCCGCGATTTCGACGTCGGCGCCGCCTACGCCGGAGCCCGCAAGAACGCCTTCCCCGGCGGCATCCGCGACCGCGCAGGTTACGAGTTCGGCCCCAATCCGCAGGGCGGCGGCATGCAGTACTACGTCGAGCGCGGCTGGATCCCCGCCAATCCCGGAGGCCGAGGAATGCACCGCGCCGGCGCCGCCCAGACCCTCGAATACGCCTACCAGGACTGGTGCCTGGCTCAGTTCGCGAAGTCCCTGCAAAAACAAGAAGATTACGAGCAATTTCTCAAACGCTCCTCTAACTGGAAAAACCTCTTCGACTCCTCCACTGGGTGGATCCGCCCCAAGAACCCGGACGGCTCCTGGGTCGAAAAGTTCGAGCCCATCTGTACCGGCGGCGCCTGCCCCGGCTTCGTCGAAAGCAACTCGGCGATCTACACCTACTTCGTCCCGCACGACATTCCGGGTCTCATCCAGGCCATCGGCGGTCCCGCGAAGTTCATCGAGAAACTCAACCGTCAGTTCGAACTCGCCGCGCCGAAGCGGTACGTGACGCCCCACGGCAAGCACGGCGAGGAGTGGGTCGATTACGAGAACCAGCCTTCCTGCCACATGGCCCACCTCTTCAGCCACGCCGGAGCGCCGTGGCTGACACAGTACTGGGTGCGCCGTGTGAAGACCGAATCTTACGGAGACATCACCCCCTTCGGCGGCTACAACGGCGATGAGGATCAGGGACAGATGGGCGCGCTCGGCGTCCTGATGGCGATCGGGCTGTTCGACGTCACCGGCGGCGCGGGGCTTGAGCCGCGCTACGAGATCACTTCCCCGCTCTTCGACCGCATCACCATCCAGCTCGACCCGCGCTATTACCCCGGCAAGACTTTCACGATCACCACGAGGAACATCGCGCCGGCGAACGTTTACATCCAATCAGCCACACTGAACGGTAAACCCCTGACCGGCCGCTTCTGGATCACACACAAGGAACTGGCCTCCGGAGGCGTGCTCGACATCACCCTCGGCCCGGCGCCCAACAAGGAATGGGGAGTTGCACCATGAACTTCGTTCAAGCCACAGCGAAATACGAAGCCTGGCTCGGCAGGCACCTCCGGATCCTGGAGGAGGACCTCGAATACAAGCATGAGCAGATGCGCAAGCTGCTCTTCCCGTTCTTCCGCGCCACCTATTACCGGTGGGCCCAAATCTGGCCGGAGATCTGCAAGCCCCTCTCAGCCGCCCCTTCCGCACTCGCTGTCGGCGACCTCCACGCCGAGAATTTCGGTACCTGGCGCGATGCCGAAGGCCGCCTGATCTGGGGCATCAATGACTTCGATGAAGCGTGGCCCATGCCCTACACCAACGATCTGGTACGCCTCGCAGCCAGCATCGACCTCGCCGCCACCGAAGGCGGCCTGAAGATCCGCCTGAAAGACGCGGCGGAGGTTCTCGTGAAGGGCTACAAAGATTGCCTCAAAGCCGGAGGCCACCCTCTGGTCCTTGCGGAGTCGAACCTCGAACTACGCACCATGGCCGCCGCCAGGCTCAAGGATCCGGGGGTCTTCTGGCGCAAACTCAGCGCCCTGCCCGACCTGCAAGGGCCCGTTCCCAAGCTCGTGCTCAAGAGCCTGTCCCGAGCCATGCCTGAACGCAAGCTGAAGTGCCGCATTGCACACCGCCGCAGCGGCTTGGGAAGCCTGGGCAGAGAACGCTTCGTGGCCATTGCGGAATGGCATGGCGGCGCCGTGGCTCGGGAGGCCAAGGCGTTGGCGCCTTCGGCCGCCTCCTGGACCCACAAGACAAAAGGGACCCCGGCAATCCTCTATCAGCAGATCCTCGATCGCTCCATCCGCTGCCTCGACCCGTTCGTCCACATGCGTGGCCGCTGGATCCTCCGAAGACTCGCTCCTGACTGCTCACGCATCCCTCTCGCCGATCTGCCCGCCGCCCGCGACGAGGCCCTGCTCCTCTACTTCATGGGCTGGGAGACCGCCAATGTCCACATCGGATCCGCCAAACCCAAGACTCTCCTTACTGACCTCCAGAAGCGCAAAGGAAAATGGCTCCACGACGCAGCCGCCTTGATGGTCAAAGCCACCGAGAAAGACTGGCGCGAGTGGAAATCCTGAACCAGGCTCAGCCCGTGAGCCACCCGTTGCCGCACAATCCGGTAGAGCCATGAAGAAGAACGGTGACGGGCGCTACACTTACTCACCTTCGGACTTGAACTCATTCCTCGAGAACGAGTGCATCACCTGGCTCGACCGCTTCAACTGCGACTTCCCAAATCGAATTCAGAAAGACGAACCCTCCGAAGAAGACCGCCTCATCCAGACCACCGGCATCGAGCACGAAGAGCGCTTCCTGAAGACGCTGCGGGACGAAGGCGGGCTAGTCACCATCGACCCTGAGGAGAAGAGCGCCTTCCAGCGCACCGCCGCTGCCATGCGCGACGGCGCTCCCGTCATCTACCAGGCCCGCCTGGAGCGTGGCGACTTCGCAGGCTGGGCCGACTTCCTCTTCCGAGTCGACGGCGACTCCGAACTCGGCGCCTGGCACTACCAGGTCTGGGACACCAAGCTCGCCCTCGCAATGAAGCCGTACTTCGCCATCCAGCTCTGCTGCTACGCGGAGATGCTCGAAGTGCTTCAAGGGCGTCTTCCGGAACGCGCCGGCATCATCCTTGGCAACAATGAGCGCCGGAGCCTGCGGCTGTCGAGCTACTGGTTCTACTTCCAGTCCGTCAAACGCGACTTCCTTCAACAGCAGCGTTCGTTCTGTCCTGACAAGCCGCCGCACTTCTCCGGAATGGCGGACTACCGCCATTGGAACGGCCACGTGCAACGACTCCTGGAAAGCCGTGACGACGTCTCCCGCACCGCTAATATCCGCACTGCGCAGGTGGAAAAGCTGAACGAGGCAGGCATCGCCACCATGCACGCCCTGGCCTCCACCACGCGGAAGGGCGTCCCCCGCATGGCTCAACCCACCTTCGAGCGTCTCCGCCACCAGGCGCGTCTCCAGCGGGCTTCCAAAGCAGGCGAACCGCCCGTCTTCGAAATCCTCCCCGAGGACTCCGGAGATCCCCGCAAGGGCTTCGGAATGCTTCCGCCGGCATCGCCCAACGACGTCTGTTTTGACATTGAAGGCTACCCGCTCATGCAGGACGGCCTCGAATATCTCCTTGGCGTCACTTGCCGGGAGAAAGGCAGGCTGACATTCAAATCATGGTGGGCTCACGACCGCGCCCAGGAGCGCGCCTCATTCGAGAGCTTTATTGACTGGGTCTTCAAACGCTGGCAGCAGGACCCCTCGATGCACGTCTATCACTACGCCGCATACGAGACCACCGCTCTGAAGAAGCTGATGTGCCGCTACGCCTCGCGCGAAGCGGAGGTGGACGCACTCCTCCGCAATGAGGTTTTCGTCGATCTCTACACCGTGGTCCGCCAGTCGCTGCTCATCGGCGAGCCCGCCTACTCGTTGAAGAATGTCGAGCATCTGTACATGCCCGCCCGCAGCGGTGAAGTCGCCACCGCGGCCGGGTCCGTCGTCTACTACCACCGCTGGCTCACCAGCGGCGATCAGGCGATTCTCGATCTCATCCGCGACTACAACATGGAGGACTGCGACTCCACTTGGAAGCTCGCTGAGTGGCTCCGCGCGCGGCAGCAGTCCGCCGGGCGCGCCTACGTGAAGCCGGATCCTCCCAGGGAACTGAAGGACGACACCAACGCGCGCTCCGAACTGGCGCAGAGGATGCTGAAGGAGATCCCGCAGGACCGCAGCGCCGACCCGGAACGCTGGCGCGTCCACGAACTGCTCGCCTACCTCCTTGAATTCCACCGCCGCGAACACAAGTCACTCTATTGGGCCATGTTCAAGCGGGCCGAGATGATCGAACAGGAGCTGATCGATGACCAGGAGTGTCTCGGCGGTCTCCAACGCACTAAAAGGCCCCCGCAGCCCGACAAGCAATCCTTCGTCTACGAGTACAGGTTTCCGGAACAGGAAACCAAGCTCCATGCCGAGAGCAAGTGCCTCATCGCGACCGAGCTCAACACCCACATCACGATTGAAAGCATGGATGAGGAGGGCCGCACTCTCACCATCAGGCGCGGCAAGAAAAACGGGCCGCTCCCCGGGCATCTCAGCCTCATTCCCGACGAAATCGTTGGCGCGAAACCGATCGTCGAGTCCATCGAACGCACAGTGCGGGATTACCTCTCGACCGGACACCTTCCGCGGGCTCTCGATGACTTCCTCCACCGCCGTCGCCCGCGCATCGCCGGCCAGTCCGGCGGCCCCATCATCCCTGAAGGCGCGGATCTCAATGCCGCATCCCTCCGCGCTGTCCTTGGCCTGGACTCCAGCACCCTCTGCATTCAAGGCCCGCCGGGCTCCGGCAAGACCACGCGCGCCGGGCGCATCATCGCCCAACTCCTGAAAGCAGGCAGGCGCATCGGCATCTCCTCCAACGGCCACGAGGCGGTCTGCGTCCTCATGAAAGCAGCGGCCGAAGCGGCGACCGCGATGGGCATCCAGTTCTCTGCTGCCAAAGTCGGTGAGAACGGCGCTCGCGAGAAATTCCATCCGGCCATCGAGATCATCGACCAGAACAAAGCTCTGTTCGCTCTGCCCCACCTCCCCGACTTGGTCGGAGGATCGTATTGGGTCTTCAGTCTTCCGGAAGCGCGCGACGAATTCGACTACCTCTTCATCGACGAGGCGGGGCAGGTTTCCATCGCCAATCTCATGGGTATTGCTCCCGCGGCAGACAACCTCGTCGTGCTCGGCGACCAGATGCAGCTCAGCCAGCCGATCCAGGGCGTGCATCCCGGCGAGAGCGGCCAGTCGATTCTCGAATACTACCTGCAGGATCACGCGACTGTCCCGGAAGACCTTGGAATCTTCCTGCCAACGACTTTTCGGATGCGCCCCGAGCTCTGCTCTTTCATCTCCGAAGCGATCTACGAAGGACGCCTGAAGAACGAGAAGTCCACGGAATCGCGCAGCCTGCAGCCCTTCTCAGCAGGAATTCAATTCGTCCCAGTCGCGCACGAAGGCAACATCTACGAATCAGAGGAAGAGGCCGCCGCCATCCGCGACATCATCGGCGACCTGCTCACCCGCGAATTCCTCGTCGATGGCCAGCCGCCGCGCCGCCTCACCGAAGCGGACATCCTCGTCGTCGCGCCCTACAACCTGCAAGTCCGCAAGCTCAGGCACGCGCTGCCACAAGGTGTGCGCGTCGGCACAGTCGATAAATTCCAGGGCCAGCAGGCGCCGGTCGTCATCTTCTCGATGACCTCCAGCGAAGGCGACGCCTCGCCCCACGGCATCGAGTTCCTCTTCGACAGCCACCGCCTCAACGTCGCCATCTCCCGCGCCCAGGTCCTCGCCGTGCTCGTAGCCAGCCCCAAGCTGACCCTCACGCGCTGCTCGAACCTCGATCAAATGGAGCTCGTCAATCTCCTTTGTCGCGCGACCTGGCAGGGCACAGTCTTCAAATCGGGCATTTGAATCCCCGTTTATTCTCCCTTCGCCGGTCCACCCAACCTGTAGTAACATCAACTCGATACCTGGGATCTCCGGCCTCGCCGCCTCGTCGATGTCCGGGGGCCTTCATCCTCACGTCAGAGTCGCGACAAAGAGGTGAACATGTTCCGACGAATCTCAATCTCACTCGCAATTGCTGTTTCCGCGGCGCTGCTGCTGATGGCTGCAGATGTAAATATCCGACTCACGGCGAAAGGCGCCGCTAGGGCGCAGGCCAGATCCAAAGACCGGATCATCTGGACAGGCAATAACTGGAGTGTGACCTTCACTGATAGATCTCCCTGCCAGAACGGCAAGAAGACATTTTCCAGCAGCGACACTGGACAGAACCGCATTTGCACTATCTCAGTGACGTGCGCAACCAGAGGCGATAAAACTTGTATCTACAAATACAATTCCACCGCCGATGGGGCCCCGCCGGTCGACCCGGAGATTGAGGTAGTGCCGTAGTTGCTCCAAACTGTGATCAACCGCTGGGCGGCGGCGACACTCTGCCGCTGCCCAATCGTGAAAAGAGTCTTCCATGGAGAAAGAACGGCTGATGGAAGGCCGCCAACTCGGGCACTATCTGCTGACGGAAAAGATCGGCGAGGGAGGCATGGGCGCCGTCTATAAGGCGCGCGACCTCAGGCTGGACCGCACCGTTGCCATCAAAGTCCTCTCGATATCACGGTCGTCAGATCCCGATCCTCGCCGCCGATTCCTCAAGGAGGCTCGATCCGCCTCCTCCCTCAATCACCCCAACATCGTCACCCTCCATGCCATCGAGTCCGAAGACGGCGTCGACTACATTGTCATGGAGTACGTGCCGGGCTCGACATTGAACGAGATGATCCAGCCTACCGGCTTGCCGCTGCTGGAGGCCCTGAAGTACGCGGAGCAGATCGCACGCGCTGCGGAGACTGCCCATGCGGCGGGCATTATTCACCGCGACCTGAAACCCGCCAACGTCGTCGTCAAGCCGACAGGCGAAGTGAAGGTTCTCGATTTCGGGCTGGCCAAGCTGATGGGCGAAGCGGCCGAAAAGGACACCACCGCGTCGATCCCGCTTACGCAGACGGGCGTGATGATGGGCACCGTCTTCTATATGTCTCCCGAGCAGGCTGTGGGCGACGCCATCGACCAGAGGTCGGACATCTTTTCACTCGGAGTCATTCTCTACGAGATGCTCGCGGGAAAACGGCCATTTTCCGGCGTTCATACTGCCGCCGTTGTCCATGCCATCTACTACGAGCCTCACTTGCCGGTGGCGCGCCGTGATATCCCGGAGGCCGTCGCCGCTGTGCTCAATAAAGCGCTGCAGAAGAACCCCGCGGACCGCTACGGGTCAATGCGCGAATTCTCAGCGGATCTTGCGGCCATCATTCAGGCTCTGGAATCGAACCGTCTGCCGGCGCCGCGGCCCAAGACGCCCAAGAGGATCAGCACGCGAGCGGTGAGAATCGGCGCCGGCCTGGCTATCGCGGCAGCCTTGGGTACCGCCGTCTGGAAGCTGGTCCCGCAGATGTCTACGGGTTCAATTGCTTCGATCCCACCGCACGAATTAGTCGCCCAGGGACGCAAGCTGCTGCTTCGTTACGACCTGCCCGCCAACATTGACAAAGCCATCGAAACCTTCAATGCGGCGATCTCAGCCAACGCGGAATACGCCCCGGCGCACGCGGCGCTGGCAATGGCGCTGGTGAGAAAGAACACCAACAAGGAGCAACCCGGACTGCTCGACCAGGCGCTCCAACATGCGCAGCGCGCGCAGTCGCTTGATCCGCAGCTCGCGATGGCGCGTACCGCGCTGGGATACTGCTACGCCGCGCAACGGAAATATCCGGAAGCGTTAACCCACCTCAACGAGGCTCTAAACCTCGACCCTTCCAACGCGGAGGCCCTGATTTCCCGAGGCAACCTCCACTATCGCCTCCGCGATTATCCGAAGGCGGAGGCTGATTGCTCTGCCGCGGTCCGCTTGCAGCCGGAGTGGTTTGAATCACGGCTGGCGATTGGAGTCGTCTACTATCAGACCGGTCGCTACAAGGAGGCCGAGGCCGAGTACAAGGAGGCGGTACGCCTGGCGCCGGATAGCGCCAGGGCGTACCAGATGCTCGGCGCTATGTACCACATGCAGGGGCGCTTTGATGAGGCCGCGCGTGAGTTTCAGAAGTCCCTGGAAATCCGTCCGACGCCTTCCATCTACTCAAACCTCGGCACGATCTACTTCTTCCGGGGGATGTACGCCCAGGCCGCTGCCTCATTCCAGAAGGCGACGGAACTGGATCCTTCCAGCCACCTTTATTGGGGCAACCTCGGAGATGCCCTTCGCTGGACGCCTGGAAATCGAGAGAAATCCGCGCCGGCCTACGACCGCGCGATCCAGCGCGTGCGCGAGGCGCTGGGCAAGAATCCCGACGACCTGGAATTGCGCAGCCGCCTGGCTGTCTATCTGGCCAAGAGAGGCGACAGCGTCTCCGCAAGCTCCGAACTCGATCGCGTCGACCAGGCCACAGGCAGTAAAGGCGGACCGCTGTACTACCGCTGCGTTGTTGCATCGGAAGTCGCGAACCAGCGCGAGCGGTCACTACGTTATCTCAAGGCCGCCCTCGACCAGAACTACTCGAAGGATGAGATCTTCAAGGACCCGGAGCTTGAGAAGCTGCGCACCGACTCCCGTTTCCAAACCCTAATTCGCGCGGCCCGCAAGCAATGAAAGAACGCGCCGCTCGCCTGGCTTGAACAGCAGCTTCTCAACGCGGCCTTCAATCTCCAACAGCAATGCCCCTCCCTTCTCCGACGTGATCTCCACTCGCGCCACACGGCCGCCGCGGCGTTGCGCCGAAATGAGAAACGCTCCCTCGGCCCGTAGCGTACGAAACTCCACGTCCTTCCATGTATCCGGAATCGCCGGGAACACGATGACCTTCCCCGCGTGGCTTTGCAGCAGCATCTCCTGCAAGCCCGCGGGCATCGCGAAGTTGCCCTCCAGCGTGAAAGGGCGATAGGTGAACTTCGAATAGCCCTTGCCCGACTGGTCGCCGTTCGCATGAAAACTGTTGCGCAGACAAAAGGCGCTTGCGAAGGTCTCCAGCGCCCTCTCCGCGAGCGCGCCATCGCGCGCCCGCGCGGCGAGACTGCCCAGCCACGAAAAACTGTAGCCGCACCAGTAGTCCGTGCCTTTCCGCTGCAGCTCTGCAAGCGATGCGCGAATGGTCCGGCGCGCGGCATCGCCCTGCTCCCAATCGATGAGCCCGAGCGGATGAATCGCCATCAGGTGCGAAAAGTGCCGGTGCGACGCGGGCAGCGGATATCCCGCGGCGACGAGCAGCGCGCCGTCACCGGCGAGACTCCACTCAGGCAACTCGGCCAGCACGCGCCGCCATCGCCCTGCTTCATCGTTCAGCCCCAGTTCCGAAGCCAGTTCGGCGGCCTTCTCGAAGGTCCAACGGTCCAAGGCGAGATCGTAGTTCGTCACCGAGTCGAACCACGCTGACGGCTTGTTGTCGTTGATCTCCGGCGATGCGCTAAGTGGATGCGTGCGCTTCCCCTGCGCGTCCTTCTTCGCAGTGAATGCTTCGAGGAAGACCGCGACGTCGCGCAGATACGAATAGGCGCGCTCTTTCAGAAAGATGCGGTCGCCGCTGTAGCGCCAGTGCAGATAGAAGTGATGCGCGAGCCATGCCGATGTCGTCGCCGAATGCGTGTACTGACGCCAGCCACCGATCTGCCGGCCATTCAGGTCCGCGGTCATCGGCACGTTCAACCCGGGCATCTCGAAAAACCGGCGCGTCCATTCGAAAGCGGTGTCGCGCGTCTTCCATAGCCAGTCGAGATAACTGAGCCCGTCTTCAAGGCGATTGCCTGAATAGGCGGGCCAGTAGCTCAGCTCGGTATTGAGGTCGTGATGGTAGTCCCCTTTCCACGGAGGGAGCTTGCCGTTGTCGGCTGTCCAGACCGCCTGCAAGGTGATGGGTGGCGCGCCTCGCCGGGCTGCCGAGCCCCACTTGTAAGTGTCGAGGTACCACTGCCGCTCGATGATCGGATTGGGCACCTGGACCGACGACCGGGACCAGAATTTAGCCCACCAGATGGTGTGTTCTCGAAATGCACCTAAAAACCCCTTTCGGAGGGCTTCCGTGACACGTTTTTGCGCGATTTGTGCAGGGTCCGATCCCTCGTGGCTGGAGGCGATTGACCAGGCCAAAACGTCACCCTGAATCGCCGCGTAGACAGCGAACCGGAAGCCCTCCGCGCCCTCCTGTGTGTACGAAAACCAGCCATTTCCGCGGGTTTCGGCGGGTGCTGGGTAGCCGAGCTGCGTCAGGTCGCCGGCATCGATGGACCCCTTGGCCGCATCTTTCACGAGCCCCGAGAACGGCGGGGGCAAAAGGCGGATGTTCGCATCGGAGAATCGCGATCCCACGATGCGTGCGAAGCCTACCGGTTCGACCGCATGGATGAAGATCTCGACCCGCGCTCCGTTCGAGAGCGACATGGTCGCCAGTGCCGTCTTGAGGTCGAGAGAGGTGTCGAGGAATCGGGCGTCGCCAGGAAAGGAGATCTCGATGCGGCCGGCAGGGATCTTGGTGGGCGCGGGGCGGTGGTAGGGCCGCTCGTAGACTCGAAGCAGATCGGCAACGCGGCCTTCCGCGTGCCAGCGCTGCATGACGGAGAACTTGTAGTCCGGGCCGTCGAACTCCGGAACGCGGCGCGTGTCCCAGAGGTCGGCGCGATCGAGAGAGATGCGCAGCGGGTGGCCGTCGCCCCAGATCAAAGAGCCCAGCATGCCGTTGCCGAGCGGCAGCGCTTCATCCCAAACTGTCGACGGTGTGACGAAGCGGAGGTTGTGCTCCGGCTTCGGCTGGGCGGAGGCAAGCGCCGCGCACAGCAAAATCAGTCCAGTTTTCCGGCAGTCCATTGGATCGCGTTCTGTACAAGCGTTCTATAACCGGGATAGCGCATTGTCGAAGCGCTGTGGCCGAGTTGAATGTAGACGGAGCGGGCTTTGGGGTGCGGTCCGATGTAGACCACCGGCCTGTCGTTGTCGGGATGATCCGTCTCCATGAGCAGCTGTATTTTCGGAGACCGCCACATGCCTTTGTAGACTTCATCGTGCACGGGAAGCGGCGGCACGCCGCGCAGGACGGGGTGCTTCTGCATGCCCGGCACGACTGTCGCGATGAAGTCTACGCCTTCCTTGTAAGCAGATTTGGGATGGCCCGGAACATCGTTGACGAAGTATTTGCCGCCGATCACGTCTTCGTACCACCACGGCCATGAAGTGTAGTCGACGATGGCGTGGTGGGTTGAAACGATGCCGCCGCCAGATTCGACAAACTCCTGCAGATTTGTCTTTTCCTGCTCGCCGATGGTCTCGCCCAGGTCGTGAAAGACGATGACGTCGAAGCGGCCGGCGAGTTTGTGCCCGAACGCCTCCGCCTGCGATCCCGCATGAGTCCAGACGATGCGAGAATCTCCCTCGAAGAGTGAGAAGAAATCCGAGGGGAAGCCGTGGCCGCCGGTGACGACGAGGACGCGCGTCTTCTGCTGCGTGATGGCTTGGGGCGGCTGCACAGCACCGGTGGCCGCCCACTCCAGCGAGCGGGCGAGCGCAGACAGGAAGCCCGGCTGCGACTGCGCGGAGAGATCGTGGCCGAGAGGGCAGTGGACGGTGCGCCCCGCGCCGAAGGCGTTGGTCCAGAGCATGGGCTCGTCCTTGCCGGTGCCGGCCTTGGCTGGATCGCTGAAGGCCCGCGCAACCACCTGGACTCCGGGACGGAGATCGAGCTTGTGATAGAGCTCGTCGTTGGCGATGAACGATTCAGGCAGGCCGCGGGCGATGGGGTGGTCGCGCTCCGTGTAGCGCACCGGGAAGACGTGCCGGATGGAGTGGCCGATGTTCTCGACCTTCCAGCTTGCGCCGACCAGATCGGCGTAGGCAGGCCATGGCTCGGAGTCCTGGATGTACTTCATGTTGGGCTGGCGGGTCTGACCGTAACAGGCGCCATAGGTGACTCCGTGGAATGACACGAAGCCTTTACCGCTGCGGACGAAGTTCTCGATGGCCTGCTCGGCAACGCGCCCGAGGCGAGGGCCGTTGTAGTGCCAGAGAAGCACGTCGTATCCGGCGAGAGCGGAGTCATTGATCGCCCGCGGCTCTTCGAGCACCTTGATGTCGAAGCGGCCGGTCTTTTCGAGCTCGGCGCGGAGGAATGGCGTGGAGACGCGCCAGTCATGGTAGGGCAGATCGGTCTGCCCGGTGATGATGAGGACTTTGATGAGTACTGCTGCGGCTAACATATTTGTCTGACCCACTGAAGACTGCGCTCGATCATGGGGCCGCCCTGACCCTCACATTCGATGCTGAAGACGCCGTCGAATCCGGAATCGAGCAGGGTGGTGACGCACTTGCGGATGTTGTCCGCATTGACCCCGTCGCCGATGGCGCAATGACTGACGGCGATGCCGGTGAGTTCGCCCCGGGAAGCGGCGGCGAGCGACTCGCTGACATCCTTGATATGCACATGGCTGACCTTGTGTTTGAAGCGTTCGAGAAATCCGACTGGATCCTGCCCGGCGATGAACGTATTGCCCGTGTCCATGTTCATGCGCAGGAACGGCGAGTCGACGAAAGAGAGCATCTCCTCCATGAATTTGGGCCGCGTGGTGAAGTAGCCGTGCGGCTCGATGTTGATGATGATGCCGTAGGCCTCGGCGACCGGAACCACCTGGCGGTAGATGCGACGCATGTGATCGAGGGCCTCGCGCTCGGTCATGCCGGCGGGGGCGGAACGGTCGTCAGTGGTATCAACGCAGGGGATGCCGGCGAGCTTGGCCCAGCGCAGAGTGTGGAGGATGTACTCGACGCCGAGGGTGGCGCCTTCGGGCCTGGAGAGCGGAAAAGCGGCGTCGATCTGCGAGAACTGAATCCCCATCGAATCCATCTTGCGGCGGAGGAGGAGCGGGTCCTCCCAGAGGGCAACATGAGGCTGGTAGCCGAGGCCGTGGATCCAGCTCACGCCGTCGATGGCGCCGCACTCTATCCGGGACAGGCCGTTGCGGCGCGCCCACTCGAGACATTGATCGAAACTCCAGTAGCTGGAATTGAACGCATCAGTATGGAATCCGATGAGTGGCATCGGTGGCGATATTATCAGACGGACGTGTGCAGCATGGCCCGGTCCATAGCATCATGAAGTGAACCCCATCGGCCGATGGGGAGGAGAGGGATACCAGGGAGGAAGCAGATGTCCCAACCAACAGTGCTCGTAACCGGATCCTGCGGGCTGATCGGCTCGGAGGTCGCCGTGTATTTCTCGCGGCAGGGATTCCAGTTGGCGGGCATCGACAGCAACCATCGCGCCGTGTTTTTTGGTCCGGAGGGCGATACGAGCTGGGTGCTGGCCAGGCTGCAGCGCGAGATTCCGGGATACCGGCACGCGGCGATCGACATTCGCGACCGGGACACGCTGCTGAAATACGTCGATGAGTTGAGGCCGGATCTGATCGTTCACACTGCGGCACAGCCGTCGCACGACCGCGCGGCCGCGATTCCCTTCCTCGATTTCGAAGTGAATGCGCTCGGCACGCTGCACATGCTGGAGGCAGCGCGGCGGAGTTGTCCGGAGTCTCCGTTCATCCATCTTTCGACGAATAAGGTCTACGGCGACCGGCCGAACACGATTCCGCTGAAAGAGCTGGAGACGCGCTGGGAGTACGCTGGTGCGGCTTATGAACACGGCATCGCGGAGGACTTCCCGATCGACCAGAGCAAGCATTCGATCTTCGGCGCATCGAAGGTTGCCGGCGACATCATGGTTCAGGAGTACGGCCGCTACTTCAATATGCCGACGTGCTGTCTGCGCGGTGGGTGCCTGACGGGCCCGAATCATAGCGGCGTGGAGCTGCACGGCTTCCTGAGCTACCTGGTGAAGTGCTGCGTGGAAGGCCGCGAGTACAAGGTGTTCGGCTACAAGGGGAAACAGGTGCGCGACAACATCCATTCCGAGGATGTGGCGCGATTCCTGTATGAGTTCTGGAAGGCTCCGCGCGTGGCGGAGGTCTACAACCTGGGCGGCGGCAAGGGCAATTCGTGCTCGATCCTGGAGGCGTTCGCGATGGCGGAAGCGGCCACGGGAAAGAGAATGCAGTGGCGTTACGTGGATGAGAACCGGATCGGCGATCACATCTGCTACTACAGCGACCTGCGCAAGATGGAGTCGCACTACCCGGCGTGGGGGATCACGAAGACGCTGCCGGTGATTGTGGAGGAGATCGCGGCGAGTTGGTCTCAAAGGTTGAGCGGGACGGCGGCATGAGGGTTTTCCGCGTCGCGATGAAACGCTACCCCCGCTCCGCTACCGCTCACGGCTCTGTCACGGGTTGGGGCAGCGGGTGTCTTCATCTCGGATTGCGGTAGGCTGATCGGGATTGCGGCATGAGAATACTGATCACAGGGATCTGCGGGTTTGCGGGCAGCGCGCTGACGGCGAGTCTGCTGGAGCGATCGGAGACGATGCACGTCAGCGGCATCGACAATCTGATGCGGCCCGGGTCGGAGACGAATCGCGCTCGTCTGAAGAAGCTGGGGGTGCAGTTCGTCCACGGGGATGTGCGCGCGGCCACCGATTTCGCGCAGTTGCCCGCGGCGGACTGGGTGATCGACGCGGCGGCGAATCCGAGCGTGCTGGCGGGAGTGAGCGGGGGGAGCGACAGCCGGCAGTTGTTCGAGCACAACCTGGCGTCACTCGCCAACATATTGGAGTACTGCAAGCGGCACATGGCGGGGCTACTCCTGCTGAGCAGCAGCAGGGTGTATTCGATCGCCGCGCTGGCCGGGTTGCCGCTGGTGGTGCAGGACGGCGCGTTTCGCATTAACGGACGGGCTCCCCTGCCCCGCGGCGCGTCGGAGCGCGGCATCGGCGTGGAGTTCAGCACGGAGGCGCCTGTTTCGCTGTATGGCGCGACGAAGCTGGCGTCGGAGATCATGGCGCTGGAATACGGCGCGGCGTTCGGCTTTCCTGTGTGGGTGACGAGGTGCGGGGTGCTTGCGGGATCGGGCCAGTTTGGCACGCCCGAGCAGGGGATCTTCACCTATTGGATCAATGCGCACCTCAGGCGCAGAGCGATGCGTTATATCGGGTTCGGGGGCACGGGGCACCAGACCAGAGACGCGATGCATCCGCGCGACCTGTGCGACCTGTTGCTGAAGCAGATGGTGGAGACGCGGAGGAGCGGTCAGCGCGTGTACACGGCGGGAGGGGGTCCGGAGAACGCGATGTCGCTGAAGCAACTGACGGGTTGGTGCGACGAACGCTTCGGCACACACGCGCCTGGCGTCGATACGCAGCCGCGGCCGTACGACATCCCGTGGGTGGCGATGGACAACAGCGATGCGGCGCGGGAATTCAGGTGGAGTCCGGCGACGTCACTGACGGACGTTCTGGACGAGATCGCGCGGCACGCGGAGGAGCATCCGGAGTGGCTTGAGGTGAGCGGGCGATGAAGGCATTGAAGCCGACGGCACAGGAGCCGCTGCGCGTCTTGTCCGTCGTGATCCCCGCGCGCGACGAGGAAGGATGCATCGAGGCGACGGTGGAGCATCTCGACGTCGAGTTGCGGGTGCACGGCATCGAGCACGAAATCATCGTGGTGGACGACGGAAGCACGGACACTACCTGGGCTGTGCTGGAACGCCTAAGGGAACGAATTCCGGCGTTGAAGCCCATCAAGAAGGATGGCGATCACGGCTTCGGCCGCGCCGTGACGGAAGGGTTCGATCACATAAAGGGCGACGCGGTGGTGGTGATGATGGCGGACGAATCGGACGACTGCCGCGACGTGGTCCGCTACTGGCAGCTGCTGCAGGAAGGATGGGACGCAGTGTTCGGCTCCCGGTTCGTGCGCGGGGGAGGAGTGATCGACTATCCGGCGCACAAGCTGGTGGTGAACCGGATGGCCAATTTCTTCCTGCGAATGCTATTCAACGTGCCGCTGAACGACACGACCAACGCATTCAAGGCGTACCGTCGCAAGGTGATTGAAGGGTGCCGGCCGTTTCTGTCGCCGCACTTCAACCTGACGGTGGAACTGCCGTTGAAGACGATTGTGCGCGGGTACTCGTGGACGGTGACGCCGATCACGTGGCGGAACCGCCGGACGGGCATCTCGAAACTCAAGATCAAGGAGATGGGCAGCCGGTACCTGTTCATCGCGCTTTACTGCTGGCTGGAGAAGTATTTCAGCCGTGGGGATTACCGCGCACGATGAAGCGGTCTGCGCTGGAGCGGCTGGCATGGCTGGCACTGTTCTGGGCGCTGGTGTCAGCAGTGCAATGGCGCAGCGGCGCCTACTCCATGGAGACGGTGCGTCATTCCGACGAGTCCGCGCATCTGCTGAACTCGGTGATGGTGCGGGACTATCTCGTCCTCGGGCTTGGGGAGAATCCGCTCGAGTTCGTCAAGCGGTATTACCTGCACTATCCGGCAGTGGCGCCTTTGGTGTGGCCACCGCTGTTTCACGTCGCGGCAGGGGTGTGGATGCTTGTGTTCGGCGCCAGCGCGACTTCCGCAATGGTATTCGTCGGACTCACGGGGGCGCTCGCGCTGTTCTTGTTTTTTGAGCTGTCGCGGCGGGAGTTCGGGGCGGCGGCGGGACTGATTATGGCGTTGACCCTCGGTGGACTGGCGCTGTTTATTGATCTCGCCACATCGATCATGCTCGACATGCCTGTGCTGGCCGCTTCCCTGGCTTTCACCTGGTGGCTCACCCAGATGGTAGAGGAGCCGGAGGGACGGGCCTGGCTCGGCTGCGGAATCGCCGGCGGGCTGTGGGGCGCGGTGAAAGCGAACGGACTCGCGGCGCTGCCGTCGCTGGGCGCGGCGCTTCTGGTGTGGAGAGGACCGCGGCCGCAGTGGGGGCGCGTTGCGAGAACCGCCGCGATTGTGTCCCTGTTGAGCCTGCCGCCTGCGCTGGTTTCGATAGCGCTGCTGCGTGGGCACCAGCCGCCGCAGCAGCAAGGCCTGGAGGGCATTGCCCGGCGTGTGACTTTCTACGGCGACAATGCGCGCTGGCAGTTGGGATGGTGGGTGCTGATGCTGGCGGGAGTCGGGATCGCCGCATTCACTCTGCGGAAGGACCGATCCAACGCGCTCGACGTAGCGATGATCGGAACGCTGGCCGGGACAGCCGCATTTCACGTCCTCCTGCCGCTGGAGCATAACGAGCGCTACCTGTCGCCCATGCTGCCGCCGCTGCTTTACTTCGCGGTGCGGGCATCAGGCTTGGTGCGATGGCGTCAGGCTCCGTTGGCGGCGGCATGCGTCGTGGCTGCGTTGGTTCTTGTCCCACGATTCGGCGTCCCGACGCAGAGTCCAGCGGGCTGGAGGGAGGCGGCTGCGCGGCTCAGGGCCGGCGACCCGCGCCCGCGGCGCGTGATGGTGTTCTCTGAGGAGAGAGGCGAGACCGCATTCACCGCCGAGATGGCCCTGTCGGCCGGACACCGCGCAGACTTTGTCATGCGGGGCAGCAAGGCGGCGGCGGAGAGCAACTGGTTCGGGGGCGATTACAAATTACTCGCGGACAGTCCGGAAGAACTTGCGGCGCTCATCGAGGACTACGGCATCGAAGAAGTGATTGTCGACCGGAGTAATGAGTCAGCGAGCCGCGCGGAGGTGGCGATGGTGAAGGAGACGGCGACACGGATGCCCGCGGAGTTCCCACTGGAGGCGGCAGTGGATGGGGCGCGCCACATCACGATTCACAGAGTCGTGAAGCGGGCAGATCCGCCGCGCAAGCGAATCTCGTACGACGTGTCGCGAAGCTTGAATCTGACGGTCAGCGAAGCGGGCGCTCAAGAGCGATAATAGGAAACTCGCTTCGGGCAGTCACGATGGGATTTGAGGAATTCAAGGAGCAGCTTAAGTCGACCGTTGATATCGTCCACGTCGTGGGCGAATACGTCCGCCTGAAGCGCGTGGGCGGCGGTCCACGGTACATGGGGCTCTGCCCGTTCCACACGGAGAAGTCAGCTTCGTTCTCGGTGCACTCAACGCACCAGTTCTACAAGTGCTTCGGGTGCGGCGCGGGCGGCGATGTCTTCAACTTCGTGATGGAGATCGAGCGCCTGACGTTCTGGGAAGCGGCGAAGAGCCTGGCGGAACGCTATGGCGTGCCGCTGCCGAAGCGAAGCGAGCAGGCCGACGAAGAGGCGAAGAAGCGCGGCGGCATCTTCGAGATGCACGATCAGGCCGCGCGGGTTTTCCGGGATCTTCTCTTTTCACCGGCTGGCGAAGAGGCGCGCTCCTATCTGAAAAGACGCGGGCTATCGAAAGAGACGGCGGAGGAGTTCGGACTGGGGCTGTCGGAGCGCGGCGGGCAGTCGCTGGTGAGGCTCTTCGAGAAGCATGGGTACTCACACGAGGACATGGAGGCGAGCGGATTGATCCTGCGCCGCACGGACGGATCGGGATGTTACGACCGGTTCCGCGGGCGGCTGATGTTTCCGATCCACTCCGAGTCGGGCAAGATCATCGCTTTCGGCGGCAGGGCGCTGGCCGAAGGCGATGAACCGAAGTACCTGAATTCGTCGGAGACCGCGATCTACAAGAAGAGCCATGTGCTCTACAATCTGAACCGCGCACGCAAGGCGGTGCAGGAGGCGGGCTTCAGCATCCTGGTGGAAGGCTACATGGATGTGATCGGCGTGTACGCGGCCGGGGTTCACAACGTAGTGGCAACCTGCGGCACTGCGCTCACGAATTTTCAGGTGCGGAGTCTGCGCCGGCACGCAGGCGACCTGGTGGTGAATTTCGATCCCGACAACGCGGGCGCCAACGCGACGGAGCGATCGATTCCCATCCTGCTGGAAGAGGGCATGCATCTGAAGGTGCTGCAGCTCAGCGGCGAGCTCGACCCCGACGAGTTCATCAAGGAAAACGGCCCGGAAGCCTATGTCCACGCGCTGCGGAATGCGCGCGGGTTCTTCCACTGGCTGGCGGATCGCACCCGGGCCCGCGTCGACAAGACCACGCCTGACGGCACCGTCGCCATCTGGCAGGCGCTGCTGCCGACCATCCAGAAAATGCCGGACCGGATCATGCGCCTCGCCGTGGTGGACGATCTGGCGGACTACATGAAGATGGAGAAGAGCGTGGTGCTCGGCGAGGTGCGGCGCGCCGTGTCTGAGCGCAGCGGGCATGTGAAGCGGCGGCAGGAGACACTGCCGGACGCCAATGAAGTGCTGCTGCTGCATGCGCTGCTGGACAGCGCGGAGGCGCGGCAGGAGATTACGCCGGTACTCCGGCAGCTCACTGTGCTGGAACGCTTTCAATCACGCGCGATCTTCGAGACCATCCTCAGAATGATCGACGCTGGGGAAGCACCGAGCTACACGGGATTGGAAGGGCGGCTTGCGGAGCCGGACAAGGAACGCCTGGCCGCGCTGGTGTTCGCGGATGACACATTGAGCCGTGACTTCACGACGGAGCAGGCCGTGGCGTGTGTGCGAAAGCTCGCAGCGGGCGAGAGGGAAGCGAGGCGTGATGACCTGAGAAGACAAATCAAGGATGCGGAGCGGGCCGGCGATCTGCCATCCGCCATGCGGCTGTTGGAAGAATTGGGGCGGCAAGGAAAAAATTGACATTCACCCTTTTCTCCCGATGTGCTGTTGTAATATGAGTGAGACTCAAAGTCGAGGGGTCGACGAGCGAGGTTTCCGTGGCAGCGGACGAACGATATAGCCGCTTTCAGAAGCTCATCGAATTAGGCAAGCAGAAGGGGTACGTGCTGTATGACGACGTCTCCGAGGTCCTTCCTGAAGACCTGAACTCAGGTCCTGAGCTTGATGACTTGTTAGCCGGGCTGGACGAAGCAGGCGTGGATCTGCTCGAAGAGCCGAAGCTCGACGAGAAGAAATCCGAGGAATCGGAAGAATTCGCCGAAGTCGACCTGGCGCAAGAAAGCTCGGAGAAGACCAACGATCCCGTGCGGATGTACCTGCGCGAGATGGGCACGGTCTCGCTGCTGACGCGCGAAGGGGAGATTGAGTTGGCGCGCCGGATCGAGCATGGACAGAGGCTCGCCGTACGATCGTTGTCCCGATCCCCGTTGATCATGCGCGAGATTATGGAGATCGCTCGCGAGGTAGACGAAGGCAAGGTGAGTCTGCGAGACGTGCTCTCCCTGCCGGAGCTGCTGACCACGGACGAGGAGTTGGAGCAATATCGCATCGAATTCTCCACGGCGGTGGAGGAGATCGGGCGGCAGCTCAAGAAGACGCAGCAACTCCGTCTGAAGCTGATGGCGACGCCGCGCGGCACGAAGCCGAAGCAGCACCGCGCGTTCCGATGGGCACTGGCTCGCGCGTTGGTGAAGATCTCGAAAGATATTCGCAAGATCCAGTTCTCATCGGCCATCTATCATCACCTGGCAAACCGGCTGCGCAATGCGGTGGAGCAGTTCAGGCCGCTGGAAAAAGAGATCGCGCGGCTGCAGCGGGCGATTGAAGAAGCGAGCGCCGCAGGGTCGCCCGTGGTGAAGGATCTGCGCAAGGATCTGAAGACCGCGGGACAGAAACTGCAGGGGCTGGAGCAGGATTTCGGCGCGTCGGCAACAGAGCTGAGGCGCACGCTCAGCGTCGCTGACCGCGGCGAACTCGAAGCCGACTCGGCCAAAAAGCAGCTCATAGAGGCGAACCTGCGCCTGGTGGTCTCCATCGCGAAGCGGTACACGAACCGCGGATTGCAGTTCCTCGATCTCATCCAGGAAGGCAACATCGGCCTGATGAAGGCCGTGGACAAGTTCGACTATCAGCGCGGCTACAAGTTCTCGACGTACGCGACGTGGTGGGTGCGGCAGGCGATCACGCGCGCGATCGCTGACCAGGCTCGGACCATCCGCATCCCGGTCCACATGATCGAGACGATCAACAAGATGGTGCGGACGCAGCGTCAGCTCCAGCAGGAACTGGGGCGCGAGCCCACTACGGAGGAGCTGGCCAAGCGGCTGGACCTCAGCGTCCCGAAGGTGCGGAAGGTTCTGCGTATCGCGCAAGAGCCGATCTCGCTGGAGACGCCGGTGGGCGAGGAGGAAGAGTCGCATCTCGGCGATTTCATCGTGGACAAGCGGGTGGTGTCGCCGTCGGAAGCGGTGATCAACCTGAACCTGCGGGAGCAGACGGCCGAGGTGCTGAAGACCCTGAGCCCGCGCGAAGAGAAGATCATCAAGATGCGCTTCGGGCTGCAGGACGGCAGCGAGCACACGCTGGAAGAGGTGGGGCAGCACTTCGCGGTGACACGGGAGAGGATCCGCCAGATCGAAGCCAAGGCGTTGCGCAAGCTCCGGCATCCGAGCCGGAGCCACCGGCTGCGGGCGTTCCTGGAGCACGGTCCTCAGGAGTAGGCGCGGGCGACCAGCTCGGCGATTTCACCTGGCACGAGGTCCAGCCACGCTTCGCCAACACGGATACGGCGCCGTACTTCAGACGACGAAACGTCACACCACTCCGGGCCGAGGTCCAGCGCGTGGATGCGCGGGCTGAGATGGGCAGGCGGCGCGTAGATTCCGCCACGCGGCGCGACGAGCAGCTCATACTCATCCAACTGGAGTTCGATGGAGTCGTCGGGGCCGTAGTCCCATCCGGCGATCCGTTCGGCCGCATCGCTTCCGCAGACAAGGAAAACGCGGGAGGCGCCGCAAGCGCGGGCCTCGCGGGCCATCTCGATGAAGAGGCCGCCGTCGCTGAGGGCGACGGAGAAGCGCGGCTCCGATTTTGCGAGAGTGCCGAGCCAGAGGAGCCGCTCGGCAGCGGGAACGTCCTCGAACTCCTTGTGAGGGAAGCGGCGGGGCAGGACGAAGACCGTGCGGTCCGCCCAATTCAAAGCGGCGCGGGCCAAGGCGAGGTGCGCGAGTGTCGGCGGATTCCAGGCTCCGGGCAGCAGAGCGACCGAGGCGGCAGCTCCGCCCAGAACGAACTCCATGAAAACATCGTACCGGGACGAAGATCCGCCGGGCCGGTTGTGGACGAGAGGGTCAAGATATTCCGAACCGCTTGGGGAAACTCACATGGAGGTTCGGTGCGGCGGAGGGGTATCATCGGCAAAAATCATGAGGGTGTGTGCCACCAAGGGCAACTTTACGCACCGCGAAGACATCTTATATTGAGAAGAACCTAACATGTTCACCTGGATCTGCCCACAATGCGGTCGTGAAGTGCCGCCTTCCTCTCCGGAATGTCCGACGTGCGCCGAGCGGAGGCTCCAGGCGTCGCAGCCGGCACAACAGCCGCCGCCTGCCCCGCCGCAGCAGTACCCGCCGCAGGCACCGCCGCCGCAATATGCGCCTCCACAGCAGGCGCAGCCGCAATACGCACCCCCCGCGCCGCCTCCACAGGCGACGTACACTCCGCCGCCGCCCCCTCCGCAGCAGCCCTATCAGCAGCAGGCATATTATCCGCCGGCAGGTCAGCCGCAACCTGTGTACACCATAGGCGAACAGAACAAAAAGGGCATGCCGACCTGGCTGGCCGGGCTCCTCACCATCGCCGTGCTGGGCGGAGGCCTGTTTGCCCTGTACGAGTTCGTTGGCAAGAAGAATGGGACGTCAACGGCGGATGCGAAGTCGGGCGCAACGTCTTCAACGGCGGCCGGCGGCGCTCACCCTTACGCCAAGTACATCGAAGTGACGGGACTCCGCTTGCTGGAAGGCGCCGACAAGAAACCTCAGGTGCGCTTCGCGGTGGTGAACCACTCGCCTGCGGAATTGGCCGGTCTGGAACTGCGGGTGACGCTCGCGACGACCAATGCTGCACCGGGTACGCCGCCGATTGCTGTGGTCACCAGCAAGGTGGGAAGTGTGCCGGCGCACGGCATCAAGGACATCGAGTCGCCACTGCAGACGAAACTGCGCGTGTATGAGCTGCCGGACTGGCAGTTCGTCAAGGCGGCGGTGGAAATTACCGGGCCGAAATAGAGAGCAGCGCGGAGGCCCCTCGGTAATCAGCGCGCGGACGCAAAGGCATCATCTTGTGCGCGCGTCCAGAGGCAGCCGGCGGGCTTGGGGCGAGTAACGCCCAGCCGCTTCAGATTCAAGTGCGCATCGAAGAGGCAAGGATCCAGCAACAGCGCGCGCTCGAAGTCTCCCCGTGCGGCGTCGCGCTGATCGAGCATGAGCAGGGCAAGGCCGCGGTTGTGCATCGCCGTTGCGGAGGCAGGCGCGAGAGCGAGCGCACGTCCGAATTCGGCGAGGGCGAGATCGGCTTTCTGCGCCCGTAAGTAGGAGAGGCCGAGGTCCGTGGCGACGTCCGGATCGTCCATGGCGAGTGAGCGGGCGCCTTCAAGCAGTTCCACCGACTGAAGGGGCGGCAGAATCCGCGCCAGTTGCCGCTTGGGCCGGATCTTTTCCGGCGCCAGACGCGAAGCCTCCATCCACAGTGCTTGCGGGCTTTGCCAGACGCGGGTCTGCGCGAAGCTCAGGGCGGCCAGCACGGCACAATATCCCGCCAGCAAACGCCAGTTGGCTTGTTGGAGGACGAGTCCGAAGAGCGCGGCGAAGCAGAGCATGGGGAGATACATGCGCCGGTCCGCGGCGAGGTCGGCGGCGGGGAAGATGGATGAGCTCGGGATGAGGAGCAGGAAGCCGCCGAGAATCCAAAAGCCGGGACCGGCGTTGCGTGCGGTCCGCCAGGAGAGCATGATGACGACAGCAATCGCGCCCCAGGCCAGGGAGGCGGCCAAAGGGGCGGTGCGCACTTCCGCGTCGATGGTGAGGCCGAGAGGGGCGAGGACGAGCCAGAGATAGCGGAGGATCGCCACGCCCTGGTAGCTGAAGTAGTCGAACGACGTGATACCGGCTTGCGCGGCTGCGCCCGATCCCCGGATGGACGCGACGGCGAGCATGGCGCGGATGCCGGCAGCCAGGGAGAGTGCGGCCATGGCGAGGATCGGCGGGACCGCCACGCGGCGGCGCTGAGTGGACCATTCCAGCAGGGCCAGGAGCAGAGGAAACGCAGCGGCCTCCTCTTTGGCGAGAAGGGCGGCAGCGAAGGCGAGGACCGCAGGCCAGCGTTTGTCGTTCAGCCACAGCCAGAGGGCGAGCAGGCACAGGAGCGCCGCGAGCAGGGTGGCGCGCGCAAAAACATAGACGACTGCTTCTGTTTGGAGCGGGTGGATGGCGAACAGCATTGCCGCAAGGTCCGCAGCGCGAGAAGGCAGGAGTCGTCGCAGGACCGCGTGGGCCAGCAGCACCGAGGCGAGATGAATCAGGAGATTGACGAGATGGAATGACCACGGCTCCTGCGAGACGCGCAGGTTCAGCCAGAACGTCAGGTAGGTGAGAGGCCGCGTCTGGTTGGCAGTGAAGGCGTGGCGCCAGCCGCCGGCCGAATCAAGGACGGGATCGCTGCGCAATGAGTGGTCTTCGAACTGGAATGGCGCCCAAAGCGCGCCCCCGAAGGCGAGCAGCGCCGCAGCGAGAAGGAGGATCCGGAATCGCAATGTTACTATGTTAGTTCCTAGCCGAACGCCCATGACAAAGGTCACCAGGCCGCGCACCGCGGACGAACGCCGCCGGCGCCTGCAACAGATCCTAGACGCGCTGGACGCGCGGTATCCGAACGTCACCTGCGCGCTCCATCACAAAGACGCCTGGCAACTGCTGGTGGCGACAATTCTCTCTGCGCAGTGCACGGACGAACGGGTCAACATGGTGACGCCGGGCCTGTTCAAGAAGTATCCGACGATGCGTGACCTGGCTGCGGCGGACGAGCGCGAAGTGGCCATGGACATCCGCTCCACCGGGTTCTTCAACAACAAAGCCAAGAACATTGTGGGCGCGGCGCGGAAGCTGATCACGGAGTTCAAAGGCGAGATCCCGCGTGACATCGGCAAGCTTTTAACGGTGCCGGGCGCGGCGCGGAAGACGGCGAATGTCGTGCTTGGCACGGCTTTCGGCATTCCCAGCGGCGTGGTGGTGGACACGCACGTGGCGCGAATCAGCGCGCGCCTCGATTTGACGAAGGAGACGAACCCCGTCAAGATCGAGCAGGACCTTATCAAGATCCTCCCGCAGGAGAAGTGGATCATGTTCTCGCACCAGGTAATCCACTTCGGACGGGAGATCTGCGTGGCGCGCAAGCCGAAATGCGGCGAGTGTCCGATCGAACCGCTCTGCTACGCCAAGGACAAGGTTTTGTTGTGAGGCGCTTGCAAGCTGTTTTGGCGGGGTTCCTCATCGCGCTGCCGGCATGCGTGAAGTATCCCGAGCCATACCGGCCGCCTTTGCAAAGGCAGCCAATGGAGATCGACCAACCGGAGCGTCTTTCGCATTACTTCACGATGAATGAGCTGACCGCGCCGAGGTATTTCGTCTCGGACGTCGTGCCCGAATTGCACGACGATACCTGGCGTTGGACCATGCAGCGCCCCACGTTCCGGTTTCAGCTGCCTACAACGAGCCAGTTGAGCCTGTTTGTCGACTACACGGTGCCCGAGGTCACCTTCAAGAAGACCGGCCCGGTGAAGATTACCGTGTTCGTCGAGAACCACAAGCTGGACGTAATCAGTGTGGTGAAGGACCAGAGGTACACGTGGAACAAGCCGGTGCCGGAGGAGTGGCTGACGACGTCGCGTCCGGTGCAGGTCCGGCTGGAGATTGACAAGATGTGGACGTCGGACCACAACGAGATGACGCGCGGCTTCATCATCACCAGCATCGGATTCATGCAGTAAATGCCCAAAGCACTTTCGATCCTGTTTGGCGCATTTTTCACCGCGGCTTCGTCGTGGGCGCTGGGCCGGATGTTTCTCAAGCGGGTGCAGGCGCGGTTCGCTCGCGAAGAGGAGCATCTGTTTGCGTACATGTGCGGGTCGGCGCTGTTGAGCCTGCTGGTGTTCCTGATCGCCGCAACGCACTTGCTCTATGACGCGACACTGCTCACGTCGGGAATCGTGATCCTGGCCGCGGCCTGGCGGGATGGAGCGTTCAAGAGAAAATCGGAAGAGACGCTGCCGGCGCTGCCACCGTTGTGGAAGTGGGTCTTTTGGCCGGTTTATACGGTATTTGCCATGGTGTGCTTCATCGTGGCGATGTCGCCTGAGATGAGCCCGGATGGGAGCAGCTACCACCTGTCGATCATCGCGCGGTACTACCGGTCGCATGGGCTAGTGCAGATCACAACGAACATGTACGCGTCGCTGTCGCAGGGGCTGGAGATGCTGTTTCTGAACGCGTGGGCGTTCGGGCGACACTCCGCGGCGGCGCTGGTGCATTGCTCGTTCCTGCTGACGCTGCCGCTGCTGCTGCTGCGCTTCGGACAACGCAAGGATTTGCCCGGGGTTGGTGCGGCAGCGGGCATCTTCGTGATGTGCAGCCCCGTGGTGATCATCGACGGCACCAGCGCGTACAACGATGTGGCAGTGGCGTGCATCCTGTTCGCGATTTTCTACCTTTGCGAGTTGGATGCGCCGCCGCTGTTGATCGGCGTGATGGGCGGCTTCGCCTACGCCGTGAAGTACACGGCTTTTCTCGGTGGCGCCTATGCTGCCGCTCGCTATGCGTTGAAGCGGCGCTGGCGCGACATCGCCGTGTTCTGCATTCCGGCCTCTGCGCTGGTGCTTCCGTGGATCCTGCGGAATTGGATCTTCTACCAGAATCCGTTCGCGCCGCTGATGAACCGCTGGTTTCCGAATCCGTTCGTTCACCTGAGCTTCGAACAGGATTACGTGGAACAGATGCGGAGCTACATCGGCCTGAATAGCTATTGGGAGATTCCGCTGGATCTGACGCTGCACGGACGGCTGCTGGGCGGATTCCTGGGGCCGCTCTTCCTTCTGGCGCCATTGGGTTTGCTGGCATTGCGCAAGCCGCTGGGGCGTAGAGTGGTTCTGGCCGCACTGCTATTCGCGTCCACCTATGCGACGAACATTGGCACACGATTCCTGATCCCCGCCTTGCCCTTTGTGTCGCTGGCAATCGCGATGGCGATGCCCGCCCAGGTGCTGCCGGTGCTGGCAGTGGCGCACGCTGTCCTCGGATTCCCGGACATGCCCTCCGTGACGTACAACAAAGAGCCGGGATGGCGTGTGGCGAAGATTCCACTGCGGCAGGCATTGCGGATCGAGAGCGAGGACTCCTGGCTGGGGCGAAAGTCGGCGGGGTACCGGATCATTCGAATGGTGGATCAGGCGACGCCGCCTGGGGCGGTCATCTACGCGTTCTCACAGTTCCCCGACAGCTATACGGATCGTGAAGTTGCGACGAGCTTTTTGAGCGCGCGCAACCAGAAGCTCACCGACTATCTGCAGGTGCCTCTCTATCCGGATTTCAGGCCCTCAGCGAAGCTTGAGTTCAAGATTCCGCGGCAGAGGCTGACTGCGGTGCGGGTGGTGCAGACCGCGGACCCCAAGCCCAGCGAGCCGCAGTCGCAGGACGTCTGGAGCATCGCCGAATTCAGGATCTTCGACCAACGCCGCGAGCTGCCGCGATCTCAGAGCTGGAGGTTGCGCGCGAATCCGAATCCCTGGGACGTGCAGATGGCGTTCGACAACTGGCCGCTGACGCGCTGGCGATCGTGGGCGCGCATCCGTCCGGGAATGTTTGTCGAGGTGGACATGGGGCGGGCGGAGTATGTCGACCTGGTGCGGCTTGAGGCGAGTTTCGACCAGTGGGGCGTGAAACTGCGGCTGGAAGGCCGGGACGAACAGGGCCGCTGGAAGGAGCTTTCGCCTGAGGCGGTCTTGAGCAATGCGGCACCGCCGATCGCGCTGCGCAAGGCGGCGACGGAAGAACTGAAGCGCGACGGCATCACACACCTGCTAGTGACTGAGGAGAATTTCAACTGGCAGGATTTCCGGGACAATGCGCCGCTGTGGAACATTTGCGAAGTGGGGCAGGTAGACGGCGCGCGCCTGTATCGGCTGGAATAGGAACGTGGCGACATTCTTTCTTGGAGTGGACGGCGGGCAATCGTCGACGACTGCGCTGATCGGCGACGAGACGGGACGGGTTCTCGGCAGCGGCCGCGGCGGGCCGTGCAATCACGTGACGGCTGGGGAGGCGCGGGCGAAGTTCATGAGTGCGATCGGCGGATGCGTGGCGCAGGCGCGCGAGGCCGCGGGCCTTCCGGAAGACATCGAGTTCGAAACGGCGTGCCTCGGCTTTTCTGGCGGGCCGGCGGATAAGGATGCGCTAATCGCGGAGATGTTCCGGATCCGCAAGCGCACGGTGACGCACGATGCGCTGATCGCGCTGTCGGGCGCTCACGCGGGTGCCCCGGGGATCATCACGATCGCAGGCACCGGATCCATCAGCTTCGGGCGGAATGCGGCGGGCAAGTTCGTGCGCGCGGGCGGTTGGGGCTATGTGTATGGCGATGAAGGAGGCGGTTTCGACCTGACGCGGCAGGCTCTGCGCGCCGCGCTGCGGATGGAAGAGGGCTGGGGTCCGCCGACTCCGCTGCGGGCGATGCTGCTGGAAGCGACCGGAGTGGCCGGCGCCAACGAACTGCTCCACAAGTTCTACACGCCGGAGTTCCCGCGGCCTCGCATTGCCGCGCTCTCGCAACTCGTCGCCAAGGCTGCGGATGAGGGGGACGAGATTGCAGCCGATATTCTGCGCGAGGCGGCGCAGCAGCTCGCGGGAATCACGCTCGCCACACGCATGCAGGCGTTCACACAGCAGGAGCAGGTCGCGGTGGCCTACATCGGGGGCGTCTTCAAATGCGAACGGCTGCTGGAGGAGTTTCGCAGCCGCCTGGAGCGGGGCGGGCACACGGTGGTTCAGCCGCCGGTTTACGGGCCCGCTGCCGGAGCGCTGCTGGAGGCGTACCGGACCGCGGGAATCACGGTCGCACTCAGCGACGTTCCTGCTGAAAAGTGAACACGCACGTCCCAGAAGCGGACACCCAGCGTCGGCCATTTCGGACAAAGTGAACTGAAATCATGATCTTGGGCGATGGCGCTTTGGTTGCCTCTACTCCCGGGAGAGACACGCGCGCCATGAACGGTCTACGCAACGACATCCTGTACGCACTCCGCATGATGAGGAAGAGCCCCGGATTCACCCTGATCGCAGCCGGCACTTTGGCCCTGGGGATCGCCGCCAACACAGTAGTCTTCAGCGCGGTGAATGGGTTCCTGTTGAAGCCCCTGCCGATCGCGGACCCGGATCGCGTGGTGCTGCTGAAGCAGACGTCGCCGCCTGAGCGGACTCCATCGACCGTCGCGTGGCCCGACTATCAGGACTGGAAGCGAGGTACCCCCGCGCTCAGTTCGCTGGGCGTGTTCTCCATCGACACCTTCAACATCACCGGCGGACAGACAGCGGAGCGAGTGCGCGGCAGCCGGGCGGACTCCGGCCTCTTCCGGACTCTCGGCATCACGCCTCTACAGGGCCGCCTGTTCAACGAAGCCGACGATGCGCCAGGCGCGCCGCGCGTTGCCGTCCTGAACGACGCATTCTGGCAGCGCCGATTCAATCGCGCGCCGGAAATCGTGGGCGGGATCATCCGGCTGGATGGCGTTCCCCACACCGTCATCGGCATCGCTCCCGCCACTGCGCGCATTCCCATGGGCTTCAACGACATCTTTGTGTCCATCAACGGGAACGATCTGGCAAAGGCGACCCGGGGCAACCATTTCCTCGGCGTGCTGGGGCGGATCAAGCCGGGCTCGACCATCGAAGAGTGCCGGTCGCAACTGGACGCGCTGGCGCGGAGGCTCGGAGACGAATATCCTGACTCGAATAAGGGATGGGGAGTGACGGCGACTCCACTGCAAGAAGCAATTTCCGTGGGACCGAAGCGCGCACTGGTCGTACTGAGCGTGGCGGTGGGACTCGTGCTGCTGATCTGCTGCGCAAATCTTGCGAATCTCCTGCTGGCGAGAGGATCCACGCGCACCCGCGAAATTTCCGTGCGCGGTGCGCTGGGTGCGTCACCGGTGCGACTGTGGCGGCAGCTGCTGGTCGAGAGTGCCTCTCTGGCCTGTTTGGGCATGGCCGGCGGCCTTCTGCTCGGACGCTGGGGCATCGACGGGCTCGTGGCGGCCTTGCCGCCCGTCATGCAGCCACCCGGCGGCATCGGGATGGATGACGTGGTGCTCTGCTTCACGATTGGGCTGACGCTGGCCACGGTGATCGTCTTCGGCACCATGCCCGCGCTGAAGCTAATGCGCGCAAGCACGTTCACGGAGCTGCGCACCGGCGCGCGCTCGGCCGGAGCAGGCATCGGGCGCAGCCGGCTCTCCTCCGCGCTGGTCGCCGGCGAGATGACCCTCGCCGTCCTTCTGCTCTCCAGCGCCGGCGTATTCATTGCCAGCCTCGTCCGAATGCAGAGCGCCAACGCCGGCTACAGGCCCGAGGGCGTGCTCACGGCCGAAGTGGCGGTGAAGAGCGATCGCTACCGGGAACCACAGCAGCAGGCGGATGTTCTGAATCGAATCCTCCTGCGAGCCGCGACACTCCCCGGCGTCCAGGCGGTATCGGCTGTGAACTTCCCTCCGATGACTTCCAGCACCTTCCGCGCGTATGCGGCGGAAGGGCGCGTGCCCGCAGCCGGCACGCGCACGCAGGAAACTACGTTTTTCCAGGCCACGCCGGAGTACCTGCGGACCCTCGGAATGAAATTGGTGAAAGGCCGGTTTTTCACAGTGCAGGACACCAGCACCTCGGAGCCGGTGGCCGTCATCAATCAGGCGCTGGCGCGCGCGTCGTTCGCGGGTGAGGATCCGCTCGGGCGTCACGTGGCCCTGTATACAGCGCCCGGCAAGCTCGGCCCGTGGATGCGCGTGGTGGGCGTGATCGGCGACGTGCGGCATTTCAATCCGGCCTCTGATGCGCCGCAGGCCCTGTACGTGCCTTTCCAGCAGAGCCCGAATGCCCAGATGTATCTCGCACTGCGGACCACGGGCAAGCCCCGCGATCTGGCGCTTCCGCTGAGGGATGCCGTCAATGCAGTTGATCCGGACCTTCCGTTGAACCTCGTGCGGTCCATGGAGCAGGTGATGGCGGATGGCATGACGCCGGCTCGCATCACTACGGGGATGATGTCGATATTCGCGGCCCTGGCGCTCGCGCTGGCCACCATGGGGCTCTACGGCGTGATCTCGTTCCTGGTGGTGAAGCGCACGCACGAGTTCGGCGTGCGCATGGCGCTGGGCGCGACAAGGGGCCACTTGCTGCGGCTGGTGCTCAGACGCACGGCGTTGCTGACCGGGATTGGCGCGCTGCTCGGATTCGCGGGGGGGATTGCAGTGACACGCGTCTTCCGCAGTTTCCTGGCGGACGTCATCCGGCCTGAGCCGCTGGCGTTCGTCGCTGTTGCCGTGCTGCTGGCGCTGGTCGGCGTCGTGGCAAGCTGGCTGCCGGTGCGGCGCGCGCTGCGGCTGGACCCGGTGCGGGCGCTGCGTGTGGAGTGAGCGAGAACAACATCGCCGGATCAGTTGATGACCCGCTCGAAACGCGCTACACCCGCTTCGCTCAAGTCGTGCTGGACACTGTTACACCCGCTCGCTACAGCTCGCGGCTCTGTCGCATTTGCAGCCGTGAGCCGCAACGAGCGGGCGCAACGTTTCTGAGCACGCTTTTCAGCAGGGCGCTGCGTGTGGAGTGAGTCCATTTACGGATGCTACGATCTGAGATGAGGTCTTCATTCCTATGGCAAAACTCTCGATTCGCGATCTCGATCTTAAAGGCAAGCGCGTGTTCATGCGCGTAGACTTCAACGTGCCGCTCGCTCCCGGCGGCCAGGAGATCACATCCGACAAGCGCATCAAAGCCGCTCTCCCCACCATCAAGTACGCACTCGAACAGGGCGCGGGCCTCGTCCTCGCCTCTCACCTCGGACGCCCCAAGGGCAAGGTGAATCCGGAAATGAGCCTGAAGCCGGTTGCGGCGCGGCTCTCTGAGCTGCTCGGCAAGCCCGTCAAAATGGCTCCCGACTGCGTCGGTCCTGAAGTGGAAGCCATGCTTCCCGCTCCCGGCGAAGTGCTGCTGCTCGAGAATCTCCGCTACCACGCGGAGGAAGAGAAGAACGCGCCGGAGTTCGCACAGCAGCTCGCCAAGCTCGGCGACGTGTACGTGAACGACGCATTCGGCACGGCCCACAGGGCGCATGCCTCCACGGAGGGCATCATCAACTACCTGAAGCCCGCGGCGGCGGGGCTCCTGATGGAGAAGGAGCTCGAATACCTCTTCAAGTGCACACAGAATCCCGAGCACCCCTGCGTGGGCATCCTGGGCGGCGCGAAGGTTTCGGACAAGATCGAGGTGATCGAGAATCTGCTCAAGTTCGTCGACCGTCTGCTGATCGGAGGCGCGATGGCCTACACCTTCCTCAAGGCGCAGGGCAAGCCGACGGGCAAGAGCCTGGTGGAAGAGGACAAGGTCGCGCTCGCGAAGGAACTGCTGGCCAAGGCAGGAGACAAGCTGATGCTGCCTGTGGATCACGTCGTGGCGGCGGAGTTCGCCGAGAACGCGCCGAATGAGGTGGTCGTCGACATCCCCGAAGGCAAGATGGGCATGGATATCGGGCCCGCGACGGCGAAGGCATTCGGTGACGTGCTGAAGGGCGCGAAGACCATCATCTGGAACGGCCCCATGGGCGTGTTCGAGAAGAAGCCCTTTGACGCGGGCACTGTCGCGGTTGCCAAGGCCGTGGCCGAGTCAGGCGCGCTCTCGGTAGTCGGCGGCGGCGACAGTGAAAAGGCGGTCAAGCAAGCCGGACTCTCCGACAAGATCAGCCACATCTCGACCGGCGGCGGCGCTTCGCTGGAGTTCCTCTCCGGCCTCGTGCTGCCGGGCGTGGCGGCCCTCAGCGAGAAGTAAGAAGTTCGAGTACCATGATCCGAGGGGCGGCTACGCGCCGCCCCTTTTTTCATGCCCATTTTCGTCAGCGGCGGCGACGGTACGCTCTTCCATTTCCTGCGATTTCGGACACCTCCGTTCCCGGAGGTCGTCCTCGTGCCTTCGGGGCGCGGCAATGCGCTGGCGCGCGATCTGCGCGGCGCAGCGCAGTCCGTGGCTGTGGACCTGATCGAAGTCGAGGTGCACCCGGCGCATGGCGAACCGTTCGTCTGTTACTGCGCTTCTTCGGTAGGTCTTGGATACTCCGCGGAGGTCACGCGGCGATCCCTCGCTTTCCGCCGTCTGCGCCGCCTCAGCTACGCCGCCGCATCCACCTTTTCGGTTCCAACAAATCACGCCTTTCTTGTTCAATACGATCACGGCGAGATAAAGCGTAAGACGCTCACCGGCATCCTTGTCAACAGCACCCGCCACATCGGCGGCTTCGTCGCCTTTCCCGAAGCTTCCTGCAGCGACGGGATCGTCGAAGTCATGGAGACGCGGTCGGGCTATCCGTCGCAGATGGCGCACAATCTCGCCGCCATGGCGCGGAGCAAGCTCTGGATGCCTGCGCACGTGGAAGGCATCCGCTCCGCTCGCATCAAGCCGGCACTGCCGCAGACACTCATGCTCGACGGTGAGTTGATCCCCAATGTGGCAGAGATACGGGTGCGGGTGCTCCCCGGCGCTCTGTGCTGCGCGGTCTATTGGCCTTCCACGGAGAACGCCAGCAGCACGTTGCCCGGCATGCCGCCCATCAAGCCGTAGCCGGAGGTGGCGAAGACCATGCCGCCGGCCACCACCGCGCCCGCCGAATCGATCGACCCGCCATGCGCCTTCACACCGTTCACGGTCTGGTAGTCCCGCGCCGTGTCGAAGTCCCAGAGCACGCGGCCGTCGTCCGCTGCGTAGGCGCGGAGGTGTCCATCGACCGCGCCAGAGAACAAGGCGCCCGGGATGACGGTCACGGCAGCGGACTGCGCGGGCGAGCACTGTCCCCTCTGCCCGCATACGCCCGGCTTCGCGCTCCAGAGAATCCTGCCGGTGCCTGGATCGAGCGCCTTCAACCCGCCGCCTTTCAGCGGATCGAGCTCAAATCCCCGGTAGAGCCGCGACTCGAAGCGCCGCCATGCCAGGTCCGACACGGCCACATAAATGCGCTGCCCATCCGTAGCTGGACCCCATTGAATGCCGCCGAGTTTGCCTCCTTCGGCAGCTCTTGTGCTCCAGAGCAGATTGCCGCCGTTGTCCGGGTCGTGTGCGTACACCATGCCGGATTTCTGCGCGGTGATCAGGGCCTGCTTCCCCGCCCCGAGATCGATGAGCATGGGCGAGGCGCCGAAGTCGAAGTCGGGACCCTCCTTGTCCGGACAATTACCCTTGCCGGGCGCAATGCATCCCGTGTTCCAGACGTCGTCCGATGTCATCTGCTTCGACCAGCGGATTGCGCCGGAGTCCAGATCGATGGCGATCACGGCATCGCTCAGGGGTGTGTCGGGCTCGGTGTAATTGTCGCCGGTGGCCACGTACAGCATATTCCGCTTTGGGTCGATGGAGGGAGAGCACCAGACCCCGATGCCAGATGGGCTGAAACGCGGAGTGCCGATCTTATTCTTACCCTTCCGGCGCGGGGGTTCGGGAATCATCCATGCACGCCAGACTTCCCTGCCCTGCGCCGCGTCCAGGGCCACGACGCTGCCGCGAAACGTGCAGCAGGCATATTTGGGATCCGCGGCCGGCCCCTCCTCGAAAGAGGAGACGGGCACGATCAGCCGGCCGGCGTGCCATTTGGGGGAGCCCGTGATGCGCGCATGCGGGTGCGGATCCAGATTCACCTTCCACTTGAGTTTTCCACTGGAACCTTCGACTGCGTAGACATTTGCCGCCAGGTCTCCGAAGTAGACGGTGCCTTGAGGATCCAGTTCCGGCGCCGTTCGGACGGCGGCTCCGGCATCGAAGATCCAATGCGCGCAGCCCGAGCGGGCGTCCAATGAATAGACTCTGCCTCCTTGCGAGCCTGCGAAGATTCGACCGTCCACGACAGTCGCCTGGCCGAAGGCGACGCTGTCGCCGGGGAACCCGAACGCCCATTTCAGCTTGAGGCGCGGGACATCGGCGGACGCCAGTCCCGGATTGGGCTGGAATCGCGAGTTGCGGGCATCCACACCCCAGCCGTTCCATTCCATTTTGGAGGGATCGAACGGCGTTGCACCGGAGCAGCGGGGCATCTCCACCTGCGCGGCCGGCCGGTTCCCCGTCAGGAACCGGGCGATGGAGGCTTTCTGATCCGCTGTGAGATCCCGGCCCTGGGAGCGCATGGAGCCGGTGGTGAGCGTGCGGACGATGGTCTCAGTGGACATCGAGGCCAGATCGGAGCGCCTCGGCACGCGCGCCGCCACGTTGGAGTCATGGCATCCAGCGCACCGCAGCCGGTACCAGCCCGCTCCGTCCTGCGCGAAGAGAGTTCCGGCGCCCAGAAGAAAGAAAAGCACCCGCATTGATGCGATTCTAGCCCACAATGACCCTATGGCCACTCGCGCCCCCTTTGCCTGGCGGAGCCGCATCCGCTTCGTGGACACCGACGCATCCGGCCGGATTCACTATACAGCGCTGTTCCGGCATTTCGAGACCGCGGAGGAGGAGTTCATGCGGTCCCTCGGTTTTGCGTACGACACTCACGACCCGCGCCAACTCTCCTATCCGCGGGTGCACGTCGAGGCCGACTACCTGAGCGCGCTGAAGCATGATGACCCCGTGTACATCACGGTCGGCGTGGCGAAGTTCGGCACAAGCTCCTACACGCTTGAGTTCAACCTGTACCTGGAGGAGACGTCGGAGGTGGCTGCGAGCGGGCTGATTACCGTAGTCTGCATGTCGAAGAAGAGCCAGAAGGCGCATCCCCTGCCGGAGGAACTGCGCGCGACCCTCCGGGCACAGGCAGGCGCAGCCTGAAACAGCGAACCGGGTATGCGCCGATTCGATACGATAGGCCTCGTGAAGAGAATCGCATTGGGTGTTTGCTGTGCGGCGGTCTGCGCGATTGTGATGATCGGCAAAGAGCCCGGGCTATTTGCAGTGCTGCAAAGTACGGTGATCGGGGGCAGGCAGCCGGGCGGAGTGTGGCTGATTCCCTCGAACCAACTCTTGAAACCATGGGGCGCGCCGGTCTGGATCCAAGGCCGGCCGGTAGATCTGACATTCGATGCCGAGAAGAAGACGCTGGCCGTGTTGAACTGGCGCGGTGTGCAGTTCTATGACGCGACGACGGGTGAGCTGCTGGGCGAGGCGAAGTCGCGGTCGACGTCGTACAGCGGCGTCGCGTTCCGGCCGGGCACCCGTGAGGTGTGGGCGAGCGAAGCGACACGCAACGGTCCGGACAGCCTGCTGATCGTGACGCTGAATCAGCGCGGCCAACCCGAGAAGGAAGAACGCATCGCGCTGAAGCCGCATCCGGTGCCGGTGGGCATTGCGTTTTCGAAAGACGGCGCTTCGGCGTACGTCGCGTTCAGCCGGAACAACACGCTGGCGGTGATCGACGCGGGAAAGCGCGAAGTGGTGAAGGAGGTCCCGACGGGAATTGCTCCATTCGGCGTCGCGATCTCTGAAACAGCAGGCAGGATTTTTGTCTCGAATCGGGGCGGACGTCCTTGGAAGGAAGGCGACACGGCCGCGCCGACCAGCGGAGGGAGGATCGTGTCGGACCCCACCACCGGTTCATCGGCGAGCGGGACAGTGTCGGCGATCGACGTCAAGTCGCTGGAGGCGAGCGAGGTGGTGACAGGACTGGCGCCGTCGGGCCTGCGCGTCAGCCCGGACGGGAAGACCGTGGCAGTGGCCTGCGGGCACTCCGACAGCGTGACGTTGATTGATGCTGCATCTTTAAAGACGCGCGAACTGAAGATGCCGGCGTGGCCCGAGGGGACGACGGGAAGCCTGCCGTCGCATGTCGCCTACTCTGCCGACGGGCGCACACTGTACGTGCTGCTCGCTGGGATGAACGCAGTGGCGGTGGTGAAAGACGGCAAATTCGTGGGCGCGCTGCCGGCGGGATGGTTCCCGTCAGGGATAGAAATCGACAGGCAGGGCTCATTGCGGGTGGTCAGCATCAAGGGCGCCGGGAACACGGCGAGGGGCGACGGCACGTTTAACTCGAGGGCCTATGAAGGGCTGATCCAGAACATCCCGGAGCCGGATGCGGCGCAACTGGCGGCTGGACTGCGGGAGGTGAAAGCGGCCAGCGCCCCGAAGTTCACGCCGGCGGGCGGGGTGGAGAATCTGCGCTCGCTGGGCATCGAGCACACGTTCCTGATCATCAAGGAGAACCGGACCTACGACCAGGTATTTGGAGGCATCGGCAAGGGGAACAGCGATCCGAAGCTGGTGATGTACGGACGCGAGGTGACGCCGAACCACCACGCCCTGGCCGAGCGTTTTGTGCTGCTCGACAATTTCTACACGACGAGCTCGATCAGCTTCGACGGCCACCAGTGGCTGATGATGGCGTTCGTCAGCGACTACACGCAGCGCGCGATGGCGGCATCACCGCGCGGCTACGCGTGGGACATGAGTGACGCGCTCACAGTGTCGCCGCAGGGCTTCTTCTTCCAGGGCGCGCCGCCGCAGGTGAGTGTGCGGATCTACGGCGAGTTCTGCCTGCCGGGCAAGTGGGATCCCGAGAAGCAGAGCGCGTCGGACATTCACGAGCGGGGCCTGCTGAGCTGGAGCGACTACTGGCGGCTGTACAAGGATGGCAAATGGCAGGACCAGGTGGGATGCAGCGCGTCCGGCCTCCCCGCCCTGAAGCACCTGATGAGCGCGCGCTATCCGCAGGACGATACCGTGATCACGGACCAGATCCGGGCGGAGGAGTTCTTACGCGAGTTGAAAGAGCGTGACAGGTCCGGCGAGATGGCCAACATCAACATCATCACGCTGACGTCGGATCACACGAACGGGACGCGTCCGGGTTCGCCAACGCCGCGCGCGATGGTGGCCGACAACGATCTGGCGCTGGGGCGCATGGTAGAGGGGATCTCGAAGAGCCGCTTCTGGAAGAAGAGCCTCATCCTGGTGGTCGAGGACGATGCGCAGGACGGGATCGATCATGTGGACGGGCACCGCACCGTCGCGCTGATGATCGGGCCGAACGTGAGGCGCGGCGCCGTGGACTCGAACAACTACAACCAGCTCTCGATGATCCGGACGATTCAGGAGCTGTTCCGAATTCCGGCGCGGACGGCGTGGCTGAAGAGTGCCCGGGCGATGACAAGCGTCTTCACGCCGGAGCGCGACGAGCGGCCATACGACTGTCTGCCCGCGCGCATCAGGCTGGACGAGATGAACCCGCCGCTCAAGGCGTTGAACGGGCGGCGGCTGTGGGCGGCGCGCGAGTCGGCGCGGATGAACTGGTCCGACGTCGACGACATCCCGAGCAGCACGCTGAACCGCATCCTGTGGTGGGACGCCAAGGGATATGAGACTGACTTCCCTGCGGCAAAAAGGTAGACCTGAATTTCCTCAATCCTCGCTCTGTCATCGCGATAAGGAGCAGAGGATTCATTTCATGGCACTAGTCGCTTGGAGCGACTCATTCCTGATTGGCGTGGACGCGGTGGACCGGCAGCACCGGCACCTTGTGGACATCCTGAACCGGCTGCATGAAGCGATGCAGTTGGGAGGCAAGCCGCACGATGTGTCGCGCGTCCTGACAGACCTGGTGAACTACACCCGCTACCATTTCTCGACGGAAGAGAGCCTGATGCGTGACTCGAACTATCCGGGATATGAGGAGCACGCGAGAAAGCACCAGGCGATGGTGGCGAAAGCGGATGAATTCAGCGGCGAAGTAATGGCGGGAAAGGCTTCCGCCACACTCCGGCTGATGCCATTTCTGAAGGACTGGCTGGGGAAGCACATCCTGGAAACAGATATGCGTTTCGGCGAATACGTGAACCGCAGAGCGGCGTGATTGGCTGCGGTTGAGCGCCGGGCGGAATCCCCAGAGCCTATAATTGAATCAGTACCAAGTAGGCCTCTGGATGCGAGGCCGGTGAAGACTGGGAGATCCGCACAATGACGTTGATCAGCAGGACGGGTGTATGCACCATGGCCTTGGCGGCTGCGCTCTTTGGCGCTTCGCCTGCCATTGATGTATCCGGAAACTACGTGGAGGCGCGAACGGCGGACGTATTCACGGGCGCGTGCTTTGCGAACAGTGAAGTGCAACTGGTCGGCAACCTGGCGGTTTTCGGCTGGCAGATCAACAAGGGAACGTGGAACGGCGTCAGCCTGGACGGCTTGAAGGTGGCGGCCGCGGTGCGGGCCAACTCGACGCTGGGCGACGTGACGGGCGAGACGTACCCCGTGCGCGCTTTCCTGATCGTCGATCAGAAGGCGAATCTGGTACAGCGCCGCGCTTTGCGGGAATTCGCTCAGAAGATGACGGGCGACCTGTTGCAGGACATCGTGCGCGAAGAAGCATTACCGATGACGTTCACGGTCGAGGGATCGAGCATCCACGAGTCGCGCGTCACCTTCAGCGCCGGTACGCTGGCTGAGATCCGGACCCGGGCGATTCAGGAGGGCGACCACACCTGCGGGCACGAGGTTCCCTGGTACGATCCGCTCGCCAAGACGGACCACGCCATGGCGGCCTACACCCTGGAGAACCGCTTCGATGGTTCGCCTACCAAGGACTTGAAGGCGAAGTGGTCCAGCCCGCTGAAGCGGAGCGCGTTCGTGGCGACTTTCCACCTCACCGAATAGACACGCGGTAGATCTGCCCGCAAGACGATGAAAGCCCATAAAGCGCAGTATGCACTGCGCTTTTACTCTATTTACAGAGAAGCAGGCCTTAAACTGTTATACTTAAAATTTGCGACGGACTCTTCTACTCCTCCTTCTCCCATTCTGGGCCCTGGTCCAGGCCCAGACCGTCTCGAGTGACACGATGGCCTCGAACCGGCCCAAGACGCGCTGGGTCACGTCCGTGCAGACCGGCCTGGCAGACACCTTTCAGTTGACGCTTGGGGGCACGTTCGGAGAGGGCCCCGCCTGGCAATCGAAGTTAACCACCGGCCTTACAAATGCATTCATGGCCGGCGATTCACTCTTTCTCTATGGCTGGGATACGCACGATCTGCCGAGCCACTCGAACGACTACCAGGCTGGCATCGGCTACAAGGCGCCGGTGTGGAAGCGCGGGAGGCAGTCTCTCATCCTGGGGTCTGGTGTGCAGTACTGGCGGTTTCCTAGCGTCAAGTGCGGGACAAACGACTGGCTGATCCCCGGCAACCTCCTATATCAAACCAAGGCAGGCAAAGTGCCGATCATCGTGACCAGCGACTCGTGGACGCTGCTGAAGAGTCCGCTGCCGACGGGTTCGCTGCTCCACACCCAGGCGTGGGCACAGCATACGCTCTTGAAACGCGATGATGTCACGCTCCAGTTGCGTCATGGCCCGGCGCACACCTACTCGTGGAATTTCTACGGGACGCAGGGGAACCGGATAATCCGGTATCAGACGATGGTAGTGATCGCGTTCAGGAACACGTCGATCGAGGGCGGATATCGCAAGCAGTGGGGGCTGCAGGCTGGGATTCCCGACAACAACTACTGGACTTTCGGAGTGACGCGCACGTTCACGCGGTAGGGGCCTTCCAGGGGATTGGCCGCGCCAGCGCGAGCCGGGGGCATGGTGCGACTCACTGTCAGGATGTGATCGCGGAGACGATCTCGGAGGCCACTACGGTCAGGTCGCGCTCTTCTGTCAGCTCGGAGAAGATGTCGACGAGCGAGGGGCGGTTCATGAGGCCGCGCAGATTGTCGACTGAGTCGTCGGCAAGGATGTTGCCCTTGTGGATGATGATGACGCGGGCGCAAACCTTTTCGACCACCTCCAGGACATGCGAGATGTAAAGTATGGTCTTGCCCGATCGGGCGAGGTCTGCCAGCAGGTGCTGAAAGAGTTGGGCGGAAGTGACGTCCATGCCGGAGAGCGGCTCGTCGAGGATGAGGACGTCGGGGTTGTGGAGCAGGGCGGCGGAGATCAGGATGCGCTGTCGCATTCCTTTGGAGTAGGCGGAGATAGGAGAGTACCGGTGTGGGTGGAGGAGGAAGAGCCGCAGGAGCCGGTCGGCTCGCGCATTGAGGACGTTCTCGCTGAGGCCGCGGAGGCGTCCGATCAGTTGCAGGTACTCGAGTCCCGTGAGGTAGCTGTAGAGGATGGCTTCCTCAGGCACGTAACCGAGCCGCGACTTGAAGGCGACCAGGTTATCCCGGATGTTGGCGCCGTCCAGGAAGACGTGGCCCGCAGTGGGTTCGAGCAGGCCGGTGATCATTTTGACAGTCGTTGACTTCCCTGAGCCGTTGGGGCCGAGATAGCCTGTGATCTCACCGGGCCTGACAGTAAAGCTGACGTTATCGACAACCGGCGTGTTGCGGTAGCGCTTGGTGAGTCCTTTGATTTCGAGCATCGCTCAGGCTCCTTCAGAGAGATCGAGGCTGCGGATGAGTGGATCCCGGGCATCCTCGTAGTCGAGGGTTTCGTCGCGCATCAGCCGGTTGCGAAGGAATCCAAGCGCCCAGCCGGCTGCGAGCACGAGGCCGAAGAACGAGGCTGCCAGGGCAGGGTGATCGAATAGCCAGACTTCCAGGCGTGACATCGTCCGGCTGTACATGGTGAATCCGAAGATGTATAGGGCGCTCAGCCCGACGAAGTTGAACTTGCCGGGGAACCACGCGCACGTGAACGGGACCTTGATGAAGCCGATGAACATGACCTGCACGAGGAGCACGGCGAGCGCGAATCCGAAAGCTGCGTGAAAGAGCGCTTCCGGCCACAGGTTGTGCTGGAGTTCGACTGGAATGATGCAGAGATAGAAGGGAGCAAGCGCGTGGAGGACGATCCACTTGCGCGTGGCGGCTTGCGCGTGACTCGCCGAACCGGGATCGGTAATCTGGAATGCCCAGTTGGCTCGCAGTTCCGAGGGAAAGTTGAAGGCCGCTCGAAGCCCGGAGACGAGGACGAAGGAGAGGATGAACGGGAGCTCGCGCATCCCCTCCGGCCCGCCCTTGAAGCTCAGGATTCCGACCGCGACGCCGAATCCGCCATAGAGCGCGAGGAAGAGGCGGTGCTTCATGCTGCGGGCGATGGTCTCGCTGATGAAGTGGAAGACGGCGCGCTGAAGGGGCTGCCGGAGCAGTGTGCGGTGCAGCAGTGCGCTCACGGAGCGAACCAGGAGCCCTGGGCCGGACGGGCGGGGCGCCGGCGTGTCGAGGGCGCGGCGCGCATGGCGGAAGTATCCGGGCAGGTAGGTGACCACGAAAATGGCGGAGACAGCGAGCAAGCCATTCATCGCCTCATACCCAAGGTCCTGCAAGGCAGTGTTGCGCGTTGTAGGGAGGAGGAGTTCGTAGAGGCCGACGAACCAGTAGGGCGGGAACCAGTGGACGATGGGGCGGTCCGCGCGGACCCAGAAGCGGAACATCGGGCCCATGAGAGGGATCAGCACGAGGAGCAAAACGAAAGTTGCGAGCAGAAGGGTCTGCACAGTGACGGAGATGCGGCGGTACAACGCTCCGGTAAAGAGCGTAGCGAGGATGCCTTGGACGGCAGCCGCAGCCAAAGCAGCAAACAGGCTGCCGGAGATGACCACCGTGAGGTGGGCGGCCCAAACGGCAAAGACGCTATGGCGTGAATCGATCGCGGGCCAGAAAAGGAGCGAGATCGCGTTGGCCGCGACAAGGATGAGGCACAGGAACGCAGACAGGGCCGCGACGCGGGCGCCGAAGAGGGATGCGCGGCTGAGAGGGAGGGGGTTCAGGATGAGGTAGTCTCGGCGGTCCGGAAAGAGCGCGTCCCACTTGAAGACGACCGCGAAGCCGGTGACGATCATCGAGAAGCTGACAAAGAAGTACCGGAAAATGACGAGCATCCACCCCGGCTCGGCAAAGGGCCAGAAGAGGATGATGAAGAAAGCGCCGGGGACAGCGAGCAAGCCGAGGATTTGCGAGAAACTGGTGGTGGAGTCGCCTTGAGGCGAGAGGGACTCCTGATCGAAGAAGAGCTGGAAGAAGTGATGGAGGAGGACGCCGAAGGGAAGCAGGGCTCGATCCTGAGGATTCCGGGCCGGGCTGGGGAGGCGCGTCATAACCGGACAGACGCCTCTGAAATAAGGATTGTTCCCCACCGCAGCGCCAAGAGCGATTCTGAGCTGCACGGATGGCGGCCTGGCGCACCGCTACTCTTCATCCCGTCAATAAGCCAGTCCCGCCCGGCCGGAGCCGGGCGAGTCGTCTTCCTCCGATTGGCAACCCAGGACACACAAGTCGAGCCCGTGATCCCTGGGACAACGGCGTAACGCCGCAAAAGAAGCTTCACTCTTGTGGAGTGAAGAAGTGGTCATGAAGACCCATGCAGCTCAGAAATGCTTGATAGGGAACTATACCTTGGGAGGGCGAAACATTCAAGTTTTTTAATTAAATCAATTTAACCAACAAATGGCGTCGTTGGTCACTATTCCGCCGCGACGGTGGTGACTTTACCGCCCTCAATCTGGACGGTGAAGCGCTCACCTTCTCGACAGATGTAGGAGAGAGACTCGCCGCCGGAAGATGCGATGGCAAAGGAGGGGGGACCTACTTTGGCGATCAGCTCCGTACGGGAGAGTCCAGGTGCGACAGAGTCGAAATCGGTCTTCAGGGGTTTGGGAGGGGGCGGCGGAGAGGGCTTCAGGACAGGGAGGGAGGGATCGACCGTCTTGGAGCCCTTCAGCGCGGAGGCAGGCGAGGCCGAAGGTTTGCCGGCGAGAGTCGTCTCAACTTTGCCAAGGACCTTGTCGAGAGAGGCGCCGATTCTGGCGGCGGGACCGGCCCCGGCTGTGGCAGCACCGGCCAGTGCTCCGGCTTCAATGATGGTTTGCGCAGCGCCCGGCAGAGCGCAGGCCAGAATCACAGCACCGAGTAGAGCAAGACGCATCCCGACTCTCCTTGGTCCGATGATAGGGCGGATCGGCTTATTCATCAACGAAAAACGCGTTAGGGACGGCTATATTTCACGGGCAGGAGGTGCTAGGCTGTGCGGCATGACCCGAAGAACGCTCTGGACATGCATGCTCCTCTGTCTGGCAGCCTGGCCTGCAGCCGCACAATACGACGACTTTGGCGGCGACGTTCCCTATGTGCCGACACCGCCTGTGATCGTGGAAGCGATGTTGAAGCTGGGCCATATTCAGAGCAGCGACTTTATCATCGACCTGGGATGCGGAGACGGTCGGATCGTTGTGATGGCGGCTGAGAAGTTTGGCGCCCGGGGGATGGGCTACGACCTGAACCCTGAGCGGATATCGGAGGCAAACGAGAACGCCCGGCGGGCCAACGTGACGGACCGCGTGAGGTTTGTCGAGAAGAACCTGTTCGAGGCGGACATTCACGAGGCGACGCTCGTGACTCTCTATCTCCTGCCGGATGTGAATCTGCGATTGCGCCCGAAGCTTCTGCGCGATTTGAAAAACGGAACGCGTATCGTCTCGCACAGTTTCAACATGGGGGACTGGCAGCCGGACCAGAAAATTGAAGTAAACGGCAAGACATTGTACTTCTGGGAGGTCACGGACAAGGCGCGAGAGCAGTTTGGAGAGGCGGAGAACAAGGCCCTGGCCGGCAAGCAGTAAACCCCGATTGGGTGCTGTAAACCGGAATTTGGCATCTGGATTGCTGCTTGTAGTCTGTTATGGCCGCATTGCCACCAAAGTACAAACCCAACCCCAAGGCTCCTCGACAGGCATTACCTCTTTTAAATCCAGAAGTTAGGGCCAAAACGCCGGAGGAGGTGGCGCTCGGGTTCACGCCCGAGCAGGTGGGTGTAGAGGCGCAGCGATGTTTGCAGTGTGCCAAACCGACATGCGTCTATGCATGTCCGCTTCACATCGACATCAAGCGCTTCATTGCGCGGCTGGCGGACGGAGACAGTCAGGGCGCACACGACGTGATCAGTGAGCAGAGCCCGTTCCCCGGGGTGTGCGGGCGCGTCTGCCAGCACGAACTGTTCTGTGAAGACGCCTGCATCGTGGCCAAGAAGTGGGATCCGGTGGCGATCGGCTCACTCGAGAGATTCGCAGCGGATCACGCCAGGCTGCGGATGAAGGAGCTGGCCGGAACGTACACGCAACCGACCGGCAAGAAGGTGGCGCTGGTGGGGAGTGGTCCGGCATCGCTGATCGCCGCATATGACCTGGTGCGGCTGAATTACCGCGTGACCATCTTCGAGGCGCTGCACAAGCTCGGAGGTGTGCTGGCGTACGGCATCCCGAATTTCCGGCTTCCGCGAGAGATCCTCCATGAGGAGATCGCGCGCCTGCAGAACATGGGCGTGGAGTTTGTGGTGGACTTCATCGTGGGCAAGACGGCAACGCTCGATGAGCTGTTTGAGGACGGCTACGAGGCAGTCTTCATCGGCACAGGAGCAGGTCTGCCCTACCTGATGGGCATCCCGGGCGAGAACCTGGTGGGTGTCTACACTGCGAACGAATTTCTGACGCGCATCAACCTGATGGAGGCGTTCAAGTTCCCGAGTGCACCGACGCCGGTGCGAGTGGGACGCCACACAGTGATCGTAGGAGGCGGCAACTCCGCGATGGATGCGGCGCGGTGGGCGAAGCGGATGGGGAGCGAGACGACGATTCTCTACCGGCGCGGGCGGGCCGAGTTGAAGGCCCGTCTGGAGGAGATTGAGCACGCTGAGGAAGAGGGTATCCGGTTCGTGTTTCTGGCCGCGCCGGTGGCGCTCCACGGGGATGAGCACGGCAATCTGAAAGAGATCGAATGTATCCGGATGGAGTTGGGCGATCCGGACGAGAGCGGGCGGCGGTCGCCGGTGCCTGTCGCGGGAAGCGAGTACAGGATGCCCGTGGACACAGTGGTGGCGGCAATCGGCCAGGCGCCGAACCCGACGCTACAGAGGGTGACGCCGCAGCTCATCACGAAGCGCGGCAAGATTGTGATCGATTCCAGCGGCCAGACATCGATGCCGATGGTGTACGCGGGAGGTGACGTGGTGCGGGGCGGCTCGACTGTGATCCTTGCAATGAAAGACGGACGCGCGGCGGCGCAGTCGATTCACATGGCGCTCAGCGGCGCGCCTGCCGAAGCGGCAGTTGAGGAGGTGGAGCAGTGAACCGGATACTGGCCAAACGGCAACTGGCGCCGGAGGTTGTGCTGCTGGAGGTGGAGGCGCCGCGCATCCAGAAACGTTGGAAGGCAGGGCAATTCATTATCATCCGGCCGCTGGCGGAGAGCGAGCGGATCCCGCTGACAATCGTGGATTCAAGCGCGGAGCGGCAGTCGATCACGATGGTGATCCAGGCGATCGGCAAGACGACGCGGGAAGCAGTGGCGCTGGAGCCCGGCCAGGCGCTGGCGGACCTTGTGGGACCGCTTGGCGAGCCGGCGACGATCAGCTCAGAGCAGAGAGTGGTCTGCATGGCGGGAGGCGTGGGGGTCGCCGAACTTCTGCCCGTGGCGAAGGCGTTCCATGATGCCGGCAATCACGTGACGGCGTTGTGTGGCGCGCGGTCGGACGCCTACCGGATCCTGGACGAGGAGTTGCGGAGCGCGGTGGACGTTCTGCAATGGGCGACGGATGACGGAACTTACGGTTTTGAGGGAAACGTGGTTCAGCTTCTGTTGAGCATGGCGGGTCCAGGGACGTTCAGCGAGGGCCACGTGATCGGTCCGATCCCCATGATGAAGGCCGCTGCAGCGGCGACGCGGGGTTGGGGGCTGAAACTGCATGCGAGCTTGAACCCGGTGATGATCGATGGGACCGGCATGTGCGGCGGCTGCCGCGTGACGGTTGGAGGCGAAGTGAAGTTCGCTTGCGTCGACGGGCCCGAGTTCGACGCCCACCTGGTGGACTTCGACGAACTGGCTCGGAGAAACCGGGCCTATCGGGAAATGGAACAGGAAGCGTTGAGACACCAGTGCCGGGTAGGGTTGTCCGACTGATGGGTGCAGAGGGTGTTGAGTAATTCCGCAACCGGTCAGTTCCTCGATTTGACACCTCTTGCTGACAGTTGATTGAATAGTCTTCATATTCGGCACAGCGAATCAATGGGATATAGATCTGGGGGCCTTCACCCACAGGTGGTGGGATTCACCCATCAATGACGTAATTCCCACGGGTGATGTAAATTTCTACATCTGAGTTATCTCATTGAAACAAGGAACCTTGACGCAGGCAAAGAGATCGGCTAGGTTTGGCGTGGATCATGCAAAGCAGACTCTGAGCCGTATCATGCGGCGAAAGCTGTAAATTTCTTAGAAGATGATTTCCTGAGAGAGAGAAGGAGAGCAATATGCGCATTCATCTACGCTCCGGTGGCTGGATGAAATGGGCGCTCGTGGTGATGGTGCTGGTGGCCTCGACGGCGCTGGTCAGTTCCACGAAGTCCCCGTTCACCGAGCGGGACAAGGCGTTCTATGCGGACGAAGCGACTGTCAACTTCGTTCGTCCGGGCCTTGTGTTCAAAATTCTGAGCCACGAGATAGCCACGGATGGTACGGTCAAAGCCAGGTTCAGGATTACTGATCCGAAGGGCGTTCCACTGGAACGCGAAGGCGTCAATACGCCGGGCGCGATTTCTACGAGCTTCATTCTGGCGAGAATCCCGGCGGACGGCAAATACTACCAGTCGTACGCGTCTCGCGTAAAAACCAGCACGTATCCGCCGACCGCAGGCAAGCAGGCGCGGCAGGCGGGGGCAGACTCGGGCGGCACCTATGCGAAGGTTGCGGACGGTGAGTACGTTTACACGTTCGGGACCAAGTTGCCGGCGGGCTACGAAAAGAGCTCCACTCATTCGATCGCCGTTTACGGCAGCCGAAATCTGAGCGAGTTCGATATGTCGACGAACTACGCGACGGACGTCTACTCATTCGTCCCCGACGGGTCGGCGGTGACCAAGGTGCGTCAGGTTTTCATGGTTGCTTCGTGCAACAAGTGCCACGACAACCTGAGCTTCCACGGCGGCTCGCGCGTTGGAGTGGACATCTGCACCATGTGCCATACGCCCGCGTATAGCAATGGATCGACGACTGTCGACAACACGAATCCTGAAACTGGCAATACTATCGACCTGACGGTAATGGCTCACAAAATCCACATGGGATCGAGCCTGCCGAGCGTGCAGGCGGGCAAGCCGTACCAGATTGTGGGCTTTGGGAACGCAGTGAGCGACTGGTCGAAGGTCGGCATGCCCTCGCAGCCGAACAACTGCCAGTGGTGCCATGAGAAGTCGAACGACGGCGCGAAGCAGATGGATGCATGGCTGCAGAATCCGTCTCGCGTCGCTTGCGGCTCCTGCCACGACAACATCAATTTCGCGACCGGCGAAGGCCACCTCGGGCTGCCGCAGGTCTCCGACAACCAGTGCAAGAACTGCCACATCCCGCAGGGCGAAGTCGACTTCGATGCGTCGATTAAGGGCGCACACGTCGTCCCGCAAGCTTCCTCGCTGGTTCGCGGCGCGGTCGTCAAAATTGTCAGCGTGGAGAATACCAAGCCAGGCCAGAAACCGACCGTGACCTTCTCGTTGAAAGATCGGGCGGGGAAGGACATGGCGATTGGCGATCTCATTCCTGGCGCCGGCAGCGGCCGCCTTGGTTTCACGCTGGCGGCGCTGGCGGGCGACTACGGCAAGGGCATCTCAGGTGCGGGTACCAATGGCTACCTGCAGGAAACTCCAACTGCGACCACCGCGTTCACGGGGAATCCGGGCCTCTATAAGTACGCCTTCACAGCCGCTGTCCCAGCTGACGCGAAGGGTACCTGGACAATGCAGATTGAAGGGCGCTCGAGTGAGAAGCTGCTCGCCGGCACTCAGAAAGAACGCACTGTATCAGTGAACATCCCGAACCAGGTGTCGTACCTCTCGGTGGACGGCAGTGCAGTCACGCCTCGAAGGATGACAACCGACACGGCAAAGTGCAATCAGTGCCACTACAACCTTTCGCTCCACGGCGAAAACCGCAACGTGGTGGAGAGCTGCGTAATCTGCCACAATCCGATGATGACGGACGCCGCGCGGCGCCCGGCGGATAAGATGCCGGCTGAGTCCATTAGCATGGCGTCGATGGTACACCGCATTCATACCGGCGCGGAGCAGCCCAGCGGCTACACCGTGTACGGGCGTGGCGGCGCGGTTGATTTCAGCGACGTCGAGTTTCCGCCGCCTGCATTGGTGTCGAACTGCTCTATGTGCCACGTGACCAACGGCCAGAACCTGCCGGCCAATGGCGTGTATCCGGTAACGGATCCGCGCGGATGGCTGAATCCGGTCGGGACATCGTCCGCAGCTTGCCTGGCATGTCATTCCAGCAAGGACGCTGCGTCGCACGCGATGGCCAACACCACCACGCTGGGCGAGAGCTGTGCGGCCTGCCATGGGCCGAACTCACAGTACTCGGTTAGCAAGGTGCATGCTCAGTAGTTGAAGTCAAACATGGGCAGGCTCCTGAAGGGGCCTGCCTTTTTCCAATCGGGAGTACGCATGAGATTCCGGTTACTGCTGTGGACGGCTGTATTTGCTCTGGCCGCCCCGGCTGCCGCCGGTCCCCAGGACAAGCCGCAGGGAAAAGCGGCGGAGCAGAAGGGACCTGAGGCCGCCAAGAAGAAAGAGTACGTCGGATCCGAGACGTGCGCGGGCTGCCACGACGAGATCTATTCCAACTTCACCAAGAAGAACCCGCACGCGATCCTGGAAACCAACAAGAAGCGCGGGTGGGAGACGAAGGCTTGCGAGGCCTGCCATGGGCCGGGGTCCGTGCACGCGGAGACGAACTCGGCTGACGATATCCGGAGTCCGAAGAACATGAAGGCGGCGGCAATCGACGAGATGTGCCTGAGCTGCCACAAGAATCAGCCGACGCACGTGGGTCGCCTGCAGAGCAGTCACGCCAGGAACAACGTGGCATGTACACAATGCCACAATGTACACGCGACTGGGGCGGAGTCAACGCAAGCGCAGTACCGGCAGGCGGCGGGTATCAACAAGAAGTGCGCGTCGTGCCATTCTGACGTCTGGGCATCGTTCCAGAAGCCGTACCGGCACAAACTGAACGAGGGCGCGATGGCGTGCACGGGATGCCACAATCCGCACGCTAGTTTCCTGAACAAGAATCTGAGGCTGACGAGCGGAACCGAGCCAGGCTGCATGGCTTGCCACTCAGACAAGCGCGGGCCATTTGTGTTTGAGCATGCGCCGGTGAAGAACGAGCCTTGCTCGATCTGCCATGAGCCGCACGGATCAGCTAATCCACGAATGCTGGCGAGGGCGCAGGTGCTGAATCTGTGCCTGGAGTGCCACTCGAACATTCAGTCGCCGCCGAAGGCGACGACGGCGGGAGGAGTCCCGCCTGCGATTCACGACCTGCGGAACCCAAGGTTCCAGAACTGCACCATATGTCATCAGAAGATCCACGGATCGAACGCAAACGGGGCGATGTTGCGATGAGGATCTGGCTGGCATTGGCCCTGCCGCTGGCGCTTCTGGCGCAAGGGCCCGCCAACAACACAAAGGAAGCGAAGGGAACAAAGACGCGCCACGCGAAGTCGACGAAAGCGCGTCTGGTAAAGACCAGCACGACCGCGCGGGTGGCTGATCCGGCGCCGGCGGTTCCCGCGGCGGAAGCGCAACAGCCCGGGCAGAAGGCCGAAGTGCAGCCGGAGCAGAAGAAGGAAGAGAAACCTGCCGAGTCGCCGGCGCCTGTCGCGGAGAAGGCGGTCAGCGGCTATATCGACCTGGGCGCACGCTGGGTGGGCTGGGCGGGCGACCGCAACACCTATCGCAGCGTTGTGAACCTGGGCCAGGGCGTCCGGTTAGTCGGGATGGACACCGCCTATGAACCGACAGGCAGCAAGTGGCTGGACAGCGCGCGCCTGCAGATGTTCAACTGGGGCGGCGACCCTTACAACACCGCGCGGCTCGATCTGCTGAAGCGCGGCAAGTACCGCTACCTGGGCACGTATTCGAACGTCGCCTACTTCAACAACCTGCCGTCGTACGCGGACCCGACGCTCGCGAAGGGGGTCTATTTCGACCAGCGTTCGTACGATTCCACGATCCGCAACCTGGACAATGATCTGCAGATCTTCCCGGGCGGCAGATTCATCCCCTATTTCGGCTACACGCGGAATTCGGGAAACGGCTATGGAGTAACTCCGCTAGTGGAAGTGTCGAACGAATATGCGTTGCGCAACGTAGTGGATTGGCACAACGATGAGATTCGCGGCGGCCTGCGCATCGAGATGAGGCGCTGGCACGTCACTATCGAGGAGGGCGGCCGGCGCCTGGACGACAACCAGCAGGTGTACTCCACCGGCCCGCTCACCGGCAACCGCACGACGCCCTATCTCGGCCAGACGCTCACGCTGACCAGCGGTCAGCAACAGTACAGGATCAGGTCCCAGGGCGAGTACACGAAGGGGTTGCTCACCGCGAATCCATGGGATTGGCTGGATCTCTCCGGGAGCGTTGTGCGCACCAGGCCGAAGACGGATGCGAACCTCTACCAGACGCAGAATGGAACGCTGGTATCTCCGGTGAGTTCGACGACCTTCCTCACGGCCCAGACCGACACGCTCTACGGAAACGCGACGATGCCGCGGGTGTCGTGGAGCGCCGGCGCCGAGGCCCGCGCGGCCGGCCGGCTTCGGCTCCGCGAGAGCTTTGAGTCTGACCGTTTCCATACAGACGGCACCAGCACGCTTCTGTCGAACTACATCTTCAAGAATGGCGGGAACGGGACCTCGACGCTGCCCGACGGGGAGAGACTGGAAGTCAGCCAGTACCGTGAGCAGGTCGAGGCGCTGTACGACGTCCTGAAGCACTTCACCATACGCGGCGGGTTCCGCTATGTCTGGGGCGATTCTGTGATGCGGGCGAGCTCATTCTCCATCAACGGACCCACGGACCGCCTGGACCTGAAACGCTACAGCGGGCTGGCCGGATTCTCCGCGCGGCCCTTCAGCCGCCTTTCCCTGACCGGCGATTTCGACATCACCAACGGCGTCAAGACTTACTACCGCACCGGCCTGATGGACACGAACACTTACCGGTTGTTGGGACGGCTGACGCTGCCGAAGAACTTCTTCTTCAATGCCAACTACCTCTATTTCACCAATGACAATCCGGATCCGGGCGTGAACTACCACTACAAGTCACAGGCCGCGACGGGCAGTCTACAGTGGATCCCGAACAGCGGGAAAAACATCAGCATCGTGGCTGACTACACGTATTCGCAGATCAAGAGCGACATCAATTTCCTGAACCCGGCGAGCCTTACGCCCCTCGCATCGCCCTACAGGGACTTTGCGAACACCGGTGTGCTGCTGGCGAATCTGCGTCTGCCGTTCTCGAAGACCTACAGCGGACGCCTGTCGTTCGGCGGTTCGTTCATAACGACGCATGGGACGCGGCCGACGAATTACTTCCAGCCGCAGGGCCGACTGCAATTGCCCGTCACGCAGAGACTGGAGTTCTTCTCGGAGTGGCGCTACTATGGCATGCACCAGGAACTCTACGGCTATGAGGGATTCCGAGCCCACACCTACACCGGCGGCGTCCGCCTGCTGCTGTAGGACCGCGGGCAGTCAGTTCATTGAGGTGCCCAGGAGGGGAGTATGAAAGTAGTTCTAATCGGGGCGGCGCTGGCGGTGGCAGCCTATGGGACCGTGCCGCTGGGGGATGCGTCGCGTGGCGAGGCTTTGTTCAGGAGCCAGAACTGCGTGACGTGCCACAGCGTGAATGGCGAAGGAGGCAGAGCGGCGCCGGACCTCGGCCGGGGGCAGAGCCGTGAATATACTCCAGCGCTCATGGCCGCCCTGATGTGGAATCACGCACCACAGATGTGGAGCGCGATGGAGAAGGCGGGGATCACGAAGCCCCAATTGAACAGCCAGCAGTCCGCGGACCTCTTTGCCTACTTCTACGCTGCGAGGTTCTTCGAGCACAAGGGTGACGCGGCACGCGGGCGCAAGGCGTTCGTGGAGAAAAGCTGCTCGGAGTGCCACAGCCTTAGCCCCACGGCGAAAGGCACCGGACCGGAGGTTCTGAAGTGGAACCAGGTGACGGATGCAATCGAACTGGCGCGGCAGATGTGGAATCACGGCGCGCCGATGCAGGCGGCGATGAAGGCGAAGGGCGTCAAGAAGCCCGCCATGACCGCGATGGAAATGAATGACATCACGGTGTATCTGCAGAATCTGCCGCAGGCGAAGGGGTTGAAGCCTGAGTTTGCGCCCGCCTCGGCGGAAACCGGGGAGACGCTGTTCAAGGCCAAGGGTTGCGCCGGCTGCCACACGGGCGCACGCAGTCTGGCCAAGCCCGGCGTACTGCGATCCACGGCGGACCTGGCTGCTGCGATGTGGAATCATCCGGTGCTTGCCGAGCAGAAGAGCCCGCTGCGGCCTGAAGAGATGAAACGCCTGGTCGGTTATGTGTGGACTCTTCAGTTCTCCGATGAAGGCGGCGCATGGGCGCGCGGCTCGAAGGTGTTCGAATCGAAGGGCTGCATGGGCTGCCACACGAACGGCCCCGGGCCGAGGCTGCAACTCGGGGAGAAAGCGAATTCCTTCGAGATGGTGGCAGCGCTATGGAGCCACGGTCCTACGATGCAAACCGCCATGCGGTCGAAGGGCGTAGCCTGGCCGCGGTTCGTCAACACGGATATGGCGGATGTGATCGCGTACTTGAAGCGGGGGCAATAAGGAAAGACGAGGCCATCAGGAGGGTCAGCCGCCGGGCGAAAGCTCCGCCTTACTTCTTGCGCGCGAGTGCGGCCTGCCAGGCGGCTTTCAATCGTCCTTCCAGTTCAGGCGGGATCGAGGGACACTCTTCCCTGCCCTTGAAGTCGTGCGAGGCCTGGACGCATTTGCGAAGCGACTTGATGAAGTCGATGCAGGGCGGGCAGTCTGCAATGTGCTCCTCGATGTGACGGCAGTCGAAATCGTCGAGGTCGCCATCGAGGTACTCGGAGAGCATGGCGAATACCTCCAGGCAGGCCGGATCCCGATGGTCGTGTTGATGCGTCCCGTTGCTCACTTGTTTTCCTCCCCGTTCACTGGGCTGAGATAGGCGGCCAGATCCTTGCGGAGCGCCAGGCGCCCTCGATGCAGCCTCTGTTTGACGACATCCTCGCTGAGGTCCAGGACCTCAGCAGTTTCAGCAGTGGACAAACCCTCGACGTCGCGCAGCAGGACGACGGAGCGGTAGAGATCGGGGAGGCCGCGCAGCACCCGCTCAAGCTCGGCATTGAGCTCGGCACGGAGAACCTGCTGCTCGGGAAGCTCCGCAGTATCGGGTACCTGCACGGTGCGGACAGAGTCACCGGCGGGGTTGGGAAGGAGTTCGTCCAAAGAGTACTCACGCTCCGGGGCGAAGACACTCTTCCGCCTCTTCATCAGGCAGTAGTTTTTCGCTATGCGAAAGACCCATGCCTTGACGCGTTCCGGATCCTGGAGCTGGTCGAAGCTTTCAAAGATCTTGAGGAGGGTGTCTTGAGCAACCTCCTCGGCGTCTTCCCGTTGGCCGCACATCAGCCAGGTGTATTGGAAGATGCGGTGCTGGAAGCTCTCCACGAAGGGCGTAAAAGCACTGGCGTCTCCAGCCAGGAGCCGCCGCGCCCATTCAATTTCGGGTGCGGAACGTACGGTGGACTGCACCCTTTTATCGTAGTGCGGCCGCCGCCGCGTTCACATGGACGTTAATTGACGGCGGCATCAACATTGTGTTCTTGATGAGACACTTCTCTGCCGAGCGCCGGATGCCTTCGATGTCCTTCTCCGCTGTGACTCCCGGGGCATCAATGGTGATATTGAAATTGTCCAGGCGGGCGGGGTGCAGGACCTTTTCGGAAGTGACCTTGACTTTGAGGCCTTCGCCCGGTAGATTCCTAACCCTCAGATATTGCACTGCGTAAAATCCTGCGCACGTGGCCAGTGAAGCAAGAAGCAATTCCGGGGGTGTCATTCCCTCGTTGTGGCCTTGATTCTCCAGAGGCTGATCGCAAACGATCTTGTGTCCGCGCGCCTCGGCTTCAAATTGAACATCGCCCAAGTAGTTGACTGTAAGTTCCATGAGTGCTGCCTTCAGCAATGGAGATGCAGACTCAACGTGGAGGTGACATGTCACGCAGAAGCCAACAATGCATCTCGAAATTTGTGCGAAAGCGAATACTGACACTCAGTTTGCTGGCAGTCGCGGCCGCGGCGCAGGAGCCGCTCTCATTGAAAGAGGCGGTGAAGCAGGCGTTGGGCCATCACCCGGCCCTCGATGCCGCGTCGGCAAGAATTCAAGCAGCGGGAAGCCGAATTGAACAGGCGAAATCCGGCTGGAAACCCCGCCTGCAGTACATGGAGAGTTACCAGCGGGGTGATAACCCCATATACGTCTTCGGCGCGCTGCTGACACAGCACCAGTTCACTGCAGCCAACTTCAACATAGACACCCTGAACCGCCCGGATGCTCTAAACAACTTCCAGAGCCTGGTGACGGCCGAGCAGATGGTGTATGACTTCGGCGGCGTCAAGAATAGCGTCCGTGCCGCGGAGTATGGCCGGCAGATGACCGAGGCCGAGAAGAAGGCGGCAGAACTCGCCTTGATCGCCCGCGTGGCCCGAACGTACCATGGCGTGACCCTGGCCGGCGAGGCGCTGGAGGTGGCACGGGAGGCGCTAAAGACGGCTGAGGCCGACGAGCAGCGAGCCGAGACCGTTCGGACCGCGGGGATGGCGACGGACGCGGATGTGCTGTCGATCGCAGTCCACGTGGCTTCAATGAAAGAGCAGGTGATCCGGCGAGAGGCGGACCTCAAGGTTGCTAAAGCCGCCCTGAACGAAGCGCTGGGACTGCCGCTGGAGAGCGATCACGCTTTGACAACGCGGCTGACCGCCGCCGGCGCGGCGGAGGACGGCGAACCGTCAAACCGGCCCGAACTGCAGCATATCCGGCTCGCAAAGCAGGCAGCCGAAGCGCAGGCTCAGGCGGCTAAGGCTGGCTATTGGCCGCAGATCGGAGTGCGCGGCGTATTCGAGGCCGACCGACAGCAGTTCGTCAACAAGGGCGGTGCGAACTGGATGTTCATGGCGTCGCTGAAGTGGAATCTGTTCGACGGCAGCCGGACGCGGGAGACGGTGGCCGAGGCCAAGGCGATGGCTTCAGCAGCTTCTGCGGGGGAGCGGCAATACACAAACGCGCTGAAGCTGGAGTTGGCGAAGGCGAAGGCGGACTACGAAGCGGCCAATGCACGGATCGGCGTCTCGGAGGCGAGTGTCGCACAGGCGGAAGAGAGCCTGCGCATTCTGCGCAACCGCTATTCGAGCGGGCTGGCGACAGTTACGGATCTGCTGCGGGCGCAGACGGCTTTGCTGGACGCGAAGAACAGGAAGCTGGCCGCGGTATATGACCAGCGGCTTGCGGCGTTGGATGTCGAGAGGGCGGCGGGAGTTCTGAATGGAGATTCGAATGTACTGGAATAAGACTCTGACGATGGCCGCTCTGGCAGCGGCGATGAGCCTGGCTGGCTGCGGCGGCGAGAAGCAGCACGCCGAGTCGAAGAAGGCCGCGGGCGCCGCGCCCGTCTCGGTGACCGTGGTGAAGGCTGCGGAGGAGAGCGTCGCGGACACCTATGAGGCCACAGGCACAGTGAAGGCACGGACAACGACGGTGTTGTCGGCGCGGGTGATGGGATACGTGCGGGAGATCCGCGCGCAGGCAGGCGACAGCGTGAGGGCCGGACAGGTGGTCGCCGTGATCGAGGCGAGGGAGATCGACACCGGACTGCGCCAGGCGGAAGCGGCACGCGGCGAGGCCCAAGGCGGGATTCCTGAAGCGAACAGCGCCATCGCTGCAGCCCAGGCGCATCTCGAACTGGCGGACATCACTTACAAGCGAATGAAGACACTGCTCGACCAGAAGTCGATCACAAGCCAGGAGTTCGATGAAGTGTCTGCGAAGCGGCGCATGGCGCAGGCCAACTACGAGATGGCGCGTGCAAGGCGGGCTCAGCTCGATCTGAAGATCAAACAGGCGGACGAGGCGGTCGCGCAGGCCGCGGTGATGAAGGGCTATATGGAGGTGATCGCGCCGTTCGCTGGAACCGTAGTGGAGAGGAAGGCGGAGCCGGGTATGCTGGCGTCTCCGGGAGTCCCGCTGCTGGTTGTGGAGCAGGCAGGCGACTACCGGCTGGAAGCGCAGGTGGGCGAGAGCCTCCTGGGAAAGATCCGGCCGGGCATGAAGGTGCAAGTGGAACTGGAATCCGCAGACAAGCCGCTGGAGGCGCGGGTCGAGGAGATCGTGCCGGCGCTGGACGCGAGTTCACGCACCTTCACTGTGAAGATCGGATTGCACGGAGGGCAGTTGCGGTCCGGGATGTTCGGGCGGGCACGCTTCCCCATGGGTGAGAAGAAGGCGCTGATGATCCCGGCCACCGCCGTGATGCGGCCGGGACAGTTGGAGAGCGTGTTCGTGGCGGAGAGCGGGATCGCCCGGACCAGGATGATCACGACCGGCGCGGCCACAAGAGGCCATGTCGAGGTGTTGAGTGGCCTGGGCTCTGGTGAGAGCGTTGTGGCGCAGCCCCCGGCTGCTCTCGCCGACGGTTCGAAGATCGAGGTGCGGCAGTGACTGAGAAGCCGAAGTACGGTCTGGCAGGACGGCTGGCGCATGGTTGGATTAATTCGAAGCTCACGCCCCTGGTCATCGTTTCATCCCTGCTGGTGGGCGCGTTCTCGGTGATCATGCTTCCGCGCGAGGAGGAGCCGCAGATCATCGTGCCGATGATCGACGTGATGGTGTCGATGCCCGGCGCCAGCGCGAAGGAAGTGGAAGAGCGCGTCACGCGCCCGATGGAGAAACTACTGTGGGAGATCCCGGGCGTCGAGTACATATACTCGACAACGTCGACCGGGATGTCGATGGCGATCGTGCGCTTCAAAGTCGGCGAGAACGAGGAGCGCAGCATCGTGCGGCTGAACGAGAAGCTGCACTCGAACTACGACAAGATTCCGCCGGGCGCATCGGAGCCGCTGATGAAGCCGCGGTCGATCGACGATGTGCCGATCCTTGCGCTGACGCTGCACTCGAAGCGGTATAGCGATCTTGAGCTGAGGAAGATTGCGGCTCAGGTGACCGACACGGTGAAACAGGCAAGTGACGTCAGCGAGGTGACGCTGCTGGGGGGCCAGCGCCGAGAGCTGAAAGTAACGTTGGATGCGGCGCGCCTGGCGGGATTCAATCTCTCGCCGCTACAGGTGCTGGGTGCGCTGGGGGCTGCGAATCGGATGCTGCCGGCGGGCCGCGCAAGCTCGCAGAACCGCGAAACTGTTCTCGAAGCGGGCGGCTGGCTGAAAGACTGCGAGGACGCAAACAATATCGTTGTTGCGACACCGAACGGCCGGCCCGTCTATCTGCGCGACGTGGCCAGGGTGGAAGACACGGGCGAGGATCCCGTCCAATACGTGCAATTCGCCCAGGGAGGGCGATTCGAACCGGCGGTGACCATCTCGATCGCCAAGCGCAAAGGAACGAACGCGATCTCCGTTGAGAAGAATGTCCTGGCGAGCGTCGAGCGACTGAAGGGCACCCTGCTGCCCTCGGACGTCGAGATGACGATCACCCGGAACTATGGAGAAACCGCCGCGGAGAAATCCAACGAGCTGCTCTTTCACATGGGGATCGCGGTTGTGTCGGTGAGCCTCTTGATCGCCTTTGTGTTGGGATTCCGCGAGTCACTGATCGTGTTTACTGCGATTCCTGTGACGCTTGCTCTGACTCTCACTGTGTTCTACCTGTATGGATACACGCTGAACCGGATCACGCTATTTGCTTTGATTTTCTCAATCGGCATCTTGGTGGACGACGCAATCGTTGTCGTGGAGAACATCGTGCGGCACAAGCGGCTGCCTCACAACGCGGGGCGGCCGCTGGCTGAGGTCGCCTTGGAGGCTGTGGACGAAGTGGGGAATCCGACGATCCTCGCAACGCTGACAGTGATCGCAGCGATCCTGCCCATGGCGTTCGTGGGCGGGCTCATGGGGCCCTACATGCGGCCCATCCCGATCGGCAGCACGGCAGCGATGGTCTTCTCGCTGATCGTTGCTTTCATCGTGACGCCGTGGGCCGCGATCCGGCTGCTGAAGAAGGATGCCGGACATGGCCACGACGAGGCGGAAGACCGGCTGACGGTGTTTTACCGGAAGGTGATGGACCGGTTGCTCCATGTGCCCGTGCTGCGATACGGCTTCCTGCTGACGGTCACCGTCCTGCTGCTCGGTTCGATGGCGCTGGTCTATGTCGAGTTCGTAAAGGTAAAGATGCTGCCGTTCGACAACAAGAGCGAGTTCCAGGTGATCGTCGACATGCCGGAAGGAACAACGCTCGAAGAGACGGCGCGCGTCACCCGCCTGCTGGCGGAGGCCACGTTCGCACAGCCGGAAGTGGTAAATGTCCAGACGTACGCAGGGACATCGTCGCCGTACAACTTCAACGGCCTCGTGCGGCACTACTTCCTGCGCCGCGGCTCCAATATGGCGGACATCCAGGTGAACCTGCTCGGCAAGGGCGAACGCAGCCTGAAAAGCCACGACATCGCCAAGAGCGTGAGGGAAAAGCTGGCGCCGATTGCCGCAGCGAATCATGCACGGATCAAGGTGGCGGAAGTTCCGCCTGGCCCGCCGGTGCTGCAGACGCTGGTGGCCGAGGTGTACGGACCAACGTCGAACGGGCGCGAGAAACTGGCCGCGCAAATCCTGGCGCTCTTCGACAGGACCAACGGAGTTGTCGATGCGGACTGGTACGTGGAAGACCCGCAGCCGCGTGAGATCTGGCATGTGGACCGTGAGAAGGCGGCATTGAACGGAGTGTCAGTGGACGACGTCGCCCAGACATTGACGGTCGCATCGGCGGGAATGCCGGCCGGCCTGTTGCACGTTGCTTCCGCGAAAGAGGACATCCCGATCACGGTCAGACTGGACCGTGCGGCGCGCAGCGATCTGGATAGATTGAGGACCTTGAAAGTGATGGGCAGGCCGGGTAGTCTCATACCTCTGAGCGAACTGGTGCGGGTAGAAAAGACGGTGACGGAGCGCAGCATCTATCACAAGAACCTGATGCCGGTGACCTATGTCACCGCCGATGTCGCGGGTGTGATGGAGAGTCCTGTCTATGCGATCCTCAAGCTCGGCCCGGAGATCGCAAAGATGGACGTGGGCGGCGGATACGAGATCCAGCAGTACACGGCGAATCAACCTGAGGACGACCGGAAGTACGCGATGAAATGGGACGGCGAGTGGCACATCACATACGAGGTATTCCGCGACCTGGGGATCGCCTTTGCCGCGGTCCTGGTGCTGATCTACGTACTCGTTGTGGGCTGGTTCCAGAGCTTCCTCACGCCACTGATCATTATGGCGGCGATCCCGTTCTCTCTCGTCGGCATCCTTCCGGCACATGGACTGCTGAATGCGTTCTTCACGGCGACATCGATGATCGGCTTCATCGCCGGTGCAGGCATAGTCGTGCGGAACAGCATCATCCTCGTCGATTTCGTCGAGCTTCGCCTGAAAGAAGGCATGCCGCTGGATCAGGCAGTGATCGACGCAGGCGCTGTCCGCTTCAGGCCCATGCTCCTCACCGCCGCAGCCGTCGTAGTGGGCAGCACTGTGATTCTTTTCGACCCGATATTCCAAGGACTGGCCGTGGCGCTCATGGCAGGCGAGATCGCCTCGCTGGCATTGTCACGAATGACTGTTCCAATTGTCTATTTCGTCATGAACAGAAGGAAGGTGAGCTAAATGAACGTTGACCGATGGCTTCGATTGATCGCCGGCTTCTTCGTGATGCTGAGCGTGGCGCTGTCGTACCTGCATGATCCACGCTGGCTGTACTTCACAGCTTTCGTCGGGTTGAATTTGTTCCAGAGCGCATTCACGAATTGGTGTCCGATGATGACCTTCCTGCGTAAGGTGGGAGTCAAGAGCTGAGCCGCTAGAACTCGGGGATGTTGGCTTGACAGGCAAGGCGGAGCCCTTCGATCCGTTCACGGCGTTCGGGTTCCAGGCAAGGCCGGCTGAGAGCAACGTCGTACTCGGCGACAGCCTCTGCCCAGCGTTCCGCGCGTTGGAGCGTCAGACCGAGCAGCAGGTGGGGCTCCGGCGAATCGGGCGACAGGCGCAGACACTCGTGGCTCCACGTTTCCATGGCTCGCTCGTCTTGGAAGGCAAAGGCGAGCCAGGCGAGCAGGAGGCACACTGCGCCTGATTCGATTCCCCTGGAGACCTCATCTTCGAGCTCGGCCCAGGCGATGTTGAGGCGCCGCTCTCCGATGAGCCGCAGAGCGAGCGTGGAAGGGAACTCGCCAGAGAACTGGGGCGGCGCTGGGTCGCCGCAGATCTGGCAAGGTGCTTCACTCACTCGGCGAGGCAGCCTGCAAAGTCCGCAATAGTTAGTCTCTTCGAAAATCATGCATCACAAGTCAAGTTTCGCCAGTCCAAAATAGTTGGAGCAACTATGGATTCCGCGCTCTCACTTCACAGGTTCCATTTCGCGTTCACAATCACATTCCATTATCTGTTCGTGCAACTGACTCTAGGTCTGTCGCTGCTCATCTTCATCCTCCGGACGATGGCGCTGCGCACAGGCAACGAGCACTATGCCGAAAGCGCTCGATTCTGGGCAAAGATTTTCGCAGTGAATTTCGCGCTGGGCGTCGTCACGGGAATTCCGATGGAATTTCAATTCGGCACCAACTGGGCGAGGTTCTCGAAGGCAGCAGGCGGCGTGATCGGTCAGACGCTGGCGATGGAAGGGCTTTATTCGTTCTTCCTGGAAAGCAGCTTTCTGGGTCTGATGCTGTTTGGTGAAAAGATCCTTGGGCGTGTCGGGCATTGGTTCTCGACGATGGCGGTGTGGATCGGGAGCTGGATGTCGGGCTACCTGATCGTTGCCACGAACTCGTGGATGCAACGCCCGGTCGGACACGAGATCGGAGCTGGTGGAGAGATCCGGCTCACAAGCTGGGCCGCGCTGCTGTTCAACGATTGGGCCTTTTGGCAGTACTGGCACACGATCATGGGCGGCGTTGTCACAGGAACATTTGTGATGGCGGGAACCGGAGCGTTCTATCTGCTCTTAAAGAAGCACGAGCAGTTCGGAAAGACCTTCGTTCGCGTGGGCGTGACAGTCGGAATTGCGGCCGCCCTGCTGGCTGCGTTTCCGACCGGAGATCAGCAGGGCCAATTGGTGGCCAGGCATCAACCTGTGACGCTGGCCGCAATGGAGGGCCATTTCGAAACCCAGGCCGGCGCGCCAATCGCGATCCTGGGGCAGCCGGACATCAACAAGCGCAAACTGGATAATCCCTTCGTCATCCCTAAGGCGCTCAGCTTCATCACGCACCGTCAATGGGAAGCCGTTGTGCATGGGCTGGACGCGTTTCCGGTGGAAACCTGGCCGGACAATATTCCGCTGCTCTATTACAGCTTCCACATTATGGTCGGACTGGGAACAATCTTCATGGCGATCATGGGGCTGGCGTTCGTGCTTCAGTGGCGGGGTACGTTGTACAGGATCAAGCCCATGCTCTGGGTGCTGATGCTGGCCATCCCGCTGCCGTACGTCGCGAACACTGCAGGGTGGATGACCTCTGAATTGGGCCGGCAGCCGTGGGTGATCTACGGATTGATGCGCACGTCGGCAGGGACTTCTCCGCACGTGTCCAGCGGGAGCGCAATGTTCACGCTGCTGGGATTCATGGGGATGTACTCGCTCCTCATGATGCTGGGACTGTTCATGATCTGGCGGGAAATCGACCACGGCCCGGGGCGCACTGCCGGGAGCCACCACTAAGGAGGAGATGACGAACACATGCTACCGGTGATTTGGTTCTGGATTGTCGCCGTGATGGTGGCCGTATATGTGGTGCTCGACGGATTCGACCTCGGCGCCGGCATTGTACATCTGGGCGTCGCCAAGACGGATCGGGAGCGGCGCGCCGTACTGAGGTCAATCGGCCCGGTGTGGGATGGCAACGAAGTTTGGCTATTGGCGGCAGGGGGCACCCTGTACTTTGCATTCCCGCCGTTGTATGCCGCCGGGTTCAGCGGCTTCTACCTGCCGCTGATGATTCTGCTGTGGCTGCTGATTCTGCGAGGAATCTCCGTGGAATTCCGGAACCACCTCGACAACGGCGTGTGGAAACCGTTGTGGGACGTTGTGTTCTGCCTGGCGAGTGGACTGGTTGCGATCTTCTTCGGCGCTGCATTGGGCAATGTGGTCCGCGGCGTGCCCCTGGACCAGAACGGCGACTTCTTCCTGCCGCTGTGGACGAACTGGCTGCCGGGACCGCATCCGGGGATCCTCGACTGGTACACCGTGTTGGTAGGTGCCCTCGCCTTTCTGACCCTGGCGCAGCATGGCGCGCTCTGGGTGGCCTATAAGACTGAGGACAGCGTGCACCTGCGCGCGCGTCACGTAGCGAGGATGGCATGGATCGGGGTGGCGATTCTGACCGTTGCCGTAACCATCGCGAGTTTCAGCATTCAGCCGCACCTGAGGGAGAGCTTTGCAGCGGCGCCGGCGGGCTTCCTCTTCCCTGCCCTTGCGCTGGTCGGGTTGCTTGGAATCCGGATCATGATCACAAGGGGAGACGAAATGAAGGCGTTCCTCAGTTCATGCCTGTTTATCCTCGGCATGCTGACCAGCGTGGTATTTGGCGTCTTTCCGATGGTGCTGCCCGCAATCCCGGATTCTGCCCTGAGCCTCACGATCCATAACGCCTCGGCGCCGACGTACGGTCTGGAAGTCGGTCTCAAGTGGTTTGTGCCTGGATTCCTCCTCGCAACCGCCTACTTCGTGTTCCTGTACCGCCGGTTTGCCGGAAAGGTGCGTTTGGAGGATGGCGGGTACTGACACGGTAGAATATCCCATATGAGAAGACTTCGAGGGTCTGTGGCCCTGCTTCTGTTTGGCTGGGCTGCTTTCGGACAGGCCCGTCCCGCCGCTTCCAGTGTGAATTCAGTGGCGAAGCCAGCCGCTACAGCTACGCACCCAGGGTTTGAAAAGGCGAAACTGGAAGCCTACGTGCGCCACCTTCTGCTGTGGGGACCGCAGATCACCGTGACGATCGCCGATCCTGTCCCGGCTCCGATGCCCGGCTACCAGGAGATCAAGGTAACGGGCTCGTATCAGCAAATCTCGCTCGATGAGATCTTCTATCTCAGCCAGGACGGTCAACGTCTGATTCGTGGTTCCGTGTACGACACGAGCAAGAGTCCCTTCACCGCCGAACTCGCCAAACTGAAGACCGATCTGCAGCCGAGCATGGGGACGCCCGGCGCTCCGGTTGTGATCGTCTTGTTCAGCGATTTCCAATGCGGCTACTGCCGCGAAGAAGCCAAGATGCTGCGCAAAGAACTGCTGAAGGCATACCCGAAAGAGGTCCGGCTGTATTTCAAGGACATGCCAATCGATCAGATCCACCCCTGGGCCAAAAGCGCAGCCATCGCGGGGCGCTGCGTCTTTCGCCAGGATCCCCCCGCATTCTGGGATTTCCACGACTGGATCTTCGACAAGCAGGCAGAGATAACCGTCGAGAATGTAAAGGGCAAGATTGGCGAGTGGGCTCAATCCAAGGGCCTGGACGCGGTGCAGTTTGCCGGATGCTACGACAGGCGCTCGACAGAGGCCGATGTGAACAAGAACGTTTCAGAAGCACGCTCCCTCAAAGTGACCTCGACCCCCACCATGTTCGTCAACGGCAGGCAGATCCCCGGTAGCGTGCCGTGGGATCAACTGAAGCAGATCATTGACTGGGAACTGGACTACTCCAAAAAGACCGGCGAGACGGGCGAGAAGTGCTGCGAACTGTCCCTGCCTATACCTGGAAAGAAGTAGCAAGAAATGTTTGAACGCGTGATGAAGACGATGACGGCAGCCGTACTGGCTGTGTCTGTGGCTGTGGCTGCCTCCGGACCGGAGCTGGCGAAAGGCAAGATCAGCGCTGCGAGCTATCAGGAGACCGTCAAGGTCCTGGCCTCGGACAAATTGAGAGGACGCGGAACCGGCAGCCCGGAACTGGAGAAGGCCGCCTCCTATCTGGCCGGACAATTCAAGAAGCTAGGCATTTCACCAGCGGATGGGAAGAGCTATTACCAGCGTTATGGCGTGACTACGAACGCGAAGCTCGGCAAAGGGAACAGCCTCGACTGGTCATCTAACGGCGGCAGCAAGACTGTGCTGGCTCTCAGCGAGGATTTCCAGCCGTTCAATTTCTCGGGCAACGGCAAGGCGGCCGGGACAGTGGTGTTCGCAGGCTACGGCATCACAGCGCCGGAGTATGACTACGACGACTATGCGGGCATCGACGTGAAGGGCAAGATCGTGCTCCTTCTGCGCCATGAGCCCCAGGAGTTTGACGAGAAGAGCAAGTTCGCCGGCAAGGTCTACACGACGCACGCACAGTTGCAGAACAAAGCCGTGAACGCGAAGTTCCATGGCGCGAAGGCCGTCGTCTTCGTCAACGACGCGTCGAACCACCCGTCCGACCCTGACAGGGTGGAGAAGTTCTCCTCCAACGTCGGCCCGAACTCGCCAGATGTCCCGTTCGTCCAGGTCCGGGCCGAAGTCGCCGATGCGTGGCTCAAGACCGCCGGCCCCAGCCTGAAGACATGGATTGAAGAAGTGGACAAGGACCTGAAGCCTCGTCCGGTGGAACTCAGCAGAGTAACAGTGGACCTGAACGTGGATGTTCAGCAGGAACGAAAGCAGGTGCCGAACGTCTGGGCCTACCTGCGAGGCGAGACCGACGAATATGTCATCCTGGGCGCGCATTTTGACCACCTTGGTATGGGCGAACACAGTTCGATGGCGCCGGATCTGGCCGGCAAGGCAATCCACCACGGGGCCGACGACAACGCCTCGGGCACCGCAGGCCTGATGGAGTTGGCCGCTTACTTCGCTGGGCAGCCCAAGCATAAGCGCGGCATTCTCTTCCTGGCGTTCTCAGCAGAAGAACTCGGCCTGGTCGGGTCAAATTACTACGTGAACCACCCGCTGCTTCAGCTTGATAAGGCGGTGGCGATGGTCAACATGGATATGATCGGGAGGATCAAGGAGGGCCGCGTCTTCGTGGGAGGAACGGGCACGGGCGATTCGCTGAAGGCGCTGCTGGACGAGGCCCGCGCCGGGTCAAAGCTCAATTTCGATTTGTCCGAACAGGGCGGATACGGGTCCAGCGATCACTTCTCCTTCACCACCAAGCAGGTGCCTGTCCTGTTCTTTTTCTCGGGCCTCCACTCGGACTATCACAAGCCGAGCGACACCTGGGAAAAGATCGAAGCGGGCAGCGCAGCCGAATTGCTCGAGGTAGTCGCCAAGGTGACCACGCAACTTGCCGATGCTCCGGCGCGTCCGAAGTACATCAAGACTCAGGCTCCGCAGCCGACCGCGACCGCGAGCGCTTCCGCGGGGAGCGGCGCGTGGTTCGGCAGCATCCCCGATATGGGGGAGACCAAGGGCGGCTTCAAGGTCTCGGACGTGACCAAAGGCTCTCCGGCCGACGAGGCGGGGCTGAAGGGCGGCGACATGATCTACGAGTTCGACGGCAAGCCGATCTCAAACTTGTATGATTTCACCTATGCTTTGCGCGCCAAGAAACCCGGTGACGAGGTAGTGGTGAAATATAAGCGAGACGGGAAGGAGTTTGAAACGAAGGCACGCTTGCGCTCCAGGGCGCAAATGCGATAGTCACTGAGATTGACTAAGGGCCTCGGCTGAAACAGCCGATCAGAGTAGCAGGAATGGAAGTCGCGAAACTGCCGAAGGGTGAAATCTGGACACTGCCGCCGGTGATCCTGCACCCGTTCTCCGATCCAACGGGGCCGGACAAGCTGGTCGAAAGCTCGCGGGCGCACCTGATGCTGCAAGGGCTCCTGCCCTCGGGAGAACTCTCCAAGGACGAAATCCTCCATCGGCTGCTGGCGGGGCGATTGTGTGAGCTGCGGATGCTCTACTACGTCGGGCGCGATCTGGAGCGCTGGGTGGAGCAGTGCGTGGAGATTACCGATCGCGATCTGATTCTGCGTTCCGCCGGAGTCACCGCCGCAAGCTTCATCCACCTTTTGGTCGAAGCGCCGCCGGAAGACGTACGTACGAAGCTCACGCGCTGGGGTGTGGCGGATTATAAGTCGATCTTCAGCCGCTCTCTGGGCCTGAACGCGGTGTTTTCCAAGGTCCCCGACATCGAGACGCTCTCGATGAACTTCATCCGCTACTACTACCGTTACGCGGACCAGATGTTCCAGTGCCGGCAGAACTCCGACACATTCCGGACGCTGCCGCCGGAGAACTTCCGTTTTGAGCTGTACGCCTCGGGCGAATACTCGCGCATGCTGGAGCGCGAGTGGGAAGAGATCTGACGGCCCGTTCTATAGAATGGGGGCATGCCCTTCCCGCCGTTCGTCGTGGTGCGACAGCACCTTCCCAGCTACAAACTGCCCGACATCCCCGGCGAGATCCGCAACCAGCTCGACGCTGCCGCTCTGGATGCCAAGCTGAAACCAGGATCGACCATTGCGATCGGCGTCGGCAGCCGCGGCATCGCCAACATTGACGTGATCGTGCGTGAGCTGGTCGCCTGGTGGAAAGCTCGGGGCATGCAGCCCTTCCTCTTTCCTGCGATGGGAAGCCACGGCGCAGCCTCGGCAAGCGGACAGGCGGCAGTCCTGGCGAAGTACGGAATGACCGAAAGCTCGATGGGCTGCCCGGTGCGGAGCTCGCTCTCGGTGGTGGACCTGGGCAGCACGCCGGAGGGGATCGACGTCGTGATGGACCGGACAGCGCACTCCGCGGCAGGCGTCATGCTCTGCGGTCGCGTGAAGTGGCACACCGATTTTGCCGGGAAGCTCGAGAGCGGGCTGTTCAAGATGATGGCGATCGGCCTGGGAAAACTGGCCGGAGCGCAGCGGTATCACGCCCATGGCCGGCAGATCGGTCTGGAGGCCGTGATTCGCAGAGTCGGGCGGCAGGTGCTGGGAACAGGCAAGATCCTGGGCGGATTGGCGATTCTCGAGGACGCGCATCATCAGACAGCACGGATCGAGGCGGTCCACGTCACGGACATGGAACGGCGAGAGGAGGAACTGCTGGAGCTGGTGAAATCATGGATGCCGCGCATCCCTGTGAAGGCGTTGGACTTTCTCATCGTCAATGAGCTGGGAAAGAACTGGTCCGGTTCAGGCATGGACCCCAAGGTGATCAATCGCGACATCCATGGAGCACTGAATCCCTGGCCCTTCGCGCCGCGGGTCGAGCGGGTCTACGTGCGTGACCTGCATCCGCTCAGCTATGGAAACGCGATCGGCGTCGGTATGGCGGACGCTGTGCATCGCCAGGTGATTCGAAAGATGAAACGCCGGGCGACCTACGTGAACGGAATCACGTCCGGGGCGCTGGCCTGCCTGAAGATTCCGGCGAATTTCGCCTCCGATCGAGAGTGTCTGGAAGCATTGTGGCGGACCACCGGCAGGCAACATCCCAGCGAGCTCACAATGGGATGGATCCGGAGCACGCAGGACCTCACCGTAATGGCATTCACGGAGAATCTGCGCAGTGAATTAGAAGCGGGAGGACAGGTCGAGTTCCTGACAAATCCGCAGGAGCTCAGATACACCTCAAAGGGTGATCTGGCCGACTTGTTGGCTCCTGAACAGGAAAGGGCGGAGCTGCGCCCTGAAGACGCCGTCTCCGCCCAAATCCGCAATTGAATAGCCGGCGACGCCAACCTCAGCCCTGGGCTGCGGAATTAGACATCACGCTGTTGACCTTACTGAAGATGGTCTTGATGCTGTCGGCAACGCCTGGAACAACCGCCCCCGCAGCCACCGCAACAAAACCAGCCATGAGTGCATACTCGATCAGGTCCTGACCCTTTGTGTCCTTCCAGACGCGCAGGCGCAGGGCAAAATTCATCAATCGGTTCATTCTCTTTTCTCCTCTCATCTTGACTCTCTCAGTCAATTGAACAGCAGGCTTGACCGCATTCACCTGGAGAGGCTCGTCTGGACGATGCCGGCAACACCGGAAACTGCAATGCCCGCATCGACGGTCGCGAAGCCCGCCTTAACCGCGGACTCGATGAGGACCAACCCCTCCGAGTCATTCCGATCAAATTCCGCAATCATGGTGGCACGTTGCGGCTAGCACTACCCTAGCAATGATCAAGAGATCGTCAAATCAGGCACTCAACTGAATACCTTCAGGTAAAAATACTCACCAATATGCCAAGGGGGGCGGTTCAGCCGCCCCCCTTGGAAAGTTGTTGACGATTGGCCCGCTGCCCGATCAGCCTTGGGCTGCGGAGTTTGACATCACGGAATTGACCTTGCCGAAAATGGCCTTGATGCTGGTCGCAACACCCGGAACGATCGCGCCGGCGGCGACGGCCACGAAGCCCGCCATCAGAGCGTATTCAATGAGGTCCTGGCCGCGGGTGTCCTTCATAATCCGCAGCTTCCAAATGAGCGAATTCAGTTTCTTCATTATCTTCTCCTCTCCCAATTGCAACTGTCTTGGCTGCCGTTGCTAGACCAACAGTAACAGTACCGTTCGGCTACTCAAATCCAAGAAAAACCTTAGTTTGCACCTGAGAAAACCCCCAACCCATCCCTTGATTCTCAGGCGGCTTGGCTGGACGCAGTCGAGAGCCACTATGGCCCTCGAACAGTGCGGGCGCTGTAGCCCCTTTCGATTCCGGCCGATAGAGAACTCAGGTGAACAACCCCGGACGAACTGAGAACCTGATCTGGGCTATGGCCTTGGCGGCACTGATTTCCGCCGGCTGGGCGGGGATCCAAGCGCCCATCCTCTCTGATGAGGTCTTCAGCCTCGAGACGGCGGCAATGCCCCTTGACCGGATGCTGAACGCGCTGCGGGCCGACGTGCATCCGCCTCTCTACTACCTACTAATGCACTATTGGATGAAGGCTGCGCCCGCGGGCGTGGTCGGTTTGAGGCTGTTCTCCTTGCTCTGCGCGGCGCTGTCTCTGGTGTGGTTCGGGCGGCTCATGCAGCGTCTGAAGCAACCGGTTGGAGCTGCTGCTGCGCTCCTGGCTGCAAATCCCCTGGTCATCGTGATGGCTTCCTACGGCCGCATGTACACGCTGTTACTGCTTGTGTGCATCGCGGCGCTCGACTGCACAGTGCGGATCCTGGACGCAGAAGACGGTCCGGGACCGCGCGCAGGACTCGCGGCAGCCCTGACAGCAGGACTGCTGACGCACAACTGGTTCATCTTCTTCATATGCGGTGCAGCCGTGTGGGCATGGTGGGAATACCGCGGCCGCGCTCTGCGACTGCTTACCCCTGCGGCAGCGGGCATCCTGGCCTACGCCATGGTCTGGGGACCTGCGACCTTCGCCCAGGCCACCGCGCGTAGCCAGCACCTCGCGTGGCTGCGCCGCCCGGGCGTCGGCGCGCTCTCCGATACGCTGATCGCGCAACTCTGGCTGCCCGCCATCGCGCTTCCGGTCTGGCTGATCGCTGTCGCCCTGAAGAAGCGGACGCCGCTCAGCCGGAACGCTGCCTGGGTGGCGGCGCTGATTTGCGTGTTGATTCCGTGGAGCGCTTCCCAATGGAGGCCTCTCTACAATGTCCGGTTCACGATCATCGCCGCACCCTTTATAGCCTGGGCGCTGGCGGGGGCGGCCTCGCGTGCTGTTGCGTTCAGTGCGGTCTTGATTGTCCTCAGCGCCGGATGGCCTGCCTGGCAAGCTGGGCGGCAGCCAACTTGCTCCAGTGCGTCCGCCGCTAACGTTCTTCGGACCGAAGCCCGGCCCGGCGACACCGTGATCTTCTGCCGCCTGACTCGCAAGCCCGTGGAGTGGTACTGGGATGGGCCGAACGTCGCCCGCACCAGTTTCCCCTCCTCCATCGACACCCACCCGGGCTACGAGGGCGCGAGTTCTCCCGAGGAACTGGCCTTGCAGGCACAGAACATCGCGGAACGAGCCGGCGGGCGGGTCTTCGTCCTCGCCGATTCCGGCGCCATCGCTTCGCAGCTTCTCTTGCGGGCCTTCACCGAGGATCGCGGAAGACCTTCCCCGCCGCGCCTGGCGTGCGCGGATCCCGGCAAGCACTATTTCAACCAACTGGTAGTCTTCGACGCTGCCCCTAAGATGGCAGGATCGAGAGACGCCGGGCAACGCGAGTGAGGATCTCCACCGCCCGGTCGAGATGATCCTTCGTGTGCGCCGCGGTAACAATCGCGCGAATGCGCGCCTTGCCCTTCGGCACTGTGGGAAAGCCGATGCCCGTGGCCCACAGCCCCTCTTCGAACAGGGCGGCGGAGTACTCGTGGGCCGTGCGAGCCTCTCCAACTATGATCGGAGTAATGGGAGTCTCGCTGGCGCCACTGTCGAACCCGTTGTCGCGCAATGCCGCCTTGAAGTAGCGCGTGTTCTCCCAGAGCCGCTCGATGCGCTCCGGCTCCTCGACCAGCAGATCGAACGCCGTGCTGCAGGCTGCCGTAACAGCGGGCGGATGCGACGTCGAGAAGAGGAACGGGCGCGCGCGGTGGTAGAGATAGTCGACCAGATCGCGGCTTCCACAGACATAGCCGCCCAGCACGCCAATCGCCTTGGAGAGGGTCCCCACCTGGATCTGGACGCGACCGTGCAACCCGAAGTGGTCGACGGTCCCACGGCCGTTGCGGCCCAGCACGCCGGAGGAGTGCGCGTCGTCGATCATCATGATCGCACCGTGCTTCTCGGCCACTTCGACGAGTTGAGGAAGCGGTCCGATGTCGCCGTCCATCGAGAACACGCCGTCAGTGATCAGCAGCTTGTTCCCCTTGGACTCCTTCAGCCCCACAAGCACCTCGGCGGCATGTGCGGCGTCGCGATGGCGAAAGACATGAATTTTCGCACGGGAGAGCCGGCATCCATCGATGATGGAGGCGTGGTTGAGCTCGTCGCTGATGATGTGATCTTCCGGCCCCAGGATGGAGCTCACCGTGCCCGCGTTGGCTGTGAATCCGCTCTGAAAGACGACGCAGGCCTCGGTATGCTTGAAGGCCGCGATCTTTCTTTCGAGCTCCATGTGCATGGCCATGGTGCCTGTGATGGTGCGCACGGCGCCTGTTCCCGCTCCGTACTTGCGGACCGCTTCGAGCGCCGCTTCCTTGAGCTTCGGATGATTGGCAAGCCCGAGGTAATTGTTGGACGCAAGGTTGATCACCTCGCGCCCGTCGGCACGGCTGACAGGCTCACAGGCGCTCTCCAGTTCGCGCAGGCGAAAGAAGGAGCCGGACGCCCGCAGTTCGTTGAGCTGATCGGTAAGAAAGGAAAGAGGATGAGACGGCGACGGGGCGGTCATACGGCCAGTATATCGGGTATGATGGTAGCGCTCGTATGAAACGGTTTTTCATTCTTCTCACCGCGCTGGCACTTTCTTGTGTCGCTCAGCAAAAAACTGAAACAGCGCTCGACCGCTACGTCCACACGCCCGATCCGGCCTACAAATGGGAACTGGCCAAAACCATTCCCGGCCAGGGCTACACCGCCTACGTTTTGAACATGACCTCACAGAACTGGATGACTCCTGCTGAGGTTGACCGCACAGAGTGGAAGCACTGGGTCACTATCGTCAAGCCGGACACGGTGGAAAGCGACATCGCCCTCCTGATGATCACTGGCGGCAACAACAACAGCGGCGTGCCGGACAAAGTGGATCCGTTCACGGCGAGCATCGCCGTGAAGACAAAGACCGTGACCGTGGAGCTGCGGATGATTCCGAACCAGCCGCTGAGCTTCTTCGGCGAATCCCGCAAACGCACTGAGGACGCCATCATCGCCTTCACCTGGAAGAAGTACCTGGAGACCGGCGACGAGCGCTGGCCGGCGCGCCTGCCGATGACCAAGTCCGCAGTGAGGGCCATGGATGCGACGCAGGAGTTCCTCGCCGGCGAACAAGGCGGCAAAGTGAAGGTGGCCCGCTGGGTGGTGACCGGCGGCAGCAAGCGCGGCTGGACCACGTGGACAACAGGCATCACCGACAAGCGTGTGATCGCCATCATGCCCGTGGTCATCGACCTCCTCAACATGCAGGCATCCTTTACGCACCACTGGCGTGCCTACGGCTTCTGGGCGCCTGCTGTGAATGATTACGTCGAGCACGGCGTGATGGATTGGCAGGGTTCCAGGCAATATGATGCGCTGATGAAATTGGTGGAGCCATACTCCTACCGCGACCGAATCACCATCCCCAAGTACATCGTCAACTCGGCTGGCGACCAGTTCTTCCTCCCGGATTCGTCGCAGTTCTACTTCAAGGACCTGAAGGGTGAGAAGTATCTGCGCTATGTCCCGAACTCGGATCACGGCGTCACGCGCCGGACCGACGCGGGCGAGAGCCTGGCCACGTATTACGAGTCCATCGTGAAGAACTGGAAGCGGCCCGAGTTCTCCTGGACCATTTCCAACGAGGGTAAGATCACAGTCAAGTGCAAGGACAAGCCCGTCGCAGTCAAGCTGTGGCAGGCGACAAATCCCGATGCGCGCGACTTCCGCCTGGAAAAGTTAGGCCCGGCGTACACCAGTACCGACGTGAAGGCAGCCGGCGACGGCACCTACACAGTCCAGGTTCCGAAGCCGGAGAAAGGCTGGACAGCAGGTTTCGTCGAACTCACCTTCCCCACGCCCGGCGGCAGCAACTGGAAGTTCACCACCGATGTGAAGGTCGTGCCGGACGTATATCCCTTCCCGCCCCCTGCGTCGAAATTGCCGGAAGGGGCCATCTCGGCGACGAAGTAGTTTGACACCCAAATCCGGATAGCGCATCGCGCCCGTCGCGGCCTATCCTGGAGTCGCATGAAAGACAGCGAGCTCTGGGAAGCAATGACGCGGCGCGATTCGCTTTTTGACGGGCAGTTCGTTTTCGCCGTCAGGACCACCGGCATCTATTGCCGGCCATCCTGCCCGTCGAAGCGGCCGAAGCGCGAAAACGTGGAGTTCTTCGCAAACACCACCGAAGCCACGGCGGCGGGCTACAGGGCCTGCCTGCGGTGCAAGCCGGATGCGCCGAAACTCGTGCCGCCCAATCGAGCTGAGAAGCTCGCCTTGAAGCGCGAAAGATTCAAGGCCGCGCTGCGCGCCGGCGGCAACGTCACAGACGCCGTTTACGACGCGGGCTTCGGCTCGCCGAGCCGCGTCTATGAGAGCGCACAGGAATGGCTCGGGATGACGCCGGGCCAGTATCAGCGCGGCGGCGAGGGCTTGAGGATCCGGTACGCCGTCGCCAAATGCATTGCTGGACGGCTGCTGCTGGCTGCCACGGACAAGGGCGTGTGCGCCGCCGCACTGGGCGACGACCGAGACAGGCTCATCTCCGGGCTTCGGGACGAGTATCCTCGCGCCACGATCGAAGCCGGCGACGCGAGTCTCAAGGCCTGGGCTGAAGAGGCCGCGCGGACGTTGGGCAACTGCCGTCTCCCTCTGGACGTGACGGGCACGCCCTTCCAGCTGGCCGTGTGGCGCGAATTGCGCGGCATCCCACGCGGGGAGCGGCGCACCTACTCGCAGATCGCGGTCAGGCTGGGACAGCCCGCAGCGGTCCGCGCCGTCGCGAACGCGTGCGCGAAGAACCCGGTCGCGCTTCTCATTCCCTGCCACAGGGTGGTCCGGCAGGATGGATCGCTCGCAGGATACCGCTGGGGGGCGGCGCGCAAGCGCATCCTGTTGGACGCAGACGCACTCTCCATTTGACGGCCGAATGGAGGATCTCCGCACCTTGGAAATGAGCAGGGGAATCATCGTCGTCATGCCGGCAATTCCAGATATACATCGCAAAACCTCCGGCCCGGTGCATAATGGTGCGTAATGGCAGTCCGGCTCAAGGACATCGCGCAGGACTTGGGCGTCAGCGTTGTCACTGTATCAAAGGTCTTGCGCAATCACAGCGACATCAGCGCGGAGACTCGTGAGAGAGTCCTCAAGCGCATGAAGGAGCTGAATTACCGCCCAAACCTCGCGGCGCGGGCACTGGTCACCGGACGCACCTGCACCATGGGCCTCGTCGTACCAGACCTCGTACACCCCTTTTTCGCTGAAGTCGCCAAGGGCGTCTCCAAGGTTCTCCGCAAGATGGGATACAGCCTCCTCATCGCCTCATCGGAGGAAGACGCGCAACTTGAGCAGCAGGAACTCGAGCAGGTGCTGGCCCGGCGCGTCGACGCACTGATCATTGCATCGGCCCAGTTCACCGTAGAGAGCTTTCGCCGCATCGAAGAGCAGAAACTCCCCTACGTTCTGATCGACCGCCAGTTCTCCGGCCTCGCGGCCAATTTCATCGGAGTCGACGACGAGGCCGTCGGCGCAATCGCCACCGAACATCTACTGGAGCAGGGCTGCAAGAACATCGCCCACATCCGCGGGCCCGAAGTGAGCACTTCTCTGGGCAGGCTGGAAGGCTATCGGATCGCACTCCACCGGCACGGCCTTTGCCCCGCTGCGGGCGCCATCGTCATCGGCCGTACCGGCGACGAAACCGGCGAAGTGAGCGGCTATGAGGCGATGCAGAAGATCCTCGCGCTGTGGCCGCGCCCCGACGGCGTCTTCTGCTACAACGACCCCGTTGCCCTCGGCGCCATGCGTGCGATTTTCGACGCTGGCCTCCGCGTGCCACAGGACATCGCCATAGTCGGCTGCGGCAACCTGAACTACGACGCGCTCCTTCGCGTTCCACTCTCTTCCGTCGATCAGGACAGCCTCGCCATTGGCGAGCGCGCCGGCGAACTCGCCCTTGAGCTGATTGATTCCAAAGGGCCTCTGCGTCCGAAGAGCATCATGGTTGAGCCGAAGCTCATCGTTCGCGAATCAAGCCTGCGGACTCAACATTAAAGCGCCGCAGCCCCGCAAGATACTCACGAGAAGATCTCCTCCACGGGCAGGATCGTGGTGCAGTGTGCAGAAATTGCCAACGGACGCCGCTCCACAATTCTGTCCTCTTCGAGAATCTCATCAGGCTTCGGCGAGTTGTAGGTCATTGGTGAGATTTCGTTTGCGAGAATCCGGTCTCGCAGCTCCCCCATTCCCTCACCAGCCATCACGATCGCGATCTGGTCCCATCGCAAGTGACTCCGGATCGCATCGTTCACGCTTTCCAGAGTCAACTGCTTCAATCCATCCCTCAAGTACTTTGGAAACGCACCGATACCGTAGAATTCGCTGTCGATGGCATAGCCGAGTTCCGCTTCCTTCGTCTTCAGTAACAGGTTGACGTACTTGGAGAGGAAGCTCCGGGTCCGCTCGAACTCTTCTTGCGACAGGCCGTCGCGGACCAGACGCTCCAATTCGTGGAGAGCGAGGCGAAGCGCAAAATGCGCCTGCTCGCGCTCCACGGGGCGTATCCAGAGCTGGAAGATCTGATGCGAGCGCGCCAGGTTCGGGCTCGGCTCCAGCGTGTACATCCCGCCGGGGAAGTGCTCAATGTATGAGTAGTCGCCGTAGTTCAAACCGCGCAGTTGCCGCATGCGGGTGAACAGGCGTCCGCTGCTCATGCGGTGCTGCCCCAGCGCGGAGGTGGCAAGCAGCAGCGCGGGATAGTCGGCGTGGCCGCGCTTCACCTCGATGGGGAATCCCAACGAGATCGCGACTCCGCGCGCCGGTTTCTCGATCATGAACAGCTCGTTCGGGCGAATCTCCGGCACCGTGCCGTCCAAGCCGTTCTGGCTGCGCGCCTTCAACGGAAGCGCCGTGAAATCACGCCGAGCGCGCTCATTGAAGCCCTCTGGATAGCCTCCCGCCAGCGCAATCGTCAGGTTCTCCTGCGCGAACTGCGCCAGATAGAACTCGCGCAGGTCCACGATCTTCAATTCACGCAACGACGCCACCGTCCCCGCGTTGTGCCGCTCGTAGGGATGGCCCGCGAAGACCCGTTGGTAGAGCACTTCCTTGGCCAGTTCCTCGTCGTTCTGCCCGCGCAGTTCCACTTCGAGATAATTCACCGTATCGTCCCGCAGCCGCTCAAAATCGTCAGCGCGCCAGCCGGGATCCAGAAGCATGTCGCGGAAGATCACATAGAAGCGTTCGAGGTGATCGATGTGGGCCTCCGCGGCGAAGCAGATCATCTCCTTGTCCACCTGGCTCCCCACCGACACCCCCATTGGAAAGAACGCGTCAATGATTTCCTTGTAACTCCGCGTACGGCTCCCGCCGCCGGCAAGCATTGATGCCGTCATCCACGCCGCCCCGGCTTGCCGGAGCGGATCCTGCGCTGCACCTGTCTTGAACACAAGGCGCATCGAAACCAGCGGCGACGAATCCCGCAGAGCGATCACCTTCACTGCGCACCCCCGTTGGACAGCGTCACCACGGTTCTTCCCTGCTCCGCGAAGCACCAGCGGGCCACGCGCACCAGGTCCTCGGCTGTCACCTGTTCGTACAGGGTGTAGAGCTTGTTGATCGTCTCCGGCGTTCTGCGCAGCGAGACGTAGTAGGCGAGCGTCGATGCTATTGCCTCGCTGTTGTTCAGTCCAAGGGCAAAACGGTATCGGAGGTGGCTTTTCACGCTCTCCAGCTTCCCGGGGTCGATAGGCTGCGCGGCAAACGTCTCGAATGTCGACAGGATCTGCTCTTTGATCCGCCCCACCTGGTCATCTTCTTTGACCCGCGCCATCACCGTGAACAGATACGGATCGATGTGGTCGGCGTTGCTTGCCCATAGCAGATCGACGCTTTGTTCCTCGATCACCAGCCGCTCGTAAAGCGGCGAGCTTTCCGAGAACCCGAGGAAAGAGATGAGGTCGAGCGCCGCACAGTCCACCTGGTTGTCACAATAGGCCGGCGCCTTCTGTGCGATCAGCAAATAGGGCAGCGTGTGCGTCTTCCAGGGGATGTGGGCTTCCCGCCCTCCCTTCTGCGCGGGCTCCCGGGGTACTTCCACTTTGTACGTGCCGCGCCGCCAGCCACCCCAGTGCCGCTGCACCATTTCCCGCACTTCGTCGGGCCGCACGTCGCCGACAACCACCAGCGTGGTGTATTCCGGCCTGTAAAAACGGTCGAAGAACAACCGGCTGTAGTCGTACATTTGCGGCATCTTCTCGATGTCGCGCAGGAATCCCATCGTCGTGTGCTTGTAGGTGTGCGCATCGAAAGCCGTGTCGCGGAGCACTTCGAAGAGCTTATTCACCGGCTCTGCGCTGTCCTTGTTGTACTCGCCGTACACGGCAAGCGCCTCGGTCTGGAAGTCCTCCAGCTTGTACTCGAGGTGCTGGAAACGGTCCGCCTCCATGGCCAGCATCCGCTCGAAATCCTCACGCGTCAGCGTGGTGTGATAAACGGTGCGGTCATCGTCCGTGTAGGCATTCGATGACGCCCCGGTCTCCTGCAGCACCGCTTCGTAACGCTCCGGCGGATAGTCCGGCGTTCCGCGAAACATCATGTGCTCGAAAAAGTGCGCGAAGCCGCTGCGGCCTTCCTCCACCTCGTTCCGCGATCCGGCGTGCACGACGATATAGAGACTCACTACTTCCGGATACGGCACGGGAACCGTAATGAGTCTCAAGCCATTGTCGAAGTCGTGCTGGTCGTATTCATATGCGAAGACCTTCGCGTTTGCCATTGCGCTCCTCTCGCCCTCTCCAGTCGGACTCCCAGATCCAACAACAATTCCTCAGTATACGGAGCGCCGATCAACTGCACCCCGGCGGGCATCCCATCATCTCCGACACACACCGGCACTACCAGCGAGGGCATTCCCAACAGGTTCCAGGGCGACACAGGCATGATCGCGTCCATCAACTCCATCCCCGGCCGGCGATGCGGAAAAGCCGTCGTGCCGAAAGCCGGAGCGACGATGACCGTGACGCTTCCCATCCATTGCAGCAGCCGGGCCCGCATGCGGTCCCTTCGCGCCAGGACTTCGCCCAAACGGTTCACATCCACTTTTTCCCGCGTATACTTCATCAGCTCAACGCCGGTCCAGGCGCAATCATCCTGCCGGTCTCCAATCATTTCGTGCAACATCTGCGTGATGTAGTCGACAAACAACACGCGCCACAGATCGTGCGCGCCATCGATCAACTCGAACGGAAACTGGGCACACTCATGTCTCATCGAGCCGAGCAGCCGCACCGCTTCTCCTAACGCCTCCGCGCATCCAGCCTGCACGGGCAACTGATCCATCACCGCTACTCGCACACCCTCGCTCGGCCATTCGCGAAAGGGTACCGGCGCGCTGAAGGGATCGCGCGCATCGTAGCCCGCCAGCACTTCGAAGAGAATTCGCACGTCCTCCACCGTCCGCGCCATCGGACCCGCTACGCCCATGAACCCGGTCGGGTGCGCAATCTCCGGCCAGTGCCCGCCTGCAGGAACGCGGCCCGGAGTCGGCTTCAGGCCGCAGATCCCGCAAAAATGCGCGGGTTCGCGGATCGACCCGCCGCCGTCGCTGCCGACACCCCCCGCCGACATGAATGACGCAATCGCCGCCGCCTCGCCGCCGCTGGACCCGCCCGGCGTCCTCGAAACATCCCACGGATGATTTGTTCTTCCCACAATCCGGTTGTCGGTTTCGTAGTAGTAGAGAAACTCTGGAGTTGAGGTCTTGCCCAGGATCACGGCGCCCGCGCCACGCAGCCTCTCCACAACAGTCGAATCCCGCACCGCCCGCTCGTTTCTCCGCAGCACACTGCCGCACCATGTCACCTTGCCTGCGATGTCGAAACTGTCCTTCACCGTGACTGGAATCCCCGCCAGGAGGCCGCACAGAGGCCGCTGCACTCGGGCTCTGGACTCCTCCTCGTAGACTTCGATGAATGCGTTGATGCGCGGATTCTCACGTTCAATCTGACTCAGGTGCGCCTCAATCAATTCCCCGGCCGTCACTTCGCCGCTCTTTAAAGCGTTCCGCATCTGGCGCAGCGTCAGCCGGGTCAACATAGGTCCAGGGTATCAATCGCACCACTGCTAAAATGTGCCTTGTGGCAGCACTGACTTTCGCCGAGGCCCGCCAATGCGTACTGGATCGCGTGCGCGAGGCCCAGATCGAACCCGCCATTGAGACTGTCCGGCTCGCAGAAGCCGCGGGCCGCGTCATCGCCGCGCCGGTGGCCGCAGACCGTGACTACCCTCCCCGGCCTCGGTCCATGCGTGACGGCTTCGCCGTGCGCGCCGCCGACCTGCCCGGCACTCTCCACGTCATCGGCGAAATCCGCGCCGGCGAGGCCTGCACCCTCGAAGTCGCCGCCGGCCAGGCCGTCGAAATCATGACTGGAGCTTCCGTTCCCCCGGGCGCCGACGCCGTCGTCATGATCGAGCACGTCGTCGTGGAAGGGGCAAAGGTCATCGTCGACAGAACGCTCGACCCCGGCGCAAACGTCAACCCACAAGGGTGCGACGCCAGGTGCGGCGAAGTCCTCCTCTCGCCGGGACGACGCATCGGATTCTCCCAAACTGCGCTGCTCGCCTCTCACGGCGCCTCCTCTGTCGATGTCTATCTCCGCCCCCGCGTCGCCATCGTCTCCACCGGCGACGAGATCGTCGAAGTTGGCGAAACGCCGCTGCCTCACCAGATCCGCAACTCGAATGCCTGGTCGCTGGCACATCAGGTGACACGAGCTGGCGGAGAGGCCGACATTCTCCCTATCGCCCGCGATCAGATCGATGCCACACGCGAGCTCCTGCAGGACGGCCTGCACGCCGATCTGCTCCTCATCTCCGGCGGAGTCTCTGCCGGGAAGTACGATGTCGTTGAGATCGCTTTAAAGCAACTCGGCGCGGAGATGTTCTTCGATCGCGTGCTGATCCAGCCCGGCCAACCCTGCGTCTTTGGCCGGGCACAGGGCACGTTTTTCTTCGGACTGCCCGGCAATCCAGCGTCCACGATGGTCTGCTTCGAGGTGTTCGCGCGAGCGGCCTTGGAGTTGATCGCTGGCATCGCTCAACCTTCCCTCTACATAACAAGCGCCCCGCTGGCCGTCCCCTTCCGCCACAAGCCCGGCCTCACGCGGTTCCTGCCGGCCGCCCTCAACGCGGACGGTACGCTCACCCCCATCTCCTGGTCGGGGTCCGGCGACATTCCCTCCATGGCCCGCTCGAACTGCTTCCTGGTTGCCGCCCCCGACCAAACCGAATACCAGGCTGGCAGCCTGATTCAGGTCCTGCTCCCATGAACAAGCTCTCCCATTACGATTCGTCCGGACAGGTTCGCATGGTGGACGTCAGCGAGAAGACGCCTACCCACCGAACCGCCCGCGCCCGCGCCTTCGTCCGCATGAAGCCTGCCGTACTCAAGGCACTGCCCCACAATCCCAAAGGCGATCCTCTGGAAGTGGCGCGAATTGCCGGGATCATGGCGGCGAAACGCACCCACGAGTTGATCCCGCTCTGCCACCCGCTGCCCCTGTCACACGCCGGCATCGAACTCAAGCTGCGCCGGGATGGAGTGCTCATCGAATCCTCCGTCGCCACCACTGCCAACACGGGCGTCGAGATGGAGGCGCTCACCGCCGCTTCCATCGCCGCGCTGACCATCTATGACATGACCAAGGCCCTCGACAAATCCATCACCATCGAGGAAGTGCACCTTGTCGAAAAGACCGGAGGAAAGTCAGGAGCCTTTCGCCGCGCAGAAAAGGCTCCGGCGCAAAAACGTCGATGATCAACGTGGCAATTCTGACCATATCGGACTCCTCGAACGCCGGTACACGCGCCGACCTGTCCGGCCCCTCCGTTGCCGCCCGGTGCCGGGAGCAAGGCTGGCTTGTCACAAACACTGAAGTAATTCCGGATGATCGCCATCTGATCTCCGCCCGCATCTCTTCCCTCGCAGACGATATGGGCGCCGACGTGATCCTCACCACCGGCGGCACCGGCGTCTCTTCCCGCGATATTACGCCGGAAGCCACCCGAGACGTCATCCACAAGGAAATCCCCGGGTTGGGCGAACTCATGCGGACCGAAGGTTTGCGCCATACCCGCCGCGCGGCCCTATCCCGGGGCATCGCAGGCACTCGAGACCGCACCCTGGTCGTGAATCTGCCAGGCTCCCCAAAGGGTGCGGTACAGTCTCTGAATGCTATCTTGGATTTGGTGCCGCATCTCGTCGACCTGCTTCACGGCAGGACGGCGCACCCAGAGGAGTTGAACAGGCCAAACGAGGCTCCGAAACGCGTCTGAATCGCGAAACGTCCACTATGATGATGAGAACTGCCCTTCCGCTCGCAGCTCTTTTCGTGGCTCAGCTCGTGCCGGGCCAGGTCATGCCGGGAACTCCGGCGGTGAAGCCCCCTCAAAAGCAGCAGTCCGCGCCCCAACTCCCCGGGCAACCGGCGCCGCAGTTGCCCCCTGCCGAGGACAGCGGTCAGGTCATTCGCGCCACGGTCAATATTGTCCTGGTCCCTACCACCGTGACCGACAAGAAGGGCCGGACCATCAACGGGCTGCGCCCCCAGGATTTTAGCCTCTACGATAACGGCAAATTGCAGGAGATCAACCGCGACGTCGCTTTCCTGCCGCTTTCCCTCGTCGTCTGCATCCAGCATTCGAGCAACATCGACGCAATGCTGCCGAAGATCCGCAAGATGGGGAACGTGCTACACGACCTGCTCATCGGGCAGGACGGCGAGGCGGCCGTTCTGACCTTCGATCACCGCATCGAACTGATTCAGGATTTCACCTCTGACCCTGAGAAGATTGACAAGGCGGTCGCCGAAATCAAACCCGGCAGCACCAGTTCCCGCCTGAACGATGCGGTCCAACAGGCCACTCGCCTGCTCCGCAACAAGAAGGACCGCCGCAAGGTCGTCCTCCTCATCGCTGAGACGCTGGACCGCGGCTCTGAAACGCGCGTGAAGGAGGTCGCGACCGAGCTCCAGTTGTTCAATGTGGAGATCTACACTCTCAACATCAACAGGCTGGCGACAACTCTCACAGCCAAGCCCCAGGTCCCGAGGCCAGATCCCTTCCCAGCCGGTTCCCGCCCGCTACCCGGCGTCGCGCCCATCGATCCGACCTCTACGGCACAGGTCCTCGGCTCGCCCGGCTACGCGGCGGAGTTCGTGCCGGCGATCGAAGAGATCTTCATAGCCACCAAGGCAATTTTCGTAAAGAACCCCGCCGAGTTGTACACCAAGTTCACCGGCGGACGCGAATACGCCTTCACGACGCAGGACGGGCTGGAACGCGCAATCGCTGCCATCGGCAGCGAGATCCGCTCGCAGTACATCCTCAGCTACTCTCCCAACAATAAGGTCGAAGGCGGTTTCCACAAAATCCTTGTGGAGGTCAATCGGCCGGACCTGAAGATCCGTACCCGCCCGGGCTACTGGATGGCCGCTATCCCCGACTAGTCGTCACTGGTACTCAAAGTCCGCTCAAGTACTACAACTTTGCGAGCCTGGGCTATGACCCTCGATGCATTGGGCCTAACAGTCCTAAAAGTGACACTAGGCCATGCTTTCTCGCATCGTGAGAACGACTGGGCTGCTCTGCCTCACTGCATTCCTTGCATGCGGCACAACTATCTCATTTCAAACGCCTGCCGGGGCAATAGCCGGCGGCCAGCCGGTGAACGCTACCGCGGATTTCAATGTCACCGCCGGCACGATCACGCTGACCCTGACAAACCTGATCGTCAATCCGACCAGCGTCGTTCAGAACGTGAGCGGAATCCTCTTCGACGTGACCAGCCCGGACTTGACCAAAGCCTTGATTGGAAGTGGTTTTTCCGGAACCGGAACCCCGATTACGATCAACGGTAGTGGCAATGGCAGCTTGGGGTCAAGTGGTGCGACCAACTGGGCCCTGAATGACTCCGGCAGCCTGCTGGCGATCTGCGCAGTGTGCGCAGGAGGACCTGGACCTGCCTCCACCCTCATTGGCCAGGGCGTAGGCGGTTCTCAGACGACCTACTCCAATGCTAACGGCTCCATCGCCGGCAACGGCCCTCACAACCCCTTCTATTACAACGTCATTACGTTCACGATCACAAACCCGGGTATCACGGAGAATACTGCCATCAGCAGTGTTTCCTTCCTGTTCGGCACCTCGCCCGATACCATCGGAGGCACACAAATCGAAAATCTACCACCCGACGCTCCCGAACCGGCAACCTTCTCCCTCGCCGCCGGCGGTCTGCTCCTCCTTGGGGCTCGCGCACTGAAAAACTGGCGCACCGGCCGCAGCTAGGCCTTCGTCACATCACTCAATCGAGAAAGTACAGCCCGAACCGGATTGCCCTATCCGGTTCGGGCTTCTGTTCATTTCTGCCTTAACGCAATCCCGCCAAAGCTCACGACACTCTCCCGGTCGATGTTCCAATGCTCGTAGTGCAATAGCTGTCCCCGTGCCTCCGGCACCGCCTTAAGGAACGTGTAGAGCGGCGCGCTGCCGCACCACTTGAGATCATCGTGGTTCGGCTGCACCAGATCCCAGAAGCCTCTCGAGTCCCCCTCGATCAACCGGCCAATCCTCTCTTTGTCCCGGGCTGCAACCTCCAGCATCATGCCCGTGTGTGCTTCCGCGACCTCACGATCGCCATAGCGGCGCCCCATGTGAGCCATGTCTACTCCCAGCACCCAGCAGAGCCTCTTCCCTTCCCGCGCCTGCATCTCCCCCAGTGCATCGAGAAACTCGCGCACGCCCTCGTCGTCCTCCGGCATTCCGCCCTCATAAAGGCTCTTCGCGTACGGTCCGCACAGCACCGGCAGAATCTTCACGTCCGCTCCGAACAGCGATTGCAGCATGACCACCTGAAACTCAATAGAGTGCTCCACGGCGTGGCAGTAGTCTTCCATACGAACCGCCCTTGGGGCTCGCTGTGCCAGCCAGTCCACGAGTCCCGTGTCCGTCCGCGTCTCGCCAAAGGGCGTCCGGAACGGCTTTCGCGTCAACCCGAACGCCTCAGGTTCACCGTAATGTGATGTACCCAGCACGACGAAGGTGCGGTCTTTCTTCCCTTCGTCCAAGGCTCGATAGGCTGCCCGATAAGAATCCCATCCGCCCTCGGGGCTCACGTGCGGAGCGGCGATGCCCACCAGCCCGTCACCGTCCGCACCCGCCGCAGCCACGCCCTGACGGGCCAACCAGTTCGATAGTTCGCCAGCCTCGTCGGGGTAGGCGCCACCGGCGTGCGCCGCCTCCCTGAAGACGGCATCGGCAAACAGCCGCTGCCTGTCCCCCTTCATCTGCTCATATGTCTCGTCGCGCAGGAATCCCGCGTTCTGAAGCGCATCCCGCAGGTGTTCCATCAGCTCTCCGGCACGCAGGTCCCCGGTCATCTCCAGCAATGCGCGCTTCAGCTCGTCTTCAGTCTGCTCACCGTCGAACATTGCCAGGAGAGGAACCAGCGGGGGAGGAATGATCAACGTTGCATCCGAGTAATGGAAAGGATCGCGCACCATCAGGCCCGGCCGGTCCTCCAGTGGGGAGGGCATGAAGTCGAGTTCCATCCTCAGAGCGGAGAGTGGCTTTGGCACGTCTCCATTCTAGAATGTGGAGACATGGGCCTACTCACTGGGACTTCAATTCTGTTCACCGGTGCATCCGGCGGCCTGGGCTCCGTGGTCACACAAGTCTTTGCTGCGGCCGGCGCACATGTTACGGCTCCGACCCGCGCTCAGGCCGACTTGAGCACTTCCGCGGGCGCTCAGGCGGCAGTCCACCTGGCGCTCGCCACTCACTCGCGCCTCGACGCTGCCATCCACCTGATGGGCGGATTCTCGTCCGGAGGAAGCGTGGATCACACCTCCGATGACGTGTGGGACAGCATGATGTCGCTGAACGCCCGCTCCGCTTTTCTCCTCTTCCGCGCTGCGCTCCCGCATCTGCCCCGGCCGGGCGGCCGGTTGATTGCCATCGGCTCCCGGGCCGGTCTCGACTGTCCCGCCGCCCTTTCCGCTTACGCCGCGTCCAAGGCCGCACTCCACGCTCTGGTACGTGTCGCGGCCGAAGAAAACAAACTCTCCGGCGTCACGGTGAACGCGGTTCTTCCATCAACCATCGATACGCCTGCAAACCGCGCCGCCATGCCCAACGCCGACTTCTCACGCTGGGTATCACCCGCCTCTCTGGCGGACCTCTTACTCTGGCTGGCCTCGCCCGCCTCCCAGGACGTCAACGGCGCTCTCATCCCAATCTATGGAAGGTCGTGACAAGATGCCCGATCTCACTCCGCCCCCTGGTTGGTCTGTCGTCAACGGCAAACTCCATCGCGAATACCGCTTCCCTGACTTCACGCACGCCTTCGGCTTCATGGCTACCGCCGCAACCGCCATTGAGAAAATGAATCACCATCCCGAGTGGTCTAACGTCTACAATCGTGTTACGGTCGACCTTTTCACTCACGACGCGGGCGCCATCACTCGGAAAGATATCGACCTCGCCAATCTGCTCGACTCCATCGCCAAGAAACTCGCATGATTCGCACCATCCTTTCTATCGCTCTGCTTCCCGCAATTCTGTTCTCCGCCCAGAAATTTCAGGGATCCGACGCCTTGGATACGCTCATCGACGATGCCATCCAAGCCAAGCAGATCCCGGGCGCCGTCTGCCTGGTCGGGCGCATGTCCGGCGATCCTGGAAGCCTGGTAATCTTGCACCGCAAGGCGTACGGTTCGCGCGCCCTGGTTCCGCAGATCGAACCGATGACCGAGGACGCTATCTTCGATGCAGCCTCGCTCACCAAGGTCATCGCGACCACATCTTCGATCATGAAGCTCTTTGAACAGGGCAAGATCCGGCTGAATGATAAAGTAACGGATTATCTCCCTGGCTTCCAGAAAGGCAAGAGCGACATCACGGTCCGGCAGCTTCTCACGCACTTCTCCGGGATGCGGCCCGATCTTGATTTGAAGCCCGAGTGGTCGGGCTACGATACAGGAATCGAAAAGGCCTTGGTCGATGTGCCCATCGCGGACCCGGGACAGCGCATGATCTACTCGGACATCAACTTCATCCTTCTCGGAGAGATCGTCCGGAAAGTGTCGGGCAGGCCTCTCGACCAGTTCGCGCGAGAGGAGATCTTTGAGCCGCTCGGCATGGCGGAATCCACTTTCAACCCTCCCGCCGCCTGGATTCCGCGCATCGCGCCCACGGAGATGAACAACGGCAAACCGTTGCGCGGCGTTGTCCACGATCCCACCACCCGGTTCATGGGAGGTGTCGCCGGCCACGCCGGCCTGTTCACAACTGCCGATGACCTCGCAAGGTTTGCCATGATGATGATCAACCTCGGCGAGCTCCCGGGCGGCAAACGCCTGTTTTCGCCCTTAACTGTCCGCAAATTCACTGAGCCCCAGACGCCGCCGCACCAGCCCACGCTGCGCGGCCTCGGCTGGGACATGGACTCACCCTATTCCGGCAATCGCGGGGAACTCTTCCCAATCGGCTCCTACGGCCATACGGGATTTACGGGCACTTCGATCTGGATTGATCCAGTCTCCCGTACCTTCGTCATCCTGTTAACCAACAGCGTGCACCCTGTCCTCCGCCCGGCAATTACGTCTCTGCGCGGGAAAGTGGCCACGATTACAGCCGCAGCCCTCGGCATCGACGTCCCTGGCGTCTCTCTTACCGGCTTCAACGAATTGCAGCCCGCGCGGGCCATAGGCCGCAATGTCCAGGTCCTCACCGGACTCGACGTGCTCGCCGAGCAGCGCTTCGCCCGATTCAATGGAAAGCGAGTGGGCCTTGTCACCAATCAGACCGGAATTTCCCGTGACGGGCGCCGCAACATGGACGTCATGCTTGATGCGGGTGTAAAGATTACCGCGCTCTTCTCTCCGGAGCACGGCATCGCCGGAAACCAGGACAACGAAAATGTCGGGCATTCCAAGGACGCCAGGACGGGCCTGCCCATCTTTAGCCTCTACAAGGGCGAGGATCGGACACCCTCCGCCGCCATGCTGCGCGGCATCGACATGCTCGTCTTTGACATTCAGGACGTCGGCGCCCGCTTCTACACCTATCTCTCCACCATGAAGAACGCGATGCAGGCTGCCGCGGCGGCCAAAATCCCCTTCTACGTACTCGACCGGCCCAACCCCATCACCGGCGGACAGGTGGAAGGGCCCATGATGGACCCGGAGAACATTTCTTTCGTCGGATGTTGTATTCTCCCCCTGCGTCATGGCATGACTTTGGGAGAACTTGCCCGGATGCTCAACGTCGAGGAGAAAATCGGCGCTCGGCTCGAAGTCGTTGCGATGAAGAATTGGCGCCGGGGCGACTGGTTTGATTCCACGAGCCTGCCCTGGGTCAACCCCTCTCCCAACATCCGCTCGCTCAACGCCGCCCTTCTCTACCCGGGGGTCGCGCTCATTGAGTACGCCAAAAACTACTCGGTCGGCCGCGGCACCGACGCGCCCTTCGAGCAGATTGGCGCCGATTGGATCGACGGCCCGCAGCTTGCCTCGTACCTCAACAGGCGCATGGTCCCGGGAGTTCGCTTCTATCCCACGCGATTCACCCCGGATTCTTCCAATCTCAAGGGCGTCTCCGTCCAAGGCGTGCGGTTCGTCATCGTGGACCGCGAAGGCTTCTCGTCGCTGCGCCTGGGCCTGGAAATTACGGCCGCTCTACAGAAGCTGTATCCCGGCAAGATCGACTTCGATGGTAATAAACGGCTGATCGGATCCGGCGAAGCCGTGGAAGCGATGCGACGCGCGGAGGACCCTCGCAGCCTGGAACCGAGACTCCAGGAATCCCTTCAGCCCTTCCTCGCTCTTCGCAGCCGCTACCTGCTCTACCAGTAGCGGATCGGCCAAAAAAAGAAGCCCCCCAGCTTGGGCCCTGGGGGGCTTCTTTGTTTCGGACATCCCGAGTCTCGAGGCCGGAACGACTGATCTACTCCGAGGCTGCCTGCTTCGGCGGCCTGCCTCTCCTCTTCGGAGCGGGCTTGGCGGTTTCCTCCTTCTTCATCGCCGCCATCCAGGCAGGTGGACGACCCCGACGCTTACCTTGGCCTCGCGCAAGCCGCTCGAGGGTTATGATCGCCTCTTCGATCGACGTACGTTCCTGGCGCAATTCCGCCAGCATTTTCATGACATCCATCTGTTATGCTCCCTGCTTGGCGTAGCTCTGCAAAATCTTTCCTCGGATCGCTCCTGTTCCGTTTTCGGAACAGTTCAATCTCTCTTCACTACGCCTCAATGCCAGTAATACCTCATCTGGCGGGCCAAAACAAGAGACTTGTTCCGAAAACGGAACAAGCGCGGGGTCAGAGCCCTATTCTCCGCTCTCCTTGGCGACCACGCCAGTATCGGTAAAAGGGTATCCCCGCCGCGATCAGAACCAGCCCCAGCAGCGATTCCCGTGGCGAATTCCTCAACGTAAAATAGATCAATAAGACCGCTACAAGCACAAACAATGCCGGTATCACCGGATAGCCAATCGTTCGGTAGGGTCTTTCCGCATGGGGGAACTTTCGCCTCAACACGATCACCGACGCGGTAGCCATCCCATACAGAATCCAACTGGGGAAGATCACGAGCGTCAATAGTTGGTCGTATCGCCCGCTCAACACCAGCACGGAAGCCCACGCGCTGAGCGCCAGGATGGAAAAGCCCGGCGTGGCATGCTGGGCATTCACCCGCGCGAAGGGCGCGAAAAAGTAGCCATCCCTGGCCAGCGCGTACGGCACCCTCGACCCGCTCAAAATCGAGCCGTTCAGCGCCGCAAAGATGGATATCATTGCCACCACGGAAACGGCGTCGGCGCCCCACCCGCCCAACACCTGCCGCATCATGGCTGCCGCCACGCGGTCCGATTGACCGACCTCCGAGGCGCTCAGCACCCGGAAGTACGAGTAATTTGTCAGCAGATAGATCACTACTACTCCCGCCGTCCCGTAGATCAGCGCCCGCGGCAGATTCCTTTGCGGCTGCTTCACTTCGCTGGACACCATGCTGACGTTGTTCCACCCGTCATATGCCCACAATGCCGCCACCAATGCCGCGAAAAATCCAGCCACCCCTCCAGCCGCACCGGCATAGGGCAGTCCCGGCTCGCCGGATCCCTGCCCCCCCAGCACGCCCACCGCAATGATCCCGGCAATGAGCGCCACCTTGAGAATTGTTACTCCAACCTGGACCCTTCCGCCTACCTTCACGCCGAACCAGTTCAGAATTCCCAGGCCCATGATCACAGCGATCGCCAGCAATTGTCCGATTCGCACTTCAAGAGGCCCACCGCCGTCTCCCAAAGGCACGGGGATCAGGAAAGCCCTGCCCTCCAGCTCAGGCCTGAAATTCGCCAGGTAATAGAAGAACCCGGTGGCCAGCGTGGCGATGGAGCCGCTCTTGGCGACCCACATTTGCGTCCAGCCGTAGATGAAGCCCCAGAAAGGCCCGTACGCCGCATTCAGGTAGTTGTACTCCCCACCCGCCTCGGGCATCATTGCGGCGAGTTCCGCATAAGTCAGCGCGCCGGCCAGCGTCAGCAAGCCGCCGAAAATCCAAACCGCAAAGACGGTGGCCGGGTCCCCCGTGGCCTGAATCATCTGCTTAGGAACAAGGAATATCCCGCTCCCGATCACCGTTCCCACTACGATCGACGCCGCACCCCAGACGCCCAAGTCCCGTCTCAGTTGGCTCAATGCGCCTCCTCATTCTTCCAAACCAGCGACGCTCCAAGTCCCACGGCCGCCGTCACCGTGGTCCCGATCAGCACATACCAGGTCCAGGCCACATCCGTCGCGAATCGCACATACAGATTCACCACGATGCCCGCCAGCATCCCCGTCATCGCGGCTTTCTCGCCGACGCGCTTCGTCAGCACACCGAGCAGGAAGACCCCAAGCAGCGCTCCATACAAAATCGATGCAATGCCCAGTCCCGCCTCCAGCACGCTTTTCACGCTGCGAGCCAGCACTCCGATCACAAATAGGACCGCGCCCCAGACGAGCGTCGCCATCTTCGCCAGCCGCAGATAATACCCCTCTTCGTGGTCCGGGAACTTCAGCTTGTAGAAGTCCATCACGGTGGTCGACGCCAGCGAGTTCAGCGCCGCGCTCAGGTTCGACATCGCCGCGGCCAGAATCGCCGCAATCACCAGGCCGCTCACTCCCACAGGCAGCGAGTGCCAGATGAACTCCGGATAGATGCGGTCCGCCGGTTGCGGCAACTGCTGTCCCGTGTTCCCGTAATAGACCCACAGGATGACGCCGATCGTTAGAAACAGCGTGAACTGGAAGAAAATCACAGCCCAACTGCCAAACAGGGCCCGGCGGCTGTCCGCTTCATTACGCGCCGACAACAGGCGCTGCACCATCAATTGCTCCGTGCCATGGCTGGCCGTCGTCAGAAAGCACCCGCCCAGAAAACCGGCAAGAAAAGAATACTGCCTTGTGAAGTACGCGACGCCCAAATCGAAGCGCGTGTCGAACACCTGGAACTTGCCGGCCGCCATCCCCTTCTGAAAAACCTCATCCCAACCGCCCGGGATCTGGTGCAGGATCACGAACAGGCTCACAATCGCCCCGCCGACGTACAGGAACATCTGAACGACGTCGGTCCAGATCACTGCCGTCATTCCTCCCTCGAACGTATAGAAGAGAGTCAGGCAGACGATGACGACGATCGATGCGATCTCTCCTGTCCCCAAAATGATCGAGATCACTATTGAGATCGCAAACACCCGCACACCCTCGGCCAGCGCGCGCAGCAGCAGAAATGTCCCGGCCGTCAGACGCCGCAGCCGCAGGCCGAATCGCCGCTGCATCAATTCGTAGGCCGTGTACAACTCACCGCGAAAATAGTGAGGCAGGAATAGGGCGGAGATGACGATCCGAGCCAGCAGGTATCCCATCACCACCTGCAGGAATCCGAAGTTCCCTGCAAAGCCAAGCGCCGGGGTCCCAATCACCGTCAGCGTGGAAGTTTCAGCGGAGACGATGGAGAAGCCGATCGCCCACCAGGGAGTGTTGCGGCCGCCCAGGAAATAGTCTTTTAAACTCCTCTGCGACTCCTTAAACCGCGCGCCGAACCATGTGATGCCGACGAGGTAGAGGACGATCAGCCCCAAGTCGATGTACCGCATACGAATCCTGAATTCTACCATCCCGCCTGCGCCGCCCAACTCTTTCTTGCATTCCGTCTATCGTTTGGGGAACAATTGCCGCAAGACCAGCATCTAAACGGCAGACAGTAATATGATGGAACGGTTCCGGTTCAATGGCTTGCAGCCTGCATCGTGCTTCGGCTATACTCCGCAAGTGCCAAGCAGAGTTGCGGAGCCGGATCGTGACCACCGTAACGGGAACTTCTGAGTTCAGCGACTGACCAGACCATTAGGAGGCATGTGGTGCAGTTATCATTCAAGAGCGCATTAGCGGGCATCGCCGCGACGTCGCTGTTCGGCCTGACTCTCTGGGGCCAGGCGGCCCAACCCCAGTGGAAGGATCGCGCCGAATACGACCTCGTCGAATCCATCAAGAAAGAACAGAATCCCCAAACCCGCCTGGGGCTCCTTCAGAGCTGGCAGGAGAAGTATCCCGCCTCGGACTTTAAGGATGGCCGCTACGAACTGCTTGTGACCACCTATCAGCAGCTCGGCAAGGCCAAAGAGATGCTGGATACGTCCAAGCAATGGGTAGCGTTCAACCCCAAGGCCGTCACGGGATGGGTCTGGATCAATCTTCTGACCATCAGTATGAACGACACCTCCCCGGCTGCTCTTGACCAGGGAGCGAATGCCGGCAAATCGCTGCTGGGCATCATGGATGACACCTTCAGTCCGGCCCGCAAGCCTCAACAGTTGAGCGACGAGGACTGGAAGAAGCAGCACACAAGCACTGAGTACATCGCCTACCGAACGCTCGGATGGGTGGACCTCCAGCGTCAGAAATACGAGGACGCCGACAAGAACTTCATCGAAGCTCTCAAGCGCAATCCCGCTGACGCCCAAGCCTCCTTCTGGGCAGGCACGGCCAACCTCCGCACCAAGAAATTGGAGCGCCAGGGCGTCGCGCTCTTCCACTTCTGCCGCGCTGCCTACTACGATGGGCAGGGTGCTCTTCCTGAGCAGAACCGGAATCAGCTCAAGGCTTCATTCGAGAAAAATTACGTCAACTTCCACGGCGACAAGAACGGCATGGAAGATGTCATTACTCAGTGCAAGGCCAGCCCGATTCCGCCCGAGACCTTCAAGCTCGAATCCAAGGACGAGATCCTGCTGAAGCAGGAAGAGGAACTGAAGAAGACCAACCCCATGCTCGCCTTGTGGGTCAGCATCAAGGGCCAGTTGTCCTCCGGCGGCCCCGCCTACTTTGATTCGAACCTCAAGGGTCAGGGCGTCCCCGGCGGCGTTGAAGTCGGCGGAACCAAGATCGACAAGTTCAAGGGTAAGGTCGTGTCCTGCGATGTTGCCCCGCCGAAGAAGCCGAAGAAGGTCATCCTCGGCATCTCCTCCCCCGACATGAGCGAAGTAACGCTGCTGTTCGAATCCCCGCTGCCTGCCTGCCCCGACAAGGGCACGGAACTGGCGTTCTCCGGAGCGCCCACCGAATTCACCGCCGAACCGTTCAACCTCACTTTCGCGGTTGACGCCGAAGATGTCAGTGGACTCCCTGCTGCTCCCAAAGCGGCTCCGAAGAAAGCGGCTCCCGCCGCCCCTGCTGCGAAGAAGGCTCCCGCCAAGAAGTAATCGGGCCCCAGGCCTGATTGCTTCTTCGCACATTAACCGCCGGCTCACGCCGGCGGTTTTCTGTTTGTGGAGGCTGACGGCCGCGGTAGCCCCGCCGGAACGGCCACATCAATACGCCGGCGGCTCGCTACGGGGTCACTCGGAGCCGCCGGTCATGCGCGTCCGCCCTACAGAGCCCATCCACCCTGCGGCGGCTTCGGCCGCTCACCCGCCAGCACCAGGCTGTATGTCACGCGATCCCAGAAACTGAGTTCCTGCCCGCTCCTGCCCAACACATCCAGGTAGCAGAAGAATCTTTGAGCCGTTGAAGGCAGCGCCCTCACCGGCGCCACTGTCCCCCACGCGAAGGAGGCCAGCGCCAGTACGGAAGCCGCAACCACTGGGGTCGTCTTTCCGAACTGTTTTTGTCTTCTCACACCAACTAAGACGGATGAGAGGCCTCACGTGTTAGACAATGCTGCTTTAAGTTCTGTAAAAAGCTGTCGTGCTGCCTTCGCCTCGGATGGTTCCGCCCGCCGTTCTGTCCCTTTACTGATGAACCAGTCCTCCCCGCCTCGCTCCACCAACGCCGCAAATCCGCCGTCTTCAGTCAGTTGACCGGGCGACCCCACCCCGCCGAATGCCTCGCCCCGCCACTCCACCAGCACCACGCACCCATCCCGCTCAAACAGAAAATGTGATGTGACGTCGGGAGCCGGAATCAGACCAATCCCCGCCGCGGCAATCCGCTCCAGTTGCTGTTGTACAAGCGGGCTCACATCTTGTACCGGCCGAAGTCCTCGTCATTCAGGCCTTCCAGCCAGCGCCGCAATTCTTCGCTCCCCGCCTTATCGGAGACATTGGCGGCGCTCTTCGAGTTCTTCAGCACCTGCTCGTCGACGTAGATCGGGCAATCCAGCCGCAGCGCCAGCGCCAGCGCGTCGGAAGGCCTCGAATCGATCGAGATCAGGCTCCCCTCCCGCTCCAGCCAGATCACGGCGTAGAACGTGTCGTCCTTCAACTCGCTCACTACCACCTTCTTCACGCCCGTTTCCAGGCCCGTCAGGACGTTCTTGATCAGGTCATGCGTCATCGGCCGCGGCGTAGTGACTTTTTCGATCTCCAGGGCGATCGCGTTCGCCTCGTAAATCCCCACCCAAATCGGCAGGATCTGCCCACCATTTGTATCCTTGAGGATGACGATGGGCATGTTCGTCACGGGGTCCATCATCAGTCCTCGGATCTTCATTTCGACTTCCATAGGTCCCGCCTCCATTACACCGCTATAGCACACTCGCCCGCCAGGGAGTTCGGACCGGCCCGCGTCACGCGCACCGGAAGATATTTGCCGATCATCTCTTCACGCAACGCCTGCCGCGCGGCGACGAAATTCAGCACACGATTCTGCGAGGTCCTTCCGATCCACTGGCCCGTGGAGCTGTTGAACCCTTCCACCAGCACTTCCTGCTCCGTCCCCACCAGCGCCGAGTTCCTGCGAATCTGAATCGCCCGCTGCTTCTCCTGCAGCATTGTCAGGCGGCGGCCCTTCTCTTCCTCGGGAATGTGGTCGCCCAAGGACAGCGCGCCCGTATTGGGACGCGGCGAGTACTTGAAGCTGAAAATCGAATCGTACTCGACCTGGTCCAACAGGTCGAGTGTCATCTGGAAGTCCTCTTCCGTCTCACCGGGAAAGCCCACAATAATGTCGGTGGACAGGGCAATGGAGCGCTTCGAGCCCTTGAGCCACTCGATCCGCCGCATATACTCGTCTCGCGTATACTGCCGCTGCATGGCCGCGAGCACGTGCGTTGAACCGCTCTGCACCGGGAGGTGCACCATATTGCACAACGTCTCCGTGCGGTCGATCGCATCCACGATGTCCTTGCCGAAATCGCGCGGGTGCGACGTAGTGAACCGCACGCGGCGGATCCCCTGCACACTTCCCACGGCCTCCAGCAGTTGGGCGAAGTTCCAGCCCGCGGGCGACGGATCCCGATAGCTGTTGACGTTCTGCCCAAGCAGTTGAATCTCGCTGTATCCGACCGCGGCCAATTGCCGCGCTTCGTTCATCACTGAATCCGACGTGCGGCTCCGCTCGTGGCCGCGTGTGAATGGCACAACGCAGTACGCGCAGCTCTTGTCGCAGCCTTCGATGATCGTGATGTAGGCGCGATGCGGATTATCGCGCCGCGTCATCGGCGTCTCAAACGTATCGTCCGAGTCCAGGCTCAGGCCGGTCACCCGCCGGTCGCCGCGCTCGATCTGCACCAACAGTTCGCCCAGCTTCGGATAGCTCGCCGAGCCGACCACCAGGTTGACGTGCGGCGCTTTCTCAAAGATCTTCTCCCCTTCCTGCTGCGCCACGCATCCTAACACGCCGATCACTTTGCCCTTCGCGCGCTTGTTCTCGTTCAGCCGCTGGAAGACCTTCTGTTCTGCCTTGTCCCGGATGCTGCACGTGTTGAACAGCACCAGGTCCGCCTCGTCGGGCGACTGCACTTGCGCGTAGCCGCGCCGCTCCAGCGTGCCGATGACTTTCTCCGAGTCATGCACGTTCATCTGGCAGCCGAATGTCTCGATGTAAAAGCTTTTCATGGCCCAGGGGAAGGTACATTTCCATTTTACCTTGCAGCGGACCTTGCGCCGCTGACATCCCGGCGACATCCTCAAAAGAGGAGGGTCGCACTAAAGAGTCTTCTCCGGACTTCCGATTGATTCGTCATGCGGACCTTTGTCCTCAGCACCATGATCTGCGCCTTCACTTTCGCGCAGGAGCGCCAAACCTCCACGTCTGTCTGGGACCTCAATGGGCATCGGGTCGACTGGACCCAGGCCCGCAGCGGCGATGGCCGCTCCAGCGAAACCCTTCGCAACCTCAACGGACGCAACGTCCCGCTGGAACAAGTTCAGGAGCGGGTGGTGCGCAATGAGGGCGGCGTGCGCGTTGTCGAGCGCATCACGAAGAAATATGATCTGAACGGCAATCCTTTGCCGCCGGAAAAAGCCGTAACCGAGACGACCACGCGCTCCGATGGGTCTTCAACGGAACAGGTCACGCTCTACCGTGGAGACATCAACGGCAGCCTCAAGCCCGCGGAGCGGTCCATCACCGAGTCCAGAAAATCAGGCGACGTCACCACCAGCCAGACTACGCGGGAACGCCCCTCAATCAATGGCGGCTTCGACGCCTATGAGCGCCGCTCGGCGACCGTCACTGAGACCAGGACCTCCAAGGAAAGCGACGAGCTCGTCTACCTCCGCGATGCCAATGGCAACTTCAATGAGGCGGCCCGCCGCGTCATCCGTGCAAAGACCACAGGCAACGAAACCCAGGAGCAGGTGGACGAGTACGAATCCGCAACCACTGGCTCATTGCGCCTCTCCCGCCAGTCGGCGGGGCGGATCACCAAGAATCCCGACGGCACGGAGCGCAAGGAGGTGGATGTGTTCGGACCGGCCGCGCCCGGTCGGGCCATTCCCGACGGTGGCGCGATGCAGCTTCGCGAGCGCCAGTTCTATGCCAGCCGACAGTCCCCCGACGGCTCAACGGTCCAGGTTTTTTCGGTGCAGAGGCCTTCACTGACCAGCACAAAGGAACTCGGCCCTGTCCAGCGCATCAGTGAGACCGTCTGCAAGGGTAAGTGCCAGTAGCCTGGTGCTCCCGCTGACCGGACGACGGAGTGAATGGCTCGTCTGAGCGCACCTCTACCGGTGCCCGAGGTACATCAGCCACCCGAGCCCGAACACTGTCAGCGCAAACCAGCCAAACGAAGTCAGCCCGTAGTGCAGCCGCTCCTTGTCCGTCTTCTTGGTCACCACCGCCAGAACGGCCGACGAGAACAGAGCCAGGATCAGCGTCACTTCAAAGTGCGAAAGATTCATTCTTGGCATGACGCTCAGTCCTTCCGTCCCGTCGCGATCTCGAACGCATCCACCACGGCCAGAATGTTGAACAGGCCGGCGATGACAATGAACTTCGTGCCGTAATCCACCGTGTGGCCAGCCACGTCCGGTGCATCGTAGCCGAACATGCGCGCGAGGATGTAGAGGATCCCCGTCGCCATGTCGGCGATGTAGCCGCCCACGTAAATGATCGTCGTCAGCAGATCGCCCGTCATCGGCTGGAACAGGTAGCCGCGCATCATCATGCCCATCAGGAACAGGATCACGGTGCATCCGCACAGGATGGCGCCGCGATAATGCCTCTTCAGCAGGAAGTGTCCGCCGCCCGGCACCAGCCAGGCCAGCGCGACCGCAGGCAGCCATTTTGACACCGGAGGCAGCTCCGGCAGCGGACTGACAAGTTTCTCGCTCATTGTTCTTTCCAGTTTCTCACGCTTCTCAATGCACGGGCTGCGAGGAAAGCCAGATCATCGCCTCCAACGCCCTCGCCCTCTGGACATCGTTGACGGTCAGATAGCGATGCCGCCCGCCTGATGACGGCTCAAACTTCGTAAAGCCTTTGTCGTCCACCACCACATTGCCAGGCCCGGACAGGCCAAAGTAGCCCGCATCCGGCCGCAGCGAATAGAGCACCGCCGTCAGGTCCCACGTCTCGCGGTCATACGGGAATTTCATATAGGCCTTGTACCCATCGACCACCGGATGCTTCGGCGCCCAGGCGAAATCATGGTCGATCGAACGCGCCGGATACTTGATCGTCTTGCCAACCTCGAAGCCGCTCCATACCGCGGGCGCCGGCCAGTCTTTCACCAGCTTCTGGCACGACTTCACGTCCATTTTTACGTTGTACTCGGGCCCCTGGTTCGTAAAATCTCCGGCCATCAGCGAGAGCAGCTTCACCTTCTTCGCGATCAGGTCACGGCCGCCGGGCTCCTCGAGCAGCCGCGCGAGATTCGTCGAGAATCCTACCTGGATCACGATCACCGAGCCGTCCGGTTGGCCGTCGAGCGTTTTCTTGAGCAGCGCCACCGCGTCCTGCGTCTGATCGCTCCACTTGTGCCGCCCGCCGTCGATCGCCTTCCGCGTGTAGTTGCCCTCGTCCTTCGTCACGCCGTTCTTCACCACGCCGATGGGGATACCGCCCCGCCCGTAAAACATATTCACCGCGCTGACGAAGCGCGCCGCCCACGGGTTGTCCTTGGTGACGGTGACCGCCAGCAGGTTGATCTCGCCGCGCGACTGCAGGCCGTGCAGCATGGCCAGCGCCAGCGCATCGTCTATGTCGTTGCCCATGTCGGTGTCGAAAATGACAGGGATCGGCGCGGGCGGAGCCGCAACAAGAGCGGCCGCCATTGTTAGAAACAAAATACCTATCTTTCGTCGCATGATTCAGTACTCCACGGACATCAGACACAGTCCCGACGCCGGCATCGCCGGCCCGGCCTTGCCGGCAAAACCCGGTTCCAGCCGCGCCAGCAGGTCGTCTCGGGTAAGGTTTCCCTTCCCAACCTCGACCAGCGTCCCCATCATCATACGCACCATGTGCTTCAGAAAGCCGCTGCCCCGGACGCGGTAAACCAGTTCCCCGCCCTCGCGCCAGGCTCGCGAGCTGAAGATGCACCGGACCTTCGAGCCCCCCAGTTCGTCCTTCTCGTCCGACGCGGAAAAGGCCGTGAAATCGTGCTCCCCTTCCAGCAGCACAGCGGCGTCAAACAGTGCCGCCTCATCGAGCGGATAGGGGTGGCAGCAGACGTAAAGCCGCCGCATCGGCGGGCAGATCTCCTCGCGCCAGATGCGGTACTCGTACGTCTTGGCCTTGGCCTGGAAGCGCGGATGGAAGTCCGCCCCAGACTCCTCCACGCTGGTAACTCGGATCGACCTGGGCAGCAGGCGGTTGATCGCTTTGCGCAGATTGTCGCAGGGGATTGGATTGTTCAGCGAGAACGCCGCCACCTGCGCCAACGCGTGGACGCCCGCATCCGTTCGGCCGCTGCCGTGGACCTGCACCTCCGTCCCCTCAATCTCCGAAACGACCGTTTCGAGCCAACCTTGCACCGTCGGCAGTCCCGGCTGGACCTGCCAGCCATTGAACTCCGTGCCGTCGTAGGCCACGGTAATGCGGATGCGACGCATGGCGCGCCTACGCGGGGCGCGAGCCCGGCTTCACTACCGGCAACCCCTGCGCGCACAGGGGGCATTGCGCCGGATCATAAGTCTGGACTTCAAGCGTCGCCAGCGCCGCGCGCGGAACGCCGAGATCCGCCCTGCCGCCACTCCGGTCGATCACCGACCCGGCGGCAAGAACCTCCACACCCGCAGCCCGCAGCAGATCCACCACTTCCTTGGAGCTGCCGCCCGTCGTGATCACGTCTTCGATCACCACCGCCTTCTCGCCGGGCTGGACGCTGAAGCCTCGTCGCAGCACCATCTTACGGTCGGCGTCGCGCTCCGTAAAGATGTGCCGGACTCCGAAAGCCCGCGCAACCTCATGCCCGATGATCAGGCCGCCCATGGCCGGCGACACGACCACATCAGGCTTGACGTTCAGCGCAGCAGCCAGCGCCCGGCCGCATGTCTCGGCGTGTTGCGGGTGCTGTAGAACCAAAGCGCACTGCAAATACTCGGGGGAGTGTAACCCACTGGTCAGCCGGAAGTGTCCTTTCAAATATGCGCCGGTGTTCCGGAACAGGTCGAGCAGGGAGTCGCTGGTAGGATGTGCCACTTCGCGAATAGTCTAACAGGGGGGCGTCCCACGCGCGCAACGCTATGTCCGCTTTCGGACACCTTCCCTCGCGCAGAGACGGCGGCCATGCGGCGTCATGAGATACCATGAAGTTTATTTTTCAGGAACATCCGGTCCACCCCCAGCGTTCTAATGATTTGAACCAAAATCGCAACGTGTACAGATTGATCCAATGCAGGAACTTGCCAAGATGACCTCCATCCGACCGATTCTCGCCGTTATCCTCTCGGCTCTTATGATGGCGCCCGCCGGCCTCGCGCAGGCGCCCCAACAGCCAGGACAGGTTGCATCCCAGCCGTCGCCCCAGCCCGCGCCGGCCGGGGTGTCGTATGACCGCTATAGCGTCCCAACAGCTCCGGGCAACGTGATCCTCCGTCCATACCGGCAGGCGACCGTTGCACCCATCGACCTGCAGAACTCCGCACGGCTGGAGTCACTCCTCCGCGCCGGCAACATCTACCTCTCGCTCGAGGACGCGATTGCGATCACGCTCGAGAACAATCTCGATATCGAGCTGCAGCGCTACACACCTCAGTTGGCGCAGATCGATCTGTTGCGCGCGAAGGCCGGCGGCCTGTTGCGCGGCGTGCCGACCGCGATCACGAATGCGGCAGGCAGCGTGCAGTCGCAGGTCACCGGCGGAACGACTGGCGGCGCGGGCGGCGGCGCGGGCGCGGTTCAGGGCGGAGGCACCACCAGCGGCGTCGGCGGCGCCGTCATCACCCAAACCGGTGTGGCCGTGCCGGTCCTCGACCCGGCCTTCTTCGTGACCGGTTCAGCAGGACACCGCTCAACCCCACAGTCCAACACGGTGACCACAGGCACGAATGCCCTGGCCTTCGATAGCCGCTTCTGGGGAATGGGCTATTCACAGAACTTCCTTACCGGCACCGGCGTCACCTATTCCTGGAACAATTCTTACTTCTCCTCGAACAACAAGGCTTCCAGCATCAACCCTGGCTGGAACCCCAACATGAACCTCACCATCACCCAGAGGCTCCTGCAGGGGTTCGGCATTGCGGTGAACAACCGCAACATCCGCGTGGCGAAGAATAACATCAAGATCGGCGACCTCACTTTCAAGCAGCAGGTGATGACGACCGTCGCCGGCATCGTCAACCTCTACTGGGACCTCGTAAGCTTCAACGAAGACGTCAAGGTGAAGCAGAAGGCCCTGGAAGTCGCGCAGAAGTTCTACGAGGACAACAAGAAGCAGGTGGAGATCGGCACGCTGGCTCCGATTGAGATCGTGCGCGCCGAAGCCAACGTGGCCTCCGCCCAGCAGAACCTCACTCTCTCCGAAACCGCACTGCTTCAGCAGGAGACCATCGTCAAGAGCTCGCTGAGCAAGACCGGCGTGGCCAGCCCGACTGTCGCCGAGGCGCGCATCATCCCGACAGACCGGCTGAGCCAACCCGCCATCGAGGGCTTCGACAAGCTGAAGGACCTTGTGGATGTCGCCCTCGGCCAGCGTCCCGACATCGCGCAGACGAAGATCAATCTCGAGAACAACAAGATCGCCCTCGGGGGCTCGCGCAGTAACCTCCTGCCTGCGCTCGACCTGCAGGCCTCATTCCAGAACAATGGCTTGGCCGGCCAACTGAATTCACTTCTGCCGCCTCAGCCCCCCGGAATCGTCGTCGCCGATCCGTTCTTCCTTGGCGGCTGGGGTACGGCGATGGGACAGGTACTGCGCCGCAACTTCCCGGACTACTCCATCGGCTTCCAGCTCAACGTTCCGATCCGCAACCGTACGGCGCAAGCGGACTATGTCCGCGACCAGGTCACCATGCGCCAGGCCGAGCTCGGCTACCAAAAGCAGCTCAACGACGTCCGCGTGAACGTGCAGAACGCACTGATCGGCGTCATCCAGGCCAAGGCCCGGCATGAGTCGGCGATGAAGGCGCGCGTCCTCCAGGAGCAGACCCTCGATGCCGAGAACAAAAAGTACGCGCTTGGCGCGTCCACAGCCTTCCTGGTGGTCCAGACGCAGCGCGACCTCGCCACGGCTCAAGGCGACGAAGTGGCCGCACTCGCAGCATTCAACCATGCCCGGGTCCAGCTCGATCTCCAGACCGCCCAGATCCTCAGCAAGTACCACGTGGAGCTTGAGGAGGCGAGAGCGGGCAAGAGTTCCAAGCCGATCACGCCCGTGAAGAATTAACCTCTCCCACCAGGAGAATGCAAACGGCCCGTCGGATTGAATGAGTCCGGCGGGCCGTTCCGTTTTGAGACCGGTTCCCGTTGTGGGACGAGCCTTCGCAGCCAACTTGTTGATTCTGCGAAATGGAGACTTTGGCACGTCTCCTGCTTATTCATCCGCATGTTTGACTATCAACAGGGCGGACTCAAGGAGCGTGAGTTGATATTCTCCTCTCGATTCACCTCTCTCTCCCTCTTATGCCCTGTTCCCCGTACAACCACGATTGCCTACCCAACCCGCTCCTTGAGTCCATCTTTTCAAACAACTGATTTCGCCTCCTGTGGACGCGGTAGAGCCGCGAGCCGTAGCGAGCGGGTGCAACGGACTCAGCGCGTCTTCAGCGGAGTGAGTGTAATCGGCCAGGCGAGGGTCCGCTCAGCACGACGTGCCTGCCCTAAATTTCTGAACGGAAACTGACGATGGGAAACGGTATCATGCAGGACCCTAAAGAAGTAGCCCAGGTTTTACGCTTTCAGCAGAGCCTGATGCGCCTGGTGACGCGCGGCGTTGAAGAGCAGGCCAAGAGCAAAGGCCCCGTGGCTGAGCAGACACGGCAGCTCGAAGTCTGGGTGCGCAAAGTGCGCGCCAGGACGAGCTGAATCCTCTTCGCGCAGCTCGCTGAAATCTCGATCCTCTCCGCCATTTAGTCCCCTCGTACCGAGCCGTAGGATAGCCTCGCGGAATCGAGTACAATTTGACTGATCTGGGGCGTAAGCATGTGCTGTCCCGGCAGATCGGCAAGGAAGGGGTTCGAGACGTGAGTCAATTCCAAGATCCCGATACAGAAAAGCAAAAACAAGGCGGCTTCTCACGCCGCGGATTCATGCAAGGCATCGGCGTGACGGGCGCCGTCTCGCCGGCATTACTGCAAGAAGAAGCAGTAGCACAATCGGCCGCAGGCGTCATGGGACCGGGCGCCGTGCCCGTCACCCTAACGCTGAACGGCAAAGTCGTGAAAGTGACTGTCGAGCCGCGCGAAACGCTGCTTGATGTCCTCCGCAACAACCTCGACGTGACGGGTGTCAAGCGCGTGTGCGACCGCGGCACCTGCGGCGCCTGCTCCGTGCTGGTGAACGGCAAGGTGATGTACGGCTGCTCGATCCTCGCCATCGACGTGCAGGGCAAGCAGATCACCACCATCGAAGGCTTCGCGCTGACGAACGGCAAGCCGCATCCGGTTGTCGAAGCGTTCGTCAACAACGATGCCCAGCAGTGCGGCTACTGCACGCCGGGCTTTGTAGTGGCAGCCAAGGCGTTTCTCGATCACAATCCCAATCCGACCTCCGACCAGGTGAAGGACGGCCTCGGCGGCAACCTGTGCCGCTGCGGCACCTACATGGGTGTGCGCAAAGCCGTGCTCGAGGCCGCAAGGGTGATGAAGGGAGGCTCCCGTGGCTGAATACAAATGGCCTGAGATGTCCAAGCGCAAGGTGATGGGCCGCCCATTCACTCGACTGGACGGCGTGGAGAAAGCAGCCGGCCGCGCCAGGTACAATTCGGACCTGAACAAACCCGGCATGCTGCACGCGGTGATGGTCGGCTGCCCGCACGCGCACGCAAAGGTGCACAGCATCGACGTGAGCGCCGCCGAAAGCCACCCGGGTGTCGCAGCCGTCCGCGTCATGGCGCCTGCGGGCACGGAAGTTCAGTGGGCGGGTTACGAAGTGGCCGCGGTCGCCGCCACAACGGAGATCGCCGCGCGAGATGCCGCCGCCAAGATCAGGATCGACTACGAAGTGCTGCCGCACATCGTCAATGAGGCCGATCTGAAGAAGGTGCAGAGCCGCGCAAAGGCTGCCGGAGAGCAGATCGAAGGCGATCCCGATCAAGCCGTGAAAGAGTCCGGCATCGTGGTCAGCGAGGGTACTTACGGCATTCCGACGCTGCAACACTCCTGCCTGGAATCGCACGGCAACGTCGTGGCGTGGACGCCCGACAACAAGGTGGAGTTCAACCCGTCAACGCAGTCGGTGACCAGCATCCGCGCAGATGTCGCGCGCGCGCTGAACGTGCCCGCGGCCAACGTGCATGTTCACCAGGACCACATCGGCGGCGGCTTCGGCTCCAAGTTCCAGCCCGACCGCTGGGGCGTGGAAAGCGCCCAGATGTCCAAAACCGCCGGCGGCAAGCCGGTAAAGGTGTTTCTCGATCGCTCCATGGAGCAGGTCATCGCTGGGTGCAGGCCGTCGGGCTTTGCGACAGTGAAGATGGCCGCGAAGAAGGACGGCTCCATCACGCTCTGGGACAGCCAGAGTTGGGCCTCCGGCGGCATCGGCGGCGGCGGTTCTCCACCCATTCCGTATGTCTTCACGAAGATCCCGAACCAGCGCAAGCTGCACTCCGCCATCAGCCTGAACACGGCGCCGATCCGCGCCTGGCGCGCGCCCAATCACCAGCAGGCATCGTACCTGACCTGCGCACCAATGGAGGACCTGGCGGCCAAGCTGAGCATGGACCCGCTGGATCTGTTCCTCAAGAACGTCCAGTTGACTCCGCGCGCGGACACCTACGAGCGGCAGCTAAAGAAGGCAGCAGAACTGGCTGATTGGAAGAAGCTCTGGAAGCCGCGGGGTTCGCAAACCGGCTCGCTGCGCCGCGGCCTTGGAATCGGCGTCAACACGTGGGGCGGCGCGGGCCACGACTCGACCTGCCGCTGCAACATCCACGCCGACGGCACAGTGGAAGTCGAACTTGGGTCGCAGGACCTCGGCACCGGCACGCGCACCATCATTTCGCAGGTGGCCGCCGAAAGCCTGGGGCTGCACCTCAGCGACATCAAGGTGAAGATCGGCGATACGAACTACCCGCCGTCGGGCACGTCGGGCGGTTCCACGACCGTCGGCGGCGTCAGCTCCTCGACGCGCAAGGCGACGCTCAACGCGCTGGACAAGCTGTTCGGCGAGGTCGCCGGTGCGCTGGGCTCGCAGCCCGATCAACTCGAAGCGGTGGACGGTAAGATTCAGGTGAAGGGAACTCCTTCCAAGAGTCTGACTTGGAAAGCCGCCTGCCAGAAACTCGGCGTGAAGAGCATCTCCGAGACCGGCTCCAACGTGCCGAAGGAGGCCGCGAAAGAGGGCTTGAACACCGGCGGCGTGGGCGGCGTGCAGATCGCCGACGTCACCGTGGACATGGAGACCGGCGTTGCGAAGATGAACCGCCTGATCGCCGTGCAGGATATCGGCCTGGTGATCAATCCGCGCACCGCGGAGAGCCAGGTGTTCGGCGCCTGCATCATGTCCATCTGCGGGGCGCTGATGGAAGAACGCATCATGGATGACATCACAGGCCGCATGTTGAATGCCGACATGGAGTACTACAAACTCGCAGGCATAAAGGACATCGGTGAGATCATCGTCCACATCGAGATCGACGAGCAAAACGACAAGCGCGGCGTCATCGGACTGGGCGAGCCCCCGGCCGTTGGCGGCATCGCGGCCATCTCGAACGCGGTGTCGAACGCCGTTGGCGTGCGTGTGCCTACCGTGCCGATGACGCCGATGCACATCCTGAACGCGCTCAACGGGAGGAAAAGCTGATGCAACCCTTCGAATACGCTAGCCCGAAGACGCTGAAGGAGGCGCTGCCTCTGCTGGGTTCCAGTTGGGCCGACGCGGCCGTGCTGGCCGGCGGCACCGATCTGCTGAGCCTGATGAAGGAAGGCGTGGTGAACCCGAAGCGCGTGGTGAACATCAAGGACATCGCGGAGCTGAAGGGCGTCGCGAAGGCAGGCAGCGGCGTCCGCATCGGAGCCGCTGTCACGCTCGACGAGTTGCTGTCGAGCCCTCTGCTCCGCGCCTATCCCGCACTGACGGAAGCGGCGCGCGGCGTGTCCGGCGCACAGATGCGCAACATGGGCACTGTCGGCGGCGATCTCTGCCAGCGGCCGCGCTGCTGGTATTTCCGCGCAGGCTTCGGCCTGATCGCGAAGCACGAGGGCAAGGACCTGGTGGCGGACGGCGACAATCGGTATCACGCCATTTTCGGCGACGGCCCCGCGCGATTCGTCTCGGCGTCGAGCTTCGGCCCCGCGCTGGTAGCGTTGGGCGCGAAGATCAAGGTCGCGTCGGTGTCGGGCACACGCGAAGTGGACGCGGCGAAGTTCTTCGTCGCCCCGGCAAGCGCTGATGCGCGAGAGGCCGCGATCCAGCCGAATGAGATCGTCACGGAGGTCGTCCTTCCGGGCGCGGCTACGAAGAACGCGACGTACGAAGTGCGCCAGAAAGATGCCCTGGACTGGCCGCTGGCGACGGCGTCGGTCGCTCTGACCATGAAGGGCGCGTCGGTCGGCTCGGCCATGATCGTTCTGGGCCACGTCGCGCCGACTCCGTATGTGGCGTCTGATGCCGGATCGTCGCTTGCCGGTAAGACGATCACGGCGGCGAGCGCGGAGGCCGCGGGCAAAGCCGCGGTGGCCGGCGCGAAGCCGCTCAGCATGAACGCCTACAAGGTGCAACTCGCCTCGACGGCGGTGAAGCGTGCGCTGCTTGCCGCCGCGGGCGTGAAGGCCTGAATGGGAGGCAGCCCATGGGTGTAGTCAACGGAGAACGCGCCGGTCTGACACGGATCGGCGACGATCGCTGCCAGAATCTCCGCTGGAAGGGCATGTATGTCGAAGCCGAGTGGGACCCCACGGTCCCACACGGCAACGACCGTGCCTTCTGGTGCGACAAAACGCAGATCTGCCTCGGCCCCGACGGCAAACTGGTGGACGAGTACGAGTGCTGCGAGACGCGCCCTTGCTACCGGGAGCTCTGATCCACGCGTCTCCACTTTCCGACCGTGGCCGGCCTTGCCCTGTTCACGTTCGACCCGACTAGCGGAGACCTGATGATTCATGTGGTCTCAACCACCGTGTCGCACGCCCTCGGCGGCTATAACTCTTTCTTTGCGGCGGACACACGGGTTCGACGATGCTGCGGAGCTGGAATTCGAGCATCTGGGGCGACTCCTCCAATCAGCAGGGCGCACTGGTCACTCAATTCGACATCAGTGACACGCCGGAGCCCGCCACCTTCGCTCTGGCGGGCTCCGCACTGTGCGGATTGGCGCTGTTGCAACGCAAACGCGCACAGTAGTCTCACTGTCCTGGATCAGCACGGCCGGTCCCTCGCGGAGCGGCCTTTTCTTTGCGCCCCGCCAAATCCGTACAATATGACAGGTGCAGCTTGCACCTCGGAGGTAGACAGATGCAGTTCAGCCACGGCGAAGCCAAGTTGATCGCGGGCTACATTTTGGCGCAATACGAGCAGGAGCGCGCGACTACTCGACGCGTGTTGGATGCCCTGCCGGCGGGCAAAGAGAAGTACACTCCGGACGAGCGCTCTATGTCCGCCCTGCAGCTCGCATGGCACATCGCCTCCAGCGAGAAGTTCTTCCTGGACGGCATCTACACAGGGGAATTCAAAGCAGGCGAGCCCAACGTCCCCGATCACATCAAGTCAGGAAAAGACGTGGTGGCCTGGTACGATGCCAACCTGCCCGCGTCCATCGAGAAGGCCAAGGAACTGCCGGGAGAATCATTGACCAAGGTCATCGACTTCTTCGGCATGTTCCAGGCGTCTGCCTTGGACTATTTGAGCCTGATGATGAAGCACGGCATCCATCACCGCGGACAGCTCTCAGCCTATCTGCGTCCGATGGGCGCAAAGGTCCCGGGCATCTACGGGCCGAGCGGAGATAAGTAGATCGGGCAGTAAACACAGTGCATTTCCGGACCTTTCGGCGGCAAATGAGATAAACTCATCCGCATGTGCATTGTAGTGCCCGCAGTGCTTTGCACACTGGCGTTCTGCACTCAGCAAGCCGTGCCGTGTTGCCGGCTGGACGGTCAGGTGGCTGATTCGATCACAGGCCAGGCGGTGGAGGGAGTATAGGTGGAAATATCGTCCGTCAACAAGGACGACGGCTCGCTCCTTGTCGCGTCGACCGATGCGGCAGGACGCTTCGCCATCACTGGGCTGAACGCAGGCCGCCACAAGATTCTGATCCGCCGCCCGGGCTACTTGCAGAAGGAAGCGCTCTTCAAGGAGCTCAGCGAGGATCACCCTGCTACATCCCTTTCAATTCGAATGACCCCCGCCGCGGTGCTGACGGGAACCGTCACCGATGAACGCGGACATCCGCTGGAGGGCGCTTGGGTGATCCCTCTTCGAATGCAGTGGCGGGACGGGCGCATGGTGCGCTCCAGCTCGCCGATCTCACACACCAATGATCTGGGGCAATTCCGTGCTTCCGGACTCGATCCCGGCAGATACCTTCTGATGGTCCACTACCGGCGCGGCGCTATCCGCGCGGATGCCGCAGAGCGGGCCGGCGGCTACGCACCGGTCTACGCACCAGGTGTAATTGAAGCGGACCGGGCCTTGCCGGTGGACCTTCCTCCCGGGCAGACCCGGCAGGTGGATATTGTGTTCAGGATCTCGCCTGTCGTTGTTGTGCGAGGCAAGCTGGAGGGTGAACGGTGCGAGGAGCACACACGCATTGGACTGTCTCCCCTAGGTGAGCCGGACTCAGGATTCCTCTGGGCCAATTATCAGCCCGCTCGCGTTCAATTTCAATTTCAGGGGATTCCGGTAGGGGACTATGTGTTGAGGGGGGACTGCAATGGCGTTTCGGCGTCGCGTTTGGAGGGGCGGACCGTCTTGCATATTGAGCCTGGCGGCAACCAGGATGTGGATCTAGTGATGGTCCCGCGCAAGCTCGTCAAGGGCCGTGTTGTCGCTGAGAACGATGCAGCCTACGTCCCACGCAAGATAATGACCGTACAGGCCGAACCGGTTGAATCGAGCTGGTCGGTTCGGACGGCCGATGTCCAGGCCGACGGGACGTTTCGGCTCTATGCCGGGCCGGAGCTTTGCCAGATTTCGATGAAGGGGTTGAGTGATGAGAGTGGAGAAATCATCACCAAGGTGGAGTACGGCGGCAAAGCATGGAAAGACCGGATCGTGGATTTCTCTCAGGACGGAGCAGAAGTAAAGATTGTCGTCGTCAGGAATTCCGGCAGCTTCATGGGACGCATCGTAGACGAGCGCGAAAGGCCCGCTCCCCACGCGGTTGTGTTGCTGTTGGACGCGGACAAAGAACGTGCACTGCGCTCTGGCCCGCTGAAAGCCATGGAAGCAGGCGACGACGGCTCGTTCGTGATCAGAGGCGTACCCGCCGGCAAATACTCGGTCGTCGCGCTGCGCGAATTAACTCCGGAGGAGGCCTCTGAACCCCTGCTCGTCTCCCGCCTGCTCGACCGCGCCGAAACGATCACCATTGCTGAAGGCGCACAGGAGACGCTCACAGTGAAAGCAAAGAGCCTGGTTGAGATCTATCAGTGACTTGACTCGCGTCGAATCACTTTCTTTTCCACACGATAGTCACCTATGCGCGGCATTCGAATGATACGACACATTTCAAAAAGACGCGAACGAGCTCTTAAACCAATCATCTCCGGCAAGCTGCGTTTCAATCTGTGGTGGGCACCGGACCCGGATGCAGGCCGCTCGATCAGGGAATCGCCGACATCCGCATCGGGAACATTTGTAGTGACAATCGTCGGCATCCTCGCGTTGTACCGATATGTGATCACTGACGTCACCGTATCTTCGACCCAGTCAGTCACACGGTGCGCCCCAAGATCGTCCAGTACTAAAATCTTCGCTTCGAGAGCTTCTTCGTAGGCCTCGCGAGGACTCTCGCCTGACAGTGGATCGTAGCCTGACCTGATGCGTTCGAGAAGATTCTGATAGTCAAAAAACAATCCGCCTTCGAACCCATGTTCAATTAAGCGCTTGAGGACCGCAACTGCGAGATGTGTCTTGCCTGTCCCTGTTTCTCCGGTGAAGAGTAGGCCAGGAGGATCGACGTTAGGAAACTCCTTGCAGTAGCCAGAGAGCGTCAGCAAGACATGATTCAAATCGTCAGAGCCGCGATTGGAGAAGTTCTCAAAACTATCGTTCGCATAGTTGGTGGGAATGCGGGCACGCCGCAGCAGGGCTTGTCCGCGCTCCTTTAGGACACACTCGCAGCGCTGCGCGCCGCTGAGCCCGTCCTTTTCGATGATTTTCCAACCGCTGCCGCCGCAAACGGCGCAAACTTCGTCGGCCATGGGGTGCAGGGAGATTGTAGCAAGGCTGCAACCTCCCTGCCCTGCCCTCTTTGGTTTCAACGATGTGGAAGCCGGATGAAGTACACCTCGGGAATCGCCGACAGCTCATTCAGCTTCGCCAGGCTGATGCGGCCGCGGCGGATCTTGGCGACCAGCGACTTGCCGGTGTCTTCGAATCCCGCCTTCTTCAGTCGCTCTGACAGGCCATCGGAAATCGACGACAGCCAGACCTCGACTTCCACCTTGAAGGTCTTGTCGGGAGTGGAGTCCACCATGGCGGCCAGCGGCAGATCGATCTTTCTGTCGCCGCTGTTTTGCCGCGTGCGCGCCAAATCGGATTCTCCCCTGGCAGGCGCCGGAGGAGAAGGAGGAGGAGGGGCCGCGGACCGCTGCGGCAGGTACGACGGTGTGGCCGGGCCGTTCATCGGGCGGCCTGCGACGACACCCATGGTCTTAAATGCCCTGGCCTCTTGCGCCATGTCACCGCGCCGTCCGAAGACGCCCTCGTGGCTGACGCCCTCCGGCATCTCCACCGGCACTTCGATGACCACCGGCTTGCCCTCGCGCGTCACCACTTTGTCCTCCACGGCAACGAAGCTCGTGTATTGCGTCATCAGGCGGTAGTCGAGCCCGAGTTTCGTCACTTCCGCGGCGTCGGGCGACTGCGGGTTGCGCATCATGATGTCCTCGATCCGCTCCCGCGCCCACAGCGTCGCCAGCGCATCATTCGCTTTCTGGTCCTGCGGCAGCACCACCGGCAGCGTTCGCGAAAACGGCTTGCCCGACATGCGCCCGCGCAGCGTGATCGCACCGGAGGCGGCCTTGGTGTAGCGGCCATACACGATGACGGGCTTGGCGGAGAAGAGGTCCGGCGTGCGGCGGGGGAAGGTGTCCGTCATGGGCAGACCGTTCCACTCGACGGTGATGTCGGTGAGCAGGGGATTGCGGACACGCTCGTGGAAGCGCCGCGCGGCGGCGGAGCCGTCGTCGTTCAATGCTACGTACTCCACTTCGCCGCGCCCCTCCTCGGCCATCTTGTCGAGCAGGTAGCGGTTCACCGCGGAGCCGATGCCGAAGCTGAAGACGCGCGCTTCGGGATGACGCTGCACCTCGGCGATGATCTCGTTCTCGTTGCCGACGTAGCCGTCGGTCATAAAACAGATCACACGCACTTTGTTCGAATCGCCGCTGGGCGCGAACGCGGCTCGCACGGCCTTCATCATCTCGGTGCCGCCGCTGCCGTAGGTCCCGCTGAGGAACTGCTGGGCCTGGCGCGAGTTTTCCGGCGTCGCGGGGACAGGCTGCGGGAAGAGGATATGCGTTTCACCGGAGAATGTGATCAGGTTGAACGTGTCCCTTGGATAGAGCCCGGCGATCGCCATACGCATCGCCTCTTTTGCCTTTTCGATAGGAAAGCCACTCATCGAGCCGGAGGTGTCGAGCACGAAGACCAGCTCTTTCGGCGTCACGTCCTCGACGGTGACGCGCTCCGGCGGCTGCAGGATCAGCGTGAAGAAGCCGCCCCGCGAATCGTAGTGAGTGATCAGCGTGTCCTGGATCCTGGCGCCGGCCACGTCGTAGCGCAGAATGAAGTCTTTGTTCGGGATGACGGCGGTCTGCTTGAGCTTCAGCGTGGCCTGGTGCGTGGAGGGCCGCTGCACGTCGATCTCGTGGGTCTTGGAGATGAGCGCATCGATGGGCACGCCTGCGTCCAAGGTGACGGCCAGCGAAACGTCGTGCCCCGCACGGGTCTCCGGAGGCGCGTACTTCGGCACGACGGCGCGCGCATCGTTCGGATCCATCGACGCGGGCGTATAGCGCGGGCCCACGGTCATCGGGAAGGAGAACTCGTAGGTGCCCTCATCGTACTTGAGCGTCTCGACGTAGCTGATGGTGACCTTCACCTTTGCGTTGGGCTCGATGTTGGTGACGGATTGCGTGAAGATGTTGGGCCGCTGCTGCTCGAGCAGAGCGGCGGTGTGGCCCTGCGCGCGAGCCTGGTCGTAGATCTGGCGCGCCTCTTCGCGGCGCTTGATCTGCGCCTTGATCGTGCGGTCGCCCACCAGCATGGTCATGTCATCGACCGCGGACATGGGCGGCAGCGGAAATGTATAAATGGCTTCGATTTTGTCGGGCGTCTTGTTCTCAAACTCCTGAGTGACAGTGACGCGCGCGACAAATCCGCTGATCTCCGCCTTCACATCGGTGTGGCGCAGCGGGCAACGCTCGCCAGTGTGCGTGCCGTAGGGATCCACGCGAATGAGTGATCCCTCGGTAACGTCACCGGTGGGTTGAGGCCCGGTGCGGAACCTGTCGGAGACGGGGCGGCGGTCGGCTGCCCCGGCCAGAACGACAGTGGCTGCCAGAAGTATCGCAGCGGAAATTGAAAGGTCTGTCTTGCGCATGAGGCGTTCTCCTCGAATGGCGTTGCACCAGGAGAATGCCTTCAACCGGTGGATCCTTTCACGGGCAATTGAACGGTTCCCGACTCAGCATTGAAGACGACGCTCGCGGCCCTATCGCGTCCATAGCCGCGACCAGTAGAGCACTCAGCGTACGCAGGCGGTGAAACCGCAGCCGAGAGCGGTAGCGGGCGGGTGTAACGGGTTCGAGCGCGTCTTTAGCGGGGCGGCTGCAGCGGACCTGACACCTCACTCGAACTTGAGACGGAGTTCACGCACGGCCACGACGGCCGCGCCGGGCTGGCCTTCTGCTGCACGCATCGGCACGGCAGCCGAATGTGCCGCGTCGGCTCGCGTCTTCGCCGCCCGCAGGCCCATGCCGACGTTGTCACGTGCAACCACTCCGGGCGAGAATCCCAGGCGCAAGGCCAACTCGCCCGCCTTCTGCGCCGGCAGCACAACATGGGTCGGCACGCCGGCTTCCACCGCGACCGGCCCGGCCAGCGGAGGCGCCAGGGAGACGTATCCGGGTGTGGAGCTGGTCAGCGTTAGACGTACTGGTTTTCCCGCGGGAAGCGCCACACCGGCGGCGCGCCCCAGCCAGGTGCCGTCCTCGCGCTGCACTGCGATCTGAACATCCAGCGCTGACTGAGCGGTTTCCTTCTTGGCGAGCTGCAGGTCCGCCTCTGCCCGCGCCGGAGCGGCCGCCTCCTGCCGGATGGCGGCGGGAGCAGGAGGAGGCGGCGCTGTCGGCGCCATCGGCAACGCTGCGGCAGATCCCGGGACGTTCGACGGCATCGCACCTGCGATGACGCCTTGCACAGCGGGTTTGGCGGCCCTCTCCGCGCTCACTTCGTTGCTCGCGGCGCGTCTATCTTCTAAGGGCTCGGCGAGCCGCGCATCCTTCGATTTCACCGGGCGGGCGAACACTCTCTCCGGTTCCGCGACTCGCAGCGATTTCGGCGTCGCGATCTCCGATGGCACCGGCACCGGCTTGGTGAGATTCGCAGCGATCTCACCCGCCGGAGCTTGCGCCGCCTTGTGCATCGCGATCTCCGGTTGATGCGGCTGCGGGCGCAGCAGAACGAACAGCGCCGCTGCGGCGGTCGCCGTGGCCAGCGCGGCCCACGGCCAGGGCTTGCGCCACCAGGCGACAGGCTGAGGCTGCGGGAGGAGCGCGCGCAGAAGATCGGCTCTGGTCTGAGGATCGGCCAGAGTCTCGCGTAGCGCCTCCTCGTCCATCAGCGCGTCGAAGAGGGCCTGATTCTGCAGCGCGGACTGCATCAACGCCTGATGCTCCTCGGGCGTCAACGTGCCCGTGGCGTATCCGCCGAGCAGCAGATCGATCCTGTCCGGAGGCAGAGGCGTGTTCACGGCTGCACCTCCCAGCGGCCGCCCATCTTCTCCAGCAGCGACTTGCGGCAGCGCGAGTCCCAAGTATAGATCGTGTTGATCGACTCCACCGCGAAGTGCGCGCGGATCTCTTCAAAGTTCCGCCCTTCGAGCTTAAGCCGGAAAATCTCCCTGCACCGCTCGCCGAGCTCCTGAATGGCGGCGAGAAGTCGGGAACGCATCTCCGCCCGCGAGGCCGCACGCTCCGGATCATCTCCGGCTGAGGGCAGCGGCAGGTCCTCCACGGGGATACTGCGCGACTCGCCGCGGCGAACACTCTTCCGCACCTGGCCTGCCATCTTGAAGCGAACAACCTGGAAAGCGAGCGGCAACAGTTCGGATGTCTCCGCCACGTGCGGATACTTTTCGTGGAGCAGAAGCATGGTTTCCTGCGTCACGTCTTCCGCCGCCTCCCTCGATAAACGAGATGCCGCGAAGTGCAGAATCCTTTCGCGCAGCAGCCTGAGGATCTCGTCGGATGGCACAGGTGAACTCAAGGACAAGATAGTGCATTGCGGGGCTCATGGTAAAGTTGACGAGAGGCCGCATGATACCGGAAGCCGCTAAGGAGTTGAAGGAACGAGGCATTCGCCTGACCCGCCAGCGCCAGTTACTGCTCGACCTGCTCGACAAAACGGGCCAGCACCTGGACGCCGAACACCTGTACCGTCTGGCGCACCAGCAGGATCCGAAGCTGAACCGTGTAACGGTCTACAGGACCCTGAAGCTGTTGAAGGAAGGCGGATTAGTGGATGAGCTGGACCTGATGCACCAGACCGGTGACCAGCACTTCTACGAAACCAAGACGAAACAGGAGCACGCCCACGTTATCTGCCTGCGCTGCGGCAAGGTGGAGGAGTTCTTCGGCGAACCTCTGCAAAAGCTGAGGCGCCAGGTGGAGTCGCACTTCGGTTTTCAGATTTTGATCGCCCGCACGGAGATTGGCGGCTATTGCGCGCATTGCCAGGTGCTGCGCGCACAAGAGGTGAATCAGGCCCGCGAAGAAGAGTCGTCGCGTCCCGCAAAGCCGGCCCGGCTCCCCGGCCGCAGGCACGGTTGAAACCGAGCGCTCCTCTCGCGCCTCCAACAGTTCGAAGAGGCCGGATGGTATAATTGAGGCTGTAGCGATGAAGCGCCTGATCTTCTGGGAGTTCCCCCGCGCTAGCTGGCAGTACGACATCGCCGTCGCACTGATCCTCGCTTTCATCTTTCTTACGCCCAAGACCCTTTTCAAGGATCAGCCCCGACCGTCCAGCATCGTTCAGATGCCCTCGGAGCAAGGCACCTCTGTCTACTGGCTGGAAACTGCGCTCTTGGCAAAAGTTCCCGATCAGTCGCGTCCGCAGCATGCCTCGGAATTGCTCCGGGGGCGTTTGGGCAAACCCGTAAATGTCATTCGTGTAGAGCCCTTCTATGATGCCGAGCAGGAAATCAAGGGCTACATGGCAATCGCAAAACCGTGATCTTCTCCCTGCGCTCATTCTCCATGCGATTTCCCTCTCTCCTTGCTGCCACACTCCTCGCCGGCGCTGCCGCGCATGCTTCCTCTCTGGAGGAGGTGATTGCGCGCATGGACAAGTCCGCAGCCGGCTTCCGAGGTCTTAAGGCCTCAGTCAAAGTCACTGAATACACCGCTCTGGTCAAGGAAACCAGCGAGGAGAGCGGCACAATCACCTTATTCCGCCCGAAGCCTAGTGACATGCGCATGCTTGTCGAGTTCACGCAGCCCTCGGCGCGCGCCGTGGGGTATCAGAACCGCAAGATTCAAATGTACTATCCGAAGCTACAGACGGTCCGCGAGTATGACCTTGGGAAGCAGGCTTCACTCGTGGATCAGTTCCTCCTTCTCGGCTTCGGCACCCCAGGCAGCGACTTGAAAAAGGCTTACGAGGTAAAGTTCGCAGGCGAAGAGTCGATCAATGGGGTGAAAGCCGACCGGCTGGAGTTGACTCCCCGCTCCGAAGAGGCGCTAAAGCACGTCCGCCGGATCGAACTCTGGGTTTCGCAGACCGACGGGATTGTCGTCCAACAGAAGGTCCATCAGCCTTCGCGTGACTACAAAATGTTCACCTATAGCGATATCAAGCTGAACCCCTCAATGACCGAGGATTCGGTGAAACTCAAGCTTCCGAAAGGCGTGAAAAAGGAGACGCCTCAAAAGTAGGATGGGCAAGACCACCGGCAGGAGCGGGCAGAGGCTCGCATTTCTGGATTGGACGCGCGGGTTCGCCGCACTCATCATGCTCCAGGGGCATGTCTTTCACTCGTTCACCGCAAAGGATCTCCGCAACGACGGCCCATATACGCTTTCGCAGTTCTGCGGAGGACTCACGCCCGCCGTTTTTTTGTTCCTCACCGGGGTGACGCTGGGCTTCCTGATGGATTCCAGCGCGAAGAAAGGCCTCGGCGCGTGGGCCCGCACGTGGGCCGCGATGCGCCGCTCCGGCTACCTGCTGGGAGTCGCGATCCTGTTCCGGTTGCAGATGTGGGCCTTCGCCGCGGGCCAAAGCCCCTGGACCGACATCTTCCGCGTGGACATCCTCAACTGCATGGGCCTCGGCATTATTGTGCTGGCTCCGCTGGCGATCTTCGAGACGCGTGACCGCGTCCGCTTTGCAGCCATCACCGGCGGCGTCATTGCCTGCGCCTCACCCATCATCAGCAGCATCGACGTCGCTTGGCTCCATCCGATCGCGCGTGCCTGGTTCGTGCCGGACACGAACTTCTTCGCATTCTTTCCCTGGGCATCGTTCATCGCGTTCGGCCTCAGCGCAGGATCCATCCTCCGCCTGGTGGAGGACTCGGACATGCAGCGCGTGATGCAGTGGGCTTCCCTGATGGGCCTCGGACTCATCTTCAGCGCTCAGTATTTCTCCAACCTGCCCTACTCCGTCTACAGCCGCTCGGATTTCTGGGTGAACAGCCCCGGCCTGATCTTCATCAAGGTGGGCATCATTCTCCTACTGGCGAGCTTCGCCTTCCTCTGGACACGGCATATGAATCCCAACGGGTGGAGCTTCGTGCGGCAGTTGGGCGGCACATCTCTGCTCGTCTACTGGGTTCACACCGAACTGGTTTACGGCCGCTGGTTTGGTGCATTCAAGGAATCGCTGAGCGTTCCTCAGACCGTGTTCATGGCCGTGCTGGTGATCCTGCTGATGATCGGATTGAGCGTTGGGCGCACCGGCTGGAAGGGCAACCCTGGGGTGCATGTCAGGCTGCGGCAGCAATGGAACGCGTGGCGTGCCGAGCCGCTGAATCAACCGGCCGGCGACTAGATCATCCCGCGCATCGCCGGGCCGGACGACCCGTTGGGCAGAATGGTCGTCTGATCCGTGCGTGCCTGGATCAGTTGCCGGGTAGTCAGCCCGTGCACCTGATGCAGGCCGGCGCCGCGGAAATCGGCCCCGTAGCACTTTGCGCCCTGCATTCGCGATCCGGCCAGTTTGCTGCCTTTGAATCGGCTGCCCCGCAGCTCGGCTGAACGCAGATCGCAATTCCGTAGCGAGCACTCCACGAAAGACGTGCCCGACAGGTCCGACTCCCCGAATCGCGCTCCATCCAGCGTGCAGCGATAGAACTCGCAGTTGTGCAACTGCGCGCCGGAGAAGTTCGCCTCCTGGCCTCGGGCCTCACGGAATCTGCAGAACTGGAGCCGCGCGCGGTACAGCAGCGCGCCGCTCAAGTCCGTTCCGGTGAATCCGGATTCCAGGATCACCGTGTGATGCATCGACGCCTGCACCAGGAGAGCGTGGGAGAAGTCGCACCGCGAGATGTGAGCTTCCAGCCAGCGCGCGCCCGGCGCCTTCGCCTGCTGCAGTCCGCAGCCCTGCATCTTGGCCTCGCACAGATTTGCCGCCGAAAGGCTGGCACCGCTCAGCTTCACGTTATTCCAGGCGCTGAGAGTCAAATCACAGGAAGACAGGTTCGCCATGCTGAGATCGCACTCATCCCAGTGCGACTGCCCCAGCAACGACCCCATCAGGTCCGAAGCGGCGATCTCCACACGGATGAAGCTCGCCTGTGAAAGCCTGGCGTGAGGCAGATGTTGCTCTCCGGGTTTCAGGTCGGCGATGGCTGCACGCACGCCGCCCTCGTGCCGGTCGAGCCACTGCGCGTGCTGCCGGATCGCCTCGCGCCAAATCTCCGCATCAGCCGGACGGGATGCGTCATCCCGGGCTTCGCCTGCAATCTGAAATCCCATTCCCTCGTGTCTTATCGGCCTTGCACAGCGGTGTTTTAGCCATCAGCTTTCAGCGGTCAGCAACTAGCGGTGAGGCGCCGATAAGACGCAGGCAAGGAAGGGATCGATGGCTGATAAGCTGGTCGTGGCAGAATGCGGGGTGATCGCCGAAGCTGATTGCCAAGATGCTGACTGCTCACCGCCTATGCAAGACTGGCTGACCGAATACAACCGCCGCCTGCGGCCGGCTCACGATGCCCTTGACGCAGTCCGGAGCGACCAGAGAGTGTACGTGCACATGGGCGCCGCGGCGCCGCTGGCTCTGCTCGATGCCCTTTGCGGCCACGCGGCGCGGCTGCGCAACGTCGAGGTTCTGCACTGCATCACCATCGGCCCGGCGCCTTATACGGATGCCGGCTATGCGGAGAGCTTCCGGCACAACGCGCTGTTTGTCTCGGCAAACACGCGCAACGCCGTGCAGGAGGGCCGCGCCGATTTCATCCCTGTGTTCCTGCATGAGATCGAGGACCTGTTCACCTCGGGCGTGCTGCCACTCGACGTCGCCCTGATTCAATGCGCGCCGCCGGACCGGCACGGCTGGATGAGCCTCGGCACAGGCGTGGATATCTCTCTCACCGCGGCCCGCGCCGCGCGTACGCTGATTGTCGAGGTCAACCCTGAGATGCCGCGCACGTGCGGCGATTCGATGCTGCATGTCTCGGAGGCCGCATTCATTGTCGAGGCTTCACACCCCCTGCCCGTTTTCGATCAGGGCGAAGTGACGGATGTGCACCGCGCCATTGCCCGCCACGTCTCCGCGCTGATCCCCGACCGGGCCACACTCCAGATCGGCGTCGGCGGCATTCCGGAAGCGGTGCTCGCCAGCCTGAAGGATCACAAGGGCCTCGGCATTCACACGGAAATGTTCAGCGATGGACTCATCCCCCTGATCGAGTGCGGCGCCGTCGACAACGCCCACAAGACCCTGCATCCGCACAAAGTAGTTACCAGCTTCGTGCTTGGCACCAAAACCGTCTACGATTACATTCACGACAACCCGGTGTTCGAGTTTCTGCCGAACCGCTATACGAATTCACCGCAGGTGATCGCGCAGAACGACCGAATGGTGGCGGTCAACGCCGCTCTGGAGGTGGACCTCTCCGGCCAGGTCTGCTCAGACTCCATTGGGCCGGTGCCGTTCAGCGGCGTCGGCGGGCAGGCGGACTTTATCCGTGGCGCGGCCCACTCCAAGGGCGGAGTGCCGGTCATCGCCCTGCCCTCCACTGCAAAAGGCGGGAAGCTCTCGCGCATCGTGCCTACCTTGAAGCCGGGCGCCGGCGTGGTGACCTCGCGCGCTGACGTCCACTGGGTAGCCACAGAGTTCGGCGCAGTGAACCTGCATGGCAGGAACGTGCGTCAGCGCGCCGAGGCGCTGATTTCCATCGCTCACCCGGACTTCCGCACAGAACTGGAACAAATTGGGGCGACGCTGTTTGTGAGGTGAGTCCGTCAATTCACACGCTGACCACGGGGCAGTGCGACTGGCGGATGATCGAGTACGCGTTGGCACGCAGCCGACCGAAGACTCCCGCGGCCGAACCCCGGCCGATTACCAGAACATCTGCCTTCCACTCCTGCGCCAGCTCACAGACCGTAGCTGGAACCTCCCCACTGTCCACAGCCAGCGGCGCATCGAATCCGAGCCGAGAGAGTAGTCCGGCGACATCCTCCCGCACCGAAGCCTCGACGTGCCGCCGCCAGTCCGGATCGAAGTACTCCCCTGCTCTGCCCTCCAGATTCGGCGTCGCATGAAGAATCTTGAGGTCCGCGCCGGCGCTGTCGGCAAACCGCCGGGCCCACATGAGAGTGCGCTCGGTCTGGGGACCGAGATCGATGGCAGCGGCGACTCGCTCGAAGCGGATTGCTCCGGCAGCGTGTTCCTCCAGGTGTACGCCGGTGCACACAGGACAATCAGCGTCGTGCAGCACCTTGGCCGTCACTGATCCTAGAATGAAGCGCCGGAACGTTCCGTAGCCGTGAGTAGGCATCACGATCAGGCCGGCGCCTCGCTCATGAGCCGCCTTCACGATGCTGGCCGCGGGATCGCCCTCGATCAGCACTCTGTCCGTAAACTCCGGCTGGAGGGCGCCGGACTCGAACTCATCCAGATCCTTGCGGGCCTGCTCCGCCCGGTTGCGGAACAACTCCTCCAGGACGCTGCCTCCGACCTCCATCGCCCCAAACTCATAGTGCGGCGGAGGCAGCACGTGCAGCAGTGTGATACGGCTCCCGAATTTCTCGTGCAGGGCCTCGGCGTAGCGGGCCGCACCCTCGCTCTTCTCGGAAAAATCCACGGGCAGGACGATGTGGCTGAGCGGCATCTCAACCCTCCCCATCTATTAACAACGTGGATTATTTTCGCTTGTCAAGGCCAAGCTCGGAGAGGATCTTCGGCGACTCCTCATCCTGTGCCAGCGCCTTGTGGCAAGTCTCGCAATCCATCGGGATGGTGCGTCCGTCGGGTTTCGACGCCCGCTCATCGTGGCAGCGGAAGCAGCCGTCGAAATCGGTGTGGCCGAGGTTATTCGGATACGCGCCCCAGGTGACCTTCATGTCGGGGAACACGTTCTTGGCGTAGACGGCCATCACGGCTTTCGCGGTGCGCTCCACCCCGTCACGGTTCGATGCCATCAACTGCGGGTAGTTCTTCTCGTAGTAGGCGCGGAAGCGAGCCGGAATCTCACGCTCGGACTCCTCCGTGGTGGCGTAGTTCTGCTTGAGCACGTCCAGCGCTACTTTGCGCACGTAGGGCAGTGAGAGGTCGACCTGCCTGTCGGCCATAGCCGCATTGAGAGCGCGCTCGGGCAGTTGGTAGGTGTGCGACGGTCGGTTGTGGCAGTCCATGCAGTCCATGGTGCGGACGTCCAACTGTCCTGGGCCGTCCCCGTTATAGCCTTCCGCCTTGAAGGTGAACGTCTTGCCGTCCTTGCCGGTGTACTCCACCCACGGGATCTTCTGACGCTGCTTGTCGGTGTGGGCGTAGCGGATGTTCACCCCCGGCCCCATGTGCGCGCCGTGGATGCCCTCGTACCCGTTGCCCCCGCCGATGTGCATGAGCAAAACAGATTTGGTCCACTTCGTTTTTTCGTCGTCGGAAAAATTGTTGAAGACTCGGATGCGGTCGCCGCCGAACTTCTGCGGCCAATGGCAGACCTCGCAGGTCTCGCGCGCGGGGCGCAGGTTCTCGATCGGAGTAGGAATCGGCCTCGGATAGAGGTTGAAGGTGACCGAAATCACCTGCCACGACCCGGAGATCTTGCTCTTCACGAACCAGTTCGCGCCCGGCCCGATGTGGCACGATACGCACTCGACGCGCGAGTGCGGCGAGTTCTGGTAGGCCGTGAATTCGGGCTTCATGACGACGTGGCAGGTCTGCCCGCAGAAGCTGACCGACTCCATGTAGGTCACGGCCTTGTAGGTCAGGTGCCCGCCGATGACGAGGTTGGCCACGGTGCTCGCCGCCAGGAAGGCCAGCAGCCTCCGGAAGCGCGCGTTGGAGAAATCAAGTGGAGGAAATACCGCGGGCAACTGATCCTTATGCCGCTTCTTGAACCACCAGATCCCCAGTGGAATCAGAGCCAGGCCGGCAAAAAAGACGGCCGGCAGAAGCATGAACTGGAGGATGCCGATATAGGGATCGATCGAGTGCCCGCGCAGAGAACTGGGGAGCAGGAAGATCCACAGGATCCCAGCCGTCGTGACCAGAACGACTCCAATCAGGCTGATCCAGTTGCTTGCCAGATACACGATTGGGGACAACCATTGCTTGAGTTTCATCGCTTTGTCGCTAGTCTACCTTGAATTGTGGATGGCGGTTCTCAATCGCCGTGAACGTGCTCTTCTTCCTCGACGCGCGGGCTGTAGCCCGTCAGCCAAGCCGGATCCATCGGGTACACATCCGGATCGAAGATGACGCTGTAGAAGTGCCAGACGAGGATCGCCAGCGTCGCCAGCACCGCCTCGTAAAAGTGAATCGCCCGGGCGAAGTCGATCCACATCTTGGGCATGATGGTCATGGTCCAGTTGTTGGCCCAGAGCAGGACTCCCGTGACAGCCATCACGATGGTGCCCCACACCAGGGCCCAGTACTCGATCTTCTCGACGTAGCTGTGCGAGCTCTGCCTGGGCTTCTCCGTGCGCAGGCCTAGCCGCCAGAGAGTACCCTCGACCATTTCGCGCAGGTCGGACACCCGCGGCAGCATTTCCATCCAGTGGCCGCGCAGCTTTCGGTTGACCACCAGGGTGACCAGATGCAGCAGGGCGGTGGCGACCAGGATGATGCCGGCTGAGCGGTGCACTGTTCCGCGCACCGGGAACCGCGATTCGAATGCCAGCATCGGCTTCGACCACCAGTCGTTTGGGTAGTGCAGTGCGAAGCCGGTGTAGGCGAGGATGATGAAGCTGAGCGCCAGCATTAGGTGCTGGATGCGCTCCATGCGGTACATGCGCTCGTGTTCCGCCGTTATCGGCCGTAACATCTGGACCGGGAAAGACTGGCCGCGGAAGCGCAGCCGAGCCAGTTTCCGGATGAAATCGCCGGCATGGTGCAGCAGCATGAAGCCGAGCGTACCGGGGATCACCAGAAGATAGAACAGCTCCACGTAGCGCACAGGCAGGGCGGCGCGTGTGCCCTGGACCTCATGGATGGTGCCGATGGTGAACCGCGACCCGGCGCCCGGGTGGCAGGAGCCGCAGGTGCGCGCCAGATTCTTCACGTTGGTGCGCGAGCGCGGATCGTTCGATGGCAGGATGTCGTGGAACCCGTGGCACGAGCTGCAATCGGCAACGCTCTGGTTGCCGGACTTCAGGGCGAGTCCGTGAAAACTGGAATCGAATGAAGTGATCCTGTCGGCCGGCAGTCCGAAGCGCTTCATCAGCCGCAGATCGCCGTGGCAGCGTCCGCACGTGTCGGGTACGCTGGCGGTGAAGACGGTGGACCGGGGATCCTTCGCGCGCAACACGCGGTGGCCGCCGTGGCAATCGGTGCAGACCGGCGCGTCCTTGATGCCGGCCGCCACCGCCTTGCCGTGCACGCTGGCATTGAATTGCGCCGCTTCCTTGTCGTGGCACATGCCGCAGGCTTCCGGCACACTCTTGTGGAACTCTGCGGAGAGGGCGGGGGGCAGCTCATGGACGTCGCCGTGGCAGGTAGAGCACTCCGGCGCCGCGCCGTTGCCCTTTTTCATCTGCTGGGCGTGTTCGCTCTGTTCGTAATCTCTGGAGGCTGCTTCGTGGCAGGTGACGCAGGCCGGCTTCGGCTGTTTCTCAGGATGGGGATAGTTCTCATGCTTGAGGTGGCACGACGCGCAGGCCACCTGGCCGTGAGCCGACTTAACGAGCTTGGTCTGCTGCTCATGGCAGTCGGCACAAACAGTGTTTGGAACGGCCGGCGCGGGTCCCTTTGAAGCCTGTGCAGCCAAGAGCACGCTTTGCGCAACCAGCACAAGCGAAAACACGAATCCCAGTCTCATTCAACTCTTCCTTCTGCGAGCGAAATCCCCCCCTCAGTGGACGCCGCCGCGTAATTCGTCGGGCGTGGATGACCAACCGGCGGCCCCGTGGTGGGCCGCCGGACTGTCCACCATCAACCCAAACCGATCTTAGATGTCGCGTCCCAAACCTGCACGCCGTAGAGAACGCCCAACACCAGACCGGTCACAGCCAGCACGACAGTGAGGACTTTCCCCCACTTGTCAACCATCTCGAGTCTCTTGGCGGTGTCGACCTGTTCGCTCACCGCGGCCACGCCGCCGCTCAGGTGGATGCTGTCGTCCTCATTTGCAGAGATGGACCTGCGATACAACGCCAGACCGATGACAATCAGAGCCAAAACCGCCCAGGCGATTGCATATGGAAGCAGGTTGGTCATGATCAACTCCTCGTCATTCAATCGGCCGGACCCGGCTGAGCCGGCCGTTCAGCGCTACTCCGGATCAAGCGCTCTTCAAATCCGCGGGGCGGCACTACTTCACCTGCCCACTGGTTGGTTTCTGTCTTGCCGTGCCGGAGCGCAGGCACGCTGCCAGCACCGCCAGCACAACAGTGTTCAACGGATCCTGCTCTGAGAGCACAGAATTCACACCGGCATCCCAGGCCTCTCTCAGGCGGCCCGGATCGTTGCGGGTGATCAGCACGATGCGATCAGCGAAACGGACGGGAGCCGTCAGCGAGCTGAAGCTCTCTCCGTCCATCACGACCGCGCATGCTTCCTCAAAGACAGGAGATTCTACGCAGAGGACCGGCACCGATGTGCTTCGCGCCAGCAAGGCGCGGAGAGCATCCGCTTTCGCGGCGTCGCTCAATGCCAGTTGAATGGATCCCATATGGTTCGACTGTCCTCTTGATCCTTCGAATCCTCCCGAGCCGAGGATCCGTGTACTCCGTTTTGAGTTCTCCTCCGTCCGGGCGGCGCTTTCACCCGGGCAGCGGGGCTGTCATCTCAGCGCTCCCGGCTCACGCAGCCGGGCGCATGCAGTTTACGTTCATAATCGCTGTTGCAATCAAGGGGCCAGAGGAAGAGGCGAATCAGGATAGCGCTATCTTGAATCGTTACTAGTGTTTACAACCTGCTCAGCGTGACGGACCGCCCCTCGACTTCGCCCAACGCCGCCCCCAGCCTTGGGTCAATTGCCCCAACTCCTGCCTGCAAACGCTTCCCTGGACCCCGTCCGGAGCAATACAATAAAGAAAGATAGAGGTATATGCCCAAACTCTCGGCTAACTGGCAGAACTCCGACGTTCTGGGACACGTCTTCGACCAACTCTCGGACGCGCTCGTGCTGTACGACACAAACCACGTCATCACTGGCGTGAACGCCGCAGCCGAGCGGCTCTTCGGCATGAACGCGGACGAATTGGTGGGGAAAGACTGCCACGAGATGTTCCGCTGCCAGGACTGTGAGCCCGGTTGCGGCATGCAGACCGGCCTGATGGTCAACAACGGCTCCAACGGCACCGTCCGGCTGCACACGCAGAACGGGATGGAGCGCCTCGTCGTCATCCGCACCAGCCACGTCTATGACGACGACGGCTCCCTCAGCGGCGTTGTCGCCACCATCAAGGACGTCACCGCCGAGGTCGAACCGCAGAAGCGTGAGATCATCGCCGACTCTCCCGCCATGCAGGAGGTGATGCACTTCGTCCGGCGCGTCGCCATCAGCGAAGCGACGACGGTGCTGCTGGAAGGCGAGAACGGAGTCGGCAAAGACCTGATCGCGAAGACGCTGCACTACCAGAGCCTGCGCCAGGCCGAGCCCTTCATCGCCATCAACTGCGCCGCCATTCCGGAGACCCTGCTCGAGAGCGAGCTTTTCGGTTACGAGAAGGGCGCCTTCACAGACGCCCGCGCACAGAAGAAGGGCATTTTCGAGCTGGCCGATAAGGGTACGCTCTTTCTGGACGAAATCGGCGAGATCCCACTCATGCTGCAGGCGAAGCTCCTGCGCGTGCTCGAAGAGCAGAGCTTCCGCAGGCTGGGCGGCCTGAAGGATATCAAGCTCGACCTGCGGGTGATCGCGGCGACGAACAAGAACCTTCGCGAGGCCGTGAAGGAGAACGCATTCCGGCAGGACCTCTTCTTCCGCCTCAACGTCATTCACATCACAATCCCGCCGCTGCGCGAGCGGCCTGAGGACATCCCGCCGCTGGCTAACTTCTTCCTCCAGCATTACAACAAGAAGTTCAAACGGCACATGGAGGGCATTGATGCGGAGGCGATGCGCATGCTGCTGACCCATGACTGGCCGGGCAACGTGCGCGAACTGCGCAACGCGCTGGAGCGGGCGATGATTCTGGAGGACTCCAGCTACATCACCGCCGCCAGCCTGCCGATGGCCATCAGCCACAACCGCGTGGCCGCCGCCCCGGCTACTCCAGTTGCCGTGGCCGCGGCGTTTCCGGAAGAGGGGATCTCACTCGAGGAGAGCGAGCGCCGCCTCCTGGTCTCGGCCCTCGAAAAAACCGGCGGCAACCAGACGCAGGCCGCGCGTCTGCTGCGCATCACCCGCGACACCCTGCGCTACAAGATGAAGAAGTTCGATCTGCGGTGAATCTGGCGCTGGGCTGGGCTTAGCGGTAGGCGAACAGCACACCGTACACGATCAGGGCGATCAGTACCATGCCTATTCCCAGCGCCGTGAAACCGAAGCGGCGCCAGATCTTGACCGCCAGCGGATTTGGCTCGTCCATCAGCCGTTCCTCCAGCTTGCCGCTCTCTACAAGCTGCTCGTATTCGCGCGGGCGGTCGCGTTTGAACTCCTCCAGCGGGATGCCGCCGGTAAAGATCACTGTATCGATGGGGAACTTTTCCGGCCGGAAGTGAGTGTTGAAGAAGTGCACGACGAAGATGAAGCTGGTAGCAAGCAGCGCTTCATCGCTGTGGACGGTGGTCGCCACGTTGATGAACCACCCCGGCACAATGCGGGTAAAGAACTCGGGGAACCACAGCACCAGGCCGGTGCCGCCGATCACCGCCACGCCCCAGAAGACTGCGAAGTAGTCGAATTTCTCCCAATAGGTCCATCGGCCGTAGTCCGGACGCGGGCCGCGTTTCATGAACCACTTGAGCGACCCGATGAACTCGTGCCAGTCGCGGCCGTTGAAGAGCATGCTCTCCGGACCGGCAATGAACTCCCTCCACGACTTGCCGCTCGCATTGCGCTGCCTGATCAGGTCGCGGATGTGCAGGGCGAAATAGGTGAAGGTGAGCAGGGCACAGAAGCGATGGATCAGCCCCGCCGCCTCAAAGCCGCCCAGAACATGCGCCAACACCTTGGCCCACGGCGCGTAGGAGAACTTGAGGATCATCCCGGTTAGCGCCAGGCCAAGAAAGCTCGAGATCACCATGATGTGCAAGTTTCGGTGAAGCGGCCGGAATCGCCGGACGTACTTCCCTTCAAAGGCGTGCTCCCGCTCCAGCTCGCGGCGATACTCGAGCGACCGGGGCAGCCAGAGAAGCGTGTGCGCTCCTGAGATCACCATCGTTCCTACCAGAAGCGTGGTCATCCCCCAGAAGGTCAGGAAGAGGAACGGGTACTTTTGCGGATCATGGTGGGTGGCGTGGGTCAGATATCCCGCGAACTGGCGGTGCGAGCCGGCATGGCACTTGCCGCAGGTCTTCACGATGTTGGTGCGGCTCAGCGAAGACCGGACGTCATTTACCGGCAGGATATTGTGCGCGCCGTGGCAGTCGTAGCACTTCGCAGTCTTCAGGTAGCCGAGCGCGGAGACTTTGCCGTGGAATGTCTCGAAGTAGCGGTCCGTGATCTCTTTGTGGCAGCGTCCGCAGGTATCCATGATGTGGAGGCGGAAGTCCGAGAGATCGGTGCGCTGAATGCTATGGGCGGAGTGGCAATCGGCGCACTCTGGCACAGCCTTGCCCTTTGTCACCTTGGAGCTGTGGACGCTCGCATTGAACATTTCGTAGATGCCGCGGTGGCATTGCGCGCAGGTGCGGGTTACGTTGGCCCGGTTGACGCTGGAGCGCGGGTCCTTGGAAGGCAGCTCGTGGTGCGCGGTGTGGCAGTCGGCGCAGTCGGCGGTGACGGTAAGTCCGCTCTGGAGAAGCCCCTTGCCGTGGATGCTTTCGGCATAGTGCTCCACAACATGGTCCTGCGTCCCCTTGTAGCGAACAGCGGCCTTCTGGCCAGTCTTGTGGCATTTGCCGCAGAGAGCGGGCACGTTGCGGGAGAAGGTCGGGGAAGCAGAGTCGTTTTTGCTGAGTACGCCGTGCGGTTGATGGCAGTCCCGGCAGGCGGGTGCGTCGGGGCTGCCTTTGGCTGCGAGCTGCCCATGGGTGCTCTCGCGATACTGCGTGACCACTTCGGCGTGGCAGATGGAGCAGTCCACCTTAGCGGGCATCGTGGTGCAGGGCCTGGTCAGCGACGGCGTGCCGCCGGTGTGGCATTGGACGCAGGCCACCTTGGAGTGGCGCGACTTCGACAGCTCGTTCTGGTCGGTGAACAGAGAGACGGTGGCACCGCCTCGGCTCACCTTGAGCGTTGAGTCGCCGTGGCAGCGCATGCAGTCGCGATCCGACATGCCCTGCGGATAGTAGACGCGCCGGACCTTGTGCGGTTCGTGACAGTCCACGCAGGCCGGGATCAGGTGAGGCCCTTTTTCCCAGAGTTCGCCGCGAATGACCTTTTGATGCACCGTCTCGATCTGGGCGTGGCAGTGGGTGCAGGTCCTGGCGATATTGTTCTTCGCGATGGACGAACGGGAATCAGTGTGGGGCAGGACGAAGTGCGACGTGTGGCAACTTGTGCAGACCGCGGTGACCGTCAATCCTCGCTTGAACAGCCCCTCCCCGTGAATGCTGTCTGTGTAGTTCTCCAGGATGTTGGACTGGGGAATCGATCGCGTCAGGCTGACGGTCGTGCCTTCACGGTGGCAGGATCCACACAGGCGCGGAATCTGCATGGTGGAGATCGGCGAGGCAGGGTTCGATCTGGGCAGGATGTTGTGCGTGCCGTGACAGCTCTTGCAGCCCGGCGCCAGTTTGTCGCCCCGCGCAACGGCTTTGCCGTGCAGGCTCTGAGCGTATTCCTCCTGTTTGTCGGGATGGCAGGAGCTGCAATCCACTTTGGCGAGCTTCTCGGGGTGAGGAAACTCCTTCTTCTCCAGGTCGGCGTGGCAGGACTTGCATTCCTGGCCTGCGTGGGGCGAGGAGCGCAGTGCCGCCGCGTCGTAAGCCGGCGGCACTCCGGCCTCTCGCTTCCCGGTGCGCTTGCCGTTGTCGTGACAGTCCTCACACTCCTTCGAGCCTGGAAGCGGCTTGGGCTGCTGAAAGGCGATGGAGGGGAGGCAGGTCGCCGCGAGAAGGGCAACGGCCTGGAGCCGACGGCAGAAGTGCAACGGCACCTCCCAATACAGGATTCAATGACCCGTTTATCTTATCTGGACATGAGTATTCGGTCAAGAATCAAAAGCGGGAGGGAGGAGTTTACAAATGCGACGCTGACTTCCCTGTGGGAATTCATCAGGCGCTCACGCGCGGATTGTTAACATTGATTCATGCTACGCTTCCTCGCTAAATGTCTTTGTGTGCTCGCCTTGGCCTGTCCGATATGGGCGCAGTCCGAGGCGGGAGGTGCCACGATCACAGGTACGGTGACAGATCCTTCAGGGGCGCTCGTTGCCGCAGCTAAGGTGACGCTGAGCAGCGATCAAACCGGGTTCACGCGGACCGTGGAGACGACCACCAGCGGGCTGTATACTTTCGTCCGCGTCCCTGTAGGACGATACGCGCTCACGATCGATCAGGCAGGATTCAAGCAGGTGAAACGCACCGAGATCGACCTGGAGATCGGCGCGGTGATGACGCTGGACATCGCCCTATCCGTCGGTACCACGTCTGAAACCATCACCGTGTCGGGCGATCTGCCGGTCGTGGAGACCACTCGGTCGCAGACGTCCACGAATGTGAACGAAAAGGCAGTGAAGGAAATGCCGGTCAACGGCAGGAACTTCCTCGACTTCACGCTGCTGACCCCGGGCGTCAACCGCGACCCTCGCACGGGCGACCTGAGTTTCGGAGGCCAGCGAGGCACGGCCAACAGCCTGCTAGTGGACGGAATGGACACCAATAACCTCTTCTTCGGACAATCCGCCGGGCGCGCCGGCAGCGGGCGCAATCCGTACAGCTTTTCGCAGGATGCCGTGGAGGAGTTCCAGGTAAACACCAACGGGTATGCGGCGGAGATCGGGCGCGCCGGAGGAGGCGTGATCAATGTCGTGACCAAGTCGGGCACCAACGCGCTGCACGGCAATGCGTTCTGGTTCTTTCGCGACAGGGAGTTGAATGCCAACACGTTCATCAACAAGTCGCGCGGTATCCCGAGGCAGCCTTACCACTACAATCAGTTCGGCGGAACGCTCGGCGGACCCATCGTCAAGGACAAGCTCTTCTTCTTCGCGAGTTACGATGGACAGCGCAATCTGAACCCCAATCCGGTGTTCTATCCCTTCGCTCCGCCCACCGATCCACTCTCGCAGCAGGCAGTCCAGGAATTGAACAAATACCTGGTTTCCTACACGACGGGCTACAACAACGACATAGGCCTGGCGAAGGGAGATTGGAACATCTCGGACACACAGCGTCTGAGCGTACGCGTCAACATCCACCGCTTCCGTGGCATGAACTTCGAGAATTCTGGCAACCAGAGCGCGCAGGAACACACGGGCAACTCCAACGTCAGCACGAACCACCTGGCTGTGGACTACAACAAGACATTCGGCGGCGCCATGGTCTTCGACTCGCGATTCAACTGGTTGAAGGACGACGAGCCGGGGGAGGCGAATTCGACCGCGCCCGAAACCCAAGTCTTTCAAAACGGTGTGAACTTCATGACCTTCGGGCGCAATTCCTTCTCGCCGCGCTACACCAACACGAAGGGATACCAGTTCATCGAGACATTGAGTTTCATCCGCGGTCGGCACGCTCCGAAGGTGGGCGTCGATATTAACATCGACCGCATCGCCAACTTCTTCCCGGGCAACTTCTCGGGCGTCTACCGATTCAACAGTCTCGCCGACTTCGCGGCAAGGCGCGCAGCATTCTTCACACAGGGATTTGCCGGCGCCGGCACCGCGGGGCCTTTGACGAATCCGAATATCGAGGAGTACGGTTTCTTTGCACAGGACACCTGGCGGGTCACCGACAAACTGACGCTGAACTACGGCTACCGCTATGACCTGGCGAGGTTCGCACAACCTCCGGTTCTGAACCCGGATCCGATGCTTCTGGCTGCCGGGCTTCGCACCGACCGCATCAACACCGACACGAACAATCACGCGCCTCGCTTCGGGCTGGCTTACCGGCTCGATCAGGAAGGAAAACAAGTGATTCGCGCCGGGTACGGCATTTTCTATGCGCGCACACCGTCGATCCTTGTGGGCACAGCACACTCGCAGAACGGAATCCAGGTGCAGGTCTATACGTTGTCCACAGGGCTGCCGGTCTTTCCAAACGTACTGACTGACCCGCCGGCGGCGTCGAGGCGGCCCGATATCTATGTCGCCTCGCCGAACTACGTTCAGCCTCTGACTGCACAGTGGAATTTCAATTACGAGACTCAGGTGGCGAAAGACTATGCGCTGACATTCGCATACCTCGGCGTCCGCGGCTATCACCTCTCCCGAACCCGCGACATCAACCTGTATCCGACCACCCCGACACCAGCGACGCTGTCAGACGGGACGACGGTGATAGCGTATACGAGGCCCGCGACGCGTCCCAACCCAAACTTCGGCCGCATCAGCCTCTTCGATTCCGGCGCGGATTCGACGTATCACGGCGCCTATGTGCAACTCAACAAGCGCTTCTCCCGGAACTTCCAAATCCTGGCAAACTACACTTTCTCCAAAGTGATCGATACGAGGCCTGACGCGACCAGCGTTGTGGTGGGCGGCGGAGATGATGCCAAGGTGGCCCAAGACACACTGCTGCCGAACCTGGACCGCGCTGTCGGGGACGCCGACACCACCCACCGTTTTATCGTGTCTGGAGTGTGGACTCTCGACTACTGGCATGCCTCCACTAACCCGTTTGTCAAGTACGCCTTGAACGGCTGGCAGATCTCGGGCATCTGGAGCTCCCGCTCCGGACTTCCCTTCTCTCCCACGGTCGGAGGTAATGCCGACGTGAACGGCGACGGCAACACGCGCAACGACCGGCCCTACTCGCTTGGCCGCAATATCTACCGCCTGCCGGCCTTCTATGCGCTGGATGCCAGGGTGAGCAAAGCGATTCCTCTCTATCGTGAACGTGCCCGGCTGTGGCTCATCGGGGAGGCGTTCAACCTTGCGAACCGCGCGAACGTGGCAAATGTGAATACCACGCCTTACAACTACACTTCGGCGACCAGGGTCTACTCCCCGGTCTCGACATTCAACGCACCCAACGCCGCCTACGATCCCCGCATCCTCCAGGTTGCGGCGAAGATCGAGTTCTGAACGGCGCGACTAAGCCAGATCGGTTTGGCGCGGAGCCGAAAAGCCTCCGCGCCATTTTTTTCGCTTTCTTTCGATCATTACTCGCAAATATTTAGCAGTCTTTTGACAGAAACCAGAACGGCTCTGGCCCGACAATCGGAGTGTCCGTAGTTCTCAGGCGGATTGGAGGACCTCAGAATGAAACCGACGACCACTTTGGCGGCCTGCTTCGCCATGTTCACCATCGCCGGGCCCGCAGTCTACGCCCAGCAGCGCTACCAAAAGACCAGGCTTGTATCCGACAGTTGCGGCGCAAAGTTCACGGATGCGCATCTCGTCAACGCATGGGGGCTGTCGCGTAGCGCGACCAGTCCCTGGTGGATATCCGACAACGGCACGGGACTCTCAACGCTGTACCAGGGAGACGGCACCGTCGTTCAAACCCTGGTGGTGACGGTTCCTCCGCCTCCAGGCTCGACCGCAACCTCAAAGCCCACAGGCACCGTGTTCAACGGAACCACGGACTTTGAGCTCGCACCCGGCCAGCCTGCCCGCTTCATCTTTGTCACGGAGGATGGCACCCTCTCCGGCTGGAATTCGGCAACCAACCCCACCACCGCGGTAATCAAGGTGGACCATTCGACGAACGGCGACATTTTCAAAGGAGTCACCATTGCACAGAACAACAACGCCAACCTGCTGTATGCGACGGATTTTCACAACGGCAGGATCGAGGTGTTCGACACCGCGTTTCAGCCGGTCAACCTGGGCGCCAGCGCCTTTACGGACAGCACACTGCCCAGCGGCTACGCTCCTTTCAACATCCAGAACATCGCCGGAAAGCTCTTCGTCACCTTCGCGAGGCCGGACGCGTACACGCAGGATAACGTCTCCGGCAATGGATTCGGCTACGTGGACGAGTTCGACGCTGCCGGCAACCTGCTGCTGCGTCTGGAGCACGGCAGTTGGATGAATGCGCCTTGGGGCGTCGCGCTGGCGCCGGACAGTTTCGGCAGGTTCGGCGGCGATATCCTGGTCGGCAATTTCGGAAGCGGCGAAATCGCTGCGTTTGGCGTCAACAACGGGACTTTCCACGGACTGCTGCGAGGCCCCCGGGGAGGCCCGATCCACATCGAAGGTCTCTGGGCGATCGCATTCGGGAACGGCGCGGCGGCTGGCCCCGCCGACACTTTGTACTTCACAGCCGGCCCCGATGAGGAGTCCCACGGCCTCTTCGGCACCCTCACGGTTGTGGCTGACGCTCAGAACAGCAATACAGACGAGATGGACCGCGAGAGCGATGCGACCCTCAAGTTCGCTTCCGCTTCATCCGGGCGCTGTGGCTCGGAGCCGGGCCGCGCCTTTCGTCCGCGCCTATCGGCCGATGCGCTCCGCCCGGCCGCCAACGCAATCCGGTGAGTGGGGATGGCGAATAGCGCCATCCCTTTGCCTTTGCAGGCTGGGTGTGTGCAATTTTTTAGCATTCCTTTCACAAACACAGCTATGCCTTCAGGCCGATAATCGAGATGACTTTTGAACGACGCTGGAGGTTGAAAATGAGATCGATGATTCCGGTTTTTGCGGGCATGGCGGCTCTCGCCATTGTTTGCCCTGTCGCACTCGCTCAAGTCTATCAGCGGACCGACTTGGTCTCCGACCTTTCAGGAGCCAAATTCCAGGACGCCAATCTTGTGAACCCGTGGGGGCTCACGCGCACCGCGACGAGTCCGTGGTGGGTGTCGGATAACGGTACCGGACTGTCCACTCTCTATCAGGGATCGGGAGCCATACAGTCGCTGGTGGTGACTATTCCTCTGCCGCCGGGAGGAACCGGACATTCGGCGCCAACCGGTACGGTGTTCAATGGCACTTCGGATTTCGCGGTGGGTCCCAATCAACCGGCGCGGTTCATCTTCGCAACCGAGGACGGTACGATCTCCGGCTGGAATCCCTCTGCGAATCCAACCGTCGCAATTCTCAAGGTGGACCACTCCCAGGCCGGAGATGTGTTCAAAGGAGTGACCCTGGGCCAAAACAACAACACCAACTACCTGTACGTGGCCGATTTCCATGGAGGCCGGGTTGAAGTTTTCGACACGTCCTTCAATGAGGTCAATCTGGGCGCGGGCGCCTTTATGGACGCAAGTGTGCCGGCCGGTTTCGCCCCATTCAATATCCAGAATATCGATGGACATCTCTTCGTCACGTTCGCCAAGCAGGATGACGCGAAGCATGATGATGTCGCCGGCGCGGGGCTTGGATACATCGATGAATTTGATGCAGCCGGCAATCTCCTCATGCGGCTCCATCATGGCCGCTGGTTGAACGCTCCTTGGGGAGTCGCCATGGCGCCCGCCGATTTCGGGAAATTCGGCGGGGATCTTCTAGTCGGCAATTTCGGGAGCGGCATGATCGCCGCATACGACCTGAAGAACGGAACATTCCAGGGACTGCTCCGTGAATCACATGGCCGCGCGATCCAGATCGACGGGCTCTGGGCACTCGGCTTCGGCAATGACGCGGCGGCTGGGCCTGCCAAGACTCTGTTCTTCACGGCGGGCATTGAAGGCGAGGCTCACGGGCTCTTCGGAACGATCACGGCTGCCGACAACGGTAACGGCAACGGCAACGGCAACGGTAACGGCAATGGCCAGATGGAGCACTAAGCCGGACCTGGGGACGTTGGAGGATTAGAGCCGGGCCGCGGCTTTGGCTCGCGCCAGGCGGCCAAAGCGGTCCGTGCGGTCGCCTGCGTATTGGAGGAAGAGGTCGTAGTTGCGGATGGCGTCCGCGCTCTTTTTCTGGGCGAGTGCGGCCTCGGCGCGCACGTAGAAGAGGTTGGGGTAGATGAGGAAGTCGTAGATCAACGTCTGATCGCGATTGAGGATCGGCCATCCGGTAGATACCAGGCTGGCGGCGTCTCCGGCTCGTCCGGAAGAGACGAGGCAGAGGGCGAGCAGTTCGCGGTGAGGCCCATCGGCGCCGCCGCGGGCGTAGCGAAGGGACTCGCGCCACGCATCAGCCGCTGCGGGCCAATCTCCTCGAAGTGTCAGCGCATAGGCACGACTCTCGGTGCGCGACGCGGGGTCATTGAAGTAAGCGGCGGCCGAGGAAGGGTCCGCCGCAACGGCGGCAAATGCGGCGAGATAGGCTTGGCCAGCATTTCTGGACTGTGATAGCGCGGACCGCGCAGCAGCGCGGGCGGCAGGGAGATCGCCTTCGGCCACGGCATGCAGGGCAAGAAGTGATGCGGCGACTGGAGCGAGAGGATCAGAAGGAGTTCCGGCGATTCTCTGAAGCCGGGCGCGGGACGTCGCGGTCTGGCCGACCACGTATTCCCATCGGGCTCTGATCACCTCGACCCAGGGATCGTCAGAACGAGTACGGTCGGAGAGATAGCGGTCCAACAGCTGGCCGGCTTCTTTGCGGTCTCCGTTCAAAACGTGCGCCAGCGCGGCCTTCTCCAGCGCGGCTCCGGAATTGAAGTTCTTGTCCTTTTCGTAAGAGGCGATCAGGACTCGGGCCGCTTCCTGAAACTGGCCCGACATGAGCGAAACCTCGCCCTGGGAATCAAGCGGATTGGCGGAAGACTTGTCGAGTTGGGAATAGCGCTGCACCGCGGCATCGGCCTCTTTGTATTTGCCCGCGTAAGCCAGCGAATAGGCAAGGGAGTTCCAAAGTTCGCCGCGCAAAGGGTCCAGCGAGATCGCCGACTGGTAGGTGTGCGAGGCACGGTCGAACTGGCGCATCGCAACCAGGACGTCGGCCAACTGCGACTTCGGCAACGGGTCGGAGGGCAAGGCTTCGGTGAGGCGCTGCAGCGCGGCGAGGCGGGCGGGGAGATCGTTGCGAAGCGTAGCATCCACGAGGTCGATACGGGCGCGGGAGAGCGCATCGAGCTGGACGCCGGCGGCGCGGCTGCGCTGGATGACAGCCTGGACCTGCGGAGCGCCGGCAGTGCGCGCAGCGTGATCGACCCAACCCTCCCAGCACCAGCCGCAGGCGGGATCGGCCGCCGTGGCCGACTCGAAGCGGGACGCGGCCGCAGTGGGGTCGGATGCGGAGTAGGACACGGCCTCGGCGAGGAGTTTGACGGCCTCATCATTGTGGACGGAGGGCGGGCGCGTGGGGGTCCCGCCCCCGGCCGCCTTGCCGACGGCGGCGGCGAGGGCCGCGAGCCGGGCGGGCCAGTCCTTGTTCTTCAGATGAACCGCCCCACGGTCCAGTTCCCGGTGCGCCTTCACGTCGAGAACCGCAAAGTGAACGACAAGGGCTCCGCCCTCGCGTGTCAGATAGCCGGCGACCTCATGGGTTGCACCGGAGGACGCGGCTATTGCGGACGTCGCGGACGCGGAGACGATGAACTTCGGGACGCCTTCAAACTGCCTGGCGAGGGCGAACGGGAACAATGGCTCGGTCCAGTCCAGGCCAGCGTCTCCGCTGAGGTTTTCAAAGGGGAGCACGGCGAGGCGGCGAGGCGGAGCTTCGGTGGTGCGGCGCGAATGCGAAAACCACATCCACCCACCCGCGGCTATCAGAAGGACCCCTCCCGCCAGGCCAAGAGTGTTCCAGAATCTAGAGGACACGCGGCTCCATCTTCATCAGCAGATCAAACTCCGGCAGCTTGCGGATTTCGGCGAACTCCTGCTCCTCCATGTATTTCTTCTTTTCCTTGAAGCCCTCTTCAAGAGACTTGCGGATGTACTGAAGTGCAAGTTCAGTCCGGCCCGATTTTGCGTACATGCGAGCCAGGAAGTAATGGAATTTGGCGCGTTCCTCGACGGAGCGTTCCTGCAGCAGCACACCTTGAGTGCTTCGGTGTTCGAAGACATCCGGATCCAGCGAGACTGCCTTGTTGTAGCAGTCGATGGCCTGATTGTAGTCTTTACGGGCAAAGTAGGCAGTACCGAGATTGGAGTAGATGGACGCGGATTCCGGAGAGTATTTGAGTGCCTTCTTGTATGAGGAGATGGCGCGGCGATAGCTCTTGCGGGAGTAGTAGACGGTACCGATGTTGTTGATTGCCTCGGCGTAATCGTGATTGAGCTTGACAGCCCGTTCGTAATACCTTTTGGCAGTGTCGAGGTCTGCCATTTGGTGGTAGGCGATGCCGGCCTTGTTAAAGACAACGGCGGTAGGTGGTTTGATGGTGAGGTAGGTTTCGGCAGCCTCGCGGTACATCTTCCTGGCCATGAAGATGTCGCCGCGTGCCTCAGGCGCGATTGGCTCGGCAGTCTGATGGGGAACCGCGGGAGCGGAGTCCTTCACATCTGCGCGCGCAGCCTGAGGTGAGGTCTGGGCGAAAGCCGCCACGGAGACGAAGAAAAAACCGACCAGGCGACCCGTTCGCATAAGACCCTCCTTGGGCAGAGTCTACTTAAATATATCGCGAACTCGTCCCCAGAAACCCCTCTTTTCCTGCTTCCCCGGAACATTTTGAGGCTGCTTGGGAGTGGAGGGCAAGGGCTGTTCCGCGCGGGGGAGCGGAGATGCCGGCGAGGCGGAATGAACGGAAACCGCAGGAGCGGTTCCAGACGCGCCATTCGCATTGACCGAACGAGGGGCCTCGGACTCGGATGGAGATTCCCAACCCGCGACTTGAGTCCGGGCACTGCCGTGAATCCGGCAGAGATCCACCGGCTGTGACCCGGCGATGAAGACTTCCGGCCGGGGGTTGGGGCAGGACGAGGTGGCGAGTTGGCCTGAGAGCGGATCGATATCGACGATGGCGATGCCGTCGGGGGGCTCGAATTCCTGAACGCCGCGATATTCGCGATAGCGATGGGCGAGCTTCATGAATTCGGTCCAGATGGGCAGTGCGGCCCTTGCCCCGTCGAGGGGAAGTTCCTGATTGTCGTCGAAACCGACCCAGACAACGCAGAGGAGTTTCGAGGTGAAGCCGGCGAACCAGGCATCGTGAGAAGTGCCGGTCTTGCCAGCGGCGGGAAGGAGGAAGCCGCGGCTGCGCGCTCCGGCGCCCGTGCCGCTGCGCAGCACTTCCTGCATGAGGTTCACGACCATGTAACTGATGCGGGGGTCGAGCACATCGCGCGTGACGGGCTTGTCTTCATACATCAACCCGCCGGAAGAGGAGCGGACCTCCCTGATGATGTTGTGCTTAACCCAGGTGCCGCGGTTGGAAAAGATCGTGTAGGCGCTGGCGATGTCGATAGGCGTGACTTCATATGCGCCAAGCGCGAGAGCGGGAGTGGGGCGGACGCTGTTGAGGCCGGCGTTTTTCGCCAGTTCGGCGACGTTGGCGTAGCCAGCCATCTCGGCGAACTTGACCGTCGGAATGTTGAGGGATTTCGACAGCGCCTGGCGGAGCGAAACGGTGCCGTAGAACTTCTGCTTGTAGTTATTGGGCTCGTACTGCTGGTTGTCGTAGTAGAAGGTGGTACGCTCGTCCTCGACCTCGGTGACGGGGGTGACCAGCGGCTCGGTGCCTCGGAGAGCCGAGCCGAGAACTGCAGCGTAGACGAACGGCTTGAAGACGGAGCCGGGCTGGCGTCGTGCCAGGACACGGTTGAGCTGGCTGGCGCCGTAGTTGCGTCCGCCGATAAGGGCTTTGACCTCGGCAGTGGCCGGGTCGAGCGCGACAAGGGCGACCTGCGGCGCGGGATACTTGCGCTTCAGCTTCGAGAGAAGTCCGTCGACTTCAGCCATGCCAAGGCGTACGGCTTCCAGGGCATCGCGCTGGAGCTTCATGTCGAGCGTGGTGTAGATGCGGTACGAGTTCGCCTGGAAGTCGATATCCGCGAAGTTCTCCTGCAGGTCGTCGTAAACCAGATCGACGAAGTAGGGAGCGTCGGTGGACTCTTCCCCTCCCTCGGCGAGTTTGATGGGGGACTTGGAGGCGTCGATGTATTGCAGCTCGGTGATGTAACCGTTCTCGCGCATGAGTCCGAGGACGGTGTTGCGGCGCTGAAGGGCCCGCTCGGGGTGGCGGTACGGATTGAGATAGTTGGGCCGCTGGATCATGCCGGCCAGGAGCGCGGCTTCCTCAACACGCAGGCTGCGCAGGTCCTTGCCGAAATAGACCTGGGCGGCCTCGCCGAATCCGTGAACGGCGAAACTCTTGCGCTGGCCGAGATCGACCTGATTGGCGTAGAACTCGAAGATCTGTTCCTTGGTGAGCTTGTTTTCGAGTTGGAGGGTGATGAGAGCTTCAGCCGCCTTGCGCTGCCAGGTCTTGTCCTGGGAGAGCCAAAGCAGACGGGCAGTCTGCATGGAGATGGTGGACGCGCCGTAGCGGCGGTTCTGGGTAACATCCACCCAGAGAGTGCGCCCCATGCGGAGCGGGTCGAAGCCGGAGTGTTCGAAGAATCGCTTGTCCTCGATGGAGATGACGGCCTGGACGAGGACCTTGGGGATGTCTTCAAAACGCACCAGGCGGCGCTTCTCGCGGTTGCGGTCGAAGAGGTTGGTGATCAGCTCGGGGTCGAGGAAATAGCGCTGGCGTTCAGTGTTGTCGCGGCTGGAAATGATGCGGGCAACGGCATTGTTCTTAATGAAGACAACGCCGGGCTCGCTGTGAATATAGGCGTCGACGCCGGGGAAGATTTCGACTCCGTCGGTGCGGACATGGTACCAGCCGGCTCGATTGCTCCGGGCTTCCGTATAGCCGCGCCGGCGAAGGGCGGAAATGAGTTCGTCGGGAGAGAGCGGGTCGCCGACGCTAATGGGCTCGGGCGATGCGTAGAGCTGGGCGGTCTCTGTGAAAGGTCCGCGACGGAGCTTCTCGTCGATCAGCCGGCTGTAGTGGATCCAGAAGTAACTGAAGACACTAATGGCGGTGACGAAGGCGAGGGTGCCGAGCACCAGGAAAATCTTCCCCAACGGGTTTCTGAACAGACGGACGAGGAAGACCGATCGGGGAACGTGGATGCGCACGGAAGGTTCTCTAAAGAACTATTGTCGCATGACGGCTCTACTTGCGAGGCTTGTCGAGCTCCTCGAGCTCAGTCCAGATATCGCCGTGCGGATGCCATTCGGTTGGGTTTTGCCCGGTGACGTGGGCTTCCGGGACTTCCAGTGTTCCGTGGCCGTAGGGGCAAATGGAAGAGACGCGCGGGGGGCTGAAGAGCGTCGCCATGCTCCAACTGCCTGAAACGACGGGCATACGAAGGAGGCGAAGACAGACGCGGCAGCGTCGGCGCTGGTCCCAGATGATGACGTAAAGAATCCCGATGCTCAAGAGCCAGAAGAGGAGGATGGCGGTGGTCCAGGGGAGATCTTGAGGAAAGCGCGAGATCCGGGTGTAGAGGAAAACGTCCGGCTCGGGCAGGATGGCGTACATGAGACGCCAGACGCCCCACAGAAATCCAGCGGCTGCGGCTAGCTTCGCCACAAAGTAACCCCAGAACTTCATGGGCCTCCTCGAACGCGGCAGCAGGTGCGACGGGGTCGCGCGCAGGCCGAAGCCTGCCCTCTGTATTAGACGATCTAGGCGCGAAGTAAGTTGCGGGCGATAAAGAATACGTTGGCGGGGCGTTCAGCGAGGCGGCGCATGAAATAGGGGTACCAGGCATCGCCGTAAGGCACGTAGAGGCGGAGGCGAAAGCCTTTGTCGACAAGCATTTTCTGCAGGTCGCGGCGAACGCCGTAAAGCATCTGGAATTCGAAGTCGCAGGGTTTGCGGCCGGTTTTGGAAATGTGCTGGAGGATGCCTTGGATCATGGCAGGGTCATGAGTCGCCATGGCTGGATAGGCGCCATCGTCGAGAAGAATGCGAGCCAGGGTGAGGTAGTTTTCGTCGACGCGGTGCTTTTCCGGGAAGGCAACGGATGGCGGCTCGTTGTAAGCGCCTTTGCACAGGCGGATGGGGATACCGAGGCTGTTCATGCGGCGGGCATCGTCCACGGTGCGGTACAGATACGCCTGCAAGACGGAGCGGACACAGCCGTAGCGGGAGTGGAGTTCCTGCACGATGGCGAGAGTGCGGTCCACGTACTCGCTGGATTCCATGTCGATTTCGACGCGGCTGCCCATCTGACGGGCTTTTTCGGCCAGGGCATCCACATTGCGGAGGCAGATGTCATCGCCAAGATCGAGACCGAACTGGGTGAGTTTGATGGAGATAGTGGCGGGAATGCCGGAGTCGTCGATGGCGTGGAGGGTCTCGGCCATGACCTGGCAGGAGTAGTCTGCTTCTTCGACGGTGGTGACGTTTTCGCCGAGGTGGTCGAGGGTGGCGAGGATCCGTTCACCATTAAGGCGGCGCGCGACGCGCATGACGTCGTCGAGGGTCTCGCCGGCGACGAAACGGGAAGTAAACCTTTGGGCGTGGGATGAAGTCTCCATCCAGCGGCGAAGTGCGCGCCGGCGGGAGAGGAAGAGAAAAGTCTGCCGCAGCATACGGGGCTGATCCACTCCCAAGGTACACGAGCGAAGGCGGCAAATGCGAGTTTCAGGTCGTGAAAAGGGGTCATGACGGCAGTAGGTACATTTATTTTTGATTTGTTTTCAGTGGGTTGGGACAAAAGTGCCCTTTTACGTTTGGTGCGCTTCCTAGGCTATTCAGCGGCGGGGGGGACTTCGCAGACACTATGGCAACCAGGAAGAAGGCAACGAAGAAGGCAGCCCGGGCGGCGAAGAGTGGAAAGCGACCGGAGGCCGCGGCCAGTGAAGTGAAGAAGAGCCTGGGCGCCGCGGGCGGCGGAAAGCCTGCCCGGAAGCGCCGGACTCAATTCACGGAGAAGCAGTTGAGGCGACTGCTGCACAAGATGCTGTTTCAGTTTGCGGACCAGGTGGACCGGGACGACAACTCCTACTCGAATGCCGAGGGCTTCAAGCTGATGCAGATGATGGAGTCGCTTGGGTTGATCAAGCCGAGCGACGTGAAGGTGGAGTGGGTGGAGAAGAAGGAGTCATGAAGGTCAGCCGGGCCATTCCGTACTCGCCGCTCCCGTCGCAGGGGAGGTTTCACGAATCGAAGGCGCGGTTCAAGGGCTTCTCGGGGCCCATTGGGTCAGGCAAGAGCCAGGCGCTGTGCCACGAGGCGATCAAGCTGACGTATCTGAACAAAGGCCGGGCGGGACTGATTGGTGCGCCGACGTTTCCAATGCTCCGGGACGCGACACAGGCGGCGCTATTTGAGGTGCTGCAGCAGAGCGAGATTCCGTACGAGTTCAACAAGGCGGAGAACATCGTGACGATGGCTGATACGGGTTCGCGGATCATCTTCCGCCCGATGGACGAGTACGAGCGGCTGAGGGGCACGAATCTTGCGTGGTTCGGCGTGGACGAATTGACGTACACGAGCGAGCAGGCGTGGATCCGGCTGGAGGGGAGATTGAGAGATCCGAAGGCGTCGCGGCTATGCGGCTTCGCAGTATGGACGCCGAAGGGCTACGACTGGGTGTACGAGCGATTCATTCAGAATCCGGTGGACGGATATGAATGCGTCCTGGCGGCGCCGTTTGAGAACCGGCACCTGTTGGAAAAAGTGCCGGACTTCTACGAGCGGTTGAAGAAGAGCTACGACGAGGCGTTCTTTGCTCAGGAGGTGCTCGGCGAATACCTGAATCCGAAGGAGGGGCTCGTCTATCACGCCTTCGACCGGAAGGTGAACGTAGCGGAGACGGTGCGGGATGATCAATCGCCGCTGCTGTGGGCGCTGGATTTCAACGTGAATCCGATGTCGTCGGTGATCGCGCAGGTCGAGGACGGGCGGATCCGGGTGCTGGACGAGATCGTGTTGAGCAGGGCGAGCACCCGGAATGCCTGCGAGGAGTTTGTGCGGAGGTATCCGCGGCGGCCCGGGGGATTGGTGATCTTCGCGGACGCGTGCGCCTCGCACATGCAGACGGCGGGGACCACCGACCGGGAGATCATCGAAGGCTTCTTCGCGGAGATGGGAGAGAGTCCGGGGTACCGGATTCCGAAGAGAAACCCGGCGGTGCGCGACCGGGTGGGGCTCGTGAATTCGAAGCTGAAGTCTGCGGAGGGTGCAGTCGGCCTGGTGGTGGACCCGCGCTGCAAAGAGTTGATCGCCGATTTCGAGCGGGTGCAGTGGATGGAAAACACCGGAGAGATCGACAAGACGCGCGATCCGAGGCGGACGCACTTGAGCGACGCGCTGGGCTACCTGATCTGGCAGGAGTTCCAGAACAGGCGGCCGGTGGGAGAGCGGAACCAGAGGCTGTTTTGGTGAGGGAGCGGAAAGACAATGAACGAGATCAACAGGGAACATCCCGAATACGTGGCGTGGAAGGCGATCTGGCCGCGGTACCGCGACCTCTACACGGGCGGCGAACAGTTCACGTCGAATGCGGATCGCTATCTGATCCCGCGGCAGAAGGAGCCGGCGGATGTGTATCACGAGCGGGTGAGCCGGGCGTTTTACGAGAACTATATCGGTTCGATCATCGACTGGTACGCGGCAACGCTGTTCCGGCGCGAGCCGATCCTGACGTTTGAAGGGCGGGACGCGGGAGCGCGGCGGTACTTCAATGAGCTGTCTGAGGACTGCGACCGGCGTGGATCGACATTGAGCGATTTTTTCCGGCGCCAGGTAATCGAGGCTCTGGTGGCGGGCCGGAGTTATGTGGCGATCGACTTTCCGCGAGTGAATCGCCGCGCGGGGAGCAAGGCGGAAGAGGAAGCGCTGGGGATCGCGCGGGGGTACCTGTGCGAGTATCCGGCGGAGAGCGTCATCAACTGGCAGCGGGACGAGCGTGGGGAGTTCGAGTGGGTAGTGCTGCGCGGGGAGCGACTGGTCAGTGATGAGGGCGCGCTGAAGATCGTGCGGCAGTGGGTGCGGTATGACCGCGAGCGCTACGCGATGTACCGGCAGGTGGATCGCGGAGGAAAAGCCACGGCGCTGGAACTTGTGGATGAAGGGCTTCACGGGCTGGCGGGAATCGGCAGGGTTCCCGTCTTCGAGTTCTCGATGGGCGAGGGGATGTGGCTGATGAACAAGGCCTCGTCGCTGCAGCTGGAGCACTTCAACAAGTCGAACGCACTGGCGTGGGCGCTGACCATGGGGCTGTTCTCGATGCCGGTGATCTACTCCGACAAGGAGTTCAAGCAACTGGTTGGGGACACCTACTATGTGCAGCTCGGGAAAGACGACAAGTTCGGTTGGACGGAGCCCGAGGGGCATGTCTTTCAGATCGCGCTGCAGAATGTGGACCGGCTGAAGGAAGAGATCTACCGGGTTTGCTACATGCAGAACCAGGCGGGGGGCGCGCTTTCGAAGAACGCGACGCTGACAGGTTACAGCAAGCAGCGGGACTACCTGGTGACGCAGGAGGTGCTGAGGGGCTTCGGGGACAGCGTGAAGGACATGGTGAAGAAGCTGCTGAGGACCCTGGCAGAGGCGCGGAAAGACGAGATCGCGATCAGCGTGGCGGGGTTGGACGAATTCGATATTGGCGAATTCACCAGCGAACTGGTGGATGCGGAGCGGCTGCTGTCGTTGGGGATTCCATCGAAGACGCTGCGGGCGCAGGTACAGAAGAAGCTGGCGATGAAGTACCTGTGCGATGCGAGCCAGGAGTTGAAGGATCGGATCGCGCAGGAGATCGACGCGGGGGAGTGAGGGGTACTGGGGCGGGCTAGGGGGCGGAAGACCAATAGGAAAGGACGGATATGGAGCAGCAAACGAAGCAAGAGGAAACGAGTGTGTCCACAGATGTCATCCGGTCGGTGATTGAGGAATTCATCACGTCGGAGAAGGGTCAGGCGGAGCCGGCATACAAGACCGAACTGGTGGAAGAGCGGAAGCGGCGGGAGCAGTTGGAGCGCCGGGTGAATGAGCTGGTGGAAGAGAACAAGCGCAGCCAGCAGGCCGCGGAAGAGAGCGAGCGTCATTCACAGATCCGCAGCGAGCTGCAGCGGCTGGGCGTGTCGAAGGTGGACCTGGCGTTCAAGATCGTCAAGGACGAGATCGTCCGGAGCGCGGAAGGGGCGCTGGTGGCCAAGACAGGCGACGGGGTGCGCGAGTTCTTGACGACTTTCGTTCAAGAAAACCCCGAGTTTCTGCCGGCGCGGATCGCAGGAGGATCGGGCTCAGTCAGCCCGCAGAAGAACGCCGCGGCACACGGAATTGAGTTGGAGCGGATCCACCCCGGCATGAGCCGGGAGGAGTTGCAGCGGGTCCGCGAGCACATCTCTCAGGTGGCATTGCAGAGCCTGAGGGGAGAGTAACGAACCGAGAAAGAAGAGGAAGACAAAATGGCAGCTATCACTTCAGCCAACCTGGCGAATGCGATTGTGAAGCTTGTGGCGGTGGACGCCCTCCCGGCCCTGATGGGCCACCTGGTGATGGGGAACCTGGTGAACCGGGACTTTGAGCCGACGCTGGCGCAGGCCGGCGACACTGTGAACGTGCCGATTCCGCCGACGATGGTGGCGAACAACATCGCCGAAGGCGGTTCGGTGCAGACGCAGAATCCGGACGTGGCAAACGCCCAGATCGTGCTGAACACGCACGCCGAAGCGACATTCCAAATTCCGGACGTGACGAAGGTCATCGCGGTGCCGGATCTGCTGAAGCTGTACATGCAGCCGGCGATGATCGCCCTGGCGGAGAAGGTGGAGAGCGACCTTCTGAACCTGTACAGCCAGTTCACGTCGAACACGCCGCTGGGTACGGGCGGATCGGCGCTGACCGAAGCGTCGGTGGACGCGGCCGAGACGGCGCTGTTCAACGCGAAGGTCTCCGCGAGCGACCAGAAGTACCTGGTGGTGGACGGCAGCGCTTATTCGCAGTTGCGGCAGATCTCGCGATTCAGCGAGTACCAGACGGCCGGCGACGCAGGGCTGCGCGCCCTGGTGGACGGGAGCATCGGGCGGATCAAAGACTTCTACGTCTTCCGCTCGCAATTTGTGAAGAAGACGGGATCCGGGCCGGTGACGACGAACAACGTCGCGTTCGCAAAGAACGCGATCGGCCTGGCGATCCGCCGGCTGCCGAAGCCGCTGCCCGGCACCGGCGCCATTGCCGAGTACGCCGAACTGGGCAACTTCGGCATGCGCGTGGTGATGAGCTATCAGCCGAATACGCTGGCTCAGCAGTTCACGGTGGACATGCTGTACGGCGCAGGCGTTCTGCGGAACAACCACGGAGTGCAGGTCCGCAGCTAAGAACTGCGGCAGTGAAGGGGCGGGCCTTCGTGCTCGCCCCCATTTTGAGAAAGGAGAGGCGGAATGGACTTGAAGAAGTACTACCAGGAACTGAACGAACTGGAGGCCACGATCTCCGGGAAAGACGTGTACGTGGTGAGCCGCGCTACGCCGGACGGAGGCAAAGCGGGGATCATCACGCAGACTCCGAAGCGGGGGGGCTGCCAGTTGGTGATCGAAGGCAAGGCGCGGCTGGCGAGCGCCGCCGAGGCGGAAGCGTTCGAGAAAGAGCAGGAAGCGAAGCGGTTGGCGAATGCGAGCGAGGAATACGCGAAGCGGATTCAGGTGCACGTGGTGACCGAAGCGCGAGACGGGGGCCTGGAAGTGAAGCCCAACAAGGGCTAAAGGGGAACGGAACATGGCATTGCTGGTGGACGGCGACGTGAGCCTGATCGAGAACCTGAAGGCATTCGATTCGGGCGTGTTGGAGGTGGCCAACGGTGAGGGGATCGACTTGCACGCGAAGCTCCGGGTGGGTCAGCTGGAGGTGGAAGCGGACGTGGAGAGGTTCCTGCACTGGGAAGACAGAGGCTCTTTGGAGCAGGTGCAGGTGAACGCAGCGCTGAACCGCTGGCACACGCTGAAGACGCTGGAAGCCGTCTACCGCGATGCCTATTTCAGCCAGTTGAACGACCGGTACGGGGAGCGTTGGCGGGCATACGAGAAGATGGCCGCGACGCAGGAGAGGCGCTACTTCGACGGCGGGGTGGCTGTGGTGAGCCGGCCGGTACGGAGGCCGGAGAAGATCACGATGGAAGTGACCGACGGCCTGAATGAGCCTGGGACGTACTGGGTGCAGGCGACGTTGATCGACGCCAGCGGGCAGGAGAGCGCGCCTGGTCCGGTTGAGGTGGTGAGCTCGCCACTGCCGCACACGCTGACGGTCAGGCTGCCGTATGTACGGGAAGGCGTGACGGGCTGGAATCTCTTCGTCGGAATGCAGGAGGACGAGGCCGGCCTGCAGAACGCAACGCCACTGGGGGTGAATGAAGTGTGGACGATGCCCGAGGGAGGGATCGTCGCGGGACGGCCGCCTGGCACGGGTCAGAGCGCGGACAGCGTGATTTACAGGTCAGGCCGGTTCCGGAGGGGATGACTATGACGTTCACGACGATAGAGGCGGTGGACGCGTTCCGCGGCGTCCTGACGCATGAAGGCGGGTTGCGGGAGAGTGTCGAGTCGCTGAAGAGCGGGTACGGGAAGGAGGAGGGTCTGACGGAGGCGGCCATGCTTCTGATGCGCGCGCCATCGGAGATCCAGGAGAAAGCGGGACCGACGAAGTATCCGGTGATCCACCTTTACTGCGACAGGATCGAGAGCCGGCCGACAGAGAAGCTGCGGCGATTCTCCGGAAAAGTGCGGCTGGTGGCGGAGGTGCGGGTCTCGCAAGACCGGCTGGAGGGGATCACGGAGAGCCTGCTGCTGTACGTGGACAGCGTGCGGGACGTGGTGGAGCGCAACTCGGGGTGCATGCGCGACGGGCTGTACCTGAGCAGTGAGTACGAGGTGCAGATCGAGCCTGTACGGAAGGGCGGCTTGAACTTTCTGCAAAGCGCGAAGGTCGCCTGCGTGGTGATCGTGAACAGAACATAGACGGGGACAAGAGACATGGCATGCTACATTTCGTCACGAAATAACCGGTTCTATGCGGCGGTTGAGACGAGTTACGGGACAGTGGCGGCGATCAGCGCGGCCAACCGGTTTAGCGGGATTTCCCTGCAGGCGGTGCAGGAATGCGAGCGGCCGAGACGCCGCGACAAGACAGGGTCGAGGACATACCTCGGCATCCCGGGAACGCTGAAGGCGCGAACGAGCTTCGCGTTGAAGACGTACCTGTACGGGCGGGAGAGCGGAGCGTCGACGCCGCGATATGGCGCGTTGATCGAGGGCGCGATGGGCGGAAGCGCAAAGGCGATCAATGGCGGACAGGCCATTGCCGAGGTGAACGGAGCGAGCCTCTCGTTCTCGCAGGCGCACGGGTTGCAGCCTGGCGATGCGATCACGGTGGGCGGCGATCTGCGGTTCGTCACGTCGGCGCCGGATGCGCAGAAGGTGTCGCTGAGCGCACCGCTGAGCGCGGCTCCGGGGATCGGCGAGCAGGCCGGTGGCGCAGTGGTATACGCACCGGCTGCGAAGCTGCCATCCGTGAGCCTGTACGACTACTGGTCGCCTGAGACAGCGGCGCAGAGGCTGCTGCGCGGATCGGCAGTGGACATGATGGAGCTGAAGGTCAACGGCGACTTCCACGAGCTGACGTTTCGAGGCGGCGCGGCCGATCTGCTCGACAACAAGAGCATGGGGAGCGGAGCGGGCGGATTGACGGAGTTTCCCGCAGAGCCGGCCGCCGGGCTGCTGATGGATGGGCCGATTCCGGGTCACCTGGGGCAGGCGTGGATCGGGTTGGGGCCCGGAGAGTTGCAGACGCTGGCGGATGCGAAGATCACGCTGCGCAATCACATCGATTTCCGCAGCAAGGACTTCGGCTCACTGACGCCGCGCTGCATCGTGACGGGCGATCGGGAAGTGACGGTGGATCTCGAACTGTACAGCCGGGACACGGCGCTGTTCGATGAGATCTACCAGGCGGCGAAGCAGAGGAGCCCAATTCCACTCATGATCCAGATGGGCGAATCGGCCGGCTCGATGTGCGGGGTGTACCTGCCGAGCGTTATTCCTGCCGTGCCGGAGTTTCTGGATGGAGAAGAGCGGCTGCGGTGGCGGCTGAGCGGATCGGTGGCGCTGGGCACGGAGGAGGACGAGATCTATGTGGCCTTCGGTTGAGACGGTAAAGTACGCGAGCAGCGAGTGGTGCGAGTCGAGCACGATGCCAGGGGTGCGGTATGAGATCGCGAAGGTCTCACTGGTGCGAAGGACGGAGATCACGAAGCGGGTGCGGGCGTTATTGACCGAGTTGGAGTATCGCAAAGCGGGCGCCGAACTGGAGGACCGGCTGGGGGCCTCCGAACTGGAGAGTGCGATCGATCGCGTGTACGTCGAGTGGGGGCTGCTGCGGGTGTCGCACCTGGAGATCGACGGCGAGGAAGCGGGCGTGGCCGCGCTGGTGCAGCGGGGTCCGGAGCGCTTGTGCCGCGAGATTGCGGCGTCTATCCGGAAGCAGTGTTCGCTGAGCGAGGACGAGCGAAAAAACTAGTCCTCGCGCTCCATTTCCATCTGACGGATCCAGCCGGGTGGCGGTGCGAGGAATGCAGGCGGATGCGGCTGGAGGGTCGTAGGCGGTGCCGTTGGGCGGGCCATGCAGCGGATGCAAGCGGCATTGTGTGGGCGCGCGGAGGGGTGGTGAGTTCCGAGTGCCCGAGGACGGCGATTACGGCGGAAAGCATGGCGTGGCTGGAGATGTTCGCGGCCTGGCAGGTGACGCGAGCCGGCGCAGGTGAGATGAGCGCGCGCGATGCTGACGCGATGGCGGTGTTGGAGCGCGAGTGGGAGAAAGTGAGCAATGAGGAACGATGAACTCGACAAGATGCTGAAAGCGGCTGTGGATGCGGCTGCGGGTCCGCGCAGGGAGGTGCAAGGGGCGCTGGGATCGTTGAGCGGGCTGCTGACTCCAACGGCGCAGGAGACGGCGGGCGTGTCCGAGTCCGGTCCGCGCGTGGAGAGTGCGTTGGGGCTGATCTCGCTCACGCCGTCTGCCGGCAAGGAGAGCGGGACGGCAAAGGTGGCGTCCTGGATCAATCCGCTATTGGGCGGCTTGCTCGAGCTGTTCGGCGGCGGCGATCCAGCGCCGCAGATTGTGCTGCCAAAAGCAGAGCGGCCGGGACGGCGGAACTATGTGGCGGGGTTCGAGGGTGAAGACGGGCCTCTGGTGGAGTTTGATCGTGACGAGCAGGGCCGCGTACGGGAAGCAGCGCCGGTGGCGGGGCCGAGCATCGTGGTGAACGTGGAGGCGATGGACAGCCGGTCATTTCTGGACCGGACGCCGGAGATCGCAGAGGCGGTGAAGCGGGCGCTGCTTGAGTCGGATGGATTGAAGTCCGCATTGGACGAGTACTAGGAGTGGGCGATGGCCGAGTTTCCAAAGCTGAAGACGGGCGCGGTGGTGCAGTATCCAATGACGCGAGAGCTGCGGATCAAGACGCGCGTGCTGCCGTTCATTGATGGATCGGAGCAGCGCTATCTGATGGAGAAGCCGCGGAGGCGTTGGGTGATCCAGTTGGACGCGCTGGACGAGGGCGAGGCGGCACGGATCGACGAATTCGTGCGGCAGCACTTCGAGACGCTCGAAAGTTTTCTGTTCACCGATCCGTGGAGCGGCGCCACCTACGCGCGTTGCGTGGTGGAGGGAAGCGGGCATGGTTTCGCGGCTGCTTCGGCGACAGTGTGCGGAATGAGTTTGACGATCGCGGAGGAGGCGGACTGAGATGCTCTACTTCCCGAGTCTTGCTGTGGGCGCGGCGGTGCAGTATCCCGTGGTGAAGCGCACTGCGCATCCGGTGTTGGAAACGAAAAGTCCTGGCGGGCACGTGCAGCGCGGTCTGACTGAATGGAGTTCCACGGTGGAGTGGGATCTGGAATACAGGGAATTGTCGGACGCCGAGGCGGGGGCGATCGAGGATCTGTATGCGGCCACCGATGGAGGATTGCGCAGCTTCACGTTTTGCGATCCGCTGGCGAATCTTCTGCGGTGGAGCGAGGATTTCTCGAAGAGTGTCTGGCAGTTGACCGGCGTCGGCGTAGTTGGACAGAGGCTGACCAACGTCAGCGGGGCAACGGCGCCGGTGACGCAGAGTGTCGAGTTGCCGGCAGGCAGCCGGTGCACGTTCAGTTGCGAAATGCGGGGCGCGGCGGGGACCCAGGTGACTCTGAGAGCGGGGAGCGTCGCGAAACGGGTGGGGCTGTCGGGCGATTGGCGGCCGTACTCTGTGACGGCTGAAACTGAAGGGACCACGGCCTTCGGGATTGAGCTGCAGAGCGGATCGTCGGTTGAGATGAGAGCTCCGCAGGCGGAGCTGCAGGCATCGCCATCGCCGTACAAGCCTTCGTTTGACCGCGCCGGCGTATCTCAAGAGACAACATTCGTGGAGGGATCGCTGCGCATAATGGCGACGGGGCCGAACAGGAATGCAGCGAGAGTGAGACTGCGAAGCAAGGTGGGGAGTGGAGCATGAGCACGATTCACGACAGCAAGCGGCAAGAGGTACTCCAGACGCCTCTCCTGCTATTTGACTGCACGTTGGCCGACTGCAGCGTTGAGCGCTGGTCGACGCACCGGGTGACGGCAGACGGGGAGACGTACGAGCCGCGGATCCTGAAGCACGGCGGCTTCGATTTGCGCCTGGCGGGAGATGATGCCGTGGACGCGGGGGGGCGATTCACGCTGGTGCTCGCCAACGTGGATGGCCGGGCGTCGCAACTTGACCGTTCAATTGGCTGGAAGGGTGCGAGACTGCGCGTGCGATTCGGGTTCTTCGACATTCGCAGCGGGCTGGCGGCGACGGAGTCGACCGCAGTGTTCCTCGGCATCGCCAATCCGGTGGATGAGCTGACAGAGAAGGAAGCACGGCTGAGTTTCACAAGCCGCCTGAGTCTGCAGAGGCTGAATGTGCCGACGTTGCGGATTCAGTACCGGTGTCCGTGGAGGTTTCCCGCTACCGACGCTGAGCGGACGGAGGCGAGGGATGGCGGCGAGTATTCAGCGTTCTACCGCTGCGGGTATTCGGCTGGAGTCGAGGAGGGCGCCGGGAATCTGAACGGCGGGCAGCCGTATGAGAGCTGCAATCGGACTCGCGGGGACTGTGCTGCGCGGGGGATGTTGCTGAAAGACGCCAGCGGCCAGACAACAGCGCGCTTCGGCGGGTTCGCGTATCTGCCACCGAGCGTACTGGTGCGGCCGCATGGTGAGAAGTCTTCGATCGCTTCCGAGGCGATGGACGGGCGGGCGCGGTCGAATGACGCGGTGCCGTTGGTGTATGGAACGGCGTGGATCAACGCTCCGGTGATTTTCGCGCGCAACGACGGGAACCTGACGCATTGCGAAGTGTTGTTGTGCTCGGGCCCGATCGAAGGCGTGCAGAAAGTGATCGCGAATGGAGTGGAGCTGCCGCTGGGCGAGTCCGGCAAGGATATGACGGCGACTGGCTGGTACGACGTGATGAGCCTGGGCGCGAGGAACGGCGCGCCGAATCTCACGTTCACCGATGCGCAGGGTCAGCCGGCGGGCGATCCGCACGGGAGCATGGCGTGTCTCGCTGTGGTTCTGCCAAATCAGCTCATGCAGCAGAACCGTCTGCCGAAGGTCGAAGTGCTGCTGGACGGGATGCAGCTGGTCCGCTACGATCTGCAGGGACAGGCGTTGGAAGCGAGCTTCACGCGCAACCCGGCGTGGATCCTGCTGGATCTGCTGCGCCGCTGCGGCTGGGATGAGAGCGAGCTGAACATTGCGAGCATTGCGACAACGGCGTCTTTCTGCGATGAATTTGTCGAAGTGACAACTCCCGAGGGCCAGACGGTGCATTCGCCCCGCTTCGAGGCGAATCTCGCATTGACGCAGCGGCGGAGCCTGAATGACGTCGTGCGCGGATTGAGGATCGGATCGGCGCTGATGGTGACGGTGGATGAGAACGGCCGGCTGATGGTCTCTCCGGAGATGGGGCTGGCCGGGCAGGGTGCGGTGCTGCGCGAGTCGTCGAACAGCACGCAGATGCTGGCCGGGGGATGGCCCTCATACGAGTTTGGCGACGGGTTGAATGGATTCTCGGGAATACTGCGGAAGGAGAATGGCGGATCGACTTTCCGCATCTGGCGCAGGGGGGCGAGCGAGATTCCGAACCGGCTGAGCGTGGAGTTTCAGGATGCGTTCAACCAGTACCAACAGGACAGCCTGTCTTTGGTGGACTTTGAGGATGCGGCGGCGCAAGGGTGTGAGGTGTCGGCAGCTTCGGGCGCGTTGGGGTTGCCGCACTTCGACCAGGCGGCGCGAATTCTGAGACTGCAGTTGCAGAAGAATGTACGCGGCAATCACTTCATCGAATTCGAGTCGAGCGTGCAGGCGCTGGGATTGCGGCCTGGCGACCTGATCGCGATTTCGCATTCGCGCGAGGGATTGGATCGTGCGCCGTATCGCGTGCTGCGGCTCACGCCGGCATTGAACTATGAGCGTGTGCGCATTGCGGCGCAGAGGCACGAGGACTCCTGGTACAGGCTTGTGGAAGGCGGAACGCAGCTTGGGACGAGGCAGGGCGAGTCCGGTCCGGGAGTGCCGCGGCCGCTGGCAGGCCGGTTGACGGACACGGAAGGACGCGAAGAGTTCGAGGTCGTGGAGGGAGCCAACGATGGAGCGGAGTTGCTCGAGTTGGCGGTTCGGTACACGCCGCCTGCGCGGCCATCGCTCCAGACGGCGGCACCTCCTGTGGTGAGTCTGACGCCGGAGATCCGCAGTACAGGAGGGACGCTAGCCGGGGCCCGCGCGATGTACTATGCGGTGAGTTCGGTGGACGAGACGGGGGTCGAGTCGGGGCTTTCATATGCAGTCAGAGCCAGCCTCCCGGCGGGGGTCGACACGTACGAAGTGGAGCTGACGGGAATTCGCTGCGCGAAGGGAAGCGCGGGCATGCGGATTTATCGTGGGGCCGCACCCAACAGGCTGCGGAAGATCGCGGACGCGGCGAGCGTGAGCAAGACGTTTACCGACGCCGGGCTGGCGGAGCTGCTATCGCCGCCGCCTGACCGGAACTTCGATCACGCGAAGCTTCAATGGCGATTTGAGCTACTGCCCGCAACAGCGACGAATCTGTCTGGCGCGACGACGATCGGAAACAGCGAACTGGGGATGCTGCCCAATGAGTTCGCAGGAGCAGTGGTGAGGATTCTCAACGGCAAGGGAGCGGGCCAGGAGCGAACGATCGTGAGCCACACGGCGACAGAAATTAAATTGTCGCAGCCGTGGACGATTCCGCCGGATGCTACCAGTAAATTCAGCGTGGCAGAGGCAGGCTGGAAACCGGCGGGCATCACGGCATCTGACGAGATTCGATTTCTGGTGCAGAACCGGCCTGGAGAAGTCGTGCAGATCGCAGGCGTGGCGGTGAGTGCGCTGGGATCGGAAAGTGATGCGATTGTGACGCGGCACGAAGTGCATGGGTCGGCAGGCGGGGACGCAGATGTGCCGGGCGAGCCAGGGTTCGGCATCACGACGTCGGGCCAGGGCGATTTCGAGATTGGCGGAATTGGTTTTTCGGATCTGGCTAACACGAACTCGATCAGGACCGGGACGTTGACCGTGCACTACTGGGACGAGCTGCAAAGCCCGAGTTCTTACACCACCGGCGCGGCGATGGTTGCGGAAGGGCAGAGCCTGCTGATGGCAGTTCCCTGCCCCGTGCAAGTAGGCGAACTAGTGCAGGTGGAGGGCGAGTTGCTGCGCGTCCTGGAAATAGCGGACGACGGTTTGATGTTGACCGTAGAGAGAGCCGCTCACCACAGCTTCGCTGTGCCGCACGGATCGGGCGTAAAGGTATATCCACTGTCGCGACGCACTGTGGTACTGCCATTCCCGAAGAATTTCTTTGGAAGCGCGGCAAGCGGCAGTTACTCGCATCGGATGGCGATGCCAGGTGTAAGGATCGCGGCGGCGGAGTTCTTCGTCACCAACGAATATGGTGAGAGTCCAACTGGAGCGCGGGCGTACACGATGACCGTTGGGCGCGGGCTGCGAACGATGTCCGGCGGGCAGTACTCAGTGCAATTTGACGGCGAACTGGCAGTGATGGCAACAGTGGCGCCGCCGCTGGTGCTCGACAGGCAATGTGCAGTGCGAGACGTGAACGCTCGCGTGGCTGTGGCGCCGATTGTGGAGCCGGTGGTCGTGCGGGTGCTCATGAATGACGCGCCGTATGCGGATCTTACGATCCCGGCGGGGGCGAAGAGTTCCGCAATCGCGGATGGATTCGGAAGAGCACCGCTACCGGAGGGGGGAGTGCTGACGGTGAGCGTGTTGAGCGTGGGAACGAGCGGCGGCAGCCATCCCGGCCGCGATCTCTCCGTGACGATTCGGATCTGAGGCGGGAATGTTCTATACTAGGATTTCCCGCCTTCGGGCGCGTAGCTCAGTTGGTTAGAGCGCCTGCTTCACACGCAGGAGGTCACAGGTTCGAGTCCTGTCGCGCCCACCACTTCGTTCGAAATCAATCACTTACATAGATCAGCAAGGCACAGAAAGGGAAGCAACGACCCCATGCCTAGCGATCTCACAACGCTTTTCATCCAAGAGCGTCAGTACCTGAAAAACGTCAGTCCAGCCACCATTTCGTGGTACGAGTTGGCCTTCAAAACTTTCGTTGGATGCGGCCTGGATCAACCCAATGGGTTGTCTCCGGCTGAACTCTTGGCCAAGTTGAAAGGCCGAGTAATGGACCTACAATGCCGAGGAAGCGTCAAGGCCATCTCAATCAACACATGGCTTCGAGTCATCAACGCCTTTCTGCGTTGGGCGCATGAGGAAGGATACATTCTCTCGCTCCTGAAGGTCCCTAGGCTCAAGGAAACACTCTACGCGATCATGCTTTACAATCAGGCGTTCAAAGACACTCAAAACATGATGAAGAAATGCCGCATCGACGATCACAACATTGACTTCAAATCACTGCAAAGCGCAACTGAGCGAAGGATGGAAGCAGAGCGCAGAATGCAAATCGCACTTGAGTCCGAGCTGATGCTAGTGAACAATCAGAAGTCCCGCTGGCAGCGTCTCTGCGCTTGGGTTGATCACGCGGAGTCTGTATCGAGCATCGACGCACGAAGAAGGATGGGGCTGGATTCTTGATGGCAGGCTACTTTGGGGTTATCAAAAATTTTCCAGTCAGCACCCACCCCTATACGCCCCTCCAGGAGGGGTGGTCGGTCTGCGTTTGATTGACCCTCCCCCCCCCACCAAAAGTGAGGAGGAGTGTTTGTCGGGAGGGGGAGGGGGTGCCTCGACGCACTAGAGGCCACTCGCAAGCATCCGTGAGATTTCAGAGCGGCACATCGATTTTCTTGATGCGGATTCAGAGGACTGAGAGTAAAATGACCCTGTGCCTTGCTTGAAAAGGCGAGTCATTGACTACCTGTAAGCCTTTGAAATCGCAGATGTTGGCAAAGCGTAGCTCAGTTGGTTAGAGCGCCTGCTTCACACGCAGGAGGTCACAGGTTCGAGTCCTGTCGCGCCCACCACTCCTTACTTCAATTTGCAGAGTTTTCGCCGTGCACGGCGATGAGCGACTTGCTCATGCCGAGATAACGCTCGCGGACCAGCCGAGCCTCGGGGAAGAGTTGGTGAAACTGGCCCGAGTGCAAGAGACGAATGTCCTCCAGGTAGTGCCCGACAAAGAAGTCGCGCTGGTCGGCAGGGGCCTGTGAGAGCAGAGACCAGAGGGAGTATCGCGGCACCACTCTGCGCTGCCAGGATCTGGGCAGAAAGTGGACAAACGGCGTGTACAGGTGTTGCTCGACGGGGAATGAGGCATCCGGCGTCTGGACGAAGTAGCGCTTGCCGACGCGGCGAACTTCAGAGGCGAAGCGGGCCATGGCCTGCGGGCTGCCGAGATGTTCGATCACTGAGTTGCTGAAGACGAGATCGAACGACTGGTCCGGGAAGGGCAATGCGGCGCCGTCGGCGTGAACGTGCTCAACGCCGTCTATGCGCGGTTCAGCCGCCCGAGGCATGTTCAGCAGCACCAGCCGCGGCCGAACGGGACAGAGTTCCCAGATGGCGATAGTTCCGCCAACATCAAGCACACGCCAACCGCGCTGAATAGGGAATAGTGAAAGCAGCCTGCGCATCCGCTGCGCGCGGAAGCGCCGGCCAAGATCCTGGAGGAGCCCCAAAGAATTCACTGCAATTGAGTGTAGCGCCTGCACGGCGGGGAGCATCTCCTCATCAGTAACAGACGGGGCAGTCAGCCCCTGGAGATCCCCATGCCGGACATTCAGCATGCAATCCAGATCGAGGAGAAACCGGAGATCATCTACCCACTGGTCGCGACCGCAGATGGATTCGGCCAGTGGTGGGCAACGGACATCGCGCCCTCCCAAGGCGCCGTCGAATTGGGCTTCTTCAACCGTGCGACCATCTACCGCCTAAGACTGAAAGTCGACCACCCGCCGATGCATGCGGATTGGGTGTGCGAGACAGGAGACGAGTGGAACGGCACACATATCGTCTTCCGGCTGGAAGACCGCCCTTACGGAACACTTTTGCGCTTCGCCCATGCAGGCTGGCGATCCGAGACCGAGTATTTCACCTCATGCAATACCACGTGGGGCGAGCTGATGTACCGCCTGAAGTCAGCCGCCGAGGGAAAACCGAGAGGTCCATTATTCCTTGCCAGGGACCTGGCGTACCACTGACTTGGTGAGGAAGTGGGGGGGATGGAGCGGGAGACGGGACTCGAACCCGCAACCAACAGCTTGGAAGGCTGTGACTCTACCCTTGAGTTACTCCCGCTCGGGAGGAGGGACTCTTTGATTCTAAAGAAACGTCCTGGAGCAGGTCAAACTACTGCGATCCGCGGCTCAACAGCATCACTTTCACCGTGTGGAAGATGATGTACATGTCGAGCGAGAAGCTGAGATTCTTCAGGTAGTAAAGATCGTATTCCAGCTTGGTGATGGTGTCTTCGAGTGTGTCGCCGTATTTGTGATTGATCTGGGCCCATCCGGTGATTCCGGGCAGAATGGTGTGGCGCTGCCCATAGAACGGGATCTGCTCGCTGAGCACGCTGACGAACTCGGGACGTTCCGGCCGGGGACCGACAATCGCCATATCGCCCTTCAGCACGTTCAGGAACTGCGGCAGCTCATCGAGCCGGAGCTTCCTGATCCAGCGGCCGACAGGCGTGATGCGCGGATCGTTCTTCTGAGCCCAGACCGCCCCGGTGCGCGCCTCGGCATCGATATACATCGATCGGAACTTCAGCACTTCGAAGACTCGGCCATTCATACCGACGCGACTCTGGCGGTAGAGTCCCGGCCCGGGAGACGTGAGCCGCACGGCCAGCCAGACCACGATCATCAGAGGCAGGGTGATCACGGTCCCAATCAGCGCAAGGAGAAGCGAGTAGACTTTCTGCAGCGTCAGATTCCTGGGGTTCGGCCCCAACTCCGCGGAGAACAGGAGCTGCGACGGGCGCAGCGACTCCACCGACACGCGCCACATCACTTTCTCGTACAGCGTTGAGGCATCCTCGACACGAACGCCGCTGAGCCGCAGTTGCATGAGTTCATGCACCGGCATCTGCCCGCGGCGTTCCTTCAGGCCGACGACTACAAGATCCGGCCTCTCGCGCTGATAGATCTCCTTCACCTCGTTCATGCGGCCGAGCCATGGACCCAGCCCGGGAAACGGATCCTCCATCTCGTGGCAGGCCAGATATCCGCAACTGGTCATGGCAAACTGCGGTTTCTCCAGCAGCGATGAAGTGATCAGCTCCACCTGCCGGTTCGCGCCCACAAACATCACCTTCTGCCTGTTCAGGATCCGGAAGACCAGGACGTCGAACATCATTCGCCAGGCTGGAAGCAGAACCAGGGCCATCGCGCTGCCGACCATCATCTGCCAGCGCCCCAGGATCAGCTCCGGGTAGAGATAGCTCAGTAGCGCCTGGACCAGGAATGCCATGCCCAGCACCAGGCAGTATTGCTGCACCACGCGCAATCGCGACATGACGCGCAGGTCGGAGTAGAGGTCGTTGAAATAAACCCCCAGAATGATGCTTGCGGCGACGACTATGTTGCGCTCCAGGCCACCCTCGTACAGGTAGTTGAGTTGCAGGTCCTCCTCGGTGATCAGGAGGAACGCCGCGACGTAACAGCCGAATGCGAGGAGGATCTCCGTCAGGAGCAGGCCCACCACCGAAGCCGGCAAAGAGACTCGGAAAAGTCGAATCATCAGCTCTACAAGTGCTCTATCGGCAGAGAGTTAGTCTACCATGCGGGCTGGTCTTCATGCTTTTGGATGAATGTGTTGGGACGGACCAATCGAGGACTTTGGTGGTCTGAATTTAACGCATTGAAAAATAGCCTAGTTGCCAACTTGACGGGGCTGTAGCCAGGTGGTATTTTGAGATTTGGGACTGGATTGGTCCTAGATCGAAACGGGATGCTCAAACTCACCAAGAAAGCCGATTATGGCCTGATCAGCCTGAAGCACCTTGCGCTTCAGGGCAGGTCCAAGTCCGCCAGCGCCAAAGAGATGGCGGAAGCCTACTGCATTCCGGCGCCGATCCTGTCCAAGGTGCTCCAGAAGCTGGCCCGCGGGGGCTTCCTGATCTCCGAACAGGGCACCAATGGCGGCTATCGCCTCGCCCGGGATCCCTCTGAGATCACGGCGCTCGAAGTGATTCGCGCCATCGACGGACCGATTCTGCTAACCACGTGCTTTACCAAGCAGGGCGACTGCGAACTCACCAGCAAATGTATTGTCCGCGAGCCGCTGCGCCGGGTCCTCGACGGGATCCAGAGTCTGCTGGGCAGCATCACAATACACGATCTTTCCAGGGACAAAGAGGACGCCGGGACTGTCACCGTTCTGGGCTCCGAATCATCCCCACTGCATGTACTGACGAGTTGAGAGAGGGATTGCATAGAAATGCTTAAGTTTCCGATCTACCTGGACAATCACGCCACCACGCCGATGGACCCGCGTGTGCTCGAAGCGATGATGCCCTATTTCACGGAGAGCTTCGGCAACGCGGCCAGCCGCAACCACTCCTTCGGCTGGGTGGCTGAGGAGGGCGTTGAAAAGGCGCGCAAGCAGGTCGCCGACCTGATCGGCGCCACGGCGAAGGAAATCGTCTTTACCAGCGGCGCGACCGAGTCCAACAACCTCGCCATCAAGGGCGTGGCGGAGATGTACGCGCAGAAGGGGAACCACATCATCACCGCCGCCACCGAGCATAAGGCGGTGCTCGATACCTGCAAGCGCCTGGAGAAGCACGGCGCCCGCGTGACCTACCTGCCGGTGCAGCCGAATGGCCTGATCGACCTGGAGCTTCTGAAAGAAGCCATCACGGACAAGACCATCCTGGTGAGCATCATGTACGGCAACAACGAAATTGGAACCGTGCAGGACATCCCGGCGATCGCCCGCATCTGCAAGGAGCGCGGCGTCCTGTTCCACACCGACGCCACGCAGGCGGTGGGCAAGATCCCGGTGAACGTCATTGCCGACAACGTGGATCTGCTCTCGCTCAGCGCGCACAAAATGTACGGCCCGAAGGGTGTGGGGGCGCTGTATGTTCGCCGAAAGAACCCGCGTGTACAGCTCACGGCTCAAATGGATGGCGGCGGCCACGAGCGGGGGATGCGATCCGGCACGTTGAACGTGCCCGGCATCGTCGGCCTTGGCAAAGCCGCGGAACTCGCGGCCCGGTCGCTCACAGAGGAGATGGCGCAGCATGCCGCGCTGCGCGACAGGTTGAAGCAGAAGCTTGAAGCGGAGCTCGACGAAGTCTACATCAACGGCACAATGGAGCGCCGACTGCCCCACAACCTGAACATGAGCTTCGCATACGTCGAAGGCGAAAGCCTCCTGATGGGCATCAATGACATTGCAGTCTCCAGCGGCTCGGCTTGCACGTCTGCCACGCTGGAACCCAGCTACGTCCTGAAGGCGCTTGGCGCCGGCGACGACCTGGCTCACTCCTCGATCCGTTTCGGCGTCGGCCGGTTCACGACGGAAGAGGAGATCGACTACACCGCAGCCAAAGTGATCGACGTCGTGAAGAAGCTGCGCGAACTCTCGCCGTTGTACGAGATGGTGAAAGAAGGCGTCGACCTGACCAAGGTGGAGTGGTCAGCGCACTAAGCGCGACGATTTTTGAAGAAGGGGATGCAATAGAACATGGCATACAGCGATAAGGTTCTTGACCATTACAACAACCCCCGCAACGTCGGGAGCTTCGATAAGAAGGATCCCAGTGTGGGCACCGGACTGGTCGGCGCGCCTGAGTGCGGCGACGTGATGAAGCTGCAGATCAAGGTGAACCCGGCCACCGGCATCATTGAGGACGCCAAGTTCAAGACGTTCGGCTGCGGTTCGGCAATTGCCAGCTCTTCTCTCGCAACGGAAATGCTCAAAGGCAGGACCGTGGATGAAGCTCTGGCCATCAAGAACACGGAGATCGTGAACGAGCTCAGCCTGCCGCCGGTGAAGATTCACTGCTCGGTGCTGGCCGAAGACGCGATCAAGGCCGCCATCTCGGATTACAAGCAGAAGACCCAGACAGCCGCGCCGCAGTCTCAAACGGCGTAAGCTGGAATTGAGACCGGCTAGTCCGCATGAAGGGCCGCCAGGGTGAACAAATACGTATGCCCGAAATTCAAGCCACTGCAAAAGCCGTAATTCAAGTCACTCCAAGAGCCGTTCAGAAGATCCGCGACGCCTTCGCCAAGCAGGGTGTCGAGGGAGGCCTGCGTCTTGGCGTACTCGGCGGAGGCTGCTCCGGCCTGTCCTACCAGTTCAAGTTCGAGCCCAAGCCGCGTTCCACGGACCACATCTTCACCTTCGACGGCGTGCAGGTGTTTGTCGATCCGAAAAGCATGGTGTTTCTGGATGGAATGACGCTCGACTACAAAGAGTCGCTGATGCAGTCGGGATTCGCATTCGACAATCCTCACGCCACCAAGAGCTGCGGCTGCGGATCTTCATTCTCGGCGTAAATGGCCCACGAACATAATTGCTGGCATTGTGGAGCGGCGGACACCGGCAGCATGTTCTGCCGATACTGCAATCACCTGCAGGCCCCGACGCCGGACTACTACGAGTTCTTTGCCCTGCCGCGCAACCTCGCGCTCGATCCCGACGACCTGCAAAAGCGTTTCTACGCGATGAGCCGCCAGTTCCACCCGGACGTCTTCACGCTTCACAGCGAGCAGGAGAAGCGCTACTCCCTGGAGGCCTCCAGCATCCTGAACGACGCGTACCGCGTGCTGCGCGACCCGATTTCGCGGGCCGAGTACGTTCTCAAAGAAGCGGGTTTTGACATCGGCGAGCAGCGGGGCAAGGACGTCCCGCCGGAACTGCTCGAAGAGGTCTTTGAGCTCAACATGGCGCTCGATGAGTTGCGCAGCGGCGACGAGGACGTCCTGCCCCAACTCGATCAGATGCGCCACAACTTCGTCGAAATGCTCCACCAGATCGACCGCGACGTGGAAGAGCAGTTCCGCCGCCATGACGCGCAGGCCACACTGGACCAGCGCCAGGCAGTGCTCTCTGAAATTCGCGCCATCCTGAACCGCCGCCGCTACATCCGCAACCTCGTCGGCGAGGTAGACAAACAACTCACCGCGCGTAACGCGTAGAAGCGCGCGTCAACCGTCATGAGCACTTTTCAAATCGATTTCTCTTCCGCAGGAAAGAAGCGCATCGTCGGCATCGACCTCGGCACCACGAACTCTCTGGTCGCCTTCATGGATCTCACGGGTCCTGAAGTGATCCCCGGCGCCGACGGCAGCCTGCTGCTGCCCAGCATCGCCAGCCTGAACGACGACGGCACATTCACAGTGGGCAATGATGCCCGCCGCCTGCTCATCGACCGGCCGGCCCGCACCGTCTACTCCGTCAAGCGCCTGATGGGACGCGGCGTTGCCGACGTCCAGGATGAGGTCAAGCTCTTCCCCTTCCGGATTGCGGAGGGCAGCGAGTCCGTGATCCGGCTCGATCTCGGCGGCCGCAGTTTCACGCCTCCCGAAATCTCGGCGCAAGTCCTGCGCGAGTTGAAGCAGCGGGCGGAGGCCTACCTCAATGAAGAGGTCACGCAGGCCGTCATCACAGTGCCGGCCTACTTCAATGACGCGCAGCGCCAGGCCACCAAGGACGCCGGCCGCATCGCCGGACTCGAAGTTCTCCGCCTGGTGAATGAGCCGACCGCCGCATCGCTCGCGTACGGTCTCGATAAGCGCAATGAAGGCGTCGTTGCGGTCTACGATCTCGGCGGCGGCACGTTCGATATCTCCATCCTCCGCCTCCACGAAGGCATCTTCGAGGTGCTCGCCACGAACGGCGACACGCACCTGGGCGGCGACGACATCGACAATCGCCTGCTCTCCATCGCGCTCGAGGACATCGCCACCGAATGGGGCGAGGACGTCTCCCATCGCGGCGACGCCGTGCAGACCGTCCGCCGAGCCGTCATCGAAGCCAAGGAAGCGCTCTCCACCGCGCCCGCCGCACAGATCGACGTCGAATTCCAGGGCCGCAAATACCAGCGCGAGATCACGCGCGAGCTCTTCGAGAATCTCATCCGCGACATCGTCGACCGCACCCTCGGCCCGTGCCGCCAGGCCCTGCGCGACGCGAACCTCGATCCGGAGCATATCGACGAGGTCGTGCTCGTCGGCGGATCCACGCGCATTCCGCTGGTGCGTTCCGCGGTCGAAACTTTGTTCCGGGCCAAGCCGCACACCGAACTGAATCCCGATGAAGTGGTCGCCCTCGGGGCCGCGGTGCAGGCCGCGATCCTTTCCGGCGACGTTCAGGACAAGCTGCTGCTTGACGTCACCCCCCTCTCGCTCGGCATCGAGACCATGGGCGGCGTCGTCAGCAAACTGATCCACCGCAACTCCACAATTCCAGCTTCGGCGACCGAGGTCTTCACGACCTCCGTCGATGGTCAGCAGAACGTGCTCATCCATGTGCTGCAGGGCGAGCGGGAGCTTGTCAAAGACTGCCGCTCCCTGGCGCGCTTCGACCTCAAGGGCATGGAACCGATGCCCGCCGGCATGGCGCGTGTCGAAGTCCGCTTCCTCATCGACGCCAACGGCATCCTGAGCGTCACCGCCCGTGACCTGCGCAGCGGCAAGGAGCAGAGCGTCGAGGTGAAGCCATCCTACGGACTCACCGACGAGCAGGTCGAGGCCATGATCATGGAGTCCTACGAAATGGCTGAAGAGGACTTCAAGGCCCGCCAGGTGCGTGAAGCGCGCGTCGAGGCCGACAATATTCTCGCCGCCATTGAGAAGGCGAAGGCCAACGATGCCTGGCTCGATCTCTCTGATGAAGAGCGCCAGGGCGTGGACCTCGCGCTGAACGAACTCCACGTCGTGTACCACGGCGACGATCACAACCTCATTCGCGACCGCATAGAGAAGCTCGACAACGCCACCCGAAGGCTCGCCGAAAACATGATGAACAGCGCAGTGAGAAACGCTCTGAAGGGCACGAAGATCTAACTTGTGGAGACGGCAGAATGACCTGGAGTGACTTCGAAGATATTGCGATTGCGCTCTACGAAGCGCATCCTGAAACTGATCCTTTGTCTGTCCGGTTCACGGACTTGCATAAAATGGTGACCTCGCTCGAAGGCTTCGACGATAATCCGGCGATGTCGAACGAGTCGAAGCTCGAAGCGATTCAAATGGCGTGGCTAGAAGAATACAAAGACAATCAATAGCGGCAGCCTCGGTCCTTCTGATTTCAGTCGCGGTTTGCGCCCAGACGCCGTCCGCAGCAGGCGCCAACGTGAGTGGCGTGTCCGCCGACGCTCACCCGTCCCCCGTCAGAACTGAGCCTGTGGCGGAGCGTACAGCGCCCGACGCACGCACGCTCATCTCCCGGATGGCCGCCGCCGAGAAAGAGAACCGGAAGAAGGCAGCATTCTTCGTGTATCGCGAGGACATCCGCTCCACCGAGACTCTCCCCGACGGCCACATGGTGCGCGAAATCAAGGCCACCTACGAGGTCTCGATCCTCGAAGGAGAGCCATACCACCGCCGCATCTCTTTCTCCGGCCGTCCGCTGAGCCCTGAGGACGAAGCCGCGGAGGAGAAAAACTACCGCGAAGTCGAAAACTACCGCCGCAACACCCCCATCGAAGAGCGCCGCAAACGCTTCTTCGCAGCCGAGGAGAGCCGCTTCAAGATCGATTCCGCCCTCGTCGTGGAACACCATGACGCGACCCTTCTCGGCGAGGAGACCATTGGCGGCCGCCGTTGCTGGATCGTCGAGACAAAGCCCCGCAAGGGCACACCCAAGCCCAAGCGCCGCTCCCAGTGGAGCCTGTCGCAGCGCATCAGGTTCTGGATCGATCAGGAGTCCTACTTTCCGATCCGCGTCGTCGCCGAGCAGCTCTACGACTTTGATAATGCCCGGAAGGGCACCCTCACCGAGTACACACAGCGCTACGAGGACGGCGTGTGGCTGCTGCATCGCATCGACAGCCAGGGCAAGGTAAAGGAAAACGGCCAGACAATCGCCTATCGGACCGAGCAGGACTACTCCGACTACCGCCGTTTCTCCGCGTCTTCGACGCTCATGTTCGCGCCCAAAGAGTAGAGCCCCCTGCCCGCGCATGTTATACTGTTCAAAGTGACTTCGCCCCCAGTATCCCTCGAGGGCGATCCATCAGGACAATTCCAATGGCAAAGCTGAAGCTGAAGACCCATAAAGGCGCGTCCAAACGGTTCAAGAAGACAGGAACGGGCAAGGTTGTTCGCAACCACGCGTTCGCCCGGCACATTCTGACATCCAAGAGCCGTTCGCGTAAGCGCAAACTCACCCAGGGCGTCGTCGCCGACAAGGCCGACCAGGCCAAACTGCTGGAGATGCTGCCCTACTAGGGCCTTCCCGGCGTGCGAGCCGGTGCTACAGGCATGTGCCCGCGCCGCCGCCATAACCCCGCCGCTCATTTCAGGCGGGCCTTGATCCGATCCACTCAGGAGACGAAACGTGCCGAGAGTTAAACGATCTACAAACCGCCGCGATTCCCGGCGGAAAACCCTCAAACTCGCGCAAGGCTACTTCCTCACCAAGAGCAAGCTCTATCGCTCGGCTCAGGAAGCAGTCGAGAAAGCGCTCCGCTACGCGTACGTCGGTCGCCGCCGCAAAAAGCGCGAATACCGCGCGCTCTTCATCCTGCGCATCAACGCCGGCTGCCGCGCCAACGGCATCAGCTACTCCAAGTTCATCGGCGCCCTGAAGAAGGCCGGCATCGAGCTGAACCGCAAGATGCTCGCCGACCTCGCCGCCAATGAACCTGCTGCTTTCGCTACTCTAGTCGAGAAGGCCAAAGCCGCCTAGCCTGATTGTTCGTGAGGAGTGAAATGCAACCAATCCGGGAAGACGAAGACGATATCCTGGCCCGCCTCGAAGCGCGCCTCGAATCCGTCCATGAGGTCATCTCCGGTTTGAAACAGCGTAACGCGGAGCTGGAATCCCGGCTCCGCGAAGCCGTCTCGGACCGTGATGCCGCCCTCGCCGACGCCAAGTCTGCGCAGGAAGAAGCCTCACAGCTCCGCCAGGAAACCGACTCCCTGCGCGCCCGCCAGAAGCAGGCTGCATCCCGGATCAAGACCCTGCTCACCCAGGTCGAGCAGATGGATCTGCTGACCGAAGGCTGAGAGGAAGCGATCCAGTGGACCCGTCCTCCGCCGATAAAAAGCTCGTTCGCGTCACGATCTTCCAGCAGCCCTACACACTCCGCTCTTCCGGTGAACCCGGCGAAACCGAGTCTCTCGCCCAGGCTGTCGACACCCTCATGAACCAGATCGCTTCGCGCAGCTCCGGAGCCGACCCGACGCGCGTGGCCGTCCTCGCCTGCCTCCACCTTGCCGATCAGGTTCGCCAGCTCGAGCGCGACTACGAAAGCCTCTGTAGCCGCATCGCATCCCTCGACGCCCGCATCGAAGAATCTCTCAAGATCGACGGCTAATGTCGTCGGGCCACCAGGAGCCATGAAGACGCGTGTCATCGGCCCGCGCTTTACCCGCTCGACCACATGCCGCCCGACGGCTCACCTCAGAACAGCCGTTCCTGCCTCTTCAAAGTCCCGAAGCTCCCGATATTCGCAATCACCATCGCCACGCGGAACTGGTTCTCCCCCTGCCGTGTACCGAAGTTGAATCGCCGGAACTGCCCGCTGAACGCGCAGCAGCTCGTGTTGTAGGTGATCTGCGTATTGGCGTACTGTAGGATCGACGTCGTGTAGTCGTACACCGCGTAAAACGCTGCGTTCCAGCCTCGCCGGTTCTCGTCGCCCAGCCCCACGGTTCCCCTCACCTGGTTGGACACGGAAGAGAGCACCTGTCCAGGCTTCGCGGTAATGCAGAAATGGTCCAGTTCCGCTGGATCCACGGCCACCAGCGGCACACATCCCACATTGCTGTGGCCGAATGAGAAGAAGAGCCCCTTCATGCGGGCGTCCGCCGTCACGCTGGTGTTCATCATTCTTCCACGCAGCGGATCGTAGTCTCCACGCCACTCCAGGGAGAAAGAGGTGAGCGGTTGCGCCCGCAGCACGTTCACGATCGGGGAGTAGTGCCTCGGCTGGTCGATAAACGCATACGCCGTCAGATCCGCAGAGGAGAGGAAGATGTTGCGCTGCCCCGTGATCACCGCTCCGCCGAAGTTCGGATTGAAGAACAGCTTCTGCCCGACCTCCCAAGTCAGCCAGTCCCGGACCTCGTTGTTCCGCGACTTGGTCCAGAACCGGTTCGCCACCATGAACTCTGCTTCGGTCGTGTCAGTCACCAGATCCCGGTCGTCAAAGCGGATGACCCTGTTGTAGTCGTGCACGCCTGTCACCGACTTGAACGACGCACGCGGCTCGATCGAGTGCTTCACCTGCTTTCCCATCCATCTGGGAGCGTCAAACACCCGTTCCAATGTTGGCAGGATCAGGTCCGCCCCGAACTGCGCGGTCAGGCGGTTCAGGTCGCCGCCCGTTACTTTCGCGCCCGTCGGCTGAGGCGGGTGCAGGAAGGACGAGCCATAAAACGTCTCACGGAACGAGAACGAAGGAATCAGGTGGATGTCCTTCCACCGCAGCGCTGTCATGATCTGCGGCTGCACATCATATCTATCCACGAACTGTCTGGTCTGATACAAAGGTTGGCTGCGATGGAGTAGTCCGGCGCTGGTGCTCCACGACACCCAGACAGGCACATCCTTGATTAACTCCCGATCCCTGCTGTCGAACTCCACTTGAGGCATCTTCCGGATCAGAATCGCGTCTCCTGCCGTTGTGCTCTGGAAGTTCTGCTGGCGTGTCGCAACAATGCTGAGGTCATACGTCGACCAGTCCTTCGTCACATTCACGGCACTGTTTGCTTCAGATACGACGGCTTCATTGAAGCTCTCTGTGAAGGACTGCCGGAAATCGAAACTGCTCAGATAGTTCACGATGCCGCGGGCGTAGAATCCCATCGGAAGCTCAGCCTTCCCCTGCACCGACGCCAGATAGCCCCCGTGCTTGATCCGGCTCCCGTCCGGCTGAAGCTCTCCTTTATCATTTACCCCGTAAATATATGCATTGAAATCGGAATGCTGTGTTGGCTTTCCTCGAAAATCAACCGTGTGGGCAAAGCCCCGCTGGCTGAAATACTGCGGCCGGTACATCAGATCGAAGCTCCGATTGATCGCCCAGAAGTATCCCATGCCCACCATCAGCCCGCGCCTGTTGCTGTTACCGATACTCGGGGTAAGGAAACCGCTATGCCGCGCTCCGCCGGACAGGTCCTTGTAGAACGCCGGCGAGTAGAGCAGAGGGATCCCCTTCAGCCTGAACCAGCTCTTGTATGCCAGGGCCCGGTTGTTCGGAATGATATCCATGGTCGGCGCGGTGAGCACCCACCAAGGCTTCGCGTCGTCACAGTTCGTGATCGAGCCATCGTGCAGGATGTAGCGATCCTTGAGCTTTTCGGCCCAACTTCCGTGAAATAAAAATGGGTTGCCGGTCGTGAGAATGCCTGGCCGGTAGTCGATCTTTCCATAAGCCGAGCCTCGGACCTTATAGAACGTGCCAGTCCCGTCTTTCAGGTTGTAGTCGACCCGTTCCGCCCACAGGCGTTCGCCGCTCTGGAAGTTCGTGAAGTCAATCTTGCCTCGAGCTTCCGCAATCCCGGTCTCCTGGTCGTAGTCGATCTCGTCCGCCTTGAGCAGGAACTCAACGGATTCCAGTTCCGCACCTTCCCGCAGATGGTATTTCTCGCCCTCCCGCTCCTGGTGGACTCCGCGCACCACGACAATGCCGGCGGGCGGAGGTTCCTGCCTTTGAATCTTGGGCGGCTGCGCAACCTTTCCACTGGGATGGCTTTGAGAAGCAGGAGGTGGCAATGGGGGCGGGTATATCTGCCCGGACACGAAGAATATTCCGCCGCTGCTCGCCGCAACAACCACCAGGAGCCGCATGAATGCACTCGCCCTCGAGGGAGCCTGATCAAGAATTCGACGCAAAAAGGCGTGACAAATTCCTGGCTTTATGTTACTTAGGATAGGACGGTACCGCCGGGCGCATGTCTCGGAACGCCTGCGGCGAGATTCAGGAAAGTTCAAAGCTCAACCCTAGCACGAGATTTCAGGGCCCTGCAAGAGAGGCCGAAACAGACAAGGGGAGCCGCGAATTACAAGCTGTGAGGGGCTTCCCTCGCCTGGATCATCTTTTTGACGGAGGGCAGCAGACATGCGTTGCCGCTATTGTGGAGCCGAGAACCCCGAACACGAACTTCGCTGCATGAAGTGTCAGCGCCGAATAGCCAGCGCCGCTCAACAGTCCGCGCCGGACTCCCAGCCATTCATCCACACAGCCACTGCGCCCGACGTCGCTCATGATCTCGCCGCGGCGCCTGCTCCTGCCAGACCGGTCCTCGCTGCATCGCGTCCTGACGCACAGCCCGCCGCCCGCAACTGCGCGGCAGTGCAGCCCGCCCTCTTCCCTTATCGCGAACAGCGGAAGGTGATCGGCTTCGAGGAGTATTCCCAACCGCTGGAACAGCGCCGCGCCGCTGACTCTCACCGCGGCGCCCCGAAGCGCAAGCCGATGCCGGGACAAGGCGCGTTCGACTTTGACGGCCCCACTCCGCCGGCACGGCCCCTCACCCGTCAACTCAGCCGCCGCACCGATTTTCCTGTCGCGCCCCTTCAACTTCGCGCCATGGCGGCTCTCTTCGACGCAGGACTCGTTCTCGGACTTCTCGGCGTATTCCTGCTCACGGTGCGCCTGGGACTGGGCTTCCTGCCGCTGCAAACGCCGTTTCTCTTCTGCTACGGCGGCGCGGTGCTCGCGTTCGCCGCCACCTACAAGCTTCTCTTCTGCATGTTCGGTCAGGTCACCTTCGGACTGCAGGGCGCTCATCTCTACGTCGTGAGTTTTGACGGACTCCGCCCCACCGTCTCACAGCGCTTCATGCGTATGTTCTCCGGCTGGCTCAGCCTCACCAGCGCCGGCATGGGCGTGCTGTGGGCCGTCGCAGACCAGGAGTCGCTCTCCTGGCACGACCACATCTCGCAGACGTTCCTCACGCACCTGCCGCCTGAAACCGAGGACTGACGCCGGTCAACCGGCTACAGCCGCCGCAAAGTGCACGTGCTCAAACGCGCGGTACCCATCGTCGCGCCCCTCAAAATATCGAGCCTGAATTGATGCGGGCCCCAATTCTTCTGTCAGCCGGAGCCCCACTCCGCCTAAGTCTGATGCGAGCGTCTCCGGGTCCAACCCCGTCTTCAACGGCTCTCCACTGCGTTGCACCATGAACTGCATCCGCTGCATTCGCACCGACGCCTTCGCCGGATCGAACGCATCTGGATCCACGTAATCGAACACCACCATACTCCCCGCGCATGCCAGCGACGCCACTGAGCGAAGTGTCCCGAACACCGTCTCCCGCGTAAGGTAGTACGTCACGCCCAGCCAACTGAAGAACGCGGGGACCTGCGGATCGTACGTCGATCTCCCCATCGCGTCCGGAAGACTCTCCGCCGCAAGGTCCACCGCCACGTATTCCAGCCCCTCCGTCTTCGCCCATCCCGCTCTCTCGATCCGCCGCAGTTTCTCCGCCTGCGTCGCCGGATGATCCAACTCGAACACTCGCAGAGTCCTCATCAGATCCAGCCTGCGATGCGCAATCGTGTCGTATCCCGCCCCCAGGATGACGTACTGCCCTACCCCGCCCCGCACTGCCTTCTCCAGCAAGTCCTCCGTGTAGCGAGCCCGGCTCAACGTGATTGGCGTACTCTGAGCGCGCATCACCAGGGCCAGCGCGGTCTGCCCATCCGGCTTTGTTGCCGCAGCCTCCGGATCGACCACTCCGATCGCTCCCGCCAGCATCTGCCCGACCCCAACCAGTTCCTCGGACGCAAACAACTGCTCGGCTAATGAATCGTCAAAGATCCTATTCGAATCATTCTTCGCGTGATGGACCCGGCCAAATGCTGAGATCAACGCGGTCAGGCTTGCCTGTGACTGATTCATGCGACGTCCAGTATCTCATGCGTCCTTTCGATACCGTAGTAACAGACCTTAAATTCTGATATATCTGGGGCGACTGCCACGTGGAGGTCGTTTCATGCGGAAAAAGCTGTACCGCCTGGATCGTGCCGGCCTCTCCTCTCTTTTCGACGTCCTGAAGCAGGAAGGCTATCTCGTCTACGGTCCCACTCTCTGCGATCACGCCATTCAATGGCTGCCGCTGAGCAGCCTCGACGATCTTCCCGCCGGCTGGACCACCAGCACGGCTCCCGCCACATATCGCCTGCTCCGCGACTCCGCCGGCTCGCTCTTTCACTACTGGACCGGTCCTGACAGCCTCAAGAAAGTGCTGCATCCCGCTCGCGCCTGTATCACACATGCTGAGCGTGACAACGGCAGCTTCCGCATCTGGAACGAGACGCCGCAGCCAGTGAAGCGCGCCTTCTTCGGCACCCGAGCCTGCGATCTGGCCGCCGTCACCGCGCTCGATCGCGTCCTGCTCCAGGACCGCTTCGAAGACGACATCTACAAGGCCAACCGCGCCGCTGCGTTCTTCGTCGCCGTTCACTGTACGTCCTCGGCGCCCACCTGCTTCTGCGCCTCCACCGGCACCGGCCCGCAGGCCAGATCCTGTTTCGACATCGCCCTCCATGAACGGTCTCCCCAGGAATACCTCGCTGAGCCCGGCAGTGCCTCCGGCTCTGCGGCACTCGAGAAACTGGCAGCTCCGCTCGCTCCCCCAGAGTGGGCCAAAGAACTCGCTGAGTCCTGCACCCACGCCGCCGCCGCCCAGCAGCGCCGTATCGATCTGAATACCGCCCCCGTGGTCATCTCTTTGAACTTCGACCACCCCCGTTGGGATCACGTTGCGAAGCGCTGTCTTTCCTGCGGCAACTGCACCTCCGTCTGCCCCACCTGCTTTTGCGTCAACTTCGAGGACCACACCTCACTCGACCTCCAGCAGGCCGAGCGGCTTCGCCTCTGGGATTCCTGTTTCTCCCAGAACTTCACTTACATCCACGGCGGCAGCATCCGGCTCTCTCCGAAATCCCGCTACCGCCACTGGCTCAGCCATAAACTGGCCCGCTGGCAGGAACAGTTCGGCACTTCAGGCTGCGTTGGGTGCGGCCGCTGCATCGCCTGGTGCCCCGCCGGGATCGACATCACGGAAGAGATCGCCGCCCTTCAGACAACAACACACGCCGCCGCGATGACAGGAGTCTCCAACCATGGCAACTAGTCAAGTCACAGCCGCGCTTGCGGCTCACCCGTTTCTTGAAGGACTCAACCCCAACCACCTGGAAAAGCTCGCCCAACTCGCTTTCGAAGTCACGTTCGAACCCGATCAGATCATCTTCCGCGAAGGCGACCCGTCCAGCTTCTTCTACCTGATCACCTCCGGGAAAGTCGCGCTGGAGATCGCCGCTCCGGGCCGGTTCATCACCATTCAGACTCTCACCGAAGGCGATGAGCTCGGCTGGTCGTCCCTCCTCGAACAGGTCAATAAGCAGTTCCGCGCGCGCTGTATCGACCCTGTCCGCGCCCTCGCTTTCGATGGCCCGCGCGTCATCGCCGCCTGCGAAGAGGACCACGAGTTCGGCTATATGGTGCTGAGGAAGATCCTGGCCATCGTCGCGGATCGCCTCACCGCCACCCGCCTCCAAGTGGTCGACGTTTACTCAGCCAAGGGGGCCCACGGAAAATGAGCCTGATCCTCGAGACTCCGGCCGCCGCCGGCCGTCCCGCCATGCAACCCGTCGCTGCGCGTGTCGCCAGCATCATCAAAGAGACGCACGACACGTTCACGCTCACCATCGAGCCTCCCGAAGGCGACCCCGTCGCCTACTTCCAGCCCGGCCAGTTCTCCATGTTGTATGACTTCGGCGTCGGTGAGCTTCCCATCTCCATCTCCGGCGACCCTGAGCGCCGCGAGCATCTCACTTACACCATCCGCTCCGTCGGCCAGGTCACCTATCAGCTCGTCACCCGCAAACCGGGCGAATCCATCGCCATCCGCGGCCCCTTCGGCTCTTCCTGGCCGATGAAGGAAGCGCGGGGCAAGTCTGTCCTCATCATTGCGGGCGGCATCGGCCTCGCGCCGCTCAGGCCCGCCATCTATCACGTCCTCCGCCACCGCGGCGACTACAACCGCCTCGTCGTCCTTTACGGCGGACGCAGCCCCCGCGATCTTCTCTACCGGAAGGAGTTCGCCGCCTGGGGCATGCTGCCCGACACGCAGGCGCTGTGCACCGTCGATTACGGCGGCGTCTCCTGGCGCGGCTATGTCGGTGTCGTCACAACGCTTCTCCGCCACGTCCGCATGCAGCCTACCGAGACCATCGCCATGCTCTGCGGACCCGAGATCATGATGCGCTACGCCACGCGCGAGTTGGAGTCGCGCGGCCTTCCCCCCTCGCAGATCTACCTCTCCATGGAGCGCAACATGAAGTGCGCCGTCGGCTTCTGCGGCCACTGCCAGATGGGCCCGTACTTCGTCTGCAAGGACGGTCCCGTCTTCCCGTACACGAAGATGAAGCCCTACATGGATCTTTATGAGCTCTAAGAACGCCAAGCCCCGTGTCGCCGTCTTCAAGTTCGCCTCCTGCGACGGCTGCCAGTTGAGCCTGATCGATGCCGAGGATCAGCTCCTGGCGATCTCAGGCGCCATCGACATCGCCTACTTCCCCGAAGCCTCGCGCCGAATGGCGAAGGGTCCGTACGACATCGCGCTGATCGAAGGCTCCATCACCACGCACCACGACGCCGATGTCATCCAGCAGGTCCGCCGTCAGTCGAAAACACTGATCAGTATCGGCGCCTGCGCCACCGCCGGCGGCATTCAGGCGCTGCGGAACTGGAAGGACGTGAGCGAATACGTCCGCCTCGTCTACGCGAAGCCCGACTTCATCTCCACGCTCAAGATGTCCACCCCAATCGCCGAGCACGTTCCCGTGGACATGGAGTTGCGCGGCTGCCCCATCAACAAGGAACAACTCGTCGAGGTCATCTCCGCTACGCTCGCCGGACGCAAGCCCAACCTCCCCACCTACTCGGTCTGCATCGAATGCAAACGCCGCTCCAATGTCTGCCTGATGGTTGCCTGCGGCACGGCTTGCCTCGGCCCCGTCACCCAGGCGGGCTGCGGCGGGCTCTGCCCGTCCATGGGACGCGGCTGCTACGGCTGCTTCGGCCCCATGGAGAGCTCCAACGCCCCTGGCCTCGCCGAGCGCTTCCGCATCCTCGGCGTCCCGCAGGCCGACATCGAGCGATCCTTCCGCACTTTCAACGCCTGGGCCTGGCAGTTCCGCAAAGTCAGCGAGGAGGTGCATCCGCAATGACTCCCACGACGACCACTGCTTCGGCCAAGACAGGCGTCAACAAAATTGACGTGCCCGTACTGGCACGTGTTGAAGGCGAGGGGGCCCTCCACATCAAGACCAAGGCAGGCAAGATCCTCGACCTCAAGCTCAACATCCCGGAGCCCCCTCGTCTCTTCGAAGGCTTCCTTGCAGGGCGCCACTTCTCTGAGGTCCCCGACATCACGGCGCGCATCTGCGGCATCTGCCCCATCGCCTACCAGATGAGCTCCATCCATGCTTTGGAGCGCGCGCTCAATGTCCAGGTGCACCCGCAGATCCGCGCGCTGCGCCGGCTCTTTTATTGCGGCGAGTGGATCGAGTCCCACGCTCTGCACATTTATATGCTCCACGCGCCGGACTTCCTCGGATTCCAGGACGTCCTCGAGCTTGCCGCGCAGCAGAAGGATACTGTCCTTGCCGCGCTTCGCCTCAAGCGCATCGGCAACGAGATCGTCCGTGTCATCGGCGGACGCGAAATCCACCCGGTCAGCGCATGCGTCGGAGGGTTCTACCGCGTACCTCGCCGCGATGAGTTGCTGCCGCTGGTTGAGGATCTCAAGTGGGCCCTCGACACTTCCCTTGCCACGGTCCGCCTTGTCTCCGGATTTCCCTTTCCCGACTTCGAGGTCGACTACGAGTTCGTCGCCCTCTCTCACCCCGATGAATACGCCCTCAATGAGGGCCGCATCGTCTCCAACCGCGGCCTCGACATCGACTCCGCCGAGTTCGAGGACCACAGCGTCGAGCAGCATGTCCGGCATTCCAACGCGCTCCACTCCATCATCAAGGCCCGCAGCTCCTATCACGCAGGCCCCCTTGCTCGCTTCAACCTCAACTTCAATCAATTGCCGGAAATAGCTCGTCAGGCTGCACTTGATTCCCGCCTGGAGCCGCCAATCCGCAATCCCTTCAAGAGCATCATCGCCCGCGCGGTCGAGCTCGTCTTCGCCTGCCATGAAGCGCTGCGGCTCATCGAACAGTCCGAGCCGGCGTCCGAGCCGCGTGCCGCAATCACACCGCACACCTCGACCGGCATGGCGGCCACCGAAGCGCCTCGCGGCCTCCTCTATCACCGCTACTCCATGGATGAACGCGGCCTCATCCTCGCCGCCAAGATCGTCCCGCCAACCGCACAGAACTTGAAGCGCATCGAAGACGACCTCTGGGGCTACGTCCCTCAGCTTCTTGATCTCCCCAACGAGGAACTCACTTGGCGTGCCGAACAGGCCATCCGCAACTATGACCCTTGCATCTCCTGCGCTACCCACTTCTTGAAACTCGACCGCGTTCGCGGTTAGAATCCTGCAGGCCCATGCCCAGTGCTCGTAAGCCGGCCGGGCAGAAGAAGTATCGTGCCCTCATCCTTTGCTGCGGCCACATGGATCGCGGCGATGACGCTATAGGTCCCCTCTGCGCTGCTGCCCTTGAAGACCGCAAGATTCCCGCCCGCACTCTGCATGGTGATACGTCCGAACTTTTGGAAGCCTGGCAAACCACCGAGCGCGTCATCGTCGTCGATGCCCTCGTCACCCGCAATAATCCGCCCGGCAAGCTTCTGATCTCCAACTCCACCGAACCCCAGTTCCAGCCGCAATTCGCCCGCTGCTCGGCCGGAGGACTCGGCCTCTCTCAGGCGGTGAAACTCGCAGGCGTTCTCAAGTGCCTGCCCCAGACTCTGGTCCTCATCGGCCTCGAGGCCGGCAACTTCGAATGGGCTGCTACCCTCTCGCCCGAAGTCGCCGAAGCCATGCCCACCCTGGTCGACGCCGTTGAAAAAGAATGGCGCCGCCTGGCCGACGTCCGCCCCGCCTCCGCTCCTTCCCTTCGATAACGCGATCAGCCATAATCTCCTTCGGATGTGAACTGCCAGCCACAGGCTGGACTCGGCAGTACAGAGGGGTACTGACAATGCTCGATCAGAATACTCTTGCTCCGTTCAAATCGGCCCTCCGCGGTGAGCTCATCACACCCGAGGATCCCGCTTACGAAGAAGCCCGCAAAGTCTACAACGGGATGATCAACAAGCGGCCGCGCCTCATAGCCCGTTGCACCGACGTCGCCGACGTCATTGAAGCCGTCAATTTCGCCCGCCAACACAAGCTCCTCGTCTCTGTCCGGAGCGGCGGCCACAACGCCGGCGGACTCGGCATCTGCGACGACGGCCTCGTCATCGATCTCTCCCGCATTCGCTATACGCACGTCGATCCCGAAGCCATGACCGTCCGAGTCGGCGGCGGATGTGTCTGGGGCGATGTCGATCACGCCACCCACGCATTCGGCCTCGCCGTTCCCACCGGCATCATCTCCACCACCGGAGTCGGCGGCCTTGCCCTCGGCGGCGGGATCGGGCACCTCACCCGCAAATGCGGTCTCACCATCGACAACATCCTCGCCGTCGACATGGTCCTCGCCGACGGCCGTTTCGTCACAGCCAGCGAGCGCCATCACGCCGATCTCTATTGGGCCATCCGCGGCGGCGGCGGCAACTTCGGCGTCGTCACCTCGTTCCTCTTCAAAGCCCATCCCATCCACACCGACTACGCCGGCCCCATGCTCTGGGACCTCGACCGCGCCGCCGACATCCTCGCCTGGTATCGTGAGTTCCTCCCCAAGGCCCACGACGAGATCAACGGCTTCTTCGCATTCCTAACCGTACCCCCGGGCCCGCCCTTCCCCGAACACCTCCACAACAAGAAGATGTGCGGCGTCGTCTGGTGCTGCACCGGCGCTGCGCCGGAAGAGGCTCTCGCTCCCGTCCGCAAAGCCTTCCCTCCGACCCTTGACTTTGTCGGCCCGATCCCTCATCCGGCGGTGCAAAGCATGTTCGACCCCATCTACCCGCCGGGACTTCAATGGTACTGGAAAGCCGACTTCATCAACGAGATCAGCGACGAAGCCATCCGTCTGCATGTGAAGAACGGCACAAAACTCCCCACCATGCACTCCACAATGCACCTCTACCCCGTCGACGGCGCTGCGAGCCGCGTCGGCAAGTCCGACACCCCCTGGAGCTACCGCGACGCCAAATGGGCCGAAGTGATCGTCGGCGTCGATCCCGACCCCGCAAAGAAAGACACCATCACCCGCTGGGCCAGAGATTACTTCGACGACCTGCACCCGCATTCCGCCGGCGGCGCATACGTCAATTTCATGATGGAAGAGGGGGAGGACCGCGTCCGCGCCACCTACCGCGACTCCTACCACAGGCTCGCGGTCATCAAAGCCAGGTACGATCCCGACAACTTCTTTCGCGTCAACCAGAACATCAGGCCGCACTGAGAGCGGAACACTCCTCGCCCTAGCGGAGACGGTCTCTTCTTAGTCGGTGACTCGTTTCAGGAGCTTGCGGGCTTCGTCGCGCGGGGGGTCGTCGGCGGTCAGCGGGTTTTTGAGGTACTGCTGCAGCAACTTCTTCGCCTCAGGCAGGTTGTGGCCGGTCTCGACGTAGGACGAGGCCTTGGCGAAAAGGACCTGATTGCTGCCAGGCGCGACTTTAGCGGCCATTTGGAAGGCGTTTTCCGATTCACTGTAACGGCCGCGGCGGGCGAGGAATTTGGCAAGGTCGAGGACCCGGCCGACCTGTCTGGGCGCCACTTCGATGGCACTGCGCAAATGGGCCTCGGCGAAGTCGTACTGATTGCGCCGCTCCGCGATCTGGGCGAGGGCGAAGTGATACTCCGCAGGGTCATTGGACTTGATCCTCTCGGCCAGTGCGGTGGCCTTGTCCATGCCGCCGCCGAGGAAGCCGGGGGCTTCCAGGTAATACGAGAAGAGGTCGTTGACGGCTTCCTGATCCCTGGGGTTGAGGAAGACGGAGCGCTCAAAATGTTGGCGGGCCTTGGAAGCATAGCCGGGCGCCATTAGCGGGTTCGATACCTCGGCGCGGCGGCCCCAACTGCGGCCGAGCCAGTTTTCGATGCGAGAGCTGGTGGGGTCGAGCTGCGCGGCCTTCTCGAATGCCTGAATGGCATTCTTGAAGTCGCCTAACTGGTACCAGGACTTCCCCGTCAATTCGTATCCCGCAGCCGTGCTTGCCTCTCCGGAAGCCTTCAGGATTCCAAGTGCGTCCTGATAATCCGTGCGGTTATAGGCGGACTGCGCCCGATCGAGGTCGGAAGCCCCGGCGGCGAAAGAGAGAAGCAAACCCAGAATCAACACCCTATTCATAATGACCGTCAACCCTACATGTCAGACGCAGAAGGGGCCTTGCGGGTGACAAGAGAATTGACCACTTTGAGAACACCGTTCAGCGGAGAGCCGTTACCCTCTTCGCCTCTTCATCTGTTAATGATACCACTGTTCCATGCCTATGATCGAGGGGAAGAGACAGTTGTGAACTGATTTCTTCATACACTTTCCAATCCCGGGTTCGATAGGCGCCATAGTAGTGGGGCTTGGCGTATTGGTCGAAGTAGATCAACCAGTCTCTGCCGGCTTTGATGGCGGACGGCCCCTCGACCCAGTCGAGGGAGAAGGGCTCGGTGACGCCGCTCCAGGGCCCGGCCGGGCTATCGCTAAAAGCAATTCTGAGTTTCTTTTGCAGGGGATTCCTGCGTTCGTCCTTGAAGACCATGATCCAGCGTTTCCCGTCCTGAACGAGGGTGGCGTCGATGCAGTTGAAGCCTGGATCGAACCAGAGTGCGGGCTTGGTGAATGATTTGAAGTCCGTGGTGCGCATGGCATAGAAGCGGTGGTTGTAGCCGGAGTCGCCTGTCGCCTCGGTATCAGGGAACTTGCCGGGGATGGTGCTGGCCCAGAAGATGAGCCACTGCCCGGACTTCGAGTCCCACGCCATTTCGGGCGCCCACGCATTGCGGGCGCCTTCGAGAGGGATTTCGATGAGCTGCTGGGGACCCCAATCGACAAGGTTGCCGGAGGTGGCGTGTCCGATGGTGAGTGTTCCGTTTTCTTTGGAGCGTGTCCAGCCGGTGGTCCAAAGGAGATGCCAGGTTCCATCAGGGCCCTTGACGAGAAACGGGTCGCGCATGAGCATGCCGGGATGTTGGGGCGGAACGACGGGCTGGTTGTTTTTAACGGGCGTCCACTTATAGCCGTCCCGGGACAGAGCGAAGTAGACGCCGGTCTCGCCGTTGCCGCGGAAGGAGGTGAACAGGAACGGTCCCTGGCCGGGGAGCAGGACAGGGATGAGAAAAAGAATTGCGCTGCGTAGCATCGACTTAAGAAGATATCGAAGATGCCTCTTGCAATGTGCACGTTGGAGCAGTACGAGCGGGATTACCGGGAACGCCACCTGATTCATGGAGCGGTTCAGTATTGGGCGGAGAGGAAGCCGCACGAGCCGGTGATCATCAACGCAACGCGGGACACCATGCTGGATTGGGCGACGCTGGACCGGGTGTCCGCCCTGCTGGCCGCGGAGCTGATGCGGCGCGGATTCCGAAAGGGCGACTTCCTGGCGACTTCCCTGCCCCTGTTGAACGAGCACATCCTGCTGGAGTACGCCTGCTTCCGCGCTGGCGTGATTCACGTGCCCCTGGATCTGAGGCTGTCGGCGGCGGAAGTGGTGCGGAGCCTGTCGCTGGTGCGCGCGAAGGGCTATGCGACTGTGCTGCAGCACGACGTGCTGGACGCGTGCCCGCACGTGGAGCATTACTGGGACGCCGAGAGCATGCAGGCGCTGTTCCGCGCGGCGATGTCGGGAGGCGCATCGGTGGAGATGCCGCACGTGTTGCCCACCGATGGAGCGCAGGTGATCTTCACGACGGGCTCAACGGGACGTCCGAAGGCGGCGCTGCTGACGCATCGCAGCATCACTGCGCAGAACCTGTGCCTGGGTGCGGCGTTCGAGTTCTCGGAGTCGAGGGTGCTGGTGAATCTGCCGCCGTCGCATGTGGGGTGCCAGTCCGAGCTGTTGATGACGACGCTGTTCTGGGGCGGCACGGCGGTGACGCTGGAGATTTTCGACGCGGGCAAGAGCCTGGAGGCGGTCGAAAAGCACAAAGTGCGCCTGGTGGGTCAGATCCCGGCATTGTTCTACATGGAGTGGAAGCACTCGGAGTACGCGAAGCGAGATTTGAGCAGCGTGGACCTTGCCGTGTATGGCGGGCAATCCGTGCCGCGGCCATTCCTGGAGAAGCTGGCGACGATGGCGCCGCGGATCGGGACGGGGCTGGGGCTAACGGAGGCTTCGGGCTTCTGCACATACACTGAGCCAACTGGCGACGTCGACAGAGTGGCCGCGTCCATCGGGCACTCGATGCCGCTCTACCAGATGTCGATTCGTGGAGCGATGAGGCCGGACGGGAAAGCAGGCCCGGAGCTGGCGGACGGCGAGATCGGTCACGTGTGTTTTCGCGGGCCGCAGAACTTCGCGGGCTATGTCAGCGATCCGGATGCGACGCAGCAGGCGCTGTCGTCGGACGGCTTCATGTACACGGGCGACATGGGGTACAAGAACGCCGCGGGGCTGCATTTCTCGGGTCGGACGAAGTGGGTGATCAAGCCCGCCGGATACCAGGTGTTCCCCGGCGACATCGAGAATCATCTGTGCGGGCTAACTGAGAAGGTGGCGTCGTGCGGAGTGGTAGGCGTTGAGCATCCGATCTGGGTGGAGGCGATCGTCGCGTTTGTGGAGAAGCGGCCCGGCGTGGAATTGGGCGCGGCGGAACTGCGGCGGCACGCGCGGTCGCTGACATCGTACATGCGGCCGATGCATTACGTGATTGTCGAGCCCGGGCAGATGCCGCTGAACCGCGTGGCGAAGATCGACACGCTGAAGCTGAAGGAGATGGCGGAGGAAGAGGTGCGGGCGCTGAAGGCGCGCGGGCGGTGGCAGTCCGCGACTGAGGGAGAGGACTGATCCCGCTACAATAGAAGGTTCCCCCCGGAATTTCAGTAACCACCATGGGCAATATTCTGCAAACACTCCCGATCGGCGAAAACGTCGGCATCGCGTTCTCGGGCGGGCTCGACACGAGCGCCGCGATTTACTGGATGCGCCAGAAAGGCGCGATTCCATACTGCTACACGGCGCACCTCGGGCAACCGGACGAGTCCGACTACGACAGCATCCCGCGCAAGGCGCTGGAGTACGGCGCAGAGAAGGCGCGGTTGATCGACTGCCGCCAGCAGTTGGTGCGTGAGGGCTTGGCCGCCCTGCAGTGCGGCGCGTTCCACATCACGACGGCGGGAGTGCCGTACTTCAACACGACGCCGATCGGGCGCGCCGTGACGGGCACGATGCTGGTGGGCGCGATGAAGGAGGACGGCGTCAACATCTGGGGCGACGGCAGTACCTACAAGGGCAACGACATCGAGCGCTTCTACCGCTACGGGCTGATGGTGAACCCGAAGCTGCGGATCTACAAGCCGTGGCTCGACCAGGCGTTCATCGACGAGTTGGGCGGACGCAAAGAGATGTCGGAGCTGCTCGAAAAGGCCGGGCTCGGCTACAAGATGAGCAAGGAGAAGGCGTACTCGACCGACTCCAACATTTGGGGCGCGACGCACGAGGCCAAGGACCTGGAGTTTCTGAACAAGGGCATCAAGATCGTCGAGCCGATCATGGGCGTGGCGTTCTGGCGGGATGACGTCGAGGTAAAGCCGGAGGAGGTCACAGTCGGGTTTGAAGAGGGCCTGCCGGTTTCGCTCAATGGTAAGTCGTATGCGGACCCGGTGGAGCTGGTGCTGGCGGCGAATGAGCTGGGCGGGCGTCACGGGCTGGGGATGTCGGACCAGATCGAGAACCGCATCATCGAGGCCAAGAGCCGTGGGATCTATGAGGCTCCTGCGATGGCATTGTTCTTCATCGCCTATGAGAGGCTGATCACGGGGATCCACAACGAAGGCACCATCGAGCAGTACCGCGACATGGGCCGCCGGCTGGGACGGCTGCTGTACGAGGGACGGTGGTTCGATCCGCAGTCGATCATGATCCGGGAGACGCTGCAGCGCTGGGTGGCGAAGGCGATCACGGGCGAAGTGACGCTGGAGCTGCGGCGCGGGAACGACTATTCGATTCTGGACACGAAGAGCCCGCATCTCACCTACAAGCCGGAGCGGCTCACGATGGAGAAGCACGAAGGTGCGTTCACGCCGCAGGACCGGATCGGACAGCTCACGATGCGGAACCTGGATATTACGGATTCGCGGGACAAATTGTTTGTATATGCGCATGCGGGGCTGCTGGCGCCGCAGACGTTCGAAGGGATGCGGCTGTTGGACGGGGAGAAAGAAGAGTAGGGTGGATAGCGGGCCGGCCGAAGCGCCTGCCCCACCTTAACGCGCGCCCCACTTTGCGATAATCGGTGCATGCAGCGAGCAAGCTGGGTCGAAAAACGCAAAACTGACCAGGTCCGGACGCAGATGCACTATGCGCGGAAGGGCTTGATCACAGAGGAGATGGCGTACGTTGCACGGCGCGAGCAACTGACTCCGGAACTGGTGCGCGATGAGGTGGCTCGCGGGCGGTTGATCATCCCTGCCAACATCAACCATCTGGTGCTGGAGCCGATGTGCATCGGCGTGGCGTCGAAGTGCAAGATCAACGCAAATTTCGGCAACTCGGCGACGACATCGAATATCGAGGGCGAGGTCGAGAAGCTGCACTACGCCGTGAAGTATGGCGCGGACACGGTGATGGATCTCTCGACGGGCGGGGACATTCCTGCGATCCGGAAGGCGATCATCGCCGAGTCGCCCGTGCCGGTGGGGACGGTGCCGATCTACGAGGCGCTGAGCCGGGTGCGCAGGGTGGAGGATCTGACGGCGCAGGTGATGCTCGAAGTGATTGAAGAGCAGGCCGAGCAGGGCGTCGACTACATGACCATTCACGCCGGCGTGCTGGTGCAGTACATTCCGCTGACGACGAAGCGGGTGTGCGGCATCGTGAGCCGGGGCGGCTCGATCCTGGCCGAGTGGATGGTGAAGAACCACAAGCAAAACTTCCTGTACGAGAACTTTGAGGCGATCTGCAAGATCTTCCAGAAGCACGACGTGAGCTTCTCCCTCGGTGACGGGCTGAGGCCGGGCGCGCTGGCGGACGCGAGCGACGAGGCGCAGTTCGCTGAGTTGAAGACGCTGGGCGAGCTGACGAAGATTGCGTGGCAGTATGACGTTCAGGTGATGATCGAAGGGCCAGGGCACGTGCCTATGGATCAGATCCAACTCCAGGTGGAGAAGGAGATGGAGATGTGCCATGAGGCGCCTTTCTACACACTGGGGCCGCTGGTGACGGACTTTGCTCCGGGCTACGACCACATCACCAGCGCGATCGGGGCGGCGATGATCGGATGGCACGGAGCTTCGATGCTCTGCTACGTGACGCCGAAGGAACACCTGGGACTGCCGAACAAGGAAGACGTCAAGCTGGGGATTATCGCGTACAAGATCGCGGCGCATGCGGCGGACATCGCACGGAAACGGCCGGGGGCGCGCGATCGGGACGACGAACTGTCGCGGGCGCGGTACAGGTTCGACTGGAACAAGCAGTTCGAGCTGTCGCTGGATCCGGAGACGGCGCGCGCGTTCCACGACGAAACTCTGCCGGAGGATGGATTCAAGGACGCACACTTCTGCTCGATGTGCGGCCCCAAGTTCTGCGCGTACAACATCTCGCAGAAGGTGGAGGAGTTCACGCCGGAGCAGGCCCAGGCTGTGTTGGAGGGCAAGGCGAAGGACGATCTGGTCAACATCGCGGGCGACTGATGGAGCCGACGGATCGCGTGCTGGTGACGTCGCTGGAAGAGCGGGGATTTCTGCGTGCGTGGGCCGAAGAGGTGCGGGAGGGGGCGCTGGTGGGGCTGGGATCGGACGAACAGGTCCGGGCGGCGCGGCGGGAGATGGCGGAGTTTGACCATGTGATGTTCATCGTTGGCAGCCGGGATGAGGTGCCTTGGCAGGAGGCGTGGTTCTCGGTGATTGTGGATGTGGCGGCGGGCGAGCCGACGGCAGAAATGCTGCGGGTTCTGGCGCCGGGTGGGCGGATAGAGGGACCGCAAGACTAGGGGACTGACTCGTTGACTACTGTTCGCGGCTGTGTTGCAGGACGCCGCGGACGGCTTCGCAAAGCAAGTCGGGGCGGATGGGCTTCTGGAGGACCGCGTCCGCGCCGAGTTTTTCCGCCATTTTCAGAAATTGTCCGAAAAATGCGCCGGAAATGGCGATGATGCGAAGTTCGGGGTAGCGCGTGCGGGCTTCGCGGATCGTCTCGATGCCCTCCTGGTCGGGCATGACGAGATCGGTGATGAGGAGGTCGATGCCGCCCTCCTGCATCTCTTTCATGGCTTCGCGCCCGTCGGCGGCCTGCCTCACCTCGTAGCCCGCATCCTCGAGGACGTTCTTCAGAAGGAGACGCACGGATTCCTCGTCATCAGCGATCAGGATGCGTGCGGGAAAGCCGTTGGAGCGGGACTCCACGGCGCTTTCAGGCTCGCCGGGCCCGGCCTGTTCGGCCCATTTGAAGTAGATGCGAAACGTGGTGCCCTGGCCGGGAGCGCTTTCGACCCGGATGTCGCCGCCGGTCTGACGGACGATCCCATAGGCTGACGACAGGCCGAGCCCAGTGCCTTTGGACCGGTCCTTGGTGGTGAAAAAGGGCTCGAAGAGGTGTTCGAGAACGTCGGCACTCATGCCGGAGCCCGTATCGGAGACGAGGACTTCGACGTAGAGCCCTGGCGTCAGATCCGGCGGCCTGGCCCCCGACTTGTCGAGCATTACATTTGAGGTCGCGATACGAAGATCGCCGCCTCGGGGCATGGCCTCGCGGGCGTTGGAGGCGAGGCTCACCAGAACCTGTTCGATAAGGAGAGGATCGGCGATGACGACGTCCTGGCCGGCCTTCGCCTGAATGGTGAGCCGGATGGTCTCGCCGACCAGGCCGGCGAGCATCGGTTCCATCTCGCGGATGATCGTATTGATGGAGACGGGCCTCGCCTGCATCACTTGCTTGCGGCTGAAGGCCAGGAGCTGCCTGGTGAGGTCCGCCGCGCGGCCGGAAGCCTTCGCCACTTCGGAGAGGTAGCCGGCGACGACGCTGCCGGAAGGCACCTGGGCTTGGGCGAGGCGCGTATAGCCCCCGACCACGGTGAGCAGGTTATTGAAATCGTGGGCCACACCACCCGCGAGGCGTCCAACAGCTTCCATATGCTGCGCGCGGCGGAGCTCTTCTTCAACGGCGAGGCGTTCCGTCAGATCCCGGCCTATGCCGGCGGCTCCGCGAATCTTCCCGGAAGGCTCATAGAGCGGGGTTGTGTCCCAATCGATGGTCCGCAGCCTTCCGGAGCACGTCCGGAGGAGGTTCTGCGAATGGCGCGGAAAGTTGTTCCAACCGCCGGGTCCGCGGAACAAGGCGATGATTCTGGCGCGATCGGGCTCGGGGACGAAATGCTCAAACCAGTTGCGACCGAGGATTTCGCCGCGGGAGCAACCCAAGAGCTGCGCCGTGAACTCATTGCAGTATTCGACAACTCCATCGTTATCGACGATCAGTGCGACCATCTGGATCGTCTCGAGCAGCTCCCGGAACCGTCTCTCCGATTCAAGCAGCGCTTCCTGCGCCTGCCTGCGCTCTGTGATGTTGTGCAGCAGGACGGCGACCCGCTCGGGCGCGGTGCGGAATGCGCGGATCTCAAAATAGCGTTTGGAGACGCGGGATTGGATTTCCGCTTCGAAGCCGTGGCCGGTGTCCAGGACAGTGAAGAGCCGGTCCAGCAGGCCGCGGTCGAACTCCGGGAGGACTTCCAGAAGGGTTTGCCATGTGGTCAGTTGAGGGCTCAAACCGATCTGCGTCTGCATGGCGGTGTTGCACTCGAGCCAGCGGAAATCGCGGAGAGTTCCGGCTTCATCGCGAACTGACTCGAGGATGGCGATGGCGCTGAGCGACCGCTCGAAGAGTTCGTGGTGGCGGCGTTCGCTCTCCGCTCTCCCTTTTTCGGCCCCGAGCCTCTCGAGTTCGGAAGCAGCGCGGGAGGCGAAGAGCTGCAGCACGCCTTCGGAGAGCCGGTTTTCCGGCATTGGCGCGTCGTGCATGACCGCTATCAGACCGAGAGGGTGGCCGGAGCTTGATCTCAAGGGGACACCCAGGTAGCCCTCGATGCTGAGATTCCTGAGGAGTTGGTCCTCGGGGAAGATCTCGGACACGCCTGAGGGGTAGAAAGCGACGTTGCCTTTGACCGCGTTTTCGCAGGGTGTCCCGGCCAGATCACGATCGAAGTTGTCCAGGATGGCGCCGCATGCCGTGACTGCAACAATGCTTACGCGGTCGGTCCGTCCGGGAGGCAGCTGAGCAACCACGGCGAACTTCGTTTGCAGCGTCTCCGCGAGCCGCAGAACCAGCCTGTCGAAGAATTCCTTGCCGGTGAAAGGTGCGACAGTAGCGAGAATGGCGTTAAAGGCGTCTTCGACACGGCGGGAGTCCGTGATGTCCCTGAGCCAGGTGCAGAGGCGGGCAGGACGGCCGCCAGCGGTCCAGTCCAAGACGGATGAACGTGCGCGGACCCAATGGCAACTGCCGCCGGCAGAGCAGAGGCGGTACTCCAGGGTGAAATCAGAATCGCAGCGGGCGATGGAGGTCTCGAATTCGTCGCGAACACGCTGGCGGTCATCGGGATGCACTCCATCCATACCGAGCGGATCGGTGAGCCGGACGATGGTGCCGCCAATCGGGCAGTGCCCGAGTTTTTCGAACAGCTTCCCCCCAAGCAGAGTCTCGCCGGTCTCGAAGTTCAGATCGATATATCCGTCTTCTGTTGTCGCCAACAGTTGGCTCAGCCGATCGTCCAATGCACCGCTCCTGGTCCCCGACGCATTATGGACAGCATAGCGCGCCAGGACGCGTGCCCGGTCAACCCGGCTGGCGGAAGAGGTAGACGGCGACTTCGGCGAACCAGTTGGGGGAAGTTTCGACGCGGCGGTGTCTGGCGAGGAACATGCGGCGCTCAACTTTCCATCCCTGCTTCTTCACCAGCTCTTCGAAGTCGATGACCGTAAGGAAGTGGATGTTGGGCGAATCGTACCACTCAAAAGGGAAGAGATTGGTGCGGGGAGCGCGGCCGCTGAAAAGGTGGTTGACCCGGACTCGCCAGTGGCCGAAGTTGGGGAAGGCGACGATCGCATTGCGGCCGATGCGGAGCATCTCGTTGAGCACGGCGAGCGGCTGGCGGGTCTCCTGAAGGGTCTGGCTGAGGATGACGTAGTCGAAGGCCTGATCGGGGTAATCCCGAAGGCTGGATTCGAGGTCGCCCTGGTAGACGGTGACGCCGCGGGCGATTGCGCGCTGGACGAGCTCGCGATTGAGCTCGACGCCGCGGGCCTCCACCTGTTTGTTGGCCTTGAGCCATTCGAGCAAGGCCCCGTCGCCGCAACCAAGGTCGAGGACGCGCGCGCCGGAGGGAATCAACCCGCTGATCAGGGCATAGTCACTGCGCCCAAGCACCTCTCTAACCTTCACTGCCGCGCCTCCAGGCCGCGGAACTCACGCGTGCATTTGGCGAGGAAGCCCTTCACAATCTCTGTCTGCTCGCCGATATCGACGAGGAACGCGTCGTGGCCATAGTTGGAAGAGAGTTCGCAGTAGGTGACGTCGTGATTGCGGCTGCGGAGCGCGTTGACGATCTCCTGCGACTGGTAGGAGGGGTAGAGCCAGTCGGAGGTGAAGCTGATGACCAGAAAGCGGGAGGTGGCGCGTTCAAGCGAAGCAGCAAGCGACGGATAGCCGGCGGCAAGGTCGAAGTAGTCCATCGCCTTGGTGATGTAGAGATACGAATTGGCGTCGAAACGGCCGACGAACTGGCTGCCGCGGTAGCGCAGGTAGCTTTCTACTTCAAAGTCGATTTCGAAGCCGTAGCTGAAGTCCTGGCGGTCGCGGAGGCGGCGTCCGAACTTCTCGCGCATGGACTCGTCGGACATGTAGGTAATGTGGCCGATCATGCGGGCCACGGACAGGCCGCGAGCGGGGGGCTTCTTGTCGTAAAAGTCGCCGCCCAAGAAGTCGGGATCGGCCATGATGGCCTGGCGCCCTGTTTCATTAAAGGCGATCTGCTGCGCGCTGTGGCGCGCGGTGGTGGCGATAGGGATACACGCTTCGACGGCATCCGGATAGGCCACGGCCCATTCGAGCGCCTGGAATCCGCCCATGGAGCCGCCGGTGACGGCGAGGAGGCGTTCGATGCCGAGGTGGTCGACGAGCAGCTTCTGCAGGCGCACCATGTCGGAGATGGTGACGCCTGGGAAGCGCAGGCCGTAGGGCTTGCCGGTGGCGGGATCGATGGAGGATGGCCCGAGAGTGCCGCGACAGCCGCCGAGGACATTGGAGCAGATGACGAAGTAATGATCGGTGTCGAAGGCCTTGCCGGGACCGATCATGTTGTCCCACCAGCCTGGCTTGCCTTCGTGGTCGATTCCCGCGGCGTGGGCGTCGCCGGTGAAGGCGTGGTCGATCAGGATGGCGTTGGTCCTGTGTTCGCTGAGCCGGCCATAGGTTTCGTAGGCGACCTGCACGTCGCGCAACGTCTCACCTGCATCGAGTTTGAGGGCGTCGAAACGGGCGTACTGAGTCTCAGTGATCATCCGGTAAATGGATATTGTAACAACCGGCCCGGGCTCAACCCGCGGAGGTGAGGGTGAGGCGGCCGTGCTGCACGCCCTTTGTGGCGATGAGTTTGTCGGCGATGGCTCGCACCTGGGCGCTCTTGCCGCGCAGGACCAACACTTCGAGGCAATGGTGGTGGTCGAGGTGGACGTGAAGGGTGGAGACGATTTCCTGGTGGTGGTCGTGCTGCATCTCGGTGAGCCGGTCAGTGAGCATGCGGACGTAGTGGTCGTAGACGAGGGTGAGGGTGCCGACGACGTCGCGCTCCGGCGTGGTGGTGGTCTCCTGAATCAGGACGTCACGGATGAGGTCGCGGAAGGCCTCGCTGCGGTTGGTGTAGCCGCGGCGTCCGTTCAACTCGTCAAAACGCTTGAGTAGGTCCTCGTCGATCGCTACCCCAATGCGTGCCAGTTCGCCCATGAGGCCCATTATCGCGCGGGGCCGAATGATATATCATCTGGGCATGTTCTCAGATAGCAGCCGCAGACATTTTCTTCAGGGTGTGCCGGGCGCCATGGCCGCAGGGTCCGTGCTGGCGCCGGTGGCGAGCGCCGCAGACGGCGTCGCGGGCGATGTGAAGCTGGGCATTGCGAGCTACTCATTTCGCGAGTTCAGCCGCCGCCTATGCATTCAATACACGAAGCAGTTGAGCGTTACGCTGCTGACGATCAAGGAGTTTCACGCGCTGTACCGGTCGACGCCGGATGAACTGGATAAAGCGAAGGCCGAGTTCCAGAAGGCGGGCATCACGCTGACGGGCGGCGGCACGGTGTACATGCAGAAAGAAGATCCGGACGACGTGCGGTCCTACTTCGAATACGCAAAGCGGCTGGGGATGCCAATGATGAACATCGGGCCGACGGCGAAGACGCTGCCGATCATCGAGAAGTTTGCGAAGGAGTACGACATCAAGATTGCGGTGCACAACCACGGTCCTGAGGACAAGTACTTCCCCGCCCCGTCTGACGCGCTAAAGATCGTCAAGGATATGGATCCGCGCATGGGGCTGTGCATCGATGTCGGGCACACGACGCGCACGGGCAAGGATCTGCTGGAAGAAATCGCCTCTGCCGGCCCGAGGCTGTTGGACATGCACATCAAGGACCTGAAGAACTTGATGGACCGGAACAGCCAGTGCGACGTGGGCGACGGGGCCATGCCGATCCCGGCGATTTTCAAGCAGTTGAAGAAGATGAATTACCAGGGTACGGTGCACCTGGAATACGAGATCAATGCGGAGAATCCGCTGCCGGGCATGCAGAGAAGCTTCGCGTATATGCGCGGCGTGCTGGCGGGGTTGAAAGCGTAGCTCCGAGAAGTCTTGTCGTTCAGGAAGAGGCGGTCCGCGTGGGGCGCCTCTTTTCATTTTGTGCCGGGCTCCTGATGGCTGTGATCTGCGCTGGCGGTGATCCACCGGCCGGGATGCTTGCCGACCCGCTCGAACTCCGCAGCAAGATTCGACACCTTCTCGGTGCTTTGCGTGCCTGCAACGCTCATCGATGGCATGGACAAACACAGGATTGCCACGAAAATATTCGGTTTCCAGGGAACAGTCCGGCCCGGTTTTAAGCACAGAGGAGCACGGCGCAAAGAAAGGCGCTCCAGTACAATCCCGGCGGGAAGCGCTGCCGTCGGGGAATTCGCGAGTTAGGGTCTCTGTCCCCAACTGGGATACAGTCGAAAGAAAGTGCGGCAGTTCCTGAACAAGTTCCGGCGCGCAATCTGGGGCGCATATGAGCATGGCGCGCTGGGCTGTGCGAAGGGCGCCGCATATTCGGCGCTCCTCGCCTTTTTCCCGGTATTGACCTCCATAACGGCGCTGCTGGTGCAGGTGAATGCTGAGGCGGTATCGGCCAGGATCCGGGCGGGGCTGTTCAAGGTCGCGCCGCCTGGCGTGGATGAGCTGATTTCGCAGATCGCGCAGCGAGGCTCGCGCCCGAAGGCGCTGCCGGTGCTGGCGTTCGTGCTGGCAATCTGGGCGGCGTCGGGAGTGATGATGAGCCTGATGGAAGGATTTCAGGCCGCGTATCAGAGGAAGAGCAAGCGGGGGATCGTGCATGGGCGGTGGATCGCGATGTGGCTGGTGCTTGTGTCGATCGGCCCGGCGGTGGCGGCTTCCTCTCTGATGATCTTCGGTGACAAGATCGAGAACGACGTGCTGCGCCTGATGGGGGTGCTGGACGTAGGCGAGACGCTGAAAGGCGGATTCAAGCTGCTGAGCACGATGATCCGGTACATCGTGGCCGCGTCGACTATTGTCCTGGTGGCGGCCTTGCTTTACTTCTACGGGCCGGACGCCGGGACACGCCGAAAGATCTGGCCGGGCGCATTGCTGGCGATGGGGTTGTGGCTGATCATCACGCAGTTGTTCGCCTGGTACGTACGCAACATCGCCAACTACAATGTGCTGTACGGCGGCATTGGGGCGGTGATGGCGCTGTGCGTGTGGATGTACCTGCTTGCCCTTTCAGCCATGGTCGGCTGCGAATTCAACGTCTTCTCGGACAAGGGCAAATGAACTTTCGACTTGGCATAGACTACAAGCCGCGGGGGGACCAGGGACCGGCGATCGAGCAGCTTGTGCGAAGCGTGGAGGACGGTGAGCAGCACCAGGTGCTCCTGGGCGTGACGGGAAGCGGCAAGACCTTCACGATGGCGAAGGTGATCGAGCTTACGGGCAGGCCCGCGCTAGTGCTGGCGCACAACAAGATCCTTGCCGCGCAGCTCTACCAGGAGTTCAAAACATTCTTCCCGCAGAACGCCGTGGAGTACTTCGTCAGCTACTACGACTACTACCAGCCGGAAGCGTACGTGCCCGCCTCGGACACATACATCGAGAAAGAGGCGACGATCAACGACGAGTTGGACAAGCTGCGCATGGCGGCAACGCGGAGCCTGTTCGAGCGGCGCGATTGCGTGATCGTGGCGAGCGTGAGCTGCATTTACGGCCTGGGGTCGCCGGAGGCGTATTACGGGATGCTGCTGATGCTCGAAAAGGGCCAGCAGGTGAGGCGCGAGCAGATCACGCAGAAGCTGGTGGAGATTCTGTACGAGCGGAACGATATGGACTTCCGGCGCGGCACGTTCCGGGTGCGCGGCGACGTGATCGAGATCTGGCCGACATACGACGACGACGCGTACCGGATCGAGCTGTGGGGCGACGAGGTAGAGGGACTGGCGCGCATCGATCCGCTGCTGGGCCAGGTGAAGGAGACGTATCTGCGCCTGCCGATTTACCCGAAGACGCACTACGTGATGAGCCCGGAGACGCGGGAGCAGGCGCTGCTTTCGATCGAGAACGAACTGGCGTGGTGGCACAAGGAACTGGAGAAGCAGGGGAAGCTGATCGAAGCGCAGCGGCTGTGGCAGCGCACGATGTTCGACCTCGAAATGATCAAGCAGATGGGGTACTGCCACGGGATTGAGAACTACTCGCGGCACTTCAGCGGACGCCTGCCCGGAGAGCCGCCGCCGACGCTGCTGGATTACCTGCCGTCGGATGCGCTGCTGATGATCGATGAGAGCCACCAGACGGTGCCGCAGTTGGGTGGGATGTATCACGGGGACCGGTCGCGGAAGAACACGCTGGTCAATTACGGATTCCGGCTGCCGAGCGCACTGGACAACCGGCCGCTGACGTTCGAGGAGTTCGAGAACCGCGTCCACCAGACGGTCTACGTTTCGGCGACGCCGGGGCCGTTCGAGCTGACGAAGTCGGCGGGGGTTGTGGTGGAGCAGGTGATCCGGCCGACGGGGCTGGTGGATCCGCAGGTGGAGGTGCGGCCGATCCGGGGCCAGGTGGACGATCTGCTGGGGGAGATCCGCAAGAGGGTCGAAGTGAACCAGCGCGTGCTGATCACGACGCTCACGAAGCGGATGGCGGAGGACCTGCATGAGTATTACGCCGAATTGGGCGTGAAGAATGCGTACATGCACTCCGAGGTGTCGGCGTTGGACCGGGTGAAGATCCTGAGGGATCTGCGGCGCGGCGAGATCGACGTACTGATCGGGGTGAACCTGCTGCGGGAAGGACTGGATCTGCCGGAAGTCTCGCTGGTGGCGATACTGGACGCGGACAAGGAGGGGTTCCTGCGCTCGACGGGTTCGCTGATCCAGACGATCGGGCGGGCGGCGCGGCATATCGAGGGCAAGGCGATTCTCTATGCGGACGTGCGCACGGACAGCATGAAGAGGGCGCTCGATGAGACTGATCGCCGGCGGCGGCTGCAGGTGGACTACAACCTGGCGAACGGGATTACGCCGGAGTCCATCGTGAAGCCGATCGACATGAGCCTGGTCAGGGTAGCCGAGGCGGATTACGTAACGCCGCCGATCGAGAGTGAAGCGGATATCGAATTGATGAGTCCGGAGCAAAGAAATGCACTGATTGAAGAGTTTGAAAAGAAGATGAAGGAGGCCGCGAAGGCATTTGAATTCGAGAAGGCAGCCCAATATCGTGATCGCGTCAAGGAACTGAAGGCTCCGAAACCGTATGAGCAGACCGAAGTCCGTGGGGCTGATCGCCTCGGGGAGGATGACTGACACCGCGCTGGCGCGGCACGCGGGACTGGCCCGGGGAATTGGCGTAGTGGCGGCGGCGAGTTTGAAACTGGCGTCGAGATACGCCAACGTCCTGAAAGCAGGGCGGCCGTGTCCCGTCGCCGGCCTCGCCAAGTGCGAACTGGTGGTGATTCAGGCATCCGCTCCGGATCTTCCGGCGGTGCTGGACCTCCTGCTGGAAAGCGGGATGGCGTGGCGGGGGCGCGCCGTGGCACTGCTAAACGAAGATCTCGACCCGGCGGCGCTTCAGCCTCTGCATGGGAAGCGCGCCTCGGTGTGTTCGGCCGCGTTGACGCCCGGCCCCGTGAAGCCGGTGATGGTGGTGGAGGGGGATAGGCACGCGGTGCAGGCGGTGCGGGAATGGGCATCGGCGGCGCAGATCCGCTGCTTGGAGCTGCGGGCCGGGACGAAGCAGATGTACGCGGCGGGCCTGACGGCTGCGGCCACGCTGATCACCCCGGTGCTGGAGGGGGCCTTGCGGAGCCTGCGGGCGGCGGGATTGAGCATGCCCGAAGCGCGGCGCATCCTGGCGTATGTCGTGGATTCTTCGCTGCGGGCGCACAACGCGCACGGCAGGAAGGCGTGGCCCAACCCGGCGTTGCCGGCGAGGCGGGAAGCGGTGAAGGCGCAACTGGCGTCGCTGGCATCAGTCGACGCGAAGCTCGCCGGTTTCCAGAAGCGGTGCATGGAAGCGGCGCTTCAGTTGTACGGGCAACCGATGGAATGGCTTGCGGAGGCACCGTCCAGCGATTCCGGCGTCGCCAAGCGGCTTTCACGCATCCATTTAAGTGGCTCGATCAAGGTAGAATCAAAATAGTTCTCTCCTCTGGACCCATGCTCAGAAACAAAGAAGAAAAGCCGGACGACTTGAACCCTGTCGAGACGCAGGAGTGGCTGGAAGCGCTAGACCAGGTAATTGAAGAAGGCGGTCCCGAACGGGCCCGCTACCTCCTGGAGCGGCTCGCGGTGGATGCCGCGACCAAAGGTGTGCCGGCCGCGCTGGGCGTGACGACCCCCTACCTCAACACGATTCCCGTGGAAGAGGAGGTCCCCTACCCCGGCGACCGTGAGATCGAGAGGCGCATCAAGAGCCTGGTGCGGTGGAACGCCGTGGCCATGGTGGTGCGCGCCAACAAGTACGACGACGGGATCGGCGGCCATATCTCGACTTTCGCTTCTTCCGCGACTCTGTATGAAGTCGGTATGAATCACTTCTTCCGCGGGTCGATTCCGTTGGAACAGGGAATTCAGCCGGGCGACCTCATCTATTTCCAGGGCCATGCTTCGCCGGGCATGTACTCGCGTGCGTTTGTGGAAGGCCGGCTGACCGAGGAGCATCTGAAGAATTTCCGCCATGAATTGCGCGACGCTCCCGGGCTCAGCTCTTATCCGCACCCGTGGCTGATGCCGGAGTTCTGGCAGTTCCCGACGGTGAGCATGGGGCTGGGACCGATGAATGCGATCTACCAGGCGCGGTTCATGCGCTACCTGGAGAATCGCGGGATCCTGCCGAAGACAGACCGGAAGGTCTGGGCCTTCCTGGGCGACGGCGAAATGGACGAGCCGGAATCGCGCGGCGCACTGCAGATTGCGGCAAACGAGAAGCTGGACAACCTGATCTTCGTGATCAACTGCAATCTGCAGCGGCTGGATGGCCCGGTGCGCGGCAACAGCAATATCATTCAGGAACTGGAAGGCTTTTTCCGCGGCGCGCAGTGGAATGTCATCAAGCTGGTGTGGGGCAGCGACTGGGACCGTCTGCTGGCGAAGGACAAGACCGGGCTGCTGGTCCGGCGGATGCATGAGTGCGTGGACGGGGAATTCCAGAACTTCAAGGCCCGTGGCGGCGCATACGTGCGGGCGGAGTTCTTCGGCAAGTATCCGGAGCTGCTGGACCTGGTTTCGGATCTCACTGACGATCAGCTCTTCATGCTGCGGCGCGGCGGGCACGATCCGCTGAAGGTGTACAACGCATACAAGCGGGCCTTCGAGCACACGGGCGGCCCCACGGTGATCCTGGCCAAGACCGTCAAAGGCTACGGAATGGGCGAGGCGGGCGAAGGCCGGAATACAACGCACCAGCAGAAGAAGATGAACGAGGCGGAACTGGCGAAGCTGCGCCAGCGCTTCATGATCCCGATCCCGGAGGAGACGGTTCACACGGTTTCGTTCTACCGGCCGCCTGACGATTCGCCGGAAGTGCAGTACCTGAAGGATCGCAGGAAGGCTCTGGGTGGGCCGTTGCCGGCTCGCGTGGTAAAGGCGACGGCGGTGCCCGCGCCGCCGCTGTCCGAGTTCAAGGAGTCGCTGGACGGCAGCGGCGGACGGCCGGTGTCGACTACGATGGCGTTCGTCGCGATCCTGAAGAACCTGCTCAAGAACAAGGAAGTGGGCAAACTGATCGTTCCGATCATCCCTGATGAGGGACGCACATTCGGAATGGAGAGCCTGTTCCGTCAGATCTCCATTTACGCGCCTGGCGGACAGCTCTACAAGCCGGTGGACAGCGAGCAATTCCTGTACTACAAGGAAGCGCCCGACGGGCAGATTCTCGAAGAAGGTATCAACGAGGCTGGATCTACGGCCAGCTTCACCGCCGCAGGGACGGCGTATGCGAACTACGGCGTACCCACGATTCCTTTCTACATTTATTATTCGATGTTCGGTTTCCAGCGCGTGGGAGATTTCGTGTGGGCTTTCGGCGACTCGCGCGGCAAAGGCTTCCTGATGGGTGCCACCGCCGGACGCACGACGCTGAACGGCGAAGGGCTGCAGCACGAAGACGGACACAGCCATGTGCTGTTCGGCACGGTTCCGAACTGCGTGACGTACGATCCGGCTTACGCGTACGAGCTGGCAGTGATCATTCAGGACGGCGTCCGCCGGATGTACGCGGAGCACGAGGACATCTTCTACTACCTCACGGTGTGCAACGAGAACTACGCGCAGCCGCCAATGCCGCAGGGCGAGGGCGTCCGCGAGGGGATTCTGAAGGGCATCTACCGGCTGAGCCAGTCCGAACATGGTCCGGCGCGGGTTCAACTGTGGGGCAGCGCTTCGATGCTGAACGAGGCACTTCGGGCACAACGCATCCTGTGGGACAAGTTCCAGGTGCCGGCAGATGTCTGGAGCGTTACCAGCTACAACGAACTGCGGCGCGATGCGCTGTCGGTGGAGCGCTGGAACCGTCTGCACCCGGCCGAGCCGGCACGGCAGCCGTACATTCAGCAGGCGCTGGAAGGGACGGAAGGGCCCATTGTGGCGGCGAGCGATTACATGAAGGTGCTCGCTGATCAGTTGTCGCCGTGGCTGAGCGGCAGACTGGTGGCGCTGGGCACCGACGGATTCGGGCGCAGCGAGTCAAGAACGTATCTGAGGCGGTTCTTCGAGGTGGACGCGGAGTCGATTGCGACGGCGGCACTGGCGCAACTGGCGCGATGGGGTCAGTTCGATCCGCAGCGGGCGGCGCAGGCGTATGTGGAGCTCGGCGTGGATCCGGAAAAGAAGGAGCCGGTGCGGAACTGAGGCGGGGCGGCCTCGTCGTGTTGAGGCGCGTTTACCGGACCGACGAGCTCACCACAAACGATACAATGGGAGGCTGATTGACCATGATCAGCTTCCGACTTCTTACCATTGTCGCGCTGGCCGGTGCATTATCCGCACAACAGGCGCCTCAGAAAAACCACGACCTCGGCTATGACGACACGCCCATGATTCCGGGCCAGAAGTGGCGCGTGCACGACAGCACGCGACCGCATCCGCCGAAGGTGACTCCGGCCGCGGAGCCGGGCAAGCCGCCCTCCGACGCGATCGTCCTGTTTGACGGGAAGGATCTGTCGCAATGGGTGACGCGCCAGCGCGGCGGGGCGATCGGAGATCCGCAGTGGAAGGTGGAGAACGGCTACATCGAAGTGGTGCCGGGCAAGGGCGGCATCATGACCAGGGAGAAGTTCGGCGACATCCAGCTGCACCTGGAGTGGATGGAGCCTGCGGACGTCAAAGGCAAGAGTCAGGACCGCGGCAACAGCGGAGTGGAGTTGATGGGGCGGTATGAGGTGCAGGTGCTGGAGTCCTACGAGGGCGTGACATACGCGGACGGGCAGGCCGCCGCGATCTACGGCACGTGGCCCCCGCTGGTGAACGCCACGAGGAAGCCCGGCGAGTGGCAGACGTACGACATCATTTTCGAAGCGCCCAAGTTTGAAGGCGAGACGCTGGTGAAGCCGGCGTTCGTGACAGTAATCCACAACGGGATTGTCGTGCAACACCGGCAGCAGTTCATCGGCCGGGCGACGCATGCGCGGGTCGCGACGTATGCTCCGCACGCACCGGAGGAGCCGCTATCGCTCCAGAATCACGGGTCGGTAGTGCGTTACCGGAATATTTGGGTGCGCAAGCTGAAGGGGTACGATCAGCAGTAGGTGATCAACGATCATCGGTCAGCGATCAGCTATTAGCTGAAAGCTGACCGATGATGGCTGATAGCTGTTTTCTTTTCGCTATTCCTGCATTCCGGCCTGGTTCTCAACGTCGCGCCAGGCGCTGATCTTCAATCGGCGGCAGACCCAACACAACTCTTCGATGGAGAATGGCGCGACGTCTCCGCCGCAGACGGCGCAGCGAGCGCCTTTCTTCGCCTGTGCGGTTTGTTTGTTTCGCGCAGTGCGATGGACTGTGGTCGAAGCCGAATTGGATTTCTTCCGCATCTAACTCCAGCTAATCATGCGCGGCGAGAAAGATCAATCCCCGACAGCAGGAGCCTGCACGCGCACCCTCCGCCTGCGAGACAGCCACGCCTTCGCATCTTCAACATACGAATAGGCTACAGGCACGACCAGGAGTGTCAGCAGCAGACAGAGCGTCTGACCGCCGATGATCGTGACGGCGATGGCCGAACGCGTGGCGGCGCCTGTGCCGATGGCGATAGCAGTGGGAATGAGGCCGGCGATGATCGAAAAGGTCGTCATCAGAATTGGTCGAAGCCGGATCCGGTTGGCCTGAAGAATGGCCTCTCTGAGCGGCATTCCGCTCGCCGCTAGGCGGTTCATGTAGTCGATTTGAAGGATTCCATTCTTCTTCACGATCCCGAGCAACAGGAGGATGCCTAGCGCGCTGAAGAGGTTCAGGGAGCGACCGGTCAGAATCAAGCTGAGCAATGCGAACGGGATGGAGAGTGGGAGCGTAAGCAGAATGATGAACGGGTGAACCAGGCTCTCGAATTGGGCGGCCAGGACCATGTACATAAAGATAGACGCCAGGCCGATGGCGAGGATCATGTTGGCTGTGGTCTCCTCCAGGATCTTCACCTGGCCTGAGAAGACCATTTTCACGCCGGGGGGCATGTCCATTCCGTCAACAACGCGCTGCACAGCGGCGGCGGCGTCGCCGAGTGTGGAGGTTGGGGACGGATTTCCGTAGAAGCTGATGCCGTACTGACGGCCAACACGGTCGATCCGGCTGGGTCCGACACCGCGTTCCAGTTTGGCGATGGAGTCCAGGCGGATGAGGCCCAGCTTGGCGGAGGGGACCAGGAGGCGGCTCAGGATCTGCTGGTCATCGCGCTGGCCGGGCATCAGGCGCATGGTGACCTGGTACTGTTCGCCAAGCTCCTTGTAGGTTGAGACTTCATCTTCGCCGGACATGAGCAGGCGCACGGCGCTGGCAACGTCGGAGACGCGGACGCCGAGATCGCTGGCGAGCTGCCGGTCGATCTGGACCTGCAACTCGGGATTGTTGAAGTTCAGGTTCGCGCGGAGGTCCGCCAGCTCGGGTTGCTTCATCAGCCGGGTCAGCAGGTCGCGGGCGAGGGGCGCCAGCTTGCCGAAATCCGGTCCGAGGAGAGAAGCACGGATCGGCGAAAACGTGTCGCGGCCTCCCAGTACGTTGGGGAAGCTCAGGCCCGGCCGAAGGTGTGCGTAGTCGCGGGTAATGCCGCGGATCTGCTGCGCGATGTCGTTCAGCGAGCCCCGCTGGTCCGGCGGCAGCAGAAGGATGGTCATGCGGGCCATCGTGACGCGGTCGATAAACCCGGCGCTGGACGGGATGACAGTGGTCACGCCGGGGATCTTCCCGATCTTCGACCCGATCTCCATCGCCAGACTTTCGGTCGCATCGAGGGAAGAGCCCTCCGGCAGCTCGATCGACAAACCCAGCTCGCTTTGATCCTCCTGCGGCATCCAGTCGCGGCCGATGTAGCGCCCAAGGACGAAGGTGGAGCCGAAAGTCGCGATGCAGAGCATCACGATCGCCCAGCGATGGGAGAGCGACCAGTCCAGGAGACGGACGTAGACGCGCTCCATCCGGGTCGGCTCCTTGTGCTCGTGCGACTTTGCGCCATTCTTCTTCCGCTTGAGGACGCGCGCGCTGAGTGTGGGTGTCAATGTGAAGGCCACGAGCATGGAGACCATGATCGAGAACGACATCGTCCAGCCGAACTGGTTCAGGTATCGCTTGGCGTAGCCGGTGATGAAGGCGATGGGCACGAAGATGATGACCAGTGAGATGGTGGTCGCCACGACGGCCAGCGAGATCTCCTTGGTCGCGTCGATGGCTGCCTTCTTCGGGTCTATGTTTGGATCGCTCTCCAGGTAGCGATATATGTTTTCGAGCACGATGATCGCGTCATCGATGACGATGCCGACCGCGAGCGTAAGGGCAAGAAGCGTCATGGAGTTCAGCGTGTAGTCGAGGTACCGCATGATGCTGAACGTCGTAATGATGGAGGTCGGGATCGCGATGGAGCTGATGAGCACGGTGCGCCAGTCGCGGATGAAGAGCCAGATGATGAGAGAGGCCAGAAGCGAACCGAGCACGAGGTGCTCTTCAAGGCTTTCCACTGACTTCTTGATGTAGGTGGCGGTCTCCTTCACCACGTTGATCTTGAGTCCAGGAGGCATCGACTTGTTGAGCTCGCCGACGCGGGCGATGATGTTGTCGACCACGTTGACGGTGTTGGTGCCGATCTGGCGCCGGACTTCGATCATCACGGCTGGTTCGCCCTGATAGCGTGCAAAGGTACGCCGCTCGGCCATGCCGTCCTCGGCAAAACCGATGTCGCGCAGCCGGATCGGGACGCCATTGACGTTCTTGATGATGATGCCGTTGAACTGGTCAATGTTCTCGACGCGCCCCATGGTGCGCACGCCGAGCTCCTGCGGGCCGCGGACAATGCGTCCGCCGGGCGCCTCTACGTTTTCAGACCGCACGGCCCGTTCGACGTCCTGCGCTGTCAGGTTGTAGCCGTTCAGCTTATTGATGTCGAGCATTAGGTTGATCTGACGCTTGCGGCCGCCGTAGACGTCGGCGGAAGCCACGCCGTCCACCGTCTCCAGGCCGCGTCGCACGATCTTGTCCGCGACTTCCGTCAGTTCGCGCGCGGAGACCTGCCCGCTGAGCGCGAGGGTGACAACGGGGTCGGAATCCGGATCGGCCTTGCGGACGGTCGGGGGCAGAACGCTGACCGGCATCTGGCGGATCGCGGTCTGCGTCTTCTCGCGGACCTCCTCCACAGCTTCGTTGATGTCCTTCTCGAGGGTGAAGCTCACGATCAGGTTGGCGGAGCCTTCTGTGACCACGGCGCGCAGCTCGTCGATGCCGCTCACCGCGGACACAGCCTCCTCCAGCGGCATGATTACCTGCGACACCACCTCCTCCGGGCTTGCGCCGGGCAGGCGGCAGTTCACATAGACGGTGGCGGGATCGGTCCTCGGGAATAGATCCACCCCGAGACCGATGAAGCTGAAGATCCCCATCACCACGAGGAACATGATGAGCATGAACGCAAAGACAGGGCGCTGAACACAAATTTCGCTAAGACGCACGAGGAGACCGCTCCTGAGACGTAGAGATGCATCCAGGTTATCCCAAAGTTACCCTCCGGCACCCGCGGTAGCGATACAATCGCGCCGATGTCACGGCTTGTCCTTCTCTGCCTACTACTTGGCCCGATCTCTGCCCAGCCAGGCTGGTGGATGACGGAGCCGCTCCGCTGGCTGCAGACGAACATCCGCGAACCGGATGCGGCGACGGATCCGAAGGTGCTAGCCGCTGAGGCAGGCCGCTTCCGCGCCAACGTCCTGCACCTCAACATGGGCGGCATTGCCGCGACATACCCCACCTCCATCCAGTTTCATGCCCGCAGCTCGGGCCTCGGACCGGGACAGGATTTCTTCGGTGTGGCGCTGAAAGAGGCTCATGCGCGAGGGATCCGCGTGGTGGGGCGCTTCGATTTCTCCAAGACGCGCAAAGACGCCTTCGACGCGCATCCCGAGTGGTTCTTCCGCAAGGCCGACGGGTCGCCAGCCATTTATAGCGGCCTCTATTCCACCTGTATCAACGGCGGATGGTATCGCGAACAGGCGCCCCGGATTCTCGCAGAAGCGCTGGAGAGATACGAAGTGGACGGACTGTTCTTCAACATGTTCGGCAACCAGTCCCGCGACTACAGCGGCAGCTTCCTGGGCCACTGCCACTGCGCGGAGTGCATGCGCCGGTTCCAAGCCATGTTCGGGCGCGAGCTGCCGGATAACGCGGAGGATCCCGACTACAGGAAGTTCATGTTCGTTTCGTCCCGCGAAGTGGCGCGGGAGTTCGGCCGCATCATTCACGAGAAGCGTCCGAAAGCAGGTTATTTCAACTATCTCGAAGAGTGGACCGATGGGATTATGTCGGAGTCCAACACGGCCGTGACGCGGCCGCTGCCTCTGTGGCCGTATATGTCGAGCGACAACGTCAATCGCGCGCGCAACTCACAGCCCGGCAAGATGTCCGTGAACCTGTGCATGCAGTTTGTCGATTACGCGTGGCGATTCACCACGGTGCCCGCGCAGGAGATCGCTCTGCGGCTGTGGCAGAACATCGCGCACGGAGGAGCGCTGGCCTTTGCGATCAACGGGACGTTCGAGCAACAGGACCGGCAGGCCGTGGAGGCCGCGCGTCCCGTATTTCAATGGGCCGCCGAGCATGCGGACTACCTTGCGCAGCAGGAGCCGCAGGCCCGTGTGATGCTCCTCACAGGCCCTGATAACGCGGCCTATCGGGGGCTCTTCCGGTTTCTATCGGAGGAGCACATCCCCTTTTCGGTCTCGACCAACCTTGACTGGATTGGCAAGCGTCCAGTGGATCTCGTGATCACGGCGAGCGCCGACACCGCCGCTCTCGAACCGTACATCCGCGCAGGAGGACGGGTCCTGATCGCCGGACCTGCAGCGGGGAGCAAGGACGTGAAGGGTTATGTTCGCGTGCGCAACCCGAAGCGCTTCCCTTCCCTCGGCCTGACGACTCTGCTGTTGCTCGACGGTCCGTTTACTGAGCTGCCCCCCGCGCCGGGAGCCCCGCTGACGCTGGTGCCGCCGTCGATGTTCGGGCCGCCGGAGTTGATCCACACGGACATACGCGACACGGAGATTCCGGCTCTGATCACGCGGGAGAACGGGCGTGTGGTCTGGCTGCCCTTCAACATCGGAGCGCTGTATTACCGGCTGTCGCTTCCGGCGCACGCGGGGTTGTTGAGGGACCTCATCAATGAGCTGATGCCGCGAAGGCAGTTGTCGACGAATGCCCATCCGCTTGTGGAGATTTCGCTCATGCAGCAGAAGGGGCGGACGCTCGTCCACCTGGTGAATCTCTCGGGCCATTCGCAGACGGGGTATTTTGCGCCGCTGCCGATGACGGACATCCGCATCAGCGTAGAGGGTGAGTTCGCTGGGGCGCGGGCACTGCGGGCTGGGCAACAGGTTGCGTTGTCGCGATCGGGCGGGCGATCGACCCTCACGCTGCCACAGCTGAGGGACTACGAGTTGGTGGTCCTGTCGGAGGCGGTTTCCGCCGCTATGCGAAAATAAAGGTTCCTATGTCCAAAATCGCTTTCCTCTTCCCAGGGCAGGGATCTCAATTCGCAGGCATGGGCAAGACCCTCGCCGAAACATACCCCGCCGCGAAGGCCGTCTTCGAACAGGCTGATGCAGCACTGGGCTTCCCGATTTCCACGCTTTGCTTTGAAGGCCCCGATGATCAACTGAAGCTCACCGAGAATACGCAGCCGGCACTGCTCACCGTTTCGGTGGCTGCCTACGCTGTGCTTCGCGACCTCGGCTATCGGCCTGACTACGTGGCCGGACACAGTCTGGGCGAGTATTCGGCCCTGGTCGCGGCGGGTTCGTTGCAGTTCGCAGACGCGGTGCGGATCGTCCGAAACCGCGGCCGGTACATGCAGCAGGCCGTTCCCGCCGGCGTGGGAGCGATGTCCGCGATCCTGAAACCGCCGCTGGATCAACTCGACCGGATCCTCGCCGAGGCGGCGCAGGGCGAAGTAGTCTCGCCGGCAAACTTCAATTCTCCCGACCAGATCGTGATCGCTGGTCACGCGGGCGCGGTCGCCCGGGCCGGGGAGGCGCTGAAGGCGGCCGGTGCAAAGCGGGTGGTGCCACTGCCGGTGAGCGCCCCGTTCCATTGCGCGCTGATGAAACCGGCGCAGGAGCAGCTCAAAGCGGATCTGGACGCCGCCGCGTTCGCGGACCTGACATCGCCGCTGGTGAATAATGTCGAAGCCCGGCTTGTCACTTCCGGCGCCGATGCCAGACAGGGGCTCTATCTGCAGGTGCCGGGGGCGGTCAGATGGACCGACTCGATGCGCGCACTCGTGTCGGCGGGCGTGGACAAAGCGGTGGAAGTGGGAGCCGGGGCGGTGCTTTCCGGGCTGATGCGCCAGATCGACGGCGGCGTCAAGATGGCGAAGTTCAGCGAACCGGCCGACCTCGACAAGGTGCGAGAGTTGCTGGCGCCTGCTCTCGGGTAGAATGAGACAATCCATGTTCAAGCAAAGACTCGCGATCCTGGCACTTGTGGCACTCGTGTGCGGTGCGGCTGCATGCAAACGCGCGGTGCCCGCCAATGTAGCTGCCACGGTGAATGGACGCGCGATTACGTTCGCGGATCTCGATAAGCAATATAAACGCCAGTTTCCCCAGCAGCCTGCGGTTTCTACTGATCAGACCCAGATCCAGAAGCTGGATCTGCTCCGCGCCATGACCGATGAGGAGATCCTGCTCCAGCGGGCCGAACGCCTCTCCCTGCTCGCCAAGGACGATGAGGTGGATTCCCGCCTGAATCAGATCAAGGCTCCCTACACGCAGGAAGAGTTCCAGAAGACACTGGAAGCGCAGCAGATGAACCTGGAAGAGTTGAAGGCCCAGATCCGCCGGCAGCTCTCGATCGACAAGCTGCTGAACTCGCAGATCGGGAATCAGATCAACGTCAGCGACAAGGATGTGTCGGACTTCTACGAAGCCAATAAGGCAGCATTCCGGTATCCGGAGACGACCTACCATATTGCGCGCATCGCTGTTTCTCCGGGTCCGAATCCGGATGTCCGCAATCTTGCCGGCAATAAGGCGCAAAACGAAGATCAGGCCCGGAAGAAGCTGATGATGATCGATGCGCGCTTGAAGCAGGGAGAGGATTTCGGCAAGCTCGCACAGAACTTCTCGGAAGATCCGCAGAGTGCGGCCAACGGCGGGGACCTGGGCTATATCCAGGAATCCGCTCTGGCGCAGACCGATCCCGAGACGCGCAAAGCCATCATGACGATGACTCCCGGCCAGGTTTCTCTGCCCATCAAGACACAGGGCGGCTATCACATTCTCAAGCTCCTCGCGAGAGAGCCGGCGGGGCAGCGCGAGTTGAATGATCCGCGAGTCCAGCAGAACATCCGGGAGACGCTGCGAACCCGCAAGGAACAGCTTCTTCGCAATGCCTATATGGATGCCTGCCGGAACGAAGCGCAGGTGGTGAACTACCTCGCGCTGTCGATCGCGCCGGGGTTTGAGAAGAAATAAACGTAACAGCTGGCCGGCCTTCGCCCACGACGTCCAAAAGAACAAATAGAATTGTTTCGGACGTTGTATGTCTTCATCTAGCGAATGGATTCCTCTCGAGTGGCCTGCCTCGTGGAAGGATCCTGCACTGCTCAAGCACCTGGACGCAGGTCCGTTCAACTGCCTGCTGCTTCCTCCGGACGCATCCCCGGATCTCCGCGCCGCTGCGGAGAAGAAATTCGCCTGCCCCACTGTGGCATGGCAGAAGGCCGAGGAAGCGGACTGGCAGAAAGGCGATCTCATTGCGATTAAGGATGGGGTGTGGCCCGACCTGTCGATGAAGGAGTCAGCGGGAGACGCCCAGGCGGGTCCGACTGGTGCGCCATGGCTGGACGCCAACGGGTGGTTGATCCAGATGGCGCGCTGCCGCGCACCGGGCAAGACGATCTGGATCCGATCTGATCCGCCCGAACACGCCGAACGCCTCACGCCGGACCATTACGTCCTCGCCCTCAGCGAGGCTTCAGCGTATGGCGCCCGCCGCCCGCTGTGGCTTGCTCCTGCGCATGCGGATGCGTTGAGCCGCGGCGTTGGAGCCGCGGTGAACACGTGGGACCGGATCGTCAAAGCAGCCCGGTGGCAGGAAGAGCACCGGAATTGGGCGCAGTGGACGCCTTTCGCGCGCCTGCTGATCATCTCCGACTTCTCCGGGCCGAACGCCTATCACGCCAGCGAGGTGCTGAACCTGTCGGCGCGCCGCAGCCTGTCGTTCCGCGTCGCCGAACCGGGGCGTTTCGCGGCGGCCGATCTCGGGGGCATCAAGGCGGCGTTGTACGTCGACGCGCAGCCCATGCCGGCTCCCGTGGCGGCGCCGCTGCAAAAGTTCGTCGAATCGGGCGGCCTGCTGCTTTGTATGAAGGGACCTGGCGCCGCCATCCGGAACGCGCGTCCGTCCAGGGAGACTCATCCGCGGTTCGATCTGTTCGAATGCGGCAAAGGCCGCGTCGCCGTGAGCAAGACGGAATGGGAGGACCAGTACGTCCTCGCCCAGGACGCGCACCTGCTGATGAGCCGCCGCAACGATGCGGTGCGGCTCTTCAACGCCGGTTCGTTGATGCTCTACCACACAGCCTCACCCGATGGGAAAACGTGGGCCGTCCAATTGCTGAACTACACGCGATTCGCTCCGGCGCATTCAGTGAGCGTGCAGACGTGGCAAGCGGTGAAGTCTGCGCGATTCCTGACACCGGAGGGCGGGACCGCCGTGCTGGAGATCCACCGGGACACGGGCCAATACGAGGTCTACCTCCCGCGCTTTTCAGTCTATGCTGCCGTAGAATTGGAGCTAACGAATCATGCCTGACTCGTGTCCTGGGATCACACGACGCGGTTTTCTTTCCGCGGCTTCGGCTTTGCCGTTCAGCAGCGTACTCCCCGCGAACGCCGCTCCGGCATCTACGGTAAGCATTGCACGATGCCCCGACTACGGGCCTGCGCTCACACCAGTCCTGCGCACCTTGTTCGATCAACTCGGCGGGCTGGCCGGGATCGTGCGCGGCAAGACCGTGAGCATCAAGATCAACCTGACGGGCTCGCCGTCGCAAAGGCTGGGCACGACTCCCGCGGAACATGCGCAATACACGCACCCGGCGGTGGTCGGCGCGACAGTCAGGCTGATGGGAGAAGCCGGAGCAAAACGCATTCGAATCGTCGAAGGCTGTTTCGCCTGCGACGAGCCGATGGAAGAGTTCATCCTGCAGGCCGGCTGGGATCCGATGCCGCTGTTGAACGCAGCGCAGCGTGTGGAGATGGAAAACACGAACACGCTCGGCAAAGGCAGGCGGTACGCACGCTTCGCCACGCCGAAGGGAGGGCACATCTTCCCGGGCTTCGATCTGAACCATGCCTACGAGGAATGCGATGTGCTGGTGTCGATCGCCAAGTTGAAGGAGCATGCGACCTGCGGCGTCACGTTGTCGATGAAGAACATGTTCGGCGCGACTCCGCTCACTATCTACGGCGACCATGCCGGCAAGGACGAACCGGATGAGAACGGCGCGCGCGGCGGACGTGGAACCATCATGCACAGCGGCGCGCGCGGCCCCGCAACGAGCGCACCGCAGGAAAAGGATCCGCGCTCTCCACGAATGGACAAGTGGCGCATGCCTCGCATCGTGGCAGATATCGCGGCGGCGCGGCCCATCCAATTTGCCATCATCGACGGCATCTACACCATGTCCGGCGGCGAAGGGCCGTGGAACCACGGGCCTCTGCGTGCGGTCCGCCCGGGCATCCTCATTGCGGGAACGAACGCCGTCTGCACGGATTCGGTGGCCACGGCTGTGATGGGCTTCGATCCGATGGCAGTGCGCGGCACGGCTCCGTTTGAAGCCTGCGACAGCTCTCTGCTGCTGGCCGAACAGCTTGGCGCGGGCACGCGCGATCTCTCGAAGATCGAGGTGGCGGGTGTTCCGATCAAAGATGCGCTGTTCCGGTTCAGGGGCGGAAAAGCGTAGGAAACGTCTCCTCTCGCTTCCCGTCGCGTTGCAGTATATTCAAGTGGAACGATAACCCTGCCCGCGAAAGGATAGCCATCATGAAGCGACGACAGTTCGTCGGATCCGCAGCCGCATTCACGATTCTGAAGAGCGGCACTCTCAGAGGCCAGAACGCTCCATCCAACAAACTGAACGTTGCCCTGATTGGAGTCTGGGGCCGCGGAACGGCCCACTACAACGTTCTGCTCAACGAGAATGTGGTCGCGCTCTGCGACGTCAACGATCTCCGGACGAAGGAGGCGCTGGCGCTCTTCCCCAAGGCCAAGACGTATTACGACTGGCGGCGCGTCCTCGATCAGAAGGACGTCGAGGCCGTCATCATCTGCACCGCCGATCATCACCATGCCTTCATCGCCAACTGGGCGTTGAATCGCGACATGCACGTCTACTGCGAGAAGCCTCTGGGCATCAGTGTGGAGGAGACCAGAGTGGTGCGCGCGAACTATCTCAAGCGCAAGGCGAAGGTCGCGACGCAGCACGGCACGCAGCGCCACGCCTATCCGAACTTCGAGCGTCTTCGCGAGTTGATCCTTGACGGCGCCATCGGCGAGTTGAAGACGGTGCATAGCTGGGATGCGCGCCAGCTTCCCCGCCCCGGCTACCCTGTCGCCGAGGGCCAGCCGCCGAAGGAGCTGCACTACGAGCAGTGGATCGGCCCGTCGCCCTACCATCCCTACAGCCCGCAGTACTTTGGCGGCTCCAGCGGGCTCAACTGCCTGTTCTGGAACATGTACCGCGACTTCGGAGTCGGTCAGATGGGCGACATGGGCGCGCACACGATGGATCTTGTCTGGAACGTGATCGACGCCGGGGGGCCCTCGGCTATCGACATCGACCGCGACGTCAGCGACAAATACAATCCCGATATCTGCCCGGTGAAGCTGAAAGCCATCTTCGAGCATCCGGCCAACTCCTGGCGTGGTCCGGTAAAGCTCGTGTGGTATCAAGGCGGGCTCAAGCCCGACGCTCCGCGCGGCTACATCGATTTGTCGCGCGTCGGCAACGGGGCCATTTTTGAGGGGACCAAAGGCAGCATCTTCGCCGACTTCACCAGCCGCATCATCCTGCCGGCGAACGACGACGGCGACTTCACGTATTACAAGCGACGTTCCAAGGACGATCTGCTTCCATTGATCGCCGGCACGGGCCAGCCCACACAGGCTTCGCCGCAGCGTACGGGGCGCGGCCCCGGCGGTGGCGGTCCGCGTCCGGCGCCACAGATGCCGAAGGGCTACACCGCGTTCCCCAATGCGCAGCCGGGCCCCAACGGTTTTCCCGCGGTGCAGTTTGATGAGAGCGGCCTGCCGCCGGCCATCAGCATGCCAAATACGGACGTCGACAGGATCCTGCAGGCTCAGAAGGAAGGCCGTACACTCGGCAGCGGCGACGTCTTCCAGAAAGAATGGCTCGATGCCTGCAAGGGCCGCAGCAACAACGTCACGCACGGCACCAGCAGCAAGACCCATTGTGACTTTGATTATTCGGGCACGATGATCGAGCAGATGCTGTTGGGGCTGGTCGCTCATCGCGCCGGCAAACGCCTGGAATACGACCCGGCGACCGGCCGCGTCACGAATGCGTCCGAGGCCAACGACTACCTGAAGCGCCAATACCGCGCCAACTGGACGCTGAACGGCTGAGACGGGCACACCGCGAATCCACTCGCTCCGCCGAGAACTGACGTTCGCTGGTCAGCTACCAGCACTGTACGCTGTTACACCCGCTCGCGGCTCTATCGCATTTACAGTCGCGAGCGGGGACTCCGCTGAAAGTCGGGGCCGGCCCCCACTATCGCAGTTGCCTGTATTCGATCTTTCGGATCGCCCCTGTGGTGTTGTAGGACGCGAAGCCGAACGGCGTGGAGAGCTTGATGGGACCGGGACGCAGGCCAATGGTTCTCCCACGGATATCCACATTGATCACCTGCTGATCGTCGATCCACGCCATGATGCGGTCGTCCCTCACCTGGAGCCGCATCTTGTACCAGCGGCCATTCTCGAAGGTGAAGTAGCTTCTTGTTTCGTTGTCCGACGCATCCCACCCATCGATACTGGAGAGTCCGACGATGTCGCCGCCCCAGCCGCCCGTTACCCACGTGGCAAAGGAATCGCCCACGGGAACCGTAAGGCTCGCGAAGAAATCTCCGCCCTGCATGCGCACGCCTTCGAATCGAATCTCGTAGTTTGACTTGGGAAATTCGCCGTCGCGAGTAACGCCGGTCAGCGGCTTACCTGCCTGCAGCACGATGGCGCCATTCTCCACCCGGGCTTCGCCCTGCCCGGTGAACGGCGTCTGCTTCCATCCGTTCAGAGTCTTGCCGTCGAACAGCGGCCGCCATTCGCCCCCGGTTTGCGCGTGCGCCGAAAGCAGGAGGGCCGCAGCCAGCGCAGGCAGAGTGCGCAGGATGCGGCCTGTATCGAACTCGCTCGAAGTCATGAAGCCATGGTATAGCTTCAGCCCTTCTTTCGGATCTTGACTCCGCCGTTGACGGTCTCCACTTTCACCGTGGGCCCGCCGCCGCCTATCTTGAGGTCCATCTTCTTCGGACCCCACCTGCCTTCGACCACGGCGCCATCAAAGTCGGTGCTGATGCCGCCATTCACGGTTTCGGCGTGGATGGATGCCGCGAAGGAGGAGGGAACACTGAGCGTTACGCCTCCATTCACCGCCTCAACCTGCAGTCCGTCGCCTTCCCAGCGGTTGCCGGCGATGTCCACGTTGATCCCGCCATTCACCGTCTCGCCCTTCACGGTGCCGTTGACGGCGCTGAGCGTGATCCCCCCGTTCACCGTATCGAAATTCAGGTTCCCGTGGATCCCGTCCACGTTGATGCCGCCATTGACGGAAGTGAGCTTCAAGTTGTTCCGCACGGGCGAGAACACTTCATAGCTCACGCTCCACTTCTGGTCGCCCCACTTCCCCATCAGCCCGTTGCGGGGGCCGTCCGCTTTCACCAGACCGTTGGCCGTGTCGACACGGACATCTCTCATCCGCGTGCGGGACTCATCCATGCTGTTGCCCCAGGCTTCCACCTTGGCGCGAACCAGGATTTCGTTACGATCCCAGGCCTTCACGCTGATGCCGCCGTTGGGCGCGGCGTCCACTGTCAGCTTGCCGGTGACAGGCACGGACATTTCACGTATCTCACAGACGCGATTATTCCGGTCGCTGCCCCGGTCGTCGCAGGAGAGCTTCTTGTCCTGCGCGGTCGCGAGCGCCGCAAGAATCAGAAAGGCCGCCCCCAGGGCGGAAAGAATGCGCTGAGTCATTCGCATGTCCTCCACCAACCAAGGACGGCCAGGAAACGAAAAAGTTCGATCGAAGTTGTTACTTCTTGGCGGCGGCGGCCGAAGGCAGACGCCGGTACTTCAGATTCTTGAAGTACACGGTGCTCTTCGGGTCGTGCTGCTGCAGGGCCAGGTAACCCTTCATGAAAGTCTTCTTCTCATCGACGAAATCGGTGATCACCTTGTCGTTGACCTTGATGATGATGTGATTGCCTTCGGCGATGATGTGCTGGGTGCCCCACTCTCCCGGCTTCGTCGGGCTCTCGAGATTCTTGTGGAAGTTATAGAGGCTGCCGGTCTTTACAGGGTCCCGGTGGGTGGCATTCACCTGCGCCTCGTAGCCTTTCGGGAAGCCCGGGCCGAAGGCGGTCCGGAAGTACATGCCCGAGTTCGAGCCTTCCATGATCTTGAAGTCGGCCTGGAATTCGCAGTTCTCGCACTCTTCCTTCATCCAGAAGAGGTGGCTGACCGGGCCCTGTCCCCTGATCGTCTTCTTTCCGTCCTCCTTCACGACGGTCCAGGACTCGGGGCTCTGATTTGCCTTCCAACCATCCAGATTCTTGCCATTGAACATCTTGACCCACTTGCCGGGCTTCGAGGCCTTGTCGGCGGCACACAAGGGCAGGGCGATGATCAGGCCCGTAAACAACAACGAACGGAGTGTCATGGAAAATATTCTATCTTCATCAACGGGGCCGGGTCTGCGGTGAGCAGGCCGTCCGGGAGGCCGGCGCAGGCCGGTGGCGACCCCCACCCCTGCGTAGAAGTGCTCGAAATTAAAGCCCTTTCAGGATATACTTCATCCATCGCTCACGTGGGTCTTCGGGGGTTTCTCCGCAGGAGGACTCCATGTCATTGGGCAAAAGAGCCACAGCCGAATTCTTCGGCACGTTCTGGCTGGTCTTCGGCGGCTGCGGCAGTGCTGTGCTGTCCGCTGCCTTCCCGAATCTCGGTATAGGCTTTCTCGGCGTCGCTTTGGCCTTTGGACTGACGGTACTGACGATGGCCTATGCGATCGGTCATATCTCCGGATGCCATCTCAATCCGGCCGTCTCGGTCGGCTTGTTTGTCGGTAAGCGCTTCCCTGGCAAAGACTTACCCGCATACATCATCGCTCAATGCATCGGGGGTGTGTGCGGTGCCGGCGCCCTTTGGGTTGTCGCCACGGGGAAACCCGGCTTTGAACTGGGCGGTTTCGCGTCTAACGGCTACGGCGCACACTCTCCGGGGCAGTACTCTCTCGGCGCCTGCTTTACTGCCGAGGTCCTTCTGACGTTTTTCTTCCTGATGGTGATTCTCGGCGCCACCGACGCGCGGGCGCCACAGGGATTTGCTGGCGTCCCGATCGGCCTGTGCCTGACGCTGATTCACCTCATCGGCATCCCGGTCACCAATCTTTCGGTGAACCCGGCCCGCAGCCTCGGCCCCGCCGTATACGTCGGCGGCTGGGCAATCGAACAGCTTTGGCTCTTCTGGCTCGCGCCCATCCTCGGCGCGGCGATCGCAGGGATCGTTTACCCGGCGGTTGCCACGGATTCAAGATAACTTCGACACTGAAAAGGTGCCCAAAACCGACTGGGGTTGGTTGATCTCGCCCGCGGAACTTGAGTCCTGGATCATTCACCGCGACGCGGATCTGCTGGCGGTCAACAAGCCCGGGGGAGTGGTCTGCCACCCTTCCAAGCACGGCCCTTGGTCCAGTCTCATTGGTGCGTGCCGTGAGTATCTCGGCGTGGAGGTGCTCCACATGCCTTCGCGGCTGGACCGGGAGACCAGCGGGGTGGTCGTTTTCGCGGCACGGCGCGAGCTCGGATCATTGCTCCAGCGCGCGATCCAGCACGGCAGGGTGTCGAAGACTTACGTGGCAATTCTCGAAGGAACGTTGAGACAACCGGTGTTCGTCGATCAACCCGTCGGCCGCGCGACGGGGTCGTCCGTGTTCCTCAAGCAGGGCGTATGCGCGGACGGCCAGGCCGCTGTCTCGGAATTCGTTCCGCTGGAGCATTCGGGCGGCTACACGCTGGCGCGAGTCCATCCGCGCTCCGGGCGGCTCCACCAGATCCGCGTCCATGCCGCGTGGATGGGACACGCCATTGCCGGCGACAAGTTGTACGGTCCGGACGAGAGGCTCTTCCTGGAGTTCATCGCGCACGGCTTCACCCAGAGGCTGCGGGAGATGCTCCCCTTGGAACGGCAAGCGCTCCACGCCTCCGGGCTCGTCTTCGATCTGCCAGATGGCCCCCTGTGTTTCCACGCGCCCCTCGCGCGCGACATGGAGGAGTTCTGGGCGCTCCTGCCAACCCTCTAGAATGGAGAAGCCATGCAGTTGCCTGAAATCGGTTCCGTCGTCGCCATCCAATACCAGCGCAATCCTCGCGTTCACTCGGATCCGGCTCTCGACCCGCGGCTCTACCTCGGGCGCGTGGTGCGACACGAGGGCAGTTGGGGTTTCACCGCAGCGCTGATGAACTATGACAACCCCGCTCAAGAGACATGGCTGGAGTGGGATGAGGAGAAGCAGGGCTGGGATGATCGCAACTTCCAACAGCCCGTCGAATGGGTCCGATTCCCTGTTGAAGGCGAGATGCTCACACTCTTCAAGGAGCTCGACAGCCTGCCCGCCGAGTTGCCCGTAGCCGAAGGCGGAGTCCGCCCCTTTTCTGAAATGCGGCTACGCTTCATCGCGGGTGCGTTGGAGGCGGGCTGGTTCGCCGACACCTCATCGCCGCGTGTCTTCTACTCCGACGATTTCTCAGATCCGGCATCGAATGTCGCACGCTGGCACAAGCAGCCTCTCGGGCGCTGTGAAGTCGAGAGCGAGCGGATCTTCTTCGAATGGCCGATCGAAGGCAAACCCGCTGAAGAGTGCGGCATCACCTTGCTGAAGCAGCCGGGCGGCTCCTATTACGCAAAATCCGAAGAGTACGGAGACGAGTTCGAAGCCGATCTGGAGGAGCGCGACGGCTACCGCCTTCTGTGCGGCCTTTGGGCCGGCGAGGAGTTCCTCAGCTTCTTCGGCGTGGTGCTCCCTAAGAGCTGATCAGCGCCGAGAGATCGATCAGATACATCTGCCGCCCGTTACCGCCGTGCGCCGAGTCGATCACGATCTTGCGCCCGTCCGGGCTGAAGCGCGGGTGCGTGTCGCAGCGCCACTCACCGGCATACTCCTTCGGCGAAGGGAAGCTGCTCAGCGGAATCCGCTTCCCGCTTGCAATCTCGTACAAGTACACGTTCTGGTTCCGTGACTTGTCCGGATATGTGTCGTTCAGAATGAAGCGGCCGCCCGGCAGATACGTGCAATGCCCATTCACCGTCATCACTTCAGGACCAATGCACTCCACCACATCGCTCTTGTCCGCGTAGAGATAGAACTTCTCGCCGTGCGACGGATGCCAGGCCCATGCGAGCACGTGCCGTGCATCACGCCAGATGAAGTGCGAGGTCTTGCCGTACGGGTCGAGAACGTAGAGATCCTTCCCGTTGCGGTCCGCGGTGAACATGCGCGTCGAGAAACTCTGCCCCTCCCTGTCGCCGCGCCAGCGATGCAGAAAGATGAATCGCGAACCGTCCGTGTTGTAGAGCAGATGATTGAACCAGTGCTTGGCTCCGTTGGAGTAGCCAGGCGGATAGGGAATCCGCGCAGCCTCCGAGAACGGAATGAGCAGGCGTGTCTTCCCGCTTTGCAGATTGAGCTCCCAGATGCCCGCGTCCTCGGGAATCAGCTTGTCCCTGTTTGGATCGGGCAGCCCGGCGTAGCCGTATCCCGGACGGCAATCGTCCAACCGGCGGAAATCCGGATAGACGGCGGTGCGCCCGTCGGGACTCAACGTGTAGACCGGCGCGGGCAACGTGCGGCTTCTGCCGGTCTTTACGTCTTTGATGACAGAGACGAACCGGCCGTCCTGCCGGTCGTTCCAGATCACTTCCGACGTCGAGCCCGGCACCCACTGCAGCATCGCACCTTGCTGCCAGTTCCAGGCGCACGTCTCGCCGAGGTCCTGCCATCGGTCGCCATCGGTCGTGTCGATCACTCCCAACCGGATCACGTCGTCCGCCCGCGGCGAACGGTGCTCGAAGTCCACGCTCATCCCAAGCACGTAGCGGGACGACGGATCGAACTGCAGCTTGTCATAGTAGCCGAACCAGTGATAGCCTGGCGGTCGAGTGATAGCGCGCACCGGAGGAGCCTCCGCATCCGCAAGCTTCATTCCTGAAATGAATGCCGTGGAAGCAAGGAAGCGCCGCCTGTTCAACATGCCTAAAAGCCTATCAGCACTCCTCCATCCACGGGCAGCACCACGCCATTGACGAAGCGCGCGGCCGGAGAGCACAGATACACCGCCGCCCAGCCCACATCTTCCGGTACGCCGAAACGGCCCATGGGAGTACGGCTCAACACGCGCTGCTTCCGAGCCGGATCACCATCCATCGCCTTGCGCGAAATCTCCGTCTCGATAAAGCCGGGCGCGATGGCGTTCACACGAATTCCTTTCGGCGACAGGTCCACCGCCAGAGATCGCACCATACCCATGTATGCCGACTTCGCGGTGCTGTACGCAAACACCTTCGACAGCCCGAAGAACGACGTCATCGACGCCGTGAACAGCAGGTGGCCTCTTCCCTGCTCCACCATCACCGGCACCATCGCCTTGGTCAGCGCGTACGCACCTGTGACGTGCGTGTCCAGCAAGTGACGGAACTCCCCTTCGTCGGTCTCTTCAATCGTCTTCTTGAAGTGGTTGCCGGCGTTGTTGATCAGGATGGTCGTCTTGCCAAAGCGCTCGCGGACCTCATCGGCGAAGGCTGGCGCGTGCGACGTGTCCGCCACGTCGTGGATGGCCCATCCAGCCTTGGGTCCCAGTTCCTGCGCGGCCGCTTCCAGCAGTTCCTTGCGCCGGCCTACAAGGATAACCCGTGCCCCGGCCTCCACCATCGCATGCGCCATCGCGCGCCCCAATCCGGTGGCGCCGCCTGTGATTACGGCAAGTTCTCCTTCGAGAGAGAACGCCTCGCACATCTTGAAGAACGGTCGTTGATCTGACATTCAAGCCCCTATACTGATATGTTAGTTCAAAGTTATGCAATCCGCTCTACTTCTTGGCAAATTCTCGCTTGGGATGGGCGATCGCTTCGCCCAGCAGGGCAAGGCGCAGCTCGCCGCCTGCGACATCGCCGCGCAGCAGGGAGTCGAGGTGATCCCGGTCTGGAACAAGAGTAATCGCGAGCACCTCATCGTCGGCTCGGAGCCCTCCAGCGTGCGCGCCGAGGCTGACGCCGCTGTCTCGGCCCTGCAGTGGAAATTGGCCCACCACGTCGACGCCGATCACATCAACCTCACCACCGTCGACCGCTTCATCGCGCCCAGTGACTTCTTCACACTCGACGTTGCCGACGCCATCGGCAAGCCCGCGCCGCAAGCCGATCTCGACGCTTTCGTCCAGCGCCACGGCGACTGCGGCGGCGCATTCGGCCTCACGAAGGACTCTGTGCGCGCCATCGCCGGCAAGTACCTGTTCGCTGTGCAGGAGGCCCGCCGCATTCATAGGCGCATCGAATCGGAGCGCGGCGTGGGCACCTTCATCACGGAGGTTTCGATGGACGAAACCGATGAGCCTCAGACACCTGATCAACTGCTGGTCATCCTGGCTGCTCTCGCCGATGAAGGATTGCCCGTGCAGACGATTGCTCCGAAGTTCACGGGACGCTTTAACAAGGGCGTGGACTACGTGGGTGACCCTTGCCAGTTCGAGCGGGAGTTCAATGACGATATAGCCGCGGTCGCGCTGGCGGTCGAGCGCTACGGCCTTCCCGCGAACCTCAAGCTGAGCGTACATTCGGGCAGCGACAAATTCTCCATCTATCCAGCCATCGCTCGCGCCATGAAGTCCACCGGCGCCGGCGTGCATCTCAAGACCGCGGGGACCACCTGGCTCGAGGAACTGATCGGGCTGGCTGAGGCTGGCGGTGACGGGCTGGCGCTCGCTCAAGAGGTTTACGCCGAGGCATACGCGCACAGCGCGGAACTTTGCGCCCCGTATGCGTCGGTGATCGATATCGACGCCGGCAAGCTGCCGCCGCCCGCGGTCGTGAACGCATGGAACGCGCAGGACTACGCCTCGGCCCTCCGGCACGACCAGAGCTGTCCCGCGTTCAACCCGCACCTCCGCCAGTTGCTGCACGTCGGGTACAAAGTCGCCGCGAAGATGGGGCAGCGCTACCTCGACATGGTTCGCGAGTGCGAAGAATCCGTCGCGCGCAACGTCACAGAGAATCTCTACGCAAGACACATCCAGCGTGTCTTCCTCGCGTGATTACTTTTCGTCCGGACCCTGGAAGCTGATGGTGCTCTCCGCCGTCGCTTTGCGGAAGTCCGTGTTCGTCACGTTCATCGTGATGTTCCGCTTGTAGCCGAAGAGCACCTTCAATCCGAACTCGGTCCCATAGGTGGCGGGAAACCACAAGTCATCCGCGACCTTCCTGTAGGTCACGTTGAAGCCGAGCTGCTTGATGTCGATGCCGAAGATCACCTTCACGGCCATCGGAATGTTGAAAGCCAGCTTCGTCGTCACCAGCAGCGGCTGGAAGTCTTGAGGATCAACGAAAACGTCGCCTGCCCATGCCCGGTCATCATCATCGATCTCGTCGTCCTTGTCTTTCTTTCTGGGCTCAAACTGAATGTGCCAGGCATCCACGCCGCCCACCTTCCGTGTTCCATTCAGCTTGAAAGTGTAGTGCCGCTGCTCGTCCCGCGTCAGCGGGAACATGTCCTTGGAGAATCCGTCGCGAGACTTCTTGTCGTTGATCAGGTCATCGGTCAGATCTTCAATCAGATCGCCGTCGATGTCCATGTCTTTGTATTTGTACTTGGGGGCGTCATACGTGTAGAGCTTGCCGCCCTTCTCGTATTTCCCCTCGAACTTCTCCAACTTCTTCTCAGTGCCTTTTTCCGTCGGTGCAGCGGTATACTGCCTCTTCTCTTCGCGCGAGAGCTTGCCGTTGGTGCGCAGCAGCCGGACCCACGAATCCTGCCGGTAGACTATGGACTTGCGGGCGTCCACGGCCTTCTCCTGGTTTGCCGCCAGCCTGTCGAGGATCTCCTCCAGGGACGGTGCGGACTGGCCCGCGGCGAGCCCAGTACACGCCAGGACCATCAGAGGCAGCGCACTCGTGAGTCGTCTCATGCCAGCATTACGATTGAGAACGCTTTGCGGTTTCAAAACTCATCGTTTCACCAGTTCGACGGCATCAACGATGAGCTTCGTATTGTCCTGGACCAGCAATACCGCCGTACCGCAGACCACCCTCCGATACCCCGCGGGCACCTGGAGCAGATGGTGGGCAAGTTCGTCGGGGAGAAGCTCGGCCTTCTTCTCCAGTGCGGCAGGAAGCGTGCCGGCGCGGCGCAACTGTTTTTCCGATCCCGGCGGCAGTTCGCCTCCACGCTTCGCCAGCCCCGGCGGCAGGTTACCGGACCCCGGACGGTAGAAATCGAGGATCAGACGGACCTCGGCGTCTGTGAAAAACGGATAGTGAGGTTGAACTTCCGCAGGGCGCTTTCCACCGTCCTGGCCATTCACAGACAGGGGCGTAAGCGCCAGGAGCAAGAAGATCAACGTTCGTGACATCTTCTAAGAGATACCACTACGGCTACTCGTATCGAAGCGCCTCGACCGGATCCAGCCGCGCGGCCTTGGTCGCCGGCCATAACCCGAAGAAGAGCCCGACGCCCACGCTCACGATCAGGCCGAGGGCCGCGGCCCAGAGAGGCACGCTGGTCGGCATGGAGGGGAATGCAAGCTGCGCCAGCTTCGAAATCAGCCAGCCCAGGCACATGCCGAGCATCCCGCCTGCGAAAGTCAGCACGACGGCTTCGGTCAGGAACTGGATGATGATGTCCATCCTACGCGCACCGATCGCCTTGCGCACACCGATCTCCTTCGTCCGCTCAGTCACGGAGACCAGCATGATATTCATCACGCCGATTCCGCCCACAAGCAGCCCGATCGACGACAGCACGATCATTACCAGCGCCGTCACGCTGGTCACCTGGCGGAAGTCCTCGATCATCTGGTCGGCCGTGTTCAGACCGAAGTTGTCCGGCTCGTTGTACTTCAGGCGCCGCTCCTGGCGCAACACGCCGCGCACTTCATCGATCGCCTGCGATAACTTGCCCGGCAAAGCAGCCACCACGATCATGTGTTCCACCGCGGCAGGTTCCAGCTTGCGCATCGTGTGGTACGGCAGCAGGACGCGGTTGTCCTGCTGCCCCGGGAACGAATTAGCCGGACGGTTCATCACTCCGATCACCTGATAAGAATGTCCGTCCACCTGCAGTTCTTTTCCCAAAGGATCCACTCCGGCGAACAGGCTCTTGTAGATATCCTGGCCGATCACGACCACCGGCACATGATGCACGTTCTCGAAGTCGGTGAAGAACCGCCCCATCATCATCTCTACGTTGCCGCCCTGCGCGTACTTCTCATCTGTGCCGCCCAGGTTCAACTGCATCACGTCGTTGCCCTTGTAGTGCGCCTTGTGAATGCCCCTCGCCGGAAACAAGTAAGGGCTGACACCCGCCACATTGCGGCAGCGTTCGCGAATTGCCATTGCATTTTCGAAGGTCAGCGGCTTGCGCATCCACTCCTCGCGCGAGCGACGTCCGAACTTGATTCCGGCCTGCCACTTCAGCACGATGACGGTGTCAGTGCCGAAGCTCTTGATCGCATTGGTCACCGCGCCGTCAAAGCCGGTCAAGATGCTGCCGACGCCAATGATGGTCCCAGTGCCGATGATCACGCCGAGCACAGTCAGGAAGCTGCGCAGCTTGTGGCCGCGGATCGCCGCCAGCGCCAGTCCGATGCCTGCGGCGATCAACGCCGAATTGTTGATTTTAGGTTTCACTTTTCCGCCCTCAACGCTTCAATGGGATCCAGCTTTGAGGCTTGGCGTGCGGGGTAGATGCCGAAAAACAGCCCGACAGTGGCGGACAACCCGACTCCCACCACCACCGAGCTCAACGGCAGATCCATGGGGACGGGCGTGAAAGTCCTCACCATCACCGCGATCGTCCAGGCAATGATCACCCCGGTCAGTCCGCCGAAGCCGGACAGCACCGCCGATTCGATCAGGAACTGCCACAGAATATCGGAACGTCGCGCGCCCAGCGACTTTCTTACTCCGATCTCCACGGTCCTCTCCGTCACCACCGCGAGCATGATGTTCATGATGACGACGCCTCCAACCACCATGAATACGCTCACCACCCCCATTGCGGTGGCTGCAATCGCCCCGGTGAGCCGGTCCCACATGCCCATGATCGAATCCGAGTTGAACACCATGAAGTTGTCCTCGCGCCCGGGAGGCAGATGGCGGTAGGCGCGCAAAAGCGACTTCACCTCATCCATCGCCTGCTGGAAATGGGCGTGATCGATCGCCTGGCAGGAGAAAGACAGCCAGCGCCGGGCCCCGAACGTCTTGAAGAGCGTGTAGATAGGGATGTGAACGAAGCCGTCCTGCGATTGGCCAAAGACACTGCCAATTCTCTTCGAAACACCGATCACCTCATACGGCTTGCCGCCGACACTGATGGTCTTGCCGATGGGATCGACGCCCGTGAAGAACTTGTCCTTCAGATCCGCGCCGATAAACGCCACCTGGCGGTGACTCTGCACGTCGCCATCGCTGAAGTAGCGGCCTGATTCGATCTGGATATTCCTAAGGATGTTCAGATTCGCCGTGCCGCCCGTAATTTCGACGTCCTCCATCCGCTGCCCCAGGTAGATGATATCGGCCTGACGGTCCGTCGACATCCCGATCTCCTTCACCAGCATCGAGCGCTGCTTCAGGAATTCGAATTCGTCCGGACTCAACTCCGGGTTCTTGCGCTGCAGTTCGAGGAACTTCTTGGGATCCCAGTCGCCGAAGAATGCAAAACGGACCACGACGAAGCCGTCCGCACCCAAATCGGCAATCTTCTCTGCCACATACACGTCCATCCCGTGAATCACAGCCATCACGGCGATCAACGTGGTCGTCGACAGAATGATCCCCAGCAGCGTCAGGAAACTGCGCAGTTTTGCCGCCCGAAGGCTGGCTATCGCGATAGAAAACGCCTCGAGTGTCGAGGCCCCCTTGTTCATCTCTTCAACCTAGACGGTGACAGTCTGCCCTTTGTTCCGAAGTTCTTGAATCCAGTCGCGAACCAGCAGGTCCAGCCAAAACCTTGGCCGCCTTCGCGAGATATATCCCAAGTGGCCTCCCGATTCCGTCGCCACCAGCCGGATCCAGGGGTTGCCTCTTACCCGTTCCGTTTCAAAGATGTTGAATGGAATCAACGGATCGTCTTTGGCCTGAACCATGAGGACCGGCAGCCGGATGCCGTCGAGAAAGCGAACGGCGGACTGAGTCGCATAGTAATTCGGTGCGTCACCGAACTCGAACGCCTTTGCCGTGAACTGGTTATCAAAATCAAAGACCGTTCGGGTCTGTTCGAGCCCATCCAGCGGAAAACGATCCGGATACTGCAGGTGCCTGCGCAGGTAACGGCCGCGCAGGCTCCGCACGAAGCGCTGCTCGTAGATCCAGTTCTCCTGCGCTCCCAAGCGGCGCACGCACGCGTGCAGGTCGATCGGCGTGGAGACAGCGCACACTCCCGCCAGCAACTCCCGCGCCGATTCGCCCAGTTCGCCCGCCAGCTTGAGACTCACATTGCCGCCCAGCGAGAAACCCACGAGGAAGCAGGGCGCGCGGCCGTCGGCGCGAAAGCGCTCCAGCAGCGCCCGCACGTCGGCGGTCAATCCGGAGTGGTACAGGGTATCCGTCAACTGTTCTGTACCGCCGCAGCTTCGCATGTTGATGCGGTGCACGGCGTAGCCAACCTCCAGCAGGCACTGCGCCATCGACAGCATATAGCCACTGCGGCTTGAGCCCTCCAAACCATGGTGCAGCAGCACTTCGCCGCGAACCTCGCCCGCGGGGCGGTTCTCATGGATCAGGATCTGCGTCCCAGGCTGGGTAGGATACACGACGGCGCGAGTGGGGAAGCGTGACTCGTCGATGTCGCGCTTCCAGAAGTTGCCCGCAATCGTCAGCAGGTGAGGGTTGCGGAAGAAAGGAACGAAAGGCCGCAACTCTCTATTTTATCAGTCGCCTTCGATCTCGCGCTCCAGCGAGCCCGGCTCCGATGCCTTCCGCGACAGGTCTTCAGTCAGGATGATCGCCTCAGCAAGGTCCCGCATCGGGCGGCGCAGCCGGCGGCTTTCATTGCGGAGGCGCAGATAGGCTTCCTCTTCCGTCAGGTGGAATTTGTATTGCAGGATGCCCTTGGCGCGCTCCACCAGCTTGCGAGTTTCAAGCTGGCGCTTCATCTCCTGCGTCTCTTCCACAAGACGCGCATTCTCGTCCATCAGCCTCGCTCGGGTCAGCGCTCCACCCATTTGCTCGCCGATGAACGTCAGCAGCGACACTTCTTCCGGTGCGTGATCGTGCCGGTCCCGGTGATGCACGTTGATCACGCCAATCACCTCGCCCGAGTTAATCAGGGGCACGGAACAAAACGCCTCGTAGGTGTCCTCTACGAGTCCAGGCAGGCGGATGAAGCGCTTGTCCTCCTGGGCATGCTCGGCCAGGGCGACAACACTCTTGTTCTCCACCACCCAGCCGGTGACGCCTTGGCCGATCCGCATGCTGAGATTGCCGATCTCCGCTGCGTGCGGCACCTGTGAGGCGCGCAGTACGATGTCGCCGGTTCCGGATTCCAACAGATAAACCAGACAGGCATCGCACCCGGTTACCTGGACGGTCATTCCAACAATTTCACCCAGCATCTCGTCCACCGTACGGTTGGAGCTGACGATGCTGCTAATTCTATGCAGAAGTGAGACTTGGCTGGTATTTGCATCCATTGCCATTACGAAGGCCATGCTGTATGTAGGATAAGAACTGGCCCGCTGAGGGTCCAATCGAAACTTTCTATCAGGTTCATTCCACGGCTTTGTCTTTCAATCTTCATCAAACAACACGATCCGCGCTGTTTCTCATGCTTGCCGTGGCGCCCGCGGTCCAGGCGGCGAAGTGGTCCAGCCTGACTTCCGCGCGATGGGAGATCTATACCGATTCCGGGGAGAAAACCGGCGCGCAGGTGCTGAAGCATCTGACCGCCATGCAGGATTTCTACCAGGCGCAAGCTGCTGGGATAGGCGCGCGGACTCCCACCGCGACGCCGCCAGTGCGCGTCATTCTGTTCCGCGCTGCGCGAGATTTTCAGCCGTTCCAGCGCGGCGCCAGCAATCGCGGGTTGTTTCAATCCGGTCCGGCGCTGGACTATATCATCCTCTCCGAGTCCGGCGAAGACACGTTGCGCGCCGCGCGACACGAACTCGTCCATTTGACCTTCGCCCATTCGGCCAGCCCCATGCCCCATTGGCTGGAGGAGGGTCTGGCGGAGTATTTCTCGACGGCCCAGCGTGTGGGCGACAAAATCGTGCTCGGCAAACCCGTCGCGGCTCATCTTCAGGTCCTCGCCTCCGGATCCTGGATGGACCCGCTGCAACTCTTGGCAGTGCGGGACGAAGCGACATTGTATAACGATTCACGCGCCACCGGAGTTTTTTATGCGCAGAGCTGGGCTCTCACCCACTGGCTCATGCAGATGCCAGATGCCCGGGCAGCACTGCAGCGCTTTCTGGATCTGATGCGGCAAGGCGCAGGCCAGCGGGATGCATTCGAGCAGGCCTTCGGAAGAAAAGCGGAAGACGCGATGCAGGAGGTCCGGGCAGCAGTTTCCGCGCACCGTTTCCCGGAGACCGGCCTGCCCGCTTCCGGATCGGAGGCGCCTCTTTCCGCCGCACGCGAAGTGAAGGAGCCGGAGATCCTGGTGGTTCGGAGCGATGCTCTGATGGCCAACGGCAAGCTTCAACAGGCGGAGGAACTCCTGCAGAACGCAGCCCGCCGCTGGCCGAACGATCCGGGCGTAGCCGCCGGATCAGGCTACCTCGCCATGCGCCGGAGTGATTACACCATGGCACGCCAGGAGCTCGAACGAGCCATCGCCCTCGGGGACAGGCAGGCAGCCACGCGCTTCGAGTACGCGATGCTCATTCGCGACACCCATGGCCCGGAGGCGCTCGTCACACAGAGCCTGCGCCAGGCCGTCGAGCTCAATCCGGCCTTTGCCGAGGCATGGTTCCTGCTGGGCACGACGCTCCTGAGGCAGGGCAATGCCACGGGGGCCGAAGAGTGCATCGCCAGGGCGACAGAGATCCTGCCACGCCAGTCCGTCTTCTGGGAGGCGCTGGGCCGGGCTCAACTGGAGGCCGGCAAGCGCGTCGTCGCGCGCGTTTCCGCGCTGCGCGCTTTGGACGCCGCTTCCACTCCCGAGCAGGCTTCGATCGCTCAAGGCCTGCTGCGCGATGTGGACACGCCTGCGCCCGCAAAGCCCTCTACCAAACCCGGCGTCACAACGCCGAAAGGCTGGGAGTCTCCGAAAGGCGACTCCACAGCCAGCGGGCGGCTCGTGTTCCTCGACTGCGCTACCTCGCTGTTGAAGTTCCACATTGAGACCAAACCTGCCGCTGGAAGAACCCCCGCTCAGAAGGTGATCGTGGGCACCGAAAGGCCGAATCAGGTCATGCTCCGAGGCGGAAGCGCCCAGAAACGCGAGTTCATTTGCGGGCCTCAACCCGGCTCGCCGCTCGTCGAGGCAGGCTATATTGCTAAGGCGCAGGAGCCGCCGCCTCCCCCGGCGCCGAAGCCGGTCCCGCCTGCGAAGGCTTCCAGCACGAAGAAAGGGGCCACACCGAAGAAGGCGGCGCCCGCCAAGCCTGTGAAGCCCGCCGATCCGCCGGTGGCCGGCGAACTGGTCTGGCTTGAGTTTAAGTAGCATTCAGCCTTCAGCGATCAGCCGTCAGCTATCGGCCGGCGACGCTCCCTCGCGCGGTGCAGAGGCTCATCATGGTACGGTAAGCCCACATGAAGATCACGCGCGTTTCCACGGCTGTTATCGAGGCCAATTTCGACTGGACACTCGTTCGCGTCGAAACGGACAGTGGCTTCACGGGTTTCGGCGAAGCCTTCCTGGGACCCGGCCTCACCGGCGTGATTCGCGCGTTCAATGAAATCCTGGCGGGCGAGGACCCGACGCACATCGACCGGCTCATCCGCCGCATGCGCGCCTCCGTCGTCTACGCCTCGCCGGGACTCGTCTTCCACGCCATCGGCGGCATCGAGACGGCAGTCCTCGACCTCCTCGGCAAGGCCTATCAGATGCCCGTCTGGCAGTTGCTCGGCGGCAAGTATCGCGACGAGGTCACGCTCTATGCCGACTGCCACGGTGGAGAAGCGCTGGAATCGATCTCGCCGCTGCTGAAGCCGCGCACTCCCCATTGGATGGGTCCTCCCGCGGAGCCCGGCGAGGCGCGGATCAGCGTGAAGCACCATGGATGGGACGCGTCGAGGCCTGAAGCGCTGACTTCGGAATCTTACGCCCGCCGTGCCGCGGAGATGGCCGGCCGAGGCTTCCGCTTCCTGAAGTTCGATGTCGACGTGCCCACTCCCTTCGAGACCGACGAATACAACCGCGGACTGAGCCCCCAGGAGGTGGACTTCGCCGCCGATCTGGCCGGCGCTGTTCGCAAAGCGGTTGGAGATGGAGTCGGACTCGCTATCGACTGCCACTGGAACTACGGCGTTGCCGCGGCGGTCGATCTCGCTCGCGCGCTGGAACCGCTGCGCCTGCTCTGGCTCGAAGACGTGATGCCTCCTGAGAATGTCCGCGCGCTCGCCGAGGCGCAGCGCGCGACTCGGACGCCGCTGGCCACCGGGGAGAACCACTTTTTCCTGATCGACTTCGAACGGCTCATCACTGAAGCCGGCCTGCGAGTGCTCGCGCCCGATGTCCAGAAACTCGGCCTTTGGGAGGGGCGGAAGCTCGCCAACCTCGCCGACATGCATTACGTGAACCTGACCTGGCACAACATCAGTGGCCCGCTCGGCACCATGGCCGGGGTTCACCTCTGCGCGGCAACTCCGAATGTGCTCGCACTGGAATGGCACGCCGCTTCCGTGCCGTTCTTCGATGAGCTGATCAAGACTGGCGACCGTCCCATGATCCGCGACGGCAGGGTGCGTGTGCCCTCGGTGCCAGGGCTCGGCATCGAGCTCGATCTCGATGTCGCCTGGAAGTACCGCAAGTTAGGCGAGGCGTTCTTCGAGTGAGAGGAGGGGCCAGCCCGGCCGGCCCTCGCGTTCAGACTTCTAGTGCTTCTTCAACCGCGAGCATGCCGTGACAGCGCCCGTCGGATCTATCGCGGAAGAGCCTTCCTCGATGTGCTGGATCTTCCCGTCCGGGTCGATGACAAATGTTGCCCGGTTGGCAATGCCAGCGTCTTTGATTAATACGCCATAGGCTTCAGAGACCTTCCGCTGGCTGAAATCAGACGCCAGGGGGAACGACAGCTTCAACTCTTCCTTGGACCAGTGACTCAGAGTCGGCAGGTTGTCCGTGCTGATGCCCAGAACCACCGCCCCTGCTTCTTCGAATTTGGCGAGACCAGCCTGGTACGCCGTCATCTCCTTCGTTCAACCACCGGTGAACGCGGCGGGGAAGAAGGCGAGCACGACGGTCTTGCCCCGCTGCTCGGAAAGCTTGAACGGAGTGCTGCCCGCCGTAGTGCGCAGGGTGAAGTCGGGCGCTTCGTCTCCGACCTTGAGGTGCGTTTTAGGCGGCGCGACGTTTTGTGCCGGAAGCAGGGAAGCCCCAAGGGCCAGCCCCAGCAGAATCGATTGAAAGCGCATAGAAGCTCCCAGTCCGGCGGCCTTCGACGGCCGCCATTGGTCACGAGCATAGCAGGCGGGACTCCAAGTTCTCAATATTGCCCATTTTGCCTCTGACTTCCTCCCCCGTTGCCGATAAAGGCAACGTGGACGGTCCCTCTGCTGCCCGGCCACAACCGGCGCTGCCCGTGCCGGACCTAGTTCAAGGGGAGGCATGAAGTGCAGACAACGGCAGTCCGTGCGGAGAACGGCGCCCGCAGCCGCCACGGCAAGTATCTGGTGTTCCACCTCGGCAAGGAAGAGTTCGGCGTGCACGTCTTGAAGGTGCGCGAGATTATGGGGCTGCAGGAAATCACCGCTGTGCCCCAGACTCCCGGCTTCGTCAAGGGCGTCATCAACCTGCGGGGCAAGGTGATACCCGTGATCGACCTCCGCAGGAAATTCACATTGGAGGAGGCAGAATACACCTCGCGAACCTGCATTATCGTTCTTCAGGTTCTGCTCAGCGGGGGGGCTCCGGCCGGCCTGCAGATGGGCGTCATCGTCGATGGCGTCTCAGAAGTCCTCACCATTCAGGACAGTGAGATCGAAGACGCGCCCGCCTTCGGCGACGAAGTCGCATTGCCCTACATCCTCGGCATGGCCAAGGCCAAAGGCCGCGTCAAGATCCTCCTCGATATCGACCAGGTGCTTTCGCGCCAGGAGCTGCACGGATTAGAAAAACTGCCCGAGTGGACTGCCGAGCCTGCTTTGGCGTAGTTCACGCCGGCATGACTGGAAACAAGACCAGGGAGACACAGATGAAAACGGATAGGGTTAGTTTGGGTACGAAGATCTATATCAGCCAGGGACTGACGGTCGCCTTCCTTCTGCTATTGGGAATCGTGACGTTGATCAGCACGACGAACCTCGGGCACAAGTTAGAGGAAAGCTCCACCAGCCAGGCACAGAAGCTGCAACTGATGGGGCAGATCAACGCCGCGGTGGCAACAGCACAGAGCGGCCAGCGCGGCGTCGTGCTGGGCTCGCTCACCGGCGACACGGCCCAGGTGGAAAGCTCCCGCCGGTTGGCTGAGTCCGCGGCCGCTACTCTGCAAACCGCGGTAGCCGAGCTTGGACCGCTGCTCCAGGCAGATTCGGGCAAGAGCGTTTTCACATCGCTGAAACAGGATGTCGCCGAATGGACGCGGCAACTGCCGCAGTTCGACAGTCACATCCGGGGCCAGCGGTTCGACGAGGCGACAAAGATGCTGGCGGGGGTTTTCTCGCCGCTGCTGGAGAAGATGCAGAAGGAGTCCGCCAGCCTGCAGGAGTTGCAGTCCGGCATTCTGGCGCAGACGGCGCGAGAAGCCACCTCCGAAGTATCTTTCTCGCGCTGGCTGACGATCCTGCTTTGTCTACTGGCTGCCAGCGTGGCCACGGCGTCGTTCTGGGTGATCCGCCACGCCAATGTATCCTTGCGGCGCATCGCCGGCGAGATTGCCGAAGGCTCGCGCCAGGTCGCTTCCGCATCGCAACAGGTGTCAAGCTCGTCCCAGGCGCTTGCGCAGGGATCGTCCGAACAGGCGGCCTCCCTGGAAGAGACGTCGGCCTCCACCAAGCAGATCAATTCAATGACGCAGAAGAACGCGGACAACGCACGCAGCGCCGCAGCGGAGACCGAAAAAGCCGATCACCTGCTGAAGGAGACGAACCAGAAGCTCGGCCAGATGATCGAATCCATGAAGGAGATCAACACCTCCAGCGAGAAGATCTCACGCATCATCCGCGTCATCGACGAGATCGCATTCCAGACCAACATCCTGGCTCTCAATGCCGCAGTGGAAGCGGCGCGTGCCGGAGAGGCAGGCATGGGCTTCGCGGTGGTGGCAGACGAGGTGCGCAACCTGGCTCAGCGCTGCGCCCAGGCGGCCAAGGACACCTCGGACCTCATCGAAGAATCGATCGTCCGGTCCAACGAAGGAAAGGTGCGGCTGGACGAGGTCGCCGCCTGCGTCACTCGGGTGGTCGACAACGCTTCGGCAATCAAGGTGCTCTCCAACGAAGTGCACGTGGGGAGCCAGGAACAGGCGCGCGGCATCGAGCAGATTGCCCGGGCGATCACGCAGATGCAGCAGGTCACGCAGTCCACCGCGGCCAGCGCGGAAGAGAGCGCCTCCGCAGGCGAGGAGATGAGCGCTCAAGCCGCGTCGCTGCAGGACTCCGTACACCGCCTGCGCGGCCTGGTCGGTGGCGCGGACGAGGTCCACGCTTCCCGCATGCCGGCAGGCGCGGCACATTTCTCGCATCGCCATCCCGCCGGAGTCGCGGTCCTGACCGGGCAGGTCCGGCCATCGCGTCCCAGCATCCCGCTGGATGACGATTTCCAGAACTTCTGACGTCCCCGGCTCCGATTGCGGAGACCACGTGACAGGTTCAAACCATGCGCAAGAAAACGTCTGATCCAAGGGCACACGAAACCCCGGCGGCCGGGGAGACAATCGGCGCCGGCGGCACGACTGTGGAGAACGGGCTGAAGGAGCTTTCTTCAGCCCTCGCCGGGGCTGAGTCCGCGAAGGCCGCACTCTCCGTCGACCCGGCGGCCCCCCCCCTCAATCAGGATCCGCAGCTCCTCAGCGACTTTCTGGTGGAGGCTCGCGAGCATCTGGCCAATATCGAGGCCAGGCTGCTGGAAATCGAGCAGGGCTCGCAGACCGGCGAAACCCTGCACAGCGCATTTCGCAGCTTCCACACCATCAAGGGGCTGGCCGGCTTCCTCGATTACGAAGTGATTCAGCGGGTGTCCCACGAGGTGGAGTCGTTGCTGGATCTCGCACGCAACGGGGAGCTTGTGCTCTCCCCATCCACCGTGGATGTCGTCCTGCATGCCGGGGACTATCTGGCGATCTGGCTGAACAGCATTGAGGCCGCGCAGCAGGGCCGTCCGGTGGAAGCGCCACCCTCGCCGGATGCACTCCTCGCGAGGGTACGCATGGCTGCCACGCAAACGCCTGATGAGGAGGAGGCGCCTCCGCGTCAGCTAGAAACACAGCAGTCCGGGCCGGACGCCCCCTCTGCCTCATCCTCCTCGCGGGGACGGGCGGGCGAGTCCTCGCTCATCAAGGTAGATACCGCCAAGCTCGAGTTCCTGGTGGACATGGTGGGAGAACTCGTCATCGCGCAATCCATGCTGCGGCACAATCCGGATTTGCACGGGGTCAAGTCGCCTCGCCTGCAGCGCGACATCTCGCATCTGTCCCGAGTCACAGGTGAAGTGCAGAAGACCGCCATGGCGATGCGCATGGTGCCGATCGGACAACTCTTCCGCCGAATGACCCGGCTGGTGCGTGACCTGGCGCGCAAGTCGGGAAAGCTCGCCGAGCTTGAGTTGTACGGAGAAGACGTCGAACTGGACCGCACGATTGTGGAAGAATTGGCGGACCCGCTGGTGCACATGCTTCGAAACTCCATGGATCATGGTCTCGAAAAGCCCGAAGAGCGCACTGCCGCGGGCAAGTCGCAGACCGGCAGAGTCCGGTTGAAGGCGTCGCACCAGGCCGGCATGATCGTGATCGAGCTGAGCGATGACGGCCGCGGCCTCAGCCGGCAGAAGATTCTACAGAAGGCAGTGGATCGCGGTCTGGTCAGCGCGGACGCGCACCTGAGCGACTCGGACGTCTTTCATTTGATCTTCGAGCCGGGCTTCTCGACAGCCGAACAGGTGACCGACGTCAGCGGGCGCGGCGTCGGCATGGACGTAGTGCGCAAGCATGTGGCCAGGCTGCGCGGCCGCATCGAGATCGTCTCGACCTCCGGCAGCGGTACTACGTTTCTGCTGAAGCTGCCGTTAACGCTGGCGATCATCGATGGACTTGTGGTGCTTGTCGGCGGCGAGCGCTACATCGTGCCCATTTTCTCTGTGCGCGAGATCTTCAAGCCTCGCCCCGACAGCATCTTCACGGTGGAAGGGCGAGGGGAGATGGTGATGGTGCGGGATCACCTGCTGCCCGTGGTGCGCCTCGGCGAGAAGTTGGGTATCGGACACGCAGGCCGGAACGTGGAGGAGGGTCTGATGATCGTAGGCGAAAGCGAGAGCCGGACGTTTTGCCTGCTGGTGGACGAACTCGCAGGAAAGCAGGAGGTGGTGATCAAGAACCTCGGGCCGACCTTCAAAGACGTGCGCGGCATCGCCGGCGGCGCGATCCTCGGCGATGGCCGTGTTGGGCTGATTCTTGACCTGGCGTCGGTGGCCGGCGAGGCCGGCGCGGTCTCCCGGCGATAGCGGCATGGCGCACGGCAATCCAGTCTCCGGCGGAAGAGAGCCGGCTGCCCTGGGGCCCTCTGATTTCCGCAAGATTCAATCGATGGCCCGTGAGGTCTTCGGGCTTGAGCTGAAGTGCGGCAAGGAGGCGCTGGTCAGCGCACGGCTCAGCCGACGCGTCCGCGACCTTGGCCTCTACGACATTGCCGGGTATCTGCACGCTGTGAGGGCAGATCGTACGGGGATTGAACTGGCCCGCCTGATCGACGCGCTGACAACCAACTTCACCTGCTTTCTGCGCGAACCGCAGCACTTCGAGCTCCTGCACAGGCAAATTCTGCCCGAACTGGCCGAGGGTGGTTCGTTTCAGGTATGGAGCGCAGGATGTTCGACGGGGGAGGAGCCTTACAGCATCCTGTTCCAGGCGATCGAGGCGATGGGCGAGTCAAGGTCCCGCGCCATGAAACTGCTGGCGACCGACATCTCGACGCGGGCGCTGGAGGCAGCGCAAGCGGGCGTCTATTCGGAATCGCGCTTGAAGGAGCTCCCGGTGGGCTGGCCCGCGAAGTACTTCCAGCGGGGGACGGGGCAGAGCTCAGGCCTGGTTCGAGTCAGGCCGGAATGGAGGTCCAGGCTGAGCTTCGAGCGGCTGAATCTGATGCAGGATTTCAGGCATGTGCCGCTCTGTTCGGTGATCTTCTGCCGCAACGTCATGATCTATTTCGACAAGCCGACGCAGGAGCGGCTGGTCCAGCGATTCACGGAGCGGCTGGAGCCGGGAGGATGGCTACTCATCGGCCACTCCGAGGGGCTCATGGGGATCAGGCACGAACTCAACTACGTGAAACCGGCGGTCTATCGAAAGCCGGCCGCCGGAAGGTAGAGACCAGGAATCGGAGGATGCCGTGAGCAAGTTAGTCGTGGGGGTTGGAGATTGCCGCGTGACCGGCGAACCGGGGGATGAGCTCGTCACCTACGCGCTTGGTTCGTGCATTGCAGTGGTGATCTGGGATCCCGTAGCGCTGGTCGGGGGACTGCTGCACTTCATGCTGCCGGACAGTTCCCTGGACCGGGTCAACAACGGACGGGACTATCCTTATCGCTATGCGGATACCGGAGTGCCGCTCCTTTTCCAGGAGGCGTACCGGATGGGTGCGGACAAAAAGCGGCTGGTGGTGCGGTTGGCGGGAGGCGCGGCTGTGGTCGCTGACAACGGGGTGTTCAGCATCGGCAGGCGCAACTATGCGGCGGTTCGCAGGGTCCTGTGGAAAGCGGGGGTGATGGTGCACGCCGAGGATGTGGGAGGAACGTTCTCGAGGACGGTGAGGCTGGAGGTCGAGAGCGGCCGGATGCTGGCGCGGGCGCATGGAGGAGCGGAACAGGAGCTGGCGGGGCGCACGACTGTGGAACGGATCGGAGGAGAGAAATGCCAAAGCGCCTGATGATCGTGGACGACTCGCCTGTCATGCGCGCATTTGTGATGCGCGCCATATCTGTTGCGGGACTACCGCCATGCGGAATGGTCGAGGCGTCGAACGGGCTGGATGCACTGGTGAAGCTGCGGACCCGCGCGTCAGGGATCGACCTGATCCTCACCGATATCAACATGCCGGTGATGGACGGCGAAGGGTTTCTGGCCGAGCTGAAGATGGACCCGGCGCTGGCGGAAATCCCGGTGATTGTCGTTTCGACGGATTCGACCGAGCATCGGGTGGGAGAGCTCTTGCGGTTGGGCGCGCGTGATTACGTGCGCAAGCCGTTCCCGCCGGAGAAGCTGAACGAAGTGCTCCGCGGGGTCTTTCCGGAGTGGAGCAAGGAAACCGCGCCATGCCGTTGACTGATCTGCGCGACGAGGCATTGCGCAGCGCCTGCGAGACCGCTGTCCTGGAGGCGCTCGAGACGATGTTCTTCGAGTTGACGGTCGCAAAGGCGGAGGTGATCGGAGGATCTTCTCAGGGCGCCAGGATCGGCATGGCCAACTTCGGCGGGAGCCTGACGGGTGCGTTGTGTGTCGCAGTATCGGATGGCTGCCCGCGGCGGATGGCGGCGGAGTTTCTTGGACTGGAAGACGACCAGGTCGGCGAGCCGCAGGAGCAGAGCATGGTGGCGGAACTGGCCAATGTACTGTGCGGAGCGACGATGAGCCGCGTGGAACCGTCCGGGCATCTGAGGATCGAACAGCCTGTGCTGGGGGCGGCGCCCGCCAACTGCCAGGGGCCGTGGCTGATGTTTCCCCTGGCAAACGGCAGTCTGGAAGTGACTGTGTATTACGGAGAGCCCTCATGAGCTTTGGCAGCAGGACGAGAGTGCTGGTGGTGGACGATTCGGCAATCGTGCGCAAGGTCCTGAGCGACATCCTGAGCGCACAACCCGACCTGGAAGTGGTGGGGACAGCGCCGGACCCCTATGTCGCGCGCGACAAGATCGTGGCGCTGCGGCCGGATGTCCTGACGCTCGATATCGAGATGCCGCGCATGGACGGGCTGACGTTCCTGGATCGCCTGATGCACCATCATCCGATGCCGGTGATCGTGATCAGCTCATTGACGCAGAGCTCAACGAAAGCGGCCCTGGAGGCCATGCATCGCGGCGCCGTGGACGTTTTGGCCAAGCCGGGCGGCCCGTACTCGGTGGGAGATCTGCGCGAGGATCTGCCGCGCCGCGTGCGCGCAGCGGCGGTGTCGCGACCACGGCGCCCGCACATGGAGCCTGCCCCAGCGAGGCTGGCGCCGGCGGCGGGTCAAAGAGTGTTGCACCATCAATTGATCGCTATCGGGGCTTCGACGGGCGGCACGCGAGCGATCGAACAGGTCCTGCGATCCATGCCCGCCGAAGTGCCGCCGATCGTGATCACCCAGCACATCCCGCCGGGCTTCTCTGCCGCATTCGCAGAGAGGCTGGCCCATGTTTGCGCGATGGACGTGCGCGAGGCTCAGGGAGGTGAGATGCTGCAAGACGGCTGCGCGCTGATCGCGCCGGGCAATTTTCACCTGATCGTCGAGCGAGCTGGAGGTGAAAACTGGCGGACGCGCCTGGACGGCGGTCCGAAGGTCTGTTATCAGCGTCCTTCGGTGGACGTCATGTTCCGGTCCGTGGCCGAGTGCGCGGGGCGGCAATCGACCGGAGTGCTGCTGACCGGCATGGGAAGTGACGGGGCGGAAGGACTGGTCGCGTTGCGGCATGCCGGCGGCCGGACGATCGCGCAGAGTGAAGAGACCTGCGTCGTGTTCGGAATGCCGCGGGAGGCGATCCGGCTGGGCGGTGCGGAGCGTGTGCTGGGGTTGGGCGAAATCGGGCCAGAGCTGGTGAACGAGATGCGAGCCTGCTAGCGGCGCAGCAGCTCCGCGAGTCGAGATGCGCTCAGAGCGAATGGGCGGGCGGCGGCGTAGGCTCGGGCGGCTTCGCCCATCTCCGAAAGACGCTGGGGTTCGGCAAGCAGGCTTGCGATCGCGGGCCAGAGCGGCGAATCGGCGGGGAGCATTGCTCCGAAATCGGGTCGCATGATGTCACATGATCCCTGATGCTCCAGGCAGACCGCGGGCAGGCCGGCGGAGAGTGCTTCCATGAGGGTGAGGCCATAACTTTCGTGGCGCGATGGAAAGACGTAGAGATCCGCCATGCGGAAAAAGTCCTGCTTGCGCGCACCCGTGACATAGCCGGGGAAGACGACTCTGATGCGCTTTAAGCGGGCAGCCAGGGCCTGCAGCCGCGCCAGGTGGCGCTGGCCTTGCATGAAGGCGGGTTCGCCGCAGACGAAGAGCCAGATCGGCAGGCTGGGAAATGTGGTCTGCGCCTCCCACTCGATCAGCGATTCGAGAAGAGTGTCCTGCCCTTTCTCCGGGGAGATGCGGCTGAGACAAAGCAGGACGCGCGCCTCGGGTGGAACGCCGAATTCGCTGCGCAGGCAGGCTCCACCGGCAGATGGAGCGGGCGGCGCGCCCCAGGGAAGGACCTGGATGCGGTCGGGCGGAATCTCCGGGTAGCAGGCCAGAAGAATGTCCTTCATGCCTGAAGAGGGCACCACGACTGTGGAGGAATACAGGAGGCTGGCCCGCTGCTGGGCGAAGATGAGCCTGAGAATGCCTGGAGCAAGGCGGTCGATGCCGAAAGAGTGGAGGCGCTCCCAAACCCGGGTCAAAGTGGAAGGACTGATGCGGCCCTTGAGATAGATTGCCGCGATGTAGGCGACTACGTCGACGTGATAGACGGTAACGATTCGGAAGCCCGCGCCTGCGATGCGCGCGAAGTCTGGGCCTTCGCTGATGTCGTTGACGAGGACCGCAGTGGAGCCGGGATCGTTTTGGAGGACAACGGACGTGGCGGCTTCGCGGAAGCTGTGGCAGAAGGCGGCGTACTGAGCCTCATTGAAGCGGACAAGATCCTGGCCGGATGGCGCGTGCGCGCCGAGAATAGCAGGGCCGAGGAGATCGACGTGAAAGGGACGAGTCCGGGACCACTCGTCGATGAGGAGGTTGGAGACGGCCGCGCCGCCGCCGAGGGGGATGGGCTGACCGTCGAAGCCGCCATGGGCCGCCGTGTAGAGGACACGGGTGATGCTCACGAAGACGCCGCCACCACTGTTGAGTCCTGCATGTGAAGGACGAGGATGTACCAGGTGAGCGCGAGCAGCAGACCAAGGTCGCCGCGGGACTTGGAAGCTTCGGAGACTTCGACGCTGGCGCCGTGGTGCAGCATGCCCTTGTTGTGGAAGCGCAGCACCTGTTCCTTCTGAGCGTTGGTCAGCACCCACTCGGAGGCCCAGAAGTTGGTGGAGCGGAGTTCGAGGATTTCACCGCCGGCTAGAGTCAGTGTGCCCTTTCGATGAGTCCAGTTGGGCTCGAATGTGGCGATATCGGTCTCAGAGCCGTCGAGACGGGCTGTGACGATGGGGGTAAGGAAGCCGCCGCGCTTGAAGGTCCAGGCCTGAGCGGCAGTCTGGGCGCCGGCAAGAGTGCCGAAGACCTTCATGAACTCCAGCCTGGCAAGAACGGAGTCGCCGGATTTGAGTTCGTAAGTACGATTGAAGGCCGAGGGCTGGCGCCACTCAAGCCCGGCCAACTGGTTTGGCTGAATTGGAATCATACTTGAAGCCTTTCTCGAAGATCTGAACGGCGCGTTGGGCAGTGGCGATGGTGATGCCGCGGGCGGCGCAGGCATCGCGAAGGCGGCGGTTGAATTCCCGGCCGACCGACCACTGGCGGCTCGGCTTGGTCTTGATGCGGGCCTTGACGACGACGCCCTGTTCGGTAAAGCGATCGACGCCGGAGACCTCGATGTCCTCGATGATGTCCTGGGCGAAAGCGGGGTCTGCACGCAACTCTGAGCCGATCTCCCGGAAGAGATCCATGAGGAGCTCGGGATCCTCGTCATAGTCGACTGCGACGTCGAAAGTGGCGTAGGAGAAGCCCAGAGTCATGTTGGTGAAATTCTGGATGGTGCCGTTGGAGATGACGTGGACGTTGCCGTCGTAGCTGCGGAGAACGATGGTGCGAAGGGCGATGTGCTCGACGACGCCGGAGACGTCGCCGATCTTGACGATGTCGCCCATGCGGATGCGGCCGTCGGCGAGGATGAAGAATCCGTTGATCCAATCCTTGAGGACGCTCTGCGCGGCGAAACCGACGGCCAGTCCGGCCACGCCCGCGCCGGCGAGTATAGGGCCGACATCGAGCCCGATCTCCTTAAGGGCGAGAACCAGGGCAAGGATCCAGATGGCGGAAAAGACAAACCGGCGGGCGATGCCGGTGATCGTGTTGGCCTGCTTTTCAAGTTCGACATCGGCAATGCCGCCGCGCTGCCGGATCAGCTCCGCCGAGATGTGTCCGATGCGGTTGAAGAATTTGCCGAAGACAAAGGTGGAAATCCCCGCTCCGATGAGATAAACAGAGGCACGCGCGCCGATGCGCAGCCATTCGTCGATGCGGTCAACGGGAACGGCGGCAAGCCATGAGAGCATACCACCCTATGGTAGAACGGAGGCTCATTCCGACGGTGTGGTTCTGATAGTCTGAATGGCATGAATCGCCGCAGCTTTCTTCCATCGGCCAGCTTGGGCGCGGCAGCACTGAGCCAAGTGCTGGCGCAGACCGGAGCGGCAACTTCTGGGCGCATTAAGCAGTCGCTGTGCCGCTGGTGCTACGCAAAGATCCCGATCACGGAACTGGCGCAGTCCGCAGCGAAGATGGGGATTGTGGCCATGGACCTGGTGGCGCCGAGTGAGTGGGACGTGGTGAAGGAGGCGGGGCTCCGGCTGACCGTGGTGCCCGGCCCGACGACGATCCCTGACGGGCTGAACCGCAAGGAAAACCACGACGGCATCGAGCAGCGCTTCAAGCCCATGGTTGACAAGGCGGTAGCGGCGGGGGCGCACTCCATCATCGTCTTTTCGGGCAATCGCAAGGGCATGGGCGATGCGGAGGGCGCCGAGAACACGATCATCGGCCTGAACCGGATCAAGAAGTACGCCGAGGACAAGGGGATCCTGGTGGTGATGGAGCTGCTCAACTCCAAGGTGAACCACAAGGACTACATGTGCGACAAGACGGCCTGGGGCGTCGAGGTGATGAAGGCGGTGAACAGCCCCAACGTGAAACTGCTGTACGACATCTACCACATGCAGATCATGGAGGGCGACGTGATCCGGACGATCCGCGAGAACCATCAATGGATCGGGCACTACCACACGGGCGGCAATCCGGGGCGGAACGAGATCGACGAGACGCAGGAGCTCAACTACCTGGCGATCTCGAAGGCCATAGCGGAGCTTGACTACGACGGCTACATGGCTCATGAGTTCGTGCCGAAGAGGGATCCGCTGGTGTCGTTGAAGCAAGCCGTGGATCTCTGTCGAGTGTAGTTGATTGTTTGTAAAATGTCATTGACATACAGACAAGCCTGCTTTACTGTTGATCCATGACAGAGAAAAGCAGGTCTTCGACACTCTTCAGCTTTGGCTGCGCCGGGAAGGCGTCGCGGGAATCATTGGCGGCAACTGTTGTCTTGTGTGTTGTGCTCATCGGCAACGCTTTTGTGGGACTGCGATTGGGTCCGGTGGTGGCACGGTGGACGGTCCTGGTGGTGATCGCAGCGGCGATTTGGTTTGTGCGCGAGCACATCCGGAACCTGCGTCAACACGACGAACTGCAGATCCGGATCTATTTCGAAGGGCTGGCGTGGGGCTCTCTTGGGGTGTTTCTCCTGGCCATGCTCTGGCCATCTCTGCAGCGGGCGGAACTGGTGGGGCGATTCGAGCCGGAATTCGTGACGATCGGGCTGCTGGTGGGCTTCTGCACTGGATACGTCAACGCTTTGAGGCGGTACCGATGAAGAACCGGCTGAAAGTACTGCGGGCTGAGCGCGATTGGTCGCAGGCGGAGCTTGCCGGGCGGCTGTCGGTTTCGCGCCAGACCGTGAATGCGATCGAGACAGGGAAATACGATCCGAGCCTGCCCCTGGCGTTCACCATCGCGCGGCTGTTTGAGATGAAGATCGAGGACGTGTTTCAGCCTGATGGGGCAGGAGGAACCGTGGAATCGCTGTGATGGGCTTCGGCGGGGCGGCGAACGGCCCAGAGGTTCCAGAGGAGAAGGAAGGCGCCGATGGTGATGGCGCTGTCGGCGACGTTGAAGACGGGGAAGTGGTGGGTGCCCCAGAAGAAGTCGAGGAAGTCTGTGACGCTACCGAAAGCGATGCGGTCGTAGAGGTTCCCGGCTGCGCCGCCGAGGACGAGAGCCAGGGCGGCGGGCAGGGTCCAGTGCTCACTCAAGGTCCTGGCGGCGGTCCAGAGCATCCAGCCGACGAAGATCATGACGGCGAAGGAGAAGACGATCAGCACTGAGTTTCCGCCGTTGGAGCCGGCTTCGGAGAAGAGGCCGAAAGCGATGCCGGTGTTACGCGTGTGGACGATCTGGAAGAGGCCGGGGATGACGGGGATGATGTCCCAATCGCGTACACGAGCCTCGATCAACTGCTTGGTGATCCTGTCGAGCAGGATCACCAGGACAGGGATGATGAAGGGCCAGCTGCGCATGGTGAGTTAATCCCCGAGTATTTGATGCACTGCGGAGGCGCAGGGGACGCAGACGGTGGGAAACGCGGCGTCCTGGCCGACATCGAAAGTGTATTTCCAGCAGCGCTCGCACTTGGCGCCGGCTGCGCGCTCAATGGTCACTTTGAGATCGCCGGAGCCGGCGGACTTCAGTTCCACTTGAGAAGTGATGAAGAGGCCGGGGAGTTCGGCGGCGTACTGTTCAAGCAGCGGGAAGAGGTCAGGCCCGGCTTCGAGGATGGCGCGGGCTTCGAGCGGCGCGCCGATGAGTTTCTCGTTGCGCGCAGCTTCAAGGCTCTTGAGGACCTGGTCGCGAACAGCCATGAGGCGGTCCCAGTTCTCGCTCAGTTTGGCGTGATCGCCGGGGAGCCCCTCAGTGAGCTCCGAAGGTTGTGGCGCGACGGCGAGATGGACGCTCTCGGGGTCGCTCGGGCGCCGGCGCATATGGGACCAGGCTTCTTCCGTGGTGAAGGCCAGGAGCGGCGCAGCGAGGCGGAGCAGTGCGTGGTTGACGCGGTAGAGCGCGGTCTGCGCGCTGCGCCGGGATTTCGAACTCGGCGCACAGGTGTAGAGGCGATCCTTCAGGACGTCGAAGTAGACGGCGCTGAGGTCCGTGGTGGCAAAGTTGTAGACCGCCTGATAGACGCGATGGAAAGAGAGGTCGTCGTAAGCTGCCCGGCACTGCTCGACAAGCGCGGCGGCGCGGTGCAGGACCCACTGGTCGATTTCGAGCAGTTCCTCCGAGGGCAGCGCATCGGCGGCCGGATCAAAATCGTGGAGGTTACCGAGCGCATAGCGGAACGTGTTGCGGAGCTTGCGGTAGGCCTCGGTGAGGCGAGTGAGGATGAGCTCCGACATGCGCACGTCTTCATGGAAGGCGACGGAGGCGACCCAGAGGCGGAGAACATCGGCTCCGTATTTCTTGATGATCTCTTCAGGCTCGATGACGTTGCCGATGGACTTGGACATGGCCTTGCCCTCGCCGTCGAGAGTCCAGCCATTGGTGGCGCACTCGCGGTAGGGCGACTCGCCGCGCAGGCCCGCGCCGACCAGCAGTGAAGAGTGGAACCAGCCGCGGTACTGGTCCCCGCCTTCGAGATACATATCGGAGGGCCAGGGCAGGCCGTTGGATTCGGTGAGCACGGCAAGGTGGCTGGCGCCGGAGTCGAACCAGACGTCGAGGATGTCGTTCTCCTTGCGGAAGGAGGAGCATCCGCACTTGACGCACTTCACATCAGGACCGAGCAGCTCGGCTGCCGACTTTTCGTACCACACATCGGCGGTGTGCTCTTTGAAGAGCGCGACGACGGGATCGAGGTACTTGCGGTCGGTGAGCGCGTCGCCGCAGGAGTCGCAGTAGAAGACGGTGATAGGAACACCCCAGACGCGCTGGCGGGAGATGCACCAGTCAGGGCGTGTGGCGATCATGTTGGAGATGCGCTCTTCGCCCCACTCGGGATGCCAGCTGACCTTCTTGATCGCCTCCAGAGCTTTGGTGCGGAGATGGTTGAGCTCCATGCCGATGAACCACTGTTCGGTAGCGCGGAAGATGGTGGGCTTGTGGCAGCGCCAGCAGTGAGGATAGCTGTGGTCGAGTTTCACTTCGCCGAGCAGAGCGCCGGACTGGCGCAGGATCTCGGAGACGATGGGGTTGGCCTGCCAGATGGTTTTTCCGATGATCTCTTCGGGGAGACGGCCGGCAGCGCCTTCGGCGTGATAGAAGCGCCCCTGGGCGTCTACTGGGCAGAAGGTAGGGAGGCCGTACTTCTGGCCTGTGAGATAGTCTTCGGCGCCGTGGCCGGGAGCGGTGTGAACCGCGCCGGTGCCCTGCTCGAGGGTGACGTAGTCGGCGAGAACGCCTTTGGAGTCCCGCTCCAGGAACGGGTGGCGGAAGATGGCTCCGTCGAGCTGTCGTCCGGTGAAACGTGCGATTTCCGTGTAGTCGGTCCAGCTACAGTTGGAGGCAGTCGCCCGGACCAGATCTGCGGCAACGATGTAGACGGCGTCGCCAACTGCGATGGCGGCGTATTCGAAGTCAGGGTGGTAGGCGATACCGACGTTGGCAGGGATGGTCCAGGGCGTGGTGGTCCAGATGAGACCGTAGACGTTCTTGCCGCACAACGACGGGTGGATGGCTGCCGCATCAGAGGTCAGTTTGAAACGGACCCAGATGGACGGGCTGGCGTGGTTCTCGTATTCGACCTCGGCTTCGGCCAGAGCGGTGCGGCAACTGATGCACCAGTTGACGGGCTTGAGGCCCTTGTAGACGGAGCCCTGCGAGAGGAAGTCGACGAAGGCGCCGGCGATGACGGCTTCATAGCCGGGGCTCATGGTGAGGTAGGGATCTTCCCACCGGCCGAGGACGCCGAGGCGCTGGAAGGATTCGCTCTGGAGTTTGACGAACTTTTCGGCGTATTTGCGGCACTCGCGGCGGATCTGCGCCGTGGTCATGTTCGCCTTTTTGGAGCCGAGCTGACCGTCGACTTTGATCTCGATGGGCAGGCCATGGCAATCCCAGCCGGGGATGTAGGGCGAATCGAAGCCCGACATGGTCTTCCACTTCACGATGAAGTCCTTGAGGAGCTTATTGAAGGCGTGGCCGAGGTGGATGTTGCCGTTGGCGTACGGGGGGCCGTCGTGGAGGACGTAGAGGGGGCTGCCTTTGCGGTCCTCTCGGATGCGGTGATAGAGTGCAGTTTCCTTCCAATGGGCAAGCAACTTCGGCTCCATCGTCGGGAGGTTCGCCTTCATGCCGAAGCCGGTGGAAGGGAGATTGACGGTTTTTTTCAGGTCAACGGGTACGGATTCCATTGGAGGTGAAACTACCATCGTACAAAATGGGTGCAACTGGGCGCGAAAGTGGCGCGTCTGAGCAGTGGATGAAACGGTGTACGTGTGTGCTGATGTTGCTGGCGTGCGGCGTGCGCGCGGAGACGGTTCTGCTGACACACGACGCGCACGGGAAGCTGCTGAAGCAGGCTCCCGCGGTGCTGAGAATCGGGGGGCGTGCGCTGGTTCCTCGTGAAGCGTTCTTCGGCGCAGCGGCAGGAACTCTGCTGGATGAACGGGGACGGATGCATCCGGTGTTGTGGATCACCGGCGAAGATGCCGATGCGGGCGTGGTGGAAGTGTACGTGGGGGCGCAGGCGCCGAAGGGGCCGGACGTGTCGTCGGGTTGGACGAAGCACGTGAAAATGGTGGACCATGAAGCCGACTCGCGCGTGATGAAGGAGGCGGGAGGGTTTGGCGCGATCTCACGGCTGAATTGCGGAGGCGCGAAGGATTCAGGGAGCGGGCCGCTGTTTGACGAGCACGGGCTGCTGGCCGGGTGGCATGCGACGAAAGTGGTGGATGGGCAAGTGCTGGCGTTCGGGATGCCGCTGTCCCGGTTCGAGGAGATGAGCCGCCGGCATCTATCGGTTGCGGAGTGGAACGCGCGGCATGACGCTGCGCAGGAGAGCAGCTATCAGACGGGCATCGGGCACTTGTGGGCGGATGATTTTGACGGCGCGCTGTACTACTTCAGCAGAGCGACGCAGGCCGAGCCCGGCAACGCGCGCGCGTGGTACCACCTGGGATTCGCTGAAGGGAAGAACGGGCACGGGAAGGCCAAGATCGCGAGTTACCGGAAGGCGGTGGAGTTGGATCCGAAATTCGCGCCGGCGCACTATTACCTGGGATTCTCGCTGCTGCTCAGCGGGGACCGGGACGGGGCGGTGGAGGAATACGAGAAATTGAGAGACATGGACAGTCCATGGGCGGTGCGGCTGCGGCTGTTCCTGGATGCGGCGCACGTGGATGTGCTGGAGAAGAAGGGCAAGGGGACGGCCCGGGCGCAACGGGTGATTTAGGGATACGCCTGCTCCGCCGTTCACAGCCGAGAGCGGTAGCGAGTCCCCATGGCCCTGCCGGCAACCACAGACGCAGCGTGTAAAGCGCGCTGCAATTGACCAGGCGTCTTCATGGCTTCTGGCTGCCCGAGTTCAATGGGGACTCCGCAGCACCTCCGACCATCAAGCAGAAGAGGGCTGCGGCGGCGACGTCCTGGCGGGCGGAGCGTTGAAACTCCACTTCGAACTTCGGGGATGATATCGTTACCTCCGTGCCGGAAGGCGCCAGAAGTGGTGCACCGGAAAGGAAGGGAGGTTTGACATGAAGATGCGATTTGGAATTCCTGCTGTCTCGGTACTGGCGATCTGCGGCGTGGGAGCGGCGCTGTGGACAGGCAGGATCGAGGCGCGGGCGGCGGCGCAGGTCCCGGATGACGGCAAGCTGCGGATCATCATATTCGGCGCGCATCCGGATGACGCTGAGTATCGGGGCGCGGGCGTGGCGATGAAGTGGGCGAAGCAGGGACATCACGTGAAGCTGGTGTCGGCGACGAATGGCGACATCGGCCACTGGCAGTTGGCGGGCGGACCGCTGGCGCAACGGCGCAAGAAAGAGGTGCTGGAGGTAGGGCGGCGTCTCGGAGTCACCACCGAGGTGCTGGATATTCACGATGGAGAGATTCTGCCGACTCTGGAAAACCGGAAGACATTCACACGGCTGATCCGTGAGTGGAAGGCGGACATCGTGATCTCGAACCGGCCGAACGACTATCACCCGGATCACCGCTACACATCGATTCTGATGCAGGACTCGGCGTATATGGTGGGTGTGCCGTTCTTCTGCTCGGACGTGACGCCGTTGAAACGGAATCCGGTGTTCCTGTACACGTCGGACCGGTTCAAGAAGCCGAATCCGTTCACGGCGGATGTGGCGGTGTCGATCGACGACGTCATGGAGCCGACATTGGACGCGCTGCTGGTGATGGAGTCGCAGATTCACGAGGGAGGCGCGGACGGGCACGAGGGAATCTACCCGGACGATCCGGTTGGGAAGCAAAAACGTCGGGACGACGTTCGCCGGAACCTGGCGCGGAGATACGCGGGTGCGGCTGATAGTTACCGGGCGGCGCTGGTGAAGTTCTACGGAGAGGACGCCGGGAAGAAGGTGAAGTACGCGCAGGCGTTTGAGATCTGCGAGTACGGGAGGCAACCGTCCCAGGAGGAGTTGAAGAAGCTGTTTCCGTTCTAAGGGGTAAGAGGGGCAGCCTTGGTCCTGCCCCTCTCAGCATTGCCTCACTTGAGCTCAGAGAGAAGGTTGTCCGCTTTCTGGACGTCCTTGATTAGCCAGAGGAAGAAGCGAATGTCGACGTTGACGTTGCGCGCGACGTCGGGGTTGTAGCCGAAGTCGTTGGCAACGTTTTCCCAGACGCGATCGAAGTTGAGGCCGACGAGTTCGCCGCGGCCGTTCACCGTCGGGCTGCCGGAATTGCCGCCGGTGGTGTCGGCGTCGGCGAGGAAATCGAGAGGCACCTGTTCGGGGTTGACCGTAGCAGCGGCGTCACGGATGATGGCGGGCACATTGAAGGGCTCCTCGCCGGTATGTTTTTCGAGCATTCCGGCAAGCGTCGTCTGCGGGGTGTAGATGACGCCGTCGCGCGGAGCGTAGCCCTTCACATGAGCGAAGCTGACGCGGAGAGTGCCGTTTGCGTCGGGAGCGACGGGCTTGCCGGCGTGGGCAATGACAGCGCGCCGCCATTCGGGACGGAGGCGGGCGACGGCGCCATCATGAGTCTTCGACTCCTGCTGGTAGGCGCGCAGTTCGGGCTCCAGGGCAAAGGCAAGATCGAGCATTGGATCGCGGCGTGCACGGAGCTGCTCAGTGGTCTCGCAGAACATCTTGAGGCGCTCGTCGAGGCTTGTGACTTTCGTGGATGAGTAAAGGCGGGCAACGGTCTGCTCTACATTGGCGCTGAACATCTGATCGATGGCGGCGATGTGTTCTTCGGGAGAGAGCTTCAGAGCGCGGTTCACATAAGAAGCAAAGACGGCTTGATCGGCTTTTAGGGAGAAGCTCTTCTGGTCGCGCTCGAGCCGGTCACGAAGGCGGGGGAGTTCGCGATCCATGTAGTCGGTCTCGCGCTGCATGTCTGGCTTTATGCGCTCGGCCGCGAGCCGGACAAGAGTGGCGGCATGCTTGAGGGCGAGCGGGCCGTTAGGAATCGCCTGGAACAGGAAATCACGGGTGGCGGTCTTGCGCCGTTCCGCGGCGCGGCCGTCGAGTTCCTTCTTGGCGGCGAGGGCCTTGGCGTATTGTGGCCGCTGTGCGGCCCAGGAAATGACGGCGTCTTCCCGTGCAGCCTGTTTCTCGATAATGCGGCCTCGTTGCAGTCCGGCGAGCTGGCCCTGTGCATTCTTCGCCGCGTTGTTGAGGCTCTTCAACGTGGAGGCGACGGCAATGGTGGCGGCGGGATCGCCTTTAGTAGTCTCCTCAAGAATGCGGATCCACTCGCCGTAGATGTCGGCGCGGAGGCGGAACCAGTAGTCTCGCTGATCGGCCATCTCGCCGGCAGTGAGGGAGCGCACCGTCCGGCCGGGGTAGCCGAGAACCATCACAAAGTCGCCGGGCTTCACGCCGGATTTGGAGATGGGGAAGTAAAACTCGGGCTGGTAGGGCTTGCCGTCCTTGTATGCCCGGGCCATCGCAAAGTCGCCGGTGTGGCGGGGCCACATCCAGTTGTCGATTTCGCCGCCGAACTCTCCGATAGCGCGGGGCGGCGCGTAGACGAGGCGGATGTCGGAGAGTTCGAAGCTCTCGATGAGTACGTACTGGAGTCCGCCGTCGAAGACAGCAACTCGACAACGCGCGCCTGGTGTTTTTTCGCACTCGGCGACCAGCGATTTCTGTTTCGCGTCGATGGCCTTGGAACGCGCGAGATCATCGGCGGAAACCCGGACGGTGTCTTCGATGATGCGAGTGACATCGGTGAATTTGCGCGGCACAGTGACACGGGTGGTTTTGCCCGGAAGCTCTTCGGAGGGCGTGCGGGCGAGGAAGCCGTTCGTGATGAGGTCGCGGTCGGGACGGCTGTGTTCCTGGAGAAGGCTGAAGAGGCAATGGTGGTTGGTGAGGATCAGGCCCGTGGAGGAGACAAATCCGGCGGAGCAGCCGCCGATATTGACGGCGGCGGCAAGGAGGCCGGTGCCGCGCTGCGGGTCCCAGAGCCGGGAGACGGGAAGCTGGAGGCCTTCTTTCTTGAGCCAGGCGGGGTCGAGTTGGAGGACTTGCTGGGGAGTCCACTTCCCTTCCCCGGCGAATGTCAGTGCAGCCGCGAGGACTAAGCAAGCGGCGCACTTGATAATTGCGTGCAGTTTCATCACAGAAAAATCCTTGACGGGGCGACTTCACATCGACCCGACTTCAGCATATATTGGTTGCGCCGATCGGAAGAAACGAGGGCCAATGACCCCAGACATGCAGCGCTGCGCAACGGAGATCCGGAACTGCTGGAAAGAATGTGACGCCGCGCTGAGAAACGGTGACACGGACGGGGCGAACGATGCGTTCGGACGCGTGTTCGAAGTTGTGGACACGTATCCGGCAGTCCTCGACGAGGACGTGCGGGCTCTTCGGTTTCTGTGCACTCTTACGTGGGTGAAAGTAGCGGCCGCACTGGAGATCGCGGGACAGCACGAGTCGGCCGGAGAAGCCCGGCATCAGGTATTCACGCTGCTGGATGAGCTCTTGGGGCCGGAAGCATCGACGGTAGCGGCGTCGTGGACGTCACTTGAGTTCCTGAAGGGGTTGGAGTCCGAAGAGTCGGCGGATCTGGTAGGAAGGTTGTACTTGTTGTGCAGCAAGGCGGGGCGGCGGGACACGATCCTGTGGGGACGGTGCTTCATGGAGTTCGACCAGAAGGTGCACGGGGATAGTGCGCCGCCGATGGTGAATTGACGACGCCGACGTTGAAGAAGGCGGCGAGCGGCGTTCGCCTCGGTCCATGAGTTGCTCGATTTCACCAAGGAGTCGCTCATGGTTTCCAGGTGACTCGATGACCTGTGGAATCATTTTGCCTCTTCGTGATCCGAAACTGGCGGGACCGAAGACCCGCGCAAGCTGAAGCCAGCCCCACTATGCAGGGCTTTAAGGATGAGGTCGACATCGTAGACTGAGCCGCCCCAGGGGCCGCCGGAGACGTCCTGCAGTGCTGCCCAGAGGCGGGTGTCATCGGGGAGATTCGGGTCGGGGGCCAGGTCGGAACGAGGTGATCGTGTCTCCAGGTCCACATCAATCGCGTTGACGGAACCGGTGAGCGTGTTGCGGTCGATGATGATCTCGATGGTGTCGCCGTCGAGGAGTTTGCCGATAGGACCGCCGGCGAGGGCTTCGGGTGAAACGTGGCCGATGCATGCCCCGGTGGAGACGCCGCTGAAGCGGGCGTCGGTGATGAGGGCGACGTGCTTGCCGAACGGGAGATACTTCAGGGCCGAAGTGAGCTGATACGTCTCTTCCATGCCGGAGCCCATGGGGCCGCGGCAGCAGAGGACGAGAATATCCCCCGATTTGATCTCGCCGTTCTTGATGGCGGCGATGGCGGCGGGCTCGGAGGTGAAGATGCGTGCCGGGCCGCGCTTACGGTAGACGCCGTCGGCGCCGACGACGGAGGGATCGATGGAAGTGGCCTTGATGACGGAGCCTTCCGGAGCAAGGTTCCCGACGGGGAAGCACACGGTGGACGTGAGGCCGCGGGCGCGGGCCTGATCCGGGCTCATGATGACGTCGGCCGGATCGACTCCGTCCCGCTCGTGGAGGAGTCCGCGCAGCGCGGCGCGGCGCTCGCTGTGCTCCCACCAGTCGAGCGCCTCACCGAGGGTCTGGCCCGAGGCGACGAGGACATTGGTATGCAAGAGCCTGGCGCGGCGGAGGTGGAGCATGACCTCGGGGACGCCGCCGGCGAGGAAGACCTGGACGGTGGGGAAGTGCCGGGGTCCGTTGGGGAGAGCATCGACGAGGCGCGGGACTGAACGGTTGACTCGGGACCAGTCTTCGACCGAGGGCCGCGTGAGTCCTGCGTGGAAGGCAATGGCAGTGAGATGGAGGATGAGGTTGGTGGATCCGCCGAACGCGGCGTGGACAGTCATCGCGTTCTCGAGCGCCTCAGGCGTGAGGATGTCGCGCGCGGAGAGACCGCGGTTTTGGAGAGCGAGAACGGCGCGGGCGGAGCGTCGAGCCATGTCGAGCCAGATCGGCTGACCGGATGGGGCAAGCGCTGAGTGGGTCAGCGACATGCCGAGTGCTTCACCGACAACTTGAGAAGTGGCCGCGGTGCCGAGGAACTGGCATCCGCCTCCGGGGGACGCGCAGGCACGGCAGCCCATTTCGGCGGCGTGCTGGAGAGTGATTTCGCCGTGGGCGTAGCGGGCGCCAATGGACTGGATGATGGCCGCGTCTTCGCCAGATTCCGGAAGTAGCGTAACGCCGCCGGGGACGAGAACGGAGGGCATCTCATGTTGTGAAGCCAGCGCCATCATCATGGCGGGCAGGCCCTTGTCGCACGTGGCGACGCCGAGGACCCCGGTACGCGTGGGCAGCGAGCGGATGAGGCGGCGAAAGAGCATGGCGGCATCGTTGCGATAAGGGAGCGAATCGAACATGCCGGTGGTGCCCTGGGATCGGCCGTCGCAGGGATCCGAACAGTAGGCGGCGAAGGGGACGGCCTCAAGCGATTTGAGCTCGCGGGCGGCGGCTTCGACTTGAAGGGAGACCTCCCAGTGGCCGCTGTGATAGCCAAGGGCGATGGGGGAGCCGTCGGGGGCGCGAAGGCCGCCGTGGGTGGAGAGGATCAGGATTTCCGAGCCGCCGAGCTTCGCAGGCTCCCAGCCCATGCCTGCGTTCATGGTCCACCCGAAGAGGTCGCCGCTGGGGGAGTTGCGGAGCTGATCGGGGGTGAAGGGGAGAGCGCCCTGGGGGCCGCGAGCCTTACTGGGGACGTCGAAGAGAGAGGCGTCGCGGGAGTCGAGGATGTCGTTCAGGGCGGGGACTCTGGTGCTCATAACAGTGCGTGTATCCCAATCATACGTACAATGGATCTGAACCGTCTGATTCCCGGAGTTCCCTGTTGCCAGCTCTCAGCCAGCCTCTTGTTGCCGTCTATCCCGGCTCGTTCGACCCGATCACTAATGGCCATCTCGATCTGGTGCAGAGATGCGCGCCGCTGGTAGACCGGTTGGTGGTGGCAGTGCTGAAGAACGCGCATAAGAACCCTCTGTTCTCGTTGGAAGAACGCGTGGAGATGCTGAAAGAAGTGGTGCGGCCCTACGGGAACGTGGAAGTTGACGCGTTTGACGGGCTGCTGGTGGACTACGCGCGGCAGAAGAATGCAAGGGTGCTGGTGCGCGGCATTCGGGCGATTTCGGACTACGAATACGAGCTGCAGATGGCGTTGATGAACCGGCGGCTCGCACCTGAGATCGAAACGTTGTTTATGATGGCAGGAGAGGCTTATTCGTTCATCAGCTCGAAGCTGGTGAAAGAGGTAATCGGGCTCGGCGGCAACATCAGCGGCCTGGTGCCACCCTCCGTTGAAGAAAAGCTCAAGCAGCGGTTCCTGGGACGGGATTAGCTTACAACCACAGTTCGGGGCAGCAAGAACAGCAATGCAACAGTCGTCTACCTCCTTAGCAGATCGAATCTCACTGATCAGCGTTTCCTCCACGGCGCGGGTTTCGGCGGAAGCCGAAAAGCTGCGGCGAGCCGGCGTCGACGTGGTCGACTTCGGCGTCGGGGAACCGGATTTTCCCACCCCAGATAACATCAAGCGCGCGGCGATCGCGGCACTCGACGAGAATTTCACCCGCTACACGGCGATGCCTGGCGTGCAGGAGCTGCGTCAGGCGGTGGTCGACCGCCACAAAGCCGACTACGGAACGTCGTACAGCGTGCCAGAGTGCGTGGTGTCGGTGGGCGGCAAGCACGCGATCTTCAACACGACTCAGGTGCTGGTGGGCCAGGGCGACGAGGTGATCATCCCGGTGCCCTACTGGGTGACCTACTACGACGTGGTGAGCTACGCGGGCGGCAAGCCGGTGCTGGTGGAGACGCGCGAGGATGAGTCATTCGCGCTGACGGCGGCGCAGGTTGAAAAGGCGATCACGCCGAAGACGCGGCTGATCATCGTGAACTCGCCGTGCAACCCGTCGGGCGCTCTGGTGGAGCGGACGGAGTTCGAGAAGATCGCGCACCTGGCGCAGAAGCGCGGGCTTTGGCTGATGACGGATGAGTGCTATTGCCGGTTCCTGTACGACAGCGATCCGTACTCGGTGGCGTCGCTGCCGGGCATGAAGAGCACTGTGGTAGTGGCGGGCTCGTTGTCGAAGACGTACGCGATGACGGGTTGGAGGATCGGTTTCACCCTGGCGCCGGCGGAGATCTGTTCGGCAATCATCAAGCTGCAGTCGCACTCGACATCGAATCCGACGTCGATCGCCCAAAAGGCGGCGATTGAAGCGCTGACAGGCGATCAGGGTTCCGTGGACGTGATGCTGAAGGAGTACCGGACGCGCCGCGATTACGTGTTGAAGCGGCTGCGGTCGATTCCGGGCGTGACATGTGCGGAGCCGCGTGGCGCGTTCTACGCATACCCGAACATCGGCGGAGCGCTGGGCAAGAACGGGCTGCATTCGCCGATGCAACTGGCGGAAAAGTTGCTGGCTGAGTCGCATGTTGCGGTCGTGCCGGGCGAAGCGTTCGGAACGGAGAAGCACGTGCGCATCTCGTATGCAACGTCGATAGAGAACATCGAGAAGGGTCTGAACCGGCTGGAAGAGTTCGTGCAAAAGCAGGGCTCCTAAGGGATGGTGAAACAGATTGCGCCGGCGTATTACGAGAAGGTGTGGGGCTCGCCGGACATCAGTCCGTGGTTCGAGCCCCGGCCGGGCAAAATCGGGGAGGTGTGGTTCCAGACGGACCCGCCTCTATCGCTTCTGACGAAGTTTCTGTTCACGACGGAGCGGCTGTCGGTGCAGGTACACCCGAACGACGCGCAGGCGCGGGCGGTGGGCGAGCCGAACGGCAAAACGGAAATGTGGCATGTGCTGCGGGCCGAGCCGGGTGCGTCACTGGCGCTGGGTTTCAGCCGCGACCTCACGATGGACGAGGCGCGGCAGGCGTCGTTGGACGGATCCATTCTCGATCTGCTGAATTGGATCGAGGTGCGTGCGGGAGATACATACTTCGTACCGGCGGGCACGGTGCACGCGCTGGGGGGCGGACTGGCCCTGTGTGAGATCCAGCAGAATTCGGACATGACGTACCGGCTGTTCGACTATGGGCGGCCGCGGGAGCTGCATTTGGATGCGGGGCTGGCTGTCTCGCACCTCGGACCCTACGAGAGCCGGTTGTCGCACGCCGCCGATGGCGAGGGTTGGAAGACAGTGGCGCGGTGCGAGTATTTCGATACGGCGGTGGGTGAATTGAATCGGCCGCAGGTGGAACGGGTTCCAGCGGGAGCATACCGGCTGTATCTGATCCTGGAAGGCGAGGGAAGAATCGGCGGCAGTGAGTACAGAGCCGGACAGTGCTGGGTGGCAGAGGCAAGAGCGGGCGAGTTGTTGGTGGAACCGCGGGGCGTCACGCGGATGTTGAGGTCGGGTCCGCCGGCGTGACGCCGGAATCGCGCCTGATATTCTGAAGGAGAGCGCGAGCGCCTCGCTCCCTGACGGTCGCGCCGCTGATTCTTGAATGGCGGGGAGTGAATATCTGCGGAATGCTTCGCCTGATTCCCATTTACATTCTTGTGTTGTGTCTGGCGGGGTGTTCTTCGCAGGGCGAGCGCGATCCCGTGCTTGGAGAAGCTCACGTTGGTCCGGCGACACTGCAGATCCGAAAGGAATTGACAGCCGGCGCGGATGTCGCGGCGACGGTGAAGCACGGCGAGCAAGTGGACATCATCGGCAAGCGGCGCCGGTTCTACAAAGTACGGACTTCGTCCGGCGCCGAAGGCTGGCTGGACGGACGCATGCTGCTGTCGACGGAGGACATGGAGGACCTCCGGGATATCGCGGATCGGTCCTCGAAGGCGCCCAGCCAGGGCAAGGCGACCGTGTTCGATCCTCTGAACGTTCACACGGTGGCGAACCGGCAATCGCCGAGCTTCTTTCAAGTGACGCCGGGCATGCACATTGACGTCATCGCGCACGAGCGGTCGCCGAGAGTGCCGTTTCAATCGCACGAGTTTGTCAAAGCCCCGCTGAAGCCGGAACCGCCCAGAAAGCCGAAGAAGATGAGCGAGGCAAAGATCCCGCCTCCGCCTGCAGGACCGGCGCCGGCTCTACCCGAGAACTGGCTGGAGCTTTCGGGCCGCGGCGGAGACCCCGAACCGGACTCCGGCGTCTTGGCAGAGGCGCAGACCAAAGAGGCAGAGGAAAAGAAGCCGGTGCATCCGATGGACGAATGGGCTTTGATCCGGACTCAGGATGGACGAGCTGGTTGGGTGCTGAGCCGGAACCTGCTGATGTCGATTCCGGATGAGGTGGCGCAATATGCGGAGCGGGCCCGGATTGCCGCATATTTCCAGTTGGGGTCTGTTTCGGATCAGGGCAAGGAACGGCCCGTGTGGCTGTGGGCGGCGCTATCGGAGCGGGGAGCGGCTCACGATTTCGATTCGCTGCGCATTTTCACGTGGAGCGTCAAGCGGCATCGCTATGAGACGTCGTTCATCGAGAGAGGCGTAAAGGGCCATTTGCCGATCACGCTGGACAAAGGCGCAGGGGGCGCCGTGAACGGCTTCAAGGTGGTGGTCGAGGAAAAGACGGGAGCCGTGGTGGAACGCGATTACTCCTTGCAGGGATACCGGGCGCGAATCACGGGCAGGAAAGAGTGCGCCTTGCCTCCCGGCTGGCTCCCGGAAAAGAAAGAGGAGCAGGCGCCTGCGGAGGTCAAAGAGGCTCCTGCTTTGAGTTGGAAGGACCGCGCGAAGGGGTGGATGGAAGCGGTGAAGGCAAAGATCAAGCGCTGAAGTCGACGCGGTCCATCGCGAGGAATTCGCGGACATGAGGGTGCTCGCAGTGCTCAAGGCCGTCGACGGGCCCGAAGTAGATGACGCTTCCGTCGAAAAGGATGACAACCTGGTCGGCAACGCGGCGCATCAAGTCGAGGTCGTGCGTGACGACCACTGAGGTCAGGCCGAGCTGTTTCTTCAGCCGGAGCATCAGGGAAGCAATGCGGTCCGACATGATGGGATCGACCATCGTGGTGGGCTCGTCGTAGAGGATGCATTCGGGCTGTGCCGCGAGCGCACGGGCGATGGCGACCGCGCGGCGGTAGCCGGTGGACAGGTCGGCGGGGTAGTCGTCCTCGTGGTCGGCGAGATCAACCATATCGAGGAGGCCGCGGACTACCTCCGACTTGTTGACCTCGTCATAGTCCTCGCGGAGTTCCAGGGAGAACAGGATGTTCTCGCCGACTGTCAGAGAATCGAACAGGGCGCCCGACTGGAAGACCATCGTGACCTTGCGGTGGATGAGGTGGAGTTCGGCTTCGCTGAGGTGGGTAATGTCCTGGTGGGCGACGATCACGCGGCCGGAATCAGGCTTGAGGAACCCCATGATGTGGTTGAGGCTGACGCTTTTGCCGACCCCGCTCCGCCCGATGATCGCCAGCGTCTGGCCGACGTCGACATGGAAAGAGCAGTCGACTAAAACGGGGAGATCGAACGTCTTATAGACGTGCTGGAACTCGATGTAATGGGGAAAATGGTCCGTCAACGGCTCCACGAGGTCCAATCCTCCATGGAATTGATGTTGAGCAGGGAGCTTCCGGAGCCGGTTGGGAAATGAGCAACCTGCAATTGATTCAGAAGGTTACGGACCCTGAAGTCGCCTCGTTCAAGGGCCGCCCGGGCCAGCGGCTGAATGTCCGCGTGGTAGACGGCGCAGAGGGGTTCCGGAATGCAGCGAGGTCCCACGGCAAGAACCGCCGCGGCTCCGGACGACTGGGCGAAGGAAAGGAAACCGCGGAGCCAGTCCGGGTCGAGGCCCGGCATGTCGCAGGCGACAATGAGGCTCCATTCCGCGCCGCCCAGGCGAAGGGCTGCCTCGATACCGCTCAATGGACCGCACCCAGGGTAGAGTTCCGGCAGGCAGGGGATGGGGATGTGCGCATAGCGTTCAGGCGCGCCGACGAGCTGGACGCTGCCGGTACCCTGGCGGACCAGCCCGGCTACCCATTCGACAAGGGTGCCGCCATGATAGCCAAGCAGCGCCTTGTCCTGTCCCATGCGGGAGCTCTTACCGCCGGTCAGAACGAATCCTCCGCCCAACATGAGACAATCTTAGCAGCGGCGCGGGCGTTCCCGAACACTGCGCTCAGGCAAATCTCCCTTTTCCTCAAGCCCATGGGCCGCTATAATCAAAAAAACAAATTGATGGTTTCCTGTTTGACGATGATGTGGGGGATCGGCTTGGCGGCGCCGGCGACGGCGGCCGAGCCTGCGGTGCGTCTGGCCACCACCATCCGAGCGGACGCGCGTACCGGGCGGTTGGTCCGGGGCACCGTCGCCGTCCCGCCGGTAGCGGCGGCAAAGGCGAAGACCGCAACGTCAGCGGATCTGAAACAGGGAATCGAACAGATCATCGACGACGCGGCGAAGGCGCACGAGGTGGATCCCCTGCTGGTTCATTCAGTGATCCAGGTGGAGAGCAACTACAATCCATTCGCGATTTCCAACAAAGGGGCCGAAGGGATCATGCAGTTGATCCCGGCGACGGCGCGGCGGTTCGGCGTGGTGAACAGCTTCGATGCGAAAGAGAACATCACGGCGGGCGTGAAGTACCTGAAGTACCTGCAGGAAACGTTCAAGGACGATCGCCTGGCGCTGGCGGCATACAATGCCGGTGAAGGCGCGGTCCAGCGGTACAAGGATGTTCCACCGTACAAGGAGACGGAAGTCTACGTCCAAAAGGTTGGAAGGAAGTATGTGGATGCCAGGAAGAAGGCGCGCCCGTCGGCAGCGGTAATGCCGGCGGCGCAGCAACCACAGCCGGAGCCGTTGCGCGGGTTGGAAGTGGCCACCGATTCGGAGGGCCGCGTGATCCTGCGCACGCGATAGGAGGTCGGATTGGCGAGAACCGCGGCACGCTCTGTTCGTTGGACGGCAGCGGCTATTCTCTTTCCGTGCCTGTGGGGCCAGCCGGCAGCGCTGGGCCAGGCAGGGTCGGCGATAACCGTAAACGCGGTGCGGTTCTGGTCGCTGGGGCTATCGACGCGGATTGCGGTGGAGATCAGCACGGAAGCGAAGTTCAGGTTCGAGGTTCTGCAAAACCCCGACCGGCTGTTCGTGGACATTCAGGAATCGAGATCGACGCTAGGCGACAAGATCCACGTTGTCAAGGTGGGTGACAAGCTGGTTCGTCAGGTCCGGGTGGCGCCCAAGGAGGGACGAGTGACCCGGATCGTTCTGGACCTCGAAGGGCCAGTGGCGCATGAGATCTCTCAACTGGCCAATCCGAACCGGATCATCATCGAAGTGAGGGCTCCCGGATCGAGGGGCAAGGAGACGCCGATCACGCAGAGCCGCACGGGTGGAGAGCGGATCGAGATCGCAGCGGCAGAGCCGGTAAAGCCGGAGGCTCCAAAACCGGAGTCTCCGAAGAAGGAGGCTATACGGCCTGAGCCTGCGCGAGTTGAGACGCCGCGAGCCGAGACTCCGGTGCAGACTGACCCGGTTCGGACGGAGACCGCTCCACCGCCGGCTTCCGCATCCACCGTGGCAGCTGAGCCTCCAAGACCCGGGGCGAGCAATCCGGCTCCGGGCGCGCCTTTCCGTTCAAAGAACTATGAACCTCCGCAGCGCGCAGCGTCTCCCGATCCTGACGGAACGCCCAGAGCTGCGCGCCCAACCAGTGAGGGATCCCGCTCGCTGACCCGTGCGCTCGGTCTCAAGATCGGCAGGATCGTGCTCGATCCAGGGCACGGCGGGAACGATCACGGGACCACCGGACCGACCGGACTGACCGAAAAGGAGTTGGTGCTCGACATCACGATGAGGCTGGGCGCTTTGATCGAGCAGAGAATGGGAAGCGAGGTAGTCTACACGCGCAAGACCGACGTGTACGTCGGACTTGAGGAGCGGACGGCGATTGCAAACGATAGTCGCGCGGACCTGTTCCTGTCGATCCATGCGAACTCGTCGCCGGAGCGGAACATCTCGGGCGCCGAGGTGTATTACCTGAACTTCAGCACATCGCGCGATTCCCTGGACGTGGCGGCGCGGGAGAACGCAGGGCACGGGAAATCGATCTTCGAGCTTCGTGAGCTGATCCAGAAGATTGCGTTGAAGGACAAGTTGGACGAGTCGAGAGAATTTGCCACACGGGTACAGGCATCGCTATCGGCGACATGGGTCAAGATGAACGCAGCCGCGAAGAACCGGGGCGTGAAGAAGGCGCCGTTCGTTGTGCTGATCGGCGCGTCGATGCCGTCAGTTCTGGCGGAAATCGGATTCATCAGCAATTCGAGGGATGAATCGATGCTGAAGAAGCCGGACCAGCGGCAGCGGATCGCCGAGGCCTTGTATAAAGGGATCGAGCAATATACGGCGAGCCTCGGGCAGGTGAGGGCGGCGCAGCAGCGGGTTCCGGAAGAAGTTCAGTCCAGCCGCTGAGCGATGACGGGGTGGTGGTAGACGACGGCATTGCGGCCGGCGTGCTTGGCAGCGTAGAGGGCTGCATCGGCGGCTCGGACAAGGTCGTCGGCGGAGGCGTGGAGCTCGGGATCGAGAGCGCAAGCACCAAAGCTGGCTGTGAGGTGGAGCTCCTTGCCCCCGATTTTGAAGGATTGAGAGTCGATAGCGTTCCGGAGCCGTTCCGCGTGTGAAATGAGGTACGCCTCATCGCATCCGGGCGCGACAATCATGAACTCCTCGCCGCCATACCGGCCGAATGAGTCGTAAGAGCGCTGAGCAGAGGAGATGCGCGCGGCGACGCCGCGCAAAGCTTCGTCGCCGGCCTGGTGGCCATAGTTGTCGTTGATGTGCTTGAAATGATCGAGATCGAGCATGAGCACGCCAAGCGGGGCGGAATCGCGAGTGGCGCGCGCGACTTCACGATCCAGGATCTCCATGATCGAAGCGCGATTCCAAACGCCGGTGAGCGCGTCTTTCATGGCTTGCTCGCGCAAGGCCTCCTGGGTGTGCATCAGCTCAGACTGCAGGTCGATGATGCGGCGCCCGGCGCGGAGGCGCACTTCGAGTTCATGTTTGTCGAACGGTTTGACGACATAGTCGTCGGCGCCGGCGCTCAGGCCTTCAACGATGTCTTCACGCTCGCCGCGAGCCGTCAGAAGGATGAGGTACGTATAGGGCGTACGGTTCAGAGCGCGGACCATGCGGCAGAGGTCCAGCCCGGAATATACGGGCATCATCCAATCGAGAACCGCGAGGGAAGGCGGATCGTCGGACTGCAGGTATGCCCATGCTTCAGCGCCATCCTTGGCACACAAGACCTGATAGTTCCAACCTGCCAGCGAAGACTCGAGCAGGCGCCTCATCACAATGCTGTCGTCAGCGACCAGGACTTTCATCACTGTAATGGCTGAGATACTCTCACTAATCCTATCAGTGTCGCGGTGCAAGTGGCCCGCGGGTCTACGCCTGAGCCCGTGGCAAACAGTAGCCGCGAGCAAAAAAACATCGAAGAGACTTCAACTGCCTAGTTCGCAGTTGTAACTGGAAAGAGAGCATCGGGAAGTCCGGGCGATGAATCAGAATAGTAACCGAGGAAAGTATTGACTCTACTTAAGGTATGTTCCATGATTCAGCCTAGACGGGCAGGATGTCATGGGTTGAGCCTCTGCCAAGCCCAGAGGGACAGATTGTGACGAGAAGAGTCGATGGGACGATCAGGAGGAAGGGGGAGATTTTGTTCGTACCTACAATTGCCAGAGTGAACAGAAACTGACAGGGGAAACACCCTGAAGTTAGCTGAGGAGGATGCGCCGCTAGAACGCGATTCGGCCGAGAGAGCGAGAACGCGAGTGGCGTACATTTCAATGGACGCGAAGAAGTGGCCGTTGCCCTTCTTTTGCGACGATGCGGAGGATTCCGATGGGCAGTTGGGAGGACGTGATCCACACGCATGCCGCAGTCAAACCAGCACGGTGTCTCACAACAGACGCGGTAATCGGGAGTGAGGGGACGGTTTCCTGTCCCGACCAACAGGTATTTCCGGCGACGAATCTGTTGCCGGGCACAAACAGCACGATAGAAGCCCTCCGTCTCTCGTTCAGGCGCATCGCACTTTCAGACGTGCCTGTCCTGCTGCAAGGCGAGAGCGGTGTGGGCAAGGAAGTACTGGCGCGGCAACTGCACCAGCACTCGCGCCGTGCGGTAAAGCCTTTCGTGAAGATCAACTGCGCGGCTCTGCCTTCTGAATTGCTGGAGAGCGAATTGTTCGGATACGAGCGCGGGGCATTCACCGGGGCATTCAAGAGCACGCAAGGGAAGTTTGAACTGGCGGAAGGGGGCACGCTGCTGCTGGATGAGATTGGCGACATGGACATCCGGTTGCAGGCCAAGCTGCTGCACGTTTTGCAGGACAACGAGTTCCTACGATTGGGCGGCATGAAGACGGTACAGGTGAATGTCAGGGTGCTGGCGGCCACGCATTGCGATCTGCAGCAGGCCATGGAGGATGGCCGGTTCCGGCAGGACTTATATTACAGACTGAACGTCATCTCGATTCGAATCCCGCCGCTGCGGGAGCGAAAAGATGAGATTCCTGCGCTGGTGCGGTTCTTTATGCAAAAGCACGGGATTCCCGGCGCCGCGGAAGAGGAAATCTCACCGGGCCTTTTAGGCAGCTTTCTCGAATATGACTGGCCGGGCAATATTCGGGAGCTGGAGAACACGATTCAACGGCTGCTGGTATTGCGGGATCCGGAAGTCCTGATTCGTGAGCTGGCCAGAAACCGGCGTCTGCACGAGGCAAAACCTGCACCGAACGGCCGCGTCCAGGTCGATGAAAGGCTCGATCTGCCGGAGAGCAGCGGCTCGTCCTCCCTGTTTGAGCAGGCGGAACGTGCGATTTCCGATCTGGAAGCGCAGGCGATCCGGGAGGCCCTGTGGACAACGCGAGGGAACAGAAAAAAGGCGGCGGGAATCCTGGGCGTGAAATACAAGGCCCTGCTTTACAAAATGAAAAAGCTTGGAATTGAAGTTCCTCCGGAGTGAGTTCCGCTTCCCAGGTGGGTGAGCGGGACAGACTCGAAGGCCTGTCCCGCCAGGGTAACCAGATACTCAGGCTGAGTGGGCCAGTATGGGCAACGGCGCAGTAGCAAGCGGCTGCGGCGGTTTGAGCGGCCGGGCGGAGTCCCAGTCCACCTCGACCGCGACCGAGCGCTGAAGAAGTGTCACAGACACTATGAGGCGCTTCCGCTTCTTAAGGCCGATCAGGATACCCTCCAGCCCCTGCAAGGGCCCACGCTCAATCACTACACGTTCGCCGATGCCCGGCATTGGCCAAGGACTCGACGGGAGCCCGGATTCGGCGATCCGGCGGACTGATGCTATCTCTTTCTCATCCACAGGCGCCGGCGTGCGCCCGAATCCGACAAGACGCAGAACCCCAGGTGTGGTCAGGACAGGCATCAGCCTGCTATTGAGGTCCAGAGGGCAAAAAACATACCCGGTAAAGACGGGCTGCTGGAACTCGACGTTTCGATCGCACCAATGATGGATCACGCGGCAAGTGGGAAGGAAAGGATCGTAACCCTTATTCTGAAGAATCGAGAAGACCAGCTTCTCGTAGCGAGGCCTGACCTGTAAGGCATACCACGGTATGCCGGCTGCGGCTGTGGACATGATTCCTCCGCTCACACGACAAAGTGAGTACTGAGCCCCAGGGATTCTGTCGTCCACCGGTGGCTTTGGGGGAGTTCAGCCGCTGGCTAGGCCGACGGCGCCAACCCCCTCTACCGAATTAACAGCAATTCATGTGCCTGACCGGAAGGGGTGCGGGAGACAAGCGTTTACAGAGGAGAATCCCTGGCGCGGGATGCGCAAGTTGCTGGATAAAGGCCAGCTTGCGGCATGGAGGCGGCGATCATAGCACCTCCGATCGTAGACGCACCGGACCGGCGATGGAAAATCTGTTTCCATGTGTGGAAAAAGTCCTGCACCGCGATGCCTTTGCGTCTCTTCGCGGCAGAGAGACGACGACACGGCCAGGATGTACGGCTCCAGACGGAGTTGCAGTGCGAGCTGATCGTGATTCTGGTTTGGTGGCCATGCAGCCCCTTGGAGTGGAGGGTTGAAGAGGGCATGGTACGCTCCGCAGGATGATGCGCGGGGTTACCCTATGAATGGGTAGTCACACTCCAAATGGACAAATTGTTCGAGAACATTGAGCTCAGGGTTCGCCAGCAGCGTTTCGAGACATGGGAAGAGTTCATCAGGAAGACTCCGGAATACTCGATCGCGCTGGAAGTGCTGGATGATGTCCCGGGCCACCGGGGCCACCATGTGAACTTCGATCATCATGCTGGCGTGGTTCGGGAGGCGACAATGAGCGCGGCGATGCAGGCCTATATCGCCGTCCGGCAGGGACACCTCATGGAGCGCTGGCTGCAAAAGCGGAAGCCGGTGCCGGTCTATGTCTGGAACGCGGACCAGGATGTGTGTCTGGCGGCGTTCGTTCTGGAATACCACAAGATGCTGGAGCGGGCGGAGGGCATGCCGCTGCTGCGGTGGATCGTGCAGTACAACAACAAGCTGGACGTGTGCGGCGGATTATATCCGGTGAACCTGACCGACCTGGTCAACAACCACTTCACCTGGGTGTTCGAGCCGTACAGGCAGCAGCGGATCCACGGAAAAGTTCAAGGGGATTCGGGGCTGGTGCAGAACACGATCCGGCTGGTGTGCGACCGGTTGCTGGCGCTGTTGAACGGCAATGCAGGAATCGCGCCGATTCTTGCGCGGCCCGACATTCTCTACCATTCGCCGTACCACTACGTGATCGCCGACGAAAAGGGCGACCCGCTGTCGCGGCTGGTGCTGGCCTCGTCGGGCTATACGAACCTGATCAGCCTGATCTGCAAGAGGCCGAATGGCCGGTACACGTACAGCATCATCCGCGGGTCGACTTATGACGAGGACATCTTCGAGATTCCGCGCCTGATTGAGGCCTTTCAGGCGGCGGAAGACCAGCCTGATGCGAAGATCTGGGGCGGCTCGAACCTGGCCGCCGGCTCGGACAGCGAACTGGGCAGCAGCTTGCATTGGACCAAACTGCGCGAGATCGCCGACCGGATCGTGGGGGAAGCGCACAGGCGCACCGGTTTGCCGCCTGATCTGGTGGCGGCGAAAGATGCCGAACGGCCCACGGTCTTGCTTGCAATGGCGCCATCAGAGCAGACTCGGATTCGCCCTTATCTCGCGGAGTGCGGCGCCGACATCATGGCAGTGAGCTCATGCGAGGAAGCGCGTCATTTGCTGGCGGTAAATCCGAACGTGGACGCGATCTTCAGCGCGGTCACGATGGATGACGGCTGCTTTACGCGGCTTGTGGAAGCGGGTTGGCATGGCGGCGAGCACAGCGTACCGACAATCGTGTGCCTGTCCGAGGCGGACGCAGGCTGTACGGACCTGCTGGAAAGCGGTGCGTACGGGCTGTTGGCGCCGCCGTTCAATGCGCTGCAGATCAGGGCTCTGTTGTCGGAATGCATGCGGATCCACGCATCCCCGGCGCCCGCGGCCTGATTACCAGGTGCGCCGAATGTGGATGAGGTCGGTTCGGGCGCCCTCTTTCTCCTCGACGCCCGAGAGCGCATAGACTGAACCGTCCTTGCCCACGGCGATGGAATTCACATAGGTGGGCCGCTGGCCGTTTGCGAAGAAGATGGGGCCATGGTCGATGTAGGTACGCGTGGGGATGTGCCACGTCACCAGATGCAGGTTCTCGCGCCCTTTTGACTCGCCCTTCGCGGTGGAATCCTTGCCCCTGATGCGGCGGCCGGCTTCGTAGATGGGGCCTCCGGTGAGGTAGTGGATGGTTTCGCCATCGGGCCCGAGCGCGAATCCGAGATAGCCGTAACTGAACTGATCGAACATTCCGCTTCGCTTGGATGGCTCGGAGGTGATGCGGTCCAGCACTTCCACCTGGCCGGAACCGGTCATGAACCGGAACAGGTAACCGGAGTTGCCGTGAACGCCGTAGACTGCCTTCTCCGGGGCGTACCAGAAGGTCTGCCGCCAGTTGTACCCCATGTGGCCCGCGGAGGTGGGGGCGTAGAGTCCGAAATAGTCTTTCTTCAGATCGTCGGAGTCGATGGATTCAATGGCATCGCGCACCGGCGAGTAGCGGTGGATGGTTCCTTCCGAGGTTGAGAAGTAGACCGAGCCGTCGTCGGGGTTGACAGTCATGGAGCGGCAGATGGTACGGAAGGTGGGCCCCTTACCGTTCTCACCGTCTTCGGAGACGGGCCCAAGGTCCTTCAGATCGCGCCCGTTGAGGTCATAACGCAGGAATCGGCCGGTGGGCCAGGTGATGCCGTAGAGACGCCCGCGGCGCGGGTCCATGGAGAAAGTGATGATGCCTTCGTTCCCTGGAGCGACAGCCAGATTCTCAAACTTGCCCGATTGCATGTCGTAGGAGAGGAAGTGTCCTCCGGGATAGGGCTTCATGCCCGCGAGAGGGATGCCGGGCTTCTCCATGCCGTCAATGATCGAGTAGAAGCCGATGTGCGTAGCGAAGAAGAGCTTGCCATTGGACTCGACAAAGCTGACGTGCGATTTGCCCTGCGCGATGGCGTTGGAGCCCTTCTCGCCACAGGCCTCCGTGAGGTCACCGAGGTGGCTGGCCTTGCGCGAGGCCGGATCGTAGACGTAAATCTGCGCGGCCACATCCGGCTCCTGCGAGGAGAGAACGTAGTAGATGCGGCCGTCGGAGGCGCAGGAGACGCCATTGTAAGTGTCGTGCGCTTTGGCGAAGCCGGAGTCGATGATCTCCGCGGTGAGGGATACCTTCTCCGCTGTGCGCGGCGCGGAGCAACCAGAAAGGAACCAGGCGGCAGGCAGTGCGAGAATCGCCGCAACACTACGCACGTACAAGCTCCGCGGCGTTGGCGCTGATTTTGCGGATTGCCGCGGCGATCTGCTCCATGTCGGAGCGCGGGCCGATCAGCATGTTCTGAGTGAACCAGACGGCCTCCTGGCAGAGCTGATCGTTGGCGGGACACTGATTGCGTTCCTGCCATTCCTTGAGCGTCTTTTCGGGATACAGGCGCTTGTAGCCGCGGGACTGGATGGCGGTTTGAATGAACGGCTGGCGGTTGAGAGGCGAGTAGCCGCCGCTGGCGGGGATGCCCTCGGCGTTGAGGGCCTTAAGGAACTTCTCGCGAGGGAGCCCGGCGAACTGCTCCTTCTTGTAGCGGAACATGTACAGATGGTAGGCGTTGTTGGTGCAGCCGGGGTATTCGCGCGCGGGGAGGATGCCCGGGATCTCCTTCAGCATGGAAGTGAGGAACCGCCCGTTGGCGGTGCGGGCCTTCACCTGCTCGTCCAGTCGCGTCATTTGGGCGAGGAGGATGGCGGCCTGGAACTCGGTGAGGCGGAGGTTGGCGCCCGTGGACGCGTAAGTGAAGTTGCTGCCGATGGCCTTGAGGCCGCTGCCGTTATTGTGGAAGGCGTAGCCGCGCTCATGCAGCGAGGCGTCGTTGGTGAGCAAGGCTCCGCCCTCGCCGGAGTTGAGGTTCTTGGAGGCCTGGAAGCTGAAGCATCCGGCCGCACCCAGGGTGCCGAGTTTGCGGCCCTTCCACTCGGCGAGATGAGCCTGGCAGGCGTCTTCGATGACGGGCACGTTCTTCCTGGCGGCGAGAGGGAGGATAGCATCGAGGTCGGCTGCGTTGCCGCCGAGGTGCACGGGGATCACGGCGCGAGTGCGATCGGTGAACGCTGCTTCGATCCTGCGAGCATCGATCTGGAACGTCTCGGGGTCCGTGTCGACGAACACGGGCAGCGCATGCTGGCGCAGAACGATGTTGATGGTGGCAATGAACGTGTAGGGAGGGACGACGACTTCATCGCCGGGTTCAACGCCCAGGGCATTGACGGCGACGATGAGGGCGGAAGTCCCGTTGCAGGTGGCAAGGCAGTGGCGCGCGCCGGTGAGGCTCGCGTAGGCTTGCTCGAAGCGGGAGACATTCTGGCCGCTGCCGCGATACCACCTGGCGCTGCGGAGCGTGGCGAGCAACGCCTCCTCTTCACGCTGATCGAAGACCGGCCAGGCCGGGAAGGGCTCTGTGCGGACCTTGCTGCCGCCCAGCACGCCCGGCTTGTCCGCTGCAAAAGCGGGGGCAGCGGCGAGCCCCGCGGCGGCCAGAACCTGTCTGCGGCTCAGATCGTTTTTCATAGGTCCACCTCTCGTTGCCGATTGTACAGCCTATCGAGTGGCGAGCAGAATCTCATCCATCGACGCGTCGATGATGGCGCAATAGCGGATGGGACGCGTGATAAGATCCGCTTGGGCGGCTTCGGGGCCGCCGCAACTCCCCATGACTCCATCCCGCTGTGCCGCTGTAATCGTGTTCCTCGCCTCGCTCGCCGGGGCTGCCGACCGGAAGGTCCTGGTCTACACACGCAACTTTACGCCGGACGGGAAAGGGTACGTCCACGACAACATTCAGGCGAGCGTCGAGGCGATCAGGAAGCTGGGTGCCGATAACGGGTTCGGCGTGGATAGCTCGGACAACCCGGCTGCATTCACGACGGAGAATCTGAAGCAGTATCGGGTGATTGTCTTCTCGAACAGCAATAACGAGGCCTTCGAGAACGATGCGCAGCGGGAGGCCCTGCAAAAGTTCGTACGCGCGGGAGGCGGGGTGGTGGGAATTCACTCGGCGACGGGGTCGGAGCGGAAGTGGCCGTGGTTCTGGTCGATGATGGGCGGCAAATTCCTGCGGCACCCCAAGCTGCAGACGTTTACGGTTCGGGTAAAGGACCCCGCCTTTCCGGCTGCGAAGTCACTGCCGGCGACCTTCGAATGGACGGACGAGTGCTACTACCACGACAACATGGCGGCGGACATCCATCCGGTGCTGGTGACGGATCCAGTCAAGCTGGACGATCCGAAGAAGGGCGAGTATCCGGGCGACCGCTTCGGCGATTCCCTGCCCCTGGTGTGGTATCACGAGTTTGAAGGCGGGCGCGTGTTCTACGTCGGGCTCGGCCACAAGATCGAGCACTATTCCGATCCGCGGCTGCAGGGCATCATCCTGGGCGGGATTCTCTGGGCAATGGGCGGCAAGTAGGAGATTGAATCGGAATGGATTCCCAAACGACCACGACGAGCAGCAGGCGGCGATTTCTGCAGGCGGCCTCTGTGTTCCCTGCAATCGTACCTGCGCGCGTGCTTGGCAAATCGGCCCCGAGCAACATGATCCAGTTGGGGCAGATCGGGTGCGGCCGGATTGCCCGCGGACACGACATCGCGGAGACGATCCGGCACACGGACGTGGCGCGGTACGTGGCGGCGTGCGACCTGGACACGGTGCGGCTGGCTGACGGCAAGCAGTTGATCGAGGGCTACTATGCCAAGACGCTGGGGAGCGACAAGGCCGTCAGCGTGAAGACGTACGGCAACTACCGCGAGATGCTGGCGGACAAGAGCATCGACGCGGTGCTGATCAGCACTCCGGATCACTGGCACGCGCAGCCTGCGATTGAGGCCGCACTGGCGGGCAAGGACGTGTATCTGCAGAAGCCGACGTCGCTCACCATCAAAGAGGGACGGCAGATGGCGAACGCGGTGAAGAGGACCAGACGCATCCTGCAGCTCGGCAGCCAGCAGCGCTCGGATCCGGCGTTCCGGCTGGCGAGTGAACTGGTGAGGAATGGACGCATCGGGAAGATCAAGGAGATCTACATTGGACTGCCGGAGGATCCGGCGGGTCCTGAAGAGCCCGAGATGAAGGCGCCGCCGAACCTGAACTATGAGATGTGGCTGGGCTCGACGCCGATGGTGTACTACACGGAGAACCGTGTGCATCCGCAATCGTCTGACATCCGGCAGAGGTATCAGCGGCCCGGGTGGCTGCGGTGCGAGCAGTTTGGCGCGGGCATGATCACGGGGTGGGGCGTGCACCACGTGGACATCGCGCATTGGGCGATGGGCGTGGAGGAATCCGGTCCGGTGGAGATCACGGCAGACGCGCATTTCCCGAAGAAGGGGCTGTGGGACGTGCACGGTCCTTATCACGTGCGGGCGAAGTACGCGAATGGCGCGGTGGTGTACATGAGCGAGAAGTACCCGAACGGACTGCGGTTCATTGGGGAGAGCGGATGGATCTGGGTGACGCGCGGCCGGTATAACCCGCAGGACGTGGATGCGAACGATCATCCGCGGGGCAACGCGATCGATGCGAGCGATCCGCGGATGCTCACGGCGGGATTCAAGGACGGGGAGGTCCGGCTGCATGCCAGTCCCAAGAACGACCATCATCTGGATTGGCTGGAGAGCATCAGGACTCGACAGCAGCCGGCGGCTCCGGCGGAGGTGGGGCACAGATCGTGCTCGGCGTGCCTGGTGTCGCATATCGGGATGCGGCTGGGCCGGACGCTGCAGTGGGATCCGGTAAAGGAGCAGTTTCTCAACGACGCGGAGGCGAACTCGATGTTGTCGAGGAAGCAGCGGGCGCCGTACGGGACGGATTATGTCAAGGGGTGATGATCCCAACGGTGGCGCGATACTCGACCTGGCATTGGCCGCTACGCTGAGACGGGCTGCAACCGTTACACCCGCTCTCTACGGCTCGCGGCTCTACTGCGAATCTACAGCCTGCTGAGGGCGAAGGCGTAGGCGCCGAGGGCGACGGCTTCGCTGGTGTTGAGGCGGGCGAGGCCGACGGCGGTGCGCTGGAGCGGATCGTACTGAACTTTGCGGTCGGAGCGGGGCACAGCGAGTTCGCGGGTTTCGCCTTTGAGGAAGATGTCGCGCTCGGCGGGGTCGTCGATGTTGAAGGCCTTGGCGACGACGCGGCGGAGCGGGTTGCCGTCGCGCTCATAGACGCCGTTGGCGGCCTTCATCAAAGCCGGCATGAAGAATGGCGCGGCGGCTGAGATGCCGCCGCCGATGACGACGAGCCCGTCGACCAAGGTCAGCGCTTGCGCCACCACGTCGCCCGCGACTTCGCCGAGGGAGCGGAAGGCTTCCAGGGCGGCCTCGCGGTTGCCGGCCGCCTGCCCGGCGGCGATTTCGTAGATGTCCTTGGGCTCGGGGGCGTCAGCAAAGGCGATGCCGGCCTCGCGGGCGTAGATGCGCCGCACGCCGCGGATGGAGGCGCCTTCCTCGGCGTTGATCGACGGATCGAGAATGTTGCGCGACAGCCAGACCTCGCCGGCCATCGAGTTGTCGCCGATCAGCAGCTCACCGTTGCGGACGATACCGCCGCCGAGTCCTGTGCCCAGCGTGATGCCGAAAAGGTTCTTGTAGCGCTTGGGGCTGCCTGCCTGTTCCAGCAGGCCGTTGACGTACGGCAAGAAGCCGGACATGGCTTCGCCGTAGACGAACAGGTCGCCGTCGTTGTTGATGAAGACGGGGATGCCGAAGACGTCTTCCAGCATCGGCCCGAGGGCCACACCACCGCGAAAGGCGGGGAGGTTGTTCTCGTTGGCGACGATGCCCGCGGGGTAGTCGGCCGGCCCGGGGAAGGCGAAGCTGATGGCGACGGGCTTGCCGGGCAGGAGCTCTACCGAGCGCCGGAAACCTTCAACGAAGTTGTTCAGGCAGCGCTCGAGGTTCCGGGATTCGGACGGAATCGAGATGGGGTCGAAGAGGAGTCTGTTCGATCGGATGGCGGAGAACTTGAGGGTCGTGCCGCCGGCGTCGAGAGTGAGGACGATGCGCTGATCCGTGCTGGTTTGCAGTGCCATGGGAATCCTCCTACGCCTTTGCGCCCCTGAGATTCATGAGGGCGGTCCAGGTGATATAGAGGATCGCCGCAAGAGGCACGAGGAATCCGAGTTGCACGGAGCCGAGCGAATCGGAGACCAGTCCCATGATGGGCGGCACGAACGCCGCGCCGACGATGGCGGTGACCATCAGTCCGCTGAGCGCGTTGGCATTCTCCGGCATGGAGTCCACAACGATGGAGAAGACGAGCGGGAAGATGTTGGCGAAGCCGAAGCCGATGACGAAGAAGCTGGCCACGGCGAGGGGCTTGCTGGGAACGAAGATGCCGAGCAGCCCGGCGACGGAGAGCAGGCTGGTGACGATGAAAAACGGCTTCGGCTTCATCCAGTTGAGAATGACGCCGCCGGAGAAGCGGCCGATGGTCAGCGCGAGGAAGAAGAGGCCGGTGCCGAGAAGGCCGATCTTATTGATGTCCACATCGAAGCGGTCTTTCAGATAGAGCGGAATGCCGGCACTGACGGAGACTTCAGCGCCGACGTAGAAGAAGATGGCCATGACCATCATCGCCACGTAGCCGTTCTTCATGAGAGCGAGGCAGGAGGCGAGCGTCGTCGGCTTGTGATCGGGCGAGTGCGCCTCTTTCACTTTGAGCGTTGTGACCGCGAGCAGCGTGATGATGACAGCCACGCTGTAGACCGGGAAGATCACCTGCCAAGTCAGCCCGTAGTAGCGGGCGGCGATGACGGGGATCAGCGGACCGGAAAGAGATCCGATGGCCTTGACGAACTGCCCCAACGAGAGGTTGCGCGAGTATTTTCCTTCTTCCGAAACGTCGCGCATGATCGGGTTTCCGGCGACCTGGAGCGTAGTCGCTCCCGCACCGAGGAACAGCACCGTCACCAGGAACATGGGGAACGTGGAGAAGCCGAAGATGGCCGGGATGAGGATGCCGATCAGCATGATGGCCAGTCCGAGCATCAGGATGGCCTTCTTGCCCAGCTTGTCCTGGAGAACGCCCATGGGCACAGAGAGGATGCCGAACATGACGAAGCCCATGAAGGCGATCAGTTGGGCTTCGAAGTTCGACAGTTTGAACTGTTCGCGGGCCAGGCCCACAAACGGGCCGGTAGCATCGGCGAAGCCCATGGCAAGGAAGGCGAGGAAGACCGGGAATGCTCTGCTCATGAAAAGACCCTTCTTGAAGAGGCGCGGTTTGGAAGACGCGCGGAACTACCCAGCATATAACCGAAGGGGAGAAGCGTGTCGGATTAGCGCCCGGCCCGCGGACTTGGCGGGCCGGGCGCAGATGCAGCGTAGAACTCGGC
>DBMU01000006.1 GCA_002298225.1 Bryobacterales bacterium UBA690
TCAGGCTCCGGCGGAAGATCCACGCCGTGGGAGCGCGCCTTGGGACGTGTTCCGGCGTGCTACCGGCGCACCGCCCCCTCCGGAGCCGCCGCCTGCCGCCCCCCCGCGTCAGCCCGCGCCGCCGCGCCCCCGTTTTGACCAGGGTGAGGAAACTCCTCCCCCGCCGCCGCCGCGCCGCCGCCGGCTGGAGTAGGAAAACTGCGCAACTGTTTGTGAAGGAGGACTCGTGGCCATCGATCTCGACAAAATCTCCAATGAACTGGAAGACGCGCTCGAGCGCTCGCGCATGCTCGCCGAGCAGCGGGGGCAGGCTCAGATCACGCCGCTCCACATGCTATTCGTGCTGCTGGACGCGGAGTCGCCTCTGGCTGCGCACCTCGACAAGTCCGGCATCGCCGTCGCCGCTCTCCTCGACGCCTTCGCGACGCGTCTGAATACCGAGAAGAACTCGATGCTCGAGCGCGGCCGGCGTCCCACCGCCTCATCATCCCTCCGCAACCTGATCGGGAAGTCCTTCGAGATGATGGAGCGCCGCGGGGCTGAGCGCGCTGAGCCGATCGACTTCGTGATTGCGGCTGTCGAGTTCGGTGAGGAGTCCCTGAAGGGCGACCTCCGCCAAGCGGGCGCGACACGCCAGGCCCTCGACAAGACCGTCGAGACGCGCGAAGCCACAGGCGCGACTCTTGGCGAGAATGGCGCACCCAAGTCTCCCGGAGGCGCGCTGCCCAAAGCGCAGCCCGGCGGTAGGCTGCTGGAGAAGTATGGCCGCGACTTGACCGCGGCTGCCGCAAGAGGCGAACTGATGCCGGTGATCGGCCGTGACGACGAGATCCGCGTCGTCATTCAGACCCTGCTCCGGAAGAGCAAGAACAATCCTGTAGTCGTCGGCGAGCCCGGTACAGGCAAGACCGCCATCGCCGAAGGGCTCGCGCAGCGCATCGCCGCAGGCGACGTCCCTGAGTCGTTGAAGAGGTGCAAGGTGATCGCCCTGGATCTCACCGCGATGGTCGCGGGCGCGAAATACCGCGGCGAATTTGAAGAGCGGATCAAGGGCGTGGTGGATGAGGTCAAGGCCAAGAAGGGCGAGATCGTGCTCTTCCTCGACGAGCTCCACACCCTGGTCGGCGCAGGCGGCAACGAAGGTGGCATGGACGCCGCCAATATCCTCAAACCCGCTCTGGCGCGCGGTGAACTGCGCTGCCTCGGCGCGACGACCTACGACGAGTACCGCGAGAAGATCGAGAAGGACGGCGCGCTGGCTCGGCGCTTTGACGTGGTCACCGTCAAGGAGCCGAGCGACGAGCTGATGATGGTGCTTCTCCGCGGACTGCGCCCTCGCTTTGAAGCGTTCCACGGCGTCAAACTCACCGACGACTCGCTGCAGGCCGCCGTGAAACTGAGCCGCCGCTACATCCGCGGGCGCTGGCTGCCCGACAAGGCGATCGACATCATGGACCAGGCCGCTGCGCGCATCCGCATGCAGAAGGAGTCCAAGCCGAACCACATCGATCAACAGGAACGGCTCCTCCTGCGCAAGAAAGCGGAGCTGGAAGCCGTTGAGTCCACCTCCTCCACGCCCGCCGCGAAGAAGGCAGTGGAAGCGCTGAAGGCTGAGATCGCTCAGCTCGAACCGGTGGTTACAAAACTCGTAGACGAGTGGAACAGGCAGAAATCTTCGCTCGACATGCTGCAGAAGACGAAACAGGCGATCCAGGAGCAGGCAGCGCTGCTCGAAGCCGCGGAGTCGAAGGGCGACATCGCGAAAGCAGCGGAGATCCGGTACGGCTCGCTGAAGTATCTCGAGCAGCAACTCGCCGACCTGGAGAAAGACGGTCCCGCGGCCATCGTGGTGCCCGACACGGTGCAGCCTGAGCACATCGCCGAGGCCATTGCAGAGCGCACCGGAATTCCGTCGAACCGCATGATGGAGAGCGAGAAGGAAAGGCTGCTGAAGCTGGAGGAGCGGCTCGGCGAGCGCGTCTACGGGCAGGATGATGCCGTTGCCGCCGTCTCCGATGCCGCGCGGCGCATGCGGGCCGATCTCCAGCCGGGACGCAAACCGAACAGCTTCCTGTTTGTCGGGCCGACAGGCGTCGGCAAGACGGAACTCGCCAAGGCGCTCGCCGAAGCGCTCCTTGACGACGAAAATGCGCTCATTCGCATCGACATGGGCGAGTACAAGGACAAATCCTCAGTCGCCGGGCTCATCGGCAGCCGCCCGGGCCTGGTCGGCAGCGAGGAGGGCGGCTTCCTTACCGAGCAGGTCCGCCGCAACCCATATTCGATCGTGCTCTTCGACGAGGTTGAGAAGGGCCATCCCGAGATCCTGGACCTCCTGCTCGGTGTGCTCGACGAGGGCCGCTTGTCCGACGCGAAGGGCCGCTTCTGCGATTTCTCCAACACCATGGTCCTGTTCACTTCGAACCTGGGCGTGAAGGAGAGCATCGAAGTCACCGACGACCTCGAAGAGCGCAAGACCGTGATCCTCGACGTGGTGAAGCGCACCCTCCGTCCCGAGCTGTTCAATCGCATCGGGCAGGTGGTCACGTTCAATTCGCTCGGGCAGAACGAGCTGGAATCCATCGTGACAAAGAGCTTCAATGCGCTGAGGAAGAAGCTGGGTGAAGATCGCGAAATCGGCCTCGATCTGACGCCTGAGGCATTGGCGTACCTCGCCAAGGAATCCTATGACCCGGCATATGGTGCGCGGCCGGTGCAGCGAACTATGCAGCAGATCGTACTGTCGCCGCTTGCCGGCATCATTCTCTCCGGAGAAGTCCTGCCCGGCCAGACCGTCAGGGTCGACTACGATCCCGGGGAAGAGAAGACTGTCGAGGGCCCGGAAGGTAGCGAGCCGCTCACGGTTCGCGAGGGCGACGGGCTGACTTTTGGAATTGTGGAGGCAGGCTAAGCGTGAAATCTGCGACGCCGAAAAAACTCCTCGCGCATTCCGTTGCTAGGACGGAGGCCCGCTACGGAGCCCACGGCGAGACCGTAGACTAGTGTGACGTTGACGACTATGAAACGCGTCTTTTTGCTTCTGGCTGCTTCGGCGTTTTCCATCGCCGCCTACTTCGCGGTGCAGGAATCAGAGGAGGGTTTTGTCATCCTGCACGACGGCGACTCCCAGTCCGGCTGGTCGCCGGAAGGGAATGCGTGGACGGCGGGGAAAGGGCTGCTCGCGACGGAAGGCAACAATGCGGGCCTCCTCCGCTCAAACACGCCTTTCGGGGACTTCCTGTTGCGCTTTGAGGTGAAGGCCGACAAGAGCGCCGACGTCGGGCTGTTCCTGCGGGCGAGCCGCGAAGGCGCGCCTAAAGAGAGCGGGCTCGAGATCCAGCTCGGCGGCGGCGATGGCGAGTGGCCCTTCGGGTCGATCACGGGCCACGCTAAAGCCGCGACCGGTGGTCTCACGCCTGGCATTTGGGTGCAGGTGGAGGTTGAGGCCAACGGGAACAATATGTCGGTTCGCTCCGGCGGGAAGACCATCAGCCAGGCTGGCGGACTGCCGGGCCAGGCTGGATTCATTGTGCTGGAAGCGAAGAAGGGCGGGCGCGTGGAGTTGCGCAACATCCGCCTGAAGCCATTGAACGCACAGTCCCTCTTCAACGGTTCCGACCTCTCCGGATGGAAATCGACGGGCGAGGCGGCCAAGCAGGGCGGCATGCTGTCCAAGATGTTCGGGAAGGGCAAGCCCAAGGAGGCCAAGTGGACCGTCGGGCAAGGCGCCATTCACGGTGCGGATGGGCCGGGGCAACTCGAGTCGCTGGCGCAGTACGGCGATTTCGTTCTGCAGGCCGACGTTCGGATCAACTCGAGGAAATCCGACAGCCGGCGGCGCTATGCGTTGATGCTTCGCGGCGATGCCGGACAGCTCGGCGCCGGCTACGAAGTGAATATTCAGCCTGGGGCGACTGGCGCCGTCATGGGACTCTCGACCGCGCGAAAGAGCCTTGGGGCGTTGAACAAGTACTCCACGTTGACAGTGGCCGCACGGTCCCGCCACTTGCAGATCTGGGTGGATGGGGTCACTGTCGCCGATCTCGATGATGTGCGGACGGAAGGCGCCAATCCAAAGAAGGACGCACGCACCGCGCCGGGCGTCATCTCGTTCTACTCCCCCGAAGACGATGCGGATCTCGACATTCGGAACATCCGCATCTATCAATTGCCGAAAGTCTTCGGACACGCCGCGCAGAAGAAGAACGAGCAGCAGGCCGCCCAGATGCCCGCGCCGCAGCTTCCGGCGATGACTCAGATCCCGGCGATCTCCGCGCCCCAGGCCGGCGGAGGCAGCGATGCGCAGGCGAAGATCCTGCAGCAGCAGATGCAGCAACAGCAAATGCAGCAGATGAAGCAGGATCAGAAGCAGCAACAGACGGCCATGCTCCTTCAGCAGGCCCTGAAGTCGAACGATCCGACGCAGCAGCTCGGGATCTATGACCAGATCCTTTTGCTCGATCCGAACAACCAGGTGGCTTTTAATGCGCGCAAGGATGCGCAGGCCAAGCTCGATGAACAGGCGCGTCAATCGGCGGCAAAGGCAGAAGAGAGTTCCCGGCAGGCCGCCAGCGTGCAGCAGAAGCAGATGGAGCTGGCGCAGGCCATCCAGGGAGCCGAGGCGGCTTTCCTGGCCGGCAACCTCGTGCTGGCGGAGCAGTCCCTGAACGCGGCGGAGAAGATCGCCCCCGACAATCCGCAAGTCAAAGGCCTGCGCTCCAGGCTCGACGTCACCCGGCAGAAAAAAGATTCCGTGATGGGACTGGGAGCCGCGGGGCTCGGCACCGTCCTGTTGGGCGGCATCGCCTGGATCTTCGTCGCTGGCCGGCGCAAGGACCCGTTTGTCGAAGTAGTCGACGGACTCGACAAGGGCAAGCGCTACAACATCGACAAGGAAGTAACAATGCTTGGCGCGATTCCCGAGGACGGTGGAGCAAGGAACGACATTGTGCTTCGCGACGCGGAACGCATGATCTCGCGTTTCCACGCTCAAATGCACTTCAAGGACGGAAAGCTCTACGTCGTCGATAGCAACAGTTACAACGGCACCTTCGTCGACAAGAAACGTCTGGAAGCCGGCCGCCCGGTTCAGCTCAAAGGCGGCTCACGCGTCAGCTTTGCCGGGACGTGCACGATCAGGATCGGCTTTGAAAAACGTTCTAAAGGGAAGAAAGGCTGATTGCGATGACTCCCTCTTCCATCCGTGTCACCGTGGGCGACGTCGCTATTGATCATCTCAGCAACGGAGCCATCCTCCAGGGGATGAATATCGCGCACGAGATCAATCAGCACAGCACCTGCTTTCTCGAGTACCGCCAGACTCCGGATCTGCCGTTCGACCTCACCGGAATCCAGGGAATGGCGCTCCTGGTATTCGCAGTTCTCTCTGATGGCACTGAGTTTCCGATCTTTGAGGGCACCGTCGAAAGTTCCGTCCAGAAATACCTGCTCTCCGGTGCATTCCACCTGCAAATTTTCGGTTCGGGGCTGACGCTCGATCTCGACCAGCAAAATCGCTTCCGCACATTCAAGATGTCCGGCTTCGCGGAAAAGATGAAAAAGATCGTGGATGACGGCGCCATCGGCGTAGAAGCGGCCGTTGTGGTTAACGACACGGATTCTATCGCCGCGTTTCCCCGCAACTACCAGCTTGGCGAAACGGATTGGGATCATCTGCTTGCCGAAGCCGGCGACCTGGGACTGATGGTCTTCCCGGATGGCGAGAAGCTCTTCGCGATGGATCATTTCCAACCCTCTCCAACGACGCTGCAATGGCGTGCAGAGGCAGGCCTGATCGGTTTCGAGGTCCGTACACAGCATTTCTGCGCTGCGCGGCGCGGTGTGAACTATGACCGAGGGGAGAATCAGAGCAAGGTCTTCTCAGGTGTAACGGATGATGTTCCGCGTCTCGGCGCCTTCGACGGCTTGTGCGACCACATGAAGAAGATGAACTCGCTCGATGCGGTTCAGGGCGGACAACACGACGTTACGCTGCTGGCTGAATCGATCGCCGAAGGCGACTTGAAGAGAGAATCACGCAGGGCGCTGGGGATGTCGATTCGCGGCGTGGGTGAATCCCGGGAAGCTGCCCTGCTGGTGGGCCGCACGGTGGAGATTCAGGGAGACACTCAATTTGCAGGCAAATGGGGTGTTTTAAGGGTTACGCATCACTTCACGGACGGTGGCTATCGGAATGAGTTCGAGGTGACTCCGTACGACACGGGCGTCTGCGTGCCCCAGCTCAGCAACCCTCGTGCCTTCTCTGACTTTCGTGCTCGCGTGACTTCTGCTCCGGTCCGGGAGACCGGACGGATCCGGATTCAGTTTCCGTGGGAGGAAGAGGACGAAGCGCTTTTCTGGCCGTGGATGGCGCCCCATGGCGGCGCCGATCGCGGATTCTGCTTTCCTCCTGAGATCGGTGACGAAGTGCTTGTTCATTTCCAAAACGGCGATGCACGCGAAGCGTATATTGTCTCCTCGGCCTGGAACGATAAGGAGCTGCCCCCGCTGGAGGACCTGCATGGCAATGAGGTGGACAACAACGACATCAAACGCATTGTCACAAAGAGCGGCAATCGCCTGGTGATGGACGACAAGGATGGGAAGGAAACGATCGTGATGGCGACGCCCAACCACGTTCGCGTGTCGCTATTCGATGGCGGGAGCACGCTGCTGCTTCATTCCGACGGCGATATCCATATCAAGGCCGGCGGCACCTTGCACGTGAAGTGCAATCAGTTCCTGAGAGAGGTCGGTTAGCGCGGAGGCGAAACCAATGGCAACTTTTGACGGAAAGACAAAGACTAAAACGAGGGTGAGACTGGATCGCGATGCCTTTCAACCCAACATGGGCAGCCTGGTCGGATCGAGCGAGAAGGAAGAGATCAAGGTTCACGGAACCCGCAAGCTCACGATCGATGGCAATGAGAACCGCGCCAACCTGGCGGACCTCACGCATCGCGTCAGAGGAAACCACTCGCTGACCGTGAGCCAGAATCAGAGCGTCAAGATCCTGGGCACATTCACCTTCTTCTGTCTGGGTGACGGCACGATCACTTTCGTGGGAAACAAGACGGAGACCGACATGTCCAATGTCACGACGACGATTTTCGGTGTGGAGACCAGGACGCAGCTCGGGGGCAATAACAATGTGGACATCGGTCCGTGGTCTCTCGTCGCGCAGGGCTTCAAGAATCTCCTCAATCCCTCAAGCTGGATGGAGGTCAAAACAAATTCCGGCACTCTGGTCACCTCGATGAACGTATCCATGGGAGCGATCAACCTGCAAGGGTTTGTGCAAAACACGGAGGCCTACGCGCAACAGATCAACGTCCTCGGCCACGACACTCTGATCAAGGGCATCGACACCGAGGCCAAGATGCTGAAACAGCGCCTCGCCGGAATGGTGAATGCAATCGACGGGCTCGAAGGCAGCGTACAAGCGCTCAAAACCCAGGCTGGGGCGGTGGAAGCAAAGGCCAAGCCTTGCGAAGCGGGAATCATCAAGCTGGCCGCCAATTCCTATGCGATGTAGCGCTGCGGCGAGGACCCATGCATGACCAACCGTTCCGCAGTCCAGGCGCTTCTTCCTGTTCGGTACGCTGAGTCCCTGACCCGGTGTCATCTGTACTGGATCCCGGCCGCCAGGTTTCCCCTGCCGTCGGCCGATCGGATCTGGATACTCGAACTGCTGCGCATGCTCGCAGCATTTCAGCAGCAGCAGTCCCGCCCCGGTCCGGAGGTCTTTATCCGCCAGGACACGGTCTTGCAGAATTTCGTGCAGCCATTCATGGACGATGTCTTGGAGCTGCGGCCTTTGCTCGGTTTTCCCCGCCAGCCTGGCCAGACGTTGAAACGGACAGCCACCGAGGCCGACATTGAGGACTTCCGCAACGGCAAACAGTTTGTTCTCGAGGAATGGTTCGACTACTACTGCTACTGGCTGCTTGGAGGCGACCGGCAGGCGACGCTGCAGAAGTATTTCGGCGCCGGCGGGATGTCGGTCGTATGGCTGAAAGACGCGGGACCGCCTCCCGCTCAAACGAAGATCCCCAAGTTCCTCGCAAACCATCCGGATATGAAGCCTGTCCTGCAGCGCTTTCCCCTGCAGGCCCAACTGCAGGCCGCGGCGGCGTTACGCCATCCTTTTCTCAAGAAGAGCTTTGAATACTTCGGCCAGGGGCTCTCCACGTTGAAGATGATGGAAAACATCCCATTCATTCTTCCGGTTCTCACTTCCTCACAGTTCTTCTCACTTCCGGAAGACTATCTCAAGCATCTGTTCGAGCTGTTCGAAGTCTACATCACTGAAAGCCCGGCCGATGGTGGAGTGATCCTCGCGTCCTCGACTGATTTGACCGAGCCATTGGCGGCAATTGTCGCGCAGCTTCAACAGGCAGGACTGTTGCCGCGCCATAGCCGGGATTAGAACCGGTCACTCTGCCGACGGAGAACTCGCATGCAGACCCTTCAGCCCAATACCCTGGAATGCCGTTGGCAGCGCTCAAAAGATCAGGTCCAGAGCCTGGTGATCCCGGTCCCTGCATTTCCTGACAGGCCGGAGGGCCGATTTCCACTATGGTCAGTGCTCGGACGGCAGATCCTCACCAGATTGCTCATCGAGCACCGCCTGGAGTCGGAACTGCTCATTCAATTCCATCCGATGCACCTCGGTTCAAACAGCCTGATGTCGCCCAATGCCCGGCATTGGATGCCGTCCATGGGCATGGGCGTTTGGCCGTACAAGGATCCACCACGCCTCATGACGATGGAAGACACTGAGGACTTCGATCCCTCCAAGCCGTTCCCGTTCTTCTCCCACCCACTGTGCCGCGTGACCAGGGAATCTTCCAAAGACCACTGTTGGGACACTCTTTCGGGTTGGGGCGTCCTCGCTGCACTATTGTCTCCGATGGACTCATCCGCGTTCACCCGCCGGGCCTACGACAATCTCTTGCCGTTGATCTCCGAGCCGCTTTTCATGGTCTATCAGGAGTATTGGCCGCTGCTCGACGCCTCTGCACCTGCCGCCAACCGCAGTCAGGTCGAGAAGTGGCTGTGCGGTGCGAAGGTTTACTATCGGGAGAGCATCGAGGATCAGAAGGTCATACTGGTGTCGCTTCTTCCCATCAACGACGTCCTCGCCGAATTCCGCCCGGAGCCAGTGGATCAGGCTGACCCGGCTCTCGTCCGCCTCTCCGTTGCGCCTTCGTCCGCCCCGGGCTCCTTCTCCACGCAGACAAAGCTCAAGGCAGAGGAATCCGCTGAGTTCTGATCCTCTCAGCAGAGGCGCAAGCATGAGCACAGATTAGTAACCCTTCTCCGCGGGCGACTGCGCTCGTGAACGAAGCCTACATCAAACTCGTGGAGTCGGGCGAGAAGACCATCAACAACCGCTCGCACTATTTCGCGCTGGCCGCTCGAGTCCTCCGCCAGATCATCATCGACTGCGCGCGGTCGCTGGCGCCGTAACCTGTCTCACTTGTTCGTGCTCTTTCCGGGCGACCAGACTGTTCGGCCGGACGCGGTAGGATGGTGCCCTGTGTCCATCACGCGAAGAAATGCCATTGGGAAGACGTTGGGAGCCGTTGCCGCCTCGGTCAGCGCAAATGCGCAGGTCGCTGGAATGAGCGCCGCCGATGAAGGGCAGCAATTCTTTCTGCGGCTCTTGAAAGCAAACGATGAAACCGTGGGCCGGATCCTCCAACAGCCGGCTGCCAGTCCTGGCGGGACGATGCGCGTAGGCAGAGGGGGAAATTTGGCCGCCCTGGTGGCGTCGTATTGTTCCCCGGAATCATCCTTCCATCAAGCTGAGAGCCTGATCCCGTGGATGGAGCGCAGCGCGCAGGCGTTCGTGGACGCTCAAGACCCCGACGGTCTGCTCGATGCAGGGAATCTCTCCTCTCCGCCCGACACCGGATTCGTGGTGGAAGCCACAGCGGCCGCCCTCGACGTCGCACGCCGCAGCCGGGACCCGCGCCTCGCCCGAATGCAGGACACGCTGACCAGGTTCCTGTTGAGAGTGGGCGAAGCCCTGGTAACAGGCGGCGTTCACACGCCCAATCACCGCTGGGTCGTCTGTGCCGCGCTGGCGCGAATCAACTCACTCTTTCCGTCCGCCAGGTATGTCAGCCGCATCGACGACTGGCTGGGAGAAGGGATCTACCAGGATGCCGATGGCCTGTTCCCGGAGCGCAGTCCGAACTACGCGCGGGTGGAGGTGAATGCGTTCCTGACCATGGCGCGGCTTCTCAATCGGCCCGCACTGCTCGATCCGGCGCGCAAGCACCTGATCTCGAATCTCTACCTCATGCAGCCGGACGGCGAGCTCGAAACGGTCAACTCCCGCCGGCAGGACCAGGACCGCCCCGTCCATGTGGCCAACTTCTATCTGCAGTATCGCTACATGGCCATTCGAGAGAACAATCCGACGTTCGCGGCGGTGGCCCGGTTGATTGCATCGCGGCCCGGAGAAGGGCTCGTGGAGGGCGCCAACCCGGTGCTCCACTTCCTCGAGGAGCCGTTACTCCGCAAGCCCTTGCCGGACGGCGGCACGATCCCGTCCGACTATACGCGGGTATTTGCCAACAGCCAATTGGTGCGGATCCGCAGGGTCGAGCGCGCGGCGTCCATTTACGGCGGCGATGATTTGCCCCTGGGCATCGCCTCCGGATTAGCTCATAACCCGACGTTCTTCAGTTTCCGTAAAGGAAAAGCGATCCTCGACTCCGTGCGCATGGGCGGGCAGTTCTTCAGCCTTGGTGTGTTCCGCCCCGAGGGCATTCAAGTGGACGGCAGCCGGGCTGTGCTGCGCCAGCGTCTGGAAGCTCCGTACTACCAGCCGTTGCCGAAAGAGTACCGCAATGCGCGCGGCGACTATCCCCTCACGCCGGCCAGGGACGGGCGTTTCTGGAGCAAGCTGGATTTCCCGCACAGGCGGATGAGCCACGTGCAGGTGCTGGACCAGAAGGTCACTGTCGTCGAAAAACAGGGGCTGTTCGAGCTGCACATCGAGATCACCGGCCATGACCGTGTCCCATATGCCGTGGAACTCGCTTTCCGTCCCGGAGGCCAGTTTGGGGGCGCGATTGAGGAGACGGCGCTGCGCGCCCGCGCAGGAGCCGGCGAGGCCAAGGCGTTCTTCCTGAAGGAAGGCATAGGGACCTACCGTGTGGGAGACGATGCGATCGAGTTCGGACCGGGGCAGACGGAGCACGAAGCGATCAACCTCTCCGGACATACCTACCTGGCGCACGGAGCCGTGCTCCGGGCAGCAGGCCACTGCGTCTACATCACTGGTTTCACGCCCTTCAGGAAGGTGATCACGATTCGCGGCGTGTAACCGGGTTGAGTTGGCTCGCCATCTGCCTTGATACCCGCCGTCACGCAACCGGCAATGCGGTTGAAATCCCACTGCGGAGTGGGCGGCGATCCGGAGCAATCCGCGTCGAGCTCCGGCTCTCCGATTCGGGAGCCTTCGCCTCCGGAGTGCCGGCGGGCCCCTCAGGCCTTGCTCTGGCGCCGGAGGTGCACGATGCAGGTGATGCCCTCGCCAGGCAGAGTGATCGGCGTCCTGGACGAATCCGTCGCTTTGCCGTACGGGCTTCTGAACACTCCAACGGGGCTCAATCCAACTCGCCTCGATGCCGCGCCCGCCATCAGCGGTGCGCAGACCACCGTCACCGCCGCCTGGATGACACCAGCGAGGGTACGCCGGGCAAGTATGAGGACGGCGATCCCGTGAACATCCGCTGGGCCTCATCCGCATCGACCAGCATCAATGCGGAGATCTATTCGGCCACCGGCATGAAGCTCAAGGCCGCCTCGCCGCTGTCGAGTACGATGCTCGTAACCATCGCCAACAGCTCCGCCAATTCCTGATCCGTGGCAGTTCTACCCGTCCGCCCGATGCCGCCGCTGCATTGGAATGGGCGGCAAAGAACGACGCCAACCCTGAAATCCGCCGCTGCGCCGCTGAATCGATTGCCGGAATCCGGCTGAACGCGGTGCGATAAAGCGCTTCCGCGGCATCAGGATCGAATGCGCTGGCGGATTTTGACGATTACGATGTCGGCTTCTTTCGCGGCTCGAACTGCACTTCAACCTCGGTTCTGACGTTGACGGGGTGGCCGCCCTGCACTAGGGGCTGATAACGGATCTGCGACCAGTTCATGGCCTCACACAGTTGCGCGCCGGTCTCCAGTTCGGAGACTTTCCCCTCCCGATCGATGATGAGTTTGCATTTGACTGTTCTCCCGGCAGGCTCCCAAAGGGGCGTCGGTTGAGTGAGCGAGCCTGCAACCAGAGAAGGGCGCTGCTTCTCCGCGGCCACAGCGACTGTCGGGACGTCTTTCTCCTCAACCTCGGCGCCCTTCTTCGCGGCGCTGCTCTCCTTGGACGTGGCGGGCCGTATCCGCACAACCAGGAATACGGATCTGGCGGGATATCGCGCCACTCTGGAGCGCAGAACGGAGACGGCTGAGTCTCTCTCATCAAATGAGAGGAAACCCCAGGCCATCTTCACAACGCGTTCGCAACTCGAGGTGAGAGGGTAGCCGCTCTTCCCTTCGTCGGGATCGCCAATCTCGTCAATGACCTTCTGCGCGTCGATCCCTTCGACGATGTACTCGCTCCCGGGGTTCACCTCAATAGGTTTCCTCGAGTACAGACGGTAGCGGCGCATGCCGGCCAGGATGGTCACAGGAGGCTTGCCCGGGTTCAAAGCGCCTTCGCCCGACCCGCCCGTATCCATCAGAACTTGGGCCCTTCCTTGGATTTGGTCGAGTTTGGCCTGGGCTTTGTTGGCTTCGCCTGCCGGCGTCTTGCTGGAGCAACCGGCCAGGGCGCTAAACATGACTACGACAAAACTGAAGATGAGTGTATTGCGGTTCATACGTGGTGGCTCAAGGACGTTTTTGTCCGAATCTGACGTTATCACGGGGCATGCTCGTCCGCAATGGACTGGCGCCGCAATTGGCACTCAAAAGCCAGGGCCTCAAACCATCCCTCCACTCACTGAAATCGCGAGTGCCGGGTTTCGACCATCGATGGACTCGGTGTCGAAAAGCCTGCTTGCGCGGAGTCGACTCCTTCTATCCCACGGAGAGCGCGCTGATCGTCACGTAATAACCATCCGGATCTCGAAGCGAGAACTCCATCGTTCGCGTGTTGGGGTTGACGTGAGGTTCCTCCTCGAGCTGACTGACAAGGGAGCGCGCCCTTTGAAGCGCCAGGTCGAAATCATCGACACGGAAGAACAACAGGAGGCCGTTGCCGGGTGTCGCCTGAGCGGGGCTCGTCAATGAGGGATGCTCGTGGGCGCCCCATTGGTGAAGACAGAGCAGGACAGTCCCGTCCGAATCGACGATTTGTCCAAAGTAATCATGCGCAGGAGGGGTAGCCGGCTGGCCCAGGAGCACCTGGTACCATGCGAAGCTGCGCGGGACGTCGGCCACCCCGATGATCGTCCATATCCGCTTCATCGGCCCCCCTCTGCGGAGATAACAGTCAGCCGCGCCGCGCTGCCTCGATGGCGGCGACGTCGATCTTTGTCATCGTCATCATCGCCTCGAAGGCGCGCTTTGCCTCGGCGCCACCAGCCGCAAGCGCATCGGTCAGCGCGCGCGGCGTGATCTGCCAGCAGAGGCCCCAACGGTCTTTGCACCAACCGCACGCGTTTTCCTTGCCGCCGTTCCCGATGATTGCATTCCAGTAGCGGTCCGTCTCCTCCTGAGTGTCCGTTGCGATCTGGAAGGAAAATGCCTCGCTGTGGCTGAACACCGGCCCGCCGTTGAGCCCAAGACAGGGAATGCCGAGAACGGTGAACTCCACCGTCAGCACATCGCCTTTCTTGCCGCCCGGATAGTCTCCAGGCGCATGGTGGACCGCCGTCACTTGACTATCCGGAAAGGTGGCGGCGTAAAAGCGCGCCGCGTCCTGCGCGTCATTGTTGAACCAGAGGCAGATCGTGTTCTTTGGCTTCATGTTCGTGTGCTCCATGTGCCCGATCGGACAAACGCCACTGCTCACGTCGGTCCGTGTCCGGCGAAACTCGGCAATCCGCATTTCCTCTGCGCTCTCGACAACGCCGGACCGTTGAAGCTGCGACGCAACCCCGCGGCTTTGCCGAAGAACACCGGCCAACTCTCTCTCGCATTGTCGCAGACCGTCAGCACGGATTCGAGATCCGCACGAGACCCATGGCCCTGCAGGCCCGCCAATGGCGATGTACAACTCAACGGAGTCCCCATGGCCCTGTGGGCAACCAAAGTTGATGAAGACGCTCCGCGGTAGAGCCGCGAGTGGTAGCGTCTTCAATGGAGCAGGTGTAAACGTAGGATGTCTTACCCGGATCCCACAGAGCAGGAACCGGCGAACTGCCGAGGGTTCTCATAATAGGTTTTCCAGCTGACATCTGACCGCTATTCTTCAGCGTTCGTGCGTGGGACCGCGGTGATGCAGTTGAAGGCCGACCGCCCATCGCCGCTGGAAACCCTTCCAATACGTGTGGCCCTCTTTCACGGCGCCTTTGCTGTAGTCTGCGCCGGCCCGTTCGCCGCGGGCGAGAGGCCACGCGCCATCGTTGGACCGCATTACCGGAACATCGAGATAAGCCCGGCGGCTCTCGTCGCCTTTCAGCTGGAGGTCCAGGAACGCGGTGATGAAGTGCTGGTTGATGGCGGCAATGCGGTCCTTGCGCCAGACCGGCTCGTCGAAGCTCTCCTGCGTGCTGAAATCGCTCAAGGCTTCAGGCGGAGGCGGGTTACCGCCAACGTTGTGCCGGGCGTTCTCATAGACCAGCAGCCAGCGGTCTGAGTTCACCGCCGCCTCGAACGCCGGCTTGACTCCGGCCTCAAAATCGGAGATATCGTCCTGGTCTCCATCAATGAACAGGGACGGGATGCGAATCCCCGCCAGCCCGTTCTTGTCCCAGGCGCTTTGCGGCGGCTGCCCGCCCCAGGGGGCGATGGCGACGATCGCCTTCAGGTTGTCTCGGCGGAGTCCTTCGAATGCGGGGTTGCCGGCAGTCCATTTGTCGAAATATCCACCCGGGATGAATTTGGAGACGCCGCTCGTCGCGCTGTATCCCGCCCCTCCACTCGCCAGCGCGCCGTAACCGCCCATGGAATAGCCGATGATGGCCGTTCTTGAAGCATTGAGCAGTCCGTGGAGAAAATTGTCCGGCGAGCCGGACATCTTTTCCAGAGCTTGCATGGTGAAGATCTGGTCGGCCGCGCGATTCAGCAGGGTGCTCTGAAATCCCCTCATCGCGCCGAAGACTGAATCCGTGTGGTCAATCGCGGCGACAATGTACCCTTTCGAAGCGAGGTTCTCTGTTAAATAGCTCAGGAACGTGCGGGAGCCAGGGTACCCATGGGAAACGATCACCAGGGGGAACTGCTCACCCTTCACCGGAGGGGCGTCGCGCAGGGCCTTCCCCGCAATTTCAAAAGTCTTTGGAGCTGCGCCCGGCCTGCCCGGCAGCACGCTCGGGTAGATGGTTAGTTCCTGCATGCCAGGCGGGATGCTGGCTGGATACCAGATCTCCACGGTGAGAGCTCGATCGTACAGCGGCGCCTTTCCCGTCTCCTTGTCGAAATTGAGAATGTCGATCTGGCCGTGATTCACCAGCGCAAGCGTCCTCACGCCGACTGAATAGGAGCCCCGCGCAGCCAGTTCCGGCGCATCGGCTCCGGGAACGCTGAAGAAGCGTGGAGAAGAGCTTTGGGCGTGACCCGGAACCCACAGAGCGAGCGCCATGGCAAGGTGAATAGTCAGGCAACTGAAGCGCATCTTCTCATCTTGAAGGGCAGAATGACAGGCTGCAAATCACAAGGAATCCGCGGCGGCAGCCACCGCCGTCGCCAGCCGGATGCAGGAGAGGCTAATATCTACTCGATGACCACCCGCCTGCTGTTCCTGCTCTCGTTGGTCGTGTACCTGCCTGTCGCGGCGCAGTCCCTCCATCTGCCCGCGCAGCCGGTCAGTTTGGAAGACGCTTTGGCCAGGCCGATTCTGCCTGCCAACCAGCCGCTGGTGGAGGCTCAGGTCTATACCGCCTCCCACGTAAAACCCATGCCTTTGGTCGGCAGCGCTCAGCAATGGACTCAGGCCAAAGAGCAGTTGCGGCAGCGCGTGCTCAATGAAGTCGTTCTGCGCGGAGAGGGTCGGAAGTGGGCGGATGCGAAGACCCGCGTGGAATGGCTGGACGTGCTCCCCGGCAGCGGCTACCGCATCAAGCGCCTCCGGTACGAGGTGATCCCCGGCCTGTGGATTCCCGCCCTCCTGTATGAGCCGGAAAAACTCACTGGCAAGGTTCCCGTGATCCTGAACACCAACGGGCATGAGGGAGCCGGCATGGCGAACGACTACATCCAGATCCGCTGCATCAATCTGGCCAGGAAGGGCGCACTGGCGCTCAACTTCGAATGGCTGGGGATGGGTCAGCTCAAGTTGGACGGCTTCAGCCACACCCGGTCCAATCAACTGGATCTCGTGGGAACCAACGGTGTTGTCCTGCACTACCTCTCTCAGAAGCGCGGACTCGACATCCTTCTGGCTCATCCCAACTCCGACCCGGCGCGGGTCGCAGTGACAGGACTCTCCGGCGGCGGTTGGCAGACCATCCTCATCAGCTCCCTGGACCCTCGCGTCACCATCGCCGCTCCCGTGGCGGGATACTCCAGCTTCGTCACCCGCGCCCAGTTCCCGGAACAGGACCTCGGCGACAGCGAGCAGACTCCGGTGGACTTGGCGGCCCTCGCGGATTACACCACCCTCACGGCGATGAGGGCTCCCCGTCCCACCATGATCATGAACAACGCGTACGACAGCTGCTGTTTCCGCGCCGACTACGCCAATGCCCCTCTCATCTGGGCGGCTCGCCCCTACTACTCGCTGTACAACGCGGGCGAAAAGCTCTCCGCTCATATCAACTTCGATCCGGGCCACAACTACGGCCAGGAGAACCGCGAGGCGTTCTACCGCTTCGTCCGCGACAACTTCTACGGCGGAAACGACTCTGCCTTTTCCGAAAAGGAGATCTCTGCAGAGGCCGCCGTCCGGACGCCGGAGCAGTTGCGCATCGAGCTGCCCGCTGACAACCTGGACTTCCACACGCTCGCGCTGAAGCTGAGTGAAGGCCTGCCGCGCAAATCAGCGCCCCCGAAGCTCGCGGAGATCGTCAAAGTCCGTGCCTACAAGGTCAGCGCAGCCGATGCGGGTCCCGGCCAGGAGGTGGAGGGCATTCGCTGCCGCTACTGGCTTCTGCGGCTCGACAATGACTGGACGCTGCCTGCCGTCGAGCTGGGCGATCCCGCGAATCCGAAGGTCACGTTGCTCATCGGCGATCAGGGCAGGGCAGCCCTCGCCCCCGAGGCCCGCAGGTTGGTCAAGCAGGAAGGCCGCCGGGTGATTGCAGTCGATCCGTTCTACTTCGGTGAATCGAAGATCGCGAAACGCGACTGGTTGTTTGCGTTGCTGATTTCTTCCGTCGGCGACCGTCCGCTGGGCATTCAGGCGAGCCAGATTGCTGCTGTTGCGCACTGGGCCAGGTCGGATGTGATTGTGGAATCATTCGGGCCGCGCACCAGCCTGATCGCCGCCGTTGCCACTGCTCTGGAACCCAAAGCCATCACGGCTGCAAAGACGCATGGAGCGCTGTCATCGCTGCATGATGTGCTTCGCAGCGACATGACTGTGGACAAATTTCCGGAGTTCTTCACGTTCGGTCTGCTCGAAGCATGGGACATCCCCGGCGCCGGCCAGTGGCAGTCGCTGTTCGACGGCAAGACCTCGCAAGGCTGGCGCACTCTCGCCAAGCCGCAGTTCCCCACCAATGGCGGATGGGCGGTGGAGGACGGGACCATCAGGTCTGTGGCCAGGGGCAAGCGCGCCGACATCTCCACGGAACGCAGCTTCCGCAACTTCGAGCTGATGTTTGACTGGAAGCTGGCCAAGGGCACGAACAGCGGCGTGAAGTATCTGGTGTTCGGCATGCGCCCGAACCCGGAGGTGGGCCGCCTGGATCCGGAAGTTCCCAAGGCCCTCGGCCTGGAGTTGCAGTTGATCGACGACGAACGCGTCGCCGACGCGAAGGTGGACCCGAGCCATGGGACCGGGGCCATGTATCTGTTCGCGGCGCCAACGGCGAAACTGCCTCCACTGCCGGTCGAGCAGTGGCACACGGCTCGCGTTCTGGTAAGCGGGAGTCACGTGGAGCATTGGCTGGATGGCGTCAAGGTGCTGGATACGGACCTCGAGTCGGAGATGCTGCGCAGAACCATGGCCGCTCAGGCGCGCGAGGACATCCCCAAGCTCAGGAACCTGGACGAGCTCAAGGCCGATGCATCGAAAAGGTATCCGCTGGTGATCACCCACCACGGCGGCGACGCCTGGTTTCGCAACATCCGGATTCGTGAGCTGAACTGATGCGGCGCCACGGATTTGAATCGGGCTCTGGCAGGGCCTTCAGTCAGCGGCGCGCCGGTCAGGCCACGAGGGTTACCTTGCCGCTTGCCAGATCGTAAACTGCGCCGATCACCTTGATCCGCTTCGCCTCGACATAGCCCGCGAGGGGCTCCAGACTCTTCAGTCTTTCGACACCGGCACGCACATTCGCCACGACAGCTCGGTCCAGGTCCTTCTCGCCGCCCGTATTCACCATCCGGACCAGATCTTTGATCGACTCTGGCAATGCGGGTTCCTTGGTTTCAAGCGCCGCTTTCACGGCGCCGCATTGGTTATGCCCCAAAACCATGACGAGCGGCGCACCTAATGCCACCACCCCGTATGCAATGCTTCCCTTGACCGTAGGGCCGGCGCTGCTGACCACGTTCCCAGCCACGCGAATGACAAACAAATCCCCCACGCCCTGATCGAAGAGTATTTCCGGCGGCACTCGCGAGTCGGCGCAACCGACAATCACGGCGTCCGGCGCCTGTGCGGGCGCGAGCTTGGAAAAATCGGCTGGGCTTCGCCGCGGATTCAACGTTTTGCCCATGGCAAAACGCTCGTTGCCATCGAGCAGGTCTTTCAGAGCCTCGTCGGCGGTCAGACGCCTCGATTGCGCCGAGAGGGCGCTGGCTGGAAGCAGTGCAACAAACTCTCGTCTCCACATAGCGCCTCCGGGATCAGAACTGAGTCAGCTTCACGCGTTCAATTCAATTTACGAAGGAGGTAGTTGTTTTACGATCGTCCCCTCATGCCGATCGCGTTGGGTCTGAATACGCGGTCGCGAGCCGGAGCGTGCAATACACTACAACGGTACACCTCCTGCTCCTGGTTGGTGGAATCGGACATTCGGATGCCTATGTTGTACGGAACAATTCTCGGCCGCCTCTGAATACTGCGGCCGGGTGTTAGTATGCTGAACCAGGGACGGACGTAAAATGGACATTCTCGCCCACAGCCTATGCACTTCAGCTGCGGCGGCGTTTGTGAATCGGAGATCGGACCGGCCGGTTCGTCTTTGGTGGACAGTGTTCTTCGGTGTCTTCCCCGACCTCGCCAGCTTCACGGTTCCAGCCGTTCTGAGAATCTGGTGGCGCGTGACGGGCGTTACGAAGACGCTCTTGCCCCAGCCTGGAGGGCCGCGGTTCGATTGGGTCTTTGGCCTTTGTAACTGCGTTCACAGTCTGTTGATCTTCGGGGTGGTCTTCGCAGCAGCATGGGCCATCGCACGGCGGCCGGTTTGGGAAACCCTGGGTTGGCTGCTGCATATCGTGATCGACATGCTGACGCACCGCGGCTGGTTCGCGATCCAGTACTTGTGGCCAGTGTCCTCCGTCCATTTCGATGGGATTCCGTGGGAGACGGGGTGGTTTCTCGCAGCCACATACGCTGCACTGGCGGTGATCTTCTTTTTGTTGTGGCGAACTCGCGCCCGGCAAACCAACCATACGGCCGCGCGCGCCCAGACGCGCTGATCTTGATAGAACCATCGCAGGCCTGGCTGTGAAGTCTCAGGAGGTTGTGTCGATCCAGGCCTGGACGGCTGACCGGCGGTTGCCTCTCCAGGCGTGAGGGCAGTGCCGGTTGTAGTGGTGAAGCCAGGGTGCGAACCGGCCGGGCTTGCGCGGCATGTGGAGACGGGGCGAGGCACGAGTATGCTGGTACAAGTGGTGGGGCGGACAGCATACGGCGGGAATCCCCTCGATGCAGACCCGCCGCCAACCCTTGCGCTCATGGACACTGACGGATCTCAGGACTCAGGTGGGCGCCAGACCTGAAATCGACAACTGTCCGCGACCATGGAGGATGAATATGGCTACGCGCATCTTTCTTGCCGGCGCTTCCGGCGCCATCGGCCGTCGTCTCGCACCGCTTCTGCTGGAGGGTGGATGGCGTGTGTTTGGCTCCACTCGATCCGTGGACAAGGCTGCGGAATTGAAGAAGGCTGGAGTCGAACCTGTCGTGGTCGACGTGTTCGACGCCGATGCGCTGCAGAACCATCTGTACGAGATCCGGCCAGACGTCGTGATCCATCAGCTCACCGACCTGCCCCACGCGCTGGAAGCGAGCAAAATGACGGCCGCGCTTGCGCGCAATGCCCGCCTTCGAGACGTTGGCACGCGCAATCTTGTTGCCGCCGCCCAGTCCGCCGGCGCCACACGATTGATCGCCCAGAGCATCTCTTTCATATATGACGAGGGCACAAAACCACACCGGGAGACGGACCCGCTGCTGCCGGTGACACATCCGGTCTATGGCGAGACGGTGCAGGGAGTACTCAGCCTGGAACATCAGGTCCTTGAGGCACCGCTCGAAGGGCTTGTTCTCCGCTATGGGCTGATTTACGGACCCGGTACGGGATTCGATACCCCTATCGCGCCTGGGTCCGTGCATGTTGATGCTGCTGCCAAGGCGGCCGAGTTGGCGGTCACACGAGGCGAGCGCGGAATCTACAATGTCGCCGAGTCAGACGGTGCAACGTTGAGTGAAAAGGCCATCCTGGCGTTCGGCTGGGACTCCGGTTGGCGGCCTGGATCCGCGGTATAGGACGGGCAGCGCCGACCCCCATGGCCGCTCCTTCGATAGCATTCGGATAGCGGTGGGAGGATGACTGCCAGACCGGACTCGACCTGATTCCAAGGGTTTTAGCGGAATCGACACAACTAAATCGAACCGTTCCCAACGCTCGGCAAAACCTCTCCGTTTCCGCCCGTGTCAAACTGAGAACTGAATGGAGAACATGGAGCTTGCGCCTCATTCGTTACATCCTCCATCTTGCCTTGAGCATGGCTAACAAGACCGCCGAAATGATCATCCCCTGACTGCATCCGCTCATGCCGGCAGCCCAACGGCAACGCGGACATCGGGCCGGTGCGCATGTTTGAGTTCGAGCCCGTACAGAGAAGATCGTGGGTTAAGGAGATCCGCCATGAAGATCGGCATATACAGCATCACCTACCGGGGTATCTGGTACCGCGGCCCCGCCCTGGATGTGTTCAGCCTGGTGCATCTGGCCAAAGAGCAGGGCTGGGAGGGCCTGGAGTTGGACACGGAGCGTCCGCACGCCGCGCCGATGGATCTCTCCCCCGACGATCGCCGGCGTCTGCGCGACCTCGCCGGCGAGTTGGGGCTTCCCTTGTGTGCGGTCTCCCCGAATTGCGACCTTTCCAGCCCAGTTCCCACCCATCGCGAGGCGATGATCTGCTACACCCGCGAGTGCATCAAACTCGCCCACGACCTGGGCGCGCCCATCTGCAAGATCTTCGCGGCATGGCGCGGTGTCACCCTCCACGATGGCCTTGCTACCTACGACGAGACCTATGGTAACGACCCCTTCCGCTATTGGAAGCGCGACCGCCGCAATTTCGTCGTGGAAGCGGTCCGTGAACTTGCCCGCATGGCGGAGGACCTCGGCGTCACGCTCGCGATGCAAAATCACGGCCCCGACATCGTCAATCGCTACCAGGACGTCCTGTCGCTGATCGGCGAGGTGGGCTCACCTGCCTTCAAGGCGTGCATGGACATCAACATCGAGCCCGAGGCCGATTCGCCCGCTCACGCCCGCGCCATGGCGATGGAAACGGGGCCGCTGCAGGTTCACTCCCACTGCAACGGCGAGTTCGCCCGCATGCCCGGCGGCGACGTGCAGCTTGTGGCCGGCGGCTATTTCGACCAGGACTTCTGGGGGCGCCAGGTTGCCTATCCCGCCTACGTCGACGCTCTCGTCGCATCGGGCTACCAGGGCTACATCAATTGGGAATTTTGCCACCCGGCGTTGGAAAATGGCGCCCCAGCCGGCATCGACTACGTCCACAACCAGACCCGCCTGGCTCTCGAATACCTGCGCGCCTTGCGCGCCGCGGCAGAGCAGCGCGTTCATGCGGCGTCGGTCACCTAGCCCTCAGGCCTCGGCCCACTGATGACGGACATACCGCAAGGATGTCCCCGAAGGCTACGAGATCGTTCTCAAAAACAACTGGCTCAAAAACAACTGGTCGAAAAACCGCCGGCGCGACTGTCGCAAGTGACTGGCCTTCGGGGTTGGAATCGCTACTTCGATTCCTCCTCGACTTCTATGCCATTAACGCACGCCATCCCCTTGACAGGGACGAACGACAGAACAATCTTGCCTTGAGCGTTGGGCCGAATCCCGTTGAAGATCCGGTCGAGAGGCCTCCCTTCGCCACCGGCCTCTTTGAAAATATCGAAGTCTCGCAGTAGGGCTACGCCATTGCAGTACACATCGAACACCCGGCTCCCTATCCCGCCTCCGCCGCTGTTGCGGCGTCCGTAGTGCCCTTCGCAAAACTTCAGACTCACTCGATACCGCCCCTCGGCAACCGGCACGGCATAGGAGAAGTGCCCCCACCTCTCACTCGTGTAAATAGCCGTGTCGTGAACCCTGGAGCCGCCTGCCCCTGCCGGATTCGTACTACGGACCAGCGCATTCCCTCCCAAGAAGTAGGAGTCCGACTGCCACGGCTGCCCGGCCGAATCCTGCCAGGAAGAGGTCCAGCCCGCTCGAATGCGCACAGGCCGGACCTTCCCGGCGCCTACCGGCAGCAACTCGATGGCGCTCACCATCGGTGAGCCTCTCATGGTGACGAAGCCGAGGTGCAGCATCCCGTCTTCGGCGGGCGTGATGTCCCGGAATACCCGCTCGTTGGAGGTGTTCGGGCCGGCGGCGTCGGCCACTACGTCGAAGGCATCCAGAATCGGTTTCCCATTTGCGATGACACGAAAGACGCGCTGACCCTCGCCGCTTGATTCAGCGCTGATGAAATCGGCCAGCCCCGTTTCGGCAAAATGCAGATGCAACTCATACGGGCCCTTTTTCAGGGGGATGTCATACCGGAACTCGCCTATACGCAGGTGCCGGTAAATATCCGGATCCAGGGTCCGCAGGATCCTTTCCGAGGGCCGGAACAGCACGGTGCCACCCGAAAAGAAGCGGTCCGGTCCCCATGACCTCCCACTGCGATCCAGGTAGCTGCTGGCTGCGCCCACGATCATCCGAAGACCTTCGGTTTCCGCCACCGCAACGGGAGCCGGACTGGAGAATGAGGCCGGCCTGGCATCCGAGGGCGCACGCTCGGCCACCTGAAACCGCCACACCACCAGAACGAGGGCGATGACCAGCAACGTCGCCCCCCCGGCAACCACCTTCCATGAGCGCCAGGCCGACGGCGCTGGAGACGGCGCCTCCGGCGGTGCAACCGGTGCTGCCCACTTGAAATCTGCCCGGTAGGACCCCGCCGGCAAATCGATTCTGACGGCGTGAGACGAACCGTTTCCGTTCAGGTAATGCTGCGCCAGCTTCTTCCGCACTTCATTTGCGGTCACGCGCACAATCGTGTGCTGCTGCGCGTCGAAGTCGGGCGGAAGCTGGAAGAGCGCCACTCCGATGGAACGCTCCTTCAGCGAGTCGTTCGGTCCGCTGATCGTGTGCTCGACGACGTACTCCAGAAAGTCCCTGCATCTCTTGCTCGTGCGAAAGGCAGCACTCTCCAGCAGGCCATGGAGTTCCGCTCGCACAGCCAGTCCACGCGATTCGGTGAGTTGCGTCGCTTCGCTTTCGCACATACCTGGTCAGGGCAAATAATATCACAGCCCTCGCGGCACAAATCGCTCTTAACGAGCCCGATTAACGGTTAGTGGAACCAGTATTCCAGTTCCTCGCGCGAATGCAACTTCAAGATATTACGAGCCTTAATCGTTGACACCGTACCAAACCTACCCCTCCCGCGACTCGCGTGATACGGTAGGCCCAGGATTGGCGGAAGCCGGGCCTGTTCCACATTACGCCGGTCGCCAACGCGGCAGCCCTGCTACGAAAGCAGCAAATCCGCGGTGCTGGGTCACCCGGCCATGACTATGAGGTTCACGATGCAAACGAATATTCTCAGTGCGTTGACGATGACTCTCGGGTTGACGCTCCTGGCCCCCGCGCAGGTCAAGACCGAGGTTCCTCCTGTCGAGGCCAACGCCAAGCCCGTCGAGGTGGAGCGCATCAAGATTCATGGCACTGCCCTGGAAGGCAACCTGGAGGGCAACGACGTCGACCGCGATGTTATGGTTTTCCTGCCTCCCAGCTACGCGAAGGACAAGAAGCGCCGCTATCCGGTCGTCTATGCCCTCCACGGCTATAGCATCGGGGCCCTGCAATGGTCCCAGGAAATTCATGTGCCCCAGACGATCGAGGGAGCCTTTGCGAAAGGCGTCCAGGAGATGATCGTGGTCTTGCCCGACTCGAAGACCGTCCATAACGGATCGATGTACTCCAGCTCCGTCACCACCGGAGACTTCGAGCGGTTCATCGCGCGCGACGTAGTCGCCTACATCGACGCGCATTACCGGACAATCCCGGGCCGGACGAGCCGCGGACTAGTCGGCCACTCCATGGGCGGCTACGGCGCCAGCCGCATCGGCATGCGGCATCCCGATGTCTTCGGCAGCCTGTACATTATGAGTCCGTGCTGCATGTCGCCTCGCGGAGCGCGTCCCGGCAACCCCGACAGCGATAAAGCTCTGGAAGCCGTGAAGACACCGGCGGACTCGGCGGCCCTGTCGTTCATGCTGCGCGCCCAACTCGCCACCGCCGCGGCCTGGTCCCCCAATCCGAAGAACCCGCCCCTCTACCTCGATCTCCCAGTGAAAAACGGCGAGGTCCAACAGGACGTGCTGGCCCGGTGGACAGCCAACGCCCCGCTCGCCTTCGTGCACCAATACATCGGGAACCTACGGCAGTACCGTGCGATTTCGATGGATGTGGGCGACAAGGATGGACTGCGGGTGGACGCGGCCAGGCTCCACGAGGTCCTTGACACGTATGGCATCGCCAACGCCTTTGAAATCTACTCAGGCAATCACACCAGCGCAGTCGCCACACGGTTCCAGAACTTCGTGATGCCGTTCTTCAGCAAAAACCTGTGTGCCACCTCCGCCTGCAAGTGACGGCAGAGGGACACAGGGAAGATCGACCGCTGACCTCACGCCCCCCCTCACCGTTTCAGTTAACTGTTAACCGGCGCACCCTCCGGACCTGCCGCGTCACGCCAATAGTCAGATTCCATTGAGGTTGACACGCCGCTCACAGTACGAAACCTGGACCCCGGGGCACCTCCAAGATATGATTTCGCAGACCAGATTGAATGCGGTTACACTGCGCCTCAGTTGCCTGGCCAGGTGCAGGAGCCGAACGGGGTCGCCACCTTCATCGACTGCCGCTGTGAAAAGGGAGACAAGCCGGAATGCCCACGAAGATTCGATTGAACCTAGACGCCGCCCGCAGGTCGGCGTTGAAGATTTCCACGATGGTGCTGCTCGGGAGTGCGTTGTGCTGGGGACAAGCCGGCGGCGAATGCAAGCCCTCCAGCCTGAACATCCCCGGCGCGAAGCATCCGTGCGTCTATCCGGACGGCCGCGCGGCGTTCCGCCTCGTGGCGCCCGACGCCCAAAAGGTGCAGCTTCGCGTCGGCAAGAACTTCGACCTGGTCAAAGGAGAGGACGGGGCCTGGACCGTCACCACCACCCCTCTCGTCGTGGGTTTCCACTATTACACGTTCGTTGTGGATGGCGCGACAGTGGCCGATCCCGCCACCCGCACCTTCTTCGGCAGTGGATGGGACAACAGCGGCATCGAGATTCCTGAGCCCGCCGATGTCGACTACTACCTACCCAAGGACGTCCCCCATGGCCAGGTGAGCCAGCGCTGGTACCTCTCCAAGGTCACCGGAAAGTGGCGGCGCTGCTATGTTTACACCCCGCCCGGCTACGAATCCGGCAAATCGCGGTATCCGGTCCTCTACCTGATGCACGGCTGGGGCGAGAACGAACAGGGCTGGCATACTCAGGGGCACGCCGACCTCATCCTCGACAACCTGATCGCAGGCAGAAAGGCTGTACCCATGATCATCGTCATGGACAACCTCAATGCCGTGAAACCCGGCGAGGATGGCGCCATCTTCTCTGCCCGGTGGCTGTGGCCGCAGCCGCCGCCGCAACCTCAGCCGGTTGCCGCTTCCGCCCCCGGCGGCCGTCCCGCGGCCCCGCCTGCACGGCTCGGCCTGGCCGGTTTCACCGGCGCGACATTCACCGAGATGATGCTCACCGATCTGGTTCCAATGATCGAGCGCACCTACCGCGTGCGCCCGGGGCGGGAGAATCGCGCCATGGCCGGTCTGTCGATGGGCGGCATGCAGACGTTTCTCACCACCCTGTCGAACCTCGACAAATTCGCCTACATCGGCGGCTTCAGCGGCAGCACCGGCGGCCGCGGCGGGACGTTCGACCCGAAGACCTCGAACAACGGCGTGTTCGCCGATGCCGCTGCGTTCAACAAGAAGGTCAAGGTCCTCTTCCTGGGCATCGGCTCGGCGGAAGGCCCTGGCACAAAGAACTTCAGCGAGGCGTTGGCGAAGGCGGGCATCAGCAATGTCTTTTTTGAGTCGCCGGGCACGGCCCACGAATGGCTGACATGGCGGCGCTGCCTGAACGACTTCGCCCCAAGGCTCTTCAGGTAAGCGGCGACCGTTCATCCGGTGAAACCCATGTCCACGAAATCGCTCCTTTTCCTGCTTCTCGCTGCCTCGGCGGCCCTCGGAGCTGAACCTCAATCCGGCGATGCAGCGGAGAAACACATCGCCGTTGCTATCGATGCCGCTAAAACCCGCCCCCCGATTGACCCCTACCTCTACGGCCAGTTCATCGAGCACATCGGCGACCTGGTCAACCGCAGCATCTGGGCGGAGATGCTCGACGACCGCAAGTTCTACTACGCGGTCGGCAAGGCGCCAGCGCCAACCACCGCGCGCGGCCCCATGCGCGGCCGCCAACCCAACCAATGGCAGCCCATCGGCCCGCCCTCGGCGGTGTCGATGGATCGTGAGCGGCCTTACGCCGGTGAGCACACGCCATTCATCCAGAACGCCGCCACGGAGGCGCGCGGGATTCAGCAGTCAGGGCTGGTGCTGCGGAAATCTATGGTCTACTCGTGCCGCGTGGTGCTGGCCGGATCTCCCGGCGCAAGAGCCGTCGTCAGCCTCGTCTGGGGGCCGGAGCCCAATCAGCGGCAGAGCCTTCCAATCACAGGCCTCCAGACTGCCTTTGCGAAGTTTCTGCTGAAATTCACAGCCGGAGCCGACACCGCCAACGGACGCCTCGAAATCGCCGCCACAGGTTCGGGCTCCTTCCACGTTGGAGCTGTATCCCTCATGCCGGCGGACAATGTGCGCGGCTTCCGCCCGGACACTATCGCGCTCCTGAAGCAGCTGCGCTCTGGGATGTACCGTTTTCCCGGCGGCAATTTTCTCTCCGCCCACGAATGGCGCGACGCTATCGGCGATCCCGACAAGCGCCCGCCCCGTTGGGACCCTGTGTGGTCAGCCTTGCAGCCCAACGACGTCGGAACGGATGAGTTCCTGACGATGTGCGAACTCCTCGGCGTGGACGCCTTCCTCAGCGTCAGCGCGGGATTCGGTGACGCCTTCTCCGCGGCCCAGTTGGTGGAGTACGTCAACGGCGCAGCCACTACTCCCATGGGCAAGCTGCGCGCAGCCAATGGCCATCCGGCTCCCTACAAGGTGAAGTGGTGGGGCATCGGCAACGAGATGTACGGCGCCTGGCAGTTCGGTTACATGGCGCCCCGGCAGTACGTCATCAAGCACAACATGTTCGCCAGGGCGATGCGCGCCGTGGACCCGTCCATCACTCTGCTCGCCACCGGCGCCACGCCGGAAGAAATGACAGTGAACCGCCTCTCCGTGGCTCTCGCCGGCAAGGTCGTGCCCGACTACGGCTCAGATGCCGACTTCACCGGCCTCCTACTGGCCAACTGCCTGGACAACATCGGCGTCATGTCGGAGCACTTCTACAGCTACCACGGCGAGCGCTTCGACCTCGAGCAGAACAAGAGAATTCCCATCCAGGAACCGATGCCCGAAGCGGTTTACCGCGCCGCGAACCGGGTCCGCACCAAAGTGGAAGCTTACGAGGAGTACGTGCGGATCATTCCTGCTCTCAAAACAAAAAACCTGCAGATCGCCATCGACGAGTGGGCCTTCACCCGCCTGCCTGCCAACCTCAAACAAACCCTCGCGAACGCTCTGGTGTTCCACGAGATGTTCCGGCACACGGATCTGATCCGCATGGCAGGCCATACCATGGGAACTTCATCCATCGAATACAACCCCACGGGATCAGCGCTCAATGCAACTGGCCTGCTGTTCCAGCTCTACCGCGATCACTTCGGCACGATCCCCGTGGAAGTCGGCGGCAACTCACCGCCGCCCGCGCCGAAGTACGCTGTGGGCGGTGACCAGCCGAGGCAAAACGCCGGCAGCCCCACTTACCCGATCGACGTCAGCGCCGCACTCAGCGGAGACGGCAAGCTCCTGACGCTCGCCGTCATCAATCCCACCGAATCGGCGCAACAACTCGATCTGAAGATCACCGGGCTTGAACTGCGAGGCAAGGGGCGGGTGTGGCGCATGACGGGCCCCGGGCTCGATGCGATGACCGGTCTGACCCGGAAGGATGTTCAGGTGATGGAATCGCAGGTGAGCGAATTGCCCAAGGCGCTGCATGTCGGGCCGCTCAGCATCGACCTGTACGAATTCGAACGGCGATGAAGCGCAAGATCCCACGCCGCATGGATGAAGCATCGCTGCGGCGACTGGTCGAAGCCGTGCAGCCCGGCAGCGGCGCCCACCTGGAGATGGTATTCACCGATGGCCGGCGTCTCCGCATCGCCAGCGGCGTGACAGAATCGGACTTGCGTGCTTTGCTCGCAGCAGTGGAGCCCGATGACGATGTCCGCTTCGAACTGGTGCTCGACCGCGCCAGGCCTTCATCCTGAAGAGACGCCTCGAATTGAAACGAAGATGAGAATCTGATGAACCCAAAAATCTGGGCCGCGCTGGCACTGGCTGCGCTGGCCTCCGCGCAAACCTGGAAAGCCGACAACGGCAACGGTACATTCACGAATCCGCTCTTCTTCGACGAATTCTCAGATCCCGACCTGATCCGCGTCGGCTCCGATTTCTATCTCACCGGCACCACCATGCACAGCATGCCCGGTTTGCCCGTCCTCCACTCCCGGGATCTCGTCAACTGGGACTTCCTCGGCTATGCGCTCGACCGTCTGGACCTCGGCCCATCCTTCCGGCTCGAAGAAGGCAAGAGCGAATACGGCCGCGGCATCTGGGCGCCCTGCTTTCGTTACCACAACGGGACCTTCTACATCTTCAGCAACGTCAACGGCCAGACCACGCAGCTCTTCCGCGCTACGAATCCGAAAGGCCCCTGGACGCGCACGCCGATGAAGCGCGCCCTACACGATCTCTCGGTCCTCTTCGATGACGAAGGCAAGGTCTACGTCGTTTGGGGATATCGCGGCATTCGCATCGCCCAGCTCACGGAGGATCTCACCGACATCGTGCCGGGCACCGAGCGCGAGTTGATTGCGCCGTCGGCCGGCATGGGCGAAGGTCTCCACCTGTACAAAATCAAGGGCAAATACATTCTCACCAGCGCCTGGTTTATGGACGAGATGCGCATGCCGGTCGCACGCGCGGACAGCCTGGAGGGTCCCTGGGAAGTGAATCAGAACGTCAGCCGTGGCGAGGACTTCGGGCTCGGTGTGGGCTACCGGGTCTCCGGGCGCGCCGCCCCGTTCAAGATCTCTCCTCCCGATAATTCGCGGCTTGGACGGTGCGCCATCCACCAGGGCGGCATTGTCGATACACTCTCCGGCGAATGGTGGGGCTTCTCGATGATGGACGCCAACTCGGTCGGCCGCCTCACCTCCTTGTCTCCGGTCACCTGGACGGACGGCTGGCCCTACTTCGGCCTGCCCGGCAATCTCGGGCGCACACCGCGGACTTGGGTGAAACCGAATACAGGCGCCTCAAGCTCCCCACACGCCCCCTACAAGCGCAGCGATGATTTCTCCGGCGCGCAATTGCAGCCCGTCTGGCAGTGGAACCACGTGCCGCTGGATGGCAAATGGTCTCTCACCGAGCGCAAAGGATTCCTGCGGCTCCACGCGCTGCCGGCAGCAGACATCTGGCGCGCGCGCGACACTCTCACCCAGCGCGCCATCGGACCTCGTTCCACGGTGACGGCGATCCTCGAAACATCCGGCATGAAGCCAGGTGAGGCCGCCGGTCTCGCGCTCTTCAACCGCCCCTACGCCTGGCTCGGCGTCGAGCGCAACAACAACGGCTTCACCCTGACGAAACTCGACGAGGTAAGCGGCGAGACCACCCGCGTTCCCCTGACGCATACACGAGTCTGGCTCCGCGCCGATTGCGACTTCCTCACAAACAAGGCCGCCTTCAGCTACAGCACGGACGCAAAGGACTTCAAGGACATCGGCGAACCGCACACCATGGCATACGGTCTCATCACTTTCCAGGGCGTGCGCTACTCCCTGTTCGCGTACAACTCCCAGCCCGGCGCCGGCGGCGGCTATGCCGACTTCGATTCCATCAACGTGACGGAAGCTACGCCGCGGCCAATACCCTATGGCAGGCAAATCGAGCTCACCTTCCACGACGGGGCAGGGAAGCTCCAGTTCGGCAGGAACGGCACGTTTACAGTCGTGGATCGCGGGCTGGGACGAGTTGCGCTGCGAACAGAGGAAGGACTCGTCTCCGTGGGCGCGAATCGCGAGGTATCACTCCGCGCCGGAGCGCCGGGGCTGGCAGAGACTTTTCAGTGGATGGAGACCTTTGAGGGCGATGTGATCCTGATGTCGCTCGCCACCAACCGGTATCTTCGAGTGAATCCGGCCGACGGCAAAGTTCTGGCCGACAGCCCCGGGCCGCACCCCGATGGCAAGGATCACGTTCGCTTCCGGGCTTCGTGGGGCGGAGCTTCGGCTCCGCGCCGCACCTTCCGGTCCGGCCTGCCCAACGCCGCGCAATAAGAGTTTCGCCGAGGTCACATCCCAATGAAAGTCCCCACATTACTCGCGGCCAGATCGATTCTCGCCGTCGCCCTCTGCGCCACCGCCCTCTCCGCCGCGGACGAGAGCGCACTCCGCCTCTGGTACCGCCAGCCCGCCGCGAAATGGACGGAGGCCCTACCCGTCGGCAACGGCCGTCTGGCCGCCATGGTCTTCGGCGATGTCCGCCGCGAACACCTCCAACTGAACGAGGACACCGTCTGGAGCGGCGAGAAGCGCGACCGCACCAACCCCGCAGCCCCCAAGGCCGTTCCGGAGATCCGCCGGCTCATCCAACAGGGACGCGTGGCGGAAGCGCAAGCCATGGCGGACAAGACCCTGATCAGCATCCCGCGGGCGCTCCCTGTCTACCAGACTCTCGGCGATCTCTGGCTCGAATTCGACAGCGATCCGAATCCAGGCAGCTACCGCCGCGAATTGGACCTCGACACGGGCATCGCCTCCGTGCGCTACACAGCCAACGGAGCCCGCTACGAGCGTCAGGTCTTTGCTTCCGCCCCCGGACGCAGCATCATCGTGCGCCTCACCGCTGACAAACCGGGCAGCATCTCTTTCCGAGCCCGGATGCACCGTCCCGCCGATGCCACCGCGGAAGTATCGCAGGACCGCCTCGTGTTGACCGGCCAGGCCCTGCCCAAGCGCGCACCCGGCGAGCGCGAGACCGGCGTCCGCTTCCGCGCGGAAATGAAGGCCGCGATCTCCGGAGGCCGCGTGGAGGCTGAGGGCGATCATTTCGTCGTGACTGCTGCCGACAGCGTGACACTGTTCATCGTCGCCGCCACGGACTACCGGGAGAAGGATCTCGCCCGCGCCTGCGAACGAGACCTCGCCGTCTCAACACGATCGTTCGAGTCGTTGCGCAGCGAGCATGTGGCGGATCACCAGCGCCTCTTCCGCCGCATGACGCTCGACCTTCCCGCCGATGCCGCCTTACGCGCACTGCCCACCGATGAGCGCCTCCAACGCGTGCAGCAGGGCGCCGTTGACGACGATCTGCTGGCTCTCTACTTCCAGTACGGAAGGTATCTCCTTATCGCCAGCAGCCGTCCGGGCAGCCTCGCTTCCAATCTGCAGGGCAAGTGGAACGACAGCCTGACGCCCGCCTGGGGCAGCAAGTACACCATCAACATCAACACGGAGATGAACTATTGGCCGGTCGAGACCTGCAACCTCTCTGAGTTGCACCAGCCGTTGTTCGACCTGATCGAGGCGGGCCGCGAAGACGGCCGCCGCGTCGCGCGCTTCTACTACAACGCCGGCGGGTTCATGCTCCATCACAACACCGACCTCTGGGGGCACGCCGTCCCGATCGACGGCGCGCGCTGGGGCGTGTGGCCAATGGGAGCGGCTTGGCTCTCGCTCCATCTCTCGGACCACTACGACTTCACGCGCGACCGCAAATTCCTCGCCGAACGCGCCTACCCGGTGTTAAAGGAAGCAACAGAATTCTTCTTCGATTACCTCGCCCCCGACGGCAAGGGCCATCTCGTCACCGGACCGTCGCTCTCGCCGGAGAACGAATACCGTCTGCCCTCGGGCGAAAAGTCCGTGATGTGCATGGGGCCGACGATGGACACCGAGATCCTCCGGGCCCTGCTCGGCCGCGTGATCGAGGCCAGCCAGGTTCTCGGCGTTGACGATGAGTTCAGGCAGAAAGCCGTTGAAGTGCGCGAGAAGCTGGTGCCCCTGCAGATCGGACGCTTCGGCCAGATCCAGGAGTGGCCCGAAGACTATGACGAAGTGGAGCCCGGGCACCGCCACATGTCTCACCTGTTCGCGCTCTTCCCGGGCGACCGGATCACACCGCACGGCTCGCCGCAACTGGCTCGCGCTGCACGCACCACCATCGAGCGGCGGCTGGCTAACGGCGGCGGCCACACGGGTTGGAGCCGCGCCTGGATCATCAATTTCTGGACCCGACTGGGTGACAGCCAGCAGGCCTACGATAACCTGCTCGCCCTGCTTCGCAAATCGACGCTGCCGAACCTCTTCGACAACCACCCGCCCTTCCAGATCGACGGCAATTTCGGCGCTACCGCGGCCATCGCGGAGATGCTCCTCCAAAGCCACTCCGGACAGATCAGCTTCCTCCCCGCTCTCCCCAAAGCCTGGAACCGCGGCCAGGTCACCGGCCTTCGAGCGCGTGGAGGTCTGGAAGTCGACCTCACCTGGACCGGCGGCAGCCCAGTCACTGCCACCTTGCGACCCTCTGTGGACGCGGTCCACCGCCTCCGCCCAGGCCCGGACACTCACATCAAAGTCATCCGCGACAACGGCCGCTCGGTCCCTTCAAAGTCCGCCCCGGACTCAACCGTTGCGCTCCAAGTCAAGGCAGGGCACGTCTACACCGTGCACTTCAAACGCTTGAACACGGCACGCTAAGGCGCCTTCTCCGCCAGTGGCCCCGCCAGACCCCGCTCCTCCACGCTCCGGTCAATCGCCTGCAGCCCATCCATAAGGGCCGCGGCCTATCCGTGCGGGGCACGCTGCGTTTGCGGCGGGCATCGTCACTTTGCGGATCCGGCTCACACGACGCCTCTACCTTGCCTGATAATGAGAGCCTGTGGATGCCGAGCGGCGCAGACGCGTGCTGATCGTCGACGACGAAGCCAACCAGAGGTCTGCTCTCTCGCGGATGGTGGAGCGTTGGGGCTTCATCGCCGAGACCGCCGCTGACGGCCAGGAAGCTCTCGACAAACTCCCGCTTTTCGAACCTCATGCCATCGTCACCGACGTCATGATGCCCGGCATGGACGGAATGGAGCTGTTGAGCCGGCTGAACGAAATCGCGGGCGCTCCCCCCGTCATTGTCCTCACCGCCTTCGGCAGCATGGATGCAGCTCTCACCACCGTCCATGAGCACGGCGCCTTTTGGTTTGTCGAGAAGCCCATCCGCCCCCGCGCATTTCGTGTCCTCCTCGACCGCGCCGTTGCTCATCGCCGCCTCTCGGACGACAAGGAACGGCTCGAGCGCCAGTTGAGCAGTCGGGGCGTCCTCGGGAAGCTCATTGGCTCCAGCCCTGCCATGCAGAAGATCTTCTTCCTCCTCCGGCAGGCCGCCCCAACCCACGCCAACATCCTCATCACCGGTGAAAGCGGCACCGGCAAGGAAGTAGTTGCCCGCCTCGTCCACGACCTCAGCCCCCGCTCCGCCGGCCCCTTCGTAGCTATCAATTGCGCAGCTCTTCCGGAGACCCTGATCGAGAGTGAGCTCTTCGGGCACGAAAAGGGCTCCTTCACGGGAGCAATCACCGCTCGCCAGGGCTGCTTTGAACTCGCCAATTCCGGCACTCTCCTGCTGGACGAAATCGGGGAGATGCCGCTTGCCCTTCAGTCCAAGCTGTTGCGCGTTCTGGAGGACCGCCGGGTGCGCCGCCTCGGGGCCGCACGCGAAATTCAGCTCGACGTCCGCCTTCTCGCTTCGACCAACCGCGACCCTCAGAAGATGGTCAAAGAAGGCAAGTTCCGCGAGGACCTGTTCTATCGCCTCAGCGTGATCACCGTCGTCCTTCCGCCGCTGCGCGATCGAATCGAAGACATTCCCGCGCTTGCCGAAACCATTCTCGCCGAGCTCAACCAGAAGCATCACACTCGCATCACCAGCCTCGATCCGGCGGTCTTGCCGGCGCTGCAGCGCTACGCCTGGCCTGGAAACGTTCGCGAACTCCGCAATCTGCTGGAACGCGCCTCCGTGCTCGCCGGGGAAGGCGAAATCCGCTCGGAGCACCTGCCGCAATCCTTGACTGGAGCCGAGGCCGAACCCCCGCGCCGTGCCCTCGGTCCCATCCCGTCCTTCACATTCAACGTCGGCGCAACTCTCGAACAGGCTGAGCGCGAACTCATCCGGATCACTCTCACCTATACGAAGAACAATCGCACCCGCGCCGCTGAAATTCTTGGCATCAATCAGAAGACGCTGTACAACAAGTTGAAGGAATACGGCGAAGCGCCGGACGAGTGATGTCCCTCAAGACGAAAATCCTCCTCCTCACTGCCGTCCTCATGCAGGGCCTGGTGGGCGGTCTTTCCGCCCTCCTGTTGAACAACCTCGTCGTCGCCAATCTGCAAAACTCAGTTCGCCTCGCTGAACTCGCGGGCCAGCAAGCCAAAGGACTCCTCCTCATCCGTCTTGAAGAGTCGTGGAAAACCGGAGCATCGGATCGCCCGCTCTGGTCTTCCGCTATCGCCGCGGACTCGAAGCTGGCCACATTCCTGGAGGGCAGTGTCGCACAGGCTCCCTCCCTCGTCGAGATCTCAATTGCAGGCGACGACAACAGGATCCTCGTCTCCTCCACACGCTCTAAATCGGGATCTCCCCTCTACGAGCACCCTTCCCTCCGTGAGCTTCTGACCCTCGGCCCCTTCGATCGCATCCAACGCGTCTTCGCGCGCGGACCGGACTACGAAATCCGCATCCCCATTGGCCTCCTCGACGACCCCCGCCCCATCTTCACAATCCAGGTGCTCGTATCTACCGTCCTGCTCCGCGATTCTCTCCACCCTGGCCTGCAGTGGATCGGCGTCGCCAGTCTGATCGCACTCCTCATCTCGCTGTTATTCGTCTCTCTCCTCGCCCGCTTCGTTTCACGCAACCTCAACCGCATTGCAGAGGGCATCGACCTCATCCGTCACGGCGAGTCCGTGCCTGAACCGGACACTCACACGGCTTCGCCTGAGTTCGACGCCGTCCAATCCAAGTTGAGCCTGTTGGGCGCGGAGGTACGCGACACGGCACGAACCGCGGCTGATTTCCGCAGCCGCGTCAACACCGTGCTCGAACGCCTGGAAGAAGGGATCCTTCTGTTCGACCCCGAGCATAGGCTCATTCTCTCCGGCGGAGCGTCCGAACGCCTGCTCAGACGGCCCCTCGATGGTCTTCAGGTCTCCGCTACTCCCCTCGGCCCCATTCTTCGGGAAGCCTTCGAGCAACGCGGCAGTTTGCCCGAGCGTCTGATCGAGTGGATGGACGACGACGGCAATTCGGCGCCGTTGCTGGTTGCCTTGGACTACTTCGCCGATGGGCGCGCGCTTATACGGCTTCGCGATCCCGAGGGGCGCCGTCAGATCGAGACTCAACTCGGGCTGCTTTCGCGTCTCGATGCCATCAATCGATTGACCGGCGGCGTTGCGCACGAGATCAAGAATCCCCTCAACTCCATAGCCGCCCGTCTGGTCCTGCTCGATTCAATGGTCGGGGAGGACTCTGCCGAAGCGGAGCAGGAGATCAGGATCATCGGCGAGGAAGTCGAGCGCCTCGACCGCGTCGTCCGTACCTTTCTCGACTTCACACGTCCGGTCGAAATGGCGCACAAGGAACTCGACATCGCTGCCATCGCCCGCGATGTCGCCGCCATGGTTGAGCCTGACGCCGGCCGGCGTTCCGTCTCCGTCCACTTCAACTCCAGGCCGGAACTCGTTCCTCTCTGGGGCGATCCTGATCTTCTCCGGGAGGCCCTAGTGAATCTCGCCGTCAACGCCCTCGATGCGATGCCCGAAGGAGGCTCGCTCTCCTTCGAAGTGGAACTGCATTCCCGCGACGTACGGCTGACAGTCGCCGACACAGGCGCCGGCATCCCCGAAAAGCAACGCGACAAAATCTTTCAGCTCTACTTCACCACCAAGAAGAATGGCTCCGGTGTTGGGCTCGCCATGGTCTATCGCGCCGTTCAACTCCACGGCGGTAGCATTGAAGTTGAGAGCGAACCCGGACGGGGAACACGCTTCCTAATCATGTTGCCAGCGCTCGTGAAATCATGATCACACGCTCCCCGGCATTTTTCGCACTGCTCGCCGTGTTAACTCTGAGTTCCGGCGGCTGCAATTGGTTTCGACGGACGCCGGCGCCCAAGCCTCCACCCACCCCCGCACCGGCGCCTGCGCCCGCAACGTCCACGCCCGAGCCCGTCCCGCCCGCACCCGCGCCATCCGCGCCCGCACCGTCACCCACACCGGCGGCGCCTCAGCCTTCAACGCCTGCGCCCGCCGTCCATCCGCCCAAGCCGAAATCTGAACCTGCGCCGGTGGTCGCAACACCGCCTCCCCCGCCTCCCGCCCTTGGCCAGATTCTCACTCCTCAGCAGCAAGCCGAGTTCCGCCGCTCCTATCAACAAAGCGCCCAATTCGCCCGCCAGACTCTCAGCCGGCTCTCTGGCCGCACCCTCTCCCGCGACCAGGCGGAAACCGCCACTCGCATCCGTTCCTTCCTCAGCCAGGCCGATGAAGCCCAGTCCAGGGATCCGGCCGTCGCCGCTCAGCTCGCCCGGCGCGCCGAACTCCTGGCCCGCGACCTCCTCAATTCATTTCCCTAGCCGGGCACGAATTCAAGCTCGCATGGAACAAAAAAGCCGGGGGACGCGCCCCCGGCGGAATTGGCCCTACTCGCCGAATTGAACCGTGAGCTACCGCTTGGCCATCACCTTGACCTTCGGCACCGACAGGTACCCGATCACCTGATCCTTGCGGATCTCATTGATCACCACCTCATACGGTGTCCGCGCCCCGCTCGTGTAGAACTGCACGGGTTCGTTGATGGTCCTGTCCCTCTTTTCAACGCGCTTGTCGTCGGCCATCACATCCAGCGTGAACCTGTTCCGCTTGGTATCCGCCTTCTTCAGCGCGAGCTGAATGTCGCCCACCTTCTTCGGCCCGCCCGTCTTTGGCAGAGTGAACTCGAAGTAGTCTCTCTCGCCGAGCTTCTTCAGCTCAGCTAACTCCGTGGCGTTGGTCGCGATCAACCCGCTCATCACGCCCATGTCGCCAAAGGCGCGCTTCAGATCCGCCACAGTCGCCGACAGCTCAGTCCGCGTTGTGGATACTTCGGTCTTCACGTTGCCGACATCGCCCTTGATTCCATTCAGGGTCTCATCGACCTGGACCGACTTGGCAGCATTATCGCTCTTGATCTGATCGATCTGCTGCGTCAGCTCCTGGTTCTTCGCGGACAGAGTGTTGAGCACTTCTCCCGCCTGCCGTTTCGCGGCGACCTGTGCGTTGCGCGAGCCGGCCTGCGCATCCTTGCGAGCCTGATCCACCTGTTCGTTCATCTTGGCGATCGTCGCGTTGACCTCCGACTTCGCCACCGAGAGGCTCGTCTCCATCTGGCTGTGGAACTGATCCAGCTGCTGTTGGTTCTGCGCCAGTTGATGACGGACCGAGTCGACTTGCGAGCTCTGATACCACCAACCGCCCAGAGCCACCACCAACGCGCCGCCCATCAGAACCTTACCCACGAGCCCGTCTGCCGGGCGATTCGAGTTTTCGTTGTGTTCCGTATTGCTCGTCATGTCTGTGATCCTCAGTCTTTCTTCTATGGCGCTCTCGGCGCCTCGATCAGAACTAAAGCAATCTCCAGACCAATCGCTAAGTCTTTTGTTTTTATGGAGTCTTATTGGCGAACAGCCTAAATTCGGCAATTCTTCCCGACGGTCCCGATTACCTGGATCGGCAACAACTTCCGAAGCCGCCGCTATGCGCACGGCCTTCCCCTCGGCACGCGAGATCGCATCCGCCTGCGCATGGGCGCGCGGCTGCGGCTGCTCGATCGAATCCTGCCGCTCCAGCCCCGGCCGCACGCTCCAGTCCCCTTCCGCACGCGAGATCGCACGCGATTGCCCCCCATGTGGCATCGCATCCGATAATCGCTCGCCTCCGCCCGCACGCGCCTCCCGCAATCGGACGCCCCACACGTGACAGCAGCCTTACAACACAGAGGTCCACCCTGGGGGGACGAGCAACTTCCGGATTGCCGACCATTCGGACCCTACATCGGCAACCCACCTCAAAATGACCTTATTATTCGAAAAGTAGCGCGCCTACGAGCAGTGCGATCCTAGGCGTTAGCATCCACAAGCGGCGCACCAGGGCACGACTCGGGTGCTCCGGGCCAGCTCGATCCGCGGTATTTACCCAAGATGCACCCGATGAACAGAAGGACAGGTAAAACGATCCGCTGAATCGCTGGGGCGGGAATCGAAAACGACTGTGTGTCGCGATGGCGCCAGAGCACGTGCGCGAAATGGAAGATCGATGGCCTCCCGCTAGAGCTGGCGTTGAGAACAGCAAACACCCCCTGGAGGTAGCGATCCAGGTCCACCGCCGGAACTACACTGCCGCTCAGCTCCAACAGATCGTCGCCCGCGTTCCACCAGCGATGAGCAATGCCCTTGGGCAGGATTGCAGTTCCCCCGGTTGGCACGATGATCTTCTCGCCCCCGACTTGAGCACCGAGTGTCCCCGCCTTCACGATCACCTCCTCGTGTTCAAGGATATGCACATGCAGCGGCGGGCCGTCCGCTCCTGGCGGAAGGGAGCCATCGATCATGAGGACGATTTGTCCCCCAGCGTTGTGCAGGCGGCGCATCCGCAAGATCTCTCGAGTATGGCGGTTCTCCAACCTCAGAAAATTATCCACGGTTCATTCTCACTTGCGGCCCATGCGCTCCGAAAACAAGTTCTTACGAATCTTATCACTGGGCCCGCCAACTGGCAGCTACCGTTCGCAGAGTTGATGTGGCAGTTAGTCCTCGTTTACGCGCTATCCGGACACTACATTGCACTACTGCACCATCATTTGGCGGTCAAGGAGGCCGCTACGCGATGGCAATTTGTCGATCCCGGCTTTCATCAAGAACCTGCTTTGCCCAGTCGGGCACAGGCACAGTCCGCGTGTGACCGGCCTTCCCAACGAGCTCGACAATGGCCCAGTGTCGTTCCCGTTGCTGAAAGTGAGAGAAGTTCAACTCAACAGCTTCGTGCCTCCTCAAGCCGCAGGCGAGCAATACAGCCAGCAGCGCGCGGTCACGCTTGCCCTTCGCTCAGCCCCTTGCATGTCGCCACTCTGCGTTATATACTGAACCACATGGTTCAGTATATAGGAACCGTCCTCGATGCCTCTTTCGCGGCGCTCTCGGATGCCACACGACGTGGCGTTCTGGAGCAACTCGGGCGCGCGGACGCGTCGATCACGGACCTTGCCGAGAAGTTTCACATGACCCTAACGGGCATGAAGAAGCACGTCGGCGTTTTGGAGCGGGCGGGGCTTGTCACTACAGAGAAGGTCGGGCGCGTGCGGACCTGCAGGCTCGGCCTGCGAGGACTGGTGGAAGAGGCGGCATGGATCGAGAGGTACCGCCAGCACTGGGCTGCACGCTTCGACGAGTTGGACAAGCTTGTCGAGGAACTGAAGCACAAGGAGAAAGCCGATGGACGAAAGAGAAGCTAGTGGAATCAACCCCACAGAGTACGCCACAACGGTCGAACGGAAGTCCGAGCGTGAGCTCGTCGTGACTCGAACCTTCAACGGTCCCGCGCATATCGTCTTCGATGCGTGGACCAGACCTGAACTCCTCAAGCGGTGGTGGGTACCGAAGTCGTTTGGAGCGTCCTTCGATTCCTGCGAGGCCGATGTGCGCACCGGGGGCACGTACCGTTTCGTGTTCAGTCACCCCTCCGCGGAGCAGCCCATGGCGTTCTTTGGCAGCTACGTCGAAGTGACTCCGGACTCCCTCCTCGTCTGGACGAATGACGAAGGGGGTGAGGAGGGGCCCGTCACCACCGTGACCTTCGAAGAAAGCGGTGGCGAGACGCTCGTCGCGATACACGAACTCTATCGCTCAAAGAAAGTCCTCGACGATGCTATGGCCACTGGGAGTATCAGTTGGTCTGGCGAGCAGTTCGAGCAGTTGGACCAGCTTCTCGCGGCCCGGGGAGCGAGCGCGGGACGGTCATAGAGTCATCGGTCTTGGCGTCGGCTGCCCGGGTTATGAGCGGGCGTCCAACTTCGTTTAGGTCGAGCGCGACTGATTTCCATAATCGAGTCGTTGCAGGACTCACCCCTTGTGAAGCGCGACGCATGACGCCCAAGTCTCGCAGATATGAGACGAATTCCTGTCACCAGGCGGATTGCTCGTGATTTCCACAGGGACGTCTAGTCGCCGTGTCGTGCATCTGCGCTGTTCGTATTGCTCCCAGATCACGCGCAAACCGGAAGTTGATCGTGATACTTTCTCGGTCCTGAACCGATACCCCAGGTAGACTTTCCCAGCGACGGGCGGTGAAGATACGTGGCTGAAACGTTCGAACCGCTCACTTCGCAAATCATTGATTCTCAATGCCGATTGAATTCTTGCGGACCACAACCGGCCTGCCGCATCGCGACAGAACTCGAGCTAATCTCATCCCGCGAATCGGACGATAGTGAAACTGATGACTATCAGCACGGAGAATCTCTCGTCGATGTGCAACGCCGATCTCGTTCGGCTGCAAGGCGAAAACAGGCAGAGGAAGAGGGAGATCCGGCAGCGCGTGGCGGCGCTGGTGAACAGCCGCGTGGCCCATCAAATTGGCTACGAGGAGTATTCTGCCAGCCGCAATAGCGCGAAAGAGGAGGCGACTGCCTGTGAGCAGCAGATGGCTGCGTTGCGCACGGAAATCGCCAGACGGAATCGGTGAGGGCGGCGCCGGCGCAACCCGGGGGTGATCCTGGACTGCCTAACGTGGTCCTTCCCCGGCTGGCTTCCGTCCAAGTTTTCTCAGGAGTCCGCGGACTGGTTCAGCGCGTTCCTGGACTTAGCCCGCGACAAATACGGAGTGCGGCTTAACTGGATTGCTGCGGCCGAAAACGAGAACGACACAGACCTTGACTGGGTATCGAAGGTGCCAGGCCGACCCTGGACAGCCGCAGCTACACGGACGTGAGGCTGCAAGCGCCCGATGATATCTCCAGCCGATATTCGTGATGTAAGCCGCCGAGGACGGCCGTCGTTGGTTCCTGCGAAAATTCGAAATATCGAATATACTGGGACCGATGGGTCGCTTCGGACCGCATCCACCCACGGCGAATCCGCCGGAAAGATGGGTCCTCTCGCGCCGCCCGTCGCTGAATCATGTGGCCCACACGTGAGCTTTACACGTCCGGACTGCTTGTCTTTGCCATTGGCGCGCTAGGCGGTGTCGCCTGCCACTGGTGGGCCAGAACCACATCTTGGACCTTGCGACTCTTCTGCGGCTCCGCCTTGAGCGGCGCCGTTCTGGTTGGAGGCGCGGGTTTAGGCGGACTACTCAACGCCTCTGAACTCTCTTGGTCCCTCCCCTCCGGCATCCCCTATCTCAACTGCGTCGTCCGCATCGATCCGCTGTCTTCCTTTTTCCTCCTGACGCTCTCCCTCCTCGCCGCCAGCGTCGCGGTTTACTCTTTCGGCTACCTGCGGCACGACACGGCCGCGAAGAGCCCTGCCCTATCCTGCTCCCTGCTCAATCTCCTTCTGGCCGGACTGACACTCGTATTCGCCGCCGCCGACGTTGTCTTCTTCCTCATCGCCTGGGAAGTGATGGTCGCCGCCGCCTACTTCCTGGTCGTCACGAAGCACGAGGCCGAGGAGTCCAGGAAAGGCGGTCTACTATACATCCTCATGTCGCGCTCCGGCACGGGCATGCTCTTCATCGGATTCCTGCTGCTCGCCTCCGCCGCGGGAACAACGGATTTCCGGGCGATGCACGCCATCGGTGGGAAGCTACCCGCGGCCGCCGGCGGTGTGGCCTTTGTACTCCTGTTCCTGGGCTTCGGGGTTAAAGCCGGGATCATCCCGCTCCACATCTGGCTGCCCGCCGCACACCCCGTGGCGCCCAGCAACATCTCCGCCTTAATGTCCGGGATCCTGATCAAGACCGGAATCTACGGCATGGCGCGTGTCTTTTTCGACTTCTATGGAGTGCTGCCCGCCTGGGCCGGCATGCTGGTGCTGCTGGTAGGAGTGATTTCAGCCGTGCTCGGCGTGCTCTACGCCCTGATGGAACACGACCTCAAACGCCTGCTGGCCTATCACAGCATTGAGAACATCGGCATCATTCTGATGGGCTTCGGCGCGGCCTTGCTCTTCCGCTCCTACGGACATCCCAACCTCGCGGCCCTGGCCCTCATCGCCGGACTCTTCCACACGCTCAACCACGGACTGTTCAAATGCCTCCTGTTCCTCGGCGCCGGCAGCGTGCTGCACAGCACGCACACCCGGAACATGGAGGAGATGGGCGGCTTGATCCGCCGCATGCCGGCAACTGCCGTGTATTTCCTCATCGGTGCCATCGCCATTTCCGGTCTGCCCCCTCTGAATGGATTCGTCAGTGAATGGCTCACCTATCAGGCCCTCCTGGCCGGCTTCGGCGCCACCGCGGAACTCACGCGCGTGGCTTTCCCAGTCGCCGGAGCATTGCTCGCCCTGACGGCGGCTCTAGCCGCGGCCTGCTTCGTCAAAGCCTTCGGAATCACGTTTTTGGCGCTGCCGCGCTCACAGGCCGCGCAAGCAGCGCGTGAGGTCTCTCTCTCCATGCGCGGCGGCATGGCCATGCTCGCCCTGGCCTGTCTCGTCCTGGGGCTCGGCGCTTCGTGGTTCCTGCCCGTCTTCGATCCGGTGACACAGCAGGCCTTCGGGATCAACGCCACCAGGAATCTGGCCACTGGAAATGGCTTCATCCTGACGGCGGGCTCGCCGCAAGGCGGCTCAGTGTCCACCCCGGTACTCGCGCTGATGCTCGTCGCGCTCAGCGTAATCCCCCTGATTCTCTGGCTGCTCTGGGGACGAAAGCAGAAGCGGTCCATCGGCCCAACATGGGACTGCGGCCTCCCTGGCCTCACCGCCGACAACGAGTACACTGCCACCGCCTTCTCCAAGCCTCTGCGCATGATCTTCGGCGCCCTCTTCAGACCGCGCCGCGAGATTCAGGCCGAGTTCGAAGTCTCGCCCTACTACCCCAAAGCCATCCACTTCGAGTCGGAGATCCAGCCGGCCTTTGAGAAGCACTTCTACGACCCGCTTCGAGATCGAATTCTCCGGATGGCCAGGAGCATGCGACCGGTTCAGGCTGGCAGCGTACACGCCTACCTCGCCTATATCTTTCTCACGCTCATTCTGCTGCTGCTGTTTGGGGTGCGCGGATGATCGCCCAAATCATCTCCGTCATCGGCCAAACCGCATTGGTTCTGCTCTTCTCACCCCTGATCACGGCCTTTAGCAGGACGATCAAAGCACGTCTTCAGACGCGCCGAGGACCGGGGCTCTTTCAGCCGTACCGTGATCTGCACAAGCTGCTGCGCAAAGGAATGGTGATTCCCGAGACGGCCTCCTGGATCTTCACGGCGACGCCCTATGTGCTCTTTGCCACCACCCTGCTTGCCGGACTGCTTATCCCGACCATCGCCACCCAAGCGCCGCTCAGCCTGTTCGGCGGCGTTTTGGCCGTGGTTTATCTCCTCGCGCTGGGCCGGTTCTTCCTGGCGCTCGGCGGATTGGACACAGGCAGCTCCTTTGGCGGCTTGGGCAGCAGCCGGGAAATGACCATCTCCGCCATCGCAGAACCCGCCTTGATGCTCGCGGTGTTCACCGTCGCGCTCGGCGCCGGATCCACCAACCTCAGCAGCGTGGCCCAGGCGGCCGTTGGGCAAAGCTGGAGATTCCTCTCCCCCTCGCAGATGTTGGCCTTCGCCGCGCTCTTCATCGTCCTCATCGCCGAGACCGGCCGCATTCCCGTGGACAATCCGGCCACCCACCTGGAACTCACCATGATCCACGAGGCCATGATTCTTGAGTACTCCGGACCCTGCCTGGCTTTGATCGAGTGGAGCGCGTCCATGAAGCAAATGGTCCTCATGACCCTGCTCGTCAACGTCTTCTTCCCCTACGGCCTGAGCGCGGACGGGTCGCCGCTGGGCATGCTCATCAGCGTCGCGCTGTTCGTCTTCAAGTTGCTGATTCTGGCCCTCGCAGTCGTGCTGGTCGAAACCGGCAACGCGAAATTGAGACTGTTCCGCGTCCCGGAATTGCTGGCCGTCGCGTTCGTGCTCAGCGCGCTAGCCCTGATCTCGACATTCCTCTTCGGAGTCCATGGAGGATAGCGAATGCTCTTCTGGCAGGATCCTCAATTCGGCGACCGCATGATCACCCTTATGGCAGCGCTCGTGCTCGTCCTGCAGATCACCATGGTCGCGCAGCGCTGGCTGGTGACCAACATCCGCGCTTTTGCCATTCAATCGTTTCTGCTTGCCTGCATCGCCAACACCATCGCGTACTACAACGGCGCGACCCACATCTACATAGCTGCTGCCCTCACGTTGATGTTCAAGGCAATTCTGCTGCCGGTGATCCTGCAACGCCTGGTGTCCCGTATCGAAATTCGCCAGGAGATCGAACCCTTCGTGAACGTGCCGCTCTCCGTGATCATCTCCGGTTTCCTCACGCTGCTCGCCTACGTCGTCGCGGAGCCTCTCCAGACTCAAGCCGCACTCCCCGGCGTGGCAGGCCTCGGACGCAACACGCTTCCCGTCGCCATCGCCCTCTTCCTCATTGGCTTCTTCATGATGATCAACCGCCGCAAGGCCGTCACGCAGGTTCTTGCTCTTCTGTCACTGGAAAACGGGCTGTTCCTCGCCGCTATCTCCCTCACTTACGGCATGCCGCTGATCGTCGAACTCGGGATCTTCTTTGACGTTCTTGTGGCCGCGATGATCCTCGCAATTCTCGTGTATCGAATCCGCGAGACCTTCGACTCCATGGATGTCAGCCGTCTGAGCCGGCTGAAAGGTTAACCGAGACGATGACGATTCCACTCCTGCTCCTCATCCCACTGGCCGCGAGCGGAATCACTGCGCTCGCAAGGGGCCGGCGCGCGATGGAGCTCATCCACCTCTTCTCGGCTCTGGCTGGATTCACGGCCGCGATTCTGCTCGCCGCCGAGGTGCTGGCCCAGGGGCAAGCCTCCTGGGGCAACAGCTTCCTGTTTGCCGATCACCTGAGCGCACTGGTGGTACTGCTCACCGCTTTTGTGTACCTCGCTTGCTCACCCTACTCCATCGGCTATTTCCGCACGGATCAGATCAACCAGGTCTTTGGCGCCGATGAGGACGGAAGCATCCATCTGGCCAAGGTGCGCAAGTACTTCGTCCTCACGCCTCTCTTCGCGTTCTCGATGTTCCTTGTCGCGCTCTCCAACAACTTGGGCGTGATGTGGGTGGCACTGGAAGGCACCACACTGGCCTCAATCTTCCTGGTCACCTTCTACGGCCGGCCCACCTCACTCGAAGCGGCCTGGAAATACGCCATGATCGGCGGCGTCGGCCTCTCCATGGCGCTGTTCGGCACCATCCTCACCTACTACGCCGCCGGCCAGGTGCTCGGCACGGAAAGCCTGAATGCGCTCAACTGGTCTGTGCTCGCAGGCAGCGCCGCGAAGTTCGACCACACCGTTATGCGTCTCGCCTTCATCCTGATTCTTCTCGGCTACGGAACGAAGGCGGGGTTGGCGCCGATGCACACCTGGAAACCAGACGCCTATAGCGAGGCGCCGGCGCCCGTTGCGGCTCTGATGGCCGCGGCGGTGCTCAATTGCTCACTCTATGGGCTGGCACGCTTCTATGTCCTCACTGTCCGCTGCCTCGGCCCATCTTTTGCTTCGCAGCTCCTCATCCTGTTCGGCTTCCTCTCCATCGCCGTCGCTGTGCCGTTCATCCTCGTGCAGCGCAGCTACCGCCGGCTGCTGGCGTATTCCAGCATCGATCATGGCGGCATCATGGTCCTCGGGCTTGGATTTGGGGGAGCCCTCGGTCCCCTCGGGATGCTGCTTCACATGACCTTCCACTCCATCACCAAGCCACTGCTGTTCTTCTGCGCCGGCAATGCGCAGCAACACACCGGCAATGACTCTCTTCGGAAAACGCCCGGCGGTCTGCTGCACGCGCTGCCTGTCAGCGGTCCCATGTTCCTGCTGGCCACCCTCGCCGTCACCGGCACCCCTCCCTTCAGCCTCTTTCAAAGCGAATTCACCATCCTGCGCGCCGGCTTTGCCGCAGAGCACGTCGGCCTTTCAATCCTCTTCGTAATGCTTCTGGTCGCGATCTTCGCGGGCTTCTTCTATCACATCGCGCAGCTCGTGCTCGGCCCTCCGAACGATTCTCCTAAAGGAGAAACGTGCCGCTGGAAGACATACCCTGTCATCAGTCTCTCCGCGCTGGTCCTGCTTCTCGGCTTCTGGCTTCCCGCACCGCTCTACTTTCTCATCAGCGGTGCAGCGCGCATTCTGGCGGTGCAGCCATGATGGACAATCGACCGCGGAGACTCGACGAAATCCTGTCGGCGTGCGGCTCCGCACTCTCTCGGAAATTGACGTCGAGCGCTGCTGAAATCTACGTCGATCTGCCTGCTGCCAATGCGCCCGCGGCGTCCGCCTACCTTCGTTCCGCAGGCTGCCGCCATGTCGCCGTCTTCGCCGAAGACCGAGTTGCGGAAGACTCCCACGACTACATCTACTACGTCTTTGAGCATCCGGACGACTGCCGCTATCTGGTGCTGCGGGCCGCCATCGATCTTGACGACACCGCGTTCCCGTCGATGGCCGCTGAAGTCCCTGCTCTGAACTGGCAGGAGCGCGAGATCCAGGACTGGTTCGGTCTTGAGGCCCTCGGCCACCCGAATCCACGCCGTGTCGCGCTGCACGACAACTGGCCGGACGTGCATCCGTTGCGAAAAGACTTCTCTATCGACACGGTCCTGCCGCCCTTCGAAGGGGAACAACACGTCTACCGTCCGACTCTCGGCGAAGGCGTCTTCCAAATTCCTGTCGGACCGGTGCATGCAGGCATTATCGAGCCGGGCCACTTCAGCTTCGCGGTGGCCGGCGAACCCATCCTTTACCTTCAATTGCGCATGTTCTATGTGCACAAAGGGATCGAAAAGAGATTCGAGCAGCTGACAGCTGACCGCGCCGTCTTCCTGGCCGAGAGTGTCTCGGGCGACTCAAGCTTTTCCCACGGCACCGCGTTCTGTCAGGCCTTGGAGCGGATCGGCGGCGTCGAGGTTCCTGAACCCGCTCATCGGATGCGGACCATTCTGCTCGAACTCGAGCGCATCTACAACCATGTGGCGGATATCGGCGCCATCGTCACCGACGTGGGCTTCGTTATCGCCAACGCCCATGCCTCTCGCCTCCGCGAAGAGATTCTGCGCATCAACGAGGAGCTCACAGGAAGCCGGCTGCTGCGCTCAGTTGTCTGCCCCGGCGGCGTGCGCAGGCCATGGGATCGCGATCATGTCTCCAACACTCTTGCGGCGCTTACACCGTTCGAGCGGGAGTTCAACGAACTCGTCGACATGATTCAGTCCTCCGACTCCACCCGTGACCGCCTCGAGCGCACCGGCATCCTCAACCCGGACCAAGCGCGAGATCTCGGCATCATCGGCGTCGCGGGCCGGGCCTCCGGTCACGATCGCGACGTTCGCCGGGATCACCCCTACGCCGCATACGATTCCTTGGAAATCCAGGTGCCGGTCTACCAGGAAGGCGACGTTCTGCGCCGAATGCAGGTCCGCATCGATGAAGTGCGCGAATCTCTGCAGCTCATCCGCGCCGCGGAGTCGGGTTTGGCTTCAGGCCCGCACCGTGTGTCCATGCCGCCATTACCCGCCGATCAGTACGCTCTCGGATCGGTGGAAGGCTGGCGCGGCGAGATTCTCTATTGGGTCCGCACCGCCGCCAACAACCGGATCGCCCGATGCAGAGTGAAAGATCCATCGCTGAATAACTGGCCTGCGGTCGTGGAAGCAGTCCAGGGCAATATCGTGCCGGACTTCCCGGTGATCAACAAGAGCTTCAGCCTCTCCTATTCCGGAACGGACCGCTAAACCATGTTCAGGATTCTGAAGAAGACTTTCGACACTGGCTTGGTGACCATCGACTACCCGGACGCCCCGCCGCGGCTTTCTGAGAACTTTCGTGGTGCGCCCCGCTTCCATCTCGCCAATTGGCATGACGCGCGCCCTGCCGCCGAGGCGTGTCCCACAGGGGCGTTGTCGATCCGCGATTACGGCGGCATTCGTGAAGTCACCATGGACTACGGCCTCTGCATCTTCTGCGGCGAATGCGGTGCCGCCGACCAGAGCGGCGCGGTTCAGATGACCCGCGAGTTTGAGCTCGCCGTGCGCGACAAGGCGAATCTCGTGCTCACCGCCCAATACGATGTCAGCTTCGATGGGACCCAGCAGCATCTGAGGCAGCTTCACCGCGGACTTCAGCCGGTCGAACAGGACACCGCTGCGCTCGAGCTGAAAGTTCACCAGGCCATCCACCAGACGCTCGGCCGCTCGCTCGCCATCCGCGAAGTGGATGCCGGATCCTGCAACGGCTGTGAGGTGGAAATCGTCGCGCTGAACAACCCTGTCTACGATCTCGAACGCCTCGGCATCCACTTCGTCGCGTCACCCCGGCATGCCGACATGCTCCTGGTCACCGGACCCGTTACCCGGAATATGGAGCTCGCCTTGCTCAAAACCTACCGTGCCACTCCCGAGCCGAAGGTCGTGGTTGCGGTGGGCGCTTGCGGAATCAGCGGCGGCATCTTCGGCCGCAATTACGCCACTGTCGGCGCCGTCGATCAAGTCGTGCCCGTCGACGTCTTCATCCCCGGCTGCCCACCCCGGCCACATGCATTGCTTCATGGTATCCTCCTCGCCTTGGGGAGGATCGCGGAGAAACAACTGCCGCTGTAGCGCTACTGGGAACAGCGGAAAAGAGGGACTTATGTTGATGCGAAACATTGAAAGCCTCCATCAATGAGCCAGGAGCTTCGTCGATTCAAAGCGGAGATTTTCCAGGCCTTGGCGCATCCCACCCGCATCGCAATTGTTGAAGCTCTGCGCAGTGGGGAATTGTCTGCAGGGCAGCTCGTCGACCAACTCGGATTGGAGCAGGCCAACGCTTCGCAGCATTTCGCCGTGCTCCGCAGCCGCCAGATCGTCACCAGCCGCAAGGAGGGCAACCAGGTCTTCTATTCCCTCCGCGATCCGGTGCTCATCGAAGTGCTCGAAATCCTCAAGAGTTACTTCTACTCGCACCTCTCGCAAACCATGTCAATGCTGCAGGAGATTCAGGCCGAGAAGACCACACCCAGAAAGTGACCGAAGCCCGGCCCCGCGCTGTACCTCGACGCCTGGGCCGATTGACCATGGTGACAAATCGACCAACGCGCCATGGCACGCATTCAACAGTAATCGTCGACCTACGGCGCCGACCACGCTGGTGAAAGCGGTCGAGGTGAGGGGCGGCTGAGAGCTGCCTTTACGCGGGACTGGCGCTTGATTGCTGAATGATGCATTCGCAGTCGAGGGCTGCGTTACGGACGTGCGGCCGCGGGGCAGTAACCTTCGTCCGCTGATTCGGCGAGGAGTTCCTGATACTGGCCTTCCGGCTTGAACTTGTCGAAGACGGCGGCGTGGAAGGCGGCGGGGTGGCGGCGGGGGTTTTCCAATTTCGGACACTGTTGTACCAAACAGGCACTGCCGTGCGGTGTTTTTCGAAAGCGACAACTCGCAAATGGAGGTATTTCCCGACTGTGCAGATTCCCGGCAACTGGCATGCCGATTGCCAGAGCAGTACGGATGCTGCGAGACCTCCTGCACGGCCTGCGCATAGCGCGGCGCAATCCGGGCTTTACGAACCTGCAAGTACCTGCAAATGTCTGGGATATGTAGCCGGTCCGGAAGGCTGTTGTCAACGGAAAGCGCGGTCAGCAGTTCGGAGCCAAGAGGTATGGCTCCCCGGAAAAGCAGGTTTCCAACCCACTCTCCTAAGGAAATCTAATCTGTCACCAGGTTGGAGGCACCGACGCCGCGAGCGCAACATTCGCACCGATCTGATGACATGATGGCGGCACTGACGGCAACGACTGATGGACCTGAGATACGGGTGCCGAAGGCGTTGTCGGCTGGGCACGGCAAGCTGGTCGCACAGAAGTAACGACGGGACAGGCAACCGAAGACCGGGGCGAACACGCAAATAGTCCGCGCGGTGCCTATTCCCTCTTCCAGACCCGGTGGGCCAGGAACGTTCCATCCGCATCGAAATAGAAACTAGCCACGAAACCGGGAAGCCCAACACCTTCAAGTATGTCGATCGAGACGCTCCACTCTGCGACATCGACCGTGCCTTCTTCGGAGGCGTACGACTGGGAGGGGGATTCGCGCTCCCGGTACGAAATTCCCAACTCTGCAAGAAGCTGCTCTACCTTTTGTTTTTGCGTCATGGTCGCTCCTATGCAGGATCGATTCTACATCGGAATCCATATTCCGGCCCCGCCCTGAGACTCAGACCCCACTGTCCGCACAGGTCAGATGAGCTGATGACGGCGGAAGCACCGATGTTGGTGTCAAACGAGAAGGCAGCTTGACCGACGTCGTAGGAACCGCTGTAGTAGTTCAGCATCGGGCCATAGGGCCAGCCCAAATTAGCCGAGGTGGTGATGTCATACCAAGTCGGGCCTCCGCTGCCGTGGTAAGTAGTCACGTAAGTGCCCTTGGATCTCTTAGTGTCGGCCCACAGCGAACAAGTCATTAGCAGAATGGCTGCAATGCGAATCATCAGTAACTCCTGGTGTATTTGATCGAAACGGAGACGTTCTTCACGCTTGAGACGGAGGCCGTCGCGAAGCCGAGGCCTTCACCGGCAGTGATGACTCCGAAACCGTTGATGGTGCTGTTTGCAGCGCCTCGGGTCCCACAGGACAGAGTGGAGGCAATAGCGTTCCCGGCGCTATCTTTGATGGTCAAGCTGACGGTACCCGCGTCCGTCCAACAGGCGATCTCAGTGACGGTGGCGTTGTAGGCGTGGGATCGCCAGAAGTTGTTGACGGTCGTCGCATCGATGACAGTCGATGCTGACCCACATAGACGAAGTTGATTTGGTGGGCGGGCGACTCCAGGATCTTCGTCGAAGCCCACGCGGACGGACGTAGCTGTCATAGCTGGTGTGGATGCGGTCTAACGCTCCAGCGCTTTCAACGCCCTGAGGGTAGTAGGTAGCCGAGCGCCGTGTACCCGTTCACATTGGTGCGAACCACCTTGTTGGCCTCATTGTTGAGGGTTCCGCTTGGGAGGCTCAGTCCGCCGACGGTACCCGCAGATACGCTGACGTTCCCGGTGACGTTTCCAGTCAGGTTTGCTGTGATTGTGCCAGCCGCAAAGTTGCCGCCTGCGTCACGCTGAACCACTGCTGACGCTGTGTTTGCACTGGCGAAAGTCGGCTTGCCTGTCAGATTTGTCCACGTTAGGGGCGCCGCCGTGATGTAGTTCGTATAAACCATGCCGGCACCTCTGCCGTCTGCCGGCTGGCCTTGACCAGTCCGTCAACATTCTTGCGGAAAACGGGATCGGCCAACAAGAGTTCGATCCGGTCGCGCGAAACCGTCTGCAGGACGACCGCGCTACGTTGCCGCACAACTCGGCCCTCACGCCACCGGAAGCGCGGCTAATTACTGTAATCCTCGGATGGTTCGGAATCGGACTGCCCGTCGCGCGGTTGCTCCCGCCGCTCGCGGCGGACTTCATTGAGAATCTCATTCCCCCGGCCGGAGTGGAATTCCTTATCGAGCCGGCGTAAGGCGACGCTAACCACGTCGCGATGACGGATCTCCACGCCCGGCCGCTTCCCGGAAAACTCAAGCCACAGCTTGTGTATCCGCTCAACGTCTTCCGGCCAGAGCCGAGCCGGGTGCTGGCCGAAGATGTAGAACCGCGACCTCGTGGAATCCTTCAGGAGAATCTCCAGCGTGAGCGGAGGGCGCGGCGCCGCCAGAGACTCCCATTGCTTTTCCAACGCTCTGGCCTGTTCTCCGGCATTTCGAAACTGCGGCGATTGATACAGGACCACGTGCCCCGATTTCAATTTGTTCGCTGTCTGCACGATGGCCACCCACGGGCTGGTGCCCGCCACCGCCAATAACTCCACATGCTTTCCCGCCTTTTCCGCCACCGAAACTACTTTGCTGAATACCTCGATTTCTCGTGGTCCGAAGATCTGGTCGTGTTTCAAATCGTGCTCGCCGGAGCCTGCCTGGGTCGCGAGGTGAACGGAAAGCACGACCACGTCCTCCTTTTCAGTGTCCGTTCCCGCCAGAGTCTTCTCCAGATGGCCCAGATGGTAGGGATTACGGACCGGCACGAGTACGTTGCCAGGACGCGCCTGCACTGTTTCGGCCGACACTTCCTCACTCGGTCTCAGCCGGAACTCCTCCATTTCCGCGCCCCCCGTGCCGCGATGCCGCCGATTGTATCTCTCGGATAACTCGAAAGCCGTGAAGAACGTGAGAGTAAACGCCACTCCCGAGATGGTCGCAACCTTCTTCGTGAGGACGTTGATCGTCGCGAGCGCAAACAATGCAAGAGTAATGAGCGCCAGTCCCATCGGCCACTCCACGGTGCCGATCCGCACGTTGAGCGGAACCTTCCAGGCCCGGGCCGCGGGCTGCTTGAACCGCAGCACGATCACGGCGAGCGCCTTCATCGCGAAACTCCAGACAACCCCAAAGGCGTACGCTTCCCCCAGGAGCGTCACGTCCCCACGGCTAATCACAATCGTTAGCAACTGCAAGCCCACGATCAGATTGACGATGCGATTCGTGGTCCCGAACTTCGGATGCGGCAGGCGGAAGAACTTCGGGAGCACTCCATCCTCAGCAACCCGGTTCAACACTCCATTCGAACCGATGATAGCTGTATTTACCGCGCCGGCCAGGACCAAAGTGCCTACCAGGACCACGAAGGCGTGAAACAACAAACGCAGACTGTAGGGACCAGCCAGAAACATGGATAGGCCCCCAATCAGATTGTCCAAGTACCGGGCTCTTTGGGCGTCCGGGATGAGCATGACGGCAAAAAACGAGACCAGGGAAGTAAACAGCAGGCTGTACAGGAAAATCACAAAGCCGGCGCGTTCCAGGTTCTTCAGCTTGGGCGCTTCGATCTCGCGGTTCACCTGTGCCAGACTTTCTTCGCCACTCATCGCCAGCAGCGAATGCCCGAGCCCGACCAAAATCGCGATGAACGTGATTTGCGGCGCCGCCGTCCCTTTTAGCCATCCCAACGCGTCTGGGCCGAAGTTCAGGTTTTCGCGCGTGGGCAGCGGGACCGGCTGAAAGCCTTTGACAAATATCGTGATCACGCACCACGCGATCAAAACGACTACCATCACGGTTGTGATCTGCATGATCTGAAGAGCCCGTTCACTCGATTCGCGAATGCCGATGATGTTCTTACGCCAGAAATACAGAGTCACAAGAACCGCAAAGCCCACCGCGAACAGTGGCGGGTTTAAGTGGCCCGCGATGAAATGAAAATGGTCCTCGGTTTCGTTGACCAGGCCAGCCAGGTACAGCCCCGCGCTGACCGCGCTGATTGGTCCGGTCAGAACATAATCGAACATCAAGGCCGAAACAGAAAACTTAGCCAGAGTCCCGCCCATGGCCTCGTGGACAACCTTATAAACGCCTCCCCGCACGAACATGCTGCAACTCTCGATATAGATCGCCCGAACCGCGTAGGAAAACAGCATGATCGACAGAATGAACCACGGGGCGGACTTTCCAATGGCTGTTTCGGCGATACCCCCGGCGTAATAGGCAGAGGAGGCTAGGTCGCTTAACACGATGGCGGCCGCTCTCCAGAACGAGATGAACGAGAGCATCACGGTGGTGGCCACAACGACGTTCACCGCTCTGGATGGCTGAGAGCTGGACGCGTCGGAAGGGGTCACCGGAACACTCCTCGGCTATAGCTTAGAACGGATTCGTGAACCAGCACTGGATGTGTCGCAGCGGCGCTGGGCCCGTCCCGCTGCCACAGTGTGTACGATCTTCAAACCGGGACTGAGCCTTCCGCTGCAATCAGTGCCCGTTGGAACTGAATTCAAGCACCCCGTTGACCGTGTTCACCAGGTCTTGCGTGTGGAACCGCTTGCGCAGAACCGCGGCTTTGGGTGGCGCTTCGACATCCATACAGCCCGACTTGACGAGGATGGCAGCTTCCGGGCGTCCGTTGCTCGGCCCGCGGGATCAGTCCCCCGCCGTTCAGCCGCGGCGGCATGGACTGGTCCGTCAAAGGCAGGTGATACCTTGAGGATGAGGGCGGGGTGCTGCCCGAACCCCGCAAGGCTGAGTGGCCGTGTCCTTCCCAGGCCGGGCTGAGTGAGCTGACGCAGGAGCACTCATGAGTAAAACAGCAAGCCTCGCTGTCGTCATCCTGTGCAGCGCCCACATGAGCGACGGGCAGACGGTGCGGGAACCGCACAACTTCTTCAAGGAGCAGGTCGGGCTGAGTGATGACCAGATCGCGACGATTGCCGGTGGCAAGGCAATTGCGAAAGTGCTTCCTTCCAAGACTCCGGCGGAGGTGTTTGTCTTTGGCGCCGTGTACGTGAATGCCACCCCGGAGGATTACGTCAAACTCGCTTTCGACATGGGCCGGCTGCGGCGATCGCCAAGCTACCTGGGTGTCGGCCGGTTCAGCGATCCGCCACAGCTTTCGGATCTGGAAGGGTTCACGCTCGAACCGGAGGACATCAGAAGCGTGAGGAGCTGCAAACCGGGCAAGTGCGGGCTGCAACTGCCTGCCGAAGCGATGCTGCAACTCCAGGAAGGGCTCAACTGGTCCGAACCACACGTGACAACCGAGTTGAATGACCGGGTTCGGAGGATGGCTCTCACAGTTCTGCAGCGTTATCAGCGGGACGGGAATCGGGTTCTCGGGCCCTATCGCGATTTGGGCCGCCCGTTTGATGTAAACGCCCAACTGCATTCGCTACTGGGCCGACTGGAGGCACTCCCCGTGTATCTTCCGGAGCTGTCCCGCTACCTTCTTGACTACCCGAACGAGAGACCGGCCGGTGTAGAGTCGATGTTCTATTGGGAAAAAGTCGACTTCGGCTTGAAGCCGACACTCCGGCTGAATCACGCCATCGCCTACCGGTCAGCCGGCCCAAAGGGTGCGGCCCACGTTGTCATGGTGAAGCAACTCTACGCCAGCCATTACTTTCAACTTGCGCTGGACCTGACTGCGTGCGTCGCGCAGAGTGGCCGCCCCGGAGAGAAGGGCTTTTATCTCATCAGCCTGAAGGGCTCGACGCAGGCGGGCCTGACCGGGTTCATGGGCTCCCTACTGAGGAAGATCGTCGTGAGCAGGACGCGCTCGGCCCAGGAAAAGCTATTGATCAACATCAAGAGCTCGCTGGAAGAAAGGCAGTGACTCGGTGGGTTCCAGGCGTGAAAGCAGCGCGCCGGTTGAGGTAGCAGGTCAGTGGGGCGCCCCTGGGCGGGACGACGTCGCGGCGTTCCATCACCCTTGAAAACCATCCGGAATTCCCTGAACCTTGAAATGGCCCCGAGTGGCAACGGGGATGGCGAAAGCCCGCTGTGGAAGGGCAGCGACAACGAAGTATGGCAAAGGCATTCCTGAAAGTAGTGCGAACAGTGGAACCTTCGAAACCGCCGAGAGTCGATCAGGTCTTCGTCGATTACCTGGACGAGGAGCGCGAACGGTACACCGTTTCCCCTCTGTGCCTGGGTAACGCCACTGTCCACTTGCTCCTGAGCATGAGCGAGGGTTACAACGTAGTCCTGGTAAAGACGCATGAAGGCCAGGAGTACCTGGCGCAGCTTGCCGGCCCGGTCCACGTGGTGGAACGCCTGAAGGCCGCCAGGAAGCGTCCTAAGACAAGTAAGGCGGTGAGTGCAGCGCGACGAATCAGAAGCCGGCCGAAGTGAGGTCGACTCAACCATGGCCGGAAGGCCTCCGGCTGAGCACATGCGTCCTTGTTGCACGAAGTACTCCACCAAGGCATTGGCTGAATCGATTCGCGGGGGCGAGTGTCGAATGGCAAAGGGCCGGTATGGCCTTTCAGGCAAGTGACCCTGCCAGGTCAGTTGACGAGGCGGAGTCAGCGTGTCTGAGTGGTTCGGCACGCATGAAGTCATGTGCACGCCAACTGTGGAGCACCTACCACGACGGCTGGATGGGTCAGGCCTCTGCGTGCATATCCCATAGCGACCACTGTGGAGACGAGTTCCAGGCGAAGACACTCCCGACCATGAGGCGGTTGGAGCTCCCACGGCATTTAATTTCAGTGTTCTGAGCTCAACGCGGACGGCTCAATCGCGCCTGAGTCTGATGAAAGAGTGACCGCATATGGTCATCAGACCGCCTGCCGTCGCGGTGCCAATCGCTGGTTGCCGAAGGTCGACGACGGGTTCGCGGGTTCGCCTCCACAACCGGATGCTCTATGAGTGCTCAGCCGCTGGGGCGTGCTCCAGCATCTGACCGAACCCCTCCTCCAGGCCGCTATGTCCCGGCTTCACGCTCGTGACTCGCGGTCCGTGCCTCTGGCGGCTGCTGACGGAGAATGCACGCCAGGGGCCAACGCTCTGTGCGGCACCGGCCTGGCGCCACTCCGCGGCCTCGAGGCGCCGAATTGAGCGGCCCATGGGAAACGGATTGCTGGGGGAAGCTGCCCAGCCATGCGCCGTTGGTGGCCGGGTCTTGCCTGGGGCGGCACAACATCGTTGAGGCGCGTTGCACGAGACCACACGAGCAGTATCGAATCTCTCTATCCGGCTGCGGTGCCGCCCGGTGGCCAGCGGATTGCTCTTCTTGATGTCGGGGAATCGGATGTCAATCATCAATCCCGGCCTTGCATTGCCTTCGGACGCACGCGCTGACGCCCCGCCACGAGATCAAAGAGAAAGAGATGAGGAAATTCGCAAGGAGCACGGTCGAGCCAGCAAGCAGGGCTGCCACGGAAGCCGGGTACGGCAAGGAAGGAAGTTCGCGATGAGCACCTATCACCTGATATCGCCGTGGACGGGCTACGGCCGCGCCCGGCGCAGCCTGCAAGGCATCGCTATTGTCATTGCGCTGATCCTGCTGACCGCACCGATCATCGCCTCTTATGTAATCGAGTACCAGTGGTGGCGGGAAATGAACCAGGTTCCCACCTGGATCGACCTGCTGGTATACACGCTGTCACCGCTGACGGCAGCGGCATTGCTCACCTTTGGGATCCTCTTCGCAGCCCACGTGCGAGGACTGAAGTTCGCCGGCGTGAGCCTGAGGGGCCATTCCCGGTATGCGAAATTATCGGCGGCAGCGCTGCTGTTGCTCGCCATCGTGCTCGCTGTTGTCTCTGTCGACACTTGGACCGTGGTGCGCTATTTCGGCGCGCGGAACCTGTCGGTCGAGCCGGCGGCCTGGCGAGATCCTGTCTTTGGCTTGGCGCCGGGGTTCTACCTGTTCGACCTGCCCTTCTACGGCCTCCTGGGGAGCTTTGTCCAAGTCCTGGCTGTGGCGGCGGGCATGGTCTACTGGCTCTCGGCACGTGGCTGGCAGCTGCGCCAGCGAATCGCGGACTTGCGGGATCCAGACCAACTGACGTTTGGCCTGCTTGGGCTGCATGGGGCTCTGAAATCCTGGTTCCTCCGAGGCGCGGCCATTGTCTTTCTGGTGTCGTTGGCATTCCGCTATTTCCTGGGGCGGTATGAGATGGCCTGGAGCGACCACAGCTTCATGGTCGGCATCGACTTCGTGGACCAGAAGTTCACGATGGCATTGCAGTGGCTGGTGGTGGCCGCCGCCATCATGGCAAGCGCACTTGTCGCCATGGGTCGGTGGCGGCTGGCGGCGTGGATGGCGCTGGCCCTCGTGGTCCGGCTGGCAGGCCCGGCGATGGTCAGGGCGGTTTATGTGCGGCCCAATGAGATTTCGCTCGAGCGGCCCTATATTCAGAAGCACATTGAGGCGACGCGCAGCGCATTCGGCCTGGACCGGCGCGTGACGGAGACCGAAGTGGCCGCCAAACTCGACGGCCACTTCGAGCCTGCTCAAAACCAGGCACTGCTTCAGAACGTCCGGCTTTGGGATTGGCGCGCCTTCCGCGACACGATCACGCAGATTCAGGCGCTGCGGCCCTATTATTCGTTCGCAGACACCGACGTCGACAGATACATGATCGACGGCCAGCTCCGCCAGGTGATGCTGACTCCGCGCGAACTGGACATCCGCCAATTGCCCGCCGCGCGAACCCGCTGGATCAATCCCCACTTCATCTACACCCATGGCTACGGCCTGGTGATGGCGGAGGCGAATCGGATCACCGCGGACGGGTTGCCCCTTCTCTTTATCCAGGACGCTCCAGCGGTCGTCAAGACGAATAGCCTGAAGCTGACGCGTCCCGAGCTTTACTACGGCGAGGTGACACACGAGCCGGTCTTCGTGCACACTGAGCAGCCTGAGTTCAACTACCCGTCGGGCTCGGACAACGTCTTCGCCCGCTACGAGGGCAGCGGTGGGTTTCCGGTTTCCTCCTTGTCCATGCGCATCGCCGCGGCGGTCGCGCAAGGGGATGCCAACATCCTGCTGACCGGGTATCTTACCCCCAACAGCAGGATGATGATCCGGCGCAATGTGGTCAGCCGTCTCCGCGCGCTCGCGGCCTTCATCACCTGGGAACACGATCCTTACCTGGTGGTTACCCAAGCCGGCCGCCTGGTCTGGACCGTGGACGGGTACACAACCTCCAAATCACACCCGTATTCGCGCAGTGTCCGCCTGGAGGATGTGGGAGAGGTGAACTATATGCGCAACGCGGTGAAGGCAACCGTGGATGCGTACGACGGCGTCACGCGAATCTATGTCTTCGACCCGGCTGATCCAGTCATCCAGGTCTATCGGGAACTCTTTCCCCGCCTGCTCCTCCCGTTTTCCGAGATGCCTGCCGACCTGAAGGCCCACGCCCGCTATCCCGAGACTTTCTTCCGTGTGCAGGCGGAGGTTTACCGCACTTACCATATGCGGGACCCGCAGGCTTTCTACAACAAGGAGGATCTCTGGGACATCTCGCGAACCGTGCAGGGACAAGGCACAACCGCCCATCCCGAGCCCGTTGCGCCCACTTACGTGGTGGCGAGCCTGCCCGGAGGGGATGAGGCGGAGTTCCTGCTGATCACCTCTTTCACTCCGCGAAACAAGGACAACATGATCGGCATGATGGTAGCCCGCTGCGACGGAGAGCATCTCGGCGAACTCGTCGTCCTGCAACTCTCCAAGCAGGAACTGATCTTCGGCACCATGCAGATTGGGGCGCGGATCAACCAGGATCAGACCATTTCAAAGGACCTGACGCTGTGGAACCAGCAAGGCTCTCAAGTGTTGCGGGGGCAAACGCTGGCGTTGCCGGTCGGCAATACCTTCCTGTATGTTGAGCCGCTGTACATTCAGGCTTCCGAGGCCCGCATGCCACAGCTCAAGAAGGTAGTCCTGGCCATCGGCAACACGCTCATTTACAGGGACACCTACGAGCAGGCGCTGGGCGACTTGAGTGCGTTGATGCAGGGTGGAGCCGCGGGGGTGGAAAAACGAGCAGGGACGGCGGCGGTTGTCCGCGCTGTTGCGGGTGAGCCGCTGTTCGAAGGCTTGAAGGAGTCCATCCGCAACCGCCTGCGCCGGTCTCGCGAACTTTTTGCCCAGGGCAAATGGGCCGAGGCCGGCAAGGAATTGGACGCCATCGAGGCGGAAGTCCGGAAATAGCCACGCATCAAGTGTGGCGGACGAGGTGGCTCGCGCCAGGCATGAGGGCATCTCGAAATGACAACTAAATTGCCAGACTGTGGCCTGCTTCTCCATGGGAATCGCGCTGGACCCTTCCATGCCGACGTACAGCGGCGGACTGGGGGTGCTTGGGTTCCGGCGTCGGAGCGGTTGTTCGGCCTGAAGAGTGGCGGAATGTATCCGCACCCGATCGTCGAGCACAACGAGACCCGCCGCCGCGCACCCGCCGCACTGGCGGGCATCAAGAGACAATGACACCTCTCATCCTGGTCACGGGCTCAACTGGTTACGTCGGTAGGGAGTTGCTGAAAGCCTTGCTGGCGAGCCGCCATCGTGTTCGTTGTCTGGCGCGACGGCCGGAGGCCCTTCGGGCTGCGGGGACGGCTGAGGCGGAAGTCGTGGCCGGTGACGTCCTGGACGCGGCTTCCGTTCGCGCAGCCATGATGGGAGTCGACACCGCCTACTATCTGGTTCATTCAATGGGCTCGGCGGGATCCTTCGAAGAAGAAGACCGCAAGGCAGCGCGTGTGTTCGGCGACGCCGCACGGGAAGCGGGAGTGCGGCGAATCGTCTTCTTGGGCGGACTTGGCAAAAGCGATCGGGAGCTGTCGGCGCATCTTCGCAGTCGCCAGGAAGTGGGAGAGATCCTGCGGTCTTCCGGAGTTACGGTCATTGAGTTTCGGGCATCGATTGTGATCGGCTCGGGCAGCCTTTCTTTCGAAATGATCCGCGCCCTGGTGGAACGGCTGCCCGTGATGATTGCGCCCCGTTGGGTGTCCGTGCCTGCCCAGCCGATTGCCGCCAGCGACTTGTTGAACTACCTTCTCGCCGCTTTGGACCTGCCTCCTGACGCCAGCAGGGTGTTCGAGATTGGGGCTCGGACCGGGTATCCTACGGCGGACTGATGCGGGAGTATGCGCGCCAGCGAGGACTGAAACGGCTCATACTCTCCGTGCCCGTGCTCACGCCCCGGCTATCGAGCCTCTGGCTGGGCCTGGTCACTCCTCTCTACTTTCGCGTGGGCCGAAAACTGATTGACAGCATTCGCCACCCCACCGTGGTGGAAGACCACTCGGCGCTTGCCGAATTTCCGTTTCGCCCCTGCGGATTCCGGGAAGCGATTGCCAGAGCGCTGAGCACAGGGGAACAACGGTTGCTGCTCGATTCAAGGTCAATTCGTGTGAGAGTTCCGCCGGAGAACGCATTCCAGCCTATCCTCCGTATTGGCGGCGCAACAGGCTGGTACTACGCTAATTGGCTTTGGAAGCTGCGCGGTGCCATCGACCTGTTGGCGGGCGGAGTGGGACTGAGACGCGGCCGCCGCGATCCGGACAGCCTTCGCGTCGGCGACGAGGTGGACTGCTGGCGCGTGGAAGTTCTCGAGCCCGATCGCCGGTTGCGCCTCGCCGCCGGGATGAAACTACCTGGACGCGCGTGGCTGGAGTTCGAGGTGGCGGGCGATTCCAGCGGAAGTACGATTCGTCAGACTGCAAGCTTTGATCCGGTGGGGCTATTGGGAAGAGCCTATTGGTATTCCGTCTATCCCTTGCACCAAATCGTGTTCGATGGAATGCTGCGGAGGATAGCCGCGGCCGCTGTTGCGGTTCGGACCGAGGACACTGAGCAATGACATTAGACGCACTGTTGACCGTCTCGTTCGGAGCGCTGGAACGGCGAGACGATGTAATCCCATTTCTGGAGAATGTGCTGAGCGCGATCGTGAACGGCTCGTGCCCTCCGATCAAGCCGGTTTTGCCCGGCCGATTTTGAAAACTGGAAGTCCGAGGCGGCACGCTCAACCGGGCCGTCAACAAAGGCGGCCTGTCAACTGGAGAAACCAGAGAATTGGCACACAAAAACTTTCGGTTCGGCCTCAACCCTTGGGTTGAGCTCGGACTCCCGCAGAATCTCAATTCCAACGAGAGAGCCGTAGGTCTCGAAGTAGCTGCGAAATGTTTGGGATATGGCGCGGGGCCGGAGAGGTGCTGTCAACAGAAAACGTGATAAGCAGTTCGGAGGCCAAAGGAATGGCTCCCCGGCATGGATTCGAACCACGATTCACGGCTCCAAAGGCCGCTGTCCTACCATTAGACGACCGGGGAGTACGGGCGGGATCGGCTCTCACCGACTCCACCTATTCTACCTCACCTCCCAACCCCGCCAACTCACCCTCTCCCCAAAACCCAGTCACAGGTTAATCCAAATTTAATGACCGCCCGTTTCTCCTGATTCTTTGCACTTTCCGCACGCCTCCCACCCCTCACTCCTTGGTCCCCGCTGCTACCTTGAATGCGGAGGGCCAGCGCCCTCTCACAGCGGCTCCCGCTCCGGCGGCGAGCCGCTTTTCTATTGCAGAAAGGACTCACTCGTCATGGCATCCGCCGCCCAAGTTCTCGCCAACAAAGCGAACGCACAGCGTTCCACCGGCCCTCGCACCACCGAAGGCAAAACCAACTCCTCCAAAAACCACACCTCCCACGGTCTCTCCTCCAGGGAGTTCGTCATCCTCCCCGGCCGGCAGGCCGAATTCGACGAATTCATCACCGCCCTCCGCGACTCTGTCAAACCCGTCGGCGCCATCGAGCTCGATCTCTTCCAGCAGCTCGCGCACGCCTCCTGGACCCTCCGCCGCTGCCGCGCCGCGGAAGCCGATCTCCACAACGGCTCCGGCGAACCCGAACTGGATCCCCTGAACGATCCCCATCTCGATGAGCGTCTCCGCCTCATCGACCTCTACACCCGCCGCGCGGAGCGCGCCTACCATCGCGCTCTCCAGCAGCTCAAGGCCCTCCAAACTGAACGCGAATTTCTCGCAGACCTCCAGGCCTCCGGCGTCCCCGCCGGCGCCGAAACTCCCTTGGCCATCAGGAAATCCCTCACCAAACATCGCCAGCTCCTCGCTCAAGCCCACACTGCCAGACTCGAAGCGGAAGCCATCAGGAAGATCGAATCCTTCGTCGCGCCACCTTCTGAACTTTCGAACCCAATCCGGCCCGCCCTCGTCAAAGCGCGGAGCGCCGCAAGCTGAAAGGTGGCGCAGGCTTCAGCCTGCGGGGCTTACAGTCCCCCCGCGCGGCCAAGTCACCATCTGTTTACTACTCGTCGTTACGCCACCCTGCTCCCGCGCGTTATACAATCAGCCCACCGGAGGCTTCATGAAACCTTGGACTCTGCTCGTCTCCTGTCTTCTCTGGAGCGTCGCTGCTTTCGCCCAGTCCGACACCCCGCTCCTCGCCCAGCAACCCACGCTCTCCAGCACCCACATCGTCTTCGTCTTTGCCTCCGACCTGTGGAGCGTCCCCCGCGCCGGCGGTGAAGCCAAACGTCTCACCACGTCCCCCGGACTCGAGTCCGATCCCTACTTCTCGCCCGACGGCAAGTGGATCGCCTTCTCCGGCCAGTACGACGGCAATACCGACGTCTTCGTCATCCCTGCCGATGGCGGCGTCCCCAGGCGCATCACGTATCACCCAGCCCCCGATCGCGTCACCGGTTGGACCCCCGACGGCAAACGCATCGTCTTCACCTCGCCCCGCGAAGCATACTCCCGCTTCTCCGAACTCTACACCGTCAGCATCGACGGCGGGCTCGAACAGAAGCTGCCGCTTCCCATGGGCTATGAAGCCGCCTTCTCTCCTGATGGAAAGAGCCTCGCCTACGTTCCCATCAACCGCGCGTTCAGCGCCTGGAAACGCTATCGCGGCGGGCAGGCGACGCCCATCTGGATCGCCGACCTCGCCAACAGCCGCATCGAGAAGGTCCCCCGCACCACCTCCAACGACTTCTGCCCCATGTGGCTCGGCGACAAGGTCTACTTCCTCAGTGACCGCAACAACAGGACGACCCTCTTCTCCTACGACATCAAGTCCAGGAAGGTCGCGCCCGCCGTCGAAAACACCGGCATGGATTTCAAATCCGCCTCCGCTGGCCCCGGCGCCATCGTCGTCGAACAATTCGGCCAGTTGCAGCTCTTCGACCTGAAATCGTCCAAACTCACCCCGGTGAAGATCACCGTGAATGGGGATGTCGCGGAAGTCCGGCCTAAGCTCGTCAACGTCTCCCGCCGCCTCTCCAACGCTCACGTCTCTCCCACCGGCGCGCGCGCCCTCTTCGAAGCTCGCGGCGAAATCATCACGGTTCCCGCCGAAAAGGGCGACCCCCGCAATCTCACCGAAACCCCTGGCGTCATGGAGCGCGATCCCGCCTGGTCCCCCGATGGCAAGTGGATCGCCTACTTCTCCGACGAATCCGGCGAGTACGATCTCCATCTCCGCGACTCGTTGGGCAAAGCTCCCCCGCAGAAGATCAAGCTCGAAGAGAAACCTACGTTTTACCTCTCCCCGCGCTGGTCGCCGGATAGCAGGAAGATCGCCTACCAGGACGTCCACCTTCAGATCTGGTATGTCGACATCGAGCAGAAAAAACCGGTCCGCGTCGACAAGGACCGCTATCTCCCCGGTGACCGCACCGCCTCCTGGTCGCCCGACTCCAGGTGGCTCGCCTACTCCAAGCGCCTGCCGAACTATCTTGGCGCCATCTTTGTCTACAACCTCGCGGAGGGTAAGGCCACCCAGCTCACCGACGGCATGAGCGACGCCCGCCACCCGGTCTGGGACAAGGACGGCAAATACCTTTTCTTCACGGCAAGCACGGACATCGGCCCGACTCTCGAGCCTGACATCCAAAGCATCGGCAAGACCCAGACCCGCAACATCTACCTCGCTGTCCTCTCCAAATCCGAACCCTCCCCCTTCGCGCCGGAGAGTGACGAGGAAAAAGCGCCCGACGCCAGGAAGCCGGATGCTCCTAAACCTGATGCTCCAAAGCCCGACGCCGCGAAGCCCGACGCCGCCAAGCCTGAGCCCGCCAAGGTCCCCGACGTCAAAATCGATTTCGACAAGATCAATCAGCGCATCCTCGCCATGCCGCTGCCGGCGCGCCTCTACGTCGGACTCCAGGTCGGCAAAGCTGGCACCCTTCTGGCTCTCGAAGCAGGCCGCCCCACCCCCGGCGGTCCTCCTCCCGGACTCACCGTTCACCGCTACGACCTCAAGCAGCGCCGCGGCGACACACTGACTTCCGGCGTCCGCTTCTTCGAAGTCTCCTTCAACGGCGAGAAGACTCTCACCGCCGCCGCCGTCCCCAACGCAGGCGATCGCTGGTCCATCCAGGCCCTCCGCCCCCTGCCGCCTCCCGGCGCCCCTCCCACACCTCCTGCCGCGGGCCCCGCCGCCGGATCGGGCAACGGCGTCCTCAAGACCGACACCCTTGAAGTCAAATCCGATCCTCGCGCCGAATGGACCGAGATGTACCGCGATGCCTGGCGCATCCAGCGCGAAATCTTCTACGACCCCAATCTGCACGGCGTGAATGTCGCCGACTTCAGCAAGAAGTACGAAAAGTATCTTCCTGGCATCATGTCCCGGCGCGATCTGAATTACCTCTTCTCGGACATGATGGGCGAGATCACCGTCGGCCACCTCGGCGTCTTCGGCGGCGACCAACCCGAAGTCAAGACGGTCCCCACCGGACTGCTCGGCTGCGACTACAAAATCGAGAACGGCCGCTACCGCTTTGCTCGCGTCTATGACGGCGAGAACTGGAACCCCGACCTCAAGGCGCCGCTCACCCAGCCCGGCGTCAATGTCCAGGCCGGAGAGTATCTGCTCGAAGTCAACGGCCGCGACCTCCGCGCCTCGGACAACGTCTACGGTTTCTTTGAGGCCACAGCCGGCAAGAACACAGTGCTGAAAGTCGGCCCCAACGCCGATGGCTCAGGCTCGCGTGAAGTCACTGTCATTCCGCTGCCCAACGACTCGCGCCTCCGCAATCTCGCCTGGATCGAGGACAACCGCCGCAAGGTCGATCAGGCCACCGGCGGCCGCGTCGCCTACGTCTACATGCCCGACACCGCCTTCGGCGGCCTCACCAACTTCCAGCGCTACTTCTACGCGCAGGTCGGCAAGGAAGCTGCCATTATCGACGAGCGCTTCAACGGCGGCGGCCTCCTCGCCACCGACATCATTGAGCTCCTCAGCCGCAAGCGCATGAGCGCCGTCGCCACCCGCGACGGCGAGGACGAAGTCCAGCCCCAGGGCGCGATCTTCGGACCCAAGGTGATGCTCATCAACGAATATGCAGGTTCCGGCGGCGATGCTATGCCCACGTACTTCCGCCGCGCCAACGTCGGCAAGTTGATCGGCAAGCGCACCTGGGGCGGCCTCGTCGGCCGCGCCGGTGCGCCTCCGCTCATGGACGGCGGCATCGTTACCGCCCCCAGTTCCGGCGTCTGGGGACCCAACTCTCAATGGGACGCCGAGAACGTCGGCGTGCCCCCCGACATCGAAGTCGAAAACGATCCCGAACTTGTGCGCCAGGGCAAGGACCCCCAACTCGAAAAAGCCATCGAAGTCGTCATGGCCGAGCTCGCGAAGAACCCGGTCGCTAAACCGAAGCGGCCCCAGTATCCGAACTACCAGACATCCGCGAAATAAGGTGGGGCAGGCGCTTCCGCCTGCCCGCCGGACTCTGGGGACACCGAGGCGAAGCCGAGGGAACTCGTAAGAGTGTCCCCCATGGCGACGAGTCACACCCTACTCCGGATACTGAATCCAGACCCCGCCCTGCATCCGGCCGGTGGTCTTCTTCGCATAGTCCGGATCCGTCGCCGGATTCACTCTGGTGATGATCAGATCCGCCTCCCCGCCCGGCGCCAGCGGCGCCGCGGCGTCGGCCGGGAAAACGTACTTCTCCCGCGCGTCGAACCGCACGGCGCCCGCCGGCACCGGAACCTCCGCTGCCGGCCCCATCGCCTCGATCACACGTCCCCGGATCACGATCGTCGCCGGGGTCACCGGCGGACGGCTGCTGCCGTCCATCAGCGTCGCCCCAGTGATCGCCGTCACCCGGTCAGTGTTGCGCGAGCACCCACTCACAACGCAAAGGAGAACCGCCAGTGGAATCAACCGCACAACAGCCACTCCAGATCCAACTCCCTCAGGTCCGCCACCAGCCGGTCCGGACCATGCGCCGCCAGATCCTCCATCGAGACGATCCCGGTGCCCACGGCCACGACGCGGATCCCCGCTTCCCGCGCCGCGAAGATGTCATTCGGATGGTCGCCGATCAGGGTCACCAGCGATCCCCTGTCAATCCAACCGCTTCGCCGCGCCTCTCGAACGGCAGCCCGCGCCAGCGCGGCGCGCGTCGTCCCCTGTTCGGCAAACATTCCATACTGAAAATGTTCTCGCAATCCCGCGCGCTCCACCTTCTTCCAGCCGATCCGCGAAAGGTTCCCCGTCACCAACCCAAGCACGGCTCGCCGCGACAGCCGCCGCAGCGCCCCACGCACGCCCGGACACACCTTCGACCGCAAGTCCGGACAACGCCGCACGTACAGATTCTGGGCCTTGGCCATGATCGCAGCAAGGTTTGCACGGACCAGAGTCTGCCTCGCCCCCGCTGCCTCCATCATCGTGCGCACGATGTCCCGGTCCAGCATCCCCGCCACCGGAACGCCATTGGTTGTAGCCTTCAATCCGGTCACCGCGAACACAGCATCCTCCAGCGCCTGCCGGTGATGCGGCCCGGCGCGGCGCACAAGCGTTCCATCGATGTCGAACAGCACCAGCGCGCGCATTTCGGCCATGCGTCCCATGATAGCGACCCCGAACGCTACACTAGAGAGGATGCAATTGGTTCACGCGGGCGAGCACCAGGTGGTTCTCCTCGAACTCGACTCCGAAACCCTTCGCCAGAGCGCCGAAGAGGCCGGCCTGACCTGTGCCGTGGAAGACACGCCCCGCAGCGTCGTTCTGGACTTGAGCGCCCTGGACCGCGAAGGCCCGCTGCTGCTGTTCGATGCGTCGGACCCCGCCAACGGGGGCTGGTTCTCCCGCTGCCAGTTCTACATCGACGCCCGCACGGGCGCCGTCCTGCAGACGCCGTTCACCGTCGCCAACAGCAAGGACGCCGCCGGCCGTCCCCATCCGCGCGCCCTCCGTGTGCAGATCGCCAAGGAGCTCCCGTCGCACTTCCGCATGCCCGGCCGCCAGCCGGTCACCGAGAAGGTGCTCTACGGCGTGCTCTTCAACTTCCTCGCCGCCATCCAGCGCGTGGGGGTCGGCATCTGCGGCCAGGGAATCGTCCGGCCGCTCGCCGGCCGCATCGACGCCCCGCCCTCCCGCTAGATCTTCTCGGACGTATCGTGGGGCGGTGCTTCTGCACCGCTCCGAACCTTCCGGTCCGGCCTTTGGCTGGGCCTGCGTCCTCGTCGGAGTCCCCATTGGCCTTCGGGCCACCAGGAGCGGTGAAGACGGTTGCCCTCTGCACGTGCTTTACCCGCTCATTGCCGCTTGTGGTTCTGGCGCGACCCGCGAACGTCAGAGAGTCCGCATGGCCCTGCGGGCCACTAAGGAAGATGACGACCGCGGTAGAGCCGCGAGCGGTAGCGAGCGGGTGTAACGGATTCAGCGCGTCTTCAGCAGTGCCTGACCCGCTGCTAAGCTCGCACACCGACCGCGCGCTTCGCCTCTTCGACCACCGCTTCCACTTCGCGGCGGTACTCGGCCAGCTTCTCCGCCGTCTTTGCCTCGAAGCGCAACACCAGAATCGGCTGCGTGTTCGAGGCGCGGACCAGGCCCCAGCCTTCGTCGAACAACACGCGCACGCCATCGACATCCACTGTCGGCCGGATTGCCTGGAAGTGCGCCTTCACGCGGTCGACCACCTGGAACTTCAGCTCGTCGGGGCAGTCCACGCGCAGCTCCGGCGTGGATACCATTTTCGGCAGCCCCTGGGTCTGCGCCGACAAGGGTTTCCCCGAAGCGGCGACGATCTCGATCAGCCGGCAGGCCGCGTAGAGCGCGTCGTCGTAGCCGTAGTAGCGGTCTGCGAAGAACATGTGGCCGGACATCTCGCCCGCCAGCTCGGCATGCTCTTCCTTCATCTTGGCCTTGATCAGCGAGTGGCCCGTCTTGTACATGATCGCGTTGGCGCCCAGGCGCCGCAGCTCGTCGTACATCACCTGCGAGCACTTCACTTCGCCGATGAACGTCGATCCGGGCTTGCGCGTCAGGATCTCCCGCCCGTAGATCAGCATCAGCATGTCGCCCCAGACGACGTTGCCCTTCTCGTCGATGGCGCCGATGCGGTCCGAGTCGCCATCGAAAGCGACGCCGAGATCCGCGCCCGTCCGCGCCACCGCCGCCTTGAGATCCACCAGATTCTCCTCGACTGTCGGATCTGGATGGTGGTTGGGGAACTGCCCGTCCATGTCGAAGTAAAGCTCCGTCGCGTCCACGTTGAGCTTCTCGAGCAGGCGGTGCATGGTCGGCCCAGCTACGCCATTACCGCCGTCAAACACTACTTTGATCCGGCGCGAGTAGTTGAACTGAGCGGCGACTTCGTCCACGTATGGCCCGACGACGTCGGCAGTCGAGAGCTTACCGCGGCCGGACTCGTAATCGGAGTTCTTAATGATTCGAAACAGCTCCTGGATCTGCTTGCCGTAGATGGTGCCTTTCCCGAGCATGGTCTTGAAACCGTTGTACTCGGGAGGATTGTGCGAGCCGGTGATCATCACACCGGCCTGCGAGCCCAGGTGTTCGACCGAGTAGTACAGCAGGGGCGTGGGCGCCTGCCCGATGTCGACGACATCGACGCCCGCGGAGAGCAGGCCTTCCACCAGTGCATCCCGCAAGCGCGCTCCGCTGAGACGCACATCGCGGCCGACATTGACCTGCGCCGCGCCGTTGCGCCGCAGGAACGTGCCGAGCGCCCGGCCGAGCAGGACAATGCCCTGGCTCGGCAGATCGACGTCGGCCACACCACGGATATCGTATTCGCGAAAGATCGTCTGTTTCAGCATGTGTGGGTAATACCCAATTTTACCGAAGCACGGGCAGCAGCGAGTTCCAGTCGTCGGTCCAGACCGGGAACGCGGGCTTGCGCGGCTGGCGGCCGGGCGTGTTCTCGACCAGCATCCAGGTCGCCGACAGAGCGCCCTGACTGGGGTCGGCGGCTGAGCTGAGGCGAGTGCAGCCCAGTCCTGCGTCCGCGGCCAGCGCGTTCACAGGCGCAGCCAGGTCGAGATACTGATTCGAGATGTGCAGCGCGAGAGTCCCGCCAGGAACGAGATGTTGGAGGTAGAGCGCGAACGCCTCTCTTGTCAGCAGGTGCGCCGGTATCGAGTCGCCGCTGAATGCGTCGACTACGAGGATGTCAAAGTGCTGTGCACCGGCCGCAGCCAGGCTTAGGCGGGCATCGCCTTCGACAATGTCGATGTCGGCCAGCGAACGGCTCAGATACCTGAAGTCGCGGCGCGCCATCTCGATCACCATCGGGTTGATCTCGTAGAAGCGGAACCGGTCGCCGGAGCGGCCATAGGCGGCGAGCGTGCCCGCGCCCAACCCGATGACGCCCACACGCCGCGGCGGTCCCTGACGGCTGAGCAGCATTCCGGCACCGCTCCGCGGGCTGTAATAGGTGGTGGGGATCTGCTCGAGTCTTGAATCCAGGAACTGTGAGCCGTGCGTGACCAGGCCGTTGAGGATCTTGCGCTGCGCGGGCCGCGGCGGCCTGGCGGGCTCGTCGAGCACACGCAAACTGCCGTAGAAGTTGCGTCCGGCTTCCACCAGTCCGCTGTAGTGGCCTTCGACGAGCGCAAGCGCGGGGGTCGCCACAACGATCGCGCCCATTGCAGCGGCCTGCCGCTGCCAGCGCGATGTGCGGCGTAATCGCCACAGGCACAAAGCGCCGGTTGCGGCCATCAACACCGGCAACTCGAAGTAGCCTTTGAGCAGGGCAGGGGAGAGGAAGCCCACTGTGAGGGATCCGATCGCGCCGCCGGCGGCGACGTGCGTCCAGAAACTGGTCAGACGTGCGGGTTCCGGCTTGCGCACGGCCAGTTCGCCGTGGCAGAACAGGCACACCAGCAGCAGTCCGCCGGCGTACAGCGCCACCTTGGCGATAAACGCCGACTGCAGATCGAAGTAGAGGGCGGAGGCGGTCATCGACAGCAGTCCGATCAGCGCCAGAACCGCGCCTTCCTGTGTTCGGTACAGATCTCGACCGAACACGACGACAAAGCTGAGCAGGTAGACCAGCATCGGCACCACCCAGAGCAGCGGTGCCGGAGCGACCACCTGGCAGAGATGAGTGGAGGTGGCCATGAGAAACGCCGACCCGAGCGCGGGCCATGCCAGCCAGCGGAACCGCATGCGCCACGGCGTGCCGGCGATGATGGCGCGCGGCGGTGCGTCGGGATTGCGGCGGAACAACATTGCCGCGGCGAACAACAGCAGCGCGCATTGCGCGTAGAAGCCCCATTCCCATAGCGAATCCAGGCGGTGCAGTCCGAAACGAGGCTCGAAAAACAATGGGAAGCTCAGCAGCGCGGCTGCGCACGCTGCGTTCGACCAGGCGGATAGCCGGTACGGTCGCCCTTCAGGCTGCAACAGCGCATACCAATGCTGCAGAAGGGGAGATGTCGCGGACAGGAGAAGATACGGAAGCCCCACGCTGCGGGCCAGTGCGACCAGGACATGGACGGATCCCCCGCCTGCGCTCACGGCGAGGCGGGGCGCCAAGATGCAAGCGGCCACCGCTGCCGCGTGCAGCATCGCCTGATGCGCAGGCCGCAGACGGCGGGTGACCGCATGCGCGTAGAGGTAGCCGATGAGCAGGACCGTTTGGAAGAACAGCAGGCATGCGGTCCACACGGACGCGGAACCGCCGAAGAGCGGCAGAAGTTGTTTTCCTGCGAGCGGCTGAACAAGAAAGAGCAGAAAGGCGCCGAGCACCACCGCCGGCCCGATCAGAAGCATTCCACTTCATTGTAGCGGGCACAGGGTCTCCACAACTCAGGTGAAGCTACTTCGGCAAATTCTCGCCGCTCAGCCTCGTGAACTTATTGACCTGCTTGATCACAATAAAGATCACGAACGCGATGAGAATGAACTGGATCACAGTATTGATGAAGTTGCCGTACATGAGCAGAGGCGCCTTGGCGGCCTTTGCCGCGGCAAGGTTCGCGTAGCTCTGACCGTCCAGCGCAACCCACATGTCTGTGAGATTGACCTTCCCCAGCAGCAAGCCAAGGAGCGGGTTGATCAGATCATCCACGAGCGAACCCGTGATCTTGGCGAAGGCGCCACCAATCACAACACCGATGGCCAGATCGAGAACATTGCCCTTGAGGGCGAATTCCTTGAACTCTTTCATCATGCCCATGCGGGGGAGTATACCCCAAAGATGATCAAGGATTGCCTTTTTTTCACTCGGGCGGCGTACTAACTGGATATTTCCCTCTTCTCCGCCTGCGTGAACGCCTTCGAGAGGTACTTGCGGGCGAACCTGGCTTCTTCAGAAGTAGGTGAATACTCGATGGCGGCGTGATAAGCCGACCGCGCCTCCGTCCGGCGGCCCAGAAGATCGAAGCACTGTCCCAGCCGGAGCCACGCGGTGACGCCCGAGTTCGGGTCGAGAACCTGCGCCTTGGCGGTGGCGGTCCTCAAGTGGCCGATTGCGGCATCGGGTTCGTCGTACCAGAAGAGCAGATTGCCACGCGCGAACTCGATTCGCTCGTAAGGCAGGAACTTGAATCCCGGCGAGCCGGCTTTTTTCAGCTCTTCGACCCGGTCCAGTGCCGTCAGCGCTTTGGCTTTGTCGCCGAGATCCGCATACATCTGCGAGAGCTCGAACAGAACCAGGAAGTTGCGCGGGAAGCGCTTGTGCAGGCTTTCGCAGATGGAGATGGCGTCTTGCGGACGGCGCTCGCGTCGGGCCACGACACCGAGCAGGATCTGAGCATCGACTTTGTTGAGGTCGCCTTTCTGCGCGACGAGCCGCACAATTCGGACGCCTTCGTCGCGGTCGCCGCGGAAGCCCGCGAGAAACCCGAGCGCCCTGTAGTGCCAGGAGAGGGAGCCGATGACGTATTCGTGGAACCCCTGCATCATGCGCGCGTCGATGTTCGTCGGGTCAAGCTCGGTGACGCGATTGTGGAGTTTCCGGGCAGCCGTGACGTCCCGCAGAGCATCCAGCCAGGCTTTGCGGACCAGGAAGTTATACATGCCGCGGAAACCGAGAGCGGATCCTTCGGAATACAGCGCGTGAGAGTCCTTTGGGTCTTTGGCAAGGGCTTCGCGACACAGCCGCAGACTCGTATTGATCGAATCGGTGAACAGCTTCTGCTCTTCCGGAGTCGGTTCCATTTTGGGCCGCCGGAGGAACGGATTGCCTCCGGTGACCATTTCGGTTTCGAGCGCGCCGGCCCGGAACATGATCTGGAAAAGCACGGCCTGGGCCAGATGGTCGTAGCGTGCGGGATCGTCGGGCGCCGACTGCACTGCCTGCTGGAATGAAGTGATGGCCTGCGGGAACTCCAGGTTGTAGAAGTGGTCGTATCCCGTTTGGACCAAGGGATCCAAGGCAACAGCAAGGAGGAGTGCAGGCAGAATCAACAGTTTAACTCCAGACGGCGCAGGGCCCAGAGGGCGTGTTCCCGCACACCATCATCCTCCAATTGGCTCAGGCGGAGAAGGGTTGGAACATACGTCTGGTCGCCCGAATTGCCCATCGCCGTGGCGACATTACGGAGCAGCCCGGCATACTTGGTTCTCCAGAGCGGGGTGCGGCGGAAACGGGCGCGGAAGTCCTCGGGGGTGAGAGCAGTGAGTTCGGCGAGATCGGGCTCAGGGTGCAGAGGTTGGAACTGCGGAACTGAACTGAGCGGGGACTTGCGGTTCCATGGACAGACCTCCTGGCAGATGTCGCAGCCGAAAAGAAGTGGACCGGAAGCCGCACGAGCCTCCTCGGGCAGCGGGCCGCGTTGCTCGATGGTCCAAGTCGAGATGCAGAGGCGAGCATCCAGTCGCCACCCACCATCGGCGGCAGAAACGATAGCCTGAGTGGGGCAGGCGTCGATGCAGCGGCGGCATGTGCCGCAGCGGTCCGGCGGTGGGGAGTCCGGCTCAAGTTCAACAGAGACAAGGACTTCTCCCAGAAAGAACCACGAGCCCAGCGGCTGGTTGATCAGGCAGGTGTTCCGGCCGATCCAACCAAGCCCGGCCTGGCGGGCAAGCGATCGCTCAAGGAGCGGCGCGGTATCCACGCAGATCCGGTAGTCGAACTCTCCCCAGCAAGACGTCAGTTCATTCGCGACGGACTGTAAGGACGCTCGAAGGACGTCGTGATAGTCACCGGCGCCCCAGGCGTAGCGGGATATGGAATGGGACGCAGGTCCTGGCGTGTTGTAGAGCAATCCGAGGCAGAGCACGGATCGGGCGGATTGAAGAAGAGATCGTGGATTCCGGCGGAGCGGGCCGCGATGGTCCGTCAGGTAATCAAGCGGACCCGCGAGGCCATTCGTAACCCATTGAGAGTAAATGGCATAGTCTTCCAGTGCCTCCACCGGGGCGACGCCCGCCAGTTGGAAGCCGGCGCGGCGGGCAGCAGCCAGGAAGGCGGCCTTCTTCGATGGGGCCTGAACCTGCACTATGTCCTCTAGAATCATGCTACTACGGGCGAAGTCGCTGGTGTTCCCGTTTAATGCTGATTATCCCCTTCCAACCCCAAATCTGTGCATTTCGATGGAGATCATTAGGGTCGTTTCAGACTCGTGACTAAGATGGAATGTGCAGAGGCACGCGCTGTAGCGTGCGAACACCGAAGTAACACCGAAAGATCACGAATCAGAGAACTCCGTCCAAACTAGGAGCGCACCGAGAAAATGCATAAGCCGATCAAGTATGTGGAGAAGGCTGCGACGCTGGTGGCCAAGGCTGCCTGGCAGGTCTTCGACACGTTGAACCAGATCAACCCGAATCCGGGCTTCACGCCGAAGTGGTCGGACAAGCCGCTGTTGAAATCGTACGAGAAGATGAAGCCGAAGCTGGGCTGGCCGCGGACCACGGATTCGCTGTGCCCGAAGTGCATTCCGGAGATCCGCCAGCAGATCCTGGACGGAAAGAAAGACGTCAGCGTTCTGGTAAACGAGCGTCCTGGAGAGATCAAGGCGCAGATCATCGAGCGCGACGGCAAGATCATGATGGTGAAGGACTGCCCGATCCACGGCCACTTCGAGGACGTGATGGCGATCGACGCGGCGTTCTTCAAGCATTTGGAAGACGTATTCCCGGGGCGCGACATCCGCGCGCACAACGACAGCGACCTGCACAAGCACGGTTCGTCGACGATAACGCACGGCCGCGGCTCGGTGTTGACCATCGACCTGACCAACCGCTGCAACATGATGTGCGACCCGTGCTTCATGGACGCCAACCAGGTTGGTTTCGTGCACGAACTCACGTGGGAAGACATCAAGACGATGCTCGACAACGCGCTGAAGATCAAGCCGCGTCGTCAGATGTCGGTGCAGTTTTCGGGCGGCGAGCCGACGCTGTCGCCGTACTTCCTGGACGCGGTCCGCTACTGCAAAAAGGTCGGCTACAACTCCGTGCAGGCGGCGACCAACGGCATCGAGTTCGCAAAGTCGAAGGAATTCGCGCAGCAGGCGGCTGAAGCGGGCCTGCGCTACGCGTACCTGCAGTTTGACGGCGTCGGCAACGCGGCTAACTCGCACCGTGCCGTCGGCAACCTTTTCGACGTGAAGCTGCGCGCAATCGAGAACCTCCACTCGGCGGGCGTCGACATCGTGCCGGTGATCACGATCATCAACGGCATCAACAACGAGCAAGTGGGCCGCGTGGTCCAGTTCGCGCTCGACAACCCCAAGAAGATCTCGTTCCTCAGCTTCCAGCCGGTTTCCTTCACGGGCCGCGACGAGGCAGTGAGCGACGAGCGCCGCGCGGCGCAGCGCTACACGCTGTCCCACCTGGCGCACGACGTGAAGAACCAGACAGGCCTCGGCGAGCCGACCCGCGACTGGTATCCGATCTCGTTCATGTCGACCTTCTCCGACTGGGCGGACCTGGTCCACGGGCCGGAGCGGGAGTGGGGTGCGCTGAGCTGCGGCTGCCATCCGAACTGCGGCATCGGCATGGCCGTGATGGTCGACAAGGAGACCAAGGAATCCGTCCCGGTGACGAAGTTCCTGAACGGCGACCGGCTGTCGATGGACATCGCCCGCGTCAACGACGCGGCTCGCGGTAAGAAGCTGTCGGTGCTGGGCATGGCCCTGGCGCTGATGCGCAACTACGATCCGTTCCAGTCGCCCACGCACTTTAAGATGGTCGATCTGATGAAGAAGTTCGACAAGACGTTCGGGGCCACCGGCCGCGACTACGGCAAGGTGTCGGGAGAGCGCACGGTGGCTGACATCGAGAAGCGCCGCGCTGACCGCTGGAACTTCCTCTTCATTGCCGGTATGTGGTTCCAGGACCTGTTCAACTACGACTTCCGCCGCACGGAGCAGTGCATTATCCCGTATGCCACGCAGGAAGGCGAGATCAGCTTCTGCGCCTACAACACCGGTGTGGGCTGGCGGAACATCGTCGAGAAGATGCACATGACCGCGACGCTCACCAAGTGGTACGAAGAGCATGGCCGTCATGAGATTTTCGCGGGCAACAAGAACGTGAAGCTCAACACCACCGAGCACCGGCTGGTGCTGCGCGAGGACATTGTCACGCTCGAAACCCAGAAGGATCTCGACAAGCTCGGCATCGCCAAGACGGCGCGTGAAGAGAAGATCCGGGCGCGCGACGAGAAGCTCAAGCTCCAGCAGGATGCGGAGAACGCCAAGATGATGGCGCTCTATAAGAAGCACGTGCTGAAGGAGCCGGAGTCCGATCTCGTGCAGATCGGCGGCATCGCCCCTGCGGCGCCGAAGCAGGAAGAGACGACCGGCGCGCTCGGCGACTAGTTTCCCACCGATTTCACGGTGTTTCTCTGACCCGGCTGGCCCCAGTGGCCAGCCGGTTTTGTTTTTGTGCGGGCGCCCCAGCCGTGCGTCGCGTGTGTATCTAATGGAGAGAATATGATTCGCTGGTTGATCGTCACTCTTGCGCTCATTGTGCTGGCTGCCCTGGTGGCGGGAGCATGGCGGACGCGGCCCAACCCAGAGGGCTTCACATCCGACTTGCTGATCAACTTTGCCTCCGAGGCATTCGGGATAATTCTCGCCTTCCTGTTGGTGAATACACTGCTGGACCTGCATCACCGAGAGACCGCGTCAATCAGACTGGCGCAGACCATACTGCACGACATCGATCAAGCCGTGTGGGTCTGGCTGGGAGGCAAGCGCGAGTTCGGGCTGGCGGAATCGCGCGTATTGCTGGAGCGCGTGGACGATACCGCGCGGCCTGCGCGATTTACCGAGACGCTTCTGATCAACGTGGGCGGCAGCGCGTCGAATGCGCTTCGGACTCGTGAGCGCGTCGTGAAGACTCATCCTGCGCTTCAAGCCGGGCTGGAATTTCTGGTGCCTCTTGCCGGCCTTCGCGACGGCAAACCCGGCACCACGCTCCCGCCCTCGACCATCGCTCGCCAACTTCTCCAGTCGCAGCCTCAATTGTGCAAGGCTGCCCGAATCCGCGACATCCCTCAGTCACGAGAGTCAGACGGTTACGACCCCTCAGAGCGAGCACAGCGCTGGCGCCATTCAGGCGAATGAATGTCCCAGTGCCAGCCCTTGGATGGCGCGAGACCCCAAAGCTTGCGGCGCAAGGTGCGGAAACTAGACCTGCACTGGCTGCCAGCCGCCTGATTGGGATGAACTTACCACCGCCTCAATCACCGCCACGTTGCGGAGCGAATCCTCCAGCGGGACAGGGACGGGCCCTCTACCGAGGACGGCGCGGGAAAACGCGTCGCCCTGCACCGTGTATTGATCACAGACCGGAATGATCTCCTCGCGCCGGCCGGCGCCGAAGAGATCCGAGCCAGTGTCGACCCAGATGCGGCAGGGGCGGTCGGGTGGTGCGTTGAAGGGTATCTCCACTTCGATGCGGGCCTGATCGCCAAAGATGAAGACGCGCTGAGAGGGGACCATCTGGGTGGAGCAGGTGAAGACGGCCTGGCCGGAGGGGAAGTCGAGCACTGCGGATGCGAGGCGGTCCGTCTGGAACTCCGGGTCGAGCTCGATTATTCCGGCTGCGCGCTTTGGTGTCTCGCCAAAGACAAGCCGTGATACGAAGATCGCGTAGCAACCGATGTCCAGCAAGCCGCCGCCGCCGTAGCCGGCGACGTTGCGGACATTCTTCGGGTCTCGATTGAAGTAGCTGAAATAGGTCTGGACGGTACGCACCTTGCCGATTTCGCCGGAGTCGATGATTTCCCGGACGCGCTGCCACTGGGGGTGGGTGCGGACCATGAACGCCTCGCCGGCCTGCAATCCGGTTCTGTCACGAACGGCGATGAGCTGCCGCACTTCATCGGTGGAGGGCGCGAGCGGCTTCTCGCAGAGCACGTGTTTGCCGGCCTCCAACGCCTTGATGGACCAAGGCACATGCAAGTGGTTGGGGAGGGGGTTGTAGATGACGTCGATTTCCGGATCGGCCAGCAGCGCCTCGTAAGAGCCGTGAGACTTGGGGATGCCGAGCGATGCCGCGGCACGAGCCGCGTGATCCGCGTCCCGCGAGGCGATGGCGGCGATCTCGCACAGCGCGCACGAGCGCATCGCCGGGACAATCTTATTGACAGCAAAATTGCTGACGCCCAGCACTCCCCAACGCAGTTTGGCTGTCATGTCAGCGGCTCGCGGGCGGGATGATGCCGTTCATGCGCGCATAGACCGCCATCTGTCCGTAGTGGTCGAAGCTGTGCCAGACTGCGACGGAGGCGGCCGAACCGCGCGGCATCTCGCCGGGGCCGAAGGGCGATTTCACCATACCGGTGAGGTTCTCAGCGGTCAGGGTCTGCATGGCCTTGTGACCGTACGCGAAAGCAGCCTTGACGAACTTCACGACGTCATCCTTCGTCTTGATCGAGGCCGGACCGTTCTCGTGCTCGCCCATGTCCGCGGGATTCTTTTCGCCGAGCACGGCAGCGCTGACGGCATAAATCACGGCAGCGGAATGCGAAGCCTGTTGGGCAAAGGTGCGGGCATTCTTGAATTCGCCCTGAGTCGGCGCGAAACCGAACTTGTCGGCGGGCATCGCTTCCACCAGCGGGACGAGTTCGTTCTGGATCATGGTGAGTTGACCGTCGAATAGCTTAGCCACGGTGGGCGCGGGCGTCTGAGCCCAGAGCGCGCCGCCGGCGGAGAGGAGGAACAGCACGAGCGTCTTCACGGGGGAGGTTCTCCTTCGGTTGAGATTGTTCCATTGTACAGCCGGAGCCGCATTCACTTTTGTCCCATCCTGCAGAGAGCCGGCAGCCGGTAAAGCCCGGATCGCGCTCTGCCGATGGGGTGGGTGAAGTGATTCCTTTCCTGGCAGCGATGCTGCTTCTGGCCCCCGGACCCGCGGTCCGGCAGGGCGGGGCAGCGCTGCGCGCGTCCTGCTCTTCCGACGCCGAAAAAGTCGCGCAACTGGATGAGGGTGCGGCGTTGAAGATCCGCTTCGCGTTCTCGGGCGACATTGGCACCTGCTACAAGGTCGAAGCCGGCGACAGGGCGGGATACCTGCGCGCCGCGGAGATCGACGGGTTGGAGGAGTATGAACGCGGCCGCCGAATGGCCTCCGATCAGGAGATTCCGCAGATGATCCGGGCGGAGGTCGGCAGACTGCGCACAGAGATGGGCTCGAGCCAGTCCGCTGGCGGCGCGTTGCAGTTGATCGAGTCGAACCAGCCCAGGGAGGCGCTGCGGATGATCGAAACATCGCTGCTCCCGGCGGCGCGGCGTGATCCCTACATGCTCGCGCTCGCGGGACTCGCCGCGTATCAGAGCGACGAGACGAAGCGCGCCGCCGATTATTGGGCGGAATCGCTCGCCATCCGGCCCGATCCCGACGTGGAACGAATCTACCAGCGTGTGCAGAAGGAACTCAAAGCCGACACGAGCCGCGAGCGGCTGTCCAGCACGCGATTTCTGCTGCGCTTCGACAATGCCGAGTTGAGCGGACCCGCAGCGTCGAAACTGCTCGACGCACTGGATGACGAATACGCCCGAATTGATCTCGCCCTCGGTTGCGGCATCCAGGAGAAGATCACGGCGATTGTCCAGACGCGCGAGGCCTACAGCGCCATCACGGGCGCGGCGGAGTGGTCCGGCGGCATGTTCGACGGGCGCATCCGCGTTGTTATGGAGCCTTCCGGCATCACGCCTAGAACGCGCACCGCCTTCGCGCACGAGATTGTCCACGCGTGCCTGGCGCGGAACGGCCGCTTCGACCGGTGGTTCCATGAGGGGATGGCGCAGCGCTGGTCTGGCGACAGGCCGGACGCGGCCACTCTCCAAGCCGCAGCGGAGTTAAAGAAAGAGCCGGGCCTGAGCTCCACCCAGCAGGCCCGTCTTTTCTACGCGTGGTCGTGGCTTGCCGTGGACAGACTCTACTCGAGGATCGGCGATCAGGGTGTGCGCAACCTGATCCGCAGCCCGCAGTCCGTGCCGGCGCCTTCCCTCAACTGATATACTGCGCATCCACGCGTGTCACATCTGTCCACAGCCCCCAACCGCCGTGTCACAGGCCACTGGCCGATGCTGCTGCTGCTCTCCGTCTCGGTCCTGATCAACTACATGGATCGCGGCAACCTGGGCATCGCGGCACCTCAGCTCACCAGTGAACTGCACCTGACGGACACGCAGATGGGGTTCCTGCTCTCGGCGTTCTTCTCGACGTACGCGCTGTTTCAGGTGGTGGCGGGTTGGATGGTGGACCGCTGGGATGTGGCGCGGGTCTACGCCGCCGGATTCTTCGTCTGGTCGATGGCCACGTTTGGCATGGGGCTCGTTTCGGGATTCGGACTGCTGGTGGCGTTCCGCCTGTTGTTGGGCGTCGGCGAGTCAGTGGCGTACCCGTCCTATTCGAAGATCCTGGCAACGGGCTTCCGCGAGGACGAGCGCGGCCTGGCGAATTCGGTGATCGACGCCTGCACCAAGTTCGGACCCGCGGTGGGCGTGCTGCTGGGCGGGTGGATGATCGAGCAGTGGGGCTGGCGTTGGTTCTTTATCCTGACCGGAGGGCTGAGTCTCGTCTGGCTCGCGCCCTGGCTCTACCTGTCACCGCGGCCGGCCGCGCAAAGCACGGCGCATGAGGAGGGTCCGGGCTGGAAGGAACTATTCACCAGCCGCACTGCCTGGGCCACTTTCCTCGGCCTGTTCTGCCACAACTACAACTGGTACCTGTTGCTCACCTGGCTGCCGACGTTCCTGATTCGTGAGCGGCACTTCTCGATGGGGATGATGGCGTTCTACAACGCGCTGCCTCTGTGCATCACTGCAATGACGACGCTCGCCGCGGGCTGGTGGTCGGACCGCCGGATTGCGCGCGGCGCGGAGGTGGCGCCGCTCCGGCGCCGGATCATGGTCTCGGGCATGGCCATCACGGCGGCAGCATTGCCCCTGTCCACACTGCCCTCGCACATCCTCTCGATGACGTTTCTCATCATCGCCTTCGGCGGGCTCGGCCTGTACGTCTCCAACTGCTGGGCACTGACGCAGACCCTCGCCGGACGCGGGGCGGCGGGCCGATGGACCGGGTTGCAGAACGCCGTTGGGAACATGGGCGGCGTCGTGGCGCCGGTGGTGACAGGCATGCTGGTGCAAAAGACGGGTACGTTCTTTGCCGCATTTGCCACGTCGTCAGCGGTGCTGACCACTGGCGTTCTCATCTACCTGCTGATGTTGAGGCTGCCACGTGCAGGCGAGGATCACTCCTCGTAGTCTTCGCTCACGAAGGTCATCTCGAACGCGCGGTCAAGGACCTCGGCCGTGAGCACCATCGGCAGGCGCTCGAAGCGGATCAGGTCGATGGCATGCGAGATAACGTCGCGGGGCTGGCAGCGGCGGAACTTCTTGCGAGAGCGCGTATAGTGTTTGTCGATATAGCTCCTGATCGTCTCGCTGTCGCAGATTACTTTCTGCGAATCGCAGAACCGGCGGAAGATTGTGATGAACTCTTCGGCCTCCGGCGACCGCACGAACATTTTGTATTGGATGCGGCGGAGGAATGCCTCGTCGCCCAACTGCTGCGGGCGGAGGTTGGTGGAGAAGACCAGGAAGCACTCGAATGGAACCTGCGCCTTGCCGCCGGTGCGGAAGGTGAGGAAGTCGATACGGCGCTCCATCGGCACAATCCAGCGGTTGAGCACCTCGGCCGGCGTCACCTTCTGGCGCCCGAAGTCGTCGATGAGGTAGATGCCGTTGTTGGCCTTGAGCTGGAACGGCGCGTCGTAGACCTTCGAGCTCGGGTTGTAGCTGAGGTCCAACATCTCCAGCGTCAACTCGCCGCCCGACATGATGAACGGGCGCTTGCACTTGAACCAGCGGCCGTCGAACTCGCGCTCGCGGTGGAACGCGCTGATCTCGGGCTCATCCTCGTCGATTCGCTGGTGATAGTTGGGATCGAAGATCTGTATGACCTGACCTTGATACTCAATCGCGAACGGCACGTAGATCGGTTCGTTGTCGATGTTGAAGAGCCCCTCGGCAAGGAACGTCTTGCCGTTGCCCGGCTGCCCGTAAATAAGGAACGATTTGCCCGCGTTCACCGCCGGGCCGAGCTGCCCGAGCGTCGTCTCGGAGATCACCATGTGCTTGAACGCCGAGGCGAGCATCTCCGGCGAGAGCCAGTTCGATTTGTTCCTCTGCAGCTTCACGCCAACCGTATACTGCTCCAGCGGCACCGGCACGCGGCCGGCGTAGGCGTTGCTGTCGATATAGGCGCGAGCCAGTTCGCGCGCCGCTTCGGTCATGGCGAAGGTCGAGCTGATATCGCCCATGCCCAGGCTGCTCTTGGCCATCAGCAGATGCTGGCGCTTCATCAGCTCGATGATGGGCGCGATGACGCTGAAGTTGAGGCCCAAGGCGTTGGCCAGTACGCGGCCGGAAGTGTCGCCTCGGAAGTACAGCAACTTGAGGATCATTTGCTCGATCAGAGACTGGGACAGGCCCAAATCATCGATGGTCTCAGGGACAGGTGGTATGAACTGAATCTCTCCGGCGTCGGTGTGCAGGGCAATGGCGGCGTCAGTGCTCACCCCCGTTCTATCGGCGGCGGCGAGTCACTTCTTGAGGTGTTTTCCTCATCGATTTGCGTAATGGAAAGGCCCGTCTTCCGCTCGACACTCATGTGCCGCGTGTGCCGCAAAAGACCTGCCCCCACCAGCAGGAACACCGGGGAGACGCAGAGCAGCAAGGCGGGTAGCATGGGCCCCGTCAAAAACCGCGACAGCGACTGCCGCCACTCTGCCGGAAGAAAGCGCGGACCCACCAGCCCGAGAAGCAGAATGAAGAAAAAACCCAGCCGCATCATGTCGCGGGCGCTTTTCACAGTGAACACGTTCAGCGAGACCACCGCGGCCAAGCAAGCTGTGAGCCACGCCACTGCGAAGGCGAAGACGATCAACGCCAGCAGCGGCTCTGCGGGAGGCAGAACCGTCCGGCCTTTCATCGCGGCCAGGGCCGCGAATGCGACTCCGAGGATCAGCGCCCAGCCGCACCAGCCGTAGATCGCGCCGTGAATGACGGCGCGTCTGACGATCTGGGTGTCTGTGCAACCCACCACGCCCCGGGCCACGAAGTCCGAGGCGAACAGCACCGCGACGGCAACGTACGCCAGCAGGATGACCGGGTCGATGAACAGGTACCCGAACTTCATCGGCACGATTGTACCGGCCGCGGCCAGAAAGGCCACCATAAGGACGCCGCGAACTCCGCCGGCGAGTCTCCAGAACATCGACAGCTATCTTACTCCGGCGGCGCGGACGCAGAGCGGAGGCGGCGCTGAGATGCGCTTGGCCCCCGTTGTACTTTCGCGGGAAGAGGGGCGAGCGGTGCAGGTAGTCAAACCTGCGCGCTGTGCGCCTGCCCGCTCCCTTACGGTGGCGCGCCCGGGATGTGCCAAACGCTTACTCCGCGGGACGTACATCGCGGATCGTCGCCGACCACGGCGCGTACCCGCGCTTGGCGCTGAACGGATCCGCATCCACCGAGAGCGCCACATCCACTCGAGCGCCCGGCTTCAGTTCGTCCTTTCGTGGCGCGAACCGCCAGGCTTTGGCGAACAGAGTCCGTTCGCGCTGATGCAGCCGCACCCGCACGTGCTCGCGCTCCTTGCCGAACGTCTCCGGCGCCTGGCGGATCTCCACCCCGCGCGCCAAGAACAGGGGTGCACGGTTGCCCAGTCCAAACGGCGCGAGGTTCAGGATCTCGCCCGCCGACGTGTCGTTCAGCTCATCCAGGCCCAACTCCGCGTCGCACGCCCGCTCCGGCGCCAGGTCCTCCGCGTTGAGCATCGCTGCCGCATGGTCGTTGAAGCGCTGCTTCAACTCCTCCACGCGCGATTCGTCCAGCGTCACGCCCACTGCCTGGCGATGACCGCCGAAGCGGTGGAAGATGTCCGCCATCTCGCCCAGCGCATCCAGCAGGTGGAAGCCGGGGATCGAGCGGCCCGAACCTTGCGCGAGCCCTGTGTTCTCATCCCGCCCCAGCACGATGGCCGGGCGGTGGAACAGTTCCACTATCCGGTTGGCCACGATGCCGACCACGCCGCGGTGCCAGCCCGGAGAGTAGAACACGAGTCCGGCGCGGCCGGGGCCGGGCCCCTCCTCGCCGCATTCCTCGAGAATCGCTTTGACGATCGCCTCGCCCGTGCGCTGGCGTTCCGTGTTGAGCTCGTCGAGCCGGCTGGCAATCGCCCGCGCGCGGTCCTCATCACTCGTGAGAAACAGCTCGATTACGTCGCGAGCGTTGTCCATGCGGCCCGCGGCGTTGATGCGCGGCGACACGCGGAAGCCGACGTCCGTCGCCGAGAGCACTTCTCCCGGCTCCACGCCGCTGGCCGCGAGCAGCGCCCGCAGGCCCGGATTGCGTGTCTTCGAGAGCCCGTCGAGCCCGCGCTTCACGATGGACCGGTTCTCGCCAGTCAGCGGCACGACATCGGCGACCGTCGCGATCGCCGCCATTACGAGGAACGAATCTGAAAAGCGGACGATGCGGTCAGGCGGCCAGTTCTCCCGGTCCATCAGCGCCTGGATCAGCTTGAATGTGACGCCGGCGCCGCACAGGTTCTTGTTGGGATATTGGCAGCCTGGCCGGTTGGGATTGAGGATCGCGACCGCGGGAGGAAGTTCCTCTTCGGGGAGGTGATGATCCGTGATCACGACATCGACCCCCAATTCGCGCGCGGCCTTCACCGCCTCAATGGCGCGGATCCCCGTATCGACGCTGATGATGAGAGAAACGCCGTTGCGGGCAGCCTGCTCGACGACGGAGACCTGCATCCCGTAGCCGTCCTTCAGGCGGTCCGGCACATGGATGTCGGCATGATGGCCCATCAGCTCGATCATCTTGCGCAGGATGACGACGCTCGAAACGCCGTCCACATCGTAGTCGCCGTAGAGCAGGATGCGCTCCTTGGCGGTGACAGCGCGGCGCACGCGCTCCACGGCCTCGTCCATTCCGAGCAGGGCGAACGGGTCCGCGAGATCGGTCAGCCTTGGATGCAGGAAGTGATCCACTTCCTGCGGAGTGCGAAAGCCGCGCGTCCACAGCACTCGCGCCGCCGGAGCCTGCAGCCCGCACTTGCGGGCCAAAGCCGCTGTCTCGTTTTCGTCAATTGGGCAGAGAGTCCATCGGGCGGCAGTGTGCATCGCGCTCAGTTGTTCGAGTAAAAGCCGCCGTAGCCGCCGGATTCGCTGCCTTCATCGGGAGCGGCCGCCTCCAGCTCGTCGAGGATGTCGTGCCATTCCTCGTACCACTCCGTCTGGACCTCGAAGATGTAGATGCGGTCTTCGAAGTCGAAGCTGAGCTCGACCGCGCAGGTGAAGCCATCATAGATGGCCAGTTCTTTGATGCGGCGCTCCAGAACGCGCTTCTCTTCGCGCCCCAGGTCGGCGTCTTCCAGCAGTTCCAGCGCCTCTTCCCGGTGATGCGCGCGAAACTCTCGGGAGTGGAAGTGAATCAGCCGGATGCCCAACTGCAGCGCACAGTCAAGAAAACGCCGGAAGTCCGGCTGGCGCACAGTGTCCCAATAGACGAAGGGCCCTTCGTCCGCGGCCCTGCTCAATGAGCGGAAGACGATGAAGTGCTCGGCTTCGAGATAGTGCTGGATTTCTTCTGTGAGTGAATCGAGATTCGGTCGCATGTCTTACGTGTGGAGCGCTCCTTAGCGCTCGGCCATCACGAGGATCTCATCGCGAGAGGCGAGTTCGCGCGCCGATGGCGTCACGATGGACTTGGGGCTGATGAAGATCTTCTTGTTCCTGGCTATGGCCTCGCGGACATCCGCCTCGCAGACGAAATCGGAGATCTCGATCTTCGGGGCAGGAATGGCCGCGGGTTTGCTGGCGGCTGGAGTGGACTCCGGCTGCGGCTCAGCCGTCTTCACGCCGCAGCCGCACGAAGGGCCCGCGACGGGCTCCTCCTGGGCCTTCTTTGAAAGGAAGCGATCCACCACTCCGCTCACGGTATCGCGCAGGACCGGACGCACCGCCGGTGCAGGCGGCGGAGGAGCGCTCGGCAGCGCCGCGGCCACAGCCGCTGCCACTGCCGGATTGCTCACGCTCAGGCCCTTCTGGGCCAGGTATCTCTCTACGGCGGCGACCAGCGCGGACTTGTCCACCGCGCCTGCCGTGACCGCGGGCGACGGCGGCATCGCCTCTTCCGGCGTGCGGATCGCCCACGAAATGCGCTTGATATTGATCAGGTGCTGCGGGCCGACGTTGTCGCTCGTGATGTTGCCCGCAATCGCGCCGCAGCCGAGCGTCATCGACGGCTGCAGTCCGGTGGTGATGCCTACCGAGCCCTGTGGGGCCGACGTGTTCACCAGCACCCTAAACGCCGACACCCGCTCGCCGTAGCGGCGAACGTTCGCCTCGTTCTGCGCGTGGATGACACAGGTGTGGCCGAGGCCGCCGAAATGCAGGATCGCCTCGCACGCGTCGGTGGCCGCGTCGAAGCTGTCGGTAAACAGGACGGCGAGCACCGGGGAGAGCTTCTCCGCCGACAGCGGGTGCTCCTTCCCGACGCCGGCAATCTCAGCCACCAGGATGGAGGCGTCCGCCGGAACGCTGATGCCGGCCATCTGCCCGATCACCTGGGGAGACTTGCCCACGCACTCAGGGCGCACTGTCGTGCCATGTGTAAACAGCGTCTTCTCAACCGCCGCCCGCTCCGCATCGTTCAGCAGATAGGCTTTGCGGGCCTTGAACTCGGCCAGCATGCGGTCGCGCAGGCTGCGTTCAGCGACAACGGTCTGCTCGCTGGAGCACACCGTGCCGTAGTCGAAACTCTTACCAGAGACGACCCGCGCTACGGCCTGCGGCAGGTCGGCGGAGGTGTCGATCAGGATTGGGACGTTGCCGGGCCCCACGCCGAACGCCGGCTTGCCGGAGGAGTACGCCGCACGCACCATGCCCGCGCCGCCGGTGGCGAGGATCACGCTGGTGCGCGGATGCTTCATCAACGCCTGTGTCGCATCGAGCGTCGAGGTAGTGATGCACTGCACGATGTCGGCGGGAGCACCGGCTTCGGCAACGGCCTCCGCCACCAGGGCGGCCGACGTACAGGTGCACTGCCGCGCCCGCGGATGCGGGCTGAGTACGATGGCGTTACCAGCCTTCAGCGCGATGATCGACTTGAAGAAGACCGTCGAGGTGGGATTTGTGGTCGGGCAGATCGCCGCCACCACGCCTTGGGGCACTCCGATCTCCGTGATACGCTGTTCCGGAATCTCACGCAGCACGCCGACCGTCTTCATGCCGCGAATGTAGCGCGGCAGCAGATCCGTGCAGAGCATGTTCTTCGCGAACTTGTCGTCGGCGTTGCCCATGCCCGTCTCCTGGACGGCCATCTCCGCCAGTCGCCGGGCGTGCGCGCGGCCTTTGGCCGCCACGGCCTCCACTACGGCGTCAATCTGCTCCTGCGTGAATCTCTTGTATATTTGCCAGGCGGCGTATGCCTTGTCGACCTTCGTCCGGACTTCCTGGACTGAGACGAGGTCTTGATCGTGCAACATGCCTCACCCCCAACGGACGCGGACACCCCCGCTGCGGCGCCCGCAAACGTCGCGCCGGCACCCGGCGCGCTCTCATCTTACTTCTTGTTGGCGCCGGGCAGCGCCTTCTCAATTTCCTCGTGGGGATTGGGAATGACGTGGACTGCGATCAGTTCTCCGACGCGCCGCGCCGCGGCTGCTCCCGCATCCGTCGCCGCCTTCACCGCACCGACGTCGCCTCGCACCGTCACAACGACATACGCCGCACCGACGTATTCCTTCCCGGTCAGTGTGACATTTGCCGTCTTCACCATTGCATCGGCGGCTTCAATCGCGCCGATCAGGCCTTTCGTCTCGATCATGCCGAGAGCTTCCATTGGACCTCCATCGCCATCGCGGATAGAAAACTTTTCCGGAACTTCTCACGGTATCACAACGCGAGGCGAAAAGGAGTCGCTTGTGCGCACGTTCAGCCCGGCCGGGAGACTGTCTCCCCGATGGCTGTAGTTCGTTTGTCAACTAACTAAGGTTATTATTTTCAAAAGGTTAAAGCGCTGGACCCGGTTCCGTCTTGTGGTATAATGGCCCCTATGTGCAAGACGCAGCGAGGCCCTCTGTGGGACCCTCACGGGAACTGCCTCGCTACCATCGGCGTCCGGCAAGGACACCGTATGGGATTCTTAACGTCTTCCGGCCCAGCGGCCGGGTGCCCGCTCATTTGCAGGGAATAGACTGGCTCAGTCAGCCAGCTTGACGCCGTCATCAATTGACCGGCGCAAAATCGAAAGACGCACTTCCGGCTAGAGATCATTGAGAAGAGAGGGAGATTTTTCTATTGAGGACCAAAGCGCTATCGAGAGGTTTGGTGATGGTCGCAGGTCTGTTCGCCGCACAAAAGGCGGCTGATCCCGATATTCGCCAAGTGGATGTGGCAGTCAACCAGACAGACCCACGCTTGATCCGGGTCAAGCAGTTCTTTGTTGAGAGAGATTGCCCGGCCCATATCTACGCTGAGGACTTCATCACGGCGGCAGACCAGAACGACTTGGACTGGCGCCTCCTGCCTAGCATCTCGTTCATCGAGTCAGGCGGGGGCAAAGAAGCCGCAAATAACAATATTTTCGGTTGGGATAACTGCAAGGAGCGGTTTCGTTCCCATCGCGAAGGCATCTACCTCGTCGCCTCACGACTGGGCACTTGGCGAATGTATCGACACAAGAGCCTGGATCAATTACTCAAAGTGTACAACCCGCGTGAGGAATACTCACTCGCGGTCAAAGCGGTGATGAACACCCTCGGTCCGGCAAGCCTGGTTCCCGAAGGAGTTTTCTGAACGGGGCGGGCGAAAGCCCGCCTCCGTCTCCCCTTAGGGTACGGAAGTCCTTCCAATCGCTCGCTACTCCAGCAGACGGATCCCCATATAGAGACCGCCGAACAGCAGCACGGAGACGACTCCCATTAAGACCCATTTTAAGACCCGCTCGCGCGGGCTTACGGTTTCCTGATCGTCGTGCTTCATCTGATCGTCGAGAGACTCGAACATGGAATGGACCTCCCGTTTACGGAATTTGAGTACAAGCCCAATATCGTACCGAGCAGCCTCATTCTAACGCCGAATTCCTGCATCCGGTCAAACATTTATTGTCTTTGTTGTCAATTGTTTACATCTCGGTTGGCGGCGGGATGAAGATCTGCGGAGGCTCCTCGCGTGGGCATTTCCTGCCTTGCCATTCAGGCCAGGAGTGGGACTCCGCCTCACCCGATGGGGTTGCTGTTGGACTTTCGAACAGGCTCTACGCGAGCCCCATCCGCTCCAGCTTGCGATAGAGCGTCTTTCTCTCAATCCCGAGAATACGCGCTGCCCGGCTCTTATTCCCGCCGGTAGCGGCGAGCACTTTGCGGATCTGCTCCATCTCCGTGTCAGCCAGGGTCTCTCCGCCCTGGTCCGCGGGACTGGCAGCTCGAATCGAGTCGTCCACCGCATCTTCCGTGATGCGCCCGCCCGGAGCCAGAATCACCAGCCGCTCCATCATGTGCTGCAACTGGCGGATGTTGCCGGGCCAGGTGTAATCTGCCAGCGCCCTCATTCCGCTCTCGGTGACCTTGGTTTCCATCGTGTACCGCTCGTTGTAGCGCTTGAGAAACGCCCCAGCCAGCAGCGGCACGTCGCCATGCCGCTCCCGCAGCGGCGGAACCGAAATCCTCACCACGTCGAGGCGGTACCAGAGATCCTCGCGGAACTTCCCTTCTTCGACCATCTTCCGCAGGTTGCGATTCGTCGCGGCAAGAATGCGAACATCCACCTTCCGCGGCCGTGACGATCCAAGCGGCCTGATCTCCTTCTCCTGCAGGAATCGCAGGAGCTTGAGCTGGAAGTTCAGGTCGATCTCGCCGATCTCATCGAGGAACACAGTTCCGCCGTGCGCCGCTTCGAACACGCCTGTCCGGTCGCGGTCCGCGCCCGTGTATGCACCCTTCATCGCGCCGAAGAGTTCGCTCTCCACCAGGGACGGAGCCAGGGAAGCGCAGTCCACCGGAATGAACGGAGCGGAGGCCCGCCGCGAATTGGAGTGCAGCAGATGAGCGATCAGTTCCTTGCCCGTGCCTGTCTCGCCCTCGATCAGAACCAGCGCATCCGTCGGCGCAACCCGCGAGATCGTCTTGTAAATCTCAATCAGCTTGGCAGAGCTGCCGATCATCTCAGTCGGCAGAGGCTCCTCGGGCTCAACGTCGCCGTCGTCTTCTTCCGTGCCCGCGCCCTCAGCGCGCTTCACGATGGCCAGCAGATCGTCGAGTTCGAAGGGCTTGGCGATGTAGTCGAACGCGCCTCCGCGCGTGGCAGCCATCACCGTCTCCATGCTGCCCCGCGCGGACATCAGGATAACGGCGCATTCGTCGTTCGCCGCTCTGGCGGCATTCAGAATGTCGATACCCGTCCGGTCGTCAATGTAGATATCGGAGATCACGATCGGATAGCTGGAGTGATTCAGTCGAACGAACGCCTCTCGCGTCGAGGAGACCGCCTCCACTGCGTATCCTTCCAACTCCAGAAACGTGGATATGGTCGACCGGACCGAGGGGTCGTCCTCCACGAGCAGTACCGCGGGCATATCAGAATCAGTGTATCGTGGCGGGCAGGATGACTGTAAACGTCGAGCCCTTTCCAGGTTCACTTTCGACGTGTATTTTCCCGCCATGGTGCTCGACGATCTGGTGCACGATCGAGAGGCCAATCCCCGTGCCCGTCTCGCCCGACTGCTCCGCACGGCGCGTCCTGTAGAACTTCCGGAACAGGCTCTTCACCTCCGCCGCGTCCATCCCCATCCCGTGATCCTGTACCGAAATCGTCACCCGGGCATCCTCCCGCCGTCCGCTCACAACGACGTCGGTCTCCGGCGCCGAGTACTTGATCGCGTTGGTCATCAGGTTGTACAGCGCGTATTCCATGAGCTCGCGGTCCGCGTTCAGCTCCAGATCCTCGGGCAGCTCGGAGGTGACTCGAATCTGCTTCCGGTCTGCCAGCGGCAGCGCGCGCTGGTAGCAGGTGTCCACCAGTTCCTGCACATGGAAATCCGAGCGGCGCAGCTCCATCTGTCCCGCCGTCAGCTTCTCGACATCCAGGAACGTCGTGATCATCCTGGCCAGGCGCTTCGACTCGGCATTGATCATCATGCCCAGTTCCTTGCGCTTCGGCTCGGGCAGGTTGTATCGCGTCATCAGCTCGCTTGAGCCCTGAATGGCCGTCAGAGGCGTCCGCATCTCGTGCGCGACGAAGTGGAATGCCTGCTGGTACCGCGCCGTCGTGGCCTCACTGACGTCCAGCCGCCGCCGCACAAAGAAGTAGCGGTAGGAAGCGCAGGCGAGCGTCGCGAACCACGTTGCGGTCACCGGCGCGAACGCTGCCAGCACCAACCCACGCGTCATCGCCAAGTAAGGCAGCACATGAACTGCTGCCAGCAGAGCCATCACTGCTGCCCATGCCTTCCACCCGCGCACGAACGCCAGCGCGGCCGCGGCGAGCAGGGCAGAGCACAGGGCAAGCAGCACGGAGAGTGATAGCGGTACATCGTCCAGGAACAGGCCTGCCTGCATGGTCTGGAAAGCCTGCGCGTGGATCTCCATCCCCGGCATCGGCGACAGGCGCGACAGCGGTGTGAACATGCGGTCCGGCACCGCGGAGGTGGCCGTGATCCCGACAAAGACCACACGTCCTCCCAGCGCGGAAGCATCTTTCCCGGCCAGGATGTCGTCGATCGAGACGGTCGGGATGGAGTCTTCCACGAATCGAACGCGAAGCGGACGCCCCTCGTCCCAGCGGGACCGGATCACCACTTTCCCCACACTGACGTCCGCGGGCGTCGAGAGGATATCGCGCTCATTGCGGAGCAGGCGCAGCGCCTCCAGCGAGAGCGCCCAGCGCCGCGTCCGGCTTGAAACCCGCTCCAGCGTGATGCGACGGTTCACGTTGTCGTACGGCCCCGGGAGCGTGGAGACGTGACCGAGCGCGGCCACGTGCGGCAGAAACACAGGCGCCGGATCCTGCCACGCCGACCCGTCCGCCGTCATCTCGCACGCCAGTACCAGTTTCGGCGTGCGTGAGAACGCGGCCGCCAGCCGTGCGTCTTCCGCCGCGTCCATCGGATCCGTCAGCGTGATGTCGACCGCTACCGCAGCAGGCTTCGCAGGGGCAATGCGCTCCAACGCATCAGCCAGCGTCGAACGCAGATTTCGCACACCGCCGTGATCCTTGAAAGTCCTCTCGTCGAAGACCAGCAGCGACACCGGCGCCTGTACCCGCGGCGCAGGAGCCAAGCGGAACAGAAAGTCGTAGATGTTATTGTCGAACTGCGTCGCCAGGGCCGTGAACGACAACACCACTGCCGCCGACGCCGACACAACCGCCAGCCCAAAATAAATAGCGGTTGTCGTCAAACGCTGAGTCATCGCCTATTGCACCAGTTTCCCGGTACCTTCCTTGAGCTGCACGATCCGATCCACGAGAGACGCTGAAAAACGTTCCCGCTTCCCCGAAGGCCACTTCACCACAATCTCCGCCGCCGTTGCCGCACCCATGCCGAAGTGCAGCCGGTGGTCGCTCGCCGAATAGAAGCTCGACTGGCTCAGCACCGCCTGCACCTGCTTCTTCCCTCCGGCTTCCACCGTCACCTGCGCCCCGATCGCGCAGCGGTTCGAAGCCGTTCCGGTGAGCTTCACCTGCAGCCAGTGGCGGTCCGTCTTCAGATCATTGCGCATCAGCGACGGCGGCTCATTCCTGTTCCAAACCACCGCGTCGATGTCGCCGTCGTTGTCGAAATCGCCGAACGCCGATCCCCGCGCCGAGTGCTTTTCGAGAATCGCCGGACCGCCCATCTCGGTCAGTTGCTCGAACCGCCCGTCGCCCAGGTTGCGAAATAGCAGCGGCATCGTGCGGTACGGATACGCCGGCAGGTCCTTCTCCGCCTCCGGATACACGCTGCCGGTCACCAGCAGGAGGTCCGGCCAGCCGTCGTTGTCGAAGTCCTGCATGCCGACGCCCCACGCGATGTAGCGCGTCTCCACTCCGAGCCCCGCCTTCAGCGAGACGTCGCGGAACTGTCCCTTCCCCTCGCCCTGGTACAGCATCTGCGTGTCGTCGGCGAAGTGCGTCTTGAAGATGTCGATCAGCCCGTCGCCGTTGAAATCTCCCAGCGCCAGTCCCATGCCCGCCTGCTCCATGCCGTCGTCATTCAGCGCGATGCCCCGCTCGATGCCCTCTTCCGTGAACGTGCCGTCGTGGTTGTTGTGGAAGAACAGGCTTGGCGTCGAATCGCAAGCGACGTAGATGTCCGGCCAGCCGTCATCGTCGAGGTCCGTGGCTACCACGGTCATGCCGAAGGAGGATTTCAGTTTCGCGATGCCGCTCTTCTCGCTCACGTCTTCGAACGTACCGTCACCGCGGTTGTGGTAGAGGTAGTGTCGCGCCGTCTTCAGTCCTCGAGGCCCACACGGGACCGGAACGCCCTTCCAATTGCAGTTTGGGCTTTCTCCGGGCCGAGGCGTGCGAGACTGATCGTAGTCCACATAGACGCTGATGAACAGGTCCAGGCGGCCGTCCCGGTCGTAGTCGACGAACGCGGCGCCCGCGTGCCAGATCGGGCGGGCAGGCGCAGGATTGTGGATAAGCCCAGCCTCCTTTGCCACGTCGGTGAACGTCCCGTCGCCGTTGTTCCGGTACAGTGCGTTGTCGCCCCAGTACGTCACCAACAGGTCTTCGAACCCGTCGTTGTTGTAGTCCGCAACCGTGACGCCCTGCGCCCATCCGGTCCGCTTCAGCCCGGCCTTTTCCGTCACGTCCGTGAAGGTGCCGTCCTTGTTGTTGCGATACAGGCGGTTCGTCGCGTCCGCCGGTGGGTTCTCAAATCGCGTTCCAGAGGTGATGAAAATGTCCAGAAATCCATCATTGTCGTAGTCGAGGAACGCGATCCCGCCGGAGGAGGTCTCCGAGATGAACTGGACTTTCTCTTCGTTGCCGAAGATGATCGGCGCGGTCAAGCCTGCCTCCCGGGCGATATTCGTCAATTTGGACGGCCAGGGCCTTCCGGAGAACTTTGCGCGCGGCTGTGGCTTCACCCCGCGGGACGCCATCCCCTGGGCCAGCAGCCCCGGACCCATGAAGAGCAACAAGAGGCAGAGTCGGATCACTTCACACCAATTCTCCATAATAGTGGGACATCTTTCAGCCATGCGAGGGGCTTCAGTCCCACTAACTCCTGCAGTTCGCTAAACTCCTTGAGTCTGCATGCCGATAAGTGAACGTACGGCCCCGTAGGTCGCCCATGTTTACCGGCATCGCCATTAACTCGAGTTCAGTCCGGCGTCAATACACTCACGCCCTCGCCGTCAATTGCGGCATGTTACTGATTGTTCGCGCCACCGACAATTACCCCGGCGACACGGACCTCTCCCGCCTCACCTCCACCAGAGATCCCGACGTTATCCTGGTCGACATGGAGAACCCGGAAGAGGCGCTCCGCTGCCTCAAGGAACTCCAGAGACACTACCCCGAAACACCATTCATTCTTTTCGGCGGCACGCCGGCCCAGAACAAGACCTTTCATCTCTATGGCGTGAGGCATTTCCTGCCGTTCCCGCCCGAGCAGCACACCTTCATCACCACACTGGCACAGGCGATTCGCGCGAAGCACTCCGAGCCGCTGGAAAATCTCGCCGTGTTCGTCCCCGCCAAGGCGGGATCCGGCAGCAGCACTGTGGCCGCCGGCGTCGCCGGCTCGCTCGCCGGAGCGCTGGGCCGCTCTGTCCTCTGCGTCGATGCCGATCTGCGCTGCGGCCCCTTGGCCTTCATGCTCGACCAGACCGTACGCGGTTGCCTGCAGGGTGCGCTGTCCGGGTCGTACGAGCTCGATCACTTCAAGTGGGGCAACTGCGTCACTTCTGTCGCCGGCGTCGACTTCATCCTCTCCTCCGGCGCTATTCCGTCACCCTTTCCGGAATGGAGCCACTACTTTGCGCTGCTGCGGTTCTGCGCCAGCCGCTACGATTCCATGATCTTCGACCTGCCCGAACTGGTGAACGACTCCACCGAAGAGGTCGTGCGGCGCGCCCGCCGCGTCTACGTCGTCGCCACTCAGGAGCCCGTTGCCTTGAAGCTGGCTGAGCGGCGCTGCAACGAACTCCAGTCCTGGGGCGTTTCCGAAGATCGCATCCGTCTGGTCATCAATCGTTGGAACTCCCGGGACACCGCTGAAGCCGAGGTGTGCGCCATCGCCGCCCGTGAGGTCGCCTGCAAAGTCCCTAACGACTATCAGCGCGCCCGCGCCGTCCAGCGCGCTGAACTCCCCGTTCCGGCAACTACTCCCCTGGGGAAGGCCCTGCTCTCTCTCGCCGAAGAGATTGCGGGTCCGGCTGAGGTAGTCGCCCTTCAAGCGCACGCGCCCGCTCACTCCGGCCGGCTCGCAGGCATGTGGAAATCCTTCGTCCACCGCCAGGCCCGTTAGCTCGCCATCAATCCCGGTGGAGCCCCTCCAGCTTTTTCCGCTGCACCGTCGCCGGATCCAGTGTCCGGTCGAATCCGAACAGCGCGTCCTCCCACGACCCGTACATCGGATTCGGCAGCATAATCCAGCGGTCGCCCCACCAGCTTTCATGCTCGCGCGCCTTCGCTGCCCTCTGCTCCAGCGGGATCCGCGCCGCGAAGAAATCGTTCAGGTCGTCGCCGCACAGCATCAGGATGCGGTATTGCTTCGCCAGCAGCGCCCGGCGCACGCTCTTGTCCGATGTCCATTCCGGCTTCTCGCCGGCCATCAGCAGCGTATCGCCGATTCCTCCCGCCACGGCCTTCACAGGGAACCCCTCTGTTTCCAGATTCGCCCGCGTGTCCGCCTCCTCGTGCACACCGCGGTTGGTGACGTAGAACACCGTCACTCCCTTGGCGTTCGCCGCCTGCAGGAACTCTTTCGCGCCCGGCACTGCGCGGCTCCGGCGCTCCGCTGTCCATCGCATCCAAACGTCTCGCGTGTAGCGCCCGTTCCCCTCCAGCAGGAACCGCGCCTGCCCGGGCGAGTTGTCCAGCACCGTCTCGTCGATATCCACGATGATCGCGGGAGGCAGCTTCCCGAACTTGCCGCTCTGCTCCAGTGCGGCCGTCCATTTTTTGTCCTTCAGCGCACGCGGCAGTGAGACCGCCGCCAGCCGCCACGCCTGCAACGCTGAGGCCCGATACTCCACAGACGACTGCACCCACGCCGTCGCGTTCAATCCGTCCATCGCCGCCGCTGCCGCCGCACGCGCCGGCAGCGCCTGGCCCGGCGCCTTCCATGTCACACAAAGCAGAGCGAATCCAAACAAACAGGCCTTTCGAGTCACTCTCAGATTATGCGTCTTCTTATTGCCCTCCTGCTTCGCGCCTGGACCGAAACTCTTTGTCTGCGCCTTTGTCGATTCCCCGGCGGCTCATTCGTCGTCTGAGTAGAGACTGGATTCATTCCAAGGAGACTCTCCACAATGCGATTCATGATGATGGTCAAGGCAACCCGCGATTCTGAAGCCGGCGTCATGCCGTCCCGCACCCTATTCGAGGCTATGGGCCGCTACAACGAGGAGATGGTGAAAGCTGGCGTCCTGCTTGCCGGTGAAGGGCTGCACCCCAGCTCGAAGGGCTTCCGAGTCCGCTTCTCCGGCGGCCGCCGCACCTTCATTGACGGCCCCTTCAGTGAGACGAAGGAGCTGATCGCCGGCTTCTGGCTCATCCAGGTGAAGTCGAAAGAGGAAGCCATGGAGTGGGCCAATCGCTGTCCCGCGCCCTTCGAAGGCCCCGGCGAATGCGAGATCGAAATCCGGCAGGTCTTCGAAGCCTCCGACTTCCCCTCCGATGCCTTCACTCCCGAACTGGCCGCTCACGAACAGGCGCTCCGTGATGAAATCGAAGCTCAAACCCGGAAGCCGAAGTCGTGATGCTCGCCGGCCTCTCCGTCGAGGCCGCCAGTCCGCCTTGCGCAGCCCCCATCCCGGATGGTTTGATCGGTACCAATGGGGGCTGCCGCAGACATTCACCGCACCATCGACGCAGTCTGGCGCATCGAATCGCCGCGTCTCATCGCCGGCCTCACACGCATCGTGCGTGATGTCGGCCTCGCCGAGGACCTCGCTCAAGACGCTCTCGTGGCCGCCCTCGAACAGTGGCCCGCCTCGGGTGTCCCCAGCAACCCGGGCGCCTGGCTCATGGCCGCCGCCAGGAATCGTGCCATCGATCACTTCCGCCGCAACAAACTGATCGAACGCAAGCACGAAGAGATCGGTTACCAGCTCGAATCCCGCAAGGACACCACGGCTGTGGATCTCGACTCGAGCCTCGATGACAACATCGGCGACGATCTCCTCCGCCTGATTTTCATGGCCTGCCACCCGGTCCTTTCCTCCGAGGCCCGCGCCGCCCTCACTCTCCGCCTCCTGGGCGGCTTGACCACAGATGAGATAGCCCGTGCCTTTCTCGTCCCCGAAGCCACCGTTGCCCAACGCATCGTCCGCGCCAAGCGCACGCTGTCCGAGAAGAAAGTCGCCTTCGAAGTACCCCGCGGCGACGAACTCCACGCGCGCCTCGCGTCCGTCCTTGAGGTCCTCTACCTCATCTTCAACGAAGGCTACACTGCCACCGCGGGGGGCGACTGGATGCGTCCCGCGCTCTGCGAGGATGCCCTCCGCCTCGGCCGCATCCTCGCCGAACTGGCTCCGCACGAGCCCGAAGTCCATGGCCTCGTCGCCCTCATGGAGATCCAGGCTTCGCGCACCCGCGCCCGCACTGGACCGGACGGCGAGCCCGTCCTGCTCCTCAATCAGAACCGCGCCCACTGGGACCAAATGCTCATCCGGCGCGGCCTCGCCGCCTTCGACCGCGCCGAAAAACTCGGCGGCTCACTCAGTCCTTACGTGCTTCAGGCCGCCATCGCCGCCTGCCACGCCCGCGCCCGCGCCGCGGAGGAGACTGACTGGCCTCGCATCGTCGCCCTCTACGGGATCCTCGCCCGGGTGTCTCCTTCTCCCATCGTCGAGCTCAACCGCGCCGTGGCCGTATCGATGGCCTCCGGCCCCGCCGCCGCTCTTGAGATCGTTGACGCCCTCGCCACCGAGCCGTCCCTCGCCGCCTACCACCTCCTCCCCGCCGTCCGCGGGGACCTCCTCTTCAAACTCGGCCGCCCCGCCGAAGCCCGCGCCGAATTTGAACGCGCCGCATCTCTCACCCGCAACTCCCGCGAGCGCGCCCTGCTGCTCAGCCGCGCTCAATCCTGCGCGTGAACTGTCCTCACAGCAACAGCGTCTCAATCCGGTGCGCATGCACCATGTTCTCGGTCTTCGACCACCCGAACACAGTGAATCGCCCGTCCTGCGAAGCCACCAGCGCAATTGCATCCTTCTGATCGTTGGCAAACTGGGCCGCCGACAAATGCCGCGTGCCGCCGAGGACGAATGGCTCGACGTACGCCGCCTCAACGCCCTCCACCGGCTCGGTCAGGATCACCCGGTCAACTAATGTCGATCCCACTCTCCGCACGATCTTGACTCCGAACGCGAGCAGTTCGTATCTGCTCGAGATCACCGTCGCTCCGTCCACGGCCGTCAGTCCGGCGATCAGGTCTACCGTACGCCGCAATTCGTAGGGATCCTGCTCGCTCGCATCCTTCTGCGCCAGATCTGCCAGTTCTGCAAAAGGAGGCAGAACCGTGTAGGAGCCGGGCACAACTGACTCGCGCCATGTCTCTGTGCCTGCCGGTGATACCAGCAGAGCCCCGCCACGCCCGTGCGCGCGCATCGACACCGCCAGCTGGATCAGCACGCTGGCCTCCGATGATGGCAACGATGGAGATTCGAGACTCAGCAGCGATGTCAGCAGCCCGGGGCAATCAGGCACGCAAGCCGCCTGCTGGTCGATGATCTTGATCTGGTCTCCCTGAAGCACCGCGACATTGATGAACTTGCCCGATGCCGACCCGCCGCTGTGCTTCATCACCAGCAGTCCCGGCGACACCACCTCCAGCACAAGGCAGAACATCGGGAGATTCGTGGCCGCGCCCCAGACCATCAGTGCGCCGTTCTCTGCGGGCCAGACCCCTAAGTGAATCCCCGGCCTTTCGACGGCCGGCCCGACTTTTGCCAGCGCCGACGCATCCAGCTCAATCGGCTGCTCAAACAACATCGGATGTGCAACCTGTTCCGGTGCGGCGAACGCGAATGAGATCCGCGGCGAGTACCCTTCTTCCCGCTGCAGGCTCGCCCAGAAACCGGCATTGATCACGGCCTCCAGAATCCCGGGCTCCACTAGAGGAGCGACATCACGCCCCCGGTGCGATGCCGTCAACGCATGCTGTCGCGCAAAATGATCGTGGATCCTCGCCGCTGCCACTCGCGCCAGCGGATACGCCGGTTCCTGCATGCTTCAGTGTCGCAGCAAACCGGGGCATTCTTCATCGCGCTTACAGGTTGCGCAGTACGAAGTTCACCAGGTGATACCCGTCCAGGAACTTGAATGGCGACTCCCCCAATGTGTAGTGCCCGCATGGCAGCACCACTTCCTTGAAGTCCAACCCGAATTCCCTGCACTTCGCAATCGTGTCCCGCGACAGCTCCGGCAGAAATGTCGTGTCGTAGCGCGCATACAGGAACATCGACCGCTTCTTCCTGGCCGCGAACTTGCCGAAATACGCCGTCGGACTGATTGCCATCCACAGGTCGCGCAGCGTATCCCGGTCCACGGTCCCTTCCAGTCCCTGCTTGACGTGGATCGTAGACAGGCCTGTCCACACCACATCCGCAAAGTAAGTCGAGCAGTGATTGAACGCGTTCACCTGGAAGCGCTCATCATGGGCGCTGGCCAGGAATGCGTAGCACGAACCCAAGCTCGTACCGACAATTGCGATCCGCTCCGCCCCCTGCTGTTCCAGCCAGTCCGCCGCGCTGCGAATGTCCAGCACCGCCTGCCGGGTCGCGTCGATCGTGCGTGCCACGTTGGAACTGACGGCGTAATCGGCCCGCTGCAGTTCCGCCGGCATCCGGTAATCGTGATACGGCAGGCTCAGCCGCATCGCGCTCAGGCCGAACTTCTGGAAGGCTTGCGCCAGAGCGTTATGCGCATCGTGCGGCGCGTTCCAGTGCGGCAGAACGAGAACCGTCTTCTTCCGCGTCTTACCCGGGAACCACTGCCCGTGGACGACGTTGTTCTCCGCAAAGGGCGTCTTCACCGGCGAAGTGAATCGCAGCACTCCTCCTGCCAGGTGAAAATCTGCCGGCGTCTTGTGCCTGTAGAACTCGTCGCTGCGCTCGATCGCCGCGTGGCTCAGCTTTCGCAGCCACTCCGACTGCGAGTCCCCGTTCTTCGGTATGTTCGTAGCCAGCGGCCATGCCGCCGCCCACTCCAGACCCCATTCAAATGGCCTCACAACGCGGTTTGTCGCCGCAAAGCACAACTTCTCTTCCCACTGGTTCATCCAGCGGGAATACATCGATCCCAGCAACGCCATGATAGGTGGAAATTACAGGGTACCACTCGGAGGTGCGCGCGATGCCAACCACGCCGGCGAAGCTGCAGGTGCTGAGAGTTGATTTGCTGACCGCTGGACGTTCTAGAAGCCCGGAGGCAGCACCAACTGGGCCGACAGGAATCGCGACAGGAACCCCTTCTTCTCCCGGAAGTTCGCCCAGTCGATCGCCACCGATTCGCCTTCTTCCGCGAAGAACCCAACACCGCCAGCGTGCAGCCGCGAGTCGGTCCATTCGTCCACCATCCGGCCGTCGATCAGCGTCGTGAAGCGGTTCCCCTCCGCCAGCATCGTGATGTTGTATTTCCTGTCCTTGATCAGCGCCATCGGGGTCGGCAGTTCCACTCGTGAGAAAATCCGATCATCTTGCATCCCATACCGCAGGATCGTCGAACTCCCGGGATCTCCCGGTTTCGATAGAAGGATTTGCGTCGCGTAGTACGTCTTCGAATCCTGGGCTCGAAACGCAAATCCAAGCCCCTTCTTCTCGATCGCCGCCTCGAACTCCATCTCGTAGTCTTTCGCCTGAAGCGTCGGCTTCCAAAGCCGCAGCTTGCCTGGATAGGCCACCCCGCCGTTGACCCTCCAGCCCGGGCCGGTGCCCACCCAATCCGTCGACACCTCCGTGAAATCGGTCCTCACCCGCAGCGGCTTCTCCCCGGGCAAATGGTGTTGCAGCCACCCGCCAATTCCACCCTCGTCTTCTCTCTGCCGGACGATTTCACGCCGGTTCCCAGCCGAATCCGGCTGTGTGCTCGGCGCCGCCTTCGCCAGCGGGCTCGGCCCGCCGACTGCGGCCCCGGTATCCGGAAACCAGAACCGAGCCACAACCATGACGCCGACCAACCCAGCCAGCATGAGCGCGACTGCCGCTCCTGATGTCTTGTTCGGCTGCTTGTTCTCCGGTGCGTGGGCGCCGTGCCAGAACGGATCGCTGTCGAATTCTATGTCCCTTAGCACCGAAGCGGATGCGCGAGGACCCCGCTTCCTGCAGTTTTCACTGCAGAACTCGAGGTCCGTGAGTTGCCTCAACGGGTTAATCGCCTTGCCGCAACGTTGGCACCGCATCTTTCGAGTCTCCGCTCTCTAGCGATGGTAACCTTCGTCTTGCCGAATCTGACCCTCTAGGTATAAAAGTTCCTTCACCTGAGGTTCGGCACCGCCAGACCTTCTCGGATGGTTCCCGAATTCGCCTTTTCTATCCCTGCCGGAACGACCGGCCTGATCCTTGCTCCCCGGTCTCCCATCCAAACAGACACACGTGGTCCAATGCCCAAAGACTAACGCCTGACATGCCCAGTTCCTTTGCATATTGGACCTCCCTCGACCACGGGTATCCGCCGCGGAACACCCCGATCATGGCTCGCACCGAATCCGCCGGCCATCCCAGCGCCTGCGGAAAACTCAGGCATGTTCGGGCCAGATCGAGGTTCCTCGACCAAACTCCATAGTCTAAGGATTCGATCTTGAATCGGCTGAACCCCGAAGAAACTTTAGACTGCCATTCCAACGGCAGGTTCACAAACCGGTTGAGCCGCCCCCCGAGTTGGTGAATGCCCGCCGGCGCCGGATAGTTCACGTCATATGGAAACAGCACCTCAAACCGCGCCCCCGGGTAGCTAGTCCGCACCCAAGCCACTATGGCCGCGGCATAGTCTCTCAAGCGGGCGCGCAGAAACGCCGCATCCGCCCCGCCATTCACCTTTGGGTCGTCGTTCGGATTTCTGAAGATCTGAAGCGCCCTCCCCAGCGCCGATTGCGCTGCCTCCGCCGTTTCCGCGTCGTAAAACGCCATCCCGCCTCCGGGATTCCCGTCACTCCAGTTCGTGAAGTACCACCACGTGAACTCGCCGCACTGCAGATCCGGCGTCAGTCCGGCCCCTGCCATCAGGCCCGCCACCTCCAGAAACGCCCGCTTCTGGAACGCCAGCATCCCCGACGAAAACGCGCAATGCGTGGACCGCAGACCTCCAAAGCCCATATCCGTCACCACTGCCGCCCCGTCCGGATAGCGCGCCGCAAGCGCCGCCGGCGGGTTCACCAGCTCCATCGAAAACGCCGTCGTCACCCGCCGGCCCTTCAACGCGCACACTCGGTACAGATCCATATGCCAGGCCCTCGCCCCGGCGTTCAGCGCGGCTGTCGCCTCCGGATCCACCTCCCAGGTACCCATCGACCCTCCGCCCAGTCGCCCTCCGGCGCCCACGCGGCCCGTGGATCCTGCGGCCTGGCTCACCGATGCCTTCACATCGAACTCATACGCCGGCGACGACGACCTCGACCTGAGCACCAGGTCGTTCCCCTCCACACGTGCCCACACGGCCACCATCGTCGAGTTCACCATCAGCGCAAAGTGCCGCGCGATCTGTACCGCTGTCTCCGGCAGCAGCACGCTCTTGCCGCACGTCTGGCCGCCGATCTCGACGAACACTTCATCGCCTGCCGTGAACTGCCCGCCGAATTGCAGCCGCAACTCCGCAAACGACCCGCCCACCCGTTTCCGCTCGTTCCACCAGAGGATCCCGATGTACTCGTTCAGCTCGCCTGCGCAGCCGAGCTTGTCAAGGTTCCACACTATGCGCGCCGGCGGCAGCTTGTAGCTGTGATCCGTCGAATAGTCCAACGCCGGAGTTGTGAACGCCTGCAGCGCCGGTGCATCCGGAACGTCTCCGGCGACCACCGCTTCAGCCGCCACGAAATAAAACGGATCTCCGCTCATCGACGTCAGTCGCAGGACATGATCGCCTGCCGCCAGTCCCCCCGCGATCCTCCTGCGCGTGATCACCTCCTCGTCCGTATCGAGCCGCGTATCCACAGGCGCTTTCGAGCTGCCGTCAACCTCTACCCTTGCTGGCCCGCGATCTCTCGCCAGCGACGTCCACACCCACAAATCGTGAGGCTTCGCGCAGGAGTACCTTACCGTGACTGTTGCACCATCCTGTCGTGTCACCTTCGCCGCATTGTCCAGATAGAACCCGTTCTCCAAAAACCACGGCCCGTTGAACTCGCACTCAGTCCCCAGCGCCAGCGCGCGCACGCTGTCCGGTCCCGCCACCTGCAGCCTCTTCACTTCTTCAGGCCCCGCCACCGTCCAGTTGCTAAACGAAGCTTCCCATCCCCCGCCCTCGTAGTCCGCCCCGTCCGCGAGCCGTGGTGCCATCGTCAGCCACATCTTCCGGATCTGCGTCAGTCCCAGCGCCGCGAAATCCAGCGTCACCCGCAGCGTCGCCGTCGACGCGCCTCCGCTGAATTTGGCCACTGGCTGCCTCGTCGTCAGCCGGTCGTTCTTCGACACCGAGTACATCGATACGAAATTGGCGTCGAAGCCGCCCTCCACTGTCGAGAGCCTCAACGTTGTCCCGGTCGCCGTCGCGCGCAATGAAAATGGAGTCTGTGGCGCGGCGTAGTCCGCCCCGTTGATCTGGTCCCGCAGCGCGCGGCACACCGTCGTCGCCTTCACTTGGTACAACTCCTCGCTCGGATAGCCGCTCGCGCTCACCTGCACGACTCCGCCCGTGTCCAGTTTGCACGCCAACTGCACGCTCCATGCCGTCGCCCCCCTGGAGGCCGATACTTCGGAGTCTCCCGCGATCATCTCGATCAGCCTCGACGCGACAACCGCTGACCCGTCACCCTCCTGCTCCGTGTATGCATACGTGCGGCCTCCCACTGTAATCGAATGGATCCGCCCAGGAGTCCCTGCATAGAACTCATATTCCGTGCGCACCTTCCCCGGCACCGTGTAATCGAACGCCAGGTTCTGATACCACAGCGTCAGGCGGTCCCATCCTTCCAATCCGTCGCCGGCAATCTCGAACTGCGCCGTTGCCGGCGTGTCCGGGTTCGCCACCACCGTGGCATGGTCGGCCAGCCGGATCTTGGCGGCTTCCCCCGATGCCGTCGTCACGTCCAGGTACGGCCAGTCGATCCAGGGGAACTTGCGCGAGTTCAGCGGCATCAGGTTCGAGTAGCTGACGTCGAAGCCCAGCTCCAGCCCGCTGAAATTGAAGTCCGGCAGGTACCTTAATCGCGGGTGCTCGAAGTAGTTGTCGGCGTCGTACAGCACCACCACCGCGAAGTCCGCCGCGTCGCGAAAACAGCCTGACACTTTGAACCCGTCCGGCGTCGCCGAGTGCACCGCCGCCGATGCCCCCAGATGGTCAAATCCCCGCAGATAAACCGTGCGGTCCGGTTGCAGCTTGTAGATCCGTTCGGTCAAAGCATATCCTCCCGCGCAACAAGCTAGGCACGGCTGCCGCTCTCCGGATGCACGCTCCTCTCGAATCTCCCCGAAGTGATTGAATTTACAACCGAATAAAAAATCCGCTACTCTCGTGATCGTGCCTTCGCTCACGGAAATAAACGGCATCCGCCGGCTGCTTCGGGCCGATCCTCACTGGGCCGTCTATGCCCTCGCCGACCTCGCACCCGGCCACTTTGAGCACTGCTCCTGGCTCACTCCCGGTGGCAAGTCCTCTGCTCTCGCCTTGCTCTATTCCGCCTTCGATACCCCCATCTTCTGGGCCCTCGGCCAGCCTGGCGAGCTGCGCCTCCAGGCCGCGGAGATCTTCCGTAGCCCCGCGCTCATCCTGCAGATCCGCCCCGAATTCCTGCCGCTCATCCAGGCCCACTACTCGACCGTTGAAACCCACCCCATGTGGCGCATGGCCCTGGAACCACGCGAATTCCGTCCTCTGCCTCCCTCACCCGGAGACCGCCGCCTCACGGCTCCGGATATCGACGCGCTGCAGGCCCTTTACGACGACGGCCATGCCGCGGGCCAGGGACCCGATTTCTTTTATCCCGCCATGCTCGAATCTGGCGTCTTCCACGGCGCCTTCCGCGGCGGCGAGATGATCGCCGTGGCCGGCACGCACATCGTCTCTTCCGGCGAGTCCGTCGCCGCTATCGGCAATGTGTACACCCGTCGCGACTCCCGCCGCCTCGGCCACGCCGCGCGCCTCACCAGCGCCGTCTCCCGCGATCTTCTGGACTCCGGTATCCGCACCGTCGCCCTCAGCGTCCGTCAGTCCAATCCTGCCGCCATCAGTGTTTACGTCCGCCTCGGCTTCCGCCACCACTGCGAATTTCTCGAGGGCAAAGCGAGCCGCTGACCGCGTTAGCCGCGATTCGGCCGTGGCTGCATCGCGAGCGGCAGCGGACGCTACTTCGCTGTCGCCCGCAGCATCCACGCCATCTTGTCGTGCTCCTGCAAAACACGCGTCAGCAGATCAACCGAGCCCGGATCCCCCGCCTTCTCCAGCTTCGGAATCCACTCGCTCTTCATCTTTGCGCTCAATCCCTCATGCCTTTCCGCCAGCGTTGTGAGCATCTCCTTCGCAGGACGCTGTTTCTTGATTTCCAACGCGACTCTCGTCTCCGCCACTCCTCCCAGGGCCCGCTCCCTCTCCGCAATCTCGTCCACCAGCTCCCGCAGCGCCTCGTACTGCTCCTCGAACAGCTTGTGCAGGCTCGGGAACAGCGGCCCCTCAATATTCCAGTGATAGTTCCAGGTCTCCAGGTACAGATCGAGTTCTTCTTTGAGTATTGTGTTCAGCAGCTTCATGAATGGGCCCTTATCTAAAATTGACGCTGCAATTCAGTTGCAGGTTGCAGCGCACTCAATTTCCACAGGCCATCCACAGCCTAACCCCTTGATCCCACATATCCCCATCTCTGCACTTGTCAACCGCGGTCTCCGCTCATTACCTTGGAAAGCGTCCCCCTGATGACGCAGCCAGCGAAAGTCGATCCCGCCTTCGAGCGTGGTCTGCCGACCAATCTGTATGCCGAGCGCATGGTCCTCGGCTCCATCCTGATCAACGCCAACGCCTTCGTCAGCGCTGCGTCCAGCCTCGCTCCCGACGACTTCTCCATCGACAAGCACCGCCGCATCTTCCAGCGGATGCTCGACCTCCACAACCGCGACGAGCACATCGACCGCGTCACGCTCGCCAACGAGCTGATGCGCCACTCCGAGCTCGACTCCGTTGACGGCCTCACCTACCTCGCCTCTCTCGACGAAGGCCTCCCCGAGATCTACAACCTCGAGAGCTACATCCAGATCGTCCGCGACAAGAGCCTGCTACGCCAGATGATCTTCTCCGCCCAGGAGACCATCCAGAAGTGCATGCTCGCCGAGGACGAGCCGGCCCTCATTCTCTCGTCCGCCGAAGAGTCGCTGCTCAAGCTCGGTGAAGCGCGCGCCAAGAACTCGCTGCTCAGCGCCCAGCAGGTCTTCGACGCCGAGGAGGGAGGCGTCAACGCCTTCCTCGACCCCGCGCGCCGCGTGCTCGGCACCGGCACGGGTTTCATCAAGTTCGACGAGATGACCGGCGGCATGCGCGAAGGCGAGCTCATCATCCTCGCTGCCCGTCCCGCCATGGGCAAGACCGCCCTTGCGCTCAACATGGCCCTGCACGTCGCCACCAACAAGAAGAACCCCAAGGCCGTTGCCGTTTTCTCTCTCGAAATGTCGCAGCAGTCGCTGCTCACGCGTCTCATCTGCTCGCTCGGCCGCGTCGATCAGCAGCGCTTCCGCTCCGGCTATCTGGACCGTGACGAACGCGCGCGCCTCAGTGGCGCCGCCGTCGATATCTACGAAGCGCCCATCTATATCGACGACACCTCCGGCACCACGCTCATGGACATCAACGCCAAGCTCCGCAAGCTCAAGGCGACCATGCCCTATGATCTGGGACTCGTCGTCGTCGACTACCTCCAGCTCATGCCCGCTCCGTCGCTCGGCAGGAACTCCAACCGCGTGCAGGAAGTCGGTGCACTCTCCCGCGGCATGAAGCTGATGTCCAAGGAACTCAAGGTCCCGTTCCTCGTCCTCTCTCAGTTGAGCCGCGCACCGGAACAGCGCATCGGCGACCACCGCCCTCAGCTCGCCGACCTCCGCGAGTCCGGCTCCATCGAGCAGGACGCCGACATGGTCGCTTTTATCTTCCGCCCCGAGGTCTACCAGAAGGATCGAGAAGACCTGCGCGGCGTCGCCGAGTTGATCCTCGCCAAGCAGCGTAACGGCCCCACCGGCAAAATCCCGCTCGTCTTCCTCCACCAGTACACGAAGTTCGAAAACCCCGCCGAAGCTTTCGACGAGGAGCCTCTGGAGTAGGGCCGGAGGGTCGTCAGCGCGCCATCACACGTGCCGTTTGTGTATCCGACCTACACTGAGCACCGGGGTTGTTAAGCTGGTACTCCGCCGGTGCTGCTCCAACTTCAAAATGTGCAGAAGCGATTCGGCGGCGTAGTCGCCCTGCGCCGCGGCGATCTCTCTGTGCAGCGCGGCGAGGTCCATCTCCTGCTCGGCGAGAACGGCGCGGGCAAATCCACACTTATGCGAATCGTCGCGGGCATGATCACGGCCGACGACGGCGAGATGCAGTGGCAGGGCCGGCCTGTTCGATTTCGTGCGCCCGTTGAAGCGCAGCGTGCCGGAATCGGCATGGTCCACCAGGAGAGCCTCCTGGCGCCGCATTTTACCGTTGCCGAGAACATCTTCCTCGGCCGCGAACAGAGCAATGCGATCGGCTGGATCAACCGCCGCCGCGGGCTGGAGCAAACCCGCCGCCTCATCGAAGAGCATCGTTTCCCTCTCCAGGCCGAGTGGCGCGTGGAGAAGCTCAGCCCCGCTCAACGGCAGCTCGTCGAGATCTGCCGCGCCGTCGCGCACGGCGCCGATCTGCTCATCTTCGACGAGCCGACCTCCGCCCTGTCAGACGCGGAGTCGCAGGAAGTCTTCCGCCTCGTTCGCACATTGCGCGATCGCGGCGCAGCCATCATCTACATTACCCATCGCATGGAGGAGCTGCGCGCCCTCGGCGACCGCGTCACCGTCCTTCGCGACGGCGAAACCGTCTGGACCGGCGAGATGCGCGAAACCTCCACGCCCGACCTCATCCGCCACATGGTGGGCCGCTCCTTTGAAGCCATTTACAACCGTGAGCCGGTGACCCCTGGTCCTGAGCTGCTGCGCGTCGATCTCCCCGGCATCGCGTTCTCACTGCGCGCCGGAGAAATCGTCGGACTCGCCGGCCTCATCGGCGCAGGGCGCACGGAGTTGTGCCGCGCCCTCTTTGGCATCGATCCCATCAAGTCCGGCCGTCTCTTCGTCGAAGACCGCGAAGTGAAGATCCGATCGCCGCGCGATGCCGTGCGCGCAGGAATCGCCCTCGTCCCCGAGGACCGCCAGCGCGCCGGGCTCGCCGCGTCACTCCCCATCGCCAACAACATGATGCTGGCCTCCATGGACCGCATATCGCGATTCGGCTTCGTCCAACACTCCGCCGAGCGCGCCCTCGTCGCCGCGCAATCCGAGCGCCTCGCATTGAAGGCGGCCTCGCCCCGCCAGCTCGCCGGCAGGCTCAGCGGCGGCAATCAACAGAAGGTTGTCATCTCCAAGTGGGTGGTGCGCGGCGCCCGCGTCATCCTCTTTGACGAGCCCACCCGCGGCATCGACATCGCCGCCAAGGCCGAGGTCTTTCGACTCATGGACGAGCTCGTCCGCTCCGGCGCCGCCATCCTCATGGTCAGTTCCGAGCTTCCTGAGCTCCTGCAGGTCGCCGACCGGATTCTTGTGATGCGCGCGGGATGCATCCGCGCCGAGCTCCCGCGCCACACCACCCAGGAAGAAATCCTGCGCCACGCCGCCCTGGACTCCTCGTCATGATCCAACGCCTTCTGCCCTTTTTGACTCTCGCCCTCCTCTTCGTTGGTCTCTCGCTTGCCTCGCCGCATTTCCTCACGCCCACCAATATCTCCGCCGTCGTCCGCCAGACCGCCGTGATCAACATCATGGCGCTCGGCATGACCATGATCATCATCGCCGGCGGCATCGACCTGAGCGTCGGCTCCATGCTCGCTCTCAGCGGCATGATGGGCTCCATGGCGATGGATCGCGGCTGGCCCATCCCCGCCGGCATCCTGATCGGCCTCGCCACTGGACTCGCCTGCGGGTTCGCCAATGGCTTCATCTCGTCGCGGCTGCGCATCAATCCCTTCATCGTCACGCTTGGGACGCTCGGCATCTATCGCGGCATCGCGCTCATCGCATCCAGCGGCCTGCCCGTGCAGGCGCTGCCCAAAGGCTTCTCATTTCTCGGCGAAGGCAGTCTGCTTGGAGTGCCCTTCGTGCTCTGGGTCCTTCTGTTGTGCGGCGTCGCGGTTCACGTGCTGCTCGAGCACACCCGCATGGGCCGCTACGCCTACGCCATCGGCTCGAATCCCGAAGCCGCCTTCTACGCCGGCATCCCCGTTGCGTTTCACACGACTGCGGTCTACGCCGTGGGAGGGCTGCTCACGGGCCTTGCCGCGATGATCGAGTGTTCGCGCCTCAACACCGGCCAGCCCACCGCGGGCCAGGGCTACGAACTGCAAACCATCGCCGCCGTCGTCATCGGCGGAGGCTCGCTGCGCGGAGGGGAGGGCTCCGTCATCGGAACCTTAATCGGCGCATTCATCATGGGCCTGCTCGCCAACGGCAGCGACCTCCTCGGCATTTCGCCCTATTTGCAGCAAGCCATCATTGGCGCGGTGATCATCCTCGCCGTCCTGCTCGACGAGTTCCGCAAGCGCCGCACTGCTGGGTGAGCTATCGCACGGTCACGCGGTACCACGGCGTCGGCTGATCCAGCGTGACGCGCCATGACGCGCCGCTCTTCTTCGCTCGCTTCGGAGCGCCCATCGCTTTGCCGGCGCCGTCCAACGCGGTGATGGTGACCACTGCATCGGGGCGATGGCCGCGCAGGGTTACTATTGCCTTCAAGGGCTCGATCATTATCGGCGCAGTGCCCACGGCTGGTGTCGATGTCCGCTGCGCGTTCCACTGCATGCCTTCGTTCGAAGTGCGCGCGCCGGCCGTGAGCAGAGACGAGTTTTCGTCGAGCGCTACGAGCATCACCGCGCCGAACCTCGTCTCGCTCTCGACATCCATGTTTCCGGCGGTCAGCTTGCCCTGGTCCAGGCGGCCTACGATCATCGCCGCGCGCTTGGACGCGCCCGTGATGAGCCCTTCCCGCCAGATCAGCTCATTCGTGTCACTTTTGATCACCTTGGGCGCACTTAACGCGGGTTGAAAGGGCGCTTTCGCGTCAAAGCTGCGTACTCGCATGCCGTGCATCAGGGCGAGCGCCGAATCCATGCCGGGAGTGAACCACGGCTGCTCGTCGGACTTCATCCGCAGGCTGTCGGCGACTTGCTCCCGCGTGTAGTCGCGCAGCAGCGTCTTCTCCGCGGCGGCAAAATCGCTGCGATGGAAGATCAGCGCGCCGGTGGCGAGCTGCGACATCTTCACCGGGTCCTGCCGGATGTCGAAGTGCCCGGGCGGATGCGGTTTCCAGGTGTCCGCCGAGTCGTGAGCGAAGCTGTACCAGAACAGGCCGTCCCAATCCTGGAGCGCGCCGTAGGCGGCGAGGATCGGGACCAGCTCGGCGCCGTACTCGTTCGGATAGGGTTCGTTGACTTCGGAGACGATGAACGGTTTGCCGTCGACGGCGACGCGCGCCAGCACGCCCACGCTGCTCTTCGCGGGCACATCCACCTGCGGCGTGTTGGTGATCTCGAAGCTGCGCTGCTTCGTCGCGGGGTCGTCGATGTAGCGCGGGTGCTGCCAGTAGGTGTGCCCATCGACGACGTCGAGCTGTGACGCCGACTTTAACAGCGGATAGGGCGAGAGACTGCCGGCGTGCGCGCTGGTGCCGACCACCGGTTGCCTCACTTTCAGATCGTCCTTGAGGAACGCGCCGAACTTGCGGAAGAACGCGCTCTCGAGGCCCATATAGAACTCCGCCTCCTTGCGGAACTGCTCAGGGCTCGCCGCGCCGAAGTCCTTCGGCTCTAGCCGCGGGCCGCCGAACATGCGTGTGAGGTCCCGCGCGTAGCTGGCGGGGATGTCCACCCAGGTCTTGTCGCGCAGATCGGGCGGGAATCCAAGACCGCGCAGCCTGCCGCGCACCCAGCTTTCGATGAGCGAGTTTTCGTTCACGATCTCGACCAGCGCGATGGCGGGTTCATTGCGGTATTCATTGCCGGTGTATGGGTTCCGGTGCGTGAGGTAAGCGCGAGCGAACTCCATCTGCAGCTCAATCAGCTTCGGATCGAAGTAGGTGAGCGCCTTGCCATAACCCAACTGCGCGGAGTCTTTGACGCCGTCGGCTTCGCGGAATTCGCGCGCGACGTTGAGATTGATGTCGGTGTAGATGCCGCGCTTCTTGAACTCGGCGATGAGGAAGTCGAGACGGTCGAGGTTATCGGCGTTCAAGTGGCGCGAATCGGGATAGGCGGCATCGATAAGGCCGCGCGGAGAGCGCCAGTCATGGTGATGGATGCGGACGCAGTTGACGCCGAATCGCGCGAGATGCGCGGCGACCTTGGGCGCCAGTTCCTTCGGCGGGAAGCTGGCGGTGAAGGAGAAGTTGACGCCCCACAGGCGCAGGCGCTTTCCATCGGTGGTGTACAGGTGGCCATTATTGGCCTGGACGAATCCGGACTTGCCGGCGGGAGCGTCGAGGAGAAATGAGACATCCGCATCGGTACGGCCATCGACGTTCCAGATCATTTCGAAGGGCGCCCACTGGGCGAAGACAGGCGCCATGAGGAGGAAAAGAATGCCGAAGCGCAACATGGCGCACACACTGTATCGCAGTGGGGAGTGGGATTCCAGCGACGGTGCAACCGGCGCGCTCAACTCAATCGCCCTCCGGGACAAGAGCCGCGAACGGTAGTGGGCGGGTATGGCGACGATCCGGTAGTATGCAAACAGACAGTGCCGAGCCCCAATCCGAATCACCTTGCTCTTCGAGCCGAGAATCTGACCAAGCGCTACCGCAGCGGCGGCGGCGACCTGACCGTATTCGCCGGCCTGCAATTCGAGTTGGCGGCGGGAGAGCGGGTGGCGCTGACGGGCGAAAGCGGCACTGGCAAGTCCACTCTCTTGCACCTGCTGGGTTTGCTGGATGCGCCCACAGACGGACGTATCTGGGTTCAGGGAGCCGAGACCTCGGAGCTGAATGAGTCCGGTTTAGCGGCTTTGCGCAACAGGGAGATCGGCTTCGTGTGGCAGATGAACACGCTGCTGGCGGAGTTCTCGGCGCTGGAGAACGTCATGATGCCGCTTCTGATTCGCGGGACGAGCCGCGGTGAAGCCGAACGGGCCGGGCGGGAGCGTCTGGCCGAGGTGGGGCTCGACGCCCGATGGCATCACCGCGCTGGCGAGCTCTCGGGAGGAGAGCAGCAGAGGGTGGTGCTCGCCAGGGCTCTCACCGGACGGCCGAGGATTCTTCTGGCCGACGAGCCGACCGGAAACCTGGACGAGCGGACGGGGCTCCAGATCATCGAGCTGATGGAGCGCGTGCACCGCGAGCATTCGCTGGCAACCCTCTATGTGACGCATAATCCTACATTCGCGGAACGAGCGGACCGGGTTCTGGTACTGAGGGAAGGGCGGCTGAACGTCTGAAGCGAAGATTCCCGTCGCCCGAGCCACGTGACAGGCATCTTACAATTAGGTAGAGGCGCAATCCTCCAGAGAGGGGCGCGCGGGAGTTGTAGCCGGTCCTGGTCAGATCGGTACAGGGAAGCCTGGGCGGCCGTGATGAAGCTCCGGGTTCCAGGGAGAGGCGTGAAAATTTATGTTTGAACGCTACACGGAAAAGGCGCGAAGGGTGATCTTCTTCGCCAGATATGAGGCCAGCCAGTTTGGCAGTCCTTATATCGAGACCGAGCACCTGCTGTTAGGACTGCTGCGCGAGGACAAGGCGCTGGCCAACCGGTTTCTGCGGTCACAGGCCAACATCGAGTCGATCCGCAAGCAGATTGAGGCACAGACAACGGCGCGGGAGAAGGTTCCGACCAGCGTGGATCTTCCTCTGAGCACTGAGTGCAAGCGGGTGCTGGCCTATGCGGCGGAGGAGGCGGAGCGGTTAGGACACAAACACATCGGAACGGAACACCTGCTGCTGGGGTTGCTGCGGGAAGAGAAGTGTTTTGCGGCCGAGATTCTGCACGAGCGCGGCCTGCGCCTGAACCAGGTGCGGGACGAGATCGCGCGGGCCACTTCGGAGAAGACCACCACCAGCCGGCCCAAAGAGTCGTCGCTGCTCAGCGAATTCAGCCGCGACCTGACTCAGGCGGCGGGGGACGGAACGCTCGATCCACTGATCGGGCGCGACTATGAGTTGGAGCGGGTCATTCAGATCCTCTGCCGGCGCACCAAGAACAATCCGGTGCTGATCGGCGAGCCGGGCGTCGGCAAGACCGCCATCGTCGAAGGACTCGCGCAGAAGATCAGCGAAGGCGATGTGCCCAGCTTCCTGGCGGAGAAGCGCATTCTGGCGCTCGACCTCAGCCTGATCGTCGCGGGCACCAAGTACCGCGGGCAGTTTGAAGAGCGGCTCAAGACGATCATGAAGGAGCTGATGGAGAACCAGAATGCCATCATCTTCATCGACGAGCTGCACACGCTGGTGGGCGCGGGATCGGCCGAAGGATCTCTCGACGCCGCCAACATTCTGAAGCCGGCGTTGAGCCGCGGCGAGATCCAGTGCATCGGCGCAACGACGCCGGGCGAGTATCGCAAGTCGATCGAGAAAGACCGTTCTCTGGAGCGGCGCTTCCAGGCCGTAAAGGTGCCTCCGCCGAGCGAGTCCGACGCATGCCGCGTCCTGTTCGGCATCAAGGAGCGCTACGAGAAGTTCCACGCCGTGGCGTACACGGACGATGCGATCGAGACCGCGGTCTACGCATCCAGCCGGTTCATCCCGGACCGCTTCCTGCCGGACAAGGCGATCGACCTGATCGACGAGGCCGGCGCGCGCGTCAAGCTCCGGCAGACGACACTGCCGCCGGAGATCAGCGACATCCAGAAGCGGATCAAGTTCATCGTGCACCGCATGGAGACCGCCATCGCGAACCACGAGTTCGAGAAGGCGCGGTTCTACAGCGACGAAGAGCGCAAGGAGCGCGAGAACCTGCGCCAGTTGCGCGAGAAGTACAACCTGGACGACACGTCCACGGGCATCGTCGGCAAGGACGACATCGAGGATGTCGTCGCGCGCTGGACAGGCGTGCCGATGACGGCGATCAAGGAAGAGGAAGTTTCGAAGCTGTTGCGGATCGAGGAAGAGCTGCACAAGCGCGTGATCAGCCAGGACAAGGCGATCAATGCGCTGGCGCGGTCCATCCGCAGGTCGCGGGCGGGCTTGAAGTCGCCCAAGCGTCCGGCGGGCTGCTTCTTGTTCCTGGGGCCCACGGGCGTCGGCAAGACCGAGGTTGCAAGGGCGCTGGCCGAGTTCCTGTTCGGCAGCGAGAAGAGTCTCATCCGCTTCGACATGTCGGAGTTCATGGAGAAGCACTCGGTGTCGAAGCTGATCGGCTCGCCTCCGGGCTATGTGGGGTACGAAGAGGGCGGGCAGCTCACGGAGCGCGTGAAGCGCAGCCCGTATTCGATCATCCTGCTCGATGAGATCGAGAAAGCGCACCCGGACGTCTACAACATCCTGCTGCAGGTGTTTGAAGACGGCCAGTTGACCGACGGCATCGGCAACACGGTGGACTTCAAGAACACGATCATCATCATGACGTCGAACCTGGGCGCCCGCTTCCTGGATAAGAAGGGGCAGCTCGGCTTCTCGGCGCAGCAGGATGCCGGCGTGCCGCACAAGGTCGAGGAGATGGTGCAAGCCGAGGTGAAGCGCGCGTTCAACCCCGAGTTCCTGAACCGTCTCGACGAGGTGATCCTGTTCACATCGCTCTCCGAAGAGGACCTGATCAAGATCGTGGACCTGATGGTGGAGCAGATCAATGTGAACCTGGCCGCGAAGCAGATCAAGATCCGGCTCAGTCCGGAGGCGTCACGGTACATTCTGGAGAAGACCTGCACAGATCGCAGCTATGGCGCGCGGCCGCTGCGCAGGGCCCTGCAGAAGTACATCGAGGATCCGCTGTCGGAGGCCCTGATCCAGGGCTCGCTGCAGCGGCCCGCGGAGTACGAAGTGTACCTCGGCGAGACGGGCATCTTCTGCCGCCTGATCAGCGCGGAGGGGGATGTGGCGACCGTCGGCGCTGGGGCAGGGAACGGCGAGGCGATTTCGCTGTACCCGTTCTGAGCGACTGATTCAGTTCGAAGTGAAGAGGGCCGCCCTGCGGGGCGGCCTTTTTGTGTGTTTGGGATCGAATCCGGCGGCTACCCCTTCATCTGGTTGAAGGCGCGGCGGGCGAGGATGATGGAGCCGACGAGGAGGGCGACTTTGACCCAGGTCTCCTTGGCCTCCCAATCGATGTGGGCGAACTCGAAGATGGGCTTTTCGACCTCAACGGGCTTGGGCTCGGGCTCGGGTTTCGGTTTCTTGGGCGGGGGAGGAGGATCGTAGTTCGTGCCGCGGCCCGGTTGCGGTCCCCCCAAGGGGTCGGTGGACGGTTGGGCGAACGCACAGGAGATCCACGCGGACAACCCGCCGGCGAGCGCGAGCGTAAGCAGAATCTTCCTCAAACCAACTTCCATCGTAGCGGAGGGGGCACGCGGGTGTACAGAGACCGCGGGTTCCGGCGTTCGGAACACGAGATAGCGGGACCTTCGCGCCAATTACCTTCTGCTGATGGCGGCGGTTGTGCTGCGCTTGGGGGGAATGCCCTTCGGATGGCAGTCGGCACACTTGACGGTGTGGATGTTGTGAGACGAAGTGACCTTGGCGAAAGTCGTATCCATCGTCTCCACATCCAGGCCGCAATTGGAGAGGCGCGGATGGCAGGTGGCGCACGACGCGCGGGTAGTCTGGCGGTGCTTGTCGTGGCAGGCGAGGCAGGAGATGCCCTCGTGGATGCCGACGGGAGTGCGGTCGTCACCGGAGAAGACCTGAGCGGTCGAGAGCGGCGCGTGGCACTGGTAGCAGAGCGCCTGGCGCGGGTCGGGGCTCATCTTGACGGCTCGCTCGCCTTCCTTCACCACGGGGATCGGAAGGAGCGCGACGGGGACCGGCGCCATCTCGCGGCGGTCGAAGAAGGCCAGCGACGGGCGGAACTTCTCCTGGCGGTTCCCTAACGTCTTGGCTTCGAGCAGGCGCTGTTCGAGCAGCGTTCCTTCGCGATGCATGGAATGGCACGTGAGGCAGGGGATGACCGGCTGCTCGGAGAGTTCGGCCTGACGCAGCGTCCAGGGCCCTTTGTTGTTGAGCGGCTCGACCAGGTCGCGGATGCCGCCGTCGAAGTGCATGCCGTGGCAGCGCAGGCAGTCATCCATCAGGTGGCGCGTGGAGTTGTGCTTCTTGTCGAGGAAGATCTGCTTGTAGCGGATGGCGTGCGGTCCGGTGGACCACGCCGCGAACTCCTGCTGGTGGCAGTTGCGGCAGCGTTCGAGGATCGCAAAGACATCGGCCGGAGCGAGTCGCGCTCTCTCCGCCACATCGCCGTTCCAATGCTGCCAGACGCGGCGCGCATTGGTGAGGTGGAACTTGGGATCCGTGGTCAGGGCGTCGCCGTGACAGGCCGCGCAACCGGCTTTGCGATGCGTGGAGCTTTGCCACCTGGAGACGGGCGTGCCCATTTCATGGCAGCGGGCGCAGGCGTCGGGACCGCCCGATTCGTAGACAAAGCTGGCGGCAGGGATCATGAGGACGATAGCCGCGGCGAGGATGAGAGCGATGATCAGGGCCTTCATGAGCGTTTCCCCTCCCGCGCGATGTGCTGGCCGGCGCGGAATGCCTGGGCCATGATGGTGAGCACGGGATTGAAGCCCCCATTGGTGACGTGCACGCTGCCGTCGACGACGTAGCAGTTGTCGACGTCGTGGATGCGGCACCACTTGTCGACCACAGACGTCTTCGGATCGTTGCCCATGCGGCATGTGCCTGCCTGATGCTGGCCGCCGCTGACGCCCTGCCCGGCCTTCTTCGGCCAGGTGCGAACCGCGCCGGAGGCTTTGATCCACGCCTCCGCTTTCTCCGACATGGCGTTGCCGATTTCGATGGTGTGGGGATGCTTGTATCCGGAGATGCGCGCTACGGGAATGCCGAACTTGTCGCGCACGTTGGGATCCACGGTGACGCGGGAATCAAAGACCGGCATCTCCTGGGTGGGGCCCTGCACGGCGATGACACGGCGGTAGAAGCTGCGGACGAAATCCTTGTGGCCGCGGCCCCAGCGCGGCACGTCGGGCGGGCGCGTGCCGGTGACGAACTGATAGGGGAGGCGTATGAACTCGTTGGCGAGCATGGCGCCGCCGGCGAGCCCTTCGTTGCCGTGGTTGTAGTCGCAGATGGCGATGCCGGCGCCGGGGCCAAGATCGTCGTAGCAGTCCGGTTCGAAGAGGCCAAACGCGCCCGTGTAGGTGTGGCCCTGGAGATTGCGGCCGACCCAATCGTTGCGGTTGCCGAGCCCGTCAGGGAAGAGGCGCGACTTGGAATTCAGCAGCAGGCGCGCGCTCTCGATGGCGCTGCCGGAGACGATGACGTAGTCGGCGGGCTGCTCCCAGAGCCGGCCTTCGCGGTCAAAGTAAGCGACGCCGGTGGCTTTGCCGCGTTCGTCGATGAGCACCTCTTTCGTCATGCATTGCGTGCGCAGTTCGAGATTGCCGGTGGCGAGGGCGAGGGGCAGCACCGTGTTCTGCGTGCCGCACTTGGCGTCCACTTCGCAGGCGAAACCGACACACCAGCGGCAGCGCATGCAGGCGGGACGGCCGCGATAGGGCACCGAGTTCCGCAGCATGGGGATGTGGAAGGGATGCAGGCCGAGCGATTTCGCGCCTTTTTCGAGGATGGCGTGTTCGCGGGTCGGCGGCAGAGGAGGCATGGGCAGGTCGCGCTTGCGCGGGCCGTGGAATGGATCGGTGGAGACATCGCCGGATACGCCAATCTCCCACTCAGCCTGCTCGTAGAAGGGCTCGAGGTCGTCGTAAGTGATGGGCCAGTCGGCGAGGGTGGAGCCTTCGACGGCGCGGGGGACCTTGGCGGCGTAGACGGTGTGCATCCGGAAATCGTTGGGATGGAAACGCCACGCCATTGCGCCATAGGAGAGCGTGCCGCCGCCGACGCAGGCGGCGTTGTTGTTGTAGCCGGGGCCGGAGGGCTCGACGATGCGCTCCTCGCCTTTGGCGCCGATGATGACGCGCGGGTTGCCGTCGTCCTCCGGCCCGAAGGGATGTCCGAGGGTGGAGTTGCGCTGATTGATGAGATCGTCCTTATGGCAGTCCGCGGGAGTGGCCCAGCGGCCGCGCTCCAGGAGCACAACCTTCCAGCCGGCGGTGGCGAGTTCCTTTGCGACGATGGGGCCGCCGGCGCCTGCCCCGATCACGACTGCATTCACTTTGGGCAGCGCCATCAGCTTTTCTCCGGGAAGGATTCCGCGACCGTGTAGTGCAGTCGGCCGCGCACGGGCATGGGCGGGACACCGATCATACGCCAGGAGGCGTAGTCACGATTGCCGCCGTGGCGCGGGTTGCCGTAGAAGCCCTGCATGGCGTGGGCGAGGATCATTTCGAACGCGGCTTTGCCGCCGCCGGGAAAGAGTCCATCCGGCGCCTTGCCTGCTTCGAGAGCGGAGAGGATGGCGGTGCGTTCATCGAGGGTCAGGGAAGGGAAGGGCCGGCCGGACTGGCTCGCCGCAGCCTTCTCGATGGCGGCGAGGGCGTCCCGATATGCAGGCTGGAGCTTCTTGTACTTTCGAGTGAGCTGCCGGTCGATGTAGTTGACGACGCCCGCCTCTTTCGCGCCGGGATCACGGTCGGCGGGGATGAGAGCGTCTACCCAGGCAGCGAGGGTGGCGGCCTGATCGGCATTCAGAACGCGAAGTTCTGTGAAAGCTCGAGGATTCCGCGAGCAGGCGGCGGTGGCCGCCGCGGCGGCGGAGAGAAAAATTCTGCGTTTCAGATCCGCACCTCCCGAAATTGGCTATGGAGATCATATCGAGAGGAGAGTGGATCGGGCAACGAGGACGTACAGGAGCCTATCGCAAGCGCTTTGCCCGCTCACTTTCGCTCGCGGCTGCAGGCGCGCTGTGGAGCCGCGAACTGGTAGCGAGGCAACATGACCCTGCAGGCCGCCGATAGCAATATGCACCGGGTCCAAGCGCGTCTTCAGCGGCTGATGGACTGATCACTTCAGGCCGAGGGATTCGGCCATGGCGGTCAATGCTGGTCCGTGTGCCGGCAGGCACGCGGCGATCTGGTCGACATGGCCTGCCACCCAGGGATCGGCAGTGGGAGTCGCGTGGAACTTCTCGCCGATGCCGTGGAGCCGGCTCCAGACCGACGTCCAGTGGTCGTTGTAGAACCCCAGGATGGAGGGCTCGGCGTTGCCGCGAACGATAGAGGAGATGTTGGCGGCGAGATCGTGGCCCTCGAACAGGCCGACATTCATGGACTGGATGCCTGCGGGACCGGTGAGGTGGGCGGCGTCGCCCGCCAGCCAAAGCTGTCCGGCGCCGTAGCGCTTGGCCATACGGTGCTCGAAGCGAGTGACGATGCGCCAGGAGATCTTGTCGATGGAGCCGGTGAACCACGGTGCGCGGTCGGCCAGCAGGACACGGAAATGAGTCTCATCCACGATGAGCCCGCTGTCGCCGCGCGACATCAGAACGCGGTCCTTGGAGCGTTCACTGGGGAAGTCGCCAAAGCCCGCTTCGCGCAGGCTTTCACGCCCCTCCGCTGTTGGATCGGCGAAGTTCGGCAGTTCAAAGCCCCACCGGCACTGGCCGCCGGGGAGCGGCCAGAGCACGTTGGTCGAGTCCGGGCCCAGGGCGACGCGCACTTCGTTGCGCAGATCGGCGTCCGACTTGAACTCGAACACGGCGTAATACTGGGCCGGGCCGATTTCAGGGAACTCCGCGTTCAGCGTGCGGCGCACGCGGGAGTTGTAGCCGTCCGCGCCGATGACGAACCTGGGCTCCACCTCGAATGTCTTGGAGACCACCCACTCCGTGTGCGCCACGATGTAGCCGCGCGACTCCTTCTCGAACTTATGCACGGTGACGGTGGCGCGTTCGTCGCCGGGACGAACGGTGGCGGCCTCATGCCGCCAGTCCACATGGATTCCGAGCTTGCCCAGTTCCGTTTCGAGGAGGTTTTCGAGGTGGTCCTGCCGGATCACGGCGAGGCAATTAGTCCCATCGCCGGCCTTGGTTTGAGCGCGGCGCCCCGCGCGGTCGAAGAAGGCGACGGTGTGGACCGGATACGCGTCGGCCAGAACCCGATCGCGCAATCCGAATTCTTCCAGCAGCTCAAGCGTCTGCGGGTGTAAAGCCAGGGCGTAGCTGTGGGTGCAGGCCCAGACACCGGTGTCGATGATGCGCACCGAGACGTTCTTCTTCGCCAGGCATAGCGCAGTGAAGAGCCCCACCGGCCCCGCCCCGACGACCAGCACCTCCGGCCTGAGTTCGTCGATCATTCAGGATGCCTCCGGATAATCAGATGCGAGAAGTATACACCGGATGCGTACCGCGGCAAGAGCCATCAAAAGAACGATTTGGGTTTGGCGTGTGGTGAGATGGAATGGGCATCGTGTAGAAACATGGTGGAGTTGCTGAGCGATTTCCGGTACGCGGCGCGGTCCCTGTTCAGGAAGCCAGCGCTTGTCGCGATCACCTCGCTTCTTCTGGGACTGGCGATTGGAGCGGGCGGAGTTTTCTTCAGCGTCGTGGACGCGCTGCTGCTGCGGCAGTTGCCGGTACGTGCGCCGCAAGAGTTGGTGCGGCTGGTGACCATCGCTCCGAACCTGGGTGCGCGCAGCTACTTCGCGCCCGCCGTTTGGGAAGCCGTGCAGCAGCGCTGCGGCACGCTGCATGACGTTTTCGCCTGGACGGATCTGACTCTCGCCTATGTGGATGCCGGCGACGCGGAGCGCGTCAACGCGGAGGCGGTCAGCGGCAATTACTTCGCAGCGCTTGGCGTCGCAGCGTTGTTGGGGAGGACGATTGAACCGGCGGACGACGGCGCCGGCAGACCGGTGGTCGCCGTGCTGAGTCACTCTTTCTGGCAGCGGAAGTACGGCGGCGATGCCGGCGTGCTCGGCCGGACCATCCGTCTTCAGCAAAGTCCGGCGACCATCGTGGGCGTCCTGCCGCCGGGGTTTAACGGAGTCTCCATCGACACGAGCGCCGATGTGCGCATTGCAGCAAGGGCGGCTCCATTGATGGCCGCCGACCTCGAGTACCAGAAATGGACGCTATGGTCCTTCAGCGTTGGAGCCAGGCTGCGGCCCGGCGCCACGCTGATGCAGGCTCGCGATGAGGCATACGGTATTGTCGCGGCGACCATGGATACTCTCCCTACGGAATCCGGCTGGCGGACAACCGACCGCATTGACATTGAACCGTTGAGCCGCGGGACCTCCATGCTGCGGTCACAATTCGGAACCGCGGCCTCGGTGCTGCTGGCCGGAGTGTGCTTCCTGATGTTAATCGTGTGCGCCAACATTGCGGGACTGATGCTGGCGCGCTCCGTATCGAGGCAGCATGAGTGGGCGGTGAGGATGGCTGCCGGCGCCACGCGGCTGCAAATCGCCAGGCTCATGATGACCGAGAGCCTGCTGATCGCCGCGTGCGGACTAGCTGCCGGCCTGGTTGCGGCGATGGTGGCGCTGCCGTTGCTGGCCCGGTCGATTCCTCCCGTGCGGACCCTGGATGCAGTAAGCCATCCGATGGCATTACAGCTTCGGCTGGACTGGCGGGTTTTCCTGTTCGCCTGTGCGCTGGGCCTGGGGACGGCGCTGGTGGTCGGCATCGTACCGGCATGGCAGGCAGGCCGTGAGGATCTGCACAGCCTGCTGAAGTCGGTCCGCGCGAGCGGCAGAAGCCGAGGGCGCTCTTCGTTCGTCGTTGTGCAGGTGGGGCTCTGCACCATGCTGCTCGCCGGCGCCGCGCTGTTTTGGGAGACATTCCGGCGACTGGACCGGCTGGATCCGGGCTTCGACCGCCAACACGTCGTCACGTTCTCGGTAGACCCATCGATGCTTGCGTACACGCCCGAGCAAACCACCATGCTGCAGGACCGCCTGCTCGAAGGTGTCCGCGCCATGCCGGGCGTGCGTGCGGCGGGCATCGGAGGACGGGGCGTGATGCGGGGAACAGGTCTGAAGACCACTGTGGCGCCCGAAGGCGGGAAAGCGGCGCGCAGCGATTTCCTCAACACCAGCATCAACAGCGTCTCGCACGCATACTTCGAGGCGATGGGCATCAGTCTGCTGGAAGGGAGAGACTACGCGTCAGGCGAAAAGGCTCCGGAGAAACCCCCGCTGCCGATCATCGTCAACCGCGCATTCGTACGACGCTTCTACCCGGACGGACGCGCGCTGGGACGGCGGTTCGGCACAGGCGTCGAGAAGGTGGTGGAAGGGCGGTACGAAATCATAGGCGTAGTGGGCGACGCCAAATACCGGTCCTTCCGCGAGCCCATTCCGCCTACCATGTACGGACTGTGGCCGAGGGGAGGCGGTGCCGGTCCGTTCATCCTGCACGTCCGCACTCACGGCGATCCGGCTGCCCTCATCGGGCCCGTGCGCGAGCTGATGCATGGGCTGGATCCGCGTCTCCCGTTTATCGAGACGCGGACCCTTTCGGCCGAGGTGGAAGACTCGTTATGGAAAGAGCGTCTGCTGGCGTGGTTGTCGCTGGCGTTCTCCGTGCTCGCGGTGTTGCTGGCTGCAACAGGGGTGTACGGCCTGCTGGCGCAGTTTGTCGCGATGCGGAGCCGCGAGATTGGCATCCGGGGCGCGCTGGGAGCGAGTCCGGTGCAGATCGTCGCGCTCATCGGGCGGCACGCCGCGTTGCTGATGATTTGCGGTCTGGCGGCCGGGCTGTTAGCGGCGTTCGCGGGGGTGAAGAGTGTGCGGCCGCTGCTCTACGGGGTGGAGACGCTGCAGGTTCCCACGCTGGGTTTGCTGGTGCTGGTGATGGCGCTGGCGGGAGGCGCTGCGGGGCTGATCCCGGCTGCGCGCGCCGCGCGGATCGATCCGGCTGAGACGTTGCGGGCAGAGTAGCACTGCTCTCATTGAAGCCGCGAGCCGTTGCGAGAGGGTATAGCGGGTATCGATTAAAAGAGCGTTCCTTGCTGGCCGGGGATCCAATGATGGTGGACCGCGCCCATGTCGTCGGTAAGCCACGAGAGGTCTTTCCTGCAGAGGTGCACAACCTCGGCGTCTCCCCTGTGTTCCGCCTCCGCGGCGACCCGGCGCAAGTAGTGGACCGCCTCGAAGCGTCTTCCGCGATCCTGGAAGAAGAGGTTGGCGCGTTTGGCCAACTGGACGGCGAGCGGCCAGTCCTCGGAGATCGCCCAATCGAGTGCCGCGTCAAGCTCGGGGACGCACTCATCGGAGAGTGAATCGCCGCGATGGAGAAAGATCTCGCTGAGAAGCTCGGCGTGCCGTGCGCGAATGGCGGAGGTGACGGTCCCCGATGTGGCTGTGCGGCGGTAGCGCCGGAGTCCGGCATCCAAGGGCTCGCATTGCGCAGCCACTTCAGACTCGCTCACGCCGGCGAGGCGGGCTGCGAAGGCGAGCGAGAATCCTTGTTCGCGGCAGGCCGACAGCTCCTGCCACACGAAGCCATCGGAGGGACCCGTTGTCAGAACGGCGGCTGGCCTGGTGATGAGCACCGTCCCGCGGCCTGCCGCGGAGGCAAGCGTGGGGATCTGCTCGCGCAGGTCGTCGAACACGACGAGGATGCGATGCTCATGCAGAACCGCGGCGATCTGCCGCCAAGCATCGTCCAGAGAACCGTCGGGTTGTATGCCGAGGCGTGCGGCGACTTCGCCGGCGAGACACGATAGGTCGCGTAGACCGCATTCGATCCACAGAACATCGAGGTAGTGGCCCGCAAACTGGCGAGCGAAGGCCTGGGCCAGGCGCGATGGATCAGCGCCGCCGAGCTCGTGCGTGCCGGAGCCGTCGATCACATGTTCGAGTTCGCGTTCATGCCCTGCAGGTGGAATAGCCGGCGCCGCGCGGAACGTATGGACCGATTCGTGGAGTCCGATGTGCCATTCATCGAGCGCGCGGAGATCAGCAGTATCCAGGCCGCGGCGGAAGCAGGCGGCGCGCTCCAGCAGTTTGGGGAATGCGCAATCGCGAAGCACGACGACCGCAATCTGCGGATCGCCTCGGCCCTCCACATGTTCGAGCAGCGATTTCCAGGTTTCTCGGGTGGGTTTCGGCGGAACCGCGCCGGGCGTCATCAGGAGAATGACCGCTTTGGCGGTATCGCCTTCCGTCCACGCCTCTGCGATCGTCGTGTCGTCGGTCGAGAGCAGGCGCACGCGCGCTTCGCCGTTCCGTTCGAGACGTTGGGCCAGATCACTGGCGGCGCGGAGATCCGCAGGTGCGTGGCAAACGAGAACGTCGAGCAGCGGCATTATCTGGAGTGAGCCGCATTGGCGATGGAGCGTCCAATCAGGAAGCCGCTGAATGCGCCGAAGTAGACGTCCGAGGGCCAGTGCCGGTTGGACGAAATGCGCGACAGAGAAATTGCGGAGGCCGTCGCGTAGAGAGTGATACCCAGCCACTTCGGGCATCTCTTGTTGCTGGCAATCGCGCTGGCGACGGCGAATGATGTCATGGCGTGGCCGGAGGGGAAGCTGTCGCCGCCGCTCCAGAAGTGGCCGCGCGAGCCGGGCGCATCGGGCCGTTCACGCCAGAAGATTGACTTGACGACGTAGGTGACGGTCAGGCTGCTGGCGAGAGCAAGACTGCCGTCCCGTCCCATTTCGGTCAGGCTTGGCTTGCCGGCGTAATGCCCTGTGAGAGTCGTCGCAGCGACACCGGCAGTCAGGCCAAAGGCGGACCCCACGAGAGAGATCTTTTTGCTGATGTCGATCTGGTCCGGCGTATTCGGGAGGGCGTTCACAGTACGCACATCGAGCGGGACCAGCGCGGCGGTTCCGCCCACCAGCGGCACGGCGACTGTCCAGAACTGCCGCTGGTTCATATGGAAAGGCGCCAGCCAGATGCGTCTCTGGTCGGAAGCGTAGTCGCGGATGAACCGTGTTGCAGGGTTGCCGCTCTTCACTGGATCGCTGGCAGCCGGCGCGGCGGAGCCGCCGTTCTGGTCCGGAGGATTGCCCGTCTGCGCCGAGGCCGAGAGCGAAATCGACAGGATTAGTGCTGCAAGACGGCAGTGCGACAAGGTTCCAGTTTAGCGGAAGCGTGCCCCTCTCACCATTGGCCCTCTCATCGGGGGGGCCGGAGCAGGCTCGGGCTCTGGCGGAGGCGCGGGCTTGCGGATGCGGCCGTCCAGGTGGGCCGCAATGCGCTCCTCGCGTGCCTTCGCGAACTTGGCATGGCTGGGCTCCAGGCCGCTGGCCTGCGTCACTTCCGCGTCGGTCACCTCAAGCGCCGTGGGCAGGTACTTGGTGAGGTGGTTCTTGATGCGGTCCTGCACCAGGCGCTGCGCCGATTTGAGGTAGAGGAAAAGGATCTGCTCGCCGGGCGCTTTGCGCAGCAATTCGTAGACCTGCGACGCCTTGTTGAGCCGTGCCGATTTCAACTGCGACTCCAGCTTCTTCGAGCTGGCCTCCAGTTTCTGCCAGGGCGCAGCCTCTTCCTTGCTCATCTTCGTGTTCGCCATGAGCGCGGCCCGCTCCTTCACGGAGAGCAGTTGGGTCAGGCAGTAGAGAGAGAGCGCGTACCAGTCGACGGGGAACGAAGCGCCGAAGGGGATCATCGCCTTGGCCTTGGCGAGCTTCTGGAATGAAGCCAGATTGAGCTTGGCGCCGGCGAGGCCCGGACTGAATAGGGAGATCAGGTTCTCGTCCTCCAGAGCCTTGATGACATCCGCCAGATTGGGCTCGAGAGCGATATTGCGCAGCTCGGAGAAGAGCGCCCGCTCCGGGATGTACTTCTCCATGCCGGCCTCGCGCGCATTCTGGAACTGGCGCCAGGTGCGTTCATCCACAGCGAATCCGAGGCGCGCGCGGAAGCGAATGAGGCGCAGCATGCGCACGGGGTCGTCGTACAGCGAGTAGTTGGAGATGGCGCGAATCTCCTTGTGCTCCAGGTCGGCGGCGCCGTTGGTCGGATCGATCATCAGGCCGCGCGAGGCGCGGTTGAGCGACAGCGCGATCGCGTTGAATGTGAAGTCGCGGCCGCGCAGATCCTCGTGGATCGTTGCCGGCGTGACCTGCGGCTTGGCGCCGGGCTTGCCGTATTTTTCATGGCGCGCCATGGAAACCTCGCATCGCACGCCATTGGGGAAGAGCAGTTCCGCGGTTTTGCGGTGATCGTCGGTGGAGACGATCTCCGCGCCGCTGTGTTTGGCCAGGTCCCTGGCGAACTTCAGCGAAGGCCCTTCGACGGTGAAGTCCAGGTCGCGGATAGGAAAGCCGCCCAACATATCGCGCATCGCGCCGCCGGTCAGGAACAGGCTCAGGTTGGCCTCTCCCGCCGCGGTCTGGACCGCCGCCAGGACAACGCCCTGCTCGGGGCTCAGGTGGCTTTCCAGGATGAACATGTAATCGCTCATGTCTCTCCTCTCCCGCCTCACTTGGGACGGGGTGTGGCGCTCAGTTGCGCGGATGGTGCCGGTCCACTACGCTCCTCAACCTCGCGCGCACGACGTGCGTATAGATCTGCGTGGTGGCGATGTCTGCATGCCCCAGCATGGTCTGCACGCTTCGCAAGTCTGCTCCGCCCTCCAACAGGTGAGTGGCAAAGCTGTGACGCACCACGTGGGGCGTCAAATTCTGAAAAATACCCACCTTCCTGCCATACCCCGCCAGGAGCTTCCAGAATCCCTGACGGGTCATGGGACCTCCCCGGGCAGTGACGAACAGAAAGGGACTGGATCCCGACTTCAGCAGGCTGCTGCGAGCCTTCGACAGGTACTCGCGCAACGCTTCCTGGGCCTTGGTCCCCAGCGGGACCATGCGCTGCTTGTTTCCTTTCCCCGTGACGCGAAGAAACCCCAGATCGAGATTCATGTCGGTCAGGCGCAGAAGGCAAAGCTCGGAGACGCGCAGTCCGCAGGCGTAGAGCACTTCCAGCATCGCCGTGTCACGCACACCGTTGGGGCGGCGGGTGTCAGGCGCCTGGAGCAGATCCACAACCTGTTGTGAATTAAGATACTTGGGCAGGTTTTGCCATTGTCGCGGCGCCGATAGCAGCGCCGTGGGGTCTTCGCCGAGCCTGCCCTCGTTGAGAAGGAAACGATAAAGATTGCGGAGAGTCGTGAGGTGGCGGGCGATGGAACGGCTGGAGAGTCCTTGCGCGTAAAGTGAATCGAGGTATGACCTGAGCTCGCCGGCATCAGGGATGCTGGTGATGCCGCGGCTGGCGCAAAACTCCTGGAAGTTCTTCAAATCAAAGGAATAGGACGACAAAGAATTGGGCGAAAGCCCCTTCTCGATGCGGGCGTAGGTGAGAAACGCCGCAGCCGCCGGGCCGAGTCCTCCCTCAGTCGTCATTCTTGTAATGATACAATACCTGCGTAATTATTTGAAAGTAAAGGCCCGGCCTTCGGGCTCGGGAGGAGAAGAAACCGGCTTGAGCGGATCGACCGTCAAGAAGGTGATCGTCGAGAGATTCGACCGCGAGCGGATCCGTGGATTCGTTCGTCCGCAGGGCTATTTGCTGCCAGAAGGATTGGAAGTGATGAGTCCCGACGGCAGTGTCAGCGTCATCCCCTATGCGCAGGTCAAAGCGGTCTCATTCGTGCGCGATCTTGAGGACAAGGCCGTGCTCGATGAGCGGCGCCAGTTTCTCGCCAGGCCGAAGACCGCCGGCCTTTGGGTGGAGTTGCGCTTCCGCGACGGCGATCTGATCGAAGGCGTCATCCCCAACAACCTGCTGCTGGTGGAGGCGGCGGGCTACTCGTTCACTCCGCCGGAAGCCGCAGGCAATGCGCAGAGAGTTTTCGTTCCGCGGCAGGCGCTCGAGGAGATCACCGTGCAGGGCGTGATCGGCGGCAAGCGGCGCAAATCCGGCCGCGCCGGCGAAAGTCAGCAGATCAGGCTATTCGGAGAAGATTAGCGGGCTGCAGCAGATACTCGCTGCGCGTCTCCCAGAGCGTAGGATTCACGTTCTGCACGAAATCCAAAGTGTGCACCGTGAACGTCGGGCTATATGGACATTCGCTCCACATCCGCCGCGCCGTCTGCAGTGTTTCTGCGACGGAGGCGCCAGGGATCTGCTGGGCCAGCGTCAGGTGGGGATGGAAGGGGAAAGGCTCCACCGATTGCAGCGCTCCCTGGTTGAGTTCGCGGTGCAGTTCTTCAACTCGAGCTCTGCCGGAGCGAAGAGAGAGGTAGATCACCTGCGTGGACTCGAACATCTCGACATCGCCGAGAGTAATGTCGAACGAGGGGACCGAGTGGAGGCGCGAATTGAACTCTTCGATGAGAACGCCCGGCTTGCCTGAAAGGTCGCGGGGCGGGAGGAGCGTGACGTGTGATCTCAACTTGCAGTTGGAGACCAAGTGGCCCCGCATCCTATCCAGGAATTCGCCCAGCGGTCCTGGAATGTAGCTGACCACCGCATAGAAGCCGGTGAAGCACCGGCACAATGGGTGGCCGTTCGACGACGCGTCCATGCTGTTCTCATTCTACCCGGGAAGCGCCAAACATGCACTATTCCGTACTGATAGTTCCATGTGGCCTAAACCGGCAAAGGTGCTTCCACCGCCTGGTGCTGCTCGGAAATGGGTTTCGCCTCCGGAAGCACCCAACGAGCTTCCTCGAACCCTACGTATTTGCAGATGCGAACTTCCCCGGCTTCGGATTCAAGAACATCGCCGATATCCAGGGCGCGTTCGGTGCCGCGCAGGCTCATCCAGGCGTCGTAGTACCCTCGCGCTTCGATATCTCCCGCCGCCTCGAAGTCGCGCGGTTTGATGCCCGTGATCCCGCTGGTGTGGGGAGCCCAGCGGAACTGCTGGCGGGGATTCTCCTTCATCCGGTGTACGCGGAAGAGTGCCATAACGCCCTATTCTCTCTCCTAAAACAAGCGCACGTCAAAATGTTTCGAGCATGCGGTCGATGCCGGGGAGAGCCGCCTCGGCGTCCCGGCGGCCGAGTTCCACGAACCGGGAAGCGGATTCGCGGGACCAGAAGATCATCTCGCGCGGCGCGCCGAGCGCGCTCGGATGCTCGATGGTCAGCACACGCGCATCTCTCGGAGGCGCGGGGACGTTGCGGGCGGCGCTGAGCAGAGCCGAGCGTGCCACCCGCAGCCACGGCGGGCCCCCGCGAGGCAGGATGTTCACGGCCACCATGTGTGTCGCGCCAGCGCGTTCCGCCGCCCACAGAGGAACTGAACCGAGCAGCCCGCCGTCCGTCGTCAAATGGCCGTCGATGCGGTATTGCGGGAAGATGCCGAACACTGCGCAGGAGGCGGCGAGATGGATCCACTCCACACGGGGGGTCGACACCGCATAGGGCTCCAGTCGAAGCAGATCCGTCAATGCCACAGTGAAGGGGACGCGCGGCGGGAAGCGGCTGTGCAGCCCTTGCACGAACTCCTCAAAAACTTCCGACTGCACAACACCGCCGAGAGGCCGCCGGGGAAACCTGAACCTGGGCATGGCCGCGGGCGCCAGATCAAGCCACGTCTCCACCCACTCCTGCGCCGGACAGCCGCTGGCCGCAAACCAGCCGTTCAGCGCGCCGATCGACGCGCCCGCCACCAGGTCGAAGTCGAACCGGTTCTGCAACGCCAGCCACACCCCCGCTTCGTAGGCGCCGAACATCCCGCCGCCCCCGAGCACCAGCGCAAGCTTTCCGTTGCCGATGGTGATAGTCTCCTGAAAAGATGATGGCATTCGAAGAGTTGAGGCTGCACCCGGAGGTGAAGTCAATACTCGATCTGGATGGAGGCGGTGCACGCCTGCTGCCTCTGGTCTGCACGGGCCCTTCGAATTACGAGGCCTCCAGGCGATTGCGGGAGGACTCGCAGGCGGATCTCTTTGCGGGCGCATTCTGTCCGGCAGGCGCCATGGCCGGGCTCTGGCTCTACTTCTCCTGCTTTGAGGAGTGCCACAATATCGCGCAGAGCCTGGACACATCTGAGGGCAGCTACTGGCATGCCCTGCTGCACAGGCAGGAACCCGATGACTGGAATTCCGGTTACTGGTTCCGGCACGCCGGACGTCATCCCATCTTCGGACCTCTGGCCGCGCAGGCATGCGAACTGGCCGAGGCTCGGCCCGCCGCAGGATTCTCCCCGCCATCGAAGTGGGATCCCGATCTGTTCATCCGCTTCTGCGCACTGGCGCGGTCTCGATCGGGCAGCGAGGAAGAGACTCTGGCGCGTGAGATTCAGAGTGCCGAGTGGCGGCTTTTATTCTCCTGGTGCGCCCGCGTGCGAGGATAGTAGGAGTCGAATGAAACGTTGGATTTGGCTCCTGCCGCTGGCCGTTGTGCTGAGTGCGGGCTGGTGGCTGGCAAAACGCGGCAGCACCCCGCCCGAGGCACCCTTCGCCAAAGTGAAGCGCGAGACGCTGATAAGCGTGCTCTCCACCAATGGGAAAACCGAACCGTTGGAATGGGAGCCCGTGCACAGCGAACGCGCGGGACAGGTTTCCCGTGTGCTGGTCTCGCGAGGCCAGAGCGTGGCTCGCGGCGCGCCGGTCGCCCTGTTGTCGGGAGGTGACGCGAAGGCGGATCTCGCATCCGCTCAATCCCGGCTTGTGCAGGCGCGCGCTGACCTTGAAGTCCTCACGCGCGGAGGGCGCGCGGCCGAGATTGCGCAGATCGATGGCGCAATCCATAAGCTCCAGGTGGAGCGCGATGTTGCGAAACGGGATCTTGCCTCCGTTGAACGTCTTGTCGTCGCCGGCGCCGCCACACGCAGTGAACTCGATTCAATCAAGGACCGGATCAAGCAGCTCGATGCCCAAATCTCGGCCGAACAGGCGCGGCGATCCGCGCTTGTGGCGCCGGGCGACCTCACTGCCGTGCGCGCCCGCATCGCGGATGCGGAGGCCGCCGTGGCGCAAGCTGAGCGCAACCTCACTCTGTTCACAATCCGCGCCCCGTGCGCCGGCGTCGTTTACGATCTGCCCGTCAAGCCCGGCTCCTGGCTGAATGCGGGCGATCTCGTTGCCAAGGTAGGCGACCTCTCGAAGCTCAAAGTGATCGTCTATGTGGACGAGCCCGACCTGGGCAGGATCCGTGCGGGCCTGCCCGCCGTCATCACTTGGGACGCGCGTCCTGGCCGTGAGTGGCTCGGAGAAGTCAGGGAAGTGCCGACTCAGGTCGTCGCTCTCGGCACGCGGCAAGTGGGCGAGGTAGCCACCATCGCCGCAAATCCCGAGCACGATCTTCCTCCCGGCGCCAACATCAATGCCCGTATTCGCACGCAAGTCGTGGAGAATGCGCTCACCATTCCGAAGTCGGCATTGAGAAGGGGAGGCGCCGATCTCGGCGTATTCGTCCTGGAGGGCAACCACATTGCATGGCGCAAGGTGACGGTGGGGATTTCAAGCGAGAGCCGCGCGGAGGTGAAGAGCGGACTGAAAGAGGACGAGCCGGTCGCCCTCCCCGTGGACCGGCCTCTGCGTGCCGGCCTGGAAGTCTCTCCGGTCTACCCCTAGGACCTAGAGCTGAACCGCGGCTGCGGGCAGAAGACGGTTGGCCGCAATCTCTTCGAGCTTCTGTTGCAGAGATTCCGTGGCGTCCACTCCGGCGACCGTGATCTGGTATCTATTGTTGTCGGTACGCGTCAGCAGGCTGCGCTCCTTCAGGTACCAAAGGGTGAATTCCAGGTGATCCCGCGGGATCCCCAGCAGGTCTTCGAGTTCGAAGATCGTAACGCCGGCATCGCGCGGCTCCTGTACTCGCTTGTTGTAGAGAAGACGCAGGACTCCCAGTCTCTTGCGCTGCTCCGCTTCCGGACCCTGTTGTGCGGCCTCCGGCGAATGGAAAACGCGCCAGCGCGACCTCATGATGCCGCCGCGCTGCAGGTCGTAAGCGGCGCGCCGCTCCGGATCGCTCAAGACTTGATAGGCTGCGTTCAAGCGCCTGAATGCCGCTTCATCGCCGGTCTCCTGATTGTCAGGATGGTACTGCTGCGCCAGGATCCTGTAGATGCGATGGATGGTGTCAGCCGAGGCCTTGCCGCTGACCTGCATGATCTCGTAGAGATCCAGGTCGTCCCCCACGGGCGATGCTGACCCGGCGGTTTCGGTCCGCTGATACTGCAGACCTGCGCGGTGTAATCCGCCCGCCATCGGGTTGCTCCAACAGACACGCCCCACGGATTTCAGATTCATTTCCCAGGCCGCCCCGCCGACGAGAGTGACCGTCGCCCCAACAGGCAGCGCCGACTCCAGTTGAAGCCCGATGCCGTCTTCGCTCACATCCACAACGAACGCCGGCACTACCTGTTGAATGCCGGCCGCGTCCTCAAAAGCAACGCGAACCTCGATCGGCTGAATCCTTGTGGCACGATCCCTTGCCCTCTTCTCAGCTTGCGCCGTCTCCGCCATCACAGTCCGATTCTGCCTCGACTGTGCACGAATTGGCAGCGGGATTCACCTGAGGCGTTTGTCCAAATACCCCTGATGTTCGAGTAAGGTTTATTCCTGAGCGGCAGGGGGCGCTTGAGCCGCCGGCTTGCCGAAATAGGCCTCGTCCAACGCTGGCTTGTGGTTTGTCTTAACCGCATCCATCGCCTTTTGAGCGTTTTGTCCTGTTAGCTTCTTCTCGATCTCCGGGCGCACCTCAGTGAACGGCTGCGATCCACGCTCCTGCACCTGGATGAGGTGGAAGCCAAACGGACTCTTCACCGGCTGGCTGACTTCGCCAATGGGAAGCGAGAAGGCTGCCTGCTCAAACACCGGGACCATGCTTCCCCGGCCGAAACTGCCCAGGTCGCCGCCCTTCGCGCCGGAACCTGTGTCGTCGGACTCGGTTTTGGCGATGGCAGCAAAGTCCTCGCCCTTCACAATCCGCTCACGCAATTGTTGGGTCTTGGTGAGCGCTTCCGCTTCAGTGAGATCTTTCTGCCCTGGCTTCAGCGGCACGCGGGATCCCTGGAAACGGACCAGGATGTGGCGAGCCGTTGCGTTCTCGTAGTCGTTCTTATGCGCGGCATAGTACGCCTGCTCGTCCGCTTCGGTGGGCTTCTGGGTCTCGGCGAGGTGCTGGAACAGAAGCTGGGCCAGCGTGCTTTCCTGTTGCAGGAACAATTGAACCTTCACGGACGGCTTGTCGGTCAGGCGCAGCCGCCGGGCCTCCTCGGCATAGGTGATGATCTCGCCCAACTGTTCGGCCAGGCGCCGCCGCGCCTCCGGAGTGTCGCCGCCCAACTGCCCCTTCACGTTGGCCGGCAGGTTGTTCATGATACTCTCGAATTCCGACTTCGTCATTTTGCGAGTGCCCGCGCTGAAAACAATGGGATCAGCCGCGCTGCCGGTCGCCGTGGCCAAGGTAGCCGTGGAAGCCGGCCGAGAGGCCGCAGGCTTCGCAGGGGCCGGAGTCGGCTTGGCCGGCGCCGGCGCAGGGACCTGAGCCCACAAGGCGCCGCCAAGCATCGACAATAGAAGAATCCTCATTTCTTTATGTTACCCCGCGGATCCGGCCATGCCGAACGAACACCCTCGAGATTGAGGGGAGAAAAGGCGAAAAAGCCCGTCGAGTGGAAGGCCGTCTGGCCCGATATCACGGAATTGATTCGACCCAGGCGCAACCAACTTCTCCTCGGCCTGGTTTTGATTGTGATCAGCCGGTCGGCCGGCCTTGTCCTCCCAGCATCCACTAAGTATCTGATCGATGAGGTATTTAAGAACCACCGCCAGGACATGCTGGTACCGCTGATCCTGGCGGTGCTGGCCGCCACCGCAGTGCAGGCCGTCACCGGATTCTGGCTCACCCAGTTGCTCTCCAAGTCCGCCCAGAAGCTCATCGCGGAACTGCGCTGCAAGGTGCAGGCTCATGTCGGCCGCCTGCCGGTCACCTACTTCGACGCCAATAAGAGCGGCCAGCTTGTCTCGCGTATCATGAACGACGTCGAGGGAGTCCGGAACCTGGTCGGCACCGGCCTGGTGGAGTTCGTCGGCGGCATCCTCACCGCCTTCCTGTCCTTCTTCATCCTGCTCAGGATCAGCCCGCTGATGACCGGCATGGCTCTGGCCGTGGTGTTCACGTTCTCCCTTGTCCTCAAGAAGGCGTTTACCACTCTTCGCCCGATCTTCCGCGAGCGGGGCAAGATTACCGCCGAAGTCACCGGCCGTCTGACGGAGTCGCTGGGCGGGATCCGGGTGATCAAGGGGTACCACGCTGAAGAGCGCGAGGAGAAGGTGTTCCAGGCAGGAGTACGGAGGATCCTCGAGAACGTGCTGCAGTCTCTGACCGGCGTCTCCGTGCTGAGTCTCTCAGCGACGGTTCTCCTGGGACTTGTCGGCGCTTTGGTGATGTTTGTCGGCGGGCGCCAGGTGCTGAACGGTTCACTGACGCTCGGCGGATTCGTCACCTACACCGCGTTTCTCGCGTTCCTCGTGGCACCGGTATTTCAGGTGGTCGGCATCGGGACGCAGCTCACGGAAGCGGTGGCCGGACTGGAGAGGACCCGCGAAATTCTTAACGAGCGGGCCGAAGATGCCGAGCCGTCGCGGACAGGCACATTGGGCCTCATCGAGGGGGACGTCCGCTTTGAGGACGTCCGTTTTTCCTACGAGGAAAGCAAGGAGGTGCTGCACGGCATCAGCTTCCACTCCAGCCCCGGCACGGTAACGGCGCTTGTCGGCTCCTCCGGATCCGGCAAGTCGACCACCATCGGGCTCGTGGCTGCTTTCCATACGCCTAGCTCCGGCCGGGTCTATGTGGATGGTACAGACCTCGCCACGGCGCGGCTCGCGAGCTATCGCACCCAACTCGGCGTGGTTCTGCAGGAGACTTTCCTCTTTGACGGGACGATTCGTGAGAACGTGGCCTTTGCGCGGCCGGATGCGTCAGAGGAAGAGATTCTCGACGCCTGCCGCATCGCCCGCGTCGACGAGTTCGCCGAGCGCTTCCCCGACGGCTACAACACGGTGGTTGGCGAACGAGGCGTGAAGTTGAGCGGCGGCCAGAAGCAGCGCGTCTCCATTGCTCGCGCGATCCTGGCCGATCCCCGCATTCTGATCCTCGACGAGGCCACCTCCAGCCTCGATAGCGAAACGGAGGCCATGATCCAACAAGGCCTCGGCTACCTGATGAAGGGGCGCACTACTTTCGTCATCGCTCACCGGCTTTCAACGATCCGTCGCGCGGACCAGATACTCGTCATGGAAGACGGGTTGATTCTCGAGCGCGGAACACACCAGCAGTTGTTCGAAGCGCAAGGCCGCTACTACGACTTGTACACGCGGCAGCACGGCCTGGAGATGAATCTGTTCCTGGCGCCCGGCGAGGGTGACACAATCGACGAATCGGCGGAGGCGAAATCGTAATGGCTCGCCCGCTGCACTGAAAGTCGCGCCTGGACACCTTTCACCCGCGCGCGGCTGTCGCTGCGGTAGAGCAGCGAGCGGGTGTAACGGGGGGCGAGCGCGTCTTCAGCGAACGTCAACGTGCGCCGGGGCTACAGCAGCTCGCGCCTGTACTGCTCCAGCGCCACGCGCACGAGTTGGCTGCGCGTCCGTACGCCGGTCTTGCTGAACAACTGCTGCAGTGAGGCCTTGATTGCGCTCTCGCTCACATGCAGACGCTCGGCGATCTCCTTGTTGGCCAGCCCTTCAAAGACACCCCGCAGGACGATGCGGTCGCGCTCGGTGAAGCGCGCGCGCCGCGCGGCCGCCTCTGAGGGGCTCGCCTCGGAAGCCGGCTGCAGATATTTCGGATCGATCCAGGTCTCGCCCTCCATCACCGCGTGAATGGCCTGAATCAACAACTCGGGCGAATTGTTCTTCAGGAACACGCCGCTGATGCCCTGGTTCATCATTTGGCGCAGCTCTGCCCGGGTCAGCCCCACGGTCACAAGCAGGATCTTCCCTGTGAACCGTAACTCCTGCGCAGCCGCCACAACTTCATTGCCACGGCGCTCGCCCAATTCGTAATCCAGCAGGAGCATGTCGAACTTTTCAGTTTTCAACAGGCGGATCGCGTCGTCCACGTTGGAGCATTGCGCTGCCACTCGGGCTTCGCATCCTGCATCCAGCAGGCGCGCCAGCCCCTCCCGGAAGAGGGCGTGGTCATCGACGAGCAAAATCCTGGTCATGCGGAAATCTCCGTGTTCTGCACTTCAGATGCCGGCTCGGACGTCGGGCAGGGTCTCAACCTCAGACACATAGTACAGCCTCGCGCCGAAGATTCGTAGTATAGCTCTCCGGCGCACGCCCGGACGATTGCCCGCGAAACAAACAGTCCCAGCCCCACTTCCTCGGCTCCCTGTTGGAACGGTTGAAAGAGCTTGTCCGGCTGGTCAACCCCGGGACCTGAGTCCGAAAACCGCAGCATGACACTCTCGCCGTCAAGGCGCGCGCTGAGTGTGATGATTCGCTCTGGCTGGTCCTCTATCGCCCTGATGCTGTTCCGGGCCAGATTCAGCAGGACCTGCAGCAATTCGTGCCGGTCGCCGAGCACATGGGGCAAGTGCTCCTGCGCTTCGATGCGAAGCTCCGCGTCGCACGATTCCAACGAGGGTGAAATTACGATTCTAAACTCGTCGAGCAACTGCTCCACGCTCGCGTCGCCCAGTTCATGTTCGCCCGGCGAATGCAGTTCCACCGTGGCCAGCCTGGTGAGTCCCTGCGCCAGAGTCCCAAGGGCGGCATAGTCTTCCGTCTGCGCGACGCCGTTCAGGCGGCCGAGGTTGGCATGTACCACCGAAATCGCTGCGCAGATATTCCGGATCTCGTGCGATACCGATCCCACCAGCACCCTGGTGCTTCGCAAAAGGCTCTGCAGGCTGGTTTCCTGCCAGTCCCGCAAGTCCTCGCTCGCATCCGTGATGATGGCCGCGAGGCGCTGGCCCGAGCGCGTGGGATATGTGGCAAACCAGACGCAGGCAAGAAATGATTCGCCGGAAGAGCGGCGTCCGCGGCACGTCGTGGCGCTCCGGTACGGCAGGTTGCCTCCCGCCGCCTTCAACAGGTCGCCGACCATGGGCAGGAAATCGCCGATGCTCGAGCCGCGCAGAGTGTTGTCAGGAACCGCCAGCATCTGGTGGGCTGCCAGATTGGCGATGTCGATCAGGCCTCCCGCGTCGACGGTCATGATGGCGGCGGGACTGGATTCCACCAGGATCTTGAGCTGGTTTTCCGCCTCCTCGCGCCGCTCAACCTGCTCCTTGAGCTCCTGGGAAAGCTGCATCGCAGTGCGGCGTCCGTACGCGACCTCTCTCACGAAAAGCCCCGCGCCCGCGAAAACCGAGAAGGACGTGGAGAGTCGGGAAATTGCGTGCGGCTCCCAACTGTACGTCGCGTAATGTTCGCGCAGAATTGCGCAGATCAATCCCGTGATCAGAATATGCCAGGGTTTCAACGAAGGCGACGCGATCATGATCGGGATCGCGTATAAGACGCCCAACGAGAGGTTGAGCTGAATGTGCCTGTCGAGCACTGCAACCGCTGCAATCATGACCGCGGCGAACGTAATCGTCCATTTCGGCGAGGCTTCCAATAAGGCCTGGCCTGTCCGCGCCGTAAATCCCCGCAACTGCTCCAAACCGCTCATCTAATAGCTGATATTGACCTATTGCCGCAGAGCCTGCAACCCTTCTTTAACCTGCCACCATCCTGAAGCGGCCATCCGCCTCCAACAGATACCGCCGCCCGCGCCACACAATCGTGTTTCCGAAGAACCCGGCTACCCAAAACCCAAAGCTTAGCATGTCCTGCACCGGGACCAGCCACCACTTGCTCCGGCAGAGCGGATCCGCCAGTACCATCTCGCAGACCGCATATGCCGCTGCAGCCCTCAGCAAGAGAGTCGGGATGAGCAGCCACCACCAATCCGGCCGCGCCGCCGCCAGCAGGAGCGCGACAGGCATCGGATTGGTGAAAACCTGCCCGGCATAACCTGCCGGACGCGATCGCCGCGTGGAGCGGTTCCAACGCAGCCGGTGCGCGAAATTCGCGCGCAATCCCTGTGTCCCGATCCTGTGCTCAATGACGTAGCTCGACAGGATCACCCCATGGCCGCGCTCCGCTGCAAACTGACCCATGACGAAATCCTCGGCGAGATACTGGCTGAGCCGCTGCCAGCCTCCGATCTCCTCCAGAACGCGCCGCCGCGCGGCGATCGTCGGGCCGACGGCGAATTTCACTCCGCCCTCCACCATGCGCGCCACCAGCACGCCGCCCCAGAACTCCGTATTCATCCCGATCGCTTCCAGCGTGGACCAGAAGCTCGATCCCGGCACCGCGCGGTAGGGGCACGTCGCCACGCCCAATCGTTGATCCTGAAACTCCGCGGCGATCACACTCAGCATGCGCGGCGTGACGCGAATGTCGCTGTCGCTCATCACGAGGAGATCGTGCCGCGCCTCGCGCATCATCAACTCGAGGCTCCACACTTTGGCGTTCGGGTACGGCGGCTCGCCTGTGACAAACACTCTCACCGGCACGCCCGGATATTCGCGGCGCAGGCGCTCCACGAGCTGCAGTCCCGGATCCCCGGCATCGCGCGCCGCAAACAGCAGCTCAAACTCCGCGTAGTCCTGTTCGAAGAAGCTCCGCAGATTTGCTTCGAGTCCTTCGTCAAGACCGTGTAGGGGTTTCAGGATGGAGACCGGCTCCGCCGGGGCCGCATGACGCGGCCTGACCCCAAGGTACTTCCGCACAGCGGCTACCGTCAGCACGCAATAGACCCACGCCCCCGCCAGCACGGCAGCCAACACGAGCAAGAGGATCCAGATCATCGGGGGACTGCGCTACTCGGCGGCAGACCGCGTTGCAGCAAGCTCCGCGATTCCCGCAACTACTTCGTCTACCGCGCGGGCGCCCTGATCGCCGCCCTTGCGCGTCCTGACTGCAACCTTGCCCTCCGCGGCTTCGCGATCGCCGACCACGAGCATGTACGGAATCTTCTGCAACTGCGCCTCGCGGATCTTGTAGTTCACCTTCTCGCTGCGAGCGTCCAACTCCGCGCGCAGGCCCACCGCTTTCAACTTCTCCTCCACCATGCGGGCATATTCAAGATGGCGGTCGGAGATGGGCAGGACAATTGCCTGCACCGGCGCCAGCCAGACCGGGAAGGCCCCGGCGAAGTGCTCGATCAGCACGCCGACGAAGCGCTCCATACTGCCGAACGGCGCGCGATGGATCATCACTGGCCGGTGCATCTTGTTGTCCGCGCCCGTGTAGTGGAGATCGAACCTCTGCGGAAGCTGGTAGTCCACCTGCACCGTGCCGAGTTGCCATTCGCGGCCGATAACGTCCTGCACGACGAAATCGATCTTGGGCCCGTAGAACGCGGCCTCGCCGGGCTCCAGCGAGAACGGTACGCCAAGCGATTGCGCGGCGTCCTTGCAGGCTTTCTCCGCACGGTCCCACTGCTCAGGCTCGCCGACATACTTGGCACTGTCCGGATCGCGCAGTCCCACGCGCACGCGGTAGTCCTTCATGCCCAGCGTGCCGAAAATGATCTTTACCAGCTCCAGACAGCCCGCCACTTCGGTGGGCACCTGATCCTCGGTGCAGAAGATGTGCGCGTCGTCCTGAGTGAAGCCGCGGACTCGCGTCATTCCTCCGAGTTCGCCGCTCTGCTCAAAACGGTAGACCGTGCCGAACTCAGACAGGCGGATCGGCAGATCCCGGTAGCTGTGCGGCTCGCTGTCGTAGATCTTGATGTGGTGCGGGCAGTTCATGGGCTTCAGCAGAAACCCGTCGATCTCGCCGTTTTCCAGGCGGTTCGACAGAGTCGCGCAGGAGCAGCCTTCGTCGGCCAATCTGGCGATCTGCTCGCGGTCCACCAGGGGAGGGAACTGGCTATCCGCGTAATACGGGAAATGCCCGCTGGTGCGGTACAGGTCGAGCTTGCCGATGTGGGGAGTGAAGACCTGCGAGTAGCCTTGCCTGCGGAGATGCGCGCTGATGAACGTCTGCAGCTCCTGGCGGATGACGGCGCCCTTCGGCTTCCACAACACGAGCCCCGGTCCGACTTTGTCGTCCACCGTGAACAGCCCGAGCTGCTTTCCGAGAACGCGGTGATCGCGCTTTTTCGCCTCTTCCAGCTTGCGCAGGTGTTCGTCCAGATCTTTCTGGGAGAACCACGCGGTGCCGTAGATCCTCTGCAACTGCTGCCGCTTCTCGTCGCCTTTCCAGTACGCGCCCGCAATCGACATCAGCTTGAATGCTTTGAGCCGCTTCGTCGACGGCACGTGGGGCCCGCGGCAGAAGTCGATGAAATGCGGCCCTAGAGTGTACTCGCTGAAGATCGCGTCGGCGCGCTCCTCGATCAGCTCGCACTTCATCGGCTCGCCAAGCTCCTTGTACTTGGCGAGGCCCTCTTCCTTCGGCACCAAACGGCGCTCGTAGGCCAGGTCCCGGTCACGGATCTCCACCATCCTCTTCTCGATCTTTTCTAGGTCCTCGGTGGTGAATGGCGTCGGCCGGTCGAAGTCGTAATAGAAGCCGTCCTTGATCGGCGGGCCGATCCCCAGCTTCGTCTCCGGGTACAGCTCTAGCACGGCGGCTGCCAGCAGGTGCGCCGTGGAGTGGCGGTATACTTCCAGCGCTTCCTCGCTTTTCGAGGTCAGGATCTCCAGTTGCGAGTCCTGCTCCAGCGGCCGCGCCAAATCCCACAGCGCCCCGTTTACTTTTGCGACGACTGCATCATCTGCAAGCCTCTGGCCGATGGAGCGCGCGATGTCGTGAGGCGTTGTGCCCTGGGGTACGGACTTCTGGCTGCCATCAGGCAGCGTGATCGTTAGCGTGCTGCTCATTGTTTTGGGAGGGTAAATTTCAGCGTATCATGCCCTTGCCCGGAGCCTCCCGGTTTGCAGGCTCCTATTGGCTGCTATGCTTGAGATTCGGAGCCCTTATCCCTATGGAGAGCGATCCTCACGAGACCGCCCCTATCTACGAATCTTCTCCTTCTGAGGCGTTGCTGGTTGAGCGGGCACGCCAAGGCGACGTCACTGCCTTCGGCGACCTCATCAGCAAGTACGAACGGCGCATCTACCGCATGGCGCGCCAAATCACCCAGAACGACGAGGATGCCGAGGACGTTCTGCAGGAGACATTCCTGAAGGCTTTTGAACATCTCGATTCGTTCCAGGGCCAGTCGAAGTTCTACACCTGGCTCACCCGGATCGCCGTTAACGAAAGCCTAATGAAGCTCAGAAAGCGCAAATCTGATCGAACCGTTTCACTGGATGAAAACATCGAAACGGAAGAGGAACCGATCGTGCGCGAGATCGCGGTTTGGGACGACACGCCAGAGCTTCGTTACAGCCAGGAAGAGATGCGTCAGATTCTCGACAAGGCGATCGACGGGTTGAAGCCCATTTTCCGCACCGTATTCATCCTAAGAGACGTGGAAGAGCTCAGCACGGAAGAGACTGCCGAAGTCCTTGGTCTTTCCATCGCGGCCGTCAAGAGCCGCCTGCTCCGTGCCCGCCTCCAGTTGCGCGAGAAGCTCACACGTATCTTCAAACGTAAAGGGGATCAGATCCTTGGTTATGCGAAATGAAATGGTCACCTGCAAGGACTTCCTTCGCGAACTAAACGACTTCCTCGATGAAACGGCCGATCCCGCGCTCCGCGCCGAGCTCGAGCGGCACATTACGGAATGTCCCAACTGCTGGGTGATCTGCGACACTACCCGCAAGACCATCAAGGTTTACAAAGGCATGGAACCGGATCCGCTCCCCGAACAGGTCCATGAGAAGATCATGGGCGCGCTCCGGAAAAAGCGCTGCTGCGAAGACGGCGAGCACGAGTGAGGCGGGGCAGGCATTCAGCCTGCCATCACAGCCGCGGCCGATCCTCCAGAAACTAGAAACTCCAACGCGCGGACAACTGCCCCTGCCGGGGCGATCCTGCCGGCAGAAACACATGCGTGCTGGTGATTGTGCCGCCTGCGGTGACGTTGACCGTCATGTTCGGCTGCCCGTAATTCACTGTGTTCAGCACGTTCTGGAATGACGCTCCGATCTGCAGCGCGCCGAACCTTTCGAAACTGATCCGCTTATTCAGGCCGGCGTTGAACACCACATACCCGGGCCCCTCCACGATGTTCCGTCCCGCATTGCCGAATCGCCCGCCCGTCGGCACGCCGAAGGCGGTTCTGTCGAACCATGCCGCCAGGGTCTTGGGGTAGCTCACTGCGCTGACCACGTCCGGCCGCCCGCCTACGGTATTCGTGTTGGATGGATCCGACCCGGTGAACACCGGATTCAGCCAGTGCCCCGTGGAGAGATTGAACATTGCGTTTACCTGCCAGCCGCCGATCACCTGGCCCTTGAACGGCAGGTCGTACAGCACCTGGTTCATCCACTGGTGGCGGGGCACTGAGTATGAGTTGCCTTTATCGCGCGCACGATTGTAGGCGTCTTCAATCTGCGTGTTGATCTCGGCGTTGTTTGTATCGTCCACTTCGCTGAGCTGCTTTGCCCAGATCCAAGTGGACGCAAACTGCAGCCCGTGCGAGAAGCGCTTCGTCACGCCCGTCTGAAGACCGTGATAGCTGCTGTTGGCGCCATTCTCCGCGAACACGACGTTGTTGTAGATCGGGAACGGCCGGCGCGACTGTGCGAAAGCCTGCGACGACGCGCGCGGCTGGTTGTAGTTGCGCATGTAGGGCAACTGGGTTCCCTTGGTCCCGATGTAGCTCAGCCGCAGCCCGAGGTCGCGGGCGATCTCGCGCTCCAGCGTCAGCGAATATTCGAGGGCGTACATGTTCTTCAGGTCCGGCGAGAAGCCGCTTGAGTTGAGCGTGCCCGCGCTGCCCGGGGCCGCGAAGGGCGAGGCCAGGGTGAACAACGGCTGATTGTTGGTTACCGCGTTGTTGCTGGTGGTCGACACCGCGAACGGCCCGGCCACCTGATTCGACAGAGCGCCCACGGAGAAGTGCCCGTAGTAGATCCCCGCGCCGCCGCGCAGTACAGTCTTGCCGGCGTCATCCACACGGTATGAAAAGCCCGCCCGAGGCGCCCAGTTGTTCTTGTCCGCCTTCCTGAGCGAGCGTCCCACGCCCGTCTGGTCGGCCAGTTCCACCGGCAGAGTTGAAGGATAGTACGGGCTGATCAGCCGCTTCGCATCCGCGCTGGGCAGGATCACCGCCCCCGTCGTCGTGTCGAAGTTGAAGAAGTTGTCGTCGCGCGCCACGGGCGGCCCGTTGAACTCGTACCGGACGCCGTAGTTCAGGCTTAGCCGGGGGCTGACCTTGAAGTCGTCCTGCGCATAGAAAGAGATATCCGACCAGCGGAAGTACTGCGCCGCCCACGGATCCAGCCGCGTCACTGTCGTCGGCAGACCCAGCAGAAAGTCTCCATAGGGCTGCCCGCTGAACTTGTTGGTGAACGAGAAATCGCCGAACAGCGCCGGGTTCGACGTCACGTGCCGGTTCACGAACCAGTGGATGTACTCAACACCGAACTTGAGCGTGTGGCGTCCCGCCACCTTCGTCAGGTTGTCGGAGAGCTGCCAGTGGCCGTCGATCACCGGGTTCAACAGGCTCTGCGTGTACGTGCTGAGGCCGGAGACGTTGAACCGCGGCACGCCCGGCGCGCCGTCCCTCGGAGGCAGTCCCTTGACCCCGATCTGGTCCAGCAGCGCCTGCCCGGAGACATCCGCCGTTGCCCGCGATTCCAATTGCACCACGCCACCGCGGAACTCGTTGAACATCGTCGGACTCAGCGTCCATACGTCGCCGATGGTGAAGAAGTGCATCTTCCTGCGGTTGTTCGAGGTTCCCTCCGTCGTGGGTGGCAGTTGCCCGCGCGCGCCGGGGATGTCGTAGTCGTCGTTCTTCCACTGGTAGCGGATGAACGCAGAGTGCGCGCTGCTGAAGTTGTGGTCGATGCGTCCTTCGATTAACTGGTGCCACTCCGGCCCGTTGAACGCGGCACGGTAGTTGCCTGCGGTCAGCGATGGGTCGCCGTAGTTCGGCAGCGGATACAGGAGTTGCTGCGCCTTCGATGCTTCAGAGGCGATTCGAGACACCGGAATCTGGTTCCCCGCGAAGGGCTGCCCGCCCGCAAGGGGATCCTTCACGGCCCCGCTGAACAGGCCGTTACGTTGCGCCACCGTCGGCACGTTCGAAGCAAACGTGTAGCTCCGCACGCCGTTGATCAACTCGGTGGTCTGCGTGAAGAACGTCTTGTTCTTCCGGATAGGGCCGCTCACTGTGTAGCCGTAGTCATGGATGTTCTGGAACGGCCGCGCGGTCAGAAACGGGTTGCGCGCGTCGAGCGCCGCGTTCTTGCCATACCAGAAGATGCTGCCATGCAGGTCGTTCGTCCCCGTCTTAGTCACCGTCGTCACCGCACCCAGCCCGCTGAACTCGGCGCGATTGGTCGTCAGGTTTGCAGTGAACTCCTCTACCGATTCCATCGACGGCTGCGACACCGGGTCTGCGCTGCCGAAATTGCCAAAGGTCGTATCGATGCCGTCCACCTTCAGCCGCAGTCCGTTAGGACCGGCTCCGGGCGCCATCCAATACGCTCCGTTACCCATCTGCACCACGCCCGGCACCGTCAGCGGCATCAGGTTCGCGATCAGCCCCGAGTCGCCGGAGTTGTTGTAGACGCTCCGCAGGTTCGACGGCAGGTCGACGATCTGCTGCCCCGAAAGCTGGACGCTCACACTGGGCGTTTCGGACTGCACCACAGGCGATGCCGCCTCACTCACCGTCACCTCGGCCGCCGCTGATTCCAGCGAGAACTTCAGGTCCTGCCGCACGGTCCGGTACGCGTCCAGCCCGAATTGGGGCACGTCGAGTTTGCGGAAACCCTTGGATTCAGCGCTGATCGTGTACGTGCCGGGCGTCAGGTTCGGAAAGAGGTAGTTGCCGGACGCATTCGTCGCCGCGTCAACTCGCGCTCCTGTGGCAGTGTTGGTCAGGGTGACCCGCGCTCCCGGGACCACCGCCCCGCTCGGGTCCATCGCAAGGCCGGTAACAGTGCCTAACGGAGATTGGGCATATAAGGAGACACAAAGAGCGGCCAAAGCGAGAATGCGGTGCATAAATCACATTCTACAGTTGTGCCGCCCTCCGGCGCTCATTGCCCGAGGATGTCGATTGTGGTAGTCCCCGCCACTCTCACTTTCTCATAGGCCTTCATCCAGCTATCGTGCGCCGGATGCTTTGCGTAAGCCGCCAGAGCCTCCGGGCTCGCGAACTCCATGCAGACTCCATATTGACGCCGCAATATCTTCACAGGGACCGCCACCGTCTCGCCCGTGCGCAGTTTCTTCACCGCTTCGGCGTCCGCCGACGGATCCGTCTGGATCAGGCTCATTGGCCGCGACAGCTTCCCGTGAAAGACCTTCGTCAGCCCCGGAATCTGTCCCGTCAACGCGTCCGTGGCCTTATCAAACGCCTTCCACTCTTCCGGCGTCGCCGTGGCGATCTCAGTGAATGCGAAGCAATGCATCACTTTCTTGTCTTGCGCACTCGCCGCAGTGCCCATCAGCCCCAACGCCGCGCACAAAATCAGCAGTCTTTTCATCGGTTGAATCCCTCCTGGCCCAACCATCGTACATCGACTCGCTTTCCGCCCTGCGCACCCGGCCGAGTCATGTCGAAACGGCAGCCGAGGATCAGCACCCCTGCATCTCCGGCCCGCTCAGCCTCCTGCGCGAAGAGCGGATCGATTTCGTGAGCCAGCTCGATCCGCTCCACATCGCCGCGCTGGGCGGCGAACACGACGGCACATGGCCGCTTCCGGAGCGCCAGTTCAGTCAACTCCCGCAGATGCTTCGAACCTCTGGCCGTGACTGCATCCGGGAACCGTCCGATGCCGCTCGAGGCCAGCGTCACAGACTTCACCTCCACCAGCGTCTCTCCGGTCTGAAAGTCGAAGCGGCTCTGCCTCACACGGACCTCAGCCCTCAGCCCTTCTCCAGCCAGTTCAGGAAACATCCCGCTGCGCCAGGCCTCCGCGAACAGACTGTTTGCTCGCGCCGGAACCGTTCCGACCAGCGTGTTCCGCACCCACGCCCCGGTCATCGACCACCGGAGTTTCCTGGGAGGTTCGGACGGACCTTCCAGTTCGACGCGGCAGCCCGGCTCCAGCACGCCGGTCATTCTTCCCGTGTCCGGAACGTGCGCCAGTTCGATGCTGCCTTCGACTGCTACACGAGCGACGAAGCGGTTCATCCGCTCCAGGAACCGCCCTATCGTCATCTACTGCACCCGCTCGTGCGCGTAGCCCGCTTCAGTCAGCGCGCTCATAAGCTCCTCGATGTGCTTCGGGCCGCGCGTCTCCATGGTGATGTCGATGACGGTATCGCCGAGGTTGACGCCGTAGTAGGCGCGGTCGTGCTGCGTCTCGACGATGTTGGCCTTGTGGTGCTCGATCACTTCGCACAGGCGCCGCAGTGCGCCGGGGTGGTCCGACAGGTGGACGCGCAGGCGCACCAGGCGTCCGTCCTTCACCAGGCCGCGCTCGATGATGCGGGAAAGCAGCGTCACGTCGATGTTGCCGCCGCACACCAATGCCGCCACTCTCTTCCCTTGATGCCCGGTCTTGTGCTGCAGCACGGCAGCCAGCGCCGCGGCCCCCGCGCCTTCCGCCAGCGTCTTTTCTCGCTCGAGCAGCAGCAGAATCGCGTTGGCGATCTCCTCCTCCTCCACGGTCACGATCTCATCGACATACTTGCGCACCAGCGGCAGCGTCTTCTCTCCCGCCCGGCGCACGGCAATGCCGTCCGCGATGGTAGTTGCCGCGGGCACGGTCACCGGCTCGCGCTCCCGCATGGCCGCCAGCATCGACGGCACTCGCGCGGTCTGCACTCCGATGATCGTCACGCGCGGATTGATCTCCTTCACGGCGCAGGCCAGTCCGCCCAGCAATCCGCCGCCGCCCGCGGGCGCCACGATCACGTCCAGCGCCGGATTCTGAGCCAGCATCTCCAGACCCAGCGTCCCCTGGCCGGCGATCACCTCTTCGTCGTCGAAGGGGTGCAGGAACGTGGCCGATTTCTCCGCGCAGATCCGCAGCGCCTCCTCGTAGGCCTCATCGTAGTTGCGGCCGTGCAGCACGACATCGGCGCCGTATCCGCGCGTTGCCGACACCTTCACCAGCGGCGTCGCCAGCGGCATGCAGATGGTCGCCTCGATCCCGCGGAGCCCGGCATGATAGGCCACGGCCTGCGCGTGATTTCCTGCCGATGCCGCCACCACGCCTTTACGCTTCTCCGCTTCGCTCAGCGAGAGGATCTTGTTGAGCGCACCGCGCTCCTTGAATGACCCCGTGCGCTGCAGATTGTCCAGCTTGAGGTAGACCTGATTCCCCGCGCTCTGCGAAAGCGACTCCGAATGCACCAGCGGCGACAGCCGGATCGACTCCCTGATCCGCACCAGTGCCGCCTGCACCTTCTCGAGAGTGACCATCACTCCACGATACTCATACTGTCCACAAACCCGCTTTTCTTCAGCCTCCGCAGCGTCGGGCCCTCCGCCGCGGTCGGCTTCCGGCCCGTCACCCAATCCCGGTAGAACCAATCCAGGTAGTGCTTGTAGCCTTTCTTCTTCCACTCCTCGTTGAGATACAGGTGCTGCTCCTTGTCGTCGTGCTGCTCCACGATCGTCTGCAGCTCCTCTTTGGTGAGCCGGTGATACTGCTCGTAATGCACGACGCCCGGGCCTCGCAGCCGCCCCATCCGGTACCGCGGCTCCTGCTTCGCGTAGCCCAGCATCAACGCGATCAGTGGAAAGCACGACTTCTGCGGCAGGTCCAGCAGGGCCCAGTGCCGCTCGATGTCGCCGCGGTGAATCCCGTTCGTCAGGAGCGAATCGACTCCCATGGACTTGGCGGCGATCACCGCCGTCTGGGCCGCCAGGATCGTGTTCGTGCAGCTCGTGATGAACGCATCCATATTGTCGGCGTAGAACTCGTAGCCCATGTGCTTCGCGGTATCGATGAGCCGCGTCAGATCCGCGCAGTACAGTAGCAGGCAGTTCCCGCGGTACCCCGTTACCTTCTCGATTCTTGCCGGGTCACGGCTCACGATGATCGAGTATGACTGCATGTTGGACGCGTTCGCAGCACGCACACTCGCGCTGATCACCGCCTCCACCTGCTCGTCCGGCACGCGCTTCTCCGAGAAATCGCCGTGGATTGTCCTAAGGCTGCCGATAGTCTTCAAAACCTCATTGGCGGGCGGCGCGTCTCCCGCCTCCATTCCGAATGCCGCTGAAAGGGCCAGTCCGCCGAATTGCCGCCGGGACGTTGGTTTCATATGCTTCGGCTCACGCACGTGGACTGCCATGCAAAGTGAGGAATTTCAAAGAGGATCGCGCCCGGCTGTGTCCGCAAATGGGATGAGCGCGTCCGAAATAGAAAGCTACCGCCGCAAGCGTGCAGCGGACAGCCGGCGCGTCAATGAATCGTCCGCGTCTTCCGCGCCAGGAAGTCCATCAGCAGGTACTCCCCCAGCGTGTACGGCGTAGTGAAATATGCCTTCCCCCTGCACAACTCCGTCACCTTCTGGACGAACTGCACCAGCGTGTAGTCGCTCGCCAGCATGAACGTGTTGATCATGATCCCCGAGCGCTTGCACCGCCCCACTTCCTCCAGCGTCTTCTGGATCACCAGCGGGTCCAACCCCATCGGGTTCTTGTAGATCCGCCCGTCCTCCAGCGTCAGCGCCGAGGGCTTGCCGTCGGTGATCATCACGATCTGCTTCATGTCCTTGCGCTCGCTCGCCAGAATCTTCTGAGCCAGGATCAGTCCGTCGCGCGTGTTCGTGTAGTACGGACCCACCTGCAGCCGGGCCAGTTCCGCCAGCCGCACCTCCTCTGCCGTGTCATGGAAGAGCACCAGTCGCAGCGAGTCGCCCGGGTACTGCGTCCGGATCAGATGCGACAGCGCCAGCGCGACGCGCTTCGCCGGCGTGAAGCGGTCCTCGCCGTAGAGGATCATCGAGTGGCTGCAATCGAGCAGCAGCACCGTGGCGCACGAGCTCTGATAGTCGCTCTGGTGAACGTGCAGGTCTTCCTCTTCCAGATTCAGCGGCACCTGAACGCCCTCGCGCTGGATGGCGGAAAACAACGTCGCGTTCGAGTCGAGGTTCAGCGCATCGCCGAACTCCCACTTTTTTGTGCCGCCCGAGGTCTCCACGCCCGTCGCCAGGTAGCGCGTCTCATGCGCTCCAAACGAAGATCTCCCCAACGCGCCCATCAGCTCCTTCAACGTCTTGAAACCGAGCAGGTCGATCCCTTTGTCCGTCACCTCCACCGTGACCCGCTCGCGCCGCTCCTCCGTGTGGATGTAGTCCTCTTCCTCGAGCTTTGCCAGGAGCCCCTCCAGCGCCTTCTGGATCTGCGCCTTGTCGAACTGCCCTCGCTCTTCCAGCGCGCGCTGCAGCGCCTCGCGCAATTGGTCGAGAGTCAGCTCGCGCCAGCCCTGGAAGCCGCTGTCGAGCAGCAGGTCTCCGAGCATTTGCATCAGATCCTCGGAGCTCAGCCCGAGATCCTCATCCTCGTAGGGTCCGTACCGGATGCGTCGCATAGCTCTCTCCGCCCAGGCTCAGTTGAAGTTTCTCCGTGGCGTTGTCTTTTTCCGGCGCGGCGGCCACTCGTCCTCCTCCTCCATCGGATACTCGCGCGGCATCGCACGCTCCGAGTCTCCGCCCTGGAATCCGAGCTCTTCACTTCGCCCGATCCGCTTCATCGCGTACAGGCCCTCCAGAATGAACTCTCCTGCGGCTGCCCTGCGCGAGTCGCTCTCGTTCTCCTTCAGCCCGAGATGCTTCGTCTGCTCCATCAGTCCCGGCACGGTGTTCAGCCCGTGCAGCAGCTCTTCCGCTCGCTCCAGTTCCTTCACTTTTAAAGTTCCGCCGCTGTTGAAGTGCTGGATCACATCGCGCAGGTTGACGCTGTCAAACCGCTGCATGTAGACCCGCCCCACGGCCGCGCGGATCAATTCGCGCGCCACCGCGTCGCCGCCCTTCAACTCGCCTTCGTATTCCAGTTCCAGCTTGCCCGTGATCGCCGGCAGCGCCGCATACAGGTCCGCTACGCGCGGCACGGCTTCGCTTTCACTCAGCACGAGAGCGCGCCGCTCGGCGCTCGACACCACGTTCTCGATCACGGAAATCGGCAGGCGCTGGCTCACGCCGCTGCGCTTGTCGATCCTCTTGTCCTCGCGCGCCGCGAACGCCAGACACTCGATCACCTCGCGCATGTACGCCGGAATGTCCACGCGCACCGCACTGCCGCGCTCCACCCAGGCTTCCTGCGCCGTGATCGACATGCCCTGGTCCACGGTTAACGGGTAGTGAGTCCGGATCTCACTCCCGATGCGATCCTTGAGCGGGGAGATGATCTTGCCGCGCGCCGTGTAGTCCTCGGGGTTCGCTGTGAAGACTATCAGCACGTCCAGCGAGAGCCGCACCGGATAGCCTTTGATCTGGACGTCGCCCTCCTGCAGGATGTTGAACAGCCCCACCTGGATCTTTCCCGCAAGGTCAGGCAGTTCGTTGATCGCGAAGACCCCGCGGTTGGCTCGGGGCAGAAGCCCGTAATGCACCGTCAGCTCGTCGCCGATATTGAGACCCGTGCGCGCCGCTTTGATCGGGTCGATGTCGCCGATCATGTCCGCGATGGTGACGTCCGGCGTGGCCAGCTTCTCCACGTACCGCTGTTCGGGAGTCAGCCACCCGATGGGCGTGTCCTCGCCCATGTCTTCGATGATCTGGCGCGCCTGTTTGCTCAGAGGGCGGTAGGGATTGTCCCGGATCTCCGACCCCGCCACATACGGCAGGTGATCGTCCAGCAGCGAAGTCAGCATCCGCAGGATGCGGGTCTTGGCCTGCCCTCGCAGCCCCAGCAGGATGAAATTGTGCTTGGAAAGCACGGCATTCACCACCTGCGGCACCACCGTATCCTCATACCCGACAATGCCCGGGAAGAGGTCTTCGCCTTTTTTCAGCTTGCAGATCAGGTTGTCGCGGATCTCGTCCTTGACGCTGCGTCCCGCGAGCCTCTCTTCGCTCCACGCACTGCGCCGCAGCACACCAAGAGTGTGCGGCAGCTCCCAGCTACTGACGCCCATGCATCTCTGATGCCGCGTGGAGCCTCCGGGCTTCAGCCGTTCATTCTCCACTACGCATCCTGAAGGGTCATGCTTTACCCGCTCGCGACCGCTCCCGGCTATGGATGCAATAGAGCCGCGAGCGGGTGTAACGGGTTCGAGCGCGTCTTCATCGGAGCGTGGGCACGTCTTCTCCGGCGGACTGTGATATATGTTTGTGCCTGAGGTTCTTACGGGGAATGGCCAACGAACTCGCCGAAGTCGATTACGAGAAATTTTGGCGCCGCCTCCAGCAGGTGGGTCTCAACGCCTACGAGGCTCGCTCTTACCTCGTCCTGGTGGGACATCCCCGCTTCAAGGCGCTGGAACTTGCCGCCCGTGCCCGCGTTCCCCGGCAGAAGGTCTATGAGGTGCTCGACAGCCTTGTCGAGAAGGGCTTCGCCCAGGTTGTGCAGGAAAAGACCAAGCTCTTCTCCGCCGTGGAGCCCGGTCTCGCCATCCCCGCCTTCCTCGAGCGGCAGAAGGAACATCTCGAGCAGCAGATCGAAAGCCAGCGCCGGCATGGCCAGTCTCTTGCGGTCGAACTCAGGGCCGCGTACGCCGAGGGGCAGGGCGGCCGAGGCACTCTGGACTACCTGCGCATCGTGAACGACCCCTCGCAGATCGCGGTCCACTACCGCTCCATGCTGGCCGGTGTGGAGCGCTCCTACATCGAGTTCTCACGACCTCCCTATGCCGTCGATCCCCTCGACGAGCAGCTCGTGAAACAGGCTGCCGCGCGCGGGGTCAAATGCCGCATCATCCTGGAATCCGAGGCGCTGGACGGCGCGCACCGCGCACGCCTGGAAGACTACAAATCGGTCGGAATCGAGGTCCGCTTCGCCCCCTCGCTCCCCATGAAACTCGCCGTCTTCGACGGCGCGCAGGGGCTCGTCGCGCTCCTCGACCCCGTCATCACCCGCCCCGCCTGGACATCCGTCGTCTTCGACCACCACGGCTTCGCCGAGGCCATGCTCGGTCTCTTCGAACAGTGGTGGAAGAAGTCGGAAGAATGATCCACGAGCTCTCCGTACAGCTGGCTCCTCGACAAGGTAATCTTGCCCGGCTTGCCCTGATCATGTGGAACCGCAAATGCGCCTGGGGCCAAACCGAATCTTACTGTGTCCGCTGCTCCTGCTTGGTCCGGACTTCCCGCACCGCGTAGATCCGCCGGCCCTGGCTTTCGAAGTACGTCCGCATCATCATCTCGCCCAGCAGACCCGTGGTGAACATCATCAGTCCTACCACCAGCAGCAGGCCGCCCGTGAACAGCAGCGGGCCGTGCTCCAGGATGATCTCGTGGCCGAAGACCTTCTTCGCCAGCAGGAACGCCAGTATCAGTCCGCCCGTCGTCACGCTGCCCAGGCCGATCCGCCCGAAGAAGTGCATCGGCCTGGTGAAGTACTTCAGCAGGAAGCGGATGGTGAGGATATCGAACATCACGTTGAACGTTCGCCCGATCCCGTAATGCGACGCGCCGCCCGCCCGCGGCGGATTCTGAATCGGCACCTCTGCGATGCGCGCGCCGTAGAAGCTGGCCAGCGCCGGGATGAAGCGGTGCAATTCGCCGTATAGGTTGATGTCGCGGATGATCTCGGCCCTGTACGCTTTGAACGTCGTGCCGAAATCATGCAGGTCCACGCCGCTCACCTTCGACATGATCCAGTTCGCGATGCGCGACGGGATCTTGCGCATGACCAGGTTGTCGCGCCGCTCCTTCCGCCAGCCGCTCGCGATGTCGTAACCCTCGTCAATCTTGGCCAAAAGGAGGGGAAGGTCCTCCGGCTCGTGCTGCAGGTCTCCGTCCATCGTAATGATGACCGAGCCCTTCGCCTCATGAAAGCCGGCGACTAGCGCGGCAGTCTGGCCGAAATTCCGGCGAAGACGCACAACTCTTAGCCGTCCATCCGTCTCCACGAGGTTCGCCAGCAAGTCAAAACTGCGATCCGAGGAAGCGTCGTCGACGAAAATAATCTCGTATGGGCGGTTGAGCTGTTCGAGCACCAGCGTCAGCCGGTCGTAAAGTCTTAAAATTGCAGGTTCTTCGTTGTGGATCGGGACGACGATGGATAGCATGGGCCCTCAGTAGATCATATCATAAGCCCCATCGTATCAATCATTTTGCTAAACTAATGATTTACCATGTCGAACCCGCAAGACCCTGAAAATCAGCAGACGCCCCCGGCTTCCGGTGGCGGCGTGCAGCTGCCTCTGGGCGACCGGAAAAACATCAGCCCCATCAACATCGAAGACGAGATGCGGCGTTCGTATCTCGACTACTCGATGTCCGTCATCATCGGCCGGGCGCTGCCCGATGTGCGCGACGGTCTGAAGCCTGTCCACCGCCGCATCCTCTACGGCATGAGCGAAATGGGGCTCACCTTCAATCGCCCCACCCGCAAGTGCGCCAAGATCGTCGGCGAGGTCCTCGGCAAATTCCACCCTCACGGCGACACCGCCGTCTACGACGCCTTGGTCCGCATGGCGCAGCCCTTCTCCATGCGCTATCGGCTCGTCGACGGCCAGGGCAACTTCGGTTCGATCGACGCCGATCCGCCCGCGGCCATGCGTTACACCGAGGCGCGGCTCAGCCGCATCGCCGCGGTTCTGCTCGAGGACATCGACAAGGAGACCGTCGACTTCCGCTCCAACTACGACGACAGCGAAGTCGAGCCGGAAGTCCTGCCCACGCGCGTTCCCAATCTGCTCATCAACGGCAGCGAAGGCATCGCCGTCGGCATGGCCACGCGCATCCCGCCGCACAACCTCACCGAGATCGTCAACGCCACCATCGCCCTCGTTCAGAACCCGTCGCTCACCCTCGACAAGGTCATCGAAATGGTGCCCGGCCCCGACTTCCCCACCGCCGGCATCATCCTCGGACGGCAGGGCATCTACGACTACTTCTCCAAGGGCCGCGGCTCGATGAAGATCCGCGCCAAGGTCGGCACTGAGAAGCTCGGCAAGGACCGTGAATCCATCGTCGTCACCGAGCTTCCCTACCAGGTCAATAAGGCGCGGCTCGTCGAGCAGATCGCCTCGCTCGTCAACGAGAAGCGCATCGAAGGCATCTCGGACGTGCGCGATGAGAGCGACCGCGACGGCCTCCGCGTTGTCATCGAGCTCAAGCGCGGCGAGCAGCCGGAGATCATCCTCAACAACCTCTACAAGCTCACGCAGATGCAGGTCAACTTCGGCGTGATCATGCTGTCCATCGTCAACGGGCAGCCGCGCGAGCTGGGCCTCATCGACTGCATCAAGCGCTTCATTGACCATCGCGTCGAAGTCGTCCGCCGGCGCACGGAGTACCTGCTGCGCAAGGCCCGCGAGCGCGAGCACCTCTTGCTCGGCTTCCAGAAGGCGCTGCAGAACCTCGATGCCGTCATCGAGACGGTGCGCGCATCCCGCAATCCCAAAGAGGCCCGCGAGGCCTTGATGGGGACCACGCAGTTCCCCGAGAACCCGAACCTCGAAAAGGTTGTCGCGAAGTGGTCTCCCACCATCAAGTTCAACGGCGAAGCCGTGTCGCGGTTCGACTTCACCGAGCGCCAGGCTCAGGCCATCATCGAACTCCAGCTCCAGCGCCTCACCGGCATGGAGCAGCAGAAGATTCTCGACGAGCTGGCCGAAATCCAGCGCATGATCGCCGAGTATCTCGAAATCCTCGGCTCCGACAAGGTGCTGCGCGCATTGATCGTCAAGGAGCTGAAGGAAGTCCAGAAGGAGTTCGGCGACGAGCGCCGCACGCAGATCGTCGAGGACGAGGGCGAGATCAATCTCGAAGACCTCATCAAGCCCGAGGACGTCGTCGTCACCGTGACACGCGGCGGCTACCTGAAGCGCACTTCGCTCGACACCTACCGCCGCCAGACTCGCGGAGGCAAGGGCCGCATCGGCATGGCCACGAGAACTGAAGATGTTGTCGAGCACCTCATCGTGGCTAACACCCACAGCTATCTGCTCATCTTCACCTCGATGGGCCGCCTGTACTGGCTCAAGGTCTACAATCTGCCCGATGCCCAGGCGGCAGGCCGCGGCAAGAACATCAACGGCCTGATCAACCTGCAACAGGATGAGACCGTCCGCACCTTCCTCTCCGTCAAGGAATTCACCGCGGACCGCTACGTCGTGATGGCCACCAAGCTCGGCGTCATCAAGAAGTGCGAGCTCACCGAGTTCGACAACCCCCTGGCCCGCGGCATCATCGCCATCGGCCTGAAGGATGGCGACGAGCTGATCAGCGCCCGCATCTCCACCGGCAAGGAACTCATCTTCATCGCCACCCGCGAGGGCATGGCGATCAAGTTTTCGGAAGAGGATGTCCGCGCGATGGGCCGCCCCGCCGCCGGCGTCCTCTCCATGCGACTCGACGAGGATGACCACATCATCGGCATGGAAGTCGTCTCCGAGGACGATCTCATGCTGTCCGTCTCCGAAAACGGCTTCGGCAAGCGGACAAAGATCAACGAGTACCGCCTCCAGTCCCGCGCCGGAAGGGGCGTCATCAACATGAAGGTGACGAACAAGACCGGCAAGGTACTGGCCGTGCTCGCCGTGACTGAGGACACCGACGTCATCCTCATCACCCGTGAGGGCAAGATCCTCCGCACTGAGGCAGAGAGCATCCGCAAGACCGGCCGCTCCGCCTCCGGTGTCAAGCTCGTCAGCATGGAGGCCGGCGACACCGTCGCCGCCGCCTGCACCGTCCAGGAAGCCGAAAACGGCGAAGACGACAACGGCCAGGGCGACCTGCCGCTCCAGTAGCATTACCGATGACCCCCGGCGCCAGCCGGGGGTTCGCGCGGTCGCTACCCCGCTCGGTGCGCGGGGCTTTTCGCTTTGTCCTCGGCGTCCGATCGTGTACACTCCGTAGACCATGTTCTCCAAGGTGCTGCGCTGCACCCACATGTACCTCGCGCTGTTCCTTGCGCCCTGGCTGCTGATGTACGCCGTCAGCACCCTGGCCATGAACCATCGCGACATCTTTCGCAAAGCCTACGGCACGACGACGCCGCCGTTCGTCAAAGAGCGCGAGACCAACTTCCATGGCGCACTACCTGACGACGCCAAAGCAAAAGCCGCCGTCCTGCTCGCCAGCCTCGGCCTCGACGGCGCGCACAGTGCCTCCGCCCGCAACGACGGCGCCCTCGTCATCAACCGCCTGGATGCCATTTCCCCCCGCCGCATCACCTTCACGCCATCAACCGGCAGCATCCTTGTCGAGAAACAGCAGTTCCGTACCAACAACTTCCTCGAAAGAATCCACCGCCGCCGCGGTTTCTATCAGAACTATCTCCTCGATGACATGTGGGGCTTCATGGTGGACCTCGCAACCTTCGCCATGGTCTTCTGGTCGCTTTCAGGGATCTGGATGTGGTGGGAGATGAAGGCCACCCGCGCCATCGGCCTCCTTGCCGCCTCCTCCGGACTCGTCATCTTCGCTTTCTACCTCGCCGTGCTCTGAGGAATCCACCATGACCTTTCAACACCTCAACCGCCGGCTGCACCTCTACCTCGGCCTCTCGCTGATCCCCTGGTTCCTCGTCTACGGCATCAGTTCCATCTCGTTCAGCCACTCGCGATTCTTCGACGATCTCGACAAGGCGAAGGGCCTCCCTGATTGGACGCCCCGCTTCGAACGCGATTACGATGTGCCGGTTCCGGAAGGCGACGAGCTGCGCCCCCTCGGTGCGCGCATCATGAAAGACACCGGGCTCGACGGCGCCTGGGGAGCCTATCGTCAGGGCCCCAACCAGGTGAACGTCTACATCCACACCTTCTGGAAATCCACGCAGGTGAAATATTTCATCGATCGGAAAAAGCTGGTCGCCGAAGACATGCGCTTCCGCTGGGACTACTTTTTCACCGGCATGCACGCCAAGGGCGGATTCGAACAGGAAGGCTGGCTCCAGAAATCCTGGAGTGTTGCGGTGGACATCGTCTGCCTCGGCATCATCCTCTGGGTCGCCAGCGGCCTCTACATGTGGTGGCACATCCCGGCGGTGCGCACCTGGGGCTGGCTCGCTCTCGGCGCCGGATGCGTCTCTTTCGTGATCTTTCTGATCCGCCTGTAGCGGGAACAAGCGGGGGCAAGTGCGCGTCTACTTCTGACGGAGGTACACGACGCCATGCCGCAAGACCGCGCGTTTCGCCCGCCGGTTCTTTACCGGTGGCTCGTCCTTCTGGCCAGTTGGATTGTGCCAGGCCGCGATCGCCGCACCTGGCGCGCCCGCCGCGACGTGCTCCTCTTCGACTGGTGGATCCTGATGGAGCGCGGAGAACTCCCGCGCGGCGACGCGGAAATCCTGCGCCTCGCCCGTGTCGCATTCACCGACGCGCTTAAGACTCGTGTCCGCGAAGAAACCTGGCGCCGCTGGCTGCACGGTCCCGCTTTCGTGGCGGTTGTAGGAGTCGTGCTGGCCGTTGCCATCGCGATCCTCAGCGACGGCTTCAACTACACGCGTCATCTCCTCCGTCTGCTGCCCGGCTCTCCGCCCCCCAAGTCCGACACCCTCGTCGCCCACGGTTTCTTCCTGACCCTCTCCCTCATCTCCGGCGCGACCATCGTCTTCCGCCAGCGCTTGCCCCTCCGACTCGGCGGCTGGTTCTACCGCTCATTCTTTCTTCTCAAAATCCTTTTTATCGTGGTGCTGCTTCCTCTCGTCTGGATCGAAACCTCGGCGGCTCTGCGCGGATTCTTCCCCGGAGATGAGCGGGTGGCTGTGTTCAGCTCGGTGGCTCTCGCGTGGGCCTATGTGAGCGCCCTCGGCGTCGCCCTCGCCTGGTGCGTCAACGACCAGCGTCATCGCTGCCCCGTGTGTCTGCGCATCCTTGGACTCCCCGTGACCATCGGTTCCTGGGCCAGCATCTTTGAGCCCTGCTCCACCGAAATGCTCTGCGAGGACGGCCACGGCACGCTCCAGATCTCGGAGTCCGCCGAAGGTCAGGACGAGCGCTGGACCGCACTGGACGATTCGTGGAAGGATCTTTTCACGCGCCGGTAACTGCCCTTCTCGCCGGACACGCCCCCTCCACATACGGACACCACCGGCACTCGGCGGTCTCCCTCATCGGATAATCGCCCCGGACCTCCGCTGCACGCCACTCGTTCAGAACCCCGAGTGCCTCGTCCAATGACTCGCGTCCGAGGTCCACCTGGTGCGTTCCTCCGTTCCGCAGTGCGAACAGCCACGCCTCCGCTGGCGCCCTGCCAGTCAACCGCTCCACCGCCAGCGCATACAGCCGCAATTGCAGCGAGTATCCCGCCAGCCGCTGCGCGCTCAGATACTGATCCGTCTTGTAGTCCACCAGCACGCTGCCGCGCGGCTCCTCGAACCGTAAATCAATCTGTCCCCGCAACAGCGTTCCGTCCACGTCCACCAGAAAATCTTCCTCGCGATGAACGCGCGCAGACCGCGCGGCCCGCCGTCCCAACGGGCTGTCCAGAAATGTCTGTGCCAGCGCGTGCGCTTCCGGAGAAACCAGTGCGCGCTTTCCTCCCAGAAACTCGTGCGTCTCCGTCCCCAGCGCCATGGCGCCCGATCCGCCGTTGTGCTCCGGCTGTGGCCAGCGTAGCACCGTCTGCAGGAAGTGCCGGCGCGGGCACGCCGCGAACACCGAGAGCGCCGTGACGGCGACTGCCGCCGCAGCCTGACCCGGCTCCCGACCCGCATCCACCTCCACCGCGGATCCCCGCGAGTCCGCAAGCTGCGGCGGCTCCATCCACTCCGGTTCGCCGGCCAGCCGGACCACGCGCGCGTCCTCCGTCTCTACCGCTACACCTACTTCCGCCGGCCACTCGACGTTCAGCCCCGTTGCCGCCTGCCGCGGCCAGACCCCTCGCGTGTTTTTCACCTCCGTCCACGACAGAATCAGCCGCTCCTCGGCCCGCGTCATGGCGACATACAGCAGCCGGTCTTCTTCCGCGCGCTCGCGTTGCCCACACTCGCTCTGCCACGCATTCAGCACCGGATCTTCAACGCTCTCCGCGGAGCCGGGGACCCTCCAGCGCATGCCCAGGCCGTTTCTCGGCGACCAGCAGATGTCCGGCGTGGACCCGTTCGTCCCCCGCTGCATCGACGCCAGCACCACCACCGGAAACTCCAGCCCCTTGGCCGTGTGCACCGACATCACCTGCACTGCGTCCACCGCCTCGACTTCCGGAGCGCTCGGCTCCTTGCCCGTCGCGCGCAGATCGTCAATATGCCGGATTTGCTCCGCCAGGCCGCCAGGGGACATCGCATCCAGATCGCGCAGCAGCCGCAGAAACTTCTCGACGTTCGCTCGAGCCCTTCTGCTCAGCGATGCCAAATACCCGGTCTCATCGAGAATGCGCGCCAGAATGCGGTCCGCCGGGATCTCCTCGCGCAGCTTGCGCGCCGCATGGATCCGCTGCATCGCTGCCCGCGGAGCCAGTCCTCCTTGCATCCGTTCGCGCATCAACTGCTCATCGGACACTCCGAAAAACGGCGAGCGCAGCAATCCGAACAGCGCCACCTCGTCGGCAGGGTTCTCGATCACCCGCAGCCAGTTGGTCAGATCGAGCACCTCGGGTTCTTCATAGAAATTCCGCCCGCGCGCCAGCACGCAAGGAATCCCAAACCATCCCAGCGCCTCTTCATAACTGTCGAACGGCGTGTTGGTCCGCGACAGAATCGCCATGTCGGAGAACCGCGCGGGCCGTGGCGGATCGCCCACCATCAACGTGCCGTGCAACTCTCTCAGCCTTCGTGCAATCCAGAGCGCCTCTTCGTTGCCATCGCGAGTCTCCACGCGCTGCACTTCGACAAACGGACCTTCTGACGCAGGCAGCTCGCGGCCCTCGATCAACTGGTGCTTCAAAACACCAGCGCACGGCTGCGCGATCGTCACCGCCGTCACTGCATCGAGAATCGCCTTCCGGCTGCGATAGTTCCGCTCCAGCCGGTCAATCGCTCCACCCTGTTCCTCCACTCCTCGCTGATACTCGCTGAACTGCTCCGGCGCAGCGTAGCGGAACCCGTAGATGGATTGATTGATATCTCCCACCGCGAAGAACCGGCCCGGCCGCCGCACCTGGTCGAGAATGCGCCACTGCACCGGATTCGTGTCCTGCAGTTCGTCCATCAGGATGGCGCCGTAGCGCTCCTGCGTCTCGCGCCGCACCGTCACATTCGATTCGAGCAGCGCCAGTGCCTGCTCCAGCAGGTCCTCGAAATCGAGCATCGCCCGCGCCCGCTTGCGCGCCGCATATTCCCGCTCGAACTCGATCAACGCTTCACGCGCCCGCGCCCGCTCCGCCCGATGCATGGCGCCCACCACAGCGCGCCGGGCCGCGTCCACCAGCATCTGCAGCCGGTCGCGCCCGTCATAGATCGGGTGGCCTTCCTTGAAGCTGCGGATGTCCATCTTGAACGTTCCAAGCCACTCCAGAGGCGCGATCCGCTGCCGCTGCGTCAGCCAATCGCGCAGCCGCGCCAGCCGTTTCCGTTGCGCATCCGACTTCGGGGGAGGCGACCCGTGCAACATTTCCTGAGCCGCCTGCTCCGCTGTGGCCAATTCGATTTCCGGGTCGTACTCGGCCATGTGCCGCAGCGCCGCCTTCGCGCCGCCGCCCATGCGCAGCGACTCATAGACGCTTCGTAGTTCGCGCGCCATGTCCTGCGCCGGCCACGCCTCCGCCAGTGCGACGAATTCGTCATGCCGCTCAGCCGCCAGCCTGTCGAGCACGGCTTCCATCGCCGCGCTCTGCAGCGCCTCGGCCTCGCGCTCGTCCATCACCGTGAAACCCGGATCGAGCATCGCCTCCACGGCATGCTCCCGCAGCAGGCCCAGGCAGAACGAGTGAATCGTCGAGACCGGTGCATGCTCCACCGCCCGCCTCTTCTCCGGCGAATTGCTGAAGCGCCGCACCAGCCGCGCCTTGATCTGCGTCGCCGCCTTCTCCGTAAAGGTGATCGCCAGGATCGACGCGGGATCGAGTCCCTGCTCCACCAGCCAGGCGAAGCGCTCAACCAGTACCGCTGTTTTCCCCGACCCCGGCCCCGCCACGCAGCAGACATCCTGCCCGTTCCGCCTCACCGCCTGCTGCTGTTCCGCACTCAGTTCCACCCAGCTATTGTCCCTGAACAGCAACGCGCATCGCTCCCCTGAGCGGTGCGAGCCCCCGGCTCGCGCCAGCCCGTGGCAGCCTACTTCGCCGGCGCGTTCTTCAACATCACCAGCAGCATCACCACCTCCCCCTTCGCCTTGATCCCATGCTCCAGCAGCGGCGTCATATACGCGAACGACCCCTCCTTCACCTCCATCACATCGTCCCCTAGCTTCACTGTCCCCTCGCCCTTCACGAAGTACAGCATCGCCGGCATCGGCGCCGTGTGCGCCGACAGCTCCTGTCCCGGCGCGAAGCAGAACTGGATCACCTTGGACCGGTCGTCATTCTGCAGCGTCCGGCTCAATATGCCGTTCTCCGGTAAGGGCGTGTGCTCGTGAAGATCTTCCACGAAAACATAGCGATCGCTCATTGAGTGCTCCTTTGAGGTACATTAAAACCGATTCCTGCATGAACTCCCTGCGTCACGACACCTTCGACAAAACATCTCTGTTCTCGATCCTCACGCCCGAAGAGCGCCAGCAGATCGGCGCAATGGCCGTGGAGAAAACTTTCGAAGCCGGGCAGACTCTCTTCTACGAAGGCGAGCCCTGCGAAGGCCTCTACGTCATCGGCTCCGGCGTGGTGAAAATCTCCAAGACCAGTCCGTCCGGGCGCGAAATCATGCTCGCCCAGGACGCGGCTCCGTCGAGCGTCGCCGAAGTGCCCCTGTTTGACGACGGCGTCTATCCAGCCACGGTCACGACGCTGAAGGACACCATCGCCTTCCTCGTGCGCAAAGAAGATTTCCGCCGATTCTGTGCGCAGCATCCGCAGGTCCCCATCAAGGTGCTCGCGGTTGTCGGCCGCCGCCTGCGCCAGTTGGTCTCTCTCATCGAGTCGGTCACCTTCGGCAGCGTACGCCAGCGATTGGCGCGGACTCTGCTGCAAGCCGCCCAGGAATCCGGCGGCCCCGCCAAGGAGGTGCAGCTCACCCACGAAGAGCTCGCTCTCCGCCTCGGCACCGTCCGCGAAGTCGTTTCGCGCAACCTCGCCCGCTTCCAGGCCGAGGGCATGATCCGCATCGTGAAGCGCCAGATCGTTATCGCCGATCCCGCGGCGCTGCGCTCCGAAGCCGATACTGAGTTCTGACCTCACATCCCCAGTCTGCGCTGATTCTCATCCCGCCTCAGTGACCACCGTCACGGCGGCGCCGCCTGCCGGCGGGTTTCACGGAACTTCCTGGGCGAGTTCGGTACAATTCCGTGTGTCTGCTCCGTGTCTCTAAAGAGGAGGGAGAGCACTCGCCCATCCGACTCCGCCGACGCCATGAAGAAAGCGCTCGTGCTCACCTACGACTTTCCTCCCTGCACCGCTCCCGGCGCCGCCCTGAGAAGCCACAAACTGGTGCGCTACCTTCCGGAGTTCGGATGGGAGGTGTCGGTGATCTGCCGGCAGGAGAGGATCGACGCCAGTGCCGAAGCAGTGCCTTCCCCGGCCGCTCGGATCGTCCGCATCCCGGCTCCAATCCCGCCGCGGATCTCTTATCAACTCGGGGCCTGGATATGGGCGGGGCAAGTCCTCCCCCGCGCTCGCGCCTTGATCACGGATGCGCGGCCCGATCTCGTCTACGCCAGCGGCCCGCCTTTCCCGCACGTCTTGTCGGCGATGAGCCTGGCGCGCGAGGCTCGAATCCCCTTCGTCGCCGACATGCGCGATTCCTGGTCCCTCGACCCGCACCTGGGCGGGGCGCGGGGCCGCAAGGCAATCAAACGCGCCCTGTGCTGCTGGGTCTATCCGCGGCTTGAACGGCGCTTGTTTGAGTCCGCGGCCGCCATCCTGGTGAACACTCCTTCCATGCGCAGGGCCTATGCGCGGATGTTTGCAGACGCCGCGGAACGCATCCACCTTGTGCCGAATGGCTTTGATGAAGCGGACTTCTCCTCGCCTGTGGAGGCTCCCCGGCGGGACATCCCACTGCTGCGGTATTGCGGCAGGTTTTCGGGCGTCGCCAGCCGCTCCCCGGATCTCCTCCTGCGCGGCATGCGCGCCGCCCTCGACGCCGGTCTGAGGATCGAATTCGAAATTCTCGGAGACGATAGCCCGGAGCTCCGCTCTTCCATCCGTCGCCTTAGCCTCGACAGCTTCGTCCGCGCCCGTCCCGTGGCGCCGCACGCCGAGGCGATCCGCGCAATGCGGGAAGCCACCATCCTGGTGCTCTACCAGCCGCCAAGCCGCAACGAAGTCACCCCCGTGGCGGGCAAAACCTACGAGTACCTCCGCAGTGGCCGCCCCATTCTGGCCATCGTTCCTCCCGGCGACTGTGCCGATCTGGTCCAGCGGTATGCGCCCCTGCACGCATTGGTGTCGCACGAGGAGCCGGCCCGTGTTGGCGCCGCTCTGCAGGATCTCGTCGTCCGCTCGGCCGCTATGCCCTCCGAAGAACCCGATCCCGAATTCGTCCAAACGTACTCACGGCGGGAGATCGCCCGGCAAATCGCCGCTATCTGCAATCAGGCGATCGGAATCACCACGTGAGCCTCGTCTCCAACTCCACGGGACATCGCCCCTGCCACTCCCCCACAATTATCCGGTTCCGCACGGCCAGCCCGAATTCGGGATGCCAGGTTCCCTCTTCATCCCGCCGCGCCATCCGGCTGTCCATCTCCACTTGAACCCGCGCCTCCGGATGCAGGTGCCAGTACAACTCAACTTTGTGCACGCCATGCCCATCAAAGCGGTCGCGCACCACCACGGCCCCCTCCTTCATCTCCACCCGTCTGGTGTGCACCACACCCAATCTGCGGTATCCGTCGTGCGCCCCCTGCGCCCAGTGCAACCCATCGCTCGACCTCTCCATCACCCTCGCGCTTCGGCCTGCCTGAAAGCTGCCCCACACCTCGCTCTGTTCCTCGCCATCTACAACCGCCGTAGAATGGGCTGCCGTCTGCCTCTGCCTCAGCCGCTCCACTCCCGCCTCATATGTCGAGACGCCGCTGTTCACCACCTCGCGCAGGCCGTGACGCGACACCTCCACCGACAGCAGGTCGCAGTGCCCGTGCGCCGGTTGATGGTCCGGCCCCAGCGCGCCGATGTCCATCAGCACCGTCACGCTGCCCCTCTCCAGCCGGACATATCCGCTCTCGCTCAGCGCAACCTTTGCCTCGCCCACTCCCAGCCGTCCTGCATACGCCTCCAGTTCCGCCGGTTCCGGCGCCATGCCGAACGCCGCATCATTAAAGAAAGCGATCCGCCCGTCCGCGTGCGTCATGTTCCGCAGCCAGCCCAGCATCCTGCCCGCGATCTCCTCGAACCCTGGCGCCAGACCCGGATAGGCTCGCCCCAGGTTCTCCAGGTCCAGCACATCCTCCAGCACAAGAGCGTGGTACATCGGGCTCAGTTCGTAATGCCCTCCATCCTCCAGCACCTGCTCGCGCAGCTCCGCCCGCAGAATCTCGAGCCCTTCCGCGCGCCACCTCTCCGCCGCCCGGCCGCCCAAGTAGCACCCCGCCATCGCCAGTGCCTTACCGTTCGCCAGCAAATGGTTCGCTCCCAGATTCCGTTCCACCCGGCGCCTCAACCACTCGGCCTGCCACGCCAGGCTCTCCTCGAATCCCGCGAATCCCTCTCCTCCCTCCAGCCTCCAACGCACCCAATTCGAAATCCGCCGTGAAATCGGATAGGGCGCCCACCCGGCACCCTCGCCCGCAGGGTTCTCCCGCACCCAGCGCTCCGCTAACTCGGCCTCAACCCCATCGTGATAGTGGAGGTGATACAACCACAGCTTCGGAATCCCCTCATCATTCCATCCTCGAAGTTCCCTCTCCTGGTTCAGCAACCGGTGCCGCCGCCCTCCCAGCCACCCGGACGTCTTCGGGATTCCCGGCTGCCAAATCCCGTCACGTGCCCGCACCACCACAGCTGGGGCTGCGCTCGGGCCTCGAGCACCGAAAAGGAGAAAGCGTTGCCTGATTTGCGACGCCCTCAGCCGCCGCGCCGTCCTCCACAACCGCCCTGGTTCCATCAGTTGACGATCCTAACGCACTCGACAGCATTGGCGACGTGTGGGGGCACCGAGGCGAAGACGAGGGAACCCGTGAGGGCGTCCCCTAGGCACTGTCGTCGATTCACCCTCGTGACCCCGGTCACTGAGATTCTTCCCCCTTCCCTGTACTCTCGAATTTCAAGGGAGGCACCCGATGCGCGATTTCTCAGAAGCCCCATTCCTCGTGATCTGGGAAGTGACCCAGGCCTGCGACCTCGCCTGCAAGCACTGCCGCGCTTCCGCCATCCCCGATCGTAACCCCTTGGAACTGGGCGGGAAAGAAGCCCGTGAAGTGATCCGCCAGATCAAAGACTTCGGCGACCCGCTCCTTGTCTTCACCGGCGGCGATCCCTTGAAGCGCCCCGATCTGTTCGACCTGATTACAGAGAGCGTGAACGCCGGCCTCCGCACCACGGTCACCCCCAGCGCCACGCCGCTGCTCACAAAAGACGCCATCTCGCGCTTCCAGCAATGCGGCGTCTCCCGTATGGCCGTCAGCCTGGACGGCGCGGACGCCCGGGCCCACGACGCCTTCCGCCAGGTCGCCGGCTCCTACCAGCGCACCATCGACGCCCTGCGCCACGCGGCGAAGATCGGCCTCGAGACTCAGATCAACACCACAGTGACGCGCCACAACGTGGACGCCCTGGACCGCATCGCCCGGGTCGTCGGCGAAGAGCACGCACGCCTTTGGAGCGTCTTTTTCCTCGTCGTTACGGGACGCGCGCTCGCCGAGGACGATCTCACCGCCCCCGAATACGAGCAGGTTTTCGACTTCCTCTACCGCACCTCTCTCACCGCCCCTTTCGACATCAAGACGACTGAAGCCCAGCACTACCGCCGCTACGTCGCCCAGCAGCGTAAGAAGACCGGCGCGGCTTCCACGGCTGCGCCCGGCGTCATCCAACGCCAGGCCGGCATCAACGACGGCAAGGGCTTCCTCTTCATCTCCCACACGGGCGAGATCTTCCCTTCCGGCTTCCTTGAAGTCTCAGCCGGCAATGTCCGCCGCACCACTCTCCAGCAGGCCTACCGCCACTCCTCACTCTTCCGCGTCCTGCGGCAAAGCGACGCACTGGAGGGCAAATGCGGCGCCTGCGAATACCGCAACCTCTGCGGCGGCTCCCGCTCCCGCGCCTATGCTCTCACCGGCGACTTCCTCGCCTCCGATCCGCGCTGCGAGTACGTACCGTCGAACTTCGCCGCCGCTTGAGACGAACTCGTTGCCCGCATCCCGGCATTGCGCCTGATTAAAAGTCATCGTTCCAGTACTCATCTCATCAACACCACGGGGGCTGAAGCTGGAACATCTCCTGATCGTCCTTGAGGCCTCTGTGCTGTGCGTGTACGATCGGGATGAGCTATTGGACATAAACGGTTGTGACTTCGCCGCGGAACCGCCTATGAGCGATGCGCCATCGAAATCTTCCATGAGTGTGCTGGCAAACCTGGGCAGCCTGCTTTCCGATCTGGAGGCCGTCTACAGAGACCTGCATGCTCATCCCGAATTGTCGATGCAGGAAAAACGGACGGCCGGCCTCGCGGCGGACCGCCTTCGTACAGCTGGCTATGAAGTGACCACCGGAATTGGAAACACCGGCGTTGTCGGTCTGTTGCGTAATGGCGAAGGACCAACCGTCATGCTGCGCGCCGACATGGACGCGCTCCCGGTTCAGGAAGCCACGGGTCTGCGGTACGCCAGCAAGGTGACGGCCACTGACAGTACGGGGAAGACAGTGCCCGTCATGCATGCCTGCGGTCACGACATGCATGTGGCCTGGCTCATCGGCGCGGCCACGCTGTTTGCGAAGGCTCGCGAAGCTTGGAAAGGAAATCTGATGCTGGTCTTCCAACCGGCAGAGGAGATCGCGGCCGGAGCACAGGCCATGATCGACGATGGACTCTTCAAACGCTTTCCTAAGCCTGATGTCGTGCTCGGGCAACACGTGATGGTGGGGTCCTCTGGCGTACTCAGCTCGCGCGCCGGAGTCGTCACTTCCGCCGGCGATAGCCTGCAGATCCGGATGTTTGGACGGGGTGCTCACGGGTCCATGCCTGAGGCCAGCATCGATCCTGTTGTGATGGCAGCCGCAACAGTGCTGCGGCTACAGACCATCGTTTCCAGGGAGGTGGCGGCGAACGAAGCCGCGGTAATCACGGTCGGCGTACTACAGGCAGGCACGAAGGAAAACGTCATCCCGGATGAGGCGCTCATCAAGCTCAACGTTCGAACTTTTGACGAGGGCGTCCGTAAACGCGTGCTCGCTGCGATCGAACGCGTCGTCAATGCCGAAGCCGCCGCGGCGGGCGCTCCTATGAAACCGGAGATCACGCCTCTCGACCGCTATTCCCTTGTCACAAATGATCCCGAGGCCACCAGGCGGGTAGGCGATGCTTTTCGACGCCACTTCCGCTCTGACCGTGTGCAGGAAGCCAGGCCGACGACGGCGAGCGAGGACTTCGGATGCTTCGGAGCTGAATGGGGCGCACCATCCGTGTTCTGGTTCGTCGGTGGCACCGATCCCGGCACGTACACGAAAGCGGTGAATGATGGAAAGATTGGTGACATCCCTACTAATCACAACCCGCGTTTCGCTCCGGTGATCCATCCAACTTTGGAGACGGGCGTGGAGGCGTTGGTGGTTGCCGCACAGGCCTGGCTATCGGTATAGACCAGATGGTCGTCAATGAACATATCCTGATCGACACGCTGCTCGTCGCCCTTGATCTCGGCGGCACTTTCGTTTTTGCACTCAGCGGCGCGACGGCCGGGGTCAGGCACAGGCTCGATCTCTTTGGGGTTCTGGTCCTGTCCTTCGCTGCAGGCAACTCAGGCGGGATCGCCCGCGACGTGATGATCGGAGCGGTTCCGCCCGCAGCGGTCAGTGACTGGCGATACGTCGCTGTCTCAATACTTGCCGGATTGATTACGTTCTTCTGGTATCGAGCCATCAATCGCTTGAACAACCCCGTGCTGGTGTTCGACGCCGGCGGACTGGCGCTCTTTGCAGTTTCCGGCGCGGGTAAGGCGCTGGCGTTTCACGCCGCCCCAGGCGCCGCAATGCTGCTCGGCATGCTGACTGGAATCGGCGGGGGCATGGTTCGCGATGTGCTCGTGGGGCAAATCCCCACTGTTCTGCGCACCGAGTTGTACGCCGTTGCCGCGCTGCTTGGCTCGACTGTGGTCGTGGTTGGAAGCATACTGCATCTCCCGTCTGCCGCGGCGGCTGGAGCCGGCGCAGTCCTCTGCTTTGGACTCCGGTTGACGGCCATGCGACGCGGCTGGCAGCTTCCTATCGCTGGTTCTTTGAAGCAACCGGATCCGGAAACAAACGAGCGATCATACAAACAATAAACTCAAGGAGGCTCTGGCATGAGTTACACGGAACAGGATCTGCGACGCGGGGCGTTCCTCACGCAGCGGGCGCGCCCGTGGGCGCCAGCCAGCTGCGCATCTCCCATATCGATGCGACTCCTGAGCGCTGCAATGCCACCTGGCCGTCGCGAAAGACGATAAAGGTCGGAATCGCCTGAATTCGATACCGTGCGGCCAACTCGGGGTGCGCTTCGGTGTCGACTTTCAGCACCAGTGCCTGTCCAGACGTCTCTCGCGCGAGTTCGCGAACTTCCGGCGCGGCCATGCGGCACGGACCGCACCACTCCGCCCAGAAGTCCACCAGTACCGGGACGGACGCCTCCCCCACGATCTCGTCAAATGAGGTGCTTTCAACCTCGATCGGCTCGTTGATGGGCGGCAGAGGCGATTTGCACGCGCCGCATCGGCCTGTGTCGGCAAGGTGTCTGGCCGGAATGCGGTTCTTCGTGCCGCACACGCTACAACTGCGAATCATCCCAGTGCCCCTCGCTCCCTCGGTTCTTCCTACATGAACTGCGCGCCCTGCCGCCGCATCGGAACAACAAAGCGAGGTGCGGCTCCCCGATCAGCCGGAGGAACATTGCTGCCTGTCTTCGCCCACCCCTGCGGTGCGATCTGAGTGTCTGATCCTCCGGGTCGCCCAAGCTTCTCCCCCTGACGCACCACCTTTCGAGTACCCTGCACAACTGCATTGATGTTGATGCTCGCTTTCCCCGCTTCGCTTCACGTCCCGCCAGAATTCCCAAAACGACCCGCCTTGCCGGACCTCGCGGCAGCACTGGCGAACATGTCGGTCGGCCGCCAGGGCGCCGCGAGCGGTTGCGAGCGGGCACAACGGGTCCAGGCGCGTCTTCAGAAGACGCTTCGCGCTAGAGCCGAGAGCCGTAGCGAGCGGGTACAGCGGGGTCGTTGCGTCCTCAGCGGTGCGGCTGCAGTTGTGCCCTCGCCCTATTTCTCGCTCGGGCTGTCGTCCGCCTTCAGGTCTCCCAGCGCGTACTGGATTCCCGCCAGGACGTGCGCCACGTAAGGCCGCTGGAAGTACACCTTCTCATCGTGCCCGTGCGACTCATAGAACACCCGGCCGTTGCCCACGCGTTGGATGTAGCTGATGGCGTAGTCGCCGTCGGTGCGCTTGGTGTTGGCAGGCTCCTTGGCCTTGTCATCCGGGCTCATCTTGGCGTAGTTGACGCTGGTGAGGACGTGAACCCGCTTGCGGGTGAATGAGTCCTGCGCAAACGTGTACGTCTCGTCGATGATGTCGTAGCCGCGTGCCGGGTACATCACGTTCAACGGGCTGGCCGGGTCGTCGATCTTCGCGGTAATCAGAGTCGGGTAATTCCAGTGCGACTTGAAGTACCCGCCGATCATTTCGTTGAATTCCGGCCACGTGCCGGACAGGATGGGCGCGGCATCGGGCGTTGCGCCTGGCTTCCTGGAGTGGTAGCAGTCGGTGGCCGCATGCACCCCCGCCAGACCCTTGCCGCCCTTCACAAAGTCGAGCAGTGCCCTCTTGCGAAGCTCAGTGACGTCCTTGTCATTGGGATCGTCCAAGAATGCCCCGGTCGTGCTGGCCAGAAAGACCGCGTCGTATTGCTTCAGGTTCTCTGGCGTGATCGCGGCAGCGTCGTACGTGATGGTCGTCATCCACGCGCCGGTCTTGTCGCCCAGGTACTCCACCATCTTTGCGGCCAGTGGAATGCTGGTATGCACCCATCCGACGGCTCGGCCTACCACAAGCACGCGGCGCAGCTTCTGCGGCGCGACGTAAGGCTTCTCCGGCACCGCCGCCATCATCGCGGCGATGTCTGCCGGATAGGCGAACTGCCGCTGCGGACAGCCTTTCGTGAAGCCGCCGCTAAACCCCTCCGGGGGGCAATTCTCCGGCTTCGCGGGAGCCTGAGCTTGCTGCGCGAAGCCCGGCACGCCCGTCAGCACCACGGCGGCCAGTGCCGCACAAATTCCAAATGCCTTCAACTTCATGGTCGTGTCTTCTCCTTCGTCTCAGGGCCGCCGCTCTCAACGGTCCTCACAAGATGACTGGGAGCCTGTTCTCGACGAAAACATCGTCGGCTCGCCTGGGAGTTTATCACCTCGGTCAAAGCCCATTCCAGTTCTCACGCTCGTGCGCTACAATCTACCACCAGTTCGAAACAGAGGGATACACGCCTCCACTGCGCCCAAGGACTCGATGGATTTGTCACTTGCGAGTCGAACGACGCTGCGGCACTGGCGAAATAGATGCAGGACTGGACCGATCTGCTGGCGGGGGCGGGTGCGCGGCGCGGGCAGACTTCCACCAGGTCTGCAAGGCGGATGCAGCCGCCGGAGTTGCTGCGTTCGGCCGGCGGCTCCAACTGCCTGCTCGGGAAGACCTGGGGCTATGGCGATGCCGGTGTCTGGGTGTCCAATGGGTGCGGCGGCGGGAATCTCAACTTCCGATTGGCCGACGATTTTGAAGTTGATGGCGATAAGCCCGTTTCACAGGACTGAACCGCCATAGTCGTCAGGCCAACGCGTTCATGATGTACGTGCGCCGGCGATGCCGCAAGATGCTCTGTCCCCTCTGGCCCAGTACGCTCAGCTCTGTTCAGGGGCCGGATTAAAGAAAATCTCTCGCACCTCGATCGCTGAACGGCACGCTTTGGCGCCCTTGCGCGCCCACGCCACCGCCTCGTCCAGATCTGCGGTTTCCAATATCCAAAAACCGCCCACGTGCTCCTTGGCCTCCAGGTACGGCCCGTCGGTGAGCAGCAGTTCGCCATTGGTCTGCGCCCGCAGTGTGTGGGCCGGGCCCAGGCCGCAGGCGAACTTCCTGACGCCAGCGGCGATCATCTCGCGATTGAGCGCGTGAATCTCCTCCATCATCGCTTCGCCCATTGTGGAGGGATCGAAGTCGTCGGGGAGGTAACCGGAAACCAGATATTGCGGCATGTCGTCTCCTGAAATGGCGTTCAGCCGGGCTAGTTGCCCCGCCTTCACTATAGCGACGGATGGCGACGCCGGAATTCGACAGATTGTCCAGAAAAATTTCAGTTCGTATGTTTGAGTGGCGGCGTTGCACTCCTCGTCTGCCTGCAGCCGCTGTCCGCCGATTCCGGCGCGGATAACGCGCAACCCGTCGCTTGACCGGGCCATCATCGTTCTGCGTTGGGGGAGGGCCGCTGCGAATGGTGAAGATGCGGTCGCGGCCGGCCGAGGCTGGGCGGAGTTCCAAGTAACGCGCAAGCCAAACAGAGCGGCCACGGATTGTCGAGCACTGAGCACGCGTCACCGCGCGATCAGAAGGGAGTCTGTTACCCGACAACCCGAAAAATTGGCCTTTGAGTCCATGGTGCTCCGTTTGTCTGATCCAGGCATCGGGTTCTTGGCCAACGACAACCAGGGGGTGGCGAACGGCACGAAGGGTGGGGCAAACGACCGGCGCTCGCCTTCCCGCCGGATGATCAAGTGCCGGCCTTGAGCAGTTTTCGAATCCGTTCGGAGTATTGTCTGCCGGTGCTCACCCGCCTGCCCCCCTGCAGTTCAATGTCGAAGACGCCGCCGGCGATCGCATGAATCGCCACCACACGGGAAAGATTGACGATGTGGCATCGATGGACCCTGGTGAATTTTCCGGGGTCGAGCATGCGCTCCAGTGCGGTCAGGTTCTCTCCGAACAGGTGATCCTGCGATCGGCAGTGCAGCAGGGCGTAATTGTTGGCCGACTCAATCCAATCGATCGATTCCACCGGCACGAAATCGTATCGATCGCCGTTTCGCACCACCAGCTTCTGCACCCATTCCGTCTCGCGCGCTTCAAGCAAAGCCTCCATCTGCCGCATCAGCTCCGCCGGCCGTGACAGCCGCTCACGGGCACGATCGATGCTTTCCTTCAGTCTAAGGTCGTCGAACGGCTTCAGGAGATAGTCGACCGCGTTCACCTCGAATGCTTGTATTGCATATTTGTCGTAGGCAGTCACAAACACTACCGCGGGCATCCGCTGCGGTCCGACTTTCCGGATCACGTCAAAACCCGAGCCGTCAGGCATCTGCACGTCGAGCAGGACGAGATCGAAGTGATCGGAACGAATTGCCTCGACGGCTTCTTCCACGCACCCGCACTCGACCGCGACGTGCTCGAACGGCATCTCGGACAGGTCATGCAGGATGCCCGCCCGGATCAATGGCTCATCATCAACGATCAGCAGCCGCAGGTTGTTCATCGGGGGAAGAACCTTCCTCGAAATCCGCGAACCGAAGCGGGACCGCAATACGCACTTGCGTGCCGCCACCCGGAGGTCTCCGCATCGTGAACGAATGACGATCCGGGTACATGGTGGAGAGGCGCTCGTGCGTGGATCCTAGCCCGACGCCGATTTTCAACGCCGCGGCCTCACCATCAGGCAGGCCCACCCCGTTGTCCGTCACCGTCAACACGAGTTCCTGCCCCTCTCGAGCCGCGGTGACGGCAATGACGCCGGTATTCCGCACGTCACGCAGACCGTGAATCACAGCGTTCTCAATGAGCGGTTGCAGTAAGAAGCACGGAACCATCGCCGATTGCACTTCCTGAGCCACGTTGAAACTTACCTGCAGCCGCTCCCCAAAGCGCATTTGCTCCAGGCCCACGTAGGCCCGCGTCAGTTCGATCTCGTCGTAGAGGGTGCATTCGGGTTCCGAATCCTGTCGAAGAACGGCGCGCAGAAGGTCTCCGAGACGCGCCAGCATCCGGCTCGCCGTTTGCGAATCCTGCTTTGTCATCACGGAGATGTTCTGCAGGCTGTTAAAAAGGAAATGCGGATTGAGGCGGGCGCGGATCACCTCGAGTTGCGCCTGCTTCAAGCCGGCTTCGAGTTGAGACTTCTCCAAAGCGAGGCTGGCCGCCCTCTGCTCCTGTTCGCGCAACTGGAACTGCGTTCTGACGAAGTATCCCCCGGCTGCACTGCACCAGAAGAGGATCTCGGCCATCGGAAAGTGGCCAAACCAGAGTCTCTTCGCCGGCAGCGTCCATCCCGGCTGCAAAACGGACAAAGCCCCGGCAAAGAACGCCGACATCAGCGGCGAGGCGAGCAGGCATACCGGCACACTGACGATGGCCAGCACACTGAGATTCCGCGGCCAGCTCCCATTTCCCAATGGGAACCTTCGCTCAATACGGAAGACGAGCGGGGTGAGCGCGACCCACGGGTAATAACAGGCGGTGAATGCGATGATGAACGCGAACTCCCCGATATCCCACTTCGGCGGGCGTTGAAACTGGTATCGCAGGGAGGTCAGAACGCCGATTGCAGTCCAGATCAGGAACAGCTTTCCGAAGCCAGGGTACGCTAAAGCGATCCCGTCGTCGGGCTTCTTTGCGGAAGGCGGTTGAGGAGAAGTCTGCTGATCGCTCACGAATCCACTCACCGTCATTCTCACATGGCCCGCAGTCCTTGGCTGCTCACTCGCACGCAAACGGCTTTCGGATTTCACCATTACCTCCGCTGGAGGAGCGTATTGACGTCCACCGTGTGCCCTGTCATGTTCTCGCGGTTCCATTCGTTCTGAATCCGCCGGCCGGCATTGGCAAGCTTGCGAGCTTCGGACTTCCTTCCCGCATCTCGAACGACCTCGGCATACCCCTCCAGCAGCCGCCCGAGGGTAACATGCTTGGGCCCGAGTCGCGCTTCAGCGATGGCGATGGATTTGAGATACATGTTCTCGGCTGTCTCTCGGTCTCCTTTGTTGCGCGCGGCCTTTGCATAGTCAGCGAGTGTGGCCACGAACGTTGCGGGCGAAGGATTGGGCAATGCCTCCATGATCGTGAGGGCCTGCCGGTACGATGCGAGTGCTTCAGCCGTACGCCCGCCCCTCATCTGCAGGCTGGCCAGATTGGCCGATGCAACGGCGCCGGCCTCCTGCATCTCGAGGTCTGGAGCGTTCGCACACATGTCTGCAGTCTGCCGCAATAAGTTCTCGGCCTCACCGGATTGTTGCTTGTGCCCCAGAACGACGCCTAGGCTTCCCATGAGACTCGCTTTGTCCGAGACGGCTCCAGCCGGATGGTTGGCCAGCACGTTCCGGATCAGTGTGTCCGCTTTGGAATACTGCCCGGCTTGGATATACACCGTGGAGAGACTGGCGTAGGTGCGTACCAGGAGCCTGTCATCGGGCGCGTTTGAGTGTTGGAACGCGGCGAGTGCCCGTAAGTACGCTTTTTCGGCTGCACGGAGTTCGCCTCGGCGGTCGTGCAGCCGGCCGAGATTCTGAAGCACCACGCCGGCCCGCAGGTCGTCGCCGGCAGAGCGCGCGTGCTCCAGCGCTTGCGTGTAGACCGCAGCGGCCCTGTCGAACTCACCAATTTCGAGCAGATGATTGGCTAGCTCAACCTGCCGGACCCAATCGCTCACTGATTCTGAAGCGGATGAGCAGACCCCGGGCATTGCGCAGGCAGCCGTTAGCTGCATGGCTGAGAGTGCAGCCACCCTTGCGCCTGCACGGATTCGAAGCCGGGCGGCCGTGGCCCATTCGCGCACGGCTGCTCTCATGGGCGATGAACAAAAAGACGACAGAATCGGAACTGACATCGACGCATGGAACTTCATATGTCAGCGACGATGATGGACTTTTTGGAAACAAAGATCAGCACGATTGTGGCGAAGCGTGCGTTTTAGCTGGCGAACAACACGGCCGCCGTTCGCCGGAAGATTCTGCGTGGCGCGGCACTCACCATCCGCGCGAATCTGTTCACAACGCGTGAACGTCCGTTCGCGGAATATCGCAAGCTGACAAGCCTTCTCCCGGGTAGACTCAACTCAAACCTCAAAACTAGCTGACTATGGGAGGCCCCCGGCTCTGCCGGGGGATATTTATCAATTCGCGAACCTGAATCGAGGTCCCTGGACCTCGATTCAAACCAGCTCTTGCGCGGGAGGCATGCTCGCCAGACGGGAAATCATTTCGGCATGTCGCCCGCTTTCTCGGGCTTCAGCGGAACAGCATGCGCGGATCGGTGAAGCGGCTTCCACGCCGGGTTCTCATCGGCCGGCAAATACAGCGGCCGGATGCGAAAGTTGCTCAAGGCCGGCAGTCGATCCAGAACACTGCGCTGCTAATGCCGGCCGTCAACCTGCCGCTGAAGGTCGTTCGCCACCTGTGCGGTGCCGTTCGCCAGGAACCAAATGCCTCAGTTCGGCCAACGGGTGCATCATCAAATTGCATCAATGATCTTCTCCAAAAAAGTAGTTTCAGGTATGAATACCCGCGATTCCCGAAGGAGTTTTCTGGCGGCCGGTCTAACGCTGCCGGCTGCCGCGCTCGCTACGCCTCAGATCCCGGCGCCGCCGGTTCTATCGCCGCCATCTGGTGGACTCGCGTTCCGGACGCTCGGCAAGACTGGGCTGAAAGTGACGTCGGTTGGCTTCGGGTGCATGGTCACTTCTGACGCGAGTGTCGTCTCACGGGCGGTCGATATGGGCATCACCTACTTCGACACGGCGCGCGTATATGGGCAGGGCAATAACGAGCGCATGGTCGGCAGCGCGCTGAAGGGCAATCGCGATAAAGTGATCCTCTCCAGCAAATCGACAGCCAGGACCCCCGCCCAGGCGCGAGAAGACCTCGATACCAGCCTCAAGGAATTGGGTACGGACCACTTGGATATCTGGTACATGCATTTCCGCGACCAGCCAGCCGCCATCTCCGATGAGATCATCCCGGTTTGGGAAGACGCCAGGAAGCAGGGGAAAATCCGGCACATTGGCGTCAGCACCCACAACCCGAACGCCATTGTTGACCGCGTGTTGCAGGTCGGGAAGATCGAAGTTGTTCTCAGCACGTACAATTTCGCGATAGGGTCCGCGAACGATTCCGCCTACCAGCGTCTTGACGAGGCGGGTATCGGGCTCGTGGCGATGAAGGTCATGGCGCCGGCCAGCCGGGCGTTCGGATTCAAGACGAGCGGCGACCACTTCAAGCGGCCTGGTGGTCCGCTGGCCGCGCTGAAGTGGGTGCTGCGGAACAAGCGGTTCGGAACCACCATTCCGAGCATGACGGACTCGGACCAGTTGGAAGAGAATTTCCGGGCGATGTCGGAGTCACTCGGGGCGCAGGACGAGAAGCTGCTTGCGAGCATCAATGAGAACATTCGCCCGCTTTACTGCCGCATGTGCTACCGGTGCACTGGGCAGTGCCCGAAAGGCGCGGCCGTTCCGGACACAATCCGTTACCTCTCGTATGCCGATTTCTACGGCCAGTTCGCACTCGGCCGTGAGCATTTCGCGACGCTGCCGGAGGAGGCGCGTGGAATCCACTGCGCCGAATGCGAGTCTTGCGCCGTCGTGTGCCCGAACGGCGTACACGTCCCCGAACGAATGATCCGCGCACAGCAGCTGTTCGCGTAGCACAATCTCGACGCAGCGAGCCAAACCTCCTGCTGGCGCAGTCCTCGACGTCAGTCTCGCCGATGCCCACGTCGTTGTCTGTGCGCAAAAGGCCGCTCAGGCGGTCCTCACAAGCCCCTCACCCCGGCATCACCCCGAGTTGCCGCAGCAGCGCGACGTTGTCGAACATCGACCAGTGCTCGGCGAACCGCCCGTCCACCACGCGGTTGAATTCAATCCCGGTGAACTTCACTGTGCGGCCCGTCGGCGGGATGCCCTGAAATTCACCCTGATGCGTCCCCGTGAGCGTCCAGCGCGTGACCACGGTGTCACCTTCCGCAACGCAGGCATCGGTTTCGATTCTCGAATCTGGAAAGCTTGTTGCGAAGCCGCGCAGGAACCCGGACCAGGCGACTGGATCGAGCGGCTCCGGGACTCCCGACAGGTACGCGCGGAAATCCGGAGTCCGCACGGCTTGCTCCACCGCCCAATCGCGAGCGTTGAAGGCCTGGATCCAACGCGAGTTCAGATTCTTCAGATCAACCTCGCGTCGCTCCGGGCTGCCCGCCGTCGCGGGTTCCTCCGGCAGCGGCCCGTGAATGTCGACTTGGTACCTCGCCGCCGTCTCCATGAGCTTCGCCATGTCGGGCGGGGTAGGCTCGCTGTTCATCGGCTGGCTCAGTTCCAGGACAAAATTCTCGAACCCGGCCGGGGAGCAAAGAAGCAGCATCCGCGCCGGAGTGGACCCGGCAATCCTGAACCCATGCGGGATCTCGCGCGGTCCGAAGACGTACGTACCCGCCGTCGCCCGCAGCCATTTGCCGTCGCAAATGAATGCCACCTCGCCTTCCAGGATGTAGAACGCCTCGTCTTCTCGATGGTGCGTGTGGTACGGAGTGGCGAAACCGGGCGGCATCATCCAGTGCTCCACCAGTCCGAATGCGCCATTGGTCGTCTCTCCCGTGGACCTCATCAGGGTCGGGAGTCCTAGAAATCGAACCGCCGGATCCTGCCGGGTGTTCAAAACAGGCTGTAGCTCTTTCGTCTTCATTCTCAGGTCCCTCTTCTCCGGGGGGACCGTTTCCCAAGCTCGGCCCGCCCTTGACGCACAGGATGTGTAACAGGCGGCAGGCCCGTTACACTTAAAATATGTGTTGATGGCGATAGAGCTCAGCGACGCGGATCTGGCGCGGCAGATCGGCCTCGGAGACCAACAGGGCGCTGAAGCGGAGCTATTCCGCCGCATGGCCCCCCGGATTCGCCTCTACGGACTGCGCCATCTGCGAGATCACCACGCCGCCGACGACTTCACGCAGCAGGTCCTCATCACTACTCTGGAGGCCCTGCGGGCAGGCCGTCTGCGGGAGCCGGAAAAGCTGCTCTCTTTCGTGCTCGGAACGTGCCGCATGACCGTCCTCGACCTCCGCCGCAACGCCCAGAGGAAAGAACGCCTGCTCGGGGAGTTCAAAGCTGACCTCGTTGCCCCGGTCCCGGCATCCATGCCGCTTCTGGATCACCAACGGCTCACTCGCTGCGTGCAGAGCCTGAAAGAACGCGAGCGCGCCGTGGTCGTTATGACTTTCTATGACGAGCAGGCCGGCGCCGACGTCGCCCGCTTTCTCGGCGTCTCCGAGGCCAATGTGCGCGTCATCCGCCACCGCGCCATCCATCAATTGCGAGGTTGCATGGGGGTGACGGCATGAACTGTGCGAATCCTCTGGACGCCGCGCTCCTCGCCGACTACTGGCTCGCCGCGCTCTCGAACACCGAGGAGGAATCCATCGAGGAGCATCTCCTGGCCTGCGACGAATGCAGCGAACGGCTCCGCGGGGTCATCGCTCTCGCCGAGGGCCTCCGCCACGTGGCGCGTGAGGGCTCGCTGCAGATGGTTGTTAGTGAGACCTTCCTCGCGTGCGCCGCGCAAAATGGTCTGCGCGTCCGTCAGTACGCTCCGCCCCCCGGCGGCAGCGTCCAGTGCACAGTCACCGCCGAAGACGACCTGCTCATCGGGCGCCTCGCCGCGGATCTGAGTCAGGCACAACGCGTCGATCTCTCCCTCTGCGATCAGAACGGCATCGAACAACTCCGTCTGCCCGACATCCCGTTCCTGCCTGACGCAGGCAACGTGTTTTGGCAGCAGTCGATTACCTTCGCCAAGGCCGCGCCTTCCAGCACTCTCATCGTCCGGCTCATCGCCGTCGATGCAGCCGGCGGCGAGCACCCGCTAGGAGAATACACCTTCAACCACGTCCGCACCCTGCCCGGCCCGGCAGCCTGGTAATTGCCGGTGACGGCCGGTCGAAGAATATTTTTACTGCCTTAACCGCTCTCTTCCCAGTCACATACCGGAATTCTCGTAACCCACGTCCGTCCGGAATCTTCACGGCTCCCCCGTAATACGCACCATGGAGAGGACTCCGTCGCATCGTCTGCATGCCCATGCCCGTCGGGGATGTCGCCCTTGGCCCGCCTCTACGATTTTGCGAGCACGAACCCATATGTCACTGATTCTACAGACCCGTCTGTCATCAGTCCATGTGCGGCAGGCCCCTGGCCCGCCACGAACGATTTTGCGAGCACGAACCCATATCTCACTGATTCTACAGGCCCGCATTCGCGCACGAGACAGCTCGGCTCCCTTCGCGAATTGCGCGGCTTGAGCCTCACAGAGCCTGACCGCCTTCACCCGCTGTGATCGCGGCCCTAGGCTCACCGCTCTTTCAAAACTGAATGAGACATCGCCCGCTTGCGGGACCTCTCCCGCAAGCGCGGCTGCAATGGGCGCCCCTACTTCCGCCTGCGCTTCATCTCCGTCGCGATCTCGGCCAGCACCTCCGGCCCGAGATGCTGCTCCGCGTACGTCTGCAGCGCGTCATCCTCGGACGCGATGTGCCGGCGATAGAGCGCAGTCAGCCGTTCCACGACCCCGCGCACTTGGGCGCGCCACTCTTCCGTCTGCTCCGGACTGGCGATGAGTGACTTGAGCGAGGTGTACATCCGGTGCGCTTCCGTGTGGTCGTGCTCCAGCCCGGCAAGATACGTGCGCTCGCCCTGCTCCAACAGCGGCCGCAGGCGCGGGAAGAGGCTCTCCTCTTCATCCGCCGTGTGCAGCACTCCGCTCGTGTCCATGAACTGGAAGGCGCTGGAGAACGCCTGCAGCGCTTCCTCGCGGAGGTCCTCCAGATGCGCCGCGGCACGCTCCATGGTGTCAAGGCGCTCCTCGATCCGGCGGTGGCACGCCATCAGATGCTGCAACGGCTGGTCCAGTGAGGACCTGCCTGAGCGAGGTGCAAACAGCGCTTCCGGCTTGATCATGCCTCCATTGTCCAACGCCGCCGGCCGATGAGTCCGTGACCTGTGTCACCGCAGCCGGAACGGGCGAAGAGACATGCTCTCCGCGTAGATGTCCTGAAATTGCGGATCAGCGGCTAGTTCGACATGCTCCGTCATCGCCGTGATCGCGTCCAGTCGATCCTCGCGCTGCGACGGCTCCAGAAGCAGCATCCGCGCCCCGCGGAGCGCCGTGTTGCCTGCTGGCTCGACGATCACATCCTCCGGGAGCAGCCCGATCGCCCGTGCGCTGGCCGCCCTGATGTAGTTTCCGAAGGCGCCTGCGAGGGAAAGCCCGCCTACGCCGTCTCCGAGCATCTTGAGCCCCGCGGCCATCGCGCCCTTCGCCAGTTGCAGTTCGCGGATGTCAGCCTGCGTCAACGCCACGCCATCTGACAGCGGCAGCGTCTTGCCGGAACTCGTGAGCCTGCCGTTGGCCAGTACCAGGCCAAGCTGCAACCCGGCCGCGGCCGCATCCACCAGTCCGCTGCCGCAGACTCCGCGCGCCGTCGCGCCGCCCAGCACGTGGCACGCGAGCGAGCCGTCCTGCACGTGCACTCCGTCGATGGCCCCGTCCCCGGCGCGCATCCCTACGCTGATGCGCCCGCCCTCAAATGCCGGCCCTGCCGCCGTCGACGCGCAGCGGATTCCGCCCTGGCAGCCGACGACAATCTCGCCGTTCGTGCCGATGTCGAACAGAATCCGGGGCTCACCGTGCCGGTCCAGGTGAGTAGCCACAATCCCCGCCAACAGGTCGCTCCCTACGAATCCTCCGAGGCACGGCAGGAAACACGCCGGACCCGGCCACGCCAGATCCCCGGCCGCAAATCTCATTGCTCCAATCTCCGCCGGCAGGAACGGAACCGCCGTCAGCGGCTCGACGCTCAAACCGCAGAAAAGATGATGCATCGCCGTATTGCCGACGATGAGGATCTCTTCCAGCGCTCTGCCCGCGGCAAGCCGGTGCAGCATCGCGCCAAGTTGTGCGCGGATCGCAACCCTCAGATCGCCCGGATGCTTCAGCTCGTACTGCACCCGCGTCATCACGTCGGAGCCGAACCGCGCCTGCGCATTCACCGCCGTCTCCAAGCCCAAGACTTCACCGCTGGAGAGATCCACCAGTTGCGCCACCAGGGTCGTGGTGCCGAGGTCGGCCACTGCGCCCCATCCGCTCCGCGGCTCGATCGGAACGCTGGCCTCGTCCGTGAGCACCCGCATCGACCACTGCTCCACCTCCACCGTCACCGGGCCCGATGCATCGGCACAGCAGGCGAGCCGCCACCCCTCTTCGAGCTCCTTCGAGGTCAACGCCGCGCGCATCGCCTCCGTGATGGGCGCCTCGCCCGAGACCACTCGAATCCGGCAGGACCCGCACGCGCTCTCGCCGCCGCATGGAAACTCGACGCCCGCATGGAAGAGCTGGTCCGCGAGACTCTGGCCCGGCCGCGGATGGAGCCTCAGATTCACTGCCGCTCGCGCGCGAATCGCGCTATCGCTTCCACGTTCTCCAGCGGCGTGCCGCGCGGAATCTCGCAGCCCGCTCCTGTGATGTAAGCTCGTCCGGCCTGCGCGTAACATTCCGAGAGCGCCGCCTCGATCGACTCCGGCGTTCCATCCCGCAGCACGCGTACCGGATCGATGTTGCCGAGCAGAACCTGCGGCTCCGGCATCGCCGCCCGTGCCTCGGACAGCGGCGTCAGGTAGTCGAGATCGATGATCTCCGCTCCGGTCTCGCCCATGCCCTTCACGATGCGCCGCGTGTTGCCGCAGATGTGCAGCCGCACCAGCACGCCCATGGCGCGGATCCCGGCGATCAACCGCTTCTCATACGGCAGCACGAACCTGTTGTACAGCCGCGGCCCGACCAGCGATGCCGCCGCGTCGCCGATGCCGATCAACGTCGCGCCCGCCTCCACCTGGGCTCGCGCGAAGGCGATCTCCATGCGCACGGCGTAGTCGAACAGGTCTTCGACGAACTGCGCATCGTCCGCGAAATCGAACATCAGCGTGTTGAGGCCGCGCAGATCAGCCGCCATCGCGCACGGTCCCTCCACCCAGCCTTCAACGATCAGGTCGCGCCCGGCCTTCTCCGCAAGCGACTCCACTGCGCGAACGCGGTCCTGCATGCGCCCGGGAGAGTGCGGATCAGGCAGAGCAAGCCCGTTTAGCTTCTGCTTCTCGTGCAGCAGCGCCTGGCTCTCTATGATCGCCGGCGGCTGATTGTCGAACCACTCCACCGCCGCACCCAGATCCGACGCCTCACGCGCCGGATCCGAAATCGCCGAAATGTAGTCGAAGCCGAAGCGTTCCGCCACCTTCAACTGCGACTCTGCCAGCACCCGGTGATCGGTCGCATAGGACTTGTACTCGACTCCCGCCAGATCGCCCGCGAACATCATCGTGATTGGCATCAGCGGCAGACAGTCCGTTGGCTCTCCCCGAAGTCTTGCGAGGATGCGCTCCTTGCCGGTCATGCTCGTTCCTCGATCCGCACAATCGAATCGTCGTAGCTGGCGCGGAAGCGCTCGCCCGGCTGCGCGATGACGAAATCTCCTCCACCCCAATCGCCGCTGACGAGCCGATGGACCAGCACCAGGTTGCCCGCGAGCCTCTCGAACTCCCACCCGCGTTCGGCGGCCTCCCACCGGGCCTCCTCCTCAAACCGCGAGTCGGCTTCCAGACCCGTGGCAATGTAGGTGAGGCGCGTATACGCCGAGCGATACCGCGTCAACTCCTCGTGGAGATAGCGCCCGTTGTCCTCCCCGTACTTCTCAATCATCTGATCGAGGGTGACATCAATGCCCGTGGTGACGTGCGTGAGTTGCTGCAGTCCCTTGCCGCGCTCCAGCCAGCCGGTGGAACGGTAGTACGTGCCGGGGTGCTCGTCGAAATATTGTTGGTGCTTCTCACGGCTGCCCATCAGCAGCGCGATGCAATCGTGCGCGCGCGGCAACACCAGCATCGTGTGCCGCGCACTGATGCCGTGCAGGCCATTGCCGCAGAGCCCATAGCCAAGCAGAATCGCATCGTACTTTCCTGCCGGCACCGCGTCGATGCGCCTCTGCATCTCAACCGCCATGCCCTTGCCGCCCAGATCGTGCAGGCCCTTCGGCAGGAACTCCACATCCACCTGGTGGGGTGACCGCGCCGCCGCGTCGCACATCTCGCGGAACAGCACCTCGCAACTGATCAGCATCAGGCGCATGCGCCACTCCGAGTCCTCACCAGCGCCCTGATGAACTCCGGCGTTGTCCCGCAGCATCCGCCCACAAATGAGGCGCCCGCCTCCGCCAGGGCAGGGAAGTGCGATGCGAAGAACTCAGCCGATGTCGAATAGGTGATCGCGCCTGCCTTGATCTCCGGCAGCCCGGCGTTCGCCTTGATCCAGACCGGCAGCGGGCACGTCGCCCTCAACCGCTTGCACACGTTGACGAAACACTCGATCCCCGCGCCGCAGTTGGCGCCGACCGCATCGGCTCCTGCAGCCTCCATTTCGCGCGCAACCATCTCCGGTGTCGCGCCCATCATCGTGCGGTCCTTGTTCTTCCCGCTGTCGAACGCGAACGACACGATCACAGGCAGCCCGGTTGTCCGCGCGGCCTGCAGCGCCAGCTTGCCTTCTTCGATGTCGCTCATCGTCTCGACAAGCAGAGCATCCGCTCCGGCCGCGGCAAGCGACGCAGCCTGCGCGCCGAATGCTTCCAGCGCTGCCTCCGGCGTCACCTCACCCGTCATCAGCATCTTGCCCGTGGGGCCGATCGACGCGAACACCAACGCCCGCCCCACCGCGGCCCTCTTGCTGATCTCCACCCCGGCACGGTTGATCGCGTCGAGCTGATCGCCGAGCCCCGCCTCGCCCAGCGTGACCGCATTGGCGCGGAATGTGTTCGTGAGAATTACCTGGCTGCCCGCCTCGACGTAAGCGCGCGCTACTGACTCCACGCGGTCAGGATGTGAGAGATTCCACGTGTCCGGGATCGTCCCCGGCTCCAGGCCGAGTGCCTGAAGCTGCGTGCCCCACGCCCCGTCGGTGATCAGCGGCGACTGTGCGAGCCACTTGTCCAGCGCGCTCATGGCCGTACCGCCGTTGCCGTCAGGCGCCGCGCAAGCGTCACCGCCGCGCTGGCGTTGTCGCTGTATCCATCTGCGCCAATCTCCGCCGCAAACTGCTCCGTCACCGGCGCGCCGCCGACCATCACCTTGATCCGCTCGCGCACGCCTGCCTGCTTCAGCGCGTCGATGGTGGTCCGCATCGCCGGCATCGTGACAGTCAGCAGTGCGGAGAGCGCAACGATATTCGCGCCCTTCTCCTGCACAGCCGCGATGAACTTCTCCGGTGCGACATCTGCTCCAAAGTCGATCACCTCGAATCCGCCGCCCTCCAGCAGTGAGGCCACCAGGTTCTTGCCGATGTCGTGCAGATCGCCTTTCACCGTGCCGATCACCACGCGTCCCACCGGCTGCGCGCCGCGCGCCGCCAGCAGCGGCCGCAGCAACTCGAGGGACCCCTTCATGGCGCGGGCGGAGAGAAGCAACTCCGGCACGAAATACTCTTCGCACTCGAAGAGGCGTCCGACCTCATCCATGGCCGGAACCATGTATTTCGAGATCAGCTCCAGCGGATCGCCACCCGTTGCGATCGCCTCCTGCGTCACCGCCACGGCAGTGTTCCTGTCGCCGCTCAACACCGCGTCGTAGAGCTTCTGAAGATCAGGCATGATTGAACTCCTTCACTGCATCAAGCATGGCGACGATGTTCTGAACCGGCGTGCCTGCCTGAACATTGTGTACTGGGTTGAAAACGAATCCGCCGCCCGGCGCGAAGATCTCGCAGCGCCGCAGCGTCTCTTCCCGCACGTCCGCGGACGTGCCGAAGGGCAGCGTCTTTTGAGTGTCTATGCCGCCGCCCCAGAATACCAGCCGGTCGCCGTACTTCTGCTTCAATGTCGCCGGATTCATGCCCGCCGCGGAGCACTGCACCGGGTTGACGATGTCGAATCCCGCTTCAATGAACGATTCGAAGAACCGCTCCACGCTGCCGCAGGAGTGCTTGAAACATTTCCAGGAGGTATTGGCGTGGACCCAGCCGCAGATCGCCTTGTAGTACGGGAACCACAGCTCACGGAACGTCGCCACCGAGCAGAACGCCGAGGTCTGCGTGCCGAAGTCGGTGCCGCAGAGATAGACGGCATCCACCGCATCTCCTACTGCCGCATGGATGCGAGCAAGGTTACCCAGAGCGATTTCGCACTGCTTCTCGAAGACAGCGTGAATATACGAGCGGCGCGACCTGAGCGAGATATACCACTCCGTGATGTCGCGGATGCCGCGCGGGTCCTTCAGTCCCACAGCCGGGACGGCAGCGATGTCGCCGAACCCCGTGCCGCCGAAACTCGCCGCCACAGCGCGGCCGGTTGCTTGCGCCTCCCGCACGGCGGCACTGATGGATGCGACGTCATCATCGCTCACCGGTTTGAACTCTTCGAGGTTGTCCTCGGGGTCGAGGTGATCCGGATCGAAGTGGTTCTGGCGCACGATGGCGTCGAAGAAGTAGCCGCCCTTCGGCATTCGGCCGCTGGGCGCGGCGGAGACGTCGCCCTGCGGATAGAGCAGGATGTCGCCGTTGTCAGCCTCGGTGACGTTGAACATGCCCGGCACCAGCACTTCCAGGCCGTTGAAGTTCCACGGCTTCCAGTTGTCGAAAGTGAATCCGAAGTGCGCCTTGCGCCGCGGCATGCCGGCAACATCGACTTCGAGCGCTGCAGCCAGGTCGTCCTCCACCACGCCCAGCATCTGCATGGGCTCGTGGACCTTCACCGGCCGCCGCTCCAGGCCATAGTAGTCGCGCAGGGCGGCCACGACGGAGACATGCATGCCCGTTACCGACGTGCTGCCCAGATCGACCGGCACGCGGTCCGGTTCACGATGGCTCAGCGCATCGAGGACACGTTGCCTGGATGTCAGCAATGCAGGCACTGATAGCGACAAGCGTATCGAAATATCCTAAAATGGTCAACTTTGCCGCAGCCCACTCCCCAAGCCTTACCGCTGCGGAAAAAAGGTGAGAGGAAGTTGGTACTAGACGTACCTATACTATGAAGGGAAGAAGTCCCAACACAAATGGCCTCCGCTGCAGGAGCGGCGGACCGTCTCGCGCTGTCCGAGCGGTCTCACGCAGTCCAGGGCTTCCGGGCCTGGGCGATGCTCCTCATCTTCTGTTTTCACCTGCACTACCTCCTGAGACTCCAATGGCCGAACGCCGTCTCGGATGCGATTGTTGCGTGCAACGGGTGGGGCTCGAACCTCTTCCTCTGCATTTCCGGCTTCTTCCTGCACCGGTCCCTTTCACGGCGTTCCGTCTCATACTCGGACTTCCTGCGCAAACGGCTGCGCCGCCTGTATCCCGTGTATGCGTTCATTCTGACGCTGGTTCTCGCGATCGACATCGTCCTGCAGCTTGGGAGGACGGGACTGAGGGGCGAGCTATCGGATTTGCCGCTGCTCCTCAAGAATTACCTGCTCCTGCCCGTCTTCCTGCGTGAAGAGCCCATTCTGGACGCGAGCTGGACGCTGGCCTACATCCTCGGGTTCTCGCTCGCGGCGCCCCTGATGGCCGCCGCGCTGAGAGGCCGTGCCGCACGTCTCCGGCTCATCGCGGTGGGCGTGGCATGGGTGGCGTCTTGGGGCGTGCTGCCTGCGCGGGCGACGCTGATGATCGCCGGCATGTTCGTGTGGGAGTTGTTCGAACTGCGCTCGCGCTGGTGGGCGATGGGTGTGATTACGACTTCCGGCCTGGCGCTCGGCATCGAGGTGCGCATCGCGCTGGCGCCCGCCCTACTGCTCATCGTGCTGGCGGGGCCGGAACCGGTGCGGCGGTTTCTCGGACACCCGTGGATGCAGCGGCTCGGCGACCGGAGCTACTCGTTCTACCTCGCGCACGGGTTGCCGGTCTTGGCGGCATCGCACTTCCTGTTCCCGCGAGTCGAGCTTTGGCAGGCTTTCGCGCTGCAGCCAGTCGTCCTGTGCGCATCATTGCTGTTTGCCGAATGCGTCTACCAGCTCGTGGAAGTCCAGTTCCGAGCGCCGCGCGAAAAGCGGTATGCGGCCCGCGCGTTCTCGCTGAAGTACTTTGCGGCTGCGCGTGAGCCTTTGCCTTCGAAGTAGACGCGCACTGCTCCCAGTGACTGCGGCGATAAAACGCCTTCTCTGCAGCACGAGAGCACCATAGCAGTTGGCGCTAAGATACTTGGAAGGGCATGAACCTCGAAGAAGTCGCGAAAAAGGCCGGAGTTTCGACAGCCACAGTCTCCCGGGTGCTCAACAATCTCTCGGTGGTGAAGAACTCGACTCGCGCGAAGGTGCTGAAGGCAGTCGCGGAGTTGAACTATTATCCGAACCTGCACGCGCGCACGCTTGCAGGCGGCAAGAGCCACACCATCGGGATGATCGCCTCCAACATGGAGAACCCGTTCTTCTTCGATGTGTTCAAGACGCTGGAGGCCGAGGCGCGCACGCACGGCTACGAAGTGGTTGTAGCCAATACGGACTACGATCCCGAGCAGCTCGTGCGCGGCGTACGCCTGATGATTGGGCGTCGCGTGGCCGGCCTCGCCGTGGTCGTCTCGGAGATGGACCCGGGCCTGATCGAAGAACTGACGGCCACCCGCATTCCGTGCGTCTTTTACGATGTCGGCGCGGCGCGGCAGAACATCACGAACATCCGCGTGGACTACCGGCGCGGGGTCGAGAAGGTGGTTGAGTATTTGCACGATCTGGGTCACACGCGGCTCGCGTTTATCGGGCATCACTCTGCGCTCGGGCCGACGAGCGAACGCGAACGGGCGTTCGTCGAAACCGTGTCCCGCTATGCGCCGGGAGTGGAGTGGCGCACGGTGGCGGATCGGGACGGACTTGACGGCGGCCGGCAGGCCGCACGGAACCTGTTGAACAGCGGCTTTCGTCCAACGGCGATCATTTGCGTGAATGACTTCACCGCCGTCGGCGTGCTGCGCGAACTGCGTGAACAGGGCCTGCGCGTGCCCACCGATGTTTCACTTACCGGCTTCGACAACATCAAGCTCTCCGAGTACTGTGATCCGCCGCTGACGACGGTGGACATCCCGCGCGACCAGATCGGGCGGCTGGCCTTCGCGTCGCTGTCACCCGATAAGGAGAGGATGCGCGCACCGGGTCGTGAGCTGGTGATCGAGCCGCAAATGGTGCTCCGGGATTCGACCGGACCCGCGCAGAAGAAGCCGCGAGTGCGTTAGCGGCTGAGGCCTCTCAAACACGCCACACCCGCTCCCTGCCGGTCGGGACGTGTCACTTAGCGCTGCTTCACCCACTCCTTGTTGAAGCGGACGTGCTTGATGGACTGCTGGTCCCTGCCGCCACCCTGCGGTTTCGCGCTGTAGCTGTAAGTGGCCTGAAGGAATCCGTTGGAGTCCTGGATGATCGATGGGTATGAGAAGCCGCCCGAGTCGTGGTCCTCTATGGCGCGGCGGTAGGGCCAAGTGCGGCCTTCATCTTCGGAAATCCACACCGACAGGCGGTTGCGGCCCTTCTCCGTGTCGTTGAGGATCAGTGCCCAGGAGCCGTCGCGCAGGCCCACGACATCGACGCTGGAGCCGGGGTTGGGGATGTCGGAGTCGCGCACCTCGGACCAGTTCATGCCGTCGTCCTTCGACTCGGAGACCAGCACGCGGTGCGGCGGCGGCCCGTTGTCGCGCATGTAGGCCACGATCGTTCCATCCTTCTTGCGGACGAGCGCGGGCTGCACGCCACCCAGGCTCACCATCGGTTCGCTGGTGGTCCACGTCGAGCCGTGGTCATCGCTGATCGCAATCAGCGACATGTTGTAGGTGTCGGTGTAGAGCGGGACCAGCAGCCGGCCTGAGGGAAGCTGCAGAGGATGGACCCTCGGCATCCAGCCGAGGCGGTTTAAGAGCTTGTTCGACGACCGCTCCAATGCCGTTTGGGCCTCTTTCAGATCCTTGCCCTGCTGAAGCTGCGGCATGAGAGCCTTGATTCCTTCCTGCAATCTCGTCTCAAGATTGCGGGGGATGAACAGGACATTGCTGGTATCGCTCCACTTCACCGGATCGGATTTCCAGCCATCGTTCGAGATGCGGTTGACGAGCAGCGCGGACTCCCAGTGGTTGTCCAGGATCACGGGCCACATCAGCATCAGCCGCTTCTTCGCATCGACGAACACGATCGGGTTGCAGTCCGGGAAGCCGGGTGTATCGGCGATGGTGTACCGCTCGCTCCATTGCTTCGCGCCCTTCTTCAGGCGCGCGGCTTCGATCCTGACGTCGTCGGCGCTCCGTTCGCCGCTGCCGATGTACCAGACCGCGAAGAGATCGCCGTTCGGCAACTCCACGATGGAAGAGGAGTGCGAGTGGTATTGCTGTGGCGCGAAGATGAATTGAGATTCGAAGACAGGTTCGGCGGCGAAAAGAGGCAACGCCATTGCCAGTGCAAGTAGTCTCATGCGTTATTCCTTGATGAATCCGTGGTAGAGGCCCATGTAGTAGGGCAGCAGATAGACGGAGCCGTCGCCAAGCGAGCGGCCGCGGCCGTTGTAGTCAAGGTGCCACGGATCATGATTCCAGAAGCCGACATAGCGTTCGTCGATGGGAAGCACCTTGCCGTTGACGCGATAGCCCACGCCGCGTTCGCGGACGCCGCGATCGCCTCGCTCGCGCACACTGCCGGCCAGCGGGACGATGTCCTTGCGGTGGCTGTTCTTTAAGCCCCAGTCGATGCGATCGAGCGGGAGCCGCTTCAATGAATCCACGGCGTCTTCCAGCCAGTCGCCTTCCGGCGTCAGGTCCTTGGGGCCGAACGCGTCGGTGAAGGTCTGCCCGCTCGCGAGGGCTGCATACAGGAAGTTGAACACGGGGTTCATTTCGGGCTGCTCATTCTGGAAGTGGTTGTGGAACGAGAGTAGGTACTTCTGACGGAGATCGGGATCCTTCTCGTATTTGATCAGGCTGTAGAAGTTCATGAAGATCATCTCGTCGTCGGACTGGTTGCCCGCGCCCGCGCCGAGGTGGGTCTTTACGATGAGGACGTTCATGTCGTAACTGTGTTTTTCGACCAGCGTGCGGGCCGCGGCGGCATACTTCGCGTCGCCCGTGATGTGCTCGGCGACCTTGAGATAGGCGAGGATGCTGAGCGAGTTCATACCGCGCTCCTGCCACCAGTCGCGATTGTGGTTGAACTGGTCAGGGCCGAAGACGGCCCAGCGCGTGGGCTTTCCGTCGTGGTCGACGAGAGAGTAGTTGTGCGCCAGCAAATGGTCCGTGAGAGCGGCGACATGTGTGCGAACGCGGGCCTTTTCCTCCGCGGATTTGGCCACGAGGTCGTAGTAGAGAGCGTAGAAGAAGTAGTGGCCGTCGAGCTCGTCTGAGCTGGTGTCGGTCTTCCAATACCACTGTCCGTCGGCGCTCTTCGGCCAGCGGGGGGTGATCACTTTCCAGCGCTTGTCTTCGGCCTGCTTCCGACGGTCGTGCTCAGGGCTGTCCTGCAGGTTCGGGTCACGCCCGCTCACGGGGAGAATGGAGCGCGCAACAAATCCCGAAGGTGCAGGGTTCGTGCCGCCCTGCGTCACTGTGCCGAGGAAGCGTAGAGCTTCGAAGGCCTTCGTAGCCCGGCGGTGCGCGTCTTCACTACCCGTGGCGGCGTAGGCGAAGCACTCGCCCGCGCCGTACATGGAGGTCCAGAGACCGTCGTTGTCGCTGTCGGTCTGCGCCCACTCGGAGACGTCGCCAGGGCGCTTCAGCACGACCGAATGAACGTATTCATACGGCGTGCGGCGGTGACGCTTGTCGATCTCGGATTCGAAGAAGCGTGCTTTCTCAGCAAGGGTCATCGGCTTGCGCGCGATCAAGGCGAGGCCGCCCGGCGTGGCGATCCACGCGTCGCCGTTCGCATTCACAGCGATGGAGCGCACCTCGTCGTTCGGCAGCCAGCGCAGTCCCTGGCGGTACTCCCACGTCGTGCCGTCGAATCGGATCGCGCCGATCTTTGTGCCGAACCAGACCACGCCGTTCTCGCCGGCGGCCATAGTTGTGAAGTCGTCATAGGGCAGCCCATCCGCGCCGGTGTAGAGCGTCCACTTGTCGCCGTCGAGCACGCCGGTGCCCTGCGGGCTGGCGAACCAGAGGCGTCCTTTCGAGTCGAACGCGACGCCGCGAACGTCGACTGGAGCCCAACTGCGCGAATCGGCCGTGGGAAGGAGCCGTTCCCAGGCGCCGCTGCCGCGCTTCAGAAAGAGCCCGTCCGCGCGCGCTTCGGCGACGCGCCCGTCGGCGGCGTGAGCGACCTGACGAGTTGCTGTAGAGTCCTGTTTTGCTCCCGGCGTGACAACCCACTTGCCGTCGCGGAGCGTCGCCGCTCCGGCAGCCGTCACGGCAGTGACGCGGCCCGAAGCATCCACGGTCACGCGACGGACGTCGTCGGAGGGCAAGCCGTCCTTGACGCCGTAGAAAGTGCGGACCTCCGCCGCGAAACCGCTGATGCGAATCGATGGAACTGGTGTTTCCGCAGCCAGCGGAAGCAAGCAGACCGTTAACAGTAAGCCAACTCTCATCTCAATCACCTCTCTGCGGCTCGTATGAAGCCGTAGTATCTTCCCATCCAATAAGGCAGCAGCCAGTGGACTCCGCTGCTTTCAGACATACCGTTCTCGCCGTGGACGGCCGACCATGGATTGCCGTCCCAGCGCATGGGCGCCCGCTCGCTGGGAGGGAGCACCCGGTCGATCTGGAGATCATCGACCTGCGGCCAGTGCACGAGCCGGACATCCTCGCGGCGGCTGTTGTTGACCGTCCACTGCACCAGGTCGAGCGGCTCGTCGCGGAGGAACGTAACACAGTCTTCGAGGCCGAACTCCGCAGGATTCTTTGCGCCGGAGAGCGCGGCCCAAGTGAAGTTGTAATAAGAACTGATCTGCGGACGGATGCGAGGGAGCCAGAAGCGCAGCGCCTCTTCGAAGATCGACCGGATGTGAGAATCCGTCTCGGTCATCGCCGCCGGCAGCGCGAGCGCGACGAGCTCGTTGTCGAATTGCGTCCGGTCGGCGGGCTCCGTGGCCAAGGGGCGGCGCGCGAGCCTGTCGTAGCCGTGCTTGCCGATCAGGTCCAGGTAGTGGCGGCGGTACTTTGGATCGCCCGTCATCACTTCGGCGGCACGCAGATAGGAGAGGATCTCCAGGCCGTTGGTCCAGCGCTCTGCGCGCCAGTCGGGATGGCCGTTGAGCATCTGCGGCGCCCAGACGCCCCAGCGCGTCGGCGTTCCGTCGATGTCGCGCAGCGTGTAGCCGCCCTCGATGATGTAGTCCATGATCCGGCGCACGTGCTCGCGGATCACCTGCTTCTCCGCATCATCCGCCGCCAGCGTGTAGTAGGTGAAGTAGCCGTAGAAGTGGCCGGTCACCTCGTCGGAGCTGGTGTCGCCCTTCCACAGCCAGCGGCCGTCGGCGCTGGGGCGCCAGCGCTGCTCGACAACCTTATAGCGAGGGTTCTCCACCGAGCGGTCCGCGCGCGATTCGGGGGTGAGTGTCTCGTTGGGGTCGCTGACTTTTTTCCAGTCCGAGGGGACGACCGTGCGGGCGAAGAAGCCCGATGTGCCGGTGACCTCCTGGAGGAACTTGAGAGCCCGGAAAGCCTGGCTCGCGTTCTTCCGCGCTTGCGGGTCGTGTGTGACGGCGTAGCGATAGGACTCCATCGCAAGGTACATCGCCGTGTACTGGCCGTCGTTGTCGTCATCGCGCGGATGGAAGTGCGCCGTGTCGCCGGGCGCTTCGAGGTTGCACTGTTCAACGAGATAGGGCGGGCGCACGTGGCGCTTGAGGCAGATGGCGAGATAGTGGTCCGCCTTTTCCGCAAGCGTCATCGCACGCCTGTGAATCGCGCTGAGACCCGCAGCAGTGGCGACCCAGACCGTGCCGTCCGAGGCGGGCGCAATGGCAATCACGTCGTCCGAAGGCAGCCAGCGGCGGCTGTGCAGGTGCGACCAGCCCGACGATTTACGCCGCAACGCGCCCTGCGCCGTGCCGATCCAAATTGCGTCATTGGTCGCTGCGACGCTTCGCACGTCCTGGCTGGGCATGCCCTTCGAGGTGTCGAACCACTGCATGCGCCGGCCGCCGCGATAGACGTCGACGCCCGCGTTGCTGCCGAGCCAGACAGAACCATCCGGCGCGAGCGCGGCGGAGCGGAGTTCGCCCGAAACGAGCTCTGTCTCGTCGTGAAACTCCTGCCAGCGGTTGTTCTCGCGGCGCCACGCGCCCATCGATGTCGCGACCCAAAGCGCCCCATCCTTCTCGCGAACGACAGCGCGGACCGCCCGCGCGCCCTTCCACGGCTCAGTGGTCCACCTGTTCCCATCCCACTCGTGCAGCGTGGACTGGGTCATCGCGACGACGCCGCGCTCATCGGCCCACACGGCGGACACGGGACCCGCGATACCGGTGATGCGTTGTTCAGCGCCGGCCGTCAGGCGGCGCAAACCGTCCCAACAGCCGGCCCAAATCTCCCCGCCGCGGGAAGCGAGGGAGTAGCAGGATCCGCCGGACCGCAAGTCCCACGACTTGCCGTCCCAGCGATAGATTCCACCGCGAGTGGCGATCCAGACCGAACCTCCGGGCAGGACGGCCAACGAGCGTGGCGCTTCCGTGCCCGGATAGCGCACCTCTGTCCGCCACTCCTGCAGGAAGGGGACGTCTCGTACACCGGGAAACTCCGCGGCTTGTGCGCAGAGCGAGGCGGCAGCAATGAGAGTGAGCGAGCGCACTTATCGGACCACGTCGAACTCGTAGATGTTCTCGGAAATCACTTTGCCCTGCGCGTCTACGACTTCAGCGCGCAGTTCGTAGGAGCCGGGCTCCGCTGCCGTCCAAGCGGCGGCGCCGAGCTTCACGGACGAATCGGCCTTGAGCGACACGGGGAACGCGCCCGACTTGAGCGCGGCCTGCGCGCCGGCGTTGACGATCTTCCAGCGCACCGTCGCGTTCGGCACGGCCTCCCAGCGATCGTTCGCCGCCCACAGCGTGCACTGGAATGCGTCGCCGGACTTCCATTTGTCACGGTCGTACTGGAACAACGCCGCGACAGGTTCGAAGCTGCGACGAACCGTATCGAACACTTTCGTGGGCCGGCGGTCGAAGTCGATCGCCGCCATGGTCACCGAGGGCCAGATGTCGATGGCGTGGAAGTGGATGATGCCGCCCGCGCCATCGCTCTTGCGCTGGCGCGCGCGCTCCAGAGAGATCTGGAAGAGACGCGAGACGTAAGCCTGAGTCCTGGGGATGTACTCCTGCATCGACATGTTGCCCGGATCGCCCCATGCGCGGAAAGCCTCCATGATCTGCAGGCGCCGCCACACCCATTCATCGAGATGATCGCGGATGGGCCATTTGTCGCCCATGAAGCGCGCGAGAGTCTCGTAGTTCGGCAGGCTGGTGGCCCCCAACTCGGAGACGAAGTTCTCGGTCATCTTTGTGTAGTCCCAGACCGAGCCGTTGTACCAGCCGTGATAGACGTGGCTGTCGCCGAAGCGTCCTGTGGACCGCACCACCGGGCGGCGCTGCGGATCCATCCAATATGCGCGGGGCGCGAGGTGCTTGGTGATCTCTGTATAGTTCTCGAAGTCTTCCTCGTCGCTGGTGGCCCACAGCGCGATGGACGGGTGATTGCGCACGTAGCGGATGTGGTTGTCGTAGAGCATCGCCGCGCGCAGGGCGAAGCCGCGGTCGTGGGGATACCACGCTTCGAGATAGTCCTGCCAGACGAGCACGCCGCGCTCGTCGGCGAGATCGTAAAACTCGGGATTGCTGTAGTGGCAGTGCACGCGGATCATGTTGATGTTCATCTTCAACATGAGGTCTAGGTCGCGCGCGTACTTCTCGCGGTTCATCTCGGACATGTACAGGTGGTAGTAGTAGTTCGTCCCGCGGATGAACATCTTCTTGCGGTTGAGGTAGAAGTCCCAGCCGATCTTCTCGATCTCGCGGATGCCGACGGCCATCGACCGGCCGTCGACCGCCCGGCCATGCGAATCGAGGAGCCGCACGTCGAGCGTGTAGAGGTTCGGCTTGCCGTGGTCGAGAGTCCACCAGAGCTGCGGATTGGCAACCGGGATGACGAGGCGGTTCGTCAGTGGAGACTTCACCTGGATCTTTTCAGTGCCGCTGAAGTTGCGCGGAGTGAGCGTCAGCTCCCACTGATAGCCTGAGCCGGCGTTCTCCGCGTCGAGGTCGAGTTCCACATCCGCGCCCTTGTCTTTGAGACGCGTGTTCACCGCCACGTCGCGGATCACGGCATGTTCAGAGGCGGTCACTCGAACGGGGCGCGTGATGCCCAGCGCAGTGATGTCGTCCGGCTTCTGATCAACGGCGCCATAGGCGCCTTTGATGGTGTAGGGCCGGTGCTTCCAGTAGTAGTCGACGGGCGTCCACACGCGTACCAGGATCTCGTTGTCGCGGCCGATGCCGGCCTGCTTGGTGATGTCGTACTCGTAGGGGTCGATGTAGCCTTCGTGGCGGCCGAGCCGCACGCCGTTCAGATAGACGTCGGCGTAATAATCAGTGGCTTCAAACTGGAGGCGGAGGCGCTTGCCTTGAAATCGCTCCGGCAGACGAAAGGTCCGCCGGTACCACCATTCCTTTCCGCTGAGCCATTCGGCTTCGCGTGAGTAGATCTTCGAAGGGTCGAGCCATTGGACGTGCACCGTGCCTGGCACCTGAACGGTTCGCCAGCCGTCGGCGGGAGGCCCCTCGCCCTTCTCGGCCCACATGAGCTGCCAATCGCCGTTGAGCGAAACGGAGTCCGCACGGAAGGGGGTCGGCTCGCCGCGCCCGGGTATGGCGGCCTGCTCGCGCGGTGCTTCCATCGTCACCGCTGCGCTGCCTTCCTGCGGGCCGGACACCTGAACGAGCACTGGCTGGCGCAGCGTGCGATATTCCTTGCGTGCTTCAAGGACCGTCTCGACGCCCTTCCAGCGCGGGAATGTGATGGCGATTTCTGTGGGGCCCGAGGCTTTGCGCGCGATGATCCTGCGCGAGCCCGCGCCTGTCCAGTTCAACTCAGAGTCCAGCGCTACCAGGCCGAGGGCGCCGTAGTCATCTTCGCGCTGATAGTAAACGATGTGGCCGCCGGGGAGCTTCTTCCAATCGCGCGGCTCTATAGCGTTCGGAGTTGGCTCACCTTCGCCAGGTCCCGTGGGCGTGTCATATTCGCTGCCGTCGACACAGCGGTTAAAGGGAACGTAGGGCAGCGCGGAGATGCTGGCGAAGCGGAAGCCCGTGGCAGCCTTCCAGCGGAACCCCGGGTTGGAAGCAGTCCACGTGATCTCCCAGGTCTCTCCCGCGCGGGTGAGGCGCAGGCGTCCGCGCATCGGGCCGGTTTCGAGCAGCTCCACATTCGTGAACGCGCCATTGCCGCCGAGCGAAGTCCAACCGTTATTCTCACCGTCCACACCAGGGACCGGTTTGGGGATGATCGATTTGGCCTGCGGCGTGTCCTCGTGAATGTCGCCCTTCAACGCTTCCGCCGACTCCGGTGACGTCTCGATGACGTTCAGCATCTTCTGCGGGCCGGTGCGCAGCGAGTAGGCTTCGACTATTGCGCCGGTGTGCGTGTCGATGACGGCGCGGAAGAACGCATTGCCGAACTCCACACGGCGCAGTCCGATTTTCTTTGAAACGATGGTGTTGACGAATGGGGTGCTCTCTTTCGGCGAGCAGCAGGCCACCTTGTACTCGGGTAGCTCGCCGGGGATCAGCGACACGGGGAAGAGCAGTTGTCCGGCGCCCACCTGCCAGGGCAGTTCGCGGCCCGAGGGATCAGTGACGGTGAACCCTGCGGTGTGCCCGCCCAGCTTCGCCACGGGCACCGAGGTCACTTCATCGGTGCGGCGATAGAGGCCCGTGGGTTCCTCCACCCGCACCGTCCACACCTGCGCGGCGAAGGCCGCGGAGACCGTGAGGGTACAGAGGATCAAGGCTCGCATCGCATTATTCTCCCAGCAGGAATTTGTGGTGGCGCCCCATCCAATAGGGCAGCAGGAACGCCGCGCCGTCATCTTCGCCGCGGCCTTCGAAGCCGCCGTCAACCACGAACGGGTTGTAGTTCCATTTCATGATGGGGCGCTCATCGGGCGGCAGCAGCGTGGCCGCCTCAGGCCGCCTGAAGCGATCCGCGGTTCCGCTCATCACGACGTCGGCGCGATGTGTGTTCTTTACGGTCCACACGATTGTGTCCATCGGAGAGCGATAGAGAGTCCGGACCGCACCGCCCAAGTCGATGCGCGCATCGGGATGCCCTGTGAGATAGATGAAGGTCCACAAGGGATTCTCTTCGCGCCGGATATTCTCCCACCACTGGTCCAGCGCCGGCCGGTAGTAGCGGTTGAGCAGTGCCTCGTCCCTCTCGTATCGGAACAGGCAGTAGAAGGGCAGCATGGCGAGCTCTTCGTCGGAGTAGTTGATCTCGTGGCGCAGCTCTTTGTAGCGCGTGGTCTGCTCGGCGTATTTCAGCTCGATGGCTGCCTTCTTGTATTCGGCCTCGTACTTCGCATCACCCGTGATATGTGCCGCGACCTTGAGGAAACTCAACAGCTCCAAGCTGTTCAGCGCCGAGTCGCCAGGGTCCTGGTCAAAGTACTTCCGGGACCACCTGCCCCAGCGAGTGGGCTGGCCGTCGAGGTCAATCAGATAGTAGCCGTTGGAGATGATGTGGTCCATGATGCGGCGCGCCGTGGCCACGATGCGCTGCTTCAGTTCTTTATCAGGGAGCAGATCGCAGGCGAGGGCGAAGGCAAAGAAGTGTCCGACGATCTCGTCGGAGCTGGTGTCGGCTTTCCAGTAATACTTGCCATCCGCTGTCCAGTGCCATTCGCCGCCGCGCGGCATGGGTTCTCCCCGCTCGATGTGGGAACGCGCCGGAAAACCGCGCTTGCCCGCCACTTCTTCCAGGAACAGCATGGCGTTGAGAGCGCGCTTCGCGTTGCCCAGCGCTTCGGGCGACTTAGTCTCCGCGTACCGGAAGCACTCCGCCGCGGCGTAGATCGCCGTCCAGAGGCCGTCATTGTCGTCGTCGCGCATCTGGTTGCTTGTCACGTCGCCGGGCCGGAGCAGGTTCGAGGGTGAGACCAGGCCGTGGCGGTTGTGGCGCTCCAGAATCCGCTTCTCGAAGACCTGCGTCTTCTGAGCCAGCGTCATCGGCTTCATTTCGATGTGCGCGATGCCGGCGCGGGTGCGCACCCAGACGCCGCCAGCGGAGTCCGGCACGATGCGCTCCACCTCATCGGAGGGCAGGTAGCGCTTGCCGGCGAGATACTGAATACGGTCCCGTTCGCCGGCCTTGGGATCGACGCGGACCAACCCCTGGCTGGAGCCATACCAGATGGCGCCGTCGCGCGCCTGGGCCACATCAACGATGCCGCCGACGGGCATTGCCCGCGCAGGCTCCTTCAGCGCCGCGGGGATGTTCGAGTCATCCGCCACAATGAAAGTACGCAGTTTTTGGGGCTGCGCAGTGAGCTTCACCGGCTCGACGGCCTGGCATACCATGAGGCTCAACACTGTCGAAAGAAAGATACTGCCAGCGTGCATAAACCGGACCTTGTTCATTGTCAACGTGTCCAATATAACGTATGCTGGATACAAAAAGTGAAACAGCGTTCAAAGATTTTTGTGGAGCAACTTTCATGAGCGATCTGGCCATTCTAGGCGGCAACCCCGTCCGCACCAAACCTTTCAGTCCCTGGCCGCAGTACCGGCAGAGCGATATCGAGCGCATCGTCCGCACGGTGGAGAGCCGCCACTGGGGCGGATTCCCGTATCCGACGCCACTGGCGACCGAGTTTTGCCAAGGCTTCGCCGAACTGCAGGGTGCGAAGTACGCGCTGCCGGTCGTGAACGGGACCGTGTCGATCACGGTGTCGCTGCAGGTGGCCGGCGTGGGCTTTGGAGACGAAGTGATCGTTCCAGCCTTCACCTGGGACGGCACAGCGACGGCCGTGCTGGCGATGGGCGCCGTGCCGGTGTTCGCCGACGTGGATCCCGACACGTACTGCCTGGATGTGGAGAGCGTCAGAAAGGCGATTACGCCGCGAACGAAGGCCATTGTTCCGGTGCATCTCGCAATGCGCTTCACCGACATGGACGCGTTGATGGAGCTGGCTCGCGCCCACAACCTCAAGGTTATTGAGGACTGCGCGCATGCTCACGGCGGGGCCTACAAGGGCAAAGGCGCGGGTTCCATCGGCGACATCGGCTCCTTCAGCCTCCAGGAGAGCAAGCTGATGACGTCCGGCGAGGGCGGCCTGCTCACCACCAATTCGCTGGAATACTACGAAGCTCTGCAGACCGTGATCAACTGCGGCCGCGCCAGTCTGACGGACGAGTTCGGGCGGCGCATGATCGGGTTGAACTACCGCATGACGGATTTGCAGATCGCACTGCTGGTCGGCCAGTTGGAGATGCTGCCCGAGCTGCGCGAGAAGCGCGCGCGTCACGCGGACCTGCTGACGTCGCTTCTCCAGGGTGTGCCGGGCGTGCGCACGCTGCCGGCGCAGGCTGCGATCACGCAGCCGACTATCTACACCTACGTCTTCCAGTACAGGCCTGAACCCGGCACGCCTGCGCCGCACCGGGATCTGTTCGTGGCGGCGATTGCGGCAGAGGGCATCCCGTGCGATGGGCGCTTCTACGAAGCCGTCTACAAGAGCGACCTTTTCTATGCGACGCCCGAGAATTGCGGGCAACTCGCCGTGGGACGCGACGAGCCGGTGGATTATTCGAAGTGCTGCTGCCCGGTGTCGGAGCGCGCCGCGTACGAGGAGTCCGTCTGGCTCTTCCAGTTCGAGCTGATCGGGGAAGAGGAAGACGTGTGCGACGTGGCACGGGCGATCGGCAAGATTGGCTCGCAGCTCGAGAAACTCTCGCAGCAGGATCCGTCGCTGGCCGGAGTCAAGGCGATGGGCCGCGCGCAGCGGGCGCGGTTCGAGCGGAAGAAGAACTACTAGCAGAGTTTCTACAGGGCAGAAGGCCCCGCGTCATTCGACGCGG
>DBMU01000028.1 GCA_002298225.1 Bryobacterales bacterium UBA690
GTGATTTTCAGCGGAGCGGGTAAGCGGTCAGCCGCGAAGCAGCCGGCTAGAGCCGCTTGCGCATCTCCACGCAATTCAACATGAGCGCCGGCACCAGCCGATAGCGGACCAGCGCCATGCGCTCGTATCCGGCCCGCGCGTAGAAAGGCTCGGCGTTGAGCGTCGAGCGGACTTTGAGTTCCAACAGCCCACGCTCGCGGGCGCGGGCCTCCAAATGAGCCAGCAGCGCCTTTCCCGTCCCGCGCCCTCCGGACCTCGGATCGACATAGACGGCCTCCACTTCGCCCTCTTCTTCATCGAGCTGGCCGAAGCCCTCCAGCCTTCCGTCACGCTCAGCAACAACGAAGTAGCGGTTCTCGATGGCGTAGTAAGTCTCGGGGGAGAGCAGGCCCGCCCAGACCGTCACCTCCTCCAGCGGATAGCTGCGGCGGCACGTCTCGAGGACCGCAGCGCGCTGGATCCCGCAAATCGCCTCGCGGTCCAGCACGGTAGCTCTACGAATGACTGGGCTCATCGCTTACCTTCGCGTTTGAAGCGCGCCTTTTGTACCGCGGTCATCTTTTCAGTGGCGTACTGGAAAATGAGGCGCGGCGCGGTATCTTTCCATTGCAGCAGAAAAGCCTCGACAGGCTTCGGCTCCTTCTTCCACATCTCACGCAGAAACCAGCCCATACCCTGATGCACGACACGCTCGCCGTCCGTCATGAGCGGGCGGACAAACTCGAGCAACTCCCCCGCGTCGAACTTTCCCTTCAACAGGATGAGCATCGTCACGGGAACCGCTCGGCGCTGGAAGGGGTGTTTGGATTCCCGCCACTTTGCCAGGTCGCCCAAACCGATCCGGCCGTCGCGCAGCGCCGGTGACAGGACCTCGCCGCACAGCACATCCGTATGAGCCCAGTTGCGGATGCCCGCGGGGAACCACTTCGCAACGCCGTTAAGCGCCTTGGAATCGAACTCGGCGGCGTAGCTCTTCACAAAGCGGATCGCGAGCCCTCCTTCCTCATACTTGCCGCTCTCGAACAGCGCTTCCCCCAGCTTCAGGACGCCTTTCAAGCCCTCCCGCTTGTTTCGCTCCAGCCACTCTTTATCTTTTACGGTCCAAAACTCGTGTTTCCGGTCAAGCAGACCCCAGGCGTCATAGCCTTCCTTGAAGTAGCGGGAGTACTTCGCGGCCAGCGCCGGATTAGCGTGCTCGGCGCAGTAGGCGCGAATTTCAGAAAGGAGCTTGGTGCGCTCGATCTCACTCATGCGTGTCCTCCAAGTTCACATTATCAGTCCGCTCAGCCGCGATAGAATACTGAAGTTCGGGGTGCTCTTCACTTATGGACTTTTCCCGCCGGGGTTTTCTTGAAATGAACGCGGCTCTCGCCGCTTCCATGCGCGCACAGGTGGCGCCGAACGATCGCGTCCGCGTCGCATTCATCGGATGCGGCGCACGCGCCCACGAACTGATGGCTGGCGTGATGGCGCACCCTCAATTCGAAATCGCCGCCGTCTGTGATGCCTACAAGGGCCGTGTCGAGCGCGCCCTGGACCGCATCAAGGACACGCGGGGAACAACCGCACGCGTCTTCCGCGACTACCGGGAGGCCATTGGCGACAAGTCGATTGACGCGCTCGTCGTCGCGACTCCCGACCACTGGCACAAGATCATGGTTGTGGACGCGCTCAACGCCGGCAAGGACGTCTACTGCGAGAAGCCGCTCACCTACAAGTCGGCGGAGGGGCTGGAGATCATCGCCGCGGCGAAGCGTACCGGACGCATCGTCCAGGTCGGTTCGCAAGGCATGTCCACGATGACGCAGAACCGTGCCCGACAGCTCATCCAGGAAGGCAAGCTCGGCAAGGTGACCATGATCCGCGCGGCCTACAACCGCAACACCGCCTCCGGCGCCTGGATCTATCCCATCCCTCCCGACGCCAATCCGCAGACTGTCAACTGGGACATGTTTACCGGCGCCGCGCAGAAGCGTCCCTTCGACCTCGCGCGCTTCTTCCGCTGGCGCTGCTATCAGGAGTACTCGGGCGGCATCGCCACCGACCTCTTCGTGCACCTCTGCACCACCATCCACTACCTGATGGGCGCCCAGATGCCATCCAAAGTGATGGCGATGGGCGGGCTCTACCGCTGGAAGGAATCGCGCGACGTGCCCGATACCTTGAACGCCATCCTCGAATACCCCGAAGGATTCACCGTCAACCTCTCCTCCACCTTCAACAACCAATCGTCTTCAGAGGCAAGCTTCAATTTTCTTGGGACCGAAGGCACCATCTCGGTTGGCTGGGGTCAGTTGCAGTATTGGCCGGAGAGCGTTCGCGAGGACAACCGCTGGATCGTCGAGAGCTGGCCGAAAGGCCTACAGGCCGGATATTACAACGACCCGAAAGTGCAGAAGGAAGAGATCCCGTCGCTGGCTCAGGCCCATCTCGTTCAGGGCGGCACCGAGTGGCGCGAGGAGGGACAGGACGCCACCATCATCCACTTCTGGCATTTCCTGAACTCCATCAAGACCCGCAAGCCGTACTGGGAAGACGCCGCAGCCGGCCACCACGCCGCCGCCTGCGCGCACATGGTGAACCAGAGCGTCCGCACCGGCAAGCAGGTCGAGTGGGACTTCAGCCGCGACGATATTAAGGGCTCCTGATCAGCCGAAGCGGTGCCGCCGGTTTGTAGGAAGAGAACAAATCGCTGGTACTGTGTTTTGTCGATGAGATGCTGATCAAACAGAATCCAGCCATCATCGACGAGCTTGTTGCTCCCGACTTTAGGGACCGCGATGCGCCCCCCAATCACCCCTTTGGGCCGGAAGGCGTGGGATCTGGCAGTCGCCAGGCATACTGCTGAAGCCACTCACACAGGACCTTTCCCGGGGTTCGCACCCACGGGCGGCCGCCTAAAGTGGCTGGCGATCAGTATCTACCGCGTCGCCGGCGGAAGAATCGACGAGCGGTGGTGGTTGATCGATTACCGGCCTTGCTGCGGCAACCGGGAGGTTGACCCTGGCCGCACAGGCCGACGTGCCGTTGCCAAGTTCGCGCTACCCTGTTTTGTAACACCTTCAGTCGGATCCGGCGCTCGGCGCGTCTAAAGAGGAATTGTGTCGCGACTTATACTGCTTCTCCTTATCCTGGCGCTCAGCCTATCAGCGCAATCAGTGCGCGGGCTCATCTCCGGCCGGACTGCCCCCGGCGCGGTCATCAAAGTCACCAGCGATGAAACGGCGCGCATGCGAACTGCGGAAGCCGGGCCCGACGGTAGTTTCCTGGTGTCGGCGCTTCCGCCAGGTGAGTACACCGTCGAATTCAGCGCACGCGGTTTCCAGTCGTCCACGCGCAAGGTAGTGCTGGCTCTCAACCAGCAACTCGAACTGGAAGCCCCGCTGCTGCATCAAGGTGAGAGGCAGTCGGTGGAGGTGCGCGATTCGACCCCGCTGCTGAAGACCGAGTCCGCGGCCGTGGGCGGCATCCTCGGCAATTCGCAGATCGTGAACCTTCCTCTCGACGGACGCAACTATTTCGAGCTCTCGGAACTTTTGCCTGGCGTCGCGCCTGCAGCCCAGGGCTCCGCCGGCAGCGTGCGCGGAGACTTCGCCGTCAACGCCAACGGCGCGCGTGAGGATTCCAACGCATTCTCTCTCGACGGAGTCTACAACGGAGACCCCAAGCTGAACGGGGTGGCGATCACATCGTCGGTCGACGCCATCCGCGAGTTCGAAGTGGCAGCATCCGGCTACGACGCATCCTATGCCCGCAACGCCGGTGCGCAGATCAACGTGGCGCTCAAGTCCGGCTCCAATGCATTCCACGGGACCGCCTACGAGTTCTTCCGGAACGCCGCTCTCGACGCACGCAACTTTTTCTCGCCCGCGGGCGAACCCGACCCGCGCTATCAGCGCAATCAGTTCGGCGCGACTCTCGGCGGCCCCGTCATTCGAAATCGAACGTTTTTCTTCGGATCCTTTGAAGGACGCCGCACCAACGAGGGCTTTGCCCGTAGCACCAACGTTCCCACTGCGCTCGAACGCAATGGCGACTTTTCACGGTCAGCAGTCTACGCCATCGATCCTTACACGCAGATGCCTTTCCCTGGGAACAAGATCCCCGTGAATCGCCAGGATCCCATCGGCCGCAACATCGCCAACCTCTATCCGCTGCCGAACCGCAACGTCCAGGGATTGAACTACGTATCTGCGCCGGTCGGCCGCGACAACTCCAACGGCGTCGATCTGCGCCTGGACCACGCGCTCACGTCCAAAGACGACCTCATGACGCGTTACTCTTTCATGGATCGCGACCTCTTCGAACCCTTTGCGGGCCCGACATACGCGCAGGTGCCCGGCTTCGGCAACATCGTACCGAGGCAGGCGCACAACGCCGTGCTCGCGGAAACACACGTCTTCTCCGCGGCCATGATCAATGAATTCCGCCTGGGCTTCAACCGCGTCGGCAATCGCGTCAACCAGGAGAACCTCAACAACGACCTGAACACCAAGGTCGGGCTGCCCAGGCTCACAACGAACCCGCGCGACACCGGGCTCACCTTCGTCTCCGTCACAGGCTATTCGCCGCTGGGCGATGAATCCAACAACCCGCAGAGCGGCGTGACCAACACGTACATCGTCAGCGACCAGTTCACGCTCACTCGCGGGCGCAACATGATCAAGTTCGGCGGTGAGTTCCGGCGCCTGCAGCAGAACGCGTTCCGCGACGTGATGTCGCGCGGCTTCATCAACTTCATCGGCTTCACCGGGAACCCGCTGGCCGAGCTTCTGATGGGGATGCCCGCCTACTCCGGCGGCGCGCGGCTCAACAATCCACAGGCGCTGCGCGCGTCCAGCTACAACCTGTTCGTGCAGTCCACCTGGCGGGTCTCGTCCGCCCTCACCCTCAACGCGGGTGTGCGCTACGAGGACAATGAGCCGCCCACCGACGTGAACCCCGCATTCAATGCAGGCTACCGCCCGGACCGCAACAATTTCGGGCAGCGCTTCGGCTTCGCCTGGGCGCCCTCCCGTACCGGCACGGTGCTGCGCGGGGGCTATGGCATTTATTTCGATCAGTCCTCGCTGGCCCCTAGCGAGGGCTCCTACTTCAACTACCCCGCCTTCGATTTCCGGCTCTACTTCACCTCGCAGTTGTATCCTCTGGGCCTCGCCAACCCCTGGCCATCGGACTATCCGATCCCGACTCCGCCATCCGGCTTCGTCTTCCAGCCCGATCTCCGCACGCCGTACATCCAGCACTTCAGCTTCGGCGTGCAGCAGCAGATGGGGCGTCACCAGGTCGCTGAGATCGCCTATGTCGGATCGAAGGGGACCAAGCTCTACAGCGCCCGCGACATCAACCAACCCGCCCCATCTCCCGCGCCGCTGAATCTGCGTCCTGATCCCCGCTATCAGGACATCACGCGGCTCGAATCGAGCGCCGACTCCAATTACCACTCGCTGCAGATGTCCCTGCGCCGCGAGCTCACGCGCGGCCTCACGTTCCTCAGCGCTTACACCTTGTCGAAGTCGATCGACGACGCCTCCGGCTTCTTCGCATCTGCGGGCGACCCGAATTTCCCGCAGGATTCCAGGAACGTGAACGCAGAACGCGCCCGCTCCAATTTCGACACGCGCCATCGCTTCGTCGCCTCGGGCTCCTGGCTCTTCTGGCGCGGCTTCTCGCTCAACGCCATCCTGACCCTGCAGGCCGGACGTCCCTTCACTGTCGCGCTGCCGCAAGAACTCGACAACTCCAACACCGGCCGGAGCAGCCTCGGCTTCGGTGCGAACGACCGGCCCAACATCGTCGGCGATCCGTCGCTCGCCAACCCCGGCCCCGACGCGTGGTTCAACACCGCTGCCTTCGCAATTCCGGCCTACGGCACGTTCGGCAACGCCGGCCGCAACATCCTCACCGGGCCAGGCCAGGCTTCGCTCAACCTGTCGCTGATGAAGTCCTTCACGGTGCGCGAAGGCCTGAACTTGCAGTTCCGCGCCGAGTCGTTCAACCTGCTCAACCACGCCAACTTCGATTTGCCCTGCAACTTCGTCGGCGGGGCGGGCTATGGCAAAATCACGTCCGCGCAGAATGCGCGCCACGTGCAGCTTGGCTTGAAGCTCTTGTTCTGAGCATCAACGCCCTATCCTGTAACAGGCCATCTCCGTCGTGTTGCGCACGATCAGCTTGCCGTCGGCAATCGCCGGCACGTTCCAGGTCTTACCTTCGATTGCCTGAAACTTCGCGACCTCCTCGAGCCGCTCCGGCGCCGCCTTCACCAGCGCAACCTCTCCGGTCTCAGTGAGCACTATCAGGTGGTCGCCGGCCAGCAGGACCTGCCCGTAGCCATAGCGGCCGCCCTTCCACTTGCGCTGGCCCGTACCGGCATCCATGGCCGCAAGGATCCCCTCGTCCAGCCCGTACACGACCCCCTTGTGCAGCACTGCATTGTTGAACTTGCATTTCATTGCCTGGCTCTGCCAGACCTGCTGCGCGCCGCTGCCTGAAGTCTCGATCAGCGCTGCGCCGTGGCCATAGCCGGCGGTGAGAATGATCTGCCGGTCATTCACAACGATTGGCAGAGCCGCGTTGATGTCGTATTCCGTGCGCCAGGGGAACTCCCACAGGAGCTTGCCCTCTTCCGCCGTCAACCCCACGGCGCGCGTAGCGGTGACGGCAATGATCTGCCGTTGCCCGGCCAGCGTCGCAATCAAGGGCGCAGTGTAGGCGGATTGATCGTCCAGCGCACTCCACACGCGCTCGCCTGTCTTCTTGTCGTACGCCACCACGCACTTCCCTGCCCTCCCGCCGGGCATCACGATCACCAGATTGTCAACGATCAGCGGAGAAGCAGCCATGCCCCACTGCAGATTTTGCGCGCCATTGTCGTCCAGAATATTTTTCCGCCAGATGATCTTGCCGGTCGCGGCGTCGAGGCACCGGAATTCTCCCGAAGCGCCCAGTGCATAGACGCGCCCTTCGTCCCATGTTGGCGTGGCTCGCGGCCCGTCCCCGCCCATCGACTCCTGAAAGAACGCCTTCCAGCGGCTGCCCCATAGCTCGCGTCCCGTGGCGAAGTCGTAGGCCGCGGCAACCTCTTCATCCCGCCGCTGCTCGATCGTGTAGATCCGTGCCTGCGCGACCGTCACGGACGCGTATCCTCCGCCCACCGGACGCCGCCACAGCTCCGCCAGCCCTTTCGCGGGCCACTCCGTGAGAATTGCGCCCTGCCGGTATTCGCCATTACGAGTCAGGCCGTAAAACGCGGGCCACGGCGCGCTCATGTCAGGCGCAACGGGCGTTGCCTTCTCCACCGCCGCCGCTTCGACAACCGGCGCGGCCTTGTGCTCTTCAACGGATCTCTTCTCGATCTCCGCCATGCGCTGCTCGGTACGGTCCACATAGGGCACTGGCCGCATCCCCGTCCCATCCATCTGAAAGCGGAGTCCGAAGAACGCCATACCCACACCAATGCACGCAGCCGCCAGCGCCACAACCCCGAGTATCGAGAGCAGGATCTTTCGTACCATCTCTCCCCTATGTTGCACCATTCGAGGTTGCTCTCCGAAGCCGTGCCGACTCTGGGCAATAAGAAAGGCCACCCTCGCGGGTGGCCTTTAGCTGGACGGAATCGAGTCAGGGAAGAGGGCTAGACCTTCGCTTCCTTGTACTCGACGTGCTTGCGGATTTTCGGGTCAAACTTCTTGATGACGAGTTTTTCAGTCTTGGTCTTCGGATTCTTCGTGGTGGTGTAGAAGTGACCAGTGCCAGCGGAGGAAACGAGTTTGATGATGATGCGCGGCATTTGAATCTCCTAGAACTTCACGCCCTGAGCCTTGAGCTCAGCGAGAACGGCGTCCACGCCGCGCTTGTCGATGGTCTTCAAACCCTTGGCGCTCAGGCGCAGGCGCACGAAGCGGCCCAGTGCCGGCGACCACAGGCGCTTTTCATGCAGGTTCGGCTCGAATACCCGCTTCGCCTTGTTGTTGGCATGAGAGACCCTGTTGCCACTCACGGGCTTCTTACCTGTCACAGGGCAATACTTGGACATGTCGATCTCCGGTTGGGATAAATCGGGATGCAGGGAATCCCTTCAATGGATTATACACAATAGAGAGACATCATGCCAAACCGACTACCTGTCATCCTCCTTCTCAGTGCTACAACCCTTTTCTCCGCAGAGACTTACAAGGACCCAAAGAGTGGTCTGACAATCCTGGAGGTCACCCCTCCGGGGGACGGCACAGCGAACCTTTACTATCATTTTTCCAACTTCACGGCGGACAATCGCAACGTCATCTTCGCGTCCACAGCAGCGGGCAAAGGGCAGATCTTCCGCTATGAGGTCGCCGCCGGCACGACACACCAGGTCACTCAAGGCGACGGCGTCGCGGCTGCGACGGCCTGCCCCCACCCGAAAGACGCCCGCCTGCTCTACTACCTCCGCGGCGCCGCCGTGGAAGAGATCGACATCAACACCGGCAAAGTCCGCGTCGTTGGAGAGATCCCCCAGCCGCGCATCGGCGGCGGCCAGCAGCCCACTCTTTCCCACGATTTGAAATCGCTGGCGCTAGTCAAGCAGCGCGATGCGGCCAACTGGGAGATCGGGCTCATGGACATCGCCACCGGCGCCTGGCGCACCGTCACCGTGGTGGGCTTCCGCGTCGGACACGTCCAGCACCATCCGAATGAGCCGATGATCCTGTACGTCTGGGAGACCAGCGGCTACGCCCCGCAGCGCACCTGGATCGTGAATGACGACGGCACTGCCAACCAGCCTTTCTATTACACGACCGATCCGAAAGAGTGGCTCACGCCGCTCAAGGAGTGGGTGACGCACGAGTCGTGGGTTCCGCAGACCGGCGACGCGACGCTGATCATGGACAAAGTCGGCATCGTCATCGCGGACAAAACAGGCAAAGGCCGCCTGCTCCCAGGGCAGTACTGGCACGTTCACGCCACTGACGATGGCAAGTTCCTCGTGGCCGACGATTCCAGTGGCGACCTCTGGCTGATCGAGGCTGCCACCGACAATCGCCGCTTGCTCGCATCCGGACTGCGCGATAAGGTGCGTGCCGTCCACGCCCACGCGTCGTTTGATCACACGGGCCGCTACGTCCTGACCAATACCGGCAGGACGCGCCAGACCATCGCCCTGATCGATCTATCCGCCCTGAAGTAGCTCTACTGCAGCGCAACGAGCACGGCGTTGGACTTCTTGCCCGCCGCCGTCACAACGACTTGCTGAACCCCTGTCGAGGCGAGGACCATCGGCAGGGGACCGGCCTTGATCATGTCTACCCCGGGCAGATCCTGCGCCTGGATGTCGGCCACCGGAACTGTAACGTCGCCCAGGGCGACCTCGATGCTGCCATCGGGAATCGCCGCCCGGATGCCGGTGGCGGGGATCAGCAGGTAGACGCCGCCTTCCATCGCTTGCACAGAGATCGGCGCGGGCTGATACTCGAATGCCGCGTCGTTGAAGTAAAACGCCGGAGCAATCTCTCCGGTGTCGGCGCGTTCGATGTAGATGGCTCCCACGCCTTCACCTGTCCCACTCGCTGCGAACAACCCCGGAGCGGTGGGGTCGATGCGGATTTCAACCCGGTATTCCTGGCCTGTCGAATTGCGCACGATCACCCGTCCGGGCCCAGGCTGCGCTTGCGCCGGCACCACGAACGTCATCGAAGAGGGCTCGACGTAGTTGAGCGCCGCCGGCAGCGTCTTGCCCGATCCGTCCAGAATCTCGACTGTCGAGTTCACGAATGAGTCAGCGGCCGCATACACCAGCGAATCCTGTCCGACCGGCCCCGGCCGGATGGTCCCACCGTTCAGCACCGTCAGCGGCGGCTGGTACAACGGCGAGTTCTTGAACCCCTCGAATGAGGACGGATACCAGTAGCTGCGGAAGATATTGACTCTCTGGGTATTCCCGACTCCGCCATCCCAGTAGTCCCACAGGACTTCCTTTTCCGGCGTGACCTCTAAGATCCGCCCCTGCCCGCCTGAACAGATCAGCGTGTTCCCGTTGGGCAGCCGCTCGGCCCCCGAGATGAAGGACGAGTAGAAATCATTGGGCGTCGCGGACTCATAGCTCCAGACGAATCCGTCCGGACCAAACTCCTTTCCCTCCTCCCGGTAGTAGGATCCATCCGGAAGCAGCGGCAGCTCGATCTCTACCACGCGCGACTTCTGGCTCTGGCCCGGGATCAGGTTGCTGAAGATGAGTAGATGCCCAGACCCCTGTAACCCCGGCTTGATCCAGTGCGCGTTGTGCTGCACGTCGATCTGCTGGCGATCCGCACCACCGCCTCCCCAAACCCCAGGATTCCCCCACCGGTACAGCAGATCGCCGCCCTTCCCCTGGCGGCCTCCCGAGTGGCTTGCAGCCTCCTCGGTCGTCGTGCTGTGATCGATAATCCAAACCTCCGAAATGGCGCGCACGCTGATGACGATTTGGTCCAGATCCGGGTTGTAGTCGATTCCGTTGGCATGGAACCAGTCCGCCGTCGATGGATTCGCCGCGAAATGAACATTCACCAGTTCCGGGTGCTCCGAGGCAGTACCATAGTTCGGTTTGTTCGGGTCGATGTCCTGCACCATGTGGTCCAGCAGGCGCCACTTCCAGACGATATCTCCCCCGAAGCCTTCTTTCGGTTTCACCTCGATCAGACTCTCGAAGAAAATCCCTTTGCTCGTGACGTGGCCGGGATCGATGCCGGCAGCGATCGCCTCATCCCGCGTCACGTACTCCCAGATCAGGATCAGGAAGTTGCCGTTCGGCAGCAGCTTCACGTCATGATGCGTCGTCGCATTCGGCAGATTGTATTCATATGCCCACGTCACCGAACTGTCCCACGCCAGCAGTTCGATCCTCCCCGCCGCTCCGCCGGCAGTGATTGTGGGGTTTCCCATGATGCACGTCCGCAGCAGATCGCCATTCGGCATCAGGTAGGCGACTGAAGACAACTGGTACTTGCTGGTCCACCGGTGGACCACATTGTCGTTTTTGTCGATGAGCGTGGCGTCGGTTTCATTCAGGCGGGCGACCAGCCGGTAGCCCTCAGTGGCCCGAATGTCGTTCAAAACAAGAACCTGAGCCGGGAGGATCCAGGCAACTCCGACCAGCAGACAGAAAAGAGCAATCGAGCGATGAGCGAGTGAGAGGCTTTTCATATTTTTCTTGTTTGTTTACTTGATTCTGCGCGAATCGAACCATTTTGGGCGACGGCAAACGGAGCACGAGCACTCCCTTCCCATTATCAATTCAAACGCCATTCGGCACGGTAGGGTTACGGCAAATCTCAGTTAAATATGCCCCGAACTCTGCCCCGTTGTTCCGCTGTATCCCTTACACTCACTGAGAGGAGCACTCATGCGCTTTGTTAGCTTCATGAACCCACAGGGCTTAACTGCGCCCGGAGCCATCGTGCAAGATGCCGTCTTTGACCTGCGGCCAGCCGGATTCACAGACATTCTGCACGTGATCCAGGGCGGCGGCGCTGCTCGTAAGACCATCGACACATACCTCGAATCAACACCAGCTAGTATTGGTATTCGGCTGCCTTCCGCCGCCCTGCTCGCCCCGATCCCCCGCCCCCCGAAGGTGATCTGCGTAGGGCTGAATTACCGCGATCACGCCGCCGAGGCGCGCATGGAGATCCCGCCAGTCCCAACGATCTTCAGCAAGTTTTCCAACACGATCATCGGCCCAGGCGCACCCGTGATCCTGCCGCGCAATACAAAGAAGCCGGACTACGAAGCAGAGCTCGCCTTCGTCATCGGCCTGGGAGGGAGGCACATCCCGGCGGATCGGTGGCGAGACCACGTATTCGGCTACATGTGCCTGAACGACGTCAGTGCGCGCGATTTCCAGCTTGCCACTTCGCAATGGCTGATGGGCAAGACCTTTGACACATTCGCTCCCACCGGGCCGTGGATCACCACTGCCGACGAGATCGAAGATCCGCACAACCTCGACATCAGCATGGAGATCAACGGCGAGGTCCTGCAGAGCTCCAACACCAGGGAGCTGATCTTCGGCATCCCCCAGCTCATCGAATTCCTCTCCAGCGTCTTCACTCTGGAGCCCGGCGACATCGTCACCACGGGCACCCCGGCCGGAGTCGGCTTCTCCCACAAGCCGCCCCGCTGGCTGCGACCCGGCGATGAGATGGTCGTGAGTATCCAGGGGCTCGGCGAGCTGCGCAATCCCGTGGTGGCCGAGGCGTGAACCCTTTCTCCAGCCGCACGCCGACCAGCCTTCAGCCCAACCGGCTGAGCCGCCGGGTCGAGGAACTGCGCGCCTCCGGCGCACCATTGATCGACCTCACGCTCTCCAATCCCACGCGGGCCGGGCTCGTCTATCCCACGCGCGAGATCCTCGCAGCTTTGGACGACCCGCGCTCCCTCTCCTACGAGCCCTCTCCAAAGGGTTTGCGCGAAGCGCGGGAAGCCGTCGCCGCCTGGCACGCGGGTCAGGGCGCCGCCGCTGATGTCGACAGTCTCATGCTCTCTGGAAGCACCAGCGAGGCCTACGGCTGGCTGTTCAAGCTCCTGTGTGAGCCCGACGATGCGGTGATGACCCCGCGGCCCTCCTATCCGCTCTTCGAGTGCCTCGCCAGGCTGGACGGCGTTCGCGCCGTCGAGTATCCCCTCCTCGAAGAGCTTCAATGGGGGACCGACATCGCCAGCCTGGAGCGCTGGCTCGACCCGCGCGCCCGAGCCATCATCCTCGTCAACCCCAACAATCCTACCGGCACCTACCTCAAGCGCGACGAATGGACCCGCCTGCAGGAATTTGCCGCTCTCCGCGGCCTCGCGCTGATTGTCGACGAGGTCTTCTTCGACTACGCCTGGGCGGCTGATCCGCGCCGCGTCTCTTCGCTTCAGACGCCGCACCATGCGCTCACTTTCACACTCAGCGGCCTCTCCAAGGTCGCAGGCCTCCCGCAGATGAAACTCGGCTGGATTCACGTCGCCGGGCCGGAGGCTCTGCGCAGTGAAGCATTGGAGCGCCTGGAGTGGATCGCCGACAGTTACTTGCCTGTCAGTGCGCCGGTCCTTCACGCCGCCGCGCGCTGGTTCGATCTGACACCGCGCATCCAGTCCTCGATCCTGGAAAGGGTCTTCCGCAACCGTCACGCCCTTCAATCGGCCCTTCCACCCGGCTCCCCCTGGCGTGTGCTGCCCGCCGAAGGGGGCTGGGTCGCTTTGTTAGAGGCTCCGCGCATTCACAGTGAGGAAGAATGGGGCCTCTCCCTCCTCGAGAATCACTACGTGCTCCTGCAGCCAGGCTACTTCTACGATTTCGAACGCGAGGCATTCCTGGCCGTCAGCCTGCTGCCGAACCCGGGCGACTTCGAAGCGGCTCTCCAGCGGCTATCTGGAATTTTAAGACCTGATTAACTGTAATAAAATGAGCGTAAGGTCAATGCTCATATGTCCAGTACGACCGAACCTATCATCCAATCTCCCCCGTCCACACGCACTCTTCTACTCCTAGGACCTCCTGGATGCGGCAAGGGCACCCAGGCGGAGCGCCTCGCCAGAAACTTCTCTATCCCCGCGATCTCCACCGGCGAGATGATCCGCGCCGAGATCAGAGCCAGCTCCGAACTCGGAAAGATCGCCGCAGGCGTCACCATCACGGGCGGGCTCCTCAGTGACGAGCTCGTCAACAAAATCATCAAATCGCGCCTGAGCCAGCCGGACTGCGCTGCGGGCTTCATGCTCGACGGCTACCCCAGGACCGTCGACCAGGCCCGCTACCTCGGCGAGCTGATGGCGGGGATGGGATTCTCCCAGCCCTCCGTCGTGCACATCGACGTTCCCGCGGAACAGCTCATTGCCCGGACCTGTAACCGCCGGTTCTGCCCCCAATGCGGCAGCATTTTCAATCTCCAGAGCCATCCGCCCAAGGAAGCCGGCCTGTGCGACAACTGCCACATCGAGCTCCAGCAGCGCTCTGACGATTGCGAAGAGACCGTCAAGAACCGCCTTGCGGCCTACGAACGAAGCACAGCCCCCTTGATCGACTTCTACCAGAGCCGCGACTACCTCCGCGTGGACGGCACCCGGTCTCCTGACGTAGTCTTCCAGTCGATCCTCGATTCCCTCCACTAACCGATCCCCCCATTTGCGGGGGATCGCTCCCCCGCAAACAACCCCCCTCACCCCCTCACCAGATGTCTAGGAAAAACACGGGGCGAAAGTTATCCATAAAGAGTGCCGTTTACAGTTGTTGTACGAGCGGCACGAAGAGATAGCCCGGCGAAGATCGGACGTCTCATCTGGATTGGAGATTACTCGGATGCCCGCAGGTCGCCCAAGGTCGGATCGTCAACTGCCCCATTGCCGTGAGGTCGGCATTAGCTGCCACGAATGCGTGATGCATTCCGCCAGCGGCCTCGCCCGGATCGCTGACAGTTTAAGCAGCCAGATGGTCCGCCAGCTCTTCTCCGCCATGTATCCGGAGCAGGCTTGCCTTCCCATGGCGCCGGCCTTTGTCCAAATTGTCAATCAGCAGATGGCGCGCACGCGGAAACCAGCTCACCGCGAAACGATTATCGTGGAACCCGCCTACGAAGAACCGATGTATCAGGCCGCCGTCGCATAGAGTTTCTCTGAGAGCAAACGGGTCACTCCGAAAGGGCCTCCTTCCAGGGAGGCCCTCTTTTTTGCCTGTTTACCTGACCAGGTGCATTTTCTCCTGCCGCCGCAGCACCCACGACGCTTTCCCCGCCCCGTTCACGCTCGCATCCTCCTCCATCCCGATGAACAACTCCTTGCCGTCCCACTCCGGAACGGGAGCCCGCACGCTCAGTTCGATCGAAAACCACGAACTGGGGATCACCGGCACGTCACCGCGCCCGGGCACGCCCTGCTGCCGGTCCCACAGTCCGATCAGCGGCCCCGCCCCATGGCCGTGGTCGCCGATCGGGTGCGAGTACACCGATCCGTTGATGTCCTCCTTCCTCATCTGAGCCAGCGCGGAATTGAGCACCTCGTTGCCCGTCGCGCCCGGCCGCAACCGCTCCAGCACGATCTCCTGCAACCGCTGCGCCTGCCGGAAGGCGCGGAGCACACCCGCAGGCGGCTCGCTCTCCCCTTTCCGCAGCACGTATCCCATATGCTGAGTATCCGTGTTCAGCCGCATTGCGCTGAGCCCGTAGTCGACGTGCAGCACATCGCCCCTCTCGATCACGACCGGCGCGGCCTCGTCCAGCATGTCCACTTTCGCGTTCGACGGCTTCTGAACGCGCACCGTCGTGTGGAACCATGTCCCATAGCCGAGATTCTGTGTCTGCTGCCTGAGCCACCAGACCACGTCCTGGCTCGTGGTCTTGCCGGGCGTGATGACCTCATTTGAGAAAGCTCTCGCGATGAGCCAGTGCACCACCTCCGTCATGCTGTGGTAAGTCTCCAGCATCTCCGGCAGCCGCGTTTCGATGTACTCGAGCGGCAGCAGCTCAGCCGGGATCACGCGTTTCATCCACTCCGGCCCAAGCGCCGCCTCAAGTTGCCTGTACTCGCCCGCGGACAGCCCGTCGGAGAACGCGTGCGTCGAACTGATATCCACAGCGATGTTCTTCGGCTTGCGCTCTTCGACGATCCTGCGCAGTGTCGCCCACTGCGAGTCACCCATGATCTCCCGCCCGGCATTCTCCGGATCCCGGTACACGGTGTAGAGGCCGCCGTTCGATCCTCCGCCCAGCGCGAGCCGCTCCACCCCCTCCGCGCCTTTGTCCGTGAACACATAGATCGTGCGCCTCCGTGCCGCCAATGTGGTCGGCGACGCCAGTGAGAAAAACGCTGGATCCTCGTTGTACTCGCGGCAGATCACCAGCCACATCGCGACTCCATGCTTCTTCATCAGTGCCGGAAGCACATTGTCGAGCCGAGCCTGCAGCCAGCGCTGCTGGATTTGAGCCTGCTCACGCAACGGCGGAACATGCCACGGCTGCGCCGTCGCCATCGCCGCCGCCAACACCATCACGCATACGCATCGAAGGGTCATTACCATATGAAGTGCTTCACCGATGATCTTAGAACAGGAACGCCATCTTCTCGGAGTCGACCTGCCCCGCGGCCTTGTCTGCCGCCTCGCACTGCTCGCGGCTCTACTCGCCGCCATTGTGAACTGCGGCGATCTCGGCAGCATCGACTCACGCCGCCGTCTTCAGCAGGCGCGGGCCCTATGGGCCGGTGAGCCTGAAGTGCGCCCTGAGGATCCGGCGCCTTTCTTCCCTCGCTCCAGCGATGGAGTCCGTCGTTCCATCTACTCTGCCGGGCAGGCTATCCTCTTTCTCCCAGCCGATATCGCCGCCTCCTCCGTAACATCGCTTGTCGCGGATCCCCATGTTGCGGACGGCGCGCGCATTGTGCTCGTCGCCTGGGTCACGCAGTCCTTCGTGACTGCGTGGGCGCTCCTGTTTGCCTATCTCCTCCTCCGCCGTCTTCGCTTTGACCACACTCCAGCGCTTCTCGGCACGCTCTCCCTCCCTCTGGCAACCACATTCCTGCATTACGTCCAGGTGGTTCAGGAAAACAACCTGATGCTCGCCGCGGGACTCTCTGCGACCTTCTTCATCGCGTCATGGCTCGACTCGGGGCACCGGCGCGACGCCCTCCTCGCCGGCGCGTTCTCCGGCTTCGCGTACCTCACTCGTCCTACTTGCCTGGCGGATACTGCAGGCGGACTAGTCTTCCTCGCCCTTGCCGGAATTCCTGGGCGAAAACGCCTTGCACAATTCGCAGCATGGTTCTCGGCCGGTTTTGCCATTTTCGCGTTCTTTGAACGCTGGTACTTCGCGAGCCGCTTCGGATCCTGGACAGGCACGGTCCTCGGCGCCATCGCGCCGCACACAGGCTTTACAAACCCATTCTGGGCCGGCGTGCGCACCGCGCTCTTCTCTGACCTCTCCCTCTTCCTCTTCGACCCGTTACTCGTGCTGACTCTCGTACTGCTCGCCGCGCGCTGGCCCCTGGTGTCGTCACGCATCCCCGCCTTCGCGGTGGGCGCAATGCTCACGCTCGTCATCGACATCGCGTTCTACGCACGCTTCTTCACACCCACCGGCCAGTCTGCCTGGGGGGACCGATTCACGCAGACCCCCGTCCACCTGCTTTGCCTCCTCGCACTCCCCTTGCTGTGGACCCACTGGCATACCCTGCGAACACCAGCCCGCTACGCAGCGGCCGCCGTCATCGCCTGGGGTTTCATACACCAAATCGCCTCAGTGTCACTCAACATGTCTGTCGAAGTGGAGCAGGCCGCCCGCTTCCCTGGCATCTGGCGCATCCCTCAGCGCTTTGCCAATCTCTGGATCGTTCTCCGAGGCAATGCCTCCACCTCTCTCCTCCTGAGCTTCCTCCCCCCGGAGTGGCAGCGCCTCAACCTCCTGCCTTTTCAGCTCACTCTGCGATTCCCAGTCCTCGCGTCATACGCCGTCGCCGCCTGGACCACCGCCGTGGCCGCCACCGCGGTTCTCTACGCACGGCTCCTCAGCAGCACTTCGCCCGCTGGTACTTCTGCCTCAGCCGTTCCTCGGAGAACCGCCGCCATTCCTCCCCCGAGTGCGGACGCTGATGACGCTCCAGGTGCCTCTGATAAGCACTTTCGTCGCTGATCTCCATGAGAATACCCGCCACGATCCGCAGAAACTGCTTCATTCGCGCCATTGCTACAGTTCCTCCGCCTGAAGTTGGGTGAGCACGAATGGCGATTCGTTGCTCCTCGCCTCACGGCTTCCGTTCAGAATCCCCGCCCATACCCGGATCGAATCCACCAGGATCGTCGTCACCAGCACCAGAAATACGCCGCACACCACGGCGTCCAACCGGTTGTTGAAGATCAACTGCTGTGCCTGCGGGCTCGACGGCCCGGCCTCAAGCAACCGCGCCTGCGCCAGGAAGCCGACCCGAGGCGCGTCGCTGAAGATCTTCTGCCACGCTGCCGAATATGTCACTGTCACCAGCCACGCCAGCGGCGCGATGGTGATCCACGCATAACGCAGCCGGTACATCTTGATCAGGATCGTCGTCGCCACGCACAGCGCCACCGCCGCCAGCAACTGGTTCGCAATGCCAAACAGCGGCCAGAGCGAGTTGATCCCTCCCAGCGGATCCAGCACGCCCTGCACCAGAAAATATCCCCACGCCCCGACGATCAGCGCACTCGTCATCAGCACGCCCGGCATCCACGACGTCCTCCCCAGCGGTTTCCACATGTGCCCGAGGAAGTCCTGCAGCATGAACCGCCCCACGCGCGTTCCGGCGTCGATCACGGTCAGGATGAACAAGGCCTCGAACATGATCGCGAAGTGATACCAGAACCGCAGAACGGTCTCATTGCCCGAGATCTGCGAAAAGATATTCGCCATCCCCAATGCCAGCGACGGCGCGCCGCCGGTCCTGTAGAACAGCGACTCCTCGCCCACATGGCGCGCCAGATCCGCCATCTGCTGCGGGTTCACGGCATAGCCCCAACTGCTGATCGTCGCCGTCGCCGCCGCGGGCGTCGTTCCCACCACGCCCGCCGGCGAGTTCACCGCGAAGTAGACTCCCGGCTGCAGCGAACATGCCGCCACCATCGCCATCATCGCCACGAAGCTCTCCAGCAGCATCGAACCGTAGCCCACGGGCAGCACGTGCCCTTCCCGTGCAATCATTTTCGGCGTCGTGCCCGACGAGATCAGCGCATGGAAGCCGCTGATCGCGCCGCACGCGATAGTGATGAAGCAGAACGGAAAGATCGTGCCCGCGAAGATCGGCCCCGTCCCATCGACGAACTGCGTCAGCGCAGGCATCTGCAGTTCGGGCCGCACCACCAGAATTCCCAGTCCCAGCATCAGCACCACGCCCAGCTTCACGAACGTGCTCAGGTAATCGCGCGGAGCCAGCAGCAGCCACACCGGAAGCGCCGATGCGGCAAATCCGTAGATGATCAACGCCATCGCCAGCGCCATTCCTCCCAGCGTGAACCACCCCCCGAACGTCGGATGATGCGCCACCCACTCGCCCGCGAAGATGCTCGTCACCACCAGCAGGAATCCAATCACCGACACTTCCATCACCCGCCCTGGACGCCAGTAGCGCAGATACAGACCCATGAAAACCGCGATGGGCATGGTCGCCGCGATCGTGAACGTGCCCCACGGGCTGCCCTTCAGAGCATTCACCACCACCAGCCCGATCACCGCCAGCAGGATGATCATGATCAGCAGCACGGTCAGCAGCGCCGTGCCGCCGCCGAGATTGCCGATCTCCTCTCGCGCCATCTGCCCCAGTGACTTGCCGTCTCGCCGGACGCTCGCGAACAGAATCACAAAATCCTGCACCGCTCCGCCCAGCACCACGCCCAGGATGATCCAAAGCGTTCCCGGCAGGTACCCGAACTGCGCGGCCAGCGTCGGCCCCACCAGCGGCCCCGGCCCGGCGATCGCCGCAAAGTGGTGCCCGAACACGATCCATTTATTCGTCGGCTCGAAATCGTGCCCGTTACGCAGCCGCTCCGATGGCGTGGCCCGCCGGTCGTCCAGCGCCATCACCTTCGCCGCGATGAACGCCGCGTAGAACCGGTAGCCAGCCAGGTACGTGCAGACCGCCGCCGTCACCAGCCAGGTGCTGTTGATCGACTCCCCGCGCTTCAACGCAATCCCAGCCAGGCAAAACGCCCCCAATGCCGCCACGAGGATCCAGGCCAGCGCTGCCAATGGCTTTCTCATTAGCAGTGATTGTACCCGTTGGCGGCGCGCCGTTACTGCATGCTAGACTCCTCAGCCGGAGGTGCCCTCATGACTCTTAGCGAATTATTCCTTCCGGAGTTCGACCAGGAAATGGCCAAGACGCGCCAGTTGCTCGAGTGCGTGCCTGACGGCGACATGGCCTGGAAGCCTCACGAGAAGTCCATGACGCTCGGCCGCCTCGCCGGTCACGTTGCCGAACTGCCCCAGTGGGCCGCAATGACCTTCCAGGTGAGCGAGCTCGACCTCCCGGCGCCAGGTACACCCGGCGCGCCGCAGGCTTTCTCCGCTCCCTCCCGGGCCGCTCTGCTCGAGAAATTTGATCAGGTCTCGAGGGAGGCGCGCGCCGCCATCGCGGCTGCCGACGACGCCGCGTTCCACGCGCCCTGGACCCTCAAGTTCGCCGGCCGCGAGATCTTCACCATGCCTCGCCTGAACGTGCTCCGCGGAATGGTGATGAACCATCTCGTCCATCACCGCGCACAACTCGGCGTCTACCTTCGTTTGAAGGACGTTCCGATCCCCGGCATGTATGGACCGTCTGCGGACGATCCCAATCCGCTGCGTCCGAAAAACTAGGACGCCGTCTTCGGCAGCTTCTTCGACAGCTCGTCGATCTTCTTCGCGACCTTCGCTCGCGCCGCAGACTGCGGCACACTCGCCAACGCTTCCTTGCCTTCGTCCAGCAGGAGTTTGGCGCGCCCTGCGCGGTCCAGCTTCTTCGGACCGTAGAGTTCGGACATCTCCATATACTCGCCCGCCAGATACATCAGGAACTCTTCTCGCTTCAACTTCGCCCCCGGCGTGAGCGCGGCCTTCGCTTTTTCCACGTCCCCACCGGCATCGCCCAGCCGCGCGACGCTCTGCAGCACTCCGCGCTTCAGCATCAGGCTATGCATCTTCTCGACCTCGGCCTCGGGTGGCAGCACTCCCTTGGAGAGTTTCTCCAACTCCACAGGCTTGTCTTTGTTCACGTCCGGCACCGCGAAAGCGATCGGGATCTCCTCGTCCTTCAATTGACCCTGCAGCACATGGCCGGTGTCGGCGAAGCGCATCGCACTCTGGCTCGCCGCGGTTCGGGCCGTCGTTGTCAGCTTGCGGAAGTCCATCTGACGCGCCCGCGCCACTTTACCGCCGGCTTCTAACACGTCTGCCCACTCCATATCTCCGCGTGTCATTCCCGCGTCTATCGCCATCATCCAGACCTGCGCCCGCAGCCGGTACTCGTTGTCCGAAATCACCACCTTGCCAAGGCTCTGCACCGCTGCCCCAAAATCGCCCTTCTTATAGGCCGCCTCCGCTGCTGCCCAGTAGAAGGCCGGCGTACCCGGCTTCGCCGGCTCCGGCCCCTTCGAGGACGGACCGCACCCACTCATCAACAAAGCAAATCCCACCACGACCGCTTGAATCCAATGGACCCGCATGCATGACCTCCAGGGTCATTTAATTGAACGGGGACTCTGGAGTCAAGGGCCTGATTCTCTCACCGGACCGCGATGGCGCTCCCTTCCACCTGCCCGGCCAACTCCATCAGCAGCGCCGCTCCGTCTCCACGCCACGAACTCCCGTGCATGCAAGCCAGCATCCGCGGCTTCTCCGCCGCCAGCCGCTCAAACAGACCTCTCGTATGGATCGAATGGGCGTAATAGTCCAGGTTCGCCCTCATCGCCTCACTCGGCCCCAGGATGTCGGACTCGGTCACAGGCTCATGCTCGGCCCCGGGCTGAGTGAACAAGTCTCCGCAGAGCAGCGTCCCCGTCTTCCTGTCTAGGAAGTAACCGCAGTCCCAGCCATGAGGCAGGTGCGGCACGTCCAGCCACTTCAGGCTCCGTTCGCCCAGGTTCAGATCCTCTCCGCCCGACATCGCGTGCGCCGGACGGTCCGCTACATCATTCACAGAATATGTGCCGATCTGGCTGCAGACCGGCACAGCCTCCGGCGCAATGGCCAGGAACTCGTTCACCGCCCCGCTCTCATCCGCTTCAAAGTGCGAGATCCCCAGGTACCGGAGCTTGTTCACGGGAATGATCTTCTCAATGGCTTCCTTCACCAGCGGGAACATCCTCCGCAGGCCCGTATGGAACAACAGCGGCGCTTCGTCCACGACGAGAAACTGGTTGAATGTAAAGCCCCCCGGCAGTATGTCCACCGGCGTGCTGATCCGGTAGATCCCAGCTTCGATTTCATCGATCCGTGTCTTCGTGTGTGCGTTTGTGATCATCCTCAGGCTCCCTTCTGACTGAATCCACCCCGGAAGTGTCACGATTCCGCCGCCCATTACACTCCCCATTCAGAAAGACGCGATGTTACAGTCACTCTTTGTGGAGCCATTGGATTCATGGTCGGACGCCGACCTCGCCCAGAGCGTCTCGGACTCTTCAGGCGGACCCGCTCCGGAGGCGGAAGCTGAGCTCTTCCGCCGCTTCGCGCCACGCGTCCGCCTCTACGGCTTGCGGCACCTGCGCGATGAGCAGGCCGCGGCCGACCTCGTACAGCACATCATCCTGCTGACAATCGAAAACCTCCGCGCCGGCCGTGTCCGCAATCCCGATCAGCTCGCCTCATTCATCCTCGGCTCATGCCGCCTCGCCGTGTTGAACCTACGCCGCGGCGAACAGCGCCGGCGCCGCCTGCTCGAATCCTTCGCACGCGAAGCCGCAACGGTGGAGACGCCCAACCTCGATCCCATCCACAAAGAGCGCCTCGCCGGCTGCCTCGATGCACTAAATGAGCGCGAACGCAGCATCATCGTTCTCTCCTTCTACGATGATTGCAGCGCCGCCGACGTGGCTACCGCCTTCGGCCTCGCTTCAGATCACGTCCGTGTCATCCGCCACCGCGCCCTCCAGCGCATCCGCCGTTGCATGGAGTCTAAACAACAGGGGGTCGCATGAACTGCCCTCGACCGCTCGACATCACTCTGCTCTCCGACTACTGGCTCGGCGACCTCGCCGAAGACCAGGAGCGCGTCGTCGAAGAGCACCTCTTCTCCTGCTCCTCCTGCAACGCGGCTCTTGAGCGCTTCGTCGAGCTCACGCGCGCCCTGTCTGCTCTCGCCGCGTCAGGAACCCTCCGCGTCACTGTCACTGAGTCGTTTCTCGATGAGCTCCGCCGTGACGGCCTCCGCGTGCGCGAATACAGCTCTCAGCCCGGTGGCCACGTGCAGTGCACCGTCACGCCCGCTGACGACTTCGTTGTCGCCCGCCTCGCCGCCGACATGTCCGCATGCCCGCGCATCGACCTTGCCGGTTTCGACGACCAGGGCCGCGAAGTCCTCCGGCTCCCCGATATCACTCCCTCAGCCGGCCGAAAGGAGATCGTCATGGTCGAACCCATTGACGCCCTCCGCCGGCTCCCCAAGTCCGTCCTCGTCCTGCGCCTCTTCTCGGTCGAGCCGGACTCCGAGAGCGTGATCGGTGAATACACGTTCCACCACACCCCAAGCCAATAGCTTGACCGCTGGTCTCTACCGATTCCCGAGGTTCAACAACGCCACGCCGCACAAAATGAGCAGGATCCCGCCGATCTTGCGTGCCGAAAACGGCTCCCCGAAGAACATCCGCGACCACACCATCGTCCAGATATAGCCCAGCGCCACCATCGGATACAGCACGCTCAGCTCGCCCGCGCGCAGTCCCATGTAATAAAACACGAATGAGAGCAGGTACAGCGCGATCCCCACCGCCAGACGCCAGTTCAGCAGCAACGACAGGATCTCGCGGTGCAACCTTCCCGCACCCATCTTCAGGAACACGGCGCCGAAGCTCCCGATGAAGCTTGCCGTGAATACCAGCAGGATCGACGACAGCGGCGTCGTCATGCGCTCTTCCCCTTGCCCAGCAGCGCCACGCCTGAGCAGATCACGGCGATGCCCGCGATCTTGTAGACGCTCATCGTCTCGTGGAACACCATTGCGGAGAGGATGGTCACCCAGACGTACGTCAGGGATATCACCGGATAGAGCAGGCTCAGCTCACCGTCACGCAGCGCCAGAATCAGCAGCCCCGTGCTGATGCCGTAGAGACTCAACCCCGCCCAAAGCTGGACATTTGCCAGCAGCGCCGCCAGCGTCAGCCCGCTCGTCTGCATGCCGCTGGTCTTGATGAAGTACTGCGCTGCTACGCCAAACAGCGTGCAGAGGAAAACAAGTCCGACGGACTGCCTGTGGGAAAAACGATATGACTCTCGAGACACGAAGTTCTTATTGTACAAGCCCAAACCCGCCGCCGCCCGGTGTCTCGATCCGCACGATGTCGCCTTCTTCTACCTCAAATCGCGCCTTCCCCTCCAATCGAACCGCCTTCTTTCCTCTCAACAGGGTATTCTTTCCCTTCGCCCCCTGTGCGCCCCCGCTGAGTCCGTACGGTCCCTTCATCCGGCGGTCTGACAGGATCGTCACTTCTGCCGGAGCCAGGAACTCCAACTCCCGCACAATCCCATCCCCTCCGCGGAATCGTCCCGCGCCTCCCGACCCTCTCCTGACGCTGTAGCGCTTCACCCGCACCGGATAGTTGTGCTCGAAAGCCTCCACCGGCGTGTTCCACGAGTTCGTCATGTGCGTGTGTACCGCGGACTGCCCGTCCGCATGGGCAGATGCTCCCATTCCTCCGGCAATCGTCTCGTACCACGCAAATCCATTCCCGCCGAAACTGACGTTGTTCATCGTCCCCTGCGACGCCGCCGGGATCCGCTCCGGCGCCGCCTGCGACAGTGCGCCCAACAGCACATCAGTGATCCTTTGCGATGTCTCCACGTTGCCCGCAGCCATCGCCGCGGGCATACGCGCATTTACCAGCGTGCCCTCCGGAGCAGCCACCCGGATCGGCCCCATCAGTCCCGCATTCGCCGGGACATCCTCTCCCAACAGGCATCGGAACACGTAGAACACCGCCGACATCGTGATCGCCAGGTTCGCGTTCACCGGCCCGTCGACCTGCGCATCAGTCCCTGTGAAATCAACCTCCGCCTCCCCGCCCTTCAACGTGACCGCCACGCGAATCCTCGGGCCCTCGTCGAGCGAGTCTTCAAACTCGAACCGCCCCACCGGCAGTCGCTTCAGCCCCGCCCGCATCATCGCGCCCGCATATTCCCGCAGCGCTGCCACGTTTGCGTTCAATCGATCCAAACCGTAGCGCCCCAGTGCTTCCTTGACGCGCACCGCGCCTCGCTCCATCGCCATCAACTGCGCCAGCAGATCCCCCTCCCGCTCCTCCGGGGTGCGCACATTTGCCAGGATCATGCGCATCAGGTCGCCGTCGATCCGTCCCTCCCGCACCAGCAGAACCGGTGGAATCCGCAGCCCTTCCTGAAAGATCTCCCGCGCGAGCGGCATCGACCCCGGGCTCATCCCGCCGACATCCGCATGGTGCGCCCGCGACGCCACGTAAAACGCAGCCTCTCCCTTCTGCTTCGGGAAGACGCCCGCCACCGCGGTGATGTCCGGCAGGTGTGTTCCTCCGGAAAACGGATCGTTCACCATCGCCACGTCCCCGGGCCGCAGCCGGAACCGCTTCAGCACATGCTCCACGCTCATCGGCATGGCGCCCAGGTGCACCGGCATGTGATCGCCCATCGCGACCGTGCGCCCCCCGGCATCGTACAGCGCGCACGAATAATCGCGGCGCTCCTTGATGTTGGCCGAAAATGCCGTCTTCCGCAGCACCGCCCCCATCTCCTCGGGAACCGAGATCAGCAACTGCCGGAAAAACTCCAGTTCGATCGCGCCCGGCCGCTTCATTGGTTCACCTGCGGCGCATCCGGTTTGCACTCCCCATCCCGCACCGGAAACGACGTGACCACCGCCCATCGGCCATCCACGCGCTTCTCCACCCTGTGCACCTTCGCACCCGCGTCCACACGCACTCTCCAGTCCGACGCCCTAGGCCTGGCCGCGGGAAAAGGCTTTGAACCCATCTCCCGGATCATCCATGAATCGCCGCCTGTCATCGTCTCCATCCGCTGAAACCTCTCGTTGGGCAACCCGCGTTTGTCCACCACCAGCCAGCCGTGCGTCTTCGACTCGAACCTGAACTGGTCCACAGTCCCGTATGAGAACTCCTCGTAGACCGGCACTCGCCGCCAACTCTTTCCGCCGTCCGTCGTCTTCAACAGGAATGGCTCCTTCGGGAGCGCCCCCACTGTTTGTCCGGCCACCCACCCCGTCTCCGAGTCCACGAACTGGATGAGGTCCAGCGCCGCGCCGCGGATCCGCTCATGCGGCTCACTCCACGTCTTGCCCTCGTCTTCACTCGCCAGCAACACCGACCAGAGCGTCGCCGCCTCGGTGTGCAGGTTTCCCGTCAGGAACAACTTCCCGCCGGCCGCTTCCACCGCAGACAACTCAAGGTACACGGGACACGGCTCCTCAGCCGGGCAATCCAACCCAAACTCCGTCAGCTCCGCGTTGCCGCACACTGCCGGCGCGACGCCCGGCCGCGGACCGTCTTGCGCGCCCAAAATCGCCAGTGCCACCAGCCCCGTCAGATGTCTCATGCCTTCACGCCGATTTTAGCCCGGCCCTCCGCAGCCTCGCTCCGCCGCCATGCCCCGAGCCACTTCAGCCCGTCCTCATACAAACCCAACGTCATCACCCCATGCCGCTCCGGCAGGTAGCCGGCCAGCTTCTTTAATCCCTTTTCCAGCTGCCGGACCGCCCCTTCGAAGTTTTCCATCGCCGCATGATGCCATCCCACCGCGAAGTGAATCAGCGCCTGCACAAAGAGCCGCTCCGCCGGGGGGGACTTCAGCCACACCGCCTCCAGCGCTTCGTGTGCCTCGAAGTATGCGCCTCCGTTGAAAAGCGCAATCCCGCGTTTCAATTCATCTCTCACTTCACGCATCATAGAGGAATGCGTCTTGCCGCCGCCCTCTTCCTCTCTTCTGCCTTGCTCTGGGGCGCCGGCCCTGTCACCCCAAAGAAGAAGCTCATCCTCTTCAACGGCAAGGACCTCACTCACTTCTACGTCTTCCTCAAGGACTCCAAACGCGAAGACCCCAAGCAGGTCTTCACCGTCTCCGACAACGCCATCCGCATCTCCGGTGAGGAGTGGGGCGCGCTCACCACGGTCAACGAGTACGCCAACTACCGCCTGATCGTTGAATGGAAGTGGGGCGGTAAGGCATGGGCCCCTCGCGCGGACAAGGCCCGCGACAGCGGCATCCTCCTCCACGGCACAGGTGCTGACGGCGCGGCCGGCAACGGCTGGCTCGAGTCCATTGAATACCAGATGATCGAAGGCGGCACCGGCGACATCATTCTCGTCAAAGGCGCCGCCAAACCGCGCCTCAGCGTCGAAGCCGCCCTCGGCCCCGACAATCAGCTCTATTGGCGAAAGGGCGCTCCTCGGATCACCCGCGATTCCGGCCGCTTCAACTGGTACGGCCGCGACCTCGCCTGGAAGGACCGGCTCGGCTATCGCGGCCCTCAGGATCTCGAAAAGCCGCTCGGCCAATGGAACCGCAGCGAGATCGTCGCCTCCGGCGGAAGACTCGACTATTATCTCAACGGCGCCCTCGTCAATCAGGGCTTCGACAGCAGCCACACTTCCGGCAAAATCCAGTTCCAGAGCGAAGGCGCCGAAGTCCTTATCCGCAGAATCGAACTCCATCCAGTCAAGAAGCGGTGACCCCTGCATGCGCTGGCTCGACAAGCTCATCCGTCGTGAAACTCCGCAAGCGCCTCTCCACGGCGTTCCCACCACGCGACGCCAGAAAAACTACTCCGCGCTGAGCGGCTACGCCTACGAATACTTCTTCGAAGGCATGCGCGACGCACCCACCTGCCGCGAGTATGTCTTCACCGTGAGCGGCGACCGCAAAACCTGGTTCCCCCTCACCGTCAGCGTGCCGCATGACTTCATCGGAACCTGGGAAGAAGCCCACAGACGGCCCCTCGCCGACAACGAACGCTACGCCATCGCCAAACTCGCTCTCTTCGACGCATTCGACAACCGCGAATCCCCCGCCGCCATGCATCTTCCGGTCTCTTTGACCGCTCAGCTCCTTGATGAGCTCCTCTCCCGCCTGGGTATCGAATAGCTCTGAGGTCTCCTTCGGTCCAGCGAGGGAAGCGTCAAGCACGCCTTAGCTCGCAGTTCCAAGCGCGGTGAGCAAAGCAGATTCTGCAACTGAAAGACGCGCAATCCTGGAGTGGCGGCAAGGTGAGCGCTACTCATGGCGGAGAGCGCGGATGGGGTCGAGGCGAGTGGCGCGGCGGGCGGGGACGTAGCAAGCCCAGACGGCCACGGCGGCGAGGAGAGTGCTGGTGGCGATGAAGACGACGGGATCGGCCTCGATGGAGGAGGAGAGCCAGCGGTTCATCATGCGGGCCAGTGCCCAGGCGCCGGCGATGCCGGCGAAGACGCCGCAGGCGACCAGGATCACGCCGCGGCCGACGATCAGGCGGAAGACGTCGAGGGCATCGGCTCCGACGGCCATGCGGATGCCGATTTCGCGGGTGCGCTGGCGGGCCGCGTAGGAGACCACGCCGAAGACGCCGACGATGGCCAAGGCCAGGCCCACCAGGCCCATGATGGCGCTGATGTAAGCCCCCAGCCGGAACGAATAGAATCCGGTGACGCCATCGAAGGCCTTCTCCATCATGATCGCTTCGGACACGGGCATGGCGCGGTCGAGCGCGCGGATCTCGCGCTCCACGCCGGGGATCAGCACATCGGCGGCAAGCGTTGAGCGGACATGCAGCACGCGCCGCGAATAGAACATCTGCGCGTCGGGCACATAGAAGTAGGGGAGCGGGGGCTCGTACAATGCGAAGTATTTGCCGTCCTGGGCCACGCCGACCACCTCCCACCATGTGTCGCCGGTCTGGCGGAGACGGAAGCGCTTGCCCAGCGGATCCTCATTCGGCCACAGGCGGCGCGCCATCAACTCGTTAACGATGGCCACGCGCGGCGCGCCCTCCTGATCCGAGTCCCGGAACTCGCGGCCGCGGCGCAGATCGATGCGCATCGTCCTGAAATAATCCGGCGTGACGCTGTTGAACATCACGAGGGGCCGCTCCCGGGCCGACGCGGCCGGGCGGCCTTCCACTTCCACCGAATCGCCATCCTGCATATAGCTCAAGGGCATGCAATGGGCGACGCTCGCCGACTCCACGCCCGGCAGCGTGCTGATGCGGCGCTGCAGCTCGCGGAAAAACGCCACGGCGCGATCCTTGTCGTATCCGGCATACGCCGCGTCCATGGCGAAATTGCCGAGGTGCGCCGGCTCAAATCCCACATTCAGGCGGCGTGCGTTGGTGAGCCCACCCGCAAAGCAGCCGGCCACGATCAGGAGCGTCAGCGACCCGGCCACCTGGGCCACCACGAGGAAGTTGCGGAGGCGGCGGCTGCCGCGGGCGGCCGACGAACTGCGCCCGCTCTCGTGGAGGACCGCCGCAATCTCGGCGCGCGAGGCGGCCAGCGCAGGCCAGAGCCCCGCCCCGATGCCTGCCAACAGCGTCAACGCCAGCGAATACGCGAAGACGCGCCAATCGAGATGCATATCGAGAGTGGCCGAGAGATTTCCGATGGACATGGGGATGGCGCTGATCGCGTCCGTGGCCCACGAGCCGAGCAACAGCCCTGCCGTTCCTCCAAGGAACGCCAGGAGCAGGGTTTCGGTGAGGACCTGAAAGACCAGCCGCCGGCGTCCGGAGCCCAGGGCAGCGCGGACCGCCATCTCCCGCTCGCGGGCGGCCGCGCGGACCAACAGAACGTTTCCGATATTCATGCATGCCAGGACCAGCACCAATGCGCCCAGGCCGAGAAAGAGGGCAACGACGACCGGCGCCATGGCGACCATCGAGGGAATCGGCGCCGGGCGCGCCCAGGTCTCCGGCAGGACATCGACGGAGATGCCTTTGTCAGTGGCCGGGTACTGGCGCTCCAGACGGCTGGCGATGATTTGGGCCTCATTGCGCGCCTGGACCAGCGACACGCCGGGCTTGAGGATGCCCATGACCGTGAGGCGCGGTCCCGTGCGGTTGTTGAAGAAGTCGCGCCGTTCCCAATTCTGCGCTCTCGTCATGTAGCTCAGCGGCACGTAGCCGTGGATCTCCGTGTTCGCGTACGTCCCGTGGAATTGCTTCGCGGCAACGCCGACGACGGTGGCCGGAGCTCCATTGAGCCGGACCTGCTTGCCGATGATGCCCGGGTCGCCGCCCAGACGCTCCTGCCAATAGGCGAAGCCCAGCACCAGCGAGATGGCGGCGTCCGGTGCTTCGCCTTCCCCGGGGGAGAACAGGCGGCCCGCGGCCGGCTGGATACCGAGGGCGGAAAAGTAGTTCCCACTCACATAGCTGAAGGTGAACTCCTGGGGAGTGTCGCCGGTGTTGAGGCCGCCATGACCCAGGTCAAAGGCGAGGAGGTCCGAGTAGGAGCGTGCCTGGGCGCGAAAGTCCGCCAAGGCGGGATAGGTGAAGCGGTATTGCATTCCCTCCATGCCGGTCCCCGCACCGTGATGACGAGTGGCCAGCACGACCAGCCGTCCGGCGTCGCGAACCGGCAAAGGGCGGTGCAGGCTGTTCATGAGACTGAAGATTGCCGAGTTGACCCCAACTCCCAGGGCCAGCGTGAGCACCACGAGGAGCGCAAGGCCGGGGTCGTGACGCAACCGTCGGATGGCGTAGCGCATGCCCATTTCAGAGCATGCGAGGGGCCAATGCTTAGGATCCGTGGTTTGGCTGGTGAGATGTTCGTGTTTGGGATGCGATTGTCCGAAATCGCACAAATGTACGGTTGAGGGCACATTGGGATCCGACACGCTGAAGAATTGCTGGAACGCGCTACACCCGCTCGCTACCGCTCGCGGCTCTATCGCTTGTCTACAGGCGAGTGTGCTGGCACGGGAACATTTGGGGCAGGGGCACCGCGGGTCCTAATGGCCGCGAAGTTCGCCGACCATCAGGTCGTCGGCGTAGCACCAGACCCAGGATTCGCCGGGTTCGATGGAGCGGACCAAAGGGTGTTTGGTGGCCTGATAATGCCTGGTGGCGTGCTTGTTTTTCGACGAGTCGCAGCAGCCGACGTGGCCGCACTCGAGGCACAGCCGGAGGTGGACCCAGGTGTCGCCGGTCTTGATGCAATCCTCGCAGACGTGATTGTCCGTGTGGGTCAGCTTGATGTGATTGAGATGTGTGCATTCAGCGGGCATCGGTGTCCCTCTCCAGAGCTTTTCGATCCCAGTTGCCGAAATTCGCCGCCGCCTCGTAGGTGCTTTGGCAGAACTCCAGGAGTGACGAGGCGGGCGACGGCGTGTTTCTCACATCGTCGTACATCAGAATGAATTCGTTGAGTTCCTTGTCATACCGGGCAGCAGGAGGGCGGACCGGTGCATCGCGGAATCCGGGCGGCTCGGGGGCAGCGTAGGAATAGAACGCCGGGCCGTTGATGATCCCTCCGCCTGGCCAGAAGCCGAGGCTGCTCACCTCGTGGGAGTATGCTTCGCGGGTGATCGGGTCGGCGCCGGGACGCTCCGGAGCGCGGCGGCCGGAGAACCGGGTAACTGCGAGATCGAAACTGCCCCAGAAGAAGTGGATGGGGCTGCACTTGCCGAGGAACTTCGAGCGGAATTCCTCGAAGACGCCCTGGACGCTCAGGAGAATCCTCCAGAACCTCCACGCGGCCTGGAGATCGTACGAAGAGTGGACGTGGTCCTCGTCAAACGGAATTGGGTTAGGGACTTCGACAGGCATGTGCCAGATCTTCACATCGATGCCGGAGGAGTGCAGCAGATCCGTCACGTCCTTGTAGAACTGCGCCACGGAACGTGGGCTCAGGGGAATGGATTTGCGCGCGCCGTCGCACGTCTGCAGCACGAGCTGGTGGTCCACGAAATCGAACCACAGCTCGAAAGGGCTGCCGCCGTAAGGCATCGGCGATGTGGTGAGGCCGCGTGAATTGACGTACAGCGGCACATTCCACCAGTGGTTCTGCAGGGGTGTGAGGGCGAGACGGATCTTGCCGACGATCTGCGTCCACATGTGCAGCGTGGCATAGGTGTCCTTCCACTGCTCGAGCGGGAGGGCTGGCCACGCGGTGTCGTTCGGGCCGTGAGATCGCTCCATTGCGGCGCTCCAGTGTTCTTACTTCATTAGATCAGGCCGGACTCACCTCCGACTCACTTTGCAGGCTGGGGCGTCACGCCAAATTGGGAGAACGGGAAGGCGTAGGTCGTCAGGGATCGGGAGCCAGGGACTCTGTCCCCGGTCGCCGTCCCCGGTCGCCGCAAAGCCGGCTGCGGTCATTTTACGGGGAAGACTTGAGAGTCGCGAGCGCGTGGACCTGCCCACCTGGGGCGAATGGGCTATCGAGTGGAATGGAGGTACGCTTTCCGGCCTTGTATGGCAAGATTGGGGTGTGCGGCTGCGATGGATAGGGATTGCTGGGGTGCTTCTGACGGCGGGGACGCTGCTGGCTGGGCCGGCGACGATTACGATCGACTATCCGGCGGAGGGATCGTTGTTTCCGCCGGAGATCACGCCACCGACCTTTCTATGGCGGGATGCGGAGACCTCCGCGCGGGCCTGGGAGATTGTCATCACGTTTGGCGATCGCGGGGCCAGGAAAAAAGTGCTCCGATTCAAGAGCATGGGCGAGCCGCCGCCGCTCGGCGAGATTGACGAGAACTGCAAGAAGGCCGGAGCGGTGACGCCGGTGGCGGAGATCGCGGGGCAGCATAGCTGGAAGCCGGAGCCGGCGGATTGGGAGACGATCAAGAAGTTCTCGGTTGAGGCGGAGGCGACGGTTGCCTTCACGGGATACAAGGACGATGGGCTGAAGGAGGCGGTGTCTCGCGGGGAGGTGCGAATCCGCACCTCGCGGGATCCTGTCGGTGCGCCGATCTTCTTCCGGGATGTGCCGCTGATCTCGGTACCGGTGGGCGAGAAGGGCGTGATCATGCCGCTGCCGGCGGAGGCGGTGCCGCTGATCGCGTGGCGACTGCGGTCGATCAGCGAGACCAAGAGCAAGCTGATGATGGAGGGTCTGCCGACCTGCGCGAACTGCCACTCGTTTTCGCGGGACGGCAAGACGCTGGGGCTGGACGTTGACGGGCCGCAGAATGACAAGGGCCTGTACGGGCTGGTGCCGATCAAGAAAGATACGTCGATCCGCAACGAGTACGTGATCCGATGGGCGAAGTACTCCGATGTGCCGTCGACGCGGCGGTTCGGCTTCATGAGCCAGGTGTCGCCGGACGGGAAGTACGTTGTGACGTCGATCGAGAACCCGGGAGCGCAGAGGAAGACGCTCGACAACCGCTTCTTCAACGGGTTTTATAAGGATTACGGATTCGGGCAGGTATTCTATCCGACGCGCGGGGTGCTTGCGTGGTACAGCAAGGAGTCCGGCACGCTGCAGCCGCTGCCTGGAGCGAACGATCCGGAATTTGTGCAGGCGTCGGCGTTTTGGAGCCCGGACGGCAAATACCTGGTGTTCTGCCGGGCGCGGGCCAAGGATCCTTATTACGAGGGGCAGCAGCAGCCGCAGAAGGCGAACGACCCCGAAGAGAGGCAGATCCAATACGACCTGTACAAGATCCCGTTCAATGAAGGCAGGGGCGGCAAGGCTGAGCCGCTGCTTGGGGCGTCGAACAACGGGATGAGCAACAATTTCGCGAAGGTGTCGCCGGACGGGAAGTGGATTGTGTTCGTGCAGAACCGGAACGGCCTGCTGATGCGGCCGGACAGCCTGCTCTACATTGTGCCGGCGGAGGGCGGGACGGCGCGGCGGCTGAACTGCAATACGCCGAGGATGAACTCCTGGCATAGCTGGTCACCGAACGGGAGATGGCTGGTGTTTTCGAGTAAGGGGCGGTCGCTGTACACGCAGATGTACCTGACGCACATCGACGAAAGCGGCATGGACAGCCCCGCGATTCTGATCGAGAACGCCACGGCGGCGAATCGCGCGGTGAACATTCCGGAGTTCGCCAATCTGCAGCAGGGGATGATGGAGACGCTGAACGCGCCGGCGACGGATTTCTACCGGCTGGTGGACGTGGCTTCGAACCTCTCCAACAAAGGCAAGTACACCGAGGCCGCGGAAGAGTGGCGGAAGGCGGTGGAGCAGGATCCGGAGGATTCGAAGGCGCACTACAACCTGGCGCTCTCTTTGGACCGGCTGGGGAAGACCAACGAGGCGCTACAGGAGTATCAGAGGAGCCTGGACATCAACCCGCAGAACGATTCGGCGTACATGAACATGGGCACGGACATGACGGCGATGGGGCGGATCGACGAAGCGATCGGGATGTTCAACCAGGCGATCAGCATCAACCCGAGAAACGCGAAGGCGGAGAGCAACCTGGGCGCGGCGCTGCTGCAGAAGGGGCAGATCGAAGAAGCGATCGAGCATTGCCGGAAGGCTTTGGAAATCGATCCGGACTATGCCGACGCCTATGGCACGCTGGGCTGGGTGATGGCGCGCAAGGGGGATTTGGATGCAGGTGTGCAGAACCTGCAGAAAGCGGTGCAGCTCGCGCCGGAGTCGGTGGAATACCGTTACAACCTGGGGAGGGTACTGGCGGCGAAGCGGAGTTTCCGCGAGGCGATTCCGGAGCTCGAGAAGGCGGTACTGCTGTCGAAGGGGCAAGAGATTTATAGCGTCGATCTGCTGGCTGCGATGTACTCCGAGGTGGGGAGGGTCAGCGACGCGGTGCTTTTCGAGCGGCGTGCGGTTGCGCTGGCGAAGCAGATCAACAACCCTGAACTGGTGCGGGCGATGGAGTCGCGGCTGCAGCGGTATGAGGGGATGATGAGAGGGCAGTAGCACGGTTCACGTGGAGATCCGCTGCGGATATACTCTTTGCAGATCGGATACTCCTCTATGGATCGCCGGCAATTTCTAGCTGCGGCGCTGGCTGCGCCGGTTGTGTTGAGAGCGCAATCACCGAGGGTGGCGATCGCGCGGTGCTCGGTCTACAGCGCTTCAGTTTACGACGCGCTAACGACGATGTTCGACCAGTTGGGCGGACTTGCGGGGCTGGTGCAGAACAAGTCTGTAACGATCAAGGTGAATCTCACAGGGCCGCCGGAATTGCACTTGAATGGCGCTCCGGTGGGGTCGGCGCAGTGGGTGCATTGGGGAGTGATCGGGTGCACGATCGCGCTGATGGGTGAGGCGGGGGCGAGCCGGATTCTGCTGTGCGAGTCGGCGGGAGACACAGCGGGGCCGCTGGGGGATTACTTTGTACGCGCAGGGTGGGACCCGACGTATTTCCTGAACGCGGCGCCAAACGTGGGGCTGGTGAATACGAATATTGCGGATCGGTATTCACGGCTGATGGTTCCGTACGGCGGATACCTGTTCCCGGGTTACGACATGCATCCGGCCTATGAAGAGTGCGACGTGTTTGTGTCGCTCACCAAGCTGAAGCAGCACGTCAAGGCGGGGATCACGCTATCGATGAAGAATTGCTTCGGCATGCTGCCGCTGACGATTTACGGGACGAATGCGGGAATCGACGAGCCGGGGACGAGCACGTCGGGGTATCGCGCGGAGGTGATGCACTTGGGGTGGCGTGCGCCGTCGAAGTCGGCGCCGCAGGAGGTGAATCCGGATTCGCCGCGAGATGCGGGCTACCGGCTGCCGCGGGTGATGTCGGATTTGTGCGGGGCGCGGCCAGTGCATCTGGCGATCGTCGACGGGATCGAATCGATGGCGGGCGGCGAGGGTCCATGGACCACGGGGCTGAGCCTGGTGCAGCCGCACGTGCTCATCGCGGGATTGAATCCGGTGTCGACGGATGCGGTGGGAACCGCCGTAATGGGGTTCGATCCGATGGCGGCGGGAGGAAGGGGCACGTTTCGCGACGTGGACAACATGATGGAACTGGCGGAAGCGGCGGGGGTAGGAACTCGCGATTTGCGGAATATTGAGGTGGTGGGCGAGAAGATCGAGGACGTGGTGTGCCCGTTTGGTCCGCTGGGGGCGCCGACGGCGCTGTAAAGAGACGCAGAAGCTCCTTCGCACGCTGAGCGCGGCTGAGGATGTAGAATTCATGACATCGCCATGACTACCCGACGCGAGATTCTTAAGAGTGCGGTTGCGCCGATGATTGTTCCGAGTATTGTTCTGGGGCAGAGAGCAGGGGCAGTTGCGCCGAGCGACAAGATCGTTTTCGGCGGAATCGGAATCGGCTCACGCGGCCAGCACGACCTGAGCAAGATTCTTAATATCAGCGACGCGAAGTTCGTTGCAATTTGCGACGTGCGCAATTCGCGGCGCGAAGAGATCAAGTCGATGGTGGACAAGAAGTATGGCGACAGCGGCTGCGCGATGTATGACGATCAGTACGCGCTGCTGGCGCGGCAGGACATCGATGCCGTTCTGATCGCGACAGGCGACCGCTGGCACACGCCGCTATCGATCATCGCGGCGCAGCACGGCAAGGACGTGTACTGCGAGAAGCCGTGCTCGATGTCGATTGAAGAGAGTTGGGCGCTGGCCGCCGCGTTCAAGAGGTATGGCCGTCTGTACCAGGCGGGTTGCCAGCGGCGCAATGGCGCGAATTTCGCGCTGTGCAAGGAACTGCTGAAGTCCGGCGCTCTCGGAAAGCTGCAGGCACTGTATGCGAACGTCGGCCCGTCGGTGAACTGGCCTCCGCTACCGAGTCGCGACTGGCTGGCGGCGGAGGAACTGCCGCCGAAACAGGTGCTGGATTGGGACCGCTGGCTGGGGCCCGCGCCGTGGCGTCCCTATCACTCCTCGTACGTGCGGGGCGGATGGCGCAATTTCTATGACTTCCACGGCGGCGGGATTCTGGAGTGGGGATCGCACACGGTGGATCTGTGCCACTGGGCGGCGGAGTACGACGACACGCAGCCGGTGGAATACGAACCCGTGGGGACGAATGTCGGACCGTACCAGGTGAATTGCAGGTATTCGAACGGCGTCAAGCTGGTGATGCGCGACAACGGGTGGGACGGCGCATTGAAGACCGGTTCATGCAGCTTCCGCATCGAAGGCGATCTGGGGTGGGTGGAGACGGGTGACGCGACGAAGATCGAATGCTCGGACAATATCAAGCCGCTTCTTCGGCCGACGGAGTCGGCGAGCCTTGCTCTTGAGAATCACATGAAAGAGCTGGTGCGGTGCATCAAGACGCGGCAGCAGCCGAGCGCGAGCGCGGCTGCGGCGGCGAATTCGCACGTCACCTGCCACGCGGCGTTCATCGCGTATCAGCGCGGCAAGACGCTGACGTGGGACACCACCAGGCACGAGTTCACGAATGACGCTATTGCGAACAACATGCGGTCGCGCGCGCTGCGCGAACCGTGGCGGATTTGAGCGCGAGGTTCAAAGAGGAGAAAGACATGCAACAGACGACACCGACCACACCCGCGCCGCAGGCCGCCAAACCGAAGCCGGCGCCGCCGCCGATGCCGCCCGCCGAGTTCCAGGAGGGCGCGATTGAAAAGATGGATGCGGCCGCGCTGACCGGCATCCTGAAAGATCCAAAGTCGACGGAGTTCCAGAAGGCCAAGGCGTGCCAGCGGATCGGTGAGCTTGGCGCGAAAGAGGCGGTCCCGGCGCTGGCCGCGCTGCTTGGCAACGAGCACTTGAGCGTGTATGCGCGCTACGGACTGGAGCCGATCGCTGATGCGTCCGCGGATGAAGCGCTGCGGGCCGCACTGACGAAGTTGAAGGGCGTGCAGCTGATTGGCGTGGTCAACTCAATCGGGAAGCGGCGGGATGCGAAGGCAGGGCCTGCGCTGGTCAAGATGCTGTACGGGACGGACGTGGATCAGGCGCGAGCCGCGGCGGCAGCGCTCGGGAGCATCGGCGGGGCGGCGTCCGCGAAGGAGTTGCAGGCGGCGCTGGGGAAGACGACCGGCATGACGCGGATGGCGGTGGCGGACGCGTGCCTCGTCTGCTCCGAGCGTTTCCTGGCAGATGGCAAGCGGGATCAGGGGATGGCTTTGTACACAGCGCTCACCGCGCCGGACGTGCCGAAGCCGGTGCGACTGGCGGCGATGCAGGGCATCATCCGCGAGGAGACGTCGATCGGCCGGCCGCGGTAAGCCTAGCGAATCACCGCGGTGGCTTCGATCTCGACCAGCCATTCTTCGGATGCGAGGGATTGCACGCCCACGAGAGTGGCCGCAGGCGGCTCGGCATTGCCCATGAAGCGGAGCCGTGCTTCGCGGAGATCGGCGCGCATCGAGGGCTTGTAGTTCACAACGTAAGTTGTGATCTTCACGACGTCCTGAAATGTCGCGCCGCTCCCGACCAGGGCGAGTCTCACATTCTCCCAAGCCTGGTTCAATTGGGCCTTCAGGTCGCCCCGGCCTACGACTTCGCCCCTGGCATTGGCAGCAACCTGCCCGGCGACCCAGACGACCGTGCCGGGCTTCGCCGTTACTACTTGAGAATAAGCAGGTGATCTGGCGAGACCGTCGGGATTGATATGGCGGATGTCCTGCGCGACGAGGGCGAGGGCGGAGCAGGATAGGCCGATCATTGCTTTGAGCATTTGCTCAGGCTAACATCAGGCGATCTTCGCGCCGCGCTCCTCCAGGAGTTCCCGGAGCACAGAGCGGTGGCAGCGGGCCTCGTCTTCGCAGTAACAACCGATAGAGAAGTTGGTCTGGTGTGAGAGGGCAGCGAGGACGTCGAGCTCACGGCTGCGGTCGTGTTCGTTCATCTCATGCTTAAACTTCCGAACGAAGGCGGCCCATGCATTTTCATTCTTTGCGTGGAGAGCTTCCTTCACGAGATCTGGGCTCGGCGACAGGTTCGGGAACCAGACGTCGTAGTAGTCAAGTTTGGTGAAGTCTGACTTGGCGACGCCGCGCGGGGGACGCCGCACTGTGCCGAGGCGCAGGCCCTCGCCGGGTTTTCGAGGGGTGCCGAGCCGTACGATGGAGATCGACATGTTGCCAGTTTGCTCTCGCGGCGATGCTGGTTTCAACCTTTCGATCAGGAGACTTCAGCCTTGTGGAACGGCCGGGTGACGTGCCGAGTGCTGGAAGGTAGAGAAGGTCCGCGGTGAGGTGGCTACGGATAGAGCCGGCGAGACGCCAGGAGAGCAGGGGCGAATAGGGCCGAATAAATTTCTTGACATGAAGTACTTTGTATTTTAAAGTGCCTTTCATGAGCGCGAAGTTTCACCCGTGGCAGCAGACTCCGATGCGCCGGTGGATGCCGACTGAGATGATCAAGCCACCACTGCTGGAGACAGGGATCGGCACCGGGCCGGTGAAGCCGCGGACGGCGCTGCTGATCAATCCGTTCTATCCGAAGGATCCGAATGCGAGTTTCGGGAAGCATGTGTTGACGCCGACGCTTGCGCTGACGAGTTTCGCGGCGACGACGCCGGCGCACTGGGAGATTCAGTATTGGGATGAGAATCTGCTGGATGGACGGCCGCCGTTTGCGCCGATGCCGGAAGTGGCGGGGATCACGGTCCACCTGACGTTTGCGAAGCGGGCATATGAGCTCGCGGAGTGGTACCGGAGGCGCGGCACCAAGGTCGTCCTGGGCGGATTGCACGTGTTGTCATGTCCGGAGGAGTGCGCACCGCACGCGGATGCGCTGGCGATGGGAGACGGGGTGCAGCTATGGCCGCGAATTCTGGCGGATGTGGAGTCGGGCAGTTTGCGCTCGATGTACGCGGCGACGTATGAGAGCGACTATCGAAAGGACCCGGCGCCACGACGTGCGATCCTGCCGCGCACAAGCTTTCTCACGACGACGAGCCTGATCGCCACGCGCGGCTGCCACAACCGGTGCGGGTTCTGTTATCTGGCGACCGATGGCCTCCGCATGCCTTATCGAATGCGTGACCCGGAACAAATTGCGGCGGAATTTCTGGCGGACGGACAGCCGTATGCGGTGTTCGTTGACAACAACCTGGGATCAAACCGGGAGTACCTGCGCGCGCTGTGCCGGGTGTTGCAGCCGCTGAAAAGGATCTGGAGCGCGGCAGTATCGATTGACGTGACCGACGATTCCACGCTGATCCGGGAGATGGCACTGGCGGGCTGCACCGGTGTGTTTGTGGGTTTTGAATCGCTCACTGATGAAAACCTGGCGGATGCGCGAAAAAAGACGCCGCGGACGGCCGATTACGCGCGCCGGGTGCGGATGCTGCACGACTACGGCATTCAGGTGAACGGATCGTTCGTGCTGGGATTCGATCACGACCGGAAGGACGTATTTGAGAGAACGGCGGAGTGGGTGGAGGAGAACCGCATGGAATGCGCGACTTTCCACATCCTGACCCCGTATCCGGCGACGCCGCTGTTCCGGCAGATGGAAGTGGAGGGACGGCTACTGCACCGCGACTGGTCGTTGTACGACACGGCGCACGCGGTATTCCGGCCGAGGCACATGTCGGCGGAGGAATTGGAACAGGGTTACGCATGGATCTATCAGCGGCTCTTTTCCCACGCTTCGATCTGGCGGCGGAGGCCGGCGGATTGGCGGTCTGTCGCGCCGTACCTGGCGATGTCATACCTGTACAAGCGGTCGAACCGGTTCTGGCATCTGCTGATCAAGCACCGCGTGGTGCACGCGGCGTGGCGGCCAATGGTAGAACTGACGCGGCTGCGGCATGTGCGATTCAGGAAGGAACTGGAGGCAATGAAGGCGCCTGGCCGGCCTTCGTCGTGTGTTGTGACGGCAGGGGTGTGAAGAAAGTGGCGTGACCGGACGATAGTTAGTTTTTCCCTTGTATTCGCGGAGTTGATACTGGAAAGTAAGAGTATGAGCCGGATTGCCTTGTTGTTAGCCAGCTTGATGTTCGCGCTGCTCACTGCCGGACCTGCGTTGGGAGGAGTCAAGGTCAGCCACGCGGCCTCCAAGTCGAGTCATCAGAAGTTGCGGAGCAAGCCTCCGGTGTACAAGGCTCCGAAGCTGAAAGGAAACCACAAACTGCACAAGCCGCCAAAGGCACAAAAGCGGCAGAGTTCACCGAAGGGCTAAGGCCAAGGGGTTCTCGAAAAAGGCGCGTTGGGCGGGGAGGCGGATCGAGTCGACGCAGCAGGGTTCTCAATCAGGAATGGTGTCCCACCTTAGCAGCCATGGCCGCAAGTTGAGATGAACGGGGCTCGGCGAGTGGCAGGAGGATGGTGAAAGCAGCGCCACGGCCAGGCTCGCTCTCGACGGAGATTACACCGTGGAGTTGCTTGACAATTCCATAGACGGTGGCGAGGCCAAGACCAGTGCCTTTCCCTTCGGGTTTGGTGGTGAAGAACGGCTCGAAGATGCGCCGCTGCACTTCCTGGCTCATGCCGGTACCGGTATCGGAAGCTCTGAGCGTCGCGCAGGGACCCGAGTCACAGGCGCCGGCAGACGTTTCGATCGCGAATCTTCCGCCGGTGGGCATGGCGTCGCGGGCATTGGCGGCGAGATTGATGAGCACCTGGTTTAACTGGCCGGGATCGGCCATCACCGGCCCAAGGGATTCGTCAAGCCGAAGGAACAGCTCGATGTTGGGGCCAAGCAGGAGCTTCATCATGGATTTCAAGCCCTTGACGGTCTGATTGAGATCGAGGGGACGGGGTTCGATGCTCTGTTTACGGCTGAAAGCGAGCAGTTGATGAGTCAGGTCGGAGGCCTTCTCGGCGGCGTCACAGATATGCTCCACAGAGGTTCGCGAGGGGGCGTCGTATTTGAGCTCATTGAGGAGGAGACCGCCATAGCCGCGGATCACGGTGAGGAGATTATTGAAGTCGTGGGCGACTGCGCCGGAGAGCCGGCCGAGACTCTCGAGTTTCTGTGATTGCAGGTAGCGCTCCTGGAGTTCGCGTTGGTCGGTCACATCGACGCCAATGCTGGCGAAAGCGATGATGGCGCCGTGCGCGTCGCGCAGGGTGGCGTTGACCCACTCGAACCAGCGCTGCTGGCCGTCCGGAGCCACGATGGCTGCGACATGGAATGGGACCACCTGATCGGTGGCAAGGGAGGTGGCGATGACATCAGAAACGATGTCGTGATGTTCCTGCGCGACGAGGTTCGTGTAGGGCCGTCCCAGAACCTCCCCGGCGGTCCTCTTCAATTTGTGCAGAAGATATTCGTTGCAATAGAGCAGCACGCCTTTTGTGTCGACGATGCACGCAGCAATGCGGACATTATCGAGAATTTCGCGATACCGGCGCTCGGACTCGAGCGACCTGGCAAGGGTAATGCGGAGGTTCTGGACCAGAAGCCCGGCGGCGACCGCGGTGATCAACAGCATGCAGGTAGTCGAGGCGACATTGGAGTATTGCATGCGGTGGCCGGACTCGATCAGGAAGATGCCGAGAGCAGCAGCGCCGGTGACGGCCAATGCTGAGAACGCGAGGTAGGAAAGCCTGTCGAGGAGGATCGCGGCAATGATCAGGACCAGCGGGAACAACTGCATGGCGACCTCTCTGAACCCGACGCGGGTAACGCCCATGAGCAGGAGTCCGCTGGCCAGCACGCTAAAGCAGATGATTTTGCCGGCCCACTCGAGTTTGTCCTGGCGCGCGAGCCACCCGCAGGCGAAGAGAAGTAGTATCTCAATGGCTAAAGTCCAGACGGCGGCAACCATGCCGACTCCGGCGGTCTGGACGAGCGTGATGGCGCCCATGCCGATGAAGGCGATGGTGAGGAAGTACAGTGCCTGACGGGTGCGGGCACGTTCTTCCACAGCAAACAGGGAGTGATCCGGTGGAACCGACGCGCCGGTGATTCTGCCGATGCCTGAATTCCAGGATGAGGATGACGAAGTCCGACTCATGGGATACCAAAGAGCAACCGGACGTCCTTAGGGGGATGATAACGGAGAGTGGCGGCGAGTCCAAGCTGAATCTGCGTGCTGAGTGGAGGAATTTGGCATCCGCACTGGGAGCGGTGCGAGAACAAGGCTAGCGCGACGGGGCTTCGTCGTTTACACTATCTCGAACTGGGTTCAAAGTCGTGACACATTCGAGAAGGGTTCTGCTTGTCTCTCTGATCGCCGGCGCCTGTTGTGCGCAGACGCCCGCGGCGGCACAAGCGCAGGCGGCGGACGCGGAGATCTGGAAAGACTTCGCGGCATGGTCCGAAGCCGCGAAGCTGCAGCCGCCGGGTTCGAAACTGACGATGCCGGCAGCCTATGTGGAGCATCTGCAGGCGTCAGGAGTTTCGCCGGAGGAGGCGAAGCGCAGATGTGACCGGATGAATGTACTGAGGCGCGGATCTCTGGACACGGAGAGGGTTTACTGGAACGGCGCATTCAAATTTGGGGCAGGACCTTCAACACCGCTGCGGCTGTTGCAGGAGGCGCTGGTCAAAGTGAAGCCGGGACGGGCGCTGGACGCAGGGATGGGGCGCGGCAGGAATGCGATTTATCTTGCGTCTATCGGATGGGACGTGACCGGCTATGACATGTCGCCAGAGGCGCTGAAGGTAGCAGCGGGAGATGCGGCGCGGGCGGGTGTCCGGCTGAAGGCGGTGGAGGCCAAGCACGACACTTTTGAATTTGGCGAGAACCAGTGGGACCTGATCCTCTGCTCGTACAACTACATGAGGATGAGTGATCCGGAGTGGCCGGGTGTTCTTCTGCGGGCGCTGAAACCTGGCGGGATCGTGGTTTTTCAGACTTCGTATCAAGGCAGTGCCGCGTCCGAATCGCTGCAGTTGTGGAAGCAGTTCAAGCTGGTGCGATTTGAGGATGTGGACGCAGGCATCGTGGAGGACGACTGGGGGCCGTCGCGGACCAACCGGACTGTGAAGCTGGTGGTGCGCAAGGAATAGTACCAGGACGAAGCCGGGCGAGGGGACGCGAAGCTTACATTGCCGTTCGGAGTTTCGGCGCAGAATGGAAGTGTGAGAAGCGCAGCAATCGTAGTTCTTTTGTTGATGCCGCTGGCCGGGCAGCAACAGGCGAATCCGATGGCGGAGGCGTCAGCGCACCTGGATGCGGGGCGATACAGCCAGGCGATCGAGATCCTGAAGGCGCTCGCGGAGAAGCAGCCGGACGACTATGCGGTGCAGTTCAATATGGCCCTGGCTTACACTCTGGCGGGGAATGACGCCGAGGCGATTGCAGGATTTCGAAAAGTCCTGAAGTTGAAGGACGATTTGTACGAAGCGCGGCTGAACCTGGGGCAGTTGCTGGTGAAGACGGGCGAGTACAAAGAAGCTGCAGCCGCGTTGGAGCAGTGCCTCCAGAAGAAACCAAACGACGGAAAAGCTGCGTACTTGCTGGGACGAGCCTGGGCCGGCGCGGAAGATTGGAAGAAGGCGGCGGAGTGGCTGGAGAAGGCGTCGGAATTGAACCCGGGAGACACCGCCGCAGCAATGGAGCTGGCGGCGATTTATGAGAAGGCGCACATGCCGGAGAAGGCGGCAGCGGTGTATTCGCGGTTTCCTGACGATCCGGCGGCACAGGAGCGGCGCGGGCTGATTCTGATGCAGGCGGGGGACCCGGAGTCCGCGATTGTGAGCCTGGAAGCGGCGCGGGCCAAGAGCCCGACACCGGGATTGCTGTATGCGCTATCCACGGCGTATCTCAGAAACAAGCAACCCGAGAAGGCTATCCCCGTGGCGGAGAAGCTGGTGGAAGCGGAGCCTTCCAACGCGGAGATGCGATTGTTCTACGGGCGGCTGCTGCGCGATCAGAAGCGCTACGAGGAGGCGTCGAAGCAGTTCCTGGCGGCGGTGAAGATCAAGCCTGAGTCCGGAGAGGCCTGGAACGAGCTGACGGCGATGCTGATTCTGCTGAAGCAGTATGAGCCGGCATTATCGGCGCTGGACCGTGCAAAGGCTCTGAACGGGGAGACACCCGCGTATTATTATTTCCGAGCGACCATGTTTGACGCGATGAATCAGCCGAAGCCCGCGCTGGAGAACTACCGGAAGTTCCTTTCGATGAGTGAAGGAAAGCATCCGGACGAGGAGTTCAAGGCGCGTCACAGGTCAAAGGCGCTGGAGAAGGCGGTGAACCGGTGAGAAGCATCGTCACAACGTTGATGGCGGCGACGCTGTGGGCGCAGGCGGGGACGGAAGGTCTCGAGACGATCCGTAAGGAGCATGATCACGTGCGCAGGTTCGAGCAGGCGCTGGACTTCTCCGAGGCACAGTTGAAGGCTGCCCGGCAACTGGTGAGGGATGCGGGATCTCGCACGGAACTGGAGAGGATGCTGGAGGACGTGTCCGGGGGAGCGGCCCTGGCACTGGAGAGTCTGCGGGAGACGGGAAAGAAGCCATCGCGACTGGGGAAGCAGTACAAGAAAGGCGAGGTGAAGACGCGCGAGATGGAACGGATGTTGAACGACCTGGCCCTGGCGCTGGGTGTGGATGACCGACCCATGGCGGAGAAGGCGCGGGACCAGGTGGCGACAACGCACGAAGAGTTCCTGCTTGGGGTGATGACCGGAAAGTGAATGGGAGAGAGGCACGCCGATGAGAACGGTATTGGGGCTCATGATTCTGATGGCGGGCACGCTGCCGCTGGCTGCGCAGAAGGATTTCCTGACGAATGACGAGGCCGATCAACTGCGGGAGGCGCAGGAGCCGGACGCGCGGTTGAAGTTGTTCCTTCGCTTCGCAAGGCAGCGGATCGATCTGCTGGACCAACTGTTCGCGAAGCCGAAGACGGGCCGCAGCGGGATGATCCACGACACGCTGGAGCAGTTCACGCAGATCATGGAGGCGATCGACAACAACATCGACGACGCGATCCGCCGGCAGAGGCCGATGACGGTTCTGAGCAGCGTGGCGAAGGAACAGCGGGAGATGTTGGCAAAGCTGGAGAAGTTCTCCGCCATCGACGCGCCGGACAAGAACAGGTATCAGTTCGCCCTGGAACAGGCGATCGACTCGACCCGCGACAGCGCGGATCTGAGCGAGGAGGACTTGAAGACGAGAACGCACAATGTGGAAGTGCGGGAGGCGGATATCAAGAAGCAGCGTGAGGCGATGATGACGCCGGAACAGAAAGAGGAGTCGGAGAAGGGGAAGGCCAAGGTCGAGGCGGAGAAGCAAGGGGTCGCGCCAGGCAAGAAGAAGCCGAGTTTGTACAAGCCAGGAGAGAAAGCTGGAGATAAGACGGGGACTGGGACGCCGACGCCGGATAAGAAGCAGTAGCAGTGTGCGCCGGACAGGCCAGGGGGCCTCTCCCGCCTAGTTTTCGACGATGAGGGTCTTCACGAGAGACTGAATCTCGGCGGTGAGTCGCTGGTGTTCCTCGGGGTTGGCGGGTCCGGCGAATCCGGCGTGGACAGAGCGGACGCGGTGGGCGCGGTCGAGGTAGAGAGTGGCTGGGTAGCCAGCGAAGTTGGCCAGTTGGGGGAGTTTCTTGAGCACCTCGCCGTCTTCGGTGGTCCCGGCCAGGAGGGTGGTGTAGGTGAGGCCGTGGCGACGGGTGAAGGCGCGAAGCTGGCCGCGGTCGCGATCGACTTCACCGGTATATTCGAAGCCGAGGGCGACGACTTCGAAGCCCTGAGGCTGGTACTGCTTGTAGAGGCGCTGGAGGAAATCGGCCTCATCGTGGCAATTGGGACACCAGGAGCCCATGATGGTGACGATCATGGCTTTGCCGCGGAAACGCGTGTCATCTGAAGAGACCCAGTTGCCGTCGAGGTCCTGGAATCGGAAGGTGAGGGGCGCGGTCGGGTTCTTGACGGCGACGTAACGGGCTGGGTCGGGTGGATCGGGGATCCCGAGACGAGCGGCCTCGTTGAAGCGGGCGGCGGTGAAGTTAGTGGAGCCGTCCAGTCTGCCTTTCAGGGTTCCTTCCGAAGTAAGCACGCCCTCCAGGTAAGTGGCCCGGATGCCGTCGAAGTGGGTGAGAACGAAGCGGCTACCGTTGATGGAACCAGTGAGAGTGCCGAAGTCACCGTCGACGCGCTGGATTGTGCCGGTGACCTGGGAGCCGGACTGGCGAAAGCGGCCGTCCATGACTCTTGCGCCCTTCGCGGCGTCGGTCTGGAAGCGCCAGACGCCGGAGACGTCTTTGGGATCCTCTGCCGGAGCCTTTGGAGCCTGGAAAGGAGAGGCGGTGAAGGGGCGGGTGATAAGTCCGGCACGAGTGCGGCGGGAATAGGCGCCGGTGAGTCTGTTGTCCTGCAGGGAGGCGGTGAGGGTGGAGTCGAAGTAGTCCCAGCGGAGGGAGAGAGCGTTGTTCGCGAAGGAGCCGGAGGTGGACCAGATGGGGCGGTCGCCATCGAGAATGGCTGCTTTCAGGTCGTTGGTGCCGCCCTTAAATTCGATGCGAAAGGCTACGGGACGGCCGTCAACGGTGAGGGTGGCGTCCCAGAGTCCGGCGGGGATGGCGGCGAAGGCAAGCAGGAAGGTCAGAGGAAGCATGAAGGGTTACGTTTTCATTGTACTGGGGAAGACTCGGAGTCTGGTCGCTTCGCACTAGTCAGGCCAGCGGTGGAGGGTGGCCCTTGGCGGTCGAGGACGTAGCAGATGGCCGAGTCTATGGCTTGATCTGTTGTGAGGTGGCGGACGTTGCGGTAGTCGGCCCAGATGGGTTCGGCCAGCTGTGCCAGTCCGGACTCCCGCAGGTCCCTCGAAATGCAGGTTTTGAAGACGATGAAGAGACGGGCAGGAGGATCGTCCGCGCAGGTGATGATGTGGGCGTGGTTAGTGCGTATGTGGATTGCGAGAGGGGTCCAGGCGGAATGTTGGCAGATCGAGAGGATCGATTGGAGAACTCGAGATCGACGAGTTGGGGCCAGAACGAACGGAGGGTCGTTTGGGGGCTGGGTGATCCTCTTTGGTGATGGGCATGAAGCGTATGTCCTCCATGTGAGGAGTAATGCCATGGAAGGTAGTGGAAATGAGTGGGCCAGTTCTCAGGAAACCTGGCCCCGGCCTTAGGGGTACTAGGGGGGGCGCTTCGGGCAAATGGCCGGGGAACTATGGCCAGGAGTGACGGGGGTAGCGGCGGGAGAGGGCGGGGCGGAGTTCTGGGTAGAGGCGCTGCCAGAAACCGGCGAGGTCCTGGGTGGTTTGGACGGGGCGGTGGTTGGGTGCGAGGAGGTGGACGACCAGCGGTGTTTGGCTGGGGCCGACGCGGGGGGACTCGGTCATGCCGTAGAAGTCCTGAAGGCGTGAGGCGACCCAGGGGGGCTGATCGGACGAGTAGCTGATCTTCGCTTTGCGGCCGGAGGGGAGGGTGATGCGTTCGGGGGCGAGGCGGTCCAAAGTGCGTTGGTCGATGGTTGCGAGCAAGGTTTGCTCGAGGCTGCCGTCACGGGTAAGTTTTTCCAGTTCAGTGAATGATCGCAGGCCGTAGCAGAGACTCTGGAGGGCGGCTTCGACGTCGGGAGCAGGGAGGCCAGCGAAGGCGGCGCGTTGGAGGATCTGGTCGATGGAGCCTGGATCAGCAAAGCGGTGAAGACCGGCTTCTATGGCTTTTTGAGCGAGCAAGGCGGCAGCGGACTCAGGGTCGGGGGTGTGGGTGCGGGATTCTTCGAGGACGAGGCCGTCATAGAGGATCGCACTGAGGGATTCGACACGCTCGGCGGTGCGGTTCCAGTCGAGGGTATTACGTTCGGTGATGCGATCGGGGAAGAGGTCGAGGAGGAGTTCGGGCTCGATGGGAGCGGCCTGGCGGACAAGGGGGAGGCCTTTATCCGGACGCTCTTCGATGTCTACGGCGACAAAAAACGTGGCCTTTTCGATCCCTTCGTTGGATTCAAGGACAGCGGAGGCCCCGTTGGAGAGGAGGAGTTCGAGGCCTTTGCGGCGGCGGGCGGCGCGATCGGGGAAGGCGCGGAGGTAGGCCTCGGGGAGGGGCATGTGCGAGCGGGCCGGCGCGAGGCGGCGGAGTTGGGACTCGATCTGCGAGGCATGCTGCGGGCGGTTGCCGGTAGCCAGTTGGGCGGCAGCGGCGCAGCCCGCGGGGCCACCATGGATGGCGAGGGCGGCGAGACGGGGATGAAGCGGCAGTGATGCGATGCGGCGGCCGAATTCGGTGACGCTCCCTTCGGCATCGAGGGCGGTGAGGCGATGGAGGAGATCTTCAGCGGCATCGAGGGCGGCATCGGGGGGCGAATCGAGCCAGCGGAGAATGTGCGGATCGCGAAGACCGGCGGAGTGCAGGTGGAGGCAAAGCTGGGCGAGTTCGCGGCGCGTGATTTCGGGAGTGTCATGCTCGGGACGGCGGAGGAAGTCCTCTTGAGAGAAGAGGCGGATGACGCGGCCGGGAGCGGTGCGTCCTGCGCGTCCGGCGCGCTGGGTGGCCGAGGCGCGGGAGACGCGCTGGACGGAGAGGCGCGGGAGCCCGGTCCAGGGAGAGTCCGAGGCAACGCGCGCGAGGCCGGAGTCGACGACGGCGCGCACGCCTTCGATGGTGATGGAGGACTCGGCGACGTTTGTGGAGAGGATGATCTTTCGTTCGCGGCTGGGGAGGACGGCGCGGTCCTGCTCGTCAGGGGAGAGATCGCCGTGGAGGGGGAGGATAGCGATGCCGGAGCGGGAGCCGAGTCCTTCGAGTGCGCGCTGGGCGCGGCGGATTTCAGCAGCGCCGGGGAGGAAGACGAGGATGTCGCCTTCGGGCTGCGCGCGGATCAGGCGCGCGACGGCCTGTGCGACGAGGGTTTCGAGCGAGTCGGCGGAGTGCGGGGTGTGTTCGACCTCCAGCGGGAAGAGGCGGCCATCACTGCGCAGGACAGGGCAGTTGTCGAGGAACTGGGAGATGGGCTCACCGTGGAGAGTCGCCGACATGACGACGAGGCGGAGGTCCGGGCGCGTGGAGGCTTGCAGGCGATGGAGCAGGGCGAGGGCGAGGTCGCCTTCGAGGTGGCGCTCGTGGAATTCGTCAAGGACGACGGCGGAGACGCCGTTGAGTTCGGGGTCAGAGAGGAGACGGCGGGTGAGAACACCTTCGGTGAGGAAGCGAAGGCGGGTGTCGCGGCCGCCCACCTGCTCGAAGCGGACCTGATAGCCGACGGTACGGCCGATGGGCTCGCCACGCTCTTCGGCGACGCGGCGCGCGGCCAGGCGTGCGGCGAGGCGGCGGGGCTCGAGGACGAGGATCTCACCGGAAAGGACATCGAGGAGGGAAGCGGGCACACGAGTGGTTTTGCCTGCGCCTGGCGGGGCCTCGAGGACAAGGTTAGGAGAGATGCGCAGCGATTCCGCGATGGCGGGGAGCAGCGCATCCACTGGCAGGCTCACCACATATACACTGTACCTATGATCGCTACCCTGACAGCTCCCAAGCGCCTGTTGTTCGGCCCCGGGCCGTCGCCGGTTCATCCCCGAGTGTATGAAGCCATGAGCCAGCCGATTGTCGGCCACCTTGATCCGTATTTTTTTCAGGTGAACGAGGAAATTCGCGGCTGGCTGAAAAAATGCTTCGGCACGAAGAACGAATTCACGATGGTGATTTCGGGCACGGGCAGCGCAGGGATGGAGTGCGCGGTAACGAACTTCGTGGAACCTGGCGCGAAGGTGGCAATGTTCGCTAATGGCTACTTCAGCGACCGTCTGACGGAGATGGCGCGGCGGCACGGCGGCGTAGTAGAGCGTCTGGAGAAGCCGTGGGGCGAGACGTACACGGATGCAGAGGCGCGCGAGTTCATCGACACGGTGAAGCCGCAGGTGGTGGCGTTCGTCAATGCAGAGACGTCGACTGGCGCGCATCAGCCGGGCTCCGGGATCTGCAAGGCGGCACATGAAGTGGGCGCTCTGGTGATCGCAGACTGCGTGACGAGCCTGGGTGGAATGCCGATCGGCGTGGACGAGGCGGGGATCGATATCGCCTACAGCGGGACGCAAAAGGCGCTGGGGTGCCCGCCGGGCCTGGCGCCGATCACGTGTTCGCCGCGCGCACTGGAATGGTTGAAGGCGCGCAAGGGCAGCGCCGTGAGCTGGTATCTGGATCTGAAGCTGCTGCTCGACTACTACGAAAGCGCGCACCGGTATCACCACACGGCGCCGATCTCGATGTTCTACGCGTTGCGGGAGGCGCTGGCCGTCATTTCGGAAGAGGGGCTGGAGCGGCGATTTGCACGGCACAAGCAGAATCACGAGATGTTCGTGGCGGGCCTGGCCGAGATGGGGATCGGCATGCTGGTAAAAGAAGGCCACCGGCTGTGGACCCTGAACACGCCGCTGGTGCCGCAGGGCGTGAATGAGCTGAATGTGCGCAAGCGGATGATGGCGGACTGCAGCATCGAGATCGCAGGCGGGCTGGGACCGCTGGCGGGCAAGGTGTTCCGCATCGGGACGATGGGCTACGGATCGACTGAGGAGAACATCACGCTGCTGCTGGAGGCGCTGGGGTCGGCACTGCGGGCGGAGGGCCGCTGACGCGATGAAGCTGCACGAGCTGGCCGGACAATTGGGGTGCGCGCTGCGCACCGTGAAGGAAGGCGATGGCGAGCTCGAGATTGCAGGCGTGGCTGGCATGGAGCATGCCGGGCCTGCGCAGATCACGTTTTTGGCGAATCCGAAGTACGCTCACAAGGTGAAGCAGACGCAGGCCGCGGCAATCATCGCGACCGCGTCGGTGCCGGACGTGGGGATTCCCGTCGTGGTGAGCGAGAATCCGTATCTGGATTTCGCGCGGGCGCTGGCGTTGTTCTATCAGCCGCCGAAGCCAGCTCCGGGGATCCACCCGACGGCGGTGGTGGCGTCGACGGCGGAGTTGGGCGAGGACGTATCGATCGGTGCGGGTGCTGTGATCGGAGAGCGGGTGAAAATTGGCCGGAACACAGCGGTGTACCCGCTGGCGGTGGTGTACGAGGGCGCGGAAATCGGCGAGGACTGCATCCTGCACGCGCACGTGACGGTGCGCGAGCATTGCAAAGTGGGGAACCGCGTGATCCTGCAGAACGGCGTGGTGATCGGCGGCGACGGATTCGGTTTCGCGAAGACGAAGCAGGGGACGCACTCGAAGATCGTACAGTCGGGGCCGGCGGTGATCGAGGACGACGTCGAGATCCAGACGCTGAGCTCGGTGGACCGCGCGACGGTGGGCGAGACGCGTGTGCGGCGGGGCGCGAAGATCGACTCGCTGGTGCAGGTGGGGCACGCCTGCGAGGTGGGCGAGGACAACATCATCTGCTCGCAGACGGGACTCGCCGGATCGACCGTGCTAAAGAAGAACGTGTTGCTCGCCGGGCAGGTGGGCGTGTCGGGCCACCTGACGATTCACGAGAATGCAGTGGTGTACGCGCAGAGCGGAATCGGTGGAGATATTGAGGCGGGGAAAGTCGTCTCGGGATCTCCTGCGTTTGATGCAGGGGATTGGCGGCGGGCCATCACGGCCTATCAGAGACTGCCGGAGATGCTGAAAACCATCAGGCAACTAGAAAAGAAAATTGCTGAATTGGAGTCGAAGATTGCGGGGAAGGGCGAATGAATAAGAGCACTCATCTGAACAGGGCGCCGCTGGCGTACAAGAACGAGGCGTTCGTTGATGGCTGGCATGGGCGGTCGCTGCGGATCCTGGCGGAGTATCTGGAACCGTTGGATCGCTTCAGCCACGAGAAGATCAAAGACACGGTGGTGTTTTTCGGATCCGCACGGATCACGGAAGACGGTCCGCTGGGACGGTATTACCGGGAGGCGCGAGAGTTCGCGAAGCTGATCACGCAGTGGTCGAATGCGCTGGAGCCGCCGACGCGTCGATTCGTGGTATGCACGGGCGGCGGGCCGGGGATCATGGAGGCGGCGAACCGGGGCGCGAGGGACGCGGGCGGGAAGACAATCGGGTTGAACATCGCGCTGCCGCACGAGCAGTATCCGAATCCGTTCCTGTCGCCGGAACTGAATTTCCAGTTCAACTACTTCTTCATGAGGAAGTTCTGGTTCGCATATCTGGCGAAGGCTCTGATCGTGTTTCCGGGCGGATTCGGGACTCTGGACGAACTGAGCGAGATTCTGACGCTGGCGCAGACGCAGAAGCTCGAGAAGAAGATCATGATCATGCTGTACGGGACGGAGTATTGGAAAGAGATACTCAATTTCGACGCGATGATCAAATACGGCGTAATCAGCCCGGAAGATATGAGGCTGATGGACTTCGTGGACGATCCGCACACGGCCCTGGACCACTTGAAGACGTTTCTGGCGAGGAACTATCTGCAGCCGCACCAGGTGGCGGCGGCGGAGGAGATGCCGGATATCGCGAAGTCGCGGCTGTAGATCCGAGCGCGTGAGCACGCGGGCGGGTAGAATACATTTTCGGGTAATAGAAGCATGTTTGCCCGGACATGTCTCATATTGGGTGCGGCACTCGCAGTGTGGACACAGCCGCCGTCGTTCAGAACGGCTGTTTCCCTGGTGAGAGTCGATGCCCGTGTTGAGGAAGGCCAGAGTGTCGTAGCCGGATTGCGGGCAGAGGACTTCGAGGTCTACGACCAGGAAGTACGGCAGGCAATCACAAACTTCAGCGCTGAATCCGCGCCGGTGGATCTGGTGCTCTTACTGGACGTCAGCAGCAGCATGACGCCGATCGTCCGGGGTCTGACAGACGTTTCCTTGCGGTCGCTGGGAGCACTCGGGGCGGACGACCGTGTCGCCTTGATGACCTTCGACGGGAAGGGGCATCTCCAGGTCGGGTTGACCACTGATCGCATGTTAATTGCGCGGCGTATTGAAGAAGTTACGCGCCGGGCGACGGGCGAGTGGACGAATCTGTACCGGGCTTTGATCGGTGCGGCGCGCTACATCCGGAAATCACGGGTCTCTGCGATGCCTGAAGTTGGAAGGATTCGCAGCGTGATTCTGATGCTGACGGATGGGTTGGGCCCTCGTGCGTCGCATGAGGACCGGATCCTCAGGGAGTTGTGGGAGGCCGACGTGACGGCACATGTCATGATCCTGGGCCCTACCCTCCAACAGTATTTCCGCTCTCTCCAAAATGCGGAGTGGGTCAAAAAGGCGCAGGACATCAGGCGCGCCGCAGAGCAAACCGGGGGCGAGGCGATGACCGGTGCGTAATTGAAGGACCTGGGGCAGGTGCTGGAGCGCTGCCGGGCACGATACAGCCTGTTCTATCGCCAACCTGAATCACAGAGCGGTGATTTCCGCCGCATGCGCGTAGAATTGGCGCCAGAGGCACGGCGGAAGCACCCTGCGGCTCGTGTGCGAGCACGAAGCGGATACTATCCCCATGCCGCGCCTGAGCGGGTTGGGAAACCTGCCCCACTCACAAGCTGGTAACCTGATCCCGAATGGCCTCGGCACTGCTCAACATGGTGCGTTCGTTTGGCTGGACGGAACGGTTATTCGTCGCATTTGTGGTTTTGGGTATTGCGGCGGGATGGGTGGCGCCGAGCTCGCTGCTCACGCTGCTGGTGCAGGTGGTGGCGGTTGGGCTGGGGATCGCGGTCCTGTTCAAGGTGTGCGTGCGGGTGGTCCGGCGTGCAATCTGGCGGCTGCGGAACCGGCTGATTGTCGCATATCTGTTCATTGCCGTGGTGCCGATCCTCATGCTGGCGGTGTTGACGCTGGCGGGGGCGTGGGCGGTGTCGGGGCAGATTGCCGCGTACCTGCTGTCCGTGGAGATGGACCGGCGGGTGAACTCGCTGAAGCTGACGGCAGGGTCGCTGGTGCGCGTGGCGCCGCAGGCGCGGGTGGAGGCGATCCGGCGCGCGGGGTTTGTTTTCCGGGAGCGATTCCCAGGCGTTGAGATTCTGGTGCGGGACGAGGCAAACAAGCTGGTCCGGTACCCGGATGACGCTTCGATTACTCTGCCGCCGGAGGGCCATCCGGAGACGGCGGGATTGATGATCCGGAACCGCACTTTTTATCTGTGGGCACATTCCGGAGGCCCTTCGTCGGAGGTGGTGATCATAGCTCCGCTGACGCGCAGCTTTCTGCAGGCGCTGGCGCCGAATCTGGGCGACATTCAGTTGACGCCGCTCGGGATCCGTCCCGGCGAGGGTCGGAATCTGGAGGCGCGTCTGCATGCGGGGCTGCCGGAGGAGCCTCCGGCGCCTTCTGCTGGGATTCCGGATCCCGTCAATCTGGCGGACCTGCCTCTGAAGTGGGGCGTCTCCCTGCAGGCGGCGGATTGGGCGAAGCCGCAGGATCCGAAGACCGTGTTTCTCGGTGTCGCAACGCGCATCTCCGGGCCGCTGCGGATCATGTTCGGCGTGGACACAAGCAGCCAGGGTCCGGCGCTGCTGGTGCTGTTCACGGTGGCGACGCTGATCTTCCTGCTGGTGGAGATCACGTCGGTGTGGATCGGCGTGTCGCTGTCTCGCACCATCACCTCGGCGGTGCACGATCTGTACCAGGCCACGGTGCGCATCCGCGAAGGCGATCTGAGTCACCGGATTCAGGTGATGGGCAACGACCAGCTTGCCGAACTGGGAACTTCATTCAACATCATGGCTGGCAACCTGGAGCGGCTGCTGCAGGCGGAGAAGGAACAGCAGCGCATGCAGGCGGAGTTGGAGATCGCACAGGAGGTGCAGTCGCAATTGCATCCTAAGGCGATGGAAGGGCTCGGAACGCTCAAGGTGGCGAGCGTCTGCAATGCCGCGCGGATGGTATCGGGCGATTACTTCGATTACCAGGTGTTGACGGACACGCAACTGGCGCTGGCGATCGGCGATGTGGCGGGCAAGGGGATTTCCGCGGCGCTGCTGATGGCGACGCTGCAATCGGCGATGCGCAGCCAGTTGAGACACTGCGTGGAGATGGCGCAGGCGGCAGCGGTAGGGATGGGATCGGGATACGGTGCGCAGCGGGTGTCGACGGCGAAGCTGGTGGCTAACCTGAACCAGCAGTTGTACGCCTCGACGGCGCCTGAAAAGTACGCAACGTTCTTCTTCAGCGTTTACGACGACGAAACGGGCGAGTTGACGTACACGAACGCGGGCCACCTGTCGCCGATTCTGATCCGCAAGGGGAAGGCAATTTCTCTGGATTCGAACGGAATGGTGGTGGGCGCGTTTCCGTTTGCGCGCTACGGAGAGAGTGCGATCAAGCTGGAGCACGGTGACCTGCTGGTCTGCTACACGGACGGGATCACGGAGCCGGAGAACGCATACGGAGAGATGTTTGGAGAAGAGCGGCTGACGCGGATCCTGATCGCCAACGCGGAACGGGATGGGGCCGAGGTCGCGCAGCATGTCGTGGAAGAGGTGATGAAGTGGACGGGATCCGCGGAATTGCAGGACGACATGACGATGCTGGTGGCGAGAAAGGTCTAGGCGCATGAGGCCGGTAGTGCGGCGGCTGATCATTCTCGGCGCGGCGATTGTGTGCACCGTGCTGGTCGGCACGCTCGGGTTTGTGTGGATCGCGGACTTTCCATGGCTGGACGCGCTGTATATGGCGGTGATGACCACCACGACGGTTGGCTACGGGGAGATCCACCCGATGAGCCAGGCTGCGCGGCTGTTCAACACGTTTTACATGGCGCTGAGCGTGATGCTGCTGCTGACGGCCATCGGCCTGATGACGCAGGCGGTGGTTGAGGCGCAGTTCAAGAACGTCTTCGAGAAGAGGCGCGTGAAGAAGATGATCGACAAGCTGGAACACCACTACATCGTTTGCGGGTTCGGCCGGGTGGGCCGCGGCGCCGCGGCGGAATTGAAAGAAGCAGACGTGCCGTTGATCGTGGTCGACAAGCGGGAAGACCGCGTGGAATGGGCGTTGAAGAGCGGCTACCTGGCGCTGCACGGAGACTCGACGCGGGATGAGACGCTGCGGGAGGCGCACATCGAGCAGGCAGATGGCTTGATCGCGGCGCTGGCGACGGACTCGGACAATCTGTTTGCGGTGATCTCGGCCAAGACGCTGAATCCGAGAATCCGCGTGGCGGCACGCGCGGCGGAAGAAGAAGCAGAAAGGAAGATGCGGCAGGTGGGCGCGGACAGCGTGTTCGCACCTTACACGACGGCGGGATCGCAGTTGGCGCAGTCGCTGTTGAAGCCGCACGTGCGGCAGTTCCTGGACTTCGCGACGACGTCCCTGAACCTGGACGTCCGGATCGAGCAGGTGGAGGTCTCCGAGCAGAGCGACCTGGTGGGCAAGTCACTGGCGGACTCGCGGATCAGGGGTGATCTGAAGGTGATCGTGCTCGCGATCCGGCGTGCGGACGGGCGGATGGAGTTCAACCCTGCGGCCGAAGCTCTGATCCAGGCGCAGGACTATCTGATCGTGATGGGAGAACCGGAGCCACTGAGGAGGCTTGAGGCCAGAGTGACGGGGGTGACGGCATGAAGATCCTGACCTCTGAACAGATGCGGGATATCGACCGGCGCACGATGGAGGCGGGCGTGCCGGGTTTGATCCTCATGGAGAACGCCGGCTGCCGGTTCGTCGAGTTCCTGGAGAGGACGTGCGCGCCATTGGAGAAGCAGCGCATTGTGATCGTCTGCGGCAAAGGAAACAACGGCGGCGACGGGCTGGTGATCGCGCGTCAAATAAAAATGCGTTTCAATCCTGCGTCGCTGGACGTGGTGCTGTTGTGGGCGCCGGAAGAGTTCAAGGGAAACGCGGCGGAGAACTGGAAGATGCTCCAGACCGCCGGAGTGCGAGCGTCACGCACAATTGAGCCGCGGATGCATGCGGCCACACTGGTGATCGACGCGCTGCTGGGCACGGGCTTGACCGGACCGGCACGGGGCGAGGCGCTTGAAATGATCCGTGAGATCAACACGGGATTCCCGGGCGCATCGATTGTGAGCGTGGACGTGCCGTCGGGCTTGTGCGAGGCAGGCGAGAGCGTCAAGGCGGAGCACACAGTGACATTCACGGCTCCAAAGACGGAGCACGTCCTGCCGCCGACGTGCGACAGGGTGGGCGAACTGCACGTCGTGCAGATCGGAACGCCGCCGGCGATGATCGAGAAGGACGCGCAGTTTTGGCTGAGCCTGGTGGAGCCCGCGATGTTCCGGCGGTTATTCGGCGCGCGGCCGCGGGGCGCGCACAAGGGAGATTTCGGACACGTGTTGGTGGTGGGTGGAGCTCCGGGCAAAGGTGGCGCGGCGGCGATGGCGGGATTCGCTGCGTTGAAGTCCGGCGCGGGGCTGGTGACGGTGGCCTGCGCGGAGGAAGAACGCCGGACAGTGACCTCGCTGGCGCCCGAGCTGATGACGCAGCCGTGGCTTCAGGATCCCGGAGAGAAGGAAGTGCTCGCGATCGGGCCAGGGCTGGGGCAGGATCCGGAGATGGCGGGGCTTGCGCAGCGGCTGTTCGCGCAGTCGGCGCTGGCGATGGTGGTGGACGCGGACGGATTGAACGCGCTGAGCGGCACAAAGTTCCGCGGCCCGGGACCATGGCGAGTGCTGACGCCGCATCCGGGCGAGATGGCGCGGCTAGCAGGGGTGACCTCCACGGACATCCAGGCGGACCGCATTGGCGTGGCTCGGCGCTTCGCGACTGAGCGGCACGTGGTGCTGGTGCTGAAAGGGCAGAGGACTGCGATCGCGATGGCGGACGGGCGCGTGTTCGTCAATCCCACCGGAACGCCCGCGATGGCAACCGCCGGATCTGGAGATGTGCTGACGGGCATGATCGCCGGCCTGCTGGCGCAATGGCCGGACCGGAGAGAAGCCGCACTGCTGGCGGCGGTGTGGCTGCATGGGCGTACGGGAGAACTGGCAGCCGCGGCTCACACTGAGATGAGCGTGACGGCCACCGATTTGATCCGGCATCTCCCGGAAGCGATTCGCGAAGTGCAGGCATGAGAGAGCACCAGTATCAGACGCTGACCGAAGATGACACGATCGCGCTGGGCGCCCGGCTGGCGGCGGACTGGACGAGACCCAGCGTGGTGCTGCTGATCGGCAATCTCGGCGCTGGGAAGACGACGTTCGCGAAAGGAGTCGCTGAGGGGATGGGCATCGCGCGCGCGGAGGACGTGTCGAGCCCGACCTTTCCGTTGATTCACGAGTACGGCGACACGGGCGAGTTGTATCACATCGACCTGTACAGGCTGGACACTGAGGCAGAGGTGGAGACGCTGGGGCTGGACGATATCTTCGCGCGCCCGGCTGTGGTGCTGCTGGAGTGGGCGGAGCGTTTCCCCAGGCTGCTGCCAGAAGAGCGGGTGGAAGTGCGGATCGAGGCGGAGGCGGACGAGAGCCGACGCATCACGGTGACTGAGCTACCCTAGGACGCATGGCGACGTCGAACGGGAACCGGCCGGGGCGCGTGGTGTTGTTGGTGCTGGCGGCGATTTCCGCGGCACTTGTGGCCGTGCTGATGGCGCCGTTCATCGAACCGGTGATGTTCGCGATGATCCTGGCCATCACGTTCGAACCGCTTTACGGGAGCGTGGAGCAGCGGATCCGGAAGCCGTGGCTGTCGTCGCTGGTATTTGTGCTTCTGATCCTGGGACTGGTGTTGACGCCGTTGGCGCTGGTGGGGGTTACTGTCGCGAAAGAAGCGAAAGGCGTGTACCGGTATCTCGCCGATCACAGCGCGCAGGAAGGAGGCTGGGGGAGCTACGTCTCGAATCAACTGGACAAGCCAGTAGCATGGATCGCGGAAAAGACGGGTTTGGAGACGCCGAATATCCGGGCGGCCATCGTGGAGCGGGCGCAGTGGGTCAGCACGAGACTCGTGGGATGGAGCGGCTCGCTTCTTGGGAATCTGACTGCGACTGTGGCGAACGGGTTTCTGGCCTTGTTCATTCTGTTTTTCCTGTTTGTCGAAAGAAATCGAATTCAGGAAGGCCTGTACGAGTTCATGCCGCTGCCGCGCAACCGGACGGCCGAACTGATCCGCACGGTGAAAGACTCAATTGTGGCGAATGTGTACGGGATCGTGGCCGTAGGGAGTGCGCAGGGGCTACTGACAGGAATTGGCTTTGCGATCGCGGGTCTTCCCTCCCCTGTACTGTGGGGGACGATCGCGGCGTTCTGCTCGCTGATTCCGATTGTGGGGCCCGCGCTGGTCTGGGCGCCGGCTGCGCTGGGCCTGCTGATTCAGGGGTTCTGGGGAAAGGCACTGTTCCTCGGGCTGTGGGGAGTGCTGGTGGTGGGCATGATCGACAACATTCTGCGGCCGTTGATTCTGGCGGGCCGGACGGAGTTGAATACGCTGGTGGTGTTCTTCGCAGTGATGGGGGGAATGCAGGCGTTCGGGTTTATTGGGATTTTCGCGGGGCCGGTGATATTTTCGCTGGCCATTGCAGTGTTCCGTCTGCTGCGGGAGGAGTTCGGACAGCCGGAGTTGAGCTGAAGCCATGGAGCGATGCGCCCCCGAACGACATCGGAGGCGCGCGCCCTTTCGAGCCTCAGTGCCGGAATTCCTTCTCGGCCTGCTCAGTCTCGAACTCGATTTTGACTCCCGACTTCACCGACATGAGCTTCAGAGCGCTGCGGTTGACGTCCTTGCCGAATTCGAGCACGAGGCCCTGGGTTTTGCCCGCATCGTCCTTGTATCCGACGGTGGCGAAGTGCTTGCGTTTCTTGGAGAGGAGCATCGGGAGCGCAGCGACGCCCAGAGTCGTTACGCCCCAGCCGATAGTGGCGCCGATGCGGCGCCCCACCTTTTGGCCGTACTCGATGCTCGTGAGCTGTGAATAGGGGACGTGGAAGGATTTCTTGTCCCATGTGAACTGCATGACTTCGTCTTTGAAGTCGACGTGGCCTTCGGCGCCGGGCTTGACTCCTTCAAACGGGCCTCCGAGGTAGCGGACATCGTTCTTGCCGACGCCGGCCCAGGTGAGGGGATGCAGCAGCGTCGCGGTCAGGAGAATGACGGCAGATCGTTTCATCAGGTGAACTCCCATGCATCAGTGATACGGGAGGAGGTGGCTCACCCGATGAGCCTGGGGGGTGGAATTATCGTGAGACACAGCGGCGATTGAGCACGTGGCTAACCATGATTAAGCCGTGCTCTGAATATCGCCTCTGGTATTCTGGTCGCGCATGGAATCTAATCGCGGAATTGCGTACGTCTGCGCCGTGGTGGCTGCGTTGCTGCTGTTACCAGTCTCCATCAGCTCGCTGCGTTGGCCGATTCCAATGCCGCTCCAGCTTCCATTATTCACTGGCGTTCCTCAGTTTGCGGTTGTCGCCATGCCAAGTGTGACTTTCCTGATGTGGTGCTTGCCCCTCTTTCGCAGATCAATCATCTCTCGAAGAAGGACTTTGGTCTCGTATTCCTTGGTGACGGTTTCATCGGTAGCATATTTCGGGTCTAACTGGAATTACGGTCTGAAGTATCACGGGATCTCGTACACACTAACCATGTCGTTGGTGAGCCTTGGTTTCGCTACCGCCATCGGGGGCATGTTGGCACTGCGCCGGCGATCCTCATCTCAACTTTTCTGTTTGGCAACCGGATTCTTTCTGGTCCTGTGGACGTTCACCTTCGCATTCCCGTACCTGGGCGATTTCCTATAGCTATTCCATTCCATGAGAATTGACCTGGATCCCAAGTGTTCAGAGAGACGTTTTGTATCCAGGGCGGGACTGAAGTCCCGCGCAGGCTGAAGCCCGCCCCACAAGGAGCCAGTAGGCCGGCAGTCCGGCGATGAGGACAGTAACTGCGACGGCAAAGCCGGGGTAGTAGGAGCCGGTTTTCTCGATGAGGATGCCCGTGGTCAACGGGGCAATGATCCCGGATAGATTGCCGGCGAAGTTGAGGATCCCAGTCCAGAGGCCGACTTCGCCGGGCGGGGAGACGCGCTGGAGCAAGGCAAGGATGTTGCCGGTGGAGAGGCCAACGAGCGAGGCGGCGCCGATGAGCCAGACGGCGGTGGTGTTATCCGCGATCCTCCCGGCGGGCAGGAGCAGGAGGCTGGTGAGGAATGCCGCAGTAATGAGAGTCTTACGACTGGTGATCTCGTTGAAGCCGAAGCGGACGAGAACATCGGCGAGCCACCCGCCAAGGGGCTCGCTGATGCTGAAGACGAGATACGGGATGAAGCAGTAGGCTCCGGCCTGCTGCAGCGGAATATGGCGTGATTCGACGAGATAATCCGGCAGCCAGGTGACGAGAAGATACCAGTAGTAGCTGAAGCCGAGGTGACCGAGGCAGAGGCCGAGGAGGTTGCGGTCGAGGCGGCGGAGGTGATCCGCGAGGCTGCCTCTTGGAGGCGCTTCGCGTGTGGGAATTTGTGCGGGGAAGAGGATCAACCACGGCGCCAGCCAGACGAGGCTGGAAAACCCGAGAACAAAGAAAGAGTGATTCCAGCCGAAGGTGATAACGAGCCACGCGATGAGGGGCGCGCCGAGTGCGAGTCCGGCGCGGGTGCCGCAGTTCATGAGGCCTGAGGCGAGGCCGTGGTCCTTCCTGTCGAAGAGCAGGCTCACGGCCTTCATGCCGCCCGGCATATAGATGGACTCGCCGATGCCGAGCACAACACGCATGATCATGAGCACGCCGAAGGTGGCGGCGAATCCGGTAAAACCGCAGGCGAGCGACCAGAGTGCGAAGCACCCGGCGTAGAACCATTTCAGATTGAAGCGATCCGCCCACCAGCCCATGGGCAACTGCATCAGCGCATAGGACCAGAAGAACGCAGAGAGGAGCGTGCCTTTGGCGGTGGGGCCCAGGTGCAAGTCGGCGGAGATGACGGGCAGCGCCACCGAGATGATGGCGCGGTCGAGGTAGTTGATGAAGCCTGCGACGAAGAGGAGCCAGGCGATGGTCCAGCGGCGTGCGCCGCTCATGGCTTCGCGGGCTCCGGCAGACCTTCGGTCCGCCTGGCCACAGGAGCGATGGGCGGCAAGCCGTTCTCGGGGCGATCCAGATAGAAGAACGCAACGGCGGAGACATCCTGGCGCTGGTAGATGTTGACCCACGAAGTGCCGGGGGAAGGATCTTTGAGCAGGTCGCCGCCGGTATCGAGGAGGCGCGTCAGGCGGCCCTTGTTGTCGACGGTGACGGGGCGAATGTCGACGCCGCGTTTGAGCATGTCTACGACCTTGCTTTTCTCGTCACCGCCCATCTGCTGGATTGTGACGCGCAGTTCCTTGTGGAAGTAGACGGGGTCGGGGATGTGGTAGCGGTAAAAGCCGAACATGCGGGCCTTCTCGTCATTGACCACGCTCCCCTGGTAGCGGCTCTGGAAGAGTCCCTGGCCCCAGCCGGTGCCGATGTAGTCTTCGGTGCCGGTTCCGGCGATGGTGGGGAGTTCCTTGTCGCCGTCGACGTACATCTTGACCTCGCCTTCACCCCACCAGCCGGTGACGTCAGGCCGGGCGATGACACCGATGTGCGCGCCGAGGAAGCGGCCTTCGCCGAGAATGGCGGGAAGGATCTCGAAGTCGCGCGCGAGCTGGGTCCAGCGTTCCCGGCGCCAGGAGGCGTGGAAGTAGAAGGCGTCGGGGTCAGGTTTCGCGGTGATGAGTGTATCGACGTCGTAGAAGAGATTGTCGATGTTGCGCGTGCTGTCGTTGGCGAGTGTGATGCGCGCGCCGGTCTTGAAGGGCATGGGGATGTAGCAGTTGAAGGAGCGGCCCTCGGGGTTCGAGAAGAGCTCATTTTCGAGGCGCACGGCGCTGCCGTGGATGGCGCCGAAGAAGTCGCCGAGGGGGACGGAGACGGCTGGAGTGCGGGCGCCATCCCAGAACATCTCGAGTCGGAGAGAGCGGAGCATCTGCGGATCGCGGAGCGGGATGGTGATCCAGATGCGGCGGACCGAGCCGGCACCCTTCACGTCGAGCAGAGTTTTTGTCTCACCGGCCGCAAATGGATCGGAAGGGTGGCCTTTTGCGCCCCTGTTCTCACGTGCCGCCGCGCCTTTGGCGGCGGTGGGGTTCTCGAAGGTGGCCCAGCGGGTTTGGGCGTCGGGCTGCTTTTTGTAGAGATCGGAGGCAGAGCAGGGGGGAACGAGCGCCAGCAAGCAGATGAGAACTCGCATGATGGGGCGAGTCTATCATTGCAGCGAAGAGGCAGGTTGGGAAACCTGCCCCGCTCTGCGCTGACTTAAACTAGGCAAGCTTCCAAGGCTTGCGGTAGCGGCGCGTCACGAACTTCTGGCCGTTGGGGCTATTGGTGATGCGCTCGCGGGTGTCGTCCCAGGCGATGCGGTCGCCGGTGCGGAAGGCGATGTTGCCGAGGAGGCCGCCTTTGTTCAGGCGATGACCGTATTCGACGTTGCAGGTGGTGGTTTCGCGAGACTTGATCGCGTCGAGGAATTCGCGGATGTGGCCGGGCGAATTGGGAATCGACGGCTCGGGGTGCGGGAAATTCTCGTCTTTCTTGCCTTTCGCCCAGACTTCGTGACGGTTATAGTTGGTCACGAGCGTGGCCTGGGTGCCCTCGAAGATGACGGAGCTTCCCATGTGGTCGTAACCGGGGCGTCCTTTGGGATGAACGGTCCACGTGAGCACCAGGCCGGGATATTCGTAGAGGACTTCGAGCACATCGGGCGTTTCGGCGTTGTCGTCAGCGAGCCAGCGGCCACCGGCCGCCGAGACAGTCTTCGGCGCCTGGAGATCGAGGGCCCAGTAAACAACGTCGGTGTAGTGGCACCAGAAGTCGATGAAGTACCCGCCGGAGTAATCCCAGAAGTAGCGATAAGTGAAGTGGGAGCGGTTGGGGTTGTAAGGCCGCTTGGGCGCGGGGCCGAGCCAGAAGTCGTAGTCGAGCTCAGGCGGGGCCGTAGTGTCGGCGGGCGTGCCGATGCTCTTCTCGTTGCTGGCAATGGCGCAATAGACACGGTTGATCTTACCGAGCGAGCCGCTCTTCACCAGTTCGACCACGCGTCGGTAGTTGGGCAGATCGTTGTGGATGTGGTTGCCCATCTGCGTGACGCGCTTGTAGCGTTTGGCTGCCTCGACCATGGCGCGCCCCTCGCCGATGGAGTAGCTCAAGGGCTTTTCAACGAAGACATCCTTGCCCGCCTGACAGGCCTGCACGGTGGGCAGGGCGTGCCAGTGATCCGGTGTCGCGATCATGACGGCATCGACGTCCTTGAGGTCGAGCACCTTGCGGAAATCGCGGAAGGTCTGCGGTTTCGCGCCGCGGGCCTTCTCGACGATGTCCACGGCGCGGTCGAGGTGTTTCTGATCCAGGTCGCAAACGGCGACAGGCTCGACGTCCGGATGCCTGATGAACTCTTTGAGGCGCCCGGTTCCCTGCCCTCCCAGCCCGATGAAGCCGACGCGGATCCTGTCGCTTGGCGCGGCTTTGGCCATCGTGCTGCTCATCGCGAGTCCCGCCGCGGCGGTCTGCAGAAACTCTCTTCTCGTATTGTCCATGGGTCCTTTCATGCTACTCAGGCGGGGGTGATCACGATCAGCAGATCCTTGGGTTCAACGGTCTGCCCGACGGCGGCGCAGCGCTCCGCGACCTTGCCCGAGACGGGCGCGTACACCGTGGTCTGCATCTTCATCGCTTCCATCACAAGCAGCTTATCGCCCTTCTTCACTTCCTGGTTCAACTCGACGGCGATGCTGGTGATCGCGCCGGGGATCGGCGCACCGACGTGGCCTTCCTTCGCGGGATCGGCCTTGGGCTGAGTCTTGGTCTCCGCCTTGATCTTGCGATCGCGGATGGTGACTTCGCGCGGCTGGCCGTTCAATTCGAAGAAGACGGTGCGAGTGCCGTCGGGATGGGCGTCGCCGGCGGCGACGAATTTGATCACAAGCGTCTTGCCGGCTTCGATCTCGACGGCCACCTCCTCGCCGGTCTTCAGACCGTAGAAGAAGGCGGGGGAGGGCAGCACGGTGAGGTCGCCATAGGAGGCGCGGGCTTTGTCGAACTTGAGATAGACGTCGGGGTACATCACGTAGCTCATGACGTCCGTCTCGTCGGGCTTGTGTCCTGTCTTCTTTTCGATGAGCGAGCGCGTCTCGTCGAAGTGAATGGCTGCGAGTCTGGCGCCGGGCCGGCCCTTGCCAGGCTTTCTGCCCTTGAGAACGACCGCTGCGATCTTCTTCGGCCAGCCTCCATCGGGCTCTCCGAGGGAACCTTCGAACATCTCCACGACGGAGTTCGGGATGTTGATGCTGTGGTTGGGGCCGAGGTTCTCGAACTCATGCACGGTCATGCCGTGCTGGATGAGGAAGAGCGCCATATCGCCGACTACTTTGCTCGACGGCGTGACCTTGACGATGTCGCCGAAGGCAAGGTTGACATCGGCATACATGCGGGCGATCTCGGGCCAGCGCGGGCCAAGGCCGAGGCTCTCGGCCTGTTCGCGCAGGTTCGTGTACTGCCCGCCGGGCATCTCGTGGATGTAGACGTCCGCGGTTCCGGAGCGGGGCGCGGAGTCGAAGGGCAGATAGTTGGCGCGGACCACTTCCCAGTAGTCGGAACAGCGGTTCAACGCGTCGAAGTCGAGTCCCGTGCCACGCGCACGGTCGTGCTGGAGCGCGGCGACGATCGAGTTCAGATTGGGCTGCGACGTCGAGCCGGACATGGAAGAGAGGGCCGCGTCGGCGACGTCCACTCCGGCCTCGCAGGCTTTGAGGATGGAGGCAGCATTGAGGCCGCTGGTGTCGTGCGTATGGAAGTGAATGGGCAGGCTGACGGCGTCCTTCAGCGCCTTCACCAGCTTGTGGGCGGCGTAGGGCTTCAGCAGCCCGGCCATATCCTTGATGGCGAGGGTGTGCGCGCCCATCTGCTCCAGCTCGCGAGCCATTTTGACGTAGTAGTCGAGCGGGTACTTGTCGCGCGCGGGGTCAAGGATATCGCCGGTGTAGCAGATGGCGGCCTCGCAGACCTTGTTGGTCCGGCGCACTGCCTCCATCGCGACTTTCATGTTGGGCAGCCAGTTGAGCGAGTCGAAGATGCGGAATATGTCCATGCCTTCCGCGGCGGCGACTTCGACAAAGCGGCGAACGGCGCTGTCGGGGTAGGCGGTGTAACCGACCGCGTTGGAGGCGCGGAAGAGCATCTGGAAACAGATGTTGGGGATGGCCTCGCGCAGGCGGCGCAGACGAATCCACGGGTCCTCCTGGAGGAAGCGCATGGCGACATCGAAGGTCGCGCCGCCCCACATCTCCAGGCTGTAAAGGCCGCTCAACTGGTGAGCATAAGCATTGGCGATGCGCATCATGTCATAGGTGCGCATGCGAGTGGCCATCAGGCTCTGATGCGCGTCGCGCATCGTCGTGTCGGTGAGCAGCAGGCGCTTCTGCTTGCCGGTCCACTCCGCAAAGCCTTCGGGACCGAGTTGATCGAGAAGCTGGCGCGTTCCCGCCGGCGGCTCGCTGGCGTTGTGCTCCGGAGCGGGCGCTTCGCGGACCACGGCGGGGGGCGTGCGATTGGCCATCTCGGGGTTGCCGTTGACGGCGACTTCGCCCAGGTAGGTGAGGAGGCGCGTGGCGCGGTCCTGCCGCGGCTTGAAGCGGAAGAGCTCGGGGGTCTGCTCTAGAAAGGTAGTGGTGGCCTTGCCGGCCTGGAAATCCGCGTTGTTGACGACATTCTCGAGGAACGGAATGTTCGTCTTGACGCCGCGAATGCGGAACTCGCGCAGGACGCGATCCATGCGCTGGCAGGCCTGGCGGAAGTTGGTGCCCCACGTGGTGACTTTGACGAGGAGCGAATCGTAGTAGGGCGTGATCACCGCGCCGCCATAGGCGGAAGCGCCGTCGAGACGAACGCCGAATCCGGCGGGGGAGCGGTACGTGGAGATCTTGCCGTAGTCGGGGACGAAGTTCCTGGCGGGATCCTCGGTGGTGACGCGGCATTGGAGCGCAGCCCCATTCACCTGGATCTGATCCTGAGCGGGGATGCCCATCTCGTGATCGTGGAGCGTATGGCCTTGCGCAACCTGGATCTGGGCGCGCACGATGTCGATGCCGGTGACCTCTTCGGTGACGGTGTGCTCCACCTGGACGCGCGGGTTGACTTCGATAAAGAACCACTCGCCAGTATCGTCATCGACAAGGAACTCGACGGTTCCAGCGGAGTGGTAGGACGCGTGGCGGCAGAGCTGGACAGCGGCCTCGCAGAGCGCCTTGCGAATTGCATGCTTCAGTCCGAGGGCCGGCGCGACTTCGACGACCTTCTGATGCCGGCGCTGGACGCTGCAATCGCGTTCCCAGAGGTGAACGATATTGCCCTGGCGATCGCCGAGGATCTGCACCTCAACGTGCTTTGCGTGGCGGATGTAGCGCTCCAGAAAGACGGCGCCGTTGCCGAAAGCGGCCTGAGCTTCGGCGGTGGCTTCGTGAAAGCGGGCCTCGAGGTCGTCGGCGCGATTCACCACACGCATACCGCGTCCGCCGCCGCCGAAGGCGGCTTTGAGGATGAGCGGGAAGCCGATCTTAGGTGCGATTTTGCGCGCCAGATCGAGGGTGGCGACGGGCTTGTCGGTGCCCGGCAGTACAGGGACGCCGGCCTCAACCGCGAGGCGGCGGGCGGCGGTCTTGTCACCAAGCATTTCAAGAATGCGGGCGTCCGGCCCGACGAACGTGATACCGGCCGCGGCACAGGCCTTCGGGAGCGCGGGATTCTCACTGAGAAAGCCGTATCCGGGATGGATGAAATCGACACCTTTCTCGTGCGCCAACCCGACGATGCCGTCAACATCGAGGTAGGCCTGGACAGGACCGAGCCCCTGGCCGACCAGGTAGGCTTCATCGGCCTTGAAACGGTGCAGGCTGAGCCGGTCCTCCTGGCTGAAAATGGCGACGGTCCCCAAGCCTAACTCATTGGCGGCACGGAAGATCCGGATCGCAATCTCCCCTCTGTTGAGCGCAAGCAACTTCTGCATTAAATTCAGCCTAGCATGCAGGAACAATCCGGCCTCCCGGTCCGTAATATTGTTGACGAGGTAACTATGCGCCAACTGCTTCTCGCTACGACTTTGTGCCTGGGCTCGCTGGCCCTGACCGGCTGCGATTTTGTCGATCCGTCCGATTGGGGCAGTTCCGACCGGTACAAGGAGGAGTTCTCTTCGACCCACAAACTGAACTCGGGGGGGCGGATCGTATTGGAGGGCTTTAACGGGAGCGTGGAGATTCTGGGATGGGATCAGGATTCCGCGCAGGTCTCAGGGACAAAATACGCTTCGCGAGAGAGCGTGATGAAGGACATCAAGATCGACATCACCTCGGACCCTGGATCCCTGCGGATCCGGGCGCGGCGCCCGATGGACAACGGCTGCAACTGTGGCACGAAGTTCATGCTCAAGGTGCCTCGGAAGGTGATCCTGGAAGAGATCACAACGTCGAATGGGGGAGTGCGGGTGGAGTCGATCTCCGGCAACGCGCGACTGAGAACGTCCAACGGTTCAATCCGCGTGTGGAGCGTGGATGGAGATCTGGATGCAAAGACCTCGAATGCATCGGTGGAACTGGAGAAGTTCTCGGGCGCGGCGGATGTCCACACGTCCAACGGCCGGGTAAAAGCGTCGGGCGTGCGAGGCAATTTTACGGCGAGCACCTCCAATGCGTCGATCGATGCGGACGTGGCGGAGATGGACTCCGGTCGGCCGCTGGTGCTGCAGACGTCGAACGGTTCGATCTCGCTGACGCTGAGTTCCTGGAAGAACAATGAGATTCGGGCGTCCACGTCGAACTCATCGATCAACATGCGGCTGCCCGCAGAGACCCAGGCAGAGATCAAGGCATCCACATCGAACGGCAACATCTCGTCTGACTTCGAGGTCACGACCAACCAGTTCTCAAAGACGCGGATGAGCGGAAGAATCGGGCGCGGCGGCGCACTGATCGACGCCTCGACGACGAACGGGAACATCAGGCTGTTGAAGCACTGATATTGCTTTCAGCTGTCAGCTTCAAACGGCGGTCGCGGCTAGCTTTTGCGGCGTGCGACCTGCAGATTCGAGGTGACCTTCCCTGCCCCGTAGCCGATGCGGAATTCCAGCGGCCGGACAGCCTGGCGCTGGGCTTCGTAGGCCTCGCGCAGATCGGCCTGACTGCGGAACTGGAAGCTCTTGCCGTAGGGGTGATCGTAATCGCCGTAGAGCTGGACCTGCCACGGGTCAGAGGCGAGATAGCGCCAGGGGATGCCGGAATCGTCCTGGACGATGAGTCCGCTGCGCTCCAGGATCAGGTCGCGGATCCGGCCGAATGAGGGGCTGTGCAGCATGTAGGAAGTGGCCTTGAGCATGGTCACCGTCGGACCCAGCGAGGCGATGTACGCCGGGAACCCGTGGTTGCCCTTCATATGGTTGTCGTCCAGATTCAGAGAAACGTATGTGAGCGTGGACCGCTTTCCCGCCGGAGACTCGATGTTAAAGGAGATGCCGCGGTTGAGACCGAAGGCGGCGCGGCGAGGCCCAGGGATCCGGGGCTGCACGTGGCCTGAGTCATCGAGTTGTATGTATGAGTGCCCGAGGATGCGATACCCGCTCCTCGCCAGGAGAATCAGGATCGGCTCGGCCACACCGTCGACGACCTGTCCACGCAATTGGTGATCCATTTCCTTCGTCACGAAGAAGCTCTTCTGGATGAGCGACTGCAGTGTGCCCGAGATGGCGGGAAGGCGGTCGCCCAGTTGGTCCGATTCAAATTCGCGGGCGGTGGGCACAAGCCCGGGGGGCTCCAGCGCAGCCATCACGTAGGTGGAGTGATCCGGGAAGAAGGTGAGCATGGTCAGGGCATCCGCGCCGGAGAAGGGATACCAGACCACACGACCATCGACGGAAGTCCCCTTCAGCTCGCTTTTGGCAAATTTGAGCATGCCAGGCTTGCGGCCCTGATCGAAGGGCTGCCACAGCTCGTCGAGTTCCTTCCTGTGCTGTTCCCAGGCCGGCGTGGACTCCATGGCCTTAAATGGACTGGCGTCGCGGCCCGGGAGGCCGGCAAGGAACCGGGCCGCGTCGTCCGCTTCGGTACCAGCCGGGATCTGCGTTGCCCCGCGGGGATCTTCGCTCCGCGAAGCGGCGACTCCCTTCCGCGCAGTGCAGGCGGCAAAAAGACAGAGACCAGCAATGGTCAACGTAATAAATGAAACGCGGCGCATCCACTATCATTTTATCTGGCGCGTGGAATGGGTGGAATAGAGCCGGAGTCAAATTGGAAGGATCTTGTGATCGTAACTCCTTGAGCGCTGAATCTATCCAGTTTCTTCGCTGGGACCACTGCCCTGAATCCCAAAATTTGTTGCAATTGTCGCGAACATACGGCGCTGCTCCCTCGTTGTACCTATACATAGACACGACAAGGGAACGGCATGGGCAAGAGAGAACCGATCACGAGTGAGTTTCTGCCGGGCACGCTGGGGATGTTGATCCTCCGGGCGCTGGCGCGCGGGCCATTACACGGTTACGCGATCGCGAAGCGGGTGAAAGAAGCCTCCGAGGACGCATTGGCGATTGAAGAGGGATCGCTCTATCCGGCGTTGAACCGGCTACTGGTCAAAGGATGGGTGACGGCGGAGTGGGGCATCTCAGAAAACAATCGCAAAGCACGCTTCTATCAACTCACCCCGGAAGGTCGGAAGCAGATGGAGGTGGAGGCGGTGGAGTTTGAGCGGCTGGTTAACGCAATCCGGCTGGTCCTAAAGACGGTGTGAGAGGAGGGAGCGATGGGCCGCATGAGTGAATTCCGGAACAAACTGCGTTACCTGAGCAGGCGCGAGCGCTTCGACGCGGAGATGGAAGAAGAGATGCATCTGCACATGGAGGAGCGCGCGGAGGAACTGATGGTGGAGGGCGTCGACCGCAAGGAAGCGGTAATGCGGGCGCGCCGCGAATTCGGCTCGACGGCGCGTATCCAGGAGGACGCGCGTGTGATGTGGCATTTCCGATGGCAGGAGGATCTGCTGAGCGACCTGCGTTATGCGGCGCGGGCGATGGGCAAGTCGCCGGGTTTTGCGTTGGCGGGGATCCTGTCGCTGGCGCTGGGCACCGGCGCGAACACGACGGCGTTCAGTTTGATGATGGAGTTCCTGTTCAGTGAGCCCTCGGTTGAACGGCCTGGGTCGCTGGTGACGATGCGCGTGGGCGGGGCCAGCCACGCGCTGATGGAAGACTACCGCCTCATCCGCGATTCGAATCCGTTTGACGGAGTCGCGGGGATGAGGGAGGAGGGTGAGGCGAACTGGCGGTGGGGAGATGAGTCGAAGCGTCTGCACGTGATGCGCGTGACCGACAACTTCTTCGAGGTGACCGGCACTCCGTTGATGCTGGGACGCGGAATGGCAGCGGGTGAGCGGAATACCGTCGTGGTGAATCACGCTTTCTGGAAGACGCAGTTGGGCGGAAATCCGGACATTGTCGGGCGCACCTTGGTGCTGGACGGTCAGCCGTACATCGTTGCGGGAGTGCTTCCGGAGCACCATCGAACCATATTTGGATTTGGATTTGCGCCGGAGTTGTACATGCCGGTGGTGTCGGAGTCGGAGCGGGTCAAGCTGGTGGTGCGGCTGCCGGAAGGCATGACGAAGGGCATGGCGCTGGCGGCGATCAAGGCGGCCGCCGCGTCGCTCGACGAGATTCATCCGCCGAAGGATGGGAATCTGCGGACGCGCGACGTGGAAGTGTCCAGCGTCACGGGCGTCGACCGGGTAAAGGGGAAATCTCCGATCATTGCGTTCTTCGGAATGCTGATGATCGTCGTTGGCCTGGTGCTGCTGGTGGCCTGCATGAACGTTGCGAGCCTACACCTGGCGCGAGCGGCGAGCCGGCGCCATGAGTTGGCCGTGCGGCGGGCGTTGGGCGCCGGCCGATGGCGCGTCGCACGTCAGCTTCTCACGGAGAGCCTGCTGCTGGCAGCATTGGGCACACTCTGCGGGCTGGCCTTGAATGTAGCATTGACGGGCATCATCAACAGAGTCCCGCTGCCGCTCCCGGTGCCGATCAGACTGGCGATCGCCCCCGACTGGCGGTTGGTGACATATGCGGCGCTTGTGGCATTGGGATGCGCGGCAATCGCCGGTGTGATGCCGGCGCTGGCAGCCAGCCGGGCCGGCGTACAGGCGGGCATGAAGAGTGAAGAGCGCTCGGTGGGCGGCAGCCGCTGGTCGCTGAGGAGCTTCGTCGTGGCGGGACAACTCGCGGTCACTGTACTGCTGTTGACGACGGGCCTCCTATTCCTGCGGAATCTGTCCCGGGCAACGAACATGCACCCCGGATTCGACGCCGAGACCACCACGTGGGCCACGCTGCGGTTAGTGCCCGAGCGGTACTCACGGGATGAGCAGATCCAGACCGCCTTGGATCAGGCTCTGGACCGTCTGCGGAGCGTGCCAGGTGTGGAGTCCGCTGCCGTGGCGCGCGTCGTGCCGCTCAACGACTCTATCGTTCGTTCCACGACGATGAAGCCTGACACGGGCGGTGAAGTCGGGCGAGTGCGTGCGCAATTGAATTGGACGGGCCCTGACTACTTCAGGACGATGGATATCGCCTTGGTTGCGCGACGGGACTTCACGCCCGCAGATCGGACCGGCGCGGAAGATTCTGTGATCATCAATGAAACGCTGGCACGACTATTGTTCGGTGCAATCTCCCCGGTTGGTCACACATTCAGTTGGGGAACTGAGCGCAACGAACAGACATTTCGCGTTGTCGGGGTGGCAAAAGACAGCAAGTACTTCACGCTGGGTGAAGAGAATGCGGCTGCGGTCTATCACCCCTTCGCGCAGCAAGGCAGCCCCGGAACCACGCTGCATCTGCTGGTGAGGTCGTCGAGAGATCCGGTGCAACTGGGTCGAGAACTCCGCAGCGCGCTGGCCGGTGTGGACTCTTCGGCGGCAATCGAAGTGCGTCCGATGAAATCGGCGCTTGGGTTGGCGTTCCTGCCGAGCCGGGTAGGTGCGGCACTGTTGGGAAGCATGGGCGCGCTGGGGCTGTTGCTGGCTGCGGTCGGTTTGCACGGAGTGCTCTCGTATGCAGTGAGCCGCAGAATGCGGGAGATCGGGTTGCGGATGGCGCTGGGGGCGAGCCCGGAGGCTGTACTGAGAATGGTGCTGCGGCAGAGCCTCGCGTTGGTGGTCTCCGGTATCGCCGTTGGGTTGTTAATCGCGGTGTTCGCGACCCAGCCGTTGGCGATGTTCCTGGTGCCGGACGTGCGGCCTTCGGATCCGATCACATACCTCGCCGTGTGCGGACTGCTGCTGTTCGTCGCGATCGCGGCCACGGCCGGTCCGGCTACCCGAGCGTTGCGCGTGGATCCAACGGTGGCACTGCGCTACGAGTGAGGTGAGTTACTTCTTCAGGAACGTGCCGTGTTGCAGCTCATCGAAAGCCTGGCGGAGCTGTTCCTGCGTGTTCATTACGATGGGCCCGTACCACGCGACGGGCTCCCGCAGCGGCTGGCCGGAGACCAGGAGGAAGCGGATGCCGTGTTCGCCGGCCTGAACAGTGAGTTCATCGCCGCGATCGAACAGGAGCAGGCTGCGATTGTCCGCCTCTGTCGGCAACGCGGTGTCTGACCACCCGACGCCTTCCGTGGGCACAGCAAGCGGCTCGGAGGCGTTGCAGAATTTGCCGGAGCCTTCGAAGACGTAAGCAAAGGCGTGGCGAGTGGTCTCGACCGGGAGAGTCTTCCGCTTTCCTGGCGGCACGGTGACATCGATATACATGGGGTCGGCTGCGATTCCATCGACGGGTCCGCGCTTGCCCCAGAAGCTGCCGCAGACAATGCGAACCTGAGTTCCGTCGTCGTCGGTGATGGCCGGGATGTCGGGAGCTTTCACCTCCTGGTAGCGCGGCTTGGTCATTTTGAACGCAGCGGGGAGGTTCGCCCACAACTGGAAGCCGTGCATGCGGCCGCGTTCGTCGCCCTTAGGCATTTCCTGATGGATGATGCCGCTGCCAGCGGTCATCCACTGGACGTCTCCGGCGGCGATCGCACCGTGATTGCCGATGCTGTCGCCGTGCTCGACGGTGCCGGCGAGCACATAGGTGATGGTCTCGATGCCGCGGTGAGGATGCCAGGGGAAGCCGGCGAGATAGTCCTCGGGACGCTCGTTGCGGAAATCGTCGAGGAGGAGGAATGGATCAGTCTCTGCGGTATCGCCGAAGCCGAACGCGCGGCGGAGGTGCACGCCAGCGCCTTCGAGCGTGGGCTTGGACTTCACGAGCCGTTTGACGGGTCGGATGGACATGAGGACCTCCGGTCGATTGAGAGTCAGCTCAAAGGATTCGGGCGAGCGAAGCGGACGAGTTGCGGCGCACTGAGCCGTGGGCCGCGATAGGCCTTAACCTCGCCGAAGCGGCGCTGCGCTTCCCAGTCGGCGCGGGCCTGTGCGATCTCCTCAGGTGTGCGGGCGACAAAGTTCCACCACATCAGAATCGTTTCGGGAAATGGCGGACCGCCGATCAAGAGCACACGGCCTCCGCCGCGGCTGCTGAACGAGACGCCTGAACGTTGAGTACCGAGGTAATAGAGGGTGCGCTCCGCCAGTGGTTGGTCCTCGACGGAGCAGTCGCCGCTGAGCAGGAGCAGCGCATGTTCGAAGTCCGGTTGGAGTTCCAACTCCGTGCGCTCGCCGCGGTGGATTTGGACGTCCGCGCCGAGGATCGCCGAGTAGTGAGGCGCAGGCGAGGAGGCGCCTGCGAGCGATCCCGCAAACACCTGGATCAAACTGCCGTTTTTCTCAGTGACGGGTACCTGGCCGATCGTATGGAAGGACGCGTTCATGGCGCGGTGAGAAGCGGGCAGGGCGACCCAGAGTTGCACCCCGTTCAGGCTGCCGCTGTTTGCGGCAGGTGTCTGCTCTGTGTGCGCGATGCCGCTCCCAGCCGTCATGACGTTGACGCCGCCCGGCCGGGCAACTGCCTCGGATCCGAGGCTGTCGTCATGAACCACTTCGCCGTCCAAAAGCCATGTGACGGTCTGCAGGCCCGTGTGCGGATGCGGAGCAACGTCCATGGGCTTGCCGGAGTCGAACGTCAACGGGCCGAAGCGGTCAAGAAAGCACCAGGGACCGACCAGACGCCGGTCGCGGATGGGCAGTGCGCGGGCCACGTGTAGAGAGCCGAGTGTGACCTCGCGGTTCGGATAGGGTTCCAGGGTGTGACCCGCGGCGGCGAGCGCAGTGCAGGGTTCGGCCGCGATTGTCGTATCGCTCATCCCTTCACGCCATGGCATGCGCCATCTTCTCACAAGACCTGGCGCAACGGCGACAGGCGTCGGCACACTGGATCATGGTGTGATCGCCGGCAGCCATCTGTTCGCATTCCTTGGCGCAGGCATGGCAGACCTCGGCGCAGAGGCCGCAGGTCTGTTCGTGGAAGTCGGAGCTCTGGAGCATGAATGTAGCGCTGGTATGACAGATCTCCGCACAAGAAAGAAGCATGCCAATGTGCTTCGGCTTGGCGTGCTTGCCGCCGAGCCCCAGACAGTGTTGGACGGTTTCAAGACAAATTGCGTGACAAGCGAGGCATTCCTGGATACAGTGCTGCATCTCGGAACTGAGGTTCTTGGTGTGTGGCATGATGAACCCTCCCCGGAGTGGATTCGGATGGTCCCAGTGTCCCACTCAGCGCAGCGTAACTCAGTCTGAGTAGGTTCCCCGCGTCTACGCCGGAACGGGTTCGTCACGCTGCCTGGGATTGGCCCATGCTGCTGTGACCCTGAAATTTCTTATGCCCTCCTAGGACTTATTTATGTGTCCGCTGATAGTATCGAGACGTCATGAAAGCCACCGACGACCCACTGCTGTGCATGGTGATGGTTGCGTTGTTTGGCTTGCTGCTTTTGCTTCGAGTCAGATTCCGGAACGCCTCGAGACGTGCGGAGACAGTAGCCTTGAGCACCGGTCTGGGCAATCTGACCGGCATGGCAATTGATGGCGACGACAACCTCTACATCGCGGAGTCGGTGCGTTTGGACAGGATTTCGAAGGCGGGTGCCGGCGCGATTGCACTGGATGACGCGGGGCGCGTCTTCATCTCGTGATGCAGGAGGGCAGAATCGTCGTGGCTGAGCCGCTCCGGTGAAGGCTATGAGGCAATCACCAGTTATAGCCGATGAACAGACGAATGGCCGGCTTGCCAAAGGCGGAGGCCCTCACCTCCGAAAAGAGGCCGGAACGCTTCTGGACACCCACAAGAATGTTCAGGGTCGTCTCGTATTTGAAGGTGTCGATCTCTACGTTCGACCCACTGGCGACCAGCCCGGATGGCAGGCCGCGCTTGTTGAAGTTCAGCCCTGCGCCGGCGCCGAAGTAAGTTGACCATTTACCGTGGCTCATGGTGACAGGAAGCCTATAGATTCCTTCAAGATTGACCGCGATCAGAGTCGTGGACTCTCCCCATCCCGCTTCGAGGCTGGGGCGGAACGAGAAGTTGCTCGAGAAGAACGGCCCGAATCTGGCCTGTCCGCCGATCATGACAAGTTCTGGGTCCAACGCGACGCCGCCACGGACACCCACTCCAAAGCGTCGAACTGCTTTTTGGATTTCGCTTTCCATCTCACGAACTTCTGCCGGGATGGGCTCGGTGGGCTGATATTTCTCGGGCGCCTGAGTGATGATGGTAATGGTCTGCGCGACTTGGAGGCCTTCCGAATCTGCGGCCGAAACCACCTTGACCGTGGATCCCAAGGGGATGGTCTTAGGTTTGACCGTCTGGTTGTTCATGACGAACAAAACTTCGGTGCGCCCTTCGGGCTTCACGATAATTGTCGCCGACATGGATGACACCACAGTGCCAGTCGTCGTGACAGTGACAGGCTGCGCCGGCAATGATAAGGCCGACAGCAATAATAGGACAAGAACCAGCGTGACAACCCGGGTCGGAACCGGCGCCGTCGGTTCTCTCTTCTCAGCGTTCCTTTGGGAATGTAACTTGATTGCTCCATTGAGTTGCGTGCTCATAGGTGCTCCTGGTTTGTCTTCATGTCTCGGATGCAACACAAGGCGAGGCCGCGATGGGTTCCTTCCTGGCTCCCAATCGGGCCAGGAGTGATCCTTTCGTTCTTCTGGATATGCAGTGACTCCCCTGTTGCGGCGGTGTATTCGCCGCTCCCGGCGATGGCCCTATCTCCTCGGCTGATGACAGGATCTCTTCTTCCGGGCAGGCGACTTCTGCCTGTGGAAACTGAATGAAAGAAACTTGAGTACGGTTGCGTGGAAGAGGGAAACCTTTTACCTCAGGAGAGTGGACAGCGCTATCGCGGAGAGATGGCGCCGCGCTCAGGCATGCGGCCAATTGCTCTCGTGCGATCAGAGACAGATCCCAACTCTCCATAAGCGCTACTTCCCTCTGAGTTGAACCTGCAAGATTGTGACGAGCTGAGCGCAGAGCGTGATGTATTATTTTCGCTGTGGTGACGCCTTCCAATGACCCTCATGGGGCGAAGAACCGACGCAGAGTAAAGGCAAATCTGCGCAAGCGCGGGCGCAATCGCTGCCACCATCAGTGATGTGGAGTTGGGGGGGAGGATGTGAGTGGTGGCCAGGGACGGACTTG
>DBMU01000019.1 GCA_002298225.1 Bryobacterales bacterium UBA690
AATGATAATGGCGGTTATCAACCACTACCCGGAAGCTGCATACTCCTTGATAGGATGGGGACTAGATGGGGGCCGACCCGTTGGAATTGAACAGGCGACCCGCTGACTGCAAATCACCGACGATCGAAGAATCAGTAACTTACAGGCGTACGCAACGCTGTTCAGAATTACGCACCCTGTAGCCTTCTCAACGCCTTACGGAAGACATCCGCAACATCGCGATACACGGTGAGTAATGATGACGAAGGAAAAGCGGGCATACTATTGGGCATACTTTTTAAGCCCCCCCTTCACGCCGCGGGCGGGGCGAGTGGAGAAAGTGGCTGGCCCACAGACACCCCCCCTGTGTTGTCGAAAGAAAGGGTAGTACCGTCCGTCGGCGGCCCCGAAAAATTCCTGGCTATTACTTGCCCCCGGGGACCGAGGGCTCCTGGGCTGGAGACTTGGTTCGATCAGGTTTCGGGGTGCGCGGAGAGCGCGGGGTCGGAAATGTCGAAACGAGGACCGCTCTCGTCCCAATCTTCGACGCGGAACATGCGCCCCTGGCCGCCCATGCCGTCCAGTTCCTTCACCACCAGCCGGACCTCGTCGCCCTCGACGCTGCCCCAGACGAAGTGATAAAAACAGCCCTGGGCAAATCCTTCGCCGTGCAGCAGCTTGCCGCGCATCGTGCCGCCGGAGCTTCCAACTTCGAGATACGTCACGCCGTCGCGCACCTTGCGGAAGAAGCGATGGCCGTGGCCTGAGATGATGTGTCCCACGCCGTACCGACGGGCGATCTGGTGCAGGCGGAAGCCGGCGGCGTCCGACTCCAGCGCCTGGATCCAATAGGGATGATGGAATAGCACGAACTTGGGGTTGCTGGCGCGGTGTGCGGAGAGGTCCTCTTCGAGGAAGTCCAACTGGGCGGAAGTGAGTTTCTCGCTGCGGCTGGTGTCCAGGACCACGAACCGCGCGTTCTGGAAGTCGAAGCCGTAGTTGAGGGCGAAGCCCGTCTCGCGACGAAAAGCGACCTCCGACGCGGGCGACCAGATGTCGTGGTTGCCGGGCGTGAAGTACAGCGGATAGCGGGAGTAACGCTTGCGAATCGCCCGGAACTCCTTCCACTGCTGATCGAGGGTCTCGTCCTGATGGCCGCCCGGGATGGTGTCGCCGACGTTGACCACCAGGTCGGGACCGAGCATGTCGATCTCGCGCCAAATTCGCCCGTAGATCTGAGGTTCTGCGCCGCCGTTGCGGTCGCCGAGGAACGCGATATGGAAGCGATTGGCGCGCGGAGAGGCCGACGGTGGTTGCGCCGAAGCGGGTATTGCGAGTAAGGAACCGATGGCCGACCTGCGGGTCACGGAAAGCGGGAGCGACATGCGAAGAGGAGAGTATAGCACTGCGAGTGGGGGCGGCAACTCCATCTCCTCCTCGGGGGGCTGGACGGTACGACCGCATTGTGCCTCCCCGTTACGCTGTGCAATACAAGAAGTACGCCCCGCAAGCACAATTGGTAATGATGGCCCGCAGCGGCCATTACCCATTCGTTGAAGAAAGTGAGCAGTTTTTTTCGGTGCTGCGCCATTTTCTTGACACCGCGCTGGGACCTCCCATCCAGCACTGAGGTCTCGGCAATGCGACAGTTGCCGGGAAGGTTTCACTACTAGCGCGCCGCAACCGCGGGGCAACACTGTGGGACGCGAGCCAGGCCAGCAAGCTGGAGTCACTTGGCTGCCTGCCACGCCAGAACTTGCGCTTAGCCTTCCGTGCAGCCCTCAGGTGCGTTTCAGAACCGAACCCGGGCGTGACCTCCTCGTGGCTGCTGGGCTGTGCCGAGTTCAGTTCGACGCTGACTCCCGCTTTGATCTGGGGATGATAAATTGGCACCCCTGCCAATCCACAGGCAAGAGCGCTGAATTGCCGAGATGCTTTTAGCGGGGCCGGCGGCGGAGGGAGTTCCCCGGGCCGCCGCTATTCAGCACGTACTATCACGAGGCTGCTCATTCGGTGCCGCCTAACGCGGCCGATGATGCAATGGGGGGGCAGGCCTGGAACCCCCAGAAACTACTTCCCCTTCAGTGTGCGGATGTAGGCGAGGAGGTCGGGGACCTGCTCGGCGCTCACCTTGGTCTTGTGGGCGGTTTCAGGAGTTCCCATCATGGCAGGCGGCATTTTGCGCTTGCCGTTGAGTATCACGGACTTCAATTCTTCGTCGGACTTGTTCTGGATGTAGCTCGAGTTGAGCCGAGGGATCCTCATCTTCCAGAATTTGTCGGCGACGGAACTGCCGGTGCCGGACTGGCCGTGGCAATGGATGCAGCTTTGATCGTAGGTGTTCTTGCCGTCAGGGACGGCGGACCAGGCTGGGGTCAGGATCGCGAAGCCCGCGATGATCGTCATCGTTGAGAGTAGTTTCAACTGTCACCTCCGAGGTTCGCGGCCGTTTTGGCCGCGAGGATGGCCAAGTGTACGCGGGTCCCGGCGTAATGTAAATAGATTTCGTTTTCGGAGCGTGAACTGTCGGCAAACTGTATATTTGCGTACGGAAAGAGTCGGATGTGCGCTGACGCCATCCATGCGGCTGCTCTGAATGCCGCCGCCGTCTACAAAGAGCTCTCGCTGCTGTTCCTGCACACCGCGGTCATGGCGACGCATTACAACTCGAGATCATCGTTCGAGGCGTGGGGGGTGAACACCAAGTTAAGAGTGTCGGTGATCCGCGATTCGTCTCAGGAATTTTCGGTAGGGCTCAACATCACTTGCTTCTCGCGCTTCATCCTTCTGCCTCCATCCACCCGACCACCTCCATCAGCCGCATCCGATTCCCCAGAACCTCCTCGTTCGCCAGCCACTTCACGGCCTCGTCGTGGTTGATCGGCGTATCCAGGTGTTTGTTCCAGCGTGCCAAGCGCTCCTCTGTGAGCCAGGTTTCGTAGTGCTGGATGCGGGCGGCGAGTTTGGTGCGTTGGTTGGGGGTCATATGTGGCTCCCTCCCACTCAATGTAGCTTCCTGTGGTCCCCCGCGAGCCGGGCTGGCCAGTGGGAGTCACTTGGCCGCCTGCCACGCCTGAACTTGCGCTTAGCCTACCCTGTTGCCCTCAATTGCGCTTCAGTGCCCCTCTGAGCCTCCGCTCGCGTCTGGCGTAGGCTTGGTGCCATTCTCTCGTCCGAGGGGATGTCGCCGTCGCCACTGGCTTTCTTGGACACAACATGAAAATGAGTTAATACTGATCCGTACGGCAAAGCCACCCCGTACGGCAAACTCGCGGATGGCCGGGCAAAAGATGAGTCACTGAAGTTCGAGGAATCGCTTCGGTCTCAACAGACCGTATGCTGGATGTTCTTACGGGAAGCGACGTATTGGTCGAGCCGCTATTTCAGGATCCGCGGGACTCTCAGTCACGGACGAGTTGACGCCTGCGGCGGGGATCTCCGAGGGCCCGAGTTCATTGGCTGACGGTTCCGTTCCTTTAAAGGAGGTGGGTTTTGGCTACACGCACAACAACGCTGGTTCCGGCCGGAACGTGGCAGGTTGATCCCGCGCACTCGAGCGTTGAGTTCTCCGTCAAGCACATGGGGATTGCAAACGTTCGCGGCCGGTTTACCGATTTTCAGGGAACCGTGGAGGTTGGAAAAGACGCTTGGAGCGCGAAGGCGCGCGGGAGTATCAAAGTCGCGTCGATCGACACCGGCGAAGCACAGCGCGACACGCACCTGCGCTCAGCGGATTTCTTCGATGCCGATGCGTTTCCCGAGATCACCTTCGAGTCCACCCGGGTCGAGCCGATCGACGATGACTCCTCGCGCGTATGGGGCAACCTCACCATCCACGGCATCACTCGCGAGGTAAAGCTAGACCTTGTCTTGCAAGGCACCGACACCGACCCGTGGGGCAATGACCGCGCCGGAGCGGAGGTCCAAGGATTTCTGAACCGCAGTGAGTTCGATATGAAATTCAACCAGGCGCTCGGGAGTGGCAATCTGCTAGTCGGCGACAAGGTCAGGATCTCGATCGACGTCTCCGCCATTCGGAAGAAATAGCCAAAGGCGCGGCTCCGGATTGCCCACGACGTACGAAGCCGCCGGGACCCTGATGAGAACAGGACCGCACTCGCCGGTCTCGGCGTCTGACGAACCCTGCGAGTCCATTGCCTCACTGCAGTTTGGTGCGGATGTCGATCCTGGAGCTCAGCGTCTGGTGAACCGGGCAGCGATTCGCGATTGCGAGGAGCCTGGCACGTTGGTCTTCGCTGAGCGAACCGTGCAGTGCGATCTCGCGATCGATGACCGTGAGCCAGGCAGACTGCGCCTCGCAATTCGCACAATCCTCAACGTGGACGCGGGAGTGGCGAAGGCGTACGCTGACACGCTCACATCGTGGGTGAAGGTGCTCAACCGGTCTTAAGATGGGAAAAGAGATCGTTGGAAACGCTTCGTGAAGCAGGCAGAATGATTCGATATGCCGCTCGCACCCCATGCTGAGGACCCCCAGAAAGTGGAAGACCTCGTAATCAAGGCCGGCCGAACCAAAGCCCCGGAGGACGTGGCCAACCCGCCAATGCTCCTCAAACTCCGCGATGGGCGGCTTCTCACTCATCTTGGCCGGCGAGTGCGCCGAAACGAGTTCCGGGAGGATAAAGCGGAGTGATTATGTGGATTATGTTACTGACGACGATGTTCGTGGCGCCACAGGTGAAGGTTATCCGGAACATTGAGTATGCGCGTGCGGGAAATCTGTCACTGAAGATGGATCTCTATCTGCCGGCGGGACCGGAGGGAGAGACGCCGGTGATCCTTTCGATTCACGGCGGAGGATGGCACAGCGGCAGCAAGGAGGCGAGTCCGGGGACGGATTTTGCTCAGTATGGTTATGCGGTAGCGGCCATCAACTACCGGCTGATCGGACAGGGAACTTTTCCGGCGAATATTCAGGACTGCAAGGCGGCGGTGCGGTGGTTGCGCGCCAACGGTGGCGGGTACGGGCTAGATACACGACGCATAGGAGTTTGGGGTGCGTCGGCCGGTGGCCACTTGGCCGCTCTGCTAGGCACTTCCGGAGGAGTGGCGGAACTCGAAGGCGACCTGGGCAATGCCGGTTACTCGAGCCGGGTGCAGGCGGTGGTGGATTACTTCGGGCCGACGGATTTGTCGAAGTGGCGGCCTACGGTGGATCCTGCGGTGAACACGGACTTATCGGAATCCCGAATGATGGGCTTCGACGTGGTGCGGTATCCGGAGCGGGCGGCGCGAGGCAATCCGATCACTTACATCTCGAAGGACACCCCGGAGTTTTTCATTGCTCACGGGAGATCCGATCCGCTGGTGCCCGTGACGCAGAGCGAGTTACTTCATGCTGCCCTGTGCAAGGCGGGGGTGCCGAGCAGGTTGCGTATTATTCCGGGCGCGGGACACAGCGTTCTTGGGTTGAAACTGGACGATGAGGTGCGTGCGTTTTTCGACCGATGTTTACGAGGAAGGTAATGCGCTTGACGCGGCGGTCGGCGGTGGTCAAGGCACGTTGGGCGCAGGTATACGCGCACTTCCCCCAAGGCGCCATGAATGGGGTGTCAGTTCCCGGCTCTTTCGAAGACGAAGTAGCCGTCGCCAGGCTGATTCGGGGGCCAGGCGAGGTAGAGCCGCAGGCCGCGGAAAATCAGGGGGATTTCGGCGCGCTCGGGGTGGTTGCGGGTCTTGCCGTGCCAGCGCAACCAGGTGTACTGGTTCATGTTGAACCATTGATGGGTGGCGTCGATGGTGCCGTCGGGCAGAGTTGCGGTGACGTTGCGCTCCTGGTCGAACTCGAGTTTGAGGACGGGGAGAGCGCCGGTACGGATTTCGGTGTCGTCGATTGTGCGCACCTTCCCAATGGCCTCCCAGGTGCCCATGAGCCTGGCAGTTTGGCGCCAGTAGGCGTCCGGCCCAAAGCGTTTGCGGCCCATACCGGGGCTGCGCCCGTCCTTCAGGGCCAGGCTGAGTCCGGCGAGGGAGAGCAGGAAGAGCGGCACCAGGGCGCAAAGGAGCCAGTAACGGGCGCCCGGCTTCCATTTTGAATCCGAGGGAAGCGCGACGGCAGCGGTGGGAACGGTGGCGCTGGGCGCGGCGGGGGCGCATGACAAGAGAAGCATGGACGCCAAGCCTGCGGGAATCCAGAGCAGGAGCGCTCCGGCGACCTGGAAGGCCCCGCCGGCCTCGTGATGGGCGTATCCGGCCACGGTGACCCACACGAGCGCGAGGCTGACCACGGCTCCTTTGCCGAAGGGGGATTGCGGGACCAGTTGCCTGTCGCCGCGAAGGTAGAGGTAGAGGATATAGAACAGCGGCAGGGTGGCCAGCGCGCCGCCGAGGACGAACCACGCCCAGAGGGGCACGCCGAGCAGGGTGGATGCGGCCGCGCCCGCGGAGATGGCGAGTTGCGGCGCGGCGTGGCGGCGGAAGTTGACCCATACGAGTGCGACCAGGATGACGAAGGCAGCGTAGACATCGAGCGGCGCGCGGCGGGTGTCCTCGACGGGCGGTTGGAGTCCGCCGCGGATCAGGCGGCGGACACCGAGGGCGAGAGCGAGGCCCATGAAGAGACCAAATAGGACTTCGGCAAAGCGCCACTGCGACCAGTCGGCCGCCCAACGCACAGCCAGCGGGTGGCGCAGGAACACAGCGCTCGCAAAGGCCAGACCACCGCCGAGAATGCCGTAAAGAGCGAGCATCAGGGCGGCGCGATTCCGGCGCCTGACCAGGAAGACAATCAGGACGACGAGGACACCCAGGACGCCGCTCCAGTCCTCGCTGCGGTGAAGCGGGGCGAGGCGCAATCCACCAAACTTCGTGAGGCCCAGGAAGCCCGCCCACCAGGCGACCGCACCCCAGAAGAAGAGAGCGCTAGCGCTTCTCTCGTTCTTGCAGAGCAGCCAGTAGATGCCGCTCACGGCCAGGACGATGGCGGCGGCATCCCAGTCGCCGCCATAGAAGTGGCGAACGGAGAAGGTCTCATAGGCCTCGGCCTGTTCCGGCGAGAAGAAGAAGTAGAGATACTCGACGAGGAACGCGGCGCAGATCCAGGTGAAGGGGCGGATGAGACCTTCGAGTTCGGAGCGAGCCTCAGTGAAGGCCAAACCGAGCACGCCGCCCCCGATGCCGGCCCAGAGTCCACCGAGAAAGAACAGCATGGTGTAGCCGTACAGAACATCGGGGAACGAAGCGGAGACGACGTAGCCGGTTTGCTCCATGTAGCTGAGCGAACCGCCCCAGGCCCAACCGATGGCGCCGAACAGGCCGGCGACCAGGGCACGGCGGTGCCAGTCCAGACGGCCGGAGCCGAGGCAGACCACGAGGCCCAGCAGGGCGCCGGGGACCATGGCGCCGGCTTCGTGCCCCACCGTCCCGCGATAGCCCCAACCATAGGCCATGATGGACGCGGCGAGGGCACAGAAGGTAAGGGTATGAATTGGGCGTTGGGGATTGGTCATCTAGGCGCGGTTCCGCCACAGATGATATACCTTCCGAGGCGCTGACTCCCCGCCCAGGGAACTGGTCTCGAATCGAGTTGAGATGTAGACGACCTGCCCGATAGAGTGTTGTAAGAGCTCTACTACACGACAATTCGGGTCTGTAGCCGGTCGAATCTGGGATGATGTCCTGCTGCCGGGAATACCGAATATGTCGGACCCACGCAGCAGCGGCGAGAGGGCGGCTTCAGTGCACTGGGCACGAGCGGGAGATCTGTACGGTGGTCGGCGCAGGTGAAGGTGCTAGTGGAGGTGATCGCCCCCGGCGGGGGATACGTGTTGCGAGCTTGGATGACAACGAGCAGGGGGCCGCGGCTGGCGGTGGTGGTACCGGTGGCGTTCGTTGCGCCGGAAATGTGAGAGGGGAGGAGTGCCCGACCCGCTCGACGGGCCGGGCATGTTGGTTATTCCACCGCGATTTCGTAGGGCGGGATGGTGAGGGCCTTGCCGGAAGCGAGGCGGACCGAGGCGGTGCGGTCGCCGAAGTTGAGCATGAGGAGCTTGCCGTTCTCGAGGACGCTCCAGTAGACGCTGGAAGGCTTCTGCATCTGGAGGGCGGCGCGTGTCGCGGGGCTGATGGAAGGCGTCTTCAGGAGAAGCTCGCGCATGTAGTTGGCATAGGACTGGGCGGGGACGAGGTCGCCGCCGTAGGAGATAACGCGGCCCTTGCCGGTGTCGCCGGCGAGCCACTTGTTCACGATGGAGGAGTCGCCTTCGACGGTGACGGGGTAACCGCGGAAGCGGGGCGAAAAGACGAGGGTGCCGCCGTTGCGGACCCACTGGTCGATCTTCTCCAGCGTGGGAGCCTCCATGACGGCGCCCCAGAGGAACATCAGGACCTTGTAGCGGTCGAGGGCGCCTTCGCGGATCATCTGCTCGGAGGCGTAGTCGAAGTCCACTTCCTCGCGCATGGTGCGGCCGGCGGTGAAGAAGGTAGAGGCCCAGCGGTAGCGGACGACTTCGTCGTCGAGCTTGAGGGCGGTGTCGGGATAGAAGGCGGCGACGTCGATGACGGGCTTGGAGTGCATGTCGAGGAGTTTGGAGTACTTCAGCCAGGGCTCGACGGACTGGTCGTTGCCGACGATGTTGCCCTGATAGAAGAACTGGTGGATGCCGCCGTTGGTGATGCAGTTGTAGAGGCGGGCGACCACGCCGCGTTTGCTGCCGAAACCGCCGGGCTCGTAGCCGAGGGGGATGCCGTAGAAGCGGGCGGCGGATGAGGCCATGCGGGTGATGGTGAAGTTGTCGGCGAAGTCGTCGCCTTCGTTGGTGAGGCGGATGCCGCCCTTCACCTTGGACATGCTGCGGGCCTGGTAGGAGTAGTCGGTGCCGATCTGGACGGGACCCCAGCCGCCGGAGGACTGGTGGATGACCGTATTGGGGAGGGCCTGGCGGGACCAGACGGCCCATTTTTCGCACCACTCGCTCATGGCGTTGAAGTACCAGTCGGCGAAGTCGATGCGCTGGCGGGGAGTGAGGGCGGTTTCGGGCAGGAACGTCTTGATCTGGTCGAAGGAGGAGAACCTGCTGTTCCATGCGGAGTTCAGTTTGGCGATGTCGCCGTACTTCTTCTCCATGGTGCGGCGGAAGTCGGCCACGGCGAGGTCGTCGGCGGCCCAATAGCCGATGTGGGTGTGGTGCTGCCTGAAGCCGTAGCCGGGGCCCTTGGCTGGGTACTGGGCTTCGCCGTAGTCGCCACTGGGTCCGAGGCGGATGCCGAGGAGGGACTTCCGGCCGGCGTAATGCTTGCCGAACTCGGCGATGAAGCGGCTGGCGTACTCGGTCTGGAAGGGCTGGAAGATGGACTGCGTGTCGTGGACGATGCCGTGCTCGAGGCACTTGAAGCCGAAGTTCTGGGGACCGTCGTGGAGCCAGGCGGGGAGGGCGTAGCCGGAGCCCGCCAGGAGCATGGGGAACCACTGAAGGCCGTGCTTTTCGACCTCGTTCAGGAGTGCGTCGTAGTAGCTCCAGTCGTAGACGCCGCGCTGGCGCTCGACGTAGCCCCAGCGGACGTAGGTTTCGACGCCGTTGAAGCCGAGGGCGCGGACGAGGGGCAATTGGTTGCGAACGCCGGCGAGGGCGTCATTGATGAGGTCGGGCGTCGCGGCGTCGCCGGAGACGGAGGTGACGCGCTCAGAGTAGGCGGCGTACTTCACGGCCGGTTCGACGAGGGGTGCCTGTTCGAGGGGAGGCTGCTGATCGGTGAAGATGACGGCGCGGAGGTAGTCGAGGCCCTCGACGCGAAGCTTCGCCGGAGCGGCCTTGTCGTAACGATAGACGGCGCGGCGAACCCTGCCCGAGTTGACGCGGGCGACGCCCCACTGCTTTGTTTCGGGGAGTCCGGGAGAGATGGTAATGAGGCCATAGCCGCGGTCGAGAAATTCGAAGATCATCCAGGAGGGGCCGACGGGGGGCTTGTCGATGGAGATGAGGTAGGCAGCGCGCGAGTAGTAGTCGGCGCTGGGTTTCAGGCGGGCGACGGGCTGACCGGAGGAGACGTCGATGCGCCAGACGGAGTCGGCGGCGGATTCGAGCCGGATGCTCTGGGACTTGGGAGGCTGGGAGGCGTCCCAACGGGCGAGGTCGGCGGCGAACGAGGCTGCACCGAGCAGGATGAGGAGGCCGGACAGGCGGCGGGACTGCATGGTGAATAGGTGTATCAGGAATTGTGGTCGCGTCGCAAGAATCCGGTACGATGTTTCATCTTTTCCCTGTACCTGGCGAGTCGCCCGCAGAGAGCCGGCCGGTCATGTGAGATAAGATGGTCCGCGGCGCAGACGTATAAACCGACGTGAGTCAATCGACAAGCGGCCGACACCGCGGTGGTTCACGGACGCCAAGTGCGGGATCTTCATCCATTGGGGAGTCTACGCGGTGCCGTCGCACACGCAGGTGATTCGGCACGGATTTCTGCACGGCACTCGACGGCAGCGCCGTTCTCCGTTTCAGGGCTTCACCCAAACGATCGAGTGCGCCGGCACCTTCACCGTCTTCCCCTTCAGCTTCATCTTGACGTCCTCGTCGCGGAAGCTGTAGAAGGCTTCGTCCGTGCCGAACCGGTAGTAGGCGATTTCCGTGGGGCCGGACAACTTGACACCCAGGCTCTTGCGCAGCGCGTCGGCCTGCTCGCGGGTCATGTTCTTCATCCACGCCAGCTCCTTCGGCGGCAGCAGCCACTCGCCCACGTCGCGGTAGTCCTGCTCGGAGAACGTCCGCATGTCCAGCCGGACCACGCCAGCCGGCGCCTTCACCTTCTCCATCAGCGAGGCCGTCATCGCCACCTTCGCGCCCGACTTGATGTGCGCCTTCACCTTCTCCATCAGCGCCGGGTCTGCGGCCGCCTGCATGCCCAGGATCACCGACCGGCTCTTCGACGGATACGTGGACACCGGCACCACCGGGATGCCCAGCATGCCCAGGTAATCCATCAGGTACCGATTGTCACCCGGGTCGCTGCCCGCCGGCTTGTAGTAGGCCACGCCCTCGAGCTTCTTGCCCCGCACCCGCCGCGCCGCGGCCTGCAGCTCCGGCAGCGCCTTCACAAACGGCTCGTGGCCCGGATGACCCTGGATCACGTCGATAAGGTTGAAGAACACCAACTCCTTCGCCCCGGCCAGCACGCTCTGCCACGCCTGGTCCACGAAGTTCTGGCCCGTGCACTCAATGTGGTCGAACCACGCCGCCTCCACCTTGTCGCCGATCACATCCGTCAGCCAGCGGTAGTTCATGTAGCCCATGGTGGGCTGCACGAATCCCATCCGCTGCGTCTTCGGGTTTCTCACCTCCGTGCCCACCCACACCTTGTTGAAGCTCGCCGGCATCCGCGCCGGATCGTAGCCGTACATGTGGAAGCCGTCGTACCACTGCGGGAACTTGATCACCAGCATCACGCCGGGCTTCACCTGCCTCGCCGGCTGCACCATCATCGGCTGGATCAGGCCGGTCAGCAGGTCGCGGCGGTATTCGCCCCACTCCTTCTGCCCGCGGGCCTTCACTGACTCCGGCGACGTGTCCATCGTGCAGTAGAAATCGTCCACCACCAGCTCGTCGAAGACCGCCGCGTTGGTCCGGAAGAACTCAGCTATCCCTTTCTGGCTCGCCGGGGCCTCATAGTTCAGCCAGCTGAGGGCGCCCTGGTTTCGCACGCCAAACGCCTTGCCCGGGACGGTGGCGATGCCGCCCGAGGACTCCAGTCCAAGCGCGGAGAACTGCCCCCGCAACTCCTTCAGCTGTTCCGGCGCGACGTATTCGTCGCCCCGGCGGCCTTCCAGCACCACCCGGGTGACCCCGAGTTTGCGCATCGCCTCCGCGGCGCGCTGCCGCTGCTCGGGCGTCTTGAGGTAACCCTGGATGCCCCCTGCCGTGGCGTAGACGGAAATCTTCAATGCGGGCTCTGCTCCGCAGAGCAGGCCCGAGATGAGGGACGCGGTAATGAGTGCTCGCACACGCATAGCATATGTTAAAGGCTTCGGATAGGATGACGACGCGGTCAGACTGACCAAATTTCCAGTCATCGGTGATAGAGTTTTCCGGGGCGGGTCAACCCTTTCAAATATGGTTGAAGGCCGTAGGGGGCTTTGGAAGCGCCCCCGGCATCGCATCACCCCGATCGCCAAGAGTTTTGGAGGGATTGTCGTGCCAGTCTACCTGTTGATCGCCTGACTACGTGCACTTATCCAAGTCCGAGCCTATCGCATGGAGCATCGTGCAGGTCTTGTTCAAGGCCGAGGTAGACTTGGGTTGTCATCAAACTGGCGTGGCCGAGGCAGATCTGGATCTGTTCGACGGGTGCGCCTCCCTTGTAGGCCAGTTTCGCGTGGGTACGGCGCAGGTCGTGGGGCGCGAATCTCAATCGCAGGTCAATGCTGTAACCACTCACGATATTCCAGATTGCCTGTGCGCTCAGCCTAGCCCCTTTCATACGGCCCGCCTTATCCAAGGAACGGAACACGAGTCCATCCTCGATGCCAGTACCTTCGCGCCATGAGTCCAGTGCCACTTTTGTCCAGGAGGGCATCGGGACAGTTCGCATGCGATTCCGTTTGCCTACGAGGTCGAGAATCACCCATCGCCCTTCGACCATCTGGATGTGCGGCCATGTGAGGGCGCTTGCCTCGCTCCTTCTGAGTCCGCAGCCGATCAAAACCGCCAACAGCGCCAGATCCCGTCTCCCCTTGATTGTCGTGGTATCCGGCAGGGCCAGCAGTTCCCGAGCTTGACCTTTGTCCAGCCATTGTCCAGTTCGCCTGCCGCTCAGTGGAATGCCGGCGACGCGGCAAATGGCGTCGGCGAGATGGGGTTCCAGTAGACCGTTGTCGGCCGCCTCCCGAGCCAGCTTGCGAATAGCGGATAGGCGCTGATTAATCGTGGAGGCTGTTAACGACAACTTTTCTAGCTCGCTTCGATAGGCTTGCACGTTGGCGCGGCGGAACCCCTTTTGTCCAGTGTGTTCATACCACAGTAAGAAATCTTGGAGCGCCTTTGAGTAGGCGCGTTTGGTATGAAGCGATGAGACTGCGTCCAGGACAAGACGGAGCAGCCCTTCCCAGTCCTCCGATTCTGGTGGAGGGACCAACGCCAGATCCATGCCTCGATCGTGGTGGAATCAGCCTGAAATAGCCACGATCAAGCGGTTGGGGTGAGGTGGACAACAAACGAGATCACCCAATGGATGAACTGAGGACGGGATTCGAACGGTGATGTAATCGACGAAATCCGCCTCCCCTTCACCTGTATCAGTCCCCAGCGTCGCCACCAACTACTTGTGGCTCCGCGGCCTCCTGCGACCTTGCAGAAATCGATCCAGGAATTCCAACGCGCTCTCGATCAATTCAGACTCATCGGAGACCGCCGCAGCGAGGCATTGACCCTCTTCAGCATCGGGCTTGCCAACTGGTTTCTTCGCGGCTTTTCCGCTTCTCTCGACCACCTCATGCAGGCACGCCACATCTGGCAGGATCTCGAACATCCGTTCGCAGAAACCGGTGCGTCTCCAATTCTGACGTATTGATTTGATTTACCCTTGCTTCGCCGCTCGCACCGTCCCCTTGTACACCACCGTCACCGGTCCGCCCTCCGAATCGGAGTTGCACATCCACGTCACCTTCTTGCCCTCCGTCCACCACGAAATCGTCACATTCTCAGCCACTCCTTCTCCCAAACCACCAGAGCCACCACGAAGCTATGGCTGAGTCAAAAGGCCAATTTGCCTGTCACCACCAGGGCGCGCCCGGAAGGACCGCCGTACCAGCCGTAGGGACCGCTCGGGTTGACTGTCGTTGAAGTGATCAAGCCCAAGCCGGGAGACGCGGTGTCGGCATTCGGAACCACAAAATTGGGATGGTTCAGGAGGTTGTAGGCGCTGGCTCCGAAAACCATCCTCACGCGGTCGCCAAGGGCGACGGTCTTCCAAAGCGACGAATCGACATTGAGGAAGCCTGGGCCACGAAAGGAATTTCTGGGCACATTTCCCAGGCTGGCTTGAGTGGCCGCCGGGGTGAACTGGCTTCCTGTGAAGCAGGGAAAATCAATGGCTGAGCGGCCACAGACCGTGCGGATACCCGGGTCCAACACCTCCGCCAGTGCGACTCCACCGAATGAAGCCGATGGGTAGACGGCGTTGTTAATGACGCTGAAAGGCGTCCCGCTGTGCGCGCTCAGCTTGCCGCCCGCAGACCACTTGCCGAGAACTGCGTTCATGAACCGGTTCCTCAGTTTGAAAGGCCCCTCCCAGATGAAGTCCCCGCTAAGATTGTGGCGGACGTCGTAATCGGCATTGCTGTAGTTCAGCGAGCGAAGATTGGCCTGATCGATCTGTCCGCTCATCGAGGTGTAACTGTACATGAGGAGCCCGCCGTTCGATACCGTGTCAAGCGCGTGGCTCCAGACATAACTGATCTGCCCCTGAAAGCCACGGCCGAATGCATGGCGGAAACTCATCATCAACGAGTGATAGTTCGCGTAACCATTATTCGTGTATTGCCAAACTCTGCTGAAGCGAGCATCCGGACGTGACGTGGGCAGGCCCAAAAATCCATTCGGGTAGAAAGCAGGGTCCGCATTTGCATTCGAGTTCGGATTGATCACGAAGATGTCGTAGCCACGGTTGCCCATGTACCGCAAGGCAAGGACCTCATGAACGCTGAACTGATGCTGGATCTCGAGGCTCCATTGAAGAAACTTCGGACTGCGTACTGTCGAAGGCAGCGACGTGTAATCCGGCGGACCGTAGGGGGCGGGCGCAACCGCCTGCTGTAGTTGTTCCAGCGTTGCGCCAGACGCAAACCCGCGCTCGAATGCGTTTGCCGACGCGGCTGCAATCGCCGGTGCGGATCCCGGGCCCCCGGAATTAATGCTGCCCGTCTGAATCGACGGAAAGAAAGTGTTGGGTGGATTGATGCCAAGCTGACCTGCGAAGGAGGCGGGATACAGATCGGAAAACAGGCCTAGGCCGCCTCGGAAGACGGTTGTGGACGACCAACGAGGGCTATAAGCCAGGCTTAACCGCGGCTGGGCAACAATTGACTCGACGCCGTAGAAGGCGTTTGCCTCGCCCGCCCGAATCGATTGATTGTATGGAATCGAAAGGCCCTTTCCCAGATCCGGGAACGGGTCAGCCAGCCTGGCAAAGCAGTGATCTGTGCAGAGGGGGTTGCCGGATCGGTCAAACCGAACGGTAGCCGTCACCTTAAGATTTGGTGTAGGCGCCCACTGGTCCTGAATGTAGATTCCCACGTTGTAGAGCCGCAGGTGGTGCACCGGGTTGACAGTAAAGTTTTGTGCGTATCGGCTCGCAGTGAGCACTCCGGAAGCGAAGTCATCCAATCGAAACAGTGTGAACTTTCCAACGTCTACGAACGCCGCGTAGCCAAGGTCGGATTCGGGATTGTAGCGATAGTTCACACCTGCTTTGAAGACATGGCCGCCTCTGCTGTAGGAGATATCATCGACAGCCTGGAATTGACCAGCCCGGCGTCCCATCGGGTACATGGCCGGAGCGCCAACCGGAGCAATGCTGCCTCCATTCGCACCGCCGTCTCTGATCACAATTTGGACGGGAAGCGCCTGAATAGCGGCCTTCAGGTCAGGGACCTCGGATACATAGTCGTTATAGCTGACGGAGCCGATGAAATGATTCACGAATCGAGGCGTGATCAAGAACGTGTGGTTCATCTGGCCTTCGTAGTCGGGCTGCCGGCTGAAAACGTTGAAGAGCGGCGAGACGTAGTTGAAATTGACTGGAAGGAATCCGTGGTCCGTCTTGAAGCGGAAGAACATTCTTTGATTTGCAGTTAGGTTGTAGTCCATGCGCACCGAGAGGAGCCATTCCGAAATCAGTGTCGAGGCGTTGGTCTCCCATGCCTGTGCGCAAGACGCAGTGATGCCGAAGGTGCGGCCGTCGCCGGTGGGAGTGCCGGCCAGCCTGCCGCACCCCAGCTTACCGGATCGATCCTGAAGGGGACCGCTGCCCGTGACGACGGGAATCGATCGACCGACGCCGGGCGCTGCGTTGTACAGGTCAAACATGGCCTGGTAGAAGGGAACCTGGGACGCCTGAATCGTTTTGAGGGCATAGCCCTGCAGTGCGGGCGAAGGAACCGCTGCGACTTGATTGGGTACCGGCACTGCAAATCTGAGGCCTTCGGTATCGGCAAAGAAGAACAACTTGTTTCTGACTATTGGTCCGCCGAAGGACGCGGCGTACTGGTTTGAGATCGCCAGTGCACGCGGAATACCAGTGGCATTCGCGAAGAAATCATTGGCATTCAGTTGAGTGCCGTTGTAGCTGTACATCAGGTTCCCATGGTAGGAGTTGGTGCCCGACTTGGTGACGTAATTGACCTGGGCCCCAGCCTGGCGTCCATACTGCCCCTCAAAGGCATTTTGGATCACCGAGGCTTCGCGGATTTCATTTGCGCCGAGCAGCATTCCAGTTGTGCCGGAGTTATTCAAATTCGTGTACGGGTCCATGTCGTCGGCCCCGTTCACGGTGAACAGATTCGACACACTGCCTATGCCCTGCAAGACGAAGTTGCCGGTCGCGCCGAAGCGGACGTTGTTGTTGATGACCACTCCCGGAACAGAATAGGCGACGCCCGTGAGGTCTCCGCCGGGAAGGGGGAGCACGTCCAACTGCCGAGTGGAGATGGTGTAGACGAAGTCGGCGTTGTCCTTATTCAAAACAGGCGCCGCATCGGTAACAAAGACTACTGTCTTCGGCTCTTCCAACTTCAAGTGCAGGTCTAAAATCTGTACCTGTCCAACGGCCGCGAGCAGGCTGCCTGTGTCCGATTTCAAGCCCTCCGAAATTCCCGCGATCTCGTATGCTCCCGGCCTCACGAAGACGAAACGGTACACTCCGGAAAGATTTGACTGAACCGCGCGTGTCTCCCCGGTATCGCTGGATTTCAAATGCACCGTCGCTCCGAGGATCACCTTGCCTGCCGGGTCCGTGACCGTGCCGGTGATCTCTCCGGTCGCGATCGTTTGGCTACAAACTGCTGGCGCTAGCGCTGTGATAGTCGACGCGCACAGCAAAGCTGGCAGGAAGTGTTGGATGAGCGTTCGCATGGTCATCGGCTTCATTGCTCTACAGTTAGTTGCGAGGTAGAAAATTCTCCAGAACCCAGGTCTCGCCTGCATTGCGGTATCTTTCAAACACAACGTGGCGGCCGTCGGGACTCAAGTGCAGATGGCGGACGATCCCCTCGATCGTTGTTCCCGTGGCTTCGGCAGGACCGCCGTCAAGGGGAATCCTCAAAATCTCAGACCGGTCGTTCATCCCCGCTCCTGATGCCGACGTCCCGGAACAACGCGCTGCGTAGATATAGTGCATGTCAGGGCTCCAGGCGATGGCTTGAGCCGCGAACATTGCGGGTCTGCGAACTTGCAGAAGAAGGCGCGGTGCGCCACCGGCTACAGGCATCACTGCCAGAGCGTTAAAGCCCGGCCGCTCTCGCAACTGGAGCGCCAGCATCTTTCCGTCGGGCGAGAGGCGCAAACGGAGAATGTTCAGATCCTGGGGCCGAGGCCAGGTGTAGAGAACCCGTTCTATTCCAGTTGGCAGATTGCGCGCAACAATGCTCTTGAGCTCAGGGCCGCCCTGAACGTACAGTGTTCTGCCATCCGCCGACAAGGCCGAGTCGGCCATTCTTCCCTCAAAAATGTTGCGGGCGTTACCAGTCCTCGTATCGACCAGGGAGAGACCGCTCTGCCCGCGTGAGCTGTTGACTTGCACAAAAGCTGATAGGCCATCCGGATGCCACTGTAGAACTCTCTTGAGATCCGCGACCTTCGGCTGTATGTCGCGCTCGCTTCCTGTCGAAACGTTGTAGAAATGCAGCATGTCCTTTGCCAGGTAGAACGCCATCGAACCATCCGGGGACCAGCCTGGCGCACTCTTGATGCCGGCAAAGCGGCTGCTAAGAACTTTAGGAGTAGAGAGCCTGCCGGAAGCGGTATCGAGATCCGCGAGAAATACCTCGTCAGAGTCATTGCTTGCTACGTAGTAGAGTGCGCCTTGTTTGGTGATCCCGAGAGATCTGACAAGGTCAGGGCTCGGTCCGAAGCGCTCCGGGTCTCCGACCGCCCGGCCATTTGCGGTGGAGACCCACCAGATGTCATAGCCGCCCAGCCCTGACCGATTGCTCCGGAAAACGAGCCTGTCTCCATCGGGGGACCAACCCAACACCGAATCGTCAGCGGGCTGCACCAGCAAGGGGCTATCGGCGCCGGTCGCAAGCGAAATCACGCGAACCTCCGTCTGCGCTCCGCCCTCCTGCCCTGCTGTATAGGCTACATATTTGCCGTCAGGTGAGGCCATGATCTGGCCACCCCACCGTGGAGAAATCGGGATGACGCGCGACGAACCATCTGCGATCGAAACCAGGAGGAGCGTTTTGGAAGCCGCTTGATCCGAGGACACGAGAACTTGTCGGTCATCAATCCAGGAATGGGCGATCAGCCAGCTCTGAGCAGAATCCCGGAAGACTGTCCGCTGTCCCGAACCGTCCCGGCCAACGACGTCGAGTTCCATCGGCGGGGCCTGCTCTCCAGGGGGTTGCGACGTGTAAGCGATCCATCGCCCGTCTCTCGAAAAGATTGAAGATATCGTAGATTGAAATGCCGGCCAGGCGGTTCCCGTGTTCCTCGTAAGGCGGCGCTCCTGGCCGGTCTCCAGATCATGGACAGCGAGATTGCCGGCGTGCCAGTCCGTGAAGGACAGCATGCGGCCATCGGGCGCGGCGCCACTGGCGATGCCTGTCCACACGCGGCGATTGGCCACCTCGGCCCGAGGCACGATCCAGGAGCGCCGTAGCGCTTCCACCGCTATGACGAGGCACACGGCGGCGAGGGCCGCAACGCTCAGTTCCAGGCGCCGCCGGCGGGCAAATTTCAAAAGGCGATACCCCAACGTGTGGCTGTGCGCGCGAACAGCCTGCCCCCGCGCGTGGCGGCGCAAATCCTCGGTCAACTCACCCACTGTCTGGTAGCGCTGGAGCGGGTCCTTGCGCAGCGCCATCATCACAATGTTGTCCAGGTCGCCGCTCAGCCGCTTCCGCCGCCTGCGATCGTCCTCGGAAGGCTGCTCCCGTTCCGGAGCCGTTACTTGCCGGCTTGGCGTGTGGCTGATGGCACGGCTCGGAGGCTCGGGATCCTCCTCGCAGATTACCCGCGCCATTTCGTGCGCGGCGCGGCTCAGGAGTTCATAAGGACTGCGGTCGGTCAGCAGTTCATATAGCAGTACGCCGAGTGAGTATACGTCGGTCGCCTTGGTGATAGTCTGGCCGCGCACCTGCTCGGGGCTGGAATATTCCGGTGTCCCCAGAATGAGCGTCCGGCCGGGTTCGGAGCGGCCGGTGTCCGGGCGCAGCAGCTTGGCAATTCCGAAATCAAGCAGTTTCGGAGTCCCATCCTCCGTTACCAGGATGTTGCCAGGCTTGATGTCGCGATGGACAACGAGATGCTCATGGGCGTAAGCCACGGCTGCGCCCACCCGGTCGAACAATTCCAACCTCTGGTCGAGATCCAATGACCGCTCCCTGCAGTAGCGGTCGACGGGGATACCGTCAACGTAATCCATGACGAGGTATGGTTGTCCCTGCTCGGTGGTGCCGCCATCCAGGAGTCGTGCGATGTTGGGGTGTTCGAGTCGGGCGAGAATCTGCCTTTCCTCCAGGAAACGCCGCACAAGTTCTTCGGAAGCCACCGCTGTGGAAAGCAGCTTGATTGCGACCTGCTTCTGGTAGGCGCCGTCGGCCCGCTCAGCCAGGAACACCGTCCCCATTCCCCCTTGGCCCAATTTGCGCACTAATCGATAAGCGCCTACTTGGCTGCCTTCCCTAGGTGAGTGCGATGGCGCCCGAACCTCCGCGACCGGTGGCTGCTCAAGGAAGCCCGTGCTCATGCGCTCGTGCTCCGCGAGCAGAGACTCCAACTCCGAGCGAAGCGCCGCATCGCCTCCGCAGTTCGCGGCCACGAACTCGCTGCGTTCGCCGGGCAACTGAATGGCCAAGGCTTGCTCAAACAGGTTCTTGAGCCTTTCCCAGTTGTCGCCCGTCATGACAGTGTACCGATCAGGATAACGCCTTTAGTCGAAATCACTTTGGTAAATTCCCATGTCTCCATCTCCGAACTGCATCTGGAGGACCTCAACCTCAACAAGTGAGAAACGGGGACAAGAAGGGTCATGAACGAGCATCCTGCACACTGGCGAAAGACATCAGTGGAGCGCGGGGTACTGGGCAGACCGGACTGCATCAACCGTGCCGCCAGACTGGCTGTCAGTGCTGGGAGAGTGCTCGAATGTCCACCGATTGATCGAGCAGATTCTCCTTGCGGTTCGCTTCCAGGATTTGCCGGGCGCGCGCGGCGACTTGCTTGGCCTCGCGCCCCCGGCCCGTCTTGCGGAACAGTACCGCCTGGTAGGCCAGGATTCTACCCACTTGGGGATGGTCCGGGCCGAGAGCGGCGACCGTGATGCTGAAGGCGCGCTGGAGCATGGGTTCGGCGTCGTTGTAGCGGCCGGCCTCGACATACAGGCCGCCCAGATTGGTGAGACCCTCCCCGAGTGTCGGGTGCGACGGTCCCAGGGTGTGCTCCCAGATTTCCACCGCCAGGGCGAACGCCTCCGCCGCCTCGGCCGACCGCCCGCGAATACGGCAGATGCTTCCGAGGTTGCTGGCCAGGTCGGCGTTCTTTTCGCGCGCCAGTGAACGGCGGAGCAGCGTTTCCGCGGTTTCAAGGTCATTTGGCGTCCTGCTCGATTCGGCCAGAAGGCACATCGACAGGGCGACGTCGGGATGGTCAGCCCCCAGCCGGGCCAGCCGGTTTCGGTACACGCGCCCCAGAACCTCCACGGCCTTGGAGGTCCGCTGCTCGTAGCGGTACAGCATGCCCAGGTTATTCAGAGGCGCATCGATTCCCGTCTGCCCTGAGGCCCCTAGTTTCTCCCAGACACGCACAGACCGTTGGAAGAAGCGCTCTGCGGCCGCATAGTCGCCCAACTGGAAGTGGAGAAATCCCAGGTTGTCCAAAGTGACCGCCAGGCGCTCATCCATCGGCCCAAAGGACTCGGCCATCTTGAGGGCGTCGGACAGAACTGGCAGCGCATCGCTGTACCGTCCCGCCATGGTGAGGCGCCGTGCGGCCTCGATTGTTTCCTCCCACGTGCCCGATGCGGCAAGAGCGAGGCTGGCGGCGAATCCCAGGAGTGGCAATGCGAACATGGGAGGATCTCTCGGCTTGTTGCTCAGGTTGGTTGGTTGGCTGGGGTTGGCCGCGAGGACGCACTGGCTCCCTGTGAAGCAGGAAACATCAATAGCTGAACGGTGCCACAGTACTCTAATCAGCCTTATGGTGTTCAGTCCCAGCGTGGTTTCCAGCGCGCGTTAGTTCCCGGCTGACTCGTTTAGGGATTTGTCGCTTGGATGAGAAAAGTGTTCCGGTATTGACCAATGAACACCCAACTCACGCTCCCTTTCGGAGTGTGGCGATACAGGTTTGCCACGTTTGGGTTGCTTGCCGTCGGATTGGGACTGATAGTCCATTTGACGCATTGGTTGCTGCTGACGGCGCTGCAGACTACGCTCGCCACCCCGGTGGCGGGCCCCGCCTCAGGCAAATTGGGACTCATTACGAGCTTGTACATTACGCCGCCGGAAACGAAGTCGACGCCTAGAGAGCAGTTGTTGCTCCCGTTCACTAAGCTCGGGAATGGAACTATGTTCTGGTTCTGGTCGTAGCACTGGCTGTATGCTTCGACTTTTTCCCAATAGTATGTTGCCGGCGCGGGGCTGGGCGGCGGGTCGTTCGGGGTAATCCATAGCGTCCGCGACGATTGGCCGCCGAGAAGTAGCACCCAGTTGCCGTTAGGCCCGATATTGCTTGAGAGGCAGTTGCCCCTATAGCACGAAGTGGTGTAGGTTGCGAAGCCGGTCCCATTGTAGTCATCGCTCCTCATGAGAAGTTGGTTAGTCCCATTGCAGGGGCCGCTGCAATCGTAGACCGTCGATGTGAGATTGTTTGTCGTGTGTTGAGCACGAAGCGCGGGAATCGTGATAGCAACGAGCCCGATTGTGACCAGCGTGAGCAGAGTTTTGAGCATGTCGCCCCTCCATTCGAGGTATCGAGCCTTGCGTCCCGGAAGGCTCTCAACCTCAGCAAGTGAGAAAGGGGGACAAAAAGGGTCACGGACGGTGAGAAATTTCCCGATGGAGCCAGGTCTTCGCCAGAACCCAGTCGCGTTTGATGGTCTTTTCGGATACTCCAAGCACGGAGGCAGTTTCGGCTATCGTCAAGCCGCCGAAGTAGCGTAGCTCCACAATCCTGCTTTGGCGCTCGTCGATGGCGGCTAGTTTTTGGAGCGCTTCATCCAAAGCTAATAGATCCTCCGATTCCGCCGCTGCGACCGGCAGATCATTCTCAATCGGCACCTTCCGGCCGTCCCGCTTCAGCGCTTTGCGTGCGCGGGCATGCTCCACCAGAACTTGCCTCATCAAGTAGGCGGCAACTCCGAAAAAGTGGGACCGGTCTTGGAGATCGAGCGATTGCCCTACGAGTCGCAAGTAGGCTTCGTGCACCAGCGCTGTGGGCTGTAGCGTGTGCTCCCGGCGCTCGTTGCGCATGTACATTGCCGCAAGGCGACGCAATTCGGGGTAAACAATCTCAATGAGTGCCGCGGTTGCCTCGCTGTCACCTTGTCTGGCAAGGGCCAGTAGGGCAGTGACGTCTTCCCGGCGGTCTGTCATGAGAGTTCGTTTCCGAGTATACCTTCGAGACCGGCAAGCAGTTCTCATGATCCTAAGCAGGCACATCTATAGTGTCGATCCCATGCATGCGTGAAAGATGGGCTTAGCGCCGTTGTATTGCCTGTCGGTGCCTGGATGGAGCCGGTGGGATTCACAGTGCGGTCCCTGCGCCACAAATCGGTAAAATGAAATGGACTCGCATTCATATCGCTTGGACGTTGTCGATGCTACCGGGCTTCCGGTGCTACCTCTCCATGACGAGCAAATGGAGCAGGACCCAAAGGCCTTAGCTACGCTCGACAAGTACGGTTATCGTGCATCGTGTGGTCGTAGACTTCGCGCAATCACGATTCGCAGTCTTCTGGCTCATTCTCAATGGAGGACTCACGCGCCTCTTCCGGCTCCGCGTGAAATGGAGACGGGATGTTCACCGTTATTGAGGAAGAAAAGCGACTTCCGCGGTCCCGACAACATGGTCTCTGTGAGCCCACTGCGACGCCGCGGATTGGTGTTGATAACCGCCATTATCATT
>DBMU01000041.1 GCA_002298225.1 Bryobacterales bacterium UBA690
GCACGGATCGGGGACACCGAGACGAAGTCGAGGGCACTCGCCAGAGTGTCCCCCCTGGCGCGGCCAGCACGGGTTGGGGACACCGAGACGAGGGCACTCGCAAGAGTGTCCCCCCTGGCGCGGCCTGCACGGATCGGGGACACCGAGACGCAGCCGAGGGCACTCGTGAGAGTGTCCCCCCAGGCGCGGTCAGCGCAGCCCCCCTACCCGTTCACTCTCCCTGTCCTCTCCAGCCACGCCCGGAACATCCTCGCAAAGTCCGCCACCTGTCCGTTCCCCCGCAACTCCTCCACCCGATACCGCATCTTCCGCCGCCAGTTCGGGTACTGCCACGTCGTCCCCGGGAGATTCTGCTGGTCCACCTCCTTTGTCAGATCCTCCTGGTTCAGCAGCATCAGAGCCGACGGAGTCTCCACCAGATACCCGATCACCGCGTTGTGCAGCTCCCCGGTCAGCTCCGGCCAGTCCGCCGCCTCCAGCGGATAGTCCGGCTTCAGGAACCCGTCACGCTGGAGCGCCCGGATCATCTTGCGCTTCTCCTCCCGCCGCTCCTCCTTCTGCCGCTCATACAACCCGTCGTTGCTGAGGATCCCCGCTGCCCGGCGCGCCTCAATGTCCCGGCTCGCCCAGAACCCCGCCAGCGTCGGCAGATCGTGCGTCGTCGACGACACCAGCGCCCCGCGCGCATACTCCCGGCAAGGCTTGGGGCTTCCGTCGCCGTTCTTCTCGAAATAGAACAGCTTGTAGCTCAACATCCCGAAGTGCTCCATCGCCTCGCGCAGCTTCGGCGGCACTGTACCCAGATCCTCGCCCACCACCAGGAACCGGCCCCTCACGGACTCCAGCGCCAGGATCCGCAGCAGGTCCTGCCAGTGCTCGTTCACATAGGTTCCCTGCGCCGCGGTCGTCCCGTCCGGAATCCAGAACAGCCGGAAGAACCGCATCACGTGATCGATCCGCAGCGCCCCGCCGTGCCGGGCATTCCGCCGGATCGTCTCCACGAACAGCCGGTACCCGTTCTCCCTGTGCGCCTCCGCGTTCGGCGGCGGAAATGCCCAGTCCTGCCCCTCCGGCGCGAAGTCGTCCGGCGGCGACCCCACCCGGCACCCATTCACGTAAAACGGCCGGTGCGCCCACAGGTCGGCGCCGCAGCGGTCCGTCGCCAGCGCCAGGTCATGGTACAGCCCCACCGGCATCCCCAGTTCGACCGCCCGCCGCTGCACCCTCTCCAGTTGCAGATCGATCTGCCACTGCACGTACTTGTGAAACAAAATACGCCGGTAATGTTTGTGCACGAATTCGTGCACCGCCTTCGACTCCGGCTCCCGGTACTCCTCCGGCCAGTCCGGCCAGATCCACACGTCGCGGTTCCGCGCGTGCATCACTTCATCCAGCGCACAGTAGGCCGCGAACCGGTCGAGCAGATCGCCCTGGCTGCCTGCCCACTTGCGGAACGCCCGCGCCCGCGCCGTGTCGTGCCGCCACTCTTCCCGCAGGAACCGCCGGAACAACAACAGCAGCACGCCCCGCTTCAGGTCTGCCACCCGTTCGTACTCGACGAACTCGGACTCCCGCAGCGCCCGCACTTCCTTCTGGAACCACTCGCCCGCCACCAGGAGTTGCGCCGCCGCGCACTTTCCGAAGTCCTCTACCCGCTCCACGTCCAGGTACAGGTAGTTGCGCTGGAAGATCGAAACAGGCAGATACGGGCTCGTGTTGTACGGCTGCCGGTTGTGCAGCGCATGCAGCGGATTCAATGCCACAAACCCCGCGCCGAGCGACTCTGCCACCCACTCCGTCAGTGCCTCGAGATCCGTGAAGTCGCCGGCGCCCCAGTTCCGCGCCGACCTGACGCCGTACAGGCTCACTGCCAGCCCCGCCCCACGCCCGCCGTGTCGCAGCGGATCCGGCATCCACGCCCGGTCCGGCGCCACGATGATCCGCTGGTTCGCCCGCACCTCGCCGCCCCACGGTGGCTGCACTACCACTTCAAGATCGTGATACCCGGCGCGCAGCGGCTTCGGCAGTGGCAGCGTCGTCTCGCCTTCCACCACGACATGCTCCCGCCGCTCCGCCCAGCCGTCTTCCCAATACAGCGCCACCGAAAGATGCGACCCCGCCGCCGCCCGCAGCGGCACCGCCGGCCTGTGATCGCTCACACTCAGCACCGCCACGGGGTCCAGCGGATGCTCCTGAAGACGCTTCTGCCGCGACTTCACCGACTCAGTCAGCCGCTCAGGCGTCCTGGTATCCAACCCGAACGACCCCAGAATCGCCAGCAAAGAGGACTCCCCCACCTCGTGCCGGTGACCCCAAATGTCCCAATACTCCATGTCTATGCCAAACTCCCGGCACAGTGGGGGCAAAAGCTCCGCGTATGGAGATTTCATCGATATAACCTCATTCTACCTACCCCGCCCTCAACCCCCACGCCTACGCTCATGCCGCAACCGTCGACGATATCTCGGCTCGTGGTCCTCAGGACGGGCCGCACCCGCACGCGAGCCCACTCAGTCGGCGAACGCCCACCTCCCGCGCTCCGCCCCGCGAGGGCCGCCGGCTCTTCACGTCCAAACGCCCGGAACCAGGGCTCGTGGGATAATCTGAATAGAGGGGACATGGAAAACACGATCCGCGAAAATCAGATCCAGCTCGGCGACCTCCCTGCTGGCCTGTTCGACCGCATAGACCGCGAAGGCAGCTTTGGCCAGGACAGCGGCATCCTCCTCACCACGGTCGACGGTGTCATCAACTGGGGCCGCAAGAACTCGATCTGGCCGATGACCTTCGGTCTCGCCTGCTGCGCCATTGAAATGATGGCCATGAGCGCGTCGCGCTTCGACATCGCCCGCTTCGGCGCCGAGGTCTTCCGCGGCAGCCCGCGGCAGGCAGACCTGATGATCATCGCCGGCCGCGTTTCCAACAAGATGGCCCCAGTCATCCGGCACCTCTATCAACAGATGCCGGAACCGCGCTGGGTCATCTCCATGGGCGCCTGCGCCACCTCCACTGGTGTCTTCAGCAACTATGCGCTGATCCCCGTCAACCAGGTGATCCCCGTCGACGTCTACGTCCCCGGCTGCCCGCCCCGGCCCGAGCAACTGATCTACGCGATCATGCTGCTCCAGAAGAAGATCCAGGCCCACCGCGGCACGCTCAAAGAGGTCCTGAACCTCGATTGAGGCGCTCGTCGCCATCTTTCCACTAAGACCCTTCCTTGCCGGCCCGATGAGATCTCTGGGAGCAGAGGTCCCGGGAAGGAGGCGTCCTCATGGAAATACGACGCGTCGAGAACATCGGCGAACTGCCTGCGGTCTCAGCGATTACGCCACTCTCACCCGAGCAGCGCGCTGAACAACGGCGGCTCATCCACGCCGTAGAATCTGTCAACGAAGCCCGACTCTTCGGAGAGAGAAACGAGCTGACCTTCGCATTCGACCGCCAGACCAGGCGGCCGGTCATGCGCATCGTTAACAAGGAGACCCAGGAGGTCATCCGCCAGATCCCGCCCGAATACGTGCTTCGGCTTGCGGAGGAGATCGGCTGAACTCCGGAGGCCAAGGACATCAATGTATTCTGATCCCTACCGCGTACATATGCGGGAGGCCATCCTCTCCGCAGACCCGATCGAACTCGTCGTCATGCTCTTTACGGGCTTGCGCGACTCCATCATCCGGGCCAGGCAATGCCTGCGAGAGGACGACATCCGCGGCCGCTCCGATGCAGTCAGCAATAGCCTGGAAATCCTGGCCGAGCTGTCCGCAACGCTCGATCGCGACAGAGGCGGCGATCTCGCCGGCAATCTCGCGGCGCTGTATTCGTTCATCGCCGCGCGTCTGCAGGAGGGCAACTTCCAGCAGTTCGACGCGCCGCTCGCCGATGCCGAGCGCGTCACCATCACACTGCTCGACGGATGGAACGATCTGCGGCCCAGCGCATCGCTGACGCAACTCCACGCCGCGCCGCACGCCTACGATGTTCCGGCCGCGCCCACGTTGAGCTTCTGCGGCTGAGAAGCTCTTGAGAGTCCTTGCTCGATGAGCGCGGCCAGGCCGAAGCCGCCCTGAGCACCCAGGATCTGAGCCACCTGTTGCTCGGCGAACTCGGCCATTGTGGCGCCGGTCTGGTCCTCGCCGCTGCCGAGCCAGCCGCCGCCGGCCTCTCTCATGCTGCGCATGATCTGGCCGATGAGCAGTGCTTCGAACTGCTTTGCGGTCTCCTTGATCTTTGCGGCGTCAGGCTTTCCTGAGGCATCCGGCAGTGCCGGATTCCAGTTGTTGACGGGGATGGTCATCAGATCACCTCGATCTCGGCGTCCAAAGCGCCGGCGGCGCGAAGGCTCTGCAGGATCGCGATGATGTCGCGAGCCGTCGAGCCGATCGCAGTCAGGGCTTTCACCAGGTCGTCCACGGTTGCGCCCTGCTTGAGTTGAATGCTCTTGGCGGGCTCCTCTTTCACGCCCACCGACACCTGTGGCGTCACGGTGGTCTTGCCGTCAGAGAGCGGCGCGGGCTGCGACACGTCGTAGGTAGTCTGCACTTCGACCGACAGGGCGCCGTGCAGGATGGCGACCGGGCGAATGCGAATCTCGCGACCCGCAGCGATGGTGCCCGTTCGCTCATTGATGATGATGCGTGCCGGGCGGTCTGCCTCCAGCGTGAGCGCTTCGATTTCGGCGACGAACTCCACACTTCTCTGTGCGTAAGTCTGAGGCACCTTCACCGCAACAACTCCGGCGCTTTCGCAACGCGCCACGTCGCCCGCGAACTTCGTGTTGATCACGGCGGCCAGTCGCGCGGCTGTCGTGAAGTCAGCCTGCCGCAGTTGCAGCCGCAGCTTCCCTTCAGGCGTCAGCGACGGCGGCGCACGCTCGACGATGGCGCCGTTCGGAATGCGTCCGGCTGTCGGATGGTTCAGCGTCGTCGAGTTGCCGCCGCCTCGTCCTGCGACGAAGCCGCCCGTCACCACGGAGCCCTGAGCCACGGCGAACACCTCGCCGCCGGACGATTTGAGCGGCGTGAGAATCAGCAGGCCGCCCTGCAGATTCGTCGAGTCGCCGATGGCGGCGACCTGCACGTCGATCCGCGTGCCGGGCTGAGCGAAGGGCGGCAGATTGGCCGTCAGCATCACGGCCGCCGTATTGCGGACGAGCATCGCTGTTGGAGAGACCTGCACTCCCATGCGGTCGAGCAGGTTGGCGAGCATCTGCGCGGAGAAGAAGGTCTGCCGCTTATCGCCGGTGCCGTTCAGCCCGACCACGATGCCGTAGCCGAGCAACTGGTTGTCGCGAACGCCCTCGACGGCGGCGATCTCCTTGACCCGGACGGCGGCGCTGGCGGTGAATATTGAGAGCAGGAGGAGCGCGGTGAGTTTCATGGCTAGAAAGGCAGGAGGCCAAGGAGCAGCCGGTAAAGGAAGTTGGGGCGGCGGATCGCGTCGTTGACGACTCCCTTGCCGTTGACCGTCACTTCGAGTTCCGCCAAACGGTCCGAGGAGACGCGGTTGCTGGAGCTGAGGTCGTTCCAGCGAATCAGGCCGCGCACAGTGACAAGCTGCTTCTCGGAATTGACCATCACCTGCTTGCGGCCTTCGACGACCAGGTTGCCGTTGGACAGCACATGCGTCACGCGGGCTGTGAGCGTGGTCTTCATCGTCGTCTCACGGGAAGTCTCGCCTTGCCCGTCGAGCTTGTTGTCCCCGCTTAGATCGGCGAGAGCAGTGAGCGGACCGTTGACGCGCGTCGGCCCGCCGAGCTCGTTGACAGAGGCGTGCGCTTCCGACTTGCGGCGCGCGGCGGTGGCGCCTTTCGAGACAGCGGAGAGGTTGTCGTAGATGACGATGGTGACCAGGTCGTTGACCTGGGCTGCGCGCAGATCGCGCGCGAGATCGCCGAGTCGGCCGGAGGAATCGTAGAGCGACCCCGGCGATGCGGCGGCGGGCATGGAGCGCGCCTCAGCTTCCTGGACGATGAGGTCCAGCGGCGAAGGCGTTGGCGGCTTCTTGCCTGCGCCGCTGATTTGCAGCGCGAGGGCCAGTGCGATCAGAGACAGCTTCCACATTCCGGTTCTCCATGTTGACGGCGGCCCGGCCCTTGCCTTCGACCGTGGCCTTGAATTTCTTCCCGTTCTGGCGGTTTTCGATCAGGATTTCATCGCCGCGCCGGCCTCCCGCTGCGGCGCGTCCTTCCACGCTCAGCCGCGCCGCGCCTGATTGGATCACGACGGAGACGGTGTCGCCCGGCATGATGTCCCTCGGCTGCGCGCAGAGATCCTGCGTCAGCGGTGCGCCTGCGGGGATGGCTCGCCGGACTTCACGGCCGATCAGGCGATCGGGCGAACCTTCCGGCTCGGAGGCAAAAATGGAAACGCTCCTGGTTTCGAGGGTCAGATCCTGAGTCTCCAGCGCCTTGCCGGCAGGGACTGCGCGGGCGGCGTAGTAGCCGGTGCGTTCGGCGGCAATCCGCACGGAGGCCCAAAAGGGCACGCTTCTGCGTTGTTCGTAGACGAGACGGCCGCGCCACATCAGGACGCTGTTCGAAGATGGAGCGGCGGGCCGGGCGAGGCCACTCAGTTCGAAGACCAGCTTGCCAGCGGGCACCGGCATGCGGCAGTAGTCAGCGATCTCCAGTTGCGCGCCGGGCGGCAGCGCCTGACGCAGGGCATCGGACACTTCGCTCTGTTCGACAACGCGCGCCAGGCGTTCGACGCACGAGGCTGCGAGCTCTCCGGGATCGACTCCGTGCCGCTGGGCGAGGCGGCGCAGCTCGGTTCCACGCCACCAGCGAGTGAGGCCAGGCGCAGGCGCGTAGCCGATGATCGTGTCGGCGGGGATGCCGCTGAACGCCGGGATGCGCGATGCGAGATGAGACGCCAGCACCTGCGTTGATTCGACGTGGATGCACGCATCGTTTGCCGTGAGCGCGATGAGTGGCGCGAGGATGAGGATCAGTGGTCTCATCGTGTCATGTTGTTCACTTGCTGATACATCTCGTCGGCGGCGCGGACGATTTTTGAGTTTGCTTCGTAGGCGCGCTGGCTGACGATGAGGTTGACGAACTCTTCGACAACGCTGACGTTGGACTGCTCGACATAACCTTGCAGCAGTGTGCCGAGGCCTTCCTGGCCGCCGGGATTGCCGATGGTGGGCTCGCCCGAAGCGTCGGTGGGGAGGTAGAGGTTGCGGCCGATGCTGTTCAGGCCAGCGGGGTTGGAGAAGTTGGCGAGCTGGATCTGGCCGCCGAGCTGCGCGGCCGTTTGCCCGCGCAGCGTGAAGCTGACGGTACCGTCGGAGCCGATGGTGATGCTCTGGGCTTCTGGCGGGATGCTGATCTGGGGTTCCAGAGGGTCGCCATCGCCGGTGACAAGGTTGCCGTCCCGGTCGAGATGGAACTGGCCTGCGCGCGTGTACGCGATCTCACCGGACGGCCGGCGCACCTGGAAGAATCCGCGCCCTTCGATGACGAGATCGAGTGGATTGCCGGTGCTCGAGAAGCTGCCTTGCGCGAAGGTGATGCCGTTGGATGCGACGCGCGTGCCGAGTCCGAGCTGGAGGCCGCTGGGCACGACGGTCTGCGAGCCGGCGGCCGCGCCCGGCTGGACCATCGTCTGGTAGAGCAGGTCCTGAAACTGGGCACGTCGCATCTTGTATCCGACGGTATTTGAGTTGGCGAGGTTGTGGGCGATGTTGTCCACGTTCGTCTGTTGCGCGTCCATACCGCTGGCGGCGCTGAGAAGGGCTCGGATCATGAGTGTGACCTTTCGACTTTCATGGATTGACGCGGGCGACCTCTTCCACGGCCTTCCGGCTCATGTCGCCGCCCAATTGAATAGCTTTTTGCAGTGACTCGAACTGGCGCAGCACGGCGACGAGGCGCACCGCGGCTTCGGGAGCAGAGAAATTGGCGGTCTCGAGTTTGCCTTGCAGGACTTCCGCCCGCGAGGAGGCGAGCGAGGGCAGGTCGCGCGAGTCGAGAGAGAAGTAGACACCCTCACGCCTGGGGGGCTGAGCCGAGGTGTTGAGGGAGGCGAGTTTCAAACGGCCGAGGGCCGCGCCATCCTGCCGGACTGTTCCGTCGGGATCGACCGAGTAAGGCCGCAGAGGATCGAGGCGGATGCGGCGAGGCTCGACGGTGTTGAACTCGTAGCCTTCCGGAGTGGTGAGCTTGCCATCGCGCGAGACACGCAGGTTGCCGCTGCGGGTCAGCAGCGGACCGTTGGGCCCGTCAACGACGAAGAAGCCGTCGCCGGAAAGAGCCAGGTCAGAAGGCGAGTGCGTATCGGTGAGGGTGCCTTGAGAGAAGTCCGTCCTGTGCGATTCGATCAGAGGAGCGGTGACCTGGGCGAGGCCTGTTCCAGATAGAGAGGCGTCGAGGCTGTCATCGCCGAGGTAAAGCGTGTAGGCTTCGCGATCCGCTTTGAAGCCGGGAGTGGAGCTGTTGGCCAGATTGTTGGCGAGGAGATCGAGCGCCTCGAGTCTGGCGCGCATTCCGGCGGCGGCTGTGGAAGTGAGAGGATCCATGCGGTCTCCGGGAAGATTAAAGCAATCGGAATGCCAGAAAAAAGAGTCGATTAATCAAGAAATGTGCCGATGAGAGGATCAAAGTGGAACACCGCCGTGGGACGGCGCGTGCCGTTTCGGGATTGGAACAGGGAAGAACGGCGGGATTCCCTTTCTGCTCAATGCGGAAGAAGGATGGAAGCCGGCTTGCTGATGTGTGGGCATGAGCACAGCGTGGCTCCCGATTCCACTTGCTTCAACGCCGGACAGCACTGGATGCCTGGCCTCCGCGGTTCCAGCGGGCGATGAATGCGAGCCGGGGCTGGGAGGCATTGATGCATTCCAGTCGCTGCTCGATGCACTGCAACAAGGCGCTGGAGAATCCGCGACGGCGGCCAGCGGAGAGTCTTCGCGCACCGACTGCCGGCAGGCGCTGCACACAAGCCAGTGGAAGGAAGAGCGGACTGAAGAGGAAGGGCCCTCTCGCGCACCGGCAGAATCGATGATTCTGTGTCTTGCGCCGCTGGTGGCGCCGGAGGGGAAAGTCCTGTCACTCGCGGCCCCCGCAGCGGAGCAGACCCATGAGGCTCGGATGGGCGGCGGAGCCGGTGAACGCCCCAGGATGGCCCCCCCGCTGCCGGAGCCTGCAGGGGCAGGGGCGAGATTCAACGTCGATCCCGATGAGCCGAGTGACATTGTGCGTCAGACTGCGGCTGCGGAGCTTACGGCTGACGGCGAACAACATATTCCTACGAAGCCGAATGCCCCCACGGCAAAGCCTGCAGCAATCACAGAAGCGCCTGCAGTGATCAGCGGCCGCATGGTCGAACTCACATCACCTCGGAATCCGGTCGCGAGGCAGGAGCCTCCCGGCGTGGTCCATAGCGCGACAGGACCGACGGAGCCGGAGAGCAACCCGACGCCAGCGCGTACGCCAGTGCGAACGGACAGTTCGAATGCGACATGGCGCGCAGTTGAACGCAAGCTCGAGCCGGCGCGGGCAGAGATGCTTGACGCGCAGGGCGAAGGCGAGGCCGCAGTTGAAAAGGAGCCGGCATTGCTCGCGCATGCCAGGCGCACGGAGCCTGCAGATGTCCAGCCGGTTCGGCGCAATCTCGAATCCGGAGATGAGCGCGAATCAAGCGGAGACCGGCCGCACGAACAGCATGAAACCGGAGTCGGGCGAGTGCCGGTGCAAACGGGGACCGCGACCATGGGGAAGCAGCAGGCGGAGACGGCGAAGCGGCCAGAGGCGGCGCGGCCGCTGGTTCCGGCCGCAGCCGCCGAGACGCCGGAAGTGGCGGGACCCAAGCCTGCATTGAGAGACATTGCAGTGCGGGTGCGTGGAGAGGCCGGCTCAAGCGTCGATCTGCAATTCGTCGAGTCGCGCGGAGGCGTCAATCTGACGGTGCGGACAGCGGACGAGCGGATCGCGTCGGCGCTGCAAAACGTATTGCCGAGCCTGGAGAACGACCTGGAATCGAAGGGCTGGCGGGCGGAGTTGCGGCCGGCGGCGGCGTTACCAGCCACTGAACTGCGAGAGACTCTGCGGACCGCGGAATCGATTGCGGCCGATCGGCAGTCGTTCCGTTGGTCGGGCACGAGCGTGATTCGGACAGAGGAGGCGGGTATGCAATCGGGAGAAGGTGGCGACCCCAGGCACGGCGCCCGGGAGATGACCGAAGAGCAGGAGGAGTTCCGCAGCCTGACCGCCCTGCGGCGGCTGGCGGCGATGGGAGAAAGAGCATGAGCACAGTCACAGACAGCACTAAGACACAGGCGTGGGGAGACATCAACGAGTTGATGCAAGGCTCCTCCACGACGAAAGCGCCGGAAGCGGAGAGTGCGGACCGCCTCGCAAACAAGGAGGTATTCATGCAGCTCCTGGTGGCGCAGTTAAAAAACCAGAATCCACTGAATCCGGCGGACGGGGTGGAGTTCATCTCGCAACTGGCGCAGTTCACACAGTTGGAGCAGACGATGACTATGCGGAAGGACTTGCAGGCAATTCGCGAGACGATTGTCCCTGCAGCCGAGGAGAGCAGTGACAAGAAGACGCCCTGAGTTTGCGGAGCTGTGTCAGAACATTTGCCGGAGTGCAGAACAGAAAACAGAGGAGACAACATGTTCACATCGTTTTCAACAGCGCTGAGCGCGCTCGGAGCCCACGCAACCGCGGTTGACGTGGTGGGCAACAATCTGGCCAACCTGAACACGCCAGGGTACAAGTCGAGCGTCGTTGTGTTCAGCGACCTAGTGACGCAGTCGCTGGGAGCAGGGCTGGGCGAGACTCAAGTGGGATTCGGCGTGGCGCGTCCGGTGACGATCCGACAATTTTCGCAGGGTGCTATCCAGGCGAGCTCGGGTCCGCTGGACGTTGCGATCCAGGGCGACGGGTTTCTGGTGGTGCGGGAACCGCTCTCCAACAGCGTCTTGTATACGCGCGGGGGGAATCTGCAGATCAACAAAGAAGGCCAGCTCGTGACGGCGACCGGATTCCGGCTGCAGGGCTGGAACGAAGTGAACGGTGTCCTGGACACCACGAAGCCCGCAACAGACGTGATGGTTCCGGTGGGGTCATTGCGGGCGCCTGTGGCGACCAAGAACTTCTCTTTCGATCTGAACCTCGATGCCTCGGGAACCGCGGGGCCGCCGGCAACGACGTTTTCAACGTCGATTGAGGTCTACGACTCGCTCGGCGGCTCGCACATCGTCTCGGTGAACTTTGCGAAGACCGCGAATCCGGGGGAGTGGAGTTACTCGATGAGCGTTCCCGACGGCGACCTGGCGACTCCACCTTTCACGCCGGTGACGGGAACGATCCAGTTCGACCAAAGCGGAAAGATGGTTTCGCCAGCCGCGACGGATCCGATGCCGACGATGTCTGTCACGGGACTAGCCGACGGAGCGGACGACATGACGATCACGTGGCAGCTCTTTCACGGAGCGACTCCACTACTGACGCAGTATTCGCAAACCTCAGCGGTGGCGGCGAATGCGCAGGACGGGTTTCCGGCGGCGCAGCTCGTGCGCGTGGGCATCGGCGACGGAGGCCGGGTGCTGGCGCAGTACTCGAACGGACAGCAGGTGGCCGTGGGACAACTGGCGATGGCGTCGATCCGGAACCCGGAGTCGATGATCGCGGTGGGCAACAACAACTTCCAGTTGAGCGCGAGGACGGCGCTGCCCGCGGTGGGCCTGCCCGGGACGGGCGGACGCGGACAGATCATGGGCGGGGCGGTGGAGTTCTCGACGGTGGACATCGCTCGGGAATTCACGAACCTGATCGTGCTGCAGCGCGGGTACCAGGCGAATGCGCGAGTCGTGACGGCGGTAGACGAGCTCAGCCAGGAGACGATCAACCTGAAGCGCTGACCGGGGTTGAAGGCGGAACCGTATGACTGTCGCGGAACAGATTGCGCCGATGGCGGACGTCGCTCTGGACGTCTCGGTGGAACTCGACCGGAAGGTGATGACGCTGGGAGAGGTGCTGGATCTGGAGCCTGGCAGCGTGATCCAGATGACGCGGTCGGCGGGCGAGAACATCGACATCCGGATCGGCGAAGCGCTGGTCGGATTCGGAGAGATCGTGATCATCGAAGACACGATGGGCGTGCGGATTACGGACTTCAACGTAGAGGAGTGAGATGGCTGTCACGGATCAGATTCTGGCTGTGGTGTTCGTGTTGGGCCTGCTGGCGGGCGTACTATGGCTGGCGCGGCGGCGGAGCGGCCTGCCGCTGATCGGCCGGCCGCGCCGGTCCGGTGGCGAGGCCGCATTGACGGTGGTCGGAAGGCTGCCGCTGACACCGCATCACAGCCTGCACCTGGTGCGCGTGGGAGGACGGACGATTCTGGTGGGAACGCATCCGGCGGGAGTTGTCTTCGGGCCGGCGGAGACGTTTCAGGACGCACTGAGGCAGGCCGGCAATGGAGGGGATGCGCGATGAAGGTCGCAAGCCTTCTCCTCGCCGCGGCGCCCATGTGGGGAGCGCCCGCAGGCAACCTCCTGGGAATTCCGCCGGCGCAGAGCAAGGGTGGAGACAGTCTCGGGGTTCCGCTGCAGATCGTTCTGCTGCTGACGGCGCTCACCGTGCTGCCTGCGGTACTGGTCTCGCTGACTCCGTTCTTGAGGGTCAGCATTGTGCTGCATTTTCTGCGGCAGGCGCTGGGAACGCAGACTGCGCCGTCGAACCAGGTGCTGCTGGGGCTGTCGCTGTTTCTCTCGCTGCTGATCATGCAGCCAGTGATGAAGGATGTCTACGCCCAGGGCTGGGAGCCGCTGGAACAGGGGAAGCTGAACCGGGCCGCGGCATGGGAGCAGGGCACGATGCCGGTGAAGAACTTCCTGCTGCGATACGCGCGGGAGAAGGACATCGCACTGATGGTGGAGATCACGAAGGCGCCAGCGCCAAAGTCGCCAGCCGAGCTCGGGCTGGGGGTACTGGCTCCGGCGTACGTGCTCTCGGAGCTGAAGACGGGGTTCCAGATTGGCGCGGTGCTGTTCCTGCCGTTTCTGATCATCGACATCGTTGTGGCTTCGGTGACGCTGTCGATCGGCATGGTGCAACTGCCGCCGGTGATGGTGTCGGCTCCGTTCAAGATCCTGCTGTTCGTGCTGGTGGACGGCTGGAACCTGGTGGTCGGATCGCTGATGAAGAGTTTTCAGTGAGTGCTCTATGAACGCACAAATGGCAGTCGATCTGGTGAGACAAACGCTGATGGCAGCGTTCTGGCTGAGCCTGCCGCTGCTGACGATCGGATTCGCGGCGGGCATTCTGATTAGCCTGCTGCAGATCGTGACTTCGGTGCAGGACCCGGCGTTCGGCAGCGTGCCGCGCCTGATCGCGTTTCTCGCGGGGCTGGTGCTGCTGCTGCCCTGGATGCTCATGCGGCTGTGCGCGTTCACCGTCCAAGTGCTGGGGGATTTGGGACGCTATGCCCACTGACCTGAGGCTGGATCAGACGACCATGCTCGGCTTCCTGCTGATCATGGCGAGGCTGGGCGGAGCGCTGGTGTTCGTGCCGGTCCCCGGCGCGCGAAGCGCGGTAGAACCGGCGCGGATTCTGCTGGTGCTGTCGTTGAGCGCGGCTCTGCTGCCGGTAGCGCCAAAGCTGGGAATGGGTGCGGTGACGGGTGGGCAGATGCTGCTCTGGCTCGGCGGAGAGGTTCTGATTGGAGTGGCAGTGGGTGTGCTGGTGGGGTTCCTGTCGGAGAGCCTGGTGTTCGCGGCGCAGTCGATCGTTGTGCAGGCGGGATTCTCCTATGCCTCCGCGGTGGATCCGAACAGCCAGGCGGACAGCACGGTGCTGCAGATCATCGCACAACTGGGAGCAAATCTTCTCTTTTTTTCGACGGGCATGGACCGGGTTGTGCTGAAGGCGTTCGCGCGCAGCCTGGAGACATGCCCACCGGGCGGGCCGGGACCGGGATGGCACGAAGCGGGAGTGCTGGTTGGAATGGGCGGCGCGATGTTGGAACTGGGACTGCGGCTGGCTCTGCCGGTGGCAGGGCTCTTGCTTCTGACGGACGTCACGCTGGCTGTGCTGGGACGGTTTCACGCGCAATTGCAGCTTCTATCGCTGGCATTCCCGGTCAAGATGCTGGCCAGCCTGGCGGCATTGGCGGTGCTGGCGCCCATGATGGCGTGGATCTATCGCGCGGGCGCGGCGAAGTTCGAATCCTCCCTCGCTCAACTGATGCGGTGAAGCATGGCAGACCAGGACCAACGCACAGAGCAACCGACACAGCAGCGGCTGAAGAAGGCGCGGGACGACGGGCGCTTCGCGGCCAGCCGCGAACTGGTGGCGGCTGTGCAGTTCTCGGTATTTGCAGCACTGCTGACGGGGACGGCCGCGTCGTGGTGGCCGCATGTGCGGCAGGCGGGGCGCGAACTGCTGCTGCTGCCGTTCGGAATGGAACTGAGCAGGCAGGCGGTTCAGGAAGTGATGACAGGACGCGTGCTGCCGCTTTGCGCGGGGCTGGCGGCCGCAGGAGCGCTGATGCTGGGGGCGGGGCTTCTGACGCAACTAACCGTGACGGGTTTCGGTCTGGCGTCGTCCAAGTTGACGCCGGACCTGAGCAGGTTAAATCCGATCACGAACCTGAAGGAACTGCCGCGCAGAAACCGCAGCGCTCTGATGGAGGCGGTGCTGCTGCTTCCGGTGATGCTGCTGATCAGTTGGGCGGTGATTTCGGAGCGGATCGGAGAGTTTCTGCGCCTGCCGCTGTTGAGTCTGGAGAGCGGCGTGCGCGTGGTGGGCGGGGCGTTGTCGGAACTGATCTGGAACGCCGCGGGGGCGCTGATCGTTTGGGGCGCAGTGGACCTGTTCCGGCAGAAGCGGCGGTACATGAAGGACCTGCGGATGACGAAGCAGGAGATCCGCGAGGAGTACAAGCAGAACGAAGGCAACCCCGAGATCAAGATGAAGATCCGCAGGCTGCGGCGGGAGATGCTGCGGCGGCGAATGATGACGGAGGTTCCGAAGGCGACGGCGGTGGTGGTGAACCCGACGCACTTCGCAGTGGCGCTTCGCTACGACATGCAGAGCATGTCTGCCCCGAAGGTGGTGGCAAAAGGCAAGAATTTCCTGGCGCTGCGCATCCGCGAGAAGGCGCTGGCGCACCAGGTGCCGGTGATCGAGAATCCGCCGCTGGCGCAGGCGCTGTACAAGCAGGTGGAGGTGGGGCAGGAGATCCCGGCGCAGTTGTACCGGGCGGTGGCAGAGGTGCTGGCCTACGTGTTCCGGCTGATGAACGGAGGACCGCAGAGGGGCTGAGACGATGACGACACCGATTGCAGCAGCGCATGGGAATACGCTGGCGGCGCCGCCGGCAGGATCGAACGCCGGCCGGAGGCAGCAGCCAGGAGCGGTGGGCGGGTCAGCGCCGGCGGGATTGGATTGGCGGCAACTGGCCTCGGCCGAGGTGGCGGTGCCAGCGGGCGTGCTGGGCATTCTGCTGGCGATGGTCACGCCTCTGCCGCCGTTTCTGCTCGACATTCTGATCAGCGCCAACATCACGCTGTCGACGGTGGTGCTGCTGGTTTCGATGTACATCCGGCGTCCGGCGGAGTTCAGCGTGTTTCCGACCACGCTGCTGCTGATGACGCTGTTCCGGCTGGCGTTGAACGTGTCGTCGTCGCGGTTGATTCTGCTGAACGGCAGCAAGGGGACTTCGGCCGCGGGCGAGGTGATCGAGTCGTTCGGGAATTTCGTGGTGGGCGGCAACTACGTGGTCGGCGTGGTGGTGTTCCTGGTGCTGATCGCGATCCAGTATGTCGTGATCAACCACGGCGCGGTGCGCATTTCGGAGGTGACGGCGCGGTTCACACTGGACGCATTGCCGGGCAAGCAGATGTCGATCGACGCGGACCTGAACGCGGGCCTGATCAACGAATCGGAGGCCAAGGCACGGAGGAAGGCGCTGTCGGCGGAGGCGGAGTTCTATGGGGCGATGGACGGTGCGACGCGGTTCACGCAGCGCGACGCGGTGGCGAGCATCCTCATCACAACCATCAACATCGTGGCGGGATTTCTGATCGGCGTAGTGCAGCACGGGATGGACCTGGCGCGCGCGCTGGAGACGTACACAGTGCTGACGATCGGAGACGGACTGGTGACGGTGATCCCTGCGCTGATGATTTCGATCTCAGGCGGCCTGATCGTCACGCGCGCGAGCTCGGAGCGGGAGATGGGCGAGGATTTCCGGAAGCAAGTGTTCGGTAGCCACCAGCCGCTGCTTCTGGCCGCCGGGGTTCTGCTGGTGATGGCGATGCTGCCGGGGCTACCGAAGATTCCGTTTGTGCTGATGGGCGGAGGGATCGGCTATGCGGGGTATCGCATGAGGTCGAAGCAACTGGAGAAGGAGACGGCGGCGGCTCCGGCGGCGCATGCTCCGGCGCGGGAGAGTCTCGATGCGCTGCTGCGGGTGGAGCCGCTGTCGGTGGAGGTGGGACTGGGGCTGGTGAAGCTGGTGGAGGGTGCGGAGAACTCGCCGCTGCTGCGCAGGATCGCAGGCATTCGCAGGCAGCTGGCGGCTGACCTGGGATACATCCTGCCGCCGGTGCGGGTAACGGACAACCTCTCGCTGAGGGTGCGTGAATACGTCGTGCTGCTGAAGGGGGCGGAGATCGCACGCTTCGAATTGCCGCAGGGCTGCGATCTGGCGATCCCGCCGGCGGGCGCGAAAGTCCCGCTGCAGGGCGTGCCGACGAAGGACCCGGCGTTCGGGATTGCGGCGATGTGGATTCTGTCCGACCAGTCGGACCGCGCGCGTAGCGCGGGCTGCACTGTGGTGGACGCGGTCAGCGTGCTGGGGACACATCTGTCCGAACTGGTGCGCCGGCATTGCCACGAGATCTTGTCGCGGCAGGACGCGAAGAAGGTGGTTGACCGGGTGGCCGAGGAGAATCCGCGCGTGGTGGAGGACCTGGTGCCGAAGCTCGTGCCGATGACGACGGTGCAGCGGGTGCTGCAGAATCTGCTGCGCGAGCGGGTCTCGATCAAGGATGCGGGCAGCATTCTGGAGGCTCTGAGCGAAGGCGCGGCGGTGACGCGGAATCCGGTGCTGCTGACGGAGTACGTCAGGCAGGCGCTGCGCAGGACTCTGGCAAAGCCGCTGCTCAACGGGCAGGGCGAGTTGCCGGTGTACTTCCTGGATGCGTCGATGGAGCGCGGGATTGAGCAGGCGGTGGAGCACGGGGAGACGGCGTCGCACCTGAATCTGGCGCCGCAGAGAGTGAGTGAGCTGATGGAAGCTGCGCGGGGCGCCGCGTCGCAGGGGCAGTCAGCGTGGACGCTGCTGACGAGCGCGGTGGCGCGGTATTTCGTGCGGCAGATGCTGGAGGCGAGCCACCCGCAGGTGTCGGTAATATCTCACGGCGAAGTCCCGCCGGGCACGCGAGTGGTCTCACTCGGGGTGCTGAAAGGGGTCCAATGATGCCGGTACAGAAGACATACTACGGAAACACGATTGAGTCCGCGATAGCGCAGGCGAAGAAGGAATGCGGCGACGAGACGCTGCTGGTGGAGTCGGGCCCGGCGGAGGGAGTGCGCGCCGGAGCGTACCGGGTGGTGGTCGAACTACCGGAAAAGGAGCAATGGGAAAGGACTCGGAAGCCCGCGGTTTCACTGGCCGGAGTCGAAGCGGAGCTGGGGCGTCTGTCGGCGCTGGTGGCGCAACTGGCGGCAGGCGTGTGCGCGACGGGATATGCGTCGGAACTGCGTCCGGCGGCGGCGGCGCTAGTGGCGTGCGACTTGCCGGCAGGCCTGGTGGAAGAGTTGTTGGACCGGGTGGAGAGGAAGCTGCGATTGCACCTTCGAACGGAACCGGCGGGGCCGAAGGTGGTCCGGCAGGCTCTGGCGGAGGAGATCGAGTCACGCATCCACGTGGATTCGCTTTTGGGACGGCCGGGGGCGAAACGGAAGATCGTTGCGCTGGCCGGTCCGGCGGGGGCGGGCAAGACGACGTCACTGGTGAAACTGGCGATGCGCGCCGGGGTCGCGGCACGGCGGCCGGCGATGATCCTGAGCACGGACGCGCACCGGGTAGCGGCGGCGGAGCAACTGCGGTCGTACGCGGCGATCCTGGGCTTGCCGTTTGCGATGGCGGAGACGCCGGGGGGGCTGACGCGGCTGATTGAGGAGCACCAACAGAAAGAGTTGGTTTTTATCGACACGCCGGGCTTCGGCCCGAGGGATATCGAGTGCGCGCGCGAGTGGGCGGCGATGTTGGGCGCGCACGAGGATATCGAGGTGCAACTGGTGCTGCCGGCGACGACGCGATCGTCCGACCTGCTGCAAGCGGTGCGGTGGTGGGAGGTTTTTCGTCCGGCGAAGTTGCTGTTCACGCGCCTGGACGAAGCCGGCTGCGGCGGGGGATGCGTGGCAGCGGCCATGGTCAGCGGCAAACCGGTTTCGTACCTCTGTTCGGGACAGCGCATTCCCGAGGATCTGGCGCCCGCCACGAAGACGGAGATGGCGGAGATGGTGCTGCGCGAGACGAGGGCGGCGGTGGCAGCCGCGTAGGCCGAGGAGAGGAATCCGATGAATCCTTACCAGACGGAGACAATAGTCAGCGCAGAGGAGCGGGAGCGGCTGATTCTGGAGCACCTGCCGCAGGTGCGGCTGATCGCGCGGCGGATCCATGAGCGGCTTCCGGAGAGCGTGAACCTGGAAGACCTCATTTCCACGGGGATCGTGGGATTGATTTCGGCGATCGACCGGTTCGACCCGAATCACAACGTCAAGCTCAAGACATATGCGGAGTACAAGATCCGCGGGGCGATTCTGGACAGCCTGCGCGGTCTGGACTGGGCGCCGCGGCAGCAGAGGCGCCGCAGCAAGCAGATCGAGCAGGCGGTGGCGAGCGTGGAGCAGAGGCTGAAACGGGCGCCTTCCGAAGAAGAGATCGCCGGGGAGCTGGGGATCGAGCTGGAAGAGTATCACGACTGGCTGGTGGAGATCCGCGGCCTGAATCTGGGCAGCCTGGAGAACCACCCGTCGGAAGAAGAGGGGCGGGACATGCTGCGGTTCGTGGCGGACAAGGAGGAAGACTGGCCTTCACACGTGTTTGAGCGAAGCGAGATGAAGAAGTTGCTGGCGCAGGCGATCTCGCGGATGCCGTACATCGAGCGGACTGTGATCGGCCTGTACTACCAGGAGGAACTCACGCTGCGGGAGATCGCGCGGGTGGTGAAGCTGCACGAGTCGAGGGTCTCGCAATTGAAGACGCAGGCGATTGTGCGGCTGCGGTCGTTCATGCAGAAGAAGTGGCCGTCGGAGCGCGGGCGTTGAGGAGGGTCGGATGAGCGACGCGAGCAATTGGCTGGCCCAGGAGTGGGCGGAAAAGCTGGGTCCTGCGATCAGCGCGATGACGGGCGCTGTTTCGCACGCGGCGGCGATGACCGGCGTGCCACTGCGCGAGACCGGGCAGGAGTTGTACTGGCGGCAAGCATTGGAGGGTGCTCCCGAGGCGGCGATCCAAGTCTGCATCAGCGGAGAGGTGTGGCAGGAAGCCGGCCGAGAGGTGCTGCGCGCGGCTGGGCTGGATGAGGGGGGCGGGGAGGAGACTCGCGGCACGTTCATCGAGTTGCTTCAGCAGTCGCTCTCGCAGCTAACAGGACCGCTCGGGAGTCGACTGGGGCGGGAGGTGTCCTTCGCGGCGGGGGAGCTCAGTCCGGGGGAACGACAAGTGCGCGAGTGGCAACCGGTGCAGGTGTCGATTGGCGGCCGGGAATTGGGCACGGCGTGGATTGCTGGAACGGAGCCGCTTCTGCATCTGTTGAGCGGAGCACCCAGGCAGCAACAGGCGGAGGGCGAAGCGGGAAGGGGCACTCCATCGAAGGGAGCGTGCACGCTGGACCTGCTGATGGAGGTGGAACTGCCGGTCGGAGTTTCGTTCGGGCGGGCACAGATGCGCCTGAAAGACGCCATCAAGCTGACCACGGGGAGCATTGTAGAGCTGAACCGCTCCGTCTCCGAGCCGGTTGAAGTGGTGGTGAACAACTGCGTGATCGCGCGAGGCGAGGTGGTGGTGGTGGAAGGGAACTACGGCGTGCGGATCCAGGAGATCATCAGCCGCGAGGAGCGGCTGCGGACGCTGTTCTGAGAGAAAGAAGGAGACAAAACGTGAACCTGATCGTGCATCCGATATTTCAGCTTTCCGTTCTTGGGGCCAGTCTGCTAGGCGCGTTGGCGCTCTTCGTGAACCTCAAGAGGGAGAATGCAGCGCTGCGGCGGCGCCTTGGGATCGAGAGTGTCGTGGCCCACGAGGCGGTCGAGTCGATGCGGACGAGCCTGCGTCATCTGGAGAAGAGACTGGAGGACCAGCAGGGCTCTGCGCCCGCGCCGGCGTTCCTGCCGGGTGCGTCGATGAACCTGACGAAACGGGGAGAGGCGCTGCGTCTGCATCGCCGGGGTGAGCCGGCGGAGAGGATCGCGTCCGCACTGCAGTTGCCGCGGAACGAAGTGGAGCTCTTGTTGAAGGTGCACAGGACGGTCGTCGAACTGGCCTAGCGAGCCCGGAAGCACGAAGGGCGCCGGGGACAGGACCGAAGTCCGTCAGCCGGCGCCCTTGTTGGGAGGCAGGCAGCAGATCAGAGAGGCTGCTTCACGCTCATCTTCTGGATGCGCGGAGCAGGGGGCTTTTCAGAGGTCTCCTCGTCCAGAGGCACACTCACGGTCATCTCGCGTTTCTCGCGCATCAGCACGACCTGAACTGAGTTCCTGGAGCTGGAACGGGCACTGCGGATGGAACTGGTGACGTCGCGCGGGGTGGAGACTTTAGTGTCGTCGACCTTGAGCAGAACGTCGCCGGCCTTGATGCCCGCTTTCTCGGCCGCGGTTCCTTTCATGACCGAGCGAACGAGGACGCCGTCCTTGACGCCGAAGTATGTGGCGAGCTGGGATTCGCCGAGAGACTCGGCCTCGACGCCGAGGACCGCGCTGCGCCATGACATCATGGCCTTCGGGATGTCGGGCATTACCATCTCCATGCGCGGGACCTCGACTTTGAAGCCTTCGCTGGGTCCGGAGTAGCTGTAGAGCGCACCGGCTTTGCGGGTGGCGAGAGTGGCGGCGATAGTCTGGTTCGCGCCGCCGCGGCTGACCAGGAGTTTCACCGCGCGGCCGGAGGGCGTTTCGCGCACGAGGCGGACGAACTGCTCGGTGCCTTCGACGCGCTGTCCGTTGAATTCGAGGACGACGTCACCCACCTTGAGTCCGGCCTTGGCGGCCGGGCTTTCGTCTTCCACCTTGGTGATCTCAACTCCATATTCCTCTTTCAGCTTGAGGGCCTTGGCGCGTTCGGAATCCACTTCGCGGACTCCGACGCCGAGGAAGGTGCCGCCGACTCCCATGAGCCGGTAGATTTCAGGGGCATTGGTGATGGCGGGTGCAGCGGGAGGCGCAGGCGCAGGTTGCGGCGGCTGTGCGGAGAGCACGGCAGGCGCGGCGCACAGCGCCGAGTAGCGAGCGAATCTCAGAATCTTTCCAATCACAAGCTTCATACAATTCTCCCCATTTCTCGCCCGGCGCGTTACCGGACTCGGCCCACCCCATCGAGGAGGGGCATGGGCGGCGGATGACGAACAGGCGCTACAGGGGCAGCGTTCGTTACGATCATCGCAAGCGCTTGAGGTAGATGGCCCCGCCGGAGGTGGACAGCATCAGGACTGGACCGCCGCCGTTCAGGGCGCCCTGGGCAACGACGGGCCGGCCGCTTCCGGCCTCCGACGGCTGAACCTGGACCTCGGAGAAGTCTGAAATCACCCGACCCATCCAACCGGCCGTCTCGTTCAGCGCTTTCACCGTCACTGCCAAGTTAGACGGAAGGAAGACCGTAATGTCACCGCGGCCGGTGGCGAGAAAGGAGTTTTCCATCTGTTGACCCGCAACCAGGTAGACGAAAAGGTGTCCGGTACCGACGGAGGCGCGAACACTGCCGCTGACATTTTTCAGGCGAATTGTGCCGTTGGCCGATTCGCAGCGGACACCGCGGGCCGAGCCGACCTGAATGCCGCCTCCGGCACTCTCGGCGGTGACCATGCCGCCCGCCCGTCCGATATCGATGAGCCCTCCAGTGGTATGTGCGATGACGGCCTGGTCGGCGCGGGCGACGTGGATGTTGCCAGAAGTCGAGAGACGCAGCATGCCGCCTGCGTCGTCGACGAAGATTTCGCCTCCTGCGGATTCGAGGACAGCTTCGCGCAAAACCTGACCGACGCGGATGTTTCCGCCGCCGGAGAGGCAGCGCAGGCTGCCCTGGATGCGCCCGCACGTGATGGCGCCTCCTCCGGTTCTGGCGATGACGTTGCCACCGAGGTCGTCGAGATCGAGATTGCCCGCCTCAGTGGAGGCGAAGATTTCGCCGGATATGCCTCGTACATTGATGGCGCCGAAGCGGGTCTCGAGCTTATGATCCGTGATGCGGCGGGGGATGGTGACGGCCAGTTCGCCGGCCGACCCGGCGGGCATCGGATCAGAGACGGTCACGATACACCAGTCGCCCTTCTGGACGGCTGTTACCTGGGCGGGGAAAGAGGACTGCTGGGCAGCCTGGCGGCCGGAGGCGCGTATCTGGCGGGACCATTTGAAGCTGACGTCCTTCTGGTCAGCTGAGATGACAGTGAGCCTGCCCGCGGCGACCACCCGCACGCGGGTTGCAGAGGCACACCCCGAGCCCTGGTTCGAGTAGACCCAGAGATTCCCGTTTCTCTCCAACTTCTGCTGCTGCGCCGGACAGACCAACGCGAAGAACAGCAGAATGGAGCATGTGGGACGCATGGCTAGAACGTCCCGACTGATGCCTTCATCTCGCTCAGCGCCCTCTGGCTGCGGGACCGGACATAGTTGTTTTCTTCTTTACGAAGGACTTCCTGGAGAACGCCGGCGACGTCGGGTTCCTTACTTTGCACGAGCAGGTCGATCGCTTGAGTGCGGACGCCCGGGTTGTCATCCGTCAACAGGACCTGCGAAAGGACCTTACGGGTTTCGGGGTCGCGGGCGTAGAGGCGCAATCCTTCCAGGGCCTTGAGGCGGACGCCGGAGTTGGTATCGCTGCGCAGCGCATTGAGCAGAGCCTGGCGGACCTCGTTGTCCGAACACTGCTGCTTGAGGATGTCGATGGACTCGACGCGAAGGCCGGGGTCGGCCTGATCGGCGGCGGCGGCGAGAAGCAGCCGGCGGATGCGCTCGTCATTGATATTGCCACTGGTTTCGCGCTGGCGCACCTCGTCATAGGTGACCTTGACGCGTCCGGCCTCGTCGGGATTCAGGAGGCGAACCTTGCTGACCACGGGAGCCGGTTCCTGGGGCACGCCCATGCGCTCGAGAGTGGTGGAGTGGACGGGCATGAGGCGTGCGCCGAAGAAGCCGAGCGCGAGCATGGCGATAGCGCCGGCAGGACGCATCCACATGGGCGGGTTGACCACCCAGTTTCTCCAGATGCCGGAGAAGCGAGCGGTGAGCGAGGGGCGGGTACGTGCTTCCTGAAGCCTGGCGGCGAGGTCGCGGCGGCAACGGGCGAGAAGGCCGGCGGGAACTTCGGCCTGGGCGTCTTCGAGAAGGGCGCCGAGGTCTTCCAGCCTGGCGCGGTCCGCGCGGCAGTCGGCGCAAGTATCGAGATGCTGCTCGAGAAGTTCTTCCTCGTCGAAGGAAAGCTCGCCGTAGACGAACAGGACCAATTGCTGTCTGGCAGTGTCGCAGTTCATACGAATTCTCCGAGCGCAGTGCGCATTTTCTGAGTGGCGCGGAAGAGACAGTTCTTAGCGGCCTCCTCGGAAGTGCCCAGGGACTCACCGATGGCGCGCAGACGCATGCCCTGATAATGGCGCATTTCGAAGACCAGCCGCTCGCGGGCCGTCATGCCGGAGAGGGCCTGTTCGATCCGGCCGCGCAGTTCGCTGCTGAGCAGGGCGCGCTGCGGATCGCTGGAGGCTCTCTGTTCGGGGACGGAATCGAGACGGTCGAGCGGCCCTTCTTCCGTATCCACGACCGTCGACTCGGTCTTTCTCACCTTCTTTTTCCGGAGGTGATCGAGGCAGAGGTTGGTGACGATGCGGTAGAGCCAGGTGTTGAAGTTGCAATCGAAGCGGAAGGTATGAAGGCTGCGGAAGACGCGGAGGAAGGCCTCCTGATAGACGTCATAGGCGTCCTCGGGCGACCTGAGGAGATTCATAGCCAGGCGGAGCACGCTCTGGTCGTAATTACGCACCAGATGCTCGAAGGCGTCCTGGTCGCCGGATTGTGCGGCGCGGATTAGTGCGGCCTCATCCATCCCCAAGGTCGACCCGGCGATACGACGGGTGCCGTCTGCGATCGCCAGAGAAGCTCCAGATTTCACGATAACCTCTCGCGGAGGAGTCCCCCCTGAAGAGTGTGACGAATGAGACGGATAAATGTACCGCGATGTTCCGCTAATCGGCGAGCTCGACGTCGATGCGGCGGTGCTGCTGGTCGATGGCTACGATGCGGAAGCGGCGAATTTGTCCGGTGCGGAGGCCTTCTTTCACGCCGGTGGCCGTGGACGATCCTCCACCTTTCCAACGAGATGCGAGCATAGCGGCGAGGTCGTCGACGTCGGCTCCAGCGGCGGCTGCGCTCTGCGTGCCGGCGCTTTCCTCCTTCGTCTTGCAGCGGGCATGAACGCCTTCGCCCAATTCGATCTTGGCGGAACCGCCGTGAGCCTCGACGACGCGGCCGGTGAGAGTTTCTCCCACCTGATGCTCGGAGATGAAGATATCGGCCGAGGTCGGCTCGAGCTGCTTCATGCTGAGGCGGATGCGGCGCTTTTCCTTGTCAACTTCGACGACGGCGGCCTTCACTACCTGGTTCGCACTCAGCACATCCTTGGGATGCTGGATCCGCTTTTCACGGGTGATGTCACCGACGTGGATCATGCCTTCGATTCCGTCGCCGAGATCGATAAATGCGCCGAATTGGGCGAGGTTTGTGACGGGTCCCTCAACCACGGTGCCGGGGGCGAAGCGGGTTTCGACTGAATCCCACGGGTTGCCCAGAGCCTGCTTCAGACCCAGCGAGACGCGCTTGTCGGCCGGCTTGATCTCGAGGACAACGGCCTCGACCAATTCGCCGACCTGGAGGACATCGCCCGGCTTGCGCACGCGCTTGGTCCAGGACATCTCGGAAAGATGGATGAGGCCATCGACGCCTGGGGCGATTTCGACGAAAGCGCCGAAGTCGGCGAGGCGGACGACCTTGCCCTTCACGCGGTCACCCTGCTTGAGCGAGCCGGCGGTCTCGGTCCAGGGATCGGGTGTGAGCTGCTTGAGGCCGAGAGAGATTTTGCGGTTCTCGCGGTTGAGCTTGAGGATCTTGGCTTGAATCGACTGACCCGGCGAGAGGATGGCGGAGGGCTTGTCGACACGCTGCCAGCTCATGTCGGTGACATGGAGGAGGCCGTCAATGCCCTGGGCGATCTCGACGAAGGCGCCGAAGTCGGTGAGGCTGCGAACGCGGCCCTGCACCACCATGCCCTCTTGAAGTCCTTCAAAGGCGGCCTGTTTGGCGGCAGCGGCCTGTTCTTCCAGAACGGCGCGGCGATCGACGACAACATCGGGGCGGTCCGGATCAGTGACGTCAAGCTTGGTGATACGGCATTCGATTTGCTGCCCGACGAGCTTGGGGAGATCCGCCATTTCGCGGATGCCGCTGCGCGAAGCGGGGAGGAAGGCGAAGACGCCGTCGGCAACCTGGACCCGCAGACCACCCTTCACCAGTTCCGTAACCATTCCGGCGATGACGTTCTTGCCTTCGAACGCGGAGAGAAGACCGCTGAAGTCCTTGGGCTGCTCGACCCGGATGGTGGAGAGCTGGTAGTAGCCGTCATCGGTACGTCCGGAGATGTTGACCATCAGGACGGAGCCTGGGGCGAGTCCGGCGGGGAGGCCAGGCGTGTCGGGCTTGAGGATTCCCTCCATCTTGCGCCCGATATCGACGACGATCGCTTCGTCGGACACTGACACGATTGTGCCTTCCAGGGCGGCCTGCTGGCCGTCCGCGCTCTGGTGCTCCGCTTCGAACTGCCGCAGCACGTCGCCGAAGGAGGATTCCTCAGCGGCGGCAGGCGCGGTTTCGCCCGCAGCGGTCACTTCAAGGGGATTCGGGGAATCGAGGGAATTCATGGACAAACTCAAGAGACGTCCCTATTGTGACACAACCGGAGGGCGCTGGTGGCGCGCTGGTCTTCCCCTGGGGCGGGGATCGCTTCACATTACAATGACGCAGTGGACCGCAGAACGTTTTTCGGCGCATCCGCGGGAGCGCTCCTCCACAATAAGGAACCGCTGCCTATCATCGACACGCACATCCACCTGTTCGACACGGCGCGCCCGCAAGGAGTACCGTGGCCCGAGAAGACGAACGCCGTCCTGTACCGTGCCGCGATGCCGGACCGGTACAGAAAGATCGCGGCCCGGCTGGGAGTCAGAGGCGCGATTGTGGTGGAAGCGAGTCCGTGGCTGGAAGACAATCAGTGGGTTCTGGACGTTGCGGCGAAGGATCCGATCATCGTTGGCGTGGTCGGCAACCTGGAGCCGGGCAAGCCGGGCTTCGGAGCGAATCTGGAGCGGTTTGCGCGCAACCCTCTGTTTCGCGGCATCCGGTACGGCAACCTGTGGAACCGCAGCCTGGCGGAGGAGTCGCGCCGCGCGGAGTTCATTTCGGACCTGAAGCGGCTGCAGCAGACCGGCCTGGCACTGGATACGGCGAACCCAAACGCAGAGCTGATCGACGCCGTGGTGCGGGTGACGGACCGCGTACCGGAACTGCGCGTGGTCATCGATCATTTGCCTCAGATGAAACCCGCCGCTGCGCAGCTCCGCGAGTTGGAGAAAAGGCCGGAGGTGTTCGTCAAGCTGTCCGAGGTGTTCCAAAGGATGGGCGGTGAAGTGCCTCGTGACCTGAGCGTCTATCGTGGGACCCTCGATGAGATCGTCGGCGTGTTTGGCGAGGATCGCGTGTTGTACGGGAGCGACTGGCCGAACAGCGATCAGTGGCGGCCCTATGACGATGTGCTGGGATTGGTGCGGGAGTATTACGCGGAGAAGGCGCCCGCGGTGGCGGAGAAGTATTTCTGGGGGAACTCAGTGAGGGCGTACCGGTGGGTGAAGCGCGACTCGAGCCAGGCTGTGTTACCTGGATGAAGCAGGCGAGTTAAGATGACGGCTTGGGCGCAGAGTCCAACATTCTGAAAAGACGCGCGCTGCCGATGGCGCAGGACGCGGTGTGGCTGCTGCTGTTTTCGGCGCTGGCGTGGGCGAGTCCGACGAGGAGTTCGGCGGAGCTGGAGGTCCTGGGCGCGCTGGCTGTGCTGCAACTGGCATCGCCGCGTATTGCCGTGTTGAACACTCAGCGCGGGAACCTGGCGGTGATCCTGCTGAAGCTGTTGCTGGGCTTTTTGCTGATCGGCGTCACGGGTGGGATCGCTTCCAGCTACTATCCGATTCTGCTGTTGCCGGTGGTGTCGGCGGCGACGACGTTGGGGCCGATGGGCACGACAATATTTACAGTGCTTGCCTGCGCGGCATATCTGAGCTTTGTCCACATCGCGTACAGCCTGGGATACATGCTGGAGGGATTGTACCTGCGCGATCTGAGCCTGCGGGTGATCTTTCTGCCCGTGGTGGCGTACCTGACATACGGCCTGGCGGCGGATAATCGCGAAGCGGCGGTGCGGGCGCAGGCGGCGGCGGATCAACTGGCTGATGCAAACCGGAGGCTGACGGAGGCGGAAGCGAGCATCCGCCGCAGCGAGAGGCTAGCCGCCCTAGGGCAGTTAACCGCCGGGCTGGCGCATGAGCTGCGCAACCCGCTGGGGACGATGAAGGCGTCGGCGGAGATGCTGCTGGAGCGGACCGATTCGCAGAATGAGCTGGGGCGGGAGCTGGCGGGCTACATTTCGACCGAAGTGGACCGCACGAACTCCTTGATCACGCGGTTCCTGGAGTTTGCGCGCCCGGTAAAGCTGCGGAAGGCGCCTACCGACATTAACGCACTGATCGACCGTGCCGCGGGAACGCTGGCGCGGCAGCACCCCGCGGATCATCCGGCGATCCATAAGAATTATGATCCGGCGCTGCCGCTGATTGAAGTGGATGCCGAGCTGCTGGAGAGGGTGTTCATCAACCTCCTGCAGAACGCGGTCCAGGCTTCGCCGGCCGGGTCGACGGTGACAATCAAGACGCGGGTGGCGCAGGGCTCGGCTGAGATTGCGGTGCTGGACCGGGGATCCGGGATTCGTCCGGAGGATCGGGAGCAAATCTTCAATCCATTCTTTACTACAAAGTCCACGGGAGTAGGGTTGGGGCTGGCGGTGAGCTCAAAAATCGTGGACGAGCACGGCGGGAAGATCTCGGTGGAGAGCGAGTTGGGGCGGGGATCGACCTTTCGTGTCACGTTACCGCTGACGCAGAAGTAAAGCATGGGACCCTGGCACGGGACGGTCTCAATGAATGTAAACTCCGCCTGGGCGCGCCGATTTTTTCTCCCGGGGCACGAAACTTTCTGAGAACGAAACTCATCGGGGCTCGTCTATTCATCATAGGGCACAGCGTTCAAAGCATGATGAAGATGCCCAGTAGTGACGCTTGTCAACGACTCTCTGGAGGAGCCGACTGACCATGAGTACGCTCGCCACCGTGAATGGAATGATCAGCGGCGTCACGGCGATGGCCGCCGTAGCGCCACAACCTGTAACAACTCCTACGCGCTTGACCCGAAAAGAGCGCGAACTTTTGAACATGCTGATGCAGAATCCAGGGCGGTGCATCAGCAGGGAGACCCTGCTCAGGACTGTCTGGAAGTATTCGGAGGGTGCACGAACTCGTACCGTGGACGTACACGTACAGCGACTGCGCCGGAAGCTCGGCCGGGAAGCGGCCGCCATCAAGACGATCGTCCGGCTTGGCTATTGCTGGTTTCCAGAGCCTGAGTCCGTGGGGCGCCCCGCTCCAGTCTGGTAAGACGAAAATCGACGACGCAACCTGTTAGTGATCCGCGGACGTCTGTAAGGCAAGCAACTTGATGGGCAAGCCAAGGCGGTTTGCCCATCCGCGTGTATTGTGCACGCGGACTTGCCTTGAGAGATTATGAAGACGTCCATGAAAACGCGGGTCCTCATCGTCGAGGATGAAGAGAAGCTGAAGCGGGTGCTGTCCCTGCAACTGGAATCCGCCGGGTATGAGGTGGAGACAGCCGGGTCGGCGGAAGACGCGCTGAAGCTGGCTGACCGGGCGGGACTTGTATTGACGGACCTGCGGCTGCCAGGGATGGACGGACTGACGCTGTTGGAGTCGATCCAGCGGCAGAACGCCCGGCTGCCCGTGATTGTGATGACCGCGTTCGGGACGGTGGAGATCGCCGTCGAGGCGATGAAGAAGGGCGCGGCCGATTTCCTGCCCAAGCCGTTCTCCCTGGACCACCTGATGGCGGTAGTCCGGAAGGCTCTGGAGGTGCAGACCCTCCGCGACGAGAACGTGCGGCTGAAGGATGAACTGGGCCGCCGCTATCGCGTCGACAACATCATCGGCACGGGCCCCAGGATGCAGGAGATTCTCGCCGCGGTGATGCGCGTGGCGCCGACGAAGAGCACGGTGCTGCTGTGTGGAGAGAGCGGAACAGGCAAGGACCTGATCGCGCGGGCCATCCACCACCACTCGCCGCGGGCCTCGCACCCGTTCGTCAAGATCAACTGCACGGCGATCCCGGAAAACCTGATGGAGAGCGAGCTGTTCGGCTACGAGAAGGGCGCGTTCACGGGAGCGGCCTCATCCAAGCCTGGAAAGTTCGAGCAGGCGGAAAACGGGACCGCATTTCTGGATGAGATCGGCGATGTGCCGGCAGCGGTGCAGGTGAAGCTGCTGCGGATTTTGCAGGAACGGGAACTGGAGCGGCTCGGCAGCAACAAGACGAAGCAGATCGACGTTCGCGTGATCGCGGCGACGAATGTGGACTTGCGGCGCGCGCTGGAGGAAGGCAACTTCCGCGAGGATCTGTATTACCGGCTGAATGTCTTTCCGTTGACGATTCCGCCGCTGCGGGAGCGGGCAGAGGACATCCCGCAGCTGGCTGAGCAGTTCCTTCGCAAGATTGCGCGGGAGACAGGCTCGCCAGTGGCGGCGATCTCCGAAGCGGCGCGTCACAAGCTGGTGTCGTATCACTGGCCGGGCAATGTGCGGGAACTTGAGAACGTCATTGAGCGGAGCCTGCTTTACGCGTCCGGCGACACGCTGAAGCCGGAGGATATCCGGCTGGATCATGCGCCGAAGCGGGCGATCGTCAATGGGGTGAGCAGCGTCAACGGGGACTTTCTGCCGGAAGGGATGAGCCTGGAGGAACACGAGCAGCAATTGATCCGGGAGGCGCTGAAGAGGGCCGCCGGAAACAAGAGCCACGCGGCGAGGCTGCTGGGGCTCACGCGGAATGCGCTGCGGTATCGTTTGTCGCAGATGGGGCTGGAGTAGGGGCTCCGCGCTCGAACCACATCTTGGTGAAAGTGGCGGCGAGGATGATGGCGCCCCCGGCTATCGCCGGGGCGCTGGGGCGTTCGCCGTGGAAGACCCAGGTCCAGACTGGATTGCAGACCGGCTCGAGGAGCAGGAGTGTGGACGCTTCGAAGGCAGGAACGCGCTTCATGCCGCGGGTGAGGAACAGGTAGGCCAGGCCGATCTGGAAGACGCCGAGATAGGCGAGGACGAGGGCATCCAGAGTGCGGATGGAGGTAAACGGCAGAGCCCCGGGGAGGCAGAGAGCGAAGGCGAGCAGGTTGCCGGCGGTGACCGTGGCGAGGGCGGCGCTGTCGTGGCCGGACTTGTGGGCTTGCCAGCGGAGTCCGGCAAGGGTGATGGCGTACGTCGCGCCGGAGAGGAGAGCCCAGAGGTTGCCGAGCCTGGGATTCGGAGCGGTGGCGACGGGGTTTTCCACGCCGGTGAAGAAGAGAGCCATGCCGGCGACGAGGGCGAGCGCGAACCAGAGGTCGCGGCGGCGGAGGGGCTCTTTCAGGATGAGCGGGCCGATGATCAGCAGGTAGGCGGGGGCGGTGGATTGCAGGTAGATGGCGTTGGCGGAAGTGGTGAGTTTGTTGGCCTGCACGAAGGAGACGAGGGTCAGGGCATAGGCGAGGCCGACGGGCCAGACGCGCCAGTTCCAGCCTCGGCGTGCGTCGGGGATCAGGATGAGCAGGGCCACCGCGGCGATGGCGCTGCGCAGGCCGCCGGTCTGCCAGGCGGTGAGGGCAGTGCCCTTGATGGCCGCGCCGCCGGTGGAGAACAACAGTGCCGCTGCCAGCACCATCAGCCTGCTCAACATCCCACCAAGTCTAGCGCGTGAGGTTGAGCGGCTTCTGTGATGGGGGCATGCGCGGTACGCCGCCCGGACGCCGGGGTCCGCGATACGATGTTCGGGAGAGCTTTTTCCCTCCATGTTCGATCTCACAGAACATCCGCATCGACGCTACAATCCGCTGACTCGGGAATGGGTGCTGGTTTCGCCGCACCGCACGAAGAGGCCGTGGCAGGGGCAGGTGGAGAAGCTGGCTCCTGAAACACGGCCGCAGTACGACCTGAAATGCTACCTCTGCCCCGGTAACGATCGCGCGGGCGGGCACAAGAACCCCGTTTACCAGAACACGTTCGTCTTCGAGAACGACTTTGCGGCGCTGATACCGGGGACGCCTTCGGGCAGCGTCGCTCCGCACCCGCTGATTCAGGCCGAGGCGGCTTCCGGCGTCTGCAAAGTGATCTGCTTCTCGCCGCGCCACGATCTCACCGTGGCGGAGATGGAGTTGGCGGACCTGCGCACGGTGGTGGACACGTGGGTGGATCAGTACGTGGAGCTGAATCAGACGGCCGGCATCGCGTATGTGGAGATCTTTGAGAATCGCGGCGAGATGATGGGCTGTTCGAACCCGCATCCGCACTGCCAGATCTGGGCGTCGTCGATCGTGCCGAACGAAGTGGCCAAGGAGGCGGCGGCGCAGGAGGAGTATTTCGCCGCAAATGGGCGCACGCTGCTGACGGACTATCTCGAGTTTGAGTTGAAGAGCGGCGAGCGGCTGGTGTGCGTCAACGATCATTTTGCCGCGCTTGTGCCGTGGTGGGCGGTGTGGCCATTCGAAGTGATGCTGATTTCGCGGCGCGCGGCGACGGGGCTCGATGAGTTGAGCAGCGATGAGCGGGATGGCCTCGCCGATATTCTGAAGCGCGTCACGACGCGGTACGACAACCTGTTCGAGATTTCGTTCCCCTACTCCTTTGGTTTCCATCAGCGGCCGGCGGGGCCGCGGAACCCGGCCTGGCATCTGCACGCTCATTTTTATCCGCCGCTGCTGCGGTCGGCGACCGTGCGGAAGTTCCTGGTCGGGTATGAGATGCTGGCGATGCCGCAGCGCGACATCACGGCGGAGTCCGCCGCGGCGCGGCTGCGGGATTTGACTGAAGTTCACTACCGTACACGTTCCTAAGAGGTTTCTTCGATGCGATTGATCCTTGCTTTCCTGCTGGCGCTGGCGGCATTCGGCCAGAACGCCTTTTACTTGAAGCCCGGTGACCGCGTCGTCTTCTACGGCGACAGCATCACCGACCAGCGCCTGTACACGACGTTCGTGGAGACGTTCGTGCGGACGCGCTTCCCCGATCTGGACGTGAAGTTCGTGCACTCGGGTTGGGGCGGCGACCGTGTGACGGGCGGAGGCGGCGGCGCCATCGACCTGCGGCTGAAGCGCGACGTGGCGGCGTACAAGCCCACGGTGGTGACGATCATGCTCGGCATGAACGACGGCCGGTACCGCGGATTCGACAAAGAAGTTTTCGACTGGTACAGCACGGGCTACGTAGCGATGATCCAGCAGTTGAAGGCTCTGGCCCCGGGCACACGCATCACGGCGATCCGTCCTTCACCTTATGACGAGGTGACGCGGGCGCCGATGGCGAACGGCGGCTACAACGCGGTGCTGGTGAAGTTCGGCGACTTCATCCAGGAACTTGCGAGCAAAGAAGGCATGGCAGTGGCGGACCTCAATGCGCCGGTGGTGAAGATGCTGGAGAGGGCCAACGCCGCGAATCCTGAGATGGCGCAGCGGATCATTCCGGACCGCGTGCATCCGGGCCCGTCGGGGCATCTCGTGATGGCAGCGGCGCTGGTGCGGGGCTGGGGCGCGCCGGGATTGGTGAGCACGGTGGAGATCGATGCAAAGGCGCGTAGGGCCGTGCTGCAGGAGAACACGACGGTGTCGGGCATCACGGGCAACAGCCTGAGCTGGACGCAGACGGACAAGGTGCTGCCGATGCCGGTAGATATGAACGACGGCCCCACGGCGCTGGCGGTGCGTTCGTCAAATTTCCAGGAGTCGATGAACCGGGAGACTCTGAAAGTGACCGGGCTTGCGCCGGGCCACTACGCGCTGCGCATCGACGGGCTGCAGGTGGCGGTGTTGACGGCGGACAGGCTGGCCTCGGGCCTCGACCTGGCCGAGTTGCCGACACCGATGCTGAAGCAGGCCGCGGAAGTGCACCGGTTGACGCTACGCCGCGCGGAGGTGCACAACGTCCGTTGGCGCTCCATCGAGGTGCCGCTGGCCAAGGACGATCTCACCAAGACCGCTTCCGCCATGGCGGCGCTGGACGAGCTGGATGCCGAGCTCGAAGCGAAGCAGCGCGCGTCTGCAAAGCCTGTGCCGCACAAGTTCGAACTCATCTCCGTGCCCGCGGAGGCGGCCAGCGTGCCGCCGGGCTTCACGCCGATCTTCAACGGCAAGGACCTGACGGGCTGGCATGTGAGCAGGACGAACCATCACGGCACTACGCCGGACTGGAAGGCGGAAAACGGCGTGATGACCGGTATGCAGAACCCCGTGGGCAAGGGCGGCATTCTGCTCACGGATAAGAAGTACAAGAACTTCGAAGTGTACGCGGAGATCATGCCGGACTGGGGTTGCGACGGCGGCCTGTTCCTGCGGTCGTCGGAGAAGGGAGAGGCCTACCAGGTGCTGCTCGACTACCGTGACAACGGCACACTGTTCGGCGTCTATGGCGAGCGGCTGATGGGCGTGGTCACGTGGCAATACCAGGATTGGCGAAAACACTGGAAGGAGAATGAGTGGAACACGGTCCGCGCACGGATCGAAGGCGACATCCCGCGCATTCAGGTGTGGGTGAACGGGGCGCAGGTGACGAACTGGTCCGACACGGCAAATCACGCCGTCGACGGCGCGCTGGAAGGGATGATCGCCGTGCAGGTGCATGGCGGAACGCAGATCTGGAAAGAGGGCGGCAAGCATCGCTTCCGCAACATCGCAGTACGTGAACTACCCAACTAGGAGGGCACGATGGCCAAGAAGATCGCGATGATCGGCGCGGGCAGCATCGTCTTCTGCAAGACGCTGATGTCCGACATCATGGCAACTCCGGCTTTGGCGGACGCTGAGTTCGCACTGATGAGCCGCACCGAAAGCAAGCTGCGCAGGATGGAAGAGTTCGGGCAGCGCATGATCGCCGAAAATGGCCTCCCTGGGAGCGTGTGGGCCACGCTGGACCGCCGCGAGGCCATCCGCGACGCGGACTTCGTGGTGGTGATGGTGCAGGTGGGAGGGGTGGATGCGTTTGATCTGGACTACAAGATCCCGCTCAAGTACGGCATCGACCAGTGCATCGCGGACTCGCTGGGGCCTGGCGGTCTGTTCCGCGGGTTGCGCACCATCCCGCTGCTGGTGGACATCGCAATGGACATGGAGGAACTCGCCGCGCCCGGTGCGATCATGCTGCAGTACGCGAATCCGATGGCGGCGAACTGCTTCGCGCTGGGCAAGGCGGCGGACGTCTCGTTCGTCGGATTGTGCCACGGCGTACAGACCACGCTCGACCTCATCTCGCGCTACTGCGGCGTGCCAAAGGAAGAGATCACCTACACGTGCGGCGGCATCAATCACATGGACTGGTTCCTGCGTCTGGAGCACCGCGGGCGAGACCTCTATCCCACGCTGCGCGAAGTGTTCGAACGGCCGGAGTTCTACAAGAACGAGAAGGTGCGCGGCGAAGTGTTCCGGCACTACGGCTACTTCATGACCGAGAGCACGGGCCATCTGAGCGAGTACGTGCCGTGGTTCCGCAAGAACCGGCGGGCGCTTGACCTCTACTGCGACGAGCCGAGCTTCGGCGGAGAGAGCGGCGCGTATTACTCGTGGTGCCGGACCATCGCGGACTACTATGAGTCGCACGATCCGCTGCAGTTCGAATCGGCGGCGATCGAGAAGCGCAGCGTGGAGTACTGCTCCTACATCATGGAGGCCGTGGCGACGGGGCGGCCGTTCCGCTTCATGGGCAACGTGCGGAACGACGGCTACATCACGAATCTCCCGCAGGGCTGCTGCGTGGAGGTGCCGACGTTCGCCGACGACGCGGGGCTGCATCCGACGGTGATCGGAGATCTGCCGCCGCAGTGCGCGGCGCTCTGCTCGACGAACATCAATGTGCAGGCGCTGGCGGTGGAGGCGGCGCTTAACGGCGATACGGAGCACATCGTTCATGCGGCGTCGCTGGACCCGCTCTCGAGCGCTGTCTGCACGCTGGCCGACATTCGCGAGATGTGTTCGGAGATGCTGGAAGCGCAGCGGCAGTGGTTGCCGCAGTTCGAGGGCAAGTCGATTGCGCCGAAGCCGGTGATCAGCATTCCGCGGGACTGCACGCCGGTGGATGTGCCGCTGGATCCGGCGCTGGCTATCGGCAAGCGTTTCTCCACGTTGATCGAACAGCAGAAGAGCTGAAGGGAGATCTCACAATGAAAGTCGGATTCGTGGGCCTCGGCATCATGGGCAAGCCGATGGCGAAGAACCTGCTCAAGGACGGGCACGAGTTGCGCGTCTTCGACATCGTGCCGGAGTCGGTGAAAGAAGTGGTGGCGGCAGGCGCGGCGGCGGCGCAATCGGCCGCGGATGCGGCGGCCGGCCAGGAAGTGACGATCACGATGCTGCCGGACGGGCCCGACGTGGAGGCCGCGGTGCTTGGCCCGAAGGGCGTGCTGGAAGGCGCGGCTGCGGGCTCCGCGATTGTCGACATGAGTTCGATCAGCCCCCTGGTGGCGCAGAAGGTGGGCAAGGCTTGCGCCGCGAAGGGCGTACACTTCATGGACGCTCCCGTGAGCGGCGGCGAACCGAAGGCGATCGACGGCACGCTGGCGATCATGGCGGGCGGCACCAAGGAGGTGTTCGACCGGGCGGCGCCGCTGTTCCACTCGATGGGGTCGAGTGCGATCCTGACCGGTCCGGTGGGCGCCGGCAACGTGACGAAGCTGGCGAACCAGATCATGGTGGCGTGCAACATCGCGGCAATGGGCGAGGCGCTGGTGCTGGCGACGAAGGCGGGGCTCGATCCGGAGGTGGTGTTCGACGCGGTGAAAGGCGGACTGGCGGGAAGCACGGTGCTAAACGCGAAGGCGCCGATGGTGATCGCGCGCAATTTCAAGCCCGGGTTCCGCATCAGACTTCACCAGAAGGATCTGCGCAATGCGCTGCTGGCCGCGGAGTCGATGAAGGTCTCCCTCCCGCTCACCAGCATGGTGCAGCAGATGCTGATGTCGCTGATGAACAACGGCCGTGGAGATTACGACCACTCCGGGATCGTAACGATGATCGAGGACATGGCCCAGGTGGAAGTGCGCAAGCCAAAGGGATGAAGCCCCTCTACATTCAGGTGCGGGAGCAGGACAACGTCGCCATCGTGGTGAACGATGGGGGGCTGCCCGCGGGCACTGAGTTTGAGTGCGGGCTGACGCTGCTGGAGACGGTGCCTCAGGGCCACAAGGCGGCGTTGCGTAACATCGGCAAAGGCGAGCCGGTAGTGCGATACGGCGCGGTAATCGGACACGCGGCAGCACGCATTGAGCGTGGTGCGTGGGTGAGAGAGGATCTGCTCGAGTTGCCGGACCCGCCTGCGCTGGATTCGCTCCCTATCGCCACCTCCATTCCCGAAGCGCTGCCACCGCTGGAGGGGTACACCTTCGAGGGCTACCGGAACAGCGACGGCACAGCTGGGACGCGTAACATTCTCGGGATCACGACAACGGTGCAGTGCGTCGCGCCGACCGTGGACCTGGCCGTGCGAAGGATCAGGAAGGAGATCCTGCCGCGCTTCAAGGGCGTCGATGACGTGATCGCGATCACGCACGCCTACGGGTGCGGCGTGGCGATCAGCGCGCCGGGGGCGGAGGTTCCGATCCGCACGGTGAGAAACCTCGCGCTGAATCCGAACCTGGGCGGCGAGCCGCTGGTGGTGAGCCTGGGCTGCGAGAAGTTGCAGCCGTCGAGGTTGAGCCTTCCGGTAGTCAGTGATGAGCCGTTCGTGGTGCGGTTGCAGGACGAGGAGTATCGCGGATTCGGAGACATGGTGGCGGCGATCATGCGCCTGGCGGAGAAGCGCCTGGAGCGGCTGGATGCGCGGCCGCGGGTGACGTGTCCGGCGTCGGACCTGGTGGTTGGTCTGCAATGCGGAGGGAGTGACGCGTTCTCGGGAGTGACGGCGAATCCGGCCGTGGGCTATGCGTCGGACCTGCTGGTGCGCAGCGGGGCGACAGTCATTTTCTCCGAGGTGACCGAGGTACGCGACGCGGTGCATCTGCTGAGCGCGCGCGCCGCAGATGAAGGCGTGGGACGGGCGCTGGCTCGGGAGATGCAGTGGTACGACGACTACCTGCGGCGCGGCGGGGCAGATCGAAGCGCGAATCCGACTCCGGGCAACAAGCGGGGCGGGTTGTCGAACATTGTCGAAAAGGCGCTGGGATCTGTTGCTAAGGCAGGGAGCACGGCGCTGCGGGCAGTGGTCGCGCCGGGGGAGCGTGTTTCGCAGAAGGGGCTGGTGTTTCTGGCGACGCCGGCGAGCGATTTCGTCTGCGGCACGCTGCAACTGGCGGCGGGCATGAACATGCATGTGTTCACGACGGGCGAGGGCACGCCGTACGGGCTGGCGATGGCGCCGGTGATCAAGGTCTCGTCGCGCAGCCAACTGGCGGCGCGCTGGCCGGATCTCATCGATCTCGATGCGGGGCGGATTGCGAGAGGCGAGTCGAGCATCGAAGAGACCGGGTGGGAGTTGTTCCGGCTCATCCTCGAGGTGGCCAGCGGGCGGAAGCGCGCGTGGGCGGAGCAGTGGGCCCTGCACAATTCGATGGCGCTGTTCAATCCGGCACCCGTCACGTAGTGATGGAGTGCCGGCGGGTTTTGCCCAGCAACCTGGTGGCCTCCGTCAGCGCCTTGTTTTCGGCCTCGTCGCGGGTGGACCCCGTGGCCCGGGCCAGCCATGCACCGGGCGAGACATTGTCCGCGACACAGTGAAAGACGTCGCCCACGCGGTAGGACTTCAGATTGACCTCCCAGCCCGCGGCGTCGACTTTATGCTCCCGATATTCTTCGGTCTTCATGACATCACGCATGCGCCATTTGGGGCGCTCCTCTCTCCACGGCGGCGCCGACAAGATTGCCCCACTCCGTCCAGGAGCCGTCGTAATTGCTGACACTGTTGTATCCGAGCAGATACTTGAGGACGAACCATGTGTGGCTCGACCGTTCTCCGATGCGGCAGTAGGCGATCACCGGCCTGGAACCGTCGATTCCCTCCGAACTGTACAACCGCTTGAGCGCGTCGTAGTCCTTGAACGTGCCGTCTTCATTGCAGGCCTTGGCCCAGGGGATGTTGCGCGCGCTGGGGATGTGCCCGCCGCGCTGACAGGTCTCGGGTAAGCCGGGCGGCGCGAGGATCTCGCCCGTGAATTCCTGCGGACTGCGAACATCTACCAGAAAAGCCCGCCCCATCTCAAAGGCGGATTCGACTTGCGGCCGGAATGCGCGAAATGAGAGGTCGGGCTCGCCCGCTTTGTAGCGTGCGCGCCTCGGGTTCGGCCTCTCGTCGCTCAACTCACGGCCTTCCGCAAGCCACATCCTCCGGCCGCCGTTCATCAGTTGGACGTCCTTGTGGCCGTACATGGCCATCTGCCAGAAGGCCCAGGCCGCAAACCAATTGTTGTTGTCGCCGTAAAGAACGACTCTCGTGTCGTTGCCGATCCCTGACTCCTCCATCAACTGCTCGAACGCGCGGCGCGAGAGAATGTCGCGTCGAACCGTATCGCAGAGTTGGGTGTTCCAGGCCCAACTGATTGCGCCGGGCACGTGTCCTTCCTCGTAGGCAGTGTTGTCCACATCCACTTCGACAATGCGGACGTTCGGGTCAGCAGCGTGAGCGGCCACCCATTCAGTGCTCACCAAAGAGTCGGGATGAGCGTAGTCGTTCATCTCTCACCTCCCTCCCAGAGAAGCCCGCAATTACTATACGAACGCATACAGATGAGGGCAATCCCTTTCGCCCATGGGCAAGTAAGTTCTTTACATTCTTTTACTTGGGCAAACACGATAATCTTGACTGACATGCATGGAAACCTTATAATGCAGGTAGCTCGAAAACCTGGGATTCCCATGGCTTCTGCATCATCACTGCGCGTTGCGTTTGGGCGGAGCGCGAGGTCGGTTGTCGATGAGATCGGCGATACGCCGCTGCTCCAGTTGCGGCGGATTCCCACGGATTGTAAGGGTATCGAGATCCACGCCAAAGCCGAGTTCATGAACCCTGGCGGATCAGTGAAAGACCGGCCTGGGCTCAACATGATCCTGGACGGGGAGCGGCGAGGCGCACTGAGGCCCGGGCTCACGATCCTGGACGCATCCAGCGGGAACACGGCGATCGCCTATGCGATGATCGGCTCGGCGCGCGGGTATCGGGTGAGGATCTGCATCCCGGAGAACGCGTCGGCGGAGCGGAAGCGGACTCTGCTGGCCTACGGTGCCGAGTTGGAGTTGACGGATCCGTCGGTTGGGTCGGATGGAGCGATCCTGCGCTGCCGCGAGATCTACGCGGCGGAGCCCGACAAGTACTTTTACCCCGACCAGTACAGCAATCCGGCGAACTGGCAGGCGCACTACAACGGAACCGCGCCGGAGATCATGCGTCAGACGGGCGGTCGGGTGACGCACTTTGTCGCCATCATGGGCACCAGCGGCACGTTCACCGGCGTGTCCCGCAGGCTGAAGCAGGAACTGCCACGCGTGCAGTGCATCTCAGTTCAACCCTCGTCGGGGTTTCACGGCATCGAGGGGACGAAGAACATGGAAGCGGCATTGGTGGTGCCGAAGATATACGACTCGAAACTGGCAGACAGAAACATCCTTCTGGACACCGAAGAGGCGTTCCGGATGACGCGGCGGCTCGCACGCGAGGAAGGCATTCTGGCCGGAGTTTCTTCGGGCGCGAACGTTGCGGCGGCGATGGTGGTGGCGCGGGAACTAGCCGCGGAGAACCGTCCCGGAGTGATCGTGACGGTACTCTGCGACAGCGGCGTGAAGTACCTCAGTGAAGAATTCTGGACTAGCTCAGACTGAAAGCGGAGCACCGGCGGTGGCGCTCTCCAAAGAGGAGATCCTGCGCTACAGCCGTCACCTGATCATTCCCGAGATCGCGCTCGACGGACAACTCAAGCTGAAGAACTCGAAGGTGCTGCTGGTGGGCGCGGGAGGGCTCGGGTCGCCTCTGGCGCTGTACCTGGCGGCAGCGGGAATCGGGCGGATCGGCATCGTCGATTTCGATGTCGTGGACTACACGAACCTGCAGCGGCAGGTGATCCACAGCACGAACGACGTCGGCCGCAAGAAACTCGACTCTGCGATTGAGTCCATTGCGGCGCTGAACCCGGAAGTGCAGGTGGACCGTTTCGACGCCGCTCTCACGAGCGAGAACGCGCTGGAGATTCTGCGCGGGTACGACGTCATCGTCGACGGCACCGACAACTTCCCGACGCGCTACCTGGTGAACGACGCGTGTGTCCTTCTGAAGAAGCCGAACGTGTACGGCTCCATCTTCCGCTTCGAAGGGCAGGCGACGGTGTTCGCGTATCCCGGCGGGCCGTGCTATCGCTGCCTGTATCCCGAGCCGCCTCCGCCCGGGTTAGTGCCGAGCTGCGCCGAGGGCGGCGTGCTGGGCGTGCTGCCTGGACTGATCGGCCTGGTGCAGGCCACGGAGACCGTGAAACTGCTGACCGGCGTGGGCAAGCCGCTGGTGGGCCGGCTGCTGCTCTACGATGCGCTGGGGATGACCTTCCGCGAGCTGAAGTTGAAGCGTGATCCGGAGTGTCCCGTCTGTGGCGACCAACCCACGATACACGAGCTCATCGATTATCAGGAGTTCTGCGGCGTGCCTGGGCATGCGGCTGCATCCGCGCAAGGTCCGGCGGAGCTGCAGATTGATGTGCGGCAGCTTAAGGCGAAGATAGATGCGGGAGAGCCGTTCGTGCTGATCGATGTGCGCGAGCCGCACGAATTCCAGATCTGCCGCATTCCGGGATCGGTACTGATCCCGCTGGGCGATCTTCCGAAGCGGGTGAGCGAATTGAACTCCGCGGACGAATTCGTCGTGCACTGCAAGAGCGGGCAGCGGAGCGCAAAGGCGGTGGACTTTCTGAAGAGCGCGGGTTTCGGCAAGGTGAAGAATCTGAGCGGCGGCATTCTGGCATGGAGCGACCAGATCGATCCGTCGGTGCCGAAGTACTAAGACCGCGCTGGCCGGCTATGCCAGCCCCGGCAGCAGCAGCCAACGGCATACATGCACGAACCCGTTACACCCGCTCGCTACGGCTCGAGGCTCTATCGCACTTACAGCCGTGAGCGGTAGGGTAGCGAGCGGGTTCCGCAAGACATCGCATGAAGGAGCGGACGTGCAGCGGCCTTCGATAGAATGGCCAGACCATGGCCGAGGGCCCGCTGCTCATCCTGCTGACGCTGGGCGCGATTGCGCTGCTGCTGCTCCTGATTCTGTTCGCGAAGCTGCACGCCTTTCTGGCACTGATGTTGAGCAGCATGGCGCTGGGGCTGGCGTCGGGCATGGCGCCGGCAAAGGTGCTGAAGTCGATGCAGAACGGCTTCGGGGAAGCGCTGGGCTTCATCGCGGTGGTGGTCGCGCTGGGCGCGATGATCGGGCGATTTCTTGAGCACTCCGGCGGAGGCCGCGCATTGGCGGAATGGATGCTCTCCAAGGCCGGCAAAGAGCGGGCCGTGTGGGCGGTACTCTTCTCCGCGTTCCTCATCGGACTGCCGATCTTTTTCGAGGTGGGGTTCATCATCCTGGTGCCGCTGGCGTACAGCCTGGCGCGCGAATCGAAGAAGTCGCTGCTCTATTTCGGACTGCCGATTGCAGCCGCGCTGACGGTGACGCACGCGATGGTGCCGCCTCATCCGGCGCCCGCGGCCGCGGCACAACTGCTGGGCGCGGACATGGGGAAGGCGATCCTGTTCGGCGCTGCGGTGTCGATCCCGATGGCGATCTCGGGCGGCGTGTTCTACGGGCGGTGGGTCGCGAAGAGGATGTGGGTCCCCGTTCCAGAACACGCGGCGAGCGCCGTGCAGGACGACGGCTTGCCGCCGCCGAATCCCGGCCTGGTGGTGTTGCTGCTCACACTGCCGGTGATGCTCATCTTCGCGGCGAGCATCGCTGAATTCGCGAACAGTCCGGCGCGCGCGCTGCTCGGATTTCTCGGGCATCCATTCACGGCGCTGACCGTGACGGCGCTAGCGTCGATGTACGTCTTCGGAATCAAGCGGGGTCTGGGACGCGACGCGCTCTTGAAGATGACGACGGATGCCCTGATGCCCATCGGCACGCTGCTGGCGATCATGGGCGGCGGCGGCGCGTTCAAGCAAGTGATCGTCGATTCGGGCGTCGGCCCGTACGCGGGCAAACTGCTGGCGGCGTCGAGCGTCTCGCCGCTTGTCCTGGCTTACCTGGTTGCGGCGGGGATGAGGGTGGCGCAGGGCTCGGCCACGGTGGCGATTATCACGGCGGGCGGCATCGTCGCGCCGCTGGTGAAGGACATCCCCGGCTACACGCCGGAGATGATCCTGCTGGCGCTGTGCTGCGGCGGCACGGTGCTGTCGCATGTCAACGACGCGGGATTCTGGCTGGTGAACCAGTGCCTGGGCATGACCGTGCCGCAAACGCTGCGTTCGTGGACGGCCATGAAGGTGGTCACGTCGATCGTGGGCATCGCGATCGTGTTGCTGGTCCAGGCAGTGCTATAAACTGGCGGGCAGGATGAAGGAGTTTGATGCATGAGACGTTTTGCGCTAATCCTCGCATTCTTTTCGATCACCTCGTGCCGCACGGGCGCTCCAACGGCAGAGGAAGCGCGTAAGTTCCTTGACGGGGCGGAGTCTGACCTGCTCACGCGCGCCAATGAAGCGGGCCGGGCCGCGTGGGTCCAGTCGAACTTCATCACGCAGGATACAGAGGCGATCTCGGCGAAGGCCAACGAACGCTCCATCGTGGCGACGGTGAAGTACGCCAAGGAGGCAGCCAGGTTCGACAACGTGCAGTTGCCGCCGGACCTGGCGCGCAAGATGAAGCTGCTGAAATTGGCGCTCACGCTGCCGGCGCCGTCCGACCCGAAAGAGGCGGAGGAGATGACGCGCCTGGCGGCGGGGCTCGAGGCCGCCTACGGCAAGGGCAAGTACTGCCCCGGCGGCGACGAGAAGAAGTGCATGAACATCGACGACATCACCAAGATCATGGCGTCGAGCCGCGATCCGAAACAGTTGCTGGATGTGTGGAGCGGCTGGCACACAATTGCGCCTCCGATGAAGAAGGACTTTGAGCGCGTGGTGGAGATCTCGAACAAGGGCGCGAAGGAGCTTGGTTTCGCGAACACGGGCGCGATCTGGCGCAGCCAGTATGACATGCCCGCGGACGATTTCTCGAAAGAGTTGGACCGCCTGTGGGAGCAGGTGAAGCCGCTGTACGTGCAATTGCACGCCTATACGCGCTGGAAGCTGCGCGAGAAGTACGGCAAGGACGTGGTGCCGGAGAACGGCCCCATTCCGGCGCATCTGCTCGGCAACATCTGGGCGCAACAGTGGGACAACCTTTATCCGATGCTCGCTCCGGCAGGAGCGGATCCGGGCTACGACCTCACGGCGATCCTGAAGCAGCGCAAGACCGGTGCGATGCAGATGGTGAAATACGGCGAGGGCTTCTTCACTTCGCTGGGCTTCGATCCGCTGCCCGAGACGTTCTGGCAGCGGTCGTTGTTTGTGCGGCCGCGGGATCGAGACGTGGTCTGCCACGCGTCGGCGTGGGATGTGGATAACGACAACGATCTGCGCATCAAGATGTGCATCGACATCACCGCGGACGATTTCAACACGATCCACCACGAACTGGGCCACAACTTCTACCAGCGCGCATACAACAAGCAGCCGTTCCTGTTCCGCTCCGGCGCCAACGATGGGTTCCACGAGGCTGTGGGAGACACCATCGCGCTCTCGATCACGCCGGACTACCTGGTAAAGCTGGGCCTGATCAGCAAAGCGCCGGATCCGTCGAAGGACCTGGGGCTCATGCTGCAGCGGGCGCTCGACAAGGTGGCGTTCCTGCCCTTCGGCCTGCTGATCGACCAGTGGCGCTGGAAGGTGTTTTCCGGCGAGATCACGCCAGAGCAGTACAACAAGGCGTGGTGGGATCTGCGGCTGAAATACCAGGGCATCGCGCCGCCATCGCCGCGCGGCGAGGAGTTCTTCGACGCGGGCGCGAAGTACCATGTGCCGGCCTACGTGCCGTACACGCGCTACTTCCTGGCGCACATCCTCCAGTTCCAGTTCCACAAGGCGTTGAGCGAGACCGCGGGCTGCAAGGACACCGTGAACCGCTGCTCGATTTACGGGAACAAGGAAGCCGGACAGCGGCTGATGGAAGGTCTGGCGATGGGCCAGAGCAAGCCGTGGCAGGATGCGCTGGAGAAACTGGCGGGGACGAGGCAGACAGACGGCAACGCCGTGCGCGCTTACTTCGAGCCGCTGGAGAAATGGCTGATCGAACAGAACAAGGGGAAGCCCACAGGCTGGTAAGGCATGAAGCGACGGACGTTTCTCAAGACGCCGGCGGTGGCCGCGATACCGGCCGCCGCCGCGCCGAACGACAGGATCGGCGTGGCCGTGATCGGCTGCGGCGGCATGGGCCGTGCGGATCTGGCCGATTTCAACAAGCAGCCTGAGGTGGAGATCCGCGCGGTATGCGATGTCTTCCGGCCCAGCGCGGAGGCGGCTGCGAAACTCGTGGATGGCAAACCGGACATCGTCAGCGACTACCGCCGGGTTCTGGAGCGGAAAGATGTGGACGCAGTGGTTGTCGCGACGCCGGACCACTGGCATCCTCTGATAGCGATTCAAGCCTGCGAAGCCGGCAAGGACGTCTACGTCGAGAAACCCGTGTCGCACAACGTCCGCGAGGGCCGTCTCATGGTGGAGGCGGCGCGGCGGCACAAGCGCGTGATGCAGGTAGGCATCCAGCAGCGGTCAGGCGCGCACTTCCAGCGCGCGGTGCGGGCGGTGCAGGAAGGGCGTATCGGCAAGGTCCACTTCGCGCAGTGCTGGAATCACAACTATGTTGGCTCGCCCAAGGGCATGGGATTCCCTGCGGATGCGCCCGTGCCTGAGGGGCTCGATTGGGACCTGTGGCTCGGCCCAGCACCGGAGGCGCCCTACAATCCGGCACGGCGCAATTTCCGCGTCTGGTGGGACTACGCCGGCGGCGAGCTGACGAACTGGTGCGTGCACCTGATCGACGTCGTGCACTGGGCGCTGGGCGTCGACACTCCGCTCTCCGTGATGAGCAGCGGCGGCAAGTGGTATTACGACGACTGCCGCGAGTGCGCGGACACGCAGGAGGTGGTCTGGGAGTATCCCGGCAACCTGCTGGTGCGCTATTCAACGATGGTGCACAACAGCTACGGGCCCAACGGGCATCCGGGCAACAAGAGTTTCGGAAGCTATGGCGTGCTGCTTCAAGGCAGCAAGGGGACGATGTTCATCGACCGTGCCGGCTACGAGATCACGCCGCAGATGGAAATGCACCGGGAGAAGGAGTCGGCCGGATCGAGCCCCGCCTATGATGACCTGCTCGGCTACGGCCAGTTCTACACCGGGCTGACGGCGCCGGAGCGCGGAGCAACGTCGTTCCAGCATATGCCGCATGTGCGCAACTTCCTGGACTGCCTGAAGACTCGCGAAAAGCCTGCGGGCGACATCGAGATCGGCCACCGCAGCACCGCGACGTGCCTGCTGGGCAACATCGCGCTCCGCACGGGCGAGCGGCTCAAATGGGATGCCGCGGCGGAGAGGTTCACGAACAGCGAGCGCGCGAATGAGATGCTGCGGCGGGAGTACCGGAAGCCCTGGAAGCTCGAGGGCCTCTAGGCGGGAGTAGGGGCAGGTCCTGCCAGCGCTACTCCGGGGGGAGGGAGGCGCGGCGTTTGACGTCATCGATCATGCGGGACCAGTGGTCGCGGAGGAAGGGCGGGTTGCGCATGGAGTCGAGGATGTAGGAGCGGTCGGCACGGGAGAGGTCGAGGACGGAGGTGATCATCTCTTCCTGGTAAAAGCCGGCTTCGGCGAGGGGGATGCCGTTGGGTTCGCGGATGAAGGACATGCCGCTGGAGGTCTGTTTGCCGTCGGGGGACTGGCCGATGGTGTTGGCGACGCAGTGGAAGATTTTCGAGTTGGGGCCGACGGGCTGCTGGGCGCGGCCGGAGGTGCGTTTCCAAGCGACGGCTTCTATTTCGTCGGAGCTGCAGGAGGGCTGGAAGAGAATCTGGGCTCCGGCCATGGCGGGGAGGCGGTAGAGTTCGGGGTGGCGGCCGTCGCGGCAGATAACGAGGGTGCAGGGGATGCCGTCGATTTCGAAAAGGGAGAGCTTGTCGCCGCCGCGGCAGTAGCGCTGCTCGTCGCGTCCGGCCATGTTGACCTTGGCGTACTCGTGGACGATGGTGCCGTCGGGGGAGATGACGTGGGCGAGGTTGAGGTGGCGGTCGTGGGTGCGGCGGATGGTGCCGGCGATGACCCAGATGTTGTGCTCGCGGGCGGCGGCGCAGGTGGCGTCGAGGGCCTGCTGGACACGGGCGGGGTCGAGCTGGATCACGTAGGGGAAGTAGTAGCTGGTGATGTGCGCCTCGGGAAAGACAACGACGCGGGAGCCGGCGGCGGCGGCTTCGCGGATGTAGCGCAAGGTCTTTTCGAGGTTCTCTTCGAGAGGGCGGGCCCAGTGGAGCTGGACGCAGGAGACTTGGAGTGTGGGCTCAGGCATGGGTGGATTACTTGGGCGGTTCGAAGGTGATTTTGGATTCGGCGCCGAACTTTTTGTAGCCAGTGTAGCGGATGGTGAGTTTCATCCGCAGCGGGCCGGTCTTGAAGGGCAGGGTGTCGTTGGCGTAAGTGAGCACGGGGAAGTAGAAGTCCCCATCGATTTTCTCGCGAATGGTGGTGAAACGGGGGAACAGATTTTCACGGCCGCCGGCGTAGATGGGCGGGACGGCCTGGCCGTGGGTGCGGATGATGGAGAGGGACTGTTTGTCGACCCAGGCGAAGCCTTCGAAAAGGCGCATGCCCTGGAGGAGCTGGCGGGGCTGGATGTCGAGGACCCAGCAGTCGATGTTGTCGATGGTTTCGTCGCCGCGGAAGCGGATGAAGTAGCGGGGGAGGAGGTCGGGGGTGAGGAGGAAGGGCTGGATGTTGCGGATGTCGTGGAAGTCCTCGGGGGTGAGGATGAGACGCTTCAGGCGGGATTCGGGCTTCCGGACGAACTGTTCTATGCGCTCGCCGGCGGGGGTGAAGATGACTTCGCGGACTTCACGGTAGGATCCGTTGGCGTCGCGGTCGCCGAGCTCATCGACAGTGACGGACTGGCGGTAGAGGTACTGGTTGCGGGCGGCCTGGGCGAGGGCTTCGCGCTCGGCGACGCGGCGGAGAAGATCGGGCGGGGACTCGGCCTGTGAGATTAGGATGGATAGGGCAATCGCTGTGACACAACTGATCACTGGAATGGAGGATAGCGCAGGGACGCTGGTGTGGGTAGCGCTGGCGGCGGTGTTGGAGGCGTGTTTCTACTTCAGCATGGCGTGGGAGAAGGCGCGCGAGAGATGGACGCGGGAGTGGCTGGTGGCGCTGGCGCCGGTGTCGTACCTGGTGTATTCGGTGGCGCTGGGGGTTTTCTCCGTGCAGAGCCTGTTGATGATTGCCGCGGGGGCTGCGGTTGCCGCGTACTGGTTCCGTGCGTTGCCGCGGCGACGGTGGGTGGAGGTTGGATACGTGGTGCTGGTGGCTGCGCCGATCCTGTTCAAGGTATTTCCGTTTGTGTATGCGCGTGCGGGGGATGTGCGGATGGATTCTTTGGGGCAATTGCTGTGGATCCGGGTGGGGGTGATCACGGTGCTGCGGGAGATGCAGCCCGAGGGCGTTGGTTTCGGGTTCTGGCCGCGGGCGCGGGAGTGGAAGATCGGGGCGGCGCACTATGCGGTGCTGCTCCCAGTGGTGTTTGCACTGGCGGCTGTGACAGGGTTTGCGAAATTTCAGTGGCCGGCGTCGCCGTGGTGGGAGACGGCGCTGCGGGCAGTGGGGACGTTTCTTGGGATTTTGTGGGTTGTGGCGTTGAGCGAGGAGTTTTTTTTCCGGGGATTGCTGCAGAGGTGGATCGGGATTGTGGGGGCGTCGGTGTTATTCGGGATGGCGCATTTGGGGTTCCGGGTGTTTCCGAACTGGAAGTTTGCAGTAGTGGCGGGCGTGGCGGGGGTATTTTATGGGCTGGCTTATTCGAGAGCCGGGGGAATCCGGGCGTCAATGGTTGCGCATGCCTTGACGGTGGCGACGTGGAGGGTGTTGTTTAAGTGAGGGGGTGGGGGCCGGCCA
>DBMU01000008.1 GCA_002298225.1 Bryobacterales bacterium UBA690
CCCAGGCCGCCAGCGCGGCACACAGACAAAGCGTGAACGCGGCGCCCGCATGGAGCAGCGGATCGCCCGCCCGCACCCCAAACAACAGCCCCGCCACCAGGCGAGACATCGCCGCCGCGCACACTCCCCCTACCACAAGCCCCGCCAGCGTCCACATGAGCGCTTGCCGCACCACCATCAGCAGCAGATCCCTCGACCGCGCCCCCAAAGCCATCCGCACCCCGATCTCCTGGGTGCGCGACGCGACAGAACAAGAGATCACACCGAAAATCCCTATCGATGCGAGCACTAGCGCGAAGGCGGAGAACAGCGTGAGCAGAAAACTCGAGATCTTCTCCGTGCCCAACGCCTCGTCCATCCTTTCCTCCATCAGACGTGGCTGCGCGAGCGGCAACTGCGAATCGATGGAGGCGACGGTCCTGCGAATCGCCGCAAGGAGCGCCGCCGTGTCGCCGTCTGCCCGCGCCACAATGTGCAGAGCGTCCGGCGCGCCCATCAGGTAAGGCCAGAAGACCTCAGGCTCATACTCGTTCTTCAAACTCAGGTGGCGCATGTCGCCCACAACGCCCACAATCGTGATCCACTGGGGCGCACGTCCGTCGCCCGGCATGTTGTTCGTGAAGCGCTTCCCCACAGGGTCATCGCCCGGCCAGAATCGCCTCGCCATCGTCTCGTTGATCACCGCCACCGGCGCCCTCTCGCTGTCTTCAAAAACCCGCCCGCGCTGTAGTGGAATTCCCATCGATTTGAAGTAGCCGCTGCTCGCGCTGCGGAACCAGACGATCGGTACGTCGCGCGGCTGCGGTACCGGCCGGCCCTCGATAAACAGCCCCGTACCCGAGTTATGCCCGGACAGCGGCAGCGAGCTCACCAACCCGACCGACCGCGCGCCTGGAATTGCCTGCAAGGCCGGCAACAACCGGTCGTAGAACGCAGTACGGCTGGGCGGCTCGGCATAGCGCGACGCCGGCAGGCTGACCAGCGCCGCGACCACTCCCTTCGCGTCAAACCCGGGACTGCTGTTGCGCAGATTGAAAAATGTCCTCGCCAACAGTCCGGCGCCTGCCATCAGGACGAACGCAAGCCCCACCTCTGCCGCCACGAGCGCACTCCGCAGCCTGTGGCGTCCGGCCGTGGATCCGCGCCCGCCCTCCTTGAGCACCTGATGCAACGACGAGGACCTCGACGACAAGACCGCCGGCGCGAAGCCGAACAAGAGGACCGTCACCATCGAGACAAGCAGCGCAAACAGCAGCGCCCGCCCGTCGAGCGTCGCACCGCGCCACAGCGCATAGCCCTCCGGACTCACCGCGAGCAGGACGCGGATCCCGCCCTTCGCAATCAGTACACCCAGGGCGCCACCGGTCAGGACGAGGATCGCGCTCTCCGTCAGCAGCATGCGCACGAGCCGCGACCGGCCCGCACCCAGCGCTGTCCTCAACGCGAGTTCCCTATGCCGCACCGCCAGCTGAGCCAGCAGCAGATTCGCGATGTTCGCGCAGGCGATCAGCAGCATCAGCCCGACGGCGCACTGCAGCAGGATCAGGCTCGACCTGTCGTTCCGCACCACGAAATCGCGCATCCCCCAGACTCGCGGATTCCAACTGAGGCTCCTGCGGTTCTCCCGCAGGCCATCGCCGATCCGATCGAAGTCCGCCTGCGCCGAGGGCAGTGTGGCGCCGGACCGCAGCCGTCCATACGCGGACATCGTCACCCTGTCGTTCTCCTGCGTGCGCCCCTCAGCCAATGCGAACGGCGTCAGCATCTCGACTTGCGTGCCCGCGAGAGTAAAGCCTTGCGCCACGACGCCGGTCACCGTGTAGCTGGCGCCATCGAGCGTAATCGCCCGCCCCACGATGGACGGATCCGAGGAAAACAGCCGCTGCCACGTCTCGTAGCTCAGGACGGCCACCCGCTCTGCGCCGGGCCTGTCCGACTCGAGTCCGAAACCCCGCCCGCGCGCGAATTGAACCCCGAAGAGTTCGAAAAACGCGTGGTTCACGCGCCACAGATCCACCCGCTGCGGATCGCCCGCGCCGCTCAAGGCGGCTGGCCCTCTCGAGCACGCCGTGATCATCTCCACGGTTCGCGACTGCGCGTGCCAATCCGAAACATCGGAGTACGTCACGTTGTGGAAGGGAATCGCCCGTGCCGGATTCGAGCCCCACAGTTGCACGATCCGGTCCGGTTCGGGATATGGCATCCGCCGCAGCAGGACGGCGTCGACAAAACTAAAAATCGCCGTATTCGCCCCGATCCCCAGCGCTAGGGTCAGGACGATGAGCGTGGCCTGAAGTGGCTTCGACTTCAGCCTTCTGAAGCCGTGAACGACGTCGGCAAATAGGTTATTCATACCGTATTAGCGGTATTGAACCCGTCGCGCCCGAGGAAGTTCCCTACTTCAGAATCCCGTCCACCGTCGCCTGCGTGATCGGGTGGTAGCCGGGCCTCGCCTTCTTGTAGATCGCCTGCGCCCGCGCCTTCCCTTCCGGCGTCTTGACCATCTCATCGAACAGCGGCTTGACGAATTTGCGCCGGCCCACTGTGATCAGGAACTGCTCCAGCCGCGGCCATGCGGGCTCATAGTTCGCGCGGATCGCCATCAGCAGCCACTGCGCGGCGATCTCGCTGTTGCCGGTGTGCGTGAAGTCCCACTCGCGATCGAGCGACCCCATCTGCGCCGCGCTGATGTTCGCCGGCAGCTCGCGCATCCAGTGCAGCCATTCCTGCGTCGCCCAAGTGCGCCGCGGCGCCGTCTCGAAATCGTACGTGACTCGCGGTGCGTCCGGAGGCAGACCAGGCTGATGCAGCCACCCGTCGACATTCTCCTCCGTGAATGTCGCGTGCAGATGCTCGACGAACTGCTCCGACGTGATCGACTGGAATGCGAACTTGTCGAAGTAGGAACGCAGCCAGGCGTCGAACTTCGCGCGCCCGTATTTCTCCTCCAGCTTCCGCAGCAGCAGAGCGCCCTTCACATACGGCACCTGTGTCATCCCGTCGTCGGGATCGCGCCCGGTGAGATCGATGGCGAGCTTCTGGTCGCCGGGCGGCAGCTCCTTCATCTCCTTCTCGAGCTCTCCCTGTTCGATCGCGAACTCCATCTCGGAGCGCCGCCGCCCGTAGATGGCCTCCTGAATCCGGCGCTCGATGTAGGTCGTGAAACCCTCATTCAGCCAGAAGTCGCGCCACGTCGCGTTCGTCACGAGATTGCCCGACCACGAATGAGCGAGCTCATGCGCCACCAGCGACACCAGGCTGCGATCGCCCGCGATCACCGTCGGCGTCGCGAATGTCAGGCATGGGTTCTCCATCCCGCCGAATGGAAATGACGGCGGCAGCACCAACAGGTCGTAGCGTCCCCAGCGGTACGGGCCGTACAAACCCTCCGCGGCCTGCACCATCTTCTCGACGTCCTCAAACTCGCGCGCCGCGTCCTTGACCACCGTGGGATCGGCCCAGATGCCGCACCGCTTGCTGATTGCCTGGAACTGCAAATCGCCCACCGCCAGCGCGATGAGATACGGCGGAACCGGCTGAGGCAGATGGAAATGCCCGGGCCGCACGATGTGCGCCGACATCAGCGCCGTCAGGGGCACCGGCGCGTGAATCCGCGCCGAATACGTCACCCGCACGCCCGGCGAGTCCTGGATCGGGATCCACGACCGCGCATGAATCGCCTGCGACTGCGAGAACAGCAGCGGATGCCGCTTCCCCGCGGTTTGCGGCGGCTCCAGCCACTGCAAGCCCGACGCCTCAGGCGACGTCTCGTACTCGACCATCACGCTGCGCGTCCCCGGCGCCAGCTCAATCGTCAGCGGCGAACCAAGGAACTTGTCTCGCGGCCCTAGGGTGAATCCGGTGGTTGCGCCATTCACGCGCTGAATGTTCAGATCCCGTGTGTCGAGCACCAGCGTCTTGCCCGCCGGCTCCAGGAACAGCGTCGCGGCCCCGCGCAGCTTCTTCTCGGCAAACGAGACGGCCAGATCCAGCTCAACGTGACGGACACGCGATTCCTGCGGGTTGGAGTAGGAGTGAATGTCAGGCAACGGCACATCCGTTATGGTAGCGTCTCATCTGATGGCCACGGTTCCCCAAGCCCGCCTCCAATCGCTCGACATCTTCCGCGGCGCCACCATCGCGTCGATGGTGCTGGTCAACAATCCTGGCGGCGAGCCCATCTACGCCCCGCTGGAGCACGCCGTCTGGCACGGCTGGACCTTCACGGACACTGTCTTCCCCTTCTTCCTCTGGATCGTCGGCGTCGCGATGACGCTCTCCACCGCGAGACGCATCGAGCGCGGCGAGGACAAGCTCCATCTCCTGCGCCACACCTTCCAGCGCGCGGTGATCATCTTCCTGCTCGGCTTCCTGCTCGGCCCGCTGCCGAACATCAACTGGGCCACCATCCGCATCCCCGGCGTGCTGCAGCGCATTGCTGTCTGCTACCTGATCGCCGGCATCATCTTCCTCTACACGAAGGTGCGTGGGCAGGTCCTCTGGATCATCGGCCTCAACGCGGTCTATTGGATGCTCATGACGCTATACCCGACGCCTGGCTGCGGCGCGGGTTCGCTCACCATGGACTGCAACTTCGCGCGCTACGTCGACAGTCTGGTCCTCACCGGTCACATGTGGAGGCAGACGAAGGTCTGGGATCCGGAGGGGATCATCAGCACGATCCCGGCGATTTCGACCGTGCTCTTCGGCATCCTCACCGGCCATCTGTTGCGGCACTGGAAGGAACACGCCGACCGTCTCAAGTGGCTGCTCGCCTGGGCCGCTGCGCTGCTGATCGCAGCCCAGATCATGTCCATCTGGATGCCCTACAACAAGAACCTGTGGACCACGCCCTACGCGTTCCTGATGGCCGGACTCGCCATGGTGCTTTTTGCCGTCTGGTACTGGATCGCCGATGTGCAGGGCAAGGGGCGCTGGTTCCGCTTCTTCGAAATCTTCGGCACGAACGCGATCCTGATCTACGTCCTCTCCGGCGCACTGGCCAAGTTCGCCTCCCGCAGCGGCCTGCACAAGTGGTTTTACGAGAACGTCTGCCTCGCCATCGCATCCCCCATCAACGCCAGCGCACTCTACGGCCTCACCAACGTACTGGTGCTTTGGATCATCGCCTGGGCGTTGTGGAAGAAGCGTTGGTTCCTAAAGTTTTAGAACACGCACTCGGCCCGTGAGCGCCAGCCGCGAGCCGTAGCGAGCGGGTGTAACGTGGCTGAGCGCGTTCTAAGCATCTGTCTCCTCTTCCTCAGCGGAAACCGGCGCCAACCCCGCCAACCGCAGCGCATACACCACTGCCTCGACAAAGCTCGCCGTCGACGCCACGCCGTGCCCGGCGATGTCGAACGCCGTGCCGTGATCCACTGAAGTCCGGATGATCGGCAGCCCGAGCGCAACATTCACACCCGCCTCAAAATCCAACAGTTTCAGCGGAATGTGCCCCTGGTCGTGATACATGCACACCACCGCGTCATAGCGCCGCTTGTGCACCGCCAGGAAGAATACCGTGTCCGGCGGCAGCGGCCCCTCCACCGGCAATCCCTGCGACTGCGCCCACTCCACCGCGGGCCGGATCTCGCGAATCTCCTCATCCCCGAACAGCCCGTTCTCTCCGGCGTGCGGATTCAACCCCGCCACCGCGATGCGCGCCTTCGGATTCAACCGCAACACCGCATCCGCGGTCATGCGAATGATCGTCCTCACCCGTTCGAACTTCGTTCGTTCGATCGCCTCACGCAGTGAGCAATGCGTGCTGACGTGCGTCACGATCAGATGCTCGGACGCCAGCATGATGGTGACGTCCTGCACGCCGCACACCTCCGCGATCAACTCGGTATGCCCGGTGAAGCGTGCGTCCGTGAGCTGCGTCGCCTCCTTGTTCATCGGCAGCGTGACCATGGCTGCGATGTCACCAGCCAGCGCCGCACGCGTTGCGGCGATCACATACTCGCGCGCGGCCTGGCCGGATTTCGCGCTGATCCTGCCGGGAGTGATCTCCTCGCGCCTCAGCAGCCCGGCATCGATGACGTTCAACTCCCCAGCCTGGTAATCCCCAGGGTGCGCGATTGGGCGCACCGGCACGCCATAACCGAGCAGCGTGTTGTAGTGCTCTAACGCTTCAACATCGCCATACGCGACGAAATCGGTGAAAAGCTCGGAATCCCGGAACGTCTTCAGGAGGATCTCGGGACCTACGCCGCTGGAATCGCCTTGTGTGATGCCGATCAACATGGGAATTCCTCCTCATTCTGGCAGAGCGCGGAGTGAAGTTGAAGCAGGAGATCCGGGCCGCCGAACCCGCCCGCCTTTGTCACCAGTGTCCAGCAGACTCCACCATAGTCGAACCACGAGACGGGCACGCCGGGCAAAATCTCGCCGAGAGGATGCAACGGCGGATCGCCAAACTTGCGCATCGCGTTTCGTGCCGTGTCGCCGCCGAAAATGATCAGTGCCGAGGGAGCGTCAAGAACGCCGGAGGACTCACCCTCCCGCCAGCCTTTCCCGAACAGTCCGCGGTCCTGCGCCTCCCGCACCTGCCTCGCCGACGCCGGATGCGCGCTGCCATTGATCACCATGCACTCAGGCACGCGTGGCCAGACGGGCTCATGCGGACCCAGTTGCATCAGCGGCGCCAGAAACCCCGCTAGTGCCGCGGGCCCGGCCGCCAGTCTCGGCGCCGGCTCTCGCAGAATCTGCTCCGCCGCGACGCGAATGTCCTCGTCCGTCTCGCCATCGTGGATCACGATGCGCGCGACATCAGCCCCCTGCGCTTCCAGTAAGCGCCGGATATCGCTCTCCTTCACTGGATCCAGGGGGTCCCGTGCAAATGCGGTCTCATGCACGGGCACTCCATCGACATAGAGCACTCCACCGCGCACAGTACGCCGCAGTCCAGGATAAGCGGGCACGTAGTGGATGCGTCCTTCCGGCAGCGCGCTCAGTTCGGCTCCGATGTTCCCACGCAGAGTCGAGTCTGTCTTCTTATAGATCAACTCCGCCTGCGATCCCGCCACACCCGCGTGCACACGTCCCGCCGCCTCCTGCGGCGCGAGATGGCGCGACTCCGTGTCGATCACAACCACCGCCTCACCTAACGCAGCCGCAGATTCAATGTGTACCGTCGCGCCCGCGAACCGCGCGCCCGTCTCCAAGGCTCCGGTCAGGTCATCGGCCAATGCGAGAACACGCACGTCTACTAGAAATACCAGCGCAAGCGCACACCGGTGGTGAACGGCTGAACAACGCGCGTCCCCACAAACACCGACTGGAAATTGTAGAGCGCCGTCCGATTCGTCAAATCCGTGAACTGGACGCCCGCGTCCCAACGCTTCTTGCCTTCTTTTACCCGCTCATAGCCGAGCACAAAATCGACGATATTGCGCGGCATGACACGCGCCGGCGCCGCTTCAAGCTTCACGTACGGCAACAAGTCACTGAAGTCCGGATCCGCCGCCACCGCGGCGGGATCGGACGGGTTGGCCACCAGGCCGTAGTCGTACCGGTTGGTGAGCGTAGCGTAGAACCCCTTCGGGTGCGAGTACGTCATCACCGCATGGATCGCGATCGGCTGGTCGTGGTCGATCACAAACGGACCAGCGCTCAGCAGCGTCACCGCATCGTTGCCGATATAGAGTCCGCCCGTGAAAGGTGGGGTGGAGACCGCGCGCGAATGCGTCACAGAGACGAATCCGGAGACGCCGCGGACAGGCGGGATCACCAGCCGCCCTTCCACGCTGTTGACGCGAATACTCCTGAGCGTCACCGGGAAGATGATCCCCGTGTTCAGGAAGTTGTTGTTGTCCTGCTGGTCCTGGCCGTCCTTGTGATAGTAGACGACGTTCAAAGACGCACGGCGCCCCATCGCCTGCTGCAGGCCCGCCTCGTAGAAGTTCTGCCGCTCCGGACGAATCGGCACAATCGCGGATCCGAGATTCTCCTGAATCGACGGCGGCGCAATTGCTGCCGCTGCCGGCGAAGAGGAGAGCAGAAGATTCTCGTTCGGGGCCGTCTGATAGGTGCGCGAGTATGATGCGCGCAGCACCGTGCCTGTCTCCTTGATGTGCCAGGCCGCGCCCACCCGTGGCTGCCACTGATTGCCATTCACCAGGAAGCGGTACGCATCGAAGCGCAGCCCGAGCGACAGTTGCAGCCGCCCGAGCGCGAGTGAGTCCTGCAGGAATCCGGAATAGAGCCCGCCGCTATCCCGTCCACGGAAGTCGAAGAGCCGGCCGCCGCGTGTCAGATCGTGCTGCACCAGGCTCGGATTGAAGCCGTCGGTGCCCGGCATGTTGAAGTCGGGAGACGTGATGCCGAACGTGAAGTGCTCGCTTACCGGAAACCGCTGCACGTCGAAGCCGGCGCGGAGATTGTTGTGCCCCTGCACGGTGTTGAAGCGCGCTCCCGTGATGAACGTGGAGAGGTGCCGGTCCTGCGACGCGGTCACCGGCAGGTCTCCTGCACTGGGTGACAACTGCGCGATCGTGCTGCGATAAGACGTCGTCGAATCGATCGTCGTGCGCGCGTTGATCGTGTGGACCCAGCCGATCGAGCCCGACACATCCCGCAGCAGTTGCCGCTGATCCATGCCGTTGAGCTGCTGCGAGCGCAGGTTCGCCAGTTCAAACGATGAGCGCCCGGCCAGCGCATTCAGCCGGAAAATGTCGTGCGTGCCCGCCTGCCAGTCAAGCCGCAGAAAGCCGCGCTGGTTGTTGCCGCCGTTGTGGAGATTGTCGAGCGACACCGCGTCGAGGTGCCGGTTCGATTTCGACGTGTTCACGACGGCCGAGTAGCCGAAACGCCCGGACTCGCCCGAGACCTGCGTCACCTGGCTGAGCAGATCGTACTGCGCGGCGTTCAAAAGCACGCTGCCTCCGAACTGCCGCCCCGATCCCAGCCCCGACTTCGTCATGATGTTGGCCACGCCGCTCACCTTCGCGCCATACTCCACCGGAACATTGCCAGTGAAGAGTTCCACCGTCTGTACGATGTTCGGATCCACTGCGTTCGCGAATGCGCCCGTGAGCTGATCCGAAATGGGCATACCGTCGATCACGAATGTCATCTGGTTGTGCGCGCCCCGCGGGTGGATCGCCCCGTTGGCGTTCTGCACGAATCCCGGGAAGGACACGATCACCGACTCGAGCCCCTTGTTCCCGGTCTGCAAGGTCAGCCTTTCCACATCGCTCTGGTTCATCTGCATGTGCGTGCCCGACTCCTCCGGATCGATAAGCAGCTCTTTGTTCCCAGCGCTCACTGTGACGGACTCGCTGTTCGCCGCCAGCGACAGCTTCACGCTGAGCACCGCCGGAACATTGCTGCGTACGGAGACGGTCTCCTGCCAGGGCTGAAATCCCTCCCTCGTCACGCTCACCTTGTACGTGTGGAACGGAATGTTCTTTACGGAGAACCCACCGTCCTGCCCCGTCTCTACCTGCGCCCGGTACTTCGTCACGCTGTTCTCGATGATGAGGGTGGCGCCATGAACCGCCGCGCCCGCGGGGTCCTGCACCGTTCCGCCAATGGTCGCCGTGCTCTGCGCGAACACAGAAGCCGAGGCCAGAAACAACAGCGCGGCACGCCTCATCGCGCGCCTCTCCGCTTGCCTGCGGCGCTCCTCACCCAGATCCGCTCCGCGGCCGTGACGCCGATCCGGCACTCCCGGCTATCGAGGCCGAGCGTCATCGTGTCATCGTAGTTCTTCGATTTCCATTCAAAAGTCTGCCCAGGCCGCAGACCCACCGAATCGACGAATTCGAGAAACCGCCGGTCGCGTTCGTCCACCGCGGCCACCTCGTACTTCCCGGCGTTCACGATCTCGTTCAGCCGCCGCCAGCCTCGCTCACGCCGGTCACCAATCGTATCCATCACAACGTGATTCCCGTGCGGACATGGCCTGTCCTCACCGAGCACCGCCGTCAGGCGCTCCTCGAAATCCTGCGACACAGCGTGCTCCAGCCGCTCGGCCTCGTCGTGGACCTTGTACCACTCCATACCGAACACTTCGTGGAGCATCCGCTCGATCAGGTTGTGCCGGATGCGGATCCGCTCGGCGATCGCGCGGCCCTCGCTGGTCAGCAGCAGCCGCCCGCCTTTGTCCTTTCTCACCAGGCCGTCCCGCTTCAGACGCCGCAGCCCAGCAGTCACCGCCGGTGGCGAGATGGACAGCCACCGTGCCAGCGTGGCTGCGATCACGACGTCTCCCTCGGACTCCGCCTCGGCGATCGCCTTGAGATAGTCCTCCTTGGAGACCGTCATCTTCACAGCCTTCCGGCCTGCGGAATGCACGGTCTGCGGCCGTACGGCGGCTGTATGCTGCGGTTTTAAATGTGGCATTAACCCAGGTGAATGATCTGGGGTTTAGTATACGTCATCTGCGTTTGCGAGGGAGGTGAGCCGCTAGCCTAAGGGCGGTCCGAGGACCGTCCTGATCTTTCCGGCCAGTTCCGCCGGCGTGAACGGCTTCATCAGGCAGTCCATGCCCGGCTCGAAGATGCCTCGTCGAACGATCGCCGATTCCGTGTAGCCGGACATGTAGACCACGGGCAGCTCCGGGCGCAACATAAGAACCCGTCGCGCAAGCTGAACGCCCGTCATGTTGGGTAACACCAGGTCCGTGAGCAGGAGGTGGACCGCCGTTGGATGCGACTCTATCAATCGCAGCGCCGCCTCGCCCGATTCTGCCTCCAATACGTGGTAGCCATAGAGCTCCAGGGAGACTCTCGCCAGTGCACGAACCTCGGCGTGATCCTCGACCAGCAGAATGGTCTCCTTCCCACCCACCGCCGCCAACTCAGTCCTGGCAGAATCATCCTTGCCGGCAGTCGCCTCGACGCGCGGCAGATATACGGTAAACGCACTGCCCCGCCCCGGCTCGCTGCGAACGTCAATCCAGCCGCCGCTCTGCCGGACAATGCCGTATACCGTAGCGAGCCCCAGTCCGGTCCCAGATCCCTCCTCTTTGGTTGTGAAGAACGGCTCGAAGATGTGTTGCCGCACCTCCTCGTCCATGCCGGTTCCGGAATCGGATACTTCCAGCTCAACGTATGGCCCTGGCCGCAGGGCGCCAGGCAGCGCACGGCCGCCCTCGGCATTCTTCGTCCGAATCGACAGGCGTCCTCCCCCAGGCATCGCGTCCCGCGCATTCACCACAAGATTCAGCAGAACCTGGTGAATCTGCCCCTGGTCGGCAGTCACACTGCCCAACGCCGGGTCGAGAGCAACTATTAGTTCGATGTCCTCCCCCGCTAGGCGCCTCAGCATGGCCTCGATGTCTCGAATCAGATCATTGAGGTCAAGCGTCCGCGGCTCCACAACCTGCCTGCGGCTGAATGCGAGTAATTGCCGTGTGAGCGACGCGGCCCGCTCCCCGGCCTTTCGGATCTCGCTCAGAGAGCCCGACAGCGGATCGTTGCTGCCCAGACGCGTCAGCAGGAGCTCGGTGTGCCCGTTGATGACCGTCAGCAGGTTGTTGAAGTCGTGCGCGATGCCGCCTGCCAGCCTGCCGATGCTTTCGAGCTTCTGCGATTGCAGCAGCTGCTTTTCGAGGCGGGCTTTCTCTTCTTCCGCCTGCCTGCGCTCGGTGACGTTGTGGAGGATGCAGTGCGTCTGCTGGACGCGTCCCGCGGCGTCATATCCGAGCTTGCCGTCAATCTCCATGATCACCGTCGAGCCGTCTTTCCGCATCATGCGGTACTCTGCATGCGTTCTGCCGGTTTCCTTGAAGACGTCGAACCGGGCATTGAACCCTTCACGCTCAGCCGGCTCCAGGAACTCACCGAACCAGTGCCCGATCACTTCGCTGCGCTCATAGCCCAACGATTCCAGCCATGCTGGATTGACATCGATCACCCGGCCGTCCGCGTCGAGTGACTGATACCCCAGCGGCGACTGCTGATAGTGCCGGCGATACCGTTCTTCGCTTTCCAGCAGCGCCGACTCAGCACGTTTCCGCTCGGTCATGTCACGGCTGATTGTCAACGTCAGGTTTTCGCCCGCGAGTTGCACAAGACGGGAGCTGTGTTCCACTGGGATCCGGCGGCCATCCTTGGCCTTCAGTGTCAGCTCAAACGTGACCCGGCCCTCGGCGAAAAGACGCTCCGCGGCTGCCCGCACCGCGGCAAGCGACTCCGGATCGATGACGGCAACAGGCGACATCTTCAGCAGTTCCGATTGCGAATAGCCGAGCCACGCGCAGAAAAGCGGGTTCACCGCCACGAAACTGCATGACGAACTATTCAGGCTGACGTGATGCAGGAACACCCCGTCGTTTGCTGATTCGAACAAGGTCCGGTACAGCGTCTCGCTGCGCCGTAGAGCCTCCTCAAATTCCTTCCGCCTCTCTTCCTCCGCGAGTTTCTCCAGGGCGAAGGAGACATCCTGCGCGACCTCCTCAAGCAGGTTCACCTCGGCTGGATTGAAGAAATCCGGCTCCACTGCATGCAGGCAGATGGCCCCGCACGCTTCTCCATGGGTGAAAAACGGAAACGCGGCGCATGAGCCAATGTTGGATTTGGGTTGCATCGCGACCATATGGCAGTGCGCGGTTGATTGCGAAGGTTGCAGCACGTTGCACACGTACGGCCGCCCGGTCGACATGGCGCGTTGGACGATTGCGCATTCCCCGGCGCAGACGGGCTCCGCAAAGCCCTGCGCGTCGCACTGTTGCGCCACAAGCCGCACCGTACCTGCTTCAGGCGCCAGTATTCCGATCCACACCAGCCGGAACTCGCCAAACTCCACGGCCACGCGGCAAATGCTCTCAAACAGCTCCTCGCGGCTCTGCGCGCGCACAATTACCTGGTTCACCTGGCTCAGAACCGCATACAGATGGGTGAGCCGCGCAATCTCCGCTTCGCGGTTCTTCCGCTCCGTGATGTCGCGGAAAATCACTGCAAAGTGGCCGTCCTGTGGACGGAATGCCAGCACTTCGAAGTGTTTTCCCAAGCCCTCATGAAAGTTCTCAAAAAGCACGGGCTTCCCGGACTGAACGACACCGCCGAAGGTTTCGATCCAATGCCTTTCCGTCGTGGGCAGAACTTCGAGTACTGTCTTGCCCACCACCGCTTCAGCGCGGATTCCCGTCATTTGTTCAAACGCGGGATTCACCGCGACAAATCGGTAGTCGGCCGCATTCCCCCATTCGTCGAGGATCATCTCGTGCAGGGCGAAGCCGTCCATCATCCGCTCGAACACCATCCGGTACCGCTCTTCAAGCTGCTTGAAGCCGCTGGGTGTGGACGAGAGCGCGGCAAACGCCTCTTCGGCGTCGGGGAAAACGTGCACAGGGAATCCCGCGCTCTCCAGAAGGGCAGTCAGACTCGCCCTCTGCGCTGGTTCAGCCGCAATGACGGCTATATGATGCCCGCTATCCCGCATTCACCTGCAGTCCCTGTGCCCGATTCGCCACGCCTCCTGGCTGGCCCACGTCCGGCATGCAGGGAGAGCATTTCTATTCCCCCGCTACGAGAGGTGGCGCGACACTCGCATTATAGGACTGCGCAGTCTGGAATGCACGACAATCTTAAGCCCATGTAGACTCTAAAAGCTGATGTCTGATCATATGGCGAATCCGAAGCGAAAGATCTACGGCCTGGCTGCGGTCGTGCTGAGTTACTTCGTTTTCGTCTATCTTGTGCCGCGCCCGGCCTCGCTGACTCCGGGCGCCTGGTCTATTACGGGCCTCTTCCTTGCCACCGTATTGGGCTCCATCATCCAGCCCGTGCCTGGTGGTGCGCTTGTCTTGTTGGCCATCACCTGCGTCCCGCTGGTCAGCGACATGAAACTGTCGGACGCCCTCGCCGGCTACGCCGATTCCACGGTGTGGCTGGTGCAGGCAGCATTCTTCATCTCGAGAGCGTTGATCAACACCGGGCTCGCCCGCCGCATCGCTCTCGGCTTCGTCCGTGCTTTCGGCACCCACACGCTCGGCGTCTGCTATTCGCTCGGGCTCTCCGACATGGTGCTGGCAAGCATCATCCCCTCCAACGCCGCGCGCTCGGGCGGCGTGATCCTGCCCATCGCGCGGTCCATCTCAGAGCTCTACGGCTCACAGCCTGGAGAGAGTTCGCGCCGCATGGGCGCCTACCTCATGGCCGGCGTCTACCAGTCCATTTGCGTCACGGCCGCGATGTTCTTTACCGGCCAGGCCAGCAATCCGCTCGCTGCGCAGATGGCCGGCGCCTTCGGATACAAAGTGACGTGGGCCGGATGGCTGATCGCTGGCCTCGTACCGGGCCTGTTCTCTCTTGCGCTGGTTCCGTGGATCGTGATGAAGCTGTACCCGCCCGAAGTGAAGCACACGCCGGAAGCGGCGGCATTCGCGCATAACGAGATCGTCAAAATGGGCCCGATGTCTCGCCACGAAAAGATCCTCGCCTTCGTCTTCGCGGCTGTGTGCGGTGCGTGGGTCTCGTCGAGTTGGACCGGCATCGACATCACCGTGGCTGCGTTGTGCGGCAGCATGGCCCTGCTCCTCATCGGCGTCCTCAAGTGGGAAGACGTGATCGGCGAGAGAGCTGCCTGGGACATCTTCATCTGGTACGGCGGCCTGCTGCGGCTGGGCAAGGCCCTTCATGAAAAGGGGGTCACCGCCGCGTTTGCCAACGGAGTCGGCGCCCGCTTCGAGATGCTCGACTGGCTGCCGCTCCTCCTCGTCGCGCTGCTCATCTTCTACTACTCGCATTACATGTTCGCCAGCATCACCGCACACCTGCTGGCGATGTACGCGCCTTTCCTGGCGCTGCTCGCCCACAAAGGCGCGCCCCTCGGCTTTGTCGTCTTCAGCTTCGCCTGCTTCGCGAACCTCAGCGCCGGTCTCACCAACTACGGCACCACTCCGTCGCCGATGTACTTCGCGCAGAACTACGTGCCTCTCAGAGACTGGTGGCGCATCGGTTTCATCGTCTCCCTCTGCCACCTCGCAGTCTGGAGCACCGTCGGCTTCGGATGGTGGAAGATTCTGGGCCTCTGGTAGATCAACCCACATCAAGGCTGGAGACCAGCGCGCCTACTTCTTCAACGGAATGACGTGTTTGAGCGCATCTTCAGCACGGCCGCGAATCTTGCCGAATCAGTTATATACTGAAAACGCGCCCGGGGCCCTGAATGACTCCGGCCATGAGGGTTGCCCAGTGCGCTTCCTCCTCACGCTCTGTTTCGCCGCCGGCGTTGCCTGGGGCTTTGAAGGCCTTCCTTCACTGCACGCCCCCATCACTCTCGTTGTCGACAGCGAGAAGCCCATCGCCGCCGAAGCGCTCCGCGAATTGCAGAACGAGCTGAACCATCTCCTCAAGCCAGGCGGGCGGTCCGTCGAATGGAAGCAGCTCAGTGAGATGAAAGCAGGCGCTGAGGTCTCGGACCTGATCGTCGTGAGGTTCCGCGGCTCATGCCGCATGGAGACGATGCCCGCGTTGCTCGACGAACGCGGCCCGCTTGCCCTCACCCACACTGCGGACGGCGACGTGCTGCCCTTCAGCGAAGTCCTCTGCGATCGCGTGAAGGCTGCCGCACGCAGCGCCATGCACGGCGGACAGGTGCCCGACGGCAACAAACTGATGGGCCGCGCCATGGCTCGCGTCCTGGCCCACGAAGTCTGGCACATCACTGCCAACACTCAGAAACATGGCAAGGACGGCGTCGCCCAGCGCGGCCTCACCGGCGCTCAGCTCATTTCGGATAAGTTCGAGTTCAACGAGGCCGACGCCGCTGCGTTCACCCGCAAGTAGATCCACTCCACCGCGTACACCACGCACCCCGCGACAACCGCCGCTACTGCATTGACTCCCAGCACCAGCACCGCCGTCAGCAGGAACGCCGCGGCGTCAGCTTTCCGCATCTTGGGAATGCGCTTCCACGCCGACCAGTCCAGCAGGCAGAAGCCCATCCACGCCGTGACGCCTGCCAGCGCCGCCAGCGGGATGTGCGCCAGAAATCCCGAGCCCAACCCGAGAACCGCCGCCAGCACCGCCGCGTGAAACAGGTTCGACATTCGCGTCGATGCGCCGCAGCGCACATTCGCCAGGCTCCGCGCCGGGATCCCCACGCTCATCGGAGCGCCGAAGATCCCCGCCAGCACGTTCGAGATGCCGTACGCGCCCAACTCAGCATCGGCGTCCGCCTTCTTCAACGACCGCCGCCAGCCGCGGAAATGCTCCACCACGCGCGACGTCAGAAGGATGTTGACGCTCGATACGAACGCGAGCCCGAACCCCGCAGGCAACACTGTGTATACGTCGGAAGGTCTCCAGGCGAATCCCGCAAACGGCGGCAACTGCAAGGACAGGAGACCCACCTCCTGCTGCCGCCATCCGGCCGCCATCGCAACAGCCATCGCCGCCAACACAGCGATCAGCGGCGCCGGTCCCCTGGGCCAATACCGGGCGCATGCGACGCACAGCGCGATCACCAGCACCGCAATAAGCACGGGCCCCCACGCCATGCCCGACTCGACTCGGATCCCCTGCACGGCCCGGATCTGCGAAAGCACCATCATCCCGCCGATACCGCACGAAAACCCGGTCACCACCGGATGCGGCACGTGCGAGATGTAGCGCCCCAGCCGCAGCACGGAAAACACCATCATGATCACCGCGGCCACCAGCGTCACCTTGGCCGCGCCGCCCACGCCCTGCTGCCGCACCGCCTCGGCAACAAAGGGAATCGTGACGGAAGAAGTCCCTCCGATCAATACAGGATTGCGGCCGAGCAGCGCCGTCACCGGCGCCGTCAGCAGTGAAGTAAATAGCCCCAGCACGGGCGGCAGGCCCATCAGCGCGGCCATCGCCAGCCCGTACGGCAGTGCGATGAGAGCGGCGATCACGCCGCCGCTCACATCGCCCAGGAGCGCCTTCCACGAATAACGTAGTTTTGGAAATGTCATCACTCAGCCCATGACCTGCTCGAACGCGGTCTTGAACTTTGCCATCTCCTCCTTCGTTCCCACTGATACGCGCACGTGCGTCGGCCAGGCCTTCCACACGCGTCCGATATACACCTTGCGCTCCGCCATGGCGCGAACCACTTCCTGCCCCGGCCGCTTCACATCCACCATGAACTTGTTGCTCACCGAGGGAACGAACGAGTAGTTCTTCTTCGTCATCCAGTCGAAGACGTCGTTGCGGATGTCGGCGATGATCTTGCGCCGCTCCGCCACCAGCGTCTTGGACTTGAGGCTCGCGTGCGCGCCCACCATGCCAGTCACCGGCAGCGCGCCTGCGCCGTAGCTCTGAATCTTGGCGAGCAGATCGGGACGCCCGATCGCCGCGCCCGCCCGCAGCCCGGCCATGCCGTACAGCTTCGAGAACGTGCGCAGGATGATCACCTCCTTGTCCTGTGCAATCAGGTCCGTGGAGAATGGCTCGGTGCTCAGGTGAATGTAGGCTTCGTCGAGCAGCAGGATGCTGCCCGCCGGCTTGTTCGCCACCAGCCACTCGATGTCCGCCTTCGGCGTCACCGTGCCGGTGGGATTGTTCGGATTGCAGATGTAGATCAGCCCCGCGTCGGGCGACGCACCCGCCATCGCCTTCACGTCGTGCGCGTAGGTCGAAGTCAGCGGCGCCTGGATCACCTTGGAGCCGATGAACGCCGCGGCGCGCTGCCCCGCCTCGTAGCCCGGATTGCCCATCACCAGCGGCTTCGAAGGCGATGTGAACGCGAGCACAGCGCGGTGCAGCGGCTCGCTCGACCCCGGACACGCCATCACGTAGTTCGGCTTGAGTCCTTCCTGGTCCGCCAGCGTCTTGGCGAAGTCGAATGTCTCCTCGTACAGGTAGCGCCCGCCCTTGCTGACGACGCTGTGGATCGCTTCCGCCGCTTCGGGGCACGGCCCGAGCGGATTCTCATTCGCATTGATCTTCACGGCATCCGGCGCGAGCCTGCCGATGTTCGAGAGTTGCGCGAGTGCCGGCTCGTTGTAGAACGGCAGCGCCGCGCCGACGCCAAGCAGTGCGCCGAACCGCGCGCTGAGTTGGCCAAATGCACGGCGGGAGAATCCCCGCCGCGCGAGTTCGAACTTCTGTTCCTGAGTGAATGGGTAGTTCATGGCGGTGCCTCCTGTTGTCTCGTCCGCTCCCCTCTGGTCGCGGCTGCCGGTGCCGATGGAGCCGCGACCGGTAGGGGGTGCGGGTGAAACGTTGTCTTAGAAGAACAAGCGCAGGCCCAACTGCAGCATGCGCGGAAAGTTGCCCTGCGAAGTGATGCGCCCGAATGCCGCGTTGCCGAAGGCCGTGTTCGGCCCGCGGAACCACGGTGTGTTCATCGCGTTGAGCGCCTCGGCCCGGAACTGCACCTTCAGCGACTCGAACACCTGCGCGGTCTTGAACACTGAGATGTCCCAGTTCACCTGGCCCGGACCGCGCATCGAAATCGTGCGCGTCACGTTGCCGAACGTGAACGGAGCCGCGTCGCTGAATGCCGCCGGGTTGATCCATCCGTCGATGCGCTGACCGAAGCCCGCATCCACCGTCGGCGAAACGCCCGTCGCGCTCGGCCGCTGCCTCGACGTGCCCAGCGCGCTGTTGCCGTTGTTGTTCATGTAGATCTGCAGCGGATAGCCCGTCTGCATCGTCGAGACCGCGTTGATCGTCCAGCCTCCCGCCAGCAGATCCATGGCGCGCGGCGCTCCCGCCAGGAGCATCCTGCCCTTGCCGAACGGCAGATCGTAAGTCACCGCGTTCGTCCAGCGATGCGGCGAATCGAGGTAAGACAGCCCCCACTCGCCGGCCATGGAGTAGAGGTCCTGCGGCCCGCTGTTGCCCGAGTTGAGATTGTTGCCCGGCCCGCCGCCGGCCAGGTCGAAGTTGCGTGACCACGTGTAGGTGGACAGCAGGCTCAGCCCCATCGACAGGCTCTTCTGCATCTTCACCACCATCGAGTCGTACTGCGCGCGGTTGCGGTCGCTGTTCGTGAAATTCACCGAGCTGAATTCCGGGTACGGCCGCAGCAACTGGTTGCGCGCCACCGTGGCCGAGCCGATCACGCCCGTGCCGCCCTTGCCGTAGTACGGATTCGCCACGGCCTGCGTCAGCGCAGTGCCCATGCTGAAGTACTGCGGGTCGAGTTGGTTGATGTTGAGCGACGCGGTGGTCCACGTCAGGTCCGACGTCCTCGATCCCGAGTAGCCGGCCGATGCGACCCATCCGCCCGAAAGCTGCCGCTGAATGTCGAGCGAGAACTGCTGGACGCGCGGTGAAGACGCCGTCGGATCGAAGATCGTCATCGGCTTGCCCACCCCCGTCAAAGCGCCCAGCGTGTTGCCCACCGGCTTGTCCAGTCCGTTCGGAAATGGATTGGAAAGCGAGATCGCAGGCGTCTTGTTGCCGTCATTGGAGACGGACGGCGCCGTCGTGGCGGTAATGCCTTCGCTGTTGTACGGCGATCCCAGCGCGAAGTTCGGCGCCCAGAACATGCCCCATCCGCCGCGAATCACCGTCTTGTCCGTCAACTGGTACGCCACGCCGATGCGCGGCGAGAACTTGTTCAGGTTCGGATCGCCCGTGGTCACCTTCTGCCCGTCGATGCCCGCGAAGCGGAACACGCCGTAGGTTTGCACGCCGGCGACTGTCCCGACCGGATTCACCGCCTTGGGATCGAAGCCCGTGATCAGGTTGTTGTTCGTCTCCCTCAGGCCCGTCTCACGTTCCCAGCGCAAGCCCAGATTGAAGGTGAGCTTCGGGCTGAAACGGAAGTCGTCCTGTATGTACAGCGCGTTGTAGTCGACGTACTGATACAGCTTCGTGGGAATGAAGCCGGTTGCCCCCGCAGGCGCGCCCAGCAGCATGTCCGCCATGTCCGCGCCGCTCGCGGATGTCGAAGAATTCGAGTTGGCGCGCGTGAAGCGGTTGTCGAAAGTGAATGCGCCCGCGCTGTTGCCGAAGTCCAGGCCGTCGTCGTGCAGCCGCCGGAAGTCGTAGCCGAACTTCAGGCTGTGCCGTCCCATGTACTTCGACGCCGACACGCCCAGGTTCTTCGAGTGGTGCACGTAGTTGAAGTTGTTGTTCGTGCCGAGTGAGTACGCGTTCTGCATCGTCACGTTCGGGAACGTCGGCGACGGAATGTCCTTCACAAACGCGTTGTTGAAGCCCAGGCTCGCCACATTGAAGTTCTGCGACTTCTGCGTGCCGATGTTCGGGAATCGGTTGAAGCCATAGCGGAATGCCACCACCCAACTGCTCGACGGCGTGATGGTCGAGTTCACGGCTGTGGCATCCACGTATCGCCGCAGGTACCACTGGTCCGGCGACGAGATCGTCGGATATGGATTCTCGCCTGGCTCGTTCGAGTTGTATCGCATGTAGCTCAGGCTGCCGCGCCACCAGGACGTGATCTGATGGTCGATCTTGGCGAACTGCTGATCCGCCTTGGACGGCAGCGGCCCCGCGCCGGCCAGGTTCGAATCGCCGTAGTACCGAATGCCGGTCTTGTTCGGCACCATGTACGTTGCCGCGATGTTGCGTCCCACAGTGTCGAGCCGGTTCGTCGGGATGACGTTGCCCGCGAACGGCGTGCGGTTGCCGTCGGCCGCCGTCGTCAGCGGATCGTAGATCGTCAACAGCGCACCCGCGCTGTTGCGCGACTGCGAAAAGTCCCCAATGCGCTCCAGCGCCGTCGGCGTGTACTGCTCGCGGCTCGCCGCCTGCGTGTCGCGATACCCTTCAAACCCGAGCCAGAAGAACGTGCGGTCCTTGCCGTTGTAGACCTTCGGGATCCACACCGGACCGCCCGCCGACCCGCCGTAATTGCGGAACGGCTGATCCGTGATGCCCTTGCCGTTGCGGTTGTTGAAGAACGTGTTCGCGAGCCAGTCCGTCTGCCGCATGTAGCCCATCAGAGAGCCGTGGAACTGGTTGCCGCCGCTCTTCAGCAAGGTGTTGAACATGCCGCCGCCCGTGCGTCCCATCTCCGCGTCGTAGGTGGCGTACTGCACCTTCATCTCGGAGACCGACTCGAGCGACGGGATGATGATCGCGCGGTTTGAGAAGTCCGTCACCGGCACGCCGTCGATCAGGTAGTTGTTGCCGCGCACCGGGCCGCCGTTGATCGAAATCTGCGACGAGCCCGACTGGTCCTGCATGCGGTTGTACGCCGGGTTGCCCACCTGCTGCACGGTCGGCGCCAGGCGCGACATCATGAACGGGTTGCGCCCCAGGTTCGGCATGTCGATCAGCTTCTGCCGGTCCACCACCTGGCCCTGCGAAGCGTTGGCCGTCTCCAGCAGCGGCGCCTCTTCCGTCACCATGACGGACTCCGTCACGCTGCCCAACTCCATCTTCACGTCGAGCGTCACTGCCTGCTGCGTGGCGACCCCCACTCCGCCGCGTTCAAACTTCTTGAAGCCCGGAGCCTCGGCCACCAGCTTGTAAGTGGCGGGCGTCACAGACGCAAAACTGTATTCCCCAGAGCCGTTGGTGAGGACGGAGCGCGTCAGATTCGTGCCTTCGTCGATCAGCGTCACCTTTGCGCCGGTCAGCACGCCCCCCTGTCCGTCGGTGATCAGCCCGCGCAGGTTCCCGTAAATCGATTGGGCATTGGCGGTAAAGCTCATTGCGATCAGCGCAAGCACCGCGGCCATTACCCGCATGGCTCGAGATGCACAAATCCCGTTGTGAGAGCAGTGGTACAGCATGTGTGTAGAGGTCTCCCCTGAAGTCACTTCAATCGCAGGCGCGCGGTACGCAGGCGCACACCGGATGTGTGTCTTGATTGGCTCAGAACTTGAGAGCGCTCGGGATCGCCACTCGGCGGGGTGTTACCAGATGAGGGATCGGCACGTTGAGGGCCGCGACAGGAATTGCAGCCTTCTGCCTGTTATTTGGAGATTGTAAATGAAAACGCCCGCCCGTCCAAAAGAAATTTTTAATAGGGGTCAGTTCAGGCGGGTGTAACGGGTTCGAGCGCGGTGCGGCGTGGCCTTCTAACTGACCGCTTCCACTTCCACCTTGTGCGCTTCCCGCTCGAACTTCAGCTTGGCCTGGTACTCCTGCCACAGCGTCGAGCAGCCCGCCCACAGGTACCCCGACACGAAAATAGACAGGAACGGCAGCGCAAAGAAGTTCATCACCTCGATGCAGTAGCCCACCATGCCAAGGAAGAACAGCCCCATACCGATCTCGGCAAACGGCAGCCACCCGGACTTGCGCTTATATGCGACCGCTAACCGCGCCCCCGCCGCCTTCGGCGCGTACTTCGGCGTCCTCACGAAGCTCGACTGCTTCCGCATCAACGCCTCGATCACCGCCTTCGTGTTCGAGATCGTCAGCGCCACGCCCATCGCCAGCAGGAACGGCAGGATGAAGATCGCCCGCTTCCAGTTGTTCGGATACAGCACCTTCTCGGCCAGCAGGTAGAACGACACCACCGACCAGAACGAGCAGACGATCATCGGCACGTCGACCATCACCATCTGCTCCCAGCCGATGTAGAACCGCACCATCATCACGGGCAGCATCATCGCCGACACAATCACCATCAGCGGATAGCTGATGTTCGGCGTCAGGTGGAACCAAGCCTCCACCTTCTCGCGCCAGCCGATGGGCGCCTTCATGATCGCCGGCAGCAGCTTCATCGCCACCTGCGTCAGACCTTTTGCCCAGCGCTGCTGCTGCACCTGGAAGCCGTAGGTATCCACCGGCAGCTCCGACGGACACTCCATCCAAGGCAGGTACACAAAGCGCCAGCCCTTGAGTTGCGCGCGGTAACTCAGGTCGCTGTCTTCGGTCAGCGTGTCATGCTGCCATCCGCCGGCGTCCTCGATCATCACCCTGCGCAGGATCCCGGCCGTCCCGTTGAAGTTGAAGAACAACCCCTGCCCGAACCGCGCCACGTGCTCCAGCGCAAAGTGCCCGTCGAGCATCAGCGCCTGCACCTCGGTCAGCAGGTTGTGATCGCGATTCAGGTAAGTCCAGCGCGTCTGCACCACGCCTACTTTCGGGTCGGCAAAAAAGTGGATGGTCTTTTCGAGGTAGTCTTCCGGCGGGATGAAGTCGGCGTCGAATACCGCCATGAACTCGCCGCGTGCCTTCGCCATGCCCTCCTGCAGCGCGCCCGCCTTGTAGCCGGTGCGGTTGGTGCGGTGGACGTACTCGATCGGATGTCCCTGCTCCTTGAGCCGGGCAACCAGCGCTTCCGTATACGGATGTGTGTCGTCGGTGGAGTCGTCCAGCACCTGGATCTCGAGCAATTCCCGTGGATAGCGGATTCTCAGTACGCCCTCCATGAGCTGGTCGACGACGTTCCGCTCATTGAACAGCGGCAGTTGGATGGTCACGCGCGGCAGTTGCTCGAAGCGCTGGGCCGGTTCCTGCGGCACGCGGTTCCTGTACTTCAGATAGCCGCGGATCACCGCGAAACGGTGCGCCCCGTAGATCGCCAGGATCCCCAGCAGCGTGAAGTAGGGAACCAGAAGCAGCCAGTCAAACCAGTCCAGCTTGTGGATCCCCGCGAACGTATTGTCCGTCAGCACGTGCGTCCACGTGCTCACCTTCGCAGGGCCGAGTAGGAATGCCAGAGATCCTATGGAGTCCATACAGCGAGAATGATCTTCTCCCGATCAACGCCGGCAGCATCGGGATCCACTGAGTCTACCACTCCTCAATTGCTGGGAGAATCCTAATGACGCGACACTAACGATTTTAACGCAACACCTGTTGCGCCGGACCGCGGGAAAGTCCCGATTCCGTCCGCCAAGCTCCCGTAGGCGTCCCCGACCCGGTCTTTTGCCCATCCCGGTCGGGTGTTTCCCCGAGGGAACTCGCGGGACGATTCCGGCGTACAATCAGCTAGGCACATCCCATGAACATGGCATCGCACGTACGGATACTGGCTTGGTTCAACATTGTGATGGGCGGGCTCGGTGTCCTGTTCGCCGCGTTGACCTTTGCCGGGGCTTCCATCCTGCCGGCTATCCTGGAGGCCGTTTCCGGCGAGGGGGCCTATGTGCCTGCTCAGATCATCCAGATCATCGCTACTGTCGTCGTCGGCGTCATTCTGGTCCTGTCGCTGCCGTCGCTGATTCTCGGCTTCGGGCTCTACAACTATCGCCCGTGGGCTCGGATCCTCGGAATCGTCCTCGCCGCCATCAACTTGCTCAACGTACCCCTCGGGACCATCGTCTCCTTGTACGCCTTCTGGGTCCTGCTCAAGCCTGAAACCGAAGCGCTCTTCAAGGAAACCGCCATCAGGCCGGCTTAGCGTCGCGCGGCGTGAAGCGCGTCTCCTCCCCGGCGAGGCGGTCCAGACTCGGCGTCAATGCCCGGCGGTTGCCGAATCGGCGGACGCCTCTGCTCTCCCCGCAACACGATCTAGGGCGCAACCGCGGCCGCAAACTTCCAGGTTTCGCGCGGCCCACCGCTGATGGCTCTTGAATCCTCGCCTCGCCTTCCATAAGATCAATGACTAAGGGGATGTGTCCCCGCTTCGGTCAATGGATAAGGCGCTGAACCACAGAGCGATTGAAATCCTGCACTCCATCGTGCAGGCCTACGTCGAGACCGGCGAGCCTGTCGCTTCGCGGTTCATCGCGCGCCGCCGCAAGGACAACCTCAGCGCAGCCACCATCCGCAACATCATGGCGGATCTGGCGGATCTCGGCTATCTCGATCAGCCCCATACCTCAGCCGGTCGCGTGCCGACCGCGAAAGCTTTTCGCCATTACGCCCTCACCGCTGCGTCCCGCACCGTCGCCGGCCCTGAGGCCGACCGGGTTCGCGAGGAACTCGTCCAGGTTGCCGCCCCGGAACTGCTCGCCGAGCGCGCTACCCATCTGCTCACCGAGCTCACCCGCAACGTCGGCATCGTCGCCGCCATCCCGGCTTCCGCCCAGACTCTCGACCAGATTGAACTCATGCGCCTGCCCGACGGGCGCGTCCTGATGGTCGTCGTCACCAGCGACGGCCTCGTCCGCAACCAGGTGGCGCACCTCCGGGAGCCCGTCTCGCAGGACGACCTCATCTCCATCCGCAACTACGTCAACCGGAATTTTTCCGGCTGGAGCGTCACCGCCGTCCGTGAGGAGATGGACCGCCTCCTGCTGGAGGAGCGCGCGACCTATGACAGCCTCCTCCGCCGCCTCCACCTGCTCTACTCGCAGGGCCTGCTCAATTTCGGCTTCACCCCGCTCGTCTACCTCGATGGTGCTTCTTATCTGCTCGGCCTCGACCTCCACCTGACCAAGGAGAAAATGCGCGAGCTCTTCCGCGCCCTCGAGGAGAAGCAGCGCCTCATCGAATTGCTCGACCAGTTCCTGGGCGCACGCACCGGCGAGGTCCAGGTCCAGGTCGGCCTCGAAAACATTCATCCGGCGATGCGCGAGTTCTCGCTCATCGGGATCACGGTAGACCTGCCGGGCGGCGTCGAAACCCGGATGGCCGTCCTGGGGCCCATGCGCATGAACTATCCCCGCGTGATGGGCGCCGTCTCCCAGGTCAGCCGCATCCTGCGGAGCCTGCCGCAATAGCCGCCGCTCCTGTTAACCTGAAAGTTCAACCGAAATGCCTGAGCAAGACAAGCCCAATGCCGAAACTGCGCCTGCGTTCGATGCTGCTGAGAATGCCACCGGCGCCGCCTCTCATGGCGAAGATACGGTCATCCAGGTGGAAACTCTCGTGGCCGACCGCGACCGCCTGGAGCGCGAAAAAGGCGAAATGAACGACCGTCTCCTTCGCATGGCCGCCGAGTTTGACAACTTCCGCAAACGCTGCGAACGCGAAAAGGCGGAAATCATCGAGTACGGTTCGGAAAACGCCCTGAAGGCGATGCTGCCAATCCTCGACGATTTCGAACGCGCCATCAAAGTCGAGACTGCTGATGCCGAATACGCCCGCGGCATGAGCCTGATCTATCAGCGCATGTCCGAGGCCCTGACCAAGCTCGGCCTGGAAGCCATTGACGCCGAAGGCAAGCCTTTCGACCCCAACCTGCACTACGCCATCGACCGCGTCGAGGACCCCGAAGTGGAGCAGGACACCGTGATCTCCGTTTACCAGCGCGGCTACACCCTGAAGGGCCGCCTCCTCCGCGCCGCTATGGTGCGCGTGGCCGTGAAGGGCTGATACCAGAGTGACGAAGAGAGACTACTACGAGATCCTCGGCATCAGCCGCAGCGCCGGCGACCAGGAGTTGAAGGGCGCCTATCGCAAGCTCGCGCTCAAGTACCATCCGGATCGTAATCCCGGCAGCCACGAGGCTGAGGAGCGCTTCAAGGAAGCCGCTGAAGCCTACTCCATCCTGAGCGATCCCGAGAAACGCCGCGCCTACGATACCTTCGGCCACCAGGGCCTCGGCGGCGCCGCCCAGCCGGGCTTCAACCCCGACACCTTCGCCGACTTCACCGACATCTTCGGTGACTTCTTTGGCTTCGGCGACCTGTTTGGCGGAGGAGGCTCGCGCCGACGCACCCGCGCCCAACGCGGCGAGGACGTCCGCTACGATCTCGAGATCACTTTCGAAGAGGCGATCCACGGAAAGGACGTCGAGATCCAGGTACCGCGCATGGAGCCCTGCTCCACCTGCCATGGAACCGGCGCAGAGTCCGAGGACGGCTGGACCACCTGCTCAGTCTGCCGCGGCCGCGGCGAAGTCTTCTACCAGCAGGGCTTCCTGTCCATCCGCAAAACCTGCGGCCAGTGCGGCGGTGCCGGCAAGATCCTCCGCCGTCCTTGCCGCACCTGCAAGGGCGAAGCCTACGTCCAGACCACCCGCAAGCTCAAGGTGAAAATCCCCGCCGGCGTCGACACCGGCATGAAGATGCGCGTCTCGGGCGAAGGACAGCCCGGCGCCAACGGCGGCAGCGCCGGCGACCTCTACGTCTTCCTCAACGTCCAGCCGCACCCCATCTTCGAGCGCCGTGAGTTCGACCTGCACTGTGTCGTTCCAGTGAACTTCGCGCAGGCCGCCCTCGGCACCGGCATCGACGTCCTCACCTTTGAGGGTCTGCAGTCCATCAAAGTCCCCGACGGCATCCAGAGCGGCGAGACGCTCCGCCTGCGCGGCCGCGGCGTCCCCTTCGTCAACGGCGGCGGACGGGGCGACCTCGTCGTCCACATCGAGGTCCGCACCCCGCGCAAGCTCACCCGCGAGCAGAAGAAGCTCCTGGAGCAGCTCCGCGACACCCTCCCCGCCGAGAACGAGCCCGAAGAGAAGAGCCTCCTCGACAAGCTCAAAGACTACTTGATGTAAGCTGCCAATGCGTTGATCCCGTCGTCAGCCGTCTGCGGCTTCGGCTGGCCTTTCAACGCTTCCAGGCACGCCTGAACATGCCCCAGCCACAAGGATGGGAAGTCCTTCTTCAGCCGGTGACCGGCGAGATAGACAAGCTTCATCCGAGCCAGCCGCGGAACTTGGTTGCGCGTCAGCGTGGACAACTTATAGTCCTCAAGCCGCCAGTCGTAGCCTTTCCCTTCCGGTTGCCAGGCGCGCCAGCGGGCTTCGTATTCCTGCCAGGCGTCCTCGACATTGAGTGCACGCTCCACCTTTCTGCGCGCCTCGCGTACCTCACCGGGCTCTTCGAAGCGTGGCGGCGCCTCATCCAGTACTCTGCGTGCCCGGCTGAGTTTCGCGGTCTCGTCAGTCGCTATCCCCGCGCGCTCTGCGAGTACGGAGCGGAATTTCTCCTCCTCTCCATCATCCCGGCAAATCGGCGCTTGCAGGAGTTTGCGTGCGAACTCCGCAAAAGCGAGAGACAGGATCTCCTCGTTCACCCTCCACTCAAGCAGTTGGTGAACTGCGCCGTCGACGTTCACCGGTCCCATCAGGAATGTTGCGCCACAGGGTGGCGGCTCGAGCCTTGACAGTACTGCCGCTGCAGCGCTCACCGCGAACAGGCGGTCCTTGTCATCTTCCAGTCCAAGAGCTCGCAGGAACTGTGCGTAGGAGAGAAAGTCGAACGGCGTTGTGACCCACAACGACCATCGTTCCACTGCCTTGAGTCGCTGTTCGCGATCCCGATACAACTCCCGCGCCCTCCCGGCCAGCGAATCGAACAGCGGCCGCATCGCCTCGTACACAGGCTCCCTGCAGACCGGCGCACGGGGCGCACGAAAGGGCAACTCATCCAGGTCCGTCGCACCTGGCTTGGTCTCCAGCCAGATTTCAAGACCACTCATCGGTTCGCCGATGAGCCCCAGCAACCCCTGGTAACCGGGCGCCACCAAGGATGTCGCGGGAAACACTGGATACCAATTGCGAGCCGTCTGCGCCATCGCGCGCCGCTCCAAGGCTGACGGCCCCGGCGCGCCTCGCCGCCATGCGAACGCCTGGACCTCGACAGGCTCCATCGACAGATCAGGCGGCGGATCAGAGAACAACAGCAGGCACAACAAAAGCACGCCGCTATTTTATGACTTCTTCCGAGCTACCACGATCAGTGACGTCGGCTTCCACGGCAGCGCCCCATCAATCCGCCGCCATAGCCACACCAGGCGGTCGAACACCCCCAATTGAAAGCGGCTGAAGCTGCGCCGCCGCAGGATGCGCCCGTTGAACCACCAGCCCGGCCTCGTCGGACGATTGAAGCCGAACAGCCGCTCCACCTCGAAGCCCGCCGCCTCCACTTTTTTCCGCAACTCCTCCTCCGAGTAGCGGCGGCAGTGACCCAGTACCCTGTCCAGTTCGCCGTACACCGACATGCCTTCGGGCACCAGCACAATCGCCAGCCCGCCCGGCGTCAGTGCCCGGTGAATGTTCGCGAGCCCCGTCTCGTCGTCCTCCACGTGCTCCAGCACGTTCAGGCACACTACCGTATCGACTTGCCCCTCCAATGCATCGAAGTCCGCGGGCTTGCTGAGATCGCATGTCACCGCGCGAAAATTGGGCCGGTGCGAGAGCCGCGTCTGCAGCCGCGCCAGGTGCTCTGCGTCGATGTCCGACGCCAGGTACAACTCGCGCCGCGGCGCCAGGCACCTCGACAAATTCCCGATACCTGCCCCGATCTCCAGCACTCGCCGCCCCACGTACGGCCGGATCGTGTCCGCCATCCAGCGGTTGAAGCGCTGCGCCGAGGAGAGCGTGTCCAGAATCTCCGGCCCGCTTTCCTTGTAAATGTCGCGCTGCAGTGCAAATCGAAGCGTGGTCGCGAGCGCGAAGAACGCGTCCAGCTTTCCGATCTTCTTGCCTTCCTCATACGTGCGGCCGTGGTAGCTGATGGGCGTTTCGTAGATCCGAACCTGCCGCTGCGCCAGCTTGATGGTCACCTCCGGCTCGAAGCCGAAGCCGTCACTGCGCAGCGGGATGCTCGCGACCAGCGAAGTACGGAAGGCCTTGTAGCAGGTCCAAACGTCGGTCAGGTTCAGATCGCTGAACAGGTTCACCGCCGTGGTCAACAGCCGGTTGGCGAGCGAGTGCCAGAAGTACAGCACGCGCCGCTCCGTCCCGACGGCGAAGCGCGTGCCGTAAACGGCATCCGCCTTCCCCTCCAGCAGCGGTCCCAACAGACGCTCATATTCGCGCGGATCGTATTCCAGGTCCGCGTCCTGGATGATGGTGAACTCGCCGCGCGCCATCCCCAGACCGGTCCGGATGGCCGCGCCTTTACCCAGGTTCCGCCCGTGCCGCTTCACGAACACGGTCTGCGGGCAGCGTGCCGCGTATTGCGCCGCGATCTCGCCGCTGCCGTCATTTGAACCATCGTCGACGACGATCACCTCACGCGTCATGCCGTTTGGCAGCGGCGCGGCCAGCACGCGGTCCAGCAGCGCGCCGAGGAACTCCTCTTCGTTGTACGCCGGCACAATGATCGATAAACGCGTCATCCTCACCTCAGCTCAGTGGCGGCCGTTTGGTGTGCCACTCCGTCGCCTGCTCGTAGGCCAGCGCGACACGCAGGGCATCTCCCTCCTCCCACAATCGGCTCAGGAAGCTCAATCCCTGAGGCATACCCTTCACAAAACCGCAGGGCACGACAACTTGCGGATGCCCAGTCAGGTTCGTCGAGCCGAGGTTGGAGTAGGGCGGACACACTACCACATCCCAGTCCGCGAAGAACTTCTCCATCTTCTCCATCAGCAGAGTCCGTGCCCGCTGCGCCCGGATGTACTCCACCGCCGGGACCAGACGCGACGTGCGCAACGAATTGGGCCACGCCTGCGGCCCCTGATCCTTCAACTGGCCCACGCGCCCGTCGCGCGTAATGTCATCGAACGCCGCCGCGGCTTCCGCATTCAGCAGGAATCCCAGCACACCCGCAGTCGAGTCCGGCAACTCCACCGGCGTCATCTTTACTCCAGCCTTCTTCAGGTCCCCGAGCGCGGTGGCGTACAGATCCTTGTTCTCGCCCTGCATCTGGTCGAACGCCTTCTGCACGACGCCGATGCGCAGCGACGACAGCGGCTTGGCCGGCTCCCAGTGAAACGGCGCCGCCGTCACCGTCCGATCCTTGCCGTCCGGACCGTAGATCGCACGCAGAACCAGCGCGCAGTCCTGCACCGACCGGCAGATGGGCCCCACTTTGTCCATCGTCCAGCTCAACCCCATCGCTCCGGTGCGCGGCACTCGCCCGTACGTCGGACGCAGCCCCACCGTGCCGCAGCGGATACTGGGCGACACGATCGACCCGCGCGTCTCCGTCCCGATCGCAAACCCCACCAGCCCCCCGCCAGTCGCCGAGGCCGATCCCGCCGAGGACCCGCTTGACGTCTGCTCCAGATTCCACGGCGTCTTCGTCATCCCGCCGAACCACAGCCCGCCCATCGCCAGCGCGCCCATGGAGAGCTTCGCCACCAGCACGCCGCCCGCATCGCGCAGCCGCTGGTACACCGTGCAGTCGTAGTCCGGCACCTGCTCCTGGAACGGCTCCGCGCCCCAGGTGGTCCGGATCCCCTTCGTCGCGAACAGGTCCTTCAGCCCGTACGGGATACCGTGCAGCGGACCGCGGTACTTCCCCGCCCGGATCTCGGCGTCGGCCGTCCGTGCCTGCTCCAACGCCAGGTCTTCGGTCAGCGTCACCACGCACAACAACTTCGGCCCGTACTGTTTCAAACGTTCCAGATAGAGTTTGGTCAGGTCCGTCGAGCTCACCGCGCGCGCTTTCACCAGCGGCGCCAGCTCCGTCACCGGCAGGAACGCCAGTTCCGCCGCTGCGGGCGCCTTCCTCGACTTCACCGGCTTCAGCACCGGCCTGAATCGCGCCGGACCTGCCTTCGGCTGCGCGTCAGGCAGCCCCGGATGAAAGCTGAACGCCGGCTCCGTGTCGTACGGAACCTCGATCTTCCGCAACTGCTCGTAGTCGCCCAGCGCACGGCTCACGCCGCGCAGCATCATCTCCAGTTGAGCGTCATCGAACTCGAGTCCGATCACCTTCAGGGCCGTCGCCAGTTGCTCTTTCGTGACTCGGGGCCGGTCCTGCTGCTGCTGTTGCTGCTGCGCCTGTCCAGCCGGCGCCGCGCCCAGCGCGGCCACCAGTTGCATCCATGTGCGTCGATCCATAAAGACTCATGTTAAACGGACATTGTCCTTTCGCGTGCCGTTTTTTCGCTCACGCTGGCGTCCGGTCGCCCTGGCCCGGCGGATTCGAGATCACCAGAAACACACCATCCGCCTCGGACCTGTTCCGCACCTGGTGCGCCTGTCCCGCATCCACTCGAACCCCCCTGCGCCGCACTGACCTCGTGCTCGCGCCCCTCCACTTCGATGGACAGCCACCCCTCCAATACGTAAAAGAACTGCGTCGCCGCTCGGTGGTAGTGCCGTGTCGCCTGCGTGCCCGGCGGCATCCGCTCCTCAATCACGCTCAACGACGGCGTGCGCACCAGGTGCCATCCGTCGCATCCGTCTCCCCACTGGTAGTGCTCCGCGGTGTGCCGGTCGATCATTGTCAGATTATTGCGCGTGTGCCGGCGCACAGCTCCTGCCACAATGGAGTTGCAGGGTTGCACCAGCGGGCAGGAGGGATGGGATGCGCATTCTTCTGTTCAGCGGCAAGGGCGGCGTGGGCAAGACCAGCATCGCCGCGGCCACCGGAGTCCGGCTCGCCGAAAAAGGCGTCCGCACTCTCGTCATGAGTGTCGATCCGGCCCACAGCCTGGCCGACTGCTTCGACCTCGAGGCCGGCCTCTTCCACTCCCGCACCTCCGACGTCCTCCCTCTCAACGACCACCTCTCCATCCTCGAGGTCAACATCCAGAAAGAGCTCAAACGCCACTGGCGCGAGATCTCCGCCTACATCACCGGCGTCCTCCGCACCTCCGGCCTCAACGACGTCGAAGCCGAAGAGATGGCAATCCTCCCCGGCATGGAGGAGCTGAGCGCCATGATGTACGTCAATCAGTTCCGCCGCGAGAACCGCTTCGACATCTGCATCCTGGACTGCGCCCCCACCGCCGAAAGCCTGCGCTTCATCGCCATGCCCACCACGCTCGACTGGTACATGAAGCACATCTTCCCGATGCAGCGCGGCATTCTCAAAGCGGTGCGTCCGCTGGCCAACCGTGTCTCCCCCGTCGAGCTCCCTTCGGACTCCTACTTCGCCAACGTCAAGGACCTCTTCGACCGGATCGAGGGCATCGACGAGCTGCTTGAAGATCCGCAGACCACCAGCGTGCGCCTGGTCACCAACGCTGAAAAGATGGTGGTCCGCGAGACCCAGCGCGCCTTCGTCTACATGTCCCTCCACGGCCTCACCGTGGACCAGGTGATCGTCAATCGGGTCCTGCCCGACCAGGTGCAGGACAAGTACTTCCGCGAGTGGCGCGAATCACAGAAGCGCTTCCTCGGCGAAGTCGAAGCCTACTTCGCGCCCATCCCCGTGAAGCGCGTGCCGCTCTTCCAGCGCGAGGTCCTCGGCCTGGAGCGGATCAAGGATCTCGCAAAGATTTTGTACGACGGCGCCGGCGACCCCGCCGCCGTAACGCGCGTCGAGCGCCCCTACACCTTCACCCGTGTGAACGACCGCTACGAAGTCCACGTCCGCATTCCATTCACCGCCAAAGGCGAGGTCGAACTCTTCAAGAAGGGCGATGAGCTCGTGGTCGAGATCGGAACCATGCGCCGCCACATCGGCCTGCCCGTCTCCATGGCCTCGCTCACCCCGGTGCGCGCGAGGCTGAATGATGGCATGCTGGTCGTGGAAATGCAGGAGGGGAAATGAGCCAGGAAACTTATCCGGATCCTTCCGTCGCGCCGCCCACTTGCGCCGATTGCTTCTGCGGAGGCGCCGGACCTGCCATCAGTAGCGCTCTGCGCAAACTCGGTCCGCCCGAAGGCGCCAAACGGCACTTCGACAACGCCCGCATCGAGTTCCTCAAAGGAGTTCGCGCATTCATCGACGCCCGCATCGAGCACCTCTCCGCCTCGGAGGCCAAGGGCACCAAGGTCACCGTCGAGTAGACTGTTCCATTGCCCCGCCCCGTCAGGCTCCTGGCCATCGCCAGCTGCGCACTCTCGCGTCCAGCACCCTCTCGATCCTCCGTTCAACCGGAATTACGATATAGTGCCAGAGGAGTGGAACCATGCCTTCCTTTGACCGCCGTACCCTTCTGATGACTCTGGGCGCTGCTGCACTCCCCGCGCCGGTTTTTGCCGGCGAACCTTGGGACAAGGATCCCGCCCAGTGGTCCGACAAAGACCTGCAAAGAGTGATGACCGATTCGCCCTGGGCCCGGCCCGTCTCCATCCCGCTCGGCGGCCCGTCGATGGGCAACATGGGAAGCGGACGTGGCCGGGGCGGACGCGGCGGAGGTGGTGGCGGTGGCGGCATGTCGACGGATGCCAGCAACTCCTCCGGCATGGGTGGCGCGCCGATGGGTGGTGAAGGCGGCGGAATGGGAGGTGGAGGCGGCATGGGCGGCGAAGGCGGCGGCATACAGCCGACGATGACCTTCCTCATCCGCTGGCAGTCCGCCAAGCCCGTGAAGATCGCCGCGGTCCGCTCCAAAATGGGCGCCGAGGCGGACACTTCTACTCAGGCGAAAGAGTTCATCGAGCGGAAAGAAGATGAATACGTGATCGCCGTCATCATGCCCCAGATGGGCATGGGTCGGCAGGGCGGCCTTGGCGGCCCCGGCGGGGCAGGCGGACCCGGCGGAAGTCGCGGCATGGGTCCCGGCGAGGGACCCGGCGGCCCGGGCCCGGAAGCTGAAGCCAGGGTGAAGGACGGAACCACGCTCTCCTGGAAGGGCCACGAACAGGTCCACCCGACGTCCGTCACCATGCCCAAGCCGGGCGGGCAGAACGTCCTCGTCTTCCATTTCCCCAAGACTCACCCAATTGAGCTCGAGGATAAGGAAGTGGAGTTCGCCATGCACCGCGGCAACACGGAGATCAAGAAGAAGTTCAAGCTGAAGGACATGGTCTACAAGGGCGAACTGGCACTGTAACGACTCGTCCACTCCCTCGCCGTCGCGGTGCTGCCTGACAGCATGCTCAGTCCTTCTCAAACAATTTGTACACTTCGCGTTTCGGCAGACCGCGCTCCCGCGCGGCTGCCTTGATCGCGTCCATCCGAGCCATCCCCTGCGCCTCCATGCGCCGCACCGCGTCTTCGACGCTCTCCTCCAGCGCTGCCTTGCGCTCGGATTTGCCGATCAGCACCGTGATCTCGCCCTTCACCGCCGGCCGCGCTTCCAGGGCCTGACGCACCTCGCTCGCCCGCCCGCGCAAGAATTCCTCGTGCATCTTTGTCAGCTCGCGCGCCACCACCACAGGCGGATCCCCCAGCGCCGCCTCCACGTCGCGCAGCATCTCCACGATCCGATGCGGCGCCTCGTAAAACGCCAGCGTTGCCTCTTCCCCGGCCAGCGACTCGAGCAGCCTCAGCCGCTCCCCCTGCTTGCGCGGAAAGAATCCGCAGAACCGGAATGCATCGCTCGGCAGTCCTGATGCCGAGAGCGCAGCCACCACCGCCGACACGCCAGGCACCGGCACCACGGTCACGCCCCGCTCCACGGCGCCCCGCACCAGCCGGTACCCCGGGTCCGAGATCAGCGGCGTCCCCGCGTCGGAAACCAGCGCGACGCTCGCCCCCTGCTCAAGCAGATCCAGCAGCTCCGCGCTGCGTTCAGCTTCGTTGTGCTCGTGATAGCTCACCGGGTGCGCGGTGATGCCGAAATGATCCAGCAGCTTGCGCGTCTGCCGCGTGTCTTCGCATGCAATCCGGTCCGCCGATTTGAGTGTCTCCACCGCGCGATACGTCATGTCGGACAAATTGCCGATCGGCGTCGCCACGATGTACAGAATGCCGGCCAAGGTCGTGAACTCCCAGTATAGGGTGTTCGCTGCAGACTGCTAACCATGGATATCTCAAGTTATTCTCCGTCTCCGCCGATGGACAGGAACGATGATTTATCCTGGGATAGATCTCCCAGGACCGGCGCGTACCGTGCCCATGGATCCCACCGAAAACAGCCCGAACGACGCAACGGATGACGCAAATGCGCCCGCACCTTCTTCCTATCGATGGAACGTGCCGGGCAGTACGGTCAGTGTCTACATCGACTTCGAGGTAGTGGACCGCCTCGGCTTCGACATCATGCGCGGCTTTGGCGCAGTCCCCCGCCGCGGGGCCGAGGTGGGCGGAATCCTGCTCGGCACAGCGGAGGTGTCCGAACAAACGGTCATCCGGATTGAAGATTATGAACCCATCCCGTGCGAGCACATGCGCGGCCCGTCGTACATCCTCTCCCACTCTGATCAGCAGCACCTCGACGAGATGATCGAACGCTGGGCGCCCGCCCCCGACAAGCGCATCTGCGCGGTCGGCTACTATCGCAGCAACACGCGCGACGTCATCCATCTCGCCGCCGAGGACATCGAGATTCTTGATTCCCGCTTCCCTGCTCCGACCGCAATCTGCCTCATGGTGAAGCCCTACGCGACGCGCGTGAGCGAAGCCGCCATCTTCGTCCGCCAGGACGGGGCGTTCTCCACCGATCCGGCCAGCCAGGTGTTCCCTTTCCGGCGTAAGGAATTGGGCGGCGGCAAGCCGCTGCGCCGGCCTCGCGGCGGCGATCCATCTCTCCCCGAACCGGACACAGCGCTCTCCTCCTCTGCGCCCGGCTCGGAGGCGCAGCGCCTGGACGAGTCCGGCTCCACCGCGAACCTGGCCGGCGCGCCCGGAGCGCAGTCCCCGATTCCCGTACCGGCCCCGGCTACCCGCTCCCGCACTGGCTGGGTCTGGTTCCCGCTCTCCTTTGTGTTCCTCCTGCTTGGTGTCTTCCTTGGCTTTCAGATCGCGTTGAGCTACCGTGAGAAGCCTGCGGTCACCCAGCCTTCCAATCCGTACCAGCTCGACCTCTCCGTGGTCCAGTTCGGCGAAAGCGTCCACCTGAAGTGGAACACCGATTCTGAGGCCATCCACCAGGGCCTGCGCGGCCAGCTGCACATCCAGGACGGCGACAACAGCAAGGTCGTCGAACTGCAACAGGAGGATCTCGGCCGCGGCGGCATCCTGTATCGCAACGCGACCCAGAACGTGAAGTTCCGCCTCGAGATCTTTGTAAAAGACCGCAACAGCGTGGTAGAGAGCCTGGAACTTCGCCTGCTCGAGCAGCCTCGTGAGGCCGCGCCGGGCGGCGGTCCCGCCAGGCAATCCAGCGGCAGGCAAACAGGGCGAAAATCAGTTCCGCGGGCCTGATCCGCTACAATAGCGGAAGTGCAGGAAGAGAATCTGCAGGCACAGCCCGAGCCTGTCCAAGAGAAGCTGGAAGTCCCGCAAGCCGAATCCCCAGAGCTGCAAGCCCCCCAGTTGCAACCCGCGGAGATTGGAGAGTCGCGAAGCGCCCTGGCGGAATGGACGATCACTATCCTATTGCTTCTGTTCGGCACCACCACGTTGGTCCAGGCCTTCGTCATCCCCACGGGCTCCATGGAAGATAACCTGCTGATCGGGGACCACTTGCTGGTGGACAAGCTCGCCTACGCGCCCCCGGGACCCATCGGCAAGTACCTGCTCCCCTACACGCCGGTGAAGCGCGGCGACATCATCGTCTTCCGGTACCCCGTGGACACCCGCCAGACCTTCGTCAAGCGCGTGATCGGCGTCCCCGGCGATCGCATCCGCATGTCCGGCAAGCAGGTCTTCCTCAACGGCAAGCTGCTGAACGAGCCCTTCAAGTTCAACAAGACCCCTTACACAGACACCTACCGCGACAACTTTCCCAGCGATCCCAACACCCGGGTCGACGACCGCGCCCTCGAGATGATCGAGAAGAACGTCGTCAACGGCGAAGTGGTCGTGCCTCCCGACAGCTACTTCGCCATGGGCGACAATCGCGACTCTTCGCTGGACTCGCGCTACTGGGGCTTCGTTCCCCGCGCCAACATCATCGGCAAGCCTCTCATCATCTACTGGTCCTACGACGCGCCCACCGAGAGGCTTGTCAATTCCGGTATCGACTTCGAACATCTCGTGGACCTTACCCGTAACTTCTTTAGAAAGACACGCTGGAACCGCACGTTCATGCTGATCCGCGGATACGAATTGAAGAACTGATCAAGATGAAGCCGAATTCCAACAAGCCCGCCACCGAAACGCCGGCGCCCGCGAAGATCAAGCCCGACTTCGCCGAGCAGGTCCGATCCTTCGTCGCCGAGTGGAGCGTCACCATCATCCTCCTGCTGTTCGGCACCACCACGCTGCTGCAGGCGTTTGTCGTGCCCACCGGCTCAATGGAGGACACCGTCCTGATCGGCGATCACATGTTCGTCGACAAGCTCGCCTTCTCGCCACCGGGCCCCGTCAGCAAGTACCTGCTGCCCTACACGCCGGTGAAGCGCGGCGACGTCATCGTCTTCAAATTCCCCGTGAACCCCCGCGAAAACTACATCAAGCGCGTCATCGGTGTCCCGGGCGATCACATCAAGCTCGTCAACAAGCAGCTCTTCCTCAACGGCAGGGCCGTCACCGAGCCCTACATCGTCCACAAGACCAATTACATCGACTCCTACCGCGACAACTTCCCCACCGAGCCGAACACGCGCCTCGCCGAGGGAGCCTATAAAATGCTCTCCGACAACGTGAAGAACGGCGAAGTTGTAGTGCCGGCCGACTCCTACTTCGCCATGGGCGACAACCGCGACAACTCGCTCGACTCCCGCTACTGGGGCTTCGTCCCCCGCGAGAACATCGTCGGCAAGCCCGCCATCATCTTCTGGTCCTATGACGCGCCCACGGAACGGCTCGCCGATCCGAACATCATCTCGCTGGACCACCTGATGGACCTCGCGATGAACTTCTTCTCCAAGACGCGCTGGAAACGTACATTTATGGTTCCCAGAGGCTATCCTCTAGCGTAATGGCCTCTTCACACTCTCACGCTCTCATCCTGGCCGGCGGCCGTGGCACCCGCTTCTGGCCACGCAGCCGCAAGTCCCGCGCCAAGCAGGTGCTCGACTTCGTCGGCGCCGGCACACTCATCGAGCAGACAGTGGCGCGTCTGGCGCCCGTCGTTCCGCCGGAGCGGATGTGGATCCTCACCAACGGCCTGCTGCGCGATGAAATCATCCGGCAGTTGCCCCAGGTGCCGAAGCGGCAGATCCTCGCCGAACCAGAAGGCCGCAACACCGCGCCCGCCATCGGCCTTGCCGCGAAGATCATGCACGACGTCGATCCCGACGCGGTGATGGGCGTCTTCCCGGCCGATCAGTTCATCTCGCGGCCCGCTGGCTTCCGCAGTCTCATGCGCGCCGCCTACAAGGCCGCCTCTGCCGGCGAGATGGCGCTGCTCGGCATCCAGCCTCGCTGGCCGGAGACCGGCTACGGCTACATCGAATTCCCGCAAGGCGCGATGAAGCCGGGTGATCTGTCGCCCGTGCCTGTCGTGCGCTTCCGCGAGAAGCCGGACTTGAAGACGGCGGAGAAATTCGTCGCCGCAGGCCACTTCTGCTGGAACGCCGGCATCTTCTTCTGGCGCGCCGACGTCTACATGGCCCAACTCTGGCAGCACCTGCCGCAGACCGCCGCACTCCTCGACTCCCTGCCCCTCTTCGGATCGCGAAAGTTCGCCGGCAGGCTCGCCGAGGTCTTCCCTCATTGCGAGAACATTTCTGTGGACTACGCCGTCATCGAGAAGGCGAGCGGCGTGGTCGGCTTCGCCGCGGCCGATATCGGCTGGAGCGACGTCGGCAGCTTCAACGCGGTGCATGAGCTGCTCAAGAAGGACGGCTCGGGCAATGCGTCCAGGGGCGATGTGCTCGCCCTCGATGCGCGCGGCAATTACGTCGACGCGCCCGGCAAGCTCGTCGCGCTGCTCGGCGTCGACGACCTCATCGTGGTCGATACCCCCGATGCCCTGCTCGTCACCCGGCGCGATTCCGCCCAGCGCGTCGGCGAACTGGTCAAACAGATCGAAAAACAGAAGCGGCACGAATTGTTGTGAAGTTCGAGGAGATGCCCGCTGACGCCGAACTCAGCGTCGCCGTGATCGCCGGTGATCTGCGCGAGCGTGCTGACATCTGCCTTCGCCACATCCTGAGCCAGTCCGCACTGGAGCGCATGGAGATCCTGCTCCTGGATCTGAACCCTGAGGCGGGCGAACTGGCCTCAGCCAGCCATCCGGGAGTCCGGGTCCTGCCGGGCCCCGGCCTGCGCTATTATTGCGAGGCCCAGGCCGAACTGGTGCGCGCAGCCCGCGCTCCGCTCATCGCCTTCGTCGAGGATCACACTTATGTGCAGCCCGGCTGGGCCGAGGCGGTGATTCGCGGATTCGACTCGCCGCGCGTGTCCGTGGTGAACTACGCGTTCACGGTTGTCCATGACGGCTACATGAGCCGCTCGATCCTCCTGGCAGAGTATGGGCCGTGGATGGCGCCGCATCCCGGCGGCCCCATCTCCCATGCAGCGTCCAATAACGTGGCCTACCGGCGGGACGCGCTGCTGCCTCACATCGAGGGCAACGATGCCGCGTTCGAAACCGAGTTCCTGAGCCACCGCGCCATCCGGCGCGGAGGAGGGATAATCCGTTTGGTCCCCGCCGCCCTGGCCGCGCACGAATCCTGGTGCAGCCTCGCCGAGGCATGTCTCGCCAACGGCGCACAGAAGCGCGTCATCGGCGCACGGCGCTCTGTGCTGTGGAGCAGGACGCGCCGTATACTTTGGAGCGCAGCAATGAGCGTGGCCCCCCCATTGTTCCTGATGCGCCTGGCCTGGTCCCTGCGCCTCCGCCCCCGACTCTGGACGACGCTCGTGGCAGCTCTGCCGGTGTTGCTCGCCATTTACGCGTGCTGCGCCTGGAACGAAGCGCTCGGCTATCTGTTCGGCGCCGGAACCAGCCGCGAAGACTTCCGCGACCGCGAACTCGCCGTCCGCCGCAACGGTTAGAAGAGCGCTGCCCTCAACGCGCAATACCCGCTACCCTGATTCCGCAATGCCCGGCGGGCCGCAAGGTGATGAAGACGATTACTTGCCGACCGCTACACCCGCTCGCTACCG
>DBMU01000016.1 GCA_002298225.1 Bryobacterales bacterium UBA690
CGCCCCGGTTGGGGGCGCCCTCCTTTGTTAAAAAAACTTTAACTTCTAGAAGAAGAAAGTGAGTTGGAGACGGGTGCTGCGCGGAGCCTGGAAGTTGGCCGCCTGACCGAACAGCGGGTTCGGGCGCATGCCTTGAGCCTTCATCATCGCGGCTGTGTTGAAACCTTTGAAGATGTCGGTGTCGTTGGCGAAATCGAGCTGTTCGCCGCCATCGGGATGCTGCAAGCTGACGTTCTTGTTGGTCACGATAGAGGAGTTAAAGAGGTTGAAGACCGTGTATTCAAACCGGAACTTCATCGACTCGTGGGACTTGAACGGGTTGAATTCATGAGCCATGTTCACGTCGAAGTTGGTGAAGAACGGAGTGCGGCCCAAGTCGCCACGGCCATAAGGATAAACGGGCGTGGTGGAGATGGCATCAACCTGCGTGGTGAGCGGAGTACCCGAGTAGAGCTGGACGTTCGGCGCGAAGGTGGTGGTGCCGAGGACGCTCTTCAGATTGTAGCCGCCGAAGAACTTGACGGTATGCGGGCGGTCGGTGGCCAAACGGCCTTCGGCCATGACGCCCTTCTCGGTGTAACCGAGCCAGGGAACGTCGTAGTAGCGGTTGACGTTCGGACTTTGACGGCCTATGCCGCTGGCATCCGGCTCGTCTGAGCTGGCCAGACCCGAGTAGTTACCCCAGGAACGCGACCAAGTGTAGCTGGCAGCGAACTGGTAGTTCTTGGCGAAGCGCTTGTCGAGGCGGAACTCGAGAGCGTCGTAGTTGCGGACGGCTTTCGGGGTAGTCGGATAGCCGGCGGCCCAGAAGCTGCGATCAGCAGTGATGCCATAGCCGGGGTTACCGATGAAGTAAACTTCGCCACCGGAACCCAGAATGCCGACGTCCTCGATCGTACGGATCAGGCGGCGGTTCGTGTAGCGCATAGAAGCGACGAGCGTGGAGTTGATGCTGTAGTCGTAGCCGAAGTCCATCATGCGCTGCTTCATCGGCTCGAGGTTTTTGTCGATGGTCTGGCCCTTGCAAGGCAGATTCTGCTTCTCGCAAGAGTTGGGGTCGTTGGAGGGAACACGCCAATCGACACCTTCAAAGAAGCGGCCAGGAAGCTTGCTCGGGTCGGAAGGATACCCATAATTCTTCAGGGTGTTGTAGACCTGGGGATCGTCGATTGCGTAGAAGTAGGTCAGGTAGAGGCTGCCGCCGAAGGAACCGCGGGGCATCTCGTACTTCATAGTGTCGTAGAAGTAACCCCAGGAACCATAGAACCGCATCTTACCGTCGCCCTTGGGATCCCATGCGGCGCCGAGGCGCGGGCTGATCTTCTTGCTCCAGCCGAACTCGATAGGAGGAGCGGCAGCGATGCCCTGCTTGGCGAAGCTGGGGAGGAACTCACGCTCGGAACGGAGACCGAGGTTGAGGGTAAGGTTCTTGTTGACGCGCCAGTTGTCCTGGAAGAAGAGGCCCTGGTTGTCACTGGAGGCGTTGCCGTTGTCACCGTAGGTGTACCAGCGGTAGTAGCCGTATTTGCCCCGCTGTGGACCGGAGCACTGACTCGTCACGCAGGTGTAGGACGCATTCCAGTAGAAGCGGTAGTAGCCGGACGGGTAGGTCAGCGACTGGACGTCATTCGACAACCGGTTGGTCTGCCAGCCGAACTTGATATTGTGCTGGCCCTTCCAGTTGGCGAGGTACGATGCGTCTGCATTCAGGTTGACTCGTTTGTAGATGTCGAAGTCCGTCCGGGAGGCACCCTGCTGAACCCAACCCGTACTGCTGAGACGCATATCCGCGGGGAGTTCAGGGAACATGAGGTTGGACGTGGAATAGATGAAGGTGGTGTTGGAAGTGGCGTAGCGGTTGGTGTAGTTGGTGTAGTTGTACCCGCCTCGGAAGCTGACAATGAGCTTGCTGGTGGCGAGGTAGTCAACCTGGCCGGAGAGGATGTTTCCGGCGCGGTAGTCGCCGAGGCCTGCCCAGTCGCGGTTAGGCGAATCGGTGCCCTGACGGACGGGGAGATTGCCGCGGGTGTATGAAGGATTCCAGATCCAGCTCGCGTTCATGCGCAGCTTGGCAAAAGGCGCATAGTCCACCTTGTTGGTGAGGAAGCGCTGCTCCTCCTTCATCTTGTACGTGCCGGTCTGGCCAGTGGAAAGGAAGTTGACCGTACGAGTGGTATTGGTGGTCGTCGGCATGTAGCCGGTGAAGAAGAAGAGCTTGTTCCTGAGGATGGGACCGCCGATATTGAAGACCGGATTCCAAGTGGTGAAGCCATCCTGCGCGGGCAGGAAGTAACGAGACTTCGTGCGCGTGTCATCATTGGGGTCCATTTCGAGGACGGGCCGCGGACGGGCCTGCATGCTGTCGTTGTTGAAGTAGAAGCCGCCCTGTCCGTGGAACTCGTTGGAGCCGCTGCGGACGACCGCGTTCACAACGCCGCCCATCGCGCCGCCGTACTGGGCTTCCATGACGCCATTCTTAACCTGAACCTGCTGGACCATTTCAACCGGGATACGGTTCTGAGAGCTCAGAACACCCGTCTGAACATTGGTGACTTCCATGCCGTCCAGATAGAACGTGTTTTCAGAACCCGAAGCGCCGTCCACCTGGTAACCGCCGGCCTTGCTTTCGTTACGGGCGCCGGGGGCGATGTTGACGAGATCGTAGAAGCTACGGCCCTTAGGAATGAGATCGAAGAATGTCTTGTCGACGTTGACTGCCGAAGCGCTGGAGCTGGTGTCCACCATCACGGCATCGGCCGCGACGACCACGCTTTCGCTCACTTTGCCCATTTCGAGCATGAAATCGACGCGAGTTGCCTTGCCGAGGACGACGGGCGTGTCGGTCTTCTTCACGGTGCTAAAGCCGATTGCAGTTACGCTGACTGCGTAGCTGCCGACCGGAACTTGTCCCTGAAGGTAAGTACCTGTCGCGTCGGTGGTCAACTCGATCGGCCGGGGCAGAGCGCCACCGCTGATCTCAACCTTGGCGCCGACGACTGCTGCGCCGCTCGGGTCAGTCACCTGGCCCTGAATGCTGCCGGTAGTTTCCTGGGCAAATGCCAGGCCACAAAGCAAAGCAAAGAGGACTAACGCCGCCATTGTCAGGCGCGCCAGCCCTCTTAAGCTCGCAAATGTATTGCTATTCACTTAAACCTCCCGAAAAGGATCAATTGTTTCTCCCGATGGATAAATGCCCTGACAGTCTGGAGACTCTAGTGGGTTCGGTGCGAGCATACGCGGCTCTGCTTGGGAGGTTCGTCCGATGTAGGTGGGTCGGGGGTACCGTCTAACGTGTCCTGGCGGCCTAAGCGAATGAAGACACTAATCGCTACGCTCGTAGCATTGATGATTGCCGGACACTTCAGATTTCCGCTGGCGCTCTCATGGCCTGGTCAGGCCTGGAACCGCTCTCGCGGCACTGACATCAAAAGAACTCCTGAAACTCTCCATCTGGAGACACAGGTAAAGCTGATGACTGAATCGTAGCGAAAGCGGTTACTTAAAGTCAACAGGACCTTATTCTACTAATCTATCAATATTAGACTAACTAAGCATATGTAATCTTCATCTACGCACGAGAAGATTCAGCATGAGATTGTTGGATCTGCTCTCAAACAGCCTATAGCCTATGATGTAGGGGATAGACTCATGGCCATCAAGCAGCGAGTCCGCTTCGGCGCAGGCCTGGCACTGCTCTCGGTGCTGGTAGCGCTGGTGATCTGGCAGGGCTCCTTCACGGTCGGGGAATACGGGCCCTCAACCGCGGAGCAGACCTACATTTTCTGGGGTCTCTCGACCCTTATCTTCCTGCTCACGGTCCTGCTGGCGTTCATGCTGTTCCGGGATGCGGTGAAGCTCTACTTTGCCCGGCGGGCCGGAGTGGAGGGATCCAGGATTCGCACGAAGATCCTGGTGGGCGCGCTCAGCCTGACCTTCTTGCCCGCGAGCTTCATGGTGCTGTGGAGCGTCGGCGTTCTGAACAGAAACCTGGACAAATGGTTCAGCCGGCCGGCGGAGCGCATCAAGCTGGACCTGGGCGAAATCGGCGTCGGGATCGAGGCGCAGACCCGGGAGCAGGCCAGGATCATAGCGCAGTGGGTAGCGGATAGCGACGCAGTGAAGACGTTCCTCGCCTCGGGCCCGGTTCCATCGGAGTTCTTCGCCTCGGTTTGTGAGAAGTCGCGCGCCGAGGATGTCCACATCCAGCGGACGGATGGCGGGCAGATCAGCGTCTGCCAGTCGAAGCCGCCGGGCGCAGAGGGACACGAGGTCACCGCGAAAGTGCCGCTGGCCGGTGGAGGGGAGGTGGTGGTCCGGCTGCGCACGCCGCTGGACCTGTCCCAGCACGAGCGCGAGATCAGCGAGCAGATCCGCGACTACAACAAGCTGGCAGGGCTGCGGCGGGATACCAAGTGGTTCTACCTTCAACTCCTATTCCTGATCACGCTCTTCATTCTCTTTGTGGCGGTGTGGGTGGCGCTGTTCCTGGCTCGCCAGATTGCGGCGCCGGTGACCGCCCTGCTGGATGCGGCGCGGGCCGTGCGCGGCGGGAACCTCTCCTATCGCGTCAAAGTCAGCGCCACAGATGAGCTGGCATCGCTGGTCCGGGCGTTTAATGAGATGACGCAGGACCTGCAGGCCAACCGCGACGAACTTGAAAGGCGCCGGCGCTTCATCGAAGCCGTGCTGGAGAGCATCCCCTCAGGGGTCATCTCGCTGAGCCATGACGGCACAGTGCTGCTGGTAAACGGGGCGCTGCATGAGATCTTCCCGGAGCGACCCATCCAGCCGGGCGTGCAGTTGAAGGAGTTGATCCCGGGAGAGAGGGCCGAGGAGTTTTCGAGACTGCTGAAGCGCGCGCGACGCACCGGCTCGGCGGACCGCCAGTTCGAGGTGCGAACCCCCGAGGGCGTGCGCCACCTGTCGGTCACCGTCGCGGCTCTGGAGGCGAGCGTCAACAGCGGCTACGTGCTGGTGATTGAGGACACCAGCGAACTGCTGCGGGCGCAGCGCGCGGCGGCATGGCATGAGGTGGCGCGGCGGATCGCCCATGAATTGAAGAATCCGTTGACGCCGATCGCGCTCAGCTCGGAGCGGATCCTGCGGCAACTGGACAAGACGCAGCCGCCTCCAGAAGTGCGGCGCATCATCGCGGAGTGCTGCGCGACGATCGGTCGCGAAGTGGAGAGCGTGAAGACGCTGGTGGACGAGTTCTCGCAGTTCGCACGATTCCCGGCGGCGCAACCCGCGCCTGCGGATCTGAATAGCGTGGTGGAGGATGGACTGGCCGTGTTTGAAGGGCGGCTCGACGGCATCCGGATCCGCCGCCGGCTCGCTCACGGACTGCCTCCCGTGGCTCTGGACCGCGAGCAGTTCAAGCGCGTCATCGTGAACCTGGTGGACAACGCCGCCGAAGCGATGGCGGATTCGCCGCTGCGCGAGATCGAGATCGAGACGCATGCCGGAACGCCGGACGTCGTCGAGCTGATCATCGCCGACACGGGCTGCGGCATTTCCACCGAGGACAAGGAGAAGCTCTTTCTGCCGTACTTCAGCACAAAGAAGCGCGGGACGGGCCTGGGGCTCGCCATTGTCAGCCACATTGTGGCGGAACACCACGCGCATATCCGCGTTGAAGACAACCATCCCGTGGGCGCACGCTTTATCATCGAATTACCGGCCGCCGCGGCGGCGGAGCAGGATCCGCGGACGGCCGAGGTCCAGGCATGAAGCGAACCAGAGTGCTTATCGTCGATGACGAGCCGGGGATTCGTGACTCTCTGAGCGGTGTTCTGCAGGACGAGGGCTTCGACACGCACGCCGTCGGTTCCGGCGAGGAGTGTCTGAGCGAGCTTGCAGAAGGCGGCTTCGACGCTGTTCTGCTGGACGTGTGGCTTCCGGGAATCGACGGCCTCGATGTGCTTGCGCAGATGAAGGGCGCCGCGGTGGATTCACCGGCTGTGGTGATGATCTCCGGACACGGCAACATCGAGTCGGCCGTGCGGGCGACGAAGCTAGGCGCTTTCGACTTTCTCGAAAAACCTCTCACGATTGAGAAGGTGCTGCTGGTACTGAAAAACGCGCTGGAACAGCGGCGGCTGCAGAACGAGCTGAGGGAGTTGCGCGACACCGATCGCGCCGGACTGCAGATCATCGGCGAGAGCGTGCCGACCAAGGCGCTGCGCCAGCAGATCGCGCTGATGGCGGCGACGAACGGGCGCGTGCTGATCTACGGCGAGAGCGGCACCGGCAAGGAACTGGTCGCCCATGCCATTCACGTGGAGAGCGGCCGCGCCGAGAAGCCGTTCGTGGAGCTGAACTGTGCGGCCATCCCCGAAGAGCTGATCGAGAGCGAGCTGTTCGGGCACCGCAAAGGCGCCTTCGCCGGCGCGCAGGCCGACAAGGTCGGCAAGTTCGAGAAGGCGGACGGGGGCACGCTGTTTCTCGATGAGGTGGGCGACATGAGCCTGCGCACTCAGTCGAAGCTGCTGCGGGTGCTGGACGAACAGCGCTTCGAGCCTGTCGGATCCGCAGAGGCCATCAAGGTAGATGTCCGCGTCATCGCATCCACCAACAAGAATCTCGAGGAAGAGATCGAGCGCGGGAACTTCCGCGAGGACCTCTTCTACCGGCTCAACGTCATCCCGTTCGAAGTGCCTCCCCTGCGCGAAAGGGTGGAGGACATTCCGCTGCTGGCCGGGCACTTCCTCGGCGAATTCACGACCGCCTACGGGCGGAAGGCGAAGGAACTGACGCCCGAAGCCCTGCAGGTGCTTCAGGAATACCCGTGGCCCGGCAACGTGCGCGAGTTGAAGAACCTGATGGAGCGGATCGTCATCATGTACCCGCAGGTTCGGATCGACGCCAGGCATGTACCCGTGCCGCAGGGCCGCCGCGCGATGGAGCGGGTGGCGGAGCGAAGCGCCAGTCTTCTGGAGGTCCGGCAGGCAGCCGAACGCGACTATATCCTCAGGAAGCTGGAGGAGTGCGGCGGCAATGTGAGCCGGGCGGCCGAGGTTCTGGGCCTGGAACGCAGCAATCTCTACAAAAAAATGCGCTCTCTTGGCATCGGTTCGCGCGAATAGAGTATGGGCGGCAAATCGCCGCCCGACCTGAGGCTCATCCAGGGCCGTCGCGAACTAGCAGGAGGAATATGAAATCGGCAGTTTTACATCAGGCGCTGGCGGTGTGCCTGTGCGCAGGACTCGCTGCAGCCAAACCACAAATCACCGAGAAAACGGGCGTCCGAGCAGCAGCCGCGGTTGCTAAGCCGGCTACGCTGGCGCGCGGATCGGCCTTTTCGATCACAGGCGCGGAGCTCGGGCCAGCGGATCCGGTGGCATCCGACATGCCGTACGGGCAGGAGTTGTCCGGAGTCAGCGTGCTGCTGACCAGCGCAGACGGCGCGCTGACGGTGCAGGCCTACATCGTGTCGGCGGCGGCCACTAAAATCAACGCCATCGTGCCCTCGTCGACGCCCGCCGGCGATTACAAAGTGACGGTCAGTTTCAATGGCGAGACGAGCGACCCGTTCGCGGTCAAGGTGGCGGACCGCAATTTCGGCGTCATCACCCGGACCGGAGTTGCCGGCGGAATGGCCTCCGGACGGAGCCGCCTGGAGAGTGAAGAGTGGCTGCCGATCGCCTACACCAGGTCCGTCAAGCCGGGCAGGCTGGTGGAGCTGGATGCCGCGGGAATCGGCCCGATTGAAGGCCCCGATAACGAATATCCGGCTGAGCAGAACCTGGTGGATGGCGCGGTGATCGTGCTGGGAGGCCAGGAGATTCCCGTCACCTATCTCGGCCGGAATCCGCAGAAGCCCGGCCACGACAGGCTGATCGCGGTGATTCCGGAGGACGTTCCCACGGGGTGCCTCACGCAATTCCAGGTGCGGGTCGGAGATACGCTGAGCAGCACGGTTTCGCTGCCGGTCGCCCAGGGAGAAGAGGGTGCGGTTACCTGCGTGCATCCGCGCGGTCTTTCGATTGAAGCGCTGAGCGCACTGGACGCGGGGGACTCGATCGTCACCGGTGATTTCTCGCTGAGCCAGCAGACGATGTCCGTCACGATTCAAGGGATGAGCATGAACACCAAGACCGAGACGGTCACCGGAATGTTCTCCCGCTACAACGCCGCGCAGTTCGAGTTGTTCATGTCATCGCAGGAAACCGGTTGGGGCCTGAACCCGAACGGATGCACAGTATTGACAGCCGGGGAAGAAGATACGGCCATCCCTGAACTGGACGTGACAGGCGTGGATGCGGGGAAGATCAGGATCCACGGCCCGGCGGGACTCGACAAGGTGATCCCCAAGGCTGCCGGCGACGCAGTCGCGTACAGCCTGACGCTCAGCAATTCCATGAGCATTCCCGGCATGCCCGACCTTCCCAACATTCCAGGGCTGCCCGGAATCGCGGGCAAGAACGTGATCGTCAAGGGCGCCTTCAACCTGATTGGGGAAGGCGGCGAAGTGGTGGGTGCTTTCAGTTCTGCCCTGAACGTGCCGGAACCGATCGTCTGGACGAACAAGGACGCCTCCCAGTTCGATCAGGTCAATCGGAGTGCAGACCTCGTCTTCACCTGGACAGGCGACGGCAATGACGGCGACACCGTATCGGCCGTGGGCATCGCCCGGGGGAGGGCTCCGGAGGATCAGTCGAAGACGGTCAGCCGCATCTTCGTCTGCTACGCGCCGGCCTCTGCCCGGACCCTCACTGTACCGTCCAGTATCCTGGCCCAGATGCCGGCCAGCGTCTCGGAGGACGAACTGGGATCACTTTCGCTGGAGCATTCGCCGGCCGAAAAGAATGTCGCCAGGATCGATGCACCGCTTGTGGGCGTAGAAGGCGGCAAGATCGAACCGGGCTCCTTCCGTTATGGCTTTGGCACAACGAAGACAGTCACTTACCACTAAGCCATCCCGTCGTTGAAGATTGAAGGGCGAGCAGAAAAGGCCTCGCCCTTCTGCCGTTTTTTGCCAGGTGAATCAGACCCCGCACTCCATTTCTATGCCAAGTGGGATAGAATGACAGCTTGGCCGGACTGCCGCTATGGACCACCTGCTCTCTGTAGTCCTCTGCACGCCCCTCGTCGGGCTTTTGATACTTTTCTTCCTGCCCTCTTCGAATCCCAAGCTGATCAAGCTGTGGTCGAACTTCGTGTTCCTGGCGGGATTCCTGGTTTCTTTGCCGTTATGGTTCCAGTTCGATCCGAAGGGTGATTTCCAGTTCGTGGAGAAGGCGCCTTGGATTCCCACCATCGGCGCCTCGTGGCATCTGGGAGTTGACGGGTACGGGGTGCTGCTGGTCCTGCTGACCACGCTGGTCGGCTTTCTTTCCGTCCTCTGCTCGTGGTCGGCGATCACGGAACGGCTGAAAGAGTACTACGGCCACTTCATGCTGCTGCAGTTCGGGATGCTGGGCGTCTTCGCGGCGCGCGATTTCCTGCTGTTCTTCGTCTTCTGGGAACTCACCCTGATCCCGATGTACTTCATCATCGCCATCTGGGGCGGGCAGAGGCGCGGCTACGCCAGCATCAAGTTCGTGATTTATACCCTGATCGGCTCCATGCTGATGCTGCTCGGCATCCTGGCGTTCTACTGGCAGCACTGGCTCCAGTTCCACAAGCTGAGCTGGGACATGAACGACCTGCTGAGGACGCAGATGCCGGCTGGGCTGGCGTGGTGGGTCTTCTGGGCCTTCTTCATCGGTTTCGCCGTGAAGGTGCCGATGTGGCCGCTGCACACCTGGCTGCCTGACGCGCACACGGAAGCGCCCACGGCCGGGTCGGTGATTCTGGCGGGCATCCTGCTGAAGATGGGCACGTACGGGCTGATCCGCTTCTCACTGCCGATGCTGCCTGAGACCAGCCGCGACCCCAAGGTGCTGGCAATTGTCGCCGGGTTGTCGATCATCGCAATCATCTACGGCGCGCTGGTCAGCCTGATGCAGAAGGATTGGAAGAAGCTGGTGGCGTACTCGTCTGTGAGCCACATGGGCTTCTGTACGCTGGGCATCTTCGCGCTGAATCACGCCGGGATCGCCGGATCGATCATCCAGCAGATCAACCACGGCGTCTCCACCGGCATGCTCTTCCTTATCGTCGGCGTCGTCTACGAGCGGAGGCACACGCGCGAGATCGCCGAGTACGGCGGGCTGTACAAGGTGATGCCACTGTTCACCATCGTGTTCCTGATAGCCTCTTTGAGCTCCATGGGGCTGCCGCCGCTGAACGGCTTCATCGGGGAGGTGACGATCATCAAGGGCGCGTATGAAGTTTCGCTGGGCTGGGCGCTGGCGTGCGGGTTGGGCATCGCCCTCGGCGCCGCCTACCTGCTGTGGCTCTTCCAGCGGACCATGCTCGGTGAGTTGAAGAACGAGAAGAACAAGGGACTGCAGGACCTGAACTGGCGGGAGATGGTGTACTTCGCCCCGCTGCTGGCGCTGGTCTTCTGGATTGGCCTGGGGCCGAAGCCGTTCTTCACGATGATCGACCGGTCCGTGTCGAGCGTGGTGGAGCGCGTACAGCCAGGCTACTACGAGGTGCACGGCAGGTAGCCAACCCGGGGACGCTGCACTCGGCATCCAAATTCTTCGAGACTTCCGCCCTCTTCACGCCACTACTAGGGCATATGGCAAGAATGCGGCGCGCGGTGGTTCCCGGCTACGCCTATCACCTCACTCAGGAGGGGACAGACGGGAAGGCGGTCTTCCAGGAGGACCGCGACCGTTTTGTGTACTTGCGGCTTCTCCGCCAGGCCGGCGAGCGTTACGGACTGATTTTTGAAGGCTATTGCCTGATGCCGGACCGGGTTCACCTCCTCGCCACGCCGGAACGTGAGGACTCACTGCATCTCGGCATGCAGTGGACCTCCTCCGCTTACTCGCGCTACTTCCACGCGCTTCACAACCGATGCGGGCATCTGTGGCGGGGGCGCTATGCCGCCTGCCTGGTCGCAGGGCCACAGCGATGGCGCGCACTGGCCTACGTCGAGATGACGCCGGTACGCGGGCAGGCCGCGGAGGCGCCGGAAGAGTATGCGTGGTCCAGCGCCAGGGCTCACCTCAAAGGCGATCGGCCACACCTTCGCCTCGACACGGCCGCCTGGTCAGGCGAGTGGGATTTCCCGGCCTGGGCTCACATGCTGAAGTCCATGCGCGAGGACTACCTGTTCTGGCGCGAACTGGAGCAGTCGACTCGCACGGGCCGGCCGCTGGCGCCGGAGCAGACCGTCACCTGGCTGGAGCATCAGTTGGGCCGCTCCCTCCGTCCGCTGAAGCCCGGGAGGAAGCCGAAGCAGCGGGCGCTTGCTCAATCTGCACCAGGCCCGGCTCAGCCTGGCTTTGAGTTTGCGGGGTGAGCGCGCCGGCGCCGAAGTAGCGATAGGCGATGCGCTCGATCCACGGCAGGAGCGCGCGCACCGTGCGGCCGTTCAACACAAGACTCCCCGCCGCCAGCAGGCGGTGCGGAATCACCGTGCAGCACTTGGCGCAGATTCCGATTTCACCCGCCCGGCCCGCCACATGCAGCCGGCGCATCTCCTGCATGGCATCGCTATTGAATATCTCGGGCAGGCTCTGCCGGTTCACGTTGCCGACGGGCTCGCCGTCCAGCATGTAGCTCTGGCAGCAGGGGTACACGTCGCCGTTGTGCTTGACGTACATCGCTCCGCGCCAGAGATAGTGGCAGGGATGGCTCCAGACGCGTCCTTCGCCCGCGCCGGGGCGCATCAGGTTCGTCTCGTCCTCCTTTACACGGATGAGGTCTACGCCCGGAACCGCTCGCCAGAACTTCGTGAAGTCCTCCACCTCGTGGCGGTTGCCGTCCATCCGCACCATCTGGACGACGATCTGGATCTTCGAACCGCGCTCCTTTTTCATACGGCAGAAGCGCACGAAGTTGTCGCGGACGCGTTCGAACTTCGCGCCCTTGCGATAGAACTCGAAGGTTTCCTTGCTGTAGCCGTCGAAGCTGAGGGTAATGTGCTCCAGCGGAGAAGAGAGCAGTTTCTCCGCGGCCTTCTCATCCAGCAGCGTGCCGTTTGTTGAGATCAGCGTCGACACGCCGTGCTGGTCGCAGTGCGAAATGCGGTCGAAGATCTTCGGATCCAGCAGCGGCTCTCCCAGCCCGATGAGCATCATGTGCTCGGCGGTGGCGCCAGACTGCGACACCAGCGCGCGGAACGTCTCCTCCGTCATGTCCTCCTTGGGCTGAGGATGGGTTTCGCGCGGGCACATGGGGCAGTAGATGTTGCACTTCGCCGTGGTCTCGACGATGTACTCCACCGGAAGCGCGTTCACGCGCGTCCTGCCGCGCAGAAAGCCCCACAACAGACGCATCCGGTTCAATGCACGCATAGGAGAAGATTTGTGCTTTTATTGTAGCCGTCTGAAGACGCGGCTCATCTGAGAGATGTTGCTGCAGCGAGTCAGAGTCCTGAATGGCGCGCCGGTGCGCGCGGATGCGAAGTACGTTCTCTACTGGGCCCAGATGAACCGGCGGGTTGATTCGAATCATGCGCTGGTGCGAGCCGTGCAGCGCGCGAACGAACTGGGCCTCCCCGTTCTCTATTACGAGGGCCTGACGTTCACCTATCCGCACGCCAACGACCGGATGCACACGTTCATCCTCGAGGGAGTTCCTGAGACGGCACGGCGGCTGAAGAGTCTCGGGATCGGGTACTGCTTCTACCTGCGACGCACACGAGAAGATCCGAACGACGTGCTCTACCGCCTGGCCGCCGATGCGGCCTGCGTGGTCACGGACGACTACCCCACGTTCATCGCCGCGGCGCACAACTCTTCGGTGCCGGGCAGGCTACCGGTGGCATACGAAGTGGTCGATTCAAGCTGTGTCATTCCGATGAGCGAACTGTCGAAGCGGGAGTACGCCGCATACACGATCCGGCCCAAAATCGCGAAGCTGATGGCGAAGTATCTGGAGCCTTGCCCGAGCGTCAAGGTCCGGAGACGCTGGACCGGCGAGGCTCCTGCTTTTCATCTCGACATCGCGGGGCGGGAAATTGCATCTCTCGTCGCTTCGTGCGAGATCGACCACTCCATCCCACCGTCGGCGAGCTACACCGGCGGACGCCTCGCCGCGGAACGGACGCTGGGACACTTCCTCGAAAACAATCTGCGGCGATACGCGCGCGAGCGAAACAACCCGTCGTCGCATGCGACATCGGGCCTGAGTCCCTACCTGCACTTCGGTCAGATTTCGTCGCTTGAAGTAGCCCTCGCGGCCAGGGCGTATGCCGCGGAACACAAGCTGATTGCGGACGAGTTCCTGGAAGAGTTGATCGTAAGGCGCGAGCTCGCATTCAACTACGCGCGCAGCGTGGAGAATCCAGGGGCATTCGAGAATCTGCCGGCTTGGGCGCAGCAGACCCTGAGCAAGCACGCCGGCGACCCTCGCCAGCCCGCCTACACTCAACTGGAGTTCGAAGAGGCGCGCACGCACGACGAGTTGTGGAACGCCTGCCAGCGGGAGATGCTGCTTCGCGGAACCATCCACGGCTATTACCGCATGTATTGGGGCAAGAAGATCATCGAGTGGTCCCCCACGTGCCGGGACGCGTTGGAGACGATGATCGGGATCCACGACCGCTACGCTCTCGACGGCCGAGATCCGAACACGTACACGAATATCCTCTGGTGCTTCGGACTGCACGACCGTCCCTGGCAGGAGCGGCCGATCTTCGGCATGGTCCGGTACATGTCTCTCGATGGGATGAAGCGCAAGACCGACGTGGACGCATACCTGCGTGAGATCGCAGCGGAGGACTCATGCGTATCACGTTGACCGGCGCGACGGGTTTCCTCGGCTCACACTTGACGCGGCTCCTGCGGGGCGCGGGGCACGAACTCAGGGTCCTCAGCCGCAACCCCTCGGGCCGGCCGGGGTTTTACTCATGGGACCCTTCGGCTGGCGCTCCTCCGCTGGGCGCACTGGAGGGATCGCAGGCCGTCATCCACCTCGCCGGCGAGCCGCTGGCGCAGCGCTGGACGCCGGAGGCGAAGATGCGCATCCGCCGCTCACGGATCGAAGGCACCCGGAATCTGGTAGATGCCCTGGCTGCGCTGCCGCAGCGCCCGGAAGTGCTGGTCTGCGCCTCGGCGATCGGCTACTATGGCTCGCGCGGCGACGAGTCTCTTCCGGAGACGGCCCCGCCGGGGGAGGGCTTCGTGCCTGAAGTTTGTGTGGAATGGGAGCGCGCGGCCGATCTCGCGCTGCCGCTGGGAATCCGGGTCGTTCAGGTTCGCACCGGCCTCGCGCTGGGCAAAGAAGGCGGCGCCCTCCGGAAGATGCTGCCGCCCTTTCAGGCGGGCGTGGCCGGTCCGCTGGCGGGCGGACAGCAGTGGATGTCCTGGATTCACGTCACGGACCTGGTCAGGATGATCGCCTGGATGGCTGAGACGCCACAAATGAGCGGCCCCGTTAACGGAGTGTCCCCTAACCCACTCCGAAACAAGGACTTCACCCGGCTGCTGGCGCGTCAGCTCAAGCGCCCGGCCGTAATGCCCGTCCCCTCGTTCGCGTTGCACGCGATCTATGGCGAAATGGCCGGGCTCCTCATCGAAAGCCAGAAGGTAGTGCCTGCCGTGGCGATGAGGGCGGACTTCCGGTTCCAGTTCCCGGCGCTGGCTGATGCTCTCCGCGATTTGCTATAGTAGAAGGGTTATGGCGATCCCGAATGTCCGTCGTTTTCGTATTACGGGGCCGCAGGGCCAGGAAGCGACCCTGATGGCCGTGCTGCCCAAGGGCGCCGATGTGGATGCTTACGTTGCCGACGCCTCCAAGCGTTTCGACTGGAAGGCTTGGGAAGATATGCAGCAGAAGCAGTTCAAGATCCGCGTCGGTCAGCAGAAACAGAAGAAGGCGAAGTAAGCACTTCCCTTCCCCCAACAAGTTCGCAAAAAGGCAGGTCTTCGGACCTGCCTTTTTGTTGTTGGCCTCTTGGGACAACCGGTTACTGCACGCTGCCTCTGACGATCCGCAGAGCCCGCAGCGCCTCTCGCGCGACCGCCGGATCATCATCCTTGGCGAGTTGTTCGAGGGGCGGCACCGCATCCTTCGACCCGCATCCCGCCAGCACCTGCGCAATGCCGGTCTTCTCATCCCGGGTGGAGATGCGGCCGACCGCGGAGACTACCGCCTGCCGCGGTTCAGGGCGCTTTGCCAGTTCGCTGAGATACGGTTGAGCGATCCCTCGCCAGGACTTCTGGTTCAGCGTGTTGATCAGGTATCCCATCGGCGAAAAGTCGCTCACCTCGCGGTTGCCGATCATCGCCAGAGCGAACGCAACAGCCAGACGCGGAGACATGCGCCGCTCACTGTCCCAGGCCCTTTCCAGGGCGGGACGATCCTCGGAATTGCCGATGCGCCCCAGTCCTTCCGCCGCTGCCGCCCGGACCTCATCGTCCTTGTCGTTCATCAGGCTCAGAAACGTCTGTCTCGAATCAGGATCCGCCAAATGGGCGAGGGCGAAAAGTGTGGCGCGGCGCACGCGCTTCCCAGGGGACTTTTCGAGCACCCTCTTCAGGTCGGGGACCGCCTCCTTGGCGCCCAGGAGCCCCACGGTTTCAATCGCCGTGACCTGGATATCCTCGTCGAGGTCGCGAACTAGGAAGATGGCCCGGGGACCGGCCGAGCGGTCCTGGATCTTCTGCAGCGCGATCAGCGATTCGAAGATCAGCCGGCTGTCCTTCGATTTGAGCGACTGGGTCAGCGCCGGCACTCCACCCTTGGCCCTGAGGATTCCGAGGGCCCGCGCGGCGTTTGCGCGCGCATCCATCGAACTACCGCTTTCCGCCAGGTCGCTCAGCGCTTTGACAATCTCTGGCCGGAGAGGGGTGTCTGGCTCGACGGCGTCCTCATTCGCGGAATCCGTCCACTTGCCCGCCAATTTGTTCCCCGCCCGTTTCAGGCTGGCCGAGAAGCCGTGCTCCACATAACCCGGCAGGTAGAAGTTCACCAGGCCATCGGTGGCTCGCATCTGGACTTCCGGATCGTTGTCGCGGCAAGCCGCCGTCAACGGCTCCAGGCTCCGCTGGGTGCCGATGTCGACCAGCGCCCGCACTGCCTCCCGGCGGACCTCCGAGTCACCGTCCTCGAGGTAGGGAGTGATCTTGGGGATCGCCGAGGACCCCTGCTTCGCGTACTCGCGCAGACCTTTGATCTTCAGCTTGGTGTCACTCTGCGCCAAACAAGGCAGGAGCACGGCCAGGATCAGGAAGGGTACGAGTCTCTCGGCTTTCATAACGGAAAATCAGCGCACAAATTCGACTTCGACGCGCTTCGGAATCACCCCCGCCTCAAAGCCGAGATCAAGCAATTTCTGAGCAGCCTTCGGAATGATTTCGCCGGCGTCCACCGTATAGTGGTTCACATACATGCCGACGAACTTCTCCGCCAGCGCCGGTTCCATATCGCGCGCGAACTGCATCGCGTAGTTCAACGCTTCTTCGTGATTCTCCAGGGCATAGTTGATGCTCTCCCGCATCAGCCGGCAGCATTCGGAGCGGACATCCTCCGGCAGGCTGCGAAGCAGGGCGTTGGCGCCCAGCGGCAGGGGAAGATCGTATGCGGATTTGAACCACTTTCCGAGATCGGTGATCTGGTGGTAGCCGCCCTTCGAGTACGTCAACTGCGCTTCGTGAATAACGAGCGCCGCGTCGACCGCCCGTTCCTTCAAGGCGTCCAGCACCTTGTCGAACGGAGTGGGGATGGCCTCGAAGTCCGGCTCCATGATCTTCAACGCCAGGTACGCGGTGGTCATCTTACCGGGAATCGCTATTCGCTTGCCCTTCAACTCGTCCACCGCCATCGGCGTGTTGGACACCAGCATCGGGCCGTAGCCGTCGCCGATGGACGATCCGCTGGCCAGGAGCATGTACTTGTCGGCCACGTATGGATAGGCGTGATAGGAGATTGCCGTGAACTCGTATTCACCTGCCATCGCCTTGCGATTCAATGTCTCGATGTCGTCCAGGACGTGGCGGACCTGAACCAGGCGAGACCGGACCTTCTTCGTCGCCATCGCGTAGAACATGAACGCGTCGTCGGAGTCCGGACTGTGCGCGCAAACGATTTCCAGAGGAGAAGCAGGCTGCATAGAGGGGGAAATATCACTATAACAGAACGCCGCCGCGAGCCCTTCAGGTTCAGCGCCCAGCCACGCTTTCCAGTTCCGGTTTCAGCAGGTCCATCAGCTCTCGAAGCTCCTCGGAGACGCGCTTGGCCACGTCCAGATTCGCTTGTTTGCCCGCCAGTTCGAGATGCCACGCCGTGTCGCGCGCCGCCTCCGCTCCGAACTGCCCCAGGAGACCCTTCAACTGGTGAGCGGCCCTCTCCACTGCGGGCGCGTCCATCCCGTCGATGCCCAGCCGCACCTCCTCGAGGAGTTGCGGGTACTCGTCGAGAAACAAACCGGCAAGTTCTGCGAGCAGCGCCTCGTCTCCGCCGACACGCGAAAGCGCCATCGCTCTATCCATCTGATTCATCGTCGAGGATCCTGACTGTTCGTTCAATGAGGTGTCGTTACTGCCTTCCACGTTCTCCCGGGAGCCTCTCGCCAGCAGCTCAATCTCCCGAACGAGTGTCTCCAGGCGGATCGGCTTGCTCAGATATCCGTCCATGCCCGCCGACAGACAGCTTTCCCGATCCCCCGGCATCGCGTGCGCCGTCATCGCGATGATCGGCAGGTGCTTGCCGGTGTGGGACTCAGTGTTACGGATGGCGATCGTCGCCTCAATGCCGTCCAGATCAGGCATCTGAACATCCATCAGCACAGCGTCATAGTCGCCTCGCAACGCCTCTTCCACTGCCTGCTTCCCGGTCCCCACCAGCCGGCTTTCATAGCCCACCCGGTCCAGCATCCTTAGAATCAGCCTCTGGTTGATGCTGTTGTCTTCAGCCACCAGGACTCGCAGACTTCGCCTGCCGGCCAGTCCCGCGATGCCGGAATGAACGTGCCCGATGGGCTCCCGGATAGGCGGAGCCAACGGCATGTCGATTGTGAATCCGAACGTACTGCCCTGCCCCTCCATGCTCGAAACGTACAGACGTCCGCCCATCAATTCCACCAGCTTCATCGAGATGGACAGGCCCAGCCCGGTGCCTCCCCGAGTCCTTGTATTGGAGGTATCCAGTTGCGTGAATGGCTCGAAGATCGAATCAAGCCTGTTGGGCCCCATTCCAATCCCGGAGTCTCTCACCACGAACCGGACCAGCGCCGACTCGGCATCCCGCTGCGGCGAGTCCACCTCCAGCGTCACCGTTCCGGAATCCGTGAACTTGACAGCATTCCCCACGAGGTTGGTTAGAATCTGGCGCAGCCTGCCGCCATCCGCGATCAAGGCCTCCGGGACGCTGGAATCTACCCGCCAGCCCACTTTGAGTCCGCGCGCCTCGCCGCGGTGGAGCAGCGGCACCATCAGGTTGTCCACCAGTCGGCGCGGCAGGAACGGCTCAGGCAGCAGTTCCACGCGCCCGGCTTCGGCTTTGGAGAGATCCAGCAAATCATTGACTAGCCCCAGCAGCGACTCGGCCGATTGCCGGACCATGTCCATGTACTCGCGCTGCTCGGAGGACAGATCCGTCATCAGCGCGAGTTCGGTCATCCCAAGAATCCCGTTCATCGGCGTGCGAATCTCGTGGCTGACGTTGGCGAGAAACGCGCTCTTGGCGGCGCTTGCCATCTCCGCGCTGGCCGCCATTTCGCGCGCCCATTGCGTGGTGGTCTCCAGAAACTCATTGGTCGCGCGCAGCTCCTGCTCGACCTTGACGCGATTGGTGATGTTGCGAAGCAGCATCAGCAGCACTGTCGGCTGCCCGCTGCGCTCCAGGAACGAGTTCGTGATGTCCAGCCACAGGCGCTGGCCGCTGTTGAGCTGATATTCCCGGACCATCCTGGATTCCATCGCGCGCCGGGCGAACTCCTGCCGGAACTTCGCCAGCTCCGCATCCTCATGCCCCGGCCATTCCTGCAGAGACGCCGTGAACACCTGCCCGACCACTGCTTCTCTCGGCAGTCCTACCAGTTCGGAAAACGACGGGTTAACGTCCATCACCACACCCGTCTCATCCAGGAACGCCATGGCGTCGCCCGCGCTCTCCCACACCACGCGCAGCTCCATCGCCACCTGGCGCTGCTGGCGCTCCGCATGGACCTGGCGCGTGCGGTCCATTGCCGTCAGCACGGCGTACTCGGGCTCACCGTGATCCACCCTCAGCAGCGAGGCCGACCAGGAGATGTAAATCTGCCGCCCGTTGTTGCCGACAATCCGGTTCAAACCGTGTTGCGGACCTTCCCCCGCCAGCAGCTTCGCATAGTGCTCCTCGGCCGACGCCAATTCGTCCGGCGCGATGAGCTTCCGGAACAACTGCGTATCTCGAAGGTCCGATTCGTGGAAACCGGTCAGCCGCTCGAAGGCGCGGTTCCACCGCACCAGCCGCCCCTCTCCGTCGAGAACCGCAATCAGCGCGTCCGACGTGTCCAGGACGATCCGGACGAAATCGCGCTCCTTTGCCAGCGCCAGTTCAACTTCCTTCTGATTGCTGATGTCCTGCACGATCCCCAGAACCGCCCGTCCCCATTTCGGCGTGTCGAGAGCCGTCTTGCTCACCATCAACGCACGCCCCTTGGGCATCTCCGGCAAGGGGTCGAGCGTGGTCTCGGTTTGCAGCAGCGGGACCTCTCCGGTCAGAACCAGACTGTCCCCTCGCTCGTACTTCTCAGCAAAGTCTTCCGAATAGTAGTCCTGAATCGTCTTTCCGGGAGCGATTTCGGGGCCAAGGTGGAGCGTCTCCCGCATGGCCTTGCTGACGTAGACGAACTTCCCCTGCGCGTCCCGCACGAAGGTCCAGAGAGGCAGTGAATCCAGGAACCTGCCGATGTCCAGTCCGCCAGGTGCGGGATCCGTGCGCCGTGGACGGCGCCGGAGCATCACCCAGGCGAAAAGCGCGCCCGCGACAAAACCTCCTGCGATCCATGCGAGTTCAATACTCAGACCGTCTCTCCTCAATCACGACTCGCCACTCGCGCCGTGGTTTGGCACGGCTGCGGCAGACCCGTCGTGGTACAACTCCAATCATGTCGAATTCGCCGGTTACCGGGCAATTCACCATCCAACGTCCAATTCGCTATCTCATCGATGCGCCACCGGGCCCAACACCGCAGGTCTGCGCCATCGCTCTCCATGGCTACGGCATGAACGCCAGCGAGATGCTCTCGCTGACCCGCAGACTGCTCGGCCCGCAGCCGCTGATCGCCAGTCTCGAAGGCCCGAACGCATTTCTCATCGGCAAACCGGGGGATTCTTCGACCGGATTCCATTGGGGGACACCCGCGACGACCGGCTTCCACGTGGATGTCCATCACCAGGCTGTCCGCGCCATCTCGGCTATTCTGACACAGCAGTTCGGCGCCGGGGCCGGGAACCTGCTCCTCCTCGGTTATTCGCAGTCGGTGGGTCTCAACTATCGTTTCGCCGCCTCGCACCCCGGATCCGCGCGCGCCGTCATGGGTCTGTGCGGCGGCATCCCCTCGACGTGGGAAGACGAGATCACCGCCGTCGATTGCGCCATCCTGCATGTCGCACGCACGGAAGATGAATTCTACCCCGCAGCGGCCGTCGAGCAGTTCGAGCAGCGGCTCCGCAAACGCGCATCCGACGTCGAGTTCCACCTCCTGCCCGGGCCCCACCGTTTCCCCCTCAAGTTCGCAACTCAGGCACAGCAGTGGCTCAGCCGTGTCTTCGGCCTCAACTCAGCGCCTTGATCCGAATGTTGCGAAACTCCACCCGCGTCCCATGCCCGAGAAATCCGACGTGGCCCGAAGTTCTGGCAAGTCCCGGATGTTTCTTCAGCACCTCCGGATCCTTCGCATCGTCCAGATTCACATCCGTGATCACCTGACCGTTCAGTGTCACTTTGATCCGCCGGCCATCCGCCACGATCTCCTCCTGGTTCCAGGCCCCGTTGCGCCGGACAAAGCCGCGCCGGGCGGGAAACACGTCGTACACGGAGCCCGTGTATTGCGTTGGCTTCAACTGCATCTTCTGATAGACGGGCGATTCGTCGTCCAGCACCTGAATTTCCATGCCCGCGTAGGCGGCGTCGCCTTCCAGCGGCGCACGGATCCCGACGCCGTTATTGCCTCCCTCCCACAGCCGCCATTCCACGCGCAGCACGAAGTTTGAATATTCCTTCTCCGTGAACAGATTCCCGCCGCCGTCCTCAGGACAGACAATTGCCCCGTTCTCCACGATGTAGCCCCGGCCCCTGCCGTGCATCAGCACCCAGCCGTTCAGCGTCTTGCCGTCGAACAGCGGAACGAATCCCGTTTCAGCCTGCGCTTCAGCGCGCACCCGCGCCAGCGGCGCTGACGCCAACGCGACCATCATTTTCCGGCGATTCATCATGTCTCACATCCCTTTCAACAGTGCGATGCTTTCGATCATAGCCCGGCCATTGTGGTAGCCGCCCTTCCACGCGTTCGCCTTATCGCCCGACTGCGTGAGATTCTCATTCACCGCCGACCACCACTCTCCGTGCGTCCAGTCGATCTGATACTTATTCACAAAATCCCAGGTCTTTTCGAACACAGCCCAATACTGCGGATCCTTCGTCAGCTTGTACATGGTCAGCGCACTCACCAGCGTCTCCGCCTGCACCCACCAGTCCTTGCGCATGCCTTTGGCCGGCGCGTTGAACGGCCCCCAAGCCCAGAATCCGCCGTTCTTCTCGTCCCATCCGTACTTCATGGAGTAGGCGAAGCTGTGTTTGAAGAAGTCCATCAGCGGCGCCACGGGTACACCAGCGGCATCGGCGGCGTCCACCAGCAGCCAGATGTTCTCGAGATCGTGGCCGTAACTCGCCCGCCCGCCGGCGCCCTGCAGGATCGGCGTCCAGTCGAGCTTGTACTGGTCGCTGCACGAGCCGACATCCTTGCGGAACACGGCATTGCTCTCGATCGTCATCAGTTCCAGCAGCCGCTCGCGGGCCAGCGGGAGCTTCGATGCGCGGTAGAACGTCGTGAGAGCCTCCATCAAGTGCAGGTGCGTATTCATCAGCTTCACCTGGCTGTCCACGCTCATGTAGCCCACTTCGCCCGGCGGTGTCGGCGTCCAGTCTTCGTTGAAGTTCTCGCGGTAGCCACCGAACTGCTTGTCGTGCGCTTTTCTTTCGAGGAGATCGAACAGACGCACCGCGAAATCCAAGACATCCTTCCGCCCCGAGGCCATCGCGTACTCGCTCACCGCATACAGCCCGAACGATTCTCCGTACATGTTCCTTTTCGGCCGCGTCTTCTTCTCTCCCGTTGCGTCGACTTCCCAATAAAAACCACCGTTCCGGGCATCCCACATCTGCGTGGTGATGAAGCGGTAGCCGTGCTCGGCCGCCTCCAGCAACTGCTTGCGGTCGCCATAGCCCGCCCGCGCCATGCGTGCGAACAGCCACACCATCCGCGACTGAGTGACGATCATCTTCGGAGCGTCGCCGCGCCACTCGCCCGCCGGGCCGTGGTTCAGCGTGTATCCGCCATACTTGCGGTCCAGCGACTTCGGGTACCAGAAGTCGAGGATGTTCTTCATCAGCGCCTTCTCCATCTGGGGCACGGCGGCAGCAGGAGTCAGGCTTTGTCCGAACAGCGGCAACGCCGCGAGCGGCAACAGGGCCAGCGTCTTCATTTGCAGCGATTGTATAACGGAGCTATGCGTCTGCTCCGATCCCTCGCCGTCGCGGCTTCGCTTGCCGCCACCTGTCTCTCCGCCGAGACACTCCGCGTGATGACTTTCAATGTCCGCTATCCGAATCCCGACGATGGCCCCAACGCCTGGCCTGTGCGCCGCGATCTACTGGTCGACACCATCCGATCCAAAGCGCCCGACCTCTTCGGTACGCAGGAACTTTTTTTCGAGCAAGGCCAATACATCGTCGAGAAGCTCCCTCAGTATGCCTGGTTCGGACTCAGCCGCCGGGGCAATCACGACGACGAGCACATGGGCGTCTTCTATCGGAAGGACCGGCTGAAGTTCATCGACAGCGGAGACTTTTGGCTGTCCCCCACCCCCGAGAAGCCCGGCAGCAGCGCCTGGAACATGAGCCTGCCGCGCATGGTTACCTGGGGCACGTTCGAGATCCAGGGCTCGGCAACGAGGTTCCTCCTGCTCAACACTCACTTCGCTCATCGCGGCAACGACGAGCCAGCACGGCAAAAAAGCGCGCGTCTCATCGCCTGCCGCATTGGCCTGCAGGACGAGAACCTCCCCATCGTTCTCACCGGCGATTTCAATGCGCCCGCAGGCGGCGCCACTTATCAGGTCATCTCACCGCTGCTGAAGGACGCCTGGACCGTCGCCGCACAAAAGACCGGGCCCGAAGGCACGGAAGGCACATTTCACGGATTCAAAGGCAAGCCCGGCCCTGACCGTATCGACTGGATCATGTTCCGCGCCCCATGGACCGTGAAGAGCGCCGAGATCATCACGGATCACCGCGATGGCCGCTACCCGTCGGACCACTTCCCCGTCCTGGCCGTCTTCGAATTGCCCTAATCGATGTGCGGAGGCGTATGCCGGTACGCCGTCCACTGCACGAACGTCGCAATGATGTGCGACCCCGGCGTCGAATTCGGTGTCGCCCGATACTCGTAGCCCGCACCAACAATCATCCGGGGATGCACCTTCCACTGCATCCCCGCCGCATAGCGCGGGTAACAGATGCCCTGCTGAACCAACCCTTCCACGCTCACAAAAGGCTCGCCTGCGCGAGTCGTCCAACTGAACATCGCGCGGTTGCGCCAGCGCCAATAGTCTTTGAACTCCCCGGAGATGAACCTCTCCATCAGACCTCGCGCATCCACCGCCCATTTTTCGCCCCTCAACACGCGATATTGCCCGCCACCGAAGACGCGGTGCATGGAGTACGGATCGTGCTGCACCCTGGTGTTCTGGTCGATGTAGTAATACCCGGAGATGACGTTGAATCGCGGCTTCGCCTGCCATAGCAGGATCGGCCCCCCGCGAAACTGGTTGAACGCGCTGATGTTCTCGAACATCCTCACGCGAGTGTGTAACTGCACCGTCAGACCGGGCTTGAGATCAAGGTTGACGTTGAAGATGTGCAGGGATTCCAGATCGTCGGCTGCCATCGGCCTTACAGCCAGCGCCGCCAGCAGGGCGCTGGCCACGAGCCAATGTTTCATTGAAGTGACTATTTTATTACATCGGAGGCGCTTGTCCGGTCTCTAGACCCGGTGTCATGCTGAGTTGTGCCCTTCGATCTCGACCCTGTCGAAGCCCGCGTCCTCGGCTGCCTGGCCGAGAAGGACATGGCAACTCCGGAGTATTACCCTCTATCCCTCAACGCCCTCACCAACGCTTGCAACCAGAAGTCTAACCGCGATCCCGTCGTGACCTACGACGACGCCACCGTTCGCCAGGCCCTTGGCTCCCTGCGCGAGGCCGGGCTCGTCGCATTCATCAGCGAGGCGGGCAGCCGCGTCGAAAAGTACCGCCACCGCCTGAGCGAGCAGTTCAACTTCACGCGCGGCGAGATGGCGCTCCTCGCCGTCCTCCTCCTCCGCGGTCCGCAGACTCCCGGCGAGCTCCGCCAGCGCACTGAGCGCCTCCACAACTTCGAAGACCTCGAGACTCTCATGAGCACACTCGCGAAGCTTGCTGCCCGGGAACCGGATCCTCTCGTGAAACAGCTTGAACGCGTTCCCGGCATGAAGGAGGCCCGTTGGGCCCATTTGCTGAGCGGCGAGCCGCAGTCGCCCGTTTCCGATGCGACAGGCATCAGCCACTCATTCCCACTCGCCGAACGCGTCGAGCAGCTCGAATCCGAACTCAAGACGCTGCGCGAGGAGTTCGATCGCTTCCGCCAGCAGTTCAACTGATCTTGGCTTCCAGCTCCGCCCAGCGCGCGTACAACTGGTCGACCTCCGCCTGAGCAGCGTTCATCGCGGCGTAGCACTCTTCAATCCTCCGCGGATCCGACACGGTTTCGGGCGCATGCAGCGCGGTCTTGGCCCCTTCCAGACGTTCCTCCGCCTCCAGGATCTTCCCCTCCATCGCATCCCACTCGCGCTGCTCGAGATACGAGAGCCGCTTCTTCTGAGCCTGTGCCTGAGGCTTCTCTGCAGGCTTTGCCAACGCTCGTGCCTGCGCGGCTTTCGCTTTGCTCTGCTCGTCCAGCGCCGCCTCCCACTGCGCCAGATCAGCGTACAGCCCGCATCCGCCCTCGCCATCCAGACCGAGCACCGCGTTCGTCACACGATCCATCAAATAGCGGTCGTGCGTCACCAGCACCAACGAGCCAGGGAACTCCGACAGCCCTTCCTCCAGCACCTCCAGCGTCGGGATGTCGAGATCGTTCGTCGGCTCGTCCAAGAGCAGAACGTCCGCCTCTTCCAGCATCAGCCGCGCGATGTGCACGCGCGCCCGCTCACCGCCCGACAGGCTCCCCACCGGCTGCACGAGTTGCTCCTCACGGAACAGAAACCGCCGCGCCCAGCCGTTCACGTGCACCGGACGCCCCAGGTACATCACCGAATCCCCCTCCGGCGCCAGCGCCCGCTTCAGAGTGATCGATGGATCGATCTGCTGCCGCTGCTGCTCGAAGTACACGACCTTCAGATTGTCCGCGCGCCGGATCTCGCCCGCATCCGGCTGCAGTTGCCCCAGCAGCAGCTTGAGCAGCGTTGTCTTGCCGCTTCCATTCGCTCCCGCCAGACCCAATCGCCTTCCCGGCGCAAAAACGAGGTTCAACTCGCCCAGCAGTCTACGCCCGCCGATCGAATAACCGAGCTCTTCCACCTCAATCAACTTCTTCGTCTTGCGGTCGCTCGCCGTGAAGTCGATCTTCACGGACGACGTGCGGGCCCTTTCCTGCATGTCCTCCAGCGTCGCGATCATCTCGTTCGCCGCGTCGATCCGCGCCTTCGACTTGCGCGTGCGCGCCTTCGCCCCGCGCCGCAGCCACTCCACTTCCCGCCGCACCCTTGCCGCCAGCGACTCGCGCTGCCGCGCCTGCATTTCGAAGTACTCTTCGCGCTTCTCCAGGAACGCGCTGTAGTTGCCCGCCACGCGGAATAGCCCGTCGGGATAGACGCGGTTCAGCTCCATCATGTGCGTGGCGACGTTTTCCAGGAAATAGCGGTCGTGGCTGACGACGACGCTCGCAAACGGGGCGCTCTCCAGTAATCCTTCCAGCCACTCGATGCCTTCCACGTCCAGGTGGTTCGTCGGCTCGTCCAGCAGCAGCAGGTCCGGCTTCTGCACCAGCGCTTGAGCCAGCGCCAGCCGCTTGCGCCATCCTCCGGACAGCGCATCCGCCCTCACGCCGGCATCGACGAATCCCGCCTGCCCCAGCGCCACCGGAACCAGCGTCTCTTCGAACGCCGCCTCCTCCAATATCTCCTGCACCGTGCGCGTGCCGTCGAACACCGGGTCCTGCGGCAGGTATACCATGCGCACGCCCTTCCGCAGCGCCACTTCGCCGCGATCGGTGTGATCCAGTCCTGCGAGCACCTTCAGCAGCGTGGACTTTCCCGCGCCGTTCGGGCCGATGAGACCGTGCCGTTCGCCGTCGCTCACGTTCAGCGACACGTTTTCGAACAGTGTCGACGCGCCGAACTGCCGCGCAATCGACTGGCAACTGAGTAGTAGAGCCATCCTCTCTTCCAGTGAACCATAGCGGCCGGCCGGAACAATCCAGCCGTCCCATGTTCCGTGCTATGCTGAGGCAGGAGGTGGGTCTTCTCGAGTTTCCGCTCCGCGAAACTCTCTGATCCGTCACCCAACTGGCTGAGTCAGTCGGGCCAATGCCTTCTTGCGCTTCTCTTTCCCGACGACTGCCGAATCTGCGGCGCCTCCCTCACCGGCTTCTCCCGCGTTCCCGTCTGTCAGTCCTGCCTCAACACCCCGGAGGTCACCCGTGCCGAGCACTTCTGCCTCCGCTGCCGCACGCCCTTCCTGAACGCGCGCCCCCTGAACGAGCATGGCCTCTGCCGCCTGTGCGCCGCGGGCGCCACGGACTTCGATGCGGCATACAGCTTCGGCGACTACGATGGTCCGCTTCGCGATCTGATCCATCTGTTGAAGTACCGCCGCATGCGCCCCCTCGCTGCACCGCTGGGCCGCATGATGTCGCTTGCCTTTCCGCGGGATCAACTCTTCGACTGCATCGTGCCCATGCCGGTGCATTGGCGCAAACTCCTCATCCGCGGCTTCAACCAGAGCCGCCTGCTCGCCGCCGAGGTCTCGCGCCGCACCGGCCTTCCCCTCGCCGCAATACTCAGGCGGCGCCGCCACACCCAGGCTCAGACCGGATTGAGCCGCTCCCAGCGCCGGGCCAATGTGGCCGGCGTTTTTTTTGTCCCCCGCAACGCCGACGTCCGCAACCGGCGCATTCTTCTCCTCGACGACGTCTTCACCACCGGGGCCACCGTTAATGCCGCCGCCGCCGCGCTCAAACGCGCCGGCGCCGTCCGCGTCAGCGTCCTCACTCTCGCTCGTGCTGACCGGCTCAGAGATTTCAAGGCCGTTTTCCCGGCCCCGGAAGTCGATCCCCTTCAAGGAGCCACTGAATGAACACGACCCTCGAACGCCTGCACAGGCCAGTCCTCGTGCTGAATGCCAGCTACGAGCCGGTCAATATTTGTGCGGCGCGCCGCGCCCTCGTGCTCATCCTCAAAGGCGTCGCCCAGGCTGAAGAGCACGCGCAGGGCAGCTTCCACGCCCAGCGCGCCGCGTATCCCATGCCCAGCGTCATCCGCCTGCTCGAATACAGGCGCATCCCGCATCAGAGCCGCGCGCTCTCCCGCAAAAACATCATGATGCGCGATCGCTACACGTGCCAGTACTGCCACCACGTCTTCAATAGCGCCGACCTCACCCTCGATCACGTCATCCCCCGCTCCCGCGGCGGCGAATCCACCTGGGAAAACCTCGTCGCCTGCTGCCACTCCTGCAATAACAAGAAGGGCAACCGCACTCCGGAAGAGGCAGGCCTCCGGCTCCTCCACGCGCCCCGCCCCTACAACCTCCACACGGGCCGCCACCTGATGCGCCTGCTCGGCAAAAGTGACGAGCAGTGGAAAAAGTACCTCTTCTACTAGCAATCAGCACCGCGCCATTTCCCCAGCACGACGCGTTACACCAATGAACGCCGCGAGAGGTCGCGAAAAGGTGCAACGTCTCCAGCGGAGTCCCAATGGCTCTGCGGGCCCCAATCAGGATGAGAGTCAGCGCTTCGTGGGGCAGACCTCGGCCTGCGGCGGCATTTCAGGCCACCCCGCGCGACCGATGCGACTTGCAGCGGGCGCCAGTGGCCGCGAAACCCAAACTCCCCGTGCGGAGTCTATATCGCATGCGCAGCAGTCTCATGTGCCTGCTCTGCGCGTCTATTGCACAAGCCCAGGTCCCGCAGCGGGACTTATTTTCGGAAGTGACCAGCGCCTACTGGAAAGCCCGCGGAGAAGGCCAATTTGACGAAGCCGCCGCCAGGCGCCAGGAGGCCCGCAGCCTCATCGAAAGCCTCCCTCTCGACGACCCCCAATACGCCCAGAAAGTCCAGCAGGTGTCGCAAATGTACGAGAATGGCGGCTTTTCCGCACAAGCCCGATCCATTCTCCAGAATGCGCTGCTGAGAGCCACCACTTTGGGTGAATCCCACCCCGCGCGGATCCAACTGCTCGGCGCCCTCGCCAACTCCTGGCAGCAGGATCGCAATCTCCTCAGAGCCGTGGAATGCCTGGAAAAAGCGGTCGCCGCCGCAGCCACGGATTCGCCCGGCCCTCTGGTCCCCACTCACCTCTCAAATGCCGTCGCGCTGAAAGGCACTATCAATCCAACCGCTCGATATGGTTTCCAATCCGATTCCAGTTACCTCTTTCAGCGTCTCTCCGGCCTGTACCGCCAATTGGGACGCCCCGGCGCCGCAGCCGCGATGACCGCAACGCTCCGTGACCGATCCGGCGCCAATCCCATGACCCTCGCCTCGATGTACGAGCAGCAAGGTCAACTGGATCAGGCCGCCGCGATCTACATGAAACAGGCAGAGCAGCCCGCAAATCCCGCCGGGTCGCCGCCTTGGACGCAGGTCAACGCCTGGCAGATGCTCTCGAACCTGTACCTGCGCCAGCAGCGCTTCGACGACTCTATTGCGGCCATCGATCAGGCACTTGCAGTCCTGCAAAACTCCACCCCTCCGCCCGCGCTGCACCAAACAGTCTGGCTCCGCCAGAACCTCGCCCAGACGCTCATTCAGGCAGGACGGCCGCAAGCGGCGGATGAGGTCTACCAGCAAATCATCTCCGATGCACAGTCCACGGGTTCCAAGGTGGACGTGGGAATCCTGACACCCTTCGCACATCACCTGGCCAATACAAAACGCGCCGGGCAGGCCGAACAGCTCATCAAAGAGTACCTGGCAAACAACCCGAATCTGCAGCCCTGGGAGGAGATGAACGCCCTTTACACCCTGTCGAACATAGCCCAGTCGGCCGGCCATGCTGAACAGGCGGAACAATACAGACGCAGCGCCGCGGAGAAGCAACCGGCTCCGATGAACGGCGCCATTGCACAGGACTTGATCAGGGCACAGTCCCTCCTTCAGGAGGGAAAACTGGATGAAGGGTTCAACCTGGTCCGGCGGGCCATCGCCAGCTCCGAGCGTGCTCCGGACCGCGAGATCCTCGGCGGCATCCTCCCCTCCGTCGCATCCATGCTCGCCATGAAGAAGGAGTATGAAAAGGCCGAGGAGATCTACAACCTGGGGCTCGACGTGACCCAAGGCTGGTCCGTGGAGACCGTGGCGCCCTATCTCAATCTGCTACAGGCACGCCCGGGAATCCTCCAGCAGCGCCAGGATCGCGTGGGCGAAGTGCCTGCGGCGATCGAACAATACCGCAGTGCTCTCATCGCAGCCCACGGCCCGCAGACCGGACGGCTGGACGCGGCTCTGCACCTGGCCGTCGGGTACTACCGCTTGATCGGCGCCGGCCGTGAGGCCGTTCCAGCGGCCCGCGAGCTGCTTGCGCTGGAAGAATCCCTCAGCGGCACGACTAGCGAGCCTTACCTCTTCGCCGCAGAGTTAGCCGCTGATGTCTTCGAGTTCAATCAGGATCCCGCACCAGCGCTCGCCTTGCGCCGGCAGGCGGTCACCATCGTCGATCTGGTCACCCCGCCGGACGACCCGCGCCGCTGCTGGACTCGCCTCAATACGGCCAACGCTCTGGCTCGAAATCAGCAATTTGACGAGGCGGAGTCGCTCGCCGCCGCCGCCCTCGCCATCGCCCGAAAGATGCGCCCGCCTCAGGAGCAGTCTGTTGCCTCACAACTCGAACAGATCCGCCGGATGGAACGGGCACAGCAATCCCAGCAGTAAACCGTCACAGCCGCAGGGCAGGCCCTCAGCCCGCGCCAGACTCTCAGGCTGTCTCGCAGGGAGACACACCTCTCCCGTGTTGATCGCTGGCTGATAGGCGCTGGCCGCTATTCACCCTGCGCCGGTGGCACAGGAACCATCTGCTTGGGCTGCGGAGCCTTATCCTTCTTCTCTTTCACGTCCTTCTTCAGCGGGCTGATGATGACGTGGGCATTACGCCCTTCAAGCTTCGGCTGCCCTTCGATGGAGCCGTGATTAGAAAGATCCTCCGCGAACCGGAGCAGCAGCTTCCTGCCGAGATCAACGTGTGCGATCTCGCGTCCGCGGAACTGCACGACGGCCTTCACGCGGTTGCCTTCGCCAAGGAAGCGGACAGCATGGTTCATCTTGAAGTTGTAGTCGTGGTCGTCGGTGTTCGGCCGGAACTTGAGTTCCTTCACCTGGATCACGTGCTGCTTCTTCTTGGCCTCGTGCTGCTTCTTCTTCTGCTCGTACTGCCACTGGCCATAATCCATGGCCTTGGCAACGGGCGGCTCGGCGGTTGGCGCAATCAGGATGAGGTCCAGCCCCAACTCCTGCGCGCGGCGGATCGCCGCCTGTGTAGGCATGACTTCCACGGTGCCATCCGGGAATACGGCGCGCACTTCCCGTGCACGAATGGCCTCGTTGACGTTCTCTCTGACTTTGACGCGCGGGCGGGGAAACCTAGAAGGATACATGCGGAAGGTTCTTCTGAATGGTCATATGTGGATTGTGTTGCTCCTTAAGCAAAAAAAGGGCTCTCCGCCGGCCGTTCGCCGCGCAGCGCCCTCTCTGCATGAATCGAGATCTGAGGAAGCTTCAGTAATTGCCCCCTTCCGATCACTATACACTGAAACATCGCGTTCAAGAAAGTATGCTTACTTCGCTGGGATATCGCTCTCAGTCAGGACAGCCCGCCGGATCACCTTCCGGTCGTCGCTCGTATAGACGACATGGATGCGCCCGTCCGGTGTCTGCATAGCGCTGGGGTATGCCAGGCCCCCCGGCCCCTGCGCGATATCCAACTTGCGCGCCCAGGTCTTGCCGCCGTCCTCCGACAGCGCAACGGTCAGCGGCTTCCGGGCATTCATGCTCGGGTTGTACACCAGCAGCAAACGTCCGCTGGCCAGCTTGATCAGTTCCACCGCCGAGTTCGGGTTCGGCAGAGACGTGTTCACGCCTTCACTCCAGGTCCGGCCGCCGTCGCGTGACTCCGACGCCACGATCCAGCCCTTCTCATCCCGGCCATAGCCGCCCCCGCGCCGGCAGTACGCCAGAATATGCCCTGGCTCCAACTCCACGGGTGATGGCTGAATGTTGCCGTTCTTCGACCGGATCTCGCCTGTCGGATCCCACGTCTGCTTCCTGCGGTTGTAGATGAGGAACAGCGACGTCGAGTCCGCGCCGACGACTTCCTTGTCGGCTCCCGTCTCATGGTAGATCGGCAGGAGCCAATCCCCCGACTTCAGCAGGATCGGCTTGCCGCGCACCATCCAGCCCTCTTCCAGCCGCAGCATCGACGAGTCAGACCACGTCTCGCCCCGGTCGTCCGACACCTTCACCGCGATTCTTGAGCTGCTCCAGGTATCGCCGAACCGCACGACGTAGAAGAGCCAGACTCGCTTGTCGGGCGACTGCCAGGCGACGCCGTTGCCCAACGACCGCAGCGGGTCCTGCGCCACCTTGCGCGGCGCGCTCCACTGTTTTTCTCCCGCCTTCAGCCGCGACAGGAACACCGCGGTCGAATTGGCATATTCGCCCTCGCCGCCGTAATAGGTCAGCAGCAGGTCGCCGTTGTCCAGCGCGCAGATCGACGCCGGATGCTTATACGGTCCCGTCTTGATCTCCTGACCGAAGATCCGTTCAATCACTACTTCTGCATGGAGCGGCGCCAGGAGCACCGCTAGAAGAATTACTCGCTTCATTTGCCTCGTCTTGATCCAATCTCCTGGTTGGGTCGATGAATGGCCAGCAGAAAGCCCCCAGGAAGTAGGCCCCCGCCATCGTATACATGAACATGCCGTAGTCGCCGTTCGGGTGCGCGCCGCCCCGCGTGGCATCCAGGATGATGCCTCCGACCTGGGGCGCCACGAAACCGGCGAAGTTGCCGAACATGTTCATGGACCCCGAAAGGGTCCCCGCGTAGCGGCCTCCGATGTCCATGCATGAGCCCCAGGCGCACGGCATCACGATGTCGTTGCAGAAACTCGCCATTCCCATGGCCAGCATGGCATACAGTGGCTCGTGCTGCTGGATGCAGAGCAGCATGAACGATCCCGCCCCGATGAATCCTGTCGTCGCCACCAGCCGGCGGGCATTTTTCGAGCCGCCGGTCATCCGCCCGATCGCGGGCAGGAGCATTCCGCTCACGAAACAGCCGATGCCCCCGAACAGCAGGGGGAAGATGGCATACAGCGCGGAGGTGACCTCGTTGGTGATCCCGTGCTGCTCCCGGATGTAGGTGGAAAGCCAGGTGATATAGAAATACCAGGGGTAGGTGATGAGGAAGTACTGCGCCCATAACAGCAGTACGGAACGGTTCGTCACCAACCTCCGCCACGGGACGTCGCCGTGGCTCCCCGCCAGGCCGCGGTTCTCCGCCAGCAGTTCCATCTCTGCTTCGTTGACCCCGGCGTGGTCCTTCGGGTCGTCGCGGAACCAGCGGTAGAAGAACACCGCCCAGATGACGCCAAGCATCGCGAAGATCAGGAAGGCCGCCCGCCACGGCAGCACGGTGAAGATTAGCGCGCACATCATCGGCGTGAACGCGCCGCCCCAGCGGGCCGACATCCACATGATCCCCTGCGCCCGCACCCGCTCCCGCGACGGCAGCCACGTGGTGAATGCCTTGGTAAGATTCGGAAAGCACCCCGCCTCGCCGGCGCCGAACAGGAACTGATTGATCCACAGTGAAGTGGCGCTCCACATCATCGTGACCGACGCCGTGAAGACCGACCACCAGATGACGATCCGCAGAAGCACTTTGCGGGCCCCCATGTAGTCGCCCATCCAGCCGCTCGGAATCTCCGCCAGCGCGTAACTGATGGCGAAGGCAGAAAACACCCGGCCCATCTGGGTCTTGGTCAGGCCCAGGTCATGCATGATGTACGGCGCCGCTTTAGAGATCGAGACGCGGTCGATGTAAGACAGGATGGCCAGGGTAACGGCGAAAACCACCACCCAGTGGCGCGTGCGCGTAGGAACCTGTTGGGCCAGCATGAGGTCGTCTTATACCATCACAGCCCAGGGCCTGCTGGCAACACTCGCAGTTCAGTGTCCATCCATGAAAGGTAGGCTCCCCCACGGGCACAGCGAGAGGCGGGACAGGCTTCAGCCTGCGCTGGACTTCAGTTCCGCACTGGTCTAATGGGCTTAGGGCGACGCCCGCAGCTCTGCATCCATCCAGGAGAGATAGCTCTCCCCGCCTTCCACCACAGGCACAGCCAGGATCTCCGGCACCTCGTAGGAATGCGCTTTACGGAGCTCCGCACACAGCGGCTCGAACAGATCGCGCCGGCTCTTGATCATGAGCCCGCACTCCTCGCTCTGTTCCACCGCGCCCTTCCACCAGTAGAAGCTGCGCACCCCCGGCGTCACCGCGACGCAAGCCGCCAGGCGCTGGTCCAGCAGGGATCGAGCTATACGCTCCGCTTCTTCCGCGGAGGCGCATGTGCTGTAGACGATAATCTTGTCCGTCATTTTTGGTTAACCTTATGGACTTGCCGCTTCAAACGGATTATAAACAGAAGGTAGGTCGTTTGTTTCGGGCATGGGCTTCCTTCTCAGACAACTCGGCTATCTCGCGGCGGCTGCGGTGGCCTGCTTCTACGTCTTCGTAGTCTTGAAGGGCCCCAACGGAATCCCCACGATGATCGAGAAGCGCCACCAGATCGAGAGAATGAAGCAGACCAACGACGATCTGCGTCTCGAGATCCAGCGCCGCAAGACCGCAATCGACCAACTCAAGAACAGCTCCGACGCCCGTGACCGCGCCGTCCGCGAACAGACTCGCAAAGCCCGCAAAGACGACGTCACCATCTACCTGCCCGAAGGCCAGTCCGACGCACGCTAGCCCTCAAAGCAGGCTTCAGCCCCGCCCCGCCGCAATCCTGTATAGCTCCTCCACTCGCTCTTCGCTCCTCGCTTCCGCCGCAATGCGCAGCAGCGGCTCGGTGTTCGACGCCCGCACGTGCACCCAGCCGTCGGCGATCGTGAGCTTCAGCCCGTCGCTGCGGTCCGCCTGCGCGCCGGGGAACTGTGTCTCCAGCGCCTGCATCATCGGACCCAGGCGTCCATGCTCGAACGCCGTCTTCCCGAGGCGCCTGTAGTAGCGCGGCAGATTCCTCGCAAGCTCGCTCATCGTCTCGCCCGTCTCCCCCATCCGGTCGAGCAGGAACGCCATGCCCATATATGAGTCCCGGCAGTACTGGACCGCCGGGAAGATGATTCCGCCGTTCGAGCCCTCGCCACCGATCACCGCGCCAACCGACTTCATCCGGTCCACCACGTTGGCCTCTCCCACCGGCGCGCGATACACCCGGCAGCCGTGCCGCGCAGCGACATCGTCGATCACCGCCGACGTCGTAAGGTTCACCACGACGGGCCCCTTCTTCTTGCGCAGCGCGCAATCGACGGCCAGCGCCAGCACGTCGTCGTTGTCCAGGATCCGCCCCGATTCGTCGCCGACAGCCAGCCGGTCGCCATCGGGGTCCTGCGCGAAGGCCGCATCTGCCGCGCTCGACTTGATCAGCTCCTTCAGGTCCCCAAGCACCTCCGGCTTCGGTTCGGCCTCGCGCGGAAACGGCTTCGAGGGATCCACCGAGATTGCATGCAGCTCGCATCCCAGCACTTCCCTCAGGAAGTGGACGCTCATCCTCGAGCCCGCGCCATTCACTCCATCGAGCGCCACTCTGAACCTTCTGCGCCGGATCCGCTCCACGTCCACGTGCGCCAGCACCCGCGCGATGTGCCGCTTCGGCGCGGTCTCTTCATCGACCACGACTCGCCGGATTTCGTCGTTCGTCGCCTGCCGGAACTCGCTCTGGTGGTAGAGGTCCAGCAATTCGCTCCGCTCGTAGTGGTTGAAAAACAGCCCTTCCCGATTGAACAGCTTCAGCGCGTTGTACTCGGGCGGGTTGTGCGACGCGGTCACGGCGATGCCGCCGCGGGCACGCACTTCCGCGACATACACCTGGATGGTGGGCGTCGGAGCGATACCGACCTTCACGACTTCACACCCCGCCGCGAGCAGACCGCAGGTCACCGCATGCTCCAGCATCTCTCCCGTCGCCCGTGTGTCGCGGCCCAGCACCACCGGCCCAGGGCCCACATAGGTCCCGAAAGCCTGCGCGAAGGCACAGGCGAGGTTCGGGGTCAGGAACTCGCCCACCACTCCGCGGATGCCCGACACGCTGATCTTCAACTGGTGAACGCGGCTCATGACGTGTAGCTCCTCACCAGGTCCATCACCTGGTCGAACAGTTCGCGCGGCGCTTCCCCCCGCTGTTCGCAGATCACGCGCACCAGCGGTTCCGTCTGCGACACCCGAACGTGCACCCATTTGCCGGGCCAGTCGATACGCAGCCCGTCCACGGTGTTGCGCTTCCCGTCCGGATAACGGTCCTCCAACTCGAGCAGCATCTCGGGGATCAGATGAGTCTGCAGCGGGATCTTGCCTTTCACGATCGAGTACATGGGATATGCGGCGACGATCTCCGAGAGCTTCTGACCGCGCCGCTCCATCATCGACAGGATCGCCAGCATCGACGCGATGCCGTCATAGACGAAGCGGAACTGCGGCATCATCACTGCGCCGGTGCCTTCACCCGCGACGGCGATCTGCTCCGGCCGGTAGCTGGCGAGGGCGTCGATCGCCGCCTGCCGTCCGACCGCTGTTCGAACCACCTGCCCGCCCCACTGCGCCGCGACCTCTTCCAGCAGCGCCGTGGTCGACACGTTCGTCAGCACCAGCTTGCCCGGCCCCAGTTGCAGGAACTCGTCTGCGAGCAGGACAAGCACCATCTCCTCGCTCACCGACTCGCCGGCGTCCGTCGCGAAGGCCACACGGTCGCTGTCGATGTCGAAGAGGAAGCCCGCGTCCGCGCCGACGTGTTGGATCAGCGGCGCCAGTTGCAGCGCCACCATCTTCTTTGTCGTGGACGGCTCGTGAGCGAAGGCGCGCCCTTCCAGCGGCTCGTTGATGAGAATGAACTGAGTGCCGAACCGCTCGTTCATGCGCCGCAGGATCAGCGCCGACGTCCCGTTCGTGCAGTCCACCAGCACCCGGTAGCGCTTCAGCTTCACCAGATCGAAGACGCGCGCCAGATCGTCGAGATACCTGTCCGTGGCCTCCGCGTCTTCAACTCGCTTGCCGATGCCCTGCCACTCCTCGAAGTGGAACTTCTTCAGGTGGTAGATATCGAGCAGTTCGTAGGACTCGGCGCTCGAGAGGTACGTGCCGCGCGGTCCGAGGAACTTCAGCGCGTTCCACTCCGCGGCGTTATGGCTGGCGCCAATCGAGATACCGCCCACGGCGTCGATCCTCCGGATCGAGTGCTGGATCACCGGTGTCGGCACCATGCCGAGGTCCACCACGTCGTGCCCGCTGGCGAGCAATCCCGCGATCACACCCTCCCTCATCATGAGCCCGGAAGCGCGAGGGTCGCGCCCGATCACGACCTTGCCGGGCCCATCCAAGAACGTGCCGAACGCGGCCGCGAAGTCGAGCACGTGTGCGGCGGTCAGGCCGTTGCCCACGATGCCCCGCAGCCCAACCTGCGAGATCCGCAAACTGCGCTCCGCCATGGTCTACTTCTCCAGCCTCAACAGCCCGAACGATTCCGGGATGTGATGGTTGCCGGTAGTCCCGGTGGGCCGCCAGGCGATGCTCTTCCGCGGCGGAGGTCCCTGCAACCGGTAGTAGTTTGCCCGGAACTCGAAGCCCGGCTTTATGGGCTTGTCCGTGATCGACGCGACGGGGATCTTCATCGCTCCGTACCAGACCTTCTTCTCTTTGTCGATCTTCGCCGCCACCTTGTAGCCCGAGTCCCAACGCCATCCTCCTTCGGGCTTCGGCGTCTTGCGGTCGATGTCGAGATCCACCCACTCGCCCTGCGGCGACACCTGGTATTCGCGGTACTGCCAGATCTTCTCGAAGTCCGCGCCGATGAATATCTCAGCCACGTCGCGGTCCCACAACTTGTTCGTCTCCTTGTCCGTCACGGGGTTCTGGATCAGGTACAGCTCCTCGTACGGGCAGATGAACAGGAAGTAGAGGTTCTTCTCCGTCCAGCGTGAGCGGAACTCGGTCTTGTGTCCGGGCGTCTCCGTGTCTTTGGCGCTGCGCTCGCTGAAGACGGCCGGCGCGTCCTTCCAGAGGGCGGAGTTCGGATCGACGTTCAGATCCATGTCCTTCTTCAGGTATTTGCTGAGCGAGACTGAAGGAGCCTGGGCAGACGCCACGAGCATCAAGAGGAGCGGGAGAATAGGAAGTCGCATCACAGTCTTCATCATACGTCTCATGCCGAACCCATCAGCCTTTCACGATCACAAAGAGTCCCTGGAGCGCCACGAATTCCAGATGGGCGTCGAGGCCGGACGCCTCGCCGTGACACTGGATATCCTCACGGACGCACTGGTCCTCGTCGGGCAGCACGGCGTCTATTGCCAGAGCTCGCGGCAACCCGGCAAGCCCGCCATGGATGTGCAGATGATCTCCACCAGCATCCAGCAGGCCAAGGAACTTGTTGCTTCGGTTCTAGAGTCGCTCAAGCGTTGATGAGTCTGCTCTACCCTCTCCGCCGAAGACGCGCGTGGACCCCGTTGTACCCGCTCGCTACGGCTCGCGGCTTTCATCGCGATTGGTGGCCCGCGGGGTCATGAAAACTCGCTACCGCTCGCGGCTGTAAGTGCGATAGAGCCGCGAGCGGTAGCGAGGGGGCACAACGCGGGTGAGCGCACTAGACGCTGACGGGGACCGGCGCTTCCGGCGACAACTCCAGCCGCGCGGCTGCCACAGGGTCTCCCATCTCGCGGGTCAGCTTGAAGCCCGCCTTCTCCGCTACTTTCTGCATAGCTGAGTTTTCGGCCAAAATGTCGGCAGTGATTACCTTCACGCCTTCCTTCCTGCCGATGTCGATCAGGCGGTTCAGCAGTTCGGTGCCGAGTCCCATCTTCTGGAACTCGTCTGCGACGACGATGGAGAACTCGGCTTCGCGCACGCCGGTGAGTCCCTGCAGGCGGCCGACTGCGATGATCTGCGATTCTCCCGTCTTCGGGTCCTTGCGCTCCACGACGATCGCCATCTGCCGCGCGTAGTCGACGTAGCAGATGTGTGCGAGCCGTTCGTGAGCGGTGCGCTGGCTGAGGTTCAGCAACTGCAGGTAGCGCTGGTAGACGGTGCGCTCCGAAAGCGACTCGTGGAACTTCACCATGGCCGGCTCGTCTTCGGGCCGGATGGGGCGAATATCCACCGTCTCACCATTCCGCATCGTCCAGTTGCCTTCGTACTGATACGGATACGGCCGGATGGCCGCCTTGGGCAGATCCTCATCTCTCGTCGCCGGATCATGCAGCACGACACGGGCGTCGAGGGCCAGCAGCTTGTCCGGAGATGCGAGCAGCGGGTTAATGTCGAGCTCCTTGATCCAGGGCTGTTCGACGACGAGGCGGCTGAACCGGACGAGCAGTTGTTCCAGTCCGGCGAGGTCGATCGACGCGCGGCCGCGGACGCCTTTCAACGCCTTGTAAATCTTGGTGCGCTCCATCATGCGGCGGGCCAGCGTCGAGTTCAACGGCGGCAGCGCAAGCGCGCGGTCCTTGAACACTTCAACAAGCTGCCCGCCCATGCCGAACAGGATCACCGGGCCAAACTGCGGATCGATGGAGGAGCCGAGGATTACTTCGTAGCCATCGAGCTTCGCGAAGGGCTGCACGTTGACACCGTTGAAGTGCTCGAGTCCCGCCTTTGCCGTGACGGAGTCGCGAATGGTGCGGAAGGCGTTGCGCACGGCGTCGGCATTCTTGAGGTTCAACTGCACGCCGCCGACGTCGGTTTTGTGCGTGATGGTCAACGAGTGCAACTTGAGCACAACGGGGTAGCCCATCGACTCTGCCGCTTCAATCGCCTGATCTTCAGTGGACGCGATGCGGGAGGGCAGCGTCGGGATGCCGTAGGCCGTCAGCACGTCCTTCGACTCGAACTCGGTGAGGATAGTGCGGCCTTCGGCGCGCACGCGCTCGATCAGTTCCGCGGCCTTGGCCGTGTCCGCTTCGGCGCTGTCCTTGGCGTAGCTCGGCGTCTCGTAGAGCGCCTTCAGGTTCGATGCGTAGCGCCACATGTAATTGAACATGCGCGCAGCGGTGTCGGGGTAGGGGAACGTCGGTATGCCGGCTTGATTCAGGATTTGCACACCGGCGGCGACATCGACGCCGCCCATCCAGGAAGCGATGACAGGCCGATCGCCCAGCTTGGCCAGCGGCTTGAGGAGCTGTGCGGTCTGCGTCGAATCAGTCATCGCCTGCGGCGTGAGAATCACGAGCATGCCGTCGGTGTTCTGGTCCTTGGCCACCACTTCGAGCGTCTTGGCGTAACGGTCCGGAGCGGCGTCGCCGATGATATCCACGGGATTGCCGTGGCTCCAGGACGCCGGCAGGAACTGGTTCAGCTCGGCGATAGTCTGCTCCGAAATCTCCGCGAGTTCGCCGCCACCGAGCAGCAGCGAGTCCGCCGCGAGCACTCCGGGCCCGCCGGCATTGGTGAGGACCGTCAGCCTCGGCCCCTTCGGCCGCGGCTGCTTGGCGAGCACTTCCGCCATGTAGAACAGGTCGGCGATATTCGTCACACGCAGGACGCCGCTGCGGCGGAACGCTGCGTCGAGCACGTCGTCGGAGCCGGTCATCGAACCGGTGTGAGATGCGGCGGCCTTGGAGCCCGCGGCGGTGCGGCCTGCTTTGATCACAATGATCGGCTTGGTGTAGGCCACCTCGCGCGCGGCCGACAGGAAGCTGCGGGCGTCGCCGACGCTCTCCATGTAGATCAGGATCGAACGCGTTTTCGGATCGTTGCCGAGGTAGTAGATCAGGTCGCCCCAGCCGACGTCGGACATCGAACCTAACGACATGAACGCGCTGAAGCCGACGTTCTCCGCCAGGCTCCAGTCGAGAACCGCGGTGCACAGCGCGCCGCTCTGGCTGAGGAACCCGACGCTGCCCGTGCGCGCCATGCCGGCGGCGAACGTCGCGTTCACGCCGGAAGGCGGAATCATGATGCCGAGGCAGTTCGGCCCGATGATGCGCATGTCGGCCTTGCGTGCGTTCTCAAGCAGTTGCCGTTCGAGCTCGATCCCTTCCGGACCCGCTTCCTTGAAGCCGGCCGAGATGACCACGGCGGACTTGCATCCGATCTCGCCGCACTCGGCAATCAGCCCCGGGATCAGCTTGGAATTGGTCACCACCACGGCCAGATCGATTTCGGCCGGGATTTCCTTGACGCTCTTGTATGCCTTGATTCCCAGGACGCTCTCGCGTTTGGGATTCACCGGAAAGACGGCTCCGCCGAACGGCGAACTGATGAGGTTCCACAACGTGGTGCGTCCAACCGTCCCAGGCGCCTCCGTCGCGCCGAGAATCGCGATGTTCTTTGGCTTAAAGAAGGGGTCCAGTGGATGCTCCACGTGGCCCAGGAAGTCGTGCGCGGATTTGAGAGCTTTACCGGATGAGGGCTTCATTTCGTTTAATCCGATCCGAAACTAAATTTATAGAGACTGCGTTTCTATCATGACTCCATAAGTACGGCTGCGGCAACCTGCGCGCTAACCTGTTCATCTCATTCCACGTTTACTCCAACTCCTCCAGCAAAACCAGCCCCCGCTTGAGCGCGTGGACGATGGCTTGCGCCCGATTTTCGGCCTGGAGCTTCCCGAGTATGTTGCCCACGTGGGTCTTGACCGTCTCCTCGCCAATGCCCAGCGCATCGGCAATTTCCTTGTTGGGCCTCCCCATGGCAACGTGCCGGAGCACCTCCAGTTCGCGCGCGGTCAGTTCCTCCTGCACCGGGGTGGCTGGCGCGTCGAAGTACATGCGGCCCCGGGCGACGGCGCGCACGGCGGCGAGCAGGGTCTCCGGCTCGGCGTCTTTCCTGACGTAGCCGAGCGCACCTGCGCGCAGGGCTCCGAGCATCCTCGCCTCGTCCGTCGAGGCGGTGAGTACGACGACCTTCACCTGTGGGGAACGCTGCAGGAGGCGGCGCGTGGTCTCGACGCCGTCGATGCCGCCGGGCAGAAGCAGATCCTGCACGACAATCTGGGGCTGCCAGTCGTCGACGCGCTCCAGCAGCTCTTCACCGCTGGCGGCCATGCCGACGACGCGGATGTCGTCGAACGACTCGAGGAAGAGCTTGAGGCTGCGCGCAACAACGCGATGGTCGTCTACCAAAGCTACGGTCACGGGGCTCATCTCGTCTTCAGCTTCCTCCATCCGATGACAGAACGCACGAACATGATCCCTGCGCAGGTAATCATGGCTGCGGGCATCATGGACCGGTCCCTCCAAAACAACAATGGGATCCATGCGATCACGACCAGCCCACTGATCAGCGCCATGGTCCTGTAGCGCTTCCACTCGCCGGACTCGGCGACGTCGAACGGCAATCTGAGTTCCACGGTCGTGCCGCCTCCGGGATGGCTGATGATTTCGAGCGAGCCGTCGAACTCTTCTGCCCGGGCGCGCATGTTGCGAAGGCCCATGCCGCGCGGAGCGGCGTTAGCGTCGAAGCCGGCACCGTCATCCTCGATTCGCAACAGCAAGTAGCTGCCGATGCAAGTGAGTGCGACATCGACGCGAGTCGCGCGGGCGTGGCGGCTGACGTTGGCCAGCGCCTCCTGCGCAATACGGTAGAAAGCCTGCTGCGCGCCGGGGGGCAGCGACTCGTTGGGCGGCAGTTCGCCGGGCATGAAGCGGACCTCCGCGCCGGTGCGGAATCCGAGCGCTTCGCACTGCTTCTTCAGCGCTTCGACGAGCCCCGTGTTTTCCAGGGGAGCCGCCTGCAGTTGTTCGAGCATCGCTTCCATCTCCCCCATCGCCTCTCTTGCGGCGCTGCGCACGGTGGCGAGCGCCTGTTTCGTTCCTTCCTTATCTCCGTCGAACCGCGCCTGAGCAGCAGCGGCCGCGGTCTGCACGACGAAGATCTGCTGCTTGATCGAGTCGTGCAGCTCGCGGGCCAGGCGGTGCCGCTCCTCGCGTCCCGCGGCCTCGCGGATCTGCTGTTCATACCGCGACCGTAACTGTGCGGTGCTCTCGGCGCTGAACAAGCTCAGCGGGCGAGTTACCCTGCCGGCCAACTGTCCGTCCGCGGTGCCCAGCACCCAGATAAACACGGTGAAGGCGACGACGAACAAATCGGCTGGGATCGCCGTGTGGCCCTCGCCCCACAACGCCCGGCTCTGCATCATCATCACGATGAACACCGCAAGGTTGGCGACTATGAACCAGCGAAGCCCACGCCGCCGGCTCCGTGGTTCCTCTACTGAGGCCAGTGCAGCACTGAAGCAGGCGATGACCACAAGCGCTGCGCCGAGCAAGTTCACCTGGACCGCGCCTCCGAACCCTGACAAGGCGAAGCCAGTCATCCCCATGGCGGTGGCGTAGGCCCAGAAGATCCACTTGGCATCCAGGGCGTCAGGTTGCCGGCGCTTCCACATGACCCGAGTCTACGGCTCCGTGTCTTGCGGCACATCCCACAGTCGGGGGATCGCCCAACGGCACGAAGCCGGAGGGTAATCCCACCTCGACGGAGGTGACCCAGCGCCTCGCCTCGATGGGCCGGTACCTGTACTTCCTCACCGCCTTCATGGCGGCGCCGACGAGCACGGGGTGGCCCGAGATGAGCGCCGAGCGAACGACGCGCCCGTCTTCATCGACCTCGATCGCCAGCCGCACGACACCGTGGACATTCCGTTCGCGAGCCGTTTCCGGGTAGACTGCGGGCTCCTGGGGGATCAGGCGGGCCCGCGCCCCCCCGGGCGACAGCTTAATGACCGGCTGCTGAGCAGCGCAGACCATCGACAGCACCGCGCACAAGAGGCGCCTCACGCCAACCTCCGCCTCCCTCTATAGGCTGCATCTACCGGATAGCAATGATCCGGCATTCCATTCCCGCCTCGACAGGCGTATTCTAAGGCCGCACAGTTCTGCGGAGGTTCCGGCCATGCGAGCATCCGTCCCACTCGCCTCCGTTTGCCTCACCCTGCTCTGGGGAGTCTGCGGAGCGCAAATCAACAATCTCAGCGGCACGTGGAATCTCAACGTGGAGAAGTCCACGTGGGGAGCGGCGACGAAGCCGGTGAGCGTCATCATCGTCATCTCCCACAACGAGCCGAATCTGGAATACCACGGCACGGTCATCTATGCCAACGAAGACGCGCGGGAGTTCAGTTACTCGGGCGCGATCAATGACAAAAGCTACGCGATGAGCCGCTCATTCGGAGACGGCAGCCTCACGATGCACCGGGTGGATCCGTGGACCATCGACTCCGTGTTCCGCACGGAGGATGGCGCCAACATCGAGACGGCGCGCACAACGGTTTCGCGCGATGGGAAGACCCTCACGCGCCGCCTCCGGCTGCAATCGCCGGACGGCGCGAAAACATGGACGGAGATCTACGACAGGCGCTGAACCTCAGCGTCCGTAGTGGGCGTCCAGACGCAATTTTTCGCCGGGCGCGAGGATGCGCTCGGGGGACCAGAGGGCGAGTGTTACGCTCGGCCGCGACTTGGCGGACCAGGACAACACTGCGCGTTCCGCTTCGGCGAAGCGGTTGACGACGTTTGCGGCGCTCAATCGCCACTCTCCAGCGGGGCGCAGCTCAGCCGCATAGGTTTCGCGGCCGTTGGGCAGCTCGCCGGGCACGATCAACTGCTTCTCGATCGCGGCGCCGGATGCGTTCCTGAACGACACCTTCGCAGCGTCGATGTCGACTGGTTCGAGATCCGCCCTCACCTGGACGGCGACGCTCGCGGGTGCATCGCTAGTGTTGAGCACCTCCGTTTCTGTGCTCAGGCCGTCTTCAGCAAGACGATAGATGCGTCGGACGGTCAGGTTTTGAGTTGTTGTCTTCAACACGACCTGAGCCGGACCAGAACGCTCGACGGTCCACTGCACGTCCCAGGCGCGGCCGTGCTGGTCGGGATAGAGCCCCAGGCTGATGCCGCCGATGTTGGGATAGCCGCCGTCGCCGGGAACGGGGCGGCGCAAGACGTCCTGGCCGGTGCTCTTCTGAATGAGGCGGAGCACGCGGGCGTTCAGATCGGGGGCGACGTCGGCGCGCCAGGCGGCGTTCTCCAGCGTGACGACGCGGTAGTTCTTGAGGCCGGCGTAGTAGGTCTCGTCGGCCTTCAGCTCCTGTCCTTCGTGAATGCTCTGGATGCCGTGGGAGCGGGCGCGCTCGATCCACGCGGAGGCGTTCAGCTTGAGCGCATCGAGATCCTTTGGCGAGTACTGATCGCCGCGGACTTCGTAGGTGCGGTCGCGGAGGAGCGCGAGGTAGTCGAGCGTGAGGCGATCCTTCTGGATGCGCCGCCTGATGGCGTCGGTCTCGGCCGCAGCTTCCGCCTGCGCGAACAGTTCGCGGCCTTTGACCAGCAGGTTGTCCGAGTAGTCGGGCACGTTGAAGATCCAGAGGTGCCTGCCGCCGGCACGCACTTCGCTGTGGAGAAGATCAAAGTGAGCCTTCATCGGCCCTGCTGCCTTGCCGTAGACGCCCTGCATGAACTCGTCGATCACCGCAGGCACGCTCACCTCCGGGTTCCAGAGTTGGCGGGCGAGCACGTAGGCGCGGAGCTCCGAATTCTCTCCGCCTCCCCCGGGCGCGTAGGCGCCTTGCATGAAGAGGCCGACGACGCCGTTCTTCTTGTAGAGCGGGATGTCGGCGGCGAGTTCATCGAAGTCGGGGAACGGCAGCAGGTAGTGCGAGAAGTTGGTGTTGTAGTGCCAGATATAGAGCTGGCTGGTGATACTCGACCACGCCTGCAGGTTCTTCATGAAGTAGGCACTACGAGGGCAGGCGGCGAATGAATGCGCGGTGCAGATGCCGATGGGACAGAGGCGGATGCGCACGTTCTTGCGCGGGCGCACCTTCAACGGCGGGTCTTCGGTGTACCAGTAGGCGAGCGTGTCGATCAGCTTGTCCGAATACTTCTTTTCGATCTGCTCGGCCAGGGCGTTGACGAAGCGGAGGAGCGGTCCTGAGTGTTTGCCGCCTTCTTCCAGTTCGACGCGGCGGCACCTGTCGCATTCGCACCAGCCCTCCCAGTCGTTCTGCGAGACCGAGAAGATTGTGGCGTCGGGGTGTTCCTTAATCCAGGCCTCGACCTGCGCAGTGGCGAGGCGGAGAACTTCCGGGTTGGTGAGGCAGAGCTGGCCGCGCTCGGTGCGGCGTTTGCCGTCGATCAGCGAGAAGTATTCGGGGTGATCCTTGAAGTACTTCTCGGGGGGCAGCAGTTGGAGGAAGGAGTGGACGAAGGGGTAGTAGACGAGCTTGCCGCCGGTGGAATCGTCGAGTTGGGAGTGGTTGCCGTTGGTACGGTTGCGGGCGGCCCAGTCCTTGTCGAAGGCTTCAGTAAAGAAGGGTTCGCGGTACTCGAAGGCGGGCTTCTCGGTGACGTCGAGATTGTCGAAGCGGATGGTTGGGTTCTTGGGGATGCGGCTTACGTCTTTGGTGAACCAGCGGCAGCCGAGGCGTTCGAGGAAGGCGGTAGCGCCGTACATAGTGCCGCGCTGTCCACCGCCGGTGATGACGAGGTTCGGGCCGCGTGTCTTGAGAACAAAGGCTTCGGGACCGAGATCGGCCAGATTGATGCCGAGTTGATCGAGCGTCTTGCTGGCGCCGAGGAGGATTTTGGGGCCGCGTGTGATGGCTGTGTCGACGGCGATGGGGAGCTTTGCGCCGGACATCTCTTCGATGAAGCGCTGGAGTTCGTTGGCGGCGCGAGTGACAGCGGGCTGGGCGTTGGCGGAGATCACGATCGTGTAGGGGGACTTGCCCTTGTCGACGAGGGTGATGGCCTGCGCCCAGCTTGCAATGGCGAGGAGAAGCAGGAGGAGGCGGGTCATTTGGACTTCTCCGGAATCTTGCCAAGCATCTGGTAGATCCAGGTGAGCGCAGTGTTCATGATCTGCTCACCAGCGCCGACGGCTGCCGGGGCAACGGTAGGATCGGCGCCGTAGCCGCCTTCGGCGACTGCTTCGATTGTGGGGAAGTACTGGTGGTAGCCGTTGCAGTAGCCAAAGAAGAAGAGCTGTTTGACGCGGGCGCGTTTCTTGAGCTGAATGGCGTGGTTGGAGAAGAACTCGCCGGATGCCCCAACCAGTGCGATGTCGCCGTTCACAAGGGCGACTGTGAGGAGGGGCTGAACGCCGTTCGCGTATTCGTCCTGATAGTTGCTGACGAGCTCAGGGAAGAATGCCTTGTCGAACATCGTTGCGATGAAGGGGTTGCGCAGATCGACGCGCGGCGTGAAGTGGAGGCGCTCCTCTTTGATTTTGAGGCTCGGCTTGTCGACGGACTGCGGAGTCAGGGAGAGATCGAGTTTGAGTACTTCGGCGGCGAGAGCAGTGCCGTAGCTCTTGTAGTCGCCTTTGGACCGGTCTATGGACTGATCGCCTGCGGCGCCCTGGATAAAGAGGGCGGACGCGCCTGTCTCTGCGGCGATGCGCTGCTTCAGGACACCGACATAATCGGCGGAAAACTGCATGGTCGATGAGGGCAGTGTCGTGGGATGGGCGGCCCAGTTGACGAGGACGGCGAGGGGTTTGCCTTCCGCAGTGTCGATGCGCATGACGGCGAGGTCCTTGTCGCTGGGCTTCGGCTCGAACTTCGTATGGCGGTTGACGTTGAAGCCTTCGACGTGGACAGAGCCTGTGGCGAGCCGCGCGGGCTGGAGTTTCGAGTTGGCCTCGACCACCGCGTCGGCGATGGCGTTTTCCATCTGGGTGTAATAGCGGAGCGTGGCGTCGAACTTGCCGCGGCCCTTGCCGTCTGCGTCGGTGAGCTCAAGCACGGGGCCGTGATGCGTGTGAGAGCCGCCGATGAAGGAGTACTCGATGCCGGCCTCCTTGCGGATGCGGGTGCGAATGCGCTCGAGGGACTGTTGCGTGGGAGCGCGGCCGAGGTCGAGTCCGACGATGGCCAGTTTGGCGCCGCCGAGGTTCATAACGAGGGCTTCGGCGTAGAGCGGATCCATGACGCCTTGTGAGAGCTTGTCATGGCGATCGCCGTAGCCCCACATGGGGACGGGCTCCTTGGGCGTGACATCGCGGCGTGCTGTGCCGGCTTCAAAAGACTGGGCGCACAGGGAGGCGGCCCAAAACAAACAGAGAAGGCTTTGTTTCATGCGGAGACTCAAATGTGGAACTCCAGGATATCCTCATCCTCAACGACGTGGTGGCGGTCGACCATCAAGCCGTCGTGCCCGCCGGAGCGGCGAAAGAGCCGGGCGAACTTGAGATGCTCGGCGAAGTCCTTGTGGACGGCGCGTGCGGCGTCGATGACAGTGGCGCCGCGCTTGAGAACGAAGGGCGTTCCGAACTCCGTGTGTTTGCCGGGGGCCTTGGTGTAGACGCGGACGACAGCGAGGAGATCGAAAGTCAGTTTCGCGAAGAGGTCCAGACCATCGCCGGTGCGGGCGGAGACGGGCAGGCAGGTGTATTTGCCGCGATAGAGTTCGTCGAGGGCTTCGAAGTCGCCGTCGCTGCCAGGCTGATCCATCTTGTTGGCGAGCATGAGGCGCGGAGGGGGAATGCGCCATTCAGTCAGCTTCTGCTCGACGAAGTCGATTTCAGAGAGGTCGTCGGGGTCGTCGACATCGACGACGAGGACGAGCTCATCGGCGGTGCGGAGAGCCTGCGGCATCCAGGGCTCGGTGAAATCGGCGGCGATGGGAGGATGATCGACGAGTTGGATGGGCACGTTCTGGTAGATCATCATGCCGGGAGTGGGGGCGTGCGTGGTGAAAGGGTATTCGGCGACTTCCGGGCGGGCGTTCGTGAGCGCGCAGACCAGGCTGGATTTGCCGGAGTTGGCGGGCCCGATGAGGGCGACCTGTCCGGCGCCTTCCTTGTGGATGAGGTAGAAGGGCGGGGCGTGGGAGGCGCCTTTTTTCTGGGAGTCCTTGCGGGCCTGAGAGAGCCGGCGGCGGATGTCGGCCTGCAGCTTTTCGGTGCCCTTGTGCTTGGGGAGGGCCGCGAACATCTTTTCGAGAGCGTCGATGCGCTCAGAGGGAGTCTCCGCCTGGCGGAAGGCCTCTTCGGCGGCGAGGTAATCGGGTCCGAGATTGGCGGGCATGACGTCTCCGCGGATTGAGGGTATCACTGGCCGGACCTCGGGTGAAGCGACGGCTGAGGGGGGACAGCGGAGTGGACGCTCATGTGGAACTTGCGGGGACTAATTCAGGCCGTACGGAGAATCCTGACTGATGTTGAAAGGGGACTGCGAACTCCTCCCGGCGCTCTGCCACACTGGAGTAAAGGCCAAGATCCGGGAGGGCTCCATGGCTGTAAATCATCTTTCAGACGAAGAGCTCGAGCGGTACCTGACAGGGATGATCCACCACGATGCGGAAGTTGCATACGTGGAAAGGCACCTCTTCAAATGTCCCGACTGCGAAGAGCGAATGAAAAACATGCAGGACGCGCTGGACGCCATCCAGGCGGGGCTGCGGCTGGATGATGAGGAGACGTCGGGGCGGCCGTAAGAGGTGCGTCGCCACTCGCGGATGTGTATGTGCGCAAGAGGTGCGCGTTGGAGCGCGAGTCTCCTTAGGGGCACTGCTTAGCCGGCGAAAGAGTGGGCGGGGCGGCCGGAGGTGGAGAGGCGGACGCGGAAGAGGCCGCCGGCGTGGGGTTCGCGTTCGAGCTGCTTCGGGGTGAGGCCGCCGCGGGCGGAGGTGATGTAGAGGTCGGTGAGATCGGGGCCGCCGAAGGAGCAACTGGTGACTTGGGAGGCGGGAACTTCCGCTACGCGAATCAACTCGCCTTGATTGGAATAGCAGCGAACGGCGCTGCCGCCCCAGAGGGCGACCCAGAGGTTGCCGGCGCTGTCGACGGTCATGCCGTCCGGAGTGCCGGCTGCGGAATCGATTTCGACGAAGGTGCGGCGGTTAGCGATGGCGCCGGAATGAGGGTCGAAATCGAAGAGGTCGATGCGGTTGGTGGGGGAGTCGATGTAGTACATGGAGCGGCCGTCGAGGGTCCAGTCGAGGCCGTTGGAGATGGTGACGCCGGGGAGCATGGTGGAGACACGGGGGCCGGTGTCGAGGCGGTAGAGGGCTCCGGCGGCCGGGCGGAAGTCGAAGGCCATGGTGCCGGCCCAGAAGCGTCCCTGTGCGTCGCATTTGCCGTCGTTCATGCGGATCTCGGAACAGGCGCCGTCATAGCAGGCGATGGGCTCGACGCGGCCGTTGGTGGTGTCGAGGTGCGCGAATCCGGTCTGGAGGGCGAGGACGTAACCCCCGGAGGCACAGGGAACGGCGGCGCCGACTGGCGCGCCGGTGTCGAAGGACTGTGTTGCGCCGGTGGAAGGATCGAAGAAGTTCAGGCGGTGGGCCATGATGTCGACCCAGGCGAGTTGTTGGGAACGCTGATCCCACACGGGGCCTTCGCCGAGGTCGGCTTGAGTGTCGAGGACGATTTCGAGATGGTTCATGCGTAACGGGCTCCGAGGCCGCAATCCACGGTGAATTCAGCGCCGGTGATGGCGGAGGCTTCGTCGGAGGCGACGAAGGCGACGAGATTGGCCACCTCGGCGGGTGAGGCGATGCGACGAAGGGGTTGAGTGTCGAGGACGAGGCGCTCGGCGGCTTCGGGATCGGGCTGGTTGCTGAACCAGTCGTCGACGGCGGGAGTGCGGGTCCAGCCAGGGAGGATGGCGTTGACGCGGATCTGGTCGGGGCCGTAATCGAGAGCAAGGCTGCGGGTGAGGCCGAGGAGTCCGGCTTTGGCGGCGGCGTAAGGGAACATGCCGGTGGTGGTGAGACGGCCGTGCAGAGAAGAGATGTTGACGATAGCGCCGCCGCCGTGGCGCTGCATCACGGGGAGAACGTATTTGGAGCAGAGCCAGGCGGCTTTGAGGTTGAGGGCGATGACGGCGTCCCACTGCTCGGAGGTCATCTTCGCGGCGTCGAAGTAAGAGTTGCGGCCGGCGTTGTTGACGAGGATATCGACGCGCCCCTGGGTTTCAACGACATGGCGGAAGGCGCAGCGGACATCATCTTCGCGTGTGACGTCGGCGGGGAGAAAGTGGGCTCTCAGTTCCGAGGCGGTGCGGGTAGCGGTGTAGGTGTCGTTGTCGAGGAAGCTGACGGACGCGCCTTCGCAGACGAACTTCTCGACAATGGCGCGGCCGATGCCTTGAGCGCCGCCGGTGACGATGGCGATTTTTGAGGCGAGCCGGGGCATGGGACTACAGGCAGCATAGCGAAGGGATGGTGTGGGAACAAACTTGCCGGTGGCGGGTTCTCACTTTAAAACAGATCGAGAGGTCCGAATATGAGCAAGTTCAACCGGAGAGAGTTGTTCTCGATTCTTCCCGCGGGCGCCGCAGGGTGCCTGGGGTGTGTAGGTTCGACTGTGTGCGGCGGACAGGCGGCACCACCGGCAGCCCCGTGGACGGAGAAGGCGGACCTGAGCTGGGAGAGCATCTTCCGGTTCACGTTTCAGCGGAACTACATTCCGATCATGAAGTCGTTCGCGGATCGGATCGGAAAGGAGAAACTGCTGTCGATGCTGCGGGAGACGCAGGACGAATTGGCGAGGAGAGGCATGGCGCGTCGTCCGGAGTCGCAGCGGACGTGGGCAGTGTGGACCGCGGGGCTGCGCTCGCCGGATCCGATGTTCCAGCACGCGCTGGTGGCGGAGATCGTCGAGGACAGCGAGCACGCGTTCGAGTTTCGGGTGAAGCAGTGCCTGTGGGCGAAGTCATTTCGAGACGCGGACGCGGCGGACATCGGCTACGCGGGCGTGTGCCATCCGGATTTCGCGGTAGCGAGCGCGTTCAATCCGAGGATGAAGCTGATCCGCACGAAGACGCTGATGCAGGGGGATGAGTACTGCAATCACAGGTATGTGATTGAAGGCTAGAAACGGTTCAGCCAGCGCACACGCGGGGCGATGGCGAAGTTGATCTGCACTAGAAAGATGAACGCGATACTCGCATACGTGTTGAAGACGCAGAGGCGTCATGAGCCGGATGCCTAACGCAACAGGGACTTGATGGCCGCTTCGAGCTGTTCAGGGTGGAAACCGAAGGGGCCGGGCTTGCTTTTGTAGGCGATGCGGCCCTGGGCGTCGATGAGGAAGAGGCGGTCGGGCCAACCGTTGTACTGCCTTTCAACGGTGTTTTCGATTCCGTCGATCAGCGCGGGGAAGCGGATGCCGAGTTTTCGGACGCAGCTTTGGGCGACCTCAGTGCGCTCGGAGTCGGAGCGCGGGTCGCGGAAGACGACACCGTCGCGAACATTGCTGGTCATCTGCCAGATGTCGCTAGGGTGCGCCTCCTGGATGTAGACGGCGTAGAAGGCGGCGCGGTCGCGGTAGGTGTCGTACAGTTTGTTGAGCGCGGGAACCTCCCGGCGAAAGGGCGGTCAAGTGTAGGAGCCGAAGACGAGGATCACGGGGCGGGAGCCGCGCAGTTCGGAGAGGGTAAAGTAGCCGGAGTGGTCGAGCGCGGGCAGGCGGAAGTCGGGCGCGAGGTCGCCGGGCTGCAGCGCGCCGCCGCGGGCGCGGTTCCACAGGGTCTCGAAGGGAAGCACCATCATCATCGGCATTGGAACATGCTTCATGACGGCGCCGAACTTGTCGGGCGGCTGGCACATTGCCCAGTAGAGGCCAGCGGAAAGGGCCAGTTGAATCGGGATGAGAATAGCCGCAACGATCAGGGCAATGCGGACCCAGCGGGAGCGGCCAGTCGTCATCTTGCAGGCGATTGTAACACCGCGCTGCCTCTGAGTTCGCGGCCGTCCTGGAACAAAATCACACGAGCCGGGCGACTGCCGAATTCGAGCCAGCGTGTGGAGTCGTTCTGCGGATGAAAGCGTGTGACGGTGACGGGTCGGAGGGCCACGAGGTGGTGTCCGGGGAGTTCCGCGAAGAGCTGGCCGCCTTCGTAGGTCACTGTGAGGCGGAACGGCTGCGGAGGGCCGAACTCATATGTGCCGGCATAGGATGCGAGGAGGCAGGGGGAGAGGACGGCCAGCGGAACCGGCGTGGCGCGCGAGAGGGATTGACTGGAAGGCTCTATGAATTCTGTTGTGCCTGTGCCGCGGCGCTGAGCGGGGACGGGCGTCAGGGGGCACGGGGCGAGCTCTTCGATGTGCACGGCGACGGCCACGGGCACGTCTTGCGGAAGCGGTGGCGGCGGAGGGGGCGCAGGCGCGTCGAGGGAGCGAGGGATCAGGGCAGCGGCGAGCGAGGAGATTCGCGTCCAGAGCGGCTCCTCGGGCATCGATGGCGTCGCGGGGTGCGGGTTGCTCAGCGTTTGCTGAAGGGGCAGGTCGATGGACACAGCTCGATGCGGAGCGCGCGTCCCGCCATGCGTCATCATCCAACCCGCGAGGGCAAAGAGGCTGATGGTTGCCAGACAGCCCTGCAGCCAGCGGGAGACGCTGAGGCCGCTGTGGGCGGCAGCGAATTGCTGCCAGACGAAGACGGCGGGAATCAGGTCAGGGGATGGAGGCGAAACGTGTGGGCGGAGGAGCCACTGGCGGGCGAGAGAGAGGAGCGCATCGGAGAGGAGGGCTGGACGGTCTCGCGCGGGAGCCTCGTCGAAGCCGGCGAGCATCTCGTCGCCGAAGCGGTATTTGAAGGCCGGCGGGTGCAGGCGGAGCAAAAAGATGTAGAGGGAGCGCATCAGGCCCTCCTTGGTTTCACGGACTGCAGACTGAGCCGGGCCCGGCGGACGACGTCCTCCAGGCGGGTGACTTCCGCGGAGAGGGTGCGGCGGCCGGAGGCGGTGAGACGATAGTAGCGGCGGCGGGGATCGTCCTCGGGATCGCGCCGGGCGGGAGATTCTTCGACGAAGCCCTGGTCGAGCAGTTTGACGAGATTGTCGTAGAGGGTGCCGGGGCCGAGCTTGTAAGCGCCGCCGGACTGGCGGGCGATCTCCTGCATGATGCCGTAGCCGTGGAGCTCGCCCGCGGCGAGGGCGAGCAGGATGTGGAGGACGGCGGGGGAGAGGGGGCTCATAACTCGGATTCAGATATATCGGAATCCGAGTTATGTGTCAAGGGGGTGCAAGGCGGTGTCCGATCCGCTGGAGACGCCCTGAGTCCGTCTCACCCGCTCCGCCACGTTGTACCCGCTCCCTACCTGTCGCGGCTCTCTCCGTTATTGGCAGCCTGCAGGGCCATGGGGATTCGCTACAACTCGCGGCTCTGACGCCACCGCAGACCCAGGACCTACTCCACAACATGCAACTCTTTGGTTGCATTTCATGGCGGGCCGCGGTAATCTGCAACCTAAAGGTTGCATATCATGACATCGATTCCCAACTCGATCGAGAGGAAGGTCCACATGCGGGCGCCGCAGTCAAAGGTGTGGCGCGCCATCACGACCGCGGCGGAGTTTTCAAAGTGGTTTGGCGTGGAGATGGAAGGCGAGTTCGAGCCGGGGGCGCACCTCCAGATGATCACCACAATTGAAGGCTACGCGGGCATGAAGTTCTGGGTGACTGTGGAGAGAATGGAGCCGGAGACTCTGTTCTCGTGGCGCTGGCATCCTGGGGCGGTGGATCCGAACGTGGACTATTCGGAGGAGCCGACGACGCTGGTGGAGTTTCACCTGCAGTCGGGCGACGGCGGAACGTGGGTGACGGTGGTGGAAACGGGATTCGACCAGATCCCTCTGTCGAGAAGGGCCGCGGTGTATAAGGACAACGTGGGCGGTTGGGAGTATCAGATGAAATCGCTGTCGCGCTATGTCGGCAAGATCTAGGAAGAGTCCGGCGGAGGTGTTCGCGGCGCTGGGAGATGAGACGCGCCTGTTGCTGGTGGCGCGTCTCAGCGGATCGGGGCCCATGTCGATCGCGCGGCTGACCGCGGGAGCGAGTGTGACGCGTCAGGCCGTTACCAAGCATCTGCACGTGCTGGCGAAGGCGGGCCTGGTGCGGGGAATGCGGCAGGGGCGGGAGCAATTGTGGGAGCTGGATCCGCGGCAGCTCCAGGAGGCGCGGCGCAACCTGGAGCTGATCTCGCGGCATTGGGACTCGGCGCTGGACCGCTTGCGGGCGGCCGTGGAAGGTCAGGACTGAGTCCTACTTCGAGGCACGGACGGGCAGGCGCGACCGGTCGGCGTCGATCAGGGACAGCGCGTAGCGGACGTCCTGATTCTCACCGCCGAGGCGGAGGGCGCGTTCAACCCAGCTTGCGCCATCGACGGCCAACAGCGTGTTTTGCATGTCCCACTTGAAGACCAGCCCGGTCTGCTTGAGGGTCTCGACGAAGTAGCCGGCGTCGAACCAGGCGAGGGTATCGGGCTTGCCTGAGGTTTCGGCGTCGAGGGCGCGGGCCATCAGTCGGAAGGCGATGCCGGACGCGAGGCGTGAGTCCTTGCCGGAGTAGAGGGCGGCGCGACGCATCGTTTCCATGCGCACCTTGATGGGGGTGCCCGTGGTGAGCAGGGCAAGCGTGTCGGCGCTCAGCCGGGAAAGGTCATAGGACGGGTCGGCCATGTTGTAGTTCGAGCCGGCGCGCCAGGGAAGTGACTTGGCGTTGCCGATATCGATGGGGTGGCAGACGGCGGGCGGTCCGGCCCAGACGGTGAACGTAGCCAGCAGGCCGAGAGCGGCCAGTCTCAATGTTCTTGCATCCATGGGGTCAGGCTCCTTTGTGCCTTGCCCAGAATGACGGGGCCGGAGGCGCTTCGGGATGTAAGAACGGGTGTCCTTACGGTGTCTTACCCTTTGAAATCATTGAAGAAACGTGGGAGAGTCAGTGCATGGGGCCTGATGCGTTGCGCGCTCAACTGGAGCGCATCCTGGCAAGCGATGGATTCGCGGGGGCGGAACGGATCAGGCGGTTTCTCCGCTTTGTGGTGGAGACGAAGATCCGCGGCGAAGAGGCGCAGTTGAAGGAGTACGTGATCGGGCGGGAGGTATTCGACCGCGGCGAAAGCTACGATCCGCGCACGGACCCGATCGTACGGGTGGAGGCGCGGCGGCTGCGGTCGAAGCTGGAGGAGTACTACGCGGGGCCCGGGCGGGCCGATCCGCTGCGTATCACGATTCCCAAGGGAAACTACGCGCCGGTGGTCGAAGAGGCGAAGGAATCGCCAACCGCCTCGAGGCGTGTGTTCATCATGGCTGGAGTGGCAGCCGTGGCTGTGGTCTGGGGCGCCCTTGCCTTGCGTTCGCGGGAGCCTGCGGGAGAGCGCCTAGCAGTGACGCCGGCGCACTGGCTGGGACGTGATGCGGCGGAGGCGGATCCTCTGGAGGACGGTCTGGCAGAGGCGTTGACGACGGAGCTGACACGGCGGGGCCGATGGCAGGTGATCTCGTGGCCGTCGATTCTCGCCTACCGGGGATCGCGCAAAGGGCTCCGTGACGTTGCGAGCGGAATGCAGGTGGCGCAAGTGCTGGTTGTCTCCTCAAGACACGAAGGGCACGCAGTGCGGTTCTTCGTGCACCTGGTGGATGGCAAGAACGACCGGAAGTTGTGGGCGGGCGACTACCGGCGCAGCGAGCAGGACGCGGCGTCGGCGCAAACGGAGTTGGCGCGGGTGATTGCCGAAGAGTTCGAAGCGGGGGTCAAGGCAGTTCGTCGATAGAGCGAGGCCAGTCCGCGCCGAGCAGGCGAGACAAGGACCGGTCGGCCAGCAGCTTGCCTCCAGTCTGGCAGCGGGCGCAGTAGTTCGTCTCGTTGGATGCGTAGCGGATGCGCTGCACAGGCGACTGGCAGACCGGGCAGGGCTGCTTAAACCGCCCGTGCACGGCCATGCCCTGACGGAAAGCTGTGACGTTCTCGGGGAAGCCGTCTTTAGCGTCGTCGCGAAGGCGCTGCGTCCATTCGAGGAGCACCTCGCGCACAGCCTCGTAAAGACGGGCAGAATCAGCCGCGGAGAGCTTCTGCGTGAGGGTGACCGGTGAAAGCCGCGCGCGATGGAGGATCTCGTCGGAATAGGCGTTGCCGATGCCGCTGAAGAGGTGCGGGTCGGTGAGGGCGCGCTTCAGCGTGTGATTCTCGCTGCGAAGCGCCGCTTCGAATTGCTCGAAGGTGCATGCGAGGACTTCCAGCCCGCCGGGGTCGAGGGCCGGCAGATCCGACGACCGCGCGAGATGAAGCGACGCGCGATGCTGCGAACCAGCCTCGGTCAGATTCAGCGTGCCCGTCGAAAAGACGAACGACGCGAGGACCTTGCCGCCCTTGCGATTCCAGTGGAGCCGCCCGGCGATCATCAGGTGCAGCACCAGCCAGAGGTCGGGCTCGCAGCCGATGGCGATGCGCTTGCCGATACGGCGCAGGCCCGTGACCCGAGTGCCGTGGAATGCGCTGATCGGCGGCTCGACGGTGCGCAGGAGGAACGGGGTCTTCAACTCGATGCGGTTCAGCGTGGCGCCGGTGATTCGTTCGTTCAGCGCCTCGATGTAGACCGTGACATCGGGCAGTTCAGGCATGGAGCTTGTTCTCGCGGAGCCAGGCGAGGAGAGGGGTCGGGCGGTCGGTCTGGAGGCCGGTGGCGCCGGCCTCGATGGCGGCGCGCCAGAATTCGGGGTAGTCGGTCTTGCCCTGCATATCGACGAAGATGCCGCAGCCTGCCTCGCGGGCGAGTTGGATCTGCTCGGGCTTGAAGTCCCAGTCGCTGCAGGCGATGACGCGCGGTTTCAGGGACTTCAGCGTTTCGCGCAGGACCTCCGGCGAGGACGCCTCGGGCATGCACGGCCAGCCTGGGCGGAGCTGCTGGAGATCGTGTAACAGCTGAAGGCTGCCGTAGGTGAGGATCTCCTCGCGCATGCCGTGCCTTTCTACTGCGCCGATGATGGCTGCCGGCATGGCCTGTTTGACGTCGAGATAGATCCTGATGCGGCCTTTGGCGAGCATGAGAACTTCGTCGAACGCGGGCAGGACATCCCCGGGCTTGAGCGGATCGTGCTTGATGAGAAGTTTGCCGCCGGGAGCGGTGCGAAGGTCAATTTCGATGTAGTCGCAGCGGAGATCGATGGCTGCCCGGTAGGCGGCGAGGGAGTTCTGGGGCTGGGATTCATGGGCGCCGCGATGGGCGATGACGGAGATCACATAGACAGGATACGGAACCGCGGGCCAGTCGCGGGTGTCTGAGAGTGCATGAGGATCTCGCTGTTTTGGATCCTGTCAGCCGTTGTCTGCGCGGGCTGCCGCAGCGCGGCGGAAGCGGATCGGGAGGATTGCGCGAGGCTCTATCAGTTCCTGCGCTTGAACTACGGCGACTATCAGCGGGCGCTGGGCCGGGAGGTCGAAGCAGTGTCGGCGGTGGAGACGGAGTCGCCGCGGACCTCGGTGAAAGCGAATGCCAGCCAGTTGGAGCGGCTGCGCCAGCAGATTCTGGTTCCTCAGCGTACATATCAGAGCATTGGAGACCGTCTTGCGGCGATTCAATTGGATGCCCCTCGGGCGGAGGCATTGAAGCGGCAAGCGCTCCATGATCTGCGAACTCGGGAGAAAGGGCTGGGGGTGTTCACGACGTTGCTGACGGACCAGTCCAAGCCGGAAGAGATCCACAAAGCGGTGCGGGACCATCCGGCCGCGGAAGACCGGCTAGGTGTAGTAATGCGTGAACTTGAGGTGAATCGCCCATAGAGGCTGGGCCGCCCGCCGTCATGGTTCCATAACCAACGGAAGGCTTGCCGCAATAGTGACGCCATGGCACATTCATTCAGGAAGGGGTGTGCCCATGGAGAAAAACCCAGTAAGAATCTTCCTTGCTTTTTCAATTCTGGGATTGAGCTTGTGGGCGCTTTTTGCCCAGCCCGGGAACAGCCAGAAGAACTCCTTTAGGACGAATTTGGGTGGTTACCAGGAAACTCCTGCTGTCTTCACCCCAGGTACAGGCACGTTGCAGTTAGCCATCAGCGATGATGAAACGAAGATCAGCTACGAACTGCAGTACACGGGATTGACGAGCACGCCCGCAGCCGCCCATGTCCATTTCGGACTGCCGGCCACGAGCGGCGGCGTGATCTTCTTCCTGTGCGGCGGGGGCGGCAAGCCCGCCTGTCCCGCAAATGGCACGACGGTGACCGGCGACGTTGTGGCCGCGAACATCCTTCAGGCCAGCCCCGATAACGGCATCCTCGCGGGCGACATCAAATCGACGATCAGGGCAATTCGGGATGGCGCCATGTATGCCAACGTGCACACGGCGAGATTCCCGAACGGCGAGATCCGCGGCCAGATCGGACGGCCTCGCGCTCACGGCTCCGGAAACTCCGACGACAGCGGCAATCCCGGGAAAGGCAACGGCAAGGGTAACGGCAAAGGCAATAACTGACCGGCCTTAAGCCTGAGGCCGCACATCACGTAAAGAAAAACGAGGCGGATGCGCGGCAGTCGAGCTGCGGCGTGAGCCGGACCCAGTGTGCTGAGAATGCGTCGGGGAAGATGTGCTGCGCGTAGCCCTCAGAGGGAACGCGGATCCTCGTGTAGCGATGCCACGCGCCGCTGCCGAGAAAGTCGATCTCGACGTCGAAATCGGCCGCACGATCCGCCGAGAGGTGCAGTATTTTTCGCTGGAAGCCGGTGAGCAGGAAGGGATCGGAAGCAACGCCTTTTGAGACGCTCGCTTCCCACCACGGACCGCCCCAACCCTGCGGGCGGCCCCATGCCCAGAGGTCGTCGGTCTTGCCGAACCAGAGTCCGGACTGCGGCTGGCCGGAAAGGGCGTTGTTGTCGCGATTTGGGGTCGTCTGATTCCCGCCGAGAGCAAGCAGGCCGCGGAAGGCGCAATAGTCGGGGATGATCCGCAAGTGCTGGCAGACTGGCTTGACGCCCCAGATGCGCCCTACGAAGGCGATGGGCTGCAGCTCGTAGAACATGCCCTGGATGTCCATCAGGTAGTGCTCTGTCTCGACCTCGCGGATGCGCATCCACTCGGTCTGCCAGGCGTGGCTCATCGCGTGTGTCGCCTTGGGGAGGCGATAGCGCTGCCACTTGCCGTCGACCAGTGCCCAGAACAGCACCGAAGCTTCATCCCAGCCGGTCGCGAAGAGCACGGAGCCCATGTCCTGGCGCGCAGCGACGTCCATGTGGGGCTTGCCCGAGAGTCGCTTCCATGTCTTGCCGTCGTATTCGAAGAGCCCGGCATGGTCCTCGCCGAATGCGTAGAAGCCGTTGTTGGCTACAACGACGCGGCCCTGCGCAGTAAAGCCACCCTTGAAGTGCGGGCGCGCGGCGAGCTTCATTTCCTTGACGAGATCGAAGAGCAGCCGCGGCTTCAGGTCGTGCACGTCCATCTCGAAGAACTGGCCCTCCATGGTCTGGCAGTAGACACGGTTGGCCGGATCGGTGAGGTGGCGCATCGTCGACGTCAGGCGGTGATTGTCGAAGAAGGGGATGTGCTTCCAGTTGCCCTTGGCGTCGATGACGTACGGGCCGATGAAGCACTGATCGGACTCGTGATGGATCAGGCGGTTGGCGTGAGTGCCGTCGTGGACGTGGACGCGCACGGATTGTAGGGCCTCGTCAATGCGGTACAGGCCCAGCCCGGAGCCCGTCTCCTGCATGTGGCTGTTGTAGGTGACGGCCCACAGAGCGTCTGCCCAAGGCATCAGCGCGCCGATGCCGCATTCGGAGCGCTGCGGAACAGTGTCGGCTTTGAAGCCGATATTCTGCGGCAGGGCGGGAGCGGCTGTGATCAGCGAAAGCAGTGCACGGCGCGAGATTGCCATGCGGCGACGATATCAAACTACTCAGTGCGCAGCGCCGTCGTCGGATTCACTCGCACGGCCCGCAGCGCCGGGAAGAAGCAGGCGAGCATCGAGCAGACTGCGAGGAACGCCGAGGCGGCCACGTAGGTGATCGGATCAGTCGCGCCCACCTGCACCAGGAACGAAGAGATGAGCCGCGACAGAATCAGCCCTGCGGCAATGCCCGCGGCGAGCCCGGGCAGGATCATGATTAGGCCCTGCTTCACGACCATCGCGATTACACTCCAGGGATTCGCGCCCAGCGCCATGCGCAGCCCGATCTCGCTGGTGCGGCTGCTCACCGCGAAGGCCATCACGCTGTAGAGACCGATGGAGGCGAGAAGCAGCGAGACCGCGCCCAGCACCGTCAGGAAGCTGGCAGCCACCTTCTGCGGATAGAGCGAGGCGGTCATGGCGTCTTCGAGTTGCGTGGGCGAGTAGACGACCGCATCCGCGTTCAACGCCAGCGATTCCCGGCGCAGCGCCGCCAGCGCGAGAATCGGATCTCCCTTCACCTTGACGAAGAACACAAAGTTCAAGCCTGGCGCAAAGTTCTGCCGGAACGGCAGGTAGAAATAGGGCGTGGGCCCTTCGAGCGGGGTGTGATACTTGCTGTCCTTCACGATGCCGACGATCGTATTTTCCGCGCCGTCGACCTTCACCTTCGCGCCAAGCACCTGGCGGCCCTGGAAGTATCGGTTGACGAAGGTCTCATTCACGATCATGACGCGCGGCGCCTTGGCGTGATCGCCTTCCGTGAAGTCGCGCCCCTCCAGCAACCGGATCTTGAGGAGATCGAAGTGGCCTGGCGGGATGAAGCTGCGATGCAGGTGCATGTCCTCGCCGGGCGCAGGAGTATAGCCGTTGATCTCGAGCGGGTGCCAGGGGCTGGTGCCGAAGTTCAGCGGAATGACATCTGTATAGGATGCGCCGGCGATGCCGGGTGTGGCTTGGAGGCGCTCGCGGAGCTTGATGCAGAAATCGCGCTGCTGCTCGGCCGTGTAGCCGGCGGGAGACAGAGCGTACTGGCCCACCAGAATATTGGAGGGGTCGAAGCCGGGGTTGATCGCCGTGGCGTTCTTGAAGCTGCGTACAAAGAGCCCGGCGCCGATAATCGCAACGGAGGCGAGCGCGACTTCGGCCACTACCAGCAGGCCGCGCAGGCGGTGGGACTGGCCGGCCGTACCGGTGCGGCCGCCTTCTTTGAGGGTCTCGTTGAGGTTGATCCGCGCGGAGAGCATCGCGGGCACGGTGCCCGAGATGACCGTGGCCGCGATGCCTGCCAGAACGGTGAAAACGAGCGTGCGAATCGCCGCAGCCTGGTTAAAGGCAATGGGGGCATCAACGGGCGGCAGGAGAAACAGGATCCCCTGGCTCAACCACTGGGCGAGCACGATTCCCGCAATAGAGCCGAACGCCGCCAACAGCAGCGTCTCCGTGAAGACCTGCCGGAAGAGGCGCCTCGGGCCGGAGCCCAGGGCCAGGCGGATGGTGAATTCCTTGCGGCGGCTGATCATGCGGGCCAGCAGCAGGTTCGCCACGTTGGCGCACACGATCAGCAGCAGCACCAGCGCCACGGCCATCAGGATGCTTAACGGGCCGTGCAGCAGAATCTGCGCGCCGTTGTGCGCCTGGTTCATGGGGAGCAAAGTGGCGCCGATGCCGCGGTTCGTATCGGGATGCGCCGCGGCCAGCCGGGCCGCGATGGATTGCACTTCCTGCCGAGCCTGCTCCACCGTGACGCCGGGCTTCAGCCGCACGAAGGTCGAGGTGAGATCGCGGGTGCCGCGGTACTTCAACGTGCCGCCGCCGGTGCCGAATGCGGTCGCCCAGTTGATCGGGATCCACATATCGAAGCTCAACCCGGCGAACCCACCGCGGAATTCGGGCGGCGCGACACCGACCACGGTGAACTGCCGCCGGCCGACCCGGATGGACTTCCCGGCGATGCCGCGATCGGAGTTCAGACGCGTCCGCCAGTAATTGTGGCTGACCACGGCCAACGCGCACGTATCGGGCTGATCGTTGCATTCGTCTGCGCGGAAAATCCGCCCCAGCGAGGGCTTCACCCGCAGCAACTCGAAGAAATTCCGCGAGACCAGTTCGACGAAGATCTTCTCAGCTTTGCCTTCCTCGCCGGCGTACGTCGGAGTGAAACGCGATACAGCCACCCCGGAGACGAGCGTGAGATGGTCGCGATAGTCCTTGTAGTCCAGGAAAGACGTGTTGACCAGCACCTCTCCGTTGGAGGTGATGGTCTCCAGCATGGCCAGGTCCTGGGAATCGCCCGCGCCGGGGAAGGGATGCAGGACAACGCCGTCAATCCAGCCAAAGACTGTGGTGTTGGCCGCAATGCCCAGCGCCAGGGTGAAGACGGCAACCGCAGTGAAACCCGGGTTGTTCCTGAAGAGCCGGAAGGCGAAGCTCAAATCCTGGCCGAGTGTCCGCATGCCCCCTGAAAGGCAGCTCGGGGGCCAGCCTTAAGTTATTCAATTCATTATGACGCGGCACCGGCAGCGGGAGCGGTTTCGGAATGGATTGTCCGAAAGCGGACAATCAGCCCTCTTCCTGAAGGGAACCCCCAGCGCCCAGCCGGGGGCTCGAGATAGCTGCGTTTACTGCCGCCTCAACTGGATCCCTAACTCCCGGAGCTGCCGCTCTCCGGCCGGCGACGGCGCCTCGCACATCAGGTCCGTCCCCTTAGCCGTCTTCGGGAACGGGATCACGTCGCGGATCGAGGTCTCACCAGCAAGGATCATCACCAGGCGGTCGAGCCCTAACGCGATTCCTCCATGTGGCGGCGCGCCGAAGGTGAGGGCCTCCAGCAGGAAGCCGAAGCGCATCTTCGCCTCCTCCGGAGAGAAGCCGAGCGCAGAAAACACCTTCGACTGCACGTCTTGTCGGTGAATACGGATCGAGCCCGAACCTAGCTCGACGCCGTTCAGCACGATGTCGTAGCTGCGCGCCCGGCAGCGTGCCGGATTGGACTCCAGCTTCTCGATGTCCTCATCGTTCGGAGACGTGAAGGGGTGGTGCGCGGCCATCCAGCGGCCGTCTTCCTCGTCCCATTCAAACATCGGGAAGTCAAGCACCCAGAGGAATCGGAAATCCTCGGGGTCGAGCAGTTTGTGCCGGTCGTTGTACTTCTGGCCCGCGTACAGACGCAATTGCCCGCACGCCTGGAAGACGGTCTCTTCCGGGCGATGCCCTTTCGGCTCGCCGCGCCATCCGGCGAGGATCAGCAGATCGTTCTCCCCTGCCCCGCTGCGCTCGCGCACCTTTGCAGTTGGCTCCGCGAAGTCGCGTTCCAGGCGTTTGGGATCGTCGTAGACCGTCAGCCCGCGCTCCTTACCGTACTCCTTCAGCTCATCGCGCTCCTTGCGCGACAATTGGCCCGTATTGGGGATGTGGATCGCGACCAGCGGCAGCCCCTCGCGGGTCAGCCCCGCATCGGCCGGGAACAGATCCTCCACCGGCCAGAAGCGCGGCAGGCGCAGGTCGGGTTTGTCGATGCCGTAGCCTCGCATGGCCTCCGCGTAGGTCATACGCGGAAAAGGCGCCTTTACTTTGTGCCCGGCCACCTCGCAAACGCGCTCAATCAGCGGCTCGATGGTCTCGAAGATCTGCTCTTCCTGGGGGAAGGACATCTCGAGGTCGATCTGCGTGAATTCGTATTGGCGGTCGGCACGCAGGTCCTCGTCGCGGAAGCAGCGCACGATCTGGAAGTACTTGTCGTAGCCGCTCACCATCAGAAGCTGCTTGAAGATTTGCGGCGACTGCGGCAGCGCATAGAAATTGCCTGGCTGCGTGCGCGACGGCACCAGGAAGTCGCGCGCGCCTTCCGGCGTCGACTTCGTCATGAACGGCGTTTCGATCTCCAGGAAGCCCTGCCGGTACAGCTCCTCGCGCACCGTCAACGAGATGCGCGAGCGCAGCATGAGGTTGCGCTGCATGTGCGGCCTTCGCAGGTCGATGTAGCGATACTTCAGACGAGTATCTTCGCTGACGTCCACGTGCTCTTCCATCGGGAAGGGCGGTGTTTCGCTCGTATTGAGCAGCCAGATCTTCTCGGCGACGACTTCCACCTCGCCCGTCGGAATGTTCGGGTTGATCGTGTCCTGCGATCGGGCCTCGACAAATCCCTCCACCGCGATCACGTACTCCGAGCGCAGCATCTCGCCTTTCGCGTGCAGATCGGCATCGCCTTCGGCGCGGAAGACAATCTGCGTGACGCCTTCGCGGTCGCGCAAGTGAACGAAGATCACGCCACCCAGATCGCGGCGCCGGTGTACCCATCCCATCAAGACGACGTGCTTGCCTTCATCGGTGGGACGGAGGTCACCACAGGTATGCGTGCGGCGCAAACCGCCGAGAAAATCCAAAGGAACTTGTTGAGCCATGCTTAGGGACTACGAGGAAAATGGTATCTGACCATTGTAACGCGGGGACTTCGCGCCCGTCCGCTCTTTCAGGTATCTGGCCCGCGAACAGCTGTGAGCGGGTACGCGGGGCCTCAGCGAAACTAACAACTCGCCGGGTGCAAGTCCCGATTCAGCTGTTGCTGGAAAAACTATCCACAATCGCGCGCCAGTGACCATCTCCCTGCCTGCGAAAGACCACCGTGTACTTACCCTCCTCCGTATGCAGCAGCCCAGGATGAGTCTCCACAGTCTTTGCGTAACGGCCCACGGCGCAAGCCAGATCGTGCTCGGCCTCGTACTGGTTGGATTCGAGTTTCAGGTCGATCAGGCCGGATTCGAAGGCCTGATGGAAGTAGGCAAGAATGGCAGCCCGGCCGAAGATGGGAGCCCGGCCGGGAACTTGCAGTTGTGCGTCGGACGCGTAGAAAAGCTCGACGAGCCGCTCGGGATCGCGGTGCCGGATGCAGCGCGTGAACTCCTCATCCAGCAGTTGGAGATCCCGGGTGGTGGCATCCAGGACAGTGGAGATGGGCATAGAGTACCCTCCCGATTCGTAACGATGCTCACAGCGTGAGACGGTGTCAAGGGGCCCTCTGGATAGATTCCAGGTAGCTGATGATCGCTCGTGCGTCGTCGGACGATTTCAGCGCCGGTCCCCAAACAGGCATCTGCTTGCGCCCATGCGCGGGGATGCCGTCCGAGCCTCCCAAGGTCTGCTCCACACGCCGCGTGGGAAACTTGCCGCCGTTCTTAGCGGTGAGCTGCGTAAGATCCGTTGGCTGCATGGACAGCGCCTCCGCGCTATGCCCGTCGCCGCGCCCTGAGGCGCCATGGCATCTCGCGCAGTGCTCTTTGTACAGCACCGTGCCTGAGGGGGGCTGTGCCGGACTGTCCTTCTGCGCACTCTGCGGGTGACTTGCGGCCAGCGCGATGAAACCGGACAACAGAAACGCCGGCAGGACAACGCGTACCATTGCCGCCTCCCGACCCAAATCCTACGGCGACCCTCGCCCGATAGCAAGGGGGGAACCTGCACCTGCGGTTGCTTGCCCGCCGCGAATGGGTGTGATATCTATGGTGTCAGATTGATTAGCACTCCGCGCTCCGAAATCAGAGGGCGCTTTTAGTGAGCCGAAGAGGAGAATTGCCTTGGAATCCCCCAACCGTCGCCTGATCCGTCCGCCTCTCGCCGAACCGAAAGAAAGGGCGTCCAGCAGCGCGCGAGCCTCTTCATCTGCAGCGGCCAAAAAGCAATCCCCGCCCGACACCACCAACGCCGAGAATTTTTACTACGTCAAACAAATGCAGTCGAAGACGCCCATCGTCATCGTTCTGCAGGACGGCGAGGAACTGCACGGCACCCTGGAGTGGTACGACAAGATTTGCCTGAAGCTGACCCGGGAAGACGGTCCAAACCTGCTCATCTTCAAGTCCTACATCAAGTACCTGTACAAGGCCTGATCCTCACTCTTCCGTCCGCTCCCGGAGCTGCATCCTCGCTCGCGCCTCCAGGCGCTGCTTACGGCGCTCTCCCGCCTCTTCCCACCTGCGCTGCTCCGCGGCCGACTCGGGAACCACCGGCGGGACTGGCCGCGGCTTGCCATCGTCCGCCAGGGCGACAAACGTCAGGTACGAGGAGTTCGTGTGCCGCACCTCACCCGTGTGAAGGTCCTCGACAAACACCTTCACGCCCACCTCCATGGATGTGCGGAACACCCTGTTCACGCTGGCTTTCAACGTAACGAGCTGCCCGATCCGGATCGGATTCAGAAACGTCATCGAGTCCACCGAGGCCGTGACCACCGGGCAACGCGAGTGGCGCATCGCGGCGGTGGCGGCGGCGAGGTCCACCAGGTGCATGATGCGCCCGCCCAGCAGATTGCCCAGCGTGTTTGCATCAATCGGCAGTGCAAATTCGGAGAGTTCGCTCATGGATTCGCGGACGCGACGGCCTTCCATGAGAGAAAAGGTAGCATGGGAGATATGTCGAGACTGGAAGCCGTCAAGGGAATGGTGGCGCAGGACCCCTCCAACAGCCGCGTCCGCTACATGCTGTGCATGGAGTATATGAGCGCCGCCGATTGGCCCTCCGCGGTTGCTGAATTGAAAGAGCTGATCGCCCGCGACCCCGCTTATATCGCCTCCTACTTCCAGGCCGGCCGCGCCTGCGAGCAACAGGGCGCGGAGGACGCCGCCCGCGAGTTCTACCGCGCCGGCATCGCCGCCGCCAAAACCGCCGGCGACTCTCATGCCCTCAGCGAATTGCAGGCCGCCCTCGACATCCTCGGCGGCTGAGCCCTTTCAGTCTCCTGTGATACATTCGCTGAAGCCCCATGCGAGTCCTCACTGCACTTCTCTTCCTCTCATCTCTTGCCTTTGCCCAGGAATCCGGCTTCAAGCCCCTCTTCGACGGCAAGACCCTCTCCGGCTGGGACGGCGATCCCAAACTCTGGTCCGTCCAGAACGGTGAGCTCGTCGGCTCCACCGAAGGAAACAAGATCGCCAAGAACACCTTCCTCATCTACCGCGCCCGCGAATTCTCCGATTTCATCCTCCGCGCTCAGGTCAAGCTCCGCAATCACAACAGCGGCATCCAGTTCCGCAGCGAGGCACTGCCCGAGTGGGTGGTCCGCGGCTACCAGGCCGACATGGCCGAGGGCAACTGGTGGGGCTCCATCTACGACGAGAAAGGCACCCGCGGCGTCATGGTCAACGGCTGGAAGGGCAAGGCCGAGACGGTCGTCAAGCCCAACGGCTGGAACGACGTCGAGATCTACTGCAAGGGCGACGAGATCAGGATCACAGTGAACGGCCTGGTCACCGCCGAGCTCCGCGACTCAGCCAAACTCGAAGGTATCATCGCCCTCCAGCTTCATGCCGGACCGCCCATGGAAGTGCGCTTCCGCAACATCCGCATCCGCGACCTGAAGAACTGATCTCCTCCGGATCAAAGCCCGGGGGCGCGGTGTCAATTCAATCATGCGTGTTGTATTGCGCACCGTCCTCATCCTCGCGGCCTTCTCACCCGCGGCCTTCAATTGCAGTACCGTCGTCATCGCCGGCAAGGGCCGCGTCGTCGCCGGAGCCAACAGCGATCAGCCTTATGACGAGAACACCAGGGTGTGGTTCGTCCCCGACACCGGTGACGTGCTCGCCCACGTGTGCGTCGGATCGGAAGCCGTGCCGGCCTGGTCCCCTCCGGGCGGCACGTGCATGAACGAGCACGGCCTGGTGATGATGCGAACCGCCACACCGCCAGTGCCCGTCCCCTTCGACCCCGACAAGCCCCAACTGCGCCACAACTTCTTCGAGAAGGTGATCTCCGACTGCGTCAACGTGAAGCAGGCCGTCGCGCTCCTCAAGTCCTACTCTTTCCCTCCCGGCCTCCCCGGCGGCACACACCTGATGTTGGCGGATCCCAGCGGTGAGTCCGTTATCGTCGAGTGGGTGGAAGACGGCATCCGTATCATCCCCCGCACCGGCCCTTACCAACTGATGACGAATTTCCTGCTTTCCAAGCCCGAAGCGGGGCAGTATCCGTCCAGCCGCTTCACACGCGGCGAAGCCATGCTCAAGAAAGCTCCAGAGCCCGTGATCGGGAACGTGATTCCGGTGCTCCAGGAGATCAGCCAGTACGGCAAAATCCGGGGGAAAGAAGTCGGTACCCTGTACACGGCCGTGTGGGACCTGAACAAGCTGGAGCTTCGGCTCTTCTACAAGCGCGACTTCACCCACCCGCTCGTCTTCAACCTCAACGCTGAAACGGCCAAAGGCGCGCATATGATCGAGGTGAGAACGCTGCTCCCCCATCCCGAGCCCTTCGAATCCAACTACCGCGGTGAAAACGGCCCCGTGCCGCGCAAACCTAACGATCCAGCCACCCCCTGACAGCCTGGTATATCGGCTGCAGGTACTCCTCCCATAGAGCGAAGACCAGCGCCACGGCAAGCAGGCAGTACATCAGGTAGCTGTTGCGCCGGCTCTTCCGGTCGCGGCTTCTCTTGGCGTCACGCGCCTCTTCTCCGCCCGGCTCCCACAAGCGGAGCGCATTCATCGCCCGGAATCGCGTCGCATACCCGGCATCGCGGAACTGGAAGACCTCCCACGCCGGTTCAAATTCCCGCGAGACATCGCCGCTGAACTCAACCGCCGCGGTCACCTGTGTGGCCGGCTCCACCGCCAGGTAGTGGTTCTTTCTCCACACGCTGAACAGGAGCGACCCTCCCACTGCCCACGGCAGCAGCGAGAACACGGCCAGTACGGGCGACAGGGTCCTCACCGCCTCTTTTGTGAAATACGCTGCCACGGCGCAGATGAACAGCCCGCCAATCGACGTGCCGTCACCCTTCAGCAGCCGCCGGAAGAACAGCAGCGGGTCTCGCGCAGGCAGCAGTTCCCGGTGCCTCCCCAGGCACTTCGCGCAGAACGGAATCCTGTAGCCGTGCACCACCCGGCCCGGAAACACCCGTTCCACCCGCAGCGCCCGGTCAGCGTGAGCTCCGCAAGCCGGGCACACTCCTGGAAACTCCACACCCTTCCCGGTCTTCACCGGAACCAGGAGCGGGTCTCCCGGCCCTGCTTTGTCTCGTTGTTCTGTCTTGTACTGCTCAGGCGTGCGATGATCCGGCATCTGCCCGTGTGTGGAAGCTCTGCACCGCTTCCGCCTCGTCGTCGTAGATCTCGAACACCGTCACCAGCTTCGTGATCTGAAGCAGATCGTAGACCTTCTTCGGCAGCCGCGCCAGCTTGATCTGAGCCTCCGCATTATGCGCGGACGTGTACGCCCCGACCAGTTCACCGATTCCCGTTGAATCCAGGTACGTCACGTTGCCCAGGTCCAGGATGAGTTTCTTCGCACCCTTCTGCAGAAGTTCGCGCAGCGTATTCCGGAAGAGACTGGTTGCCTGCCCCAGCGTGATCTGGCCCGCACAGGCCATGATTGTCACGCCATCCACAACGCGGGTTTCGATGTTCACAGGCACGGCTTCACAATCCTCCTGGCAGCTCGGTTCTCTATGGTATCACTGCGGACTTCAGCGCCTCCAGCGCATTTTCGCAGTCCTTGCGCGTCACGTCATAGTGCGTCACCGCCCGCATGGTAGAGGCGTTGATCGGGTTGATCAACACGCCCATCCGCTTCAGCGCCGCGCTGATTTCGCCGCCCGTTTTCCCCGTCCCCGACACCCCGAAGATCACGATGTTGGTCGCCGGTTTCTCTGGAGTCACAGTGATCCTCGGAATCGCCTTCAACCCTTCGGCCAGCAGTTGCGCGTTGGCGTGGTCCTCGCCCAGCCGCAGCGGCATCTTCTCCAGCGAAATCAATCCCGCAGCCGCCAGCACGCCTGCCTGCCGCATGCCGCCGCCCAGCCGTTTCCGGTATAGTCGCCCGCGGTCGATCAGCGCCTTCGGCCCCACCACCATCGACCCCGCCGGTGCGCCCAGCGCCTTCGACAGACAGAACATCACCGTGTCCACGCCCGCGCATATCTCCTTCACGCAGCGCCCCGCCGCCGTGGCCGCGTTGAACACCCGCGCGCCGTCCATGTGCACCTGGATGCCCCGCGCATGCGCCTTGTCGCAGATCTCGTCGATCAACTCCTGCGGGTATACGGTGCCACCCGCCATATTGTGCGTGTTCTCGATTTCGATGCAGCCCGTGTCCGCCGCATGCGGCCCGAGAGGCCGGATCTCCTTCTCGATCCGGTCCCACGTCAGGATGCCGTCGTCCGTGTGAATCGGCCGGATCAGGCAGCCTGCGAACCACGCAGTCATCGACAGCTCGTAGTTCAACAGGTGGCCCCGCGCGTCGCAGATCACCTCCTGCCCGTGCTGGGTCAGGCACTTGATGGCAATCGTGTTGCCCATCGTCCCGGTCGGCACGAACAGCCCGGCTTCTTTGCCGAAGACCTCCGCCGCTCGCGCCTCCAGCCGGTTCACTGTTGGATCTTCGCCGTACACGTCGTCGCCGACCTCGGCGTCGAACATCGCCTGCCGCATCTCGGGCGTCGGCTTCGTCACGGTGTCGGAACGCAGATCAATCCATGATTCGGGCATCGGAGTTGTACCTCGGAAACCTCCATTGGACAACAACCGCCGCCCCTCAGTCCACGAAAGCCGCAAACACCTCATTGGACAACAGCACGCCGCGGTTCGTTAGCTTCACCACGTCGCCGTCCCGCACGAGCAGGCCGTCTCCCACGAATCTGCCGATGGCCTCGCCGTACCGAGCCTCATCCTCGTCCGCCACCTGCACGCCCGTCATCAACCGCAGTCCGACGAAGAACTTCTCTTCATCGCCGTGCGCTTCCGTGGTCTCACAGCGGATCTGCTCCGCCTGCACGTACTCCTGCGGCGTCTCGACGTTCTGCCACCGCAGCCGCCCGTCGAACGAGTGCGCGTCCGCGCCGAAGCCCACGTACGGTTCCCGCTTCCAGTACTTCAGGTTGTGCAGGGACTCCGACCCCGGCCGCGCGAAGTTCGAGATCTCGTACCGCGCCAGTCCCATGCCCGCCAGCCGCTCCACGGCCTCTTCGTAGAAGTCCGCGATCTGCTCCTCGCCCGGCACATCGCGCGCGCCGTACCGCACACCGCCCAGCAGCAGCTCATGCCCGAGGTTCGAGTCGTCGTCCACCTCCAGCATGTAGACCGATACGTGAGGCGGCGCCAGTCGCTCAATCCAGTCCAGTGACTCCCGCCATCCTGCCTCGGTCTGCCCCGGCAGCCCGGCGATCAGGTCCAGGTTGATCTCCCCGATCCCCTCCGACAGCAGCAGCGCCACGTCCCGGGCCACGCCCTCCGCCGTGTGCTTCCGCCCAGTCCGCCGCAGCTCCCGCTCGACAAAGCTCTGCACCCCCAGGCTCACCCGGTTGATCCCGCACCGCCGCCACGCCTGCACCTGCTCCCGCGCAATCCACCCCGGCGCAGCCTCCAGCGTCGCCTCTTTCCACGGCCTGCCCCTCACCTCCGACAGCACCCCTTCGAGCGCCTCGGCTGCCATCGACCCTGGCGTCCCCCCGCCCAGATACACCGTCTCCGCCACCCAGGGCCACTCCCAATCACGCAACTCGCGCCGTAGCCGTTCGAGATACCGGCCCTCAAGCTCCCGCGGAAACACCCCCGACGCAAAGTTGCAGTACGTGCACTTCTGCGCGCAAAACGGCCACGAAATGTAAACTCCAGCCATTGCGTTCATTCCCCGGCCGTGAGGCCGGGGCCACTGCATGCCCTAAGGACCTCAGCCCCAGAGGCTCGGAAATGCCTCAATACTCAAACTCCGGAATCCTCTTCCGGATCGCCTCCGCCATCATCTCTTCCAGCGTCTGACCCGACTTCAGCACGAAAGCCTGCCCGTCCCAGTCGAACTTGTAGCTCTGCACGTGCGCCGACACCCACACCTGCTTCACCGGCGAGTTCGGACTCACCACGAACCTCTCTCGCGGCTCTTCGAACTCCACCGTCAGCGCCCCGCTGTTCATCTCCACGTCGAATTCGTACTCATCGCTCGCCGCCGCCAGCTTCTGGTAAAGAGACTGTAACGCGGCATCGCATTTTTGCTGGAATTCCTGGTCGGTCAGCATTCATCTAACAGTCTACCGATGCCATCCCCTCTTTCGCCAAAGTGCCACCTCTCCGGAATTGCTAGTCTGGTGGGGAGCGTCGCATGAAAAGCACCTGTATTCCGCACACCGAGTTGCCGGGGACCAGTGCCCTTTTTGCGGACTACCTCTACCACTTCAATCGCGTTTCCCGCTTCTACGCGCACGACCCGCACGACCCCGAGTCGGTCCGGCGCGCCGCATTCGCCGCATCCTTGCCCGATGACCGCCGCCAGCAGCTTGTCGCCGCGCTCCGCAAGACAAATGGCGATTCGGCGCCGCTCTCGCAGCTCGAACTGCCCGACACCGTCGCCGTCGTCACCGGCCAGCAGGTCGGCCTTTTCTCCGGCCCGTCCTACACCATTTACAAAGCCCTCACCGCTGCTCACCTGGCTCGCCAGCTCACAGAGAGCGGCATCCGTGCGGTGCCTGTCTTCTGGCTCGCCACGGAAGATCACGATTTCGACGAAATCAACCACGCCTGGGTCTTCAACTCCAGCCAGCAGCCCCTGAAACTCGCCGTGACGGGAAATGGCCAGCCCGGCAGGCCCGTGGGCGCCATCGAGATCGCCTCATCGCCTGTCGACCAGCTCGCCTCCGCCCTTCGCGGCATGCTCTACGCCGACGAGGTCATCAGCCTCGTCGAAGAGACCTACCGGCCCGGCCGCACCTTCGGCGAAGCGTTCCGCGAGCTGTTGAAGCGTCTGCTTTCCGGGTACGGGCTCATCTTCATGGATCCCCTCGACCCGGAGATCCGCCGCCTCGCCGCGCCGCTGCTGCGGAAGGCCTTCGACAATCGCAGCGATCTGCTCGCGGCACTGCTGCAGCGCGGCCAGGAGCTCCAGAGCGCCGGCTATCACGCGCAGGTCCTGGTCGAGCCGCAGTCCTCTCTGTTTTTCAAGCTCGAGAACGGCCGCCGCATCCGCCTCAATGGCAATGAGTTTGTCGATGATCCGGCCGCCCTCTCGCCCAATGCCCTGCTCCGCCCCGTCATGCAGGACTCGCTTCTGCCCACCGCCGCCTACATCGGCGGTCCCGCGGAGCTCGCCTATCTCGCACAGTCCGAGGTCCTCTATCGGAACCTTCTCGGCCGCATGCCTGCCGCCATCTCCCGCAGCGGCTTCACCCTGCTCGACGAGCACTCGCGCTCGCTGATGGACCGCTTCGACATCACGCTCACGGACTGCTTCCACGGCGAGCTCAAACTCAAGCAGCGCATCGCCGCGCGCCTTGTCCCCGAGTCCGTCCAGATCACGTTCGAAACAGTCACCCACGAAGTTCGCAACTCTCTCGATCGCCTTCACGGCGAACTGCGCGCCTTCGATCCCACCCTCAGTGACGCGCTCTCCAAGAGCCGCGCCAAGATTCTCTATCAGATCGAGAAAAACCGCGGCAAGGCCGCTCGCGAAGCTCTGCGCCGCAACTCCCGCATCGACGAGGCCGCCGCGCACCTCAGCAGCCTTGTCTATCCGGAGCACCACCTCCAGGAACGGCTCTACTCGATCCTTCCATTCCTCGCACGCCACGGGTTCGATCTCCTCGACACGATCTACTCGAACATCCAACGCTCCTGCCCCGACCACATGCTCCTTGCTCTATGAAAATCAACTCCGTCAAACAGGCTCTCCGCGAAGGCCGCCTGCAGTTGGGCACCGGCTTCGCGCAACTCCGTTCCCAGGACGTGGTACGCATCCTCGCAGCCGCCGGTTTCGACTGGGCCTTCCTGGATGCCGAGCACGGCGGGTTCGACCAGGAGACGCTGCAGGACCTCTGCCGCATCGCCGCGCGCTGCGGCCTCTCGCCCATCGTGCGCGTGGCCGATTTGCAGTACTCGCTCATCGCTCGCGCCCTCGATTGCGGCGCCGAAGGCGTCATCTTCCCGCGCGTCGAAGACCCGGCTCTGCTCGAAAGGGCCGTGAGCTGGACCAAGTTCCCGCCCGCAGGCGTCCGCGGCATGGGCCTCACCCCGCTGCACGTCGACTTCGAGCCCGTGTCCATCGCGCAGATCATGGAGCACATGAACCGCGAGCAGATGGTCGTGCTGCAGATCGAGACCGTGAAGGCCGTCGAAGCGCGCGATGAACTGCTCTCCGTCCCGCGCATCGACGCCGTCATGATCGGCCCCGTCGATCTCTCCATCAGCCTCGGCGTCCCCGGCGACTTCGAACATCCCAAGATGATCGAGACCGTCGAGAAAATCGTCGCAAGCTGCAAGGCCCACGGCGTCGCTCCCGGCGCTCAGGCCCGCAACGTCGGCCTCGCCAAGCGGTGGAGAGAGATGGGCATGACCTTCATCGGCTGCTCCAGCGAGACGCAGATGCTGTTCGAGTCCGCTCGCTCCATCGCCACACAGGTCAAGTGAGCGACCGGGGGCCAGGCGCCACGCGGCGGTGCTCCCCCCTCTCAATGAGGCTCTGTTCCCACCTGGTCTAGGCGCCGCGCTCCGCTTCGATCTCCTTGACCTCCTCCGCCGTCAGCCGGAACGCCGCAGCCCCGATCACCCCATTCAGTTGCTCCGCCGACCGCAGCCCGACAATGGCAGCCGTCACCTCCGGTTTCCGCAGGACCCATGCGATCGCTGCCTCTCCTGGAGTGCGGCCGTGCCTGGCGCCAATCTCACGCAGCCGTTCGACCAGGGCAAGGTTGCGCGTCAGCAGCGGCTCCTGGAACTGCGGCCGCTTCTGGCGGTGGTCGTCAGCGGCCATCGAGGCGATCCGCTCGCGCGTCATCTTTCCCGTGAGCAGTCCCGAGTGCATCGGAGAGTACGCCAGCACGCCGATTCCGTTGCGGCCGCAGTAGGGCAACGTCTCAGTCTCGATTTCGCGGGCGAGCAGATTGTACGGAGGCTGCAGGGACGTGATCGGCGCGATCTTCGCAATTCGCTCCATCTGCGAGACGCTGAAGTTCGACAGGCCAATCCAGCGCACCTTGCCCTCTTCCTTCAGCCGCGCCAGAGTCTCCCAGCCCTCTTCGATATCCTCCTCCGGCTCGGGCCAGTGGATCTGGTAGAGATCGATCGCATCCAGTTTCAGGCGCCGCAGCGAATCCTCGCACTCCTTGCGGACTGAGTCGCGCTTCAGCCGCTTCAATATCTGCCCGCTCTCATCCCAGCACCGCTCGCACTTGGTGAAGACGTAGGGCTTTGGCGTCACTCCTTCCAACGCCTTTGCGACGACTTCCTCCGAGTGGCCGAGCCCGTAGATCGCCGCGGTATCGATCCAGTTCATGCCCGCATCGACGCCCGCGCGAATTGCGCCGATCGATTCCGCGTCGTCCTGCGGGCCCCAGGCGAAGGCCCAACCGCCTCCGCCCATCGCCCATGCGCCGATGCCGATCGGAGTGATGTGAAGATCGCTGTTGCCTAATCGCCGTGTTTGCATGATCTCTTCCGTTATAGCCAAATCGAAACCCTACAATGGTTCACATGCCAGGACGTCTGTTCCTCTTCCAGTGGGACGCTGCCGCCGCGAAGAAGCGCGCCGACTCGCTGCGCGCCGCAGGATGGACCGTCGAGGTCGAATCGCAGGACGGCGCCCGGGGCTGCCGAGCCGTATTGAACCACCCTCCGGACATTATCCTGCTCGATCTCGCCAAGCGGCCATCGCATTCGCGCGCTACCGCCGAGGGGGTTCGCGGGTACAAGACCGGACGCCGCATTCCCATGCTCTTCATCGACGGCTCCGAATTGGAGATCGAGAAGACACGCACCAAGGTGATGGGCGCTCTGTTCACATCGGGCGAACTTTTGCTCCACCGTCTCTCGAAGATCGATGATATGGCCTAAACTGAGTCCATGCTCCCAGGCCCACGTCCGCGGGCCATTGTGGCTTTGGCCTGCGCCCTTTGTTCGCACGCTCAAGTTCAAAATCGAGCTTACCTGCCAAACATAGCGAATGAAGATTGGAGTTTCCTTCGCGACAGATCGCTTGTCAGCGATTTCTGGGATCCACTTAAGTACATCCCGCTGAAGGGTGAGGACTGGTATCTCACCCTCGGCGGCGAGGTCCGAATCCGGCCCGAGGGTTTCCGTGTTCGCTCCGCCGGAGGCCGGCCGGGGACTATCGACAACTACCTGTTGCAGCGATACCTCTTCAGCGTGGGGCTGAAGATGGGCCGGCGCTTCCGCTTCTTCACCGAACTCCAGTCGGGCATTATCGACGGCCAACTTCGTTCGCCGCGGCCGACCGACAAGGACACGCTGGACCTGCATCAGGCCTTCTTTGAATACACATCGCCGAAAGAGAAGAACAGGCGCCTGACGGCGCGCCTGGGCCGCCAGGAGTTGGCGATCGGATCCAACCGCCTGATCTCCGCCGGCCAGGGACTGAACGTGAAGCGCAGCTTCGACGGCGTGTACGCCAAGTATGAAACCAAGGACTGGCTCGTTGAAGGCGGTGCGGCGAGGCTCGTCAGGCTCTCCCCCGGCATCCTCAACGACTCGCCTGACTCCGGGCAGAACTTCTGGGCCGGCGCATTCACAAAGCAGCACTTCCTCTGGAAGACCGGCAGCGGCACTGTCTATTACCTGGGTACCGATCAGGCAATTGCGCAATATGTTCGGGGCATCGGCCCGGAGACGCGCAGCACTTTCGGAGGCAGGCTCAGCGGTGCGGCCGGCAACCTGTCCTTCAGTACGGACGTTATCGGACAGTTCGGCACTTTCCTCCACTCCGAGCCCATTCGCGCCTGGGCCGTCACCACGGAAGGCGGGTACCGCTTCCCGGGCAAGCGCTTCAGGCCCAGGCTCTCCGCCAACTTCGACTCGGCGTCCGGCGACAAGAACCCGAACGATGCGGCTCTGCATTCGTTTAACCCCCTATTCCCCGGCAATGCATTTTCCGGTCTCGTGGGCCTGTTTGGCCCGACCAACATCACCGACATCAACGCCTCGTTCCAGATGCCCATCCGCAGGAACTTGATCGCAATTGTCGAATCGCCGACCTACTTCCGCACCGAAGCCGGCGACGGCGTGTACAACATACAGCGCCAGTTGCTGCTCGGTCCGCACGGCAGCAGCGAGAAGTACATCGGAACCAATCCAGGCTTGGTCGTGACTTGGACCGTGACGAGGCACATCAACCTGACCGGCGTAATCACCCGTTTCTTCTCCGGCCCCTTCCTCGAAGGCACCTTCGTCGAGAAGGGCTTCGGTTTCTATTCGATCTCTGTCACGTACCGCTTCTAGCCGATGGTCTTAACACTTCTTGACAGGCTGGACTGCAACCCTGCGCCGGGAATCTCCGTTCAAACATCCAGGAGGTAGCGACAAGCCCCTGATGATCGGAGCCCCGCCTTCACTTGCTGCCGCGCAGGAGACCGTCACGCTCATTTCGTACCCCTTCGAGTGGTCCTTCGAGCAGCTCAGGGACGCTGCGTTGCTGATTCTCGACACCCAGCAGCATGCCCTCGCGCTTGGAATGACGCTGGCAAGCGCATCGGCCTACCAGGTTCAGTTCCGTGGCTGCCGCCCGGTGTTCACCGGCGAGCAATCGCCGGAAGACCACCACGGCGGCCCGTGGGCCGCGGGGCCTGAATTCATCCGTCAGTTTCTCGAACCCTTGATCGAGAGGTCGACGTTCGCCTCAATAGCGCGGCGGCTGCCGCTCGCCGCGCTGTTCAAGGGGTTGTCGCTTGACGCCTGGCTCAAGTTGCAGCGCCGGATCATCACCGCCCTTCGGCCCAGGACCGCGACGCTCGGCGAAGCGATCGTACGCGAGGACCCGTGTCTGGGCGACGGGTTCAAGCGCATCGTGGTCTCCGAGTTGCTCCATCACCGCCGCCCGCTGTTGGTCTACGACCTGGGAATCCATACGGGCGAATTTGCCCGACTGGCAGTTGCTTCGGGTGCGGCGTGCGTGTCGTTCGACCCGGATCCGGCATTTGTCGATGCGGCCTACAAGCAGGAGCGGGCAGTGCGGGGGAGTCGGCTGCTACCGCTCGTACTCGACACGGCTTCGGGCCCGGCGGCGCGGCCCGAAGCCGACCTTGTGATCGCCCTGGCTCTCTGTCATCACCTCCATCTCATGTCCGGCACGCTCCTTCCGCGGCAGGCGTCGTTCCTGCGCAGGCTGGGACGCGCGGTCCTGGTTGAATTCTGTCCGTCGAGCGGCTACTCGCTCGACGAGTTTCTTTCGGCCTTCAGGCCGTACTTCAACCTGCGCCGGCTGATCGAGGTCCCGGCGACAAACCGGCGGCTGTGTTTGTTTGAGGCGCCGTAGCGGCAGGCGGCTCAGCTCCACTAACGACACACCTACCCGCTCTCAGAAGTTCGCGGGCCTGATGTCGCCGCTCGGGCTCGGGGCCCGGCTGTGACTCATGTCGAGAAGCGGTAGCCGACTCCTCTCACGGTGTGGATGTGGCGCGGGTTCTGGGGGTTGTCTTCCAGCTTCTGGCGGAGCCATGAGACGTGGACGTCTATCGTCCGTGACGAGACGCCGGCCTGATATTCCCAGACGCTCTCGAGCAGTTCCTCGCGAGGCACGACAGTACCGCGGCGTTCCACGAGGTAGCGGAGCAACTGCAGCTCCTTGCCCGCGAGGCTGACGGCGTTGCCGGCTTTGCGGACCTCTTCGGCCTCGAAATCGACTTCGACATCGCCGAACTGGAAGGTGCGAAGCGGGGCGGTGGAGTCTTTTCTCACGCGGCGTAGAAGGGCTTCGATGCGGGCAACGAGCTCGGACGGATCGAAGGGTTTGGTGAGGTAGTCGTCGGCGCCGAGCTTGAGGCCCACAACACGATCGACCACTTGTGTTCTGGCGGTGAGCATGAGGACGGCGACATCGCGGCCGCGCTGCCGGAGCTCGCGGCAGACCTCGAAGCCGTTCTTGCCGGGGAGCATGACGTCGAGGATCACGAGGTCGTAGAGCTCGCTTGAGGCTTTGGCGAGGCCGGAAGGGCCGTCGGTGGCGGTATCGACTTCGTAGCCTTCTCCGGCGAGCATGTCGGAGAGCGTCATGACGAGGCCTGGCTCGTCCTCAACGAGTAGTATTCGCGAACTCATCTTGCCTCTCATGCGCGGCGGCTGGGAACCAGACGGTGAACTCGGCGCCGTGACCGGGCTCGCTCTTGACTGTGATGCGGCCGCCGTGGGCATCCACGATTTTCTTGACGAGGTTCAGCCCGAGGCCGGTGCCGTGGATCTGATCCTGAACGGCGCGTTGGCCGCGGAAGAAGGGATCGAAGATGCTGGCCTGCTCGGTGGCGGGGATGCCGGGGCCGCGGTCGGCGACACGGATTTCGACGGCGGGAGCGCTGTCGTTGCCGACTTTGGCGGCGGTGACGCCGATCCACTTGCCACCTTCGCTGCCGTACTTGGCAGCGTTGGTGAGCAGGTTCTGGAGCACCTGCCTGATCGCGATGGGATCACCGTTGACCGGAGGGAGATCGGGCTCGATGTGCTTCTCGACGGCGCAACCGCCGTGCTCGATGGCGCTGCGGCTCATGTCGAGGCTCTCGTCGATGATGGCCTCGATGGAGATCGGCTCTTTGGCCCGGATGACCTGTCCGGCTTCGGTGCGGGCGAAGCCGAGGATCTGTTCGACCATCTCAGTGAGCCGCTCGCTCTCCTGCTGGATGAGTGCACCGTACTTCTCGACCTGGGCCGGGTTCTGAGAGAGCCTGCCGCGTAGGTTGAAGGCAGCGGTGCGGATGACGGTGAGCGGCGTGCGGAGCTCGTGAGAGACGCCGGTGACGAAGTTCATCTGCAACTCGGCGAGTTTTTGGGCGCGGCGGGTGTAGCGGACCAGCGCGGCGAGCGTAGCAAGCATGAGGAGCAGGATGGCGGCGGTGACGCCGAGATTGCGAAAGCGGGCCTGCTGGACGACGGCGTCAAGGGATCCGGCGCGATGGCGGACGGAGAGGAGCCAGCGTCCAAACTCGGTGGAGGGCGCGCGGAATCGTTGGCCGCCGAATCCTCCGCGGCCTTCCCGGCCCCTGAATAACTGTTCGTACTGGACTTCGAAGAGGCTGACCTTGGCGTCGGCGGTTTCGCCGATGTGGCCTGAGGGCGTGGGCAGAGTCTGATAGATGACCTCGTGTGGCGCGCCGCGAGTGAGGACTTCGACCTGATAGTTCTGCAGGCTGTCCTTGCCGAGGTGGCGCTGGAGCAGCTCAGGGATCATGGTGTCACGAACGTACTCCGTGTTGACCTCGACGATCATCCAGCTCGGGTTGCGGCGGACGGGGAGGGGGCTGTTGGGCCGCGGCGGACCACCGAGGCCGGGGGGGCGGCCGCCGAACTGGCGCGGCACTTCGATGAGCGGGCCGTCTTCGGGACCGCGCAGGGGCCGGGGCTCGCCGGCGAGGCGGGCCTCCATGTGCTCCTTGACGCCAGACCAGGCGGCGGGCCATTCGGCTGGTTCGAATTCGAAGCTCTCATGGTTGAGGAGGCGCAGAGACAGTTTGTCATTGTGCACCTTGACGAGAGCGACATTGCGGAACAACTGGCCGTGCTGGCTGCTCTCTTTCCACTGCCTGTATTGAGCGGCGGTCTCTTCGTCGGTCAATTCGGCGTCCGGGGGAAGATGGCGCGGCAGGAGTGAGACGCAGGCCGCGGTGAGTTCGGAGTTGAAGCCTAGGCTGAGGCGGTTGAGGCTGGACTGGAGGCTGCCGCGGAGGCGCTCGCGCTCGGCGCGGCTGGCTTCGTCGATCCAGCGATATTGTAGGATGCCGAGGATGCCGCAGAGCACGAGCATCGTGCCGACGAACAACCGGGACATGAGGGTTTGCCGCTTCATGGTCTGGCCTCTCTATCTTTAAGACTACGCGTCCCGTTGGCGATGGAACGGGGGAGGGGGTAAAGAAGTGTTAAAAGGGCGGCGATACGCGCCGGCCGGAAGGGCGGCGATACGCGCCGGCCGGAAGGGCGGCGATACGCGCCGGCCGGAAGGCCGGCGGCGGAGCGGAAGCGCCGCCCCACGAAATCGGGCGTATGATGAGGGCGGGATGAGACTTTGGCCTCCGAATCCGGTGACGATCTCGATCCTGCTGGGGTCGACGGTGACGGCGCAGGATTGGGAGATCCTGCGGGAATCGATGGTGAAGAACCAGATTCAGCGACGGGGAGTGAAGAGCGAGGCGGTGTTGCAAGCGATGCGGGAGACGCCGCGGCATCTGTTTGTGCCGGAGAACGTGCGCAAGTCGGCGTATGAAGACAGGCCGCTGCCGATCGGGTACGGGCAGACGATTTCGCAGCCGTACATTGTCGGGTCGATGACCGATCTGCTGCACATCAAGGCGACGGACAAGTTGCTGGAGATCGGGACGGGGTCTGGTTACCAGGCCGCTATCCTGTCGAAGCTCGCGGGACGGGTGTACAGCATTGAAGTTGTCGAGCCGCTGGCGCGAGAGGCGGGTGAGCGGTTGCGGACGATGGGGTATCAGAACGTGAGCGTGCGAGCGGGCGACGGCTACCTGGGCTGGCCGGAGGAGGCGCCGTTCGACAAAATCATCGTGACGGCGGCGCCGCCGGAGATGCCGGAGGCGCTGCTGCGGCAGTTGAAGAATGGCGGGCGGCTGGTGGCGCCGATCGGGCGCGAGTGGCAGGAGCTGGTGGTGGTCGAGAAGGACATGAATGGCAAGACGCGGGAGCACACGGAGTATCCGGTGATGTTCGTGCCGATGGTGCCGCGCCGCGATTGACATTCACCACTCCCTCGCAACGTTGACGCGCATGTAGAACAGGCTGAAACCGCAGCGTTCGTAGTTGCGATGTGAGCCGCTGCCGGGGATGACGCAGGCGGTGACCCATTGGGCGCCGGCTTCGGCGGCGAGTTGGACGCGGTGGCGGATGAGGGCCTGTTGGATGCCTTTGCCGCGGAAGTGGGGGAGGGTGGCGTCGCCGTAGAGCATGGCGACGTCCTGGTGGATGGACATGGCGGCGCCGCCGGCGGGGATGCCGTCGAGCTCTGCGAAGAAGGTGTCGCCGAGGGAGGGGAGGGACTCCATCAGGGACAGCTCTTGTTCGTTGATTTCGGTGGTGCTGCCGCTGAAGCCCTGGGTGATGAGGCGGCACCATTCTTTGTGGCGGTGTGGGGGGACGGGGAGGATGGTTGCCGCGCCGCTCAGGGGAATTGCCGTGCTGGTCACGGCGGGCCTCAGCATGAGGTTGTTGAACTCGATGATCTTGTAGCGGCGGAGGGTGATCTGTTCGATGACGCTCAGGTCGGCCATAGGGCAGAGGTCGATGAGGCAGGGGCTGCCGCGGTCGTGGAAGAAGGCTTCGAGGCGGTCGAATTCGCCTTCGGGGAGTTTGCCGGACATGCCGATGCCAAGGGCGTGGGTCATGGGGGAGGCGACGCCGGCGAAGAGGGCGCAGCCGCCGGCGATTTCCTGGGTTTCGACGAGGTTGGTGTTGGATGAAGGCTGGAGCCGGCCCCACTCGGCGTAGGCGGATTCGAGGAGGCGGGCCAGGGTCAGGTCGGAGGTGCTGAAGGTCATCGATCCTCCAGAAGAGGCGCCAGATGGCGCAAGTAGCGGCTTCGGATGGTTTCGCGGCCCCAGGTGTCGATCAGGGGGTAGCTGAAGAAGAGCCTTTGTTTGGCGCGGCTGATGGCGACGTAGAAGAGGCGGTGTTCTTCGAGCTCGAGGCCTTCGCGGAGGCTGCGGCGGTTGGGGAATTCGCCTTCGCAGGCTCCGGCGACGAAGACGTTGTCGAATTCGAGCCCTTTGGCCTGGTGGACGGTGAGGAGGAGGACCTGGTCCTCGGTGATTTTTTGACCGTCGATTTCTCTGGCAAGAGAGGCGACGCTGAGGACGTGGAGGAGCGCGTCGACGGGGGCGAGTCCAGGATCGTCGAAGCGTTCGAAGTGGTCGAGGAGTTCCTTCAAGTGGAGGAAGCGCTCTTCGTCTTCTTCGTAGTAGCGGAGGAGGCCGGACTCGCGATAGATGCGATCGAGGAGCTCGTGGGGGCGCTCTTCGGCCATGCGGCGGCGCCAGGTGGAGACCTGGGCGGCCAGAGGTTTGAAGCGGGCGCCGTGCTTTTTCACAGCGTCGAGACGGGTGGTCAGGCCTTCTTCGAGTTTGGGGAGGAGGACCTGGAGGAGCTCGACGGTAGCGGCGACGTCGGCATCGGCGCGGTGGGTGGGGACGGACTTGAGGCCGAGTTTCTGGCAGATGTCGCCGAGGCGGTAACGGGAGAAGCGGTAGAACCGGCGTGTCAGGTCGAGGGTGTCGAAGGCGGGCTGATCCTGCCAGTCCGGAAGTCCGAGACGCGCGCAGGCGCCGCGGAGGAAGGGGACGTCGAAGAGTGGGATGTTGTGGCCGGCGAGCACACAGCCGTCGCAGAAGTGGCGGAAGCGTTCGAGGACGTCACGGGGATCCTGGCCGTGTTCGGCGAGGAAGGCGTCACTGAGGTGGTGGATGGGCTCGGAGTCGCCGACGGGCTTTCCAGGCTTGAGGTAGGCGTGGAAGGATTCGCCGGTAGAGTTTGCGCCGCATTTGGTGGCGGCGATTTCGACGATGTCGTCATCGCCGATGCGGAGGCCGGTGGTTTCGATGTCGAAGACGACAACGCGGCCGTCGCGGGCGGCTGAGGTGAGGCGGAGGAAGGGATCGCCGGCTTCGTAGATGGCGGGATCGAGGAGGTCGCCGATTTTGAGGCCGGCGTCGCGGGGCGCGGCTTTGAGGGCTTCGATGGTGGCGTCGCCGATACCCTTGGGCGGCGTTTTGAGAAAGCGGGTAAGGCTGGCGGTGTCGTGGGGATTGACGAGGAGTTTGAGGTGGGCGAGGGCGTCCTTGATTTCGGCGCGCTGGAAGAACTTGAACTCGTCGACTTTCAGGTGGGGGAGCTTGAGGGCGGTGAATTCGCGGGAGAGGTCGCGGGCGGTGAAGTTGGTGCGGGTGAGGACGGCGATGTCGCCGTAGTTGGAGCCGCCGCGGTGGAGCTCACAGATGCGAGAGGCGATCCATCGTGCTTCGTCACGGATGTCCGCGGCCGCGTAGCACTCGGGGGGCAGTCCGTCGTCGGCGGATTGGGGGATGATCTCGCGAGTAACGGCGTCGGGGCAGGCCTGGATGAGCTTTTCGCAGGCGGCGATGATGCGGCGGGTGGATCGGTAGTTGCGGGTGAAGCGGATCTCGCGGACGGGGGCGAAGCGGGCTCTATAGTCACACAGGATGTCGTGGGGGACGGAGCCGCGCCACTGGTAGATGGTCTGATCGACGTCGCCGAAGAAGGAGAGTCGCTTGTGGGGCTCGGCGAGGAGGCGGAGGGGGAGATACTCGCTGCGGTTAGTGTCCTGGACTTCGTCGATCTGGATCCAGGAGAAGCGCTTTTGATATCGCTGCAGGATGCCGGGGTTTTCGGAGAAGAGTTTGTTGAGGCCGTGGATGAGGTCGGCGAAGTCGACGGCGTGGCGTTCGCGGAGGAGGTGGACGTACTCGATGAGGATGGGCGGAAAGATGATTTTGCGGCGCTTGAGGTTTTCAAGCCGGGAGGATTGTACGGCCCGATCGAAGACCAGCTGGGAGTTGAGGCCTGGAGGGTTTTCGTAGGGGGAGAGGCGGGCGTCGCCGGCGGCCTGGAAGAGGAGGAACTCGAACTGGGTTTTGTCTTCCTTGGGAAGGGAGATGCCGAAGCGGTGGGCGGCGTCGCCGCAGAGGGTGCGGCAGTCTTCTTCGTCGTAGACGATGAAGTCGCGGTCCCAGCCGACGGCGGGGGCTTCAGCGCGGAGGATGGCGGCGCAGAGGCCGTGGAAGGTTTTGGCGGTGATGGCGTTGGCGGTCTTGCCGAGGACGGTAGTGAGGCGGGCTTTGAGCTCGCGGGCGGCTTTATTGGTGAAGGAGAGGCAGAGGATTTCGGAGGGGGGGACGCCGTTCTCGATCGCGTGGGCGGCGCGGAGGGCGAGGACGTTGGTCTTGCCGGTGCCGACGGGGGCCATGACGAGGAGGGCTTCGTTCCACGCGTGGATGGCGGCGAGCTGGTCGGGGTTGAGGGTCACTGGAGGAGATAGTACTAAGTTCTGCTCCGTGAGAGGGCTGCCCACTCAGCGCTGGCGGTTTGAATCGGGCAGTTTCGGCGGGGAAACCCGTGGCTTCGGGCAGGTGGAGTTTCCGGCAGGCCATGGCGGAGTTTCTATCGATCCTCTTGATTGGACGAATTCCAGCCGGGGACAGGAGGTAAAGCGGTGGGTTCGATCCGGGTTCGAATGAGCAGGCATTTTCCGGGGTAATGCATTTGTTTTGCATGACTTCCGGCCAGTGGAGCGAGTGGGGGGTGGGGGTATGATTCCGAGTGGCCATGATGGCTCCTTTCCGTGGGCAGATGAGCGCCCAGCGTGTTTAGGAGAATTCGGGCCGAACGGACTGGAAGGCGATTTTGCGCCAGGTGATTGAGGGGAAAGGAAAAATAATCGTGGGGAGTTGCGTGATGAGGCTATCCGGACATCGCCGGGGCGCTGACTCGATCAATCACGAAGCGATCCGAGGCATGGATGCAGACCATGTCCAGGCGTTCGGCGCCGATAGCGGTGAACCGGTGCGGGGTATCCGCCCCGATGATGACTATGTCGCCGGCGCAGGCGGCCACCTCTTTGCCATCGACGACCATTGCCGCCTGGCCGCAGAGCACGATGCAGGTTTCGGGATAGGGATGCTGATGCAGTCCCGGGCCTTGCCCTGGCTGCAGGTTGCCCAGGAAGAAGGAAACGCCAGCGCCATACGGCCGGCCTTCGAACTCGACTGTGGCGATTGAGCCTTTCCGTTGATCGCAACGCTTCAGGATTTGAAACATCCGTCCTCCTCTCAATGCCGGACTTCGGTTGCGCGCCGCGTAGCGTTACGCCTCAGCCTGCGCCGGAGACGCAGCCGGCGTGAGGCCATGACGCCGCATGATCTCTACCATCCTGGCCCGATCCGGCGGACCACCAGCGGCCGCGTTGATCACCTCCGCGGACTCGCGAAAGTACTGCGGGCCGATGGCGGCGGGCGTAATCACGCAGAGCGCCTGCACATTCTGGCTTCCGTTGTTGTCGAACCGGTGAACGGCGCCGCGCGGAATGCAGAGCGCCTGCCCCGGCCCGACGTCGATGGGTTTTCCGTCCACTGTCCAGGTGGAGACGCCGGAGATGCCGTAGATCGTCTCCTCGTAGTGGTCGTGGCTATGGGCCGGCGCCATGAGGCGCTGCCCGCCCGGAACGAAGAGCTCAAAGACCGCGACGCTGCCTGTCGAGTGGTCCCCAGTGACCAGGAAGCGCACCTCGAGCGGGCCGAGACGGATGGTTTCGTTCGAAGGATCGACGTGGAGTCCAATGGTTTGCCGTGTCATGGCTGCGTCCCCTCTTTGGTAAATTGTGTTTACCATGCTGAGATGGTAAACTGAGTTTACCGAGGATGTCAATGCTCATGCCCAAAAGATCGTTACCCCTCAAGACCGAGGATATGCTGATTGGGGCCCTGCTGCGCGTTCCGGGGCAGGCGATCCACCGCCGCATCATCAATGAACTCAATGCGGAGGGGTTTGCGGATCTCCGTCTGCCGCACATGGCGGTCCTGCAGTATCCCGGGCCTGACGGGGCCCGGCCGGGCAATCTCGCCGAGCGTGCGGGGATGAGCAAGCAGGCGATGAACCAGCTCCTCCGGAGCCTGGAGGGACTCGGGTATATCGTCCGCTCCGACGCACCCGACGAGGGCCGCGCGCGATTTGTCCGCTTCACCAACCGGGGGCACGCCGCCTACGCGAAGATCCACGACATCCTCCGCGACATCGAGCGTGAATGGAGCACCGAGCTGGGGCCCAAGGACTTCGCTCAGCTCAAGGAACTGCTTTGCCGCGTCTGGGAGAGCCCGCTGACCGACTGATCTGCGGCGCGGGCCAGTCATGCGACCGAGGAGGATCTATTCGCGAGCGGTCTTCACCGAAATGGCGAGTCCGCCGCTGAGGGTCGGCAGGATGCCGGTCTCGAGATTGGCGTTGCGCCAGGCTGCGGGCAGATACCCGGCTGCCGTGAAACGGAGTCCCAAGGCGTTGTGCGACACGATGGCACCACCCGGCGCGAGCCGCGGTGACAGCATTTCGAGGAGCCGTTCGTGGTGGACGCCGCCCAGATCGAGGAAGACGAAATCGAAGTCGCCGGGGATGGCCGGAACTTCGCGAAACACATCGTTGATTCGCAAGTCCACCACATTCTCCAACTGAGCGTCCTGGATGTTCCTGCGCGCCTGACGGGCTGTGGCCGGATCGATTTCGATGGTAATCGCCTTGCCTCCCGTCGCTCTCATTGCCATTCCGAGCCACAGGGCCGCATAGCCGTTTCCGGTGCCCACGTCCAGCGCCCGGCGGTATCCCCTGCTGACCACCATGTCGTAGAGGCGACGGCCGTCGCTAACGCCGATGGCGGGCCCGAAATCCCTGTGGAGGACTGGTATGGCAGGCGTATCGGGCAGATCGGAAAAGCTTTTCGCATCGCGCGTGAACAGCTCGGCGGTGAGCAGCGGAGGGGTCTTCATTCCAACCAGGAGAGTCCGCATGCCAAAGCCGAGACCCGCGCTTACAAGCAGTGCCAACGCAACCCAAATGCCCAATGCGGCCACCGTTACCCAACGGGCGATCCGGCGTATCCATCCGTGGGTGGCTGTGCCGTTGGCGCGCAATTCGACCGTGTTCATGGGTTGCCTCAGTCTGGACTACGTACTTTGAGTTTGCTGAGTTCCCTGGGGTTTAGAGCTCGCAAGCTCCGAAATAGATCTTATTCCGAGCGCATGGCCACCATCGGCAAGACCGACGCGGCGCGGCGCGCGGGGGGGAGGCTGGCAAGCATTGCGACGAGTATTGCGATCGCAGCGCCGAGGACATATGCGAGGGTCTCCACGTTGCTGAGTGAGACGCCCATCTTCACGGCGTTGAGGCGAATGAGGGCGGCTGCGAGAACGAGTCCAACAGCGACTCCAGGTGTGGTGAGCTTCACGACATCAAACAGGATCATGCTGAGCACGCGCGGGCGGGAGGCGCCCAGCGCGACGCGTACGGCGATCTCGCGAGTCCGCGTCGCGACCATCAATCCGACGACGCCGTAGATTCCAAGCGCAGACAGTATCAGGACGACGCTGCCAGCGACACCCGCGACCGCCGCCTGAGTGAGGAAGTCGTTCACGCTGTGTCTCCGAAGGGAGACGCCGGTGATGATACGGTCGCGCCGAAATTCCGGATTGAGATCCCTAACCACCTTTTCGAAGACCGAAATTATCTTCTCCGGCGGCTCCCCGTCCGCGCTGCGCGCGATCAGCATCAGAGCCGGCGCCGCGCCGCCGTCATCGTCGTCGGGGGGTACGGAGCCGCGCCGGAGATTCGAGTGTTGAGCCAGCGGCAAGAGCAACTGTGCCCGGTCGTTGCTCATCTGGGAAGTGGGGAAATCGCCGGTGACGCCAATGATCGTGAGCGTCTGCGGCGGCGTGTCCGGCGCGGCGTCTGCGCCGGCGGCACGGAGATCCAATCGCCTGCCGATCGCTTCGGCGGGTCCGGCATTGGGGAAAAGCTGATCGGCGAGCGGTTTCGAGATGATCGTCACTTTCCCGGAGCCCGCGATGTTATCGACGGTGAAATCGCGCCCGCACAACAGAGGAATGCCCATCGTGTTCAGGTAGCCGTCACCGACGCGGGTGGTCTGGACGCGGACGAACGGCGGAGCTACATTCGCTTCGGTCTGCAGGGATATGGTCATGGTACGACTGCGGAAGTCGAGCGGCAGGCCATCGGCTACGGTGACGGACGCAATACCGCCGGCCCTGGCAAGATCGTCGCGAAGGCCTCGGATCCGGAAATCGATGCCGCCGGCGCTGCGAGTCTCAGGACCGGCGTCAAGGTCCAATGGCGCCGCGTAGAGTTGACCGGATGTGAATCCGAGGTCGGATGTTGCAGTGGAGCGGACTCGATCCAGACTGATGCCGCCCATGACCAGGAGGGGCACGGCGATGGCGACCTGCAGCGCGGCGATGAAGCGATGGACGCGGCCCACGCGCTGCCCGCCAGCGCCGGCGTCGTCCTTGAGGGCGGAGATGATCACGGGGCGGCTGAAACGGATGGCAGGCAGGAATCCGAAGACCAGGCTCGTGAGAAGGCAGAGCCCGATACAGATGGCGACCATGGAGAGATCAACCTTCAGCGCGGCCTGGAACTGAGCCGGCAGAGGCTGCCCCACGAGCCGCGAGAGCACCGACGGAATATTGAACAGCACCAGCGAGGCGACGGTCCCGCCGGCGGCCGCGAGCAACACGGCTTCGGCCAGGAGATGCCTGGCCAAGCGGAGCCGGCTTGCGCCGATCGCCTGCCGTATGGATAGTTCCTTCTCGCGCATCGCGCTGCGAACCTGCATCATGCCGGAGAGATTCAGACAGACGACGAGAAGCACCGCCCCGGTCAGGGTCAGCGCCACCGCCTGAAGCACGCGGAATTGCGCACGATCGAGAACGCCCAGAGGGTCGTAGGGTTCGACCATGCCGGCTTTGATCCCGTTTGTCGCAGGGTACTCTTTTGCGAGTTGCGCCGTGATGCCGGCAACTGCGACGCTCGCCTGCGCGACACTCACGCCCTTCGAGAGCCGGCCGTGGATGTGCAGCCAATCCTTGCCGCGGTCGAGACGAGCGTTGCTGTCCGTGAGCAGAGTTGGATGGCGCTCCAGAGGAACAAACATTTCCCGTCCCTGGAGACCGAGGTGCCCCTCGAACTGAGGGGGCGCGATGCCGACCACGACATGCGGCACGTTATCCAGCCTGATGGTCTTGCCGATGATGGCCGGGTCGGCACTCATCTTGTTCTGCCAGAACTGGTGTCCGAGAATGACGACAGAACTGGTCTCGTCTTCGAATCCGTGTCCGCGCGCCAACGTCACGCCGAGGGTCTGGAAGTAGCCGGACGAGACGTACATCGGCCACAGCGAGAGCTTCGCGCCACCGGGCAGCTGAATTGCGGTGGGGGCGGTGGCCCACCCGAAGATCGCGATGCCGGCATCGGAGTTGCGCAGGTCCGTGAAGTCCGCATACGACCAGGAGTTGGCCGCGGGCCGGGACTTGTTGGCCGTGGTGATGACTTCGACCAGCCCGTCCGTGTTCAGGCCTGGAGGCGGCATGCGTGGGATTCGGGCGCCGTACGGAACGGCGATGACTGGCGCCATCCCGATTCCTAGTGACACGACACACACGAATGTGAACCCGCGAGCCTTTGCCAGCGAGCGGGCGGCATAAGCCAAATCGCTCCAGATGCTCTCGAACATGTTCAATATTGAATCACACAGTACTTTGCATTGCAAAGCTGTTTTTTGGAGCGTGGATAGCCGCCGGCTTGGACTTGAGGCGGGCCGGTCCGAAGTTGTCGGACTTTAGCGTAAGGGCTGCCCGGCAATTGACCTCCTGGATCCCAGTGAACGCCTTCCGCCCCCAAACGAGCGGCCCAACCGGCTCCTGCGGACGGATGGCCGGCAATCCGGAAGTTGGCTGGAGAGATGGCTCCAACGTTTGCCAGTTCTGAGTTACCCTTCTTTGCCACGCTCCCATCGGAATCCACCGCGACTTCTGCCCGTATCGTCGGCAATACGGAAGTCAGGCCATCGACCATTCAGAGCCATCTCCCCCTCCCTCTGAACAGCCCGCGTTCCCATCCTGCCGTTGGGATAGGCTATGTATGCGACGGCCACCGGACCGCCGCTTCAATATCGTCCAGCGAAAGAGCGAGCCAAGAGGAGGCCCCCGAGGCTGCGAGCAGGGCAAATTCGGGAGGAGATTTCATGCGCCGACGATTCTCTCTCAATGTTCTGATTCCGACTTCAGGATTCTGCCAAGCGGCTGAGCAACTGCCAGCGATTTCGGGACACCAAAGGCGGTTGACAGCGAAAGCTTGGGTTTTGGCAACAGTAATAGGCACTGTTGCTGCCATGCTCGTTGTGTGTTTTGCGTGCGCCGCCTGGCCGATCGCAGACAAGTACACAAGGAAGGTCGCAGAGACCAAGGCAGGTCCGATTGAATATACGCTGCTCGGGCATGGTCCAGTAGTCCTGAGACTTACGGGCTCGATGGATGATTGCGAATCCTCCGCCGGAAATGAAGCCTTGTTTGCGGCGGGTTTTTCGATCCTCACACCCTCCCGGCCTGGCTATGGAAAAACTCCGTTATCGGGAGGAAAGACCGCACCCGAAGCCGCAGAGGCGATGGCGGCTCTCATGGACAGATTGGGCATTCCGAAAGCAAATGTGATTGCGGAATCCTCCGGAGGGCCAACAGCGATCTATCTGGCAGCCCGACATCCTGAGCGGGTCCTCAAACTGGTCCTGGAAGAGGCCGTCTCGAAAAACATGAAAGATGTAGATCCAAAAGGCTTTGAAATCCGAAAGAAGTTCTACGATTCGCAATATGGCTACATGAGATACATGTTGAGAATGCTTGCGAGGGTGGCGCCAAGATCCCTGGCGCGTGTCACGATGAGTATCTTCGGAACGCATGATCCGGATGAGGCTGTGAAACGGATGAGCAAGGCAGATATTGACAAACTATGCAGCTTCTACCTTCGGTGGCAAGCTTCCTGGGGTCAAGCAGCTTCCAACGATATGGAACAGGCCACTGAGGATGCAGCACTGAACTCGATTAAAGCACCAACCCTGATTGTGCACAGTCGGGGTGACGCGGCGATCCCATTTGCGGTAGCCGAGTACTCCCATAGGAATATTGCTGGATCCGAGCTATGGGAGGCGCCAACCTGGAGTCACATGGTATCGGGTCCCGAAGCTGCTGTCGTTGACGCGAAGGTCGTTGAGTTTCTTAAGAAGCAAGAGGTTGCACAAGGGTCTTCGGGGGCGATTTGGAGACTGACTTTACTCAAGACATGGTGAGAGCTCAGGCCAGGGAAGACGCCAGTGTATCGAGGTGGAGGAGCGACACATGACCCCCAACCAACACACTAAACTCGCCGCCCGCATCCAGCAACGTCCGGGGCTATCGAAGCAGGAAGCAGCGAAGGCAGCGTTACGGCTCTCCGGGGCACGGCAACGGGAACTAAACGGCCACCTATGCTTCCCCTCCCCTTTGTCTGGAATTGCCACAAACTGAGTAGTACATTTGAAACGTTCAAACTGTGACTCCCTTTCATAAAGAGGCTCCAGCCGGTTCCTCCGAGCGGCCAGAGCCTTTGAAGTCCCCTCCGTCACCCCGTAAGTATCCCTGGCCGGATTCAGTTGGGAGCGAGTCCGGCCGAACTTGCATGATAGAACTCTGCGTGTCGCAACCTGCGACAGCTTGGAGGCACATGAAAGCATCTAGGCTCGTCGTGCCGGCCATCACATTGCTGGCAGCATTCCTGGCTACTTCGATGGTTTCCTTCGCAACGAAGGAGATCAGCACGAAGGAAAAGAAGGCCTGCACCACCTGTCACCAGAAGGGAAAGGCCACGAAGGAGAAACCACTGCTGAACGATGTGGGCAAGTACTACCAGGAAAAGAAAACCCTGCAAGGTGCGCCCGCACCAAAGAAGTAGGAACGAGGCCCTCTCCCCGGGCAAGTAATAGCCGGAAGTTTTTCCGGGGCCGGCGACGGCACCACCCTTTCTTTCGACAACAGAGGGGGGCGCAACACGACCCAGTCAAGCCCCACAGAAAGGGCATGTGCGCGTTCGAACGAGAGAAGGGCCCAACCCGCGCCAGACGCCAGCGGAAGCACAGAAGGGCTCCGTGGCGCACCTGAGCCATTCGGCATGCTGGGCGCAGGTCCTGGCGCGGCTGGCTGCCAAGTGAGTACCCACTTGCCGGCCCGGCCCGCGGGGGATCCCACAGTGTTGCCCCACGATTGCGGCGCGGGCCGCGGTGAAACATCCCGGCAACTGGAGCATTGCCGGGGCTGACGCGCCGAATACCGCGGTGGACGCTCGCTGCTGACTAGCACAGTTTCCGGTTAGCGCGTAATCCGAACAGGGCACATGTACGAAATGGCGACTACACATCAACTGGACACGAATCCGCGCACCAGCATGTTTCCGGGCGGCGCGTTAGCCGGGAATACGGACGTAGACTTGAGCAAGGAGGCTGGGGATGAAGGACACAAGGATGCTGACGATTGCGACTATGGCGGGGGTGCTGGCCGGCGTGGGTGGCCTGGCCATTTCCGCGCAGGACAAGTACACCGTGAGAGTGCCGGGCGGGCTCGCGTTCGCTGAGTTCAGGGGATACGAAGCATGGCAGGCCATCTCGATCAGCCGGAACGAGAAGGTGGTCGCCGTCATCCTGGGCAATCCGGCGATGATCGACGCCTATCGGGCCGGCATCCCCCGCAACGGAAAGCCTGTCCCGGACGGGGCCAAGATGGCCAAGGTCCATTGGACCGCGAAACCGAACGAGTTCTTCCCGGACGCGACAGTGCCGGGCAGGCTGGTGAACGTGGACTTCATGGTGAAGGACAGCAAGAGGTTCGCGGATAGCGGCGGATGGGGATGGGCAGTGTTCGACTACGACGCCGCGTCCGATACGTTCAAGCCGGGCACCTTGGCCGGCACGCCGCCGCAGGGGAACGACGCCAAGTGCGGGTTCACGTGCCACACGAGAGCGAAGACGAGAGACTACGTATTCACCGACTACGGGCAGCGGTGAAACGGCATGAGCCGCACCCAGGTCAGCACAACACGCAACAGCGGCACCAAATCCGCGCCGGCGACTCAAGGCGTTCCCTGAGCGCGCCGTTCTGGACCTCTATCGAACGCGCGCAGGCGCCAGAGCAACCCGACGTGCTTTGCATTGACAAAGCGGCTATGGTGAACGGTATAGGTCGGGCGTTCGCGAAAGGGCTGCGTGAGTTCATTCCTGAACAAACATGCGCTCGCAATTGCATTGGCTGCCGGCCTCAGCCAAGGGGTCGCGCAGTCCCAATCACCGCTGGCCCAGACGGAGTCGAGTTTTTCCAGAAACCCCGCCCTGGTGCGTCACTGGGCAAATCGACTGCTGGCCAAAGACCTCCAGGACCGCGCAACCGCCGAAGCCGCGCTCGTCAAAGGGGCGGGGCGTTCGCTCCCTTTGCTGGGACGATTCCTCGACGCTCAGCAGGAGGACCTGCATGTGGTGACTTTTGAAATCATCCAGCGGATCGGTCCTCCTGCCATTCCGCTGCTGGTGGAACTGCTGCGGCATGAGTCGAACTCCGTCCGGCGCAGCGCCATCAATGAATTAATTGACCTGGCGCCCCAGACAGAATCGATTCAACCGGCGTTGAGAGGGGCACTCAGAGACGAGGACCCGATGGTCGCGGGCGATGCCGCGCGTGCCCTGGGCGCTCTGGGCAAGCGAGCCAGCCCCTCGCTGGGCGCTCTCATCAATACACTTGAGCACGATGATCCATACGTCCGCATCTACGCGGCAGAGGCCCTGGCTTCCATCGGTCCGATGGCGGCCAAGTCGACAGAAGCCCTGGCAAAAGCCCTGGACGATCCAATTCCCGGCGTCCGATGGGCGGCGTGTGAGGCGCTGGCAAGCATCGGTCCGGCTGCGCAGTCTGCAGTGCCGCAGTTGATCGACGCTCTGAAGGATGAATTCCTCTATGTGCGCATCTTCGCGGCCGGAGCCCTGGGAAGCATCGGACCGAACGCACAGCCGGCCCGGGAGGCGCTGAGAGCGGCGTCAAACGATCCAGCAATGCGTGATGAAGCAGAATGGGCGCTCAGCCGAATCACCGGAGTCAAACCTGGAGAGCCTGTCATTTCACACCTTGTGCCCGCGCCTTCCGTCGCGCCCGTACCCCAGACGACCGCCGCCGCAACGAGCAATCCTCCGGTTGACTGGGATACGGGCACCGGCCGGAACATCGTCTGGAGTGTCGAGTTGGGGAACGAAACGTTTGGCCGCCCCGTGGTGGCAGGCGATACGGTCTATGTGGGCACGGACAACGCAAGGCGTATGAACCCTGACTACCACGAAGCAGCGGGCGTGCTGATGGCATTTCAAGCGAAGGATGGCAAATTCCTCTGGCAGGATGTGGCCCCGCGAGTAGAGCGAGGTCTGCGGGAGTTTCTGTTGCCTTCGACGACAAGTGCGCCGTATGTGGAAACCCACAGGTTGTACTATGTCACCGCCGAGTGCCAACTGCGCTGCCTCGACACACAGCGTTCCCGTGATGGCGAGAACAATGGCGCGTACCGGGAGGAGGTCTTCCAGGACAACGCCGCGGCCGACATCGTCTGGGAGTTAGACATGTGCAGCCGACTGGGTGTCTTTCCGCATGAAGCCACCAATAGCGAAGTGTTGCCCGTGGGCGATCTGCTGATGGTCTCTACCTCCAACGGGCAAAACGAAGGCCACACGCGAGTCCCATCGCCGCGCGCCCCAAGCCTGATCGCGGTGGACAAGCGTTCGGGCGAAGTGGTCTGGCGCGCAATCGGCGCCGGCGAGCAGGTTCTGCACGGCCAGTGGTCCAGCCCTGTTGCGGCCAATGTCAATGGGCGCATACAGGTGCTCTTCGGCGGAGGAGATGGTTGGCTGCGTGCCTACGACGCGGCGTCGGGTCACGAAATCTGGCGATTTGACGGCAATCCAAAAGATGCGCGTTGGCTTCCGCGCCCCGGAGTCTTCTCGCGCGGTTCCATCATTGCCTCACCGGTCTTCGCCGACGGCCGTGTCTTCATTGCAATGGGACAGAGTCCCGGGCACGGCGCCGGCCCCTCAATGATTCATGCGATCAGCCCCAACGGGCAAGGAGACGTCACCGAGAGCAGGCTCCTATGGACTTCCCGCGAGGTCGGCCGGGTGGTGGGCACGCCCATTGCGAAAGACGGTCTGCTGTATGTGGGGGACCTGGGCGGAACGATTCATTGTCTGGACGCTGCGACCGGCGCCCAAGTCTGGAAGCACGAGACGAACGGCGCCATCTGGGGATGCCTGCTGCTGGCGGGCGACCGGCTCTACGTTGGGAACGTTGAAGGGAGCATGACCGTTCTTCGCGCCGGACGGCGTAAGGAATTGCTGGCGCAGATCGAGATGGATGCGCCGCTCTATTCAGCTCCGGCGGCGATCGGCGATGCGCTTTATCTGGCCACGGCGAACCGGTTGTACCTCATCGCGGCAAGCGTTGGTCCAGGAGCGCATTGAGGGCCGGTACCGGCGGCCAGAACAGGACCAAGGCGCCTGGCACCGCCGCCCGAATCCGGGTAACATCGGGCACATGGCTATCCGACGGTTGGAGCACGTCGGGATCGTGGTTGACGACCTGGCAGCCGCGATCGAATTCTTCGCCCAACTCGGACTGGTGCTGCAGGGCGAGGGGGCCGTCGAAGGCCGCTGGGTGGACCGCATCGTGGGGCTCGAGGGCGTACGGGCGGACATTGCGATGATGCAAACGCCGGACGGCAACGACCGGCTCGAGCTGACGAAGTATCACTCGCCGTCAAACCAGGGCGACAAGCGGCACGCGCCGGCGAACACGCCGGGTATCCGGCATGTGGCATTCGCGGTGGAGGACATCGACGCGGTGGTTGCAGGCCTGCGAGCCCGCGGCACTGAGCTCGTGGGCGAGCTGGAGCAATACGAGGACAAGTACCGGCTGTGCTATGTCCGCGGCCCGGAGGGAATCATCGTCGAGCTGGCGGAAAAGATCGGCTGACGGGTCGAGCTAGGCGTACTTCCGTGCGAGATTGGCATTCTCGCGGATTTCGTCCCCAAGGACCGGGAACATGCCCACAATCGCAGCGTCGCCGGGCTTGATGTTTTTGTAGGCGAACTGGAAGGCGGCGTCGATGGATTGACGGCTCCAGCAGACCCGGCCTGCGGCGAGCAGCTTGAAGGCCAGACACGGCTTCTTCGTGGCGCGGATCTGTTCGCACATGCGGGCAGGGTCGCCGAGGGCGAACGGCTCGTCCCTTTGCACGAGGGTATCGCCGTAAATCTGTTTCAGCTCAGCCTGTGTGCGGGTGATGTAGTAGAGCGACGTCATGTAGAAGTCGTTTTCCCAGCCGAGGTCCTCTATGCGCGGCAGGTATCTGGGGCAGTGCATCGAAACGCCGGCCAGGACGCCCAAGTCGTGGATGCGCTTCATGTAATCCTTGATGACTTGTGGAGCAGGCTGGCCGTAGTGGAAGGCGAAGTCCGTGTAAGTCCCGTGATGGGCGATGGCGATCGGCTTCAGCGCGAGGACATCCTTGATGAAGTCCTTGTCGTCGACCAGGCTGAGGCAGATCCATTGGATGTTCGAGCCGCGTTCGCGAGCCAGGTTCAGGGCATCGCGCACGAGCGGGGAATAGTGGCTCTGGAACGCCGTGATGCCCTGTTCTTCAGCGCGCAGCAACAGGTCGGCCGTCCGCTCGACCGTGAAGTACTGACGCATCAGTTCGTCGAGCTTACTGGTGGCGTGGCTGAAGCCGCCAATGGGATTACCGCCCAGAATGAGGCGTGAAATGGTTGCCTTGCCGAGCTTGACTGAAGGCAGGGGTGTGACCGGAGAGGCTCCCCGGCCGGTCGTCTCCAGAGCTCCGGCCGCAGCGCCGCCTGCGACGCCTTTCAAAAACGATCGTCTGCGGATCACCATGGTTCTCCTTTCTTTGGGGTTTGGTGTTGGGCAGGGCGCACAGTCGCGCCCCATGTGAAATTGCAGAGTTTAAGGTCTGTTACTTATCTAATTTATTATGCAGCAATCCAGGGAAGGCGCCTGGCGGATATCTGAGCCTTGCGGCGGGGCGCGGCGACTCTCGGCGATACTAGTCCCAATGTCTTTCGATCCAAAGCTGGGCTTCGCCAGACTCATCGTCCTGACTGCAATTCCGCTGCTCGCCGCATTCGCGCAGATCGATGCTGCAACTGTCCGGCCGCTGCGCACTGCGCCGGCCGAAAAAGTGACTGCCAATCTCGGCTTTCGTGACTGGGGCCCGGCCACAGTGGTTGGATCGGCAGTGATTGCCGGCAACCAGACCGGCCGCGGCGGCCTGTTCGCCATCGATACCATCACCGGCAAGGCCAAGTGGACTTACCGGCCGGTTTTCTCGAGCGGAACCGCATCGGTTTCCACGGCGCCGGCTGTGGCGGGCGCCCTCGTGATTACGCCCTTTGCTGCCGCCCATCCTGGATCCGTAATCGCTGTCTCGCTTACCACGGGAAAGGAGGTCTGGCGTGGACCCGATCCGGAGCAGGGCGCGGGCGTCGCTGTGGACGGGGACCTCGCCTATATCCTGGCGAAGGGTGGTTCCTTCTTCGCGCTGGATGCGGCGACCGGCCGCGAGCGATGGAAGGCTGATTTCGGAACCAACCTGGCGCCTTGCGCCTCCCAACCAGTGGTGAAAGACGGGGTCATCTATCTCACCGGGATCGGCAAGGCCATCCCTGGCGACGCGGCCAAGCCCGCCGGCTATTACCTGTTCGCACTGGACGCGAAGACCGGCCAGGAACGCTGGCGGTACCGGGCCGAAGCGCCGTACGTTCACCCGGGCGTTTGCCTGAATCAGCCGGTTCTCACCGCCGACACGGTCTTCGCGACAGGCGACAACTATCTGTACGCAGTAGCGCGCGCGACCGGACTCAATCGCTGGCCGCCGGCCGAAGTACGCCGACCGGTGGAAGGCCGCGAGCGCGGTGTGCAGGTGCAGGGCCTGGTGGATGCCGGCGCCGTCGTCGTGGGGATCACCACGGGCTATCTCATCGCCTTCAGCAAGGAGACAGGGCGCACGGCGTGGGAGATACCTAGCCAGTACCGCGACTCCTGGCCCGCAACAGCCGTGGCCGGCAACGTTTTATATTTTCAGGGCAGTCCGAACACGAAACCCTCTCCCGACGCCGGCGGCACACTCCACGCTCTGGATCTCGAAACCCGGCAAATCCTGTGGTCGTTTTTCAGGCCGACAGCCGAGCGGAACTGGCCGTTCGGCCACATCGTACCCGTTGACGGCGGGCTCTGGGTCAACTCGTATCAGACGCTGGTCAAACTGGAGTAGCACCTTTCTCTCACATGAGAGAGATTTGCGGCGGTAGGGCGGGTCATGGTTCTGAATCGTTGCGGGGGTGGCGGAGAAAGCGCGCGATATCGGAGACGAACGTCTCCGGGTCGATGGGCTTTTCCAGGTAACCGTCGCAGCCTGCGCCAATCGCCAACTCGCGGTCGCCGGCCATGGCGTAGGAGGTGACAGCCACGATGGGCACATCCGCAAGGGCAGGGTTAGCCCTCAGCGCGCGGGCCACCGCATGGCCGTCCATCAAGGGCAACTGAATGTCCAGGAGGATGAGGTCGAAGCGTTCGCGGCTGGCCAGATCCAGACCGACGGGGCCGTCGGCCGCCGGGATCACAACGAAGCCTTGCTCCTCGAGCAGGAACGTGGCCAAGTAACGGTTCTGTTCGTTGTCCTCGATCAAGAGGATTCTCGCATTCATGGATGACCTGGCCTTCTCAGCGGGAGGGTGAATGTGAACACACTGCCCTTCCCCCACTCGCTCGCTGCCCGAATCTCCGCGCCCATCAAATCCGCCAAGCGCCGGCAAATGGCCAGGCCGAGGCCCGTGCCTTCGTGGTTGCGAGTGGTGCCCGAGTCAACCTGACGAAAAGGTTGGAAGATAATCGCCAGATCCTCCGGCTTGATGCCGATGCCGGTGTCCGTGACCCGCATGTGCACGGCATCTGAGGCCGACTCGACCGTCAGCGTCACTTCGCCTCGCTCGGTGAATTTCACGGCATTGGTCAGCAGGTTGAGCAGCACCTGCTCCACACGGCGCTCGTCGCTGAGGGTTTGGCCCAAGTCGAGCGGGACATACACCTGCAACGCCAGGCCTTTGCGCTCCGCCAGAGGCTTCACGATGCCGACAGCCTTGGCGATGGATGCGTGCAAGTCGACCGGCTCGCAACTCACCGCCAGTTCGCCTGCCTCGATCTTGGAGATGTCGAGCACGTCGTTGATGAGATTCAAAAGGTGGCGGGCGCTGGCGCGCACCATGTCGAGCTGCTTGTTTTGCTCCGCGGTGAGCGGCCCGGCCAGCCCTTTCAGAACGATGCCGGTGAAGCCGATGATCGAGTTCAGAGGCGTGCGCAATTCGTGCGACATCGTAGCCAGAAAAGCTGACTTCAAGCGGTCGGCCGCCTCGGCGCGGTCCCGAGCCGCCGCCAGTTCGGTGGTCCGTTCGGCGACGCGGCGCTCCAGTTCCTCAGCGTGGCGCTGCAAGTCCTCATTGAGCCGGCGCACTTCCTCTTCCGCCTGCAGGCGCGCCGTGATGTCCGTGCCGACGCTTAGAATTTCAGTCCTCTGGCCTTGTGGATCCCGCACGACCCTGTTGGCCCAAGCAATCCACACGCGCTCTCCGTTGCGGCGCATGTTCTCGTTGACGCTCTGCTCGAACGCTTTGGGGTCCGTACGAATCTGGTCAATGAGCCGCCGCAGGTCGCGGCCGCTTCGCTCGGTGGGCGGCACGATGGTGCCCATCACGTGCCGGCCGAGCATCTCGTCCTCTGAATAACCAAAGAAGCGCTGTCCAAACTCGTTGATGAAGACGATCCGACCCTCGGAGTCCCAGCGCAGGATGATGCTGTTGGCATGCTCGACGAGTATGCGATACTTCCGTTCGCTCTCTGCGAGGCGATCCTCGGCCAGCTTGCGGTCCGTGATGTCCTCGACCATCGCGACATGCTGCAGCTCAGTTCCCGGCGCCTCCCACAGCGGCACGCAAGTGAGCCCCACCCATATTACGGAACCGTCCTTGCGGATGTAACGCTTCTCCATCCGAAGCGTACGCAGATTGCCCTCCAGCAGGCGCCGCATGCCATCAAGGTCCTTCTGGAGGTCGTCAGGATGCGTAATGCTCTGGAAAGTGAGTGTAAGCAGCTCGTTCTCGGGGTATCCGGTAATGGCGCAGTACTGTTGGTTTACTTTGCGGAAGCGACCCGTTGTCGAATCAATGACCGCGATACCCAGCGGGGCTTTGCCGAAGATCGCCCGGAACTCCCGCTCACTCTTCTTCAGCGCATGCTCGATCTGCTTGCGTTCAGTGATGTCCAGCGCAACCCCCAGCATACGAACAGGCTTGCCTGTCGCGTCATATTGGCCCCTTCCCCTGGAGGCAATCCAGCGCAGCGAGCCATCGGGATGAACGATGCGGTATTCGATATCGTACTCGGCGCGCCCGGCCAGCGAGCGCTGAATCGCATCCTGAATCCGCGGCCGGTCCTCCGTTTCAATGGCATCCACGAACCTGCTCCGCGTCAAATCGGAAGCTTCACCCGTCCAGCCAAATATCGCTTTGAAACGATCGTTCGCAATCAGGCGGTCTGAGGCGAGGTCCCACTCCCAGATCCCAAGATCGGCGCCGCTCACGGCAAGGCGCAGCCGTTCCTCGCTCGCACGAAGAGCCTCGATTCTCCGGTTTCCTGAGATCGCAATGGCGGCGGTCTGGGTCGCCATATCGATCAGTTCCCGATGCCGATCGGTCGGCAGGCCAGTAGTGCGGAAGTATAGAGCGAAAGTGCCAAGCACGCGCCGCTGCTCGTCGAAGATAGGTGTCGACCAACACGCCCGCAGTCCGTGCTTCAGCGCCAACTCACGGTAGTTTGCCCAGAGCGGATCCGTTGCAATGTCTTCCACGATAACCGGCTCACGCCGGAAGGCCGCAGTGCCGCAAGAGCCGGCACACGGGCCAATTGATTGGCCATCGACCGCACGGACGAAGCTGTCGGGCAGGCTGGGCGCCGCGCCGTGGTGTACATGCACGCCATCGTCATCGAGCAACAGAATCGAGCAGAGCATCCCCGGACAATGCGGTTCGACGATCCGCAGCAGAAAATCCAGTGTCTCGTGCACCGGAGCGCCTTTGGCAATATGCTCCAGGACCCTATTCTGGCCCTCCAAGAGCTGCGCGCTGTCCTGTTCCGGGCGGAGCGCCCCTTTGGGCAAGCCCGGTTGTCCGGATCTCTGCTCGCCTGACGAGAAGGTCCCCATATCTTCGTCGCCCTCAGATTTGCCGGCGAGCCGGGCACGCTTTCACTTCGCCGTGAGCCGACCCGCGTATCAATTCCGTCTTCGCGTCACCGTGTGGAGCAGACGACAAGCCGCATCGGAGGAGGTGAATATGGTGACGGTATCGGACGAAGGAGCGCAGCTCGCAGACATGCTTCCTCTTGTGAGACTTGGTCATTCGGTCCTGCCGCCCAGGCTCCCACGACCGTCGAGCATCTCCTTTGACGTCAGTCTAGCTCGTTCGCAAGCGGCTTGATACAGGCGATGGTGTGAGTGCCCGGCGGCCGGGTTCTCATGCTGATAGCCACCTTCAGCTCCGCCGCATAACGTCCGGCATGGCACCAGGTTTCATCCTTCCACAGCCGGTCTTCGGCACCGGGCGTAAAATTATGTAGGTTGGGTTCGAAATCGCTGAGACATCCTGAATTCCTGACACATCCTCACAACAGCGATTGAAGCACTCCGAGGGGTTTCGCACACTCCGTGGCGATGTTCATGAAGGGTTCACACGGACTACCCATGAAGATCCTCAACGTCGATGACAATGCGGAGAACCGTTATCTGATTGAAGTGTTGGGGCAGGTGAACGGATTCGACGTGGTGAGCGCCTGCAACGGTCTGGAGGCACTCGAAACCCTGAGCAGCCAACCGGTCGACCTGATTGTATCCGACGTCCTGATGCCGGGGATGGACGGATTCCAGTTCTGCCACGAAGTGAAGAGCCGCGAGCGCACCCGGCGCATACCATTCATCTTTTACACGGCCACGTACACAGCCTCGCAGGATGCCGAGCTCGGGTTGTCCCTGGGCGCCTCGCGCTATGTCCTGAAACCGGTGGAGCCGGACGAGTTCATGGCCATCGTAGGGGAGGTGATCAACGAGGCCCAGAAGGGCGAACTTGCCGTTCCGGAAGGCGAGCTAAAGGGAACAGTTGATTACCTGAAGGCGTACAACGCTCGTCTGGTTCACAAACTGGACCGGAAGATCGAACAACTTGACGACGCCAGGAACGAACTCCAAGCGATGCTGGCAGCGCGCGATAGCGAGATCGCCCAGCGGAAGCGGGCCGAAGAAGCGCTGGCGGCGAGCGAAGGGCGGTTGCGCGCCTTGCTCGAATCGGCATCGCAGGGCATTGTGGCTGTCTGCGAGGATGGCCGCATTGTTCTCGTGAACGCCAAGACGGAAGAGATGTTCGGGTACGCCCGAGACGAACTCCTGGGCCAATCCCTGGGAGTCCTCCTGCCGGAGAACTTCCGGACGGCGCATGCGGAGCATGTGCGTCACTATTTTCAGCACCCGCATACGAGGGTGATGGGGTTCGGGCTCGATCTTCGCGGTCTGACTAAGAGCGGCAAGGAATTCCCGTTGGAGGTCACTCTCAGCTGCGCCGAGCTTGATGGCTCGCGATTGGCGATGGCCCTCATCACAGACATCACCGAGCGCAGGAAGGCCGAGGACCGCCTTTGGCAGGCACAGAAACTCGAAAGCATAGGCTTGTTGGCGGGCGGAGTCGCCCACGACTTCAACAACCTCCTAGTCGGTGTGGTCGGCAACGCAAGCCTGGCACAGGAACTGCTGCCTTCCGGCAAGGCCGCCGAGTTGGTGGAAGGCATCATCAAGAGCGGCGAACAACTTGCGCATTTGACCCGCCAGATGCTCGCCTACTCCGGCAAAGGCCGGTTCGTTGTTGAGGCGTTGGATCTATCCGATCTCATCCCCGAGATCAGCGGGCTGGTTCACCCTTCTATTTCCAAGAAGATCGCAGTCCAATTCGAACTCGAACCGAATCTACCTCGCATCGAAGCGGATCGCGGGCAGATACAACAGATCTTCATGAACCTCGTGCTCAATGCCGCTGAGGCGATCGGCGGCAATTCCGGTCTGATCTCAATCCGGACCGGGATACAGACCTTGGATGAAGGCTACATCCGGCGCAATCCGGAAGTCACGGCGCTTCAGCCGGGCAGGTACGTTTACCTCGAAGTCCACGACGACGGCTGTGGTATGGAAGAAGCCACGAAGGCGAGGATTTTCGACCCCTTTTTCTCAACAAAATTCACCGGGCGGGGGCTGGGTCTCGCGGCGGTTTCCGGCATCGTGAGAGGCCACCAAGGCGGGATCATCGTCAGGAGCAGACCTGGCGAAGGCAGCAGCTTCAAGGTGCTGTTCCCCGTAACTGAACATGCCAATGCGATTCCGCCGGCGGGGACCCGTGAAACGAACCTTCTGGGCACCGGAACCGTCCTCGTGGTGGACGACGAAGAATTGGTGCGAGGGGTCACAAAGAGCATTCTCGAACGGTATGGCTACCAAGTGCTTTTGGCGGACAGCGGGCCGGCAGCGCTTGATGTGTTCAAGAGACATCCCGAAAACATAACGATGGTTATCCTCGACCTGAGCATGCCCAAAATGGATGGGAAAGCGGTTCTGCTGGCACTCCAGGAGATCCGGCCCAGCGTCAAGGTGGTAGTCGCAAGCGGCTACAGTGATGACGAGGTGATGAAACTGTTCTCCGGCCAGCACGTTTCCGGCTTCCTCCAGAAGCCGTTCACCTCCACCCAGCTTGCGGAGACGGTGAAGGGGGCGCTGGGATGACGCGGGGGCTAAGCCGCTGAACGGGCCAGTCTAGCGCGGAGGAAGGCGAGGCAGCCGGGGACTTGTTCGCGGGTGAGGCCGTGGAGGAGGATGGGGCCTTTGCAGTGGTAAGTGCGGAGCAGGCTGATGTAGCGGGGGTAGTCGAGGACGCCATGGCCTGCGGGGAGGTGGCCGGCGTCGCCGTCGTGGTCGAGGTCCTTGGCGTGGGCGAGGACGACGTCCTTGCCGAGGAGTTCGAAGGCTTCGTCGAGGATCTCCTTCATGCGGGGGAGCTCGCCGGTGTGGAAGAGATTGGCGGGGTCCATGGTGACCTTGAGGTGGGGGGAGCCGATCTCATCCAAGAGGCGGCGCGCTTTGCGGGCTGAATCGACGACGTTGTTGATTTCGGGCTCGAAGGCGAGGACGACGTTGGCCTGGCGGGCGATGGCGGCGGCTTCGCGGACACAGGCGGCCATGTCGCGCCAGGCTTCGGGCGAATTGTTGTCGGGATGACGGCGCCACATGCTGTCCGGGTTGCGGGTGCCGGTGCAGATGTGGATGGTGGATGTGCCGATTTGCGGGCAGGCCTCGGCGAGGAGGCGGAGGCGGCGGAGTCCGGTGCGGCGGTGCTCCGGGTCCGGGTGAGTCATGTTGAAAGTGCCGGTCAGACTGGCAATGGCGATGCCGCGGTCGGCCGCGGCGCGGCGGATCTTTTCGGGCAGATCCGAGGGAATCTGATCGGGCATCTCCGGGAGGTTGGCGGCGGCCATGCTCATCTGGATGCAGGCGAGACCGGAGGCCTTGGTTTCATCGAGGCGGGCTTCGAGGGTGCCGGTGGTGAAGGTGGTGGCGATGAGGATGCCGATTGAGGGGGAGGGTTGCGCGGCGTTGGCGGGGGGTTGGGTGAGAGGGGTCACCGCCGCGAGGGTTCCTGCCAGATGAAGGAAATCACGCCGGCTGCGGCCGGTGTTGTGGGCGAGTGGGGTGCGGAGGCAGTCGTGCGGGGTTTTCATTCTGAACTCCAGGCCGCGTTCAGTATACAACCAGCCGCATTCTGCTCCGTGTCGCTAGTCACATGCTGTTGGGGTCGTGGTCACCGCTGGGCTGGCGCTCGGCGTGACCGCCGTTTGGGAGAGGACACTAAAATCCTAAATGATCTACGATTAACTCTTGGGCGAAGTGCCAAACCGAGTGGAGTTTCACCGAGACAATCATTATGTTCCGTGCGTGTATCTGAAGCAATTTGCAGGCACCGACGGACGCATAGCTGTCTATCGTCTCCTCGTTGAACATGAGAACCAAGCCGTATGGAAGCCGTATTATCCCAACCGAATCGCCCGCCAGGCTCATCTCTATACTCGAATAGCAGCAGGGCGAGAGAGTGACGAGATCGAACGATGGCTTGATCGCGAGTTCGAGGCACCCGCTGGGGAGGCACTTCGCAAGGCAACATCTGACGAACCCCTCAAACCAGTTGAATGGGAATGCCTCGCGCGATTCTTGGCTGCTCAGGATGTTCGGACACCGGCTCGTTTATTGGAGGCCCTAAGCCGCTGGGGACAGACGCTTCAGCAGACGCTCGATCGTACATTGCAAGATGCGGTGCAGAAGTTCGAGGCAGCGAAGCGTGATGGAATTGCTCTAGTAGGTCGGAGCGCCCCGGGCAGTGAATGCATCCCAATTCGGATCACAGCGGAAATCCAGCCGGATCAAGAGATCGGAACACTGAAAACCGAGTTGGTAATTGGCCGCGGCTTGTGGTTTTCAAGCATGCAGCATCTGCTCGGTAAAACTCTCAAGCACCTCGAAAGCCATAAATGGACGATTCTCCATCCACCTGAAGGGTTGACTTGGTTCACCAGCGACGATCCCGTGATCCGGCTGAACTGGCTTGGGGAAGGAAAATATACCTTCGATGGAGGATGGGGGAGCAAGGGAACAGACATCATGCTACCTCTTGGGCCCCGTCATCTCCTCTACGCCAGAGTGGGTCAACAGCCGCCCAGACGGGGTACTGTGCTCTCACGCCCCGAGGCAGAAACAATCCGCAGCTTCATCGCAGAACATGCACACCGGATGATACTAGCCGCAGAGGTTGACCCGGAGGTGGCCCGCCTCCGTGCCCGGGTTGTTGATCAGTGTCGGTTTCGTGATGAGCGCGGGCAATGGGAAAGGTGGCACGCTGCTCAGAGTGAGGCAGAACGGAAGTACGCAGAAGGCCCAAAACAAATGTAGACCCCAACCCGCAGATGTCGATTGCAGCGCCGTCAATATCAATCGCGTGACGCCACGAATGGAATCTAGCATGGCCCTATTCCACGTGGGGTTGGGAGCGGCGTTGCATTGCACTCAAGGCCAAATCACCCGCGAAGCGCCTCCCGCCGTGGAGCGATTGCATGAGGAGGCTTTTTGAGAAATACAAGCACCTTGACGAGGCAGCGACAGCATGACCAACACTTCGTATGTTTCCGATGAACTAACGCACTTCGTTGGACGGTCTTTGCCGGATCACCATAGCCGGTACGCGTTGTTGCGCGAGATTCTGCGCACAGGTTGGCTTAAGGCGAGCCATCGCGATGAACTCGGCCCCGGCTTTGTGGGACACAGCGACGGCGGGAAAACTCTCTCCGGCAACGAGGCCATTAAATGCACATCCGTATGCTTTTGTGACATCCCCGTAGCGGCTCTGGGGATTCATATGAAGAAGTACAGCCCTTTCGGCATCGCCTTCGCAAAGCGAAGGATGCTCTACTCGGGTGCAACGCCCGTGCACTATCTGGCCCGCAATGCGAGTCATCGTGGGGTCGGCATCGGGCCGAGAACGGCTGGGGAGTGGTTGGATCAACTGCGCAAAGAAATTCAGAGCTTCGGTCACGACCTCGGCAAGTATGTGGCGTCTCACGATGGGCACCCGCGATTCCTTTATAAGCTTTCGCCTCCGGATACACCTCAGGGCCATCGGCTGATGGGGCAGTTTTCCGCCCTCGAGAATGACCTTGAGTTTCGCGTGTTTGGCCAACTCAAGTTCTTTAGCGTCGGTCTTGCCGCGGATGACCCCGACAACTTTTACATGGAGCGCGAATGGCGAGTTCCTGAAGGGTTTGCTTTTTGCCTCGATGATATCGCTCGCATCATCGTGCCGGGGGAGTATGCCGATCGGTTGCGAACTGATCTGCCCGACTATGCCGGACCAATAACAATTGCCGAAGTTGGCTGAACCGTAGATCCGCGACGCGCTGCTGCTTCGTCTCCTTGACTTCGTCGGTACTTGGTGTAAGTCGGTGCCACTAGTAAGCGTGTCGCTTATTTTTGGGGTATAAAATGTGACGAACAATGCTTGAGCGGCACATGGAAGATTTGATCGCGAGCTACCCCCAGGAGTTCTTCCCGGGTCAGGGCCTGACGTTGAGTGGCCGTCAACAGTCGTTTGCGGGAGTCGGTCGATTTGACTTGCTGTTCAAAGACCGTTTCGGAACGAACGTGCTGATGGAGCTCAAGGCAGTGGCAGCCAAGTACGAAAATGCGACGCAGTTGGCCAAGTACAAGGAGGCTCTGGAGGCGCAGGGTTTCCGGGACATCCTCATGTGGCTGGTCGCGCCCAGCATTGGGAGTTCGGTTCGCGAGTTTCTCGACCGCATAGGTATCGAGTACTCCGAGATTCACGAGGTTCAATTCCGCAGAGTCGCACAACGATACGGGGTGCAGTTAACGCAGGCAGCCAGTTCCCAGGCGGCAGTCACTGCCGCGCGTACAACACCTCCAGTTGGGTCTCACGCGTCCTCGGAACCGGAGGGCACCGGCAACGACGACTACGAGTTCAACGAAGACTTTGATCGGGCAAGGCTCGCGGATCTCTTGACCCGATTCGAAGCGGCTGCGAAAAGGAGAATCGACAGGGGGCTTGCGATCAACCTGCGAAGGGAACTGATCGAACCCGCCGCCCCCATGTTGACGTTAGGAACGGTGAAGCAGTTGGCACGTTGGTGCAAGACCGACGGCATTTACTCCGAAGGCATGATCATCGCTCGCGATATTAGCCGCCTCCTGTTCGGTGTCGTGATTGATCGGCACAGATTGGGAACCTAGCGGAACGATGCCTGAGGAGGATTTGGAAGCGCCGGGTGCGCCGTTGTCATGGCGCCATCGGTCGGCTCAAGGCGGGGGGGGTGACAGTGCAGCAAGCGCAGGCACGTTCGCGGAGGACCGGAGGATTTTGAATTCGTGTCGAATCTAAGTAGCCAGAGCGTAATTCAGGAGTTGCTTACCGAGATGGAGACTCTGGTTCGCAGCTACCATCCCACGGTTGTGACGACTGGGAGAACGCTTGACGAGTTGATTGGCGGCACTGCTTTCTTCCCGGGCGGGTCGGGGTTGTGGAGAGGCGTGTCGCCCTTCGGGCCCATGCCGGCTCATTTCCCGGAAGCCCCGCTGATGTTCATCGCGCACAACTTCGACAGCATTCGAGCTCACGACAAATCGAAGATCAAGGGTGGTGAGGGCGGGTCGACGTTTTGGCGCAATCTCCTGGGCTACTTGCAGCATGCGAACGTGAACCCTGGCAATTGTTTCTTCACGAATGCACTGATGGGTCTGAAGCCGGGCAGTGCAGTGGGCGATATGCCGACAGTGCCCGGCTATGAGGAGGAGTGCCGGCAGTTTCTCGTGCGACAAATCGAGATCGTGAAACCGTCCGTGATTGTTGCATTGGGCCAGAAGGCTGGAAAGCGAGTCGGAGTGGTTCGGCCCGCGGTGCCCTGGGTGGTCCTGCTGCATCCATCGGCGCGCGAGTTGGTTCCGCTTGCTACCAGGGATGAGCGAATCGCAGCACAAGGCAAGGTGCTGTCGGACCTGCTGAAGGCGGGGGGAACTGAAGCGACGGCGCGGATTAAGGAGCAGAGGAAGGTGCTGGACGAGTTGACTCGGGTGGAAGCGTCAGACGGCCTGTACGATCTAGAACCGCCGCTACTGGCACCAACGCAGGATTCCGCGGGCTGAACCGCCGCGGAGCGAGAACGCTTCTTGAAAAGGAACAGCATCATGAATCGTGAGGGACAATCGTTCATCGGCGACCCGGTAGTATTGGCGGCACAGGACGCGTTTGCGGCCCGGATCAAGGGCTCGAACGACGTTTCGGAGAACACGAGGAACGCGCAGGCGATCGCTAAGTCGTGGCGTAGCGCAGTGCACAAACTGGACGCGGACCGTTACCAGATAGAAGCCTTAGTGGCGCCGGAACTGGACCAGAAGATTGACGTCGTCGATCCACGGACGTGCTGGGCCTATGAGTTCAAAGTATCCGGAAAGAACGCGTGGGCGGAGTTCTATAAAGATGTGGTCAAAGTCATCATTTGGAATGAAGAGCACACGAAGAAGCTGCGCGGCCTTGTGTTCATTACTGAGGAGGAATTCGGACGTCCTTTTCTCGATGCGCCGATGCCGCGTGCTTACGTCGAGTATCTCGCCAAGATTGGCCTGGAAGTGAGGATAGCGTATGTCCGACACGGTAGCGTGCTGAGTGGACCTACTTTGTGCAAACGGTGAGCGGGTTGGATCGTATCAAAGTCTGAGGAGGCCTCATGACGCCGTTTGTCCAGGACCTGCGCTATGCCGCTCGCACGCTATTGAAGTCGAGGGGGTTTGCGGCTGTCGCAATCCTGACGCTGGCGGTTGGAATTGGGGCGAATACCGCGATCTTCAGCATCATCGACGCGGTGCTGCTGCGGCCGCTGCCTTACGCGGAGCCGGACCGGCTGGTGCGGTTGTACGAAACGGAGGCGGCGCCGGGGAACTACCCGTTCACGGGGCCGGATTTCCTCGACTGGAAGGCGCAGAACAAGACATTCACGGACATGACGTTGTTCTACTGGCCGACGGAGGTGAACCTGAGCGGGCAGTCGGGCGGGGCGGCGGACCATGCGCGGGCCGTGGCGACGGAGTCCAACTTCTTCTCGCTGCTGGGGGCCCGGCCACTGCTGGGGCGGACGTGGGCGGACGGCGAGGACCAACCCGGGAAAGACGACGTCGTCATCCTCTCCTACGCGGTGTGGCAGACGCGGTACGGCGGGGATCCGAAAGCCATCGGGCAGGCGCTGGAGCTGAATTCGAAGAAGCACACGATCATCGGGGTGATGCCGGCGGGGTTCCAGTTCCCGTTCCGGGCGCAGTTGTGGACGCCGCTGGACATGTCGAGCAAGGGGCTGGGGCCGCGAGGGAGCCATTCCTACAACGCGATCGGGCGGCTGAAGCCGGGAGTGACGGTGCAGCAGGCGCGGACGGACGTGTCGCAGATCGCGGCGCGGCTGGAGAAGGAGTATCCGGACTCGAATCACAAGGTGGGGGCGGTGGTGGCTCCGCTGCAGGAGGACCTGGTGGGCAAGTCCCGGGATTCGCTGGTGATGATGCTGGCGGCGGTGGGGCTGGTGCTGCTGATCGCGTGCGCGAACGTGGCGAACCTGCTGCTGTCGCGGGCGCTGGCCCGGCAGAAGGAGATGGCGCTGCGGACGGCGCTGGGGGCGTCGCGAGGGCGGCTGGTGGGGCAACTGCTGACGGAGAGCCTGACGCTTTCGCTGCTGGGCGGGGCGCTGGGGCTGCTGCTGGGCTGGGGGCTGATCGCGCTGCTGCCGAAGGTGCAGGCGCTGGCGCTGCCGGATGTCAACGCAATCCGCCTGAACCTGCCGGTGCTGGCCTTCACGTTCGCGCTGGCGGTGCTGACCGGGGTGCTGTTCGGGATCGCTCCGGCGGTGCAGGCGGCGATGCATCCGGACGTGCACGAGGAGCTGAAGGGCGGCGCGGGGAGCGTGGTGAGCGCAGGACGGCGGCGGCGGGTGTTGTCGAACGCGCTGGTGGCGGGCGAGGTGGCGCTGTCGATGCTGCTGCTGGCGTCGGCGGGGCTGCTATTGAAGGACCTGGTGCGGGTGCGGGGCGTGGAGATCGGGGTGCGGCGGCAGGGCGTGTGGACGGGCGCGGTGATGCTCCCGCAAACGACCTACAAGACGGACCCGCAAAGGGCGGCGTTCCGCGAACGGCTGCTGGCGGAGGCTCGGGGGATCCCAGGGGTGCAGGCCGCGTCGTTGAGCTCGAACCTGCCGCTGGAGGGCGGGAGCAATTATTATGTGCAGGTCCGGGGGAGGGTGAGCGAGAGGATGAGCGGTCCGCTAGTGGAGAGCCACAGTGTGACGCCGGAGTATTTCCAGGTGATGGGGATCCCGCTGCGGAAAGGGCGGCTGACGACGCAGGCCGACGTGCAGCACGCGTCCGAGTTCGACAGGCGCCGGAGCGAGGTGTACGAGAAGACCGGGAAGGATGTCCCGCCGGAAGAGCGCCGGGGGATGGTGTACGCGACGGTGATCAACGAGACGATGGCGCGGATGTTCTGGCCGGATGAGGACCCGATCGGGCGGATGTTCACGGGCGGCGGCGGCGACGAGAATGGTCCGTGGAAAGAGGTGGTGGGCGTGGTGGGGGACGTGCGGCAGTGGGGGCTGACTCAGAAGCCGCAGCCGGAGGCGTACGATGCGATGACCGGGAATGGCTTCTTCTATTTGACGCTGCACACGTCGGTGACGCCGGAGAGCGTGACGCCGGGGGTGCGGTCAGCGGTGCAGCGGCTGGATTCGAGCCTGGCGCTGCACAAGCCGCGGACGATCGAGGATGTGGTGGACGACAACTCGCAGGGGCAGAAGTTCCTCAGCTCGCTGGTGGGGGTGTTTGCGGGGCTGGCGGCGCTGCTGGCGGGGATCGGGATCTACGGGGTGCTGTCGTATGCGGTGGCGCAGCGGACGCGGGAGATCGGGATCCGGATGTCGCTGGGGGCGGGACGGATGCGGGTGCTGAGGGATGTGCTGCGGGAGGGGATGGTGCTGGCGGCGGCGGGATTCGTGGTGGGGATCGGGGGGTCGCTGGCGGCGGGGAGCGTGATGGCGAAACTGCTGCATGAGGTGCAGCCGCGGGATCCGGAGATCCTGGCGGGGACGGTGATTGTGCTGGGGGCGGTGGCGTTGGTGGCGTGTCTGGTGCCGGCGCGCCGGGCGGCGCGGCTGGAGCCGATGCGGGCGCTGCGGTATGAGTGAAGGGGGAGGGGGGCAAACCCGCGCCTGGGCAGGCGGAAGCGCCTGCCCCACTCAGCGCCGGGAACCGGGGTCTTCGCGCCAGAGTCTACTCCGGTATGTTGTTCGCAGTTCTGGCAACGCTCCTGATTTCCGACGCCCCGACGCGCCTGCTTCGACAGCCCGACCTCTCCCCGACTCAGGTCGCTTTCGTTTACGGCGGCGACATCTGGACCGCCGACCGTTCCGGCGCCGCCCCGCGCCGCCTCACCCGCACTCCCGAAGCGGAGAGCTATCCGCGCTTCTCTCCGGACGGCCGGCTGATCGCTTTCACCCGTCTCGGCGACGTCTACGTGATCCCTTCCGAAGGCGGCCCCGAACGACGCATCACCTGGCACCCCCTGCACGACACCGCCGTGGGCTGGAGCCCGGACGGCCGGCAGATCGTCATCAATTCCGAGCGCTGGAAAGGGGCGTGGGACGTCTCGCCTCACGTGTTCCTCGTCCCCGTCGAAGGCGGCTGGCCGGTCCCTCTTCCCGTGCCCCGCGCCAGCAGCGCCAGCTTCGCTCCGGACAGCCGGCGCTTCGCCTACAGTCCCTTCTTTCAGGTCCCGGTAGAGTGGCCCTGGCGGCAATACCGCGGCGGCTCGCTGGCCCACATCGCCCTCTTCGACCCCGCCTCCGGCGAGTATTCCGAACTCCCGCGCGGGGAGTGGAACGACGTCCAGCCGATCTGGCGCGGCGATGCCGTCTATTTCCTCTCTGACCGCGACGGTGCGATGAACCTGTACCGCTACTCGCTGGCGACGCGTGCGGTAGCCCGGCTGACGTCGCATGAGGACTGGGATGTCCGCAACCCCGGGGCCGCGGCCGACGCCATCGTCTACGAGAACGGCGGCTGGCTGTACGTCTTCGACCTCGCCGCGCAGACATCCCGCCGCCTCTCCATTTCCCTTCCAGCCGACGCCCTGCCCTCCCCCGCCGACCAGGCCCGCTGGAGCCGCACCGCTGAACAGGCATGGAGCACCTATCAGGAGAAGGCCTTCAAGCGTGCCTCCGTCTGGAGCGCGATCAAGCCACGCTACCTGGAACTCATCCGCTCCGCCGCACACTGGAGCGACGCCGATTATGTTGTCAAGCAGATGCTCGGCGAGGCCGGCCAGGGCCACGTTTTCTTCACCCGAGCCGAACGCGAAGCGGCTCCGGCCAAGACCGGACTCCTCGGCGCCGATTTCCGCGTGGAAAACGGCCGCTATCGCGTGGCCCGCATCTTACGCTCCGGCCGGGAGGAGGAAGGCCCCCGGTCGCCCCTCGCCGCCGCGGGTGTACAGGTCCGCGAGGGCGACTACATCCTCGCCATCAACGGCCGCGCCGCCGGCAGCGGCGTTGATATCCACGCCCTGCTGGTTGGACTCGCGGGCGCGGAGGTCCGGCTGTCGGTTGCCTCCTCGCCGGACGGTCCGGCGCGCGAAGTGACGGTCCGGCCGCTGGGCGACGAGCGCGGACTGCGCTACACCGACTGGGTGCGCGCCAACCGCGAGCGTGTCGCCGCGGCCAGCGGCGGGCGCGCCGGCTACGTGCACGTCCCCAACGTCGAGGCGGACGCGACAGAAGACTTCCGGCGGCAGTGCCGCGCGCTCCACGGCAAGGTGGAAGCGCTGGTCATCGACGAGCGCAACAACTCCGGCGGCACACAGACGCTGGATGTGATCGACGTAATCGAGCGGCCTCCCGCCCGCATGGCCTTCGATTTCCGAGGCGAGATCCCGCCTTTTATCGGCCCCTACCTCGACGTGCCCAAGGTCATGATCGCCAACGAGCACTCCATCTCCGGCGGGGACGAACTGGCTTTCTACTTCCGGCAGCGCAAGCTGGGACCTCTGGTGGGCGTGCGGACCATGGGAGGCATGATCGGCAACGGCGGCCAGCACGAGATCGAGGGCGGATGGACACTCGCCATCCCGGAGATCGGCTTCTTCATCCCGGAGATTGGGGAGTGGAGCGCGGAGAATCGCGGCGTCGAACCCGACTACCGCGTGGAATGGAAGCCGGCCGACTTCGCCGCGGGCCGGGATCCCCAGCTCGAGAAGGCGGTGGAACTGGTCCTTGCCGCTATTCCCGGGTACCGGAAACGCATTCCGGCCGTATTTCCGTACCGGCCGGCGCGATAGAGTTTGCCGGCGGAGTCGCTGGGACGGGGGCTGGACTGAAGTCCCGCGGCAGGCGAAAGCGCCTGCCCCACCTTTGAGGGCGCTGCGGTATGAGTGAAGGGCTGTCCCGCTGATCACCCGGTACGCGAATCTTAGTTCGGTCCGGCTACCTTCCTTGCCGCATCTTTGATTCTTTGCTGCTCCTGCTTTTGCTCGAGGAGCAGTTTGTAGCCCACGTAGTATTTGTAGATGTTGCTGACGTAGGTGACGGTCTCGCGGCCGATCTTTTCCGAGGCGATGATTTCGACGTTGTTGAACCAGACATTCGGGTCCAGCCCGCGAGCGGCGGCCAGCTTGCGGAGTTGCGCGATGCGCGCGGGACCGGCGTTGTAGGCCGCGAAGGTGAAGAGCCCCTTGTTGAGCTGCGACATGGCCAGCTCCTGCCCGTAATACTTATCCATCATGAACCGGATGAATTTCACGCCCGCGTGGATGTTGGGCTCCAATTGGGTAATGTCGCCGACGTTCAAATCCTTGCCGGTTGCCGGCATCACCTGCATCACTCCAACCGCCCCCACGGGGCTCCTGGCGGTGTGATTCAAGGTGGATTCCTGGTAGCCCTGGGCCGCCATCAGGAGGTAATCCAAGCCGTATTTATCCCCATATTTCTGGAAGAGGGCGACCAGGTTCTCCAGCTTTGCCTGATCCGCAGGCGAAGTGGCCTCCTTCGCGAACTTGGTGTTCTTCAGGTACGTCGCGAACAGCATGTTCCGCCTGGCGGAGCCATCGGCATACTTCGCGAGGAATGCGTTCAATTCCGCTTTGAGCTGCGGACTTCCTTTCCGGATGGCGGGAGCGACCTGGCCGCCCGCTTTTATCACCGCGGCCTGATTCACTTTCAGCTTCGGGAGGATCTGCGCCCAAAATGCCGCCAGGAAGTCGTGCGTGGCGGTGGCCGGGACGATCCCGGCGTTGACCATTTCCAGCTGGTCTTCCATTGACAGCAGCTCCGAAGCCTGCATCAGCTTGAGCGGCGCTCTCCCCTCTTTGACGAATTTCGCGCTCAGTTCTTCCATGTCTTTCCAGTACGCCCACGACTTCGACACATAGAGCGACTTACCCGACAGATCGTTCAGGCTGCCGATTTCCGGTCCTCCCGGCCCGGTGACGATCAACTCCGAAACATTGCTGCGTGTCGGATTGGCGAAGTCCACCTGCTGCAGCCGCTGCTCCGTGATCAGCGCCGAATTGACGACGATGTCCCCTTGCCCTGCCAACAGGTTCTCGACCAGTTTGCCCGCGGGCGTTGGGATCGCAACCACGTGGACTCTGAGGTTGCCCGTCTTCCGCTTCAGGTTCAGGTCGGTTTCGAACTCTCTGATCAGATCGTAGACCATGCCCCGCGGCGTCCCTTTATCTATGAAGAAGCCTGTTCTTGAATAGGGCGTCAGGACGCGGATCAGCCGCCGCTTCACCATCCCATCGAGATCGCCTGTGAACGGCTGGGTCAGGGGGGCTACGGCAACCGAGGCGATTGCCTGGGTGTTCCGCGACGCGGGAGCCGGTTGCGCTTGTCCGAACGCGACGGAAGAGCCCACGAGGATCCAGCAAAGAGGGTGTAACGGGTTCATGCCAAGCCTCCTGGTGCGCGTTAGATGCCGGTTTCGCTGCTAGAGGTGGATCTTTTTTCAGGCCCCTCCGGCTACATGGCCCCGACCCTCCATGGCAGAGCATGGCTCTTCCCAACTTCGTCCCAGAATTGGACATGCAGGCCCGAAACTGGTAAATCTGCGGACGCTGGCAATTCAATGGAATCAGGTGCTTGACGCTGGAAGAGGAATTGCAGACCAAGGAAGGCGGTATGCTCCAGGACTTTCGGTATGCGGCGCGGGTGCTGCGGCGGACGCCGGCGTTGACGGCCGTGGCGGTGATGACTCTGGCGCTGGGTATTGCGGCCACGACGACGGTGTTCGGGTGGATCGACGGGATGGTGCTGCATCCGTTCCGGGGGGCCACGGACGACGGGCGGCTCGCCGTGCTCGAATCCGTCACTGCCGGCGGCATCGCGAATCAAAACGTCTCGTATCTCGACACCCGGGACTTCCAGGAGAACCTGCGGAGCATCTCAGGACTGGTGCTGAACCAGCAGGCGCCGGCGTCGATCGGCGATGGGGAGAACGCTTATTCGGCCTGGTTCGAACTGGTTTCGGGGAACTACTTTGATGTTCTGGGGGTGAGGACTGTTCTGGGGAGGACATTCACTCGCGATGAATGGGGCGACCGGGCCAAGGGGTTCACGGCGGTGATCAGCCACCGGCTATGGCAGCAGTGTTTCCACGGCGACTCTTCCGTACTCGGCCGAACGGTGCGCATCAACCGGTATCCGGTGACGATCGTCGGCGTGGCGGCGCCGGAGTTTCAAGGCGATATTCCCGGGATTGCGTTTGACGGCTGGGTTCCGGCGCCATTGACCGGCGAACGGGCGCGCGATGGGCGGCACTTCGGCGCAATCGTCCGGCTGAAGCCCGGCGTCAGCATCACCGAGGCGAATGCCGAGGCGGCGACGGTGGCGGCGCGGCTGGCGCGGGGGTATCCGAAGACCAACGAGGGGATCGGCGCGCAGATCGTGCCGGTGTGGAAGGCGCAGTCGGGGTTGTCGGGCATTCTGGCGTCGCCGATGGCCGTGCTCGGGGCGGCGTGCGGGCTGGTGCTGCTGATCGCGTGCGCGAATGTGGCCAACCTGCTGCTGGCCCGGTCGGCGGCCCGGCAGACGGAGTTCGGCATCCGCGCGGCGCTGGGCGCGGGTCCGGGGCGGTTGAGCCGGCAACTGGTAGCGGAAAGCCTGCTGCTGGCGGGGCTGGCGACGGCGGTTGGGCTGCCGCTGGCGCTGTGGTCGCAGGACGTGTTGAAGTCTCTCGCGCCGCCGACGGGATTGCCGCTGAACCTGGACGTGCACCCGAACGGGCGGCTGCTGGTGTTTGCCGCGCTGGCGGCGCTGGCGTCGGCGCTGATTTCCGGGCTGCCGGCCGCGTTCCACCCGGTGCGGCGGAGTCTGATGGAGGTGCTGAAGCAGGGAGGGAGAGGCGATACGCAGAGCAGGTCCTCACGGCGGATCTCGGGGCTGCTGGTCGTGGCCGAAGTGGGGCTGGCGCTGGCGTCGCTGGTGACGCTGGGGCTGTTCGTGCGGAGCCTGCACGGATTGCTGAACACTCCGGCCGGTTTCGATCACCGCAACGTGACGGTGTGCCGCCTTTTTCTGGTGACGAACAACTACACGGCGAACGAGGAGCGGGATTTCTCGCGGCGGCTGCGCGAGCGCCTGCTGGCGGAGCCGGGGGTGACAGGCGCGGCGTTTTCGGACTCGATCCCGCTGGGCTTCGGGCGGGGGAGGTCGAGTGATGTGGAGGTGGAAGGGTATGCGGCGCGGCGCGGCGAGAGTCTGGAGGTGCGCCAGGCGGCGGTGTCGCCGGGCTACTTCGACGTGCTGAAGGTGCCGCTGCTGGCCGGCCGCGATTTCCGGACGGAGGACAGCGAGAAGGCGCCGCGGGTGATGATCGTGAACGAATCCTTCGCGCGGCGGTTTTTCGAGGGTCGGGATCCGGTGGGGCGCCGGGTGGGGATCTCCGGTAATGCCTTCACGATTGTTGGAATGGTGAAGGACGGCAAGTACGCGAGCCTGGCTGAGACGCCGCAGCCGTATTTCTACCTGGCGTTCGACCAGGTGCACGGCGGGAGCGGCGACGGGGGCGTGGCTGTGTATGCGAGGACGGACGGGGATGCGCGGGGGTTCGTGCCGGTGCTGCGGCGGGCGATGTCGGCGATCGATCCGAACTCGGCGGGGCTGACGGCGATGCCGCTGTCGGAGTATATCTCGGCGGCGTGGTTCGGGCCGCGGGTGGCGTCGCTGTTCCTGGGGGTGCTCGGGGCGATTGCCATACTGCTGGCGGGGGTGGGTCTGTACGGGGTGATGGCGTATGCGGTGAGCCAGCGGACGCGGGAGATCGGGATCCGGATGGCGCTGGGGGCGGAGCCGGAGGGGGTGCTGCGGGCAGTGATCGGACGGGGGTTGATGCTGGCGGGGTCGGGGATTGCGGTGGGGGTGGCGGCGGCACTGGCTGCGGGGCCGCAGTTCGCGCCGCTTTTGTACGGGGTGAGCCCGGCGGATCCGGTGAGCATCGGGGGGGCGGCGGTGTTTCTGATTGTGGTGGCGGTGGCGGCGAGTTTGATCCCAGCGCTGCGGGCGACGCAGGTGGATCCGTTGGTGGCGCTGAGAGGTGAGTAGGAGGTATTATCAGCGCCGTGAACCTTCCAGCAACCGCGGCCTTGATGGTTTTGGCCGCCACGTGCGTGTCCGCGCAGGAGCCGCAGTGGAAAGACTCCTCGCCTCACCGGGTCCAGTTTGTGCGTGTCGAAGATGGCGTCCAACTCGAAGTGCTCGATTGGGGAGGATCGGGACGCGCTCTTGTGCTGCTGGCCGGGTCTGGACATTCGGCTCACCTCTTTGACGATTTTGCCGTCAAGCTGACTGGCTTGTGTCACGTTTACGGGATCACGCGGCGGGGATACGGCGCGTCCAGCCGCCCTGAAACGGGTTTCAGCGCAGAACGGCTGGGTGACGATGTTCTCGCGGTGATCGATGCGCTTCATCTCACCGCGCCAGTGCTGACGGGCCACTCGCTTGGCGGCCATGAACTCACGGCTGTGGCCTCCTCACATCAAGATCGGATCGCGGGGCTGGTCTATGTGGATTCCACCGCCGACCCCACATTCGACTGGGGGCCGTACCTGGAGCTCCGCAAGAAACTGCCGCCGGCGATGGATTACCCACAGCCATCTCCAGAAGAGCGCAGAACTTTTCAGTCATATAGGGATTGGCAAATACGCATCAGGGGATCCGCTTTCCCCGAATCCGAATTGCGCAATGTCTTTGCGACAAATCCTGACGGGACCATGGGCAAGTACAGCACTCCGATCAGCGTGCGCGACGCGATCACTGCCGGAATGCGGAAGCCAGATTATTCCCGGATCCGAGTTCCCGTGCTCGCGTTCTTCACGCTGCCTAAACCGCTGGAAGACCAGATTCAACGCTATCAACCACAGACCGCCGGAGAGCGCACCGCGATCGAACAGGTATATGCGGCGGATGTGGACTGGGTGAAGAGATCAATTGGTTTGCTTCAGAGCGGCGTACCGGGCGCCCGGGTGGTGGAACTGGCCGGGGCGAGTCACTACGTCTTTCTCTCCAACGAATCGGAGGTGCTGCGCGAGATCCGCCAATTCGTGGCCGGGCTGCGCTAGTTGAGCCTCGCAGGCCCCCTCCCGGCGCAGAAAAGGATGCCGATGTCTGAAACATGGACCGGGAACTCATCGTAGTACTAAGCGAGGAGAAGTGATGATGTCGTTCAAGGTTGTGGCGTGGGCGCTGCTGGCGGCATTGGGGCTAGCCGGTATTCTGCTGTTGAACTATTGGGCGTCGTATCAGCCGCTCAGCACGCTGACCTATTTGGGAATTGGGGTGGCAGCGTGCGGGCTGGCGAATCTGATAGTTCCTTTCCGGTTTTTGGGGATCCGCAAACGAGCCGTGGGCGCGTTGATTCTCGCGGGGGGTGTGGGTCTGGCCGTTGCGGCCCTGCACTGGCCGGCTTCGATGATCCGTGTCGCGCAACCGAAGACACATCTCGACAAGATCATGCCGGAGTACCAGTTCAGCGAGAGACACTCGGCGCGGGTCCACGCACTGCCCGAGCAGGTGATGCAGGCTGTTGGCGAGGCGACCTTCAGTGACATGAAATCGCTGGCCACGCTGTTGAAGATTCGCGGAGCGGTATTGCGCGCGCCCACGAAGGGCATCGGCGATTTGCAGAACAAGCGGATTGCCGATTCGTTCCGGGAGGCTGGCTATCTTTTTGGCGGCAGCGAGCATGAGATCGTGATGTGCGGGGGGTTCAATGTGCAGGCGCAGCGCCGCCTGGAGGTGCGCGCTTTGGAGGAGTTCGCCAAGAACCGGGAGCCGGGCGCGGTGATCATGGCGTTTGACTTCACCGTGGAGGAGGCGGGGGATGGGTGGTCCACACTCACGGCGGAGACGCGCGTGGTGGCTCCGGGCGGCGCCAGCGCGGGGATGGCGCGCTATTGGAGGATGATCGTGCCGGGGAGCGGGCTGCTGCGGCTGCAGTGGCTGGAGGGGATCAAGAGGAGAGCGGAGAGCGCGGCGAGTCCGCGGTCGTAGGTGACCATCAGCGCTCGGAATACCGCTGGAAGACGCGCTTCAATCCGTTACACCCGCTCGCTACCTCTCGCGCCTCTATGGCGTCCACAGCCGCGTCGAGAGTCCATTGACACGTCGGCCCCGAAGGTCTATCGTAATTCGTATTAGTCGTTCGAATTTGAATTAAGGTTTGACATGGCGTACAGCTCTCATCGGGAGCGTCAGAGGCGGCGGATTCTGGATGCGGCGGGGAGGCTGTTCGACGAGTGTGGGATCGACCGGGTGACGGTGGCCGACATCGTCAATGCGGCGGGGATCCGGGCGTCGACGCTGTACGAGTACTTCTCGAACAAGGACGACGTGGTGTGGGCGATCCTTGCCGACATCATGGCGGATTCGGCTGCGCGGGCAAGAGAGAGGATGGAGACCGCGAAGACGGCGCTGGACAAGATCACCGCGCTGCTCGAGTTCATGGCGGACGGGCTGACGAACGATGCATCGACAGTTCGATTCATGGCGCAGTTCGATGCGATGTACGCGCGGGAGTGGTCTCCGGATCGGCTGCTGTCGCTGGAAGCGCAGATCGGGACCGGGGGCTTTGCGTTCTTCGGCGATTTGATCCGGGATGGAATTGCGGACGGGTCGCTGCGGGCGGACCTGGATCCGGATCTCACGATGCACGCGGTGATCAATGCCGTGATCGGAGCGCAGCGTCGTCTGGCGTCATTGGGCAAGCGGGTGGAGCTGGAGTATAGGCAGCCGATGGACCGGCTGTTCCGCGAGACGGTCCGCGTGATCCTGCTGGGATTGCGCTCGACCGAACCTTCCACGATGAAGCGCCGCAAGCGGGAGCAACCTGCCAAGCGGAGAAGGAGGTCTTTGTGAAGACCAGCGTGATCCTGGCAATGTTTTTGACCGCCGCAGCGGCGGGGGCGCAGCATCAAAAGACAAGGATGGAACTGGCGGCGGATTCGGGCTGGAGATTTTTGTTGGGCGATCCGAGCGGGGCGGAGGCGCGATCCTTTGACGACGCAAACTGGCGGCGCGTGGATCTTCCGCACGACTGGAGCATCGAGGGGCGGCCCGCTAAGGACAACCCGACGAGTTCGGGAGGGGGCTTCTATCCGGCGGGGACGGGCTGGTATCGCAAGACGTTCAGCGCGGCGGCGGAGTGGAAGGGGCGGCGTGTCAGTGTCGAGTTTGACGGGGTGTACCGGGACGCGACGGTGTATTTGAACGGCCGCAAGCTCGGAAACCAGCCGTACGGATATACGAGCTTCCGGCTGGACCTCACGCCGGACCTGGACTTTTCCGGGCCGAACGTGCTGGCAGTGAGGGTGGACAACTCCGCGCAGCCGAACAGCCGGTGGTACAGCGGGTCCGGGATCTACCGGCATGTGCGGGTGGTAGTGACCGATCCGGTGCACGTCGCGCACTGGGGAGTGTTCGTGACCACGCCGGAGGTCTCGAGCACAACCGCCAAGGCAATGGTGCGCACGCGGGTGGCGAACGAAGCGGCCGGGCAGGCGGGCGTGACGGTGGAGACGACGATCCTTGATCGTGCGGGCAAAAAGGCAGGCGGCGCGAAGGCTGTTTTGACGGTGGCGAGCAGGGGCGAGGCGGAGGCGAGCCAGGAGATCGCGGTGGCGAAGCCTCTGTTGTGGTCGCCGGAATCGCCGGTGATGTACCGGGCGGTGACGCGCGTGTTGAAGGACGGCAAGGTGGTGGACGAAACGGAGACGCCGTTCGGGATTCGCACGCTGGCGTGGTCGGCGGAAAAAGGACTGCGGCTGAACGGCAAGGGGATCAAGCTGGCGGGCGGGAGCGTGCATCACGACAACGGGCCGCTGGGAGCCGCGGCGTTCGACCGCGCGGAAGAGCGCAGAGTGGAGCTGCTGAAGGCTGCGGGGTTCAACGCGGTGCGGACGTCGCACAATCCGCCGTCACCGGCGTTTCTGGATGCGTGCGACCGGCTGGGATTGCTGGTGTTCGACGAGGCGTTCGACACGTGGAAGGCGAGCAAGGCGAAGTTCGATTACGGGCGCAATTTCGAAGAGTGGTGGCAGCGCGACCTCTCGGCAATGGTGATGCGGGACTGGAATCATCCGTCGGTGATCTTCTGGAGCATCGGGAACGAGATCCCGGAGGTGCTGGTGGAACGGGGCCCGGGGATGGCGAAACAACTGGCGGGACTGGTGCGGTCGCTGGACAGCAGCCGTCCGGTGTCGCAGGCGTTTCCGACGAGTACGTCGGGCGAGTTTCCGGATGGGGTGATCGCGAATCTCGACGTGGCTGGATACAACTACAACCTGGCGACGCATCATGAGGACGATCACCGGCGGCTGCCGAAGCGGATCATGATGACGACCGAGTCCTTCCCGGGCCAGGCGTTCACGGAGTGGCGGCTGGCGAAGGACAACGCGTATATCCTCGGTGAATTCGTGTGGACGGCGATGGACTACCTGGGCGAGTCGGGGATCGGGTCGTGGGCCTTCGGGACGCCCGAGCTAGCGGCGATGGCGGGGAAGATGATGTCGGGGATGCAGTCCATGGTGGACCAGATGTTCCTGGCGATGGCGAACGGGATGGATCTGACCACGCTGATGACGCAGGGGGCGGCGCAAGGCGGGCAATCGCCAATGACCGTTCTGTTCCCGGGGTTTCCGTGGCACGCGACGCAGTGCGGCGATCTCGATCTGATTGGGCATCGGAAGCCGCAATCGTACTATCGCGACATTCTGTGGAACGGCGGGGACCGGGTGTATGCGACGGTGCGGCTGCCGGAGCCGGAGGGGAAGAAGATCGTGGTGGCGGGGTGGGCGGTGTACCCGACGATACCGACGTGGACGTGGCCGGGGCAGGAAGGCAAGACGATGCAGGTGGAGGTGTATTCGGGGGTGGAGCAGGTCCGGCTATTCCTGAACGGCAAGCCGATTGGGGAGAAGCCGGTGGGGCGCGAACAGGAGTTCAAGGCGGTGTTCGATGTCCCGTATGCGCCTGGGACGTTGAAGGCGGTGGGCGTGAGAGGGGATCGCTCTGTGGCGGAAAGCGTTTTGATCACAGCAGGGCAGCCTGCGCGGCTGCGGCTGGCGGCGGACCGGCCGACGGTGCAGGCGGACGGGCAGGATCTTGCGTTCGTGACGGTGGAGGCTCTGGATGCGGAGGGGCGATTCCAGCCGTTTGCGGACCAGGAGGTTCGGTTCGGGGTGAGCGGTCCGGCGGTGATCGCGGCGGTGGGGAATGGGGACGGGCGGGATGTTGAGCCGTATCAGGGGGACAGGAGGAGGCTCTATCAGGGGCGGGCGATGGTGGTGGTGCGGACGTCGAAGGAGGGGGGAGCGATTCGAGTGACGGCGTCGGGGGCGGGGCTCTCGGATGCAGGGATCACGATCCAGGCGAAGGGGGGTGGGGGGCGGGCGGAGCTGCCGTGAGGGGACGGGCCCGATGATCCGTTTCGAGACGCGCGTGTTATAGCGCTTGACGAATCCACCCGCTGCGGCGCGGGCCGCCCTGGAGATTGATTGTGCCGGAATGCGATTGCTCCGGCGTCGGTGGCTGGATGGCATCTATCTGGCGACCACTGACGCCAGGATGAACGCGTCGATCAACGCGAAATGTTCAGGGTATTCCGGCTGCTTCCAGTCCGAAGTGCACAGAACCACCATGTCAACGTCCGGCACCACGAGGAGGTATTGACCTCCGTATCCCGCGGCCCAGAATGCATCGTGGCCGCCGATCTTCTTTATCCACCACATGTAGCCGTACTGCACGTGCGTGCCGAAGAAGTCGCCTGAGTTGTGGACTTTCACGGAGTCCGCTACGTATTCAGGAGAGATGAGGCGGCGCCCGCGCCAGCGTCCTCCCCCGAGGTACAACTCTCCCAGCTTCAGAAGATCCCTGGAACGCAATAGTCCGCTCATGCCTCCCGACTGCAAACCCGTCTTGTCCGCATACCAGACGACCTCTCCGATTCCGAGAGGTCTGAACAGCTCGGCACGGGCGAAGTCCAGCACGGGTTGCCCGATCGCGGCCCGGAGCACACCTCCGAGCAGATGAGCTGCTGCGCTGCTATACCGGAAGCCGTGGCCCGGCTCATACAAAAGCCGCCAGCTGAGGATCTGCTCGACGGGGTTGTCGAAGGCCTTGTCGAAGCTCAATCGCGCTTCGTCAATCCCGGAAGACATCGTCATGATGTGTCTGATCGTGATGTCCTTCATCCGGCCGTCCTGGATGACATTCCGGTATTCGGGGAAATAGCCGGCAACGCGGTTATCGAGCGATGTGATGAGGCCCTTGTTGAGGGCGATGCCGACAAGAGCGGAGGAGACGCTCTTTGTCATGGACTGCATGTTGTGGAGACCATCCCGCGAAGCATCCCCGTAATAGTTTTCGAAAACCAGGCGCCCATGCCGGGCTATCAGCATACTTCGAAGATGGGGAAGCTGTGCGCGAATGTGCTTGTCCAGGCGGGAGAGTGCGTCCTCGCTGAGCCCCTGCTGCCGGGCAGCAGAAACCGGCCATTCGTCCTGCGCCTGCCCAGATGCGGACTGCGCGGCGAGGAGGAGAACAAGTCCGAGAGGAGGAAGAGCAGAGGCCATCATTCAGGACTCCACAGACTGAAATTAAATCCAATCCCGGCGTGCAACGCAACGTCGATAGTAGCGGGCGGGGGTAATGAAGAGTTTTGTGGCGGCGCTGAAGGCATGCCTCACGTTCTGGTCTGCCCCACCTTTTGGTTGGCGCGGAGCGGAAGGGCTATAATCAGACGCTAACTGGGGTGCATTGATGACAGAGGGAAATCTGGTCGATCGTCTGGCGCAGCACAAGACGCTGGGCGGAGCGCCGCGCGAAGAGCTGGAGTGGCTGGCCGCGCACGGAACGCTCCGGCAGATGCAGGCGGGCGACGTGCTGACAGCGAAGGGCGCGCACCCGGAGGGCCTGTTCGTGGTGCTGTCCGGGCGCTTCGCCATGTTTGTGGACCGGGGCGCGGGGCTGAAAAAGGCGATGGAGTGGCGGCCGGGTGACGTGATGGGCCTGCTGCCGTTCTCCCGCATGGCGGGCCCGCCGGGCGATTCGGTGGCGCAGGAGCCCTCGGAGATCCTGGCCGTGCATCGCGACCACCAGCGCGCGATGGTCCACGAGTGCTATGGGATCACGTCGATCCTGGTGCACGCGATGGTCGATCGCATCCGCACGTTCACCACGAGCGATCTGCACGACGAGAAGATGGTCTCGCTCGGAAAATTGTCCGCGGGCCTGGCTCACGAGCTGAACAACCCGGCGGCAGCGATCGAGCGCAGCGCGACGCTGCTGGACGACCGGCTGGAGGACGCCGAGAAGGCGACGCGCGCATTCGGCGCGTTCGCGCTGACCGAAGCGCAGCTCGCGGCGATCGAGACATTCCGCAAGGCCTGCCTGACGGCGCCGTCGCCGGGCGTGCGGTCGCCGATCGAGCAGGCGGAACGCGAGGATGATTTCGCGGACTGGCTCGACGATCACGGACTGGAGACGGAGACCGCCGAGGCGCTGGCGGATACGGCCGTTCCGATGAATGCGCTGGACGAGCTGGCCCGGTCAGTGGATGGACCGGCGCTGGGCGCGACGATGCGCTGGCTGGCGGCCGGGTGCGCGGTGCACGGGCTGGCTTCGGAGATTCAGGACGCGGCGGCGCGCATCTCGGGCCTGGTGGAGGCGATCAAGGGCTTCACGCACATGGATCAGGCTGCGGTGGCCGAACCGGTGGACCTGGTAAAGGGACTGAGGAACACGGTGGCGGTGCTGAGGTCGAAGGCGCGGGCGAAATCGGCCGCGGTGGTGGTGGAAGCGGAGTCCGAACTGCCGAGGGTGCGAGGCTTCGCGGGGGAGCTCAACCAGATCTGGTCGAATCTGATCGACAACGCTCTCGACGCGGTGGGTGAATCGGGCCGTGTGGAGGTGCTGGCGGACCGCACGGAGCGGCAGGTGGTGGTGCGCGTGATCGACAATGGAGCGGGGATCCCTGCACAGATCCGCGAGCGAATCTTCGACCCGTTCTTCACGACGAAGCCGGTGGGGCACGGCACGGGACTGGGCCTGGACATCGTGCGTCGCCTGGTGCGGCACAACGACGGCGAGATCTCCGTCGAGTCGCAGCCCGGGCGGACCGAGTTCCGCGTTGCCCTGCCGCTGGCCGATGGCGACGGTACAGGAGGGGCGCGATGAACAAGCCAGTCCTGCTGGTGGTAGACGATGATCCGCAGGTGCTCGCGGCGGTACGGCGCGACCTTCGATCGCGGTACCGGGAGCATTACACGGTGATGGGCGCGGGTTCGGGACAGGAGGCGCTGAACACTGCCCGAGACCTGAAGCGCCGCGGCGATTCACTGGCCATGTTGATCAGCGATCAGCGCATGCCAGGGATGCTGGGGAGCGAAGTGCTGGCGAGGTCGCGGGAGGTGTACCCGCAGGCGCGGCGCGTTCTGCTGACGGCGTACTCGGATATCGAAGCAGCCATCAAGGCGATTAACGAAGCGCATCTCGATTACTACCTGTCGAAGCCGTGGGATCCGCCGGAGGAGCGCCTCTACCCGGTGGTGGATGATCAGCTCGATACCTGGCAGGCCGAGCACATGCCCGAAGCCAAGGGGCTGAGGCTGGTTGGACATCAATGGTCGCCGCGATCGCATGCGATTAAAGACTTCCTGGCGAGCAATCTGATTTCGTACCGGTGGCTCGAGGTGACGCGGGACACGGAGTGCCGGGCGCTGATGGATGCGGCGGGGGTGGGGGCCGACGAACTTCCGGCGCTGTTCTTCGAAGACGGAGGCCCGGTGCTGCGCAATCCGGAGCCGTGCCAGGTCGCAGAGCGGCTGGGGAGGCCGCTTTCGGCGGCATACGATGTGTACGATCTGGTGATCGTGGGCGCCGGACCGGCGGGCCTGGCGGCGGCGGTGTACGGAGCGTCGGAAGGGTTGCGGACGCTGCTGCTGGACAGGCACGCGCCGGGCGGTCAGGCGGGCACGAGCTCACGGATCGAGAATTATCTCGGGTTTCCGACCGGCGTGAGCGGGAGCGAGCTGACACGCCGCGCCCTGATGCAGGCGCAGCGTCTGGGCGCTGAGTTTCTGGCGCCGCTCGAAGTAACCCAGGTGTGCATCGATGGGGTGTACAAGCGCCTGACGCTGGCGGGGGGGCGTGAGATCGTGACGCGAGCGATGCTGGCGGCCACGGGCATGTCCTATCGCGAGCATCCCGCGCAGGGCGTGTCGGAGCACGCGGGCGCGGGCGTGTACTATGGCGCGGCGACGACGGAAGCGCCCGCGATCGCGGGCCGGCGCGTGCTGGTGGTGGGCGGCGGGAACTCGGCGGGCCAGGGCGCGATGTACCTGGCGAAGCACGCGAAAGAGGTTCAGATCGTCGTGCGGCGCAACGGCCTGCGCGAGACGATGTCGCAGTACCTGATCGACCAGATCGGTCAGACGCCGAACATCCGGGTGCGGGCGCGGACGGAGATCGAGCGGGTGGAAGGCGATGGGCACGTGGAGCGGGTGGCGCTGACTTCGCTCGACGATGGGGCGTGCCTGGTTGAGGAGATCGACGCGGTGTTCGTGTTTATCGGCACTCATCCGCGCAGCGAGTGGCTGCCCGCGGAGGTGCTTCGGGATGCGAAGGGATTTGTGCTGACGGGGCGGGATCTGATGGCGGCCGAGGCGTATCCGCGGGTGTGGAAGGAGCTGCGCGAACCGCTGCCGCTGGAGACGAGCGTGCCGGGCGTGTTCGCGGCGGGGGACCTGCGAGCCGGGGCGATGAACCGGGTGGCGTCGGCGGTAGGGGAGGGATCGATGGTGGTGCGACTGGCGCACGAGTACCTGGCGCTGTCGTGAGGCGGAGATGAGGCCGGTCACAGCCGCGGAGCGCGTCGTCCCGATCGATACACTGCGCGGAGCCGCCCTGGGCGGCGTGTTGATTGTGAACCTGCTGACCGGGTTCCGGGCGCCGCTTTCCGCCCACATTCTAGGGGCCGATGAGCCGCTGGGATGGGGAGGGTCCTTATTGCTCTCCCTGGTCGGGGCGTTCGTCGAGTTTAAGGCTTTCACGCTCTTCTCATTCCTGTTCGGGGTGGGTGTGGCGATCCAGGCTGAGCGGGCGGACAGGTCCACTTACTTTCTCCTGCGGAGGTTCGGGGCGTTGCTGGGCTTCGGCCTGTTCCACATGGTGTTTGTCTGGAACGGCGACATCCTTGTGCTGTACGCCATCTGCGGGCTGTTCCTGATCCCGCTGCTCAGGCTGCCGGCATACTTTCTGGCAGCCTTGGGCCTGTTGCTGATCGGGACGCCGTACATGGCGCCGCTTCCGGTCCCTTTTCCCAGCCACACTACGCTGAGTGAGCTGACCGCGGGTGCTTTACACGCATACCGCACGGCCGGATGGCATGAGCTGCAGGCATTCCGGTGGCGCGAAACGGAACTGCTGATTGCGCCGCTGTTACTGCTGTCATTTCCCAAGACGCTGGGACTGATGCTGTGGGGAGTCGCCGGGTGGCGCTGCCGCCTGCTCGGAGGCAACCGGCGCCTGTGGGGGTGGATCGTGGTGGCGGGCGGCACGATCGGGCTGATGGGCCTGCTCATCCGGAGCGAGCAGATGGCCACAATTCCGCTCGCATTCGCATATGGAGCAGCCATTCTGCTGTGGAACCCGCATGCTCCATGGATGGCGGCAGCCGGGCAGATGGCGCTCACGAATTACCTGACGCAGTCGATCGTGTTCGGGTTCGTCTTCTATGGCTACGGTTTTGGGTGGTTCGCCAGTTTGGGTGTGGGCGCCACGTTGGCCGGCGGCGCTGTCTTCTATTGCACGCAGATGGCGTGGAGCCGGTGGTGGTTGGGGCGCTTCCACTTCGGGCCGTTCGAGTGGCTGTGGAGATCCGTTTCGTACCTGCAATGGCAACCGTTCAGGCGCGAAGACGCGCTCGCTTACTCACTGCCGGAGTCCCGCCGTCGTGGGCCCGGCCGGGAATAAGGCGCTCAGATGAGGCGGCGAATTCCGGAGGCGGCCAGGAGGAGGAGTAGCCAGGACAAGGGCGCCGGGTAGTGCTCTACATAGCTGACGATGTAATAGACGAGAGGAAACGTCACAAGCGGGATGAGCAGCGCCGCACGGCCGGGAGCATCGGCCGTCCGCAGAATGCCGCTCAGGCCGAGGATCGCCAGCACGGTGAGTGCGGTGTAGAGTGCGGCGAGCCAGGGGTAGCGCAGGGGACCGCACCAGAAGTGGAGAAAGCGCATCCAGGTGAGGCGCAGGAAATCGGCAGGATGAGTTCTGATCCACTCCAGCGCTTCATCCCTGGCCCGGCGGTTGTACTCGGCTTCTCCGAGGTCTCGCACCAGGCGCGCCTCATCCAGGTTCTCGCTCGGGTGGCGCAGCGTCCCCTGGCGCGCGAGAGTGACCTCGATGTCAGCATCGGCACCCGGGTGATTGGCGATGCGGAGTTCCAGTCCGAAATTGCTGCGGATGAAGAAGAGGCCGTGGAGGGCGGCGTAGTTGCGCCAAGTCCACGGGATGCAAGCCAGGATCGCGCCTGCGGCGACACAGGCGGCGAGCAGCACCTGGCGCCGGCTGCGTTTCCACCCGAGCTCGAAGATCAGGTAGCCGAGCACCACCAGCAACAAAGGGGGCAGGACGTGAAACGCTGCGCCGCACGCCAAACCGAGCATCATTGAGGCAACGGCGGAAGCGCGAGCCGCCCTCCAGCGGCGCAGAAAGGCGACGACGAGGAGCGCGAACGCGAGGGAGGCGTGGGCCACAGCTCCCAGGCCAATCGCTTCGCCTAGGCCCTGCATGGGAATAATGGCACAGAAGACGCCGGTGAGGATTCCGGCCCGGGCACCCATACCCAGCTCGCGCGCGAGCCATGGCATGAGTGCGGACAAGGTGGAATAGCTGGCGATTCCCACCATCGCGCACACGTATCCGGCGGCTTCGGTGATGCCGAGGAAGTGGCAGATGAGAGCCAGGAGAGCCGGCGATAGGGGAGTGGGGTGGGCCGTGGGCCCGGTGGGGATCATGTAAGGATCGGCAAACTGGCCGGTGCGGCAGAGCGTGAGGGCCACACGCCCGATCTCGCCGCCAAGACGGTAGAAGTCCTGGTGATTGCTCACCCAGACGGCCAGCAGAATGGCGCGGATCGCAAAGGAGAGCAGGAAGATGAAGGCCCAGGCGGGCAGGCCGAGGATCCTGGTTCCTGTTTCAGGAGTTGCACGCGAGGTGAGATGAGTGGAACTGGTTGTGCGCATGGACGACTTCCGTGCGGCCTATGGTTGGGGCACAAGGCGAGATGTCACCGGGGTCGTCGGCGATCCGGGCAGCAAACCCGGCATCAGGGACGTGGCGGAGGGTTGTTGATGCGGTAGCCGGCTGGTTCGACCTGACTTGTACTCCCCGCCCGAGTGAGGCGCCGACGACGGCCTGCCACAGGACCACGAACAGAGCCAATCCATCGCGAGCGGGAAGAGGCCAATCCGCGAGGGCCATGGCCGCACGAAGATTTGCGCCCATCATCGCCGCAACCGCAGCGCCCAGTGCGACTGTCACGAAGACGCCGTTCGCCCAACAGGGCCGGCGGAAGAAGAAGACGCCCGCGAGCACGAATGAGCCGAGAAGCCCGGCGAGCGCGAACGCCGCAATCATGAGCGCCCAGGAAGGGGGTCCCGTGGTACTTGAGGCAGCGATCCGCCAGGCGATGGGATAGACGACGGAACTGGCCAGCAGCGCCGCGGCGATTCGCGGCCGGGAAGCTCCAACCCAGCGGGAGAGAGGCAAGAGGACGACCAGCGCGAACACCAATCCGGGCCACACGACATGGTCGAAGGTCTTCTGTTCGCGCGCGATGTAGATGATGCGCGATTCGGCCAGGAGACACGATAGCAAGCCCGAGACGAAACCGAGAAGCCCCGCACGCACGGTCAGGCTCGCGCGCTGCAGGCCGGGAAACATGCCGAATCTCCAATCCGGAACGGCTGTCCAGCTTCATACTACATCGGGCGCGGGCAGACCACTACCCCTGAGACTTCGTTCGGTCCGGATTGCGCAAAGCGGCCGCGCCCTATGTGTGTGCTTTTGAGCGCCGCAATTGCGACGAGCGAGTCCGCAAGTTGAAATGTTGCCCTGGTGACAGGACGATGTAGCGTTTGTCTCCGTGGCACTGGCCGTCCCAGATGCGGACCTTGCCTTCGCCGACCACCTCGGTGTCATCGCCGTGTATGAGAAGGGCGGTGGTCTCGTCGATGCCAACGCCGAGGAGCTCCGGGTGGATCGCGATGATCTGGCCGAGGTCATCCTCTCTATGGCGCTCAGCGACGTGTACGTCCACAGCGATGTCCGGCACCAACCCGAAACCCCGATCGAACGGATGATGCAGCAGAAGCTGGTGACTTCCTTCAGGGTTGCCGGGTACTGCTTCGACGGTTCTCGCAACCTGGTAGGCACCCAGGATCATCGCTCCCGCCGAACCGCCGCCGACCGCTCCACCGCGCGCCAGCAACTTTCGGATTTCGAGTTCCGTGCGGGTGCCGACATAGGTCTTCACGAGGGCTTCACGTGAGCCGCCCCAAATCCAAACGGCGGTGGCGCCCAGCAGAGGCTTCACAAACGACTCAAGACCGGCTTCCGTGGCGTTCGCAGCGTGGAGCACTGCGACGTTCCCAACGCCGAATACTTCACGAATCCATTTCTGCTGGGTGGCGATGTAGGCGGAGTCGTATTGCTTGCCGGAAAGCGCAAGGGCGGCGGTATCGATGGAGACGAGTCGGGCGTGCGGACCGCCGGCGAGAGCGACGAACCGCCGGATGGTCTCGGCGTTCCGCAGCCGTCCGCCTCCTTCGAGCATGATCCAACCGGTGGTTGGCGGGGAGTGTCGTGCAGGAACCGCCAGAAAGGTAGAAATGATTGCAGTGAGCCAGCAGGCGCGGACAGAGAGCGGTGGTCTTCTCATAGGGGCGGTCCTCCTGGAAATCTCTCGATCCTGAGAAGGCGCGCTGCACTAATGATCTCGCACCATGAAGTCCGGATTGAGCCTACCCCGGCAGTTCAGTCGCGAGCCGCTTGGCAAGCCACTCGAAAGAGGCCTCGAGGGTCACGGTTCCGTCGGCGGTGAGCAATCGGACGTGGACCTCGATGGCGGCACGCCCCTGCCGGGAGAGCGCATCCAGAAAGTGCTCCGCCGCATCCGGGGCGGCGTCGGCCTGAGCGGTGAGTTGACCGGTCGCGGGTCTCCTGAATTTGACATCGGCGTGGCGCAGCACCACCACATTGCGGTCCGCTTCGGCGCCGAACCGGTTGAGCAGCCATTGCCCGCTGGCCGCTTCGGCAAGTGCGAACTGTGCGCCGGCATGGACAGTCCCCAGGTGATTTTGATAGTTGGGGCCGGCAGGCAGGGTGAGTGTTGCCCCATCGGTCTGCAATCCGAGGAACCGGTTGAAGGGAATCAATGTGACGTCCACAGTGGATCTCCGTCTTTCGTCTCCTAATATCTCACTTGATCAAGCGGCAGACGACGCAGCGGAGAATCGCGGCGCATAAAAGTTAAAACGACTTGCGGGTCTGAAACGCACCTGGCGGGAGTACAATCGGGGCGGGTCAGTTCTCATCGCGGAAGCCTTGGTTGGGTCGAGGGGCCTGGAAAGGCGGCGAGCATGGGATTTTCGACTTTGAACCGACTGACGGCGGCGGAGGCGGCCGCCATGATTCAGAACGGCAACACGGTGGGGTTTAGCGGGTTCACGCCGGCGGGGGCGGCGAAGGCTGTGCCGCTGGCGCTGGCTGAAAGGGCGAGGGGAGAACATCGGGCCGGGCGGGAGTTCCGGATCGGGGTGATGACGGGCGCGTCCACCGGACCCTCGCTGGACGGAGCGCTGTCGGCGGCGGACGCGATCAGCTTCCGGACGCCGTACCAAAGCGACCCCGGGCTGCGCGCGCAGATCAACGAGGGCAAGGTGCAGTTCTTCGACATGCACCTGTCGATGATGCCCCAGGCGATCCGCTGCGGCCATCTGGGGCCGGTGCACTTCGCGGTGGTGGAGGCGTGCGATGTGACGGACGGCGGGGCGATTGTGCTGACGGACTCCGTGGGCGCGAGCCCGACGTTCTGCCGCATGGCGGAGAGAGTGATCGTTGAACTCAACCGGCGCCACCCGCCGACGTTGTTCGGGATGCACGATATTTACGAGCCGGATGATCCGCCGCACCGCCGTGAGATTCCGATCTATTCGGTTGCGGACCGGATCGGCTCGCCGGTGATCAGCGTGAGTCCTTCGAAGATCGCTGGGGTGGTGGAGGTGGAGATGGACGACGACTCGGCGGAGTTCAGCCCACCGACGCCGGTGACCGCACGGATCGGCGCGAACGTCGCCGATTTCCTGGTGCGGGAGATGGACCGGGGGCGGATTCCGAAGCGGTTTCTGCCGCTGCAGGCGGGCGTCGGCAACGTCTCGAATTCCGTGATGGAGGCGATCGGGCGGCATGACGATATCAAGCCGTTCCAGATGTACACAGAGGTGCTGCAGGACTCGGTTCTGCATTTGATCATGGAAGGGCGGATCACGTTCGCATCGGCGTGCGCGCTGACGCTGAGCAGGAAGATGCAGGATCTGCTGTATGGCAACTCGGACTTCTTCCGGGCGCGGATCGTGCTGCGGCCCCAGGAGATCACGAACAACGCCGAAGTGGTGAGGCGGCTGGGCATCATCTCGATCAACACGGCGCTGGAGGCGGATCTTTTTGGGAATGTGAATTCGACGCACGTGATGGGGCGGAACATGATGAACGGGATCGGCGGGTCGGGGGACTTCACGCGGAACGGGTTCCTGTCGATCTTCGTGTGTCCCTCCACGGCGAAGAAGGGCGTGATCAGCAGCATCGTGCCACTGGTGAGCCATCAGGACCATAGCGAGCATTCGGTGCAGGTGATCGTGACGGAGCAGGGTGTGGCGGATTTGCGTGGGCTGTCACCGGCGGAGCGGGCGCGGCGGATTATAGAGAACTGCGCGCATCCGGATTACCGGGACGACCTGCGGGAGCAGCTCGACAGCATGAAGGGGGGACACGAGCCGCTGTCGCTGGAGTCGGCGTTCGCGTTCCACCAGAGGTTGCGGGAGACGGGGACGATGCGGCGCCACGAGCGGGTCATGGCGGATGCGGAGTACTAGCTGCACGGCACTTCCTGGTTCATGGGAAAGCCAGTAGGAAGACGCCCCAAGCGAGCAGAGCGATGCCCCGGCGGGCGCGTGTCCGGCAAGCCAGGGACTCGAGACGACGAGCCACTGCCAGGACCGATATCCGGTGAGCACCAGCCGCCTTTCGCGGGTCCAAAAGATTCCACATCGATCGATTTGATACTTCAAATCCCTCCAAAGGGCAGCACATTGCGATGATAGACTTGCCACCACACCGGCCGGCCACGATGGGCTCAAGGCCGGATTCTTGTGTTTGAAGACCACGAAGGAAGGTAGATCTGATGGGTACTGGGACGTTTGAAATCAAGAACCTGGCGTCGCCGGACGAGGTGCGGCGATTTGACAAGGGCAAGCTGGAACTCGTGAATGTCGGCGGAGCGGCCATCGGGCGGGCTACGTTCGAGCCGGGATGGCGGTGGTCCACTTGCGTCAAGCCAATTGCCGGGACGGACAGCTGTCAGGCCGCGCACTATGGTGTCCAGATCTCAGGGACGCTCACTACGCGGATGGACGACGGGACCGAGAAGACTTCGAAGGCCGGCGATGTCGTGGCGATTCCTCCCGGGCACGACGCGTGGGTGGTCGGCGACAAGGCGGTGGTGTTCATCGACTTCCAGGGCATGGTCAACTACGCGAGAGGGAGTTAGCCGGATTCGGCATGCGGGGTCCGCCAACCGGGCGGGCCCTTTTCGGTCTATTCTCCGGAGCGCGAGCTGAGAGGTGTGCCTAACTGTTTCCAGAGCGCTTCCCAGTTCCAGAGTCCGGAGTCAGCTTTGTCCGGGAGGGGGAAGCCGAGCTGATGGGCGAGCATGCAGATCTGTCCGCGGTGGTGGGCTTCGTGGGAGAGCATGTAGCAGAGCATTTCGACGCCGGCGGGCCATGGGCGGGCCCAGGCGTCTCTGTGGAATTTCTTGATGCGGCTGTTCGAACCACCGAGGGCTTCGGCGAGCATCTCCGCGCAGCGGGCGGCGCTGGCGGCCAGCGCGTCGCGAGCCTGCTTGGGCGTGCAGTGGGCGCGATTGAGCTGCGCGGGGACGCCCAAGTGCGGCGCGGTGAGCCGGATCCACTTGGTGCGGACGTTGTGCATGTGCGTAAAGATGGCGGCAATGCTGCGGACGCGGCCGGGCGGCCTGGCTTGCCACGCAGCGGGGTCGAGGTGTTCGATGAGGAGCTGGTTCATGCGGTCATTGGCGGTGAAGATCCGGGCGGCGGCCGGGCCGAGGGGTGCGTGGGGCTGGGATTGACGGGTGATGAGCGGCTCCGTGTTCTGGAGTCATGATACTGCCGGGGGTGCGGTAATAGAGAGGCCCAGTTGATGACCTGCCATCCGGGATCCGATCGCGGCGGCTGGCGCGGCCGGAGGGAGCCGGCGGCGCGGTGGGTGGGGAAGGGGGCATTCAGGCGTGGGGGTGAGAGAGGTAGTGCTGGCGGAGGAGGTCCTTGCCGTAGTCGTTGCCGTTGGGGGTGCGGACGACGCAGTGGATATGCTGGCGTGTGGGCAGGCTGGGATCCTTGGCAAGGTGGCGGAGGTTGGCGGGGGACTGGTGGTCGAATTCGATGAGGATGACGGGGCTGTGGATACGGTAGTAGTAGACGGCGGATGAATCGGAGCCGCCGATCCAGGCGAATGTGGCGCGGTCGATGTAGCGTTTGACCTCGTCCATTTTGACGCGGGCGTGGCCTTCGTCCATATTGCCGACGTAGAGATCGATCAGATCGATGAGTCGCTTGCGCTGGGGCTGAGAGAAGGCGGCGGCGGGGGCGCCGGCGTAGTCGAGGACGACGTTGTCCTTGAAAGCTTCGGTGAGGTTGTAGTTTTTGGACTTGTCTGGGTTGAGGATGGCTTTGGCGCGCTGAGGGTTGTCGAGGGCGAGGAGCATGTCGAGGCCGCAGTTCTGCTCGTCCTGAAGGATGGAGACGCCTTTGTACTTTCCGGAGGTGGCGGTGACTGGCTCGGATCCGGCAAAGAAGGGGGTCATGACGACCTGGTCGCCGAGGACGAAGTAGTTGATGATGACGTGGTGGCCATCGAGCTGGAAGCCCCAGGGCTCTGTGGGCGAAGGCTTGCCCATGACGGTGATGTGGTAGAGCCATTCGCCGAGGAACTCGTGGTCGTTGGTGAGTTCGGCGAGGGTTTCATTGAGGCGCATGATGTCGCGGGTGAGTTTGAGGCCGCGGGCGCTGAGGGCGGATTCAAGGAGGCCGAAGGCGGCGTCGCGCTGGGCGGGGGACATCTCCTGGAAGCTGACGCCCTGACGCCGATAGAAGTGCTGGTTCATCCACTTGCGCCATTCGGGGTCGTCGACGGTGAACATGGTGCGGGAGCGCTGATCGGCGGTGAGGCTGGAGAGGAAGCGCCCGGCGGCGTTGCGGACGGAAGCGGTGGAGACTCCGGTTGAGTGGATGCCGAAGAGGCCGGGCTCGACTGTGCCGTTGGCGGTGATGCCTTTGAAGGGTTCGGCGAGGCCCTTGCGCTCATAGTCGGCGGACATCTGGCGGAAGCGCTCGGCCATGCCGGAGGGGTTCTGGGGGAAGGCGCCGGGGGCGAGGATGGCGCCGGGGACCAAAGTGGAGAGGATGGTTCGGCGGGAAAGGCGGGGGGAGTGGTGATGGTGGTGGTTATGCTTGCACATGGTGGCGGGGCCCAGGTGGGGCTAGTATACAGCGGGCAGGCCGTTGTCGAAAATGGGAAATTGGTGGCTGTCCCCTTTTTGTAGAATCTTTCCTGAGGTGAAAAACGTGAAAGTTGTGGCCGGAGTGGATCTGGGCGGAAACGCCGTGAACTATACGCTAGTGAACGCGAATGAGCGGTTCCTGATCGAGGGGCTGTGCGAGCATCCGGCGCGGTCGAAGGAGGGTCCGGGGATCTGCCTGCAGCAGATTGAGGACGGGCTGAAGATTGCGGCGGAGAAGGCGGAGGTCGCGCTGGAGGACATTGTGGTGGTGGGTCTGGACACACCGGGTCCGGCAAGCTCGACGGGGGTGTTGAGCGCGAAGGGATCAACGAACTTCGTGCACAAGGACTGGGCGGGGTTCGATATCCGGGACGGGCTGGCAAAGAAGCTCGGCAAGCCGGTCACTTACCTGAACGACGGGAACGCGGGGGCACTGTGGGGGCACTTCGTACTATTCGGGTCGAGCCGGAAGGAGACGTCGGTCTCGGCTGTGATCGGAACAGGACTGGGCGGCGGCGTGATCATCGGCGGCAACGATGTGAAGGGCCGGAAGGGATTCGGTGGAGAACTGGGACACGTGCTGCTGCCGTATCAGAGCATCGTGGGCACGGAGGGGATGGCTCCGCACTGCAATTGCGGGCGAACTGGCGATCTGGAGTCGGTGTGCTCGCTCACAGCGATTGAGAATACCCTGCTGCCGTATTTCCTGCCGAAGTTCCCGGGGCACGAGTTGGGAAAGATGGACCTGCACAAGGCGGCCAAGCTGGTGCGAGGGATGGCAGAAAAAGGCGATGCACTGAGCCGGGAGGTGTTCCGGGTACAGGCGCACGGGCTTGGGTTGTTCTTCGACGAGATGATCAACACATTCGATCCGGACGCGCTGATTGTGGGAGGCGGGGCGATTGAGACGGGGCTCGAGTTCCAGCAGTGGTTCATCAGCGAGATCCGGAAGGGTATGCCGAAGCAGCGCGAGGAGCAGGTAGACATTCCGATCCACATCATGCCGAACGGGGACACGGCGGGGGCAAGAGGAGCGGCGGTGGAAGCTTTGAAGCTGGCGCGGGAGGGGGGATTGCTTTAAGGTTTCGGAGTGCACCGGGGCGAAGCGCAGGGAGATGTGCTCCACCCCGGTCCGGGAGGCCACCCCGAGGCGATTCCTCCTGGGGACAGGATGCGGGAGGGGGTGGCTCACGGAGTGAGCCCGGGGCGTAGACTACGCGAGAGCAGGTCGGGAACCAGCCCCACTCATTGCACGAGGGGCGCGGCGGGGGGTGGCGTAGCGTTCGGCGGCCGCTCGGAGGGAGTCGAGGACGGCTTCGCGGAGGCTGGCGGGGGCTTCGACGACGACGTCTTCGCCGTAACGGAGGATGTCCATGAGGATCTCGCGGGGTTGAGAGTAGGGGACTTCGAGGACGAGGCCGCCGTCGGACTGGGGGATGACGCGCTGATCGGGATGCCAGGACTCCTTGGCGACCCAGCGAGCGGCGGGCTGGCGGAAGCGGAGGACGGCGGTGTGATTGGCGGGCCCGGCGAAGATGCCGTAGCCGTGGCCGAGGAAGGCGTCGAGCTCGGCGGGATTCACGTCGATGGATTTTTCGGGGAGGAGGCGGGCTTCGCGAATGGAATCGAGGGCGAAGTTGCGGAGGCCGTCGCGGAGGTGGCACCAGGCGATGAGGTACCAGTTGTTGTTGTAGCAGATGAGGCGCTGAGGGGAGACGGTGCGCTCGGTTTCCTCATTGCGGGCGCGGCTGAAGTAGTTGAGGGCGAGTCGTTTGCGCTGGAGTGTGGCGGTGCTGACTGTCTGGAAGTGGCGTGAATCGACGGGGCGGAGGCGGGCGCCGATAATCCGGAAACGGCGGGCGATTTCCTTGCGGCGAAGCGGGGCTTTTTCGAGTAATGCTTCGATTTTTTTCTGAAGGGGGCGGAGAGGCTCTCCGAGCAGGCCGGATTGGAGTTGTTCGAGCAAGTCCTGCATGACGAGGAAGGCGTGCATTTCCTCGGAGGAGAACCAGAGGCCGGGGAGTTCGTAGGGAGGCTCGCCGGGCTGGGGACGGTAGCGGTAGCCCTGGACGAGAGGATCGTAGTGGATGGGGGCGTGGAGGCGATCACGCATGTACTCGATGTCGCGCTTGATGGTGGCGCGGCTGACTTCGAGTTCCTCCATGAGCCGGTTGAGGGTGGGAGCGCGGCGGGATTGGAGCAGGCGGTGGATGGAGTAGACGCGTTCGGTGAGGGACACGGAGTAGTGTACAGGAGAAGGGCGACCCCGGGCTGATGCCCGGGGTCAGTTATCGGTGGAGGTCACTTCGATTTGCGGATATAAATCGCGCCGTTCATGGTGGTGAACTGCATTTGCTGGCCGCCGCCGTTGATGGTGCCGTTAAACACGCGGTTGATGGAGACCTTGTACATGCCCTTGGAGTCGCGCTGGCCGCCTTCGACGGGGGAAGAAGCGGTCTGAGCGATTTCGAAATCGCTGAGGATTGAGCCGTGGTCTGATTTCATTTTGACGGTGGCTTTGACGTCGGAAGGGAGGGAGACGTCGATATCGCCGTTGAGCGTAGAAAAGGACATGGGCTTAGCGGGATCGACGCGGTCCAGGCTGACCAACACTTTGCCGTTGAGGGAGTGAGCGATGACGGTGCCGGCGACCTTGGTGAGGGTAACGGGGCCGTTGAGATTGCTGGCGTCGATTTCGCCCTGAACGCCCTCGACGACGACGCTGCCGTCGTTTTTGGTGCTGACGTTGAGGGAGCAGTTCGATGGCACCTGGATGGAGAGGGAGACGGGGCCGCGGGAGACGCCGGCGCGAATTCGCATGACGTTGTCGAGCTCTTCAGCACGGAAGTCGCCGCCGCCCATGCCGATGCGCCGCATGCCGGCGGGAGGGGGCGTGGACTCGCGCTCGCCACGGTCGCCGGCGTCCTTGACCTCGACGATCACGTCCTTGCCGGAGTAGCCCTGGACGTGGATGGATCCGTTGATGACATCCACTTTGACCGTTTTCGGCTTGGCAGAGTCAGTGAAAGGGATCACGAGCTTGCCGGGCGTCTGCTGGGCGGAGGCGGCCAATGCCGCAACAGTGAGGAATAGAAGAGACCGGATCATTTCAGTTACCTTTCCTGGCGATTCTGATTTCGCCGTTCAATGTTTCGAAGCGGAGGGGGACGCCTCCGGCTCCGATGCGGAAGGATGTGGAGCGGTCGGACTTGTAGACGTATTTCGCGCCCTGGCGCGAGCCTGCGGGCTGCGAGGCGGGCATCAATTTGGAGTCGAAGTCGGTGAAGGCTTCGCCGTTGAAGGTCTTCACGCGAACGTCGGCGTTGAGGGACGGCGGAAGTGTCGCGCGGATGGCGCCGTTGACTGTCTTGAAATCGGTTTCCGCAGTTGGGGCGGAGACGAACGAGATAGTGATCGGCCCGTTGACGGTGTGGGCGGAGCCGCCGACGGCAGCGTCACGAATTTCGATGGAGCCGTTGACATTGCGGACCTCGAAGGCGCCCTGAACGCCAGTGACTTTGATGTCGCCGCGGTTAACTGTGCAGATGTCGAGCTCAGTTTTGGCCGGCACCTGGACTTCGAAGTCGAACTTCGCGTGGTAGCCGCGCTCGTCGCCATACTGGGATCGATGGGCGCGTGTTCCGCCGCCGCGATTGTTGCCGCGGAAGGGACCGTCGACATAGATGTCCACGGTATTGCCTTCCTGTTTCATGTCGATGCGGATGCTCTTTTTGGCTTCCTGGATCATGGCGTCGTTGTCGCCATACCAGGTTTCGCGGACGGTGACGTTGATCTGACCGGACGAGCCGGCGGTGACGGTGAGTGAGCCTTCGACGTTGTCGAGAACCAGCTTGGGGGCGCCGGAGACGGAGAACGACTTCTGCGTCGTATTGGTGGAAGTAACTTCGGCGTGGAGCGCCAGGGCGGTGGTGAGCAGCAGGAGAATTGCTTTCATTTCTTGTTCCTCCACACGCTAATACCTGGCTTTCCGGAGCAAGGTTTCCGCGTGACGGCGAATAATTTCGTCGGTGGATGAGTCGTCGGCGAGGTTCTTCAGGCGAGAGGCCACTTCCGGGTCAGTCCACTGGCCCATCTGGTCCATGATCGCGACCTGAACGAGGGGGGAGCTCTGTTTCTGGAGCGAGTTCATCAGCGCACGCCGGGCTTTGGCGTTGGCGGAGAAGCGGGCGACGGCGTCGACGGCGGCGAGGCGCACGTTGACGTTGGGGTCCTGGTCGAGTGCCTGGAGGAGGGCGTCAAGCACGGGGCCGTCGGATTCGACGACCTGCATGGAGACGTCGATGCCGTGGAGACGGTCGGCGGGCGACTGGCGGGTGAGGAGCGAGAGGGTCATCATCTGGCGCATGTCCGCGAGCTCAGTGCGGAGAGCGGCCATCTCGTGCTGTCCCTGCGAACGGGATTGCGCGCCGAGCCAGTATCCGGCGATTCCGATCAGCAGGGCAGCGGCAATGAAGGCGAGCCCCCAGGCGGGTGTCCAGTGCCAGACCGGGCGGGAAGATTTGGAGAACTGGTCCATGGATTTGCGGAAGTTGGCGCGGAGGCTGGGGCCGGGCTCGGGCGCTGGGATAGATTCAAGGAGGCGCCAGGTTTCGAGCAGCGACCTGCAATTGGGGCAGGACATGAGGTGGAGCTCCGCGGCGGTCTCGTCGGCGGCGTTGAGGCTGCCGGCGCAGTAGTCGGCGAATCTGGTTTCCAATTCCTGGCAGTTCATGCGGGTCTCCCTTCCAGCAGGCGCTGATACACCTGCGCGAGCAGTTTGACGGAGCGGAATACACGGGTTTTGACGGTATTGACTTCGCAATCTAGGATGAGGCTGATCTCCTCGTAGCTGAGGCCCTGGTAGCGGCTGAGGATCAGAACCTGACGTTTTTCTTCGGGCAGCTCGGCGAGGGCGCGGCGGAGGAGTTCGGTTTGCTGGGATTCGTGGATCTGGTCTTCAACGGCGGCGGGGATGCGGGAGGCTGAGTGGAAGGCGGCTCGATCGAGGGGCTCCTCGGGAGCTTTGGGGGCGGCGTCGCGGAAGGCGTTGCGGGCGATCTGGTACATCCAGGCGGTGAAGGGGAAGGCCTCACGGTAGGTGTGGCGGTATTTGAGAATGCGGAGGAAGACTTCCTGGACCAGGTCTTCGCTGCGGCCCTGCTGCTGGGTGAGGCGGTAGAAGAAGCGAAAGAGGGCGCGGTGGTGACGTTCGAAGAGGAGTGCCAGGCGGCTGAGGTTGCCGTCGCGGACAGCCAGCATCAGGTCTTCATTGGAGGGCGCGTTCACTTCGGTTCCATTACTAGATACCGCCCGTGGGAGTGGAGGTTCCCGAGGTTACAACAGAGGTGTTGCAACTGCAACAGGTGAGTTGTGGAGAATTGGCGGAAGCTCGTGGGGGTCGAACCCACCAGCGACGTGATACGCCGCTCACTGGTTTTGAAGACCAGGCCCAGCACCGGCCAAGTTGAGCTTCCGGAGAGATTGTAGCAGGCGGGCTGGCCGCGCTATGCGGGGACACCCTTACGGGTTCCCTCGGCTGCGCCTCGGTGTCCCCGAAGCAGGGTCATGCGGGAACGGGGCCGGCGGCGGCAATGGCGGCGGCGACGGAGCCGAACTTCTCCGAGAAGTTTTCGGCGAAGCGGGCGGCGAGGTCGCGGGCTGCATGATCGTAGGCGTCCTTATCGGCCCACATGCCTCGGGCGTCGAGGAATTCGTTGGGGACGCCGGGACAGAACTGGGGAACATTGACGCGGAAGACGGGGTGCTGGGTGACCGGGACGTCGCCGAGCTCGCCATCGACAGCGGCGTTGACCATGGCCCGGGTATAGGCAAGCCTCATGCGGCTGCCAACGCCTGCGGGACCACCGGCCCAGCCGGTGTTGATGAGCCAGACACGGGCCTTGTGGCGCTGGAGCTTCTCGCCGAGCATGCGGGCATATTCCAGGGGGCTGCGGGGGAGGAAGGGTTCGCCGAAGCATGCGCTGAAGGTGGCCTGGGGTTCCTTGCCGAGGCCGCGCTCGGTACCGGCAAGGCGGGCGGTGTAGCCGCTGAGGAAGTGGTACATGGCCTGTTCGGGATCGAGGCGGGAGATGGGCGGGAGGACGCCGAAGGCGTCGGCGGTGAGAAAGACGACGTCGGACGGGTGGCCGCCGATGCCAGGGAGGAGGGCGTTGTCGATGTACTGGGCGCGGTAGGCGGCGCGGGTATTCTCGGTGAACTGCTCGGAGTCGTAGTCGAGCAGGCGGGTTTCGGGATCGATGACGACGTTTTCGAGGACGCAGCCGAAGCGGATGGCGTTGTAGATCTGGGGCTCGGCCTGTTGGGAGAGGCGGATGCACTTGGCGTAGCAGCCGCCTTCGAAGTTGAAGACGCCGTGATCGGACCAGCCGTGTTCGTCGTCGCCGATGAGGCGGCGGTTGCGGTCGGCGGAGAGAGTAGTTTTGCCGGTGCCGGAGAGTCCGAAGAAGAGGGCGACGCGCTTGTGATCGCCCATGTTGGCGGAGCAGTGCATGGGCAGGACGGCGCGGCCGGGGAGGAGGTGGTTGAGGATAGTGAAAACGGACTTCTTCATCTCGCCGGCGTAGGAGGTGCCCAGAATGACGACGAGTCGGCGGGTGAAGTTGATGCAGATGCAGGTTTCCGAGCGGGTGCCGTCGACCGTGGGATCGCACCTGAAGTCGGGGGCGAAGACGAGGGTAAATTGCGGATTGTGGGTGGCGAGAGATTCGAGCGGGGGTTTGATGAAGAGCTGGCGGGCGAACATCGAGTGCCAGGCGCGCTGGGTGACGACGCGGATGGGCATCTGGAAGGAGGGATCAGCTCCGGCGAGGAGGTCGGCGACGAAGAGTTCCTTGTGGTGGAGAAAAGTGATGAGGCGGTTCCAGATGCGGTCGAACTGTTCGGGTTCGAGAGACTGATTGACGGCGCCCCAGGCGACAGTGGATTCGGTGGAGGCGTCTCGGACGATGTATTTGTCCTTGGGAGAACGGCCGGTGAACTGTCCGGTGCGGACGACGAGGGCGCCGTTCCCGGCGAGGAGGCCTTCCTGGCGCTGGAGGGCCATCTCAGTGAGGCGGCCGGTGCCGAGATTCCACCATTTGACGGCAGCCTCCTGGAATCCGATCTCCTGGAGACCGTGGAGACTGGGGCTGACACCAGCATTTTTCATATGAAAAGTTAGACCTGTGGAGAATGAGTTCCGGTAATCCGATGCAGGGAAAAGAGGGGTCCCGCTGACAAGCCCAGTCTATCATGGAGGTATGAAGCTCCGAGCCGCGGCGGGCGCGGCGATCCTGATGTGGATGTTGGCCCTCAGCCCACTCTATTCGCAAGCCATCGAGTTCGAATCGAACGGGTTGAAATACCAGACGATGACGAGGGAGGGGCTGACGATCATGTTTGCGCCGCTGCCGGCGCAGGTGAAGGCGTACGCGGTACTGCAGGTGGCGGTTTCGAACGGGTCGCCCTCGGCGAGGACAGTGAAACCAGAGGACTTCCGGTTCGAGAGGGCGGACGGTACAGTGCTGGCGGCGTCGCCGGCGCGATACGTGGTGCAGCAGTTTCTGGACAAGGGCGGCCGGAACGACGTGATCAAGCTGGTGGGGACATACGAGCTGGGACTCTACGGGCTAAGCCGATTTCAGTCGACGAACGGGTACGAGCAGAGGCGGCAGGCGGCGCTGGCGGAGGTGACCTCGTCGAAGTTGAAGGCGGCGGCGGCGGCATCGGCGATCGTACTGGTGCCGACGAGGCTGCAGCCAGGCGAGTCGACGGACGGAGCCATCTTTTTTGTGGCGCCGGGAAAGCAGTTAGGCGAGGGGAAACTGGTGGCCACGGTGGGGACGGAGCGGTTCGAATTTCAGGTCGGGGGATTCAAGCACCAGGGAGAGCTGACGCGGCGGCCGTAGTGGACAGTTGACATGGCTGGGTTGAGAGACCCGCGCGAACCGAGGGCCTGCACTCCATGAATCGGGGTATTCTGGAAATTCTTCCTATGACACGCCGATTCCTGGGAACGATTTGTCTCTGCATAGTTGGGGCATGGGGGCAGGAAGCGCCACGCGCTGAGGCGGCGAAGCCGCAGGCTCCTGCGCCGGCCGTGCCGGTGAAGGAGGTTGAGACGCCGCCGGTGGTGCGGCATCACGAGATCCAACTCAACGGCGCGCCGCTGAAGTACACGACAACAACGGGGCTGATGCCGATCCGGAACGCGGCGGGAGAGACGGAGGCATCGATGTTCTACGTGGCCTACACGCTGGACGGCGTGAAGGACGCGAGCAGGCGGCGGCTGACGTTTTCATTTAACGGCGGTCCGGGGTCGTCGTCGGTATGGCTGCACCTGGGCGCGCTGGGGCCGAAGCGGATCAAGATGAAGGACGACGGGTCGATGCCGGCGGCGCCGTACGAATTGGAGACGAATCCGGCGACATGGCTGGACGAGACGGACCTGGTGTTCATCGATCCCGTGGGGACGGGCTACAGTAGGGCGGCAAAACCGGACCTGGCAAAGAAATTCTTCGGCCTGCAGGGCGACTTGGAAAGCGTCAGCGAGTTCATCCGGCTATACCTGGTGAGGAGCAACCGGTGGCTGTCGCCGCTGTTCATCGCCGGCGAGAGTTACGGGACGACGCGTGCGGCGGGGTTGTCGGGGATGCTGGTTGAGAAGGGCATCGCGCTGAATGGCGTTCTGCTGGTGTCCACGGTGCTGAACTTCGGCACGATCCGGTTCGGGATCGGGAATGACCTTCCGTACGTGCTGTACCTGCCGAGCTACACGGCGACGGCGTGGTATCACGGGAAACTCAAAGGGGATCTGCAGAAGGACCTGAAGACCGCTTTGAGGGAATCAGAGAAGTGGGCGATGACGGGGTATCTGCAGGCGCTGGCGAAAGGGGATGCGCTGACGCCGCAGGAGCGGAAGGAAGCGGTTGCGAAGCTGGCGCAGTTCACGGGACTGCCCGTGCAGTATGTGGAACGCAGCGACCTGCGGATCGAAATCATGAAGTTCATCCGCGAACTGCTGCGGGACGAAAACACGCTGGTGGGACGGCTGGATAGCCGTCTCAAGGGACCGGGGCAGAGGACGGAGAGCGAGACAGCCGAGTTCGATCCGAGCATGTCGGCGATCCGGCCCCCGTACACGGCGGCGTTCAACAACTATGCTCGTGCGGAGTTGGGATACGAGAGTGACCGGGATTACTATATTCTCGGCGGCGGGATCGGGCGCTGGGACTATGGCGCCGACAACCGGTATGCGGACGTGAGCGACGCGCTGCGGCAGGCTTTTGCGAAGAACCCCTCCATGAAGCTGTACGTGGGAGCCGGCTACTTTGACCTGGCGACGCCGTATTTTGCCGCGTATTACACGCTGAACCACGCGGGGCTGCCGCCTGAGGCTCGGGCCAACATCCGGAGGCACGAGTATGAGGCGGGACACATGTACTACATCAACGTGCCGTCACTGAAAGCGATGAAGAAGGACGTGAGCGAGTTCATGAAGTGGGCGGCGCCGTGATCGACCTGCACACGCACACGACGGCGAGCGATGGAACGGACACGCCGGCGGGATTGGTGGAGCGGGCGGCGAGATTAGGGCTGGAAGCACTGGCGATCACGGATCACGACACGCTGTCGGGGTCGGATGAAGCGGTTACTTTGGCGGGATCGCGCGGGCTTCAGCTCGTGCGGGGCCTGGAGCTCAGCACTCGGCGAACCGATGAGGCGGATCCGGCATCCCGGAGCGTGCATATTCTCGGGTACTTCTTTGGTGAGCCGGCGGCTGAGTTCCGGACGTGGCTGGAGAGTCTGCGGGCGAAGCGGCGCGCGCGGAACGAGGCGATGGCGGCGAAGCTGCGGTCGATGGGGATGGATGTGACTGTGGATGAAGCGGAGGCGGTTGGACGGAACATTACAGGGCGGCCGCATTTTGCGCGGGTGCTGCGGGACAAGGGATACGTAAAGAGCTACGAGCAGGCGTTCAAGGAACTGCTGGGCGAGCGGTGTCCGGCCTATGTGGAGCGGGAAGACCCGACGCCGGCCGAGGGGATCCGGAGGATTCGGGAAGCAGGCGGGATCGCCTCGCTGGCTCACGCGCGGCGAATGAATGCGGGGGACGGCGAGGATGCCGCAATTCGGAAAATGGTGGATGCCGGGTTGGGAGCGATCGAGGTGTGGCATCCCGATCATGATGGGCGGCGGCGCGACAGGTACAGGCGTGTCGCGGAGAAGCATGGGTTGGCGATCACCGGGGGATCGGACTTTCACGGCGAGATGAAGCCGGACATCCTGCTAGGGCGCGGGATTGAGCCAGGGCACAGGGTGCCTTTGGGTGTGTTGGACGATTTGAGGCGGAGGGCGGAACGCGGCTGAAGTCCCGCGCAGGCTGAAGCTGCCCTACTTGCTGACGACTTGCGCAGGGGCTCCGGCGACTGTGAGGTTTTCGAGGGCGCGCAGGTAGGCAAGGGCGCGGACGCAGTTCTCTTTCGGTGAGAAGACCGCGGAAGTGATCTTGCCGACTTCTTTATCCGCGGAGAGAACGGGGGTGGCGGGCCCGGGGATTGAGTTTGTCTCGATGCGAAGAGGTTGAAGTGTGCGATGGACCAGGCCGCGGGAGCGGACGCGCTCGACGATCTCCTGGCCGAGGTAGCAGCCCTTGTTGAAGTGGACCGCGTGCATGAGGCCGGTCTCCTGGACGAGGTGCAGCTCGGTGATGTCCTCGCCGTAGCGGGGGACGCCGCTTTCAATGCGAACAGCGCGGACCTCTTCGGGAGAGGCGTCCACGCAACCAGCCGCGCGGAGTTCGGCGAGGAAGGCGTCCTTCTGCTCGATGGGGACGACGGTGCGGAAGCCGGGCTGTCCGGTGGCGGTTCTCTCAAAGACCATCGGTCCGTGCTTAAGGGACAGCGCTTGCGGGCCTTCGACGGCGATTTCGGCGGTCGTTGCAGTGATGTCTTCGAGAGTGACATCGTCGGCGATGATGTAGCGGTCGAGGTGTGAGTAGATTTTCGAGACGACCTCGGGCTCGACGTCGATGAGGAGGTGGTCATCGGCGCAGTAGATGTCGGCGTCGGCGAGGATTTTGCCCTGGGAGTTGAGGAAAAAGGCGTAGAGGGAGTGGCCGGGCTGCAGGTCCTGCACATGATTGGTGGTCATGGCGTGGAAGAGGCGCTTGCGGTCTTCGCCGGTGGCGCGGATGCGGCCGCGGGAGGATAGATCGACGATCGCGGCGGCGGAATGAAGTGCTTCGTAACCAGTCATGGCGGATTAGCGGGCGATATTACTGTAGTAGAGACCAATGAGGGCGGCGAGAGTCGCCGAGCCGAGAGCGCCTTTGCGCCAGCGGGCTTCCTTTTCAGGGCCGGCAGTACCTCGGGCGATGAGGAAGATCATGGCAATGGCGTGAAGAGCGAGGAGGATCTTGATGCCGATGAGCGCGTGCCAGCCTGCGGGAGCGCCTTTCATGCGCGTCATGAAGTTGAAAGCGCCGGTGAGGACGAGGAGCGCGGCGGCAGACGTGGTAGCAGCGCGCCAGGGCCGGACTTTATTGGCGGCGAGAGCAATCCAGAGGAAGATGGCGAGGATCAGGTGGAAGTAAAGAACTGCGTCGTTCATGGAGGTCCCTCTATACTGATGTGGAAATGATCCACGAGATTCTGCCGGTGGGCTTGCTCCAGTGTAACTGCTCGGTATTCGGCGACGAAACGAGCAGGGAGGCAATTGTTGTAGACCCTGGCGACGGGTCGGACCTGCAGGCCGTACTGGGCGTGCTGGAGAAGCACGGGCTGAAGGTCAAGGCGATCTTCATCACACATGCCCACATCGATCACATCGGCGGCGCGGCTAAGCTGAAGCACCTGACAGGCGCACCGGTGTATATGAACTCCGACGACCAGGATCAGTACGATCACATTGGAATTCAAGCGCAGTGGCTGGGGATGCAGGCCCCGCCCCGGACGGAGATCGACACGCCGGCGCGTGAGGGCGACACCCTGAAGTTGGGTCTGGTGGAGATGCATGTTCTGCACACGCCGGGGCACACGCAGGGGAGCGTGTGCCTGTTTGCACCGTCGGAGAATCTGCTGGTGGCGGGCGACACGCTGTTCCGCGACTCGATCGGGCGGACCGATCTGCCGGGCGGGGACGGGCGCCAGATCCTCAAATCGATCCGCACGAAGCTGATGGTGCTGCCGGAGGAGACGCGGGTGATCTGCGGGCACGGTGCGGAGACGACGATCGGGCGGGAAAAGGAAAGGAATCCGTTTCTACAGGGGGAGTAGTATGACAGCGTGCCAGTATCAGCAAGAGCGCTGCCGACGGTTCTGATCCTGTTAGCCGCCGTGGGGGCGGCTCAGACGCCTGCAGGGTTGACGATCGACTATCCGGAGGACGGATCGATCTTTCCTCCGGACTTCGCGGCGCCGACATTCGTTTGGCGGGACGATCAGGGCAGTGTGACCGAATGGCGCATCACAATCAGCTTCCAGGACGGCGGTCCTGCGATGGAGGTGAGATCAAGAGGCGAGCGGATGCGCCTGGGGGATATCGACCCACGCTGCGTGGCGGCGTCGAACCGGCTGCCCGAACTGACGCCGCAACAGGCAGCGGCGCACACGTGGAGGCCGGAACCTGCCGTCTGGGCTGAGATCAAGCGCAGGTCAGTCCAGCAAGCTGCAACGATCACGATCACAGGACAGAATTCACGCGGAGAGGTGAGGATCACGGCATCGAAGGACCTGGTTGGAGCGCCGATCTTCTATCGGGATGTGCCGCTGATGCCGACGGAGGTCGAGAAGGGAGTGATCAAGCCGATCATTCCCAGCGCGGTGCCGTTCATCAGTTGGCGGCTGCGTAATGTTGGCGAGACGAGTTCGCGCGTGCTGATGGAGGGGCTGCCGACGTGTGCCAACTGCCATTCGTTTTCGAGCGACGGCAAGACGCTGGCGATGGACGTGGACGGCCCGCAGAACGACAAAGGGATGTACGCGATCGCGCCCATCAGTCCGCGGATGGCGATCCGCAACGAGAACGTGTTCAGTTGGAACGCCTTCCCGGACAAGCCACCAGGTCACCGGACCATCGGATTCATGGCGCAGATCTCGCCCGACGGGAAGTACTCGGTGACGACGGTCAACGAAGAAGTGTTCGTGGCGAACTTCAAGGATTTCCGATTTCTGCAAGTGTTCTATCCGACGAGAGGAATCCTGGCTTACTACGACAGGGCAACGGAACGCATCAAGGCGCTGCCCGGGGCGGACAATCCGAACTTCGTGCAGACGAACGGTTTCTGGAGTCAGGATTCGAAGTATCTGGTGTTTGCGCGGGCGCGAGCGCGGGATGCGTACCCGGAGGGGCGGCCGATGGCTCAATATGCGGGCGACCCGCTGGAGCCTCCGATTCAATACGACCTGTATCGGATCCCGTTCAATCGGGGAAAGGGCGGGCGCGCGACGCGCATCGAGGGAGCCTCGCAGAACGGCATGAGCAACACATTTCCGAAGGTCTCACCGGACGGAAAGTGGATCGTGTTCGTGGGATGCCGGAACGGGCAGCTCATGCGGCCGGACAGCCAACTTTACATTGTGCCGGCACAGGGAGGGACAGCGCGACGGATGCGCTGCAATACGACACGGATGAACTCGTGGCACAGCTTCTCGCCGAATGGGCGGTGGCTGGTGTTTTCCTCAAAGAGCCTGTCGCCATACACGCAGATGTTTCTGACGCATATCGACGAGGACGGCACAGACAGCCCGCCGATCCTGATCGAAAACAGCACGGCGGCCAATCGCGCGGTGAACATTCCGGAGTTCGTGAACGTGGCATATGAGGGTCTGCAACACATCGATGTCCCCGCGGCGGAGTTCTACCGGCTGTTCGACAGCGCGTGGAATCTGGCCGAGCAAGGCCGCTACGACGAATCGATCGCGGAATGGAACAGGGCTCTGACGCTGAGTCCCAAGGATGCGAAGTCGCACAACAATCTGGGGCGGGCGCTGGCAGGCAAGGGAGATTTCGAACAAGCGATTCCGCACTGGCGGAAGGCGATCGAGATCAAGCCGGATTACCTGGAGGCGCAGAACAATCTGGGCGTGGGGCTGCTGGAGAGCGGCCAGGCGAAAGAAGCTACCGCGCAGTTTCAGCGTGTGTTGGAGGCCAATCCGGGACTGGCGGAGGTGAGACACAATCTGGCGCGGGCACTGGCGCAGCAGGGGAAGGCGGAGCGGGCGATGGAGGAGTGGCGCCACGCGATTGAGCTGAAGCCGGGGTATGTGGAGGCGTATAACGATCTCGGAGCAGCGTTGTTGAAGCAGGGCAAGACAGTGGAGGCGATGGCCGCTTGGCAGACCGCGGTCAGACTGAGACCGGACTTTGTTCCGGCACGTTTGAATCTGGCGGCGGCGCTGGTGCAGGGCGCAAGAAAGGAGAGTGGGGCCCGGGCTGTGGCGCTGGCGGAGCAGGCGGCGCGGCTCACTGGGGAAAAGGACGCGGAGATTCTCGATGCGCTGGCGGGGGCATATGAAAATGCGGGCCGGATCAAGGATGCGGCTGCGGTCATTGAGAGAGCCATCAGCGTGGCGGTAGGACAGCAGAGGGCATCCTTGACAGCCAGGTTAAGAGTGCATCAGGCACGATTACGGGAAGGGCAGAACTGAAGTCCCGCGGTGGGCTAATGCTCACTCTCCGCTACCGGCCGGCGTAGTTGCGGTCGTAGTAGGACTGGTATTCGCCGGAGCGGACACGGGCGATCCAGGCGGGGTTGTCCTTGTACCACTGGATGGTTTGAGCGAGGCCCTGTTCGAAGGGCACGAGGGCTTGCCAGCCTGTGGCGCGCTCGAGCTTTTCGGTGGTGATGGCGTAGCGGCGGTCGTGGCCGGGGCGGTCGGCGACGGTGGTGATGAGGCCGCGGGGCTTGCCGGTGGCGGCGAGGATCATCTCAACCACAGTGCGATTGGGAAGGGCGCGGGAGCCGCCGACGTTGTAGATTTCGCCGGGCGCGCCTTTGGTGAGGGCGGCCCAGATGGCGCGGCAGTGATCGTCGACGTAGAGCCAGTCGCGGACCTGCATGCCGTCGCCGTAGATGGGCAGGGGCTTGTCCTCGAGTGCGTTGGAGATCATCAGCGGGATGAGCTTCTCTGGAAACTGACAGGGGCCGTAGTTATTGGAGGCCCGGGTGACGGTAACGGGGAGCTTGAACGTCGTCCAATAGCTGAGAGCGAGAAGGTCGGAACCGGCCTTGGAGGCGGAGTAGGGGCTGGAGGCGCGGAGGGGGTAGTTTTCGTCCGCGTCGTGGGGCTCGTCGATGGAGCCGTAGACTTCGTCGGTGGAGACGTGGAGGAAGCGCGGGAGCCTGGCGGCGCGGGCGGCTTCGAGGAGCGAGAAGGTGCCGCGGACGTTGGTTTCGACGAAGGCGGCGGGGCCGAGGATGGAGCGGTCGACGTGGGATTCGGCGGCGAAGTGGACGATAGCGTCCGGCTTTTCTTTCTCAAGGAGCGTGAGCACGAGCTGCGCGTCGCAGATGTCGCCGTGGACGAAGCGGTGGCGGCCATCGGACTCGATGGAGACGAGGTTCTCCAGGTTGCCGGCGTAGGTGAGCTTGTCGAGGTTGACGAGGCGCGCGGCCCAGCTCTCGCGCAGAGCCAGCCTGACGAAGGCGGAGCCGATGAATCCGGCGCCACCGGTGACGAGCAATCTCATTTGTGCTGCAGCTCCCAGTCGTAGTTGATCCCGGGCTCGTTGTAGGCGATGCGGCCTTCGTCCTCGGGGTTGTAGAAGCGATCGGTCAGGTAGACGAGCATCGCGGGGTCAGTGCCGATTACCTTGTAGCCGTGGCCGATGCCGGGCGGGATGAGGACCTGCCAGGGGCGGAGCTGGCCGATGTAAAGGGTGTTTTTGAGGCCGAAGGTGGGCGAGGCGAGGCGGAGGTCGACCAGGGCGACCTGGAACATACCCTGGACGACGGCCCACACGTCGGTCTGGTGCTTGTGGAAGTGGAAGGCCTTGATGGCGCCGGGATAGGTGAAGGCGGCGCTGACCTGAGTGGTAGCGGGGTAATCCGCGATGAGTCCCTCGCCAAAACGGGCGATTTCGAGGAAGTAGCCGCGGTCGTCGGGCCAGAGGCTGATGGGAAGGATGCGGACGCCATCAATCAGATGAGGAGAGCCGGGTGAAGTGATGAGGCGGCCAATGCCCGGCTCACAGGCCGGAATCTTGATTTCGGGAAGAGTGGAGGAACTCATGTGGATCAGCAGGCCGGCCTGGTACGGCTTTGGGAGACGAGGTTGGCGGCGCGTAGGAGCGAGTCGAACGTGCCCGCGTCGGTCCACCAGCCTTCAAGGAAAGCGAAGGACATGGTGCCTTCGCGGATAAAGGCATTGTTGACGTCGGTGATTTCGAGTTCGCCGCGGGCGGAGGGCTCGAGGGTCCGGACCTTGTCGAAGACGGTAGCGTCGTACATGTAGAGGCCCGTGACGGCGTAGTTGGTTTTGGGCTCCCTGGGCTTCTCCACGATGTTGGTGACGTGGCCCTGATGGATTTCGGCGACGCCGAAGCGCTCGGGGTCGTGGACTTCCTTGAGGAGGATCTTTGCGCCGGCAGGCTGCTTGCGGAAATCGTTGACCGCGTCGGCGATGTTGGACTCGATGATGTTGTCGCCGAGGACGACGCAGGTTTTCTGTCCGTCGGCGAAGTGTTCCGCGAGAGAGAGGGCATCGGCGATGCCGCCCTCGCCTTCCTGATAAGTGTAGTTGAGGCTGGTGAGCCCGAACTGGCGGCCGTTGCCGAGGAGTTGGAGGAAGTCGCCGGCATACCCGCCGCCGGTGACGATGAGGATATCGCGGATGCCTGCGTCGACAAGCGTCTGGATCGGGTAATGGATCATCGGCTTGTCGTAGATGGGCAGCAGGTGCTTGTTGGTGATCTTGGTGAGGGGGTAGAGACGCGTACCTTTGCCCCCTGCCAGAATGACGCCTTTCATGAATCGCTCCCCAAAGGCAGCAAGAAGCCGCCGAACTCAAATGATACACTACAGTGCCGTGAAGCCATTTGACTGGAACGATGTCACAAAAGAGCAATTGAATCCTAAGCTGGTGAGGCAGGCGATTCATACGGGGGCGATGACGATCGCGCGGCTTGAGTTGAAGGCGGGCGGGGTGGTGCCGGCGCACTCGCATCATAACGAGCAGGTGTCGATGGTGGTGAGCGGGCGATTGAAGTTCACCGTTGAGGATGAGGAAGTGACGGTGGGGCCTGGGCAGGTTTTGGAGTTGAAGCCACACGTGAAGCATGGGGTGGAGGTGCTGGAAGACTGCGTGGTGGTGGACCTGTTCACGCCGCCGCGAGAGGACTGGATCAAGGGTGAAGATGCGTATTTGAGGGGGTAGGCGGGTCAATCCTGCCTGAGCGTGAGCATCGGGTCAGTAGAGGCCGCACGCCACGCCGGGGCGGCTGCGGCTGCCGCCGCGACGGCGGCGAGGAGCAGGCAGGCCGAGACAAGCGAGATTGGGTCGATCGGCTGGACTCCAAACAGCAGCGCCTTGATGAAGCGTGCAAGCACGATGGAAGCAGCCCACGCGGGAGAAGCAACGAAAGCTTGCGCCACAGACGTCCCATCATGCGAGCTCCAGGACGCGATGAATCGCGCTGACCATTCGGCCGAACTCGTCCGTCTCGCGGGCGAGCTGCTTGCGTCCCTAGGCAGTGAGACGGTAGAAACGCGCCTTGCGGTTAGTGTCCGTGGTACCCCATTCGGCCGCCACCCATCCCTGAAGCAGAAGCCGCTGAAGCGCCGGATAGAGCGAGCCCTCCCCGACCTGCAGAACGTCGTCCGAGGTCTGCTTGATGTGCTCGGCGATGGCGTAGCTGTGGAGCGGGCCACGGGCGAGAGTCCGAAGGACGAGCATATCGAGGGTCCCGCGGAGAAGCTCGAGCGTGATTGGGTCCTGATTTGCCATCGGGTTTCGATACCTCGAAATTCGAGGTATACACCCGAAGGGCTAATTGCCGGAACGGACGCGGCGGACGGCGGAAGGGGTGACGGCCCACATCGTGCCATTCACGTTGAACAGATTGAGAACCGGGAAGCCTGTGGCGATGACGGTTCGGCGCCACTGGTTGTCTTCCTTGACGATGCCGTTGGCGTGTCCAATGTAGACGCCATCGGGTTGAACGAGGATGGCGCGGGGGTAGTCAAGGGGCGGGAGGCGGCGCTCGATCCAGAGTTGTTTGCGATCGGGAGGAGGGCTGAAGGCAGCGATGTGTGCGTTGGGGGCGGTGGACTCGGCCCAGATAAGGGTTCCATCGGGTAAGAGGCCGAGGGAGGCGGTGGCGGCGGTGGGAGCGTAGTGGATGGTGTTTATGGCGTAGAGGCGCCAGGCGACGTCGAGTCTGCCGGGATTCTTCACCCAGTAGTTGCCGAAGAACAGGTCGGTGAGGCCATCGGAATCAACATCGTGAGCGAGGATGCCGCCCTGTTCAGAAGGGGTGTAGATCGAGTACAGCTCTTTGTATTCGAAATTGGGAAACAGGTAGAAGCGGAGTTGGGCGTGCAGGTGAGGGACAAGGACACCGCGGCGGCCATCGATGGTGAAAGGGAGGCAGTCATGGAAGTCGGTTTCAGGTTCGACGACTCGTTCGGTCCATGACGGCGCGATCAGGGCGATGAGGGGAGAGAGGCCGGGGCGCTTTTGGACCAGGAGGTCATCGAGACCGTCGTTATTGATGTCGGCGACGCAACCGCCCGGGCCGAAGCCGGCGGTCTTCAGCAGGACTTTGGGCTTCCTGCCGGAGAGGTCCCAGGCAAGGAGTTGATCGCCCCATGTCAGGATCAGGGGTTTGGGGTTCGAGATGAGCGCGGCGCCGCGGATGGCTTCACCGTGCTGAAAACCTTGAGCAATCCACGGCAGAAGCAAGATGACCGGGAGCAGGCGTATCGCGTGGTTCAACACATGTGCAGATGTAACTGCCGGGGGATTGGTTGCGCAAACGCCGGTCATCCGAAGTGCACCCAAAACGACTAGCGCCGGACGAATGAGTCCGGCGCTAGTAGACTTTGAGCAACAAGCTTAGGAGTTCAAGCGCTTCTTCCCGAATCTGGTGATCAGCAAGGCCAATCCGCCCGCGGCGACTAAAGCGCTGGTGCCGGGTTCAGGCGTCTCGAAACCCTCCATGGTGATTTCATCCACGAAGATCCAACGATTCACGTCCTGATCGATGAGCTGAACCTGAAGAGAGTTCCCTTCCCAGTTACCTGAGAAAGTGACGAATCCCCGGCCGTTGTCGGCGATTTCGTTCCCGGCGACTGAGAACGAAGTATTGCCGATAATGACAGTAATCGGCAAGAGGATACCGGACGAATCCATCCGATTGAAGCCGATGTTGACACCGGTGACCATGTACTGGCCGGGGAGTTGAAAGTTCAATACCGGATCGACCGTGAGCCAGCCCACCCATTCATAGGCGTTTCCGTTCCCGAGGTCCACCCAATACGTGTCGTTGCCCAACACTCCATCCGTCAACTGCTTGCCTGTCTCATCGAAGTAGTCGAATGTCCCCCCAACACCAGTACCTTGCCCTGGGGTTGCCGTGTATGAAGTGGGGGTGATGACCGCACCGTAGCTTGACAGGCAGAGAAGCGACGCTAATAGCAATCGCATGTCCGCTATTCCTCCTCCAAAAAAGGCAACAAGTGCCTTATGAGGATTGTACTAGTGGTCCTATAAAACAGTCAATGGATTTTAAGGGTAACTCAGTAAGAGTACTAGTACCTAACCTGGGCTGCAGCGGCTCAGTGGCAGCCTTTGCACGTGAATTTGCGGCCGTGGCAGGTGGCGCAGCCGGTCTTGTCCAGTGCCTTGTCGGAGTGTTTGTCGCTGAACTCAGCGGTGTGTGAAGCGGGCTTGAAGGTGGATGCGACGTGGCACTGGGAGCAGGAGTCGGGCGGACTGATCTTGTTGTGACAGGTGAGGCAGTCGGCCATCTGCGGGAAGTGGGCTTTGTTGACCTTGTCGTGGGGGACGCTCTCGCTTTCGGGGATTCCGTAATGGCAGCCGGTACAGGCGTCTTTGGCAGCGGCGAGAGACGCGGCGGCGGGCGGCTTGATGCCGAGATAGGTCTTGCCCTTGATGGCGGCGGCGATCAAAGGCGCGGCGCTGCCCATGGCGACGTGCCTGGCGTGATTGAATTTCTGCACGCCGGTGGGCCGGGGAGTGCCGATCTCGACTTCGTCGTGACAAGTGACGCAGGCGCTCTTGTCGGGGAGCAGGTCATCCTCGGCTTTGGTCGAGGTTGCCGCGGAGGTGTGGCAGTTTTCGCAGGCGGTGACCTGGGTGAGGTGGTACTTGTGCGAGAAAGGTTTCTTCGGCGCGGCGGCGGAGAGTGCCGCCACGCCGAGAGCGAGAATGAGAGCCGTTACTTTTTGTAGCTGATGCGCCAAAGCTTATTGCCTCCATCGTCCGAGACCAGGAGGCTGCCATCCGCCATCGGGAGAAGCCCGACGGGCCGTCCCCAGACTTCCTTCTTCGAGGGATCAAGCATGAAGCCGGTGAGGAAGTCCTCCGGTGAGCCGGAGGGCTTGCCGTCCTTGAAGGGGATGAAGACAACGGAGTAGCCGATCCTCTGCGCACGGTTCCAGGAACCGTGGAAGGCGAGGAAGGCGCCGCCCTGGTACTTCGCAGGAAATTGCTTGCCGGTATAAAAGCGGGAATCGAGCACTGCGACGTGGGCGGGAAGGACCACGTCGGGGACAATCGTTTTTGCGACGAGATCGGGCTTGAGGCCCTTGTTGCGCGGGTCCTCATTGGGCCCGATGTAGGAATAGGGCCAGCCGTAGAAGCCACCAGTGCGGATGGCGGTGAAGTAATCGGGGACGAGGTCGTCGCCGAGGCCGTCACGCTCCTGAATGGCGGCCCAGAGGGCATCGGTGCCGGGGTACCACGCCAGGCCAATGGGATTACGCGTGCCAGTGGCGATGAACTCGCGGCCGGAGCCGTCGGGGTTGTAGCGGGTGATCGAAGCTCGGATCTCCGGCTCGCCAGTGGAAACGTTCGAGGCGGAGCCGACGCCGAGATAGAACTTCTCACCTTTACGGTCGAAGAGGATGGAGCGCGTCCAGTGGCCCTGGCCGGCGTCCTTCAGCGGAACGATCTCCTCGCCGGGGCCGAGGGTGAGTTTCTTAGAGTCGTACTTGTAGCGCTTCACCGAGGTGGTCTCGGCGATGTAGAGGTAGTCCTTCCAGATGGCGAGGCCGTATGGGCGGTCGAGCTTGTCGACGAGCTTCTTCTTTTCGTCGTCGGAGATCTTGCCGTCCTTGTTCCTGTCGGCGAGCGCGTAGACAGCGCCTTCCTTGGTGCTATCGGAGAGCAGAATCTCGCCGGAGGGCCCATAGATCATGTAGCGCGGCCGCTCGAAGCCTGTGGCGAATTCGGCGATGTCGAAGCCCGCGGGGACCTGGAGTCGCGCGCCGTCCGGGCGCTCGACCACCTTGGGGGCATTGGAGGCGGACGGCGTGTGGTAAGGCGCCGGCAATTGCGGCGGCTGGGCAGCGGCAGTGCAGCCCAGCGCTGCCGCGCAGAGAAGAATGTTGGTAACCCTCATTGAAGAACATTCTACAAGAGCGGGCGAATGAGCCACGCGATGGGCGAATGGCACCTTACGCTTCAAACGCGCAGTGCTCGAGTCCACGGCCGCGAGCGGGCCAGTTTGCAGAGGATCGGGCAAATGTGGAGTGTTACAGGCGCCAGGGAGAGCGCATTTCGCGGCCGAGGAGCTTGGATGCCTCGGGATCGCCGATGATCTCCATTTTTCCGGCATCCCACCTGATCTTGCGGCCGGTGAGCATGGCGATGTTGCCGAGGAAACCGGGGGTCGCCGAACGCAGAGCCACTTCAGCGGGCGTGAGGGTCTTCTGGCGGGACTTCACGCTGTTGATGAATTCCTGGTAGTGGCCGGGGGACTTGGGGTAGGGGATGTCGGCTTTGATGTCCGCAGTGAGAAGGCCGGGGTCGGAGGCTTCGATCTTGCCGCGATCGACCCAGAGCCAGCCTTTGTCGCCGATCCACTTCGTGCCGCCGCGGATCTCCTTGTTGCCGCCGGCAATGATCATGGTGACGTTCTGGGGATATTTGCAGGTGACAGTGTATTTGATGGCGGTGTTGTAGAGGGCATCGCGCGGCGGGAACTCGCCCTTGCCTTCGACTTCGGAGGGGCCGGTGTTGTCGAAGCCGAGACCCCAGTGGGCGATATCGACGTGGTGGCCGACCCAGTCCATGAGCTGGCCGCCGCCGTAGTCGTAGTTCCAACGCCAGTTCTTGTGGACGCGGGCTTCGCAATAAGGCGCTTCGGGAGCGGGGCCAAGCCAGCGGTCGTACCAGAGGTAGGCGGGCGGATTCTTGACTTGCGTCTCGTCCTTGGTTTTGGCGAAGTCGGTGTGGCCGGCGGGGAGGCCGACTTCGACGGTGTGGATCTTGCCGATGGCGCCGTTGCGGACGAGTTCGCAGCCCTTGCGGAAGTTTTCGCGGGAGCGCTGCCAACTGCCGGTCTGCCAGATGCGGCCAAACTTCTGGTAAGTCTGGACCATTTGCAGACCCTCGTTGAAGTTGTGGGCGATGGGCTTCTCGCAGTAGATGTCTTTGCCGGCCCGGGCGGCGAGGACGGAGACCAGGCCGTGCCAGTGATCGGGAGTGGCGATGGAGACGGCGTCGATGTCGCGGCGGGCGAGGACCTCTTCGAAGGCGTGGTAGGCGGCGCAACCCTGGTTGCCGTAGAATGTGTCGATCTTGGCTTTGTTCTCGGTGAGGTGGTGATCGTCGAGATCGGCCAGCGCAACGTACTGGACACCGGTGCATTTGAGGAACTCGTCGACGTGGCCGCTGCCCATCCAGCCGACGCCGACGGTGGCGAGGGTGACGCGGTCGCTCGGGGGCACTGCGCCATTGAGGCCAATGGCGGAGGCAGGGATGATGGCAGGCGCGGCGAGGGCCTGGAGTAATTGGCGGCGGGTGTTCTTCATGGGCTTGACCGGATCCTATCGTATCGAACGCACGGGCCAAGTGAGAATTTCCGGCTGTTCGCCGCACTGAAGTAACGTGGCTACAGAATCGGAGGGAGTGACGCCGGTGGAAACAGTGCGCGAAGCCCCCGAGCGGGAGCCGGATTTCGGAGCAAGGTCGTTGTCGCAACGGCTGCAGCGGGTGTTTTGGACTGTTCTGGGCGCGGCGATGCTGATTTCTTTCGCGTTGGGCTACTGGGCTGGGAGACTGGGCTAGTCCTGCTTGTTGGGGTCGGCCTTGGGCGCAGGTGCGGGCATTTTGAAGACGTCGTCGCCCATGGGTGAATTGATGACGACCCTATCGACCGTCATCTGCATCATGACCTTGCCGGCGACTTTTTGCTCAGTGGCGTGGGCCACCATAACGCCATCGACCTTTCTATAGTCGCGGGCAAGGCTCTCCACCTCCAGTTCCTGGCCCATCTGGTTGGCCTTGGTGATGGTTTTAACGGCGAGCCAGGTATTGGCGCTGATGAAGTAGGCCTGAACGTCGCCGCTCTTGCGGGTGACCTTGATCCTGTATGCGGGCGCGCCTTCCACGTCTTCCTTGCCCACGAGTTCAAGAGCGTGGCCGCCGGCTTTGAGAGCGGAGAGCGAACCGAGCGTGCCCTCGATGTCAGCATTCTGAGTGATTTGCTTCGTCATGCTGTCGTCGAGTTTTTGAGCGTCGTTGGAGCCCATCATGGGGTTGATCATCCAGCCGGAGGAGCCGTCCCAGGCCATGACGATCGGCCTCCCCTGGACCTGGATTTCGGTGCGGACCATGTTGGGTCGCTTCACCATGAGCTTCATGGGCGCCTCCATGGCGCCGCCCTGGAGCACCATTTTGGCTTCCATGACCAGGGTATTTACCGCCTTGAGCCTATCGGCGCCGCCGAGAGCCTCGGTGTTTTTCTGCACGATCTGGTCGAGGGTGACTTCCTGGGCAGGGGCGCAGGCAGCCAGAAGAGAGCTAAGCACAAAAGCTCTGGCAAGTAGCATGGATCCTCCGCTGCTGAAGGCGTGATTTCGAGCTATCCCGATCTTAGCAGTGAAGTGTGAAATCAGGGACGAGCGGAGCGGAGCAGGTAGATGGGGTCGGGCTTGGGCGGGGTGTCGATGGTCTGAACCAGCTCGAGGTCAGGAATCGAGAATTTTTTGACCTTGTTTTCCGACTGCGCAGAAATGTAGAGGAACTCGCCGGACGGCTCGACGTAGAGCCCCTCGGAGCGGGCGCCGGCGGGGACACGCTTGATTTCGAGCTGAGTGCGAGTGTTGATGGCGGCGAGTTCGCCTGAATCAATCAGGCTGGTGAAGAGGAGTTTGCCGTCGGGGGAGAGTACGACACGGGCCGGCATGCCGGGGATGCCGACGCTGCGTTTGACGCGATTGGCGACGGCGTCGACAACGACGACCATGTTGCCGGTGCGGGTGGCGACGAAGAGGTTCTTGGCGGGCCCGTCGAGCGCGAGCCCCATGGGGACGCCGCCGACCTCGACGCTGGCCATCTGGCGGCGGTTCGCGAGATCGATGATGGAAACCGTGCCCGAGCCGGCGTCGGCGGTCCAGGCCTTGCGCTCATCCGGAGAGACCTGAACCATGTGCGGAAGCTTGTTGGAGAGTTTAATGGCGTGAACGATTTTGCGCTTCCTGCCGTCGACGATGAGGAGCGCTGCCGGGAAGTCGGTGGTGACGTAGAAGAGGCCCGATTTGCCGCGCTCGATGCCGTGAGGGCGGCGGTATTCGCCCAGATCGATTTCGCCGATCGCTTTGCGCTGCTGGAGATCGACGATGGTGAGCGTGTTGCCGCCGGGCTGAGTCTCGGTATAGGTGTCGGCGCCGTAGTTGGTGATGAAGGCGAGGCGCTGGTCCACGGAGAGCGCGAACTCGTGGGGCTTGCGGCCGGTGGCCACCTTGGCTTCGAGTTTGCCGGTGGAGGGATCGTAGAAGCCGAAGGAGTCGTCGAGTTTGTGGAGGATGAGCAGAGTGTCAGCGGCGGGCAAGGCGGCGGACACAAGGAGGAGCAGCGTCAGAAGGCGTCCCACGCTGATATTCTGCCACTGGTGAAGGTATGCGCTGGTAACGTTGACCGGAGGGGGCGGCGTCGAGGTTGCGGTGGACGCGTCCGGTTCGGCGGCGAGGATCGAAGAGGGCAAGGGCAACGCTGACCTGGCGCAAGGGTGCAGGCACAAAACTGCGCTTGCGGATGCGAAAGAGCGGCCGGTGAGCGATGCGATTCTGATCTACAGCGTGATAGACCGGGCGTCGTTGGAGAAGTTGAAAGGCTCGCTGGCGGGCACACCTTGGGCAGCGGAGAGGCCGCTGCCTGAGGGCGAGCCAGGCGTCGAAAGGGCGAAGAAGCGATAGAAGTGAATCGCGCACCTCGGAGGCCGTCTGCTAAACTGGAGGTTTCCACTAGAAACAGGAGTTCGTTTTTTCGCATGATTCAGGCGACACAATTGCGTCCGGGGATGGTGATCAAGTTCAACAACGAACTGCATTCCATCTTCACCATGACTCACCGCACCCCCGGCAACCTGCGCGGGTTCGTGCAGGTGAAAATGCGCAACCTGCGCAGCGGGTCGATGTTCGAGCACCGGTTCTCGTCGGAAGATCGCGTCGAGAAGGCGATGCTCGAAGAAGTCGAGATGGAGTACATGTACGACGACGGCGAGTACTACTACTTCATGAACACCGAGAACTTCGAACAGACGCACCTGACGAAAGAGCATCTCGGCGGCGGCGTGGAATACCTGATCCCGAACCTGAAAGTGCACGTGGAGTATTACGAGGGCAAGCCGATCAGCGTGGAACTTCCTGCGACGGTGGACATGAAGGTTGTCGAAACGGAGCCGGGCATCAAGGGCGCGTCGGTGTCGAACGTGGGAAAGCCCGCGAAGATGGAATCCGGCGTGATCGTTACCGTGCCGCAGTTCGTGAACGAGGGCGATGTGATCCGCGTGAACACGTCGGAGGGCACCTACCAGGAGCGCGTAGCCACCGCCTAGCGGCCGGCTTTGCGCAGCGCCTCAATTCGCGGGGCGCGTGATTTTGGACTATCGAGGCTGAAGGAGCGCGCGTCTCCAAGCCGGGTTCGGATGAACCCGGCGACGCGAGCGACTTCGGCCTCAAGTGTTTTTGTGGGCTTGATGAAGCTGGTCCAGGCGATCTCCTCGCGCTCGGGGTCGTATTCCCAGAGGCCGATGATGCGGCCGCGGTCGAGGATGGCGTGGCTGGGGAGATCGGATAGGCCGGCGATCAATTTGATGCCGCGGTCGGCTTCGTCGAGCAGGTCGGCGAGGTTGCGGCGCAAGAGGAAGCTGCCGTCGATGGAGCTGACCAGCGAGTAGACGGGATCCTTCGGCGTCTTATGGGCGTGGAGCGAGTCGAGATCCTCGGGGCGGATGAGGCGGTCGGAGCCGGACTCGACGGGGACGAGTTTCAGCGGTTCGATGGCTTGTTTGGCGGCTTTGACACCCAGTCCGGAAAACCACTGAAACTCGGCGGGAGTGGCGGGACCGGTCCACTGCCAATACTTTCGCGCGAGTTCGGTGGCGCATTGTTCAGGTGAGAGCTTGAACGACGCGCGGGGGTTGGGCTTCCACAGTGTGTAGCGATAGCGCTGCTGATCGAGGCGCCCGTTCACGGGGATGCGGCGGATATCACCGGAGGATTGCAGCGCACCGAGGGCGAGGGGAAGAGTGGTGATCATGCCCTTCTTCTTCCCTTCCTCGCCGAGATTGCGAACAGCGGCTCCTGAGTGTCCCTTGATCTGGTCGGGATCAAGAGGGCCTTTCTTGAGAACGTCAAGCACCTTCGCGCATAGCTTCTCGATTTCCGCGTCGGTGACTCCGAGCTTGTAGGCGACCTTGCGCTCGGCGTTATTGAAGTCCTGGCCGACGGTGAGGGCGAGCGCGAAGTCGGAGGCGGGACAGACGTAGGTGCAGCCGCGGGCAGCAGGGAGTTCGTGGATTTCAGCGTTGGCGACTGCGGCGTCGGCTGCCTCGCGAGTGATCCCTGCGCGGGAATGGAGCGTCAGGTAAGGGCCAACCCCTGCGACGGATCGAGCCCATCCGGAACGTTCGAGCACCTGCGCCGGCGAGGCTTTGGCGAGCGAACCATCCAGTCCCTGGAGGTGCGACCACCAGGAGCGGAGGCGGGCAATATCGATCTCTGAGGCGGCCATGAGGGCTATCTTGCCAGAAAGGGGATGCCGTTGTGTGAAAGCGGTGGTACTATCTCAGGCGGCGAAAATTCGCCGGAGGAACTCGAATGGGAAAGATGAATTGGGGCCGTTTGATACTCGGCGGAATTGTCGCCGGGGTGATCATCGACGTCAGCGAGGGCCTGCTGAACGGCGTGATCCTGATGAAGGACTGGGCGGAGGCGATGAAGGCGCTGGGCAAGGCGGAGGCGGGACCGATGCAACTCGTGGGATTCAACGTGTATGGCCTGTTGCTCGGGTTGTCGGCGATCTGGCTGTATGCAGCGATCCGTCCGAGGTACGGAGCGGGGCCGAAGACGGCGGTGTGCGCGGGCCTGGCGATGTGGTTCATCGCCTATGCATTGGGATCCGGAGCGGGGATGATCATGGAGATCTTCCCGATGCGGTTGATGGCGATCGGGATCCTCTGGGGGTTGTTTGAGATCGTGATTGCGACGCTCGCGGGGGCGTGGTTCTACAAAGAGGAGCCGGCCAGCGCGTTCTGAAGTGCGGCGAGGAGCGCGAGGTCGTCGGCGGGATCGACAGTGCGCAAGTCGAGCAGGAGCCGTCGCTCCTCGATGCGCGCCACGACGGGCGGTGTGTTACGGCGCAGGCGCAATTCGATGGCGACTATGTTCTCGTGCAGTGCGAGAAGGAATGTAGGGATCGCCTGTTCAGGGGTGGAGCCACCGCCCAGGAGGGACTCCCCGGGGATCACTGAAGCGCCGGGGAGTTGAGCGGCCAAAGCTTCGGCGCGCACTTTGATTTCTTCGGGAGACTGGCGGAGCATGCGAAGCACGGGCACCTGGTCCCATTGTTCGAGGAGCAGGTGTCGGACGGTAGTCTCCATGGCGCCGATGACGAGCTTGTCGAGGCGAAGCGCGCGGAACATGGGATTGCGGCGGAGGCGCTGGATGAGATCGGCGCGTCCGGCGATGATGCCGGCCTGCGGGCCGCCGAGGAGCTTGTCGCCGCTAAAGGAGACGATGTCGACGCCAGCGGCAAGGCTTTCAGCGATGGTCGGCTCCTGCACGCCGTACTGGCGCAGGTCGATCAGACAGCCGCTGCCGAGGTCTTCGTAGACCGGGAGGCCGAATTCTTTGCCGAGCGCGCATAACTCCTGCAAAGACGGGCGTCCGGTGAACCCCTCAATTCGGAAGTTGCTGGGATGGACGCGGAGTAGCAGCCTGGTGCGCTCCGTGATGGCGCGGCGGTAGTCGTCGATGCGTGTGCGATTCGTGGTACCGACTTCGACAAGCGATGCACCGGTGCGGGCGCAGATCTCGGGGATCCGGAAGCCATCTCCGATTTCGATGAGTTCGCCGCGGGAAATGATAGCTTCGCCTCCGGCTGCGAGCTCATGCAATGCAAGGAAGACGGCGGCTGCGCCATTGTTGACGAGGATGGCTGACGCGCCGAGAAGGCGCTGAAGCAGCGCTTCCGTGTGAGAGTCGCGTTTGCCGCGCTTGCCGGTGAGGAGATCGTACTCCAGGTTGGAGTAGCCGCCAGTGGGCGCCCACTCAGGCAGCGGCGCGCGACCGAGGTTGGTGTGCAGGATCACGCCGGTCGCGTTGATAGCCTTCCTGAGGGAAGGCGCGGCGAGGAGCGCAAGGCGCCGGCGCACGAGTCCTTCCGGATCGAGGAGCACTTTTGCACCGGCGCGGAGTTGGGCGCGCAGATCTTCGAGCACGGCGCGGCATTCGCTCACGACAAGCGAGTGCGGAAAGCCCTCGCCGGCCGCACGCGCGAGCTCATCGACAGACGGGAGCAGACTGAACTGTTCCTGCGGGCTCACTTCAGGGGGAACATGGCTCGTAGCTCATCAAGGCTCGGACGGCGTCCGTACTCGCAGAGCTCGAAGCTTTCCACACGTTGAACCTTTGCTGCGGCGGCCTCGCCGAGTTCCTCGGTTAGCGATTTGCGCACCGCATCGTTGACCGGCTGGAGGCGCTGGCTGGAGAGCCATGCCTTCCGTTCCTTGGGGTCCTTGGGGACGGTGTCGAGCTTGCGGTCGACCCAGGGGAGCCACTCGTAGAACTGCGAGACGTGAGCGTCCATGGCGTTGATCTTCGTGTCCCACACGTCATCGATCGGAACGACGACATCGGGACGGAAGGGCGCCGGCTTCTGGAAGCCGTCCTGGTAGTAGAGGAAGATGGGGTTGCGATCGAGCGGAGGCGTGTCGGCGACGACGTTCGGGACGACGACCATGTAGGCGGCGTCCTGGACCAGCACGCCGGTGTAGCGGTGGTCGGGGTGGTAATCGTTGGGCCGCGGGGCGATCACGATGTCGGCCTTCCATTTGCGAATGGCGCGGATCACCTGGCGGCGCACTTCGAGGGAGGGCAACAGTTCGCCGTCGTGATTGTCGAGCACCTCGTACTCCATGATGCCGAGGCGTCGAGCGGACTCCTGCGTTTCCAGGAAACGGCGTTTGGCGAGCGGCGCGCCGGCAGTGGCCTGGTGGCCGGCGTCGCCGTTGGTGACGGAGAGGAACTTCACGGCATGTCCGGCCTTGGCGAACTTGGCCGCGGTGCCGGCGAACTTGATGTCGCAGTCATCGGGGTGAGCGCCGATAGCGATGATCCGCAGTTTGGCCGGCGCCTGAGCTTGCCCGGGTGCCCGAGTGGCGAGCGTGCCGCAGAGGAGCGCGGCGGAGATCAATCTGAGTGTCATGCGTTGCCGTAGAGTCCCTTCCAGGTTTGTTCTTTGCCGCTGTACATCGCGGTGCGGCCGAGGATGGCGATCATGGTGGAGAGCGCGGAGCGTTCGGCGACGTTCTCGACGTCGCCGGACAGGATGCGGCCGAGAAACTGCTCGATGCCCTCGTAAGTAATGTCGCGCTTGGATTCGATGCGCTCCATGTCGTTACGGCCCTTGTAGTGGATCATGGCCGCGCGTGAAGTGGCGATGGTGCCCTTGGTGCCGGTGAACTCCTCGCCGACCTTGCTGTAGCCCGCCGGCGTGAGCTGATTGGCCTCAAAGTTCACAAGGACATTGTTGGGCCATTCGAAGGAGAGCGTGAGGTTGTCGTTGATGTCCATGCTGGTGCGGACTTTCTTGCCGCAGTAGCCGACGGCACGGAGTGGCAGGCCGCCGAGGAACCAGTGGAGGACGTCGAAGTTGTGGCAGTCCTGTTCGACGATGAAGTCGCCTGAGTATTTGCGGTAGCAGAACCAGTTGCGGATCTCTGCCTGCTTGGCGTCGAGCCCGGGGTAGTCGCGTCGGGTGAAGGGATCGCCTGAGATCCAGTAGGCACGGGCAGTGGAGAGGGTGCCGATGGTGCCCTCCTGGAGGCGCTTGTAGCCCTCCAGATAGACGGGGCCGTAGCGCTGCTGGTAGCCGAAGGAGAGGACCTTCCTGGGCTCAGCCTTCTTGCCGGCCTTCATGACGCGGCGGCAGCCTTCCAAATCAACGCCCGCGGGTTTTTCGCAATAGACGTGCTTCTTCGCGTCGACGGCGGCTTCGAGCATGCGGGGATGCTCGAAGGGCGGGGTGGCGATGATGACGGCGTCGAGGGAAGCGTTGGCGAGGAGTTTTTCGAAATCCTTGTAAGTATCGACCTGGTCCAGTTTCAGAGCGGTCTTTGCCTGTTCGATGCGGTCGTCATGCAAGTCGCAGAGCGCGGTGACCTGGGCGCGGGGATCACTGTGGGTGATGCGGGCGTCGTAGGTGCCGCGGCCTCCGCTGCCGATGAGGCCGACGGAGATTTTGGAGTTGGCCTGGGAGCCACGCACGGATTGCGGGCTGACGATGGTGAAGGCGCTCGCTGCGCTGGTGGCCAGAAGGGAACGGCGGGACACAAGGGGATCAGTCGGGTGAATGGACATTGGGAGGTCTCCCTGCCGCACGATTGTATCTCAGTCGGCGGAAGAGCGGCCCGGAACGTGTGCGGCATGCTGATGGCGATGGGCGTGAGCGCGTCGATAAATGTCGCGGATTTCGGAGCCGGTCATGGCGAGGGCGACAGCGCCGGCCGCGAGCAGGGGGACGGTGACGACGAAGAACATGATGCCCGAGATGGACTTGGCGGTTTGCGGGTCAACACCGAGCATCCTATGGAGAGCAAGGTAGCCGCAGAGATGGAAGAGCCCGACATTGCCGGGCGCACCGGGGACGATGGTGCCAAGGCGGAGGACGACCAGGACTACGGCAGCGGCGCCCCATGGCAGATCGAGGCCGTAGCCTTCGAGCATCGCGTGGATCGGGATGACCTGAAGCGCGAGATAGACCGTACTGGCGGCAACAGCCACGGGAAAGGATTTGGCTCGGCCCATGTCGTGGAGACCTTCGACGATCATTCGCAGAGGCTCCGACCAGCGGTGTCGCGTGGTGACGTGGTGGGCGAATCTCTTGCTAAGAACAGCAAAGACCACGGTAGAGCCGATGATAAAAACCAGGGCCGCAAGAATCCAGACACCCGCTTCGATCTGATTGGGCAGGTCGACAAAGAACGACACCATGACAAAACCGGCAATCAGCCAGACGCCATCAATGAGCCTTTCGATGAGTGCCGAGCTGAGAACGAGGGGGAATGGAATGTGGTCCCAAACGGTCAGGAGGTAGCAGCGAATGAGCTCGCCGCTGCGCAGAGGGAGCACCTCGTTGGCGAAGAGGCCGATATAGATCGCCTGCACGCTCTTTCCTAGGGGAAGGCGCGCCACAGGGCGAAGCAGGATATTCCAGCGCCAGGCCTGGGAGAAGTAGACGAGGACGTCGCATGCGACGGCGAGGATGATCCAGAAGGGATTGATACGGGCGAGCTTGGGCAGCTCAGTCTCCCAGTCGAAGTCGTGATAGACCCACAGGAGACAAGCAAGGGAGAGTACATAAACAATGACGGTTCCGAGCCAGGCAGGGAACCGCCGAGGGGCTCCGCCGTTACGTTCAGGGATACTCCCCATTGTCTTCATCATAGACGCATGGGAAGGAGAAGGGGCTGTAATCAAATTACAGATCAGCGCGATCGTTGGGCGGTGCTGCCGCGGACGATCAGTTCAGGCGCGAGCTCGACGTGGATCGGGTCGGGGCTGGTCTCGCGGCCCTCGACGCGGGCGATGAGGAGTTCGGCGCCAAGGCGGCCCATCTCATAGGCAGGTTGAGAGACTACAGTGAGACGGGGTTGAATGACGTCGCCGAAGGGGATGTCGTCGAAGACGGCGAGAGAGACGTCCTCAGGGCAGCGGAGGCCGAGCTCGTGCATGGCCTTGAGTGCGCCAAAGCCCATCATGGCGTTTGAAGCGAAGATGGCGGTAGGAGGATCGGACTCGAGGAGCAGTTCCTTGGCGAGGCGGTATCCGCTGTCGAGGCGGAAGTCGCCGATGCGGATGAGAGAAGGGTCGTCGGCCGCGCCGGCTTCGCGGACGACCTCAAGGTAGCCGTCGAGGCGTTCGCGCGCGGTCTGCACCTCGGTGGTGCCGGAGAGCATGCCAATGCGCCGGTGTCCTTTCGCGATGAGGTGGTGCATGCACATGCGGGTGCCTTTGCGATTGTCTGAGCTGACTGAGTCGACGGGCACGCCTGGCGGGACACGGTCGAGGCAGACGACGTGGGTGCCAGCTTCGCGAGCGGAGGCGATATGGGCGGAGTTGCCGGGGTCCGGCGCCATGACCAGGAGGATGCCATCGACCTTGCGGGCGCGGAGGAGGGAGAGGGCGCGGCGCTCGCGGTCAAGGTGATCGTCTGTGTTGAGGGTGATGAGGAGGTAGCCACGCTCCAGGGCTGCGTCCTCGGCACCGCGGATGAGCTGAGGGAAGAACGGGTTGGTGATGTCGCTGACGACGGTGCCGAGCGTCTTAGTCTGGCGGGTTTTGAGGCTGCGGGCGATCTGGTTGGGTTGGTAGTCGAGCTCGGCCATGGCGTCTTCGACGCGGCGGCGGAGTTCGTGCCGTACCGTGCCGGAGCCGGCGAGGACATTGGAGACAGTGCCAACGGAGACACGAGCGTGCTTGGCGACTTCCCGGATGGTAATCATCGCTAAGACACTCTACCACTGCACGGGTGAAGCCATGATAGGATCGTGGCCGCATGCGCACTGCACTCATCTTTGTAGGAGCCGCGGTCCTCCTGATGGCGGCTTGTTCGACCGGGCCCAAGTCCGCTCCAACTCCCGTGAAAAAGGCCGCGGTCCGGCCGGCGGATGAGACGCGCCGTTTTCCTGCGGCGGACAAGGTCGAGTCCCAGGTGGTGGATGATCACCTCCTCGGCCATGACTTCCTGCCGGGCGGGAACATCGCGCATTACAAGAAGGGGAAGCAGGAGTACGATCTGATCCTGATCAAGACCTCCGGGCCGGAAGCGGCGGCGCTGCTCCTGCTGGACTACAAGCACAAGCTGGCGGAGCCGAAGTTGATCGCCCACTTCGGCGGATACGCAGGCAAGGATGGGGACCGTCCGGCGTTCGTGTTTGCGAAAGGGGCTTGGCTGTGCGGGGTGATTGGTCTGCCGGAGGCGGAAGCGGATATGGTGGCGCGTGAATTGGCGGCGCGGGTGAATTAGGCCTACAAACTATCGCATTTGGACTAGACCCTCCGGCGCTTCAAGTTCTGGTACTTTTCACAATTTGTTCTCTCCTTGGTACCACGAACCGCTCCAGTACTTTTAAATTTTTCAATAACTTAGCCAGAGGCATGCCCCAGCCAAAGTGCCACATCCCTACCGGGTACCAGCTAGAGGGTACCTTTCCGCATCCATCGCCGCTCCCTATGCTGCTTGAGTCGGGTCCGGCTTCCGCCGGAGCCGGATCTAACGTTGACGGAGGAGTAACTGATGCGGAAGCAACTCACTTTAAGGAAGGCTCTGCTCTTGCCGATCCTTCTGATTGCCTTGACTACTCTTGCGAGCGCAACGCCCATCGTGGGCTCTCTGCCGCTTGCTGGCCTTAACACTTCTCTTGTTCAAGGGACGGACCTCTCAGCCGCGAACTTGATCGTGAATGCCAATCCTGTTATCACGTCCGGCGTGGGCACCGGCAACTATTCGCTCATCCCGACGGGTACGAGTTTTGGCTCAGCCACCCTGGACATCCTCAATCTCGCCGGATTCTCATTCTCGAACGGGACATACGGATCGTTTGCGGCAACAGGTGGGAACATTGTCTCTCAGAGTTCAGTCTTTCTGAACGTACTTCTGACTGGGATGTTCACGCCTGGCCCTGGCATGCCCGGCCTCGATGCGGCACCTTCTACGCTCAGCGTCACTTTTACGCAGACGGGAAGCTCCGTGTCTGCTGCTTACGCATTGGAAACTGTCCCCGAACCGTCAACGTATGCCCTGATGGGCGGCGGATTGCTGCTGCTTGGCTTTATGCGGCGCCGCGTTGCGAAGAAAGCCTAACACGGGTCTTTCGACAGGCAAATTGTTAAAGAAGAACGGCGACCGTGCGATGCACGGTGGCCGTTCTTCTTTGGATTGGAGTGGATCAAGAGGCGGTGCGGGGTACACTGCGGACGAAACCGTGCCGATTCTTCGCGCCCATGCAACAGCCAATTTGCAGTGCAGACCAGGATGTCGGCCTGCACTGTTGAGCGGCGATTTAAAACGACTGACCGGAGATAGTCTTGCCAGACCACACCAGTGGGAATTGTGTTCTGGCTCTCGCGAGCCATAGTTTGAGGTCCGGTAGGGCAGCAATGCGGCCTTGGGCGAGTTGGAGACACAAATCGTGAAGCAGGATAGAGTTGAAGGGCTCACTATACTCCAGCCCAGACTCGTCTCGGCGCAGCTTCACGATTACCTGGACTCTCCCGCGATCTCCGGGGTTCAGCAGATCGCCGGGGCCCACAAACGACTTTCTGTCACGCCAAACGCTCTCCCGCAGGGGGTGATCTGAGCTGAGAATGAGGTGAGTTGAGTCCCATAAGCCGGCTCGCTCCATTGACTCACGCAACCTGGCGACGAATCGATCGAGCAGGCGCACATTATCGTAATAGGGAATCCCGCTGGAAGAGAGCGCTTCGAGGAGCGGTAGGCGGTGGTTCACGCCTGGAGGGTGCGGGACAGGAAGGTGGAGGAAGACGAAGTCGTAGTTCGCGTTGGAGGCCACACTGAGCCCCGACAGGAGGAGACTTTGCACCGCCGCCGCATGCTGGTGCTCGGCGGCTTCCTGCAAATGGGAAGACAGACCGGGGAATGCCAAATCCCGAAGGAAGGATGGGAGCAGATCCGTCGCGCCTACCTGCACCAGAAAACTGATCCCGGCCGAGGCCCCCGATTTCCGAACATAATCGTTAAAGAGTATGGCAGAGTTGGCATCCGCGCTGGGTTCCCAACTGCAATCACACGGTACCTCGCGAAGCAACCGGCAATAGGGGTGGTACCAACCGGCTACCGCTACCCGCGCACCCAGTCGATGCAGCTTGAAAGGAAGACTCTGCTTCGCGTCGAAGCCTGTCGTTGGACCAGCCGGACTCGGGAAAAGCAGGAGAGAACTGATCGATTGGGGGCGAACTTCTCTGAGTGGGCGGCCGAGTAGGTAAGCGGGCATAGCATCCAATGTCCAGAGGCCAGGAGGATGCGCATGCGTGGCGAAGAGGGCCTGACCTCGCAGTCGGTCAAGAGCGGGGAGAGATACGCCGTCGGGGCGGTGTTCGAAGGCCGCCACGTAGTCGAACTCGTCGAAGACCACCCAGACTATACGTTCGACACGAGGTGCGCTTCGCGTAGTTGTAGAGCCATAGAGCGGCTTGGTGGTGTAATCCGATGAAACAATGCGCCAATCGTGTCGGAATGACGCGACGCCCAGTTTCGCGAGCAGAAAACCCAGACAGCCAACCACGATAACTCGGAGCGCCGATTGAACGACAGCCGGTTTCCGTACCCCCACAGTGACTAATAAGGGAACGATCCCCAGATACAACAAGCCATCGGCGATCCAGGGCGGTAGAGCGGAGAGGACGGGGAGGCCCATGGCAATCCGGTAGATAACCATCACGTAGGCAAGGCATGCAAAGACATAGCCATGAGCGGACCATCGGCGCGGCCAGAAGGCGCCGATGATTATCAGCAGTATCGCAGTCTCGATCGTCACCAGCAACAAGATGCAGAAGAGCCTCAAATCCGGAGCAGAAGGCATGAAATATCCGGAGAGGTCTGACATGAGCAGCTCATAGGCCCACCACCCTGTCCGGTTGTACAGAACAGAAAGCACCAATGAGCCAAGGACGAGAAATCCGAGGCGTTTGAATCGCGTGGTAGACGTTCGGAGCATCAGGAAATTGGCGGAGTCGCGGCCTTATTCCACCTTCGGACCTGAAGATCCTTTTGCGGATCTACGGAAAAGCCGCACTAGGAATCTGCGCAAGGCGAAGGAAGCTCCCGCGACCGTGCCCACGAGGATTTGCCAGACGAACAGGCCAGCGCCGGGGTCTGTATAGGCCGAGGCCTTGTTGAATGCTCCGCATAAGGCCAGCAGGGTGGGTAGAGCAACGATAAGAGTTATATTTATTTGTATGTTTTCTATCCTCATAGCTCGGTATTCCGGACAAGCACTTAGATTCATAGAACTATAAAGCCTTCCGTACTACAGCAATACGTTATTCTACCGAAGCGCTATGAATGAAGATAAGCCGATCATAAACCACAGTCAAGGCTCTTAAAACGAGTGAAATGCTCCCCAGCGTTCCTGTGGCAAGTTCGAGCAGGCGCCGCTTAAGCTGGCAAGGCGTTTGGTCTTCTTGGCAATCTTCTTACTCGATCGAGGCAGAGCCATTCCGGATGAACACGGATGAATTCGTCAGACAACCAGGTAAGGCGGTACGGCGATGCGCTCTTCCATCGAATTGCACAATCGTCGCAATGCCAATTTGTGTCTCAGCCAATTTTATGTGGACAAACCGATATCATCTTCAATCACTTGACGGGGGAGAGGAACGAGGCCGCCGAATTCACGATCGATGCCGGGCATCGCTTGAGCTGCTCCAGCCGTGTCAACAGTGGTGAGGCAGGAGAGAGAGAGAGCACGACGAGCATGAAGTCCCTGAGAACCCACGCCGCAAACTCGAAGCCATGCAGCGCCGGCCTGAATGTGGCGAAACTTCAAAACAATGGAATCCCCAAATGTTTGTGTTGTCGAGAGGGTCATGAAGGTAGGTTGTTCGAAGGGATGCACTAGGGCGCATCAAAGGATTCCCTCATGCGAAAAGCCGCCTTCGAAATCTTGAATTGGCTAACATGGCCGGGAGCGAATTCTTTCCAGGCCCGCTCGTGAACGGAAGTTGTTCTTGGGGGAGACGTTGTGGAGGTAATGTCTTTCGCGAACGAATTGCGCGTAGAAATCTTCCATGGAAGCGCAAACTCCTTGCCAGAGATTGACGCTCAGGATAGCTAACTTTTTTGTTTTGTGTGGCTTGGTGGACCTGGTGAGATTCGAACTCACGACCTCTTCCATGCCATGGAAGCGCGCTCCCAACTGCGCCACAGGCCCACGGGGTGACTTTCACAATATAGCACAGCGGGCGCGGGGTTCGGGTAGGATGGGAAGTCATGAACCGCGAAGAAGCGTGGAGTATCGTCTGCGAATTCATCCAGAATGAGGCGCTGCGGCGGCACTCGCTGGCGGTGGAAGCGTGCGTATCCGCTTACGCCGGAAAGTTCGCCGCCGATGGGCATGGGGTGGATGCCGAGACCTGGGCTGTGACGGCGATCCTGCACGACTTTGATTGGGAGATTCACCCCCAGGCACCGGGTCATCCGATGAAGGGAGAGGCTATCTTGCGAGAGAGAGGGGTTTCCGAAGAGATCCGTCGAGCCATCCTTTCGCATGCCAACTACAGCGGGGTACCGCGCGAAAGCCTGCTTGAGAAGACGCTGTTTGCGTGCGACGAACTGGCCGGTTTCCTGACTGCGGTGAGCTACGTCAAGCCCACGCGATCCATCCAGGAAGTCGACGTTAAGAGCGTGAAAAAGAAGATGAAAGACAAAGCCTTCGCCCGCGCCGTCAACCGTGAAGACATCGTGAACGGGGCAGCGGAAATGGGCGTCGACCTCGACGAGCACATCGATTTCTGCATCAAGGCGATGCAGGCCCGGGCATCCGAAATCGGCCTGGCTGGTACGCAATAGTCAATCGCGCCAATCCAAAATTTTGATTGGCACTGCCCAAACGCCATCCTTACACTGTGGAGCCAAGCGAGCCCTGGGGACTCGCTCCAGCCCCGTCCCGCTTCCCGGCTCCTCCGATTGAGCCTCCCACTCGAACCGAGATCACTACGCTGGAGGTTTCCCATGGGTGCCAACCCAACTCAGGCGCTCGCGCCGATGTTGTTTCTGGCCGCCTTCGTCCTCGCCGGCGCGGCCTTCTACGCAGGAGGCAACCTGATTTTGCTGCTCGCCGGGGTAGTCGCGCTCGGCATTGCCGTCTTCCTGAAAGCCAAACCGCTGGAGCACTCGGAAGGATAGGGACGCCATGACCCTACTCGGCATTGTCATCACTGTCCTGGGCTTCGTGCTCAGCCTGCTCAGCCTGACGCTGGCGTCGTCCACAGGGGCGCGCATGGCTCTGGTCATCGCGGGCCTCGCCATCAGCCTCACCGGCATCATTGGCGTGATCAACCGAAGCTTTGTGAAAGACGCGATCTGGAAGAGGTGACGGACATGAAACGACTCTTGTTACCCGTCGCAGCGGCGATGATTCTCAGCATGAGCAGCCCTGCGCAGACACCGGCCACTGCCCCCACGGCGGCCGTCAACCAGGTCGGGCAGAACAAAATCGCCATCAACTTCGTGTGGACGCTCATCGCCGGCTTCCTGGTGATGTTCATGCAGGCAGGCTTTGCGGTGGTAGAGACCGGCCTGTGCCGGGCGAAGAACGCCAACCACACGATGATGATGAACTTCATGGTGTACGGCGTAGGCATGCTGGCGTACTGGCTGATCGGATTCTCACATACGGCATCATCGTCTTCACCGCAATGGCTACAACGCTGGTCGCCCCTCCTTTGTTGAATCTCGCCTACCGGCAACCTCAACCTGCAGGAGATTGATACCTCATGGCCGTGAGTGAAGTTTATCTGATCCGTTTTCTGGTGCAGGCGACGGAGGATGCGCAAGACGCCCTGCAATGGCGGAGCGGCGAATCGAGCGAGTTCCGGGCGGAGGTGAATGGGGTGCGATTGGGCTTGTTCCACGTGCATTCCGTGGATGGCTCGCACCTCTGCCTGCGGCTTTCCAACGGAGAAGACCGGACGTTCATCGAGGAGCCGCGCAGCGTTTCCATCTTTGGAGGAAGGTACCGGACGGAGGAAGAAAGGTCGCTGGCGGAGTCGATGCAGGCCCTGGCCGAGTGCGTGGCGCGGCAGTGCGCACATCGGAATACGAGGGCCTGGGACCTGCGCGACTCCATCCGGGAAGGGCTGTACCGGCAGGTGCTGTTCGGGACGCGGTAGGAGGCGTGCCGCCTACAGGTGTGGCTTCAGGAAGCGGCCGGTGTGTGAGGCCTTGCAGGCCGCTATCTCTTCGGGGGTCCCGCTTGCGACCACCTGGCCGCCGGCGTGGCCGCCCTCGGGACCGAGATCGATAACGTAGTCGGCGGTTTTAATGACGTCGAGGTGGTGCTCGATCAGGAGAACGCTGTGGCCCGCGTCCACGAGGCGATTCAACGACTCGAGCAGACGCTCCACGTCAGCGAGGTGCAGCCCGGTGGTGGGCTCGTCGAGGATATAGACGGTGTGCTTGGAGCGTTGCAACTTACTCAACTCGGTTGCGATTTTGATGCGCTGTGCTTCGCCACCAGAGAGAGTGGTCGCCGATTGGCCCAGAGTCAGATATCCCAGGCCGAGGTCGTTCAGCACTTCGATCTTCTTGCCGACGGCTTGCTCGCCGGCGAAAAACTTCGCGCCTTCCTCGACGGACATATTGAGCACGTCGTTGATGGTCTTGCCGCGCAGCGTGACATCGAGCGTCTCGCTGTTGAACCGGGCGCCCTTGCAGGCTCCGCACGTCACTTCGACGTCGGGCATGAAATAGAGCTGCGTCGTGATGACGCCTTCGCCCTGGCACTCTTCGCAGCGGCCGCCCTTGACGTTGAAGCTGAATCGACCAGCCTTGTAACCGCGCTCCACGGAGAGAGGCGCCTCCGTGAACAGGTCGCGGATATTGTCGTAGAAGCCGATGTAGGTGGCTGGATTGGAGCGGCTGTTGCGGCCGATGGGAGTCTGATCGATGCTGACGACCTTGTGGACGTGGTCCAGGCCATCGATTCCATCATGCTCACCGGGCAGCGTGCGCGAATCGACAAGCCGTTTCCACAGCGCCTTGAAGAGGATTTCGTTGATGAGGGTGCTTTTACCCGAACCGGACGCGCCGGTGATGGCGACGAGCTTACCGAGCGGGATGCGGACGTCGATGTTCCTCAGATTGTTCTCTCGCGCGCCGCGCACAACCAGCGCGTGCCCGCTGCCGTTGCGGCGCTGCTTCGGCGTCCGGATCGACCGCTTGCCGGAAAAGAACTGCCCTGTGGCGGAGGCGGGGCATTTGAGCACGTCGTTGAGAGCCCCCTCCACGACCACTTCACCGCCATGAACGCCCGGCCCGGGACCCATCTCGACGATGTGATCGGCGGCGCGGATGGTGTCTTCATCGTGCTCGACTACGATGACGGTGTTACCGATGTCGCGCAACCGCTCCAGCGTGGCGATCATCTTGACGTTGTCTTTTGGATGCAGCCCGATGCTGGGCTCGTCGAGCACGTAGAGCATGCCCATCAGGCCGGAGCCGATCTGCGTGGACAGGCGGATACGCTGCGCTTCGCCGCCGGAGAGCGTGGCGGAGCGGCGGTTGAAGCTGAGGTAGTCGAGCCCGATGCCGAGTAACAATTCCAGACGTCCGCGCACCTCCGAGAGCACCTGGCGGCCGGCGGCTGCGCCGCGTCCGGAGGGCTTCACGGCGCCCAGAAACGCGTAGAGCTCGTCGAAGTGGAGTTGCCCGACGTCGAAGATGCTGTTTCCGTCAATGGTGAAGAGCAGGCGCGTGGCCCGGAGCCGTGCGCCATTGCAGTCCGGGCAGGTGTGCTCGACCATGACTTTGTCGAGCCACGCCTCCATGCCGGAACTGGCCTCGCCGCGCTGCCGGTAGCGGCGATAGTGGCGCTCGATGCGGCGCGCGATGCCGCCGAAGCCGACCTCTTTGCCCTCCGCGTCTTCGCGCCTGACCTTCGCCTCCGGCGGCACGCGCATCACGATCTTCCTATGGTCGAGGCCGTAGAGGATTGCGTTGCGCGCGGACTCGGACAGCTTCTCCCACGGCGTGTCCAGAGAGAAACGGAGCTCTTGCGCGAGGCTGTACATGATCCGCCCGTCCCAGGTGTCCGGATTGTACTTGAAGGCCTCACGCACGAAACATCCGCCGGCGATGCTGCGCCGCGGATCGGGCACGAGCAGCTCCGGATGAGTGAGTTTGTGAACACCGAGCCCGCCGCAGGTGCGGCAGGCGCTTTCGGGATTGTTGAAGACGAAATACTCGGGCTGGATATCGCCGTAGACAAAGTGGTGCGTGGGGCTCGCCAGGCTTTTGTAGAACCGCTCGGCTTCCGCCTTGCCGGCTCCTTTGACGACATGCACCTGGATCAGGTTGTCACCGACCAGCAGTGCCGCGGCGATGCCCGCCTTGATCGCCTTTTCGTGCCTGCGGCTGACGACGAAGCGGTCCACAACCGCATCCATGTTTGTGATCTTTGATTCGTCGAGATCGACTTCCACGGAGATGTCCACGGGCTTGCCGTCGATGATCATCACGCGGCAGCCCTTCTTGCGCACCTCGGTGAGGACGAAGTCGATCTCTTCGCCGTACTGCTTGAACACGGGCGCCCGCAGCTCGATCTCCGTGCCTTCGGGCAACGATAGGATGGCTTCGAGAATCTGGCTCGACGAGCGGCTGGCTGCAGGCTCGCCGGTGCGCGGGCAGTGCGCTTCGCCGATGGTCGAATAAAGGAGGTTCAGGTAACCGGCGATGTCGGTCATCGTGCCGACCGTGGAACGCGGGTTGTTGGCGATCGTCTTCTGCTCGATGGAGATGACGGGCGAGAGACCATACACGAAGTCGACGTCGGGCTTGGCCACCTGGGCGACGAAGCGCTTGGCGTAGCTGGAGAGCGACTCCATGTAGCGGCGCTGGCCTTCGGCGTAAATGGTGTCGAAGGCGAGACTCGATTTGCCTGAACCGGAGAGCCCGGTGACGACGACAAGGCGGTCTCGTGGGATTTCGACGGAGATGTTCTTGAGGTTGTGGACCCGCGCGCCCTGCACGGAGATGGTACTGCGCGCCACCGGCTTGACGTTCTTAGAAGGCATCGGGCGGCGCTCCGAGATGGACGAAGGCCAGTTCCTGAAGCATCACGTTGCTGCGCCTGGTGAGCTGCACTGCGATGGATGCTTTGCCGATCAGACCTCGATCGGCGAGATACTCGCAGGCGGTGGTGACGCATTCGATGTCGAAGTGGCGCTTGAAGTAGTCTTCGACTTCGGTGCAGGAGCGGGCCTCGCCCGCTTCCTTCAGATGGTCGAGCACAGGCTGAAAGAGCGTTGGGGCGCGGCTCGCGATGTAAGCATCGACGGCGTCCAGCGCGGCCTCGACGTTCTTCGGCGTCTTTTTCGCATTCAACAGATCGGAGTAGACTGTTTTGAAAAAGCCCTGATTCAGCTTCAGTGCCTGGAGGATCACTTCGCGGCCGGCGAGCATCCGCGCGCTGAGCACTTCAATGCGGGCGAGCGACGTGGCTGCGTAGAGAATCCAAAGCGCGGTGTATTCGAGGTCGCCTCGCGTGACGAACCATTTTCTGGCTTTGTCGATGCAGGGTAGGGCGTGGCAGGCGGCGGCCAGGAGTTGGATCTGTGTGTCGCGCTCCCCAATCTCCTGGAGCCGCGCGCAGAGAGCGGTGATGGTCTCGTCGTGCGTATAGAGAAGACGGCCCTTGGCGAGAAAAGAATGGATGAAAGAGTTGCGGACGGAGCCTTCGACGGTTTTTCGGAATTCCGCGCGGGGCATGAGAAAGACGTGAACGTTGACGCCGTTGGCATTGAGGGCTAGGCCGGTCTGCTCCACTTTCCTGTCGTCGATCGTGACCAGGATGAGGTCGATATCGGACTTGGACCAGACGATGTCGTGCGAGAGGCTGCCGCACAGAACGGCGGCAAGGATGGAATGATCCTTCTTCACCTGCGCCACAAGTTCATCGAGGGCGGCAGTGAATTGATGTTGAACTGATCCGGTTGAGGTAGTCACGCTCCCAGGTCCCCACGGGCGTTCTCAGCGCGCTATTGTTGGCAATTTATCGCTTTGCGGCGTGTGATGTCAATTTGCAGGCCATACACTAAAGGCGTGGAACGGCCCTGTTTCATGAAGGTCGAGGTGGAATGCTATGCCGGTTGCAAAGCGGACGAGCGTCCACTGCGTTTTCACCGGTCTGGCCGGACGATGCAGGTCCAAACCGTTCTGAGCCAGTGGTACGAGCCCGGCGCCGCTTTCTTCCGCGTTCGGACCGAGGAGGGGACAGTCCACATCCTGCGCCGCGGCTCAAGCGGCGAGTGGAATGAGCGTCCCATTGCGGGTGTAGACTGACTCAGCGTCCTATGAAACCCGCAGTTCTACTCCTTCTCTGCATCGCCGCAGCCGCGGCTCAATCTGGCCCCGGCTCAGTCGAACGCATCAAAGTTCACGCCAAATCCCTGGAGGGCAATCTTGAAGGCGACTCGCCCGACCGCGACGTCTCCATCTACCTGCCTCCGTCGTACAAGAAATCCCCGGACCGCCGGTATCCGGTCCTCTACTTCCTGCACGGCTTTACCGACGACGATGCCCGCTGGTTCGGATTGCAGAAGCACTGGATTTCCCTGCCCGCCATTCTCGACAAGGTGTTTGCGCGCGGCGCCGCGAAGGAAATGATCGTCGTCATGCCGAACGCGTTCACGGCGTTCCAGGGCAGCATGTACTCCAACTCGGTGACCACTGGCGATTGGGAGACCTTCGTATCGCGCGAACTGGTTGCGTACATGGACGGCCACTACCGCACGATTCCGGACGTGGCCTCGCGCGGTCTTGCCGGGCACTCCATGGGCGGCTACGGCGCCATGCGCCTCGGCATGAAGAACCCTGAAGTGTTCTCCAGCATCTACCTGCTCAGCCCCTGCTGCATGTCGCCCAATCTGTCGCCGCGGCCAGGCAGCGGTTCGCCGTCTCCCGCGGAGAAGATCAAGACGCAGGAGGAAGTGGCCAAGGCGGACTTCATGACGAAGGCGACTCTGGCCTCAGCGGCGGCCTGGTCACCCAATCCGAAGAACCCGCCTCTATACGTCGACCTGCCGACAAAGGACGGTGAATTCCAGCCGTTGGTCGCCGCAAAGTGGGCGGCCAACGCGCCGCTCGCGATGGTTGATCAGTACATCCCCAACCTGCGGCGTCTGAAAGCGATCGCGTTTGATGCAGGCACGCAGGACCGCAGCATCGCCGCCGGCATCCAGACGCTGGACGGCATCCTCACGAACTACGCAATCTCGCACACATTCGAAATCTACGAAGGCGACCACGTGAACCGCATCGCAGAGCGCATCGAGACCAAGGCGCTGCCGTTCTTCTCAAACAACCTGTCGTTCACGGTCGTGAGGAAATAGGTATTCCGCGCGCGTTCTGGCCTGCTCCGAAACCAACACACGCAAAGAGTAATGGATCACCTCCACATCACACGTAAAGGGACCAGCCGCCTCCATCGCGACAGCATCGTTCTGAACTGATCGTCCTCTTTTGGGTATTCTGGGTAGCTTCTGTCCGACCATGAACTCAGCCTATCTTCGTTCTCATCCCCTGCTTACACCCTCTGCTGTGGCTCTTGGCATGCTTTCGCTTTCTATCGGCTGGGGCATCCGAGGCAACTTCGGCCACGAATTCGGCGCCATGATGCCCGGGTTGCTTTGCGCGGTAGCTATTGCGCTCTTCTCAGGACGTGAGGACTGGCGCGCGCGAGTCCCATTCTTCGCCATCTTCGGCGCCATCGGCTGGGGCTTCGGCGGCTCCATGGCGTACATGCCAACCATCAGCTACACGCAGAGCGGGCATCTCCCGACGCAGATCTACGGCTGGCTCGTTGTCTTCGCGATAGGCTTCCTGTGGGCGTCCCTGGGCGGCGCCGGGACGGCCTTTGCCGCCGTCGAAACACGGGAGCGGCTCACGCACTTCTTTCAACCGCTCTGTTGGGTGCTTGTGATCTGGACGCTGGATGAGCTTTTCTTCAGCCGACTCGCCACGTGGTACATTCAGGCGCACGCCGCCGCCGGGTTTGACGCCACCGAGGCCCGCCAGCGAAACCCTTTCTACTGGTTGGACTCCGACTGGATCCCTGCCGCCGAGGCGCTTCTCGCCGTGGCGCTGTTCGACCTGTGGCGGCGGCGCTTCAGCAAGCTCCAGTGGCTCGCGGTGTACGGCGCCGCGGGCGCGGCAGCCGGCCTCGCGATTCAGCAGATCCTCTCTGCCAGCGGCCTCCTTCCGCAACTGCTCAGCGCCCTGGTTCACCCGCAAGGCGACCTCACGGCGACCGACCCTGCAACCGGCGCGCCGTTTGCCCCGGACGGCCTGATCACCAATTGGCCGCAGATCTTCTTCGACCTCGGCCCGCACATGGGCTGGATCCTCGGGCTCATCGTCGGCCTGTTCCTCTACTTCCGCAAGCACGGCGAGTTCGACTGCGGTTCCGGACTCATTGCGTCGATGGCAGCCTGGGGCTACGCCATCTTCCTCGCCGGTCCGGTACTGCTCTCGAATGTCTTCAAGAATACCGGCGGCTTCCGCATGGTTCCGCCCCGCGGCGACAATTGGGCGTTCGTGCTCGGAACGCTGATCGGGCTCATCCTCTACATGCGCCGTCACGGTCTTCGCACCGCCGCCGATGTCTCGCTGCTCTCCGGGCTCATCGGCGGTCTCGGATTCATGCTGATGCAATTCTTCAAAATCCTGGCCATTATGCTGGGCAATCCGGCCATCACACAGGACCCCGGGACGGTCCAGGCGTGGTCTCACTGGCGTTCGACGAACTGGCACAGCTTGTTCGCCGAACAGGGCGCCGGGCTCTTCTACGGTCTGGCGATCGTGCTCCCCATGGCGTGGCTCTCCCTGCGCACCAAGCCCACCCAGGGCGAGCCCCGCGTCCGGCGATGGACTGAAGAATTCTCCGTGTTCTTCATCCTCAACGGACTGCTGTATGTGAACCTCGTCAAGAATGTGAGCGACTGGACACGGGTTCAGGCGGGCGGTTTCCGCTCCGTACCGCTGACAATGAAAGCGCCGCTGATGAGCTTCTGGGAGATGTCCGCGCTAGGCTGGTTCAATCTCATCTTTGCTCTGATCACGATCAGCACTCTCGCCCTGCTCGTCGCACACCGGCGGAAGCCGCTCGCCGTGATCCCGAATTCATGGCTCGGCAAGGGGCAGATGTTCTTCCTTGCCTTCCTCTGGGCGATTGTGATCGGCAACTTTGAAAAGGCGCTGGTGTCGTTCACCGACAGACGTCTCGTCACGGAGGCGCTGATCTTCGTAAACGCGCTGATCGTGACTTTCCTGATTCTCGCCTGCGCTCCCGATGCGAAGGCCGTTCAGGAGACGCGTAGCACTCCCCTTCCCCGTAGGTGGCTGCTCACGGGCGCCGCGGCGGTTCTCCTGTTCACCTTCGCCTTCACAGCGGTGACGCATTCCGTCTACGGCGATCAACGAGACGGCTTCGGCGGCACAAACATTCGCTTCGGGCCGAAAGCCGACTGGCGCACGCGTCCCATCCAACTCACGCGGCCTCACCGCTGAGCGGACAAAAAAATGCGGCGGGGGGATGCCGCCCCCCGCCGTGGCAATTGCCACTCCGTAGAGCTCTTAGAAATTGACGCGCAGGTTGAACTGAATCACCCGCGACAAACCTCGCTGCGAGGTGACTCGCCCGAAGTTGCCGCTGGTCGGATCCAGGTTAGGCCCGCCAAAGTTGGTGTGGTTGATCGCATTCAGCAGATCCACCGAGAATCGGGCGTTGATGCCCTGCTCCGGCTTGATGGGGAACATGCGCTCCACCTTGAGGTCCAGGTTGTTGATGCCGTCTGCGCGAAGAGCGTCGAGCCGGATTGGGAACATACGGACGTGGTAGGTGCCCGGCTGCGCCGACGAGCGGCCTTCGAAACCGACGAAGTTCGCAGCCGGGGCGCCGGTGCCGCGCCAGGCGAGTGACGGGTCAAACCACTGCAGGTAGTCCTTGCCGCGCATCTCATCGTGCTTGAACAGCGACTCGAGGTGGCTCTGATCGCCATAAAAGAAGCGGTTGCCCCAGTCGCCTGTCCCCGGGCCGCTCTGGATCTGGTACACCCAGCTCACGTTCCAGTTGCCGATGAGATACGAGAGAGGACCGTCTTTGACATAGTTGCGGCCCTTGCCGAACGGGGTTTCATACACCGCAGACCACGCGATGCGGTGCGGCAGCACGTTGTTGTTGGGCCGTTCGGTCGGCCTCGGATCGAACTCGTTCGCCATCCAGTCGGCAACGCGGGAGCCGGCGTAGGTGTACATAAACGAGGTCTGGAAGCCCTTGGTCATGCGGCGCTCGACCATCAGCTCCATATCGTGGTAGGTCATATAGCCGGTGCGCGAGCCTTCGCCGGGCCGGCCGAAGGCGCGCAGGCCATTCCCGCCAGTGCCATACATCGGGTATTTGCGCAGCAGTTGCTGGCGCGACATGTTGGCGCCGGTGAAGAAGCTGTTGCCGCTCATGTAGCGGTACAGAGTCGGGTTCGTCGCCTGCAGTGCGGAGAGGTTCTGGATATTGAACGGATTGGGGAGGTTAGTGTTCAGATAGTTGTCGTTGACCTGATCGCGAACCATGCCGGTAGTCCAATACTGTTGAGGCAGGTAGTTCAGGCGTTCCAGCACGGGCAGGTAGGAGTAGGAGCCGTTGTAGGAGACGTCGACCAGCAGGTTGCGGGCAACCTCGCGCTGGATTCCAATTCTCCAGCGCTGTTGCAGAGCCGGATTGTGGTACCACTGCACGGTGTCGAAATTCGAGTTGTAGCGGGCGACGCCGTCGAGCGCTGCGCGGTATGGATCGTCGAAGCGAGTGTTGCCGCTCGCCGGGCGAACAGGGAACGGATCGTTCATCGGAGTCCGGCCCTGCGCGAGGCCAGCCGCGTCGTTCACGCCGCAGCAGTAGGTGAGCCCGGAATCGTTGGAAATCGGGGTGCCGGTCGCCTGGTTGAAGCCCGTGCGGCTCGGCCGGTCATTGGACGCGTTCAGGGTATCGGCGTACATGCCCCAGCCGCCACGAATCACGGTCTTGTTGTCGAAGGAGTAGACCACACCGAACTTCGGCAGCCAGTTGTGAACGCCGGCAGATGCAGTGTCGACGCCGCCAGTTCCCAGGTATTTGGTGATGCCGTAGGCTGTAAACTGGCTGGCCGGCAATTCAGAGGTCGGGTTTTTCGCATAAGCTGCCTGCACCATCGAGGAGATGGGGCTTGGTTGATCGAAGATGGGACCGGCGATGCCGCGATTGAACCGTTCGTCCGTTCCTGCCTCGCGTTCATAGCGGAGGCCGAAAGAGAGGCGCAATTTGCTAGTGATGCGCCAGTCGTCCTGCAGAAAGAGGGCGCGGCGGGGAGTACGCCAGTAGGCGCTATCGTTGGTGTCCAGTGAGATGCCGGTCGGCGTTCCCATGAGGAAGCCTGCCCAGTCGTGGACGTGGTTGGAAGCCTGGTTATCGACGTTCGAAGCGCGGGTCCAGTTGTTGCGGAAGGTGAAGATGCCGGTGCTGCTGCCATAGCCGCTCTCCGCGAACAGGTTGCGCCTTTCCTGCCAGCCGTATTTCAGCGTGTGGGCGCCTTTGATGGTCGTCATCGTGGCGCGGTATTCGAAGGTGTTCGACATGTTGGTGATACCGGGGTAGTCGCCACCCACGTCGCTGATGTTGTTGAAATCGAAGCGCGGCAATTGAACGGCCGAGCCGGCGCGTTGGTCGATGTATTCCGGAAGACCAATCGCCTTGGCGCTCACCGCGGTGCGGGTCGTGTTACGGCTGCCCTCCTCGAAACGGGAGACGCCAAAGTTGGTGTCCAGGATGTTGGTCGAATTGATGGTCCACAGGTAGCCGAGGTTGACTCCCTTGTTGATGCGGGTGAGGCCGTTTGAATGGAGACCGCGCGCTGTTTCGTAGGTCCAGTCGTACTCGTCAGCGAGACGGTCGTTCCACTGCCAGCGGAAATTCAGACGGTGGTTCTGGCTGACCGCGACGTCGTACCGGTTGACGAGTGAGTTGAACTTCTCGTCCTTGGGCATCGCGGAGGCGAAGTAGTTATTGAAAAGCTCCGGAGTGACCTTTCCCGGAATGTTGTTCGGCGTGGGATACAGCTTGGAGATGTAAGCGTAAGTCGGGTTGAGGATCGGCACACCCTTGTTGCCGGGAAATGGGGTGCGGACGACATTCGAACCCTGCAGCCGCGCGCTGCGCGGATCGTAGATGGTGTACAGGTTCGCACCGTTGGGGACAGTGAGGAAGTACGAGAAGTCGCCCTGCTTCATGGCCTCCGTGGGGACGGTGCGGTCGGTATCGCTGGTAGTCTCAGCTTTGGACTGGCGGATGCCGTTCCAGGTAAAGGTCCAGAAGACCTTGTCCTTGCCGTTGAAGATTTTCGGGAGCCAAACAGGTCCCGATGCCGACAACCCGTAGTTGTTGGAGCGGCCCGTGGCCTGCTTCTTTGTCTTGTTGGGGTCGATGGTCCCGGTTCGAACACCGGCATCGTAGGCTTCACGCTGGAAGAACGGAGTCGCGTTCCAGCGCTGCTGCCAGTGCTGGTCGAACACAGAGCCGTGCAGCGCGTTCGTGCCGGATCGTGAGCTCACGTTGATTGCAGCGCCGGAAGTGAAACCCTGGCTGGCGTCGAAATTGGATGTTTCCAGCTTGAACTCAGTGACGGAGTCGGCTGGCGGCGTGAATCCGACGCGGCGGCCGGTGCCCGTGACGCTCATGCCGTCGATGGTGTACTCGTTCTGGCCGACGCCGCCCATCGTGTTGAACGCCGAAGTGCCGCCGTTATCGAAAGGCCGCCGGTACTCCGGTTGACCGGTCCACTGCATGCCCGGCGCGAGCGCCGAGAGGGCGAATGGATTCAAGTCGGAAAACGGCAGATTGATGAGCTGCTGCTGGTCCAGGACGCGGCCACCGCTGGCTGTCGTCGTTTCCAGCAGGGGAGCCTCGGCAGAGACCTCCACCGTTTCCGCAAGTCCACCGATTTGCAGGGTGACATTGATCTCCAGCCGCGCGCCAACGTTCACAGTGATGCCAGTCCGGTTGAGCCTTTTGAAGCCGTCGGATTCCACGGCAACTGAGTAAGTCGACGGTTCGAGAAAGTTGGCTTCGTAGTATCCGGTTTCGTTGGTCGTAATCCGGCGAACCTCGTTGGTCTGCGTGTTTGTCACCGCGACCTTTGCGCTCGGAATCACCCCGCCTTGCTGGTCGGTCACGCGACCGGTAATGGCTCCGCGAGAATCCTGCGCGTTCGATGAAGGCATCGCGAGAATCAACAGAATGGCGGCCCCAAAGGCGCCCTGACAGAACCTCATTGAAGAACCCTCCCTGGACCAAACAACTCCCAATCGGCTATCGCACGATGCTATCCACAGACCCCATCTCCGGATAGCTGAAACAGTAAATCACAGTTTCCAAGGACGGTCAAGATTCGACAGAATGGTCCGCCGCGGCCGGCGCCGAGTCTGAGAAGGCATATTGGATCCTCTCGGGAGCGCGCGACCAGGCTGTGTCAAGATCAAGGCGAGGGGCTCAAGGAGAACTCACATGATTCGTACTGCAAGCGCACACTGGGCCGGTGGCCTCAAGGACGGCAAAGGCACGGTCTCCACACAGAGCGGCGTCCTCAATCAGGCGCGGTATTCCTTTAGTACGCGTTTCGAAAACGGCACTGGCACCAACCCCGAGGAACTCATCGCGGCAGCGCACGCCGGATGCTTCAGCATGGCCCTATCGGCCGAACTGGGCAAAGCCGGCATCATGCCAGAGACGATCGACACCTCGGCGAAGCTCACTTTGGACAAGACCGACGCGGGATTCACAATCACGGCTATCCACCTCGATGTCGCAGTGAGAATCCCTGGCGGCGACGAGCAGAAGTTCAATGAGGCCGCGCAAAACGCAAAGAAGGGTTGTCCGGTTTCCCGCGTCCTCAACGCCAACATCACGATGAGCGCCAAGCTGGTCTCTTAGCGGGGGGCCCAATGCGAATCCTGCTGCGGCGCGTGTTGAGGCTGGTCCTGGCGGTCTCCCTCGCCGCCGCCGCTGCCGTGGCCGCGTTGAAGCCCGCTTTCGTGCTGTGGGCATTGCAACTCGTCCAACCTGGCGTCACCTGGGAGTTCCCGGACGCAGGCAACCGCATCGCCCTCACCTTCGACGACGGACCCGATCCTGTTTACACTCCCCAGGTGCTCTCCATCCTGAAGCAGGAAAACGTCCCACCGACTTTTTTTCTCATCGGCGGACAGGCCCGGCGCTATCCTGCCCTGGTCTCGGAGATCCGCGCCGCCGGCCACGAGATCGGCAATCACACCATGTCCTGGCGCGCCACGTTTTCCATGCCGGGAGAGGACCTGCTCGCGAGTCTCAAGGAAACTGAACAGATCCTCCAACTGGAGCCCGCCGCTCCGAAGTGGTTCCGTCCGGCGAACGGCTGGATCCGCAATGAACAAGTCGTCGCCGCCCGCTCGCTCGGCTACACGACCGTTCTTGGCTCCTCGTTCGCCTTTGATCAATTCCAGCCGCCGCCCGCCCTGATCTCAATGGTCATCAGCCACTCGCTCCGCCCCGGCGGCATCATCGTCCTGCACGACGGCGGCGGCCCGAGCCGCGCAAACAGCGTGGCCGCGCTGCCCGCCATCATTCGCGACGCCCGCCGCCGCGGGCTCCAGTTCGTGAGGCTCAGCGAGTTGGAGACGCCCCCTGAACAGCGAATTCTCACTGGGAATAAGGCCGTCTCAAAGACCTGAACAATGCCCGAATGATAGATTGTTTTAGATGCAACGGAGTGGGAGTCGGGCGGTAATCATCGGAGCGGGGCCGGCCGGACTCACGGCGGCCTATGAGCTCCTGACCCGGACCGCAATCCATCCGGTCGTCCTCGAACGCAGCGAATCCATGGGCGGACTGTCCCGCACAGTAAACTACCGCGGAAACCGCATCGACATCGGCGGCCATCGATTCTTTTCGAAATCCAGCCGCGTCATGGACTGGTGGGCGCGCATGCTGCCCATGCTGGTGCGGGAACGGCGCTCGCGAATCTACCACGGGCGGAAGTTCTTCGACTATCCCCTCAAGTTCAGCCTGGACACTGTGGGCAAGCTCGGCCTCATCCGCGTGATTCGCATCGGCCTCAGCTACTTCGGCAGCGTCCTGTCCCCGATCCGCCCGGAGAAATCGCTGGAAGACTTCTTCATTAATCGTTTCGGGCGCGAATTGTACCGGACATTTTTCCAGGACTACACCGAGAAGGTCTGGGGGGTCCCGTGCAGCCGGATTGATGCGGGCTGGGGCGCGCAGCGTGTCAAGGGCCTGTCCATTCGAAAGACGCTGATACACGCAGTGAAGAGTATATTCTCAGGCCGGGGTCCGGATAATGTGCACCAGAAAGGCACGGAAACATCTCTGATCGAGCGATTCCTTTATCCCGAATTCGGGCCTGGCCAGATGTGGGAGGAGACGGCGCGCAAGGTACGCGAGCAGGGGGGAGATGTGCGCACGAATGCGGAGGTGGTGCGCGTACTTCACAGGGACGGCAGGATCACCGCTATCGAAGCTTTGGACAGGAACAGCGGCCGGAAAGTGATCCACGAGGGCGATGTTTTCTTCTCGACCATGCCCATCAAGCATCTGCTGCGCGCGATGGATCCGCCGCCCCCGCAGGACATCGCCGCCATCGGCGAAGGCTTGGTGTACCGCGACTTCATGATCGTCGGTTTGCTGGTAAAGGATCTGCTCATCCACGACGAAGACGGCCGCGGCGCTCAACTGATCAGGGACAACTGGATCTACATCCAGGAGCCCGACGTGAAGCTGGGCCGGCTGCAGATCTTCAACAACTGGAGCCCTTCACTGGTTGCGGACCCGTCCAAAGTCTGGCTGGGCCTGGAGTACTTCTGCGACGAAGGCGACGCGCTCTGGCGGCTGCCGGACCAGGAGATGATCGAGCTTGGAAAGGCGGAGTTGGTCAAGATCGGCATCCTCCGGTGCAACGACGCCGAAGACGGCACCGTACTTCGGGTCGGACAGACCTACCCCGCGTACTTCGGCACATACGAGCGCTTCGGCGAGATTCGCCAGTATCTCGATGGATTCGAAAATCTGTACCCCTTGGGCCGGAATGGCATGCACCGCTACAACAACCAGGACCACTCCATGCTCACCGCGATGGTGGCCGTGGACAACATCGTCGCCGGTACTGCTGACAAATCCAACATCTGGGGCGTCAATACGGAGCAGGACTACCACGAGGAGGAGACGCAGGAAGCGTGAAAATCGACAGTCCGGGCGAAAATAGTGCTCTCTGATTATTGACAACCAGACCCGATGCTCTTATTCTTTCTCTACTAGAGCTGCAAGAATCCAGGGCCCGGCTCTACCCAGCCGGGTGTGGGAGTGCTCTGTCGTGGCATGCGCCGGACGCAGTCTTAGCTGGCGCGAAGAATAGGCAGATCGAGAGAGCAGGCACAAGCCCGGCCGCCCTCCCCGGCGAGCCCGGCGGACGGGCTTGCGCCTGAGCCAGGAGGCCCGAACGTGGCAGGCGGCTGGCGTCATGCCAGGCACTTGATTGTGCTGGCGTTAGTGGTGGCGGCAGGACTTGGAGCGTTTCTCATCCTCCGAGGGGCGGTGGTTCCAGCGGGATTCGGCAAGCTGGGCCACTATCGAGCCGGGGCGATCGACGACAACCGGAGGCGTCCGGTTTCATTCGCGGGCCAGGCGACGTGCGCGGACTGCCATGACAAGCAGGTCGAAGCGCGCAGCAAAGGGAAGCATCGGATTGTGTCTTGCGAGGCGTGCCACGGTCCGCAGGCGCGGCACGCCGATGACCCCGAAAAGCTGAAGCCCGTGCTCCCGGACACCGCGATTCTGTGCCGCAGATGCCACGAGAAGGACCCGGCCAAGCCGGCGCATTTCCCTCAGGTGGCCTCAACTGACCATTCCGGTGGGGCGGCCTGCAATGCCTGTCACCAACCGCATGCCCCGAAGATGTGAGGAGGACGAAGGCCATGGACGTATCACGTAGGGAAATGCTGGCGGGAGCGGCGAAGTTCCTCGTCCTCGGTTTCGCGGCGGAGGCTGCGGCAGATGTCCCTCTCGCGGCCCCGGCGCAGCTGCCGGCCTATGATCCCTCCCAGCACTGGTGGGGGATGACGATCGATATCGACCTCTGCATCGGCTGCGGCAATTGCGTGCGGGCATGCTCAGCCGAGAACGGCGTGCCGGATGGGTACTTTCGCACCTGGGTGGAGCGCTATCACGTGAAGAGCGGGGATCAGGAACATCCCAAGGTCGAGTCGCCCGATGGAGCGATCAAGGGATTCCCGCCCAGCACGGAGACGAACGAGAAGGCGTTCTACGTCCCCAAGCTGTGCAACCATTGCGAGACTTCCCCCTGCGTGCAGGTGTGCCCTGTGGGGGCGACGTTTGAATCGCCGGACGGCGTCGTTCTGGTGGATACCACCTATTGCCTCGGCTGCCGCTACTGCATCCAGGCCTGTCCCTATGGCTGCCGCTACATCCATCCGGAGCGGCACACGGTAGACAAGTGCTCGCTCTGCTACCACAGGATCACGCAGGGCCTCACCACCGCGTGCTGCGAGGCGTGCCCAACCGGGGCACGAAAACTCGCGGACCTGAAAAACCCCAAGGATCCGGTACACGCGTTCCTGCGCGACAACAAGGTGCAGGTTCTCAAGCCGCACATGGCGACACGATCGAAGACGTTCTACAAAGACCTGGACGGGTCTGTGCGATAGGGAGGCTCCACCATGCATCCAGGCGTCGAAGGCTTCATGTATCCGAACGAAGTGGAGCTGCAGTGGAGCATCCTGATCGTTCTCTATCCCTACATCACGGGATTGGTGGCGGGCGCGTTCATCCTCGCCTCGCTCGAGCGCGTATTTAAAGTGGCGGCGGTGAAGCCGACCTACCGCCTGGCGCTGCTCACCGCGTTGGCGTTCCTGCTGGTGGCGCCGCTCCCCCTGCAACTGCACCTGGGACATCCGGAGCGTTCCTTTGAGATGTACCTGACGCCGAACCGCTCCTCGGCCATGGCGATGTTCGGCTTCGTCTATCTCTGGTACCTCATGGTGGTCCTGCTGTTGGAGATCTGGCTGGACTACCGGGCCGACATCGTGCGGATGTCGCAAACCACGAGGGGTCCTGTGCGATGGATCTACAAGGTGTTGACGTTGGGGTCGCAGGATATCTCGCCGGAGGCGCGCAAGATCGACGACACCGTGGGCTGGATCGTGACGATCATCGGCATCCCCTCGGCGTTCCTGCTGCACGGCTATGTGGGATTCATCTTCGGGTCCGTGAAGGCAAACGCCTGGTGGTCGACGCCGCTGATGCCGGTAGTCTTCCTCTTTTCCGCCATGGTGTCGGGCATCGCGGCGGTGATGCTGCTTTACATGGTGGTGAGCCGGTTTCAGAAGCAGGTTGTGGACATGCGCTGCCTCGACACCATCGCAAAGTACCTGTTCTACGTGTTTCTGATCGACTTCTCGCTCGAGATGCTGGACTTGATCCACCGCATCTATGAGGCCGATGAATCCTTCCGGACCCTGGACTTCATGGTGCAGACCAGGCTGTACATGTCGCAAGTTGTGATTCAGATCTGCATTGGAACGGTTGTGCCCCTGGCCCTTCTCGGCTGGACTCAGGTGAGGCGCCTCTCGGACGGAGTGCGCCGGGCGATGTACGCCACGGCGGGGGTGCTGACATTGATCGGCATCTTTGCCATGCGCTGGAACGTGGTGATCGGAGGACAACTTTTCTCGAAGAGCTATCTGGGCTACACCACCTACAAACTGGAGTTCGCCACGCGTGAAGGCCTGCTGCCTGCGATCGTTCTCATGATCCTGCCGCTGGCCATACTCTGGGTGTTGCTCAAGCTGCTGCCACTGTCCGAAAAAGAGGCGGCGTGAGGGAAAGCCGATGCCTGAGGAGCCGGATTCGTTGCAGTTCTCCGTGGAGGAGCTGAAGGAGAAGGTCAGGCAACTGGAGGAGCAGGTCGGCGAGATCCAGGAGCGGCTGGGCATCTCAAAGCTCGTCTTCGCCGGCGCGCAGCAACCCGAGGCTGCGGCAGTAGAAGAGGAGGAAGCGGGGAACCTCGTTGGAGTAGCCGGAATCTCGTTGCTGGGATTGGCGGCGGCATTCCTGCTGCGGGCGCTGACGGAGATGCAGTTGTTGCCGACGCACCTGGGCATCGGCATCGCCGTGCTGTACGCTGCAGGTTGGCTGGTTTACGCTTCGCGGGCATCGGGTGACTCACGAATCGCGCTGGGGATGCGCGGCGCAACCTCAGCCTTGATCCTCATCCCGCTGCTCTGGGAGGCGCAGGTGCGCTTCCACGCCGTGTCGTCGTGGATCACTGCCGGCGTCCTCGTGGCATACGGCGGGCTGGGCCTAATGTTGGCCTGGCGCCGGAACCTGACTGTCATCGCCTGGATCACTTCCCTCGCGGGATTGCTGACCGCCTGCGCGATGCTGGTTGCGACAAAAGACCTCGTGCCGTTCACCTGGGTGCTGCTGTTGCTCGCGCTGTCGGTGGAGGCATCCGCCTGCTTCCAGCATTGGATGCACGAACGCTGGATCGTGGCACTGGTCAATGACCTGGCCGTGCTGCTGTTGACGTTCATCGTGACCCGCCCCGAGGGAATCCCGGAGGGCTACGCTCCCGTGGGCAGAGCCGCCGCCCTGGTTGCTCAGGGAATGCTGTTGGCCGTGTATCTCGCCAGCACCATCGTCCGGACGCTCTGGAGGAAGTTCGATATCACGGTGTTCGAGATCGCGCAGTGCGTCGTGGCGTTCCTGATCTTCGCGGGGTGCTCGATTCGCGTTGCCAAGGGCCATCCGGCCGCATGGATGGCGCTGGGGGCGTTCTTCGTGGGTTGCGCCGCGATCTGCTACCTGGTGTCGTTCACGCACCTGGAGCGCCGGGCTGAGAACGACCGCAACTTCTACGTGTACGCGACATTCGGCCTGCTGCTGGCGCTGACGGGAACGCGCTTCCTGGCGGGCGGATTCATGCTGACCTTGATCTGGGCCGCGCTCGCGGTGGCCGCCACGGCATTCGGCAAGCAGGCGCGGCGCGTCTCTTTGAAGTGGCATGGCGTCGTCTATCTGGCAGCGGCGATGACCGCCTCCGGATTGCTCCGCGATGCCGGGGCGCGATATCTGGGCGAAGCAGGTCATGCGGGCGCGGGGTTCCCGCTCCAGGAGGCTCTGGTGGTGACGGCAGCCGCGGTGGCGGCTTATCTACTGACTCTCAGGGCTGCATCCGCGGTTCCTTCCACTCTGCTCTCGATGGGCGCGGCACTCAGTTGCGCGTCGTTGCTGGGGTGGGCAATCACGCTGCTGTGCAGGCACGCGACGGAGGGGTCCGCCGCGCGCGACTATTGCCCCACCTATCTGACCTCAGTGCTGACCGTGCTTGCACTCGGCCTGGCCATCACCGCCCGTCGAGCGCACCGGCCCGAGCTGCGCTGGCCCGCGTTCCTCTTGGTGGGAATCGCGACCGTCAAGATCCTGGTGCAGGACCTCCAGCGCGCGCACGCGTTGGGCATCGTGTTGTCGCTGCTGATCTACGGTGCCATGCTCGTGTGGCTTCCCCGGCTTACTTCGAGTCACCCTCCTCCACCCAGGCGAGGTTGAAGTGCGCGTGGCGGATCGTCTTGCGCGGCTGGCCTTCGGGCAGGTGGTTGAGGAACACGCTATACGACGCGTGAATGCTCCCGTCGGGCGCCTGAACAATGGAGGGGTAGTGGAATGAGCCGGGGCGTTCAGCCCGTGTGTCGAGTTCGATGTGGCGCTTCCACTTCCACGTCTTGCCTTCGTCGTCAGAGATCGTCAGCGCGAGAGAATGGCGGCCCGACTCCGTGTCGTTGTTGATCATCAGCCAGCGGCCGTCTTTCAGGTTGATCACCTCGACGCCAGTGCCGGAGTTGGGAATGTCGGAATCCTCCGCCAGCGTCCAGGTCTCGCCCTGATCCTTGGAGATGCTCACGTGAAGGCGCTTGGGCGGCGGACCGTTGTCGCGCATGTATGCCACGATCGTCCCGTCCTTCTTCACAGCGAACGTTGGCTGAATGTTGCCGCCACCGACAATCGGCTCCGAGGCGTGCCAGGTCAGGCCTTTGTCGTCGGAGATGGCCACGAGCGAAAAGCTGTAGCCGTCCGAATAGAGCGGAACGAGAATCCGGCCCGAGGCCAACTGGATGGGATGCGCACGCGTCATCCAGCCCATCCGCGAGAAGTACTCGTCCTTGCTGCGTTCGATGACCTTTTCCCATCGTGCGGCGTACGGCGTGCCTTGGAGCCGTTTGCCGAATTCGGCCGCCCGCTCGGCAATGTTTTTGGGCTTCACCAGCAGGACGTCGGCGCGGTCCCACTGCGGCACACCGGGCTGCGAGTAGTGCGTGGAGATGCGGTAATGGCTGATGGCGGTCTCCCACCGGTGTGCGACGATGGTCTGCCACATCAACCAGAGGCGCTGATCCCGATCGACGAAGACCACCGGGTTCGTGTCGGGGAAGCCGGGCTGGTCCGCCAGAACAAAAGGAGCGGACCATGTATTTGCGCCCTTAGGCTTGCGGGCGGCCATGATCTGGACATCGTCGGCGGTGCGCTCGCCGGAACCCCGGTACCAGCATACGAAGAGCTCCCCACTGGGAAGGATCGTGATGGCTGAGGCGTGGTTATGCAGCGCATCCAGAGGGAAGATGTCCTCTTTAACGATGAAAGGCTTCTCGGCGAAAGCCGTGGAAGCCAGAAGGGCGAACAGGAGGGTACGAATCATTTGCTTAGACAGTAAAGAGCATTGTGTCATGCTGCGCGGCGCCGGAACGGCAGGGCCAGCAGGACAAATAACAGAATAGCGAAGCACTCCCCTGCCAGGACGTACACGGGCCATGGCCCGAGGTAGTCGAGCAATGACGCGGCGGACGGCTTCCGGCAGAGAAACATGTAGTTCGTGTGGAACACCAGGTTGAACGTGCCGACAAAGGCGCCCCACGCATTCAGCACCAGTAGCCCACGCCACATGGCACGAGGGCCCGGACGCGCCTGCCCGCTCCACACCAGGAAGAGCAACGCGGCAATGATCCCTCCGTGGGCTGTGAAAAAATACGCCGTCGGATACGAAAACGTAGGCGCCCACAGTTCAGGGGTCAGCACCGCCATCGCCGCGCCCGCAATTCCCACGAACCAGGCGGGCTCGAACGTCCAGCGCCGCAGCGTGAGCAAAGCGAAGACCGTCAGCCAGAGTGAGAGATCGCACAGTTGGAAGGGTAGCCCTTCGGGAAAGCGCACCCCTTCCGTAGCGATCTTGAAGGTGTACCAGACGAGTTCGTTGACGAGCAGGAACCAGCCGAACGCGAGCCTGAGATGTCTGGCGCGATCCGGATCGCCCCGCGAAATCCACCAGAACGCTGTCGCGGCGAGCGGGATCGCCGCGATGATCGCCAGGTGGACCGGCCCGAAGAGAACGAAGTCCGTGTGCATGATCAGCGCAGCTTCACAGGAACTCCGCCGGACTCCTTACTGCGCTGCGCCGCATCCATGAACGCGAAGATCTCCATCGTTTCGTTCTCATCCACGGGCGACTTGCCGCCCTGGAAGAACTTGAGGATCTCCTCCACCAGGCCCTTGTAGCCGGTGTACAGCTCTTTGCCGCTGGACTGAATGGTCTTGGGAGAAAACGCAGTTGCTCCGAACGCGGAGTAGGGCCGGTGCAGCCGCACCGTCCCAAGGCGGCCGTCTTTCCAGCGGCCTGTGATCACGTCGGCATCCGGAGTGACGGTGCGCGTGACCTCTTCGCAACCGGTCCCCAGCAACGCGTAAAGCAGTTCCACGGTGTGGATGCCGTACCAGGAAAGATCGAGTTGGTGGTGCTCTTCGAACGGCGACGGCCCCCAGGCGATGGCGCCATTGAGTCCGGGCAGGCGCAGCGCGGGCAGCCCTTCGCTGAACCGCAGAGAGGATGAGGAAAACCACTTGATGTTATTCGCCCGCCCGATGCGCGCGATCTCACGGGCATCCGCCAGGGTGGATGCCAGCGGCTTGTCGATAAACACCGGCTTCCTGCCTTTGGCAATCTCGCGGAACTGCGCAAGGTGCGGCCGGCCATCAACGCTCTCCAGCAGGACCGCATCGACCTTAGTCAGCAGCGTGGTGATGTCCGGCACGATCTCGACGCCGTACTTGCCGCGGAGTTCATCGGCGAATTTGTCGACCCGCTCGCGGCTCTCCTTGACGTCGGGACTGCCGCCTTTGTACGCAGCCACCACGCGAGCACCCGGTAGATGGTCCTTGTTGTTCGGATCGTTCAGCAGTGACGTGAAAGCGACGGCGTGTGAAGTGTCGGTGCCGACGATGCCCAGTCGGAGATCGGCAGCGCCGAGCACTGCTGTGCCGGCCAGCAGACAAATAAGGAGCCTCATGGGCGAATTGTACCGAGGTTCTGCGCCTGTGCGAGAGTAGATCCGTGGCGGAGATCGTCCGGATCACGAATCACATTACTGCCGATGAGATGGAGGCAGCCTACCGCGAAGGCGTGTTTCCCATGGGGGACGAGAGGGGCGATGTGTACACCTGGCACAAGCCGGTGTGGCGCGGCGTGCTGCCTCTGGACAGCTTCCACATCTCGCATTCCCTCACCCGCACTCTGCGCGCGCACCGATACGAAATGACGGTGAATCGCGATTTCGACGGCGTGGTCTCGGCCTGCGCCGCCGGACGCGAGGTGTGGATTTCGGACGGACTGAAGCGCGCTTACACGGAGTTGCACCGTCGTGGCAAGGCGCATTCCGTCGAGATCTGGGCGGACGAACGGCTCGCCGGGGGAGTGTACGGCATCCATCTGGGCGGCGCATTTTTCGCGGAATCGAAATTTCACCTTGTGCGCGACATGTCCAAAATCGCGCTGGCCGAACTGGCCCGCCGCTTGTGGGACCGCGGCTTCGCGCTTCTCGACGTGCAGTACTGGACGCCGCACCTGTCGCAGTTCGGCGCCCAGGAGATCTCCAACAGGGAGTACCAACGCCGCCTGAAAGAGGCGCTGCGCCTCGACTGCCGCTTCGCCGATTAGCGCCGCGCGAAGCAGAGCCCTGACCACTTTGCATCCACCGCACAGATCTTGAAGTCCACCCACTGGCGCTCCAGTCCGTAGGCGCGCACGAACCTCTCCGTCAGATCCGTTGAAATGCCGGACGCCTTCTTCGGCCAAATGACCCAGATGTGCCCCTTGGGGCCTGCCACCGCGTTCGCCTTTTCGAAGTGCCGCACAAGGTCATGCCGCGATTCGGCAAACAACAGCACGAGGTTCACAATGCCGCGCGCGGCCCTGGTGAAATCGACACCGTCGGGAACCGGCGCAAGCTGCTCTTCAAATGCATCCGGCGCGTCGAGCAGAAGGACGCGAATCCCCGGCTTGATGCCGAGCTTTTTCGCCAGCGGTGTTCCGGAATAGCCGGCCATGGTTTCCGGCACGACGGGAGCAACCACCTTGGACGCCAGCGCCTTCTTCACAGCGGCTTTGACGCGCGGCCACGTCGTGTACGCCGCGTCCGGCAGCAGCGCGCGCACTTTCTCCGTCTTCTCCGGATCGCCTTCCAGGAAAACGATCGGGACTGCCCGGGTCGATTTGCGCTGCCGCAAAGCGATGGCGACCGCGCCGCCCTGCGATGGCAACCGGGCGAGATTGATGAGAATTACGTCCGGCGGGTCGCTCTCCAGATCCTTCAGCGCCACCGATGACTTCGGGGCGAAGAGCCGAGCGTCCATGCCGGCGGCTCTCAGCGCCTCCAGCCTCTGAGCGGCTTCCGCCGCGTTCCAATGGATGAGTACGACGCGAGACATTTCACCCATTCTAGCGAAAGTTTTTTTGTAGCCCAGGTTAAGGTATTTATTTCATAAGTCACTTGGCAAAAATTTCCATGCAGAGTGATATACTCGCACTGCAATGAAATGCGTTCTGAGTTGTACGTCTTTTTCAATTATTATTCTTCAGTTGCAGGCCGTCTTTGCGGCTGATCCCGTTCCGGCGATGCGCAATAATGACGAACTCTACAGGAGCCTGCGCACAGCCACTTTGAGCGAGTCGTTCGTCGCTGAGAACATCGAACTGAAACGCGACTGCGCCACCATCCGGCTCAAGCAGGGAACCATCAGCTTCGCTCCGCCGCAAAAGGGTAAAGTGACATTGGGCGTATTCACGGGCAGCGGCGAATTTCAACTTGAACCCGTGACCCCTATCGAAAAGTCGTATGTGAAGCGCACCGCCGGATCGGAGACTGTCGTGGAATCATTCTCCAAAGCAGTGTTCGTGTTCACGGACGACACCTACGAGGAGATCCGCAAGAGCGCAAAGACCACGACCGCTGACCCGCGCGCCGCGGATGTGCTCCAGCAGCACCGCGAGAAGCTGAGGAAGCGGAGTGAGACCCCGCGCAGCACAATGGAGGCAATCCTCACCTCCGAATCAATGGACAATCTCGAAGCGGAAGTACTGAGCGGGCTCTACAATCAGACTCGCCCAACGGTCTTCAACGCTTTCATCCAGGGACAAAAGCACAAGGATATGCGCTATTTCCTGCGAGGCCTCGGGGCCATTCCCGATATGCCCTCGCCGGAGGAGGTAGCGCTCATCGTCGTGGATCCGGAGGAGACCTCCGACGGCATCTGGTACCACGGCCACCTGCGTGAAGAGTTGATGAAGACAGGCTATTCCACCGTTGAGGACAAGCGCACGTTTCAGCCCGAAAAGTACACCATCGAAACGCACCTGGAGGGAAGCCGCAAGCTGAACGGCTCGGCGCGAGTGGACATGACGTGTCTACTGGACGGAGAGCGCGTCGTCAAGTTCGGCCTGCTTCAGGACCTGCGCGTCAACTCAGTAACCGATGCCGCGGGACAGCCCGTCGCCTTCATCCAGGAGGACAAGAAGGAGGATGGCTCCTTTTATGTAATTTTGCCGCAGCCGCTCAAGCAAGGGGCAAAGGTGACGCTCACCATCTCCTACAGCGGCAACAAGGTCCTGGAGGATGCCGGCGGCGGCAACCTCTACGTGAGCGCACGCACCAGTTGGTATCCAAGCCTGAACTCATTCCAGGATCGTGTCATCTACGACCTCACGTTCAAGGCTCCGAAGAAATATACCGTGATTGCCAGCAGCCGGAAGGTGAAGGAATGGAAGGAGCAGAACTTGCTGTGCGCGCAATGGCAGAGCGACTCTCCGCATGCCGTCGCCGGCTTCAATGTTGGCGTCTACAAGATGAAGGAGGCCGCCGAAGAGCGCACCGGCACGCAGGTGGAAGGCTACGCAGCCACCGAACTCCCGGAATACTTGCACGGTCTCCCGGGCACGGAGAGCATCACTCCTGTTGCGCTCCTGAACCGCGCGATCTCGGAAACGCAGGCCTCCCTGCAGGTTTACAGTTATTGGTTCGGCCCGCTCCCTTACAAACGCCTGGCGATCACGCAGCAGCCGCAATTTTCGATGGGGCAATCCTGGCCTGAGCTGGTCTACCTGCCACTCAGCGCCTTTCTTGATTCGACGACCCGCGTTCGCCTCCTCGGCGAAGTCAACAACAAGCTCACCGACTTTGTCGACGAGGTCACCGCCCACGAAGTCGCCCACCAGTGGTGGGGGCATCTGGTCGGTTGGGATACATATCGCGATCAGTGGCTCTCTGAAGGCTTCGCCACCTTCTCCTCGTCGCTGTACCTCCAGGCCATCGACAAAAACCCCGACAGGTTCCTGAAATTCTGGGAAAAGGCACGTACCTCGCTGATGGAGAAGAATACATACGGCATGCGCAGCGTCGATGCAGGCCCCGTGTATCTCGGATTCCGGGCCGACACGAAGAAGACTGCCGGAGCCTACCAGGACCTCACCTACCTGAAGGGCGGTTATATCCTCCACATGCTCAGAATGATGATGGCTGACACAAAGACCGGCGACGCCGACTTCATCGCGATGATAAAGGACTTCATCGAAGTGCACCGTCACAAGAACGCATCGTTTGCTTCATTCGAAGCCGTAGTAAGAAGGCACATGAAGCCGCATATGGACCTCACCGGACAAGGGAACATGGGCTGGTTCTTCCGCCAATGGTTACTAGGCACGGACACGCCCAAATACAGCCTCCAATGGGACGCGACACCGGCAGATGGCGGCTTCCTGCTGAAGGCCACGATCTCTCAAAGTGAAGTCGGCAGCCAGTTTGCCATGCCGGTGCCCATCTACCTCGAGAATCAGGGGCGCATGATCCGGCTGGGCCGGATTACCCTCGTTGGAAATCAGAGCAAGCCCATCGAAGTGAAACTGCCGTTCAAACCTTCAAAAGTTGTGGCGAACGCAAACTTCGACGTCCTGGAACAGAAGTGACTCAGGCACGGAGCACTCGGTCAAACCACGCAAAGGCGTCATCCTGCATCGCGACATTCAGGATGTGAGGGACGTCATAGAATGTGCCCGTGAACTGCCCGGCAGCACCAGCCTTTTTGTAGATCGCCTCTAGTTTCCGCACAGCGTCCTCCATGCCGGAAAGCGGAAAGAGTCCGTCGCGCTTGCATTGCAGCACCAGCAGCGGCTTGGGCGCGCGCAGAGCTACGACATCGGGCAGATCCATGCTGCGATGCAGCGCCGGCACGAAGTGCACGAAGGAGTGCGTGTCCATGTGAGCGCGGATCATGGGTTTCACCGTCGACATGAATCCCGCGACGCAGCCCGCGGCAATCCGGTCATCCAACGCGCTCAGGAACAGCGACCGCCATCCGCCGAACGAGACGCCCAGGCACCCGATGCGCTTCGGGTCCACCTCAGGTCGGTTGCAGAGGTAATCAACCGTGCGGATATCGTCCCAGGCCGTGATGCCGGGCCATGTCAGGCCTGTATAGGTGAGCGACTTCACCAGCGTCGACTCCTTCGCACGGCATTTCGCATTCAACCGCTGCACATCCTGCAGCGAATACTTTGACCGGTCCCACCCTGACTTCAAATCATCGTCCGATATGTAGCGCCGCTCGCCGAAGGGAAACGCGTCGATCGTGGTCACCACATAGCCGCGCCGGACGAGTTCCGTCGCCGTGGGCCGGCCCGCATAGTTTTCCTGGTGATAAACCGTCATCGCCGGATGGTTGCGGCCCAGTTCCATCACCTTTTCCTTGCCGAAGAGGAACATTCCGCCGTGGGAGTGCAGATCGACAATCGCCGGTCCCCTGCCCTGCCGCCGCTTCGGGACCAGGACGTACGCCGGAACGCGAAACTCGGGCCTCGTCGAGAAGAGAATCTTCTCGCGCGTGTAGTCGCCCATGTCGCGGCGATCGACCACCTCCGGGCGCGGATCCACTGGAGCCGGCGCAGGACCAAGTGCCGCCATCACGGCGGCTCGGGCCTCACTCCGCCACGCATCCACTGACGTGAATCGCGAGTTTAGAAACGAAAGGGGATAGTCGCCGCGCGCGGCCAGTTGTTCGAGGGTGGGATAGAGCGAGCCCGAATCGGCTCCGGTGGGATGCAATGGGCGGGCTTCGTCGGAGGGAGGAGCCGCCTCCTGCAGGGCGCTGAGCAGCAACCCGCGGCGGGAGAATTGAGTCGGGGCCATAGGGAAATTATGGCCCCGATCCTAAGCCGCTGCGAAACTTACGCCGACATCGACGCCAGGAACTCGGCGTTGGACCGCGTCTTGGCGAGCTTGTCGAGCAGCAGCTCAACAGACTCCACCGGCGACAGCGGCGCCAGCACTTTGCGCAGCACCCAGATGCGGTTCAGCTCTTCGCGCGCGATCAGCAACTCGTCCTTGCGCGTGCCGGACTTGTTGATGTCGATGGCCGGGAAGATGCGCTTGTCCACCAACTTGCGGTCGAGGTGGATTTCCAGGTTGCCGGTGCCCTTGAACTCTTCGAAGATCACGTCGTCCATGCGCGAGCCGGTATCGATCAGCGCGGTCGCGATGATTGTGAGCGAGCCGCCCTCCTCGATGTTGCGCGCCGCGCCGAAGAAGCGCTTCGGGCGCTGCAGGGCGTTGGAGTCGACGCCGCCCGACAGCACCTTGCCCGAAGGCGGCACCACCGTGTTGTAGGCGCGCGCCAGACGAGTGATGGAGTCGAGCAGGATCACGACGTCGCGCTTGTGCTCTACCAGCCGCTTCGCCTTCTCGATGACCATTTCGGCCACCTGAACGTGGCGCTGCGCGGGCTCGTCGAAGGTCGAGGAGATTACCTCGCCCTTGACGGATCGCTGCATGTCCGTGACTTCTTCAGGACGCTCGTCGATCAGCAGCACGATGAGCACGATCTCAGGATGGTTCGCCGTGATCGAGTGGGCGATGGACTGCAGCATCATCGTCTTGCCGGTGCGCGGCGGAGCGACGATCAGACCGCGCTGGCCCTTGCCGATCGGCACGAGCATGTCCATCACGCGGCCCGTGAAGTTGTCCTTCGTCGTCTCGAGCTTCACGCGGCCCTGCGGATAGAGGGGCGTGAGGTTGTCGAAGAAGATCTTGTTGCGTGACTGCTCCGGCGGCTCGAAGTTGATCGCGTCCACCTTGATGAGCGCAAAGTAGCGCTCGCCTTCCTTCGGCGGACGGATCTGGCCGCTGACGGTGTCGCCGGTGCGCAGATCAAAACGGCGGATCTGCGAGGGCGATACGTAGACATCGTCGGGGCCCGGCAGGTAGTTGTACTCCGGCGCCCTGAGGAAGCCGAATCCGTCCGGCAGGCATTCGATGACGCCTTCGGAGAAAATCAGTCCTGCCTTTTCGGCCTGCGCCTGCAGGATTTTGAAGATCAACTCCTGTTTGCGCATGCCGGCGACGCCGCTGATTTCCAGATCGCGGGCGATCTGATTCAGCCGGGTGATGGAGAATTCCTTCAGTTCTCCCAGGTCCAGGTTGCCGCGCTTGTTCAACGCGCCCTGGCGCGACGGTTCTTCCACGGCGGGAGCGGGAACGGGAGCTGGCGCCTCGGCGGGCTTAGGATCGGGAGCCTCGGTCTTGGGCTTCACCTCGCCGCCGGTGTCTGGCTTGGCGGCAGCCTTCACTTCGCCGCCATTGTCGGACTTGGGCCGCGAATCGCCCTTCCTGCGCGTCGGTGTTTCCTTGGCAGGAGCTTCTGCGGCAGTTTCCGCGGGGTCGTTCACTGACCCGTTTTTTTCCAAATCGTTTGCCAAATCTCTTTTACTCCTTGGCCGGAAAGGCCCGAGAACCAGATCAGGTCTCCGGATTCGTAATGTTCACGGATGGCCTTCTGGCTCGCGTTCTTCTCTTTCTGATTGAGCTTGTCCACCTTCGTGGCCACCACAGCGTAGGGCCGTTGATGGTACTCGAGCCACTGTTTGAGCTGGAGGTCCGAGTCCATCCAGCCGCGCCGGGCATCCAGTAACAGCATGCACAGCGCCAAACTCTCTCGCCGCAGGAGGTAGGCATCGATCACCCCCTGCCAGCCCCGGCTCACGCTCTTCGGGGCCTTGGCAAACCCGTACCCGGGTAGATCGGCGAATATAAGCCGGTCCTGTACCCGGAAGAAATTCACTGCCTGAGTCCGGCCGGGGGTGCTGGACGTAAATGCCAGCTTGCGGCCGGTCAGGACATTCAGCAACGTGGACTTCCCGACGTTGCTCCTGCCCAGGAATGCGACCTCCGGCAGCCCCTCTGGAGGGAACTGCGCGGGCTCGACGGCGCTGAGCAGGAACTCTGCCGGGGTTGCCACGGCGCTATGATGCCTTTCAGGCGGGCGTCGCCAGGCGCGATCAGTGCGCCCGGTTTTCCTCCGCGGGCAGTTCGGGCACGACTTCCAGCGGGTGCGCAGGAGGCCGTGCGGCCAGCGAATCGAGATCACCGAGAAGAGCGATCCTCAACACCTCGTCCATCGATTCGACGAAGTGGATCTTCATCTCTTTGCGGATGTTCTCGGGGACGTCCGTCAGATCCTTTTCATTATCGCGCGGAAGGATCGCCTCGAAAATGCCGTGCCGGTGGGCGGCCAGCAGCTTCTCCTTGACGCCTCCGATTGGGAGGACGCGTCCGCGCAGTGTAATCTCTCCAGTCATTGCCAGGTCGCCGCGCACCGGTATGCGTGTCAGCGCAGATGCAACCGTGGTGGCGATGGTGATGCCCGCGGAAGGACCATCCTTCGGGATGGCGCCTTCGGGCACGTGAATGTGAATGTCCAGGTGACGATAGAAATCGCGCGGTAGGCTCAGCATGGACGCTCGCGACCGCACGAAGCTCATCGCGGCCTGAGCGGACTCCTGCATGACATCGCCGAGTTTCCCGGTGGTCATGAGCCGCCCGCGGCCTTCCATGATCGTCGCCTCGGTGGTCAGCACCTGGCCACCCACTTCGGTCCACGCCAGGCCGGTCGCAATGCCCACCTCGGGCTGCTTCTCGGTCGTGAGATCGCGGAACCGCGCGGGGCCAAGCAACTCCGTCACCTTGCCGGCGTTCACGATCACCTTCGGGTACACGGTAGTGGGCGTTACCTGTTCGCTCGACTTACCGTCGGCCTCGGCCTTCGCCTCAGCCGCGGATTGCGCGATCACAATTTGCCGTGCAACTTTCCGGCAGACATTGCCGATCTCGCGTTCCAGATTCCGGACGCCGGACTCGCGCGTGTGGTTCTGAACCAGGGAAAGCAGCCCCTCGTCCCGGAATTCCACGTTGTCCGCCTCCATACCCGTCGCCTTCATCTGCTTGGGCACCAGGAAGCGCTTCGCGATCTCCATCTTTTCCAGTTCGGTGTAGCCCGACAGTCGGATCACTTCCATGCGGTCCTGCAACGCAGGCGGAATGGTGTGCAGCACGTTGGCCGTGGCGATAAAAAACACTTCGCTCAGGTCGTACTCCACGTCGAGGTAGTGGTCCTGGAACATGAAGTTCTGCTCGGGATCAAGCACCTCAAGCAGCGCCGCGGATGGGTCGCCGCGGAAATCGGTCGACATTTTGTCGACTTCGTCCAGCATAAAGACGGGATTGCGCGTCCCCGCCTTCTTCATCATCTGCAGGATCTGGCCCGGCAGCGCGCCAATGTACGTCCGGCGGTGGCCGCGAACTTCAGCTTCATCGCGAACGCCGCCCAGGGACAGCCGCACAAAGTTGCGGCCCGTCGCCTTGGCGATGCTCATGCCGAGCGAAGTCTTGCCGACGCCCGGAGGTCCGACGAAGCACAGGATGGAGCCCTTCGGATTCTTCACCAGCCGGCGCACGGCAAGGAATTCCAGGATGCGCTCCTTGATCTTCTCCAGCCCGTAGTGGTCGGAGTTGAGCACCTCCTCGGCAAACCGCAGATCACGAATTTCCTTGGACTTCTTCTTCCACGGTACCGCGAGCATCCAGTCGAGGTAGTTGCGCGAGACCGTGGATTCGGCCGACATCGGCGGCATCTGCTCCAGGCGCCGCAACTCCGCCATCGCCTTCTCCTTGGCGTCCGCGGTCATGCCCGCCTGGTCGATCTTCTTCTTCAGTTCATCGAATTCCGACTTCTCGCCGCGGCCCAGTTCCTTCTGGATGGCCTTGATCTTCTCGTTGAGGTAGTACTCTTTTTGAGCCTTTTCCATCTGCCGTTTCACGCGGCCCTGAATGGTGCGGTCCACGTTCAGCTTCTCGATCTCAATGTCGAGCATGTCCGCGACTCGCGTCAGCCGGTCCACTGGATCGAAGATCTCGAGCAGTTCCTGCTTCTCTTCGATGGTGAGCTGCAGGTTCGCACCCACCGTGTCCGCCAGCTTGCCGGGATCGTCGACGCGAATCGCCGCGATCATCGTCTCGTAGTTCACGTTTTGGCTAAGCTTGACGTACTGCTCGAACAGCGACGTGACGCGCGTGGTCAGCCCTTCCAGGACAGGCCCCGGCTCCACCCGCGAAGCTTGCGTGCGCACAACCGCGCGAAAGTAGCCGTCCTCTTCGGAAACAGAGACGATCTTGCCGCGCTCGACACCTTCCACCAGCACCTTGATGTTGCCGTCGGGCATCCGCACGGACTGCACGATGTTGGCGATTGTCCCTACCTGGAAGATGTCTTCCGGACGGGGCTCGTCGACGCTCGCATCATGCTGTGTGGCAAGGAAGATCTTCTTCTCCCCGGCCAGCGCTTCCTCCAGGGCGCGCACACTCGATTCACGCCCAACCACGAACGGGGTCATCATGTGGGGGAAGATGACCACATCGCGGATCGGCATCATTGGAAGGCGCCGGCTTTCGGACTTCTCTTTTGGAGTGCTCATCGTGGTGTTGTCGGGGAGTTTGTCTGATTAGATCAATGCGAAATCCGGCGCGCCGCGCCGGCATCCACCCATGACGAAGGTCTGCTCTTACAGCCAGCCCAAGGCCCGCATCTGCCTCAACCGGCCTTCTCCAGTAAGGACCAGTTGATCTTCTGCGAAAGTACCATCTCCCGGGTGACGACGAATTCGCGCACCTTCTTATAAGAGGGGAGGTAGTACATCAGGTCGAGCATCAGTTCCTCCAGGATCATGCGGAGGCCCCGTGCTCCGACTTTCCTCTGGAGTGCGAGCTCAGCGATCGCGTCCAGAGCGTCGTCGCCAAACTTCAGTCTAACATTTTCGTATTCGAACAGTTTCTGGTACTGCTTGATGATCGCGTTCTTCGGCTTGGTCAGGATCTGGACCAAGGCATCCCTGTCGAGATCCTCTAACACGCCGGCCACCGGCATTCGGCCAATGAATTCAGGGATGAAGCCGTACCGGATCAAGTCCTCCGGCTGAAGCTGCTCCAGCAGCGTCATATCGCGGTGCTGAGCCGTACGGCGCGCGTCCTTCTCATCGTCCAACTTAAACCCGAGCGTCTTCTTGCCCACCCGGCGGGCGATGATCTTCTCGAGCCCCACGAACGCCCCACCGCACAGGAAGAGGATGTTCGTAGTGTCGATCGGAGTGAACTCCTGGTGCGGATGCTTCCGTCCGCCCTGCGGCGGCACGTTCGCGATCGTCCCTTCCAGGATCTTCAGCAGCGCCTGCTGGACTCCCTCACCCGAAACATCGCGGGTGATAGAGGGGTTCTCGTCCTTGCGGGAAATCTTGTCGATCTCGTCTATATAAATGATGCCCGTCTGACACCGCTGGACGTCCCAATCAGAGTTCTGCAGAAGGCGGAGAATGATATTCTCCACATCTTCGCCAACGTAGCCCGCTTCCGTCAGCGTGGTCGCGTCCACGATCGCGAAGGGCACATCCAGGATGCGAGCCAGCGTCTGGGCCAGAAGAGTCTTCCCGGTCCCGGTGGGTCCGATCAGGAGGATGTTGGACTTGGCCAGCTCGACTTCCCCTACGCGCTGGCGGTTCATCTGAATCCGCTTGTAGTGGTTGTAGACAGCCACCGCGAGCTTCTTCTTGACCGCGTCCTGCCCGATCACATACTGGTCGAGATATTCCTTTAGTTCCAGCGGCTTAGGCAGCTTGTGAGGCGCCCCGCCGTAGCCCTTCTCCGGCTTATCGTCTTCCAGAATGGAATTGCAGACGGCGATGCACTCGTCACAGATGTAGGCGCGCGGGTAATCGCTCGGCGAGGAGATGAGCTTGCCGACTACGTCTTGACTCTTATGGCAAAAAGAACAGCGTAGTGTCTCGTCGTTCGAAGAACGCTTCACAAAGTGTCTCCTCGCTGGAGGGGTGGGGAGGCTGAAAGGCCCCTGACCAGCGGAACCCGTCCTCATTATCTACCACAACGCGAAAGAGTGGCAATCGAAGATATGAAAGGGAACCGTCTACCTGATTTGATGGGCTGCGCCGAATTAGGGTTTCTGGAAGGCGTCAATCAGGTAACTGCAGGGTGAAACTTTACGCCGTTGCACTTGTAGCCACCCGGCTGCCTTCGATATTCTCGGATCACCCTAAGCTTATGAAAACAGCACTTCGCTTCGTCGTCTGCACTCTTGCCGTGGCTACCTTCGCCGTGGCGGAGGAGAAGGTCGACCTGGAATCGATCTACCGGATCAAACAGGAAGCCTTCCAGAATTCCAAGGTCATGGATCATCTGTTCTATCTCACTGATGTCCATGGACCTCGCCTGGCCGGATCGCCGCGGTACAAAGCCAGCGCCGAGTGGGCCGTTAAAACCCTCAAGGACTGGGGCATCGACAACGCCCGCCTGGACACTTGGGGCTCGTTCGGCAAGGGCTGGGAAAACAAGAAGTTCGTCGCCGCCATGACCGAACCCGCGTACATGCCGCTGATCGGCTCCGCGCAGGCCTGGACCTCCTCCACCGAAGGCGTATTGAGCGGCGAGCCCATCATCGCGGTGCTCTCCACGGATGCAGACCTCGAGAAATGGAAGGGCAAGCTCGCGGGTAAGATTGTACTGACCGACGCCGTCCGCGAAATCGCCCTGCATGACAAGGCTGACGGGCATCGCTACACCGATCAGGAACTCGCCGAGATCGAAACAGCCCAGATCGGCCCGTCGGCCATGATGCGCCGCGCCGCGGGCCCTGGCCAGCCGAACTTCGCCCAGATGATGGCCTTCCGCCGCAAGCTCAACGACTTCTTCCGTGAGGAAAAGGTCGGTCTGTTGATCAGCAGCGGCATGCGCGGCGATTTCGGCACCTACTTCACCTCCAACGGCGGCCCCCGCGACGCCAAGTCCGCCGCCGCGCCCCCGATGGTCGTCCTCACCGGCGAACACTACAACCGCATCTACCGCCTCGTCGAGAAGCAGATGAAGGTCAAGCTCGAGTTCGACATCCAGAACCAGTGGTACGAACCCGACCAGAACAACTTCAACGTCATCGCCGAAATCCCCGGGACCGGCAAGCACAAGGACGAGATCGTGATGATCGGCGGCCACCTCGATAGCTGGCACTCCGGCACCGGCGCCACCGACAACGGCGCCAGCGCCGCGGTGATGATGGAGGTGGCGAGGATCATCAAGGCCCTCGGGGTCCGTCCCGCCCGCACCATCCGCTTCGCGTTGTGGGACGGGGAGGAGCACGGCCTCCTGGGCTCCAAGGCCTACGTGGAGGCCCACTACGGCTCCGCGGAGGCCCCGAAGCCCGGATTCGGCGAGCTGGTGGCCTACGTCAACATGGACGGCGGGGCCGGCCAGGTGCGGGGCCTCACGATGTTCGGGCCGGCCCAGGGCTCCCAGGTGCTGCGCGAGCTGCTGGCGCCCTTCCAGGACCTGGGCGTGCGGGGCGCTTCGGCCACCCGGAACCGTCCTCCCAAGTCGCTCACGGGGCCGTCCACCGACATGAGCTCGTTCACCGCCTCGGGACTGCCCGCCATCGGCGTGGTGCAGGACGGGCTGGAGTACTTCGAGTACACCTGGCACACCGCCATCGACACCCTCGACCGGGTCCCGCCCGAGGACGTCAAGCGCACCGCCGCCGTGCTGGCCTCGGTGGCCATCCACCTGGCGCAGCGCCCGGAGCGGCTGCCGTTCTTCACGAAGGCGACCCTGCCTCCGCCGCCGGCGGAACCGTAGGGGTCTGTACCCTTCGGGATCCGGGGGTTGTACCTGTCCCCTCCGGGGCGGGGGAGCCAGACTGGTCCATATCCCGGAGGCCCCATGAACCCCGTCCCCATCGTCCGGACCCTGCTGCCCTGTCTTGCCGTCCTGGCCCTGGGCTGCGCGAGCGGCGGCGGGAGTCCTGACCGGGCCGTCCTCCCCCAGGCCCCCGTCTCGGTCCTGGTGGGGGGGAGCGTCAGCCTGGGGGACCGCAGGGAAGCCCTCTACTGGAAGGACGGGAAGGCGGTCTATCTCGAGAGCGCGGCCGGAGTCAACGCCATCGTCACCGCCTTAGCCGTCTCGGGCACGGACGTCTATGCCGTGGGAGGCCATTCCAGCCATCCCGGGGCCGGCGTCCTGTGGACGAACGGCGTGCTGTCCGAGGTTCCCCTCCCGTCGTCGCTGCCGGCGCCCACCAATCCCTACAGCGTGAGCCTGACCGGCCTCGCCGTCGCGGGGGCCGACGTCCACATCTCCGGGACCGTGTTCGCCAACTCTCCCGACAGCGTCGCGGTGCGCTGGAAGAACGGCTCAGGGTCCGTGCTGGGCGGGGGTTCGGTCATCTCCACGGCCAGCGGAATCTGTGTCAAGGGTTCGAACGTCTTCGTGGCCGGATGGGAAGGGGGCGCCCGGTACTGGAAGAATGGCGCGGCCTTCGGCCTGGGCTCGGACACGGGCGCCGCCGGGGTGGAGGCGGTGGCCGTCACGGACACGGGCGATGTGCTGGCGGCGGGCTACACCGTCAACGCCGGCGGCGCCCAGGTGGCCACCCTGTGGCGGAACGGCGAACCGGTCGCACTTACCGATGGCGTGCACCCGGGTTCCGCGTTGGCCCTCGCCGTGGCGGGAACCGACGTCTACGCCGCGGGATACGTGCAGGTCGGCTGGACCCGCGTGCCGGTCTACTGGAAGAACGGCACCCAGACGACCCTGCCGGTGGCCCAGGGGCGGAGCGCCGAGGCCTGCGGCATCGCCCCCTACGGCAGCGACCTCTACGTGGTCGGCAACGCCGGTTCCAACGCGGTGCTCTGGAAGAACGGTTCGGAAATCCCGCTCCTGGACGGAGCGAATCAGACCCGGGCCACCTCGATCTGCCTCATGCATCCCTGAACCGGAGTCCCCATGGCGAACCTTCAAAGTCTTCTCCTGCTGGCCCTCGTCCCCCTCGCGCTGGGCTGCACCTCCTCCTCGTCCTCCCAGGGCACCCACACCCTTCCGCCCACCACCGGGCTGGTCTCGGTCTGCATGACCAGCACCGGCACCGAGGACTGGGCGGAGATCGACGTCAAGGTCGTGGGGGTGACCCTGACCCCCCAGGGCGGCGGCGCGCCCGTGGCCCTCGTCGCGCCCCAGGCCGGGCCGCTGCCGGTCAACCTCGCGCTCCTGGGCCGGGCCACGCAGCTGATCGGAAGCCTGGCGGCGCCGGTGGGAACCTACACGGCCGCCACCGTCACCCTGGGATCGGCGAGCGGGGACGTGGCGCTGACCGCCTCCTCCACGCCCTCGCCCGGGTTCCCGCAGGCCCCGCAGACCTCGGTCGGGGTCACGCAGCTTCTGGTCGCCGGGGCCGGCGCCGGGCCCACCCTTTCCCTGCAGGTGCCGTTCGCGGCTCCCCTGCAGGTCGCCGCGGACGGGAACGCCGTGCTGGCCCTGGAATGGGACACCCGGCGCCCGGGCTTTCTCATCGGGGCCGCGGTGCCCAGGATGAACGCCGTCTTCTGGACGATGGACCTGGGCGGGGTCCTGCGTCAGCGGGTGGTCGCGGATCCGGCGGGGATGGCCCTCCTGCCCCTGCGGGGCACGGCCTACAAGACCGACGCCTCCGGGAAAGCCTTCCAGGTTTCCCCCACCTTCCGGGCGGGCATCTTCCCCTCGGGCTTCCTGCCCCAGCGGGTGGGCGTGTCCGTGGACGCCGCGGGAGGGACCTGGTTCTTCGACGTGGACGCCGGGACCCGGCAGCTGATCAAGGACCTTTCGGGGGTGGGGGACGCCCTGCCCGGGAGGTTGGTGAGCGTCAGCGGAACCCTCCGCAAGGACGGGACGCTGTTGGCCTCCCGCATCTGGGCCGGCACGGGGATGTACCTCGATACCCAGATCCAGGGACGCGTAGTGCGGGTCAATCCCGCCCTGGGGTTGGCCGCGTTCGACGGGGACGGCTTCACGGGCTTCGCCTGCGGGGCCTCCGGCTTCACCACCGAAAACACCCTCTTCACCGCGCCGGCCCTGGAGGCGGGTCCCGGCTTCCTGGCCGCGGGCAACCTCGGGCTGGGCTTCACGGCCATCCCGATGTTCCACTACCCCTCCACCGGCAACCTCGTCACCCTCCTCGCGGTGGACATCGTCTCCCCGGACTTCAGGGGCAAGGTAACGGCCGTGGACGGGAACCAGGTGAGCCTTTCCTTCCCTTCGGGCACGGATGCGGGGGCGCTGGATGCGGTCCTGCCCTTCGTCGGAGCCTCCACCCCCAACGGAAACGACCCGTCCGGAGCTCCGCTCCTGGGCTTCTGCTGGTGGGAGGCCGGCAGCCCGGAGAAGGTCCATTCCGGAGCGTCCTCCTTCACCACGGCCGCAGGCGCGAAGGTGGACTTCGGCGGCACCGTGGGCGCCCTGCCGGCCACGGCGGCGGTCCACGCCGCCTGGGGCAACGGCGCGAATCCCTCGGGGTGGAGCGCCCAGTGGGCGGTCCTGGAGACCCTGGACCTCCCCGCCGGAACCGTGGCCGTTCCTTTCGCCGTTTCGAGCTTCGGGCTGGCCCTGCCCGGAGGGACCACCGCCGTCACCGTGGACCTGGACGCCTCGACGGCATGCTACCGGGTCAGCCTTCCCTCGGCGGACTGGTATGCGGGAGGCCCCAATCCCGCGCTCACCCCGGCGGATCCCTCGGCGGCGCTCACGCAGGGCGCGGCGGTCCAGGTCTTCGGGATCCCCCAGGCCAACGGCCACCTCAAGGCGCGCGCGGTGTTCCAGTGCGTCTATCATTCCTATTGATGGGATTAGGGCAGCGACCGGGGGCGGCGTGGCAAAGGGATACGACCTGGAACTTCGACTGGATCCCCAGGCGCGCTCCCCGCTCTACCTGCAGGTGGCGACGGCCGTGGTCCGGGCCATCGCCCGGGGCCGCCTCCGGCCGGGCATGGCCCTGCCCGGGGTGCGGGAGCTGGCCTCCCGGCTGGGGGTGACCGTCAACACAATCCTGGCGGGGCTGAGGGAGCTCCAGGCCCAGGGATGGCTCACCTCCCAGGAGAGGGCCGGATTCTTCGTGTCCCCCACGCTCCCGGTGGAAGGGCGCGAAGCCCCCGCGAGCGCCGGGGGCGCGCCCGGGTTCGACCTGCCGGACAATCTCCTTCCGGTCACCAGTCCCGCCGGGGTGGTGATGGACCTGAGCGAAACCTGCGCAGACGCCCGCCTCGCCCCGTTCCTGGAACTGGGGCGGGCCTACCAGCGGGGGTTGCGCCTGAAGGGGCCCCAGCTCATGGGGTCCCGGGATCCCATGGGCCTCCTGCGGCTCCGGGAGGTGCTCGCGGTGCACCTGGGCGCCCGGAGGGCCCTTCCCGCGGATCCGGGGCGGATCCTCCTCCTCCGCAGTTCATCCATGGCCGTCACCCTCGTCGCCCAGGCCCTGGTGGGCGGCCGCGGCGGCACCATCGCCGTGGAGGATCCGGGCGACCCGGCCCTGTGGGAGACGCTTCGCCAGGCCTGCACCGCCCAGGTGCGGGGGCTTCCCGTGGACAGCGAAGGCCTACGGGTGGAGGCCCTGGAAGCCCTCCTGCGGGACGAGCCCCCGAAGCTCCTGGTCCTGACGCCCGGGTGCCATTTCCCCACCGGGGTCCGCCTCGCGGATTCGCGCAGGGCCGCGATCCTGGACCTGTCCCGCAGGGGCCGGTTCCCCATCCTCGAACTGGATCCCGAGGGCGAGCACCTGGACGCCCCGGAGCCCCTGGCTGCGCTGGATCCCGGGCAGGTCCTCCATTTCGGAAGCCTGAGCCGGATCTTCGCGCCGGCGCTGGGCGTGGCCTACCTGGTGGTGCCCGAGGCCATGGCGGCCCCGCTGGCCCGCGCCCGGCAGCGGCTCGACTGGCAGGGGGACCCGGCCACCGAATGGGCCCTGGCCGAGTTGTTCCTGGACGGCGAGATGGAACGGCAGATCCTCCGCGCCCGCAAGGCCTGCCTTGAACGGGCCGAAGCGGTCCGGGACGCCCTGGCCCATGCCATGGGGGACCGCCTGGTCTGGGAGGGCGGGGCCATGGCCCTCTGGCTCCGAGGCGTGGGGCCGCTCGGGGATCCCCAGGCGTTCGGCGCCTGGGTCAAGGGCTGCCAGGCCCAGGGACTCAAGCTCCGGAACGGCCGCCACTACAGCCTCGCGGGAACCGGCCTCGCGGCCACCCGGATGGCCTTCGCCGCCTTCACGCCGGAGGAACTCCAGCGGGCGGTGGCCATGATGCGATAGGCGCCAGGCCGCGCAGGATCTCCAGGATCTCGGCATCTCCGGGGCGTTCGCCGGGCGCCTTGCGGCAGAGCCGGCCGACCAGGTCGCAGAGGGCCTCGGGGGCCTCGGGCCGGAGGCTCCGCACCTCGGGAAGGGGCCGGGTCCGGTGGGCCTCCAGGATCTGGAACGCGGAGGTCCCGCCGAAGCCCTGCCGTCCGGTGAGCATCTCGAAGAGGATGAGGCCCAGGGCATAGGCGTCGGCCTCGGGTCCGACCTGGGGGTTCACGAGGCATTCCGGCGCCGCGTACGACGGGGTGCCGATGAACATCGTCGAGGAGGTGGCGGTGCCGTCCAGGACCCGGGCCACGCCGAAGTCCATGACCCAAGCCCCCGCGTCGTTGAGCATGATGTTGGCGGGCTTGAGGTCGCGGTGGACGACCTGCTTGCCGTGGGCGTGGGCGATGGCCTCGGCCACGTGGGTGGCGATGGCCGTGGCCCACGGCACCGGGAGGGGCTTGCGGTCGCCCAGGAAGGCCTCGAGGGTGGTGCCCTCGATGAAGGTCATGGCGATCCAGGGGTCCTCCTCGGAGGGCTCGGGGGTGAGGATGGGGACGATGTGCGGGTGGTCGAGCCTCCCTCCCAGGGCGGCCTCCCTCCGGAACCGGGCGCGGAAGTCGGGGTCCTGCGTCAGGTGCCGGTGGGGAACCTTGAGGGCGACCTGGGCGCCCGTGCCGCGGTGCACGGCGAGGTAGGCCGAGGCGCAGCCGCCGTCGCCCAGGAGGCGCAGGGGCCGGTAGGGCCCGAAGGCGCGCAGGAGGTTGGGGTCCGCAGCGGACGTGGGCGGGGCCCCGTCGCGCGCGGTGCGCCTTCGCAGGATCAGGGCCAGACCGGCGGTGCCCACTCCCAGGACCGCGATTCCCGGGCCCCAGGACCTGCGAGGCT
>DBMU01000031.1:0-114149 GCA_002298225.1 Bryobacterales bacterium UBA690
AAGGCCATCAGGACTCCGCTGAGGACGCGCTGAATCCGTTACCCCCGCTCGCTACTCCTCGCGGCTCTACCGCGGAGAGTCTTCATTGACTTTGGTCGAGCGTAGCGAGCAGGTACGACGGGGTCCAAGCACGACTTTCAGTGGAGCGCGTGGCCAGCTACACCAGGACGACTTCGACACCCTTGGCGCGAATCTGCGCGACCTTGACCGGATCCGCCTGAGTGTCCGTAATCAGACGCGTCAGGCTCTCCACTTTGCCGATGACCGACAAGCTCCGCCGCTGCAGCTTGCTCGAATCCGCCACTACCGTCACCTGGCTCGACACTTGCATCATCAGGGCATTCAACTGCGCTTCCAGAATGTCTGGCGTGCACACGCCGATCTCCGGATCCAGCGCATCCACTCCCAGAAACAGGTGATCGGCGCGGAGCGCCTGCAGAGAATGTTCCGCGTGCGGGCCTACCATCGAGTAGGATGTCGGCCGCAGCATCCCGCCCAGCATGATGACGGATGCATGCGGCGCACGGCAAAGCTCCATCGCCACGTTGAGCGCATTCGTGATGACCGCCACTCGCAGCTTGCGCACGCGGATCTGCTGTGCGATGGCCGCAGTGGTAGTGCCCGAGTCGAGAATAATGGTCTGATCAGGCTTGATGATCTCGACGGCTGCCTCGGCAATCCGCGCCTTCTCCGCATCGTGTTGCGTCTGCTTGAACGCGATCGGATAGTCGACCGCGCCTTCCGTCTGCCGCACGGCGCCGCCATGCGAGCGCACCAACGCCCCCACATCTGCCAGTTGATCGAGATCCGAGCGCGCCGTCACTGCGGAAACCGCGAACTGCCGCACGACATCGTCCACGGTCACCCGGCCGTTCTTCTCCAGCATCTCCAGGATGCCCCTGCGACGCTCCTCCGCCAGCAGCCGGTGTGGTTTGACTGATTTCATCGGAAGTGCCTCAATCCATGAACAAGATAACAAAACGCAAATCGACCCACAAGAAAATGTCGAACACAAGCGCTCCTTACCTTCTCACTGATTGCCCTGCGCCGGGCAATGGTCCGTGCCAGACACTGCCGCCGAAGGTGGTGATATAGACGTGGCCGGGGGATTGGGGGTCCGGCACCACGCGATGTCCCCACTTGAAGTCGTAGCCGGGGATCTGGCGCCAGTTCTCACCACGGTCTTCCGACACCCAGGCGGCGGAGGAGAATCCGCTGGCAAAGAGCCTGTGCGGATTGCGGGAATCAGTGGTCACGTCATAGACATGTTGATCCTTATCGAGCACGCGACGCCAGGTCCTGGCGCCATCGGTAGAGAGGTAAATGCCTCCGCCCCCATCGGCAAGTCTGGCGCGCTGCCAGGCGGCGAGGTAGAGACGGTTCGGGTCTTTCACGTCGACGGTGAGCCCGTTGGGCCCGTTGACGCCCTCGGGTAGGGGAAGTTTCGTCCAATGCTCTGCGCCGTCGGTGGAGCGATACAGCGCCCCGTCCTGCGCGTTGCCAATGCTGCCGTCTTCACTGCGCCGGACGACGACGAGGTAGAGCGTCCCTCTTGAATCGAGCGTCAGCCGCCAGGCAAAGGGCTCAGAGCCCTCGATGCCTTCGTTCTTGAGAGTCCAGGATTGGCCGCCATCCGTGGATTTATAGACGCCGCGCCCGAAGGCCGACACGTACAAAACGCGGCTCGACGCCGGGCTCCTCGGGTCCAAAACGATGTGAGTCGCGGCAGTCTGCGGCATGCCTTTGGAGGACACGCTCCAGGTGCGGCCGCCGTCGCTGCTGGCGAGCACTCCTCCGGAGAAGCGGCTGACCGGCGTTCTCCGAAACATCTTCGGCCGGGGCAGGTCATGCGTGCCGCTGGCCACGGCCCAGGCTCTTCCACGAACCTCCGGGTCAAATTCCATCCAATACTGAGTGTTGACCCAACGCGGCGGAACGCCCTGGCTGGAGCTCTGCCAGCTCGCACCGCCATCCTCACTCCTGAACATTCCAATGTCGGTGTAGCTGATGAACATCCGCTTGCGGTCAAAGGGATCGAAGTGGATGCCGTACGCCGTGGTGACATCCAACCCCGTGGACGTCCAGTCGCCCTGCGGCACACGCTTCGAATAGACCCCGCTCCACGTCTTGCCGCCGTCGAGCGTCTTCATCGTACGGCCCAAGTCGGTGGCGTAACAGATGTCCGGATTGTCAGGGGCCACGCCAAGATTGAGCGGATTCTCACCCCAGTCCGGCCCGAACCGCTCCGTGATCCAATTGTCTTTCAGGTTTGCGGCAGCGTCCTTGGATGTCTCCTTCCAGACCGTCTGCCACTTCGCCCCCTGGTCTGTGGTCTTGGCCACGCCAAAGAACTGTCCCGCCATACGGCTGAAGGAGACGTAGGCGGCGTCGGGACGGTTTTCCGACGTGGCCACGGCCTGGAACACGGCAGCGGCTCCAAATTCCGCCGTGCGCCAGCTCTTGCCGCCATCCAGGGAGACATGGATCGATTTGGACGAGATCCCGTAGACCACCAATTGCCTGTCGCGCGAAAATCCTGCCGAGACGTCCAGGAACTGATCGACACCTTCGGGCGCGGGGCCGGCAGTCCAGGAGCCTCCGCGGCGCACAGTGACAATATTGCTTGCCAGCACGTAGATTGTACGATCAGACGCTGGAGAGCCTTTATCGATCAGGATCTTTCGGGATCCTGCCGGCAGGTCCGCGGACTTTATCCACGTTTCTCCGCCGTCGGACGAGATCTCCAGACGTGCAGCACCCCGTTCGTCAAAGACGGCAAACAGTGACTTCGACGAAGCAGGATCCACGGCAAGCGCGACGGGGCGAGCTGTGCCAGGGTAGGACACATCGCCATGATCGTTGCTCTTTTCGATGGGGGCGCCCGGAGCCGGACGAATCATGCGCCACGTAACTCCGCGATCCTCGCTCTTCCAAAGCGCAGCATTCAAGACGTACATGACATTCGGATTCACCGGGTCGAAGACGAACTGCCGCGTCACGCCGCGCAGGTTGAACATCCGCCAGCTCTCGCCGCCGTCATGCGAAAGGTAACTGCCCGTCATATCGCAATTCACGAAGACGTCCTTCGTCGTGTGCGGGCTGATGGTGGGATGATACATGGCGCCACCGCCGCCCGGCCCGATCACTTTCCACCCGTCCGTAAGTCCCTTGCCTCCTGGCGCGGCAGCCACAAACAGCACTAGCGCGATCCCCAAAGAAGGCCACGTGTACTTGCGATTGACAAGACACATAAAGTTATATATCCTTTCGTTTGATTTCGTTTATAGCACAGGCGAGGTGAAATGTGAAGCGCAGAGATCTCTTCCTCTCCGGAGGCCTGGGCCTCACCCGGCTTGCGGCTTATGGCGATGTCCCGACACATCGCTGGGAAGGCTATGACTTCGGACCTGGACCCCATGTGGCGGACAGGCTGAATCAAGGTCCCTTCGGCATCGAGCAGGACGAAGGCTGGTTCACCATTGCGACGACGAGCGCGGCCACCGAACCGGTGCGCAACTTTGGCTGGGGATTGGCGGGATACACGTGGGAAGAGGGCGGCCCCTCACTTGCCGCACGCGCGGGCAAGGAGACATTGGAGCAGCACGTCGAGGCGATGTCGAGTCTTCCATTTGTGGACGTCATGTACATCCGCTGCGACTGGCGTGACGTGCAGAAGTCGCCAGGCCGGCTGGACCTGAATCCGGTATTTGCGCTGACTCTCGACGCGGCGCGGCGCCGCAATCAGCGCGTGGGCTTTCGTGTTCAGCTCTCAAATACAGTCGGCCAACCAGCCAGGCTCGCGCTGCCCGATTTCCTGAACGGCAAGGTGCCGGTGAGCGTCATCGGGCGTTACGACGGCCATGAGATGCGCGAGCCTCACTACCACGATCCGGCGTTCAAAGCCGCATTCAAGGACCTTGTGGAACTGCTGGCCCGTGAGTTCGAAGGCCACCCGCTGATCGAGTACGTCGACCTGATGCAGTACGGGTATTGGGGCGAAGGACACACCGCTAACCTGCCCAGCCCGTTCCCGGACTATCTGACTGCGGAGAAGACCTCAGTCGAGATGACGCAGTTGCAGATGGACGCTTTCAAGCGCACTCCGCTGGCAGTCAACACACAACCCGACATCAGCCAGGTGGGCAACCGCGAGGTCATCGACATGATGGTGCGGGCGGGACACTGGTTGCGGTCGGACAGCGTGATCGTCGAGGAGCCGGAGCAGATCGAGATTCTCTCCAATCGGCCGCCGTGGCTGCCCGTGATCATGGAGGACGGCTACTACCGGCAATACCGAGCCAGTTCGCTACCCGTGGATGCTGGCGGGATGAATGCCCTGGAGAACACGATGCTGCATGTGCTCGATCTGGGCGCCAACTACTGGTCGCTGTGGACGGAGACAGCCAATCTCCGCGCATACCACGAGCGCTATCCAAACGGATTCGACACACTTCGCCGACGGCTGGGCTATCGCGTGCGGCCTTCGTGGATCTGGCAGCGAAAGCGTTACGGGACGAGCGAACTGGTAGTGGCGTTCGCCAACGACGGCGTGGCCGGAGTGCCTGGCGTGCTGCGTGTATTCGTAACCACTCCCGATGGGAGGGTGCGCATCGGTGGCGGTCTGGATGCGGGCCATCCCTATGCCGGCAAGCTGCGCCTGGCGTCCTTCGTGCTGCCCAAGGGACTGGAAGGACAGACAGTGCAGCTGCGTGCGGAACTGGAAACGCGAGGTGTGCGCCGGCCGGTGCGTTGGGCGTGCGCTCAGTCGCTGACGGCGGATGGCGCGTTGGAGGTGCGCATCAAGCCCCACAACGATCGGAATTGGCGCAAAGGGGTCTAGCCGCGGGAGGCGATGAGGTTCTCGGCCTCCTGCTCGGTGGCCTGCGCGCTGGTACCGCCGAAGCCGCGTGTGGAGAGGGCGCCGCAGGCCGCGCCGAAGCGCAGAGACTCTTCGAGCGGCGCGCGGCGCAGCCAGCGGTGCAGGAATCCTGCGTTGAACGAGTCCCCTGCCCCCGTGGTGTCGACGGGATCGACGAGAAGCGCCGGCACGCGCACGGCGCGGCCGTGATCGAACGCCATCGCGCCCGCGCGGCCGAGTTTGGCAACGGTGAGCGTGCGGCCGTTCTGTAGTTGGCGCAGTGCCGCCTCTGGGTCTTTCTCGCCGGTGACGCCCTCGAGTTCAACCTCGTTTGGAAAGAAGACATCCACTTGATCAAGCGTGCGGCGGAGATCGGACTCCCAGCGCTCGGACGGATCGAAGCCCGGGTCGAGAGACGTGGTGAGGCCGCACCGGGTGGCGCGCTCCAACACGTTGCGGACGCCGGGGCGTAGTCCTTCCTGCAGGAAGTAAGAAGATATGTGGACGTGAGAGCAGCCGTCGAACACGGAGTCGTCGATGTCCTTTTCGGTGAGCGCCTCGATGGCCCCGGGATAGGTGACGAGGGCACGGTCACCGGGGCCGCTGATGGAGACGGTGATGCCGGTGACGACGGCGGGGTCGCGGGTGACGCAGACACGGATGCCCTCGCGTTGGAGGGCCTGGATGCAGAAATCGCCGTACGGATCGCTACCGACCTTGGCAAAGAACGAAACGTCGTTGCCCAGGCGCGCCGCTCCGACAGCGCAGATGGCGGTGGCGCTGCCGAGCGTGAGGAGGCAGTTCTCCACAAGGCTTTCGTGCCCGAGCTGCGGGAAGGAGTGGTAGTCCTGCAGAACGAGATCAGGATTCAACTCGCCGATGAACAGCACTCTCATGCCGCACTCTCCGGCGCCCGTGTGTGGATGCGGAAATTCCGGACTACGCGGCTGATGGCGCCGTTGTCCGACGGGGCGTCGGGATGGAGGCCTTCCGCAATACAGCGGAAAAAGCCGAGACACTGACCGGCAAGGACGTCGATGAGGGGTGCGAGTTCGTCGCCGGCCTGGCCCAGGCCGGGGCACTCGAGGACGAAGTCGCCGGGGCGCACAAGACCGGCAGGGATGTTCTCGCCGACGAAGACTCGCGCGGCGCCGAGGTCCTTCTCGTTCAACTCGTCAATCACATCCACCTCATAAGCCCGGGTCAGCGGATCCGAGGCCAGGTAGCAAACGATTATAGTATCCCCATGCACCGCTGACATAGGGCCATGGCGGAGGCCGAGGTAGGTTTCGGCGATCGTTCGGACTCGGCCCGCGGTCATCTCCAGCATCTTGAGCGCGGACTCGCGTGCCGCGCCGAAGCGGCAGGCGCTACCGAGGTAGACAGCGGAGGTGCAATGCGACGCGGCCACAGCGGCGAGGGCGGCGGAATGGTCGAGGAGGAAGCGGTGTGCGATCGCTGCGATGTGCTCGGTCTGAGAGAGGTACTGCGGCTCACAGCGCAGCAAACGAAGGAAGTGGCCGGCGACGAGCATGCTGGAGAAGCTGCTGGTCATGACGAGGCTGCGATCGCAGGTGCGCTCAGGCAGGAAAAGAGAGGTAACGGCGGGCTGTCCGGCGTAGCGGGTGGCGAGCCGGCCATCGCGGTTGCAGGTGACGATCAGGTGCCGGGAGAGCGGGGCGGTTTCGAGGAGCAGATCGACGGCGCCGCTGCTTTCGGGGCTGTCGCCGGAGCGCGCAAATGAGACGGCCAGAGACGGAGGGCAGGGCGGCAGGACCCGATTGCCCTCGATGAGAATGCGATCGCCGCCGGCGACGTGGACGGGGATGTCCAGACTTCCTTGCAGAGCGGGAGCCAGGCACTCGCCGACGAAAAGAGAACTGCCCGATCCGGTGAGCAGGATGCCCCTGGCCTCGGCGCCGGGGGCGAGCAGCGAATGGCGCAAGGCGCCTGCGTTGCGGAGCACGACCTCAGCGGTTTCGAGCCAGGCCTCCGGTTGCTGGCAGATCTCCAGGAGCGTTTGCCCGTGTCCACTACCTGATGATGGGCTCTGGAGATCCAAGAGAGCGGCCAAACTGGCGATGCACTCTTCGGTGAGATTCGACGTGCGATGGGCCATCTACCTGCGACCCTCCTTCCAACAGCGCGTACGACAGCCAAAGCGGTAATTTGGCAGTTGAACGAAGACAAAAATAGATTATAGCAAACAAAAGAAGATTGTAAAGAGTAAAAGAAGAGGCCCATCTGCCCAGGGACTCAGGGAAGGCGAGAATCGCTTTCGTTGTGTTTCTTTGATTACTTAGCGGCCTGTGAAGCGGACCCGGATGGCGTAAAGGCTGGTGCGGGCTGGAATGAAGAGGGTTTGGCTGTCCTTGCCGCCGAAGACGAGTTGCGTGGGGCGTTCGGGGACTTCGATGGTGTCGATGAGTTTGCCCGCGGGGTTGTAGACGTAGATGTGCCCGGCTGCGATGTAGACGTTGCCGGATGCGTCGACGGCGACGCCTTCTCCGCCGTTCTCGACGAAGGGCTTCAGAGCCGACAGGCTGCCGTCCGGGTTGACGGTACCGGTCCAGGTACGGATCTCGGATTCGCTGGTGATGTAGGCGGGCTGGCCGGGAGCTGCGGAGGCGAGGCCAAAGCCGCGGAGGAGGGCGCTGCTCTTGATGCCCCAGCTCAGGGCGCCGCTGATGAAGTCGTTTCCGGCGGGAATGAAGACAGTGCCATCAGGGGAGAGGTAGTGATGGGAAGGCTTCTCGAAGGCTTCGTGGTTGACGCGCCAGTCGCTGACAGGGAGCACGGCGGCGGCGCCGGGTCGTGGAGCAGATGGCTCCGCCTTAAGAACGGCAATGTCGAGGCCCGGCGCATCGGGCTTGAGGGAATAGACGACGCCGTTGCCGCTGTAGGAGACGACGAGGAGGTTGCCGGCCTTGTCGAACGCGAGATTGGTGGGGTCGAGGGGGTTGTCGCGAACAATGGAGAGTTTCTTCTGGGACACGGACCAGCGGTAAATGCGCTGGAAACGGGCATCGACGAAGTAGAAGTCGCCGTTGGGGTGCACGGCGCCGCCGGAGATGTTCTGGAAGCCTCCCGCGAGCTTTTCCACCCTGGCGCCAGGGACGAGGACGGACGAGGGGGCAGCGGGAAGGGCGGCGGGCGCTGCGCCGGTATGAGTGAGCCAGGCAAACTCGCGCTGGCGGATTTCGAGGCCGTGCGTCGCGTCGCGGACCGCGGCGTCGTAAGAGACCTTGCTGTTGCTGTAGCAGTGGAGGTTGCGAAAACGGATGTTCCTGGAATCCGTCACCTTGATGGCATAGGGGAAGGGCTGATACGAGCTGATGACGCGATAGATGTGGAAATTGGCGACGGTTATGTTGTTGGAGTTCTCGATTTCGAGAGCGGAGGAGAAGGGACTTTCGCCGCGTTCGGACTCAGTCTGCAGCGCGTAAATCTTCCAGTTGGAGACGTTGCGGAGCTGGACTTCGTACCGGACGTGGTGCTCGCTGGACATCTCGTAGATGCGGCCTTCAGTGTTGGTATCGGAGATGAGCATGCCGGCTGATGCGAAGCTGCTGGGCGTCCAGATGTCAAAGAAAGTTCCGCCGCCGCCGTTGGTGACCCAGAGGCTGGGATACTGGCCGTCCCAGCGGCGGTTGAGTACGGGATCGGCAGTGTGTGTGTTGTTGTAGGGATTCTCACGGCGGCCGTCGAGCCCCGAGGTGCCGTGACCGCCGAGGAAGCGGACATCGTTCATTATGGAGGCGCTGCCAGCCATCCACTTGGCGGCGAGGGCGCGCGGATTCACGCCATTGGTGTAGATGCCGAGACCGATGACAATGTTCGTGCCGCCCTGGGGAGCCTCGATCATCGGCTTGGGGCCGCCGACGCCCTGGAATGCGGGCGTGCCGTCGAGAAGGAGGATTTGCGTGGCGTCGGGGTGGAGGCCGATGAGGACTGTGTCGGGCCTCAGTTGAAGGGTGTCGCTGATGACATATCGCCCCATGGGAAAGTAAAGGGTGCGATGGGCGGCAATGGCGGCGCGGAGAACGGCGGTGTCGTCGGTTTTGCCGTCGCCTTTGGCGCCGAGGGAGTGGACGTTGATCCAGGAGTCGCGGGCGGGCAGGTCGGGGAGGTCGGACGGGGGCGGGGCGGGCAGCGCCGTGAGGGTCGAGGTCTCGAAGACGGCCTTGATCTCAGCTTTTGCGCGCATATCGGGGAAATTGAGGCCGTGCGAGAAGGCTTTTACTTCGTACATTTCGCCGCGGGCTGAGAATTTTTTGCCACTTTCACGGAGCTGGGCAAAAACCGGAACGCGGCGGCAGACGACGTTCTCCATGTTGATCTCGGTGCGCGGGTTCTGTTCGAGGCTGATGATGACGGCGGGCCCGGAAATGTCCTCCATGCGGGCGTCTTTGATCCAGAGCTCGTCGGGGAAGCCGGATTCGATGGAGATGGCAGTGGGGACGTTTTTGAACGTGGGGCGGATGAGGGTGAGTCCTGCTTCGCGCTCGCGAATGGCTGCTTCGCGCTGGCCTTCGAAGGTGGCGTCGACGACGGTGAACTGCCAGCCGGGAGAGGGTTTCTGGGTCCAGATGCCGTATTGGCCGCCGTAAAAATGGACGTCCTCGGCGACGTTGCCGGTTTCGTGGACGCCGGCGAGTCCGGAGCCGATGCGGAAGTCCATATGGGCCATGAAGGCGTGCTGGGCATAGCGGCCGCGGATGCCGACGGCTCCGGGGTTGCCGTCGCCGATTTCGATGTCGATGTTGCTGATGGCGGAGTAGAAGGTGCCGGCGCCGGCGTCGCGGGGTGGTGTTTGCGATGAACCCTGGGCGCCGCGCGCGCGTCCGCCGGTGAAGAAGACCATGTAGTTTTCGTTGGCGGAGTCCTGATAGCCGGGGGTGTTGGGGGCGAGCAGGAAGACGGGGCGCTTGGGGCCGTAGCCGATGAGGCGAACGCCAGGCCAGACGTAGAGGGTGCGGGTGAACCGGTAGCGGCCTTCGGGGATGAGGAGTACGCCGTGGCCGGTGGTCTCCTGGACCTGGTCGATGGCTTGCTGGAGGGCGGCGGTGTCGTCGGCGACGCCGTCGGCGCGGGGAGAGAATTTTTCGAGATAGACGGCTTTGGGGTCGTCGAGGGGGCGGGTGTAGTAGGAGGCGGCGGGGGCAAGCAGGGGGAGGACGAGGAGAGAGAGGATGGCGCGCGACATAAAGATGAGGTTGTCTCTTTCTGGGGAGATGATATCGCGGGGTGGGGCAGGCCTGGAGGTGGAGAGGTGGGTTTGATCGGCCGGGACGGGCAGTGGTCGCTGCGGGCTCACAGGATTGGCCCTCCCTTGCGTATGGGCCTGTCGACTGGATTCGATACATAGGCGCTATTCTCCACGCAGTAATGTCTGACCGCGGACCAAGCGTTTTTGTGAGAAATTGCCGCAAGCACTTGATCCTGATGGGGATGATTCGTGTCGAAGTCCTGTGATGGCATATTGGTGGAGAGGTCAGAGGCAGCATGGGCGGCCCATCGCGAGGCCGGTTGTGGGTTGGCACGTCGGGGTGGACGTATCCGCACTGGCGACGGGTCTTCTACCCCGAAGGCGTCAATAGCGCGGACTACCTTCGTTTCTACGCGAGTCGCTTTCGGACCACCGAGGTGAATTACTCCTTCTATCATGTGCCCCGGACGGAGACGTACCGGCGGTGGGCGGAACAGGCGGCAGAGCCGTTCCTGTTTTCGGTGAAAGTGAATCGGGCGATTACGCATGTGAGGCGACTTCAGAATGTCGAGGAACTATGGACAGAATTCCGGAGGGGCGCATTGGAACTAGGGACGAGGCTTGGGGTGTTTCTGTTTCAGTTCCCGCCGTCGTTCCAGCTCCGAACAGATCTGCTCACAGGATTTCTAGCGCAGGCTCGGGCGTTGGGAAGCGTCGAGAGGATGGCGTTCGAGTTCAGGCATGAGTCGTGGTTTGTTCCAGAGGTGTACGGGGCACTCGGGAGCTTCGGGGCGTGCATGGTGATCGCAGATTCGGCCCGCTATCCGTGCGCGTCGCTGGAGCCTTCCGGGCCCTTCGTCTATGTGCGCTTCCACGGACCGAAGGAGTTGTTTGCGTCGAGCTACAGTGAGGCGGAGCTATCGAAGTGGGCGAATCTGATTCGAAGCTGGCTGAAAGCGGGACAGGATGTGTACGCCTACTTCAATAACGACGCGGCTGGGGCGGCGGTGTCGAATGGCGTGCGTTTGCTGGATTTGGCGTGACCGACGAACGCCGCTTCCTCAGGGGGCCACCGCTGCCATCTCCGAAATCTGCATCGGCACGATTCCGGCCTGCCGGTCCCCATCGACATCCAGGACTTCACGGAAGGCCCCTTCGATCGTCCGCACGGCGTTGTTCAATTGAAGGAGCCAGGCGCCCCAAAACTGCGGAATGGATGGCACCTGTTTGGTCTGACGGATCTCGCGCTGGACGTCCTTCCTGTGCGTGGAGAGGTCAAATCCGCGCAGCATCGCGGCCCCGACCTCGCTGAGATTGATCCGGTCGTTCAAATCGATACGCGCAAGATCCCGACGGATGCGGCGTTCGCCGCCATCCTTCGTCGGCACCGTCACCAATTCCTGGAAGGTGAGCGCGGCCGTCACGATTCCGGCGTCGCTGGTCATGTTGAGCAGCGTGGTCGCGCTGGTCGGAGCCTTCACGGCGATGGGGGGCGCGGCGTCATGCAATCGGATGCGCGCCGGGCCGGAGATGCCCACCCAGATGCCACCGGGCAGTTCGGTCATCGAGAAGAACCTGGCGACGATGGCTTCCAATTCCCGGTCTTCGAGTTTTTCGATCTCGTTCGCTTTGAAACGCTTGGCCTCCTCGGCGCGTTTGGCGAAATCGTCTCCATATTGCGTCTTCTCGTACAGCCGGTTGAGGATGGCCTCAGTCCAGTTCGGTGCACCGTACGACCAGGCGACGGGGATAATCTCGGCGCCCAACTGGCAGAGCCGGACAATGATGGAATGGATCAGCTTCTTGTTCGTGCTCTCGATATAGACGCGGCCCTCGTTGAAGTCGAGCAGCACGGGAACTTGGGCACGAACGATGGCGGTGGCGTTGAGAGTCTCCTGATCGACCGTCTTCTTGTCCGTGGCCTGCAGAAACCGGTACGGCCGCTCGAGCAGCACATAGGACTGCTGTTCTTTGATGGACGGCAGGTCGCTGGCCTTCTTCCACTCGTTCGAGACGGCCCAGAGTCCATACCAGGGGAGAGTTGGGTGAATTTGGTAGCTCTCCTCCGAGCGGCCGTAGCCCTGGCCGTCCAGGATCCCGGCGGGGAGGTTTTCGTCGGCCCCATTCTCCTGTTCCGCAATGGCATGCCGCGCGAGTTCGGCCTTCTGTTCCTGGGTGAGCTCCTGCTCTTCATCCAGTCGGGGTGCGCTGTAGGGATTGATCCCCAGCGCATCGGCCCCATAGAGCCGGGCGACGGCGGACGCGGCCATCTGGGAAGATGCCGCCATCCGCGACTGATTTTCCAAGCTGATTCTGAAAGCTTCGAGAGACTCTTTGACGAGACCGACAATCGCCCAATTACCACGTCCAAACATTAAGAATTCCTACTTTTCCTATAAAAGAATATCGACTGACACCGGACGCCGGGAGCGCAGAGGGTAGAGGCGGATCGCGGATCGGAAGGTCCCAGCCTGCCCGGGCTCGTGGCCTCGACCGCACGACGGCGGGCCGCAAACCGCTCTATCTTTTTACCACGCTGCGGCCTTCGGCAGGACGGTAGCCGTTTCGCCCGGCTGCATCTTACGGGGACCGGAGCGCGAAGCGCGGGAGGCTTCCCTGCCCCACCGCCGTCGCCGACTGAAGCAAAGGCTTCGCGATCGCTCGTCAGGATCGGGAAAGGCAAGCGGACGGGGGCAGACGAAGGATCCCTGCGACTCCAGAGGTCGCGAACTGCTCACCCGGGAAACTTTGCCCACCGGGTGATCCCCGTTCTAGCTGGCGCCGGGACCTCGAGCACAGCCCTCCAACGGTTGGACGCCAGCGATTTGCCGGTGAGGGTGCAGTCATTCGCTCATCAGGTGCCGTCGATAGAACCTGTGAGTTCACTTGGCGGCAGCACTGGCCATTTCCTCGTGAGAGGCGGCTTCGATCCGCCTTCTCGCGGAAGTACCAGGTGAAATAATCACAATGCGCAATGCCTCGTTGGACACGCAGGAACAGGCAGTGGACAATCCTGGACGGGAACTCCTCCTCTCCGGAGGGCGGAGGTGTACGATAAAGGCAAGGAGGGAGTGCGATGCAGCGAAGGAGCGTATTCGCCGCTATCATCGCGATTCTGGTGCTGGCGGGGCTGGGATACTCCGGATGGCATTACGTCAGACAGCGCGATGCTCAATCGTGCAAGGCCTGCGCAAGGCCCGTCCATTCTCACATGAAGACAGTGGCCATCGTCGACGGCAAGCGAATGATCTTTTGCTGCCCGGCCTGCGCTTTGTCAGTACGCCAGCAATCCGGGAAGCAGGTGCAGGTGGTGGAGCTGACAGACTACCTGAACGACGTCCCCGTGAAGCCGGAGAGCAGCTTTGTTGTGCGAAATAGTGATATCAATCCCTGCCTTGATCATCATCCGGCAGTCGGCGAGGGCGGCCAGCCCCTGGAATCGCACTTCGACAGGTGCTCCCCGAGTGTGCTCTCATTCCGGGACCGGAATTCGGCTGCGGCCTTTTCGAGCGAGCATGGCGGCCAGATGGCCAAATTCTCCGAATTCGCTTCTGAGTTTCAACGTTAGGCCATAGGGGGGAGTTTCACGCGTCAGCTTGTCGAAGGCGCAAGGCATTCCCGACGACGGAGACGGAGCTGAAACTCATCGCGGCCGCAGCGATCATCGGGCTCAACAACACGCCAAAGAGCGGGTAGAGGACTCCAGCCGCAATGGGCACTCCGAGTGCATTATAGACGAAAGCAAAGAACAAATTTTCTTTGATGTTTCGCATCGTGGCACGGCTCAACCGTCGTGCGCGCACAATTCCTCCGAGATCGCCCTTGACGAGTGTTACCCCTGCACTCTCCATGGCAACGTCAGTACCGGTTCCCATAGCGATCCCGATGTGAGCGACGGCCAAAGCCGGTGCATCGTTGATGCCGTCACCAGCCATGGCGACAAAGTGCCCTTCGTCCTGTAGACGTTTGACAGCCTTGCTCTTAGCTTCCGGCAGCACTTCGGCAATCACATCATCAATCCCGAGCTTCCCCGCCACGGCCTGAGCCGTTGTCCGGCTGTCTCCGGTCAGCATGACAACCCGGATGTTCTCTTTGTGCAACTGCCCAATGGCCTCCGCTGTCGTAGGTTTGATTGGGTCCGCTACTCCAATCAGCCCTGCCAGCGTCCCATCAACGGCAACGAACATGACTGTTTGGCCGCCCGCGCGCATTGTTTCAGCGATCGCGGCCATGCTTGTGGAACTGACACCAGAGTCTTCCATAAGCTGACGGTTGCCGAGCATCACGCTCAGTCCTTCCACTCGGGCCTTGACGCCCTTGCCAGTTACAGAATCGAAGCTCTCAGTGGTGAGAAATGGGATGCCGCGCGCCTCCGCTCCCGCAACAATGGCGGCAGCAAGAGGGTGTTCGCTGGCGCGTTCAAGGCTCGCGGCCCATTGCAGCAGCGATGCTTCATCGAAGCCGGGCACGGTTTTCACTGCCACCAAGGCCGGCCTTCCCTCGGTAAGCGTGCCAGTCTTGTCGACAACCAGAGTGTCCACTTTCCGCATGAACTCGATCGCCTCCGCATTCTTAAAGAGAACGCCCATCGTCGCCCCCTTACCTGTCGCGACCATGATGGACATCGGCGTCGCCAGTCCTAATGCGCACGGGCAGGCAATGATCAGGACGGCGACGGAGGAGATCAAAGCATGGGCCATTCGCGGCTGTGGCCCGACCAAAGCCCATATCAAGAATGTGAGGATTGAGACTCCTACTACGATCGGTACAAAGTATCCGGCGACCTGATCGGCGAGTTTCTGAATAGGTGCGCGACTCCGCTGGGCTTCGGACACCATTCGGACAATTTGAGCCAGCAGAGTCTCCGAACCGACTCGATCGGCTCGCATCACGAGTGTCCCCGTCCCGTTCACAGTCGCCCCTGTGACCCGGTCGCCTGCTGCCTTTCCGACTGGAATCGGTTCGCCAGTGATCATCGACTCATCCACGCTGCTCGTACCCTCGATGACCACGCCATCTACTGGCACCTTCTCTCCTGGGCGAATCCGGAGGAGAGCACCGAGCCCCACCTGGTCCAGCGGAATGTCTACCTCCGAACCGTCTTCGCGCACAAGCCGTGCGGTCTTGGGCGAAAGGCCCAGAAGGGCTTTAATCGCCGCACCCGTCTTGCTGCGGGCGTTCAGTTCCAACACCTGCCCCAGCAAGACAAGAGTGACAATGACAGCAGCCGCCTCGAAATAAACCGCCACATTGCCGCCGCTATCGCGGAATGCGGCGGGAAAGACTCCGGGCGCCAGGGCCGCGATGAGGCTGTACACATGGGCGACCGACACGCCCAAGGCAATCAGAGTGAACATGTTCAAACTGCGATTCACGATCGATTGCCAGCCGCGCACGAAGAACGGCCAGCCACCCCACAAGATCACTGGGCTGCTGAGAATGAGCTCGACCCAAATCCAGGTCCGCTGGGAGGCCAGTTGCTGCAGTGGTTCTCCGGGGATCATTTCCCCCATCGCGGCGATCAGCACCGGGATGGTCAAGGCAAGGCCGATCCAGAACCGTCGCGTCATACCGGCGAGTTCAGGATTCTGCTCTTCATCCGATGAAATCGTTTTGGGTTCGAGAGCCATGCCGCAGATTGGACAATTGCCTGGCGCGCTCCGCACGATTTCCGGATGCATTGGACACACGTACTCACCGCCGGCCGCTCCGGGACCCTTGTCTTTTTCGAGCGGAGGTGCGGGTTGGTGGCTAGAATACCTGGCTGGCTCGCTCCGGAACTTCTCCAAACAATGTTGACTGCAAAAATAGTAGGTCTCTCCACCGAACGACTCTTTGAATGCAGTGGACGCCGGGTCTACGCCCATACCGCAAACAGGATCAATCACCCGGCCGTCCGGTTGCCCATGGTGGTGATCAGCCGGTGGTCCTACTGCTTTGTGGTTCATACAGCAACCTCCTTCTGACAACAGACCCGTTGCGCCGTGCTACTGGACGGCCTCCACCTTCTCGATGGCAATGCCTTTCAGGCCGGCCTCCTCCAACACAGTTTCCCTTTCGATGAAATCCATCAGCTTCGCGTTAGGGTTCTTCCTAGTGTGAATGGCCAGTGTTTCCTGCGGCCGCTCGCGCTGCCTCAATCTTGTCGACCTTGATGACCTTTGTCTTCTCGAAGAGAGTCCCGGTCACGGTGACTTTCTGGGCGGCGAATTTTTCCGGTGTCTGCTGATCGCTCAGAACGTAGACGTCTTTGCCGACCAGAAGCGCGTACTTCCATTTCTTCGGGTCCATCTTCACGCACTCCCGCACGCACTTCTCGTCCGGTTTGATGTTCATGGAGTGATTCGCGCCGCACATGGTGTCAGTGATGACGCCTGTGAACGTCTGCGGATTCCCGGCAGCAGCAAGGAGAGCCGAGCCGAATATCAAACTGCTGATTACCTTTTTCATCTTGTGTGGTTCCTTTCCTCGACCGATGTCAAATACTGAAGTCCTTTGTGCTCGTTCAGCTGTCTCCAGAGCGAGTCGGATCGCTTCTCATCCAGCGGTTGCTTGAGCTGGAAGTTAAAGCCCTTCATGCTGCCGTAATGCGTCTTGGCACGCTCATACGTGGTGAGAGTGAGCTGGTAACGATCCGAAGTGCTGATATTCTCGATGTCCTGGTATCGCCAGGTGCGCGACTGGCGGGTGCGGCCGGTTTTGAAGACGATGCGATCCGGGCCGACCTGGAGGACGCCATCCGATCCCTGGATCGTGCCTAGCAACTTTGCCGGCAGTTCCCACAACGAATCGGGCTGGGGGTCGGCTATCGCGGCGACGAACCGCCGGTCGAGCTTGTCCTTCAACATCGTGTAGGCGTCTTCGAATGTCTTCCCTTTGGGAAGGAAGAACTCGAATTCCTTGTCGATGCCGAGGAGCCACTTCCGATCCTTGTAGGTGACGAGGACCAGCTTGTCCGGGGACAACCAGAGCTCCTGGATGTCCTGGTAGTCGAACTGAACGCTCTCGAGCTTGGGCGGCTTCTTCGAGCTCTTCTTCCGCTTGTCTTCCGGAAGCACCTGTTGGTAGCTCACACCCTTTTCGCTGATCGTGAGCACCCCATGGTGGTCCTTGAGCGCCCGTTCATGGCGAACCTCGTAAGTGAGCTCCGCCGCCTCAATGGGCGCGACTGTGACGAGTGCGGCAACCAGCATTACGAAGCGGCTAGCTTTTTGACTTCTGTGTTCCATTTCCAGACCTCATAAATTGCTGGGTAAACGACCAGTTCAAGAATGAAGGACGTGAAGATGCCGCCGATCATCGGGGCTGCAATACGGCGCATTACATCGGCGCCGGCTCCCGTAGACCACATGATCGGGACCAGGCCCATGAACATGACGGCCACTGTCATGAACTTCGGACGGATGCGCTTGACCGCTCCATCGTGGATCGCGTTTTGGAGATCCGCCAGACTGTTCATCCTGCCCTCCTTCTTGGCGCCTTCATAAGCGATGTTCAGGTAGAGCAGCATGAAGATGGCCGTCTCGGCATCGACTCCGAGCAATGCGATCAGGCCGACCCAAACGCCGATGCTCATGTTGTAGCCGAGGAAGTACAGAAACCAGATCGCTCCTACGGCGGAGAAAGGAACGGCCAGGATAATCAGCATGGTCTCGGTCAGCGATTTAGTGTTCATGTAAAGCAGCATCATGATGAGGAAGAGCGTGAGGGGGAGAATGACAGTGAGCCGTTCGCGCACACGTTGCATGGCCTCGTATTGTCCGCTCCAGACGAGGGTGTACCCCGCCGGCAGCTTCACCTTCTCGCGAACGATCTTCTTGGCTTCTTCCACGTAGCCACCCACGTCGCGGCCAGCTACGTCGACGTAGACGTAACCATTGAGCATCCCGTTCTCATCCCGCAACATGGCGGGGCCGCTCGACAGCTTGATGTCCGCGAGCTGCGAGACCGGGATCTGCGTCTTGCCGTCCATGGCGGGAACAAGAACACGGCTGAGGCGATTGACGTCTTTGCGGAAATCCTGCAAGTACCGCACGTTGACGGGGTATCGCTCCCGGCCCTCAATGGTCGTCGTGACATTCTCGCCGCCCACGGCGCTCATCAGGACGGCCTGTACGTCCTCGATACTCAGGCCATATCGGGCCATCTCCTCACGCTTCCAGTCGAAGTCCAGGAAGTAGCCCCCGCCTGTTCTTTCAGCAAACACATTGCGAGTTCCGCGCACTTTCGGCAGAATGCCTTCAATCTCTGTGCCGATCTGTTCGATCTGCTTCAGGTCTGAACCATACACTTTGATGCCGACGGGAGTGCGGACACCCGTCGTCAGCATGTCGATGCGCGCCTTGATGGGCATAGTCCAGGCATTTGAAACGCCCGGTATCTGCAGAGCTACGTTCATCTCGTCAACAAGCTGGTCGGGCGAGATGTGGTCTGGAGTAATGTGTCTGAAGGCCGACTTGAGCCAGCGAGGCGCCCAGTCCCACTTTGAGTACCAGGTGTCCACCTTGCGCCACTGGTCGGTTGGCTTCAGGACGATGGTTGTCTCCATCATCGAGAGCGGCGCAGGGTCAGTCGACGTCTCGGCCCGGCCGGACTTGCCCATGACCGTGAGGACCTCCGGGAAGCTCTTGATGATGCGGTCCTGCACCTGCATCAACTTCTGCGCCTCGGCGACGGAGATGCCAGGCAGTGTGGAAGGCATGTAGAGCAGCGTGCCCTCGTACAAGGGCGGCATAAACTCCGAGCCCAGCTTCTCGTAGATCGGAACAGTGACCGCCACCATCGCAATCGCACCGGCGATCACGACGTACTTCCACCGGAGCGACCAGCGGCAGATCGGGTCGTAGATCCGCATCAGTATCCGGCTGATCGGATGGGTCTCTTCCGAATGAATCTTGCCGACCAGCACTGCATTGACGATGCGAGCCAGCCAGCGCGGCCGGAACTGGAAGTTGTCCATGTGGGTGAACAGGAGCCGCATGGCCGGGTCCAGCGTGATGGCCAGCACGGCCGCGATGATCATCGAAAGGTTCTTCGTGTAGGCCAGGGGCTTGAACAGACGGCCCTCCTGCGCCTCCAGAGTGAGCACCGGCAGGAACGCGACAGCGATCACGAGCAGGGCGAAGAAGCTCGGGCCTCCGACCTCCTTCACTGCGTCAATGACGACTCTGTGATAGTCCCTCTTCCGCCCTGTGCGGTCCCATTCCTCAAGATGCTTGTGGGTCTGCTCCACTACGACGATGGCGGCGTCCACCATGGCCCCAATGGCGATAGCGATGCCTCCGAGAGACATGATGTTGGCGCTGACGCCCATCATCTTCATCGGAATGAACGAAATGATGATGGCGACTGGAATTGTGAACACCGGTATCACGGCGCTCGGGAAGTGCCAGAGGAAGATGAAGATCACCAGCGACACGATGACCATTTCCTCAATCAGCGTCCCCTTCAGATTCTCGATGGACCGGTTGATCAGGTCCGATCGATTGTACGCAGAGACGATCTTGACGTCCTGCGGAAGGCCAGGCTCCAAGTCCTTGATTTTGGCCTTCACCCTGTCGATCACGTCGAGTGCGTTCTCGCCCTGGCGCATGACAACGATGCCTGAGACTACGTCGCCTTCGCCGTTCCAGTCCGCAATGCCTCGCCGGATGTCCGGGCCAAGAACGACATCGCCGACATCCTTCACGCGAACAGGCACTCCGCTTTGCGAATTCAGCAGGACGATGTTGCCGATATCGTCAACGCTCTTGGCATAGCCGCGGCCGCGGACCATATACTCGGTTCCGCTGAACTCGACCAGCCGTCCGCCGACGTCGTTGTTGCCGTTCCGGACCGCGTCCACCACTTTCATGATGGGAATCTTGTAAGCCTGGAGCCTGTTGGGATCGACTTTCACCTGGTATTGCCTGACGAAGCCGCCGATGGGCGCAACTTCAGCCACTCCCGGCACTGACTTCAATTGGTACCGGAGAAACCAATCCTGCAGGGACCGGAGTTCCGCGAGCGAGTGTTTTCCGCTCTTGTCTATCAGGGCGTACTGAAACACCCAGCCGACTCCGGTAGCGTCAGGACCCAATTCCGTCTTGACGCCCTGAGGGAGCCGCTGCAGGACGGCAGACAAGTATTCAAGAGTCCGAGAGCGCGCCCAGTAGATGTCCGTCCCTTCTTCAAAGATGATGTAGACAAATGAATAGCCAAAATCCGAAAAACCGCGAACATCCTTAACCCTCGGCGCCCCCAACATGCTGGCGACAATCGGGTAGGTGACCTGATCTTCCATGATGTCGGGGCTGCGGTCCCACCGCGAATAGACGATCACCTGCGTGTCGCTGAGGTCCGGGATCGCATCGAGCGGAATGCTCCGCATTGAATAGAGACCGGCAACCACGGCAAAGCCAATCAGGATGAAGACCAGAAACTTGTTCCTGCCGGAGAACTCAATGATGTGGTCAATCATGTCTGTGCTCCGTGGGGGCAGGCGCAGGCGCGCCGGAAGACGGCGTCGAGGAAGACCCGCCGTGCTGGTGACCAGCCATTCCGGCGGCCGATGACTTCAGCTGGCTCTCGGAATCGATCAGGAAGTTGCCAGAGATGACGATTCTCTCTTTCGGAGATAGCCCTCGCGTGATCTCGATGCGATCGCCTGTGCGCTCACCGGTCTCGACCTGCCGGGGTTCCAGGTAGCCGTTGCCGCGGTCCACGAATACGGTCTTCTTCAAGCCTGTATCGAGAACAGCCTCGGCCGGCACTGTCATTCTGGCGGGCATGGTCACATTGAACTCCACGTCCACGAACATGTCGGGCTTCAGTGTCATGCCAGAGTTGTCGGCCTCGATTCGGACCTTCAGCGTGCGCGTCATGGGATCGACTTGAGGCTGGATGTAGCTCACACGGCCATTGAATGCGCGTCCCGTTCCGTACGAAAGCTTGAACCGGACCGGCATCCCGACCTGAATCATGGAGGCCTCGTTCTCAAACACGTCTGCCATGATCCAGACCTTGCTCAGGTCGACAACCGTATAGAGTTCGGTTTCCGAAGTGATGCGCTGCTTTGGAAAGGCATTGCGCATCATGACGTATCCGCTGATCGGCGAGTAGATGGTGATGTTGGTGAGAGGCTGCTGGGTGCGGGTGATTTCCTGGATTTGAGATTCACTCAGCGAGAAGAGCTCCAGGCGCTTCCGGGCAGCTTCGAGGAGCGAATCGCTCTGCTGTTGCGAATCGGCGAGCGGGTTGTTCTTCATGATCTCCCGGCTGCGGAGAGCAAGCAGGTACTCCCTCTGGCTGGCGAGCATTTCCGGACTGTACATGGTCAGCAGCGGCTGACCTTTCTCAACGAACTTGCCGGTGAAGTCGACGTAGACCTTTTCAATCCAGCCGTCAATCCTGGTCTGCACTTTCGTAAATCGGGTTTCGTCCATCACGACCTGGCCAGCCGACCGGAAGGAGTGGACTCCAGAACTCGGGGTCACTTCGCCGAACTTCACACCGATCAACTGCTGTTTCTCGGGGCTCACATGGATGGTGCCCATCGGCATAGCCGCCATGTCGTTCTCGTAGACGGGTGCAAGGTCACTGCCTGTCTCCGGATTGACGCCCGGTCTGTCCGACTTGAAGTTCGGATCCTTTGGGTCCTTGTAGTACAGGATCTTGCCGGACGGCTTCTGCGCCTCCGTACCGGCGGGATGAGTGGAGTCATCATCCGGCACCAGTTTCATGCCGCAGATGAGGCAGTCGCCAGGCTTGTCGGAGTGATAGTTCGGATGCATCGGGCAGTGATAGCCCTTGGGCTGATTCGCCGCGGTTTGCGAGTGACCGCGCGGCCCATACCACCGGCCGTAACCGAAGCCAACAATGAACCCTATGGCGACCAATCCAATGAAGAGAAGAATGCGAAGGGATTTCATCTTGCCGTTCCTCATTGGATGAGCGAACGCCCCGTCATCTCTTCGAGCCGGGCGAGCGCAAGATAGTAATTCTGAAGTTCGTCGTAGTAATTCACTTGGTATTCAACAACCGTGGTGTAGTTCATGAACACGGTGAGAAAGTCGACCGATCCGGTCTCATAGGAAGACAGCGAGGATTCCAAAGCCAGGCTGGCTTGCGGGATGACAGCCTGGTCATAGAGCTTCACCAGTTGCGATGCCGTTTGCGCCATCAGGTAATCGTCCTGGATGCGGAAGTGGATGCCCTGGTTGGTGGACTCGTATGTCTTCCGCGACTGGGCCAGGCTCTGCGACTGCTCCGTCACGGCAGCGCGCTGCTTCCGGAAGTAGTAGAGAGGGATCTTGAAGTCGGCCCGGAACATGTACATGGGAGGCATGCTGCCCATGTTGTAGTAGCCGCCGTTCAGCGTGAAGTCCGGATAGTATTCCTTGCGCGCCAGGTTGACCGCCAGTTCAGCGCGCTGGATCATCTTCTCGTCACGGCGCAACATCGGAGAGTTCTCACGCGCCGCGGAATAGAGGTCCTGGAGCCCCGCGGGCAGGTCAATCGCACGAAGGTCCGTCGGGCGGCCTAACGGTGTTCCCGGCGCACGGTTTACCAAACTGTTGATCTCAGCCTCCCGCGCTCGTTTCTCCCGTTCAAGCTGCACGCGCTTGGTTTCCAGGATCGAGATTTGAGTCTGAGCTTTGAAGATGTCCTGCTGTTCTGCCTTGCCCACCGAGTATCGGACTTCGGTGATCCTGAGGAACTTCCGGAGCAGATCGAGGTTCCTGGAGAGGACGTCGGCGGCGGCGAAGGCATAGGCCCGGCGATAGTACGCCTGCTTGATGCGCGAGACGACGCTGAGCTTGATTTGCTGGTACTGCTGCCATTCCGCCTCGGATTCCTTCTCAGCCATATCACCGGCCAGTTTGCGCTTGCCGGGGAAAGGGACCTCCTGAGAGAACATCACGCCGATGTTGCTGGTGACGTCGGTGCCCAAGCCCGCACCCGGCCATGGGCGGCCGCTGCTGTTGTAGCCTGCCGAAACCATCGGGTCCGGCAGGCTGCTGACTTGCGTGGGCCTTTGCCGGGACGCTTCGTAGCTCTTCTGAGCGGCAACGATCTCCGGATTGTTTTTCAGAGCCTCTGCCAAGAGGTCCTTGAGTTCCAGCCGATCGGCCTGCGCCCAGGCGCCGGAGGCTAGGAATGGCACGAGCAGAAGTGCCCGGCCTGTCAGGGGTGTTCGCACCGCTTTGTCCTTCCTGGTTGCCACTGTCCCTGAGAAGGCACGATCAGTGCCAACTCGACGAGGGTTGGGCCAACCTACTCACTTGACAGCACTTATCCACTGGCGCGGACTGCCCTTGATCGCCCGCGGCGCGGCAGAAGTGGAGATTCCTGGGCTCCAGTTGGACAATATTCGGCAGTCCGCCGTCGAAATCCCCCGGCGAGTGAAATCATAAGCCGCTGGAAGCATTGCCGTTAGCGCATTGAGCCGGATTGGAGGCGGAAGTGCAAGTCCCACTCAGTCGGGATTCAGATGAAGTCAAAAAGGACCATTCTTGGCGCTCTCGGTTCGAGTCTATGGCTTGCGGCGACAGCCTTCCCTGCCAGGCTTCTCGCTGTCGAGGGTATCCCTCGCTGGGAACGTGTGCTGAATGAGATACTCGAACGCGCCGAAGAGCAGAAGTCCAAGAGCATACCGAATCGAAGCACACCCCCTTCGTCAACTGACAAGCGGGCACTCCGTCCCGTCGTCGAGGACTTTGTCCGATACTTCCGGGGCTCCGGCTCGAACCACTATCGGGCATCGGTGAACAGGCTGCAGTCGTACTTGCCGATGATCGATCGAGTGCTCCGCGAGGAAGGAATTCCGCGGGAACTGGTGTGGGTCGGACTCGTCGAGAGCGGCTACAATCCGCAGGCCAGGTCTCCCAGAAACGCCCTTGGCATCTGGCAGTTGATTCCCGAGACAGCGACGGCTTTTGGACTCACCGTGGCCCAGAGGGACGAGCGCACGGATCCCGAGAAGTCCACGCGGGCCGCAGCCCGCTACCTCAAGTTCTTGTATGGCAGGTTTGGAGATTGGACGCTGACGCTGGCAGCTTACAACGCCGGAGAGAAGCGCATACAAGACGCGATTGATCAAACGCAGAGTCGCGATTTCTGGCGTCTGGCCGCGTCAGGTGTGCTGCCGCGCGAGACCCAGGCGTATGTGCCTGCCGTGCTGGCTGCGCAATTCCTTGGCGAAGGCTCCGTGTTAGAAGATAGATCGAGCGCATATGACGACGCAACCAAGCGCGCGGCTAAAGTCGCGCTCGCCCCTTTCTCGCTTTCGCGTTGATTCAGCTCCGCTGGACGCGGGCGCGCGTCCGATGGATGCCGACAGGGCGAAGTGGAACTGGAGGGCGATCACGCTTGTTCTGGCGGGGATCGGCCTGACGAGCGCAGGCCATTACCTCACGCCAAGCGACATGCGGCTATGGCACGGCATTTTTCAGCGCCTCTACTATCTTCCTGTCGTCTACGCCGCCATCGCATTTGGCTGGTTGGGTGGGCTGGGAGCAGGCCTTCTGGCCGCGGTGTTGTACATCCCCCATATCCTGACAACCTGGCGGCATGAGCACCACTATGCGATGGAGCAGTACGCGGAGATCTTCATGTTCCTGGCCGTCGGACTCATTACGGGAGTGTTGTCGGACCGGGAGCGGCGCCGGCGCGCAGAATTGCAGGCGACCGCGCAGAAGTTGAGCCAGGTATACCGGGAACTCCAGGACACATTCGAGCAGGTCAAGCGGGCCGACCGGTTGTCCGCCATCGGGCAATTGGCGGCAGGCCTGGCCCACGAGATCCGGAATCCGCTTGCCAGCATCGATGGCGCGGCGGAGGTGTTGGAGTTGGCAGACGAGCGGCCCGAATTACGCAAGGAGACAGTGAGCATCATCCGGAAGGAGTGTTCACGGCTGAACCGGCTCTTGACGGGTCTGCTCGATTTCGCGCGGCCCCGACGGCCGGAGTGGCGGGAAGTAGATCTTTGCAGAGTCCTGGATGCGGTCATCGACCTGGTGAGTCACTCCGCAGGTAAAGGCATCCGCTTCCACAAGGAAACGTCGGCCCCCGTCTTGAGAGTCGCCGGAGATGAAGAGCAATTGACACAGGTTGTGCTGAACCTGACTCTCAACGCCGCCCAGGCGATGCCGGAGGGAGGTGACGTCTGGCTGAGCGCGCTGCGGGAGGGCGATGGAGGCATCGTGATTCAAATCAGAGACGAAGGCGCTGGAATCCCGGAAGAAAACATGGACAAGATCTTCGACCCGTTCTTCACAACAAAGGACGCAGGGACCGGACTTGGGCTTTCAGTTGTCCACCAGATTGTCACGCAGCATGGAGGAACCGTGGCTGTCAGCAGAAACCAGGAAAGAGGCATGACGTTCAGTCTGTTCTTTCCGCGGTCGCGTGGAGAACTCGCATGATCGGCAAGAGAATTCTGGTTGTCGACGATGAAGAGAATCTCTGCCGCGTCACTCAGTTAAAACTCCAGCAGGCCGGCTATGAGGCGCTGACTGCGTGTGATGGGGCTCAGGCTTTGGAGATTCTCTCGAAACATCCGCAAGACCTCGTCCTCACGGATCTCAAGATGCCGGGCATGTCAGGCATCGACCTGCTACGAAGGGTCAAGGAGGAATACCCCGAAGTCGTCGTCGTCGTGGTTACCGCGTATGGAACCATCGAGTCCGCGGTAGAGGCGATGCGCCTTGGGGCCTACGACTATGTCATCAAGCCTGTCAACGCAGAGGCGTTGAGCCTTATCGTCTCCAGGGCACTGGATCATCATCAACTAAAGGAGGAGGTCAAGAACCTCCGCTCGGCGATCGACAGGAAATTCGGGTTTGAGAATATTATCGGGCAGTCCAAGAGTCTCCTGACGACGCTCGACAACGCTTCCCGAGCCGCGCGAAGTGACTCCACCGTGCTGATTCGCGGCGAAACCGGCACGGGCAAGGAGCTCCTGGCAAAGGCCATCCATTTCAACAGTCCCCGCCGCGACCAGCCAATCATCGTAATCAACTGCGGCGCGATCCCCAAGGAACTACTGGAGTCTGAGCTTTTCGGGCACACGAAGGGATCATTCACCGGAGCATTGGCCAACAAACAGGGCAAAATCGAAATGGCCGACCAGGGATCGCTTTTCCTGGATGAGATCGGCGAGATGCCCCTGGATTTACAGGTCAAGCTCCTCAGGCTGATCCAGGAACGCGAAATCGAAAAGATTGGCGCGGCCACTCCGACCAAAGTGAATGTCCGTATCATCGCGGCGACCCACAGAAATCTTCAAGCTATGGTCGAGGACGGGACGTTCCGCGAAGATCTCTACTACCGGCTCAACGTGATCCCGCTGACGCTTCCTCCACTGAGGGAACGCCCCGAAGACATCGCTGAGCTGGTCGCCATTTTCTTTGCGAAGTTCAAGGAGCGGCTCAGCCGCCCAAATCTGAAACTGGCGCCGTCGTTGCTCCCGTATTTCTCTACGTATCGATGGCCCGGCAATGTGCGAGAACTGGAGAACGTCGTAGAGCGCCTCGTCGTTTTGACGCCTGGCGACGAGGTGACTGTGGCTGATCTGCCTGACTTTCTCGTGCGGGAGCGGCCTGCGATGGAGGCAATTCAGCTGGAACTGCCGCCACAAGGAATCAGCATCGAGGCGGTTGAACGCGAACTTGTGCTGCGCGCACTCCAACGCTTCAACTGGAATCAGACGAAGGCGGCAGAATGCCTCGACATCAGCCGTAAGATGCTGATCTACCGCATGGAGAAGTTCAACCTGCGTAAGGAGGATTGAGGGCGTGTTCCCGCCTTCTCCTGCCCAGGGTTACGGCATCATCGCGGCCTGACCGAGCTGAACTGAAAACTTCAGCGTCCCGTCCGGACCATACGCGTACAGCACTTTGTTGCCCGGAGAAAACGTCGTGCCCGAACTTCCCGGGGCCTGCGTCCACGACATCATGTCGTACCCGACAACGTAGACCAGGTAACTCCCCGTTCCGTTATCGTTGACAATTCGGGGGGCTGACAGCACATCGGAGGTCGTCTGGATCGTTGCCTGGATGGAGGCGCTCGAATCGGTATGAGACACGATGATCATTTGCCCATCGTTGGACTGGGCCTGACTCCCGGTCATCATCTTGCCGCCGGAGAGATAGTTTGCATAGAACATCTGGTAGTTGTCCACCGTCAGGAATATCTGACCGTCAGTGGCCAGCCGAGGATGTGAGACCCGGCCACCGGGAATCGTCAGCTTCCACTTCAAGCTGCCATCGGCAGGGCTGATAGCCGCCAACTCGTACTGCCAAGTCGCGGAAGTCGACGTTGTTCCCGTCGATTGTGGCGCCGCGACTGCCCGGACGACATACGCCGTTCCATCCTTGTCCACTGCCAGGTCCTCCGTCATGCCGATCCCCATTCCGGAGCCCATCGCGCCGGTAGTGCCCATGGTCCTGAACATGTCCATCTACTGCCCGGATGCGCTGGCACTGCCCCCGCCGCCCATCATCTGAGCCGACACAACGGAACCCCAAGTGATAGCTATCGTAAGGGATAGCCAGAATCTCTTCATGCCAACCTCCAGTGCAATGGATGCTGAACCACATCACTGGTGACAGCACGCAAGGGGCCGAGCGAATTCGCAGCAATATTCGGCACATTTCGTGTGTGTTCGCATGTTTCTTCGAAGTGGCTGGGGTATCCCACGCAAGGCTTGGTCGTCTTCAGGTGCGCCATGACACCCAACGCCCAGAGCGCATTGCCTGGACGTTGCACCGTGTCAGCCCAATGGTACGAGTCTGTTACATCGACTGCCTTCGTGTGACCGATGTCCGGCTCACAACGTTGCCAGTCTGCTTCATCAGGGCTGCCGGTTCTTCTGCTCCACCAGAAACGCCAGGAAAGACGGCGTCCCTACAGGCGTGTACTGGCCCGTGTGGGTGAGCGCGCCGGTCTTCCGGTCCACGCGGAAGGACACGATCGCATCCGCGCGCTGGTTGCAGGAGTACAGGAAACGCCCGGAAGGATCGAAGGTGAAATAGCGTGGATAGTCGCCCCGCGTCGGCTCTTCCCCGAGGAATCGCAGAGTTCCGTCGGCGGCGATAGAAAACCAGGCAATCGTGTCGTGCAGTCTGTTGGCGGCATAGACGAAGCGCGCATCCGGAGAGACGGCGACTTCGGAGGTGTAGTTGGTGCCGGCAAAGCCTGGTGGTAGAGAAGAGATCGTCTGCTTCGCCCTCAATTGTCCGGCGCCGCCATCATAATCGAAGGTCACCAGAGTCGAGCCTTCCTCCTGGAGCGAGTAGAGCACTCGACCGTTCGGATGAAAGGCGAAGTGGCGCGGGCCATCGCCCGACGCCACGGACACCGATGGAGGCTCGTTCGGGATCAGTTTCCCGGCGGATGCATCGAACTTCCAGATCAGGATCCGGTCGAGTCCCAGATCCGTGGCCAGCACGAAGCGGCCCGAGGGGTCGGACTGGATCATGTGCGAGTGCGTACGGTCGTGACCGCTCCAGGCGAAGCTGCCCGGCGGCGCGCTGGTGGCCTGCCGGGGGCCGAGGACGCCTTCGTGGCGCTTCACATCGCTGGCCGCGCCGAGCTGGCCGTTCCCACCGACCGGCAACACAGCCGAGGTGCCGCCGTGGTAGTTCGCGACGAATAACCACTTGCCGGACTGGTGCAAGCTCAAGTGGCAAGGGCCGGAGCCTTCCGAGGCCACGGTGTTGATCAGCTTCAACTGCCCGCCGGGGCGCTCGATCTCGTATGCGCTCACCGAGCCGCTGGCAGCGCCTCCGTATTTCGCGGTCTCGTTCGCCGAATAGAGCCGCGTCCCGGAGGCGTTCAGCGCCAGACACGACGGATTGTCAGGGTTCGGGAACACTGCGCGCTCCACGAGTGCGCCTGTGGAGGGGTTCATCTCGAACAGGTATATGCCCTTGCCCCGACCTGGGGCGCCCTCGGCCCCGACAGGAGCACTGTACGTGCCGACGTAGGCCAGAACCGGCTCACGCTGAAGGGCCATCGAAGTGGTCGCCGCCGCCAACGTAGCCGCGCTAGCCAGAAATTCGCGGCGTGAGTTTCGTTCGAGCATGTGCGATTTTTCTCCTTTCCCGATTCTGGCAGGTAGTGCGACCGTATGATGAACAGCTCGCCCTCGTGTCCGCTGACTGCCCGGACCGACGCTGCTGCGGAGGATCTTTGGGTCGATCTGGACCGGGCGCTGCGTAACGTGTGCGCTGCGCCCGCTCCAGCCGCACTGCCAGAGTCCTGGCCCCGCGGACGCGAGAAACGTTCGAGGGCGCCGGGTGTTGCGCCTGCAAGTTCCCGAGCCTGCCGCAACGCCGCCGAGCAGATCCGAGTGCCCACCCCCGTTGCTGTGGTGGAGACAGGAACCCTGACCGCGAAGGCCGCGGCGGAGCGGAAAGCGTCGCGGGGATTAGCCGTCGCTCCAGAGGACCTGGTCCGCCGTCACAGCAGCGAGCCGCGTACCAGCAGATGCCGAGCCCGGAATTTGTGCCTCAGGTGCGATGGCTTGCGCATGCGATGGACTCTGCACGCCTCGCATAGCTTGCGCGTACTATTCAATTAATCTCCCGGGCGGAGTTTGGGGGTGCGGCCCGCGGCTGCGGAGCCGAGAGCCGCCCGACGGCCTGGTGATTGGTCACGCTGTGCCGGTCTAGAACTCCAAACGCAGGGCGAAGCGGTATTCACGCGAGCGGCCGACGGCGTCCGCGTTGGACTGGGTCGCGGTAATGCGGCCGAAGGCCGAGCTGTTGACGTTGGCGTTCGGGTTGGCGAAGTGCGGCGTGTTGCTGAGGTTGAACGATTCCGCACGGAATTCGAGGTGGTATCTCTCTGTAATGTTGAACCGGCGGAAGAGGCTCAGATCGGTGTTGATGACGCCGGGGCCGCGCATGGTGTTGCGGCCGACGTTGCCGAAGCGGACATCCGTGACGCGGGCGAAGGCGGTTGTGTCGAACCAGGTGCCGTCGTCGCCGGCCAAGCCCAGCGTCGCGACCGTGGGCTTGATCTGATCCGGGGTCTGGGCGTTGCCCGGCATATTCAGAGACGAACCGGAGGCGCTCAGCATGAACTGGCGTCCCTGGTAGGCGCTGAAGAAGCCGTTGAACTGCCAGCCTCCGAGGATGGCCGCGGGCGCACCAGTGGTGGCCCACTTCTTTCCTTTGCCGAAGGGGACGTCATAGGTGTAGCCGAGCTGGAACATGTGCGGAATGTTGTTGGCCGCGTTGGCGCGGTTGCGGCCTAACTGGCTCAGGGCGTTCCAACTGAAGGCTGTCCAGTCACCGTAATTCGCCATGTCAATGGCATGGGAATAGGTGTAAGCACCCTTGAGGAAGAAGCCCGCGGAGATGCGCCGGTTGATGGTGGCCTGGAGCGAGTGGTAGGTGCTGTGCGTGCGGCCATTCCACTCTCTGGTCGTGGAGGTGCGCCCGAACTTGGCGTACAGCGGACGCCCGTTGTTGCCGGATCCGGGTATCTGCGACGCATTGACATCGAGGAAGGCAAAGCCGTTCACCGAGGCGGTGCCGACGTAGCCGACAGACATCACGAATTCGGCAGGCAGCTTCTGCTCGACGATGTAGTTCCAGGACTGGATATAGCCGCGATTCAACTGCTGGTTGGCGATGGGGTAGCCCATCTCGTTGGACAGCGGAAGCGGGATCCTCCCCTTGCTGATGTCGGGGCTGATAATAGGCGGAATGCCGACTTTGCCGCCGAGCGGCTGATTGGGAATGCCGGCGGAGACGTAGTTGGGGTCGGTGGTGACAGGCTGATAGCCGTTGACGCCGCCGTAGGTGGCGACGATGGTCAGGGGATACCAGCCGCGCAGAGCCTGGGCGCCCCAGGGGTGGGAATGGAAGGTAAGGCCGTAACCGCTTCGGATCACAGTGTTCTTCGACAACTGGTAGGCGAAACCGACGCGGGGAGCGAAGAGTTTCTTGCTATAGCCCACTCCGGCGTCCTGCGGAATGCCGCCGCGGCCACCGACGATGACCTCATTGGTAGTGGGGTCGTAGGATTCGATGCCCATGCCGGCGGAGCGGGTCCGGTTGGGGTAGAGCTCCCAGCGCACACCGAGATTCAGGGTCAGTTTCGAGGTGGCCCGCCAGCGGTCGCGAATGTAGAGGGCGTACACATTCTCGATGCTGTTCATCTTGATGTTTTGTGGGCTCTTGCCGGAACTGCTGGCGGCGCCGAGCATGAAGGCGGCCAGGCCGTTCCAACTGTTCTCAAACGAGGGAGTGCCACCCTGGAATCCGCCGCTGGCAGCAAGCGCCGCCGGGTTCAGCGCGGTGATGGCGTTGGCAAAACTGAAGGCGCCGCGCGGGCCGGAGCCGAGTTCCGGCTGCCAGTGATTCATGAGGTGGTGCAGCAAGTCGAATCCGAAGCGGATTTCGTGAGCGCCCTTCAACCAACTCGCGTTGGTGTTGAAGGTATAGGACTGGTCGTTGCGCCAAAGGGGGTTCCAGCCCTCGGTGTTGCCGAGAGTCGAGTAGTCCGAGCCGGGGCTGAATGCGGGCATGCCGCTTTCCCTGGGATCGGTGCCGTTGGTCCCCGGAATTCCCAAAATGTCCGAGCCGAAATTGGTGCCGAGGTCGGGGGATTGGACGTTCTGGCCGAAGCGGGTCCAACCGAGGTTGCCGTCGATCAGGAAGTTCGGGGAGAAGGTGTAAGTCTGCCCGATGCCGGCGATCTGGACGAGGGTGTGGCCGTCGCCGACGCCGCCGTCGCAGAGGCATCCTCCGCCGGCCTGGCCGAGGCCGAAGTCGCCGTGGACGAGGGCGTTCATGACGCTGTACTTGCCCCAGATCTGGTTCTTGGCGCTCTTGTTCCAGTTGATTTTGGCGTCGTAGTTGTTGCGGTTGAGGCGCTGAGTTCCGGAGTTGTAGAAGTTATTGACATCCCCGGCCTGGTTGGCCACAGGAATCAGAGCCATCAGCTTCATCATGGGTTGATTGAGCCGGGCATTGGGAATGACGTTGATCCGGCCGTTGCTGGAGAAGACCGCACGGCCCGTACCGTCCAGACCGCCGGAGTAGGGATCGAAGATCATTCCCTGTCGAAGCTGAGTCGTGCCGCCCTCGGTGGTGGGCACCATGATGGGGTTGCCCTGGGCGCTGAGGATGGCCGACCCCAACTTTCTGCTGAAATCTCCGGTACGGAAATCGGCAGTGGGCACGGAGAAGAGGCCTGAGCGGGCAACGCGCTCGAAGGTGCCTTCCCAGTCGGTGAAGAAGAACAGCGAGCCCTTCTTGATGGGGCCACCGATACTGCCGCCGACGATGTTCCGGATGCTCTTGGGTTTTTGCGTCACGCCGGCGCGATTTTCATCCCACCAGAAGGCGCGCAAGGCGTTATCGGAGTGCATGCCGAAAGCGCTGCCGTGGAAGTCATTGGTGCCGGACTTGGTGGTGACGGTGACGGCGGCGCCGCCGGTCATTCCCTGCTCCGCTTCGAAGTTGTTGGTGGAGACATTAACCTCGGCGATGCTTTCCACCGGCGGCACGTAGACCATGTGGTGAGGCATGGTGACGAGAATGTTTGGCGCGCCATCGACGCGGGTGTTGTTGTCTCCGCGGTCCTGGCCATTGAAGTTGAAGGTGAAGTCGCGCTGCGGGGTGTCGATGACGGCGTTCTGGAACCGGCCGGGTGTGGCGCCGGGAACCAGGTTCATCAGACTCTGGAAATTCCTGTAGCCGGGGAGCGGAAGGCTGTTGAGCGCCTTTGCTTCCAGGTTCGTGTTGACGTCGGTCTTGTTCGTTTGCAGGAGAGCTGCACTGGCCTCAACGGTGACTGATTCAGTCACAGAGCCCAGCTCCAACCTGACGTCAGACCGGGTGACATTGTTGATTTGCACGCGGACACCCTTCTGGGTGAGGGGCTTAAATCCGCTGACTGTCACCGAAAGGTCGTAGCTGCCTTCGGGCAGGTTCGGAATGGAATAGTATCCAGCCTCGTCTGTCGTTGCCTGCCGGGTGAAGCCGGTTGACGTGTGCTTGACAGTGACCACAGCCTTAGGGATAACGGCGCTTGCCTGGTCTGTCAGAGTCCCGACGATCGAACCGTAAAGGACCTGGGCGGACGCCGTGGGCGACTCGGAGTTCAGGAAAATGAGACTGACGGCCAGACAGAATCCGGCCGTGAACAGTCGAGTGTTGGTAGTTCCCCGTTTCAAGATTTACCTCCCTCGTTGCGGCTGCCGTGCCGCGTTGGGACGAAGATAGAGCATTTTCAAAACCAAGTAAAGGGGATGGGGCTATTTTGGACGACTTTTCCCGAAAGGAGCGTGTCGTCCAGTTGATTACATTGGCGTCGCTCAGAACGCGCCGCTATCTTTGGATATCACTCGGAGAGATCCGCCGGTATCCCGCGATCAACCGCACCCTTCCGGAAGGCGGAGACTCTCCTCGGAAGACAGGCGCAACGCCAGGAGTGGGCGGCTCATGCAACGGCCCGTTCATTCACCTGGGACTGAACCTTAGGAGAGAGTGGATTCACCTCAATCGCCAGCGCGGCTTCCATTGGTCGAGACACGCCGGATCGGGGCGGCGCTTGGGATTATTCAGAAAATCGAGAACCACCGTCTGCGGGCACGTACTGATGGAATTCGCGGTGAGCTGATGTCCCATGGCTGGAAAAACAAATAGAAACGAATTTGCGAGGCTGGAGGCGGCAGATCGCGCGTAGTCAGGAGGAGTCACGGGGTCATCTGTGCCCGCGAGAAGCAACGCAGGTATTGCGCTGTGCACGGGCATTGATTCGCGTAATCCTGCAGACTTCACGTTCCACCACCGGCACGCTTCCACAATCCCGATCCCGCTCGCGATGTGACGCATCCATGAACGCCGCTCATCCTCGCGCTGGAGACGGGCGACATCCGCAAAGGGGACCTCTTCGGCGCAGTGGAAAGAAAGCTGTGCGCCTTGATCGACGAGTCTCCTCGCGACGAAGATCGCATGCCTTCCGAAGACTTCACACCAGACGCCGTCAGCGCCGCCATCCACAGCGTGGCCGATGGCCCAGGGGAGTTGGGGAATGATGTCCGATTCATAGAGCGCCATATGCAGAGCTTCGACCAACTGGCGGCCGTCGAATTGAGCTTTGAAGGGCGTGCCGTGCCAGTTGCCCGCAAGGCGGCGGGGGGACCGGTCGAGCTGATCGGCGGCATCCAGGAGGGTGCGCCGGAGGTTGGGGTATGCGTCCCGGCACCCCGAGTCTGCAGCGCAGCCGGAAATGAGGGCACTCACAGCATTCTCAAATTTGGCCGGGCCATCCGCATACTGGTCGGCTTCGGGCGGAACCACGGAATCCAGGACAATGGAGCGGATGCCTTCCGGACGGTCGCGAACTGCCGTGAGGGCAAGCCTGGTCCCGTAGGACTCGCCCATGAGGTTCCATTCGCGCAGGCCGAGTGCCCGGCGGAGGTCGTCGAGGTCTGCGGCAACGGCGGCGCTGTTGTAGCAATTGAGATCAGCGATGGAACTCAGGCGTTCGCGGCAGGCGCGCACCCATTCGGCCGGAGGACCGCTGGGATTTGGGCAATCGAGCGCCGGCTGTGAGTAGCCGGTGCCGCGGACGTCCAGCACAATGAAGTCACGTTTTCCGATGTACGGTTGGACAACGCGATCAAACAGGCGGGATGCGAACGTGTGCGCGCGGCCGCCGGGTCCGCCGACCAGCCAAAGGATCGGATCGGGAGCCGGACGGGGACTGCGGCTCCTGTATATCGCTATGTGCAAGCGGATCGTGCGGCCGTTCACCCTGGACCGGTCTTCCGGCACAGTGAGCCAGCCGCATCGGACTTGCGCCCCGGACGGGATGTCGAAGGCGCAGGCTGCAGGACTGAACATACCTCCGGAGTGCGCCGGATTGTTCTTCTCGACCGGAGCGGGCCTTTGCTGCGAAGGCAGCAAGCTCGCCGCACAGTGTAAAAGAGCGAGGACGGCATATCGCAGGATGCTGCGCATTTGGCTTTGACCTGAGTCTGTTGGGCTGCTGCACACATTGGCCTGCAACCGGCCAACGGAACCTATTTTAGACAATGGGATCTGTTGCGGTTGGACTCCGCGCAGGACGGGTCAACAATCCTGCCGGTGTGACCTAACCGCGCGAGGAGGGAGAGGTTCACGGCGGATCGAACGCGCTGTGGCCGAGTTGAATCTGCAGAAGTTTCGCCGCATCAATACGACTCCTGGCCGCAAGCTCTGTTCCCGGACCGCCCGATGCCAGAAGTCCGGGACTAATTCTCCGGCAACGGCTGGTCATTACACGGTTCGCAATGGACCGTCACATCGGCGCCGTCGAGTTCCGTTCGTACAGCCTGTTCGACCTGGTCTGCGATCTGGTGCGCCCTTGACAGCGGCAGTGTACCGTCCATCGAAATGTGGGCATCGACGAAGAGCGTGGGGCCTGAGTAGCGGAAGCGGACGCTGTGGCAGTCGATCACACCGGGGACGGACTCGGCAGCCTGGACGATCCGGCCTTCCATGCCCGACGGCGCCGCATCCATCAAAGCCTGCACGGTCCGGGAGCCCAAGCGGATTGTGACCACACTCGCGATCGCGGCCACTGCCAGCGCCGCCACAGCGTCGGCGTGGCGCAGCCAGGACAAAGAGGGCACCCAATTTGCAGTCTGAACGCCGATGAGCCCCACGATCACGACGCTCGAGCTCCAGATATCGGTTTCGAAGTGCAGGGCGTCGGCTTCGAGCGCCTGGCTGTTGGTCTCTTCGGCGACACCACGGAGCGCCCGGGAACGTGACCAGTCGATGGCAATTGAGACGAGCATGACCGCGAACGACCACACCGTGACCTCCACCTCGCCCCCGCCACTGGCGAGACGTCGAATGGCCGCGTAGACAATCCAGGAACAAGTGGCCAGCAGAAGCCCCGCTTCGAACAACGCGGAGAGGTTCTCGATTTTGCCGTGGCCGTACCGGTGGCCGTAGTCCGGAGGACGCGACGAGGTTCGTACGGCGATGTAAGTTGCGCCCGCAGCGACCAGGTCCAAGCCTGAGTGAGCCGCCTCGGCCAATATTCCGAGGCTGCCGGTAAGAACGCCCACGACAATCTTAAAGCCCGTCAGCGCCACGGCTGCGGCCAGCGAACTCAAAGCCACAACGCGTTTTCGCTCTTCGATACCTTTATTCAAGGCACTTCTCCGGTAAGTCCATTTCCACTGTACACGGAGGGAGGACTCGGGAACCGGTCCGCTATGCCGGTTGTCATTACCTCGGCAAGAGTGAGTTGGGGAGCCAGGGGAAGGCGGGTTCGTCGGAGTCGCCGGAGAGGAAGGCTTCGAAGAGTCTGGCAAGGAGGATGTTCCGGTCAGCGATGCGGCGGCGGCGTTCCTCGAGGAAGGCGAAGCGGAAAGGGGAGTGCGATTCGAGGAATTGGAGGTATTCGGGCGTGTAATATTCGGCGCCTTCGCCGGCGGCGCGGATGATGAGGGAAAGGGAGCTGCGGCGGATCAGTTGCATCAGGGCGGTTGGCGGCGGGCCGGGGAGTTGTGCCATGAGGGCCATGACGTGTCGGGCGAAGTGGAGGGTCCGGTTGGTGAGGGCGTCCAGGGGTTGATGAGAAGCAGCGTTCGAGAAGACGGTGAGGGTGCCGGAGCTCAAGTCTTCGCGGAGATCCTGCAAGTCGTCGCCGAGTTGAAGAAGGATGCCCCAGAGGAATGCGAATTTCAGTTGAAGATCGGATGCATCAGCGCTATCTGGAGTGGGAGCAGCAGCGAGCCAGGCGTCGGCGAGGACGGAGGTTCCGCCTTTTTCGAAGCTCAGGGCCTCGATCTCCCTTGGAGAGCAACAGACGGACTTGCGGAGGCGCAGGCTTTGCTCCTGAGCGTGATGGATGGCGAGGAGGCTGTCGTAGACGCCAGGCTGCGAGAGGCGGGGGTATTGGTCTTCGATGAGAGAGACCAGGCGCCATATGGTTGCCTCATGGGTATTGGCTGGGTCCGGCAGTTCGCCGGAAAGCCGCTGGCGGAACCGCGCGCTGAAGCCTCGCTTCTCCGTGGAATCGACCTGCGGGTCGTCCATATAGTTGTCGGAGTACGGGTACAGCATGCTGTAGGCGAAGATGGACGGGGTCAGATCCATGGAGCGTCCGAAGAGGACCTGCAGGCCGCAGGCGGTCCAGGCGTTGCGGCTGGCCTGGAGGATGTCGTCGAGAGGGACGGAGGGATCGAAGCTGCGGGCGCGCCGCGCCATCTGCGTGCCGATGGAGGAGAAGCCATTACCAAGGAGGAGGTGGAGGTGCTCGTCACTGAACCCGAGAGCAGAGCGGCCGAAGGTTGTGAATGCGGCGGTGATGCGCTGGTGGGTTTCTGATCTTTGGGCTCGCGTGTTAGGCAGTCGCTGGAGTTCGGAGTGGAGGGATTGGATGAAGCGCTCCAGGAAGGGTTCGTTCGCGGACTGCTGCTGTGGGGGGCTGGGCGGGCCGAGGTCAGGGCGAGTTTCGGGGCACGCGCGCCAGAGGGCGAGGGCTTCATCGAGGAGTGAGGCGACCGGCAAGACGCGCATACAACAAACATACGCATACCCACTCTCTTCCGTTCGCGGGTTCGATCGCCGTGGAATAGAATGAGAGTCGTTTCAAAACAGGAGGGCCGTTATGGAACGCAGGAAGTTTGTGGCGGCTGCCGCGGTTGCGGCCGGTGCAGGAACGGCACGGGCGCAGGGGCCGGTGAGAGAGAAACCGCTGCGGGGGGACAATTGGGGGCCGCTGCATTATGACGCGGCGGAAAAGGCGCAGGTGGACGAAGTCGTGGACACGGGAGTGCCGTTCCGGTTCACAGGGCGCCGGGGCGTGGCGCCGGTGAAGGTCTCCACCTTCGAGAAGGAGTTTGCGGGGAAGATCGGCACGAAGTACGCTCTGGCGGTGAGTTCGGGGACGGCGGCCCTGGAGTGCGCGATGGCCGCATTGCAGGTTGGGCCGGGGGATGAAGTGATCATGCCGGCGTGGACGTGGCACTCCGACTGCACGGCCGTGGTGAGGGCCGGAGCGCTGCCAGTGTTTGCAGAGATCGACGAAAGTCTCAACCTGGATGCGGCAGACATCGAGGCACGCATCACCCCGCAGACGAAGGCAATTATAGCGGTGCATCTGCAGGGGAATCCGGCCAATCTGGATCCGATCCTGGCTGTAGCGCGCAAGCACAGGCTGCGGGTGATTGAGGATTGCTCTCAGGCGGTGGGCGCATCCTACAAGGGGCGGCGGCTGGGGTCGATGGGGGATATCGGCACGTACAGCCACCAGGAGAGCAAGACGATCACCTCAGGCGAGGGCGGCACCCTGGTGACGTCCGATCCGGAGCTGTTCGAACGGGCGGTACGGTTCCACGACGTGGGAAACATCTTCGCGCCGCACAAGGAGATGCTGGGCGAGACCCGGTTGTCGCCATTCGTGGGGACGAATTTCCGCATGAGCGAGTTCACGGGCGGCGTGATGCTGGCGCAACTGAGGAAGCTGGACATGATTATCACTGCGGCGCGAGCGAACGCGGCGCGGGTGTATGAGAAGCTCGGAGAAATTCCGGGTCTGCGGTTCCGGCTGCGGCCGGATCCGGCGGGCGATCTGGGATCGCCGGTGTTTATCCGCTTCGATTCGAAGTCGCAGCGGGACAGGTTCATGGAGCTGATGAAGGCGGAGAATGTGCCGGCAAATGGCCCGGGAGGCTCGGTAATCCTGCCGGTGCAGCCGTACATCGAGAACAAGATCACGCTGCATCCGGCGTGGCCGACTTGGACGTCGGCGCGAGGCAAGGCGATCCGGTACGGAGCGGCGTCGTGCCCGCGGACGATCGACATTCTGTCGCGGTTTGCGGGCGTCCCGGTGGGGCCGAAGTACACGCGGCAGGACACGGAGGATATTGTGGCCGCCGTGAAGAAGGCATATCCGGCAGCGCTGCGGGCGTAGGGAGGAAGCGTCATGAGGCTGTTGATCCTGTTGCTGCTCCAGGTGGCGGTTTGGGGAGAGTTCCGCGCCTCGGCTGTGAAGGTCGACATTACTCCGGACAAGCCACAGTGGCTCCTAGGGTATGCGGCTCGGCAGTCCACGGGGGTTCACGACCCGCTGTTCCACAGAATTGTGGCGCTGGACGACGGGGGGACGCAGTTTTTCCTGGTGTCGTCGGATTTTGCGCTGTTTTCACCGGCATTTTACGATGAATTTTGCGCGGAGCTGAAGAAGGAGACGGGGATCGAGCGGACACACGTGTGGTGGACGGTCACGCATACGCATTCGGCTCCGGAGCTCGGGCCGCCGGGGATGGGGCAGGCGTTTCTCAAAGGCCGCTACGATCATGAACCGGACTGGGGGTATGCGAAAGATGTGAAGCGGAAGCTGATCGCAGGGATCGTGGAAGCGCGGGCGAAGCTGGCTCCGGCGAAGCTGAGTGCCGGCGTGACGACGTCGAATGCGAACATCAACCGGCGATCCAGGGATGTGGACGGGCGGATCTCGCTGGGGTTGAATCCGGACGGACCGGTGGACCGGCAGGTGGGGCTGATCCGGCTGGACCGGTTGAACGGGACGCCGATCGCGCTGATCGCTAACTATGCGATGCACGGCACCGTGCTGGGCGGGAAGAACCAGTTGATCAGCGGCGATGCGCCGGGGATCGTGGCGGCGTATGTGGAACAGAAACTGGGTGCGCCGGTGCTGTTCATCAACGGGGCGGCGGGGGATATCGCGCCGATCTACAGCGTCTACGACGATTTCAAAAAGGTGCGGATCACGGAGTTCAACGTGCTGCTGGGGGATCGGATTGTGGCTGCCTATGGTGGGCTCATGGAGCAGTCCGGGCTGAAGTTCGCGGCGGAGGAGTTCGTGGTGGAGACACCCTTGAAGGCGGGGTTGGAGATGCCGAAAGAGTTGGCTGCCTTTTTGAGCCCGGCGCAGAAGGTGCGGTTGCCGGTCCGGGTTTTGCGGATCGGCCAGGAAATGGCGGTGTGGGCGGCGCCGGTGGAGCTGTTCTGCGAGATCGCGATGGAGGTGCGGCGGCGTTCGGGGGTGAAGAATACCTTCTACTTCGGGTATGCGAATGGGTGGCTGGGGTATCTACCGACGAAGAAGGCGTTTCCGGAGGGCGGGTATGAGACGACGGTGACGCCTTTCACGGAAGAGGCAGAGGGGCAGTTGAAGGAGGCGGTGCTGGGAAGGTTAAGGTGAAGAATCGGGGAATCTGGGAGGGACGAAAGCGGTTGCCCACCTGATGTTTTGATCTCCTAAACAAGACTATCGGGTGTCATACTCTATAGTATGAATACCGTCTTGCGAATCGCCTGCGTGGGGCTGCTGGCTACGAGTCTGCGGGCGGAGGACTGGACGCAGTTCCGGGGCGCGGCGCGGGACAACATCTCGAAGGAGACCGGGCTGCTGAAGAAGTGGCCGCAGGGCGGGCCGAAGGTACTGTGGACCGTCCCGGTGGGACAGGGCTACGCAGGCGCCGCGATTGTAGGCGGGCGGGTCTATCACAACGACTACGACGAGGCGAAGGGCGAATGGATCGTGTTCTGCCGGAGCCTGGCGACGGGCAAGGAGATCTGGCGGTACATGGAGCCGAAGAAGATCAGGCCGAACCACGCAATCACGCGGACTGTGCCTGCCGTGGATGGGCGGTTCGTGTTCTCCATGGATCCGAAGTGCAACTTGTACGCACTGGATGCGAAGACGGGGAAGAAGGTGTGGCAGAAGGACCTGGTGGCGGTGTACAAGACTCGCATCCCGCCCTGGTACAACGGGCAGAATCCGCTGATCGAGGCCGACCGGATCGTGGTAGCCACCGGCGGAGACGCCATCATGGTGGCGCTGGATAAGGCGACGGGGAAGGAGTTGTGGCGGACGCCGAACACCATCAATGCAATCCTGTCGCACGTGTCGGTGATGCCGGCGACGCTGGGCGGAGTGAAGCAATATTTGTACGCGACCCTCGAGTCAGTGATGGGCGTGTCGGCGCGGGACGGGAAGCTGCTGTGGAACTATCCGCGGAAGTTCAACGTGGCTGCGGCGCCTTCGCCGCTGGCCGTGGACACGCAACAGGTGTTTGTCACCGGACCGTACGACGCGGGCAGCACGCTGATCAAAGTGAGCAACGCAGGCGGGGCGTTCAGGACGGACACGGCATTCGATTTGAAAAACAACGAGTGGAATTCCGAGGTGCACACGCCCGTCGTGTACAAGGGGCATTTCTTTGCTGTGGGGAAGAAGAAGCGCGGCTTGTTCACGTGCATGGATTTCAAGGGCAACAAGGTGTGGGACAGCGAGGGGAAGGCGTCGTTCGAATTGGGAAGCTTCCTGCTGGCCGATGGAATGTTCTACGTACTGGAGGGCAAGACGGGGATGCTGCACCTGATCGAGGCCGACACGACGGGGTACAGGGAACTGGACAAGGCGCAGGTGCTCTCCGGCGAAGACGTATGGGGCCCGATGGCGCTGTCTGACGGCAAGCTGGTGCTGCGGGACCTGACGAAGATGGTGTGCATCGACGTCCGGGGCAGATAGGAGCGATCCATGGAGTATCGTCTCACGCGAGTGATGGGAGGCAAAGGCAGCGGGCCGGAGTGGTTCAGCCACTCGATCCGCGGACTGTGCACCGGGCGAGACGGGCGCCTGTACGCGGCGGGCGACTCGCAGGTGATGGTGTTCGATCCGGCGGGAAAGCCGGTGCGGCGCTGGGTAACGGCGAAGCCGGCGAGTTCCATCGCGGTGGCGGACGACAGGCGGGTCTTCGTAGGCGGGGCCGGGCAGGTGGAGATCTTCGACGAGGTGGGGAAGCTGGAGAAGGCGTGGCGTGGCGGCTGGTTCGGCGAGATCACCGCCGTGGGTTTCCATCAGGGCGAGACGTTTGTCGCGGATGCGGCGGCACGGTGCATCCGGCGCTACGAGGCTGTGTTGAGGCCAGTGAACGAGATCGGCAGGGACAACAGCACCAACGGATTCCTGATCCCGAATGGCGTGTTGGACTTCGATGTGGACGCGGCTGGTGTGATTCACGCCGCGAATCCCGGCAAGCACCGAGTTGAGCGATACACGCGTGAAGGAAAGCTGTTGGGGCACATCGGGCGGTTCGACGGAACGGATCCGGAAGGTTTCGGGGGCTGCTGCAATCCGACGAATGTGGCGCTCGGTCCGGGGGGCCGTGTGATTGTGACGGAGAAGGCCGGGCCGCGGGCGAAGGTGCTGGACGCCGGCGGCAAGTTGGGCGCGGTGCTGGCGTCGAAAGAACTGGACGCGCAGTGCAAGAACATGCCAGTGACTGCTGATTTCCGGGGCCGGGTGTACGTCGCGGAAACGGTGCGTCTGCAGATCCTCGTATTTGAGCCGGTGCGGGAGGCGTGATGAAGAAGCTCACCAGACGGCAGGCGATGCGCGGCGCGGCGGTGACCGGCATTGGTGTGACGGCGGGCTTCCTCGTTCGCAAAGCCGAGGGGCAGGTGGTGTGGCAGATCGACACCTCGAAGTGCGTGAACAGCCGGGTGGGCGAGGTGAACGTGAAGGTGTGCGACCTGTGCGTGAAGGAGTGCGTGGTGACGCAGTCCGCGGTGCGGGCCGTGAATGAGTTTTCGAAGTGCGGCCGGTGCTGCGTGTGCCCGGCATATTTCAACGTCAAGAGCGCCGTGGGGCGGGACGGGCTGCCGAGCGAAAAGCTGTGCCCTCGCGACGCGATCCAGCGGAAGCCGATTGGAGAGGCGGATCCGAATGATCCGGCGAACAACTTCTACGAGTACGTCATCGACGAAACGAAGTGCGACGGGTGCGGCAAGTGCGTGATGGCGTGCAAGGAGCCGGCGGGATTGGGGTCGATCGTGCTGCGTGTCAGGCACAACCTCTGCGTGAGCTGTAACAACTGCGCAATTTCGACTGCGTGTCCGAAAGATGCGGTCGGAATCTGGCCGGTGCTGAAAGGGGTGTTGGGGTGAGAGCTGCACGGGCGATTCTCGCCTTATGCCTGCTGATCGGACTGGCGGGCAGCGCGGGGGCGCAGGCGCTGCAGTATGAGAGGCCGGTGGACCGGGCGCCGCAGGAGAAGGATATCGGCGGCGGGTACAAGACGCCTCCCGTACAGAAGCCGCTGCCCAGGCGGGCGTGGCTGGAGGTCCTCGACGTGGCCCTGCTGGCGGGGGCGATGGGGGCGTCGGTGTGGATCGTCGTGAAGCGCCGCAGCAGGCGGTGGCTGGTGGGACTGACTGTGGCGAGTGTCGCCTATTTCGGCTTCTACCGGGAGGGCTGCGTGTGTCCGATCGGCTCGATTCAGAACGTGACGGTGGCGCTGACGGATCCGCGGTATCACATTCCGATGGTGGTGACGGCGACGTTCTTCCTGCCGCTGTTGGTGGCTGTGTTTTTTGGAAGAGCTTTCTGCGGCGGAGTCTGCGCGCTGGGGAGCATCCAGGAGTTGGTACTGCTGAAACCGGTGCGGGTGCCGCGGCGATTGGACCAGGCGCTGGGGCTGTTGAAGTACGTGTACCTGGCGGCGGCGATCGGATTTGCGGTGCTGCCGGCGGCGTCGCGCGATTTTGTGATCTGCCGGTACGATCCGTTTGTGAGCCTGTTCCGGCGCTCCGGCTTTGCACACATGCTGGCGCTGGGTGCGGGGTTCCTGGTGTTGGGGATGTTTGTCGGGCGTCCGTATTGCCGCTATTTGTGTCCGTACGGCGGATTGCTCTCGTGGTTTTCGCAGTTGGCGTCGCGGGGCGTGAGCATCACGCCGGACAAGGAACTGGATTGCGGGCTGTGTCAGGATGCGTGCCCCTATGGAGCGATCGAGGAGATGCGCGCGGTGCGGCGGAAGTGCCTGTACTGCGCGCGGTGCTATGCTTCGTGCCCGCGGGAAGGTCCGCTGGCAAAGGCCAAGGGGTTCGTGGCGGTGGAGGAACTCCGATGAAAAAGGCTGCCATCGCGGCGGGGGTTCTCACCGCCATGTGCGTCGCAGCGCTGACCGTGGATTACGCGGTAATGCGGCGGTGGACTCCGCTCAGCGACGCGCGCATTGCGGCGCTGCAGGAGCGGGCCCAGCGGGACGCGGCGCTGGCGCCGGTGCTGGCGGCGGAACAGAACAGGATCGCGGAGTTCAACCGGGCGCGGAGGAAGCGGGTGAACTGGCTGTCGCTGGCGCTGATCGGGGCTGCGGCAGGATTTCTGAGCGCGTCGAAACGGGTCCTTGCTGCAGAGCCCGAACCGGTGCGGAAACCCGAGCGGGCTGTGGCGCAGCCGGCCCAAAGCCTTGTGTTGAAGACGGCCCCGGCTGCGCCGGAGTTCGACATCTCCTTCGTCGATAGGCTGGTGGCGCAGGAGGGCCGCACGACGGATGCGGCGATTCCGATTCTGCATGCGATTCAGGCCCACTACCGCTATCTGCCGGATGAGGCTCTGCTGCGCGTGTGCGAACTGACTGAGATCACGCCGGCGCAGATTGCTGGGACCTCATCGTTCTATAAGCGATTCAGGCAGTCGCCCGTGGGAGACCACATCGTGCGCGTGTGTCATGGAACGGCGTGCCATGTGGCGGGGGCCCGGCAGATTACTGATGAACTGAGGCGGCGCCTGGCGATTCCCGAAGGCGGAGACACGGATCCGACAAGGGCATTCACGATTGAGGAAGTGGCATGCCTGGGCTGCTGCAGCCTGGCCCCGGTGATGATGGTGGACGAGCACACGGCGGGGAAACTGACGCCGGCGACTGCGTGCGATGCGCTGGCGGTCAAGCCGGGAGAACGAACATGAGCGTGGAACTCCGCGTCGGCTTGAGTTCGTGCGGCGTGGCAAGCGGGGGCGAGGCAGTGCGCGACGCACTGCTGCGGGAAGCAGGCGTTGACGTGGCGGTGAAGTCTGTCGGGTGCAACGGCATGTGCCACTGCGAACCGATCGTGCAGGTGCTGAAAGATGGCCGGCGAGTGGCGATGTACGGCAACGTCACGGCGGAGTCAGCGCGGGAGATTGTACGGCGGCACGTGCGGGGCAACGGATGGATGAGGGCGCCGCGCCGGGGCTCTGCTGTGGAGTTGTTTGAAGTCTCGCCGGTGGAACAGCAGCGGATCGTGCTGGAGAACTGCGGCGAGATCGATCCGGGCCGGATCGAGGAGTACGAAGCCCGAAACGGATATGAAGCGCTGAGGGCGTGCCTGGAGCTCGCGCCTGATGCGGTGATCGAGATGATCACCGCATCGGGCCTGCGGGGTCGCGGCGGAGCGGGGTTTCCGACGGGACGCAAGTGGGCGATGGCGCGGAAGCAGCCAGGCGCGGTGAAGTACGTCATCTGCAACGGGGACGAGGGCGATCCGGGCGCGTTCATGGACCGGCTGGTGCTGGAGGCGGATCCGCACCGAGTATTGGAAGGGCTGGCGATCGCGGCGTATGCGATTGGCGCGGCGGAGGGGATTTTCTACATTCGCGCGGAGTACCCGCTGGCGGTGCGCAACGTGCGGGAGGCGATCCGGCAGGCAGAGGAACGCGGGGTGTTGGGCGCGCTCAAACTGGTGGTCCGCGAGGGCGCAGGCGCATTCGTCTGCGGCGAGGAGACGGCGCTGATCCGGTCGCTGGAAGGCGAACGGGGGATGCCGCGGCTGCGGCCGCCGTATCCGGTGGAGCGCGGGCTGCGCGGCGCGCCGACATTGATCAACAACGTGGAAACGCTGGCGTGCGTGCCGTGGATCATGCGGCACGGCGCGTCGGCGTTCTCGTCCCTGGGGACGGAGTCGAGCAAAGGAACCAAGGTGTTCGCGCTGGCGGGGAAGATCCGTCGCGGCGGGCTGATCGAAGTGCCGATGGGGATCACGATCCGCGCGATTGTGGAGGAGATCGGCGGCGGAATTCAGGGCGCTCACAGATTCAAAGCGGTGCAGATGGGCGGGCCATCGGGCGGCTGCATTCCAGAGCGGCTCGCGGACACGCCTGTGGATTACGAGGAGATTCCGAAGACGGGCGCGATCATGGGGTCGGGCGGCCTGGTGGTGCTGGACGAGCGCGACTGTATGGTGGACATGGCGCGCTTCTTTTTGCAGTTCACGCAGGCGGAATCGTGCGGCAAGTGCACATTTTGCCGCATTGGGACGAAACGGATGCTGGAGATCCTGGAGCGAATCTGCGAGGGGAACGCGCATCCGGACGATCTCAAGAAGCTGGAGGAGTTGGTTGATTACGTCAGCCGCGGAAGCCTCTGCGGGTTGGGGCAGACCGCGCCCAATCCGGTGGCGACGACGCTGCGGTACTTCCGTGACGAGTATGAAGCGCACATTCGCGAGAAGCGCTGTCCGGCGGGCCGCTGCCCTGCCCTGATCCGGTATCTCGTCAATGACAAATGCACCGGCTGCACGCTGTGCGCGCAGGTTTGTCCCGTGGGGGCAATCATGTTTGAGCCGTACGAAAAGCACGTGATCGATGACCGGCTCTGCACTCGCTGCGACGAGTGCAGAAAGGTGTGCCCGGAAGACGCCGTGGAGGTGGTGAGCCCATGCTGACGCTGACCATCGACGGGCGGCGGGTGAGTGTCGAACCTGACACGACCGTGTTGGATGCGGCGCGGTGGCTGGGGATCCGCATCCCGACGCTGTGCCACGTGCAAGGGTTGGCGCCGGTGTCCTCATGCTTCGTTTGTGCGGTTCAGGTGGAAGGGCGGCGGGGATTCACGCCGTCGTGCACGCTGCCGGCGGCGGAAGGCATGGTGGTGACCACGGACAGCGCGGACGTGCGGAAGGCGCGGCAGATAGCGCTGGAACTGCTGCTGTCGGATCACGCCGGCGACTGCGTGGCGCCGTGCGCGGCGACGTGTCCGGCTGGGCTCGACATCCCGGGATTCGTCGGAGAGATTGCTCGGCGGGACCTGGCGAGGTCGATGGAGGTGATCTCGCGTAAGCTGGCGCTGCCAGGCGCGCTCGGGCGGATCTGTCCGAGATTGTGCGAGCAGCAGTGCCGGCGATCGGACTACGACCAGGGCCTGTCGATCGGGGCACTGCACCGGTATGTTGCGGATCAAGGGATAGATGGATTGGCTGCCGCTAAGGACACGGGCAAGCGCGCTGCAATCGTGGGTGCGGGTCCGGCTGGCCTGTCTGCCGCGATGTTCCTGCGCCGCTTGGGTCATGGCGTGACGGTGTTCGACGCAAAGGAGCGGGCCGGTGGAATGCTTCGCTACGCGATTCCGGCGCACCGGCTGCCGAAGGACGCGCTGGACGCCGAAATTGGAGCGATCGAGAAGCTGGGCGTGGAGTTTCGGATGGGGCAGCGCTGGGGACGGGACTTCACGCTGGCGGATCTGCGGAGCCGCTACGACGCAGTCTTTCTTGCCACAGGCGCGCAACGGGCACAGGGATTGCAGTGCGAGGGTGAGGCGCTGGCGATGTCAGGGCTTGAGTTCCTGGAGCGGTTGCCGCACGTGGGTGAGGAAGTGGTTGTCATCGGAGGCGGCAATACAGCGATCGATTGCGCGCGTGCCGCGGTGAGGCTGGGGGCTCGGAGTGTGAAGATTCTCTACCGGAGGACGCGGCAGGAGATGCCGTGCCTGCTGTCTGAGGCTGAGGCGGCTGAGACGGAGGGTGTCGCCATTGAGTTTCTGGCCGCGCCGGTGAAACTGGAGCGGGATGGCGGCGGGTTGAGGCTGACGTGCCAGCGGATGGGACTCGGCGAGCCGGATGCGAGCGGGCGGCGGCGGCCTGTTCCCGTGCCGGGCTCGGAGTTCCTTGTGCAATGTTCGACGGTGATCGCGGCCATCGGACAGTCAGTGGAGCGCGAGTTGCCTGAGCAGGAAGGTCTGCAAGTCACGAAGTGGGGAATTGCTGCCGACGCGCGGACGATGGCGACGAACGTGGAGGGTGTATTCGCCGGGGGCGACGCTGTGTTAGGTGCGGACCTGGCGGTGCGAGCCGTTGCCGCGGGACGGACGGCGGCGCTGTCGATGGATCAGTATATGCGGGGCTGGGCGGTGACGGGCGAACCGTTGGAGGCGGCGGTCTCCATGCGGCCGATGGACGATGCGGAGCGGGCGGCGCTGTTCCGGGAAATCGAGAAGTCGGCGCGTGTACGCGTGCCTGAGATCGAAATGGAGCGGCGGCGGACGAGTTTCGACGAGGTGGAGTTGATATTCCCGGCGGCGGACGCGGAACGTGAAGCGCAGCGCTGTCTGACGTGCGGATGCACGAAGGCGGACTGTTGCACGGTGCGTTCTCTCGCCACCGAGTACCACGCGGATGCGTTCAGATTTTCCGGTGCGCGGCGGAGATTCTCGCGGGACCTGTCTCATCCGGAGATCGTCTACGAGCCGGGCAAGTGCGTTCTATGCGAGGCATGCGTGCGGATCGCTGCCGAAGAGCACGAAGAGTGGGGCGTGGCGATCATCGGCCGCGGATTTGATGTGGCGGTCGCTGCGCCGTTCGGCAAGACGATCGCAGATGGGTTGAAAAACTCAGCGGTGCGATGCGCGGAGGTTTGCCCGTCCGGAGCGTTGGCTGTCCGATCGGCGCACCAGTGCGCCTGTCGGTGATTGGGTCAGGGCCGAGGCGGCGCACTGCGGGTGAGGCTGGCGAGGGCGGCGTCTGACCAGGCGCAGAAGGTCTGGACTTCGGCGGGGGAGAGCTTCGCTTCGGGGTGAAGCAGAACATATCGCTGTTTGGGCATGCGTCCCGACTGGACCCCCTGGCACATCGCGGCGGCGAGAGCGGCCTGGACCGGGGCTTTCTTGCGGCCCCAATCGGAGAGGTTCATGGCTGCGCGTGCCTCGGTGACATCCTTCGCGAGCATCCATGAGCTCGGCGCCACCTTGCCGTACCAGGGCAGGCGGGTTTCGTAGGAGTGGCAGTCCATGCAGGATCGGCGGACGATGGCGACGACTGGTTGAGGGACAGCGGGATCGGACGTCACGGACTGCGCGGTTACTACCGGAGCCGTCGCGATCTGGTATGGCGCTGGGGCCAGTTGCAGGACGGCGAATCCGATGAAGCCAAGAAGAACTGCGATCTTCATAGCCCAATGATGGAGGAAGCCGCGAGGAGAGTCGTGATGGATCTGTGAAAGAAAAGTAAATCGTCAATTCAGGGGGAGACGGATCAGGAAACGGGCGCCGCGCGAAGAGGAGGGGTCGAGCCAAAGGTCGCCTCCATGATCGAGAATGGTCTGGCGCGACAGGGCGAGCCCGAGGCCGAGGCCGCTGCGTTTGCCGGCGGAGACGAATGGCTGGAAGAGGCGGTCGCGAATAGACGGAGAGACGCCCGGGCCGGAGTCTTCGAAGCGGATTTCAATGGCGGAATGATTGGAGGTGGCGGAGACGCTAATTGATCCTCCGGAGGGCATGACCTCGAGGGCATTGCCGGCGAGGTTGAGAAAGACACGTTCCACACGGGAGCGCGAGATGGTCGCTTCGAGGTCCTCTGGAATCTCGAGATGGACCTCGATATGCTGCGAGTCGATCTGAGGCTGGAGGGATTCCAAGGCGGAGCGAACGACATCGGCAAGGCGGCAGGGCTCGCGCTGCTCGACGGAATCGCGCGCGATGCTGAGCAGGTCCTGGAAGAGCTCCTGGATGCGGCGCGAGGACTTGTAGATGTTGGAGGCGAGGCGCTTGACCTGGTCGGGTGAGAGTTTGGAATCTACAAGGAGCTCGGCGCCTCCGTAGATCGCGGCGAGGGGATTGCGGAGATCGTGGACCAGCGAGGTGCTGAGTCGGCCGATAGTGCCGATGCGCTCCTGGCGGATCAACTCGTGCCGTGCGTCGCGGAGGGATTGGGTCATGGAATTGAAAGTTTCGGCGAGGCGGCCGATTTCGTCGGAGCTGCGGGGCTGGATGGTGTAGTCGTAGTTGCCCCTGGCGATCTCGGTGGCAGCTCGATCGAGCTCGGCGACGGGCCGAAGGACCCGCCGGGCGAGGAAGTAGATCAGCGCAAGAGCCACGGTAAGGGCAGCGGCCCAGATGAAGAAGATATCGCGCCGCAGACGTTGAATGTAGGCCTGGGCTGCATCGAAGGAGCGGGAGATTACGAGTTCGCCAATGGGGTGGCCTTCGAGGTCCAGCAGAGGGCGGCGCAGCTCGCGGACGAAGAGGGAGGGAGCAGCGGGCGCCGGACCGCTGGAGGCGACGACTTGGCCGTCGACATTGAAGGTGAAATTGGTGTCGCCGATGGCCTGCTGGAGTCGTGTGGCTACACCGTCGTCGACGACGTAGCCGGCAACGAGGACGGTGATGAGAGCGGGCTCGCGTGCGGACTCGACATAGACGGGAGTGACGGCGACCTGATAGAGAGTGCCGCCGAGCATGATAAAGCCGGAGGACTGGCGGGGAAATCGTGCGGCGGCGGTGCGGACCAGAGGGAGTTCCTTGAGCGGCGGCGAGGGGACACGGCCGAGAGAGGAGATGAGTCTGCCACTGGGGTCGCAGACCAGAAAGACGGCGTCCTCGCGGGCAAGCCGATTCCAGATTTCACCCGCAGTATCGCGAATGGTGGCGGCGTCGCGAGTGGAGAAGGCGGCGCGGACGTCGGGCATGCGAGAGAGGATCTGCGAAACGGAGAGCAGCTGTTCGGTGCGCGCGCGCCAGAGGGCCTCGTAGGCGCGGAAGCCTGTCTGGACCTCCTCCTCCAGGCTGAGCGTGGTGAGGCGGGTGGCGTGGTCCTGGACGATCCAGCCGGTCACCGCAAACAGGAGCGTGATCGCGACGGAAGTGGAGATGAGGATCTTGCTGAGGAGCGATAGGGAGGAAGTCTTCTTCAGCATGGATGCCACTCAGTTCACTTGTGGGGAGCCGGATACACGTTGTTGTTCTCATTTTCGGGGCCGTACTCGCCGCCGTATTTGTTCTTGTGGGGAATCTGGAGGAATCCGGACTCTGAGACGCGCAGCAGGCCGAGGTCGAATGGGCCGTCGGCGAGCGTGATGCGCCGCTCTAGGCTTTGGAGCGTGGCAGGCGTGGCGCGCTCGTGAAAGACGCGAAGGAGGTATTCGCCGGGGGGCACGTTGGGAATGGAAAATGTCCCATCTCTCACAGTGACAGCGAACCAGGGACTCGGAACGACGACGATCACGGCGCTCATGGCCGAATGGATGTTGCAGAAGACGCGAACGATGCCGGGGCGATCGAACGCGACATGGCGCGAGGTTCCGGGAGGATAGAGCCCGAGATCGAAGACTCGACCCTCATAGTTGGAAAAGGCGTTGTGGAAGATAGGATCGGAGTTGGGGAAGCGAACGACCGTGCCGGCCTCCACGGCCAGGATGTGCGGCACAAACGTCTTGTTGCGCTGATCCATGACAGCGGGAGCGGAGTGCGAGGATTGGGGCGCGGCGCGATTACCCGTGGAAACGAGCCAGAGGACGACGCTGGAGTAGTCGCGGCGCTTGATGACGCCCGGCTCGCGCGAGTCCTCAAGCTGAACACGGCCGCTGACGGTGGCGGCGTGGAGACAGCAGGAAAGGAGAGCGAGGCTAGAAGAGATACGCCAGAGCCAGGTCATAGTGCGTTACCGAACGGACTCCTGTACCGAGGTACGTAGTTCGAATATTGGCTCCCTCAAAAGACAGGATGACATTGGGAGCGATGCGGAACATGGTATTGGCGCCGTAAGCGAGGTTCTTGCCGATGCGGCCGGCAACGACAAGGTCGCTGTTGCGATCGTCCTGCTGTCCCGTGAAGGCATTGAACGTGAGTCGTGAGGTGGGATGCCAGGCGAGCTCGCCCCAGCCTCCGATGGTGTGGACTGCGCGCGGATCGTTGTTGAAGAAGAAGTAGCCCTGGCGGAGGGCGCCGAGTGGAGCGATGTTCCGTCCTTTGAAGAAGAGCCCGGTGAAGTCGATCTTAGCCGTAGGGCGGATCCTCCAGTCGAAGGAGAAGATGCGGGAGGGAATTGAGTAGCCGGCGACGTGGCTGTCGCTGATGTGGAAGCCCGGCGCGAGTTCGAAACGGCGGCCTTCAGACACATTGCGCCAGAGTTCGAAGCGGCCCTCCCATCCGGGGCGGGAAGGGGCGACTGTCCCGGTGTAATCATTGGGGACGTTGGTGCGTGATTCGCTGGTCTGGTAAAGAGCGCCCTGGGCTCGGAAGCCAGTTGAGTCGCCAAGGGCAAAGCGCTGCTCCACGCGGATCTGCGGCTGCCAGAGCCACGGATTGCCGGCGGAGGTGAGGGGAGAGACACCCACCTGGGCAAGGGAGTCCGGCTCGCGGATGGAGATGAGGGGTTTGTCCTGCGCGGCGATAAGGGTGGTATTCTTCCATTCCATCTGGATGGTGGCGGTCCGGATGCGGATCAGATGGTTCAGCGACGAATCCGAGCCTGCGAAGAAGTCGGTGTAAATCGAGCCGGAGATCTTGGCGCCGGCGAATGAGCCGGGGCCCTGGAAGCGGAGACCGATGATGCTCTGGCGGAGCGTGCCGCCGGCGTTGGCGGCGGACGGCGTTGCGCTGGCGGTGGTGGGGTATTGCGCATCGCCGGAATTGGGGGTGTTGTAGAAGGCGTTGAAGAGCGCCATGCCAGTAATGGTTAAGGGAAAGCGGGAGGACGTTTCGACCTTGGTCTGGGCGAGATCGGCGGTGCGCGATTCGAGAACTTCGACGCGCTCGGTGAGCGGGGCAGATGAGGATTCCGGGGCTGTGGCCGGGCGCTGGGCGGCAAGCTCCAGGCGGAGCGAGCGCATTTCCTCGCGCAGTGCGCGGTTTTCCTGCTCGAGCCTGTCCAGGCGCTCGATAATCGCTTTGAGGTTGTCCTGCGCGGTGCAGAGGACGGGGACGAAACAAAGAACAGAGGCGAAGCGAAGCTTAGGGGACATGGATCAAACGCTCCAGAGTGCGGCGTACTTCGGCGGGAGAATATGGCTTGGCGAAATAGGCGTCGGCGCCGAGTTCGTGCGCACGGTGCGGGGTGTGGGGATCGGTATCGCCGCTGACGACGATAATGGGTGGACGCGTTCCGGGAACAGAGCGGACATGGCGGATGAGTTCGAAGCCGCTCATTCCGGGCAGATGGAGATCCGTCACCAGCGCGAGGAGGGTGCTGCCTGCAACGACAGCCAGCGCATCTTCGGCCGAGTTGACACTGAGCACCTGGCACCCTTCCATGGAGGAGAGTGCAATTTCGAGAGTGGACGAGCAGGTGTCGATGTCCTCGACGATCAGGATGACGGGAGGGGGCTGAGTGGCCATGGGGGCCTAGGGGAGAAAGCGGTACCCAACGCCATGGATGGTGAGGAAGTGGCGCGGAACGTTGGCGTCGGGCTCCAGCTTCTGCCGAAGGCGGACCACGTGAGCGTCGACGGTGCGGGTGTTCGGGAAGGACTCGTAGCCCCAGACTGAATTGAGGATGAGGTCGCGGGTGAGGGCGCGATCGGGGTTCTGCAGGAAGAAGGCGAGGAGGTTGAATTCGGCGCGTGTGAACTTGATTTCGTCGCCGCCCCGGCGGACGGTGCGGCGTTCGAGATCCACCTCGACGTCGGAGAAGGAGAGGACGCGGGAGGAGTCGGGTGAGGCGCGGCGGAGGACGGCGCGGATGCGGGCGAGCAGCTCGCGGGTACCGAAGGGTTTGACGACATAATCGTCAGCTCCCATTTCGAGGAGGAGGACTTTGTCAATCTCCTGGCCCACTGCGCTGAGGACAATGATGGGGGTTTGACGGCCTGCGGCGCGGATCTGCTTGCAGACGTCGACACCGCTCATGCCGGGCATGCGGAGGTCGACGAGGATGAGGTCGGGCCGTGCGCGGATCGCTTCTTCGAAGCCGAGCTTGCCGTCGCCGATGAGGGTTGGCTGGAAGCCTTCGTTCTCGAGAAGCAAACCGATGGTGTCCCGGAGGTTCTCGTCGTCGTCGATGACCAGTATCTTTTGCATCGCTTGGGTTTACAGCGATTGTAAACCCGGGACGCAGGCGGTGGTGAGGCGCAAACGGCAGAGGCGAAGGGAATTCACAAGATTTTTACAGCGGGGAAACAACCCAGGAGCCAGGCCGCGGCTAGCATCGATCAGATCGATGCAGAGCTGAGTTGGAGGTTTGATGGACCGGAGGGTGATGTGGGTGCAGGCCGTATTGATGGTGCTCTTGTCCGGAGTCGCTCTGGGATATAGCACGGGGCCGGATCCTCGCTATACTGGCGCGCCGGGCGACGCACCCGAGGCCTGCACCGCATGTCATACAGGAACGCTGAGTTCGGGAAGCGGCTCTGCGCGAGTCGAGGTGCGCCTGGCAAGCGATCCGTCGAGGGACAGGGCGGGAGATCTGTCGTCAACAGACGCCAACACGCAGGCTATCTGTGATGGAGCGCCGAAGCCGTGTTCGGCGGGTCAGGCGCAATTCGTGGAACACCAATTGGCGGGAATGCGCATTGGCACACGGACGGTCGTGGGCTTCGAATTCGATTGGAAGGCGGCGGTAGGGGGATCGGGGCAGGTGGTGTTCTATGTGGCAGGGAATGCGGCGAACGGCTGGGGCGGCGCCTCAGTGACGGTGCCACCAACGTCGTATGAAGTGAAAATGCTCGTGGGAGACATCGCTGGACTGGCAGATCGCGTGGATCAGTATTTGAACACAGCCGGAAAGCCGGCAGCGTTCCTCTCTTCCACCGAAAACGGGATGATCGCCGGGTGGAATCGGGACGCTGATGCCACCAACGCGATCACCGTGGTGGACAACTCCGGGCCGGGCGCCGTGTACAGGGGACTGGCGCTCGGCCTGGGGGTGAACGGACCGATGCTCTGCGCCGCGAATTTCAGGGCGTGGACGATTGATGGGCGTGACGCTTCCTTCAAGCCCGCGACAGTGACCTGTGCGAAGCACAACGAATCGAAGAAGCACGCAGTGGCCGGAGATGGAAACGGGTTGGTGAACGTGTTCGACCTGGAAGGGAATCTCAAGATCAGGCTGGTGACCAATGGGGTGCTGAATGCGCCGTGGGGAATGGCGATGGCTCCGCCGTTCTTCGGGGACTTCAGCAACACGCTCCTGGTGGGGAACTTCGGCGACGGCCGGATTCACGCGTTCGATATCGGCAGCGGCGAACTGATCGGGACGCTGTTGCTGAAGAACGGGAATCCGGCCGCGATCGAAGGATTGTGGGGCCTTGCCATCGGCAATGGCCGCAGTGGTGGAGATGCGAGTACTCTGGACTTCACGGCCGGAGTTTCAGGGGGTGGGGCCAAAGAAGATCACGGGATATTCGGCAGCATCTCAGTGGCGCAATGACGGCGTCCACAGGGAGAATAAGGGGGCCGGGCTGCCAACCGGCCCCCTTGCTCTGTATGGGTGCGCATACCGCGCAAGCCCCCGGCGGACGCCGTGGTCATTTTTGGCCTGGCTTGGGCGGGAAATACTCGAACATCTTCTCTATCGCCTTCCTGACCTTGCCTTCGCTAGAGCCCGGCTTGCTGTTGAGGCTGCTGGTGGCGATGGCGGACCAGGCGGACTTGTTGGTTTTAGGATCGATGAGATTGACGGCGAGTGTCCCTTCGGCGTTGTAGCGTCCGACCGTCGACTGAGGGCCGCCGAACGCCCAGGTGGCGTCTGGGGGGCCGGCAAAAACGATCGCTTCGAGTTGAGGGCTAGACTCTCTCAGGGCCACGACGCTGACCTGCAAGTCTCCGCCGCTGCTCACGGGTTTCAGACCCTTCGCACTGAGCTGCTGATCGATGGATTCCCTGACGGCCGGGGCGACACTCGGATCATCCTCGACCACGCCGCTGCGCCCCAATGCCTTGACGGGAAGCCACTGGTAGGTCTTGAAGGAGGAAAAGTCGACACCCTTGCCGTACTGGACCATGCGGAGCTTCTGGGCGGGCGCCGGCAGAACGAGGAGGCAGGCCGCGGAAACCAGAATGATGATGCGCATACCTGATTGATGCGCGCGAAGCCTCGTCGGTGAGAGAAGTTCGCCCCCCTGGCTGAAGCCCCTTCTAGATAAAGCTGTACTTCCCAGGCTCGGGCAGAGCCGGCGGATCCATCTGCAGCTTGTAGTCGAAGGCCTTGGGCATGAGGTCGAGCTTGGAGTTCATGATCATGTCCCATGTAACAAGCTGTCCGGAATAGGCGGACTCGCGGCCCATGATCGCGGTCATCGTGGACTCGGCGACGGACTGGCCCTGGTTGAGGTACGGCCCCGTGCCGCGGATGGATGCGACCAGATCGATGTGCTCCTGAACGTATGGGTTGATGCCTTTGTTGGTGGAGAGGTCCAGGCCGTTTGAGACGCCCTTTGAGCCGACGATGAGATCGTTCACTTCATTGAAGACCCCGCGTGGGTACTGCCGGCAGTGTGAGGAGTAGCGGACGCCGTTGGCGTACTCGAAATCCGAAGCCATGTGGTCGTAGATGTTGCCGTAGAGCTCATTGCCTTTCCGCCAGGAGATGCCGCCAGAGGCGATGACCTTCACCGGGTGCGCGCCCATGACCCAGTTGATGAAGTCGATGTTGTGAAAGTGCTGCTCGACGATCTGGTCGCCGCAGATCCAGACGAAGGAATACCAGTTGCGGTGCTGCCATTCCATGTCGGCCCACTTGGAGTCACGGGCCTGGACGTGAAAGACGGGACCGGAGAGGTAATGGGAGTAAAGCGAGCGGATGTCGCCGATGGCGCCGTTCTTGATCTTGTCGACGGTCTCGATGTAGTTGGCCTGGGCGTGGCGCTGGGCCCCGGACACCACCGTGAGCTTCTTTTCGGCGGCGAGCCTGGCGGCGGCCATGAAGCGGCGGCAGCCAACCGGGTCCGTGGCGATGGGCTTCTCCGTAAAGACATGCTTGCCGGCTTTGACGGCGGCCTCGAAGTGAATGGGCCGGTAGCCCGGCGGCGTAGTGAGCATGACGATGTCGACGCCGGAATTGATGACCTTCTGGAAAGCATCGAAGCCGACGTAGTGGTTCTCAGGCGGAACCTGGATGCGCCCGGGGATCTCCTTCATGAGATCGTCGAGTGTCATTGTCTTCGGCTGGCCGCTACGAGTGACCGTGATCCCCTCGTAGCGCTTGAGTCCGGCGCCTTCGCGGAGACGTTTGAGAGACGCCTCGAGCTTATCCTCGAAGACATCGGCCATGGCGACGAGTTCGACATTTTCCGTGCCGGTGAGCATGTCGGTGACGGCCTGCGTGCCGCGGCCGCCGCAGCCGATGATGCCGGCGCGGAGTTTGCCGTCCGACGCCGCCCGGGCGAGAGGAACAGTGAGTGCCGCTGCGGAGGTGGCGAGAAGGTCGCGGCGAGTCGGTTGTGTCGTCATGAATGATTTCTCCTTCGATGGAGACGATATCGAGATTGGGGACACAGGGCAAGGGGAGAGGGTGTGGGTTGATGCCGTGCTTGACCGGGCAGATGCCAACCACGAACGGGCTACGGCAACGTGGGCAGCCCTCATTTCACGAAGACGTCGTTCCTATGCTGGATGTCGACTGTGCGAACGAGACGCGGCATGCAACGATCGCGACTCGTAGTGTTTTCAGTCACGCTTCCAGCGGACGGTAGTTGATCCCCATCGCTTTGAGGCGCTCGAGGTGTGTGCGGAGGCGCTGCTGGAAGGACGCGTAATTCTTCTGCCCTTTTGGGGTCCAGGCGACTTCGGCAAGGGCACACATGCGCGGGAAGGCCATGTATTCGAGGATCTGCGGAGTCGGAATGTACTCGCTCCAGAGCTGGCCTTGGGTGCCGAGAACGAGTCTTGCCTGATCAGCATTCAGGGCCGCGGGGACGGGATCGTAGTTGTAGACCATGTCGAGAGGGATAAAGCCGCCGATGGCAAGCGGCTCCTTGGGCCCCTTGGACTGGTAGTAGTTGAAGTAAGTGTAGTTGTCCGGCGTCATCACGACCTGATTGCCGTACCGGGCGGCTTCAATGCCGCCTTTTTCGCCGCGCCACGACATGACGACCGCGCCGGGCAAATGGCCGCCCTCGATGATCTCGTCCCAGCCGACAAGGATGCGGCCTCGGGAACGAAGGAACTCATTCATGCGGCCAATGAACCAGGAATGGAGTGCGGATTCGTTCTTCAGGCCGAGCGCTTTGATGCGAGCCTGAGCTTCCGGGTTGGCTTTCCACTGGTCTGGAGGCACCTCGTCGCCGCCAACATGGATGTACTTCGACGGGAACAGCTCCAGCACCTCGGAGAGGACGTCCTGGAGGAAGGCGATGGCCTTGTCACTGACGTTGAATGTGTTGTTGGAGACGCCCCACTGGGTCCAGACTTCGAGCTTCTCGCCAGTGTTTCCGAATTCCGGATATGCGGAAAGAGCGGCCTGCGCGTGGCCCGGCATTTCTATTTCCGGCACGACATTGATGTGACGCGCAGCGGCGTAGGCGACGATCTCCCTGATGTCGGCCTGTGAATAGAAACCCCCGTAGGGCTTGCCGTCGAAGCCCTGGGGCATGTCCTCATGGCCGACGCGTGTCTCCCTGCGCCTGCTGCCCACTGTAGTGAGCTTGGGATATTTCTTGATCTCGATGCGCCAGCCCTGATCGTCGGTGAGATGGAAGTGCAGTGTGTTGAATTTGTGCAGGGCCAGCGCGTCAATGTATTTGAGGACTTCGTCCTTGGGTAGGAAGTGGCGGCACGTGTCGATGTGGCCGCCGCGCCATGGGAATCGCGGCGAGTCCTCAATCTGGAGACAAGGAACGCTCCAGTCGACGGCGCCGCGTCCCGTCTTTCCGCATGCCGACGGCGGAAGCAGTTGACGCAGGGTCTGGGCCGCGTAATACAGTCCGGCGGACTTGGGTGCCTTGAGGGCGGCGTGCGTGGGGGAGATGTCGAGGGTGTAGCCTTCGGGGCCGAGGCTGGAGAGGGAGGCGTCGAGCGTCAGGGACACTGTCGAGCCGCGCGGGCTCGGCTTCTCGACAGGGCAATCGAGGATCGAAGAGAGCCATTTCGCCTCAATCTGCGCTCCCGGCGCTTCAGTGATACGAGTCTGGTTGCCGATAATGAACTGCCCTGTGCGGCGTACAACTCTGGACGGCAGGGGGATAATCGCTGCTTCGGCGGGCTGCTGCAGGAACGTCATGGCAGGCGCGGCGAGAACGGCGCGGCGTGTGATCATGGCACAACTCCTTCCGCAAACCGAGTGTAGCGCGGGACTCTGGTGTATTCTAGTTGGACCAGCGCAGCCGCGACGCTGTCCCGCCCACGCCGTCCCCCAAACCCATTCATGAACACATCTGTCATTCGCCATCGCGTTGCGGATATTCTCAGACGGCATGCACCCTTCGACTGTCTGGAGGAGCAGGATCTGCTTGAGCTTGCGGGCAGTGGACGCGTGAGGTTTCACGAGTCCGAGGAATACCTGTTCCAGCAAGGCGAGCCCCTGCGGGACGTAATCTGGATCGTCCAGCGGGGGCAGGTGGACGTGATCGTGGAAAACGATGGGCGCGAGCAACTCCGTGACGTCCTGGGCGAAGGCGACATGGCGGGCCTGGAACGATTGGCGGATGAGGTCGCGTACGCCTGCTCGGCCCGCACTGCGACGGATGTGGTCCTGTATGCCTTCCATGCCGAACAATTCGCGCCGTTGATCTCGAAGTATCCGGCGGTGCAGCAGTACCTGGCTGCGCATTTCTCGGCTGAAACAGACCGCGGCTCCGGACGGATCTCCTGGCTGGATGAGGAGGCTCCGCCGCCGGAATTCCTGCGCGCACGTTTTGCGAAAGCCGGACGCGGAGTCCCCATGGCCCTGCGGGCCACCAGAGTTGATGAAGACGCCGCGCCAGAGCACGTGCTTAAGCGAGTCTTCAGCGGGGCGGAGCGTACGTTGCCGCCGGTCGCAGCGCCCGTGAGCACGCGCAAGGCGGTCCTGGCCATGATTCGATCGCGCTCCGAGGCGATCGCGATCCTCAGTGAGGACGCCTCCCACAGCGCTGTCGAAGCCGAGTTGAGCGCATCGGATCTGGCGCTCTTCTGCGGGCGCAATCCCGTTGGGCTCCTGCGGGAGATTCTCAGCGCGTCGTCCGCGGAGGAACTGTTGCCGCTCTCCCGGCTTTCCAGGCGCCTGCTGATGGATGCCGTCTCGCGGCCTGGGGATGTGCGCAATGTCTCACGGATCGCGCTTGAATTCCATGCAGCACTGGCGGAGACGTGCATCCGGCTGGCGAGCGCGGAGGTGATCGCGATGGGATTCGATCCGCCATCGGTCCCATTCTGCTGGCTTGCTTTCGGGCAGGAGGCACGGGGCGACATGATCCTGCCAGCGTTTCCACAACTCGCCGCGGTATATGACGATTCGGACGGCGACGGGGGATCGGAGCCTGCGGCATACTTCGCCGCGTTGACGGGCCGCAGCGCCGTCTGGCTGCGGAAATGCGGGCTGCAAGGGCCGGGAATCTCATGGCCTGACGGTGCTCATCCCTGCATGCCGATTTCGGAGTGGAAGCGGCTGTACTCCGAGACCGTGCGCGATCCGATGGGTCACGAACTTTACGCGCGCCGGGAACTCTTTGATGCGCGCCTATTGTTCGGCGATGCCTCCATCCTGGACCGGATCCGGAGACATCTGGTGGAGGAGTTGCGCGGACGGAATGTGATGATCCCACTGCTGGCCAACGACACGCTGTCCAATCTGCCGCCGGTGACTTTCTTTCGGGGCATAGTGCTGGACCTGGACGGGGGAAAGCAGGAGAACTTCGACGCCGCCGCCACGATGACCGGGCCCATCGCCGACGCCGCACGAGTGTTCGCGCTGGCCTGTCCCCGTTTTGAGCCGGCCAACACGCTAGACCGTCTGGATGCGGCCGCGGCAGATTTCCCTCAGTTCTCGCGCGTATTTCGTGACGCCGCCGATGCGTTCCAAATCGGCGTCTATCATCAGACCCTGGCGCAGTCACCGCGAATCGATCCTTCCACATTAGGGCGGTACGATCAGCGGCGATTCAAGACCGCATTCGCATCAGCACTGCGCCTGCTTGAGTTGACGGCAACTACGTTCATCACAAAGCCATGACTGAATCGTGCTACCTGGCTGAATTCGAACAGACGTGGAGCGACGAGACTCCGGCAGGGGAGGCCCGGTTCGTCGCACTGGACACAGAGACCACGGGACTTGATGTGAAGCGTGACCGGCTGATCACGATTGGCGCCGTGGCCGTTCGGGATGGCGAGATCCTGCTCGATGACGTGTTCGAGGTCATGCTGAAGATCAACTACAACAATTCCTCGGTCACGGTTCACGGCATCACTCGCGACGATGCCCGCGATGGAATGGACGAGCCGAAGGCACTGGATATGTTTCTCGGCTATCTCCGCGATGGAGTGATAGTGGGGCATCACATCGGCCACGATATTGGAGCGCTGAACCATGCCTGCGAACGCCATTTCGGATTCCAGCTCAGGAACAGGTGGCTGGATACGATGGGCCTGACCCTGCACCTCGACGACGACGGCGCGTTCGAGGGACTGCCAAGGGTCCAGGGATTCACGCTGGACGCTCTGTGCGATCTGTTTGGCGTTGTGCCGCATGACCGGCACACGGCCGGCGGAGACGCGTTCATGACGGCGCAGGTCTTCCAGAGGCTGTTACGACTGGCGCGGCGAGCAGGTCGAACCACGCTCGGCTCCCTTTGTGTGCCCCGTCCGCCGGGATGAAAGTCCGCGCGCTCCAAAGACTGGCCACATCACCGAAAGACGTTTGCAATCTGGCCTTTCTGGTATATACTCGCCCGGTAACTCTGGGGGTGTCGAAGCGGGCTGGGTTGAGGGGCTACCTGTAGAAAGTGTCCACAGCCGCAGATCGAAAGGGGATTGCGATGACAGTCAACGTCAACTTGCCCCGACGAGCGTTCCTCGCCGGGGTTCTGGGGGCATTTGCGTTTTCGAGCGTTCAGGCACAGACCGAGAACCAATGGATCACGATCGTTTACGTCAAGACGGAACCCGGAAAGGCTGCGGATTTCCGGAGGTTCGCTGAGACGAACTGGAAGAAGCTTGCGCAGGTGGGAGTGGACGAGGGCAGGACGAACGGAGCAATGGCGATGAGGCTGACGGCGCCATATGCGACGGGAGCGGCATTCGACTACGCGTTGATCAGCTTCATGGCGAAGCGGCCCTCGCTGGAGTCCACGAGCCAGGAGGTGTTGGACGCACGCGCCCGGAAGGCCGGCCTGGGCACCTATCAGCAGTACCTGGAATCAGCTCAGCCATTCGGCAAGGTGGTGAAATCCGAGTGGATGACCGCCAGGTTGCGGGTAGGCAGCATCAAGGCTGGCAACTACATGCGGGTGCAACGCTATGATGTCGCGCGGGAGCACCGTGCGGAAGTGATGCGCTTCCTGCAGGAATACTCGCTGCCGCTGAATACTGACCGGATGAAGGACACCGGGCTGGTGGGCTTCGGCGTACACGTCCCGGCGATGGTCAGTCCGGAGGAGGCCGGATATGCGTTGAGCGTCTCATTCACTGTGAAGGATGCGGAGTCGATGATGGCCGGGCCGACTCCGTTGACTGAGGAGCGGTTCAAGAGGGCGGTGCCCGGCAAAAGCTATGCCGAGTACTTGAACCAACTAAACCTCATCAATGGGTATCGCAAGCCGGTGGCGACACGGATCTACGAGATTGTCTCCGTGGTTGGGTCTCTGCCTCAGGTGGCCCCGACAAATTGACGCGAGCGGAAACTGAGGTCGCGGCCCTCAGGATTTCGGGGCCGCGGCCTCTTTCTGGCGAGTGCCCTTCAAAGTGCCGGACGCCTCTTCTCCCTTGAACGAGCCCTGGATCGTGTCTCCGTCGATGGTCGTGTTGGCGATGTACGGCTTTTCGTTAATGGAGAATTTGAACGTGAACTGTTTGCCGTCGAATTTAAGTTCGGAGAGCGCAAGTTCGCCATAGCCGAGGTCAACGAGTCCGGACAGGGTGCCTGCATTTTCTTTCACGATCAGGGTCCAGTCGACAGGTTCGCCGCCGGCCTTTGAGGCGCATTTCCACCTGCCTACCACGGTCTGGCGCGTGCCCTTCAGTGTGCCTGCAGCCTCAGGACCTTTGAAAGAGCCTTGAATGGTATCGCCGTCGATCGTGGTGGTGATGAGATAGGCGGCGTCATTAATGCTAATGGTGAAGGTGAACTTTTTCCCGTCGATCTTGATATCGGTGAGAGGAAGCTCGGCCGCATCGATTTGGAGCAAGCCGGATGGTTTCCCGGCATCGTCCTTAACGATCAAGGTCCAGACCCTGGTTTCGCCGCCACCCAGAGAAGTGCAATTCCAAACGCCGGCTGCCGGGTTGTCGGCTGCGAACAGCGGGAAGAGAAAGAGGAGCGCAATCACAAATCGGGACATCATCATCCTTTCCTCCGCGCGGAAGGTCTGCGCGAATCCTGTTCTTGAAGACACCATGCGCGGATTTGAGTTCCCGCCAGAAAGCGGAGAATCAGTTCACACGCTTCGCGGAAAGCTTCATCACGACTGTCTGGCCCTGGTTCTCGATCTGGCCCTGGCCAGTGCACGTGTCGCCATCGATTTTGAAGGTGAAGTGCATGGCCATGCCGTTTTCAAGCGTGACGTCGAAGGTGAGCTGATCGCCGGTGATTTTGCCTTTGCTGATGTTGAGCTGGTAGCCAGCTTCCGGTCCGGCTGTTCCTGTGACATTTTCGCCGTCCTGCTTGAGGACCATGTAGTGAGGACGCTGGGGAGCTTCCCACGACCCCGACCATTTGCCGGAGACGTCCGCGGCCAGGAGGCTGAACGATGTCAATATGAGGGAAATCAAGAGGTGTTTCACAAGAACTCCTTGTGATGAAAGACACCTCCAGGAGGAAGATGTTCCTGTACTCGCAGGGCAAGACAGATCAGGCGAGAGCGAGGCGGCGTGCCTCGGCGATGGTGGCTCGGATGAATTCCAGGGCGAACTGGGCGTCGCGGTCGACGAAGTCGATGCCGACGGTCTTGCCGTTCACAACGGGGAGCGTGTGGCAGAGCTCGTATCCGATGTAACCGCGATAGCCGGTTTCGAAGAGCGCCTGGAGGAACGGCACGTAGAAGTTCTCCTTCCAGTGTCCGGGCCGTTCATAGGGCTTGCCCAGCGGCCATGCGAATGGCGTCGCGAACATTGGCGAGTTGGGCTAGGAATAGGGTTCCCTGTTCCTTTGCCGTTCTGGATTCTTTCCACTTCCGGATTCAAGCAAGAGACATCAATTCTGATCGCATCGCACCTGGACCGCCGCAGATAGGGCGCGGCGGAGTGTAGTAAACGTCGGCTCATGGTGTGCGCCGGGCATCGGAACGCCGGGCGAAACTGGAGGCAGTGCCTGTTTCGGGGAATGTGTTTTTGAATCGGATGGTGCGGACGGCGTCGGCAAGCATTCCAGGCCCCGTTAGACTGGAGGGAGACGCGTAGTACTATTGCAGTAAATCTAGGGTGGCTTTAGGGTCCGGAAGTGAGGTGCTATGGGCGAAAGTCATGTGCCCGGCGAAGACGGGATCGTGTCCCGCACGATCATTCCAGTGGTGGGCATTGGGGCCTCCGCAGGCGGTCTGGATGTTTTCAAGCGCCTGCTCGCCGATTTGCCTGACGACACCGGCTTTGCCGTCGTATTCATTCAACACCTCGATCCAAGCCACCACAGCATGCTGTCGGAAATTCTGGCGCGAGCCACGGCCATGCCCGTCAGTGAGGCGGCCGATGGCATGCCACTGGAAGCCAACCATGTCTACGTCATTCCGGCAAACGCCGATTTGACCATTGAACATGGGGTGCTGAAACTGGCGGCCCGCATGCAACCGGCGGGATTGCACATGCCGATAGACGGCTTCCTGCGGTCGCTGGCCGACGGGTTTGGAAGCAGGGCGATTGGGGTGATCCTGTCCGGCACGGGCTCTGACGGCTCGGCAGGAGTGGAGGCAATCAAAGCTGCGGGCGGCGTGACATTTGCGCAGGATCAGGCCACCGCGAAGTTTGCCACCATGCCCCAGGCTGCGGTGGCCACCGGCTGTGTGGATTTTGTCCTGCCTCCGGATCGCATTGCGGCGGAACTGGTGAGGATCAGCCAGCATCCTTATATCGCCGATATGGCACGCGCGGAACGGGAGCGCACGCCGGTTGGGGACGAAAAGCGGTTCGCGGCAATTCTGGGCATTCTGCACGGGTCCTCCGGCATCGACTTCTCGCTCTACCGGGAGAAAATGATCAAACGCCGTATCCTGCGGCGCCTCGCCCTGCGTGGTATCGACGACCTGGCGGAGTACGGCAACCTGCTGCAGCACGATACGGACGAGTTGATAGCTCTGCAGCGGGATCTGCTCATCTCCGTCACCAGCTTCTTCCGCGATCCGGAATCGTTCGAGAGCTTGAAGAGAATTGTCTATCCGCGCATCCTGCAAAGCCGGACCACAAACGAGCCGGTCCGGGTCTGGGTTGCGGGTTGTGCCACAGGTGAAGAGGCATTTTCTATTGCCATCACGTTGAAGGAATACCAGGACGAGACGGGCGCCGCTTTTCCGGTGCAGATCTTCGCCTCCGATATCAGCCAGCATGCCATCGAGAAGGCGCGCGGCGGCCGGTTCAGGGAAAACATCGCGGCGGATCTGACGATTGAACGGCTGAACCGCCATTTCGCGAAGGTCGAGGGCGGCTTCCAGATCAGCAAGGGCCTGCGCGAGATGTGCGTCTTTGCGAAGCACAATCTGATCGACGATCCCCCGTTTTCGAAGCTGGACCTGATCAGCTGCCGGAACGTGCTGATCTACCTGGGAGGCGTGCAGAAGGACATCATCCCGGTGTTCCATTACGCGCTCAAGCCAAATGGATTTCTCATGTTGGGCGCATCGGAGGCGGCGGCGTCCGGTGACCTCTTTTCGGTGGTGGACCGCGAGCACCGGATCTATTCCAAGCGGGCAACTGCAAATAAGCCGCCGCGGTTACACATTGGGGCAAGAGGTTTTGGCCAGCGCGCCGCGGCAGACAGCAGCGCCGCTACGGCCCCTGCCGCGGGATTGTGGGACGCCACAGATGTGCGAAAACAGGTGGATCGAATACTTCTGTCGAAGTACAGCCCAGCCGGAGTGGTGGTCGACGAGGACCTGGAGGTGCTCGAGATTCGCGGCAAGGCGAGCCCCTACCTGACTTTGCCTGAGGGCAAGGTGAGCTTCAATCTCATGAAGCTGATTCCGGAGACCGGTCTGTTCCTTGAAGTCGAGAAGCTGATCCACCAGGTGAAGGAGACAGGCGAGGCGGCAAGGCTGGAGCGGCTCCCACACGAAGACACGGCAGGCGTCAGCGAAGTGAATTTGGAGGTAGTGCCGTTAGAAGATGGCGAGAGCCGGTCGCTCCTGGTTCTGTTCGAGCCCGTACCGGGCGCCGCCGGAAGAGCCGACGCATCCGCTGATTCTCAAGTGGACGTCCGGGACCGGCAGATCTCCCGCCTGAAACAGCAGCTTGCCGACGCGAGGCAGCGGTTTCTCGCGGCAATCGAGGAGCACCAGACCTCCAGGGAGGAGAGCCTGAATACGACCGAGGAGGCGCTTTCAGCGAACGAGGAACTGCAAAGCCTCAACGAGGAACTTGAGACCGCCAAGGAAGAGCTTCAATCCACCAACGAAGAACTCATCACTGTGAACGACGAACTGCACGCGAAAAACGTGGCGCTCTCGCAGGCGCGCGACTTCGCAATGTCTATCGTCGAAACCGTACGGCAGCCGTTGCTGATGCTCGATCCGGAGTTGCGGATTAGGATGGCGAACCGGGCATTCTACCGGGCGTTCCAGGTCTCGCCCACTGAGTGCGAAGGTCAAGTCATCTTTTCTCTTTCGCGGGGGAGTTGGGACATTCCCGGTTTACGGGAGTCGCTGGAGGGTCTTGTCCGAGGCGACATCTCGTTCCCGGACTTCGAAGCGGAGCGGGAGCTTCCCGCCTTAGGGCTCAGAAGTCTGGTGTTCACGGGCTGCCGCATCAATCATCTCAAGATGATTCTCCTGGCTGTAGATGATGTTTCCGAGCGCAGACTGGCCGAGAAGGCTTTGCGCAAGAGTGAGGAGCATCTGCGCCAGTCGCAGAAAATGGAAGCCGTGGGCAGGCTCGCCGGCGGTATCGCTCACGACTTCAACAACCTGCTCACGGCCGTCATCGGTTACAGCGACCTGCTCTATGACACGCTTGCCGGGAACGAGAGCGCGAAGAAGCAGCTTCTTCAGATCAAAATTGCGGGAGAGAAAGCGGCTTCACTGACGCAACAGTTGCTGGCCTTCAGTCGGCGGCAGGTACTGCAACCCAAGGTGCTCGACCTGAATGTCATCGTGGGGGAGTTCGACCGGATGCTGCGCAGTCTGGTGGGCGAGCGGATCAGAGTGGTGAGCGACTGCGCGCCGGCGCTGTGGCAAGTGAGGGCCGATCCCGGGGAAATTGGCCGGACGCTCATGAACCTTTCCCTGAACGCAAGGGACGCAATGCCGGGCGGGGGAACGCTTTCCATTCAGACAGCCAACGTGACCATCCCGGAGGGCGTGGGAGGGGGTCAGGATCTCACGCCGGGCCGTTACGTGATGTTGGCCGTGAGCGACACGGGGATCGGCATGGACGCGGAGCTGCAGGTGCACGTCTTCGAGCCGTTCTTCACGACGAAGGAGACCGGCAAGGGGACTGGCCTGGGACTGGCTACCGTTCTGGGAGTCGTCACGCAAAGCGGCGGAGTCATTCGATGCGAATCCGAACCGGGCCTCGGGACGACCTTCAAAATCTTCCTGCCGGCGCTGCCGGAGTCGCCAGACAAGGGCGTGCGGCAGTCGGGGAGCCTCGCCCAGGCGCCGAAGGGATCCGAGGTCATTCTGCTGGTGGAAGACGAAGACATGGTCCGCATGCTGGCCCGAACAATTCTGGAGGCGAGCGGATACGTGGTGCTTGACGCCTGCAACGGACGTGTCGGATTAACGCTGTGCGAAGCGCAAGAGGGCCGCATCGATCTGCTTCTGACCGATGTGGTGATGCCGGAACTCGGAGGGCGCCAACTCGCAGAAGGCGCCCTCAAGCTGCGGCCCAGCCTGAAAGTTCTGTTCATGTCAGGCCACACGCAGGATGTCATATTGAAAGAGGGCATTGAGAAGGGCGCGGCGTTCATTCAAAAGCCTTTTTCGCCTACGGGTCTCGCTGAAAAAGTGCGCGAGACGCTCGACTCGGACGCCAAGCTCGCAGACACGAAGTAAGGACCAGCCCTTACGGAGTGGACATGCCGGCGATGCCCCATTTCTCATTGGGCTTGGGGCCGAGGATGAAGCGGAGTGCGCCGCCTTTGACGATTTCGTCGTGGGTGATCCATGCGCGGGAGAGGGGCTTGCCGTTGAGGGTAGCGGACTGAACGTAAAGGTCGGCCTGACTCTTTCTCGAAGCTTCGACGGTGAACATCTTGCCGTTTTCGAGGCGGATGGAGGCTCGGTCGAAGAGGGGCGTGCCGAGGGCGTAGACAGGCTGGCCGGGGTTGGTGGGGTAAAAGCCGAGAGCCGAGAAGATGTACCAGGCGGACATTTGGCCGTTGTCCTCGTCGCCGAGCCAGCCCGCGGGACCGGGAAGATAGAAATTGTCAACGATGTGGCGGACCCACTTCTGAGTCTTCCAGGGCTGGTTGGCGTAGTTGTAGAGATAGATCACGTGGTGGCAAGGCTCGTTGATGTGGGCGTACTGGCCGGTGTTGGCCATCTTAGCCTCGGTCATCTCATGAATCACCTGCTTGTAGCCGCCGACCTTGAACTCGTTGGTGGTTGAGAAGAGCTCGTCCAGCTTTTTGATGAATGCATCGCGGCCACCCATGAGTTGCATGAGACCGGGGACGTCGTGCTGCACGGACCAGAGCCACTGCCAGGCGTTGCCTTCGGTGAAGACGCCGCCCCATTCCAGGGGATCGAATGGCTCGAGCCACTGGCCATTGGCGAGCCGTCCGCGCATGAAGCCGGTGGAGGGATCGTAGAGATTGCGATAGTTGCGGGATTGCGCGGTGAACTTCTCGAAGTCATCTTTACGGCCGAGGGCGCGGGCCATCTGAGCGACGCAGAAATCGTCGTAGGCGTATTCGAGGGTGCATGCGGCAGACTCGCGGACGCCCTTGTCAGCAGGGACATAGCCGAGGCGGATATAATCCTCGATGCCGCTGCGCGCGGCGAAACTGCCGGTTCCTTTCTCCGTTGCGTTCTTGCGAATCGCCGCATAGGCCTTTTCTGCGTCAAAATCGCGAATGCCCTTGATGTAGGCATCCGCAACGACAGAGTCGGCGTGAGTGCCGATCATGACATTCGTCTCGGCGGGGTTGGGCCACTTTGGGAGCCAGCCGGCCTGATCGTAGATGTTGACGAGGGCGCGCATGATCTCGGAGACGCGCCGGGGCTGAATCACGGTAAGGAGCGGAAACTGCGCGCGGAACGTGTCCCAGAAGCCGGTGTCGGAGAACATGGGCCCGGAATGCACTTTGCCGTCGTAGGGGCTGTAATGGACTTGCGAGCCGGAAGCGTCCTTCTCGTCGAGCATGCGCGGGAACTGGAGCGAGTGATAGAAGGCCGTGTAGAAGGTGCGCCGCTGCGCTTCGGTGCCGCCGCGGATCTCGATTTGCGAAAGGGCGCGTTCCCAGGCGGCTTTGGCGCGGGCGGCGACTTTGTCGAAGTCGGCGGCGGGAATCTCCGTTTCCAGATTGCGGGCGGCCTGATCATAGCTGATGAGGGAAGTGCCGATGCGGACGGTAACAGTCCCGGCATCCGGCCCAAACCCCGCATAGGCGCCAACATGCTTGCCTTCGCGATGCGTGGCGGAATCCTTCGCACCGGAGATGTCCCAGGTGCCGGAGGCGGTGATGGGTCGGTCTAAGACGGCGACGAAGTAGAGCGCGAAGTTGGAGGCGGTGCCTTTTGAGGTGAAGGTGTTCTTTCCGCGGATGGTGCGGGCGGGTGCGTCGATTTCGACGGCGCTGGGACCCGGCTGAGCGTCGACTACGACCCAGGCATTTGAACTCTGCGGGAAGCTGAAGCGCAGGATTCCGCCATGTTCGGTGGGGGCGACTTCTGCGCGCACTCCTGCGTCTTTGAACAGGACGCTGTAGGCATAGGCGCGGGCCTTCTCGTCTTCGTGCCGGAACTTGGCCGCACGGTCGTTCGGAAGAAACTTGAGATCGCCGGCGACGGGCATCAGCGAGAAGGGACCGTAGTCGGTCATCCATGCCGAAGGACGATGCGTGGAACGGAACCCTCGAATTGCATCCTTGCTGTATTGGTAGGGCCAGCCGCCTTCGCCGGTCTGCGGAGTCCAGTTGGACATCGCGAATGGGAGGAAGACGGCTGGGTAAGTGTTGCCGCGGGAGAGTTCAAATTTCGAGTCGGTGCCGACGAGAGGATCAGGAAGATCGGCCAGTTGAGCGAAGAGAGGGGATGAGAGCAGAGCCGCGATCAAAAGGTGTTTCATATGAAAGACTCTGAAAGCAGTGTAGCGTCTCCTCTCATTGCGGAGATACCGGATTGGCACGATGGCGGATGGGGGTGAAGGGCGCTAGAGTCGGAGTAATTCATGCCAGTCATTGAATGCAGGCATGGCGCGCTTCTGTCGGGCGGGGAATGCCGGTTCCGCGTGTGGGCGCCGGAGGTGGAGAAGATTGAACTGGTCCTGCGGCGCCCCGAGGAGAGGGTCGTGCCCATGGAAGAGGCGGGGGATGGATATTGGGAATGCCGGATGCAGGGGGTGCACGCGGGAAGCCGTTACCTGTACAGACTGAACGGCAGCATGGATCGTCTGGATCCCGCATCGCGGCACCAGCCGGATGGGGTGCATGGCGCATCGGCAGTGGCGGCTGTTGAGTTCAACTGGACGGATTCAGTCTGGCCCGGGATCGAACTGGAGCAGTGCATCTTCTACGAGCTGCACGTGGGAACGTTTACAGAATCGGGGACATTCGACGCGATCGTTCCGCACCTGAGCCACCTGTCGGAATTGGGAATTACCGTCCTTCATCTCATGCCTGTCGCGGCGTTCCCGGGCTCGCGCAACTGGGGCTACGACGGGGTCTACCCGTTCGCGGTCCAGGAATCGTATGGAGGACCGGAGGGGTTGAAACGGCTGGTGGATGCCTGTCACGCGGCGGGACTTGCGATATCTCTGGATGTCGTCTACAACCACCTGGGCCCCGAGGGCAACTATCTGCGCGACTTCGGGCCATATTTCACCGGCCGGCACAAGACGCCATGGGGCGATGCGTTTAACTTCGACGGTCCGGGGAGTGACGAAGTGCGGCGGTATTTCCTGGAAAATGCTCTGCGGTGGGTGGGAGAATTTCACATCGACGCGCTGCGGCTGGATGCGGTGCACGCGATTCACGACGAATCGGCAATTCCGTTCCTGGAGGAGTTGGGGGAGCAGATCCACTGCCTGGGGAGCAGGCTGGGCAGAGCTGTACATGTGGTGGCGGAGAGCGACCGGAACGATCCCCGACTGGTGGAGCGGCGCGCGCTGGGCGGCATCGGGCTCGACGCTCTGTGGAATGACGATTTCCATCATTCGCTGCGAACCATTCTCACTGGGGAGCGGAGCGGATACTACGTGGACTTCGGGGAGGTCAGGCAACTGGCCAAGGCGTACTCCGAGGGGTTTGTGCGGGATGGAAGCTACTCACAGTTCCGAGGCAGGCGGCATGGGCGAAGCTCGCAGGGTATGGAGGCGGAGCGGTTCATAGTGTTCTTCCAGAATCACGATCAGGTTGGGAACCGCGTAATCGGGGACCGGCTGACAGGCTTGATCGGATTTGAAGAACTGAAGGTGTCTGCGGCGGCATACCTGTTGTCGCCGAATCTGCCGCTGGTCTTTATGGGCGAGGAGTATGCAGAGACCGCGCCGTTTTTGTATTTCGTTTCTCACGGCGATGCCGAACTCGTGCAGGCGGTGCGAGAGGGCAGGAAGCGGGAGTTTGCAGAGTTCTTCCTGGAAGGAGATCCGCCGGACGCGCAGGCAGAGGAGACGTTCCAGCGTTCGAAGCTCAATTGGCAATTGAAGGAAAGCGGCCGGCATGCTGCCCTATTCAGGCTCTACGCGGCGATGATCCAGATGAGGAAAGCCGTGCCTGCCATGTCGACACTCAGGAAGGAGCAGATGGATGTCTGGAGCGGGGAGCGGGAGCGGCTCATGGTTGTGCGGCGCTGGACGAGCCGCGACGAAGCCCTGCTGATCCTTTCATTCGGATCAGAGGATGAAGTGGTAGCGCCAGCCCCCGAAGGCCGGTGGGGCCGGATCCTGGATACTGCCGAGGAGCGATGGCTTGGGCCGGGCGGCGTTTTCGCCTCCGAGATCCACGGCGGCGAGTGTTTGCGGCTGCCGGCGCGCACTGCAGCGGCGGCGCTTTACCGGCGCAAGCGGGAGCCAAGGAGAAAGAAAGTCCTCGAGGATGTCATCGCACTGGAGAGTGCGGAATGAGCGAAGTCCGCATCCCTGTCTCGACCTACCGGATTCAGTTTGGGCGCCAAATGCGCTTTGTCGACGTCAGCGACCTGGTGCCCTACTTGCACGCGCTGGGCATTACGGATCTGTATACCTCGCCGCGGTTCGCGGCACGTCGAGGGAGCACGCATGGTTATGACATCGCAAATCCACGACGTGTGAATTCCGAGCTGGGGACCGAGGAGGAATTCAGCGAACTCTGCGACAAGCTGCAGCAATATCGCATGGGGCTGATCCTGGACATTGTGCCGAACCACATGGCCTCAAGCCACGACAATCCGTGGTGGATGGATGTGCTGGAGCACGGGCCGGCATCGCCATACGCCAAGTACTTCGACATCGACTGGCAATCGTTGGTCTGGCGGCCGATGCGCAAGCGGGCTTCAAAGAAGTGAAAGAAGAGAGAGACGTTTGTCACCTTCGCGAGGAGTGCGAACAGTTCCCGCGGAGAATGAGCGATGAGCCCGGTGGTCATGACAAAGCTCATGGAACGACAGAAATGGAAGTCCTGCCCGGCCGGGCAGGGCCTTACGGCCAGTGAGCACGACGAGGCGGCGTTCAGTGCGAAAGACAAAAGGCTCGTGGTCGTCCATCCAACGGCCCCCCTATGTGAGATGCCAACCGCATCGAGGGAGGAAGTACTGGGGATAGAGGATGGCCAGTAAAAAAGGCGTGTACGGCCTTCTCAGGCGCTGGCGGGCTCTGATTGAACCGTGTATTCGTTGAAAGAGTAGCCGAAGCCGCGGACGGAGCGGATGAAGGCGGGGGCGGTGGGGTCTTCCTCGATCTTCTGCCGCAGGCGGAGGATGTAGACGTCGACGGTGCGGTCGGTGACGGCACGGTCGTGGCCCCAGACGGAGTCGAGGAGCTGCTCGCGGGAGAAGACAACGCCGGGACGCGCCATCAGGAATTCGAGGAGGCGGAACTCAGTGGCTGTCAGGGCAAGGAAACGGCCGTTGAGGCTGACGCGGCAGGAGGGGCGGTCGAGCTCGAGCGGGCCGGCCTTCATCGAGCGGACCGGATGGGCGATCTGGCGGAACTGTATCTTGATGCGGGCGATGAGCTCGCGGACGAAGAAAGGCTTGACGATGTAATCGTTGGCGCCGAGCTCGAGGCCGACGATGCGGTCGGTTTCGGAGGCGCGGGCGGTGAGAAAGATCACCGGGATGTGGGCCAGCTCGGGGCGTGAGCGGATGCCTTTGCAGATGTCGAGGCCATCGGAATCCGGGAGCATGATGTCGAGGAGGATGAGGTCGGGCCGCTCGCGACGGCAGAGCTCGACGGCGCCTTTTCCCGTCTGGGAGCCGACCATCTGGAACCCCTCTTTCTCGAGGTTGTACTTGAGCAGGGCGAAGAGATCGGAGTCGTCTTCGATGAGGAGGATTTTTTTCATTCCGGTAAGCCTACTCTACAGATAGCCTACCGATTGTTACGTTCGAATTACAAATTGGTGAATTGAGGGAGACGGGGTACTGCTGGCCACAGCGGACAAGGCACTGTAACGCTACACGGTTCTGGCGTCGGGGTGGGCCCAGGGTTGGCGGTATGGGCGGGCGAGGAGCTTATTCGCCTCGGGGTCTCCGGCGATCTGGCCTTTGGCGGCATCCCACTTCAGGCTGCGGCCCAGTTGAGCGGACATGTTCGCGAGGATGCAGGCTGAGGTGGAGATGAAACCCTGCTCGATGTCTGCGACCGGCTTGGACCGTGCGTCGATGGAGGCCAGAAGGTTCTGCATATGCCCGCGGATGGCGGGGGCGCAGTGCTTTTCGAGTCGTTCCTCGGTTTTGTCTTCGGGGTACTGCTCGAGTTCGTAGGTGACATCCTTGTGGATCGGAGTGCCCTGAGCGGGGGTGAAATCGTAGCTGAAGACGCTGGCCTTCAGGGTGCCTTTGTCACCGTAGAAGGTTGCAGCCCAGGGGTACTTTGGATCGGGAGGCTGGCCCCAGGTGCGGTGGGTCCAGACGATATCGAGCCCGTCATGATGGAAAGTCGCAGTCTGCGTGTCCGAAATGTTGGAGAGGCCGGACTTATCGACGTAAATGCCGCCCGATGAGGAGACGGCGATGGGCCAGCCGAGGTCGAGCATCCAGCGGGTCATGTCGTACATGTGGATGGCCATGTCGCCGACGATGCCGTTGCCGTACTCCATGAAGGCGCGCCAGCGGTTGGAGCGCATGGGGTTGTAAGGGTAGATGGGCGCGGGGCCGGTCCACATCTCCCAGTCGAGGTAGTCGGGCACGGGAGCGTTGGGCGGATTCTCGCGGGCGCGCATCGGATAGTAGCAGCAGATTTCGACCAGCGCGATCTTGCCAAGCTTACCCTCTTTGAGGATCTGGTCGCGGGCTTCGATGAGATGGGGCGTGGAGCGGCGCTGGGTGCCGATCTGGACGACGCGCTTGTACTTGCGGGCAGCGGCGAGGATGGCCTGGCCTTCGGCGACATCGACGGAGATGGGTTTCTGGAGATAGAGGTCGCAGCCGGCCTTGATGGCTTCAATGGCAGGGAGGGCATGCCAGTGGTCGGGCGTCGCGATGAGGCAGAGGTCGATGTCCTTCTGCCTGAGCATTTCGCGGTAGTCGCCGTAGATGCGCGGCTGCTTCTTTGAGGCCTGGCGCGTGGCGATCAGCTCGGCGGCGCGCTGCGCGGTCTGCTTGTTGACGTCGCAGATGGAAACGACGTTGACGGGGGAGACCTGAATCAGGCGGAAGAGGTCGCATTTGCCATACCAGCCGGGGCCGATCAGGCCGACGCGGCGAACTTTCCCCTTGTCGTAGGTTCTGTCGGAGGACTGTCCTGCGGCGAACGCCGGCAATCCCAGGCCGGCGGAAGCAGTGTGGAGGAAGCTTCGGCGATCCATAGCATTCAAGTATATTCGCGGCGGAGGGGCTAAGGGGAGAGAGAGAATAAAGAGTTCATGGACGCGCACGCATCGGCCGCGCAACGAAAGAAGACGGCAGCAGTAGTGCTGGCGGGATTCTGCGCGTTTTTGGATCTGTACGCGCCGCAGCCGATGCTGCCGGAGCTGGCCCGGGTCTTTGGCACGACAGTGGCGGGAGTGAGCCTGCTGGTGAGCGTCTCGACGCTGGCGGTGGCGCTGGCGGCGCCGTTCGTGGGCGTCGTGGCGGACCGCTGGGGGCGGAAGGAGGTGATCGTTCCCTCGACACTGCTGCTGGCTGTGCCGACGCTGCTGGCGGCGACGGCGACGAACCTGAATCAGTTGCTCGTGTGGCGATTCCTGCAGGGCGTCCTGACGCCGGGGATCTTCGCGGTGACGGTGGCCTACATCAACGAGGAGTGGAAGCAAGGCACGGGAGCGGCGATGGCTGCGTATGTCACCGGAACGGTATTGGGCGGATTCACAGGCCGCATGCTGGCTGCCGTGGTGACGATGCACTGGTCGTGGCAATCGGCTTTCGTGCTGCTGGCGGTGCTGAACCTGGTGAGCGGACTGGCGATCCGTGCGTGGCTGCCGGAGGGGCGGCGGCCCCAGAGGGGACAGAAGAGCAGCGTCGGCCAGGTGCTGCACCACTTAGGCAACCCTCAGCTGCTGGCGACGTATTCGGCGGGGTTCTGCGTACTTTTCACGATGGTGGCGATGTTCACCTATGTGAATTTCCATCTTGCGGCACCGCCGTTCCGGCTGAATACGGCGCAGCTCGGGCTAATTTTCGGCGTGTACCTGGTGGGGGCCGCGGTGACACCGCCGGCAGGACGATGGATCGACCGTCTGGGCAACCGCACGGCGCTGGTGATCGCGCTGATGATCGGGATGGCCGGGAGCGCGCTGACACTGGTGGAGTCGCTGTGGGTGGTAATGGCTGGGCTATCGCTGAGCTGCACGGGGGTGTTTATCGCACAGTCGGCGGCGAGCAGCTACGTGGGGAAAGTGGCGCACGAGGGCAAGGCGGCGGCGGTCGGCTTGTACGTGATGTTCTATTACGCGGGGGGAAGCGCGGGTGCGGCGGCGCCGGGATCGCTGTGGAACTGGGGAGGGTGGACGGCGTGCGTCGGACTGATCGCGGCGGTGCAGTTGGCGGCCATGGGCATGGCGTTGAAGTTTTGGGAGAAAAAGACGCCTGCGGCAGAGGTAACGGCGCGGCGCGGGGATCCGTCTGGAAGATCGGACTCAGGTAATTTATGAGAACCCATTTGCATGTCATTCCAATTGCCCTTTTGATGTCCTGTGCGCCCGCGGGGGCACAGCCAACGGAGCCGCCGACGTTTATCCGGCTGATCCGGAACTGGTCCAGGCCGTCGCCGGGGACGCGGCTGATCCGGCCGTACTTCGATGCGAGGGCGGACGTGACGGTGCTGGGGATGACGTCGATCTCGGGGATGCCGGAGACGTGGCTCCTGGAGGCTCACGACTCGTTCGGAAGCATTGAAGAGCTGGACCAGAAGATCAACACGGACGCGTGGGCGGGACCGGCTGCGGGGGTGCGCGGCGATTCCGACGATGATGCGCTGGGATCGTCGAGGAATCTGATCGGTCTGTATCTGCCGAACTGGAGCTACCGGCCTGATCAGGCGGTGAGGGCCATGCCAAAGGCGCGATATTTCCACGTGACGGTGTACCGGGTGATGCCCGGGACGGACTCGACGTTCGCGGACCTGGTGCGGCTGCGGCGGCAGAGTTACGACGCCATTAACCTGGACCGGCCGGAGATCGCATACCGGGTGATCTCGGGCGGGAACGGCGGGATGTACATTTTCCTGTCGCCGCTGTCCTCGCTGCGCATGATGGATAACGGACTGGCGAAGAATCCGGCCTATGCGGAGGCGATGACGGAGGGCGGGTCGCAGAGCGGGCGGAAGCTGGCGGCGGAGACGGTGATCAGCCGCGAGAATCTGCTGATGCGGGTTCAGCCGGGGTTCAGCTACGTGTCGGACGAATTCGCGGCGCCGGACATGGAGTTTTGGCGGGGAAAGCAGTAGGGATCTCGTGTGCCCCATCGCGGCACCTGCCCGGCCCCGGGAGTAGGGGCCGGACAGGAAACAGAGACCTGGCGCTCGAATTTGGATCGGTATTCAGTTGAGAAAGATCTGGGGGGGCCGGTCCGCAATCACGGAAGGTGAACGCGCGGGGCACCGGTAAAAACTACGAGTGGGGGGCGGGGCGGCAGGTGGAGGCGGGCGGGGCAAGATGGGTTCGCTCGGCCTGGAAAAATTCGCGGCGGTTGGGTTTGACCCGCTGAGGGTGGGAGGAATGGGTTCGGTCGACATGGACAATTTCGCGAGGGAAGGAATGGTTTGACCGACGGCGATTGACTTGGGCTTGGGCTGTTCGCACCCGCCCGCTTCTGCTCGCGGCTCTGATTTCCGATTGGCGCAATAGCGGCGGAGGATGCGAGTGCTGCGCAGGGTTTCGGCGTAATGGTGGGCGTGGTAGCGGTCGAGTGCAGCGATGTAATCGCTATTTGCGAAGTACCAGGCCATCCCGTTTTCCCGGACCTGCCTGAAGAACTCGGCGCAGAGGTGGACGAAGTATTTCTGGCGGCCGTTGATGTAGACGCGCTGAAACACGAGGGGGCGGAGGTCGGGGTCGTCGATATTCCGGATGAACTCATGGGCGCGCCGGAGGGCCCAGTCCTCCCAGGCATCGGGCATGCGGAACTTGCGCGCGTAGAGGTGGTGTTTGCAGCCGTTTTGAGAGGAGCGGCGCTTGCCGGCTGGAGTTTTGGGCCCGGTGGACTTGAGGGCGTTGGCGCGGTTGGCGGCGAGCCGTTTTTCCGAGACCTGCATGGGGTAATTGACTCCAGCATTATTGTCTGACGGCGCACCAAGCGTTTTCGGTTTGACTGCCTGGAAGTGATTGATAACAGGCTAAAGATAAAATTCGCACCTTTGTGACGACTTGCATAATGCGACTAAGCCCGCGTATTCCTTCGAAGGAGACTGCAGGGAGAGCTGGGGCCGAAGTCTGTTGCGGCACATTGCGCCGGACGCGAGAGACAGCAAGCGACGCAGCACTTTCACTACAGTTGGGACATCCCATACTGCGCCGATATGTATATGTACTGCATTTTTGTCAGCAATTACTGCACTGCATTCAGAAAAGCATTGACAACGGTTTGAGCAGAGCATATAAGTTGAAGCTGAATTGTCCCGCACTGAACGCTCAGAGTCTTCACGGAGGAGTCACCTGGGCTCATAAGGCAATGACCCGCTGGATTCCAGCGGACCAGGCCGCAGCGGCCTGAGGCGTTTTTCATAGCGGCTCCGCAGGGCCGGCAAGCCCGCGGTGTGTCTAGAAGTCAGGAACGCGGGGGAGACGATGCGATCCGCAGGAACTTGTTGGGGCATTGCGAACAGAACTTCGCGGTTGTTCTGGAGCCTGTTTTTCCTTGGTGGTCAGATCCTGTGTGGGCAAACCGCCACATACCATCTGCATAACGAGGCGTCGACAACGACTCCGCTCAAGAAACTCACCGCGAGTGGGCCGGATGTAGCGACAGTGGAACTGGTCCTCTCCGGGTTGGGAGGGGCGACGCCCAACGAGTACCTGCTTCAGGCATTTGACACGCAAGCGGGTGTGCCTGGCGCAGGGGGCACGATCGCGGCAGGATCCAGCGTCAACTTCACACTGTGGATGAAGCGGTCGGGCAATGGGGGCGCATTCAGTCCGCGGGCAAAGTTGTTTGTGAATAGCCCGTCCGGCGCAGCACTCTGCGCAGCCACCGGCGGCAGCGCTCTGACGACGACGCTGACTCAGTACAACCTGAGTTGCACGACGGGGGCGGCTGTCACTATGACTTCCGCTGACCGGTATTACCTTTGGGTGGGCGTCAACGTGACAACGACGCCGAGCGGATCCGCCACCGCACGACTGTCGATCGAGGGGACGCTCAACGGCAATTACGACTCGCTGGTCACCGTTCCGCTGCCGGTGACAGCACCGCAGATTATTAGTCTCACTCCTCCTTCAGGCGAAATCGGAACGAGTGTCACGATTGCGGGTTCGGGCTTTGGGGCCACGCAGTCCAGCAGCTCGGTGAAGTTCAACGGAGTGCCGGCTACCCCGGCGAACTGGAGCGCAAACAGCATCAGCGCTCCGGCGCCGTTCGGCGCGACGACAGGGCCTGTCGTTGTGACAGTGAACGGCATTGCGAGCAACGAAACGACCTTCACGGTTTCGGCGGGCGCGATTTCGGGAGTGATCTCCAGGAGCGCCGACGGAAGCGCCGTCAACGGGGCAACGGTAGAGGCGATGCAATCGGGTGTCGTCAAACTGAGCACAACCAGTGGTTCGGGAGGCGCATACACCCTGGCGGGACTGGCGACGGGGACTTACGATGTGCGTACTTTGGCGGCAGGACTTCTGACAGCGACGAACCCAGGAGTCTCAGTCACCACCGGGTCGACGACAACGTTGAATGTCAACCTGGCGCCCATGCCGCCAATTTCCTACGCATACGACGAAGGCGGTCGTCTCACAGGTGTTTCAGATCCAAATAGCGATAGCGTCCGCTACGCTTATGACGCAACTGGAAACCTATTATCGATCTCGCGGCAGAGCACGTCGCAGGTTGCGATATTGGAATTCAACCCTGACCAGGGAGTGGCGGGCACGGCCGTTACGGTTTATGGTACGAGCTTCAGCCAGACGCCGAACCAGAACACGGTTCAATTCAATGGCGTCGTGGGGGCAGTGACTTCATCCACAGCGACGAAGATCGTGGCGACGGTTCCGGTAGGGGCCACGACGGGCCCCATCACAGTGACAGCGCCGGCCGGATCAGCCACGAGCGCCGTGCCATTCGTGATCCCGGGGGAAGTTACAGCAGAGATCACGCCCGGCGGGCCGCCGGTGACGGTGGTGATTCCGACGGCGGGCCAAAACGCCCGCGTCAGGATCACCGGCGCAACACCGGGGCAGAGGGTGACTGTGACGATGAGCGGAATCAGCATCGCGCAGAGCGACGTCTCCATGTTGAACCCGGACGGGAGCACACTGGTGGCTCCACAGCTTGTGACGCCTCAGCAGCTTGGATTCATTGACGTTCAGACTCTGAGCGCCAGCGGCCAGTACGCAATCCTCGTAGACCCTCGAAGCGCGTATACGGGCAGCATGAGGTTGGCGGTGCGGCCAATCGCCGACGTAACTGGAACGATCACGACTGACGGCCAACCGCTGGTTGTGAACATTACAGATCCAGGACAGAACGCAAGATTGACGTTCGCAGGCACGGCGGGGCACAAGATGAGCCTGAGGCTGGACAGCATATCTGTTTCCGGGAGCGACATCACTGTTCTGACGCCAACGGGAGGGACGCTCACCGGCCCACTGTCCTGCACGCTCCAGGACGTTTTTCTGATCGATGGACTCGTGCTGCCGGAGAGCGGCGCCTTCACGATCCTGATGGACCCGCGAAGCGCAAACACGGGGCGGACGCGGATGAGGTTGAACGAGTTCGCGGACGTGACGGGGCCGATTCTGGCCGGGGGACCGCCAGTCGATGCCACGATCTCAGCACCGGGGCAGAATATGGCGCTGACGTTCAGCGGGATAAGCGGACAGCGCATGAGCCTGACCGGCTGGGCTTCCGGCGAAGCGCCATCGTCGGAAGCTTACCTGAAGATCCTTAGTCCCGATGGGTCGACACTGGATTCGAACCGTGCCGTGCTCAACAGGTGTTCGTACGGCAATTGCTACGGCTTCACGTTCCTGGAGGTCACGCTCCCATCGAACGGACAGTACATGGTGCTCTTTCACCCTGTGGGGTCGATCCTGCCGTACTTGAAGGCCACCTTATACGACATTCCCGCAGACGTCACGGGAAGCGTGACAGTCAACGGATCAGCGGTCCCGGTGACCATCACGACTCCTGGACAAAACGCACAGTTTGGTTTTAGCGGCACAGCCGGGCAGCAGGTGACAGTGCACATCACCGGCAACACCTTGAAGGATCAGGACGGGAGCGCGTGTGGCTCGTCGGTGTATTTGCGAGCTCCGGATGGCTCAACGCTCACCTATCGCTACTCGGCAGATGCTGCATTTGATCTGACGCCTCAGGTTCTGGGTGTAAACGGAGAACACACGGTCAGGATCGACCCACTGACGGCGTGCAAAGGATCGTTGAATGTCAGCGTGACCAGTCCTTAGAAGCCGGGAGAGGCACGTGATTGGCGAGGTCAGGTTGCAGGCATTCGGATCCAGGAGGATGTGATGAGCGCAGTAACGGATTCATGGACTTCAGGACGGCTCTGGAAGATCGCGGCTGCGGCAGCCGTAGTACTCTCGATGGCTGATCTGGCGTACCCTCAGATTCCACAGACGGGGGGCGAAGCTCCTGGACGAACGTCCACGTTGCTAGCGGACGGGCGCAGACTGCTGGTAGGAGGACAGGGCAGGCAGGGGCCGCTCGCCGCGGTGGCGATCATGGACCCGGAGACGGGGAGAATGACAGAGCTGGCGAGCAGGCTTGGGAAGCCCCGAGCGTGGCACACGGCGACTATGCTCCCCAATGGGACAGTTTTGATCCTGGGCGGGCTGGGGACTGATGGACGAGTTGTGGGCCAGGCGGAGGTGTTCGATCCGGCCACCCTGAGTGTGCAGCTGTTCGCAGCGGTGTTGCGGGGCCGGGCGCATCACAGCGCGACTATGCTAACGGATGGGCGGCTCCTGGTGGTTGGCGGTGTCTCGGACGAAAGCCCGGCGCCGGTGGCCGAGCTGTGGGATGCCCGCACTGGGGCGCTCTCCGTGGCGGAGGCTCCGATGATGAATGCGAGCAGCGGGCATGAGGCCACTCTGCAGCCGGACGGCGGCGTGTTCTTCTCGGGAGGCCACACAGCCGGGAGTGCGGCGGCTCCAACAGGACAGGTGTTCGACCCGGGAACGGGGATGTTTGCTCCCGCTGCGGCAGCCAGAGTGAGCTACGCGGCAATACTGGAGGCTTCGATCCCGCAAGACGACGCGAGCCGCGTGCCACTCGACCCGGTTAGTGGCGCTGCGATTTTCCAGCGCACTGTTGGTGAAGACGGTCAACGCGGCAACGGTCAGTCTGAGAGGGCCGGGCAGTGAGGCCGTGAAGGCGAAGCTGGTTCCGGCCGAAGATGGCATGCTGGTCTTCGTGACTCCCGCGCAGCCGCTGCGGCCGGGAGCCGAGTACACGATCTCCATCGATGGAGTTGGAGGGGCGAATGGCGCGCTGGTTCCGCCGACGGAGGTCCGGTTCACCACAACGGGAAGCAGTTCCGGCGAGGACACGGCACAGAAGGGCGGGGCCACAGGGCTGTTGACGGATCCCGGCAGGCCAGCGTCACCACCGCAACCCAGGAGCGTCTGCACGTGCGGACCGTGCCTGACTCCGCCCGATAAAGCCCCCTCGCTGGACTGCGGGGCGCAAGCGGGGGACCCGGTGGACTGCGCGACCGGGTTGTTCATTCACAACAAGACCGACCTCACGCTGCCGGGTGTAATGCCGCTGTCGCTGACGCGGACGTACCAGTCGGGCAATGACAAGGTCTGGGCCTTCGGACGGGGGGCGACGCACGAGTACGACCTATTCCTGTTTGTGCCGTCCACATGGGAGTATGCGGATCTGATTCTGCCGAGCGGCGCGCGCATTCATTTCGCGGCGCTCTCGGTGTGGCCGGACCACTCCTACGCGGTGTATGAGCACACGGCCTCGCCGACGGAGTACTACAAGTCGGCGATCACCTACGACTATGGGTGCGAGTGCTGGACTCTTCGATTGAAAGATGGCACAGAGTACCTGTTTGGCGGGGAGCTGCTGGTCCTGCAGTCGATCACGGACAGAAACGGGAATAAGATCACTCTCAGCCGGGCGCAGAAGATGCCGTACTGGGGTTACGGCATGGGAAACGTCGTGCAGATCAGCGCGCCGGGGGGACGCTGGATGCAGTTCAGCTACGACTCTTCCGATCGGGCGGTGATGGTGCAGGACAACATGGGGCGGAAGGTGTATTACGAGTACGATGCCGGCGGGCGGCTGTGGAAGGTAACGGATGCCGAGGGAGGGGTGACCGAGTATGGGTACGACAGCGCGGGCCGGATGCTGACGATCAAGGACGCGCGGGGGATCACCTACCTGACCAACGAATATGACGCCAACGGGCGAGTATGGCGTCAGACGATGGTGGATAACGCGGTGACCACATACTCCTACACGCTGAACAGCAAGACGGGGGAGGTGAAGCAGACGGATGTGACGGATCCGCGGCTGACGGTGCGGCGGATGGCGATCGGCACGTCGGGCTGGCGGACGTCGGACACGCTGATTGTGGGGCGTGACCAGCAGCAGACGATTATCACGCGGCAGGCGGACACGAATCTGCTGACGAGGTTGGAGGACGCGCTGGGCCGCAAGACGGACTATGGGCACGACGAGTGCGGGAACGTGAACTCGGTGACGCGGCTGGCGGGGACGAGCGGCGCAGTAACGACGAACCTGACCTACCAGCCGAAGCCGCCGGGGTGGTCGTTGTGTGCGGGAAACGGAATGTACAACCGGCTGACGCTCATCACGGATCCGTTGGGCCACCCCACGACATTCGGATATGATCCCCAGTTCAAGAACCTGACAAGCGTGCAGGGGCCGATACAGAGTATTCCGGCGACGCAGTTCGGGTACAACACGGCCGGGCAGGTGGCCTCGGTGACGGACCCGCTGAACAAGACGTGGGAGTTCACTTACAACTCGGGGGACTTGGCCACTGTGAAAGATCCGCTGCAGCGGACGACGACGAGGGTGACGGACTTCGCGGGGCGGCTGGGGCTGATCACGAACCCGCTGGGCCAGTCGACGCACTATGAGTACGACAATTTGAACCGGCTCAAGAAAGTGACCGATCCGCTGCTGGGCGTGACCGAGTTTGGCTACGATCCGAACGGCAACCTGCTCAGCGTGAAGGATGCGCGCGGGGGGATCACGAGCTACGCCTACGAGAACATGGACCGGCTGCAGACGCGGACCGATCCCCTGCTGAAGCCGGAAGGCTATCTGTACGATCTGAACGGCAACCTGACGCGGTTCACGGACCGGAAGCAGCAGCCGGCGAATTTCACTTACGACGGCTTCAACCGGCTGACGCGGGCTGACTACGCGGACGGCTCGTGGACGACCTACACGTACGATCTCGGCAACCGGTTGACGCAGGTGGTGGATTCGATCTCGGGGACGATCACGCTGACGTGGGACGATCTGGACCGGCTGACGCGGGAGGTGACGCCGCAGGGGACTGTGGATTACACGTACGACGCTGACGGCCGGCGCGCGACGATGACGGTGGGCGGTCAGCCCACGTTGACCTACCTTTATGACGATGCGGACCGGCTGAATCAGATCAAGCAGGGCACGAGCGTCCTTGTGACGCTGGTATACGACACAGCAGACCGGCGGACGAAGACGACGCTGCCCAATGGAGTGTCGATGGAGTACGAGTACGACGATGCTGGGCAACTCACGCGGATTTCTTACAAGCAGGGCGCGACGCTCCTGGGGGATCTGACGTATCAGTACGATGCGGCGGGGAACCGGGTGGGGATGGGCGGGAGCTTCACGCGGACGGGGTTGCCGCAGGCGGTGGCCTCGGGGGTGTATGATGCGGCGAACCGGCTCGTGCAGTGGAATGGGACGACACTCACGTACGATGACAATGGGAACATGACGAGCGACGGGTCGGCGAGCTACGCGTGGGACGCGCGAAACCGGCTGGCGTCGATGGGCGGAGGGAGCTTCCAGTACGATGGCGTTGGCCGTAGGATCGGGAAGACGATCGGCGGAGTGACCACAAACTACCTTTATGATGGGCTGAACGTGGTGCAGCAGTTTGGCGGGCAAGCCGCGACGCTGCTGAACGGGCTGGGAATCGATGAAGTTTTCAGCAGGACGGATGCGGCGGGAGCGCGGCATTACCTCAGCGATGCGCTCGGGTCAACGATTGGGCTCTTGGACGCATCGGGGGCAATCCAGACGCAGTACACCTACGAGCCGTATGGCAAGGTGACGGTGAGCGGGGCGGGGAGTGCGAGTCCGTTTCAGTACACGGGGCGGGAGAATGATGGGACAGGGGTTTATTACTATCGGGCGCGGTACTACCATCCGGGGCTGCAGAGGTTCAGTTCTGAGGATCCTCCGGGGCTCCGAGTTGGACCGAACCTGTTTAGCTATGCGAATAACAACCCTTTGGGCTTGGTGGACCCATTGGGCCAGCAAGCCTACCCGCCGCCTCCACCCAAGGTTGGGGGCGGGCCATGGAAGTGGTACGGGAATCCACAGAATAAGCGAGATGGTGTATATCGCGACCCAGCTGGGAGAAGCGCAAATTGGGATCAGGAGTGGAATCACTGGGACATTGACTACAACGATTTCCGCACGCGGTACGATCGATGGGGAAACGTGCTCCCCGACGGTCATACATATGATGGTCCGTCGCAGAAACCAATCGACTTTACGAAGCGCACCAAGTTCAAAGGGAAATCGAAATTGCGCTGTTCGGGAGCCCTGGGCATACTAGGCATTATTCAACTAATTGTTGAGGAATGGATTGAAGAGCGCGAGCGGGCAGAGTGCAAGAAAACATGCGAATGCGGTCCGTGGAATTGCATCTACTAGCTCATGATACTACCCATGAGGAGGTGCAGAAGGACGGTATGAATCAATGCGAATCCTGACGCGAGAAGAGTGTTCGGCCTGGCTTGTTTCACATTCAATCGTAGAGGAACCTTCACTTCGGGCTCACCAGGTTGCATGTCCTAGCCCATTCTATGACCAAGTGAATCTTCCACGAGACGCCCGGAAGCAATCACGGATTGCCAAAAAGCTTGTCCCAATTGCAAGACCCTATGGGGCGGCGGTGCTTCAATTCGATGACTGGGTTTTTTACACGCCTGACGAAATGGCGGTCATCCAAGCCATCCGGCGGGCGCATGGGGAAACACGACTGCTCATCGATGCACCTAATCACCTCTTTGGGCCCGACGAAGAGGACCTACTGGTTGGCATGTCATCGCTCGCCATGTTCTATGCTTGGCGCGCCTACTTATATTTTGACCACGGGACATCATTCTATTTCTGGGAGGGCGAGAAGCTGGACCTATTCGCCTACAACGAAACTCAATACGTCAGGGCTCTCGAGGTGTTCGCCGACTGCGATCTTCCCTCAAACGCACCGGAGGGGGAATAGAGAATTTTCCGACGCGACTGGAGGATGCACCCGCCGGAAGACGGACTACGATCAGTTCCTGATGGTGGCGACGCAGGAGGCGCACCTGATTCTGCCGAGCGGTGCGCGGATCAATTTTGTGCGGACTTCGCCGGGCACGAGCCTGTCCGACGCCGTCTTTGAACATACCGAATCCCCGACGATGTACTACAAGTCGCTGCTCTACCCGTATGGCGCCCTTGGCAGCGGCTGGCTGCTGAAGCTCAAAGACGGGACAACCTACGTCTTTAGCGAAAACCCGCGGCTTCTGCAGAGGATTGTGGACCGCAACGGGAACGAGATCCGGGTCTACCGGACGCAGGTGGACTATTGGGGCTGGGATGTCGGAAACGTGGTCCTGGTCACCGCTTCAGGCGGGCGGTCCCTCCAGTTCACTTACGACGCCGACAACCGGGTGGTCATGGCGCAGGACAATATGGGGCGGACAGTGCGCTACGAGTATTCAGGTAGTGTTCTTTGGAAGGTGACGGATGCCGAGGGAGGGGGTGACCGAGTACGGCTACGGCGCCGGCGGTATGGCGACCATCAAGGACGCCCGGGGGATCGAGTACTTGAGGAATGAGTATGACCCCTACACCAGGCGGGTCACACGGCAGACGATGATAGACGGCGGCGTCTCGACGTTTGCCTACACGCTGAACAGCAAGACGGGGGCGGTGAAGCAGACGGATGTGACGGATCCGCGGCTGACGGTGCGGCGGATGGCGATCGGCACGTCGGGCTGGCGGACATCGGACACGCTGATTGCGGGACGGGACCAGCAGCAGACCATTCTTACGCGGCAGGCGAACACGAATCTGTTGACGCGACTGGAGGACGCGCTGGGCCGAAAGACGGACTACGGGTACGACGACTGCGGAAACGTGACATCCGTAACCCGGCTGGCGGGCACGAGCGGCGCGGTGCCGACGAACCTGACTTACCAACCGACGACACCGGGCGCGACGCATCCGTGCGCCACGTCGTACAACCAGGTGAAGAGCATCAAGGATCCACTACTTCACACCACGACGTTCGACTACGGCACCGATGACAAGAATCTGACCAGCGTGCAGGGACCGATCTCGAGCATCCAGCCGACGCAGTTCGGCTACAACACATCCGGGCAGGTGACGTCGATGACGGATTCGCTGAACAAGACGTGGCAGTTTGGGTACAACTCCGGGGACCTGGCCACGGTGACCGATCCGCTGCAGCGGACGACGACGCGGGTGACCGACTTCGCAGGCCGGCTGGGGCTGATCACGAACCCGTTGGGCCAGTCGACGCACTACGAGTACGACAATTTGAACCGGCTGAAGAAAGTGACCGACTCCCTGCTGGGCGTGACGGAGTTTGGCTACGATCCGAACGGGAATCTCCTGAGCGTGAAGGATGCGCGGGGCGGCATCACGAGCTACGCCCACGAGAACATGGACCGGCTGCAGACGCGGACCGATCCGCTGCTTAAGCCGGAGGGCTACCTCTACGATCTGAACGGCAACCTGACGCGCTTCACGGACCGCAAGCAGCAGCCGGCGAATTTCACTTACGACGGCTTCAACCGGCTGACGCGGGCTGACTATGCGGACGGCTCGTGGACGACCTACTCCTACGACCTCGCCGACCGGCTGACGCAGGTGGTGGATTCGATCTCGGGGACGATCACGCTGACGTGGGACGGGCTGGACAGGCTGACGCGGGAGGTCACGCCGCAGGGAACGGTGGATTACACGTACGATGCGGCGGGTCGGCGCGCGACGATGACGGTGGCCGGGCAGCCGGTGGTGACCTACACTTATGACGAAGTGGACCGGCTGACGCAGATCACGCAGGGCGCGAGCACGGTGATGCTGGAATATGATGCCGCGGACCGGCGGACGAAGACGACGCTGCCGAACGGGGTGTCGATGGGCTATACATACGACGATGCCGGGCAGTTGACGCGGATCGAGTACAAGCAGGGCGAGACGCTGCTGGGGGATCTGACGTATCAATACGATGCGGCGGGGAACCGGGTGGGGATGGGCGGGAGCTATGCGCGGACAGGATTGCCACAGGCGGTGAGTTCCGCGGTGTACGACGCGGCGAACCGGCTGACGCAGTGGAACGGCGTGAGTCTCACGTATGACGACAACGGGAACATGACAAGCGACGGCACGGCCACGTATACGTGGAATGCGCGCAACAAGCTGGCGTCGATGACGGGAGCGAGCTTCCAATATGATCCGTTGGGCCGGAGAACGCGGAAGACCGTCGGGGGCGTGACAACCTCGTTTCTCTTTGATGGGGTGAATCCGGTGCAGGAGACAGCGGGGACCACAGCAAATCTCTTGACTGGGCTGGGCATTGATGAAGTGTTCAGCAGGACGGATGCGGCGGGAACGCGGCACTTCCTCAGCGATGCGCTGGGATCTACGCTGGGGCTGGCGGATACGTCCGGCGCCATTCAGACGCAGTATACTTACGAGCCGTACGGGAAGGCGACGGTGATCGGAGCAGCCAGCGGAAATCCGTTCCAGTACACGGGGCGGGAGAACGATGGAACGGGGCTCTATTATTACCGAGCGAGATATTACAATCCGGCACTGCAGCGGCTCCTGTCCGAAGACCCGACCCACTTCGAGGGTGGTGATACGAATCTCTATGCATATGTAGGGGCCAGTCCGATCGATTACAGGGATCCCATGGGGCTCGAGAAGGCGAGACTATCACGAGAGGAGTGTGTGAAGCGTATTAGGGACGCGCAAAACAAAAAATGGATGGAGACCGAGAGGAAGGCGCACCACTTCGTCATCTGGCTTTCAAAATGGACGGCCGGTACTGGTGCGGTAGGTGGAGCAATCGGAGGTGGTATGGTCGGAGGACCGGGCGGCATGTTGGTAGGTGGCCTTGGAGGGGCAGTCGTCGGTTTCATTACTCCGTATCCATGGACAGACGTCTACCTACCCTTCGCTTGGATCGCGCATTCGTACGAAACATCGAAGCGGATCGATGAGGAATGTACTAGGCCTGCATGCAAGACGAACGGAGGAAGATAGCGAATGCGTGCACTCAAACCTCTGTCACCGGTGCAAATGCTTCTCGTCCTCTTTGCGATGGTCGCATTTAACGTGCTCACTGTACTTACTGGAATTCAAGAATCACCAATTCCAATGAGGCGGTCGACGCTCCTGCTGATCGACGTTGCCGCATCGGTCCTGATATGGGCGATTCTCATGGTCATTGCCATGATCATCACGAAGCGGCGGCCACATTAGGGCTATACCGGGTGCGGTCAATGAGGCAGACGCTCAGGCAGGTACGCGGACGGGAGTCGTTTGGTCGAGTGCTCGCAGCTCGGGCCCGATAGCGCAGCAGCCCGGCTGAGGCGCGGCCGACATGGGCTATTCTGTCTTCAATGGACACACGCGGTGAGGACGTACGGCTGGATGTATCGAGGCTGGAGAGCCTGCTGGAGTCCGCGAAGCTGCTGAGTTCGTCGCTGCAGTTGGAGGACCAGCTCCGGCACCTGATGCGGACCGTGATGGGGCGGCTGCTGGTGACGAAGGGGCTGGTGGCGCTGCGTGATGGGGAGTCGATGCGGGTGGCGATCGCGCGCGGGCTTCCCGAAGTGAAGGCCGGAGACGTATTCGACCCAGAGGCGGCGGAAGGGATGGGACTGACGGCGCTGCCGATCGGAGACGAGGATGCACCGCTGGGCGTCATCGCCATAGGGAAGTCTCTGCGCCCGGACTCCGACACGCAAGAGCGTGAATTCCTGCAGGCGCTGCTGTCGCTGGCGGCGGCATCGATCGCCAATGCGCGGGCGCACGGCGAGGTGATCCGGTCGAACCGCGAGCTGGACCAGAGGATTCAGGAGCTGCGGGCGCTGATCGACCTGGTGCGCGGACTCTCGGCGATGATCGATCCGGAGGAAGTGGCGCAATTGTTGATGCTGACCATCAGCGGCCGGTGGGCGGTACGGCGGCACGCGCTGATGACGTGGAAGACGGAGCAGACGCCGATCGTGCGGCTGAAGGGAGTGGATGGCGCGGAAGCAGAGGGGTGGAAGGCTGCGGTGCTGGAGGCGTCCGAGCCGGTGCGACTGGGAGAATTCATCCTGTTTCCGATCCGGTCCGGCGAGAAGACGAACGGGCTGGTGGCGCTGGGGCCGCGGGCGATGAAGCTCCAGTACACGGACAGCGATCTCGAATTCTGCTCAGGGCTGATCGCGCAGGCCTCGGTGGCGCTGGACAACGCGTGGCACTTCCGGGACACTCTGTACCGGCAGCAACTCGAAAAGGAGCTGACGCTGGCGGCGTCGATCCAGCAGGACCTGTTTCCGAAGTCGATGCCGGCGATGGCGGCGACGGACCTGGCGGCGCGCAACCGTCAGGCGCGGCAGGTGGGCGGGGACTACTATGACGTGCTGCCGGTGGGCGGCGCGTCGCAATACATGCTGTGCGTGGCGGACATCGCGGGCAAGGGGATTTACGCGTCGCTCCTGATGGCCAATATTCAGGCGACGCTGCGGGCGCTGCTGGCGTCGTACACTTCCCTGCCCGAGCTGGCGGCGCGAGCGAACGATCTGCTGTGGGCGTCGACGCCATCGAACAAATACGCGACCGCGATCTTCGTGCGTTACGATCCGGCGACGGGCGAGTGCGAATTCGTCAACGGGGGCCATTCGGACGGAATTCTGCTGCGGGCGGACGGCAGCGTGGAGATGCTGACGACGACGGGGCTGCCGGTAGGGCTGTTCCCGAAGCGGGAGTATGAGGCCAAGGAGTTCCGACTGCATGCCGGAGACGTGCTGCTGCTGTATTCGGACGGAGTGACGGATGCCTGCACGAAGGACGAGCAGGAGTTCGGAGTGGAGCGGACGGTGGAGTGCCTGAGGGTCAACACGCACCTGCCGGCGAACGAGATCCTGGGCCGGGCGTTTGAGGCGATTGACGAATTCGCGGCCGGAGCGCCGCAGTTCGATGATATTACGGTGATGGTGGTGAAGCGGACGGCGTGAACGGATGATCTGGACGGACCGCATTCTGGAACCAATGGCCCCCGCCGGCACGGCGGGGTGGGTGAGGAAGTTGTGGCTCGTGCTGCTTCTGGGCGCGCCGCTAGTGGGATTGGCGGGCGTCTGGGCGCACGGCCAGATGTCCCGAGGACGCGGGCTGAGGGTGACGCTGGATCGCGCGAAGGCGGCGGAGAGGGCGCGCGAAGTGGCCCGGGACAATGGCATCGCCGCGACAGGATGGAGCGAGTATGTCCGCCTGTCGGGCAATGAAGAAGCCGCCGCGTACCTGAGGACGCATCCTCCGGGGAGGAGGCCCGCGAGGAAGAATGGCAAGGGACCGGGGCCGCCCGAGGGAAGACCTCCGGAAGGGCGCGAAAGCCCGCAGAGGCGCCCGCGGTTTCTCTCGGAAGCTACCGTGCAAGTGATGCTGACGCAGCCGGGCGGCGACGGCTGGGTCCGCGTAGAGATGGATCCGGACGGCCTGCTGACCAGCTTCAGAATGGGAGGGAAGGCGCTGACGTCCGGAGGACAGGCGACGGACGAGGAGACGTCGCAGAGGATGGCCGAAGCCGCGCTGAAGGAGTGGCTGGGCGACATGGCGCTGGAGCGGCTCGGACAGCCGGAGGTGAGCACGACGGAGGCTGCCGGGGTGACGGGCGCACGCCGCTATGTTTGGCGCGCATTGCCGATGGGCCAGCCTGAGACGGAACTGGCCGTCACGATCGATGTGGCGGGCGGCAAGGTGGTGGGCAAGAGGGCTGAGCCGAGCTTTGCGGATTCGTTCCTGGACCGGGAGGTGAACCCGCAGAGGTCCTGGACAGAGACCATCGGGACATTGCGGATTCTGCTGATCGCGTTTTTGTCCTTATACGCGTGCTACCGATATGCACGGCGAACGATGGAGAAGGAAGCTCCGCACAGCCGGGTGATTTTGCTGGCGCTGATCTATCTGCTGTTCACGCTGCTGTTCACTGCCGCGAATACGGATGCGATTAGCGCGCAAATGACGCCGCAACAGGTGCGGCCGCTGATCATCGTCATCCAGATACTGGCCACAGTGTTCTTCAGCAGCCTGTTCGGGGTGCTGCTGGGGGTGGCATACGGTGCGGGAGAGGGAGAGGTGAGGGAAGGCTGGCCCGGGAAGCTCACATCGCTGGACGCGGTGCTCACCGGGAGGATCTGGTCCTCGAACCTCGGAGTATCGGTGGTGGCCGGCGCCGCCTGGGCGGTGTGGCTGTTCGGCTTGACGAAGCTCGGGATGATGGCGGCCGGCGAGAGGATGAGCACGGAGAAACTGGCGGCGCTGGGGTTCAGTTTTTCCAACCATCCGCTGCCGGTGCTGTTCTCCACGCTGATCATTTCGGGGCTGACGATGACGGTGCTGGACCTGCTGGCGCCGCTCACGTTCCTGAGGCGGCACGTGCAGAACCGGCGGGTACAACTGCTGCTGCTGGTGGTAGTGGCATTCGTGATCGGGCGCGTCGGCAACGAAGGACGGGTCAATTCGCTCTCGTTCTGGCTGGAGTCGGCGGCGCTGGCGGCCGCGGTGCTGGCTCCGTACTTCCTGTGCGATTACCTGGCTTCCGTGGTTGCGGTGGCGGCGTATTCGTTCTGCGTCTCGGCCGCCGCGCTGTACGCGCTGATGCCGCATTGGCGAAGCGGGATCGCGGAGGCAGCCACAGTGGCAGCGGCGATTCTGGTTGTGATGACGCTGGCGGCATACAAGGCGAGGCGATGGGACGATCGGGAGGTCCGGCCGGAACACGCGCGCCGGCTGGAGGAGCGTCTTTCACTGCAGGCGGAGCTGAGCGCGGCGCGAGAGGCACAGAAGCGGCTGCTGCCGGAGAAGCCGCCGGAGATCGAAGGGCTGTCGATCGCAGCGTCGTGCACTCCGGCGCAGGAGGTGAGCGGCGACTACTACGATTTCTTCCCGCTGAGCGGCGGACGGCTGGGGATGATCGTAGCGGAGGGAGGAAACGACGGGCTGGCTTCTGCGCTGACGATCGCGCTGGCGAAGGGCTTCCTGATGCACGAGGCCACGTATGGCACGCCGATCGAAGAAACGATATCGAGGCTCAACGCGGCGCTGGGCGAGAACCTGTCTCGCGAGGCCGGGCGGACGAGCCTGGCGCTGTTCCTGGTGGATCCGCGCGAGGGCGTGCTGCGGATGGCTCGGTCCGGCAGCTATCCGAAGGTGCTGGTGGTCCGGCCGGATGGAGAGGTGAAAGCGGCGGCAGCGAGGTCATTGGACACCGTCATACTGCGACGCGAGGATGCGGTACTGGTTTATACGGACGGGCTGCCGCGGCTGTTGGAACAGCGCGGAGCGGGGACGCCGGAACAGTTATTGCAGCGGGCCGCGGTGGAAGGGCGGGCAGACTCGGCGGAGCGGCTCCATGACGCGGTGCTGCGAGCGGTGTTGGGGAATGAGAAAGAGGCCCTGAGCGACGATCTGACGGCGGTGGTGCTGCGGTTCGATGCGGCAGTGGCGATGGAGGAGGTGGCATGAGAGGCGGGGCGTGGACAGTGGCCGCAGCGGGCGCATTGGGCGCAGCGGCGCTGGCCGCGCTGTTGCCCCGGCTGGATGCTGTGGTGGCCGAGTTCCAGCCGCACATCGGGCGGGCGGAGGCCATTGAAGCTGCGAGGCGGATCGCCGGAGAATACGGCGAGAATCTGTCCGGCTGGAGGTTTGGGGTAGCGACCCGCGTGGACAGCCGGAGGCTGCTGGCGTGGCGCTCGTTTCGAGACAGCGCGATGGTGCAGCGCCACAACCCGCTCACCATGATCGTGGTGGCCGACGACCGCGCGGGTGATGCGGTGCAGGTCACGCTGGGCGCGGATGGGAAGTTGGTCCGGTATGCCGGTCGCTTCCGCATGTCGAGGATGGGGGGCGGAGGGGAGTGGGATCCGGAGCGGGAATTGGCCCGATATGCGGGCGCGGAGGCGGCTTCCTTCAGGCGGACCGCGAACGGCGTGCGCACCGCAGAGGGCCTCAGAAACGCCTGGGAGAGGCTGGACAAGCAACGGCCCGGAGTACTGGAGCGCGTCGAGGTGGTGACGAACGGCGGCCACGTGGTCCGCAGCGGACTGGATCTGGAGATCGCGCAGAGCCTCGTGGATTCTCTGGGGGATCGATGGGCGGTATTGCGTGTGGCGCAGGTGATCCTGATCGCAATTGTGGTGCTGACTCTTTTGGTTGCGGCGCTGTGGGCATTTTTTTCGAGCCTGACCCGGCGGCATGACCACGTTCTGTTCGGGGCGAGGTTCCTGTGGATTCCAGGAGTGGCGTTGGTGCTGGTTCTGCTGACAGGGTCCTACCGGGACCAGGCGCTGGTTGGAGGCTTCGAGGGCGGGACGGCGGGAGAGACGCACATGCTGCAGGGTGCGGCGGTCGGGACGTTCCTGCTGCTGCTGGTGCTATTGCTGGTGGGCGCCGGATACACGCAACTGCCGCGCACAGAGCGATGGAGATGGGTGGGCGCGGCGTTGGCGGGGCGCGGACAGCTCTGGGCCCGAGAGGTGGGACGCGAGGTGTTTTTGGGGTTGATGGCGGGCATCGGGCTGGCGGCGCTCCCGTATCTTGTGGGCGCGGCGGCCGGGAAAGATGCGCCGCCGGTGCGACTGCTGGACGGGGGAAACCTGCTGGTGGAGTCGTACCCGGCGGTCCGGCCGCTGGACGGGCTGGCGTATGGCTGGGAGGCGTGCCTGATCGCGGGATTCCTGCTGCCGTGGCTGTCGTCGAAGATCCGCAGGCGGGGGCCGCGATGGCTGGCGGCGGTGGCGCTGGGAGGGATCTACCTGACCGTGGCGCGCGATGCGTTTGCGGGCGGACATCCGCTGAACATTGTGCCGGCGGTGTTGATGGCAGCCGGGTACCTGGGGATCTACCAGAGCGCGGGTCTGTTGGGCACGTGGATGGCGCCGGTGGGCTTCTATAGTGCTGTGGAAGGCGGCCGGCTGATGGCGTTGGGCACAACGGCGTTTCATCAATCGGGCTGGCACGTGGCGGGGGTGTTCGGCGCACTGGCCGCGTCCGCGCTGGTGGTGTGGCGGTTCGGCCGGGAGGACAACGGAGCGGCGGTGCTGGAGGAGATGGAAGCGGGTGCGACAGCACTGCCGAAGCCGGAGCGCGAGCGATTGATGGCGGAGTTCGGCGTGGCGCGCCGGGCGCAGCAAGGCATGCTGCCGCTGACAGCGCCGGAACTGAAAGGCATGGAGGTGAGCGCGATCTGCGAGCCGGCCCGTGAGGTGGGCGGAGACTTATTCGATTATCTGCACTTCGAGGACGGGCAGTGCGGCGTGTGCGTGGCGGACGTGTCGGGCAAAGGGGTGCCGGCGGCGTTGTACATGACGCTGACGAAGGGGATGCTCGCTTCGGCGGAGATGCGCGAGGCGGACCTGGCAGGCATCGCCACGCGGCTCAACCGGGCACTGGCGGAGACAGGACGGAAGCGCGTGTTTGTGACGATGTCGCTGGGAGTGTTGGATCCGGAGAAGCGCCTGTTCCGGCACGTGCGAGCCGGGCACAATCCGCCGGTGCTGTGGAGAGCGGGAACGGGCGAGTGCATGTTTCTGAAGCCCCACGGCATCGGATTGGGGATGACCGCGGGACCCGCCTTTGAGCGGAACCTGGAGGAGCAGGATGTCTGGCTGGACGAGGGCGACGTCCTGGTGTTGTACTCAGACGGCCTGGTGGAGTGTATGAACGAGCGGCAGGAGCAGTTCGGGGAGGAGCGGCTCGTGGAAGCGATCCGCGAAGGCGCCGGCTTGAGCGCGGAGCGGCTGAGGGATTTGATCGTGAATGAGGCGCGGGTCTTTCGAGGCGCGGCGGACCCGCACGACGATCTGACGGTGATGGTCTTGCGCGCGCACAGGAATTCGCGCGTAAACAGTTCCGATCCACTACCATAGTGCGGAGGGAGCAAAGAGCCAGTGGCAACGAATTTCCAGATCGAGAGACACAGTCAGGGTGATGTCCGGGTGCTGTCGCTGGAAGGGTTTCTCGACGCGCACACGGCGCCGCAGTTTGAAAGCGCCATCCAGGAGGAAACGCAGGGAGGGAACCGGCAGATCACTGTGGACTGCGCCAGACTCACGTACATTTCCTCCGCGGGGCTTGGCGTGTTCATGAGCTTCATTGAGGAGATCCGTGAAGCGGGGGGCGACATCAAGCTGGCGGCGATCACGCCGAAGGTCTACCAGGTCTTCGAGGTGCTTGGATTCCCGGCGCTGTTCGACATCGTCGGCACGGTGGACGAGGCGGTGGCGAAGTTCGCGGCGGGGCCAAAGGAGAGTTGAGCGATGCCGTCATTCGAGCGCACGTTCGTTATGGGAGTGCCGTCGTCCACCCAGAACCTGGCGTTGATCCGGGATTTTGTCTCGAGCATCGGATCGCAGGTGGGATTTGACGAGAATGAGGCGGCGCGCCTGGCGCTGGCGGTGGATGAGGCGTGCGCGAATGTCATCGAGCATGCCTACGGAGCGGAAGACACGCACGCGGTGACGGTGCGTGTGATCGTCGATCAGGAGATGATCACGTTTGAGATCGTGGACACGGGGCGGGGATTCGACCCGTCGCAATCGCAATCGTTGCCGGTGGAGGAGTTGATTCGCCAGCGGCGCAGCGGCGGACTGGGGCTGCGGCTGATCAAAACGATTATGGACGACGTGCAGTACCGCATTATCCCGGGCGAGAAAAACGAGTTGCGGATGGTAAAGCGGCTGAAGAAATAAGAGCCCGGAGGGCGACACCGAGGCCGCCCTCAGGACCAGGCCGTCCAGTCTTGCGGAGGAGAGGCAAGCTCAGGGCGGCCAACCGTCGAAGAGGGAAGCCATCAGAGGGATGTAGCCCACCACCTCCGACTTGCCGGCTACCGCCTCTTCTGTTAGGCGAGACTACCTCAAGGCGAAGAAGGAAGCAATATTAGCGATGGTTAGGGATCGGAGGTTGGGACAGGGTCCGGGGCGCGGCGGGGTGCGCTGGAGAGACGAGCATATCATTTGCTTTCGTTGATTTAGGCTCTCACGCAGGAATCGCGAACGAGCGTTTTACCTGTTCCGACGGAGATGCGCTGGACACTGTTACACCCGCTGGCTACCTACCGCTCGCGGCTCTGTCGCGTTCATCCCCATGACCCTGCGGGCCGCAATCGCGGGTATCCCCCACTCAGCGCATTGGGTCAGAGGGCTTGGCGGATGGAGTTGAGTACGTCTACGGGGCCCTGATCCTGAACCTGGATGACCGTGGAGGGACCGGGGCTGTCGGGGGACCAGCGCTGGAACATGCGCTGACTGGCGTAGCCCGAAAAGACGCAGATCAGAGGGATGCCCAAGGTTGCGGCGACGTGCTGGCCGGCTGAATCGTATCCCGCGAAGAGGCTGCTGGCGGCGATCATGGCGGCGAACGAAGCGAACGAGCCTTCGTGGAGGCCGATTCGATCCGAGGATAGGGCGGTACGCTCGATGGCGCGGCGGACGCGCTGTTCCTCTTCGCTGCCGGGGGCGCCGGCGTCGACCATGACAAGGGCGTTGTCGTGGGCGAGGAGCTTGAGGAGCTCCTCTTCGAAGGGATCCTCCAGCCGCTTGGCCGGATTCTCGCCGACGCCGAGGCTCACAGTGGTGACTGGCTGCGATCCGAAGTCGTACTGGAATTTGGGATGGAGCCAGGGCTGGGCGTCTTCGACGCCGAGCGTTTCGCGGACCCAATGTTGCGTGAGGCAGGAGAGTGAGGCAGTGGAGTCCCCGCCATAGGAGCGGCTCTCGAAGAGATGATGGCGGTCCTCCGGGCAGACGGGGAGGATGCCGAGCTGCGTGAGGCGCGAGTCGGGATCGAGGACGAGGCTGCCCGGCTGAGAGAACACGTCGCGGAGCTCATGGAAGACGTGAAGGCGTCCGGCGAGAAGGCCACGGCGGCCGTAGTCGACTCGCACGTGTTTGAGGCCGGGTGAGTATGCAAAGAGCTCCCATGCCTTCTGAGGTCCGACGAACCAGATCTGCGCATCGGGGAAGCGCTGCCGCGCAGCATCGAGAACGATGCTGGTGACCGCGACGTCGGCGCCCAGTGTGACGCGGGAAGGGACAAAAACATTTTTTGGAGCTTTTGTCACAGGCCGGACAGCACGCACGGCGTTGTAGCGGCGGACCAGATCCGGCGCTTTCAGTTCAGGGAGGGCCTGCCCGACAACGCGGGAGAAGAGCGCGGCATAGGTGTCGCAGAGTCGCGGCTCGAAGAGGTCGGCGAGCCGCTCGACGAGGATCGAGAAGAGAGCGCGAGTGGCGGCGGCGGCGAGCCGCTCGTCTTCGTCAAGCGCTTCGGCAACCAGGGCGTCGAGGACGTCTTCAGGCCACTGGCTGCCGCGCAGGCAGTGATTCAGCAGCTCGACGGCGAGCTCACTGGGCGAAATACTTTCCAACGATCAGCTCCAGCTTGCGGAAGGTCTCGGGCGGGACGGTCTTCTTGTCGGTGATGAGGGCGTGCTCCAGGGCGCGGCAGCAATTGCAGGTGGGCGGCGCGCCCAGCAGGCGCACGGCAGCCTTCACGACCTTAGCGGCGTTCTCGGCGTTGTGCGTGAGATTGCGGATGATGTCGGCGACGGTGACGGCGTCGTGATCCGGGTGCCAGCAGTCGTAGTCGGTGACCATGGCGATGGTCGAGTAGCAGATCTCGGCCTCGCGCGCCAGCTTCGCTTCCTGGAGATTCGTCATGCCGATGACGTCCATGCCCCAGGAGCGGTAGAGGCTCGATTCCGCTTTCGTCGAAAATGCGGGCCCTTCCATGCAGAGGTAGGTGCCGCCCTGCTTGGCGGCGACGCCGGCCTCGTTGCAGGCGTGTTGCAGGGTCATGGCGAGGTCGTGGCAGACGGGATCGGCGAAGGAGATGTGCGCGACGAGCCCTTCGCCAAAGAAAGTGGAGATGCGGCCGCGGGTGCGGTCGACGAACTGATCGGGGATGACGAAATCGAGGGGCTTGTGTTCTTCCTTGAGGCTGCCGACTGCGGAGAGGGAGATGATGCGCTCGACGCCGAGTTTCTTGAAGCCGTAGATGTTGGCCCGGAAGTTGAGCTCGGAGGGGCTGATGCGGTGGCCGCGGCCGTGGCGGGCGAGGAAGGCGACGGGTTTGCCTTCGAGTTCGCCGGCGACGTAGGCGTCGGAGGGGAAGCCGAAGGGCGTTTCGACGCGGACCTCACGGACGTTGGTAAAGCCGGGGATTGAATAGAGGCCGCTGCCTCCGATGATGCCGATCCTGGGGGTCAAGCTTTCAGCCATTCTTCGATGATCGTATAAGGATCGGCCTCTCTGCCAGCGACGCGGCGGGCGGCGGCGAGGACGGCGCCCGAATCGAGGCGGAGTTGCTGGCGCTCGGCGTACATACGGCGGAGGCGGAAGGCCCAGTGGTCGATGGCGCGATCCGGGGGGAGGGCGTGGCGTAGCTCGATGGTTTTTTGAAAGAGGGCTTCGATGCCGTCGGCGGTAGTCGCGATGGTCTGGAGGACGGGTTTGCCCCAATCGGAGAGGTCGGTTTCGAGCTGTGCGGCGCCGGGGAGGTCAGCTTTGTTGATGACGAACAGGTCGGCGATTTCGAGGATGCCCGCCTTGATGGCCTGGACGCTGTCGCCCATGCCGGGGGCAAGCACGACAGCGGTGAGGTGGGCGAGGCGGGCGATGTCGACCTCGTCCTGGCCGACGCCCACGGTTTCGATGAGGATCCAGTCGAATCCCGCGGCGTCGAGGACGAGCGCGAGGTCGTGGGTGGCGGGAGCGAGGCCGCCGAGGGCGCCGCGCGTGGCCATGGAGCGGATGAAGACGCCGGGATCGGCGTGGTGAGCCTGCATGCGGATGCGGTCGCCGAGGAGAGCGCCGCCAGTGAAGGGGCTGGTGGGATCGACGGCGATGACGGCAACGCGGAGTTCGCGCGCGCGAAGGGCGGAGACGAGGGCGGAGGTGAGGGAGGACTTCCCTGCCCCGGGGGCGCCCGTGATACCGAGCGTGAAGGCGCGGCCCGATTGAGGAAAGAGCTCCTTGAGGAGTTGTTCGTGGCCGGGCGAGCGATTCTCGACCCGCGTGCAGGCGCGGGCGATGGCTCGCAGGTTGTTGAGATCAGTGGCCAAATTGAGACCCTTGGGTTATTGTCGTGGAAGGCTTGTGGGTTGTGCCACTGCGCGGGCCTGAGATTGGCCTGAGATTTTTCCAGCGAATTAGGCAGGAGCGTCGTCTATAGGGCGAAATGAGACGCCCGTGGCGACGATGACGTTGCAAGAGCCGGCAGTCAGACAAGCGGCGGACCTCGATCTGGCAGAACGCTGCCGGCAGCAGGACGTGTCGGCGTACGAGCAGTTCTTCCGGCTTTATGGCGGACGAATGAAATCGGTGGCGTGGAACCTGCTCGGCAACCGTGAGGATGCGGAAGATGCGGTGCAGGACACGTTCATGAAGGTCTTCCGGTCCGTAGAGGGTTTTCAAGGGCAAGCGGCGTTCTCGACGTGGGTTTTCCGAATCCTGGTGAACACGTGCCGGGACGCGATCCGGACCAGGGGCCGGCGCGCCGAGGAGCCGGAGCAAAGCAAGGAGATCGGCGCACAGAACAACCCCGTGGCGTCGATTGCGCTGGAGCGGGCGCTCAAGAAGCTGAACCCGCGACAACGCGAGGTGTTTCTGCTGGCGGACAGCGAAGGGTTCTCGCATGCTGAGATCGCGGCGATGCTGGATATCCCCGAAGGCACGTCGCGCGGCCTTTTGTGTGAAGCGAGGCGGGCGTTGCGGCTCGCGCTGACGGAGGGCAAATGAGAGAGTTCGACTGCGCGCAACTGGAAGCGGTGTTGAACGAAGGCGAGGCGGAGGACGTGGCCGCGGCGCGGGCACATGCGGCGCAGTGCGAGAGCTGCCGGCGCGAGGTGGAAGCGTGGGATCAGGTGGCAGCCTGGGCGACAGGGCGGCGGCAGAATTGGGCGTCGCCGGGATTGTGGCCGCGGATCCGGGAAGGAATGACGGCCCGCACGGCGCGCCCGTGGGCGGGCTGGCAAGCGTGGCTCGCGGCTGCGGCGATGCTGGTGCTGACGGTCTCAGCGGTATGGCTGGTGAGACGGCCGGTCCGCCAGGAACAGGCGAGCCGTGAGTTCCTGACACAGCAGGCATTGAGCGAGGCTGAGGCGTCGAGATCGGCCTACGTGCACTCGATCGAACGCCTGGCCGAGCTGGCGGCACCGGTGTTGAAGGACGACAAGCGCGCCGCCATGCCGGTGTATCGCGAGAAGTTGCAGTTGTTGGACCAGGCGATTGCCGAAGTGAGACACGCGGCCGCGGAGAATCCGTTGAACGCGCAGGTGCAGGCGGAACTGGCGTCGCTCTATGACGAGAAATTGAAAACGTTGAGAGAGGTATTGAAGTATGCGGATTCAGAGAATCCTGGGGTCTAGCGCCCTGGTCTTGAGCTGCGGCCTGGCATGGGGCGCGATTCAGCAGGAGGTGACGAAGCAATTCGACAAGACCCAGCCGTTGGCGTCCGGCCAGCGGCTGACGGTGGAGAACAAGTTTGGGACAGTGCAGGTCAAAGGAGGAGGGGGCTCACAAGTCGCTGTGAGGGCGACGATCAAAGTGGCCCATGAAGACCGTGCGACGGCAGAGCAGATCGCGAACGACATCAGAATTGAGGTTGGTCCTTCTGCCGGCGGTGTGCGTGTCGCCACGGTGTATCCGAAGCCGCCGCAAGTGGGCTCTCGCGGCGGTTGGGGCAATGTCTCCTATTCGGTGAACTACGAGATCACCATGCCCACATCAAATCCGCTGGACGTGACGAACGCCTTCGGGGCGGTGCGCGTGGAGGGAGTCAAGGGCGGAGTGACGGTGAATGCGTCACACGGCGCGGTTCGGCTGGATGGAACGGGCGGCCCGCTCAAGATTGAAAACCAGTTCGGCGGGATTGACGTGATCCGCCACGATGGCGAACTGACCGTGCGCGGAAAGAACGGCCAGGTGGTTGCCGAGGATGTGACCGGGTCAGCGGGCGTGGAGAACTCGTTCGGCAAGGTCAGGCTGGCGCGGATCGGCAAGAATGTCACGGTGGTGAACAAGAACGGCGAGGTGGAGGTGTCGGGCAGCGGGGCCGCGAACCTCTCTACGCAATTCGGGCGGATCTCCGTTGATGGAGTGAAAGGGAATCTGACCGCGACGGGCGGCAACGGCCCGGTGGTCGCCCGGGATGTGAATGGGGCGGCAACGGTGCAGACGACGTTCGGCGAAGTGGACCTTCGCGGCGTGAGCGGTGAGGTGAGAGTGACAAACCAGAACGGAGCGGTCAAAGTGGATTCGGCAGGAGGGAAGGTGTTCGCGAAGACGTCGTTCGGCGGCATTCATCTGACAGGCGTGAAAGGGGACATCACCGCGGAGAACCAGAACGGGGCCGTGAATGCGCAACTGGCGGGCTCGGGTTGCCAGACTACGTCGATCCACACGAGCTTCGGAGGGGTGACAGTGACGCTGCCGTCGAACGCGTCGTACGACGTCACGGCTTCGACATCCTTCGGCTCGCTGCGATCGGATTTTCCGCTGGCGATCAATTCGGAGATGAGCAAGGCGTCGGCTTCGGGCAAGATCGGCAACGGCGGCTGCGCGCTGACGATTACGGATCGCAATGGGGGGATTCAGATTGTGAAGGGGCGGTAGGAGTCACTGCTTGTCCGCTAAGGCTGAGGACGCGCTTGAACCTGCTACACCCGCTCGCTACAGCTCGCGGCTTTACCGCATCGGTCGGGAGCGGGTGTATTGTTGCGCAGGCAACCTGATGCCTATACCAGATCTTCTTTCGCAGGATCCCAACGGATGGTGCGCTGCTGGCGGTAGCTTTCCACGGCCATGCGGCAGGCGATGGAAGTGCGGAAGCCGAGGTCGAAGGGGCAGTTGGGTTCGCCGCCGTTGCGGATGCAGTCGAAGAAGTTGAGCATGTGCGCGTGAGGGACGGCGGTGGAGGCGCCGAGCTTCTCGGGGCGGTCCTTGACGTTGACGCGCTGCGGAGTCCAGCGGATCTGGTTGCCCTTCTGGATGGTTCCTTCGTCGCCGAGCACGTCTTCATTGGAGCCGAGCTTGTCGTTGCCGAAGCCGGAGTTCCAACTGATGAGCATCTCTTCGGGCTGCTCGATGGCAACGCACATGGTGTCGGGCACTTCGCGGCCGTCCTTCCAGAGGTAGATGCCGCCGGTCATGGTTACGGCCCTGGGGATCTGGAGATTCAGCGCCTTTTGCCAGAAGGAGACCTGGTGGCACATGTTCTCGTAGACGTTGCCGCCGGAGTACTCCCAGAAGAAGCGCCAGTTGATGTAGCGGTTGGCGTCGAAGGGCCGGTCCGGCGTTTCGCCGAGAAATTTTTTCCAGAGCACATTCTCCGGATTCATGTCGGGGTAGACGGGGCGCGACCACTGCGGCCTTCCATGCGGCGTGTTGCGATACATCGTCATGTGGATGGCGGTGATTTTGCCCATGGGCTGTTCGTTCAGCATCTGGCGCGCGTCGGTCATGAGCCCGGACGAGCAGGACTGATGGCCGATTTGAACGACCTTCCCCTTCGACTGTTTATACGCCTCACGCATTTTTTTCGCGTGCGCCACCGTGAAGGCCATGGTCTTTTCCTGGTAAACGTGCTTGCCGGCCTGGAGGGAAGCGACAAAGTGCTCACAATGCAGGTGCTGCGGGGTGGCGATGAGAACCGCGTCAATGGACTTGTCGTCAAGGATGTAGCGATGGTCGAGGTAGGTCTGCGCGTTAGGGAGAATGGCCTTCACTTCCTCAAGGCGGCGGGTGTAGATGTCCGCCGCAGCCGCAAACTCGACGTTGGGACAATTGAGAGCCCAGCGCATGATTTCCTGGCCGCGGGCGCCGGGACCGATGATGGCGACGCGAATGCGGTCGTTCGCCCCGACAACGGAGCCAGGGGAGGCAAGGGTAGTGGCCAGCCCGGAGGCGACCGTGCTCAGAAAATTGCGGCGGGAAGCCATGACCAGATGATATCGAACACAGCAGGAATCCGCCTTCGCCTGCCGCCGGGCATCCACGCCGGCGCGCGTTCTGGCAGAATGGGTTTTCGCCCCGTACGACTCGATGCAGGAATCGAAGCCTACCACCGTAGCTGAACTCGCCGACACGCTGCGCGCGGCAGCGGCGTCGGGGCATACTGTTTGCCTGCGCGGCGCGGGGACCAAGCGCCGCATGGGCGGGCCGGAGTGCGAGGCGGACTGCCTCATCTCCACCGCCGGACTCACTCGCGTGCTGCAGTACGAGCCGAAGGATCTGACTCTCAGCGTCGAGGCCGGCATGCCGTGGCGCGATTTGTGCCGGATGCTTGCCGGGAACCAGCAGATGATCCCGCTGGATCCGCCCTGCGCGGATCAGGCCAGCGTCGGCGGCGTGGTGATGACGAACTCCAGCGGGCCGCGGCGGCGACTCTACGGAGCGGCGCGGGACATGGTGATCGGCCTGACCTACGTCACGGTGGATGGCGTGGCAGCGGACAGCGGCGGCATGGTTGTGAAGAACGTGGCGGGGCTCGACGTCCAGAAGGCGCTGATCGGCAGCTTCGGTACTCTCGCGGCTGCGGCAGTCGTGAATTTCAAGCTCGCTCCCCTGCCGGAGATGACCCGGACTTTTGTCAGCAGCCATGGGACGGTGAAACAGGTTTGCGATGCGCGCGATGCAGTGCTGAGCGGCGCTTTGCAGCCTGCAGCGCTGGACGTGCTTACCCCACAGGCGGCACAGGCGATGGGCCTTGCGGGACACTGCCTGCTGGTGCGCGCCGGCGGCGCCGAACCTGTGCTGGTCCGCTATCAGCGCGAGCTTTCCGGCGCGGAGGTGTTCGAAGGAGAGCGCGAAGCGGCGCTGTGGCGCGGTGTGGAAGAGTTCGCTCCAGCGCGGAAATATGTTGTGCGCGTGGGTCACGCAATCAGCGCTCTGCCGGCCGTGCTGGAATCCGGCTGCGGGGCTGCTGTCGCACGCGCGGGAACCGGCGTCACCTACCTCGGGTTTGAGGATCGCGACGAGGTTCAGTCCTGGATGCAGAGGAGCATGGTGAATGGGTGGTCGTGCGTGGTGGAGTGGTCGTCGGGCAAGATAGATGAGTATTGGCCGTCACCGGGCGTGGAGCTTGAGTGGATGCGCAAGCTGAAAGCGGCATTTGATCCGCAGAACCTGCTGAACCGGGGGAGGCTCTATGGCCGCATCTGAGCTTCCGGTCTTCCCGCCGGTGCTGCCGGGCCGCCACCCCGAGGCGCCGCGGGCGGCCGATCTGGACAAGTGCGTGCACTGTGGGTTGTGCCTGAACAATTGCCCGACGTATCGCGAGTTGGGAGTGGAGATGGACTCGCCGCGCGGGCGCATCTACCAGATGGTCCAGGTGGCGACGGGGCAGGTGGAGATGAGCCCATCCTACTTCGAACATCTCGATCTGTGCCTGGCCTGCAGGGGCTGCGAGAGCGCCTGTCCGTCGGGGGTGCCTTACGGACGGTTGATCGAGGCGGCGCGCGCCGAGATCGAGGCGGCGAAGGAGAGGCCCTGGGCGGAGCGGAAATTCCGCGATTTTGTCTTCGACCGGCTGCTGGTGTCCCGCGGATGGCTGAAGGCGGCGGGAGCGCTGATCTACCTGTACGAGGCGACGGGGTTGCGGCGACTGGCGCGCGGCAGCGGCCTGATCAAGCTGTTCGGCAAGCTGGGCAGGATCGAACACCTGGCTCCCGGCGCTGAAGTGCCGTTCTTTTTCGACAAAATCGGCAAGACGTTTCCCGCTGAAGGCGAAAAGCGCTACAGGGTGGCGTTGCTGGCGGGCTGCCTGGCCAATGTGACGTCGGCGCGGCTCAACGAGGCGACGGTCCGCGTGCTGAGGCGCAACGGCTGCGAAGTGGTGGTTCCGGAGGAGCAGACGTGCTGCGGAGCTCTCCACGTGCACTCCGGTTTGAAGGACAAGGCGCGCGAGCTGGCGAGGCGGAATATCGACGCCTTTCTTTCCGGCGGTTTCGACGCGGTGATCACGAATGCCGCGGGATGCGGCTCGACGCTCAAGGAATACCACGAGTTACTGGAGAGCGATCCTGCTTATTCAGAAAAAGCACATCAGTTTTCCAGGAAGGTACAGGATATCACCGAGTTTCTCGCCGCCATCGGGCTCCGGCCCGGCATGGCGACGACGGAAGTGACGGTGACTTACCAGGATTCCTGCCACCTCGCACACGGGCAGAAGATCCGCCAGGCTCCGCGGGAGCTGCTCAAAGCCATTCCGGGGGCGCGGTTCCGCGAGCTGCCGCTGGCGGACCTGTGCTGCGGCAGTGCGGGGATCTACAACATCGTGCACGACGAGATCGCCGACTCCATGCTGCAAAAGAAGATGGCGCTGGTGAACGCGACGGGAGCACAGATCGTCACAACGGCCAACGTGGGGTGCGCCATCCAGCTCAAGGCCGGGGCAGAGCGGTACGGGAAAGGCCAGAGGGTGCTGCACGTGGTGGAACTGCTGGACGAGGCCTACGGCAAGCCGCACGCGTAGGGGCGTGTCCTCCTCGCGCAGCCGCTCCGCTGGGAGCGAGCATACCCGCTCGCTACCGCTCGCGGCTCTACCGCGAGGCGCCTTCATCAACTTTGGTTGCCCGCAAAAGGCCGTGGGAACTCGTGCCACTACCTCCTGGCAGCCCGGGCAATCACAGCGGCACGGGTTTTTTGCAGAGTGCCGGCGAGGGCTTCGCGCGGCAGTGAGGTCACCATCGGCTTCACGATCCAGGCGAGGGCGAAGGGGATATCGCGGGTCAAGGACACCGCGCGGCATTCCATCAGCAGGCCGCCATCACGCTCTTCCAGGTGCCAGTAAGTATTCAGACGCCAGAGGAAGCCCCAACCGGAGTCGGGCCGCCTGACACGTTCGTTGGGAGTGCCGGAATCATCGACTTCGGCAATGCGAGTGCTGCGGGACCACACTTGCGTGCGCGTGTCGCTGATGCGCCGGTAGTCCACGTCGTACTCAGTTTCCAGGACGACGGTCACCACGTTCTTCCTAAGGACGCGGAAAAGGACCTTGAGATGGTTGCCTTCGCGGCTTTCGAGCCTGGCGGAGAGTATGTCACCACTGTAGATCTGCGGGTAGTGCGGCACATCCTGGAGCACCGCTACGGCGTCGGCGACCTTGGCGCGCGGTACGAACACCGCGCCCACCCAGTCGTGGATCAGCGCGTCCGGCACATCGCGCGGGTTAGTCTTGTCCCATGGCTGGATGACAGGGTCGGCTGATCCGTTGAGCATGACCACCGTCTTAGGGGAAGAGGCGCGCTCCAGCATGGATCGATCAGCGATTTCCATGTACTGCTTGAACGCAGCCAGGGACTTGTAGCTGAGTTCGACGCTGACCACGGGCGCCAGGAGAAACAGGAAGAGGAGTCTCATGGTGTGATGTTGAGAAGATCGTCGAGCATTAGGCGGGCGATCTCGGTGGCGCCGGAATCCTGCAGATTGGTGAGGACCGCAATGGCAAGGCGGCGTTCCGGCACGATGAGCAGATGCGAGCGGATACCTTGTTGGCTGCCGCTATGCTCGGCCACCAGAAGTCCGTCCTTCCGGTAGATACCCCAGCCCAGGCCATAGCCGGTGGATTCGCCGTTCTTCAGTTTTTGAGGGGTCCACATGATTTCGACCGCCTGGGATTTGAGAAGCTTGCCGGCCAGCAGGGCGCGAGCGATGCGCACGATGTCCGAGGCGGTGGCCACCCAGCCACCCCCCGGGACCTTGTTGCTGGTATCGGCGAGATCGCAGTTCTCCACGGCCCCTCCGGCGATTTTGCGGTATCCACGCGCGCGATAGGGGATGACCCGAAAGAGGTCGTCGGTCTGCATTGCGACAGTTCCGGCAGGCTCCAGAATCCGCTGCCGGACGAGATTGGCGAAGGGCACGCCGGCAACCGCCTCCACGACCGCACCGGCGAGATTGAAGCCGTATGTCGTGTACGCGTACTTCGTGCCGGGCTCGGACACGAGCGGATCCCGAACGAAGATCTGAAGAGCGTCGCCGACTCCCGCGTAGTGCCGCGTGCTGTTGAACTCGTCCCCCACGTAATTCCGGATCCCAGCCTGGTGGCATAGTAATTGACGCATGGTGACCGGCCACTGTTTCACCGGGAAGGCGGGCAGATACTGGCGAATGTCAGCCTGGAGGTCCAGACGCCCGTCTTCAACAAGCTGCAGGGTAGCAATGGCGGTGACCGGCTTCGAGATGGAGCCGATGCGGAACACCGAATCGGCTGTCGCCGGGACAAAGTTCTCGAGATCGGTAAAGCCCCACGCGCCAGTCCAGATGGGGCCGTCGCCAGAGGAGACGGCGACGGAGATGGCCGGGATATGTTCGCGCGACATGGCATCAGACGCAATGCGGCTGAGCGAGTCGAATCGGGAGGCTGGAACTTGGGCGAAAAGCCAGGAAGACAGCGCCACCAGCAACGCCGTCCGGAGAGCCAGGTGCATACTTAACATTGTGCACTACGCGATCATCTCCCCCCTTCCATTTCGAGCCGTTTCGGGTTAGCTTAAGGCCGAAACCTCAGTAAGGAGGTGGACATGGCTCATCCGGCGATAGAGCAACCTGTGCTCAACCAGGAGGAATGGGCGATGATAGCCCGGCTCCTGGAAGCGAAGCAACGTGAACTGCTTGCCGAGATCCGCCATACGGACAAGAGGGCGTTTCGCGAGGCCTTGCACGAACGCTTGGACTTGCTGGAGAGCCTTCTGAACCGGATTGCGGCTGCAAGCAAGTCGAACGCAGAAGGCTGAGAGGAGAGCAATCATGGATCGTCCCGCGCAACCACATGTCGTACGTACCTGGGCTGTGGATCGAATCCGGACGCACGCGCCCGCGCCGGGCCAGGAGCGTCCGATTCAGGAAAAGACCAAGCGTCGCAAAGGTGGAAAAGACGCAGCGAGGAGGAAACCGTGAAGACAATCGACCGCCTGACGGCATTCCTCGAAATGAGGGAAGCGAAATACAAGCATGACCGCCACCCGCTGTCGTACACGGCCCGGGAGACAGCGCGGGCGGAGCACGTCGCGCCGCGTAGTTTTGCCAAGGTAGTGGTGGTGCATTCCGAAGAGGGATTCTCGATGGCAGTTCTGCCGGCGGATCGCATCGTGGATCTCGACGAGTTGAGAGCCGCTTTCGGCAGCAGGCACCTGCGTCTGGCGACTGAGAAGGAACTCGAAGAGCTGTTTCCCGAGTGCGAACTGGGGGCGATGCCCCCTTTCGGCAACGGTACTCTGTTCGACATTTCGGTCTGGGTCGACGGCCTGCTGATGGCGGAAGAGACGATCAGCTTCAATGGCGGTACCCACCGCGACGTGATTCAAATGAATACCGAGGATTGGGAACAGATCGTCAAACCATCGGTGCTGGCATTCGCCCACACCGCCGGGTGATCCGTTCCGAAGGCCCGCGCCGGGTGACAATAGAGAAATGCGAGACACCCGGCCGGCCTCATCGGAATTTGCCCCGTATTACGAGGGATACGTGTCGCTGATCGCGGACGGCGACATTGTGAGGACCATCGAACAGCAGTGCGCCGAGATCATCGCAGCCTTCACGAATGAACCGGGTCGGGCACTGCCCGGCAAATGGAGCGTGAAGGATGTGCTGCTCCACGTCACCGATACAGAACGCATCATGGCGTACCGTGCCCTGCGCATCGCCCGCGGCGACAGCACGCCTCTGGCAGGCTTCGACCAGGACCCCTATGCAGAGAAGGCCGGAGCGGAGAGCCGGAGCCTGGAAGATCTGCTGCACGAGTTCAGGTCTGTGCGTGCGGCGACGGTGACGTTGCTGGGCGGGTTGAGCGACGAGGCGTGGGACCGCGTCGGCTCAGCGAACGGAAACGACGTGAGCGTGCGCGCGCTGGCGTGGATCATTGCAGGACATGCGCAGCATCACGCAAAGGCACTGTAGGCCGCTCGGTAAGTCAGCGCCCGCGCGGGCTGTACCAGAGTGCGGGCATTCCGTTGCGCCCGTAGGCCGCGATCCAGCCCTCCCGCCGCTGAATGAGTGATTTTCTCTCGGCCGATGGCATGGAGAGAAAGATCAGGTGCAGCCAGATGCGCCCTTGGGTGTTGTACTGGCTGAGCACCTGCACGCGCACGTCCGGCAGAGGATCGCCCTCCTCGCGCTTAAGGATGTCTACGCGGATGGGCTTGCCGGCCGGTGCGTCATATACGATCTCATCCCAATCCTCCGTCAGGCGGGGTTCGTTGCGCCGGAGCAACTCCAGCATGGAAATGAGTTGGCGCGGATATGTGTTTCGCACCCAGCCGCTCCCCTCTTTCAAAGCGATGCGCACCCACGCACCGCGCTCTTCGCGAGCCAGCGCGGCGGGCACTCCCGACTTGAGTTCGCCGACGGGCGCAAAGTCGAACCGCTCCCCGTTCACCGGGCGAAACGAGACCTGAGCGGCTTCGCAGCGGCCCCGTTCCTTCAGAACAGGGGCGGCGGTAACTTCGATTCTGCCGAGCACCGGTCCTCCGGGAGTCTCGTAGACGAGGACACGCGCGCCGGAACGGACATTGCAGGGGTCGCGCAAACCGAAGACTTCCGGCAAGGTGAGGATCCCGATGGGCGGCTCTCCGGCCGAGACGTACAGACACCCGAGCAAAACGAGTGCGACCCAGCGCATGTTGAGTTCAGCATACGGCGTACGGTTCGCGGGTGGAAGGGGAAAAGGGAAGGGCCGGAGCGCTGGCCCCGGCCTTTTCGGTCGATCAGATTGGAAGCAGCCGTTACTCGGCGTCGCCGAAGGGGTCCTCGAGGTTGAGATCGCCGCCTTCGCTGCCGCTGATGTAGCCGCCCTTGGTCTCGTCCTCGTAGACGTTGAAGGACTCCTGCAACAGAGCGTCCTGCTCCGAGAGGGGTTCCTCCACCACGTCCTCGCCCGCGATCTTCACCCGGCGGTAGTACTCCATGCCGGTGCCTGCGGGGATGAGGCGGCCCATAATTACGTTCTCCTTGAGGCCGCGCAGGTAGTCCACCTTACCGTTGATAGCGGCTTCAGTGAGCACGCGCGTGGTCTCCTGGAAGGAAGCTGCCGAGATGAAGCTATCGGTGGACAGCGACGCCTTGGTGATACCGAGCAGAACAGGAGAGCCCTGCGCCGCGCGGCCGCTGGCCTCGCGGACACGGTCATTCTCTTCCTTGAACTTAAACCGGTCCACGATCTCCTCGGGGAGGAAGTCCGAGTCGCCGATGTCTTCGATCTTCACCCAGCGCATCATCTGGCGGACGATGACTTCCAGGTGCTTGTCGTTGATGTTGACGCCCTGCAGCCGGTAGACCTCCTGAATTTCGTTGACGAGGTACTTCTGCAGTTCCTTCTCGCCGAGGACTTTCAGGATGTCGTGCGGGTTGCGGGGACCGTCCATGAGCGGATCGCCCGCCTTGACGCGTTCGCCGTCCTGGACGTTGATGTGGACACCGCGCGGGATGGAGTATTCCTTCTCCGTGTTGTCGTCGCTGACAACGGTGACCTTGCGGACGCCCTTGACGACGTCGCCGATGCGGACCACGCCGTTGATTTCGCTCATGACGGCGGTCTCACGCGGCTTGCGCGCTTCGAACAGTTCGACGACGCGCGGCAGACCGCCGGTGATGTCCTTGGTCTTGGTGGTGGCGCGCGGGATCTTGGCCAGCACGTCGCCGGCGTGGACCTTTTCGCCGTCGCGCACGCTCAGGTGAGCGTGGGTCGGCATGAGGTAACGGCGTTCGTCGTGCTTCCCGCCGCCCTCGGGGCGGATGATGATGGTGGGCAGGCGCTTCTCATCCGGCGAGTCGATGATGACCCACTGGGAGAGGCCCGTCACTTCATCCACCTGCTCGTGGTAAGTGATGTTCTCCGTGATGTCCTTGAAGTGGACGATGCCGGAGATTTCCGTAAGGATCGAGAAGGCGTAGGGATCCCACTCGGTGATGGTCTGGTTGGCCTTGACGGGCGCGCCGTCCTCGACAAGGATCTTGGCGCCGTAGACCACCTGGTAGCGCTCGCGCTCGCGGCCCTTCTCGTCGACGGTGGCGAGCAGTCCCGCGCGGTTCATGGCGATGATTTCGCCCTGAGCGTTCTTGACGGTGTTGATGCCGATGTACTTGGCAAAGCCGTCGTAGCGGATCTCCTGCTTGTTCTGCGCCACGCCGGACGACGCCGCGCCGCCGATGTGGAACGTACGCATGGTGAGCTGCGTGCCGGGTTCGCCGATGGACTGCGCGGAGATGATGCCGACGGCTTCACCGCGCTCCACGATGCGCCCGGTAGCAAGATTGCGGCCGTAGCAGAGTTCACAGACGCCGCGCTTGGATTCGCAGGTGAGCACCGAGCGGATGTTCACGCGGTCGATACCTGCGTCCTGAATCGCCTGGGCGAGGTCTTCGGTGATCTCCTCGTTCGCCTTGACGATGATCTTGCCTTCGTAGTCGAGCTGGTCTTCGAGAGCGACGCGGCCGACGATGCGGTCGCGGAGCGGCTCGATGATCTCGCCCGATTCGACGATCGGTTCGACGTAGATGCCGTCCTGCGTGCCGCAGTCGAGCTCGGTGACAATGACGTCCTGCGCCACGTCGCAGAGGCGGCGGGTGAGGTAGCCGGAGTCAGCCGTCTTCAACGCCGTGTCGGCCAGACCCTTACGCGCGCCGTGCGTCGAGATGAAGTACTGCAGCACGTTCAGGCCTTCACGGAAGTTCGCCGTGATGGGGGTTTCAATGATCGAGCCGTCCGGCTTGGCCATCAGGCCGCGCATGCCGGCCAGCTGGCGAATCTGCGCAGCGGAGCCGCGGGCGCCCGAGTCGGCCATCATGTAGATGGCGTTGAAGGACTCCTGGTTCACCTCGTTGCCATGGCGGTCGATGGTCTTCTGGACCTTGAGCTGGTCCATCATCACCTTGGACACGTCGTCGCCGGCCTTGCCCCAGATGTCCACCACCTTGTTGTAGCGCTCGCCCGCCGTGACCAGGCCGGAGACGTACTGCTGTTCGATCTCCTTCACCTCGGCTTCCGCGCGGGCCAGGATGTCGGTCTTCTGCTGGGGCACCAGCATGTCGTCGATCGCCACGGAGAAGCCCGCGCGCGTGGCCAGACGGAAGCCGTTTTGCAGCAGCTTGTCGGCAAAGACCACGGTCTCCTTCAGGCCGCAACGGCGGAAGCTCGCATTGATGAGCTTGGAGATTTCCTTCTTCTTCAGCGCCTTGTTGATGTTGGAGAAGGCCAGGCCCTTGGGCAGGATCTCGGACAGCAGCGCACGGCCCACGGTGGTTTCCACCAGGCTGGTCGACGGCTCGAATTCGCCGGTGGCCTTGTTCTTGTTCCACTCCGTCAGGCGCACGCTGATCTTGGCGTGCAGCTCCACCTCGCCCGCGTCGAGCGCGCGCAGGACTTCGCCAGTGTCGGAGAACACCATGCCCTCGCCCTTGCCGTTGATCTTGTCGCGGGTGGCGTGGTACAGGCCCAGCACCACGTCCTGCGAAGGAACGATGGAGGGTTCGCCCGACGCCGGGAACAGCACGTTGTTGGAGGCCAGCATCAGCGTGCGGGCTTCCATCTGCGCCTCCACCGACAGCGGCACGTGAACGGCCATCTGGTCACCGTCGA
>DBMU01000031.1:114250-114380 GCA_002298225.1 Bryobacterales bacterium UBA690
ACCTCTTCCAGGATGTCCCACACCACGGGCGTGCCGGCTTCCACTTCCTTCTTCGCCGCCTTGATGGTGGTGGCGATGCCCATGGCTTCGAGGCGCGAGAAGATGAAGGGCTTGAACAGTTCCAGGGCCA
>DBMU01000035.1 GCA_002298225.1 Bryobacterales bacterium UBA690
AGCCGCCCCGGCCCCCCCGCCCACCCCCCCGCCTGTTGAGCCTGTTAAGGAACCAACCCGGACCGTCGCCGAAACAAAGGGGTCCATCCCAGCCCCAAAACCCACCCCGCCCGACTGGCCCGGCTTCCGCGGCCCCCACCGCGACGACCGAATCACCGGCGTCACCATCAAAACCGATTGGTCCGCCTCCCCGCCCCGCGAGCTCTGGCGCCGCCCCATCGGCCCAGGCTGGTCCTCTTTCGCCGTCGGCGGAGGCCTCATCTACACCCAGGAGCAGCGAGGCGACTCCGAGGTCGTCACCTGCTACAACGCCTCCACCGGCAAGCCCGTCTGGACGCACCGTGACGCCGCGCGCTTCTATGAATCCAATGGCGGCCCCGGTCCCCGCGGCACGCCTACCCTCGACAATGGCCACATATATACCCTTGGAGCCACCGGCATTCTCAACGCGCTCGACGCCGCCACCGGCAAGGTCATCTGGACCCGCAACGCAGCCGCCGACACCGGCGCCAAGACCCCGGGCTGGGGCTTCTCAGGTTCTCCGTTGATCGTCGATGATCTCGTCATCGTCGCCACAGCCGGCCGCCTCGCCGCCTACGAAATCGCCGCAGGCGCCCCGCGCTGGCACGGCCTCATCGGAGGCGGCTACAGCTCTCCGCACCTGCTCAGTCTCGACGGTGTTCCGCAGGTTGTGCTGCTGAACGACAAAGGCGCCACCGGCGTCTCTCCCGCCGATGGCAAGGTGCTCTGGACCCACGCCTGGGAAGGCGCTGCCATCCTCCAGCCCGCCATCACCCCCGACGGCGCCCTCCTCATCGCCACCAGCGACATGTCCGGCGGAACCGGCACCCGCCGCCTCGCCGTCTCCCACAAGCCCTCCGGCTGGGCCGCCGAAGAGGTCTGGACATCGAAGGGTCTGAAGCCCTACTTCAGCGACTTCGTCGTTCACAACGGCCACGCCTACGGCTTCGACGGCAGCATCCTCTCCTGCATCGACCTCAAGGACGGCAGCCGCAAATGGAAAGGCGGCCGCTACGGCCAGGGCCAGCTCCTCCTCCTCGCCGATCAGGACCTCCTCCTCGTCATCTCCGAAGAAGGCGAGCTCGCCCTCGTCTCCGCCACCCCCGATCAGTTCACCGAAATCGCCAAAGCCCCCGCCATCGAAGGCAAGACCTGGAACCACCCCGTCCTGATCGGCCACACCCTCCTCGTCCGCAACGGCCAGGAAATGGCCGCCTTCAGGCTCTAGTTCCCCGGGCGTCAGGCCGGGCCCAGTGCTTTGCGCGAAGACCGCCCCGCTCTCTCAATAAACGGATGAAACCACCGCCCCCGCCGCAGCTCTTCCGGCGTCATCCCGCTAAATCTGCGAAACTCCGCGATCATGTGCGACTGGTCCGCATACCCTGCTGCCGCCGCCACCTGCGCCCAATCAATCCGCCCGAATCCCTGAAAATATCCAAGCGTCGCCCGAAACCGGGCCATCTCGCAGTACACCTTCGGCGACACTCCGACGCTCGCGTGAAAAACCCGTGCGAAATGCTGTCGCGAGAAACCCGCCAACTCCGCAATCCGCTCCACGCTCAATCTGCCTTCGCTCGCCTGAATCCACGCCGCCACCTCCCCCACTTTCATCCGCGGCTCAGCGGGCCGCCGAAGCGCCATCCTCTGCACCAGCGCCGATTCCAACAGCGCCAGGCGAGCGCCCTCCCCCTGAATCGTATTCAACTCCTCCCAAAGCCGCCGCGCCTCCAAACCCCACACGTCCTCCAGCGGAATCGCACAGTTCTCAAGATCCCTGAGAGGCGCCCCTGCGAGTGTGGACCCCGCCCGCAAGTACACGCCCATGCTCTTCTGTCGTGCAGGCGCCTGCGCTGGACCGCCTGCCGTCAGCGGTCCAACGAGAACCGCGGCCGTATCAATCGCGCTGGGACGCCACACACCCTCAGGCCAATACGCCTCTCCAAAATTGAACACGATGCACGCGCAACCGTCGGCGAACGTCGGTGCACAGTCCCGCTCGCCCGAATTGAAGGTGAGTTCCAGAAAAATGCAGCGATCCGTCCGCTCCCCGTCGGGTTCGCAGAACGAGAAAAGAGCCCCCACCGAACTGCGCAGCGCTTCGCAGGGAAGATACTCGCGATAACGGACAGCCGCGTGCGGCACGGTGACATCCATTGTCCCACGCGGCCCAATGTTCCATTTTTCCTATATCCGCGGAATCCCAGCGGCTAGACTGCACTCATGCCCATCCTCCACCAGCTCTTTTGCACGGCGGCGGTTCTCGCCTCCCTGGCCAGCGCAGCCGACTCCACTGCCGCCGGCATCATCGCCATGGAACGCGCCGCCCTCGACCGTTGGGGCACGGGAGACACTCTGAGTATCCTCGACCTCTACGCCAAAGACATCACCTACTTCGACCCGGGCCAGGACAAGCGCGTCGATGGATTGGAAGCAATGAGAAAGCTCTACGGCTCCTTCTCCGGGACGTTCAAAATCCTCCGCTTCGACATGATCGACCCGAAAGTCCAAACCAAGGGCGACGTCGCCGTTCTCACCTACAACCTCGTCGATGAAGTCGTCCAGCCCCCCACCGCCGCCAAAAGCACAAAGACCGCCTGGAATGTCACGTCAGTCTACGCCCGCATCGACGGCCGCTGGCAGATCATCCACGGCCACTTCTCCTACGTGAAGGGCAAACTGAGCGCTGAAGCGAAATAGTGAAAGAACGCAGCGGACGCCGCTGTTTCAAAAAAGGTGCGGCAGGCCCTTTGGCCTGCCCATCTCGCCGTATTGGACTTTCCGCCTTATCCCCCCGCCGCGACCGCCGCAGGCTTGATATTCGCGTTCTGCGAAAAGAAGTTCGTCGGGTCATATCGCGCCTTCAGCTTCGCCAGCCGCTCATACTTGCGCCCGTATGCAGCCCGCATGTTCTCGTCGGACACTTCGTTCAGATAGTTGACGTACACCGCCTCGGCCAGAAAAGGCTGCATGGCATCCCAGAACTCGCGCGTCCACCTCACATTCGCTTCCGTCTCCGCCGCGTCGGTCCAGACGCTCGTAATGAGGAAATTAAACCTCCAGCCTCGATGCCCGAATGCTGTCGCATCCTCCGCGACCCGGCTCATCGCCCCGTCGCCGTTGTGCTCCAGCACCACCACCGTTCGCGGCGACGGCGCCTTCGCGCAAAAATCCACGATCGTGTCAATCGCCTCGTCACTGAGGGATTTGAGAAAGCTCGATTTCCAGTAATTCAGAAAGCCCCTCGGCCAGAGGAAGTCCGCCATGGTCTGCGCCGCGCTGTAGGGCATGGGCTGGAACATATCCACCGCGGGCGGGCCAAACTCTCTCAACGGCCGACATGCTCGAGTTCCTTCTTCCAGGGATCCGGCATACACTCCGCCCAGCCCGACGATCGGCTCGCGCTGCAGCCCTTCCGGCAGCGGCAGCCCGGCCGGCGCTGTGAACACTAATGCGCCATTGGTCACCTCCTCCGGTGCCGCCGATTCAAAATCGCGCCAGAACCGCAGCGCATCCCGCCCTCGCGACAGCGGGTGCATGACCATGCCCGCCAGGACCGTCCCTGCCGGATGAACCCGGAACTCGAAGGACGTGACGATCCCGAAGTTGCCGCCCGCGCCGCGAAGACCCCAGAACAGATCCGCATGAGCGCTATCGCTCGCAGTCAGAAAATCTCCGTCCGCGGTGACAACATCGGCAGACAGCAGGTTATCCAGCGCCAGCCCGTGTTTCCGCACCATCCATCCCAGCCCGCCGCCTAATGTGAGACCCGCCACGCCCGTCGTCCCGACGAACCCTCCTGTCGCCGCGAGCCCGAATGCCTGCAATTCGTGGCCAAACTCAGCCCAGGTCACACCCGGCTCGACTCGTGCCGTGCGCGTCTGAGGTTCCACCCGGATCCCCTTCATCGCCGAAAGATCGATCACCAGTCCGTCGTCGCACATGCTGGTCCCGGCTACGTTGTGCCCTGCCCCGCGTACCGCGACAACCATCCCATGAGCCCGGGCGAATTTCACTGCGGCAATGACGTCGGCCACGCCCGCACATCGCACAATTACGGCAGGACGCCGGTCGATCATCGCATTGTGTATTTTGCGCGCTTCCTCATATCCCGGCTCGTTGGGAAGAAATAATTGCCCCCGAACCGCGGATCGGAGCTCACCAAGATGGGATTCCTGCATCACAGCCCCCCCGGATCTGTCAGTCCCTGCAGCACCCTGTCCCTTCCGCGATCTTACACCCGATTGCTTCCGGCGTAGATCCGCCTGAAAATACGGCCAGCCGGGCTGATCCAATGAAAGCCGCAATCTACACCGCCTACGGCCCCCCGGAAATCCTCCAGATCGTCGACGTCGAAAAACCCTTCCCAAAAGACGACGAAGTCCTGATCCATGTCCGCGCCGCCTCCGTCAATCCGCTCGACTGGCACTTCCTGCGAGGCACGCCCTACTTCCTCCGCCTGATGGCCGGCCTGCGCAGACCAAAATCCACGCGCCTCGGCGTTGACGTATCAGGCCTGGTCGAAGCAGTTGGCAAAAGCGTGTCGGAATTCAAGCCCGGCGACGAAGTCTTCGGCGGATGCCGCGGAGCTTTTGCGGAGTACGTCTGCGCCCCCGCCAGTGCATTGGTCCTGAAGTCGCACAATGTGTCCTTCGAGCAGGCCGCCGCCGTCCCCGTCGCCGCGCTCACAGCACTCCAGGGCCTCCGCGGCAAAGGTCGCCTTCAGCCGGGACAGAATGCCCTGATCAACGGCGCGGCAGGCGGCGTCGGCACGCTAGCCGTACAGATCGCCAGATCCCTCGGCGCACAGGTCACCGGAGTCTGCAGCACCAGGAACCTCGAAATGGTCCGCTCCCTCGGCGCCGTCCGCGTCATCGACTACACCCGCGAGAATTTCACCCAATGCAGTCAGCGGTACGACCTCATCTTCGACCTTATCGGAAACCATTCGTTATTCGCCCTCCGCCGCATCCTCAACCCCAACGGCATCTACGTCGCCGCCGGAGGACCCACCTGCCGCTGGATGATCACCTTTCTCATCCGCTCCCTCACCGCATCACTGCTCTCCCTGCTCACGAGCCGCAAAATGGTCTCAGTCCTCGCAAAATCGAACAAATCAGACCTGACCCTCGCCCGCGACCTCCTGGAATCCCAAAAAGTAGTCCCGGTTATCGACCGCCGCTACAAGCTAGTCGAACTCCCCGGCGCCATCCGCTACCTGGAAACCGGCCACGCCCGCGGAAAGGTAGTGATCACTCTGGATATCTACGGGGACCTTTCATAACATTTTGCCGGGCTAATCCCCAAGGAAGACAGGCTAAATTCGGCGGCCCATACACTCGGCAAGAAATGGGGACACCGAGGCGAAGCCGAGGGAACCCACCACTAGCCGCTTTGGGCCAGTGGTGGGTGTCCCCTTTCTTGCCTGGCGCGGCCCCGCGTTAAATATGGACTCCGCCCCCCCCTAATAAATCAGCTTCAACGACATCTGAATCTGCCGCGACGGACCCGCCGTCCGGTTGATCACCCCAAACCCCGGCCCCTGCACAATATTCGCCGGCAACCCGAAATTCACCAGGTTGAACGCATTGAACACCTCAAACCTGAACTGCAGCGCCACCCTCTCCGGATTCCCCCGCGGCCCGATCGGCGTGTTCTTGATCAGCGAAAAATCGAAGTTGTGGAACGCAGGACCCCGATACGTGTTCCGCCCCAGCGCCCCGAACCGCCCCTTGTTCGGACCCGACCCTCCCGCCACGTTGATCGGAATATAGAAATACGAACTATTCCTCGCCCCCAATCCAAAATAGTCCTCCCGCACGGTCCTGCTGGTGGAAAGCTCCGGCTGCCCCACCGCGTCCGGCCGGTCCGCATTGTTCGACCCGAACCCTGTCTGCTGAATCCCCGAGTACACAGTGAACGGCGCTCCCGTCATCAATGCCCCCATCGCCATGAACTGCCAGCCGCTCGTCGCCCGGTTCGGCCGCGCGTGCAGCCATCGATCCACGGCCAGTTCCTGGATCGCGCTGAACGTGAAGACGTGCCCGATGTCGAACGTCGACGGCCCCTTTTCCGCTCGCCGGCTCCGCGGATTCTGCGGAGCGGTCTGAAGCTGTGTGCCTGACGCAATGCCCAGAAAGCCTCCCAGCACCGCGCTGGTGTCGTCGATTGACTTGCCATACGTGTAGCTCGCATTGAATCCCAGCCCGCCCCGCAGCGAGGTCTTCCCCACCGAAGTCTGCAGCGAGTGATACGTCGAATGCGAGTGGCTGCTCATCGTCCAGATCGGCCCGAACCCGCCCTGCGCCGCTCCGCTCGCATCGAACAGCGTGAAGGGCGCGAAGCCCTTCTCGGCCCCGGGGTAGCCGTTGGGCGTCTCGATGAACCCAAGGCCGACACCCGTGGTCGCGACATACGCCGCGCTCGCCGTCACGTCGCCGAACCGGTGCTCCAGCCCCGCGGTCCACGTCCCCACATAGCCGTTCTTCAAATCGGGGTTCATCGAGGAAACCGCGAGTGCACGCACCTGCCCGTCCGGACTCAACTTCGCCAGGTCCCGCTCGTACCGCAGGATGTCCATCTCCGTGTTGGGCGTCACCCCGAAGAAGCTCCCCGACTCGAAGATCTTCTGCCCGGAAATCGAATACGCCTCCGGCAGCGGCACCGGGATTACCTCATTCCGGAACGGCAGAGGCCGGCCCGGCTCGGCTGTCGCGGACGGCGTCACAACAATCGGCAGATTCGCCGTCACCAGGTTCTGCTGCCAAAGATTCATCAGCAGCGAAGTGATGGACCCGCCAGCCCGCAACACCGTGCGCTCGCTCATCCGGTAATCGAACGAAACCCTCGGCCCCCAACCACCCCAGCCCACCGGGTAATAAGGCTCTGGCCGGATGAGATACCGCCCGTGAACACCAGGCGTCATCGCATTCACACGATCGCCGTTCGCATTCTCCGCAACGAAACCCGCCTCCTGCTGCTTCGCCTCCTGGATCGTCGTATTCACTTCATACCGAAGTCCGTAGGAAAGCGTGACGCGCGAGGAAATCGACCACTGGTCCTGCACGAAGAAGTTGTAGGCCTGCCTCCGGATCGCCGCGTCCCCCATCTTCTCGCCCTGCGGGAAAAGCGGTGGCGCCGCGGTCACCGTATAGGCAAACGGTGTTGCCGTCAGGAATCCCGTCAGCGTATCCGGCAGCGGATCGCCCGGAGCGATGTCATGCCTGCCGCTGGCCGAGCGGATCGCAACCGGCGAGTACGCCGCGCCGCCTCCGAACGTGTACGTCCCATTTGGCGCAGTGCCAAAGACCGTCGTGTCGCGATTCACCCGCACCTCGCCCCCTGCCTTCCATGTGTGCCGCTTGCGATTCCACGAGAAGTTCTGGCGCACCTGGTACAGGTTGCCGTACGCGCCCATGATCGACCCCGACGGCGAGTTGAACCCCTCGTACAGCCCATCCCCGAACAGCAGCGCGGGCTGAGTGCGGTTCCTCGTCGGAAACAGCGGCGTAGCCCGGATGTACCCGAGCCAGGTCTCGCTTACGAACGTCGGCGAAGGCGTGTACACGAACGACAGGCCCGCGTTCTTCTGGTGGTCGTTGAAGAGCACGGCGAAGGACGGATCGATCGCAGTCTGGTTCGGATTGGTCAGAGGCCCCTCGACATTGTTGAGGTTGAATCGCGCGAACATGCGCAGTTTGGGCGAGATCGCGTGGTCGATGCGCACCGAGAACTGATCCGTGATCGTGTGGACCTTGGAAGAAGTCGCATACGTCCGTCCGCCGAACGGACCTTGCGGATCGTTCGGCATCGGGTACCGCGCCAGCACTCCGGCGATGCTCGGATCCACCGGCACATACAGCGTGTCTCCTTGAAACGCCGTAGTGTTCACCCCCCGCCGCTCATCCGCTGTCGGAACCGCGAGAATCTGCGTGGTCCCCAGCACTTGCCGGAAGCCCTGATACTGCCCGAAGTAAAAAGTCCGGTTCCGCCCGTCGTACACGCCCGGAATGATCACCGGCCCGCCGTTGGCGAACCCAAACTCGTTGCGGATGAACGGAGGGATCCGCCCCGGCTGCGCGATCGACCGCCTGTCAAAGAAATTGCGCGCGTCGAACGCCGCATTGCGGACAAATTCGAACACCGACCCATGCAGATCCTTCGTGCCGGACTTCGTAAGAATCTCCGTGTACCCCGCCGCCCCATGCCCGATCTCCGCCGGCAGCACGCCCGAGCTCGACTTGATCTCCTGAATCGCATCCACATTGAAGTTCGAAAACGTCGCCCCGCCCATCTCCGGATCCGTCGTATCCACGCCATCCATGTGGAACACCGTCGCGCTGCCCCGCTGCCCGTTCACCGTGAACTGCTGCGTGAAGTTCGCCGCCCCGTTCGTGTCCGTCTGCGTCCCCGTCGCCAGCAGCAGCAGTTGGCTGAAGTCCCGCTTATTCAGCGGCAGATCCGCAACCTGCTTCTCCGACAGCTTCTCGCCCCCGGAGGCCTGAGGCTGAGTCTGCGCCGCTGCGCTCAAAGCGCCACACAAAACCGCAACGACGAAGATGCACCGATAGAACATGCTTGCCAACCGCCCCTCATCGTATCCAAAAAGGACACCCATGTCGTTTTGCCGGCACGACGCCGGCGCCGCACTGTGACACAATCTGGATGGCTGCACGGCTATGTCTCCGAGCCAGGTTGAATTCTCCGCCTCTTACGACCGCTCAACCAAGGTCATTTCCACCGCGGCTTGTGCCCTCCTGATCGCCGTTTCCCTTGTCGCCCAGCAAGCGTTCGCCCTCTGCGCTTCCATCCTGATCATCGGTCTCGTGTTTGCCTACTCCCCTCGTGGTTACACGATCTCCGATCGGGCCGTGATCGTCAGGCGGCTCATCGGGAATGTTCGATTTGAGCTCCAAGGCATACGTGAAGCCAGACGCGCGACTGCTGACGACCTCCGGTGGACCATCAGGCTCTGGGGCAGCGGTGGCATGTTCGGCTACTACGGCCTGTACCGCACGTCGAAGCTCGGAAACTGCTCGTGGTACGTAACGAATCGCGGAAACATGATTGCCATCGTCACTGACGCCAGAACCGCCTTGTTCAGTCCGGATGATGTTGAAGGCTTCCTGGCTGCGATCCGGGCATGGGCGCCTGTATCGGCCGCGCCCGAAGGCCCCGATGCGACCTCACGTCCTCGCAGCACTTTCCCTTCGGCGTCGTGGATCGGCATTGCGCTCGGAGCCCTGGCACTGGCGTTGGCCGCCTTTGCCTTCCTGTACTCGCCCGGCCCTCCCTCGTATACCCTGACGCCCGATGGCCTGACGATCCACGACAGATTCTACCCGGTCACCGTCAAAGCGGCGGAGGTTGACGTCGCCCAGGCTCGGATCATTGACATCACAAACGACGCGGGCTGGCGGCCGGCGATGCGCACCAACGGCTTTGCGAATGCCCACTATCGTTCCGGCTGGTTCAAGGTCGCCAACGGCCAGAAGGTGCGCGCCTACTGGGCGAGTGCCTCGTGCCTCGTATTGCTCCCACCCAAGGAGATCGGCGTTCCTGTCTTGTTGGAGGTCAAAGACCCTTCAAGGTTCATTGGAGAACTGCGCCGCGAGTGGGGGCTAGGGACGCAATAGAGCCGCGAGCAGTAGCGCGTTTTCAGTGAAGTGCCTAAACCGCCCGCACCACGATCAGCGTGAGATCGTCCGCCTGATTCGGCCCGCCGAAGCGCAGCGCCGCGCTGGCGACGCTCTCCATCACCTCCTGGGCCGGTCTGCCTCGGTTCCCCATCAGCTCCCCAATCAGCCGGTCTTCGCCGAACTCATCGCCGTCCTCGCCTGCGGCTTCGATCGCGCCGTCCGTATAGATCGCCAGCACGTCGCCGCTCTCGATCGATATCTCGCCCACCTCGCATTCCCATTGCGCAAACAGGCCCAGGACGGTGGCCGTCGCCGCCAGGTGTTGGACGCTCCCGTCGCGCCGCACAATTACCGGCGGGTTGTGCCCGCAATTGACGTAGCGCAGCACACGCGTGGCATCGGTGTAGTCCGCCAGGAACAGCGTGGCGAAGCGCTCTGCCGCGGTCGAGTCCAGCAGTTGCCTGTTCACCTGCTTCATCATCCCGGCCAGGTCGCGCTGACCGGCCATGTAGCACGTGCGCAGCGTCGCCTGGACGCCGGCCATCAGCAGGGCCGCCGGCATGCCCTTGCCGGAAACATCGGCCAGCACGAAGGCCATGCGCCCTTCGCCCAGTTCGAGGAAGTCGTAGTAGTCTCCGCCCACCTCGCGCGCCTGCACGCACCGCCCCGCGTATTCGAGTGTCGCCAACCGCGGAGCCCGCTGCGGCAGGAGCCGGGCCTGCACCTGCTGCGCCATCTCGAGCTCGTGTGCCGCGCGCTGCTCCGCCTCCAGGCGCAAAGCCATGCTCTCCGCTAGGCGGATACTCTCGATCGCCAGCCCGCACTGGCTCGCCACCGAGGCCAGCATGCGCTTGTCCTCACCCGAATACGACTCCTCGCTCAGCCGCGGCCCTAGCACCATCAGTCCTGCCAGGCTGCCATCCCGAGCCGGCATCGGAACCAGGCACTCGGGTTGAAGCTCCGCAAGAATGGCAAACGGAGCAAACGCCGGATCCGTCGCCGGCGGCACATCCCAGGGCTTTGCCCTCGCGGCGAGCTCGATCAAAAGCGCCGCCGAAGTGTCGAACTCCCCCAGCTCCGCCGGCGGAGCGCCCGATTCGGCGCGCAGGCGCCCTGGCGCGGAGGCGGTGTAGATGGTCAACGAGACAGGATGCAATGCCTCGCGGATCTCGCGGTCGAGCAACGCGGCCAGCTCCGCGCAGCTCCGCGCCGTGCGAATGTGCGCGGCCAGCCCTTCCAGAATCAGCCCAGCGTCGTAGGCGCTGCGGAAGAAGACCTTGTCGAGATGCCTCTGGAAGTGCCGGGCCACGCGCGCGCCGGTGAGCGCCATCAGGCCGCCCACCACGGCGGCCGCGGTCCCGGCCGCGGCCACCATCTGCTGGCCGCGCTCCATCCCAAGACCTTCGAAGAAGCCCGAAAAGAAATCCGCCGCAATGTAGGCAGCAATCGCGCTGGCAATCAGTCTGAAGAGAATGAATCCGCGGCTGATCAGAAAGTAGCGCGCGCTGCGTTTGAACAGGACGGGCAGCTCCATGACGCGGTGCACCACCACGGCATAGGCGAAGGAAAGCGGGATGCAGATCAGACAGAGGGTGGTCCCGGCCCAGGCCCAGAACGGCAGCGTGAACGGGCTCGCCTGACGGCCGGTGGCGAGTGTCACAAAGCCGAATCCGATCATTGGCACCACACCGATCAGCGTTCCGGCCAGCAGCACGCGCGTCTTCCTCCGGACCTCCACGCTTGGAGCCCCCAGGAAATTCCACGCCAGGGACACCACGCCCAGCACATATGGCACGGACCGCCCCCAGGCAAGCACGCTCAGCTCCGCGGCCTTGTACATTGAACCGGTGGCCGCAATCGTCGCAGCTAAAGGAACTCCGGCTGCGGCGCTCAGCCCCAGGAAAACCCACTTCAGCCAGGGCACGCGCCTCTCCAGCCCTGACGGCGCCGGAAAGACTGCGAAAAAACAGTAAAACAGCGCCGGGAAAAAGACCCAATACAGGAACTGAAAGGACGTCGCGAATCGCCGCGTCTCCAGCGGCACCAGCATTTCGTTCTCAGGCGTTACCCACGGCGCGAGCGAGACAAAGCCGTAAAACAACAGCGCCAGCAGCCAGGCGTGCGGATCGTTGGGTCGCAGAAAAAGCACCACCACCCCGACCACGAGAAAGAAGAACGGGTAGGCGAGCATTGACCTCAAGAGGACGGACTGCGACCGCGTCGGGTGCGCCAGCACCGGCGGCGCATCTGGCAGCGCGATGCTGCCGCTGAACCGCTCCCCGGAAGGCCTCTCCGCCACAAAGACAGGCCGGGAGCCGGGCTTGCCCGACAGCACGCACTCGATCCATGGCTGCGTGCTCGTCATCGCCTGGCCGCAGAGCTCGACGATGGAGTCGCCGGCTCGCAGTCCCGCTTGCCCGGCGGCTCCGCCCGGCTTCACCCACGTGATTCTCAATCGGCCTTCCGTGACAGCGTGCGCGCTGAAGGCGGCGCCGATTGGCGCCTGGGGCAGCAGCCGCACATAGTGCACCCAAACCAGCGCGTAGAGCGCAGAGGCCAGCGTCAGCGCGGCGGCCAGAACGAACAGAACCGGGCGTGGCAATGAGAAAAAGCGGCTCACAGGCTTCGCGGTCCCGAATTCGTGACAAGAATATCACCCCGCTGGAGTTGCGGCACGACCACGGCTCACAATTCTTGACGGATGATTCAGCAGCACCTGTGTCATCGCGTCGCTTGACTACAAGACCTCGTAGCAAGCTCGGCCATCTCCTTCCGGGAAGATCGCCGCATGGCTATACCCAATCGCCTGTCCAATCAATCGTGGGGTACAAAAACTGTCGCGCCCAGCGTGCCGGGTTCAGTTGTTTCTTTCTAAGATAAGATTTTTGTGGGAGGACGGTGACGTTGACGTCGATGGACTTCTCGCGCACATCCAGTCGTAAGCGTGCCTTAATTGTGTTTTTGTTTGTCGCGGCCTATTTTTTAGCTTTAACCTGGAAAGGCCTCTTCTACGATTTCAATCCGGACGACACAATGAATATGTACCTCGCTTGGGTGAAATCGTACGGAAGGCTTGTTTCAAGTTCGCTCTTTGCTGTCTGGCTCGGTGAGATGCGTCCGATTGGCGCCTTGTTCTATAAAACCATACATCACCTCTGCGGCTTTTCTCCTCTTCCGTTTCGTGCGGCGTGCTTCGCTCTGTTGTTGGTAAATCTGTGGCTTCAGTTCTCTCTTTTTCGCAGACTAACCAATTCTTTTGAAACTGCCACCCTAGCGTTGCTGGTAGGCACATTCAATGGCGCTTTGTGGGCCATCTATGCAAGTACAGGTACCGTCTATGATGTGTTGTGCCAGTTCTTTGTTTTGTTATCCATGATCTGCTATGTGCGCATGGCGAGTTCTGATGGATGGAAGCGGACTGGACTTTACGTTGGCTGCTGCGTTGCTGCGGTTTGCGCCATCCAGAGCAAAGAGATGGGGTTTGCGATCCCCCTTTTGCTGCTCGCGTATGAAGCCTGCTATGCCATTCCTGCGGCGGTCTCCAGCGGCAAGCCGCTGCCGAAAGTTGGAGTAACGGCGCTCCTGAAGCTATTGCCTGTCGGTTTAGTGGGAGGGTTGGCAGCTTACGGCATGATTTCTGCAAGGCACGTGTTGTTTGTGAACCCGGGCTACACGCCGCATTTCAGCTGGAAGATGTATCTGCAAACTTCTGCTGCGCATTTGACCCTGCTCTCATTTCGTGCCTGGACGGTTTCAGAAGGCCTGGCTGTTATCATCCTCGCTGGCAGTCTGGCATCTGCCCTCCTGATGAGGAGCAGGGTGGCAGTATTCGGGTGGCTCTTTTTCAATCTTTCCCTACTGCCAATCTCTTTTGTTCCGGCACGCCAGGATGGTTATGTGCTGTATATCCCTTACATTGGCTTTTCGCTGTATTTTGGCGGCATCGCGGAGAGACTTGCCGGCTACGCGAGTCAATTGTTAAGTAGAAGGCTCACACAGCCCATGGCGACATTAGCAGTATATTGTGGTCTGACAATGCTTGTTATGAGTGTTCAGGTCTACGAGCAGCCCTACTGTCAGGCCAGAGGTTTCGGCCCTGGGGGCCATTCGCTTGTCCGGGATTTGGCCCTCACGGCCGGATTGCCGAGTTCGGCTTCTGCGCAGCGAGTTGTGTTGGTTGATGACCCGTGGGGAGCCGAACGGTGGCAGCCGGGGTTCATTGTGCGCCTGTCGCGTGGAGCGAAGGATCTTGATGTTGTACGGATTACGTCGGCGGACCTGAGTGCTGGCAACACGTTCATTGTTGGCCCGAGAGACCAGGTGCTGAGGTACTCAGAGCACATGTACAGAGAACTTAGCCAGGTAGAACTGATCAAGTTGGGTTTCAAGACCAAGAGTTGATCTGCCAGCCTGTGGGAAGCGGTGGACTGGGCCGAAGGCAAGGACGTTGCCCCTCGCGTTTCCACCGTTGAGGTGCCCACAGCCGACGTCCGCGCAATGCTCCTGCAATCCTGATCGCAAATTCTGAAAATTCGGTGTACCCCGTTGAACCATCATCCCTGCACAGGCAACCGGACCCGGAATGTTGACCCGATGCCGGGTTCGCTCTCCACAACGATCTCGCCGCCATGCTGAGCGGCGATCCACTGCGCGATCGATAGCCCCAGGCCCGTGCCGCCTGTGTGCCTCGCCCGGTCCTTGGCTGCGCGGTAGAAGCGCTCAAAAACATGAGGCAGATCATTCGCGGGGATACCGGCGCCTGTGTCCTTCACTTCAACCGTCGCCGTGCTCTTCTCACCGGAACGGCCGACGCTGAGCGAGACATCCACTTTGCCGCCTCTCGGGGTGTACCGGATTGCGTTGTCGAGCAGCGCCAGGAAGAGCCGCCGCAGTGCATGCTCATCACCTGCAATAAACACCGGCACGCTTTCCCTCGCTTGCAGCTGCACCCCTGCGGAATCGGCCAACACTTTCACATCGGAGGAGACATCCCTGAGCACCTCGGCCACATTCACCGGCTCCATCGTCAACTGCGATGCACCGGCATCCGCCCGCGCCAGCACCATCAGGTCCTCGATCAACGTCGAAGTGCGTTCGCTCTCCGCCGAAATAAGGCCCAAAACCCGCTCATACTCTTCCGCGGCCCGCGGCCTGCTGCGAGCCAGTTCAGCAGTGGTCCTGATGATTGCAACCGGCGTCCTCAGCTCGTGTGAAGCATCAGCCGTAAACTGGGCCATCCGCCGGAACGAAGATTCCAGCCGTTCAAACATTCCGTTCAACGTGCCGGAGAGCCTGTCCAGTTCGTCCCCTGTGCCTCGCAGCGGCAGGCGCTGGGTGAGGTTCTGGGCGCTGATCAACTCAGCCGTCCTCGCGATCTCATCCACAGGTTCCAGCGCCCGCCTCGACATCCAATAGCCGCTGGCCGAGGCCACCAACAGGAGCAGCGGACTGGCCAGAGCCATCGTCCATCCAAAGTCCTCCAACATGTCGAAAAACTCGTCGATCGGAATGCCGATCTGGATCACGCCTCCCGGCGCCGGCGCAGTCAGTACACGCACCGGATCGCCATTCACCACAACAGTCTGCGCCTTGCCGCGCTCCGTCAGAGGTTCGTCCTGCGGCAATTGCGGGCTCCAACCCTCGGTCCCCTTCGACCTGTAAATCCATCTCCCCTCGCGGTCCGCGATTCGAAAATACGCTCCCGCCGGCAACAGCGCGCTCTGCTCCTCCAGTTCCTCGCCCAACTTGCCCGCCTCGCCCTCCGCTGCCTGCTTGCTCAGGAAACCACGCATCGCCGCGAGCCGCCCGCGCAGGTCGCTGTCGACCGTATCGTGTATGCTCTGCCGCACGGCCCACCACATCCCGACTCCCACTGCCCCCAGCGTCAGCGTCAGGATCACCGCGTACAGCGTCGCGAGGCGAAACCGGATCGAGCGCGGGTTCACTCTCCCTCCCGCAGAATGTAGCCGTAACCCCGCACTGTCCGAATCAGCTTCTGCTTCTCTCCCGCATCGATCTTGTCCCGCAGAAGCTTGATGTAGGCGTCCACCGTGTTGGACTCGACTTCGCCGTCAAAGCCCCAGACCGCTTCAATGATCGAACTGCGGGATGCCGCCCGGCCCGGGCGCCGGATCAGGAACTCCAGCACGCGATACTCCGTGTCCGTCAACACAATATTCCTGCCTGCCCGCGATACCCTCCGCGACGTCGTGTCAACCTGAAGATCCGCGACACTCAGCGTCGCGGCGGGAGACCGTGCCGAACGGCGCGCGACGGCGCGCAATCGCGCCATCAGAAGCCGTAACGCGAATGGCTTGGTCAGATAGTCGTCTGCGCCGGCATCCAGGCCTCTCACTATGTCCTGTACCGCATCCATCGCCGTCAGCATCAGGATCGGAGTCTCGACACCATTGCTCCGAAGGCGGCGCGCCACCTCGACTCCATCCAGCCCGGGCAGCAGCACGTCCAGGACAATCGCGTCGAAGTCGTGCATCCTCGCCGCGCTCAACCCCTCCTCGCCGTCCCGGGCCACCGTCACTGCGTGGTTCTCCTCTTCCAGCCCCTGCCTCAGCAGTTCGGCCATTGTCACCTCATCCTCGACCACCAGGATCCACACACAGCGCCTCCTCTCTGATTAGAACTTGAGCTCCAATGCCAACTGGAGACGCCGCGCGGGCCTGGACGCTACCGGCTGCCCGAAATACGGTGAACTCAAATTTCCTACCGGGTTGTTGAAGTTGACGTGATTCAACGCGTTGAACGCATCCACGGACAGCGCCACGCTCGGCCCTTCGTCTTTGCGCGAACGAATCAACGGGAACTCCTTGGACCATCGGAGGTCCAGCGCCACCGCTCCGTAGCCCGAGACGCTGTTGCGCGGAACACCCGCCGGACGGTCCGCCGCCACGCCATCCTGGTTGTCGTCACGGCCGGTGGTCAGCGAATAGGGAGTCGCCGTGTTCCATGCCAGCCGCACTCCCAGGCTCAGCAGCTTTTCAGGCCGCACCACTCCAACCAGGTTGAGACGCTGGCGGGAATCGAATGGCGCACGAGACCATTCGCCGCTCAAATCGCGGCTGTTTGCAGGCACCGAGTTGATCCCGTTATTGTCATTCCACGCGCTGCCTGCGATGTATTGAACAGTCCCCTTGAACTGCCGGGTGATGGAGCCGCGCAGAGTGAAGTCCAGAATCCGGCTTTCCAGCCGCCCGGCCGATTGGATCTCCCGTAGCACCCCCACCGCGCCATCAGGGCGCGCCCCGTAGACCGGTGGAAGCGGGGCGTTCAGATCCAATGACCGGAATGCCTTGATGCCTTGCAGCGACGTATATCCCGCGGCGATCGTGAGCGACTTTTGCAGTTGCCGCTCCGCCGTAACACTGTATTGCGCCAGGTACGCTGTGCGTAAATTCTGCGCGAAGCGCACAAGGTTCGCAGGTTCTGCGCCGCTGGACGGTCCCGGATCGGGATAGCTGGGATTCGAAATCAGAATCCGGCTGAGATGGCGCCCGTCGAATCGAAGCGTATCGCCGATGGCCGACTCCCCAGTCCGGTCAAAGAAGATGCCTGCTCCGCCACGAATCACCGTCTTGCGCTTCCGGTCCGGCGACCAGGCCAAAGCCATCCGCGGCGCGAAATTATTGTGGTCCGCCAGATAATTCTGCCAGTCCCAGCGAAGTCCGTAGGACAACGAAAGATTCGGGCGCAGCTTGAACTCGTCCTGCACGAAGAGGCCAATCTCTTTCTGCCAGAAGACAAGGTGGCCGTCACCCGTTTGCACCAGGTATGAGTAGGGACGCATGGCGCTGTAGTCCGCCAGAGACGAAAAGAAATAGGTGCCGTCCGTATTCGTGCCATCCGTCTGGCCTCGCCTGCTGAAGTCCGGAACATTGATGCCGAGCTTCACCAGATGGCGGCCGTGTGTCCAGAACGCCGTGTCCGTGAACTGAATGTGGTTCTCCGTCGAACGAATATCCGCCTGGGCGCCTCCACTTGTAAACGCGTCGTTCACGACAATCTTCCGGCTGCCGGGCTGGACGCTGGCGTTCCCTCCGTCGTGCCTGCCGCCGCGGAATGAGAACTCGTTCACCAGCTTCGGGCCAAACGAAGTCCGGTGGTTGACGTAGAGATGGTGCTGCCGCTCGGTGAAATCAAACGCGGCCTCAGGCAAAACGAATCCACCCGCCCCGTTGCCGCGAATGGCCTCGTCCTGAAATTCGTAGCGCACGCTCAGAATCGTCTTCTCCGAAAGCTGCCGCGTGACTTTGAAGTTGAACTCCGTTTGCCGGCCCGGCCGCGGCGAGTTCTCGCGGACCTCGCCCGCTGGCGTCTGCGCGAAGATGACAGACTGCAGATCTTCTTCCTCATGGTTGGCGCTCAGCACGAAAGATGTCTTCCGATTGCTGCCGATCGGCCCCGTGAGATTGCCTTCGAAAATGCGGCGCTGCTCCTGAGGCCGCTCCTCGGCGAAAGCGTTCCGCGCGTCGAAGACGCTATCGCGGAACAGAAAATTGAAAGCGCCGTGAAACGAAGAGGTCCCGGGCTTCGTGATCACCTCGATCCGCCCGCGTCCCGGACGTGAGTACTCGGCGGAGTAAGGATTCTGATTGATCCGTACCTCCTGAATGGCCGACGCCGTCACGCCCTTCTCGGAGGTCTGCATCCCATCCACCACCACCGAAACCCCGCCAGCCCCCAATGCGCCCGAATCTACGAACTGAGCCGCGGCGCCGATAATGTCGTTGCCGAGAATCGGAAGCCTCGACATCGCGGCGCGGTCCAGCTTCACCACGTCCATGTTCTCTCCCGCCTCCGTGCTGACCGCGGTGTCCGAGGTCGTCACGGTGACCTGCTGCCGAAGCTCGGCCACCTCCAGCCTGAAGCGTAAAGGCGCACCCGCACGCGTCCCGATGCTCATACGCCGGTGAATGGGCTTGAATCCTGGTCGCTCGATCGTCAGATCGTAGTCGCCCGCCGGCACATCCCGGAAGCGGAAACTCCCGAGCGCATCACTCGCTTCCACCCTGGAATCGCCGGTACCGGCCGCAATTGTGATCTTCGCTCCGGAAACAACTCCTCCGCTCTGATCCATCACAAGCCCCGAGAAGTCGGATAGCGCGGCGCTGGCCACCATCGCCAGCAGAATTCGACTCACCATACTGCCCGAGAATACCCGCCAATTCTGAGGATTCGGTGAAGGACGGCAAGAGCAGAGCCGCTATTCAGCGGCGAGGTAGAGCCGCGACCGGTAGGGAGCGGGTATAACGTGGGCGCCCGCGATTCAATCCAGATTGATATCCAGCACAGTTTTAACACTGATGGCATGAGCCAGGTCGAATCCTGGATCCATTGATTTGAACCGCGTTGCGCTGCGCAGCAGCAGTCCCGGCCCCCTGCCTGCGGCGGCCTCTCAGGCCGCCCCCCCGCGAGTCATTGAGAAAGCCTCTGGTTGCACCGCCCTCTATGCAGTACAATCGCATTCATATTCTTCCTGCTCGAGGGGCGGAAGGGATGCAGCTATGAGCTTGAGTCCTGGTAACAAGCTCGGTCCATACGAAATCTTGGAGCCCATCGGAGCCGGTGGCATGGGCGAGGTCTACAAGGCCCGCGATACCCGTCTGGACCGCACCGTCGCGCTCAAAGTGCTACCCGCCACGCATGCCCGGGACAATGGGTACAGGCTGCGCTTTGAGCGGGAAGCACGCGTCATCTCCAGCCTGAGCCACCCGCACATTTGCGCACTCTACGATATCGGCGACCAGGATGGCGTGCAGTTCCTCGTGATGGAGCACCTGGAAGGCGAGACCCTGGAGGCGCGTCTCCGCAAGGGACCGCTGCCGCTGGAACAGGCCCTCGCGCATGCCATCGAGATCGCCGGGGCGCTGGAACAGGCCCATCGCCGTGGAATCATTCACCGCGATTTGAAGCCCTCCAATGTCATGCTCACCCGCAGCGGAATCAAGTTGCTGGATTTCGGACTCGCGAAAGTGCTCGGGCAACCAGCCGCCGCCGGCACGCCGCTGCTCACTGTGTCCCAGACGCTGACGGCGCAGGGGACGATTTTGGGTACCTTCCAGTACATGGCCCCGGAGCAGCTCGAGGGATCTGAGGCTGACGCGCGCACCGACATTTTCGCTTTCGGCGCAGTTGTCTACGAGATGGTGACAGGCAGAAAAGCCTTCCAGTCCAATAGCCACGCGGGCCTGATCTCGGCGATCATGAGCGCCGAACCCGAGCCGCTATCCACCCTCCAACCCATGGCGCCGCCGGCGCTGCAGCACCTGGTGCGAACCTGTCTGGCCAAGGACCCGCAGGCTCGCTGGCAGACTGCGCATGACATCCTCGTGCAGCTGCAGTGGATCGCGGAAGGCGGCTCCCAGGCAGGCGCGCCCAGACCCCTGGTGGCGCGTCGCAAGCGCCGCGAGCGGATTGCCTGGGCAGCGGCCGCCGTGCTGCTGATCGCCCTCGGGGCGCTCTCCTGGATTCATTTCACACAGCCGCGCACGATAGCTGGTCCCACGCGCTTCATCATCCCGCCGCCGGAGAATGCGAGGATATTCCAGGCTCTCCCCCCATTTGTTTCTCCCGACGGGCGCACCATCGCTTTTGTCGCCGTGGATACTAGTGGGCGGCGATCCATCTGGCTGCGGCGTATGGAGTCACTGGAGGCTCATCCGCTGGCCGGAACCGAGGGAGCCTCCTATGCCTTTTGGTCCCCCGATAGCCGGTATCTGGGTTTCTTCGCGAACGGCAAGGTCCTCAAGGTCGATATATCAGGGGGCCCTCCCGTTTTCCTCGCGAGCTCTTTGCCGGGCGTTGGAGCCGCCTGGAACCGGGACGGCATGATTGTGTTTGGTGGATTTCGCAACGATCTGGGCATCCGTAGCGTTTCCGACTCAGGCGGGGAAGTCAAGCCGCTCCTCGCCCTGGACACAACACGGAACGAATCAGGTGCGTATTGGCCGTCATTTCTTCCTGATGGCCGGCACTACCTCTACTACTCTGTCAATACCGACAGCGCCAAGTCTGGCATCCGCATCGCCTCTATCGATTCGGCCCAGACGGTGCCACTGGTTACAGGCACAGGGCCGGCGTTCTACGTTCCCGAGGGCTATGTCCTGTTCGCGCGCCAGAACACGGCGGTTGCACTCCAGTTCGATGCTCGCAACCTGCGTGCCACAGGAGAAGCCGTACCCGTCTCCGCAAGTCTGGGACCGGTGTCATTCGGGGGGACATTCGTCGGAACGGCGCTGACGGTATCGCGGACAGGCGTCCTCGCGTACCGCAACGCTTTGCCCGACGATCTTCAGTTGACTTGGTACGACCATTCAGGCAAGCGCCTTGGAGAAGTTGGCGAGCCCGGACCCTACCGGCAAGTCGCCCTGTCGCCGGACGGAAAGAAGGCCGCCTTTGAGCGCCTTGACGTCTCTACGAATACCTGGGACATCTGGCTGCTCGATCTGAACACTCGCATCACATCCCGCCTGACCGCTGATCCCGCCGATGATACCGATCCGGTCTGGTCGCCGGATGGCCGTCAAGTGGCATTCGCCTCAAACCGCCGGGGCCACCTCGACCTCTATCGAAAGGTGATTGGAGCTTCGACGGACGAGCTCGTTTACGCCGATGCGGCCCGAAAAGTGCCGGAAGGGTGGCTCAGCGATGGGACGATCCTGTACACGACGGCAACTGGCAAGGAGTACCACCAGATCGCATCAGAGGGCGAGAGGAAACCTCTGGACATTTTCCACGCCGATTTCAGCACCGACGAGCCGTGCGTCTCTCCCGACGGCCGCTGGATCGCATTCAACTCGCTGGAGTCGGGCCGATGGGAGGTGTATGTCACCGCGTTCCCCGGCTTCACCGGGAAACGGCAGGTCTCGAGCACTGGCGGCGGCCAGGCCCGTTGGCGGAGTGACGGCAAAGAGCTTTACTACCTTGGCCTGGACGGCAAGATGATGGCAGTCGACATCAGGACCACACCGGGCCTGGAGACCGGTGTCCCGCGGCAGCTCTTCGCAACGCGCGTCCCAATCTCTATCTCCCTTGATGGATCAGTACGGGGTTACCGCCGACGGCCAGAGGTTCCTTGCAGTCGATCTCGTAAAAGAGGCTCCCTCTCCCATCTCTGTCGTCCTCAACTGGCCCGCACTCCTGCCCTCACGCTGAGTTGAGGAATCAAGCCCGAAAAATCAGCGGAAGATCCGGCCGCAAATCCAATATCGCCCCGCGGCGCCCGCCATCGAATTGCAGTTCCAGCAAATGTTCGACCCCGGTTTGAAGCGCGATTACACCTTTGCGAGCCATATCGCAGGTCACTGAACCCTCCTTCACCTCGGGGCAGCGAATGACCACTCCGGTGAGTTCCCGGAAACCCACGGGATGGTCCATCGGCTGGCGCCTTTCAACCGGCCATTCCGCTGGCGGTCGGCCGCCTTTCATGTAGCACCACATCGGTTCCAGCAACTTCGTGTCTGCCGCAATTTCTATCTCGAACCCCGGCATAGTGGGCGGCCGGTAGCTCCACGACCGAAACGGACAGGCAGGCTCAGCACCCGCTGCCGGTCGCAGGATAACGCCAAATGGTGATGCTGTCCGCCCCGCCCCCGAAAACCGTTCCCACAGCTTCGTCGCCCGAGTTTGGGGACTCCTTGCCTCTCCGGCGTCTGCCAGCCACAGCAACTCCACCATGGCATTCGAGAAGAAGAAGCGCCGGTTGGCCGTGCCTTGGCCAGGATGACAATTCTGCGTCCCCTCGACCAAACCTGCTTGCCGGAGCACTTCCGCACCCGGTGCTCGCAGAGCAGTACAGATAAAGACATGATCGACAACACAAGCCGCGCCAGCCATGAACACATATTGGCACTGGTTTTCCGCCGCATGTCGCATCAATGCTGGATTGAGGTGCCGCACCCGGGTGGGAGAAGAAGATACAGCCCTATCCGGTTGAACTGAATGAAGGACTGGGGCCGCCTGCGCGATGCCGGCGAGTAATATCAGGCCAGGCACCCAAGGAGCCTCGGCTCCGCACTATCTCAACTGTGCCGACGTCGCGTTTTGTGTCGACGGTGAGGCAAACGCCAGGGCCATCGCCGCCCAGTTTGTCCCCGCGGCCGAAATCCACTGGTCGAAACCGTGAGGGAAGCCCGCGTCGAAATAGGGCTGAAACGTGAGCGCACGACTCTTCACGAACCACGAGCCGTCCTGCTGTTGCGTCTTGAGCAGGAAGCGGACCCCTCGCTGATAGGCGGCATCGGATACTGGCAAGCCCGCGGTGTGCAGCGAAACCAGGGCTTTTCCGGTCGCATAGGCGTTACTCTCCATGGAGGCCATGTCGGGCCAGCCGCCATCGGATCGTTGAACAGACAGCAGCTCGCGCATGGCCTTCTGGATTGCAGCCTTGTCAGAGGCGGCCCACGCCAGCCCGATTACCTGCCATGCTCTGTCCTCGTAAGTAACCGCTTGCGCATTGGCAATCCAATTCGCCGCGAGTTGAACCGACTTATCGTAGGCGGCCTTATCAATCTTCGGGGCGTAGAGCTGGAGCCCACGCATCGCGAGCACGGTCTGCCCAATGTAAGAGGAGCAGATTGGCGGCCGTGTGTCGCTGGCCGGAAACGCCCACTGGCCATCGGGAGACTGCCGCATCTTGAGGTACATCGCCACCGCGTCGGTATTTAGATCGGGTTTGTAGTCTTCCGCGTCTAGCCCCACCAGGATGTACCCCACGACGACAGGACCAAATATGTCTCCAACCTGGGCGAAGAAGCCCTGGTGTAGACGATCACGGATCTTCTCCAGACCTGTCACATTGGCTTTCACCTGCTCGGCTGCAAGCTTTTCGTCCACGCGGAATCCGCTCTTCCGCGCCACACCGAGCGTCATCGCAGCCAGACTATTGTTGTGACAGGAGACGCAGCCAGCCTTCGGAATGAAGTTGGCGTCGGCGCGTTGCAGCAAGGGAAGGCTCCCATCAACCGCCTGCTGGATTGTGTTTTCCTGCCTCGGCTTGAGGATCACCGGAGTTTGCGCTGTGCCCTTCGCGCCGGACTTGATCAGCAATTGAACGATAGGTGTATCCCCGCGCAGCTTTGCGATGTCGAGCACCGTCAGTCCTGAATCGCCGCCTTGCTGATGCCGGTTCTTTGCGTTGACGTCAGCGCCGCGCTCGATGAGCATCTTCACCACGTCAAGCGGAACAAGATCCGACCCCGCCGCGTACATCAGCGGAGTGCGGCCCAGCGGATCGAACACGTTCACATCCGCGCCATGATCGAGCATCAGACGCACGGCGTTCACATCGGCGAGCGAGGCGATATCCGGCAGTGCCCCTGTATATGCCGCCCGGTCAGGCATTTTCGCGGCGAGCAGATCCAGGCACTTCGAGCATAGACTGGCGGCCGCCATGAGCAGTGCAGGCGGCCCTGCCGCCTTTGCATCCGCACCGCGCCCGATCAGCAATTGCATGATCGCCAAATCGCCGGCAGTCGCTGCCTCAAGCAGGGGTGAGGATTCGGAGGTGGGATTGGCATTCGGATTCGGATTCGCCCCGCGATCCAATAAAAGCTTGACGACCGGCACACCGCCCGGGCGCCGGGCGGCGATCATCAATGGCGTCCGCAGTTCATCTGACCGGGCATTGACATCCGCGCCGTGGTCCAACAGAAGACGCGTCTTCTCCAGGTCCGTCGCCGCCGCCCACATCAGCGCTGTTGCGTTGGCGTCGTTGCGCCGGTTGGGATCGGCCCTTTGCTTCAATAGCCGGGCCAGGGTTGCCGTATCGGAATAAAGCACCGCATACATAAAGGGCGTGGAGCCCTCCGGGCCGCGTGCGTTCAGTAGTTTAGGATCCTCGGCAACGAACTTCGAGAACAACTTCGTATCGCCCGTGCGCAAGGCCTCCACCATGGCGATCGCCTTCGGGTTTAGTGGCGGCAGATCCACTTCATTGGAGAGCGAATCCGGCCACTCGGCGCCCTGGTCGATCCACGCTCTGATGACGCTGATCTGTTCTGGGCGGAGTTTGCCGGTTGGAGGCATCGGCGTCCCGTTTTCGCTGCCGATCAACCTGAGATAGAGGCGGCTGTTCTCGCTACTGCCAGGCAGAATGCGGCGGCGGCCGGAAAGGGCGGAACTCTTGCGATCGAGCCGCAGTCCGTTGATCTGCTGCGTCGGGCCATGACAAGGCATGCAGTTCTGCCGGAGAATCGGCAACACATCCTTACCGAACTCGATCTTGGCAGAAGTCTGCGCCGGCAGGATGCCCGTAAAAACACATAATCCGAGCCACACCTGCACGATTTTGCGTCGCTGCATGCGATCCTCCAGAGTCAGCGGAGTCCCAGACCCTCGTGAGTATAAGCCGAAACAGTATTTTTGCGTTAAGAAAAAAAAGGACTGGCAGGGCAGGCGATTACCGCCATGGCCGTGCTCGCCAGTTGGCTGCCGGCCTGGCGCGCATCCCGCGCGCTTCCACTCTGCCTTGGCAATTGAGCTCGGGGGAGGAAGAGAGATGCGATCATTGAAGCTGTTGGTGATGCCGGAGCTGGCGGCGCTCCAACTCGCCCCGCCGTTGGTGGTCTTGAAGACCCCGCCATCGGTTCCGGCATAGAGATTAGCCGGGCTGGCCGGGTTGATCGCGATTGCTAGGACATTCCCCCCAGGAGGTCCGCCGCCTTCCTGCGTAGCGGGGGGCGGCGTTGGCGGATTCACGGTTGTTATTTCGACTGCAGTGTTGTTGGTGGTATCGGCTTCGGTGCTAGTGGTGGAGACCTTGGCCATGTTTGAGATGACGGTGGCGGAGCCGACAACGGGAGCGGTCGCGGTGATAGCGAACGAATAATGTTGGCGGTCGACCCGGCCAACCCGGCTACACTCTATGCCGGAACCCGTGGCAGAGGGGTATTCAAATCCACCAACGGCGGCGCCACGTGGATGCCAACTGGAGCGTATTAAAGAGCCGAATTCACCAGTCGGCTAATCTTGGCAAACGACTGCCCTTCGAGCAACAGCTCAGAGGATCGGCCTGTGAAGCCGGTCCTCTGTACCGGCGAGCAGTGCTTCGCCACAGCCAATTCAACTCCAACAGTCGAATTGTCCGGCAGCGGACGATGAACGCGGTGCGAGATAACCATTTGATTGGAATCCGTGGCGTCGCCTTAGCAAGCGGATGCTACGTGGAAGGAGGATACAGTGAAACCCTTCGGAGTTATGCTCATAGCTTTCATGCTGGCGGACGTAGCCCTCGTTAACGCCCAGCGTCAATTCAGGGTCCATGACCTGGGCACGCTGGGCGGCATTGCAGGCCGAGCAGTCGCCATCAACGAGCGAAGTCAAGTGTTGGGAGAGTCTCAAGATGAGGATGGGAGCGTCCATGCGTTCCTTTGGGAGGACGGCAGGACAGTCAATCTTGGCAGCCTTGGCGGCAACACTTACGCAGGCGGGCTCAACCAAGTCGTCGGCTGGTCTGTGACCCCCAGTGGTGCCACGCACGCCTTCCTGTGGGAGAACGGCAAGATGACGGATCTGGATCCCACGGGCGGGAACAGCTACGCCACCGGGATCAACAATCGGGGCCAAGTCGTGGGCTATTCCTTTACAGATGGATCGTTTCTTTGGGAGGAGGGAGAAGTGACCCACCTAGGAGCGAGGACCCTGGCCTATGGTATCAATGAGCGAGGCCAAGTCATCGGCTGGGGCGGGAACTCACACGCGTTCCTATGGGAGCGCGGAGCGATGGGCGATCTCGGCACCTTGGCAGGGGCGTACAAGTACAGCGGTGCCCGGGGTATTAACGAAAGGGGGCAGATCGTCGGGTCCGCACTCACCGGGACCGGAATCTATCAGCCGTGTCTGTGGGAAAACGGCAAGATCGCCGATCTTGGTACCCTCGGCGGCACGTATGGTGAAGCAAGAAACGTAAACAATCGGAGCCAAATCGTTGGCTTTTCGCAAACCATCTACGGAGCTACGCACCCTGTCCTTTGGGAGAACGGGCAGTTGATCGATCTTGCCGTCGCTTTGGGTACCTTAGGCGGCGTCGCTGAAGACATTAATGAGCGCGGGCAGATCGTTGGGTACTATTATCACGTTGCCAGCGGGACTCTACACGCGTTCTTGCTTGAGTAAACCTCATAGTGCGCCGGCGCGCGCGTGGACGAATTGTAGAGGTACGTTTAGACAATCCAGCGTTCGGGGTGGCCTGACGTTGACCGGCATCTCACAATATCGATCCGACGTGTGAGCCAGGCGGCATAGCTACGTCGCCGGCGCGATCATCGTCTAGATGAGTCCGCTTTCCCTGGAAGATGCGAGATGGCAGTGCCCTCAACTGTCGGCGATGCATGATAACCGTACTTATCGAGCGTGGAGGGGCGCATGAGTGATTCACGCGTTAATCCAACTTTAATCACCGCTGATTTCTCCTCATTTTTAACATTTTCAGGCCACCTCGCACCCACTCCCCCTTGCTCCACCCTGCTACCCTGAATGCGGAGGGCCAAGCGCCTTCTCACAGCGGCTCCCGCTCCGGCGGCGAGCCGCTTTGCTTTTGCAGAAAGGACTCGATCCCCATGGCAACCGCCGCCCAGATCACCGCCAACCGCTCCAACGCTCAACACTCCACGGGACCACGCACAGTCGAGGGCAAAGCCACCTCCTCCAAAAACCACACCTCCCACGGCCTCTCCTCCAAGGAGTTCGTTATCCTCCCAGGCCAGCAGGCCGAATTCGACGAATTCATGGCCGCCCTGCGCGAATCCGTCAAGCCTTCCGGCGCCATCGAGCTCGACCTCTTCCAACAGCTCGCCCACGCCTCCTGGACCCTCCGCCGCTGCCGCGCCGCCGAAGCCGAGCTCCACAACGGCTCCGGCGACCCCGAACTCGATCCCCTCAACGTCCCCCATCTCGACGAGCGCCTCCGCCTCATCGATCTCTATACCCGCCGCGTGGAGCGCGCCTACCACCGCGCCCTCCAACAACTCAAAGCCCTCCAAACCGAACGCGAGTTCCTCACTGACCTCCAGGCCGCCGGCGCAACCACAAACACCGAAACTCCTCTCGCCACTCGGAAGTCACTCAGCAAACACCGGCAGCTTCTCGCCCAGGCTCACGCCGCCAAACGCGAAGCCGCAGCCATCAGCAGGTTCGAATCCTACATCGTGCCGCCAACAATTTCGGAACCGAGAATGTCAGAGAGCGGATCCACCGCAACCGAACATTCGAACCCAATCCGCTCCACCCTCTCCGCAACCCTTAAAGCCCGGAGCGCAACCCGGTGAACCTTCGAACCCAATTCGCTCCAAAGTGGCGCGCTGCACCCCTCTTCGCTATACTGAAATTTCATGACCGCAGCCCGCAACAGCGCTCGCCATCACCACCATCATCATGGAGTGGGCGGGCAGAGCCTGTTCTGAGCTGCAAGACTAGGTTCAGACTTCCCCAGCCCGCCCGGTCCCAAGACCCCGGCGGGCTTTCGCTTTTCAGCACAGGAGTAATTTGACGATGGATCTCGACTTCGCAAAAACCGGCGGCATGATCCCCGCCGTCGTCCAGGATCACCTCACCGGCCGCGTCCTCATGGTCGGCTTCATGAACGAGGAAGCCTTCCGCAAAACCGTCGAAACCGGTCTCACCACCTTCTATAGCCGCAGCCGCAATAAGCTCTGGACCAAAGGCGAATCCTCCGGCCACAAGCTCGTCGTCAAATCCATCCAGACCGACTGCGATAAAGACTGCGTCCTCGTCCAGGTCGAAGCACTCGGACCCGGCGTCTGCCACGAAGGCTACCAGTCCTGCTTCTTCCGCACCCTCGCCAACGGCGAATGGCAGGTCACCGAATCCCAAACCTACGATCCCAAGAAGGTGTACTGATGAAACTCAAGCTCGGCATCCCCAAAGGCTCTCTCGAAAACGCCACAGTCGACCTCTTCCGCAAGGCAGGCTTTAACATCACCACCTCCTCGCGCTCCTACTTCCCCGTCATCGACGACCCCGACATCGAGTGCATGCTCATCCGCGCTCAGGAAATGGCCCGCTACGTCGAAGACGGCGTCCTCGACGCCGGCCTCACCGGTCGCGACTGGGTCATCGAGAACGACGCCGACGTCGTCACCATCGCCGACCTCATCTACGCCAAGCAGAGCTTCGGCAAGGTCCGCTGGGTCCTCGCCGTCCCCGAAGCCTCTCCCGTCAAATCCGTGAAGGACCTGGAAGGCAAGATCATCGCCACCGAGCTCGTCGGCGCCACCAAACGCTACCTCGCCTCCTACGGCGTCACCGCCAAGGTCGAGTTCTCCTGGGGAGCCACCGAAGTGAAGCCCCCTGAGCTCGCCGACGCCATCGTCGAAGTCACCGAGACCGGCTCCTCCCTCCGCGCCAACAAGCTCCGCATCGTCGAAACCGTCATGGAGTCCAACACTCAGCTCGTCGCCAACAAGGACGCCTGGGCCGATCCCTGGAAGAAGCAGAAGCTGTGTGATATGAAAATGCTCCTCGAAGGCGCCATCAGCGCTCTCGGGAAGGTCGGCCTCATGCTCAACGTCCACAAGCAGAACCTCGATCAGGTCCTCAAAGTCCTCCCCGCGCTCAAAAACCCGACCATCAGCCCCCTCAGCGACGGCGAGTGGCTGGCCCTCAACACCATCCTCGACGAAACCACCGTGCGCACCATCATCCCCCGGCTCAAGGAGGCCGGCGCCCAGGGCATCGTCGAATACCCGCTCAACAAGATCGTGATATAAGCCATGCTGCGAATCATCCCATCCAAAGCCGCCGGCCGCCTCCTCCAACGCCGAGCGGCCCGCATGACCGAGGCCGAGGCCATAGTCCGCCCGATTCTCGATGCCGTGCGCACCAGAGGCGACGCCGCCCTCCTCGAATACGCCAGGAAATTCGACAACCTGGATCGGAAGTCAGTGGCTGTTCCTCAGTCCGAACTCGACGCCGCCGCCCAACGCCTCTCCCCGTCATTCCGCAACGCCGTCAAAGTGAGCGCGAAGAACGTCCGCTCCTACGCCAAACTCCAGTTGCCTCAGGCTAAAAAGGCAGTCCCGATCCCCGGCCTGGAACTCAGCCAAATCATCCGTCCTCTGGATTCAGTAGCGGCTTATATCCCCGCGGGCCGCTACCCCCTCCCCTCCACCGTGATCATGACCGTCGTCCCCGCCCAGGTCGCCGGCGTCCCCAACATCATGGTCTGTACCCCCCGCCCCGTCGACGAAATCCTCGGCACGGCTGGACTGTTATCTAGGTGGGGCAGGCTTCAGCCTGCCTTGGACTTTAACCCCCTGAAACTCTTCCAGATGGGCGGCGCCCACGCCATCGCCGCCTTCGCCTTCGGCACCCGCACAGTTCCCAAAGCCGACCGCATCGTCGGCCCCGGCAACATCTACGTCGCCGCCGCCAAAAAACTCCTCGCCGGCGAAGTCGGCATCGACTTCGTCGCCGGCCCGACTGAAATCCTGATCATCGCCAACGACGCCAACCCCACCTGGCTCGCCGCCGACATGTTAGCCCAAGCCGAGCATGATACCGACGCATCAGCCATCCTCTTGACTACATCGAAGCGCCTCGCCACCGCCGTAGCCAAAGAAGTGGAAAAACAACTACAGACTCTTCAAACCTCCCCAACCGCCCGAGCCGCCATCGACAAGAACTCGGCAGTGATCCTCGTGGACAACGACCAGGAAGCCCTCGACCTCTCCAACCGCTTCGCCCCCGAGCACCTCTCCATCCACGACCCCAGCCTCCTCCCCGGCATCCGCCACGCGGGGAGCGTCTTCGTCGGTCCATTCAGCCCCGAAGCCGCCGGCGACTACGCCTCCGGCCCCAACCACGTCCTCCCCACATCGGGAGCCGCACGCCTCCGCGGCGGCCTCTCCGCCGCCGACTACGTCAAAGTGATCTCGGTCCAAAAACTCAGCCCCAAAGCCCTACAAGCACTGACGCCTTCGATCACCACACTCGCCCGAGCCGAAGGCCTCGAAGCCCACGCCCGCTCAGTCGAGGTGCGCAATGCCTAAGCCCCGCCCCGCCGTCATCAAAATGGCGCCCTACTCGCCGCCCTCCTCCGGCCGCGAAGGCAAGCTCCGCCTCGACTTCAACGAAAACACCGTCGGCTGCTCCCCACGCGTCCTCCAGTTCCTCAGGCAGAAACTCAGCGAAGAGCAGCTCACCATCTACCCCGAGTACGAAAAGACCCGCGAGGCCCTCAGCCTCTACTTCCAGATCCCCGAGAACCAGTTCCTCATCACCAATGGCACCGACGAGGCGATCCAGGTCCTCATCAACACCTACGCCGACAACAACGACGACGTCATCATCCTGCGCCCGTCGTATGCCATGTACAAGTTCTACGCCGAAGTCGCCGGCGCCAAAGTCCGCGAAATCAGCTACCGCAAATCCGACCTCGCCTTCCCTGTCAAAAGCCTGATCGCCAAAATTCGCCCCACGACCAAAGCCGTCCTCATCTCCAACCCCAACAATCCGACAGGCACCGCCATCGGCATCGGCGACATCATCCGCATCCTCGAAGCCGCCCCGAACTCAGCAGTCCTGATCGACGAAGCCTACTACGAGTTCTACGGCGTGACGGCACTGCGCCTCATCGACCAGTACCCCAACCTCTTCGTCAGCCGCACGTTCTCAAAGGCCTTCGGCATGGCAGCCATGCGCATCGGCGTCCTGTTTTCCCAGGCCGGGAACGTCAAGTTCATGCACAAGGCCCAGTCCCCCTACAGCGTCAACACGCTGGCCGCCCTGGCCGTTCGCGCCGCCGTAGAAGACAAAACCTACGTGGAAAACTACGCCCTCAATGCCGTCGAAGCCCGCGACCGTCTCTACGAGGGCTTCACAAAACGCGGCATCAAATACTACCCATCCCAAGCCAACTTCGTCCTATTCGAGGCCGGCCAAAATGCGGTGGCAATTCGTGATGCGTTGCGTTCGAAAGGCGTCCTGGTCCGCGACCGTTCCTACGAACTACCCGGCACCGTCCGCGTCACCGCCGGCACCGCCGCCCAGGTCGCCCGCTTCTTCCGCGCCCTCGACGAGGTCCTGCCATGACCCCCATCCTCATCTTCGACATGGACGGCGTCCTCGCGGAAGTCACCGACTCCTACCGCGAAACCATCACCCAAACCGTTCTCCACTTCACCGGCACGACCGTCAGGAACGACCTGATCCAGCAGTATAAAAACGCCGGCGGCTGGAACAACGACTGGGCTTTGTCCCAGCAAATCTGCCGCGACCTGGGCACTGAAGTCCCCTACGAAGCCGTCATCGAGCGATTTAACCAACTCTTCCTCGGCGACAACTTCAACGGCCTGATCCTCCGCGAAAAGTGGACCCCAAAAAACGGCCTTCTGGAGCGCCTGGCCCTTAAACACGAATTAGCCATCTTCACCGGCCGCCCGCTCGAAGACCTAAACCATACTCTGTCCCGCTTCGCCCCGAGCATCAACTTCGACCCCATCATCACCATGGAGTCGGTCACCCTCCCCAAGCCCGATCCGGAAGGGCTTAACCTCATCAAAGCCCGTCGCCCGAATGCAGCGCTGACCTACCTCGGCGACACCATCGACGACGCCCGCAGCGCCGCCGCCGCCCATGTCCCCTTCATCGGCATAGCCGCCAACGAGACCACCGCGAGGCTCCTCCGCAACGAGGGCGCCATAGCCGTCATCCCCGACATCAACCAACTCGAAGGAGTGCTCAAGTGAGATCCGCCAACATCAACCGCGTCACCAAGGAGACCCAGATCCGCGGCTCCCTCTCCATCGAAGGGAAAGCCCGCTACGAGATCTCCACCGGCGTGCGCTTCCTCGACCACATGCTCGAGCTCTTCTCCAAACATGGCGGCTTCGACCTCGCCCTCGTGGCCCGCGGCGACCTCGACGTCGACCAGCACCACACCGTCGAAGACGTCGGCATCGTCCTCGGCCAGCTCTTCGCCAAAGCCCTCGGCGACCGCAAAGGCATCAACCGCGCCGGCTACTTCGTCCTGCCGATGGATGAGACCCTCGCCGTCGTCGCCATCGACCTCGGCGGCCGCCCCTACCTCGTCTACGACGACAAGGTCAAAACCCGCCTCGTCGGCGACCTTCAGGCCGAGCTCCTCGAAGACTTCTTCCACGGCTTCACGACGCACGCCGGAGCCAACCTCCACGCCAAAATCATGCACGGCCGCTCCAATCACCACAAAGTCGAAGCCATCTTCAAATGCTTCGCCCGCGCCATGAAATTCGCCTGCTCCAAAGACTCGCGCCTCAAAGACCAGCTCCCCAGCACGAAAGGCCTCCTATGATGCGAGCCAGTGATCAGCAAAAGGTTGGGCAGTCCTTCAGCCTGCCCATGACTGGAGCCCCCCAATGATCACCCTGGTCAACTACGGCGCCGGCAACCTGAGATCCGTAGAGAACACTCTCTCCGAACTCGGCGCCGACTACTTCATCACCCAGTCCCCCTCCGACATCGACAAAGCCACCAAACTCATCCTCCCCGGCGTTGGCCACTTCGGCCAGATGATGCGAGCTCTGGATGACCTGGGCATGAGAGAGGCATTGGTGCGAAAAGCGCGCTCCGCCACCCCCTTCCTAGGCATCTGCCTCGGCCTGCAAGCCATGTTCGAATCCAGCGAGGAAGCCCCGGACCAGCACGGCCTCGGCCTCTTCCCCGGCGTCGTCCGCCGCTTCCCCGCCCACCTCCGCTGCCCCCACATGGGCTGGAATGAACTCACCCCGGCGAAGGACTCCCGCCTCCTGCATGGCCTCGAAAAACCCTACGTCTACTTCGCCCATAGCTACTATTGCCCGTTGAGCGACGCCACCGCCGCAAGCTGCACCTACGAACTCCCCTATACCGCCATCCTGGAATCGAACAACATCTTCGGAGTCCAATTCCACCCTGAAAAATCCGGCCCCCTCGGCCTGCGCATCGTGAAGAATTTCCTGGAGCTGGAGCAATAGCCATGCTCGCCAAACGCATCATTCCCTGCCTCGACGTCACCGGCGGCCGCGTCGTCAAAGGCGTCAACTTCGTCGGACTCCGCGACGCCGGCGACCCCGTCGAGCTCGCCGACCGCTACAACCTCCAGGGCGCCGACGAGCTCGTTTTCCTCGACATCACCGCCTCCAGCGATGAGCGCAACACCATGGTCGACGTCGTCGCCCGTACCGCACGCAAGGTCTTCATCCCCCTCACCGTCGGCGGCGGCATCCGCATTGTCGACGACGCGCGCCGCATCATCCACTCCGGCGCCGACAAAGTGAGCGTCAACACCGCCGCCGTGCACCGCCCCGAGCTGATCACCGAAGTCAGCAACGAATTCGGCGCGCAAGCCTGCGTCCTCGCCATCGACGCGCGCCGCAACACAAAAGGCGGCTGGAATGTCTTCACCCGCGGAGGCCGCGTCGATGAAGGCATCGACGCCATCGAATGGGCCGCCCGCGGCGAAGCCCTCGGCGCCGGCGAAATCCTGCTCACTTCCATGGACACGGACGGCGTCCAGACCGGCTTCGACTGCGACCTCACCCGCGCCGTCTCCCGCGCCACGAAAATACCAGTCATCGCCTCCGGCGGCGGCGGCAAACCAGAGCACTTCATCGAAGTCCTCACCACCGGCGAAGCCGACGCCGCCCTCGCAGCCTCGATTTTCCACTACGGTACCTATACCGTCGAGCAGCTCAAAGAGCACCTTGCCCAGGCCGGCATCCCCGTCAGGAGGACCGCATGATCATCCCCTGCATCGACCTCCAGAACAGCAAAGTCGTCCAACTCGTCCAGGGCCGCGAAAAAGCCCTGGAAGGCGCCCCACCCCTCGAGATGCTCTCGCGCTTCAACGCCTTCCCCGAGATCCAGGTCATCGACCTCGACGCCGCCATGGGCAAAGGCGAGAACAACGCCATCGTCGAACTCCTCGCGTCCCGCGCCCGCTGCCGCGTCGGCGGCGGCGTCCGCACCGCCCAGCGCGCCAGGGAACTCGTCGCCTGCGGCGCCCACAAAGTCATCGTCGGTACCGCCGCCTTTCACCGCCCGACTCTCGAATCCATCGCCGAAGCCGTAACGCCCGCCCGCATCATGGTCGCCATCGACACCAAGGGCGGACGCATCGCCGTGAAAGGCTGGACCGAGGGCCTCGACAAAAAGGCCGAAGATGTTTTAAACGAACTGGAGCCGTTCTGTTCCGGCTTCCTGGCGACCTACGTCGACAAGGAAGGCATGATGCAGGGCACGGACCTCGACTGGTTCCGCCGCCTCCGCGCGGCGACATCTCACGACATCACCGCCGCTGGCGGCATCACGACACTCGACGACATCCGCGCCCTGACAGGAATGCGCATCGACTGCGCCCTCGGCATGGCCATCTACACCGGCCGCCTCGACCTCACCGAGCTTGCGAGGCTCAACAATGCCTAGATCCCGTAATCCTGCAGCGCCTTGCGCCCCGCCTTGATGCCCTCGATCTCGTCGAGCTTGTTGCCCTCGTACTCGATGCCGATGTAACCCGAGTATTTCGAGTCCTCGACCACCTTCAGCATCTTGGGCACCTCATAGAGGTTCTCCGTCCCGTCCGGCCCCTGGAAGCCGCACTTGAAGCTCATGCCCTTCGCATATGGCGCGAGCTTCGCCACGGCCTCGTACTTGTTGATCTCCGGCGGGAAGTTGCCAAAGTCCGGCAGCGTGCCGAAGTTCGGCAGGTTGACCTTCCTCATCAGCGCGACCACGACGTCGGGATTCGACGAGATCCCGCCGTGGTTCTCGATGATGATGTTAATGCCCGCCGCCTTGCCGTACTCGCACAGCGCGGTGAAGCTCTCGGCGCAGCAGCCGAGGAAAGCATCGATCTCGGCCGGCGTCTGCGGCTGCTTCTCCGGATACATGTTGGTGCGGATCGAGTGGCAGCCCATCTCCGCCGCGATGTCGACCCACTTGTGGTGGTTCTTCACGGCCTTCATCCGCGTGGCCTTGTCGGAGTGGCCCATCATGCCCTCGTCGTCGACCATGATCAGCACGGACTTCGTCCCCGTGTCGTCCATGCGGCGCTTCAGGCGGCTGATGTAGCCGGCGGTCGGTGAGGCCCACAGGCCGTTGACGAACTCCAGGCCCTCGCAGCCGTTCTCCTTGGCGATGCGCGGGAAGTCGAGGTTGGTCAGCTTGCCCTGCTGAATGGCTCTGTGGATGGACCACTCTGCGAGAGATACCTTGAATCGGCCAGGCGCCGGAGCGGCGAATGTCGCGAGGGGAGCCGCACAGGCGGCTTTGAAGAGATTGCGTCGGGAGATGATCATAGACGTGCCTCTGGCACGCCTATGATATCAACGCGGAAGGGTGGGAAATCCAGTAATCGGGCACATGGCTGCGCATGTCGTCGTGGTTGCCGTAGCCCCACGTAACCGCGCAGGTCTTCACTCCGGCCCGCCGGCCCGCTTCCATGTCGGGCGCGGCATCGCCGACCAGCAGACACTCTTCAGGACGCAGCCCGAAAACTTCGAGCGACTTGAAAATGACGTTCGGCTCGGGCTTTGACGGGAAACCGTCGGTGCCCTGCACGTGGTCGAAGAAGGACACCAGGCCGAATTGCGTCAGCACGCCGCGCGCGGTCTCGCTGCTCTTGGTGGTGGCCGTCGACTTGAGTCCCGGCAGCACGCCAAGCATCTCAGAAACGCCGTCATAGACGCGCGTCGACTGGTGGCCGCGGCCCAGGTAGATCTTGCGGTACCGCGCCAGCAAGTCTTCGTTCTGCTGCCGCGAGTACTCCGGCAGCACCTCTTCGAACAGGTCGAACAGGTGAAAGCCGACGAAGCTGCGCAGATAAGGCTCGGCGAGGCCGGTGACACCGGCCTCGCCGAGAGCGTCGCGGACTGCTCCGCAAATATCGGACGCCGAGTCGAGCAATGTGCCGTCGACGTCGAAGAGATAGGCTTTGAATTGCGGGATCACGCCGGCTGTGGACGCTCCCCGTCAATGAGGCCCGGATTCACGCGGCGCGGCTCCGGTCGCAGCACCTGCTGCTGTCCCTCGTCTGAAGAGTCCAGCGTCTCACCGGAAGTGAGCGCAGGCTGCCCGGCCAGGATCGCTTTTACGTCCTCGCCGTCGATCGACTCCCGCTCCAGCAGCGCCTGCACGATCTTCTCGAGTGCCCAGCCGTACTCCGTGATCAAGTCTTCAGCGCGCTTGTCGGCCAGTTCAACCAGACGGCGCACCTCGTCGTCGATCTTGATCGCGGTCGCCTCGCTGAAGTCGCGGTGCTGCGCGATTTCGCGGCCAAGGAAGATCTGCTCGTCCTTCTTACCGAACGAGATGGGGCCGAGGTCGCTCATGCCGTAGTCGCACACCATCGCACGGGCCATCTCAGTGGCCTGCTCGATGTCGTTGCGCGCGCCGGTGGAGAGTTGGTGCGTGTGCCGAAGCTCGCCGAGCCGGCCCGCCATGCAGACGCACAGCCGGGTTTCGAGCTGGCTCTTTGTGCGGTTCAGCACGTCGCCGGTCGGCAACTGCATCGTGATGCCGAGCGCGCGGCCGCGCGGGATAATCGAGACCTTGTGGAGCGGATCGGCGTCGGGCAGCAGCGCCGCCACAAGCGCGTGGCCCGCTTCGTGGAACGCGGTCACCTTCTTGTCCTCTTCCGTAAGGATCATGGAGCGGCGTTCCGCGCCCATCAGGACCTTGTCCTTGGCGACTTCGAAGTCCGCCATGGTGACGACCTTGCGATTCTGGCGCGCAGCCAGCAGCGCCGCTTCATTCACCAGATTGGCGAGGTCCGCGCCGGCAAAGCCCGGCGTGCCGCGGGCGATGACGTTGAGTTCAACGTCGTCCGACAGCGGAGTCTTCTTGGTGTGAACCTTAAGGATCTGATCGCGGCCCTTCACGTCAGGCAGGCTGACCACTACCCGGCGGTCGAAGCGGCCCGGGCGAAGCAGTGCGGGATCGAGCACATCAGGGCGGTTGGTGGCGGCGACGAGGATGACGCCCTCGTTCGACTCGAAGCCGTCCATCTCAACCAGCAACTGGTTGAGAGTCTGTTCGCGCTCATCGTGACCGCCGCCGAGTCCAGCGCCGCGATGGCGGCCGACCGCGTCGATTTCATCAATGAAGATGATGCAGGGCGCGTTCTTCTTGCCTTGCTCGAACAGGTCACGAACACGGCTGGCTCCGACGCCGACGAACATTTCGACGAAGTCCGAACCAGAGATAGAGAAGAACGGGACGTTCCCCTCACCTGCGATCGCGCGGGCGAGCAAGGTCTTGCCGGTGCCAGGAGGTCCGATCAGCAGCACGCCCTTGGGGATGCGCCCGCCGAGTTTCTGGAACTTCTGCGGTTCACGCAGGAACTCGATAATCTCCTGAAGTTCTTCTTTTGCCTCTTCGACGCCGGCGACATCCTTAAACGTCACCTTCTTCTGCTGTGAGCTGTGCATGCGGGCACGGCTCTTGCCGAAGCTGAGAGCCTTGTTGCCGCCACTCTGCATCTGGCGCATCATGAAGATCCAGAAAGCCAGGAGAAGTACGAACGGGATCGCATTGATGATCACCGTGATCCAGGTCCCGGAGTTCGCCTCTTTGATCCGCGTGGAAACGTTCTTCTCGTTCAGCAGGTCGTAAATCTTGTCGTAACCGGCAGGGATCGTGGTCTTGAGCTCGGATCGGTCCTGGAACGTGCCATGGACCTCGGTGCCGGAAATCTGCACCTCTTTGACGCGGCCCGCCTCCACCTGTTTGACGAAGTCGGTGAAGGTCAAGTCATTGACCGCCCGCGAGTTGTTCTGTTTGACAACAGTCCAGAGCAGAACCGCGACACAAACGAGGACAACCCAAAAGATCGCTGTTTTGACGTTAGAATTCATTCCATCTCCAACAAGCCGTCACTGGCCGAAGACGCATCGAACCCGGCCTATTGTAACGCTACTGTTTAAGACGCATAAACCGGCCATTTTGATTCAGGGCCGCGGTTAACTTACAGATCCAGCGCCTTTATCAATCACTTAGTTCCCGAACACGCAACCGGCGGAGAGTAGCCGAACCGGCCGCTGCCCAGGAGGCGCTGCCGAAACGGCGACACCAAACAATGCGTTCACCACTCTCGATGATCGGCCAATCGTGCCGATCCCAGGAGGGGATCCGCGCTAACCCGAACAGGTCTTTCAACCGGACCTCTGACCCGAAGCCGTGCGGCTGATAGGCATCGCCAGGCTTCCAACCCCGGATGAGGAGAGGAAAGACGACCCGATCCGCATCCAGGAGCTCACCTGTTTCATTATATCGGCAATCCGGTGGAGTCGCTTCAACAGGGACAAGCCTTTTTTCTTCAGAAACTTCGAGATGCCTGCCAAAGATAGTCACCGTCCCCGGCCCGCAGAGCGACGTCTCCACTGGCGAAACCCGCTGAGTTGATGAAGTTGAGAAGCGTAACTGTTGGAACGATCGCTGAACCTCCACCCTGGGCAGCAGCACGCGTCCGGAGCCTTGCACTCGTGAGGCGAGTTCCCAGACGGCTTCGATGTGCTGTTGGGTGAATCGACGAGACGATGCCGCGGCGTGGGACAGGAGCCTGCGGATGATCCGCCGGGCGAGCGCGGGATGCGGAGCCACGATGAGGCTTGTGTCGACGACGAAGGGAGGCTTGGCCACGTGGACCCCCTCGAACTGCGCATCAAGCAGCCGGTCCCAGTAGTCCTCGTCCTCCGCGGAGAGTGAGGCCAGCCGGGCCAGCGCCTCTTCCGCGCCAGGATTGAAGACTGCGCTCAGCATCGGCAGCACTTCGCTGCGAATGCGGTTGCGGGCGAGGCTGAGATCCTGATTGGTCGAGTCCTCCCGCCACGGAATCCCCTGCGCGGTCAGCCAAGTGCGCACCTCATCACGGCTGATTTCGATCAGGGGACGGACAATCCCCTCCGACGTCACGGGCCGGATTGCGGCCAACCCGGCGGGAGCAGTACCGCGGAGCATACGAAAGAGGACGGTCTCGGCCTGATCGGACAAGGTGTGCCCGGTGGCGACACGCTGCAAGGAGTGGTCTTGCATGGCCCGCATGAAGAACGCATAGCGGGCCTCGCGCGCCGCCTGTTCGAGATTCTCACCGGCGGCCGGAGGGCGCCAGCGCTCGGAAAGTGCGGGCAGTCCGAGCCGACCGGCGAGGGCGAGTACTTCGCGTTCGTCTTCATCCGACTCGCCGCCGCGCAGCGAATGGTTGAGATGCATGACATGCAGCTCGATGCTGAGCCGGCCGGACAACGCGTGCAGCACGTGCAGCAGGCAGAGGGAGTCCGCTCCGCCCGAGACGGCGACGCCAACGCGGGTGCCCGGAGGCAGCATGCTATAACGAAGGATGGTTCCTGCAACTCGCTCCAACAGCATGGAGAACTTCATTGTAAGTCCCAGCCGGAGCGGGGTCCGACAGTAGGGCGGGAGCCACTTCCTAAGGAGTAGCCGAGACCAAATGCCCCCCGCAGTGAGTGCCGATGTGCGAGAGCGCGCATCCAAGATCAAACTGGTCCTGATGGACGTAGATGGAGTTCTGACCGACGGGAAGTACTTCCACGTGCCGAATCCGAATGGCGGCCTGTTCGAAGTGAAGCTCTTCGATTCGCAGGACGGCATCGCCCTGCAGTGGCTTTTCCGCTGCGGCATCAAGACGGGCCTCATCAGCGGGCGCGACGCGGAGGCGACGAAGGAGCGCGCGCGCACCAGCAAGATGGCCTATTGCTACATGGGTAACACCGAGAAGCTGCCCATCTTCCAGGAGATTCTCGCGGACTCCAAGCTGGCGCCCGAAGAGATCGCGTTCGTCGGCGACGATCTCACCGACGCGATCCTGATGAAGCGCGTCGGGCTCGCGGTTGCCGTTGCGAATGCGACACCGGAAGTGAAGAACTGTGCGCACTACGTGACAAAGGCGCAGGGCGGGTCGGGCGCGCTGCGCGAAGCGACCGAACTGATTCTCGAAGCGCAGGGACTCTGGCAGGGGATCCTGCGGCACTACGAAGTGGAATGATGAGCCAGGACCGCATCGGGGTCGTGATTGAAGCGCGGGATGAGCCCGGGGTGCTGCATGCGCTCACAGGGATCATCGCGGCGCATGGCGGCAACATCGCGTCCGTGGAGATGCTGGGCAGCGCCGAGACAGGGCTGTCGAGGATCTACTTCGAGATCGAACTGGCGGCGGACCCGGCTGTGCTGATGCGCGACCTGTCCGCTAATACGGCCGTTCAATCGGCGCGGCAAGAAAAGAGCCTGCAGAAGATCTACGGCAAGCGGGTCATTATCATGGGCGGAGGGGCACAGGTCGGACAAGTGGCGATCGGCGCAATCATGGAAGCCGACAGACACAACATCCGCGGCGAACACATCTCCGTCGATACCATTCCACTGGTTGGCGAGCAGTCCCTTGCCGATGCCGTGCGGGCCGTTGCGCGGCTGCCACGGGCGAGAGCGCTGGTGCTCGCCGGTTCCTTGATGGGCGGGGAGATTGAAAAGGCGGTACGCGAGGTCCGGGCGCAGGGACTGCTTGTCGTCAGCCTCAACATGGCTGGCAGCGTGCCCGACGCTGCTGACCTGGTGGTGACCGATCCGGTGCAAGCGGGCGTCATGACGGTGATGGCAGTCGCCGAAACGGCGAAGTTCACAGTGGGCCGCCTGAGCCGCCGGGTGTTTTGACGCTGAGTGTCCGCAGCGGCGGGCTCAGCGGATCAGCAGGGCGTATTCGCGCAACAACTCAGCGGATGGACCCGGGATCGAGATGCGCACCCAGTGGTTCCCGGACGGCAGTCCCTTTGGCAGGACGAACTGGATGCGGCCGGCCCCGGAGGAGACCTCAGACGAGCGTTCCAACCTGCCGGAGGAGTCCACAACACTCAACGTGTACTTGGGCAGTTCACGGACTCCAGTCATTTCTGGAACCAGACGGAGCGGCTGTCCGGCCTGAGCGGCGAAGCCTGACGGGCCGGCCCCTCTCTCCACGCGCAGCGTGACTTCCACCTCGCCGAGTTTTGGAGGCAGGTTGACGACGTAGATGCCTCCCAAAATCACGAGGAGGACCGCCGAGAGCGCCCAACCCCAGTTCGGTACCTTGGGTCCGGCTCGAGCTGTCGCTTCAAAGGCCTTCTTCAGGTCGTCGGTTTCAAGTTTCGCCGCCGCCGCGCGAAAGGACTCAATGTAGCTCTCCTCGCGCTCAACCCGGCTCAGACAGGACCCGCAGGCCAGCAGATGCTCCTCAATCACTTCGCGTGTGACGCCTGAAAGACGGTCGAAGACAAAATCCTCGATCTCCTTGTCGGACAAGCAGATCTGCGCGGAACGCCGCGTCAAAAGGCTCTCCTGCGAACCGTCATCCTCCCAGTCTAACCCCGTCATCTGTGTTACTCCAGCGGCGGTCCTGCAATCGATTAATCCTCCTCCGATTGCAAGGGGAGCGTCCGTCTATGGTGTGATCCGAGAATATAGTTGGCGGGCGGGCGAGATCCTCTCAGGATTATTTTCCCATTCGACGGCGAGAGAATTTACAACCAGGTTTCTTGCGGGCAGCCGGTCCTCAAGGCATTCTTGCATGGTCTGCCAATAGGAGAGCTATGGGTGAGAAGAAGGATATCCTGCCGGGGACGCTGACCCTAATGATTCTGAGAACGCTGGAGTCGTTGGGCCTGATGCACGGGTACGGCGTAGCGCGCCGCATCGAGCAGGTCAGCGGCGGCCGACTCTTGCTGAATTACGGCACGGTGTATCCGGCGCTGCTGAAGCTGGAGCAAGAGGGTGCGATCACCGCCGAGTGGGGAACCTCAGACAATAACCGCAAAGCAAAATACTACCGGCTGACCGAAACTGGCCGGAGGAAGCTCGAGAAAGAGTCGCGTGAATGGCGGGACGCGGCGGCGCTGCTGGCGCTGTTCTTCCAGGAGGAAGGGGAGACGCGGTGAGGTCCTTCTTGGCGCGGCTGAGCGGATGGTTCCGGCGGGCCCGGCACGAGCGGGAGATGCGCGAGGAACTGGAAGCTCACTTCCGGATGCACATCGAGGACAACCTGCGCGCCGGGATGGGTGATGCGGAAGCGCCAAAGTGCAGGAACGGCTCTCGCATTTGCCGGAGTGAGGGCGGCCAGCGCGGTCAGTTATCTGCCCTTCACCGGATTGGCGGCGGGGACGTGGGTCCGGATCGAGCGACGCCCGGCGCAGAAGCCCGGCGAGGAACTGATCACCATCGTCCGCACGGTGATGCCGCGTATTTCCAGACGATGGAAATTCCATTGAAGAAGGGGGCAGGGATTTCGCTGAATCAGACAATGCTGCCTCGCGACCGCTGCGGTTCATCGTCAATGAAGCCTTCTTGCGGAAGTTCATGCCGGGTGAAGAAGCGCTAGGACAGAAGATCAGCGTACTGATGAATTCGGACAACCCTTTCGGGGAGATCATCGGCGTGGTGGGGGACGTGAAGGAAGACTCAGTGGACAAGGGGCCTGAGCCGACTGCGTACTACGTCCACGCACACCTGAATTATTCCGGGATGGTTTTTGCCGTGAGGACGCAGGGGAGCCGCAGACTCTGGCGGAGCCGGTCGCCGGATCGTGCGAGAACTGGACGCGGCGCAGCCGATCGCGGAAGTGCGGTCTATGGAGGAAGTAATGGGAGAAACGATGGGCCGGCAAGGGCCGCGGGATCCGATGACGTTCGCGGCCGTTCCGGGGCTGTTACCCGGCAGCGTGCGTGCCTGCGCGGCGTGCCGCGCGGGTGGATCCGGCGGTGGCGCTGCGGGCGGAGTGAGTGGGGCAGTCCGGTGAACCTGCCCCGCTCAGCACTCAGGCCTTTTCGGGGGCTTCGTCAGAGTTGATGTCGAACCAGCCGGGTTTGTATTCGATGCGGCGGCGTTCTTTGGCGGCCATGTTGGAGACGAGAGCGACGACAGCGTCGGCGAGGCCGACTTCTGCGCCGCAGCGGGGCTGGCCTTCACCGGGATGGCGGATCAGCCACGCCATGTGCTCTTGCTCCTCGCGGTAGCCGCGGGAGGCAAGGGTGTCGGCGAGGCCCATGCCAGTCGTCCACTGAGCTGTTGACGTGGACACGGCGGAGGGCTGGCTGATGCGGCGCTCGGCCCAGGTGATGCGGGTGTCACGCAGCGCTTTTTCTTTAAGCAGGTAGACATCGCGTTCGCCGAGGATGGCGAGCGTGCCGCGCGTGCCCATTACCTGCTCGCCGTAGGAGTCGGCTTCATTGGTGGTGATGCTGGAGTAAGTGACAACGACGTCGCCGGGGTACTCGTAGGTGAGATAGATGTGGTCCTCCACTTCGCGGCCGTCGCTGAAGAAGGCGTTCACACCGACGCCGGAGACGGCCTTGGGGTGCAGGCTGTTGCCGTGCGCGCCCTTGGTTTCGAGCACTGCTTTGAGCAGGATGCCGCAGGCGTCTAGCTGATGGCTGCCGAGCTCGGCCATCAGGCCCGCGCCGGTGCGCTGCTTCAGCCGCCAGCGGACGAGCTCATCGACGTCCCTGTAGCCGTAGCGGGCTGCGTCGATCTTCGCGTCCTCGGGCGCGATCTTGGGGAACCAGGTGTCGAACTCGCCCTTCTCTGCGCCAGGTTTGCCGCCGCCGGTCTGGTTGCGGTGCCAGAAGGCTCGGATGTGGCGGACGTCGCCGATGATGTCCTTCTGCCGCGCGACCTCCAGGGCATTGGCATAGAGGTACGAGTAGTGGCGTTGGTGGCCGATGGCGAGTATGCGGCCGGTCTGGCGCGCGACGCGTCCCATGCGCTTGCAGTCCGCCACGGTCTTGGCCATCAGCTTCTCGCAGAGGACGTGCTTGCCTTTCTGCATGGCCTCGATGGCGCAGGCAGCATGTAGATGAAGTGGAAGCGCGATAATGACCATCTCGATGTCGTCGCGGTCCAGCAGTTTGTGATAGTCCTCGATCATCTCGATGTCGCGGGCGGCAGATCCGTACTTCGCTTCGAGTGAAACGCGCGCCTTCTTCTGCTGGCTGGGCCGGATGTCGGAAAAGGCGACGAGCTGGATGTAATCGGGATTCAGAGAGTCGATGTGGGAGCGGCCCTGGCCGCCGGTGCCGATGAGTGCGGCACGCACGGGCTTGCCTTTCATGCTGCTGTAGCCCCAGTAGAACGCCGTCACAGAAGGCAGCGTGACGAGCGCGGGGAGCAGCTCGCGCCGCGAAAGCTGGAGAGCGTCGAAGAAATTGTCTTTGCCGATCTGGCGCTGTTGTTCGTTGAGATTCATGGCTAGCTCCTTGTGAGTGATTCCGCTTCATCCGCGCTGCCCCCGCTCCCTACCGGTCGAGGCTCTATTTGTGGGCCAGAGCCATGACGAGCTAATACAGCGGACGAAAACTTGCGCAGGTAGAAGTCGAGACCGGCCCAGCGTCCCGAGGGCGTGGACGCGATGAGCAGCGCGGCTATGGCTTCAATGAAGTTGCGATCGATGTAAAGGTAGTGGCCCGCTGTCGAGGCCGCGGGCAGGCCCGGCCAGGGCGGCGAGGCGAAGTAGAACATGGCGAGTTGCCCGGCTGCGGCGATAGCTGCCACAGGGGTGAAGAGGCCAAGCATCAGGCACACGCCGATGGCAGTGAGGATGAGCTTGATGGAGATATCGACCCAATCAGCCGGGCCTGAGGGGCGCGGCAGCGGTCCAGCGCCAAGCTGATCCACAGTTGCGATGGCCTGCATCTGCACGGCGAGTTCGGAGAGCGGCTCGTTGACGGAGCCGAGCATCTCGCCGGCGATAACGTCGAGCTTCTTGCGGTCCGCGGCGACGCGTTCGCGTGAGAATTGAGCGGTGACGCTGGATTCGTCCTCTTTGATGCGCCTGCGCATGTTGGCGTAGTCGGCGCGGCGCATCTGGAAGGCAGGGGAGTTGACTGTTTCCGCGATGGCTGCCTTTTGCGCGTCTCGGGCGGCGGCGAGCTTCTTCTGCTGCTCCTCGGTGAAGGGCTTGCCTGCGGATTTGAAGTGATCGAGGATCTCTTCGTAGCGGCGGTCCAGGCGGGTTTGCGCTGAGGCGGCGGTGAGGCGCTCGAGTCCATCTATATCGGAGACGAGTGAGCGGAACAGAGGCCGCAGAGGACCAGCGGAGGATTGCAGGTAGCCGAGCGAGGTGAAGCGGTCGCCCTCTGATTCGGGCGCGAGCTTGAGCACTTCTTCGTGCACTTGCGGCCAGTCGAAATTGACGATGTTCTCTCCCGAGGACTGCTCGCGCGCGGCCTGCGCGACTGCGAGCTTCATCTTGTCGGCGAGATCGTTGAGCTTGGCCTTCTGGTCTTCGGAGAGCGGCTGTCGTCCTTTGAAGACGCGGACGATTTCGTCGTTCCAGGCGTCGATGCGCGCCAACGAAGGCTGCAGTTGCAAGGTGCCTGGCGCAGCACTGTTGAAGTAGTCACGCAGCCGGCCTGTGGCGGCCTGGAGCGGATAGCGCGAGGCCGCGTACATGACCGCGCCGGTATCGGAGTCGATTTTGAACAGGCCTTCGTAGAGGAAGTGCCAGCCGATGGCGATGCGTAGGGTGATGAGAAATGCGCGGGCGTAGTTGTTCATGAAAGAACCTCCGCATCCGCCGCGCCGAGGACGATCACACGCCGGGCGGCGGATTGGGATTTGGGCAGCACAAGAATGGCGCCGAGGTCGGGACGGTGCTTGAGGAACTCGCGGGTGGCCTCGACGCCCAAGACGTAGAAGGCGGTGGAGAGCGCGTCGGCCTCCGCGGCGTGACGTGCGATCGCGGAAGCGGCAGCCAGGCCGCATGCGGGCCAACCGGTGCGCGGATCGAGGACGTGACCGAATCGGCGGCCATGGTGAACGAAGAACCGGTTGGCGTCACCGGAGGTGCCGAGAGCGCGGTCGCGAAGGCTCAGGCGCACGAGGGGGCGGACTTCGTTCTCAGGATCCATGAGCTGGACCTGCCAGCCGCGCGGCTCATCGGGCGGCGCGCCGACGGCCTTGATGGAACTCTGGCCGCCCTGCATCAGAGCGCAGCGGACGTGGTGCTGGGTCCAGACACGGTGGATGGCGCGATCGATGGCGTAGCCTTTTCCGAAGGCGCCGAGGTTGAACTCGACAGGCCGGCGGAAGGCGATGGTGCGCTGTTCGTCGTCGAAGTCGATGAAGTGGATGCCGGAGTTCTCGCGTGCCGCGCGGATTTCGATGGTGGATGGCACGCGGCGGGGCCCGCGAAAGAAGCCCCAAGCCCGGACCAGCGCGCCGGCGGCAGGGTCGAAGGCGCGTCCGGTGGCGCGGCTCAGGTTGCGGGCAGTGCGCAGGAGGGAGTACAACTCCGTGTCGAGTTGCACGGGCCGTCCGGCAGCGGTCGCATTCAGCCGGGAGAGGTCGCTCTCGTCCTTATAGATGGAGAGCCTCTCCTCCAGACGGTCGATCTCGTCGAGGGCGGCCACGCCTGCGTCGACGGGATGTGGGAGGTTCGCCGGGAGGGTGATGGAGAAGCCACAAGCCATGGCGCGGCGGGCGATGGTCGCCTGCGGATAAGGCAGCGGGTCCGGGCGCAGTTCGCAGGCGGCGGAGAGGATCGCCTCGCGGGAGAGGAATTTTCGCCGGTCAATCGCTGCGGTCATCATCGAGGCCAGTGTGCGGCGATCCGCGAATCCAGTGAAGGTGCGATACGGCAAACGACCGGGGAGAATGGTGCAGATTCAGACAGGAAACTGCGATATGCTCTCAGCAGGCAAAGCACGGTACTTTACGGTGGTTAAGACGGTGCGTAACGTGGCCATTGAGCGCAGCAAGCCATAGGAAACAGGCGATTTGACCTTTACGAAAGAGCAAGAGGCCGCGGTCCGGCAGACCTTGGAGCGAGCGCTGGCCAGCAACGCCTTCCGAAACAGCCGGCAGTGCCAGAAGTTCCTGAAGTATGTCGTTGAGCACTCACTGGCCGGGCAGGACGACCGGCTGAAGGAGCGGACGATCGGCGTCGATGTCTTCGAGCGGGCGGCGGATTACGACACGGCCGAGGATCCTGTGGTGCGGGTTCGGGCGTCGGAGATCCGGAAGCGGCTGGCGCAGTACTTTGTGGAGTCGGGAACGACGGACGACGTGAAGATGGATCTGCCGCCGGGGTCATATCGAGCGGAATTTCACTGGACGGCGAAGCCGGCGGCGGGTCCGGTGGCCGCCGCGCCGTCCGTGCAGCGGCGCTGGTGGATGGCGGGGATTCTGTTGGTGCTCGTCGCTGCGGGTGCGGTCTGGATGGTGAACAGAAAGGCTCCTCCGGGAATCGTTGAACAGTTCTGGGCGCCGGTACTGTCGAGTCCGAAGCCGGTGCTGATCTACTGCGGGCAGCCGGTGGTGTACTTCTTGTCGCGCGATGTCCATGAGGCATACGGATCGGGGCCTGTGCCGGAACGGCAGCGGGGGGCAGCGCCGGTGAAGATCGAGCCGGATGCGGTGCTGCATGGCCGGGACATCATTCCCGTGACGGAGCAGTTCGTCGGAATCGGGAACGCGCATACGGCGGCGCTGTTGTCGGCGCTATTCGCGACGAAGTCGAAGCAGGTGGAGATCCGGTACGCAAACGATCTGTCATTCAGTGATCTGCGCAGCTCGCCGGCTGTTCTGATCGGGGCGTTTTCGAATGCCTGGACGCTGGAGATGACGGGGCAACTGCGGTTCGTCTTCGAGCAGGAGAATGGGGTGCGGCTGATCCGCGACCGGAACGAGAAGAAGGCGTGGCGCCTGGAGAATCAGGCGCCGGACGGGAAGACGCCGGAGGATTACGCGATTGTGTCACGGCTGTTCGATTCTGCGACGGGGCAGATGCTGATTACCGCGGCGGGAATCACGCAGTACGGCACGCGAGCGGCGGGCGAGTTCCTGGTGGATGGGGCGCGAATGAGCGAGGCTCTTTCGGGGAAGTCGCCTGACTGGACGAAGAAGAACATTCAGGTGCTGCTGCACACGACGGTGTACAAGGGCACGCCCGCGCCGCCGAAGGTGTTGGCGGCGCATGTGTGGTGAGGAACGCCCGGGTCCACCGTGGCGGGGTCAGAGACTAGCAGGTCCCAACTGCGGAGAAGAGGGCCATCTGGCCGCCGGTGTGCCAGAAGAGGACATCGCGGGCGTTGTTGAGCGTGCCGTCACTGAGGAGGGCGAGGAGGCCGGCGAAGGCTTTGGCTGTGTAGACGGGATCGAGGATGATGCCTTCGAGGCGGGCGAGGAGTTTCAGAGCCTCGTCGCTTTCGCGAGAGGGGATGCCGTAACCGGGACCGGTGAAGCGGTCGTCGACATGGATGCCGCCGAGCAGCGAGCAGGCGGGGGCATTGATCTCCAGTTCGATGCCGCCGACGATGGTGCGGACTGTCTCCTCGACTTCGCGGGCGGGGTCGTCGGCGCTGATGCCGATGACACGGGTGTCCGAGAAGCCGAAGAGCGCGAGGCCTGCGACGAGGCCGGCTTGCGTACCGCCGGAGGAAGTCGCGTGGATGATGGCGGCGGGGTGGAAATTCAGTTCAGAGATTGCGTGCATGAAGCCTAGCGCGCCGAGAGGGGTAGATGCGCCGAGGGGGATCTCCATCGGGCGGTGGCCGTTGGCGCGGAGGCCGGCGGAGATTTCGGACATGACGGGGGCGCGCTGTGTGCGGTCTGCAACGCGATGGATCTCGGCGCCATAGAGATGATCGAGCAGCAGCGACGCCGGCGTGCCGGATTGCGCGGAGGGATTAAGGATCAGGTGGCAGCGGAGTCCGCAGCGCGCGGCGAGAGAGGCGGTGGCGCGGCAGTGGTTGGATGTTTCGGCGCCGCAGGTGAGGACGGTGTCGTAGCCCTGGCGGAGCGCTTTCGACAGGTAGTACTCGAGCTTGCGGACCTTATTGCCGCCGAAGCCGGCGCCGGACCAATCGTCACGCTTGATCCAGAGGCGCGGTTTGGCGGCGAGGTGCTCGCGGAGGCGCGGGAGGTCCTGGACTGGTGAGGGGAAGTGCCCAAGGTCCAGGCGGCGGATGCGGCGAAAGCAATCGATAGGCGTCATCCCGCCATCAGTATGACAGGCGCAACTGGAGGCGGGCGAGGTCTTCGGGGAGCAGGGCGAATGCGTCCGAGGTGAGTTCGAGGTGAGTCAAGCTGGACCGGAAGACGCCGGCGTGGGAGTGGTTTCGATCCTGGACCAGGAAGTGGAACACCTCGTGGGCGAGGACACGCGCGAGAGCCCGGGGGACATCGTGTCCGCCGACAAAGGTGGAGAGTTTCGGGCAATCGACATCGATCAGAGGCGCGATGACGCCGTCCTGCGATTCGGTGAAGGCGAGTGATCCGTGAACATGGACCAACGAGGGGCGGCATGCACCGTGGAGGTTGACGTAGAGCACGGCGTTGGCGGGTCCGAGAGCGAGGTAAGGCGAATCGAGATGCAATGTGAAATGCACAGAAGATGCCGCATAGATGGCGTCGAGTTCTCGCTGGATGGCTGGGAGGAATTCCGGATCGGGCGTGAAGGCTGTCTGGATGACGAGCGCCACGGTGTACAGCATGAGCGATGCCTCCTAGGAGGAAAGGCGCAGCGGGCAGCCCGACAGGGCATCAAGAAGTGTCAAGGAATGTCAAGGAGTGTTTAGCGCGATTTGAGGAGGACAACGCCGTGGGCGGGGACTTCGGCGGCGTAACTGCGCTTGAACTTGCCGAGGTCTTTATGGTGCCAGAGGTCGCGGAGGCGGCGTGAGCCAGGGAATTCGTACGTGACGCGCGCGGGCTGCGAGCCGCGGTTGAAGAGGGCGATGGCTTCGGCGCCGTCGTCGAGCTTCCTGCTCCAGACTTCGAGAGGGCCGTCCTTCCTGATGGGCGCGGCCTGGATGCCGAGCGAATCCTGGTTGATGTCGATGACTTCGTCGTTGGTGAGGATGGCGAGTGTCTCGGGGTCGAGCTTCGTCAGGTCGCTGCCGAGGACGAGAGGCGCTGCGAGCATGGACCACAGGGAGAAGTACGTCTTCCTCTCGTCGAGGCTGAGCGGCGTGGGACCGAGTGTCTGGCCGACAAGGACGTGGCCGATGAGGATATTGTCGGGGTCATTCCAGCCGCCGGGGCCGGCGAACTTCTCCTTGCCCTGCTGGCCGAAGCCGATCTTGTCGACGGAAGACCAGAAGTCCGCTGTCTTCGTGGAGCCGAGCGAGATGTCGCCGGTGGTGCGCCAATAGTTGCCGCCGACTTCCCTGCCCCATTCCCAGACGTTGCCCATGCCGTACTGGCAGGTGTTGAAGACGATATCGCGCGGCGCCTGCTTGAGGAGGCCGCCCATGAGGATGTAGGGGCGTTTGTAGTTCTCAAGGGTCTTGTCCGGGAAGACGCGGCCGTAGGAGCACCAGTCGTACTTGAGGAAGTCAAAGCCCCAGGCGACGAAGGTGTTCAGGTCCTGGGATTCGTGATTCAGGCTGCCCTCGTATTTGGCGCAAGTAAGCGGGCCGGGGGAGATGTAGATGCCGGCCTTGAGTCCGTGGGAGTGGATGGAATCGACGAGCGCCTTCATGTCGGGGAAGTCGGGGTTGGTGCGGAGCGAGCCATCGGGGTTGCGGGCCGGGCCTCCGCGCTTCGGGTCGCCTGGCTTGATGTTCCAGCCGTCGTCGAGGTTGATGTAGGTGTAGCCGTGGTCGGCAAGGCCGGAGGAGACCATGGCGGCGGCCTGTTCGCGGACGAGCTGATCGGTGATGTTCTCATAGGCCATGTACCAGGTGGACCAGCCCATGGGCGGGGTGAGGGCGATGGCGCCGGCAGCAACGATTCTGAGTTTTCGCGAAGACTTGCCTTGGCCGTTGCGGGCACGGAGGGTGACATTGTACGTGCCGGCCCTGGGGGTGGCACCGGCAATGATGCCGGTGGCGGGGTCGAGGGTGAGGCCGGCGGGGAGATGCCTGGCGGAGAAGGTGATGGGGCGGGCGCCGGTGGCGGGGATTCGGTAGAGGAAGGGGTTGCCGGGGCGGGTGCCGAGGATCTTCGGGCCGTGAATTGCCGGTTCCTGGCCGAAGACCGCAAGAGTGAAAACGAGAAGGCTGAGGTGCTTCATGGGGAGCTACTCCGGGGCGAGAGGTTGGGTGATGAGGGTGCGCTGGCCGTCGAGAAAGGATTCGACGCGTGGGGCGGCGGCGCGGCGGCGGGTGGACTCGAACCACTGGTCAAGAGTGGCGTGGGCGGCGGGCAGGTGATGGTACGGGCCGGTGTGGATCAGGGAGATGGCTTCGCCGCCGTCAAGGACGATGGATTGGATTTCGTCGCCGGGCGGCAGTGATTCGAGGGTGGGGAAGCCGGCTTCGATGCGGAGCAGGCCGGTCCCGGTATAACCGAGGTAACGGGTGAAGGGCACGCCGGCGACGGTGTTGCCGAAGACCGTGGCGTAGTCGTGAACGCGGGGGAGGATTTCGGAGAGCGTCGCGGCGATCTGGCTGGCGGTGATCTCGGCGGCGATGACGAGTGCGGGCTGCTCGTGAAGCGTGATGATGGACGGCTCGGACATCAGATCATGTTCTTCTTCGCATACTCGAGGCTGGCTTCGAGATCGAGCCACTGCTGGCGCTTGAGGGCGGCGGTGTATTCAGGCACGCGGGGTCCAGCAGCGTCCTCGATAACCATGGGGCCCATGAGCGGGCTGCCTTTCTTGACGAGCGCGACGAAGCGGGCTAACTCGGAGGCGCGCGCTTTGGGGAAGGCCTTCCAGAACGAGTCTTCGAGATAGGGCACGATGCGCGGCGGGCGGCCAGTGATGATCTCCAGTTGAAGCGACGCGCCGGGGCAGAGCTGTTTCTGGAGTTGGGAGAGGCGCTGGAGGTTGATGGAGCCTGCGCCGAGGGCGGTCCAGTGGGCGGCGCAGCCGCGGGGATGTTCGAAGATGGCGGTGTCGCGGACGTGCGTGGTGACAGTCACGGGGCCGAGGACTTCGAGCGTGACTTCGGGATGTTCAGCGCACCAAATGGGGTTGCCGGTGTCGAGGCAGGCGGCGACGTAGTCCTTGCCGGACTCCTCGATGATGGTGCGGCACTCCCAGGCCTGCATGTCGCCGGAGTGGTTTTCAAGGGCGATCTTGACGCCGGTATCGAGAGCGACGGAGCGAGCACCCTTGAAGACCTTGATGGTGTTCTCCATGTGGAACTCGATGCCGTTGGGGTGGAGGCGGTCGACGGAGTCGCCGAGGTAACAGCGGAGGGAGCGTGCGCCGACGGCGTGGGCGGCTTTGAGGGCTTTGGTGAGGTTCTCGACCGGATCCCCGTTCCTTGCGTTCCAGGCTTTGGCGGAGGGGCAGATGCAGCCAGTGCCCGCGTCGATGGCGATGTTGAGCTCGGCGCCACGGGCCTTCACCTGGGCGAGGGAGGCGGGTTCGAGAGACTCGAAATCGTTGAGAGAGGAGATCTGGATGGCGTTGCAGCCGTGTTTGGCGGCGAAGTCGAGGTGCTCGAGAGCCTTCATGCCCCAGGCGCGTAGAGAGTAGGTGTCGTAGCCGAGTCTCAGTGTTGGGTTCTGGGCACGAAGCGCGGTGGCGGTGGTCAAAAGGGAGGAGAGGATGAATTCGCGGCGGAGCATGGCTGACGGGGTTATGGTATCAGGTCCGCCATGATTGGCACGCCGATTGCGATGTTCGCAGTGGAGGTTCGCAGTACAGATGAGCGGCAGACGGCAGTTTTTGCAGTCATTGGCGGTTTTCGCGCCTGTTTCTCTTGTTTTAGCCCAGGATGCCGGAGAGGCGGCCTGGACGATGTTCCGGAATTGGTACAGGGACTGTTCGGGAGCGAGCACTCCGCAGGAGATCTTCAAGGGCTACACGGCGCACTTGAAATCGCAGGGAATGACTGAAGAGCAGATCAAGGCGCAGCTCGGGATGGTGCAGAGAGGCATCGGTGCGCACCAGAGAGAGATTATGCCGATGATCTACGACAAGGCGTTCACGAGCCAGGAGGCGACGTTCAGGCGGGAGCCGGCGGAGTTCGTCGTGAAGATGACGGAGGGGCTGAGGCCGGGGCGCGCACTGGACGTGGCAATGGGCCAGGGCCGGAACTCGATCTGGCTGGCGAAGAAGGGCTGGGATGTGACGGGTTACGACATCTCCGCAGCGGGGCTGAAAGAGGCGCAGGACCTGGCGTCGAAGGCCGGCGTGAAGATCAAATCGGTGCAGGCGTTCCACGACGATTTCGACTACGGCGTGGAGGTGTGGGACCTGATCGTGATGGTGTTCCCGATGGCATCGATGTCGGATGAGAAGTACCTGGGCCGCGTGAAGAAGTCGCTGAAGAAGGGCGGGGTGGTGCTGGTGGAGCAGTTCAACTCGCCGAGCACGAGCGGCGCGAAGGGTCCGGCGAATGCGTTGTACCAGTCGTTCGCGGACATGCGGGTACTGCACTATGAGGACACGGTGGCGGCAAGCGACTGGGGCCTGGTAGCGCAGGCGAGGATCGGGCGGATTCTGGCGGAGAAGGAGTGAAAGGGGCCGGGGGAAGAAAAATTAGTCCATTGTGGTGAGCCGGGGAATCGGGAGGGACAGGGGTGTGTCGCATCCTATTCGTCCGCCGGAAGGGGAACCACGATGAAGAACTCAATGAACCTAATGATGGTGATGACGCTGGCTTGCGGGGCGCCCGGAGCGTGGGCGCAGCAGGCGCAGTCAAGCACGGAGGAGGCGCAGCGGAAGGCGTACATGGAGATGATGCGCAAGGATGTGCGCAAGGATCTGCACGCGCTTGTCGATGACGCGATGGGACTGGACGCTGCCGACAAGGCCAAGTTCTGGGAGGCGTATACGCCGTATGAGACAGAGATGAAAGGGATCTGGGATCGGCGGCTGGCGAACATGAAGAAGTACGCCGAGAACTTCAACAATATTACGCCTGCCATGGCGGAAGAACTGGCCGCGGCGGGGCAGGCGAACGAGCAGGACACGCTGGCGGCGCGCAAGCGGGCGTACGAGCGGATGAAGACGGCTCTGGGGCCTGTGGTGGCGGCGCGGTTCCTGCAGGTGGAGACGACGATCGGCCACCTGGTGGGGTTGCAGATCGGGTCAGAAATTCCGCTGATCCAGTAGTCGGGTGAGCCGCGGGAACCCAGCGCTCACACGAAGAGCGCTGGGGGCGGTGGCGCGGTGCCCGAGGACATTCAGTTGTCAACCTCGCCGGGCGAAGTCAGTATCCTTTTGCTAGTTCTGTGGCGGCTGGCCCGAGTACAGCATCACTGTGTACCGCAACGTGACCGGCTTGCCCGCCTCCAGCGTCACCGGGTTCAGCGCCGGCCAACTCGGATTCAAGGCACCGAAGCCGTGTCTCATCAGCCATCCGTTATTCGGATAGTTCGGGTTCGACGGGTCGTCGATCACTCTTGCGCCAGCCGGCTTACCCGCGAAGGATCCTTCCACCTGCGTCCAGGTGTGGACCTCGTTCACACCATCCTTTGCGTTGACCCCCTTCTCCGACCGGATCACGGTCGCCGCGCCCGGCTTCGGCTCGTCACGCTTAGCGAAACGGAAGCTGAGCCCGCCAAAACCCTTGTTCTGCGTCGGGTCGCCCTTGAGCGTCACAGGATCCTTTACCGGCTCAAACTTCAGTACGAAGCAGATCTCGCGCGTCCCGTTCGAAGCCGGGTGGATTGTGATCTCCACCCACTCCCGCATGAACGTCTCGCCGGTGTCGGTCAAGTACCAGACATTGCGCACCGACAGCACTGCCGTCTTGTCATCCGCCTTCCAGTTCATCTGGTTGTCGTAACGCTGTTTCACCTTCCCCACCGTCCACAGGTCCTCCGTCCTGCCGTGCCAGGTCACCTGCGGCCACATCCACGAAATGCCCCTGTGATGGGGATGGTCCGGGTTGAAGTCGTCCGTGATTACCCTTCCGTCAGGCAGGTACACAGGATGCAGGTAAGTCGAACGGGCCATCTTTTCAGGAAACCCGGGAGCCAGGATCTGCCCGTGGTTGTAAACAAAAACCGGTTTGCCGCCGTCGGTGATCTCCCACCGCCTGTCATCCAGCTCCCGCCACGCGAACGGCGAAGCCGCCTGGGCCGCAACAGCACTCATCACCAAGACAGCGATCCATCGGATCATTCCAAGACACCTCTTTCATCAACTTGCCGTCGGCGCACCCTCGCCATGTACGCATGATAATGCCAATTTTCGGTCGATGTCCCTGCCAACGATGCCTGGAAGCGCCGGCTAGTCAGCAGCGGGGCGGCGGTGGCGCTGGCGCTGTGATCAGGCCGACGGTGCGGCTGATACAGGGAGTGAAGTAGGGGGAGGGCTGCGGAACTTGTCGGAGAAATCGGAGAAGCGCGGCGTGGAGAGGCCCGGCCCCCTCCGAAACGACCGAGCCTCCAAATAGGAACGACCGGACTGATAGTAGCTCACAAAAACAGAGCCGAGCCAGATCTTTCGATTACGGGCTCAATCAAATGGTACTAGTGTGTTCGCGCGAAATTGCGCGAACTTCGCATTCGTCCACCTCGCCCTCCGCGTCGCCGGGCTACGCGCCGAAGCCCTCAGCGGAGAGGGCGTCATAGACGATGAACTCGCTCGCTGTCAGCGATCCAGCGAAGTCGTTCCCGCGCCGGATGAGGGATCGGCAAGTACATACTTTTTCGGGTTTGAGTCAAAGGAAACATCCTTCTCCGTGATGGCCCAGTTCACAGCCGGGCACGTCGTACACGATTCTCCGCGGCGGGGCCGCGAAGGCAGCCGGGGAGGCGCTGGCGGTGGAATGTGCGGCCGGGGAGAGGCAGCACTGATGCGAGTCCCGGCACGCCTGAGACGCGCCGGGCCCGCGTCGGCTTTCAGCGGGGACGGGGCGAAACTTCCTTCTCACCCTTCTTGAGGATCTTCTCCATCTCGTCGTCGTCGTCCATGGGGATCGACGGCAATTTGCGGGCCTGACCGTAGTCAGGATCCTTCGGGTCCCGGGCTTTTTCCGGATCGAAGATCCGCCGGTCCACGGGAACAGCCTTGTACGGCCGGAAGTCGGGCTCCGTGGTAAAGCAGTCCGAGAGGTCGTTGGCCAGGGCGTCGAACATGTTCAGGGGTGGGAGGCCGAAGATCCCGTAAAGCGTGCGATGCATGCTGAGGATGGTGGTGTGCCGGTGCGACACGTAGCCGCGTTTGGCCCAGGGACTGATCACCAGCAAGACGCTTCTTTGGGCGTCCACGTGATCCGGTTCCCCGCCTGAGTCGTCCTGCGTGACGAAGATCGCCATGTTCTTCCAGTAGGGGGTGTGGGAGAGAAACTCGACGATGCGTCCCAGCGCAAGGTCGTTGTCCGCCATCCACGAGGCCACGTACGGATAGCCCCTGTCCGGCTTGGGATCGGCGCCATGATCATTGCAGATGGCGATGTTTATGAAGGAGGGAAATTTCTTCCCGCCTCGCAAGAACCGCGTTTCGACGTCGCGCATGAACCAATGGGCCCGGTACTGGTCCGGAATATTCATGTTGAAGATGGGGAAGCCGAAGGCGGTGTTTTCAAACAGAACCTTCTGCATGGGAATATTGACGACTTCGCGCGCGCCGGTGGGACGCTCGTCGTCGTCCGTCACCACTCCGGGAAACTCGAATCCCTCGCCATAGTTGCGGAAGGGGATTCTATGGCGGCCGAGATGCTCCCACATGGAGCCGGCTTCGGGGTAGTCCTCCGGAATCAGGGAACCCGCCGAGCCCATGGAGTAGCGGCGGCCCGGGGCGGTACTGTTCTTCTTGAAAGACCAGCCGAGCGAATAGGTCATCTGCATGAGGTTGTTGGGCTGCACACCCACCAGCCAACGATGCCCCACACCGGAAGATTCCGGTTCCATGTAGAAGTTGTCGCTCACGGTGAACGCACGCGCGAGCGCATTGTGATTCACCATCACGCCAACATCCTCCAGAGTGGGCTGGCCGTCCTGCCTGATGGTCTGATGCAGTCCCCAACGCAACAGCGAGGGGTCACGGCGTGCGCCGGGGACGCGGTCGAAGACGGCGTCGTAGGTGTGATTTTCCTTGGTGATGAAGACGACGTACTTGATCTCGCGGGACGCGCGGCCGGCAATGGCAGGGATGATCGGGGAAGACATCGCGGCCCGATCGGTCTCGCGATCCACCATTCCGTTGTTCTCGAGGACGCGTTCAGTCATCTTATGCAGCTCGTCGCCGGAGGGATGGTTCAGGATGCTGATCACGCCTCTCATCGCCAGAAAGCCGCTCTGCGGAATCTGCCCGCCCGCATTCGGCCCGTTGCCGAAGCCTTTGAAGCTGATGCAGGCGAGGCGCCGGCCATCGGGAGAGATCGCCAGGCGGTAGGGGTACCAGGCAGTCGGAATGTGCCCCAGCACCTGCAGCGTGCGGGCGTCCAGAACGCCGATGGCGTTGATGCCGCTCTCAGCGACATACAGTCTGGCGCCGTCGGCCGACACCACCATGCCGGACGGCCCCACGCCGCGCAAGCGCGAGACCAGAGGGGAGGGAACAATCCGCTGCCTGGCGAGCAGTTTCCCGCTGGACAGATCGATCCGCTCGATCAGGTCATTGTTCCCGTTCGAGACGAACAGACTGTCACCGCTCACCGCGAGGAAGTTGGGAGCGCTGCCGCCAACCGTGGCGCCGTTATCAGACGGAGCGCGGATGAGCAGACCCGTTTTCCAATGGGAGAGGACCTTTGGCGCTTGCGGATTGGAGACATCCACGCCGGTGACGGAGAAGGATTGCGGCCCGTTGTCGTCTCCCAGGCCGGGGATCTTGCGGCCTTCGAAAGTGACGCCTTCGCGGGCGGCTTTGCTCGGGTAGCCGAAGGCGGGTCGGGTCAACCCGCGCGGATCGGACTTGCCGTCGGCCGGCGGCGGTACCGGGCTGTATTCGAACAGGCCGATGTTGGCCACGAAGACGCTGTTGCCGGAAACTGCCAGCGCGTAGGGGTATCGCCCGACGGGCGTCGAGCCGGCAACGCGCCGCTGCTCGACATCCACGATCGCCAGGCGGAAGTTGGTGACATCGGCACAGTAGAGGTAGCGGCCATCTTCGGAGACTTTCAGATCGGCGGCATAACTGTCCTCGTACTTCTTCCCAGAAACCTCGACGTTGAGTGAAATCTCGGCGACCAGCCGGGCCGAGGCCGTGTCGAAGACAAAGAGCGTGCCCCTTTCACCGCTGCTCCAATACAGCTGCCTGCCGTCCGGAGAAAAGTCGGCTCCGCCGGCGTTCAGACGGGACTTCTTCTTCCCGGGGGGCTTGGGGAGTTCCAACCTGATGATTTCTGGGGCTCCCGACTGCCAATCCCGCAGAATCTGCCCGATGCCATCACTGGGCACAAAAAGCGTTTTCCCGTCCCGGGTCATGGCAAGGCCATGAGGGAAGCGCACCAGTGGAAGGTGGTTGCCTTCCGGTCTCAGGTAGCGGCCGTTGGGAAGTATGGTGATCCCAGCCGGATCGTGTGTCGCGTAGGCATCCACCGCAGGCGGATGAAGGTAAGGTTGGGCCCATAGGGGGGCAGCCGCCAGAAGACCGGCGATCAGCGATATCGGTAGCCGGAAACGGGCCGGCGAGGATCCATGTCTCATTTCGCGCTTGTGCCGACTCCGAGTGACGGCAACTTCCAGCGTACCGGAAGTGCCGAATACCCTGCGTTTGAGCGGGCAGAGCCGGACGTCGCGTTCAACCACGCCAGACCGGCTCCGTTGAGGACGCGCCGAATCCGCTACACCCGCTCGCTACTTACTGCTCGCGGCTCTATTGCATTTGCTAGTCTCCCAGCTTGGCGAGGATGTGGGTCAGCACGGGGTCGTTTTTGCAGGATGCGGGGGCGGCTTTCCAGGCGGTGAGGGCGGCGTCCATTTTGCGGTCGGTGGCTTCGAGGCTGGCTGAGCGTTGATTGAGGAGGGGCCTGGCCTTTTCGATCTCGGACGTGGACTGGCAGGAGGCGGTGTCGAGGACGCGGCGGAGGATTTCGTCCCAGCGCCGGGCGCGTTCGCGGACGGAGAGGCCGCGGCGGGTGGGATCGAGGCTGAGGATCAGGTCGATGCGGGCTACGTCGCGACGGACCTCATCGTCTTCGGGATCGGCCTCGGCGGCGTGTTGATAGGCGTCGCGGGCGGGCACGTCCTTTCCCGCCGCGAACCGGACATCGCCGAGGCCGCGCCAGACGGCGGCGTCGTGCGGGAAGCGGCTGGCGAGGGCCGCGTATGCTTCCTCGGCGTGCTCGGGGGATCCGATGTCACGCGCTCTTTCAGCGGCCAGTTTGCCGATGGCGGGGTCGTCGCCGCGCTGCTCGATCACAGACAGAAGCAGGGAGATAGCCTCGCCGCGGCGGCCGGCATCGGCGAGAAGTCCGGCGTACTTGAGCTGGGCTGTGCGGCGGAGGGGTTCGGCCTCGGGGGCCCAGACCTTCGCAAGGGCCTGGTTGAAGAGCTGGAGGGCGCGCTGCTGGTCGCCGGCGGCGAGCGAGATTTCGGCGAGTCCCATCCAGACGGGGCCGTTGTTGGGGTCGCTTTTGACGACGGCATTCAGGTAGGGAGAGGCCTCGACGTAGTGGCCGGACTGGACGAGTGCGAGGCCGAGGGCGGCGCGCGATCTGGAGTCCTGGGGATTGTGAGCGAGGGCGTTGCGGAATTCGAGAGCGGCCTGATCGGCCTGGCCGAGAGCCAGCAGTTTCTCGCCGCGGCGGAAGGCATCCGCGCCGAGATCCGAGCGGCGGGCGCGCTGCCAGACGACGAGACCGGGCACGATGAGAATGACGGCGACGGTGATGGTAGCAACGGCGGGCAACCAGTTCTGCGCGGAGGCGGCGATATTCTGCCGTCCGGCGGGGAGAGCGGGTTTCCTGTAGGCGTGGAGGACATCCCGCATGGTGAGGAGCCCGATGCGGGCGCCGCCGGCGCGACTGACGACGATCACCTCGTCGACGCCGGCCTCGCCCATGATCTGCATGGCGGCGTCCAGCGGGTCGTCCGGGTGGATGCTGAGTCCATCGGAGGAACCGTCGAGGGCCTCGACAGGATTGGAGAAGGGGCGCATTGCGCGCTCGACGGTGAGGGGCTCGGGGAGGTGGGCAGCGGAGGGCATGATGATGCCCTCCTGGCGGGAGAGCGCCTCGTAGATGGGCAGCTTCTGCATTTTCTGGGCGAGGACGTAGCTGCAGAGGTTGGCGATCATCAGGGGGACGATGATGGTGTAGTCGCGGGTGACCTCGAAGATCATGATGACGCTGGTCATGGGGGTGCGGATGATGCCGGCGAAGGCGGCCCCCATACCGACGAGAGCATAGGCTCCAACGCCGCCGGTGTGGTCGGGCAGGAAGGAGTGGGCGATGTGGCCGACAGCACCGCCGAGCATGGCGCCGATGAAGAGGCTGGGGCCGAAGATGCCGCCGGCATTGCCGGAGCTGTAGCAGGTGGCGGTGGCGATGAGCTTCAGAGCGAGGAGAAGCAGCATCATCTTCAGGGCCAGCTGGCCGTTGAGGGCGTCGCTGACGAGGTTGTAACCGACGCCGATGACGCCGGGGACGGCGAGAGCGAGGAGCCCGACGGTGAGGCCGCCGACAGCGGGGGTGAAGGGCCGCCAGCGATTGGACGTCTTCAGGAACGCGGCCCGCTGCCAGAGGAGGAGCTTCACGAAGGCGGTGGAGACGAGTCCGCCGAGGAGACCGAGGATCGCGTAGATGAGGAATTCGAGGGGGTGCACCAACTGATAGGGCGGAACGTGGAAGAGGGGCTCGTCGCCGAGGATGAGACGGAGGACGATCCAGGAGGTGGCGGCGCCGAGAACGACGGAGCCGACGACGCGTGCGTGGAGGTCGGCGAGGATTTCCTCGAGGGTGAAGAGCACCGCGGCGAGAGGAGTGTTGAAGGCGGCGGCGACAGCGGCGGCGGTGCCGACGGGGATCAGCGAGCGGGTGTGCTCTTCCCCGAGACCGAGGCGGCGGGCGGCCGAGGAGGCGATGCCTGCGCCGATGTGGACCGACGGACCCTCGCGACCGAGCGCGACGCCGCTGCCGAGGGAGATGGCTGAGCAGATGAACTTCCCCACAACGGTCCGCATGCGGATGATGCCGTTGTTGAGGAGGAGGGCGACGCGCGTCTGGGGGATGCCGCTGCCGCGGGCGTCGGGGAAAAACCGGAAGAGGAGCCAGCCGCCGACGAGAGAGCCAATGAAGGGACTGAGGAATCGCTGGGGCTCTCCGGACGCGAGGAGGATATTGCTGAGTTTCTCGGTGACGGCGACGAAGGCGACGGTGATGAGACCGACGACTGCGCTGATGACGAGGGCCAGGAGGAGCAGGATTTTGTCCTGATGCTCATGGAAGTCGAGGCGGGCCAGCCATTTTTGTGCCGGCTGAATCACACCAATATTTTCTCAAGCGGGGGCGGGGCGAGGGAGATCCGTCCAGATGAAGACGCGCCGAATCCGCTATACCCGCTCGCTACCTAGTAGCGAGCGGCTCTATTGCGAAAAGGGAGCGTGTGCAATTCAAGAGCAGCTGGCGGCAACGCGGCGTTCGCGGCGGTAGCGGGCGGGGGGGAGGCCGAAGTGGCGTTTGAAGGCGCGGTTGAAGGCGGCTTCGGATTCGTAGCCGACGTCGGAGGCGATTTCGGCGACGCCGCGTGGGGTTGCAGTGAGGGCGCGCGCGGCGAGCTGAAGGCGCCAGCGGCTGAGGTAGGTCATGGGAGGCTCGGAGAGGTAGCGTGTGAAGCGTTCGACGAGGGCTGAGCGGCCGAGGCCGACTTCCCTGGCGAGTTCGGCGATGGTCCAGGGGTGATCGACACGGTGGTGGAGGATGGCGAGGCTCTTGCCGACGATTGGGTCGCGGGCGCCGGCGAGCCAGCCGCTCTGCTGTTCGGGCATGCCGGCGATGTGGCGGCGGAGTGTGTCGAAGAAGAGGGCTTCAGAGAGCTTGGCGAGCATGGCTTCGCTGCCGGCGGCTCCGGAGGAGGCTTCGTCGACGAGGTGGAGGATGGTGTTTTCGAGCCAGTGGCCGGAACGGTCCGTGCGGACGTTGACGACGAGCATGGGAGGGAGCCCGGCGAGAACAGGGCGGCAAAGGAGCGGGTCGCAGGCCATGAAGCCACAGACGAAGCGAGTGACGTGGCCGCCGCCGCCCATCTGCATGAGGGTGAGGTCGCGCGCGGCCACTTTTTGAGTAAGCAGGCTGACGGTCTCGCGGCAGTCCATGAGTTTCGCGGACTCGCTGCTGCATAACTGGTGAGGATCGCCGTGGGGGAAGACGACGATATCGCCGGGACGCATGGTAACGGGCGGCTGACCGTCCAGGCGGACAAGGGCGGAGCCTTCGACGACAAAGTGATAGATGACGAGGTGGGGAGCGCCGGGAGCGAGGACCGGGGCGAGGGACTGGGAGGGCGGAGAACAGAAGCCCCAAGGCGCCGAGAATTCGGCGTTGAAGAACAAGGCTCCCTTGAGCTTCACTTCGCTCAGAATCTCTGAAAACGGGTCCATTTCCGAGCCCCCCTCGGACTTTCCGGCAAGACAGCCGGACTCTCTGCAAATGGATCTCTGCGCAGCGGACTGCCGGGCAAAAGCGCCGGACGTCCGGGCATGGTTGGAATCCCCAGTGTCTTCCACAATTGTATTGGCCGCGCGGCATACAAAGCAATTCAGCCAGAGGGGACCGAGAAGGAGTGAAAGCAAATGAAAAGAGTATTTGTGTTTACCTACGGCGCGGCGAGCTACATGCTCTGTTTGGCGATGTTCGTGTACGCGTTCGGATTCATGGGGAACATCGGGGTGGAGAAATCACTGGATTCACCGGCGACGGATCCGTTTTGGATGGCGCTGGCGATCGACCTGGGGTTGCTGTCGGTGTTTGCCGTGCAGCACAGCGTGATGGCGCGGCCGTGGTTCAAGCGGATCCTCACGCAGTACATTCCGCAGCCGGCGGAGCGGAGCACGTATGTGCTGGCGAGCAGCCTGGTGACGCTGCTGCTGTTCCAGCAGTGGCGGCCGATGGGGGGAGTGGTGTGGGATGTGCAGAGTGAGGCGGGGCGGGCGGCGTTTCACGCGGGGTACGGGTTGGGCTGGGCGCTGCTGCTGTTCACGACATTCGTGATCAATCACTTTGATCTGTTCGGGATTCGGCAGGTGTGGCGGCATCTGCAGGGTCAGCCGCAGCTCAAGCTGCGATTCGTGACGCCGTGGCTGTACCGGGTGGTGCGGCATCCGCTGTACGTCGGGTGGCTGATGATCTTCTGGAGCACGCCGAAGATGACGGCGGCGCACCTGGTGTTCGCAATGGCAACGTCGGCGTACATCGTCCTGGCGATTCAGTTCGAGGAGCACGACCTGATGGAGGCGCATCCGGAGTATGCGGAGTACCGGAAGCAGGTACCGATGCTGGTGCCGGGGCTGCCGAAGGAGGTGGAGGGGGTGCGGGCGGAGGAGGGGTCGCGGGCTTGAAGGGTGTGGTGAAGACAGGGCAGGCGAAAGCGCCTGCCCTGCCCGCGCTGGAAGGAGATTGAAGTATGAAACCGAGGGAGATCGCAGAGGCGATTGATGAGTCGGCGAAGACGCCTGAGGGGGAGGGAGACCGGTTTGCGGGCTATGCGGTGCTGGGGGTGCCGTTCCGGTCGGGGCACGTGCTGGCGATGCGGCGATTTCCGGCGTCGTCGGTGGGGCCGGGCTACACGTCGGTGTGGCACCGGAATCCAGCGGGGCGGTGGAAGTTTTATTCGACGGTGGCGCCGGAACAGAGCTGTTCGCGGTACTTCGGCGAGCAGGTCTGCCGCAATGTCGTTACGCGGATCGAGTTGGAGTGGACGTGCACGGCGAGGCTGCGGGTGAGGATCGCGAGGGTGTTGGAGTGGGAGATGGCGCTGTCGGAGACGGCGGCGTCGCGGGCGGCGAATGTGGCGGCGAGGCTGGTTCCGGAGAAGTGGTGGCAGGAGAGGAGGATGTTGCAGGTGTTGGGGACGGCGGCGAGGATCGGGCTGGGGACGGGAAGGATGAACCTGACGGGGCGGACACCGAACGGGCAGGATTTCATTTTGAATCCGCAGCGGATCTGGGTCATCGACGCCAGTACCGCGGAGGTGGAGGGGGTGGATGCGGGCCGGGCAGGGCCGCTGAGGGAACAGGCGAGATTGAACGAGTTCCTGATCCCGCAGCGGGGGGTATTTGCGGTGGTGCAGGCGTTCATGGATGCGCGGGATGGTAAGATGATGGCCTCAAACGAGGGAGTCAATGATCATCACGAGACGGGGTTTGTGGAAGCTGGCAGCCGCGGCCGTGCCGGCATCGATAGCGATGGCGAAGCCGGATTCTAATTTCGGCGGCGTGCGGATTGGGGCGATCACTTATAGCTTCCGCGCCCTGCCGGGCAGCGCCGAGGAGGTGCTGGGGTATTGCGTGGAGTGCGGGATCAGTGGAGTGGAGCTGATGAGCAACGTGGCGGAGAGCTACGCGGGTGCTCCAGCCCAGGGGCGGGGGCCCTCCGCGGAGGTGAGGCAGTGGCGGTTGTCCACATCGATGGACAAGTACAAGGCTTTCCGGCGGATGTACGAAGACGCGGGGGTGACGATTTACGCGTTCAAGCTGCCGCCGACGCTGGAGATGCCGGATGCGGAGTACGAGTACATCTGGAATGTGGCGGAGACGCTCGGTGCGAATCACATCACGATGGAGCTGCCCACGGACGACAGGCTGCTGCAGCGCGTAGCCGAGTATGCGGCGAAGCGGAAGCTGAACATTGCGTTCCACACGCATGGGCAGGGCGGCGCGTCGGGATTCGACAGGGCGCTGTCGGCTTCGGCGTACACGGCGTTGAACTTCGATGTGGGGCACTATTACGGGGTGAACGGGGAGACTCCGGCGCCGCTGGTAGAGAGGTATCACGAGCGGATCGCGAGCCTGCATTTGAAGGATCGCAAGGGACCGGAGAACGGGAAGGGCGGTCCGAACATGCCATGGGGGGAAGGCGGGACGCCGCTGCGGGAGATCCTGCAGTTGATGAAGAGGAAGGGGTACAAGTTCCCGGCGAGTATTGAGTACGAGTACAACACGCCTGAGGGGTCGAGCGTGGTGGCAGAGGTGAAGAAGTGCGTGGAGTACTGCAGGAAGGCGCTGCAGTAGAAGCGTTGCACCCGCTCCTTTAACGCTCACGGCTCAAGCTCTTCATCAGCTCCGAGATTTCGCGGCGGTAGATGGGCTCCGCTGAAGGCGCGAGGTGGCTGATAGAGGGTTCGTAGCCGCCTTCGGCGAAGGACTTCTGTTCAGGGAAGTAACCGATGGAGCCGTTGGTGTAACCCATGACGTGGGCGTACGGCGTGGGGCAGGCGGATTTCGCGAATTTGCCGATGGCGTGGAACAGCTCACCGGGGAACGTGACCCACATGAGGTCGCCGATGCGGACGACGGTGGTGGGGACGTGGGTGGCGGGGTCGGCGTAGTTGGCGGCAAGCTCGCGGTACGTGCGCGGGAGGCGGACGTCCTTCTGAGTGACCTGTATGCGGGCGTTTCCCTGTGACGATGGCGTGAGACTGCTGTAGACGCGGGCCACTTCGCGGCCGATCTCGTCGCCGAGCGCGCGGGTGGCCTCGATGTCGTCTTTGTTGCCGTCGAGTCCGCCGACGAGGCGAGGGTTGATGTCGCCCGCGGCGCCCTGGAGATAGATGGCGCCGAGGCCGGGGAACTGCGATTCGACGAAGGACTGCATGCGTCCCATCCACTCGCCGGAGATTTTGCCGTTGCGTCCGCCGAGGCTGGTGCCGTGGCAGGGGTAGTGGATCATGACGGCGAAGGGGCGGCCGTCTGCGTCGATCCGCACGACCTGAACGCTTTCGTCGATGGGTCCGCCAGGATTGGCACCGAGGCGGGCTTCGCCGGTGAATTCGTGGATGAGGATGGGGTGATCGGTCTTCGCTTTGCCGAAGGACTGGCTGGTGTTGTTTTCGTCGAAGGTGTTGTAGGAGTCGGCGTCGGCGGCGCGGATGGCGCGGCGGTTCATCCCGACGCGGGAGCGGCCTTCACCGGCTGCGATCTGTACGGGGCGCAGACCGGCCTGGGCCTCTTTGACGACGGCGATGAGGGCGATTTCGAACTGGCGTGTCCACTCGGCGTTTCGTTTGGTGTCGGGCGAAGGCGCGGAGTGGTTGTGCACGTCGCCCAGGAGGATATTCTCCGCGGGGATGCCGGTTTCGGCGGAGATGGCTTTGCGGAGACGGTCATGCTCGCGGGTGCCGATGATGTCGGACTCGACGAAGGCCATGCGCGCCCTGCCGTCATCGAAGGCGAGGGCGCGGACGTAGAGCTTCTCGCCGGCGTAGACGCCATCGGATGGCGAGTTGCGAAGATCGTATCCGCCCAGCCAGACTGGGCCCGCGGGCGTGACATCGACCTTGGCGTATCCTGCCTTCAGGCCTGTCTGTGCAAACAGAGATGCGGAGAGGAAGGCGGCAAGCGCCAGGAGGATCGACGCGGAATGAATCAGTTTGAACTGCATGATGGGCTCCTTGTCACAGGCAGGACTGCAATGCTGTTTCGAAAGCCGTGATGATGTCGTCCTCATCCGCGGCAGCGAGGCATGAGGGGATGGCGAGCAGGATGCTGCGTTCGAAGAGGGAGTCCGCCACGGGGCAGACGCCCTTCGCGTATTCGAGGCGCGAGCCGGCGTTCTCCGCCAGATTCCACGGGAAACCGCTTCTATCGACGCTGGAATGAAGGACAAGACTGGCGATGTTGTAGTAGAGGTGCAGACCCCACTCAGTCATGACGATGTTGGTGAGGCCCTGCGGCCAGGTGACAATGCCTTCGGAGCGCAGCCGGCAGTTGACGGCGCGGGCAGTGGCGGCGTCGCGCCAGGTGGTGATGAGGAAGACGCCGGTGTCGCCTGAGGGGTCGGGGATCCGGCGGAGGGTGACTTCGGGAAAGCGCTGCAGGGCTTCGCGGATACGGTACTTGCTGCTCCGCATGGCGGAGGTGATCGAGGGCAGTTTGCGGAGCTGGACGCGGAGGACGGCGGCGCGCAGCTCGTCCATGCGGCACCCTTTGCCCCAGAGGCAGAGATCGGGCTGATCAAAGATGAGGCGGCCCTGGGCGTTGCGGGCATAGCCGAGGTCGTGGCAGGCGACGGCGCGCTGGTAGAGGCGGTGGTCACTGGTGACGATGCAGCCGCCCTCGCCGGCGGTCATATTCTTATTCATCTGGAAGCTGAAGGTCCCGATGTCCCCGAATGTGCCTGCTTTCCGTCCATGCGAGGACGCGCCGGCGCATTGGGCGCAGTCTTCGAGGAGGAAGAGGCCGCGGCTGCGGGCGAGCTGCTGGATTGCCGCGACGTCGCCCGGCGCGCCACTCATGTGGACCATGATGATGCCGGTGGTGCGCGGGGTGATGCGGCGCCCGACATCGCGCGGATCGAGGCAGAAGGTATCGTCGATATCCGCGAGCACGGGGATCGCGCCCTGATTGACGACGGCCGCGGCGACGGAGACCCACATGTAGGCGGGGACGATGACCTCCTGGCCCGGCCCTACTCCGAGCGCGGCGAGCGCGGTGGCAAGGGCGGCAGTGCCGCTGCCGACCGCGACGGCGTAGCTGCTCCCGACGAACTGCGCGAACTCCTGCTCAAAGGATTCGACCTCATGCTGCGGATCGATGCCGTAGTAGCGGAAGGGCGATTTCGCGCGCAGGACTCGCGCGGCGGCTTCCACCTCCTGTTCGTCCATGTGATGGACGCCTGGGAACTCGAGGGGGAGAGGCGTTGATCTGATCGGATCTGATTCAGACATGCGGGTGTCTTTCCTGTTGCATCCAAGATACTCTCGCGCGGAGTGGCGCAGGCAACCCGCCGCATCCGCGAGGGAGGCCGTGGTCTGTTGGAGCGGGCGGGGCCAAGTGTAGCAGCCATTTTATTGCCCGCGTCGCACGGTTGCACCCGCTCCGACGAAGACGCGCTTGGATCCGTTGCACCCGCTCGCTACGGCTCGCGGCTCTGACGTGCTGACACGCCGCATTCTCAGAGCACGCAGTATACTTCTCACAGACTGGAGGTCGAATGAAGGCGCGGTTTCTGTTACGAGCGCTGCCGGGAGTGGGTTTGCTCTGCGCGGGTTTTGTGGTGTGTGCGGCCGATGAGGGGAGCTTGCGCGCGGGGGCGGCGAAGGTGGACATCACACCTCCGGCCGGGGCGGCGCTACCGATGAGCGGGTATGCGAATCGCAAAGAGGGCTTCAAGGGAATTCACGACAACATCTACGTGCGGGCGATCGTAGTGGATGACGGGAACACGCAGGTGGCGCTGGTGGCGTGGGAGCTGATTTTCGCGCCGAATGCGGTGTGGGAGGAGGCGTCGCAGCGGATCGCGCGAGAGGCGGGAATTCGTCCGGAGAATCTGCTCCTGGCTGCTGTGCACGACCATGGCGCGCCGTCGCTGAGCGGCGGTGCGCAGCCCGCGAGTGCGGCGACGGTCGAGTACACGAAGCGGGTCGAGGATGCGGCGGTGGAGGCTGTGAAGCGGGCCAAGGCGCGGCTGCAGCCGGCGCGGTTCGGGGCTGGGACGGGAACGGCTTACGTGAACGCCAACCGGCGCGAGTACTCGACGAAGCAGGGATGGTGGCTGGGATTCAACGAGATCGGGCCGTCGGATAAGACTGTCGCGGTGCTGCGATTTGAGGATTATTCCGGGAAGCCGATCGCGTTTCTGATCAATTATCCGGTGCACGCGGTGGTGATGGGTCCGGACAACTATCAGATCACCGGGGACCTGGCTGGGGCGACGTCGCGTTTTGTCGAACAGCACTTCGCGGGCAAGGACAATCCGCGAAGCGATGGCGGGCCGCGGCTGCGGCTCAGGCCGGAGGAGAAGGGCGGCGAGGACGTGGTGGCGTTGTGGACCAGCGGCGCGGCGGGCGATCAGAACCCCGTGTCGATGGCGAGCGGTGAGGACTTCACACTGGTGGACGCGCTGGGCAAGATACTGGGCGAGGCGGCGGTGCGCGTGGCGGGCAATATCAAGACATCGGCGCAGGCGCGGGTGTGGGGCGCGCAGAGCGTGGTGACGTGTCCGGGGCGGCGTGTGGAGCCGGGGCCGACGCCGAGAGCGGAGTACAAGTTCACGGATGCCGACCCGGTGAACATCCGGCTCGGACTGGTGATGATCGACCGGGTGGCGATTACGGGCGTGTCGGGAGAAGTATTGACGTCGATCGGGCTGCGGTTGAAGCGGGAGTCGCCATTCAGCCAGACGATCATGGTGACGCACGCCAACGGGGGCAGCGGATATATTCCAGACGATGCCGCCTATGAGCAAGTGAGTTACGAGATCACGACCACGCGGCTGAAGCCTGGTTGCGCGGAAGGGGAGATTGTCAACGGACTGTTGGGACTGATGAAGCGGAGGGAGTAGATCAGATGCGTTTGCAGTTGTGTTTGATGTCCGCCGGCTTGCTTGCTTTGCCGGTCCTTGCGCAGACGGTGCGGCCGTACGTGACTTCGCAGGCGGGCGACCGGCTGGCTGCGAAGCCTGCGCTGACGTTTCAAGGGAAGGGCGGCGATCCGGTGATCCGGATCGATGAGAAGGTGCGGGACCAGGAGATGGTGGGCTTCGGCGCGTCATTCCTCGAAGCCGGGATGATGTGCCTGAACTCGCTGGACAGGGCGAAGCAGGAAGCGGTGCTGCAGGCCCTATTCGACCCGGAGAAGGGCGCGGGCTTCAGCGCGATGAAGACGGTGATCGCCGGAACGGACTTCATGTCGGCGGGGCCATTTTATTCGTACGACGACAATGCGGGCGATACGGCGATGAAGCTGTTCTCGATCCGGCGCGATCTGGGGCCGGATGGGCTGATCACATACATCCGACGATCGCGGCGTCACGGCAACTTCGCGCTTCAGGCGCCGATGGACTATCCGCCGGACTGGATGCTGTTCGACGTGAAGACCAGGCAGGACGTGGATCCGAAGTACTTCGACGCGCTGGCGCTGTACTACCTGCGCTATGTGCGTGCATATGAGAAGGAAGGCATTTCGCTCGATTTCGTCAGCCTGTTCAACGAACCGGGGATCTACACGATGATTCCGCCCGAGAAGGTTCGCGACCTGCTTAAGAATCACGTGGGTCCGCTGTTTGTGAAGGAGGGCGTGAAAACGAAGATACAGCCTTGCGAGCCCAACAACAGGAAGCGCGCGGAGCAGTACTGGCCGGTGATTCTCGATGACCCGGAAGCGCGCAAGTATGCGGGCGCGATCGCGTATCACGCGTACGACTACAAGGACTTCGACAAGATCGCGGCGCTGCACCGGCGGTATCCGGATCTGAAGCTGTGGATGACCGAAGTGTGCCACGCGTACGAAACGGGGCTGGTGCCGCGAAGCGTGCCGCTGCCGCGGCGGGACTATGAGGACGGAGATTTCTGGGGGAACCAGATCTTCAACGACCTGGAGACCGGCGCGGCGGCGTGGATCTACTGGAACATGATCCTGGATGAGCGGGGCGGCCCGTGGGCGGTGTCGGTGGTCCACAAGAACCCGGATCCGAACGAGCAGCATCCGGTGGTGATCGTGGATCGGAAGAAGAAAGAGGTGATGTACACGGGCCTCTATTACTACCTGGCGCACTTCAGCAAATTTGTGAGGCCAGGGGCGGTGCGGGTGGGTGCGTCCGGCGGAGTGGATGGAGTGCGGTGCCTCGCGTTTCAGTCGAAGTATCGGGGCATGGTGGTGGAGGTGCTCAACAGCCGGAAGGAGCCGGCGAAGGTCGAATTGGAGTGGCGGGGGAAGTACTTGAAGGTCGAGCTTCCAGCGTTGTCGATGAATACGTATCTGTGGAGCGCCGGCGGGGGGAACTGAAGACCCATAGCTGGCGTGTGATCCGCTGAAGAAGTGCTTGGCCCCCGCGAAAGATACCCACCGCGAAGCGGCGCTGGCCCACTCCACTTTGGCATGATGGTGGGTCGCTATGATCGTACTCGCGTTATTATTAGCGTCCACTTCGGTGGACATGAGTCAGGCGGTAGTGGTTCGGCCGAACGAGAATGCAGCCACAACGATGTTCGTCGAAGAGGTGGAGAAGCGGACGGGGATCCGGCTGAAAGAGTCGACCAGCGTTCCGCCGGACCAGCCGGCGATTGTGGTTGGAGTTGGCCGCGAAGAGACTCGGCCGGAGGGGTACCGGCTGTGGCTGGATGAGAGCGGGCGGGCGCCGGTGGTGCGGGTGAGCGGCGCAGATGCGCGAGGGACGTTGTTCGGTGTGGGCGCGCTGTTGCGAAAGCTGGATTGGTCGAAGGGCAGGTTGAGCCTGGAGGGGCCGCTGGATGTGAAGACGGCTCCGTCGTATCCGATTCGCGGGCATCAGATCGGATACAGGACCGCGGCGAACTCATGGGACGCGTGGTCGGTCGCGCAGTTCGAGCAGTACATCCGCGATCTGGCGCTTTTCGGAGCGAACAGTATCGAGAACATCCCCTTCCAGGACACACGTCCGAATCCGCTGATGAAGGTACCGCGGCGCGAGATGAGTAAGGCGATGAGCGCGATCTGCCGGAAGTACGGTCTGGACTATTGGGTGTGGACGCCGGCGGATTTCGACCTCAGGGATGAGACGAAGCGGAAAGCGCAGTTGGCGCAGTATGAGGAGTTCTTTGCGGACAGCGTGGAGCTGACGGGCGTGTTCGTGCCGGGCGGAGATCCCGGGGACAATCCGCCGGAACTGCTGCTGCCGTACATGAAGGAAGTGGCGCGGCGGATGCAAGGGAAGCATCCGAAAGCGAAGATATGGGTCTCGCTCCAGGGATTCAGCAAGGAGCAGGAAGAGGCGGCTTATGTGTGGATCGAGAAGCAGAAGCCGGAGTGGCTGGGCGGACTGGTTGCGGGGCCGTCGAGTCCGCCGGTGGAGCGGACGAGGCAGCGGTTGGACAAGCGGTATCAACTGCGGATGTATCCGGACCTGACGCACAACAAGATCTGCCAGTTCCAGGTGCCGGCGTGGGATCAGGCGTATGCGCTGACGCTGGGGCGTGAGGCGGTGAATCCGCGCCCGGCGGAGTTCGCCACTGTACATAACCGGTGGGCAGGCTACAGCAACGGGTTCATTTCGTATTCGGACGGCGTGCACGACGATGTAAACAAGAACGTCTGGAGCGCGCTGGCGTGGGATCCGAGCATGCCGGTGCGTGAGGTATTGAAGGATTACGCGCGGGTGCATTTTGGATCAGCAGTCGCAGAAGATGCAGCGGACGGCATCCTGGCGCTGGAGCGGAACTGGCGCGGGTCGCTGGCAGACAACGGCTCGGTGGAAGGAACGCTGCGGGAGTGGCAGCGGCTGGAGAAGCGGGCGCCGGAACTTGAGTCGAACTGGCGCTGGCAGATGTGCCTGCTGCGCGCCAACTACGACGCATATGTACGGCACAGGCTGTTGAATGAGACGAATCTGGAGGCGCGGGCCAACGAGATCATGGCCGCTGCGAAGAATGCGGACCAGGCGATGGGCGCGGCGATGAAGGAATTGAATCGCGCGGTGACGGAGCCGGTGAGCAGTGAGTTGAGAGCGCGGATTGTCGCGCTGTGCGATGCCCTGTTCAAGTCGATTGGATTGCAGACAAGTGTGGAGAAGTATAACGCGAGCGGCGAGGAGCGCGGGGCAGTGCTCGATTTCGTCGACTATCCGCTGAACAACCGCTGGTGGCTCGAAGATGAGTTCAAGAAAGTGCGGGCGATGGGGTCTGAGAAAGAGAAACTGGCGAGGCTGCTGGTGCTGGCGAATTGGGAGAACCCGGGGCCAGGCAGTTTTTACGACGACATAGGAAATGTAGCCAAGTCGCTGCATGTGGAAGGGGATGCGGAGCAGGAAGATGCGTTCCGCGGTCCTGAGCCGACGTTCTGGTGGTGGAACGAAGGGAAGAGCCGTGCGCGCCTGTCACAGCAGACGACGATGTGGCCGAAGAGGGTCGTGTATGAAGGACTGGACCCGAAGGCGACATACGTAGTGCGGACAGGCGGTTACGGAAAGAGCTTGTTGAAAGTGAACGGGCAGCGCATGGAAGGAACGCAGATCGGCGATTTCCACGAGTTCAAGATCAGTCCGGAGCAGGTACGAGACCAGCGGCTGGTGCTGACGTGGGACAAGCCGACCGATGAAGGGCACCTGAACTGGCGGCAGCATTCAAGGCTGGCAGAGGTTTGGCTGCTGAAGCGGGATTAGCGAGTCATTCGGGAATGATGGTGATGTGCCGCCCGCCGTGTGAAGCGGCGGTGTCGGCGAGCCAGCCGGCGAGCAGCCCGATGGCAATGGGTCCGAGGGTGGCGGCAGCGATGATGCCGTCGCCCCCGGTGCCACCCTCATTCTTGCGAATGGCTGCGAGAGTGCCGCCCGCGGCGGCCGCGACGCCGCCTCCCACGGCTCCGCCGATGATGATGCCTTTGTGTGTGGTCCGTTTGTTGACCTGGATGGTTTTGAACGAATTGCGGGGAATCAGCGCGGCTCCCTTCGGGAAAGACTTCTTGTCGGACGTCTTTTCGATTTCGAGTTGCAGCCCTGTGGGCTCCACGCTGCGAACGGTGCCGGAGACGCGAGTCCCCTCGTTGAGCTTGAGCCAAACGCGCTTTCCGGTCACCACGTGAGGCAGTTCAGTCCAGCGCAGCTCCAGCTTGTCGGCAAGCATAGGAAGGCTGAAGGCGACCAGAAGCGCCAGCGTGCGGTTCGCAGTGTGTTTCGTCATGCCGAAGTTTTTCAGTGTAAAGTGGCGGTTTGCGATGGTGCAAGTCCGGGGACTCAGAAGTAATCAGCGTAAAATCTCTATTTGCGTTGTTGTTCCGTCTGAGGATTTGTGGATACTTGCCCGGTATGCAGCCTGTACGGCCGGCGGGAGCGCGGCGGCGCCGCCGTCGGGCGCGCCCGATCCGGAGTTCAGCGCTTATCACCGCGTGATGTTCGAGTTTTTGCGGCAGCGGGCGCGCTATTGGCGCTGACAATCGGCTTGCCGGCCGTGGGAACAGCGGCGGCGTAGTCCTCACCGAGCAGGGCGGCGAGTGTCGCGGCGACCTGGCTTTGCGTGATGGCGGGAACATGGGAGCGTTCGCCCAGCGCCGGGGTATCGGGGCCGAGGAGAGCCATCCAGACATACTTTGAGTCGGGGACTTTCTGGCCGTGGGTCTTCCATTCAACGGGAGCCATGCCACGGCCGTGATCGACGGCGAGAATCAGCGTGGTTGTGCCGCGATACTCGGGCATGGACTGGGCGGTGTCCCACAGCTCCTTTACGTACTGATCGAAGCGGTGTGCGGCTTGCAGATAAAGATCGTACTTGCCGTCATGGGCCCATTCGTCGGTATCGCCAAGAGAGAGGAAGAGGACGCGAGGCTTTTTCACCTTGAAGTACTCAAGAGCGGAGTGGAAGGTGGGGGCGTCGAGGGCTTCGCTGTCCCAGATGCCGGTTTCCTTCTTGATGCGGTTCAGGAATTCAGCGCGCGGGGTGAGAGGAGGGAGCGGATCATAGGCGGCATTCACAAAGAGTCCGGAGCGCTGGGCATTGAGGATGTAGGGGAAGAGTTCCCATGCGCCGAACGCGGCGATCCTGTCTTTAAAAGCTGGCTTGCTGTTCAGCCATTCCAGCACGCTGACGTTGGGGTTGAGGTTCTTATCGTTGCTGTCGATGCGCGAGTCGGGAAAACCGCAGAGGATCTCGCTGTAGCCCGGGTATGAGAAGTTCATCCCATTGGTGACGAAGGCGTCGGAGCCCTGATCGCGATTGCCGTAAATCTGGCCGTTCCTGGCAACGACGGTCCAGAGGAACGGTAGGAGGGCCTGGCGGCGATCGGCGGGAGTGTCGCGCCAGAACTGGCGGCGGAGCGCGTCGACATCGGAAACTCCGCCTTCTTTCTTCGTGAGAAGGGCGGGGTCGGCGCCGTGAAAGACGTCCTGCCAGCGGAGCCCGTCGGACATGACAAAGATGATGTTCTTTGTCCGTTGCGCAAAGGAGGGGAGAGCAAGCAGGAGGAGGATCAGGGGGCTGAAGACTCGCATGGAAGTGTCAGGCTAACACAGCGTCGATTGGCATTTGGCACGGAGGAGGTTGGAGTAGGATAGGGGCGATGAAGCACGCAGTTGTGATGATGATCGCGATGGTGTTGATGCTGACGGCGCCTGCCAAGAATCTGCCGCGCCTGAAGGTGAGCGAGAACAAGCGGTTTCTGGTGACAGAGGATGGCGAACCGTTCTTCTACCTGGCCGACACGGCCTGGGAGCTGTTTCACCGGCTGGACCGCAAGCAGGCCGTGCAGTATTTGAACGTACGGGCGGCTCAACGGTTCACCGCGATCCAGGCGGTGGCGCTTGCGGAACTTGACGGGATCACCACGCCGAACGCGCAGGGCGATCTGCCGTTTATCGACAACGATCCGACGAAGCCGGCGTTGACGAAAGGCGCGAACCCAGAGGATCCGCAGCAGTATGACTACTGGGATCACGTCGACTACATCGTGGACGAGGCAAATGCGCGCGGCATGTACATTGCGTTTTTACCGAGCTGGGGGAGTTGGGTGAACAGCGGCGGGCGCGACAGGAGTTATCTGACGACGCAGAATGCGCAAACGTATGGCGAGTTTCTGGGCAAGCGATACGGGAAGAAAGGCGTGATCTGGATTCTCGGCGGCGATCGAACGCCGACGGGCTTTGAGGAGACGTGGCGGGCTCTGGCGCGGGGGATCTCGATCGGAGTGAGCGGGAAGGAGGACTACAGCGCTGTGCTGATGAGCTTCCATCCACGCGGCGGGGCGACGTCGTCGACGTGGTTCCACAACGATGAATGGCTGGATTTCAATATGCAGCAGGATGGGCACGGCGTTCCCGGCATGGCAAAGTCGTGGGAGAAGATTACCGCCGATTACGAGCGGACTCCGGTGAAGCCGGTGCTCGACGGCGAGCCTCTGTACGAGGATCATCCGCTGGCGTTCCGCGCGAAGGAACTGGGGTACTCGTTCGACGCGCACGTGCGGCAGTATGCGTACTGGGATACGTTTTCGGGCGCGTGCGGGCACACGTACGGGAATCATGCGGTTTGGCAGATGTTCGCGGCGGGCCGGCAGCGGGTGAACGGCCCGCTGATGACGTGGGACCAGGCGATCATGCGGCCGGGCGCTGCGCAGGTGCAGTATGTCAGGGCTCTGCTGGAATCGCGGCCGTACCTCTCGCGGGTGCCGGATCAGTCCATCTTGGTGAATGCACTCGAGGGCGCGGATCACATCGCGGCCACGAGGGGCGATGGGTATCTGTTCGCGTACAGCGCGCAGGGCAGGAAGTTCACGCTACGGCTGGGGAAGATCTCGGGAGCTCGACTGAAGGGATGGTGGTACAACCCGCGGTCGGGCAGCGCTGAGCTGATCGGGACGTTTGAGAACGCAGGAGAGCGCGAATTCACGCCGCCATCCGAAGGATTCGGCAGCGATTGGGTACTAGTGCTGGATGATGCGGGACGGGGGTTTGCGGCGCCGGGAATGAAATAACACAGTGTTACCATGCGGGTGGGATGTGCTTGAGGGGAATTGGCCTAGTCGCGTCGCTCCACGTGCTTGTCGCTTGCTTCCCGGCCTCAGGACAACGGCGAGTAGATGTCACTCCACTGTTCGGGTACAGGTCACCGATCAGCATCACTGCCGCGGATGAGAACGGCCAGACGGTCGGGAAAGCGCATCTCTCGTCGGGGAGCAGCATCGGGATCGCGGTGGGAGTGCGATACGAGGAGACGGCGGTCATCGAGTTTCGCTGGACGCGGCAGAATACGGAGACACGAATCAGCGCGCCCGGGGCGGCCTTACCTAGCCCGTTCGATACCAGGCTGGAACAGTATCACGGCGACTTCACTCGCGAGTTCATCCTGGAGGAGGCCCGGATGGTGCGGCCGTTCATTATCGGCAGCGCCGGGATGACACGGTTCTCCTGGCCCGGACGGAGTTCAAGCCGTTTCTCGTTCGGCATCGGCGGTGGCGTGAAGTTTTTCCCCGTGAAGTGGATGGGATTTCGCATTCAGGCGCAGTGGCTGCCGGTCTGGGTGAATCCGGAAGTCAAGGCATTTGCGTGCGGCGGAGGGTGCCTGGTGGTGCTTGGCGGGAAGCTCGCGGATCAGGGAGAAGTGAGCTTCGGCCCGGTGTTCAGCTTCTAGGGCCGTATCTGAAATCAGCGGAGGCGTTCAGTGCGTTGACATAGCCCTGCAACTGGCGCTGTGGTTATCATTTTGAGGGGTTGCGATAGAGGAGGCTGTTGATGCTGTTATTGCTCGCGTGGATGCTGTCTATGGAGATTCCACCGGTTTCGATGGAGGCGCCGAATCGGCAGCCGCAGCTCGCAGTCTCGCAAGCGGGCATTGCGCTGGTTTTCGGCAGCGGGCGGACGATTCTGTACACGGGATCACAGGAGGGTGAGACATTTGCAAAGCCTGCTCCTGTGGCTGAAGTGCCGGGACTGATGCTCGGCCGGCACCGCGGGCCACGAGTCGTATTTTCGGGCAAGGTTCTCGCAGTGAGCGCGGTGAGCAATGCCGACGGGAACCTGCTGCTATGGCGATCAACGGACGGAGGCGCGAGATGGTCAGCCGCAAGGGTGATCAATGACGTAGAAGGCGCGGCGCGCGAGGGATTGCACGCGATGGCGGCCGACGATGAAGGGAACATCGCGGTAGTGTGGCTTGACCTGAGAGCCAAAGGGACACGGCTCTATGGAGCGGTTTCCAAGGACGCAGGGGCAACGTGGTCGCGCAATTTCCTGGTCTATGAATCGCCGGGAGGTACGATTTGCCAGTGCTGCCACCCGACGCTGCTGTCCCTGGGAAAGGGCGGGTTCGGGGTGATGTTCCGCAATGCAGTCGATGGGAAGCGCGACATGTATGTGACCCGGATCCGCGGTAGCGAGGTGATCTCCGCAGCGCACAAGGCGGGCAAGGGTTCCTGGGAGTTGAATGCCTGTCCGATGGACGGCGGCGGGCTGGCTCTGTCGGGCAAGCAGTTGATGACAGCATGGCGGCGCGGCGACGAGGTCTTCATGGCGGCGGAGGACAAGCAGGAATCACGCATCGGCAAAGGGAAGGACGTAGCGATCGCTTCGGACGGGAAGAGAGTCTTCATGGTGTGGACGGGTGATGGAGGAATTGAATCCTGGGTCGAGGGCAAAGCGGACGTGCTCGGCGAAGGGGCTTCCCCGGCGATCACGGCATTGCCGGAAGGCGGGGCACTGGCTGCTTGGGAGCAGAATGGAACGATCGTCCTGAGGCGGCTTAAGTAACGTCTGTCGTCCCATTCGAAACCGGAACTAACCCAGCGGCCCAGGTGTCTGGAATGACATGGCACTGCGGTTGTGTGTCCTGGCGATCCTGGCGTGCGTGTCGATACGAGCCGGGGATCCGATCACAATCCCCTTTGAGTTTTACGGCAACGCAATCTGGCTGAAGGGGACCATCAACGGGAAAGGGCCGTTTCACATCCAACTGGACACCGCGGCGGCCGGCAGCGTCTTGAATACTTCGAAGATCGCTGAAACGGGATTGACGGTGTTGTATGAGGGCGAGCAGGAGAGCGCGGGATCCGGAGATTCCCGCACACACATTGCGATGCTCGAAGGCACACGATTCGAGATTGGTGGAGTCAGGCTGGAGTTCGAGCGGCTGGCGGCGATTTCTCTGGATGAAGTGTCCCGGGCCTATGGGACTCCAATTGACGCGATCCTCGGCTATCAGTTGATGTCTCGCTATGTGGTGAAGATCGACTTTGACGAACAGATGCTTACGCTCTACGATCCGGGCACATTCACGTACAAAGGCGACGGCGTAGTGCTTCCGCTGGAGGTGAGGCAACGGACGCCAATTGTCAGGGCTGGCATCCGGCTGCCGGGCCTGCCCCCGATTGAAGGAGATTTTCTCGTAGACGAGCCGCATCCGGGCGCGCTAATGTTCACGACTCCCTTCATCGACCAACATGACCTGTTGACCGCTGCGCGCAAAGTGACATCGCGGATGATACCGGGTTCCGCGATCGGCGTGGGCGGCAGATTCGAGGTACAGGACGGCCGGATCGAGTCACTTCAACTGGGACCGTTTGAGATGAAGAGGCCGACGGCGGGCTTTCCGCGAGCCAGGGCCGGGGCGTTCGCGCGCAACGATATTGCAGGCATCCTCGGCGGCGAGGTGTGGCGGAGGTTTCGGGTGTGGCTCGACTACGCTCACGGCCAGATGATCCTGGAACGCGGCGCACGATACGGGGACCCATTTGAATACGATGCATCGGGGCTCAAGCTCATCACCGGACCGCGGTCGCACAAGGAGTTTGTCGTCTTGAACGTGACGAATGGCACGCCTGCAGCCGAAGCGGGGATCCGGAAGGACGACATTCTCGCGGAACTTGGTGGGGTTGCCGCATCGGACTTGACGCTTTGGGAGATCCGAAAAATGCTGAGGAAACCTGGGCAAAAATATGCGCTGAAGCTGCGGCGGGGCAGCTCGGAGATCACAACAGCATTGGAGACCAGGCCGTTGACCCAGTGAAGCAGGACATCGGTCTGCACGTTCAATTCGCCCAGTGCAGAACGTTCCGGAGGATCGACCAGCGGGGAGCGGGCGGCTTGGCATCCTGGCCGAGGATCCAATGTTGATAGAGGGCGTCCAGCGTGCCGTCGTGGCGTTTGAGGGCAATCCAGGTGTTGATGAAGGATGCCCACTCAAGGTCGCGGTGTGCGAGGGGATATGCCAGAGGAATTTTGACGGTATCGGGCTGAGGGACCACGATGGAGAGTTCCGGCTTCAGCAGGGTGAGAACCGAGCCCCGCTCCGCCGGCATACTGTCGCGCGCATAATCGGGGACGAGAAAAGCGAGCGTCTCATCGAGGTAGGGTTCGGAGAAGAGCGTATTGAGGAGGCGCAGGGGTGTCACGGGAGTGCCGCTCATGACGATGTCGCATTCGCCCTGGGAGAGCGCCGCGGGTAAGTCAGCGAATTGCAGCGAAACGAATTCAACCTGCACCTGGAGATTGCGGGCCAGGCGATGGGCCATCTCGATATCGAGTCCCGCAAGTTCCCCGTGACGATCCCTGAAAGTGAAGGTTAGCCGGTCCTCCATGAAGCCGACTCGAAGCACGCCCCTGTTGCGGATGGATTGAAGGACCGGCTGGGTGCTGACCGCGTCTCGAGCGATGACCGTGGACGGCGGGTGCGGATACAACGAGGCCATGCTGTAGACGATTTCAGCGCCATCGAACTTCGGCTTGAGGAGAGTGGCAAATAGGGCGCGCAGTCCCGCCACCGTGAGAACGGACAAGCAGAGCGTGACCAGCAGGTAGCGGATGATCCGTGACGGGGTGAGGCGGAGGGCACCGGCAACGGCAGCGCTGCCGAGCAATCCAACTGAGACGATGTGAATCGCCGCCACGAGCGTTCCCACGCGTGAGTTGACTACTCCTGTGGCGAGGAAGAACTGGAAGGTATCGGCGGGGATTCTGAATGTATTCAGGAGAAACGGAACGGCGGCGTTGAGGCTGCCGAAGAAGGACAGGAAGCCAGTCAGCGCGAGTTTAGGATATGCGGTAAAGGAAACTGCAGCATCGGAAAACCACCCAGCGAAGAGGATAAAGCTCAACGAGAGAAGTTTGCCTGCGTGGGGGAAGTTGAAGAATGCGGGGACGATCGCATCAGGCAGGGTTTCCGCGCCGTCGGAAGGGAGATGGCGCCGGAGTATTTGTCCGCATGCCTGGATCTGGGCGGGGAGCACGATGAAGAGGTCACCGGCAGTGAATGCGGTGATCAGAGCGTCGCAGGTTGCGCCAAGATCTCGCCATAACGGATGGGGGTCAGCGCGGCGATGAGCACCCGGCAGCACCCACAAGGCAACGAGCGCGCCAATCGCGGTATAGGCAACGAGATAGATCTGGAGTGAGGCAGACGACAAATCGGGTGGCGCGGGAGAGAGCTGCGGCAGCGATATCCAAAACGTCGAGCAGGACATGCTTGCGTTCGATGCCGATGATAGCTATGCCGATAATCGCTGAGAAAAGGACAACGGCAGGAACAATGCCGTTCGCCAGCGAGTGAAATGGATTAGACGGAATGTAGAGGCCGACAAAATCGAAAGGGGCGCTCTGTTCGACCAGCGAAGTGCTGAAAAATGAGCCGCTCTGCAAATTGGGGAATGTGAGCGGAAAGAGCATGACAAAGGCAAGAGCCAGCGCCCAAAGGACAAGCAGGACAAGTCCGACACGGAGCCCAAGACGCCGCGCCTCAGCGCAGCTGAGACTCCCGAGGCTGGAAATGATGGAGACGGTCACGTAGGGCAGAACGGTCATCTGGAGGAGCTTGATGAAGCCGTCAGACAGGATCCTGATAGGGGTGATGCTCCCCTCCGAAGAAGATCCCCGTGATGATGCCCAGGATCAGGCCCGCCAGAAAACCCTGGAGGAAAAGCTCATAGCGGCTCCTGGCAAGGATGGCACTGCTGCTCCGGCTTTGATATGACTTGAATTCGCATTCTGAAGGAGCAGATGAAGTGAAGACGCGCATTGCGGTGATGTTTTTTGTGCCGGTGATCCTTGGATTGGCTCAAACGCCGCAACGGCGCCCGAACACATACAGGAGCCAGGGTGGAGGAGCGCAAGTTCAGCGGCTGATTTCTCCGGAGGTCCATACGGACCGGCGGATTACGTTCAGGATCCGCGCTCCGCAGGCGACCATTGTCCACCTGCTGTTTGGCGCATGGAACCCCCAGCAGCAGCCCATGACAAAGGACGGGAGCGGCGTCTGGAGCATCACGATCGGACCGGTAGAGCCGGAGATCTACACGTACGTGTTCACAATCGACGGGGTGCGCTCGCTGGACCTGGCGAATCCGAATCTCAAGACGGGGAGCCGGGGATTGGATGCCAGTGAGGTGGAGGTGCTTGGAACGCCGCCGCGATTCGATGAGGTTCAAAACGTCCCGCATGGCACGACCCAGGTGCGCAGCTACCTGTCGACTCCCTTGAAGCGGCTCCGGGGACTCTATGTATACCTGCCGCCGGGATATGAGCAGGATGCGAAGCGCAAGTATCCAGCGCTGTACCTGCGGCATGGGAGCGGCGATACAGAGTCGAACTGGAGCGACGATGGACGCGCCGGAGTGATCCTTGAGAATCTGCTGGCGCAGAAGAAGTCAGCTCCGATGATCATCGTGATGACGAACGGAGACACGGACAACACGTGGGCGGGCGGGAGCAGTCCTCAGGCCATGGATGCGCTGGGGGCGGAGTTGCTGGGCGACGTGATTCCGCTGGTGGAGAAGAACTATCGCGTGCTGCCGGGCCGGGAAAACCGCGCGATTGCGGGGTTGTCGATGGGCGGCGGGCAGGCGTTCACGATCGGGCTAAAGCACCTGGAGTGGTTCGCGTGGGTGGCGGAATTCAGTTCAGGGCTGATCAGCAGCGCGGACTTCAACCTGGAGAAGCATCTTCCTGGATTCCTTGATGATGCAACAGGGGCGAACAAGAAATTGCGACTTCTGTATTTGAGCTGCGGAGCAGACGATCCGCGAATACCCGGGCAGCTGAACCTGTGCGACGAACTGAAGGAGCATGGTATCCGGCATGAATGGGTAACGACTCCCGGCGGGCACGAGTGGAAAGTGTGGAGGCATCTGCTGGCGGACCTGATGCCGCGGTTGTTTCAAGAGAAGTAGTGAGAGATAGAGCTTCAGGCAAGGAGGTCTGAGATGACATGCCGGTTGTTGTTGTGCGTGGCTGGGATGGCGATGAGCGGAACGTTGTTCGCTCAAGCCACGGCTCCGATCCCGCAGGGATGGGTCGACGGGTACATTCTTGGCAATGGGATCCGCATTCATTACTACCGGACGGGCGGAGACAAGCCGCCGATGGTGATGGCGCACGGATCGTCGGACGACGGGCTGTGCTGGACGAATCTGGCCAAGGAACTGACTTCGCAGTACGACATCATCATGGTGGACGCGCGGGGACACGGGCTGAGCGATCCGCCGTCGGCAAACGACCCGGCGGACGCGCAGGTGGAGGATCTGGCGGCGGTGATCCGCGAGTTGAAGCTCGTCAAGCCTGTACTGATGGGACACTCAATGGGCAGCGCTTCAGTGGCGTGGTTTGCGGCCAAATATCCGAACATCCCGAAGGCAGTGGTACTGGAGGATCCGGGGTTGGCGGCTCGGAGGCCGGGCGCGCCGGGGCCAGGCGCAGCGACGACGCCGGAGGAGAGAGAGAAGCGGCGGCAGATGATCCTGCAGCGGAACAACATGACGGCGCAACAACTGGTGGATGAGTGCATGAAGAACTCTCCGACGTGGGGCGCGCCGGAGTGCGCGATCTGGGCACCGTCCAAGCGCAGGCATCATCCGAACACCGCGCTGGTGGGCATGGGGGGCCGGCCGTCGAATCGCGAACTGTTTCCGCAGATCACGGCGCCGACACTCATCCTCAAAGCGGATGCACAGGGAGATTTGCGCAAGGAGAACGAGGAAGTAGCGGCGCTGTTAAAGAACGGCAAGATTGTGCACTTCGAGGGCGCGGGGCACAATGTGCGCCGGGAGGCGAAGGAGCGGGTGATGGAGGCGCTGAAGCAGTTCTTGTCAGGAACATAGTTCTTGGGCTTCACACCGAGGCTGATGTGGGTGGAATTGGGATCTGGCTGAGGCCGGGGCGAACGCGTTGTTGACGCCACGGCAGACCATGGCGGGGGTGACATGCCCTTGGCGACTTTGTGGATGATCCGTGCCCCGGAGGCTCGCTGACGCCCGACAGAGGGCAAAAAAAGCCCCGAAGGCGGCGAAGGGCGCCTTCGGGGCAGATTCAGGTTGAGAGAGGCATGGGTTCGGCGCCCACGTCTCGCTCCCGTTAGGGCTTGGGATTGCGTCTACGCCCTCAAGGGCGGGCGTGAAGGCGCATGCGTCACGTGTTTCGACGCGGAGGTGGCGGCTCTGAGCTTTGTGAGGTCGGAGCGCACCATGAGACGAACGATTTCGCGGAACGAGATCCGAGGTTCCCAGCCGAGTCTTCGCCGAGCCTTGGAGGCATCCGCCCGTAGGTGGTCGATATCCATGGGCCGGAACTCATGGGGGTCAATCTCGACGTGGTCGTGCCAGTCGAGATTCACTTCCGCGAAGGCAGCCTCGACGAACTCGCGTACAGTATGGGATTCGCCTGAGCCGATGACAAAGTCATCCGGCCGGTCCTGCTGGAGCATGAGCCACATGGCTCGGACATAGTCGGGTGCGTACCCCCAATCCCTCCGGACATCCAGGTTGCCAAGAAGGAGTTTCTGCTGCATTTCAAGACGGATGAGAGCCACCGCCCTGCTGATCTTCCTCGACACAAACGTCTCGCCTCGACGTGGTGACTCGTGGTTGAAAAGAATGCCGCATGAAGCGTGATAACCATAGCTCTCGCGATAGTTGACAACCAGAGAATGAGCGGCGAGGCTGGCGACTCCATAAGGACTGCAGGGATGGCCGATGGAAGCTTCCGATTGCGGTGGCGGGCTATTGCCGAACATTTGTGCCGAGGACGCCTGGTAGAACCTGGGGCGAATCCCCGTTTGCCTGACCACCTCCAGGAGCCGCTGTGTCCCGCCGGCAAGGGTATCAAGGGTGTATTCCGGCATCTCGAAGCTGACCTTGACGTGGCTCTGCGCCGCGAGGTTGTAGATTTCCTCAGGCTCAATTTGATGAATGAGCCGCGTCAGGGAGCAGCAGTCCGTGAGATCCGCGTAGTGCAGGAAGAACCGTGCGCCGACTACGGCCGACTCTTCGTAGACATGATCTACGCGATCTGTTCCCGCAGAGGAACATCGGCGTTTGATGCCATGGACCTCGTAGCCTTTGGCGAGAAGGTAGTCGGCGAGATAGGATCCGTCCTGCCCGGTCACGCCAGTAATCAGCGCGCGAGTCATACTTCAACCCTCAGTACCTTCTGGAGCGCTTTATTTACGATGTCTTCGCTCCACGATTCGACATTTTCGAAAGGTTTTCACCATTAGCATCTGGTACTATTGTTACCATCATATTCTGTTGTGCACTGGCATATTTCTTAATAACTTCTCATCTTTCATAGAGATCCAAGTGCGACCGCCGAGGGTGCGAAATCACACACCCCTCGTAATTCTTACCACCAGTACCATGTAAGAATTACCGAATCAGTCAGTACCGTAGGGTTGGTCAGAGTACCGGTGGACAGTACGCACAAGACTTTACGGACCGCACTTACTTTGGCCCAGGAGATGCATTAGTACTGAGCGTGGGATTCAAGTACCAGACTGAAGCGGTGTGCGCGGAAGATATGGGAATCCCCGTGATCGTCATATCCGGGGGTCTCAGGATTCACCGAGGCTCCGGACGTCGGTCCGGTTTGTTCGCTAAAGGGCAAAGCCGGCCGGTGTGTGAGGAAACGACTTGACTTTCGAAGAAATGCGAAACCTGAAGCACTAACCGATAACTGCTGAACGGAAAGAGACTACCGAAGCGGAAATCGCCTCCAACTCAAGCTGCAGCCTTCCGTTGAGAGAAGGCATGTTCTACGCAAGTTCCTTCTTCCGCTCATACCGAAGCAAGCCAACACCACAAGTGTGCCTGCAAGCGCCGTACGCGCCCAAAGGGGATGAAAGTCCGCAACGGCTTCGGCTAGAGAAATTCTTCTTCCCAAACTAGGGTTCCCATCCAAGGGTCTTTCCCGTGGCCGGCGCCGATGGAGATACAGAATCGCGATGGCGATTCTGGAGCGCTTGATGTCCGGCAGACCATGGATCTTTCCGCTCAGCGAGTCTGCGCATAAACTGCCTGGCCTCGCTTACTTGCTCACCGACACCGGCACGCCAGGCGAGTGGGTGTCACATGGCACCGCGATAACCCGCCGCTCCCAAGCCAACTTCCGGCTTGAGGCGGCAGAGAACAGTCACAAGGACATTTCGTGAAGACATTTGGTCAATCCGTCTATCTTAAATCAGCGCTGGCTCTCATATTCATTGGCAGTTCGCTGAATGCAGCAACCTATTATGTCGCTACCACTGGCAGCGACTCCAACCCGGGAACGCTGGCAGCTCCCTTCCAGACCATTCAGCGCGGCGTAAACGCGGCGGCCGCCGGAGATACGGTCATCGTCCGGGACGGCACGTACACTCCTCCGGCCTCGGCCGGTTGCTCTGGCGGTAATGGCTTTGCAGTCACCATCAACACGTCCGGCAGTTCCTCAGCGTGGATCACGTTGAAGTCGGAAAACAAGCTGGGTGCAACGATCGACGCGGCCAATAGCTGCCACTCCGCCATCATGTTCGGAGGCGGCGCCGGATACGTCAAGGTCCAGGGCTTCAGAATCGTGAATGCCATGTGGGGCGGCGTGTGGAACAACTCCGGCGCGTCCAACATCACGCTCAAGGGCAATGAAATCGCCAACATTGGACGGCGTGTCGACAATACACAATACGGAATCGTGGGCAGCTATGCCGGCGCGACCAGCACCAACCTGGTCTTCGACGGCAACTATTTCCATGACATCGGCCGTACGGCAAGCACGTACACGATGAACAACGACCACGGCCTGTATCTGCATTGTCAGAACACGACGATCATCAACAACACCTTCGCGCAGCCGATCTCGGGCTGGGGCGTGCAAACAGCGTCTTCATTCTCCGGCCTGATCGCCAATAACACGTTCTTTGGCCCTCAAGTGGCCGACAAGCCGGGGCAGATCGTTCTGTGGGATGCAGCCGGTTCGGTGACCATCCGCAACAACATCTTCCATACCCCGAAGTACGCGGCAATCGGCAACGCCGGATTCTCCTCGTCCTCGTGCTCCATCGACAACAACATCGTCTACGGCAGCGGCGTCACCATGACGGACTCCAGTGTTCCCTGCACGATGACGAACAACCGGCTGAATACCGATCCGATGCTCACCAACGTCTCCACCCGGCCGTACGACTTCCATCTGAAGAATGGCAGCCCTGCGATTGACAATGCTGTTACCGTTTCTCAGGTGACGACCGACCAGGATGGCCTGAACCGGCCACAGGGAGCGGGTCCTGACGTTGGCGCGTTTGAATACAACTCCGCCCCTGTCGTCCAGCCTCCTGTCATCTCGTCTGTCGCCACGTCGAACGTCACATACAACAGCGCCACCATCACCTGGGTTACCGACAAGCTTTCCGATTCACTGGTCAACTACGGTATCGGCAACGTCAATACCAGCGCTCCGCTCAATTCGAACCAGGTCACCAACCACAGCGTGACGCTGACGGGTTTGACGCCTTCTTCGACCTATAGCTATCAAGTGGTTTCTAAGGACACCAACGGGCTCACCACACAGTCCTCTCTGTATACGCTCACGACTCCAGCCGCCCCGGTTCAGTTCAACTTCTCGGCCTCTGCGTCTCCCTCGACGCTCACGGTCCAGCAGGGTGGAACTGGCAGCGCTACAGTCACGGGCACGCTGCAGTCCGGCGCTGCGCAGAGCGTAAGCTTCTCAGCCGCGGGCTTGCCTGCAGGCGTGACAGCAAGCTTCTCTCAGACCTCTTGCAGTGTCACCTGCTCCGTCGGACTGACCCTGAACGTCGCCTCTTCGGCTGCCGCCGGGACCTTCCCGATCCAGGTAAACGCGGCTGGCGGCGGAGTTCAGAGCGCCACTACGGTCAGCCTCACCGTGTCCAGCCAGCCCAGCCAGCCCAGCCAGCCTGTGAACACCTCTGGCCTCGCCGGCTACTGGCTGCTGACCGACGGTTCAGGCGCCTCGACAAAGGACTCCTCCGGCAACAACAATACGGGCACCTTCTACAGCACGCCGACCTGGGTCAAGACCGGGAAGACCACTGTTCTCAGCTTCAGTGGCTATGGCGACCACGTTGAAGTAAAAGAAAGCTCCAGCATCGAGCTGAGCAGCCAGATGACGGTTGCATTCTGGGTGTCCCCGCAAAACCAAAATAGCGTTGACGAGCGGATCATCGCCAAGTCCTATAGCTGGGATGTGAAGCTGAACGGCAACCAACGTTATCCGCAGCTCTCCGCTGCCGGCAAGTACGCACAAATGGCTTATTCACTGCCCCCGAATGCATGGACTCACGTGGTGTTCACCTTCTCCAACGGGACGGTGAAGGGCTACATCAACGGTTCTCCAGTGTCGATGCAGGCTAACACTTTCACGAACGGCACCACCCTGCCTGCGATGAACTACGGCCTCATGCTCGGCACCGATGCTTCGAACAGTGCCCCGATGAAGGGACTGCTCAGTATTGTCAGGCTCTACGGCAAGCAACTGGCAGACTCAGACATCCAGAGCATCTACCAGGCCGAAAAGCCTCTTCACTAATCGGCTTAGAACTGCCCCGGAACATCCGCGGCGGCTCTCTCCCCTAAAGACTAGGCCACCGCTCAGCGGTGGCCTTTTCCATTGACAGGAATGCGCCGCTGCGGACTCAAGCCGCGACGTGAGGTCTGGCCTGGGCAATGAACTCCGAGAAGTGACCCGTCAAATCCAGGGTCCGGATGCCACTCGCACGAATCTTCACTTCACACTCAGCTGACGGCTTCTGGGCGATGACAAGCCATTCCGCCCAGCCGAGTGTCGCTTCGAGGCTGATATCCAGAAGTCTCCCGATATGCGGGATGGCACTGCGGATGAAGCGCTCGTTACTTCCATATATCTCCTTGAGCCTGATGTGGGGGTCATAGACGCGCACGTTTCGCCCCTTCCCAATCAGAGTCTCGAGCAACACCACGGCCGGGCTCTCCCGGAGATCGTCAGTGTTCTCCTTGAACGCAAGCCCGAATACTCCGATGCGGTCAGCAGCCAGTTCAAGCACCGAGGTAATCGCCCTGTTCAGATGCTCGTGATTTGAGGGCAGCACTGACTCCACCAGCGGAAGTTGCAGGTCCAAGTGACGGGCGCGGTAAACGAGTGCCCGCAGATCTTTAGGGAGGCACGAGCCGCCGAATGGGAATCCGGGCCTCAGGTACGCGGAAGAGATGTTCAGACGGTGATCGTTGCACAGAGTATCCATTACTTCAATGGGGTCGATCCCGCAATCGGCGCTCAATGCTCCGATCTCGTTTGCGAAAGCGATCTTCAGAGCGTGATAGGCGTTGCATGCGTACTTGATCATCTCCGCGGTACGAATCGAGGTCAGATTGGGAGCGATACCGAGGGGCGCGTAAAGCGCAGCGACGCGCTGGACGCTTTGAGCGTCGGTCCCTCCAACCACAATCAGAGAAGGGTCGAAGAAGTCTTTGACGGCGGAACCTTCGCGCAGGAATTCGGGGTTTGAAACGATTGGGATCTGGCCTGCCCCGCCGACAACGGGGGCAATCATCTCCTCGCACGTACCCGGAAATACGGTGCTGCGGACTACAACAATCAACTTGCCGCCGCGCCGCTTTACGGCGTCTCCGAGTTCGTGGGCCACGCGAAGCAACTGCTGCAAGTCGAGATTCCCGTTTCGCTCCGAAGGGGTGCCCACGCAGATCAAAGCGATGGTTGCCGATTCGAGTGCGTCCGGCAGGTTCGAGGTAGCACCCAATCTTCCCGCTGTAGTGTTGCGCCTGATCAGGTCCTCGAGGCCTGGCTCAAAGAAAGGTGCTCGCCCTTCTGAGATGGCACGCACTTTCCCCTCATCCCGGTCGACGCCAATCACCGTGTTGCCCAGGTCAGCCAGGCAGGCCGCGGTGACGCACCCGACGTATCCGAGGCCGATGACAGCCACAACTTCCCTGTTGTACGTGGAGTCTGAGTCCATGAGAATGCGCCTCCTATGAAAAGTCCGATGGAATTCGAATGTTGCGCCGCGGCAGCGGGGCTAGTGAATCTGACTTTCCTTAGTCCACGGATCACGCCCAGCCTTGATCAGCGCCAATTGACGGAGCCAGCGCTCGACGATCACCTTCCAGGAAAACTCGCGTTCGGCGAGAGCCCGTCCGCGTTGGCCCATCTCACGCGCAAGGGCCGGCTCGTCGGCAAGCCGCCGCACTGCCGCGGCGAGGCCGGCTGGAGAGCGATCTTCGATCACGAGGCCACATCTGCTTTCGTTCAGGATCGTGCCCGACTCGCCGGCTCCGGCGTAGATGACTGGAACCGCGCAAGCCAGGGGCGGGACTACTTTCGAAAGCCGCATCTTCGAGGCTGCAGGCATGTTGGAGACTGTAGCCAGCGATGCCAGAGTGATGGACATCAGGCGGGACATCTCCGCGAAGGGGGATTCGCGGAACAAGATGTTGCTCAATCCCAAATGCGCCGCCTGTTGTTCGAGTTGCTGGCGCACCGGCCCGTGGCCAACCATCAGAAAGACAATGTCACTCCTGTCACGTAAGCGCAGGGCAGCCTCAAGAATCACTTCCAGGCCCTGGTAGTGAGCATGAGTTCCCGCATAAGTGAAGACTTTCTTTCCAGCAACCCCGAGTTGAGCCGCATAGTCCGTGTCAGCGGCCAATGGACGCAACGCCTCAACGTCTGCGCCGTTGGGCAGAAAACTGATCCGCGATCTGTCAATTCCACGGACTGTTGCGAAGTGATCAACAAAAGCGTGGGTCACCGTGGAGACGGAGAGTGCTTTCCGCATCAAATACCTCTCCAACCCAGCCGCCGCAGACACGACTGCGCGCAAAGGAACCCAGCCGGCTTCGCCGGCAATTTCCACTTGAAGGTCAGGCGTGTTGTAAATGTAAGGGATGCCCCGCAGCAAGCAGGCGAGATAGCCGGCGAGCGCGAGGGTCACTGGCTGCGCCTCGACGAAGATCACATCCGGCTTAGGCCAGAACGGCGTCCGGAGAGCGGCGCCCAGGCTGAAGGTTCCATAGCACGCCAGCCGGGCGAAGGACCGCCGTCCTGCCGCCGTATAGAGCCACTGGCGGTGGACTTGAACGCCATCAATGAGTTCGCTGGTGAACAACCTCCCTCGATATTCCGGCCAAATCTTCCCATCCGGATAGTTCGGAAGTGCGGTGATGACCTCTACCTCGCAACCATGCCTGAGCAGTTCTCTGGTCAATGCCCGGAGGCGGACCTGAGGCGCGCCGGGCTCCGGATGATAGTACTGGGAAACGATCAGCCATCGGCGAAAGGGCGGAGGCTCCACCATACCTTGTCCGCTGCCTGCGGGCCGGAGGAGCTCAGGAATCTCGAGCTGCTGCAATGGCCGGTCGTGTATTGATGCCATAGCCTTCCTCTAGTGACTTGTCATGATTTGCCGGACAGGCGAGGCGCGCGCTCATTCAACCGGGTGCGGAAACGCGGAGCGCTCGCTCAATGAACGCTGGTGACTTCGCGCTGCCAGATCCCCAGCGGAGATTGGGAGCGGAGACTGACCTCCTGCCGACGCCAATTGAAACGCCGCTGCCAATTCAGCGGCAATCTTGTTCACGTCGTGCACCTCACGCGCGCGGTCCCTTCCCATTGAACCGATGGTCTCGGCCAATTGTGGAGATTCGATCAAGGTCCGAAGCGAACCGGCCAGTGCTGCCGCGTTTCCTGGCGGCACAAGGATCCCTGTCCCCGGCGCCACCAACTCGGCGATGCCTCCTGTGGGTGTTGCGATCACCGGGATCCCGTAACTCATGGCCTCGATGAGCGCCACAGGTACTCCTTCGTGATACCCGTTTCCCAGGTCAACGCTCGGCAGAACTACAATTGACACGGTCCCCGTGTCGTACATTTCCAAGAGACGCTTGTGCGGTACGGCTCCGAGGAGCCGGACAGATGATTCCAGGCCCAGGTCCCGAATCTGGGATTCGATCCGCGGACGCAGTTCTCCGTCCCCAGCAAGCCGCAACTCCGCTTCAACACCAAGGGAGCGCAGCACGCTCCACGCCTGGATCAGATGCCGATGCCCTTTCACCTCATCGAGACGTGCCGGACACAGAACTACTGGAGCATGTGAAAAACGTCTGGGAGTCGTCTCAGGCATCAACACGCCCATGCGCAGTAACTTGCTGTTCGGACCAAGGTCAACACCCACCGTCCGCGCAAGCATGAGTCCATCCTCAGAGATGAAGCGTACAAAACTCGCACTTCGTATCTTGGCCTGCAGCAGATTATCCTCGACGATATCCCACCGATGGGTCGTCAGACTCCAGGGCAAACCTGAGAATTCACTGGCCAGCATCGCCATGGTGGCGGTCGTCGAGGCCCAGTGGCAATGAATGTGGCTGGCGCCCCAATTCGTGGCACACTCGGCAAGCCAAAGCGCCTTGGGAAGCACGAGCAGGTTCTTTGCGAGTTGGGACACAGACCTGCTCGCGACAAGGCGCGACGCCGAATTCAAAGCCCGTGCCGGGTGCCGCGCCGATTCCCGTGCCGCCGCCCCGACTACTTCGAGCGAGAATAGAGGCCGGCATCGAGACAGCCTCACCAAGTCCTCTCCGTGTACCAATGCGCCTGCCGGAGAACGCGGGACCAGGAGTATTTCATGCCCCAGCCGCGTGAGGGCCTCGATCTCGGGAATAATGAACGCCTCATTGGCTCCGTGCGGCAGACTCGCTGTGAGATAAATGAGCTTCATCACGAACCTCTGATCCGTCGGCGTCGGGATTTGCCGGCACTAGTCAATTGCTTTGCGAATCGGCGAGTTGCGCTGCGAATCTTGTCGAACTGCGGACCCTGAAGTCTGGCTCTCGCCTCCTGTGGACGACCTGGGCCGGGCAGGGCGAGACGGATGTTGATAAGCGCCTAAGTCGATTGCAGCCCCCTGCGGTCTGCTGTTGCCGTCCGCATCAGCGGCAACGCCAGGAACAGGAATACCCGCATCGATAGCCGGGCTGTCAGGGCGCAAGCGAAAATCGAAGGGGGCAGCCGTGCCATTGACGAATTTCGGGTCTGTGTTCAGACGATTGTTTGACCTGGAGCAGACGGAAGCACCGCCAGAGGCCATCGCCGCGGCGCCAGAGACCATGTTGTGGTCAATGGTGCAGGAGGCGGAGGAGAAATCCGAGGTTGCGATGGCAGATGTCCGCGGATTGTAAAAAATGTTGTTCCGAATGGTGACGGACCCGTTGCTGCTCCACAGTACAATCTGCCCGGCTTCAGTCGTGGGTACTTGCCCTTGAAATGTATTGTTTGCAATCAACCCGGAGAACGAAGACGCAGTTTGGATGCACCAGCCGGAGATCGGGCCAAAGAACACGTTGTTTATGATGGTGGACCTCTGAGCGTGGAAGTAGATTCCATGGTCGAAATGCAGGAGGCTGACTCCTGAGAGCCGTCCAATGTCATGAAAGGTGTTCCCATCAATGACCCAATCGGAACTGTCCTGGTTCGCGTAAATTCCAACAATGCCGTATTGCGCGCTCTCCGCCCGCTGCCCAATGAACGCAAATTCATTCCCAATGGCAGTGATCGCGTCCTCGCCCTGATTGGATGACAGTCCAGCCCAGGCTCCCCGGATTAATCGAAAGTCTTGAATCGTCCAGTAGGATGCCTTGTCGAGGCGGATGGCTGAATGGCACAGGTTTTGGGCGTCGATGGTTGCTCCCCACTTGTTTTCAGCCTTCAACGTGATCCGCGCTAGGGCGGTGCCGGATTTTCTGATCCTCACCGCGTAGCCCGTACCATTGGAGCAGCCCACGCCGGTATATGTCCCGTCGCGGACAATGATGGTGCCACCGGGGGAAACCATGTCTACTGCGTGCTGTATCGTTCTGAACGGCTGGTCGCTGCTTCCGGAATTTGCATCATTGCCGTCCGGCGCAACATAGTAGGTGATTCCACGTCCCACTTCATACTGCGGGTTGGGCGGTGCCTCCGGATCACTCGATCTTCCTCTTCCCTGGGAGGCGTCGGGTTCCTGTTCGTCAACCGATGCAGCGCCCAAAACATTCCGTTGTGATTCAGAGTCCGGCGTTCGACGGCCAGTCGAGAGAGCCGCTTCAGCCTCTGCAAGGTCGAGCACTCCCGAAAGTTCGTTGATCGGCGTGATGGCAACTGGTGCGGCATGGCGGAGGCGCATCAGCCTAACCGGGTCGTCCACCAGCACAACCCTTCGGGCCAGACTTCGTCCCGCCAGCATCCGGACCTCCTGGCTGCCATAGCCGTCAGCCACGCGCCCCAAGTTGAGCACCACCATCTTCTTACCATCACGTGACGTGAAGCGCCGGCTGATCACGTCCGGCAGAATTCGGTTGCCATTGGCGAACCAAGAGAAGCTGGGGTCAGAGGTGGTGTAGCCGCTCGAGGCGAGCAGAACGACCGGGTAGCCACGATCCACGTCCTGGACAAGCGGCACGTCGAGAATCTCCGCTGCGCGAAGTGCCGTCGTTTGCAGGTTCCAATGCCAGGTAACGTACCTCCTCCACTGGCCGCCCAGCAGAAAGGATCCGTGCGCGCCGAGTGGACGTGGACCTTCGGAAGTCTGAACGATGGTGCTATCGCCCATGACAACACTCATTCCTTGCGGAGCGCCTTCCCCAGACTCGCGACTCCCGGACTCCCAGCCACCGGCGGTAGCGGCATGAGCTGTTCGAATGCCAGTCAGCCAGGGCAGGAGTAGCAATGTCGTGCAGGCCAAGGCAGGAACAACCCTCCTGCCCGTCACGCGTGACATCCACAACGAGCTCGTCCGCATGCCGACGAGAGCAGTGGCAATCAGGCCAGGAATAGCGACGACGATCCCCTCAGAAGTTCCGGACGAGACAGCGACAAGAACCGTCATCATTCCAATGATGAGCAACGCAATCGCGCTTGCTCTCTCCCGGATCATGGTGAAGATGCCGGCCACCGCGAATATCGCCAGGGCCGGCGTCATCAGTGATTGCAGGGACAGAACTGTTGAGGCCGCGTTGCGACTCTCAGTCTGTGCTGCGCCGGAGATTCCGGCTTGAAAGAGGCCGTTGCCCGGTTCAGAAATACTAATGACAACCCGCCAGCATGCCATGGCAGCAGCGGTCCAGATAACAGGAAATATCAGGCGACGCGGCAGGGAGCGCAGCCACGGCGAAGCCGGTATCCTGCAGAGATCCACGAAAATAACTGCGGAGTACAGCGCCGTCACAAATTGGCATGCTGCACCGATTCCAAACAGAATCACCGAAGCCGCGAAGCTGGCGATCATTCCTTTGGAAGCGTCGTTGCTCCGCGCGAGTGCTCTTTGTGCCAGGAAGTGGCTGAACATCAGCATGCTCATGGCGATGACCGCAGGCGAATAGACGAGGCCGAAGTAATACAGTTCAGGACACATCACGGTGATGGCAACGGCACTCAGAACTGGCCCCGGGAGCAGGCTTCTCGGCCACACTCTGAATGCGAAACTGTGGATACAGAGTACGAATGCAACGGAGAAGAGTGCCGTCATCGAGATGGCGGATATTCGCAGCGTGCGCTCGTCCGCCGGCAGAGTCCCGAGTATCACATCCATGAAGCTTTGCGAGTGGGCGTACGGAGGTTGGACGGACCTATCCCTACCAAGTGCATGGAAAGCTATTGATGACGCGTCGCTGTCACGTACGTAGACAAACGTCAATGAAGAGGAATAGACGAGTCCAAATGCCGCCACAATCCATGCTGCGGCCAGCAATTGCTTCCATCCGACATGTGTGAGTTGCCTGAGGAACATCGTGCGTCCGCCTTCTGGGGACCTGAACGCGCCGTGGATGAAGAGGACATTGGGCCAGGTTCTATAATCCGACGTCACCGTCATACTGCGTTGGCAGCCAGCATTCGGTGTTTTGAAGCGGACCAGTCAGGCTAGGATTCTTGACCGTATATAAATAGCTGGCGCATTTCAAGCTTCTGTGGATCGGAGCCAGCTGCTTCAGAAACCTGCTCCCTTCTATCCAGCAGCCTGTGTTCTCGAGGACATCGACGCCTTCTGAACGGCAGCGCTTTAGCGTGACGTCCAACATGGAGCGACAAATGTCCGTGTCCTCCTGCAAGGCCTGAAAGTCCACCAGGTTGACAAGTGACAAGTAGCGCTGGGAGGTGCTCCGCCTGTGGAAAATTGCATAGGCCAGCATGCGTCGCCCCTTCACAGCACGGAGAACCCATATGCGCCTGGCGCACAGTGCATATTTGTAATGCCACCTCAACTCAGCCTGAGACCGGCCTGCAAGGAATAACTGATGGTTCTTCTCCTTGAGCTCCTCCCAAAAGACCTGAAAGCAATCGTCAAAGCCATCACACCATTCCAACTCGATCCCTCTTTGCAGTGAACACCTCGCACCGATATGCTCGCTGGAATCGGGCGGACGGCTTAACCGCCATCCGACCAACCGCGTAAGGGCAGACTGAATGCTGTTCAGCATGTACCGGCCCGCCAAAGCAGGATAGTTAGCAACCCACAGCCCTGCTCTATCCCATCGACCAACAGGCGGACAGGACCATCCCAGACGAGCAAACACTGCGGCGGCAGTAATATTGGGTGTTGTAGTGACTTCAAAATCCACATTGGGTTGCCGCATCAGTTCCATGAGCAGCCACATCGAATACCCACGATAGCGAGGGAGTACGGACCATCCGCGGGCTACTGCCGCTGTGTAAGTCTTCTTACCGAAGTGATAGGCAAAGGGTATGTTCCCGATTGTGCCGACAATGCCGCTCTCGGTATCCTCCAACACCCAGCCAATGGGCCAGTCCTCAGTTTGGTAGAAGGCCGGATTACACGTCCACAGATGGGTCCATTCTTCCTTTGTCTTTGTCTTCAGTCCGTGCAAGGCTTCAAGCGCAGCAATGCCTTCGTAGTCCGCGAAACTCGCCGGGCGCATTAGTGGACGGGCCACAGCCAGGGTCTCTGAGAGAAGTGTGCTCATTGGATGGAATCGTCTGGTTGGCTGAGATCGGTGTCTTGCGGGAGGAACTTAACCTCCGCGTTCCCGGCCAGGCTTTGCTCGCAAGACAGAAGTGCATGGTTCTCCCGAAAACGCATGCCCTTGAGCGCGACCTTCATGCGAGCCCGCAAGACCGAGTTCTCGCCATAAAAAGGAATCCTCGGGAGCATCCATGGATCAGCGCCATCCGCATAGCCCAGCGTCATGGTCACTGCTGAGGAGTAAAACTCTCTGGCGAGCCGCCGAGCGAGGGTGCCAATGCTGCGGTGGCTGCCGTATGGATAGGCAAGATGGCGGCACGTTCTGCCGGTGTGTTCCGTCACGAGATCCCGGCTCGTTTTCATCTCGTCCCTTAACCGGGTTTCGTCAAGGGCGGACATTGCATCATGGCTGACGCCGTGGCTTTCGAAGTGGACCAGTTCGTTCCGGCCGTAACGGCTAACTTCATCCCAAGTAATCGGCCGAGGAGGCGCCAGTGCCTCGCGCGGAACTCCGCGTTCCTGTATGATCCATTCCGTCAACTCCTCCACGAGCGGTCTGCACGCTTCCTGCTGCTGGGTATGAAGCGATGATTCCATCACCTGGACAAACTCTGCCGCGGCGCCAGCATGCCGCAGGTCGAGTTGCCTGGATGACAATGAGATTACGGAAGAGGGGAGGTGCACCACCAGCTTGCGGAGCAGTTGAAACATCATGCCCTGCCCCGTGTCTATGTATCGCGTCGGAAGATAAAATGAGGCCGGCCACTGTCTGGCCTCAAGGACCGGGATAATATTCCTGACGGTCTGGCCGACGCCATCATCCACGGTAATCGAGTAGAGCCCGGCGTTCGTCTTGCCGCGCAAGGACCGGCTGACAATCTCGTCGAGGTGAACCGGCCGCAAAGCCCATAAAGAATCCACCAACGCCTCAAAGCGTTGAGGATCGATGTCGTGGAATGCCAAAACCAGACCGCCTGTATGGCGGGCAAACAGTTTCTTCAAGTAACCGCTCTCGAGCATGACCGTGCTCCCGAGGTAAGAAGGAATTTATGTCAGACGACGCCGCTATGCCGATCCGCCCCAGTCTTCGCAACCTTCCCGTGAACCTCCGTTTGGTTCCCGTTTCCCTTCGACCCCGCGCTATATTCCGGCACCAACGCCATCAACTGCGTGATCACTTCAGCGCCGTTGCGGTTCTGCAGCACTCTGCGCAGAGACTCCAGCCATCGCGCTACGTACTGCGGCCTCGGCTTGCCTGACCTGAATATCTTGATCTTGTCGTGATACGTCGTCAGAATGTCTTCGTTGTCGAGCCGCAGTTCCTCGAAAAGCTTTTCCCCAGGCCTCAGGCCGGTATACCGGATTTCTATCTCTTCATCCGGCGTAAGACCGGCAAGGCTGATCATGTTTCGGGCGAGCTGAGCGATCTTGACCGGCTCGCCCATGTCCAGAACAAAGATCTCGGACCCGTTGCCCATTGTGGATGCCTGGAGCACCAATTGGACCGCCTCCGGGATACTCATGAAGTACCGCCGCATCTCGGGGTGGGTGACTGTCACAGGACCGCCAGCAGCGATTTGACGTTGGAACACCTGCACCACACTTCCAGCACTGGCAAGAACATTACCGAAACGCACTGAGACAAAGCGCGTTGCTGATCGCCCGCCTTCCAGAGGCATGGCGCTGACAATCAACTCGGCTGCCCGCTTGGTGGCTCCCATGACACTGGTCGGATTCACGGCCTTATCCGTCGAAATCATCACGAAGCGTTTCGCACCATTCTGGTGGGCGGCGTTCGCAACATTGAAGGTCCCAATGATATTGTTTTCCGCCGCCTCCAGTGGACTGGCTTCCATGAGCGGCACGTGCTTGTAGGCAGCCGCGTGAAAGATCACGTCGATCTTGTACCGAGTCATTACTTCGTCCACGCGGCCGGCCCGGCAGATGTCGCCGATTTCAGTAATCAGGTTCAACGATGGATACCTGTTCCGCAAATCCATCGCGAGCATGAACATTTCACTCTCCGCCTGGTCCAGGATGATAAGAACTTTCGGATTGAAACGCGCCACTTGCCGGCACAGTTCCGAACCAATCGATCCGCACCCTCCAGTGACCATCACGATGTTTCCGCCGATACTCTCCACGATCCGACTCTCGTCAATCTGCACCGGCTCACGTCCAAGGAGGTCATTCACGGACAGTTCCCGGATCTGCCTGGTCAGCACTTTCCCGTCAAGCAACTCGCCCAGGCCTGGCACAGTGCGGCACGGCGCCCCCGCTGCCCGGCAATTTGCGACCGCCGCACGCATCTGCCTCCCAGTTGCCGATGGCATTGCGATGATGATCTCATCGATAGTCCGGTGATCTCGCCTGAATCGAGCGACCAGTGCGGCTGCCTGGCGCCCGCTCCCCAGAACGGGGATTCCTGCAACGGTCGCGTTTCGCTTGAGCGGATCGTCGTCAAGAAATCCAATGACCTTGGTCGCCAACTTAGGATTTGACCGGATCTCCTTCACGAGCGTCAGCCCGGCTCCGCCGGCCCCATAGATCAGCACAGACTTCTGAGACTGAAATCCTTTTGCCTGGGGTCGAATCACCTCGCTGTACAGTCTTAGGCTTACTTGTAGCCCGGCAGTTGCCAGGAAGCACAGAGCCAGGTCCAGCAAATACACCGACCGAGGAAAGGCGGGACCAATCAAGAGCAGTCCAGCGACGCCACCTGCGACCGAAGCGACGACATTCGCTATTGCCAGCCTGAGGAGATCAAATAATCCAACCATCCTCCACGAGATCTTGTGAATACTAAACAGGAAGAACACCAGGACCTTTGCCGGGATGATTACCAGGACTCCAAGCCGCAGCAATCGAAACTCTTCGGGAGGCAGGGCAAATTCGAACCTCAGGTAAAATGCGCCGACCAGCGCGCAGACGGCCGCCCCCAACAGTGGCAGCATTCGCAGGTACGACCTGATCGTCTGTTGCATGAGGATCCCGCCTTTTGAAACTACCCGGCTGCCGCGAACAGTCGCGTGCGCCTGTACTCTCGCGCCACTTCTTTCACAGTTGAGGCAATGTAGTGCACCTGCTCGAGGGTCAAAGCAGGATAGAGAGGAAGTGAGATCAGCCGCGGACACATTCCCACTGCCGTGGGGCAGTGTTTTTCGATATCGAGTGCCAGATCAGCAAAGCAGGGGTGCTCATAGATAGGAATGAAATGAACACTCGCCCCAATCCCGCGTTGTCGCAGATGCTCAATGAACTCGCCTCTCGAGATGGAGAGCGCCGCCAGCTCTAACCGCACAACGTACAAGTGCCAGGCGTGTCTGCAATAATCCCATTCCCTCGGGATCTCCACCTCATCGACAGAGCCCAGGACTGATGAGTAATAATCAGCGTACTTCTTGCGCCGTTCAAGAAACTGCTCCTGCTTGCGGAGTTGTTGTATGCCAATCGTAGATTGGATGTCGCTGAGGTTGTATTTGAAGCCATTCTCCACGACTTCGTAATACCAGTTGCCTTTGTCGGAGTAGCGATTCCATGCGTCTTTGCTGATGCCATGGAGACAGAGGACCTTCATACGATCGGCCAGTTCTGCGCTGTGGCATGTGATCATTCCTCCCTCACCGGTGGTGAGGTTCTTCGTTGCATAGAAACTGAAAGCTACCGCGGCGCTCGAGTCGCCATTTGCTGGGTTCCCCGCACCGATCGGATTACCACGGTAGTGCGCTCCGACCGCATGTGCGGCATCTTCTACCACATGTATTCCTCTTTGTCTCGCGAGAGTCCAGATTGTGTTCATCTCGCAAGGAAGGCCGGCAAAATGAACCGGAATCACAGCTCTGGTCCGATCTGTGATTCGATCCGCCACGCTACCAGGATCAAGATTGCCGGCTGCATCAATATCGGCGAGAACCGGTGTGGCTCCGACATGATGGATGCAGTTGACCGTCGCGCAGAAGGTGAGGGGACTCGTGATCACCTCATCACCGGGTCCTACGCCCAACGCCGCAAGAGCCAAGTGAAGGCCGGCGGTGCAGGAGTTCACCGCCAGCGCTTGCGGAGCCTGTACGTAGTCCCTGAACTCCTGCTCGAATTGAGCCGTGCGCGGCCCTGTCGTGAGCCATCCTGAGCGAAGTGTCTCCGCAACGGCCTGGATTTCGGCCTCGTCAATCGAAGGCCGATGGAACGATATAAACGGGCGTTCAGTCATTGATCGTCCTCCGCAAAGGAGTGCAGTACTCGCTTGGCGTCGAAGCTTGCAGGAAAGAGCGAATATCTGGCCGTCATCATGAGCAGCCGAAGGTCGCTCCAAAGGTCCCTCTTCGCCTGGTAGCGGGCGCTCAAGCTCATCTTGGCAGGCAGTATCTCCTCGCGATATGCGAGTTCGGGATCACTGTACTTGCGCAGCATCTCTTCTTCGTTGCGGTGTACGAGAGTGGAAAGGTCGGTGAGCCCCGGCTTCTCCAACAAGAGAGTCTGCCAACGGAAGTCGCCCTGATCCACGAACGATGGAAGTTCAGGGCGGGGGCCAATGATCTGCATGTCGCCCACAACGACGTTCCATAGTTGCGGAAGTTCGTCAAGCTTGTATCTTCTGAGCAATGTGCCTGTCCGGGTGACCCTGGCGTCTCCGCTCGCAGTGATGGGTGCACCTTGTTTCCCTACCCGCATGGAACGGAGTTTGTACAGTGTGAATATTCGTCCGCTTCTTCCCACGCGCCGTTGCCGGAACAGGAAAGGCCAACCACTTTCGATCACGATGCCGATGGCGGCGATCAGCAGAACAGGCAAGCAGACAATCAGTCCAATTGCCGCAACAATCGGTTCCAGGACCGGCTGAATCGACCTTCTGAAGAGAGATTTGTTGGACATGGGCGTGGCAGTGTGATGACTCGCCAGGCAGCCGAGCACTCAAACGTCGCAGCGCGACGTCAAGGTGCCGGGAGAAGCAGTGGACTGAATCGCATTTACAGCCTCACTCCCGCGATTCTGCTGAGATTGTGCGGCCTGAGCATAGACCGCCAACAGCCGGCCGGCCAGATCCGCGGCGTTGTGATGCCGCGCTATATAGCGTCGCCCCGATTCACCAAGTTCAACCCGCAGGGATGGTGCTCTTGCAAGCAGCGTGATCGCTGAAACCAGGGCTTTCAGATCTCCGAATGGAACGACGATCCCCGCCTTCGCTTGCCGTACCAGGTCGGCAGCGTCTCCTGCGGGAGTCGTGATAACGGGCATTCCAGCCGCCATCGCTTCAATCACCACATTAGGCGTTCCCTCGGACTCCGAGCAGAGTAAGAAGATGTCGCCTTGCGCCAGCGCAGATTGAAGATTGGAGACCATGCCAGGGAAGCTGACTTCATTGGGTGTCAAGCCAAGGAGTTCAGAGAGGTCCAGGAGCGATTGTGCCTCGGGCCCATCTCCTGCGATTACCCCCCTCAGGAATGATCCTTCTTTCCTTGCAGCCGCCAACGCTTCAAGAAACAGATCGAAGCGTTTGGAATGAATCAAACGTCCTGCGCTGATGCAGGTGCATGCCGCCGAATCCTCTCTGCTTCTCATTGGCGGGAGGGTGAGATCGATAACATTCGGCAGGTAGTAGCATCGGCTTGCATCAATAATCTTGCGCGCACAGAGTTGGTTCAAAGCCCGGAGCGAGTTAACGATGATCGCATCGGTCGCCCTTAACAAGTGCCGGCCGAAGCGCGGGTTCGACCTGAAGTGACGGTCGACATCCTCACGCAGTCCACCGATGCTGACAGCACCTACAATCTTGCCGGCGATTGCCGAATATACGTTCGTGTAGGCGTGGATGGACTGGATGACATTGGGACGGAATGACATCAGAGCACGGATGAGCCGCGCGAGGCGAACTGTGCGATTGTCCCCCAATACCTCGGTTTCCACACCGTAGTCGTGAAGCGCCCTGGAGTGGACGCCGGACTCCATGAAGGAGAAGAGTCGCACCTGCGCACCGACTCCGATCAGGCTCCGCGCCTGATAGTACATCTGCTTTTCGGCCCCACCAAACCCGGTGGAGGCAGTAACGATTGCCACTCTCAACGACTTTCGTTCCGCGGTGAATGTCTGCATGGCGTAAACTTCAGGCTTCACGGACGACCTGCACAAGCTTGCCTTGGGGAGTCAACGGAATCCGTTCCATCCACTGAATGCGTAGAGGAATTGTCCTCAATCGGACACGCAACATGTCCAGCAAGGACTGCTCACGCGATTGCGTGAGACCGGGGCCGGTGAGCCGAAGTTCAATGCTCCCCTCACGGCACATAGCCACTTGAAACTGATGGATTTCGGGAAACTCCTTCAACAAGTGATTCCAGTACAGGCAGTTCATGACAGTGCCGTCAGGGAGGGTTAACAGCCCGGCAGTGCGTCCCTGCAGTTCCGAGATTGCCCGTATGCCGGAAGCATCGGAGTATGCGGATTCGTACACACCGATATCACCGATCTCGTAACGCAGAAATGGCGTCCCCTTGCATACGGTGCTTGTCAAGATCAGTCTCCCCGACTCTCCAGGGCCGGCTGGCCGCCCGTTCCTGTCCACAATCTCGAGGAACTGGTGCGGCCGTAACACATGGAGCGGACCTCCGGGTTCGGTCTGATTGGCGATAGCGGAGAGTTCCCTGCATCCATAGCAATTCAACAATGGTGTGCCGAACGCACGCTGAAACAGTTCTGCCTGGTGGGGGAAGAGCATTTCGCCGCCGTTCCACGCAACACGCACCGACCCTTCGCAGAATCGGATGCCGCGCTCCACTATTTCGCGCGCGACGAACTCGAGCATGCTCGTGAATCCATATAGGGCCACTGGACGGAGTCGATTAATCAGAGTCACAACCCTGTCGACAGTCTCTTGGTTGAGTTGATAGCCCTGCACTACCCAGTGATTGCGGCAGAATTCGGAGAGTTGCTTCCGCCGGCTGATTTGGCGTCCAAGATCACGCTCGGAACCCCAGATCGAGATTGTCGGCATCGCCGCCTTCCAACCCATCGACATCCGGCCGTATACCACTCTCGTAGAGCACGATCTCAGCATTTCCTCGTCGTGAAAGTACCCCGTCGGCTCACCCGTTGATCCGCCGGTGGAGGAGACCAGGCCGCGCAGTCCGTACCGCTGCGGGAGTTCGTGCGCAGGAAAGCGCGTTCGCAACATCTCTTTCGTGAGGATTGGCAGGTGATGCCATTGACGCCACAGCTCGTCCGGATCATCGATGCGAGCCGCATCGTTCCATTCCGGCAGAGCATCTTCTCTGGCTCCGAAGTTCCGAATCTGCCGTTGAAGACGGCTCGCCAGTGCGATTCGTGCTTCGTCCTCGTTGAACGATTTGAACGTCGCAAGCTCGCGCAACTCGCGGTCAAACCCATGCAAGCCTGAGTAGGCGCTCCAAAGGATGTTTCTCCACATGATGCTGCCGCCTCTCTGCCAGGGACCGTTCCAATGCCGCCGCTCGCCGCCAACTCCCGCCTTTCATGCCCCGACGGACCGTCGAAATCCTGCAGCAGTCACTGCGCCCGAGTTCGCGTCCCCGCGCTCACAATGCCCACGCCATCCCTCAGGCGCCCGGAACGCAGGCCACACTTCCATCGCCAGATCGTCAAGGCTCATCCAGCGCCCTTCAAGATTCACGCGGAATTCGGCCAGTTCTTCATGCGGTGAGGCGCCGAGCGCGTGCTGTAAAAGGGGAATTCTGCCGGGATCGAAGCCCATGAGAATGGCGTGCACCCATTCCACTGCGCACGCGTCGTTGCCCATGGTGAGCACGCCAAGCGGGACTGGTGAAGGATAGAGCGGCCCCTCACCCTCACCCGCCACGATCGCGTCTGTGATATTCAGAACTCTTCTCTGCCGGCTATCATTCAGGCGCCCATCCAACGTACCGTAGATCAGTAGTCTTTGCAGGTCGAGCGTCGTCCGCCAGATTGTGTCGTTTCCAAACCACGAACCTTCGAGGTCGCCATCCCCGCCCTGCATTTTACTCAGTCTGCAGCAAACAGCAGCCGCGCTTCCGTAGAGGCCTCGGAGCCAGCGCCCACCGGCGCGATTTCCGGCGTCCGTCAGATCCTCCGCCATGGCCTTCAGCACGCCATCTCCCTCATAGCAGTCACCTCCCCGAGCCGAGCCGCCCTTCCGGTGGTGAGGAAGATAGTCCTTGAGCACGTTGATGCCGACTACGTTTTTCAATGCGCCGGTCACGCATGCCTTTTTGTGCGTTTTGAGTTTCGGAACGCTGATGATGACATCCGCTTCCATCACCTCGCGCGCGACCAGATACCGGTGCGACCCGCACCGGTGCGTTCGCTTCAAAGCGTCCGGATCGTACATCGTCACGCGAAATTCAGTGTCGTCCTGAGTGATCTCCTCCAGCCAACTTGCGGGGCCCAGATCGAATTCCACGCAAGCGTCGCTGCTTCGGCCCGTCGACTTGCTTGGAGCTGCAAAACCTTCGTCCGTCCTCCTGGTCATGCGGAAATCCCGTACTTCGACAGGCACTCCGGAGCCGGAGAACCGCGCGGCTGCGTCCCGGATCCCGATAGCCGCACAGAGAGCCTCGAAATCGCACCCCTGAACAGGAGCGTCGCCAATGACAATCTGCATGGGATTCGCCCGGACAGCGTATTTGAGTATCGCTTCGATCACGCTCGTATGGGTGACGAGGCAGTCCATGCCGTGGCCCGCATTGTTGCGGTGGTAAACCCAGTTCGGCTTGATCACGACCTTGTCTCCGGGTCGAATTACGCCGGAAAGGGGGTTCCAGTGAGGCGTCCCATAGCCAATCTTGTCAGCGCCCGCAAATCTGAAGAGCCGGCACAAGAGCGCTTCAGCAACCGGCTGTTCATGCTGTCCAGCGCTCGTTGTCTCCTCACCTTCAAGCCGAGAGGCATAGTCCACCTTCTGCTCTCGGGCGACATAGACACTGTCGAAGGGCATCATGCAATCCTGTCCATTCATTCAGAGGTGCTTCTTAGGACCACGCGGGGAGGATCACGGCTGCACAGTGGGTACGAAGAAAGGGGACAAGATGGAGGATCTCCCCGGCTATCCAGCAACGGCCCACGACCATGCGAGCCAATGGCGGCGCCAGCAGCGCTGACTTTGACCTGACTTGGCAACCTTTGAACAGTTCCAGAACCTCGGACTTCCGAATCGCCTTGACTTGCCGGTTACCTGGCTTACTGACGCGGAAATCGAACCACAGGATCGCACCGTCCGGCTTGAGCACGCGCATCATTTCGCGCGCAACCTCGTGTTTTAGGTCCGTACTCAGAATCGATGTGAACGCTTCGAACTGTGTCACAAGGTCGAAGCTTTGATCGGGCCACGGCAACCTGTTGGCGCATCCTACACGGAGATCAGCTTGGGGAAGCCGTTTTCGTGCGCGGTCAATTCTCTCCTTCGAAAGGTCGATGCCGGCCATCAAGGCCGGTTCGGCATCACATTGCGCAAATTGCAGCAGCCAACCGCCGGTGCCGCATCCTATATCCAATAGGCGCTTTCCGGAAAGGGGTAATTGTCCTGCCCCGCGAAGGAGACTCACGCATGCCCGCAAAGACTGAAGGTGCAACTGCATGTTGACCGGACGAGTCATCGCATAGAAGTCCGCCGGAACCTGGCGGTCCCTGCGTTCGTATTCGATGACGATCCTTTCGCTGTCAGAGGTGTGCATTTCAATGGTCCCTCGCGGTCCGAACTAGGAACTCACCACGATTTGCCCTCGCGCCACTTAATAGCGGCATGGCCGGCGTAGGCATTCATGCCTGCTCCCAGTGGGCCCCGCGGCTTAGGGGCTTGCGACATCAACTGCCACACCTCCCTTCCTGCCCCTTCATGCGCTGCGACCAAGCCGAAGATCATCCAGGTTGTTTTCTGGTACTCCCAGTTGCCCGCAGCAACTCCAATCATCCAGACGCCCAAGACGCCCAGCCACATCCACTTTTCAGCGGGTGGAAGACGCAGAGCCGAGTAAAACATGGTCGCAAACAGGCTCGCCACAATAAGTACGCCAATGACGCCTAACTCCACAAGAATGGATAGGTATGTATTGTGGGCGACCAGCAACCGGCCGAATGCGATGTTGCTCATCTGAGGGAATGCGCCGGACCCCACGCCAGCGAAGGGTGCATCACTAAAAGTCTCGGCAGCCAGAGACCAGATAGTTGTTCGATGGGTCAGCGTTCCTTCCGAAATCTCGGATCCCGCGCTCAGAAAGCGGGTCCAGATTTCGGGCGGTAACAATAGTATGCCGCCGGCGCTGAGGGCCAGGATCAGGAGCGCGAGAATCCAAGCGCGACTCTGACCGCCCCAAAACAGCTTTCCAAGGCAGAGTAGCGCCGGCACCATGGCGAAAGCGGCAGAACGTGAGCCTGTCAGCAACACTGAGACAACAGCCAATGCAATTTGGATGCCATACAACACGCGCAGCCGTGACGACTTGTTTTGGCCTATCAGATACACCGACATTGGAATGCTGATGGCGAGCATGAGCCCCAAGTCGTTTGCATTGAATTCACCGGCAGCGTAGCGCGCGCCTGCCGGACCGCTTCCCCCGTGTGTTGATTGATACAGATCCTGCGCCGTCCGGCCGATGAGCGCATTGTAAACGGTCATTGCAGAACTTGGTATTGTCCCGAGAACAAACGCCTGAATGAATTGCACTATCCGTTCCTGGCCAGGCGCGAGTTCCCAGACCATCCAAACGACAAACAATAGCTGGACATATGTGGCCGTCCGCACGATCGTCGCTTCAGGGTCGACACTCCAGAAGTAGCTGAGGCCGCTCCATGCGATAAAGGCCACCAACAACGCATGAATGACTGATGGCTTCCTGATGCGCGGAATGCTCAGGAACCGTAACAATGCAACCACAACCAGAGCACCCCCTACCAGTTTAACTGCCGATACATCTTTGACCAGGGGGACGAGAACTTCCCCGGGAATCGCGAAAATCGTGATGTACAGGCTGATACAGGCCAAAGTGTCGAGCGCATGGCCCTCACTTTGCCCGGAAGCGGAAGCTCTTTTCACAGACTATACCCGCATTTCCCGCAGTTCTGCATCCGCGTGAACTGGCATCACAACCGAATCAATGTTCCGCATGCGCCACGATACGCCGCCTGCCATGGTGCTGTGATATTCGGCCGCCGCAAGATATAGAGCCATGCGGGCGTAATCGTGGGCGCGGAAACGAACCTTTGCCTGAGTCCAGTAGAGGCACGTCATCGCCAGAGAGTGGAGACGCGATCCGTGCGGGAAGCGCGTCCGAATTACATTCTGTGCCGCGTCGAACATGCGCCTCTCGTCGTGATGCATTTGCGCTTCATGCATGCGATAGACTGCCACCGGCCCCGGGACGTACCCGAACTTACCCGCTCGTGCGCACCTGATCCAAAAATCCCAGTCCTCCGATGCCTTTAGGCTTTCGTCGAACTTCCCCACGATCCCTAGCAACCTGCGCCGCACCACTGGCACCATGACGGCGAACCAGTTTCTCCTGGCGAAGGCGCTGATTGCATCTTCCGTTGCAGGCAGCCGTGTTTGAACGAGCCCGCTTACGCATAGCCTGCTGTCGGAGATATAGAAATCCGAATGGACAAGGTCACAATCAGGGTTTCGGAGCAGGTAGCTGACCTGTTCATCAAACTTGCTTTCGAGAATGACGTCGTCGGCGTCCAGAAAGCTGACAAATTCCCCGGACGCGTTCGCCAAGCCGATGTTCCTCGCGCCAGAAAGACCACGATTCGGACCCGAAAACACTCTCACCCTTGAATCTTCGGCTGCATGTTTTTGTAGGTGGTCCATCGTGTCGTCAGTGGATCCGTCGTTTACTAACACTATGTCCAGGTAATGGTAAGTCTGTCTGCGTATGCTGAGCACTGCGTCATCGACGTACTTCGACGTGTTGTAGCACGGCACGATGACGGAAACTGTGGCCGGTTGGATCATAGGTGTATCACCAACAAGAGTGTTGAAGAAGCGATGGGTAGTCTACCTTCACGTACTCCGCGCACGCTGTGGCAAGCCCACTAGCTGGTTCCTGGCCTCACCATCGTGAAGTCACTCGTCTGTAGTATTGAACCGCAACGCGCGCTGCGAGCTCGCCTTGCAGCCGGAACGCCATGCCGCACAGGAGACATGCTGCCGCGGTGAGGGCTACGTACGAGGCGGGATTTGCCGCAAACGAACCAGCCAGCGCGGCCAGCAGGACCGATGCCGCCCCGACAACAAATCGCGAAGCCGTCTGGGGCTCGATACCGATGCCGATCCGACGCCGGCAGATCGTGGCGTAGGCGAGAAGATCGAATACCAACCCGCACAGGAAGCCGGCCGCGATGGCGTATCCTCCAAGCCGCTCGACCAGGAGAAAGGCCACCCCGAAGCGGATGGACGCGCTAACCAATTGGACGCCGATCCAATAGCGAATGAGCGCTCGTCCCAACAGGGGAGCGCCGAGCGCCCATGTCCCTACCTGGACATAGTTCGCGATGAGCAGGATAGGCATGAAATTTGCGGCATTGTCGAATTGCGGCGAGTACAGAATCGATAGCATCGGCCTTGAGACCAGGCCGACGGCGCCGAGCCCTAACGTCGAAACTGGAAGCACTACGCGCAGGAGGTCTTCCACTCGGGACTTGAGGACCTCTGAATCCACAGATTGGCTGAGAACAGCCAATGAGTAGGCGCCAACGCTGCCGAGCACGACAGTCGTTACTTGCGTCGAAAGTGCGAATGAGGCCTGGAACAGGCCGTTCGCCCCCACTCCGGCACTTTCAATCAGAAATGCACGGGACATGGCATCGACCGAATTCTGCGAAAACCCGATCAGCAGCGCAGCGGCTCCGAAGGACGCCAGGAGCTTCGCAGTCCCGGAGTCCCAAGTGAATGCCAGCGGATTGAATCCATTCTGCAGGCACCTGATCCCCAACAGAACCGCCAGCACTAGAGTCCCCACCGCAGCTTGAATGCAGGCCCCTGACATGCCGAGTATCGCGATCAGAGGAATCGCCGCCACGGTGCTGGCTATCACCGCAATACTGCGCCTGGCGCTGATCCCCTTGATGTCCAGCAGCCCTTGCAGGAAGCTGAGAAAGTTATTTCGCAGCGCCTCCAGCGGAGCGAGGCCGAGCAACAACACCAACAGTATTTTCTGCGAGATCCCCGGGACGATGCCAAGCCGGCGGAGGACTTCATCTCCAGCCGGGCTAAGCAGCAGCGGGATCACGATGCCCAACGAGATGAGGGCAAGCATGGCCGTGAGCAGATTGGCGGTCCCCAACTGCCGCTGCCGGTCTTCGTGGCTTTCAACAGCCGCGGTATTCCGGCTTAGCCCCACAGCCATGCCGCACTGGACCACGAGCCACAGCGGCGCCGCGATCGCCATCATCTGCGAAAACTCGCCAAACCCTTGCGGCTTCAGATAGACAGCCAGCGCCTTGTTGCGCGCCAGAGTCGAGAACGCGACTACGATCTGCATCCCGCCAAGCTGCGTCAGCGCCAACAGGATGCGCCGCGCCTCGCCGCCTGGCCTCGCTGCAGGTTCGCTGTATGCTTTCGCCTCGATGCCGTTTCTCCGCTCTGTCGACACTCCGCGCTGCAGTTCTCCGGTCCGCTGCACCGCCTCTTGTAGTCCCATTCACCCCTCTGCGCCTGGCCGACGCTCAGCTGTTCTTGTAGTAGTGCGTGTAGGCGCGGTGGCTTTCGGCATCCAGACTCCAGTCGTTGAGCACGGTGCCGAGGACTGGAATCCCGTCCTGCATGAGCCGCGCGCAAACCGTCTTTAGTGATTCCCTGCAAGTCCGGTTGGCGCGAACCACCATCACCACACCGTCCGACTGGCGCCCAATCACTCTCGCGTCTGAGTACGGCGTCATCGGCGGAGTATCGATGAGAACCAGGTCGAAATGCACCCTGTATCGCTGCAAGAGATTTCTCAAGTTCGACGAAAAGAGCAACTTCGAGATCGCCGCCGGCCCCGGGCCGCTTGGCAAAACCGACAGGCTCTGAATTCGCGTTGGGCGATAGAGAGATTCGATGGGCATTCGACTGCCATCCCCGTTGCCCTGCAACAGATCGCTCAGTCCCCAGTCATTGCATACGTCAAAGATCGAGTGAATGCGTGGCCTGCGCATGTCAGCGTCAATCAACAATACCCGCTTGCCGGTCTCGGCCAACGCGATTGCCAGATTGGACACCACGGTGGTCTTTCCGTCGGTCGGCTCCACGCTGGTGACCACCAGCAACTGCCCCAACGCCCGGCTGCCCTTTGTCCTCGAGCGGCCTCGCGTTTCAGAACAGAAAAGAATGGACGCCAAAGTGGCCCGAAACGATTCGCTGAGAAGAGATCGATCTTCTTTCCATGTCACGAGCTCCAATTGGCCGCCGGTGTTCCCATTCGCAGGCAACCACGCGCGCATTCCCCCTCGCGCCGGATCAATTTTTGCAGATGGGATGGCGCCCAGTTCGGGAATGTTCAAATCTGCCGAGTCACCTGGCTGCCTGAGTATGTCGGGACGGCGTCGCGCTACTGCGAACACAATTCCGCCCATCGTTCCCAGTGCGAGTCCCAGTGCTGAATTCAGCGGATAGTTCGGCTGATATGGCGCGAGCGGCGTCTGCGCCTTGTCAATAACCCTAACGTTCGTTGTCTGCAACGCCGCCATCATGCCGGCCTCTTTCTCCTTTTGGAGCATCTCGTCGTACAGGTGCTGAGTCGTCTCCACTTCACGTTTCAGAAGGTTGTACCGGGAAGCGCGGTCAGCCTGACCCTGAAGAGTCTTCAGTTGTTCTTCATGGACACGAGCTATCTTCTGCTCACGCCCTGCCGCAGCCTGATACTCCGTCTGAAGGCGTCCGACTGCCTCTTTCCTCCCCTCCGCAATCCCTCTCTCCAACTCCGCTATCTGCGCTTCCAGGCTTCTCACCTTCTGGTGCGCAGGGGTGTACATCGTCTTCATTTCCGCCAGTTGGCGTCGAAGATTCTGAAGCTCGCCTTCTGCTTTTCGCAAGCTCTCGCTGACCACTGTGTCAGGAAGACCTGACGGAGCAGCCGCTCTCACTGCCTCGTAGCGCGCCTGCACCTGGGCTCGTTCGGCCCGCGCCGCGGCCAGCGATTCTTCGATAAGTCTCATCCGCTCCTTGGCAAGCGTGGAATGGTCATCCGGCCCAGAGAAGACGAGTCCCGATGCAGCCGCGTAATCCTGCAAAGACTCGCTTGCCTTTTCAAGCCGCGCCTTCAACTCCGCTGCCTGCCGAGTGAGCCATTCTGTCGTCGCCGCGACGTGCTGGTGACGGTACTCGCGGTTGAGCTCGATGAACTCCTCTGCGATTGTGTTGGCGCCAAGCGCCGCCTTATATGGATCAGGTGAACGGAAGTATACCTCCATCACTTCAGAGTTCAGCGACGTTTTCACCTCCATTGCCGCCCTCACAGCTCGAATTCTCTGCTGCTCCAGAGTATCCGCAGGCTTCGTTGAGTCTACGCCAAGCTTCTTCCGGGCCAACGGGATCAATCCGGTCTCCGAAACCATTGTCATCCCCAGCTTTTCCCCTACGCGCACCGCCAGTGTTTCGCTTCTCAACAACTTCACTTGGTTTTGCAGGTAATGCTCAGCTGGCGCATTCGCTAATTGCGGCGATACTGGTGAAAATTCTCGGTACATTCCCTCATTGTTGAAGCCTTCCAGCTGCAGGATGGTCTCAGCTCGATATACCGGCGTTGAACTCAAGCCCAATCCAATGCCCGCCAGCATTCCTACGATTCCTGCTCCCACGATTACCAGCTTGTACGCCCACAGATGGCCGAACAGTTCTCCCAAACCTGTGGTTTGTAACGCGGTTCGATCCGGGGCTGCTATCGTCATTGGTATGATCAGTTCTGATTGCGGTGCGGTCGAGTCTATCCGCTGCGGTACAAGGGACTGGCTCTCCCCGTCTGGCAATTGAAGATGTTTTGGGAGTTTCATCGAATCAAGCCCTTCTCGAGACCTACCAGCGTCTGTAAATAATGACGCCGGTCGTCATCTGAATCGCGGCGTCCATCACCTTCACTCCGGCGCTTTTAGCCTGGTTCTTTGGCACGAACAGGATGTCACCAGGCATCATCGGGATGTCAGACAACTGGCCGGCCAGCAGTCGCGGGAGATCCACTGGGATCTCTGCCCGGTTCCCCCCATCGCTCTGCCTCAGGATCTTTGCTTTCTTTGCATACGCCATGGTCTGCAGACCTTCCGCGAGCGATAGTGCCTGCAGAACGGAGACGGCGTCAGGGTGCGCGATTGTGAATCCGCCTGGTTTCTTTACCTCCCCAACGACGTAAATCAGTTCCGCCATGGGTACTGAGATTACGTCAAAGGGGCAGATCTCCACGTTATTTGCAGGATTCGTCCCCGCAGTCAATTCCTTGAGGTCGATCTCCGCAACGCTGAATTTTCCGCTCTCGTCGGTGTGCTCGGTCTGAAGCGGAATTCGTCCCCACTCAAGCCGTCTCGTCAACGTGATCACTTGGCCAGCGTCCTGCCTCAATCCTCCTGCCTGCGAGAGAAGTTCGAGCAGCCGCTTCGCGCCGTCCAGCTGATGAACTCCAGGTTGGTGCACTGCTCCAATTACGGAAACTGGATGACTTCGCGCTTCCACTAGGCGCACCACAACTTGAGGGTCGATGATGTACTTGGACAGCTTCTCTTTTAGGTTGGTCTCCAGTTGGCGCACCGTCAGCCCCGAAGCTTCTACCCGTCCCACCATCGGCAATGTCACTTGGCCGTCCGTGTCTACTCGAAAGGGTGTATCCGTGAACTCCTCTGCGTTCATGCAGCGCACGCTGATGGAATCGTTCGGCCCCAGGCGGTAAGATTCGCTCACTTTCGGCTTGACCACGCTGTCTGTACCGTCGTTCGCCGCCGCGGTTAGTTGTGCCGGCCGGTTCGCAGTGTAGGCAGGTGGGGCAGCCTGTTGCGCGGCCAACGCCACGCCAAGATATACGGCGCAAACGGCGCCGATTTTGATCGCGATTCGAAGTCTCACTTCCGTTTGCCTCAGCAGCCACTAATGGCAGCCAGTTGTTCTACTGCCCTTGCCAGGGCAGCGTCTTCGTGCATTCATTGCCGCAGCTTCGTCCCGTGGCTTGCCTCTACCAGTCAATCCCCGGCGAAGGCAGATCCCTCTGCCGCGGCTTGGTCAATACGGTTGTTCCGATGCCGGTCAGCCCGCCAGCCGGAATCCTGTGCTGCAGATGACTCTTGCTCCATTTGCAGAGGGGGCAAATGAAGGTATCGGGTTGCCGCCCGTTTTGAGTCGATCATCCTGTACGCGCGGAGCGCCTGAGCGGCAGTCAAGCCTGCTGCGCACAGTACTTCGGGCGGCATGCCGTGGTCCCTCGCCCAGAGACACAAATCCATCTTGTCGAAGGGAAGTGAAAAATAAAACTCCTCCTGCGATTGCTCCATGGAGTAAGTGTCTGTGCTGGGCGGGCGGCGTCGAATCTCCTCTGGTACTCCGACATACTCGGCCAACTGGTACACCTGAGTCTTGTACAGGTGCGCGATCGGCTTGAAGTCCGCCGAGCCATCACCATTCTTCACAAAGAACCCCTGATCGTATTCCAGCAAGTTCGGTGTTCCCGCTACTGCATAGTTCAATTGATCGGCGTAGTAATACTCCATCATTTTGCGGACGCGCTGTTTGAAATTCACGGCGGCAAGAATTCCCAGGTACGCGTGAGCGGTGAGGCGGCGCCGTTGAATCTCACCGTCCGGTGATTCCACAACCAGGGAGAAGATCGGATATGCTGCTCCGGCAACCATGTCAGACAGCACGATCTTTTGCCTGTATCCGCTGCCGTACTCCGGAATGAGCTCGCGGATTGCCGCGTCTCTCCGTTCATAGCAGCCCGCTCCTTCAAGCACTGCTGTCACATCCTCAGTTCTAGAATCGATGCCGATGGCATTCGCTAGAAGAAGCCCCAGACGAAGGCAATCAGCAGGAGATTCCTTCTCAGGCATAAAGAGTCCTATCACCCTGTTTCTGCCTACGGCCCGCGCACAAAGCGCAGCGGTGGTGCAACTGTCTACACCTCCGGATATTGCGACCACCACTCCTCGCCTCTTTAGCCGATGGAAGACTGTTTCTCGAATCCACTCCTCAGTAGCCGCACACGTCTGCGCCGGGTCGAGTTTGAGCACCTCCCTGGAGAAGCTCACGTTAGCGCTCATGGACCGCCTCCTGATGCCCGCCGGCCATCCATCCCTTGTTTTCCGGCACCTGAGGCACGGCGGCCTGGAGCGCGAGTTTTCGCTCCACCAAATTCGTCAGGTTTTGAATCGTGTCCAGGTTTTCGGGGATAAGCTCCGAAGGCGCCAACGCGATTCCAAAGTGCTGCTCCAGGAATCCGATCAGCTCCAGGACCCCAGTAGAATCGATGATGCCTAACTCAATAAAGGAAGCGTTATCCCGGAGCCCCCCATTCGCCTGCCCATACAGGAAGTTCTCGATCACGAATTCTCGTAATTCGTCGCTGATCGTATTTGCCATCGTATTCTCCTCCGAGTGAGAAGTCTGTTGTGAATTTGCGCATCAAGAGTTGCGTGGACACTATGCCGACGAAAGCCATGTTGTCCCTCAGCCCCACAAGACTGCCACTGCGCGCCTTCTCGACGAGCCTATGTACGGCGGATGCGTTGAAGACTCCATCCCGCCTCAATTGCGAAGGCGCGAGCAGATCGTCCAGGTACTCGACCGCCCGGCCGCCGGGGAAGAAGCACCTCGCCTCGGGTGCGCGGTACGGCTGCTTCTTTCGCTGTATCACGGACTGCGGCACAAGCCCTTGTGCACAGTTCTTCAGCAGATACTTCTCCTGCAGCACGTTCATCTTCAGCCGTGCAGGCAGAGCGGCGGCAAACTCTACAACCCTAGTGTCCAGGAAGGGAAACCGCCCTTCCACCGCGTGCGCCATAGCTACCCGATCGCCTTGTGACGACAGAATGTAACCAGGCAGCAAGTAGCGTGCTTCAAGATACTGTGCGCGATTGAACCCATTCCATTCGAGATATGCATCGGGAAGCTGCGATGCCAGACCATCGGATGCCTGCCGGGCCACCAGTTCCTCTCGTACGTCGTCGGAGAGAAACATCTTCACCCCTGCCGTCTGCTTCCATCGCGGCAGGTGTGAGAAGAACAGGCCATTGACGTCGCCGTCTGGCCGAAAGAACGCGTTCAAATAGGCATCTGGTTGCGCGCCAAGGTTTCTCAGATACGGATACAACCTCTTCAGCAGCATCGGTCTCAGGCGCGATTCCTCATGCATGGCCCAGAATCGGCGTATCTTGTACTCTTTGAAAATGTCGTAGCCACCCAATATTTCGTCGGATCCCTCGCCCGTCAGAACTACCTTGCAGCCGTTGTCATGTACCAGTTTGGCTAGCAGGTAGAGGGGCGCGGGGGCGGTTCGCAGTATCGGCTTTTCCGTGTGCCAGATCACATCGGGAAAAATCCTCCCGATATCTGCGTCCCGGCACTGAATATCCTGGTGTTCCGTACCCAGGTGCCGGATCGACTCCTGCTGGTAGCGCCCTTCGTCGAACTCGTCGTCGTCGAACCTGACGGAGAATGTCTTCAGCCGGTCATTCACGCATTGACGGGCCAGCGCCGCAACCAGTGTCGAATCCAACCCTCCACTCAGGTATGCGCCCACCGGAACGTCGGCCCGGAGCCTGATCCGAGTAGCGTCCTTCAACAGGCTGAGCAGCCGTTCACCGTACTCTTCCTTGGTGATCTGGTCTGCTTCGCGAGGCTGATCGGGATATTCCAGTTCCCAGTACTTCCGGAGACTCATCCGCCCGTTTGACACTGTCGCGTTATATCCCGGTGGCAATTCATTGACTCCCACAAATGCCGTCCTAGGCGGGATGCAGTGCCAAAAAGTGAAAATCTCGTCCAGTGCTTCAAAGTCCAGCTGCCGGCTCACTGCCGGATGAGCAAAGATTGCCTTAATCTCTGACGCAAAAAGGAACTCCCTGCCCGAGTCGCTGTAGAATAGCGGCCGTACTCCCATCCGATCACGCGACAGGAACAATCGGCGTCGCGGTGCATCCCATATCGCGAATGCCCATTGACCGTTCATTCGCGTAACACATTCCTCTCCGAACTCTTCGTACATGTGGAGAATGACTTCTGTGTCGGAGCGCGTCGCGAACCGGTGGCCTTTCTCTTCCAACTCCTTCTGCAGTTCGACGTAGTTGAAGATCTCTCCGTTAAACACCACCTCCAGGGAGCCGTCAGCGTTCTTCATTGGCTGCCGGCCGCCCTCAATATCGATGATGCTCAGCCGCGTGTGCCCGAGCCCCACATGACCATGCGCCGAGATTCCTGTGGCGTCAGGCCCTCTGTGTTGCAACATCGACACCATGCGCCGCAAGATCCCTACGGCCACAGGTTCCTCGTGCACATTCAGAATTCCGGCGATTCCGCACATAGCTCCGGCCTTCCTTCATTCGGCATGGCGTAGCAATGAGATCTCTCTGCCTTCCACTCCATGTACGTCAATTTCCTTGTAGCCCCCATCCAAAGGATCTGCGTCTTCACCGGCTCTCATCAGGAGGAACAGTCGATCCACCTGCTGTCCCAACACCTCCGTCCGACGATGGAGATTCAGCAGCATGTTGGTCAACGCCTCTATTTCCTTCGCAACCTCACCCTTGGACAGGTGGTCGTTGATCTGGAGTGCCGGCCGGATCGGCTTATCGAGCGTTGCACTCCACTGACCATCACTGGCAGCATCCACACGCTGCTTCATCATCCAGCACATGCTGTCCCGAACGAAGTCGGACAAAGTGCGAGCTTTGTACGCCTGGCAGATCGCTCGCAGCTCCTCGTATTCTTCTTCGGTCAGCCGGAAACTAACGAGACGGCATTTTGGGCTCAGTATCGGCATGGCGAATCTCCCGGCACTCCGGATAGTTAGAAGCGTCAGCGGGGCCACGGCCGCATGCACTGCCAGCTTTTCGAGCAGGCTGCACGACGGAACGTGTTTCGGTTTGAGCGGCTATGCGTGAAGAGAGGAACTCCACGATTCCATCTGGCGGCCTGAGGGTAGGCTGCCGCCATTTCCGACCCATACGGCACCCGGGTCATATGGTTCGGACGTCTTCTCCAACTGCAAGTCGGATGCCATCTCCAAACGACGTCTTCGGGCCCATATGTCAACCCGCTTGGACTCTTCCAACTCGCTGCAATCAAGGCTCGAACAAAGCACGCCAATCCTCGGATACCTTACCATTCGGTTCATTTGGTTGTCGGATGTTTTCACTTGTCATCCCATGCTCTGGGACTCTGTTGCCACAGTTTTTCCTCAATCGTTTAGTCTCCCCTCGGCTCCGTGTATTCCCCACCTGGGTAAAGGCATCGAAAGTGACTGTTCGTCATCCGGGCTTCCAGCTACACTTGGGTAAAGCGGGTGTTGCTCAGACGAATGCAACGCCCCGAGACGGGAGATTCATTATGGAGGTGGCAATATGTGGCTGAAGACGGTAGTGATCTTGAGCGCGCTGTCGGTGGCGCTCTCAACCGCTGGATGCGGCTCAAAGCAGTCGACTGAGAGCGAAAAGAAGCTCGCCGAGATGCAGAAGCAACTGGATGACACTAAGAAGCAGTTAGATGAGTCCAAAGCGGGACAACCGGCGCAAGGACAACCAGCGCAACAGGCCGCAGCTCCGTCTCCGGCCGGTCAGGCGAAACCTGTTGAGACGGCGGCTGCAAGACCCGAATCCACTCCAGCCACTCCTCCCCCCCCTCCACCTCCGCCTCCGCCGAAGGTCTTTACTCTTCCCGCTGGAACAACTGTTCCAGTCATGACCATTACTGCGCTCTCCACCAAGACCGCTCAAAACGGTCAGGTGTTCCAGGCAACGCTCGCGCAAGACCTCGTTGTGGACGGCACCGTTGTCGCTCGCAAGGGCGCAGATGTCACTGGCGCCGTCGTCTCTTCCGATCCGGGCGGGAAGGTGAAAGGCGTGGCGACTCTAGGTGTCGCCTTACGCTCCTTGACGGCCGCCAATGGTGAACGGATCCCCATCCAGACTGGGAACCACACCGCTGAGGCCAAGAAGAGCGTGAAGAAAGACGTCGTCCGCGGCGGCATCATGACTGGCGCGGGAGCCGCGATCGGTGCGATCGCCGGAGGTGGCAAAGGCGCGGCCATCGGAGCAGGCATCGGCGCTGGAGCAGGCGTTGGCACCGCAATGATGACGAAAGGCGAACCAGCCTCAATCCCCGCCGAGACAGCCCTGACCTTTAAACTCTCGGCGCCTGCTTCAATCACGATGAAGCAGTCCGCCACCAGACAGGCGCCACCGCAGTAGTTCTGTTGATTCAATGGGCGCGGTGTTCACCCCAAGTGGCGGATCACCGCGTCCGTGAACTCGTTGGTCCCTGCCCGCCCGCCAACATCACTCGTCAGGTGCGTTCCTTCGCGATAAGTCGCCGCGATCGCGGACTGCAAACGATCAGCCGCCGTCCTTTCGCCGAGATGCCTCAGCATGAGAATCGCCGACGACATCAGCGCCGTCGGATTCGCCAGCCCCTTGCCGGCAATGTCCGGCGCCGATCCGTGCACGGCCTCGAACACCGCGTGCTTCTCGCCCATGTTGGCCCCGGGCACTACTCCTAACCCTCCTACCAGCCCGGCCGCCAGGTCGGACACGATGTCGCCATACAGATTCGGCAGCAGCAGGACGTCGAATGTCTCGGGCCGCATCACCAGTTGCATCGACGCGTTGTCCACGATCAGTTCGTTGTAAGCGACGTCCGGATACACCGACGCCACTTCGCGGCAGCACCGGATGAACAACCCGTCTGACAGCTTCATGATGTTGGCTTTGTGCACCGCCGTCACCTTCTTCCGCCCATTCTTCCTGGCGTAGGCGAAGGCATACTCGGCGATTCGCATCGACGCAAATCTCGTGATGATCTTCAGGCTCTCCACCACGTCCTTCACGACTTCATGTTCCAGGCCCGAGTACAGATCCTCTGTGTTCTCACGGAAGATCACCATGTCGATCTTCACGTCCTGGAAGCGCGTCTTCAACCCAGGAAGCGTGAAGACGGGCCTCACATTCGCAAACAGGTCCAATTGTTTGCGGATCGCCACGTTCACGCTCTTGAATCCGCCCGCGACCGGCGTCGTCACCGGCCCCTTCAGGCCCACGCCGGTCCGTTCCACTGACTCGAGCACGTGCGGCGGCAGACTCGTGCCGAATTGCTCGATGATCGGCGCCGAAAGCTCCACCCGTTCCCATTCAATCGCTACTCCGGTCGCCGCCAAAATCCGCACCGTGGCCTCGGATACTTCCGGTCCGATGCCGTCTCCCGGGATCAACGTGATTTTGTATGCCACGGCTTCATGGTAACAGCCGATCCGTTAGTGGGAGAATAGACACGTTATGCCCGCCGTCAAACGCGCTCTCCTCAGTGTCACCGACAAAACCGGACTCCTCGATTTCGCCCGCGGGCTCGCCGAGCTTGGTTGCGAGCTGATCTCCACCGGCGGCACTGCCCGCCTCCTCCGCGAAGGAGGCCTCGCGGTCAAGGACGTCAGCGAAGTCACAGGCTTCCCTGAAATGCTCGATGGCCGCGTGAAGACCATCCATCCCCGTGTCGCCGCCGGCATCCTCGCCCGCCGCTCCGTCCCGGTGCACATGGCCGCATTGGAGGAACACGCCATCGGCGCCATCGACATGGTCGTCGTCAACCTCTATCAGTTTGAGAAGGTGGCCGCAAAGAAGGACGCACCCGTCGAAGAGCTCATCGAGAACATCGATATCGGCGGCCCCACTATGATCCGAGCTGCCGCGAAGAACTTCGAAGACGTCGCCGTCATCACCGACGCAGCCGACTATGCTGCCATCCTCGCTGAACTCCGCGCCAGCGCCGGCAGCCTCTCCAAGAAGACCCACTGGAACCTCGCCCGCAAAGCCTACGCCACCACCGCCAAGTACGACGCCGCCATCACTGCCCGCCTCGCCTCCATCGAAGCCGATGACTCCGGCTTTACCGACCACCCCACCCCACTTCCCCGGGTCCTCAACATTCTCGTCCCCCGAAAACAGGAGCTCCGCTACGGCGAAAACCCTCATCAATCCGCCGCTCTCTACTCCTCGGGCACAATCGGCGTCGCCAACTGCAACCAGCTCCACGGCAAGGAGCTCAGCTACAACAATCTGGTGGACCTCGACGCCGCCTGGCAGCTCGTCTGCGAATTCGAACGCCCCGCGGCGTCCATCATCAAGCACACCAACCCTTGCGGCTGCGCCGAGCAGGACTCGCTCGTGCAGGCATACCTGAAAGCTTTCGAAGCCGACACCGTCTCGGCATTTGGCGGTGTCCTCGCCTTCAACCGCGAGGTCGATGAAGACACCGCGGCCGAAGTTTCGAAGCTGTTCGTCGAATGCGTCGCCGCGCCCGCCTATTCACAGAAAGCCCTCTCCATTCTCGCGTCCAAGAAGAACCTCCGCCTCGTCACCGTCGAAGGGAACGTGCCCGACGAGATGGTCGTCAAGTCGATCACGGGAGGCTTCCTCGCCCAGTCGGCCGACCTGCTGACCATCGACAAATCCACCGCCAAAGTCGTCACTCGCCGTGAGCCCACCTCGGAAGAATGGGCGGCCCTCGAGTTCGGCTGGAAGGTCTGCAAGCACGTTAAGTCTAATGCCATCGTCTACGCGCGCGCCGGACAGTTGCTCAGCTCCGGCGCGGGCCAGATGAGCCGCGTCTTCTCAGCCGAAATCGGCGCGAAAAAATCCGTGCTGCCTCTCCAAAACTGCGCGGTCGCTTCCGACGCCTTCTTTCCCTTCCCCGACGGACTCGAAGTCGTTGCCAAGAACGGCGCCACCTCCGTGATCCAACCCGGAGGCTCCGTAAAGGACGCCGACGTCATCGCAGCCGCCGACCGCCTTGGCATCGCCATGGTCTTCACCGGACTCCGCCACTTCCGCCACTAAGGACTGGTCATGCCGAGCATGCGCCCTCGCACCGATCCACGGCGCATTCTCACTCGGAACCGCATGGGCTGGGCTTCTGAACAGCTCAGCCCGCTCAGTGAACTCGCCGTCGAATTCTGCCGGTCTGGCGCCTGCGGCGAGCTCTCACCGTTCCTCGACCTCGGCGCTGGCTATGGCGCCGTCAGCCTCGCCGCGCTCCACGCCGGAGCGTCGGTCATCGCGAACGATCTGGACCTGGGGCACCTCGAATTCCTACGAACCAGAGTGCCTGAAGCGGAGCGTCCGCGCCTCCAATTGAAGCCCGGCCGCTTCCCGCGGCAACTGCATTTCGAGCCCGCCACCCTTGGTGCAGTCCACGCCTCCAACCTCTTTCACTTCCTCACCGGCAGGCAACTGGACGAAGGGATGCGTGCCATCGCACGCTGGCTCCGCCCCGGCGGCCACCTTTTCGTGCAGGCCGCCACGCCCTATCAGCAGCCCTTCGCGGCATTCATCCCCGAATTTGAGCGCCGCCGCGCAGGCGGACAGCCGTGGCCCGGATGGATCGACAAAGTCAGCGACTATTGTTCCCACCGCCAGCGCAGCCAGATGCCGAAATCCATCCATCTGCTTGACGACCTGGAACTGCGCCGCATCGCCGAATCTGCGGGACTCGTCGTCGAGCGCGCCTGGCTTTTCCAGCGCCCCGACCTCCCCGCCACACTCCGCCTCGACGGCCGCGAATCCGTCGGCCTCATCGCCAGAAAGTCTGAATAGCTCACTCCTCCAGCATCCGCCCTTCAACGCCCTTCAGCCCTTTGGCTTTCCTCACAAGATGCTCCTCGGCCTTGATCAGAGGCGCCTCTGACTTCCGGGCCAGCGCCAGGTAAAGACAGTCTGGCAACTGATGGTCATACGCCGCTCAATCCGTGCGCGCTTGGCATCCAACTCTACCACCAGCTTGCGCCGTTCCTCCAGAATCTCCTCAAGTGCTCCTCCAGGCTCACGCCTTCCTTCTCCACCCGCTTCCTGTGCCAGTTCACCACCCAGTCAGGCACATTACGAATCTTGACGTCGGCCATGGATTCCGTCTCCGGCCCCAGCCAGACATTTGCTGTGGGGTCAAACCCCTATTTCGCGTGAATCGCCCGGTTCGCCGTGGCCGCCCCGCCCTTCCCGTCTCGCACGTACACAAACAGCCGGTACGCCCCCGGCTGCGCCGGCAGCCGGATCTCCGCCTCATTCCCCTTCGTTCGCACAACCGCTCCTGCGATCGGCTCCGTTCCAGGCTCCTTATCGCCGCCCACGTTCTGATTGTCCGCAACGTCCGGTCGCAGATCCCACTCGTACTTCAATTCATCGCCATCCCCATCTCGCGCCGCCACCTTGCACAACACCACCGCTCCCGCCTTCAACAAGGGCGGATGGAACCGGTCCTCCACCTGCAGCGCGAGAATCTCCGGCGCCACATTCGACGGCCGCCTCCCTGTCCACAACTGCTCCATCATATCCACCGCACCTGTCCTGCTCCCATCCGTCAGGAACATGTTGTACCAGGTATGCGTCTTCTCGTGGTGCTTTCCGTACCACAGAAAAACATATGAGCCGAGACACTGTTTATTGTTGCCGACTACCGACTCATAGGCCTCTTTGTAGTGCGCCGCCTTCTCAGTGCTGGAATCCTCGATCGGCATCCCCCACGCGGTCTTCGCCACCTGCCAGTGCCCCCGCGGCCCGAACTCCGTGATCAGATACGGACCTGTCCATCCACGCTCCTTCACTTCCTCCTTGAGGAAAAACACGCTGTGATACGCGTTGAGCCCAAGCGCATCCAGCGACGGACACAATTCGTTCAAATCCGGCAGAAACTGCCTCATCTCGCCATCGCCGATCACCGTGATCACCGGGTGCCGCCCGTCGATCGATTTCACCAGCTTCGCCGCCTTCTCGATCCACGCGTAACTCTGCCGCGCCTGCTCGCGCGTCGATCCGATGTTCGGCTCGTTCCCGATCGCCCACAGCAGCAGCGCCGGATGGTCCTTGTACCGCGTGACCGTCTCCCGGATCCGCTCTTCCAACTTCGCCTTCTGTAGCGGGTCGTTGTAGTCGAAGCCCATCCGCGCCTTCCCCACCGGCAGCCCCACAAATCCCGTCAGCCCGCGCTTCTGCAGGGCCTCCAGCATCTGCGCGCTCGTGCGCGCCGAGTTCCCGCCCGACTTCTTCAGTTCGTCCAGCAGCTCCTCTCCGCCAATCACCACCGCACCCTTCACGAAGTACGGCGACCCATCGCGCAGCATCGTCCACCGTCCATCCTGTTGCACGATCCTCACCTCCGCCGCCGCGGATATCAGGAAGAGCAAGAGACTAATAGGGACTTTCACATCCCGAATTCTATCCCTGAAGCCGCTCGCTCCGTCGCCTCACAAACTTCAGCGGTAGACCCGACCCAGCCCCCACAGCCGCCGCGACAGATACTCGACAAAAAGCTTGTACGGATTGAACCCCAACACCTGATCCGCATTCGCCACAAAATTCGACAATGCGTTCAAATCATAGAACACCGGCTCACCCGTCCGATGGTCAATGATGTACTCCACGCCGCAAACGTCCATCCCACCCCGACGCGCCACCGCGACCGCCGCATTCGCGGCCTCCGGAAGCGGCTCGCACCGCATGAACACCGGCTTCGCCGCGGACTCGCACACATCCGCCGGACACAGGTTGTAGCCCTGCCCGTCACGCTGGATCCTCACGCAGTAGAGCACCTGACCATCGAGCACCTCCACGCGGTAGCAGCTTCCGTCCCGTGAAGGAATGTGCTCCTGCACCAGCGCCGTGTGATCGCACCCCAACTCCAGAGAACCCGCACCCGCCGCCAGATCCCCAAGCGAGTCGAACCGCTGAATCCCGCTCCCTGCCCCACCGCAGTTCGGCTTCACCAGCACCGGAAACGACATGCCCTCCGCCGCCTTCGCAGCCAGCGAAGCGTGATTCAGCACCCTCGTCTTCGGCGTCTTCACTCCGCAGCGCCGGAACAGCTCCAACTGCCGCACTTTGCTGATCTCGTACTCGTACGCCTGCGCGCCATTGACCACCGCCACTTTGCGCGACTCGAGAAAACTCAGCAGATCCCGCACCGCAAACTGGCCATGGCCATGCCCGCGGAAAAGAGCCGACGGGCTCATCCGGTTCAGCACCAGATCGGGAAACTCGCGCTCCTCCAGGTCATAGGAGAGTGCCTCCGCATGCCACTCCTCATAGGCAATGCCTTGCCGGTTCAACTCCGCAAACAGGGGCTTGAACCAGTGAGGGTGTTCGTAAAGAATCGCCAGTCGCGCCAACTTCAGTTCCAACCTTCAGGCTTCGTGCCGTCCGGCAACAGCTCCCCTTTGTCAATGTACCGGACCTTGGATGCGTAATGTGCGGCATGCGGGTCGTGCGTCACCAGGACCACCGTCTTGCCGTGCTCTTTGTTCAGCTTCGCCAACAGCGACAGCACTTCCTGCGCCGACTTCGCATCCAGGTTTCCCGTCGGCTCGTCGCACAGCAGAATGTCCGGATCAGTCACAATCGCGCGCGCAATCGCCACACGCTGCTCCTGCCCGCCCGACAACTGCCGCGGGAAGTGCCCCAGTCGGTCGCCCAGGCCCACCAGTTTCAGGGCCGTCGCTGCATGCTGCATCCTTTCGCCTTTCTTCAAGTGCGTCAGTTTCAGCGGCAGCTCCACGTTCTCCAGCGCCGTCAGCACCGGGATCAGGTTGAAGCTCTGAAAGACGAACCCCACATGCCGGTTTCGCCACCTGGCGATCGCCCCGTCGTTCAACCCGTTCAGCTTCGAGCCCAGGACTTCGATCTCGCCGCTGGTCGGACGGTCCATCGCCGCCACCAGGTGCAGCAGCGTCGACTTCCCCGAACCTGAGGGCCCCATCAACGCCACAAAGTCGCCTCGATGCACCTCGATCTCGGCGTCCTTCAATGCGACGACATGGAACTCGTCGCGAATGTATTCCTTGGTGAGGTTCCGGGTTTTGATCACAACGTCGCTCATGATTTCTTCCTCTGCACCTTCATCCCGTCTTTCAGCTCGGCAGGCGGGTTCAACACCAGATCCTCACCACCGATCAGTCCATCTTCCACGCGCAAACCCTGCGGCGTATTGCCACTCGTGCGAATCGTTCTCTGCACCACCTTCTCGCCCACTACGATAAACACCTTGTCGTCCTTCACTGCAGCGGGCGGAATGAACACGACAGGCTTCCCTGCCGCGGCGGCGCCCATTGACCTCGCTTCTGAAAGAAACGCCACTGACGCATTCATCTCAGGCCGCAAATACTCGTCGGGGTTCAACACCTTCACCTTCACCTGAACCGTTGCCTTCTGCCGGTTTGCTTCCGGAGAGATCTCATCGATCACGCCATCCCACTTCTTGCCCGGATACGCGTCCACCGTAATCTCGCCCTTCTGCTTTGGACCCAGCTTGTTGAAGTCGTTCTGTGAGATGTCCAGTTCCACGCGCAGATCATTCAGGTCCGCCAAAGACACAACGTACCCCTTGGCGCCGCGCTCGCCTACAAAACTCGTCGTCACGAACTCGCCTCGCTCCACCACGCGCTCCAGAATCGTCCCGGTCACAGGAGCGCGGATCACCGTGTTGTTCAACTGCGTCTCGGCGAAGGACACCATCCCCTTCACCTGCTCGATCTGACCCTTCAGCGCATCGATCACTTCGCGCCGCGGCCCGATTTTCACGAGCTCATACGTCTTCTGCAGCGAGTTCACTCTCGCCTGCGCGGCGTCGTACCGCGCTTGAGCATCGTCAAGATTCGATTTCGGAAACACCCCGTCCTGATGCAGCTTACGCACCCGCTCCAGATTCACACGCGCGTTCTCAAGATCCGCCTGCGCCTGCTCCACGTTCGCCTTTGCTGCTGCGATCTCCTCGGGCCGCGATCCATTCACCAGTTCCGCCAACCGCGCCTCGAGGCTCAACAACTGTCCGCGAGCCTGCTGCAAACTCGCCCGATACTCGTCATCTTCCAGGCGCACGATCACTTGCCCCTCTTTGACCTTGTCGCCCTTCTCCACGCCGATCCAGGCAACCTTGCCTACCACTTTCGAAGCCACCTGGATCTTGTGCGCAGCGATCACGTACCCCGTGGCGTTCAACACCACCGCCTGTCCCGAGGCCCCCCCTGTCTGCTGCGCCTGTGCCCGGACCATTGTCACCTCCAGCGCGCTGTTCAGCTTGTTGTAGACCGTCGCGCCCACCCCAGCCAGAACGAACAGCGCCACGCCGATCAGGATCCAGCGTGTCGCCCACTTGGAGCCGCCGCCGTCTGCGGCGCCGCTTCTGTCGATCTTCAGTCTTTTGAGTTCCTGATCCATGACTTCCATCAGATCTGCCTCAACGCCGTCAGAATTTGCTTGCGAGCCGCGCTGAAGGCCGGCAGCAGCCCGCCGAACGCTCCCATAAACAACGCGAAAATCATCCCGCGCATCATGATCTCCGGCGACACTCTCAACTTGAACGCCACCTCTGAGAACGTCACGAAGTTTCCGATCCCCGTCGTAATCCCGTTCAGCGGCATCACCAGCAGAATGCCCAGCAGACCGCCGAGAATCGACAACAGCAACGACTCAATCAGAAAGCTGAGCATGATGCTCACCTTCGAGAAACCAAGCACCCGCAGCGTGCCGATCTCCTTCGACCGCCGCGCGACCGCCGCGTACATCGTGTTCATTGCCGCAAAGCACGACCCCACGGCCATGATCACCGCCACGAACGTGCCCAGGTATTTCACCAGGTCCCCCGACGACGTCTGCAGCGCGTAGTACTCCTTCTCCGTGCGCGCCTTCACATTCAGCCGCGTGTCGAATTCGAGGTCGTTGATCAGCGCCTGCCGCGCCACCTCGTCCGTCGCGCGGATCAGCGCCGAGCTCAGCACTTCCGATCGCTCAAAATCGCCCGCCGCCTGGTTCAGATCGACCATCATCTCCGAGTTCCGCGCCGCCTGCACGCTGTCGTACACGCCGACCACATCCCACTCCCCGCGTCCGAATTTCAGCTTCCCGCCGAGATGCGCCGTGGGATACCTCTTCGCCACCGAACTCCCCACCGTGACTTCGCGCCGGCCCGGAGTGAACCAGCGCCCCGACGTGAGCCTGCAGTCCTCACGGATCTCAATGCCGGTCGGCGTCACGCCGCGGACGTTCACGTTCGCCCCTTCGGGAAATTCCTCGCTCGACAGCATGATCACTGTCACCATCTCCAGCGACGCCAGCGGTTCGCCGTTTGCGTTCTTCGCGATCCCCTGCTTGAACTTCAGATCATTGAACACCGACCGCGGAAAGTTCGAGCTCAGTTCGGAATCGGATCCCTTGCGAGTCAGCAGAACGTTCAGCGGATGCCCCGACCCTTCGAACGTCGTCCGCAATCCCTCCACCAGCGAAAATGCCGCCAGCAGCACCGCCACCGTCAGGGCGATGCCAAGCGCCGTCATCACCGTCGTTGTCTTGCGAACTGCAAGATTCCTCACGTTGTACGAAAGTGGAATCGCCATCCTGGTACCCCGTCAGTCAGTAAAACGCAGTGCATCGATAATGTTTGAACGCGATGCGTTCCATGCCGGCACGACCGCAGCCGCAACCCCAATCAGCGCCGACAACCCCACCAGCGCCGCAAACACCGGCGGACCGATCGACAGCGTCTTCGTCTGCTGCACGATCATCGGCCCCTGCCGGATCAGAATGCACAGCCCTTGAGCAATCAGCACGCCCAGGAGGCCCCCCACCATCGAAATCACAGCGCTCTCTCCCAGGATCAGCCAAAGGATCGTCCTCTTCTCGAATCCCAGCGTCTTCAGCACGCCCACTTCCTTCACCCGCTCGCGCACGCTCATCGCCATCGTGTTCGCGGCGATCAGCAGCACCGTGAATGTCACCGCGCCGCAGATCACCATCAGGATCACCTTGATGTTTCCGAGGAACGACAGGAACGACAGTCCGAACGTGTACTCGCTCTCCGTCTTCGTCGGCGTCGGCGAGTTCGCGAACATTGCGTCCACCTCCCGGCAGATGTGCGGCACGTCCGCTTCACTCTTCGCCAGCATCGTGAACGTCCCTGCCGCCAGCCGCGACGAGTTCCTCAAGGCGTTCTCGAAATATTTGAAATTGAACCAAAGCGTCTCGTCATCGAAGTCCGTCGAGGTATAAATCCCACGCACCGTCACGTCCAGGTCGAACGGAAAAATGTCGCCCTTGATCAGAATCTTGTCACCGACCTTGAACCCATGCCGATCCGCCAGTACCTTGTTCACCACACAGCCTGCCGGATCGTTGATAAACGCCTGTTTCTGATCCTCCGGCAAAACGTAGTCCTGATAGACCTTAAACAGCTTGTCCGCCTCAACACCCAGGCGCGCGAAGAAGTTCCTCTGGTCCCGCGAATCCTTGTAGACTCCGCCGTACCACTGCCACACCATCACCTCTTCCACCCCCGGTACCTGCCGGATCTTCTCCCTGTAATAAAGAGGCATCTGGAAAACGATCGAGACCTTGTGCCGCGTCACGATCCGCCGTGCCTGCGCCTTCGGCGGAACGTTGCTGATGAACAGCGCATAGTACAGCGCCGCCATCACTCCCAACAGGCACAGCGAGATCGCCAGGCTGGCGATCGTCAAAAAACTGCGCCGCCGGTTCCTCAGGCAGTTCTTTACAATTAATGACAGGAACTTCATGTGATCCCTCTCATTCTAAGGCCACTCATGTCCCCTTGGAGTCCACAAATGGATGAATCGGCGAAAATAGTCGACGAGCGCTGGATGCGCGAAGCCCTCACTCTTGCTCAGTACGCTGAATCGCAAGGAGAAGTTCCTGTCGGCGCAATCCTTGTCCTGGACGGCGAAATCGCCGGCCGAGGCTGGAATCAGCCCATCTCCCGAAACGACCCCACCGCCCACGCCGAGATCCTTGCCCTCCGCGAAGCTTCCCGGACGCTCGACAACTACCGCCTCGCCGATTCCACCCTCTACGTGACCCTCGAGCCCTGCGTTATGTGTGCCGGTGCCCTAGTCCATGCCCGAGTCCGCCGCCTCGTCTTCGGCGGTCGCGACCTCCGGTTCGGCGGCGTCCGCAGCAAATTCCGGATCGCCGACAGCGACATCCTCAACCACCGTGTCGAGATCGTCGAAGGCATCCTCGCTGCTGAATGCGTCGAACTTCTCGAAAACTTCTTCCGCTCCCGCCGCTGATCACATCACCCGCCTCAACCCTTCCCACTTCGCGCTCCACCCCTCCTTTGGAAACCCAGGTGCCTTGTCCTCTGGACCGCCTTCCCACCCCGCCGCCATGAGCGCCACCGCCGTCAGAAGCCCGCCATTCCCCGGCAGATACAGGTGCAACCCTGGCCTCTGGTAGTTGTGTCCGTTCGCCAGATACCGGTTCTTAGGCGTCTCCAGCAGCAGCGCATCCACCGCCGTCTCGCGCTCCCCCAGCCTTGCCGCCGTCATCGCCGTCATCGGATAGTCCCATCCCCACGTGTTCGCCCACTTCCACTCCGAAATCACTTTTTTCAGTGTCCGCCGCATCGTCTCCCGGTCCGCACTCTCCCCCGGCAGCACCCCCAGCGCGGCCAGCATCGACGGATGGTCCCGGTTCCGCTCAGTGTAAGTCTGTGGGCAATTCTCGTGCGCGAGGTACACTCCATCCTTCACCGGCAGCGGCGACAGCTTCCGCGCCACATCGTCCCAGCGAGGTTCCCGCTGTAGCCCCAGCCTCTCCCGCCACCGCTGCGCGGTCTCCAGCCCCCACCGCCAGTACTCCAGCTCGTACGTCGGATTCCACGTCTCCTTTGGAGGATGATTCTCCTGCGCCGGAATCACCGGCGGCCCCAAAACATATTCACGGCGTTTTGGATCGAGCCACGCGAACGACGCCATGAACTCCGCGCTCTCCAGCACCACATCCCGGTATCGCTTCAACCGCTCCGCCGACGGGCTCACCCGGTAGCACAGCTCCGCATAGTAGATCGGATGCGGCTGCTGCCAGATCAACAGCGGCCCGATCGGTGATGGGCTGTCCTTCCCGTCCGGGCCAACCATCTTCGGCCACCGCGCGCCCGTGTAGCCCTGGAACTTCGCCCACTCCCGCGCCCGCGGAAGAATCGACTCGTAATAGCTCAGGCTCCGTTCGAGCAGCGGCATCCGGTTCCAGTAGCCGAAATGCACGGCATGCCACCAGTGCATCTCCAGGTGGAACTTGCCGTACCAACTGTTGCAGGTCAGCCCCGTCTCCTGCGGCGGCAGCGATCCCGCACATTGGATCGCCGTCAGATACTGCGACAACACGACCCGCCGCTCCAGTTCTTTCCATCGTGGATCCCTGCTGCCCTCGAACTCCACTGCCCCGCCCCGGCTCCAGAACTCCTGCCAATGGCGGCGGCTCGCCTCAAATACGTCTGGCAACACCGCTCGCAGGCCGGAACGGCTGAACATGCACCGGATCGACAGGCTCTTCCGCCCTCTCCCCGGTTTCACTACGAACCTGTGCGGCCCCTCCTGCTCCAGCCGCGCCTCGCCGTCCCACGCCATTCGTACTTCATAGCGCGTCCCATCCACCTGCCGTTCCAAAACATTCCCTGCCTGCAGTGTTGTGGTATGCCGGTCCGCTGCCTTCCAATCCGACCCGTCGATACCCGGCGATCCGTATGGAAACTCCAGTAAGATCTCCAACCGGCCGTCCCCCAGCAGCGTGGATTCCACCCGCGCCCCGATCATGTCCAATTCCGGATGACACGCCGTCTCCACCCGCACCGCCTCCCCCTCGGCCGTGTAACGGCTTTCCAGCACCCCCGTCCACAAGTCCAGCGTCTGCTGCACTCCGCCGAGTTCTTCGATCCGTACCTCCGCCCCATCGCTCTTCCGGAACCGGAATCCCACTCGCCCCAGGTTCAACCGGTGCGGATTCTCCCTCAGCAGGTTGTACAGCTCTCTCTGCCCCTCGCTCCCCGTCGGGTACCCCACCTTGCGGTCATGCGTGTCGTAATCCGTCATCCGCAGCGGCCCGGCTTCCACCGCGGCCGGCGCCGAGTGCCACGCCCACTGCGACATCGTGCACAGCGGAATGCCCGAAACATAGTACTCCCGATATGTCTGAAGCCCCGTCAAGTCCGCCGTGAAAGCGAACTCGCCGTTGCCCACCGACAGCGGGCTCATCGCATCCGCCTTCGTGAGCTCCGGATTGTGCCGCCGAACCAGCTTCATCCTGTCGATCTGCGCTGCACCCCACGCGGCCCCCGGCGCAAGCAATGGGGTCGTCAGTAGCGTACGTCTTGTGATAGGCACGCTCTGAATTGTACTGCCCGTCTTCACACCAGCGCCGGACCGCGGCACCCGTCGCGGGCCGGCGCAACTTCCACCTCTCACGCGGCCTGCTTCACCGGCACTTTCAACCGCTGGTTCAGCGAACCTCGCCTGAACGGCGCCACCTTCCTCTGCCTCTCTTCCGCCATCCACTCGTTCTCCGTCCGCCCGCTGAAGTACTCATCCAGCGGATACAGCCCGTACGGCTGCAACTCCCGAAACACCCGTCCCAGCTTCGATTCGACGCGGTACAACCCATGGAAGAACAAGCCCCGGTCCATCTTCATCTGCCTCGTGCATAACCGCCAGTCTGCTCCCAGCAGGAAATGATAGTTAAAGATTTTCCATTCCACGGCGGTCAGACTCCGCCGGCTCACAAGGTAAAAGTCCGCGATGTACTCTTCATCCTTCCGCCCCCAGGTGATGCGCCCGCCGCCGCGCGGTGCATACTCCAGTGTTACCTGGCTCAGATGCCTGGCCTGAGTCACGCATCTCTGGAACCGCGTGTAGCAAGCGCGGAATATGGCTCGGAACACGCAGCTGCACGGTGTCATAGCCGCGTTTCTCGTCCGTCGAAGCCCCATCCCCCGGCAATGTGTACAGGATGGCGCTGCTAATCCTAGCGTTTCTGATCGGGTCCACTCCATTTGTATTCCTTTTTCCGGGGCTTCCGGCCTCACTCCGGTTCTTACCCCTGTGTTCTGTATCAAAACTCGTGCCAGACCCCAAAATCGTCAACACAACCTCCTCCTTTCACTCGCCATCTGCATTTCTTCACTGCCGTAAAGCTAAGTAACGATATGAAAATAAATAACTTGCTATACTGACAACCAATGATTAAAAATCCTTATTAAAGGTCGCCCATCCGTGCTTTTAGCAGTACTAGTACTATTCTATTTCTGAGAGGAATCACTTGTTCTCCTCCGTTCCGCTCTCCTTTGACACGCTCCTCAACCGGCTCCTCGCCTCGGTCCGACTCCGCGTCAGCAACGGCGACTTCACTGAAAGGGGTCTTGCCCGCCTCATCGGAATCTCTCAGCCGCATCTCCACCACATCCTCAAGGGCATGCGCCTCCTGACTCCGGAAATTGGCGACGCCCTCATGGCCACCCTCGCGATGTCTCTGATGGATCTGATCGACGAAGCGGCCCTTGGCCAGGCGCTCCTCGACCGCCAGTGTCTGCCCGGTTCCTACCAACATCTGCCGCTTCTGGATGGCTGCCTGGGCCCCGGGAGTCCATTCCCCGATTGGCGCGCCGTCGCTCAATGGATTCAGGCGCCGTCCGCCGCGTGGGACCACGCGAGGCGGCCAGCTCTCGTGCGATGCAATCCCGATCCGGACGCCGGCCTTCCTCTCCGCGTCACACGATTCGCACTCATCGACCAGGACGAAACCGCCCGCCTCACCCCCGCCGCACGGTCTTGGTACGCCCTCCGCTGGCGTGGCGCGGGCTACATCCGGCAGATCCGCCGTGAGTCCGGCTCCATCTTCGTCCTCGGCCAGATTTCTTTCGAACCCTCAGAATTGCCGTCCGTCATCGAGCTCGACGGCAACTCGGTCCTCCACGTCATCCGCGCCCGCATTGTCTGGCTCGGGCCTGATCCGCGCTCCGCGGACCCGTTCGCTCACCCCGGCGGATGGCTCCCTGCGCCGGCAGCCTGCTCGTAAACCCCAAGCACTTCGCGCGCCGTATCTTCCCATCGGAACCAGCGGCACCGCTCCTCGCCTCGAGCCACGAGTTCAGCGCGCAGGGACTCGTCCAGCAGCACTTCCTTCATCCCGCGCGCAATATCGAACACGTTGTCCGGACTCACGATCACCGCCGCGTCCCCGACAACTTCAGGCAGCGACGTCGAATTCGAACACACCACCGGCGTCCCCGACGCCATCGCCTCCAGCGGCGGCAGCCCAAACCCTTCGTACAGCGACGGGAACACAAACGCAGACGCCGCTTCATAGAACATTCGCAGCGTGTCCAGCGGCACGAATCCAAGGAACCGCACATACTGCTCGATCCTGGACTGGATCACCGCCTGCCGCACCGCCGGATACCGCGAGATCTCATCCCCGATGATGATCAGCCTAAGCTCCTGCCACTCCGGCAGATCCTGCAACTCGCCCCTCAGCAGCGAGAACGCTTCCACCAGCCTCGGAATGTTCTTCTGCGGGCGGATCGTTCCCGCGTACAGCAGGAACGGATAGCTCACCTGGTATCGCTCCAGCACGCGCCGCCGCTCGTTCTCCCACGCGGCCGGCCCCGCCGACCTCGCCCCAGGCCCCGGCAGATGATGCGTGAATCGCGGATCCACCGCTCCGTAGATGCGCTTCACCCGGTCCGCTCGAATCCCGATCAGGCTCACCACATCGTGCCGGGTCGATTCGCTCACGGCCATCACCCGTTCCGCCCTCTCCAGACCGCGGCGAATCGCCAACTGCCGCAACTCGGTTCTCCAACCGGGCGCCCCCTCAAACATCAGGCTCGACAAGTCGTGCACCGTCACCACGTACGGCTTCGGCATCATCCACGGTACGCGCGCCAGCGGAATGTGCGCCAGGTCCGGCTTCAGCCTCCGCACCATCATTGGAAACGCGATCTGATCCGCGGGATCTTCGTCGTTCCGCTCGTAGTAGACCAGCTCGAAATTCGGCGGCAACCCGTCGAACTCGCGCTCGTCCGCCTTGTGAACGGCCAGCAGAAATTGATGGGGCGCCTGCAGCTTCGCCATGCCCCGCAGCAGGTTCCGTATGTACGTGCCGAAGCCGAAATCCTTCGCGTGACGGGCGTCGAGGAGAATTCGCATTGCCATGCTGCTCCTACGCCCGCCTCCGGTTCATGAGAATTACGCTCCCACGGCCGACATCTTCCATGAGTACAGCGAGAACCGCTCTGTCAGCGCGCTCACCCGCTTCCGCACCGCCGCCAGGTTCTCTGCCGACGACGGCGCCTCCAGCACCTGCGCGATCAGGGCGGAAACCTCGCGCATCTCCGCCTCCCTGAACCCGCGCGTCGTCACAGCCGGGCTGCCCAGCCGGATGCCGCTTGGATTGAGCGGCGGGTTCTGGTCGAACGGGATCGAGTTCTTGTTCACCGTGATCCACGCCTCGTCCAGCGCTTTCTCGGCTTCCTTCCCCCGCAGCCCTTTCGAGAAGACGTCCACCAGCATCACGTGCGAATCAGTCCCGCCGCTGACCACGCGGTAACCAGCGTCGATCATCCCTTGCGCCATCGCCTGCGCGTTCTTCACCACCTGCTTCTGATACGCAACGAACTCCTCGGTCATCGCCTCCAGGAAGCACACCGCCTTCGCCGCCATCACGTGCACCAGCGGGCCTCCCTGCGTCCCGGGGAACACCACCTTGTCGATCGCCGCGCCGAACTGCGCCCTGGCCAGGATGATGCCGCTCCTCGGCCCCCGCAGCGTCTTGTGCGTCGTCGACGTCACGATATCCGCCCACTCGCACGGGTTCGGGTAGATCCCCGCCGCCACTAGTCCCGAGAAGTGCGCCATGTCCACCAGGAACAACGCGCCCGTCGCGTCCGCAATCTCGCGGAATTTCTTGAAGTCGATGATTCGAGAGTACGCGCTCGCCCCCGCGATGATCATCTTCGGCTTATTCTCTTCCGCCAGCCGCGCTACTTGGTCGTAGTCGATCGTCTCCTCGCCCGGCTTCACCCCATAGGGCACCACGTGATACGTCTTGCCCGAAAAGTTCAGCGGATGCCCGTGCGTCAAGTGTCCGCCGTGCGACAGGTTCATGCCGAGGATCGTGTCACCCGGCTGCAGCACCGACGAGTACGCCGCCTGGTTCGCCTGCGACCCCGAGTGCGGCTGCACGTTCGCATACTCAGCATTGAACAGCTTCTTAGCGCGGTCCCGAGCCAGGTTCTCCACGATGTCCGTGAACTCGCAGCCCCCGTAATACCTCTTCCCCGGGTAGCCTTCCGCGTACTTGTTCGTGAACACGCTGCCCGTGGCTTCCAGCACGGCTTCCGACGTGAAATTCTCGCTCGCAATCAGCTCCAGCCGCGAGTGCTGCCGGTCCACTTCGTGCCGGATCGCTTCCGCCACCTCCGGATCCACCGCGGCCAGCGGCCGCGCCATGCGCTCCTGGTCTGTCATCGCTTCTCTCCCTCGTTCTCCAGATCCATCATCTTGTTCACGCGCCGCTCGTGCCTCCCGCCCTCAAACGGCGTGCTCAGAAAAATTTCGACGAACTCCTCCGCCTGCTCCGCGTTCAGATACCGCGCGCCCATCGCCAGCACGTTCGCATTGTTGTGCTGCCGCGTCAGCGCCACTTCGTCGGCGTTGTAGGCGAGCGCCGCGCGGATTCCAGGCACTTTGTTCGCCGCAATCGACATTCCCACGCCCGTCGAACACACCAGAACACCCCGCTCCGCCTCGCCTTGCGATACAGCGTGCGCCACCTTCGACGCGTAATCCGGATAGTCCGTCGAATCCGCGGATTGCGTCCCGAAATCCACCACTTCGTGGCCTTTTGCCGCCAACGTCGCGCGCAGTTCTTCCTTGAGGGAGAATCCAGCGTGATCGGCACCTATCGCGATTTTCATGGGGAACCTCTGAGTTTATCATGGCCCCCTTCGGGCCTATTCGCCGCCCGGCGCGTTCTCGCCCCTCGCGTGCACGTACGCGATCAGATCCAGCTTCTTCACCGGCTTGCCTTCGATCCCGGCCACCGCGTCCGCCTCGTTCTCGTAGAGCCCGAACACGTCGCTCAACTTCGTCAGCAGCATCAGGTCCACAATACGATCCGTCAGGTTGAACATCCCCAGCGCGCCTCCCGCGTCCTTCGCCACCGTGTGCGCAACCACCAGGTACCCCATTCCGCTCGAATCGATGTAATCCGTCTTCCCAAAGTCCAGCACTACCTTCGTTCGCCCGCTCTTGATCGCCGCGTCGAACTTCTGCCGGAACAACTCGATCGGCCCGCCGATCACAAACCTTCCCTCCAGCGACAACACAGTCACTGCGCCATGAATCCGTTCGTTCACCTGGAATGACATAGGACTTCCACTCTATCCCGATTTCAAAGCCTCTGCGCGAACCCGCCGGCCTCTCCCCGGATGCTAAACTCATAGATTCCCCATGCTTTGGTCCCGTCTCTTTATCCCGACTCTGCGCGAGAACCCTGCTGAGGCAGAGGTCGTCAGCCATCAGCTCCTTCTCCGCGGCGGCTATATCCGCCAGCTCGGCGCCGGCATCTACAACTACCTCTACCTCGCCCAGCGCTCCCTCCTCAAAATCCAGACCATCGTTCGCGAAGAGATGGATGCCATCGGAGCGCAGGAGTTCTACCTCCCCGGCCTCAACCCCGCCGAAGTCTGGCAGGAGTCCGGCCGCTACGACGTCATGGGCGACAACCTCTTCCGCCTCAAAGACCGCTACGGCCGCCCCCTCTGCCTTGGCATGACCCACGAAGAAGTGATGACCATCATCGCCCGCGGCGAGCTCCGCTCCTACAAGCAGCTCCCCCAGATCTGGTATCAGATCCAGACCAAGTTCCGCGATGAGCCCCGCCCCAAGTCCGGCCTGCTCCGCGTGCGCCAGTTCATCATGAAGGACTCCTACTCCTTCGACCTCGCCCCCGAAGGCCTCGACGTCTCCTACGAAAAGCACCGCGTCGCCTACTGCCGCATCTTCGACCGCTGCGGCCTTGACTATGTCGCCGTCGAAGCCCACTCCGGCGCAATGGGCGGCTCGCAGTCGCAGGAGTTCATGGTCGCCACCAACGCCGGCGAAGATTACGTGGTCTCCTGCAAGCAGACCGGCTACGCCGCCAATCTCGAAAAGGCCGTCTCCCGCCCCGTGCCTCCCGCCGTCCCCGATCCCGACGGCGACCTGAAGCCCGAAGAGATTCACACGCCCAACCAGAAGACCATCGAGGAAGTCGCGGCATTCCTCAAGATCCCTGCCACCTCTCTGATGAAGTCTCTGGTCCTCATCGCCGACGGCACGCCCTACATCGCCGTGCTCCGCGGCGACCACCAGCTCTCCGAAACCAAGTTCCAGTCCGCGACCGGCTGCCAGGAGTTCCGGCCCGCCCATCCCGAAGAGATGCGCCAGCTCCTCGGCGCCGACGCCGGCTCACTCGGCCCCGTCGGCATCAACGGCATCAGGATCATCACCGACGCCGCTCTCGAAGGCCGCAAGAACATGGTCAGCGGCGCCAACAAAGACGATTACCACCTGAAGAACGTCACGCCCGGCAAGGATTACACTGCCGAATATCACGACCTCCGCCAGGTCGCCGAAGGCGACACCGAGGTCAACACCGGCGCGCCTCTTGAGATCCGCAAGACTGTCGAGATCGGCCACATCTTCAAGCTCGGCTACAAGTACTCCCACTCCATGGGCCTCAATGTCCTCGACCACAACGGCGTCGAGACCCCCGTCATCATGGGCTCCTACGGCATCGGCATCGAGCGCGTCCTCTGCGCCGGCGTCGAGCTCTTCTCCGACGACAACGGCATGTCACTGCCCGTCTCCATCGCTCCCTTCGAGGTCGTCATCACTCCCGTGAAGATCGCCGACGCCGGCCTCAAAGCCGCCGCCGACAAGCTCTACGAAGAGCTCAAGGCTCTGAGCGTCGACGTCCTCTACGACGACCGCGACCTCAGCCCCGGCGTCAAGTTCAAGGATGCCGATCTGATCGGCGTGCCCTACCGCGTCAACATCGGCAAGAAGCTCGCCGACGGCAAAGTCGAGCTCGTTGAACGCCGCACGAAGAAGACCGTCGAAGTGCCCGTCGCCGAAGCCGCCGCCGCCATCAAGGCTGCCATCGAAGCCACTCTCCCGAAGGCTGCCCACTGATGAAGGACTGGTCCAGCGTCCGCTCGCTCTTCCCCGCCCTGCGGCACTGGACCTTTCTCAACACTGCCACCTTCGGGCAGCTCTCGACGCGCTCCGTCGAGGCAATGAACCGCCACTTCGAGCTCCGCAACCAAACCGCCTGCGCGGACTTCCTCACCTGGTTCGACGATCACGACCGCCTCCGCTCCAAGCTCGCGCGCCTCATCAACGCCAGCGCGGAAGACGTCGCCTTCCTCCCCAACGCCTCCACAGGACTGGGAATCCTCATGCAGGGCCTGCCCTGGCAGGACGGCGACGAAGTCCTGACCCTCGAGCACGAATTCCCCAATAACCTCTACGCACCCCTTCACCGCAACATCATCCTGCGTGAAGTCCCGCATCAGTGCCTGCTGGAAAGCATCACCCCTCGCACCCGCCTCATCGCCATCAGCGCGGTCAACTACACCACCGGCTTCCGCGTTCCTCTCGAAGCCATCGCTGACGAATGTCGCCGCCGCGGCATCACCTTCTATCTCGACGGCACCCAGATGCTCGGCGCACTCCAGTTCGACTTCGCGAAGGTCCGGCCCGACATCTTCGCCGTCAACTGCTACAAGTGGATGCTCGCCCCCAACGGCGCTGCCTTCATGGCAGTCCACCCCCGCCTCCGCGATATCCTCCCACCTCTGACCATCGGCTGGCGCTCCCACCACGACTGGCGCAACGTCAACCATCTCTGGCACGGCAAGCCCGAACTCAAATCTTCCGCCGAAAAGTACGAAGGCGGCATGCTCGCCTCATCTCTCCTCTACGCCCTCGAAGCCAGCGTCGACCTGATGCTCGAACTCACGCCGTCAGCCATCGAGCAGCGTGTCCTCTCCCTTGCCGCGCAAACCCGCGCCCTCTTCCCGAAGGCGCTCCCCTACCACGACTCCGCTATCGTCGCCGCCGAAGTCCCCGACGCTCCCGCCCTCTCCGCCCGCCTCAAAGAACACCGCATCCTCACCTCCGCCCGCCACGGCCTTCTGCGCGTGTCCACCCACTTCTACAACGACGAATCCGACATCGCCGCCCTCTCCGCCGCCCTGTAATCGTGGGGCAGGCCCACGTCCTGCGGCGACCGCGCAGGCCGCCCAAGCTCAAAACTATCCTGCATCCAAAAACCGACGAGTCTCGTCAATTATACTGAAGAGTTAGTAAACTGACTCGTGAGTCATCATGCCAGCCACTGGAAGAAGCAAACAGGAAGTCGTCAGCGAGTTCCGAACCTCCGAAATCCTCGCAGCGGCGCGTAAAGTCTTTGCATCGAAGGGCTTCCGCGACGCTACAATGGACGAGATCGCTGAGCTCAGCGGGATCTCCAAGGCCACTGTCTATCTTTATTTCCCCTCCAAGCAGGAGGTCTATCTCGCGGCTCTGATGCGTGGGGTGGAGGAGGTGAACAGACTTACTCGCGGCAGCGTGGAGGCTTCCGCCGGCGCGCTCGCCAAGATAGCCGCCTTCATTCGAACACGGATCGAGTACGGCGAACAGCATCGCGAGTTCATCCAGATCTACCACTCCGAACTGGGCAACATCATGCATTCGGCGGCGCTGAGCTGCCGCTTCAAGGAGCTCTATCTCGAGCAGGTTGGAGTGTTGCAGCAGATCCTGGCCGCAGGCATGCAGAGCGGCGAGGTGCGGGCGACATCAGCGCCCACGCTGGCGACGGCCATCTATGAGTTGACCAAAGGAGTGATGGTGGCGAGGGTGATGGGCAAACTGCCCACCACCCTGGAGGAAGATGTGGAGGCACTGTGCGAATTCATTGCGAGAGGAATCGAGCGGTGAAGTACGCGGCTTCTCTCTTACTCGCGTGCATGATGCCCGTCTCAGCGCAGCAGGCAGCCTACTTCGGCAGTGTGCCTGCGGAGGAGGCCACGGGCGCCGTGCTCGACCTGACGTTGAATGACGCTGTCGCACGAGGTTTGAAGCACAATCTCGGAACCGTTCTCGCCGGCGAAGACCGCACGACTGCGCGAGCCCAGCGCATCGTCGCCGTGAGCCAGCTTTTGCCGAACATCAATGCGCGCGTGCTGGAGAGCTCTCAGCAGATCAACCTCGCCGCCTTCGGCTTCACCAGCTTTCCCGGCATCGCTCCCATCGTCGGGCCGTTCGGTCTGTTTGACGCTCGCGGCACGGCTTCGCAAACCATTCTGAACCTGCGCGCGTTGCACGGCGTGAAGGCGAGCACACAGCTTCAGAAGGCAGCGGATCTTTCCTACCAGGACTCGAGGGACATCGTGGCGTTTGTGGTCACGCAGCTCTATCTGCAGGCCGCTGCTTCGTCGAGCCGCATCGAAACGACGCAGGCGCAACTGGCGGTGGCGGAGTCGCTCTTCCAACAGGCGACGGATCAAAAGAAGGCGGGTGTCGTGCCAGGGATCGATGTGCTGCGGGCGCAGGTCCAGGTGCAGGCCGAACGGCATCGCGTGATCGCGGCGAAGAATGACTTCGAGAAAAACAAGCTGAATCTGGGACGGGTCATCGGATTGCCGGAAGCGCAGGAGATTCGTCTGGCGGACGGCATGCCGCAGTCGGCACAGCCTGCGCTTACGTTTGACGAAGCGCTCGCCAAAGCCTACGAATCCCGGGCGGACTACCAGAGCCTCGCCGCGAGAGTGCGTGCCGCGGAGCTCAATCTCAAAGCAGCTCGCGCAGGCTACCTGCCCACGGTCGGCTTTGCCGGCGATTACGGCACCATCGGACCTTCGCCGGTGAATATGCACGGCACGTTCACAGCGGGAGTTGCCGTCAACATCCCCATCTTTCAGGGCAATCGTGTCAAAGGCGAAGTGCTGCAGGCCGACGCTGAGCTCGTCAAGCAGCGGGCGCAGCTGGATGAGGTGCGCGGCCGAATTGCATTCGAGATCCGCTCGTCGCAGCTCGACCTCAAGGCGGCGGCGGAACAGGTGGACGTCAGCAAGGCCGCTGTGGGCCTCGCGAAGCAGCAGGAAGAGCAGGCGCGCGATCGCTTCGCCGCCGGCGTGACCAACAACCTGGAAGTCGTGCAGGCGCAGGAGTCGCTGGCTGCCGCCAACGACAGTCTGATCGCCAGCCTGTTTGCGTACAACCTGGCGCGCGTGCAGTTGGAACGCGCCATCGGCGGCGTGGAAAAGAACATCGGGACATTGTTTCAGGGAGTGAAACGGTAATGGCAGTCTTCAGCGCGAAAATGGGTAAACGTTTGATTCTGGCCGTCGTGCTGCTTGGGGCAGCGGCCGGTGGATTTGCCTACTGGGACCACTCGTCGGGGTTCGAATCCACCGACGACGCGCAAATTGACGGCAATGTCCATCCGGTGAGTTCGCGCGTGTCGGGTACGGTCATGCAGGTTCTGGTGAACGACAACCAATACGTCGAAGCGGGCGCCGTCCTGGTCGTGCTCGACCCCAAGGACTACCAGGTGGAATTGAACAAATCGAAGGCCGACCTGGCAGAGGCGGAGGCTACGACGATGGCGGACCGGACGCAGGTTCCGATTGTGTCGACGACCTCAACCAGCCAGTTGTACGGAGCCGAAGCGGTTGTGCTCGAGGCCAAGGCGAATATCTCCGCCGCCGAAAAGCAGGAGGCCGCTGCCCGGGCGCGCGTAATCTCAGCGCAGGCTCTGGTGTTGCAGGCCAAGGCCAACGCCGATCGTGCAGCGCGCGATTTGGACCGCTACAAGGTACTGCTGGCAAAGGACGAGATCTCCCAGCAACAGTACGACGCCGCGCAGGCTGCCGCTGTCGCGCAGCGCGCGCAGTGGGAAGCGTCGCAGGCGCAACAGCAGGAGGCCGAGCAGGCGATTCACGTTGCGCACAGCCAGTTGGAGCTGCAAGAGGCGCGCCTGGTGAAGGCACAGGCGGATGCAAAGTCCGCGGAAACCGGTCCGCAACAGGTGGCCGCCACACGCGCCAAGGCCGACTCCACGGCCGCCAAAGTCCTGCAGATGAAGGCGCAGGTGGAACAGTCAGAGTTGAGTTTGTCCTACACCACCGTCAAAGCGCCGGTGAGCGGCGTTGTCAGTCAAAAGAGTGTACAAGTAGGCCAGATTGTCCAGGCAGGTCAGCCGTTGTTGTCCGTGGTGCCGCTGGACGACATCTGGGCCACCGCCAATTTCAAAGAGAACCAACTGGCCAGGATGCGGGTCGGCCAGAAGGTCCGCATCGCCGTGGATGCCTACGGCGGACGGGAGTATGAAGCGCATGTGCAAAGCATCGCGGCTGCCACGGGTTCGCGGTTCAGCCTGCTTCCGGCGGAGAATGCGACAGGCAACTATGTCAAGGTGGTGCAGCGCGTGCCAGTGAAGATCGTTCTTGAGAAGGGCCAGGACAAGGAACACGTGCTGCGGCCAGGCATGTCGGTGATTCCCACGGTGTATGTGCGTTAGGAGAAGCGCATGCGATACCGCGTATTGACAGTAGCTCGCGAATTCGGCAGCGGCGGCGCGGCCATTGCCCGACTGGTGGCGGAAAAGTTGGGCTGGCGGCTGCTGGACAACGCTCTCATCCTGGAAATTGCCAACCGGGCAAGCGTGGACCCTGAGATGGCGCGCAAACTCGACGAACAGGTGGACTCCTGGGTGCATCGCGTAAGCCGCCGTGCGCTCTGGTATGGGGCGCCTTCGGCGGTGGCGAGTGTCACCGGCGACGAGGTGTTCGACGCGCAAACCGTCGCCAAGCTCGCCCGGGAGCTCGTCCTCAGGGCCTACGAAGAGGGCAACTGCGTGATTGTCGGGCGCGGTGCTCAATGCACCCTCCAGAGCAAGTCCGACGTATTCCACGCGTTCGTGTATGGACCATGGGCTCAGCGCGTGAGCCGCATCCGGATGCGCGGCTCGGCCTCCGACCGCGAGGCTGGCGACCGCATCAGTTCCACAGACTCAGTGCGCGAAAACTACGTCAAAACCCACTTCGGCTGCGCCTGGAAAGACCCTCATCTCTACGATCTGATGATCAGCTCGGCCCATGGCGAAGAGTGGGCGGCCAACACGATTGTGGAAGCCATGCGCATTGGAGAGTCCGAATGAGCGTTGAGACGGAACGGTCCGCCATCAATCCCTGGATTGTTGCCATTGCCGTCATGTTCGGCACGTTCATGGAAGTGCTGGACACTACGGTGGTGAACGTCTCGCTGCCGCACATCGCGGGCAGCATGTCCGCCTCCATCGACGAAGCGACCTGGGCGCTGACCTCCTACCTGGTGGCGAACGCCATGATTCTGCCCATCACCGGCTGGCTGGCCAACTTCTTCGGCCGCAAGCGTCTGCTGTTGATGTCGGTGACGGGCTTCACCATCGCCTCGTTCTTTTGCGGATTCGCGCCCACACTGCCGATTCTGATCGTGTTTCGAATCATCCAGGGCGCGGCCGGCGGCGCATTGCAGCCGCTATCGCAGGCCGTGTTGCTGGAAGCGTTCCCCCCCAATCAACGCGGCAAGGCGATGGGCTTCTGGGGACTCGGCATTGTCGTCGCCCCGATTCTGGGCCCTGTGCTAGGCGGCTGGCTGACGGATTCCTACAGTTGGCGCTGGGTGTTCTACATCAACATTCCAGTCGGCATCGTCTCCATCCTGATGACCCGCGCTTTCGTATTCGACCCGCCTTACATTCAACGGAGCAAGCTCGGCGTGGACTACTGGGGCATCGGGATGCTGGCTGTCGGCATCGGAGCGCTGCAGGTTGCGCTCGACAAGGGCCAGCAGGAGGATTGGTTCTCCTCGTACCGGATCAACGGCCTGTTGATCGCCGCGGCCGTCGCGCTGGTGTTGTTTGTCTGGTGGGAACTGCGGATCAAAGCGCCGGTGGTGGACCTGCGCGTATTCAAGGATCGGTCGTTTGCTACCGGCACGCTGCTGATGACCATGCTCGGCTTCGTGCTCTACGGCAGCCTGGTGCTGCTGCCCATCTGGCTGCAGACGCTGCTGGGTTACCCGTCGCTCCAGGCCGGCTGGGCGCTGGCGCCGCGCGGCATGGGCTCGTTTCTGGCCATGCCGCTCGTCGGCGCGATGATGGCCAGGTTCGATGCGAGAAAGTTTCTCGCATCCGGCCTTCTGATTGCCTCCGCCACCTTGTGGAGCTTCTCGCACCTGGACCTGAACGCCGGATACTGGAACTTCTTCTGGCCCCAGTTTATTCAGGGTGTGTCCCTGGCGTTTCTCTTTGTCCCTCTCACGACGGTCACCATGGCGCGCGTGCCGAAGGAGCAGATGGGCAATGCCACCAGCATCTTCAACCTGCTGCGCAATATCGGCGGCAGCGTCGGCATCGCCGGTGTCACCACGATGCTTTCGCGATTCGCTCAGACGCACAGCGCCCACCTCGCCGAAAACGTCACCCAATACAATCCACAGGCCTGGGCCACCCTCCAGGGATTGACCGCAAGCATGATGAATAAAGGCGCACCCCACGGCGTGGCGTCTCAGCAGGCCTATGCGACGTTATTCGGCATGGTGCAGCAGCAGGCCGCGATTCTCACCTTCCTGCAGATCTTCCGCATCCTGGCCATCATCTTCCTGGCGCTTGTGCCGCTGGTGTTCCTGATGCGCCGGCCGCCCAAGGATGCCGGCCCGGTCGCCGCGCACTGAAGCGCTGAGCACGCTGGCACTCAGGGGCGGCCCATCAGATACCCGCATACCAGGAGTAGCCGAACTCGGGAGGGGCGGAGCCGAGGCCTTTACCGAAACGCTTGAGATCGTCGGTTAGGGTCAGCCGGGTGATGTATTTCACGCTCTTGTAGCCCAGCTGGCGGGGCACGCGGAGACGCAGGGGCGCGCCGTGTCCTTTGGGTAGCTCCTGGCCGTTCATTCCGTAGGTGAGGAGAGTCTGCGGGTGGAGCGCATCGGACATGTCGATGCTGTCCCACCACCCCGGATCCATGGAGAAGTAGACGACGTACTTCGCCTGCGGCAAGACTCCGACGAGATTGAGGACGTGAGCCAGCGGGACGCCGGTCCACTCGGCGATGAAGGACCAACCCTCTTCGCACGCCAGATGAGTGATCTGGGTGCGGGCTGGGTATTGCCTAAGGTCCGCGATGGAGAAGTCGCGCGGGCGCCCCACCATGCCGTCGATGGAGAGACGCCAGTCCGTGAAGCCGGCGGTGAGTTGGCGCTCGTAGGCTTCGACCTCGGGCGGCCTGCCGTTCACGACGGGCGCCTTGGAGATGTCACTGCGATTGAATTCGCGGGCCATGGAGCGGCCGGACATCAGGAGCCGCTGCCCGGCGTAGGTCAAGGTTTCGCCGATGCCGTAGAGTCCGCCGTGATCGGGCGGGATGAGGCCGTAGTGATGCGCGATTCGGGCGGCCACGGCGAGGCCCGATGCGCCGGCGAGCGTTGAGAGCCCGGCAGTGATCAGCTTGCGGCGGGATGGCGGTGTGCTCATAGGCGCTCCTTTTCAGTGGACGCCGCGGCCCGTGATCATGGCGCGCATCCGATTCCTGAAGCCGGTAAGACAGACCATGCCGATGTGGATCAGCAGGAAGAGGACCAGAGAGACCGCGGCGATGAAGTGAACAGTGCGTGCGGATTGCTGGCCGCCGAGGATCGTAACCAGCCAGGGGAACACGGACGTAACAGCGGGTGACATGGCGAGCCCGGTCCAGATGGCCACAGGGAATAGCAGGAAGACAACCTCCAAATAGGTGATGCGCTGGAGGACGTTGTAGGTCGAAGTGTCCTTCGGGAGTCTTAAGCGCAGATGGTCAGAGTAGACGCGCGAGAGAGAGGCCCAGCCGAGATCGGATCTTGCCGGGATGAGATTGTTTCGGAAGTGACGGGAGAGGAGTCCGGAGAAGACGTAGACGAGTCCGGTGAGGACGCAGACCCAGGCGGAGAGGAAGTGCAAATAGCGGCCCCACCCGTTTTGCCCGGCGAGGATGAAGGGGAGCGGCAAGTCGATGAGAGAGGGAGTTCCACGGTTGCCTGTCTCACCCCAATAGAGGCGCGGGTGAGAGATGAGAATGGCGGCTCCGCTGATCAGAAGTCCGAAGAAGCTGAGCGCCGAGATCCAGTGGGTTACGCGTACGAGGCCGGAGTGGCGTGGAGCGACCGCGGCTTCCGCGGTCGGGGTTGCAGGCCAGGAGTGCCCAGACTCGGCCATATCGGGGGAGGATAGCACGCAGGAGTGGGGCGCACAATGATGAGGCAGGAGTATGCTGTCCGGGATGGGCACGAAGTGGAAAGTGCTGATGGCGGTGGGAGTCCTGGGGCTGCTGTGGGTTGGGCGAGTCGCCTGGGACTACTTCGATTCGGACAGCATTGCGCATCAGGCTATGCAGGTGCAGTTGAAGCTGTTCGGGTCGGCAATATATGAGTACCATGCGGCGACGGGGAGATGGCCGGTGGGCCTGGATGATCTGGCGCAGACGTCGCTGCCGCAGAAGAGTTACGTCTGGCGGCAGACGGCGAGCACGCTGGTGCTGCTGTGGCCTCAACAGTTGAAGGCAGATCCGAACGAGAACGGCGGATTGCTGCTCGCTTATTGGCGAGGCGGGCTGTTCAACGAGATGGGCCGGGTATGGGTCTGCTGGGGCGACCTGCGGACAGAGCACATGCCCGAGACGGAGTTGCGGGCGAAGCTGAAGCAGCAGGCACGCCTGCCCCAGTAACTACTGGCGGTCGTAGACGATTTTGACTTTCTCGCTGGCGGCGGCTGCCGAGGAATCCTCAGTGAGGGTCTTACCATCGGGGGAGGCAGTCAGGGTGCTCCTGTACATGTCCTTGCCGTCCTTCTTCCAAATGACATCGAAGGCGTTCGCCCCGTGTCGAGCGATTGTGCAGGTCCAGCCGGCGGGCCAGAGCGGGCCTGTGGCGGGATACGCTTTGCCGTCGAACCTGGCATCGCAGGCAGCGCCGATGTTGCCATACGAGATGGTGAGCCCGTCGCTGCCCTTTGGGGTCAGGCTCATGGTTTCGGGCGAACTGGAATTCATCTTCCTGGTTCTCCATTTGCCCGAGAGGCCAGGGCCGCCGGAGACGCGCTGGAAAGTCATGGAGTCAGTGGAAGTGCCGCCATCGGCTTTGACACGCTTCGCGTCGATGGTCAACGTCTTTCCATCGGGAGAGACCTTCAGAGTACTGTTTGACGTCACTTTGCCGTTGGTTTTCTCGGTTGTTTCCCAGGTGCCCGCGTCAACGGCTTTCCAGGCGGCGGTCATGCCCCACGGGGTCATGTTGTCTTTGCCGTCGGTCTTGAAGGTGTAGGATTGGCCGTCCATGGTGGCCTTCATCGCGCCGCCGGCTGTTGGCTCGTAGGTGAGCGTGGTCTCGCCGAAATCGCTTTTCGCGACATTCATCTTCCACTTGCCGGCGTAAGGCGCATCGGCGGCGGCAGCCAAGCAACAGGCGACGACTCCGATGAGAAATGCTTTATGCATGGAATTTCACCCCCTCAGCGCGGAGTATAAGCGCGCGATTCGACCGATGCAAAGGGTCCGCGCGGTTGCGGGACGGGGAAGAACGTGGTTTCATCGGGAGCAGAAGTTGACTCGGAGGATATCCATGAGAACCGGCGGTTCAAGCGCACCGAAGAGCGTCGATGAGTACCTGGAGAGAGTCTCGGAGCCTGCGCGCAGCACGTTGAACAAAGTGCGGGCAGTGATCCGCGCAGCTGTGCCGGAGGAGTCGACCGAAGGTATCAGCTATGGCATACCGATGTTCAAGTACAAGGGTGTGCTGATGGGCTTGGGCGCGTTTCCGGATCATTGCAGTTTGTTTGTGACAAGTCCGGCGGTGATGGTCGAATTTAAAAGCGAGCTGAAGAAGTATTCCACATCAAAGGGGACGATTCACTTCCCGGTGGACAAGCCGCCGCCCGCGGCGCTGGTGAAGAAGCTGGTGAAGGCGCGGATCGCGGAAAACGAGGAGAGGAAGAAGCGCTGACCGGCGCCGGCGCTTGTCGTAGCTCGTGGCATAATGAGCGGCTATGGATGCAACGGAGCACGCCCGCGACGGATCTCTGCCGAGACAGGCACAAGCCGAGCTATCTGGGCGGCATCCGCTGAGCGGGCCGGATTCGATGGTGGTGGGGATCAAGTAGGTCTACCCGATTCGGCGGGAGTGCCCGAGGAAGCGCGGGACGGTGCGAGCGTAGGCGCGCCAGTCGTCGCCGAAGCGGGCTTCGAGGCCACGCTCTTCGCGGGGGAGGATGATGGGGCCGGCGATCACCGACAGCAACGTGAATGCGATGAGAATGACCCGGCTGCCGTAGAAGCCGATCCATCCGAGCCAGACCAATCCTGCGCCTATATAGATGGGATTGCGGCTATAGGAGTAGGGACCACGGGTGAGAAGATAGCTGGGCGTGGGGTAGTGCGGCGTGGTTTCGATAAGCCAGCCTCGGGGGGCGGCTGCGAAGTGAACGTAGACGCACCAGAGGATGACGGCGAATCCAGCGGCGACCGGAATGATGGCGAGGAGATTCCACGGGCCGGGGAAATCATCATGCCAGCCGAAACGAGGCCCGAGACGCGAAAGAGCCCAGGGCGCGACCGCGTGGGCGAGGGGGAGCATGATGACGTCGAGGATGATGGCGAGCCAGCGGGGGAGGCGCAACGGTTTCATCTTCAGGCCTGAAGGATGCGCGGGAAGCGCTGCTGGACGGTGAGGATCAGTTCGCCGAAGAGGGTGTTGGCCCAGGCGAACCATTTACGCGTGAAGTTGGAGGCGTCGTCCTTGTTGAAGGCTTCGTGCATGAAGCCGGTGCCTGCGTGCGTGGCTTTGAGCGCGGCGAGGCAGTCCTTGATCTCGGATTCGGAGCGGCTGGTGAGGGCGCGGCTGATAATGCCCATGGGCCAGATCATGTTGAGGCCGGAGTGGGGGCTGCCGAGTCCGGCGCCGGCGGAGCCGTGGTAGTAGAAGGGATTGGAGTCGCTGAGCGCGAAGGCGCGGGTGTTGCGGTAGGCGGGGTCGTCTAGGGAGAGGCAGCCGAGATAGGGAAGCGAGACGAGGCCGGGGAGGCCACAGTCATCAATGAGGAGGCGGCTGCCGTAGCCGTCGACTTCAAATGCGTAGATCTCGCCGTGCTTGGGGTGCGTGGCTCGTGCATACTGATTCAGCGCCTGGCGAACCTGTGCGGCAAGGTCGCGGCACTGTCCGGCGGCGGATTGATCGGAGAGAACGGTGGAGTGGATCTCGGCGAGTTGTTCGAGCGAGGTGACGGCGAAGAAGTTCGAGGGGACGAGGAAAGGGAAGACGCAGGCGTCGTCGGAGGGGCGGAAGCCGGAGTGGATGAGGCCGCAGGGTTTGCCGGGATTGCCGAGTCCGCCGTTGGGGAGCGAGTCCGATGGGACGGAGGTGACGCGCTGGAAGCGGTAGGGGCCGGATCCGGTGAGGCGCTGCTGTTCGCGGAAGGTCTGGAGGATGAGCGCGGCGGCCTGTTTCCAGGCAGGCGTAAAGCAGGACGCGTCGCCCGTAGCTTTCCAGTAACCGTGAGCGAGGCGGACGGCGTAGCAGAGCGAGTCGATCTCCCACTTGCGCTCGTGAAGCTCGGGCTTCATCTGGGTGTGATCCTTGGCCCACTCGCTGCCGGTGGGGCCGGCGTTGAAGGCATTGGCGTAGGGATCGATCAGGATGCAGCGGGTCTGGCGGTTGACGACGCCGAGGAGGAGGCGCTGGAGTTTGGGGTCTTCCTTGGCGAGAGGCAGATAGGGCCATACCTGGGCTGCGGAGTCGCGGAGCCACATGGCGTTGATGTCGCCGGTGATGACGAAGGTGTCCGGCTGCCCGTCGATTTCCTTGTGGAAGACGGTGGTGTCGAGGGTGTTGGGGAAGCAGTTCTCGAAGAGCCAGGCGAGTTCGGGATCGGCAATGGTCTTTTTGACTTGCTGAATTTTGGCCTCGACAGCGGGGCTGGTGAAGCGGCGCTTCTCGCGTACGGGCCGGCGTGAGGTGAAGTTCTGCTGTGCCCAGGCGGCGAGAGCGGCGGCGTGCAGGAAGGTACGGCGAGTGTGCATGGGACGCTTTATTTATACCGCTTGGCGGCGGCGGACGCGGACTATACTGGCTGCATGATCAACGGGGCTCACATCCTTTTGTACAGCAAGGATCCGGCGGCGGACCGGGCGTTTTTCAAGGAAGTGTTGGGGTTCAAGACGGTGGACGCGGGAGGGGGGTGGCTGATCTTCGGCCTGCCGCCGACGGAAATGGGGATTCATCCGGTGGATGGCGAATCAGGACAGCAGCGTGGCGGACATCAGATGGCAGGGGCGGTGCTCTACCTGATGTGCGGCGATGTGAAGAGCACGATCGCGTCGTTGCAGGCGAAGGGCGTGCCGTGCGGCGAAGTAACGGAGGCGAATTGGGGCTCACAGGCGGCGATCCGCTTGCCGAGCGGGGCTGAGGTCGGGTTGTACGAGCCGCGGCATCCGACGGCGATCTGAAACCCCGCACGGGCACGGCCTTACGAGCGGGGGAATGAGGCTCGCACAGCTCAGTTCGTCGATTCGGGGACGCTGATGAGGGTGGTGAAGCAGGTGGCGTCGAGGGGGAGGACGGCCTTGCCTTCTACTACGGGGATGCGTGCACCTTCCTGCATACCACGTCGGGTGTCGGTGACCCATAGGCGGAGTTCTTTGACACCCTGGGGCAGGCCGGTGAGCGTGGCCTGTCGCGCTGCGCCGTTGTTGACGATGTGGACGGCGTAGGTTCCATTGGCGATATCGCCGAAGGCGGCGCAGGTGAGACCGGGACGGTCGCACGTGACGGGAAGAGCGAAGGCGCTGCGGGGAGTGGAGGCGAGCTGCTTGAGATTCCAGAAGCGCTGCGTGGGGCGGAGAGGACCGTTGTCACCGCCGAGTCCGTTGCCGGCGAGGAGGGAGTAGTCGGCGGTCAATTGCCACTGAAGGATGGACTTGGGCTGACCGATGGCGAGGATGCGCGTGTAGAGATCGATCTCGTAGAGAGCGAAGGACTGCTCCTGGAAGATCTGAGAGTAGCGCCATGCGGCCGCGTCGGTGCTGCCTTCGCCGACCAGGAGCGGAACGTTGATGCGCCTCGCAGCTTCGCGCCATTGGGTGAGGATCTCAGGAGAGCAGCCGCGCCAGGAGTGGAAGGAAACTGCGCCGATGTACTTGATGGCTTCGGGATCTCTGAGCGCGTCCTGGATGAACCAGACGGGGTTGGCGTCGGAGGTGTCGCCGAGAAGCATTTTGGTGGAGAGGTCCTTTGAAGCCATGTAAGCCCCGAGTTTGCGGATCAACTCGGCGTGCTCGCGGGCAGTCTGACGAACGTTGATGCCGAGATCGGATTCGTTGAAGGAGAACATGGCGGTCTCGACCCCGTATTTTTCCTTCATGAAGAGCATATATCCGGTGAGCGAGGTGAGAATGCGATCCATTTTCTCGGGATTGAGTGGATTGCCGCGCGGGTCTTCCTGGGCGTTTGCGTTGCGGGGGTCGCCGAGGATGGCCCAGTTGGGCGCCGACCAGGAGCTGACGATGACGGGCATACCCTTCTGCGAGAGGCGCCGGGCCATCTCCATAGCGGCGGTGACGCGGGGGTTCACCTTGCCGGCGCGTGCGGCTGCGAGAGGATCGGCATTCTCTTCCGGGTCCCAGAGACGCCAGGGCATTTCGACGCGGGCCCAGGTGACGCGGAGGTTTTCGAGATTGTAATCGATGACGGACGAATCGAGCTTGGGATTTTGAATGCGGAAATTGCCACCAAGTCCGTCGAAGGCCTGGCCGGGGCGGGTGTGATCGATGGCTAGGGTGACTGGCGCCTTGTCGAGCTCGCCGGTGGCTTTGAGGGCAAAGCTGCGCGTGGCGGTCTGGCCGGCGGCAGGCTTGGCGGGGAGGACGCCGAGGAAGACCTGCAGGTCATAGTTACCCTTGCGCCGGTCGTCCCGGATGATCACCTCGACGGGTTCCTTGAACGTGACTTCCAATTGGCGGCCTGGCGATTTGAAAACGAGACCAGAAGCTGTTGTGCGGAGGTATTCGTTCTGCTCGGCGGCGCCGGGGGAGAGGGCGACTTCGGCGGCGGCAGGCGGAGCGGCCCCCGCGATCTGCACGGTCCCCCCCGAGAAGTGGGACGCCGGGAGTTCGATGCAGAAGTATCCGCCCGCAACTTCGGCGTCCTTGGGCGAGGTGAATTCGACGTCGACAGTCGCCTTGCCGGGACCCGAGTCCGTGACGGTCTGGACGGCGTTCATCGTCCAGGCTGCGCCCTGCTGGCGGATTTCGCGCGTGGGGCGGATCTGGTATTTGACAGTGACGGCGGATCCTGAACGGGTGAACGTGGTGGTCTGTCGCTCCTTGGCTGTGCGGGTGAATCCGGCCCATTCGGGCTGGACAACACACAGGCCGGTATTGAATTCAAGCAGGTGGCCGTCGACGCGGATGCCGTTGAGGTTGCCCCAACCCATGACTTCGGGTTGAGCAAGTGCGGGGATGGATCCCGCGCTCATGAATAGGAGAATGAGGGCAAGAAACTTCGTTGAGGGCATGATGGTGATCCGGGTTCGGACCACTTATATCACGGCCTCAGCGGAGAATTGGGTGTTAATCGCCGGTGAGAACGCGGAGGACGCGGTGCATGAAGGGAGGCATGCCGTAGAGGCGGCGGGCATCCTGGATGCCGCGCAGAGCGAAGCTGACCGCGATGATCAGTGCAGTGATTTGGACGGGCACATTGATCCACGTGGAGAGGTTGTGGACCTTCTCCGTCGATGCGTTGGAGATGGAGACGATCACGAGCGGACCGGCGGAGAGCAGGATGGCGATAATCGCGAGGCCGAGGATATCGATGGCCAGCCGGAAGCCGGCGCGGGGGCGCGTCCACCAGGGCTGAATGGAGTTCACAGCCGCCAATGCAGTGGTGGATGCGAGCATCACCAGGATCGGCCAGTAGAGGCTATGCCACACAGGCGCCAGCGAGAAGGTAGCGGAGTGAGAGACAGGCAGCCGCAGCGCGTCCATCCACCAGAACGTGAGTATGCCGTCCCAGACCAGCTCAGAGATGGCGCTGCATCGCGGGATGCGATTGGGGTCGATGACAGCGGGCAGCTTGCGGGGATTCCATTTCTCCAGGAATCGGGTGCTGGCTTGATGGCGCTGCAGCAGCGCGAAGCCCAGTGTGATGATGGCAAATCCGGCGACCACGGCGACCCACAATGATTGGATGGCGCGAAAGACAGTGTTCCCATCGCGGTAAGAGGGGTCGAAGACCACGAAGGCGAGCCAGATCAGGAGCCACGGACCCACCCAGAACAGCAGCGAGAGCTTGAGCACGAGCGCGTAGACGGGAAACAGCGTCGGACCGATAAGGTAACGCTGCGGCAGAAAGCGCTGGGCAACCAGGAGCGGAGGTCCCCAGATTTTGAGGATGGTTTCAATCTCGACCTGGTTCAGCGGGCGCCCGCGCTCGGCTTCGTTCGCCTCTATCTGAGAGCGGATGTCTTCCTCAAGCTCCGCGGTGATGTCCTGGTTTTCGGGATCGGGCAGCCAGAACCGGACTGCTTGGAGATAGCGGTTGAGTAAGTCCATGGTGCTGGCTCCTTACAGAATTCCGTTCAACGATCCATTGATGCTGCGCCACTCGGCGGCGAGCTGACCGAGGATTACTTCGCCCTCGCCGGAGAGGCGGTAGAAGCGCTTGTTGCGCTTCTCCTCTTCACGCCACTGGCTGACCAGGAGACCCTGGATTTCGAGGCGCCGGAGGAGCGGGTAGAGCGTATTTTCGTCGATGGTAAGGCCGCGTTCGGCAAGGGCCTTCCTCAATACGTAACCATATTGCTCGGTACGGAGTTGGGCGAGGACCGCAAGAATGAGGCAGCCGCGGCGGAGCTCGAGGCGGAGGTTTTCGAACAAGTCAGCGTTCATGAGCGGTACCGTGCACCGAACATTGTGCTACACACACTGTATGACACACTGTATAGCTCTGTCAACATCTTTTCAATGTATTGTCAGGATGCCGGCCATGCGGCCGGTGCGGAGGTTCGATGCAGCGACGGACGTTTTTGGGCATGGCGCTGCTTGCGGCTGTGCCGAAGATGAAGATCACGCGGATCCGGTATTGGGAGCCGCAGCGGGCGAATCCGACGTTCAACCAGAGCACTCGGATCGTGACGGTGGAAACGGATGCGGGGATCACGGGCGTGGGCGAGGGCGGGTCGAAGGACATGCTCGACCAGTGCGCCGGGATGCTGATCGGCGAGGACCCATCGCGCATTGAACATTTGTGGCAAGTAATGTACAGGGGCTTTTTCTATCCGCCGGGGCGAGAGAAGCTGCATGCGCTGGGCGCGCTGGACCTCGCCATGTGGGACATCAAGGGGAAGGCGTTGGGCATACCAGTGTACGAACTGCTGGGCGGACTGACTCGAGAACACGTCGAGTGTTACTCAACGGGCTTCCCGCGGAAAGGCACCATCGGAGAGACAGCCAAGGCGTGCCTGGAGGCGGGATTTCGAGGTTACAGGACAGACGCATCAGACGGACAGGGTCCGGAGTTCCAGTCGCGGCGTGCGGTGGACCGGACCGTAGAGAAGTGCAAAGAAATCCGAGAGGCAATCGGCAAGGAAGGCGACTGGCTGATCGACTTTCACACTCGTTTCGATCTGCCTGATGCGGTGCGCCTGGCGAATCTGCTGGAGCCTCTGAATCCGTTCCTGGTGGAGGACCCGGTGCGGTCAGAGAATCCTGGTGTGCTAAGGAACGTCCGGCAGCAGGTAAAGGTCCCGATTGCAGTGGGCGAGCAGTTCGGCGCCCGTTGGGACATCAACGAACTGGTTGAGGGCCGGCTCATTGACTTTTCGCGGGTGACCATTCCGAATGCAGGGGGACTGACTGAGTTTCTGCGGATCGCGGCGTTGTGCGAGACGCACTACGTCGGACTGGTGCCGCACTTCACGGGGCCCGTGTCGCTGGCGGCGCTTGTGCATGCGTTGGGGACATTTCCGGGTCCGGTGCTGATGGAGATCTCGGGGGCGGAGCCGCGGCTGCCGCCGCATCTGAAGGCCGGTGCGGAGTTCAAAGGTGGAAAGCTGTGGCCGAATCAGAGACCGGGGCTCGGCGTAGAATTCGATGAAGCAGAGACGCGGATGATCTCGGAGATCACGACGAAGACGGCGCCGATACCGACGTACCGGCGGAGGGACGGATCGTACACGAACTGGTGAGGGGACGATGAAATCGCCACTGACTCCGCTGGAATTCCTGGCGCGCAGCGCCGCCGTGTATGGGGACCGGATCGCGGTTGTCGACGGGGACCGACGCTTCACCTATGCTGAGTTCAATCAGCGGGTACACCGTTTGGCGTCGGCGCTGCAGCGGCGTGGCGTGGCTCCGGGCGATCGAGTGGCGGTGCTGGCTCCGAACACGGTCGCCGCATTGGAGCCGCACTTCGGAGTGCTTCAGGCGGGCGCGGTGCTGGTGATGCTAAATACGCGCCTGCAGGCTCGTGAGCTGGAGTGGATCCTGAATCACTGCGGTGCGACAGTACTGATCGCCGATCCGCTGTTGCTGCCAGTTGTCCGAAAAGCGGCCGGAAACGTGGCGTTCGTGACGGACGATTACGAGGGTCTGCTGGATGAAGGCGACGCGTCGTTTGATGACCCGCCACAGGTGGATGAAGATGGCATGATCGCCATCAACTATACGAGCGGCACCACGGGTTTTCCGAAGGGCGTCATGTTCACTCACCGCGGCGCGGTCACGAACGCGCTGGGAGAGATTATCGAGCACGGGCTGAACAGCGACACCGTGTACCTGTGGACTCTTCCGCTGTTCCACTGCAATGGCTGGTGCTTTCCTTGGGCAGTGACAGCAGTGGGAGGACGCCACGTCTGCCTGCGGCAGGTAGACCCCTCCAAAATGGTGGACCTGATCATGACGGAGGGCGTCACACATCTGTGCGGGGCGCCGGTAGTGGTGAGCACGCTGACTCAGTACTGCGCGGCGAATGGGGTGCGATTCGAACGCGCGCTGAAGATGGTGACGGCAGGGGCGCCGCCTTCGCCGGCGGTATTGCGAGCGGCCGAGGAGATCGGGATGGACGTGGCGCACGCGTACGGGCTAACAGAGACGTACGGCCCGCATACGGTGTGCGCGTGGCGGTCTGAATGGAATACGCTCCCGGCGGCGGAGAAGGCGCAACTCAAGGCCCGGCAGGGCGTGGCCTATCTGGTAGCGGGCACGGATCTTCGTGTGGTGGATGAGCACATGCGCGATATTCCGCGTGACGGGGTCACGATGGGTGAAGTGGTCATGCGGGGCAACAATGTGATGCTGGGCTACTACGACAACCCCGAGGCCACGGAAAAGGCATTCGCAGGAGGCTGGTTCCACTCAGGCGATCTCGCGGTGATGCATCCCGATGGCTACATCGAGCTGCGCGACCGCGCAAAGGACATTGTGATTTCGGGCGGAGAGAACATCTCGTCGATCGAAGTGGAGAAAGTGCTGGCGGAGCACCCCGCCGTATTGGAAGCGGCGGTGGTGGCGATTCCCGACGACCAGTGGGGCGAGGTGCCGAAGGCGTACATCGGCCTGAAGCCCGGATCTTCCGCGACGCCGGAGGAGTTGATTGAGTTCTGCCGCGCACGCCTGGCGCACTTTAAATGTCCGAAGGTGGTGCAGTTTGGGCTTCTGCCGCGAACGGCGACGGGCAAGGTGCGAAAGAACGAACTGCGGGCGCGGGGACGCTGAACGGTAAGCTGGATGAGATGAGATTGTTGCTGGGGGAACCGGGGTCGGGAAAGACAACGCGGGTGCTGGAGGAAGTGCGGCGCGCCGGAGTAAGCGCGCGCGTGGTGGTTCCGACGGCGACGATGGCGGAGCACCTGCGGAATCAATTGGCCCGCGCGGGCGCTGGCGTGCGGCCGTCGAGCGTCGTGACGCTGGCGGGCTTCGTGCAGGAGATCGTGCCGGAGGTAAAGGGGGCGGACTTAGCGGACCTCACACTGTTGGTTGGGATGGTGCTGGAGGACCGGCGGCCTGCGGAATATGCCGGGCTCGTGGGAAGTCCGGGGTTTGCACCTGCGGTTGCGCAGGCTCTGGAGGACCTGGCGAACGCTGGATGCGATTCGGTGCAATGGGAAGCCCTGGGGCGATTTGGCGTGCATGCGATGGGCGCGCTGAGCCGGGTTTATGAAGAACTCGAAGGGGAACTGAAAACACGCGGGATGGTGACGCGTGCTGGACAGATGGCGGCAGCCGCACGGCAATTGCGGGATTCCGGGTGTGCGGCTGAGCGCGTGTGGTTTGACGGCTTCTTTCAGTTCACACGGGGTGAAGTGGAGTTGATCCGGGCATTGAAGGACAGGGCGGCGGTCACAGTGACGTTGCCGGAGTGGGAGGGGGCTCAGGCTTCTCGGGATGCGCTGCGCCAGATGGGCTTCCGAGAGGAGCGGCTTCACCGCTTGCGGCCGGAGCCGCGCGTCACACTGCTGGCGGCGCCGACGCGTGAGCGCGAAGTGGAAGAGATCGCGCTGCGGATCCTGGAGGAGCACACGGCAGGTAGGGCGTGGCATGAGGTCGGAGTGATCCTGCGCAGCGCCCAACCGTATGGTCCTCTCGTGGAGACGACGATCGCGCGGCTGGGAATTCCGGCCCGCGCGCATTTTGCTCCACGACTCAGCGGCCACGCGGTGGGGCGATTTTATGCAGCGTTGGTGGATGCCGTGCTAAGCGGATGGGAGGGCTCGAGGACACTGAAGGCGCTGCAGGCAGGTGCGCCGGACCGCCTCGCGTATAAGGTCCGCGAGGCACTTCCCTTCTCCGGGCTGGACAGGATGCGACAGTTGGGCGGCGCAGATGCAGTGGCGGGATACGAAGATCTGACCGAATGGGCCACTGCGACGGCCACGCCGGTGGAATGGGCGCAGCGGCTGGGCGGATTGTCGCGATTCGTGGCCGCCCCGCAACCCGGGGGCCCGGTGGCCCCAGAGGCACTGCGAGCGTTTCGGATGCGCGCCGCCGCCATGCGGTCGTTCGCGGAAAGCGTTGAGCAGACCGCGGCGTTGCTACCCGAGGAACCGATCCTGCTGGAAGGATTCTGGCGACTCGCGATGGTGGGGCTCGACGAGACGAGCGTGCGGGTCGAGGATCCGCGGCGCGACGTCGTGCATATCCTCGACGTGGTGGAAGCGCGGCAGTGGGAGCTTCCCGTTGTCTTTGTGTGCGGACTGGTGGAGGGCGAGTTCCCGAGAGCCGCCGCGCCGGAAGCGCTGCTTCGCGAAGATGTACGAATCCGGTTGAGACAGAACGGGATTCCAGTAAAGACGCGCGCGGAGAGAGAAGTGGAGGAGACGTTCCTGTTCCGCTTCGCGCAGACGCGGGCGACCTCGGAAACGGTGCTGTCGTGGCCGCAGAACGACGAAAAAGGGCAGCAGGTGTTACGAGCATTCCTGCTGGATCATGTCTCGGGAACGGATGCGCGGGCGCGATCGATCGCAGTGCGGGCAGCGGACCCGGTGGAACGGGCGCCGCGTCCGGCGTTGCAGTCGGACGATGTGCTGCAGGGCGTGCGTGCGAGACATCCGAGATTCAGGCCGACGGGCCTGGAGGTATTTCTGCAATGCCCCTTCCGGTTCTTCGCGTCGAGAACACTCGGGATTCCCGAACCGCCCGGGCTGCCGCATGAGCGGCTGGACGCGTTGGTTCTCGGAACGCTCGTGCACCAAGTGATTGCGGACTGGCACCGGGGCGCGGGCTCAATGGATGAGTTGTTTGAGCGGGAGTGGGAGCGCGTTTTGTCGGAGAAGCGCATCCCGCCGTCGCATCGCGTGGAAGTGGCGCGAGTGGTGATGCTCCGCAGCCTGCGTTTCTACCAACAGGACAGCCGCCCGCGCGACGGTTGGAAGACGGAAGTGGAGGTGCCGCTGGAACTCACCGTCGATGGCGCGGAGATACGCGGCAGAGCGGACCGCGTGGATACGTCGCCGGCAGGCGAGTGCGTGGTGTATGACTTCAAGTATTCCAGCAATCAGGGTGTCAAGAACAAGCTGAAGAAGCTGGACGACGGCGAGTTAGTGCAGGGCGGACTCTATCTGGAAGCCCTGCGGCAAGCCGGCCGGACGCCTGCCGGGTTCTTCTTTGCGGGAGTGCGCGGGAGCACGGCATGGGAAGGCTCGGATGCAAAAGGGGCGGCCGAGGGGTTCATCAGTACGGCGCTGGAGGCGACGAAGGACGCCGTGTTCAGGATCTCTCAAGGCGACATTTCCGTCCGGCCCGGGGACGAGGATGCCTGTCGCTATTGCGCCTTTCTGGACGCCTGCCGCATCCAAGAGTCATCATGGCAAGTCACGAAGGCCCAATCCGAGTCGTCCTGATCAACGGGAGCGCGCGGCCTGGAAACTACACAGGCAAGGCGCTGGCACTGGTAGTCGACGAGTTCAAGAAGGATCCGAGAGTGTCGGTGGAGGTGGTTGAGGCGAGGCTGTTGAATCTGCCCTTGCCCGGCACGGCGCCGAATCATCCGGCGACGATGGAACTGCAGCGGCAGGTAAAGGAGGCCACTGCTGTGGTGCTGGCAACTCCTGAATATCACGGCAGTTTTTCAAGCCTGACGAAACTCGTTATCGAGAACCTGGGGTTTCCGTCCGTGCTCGCCGGTAAGCCTGTGGCGCTGCTTGGGGTAGCGGCCGGCACGATCGGGGCAATCAAGTCGCTGGAAGCCTTGCGCGGGGTAGTGTCGCACATCGGAGGCCTGGCGCTGCCGATGCCGGTATCGGTAGCAAATGTGCAGAAGGTGTTCGATGAGCAGGGGCGCTGCCTGGATGCGGACGTGGAGCGATACGTGCGGGGGCTGGCTAAGAGCGTAATGGATTATTTGGAGCAGCACGTGTGCCCGCTGGTGACGCTCGAGAGGATTCTGCGGGAAGGAGTGACGGCCGCGGCCTAAGGAGTGCTGGGGCAGGAATCAACCTGCCCCAGCATCAGCAGGAGCTACACGCGGGTGAGATCGCGGTCAGGAGCGGTTGCCTGGGCAGCAGGTGCGGAGGATCGAATCTTCCACACGAACAGGACCAGCACAATGGCGCCGATGGCGAACAGCGTGTCACCGGGGGCCCGCAGCCAGCGCAGCGTCTGCATGGTGGATGTCTGCATGAACTCTGTGCTGCGCGCGTACCAGTAGCCCTGGTTGACACTGGCCCAGGTCTGCATGAGCCCGACAGGCAGGAGGCTGCCGACGGTCATTGCGAACAACCCTCCGTTCATGGCCCAGAACGCGAATTTCATGGTCTTCTCGCTCCAGACCTGCTTGCTGCCCATGGCCCGCAGGCAGACCAGCATCAGGCCGATGCCGAGCATGCCGTACACGCCGAACAGTGCCGCGTGACCGTGGACCGGCGTAGTGTTGAGGCCCTGCATGTAGTACAGCGCGATGGGCGGATTGATCATGAAGCCGAACAGTCCCGCGCCGACCATGTTCCAGAAGGCCACTGCGACGAAGTAATAGATGGGCCACTTGTAGCGCTGCGCCCATTCGGTGGAGCGGCCGCGGCGGAGATCATCCATCGCGCCGTAGGCGACCAGCACCAGCGGGACCACTTCCAGTGCGCTGAAGACCGAGCCCCACGCGAGAGCGACGGTCGGCGTGCCGGAGAAGTACAGGTGATGGCAGGTACCGATGATGCCGCCGGCGAGATAGATGGTGGCGGAGAGGATCGCGCTCTTCGCGGCGAGCTTCGGACGGATCAGGCCGAGCCGCGTGAAGAAGAAGGCGATGACGGTGGTCGCGAAGACTTCGAAGAAGCCCTCGACCCAGAGGTGAACCACCCACCAGCGCCAATACTCGACGATGGCGAGGTTCGTATGCTGGCCCCACGTAATACCCGCGCCATAAAAGAGGCCGATTGCTCCGCTGCTGATCAGAAATAGCGTGAGCAGCGGCTTCTGATCTCCGGAAGTTTTCAGCGCCGGCTTGACACTGCGGATCACCAGGCCGAGCCAGATGAAGAGACCGACGAGAAGCAGGATCTGCCAGCCTCTCCCGAGATCGACATATTCATACCCCTGATGGCCCCACAGGAATGCTTGTGCATCGGACAGCTTGTTCTGGATGCTCATCCATTCGCCTGCCAGCGAACCTGCAACGATGACGAGCAGCGCTCCAAAGAGCACATTGACGCCGAGGCGCTGGAACTTGGGCTCATGGCCCGAAACGAGCGGCCCGATGTAGAGTCCGGCTGCGAGCCAGGCGGTCGCGATCCAGAAGATGCCGATCTGGATGTGCCAGGTGCGCGCGACGCTGTAGGGAAGCCACTTGGAGAGCGGGATACCATAGAAGCCGTCGCCTTCGACGCCGTAATGCGCGGTGACGACGCCCATCAGGATCTGAACCAGAATGAGCGCGGCGACAACCCAGAAGTATTTCAATGTGGCCTTCTGTGACGGCGACGAACGCCAGCCGGCGAGGGGGTCGGTCTTCGGAGTTTCTCCGAGGGGCTCTTCCTTCTGCGAGGCGTACCACCAGACGAGTGCGCAGATCCCGCCCAGCAGCATAAGGATGCTCACACCAGTCCAGATGACCGTCTCGCCGGTGGGGTAATTGCCAATGAGAGGCTCGTGTGGCCAGTTGTGCGTGTAGCTGATGTTGTCGCCGGGACGATTCGCGGCAGCGGCCCAGGCGGACCACCAGAAGAACGCAGTGAGTTTCCTGGCGCGTTCAGGATCCGTGACGGAATTGCTGGGAATGGCGTAGGGTGCGCTTCCGTTCTTGAAGAGATTCGTGTAATAGGCGACGTTGGCCTCGAAGGCGCGAGCGCGGACCGGATCGAGGCGGATGGTATTGGTGGCGGGGTCCAGGGTGTTCGTCTTGTAGATCTTCTCGAGCCGGCCGCGGAGCCGGGCTTGAGATTCAACGTCGAGCTGGTCGTAGCTCTTGCCGGACTCTGTGCGAGCCCAGTCGTCGAGGACAAAGACGAGTTCGCGGTGGAGTGAGTCGGCGGTCCAGTCAGGCGCAACGTAGCTGCCGTGACCCCAGACCGAGCCAAGTTCCATGCCGCCCATGGTTTGCCAGACGTTTTGGCCGGCGGAGATCTCGCCTGGGGCGATGACGGTGCGTCCATCGGTGGTGACGACCTGGTCGGGGACCGGCGGCATTTCCTGATAGATCCTGGTTCCGATCCAACCGAGTACTGCGAATGAGAGGGTAATGACCGCGGCAAAGGCGATCCAGAGTTTTTTCATCGAGCGCTCCTTCAGCGTGGAGGGGGAAGCCCTACCTAGAAGTTAAGTATGCCTCGGGGCGCCGCGCGAAGAAAATGACTGAGGTCACAAAAAGCTGAACTGTCTGGCCTTGTTTTGCGTATATCAAAGTGATATCGTTTTGGTATCTGGAGAGAACCATGCTGAAGGAAAGACTTGTCTCGGCCTGGAGCGGCATCCCGGTCTTGCTGTTGGCGATAGTGATGCTCATCGTACCGGTGGTGGGCATCATCGTGGCGGTCAAGGGCGCCGAATTCGGCGAGAAGCCTGTGGCGGTGATCATTACATGGATTCTGGTCTGGATCACTGACCTGATCTGCCTGGCGGGTTTCTTCACCGTGCAGCCGAATCAGGGCGTGGTGCTGACTCTGTTCGGCAAGTACGTCGGGACAGTAACGGCGCCTGGGCTGCGATTTGCAAACCCGTTCTACACGAAGAAGGCCGTGTCGCTGCGAGTCAGGAACTTTGAGACGTCCAAGCTAAAGGTCAACGACCAGGACGGCAATCCGATTGAGATTGCCGCGGTGGTGGTGTGGAAGGTCGTGGACACCGCGGACGCGATGTTCCAGGTGGACAACTATGAGAACTACGTCCACGTTCAGAGTGAGGCAGCAATCCGCAACCTCGCCACGGCGTATCCCTACGACAGCCATGAGGAACACCAGATCTCGCTGCGCGGGCACACCACGGAGGTCGCGGCGCATTTGAAGCGGGAGATCCACGACCGGCTCGCGGTCGCCGGGGTGGAGGTGATCGAAGCGCGGATCAGCTACCTGGCATACGCGCCGGAGATCGCGGCGGCGATGTTGCGCAGGCAGCAGGCGTCGGCTGTGATTGCAGCGCGGCAGAAGATCGTCGAGGGCGCCGTGGGGATGGTCGAGATGGCGCTGGACTTGCTGTCGCAGAAGAACGTCGTGCAGTTGGACGGAGAACAGCGGGCCGCGATGGTACAGAACCTCCTGGTCGTGCTGTGCGGCGAAGCTTCCGCGCAACCGGTGCTGAACACGGGGACGCTGCAACACTAGTCGGCCGGCGAAGGGACCATGGCAGAGCGCAAGTCATTCCTGTTGAGAATTGACGGAGAGATTCTTGACGCGCTGAAGAAATGGGCGGACGATGACTTGCGCTCTTTGAATGGCCAGATCGAGTTCGTGCTGAGACGAGCTTTGCGCGAGAGACGCAGACTCAAAGAGGCCAGAGGGGCAGACCGGCAGCCGGCCGCCGAGGGCCCCAGCGAATCCGAGTAGTGCCCGTCCCCCCTACAATGGGCAGTGATGCTGCCTGACTACGAGAAACTCGGCGCTTTCTACCTGGGACGGATCAAAGACACAAACGAGACGCTGCTGTACGACAGCAAGGACCTGGTGACCCACGCGGTGTGCGTCGGCATGACGGGATCCGGCAAGACGGGGCTGTGCCTGGGACTCCTGGAAGAGGCCGCGATCGACGGGATTCCCGCTATCGTGATTGACCCGAAGGGCGACCTTGGGAACCTGATGCTGGCGTTTCCGCGGCTTGCACCGGAGGATTTCGAGCCGTGGGTCAATCCGGACGAGGCGCGGAACAAGGGGATGGATGTGAAGGCCTTTGCAGCCGCGGAAGCGGAGAGGTGGCGCAAAGGGCTGGAGCAGTGGGGAGAGGACGGCGCGCGGATCGAGCGGATGCAGAAGGCCTGCGATTTCGCGGTGTACACGCCGGGCTCGGACGCGGGAATTCCGGTCTCGATCCTGAAATCCTTCGCAGCCCCGCCGAAAGAGATCCTGGCTGACCGCGAGGCGCTGCGTGACCGCATCGCAACAACCGCGACCTCGCTGCTGGCCCTGGCCGGAGTGGATGCGGATCCGGTGCAGTCGCGCGAACACATCCTGCTCTCGACGATCTTCGACAACGCCTGGCGCGCGGAAACAGACCTGGATCTCGCAGCCATCATCGGCCAGGTACAGAAGCCACCCTTCGAAAGAGTGGGGGTGCTGGATCTTGACTCGTTCTATCCGGCGAAGGAGCGGTTCGGCCTGGCGATGGCGCTGAACAACCTGCTGGCATCACCCGGCTTTGAAGCCTGGATGCAGGGTGAGGCCCTGGATATCGGCGCGATGTTGTGGGGCGCCGGAGGCAAGCCGAGGGTCAGCATCTTCTCGATCGGACACTTGAGCGATGCGGAGCGGATGTTCTTCGTCTCGCTCCTGCTGAATCAAATGCTCTCATGGGTGCGTTCGCAGAGCGGGACTTCGAGCCTGAGGGCCGTTCTCTACATGGACGAGATCTTCGGCTACTTCCCGCCCGTCGCGAATCCTCCTTCCAAGAAGCCGCTACTTACGCTGCTGAAGCAGGCGCGTGCGTTCGGGTTGGGCGTGGTGCTGGCCACGCAGAATCCCGTGGACCTGGACTACAAAGGGCTCGCGAACACGGGCACATGGTTCATCGGGCGGCTGCAGACGGAGCGGGATAAGGCGAGAGTGTTGGAGGGATTGGAGGGCGCGGCGGCCTCCGCTGGCGCAAAGTTCGACCGCGGGCAGATGGAGCAGATCCTCGCCGGCCTGGGGAACCGGGTTTTCCTCATGAACAACGTGCATGAGGACAGGCCCGTACTGTTCCAGACACGCTGGACGCTCTCCTACCTGCGGGGGCCGTTGGCCCGACCCGAGATTCAGCGCCTGATGAGCGAAAGGAAGAAAGTCGAGGCCGCACCAGCAGCTGCAGCCCCCGTGAGGCAGGCTCCAACAAACGGTGCGAGCGCGACCGTGCCGGTACTGCCTCCCGAAGTGCCCCAGTACTTCGTGCCTCTCGCCGGTGGAGTGCTCCACTACGAACCGCGTCTTCTGGGTGCGGCGCAGGTTCACTTCATCGACCCGAAATTGAGAGTCGACGAGGTGCGCGACGCCGTCTTTGCATGCCCGATCACCGATGCGGCAGTACCCGTGGACTGGTCGCAGGCGGAGGCCTGCGAGGTCCCCGTCAACGATCTGGAAAAGGCTCCGGCGGAAGGCGCAACTTTTGCGGATTTGCCGGCGGCGGCGGCGAAGGCCAGGAATTACGCGGCGTGGCAGAAGAGTTTTGCGACGTGGCTGTACCAGACACAGTCGCTGGAACTGTTCCGCAGCCCGTCCACCGGCGAGGTATCGAAGCTGGGTGAGACTGAACGCGACTTCCGAGTCCGTACACAACACTCCGCGCGCGAGGCCCGCGACGAGCAGGTGCAGAACTTGCGGACGCAGTACGCGCCGAAGCTGCGAGTTTTGAACGACCGGCTGCAGCGCGCGCAGGTGAAGCTGGAGCAGGAGAAGCAGCAGGCGACATCACAAACGGTACAGTCGGTGCTCTCGATCGGAACGTCGATTCTCGGCGCGTTTATGGGGCGCAAGACGCTCAGCGCGACGAACATCAACCGCATGGGCTCGGCCGCGCGCGCTGCGACGCGGATCGGCAAAGAGCGCGGAGACGTGGGGCTGGCTGAGAATTCCGTAGGATCGATCACAGAGCAGATCCACGATCTGGAGTCGCAGCTTCAGGCGGAGATTGATGCGATCCCGCTGCCGGCGGAAGAGGCGCTGGAGAAGGTGGCCGTGAAGGCCAAAAAGACAAACATCAACGTTCAGCTGTGCGCGCTGGCGTGGATGTGAGTGCCTCCGGAACGGGCCCAGCGTTTGAAATAATGGGACCTGATGGTCAGGAAACAACCGTTTCTTGTTCTGTTGCTGGTCCTCGCGTGCGCGCTGACCATCTGCTTCGCTGCGGCTGTCGTCGAAATCGTGCTCCACGGCTCCGACGTCAAAGCGTACGGCTACTGGGTCATGTACGCAGGAGATGCGCTGCAAGTGACCAGCGTCGTGCCCGGCAGTGCGGCGGACGGCTTACTCCGCCGCGGCGACGTCATCACTCATGTAGATGGACATGGCGGCTACCCGGCATGGCTGCTCAACCGGTTCATCCTGCTGGCGCCCGCCGGCAAGGGTTACGATGTGACGCTGCAGCGCGGGCATGAGCGGCTCAATTTCCATGTCCCGCTCCCCCTTGGAAAGGACCGTGTTAAATGGACCATCGCGCTGCAATTAGCGGCAGCCCTGACCTGCTTCGCTGCCGCTTTGTTGATCGGGCTGATCAAACCAGGTGAAAGGACGATCCAGTATGCGAGCCTGACATTTCTCGGACTCGCCGCGATTCATCTCGCCCGGTCGATCCAGCCCCTCTACATCTTCATGGGAGATGGCGGACGCTTCTTGTCTGCTTGTCTGGAAGCGGTCGATCCACTGCCGATTGCATCCGGATACCTCTTCGCATCCCGATTCCCGCGCCAGGCTGAGCCCGGCCGTTTTTGGAAGATCATCGGCATGCTAGTCGGACTGGCCGTGTTCGCCGAATGGCTTCGGCTGTTGCCCTGGAAAGCGTTCGCCGGGATGAACGCCGTTAGTGGAGCTGCGTTCTTCATGAGCCTTGAGCGGTTGATGATGCTCGCCATGCGGGTCCCTTTTGGAATCTGGAAATCAGCGACGTGCGTCACGCTGCTTGCGATGATCGTGGCCATGGTCAGAAACTTCCGGGCAATTCCGGAGCCCGGGGAGCGCCGCCGGTTGCGCTGGCTGATGTTTGGACTGGTCGCCGCCATCCTCCCGCTAATATTGCTCAGCGCGTGGGTGTCCGCGCAATACCTGACAGGCCGGGTGGCGAATTTGGACAACCCGTGGTATCCGCTGGCAGAAGACGTTGCACTGTCCTGGCTCGGAGTGACTCTCGCGCTCTCCTTCGCCTACGCCGTTCTGAAGCACAGGCTCTTGGACATCCATGTAGTCCTGCGGCGCGGCATTCAGTATCTGTTGACCAAGCGCGTGCTGCAGGCGGCGATCTTCCTGCCGCTTGTTCTCATCGCAGTTCGTGCGGCTATCAATCCGGGCATGGCCCTGTCGCAATTCGTATTTGGCAGCGCCACTCAGTTCGGACTGCTCCTGACGGCGGCACTAGGGCTGACAGTGAGACGGCCCTTGCTCTCGGCATTGGACCGGCGCTTTTTCCGCGAAGAGTACGACCAGGAGCAGATCCTGAAGGGGCTGATCGGGGACATCCAGCGCGGGCAATCGATTGGTGAAATCTCCCGGCTGGTATCGCAGCGGATTGAAGCCGCTTTTCATCCGAGCCGCGTGCTGGCCTTCTACCGCCGGGAAGAGCGTAGCGAATTCACTCTGGAGCACGCTTCGGGCGAGGGCTGCGCGGAACTTCGGTTGAGTGCGGAGTGCCCGGTTCTGCGCGCCCTGGATGGTGCAAATCAGCCGCGCGACTTTTCCACGTTGAACGGGAGCGTACTGCACCACGCCGAAACAGCCCTTCTGAACGAGCTCGGAATCCGATTGCTGGCGCCGATCGCTTCCACGGGTCAGAAGCTGCTCGGTGTCCTCATGCTGGGCGAGAAGAAGTCCGAGGAGCCTTACACGGCGTCGGACCGCAGCCTTTTGCAGGTGATCGCGGGGCAGATCGCGGTTGTCTACGAGAACGAAATGCTGCGCGAATCGGCGAGGCGCGAGATGCGGATCAAGCGCGATGTGCTGGCTCGCATCGAAGGCTCGCAGATTAATCTGCTCAAGGAGTGCCCGCGATGCGGCGCCTGCTTCGACCGCACGGAGGAGCGGTGCGTCATCGACGGCACGGAACTGGCGCTGACGCTGCCGGTGGAGCGCGTGCTCGACGGCTGCTACCGCCTCGACCAGCGCGTCGGGACCGGCGGGATGGGCGCCGTGTACAGGGCAACTGACCTGCGGCTGGACCGCTGCGTCGCAGTGAAGGTGATGACAGGCGGCCTGTTCGGCAATGAAGCGGCTCTGAAACGGTTTGAACGGGAAGCGCGGGCGGCAGCCCGGTTGAGACACCCGAACATCGTGGCGATCTACGATTTCGGATCTATCGGCGAAGATGGCGCCTACCAGGTGATGGAGTTGGTGGAGGGCAAGACACTTCGGACGGAGTTGAGAGAAATGGGCGCCATGCCGCCCGCCCTGGCCGCGTCCCGCTTCGAACAATTGCTCGCTGGGCTGGCTGCCGCCCACGAGGCTGGAGTGGTCCACCGCGATCTCAAGCCGGAAAACGTCATCCTCTCTTGCACAGCCGGCGGTTCAGAAACTTTGAAAATCCTCGACTTCGGGCTAGCCAAGGTAACGGCGCCGATGAGTGCGGAGAGCCAGTCGTTGACCGTCGTGGGTGCCGTGCTGGGAACCGCTGGGTACATGTCTCCCGAACAACTGCTGGGGGAGGAGGTGGACGAGCGCAGCGACACGTTCGCGGTGGGCGTACTGATCGTGGAATGCCTGACGGGCAGCAAGCCCTTCTCGGGAAGCTCGTTCCAGGATCTGCTGAGCAACACGTTGATGGGCGAATATCATCTGCCGGCCGGCGCAGAGAACGTGCACGTGCTGGATACGCTTCTGCAGAGGTGTCTGGCCAAGGAGAAGGGCTCACGTCCTCTCGTGAGTGAGATTCGCGCCGAGCTGATTGAAGCGATGCGCAGCTGCCCCACACTGGGAACAGCCGCGCCGGTTGTGGCCGATGCGAGCACAATCGATGCAAGCAGGCCTGGTTATTGAATCGCCACGGTCACTCCAATCCGCGACCTGGCTGAGCCTGAAAGGATGGTCATAGGAACCATCTCTCCGGATGGCGCATCTTCGGGAATGCGGAACTGGATCGCGGAGACACCCGGGGCATAGGGAGCGGAGGTCACATCCACGATGTGAACGGCGCCGAGATCAGCCGCCAGCGGCTCCGCCTCATTCAGGCCGGTGACCAGCAGCGTGAGGATGGTCCCCTTCACAGCCGGGACGCCTGCGTTGTTCGCCGTCCCGTCCTCGTGCCACGCCGCGGCCTGGCCGCGTCCGGAGCAGTTGAAGGTGAAGATACCCGGGGCGCTGGGCGCGACGGACAGGCGCAGTTCGGGAGAGCGCGAGCCGTCCCGTTCAATTTGAAGCACGGCCGATTCCGCACCCGCCGTACTCGGCGGCACAACCACGGTGATTCGTGACTCATGCGCGGACACGGTCTCCGCTTCAACGCCGTCGAACAGGACGCGAACCGGCTGCCTGGTTTCGCTATCCGCTTGAGGTGAGGTCAGGTGGACGCCGGCAAGGACCACACGCTCTCCAGGTGCAACCGGGCCGTTGATGTAGCTGGCGGCGTTCTGCACTCCGGTGGCGGCTAACCGCGGTTCGCTGTCCGAGTAGTATTGCTGGAACAGGTCGGAGGAGGGCCAGCTTCGAACGTTCTGCACGGCAGTTTCGATGGAGGCGACGGCGTCATTCAAGAACGGATCAGTGTCATAGATCCTCCCGCTGTTGAAGACGACGGCCCAGATCACGCCTCCGGCACGCTTCAGCAGATAGCTGCGTGTCCCGGGCAGTCCGCCGGCCTTCTCCATGTCGAAGCCCGCTTTGCCGGGCCACACGATCCAGCCTGCGCCGTACCACCACTGATTGCCTGAGGGGATCGCCAGTGGCGGCTTTTCACTGACAACTTCCATACTGGAGGGCAGGAGGATGGGATTGACAGGGCGATCCAAAGCCATAGTGAATCGCACAATATCGATGGCTGAAGCTGCCCAGCCTCCCATGGAGTCGAGCGGCTCGGCGTAGGCCGCGCCGTATTGCGGCGGGACCAGGCCGGGCAATTCCGGAAACACCGATGGGAGCAGCGGCTCGCCGGGCCACCCATAGTAGACGACCTCATCCTGCGCCCGCTGCTCGCGCAAAGCCCGGGTCAGGAACATGCGGTAGATGCCTGCAGGAGCCAGTACACGATCGCGGATGTATGTTTCATAGCGCTCGTTCGTGATCTTTTCGATGATGCGGCCCAGGACGCAATAGCTGAGGTTGGAGTAGGCACTGCGCGTGCCGGGATCGAAATCCAGAGGCAGGCCTAGCGCGTAGCGGATGATCACTTCCGGTTCAGGGGGCGACGGCACGCCCAATGCCTCGGCCGCGAGATGCTGGAATGGAGGCGCAATGACGATGTCGCCGCTGATCGAACTGTCCCAGCCTGCCCGGTGCTGGAGCAGATGGCGGACGGTGATGTCGTGAATGCGCGGGTCCATCGTCTTGCCAGGCGGAGGCTGCAGGGTGTCGAGGATGTCGAACGCCCTGGCGTCGAGATCGAGGCGGCCTTCCTCCACCAGCTTCAAAATGCCCGCCGCCGTGATGGTCTTGGAGATGCTGGCGATGCGGAAGAGCGAATCGGGCGCAACCGCATCGTTGGCCTCCACATCGGCCAGGCCGAAGCCCCTGGCGTAGACGAGGCGCCCGTCCTTGACCACCGCGAGGGCGCCGCCCGGCACGCTCCACTTGGCCAGCGTGGCGGTCATGGCCTGGTCGAGCGGCTCCATACCTGAAACGGGTGTGCCGGTCTGTGCGCTGCCGCACGCCGCAAGCAGCACCAATCCGGTCGAAACGCGAATGAACAGTCTTGTAGTAGTGCTCATGGTGGCTTTCCTCCTAGAAACGGATCGACGCGCCGAGGGACATGACGAGGTGGTTGTGGCTCGGAAGGTTGCTGCCGCAGGCGACGAAGTCCCGAACTTCCCCCCTCAAAGCCCACATGCGATTCAGGCGGAGCATGAGTCCTCCTCCAAAATCGAACGCCGGCTTGATGCCGTTGGTGGCGCTGACAAAAGCAGGCCCGCTCACTTGCACGGAAGCAGCGTCGAACCAGCCAAAGCCGAAGCCGCCGTTGAGATAGGGCGACCAGCGTGCATCGGGGTGGAATCTGAAACGCAGGCCAGGAGTGAAGAATGCCTGGCTGGCGGAGGCGGCCACGCCGCCGTAGTTCAAGTTGATGTTCACAGCCGCCTTGAAGACGCGGGCGGCGGGCAGTTCGAAGTAGAGGTTGCCGTGGCTGGTTTCCTGAAGGAAGTACGCGTAGTCCACCTGACCGGCGAAACTGGCGCCGCCCGACGCACTGACGACAGGCGGTATAGAGACTTGAGCACTGGGAAGCGTCGCGCCCACCAGGATCCCGATTTCGTGACGTTGCGCGAAGGCCGAGGTCGTGGTGAGCATTGCCGCGACCCAGAAGATTGACTTGAGAATGATTCGATTTCGCATGAAGTATTGAACCTTTCGACAGAAGAGAAAGCAGACGAAGGGCCGTTTCAGGAGACTGCCGGGCTCTGGTCTAAGCGATTGAATCCGCGACAGTTCTTTCCCTATAACGAGCGACCGGTCCAGCCGGAGCTCTATCCGAATGGATAGGGTCTATCCTGTAAGCTAGAGTTTCAGGGCTGTTTTTCCTTGGATCGGATCAACATGAAGCCTCAACTCGCCGCCGTGGATGGACCGCTCAAGGGTCAGGTGTTTGAGCTGAGCGAGGCCTCTTTGACTATCGGGCGCGGTCCGGGCAATCGCGTGGTTTTGGCGGATCCTTCCGCCTCACGCGAGCACTGTGCGATCAGCCGCGCCGGGGATCGCTTCCGGATCACCGATCTCGACAGTCACAACGGCACGTTCGTCAACGGGCAACCGATGAGGGATGTCGATCTGAGCGACGGAGATGAGATTCGGGCCGGCCGCTCGGTGTTTCGTGTGCTGCTGACGGAGTCCCCTGAGCCGGGCTCATCAGTCCGGTTCAATGCCTTGCCCGTGGACGATTGCACCGCCATCCTGTTGAGGCCGCAGGATTCGGTTTATCTCCAACCCGAGGAGGCGATGGCAGCGGCTGCGCCTCTGGCGCGAGCCGCCCGAGGCTATCGCGCGCTTCTGAGGATCGCGGCTGCATTGCGCGGCAGCGGCGGCACTGAAAGGCTCACGCGGCAGTTTCTTGAGGCATTGTCCGGATTCGTGCCGGAGGGCACGACCTCAGTCGTTCTGCTGCGCGACGGAGACGGGGAGGTGACGGCGGGCGGCGCTTATTGCCGTTCGCGAGCCGTTGAAGCGTCGCCGGAGATCAATCGGAGCGTCGTGGAGCGCGCGTGGCGGGAAGGCACTGCGGTGCTGGCAGGAGGTCAGGGCGGTGGCGGAACACCGCGATCCATTCTTGCGGTTCCGCTGGTGAGCGGAGATCGCAGGATCGGGGCGATCTATCTCAGGTCCGGCACCGCGGCTGGGGCTTTCAGCGAGGAGGATCTGCAACTGCTTGCTGCAGTGGGCCTGATGGCAGGAGCCGTATTTGAGGATGCGTCCGAGTTTGACCGGCTAGAAGCGAGGAACCGTCTGCTGCTGGAAGAGGTGCGGGTCCGCCATGAAATGGTGGGCGAGAGCCCGAAGATGAGCGAAGTTTACCAAACCGTGGCGAAGGTTGGACCTGCGGGTTCAACCGTGCTGGTTCTCGGGGAGACGGGCACTGGAAAGGAACTGGTGGCCCGCGCCATACACCGCAGCAGTCAGCGCCACAAGGGGCCGTTCATCGCGATCAATAGCGCCTCACTGACGGAGCCATTGCTCGAAAGCGAGTTGTTCGGACACGAGAAGGGCGCATTCACGGGAGCCGTTGCACAAAAGCGGGGAAAGCTCGAATTGGCGGATGGAGGGACGCTGTTTCTCGACGAGATTGGCGAGTTGCCTCTCCCGCTGCAGACAAAGCTGCTGCGCGTGCTCCAGGAGCGGCAGTTTGAGCGCGTTGGCGGCATCCGGAGCCTGAGCGTGGACATCCGCCTGATCGCGGCGACAAATCGGGATCTCCAGCAGGAGATTGAGCGTGGGGCGTTCCGCAGGGATCTGTTTTATCGGCTCAACGTCGTCACGCTTCGCCTGCCGCCGCTGCGCGACCGCCGCGAAGACATCCCTCTGCTAGCCGAGCACTTCCTCACTCAGTACGCCGAGCAGAGTGATCGCAGGATCAGCGGCATTTCCGATCTAGCCCTGCAGTGCCTGATTGAACACGACTGGCCCGGGAATGTCCGGGAACTGCAGAATGCGATCGAACGTGCCGTGGTGCTCGGCGTGTCGGCCTGGATCGAACCCGAGGACCTGCCGGAGACGGTCCTGGAATGCTCAGCGACTGACACTACTCGGCCCGGCAGCTACACCGGCGCGCTAAAGCGTCACAAAGGCGAGGTTATCCTGGCGGCGATTCGCGAATCGGACGGCAACATCAGCGCGGCGGCACGGCTGCTGGGACTGCACCCGAACTACCTGCATCGGCTAATTCGCAATCTCGGCCTGCGCGCGATGATTCAGAAGCTTTGATCACTCCCAGCGCAACGCGGACATCGGATCCACTTTGGAAGCGCGGCGCGCGGGGATCCAGGACGCGAAGAATGCGATGGCAGCAAGGAAGAGCGGGACGCCGGTGAATGTGACCAGATCGTGCGGTTGGACTCCGTAGAGAATGCCGGCGGCAAGCTTGGCGACGGCGAGCGCGGCGGCCAGGCCGAGGACCATGGCGATCGCGGTGAGGACCAGCCCCTGACGGACGACCATGCTGCGCACGCGGGCGGCGGGAGCTCCGAGAGCGAGGCGGATGCCAATCTCGCGCGTGCGGCGGCTCACGGAGTAGCTCATGACGCCGTAGAGCCCGACGGCGGCAAGCAGCAGTCCGACGCAGCCAAAGATGCCGAACAGAGTGCCCGCGAGCCGCGGCAGGAAGAGCGCATTGCGCAGGTGCTCCTCAATCGACTGCGCGTTGTAGATGGCAAGATTGGGGTCGAGCGCGCGAATCTCAGAACGGAGCGTTCCGGAGAGAGAAGCGGACTCCAGCCCGTTGGTCCGTGTGATCAGCGTGTAGCCGAGGAAGGACGGCTCACCGTCCAAATCTTGTGTGATTGAGCGATAGAGAATTGGCAGCGTGCTCTCGCCGAGGGTGCGCGATTTGGAATTGCGGACCACGCCGATGATCTCGTAGACCTTCTTTCCATCCGCGGTGACGCGCTGGCCGATTGGATTCTCCCGGTCCATGAGCTGTTTGACGAATGCTTCGTTGACAACCGCCACGTGGGCGCTGGTGGCGGTCTCGTTGCTGAAGTCGCGGCCCGCGACCATCGGGATGCCGATGGCGTCGAAATAACCCGGAGAGACCATGTAGACGTCGGTGCCGACGTTTTGCGATTGAGGCTTGCCGACGACGCGGTACTCGGTGGACGTCCCGCCGATGGAGAGCGGCAGGGTATCGACAAACGCCGCAGATGCGACACCAGGCAGGGCGAGGGCCCGCTGCCTGACCGTGTCGAGGAACTGCACGGTGCGGGCGGCCGAGTAGCCATGGAGCTGAGGATCGACCGCCATGGTGACGAGCCCGTGTGAGCGGAAGCCGATGTCGATGACTGTCGCGCTCTGGAGGCTGCGGAGGAAAAGCCCGGTGGCGCAGAGGAGGATCAGTGACATTGCGACCTGGGCGACGACGAGCATGTTCCGGAGCGTCCAGCGCCGGCCGGGCCGGGCGAGAACGTCTTCTCCCTTGAGCGCGCCCGCCAGTATGGGCCGAGACGCCGCGAGAGCTGGGGCTAGCCCGAAAAGCAGACCGGTGCCCACGCTGACAATCAGCGTGTACAGGAGGACCTTCCAGTCGACGGAGACGCCGAAATCAATCGGGATGGGAATCGGGAGGCGGAAGCTGCTCAGGGCCTTCGTTGCCCAGAGAGAGAGGATCACGCCGAAGATGCCTCCGGCCAGGGCGAGCAGGACGCTCTCCGTAAGCATCTGCCGGAGCAACTGGCCGCGCGTGGCGCCGAGTGCAAGCCGGACAGCCATCTCGCGCTGCCGAACGGAAGCCTGGGCGAGGAGCAGGTTGGCGACGTTTGCGCAGGCTATGCAGAGCACGAGGAGCACGACGACGCTGAGCGCCGCGAGGAACATGACCACCGCGGATTTGAAGCCTGGGTGCAGAGTCCCGGCCTGTTCGAGCCGGAAGCCAAGATCCTTGTCGGTCTTCGGATACGCCTGAGAGTATCTCTGCCCCAGCGCGCTCATCTCGGCATTGGCCTGCTCGCGCGTGACGCCGGGCTTCAGCCGGGCAACGCTCATCAGCCAGGTATGGCCGCGGTTGTCGCGATTGCCCTCGCGCGGCAGCAACTGCTCGGTGCTGCCGAGCGGAATCCAGAGCTCGGATTGAAGCGCCAGATCGAGCCCGCGGAATGCGGGCGGCGTGACGCCGACGACGGTGAAGGGACGGCCGGAGATGTTGACAGCCTTGCCGATAATGTCGGGATCTCCCGAGAAGCGGCGTTGCCACACGCCATGCGAGAGGATGACGACGGGCAGTCGCTCCTCATCGGAGGTGAAGCCGCGCCCGAGGACCATGCGGAGTTGAGCGACGTCAAAGAAATTCGAGGTGACCAGTTGCCCCCAGATGCGCTCCGGATCGCCCTTGCCGCCGATGCTCGCGGGGAGGAGCGGGAAATATGCGGCCACGCCTGAAAAGGACTTGGACTGGTCGCGGACATCCGTGTAGAGCGGCCAGGAGAATTCGGAGCAGCAGTTACCCCGGTGTACGGTGCTGAGGCTGAGAAGCGTGGAGGGATCGCCGACGGGGGCGGAGTGAAGAACGAAAGCGGACACCATCGAGAAGATGGTGGAATTGGCGGCGATGCCGAGGCCGATGGAGATGATTGCGGCAGCGGCGAAGCCTCTTGACTTGCCTAGCCGGCGGAGGGCATAGCTCAGGTTTTGACGCCAGGACGACATGGGATCGAACCTCCTCGCTCAGGGGGCGCTCACCAGATAGAACGAGTGAAGCAGGTCCGATGTTGCTTTGTTTCGAAAAAATCCTGCTCAAGGGCGCCTGAGCCACATCTCGTACATCGGCACGAGGATCATGACGGCAAACAGGAGCCCGATGGAAGCGCCGGAAGCGATCATCAAGTAAACGATATTCGGCCAGTACTTGGCAAGGAAGCGGGCCCCGAAATCGACGAGCAGCATGATGAAGGGCAGCGTGATGACGCAGAGTTTCACGGGCTGGCGCACGGAGGTGAAGGAGAAGGCGCCGGCGAGGACGAGGAAGATGAGCCCGATGGATTGGATATGGGTGTGGGCGACGCGGGCCCAGAGACCGACGGGCTCGCCTCGGTCGATCTGCGTAACGGTCATGACCTCTTCGTAGCTGGTCAGCGGTGCGAAGCGCTGCAGGCCGTTGGGATTGTGGCAGCGAACGCAGTTTTCGGCGAGGATGGGGCGCACCGTCGTTTCGTAGGTGGCCTGCTCAGCACCGTCCTGGATCCAGGTCAGGATTTTTTCCTTGTCCCCGGCTTTGCGAAGAAACTGCTCCATGCTGCCGCCGTGGATTTTTGACGCAATCTTGGTGTTGTCGCGGCGGCCGTAGAAAGCACGGCGGAGATCGGACACCGTCAATCCGGGCTCGCCGTCCGTCAGATTGTAGGTCAGGTAAAGATTATAGGTAGCGATGACATAGCCGACTCCGAGGACGATGAGGACGAGGGAAAGTACGAGACGTTGCGCAAGGGGGAGTTGAAATAAGCGGAAATTTTCGAGGTCGTGCATAAGGCCTCCAATGTCCCCATGCTATCAACGGCGGTGAATGAAGGATGCGCCGCTCGGCTGAGGACGCGGAATCCGTTACGCCCGCTCGCTACTCTACCGCTCGCGGCTCTGTCGTGCAGCGACTTCATCAATTTCGGTTGCCCGCACTTCGTCACGGCTTGGCGAAGGCGGATTCGGGTATTTTGGACTGGATGCGGTCATGGATCCAGTGCTCGTCCCACCACTCGACTGGGTTCACCTGGACGCCGTCGATCTGCATGGAGAAGTGGAGGTGGTCGCCTCCGGCAAGTCCCGTGGCGCCGCTCTTTCCGAGTTCCTCGCCGCGCTGCACCATCTGGCCTTTCTTGACTCCGATGCTGCTCATGTGGCCGTAGATGGACTGCAGGCCGTAGCCGTGATCGATAACGACGCAATTGCCGTAGATGCCAAGGCGGTCCGCGTACACCACCTTGCCTGAATTGGAAGCAACCACGGGAGCATGCGCGACTTTGGAGAGGTCAAAGCCCAGGTGCACCTGCTGGTCCACCTTCTTGCCGCCGTACATATAGCTGCGTACGTCCGCGAAGAAGGCCTCCACCTTGGAGTTGGAGAGTTGCTGGAACGGCGGCGCCCACAGGAAGCGCGGCTCGGTCTGATTCCGGAGGTCAGCGAGAGTCTTGTTGTCGCTGCGGCGGATGTCGCCGTTGATGTGGAGGAAGTGCTGGAGTTTGTCGCCTGCGGGGCTGCCGGGGTCGATTTCGTTGATGGCCTTGTCGATGAAGGTGTCAGTCAGGTCGAGTTCGCGTTGGCGGAACTTCTTCGGCTTGATGCGGTACCAGAACTGAGTGGTGACCTCCTGGCCCGCCGGATTGGCGGCGTAAACCAGCGGGGTGGTGTTTTCAGGCGTGTCCCACGGGAACGCGAACAGACAAAACCGCTCGTTTTCGTTTTTGCTGCCGGGCATCGGGAAGCTGCGGAACTTGTAGTTGCCGACCTTGACGCCAGCCTCGGTCCAGTAGCCCGAGACCGTGAACGTGACGAGTTCGGCGCCGCCCTGGTTGATGTAGTGCTGCGCGCCGTCAGCGACCACACGCGGCGGAGCGAGGTTGATGACCACGTCGTAGGTCTTCGACGTCACGGCGCCGCGCAGATCGTTTGATGTCGCCTCAACAATCAGCGTCGCCGGCCCGCTCTTGAAACCCTGATCGGGCTTCGCAGTGAGCTGCAGCGTCTGAGTCGTCGGGGCGAGCTTCTTCCGCCAGAAGAGGAAGCGATTGGCAGGCTGCTGCACCGATGCGTAGCTGCGCGCGCCGCCTTGCTCCAGACGCAGATTCAACTGGCGGACGCCATGGGGGTTGTCCACCTTGACGGCCAAGCTATTCTCTGATGCCAGCGCCTTGGGCGAAGGATCGATGTCGAGAGCAGAGGACGATGAAAGAAAGAAGAGAGCGGCCGGCGCTCCGACCAATACGATCAGAACGCCGGCGAAAAGAACTGTTTTCACATACTCAAGAGTAGCGAAGATGGTTTAGCTGTAGAGGCGGTCCCAGCTTCGCTCGTTGTTCCAATTCTCGGTGGGCTCGAAGTAGCCGGTGCCGGGGGCGAGGTGCTTCTTGACCTCGTCGGGGTTGGGCTCGACGCCGAGGCCGGGTTTGTTGGGGACAACGGCCCAGCCCTTCTCCATCACCGGCTGCTCATTACCAGTGACGAGGTTGCCCCACCACGGAACGTCAACCGAGTGATTTTCGAGGACCAGGAAGTTCTCAGTGGCTGCGGCGCAGTGCACGTTAGCCATGAAAGAAATCGGCGTGCCGGCGAAGTGCATGGCCATCGCGTGGCCGTATTCCATCGCCATGTCGCCGATCTTCTTGGTTTCGAGCAGACCGCCGGAGGACGCGAGGTCCGGATGGATAATGTCGACGGCGTGATTCTTGCACAGCTCGATGAACGGCTCCTTGAGATAGATATCCTCGCCGGTCAGCGTTGGGATGTCGATGGCGTTGGTGATCTGCTTCCACAACTCGGTCTGAGTCCAGGGGATCATGTCCTCCAGCCAGGCCATGTTGTACTTTTCGAGGCCCTTGCCGAGCTTGATGCAGGAATTCACGCCGATGTGGCCGAAGTGGTCGGCGGAAAGCGGAATGTCCCAGCCCACCATCTCGCGGATCTGGGCGACATAGTCGCACATCAGACCGACGCCCTTTTCGGTGATCTCCATGCCTGTGAACATGTGCGGCGTCAGGTTGACGGAGCGCTGATTGGTGCCGAGTGGCGCGGTAATGCAGCCGGGAGTGTTCTCGATGAGGTCGACGCCGAGGTCCATTTTGAGCCAGGTGAAGCCTTCGTCGCGCCGCTTCTTGAGCCGCTCGCCGTAGACCTTAGGATCGTGGGACTCAGTCGTGTCGGCGTAGAGGCGGATACGGTCGCGGAACTTTCCGCCGAGCAACTGGTACGCGGGCGCGTTGTACGCCTTGCCGGCAAGGTCCCACAGCGCCATCTCGATACCGCACACGCCGCCGGCCTGGCGCGCGTGGAAGCCGAATTGTTTGATCTTGCGGAAGATCTTATCCACGTTGCAGGGATTCTCGCCCACGAGGCGTGACTTCAGCATCAACGCGTAGCTGACGCTGGCCCCATCGCGCACTTCGCCGTAGCCGGAGAGTCCCTGGTTGGTGTCGATCCGAATGATCGGGCAGCGCATGGGTGCGCCCGCGACATGTGCGAATCGCAGATCGGTGATGCGCAGGTCGGAGGGCTTTCCGGCTGTGCGCACGTTGTTCTGATAGGCCTGGATGGTCTCCTCAGCCCAGAAGGTTGCAGCGGCTGCCCCTGCAACGGAGCCGAGGAATCCGCGGCGGTTGAGACCGCTGCGATTCTTCCACCATTTTTTCGTCGGACTGCTCATGGATTTGCCCCTCTTTCTGCTAATTGTTCCTGCGTGGAGGATTCATTCGAACTTTGGCGCCCTTGGACTCGGCGAACTTGTTGAATTCGTCGATCATGGCCGGGGTCCATCCGGCATCGATCTGGCCAGGCGTGTATTTCTGTTCGCGGAGCATCTGGTGTCCCCATTCGTCGCGGAGGCGAGTCAACTCGCTCTCGTCGGCGACTTGCTCTGCAAGATGAGCGGGGATGAAGACGAGTCCCTCGGGGTCGCTGAGAACGATGTCGCCGGGAAGCACCGTCACGTGGCCGATCCTGATGGGCACGTTCATGCCCATGAGAGTCACCTCTGCGATGGCAGAGGGATCGTATCCGCGGCAATAGACCTTGAAACCCTTGATCTCGCTGATGCCGCTGAAGTCACGGATCGCGCCGTCGACGACGAGCCCGTTGCCGGTCTTAGTGAAGATAGACGTACCGAGATTATCGCCGATGATGGTGCCGTCCTTGATCTTGCCAAAGAGGTCCACGACCATCACATCGCGCTTGACGAGAGTGTCGATGACCCAGGAGTTCTGCCCGCGGCCAACCCGCTTCTCCAGCTTGCCGTGATCGTTGATCACCGCCTCCATGTCGGCGCGCTTGGGCATGAAGACGGCGGTAACGACGCGGCCGACCATGCGGTCGCCCATCGGATCGTTGACATTGATAGTCTTCCAGCCGGCTTCGAACTGGTTGTTGTAGCCGAGGCGGCGCAGTGTGCCCCAAGCCTCTTCGGCGGTGGTAAGTTTGAGCCGGTCGAGCACTGCGTCGCTGACCATGGGGCGGCCATCGGGGAAGCGCTCGCCCTTCCAGGCGCGAGTGATGTCGATACGCTGCTCGTTGGTGAACATGCCCAACTGCGCAGTGGCTGTGGTGAAACAGGCCGCCGCGAACACGGCGGCAATGATGACGGATCGCTTCATAGGATGAATGACTCTCCTCGATCTGATCTAATTACCAGGCGGCAACAGAACCGTCCGCATGAAAGACTCTCGCCATGGGACGCGTCCCGTTGAAAGGATATCTTTTCAGAGCCAAGCGCGTGTGGCAGGGCTCGTCCATCCACAGCAGGTGGAAGCCACCGAGCACGCGCGCGAGCTGCGCAGCCGGCGGCGGAGTGGCTGCCGAGCGGCAGGAGAGGACCAGGTCCGCGCCATCGCCGTCTGCGCGGCGGAGTGATTCCAGCCGCTGGACCGTGTCGGAAACGGGAGCCCGTGCCATGGATTACCAGAAGTGGTGGTTGTGGGCGACGAACTCGGGCAGGGCGTAGGCGTAAAGCATCACGATCAGCCCGATGAGCAATGCGAGCGCGAGGCCATGCTTGAACACTGCTCGGAAGAGGTCGCCCTCCTTGCCGCCGATGCCCGCTGCGGCACAGGCGACTATCAGAGATTGCGCGCCTACCATCTTGCCCATGACGCCGCCGGTGGAATTGGCTGCAGCCATGAGCACGGGGCTCAGTCCGAGTTTGTTGGCTGTGATCACCTGGAGATTGCCGAACAGGGCGTTGGATCCGGCGTCTGTTCCGCTGAGCGCGACGCCGAGCCAGCCGATGAAAGTGCCGAAGATCGGGTAGAGCCAACCCGTATGTGTCATGGCCAGTCCCATGACGGCGTCCATGCCGCAGAAGCGTGTGACGTAGGCGAGCGAAATCATGCACAGGATGGCGAGGAAGGCGTGGCGCATCCGGTAAAGCGAGTGACTGAAGACGCGCAGCGTGCGTCCGAGGGAGAGACCCAGAACCGGCCCGGCGACAAGTCCGGCGAGGAACGTCGCAGTGCCGACGGAGGCGAGCCAGTCAAAGCCGAATATGGCGGCCTCCGTAACGTCCTTCGGAACGACGGGAGCGGTGCGGACCACCATCTTGTGCAAACCGGGAACAGGGACCTTGATGCTGGTGGTCGCGATCGCGTTCCTCACGGCCGGCAGGCCCCAGAGAACGACGAAGAGCGCGATGAGGAGGAATGGCGACCAGGCGTGAAACACCTGCATGGAGGTGTATTCCTTGCGGGCCTCCTGAGCCTTGCCGCGCTCCTCGGGGAAGCGGAAGACCGGGTTGGGCTTCCACATCTTGTAGAAGATGGCGCAGACGATGAGCGCGCCCATGCCGCTGACGATGTCGACGAGAGAGGAGTCGATGTAGTTGGACCAGAAGAACTGGATGCCGCCGAAGGCGAGTCCGGCTGCGAGGCAGCCCGGCCAGACCTTCAGAGTCTCACTCCAACTCACCTGCGTGCGGACGAGCCAGAAAGGGAGGATCGACGCGATGGGAGGGAGGATGCGTCCCATGGTGGCGCTGAGATCCGCTTCAGGAAGTCCAGTAACAGCGGTGAGTGCGCGAACCGGATTGCCCATGCCGCCCCAGGCGACTGGGGCGGTGTTGGCCATGAGGCAAACGACCGCGGTTTCGAAGGGGCGGAAGCCGAGGCCGATCATCATGGATGCGGTCACAGCAACAGGCGCGCCGCCACCGCCCGCGCCTTCCAGCACTGCGCCGAATGCAAACGCGATGAGGAGCAGTTGGAGGCGGCGGTCATCCGTGATGGCGCCGATCGAACCTTTGATGGTCTCGAAGTGACCGCTTTCGACCGTGAGGTCATAGACGAAGACGGCGCCAATCAGGACCCATGCGATCCACACGATGGCGTAGACCGCACCGAGCGCGGTAGCGCCAGCCACCATGTGCGGCGGCATGCGGAAGACGAAGAGTGCAACTGCGATGCAGGCGATCAATGAGTACAGTGCTGCGAGATGAGCAGCCGTTTTGCGAATGGCGAGAAGGTAAAACAGCAGCGTGATCGGGATGGCCGAAACTATGGTGGAGAGAACCACGTTGCCGAGCGGATCGTACGTTTGAGTCCAGGTCTGCATGTGGAATACCGCGGGCGAAGCGGCATCTTATCACAGGGCGGCGATGCGCTATTTTGGCTGAGTGGTTAGAGTATTGGTCCTTTGCGCGCTGTTTGCGTGCGCTTGTCCCGGACAATGGCGGCTGGAGTTCGTTTCGGATCTGAACATCAAGGCGTGGACTCCGTTTGACCAGGTAGGTCTCGGGGCCGCAGCGGAGACGCGCGCGCTTCAAGGCGATGTGCTGGCGCGGAAGGCCAGCGGCGCATTCGGAGGCATCTCAGCTCTGGCGTTTGACGAGAAGACGTCGACTCTCTATACGCTTTCGGATTCGACCAAGCCGGTCGTGTTCTCTTTCAAGGCCGTATTGGAACAGGGACGGCTGCGGCTGACGCCCTTGAAGGAGACGCCGCTGCTTCAGAGCGATGGAAGTGAGATCCCCACCTGGACGCTCGATCCGGAAGGGCTCGTCCTGACGCCCGCGGGTACGCTGCTGGTTTCGTCGGAAGGATATCCAAGACGCACTCCGCCGTCGCAACCCGCGATTGTCGAATTCAGCCTGGACGGCAGAATGCGGCGCTCACTGCCGTTGCCCGAAAAGGTCATGGCGAAGAGCGCGGGCGAGTCGCGCTTCGGCGTGCGTCCTAACAACGGATTCGAGGCGCTGACGCTCTCACCGGATCGGAAGCGCCTGTACACGGGCACCGAAGGACCGCTGGAGCAGGACGGCCCGTCTTGCAGCTTCACGCAGGGCTGCATGGCCCGGATTATCGAGTATCGCGCGGATGCGGGCTCATTCATTCCCGGGCGCGAATATGCGTATCCGGTCGAGGTGATGACGAGGCCGCAAGGATTCGAGAAGGCAAATGGCAGTACAGGATTGTCTGACATGCTGGCCGTGGGGGACGGAGAACTGCTGACCCTTGAACGCAGTTACGTTTTGAATCCGGAGACCAAGAATGGCGTTCTGAGGATTCGCGTCTTTCAAGTGGATCTGGCGGGGGCGACGGATGTGGCGGGCATCGCTTCGCTGCAATCGGCGCCGTCGTTCACGCCTGTCAGCAAGCGGCTGGTGCTGGACCTCGACGAAATCATCGATCGCCTGGAACCAGCTTACCGGCGGCTCGACAACATGGAGGGCATCTGTTTCGGACCACGCATGAGCGATGGCACGCCCACCGTGATCCTGGTGAGTGACGACAATTACTCGGAAACGCAGCGCACGGTGTTCCTGGTGTTCAGGCTGAAGCGTGAGCAAAGCTGAAATGCCGCTGATAGACTGGCTCGGACTAACGGATCTCAAAGGAGTCAGTCATGCAGCGGATCGGGTTCATTGGAGTGGGAAGCATTGGCGCACCGATGGCACGATGCCTCCTGCGCGCCGGCTTCAAAATGACGGTGTGCGACGGACGGCCCGAGGCGTTGGCCGATTTTCAGGCCGCGGGCGCAGAGGTGACGACTGACGCGGGTCAGTGCGCGTCGTGCGAGATGGTGATCGTGATGGTCGCCAACGATGCGCAGGTGGAGCAGGTCACCGAGAAACTGCTGGGATCTGCGAAATCGGGGCTGCTGGTCGTAGTGATGAGCACAGTGCTGCCGGGCACAATACAGAGGCTGGCGGCGCGATGCGGCGTGCAGGGCGTTCGCCTGATGGATGCGCCGGTGAGCGGATTGCCGGTGCTGGCGGAAGCGGGCAAACTGTCCATCATGGCCGGCGGTGAGGCGGCGGATCTCGAAGTGGCGCGTCCGGTGCTCAGGACGATGGGCGAGAACATCTTCCATACGGGTCCGCTGGGGACGGGCGCGACGATCAAGTTGCTGAACAACATGCTGGCGCTGCCCACCTGGTTTCTCACAATGGAAGCCATGGAGATCGCGATCCACCTCGGCATCGATCCGGCGCACGCTGCGCCGGTGATCGAGGCGAGCACGGGCTGCAACTTCCTGACACGCGACTGGAACCGGAGCCGCGCAGTCCTCGGCCTCTTCTCACAGACAGAGGAGATCGCGCAGGTGGCGATGAACCTCACCAACAAGGATCTGGAGCACGCGAGCGCGCTCGCCGCCAGCGCCGGCGTGAACCCGCAAGTGCTGGAGGCCGTTCGCAACGTGATCCGACAATGCAACGGCCCGCAGTTCCGCGCGCGACTCCGCTCCCTGTTGTGACTGCTACTCGGAACGAAGCGCTTCGGACGGGTCCACCCGCGTGGCGCGGGCTGCCGGAATCGCGGAAGCGGCGAGACCGGCGATCAGCAGCAGCACGGTCACGGCCGCCAGCGTCACCGGATCAGTGGGCAGCACGCCGTAGAGCATGGAGGCGATCAGGTGAGCGAGCCAGGCGCTGACGGCAATCCCGATGGCGACGCCGACCAGAGCCAGGCGGGCGCCGTGTCCCAGCACGGAGCCGACCAGCCGGGCGGGTGTCGCTCCGAGGGCCATGCGAACGCCGAATTCCTGGCGGCGCTGTCCGACGGAATAGGCGATGACGCCGTAGATGCCGAGCGCGGCGAGGATCAGTGCGAGGGAAGCGAACGCAGCCATCAGCCTCAAGTTGGCGCGACGGCCGGAGGATGCATCGCTGATGACGCCGTCCAGCGCGCGCGGCTCGGAGACCGCCGCACCGGCCTCGCGCATGAGGATAGTCTTGCGGATGGCCGGGATCACGGACTGTGGATCACCCGCGGTCTGCACGAGCAATGTCTGTTCGGAGAACGGATACATCCAGGACGACATGTAGAGCATGGGGCCCGGTGCACGCTCAACTGACACGTGCCGCGCATCACCGGCGACACCCACTACCGTCATCATCGGGCCATTCATGGACGGCGGGCCAAAGCGGAAGCGGCGGCCGATGGGATCTTTCGACGGCCAGAACTGGCGGGCCATCGCCTGGTTGATCACCACCCTGTACTCCGCTTTGCCGAACCACTCCATGATCTTGTCGCCGTCGATTTCAGGAGTGACGCCGTCGGCTTTCGCAAAAGCTCGCCCCTTCAGAATGGGAATACCAAGCGTCGCGAAGTATTCGGGGGAAGCTGCCCGGTAGTCCGCTGAGGGCATATTCCCATTGGCGGGTATTTCATAGCCTTCCGGAATCACCACAGCGTTGGAGTTTCCATCCTTGAATGGCGTGAAGCTGATGCTTGACGCGTTGCGGACGCCTGGAAGGGCGCGGATCTCGTCGAGGAGTGCGCCATGGCGGGCACAGAGCCGCCCGAGGTTGGCGCTGCCTCCCGGCAGTGAGACTTTCACAGTGAGAATGCCGCTGGTGCGGAAGCCCGGATCCTCATTCATGACGTTGTAGAGGCTGCGGGTGAGAAGCCCGGCCCCGAAGAGCAGGACCAGGGCTATGGAAACCTGGGCGACGACGAGAGCGTCGCGAAGCCGGGGATGTCCGGATTGGACTGCGCTGCGCCCACCTTCCTTGAGCGTGTGATTGACGTCCACGCGCATGGCCTGCACGGCAGGAGCGATTCCGAAGAGAATACCGGCCAGCATCCCGGCCGCGGCCGTGAAGGCAAAGACACGCCAATCCGGCTGCGTGAGCCCGGCAGCCATGGAGTCCGGCGCCAGCCTGGCAAGAGCGGGCACCATGATGCGAGCGACAACGAGTCCGATTAGCGCACCACCCACCGACAGGATCAGGCTCTCCGTGAGCAGTTGGCGGCCGATCCGGCCCTGGCTGGCGCCGAGCGCCGAACGAATGGAGATCTCCTTCATCCGGGAAGTGGAGCGGGCGAGCATCATGTTGGCAACGTTGACGCAGGCCAGCAACAGCAGGAACCCAACGGCGACGAAGAACATCAGGACAGTCTTGCGCGCCCAACCGGCAATGGATTCGTGGAGTGAGACGACGTGGGCTGTGAGGCCACTATTGCTTTTCGGATAGGCTTTTTCAAGCCGTGCGGCGATCTGAAGGATGTCCGCCCGTGCCTGCTCGATAGTCACGCCGTCCTTCAACCGGCCGGTGACGGAGGCGGCATTGTGGTTCTCGCGGCCCTTGAATCCGAACATGAGAAAGCCGTGGGAGACGGGGACGTAAATCTTGGGCCGCCGGTAGTAGTTGAACTCCGGGAGGACGCCGATGATGGTGTAGACCTCCTCGTCGGTGCGCAAAGGTCGCCCAATCACCCCGGGGTCGCCGCCGAAGTGTTCCTTCCAGTAGCCGTGGTCGAGCACGGCAACGGGAGTGGCTTCCGGCGAGTCTTCCGCTTCGGTGAAGGTGCGGCCAATTGCCGCCTTCACGCGGTAGGTCTCGAAGAAATTGCCCGAGACGTAGGCCATTGGGACTCGCTGAGCGCCCACGGCATCCGGAATCAGCCGCGGAAAGGCGGCGGCAAATGCCATTGACTGGAAGGATCGGCTCTCCTGCTTCCAGTCCAGGTAGTTGGGGTACGCGACGGGCATGGGGTTCAGCCCATCGGGCGACTCGTGGATCTCGAGCAGCCGCTGTGCCTGTTCGTAGGGCAGCGGGCGTAAGAGAACAGCGTTGACCACAGTGAACACCGCGCTGGTAGCGCCGATGCCGAGGGCCATCACTCCGCAGACGACGGCGACGAAACCTGGAGTCTTGCGGAGATTGCGGAATGCGTAACGAACGTCATGAGAAACAAAGCCTGTCATGAGTGCGCCTCGCTTGTATCTACGGTTGTAACAGGTCTCTTGTTCTGGAATTGCGTGCACCCGCTCCGCAGAGGACACGCTTGGCGAGCTACACCCGCTCGCGACTCCACCGCGCACCCACAGATGCGAGTAGCGAGTCATCATGGGCCTGCGGGCCGCCGAAAGTTGATGAAGACGCTCCGCGGTAGCGAGCGGGTACAGCGGGGCCCAAGCGCGTCTTCATCGGCGCGGGTAGAGGGCGCGCCGAGTGCCAATCCTCTTCACTGCTTTTGGCGGCCCGCAGAGTCAGGGGTACCCGCTACTCAGCGCGTAGCGCTTCTGAGGGATCGACGCGCGTGGCGCGGGCTGCCGGGAGCGCCGAAGCGGCGAGCCCGGCGACCAGCAGAAGCGCGGCGACGACTGCCAGAGTGAGCGGGTCAGTAGGAGGCACGCCATACAGCATGGTGGAGATGAGGCGTGCGAGCCATGCGCTGGCGGCGATGCCAATCACTACGCCGATCAAGGCGAGGCGAGCGCCGAGTCCGAGGACGGAACGGACCAGCAGCGCGGGCGTCGCGCCGAGGGCCATACGAACCCCAAATTCCTGGCGGCGCTGGCCGACGGAGTAGGCGATGACGCCGTAGATGCCGAGGGCGGCGAGAATGAGGGCGAGTCCGGCGAAGGCCCCCATGAGGCGGATGTTGGCGCGGCGCTCGGCTGTGGTCCCGGAGATTACACCTTCCAGCGTGGCCGGCTCGGCGATGACCGCCCCTGGCTCCTGGGCGAGGATGGTCTTCCGCACGGCGGACGTGAGGGAGTGCGGATCACCTGACGTTTGGATGAGGAGGGTCTGCTCGGGCCAGGGGTACATCCAGTTGGAGACGTAGAACACTGGCTCGGGCGGCCGGTCGAGAGCCTGGAGGCGCGTATCGCCGCAGAGTCCTGCGACGGTCATCATTGCGCCTTTCATCGACGGAGGGCCGTAGCGGAAGCGACGGCCGATGGGATCCTGCCCGGGCCAGAAGCGGCGGGCCATAGCCTGGTTGATTACCACCTGATACTCGGCAGTAGCAAACCATTCGTACACTTGCTGGATGCTGACGCCGGGCATGACTCCGTCGGCTTTGGTGAAGGATCGGCCCTTGAGGATGGGGATGCCCATCGTGGCGAAGTATTCCGGCGCAACGGTGCGATACTCGGCGGCTGGGACGGAGCCGTCGGCGGGAATCACGTAGCCTTCAGGAATGATGTTGGCGCTTGAGTTGCCGGGGGAAAAGGGCGTAAAGCTGCTGCTGGCAACGGACTGTGCTCCCGGCACGGCGGCGACGCGCTCGCGCAACTCACCAAAGCGGGTTGCGAGTTTGCCGAGATTGGCGGGGCCACCGGGCAGGGACACTTTGACCGCGAGGATCCCGGATGTCCTGAAGCCGGGGCTCTCGTTCATCAGGTTGTAGAGGCTACGGGTAAGGAGCCCGGCGCCGGCAAGGAGAACCAGCGCAATGGAGACCTGGGCGACAACGAGAGCGTTGCGCAGGCGGGGATGTCCGGCCTGAACGGCGCTGCGGCCGCCTTCTTTGAGGACGTGGTTGACGTCGACGCGTATGGCCTGCACTGCAGGTGCTATGCCGAAGAGGACGCCGGCGAGAATTCCAGCCAGTGCACTGAACGCGAAGACGCGCCAGTCGGGCTGCGTGAGTCCCGCGGAAAGCGAGTCCGGCGCGAGACGAGCGAGAGCGGGCACCATGAAGCGGGCGAGAACGAGTCCGAGTAATGCGCCAGTGGAAGACAGCAGCAGGCTCTCCGTGATCAACTGCTGGCCGATGCGGGTCTGGCTGGCGCCGAGGGCGGAGCGGATGGATATCTCCTTCGCGCGCGCCGTGGAGCGTGCGAGCATCATGTTCGCCACGTTCACACAGGCCAGCAGCAGCAGGAAGCCGACCGCGGCGAAGAGCATCAGGACTGTCTTGCGGGCCCAGCCGGCTACCCACTCGTGCTGGGAGACGAGATAGACGCTGATACCGGCATTGCTCTTCGGGTAGGCCTTTTCGAGGTTTCCGGCAATGCGCTTCAGGTCTTCGCGTGCCTGCTCAAAGGTGACACCATCTTTCAGACGGCCGGTCACGGAGGAACGGTTGTGGTTGTGGCGCTGCTTGAACCCAAGCATATCGGGCGCGTGGGAGGTGGAGACGTAAACTTTGGCTCGGCGGTAGTAGCTGAACTCGGGAAGCACGCCGGCGATGGTGTAGATCTCCTCGTCGGTGCGCAGGGTCCGGCCGATGACCGAAGGGTCGCCGCCGAAATGCTCTCTCCAGAATCCGTTGTCGAGAACGGCGACGGGAGCGGCGTTTGGAGTGTCGTCCGCTTCGTTCAACGCGCGTCCCAAGGCTGCCTTGACTCGATAAGTGTCGAAAAAGTTGCCGGTGACGTACGCGAACGGGACGTCGCGCGAACCATCCGCTGTTTGTAGAAGTCGCGGCATGACAGCGGCAAAGGCGAGCGACTCGAACGAGCGGCTCTCCTTGCGCCAGTCGAGATAGTCCAGATAGGCAACCGAAATAGTGTCGCGGCCACCAGGAGATTCGTGGATTTCGGCAAGCCGCTCGGATTGGGCGAAGGGGAGGGGGCGGAGGAGGACGCCGTTGACGACGGTAAAGAGTGAGGTAGTTGCACCTATGCCGAGAGCGAGGACGCCGCAGACGACGGCGGCAAAGCCGGGCGTCTTGCGCAGGTTGCGCAGGGCATACTTGACATCTTGAAATAGATTTCCAGTCATGAGTGCGGTCCTCTCAGGGCTATACGGTGAAACGGGTCTTTTGTTCCATATTCCGTTCAGCCCGTAGCGCAACGGCGTATCCTCAGGAGTGATGATGCGGTCTGTGTGCGTATACTGCGGGTCAAGCTCTCGAGCGGGTGAACGGCATTTTGAGGCTGCGAGACGGACGGGCCGGATCATCGCCGGGCGGGGGCTCACGCTGGTCTACGGTGGATCTCATGTGGGGCTCATGGGCGCTTTGGCCGACACAGCGATGGCCGCCGGGGCTCGTGTCGTGGGCGTGATTCCGCAGTCGCTGGTGGCCAAAGAAGTGGCGCACACGTCGCTGACGGAGCAGCACGTGGTGGAATCCATGCACGACAGGAAGGCGCTGATGAACGAGTTGTCGGACGCGTTCATCGCTCTGCCGGGCGGGTTCGGGACACTCGACGAGCTATTCGAGACACTGACGTGGGCGCAGCTCCAATTCCATAGCAAGCCTATCGGACTTTTGAATGTGGACGGCTTCTTCGACGGTCTGCTGAAGTTCTGCGACCGCGCGGTGGAAGACAGATTCATCCATCCAGCTCATCGGGCGATGATCCACGTCGGGGCGGATCCGGGAGCCCTGCTGGACGAGATGGCGAACCATGTCCCGCCCGTGGCGGGGAAATGGTGGATACGCGAGTAGGGCGGATGCGCCCATAATGAAGGTGAGATGTTCGCTGCAATTCGGGAACAGGTCGATACTATCTTCCGGGAGGATCCCGCCGCCAAAGGTGTGTGGGAAATCCTGCTGTGTTACCCAGGCTTCCACGCAGTGTTGATCCACCGCTTTGCGCACAAGCTGTACAAGAAGGGGTTCACGACCACGGCTCGGGCGATCAGCCAGTTCTCGCGCTGGATGACAGGAATCGAGATCCACCCCGGCGCGCAGATCGGGCGGCGGTTTTTCATCGACCATGGCATGGGCGTCGTGATCGGCGAAACTGCGATCATCGGCGACGACTGCCTGCTGTATCAGGGCGTGACGCTGGGCGGCACGGGCAAGGAGCGGGGTAAGCGCCATCCAACACTGGGGAATCGCGTCGTGGTCGGGACCGGCGCGAAAATCCTGGGCAATATTTTCATTAGCGATGACGTGCGCGTCGGCGCGGGATCGGTTGTGCTGAAGCCTGTGCCGCCGCATTCAACAGTCGTGGGCATTCCGGGGCGAGTCGTGCGAAGCCGGATGGAACATGAGGAACCGCTGGAGCACGCGAACCTGCCGGATCCAGAGGGGCAGGCAATCGAGCAACTGACGCAGCGCGTCGGCGAACTCGAAGCGCTGGTGCGGCATTTGTGCGACCGAACTGAAGCACGGCACTTAGGGAACTAGCGGAGGCGATTCCACCACCGCCGCACACTTGGACGGCAAAGACTATTGCGGGAGACTTCGGAGGTACGCGGCAAGCCGTGCGTAGGCCGTCCGCGGGTCCGAACTGCCGTTCCACTCCTGCTCGAAAACGGTGAGGAAGCCCGCCTCGCTGAACATTCGCTGCTTGACGTCACCTTCGTGGACGGATCCCGGCGGCTTCCAGTTCTTGCCGCGCGACGCAAGCGCTCTAGCGAGCATGGCCGAGGCGTGAGGCGAGTCGCCGCGCGTCCAGGCGATGTAGCCGAGCAGGAACCAGGCGTTAGCGGCGTTCGCGTTTGCCTGGCTGGCATGCGTGAAGTGCTGCTGCGCCGCTGTTGTGTCGCCCATAGCGAGAGCAACCTGGCCGAGGAGCACGAGCGTCCCGGTCTCTTCCGAGTTGAGCTTGAGTGCTTCGCTGAGGGTCTGCCGCGCCTGCCGGAGTTGCGTTCGCGAGGATGCGGATACGGCTTGCAGTTCGCCCTTGCGCTGGAGCGCGCGGTGGCTCTGCGGATTGATGCCAACGAGGGCGTCGAGTTGAGCGATAGCGGCCGCGGGGTCGCCCCTGCCGGCGAGACAGTTGGCAAGGTAATAGCGCGAGTCCTCGTGATTAGGGTTGATGGCCAACGCTTCCTCAAATAGCTGAGTGGCCTTCACCAGGTTATTTTCGCGCTTCATGGCGTCCATAGCCGCGCGCTGCTTCTCCCAGAAGCGAACCTGCGCCGCCTGATCCAGGTGGACAGGAGCGGCGGAGACCGTGGGACCTGCAACGCGCGTGAACGGCTTGGCTTCGCGCTCGCCTTGAGTGATTTCCCAGATCCTGTTGGCCTCGAGGTTAGTCCATGATTCTTTGGCCGCGCCCAGCCATTGGACTTCCAGGCGATCCACTTTCGCCGCCGGCCCCAAACCGATGTGCACGCGCCGCGTGTCCTGCGACAGATACGAGGAACTGGTGACACTGCGGCGCAGCGGCACGTTCCCGGCCCAGGCAGTCACCGTCGACCCATCACCGAACCCGGCAGGAATCTTGCTGCCCGGGGCGAGACTGTGCAAGCGCAGCTCGATCCAATTGCCATGCGGCACGTCGTTGCGCAGCAGACGGACGCCCTCACCGTGGTCGACGATGGCGATGTCCATGGCCCCGTCGTTGTTGTAGTCCGCAACCGCGAGGCCCCGGCTTACATGCGCCGCGCCCATCGACATGTTCCAGGGTGCAAGGTCGTGGAAGTACTCTCCTCGCGAGTTCCAGAACAGAAACGACGGCATCGGGGCTAAGCGCCGCGGCGCGGTGTCTTTCAGCTCGAACGTGCTGCCGTTGGCCACAACCAGGTCCGGCCAGCCGTCGGAGTCCATATCGACGAAGGAAGTACCCCAACCGATGGACTGCAGCGAAGGCTGTCCGATGCCGCGCATCTCCGCTACATCGGTGAAGTGCAGCTCGCGCTTTGCGCCTTGAGCGACGCTCTGTTCGGACAAGAGGTTTTGATAGAGGGCGTATTGCTGGGCGACCCAGTGCGAAATGAACAGGTCGTCGTCGCCGTCGCGGTCGAAGTCGCCCGCCGCGAGGCCCATGGAGCCCCGATACTCCTCGACCCAGGCGCTTCTTCCCGCGTTGACGAACTTTCCGCCGCGGTTCAGGTACAGCCTGTTTTCGGAGATGTCGTTGGCGACGTAGAGGTCCAACCAGCCGTCCTGATCGAAGTCGCGCCACAAGGCGCTGAGGCTGCGCCCTTCCCGATCCGACACGCCGAGCGCATCCGCTGTCTCAGTGAACGTGCCGTTTCGGTTGTTCCGGAACAGCAGGTTGCGCTCGGGCTCGTAGGAAGCCGGGTTCAGAGTGAATGGGACCTCCTTGCCGAACTGTTGTGTGGCGTCGGATGCCGCGCCTTTGCCCGAAATGTATTTCACGTAGCCGCAAACGTAGAGGTCGAGGTAGCCATCGCGATTGTAGTCGCCCCATGCGGCGCCGGCCCAGAAGCCCTTGGGCGAAGGGAAGCTCTTGTCGCGAAAGAAGTGACCGTGATCGTTGCGAAACAGAAGGATGGTGTCGTAACCGGTGACGACTAGGTCCAGCCAGCCGTCGTTGTTGTAATCCCCCCATGCGGCTGCCATGCCGAGGATGCGCGTTTCTGGGAAATCCTGCACCTTTTCAAAACGCCCATCGCCCAGGTTGCGATAGAGGATGGACGGGGCCCGTCGTTCTGGAGGCAGGTTGAGCGCACCGCCGCCGCTGACGACGAACAGGTCCTCGAAGCCGTCGTTGTCGAAGTCGCCCCACGCCACGCCCGAGCCCATGTCCTCCGGCAACTGCGAAGTGCGTGCGCCGGAAAACTGTTTGAACTCCCCGAGGCCGGCCTGCGCCGTGACATCCGTGAAGCGCGGCTCTGGCGCGCCAGCCGGGATCTTTCGGCCAGGGTCGCGCAGCGAATCCACAGCGCGCGACGTGACTGCGACGCGGGCGGTCTGCGTGACGGGAGCGCCCTTGCGGGCAGCCCTATCACTGATCGCGCTGGTGATGTCGGAAGAAGCTTCACCTGGCTTGTATTCCTCGGGTTCGGACTCCTTGTGAATCCGGTAGGCCACCACGAGGCCCATCAGCAGGAGCGCACCGAATGTCGAAGCTGTCCAGATGACTCTGCGGAGCCGGCGGGACATTCCGGCTGTTCGTTTCGATGGCGCTTCTACGGGCATTCCGCGGATTCTCCCCGACGCGAAACACAGACGGTTGCCGCCGCGGAGGCGATGTCGACCACCGGCGCGGTCAGGCCGGATTTTTCTCCGAGGACATAGTTGAGCAGGAACTGGTCGATCTTGCGGTAGTGCAGGGTGGCCGTGATCTTGAGCTTGCCGGATTGGTGCGCGGGGACAGAGAATTCACGATCACCTTTGCCTCCACCTGCGGGGGCCGACAATGCGCCGGATGGGCACATCACGTTGTACTCAACCGTGTCCGAATAACCGGGAAACAGGGATCTCCGGTAGCGCACGCCGACCATCTCCCAAAGGTTGTGGCGGTCGATCAGGTTGCCGTATTGATCCACAGGCTCGGCCTTGAACAGGAAGGTGCCGGGCTCGAGGAAGTTGCGATGGTCGCGGCGTCCCGATACGAAGATCGCCTTGCCCTGTTCATCCTCAACCCGCAGCTCCACCCAGCTCTGGATCATGTCAAGCGGGCCTGTCGGATAGTCGTGGCCGACCTTATTGGAGACAAGGATCACGCGAACAGGCAGCTTCTGGCCCAGCACTGCGGTTCGCGGGGCTTCCAGGCGTATTTTGACGACCGGGCCCTCGGCCCATTTCTTCCGGATCTCGGGAATTTCAATGCCGCCGCGCAACCACTGTTCGGTCAGTTCGACGTGTTTCCTGCCGCCGTCGAGATTCAGCAGGGCGGGCACGAAGTTATTGGCAGCCAGGAAGCGATGGCTTCGGTGTTTGCCGTCTCGGGCGCTGCGGTTATAGTCGGAGGAATCACCGGCGGCGGGATCGGACGACTCCACAAGGGGCATGTGACATTCGCGGCACTCCACCGTCGCGCGCGAATCGCCTTTCTTGTTCCAGTGGCTGGCAGCCCAGTTGTCGTACTGATTCTGAAGCTGAACCCATCCGACGCGATTCACCTCCTGATCGATGAACTGCTTGTGGCAGGCCGCGCAGTATTCCGGCTTCTTGAACACGCGCTTGCTGAGGCGGTTGTGCGGCGCTGGCCAGGTGCGGATCAGAAAATTGCGGGCCACGGCACCGGCAGTATGATCCGCGCTCCATTGCCAGAGATACTCGGCAGGCTGGGTGATGGTGTAGTTGGCGTTGCCTTGGATGTCCGTCTTTTGAATGGAGTGGCAGGCAACGCAGGAGATCCCTTCTTTGAACCCGGCAAGTCCGGTGAGGTTTTCGACGAAGATGTTCTTCGTGCCGGAGAAGAGCGAGATGGGATCGTGGCAGCCGCCGCAATAGCGCGTCGACTCGGGACCGTTTTGCTTGGCCATCACGTTCTGGATGCCCTGGAAGATGGGATCCATGGCGGCGTAGCGATGAGCGCTCGGCTTCCACTCGTCGTAGATCTGAGTGTGGCATCCGCTTGAGCCGCAGGTGTCGGAGCCCGCGAGGGAGCGAGGATCGAGGGCGCCGTTGGTGGAGGTGCGCGCCAGGCTGGGAGCGAAGGGCCGGTCCTTGCCATAGATGAAGTTGTAGCCGGAGGGGAACTCGTTCCTGTATTTCGTGCCTGAGTACCCGGATGTGAGAGCGGCCGTGAGCATCAGTCCGGCGAGGGTCGCCGCGGCAGAAAGTCGCAGCCATCCGGCGGCCGCCTCTGAGACGTCAGCACGGCGGCGGAGCCAGGAGATAAGGATGTGAGGCAGGGAGGCGGCGATTGCCGCCAGTGTCGAGATCAGATGGGTGTATCTGAGCCACAGGGCGGTCTGGACACCGAACAAGCCTTGCCATGTAACCACGAGTCCGGAGAGAACGCAGATGGCGAGCGAGACGAGCCCGACATAACCGAGCAACAGGACATCGGACAATGCCTGACCCTGATAGTCCTTCCAATGCCGGACCGAATACAACACGAGCGGCGCGATGGTGAGGACGCCCACGGCGGTATGCAGCAACAGGCCCCATTCGACCGAGGCGTGGAACGGGCCGAGGGTGATTGCGAGCCCCGAGACGATTTCGAAGAGCAGGATGGCCGCGACGGCTCGAGAGAGCCAGTTCGTCCAGCCCCTGTGGAAGCGGAGAGGCGAAGAGTCTGGTGGCTGCATGGGAACACCGTGGATCAGTGCGAGTGCTCTTCTTCGTGACCGGCGCGGCGCGTGGCCATATGGAGTCCTTCCACGTAGTGAACGAACTCGACGTACGCTTTGACGTGTTCCCTGCCTGCCTGCACGTCCTCAGGCTTGAAGTTTTTGGTGGCCATGACCTTTTGGAAGCGCTGGTGAAGGCCTTCGATTGACGCTTCGGTCAGCATCTTGACCAACGCGCCGTCTGAACCGATTGCGACAGCCTTGTCGGCCGCCGGGATTGCCGCGCCCAGATCGCGGCCGGCCGCCTTCAACCCCGTATAGGCAGCACCTTCACCGGCGCGATGAAGCCGGACCAGCGTCTCGAAGAAGTACTGGTCGGCCAACCCCCTTGCTTCAGGGTTCAGTGTGCGGACGGCCATGGTCTTTGCAAACGCATTGCGGACCTCTGCTTCATCGGGAGCCTGAACCCAAATCAGAACGCGGCTCACATTCCCTTGGGCGAGCGCCTGGCGGGCGGCAGATACGACGGGTCCGTCGAGACCGTCGCAATGTGCGCGAGCGGGGCCGGAAAGAAGGATCGTGAATGCAGTGGCAGCGAGAATAGTGGGTAATTTCATGAAAGGAGAGTCTCCGGCCTATGCTATTGCCGCGAGGTGGCGATTGAATGTGACGCCAGTCACACTTCAAGGCCCGATGATCCGGTTTAAAAATATTAGTGCCTGGACACTATGGACCATCGTGTGATGATCGGAGAGAAATCCAATGCGAATAGTTTGCCTACAGCACGCTTCATTCGAGGGCCCGGGTAACATTGCCGCATGGGCCGCATTGAGGGGTCATTCGCTGAGAGTCATCCACCTGCACGATGACCCGGCACTGCCTCGCATGGACGAGTTCGATCTGCTCCTGGTGATGGGCGGGCCGATGAGCGTGCACGATGAAGTAGAGTACGGGTGGCTGGTGCCGGAAAAGCAGTTGATCGCGGAGTGCCTGGCTCAGGGGAAGTTTGTGCTCGGCGTCTGTCTAGGCTCTCAACTGCTTGCAGAGTGCCTGGGAAGCCCTGTCTATCGCAACAGCGTCAAGGAGATCGGGTGGTTCCCGATCCGGCTGCGGTCTGAGGCGGACTCATCGTGTCTGGCAGGCGTGCCGCAACAGATGCATGTGCTGCACTGGCACGGGGAGACGTACGATCTGCCGCCTGGCTGCGTCCATCTGGCTGAAAAGGGCTGCCGCGTTCAGGCCTTCGAGCACCCCACCGCGCTGGGTGTGCAGTTCCATATGGAGACAACTTCGGAGGGGGTGCAGGCATTCCTTCGCAATTGCGGCGGCGAAATTGGCACAGGCCCCTATGAGCAACCTCCGCAGGAACTGGACGCCGCGGAGGAGTTGCACGGTGACGTTAATCGACGCGTGCTGTTTGAGGTTCTGGACAGGATTGCGCGGCGAGTTGCGGCGAATCACTGACGATTGTCTTCCATTTCCCTCGCGAGGTGTCGCCGGTCCAGGGGAGCCACGCCATATGGATTGCGTCTTCGGGACACACGCCGATACAGTGCTCTTCACTGCCGCATGCTTCCGGCAGGGTCAGGACGGCGATCTTGTTTTCCATCTCGAGGCAGGCAGGCCCGCAGGCGTGCACGCAGAGTTCGCAGCCCGAGCACCTGTCTTCATCGATGACGGGCATCCATTTGTGTGTAGGTGTCATAACTTGTCTTGGACTCACGCAGCAACGGGCTTGGCAACCGCAGGCCAAGGCGGCGGCAGAATCAGGGTGACGCCCAAATTCAATGCAAACAGGCTGACGGCTGTCAATTCGGTGACTGCCGAAACCGGCAAGATCGTCCAGGCTGCCTGCACATTTGCTTCGTACGCGGGAATCTGTGAGGCCACGCGCAGAAGGCAGCCGAAGTTCAGCAAACCCATTGAGGCAAACATCAACCGTTTGCTGTACAGCAGCCGCATGCCGCAAAAGGCGGGCAGGACTCGCTGGCCGATCGCGAACACCATCGTGGCGAGGAATCCGACCGTGAGAGCGTGGCGCGAAGCGCCCCAGATGCCGCCGTGCGCATCGGCGTAAGCCGCATATATTCCGAGAGCGGCCGCAATGAGAAGCCACATCCAGGCCACGCGCACGAAAAGCGGAAAAGACGGAGAGACACCCAGCGTCTTGGCCGGCTGCACGGAGCGCTGGAAGACGTTGAGTGCGAAGGCTGCGATCGCCGAGGCGACGAGCAGAAGAATCGTCGCAATCCTGAATTGGCCGCACAACGCACAAACGACTCCCGCCATGCACAGCGCCAGCGCGCTCATCAACCCGCGACTGGAGGGGTTGCGCAAGCCCAGAAACACCGGCAGCCATCTGGCATTGAAGCCCCACACAGCCAGCACCGGGAAGCCCCAGGCGGCCAGAAAGAGGTAGCGCTGATCCAGCCAATGCGGGACTTCCGGATGCGCGCTGCTGCGTGCCAGCACAAGAGTCACACCCAGATTCATCAACAAAGCCAGCAGGAACGAGGAGGTGGAAGCAATGACAAGGATCATCCACGTCTCGATCTTTGTCCGTTCTGTCGACCCGGTCTGCGGTTTGTGCCGGCTCACGGTGGCGAAGAAGATCAGGAACGCGATGAGTTGCAGCGCCGCGGAAAGCGGCAATAGAAACTCCCAGGCGAATTCAGTGACATTCGCCGACCAACGCAGCGTGATGCCGCACGTCCAGAGCGCCCAACTGATCCAGCCGCGACTGACGGCGAAGGGCATCAGCCCCCCCATTTTTGAAAGCGAGTAGTAGCCGATGCCGATGATGAATGTGCCGATCCAGCCGAAGATCTGCGCGTGCCCGTGAGCCTGCAGCCATGCTTGCGACAGGCCTTCCAGCGAATGCCGGCCGCTGATCGAGACCAGGTTCCACACGCCAAGGAACGTGCCGGGCAGCACGAGAAAGAGGAGTCCTGTAATGACGTAAGCGGTCACGAGACGCTGCAAAGCGACTTCAGTTTCCGCAGAAGTGGCGGCAGCCATCAGAGTGCTCCTTCTCCTGGCGCGCAGTGGTTACCGCTTCTCAAGCGCGATGGCGCGCGGGAACAGGATGTTGTTCTCGAGGTGGATGTGGACGTGCAGGTCCGCCTCCAACGCCTGCAGGCCTTGATAGAGAGCTTGCACTGTGCTGCAGGCGAAGGGCGGCAGTTCGTAGTTGTTGGTCAGATTGCGCAGCTCACTGAGCGCATCGCCGGCGCTGACATGCTCGCGTTCCATCACTGCGATGGGATTGGCGATGGAACCGAAAGGAACGAACGGCATGGGCTGTCCCTGAGCTTCAGCGCGGCCATATTGCTCGATGAACGGGAACAGGATGACCTCTTCCTTGTGCAGGTGCATCTCCAACTCTTCGCGGAGGCCGGCGTACACCTCCGCCATGCGGTTGAGGGTCTGGGGATCTTTCGGGCCATGGACAGCGTGTACCTTGTCCATGCGTTTGCCCAGAGCCGGCAGCTCCAGCTTCAGGTACTCGTGGTGAGTGGTCAGGATATGGTGCGCCAGTTCGCCCAGCGGAGCGGTCTGCCAGTCTCGGCCGGCATCACCCGACACTTTGGCCCGTTCAATCTCGCTCAGGACTTCCTCAGCCCGGAGGCCCTTGGCGGCGCAGGCCTGATCAAACGGCTGCTTGCCTCCGCAGCAATAATCGAGGCCATGGCGCTCAAGTATGCGGACGGCGTTGAGGGAAGTCGCGGCCAGGTCGGCCAAAGTCGTTGTGGTCGTCATTCGGTTCTCCTTGATGCCCTTCTGGACTAATCATGGACCGAATAGTGCAGGATCTCAGTGACTCTGGTCACGCGGAAGACCCTCCATCCTGGGCAACGCCTCAAGCAGCCGAGAAGGTATAAGCGAGGCTGTTCCCGGCCACTTCGCGCAGATCCTCATCGCCGAACCCGAACGCATCCCGGGCCAGTTCGTACTCCCGGATCAGTGTCGTGTGGAACATGGGCGGATCGTCGGTGTTGAGAGTAATGGCGACGCCGGCGTCATAGAGGCGGCGAACCGGGTGATCCTTCAACGACGCGATGGCGCTTGTGCAGACGTTCGAGGAGATGCAGACTTCCAGCGGGATGCGGCGGTCTCGCAGATACTGAACGAGCACTGGATCTTCGATGGACCGGATGCCGTGCCCGATGCGTTCGGCGCCGCATTCGAGGGCGGCCCAAACCGACTCCGGCCCGACAGTCTCACCGGCGTGGGGAGCGAGATGGAGACCGCTCTTGGCTGCGTAGTCGAAGACCTCGCGGAACAACTGAGCGGGGCCGCCGGCCTCGTCGCCGCCGATGCCGAAGCCGACGACGCCGCGGTCCTTGTGGAGCACCGCATGGCGCGCAGTGCCCCAGGCGTTGTCGAGTCCGAACTGGCGGACCGCGTCGAAGATGAAGCGCACGGGGATGGGCCCTGCGGACGCCTCAGCAGCAATCGCTGTGAAGACCTCCTCCACCGGCAGGCCGCGCCAGAGCATCACGCCGACGCTCACGTTGATCTCTGCGTACGTCACGCCCTGCCCGGCCAGATGATCGATGAGGCGCCGGGTGATCAGCGCGAAGTGCGCCGGCGTCTTCAGGTGCAGGTTGACCCATTTGTAGGCCTGGAGGAAGCCCGCGAAGTCCGTGTACTGGTAGCGAGCGCGGATCTCGTCCAACGACAGAGACGGCTCGATCTCCCGCAAGGTCTGCGGCGTGACGGAGCCTTCCAGGTGGACGTGGAGCTCCGCCTTCTGCATAGTACGCAAGTCCATGAACTGCCATAATAGCCGCATGAAGCCGGGCGAGTTTGATGCAATCGTAGGCGGGTATCACGGCGATCCGTTCGCGATCCTGGGCCCGCACCAGAACGGCGAGGGCTGGGTGGTGCGCGCGCTGCTGCCGCAGGCCGCCGCGGCGTCGCTGCGATTGCCGGACGATGCGCTGATCGAAATGGAAAAAGTGCATCCGGGCGGGTTGTTCGCGGCCACGGTGGATGAGGATCCCGGCAAATATCGAATCCAGGTAGATCTGCAGCGCGGCGGCACGCAAATCATCGAAGACCCCTACCGCTTCCCTCCCCTGCTGAGCGATCACGACATCTATCTCCACGCCGAAGGCACCAACTACGAAGCATGGCGCAGCATGGGCGCGCACCTGACGGAACTGGATGGCGTCCCAGGCTGCCGTTTTGCGGTGTGGGCGCCAAATGCCGAGATGGTGAGCGTGGCGGCGAACTTCAACCAGTGGGATCCGCACCGGCACCCGATGCGCCGGCGGAACGGCGGCATCTGGGAGATATTCATTCCCGGCATCAAGAAGGGTGAGATCTACAAGTATTTCGTGCGGTCGCACATCTTCGGCGTCTCCGAACTGAAGTGCGACCCCTACGGCTTCGCCAGCGAGGTGCCGCCGAAGCAGGCGTCAATGGTATGGGAACTGGGCCAGCACACGTGGAAAGACGGCTGGTGGATGGAGCATCGCGAGCGCACGAACTGGCTGGAACGCCCGGTGAGCTTCTACGAGGTGCACCTTGAATCGTGGATGAAGACCCCGGAGGGCGAGCCGCTCTCGTACCGGGAACTGGCGTCGCACCTGATCCCTTACGTGAAGCGCATGGGATTCACACACCTGGAGCTGATGCCGCCTATGGAGCATCCGTACGCGGGCTCGTGGGGCTACCAGGTGGTAGGCTACTTCGCGCCGACAGCGCGCTTCGGCACTCCCGACGATTTCAAATACTTCGTGGACCAGTGCCACCAGCACGGCATCGGCGTGATTGTCGACTGGGTGCCGGCGCACTTCCCGAAGGACGCGCATGGGCTGGCGCGCTTCGACGGCACGGCCTGTTACGAGCACGAAGATCCGCGCATGGGCGAGCACAAGGACTGGGGCACGCTGATCTTCAACTTCGGCCGCAACGAGGTGAAGAACTTCCTGATCTCAAACGCGCTGTTCTGGCTGAAGGAGTATCACATCGACGGCCTGCGGGTGGACGCCGTGGCGTCACTGCTGTACCTCGACTATTCGCGCAACGCCGAGGACTTTGTGCCGAACAAATACGGCGGGAACGAGAACCTGGAGGCCATCGAGTTCCTGCGGAGGTTCAACGAAGAAGCGCACAAGGTGCCCGGCGCGATCACCATCGCCGAAGAATCCACTTCCTTCTCCGGCGTCTCGCATCCGGTCTACGCCGGCGGGCTGGGATTCACGATGAAGTGGAACATGGGCTGGATGCACGACATGTTCGCGTACTTCAAGTCGGACCCGATCTACCGCAAGTTCAATCACCACCAGATCACCTTCAGCATGCTGTACGCGTTCACGGAGAACTTCGTGCTGCCGGTCTCGCACGACGAAGTGGTGCACGGCAAGTCGTCGCTGATCGGCAAGATGCCCGGCGACGAGTGGCAGCGGTTCGCGAACGTGCGGGCGTTCCTGGCATACATGTACACACACCCCGGCAAGAAGCTGCTGTTCATGGGCTCGGAGCTGGGACAGTACGAGGAATGGAACTGGCAGGGGCAGATCCGCTGGGACTTGCAGCAATACCACTTCCATCAAACTCTGCAGGAGTTCGTCCGCGAGCTGAATTTTCTGTACGCCGCCCAGCCAAGCCTGTATGAAGTGGACGCGCACTGGAAGGGCTTCGAGTGGATCGACTTCCACGACCTCGATGCCAGCGTGATCAGTTTTGTGCGGCGCGCGAAGCGGTTTGACGATTTTCTAGTTGTTGTGTGCAATTTCACGCCAATCGTCCGCCGGAATTACAGCGTCGGAGTGCCGTCGGAAGGCGTCTACCGGGAAATTCTGAACAGTGACATGGAGCGGTTTGGAGGAAGCGGGGTAGAGAACAGCGAGCCGCTGCAGGCGCGGCAGGGTGAGGTGCAGGCGCGTCATCATTTCATCTCGCTAACGCTGCCGCCGCTCGGGGTGTGCGTTTTCCGGCGCGTGGGGTAACGAACAGAATGGGCGATCCACTTTTCCTCTCGTTGTGGCTGCGCGGATACTCGCCGGTGGCGATGCCCGTGTATCTGAAAAAGGCGCTGTCGGCATTCCCGGCGTCGAAGTTGTCTCCGGGCGCCGTGCTGCGGGTTTATCCGTTGGGCTTCCAGGAGACCCCGCTCCTGGAGGAGTTCACCGACGAGGAACTCGATGTGCAAACGCTGGTCAGCCGCGCACAGGAATTCCTTCACGAGGACTGCGCGTACCAGGTGGAGATGCGCTGGGATCTTTATCAATGGGCCAGCGAGTGGGAACTGAAGCCGTCGAAAGTCTTGATCGAGGTGTTCGGGCCCGAGTTCGATTCCCCGCGCGGTGAACACATGCGCATCGACTTCGGCGGCGACGTGCTCTTCCTGCCGCAGGAGAAGAGCGACCAGTTGCGGCCGGTGCAATCCAACATCCGCAGCCTGCTGCACTACGCACAGGACCTGGAGGATGAGCTGCCCGTGGACCGGCGCATGTTGTGGTCAGAGGAAGAAGAAAACTTCGCCGAGCGGCTACGGGCGATGCTAGACTGACGCCTGCCGTGCGGCGGGCAGGAGGGCTGTGATCGCGTCGAGCAACTCTTTGGGCATGAATGGCTTGAGCAGCGAGCCCACGCGATGCCGGTAATTCTCGGGAAGCGACTCGGGGCTGAAGGGCGTGCCGCTGGAGATCAGCACGCGCAGGTCCGGGCTGGCTTCGAGGAGCAGCGGCAGAAGCCGGTCCCCCGTCATGTCGGGCAATTTCAGATCCAGCACAACAAGTTGAAAGGGACAGGGTGCCTGACGGCATTTCATGAGTGCGTCCTGGGCGGTTTCACTGACGTCCACCGAGTGGCCGGCTCGCTCAAGGTACTTACGGAGCAGCATGAGCAGCGGTCGTTCGTCGTCCACCAGGAGAAGCGAGAGGTTCAGCATTCTGTGTCCTCTGAAGATATCACCAGCGAGGAGATCGGGGTATGAAAAAGTGTTTAGTTTTGGTGCTTTCGGTGAGCCTGGCGCAGGCGGCGGAGATTCCGGTGACGAGAGTCATTTTGTATAAGAACGGGGTGGCGTTCTATGAGCGGTCGGGTGAGGTGAAGCCCGGCGATGCGGGCCGGCTGGAATTCAAGGCAACTGAGATGGACGACGTACTGAAATCCTTGGTGCTGGAGGCGCCGGGGGGCGTGGCTCGGGTGCGGTACGAGCTGAGCGAGCCGCTGCAGAAGAAGCTGGCCGATCAGGGGATTCAGTTCGGGGCGCAGCAGCCTCTGGCTGCATTGCTGGACCAGTGGCGCGGGGCGCGGATCGAGATGAAGCATCGCGGCGAGCCGCTCAGTGGCGCCATCATCAGCGGGCGCCTGGCTGCGCTTCCCAACCAGGGACAGAAGCAGGAATTGACTGTACTAGCCGACGCCGGCGATCTGCGCGTGGTGGACCTGGACGCCGTGACGAGCCTGAAACTGACAGATCCGAAGCTGCAGCAGCAACTGGCTGATGCGCTCGCAGCGATTGCGCAGTCGCGATCGAGAGACAAGCGTGCAGTGTTCGTGGATATGGCGGGGAGCACGGCGCAGCGGCTGACGGCGCGGTACCTGGCTCCCGCGGCCGTATGGAAGTCGAGCTACCGTCTCCTGCTGCCGGAGACGGGCGAAGCCACCCTGGAGGGCTGGGCGATCGTCGACAATTCGACCGGTGAGGATTGGAGCAACGTCGACCTGACCGTCGTGAGCGGGAGGCCTGTGTCCTTCATCAGCCGCCTGTATGAGCCCAGGTATGTCCAGCGCCTGGAAGCATCGCTGGCGGATGATCAGGCAGTGAAACCGGTGCTGTACGAAAGCGCACTGCAGAAGGCCAAGGAGGCGGACGAGGAAAACCTCAAGGACGCCCGGCAACGAGGACAGGTGGCCGGCGCGCTCGCCATGTCGCCCGCTCCGCGGAACGAGATGGTCCGCAGGGATATGGCGCGCGAAATGACAATGACGAGCGCGGTAGCGCCGGCCGCCGAAGCGCGCGAGGCGGGGGAGTTGTTCGAGTATCGCTTCAGCACGCCGGTGACTGCGAAGAAGGGCGAGTCCCTGCTGCTGCCGTTCGTGCAACAAAAGGTGGGCGCGCGGAAGCTGCTGATCTATTCGGACCGGTCGCAGGCGAATCCGCGCAACGCGGCGGAGATCGCGAATATCACGGGCAAGACGCTGGATGGCGGCCCGGTGACGGTGTATCACGCCGCGGGCTACTCCGGCGAGGCTTTGATGGACACTCTCAAGGCCGGCGAGAAGCGGCTGATCAGCTATGCGGTGGATCAGGGAACACGGGTTACGACGAACTTTGAAAGCGGATCGGACGTGATGCGGAGCCTGAAGGCGCATCGCGGCCTGCTCATCACCAGAACCGCTATCGAGACCACGACGACGTACATCGCGGACAACGTAGATGCGAAAGAGAAGGCGCTCATCATCGAGCATCCTGTGGATCCGGGGATGAAGCTGATCCGGCCGAAGGCGGATGAGACGACGCCGGGCAAGTATCGCTTCTCGTTGAAGCTGGCGCCGAAATCAAATCAGAAGCTGGCGGTGGTTGAGGAGCGCGAGTTGGAGAACAGTGTGATGATTTCATCGCTCACGCCGGACGTGCTGTTCACTTACCTGCAGCAGAAAAACCTGAGCGTGGCGGCCAAGGCGCAACTGGAGGCGCTGGCCGCGAAGAAGCGCGAGCTGGCGTCGGCCGAAACGGAGTTGAAGCGTGTGGAGACGGTGATGAACGAGATCAACCGGGACCAGGACCGGCTGCGGCAGAACATCAACAGCCTGAACCGCGTGGCGGGCCAGCAGGAGCAGGTGAACCGGTATGCGGCGGAGTTGACAAAGGGAGATACGCAGCTGGCGCAGCTGCGCGACCGGCAGAGCGAGTTGCGAAAGAGGCAGGCGGCGCTACAGACTGAACTGAACGCGATGATTGAGAAACTGGAGTTTTGAAGACCGGCGCCGCGCATGAGAGTCGCAATTATTGGGTACGGCAATGTAGCCCGGGCGTTCGCCCGGCTGCTCGAAAAGAAGAAGTCGGTTTACCCGTTCCGTGTCGTGGCGGCGCATACGCTGCGCCACGGGACGGCGTATGACGTGAAGGGCCTGCCGGTGGAGCCGCAGTTCGGCCCACCGGCCGCTAGCGTCGGGGAGTTTCTCGACCGTGCCCAGGCTGAAGTCGTAGTGGAGCTGACGACGCTCAACCCGGAAACGGGCGAACCGGCGCTGAGCCACATCCGGGCGGCATTTGCGCGAGGGCTGCATGTGATCACGTCAAACAAGGGACCGGTGGCGTGCGCCTATGCGGACCTCAAGGAGGAAGCGCGGCGGCGCGGACTGGAGTTCAGGCACGAAGCGGTAACAATGGACGGCACGCCGGTGTTCAACCTGGTCCGCAACAATCTGCCGGGGGTCACGATTGTGGGCTTCGCGGGCGTGCTGAACTCGACGACGAAAGTGATTCTGGGTGCGATGAGCCGGGGGCTTTCCCTGCACGAGGGAATTGCCGAAGCGCGGCGATTGGGAGTGGCCGAAGCTGATCCGTGGTTCGACATCGAAGGCTGGGATTCGGCATGCAAGGCTGCAGCTCTGGCGAACGTGCTGATGGACGCTCGCACGACGCCGCAGGCGGTGGACCGCAAAGGGATCGGGCGTCTGACGCCGGAGAAACTGGCGGACGCCGAGTCGAAGGGAAAGACAATCGCGCTGGTCAGCCGCGCGCACCGGACAGCAAGCGGCGTGAAGCTGCGCGTGCGGGCTGAAGTGCTCGACAAGGACGACATCCTGTCGTCAGTCCGTGGCACGTCCAATCTGCTGGTGCTCGAGACGGACCTGATGGGACGGCTGGGCGTGTTCACGCTGGAGCCGGGGCTGGAGCAGACGGCCTACGGCGTGTTCTCGGATCTGATCGATATTGCGAGGAGTGTATGAAGTTGATGCGGTGCCGCGAAGGAGCGGCGGTGGTGCGCGGCGGCGACGCCGTGCTGTTCTCTGAGGTGAACGCGAAGCGAGGAACGCAGCTGTCTGACGATCTGATGGAGTTGATCCGCAGCGGGAATCTGGAACCGCTCAGAGATCTGCGCGGCCTGGCTGGAGTTCCGCTAGCCCAGGTCACTCCTGTGCTTCCCTACCTTGCACCGCAGAAGATCCTGTGCATCGGCCCCAACTACAAGTGCCAGGCGTTGGAAATCAACCCGGAGCATCCGGAGGAGCCCGGCAGCTTCCTCAAGCCGCCGTCGTGCCTTTTTGATCCGGAAGGCGACATTGTTCTGCCGCCGCCGGAGGTCTCCGCGGATGTTGACGTGGAGTGCGAACTGGGCGTGATCATCGGGAAGCGGTGCCGTTTTGTGCCGGCGGAGCACGTATCCGATGTGATCTTCGGTTACACCACAACGCTGGATCTGACTGCGCTGGATGTGCTGGGGCGGAGCGCTCGGTATCTGACGCGCGCCAAATCGATCGATACATTCGGCAGCTTTGGCCCCGTGATCGTGACCCCGGACGAAGTGCAGGACATAGAAGCGCTGGAGGTAGTAACAGGAGTGAACGGCAGCATCTGCTCTCGCGACTTCGTGCGAAATATGCGGCATCTGCCGGGAGAACTGGTGCGCTTCCACAGTGACTATTTCACGCTGGAGCCGGGCGATCTGATCTCCACGGGCTGTCCGAAAGCCGCGCCCATCAAGGCGGGGGACACTGTACAGGGACGCATCGACGGAGTGGGCACGATCAGCGCGCGCGTCACGCAAGGGATGCGCCAGCCGCTGTACTGAGCGTCCGGAGTCCGAAGTCGGGCAGGACGAGCGCGGAAGCGCGATTCAGCCACACCATGCCCTGCTCAGGGGAGCCACCACGTAACGGGCGGCGAGTCCTTCGTCCTGAAGGCGGCAGTGGCGGACGTCGGCGAACTTGAACAACTGATTCAGAGGTTCAGCGTATTTGGGCCGACGGTGGACGTCGATCGTTTTGTCAACAGCACTGGACCGGCGGATCTTCACCGGACCGGCGTGAAAATGGCGATGTACTGCTTTCCGGTGACGTGGTCGATGGTCTCCACATGCTTGAAGCCGTTGGCGGTGACCTCTTTGATGACGTCGTCGAGGTCGAGGCGGATGTGCTCCAGCGCATTGCCGTTCGGGGCCATCGCTCCTTCGCGCCTGTAATAGTCGACGATCACGAAGCGCCCGCCAGGCTTGAGACTGCGGCGAATGCCGGCCAGCATGTCGGCGGGATAGTCGTAGTGGTGATAGGAGTCGACGGCAAGAGCCACGTCAGCGGAACCCGCAGGCAGCTTCGGGTCCTTCTCGGTGCCGAGCAGGTAGGTGACATTCGAAAGCGTCGCGTTGCGGGATTTGGCCTGCGCGAGGAAGTCCGGGAAGATATCTTCGGCGAGCACCTTGCCCTGCGCGCCGACAGCCGCGCTGAGCAGCGGGAGCATGGCTCCGGCGCCTGTGCCGAGATCGGCGACCGTGCTGCCGGGCTTGAGCGTGAGCGCCTTCACGATGGCCTCGCCCTTCAGGCGCGTGGCGCGGTCCGGCGCGCTAAGCGTGGTGAGCATGCCCTCGCGCCCTTCCGATGTGCGGTACCGTTCGTTGGCCTTGTCGGCGACTTGCGAGAACAGCAATGCCGGCGCGAGCGCCAGAAGCAGGATGGCTCTCATATTCCTCTCTCGATCGGCATGGCGAGCGGCGGCTCGACCATGAACTCCAGGCTGTTCATCTTCTCGACGGCTTGGCGCACTGCAGCCTCCGGCGAGGTTTCCAGAGTGATGACGAATGGCAGATTATGCTTGTCGAGATCGGGAAGCTGGAGCACGGCGTCGATGGAGATGGAATGAGCCGCGAGGATCGATGAGAGGTCGCGAATGATGCCTGGACGGTCTGTGATGCGGAAGCGGAGATACCAGGGACGCTTCTGCTCGCCGATGGGCAGCGGGCGGGTCTCGGTCAGCTCGGTAAAGGCGAAGGGTGGAACCCGGTGTGCGGCAGTGGGGCGGACTTCGCGAGCCAGGCGCATCAGATCGCTGACCACGGCGACGCCGGTCGGATTGGGTCCCGCGCCGCGGCCGTAATAGAACGTGTCAGCGCCGAACGTGCCGCGCGACCAGACCGCGTTGTAGGCGCCCTGCACGCTCGCCATGATGGTCTTACGCGGCAACAGGGCGGGGCGCACGGAAACAAAGAGGCCCCCCTGAGCGCGGCGGGCGGAGCAGAGCAGCTTGATGGTGCAGCCGAGTTGGCGGGCGTACTCGAAGTCGGTCGGCGCAATCCGGCGGATGCCTTCGGTGTGGATGTCGGCGGGCGTGAGACGCGCGCCGAAAGCGAGCGATGTGAGCAGGGCGAGCTTCGATCGGGCGTCAAAGCCGTCGATATCGGCCGAAGGGTCCGCTTCGGCATAGCCGAGCCTCTGCGCTTCGGCGAGGACGGCCGCGAAGTCCGAGCCGTGCTGTTCGATCTCCGTCAGGATGTAGTTGCTGGTGCCGTTCAGTATGCCGAAGAGGGTCTCGATGCGATCGCCCGCGATCCCTTCGCGGAGGACGGCGTGAATCGGGATGCCGCCGCACACCGACGCCTCCATGGCGAGCGTCACGCCTTTCGCCGCAGCCTTCTTCCAGATCGCCGCGCCGTCCAGCGCGATCAGTTCCTTGTTGGCGGTGACGACGCTCTTTCCCGCGGCGATGGCGCCCTCGACGATCTCGCGCGCCACTCCGGTGCCGCCGACAAGCTCGGCGACGATTTCGACGTCGGGATGAGCGACAACCTCACGCCAGTCCGTGGTAATCAGCGCGGGCGTGCAGCCTGCGGGCAGCGTCTTCGACTTCGCCGAACGGCTGCAGACCGCCGTCACGTTCAGGCGAAAACCGAGCTTGCGGGAAATCTCCTCCGCGTTTTCGGCAAGAATAGTAAGAGTTCCACCGCCGACATTGCCGAGGCCGACGATGCCCAGATTCACATCCTTCATCAGAAACCAGTCTAGCAAGGCATGTGTCTCAGTCCTGTTCCTGACTCTGTGTGGCGGTGCAATGCAGTATCCCGATCCGGCCCGGCAGGACCCCAACGAGCCGAAACGGCTGCCGGGCGGAAAGTCGCAGTCCGAGGAGATCCTGAAAGCGGACCACGAGTCGAATCTCAAGGACCTGGCGGAGATCCAGAAGCTGGCTGCGGGCATTGAGGAGGACCTCAAAAAGAACGACCGTCATGTGCTGTCTCTCAAATCGCTGAAGGACCTGGAGGCCATCGAGAAGATGGCGCGCAGGGTGCGCGGGCGTATGAAACGGTACTGAGCAGCGGCGTCGAAGTAGTAAACTGACTGCGATGAGCGCAACACGTGAAAAAGCCCAACTGATGAGCGCCTCCGAGATCGACCGGACTCTCGTGAGGCTGGCGCATGAAGTCCTGGAAAAGGCCAATGACCCGGGCAACCTGGCATTTATCGGCATCAAGCGCCGAGGCGTGCCAATTGCGCAGCGGCTGTCGAAGAAAATCGAGTCGCTCGAGAAGATCGCGGTTCCTGTGGGCATCCTCGACATCAACCTGTATCGCGACGACCTGTCGACGGTCGGCCCGAAGCCTGTCGTGAGCGGCACCAAGATCGACTTTTCCGTGGCAGGCAAGGACGTGGTGCTGATGGACGACGTGCTCTACACGGGCCGGACGATCCGCGCGGCGCTGGACGCCTTGTTTGAGCTCGGCCGTCCGTCTCGCGTGCAGCTGCTGGTGCTGATCGACCGCGGCCATCGCGAGTTGCCGATTGAAGCGCAGTACATCGGCCGCAAGGTCCCCACGTCCTCGCGCGAAATCATCGAGGTGAAGTTCCAGGAGATTGACGACATGGAAAAGGTCCTCCTGGTGGAGAAGACCGACTGAGGAGGGACTCCCATGCCTCGCAGCCTGCTCGGCATTGAGGAACTGGAGCGCTCCGAGATCGAACAGATCCTGGAGCGCACGAAGGCGTTTCAACCCCACGGCGGCCAGACCTTCGCGAAGGTAAACACCTGCACCGGAATGTTGGTGGTGAACGCATTCTTCGAAAACTCGACCCGAACGCGTTCGAGCTTCGAGATCGCGGCAAAGCGCCTGGGGGCGGACACGCTGTCGATTACCGCGTCTGGATCCAGCGTCTCGAAGGGCGAGAGTCTGGTGGACACCCTGAACACGCTGGTGGCGATGCGGCCTTCGGCGATCGTGATGCGTCACAAGGCGTCGGGTGCGCCGCATTTTCTGTCTCGTCATCTCTCGACCCCAATTGTGAATGCGGGCGATGGCACGCACGAGCATCCGACTCAGGCGCTCCTCGACGCGCGCACGATCCTGGATCGCTGCGGCAAGCTGGAGGGCCTTCGGGTGGCGATCATCGGCGACATCCAGCACAGCCGTGTGGCCCGGTCGAACGTGCACCTGCTGTCGAAGTTCGGCGCCGAGATCGTCCTGTGCGGGCCGCCGTCGCTGCTGCCTCGCGAGATGGCCTCGATCGCGAATGGCGTCACGCTGGAATACGATATGCGCCGTGCCGTGCGCGGCACGGACGTGATAATGATGCTGCGCGTGCAACTGGAGAGGATCCACGAGCCGCCGATGCAGGCGGGTGAGTACTTCCGCTTCTACGGTCTGCGCCAGGAGCACATCGAACTCGCCCACCCGGACGTGATCGTGATGCATCCCGGCCCGATGAATCGCGGCCAGGAGATCTCTTCGGAAGTGGCGGATTCGCAGCGGTCGATGATCTTGAGCCAGGTGGAGAACGGCGTTTCAGTGCGCATGGCCGTGCTTGAAAGGGTGCTACTGCAGTGAAGTTGCTGATCAGGAACGGGCGAGTGATCTGCCCGGCGACGGGCCATGACGGCGTGGCCGATGTGTTGATCGAGGACGGGCGTATCGCCGGCGTCGCACCGGATATCGTCGCACCGGGCTCGGAGACAATCGACGCGGCGGGACTGGTAGTGGCGCCTGGCTTTATCGACATTCACGTGCATCTCCGCGAACCAGGATTCACGCATGCGGAGACGATTGCGACAGGTGCGCGGGCGGCGGCGGCCGGCGGCTTCACCACGGTCTGCTGCATGCCGAACACGAATCCAATCAACGATTCGGCGACGGTGACAACGTACATCGTCGAAAAGGCGCGGCGCGAAGCGATCGTGAACGTGTTCCCGATCGGCGCGATTACGAAGGGCAGCCAGGGCGAGGAATTGGCGGCGATCGGATCTATGGTCGCGGCGGGCGCGGTGGCGATCAGCGACGACGGCAGGCCGGTGATGAACGCGCGCGTGATCCGGCGCGCGATGGAGAGCGCGCGGGCGCTCGACATCCCGGTGATCGAGCACTGCGAGGATCTGAACCTCTCGGCCGGCGGCGACATGCACGAGTGCATCGACTCCGTTCGTCTCGGTCTGCGCGGCATCCCCTCCGCATCTGAGGACGTGATGGTTGCGCGCGACATCATCCTTGCTGAACTCACGGGCGCGCGCTATCATGTGGCGCACATCTCAACGAAGAACGCAGTGGCGATGGTGCAGTACGCCCGCCAGCGCGGCTTGCCCGTGACCTGCGAGGCCACTCCGCACCACATTGCCCTGCACACCGGGCACATGAAGCCCTACGATTCCAACTACAAGATGAAGCCGCCGTTGCGCTGCGATCACGACGTGGCAGCGGTGGTGGACGGCGTCGCCAACGGCGCCGTCGATTGCCTTGCGACGGATCACGCACCACATGCCGGCGACGACAAGATGCAGGAGTTCGAGAACTGCCCGTTCGGCATCACGGGGCTCGAGACAGCCCTCGGTATCTCGCTGGAAGTGCTGGTGCACACGGGCCAGATCTGCCTGAACAAGCTGATCGCCCTATACACCTCCGAGCCCGCGCGCGTCATCGGCTGGAAGAACGAGCAGGCGCGCGGCGCGCTGAAGCCCGGCTATGTGGGCGACGTCACCATCCTGCACCCGGAGTATCCGTGGACGTACGACGTGAAGAATTCGGCGTCGAAGAGCACCAACACGCCGTTCAGTGGCAAGACGTTCCGCGGCGGACCCATTGTGACAGTAGTCGGCGGCCAGGTGGTGTGGCGCGCGCCTGGGTTCTAGAAGACCCGACCACCACCGTTCGTGGCTGTGATGTGTAGCGCGTCTCGCTGCCCACCTGCGGACAGTGCTCTTGACCTGCCCTACTCCAACACCTGCAGCTTGATGTTGCGGAATGCGATTTCGTAGCCCTCCGCCTCCAGGCCAATGTATCCGCGTCTCATGCCAACGCCGGTGAGCTCGTTGATCACTGCACCGTTGATGGACAGCGCGATCTTGTCCCCGACTGCGCGGATCTCGTAGAGGTTCCATTCGCCGGCGGGCTTGATGCGATTCTCCTTGGCCTCCTGTCGCAGGTTGAAGCTCTTCAGGCCGCCGTCGATGAAGTTCTGTCCGAACAGCCAGCCGCCGGCGAGCCCTGTTTGCGCCTGATACCAGATCTCACCGAAACGCGACAGACGGATGCCAATGCCGCTGTTGTATTTCGTCTCGCCTTCTTTGGGCGCGAAGCGCCACTCAACTTGCAGCACGAAGTTGGCGAGTTCCTTGTCATAGCGGAGCCACTCGTGGCCGCCAGTGCCGGTGCAGATCAACAACTTCTGCGCGCCATCCACGGTCCACTGCATCCGGGGATCGACACCGCTGATGGGAGGGATGGGGATGCGCGTCCAGCCGGGAATCTTCTCACCAAGTGGAGTGGCGGGCGGCAGCAGGTCGACCCAATCTGCGGCCAATGCGGGAAGAAAAGAGATTGCAAGAAGGGAAAGAGTACGACAGAACATGACGAAGGCCACAGTATCACAGAAGAGTATGCTGACGAACGCGAACCAGTACAGGTAGTCTGAAATGAACATGAGACTGATCCTGCTCGCCCTGTTAGCTGCATCGATTGAATCCATCTCTGGTCAAACCGTGGAGCGCCCCGCACGCGCCGTCACTGATCCCGGCGTGGTGACCACCCGGCAGGGCGTGACGCCCGCGGGGGTCCAGAGCATTTTCCAAGGGCGCGTCTTCGGAGTGACTTTCGGCGCGGACTCCTCCGAGATTCACGTGCTTCAGCAGAACGGCGTGTACCGCATGGACTGGCGGGAGAACCGTGTGTTGTCGATGGCGAAGCTGCGGGGCCGCATGGCGCTGCAGGGCATCAGGCTCGATCCCGGATCACGGAAGCCCGTCGCGGCCTATACCGACGGAAAGGAGCAGGTGCGGCTGCTTCACGTCGAGGGAGACGCGGCAAAGGAATTGGAACCGGTGGGCAGAAACATCGCCGGCGCGCTGGCAACGAATGGGAAGGTCGCCGTGCTTCCGCTGATTGCCACGAACGAGCTTGCTGTGGTCGACGTCTCCTCCGGCGAGTCGAAAGGCAGGATCAAGACGGGCATCGCGCCCTTCGGAGCCGTGCTCAGCCACGATGGCACGGTGGCCTACGTAAGCAATTGGGCGGGGCGGTGGCCGAAAGACGGAGACCTCACTGCGGCATTGGGGCTCAGCGTCGATGCCGACCGCGCCATTGTGGACTCGCGCGGCCTCGCCGCCTCCGGCACCGTCACACGCATCGACCTCACAAAGATGCAGGCCACGCATACCATCGCCGTTGGCCTGCATCCCACCGCCGTCGCGTGGGACGAGAAACAGGCGCGGCTGTACGTCGCCAACAGCAACAGCGATTCGATCAGCGTGATCGACACTCGCACGAACGCTGTGTCGCGCACCATCGATGTGCAGCCGTTCCCGCAGCGCGTGCGCGGTATAGCGCCCACCGCTTTGACACTGTCGTCCGACGGCTCCACTCTCTACGCCGCCTGCGGCGGCATCAACGCGGTGGCCGTGATATCCACCGCCGACGGCCGCATCAACGGACTCATTCCGACGGCTTGGTACCCGAATGCGCTCGCACTGAGTCCCGACGGCAAGTATCTCGCGGTCGCGACACTGCTCGGTGCAGGCTCTGGCTGGAGCGGCGAGCCGAAGCGCCGCTACGTGCACTCCTATCGAGGCTCAGTCAGTGTCGTGGCAGTCCCGGACAGGAACCTTCTGGCGAGCTACACCACAGCCGTTGCCGAAAACAACCGGATGAACCTCGTCGCGAAGCCGGCGCCTCCTTCGTCCAGGCCCGTTGCAATCCCCGTGCGCAGCGGCGACCCATCGCCGATTGAACACGTGGTCTATATCGTGAAGGAGAATCGCACCTACGACCAGCTCTTCGGCGACATGGAGCGCGGCAACGGCGATCCGTCCCTCACGATGTTCGGAGAAGATGTCACTCCGAACCATCACCGCCTGGCGCTTGAGTTCGTGCTGTTCGACAATTTCTACGCGACGGGCGGCAACTCGGCGGACGGCCACCAATGGGTGACGCAGGCCAACGAAACCGCCTACTGCCTCTGGCCTGGGTACGAAGGCCGCAGCTATCCCTTCGACGGCTCGGACCCTCTCGCCTACGCCTCCGGCGGATTCCTCTGGGACGCAGCGCTGGCCCGCGGCAAGTCAGTGAGGATCTTCGGCGAATACGCAGGCCGGCTCTCCGTGCCGAGACAGCAGCGCCAACAGTTGCTGGAAGAGTGGAAGAACGGTGTCGATTTCACTTCGCGCTGGCAGATCACGGCGCCCATCGCACCGTTGAATAGGATCCTCGCGCGCAACTTCCCTACTTACACCACGGGCATCCCTGATGTGGTCCGCGCGCAGATCTTCCTCTCTGAATTGAAGGAGTGGAACGCATCCGGCAAGATGCCGAACCTGACCGTGATTTCTTTGCCGAGTGATCACACCAACGGCGCCTCCCCTGGCACCAACACGCCTAAGGCGATGGTGGCCGACAACGACTATGCAACCGGCCAGATCGTCGATGCGCTCACAAAATCGCCGTTCTGGAAGAAGATGGCGATCTTCATCGTCGAGGACGACGCCCAGAATGGCGTGGATCACGTTGACGGCCACCGGACCGTCGCGCTGGTCGTCAGTCCCTACGCGCGGCGGCAGCACATCGACTCCACGTTCTACGCACACCAAAGCATGGTGAAGACCATCGAGCTGATTCTCGGCCTGCCCACCATGTCTCTGTTCGATCTCATCGCCACCGAAATGCGGGCGTCCTTCCTGGACCAGCCCGATTACACTCCTTACACCGTAGTGGAGCCAAAGCAGTCCTTGTTCGAGATGAACCCGTCGTTGAAGGCGTTGAAGGGCAAGGCTCGTGAAGCGGCAATTGCGTCGTTGAAGATGAACTTCGACGTACCGGACGCCGCCCCCGTCGCCAGACTGAACCGCATCGTCTGGGGCACCGTGCGCGGCTGGAACACGCCATATCCGCCGGCAAAACAGGCGGTGTTCGCACCCATGGCGCTGCCCGATGCGGACGAGGACGAGAAGTAGCCGATTAGCGGTCAGCTATCAGCTAGCTGATCCCCAGCTTGTGCTGCATCTCCTCCAGCGTGTGCCCCTTGGTCTCGGGGTACCACAGGAGAACCACGCCGAACTGCACCACCATCATCGCCGCGAAGAACATGAACGGCGCGGCGCCTGAGGACGCGGCGATCACCGGAAACACGCCGGAGATGATGGCGTTCATCGCCCAGTGCGTAAAGCTGCCGAGACTCTGCCCTTTGGCGCGCACACGTGTCGGGAAAACTTCGCTCAGATACACCCAGATCACGGCGCCTTGCGAAAACGCGAAGAACGCGATGAATCCCACCAGCAGCCAGACAAGCCAGTGCTGGTTGGCCTGGGTCGAGAAGATCCAGGAGACTCCCGCCAGGCATAACGCGGTTCCGACGCTGCCCACCAGCAGCATCGTCCTGCGGCCGATCTTGTCGATCACCGTCATCGCGATCATCGTCGCGACGAGATTGGTAAACCCTATGGCCACGGCTTGCAGATCGCCGGAGACCTTGCTGAAGCCGGCCTGCGCGAAGATATCGTTCAGGTAATACAGAATCGCGTTGATGCCGCTCAACTGGTTGAACATGCCGATGGAGACCGCAAGGAACACTGGAAACCGGTACTTCCAGCCAAACAGCGGCTCACTCCCGTGGCCGTGTTCAGCATCGATCGATGTGACGATGTCGTTCAATTCCGCGCGGTAATTGGGCTCGCCTGTCAGCCTCAGCACCTCACCCGCCTCGTCGACCCGCCGCATCTTCGCCAGCCAGCGCGGACTCTCGGGGATCGAAAAGAGCATCAGCAGGAACAGCGCCGCGGGCACAGCCGCCACGCCGAGTTTCCAACGCCACTCCTCCGCGCCGAAATTCGCCATGCCAACCAGGTAATTCGAGAAGTACGCCAGCAGGATGCCGAAAACGATGTTGAATTGGAAGAAGCCGACCAGCCGTCCGCGCCACTTCGCCGGCGCGATCTCCGCAATGTACATCGGCCCGAGAACCGAGGATCCGCCGATGGCCAGCCCACCGATGAATCGCGACACGAAGAACATGTTCCAGTCCCACGCGAAGGCGCATCCCAGCGCGGAGAGGAAGTAGAGAACAGCGAGGATCCGCAGACTGTAACGCCGGCCGTATTTGTCTCCGGGGATGCCGGCGAACATCGCCCCGATGATGGTGCCATACAGGGCGCTGGCCACCGTGATGCCGAGCGACGCCGGCGACAGGCCGTACTCGCTGCTGAGCGCCTTGGTGGCGCCGGCAATCACGGCGGTGTCAAAGCCGAACAACAGGCCGCCCAACGCGGCCACGACAGTGGACTTGATGAGATACGAATTGATCTGCATGGCGGGAGGTGATGGCGTCAGCAGCCGAATGTATCACAACGCCCCGCCGAGTCGTGCGAGGCTCTAGAACGTGATGGAGAGAACCGCCTCGATCTGGTTGCGCTGCGAAACCGTGGAGAGGTTGTTCCACGTGTAGCCGAGCCACCGCGTGTAGCGGAATTCCGGCACCACGCGGATGCCGAACGGATCGATGAACTGCGCTCCGACGCCCGTCGTTGCGCCGTAGATTTTCTTGTTGGTGGGTACCGCCTGGTTCGAGTCCGCAACGATGGTGCCGTCCGGCAGGATGGTGCTGCGCGACGTCCGGATATTTCTGGTGGTGCGCATGGTTCCGCCGCCTTCGAAGAACCAGCGGGGTCCCTTCTCGTCGTGCCGCTGCCAGTAGTAGCGGACCAGTACCGGCAAGTCGTAGTAGATCACGCGGGTCCTCTCGTCCACGGAGGTGAGCTTGCGCTCATCCTGCGGAGTCGAGATGATATCGACCCCTTCGTAGGTGTCCATGGACAGGGCATAGCTGGCCTGGCGGTATATCAGGCCGACGTTCACCGCGTAGTGGTCAAGGAAGGCGAACTGCACCTGCACGCCTCCTCCGAATCGCTCGCTGCCGCCCGTGGTGGAGGCAGTCGTGCTGACCGGCGGCGACGTCTGGGTTGAGCTGTAGCTTCCGTTCTTGATGGAGGTCAAGCCCAGCCAATTGAGCGACAGTCCGGCGGAAAACGTGCGCACGTACTTAGGCGTGCGTTCCACCTGCTGTGACGCATCGGACGTCGACGAGGATCCCGGCGTCTTGATCGTGACCGCGCCGGGCTGCGGACCGGGTGGTGTGGTCTGCGGCGGTGCCGGAGCCTGGCCCCAAACAGTCAATGCCGCGCACATCGAACAGAACAAGAAAGCCCGATTCACGAATTTCCCTTCCTTCAGGACTCTGCCTCAAACTGACGCCCGGTGCCCACTCGCGCACCCTACTTTGCCGTCGAGCGTGGAGCCTCGATTCCGCCTGAATCCGCACTCACCCCCACGCGCCTTCCTTGCGAGTGTCGGTTCGGGAAATTCAGCGTATCGCTAAACATTATACGACTCCGCCTCCCTGATCAGGTGGCAAAGGGGGCCGCAGCCTGGCGCTTCGCAGTTACCTGCACGGGCCCGGCTTTACAGTTCTTTACAGAACCCGCTCGATTCGGCCCTGTTTTTCACAAAACTTAACGCCCGCTGTTCGCGACGCTCACGCCTATACAGTCGTGATGGTCAGAACACTCTCATTCGTGTACTCGGCGATCCTTGCACTGCTCTTCGCCACCATGGCGCAATCGCAGGCAAGTAAACCACTTCTGGGTACCGTTTCCGCATTCAAACCCGAGAATCTGCAAATTGAAGTCAAGACCGACGCCGGAGACGTGACCGCGATCAGCGTGAGCGCCGACACGCTGGTGCAGCGCGTCGCCCCCGGAGAAAAAGACCTCCGCAAGTCGGAGAAGATCGAAGTCACGGGCATCGCCATCGGCGACCGCGTCCTCGTCACCTTCAAACCCGGAACCACTGAGGCGCTGCGCATCATCGTGATGCCCGCCACCGACATCGCTAAGCGCAACGAGGCGAGCCGCCAGGATTGGCTCCGCCACGGCGTCGCCGGCATCGTCACCGCCAGGAAGGGTAATGAGATCACACTCCGGTCGCGATCAATGATGGGCGAGAACATCTCGACTGTGACTGTCTCCGAGTCGACTCAATATCGCCGCTATGCTCCGGACTCAGTGCGTTTTGCCGATGCCAAGACAAGTTCGATCGGCGAAGTGAAGGTCGGCGATCAGCTCCGTGCGCGGGGCGAAAAGAGCGAGGACGGGCACCACGTAACCGCCGCGGAGATCGTCTTCGGCACATTCATGGTGAAGGCCGGCACCATCACTGAGGTGGACGCCGCGAACAACACCGTCACCGTGAAAGACATCGAGACGGAAAAGCCGCTGACCATTCGTGTCGCCGCGGATACGCAGTTGAAGCGGATGCCCGATTTCGGAGGCATGTCGGGCGGCGGCATGGGCCGAGGCATGGGCAGCGGAACCGGTGGTCCGCCCCCGGGCGCGGGCGCAGGCCCGGGC
>DBMU01000030.1 GCA_002298225.1 Bryobacterales bacterium UBA690
GGGGGCCGCGGTGGCGGGGGCGGAGGCAGGCGCAGATAGTGAAGCCATGGTCAAGGAGGAAACCCATGAACAGGAATTCAGCACAAGCGAGCAAACTGATGCATCTCCTTGCCGCCCTCACGGTGATCCTGGCAGCAGGTGCGGCCGCCCAGCCGGCTGGGCGATCTCCGAAGGGTTTCGACACACCACAGCAGGCCGCCGATTCTCTCGTAAATGCCGCGGAAGCCAATGACATTCCGGTTTTGCTCGAAATCTTTGGTCCCGTCGGCAAGGACCTCGTCTCTTCCGGCGACCCGGTCCAGGACAAGAATAACGCTGCCGCCTTTGCCTCACTCGCCAAACAGAAGAAGACCGTGACAGTGGATCCACAAAACAAGTCACGGGCCGTCCTGTCGGTGGGGGAGAACGATTGGCCCTTGCCGGTTCCCATTGTCAGGAGGAGCGGGAAGTGGTACTTCGATGTCGCCGCCGGCGAGAAGGAAATCCTCTTCCGGCGCATCGGCGCCAACGAACTTGACGCCATCCAGGTATGCCGCGGCTACGTTGAAGCGCAGAAGGAATATGCAGCCGAAATCCACGACAAGTCGGGCGTCAACCAGTATGCGCAGAGGATCATCAGCACACCTGGGAAACAGGACGGCCTGTATTGGCGAAACTCGGATGGAACGCCTGGCGGCCCCATCAGCGAAGCGGTCGCCAGGGCTCTCGAGGAAGGATACAACGTCGACACCAGGTCCGCATACCACGGCTACTATTTCAAAATCCTCAAGGGACAGGGGCCAGCGGCTCCACTCGGGCAACTCGACTATGTCATCAAGGGAATCATGATCGGCGGATTCGCTCTCATCGCGGTCCCGGCCGAGTATGGTGTCAGCGGGGTGAAAACCTTCATAGTCAGCCATGACGGAATCGTCTACGAGAAAGACCTCGGGCCAAATTCGCTGAGCCTGGCCAAGGCCATCGAGCGCTACAACCCTGACAAAACCTGGCATCGCACTGACGACGAATGGCCCCCTTCGGGTCAGTAAGGTGCAGTGAACCCGTGAAGTGCACACTGCTGACGGATCCCGAAGGCGCCATCACTCCAGCACATAGCCTGCTTGAGTCGGTTTGCCGAGTCCATCAGGTCCTACCTAATCACCTCGCGTGCCTCTCTAGAATCTCTGCAATCCTCTCCGCGTCATTCGGCGCCACGACCGGATGATTGCCGAACGTCGCGCGGATCGGCGCGCCGGCGGGCGTCTTTAGCTGACCCGTGTGGTACTTGTAGATGTAATCCGGATCCTTCAGCACGTTGCCGGTGAGCACTGCGACGACGTCGGCATCGGCGGCAATCACTCCCGCCGCCGTGAGCTTCTTAATTCCCGCCAGCGTCGCTGCCGACGCAGGCTCGCACCCGATGCCGCACTTGCCGATCACCGCCTTCGCGTCAGCAATCTCCTGCTCCGCCACCTTCTCCACGACGCCGTTGGATTCGTCGATCACCTGGATCGCCTTAGGCCATGACACGGGATCGCCGATGCGGATCGCCGTCGCCAGCGTCTCCGGCTCGGTTACTGCCGCGAACTCCCCGCGCCGGTGGAAGTAGTCGTAGAACGGCGCGGACTTTTCTGCCTGGACCACGGCGAAGCGCGGCAGCTTGTCGATGAACCCCATCGACATCAACTCACGGAATCCTTTGCCGAACGCCGAGATGTTGCCCAGGTTACCGCCGGGCACCACCACCCAGTCCGGCACGCGCCAGTCGCGCTGGTCCAGCATCTCGACCATGATCGTCTTCTGCCCTTCGATGCGGAACGGGTTCACCGAGTTCAGAAGGTAGATGCCGGTCTTCTCCGCGAGAACGCGCACCAGCGCCAGGATCTGATCGAAGTTCGCCTCCACCTGGAGCGTCAACGCGCCGTACTCCAGCGCCTGCGCGAGCTTGCCGTAGCTGATGTTGCCGTGGGGCAGAAAGATGATGGGCGTCATGCCCGCGCTCGAAGCGTAGGCAGCCATCGACGCCGACGTGTTGCCCGTGGAGACGCACGCCACCCGCTTCATCCCGAGGCGCAGACCCTGCGTCGCGCCGCAGGTCATGCCGTTGTCCTTGAACGAGCCGGTCGGATTGAAGCCCTGGTGCTTGAAGACCAGCGCGTCCAGCCCGCCGTACCGCGCTGCTTCGGGCGCGGCCAGCAGCGGCGTGTTGCCCTCGCGCAGAGTCACCGCGCGTTGCTGATTCGTGTCCACGAATCCGAGCAGCTCCCGGTAGCGCCACACGCCGGACTGGTCCAGCGCCGCATTCGACATCCGCCGCTCCCGCCACAGCCGCTTCGTCGCCGTAGCATCCAGATCCAGCGCCGGATCCGTCGCTTCCAGGAGAGACCCGCACCGCGGGCAGGTGTAGAGCACTTCGTCAATGGAATACGCAGTTCGGCACCGCGCGTTGCAACAGGAAAGTTGGGCAGTCACGAACTTCCCATTATTTCATGCTGCCCCACCGCGTTACTCGTAACGAAGCGCTTCCACCGGATCCAGGCGCGCCGCCTTATTCGCCGGCCAGATCCCAAAGAACAGCCCCACCGCCAGCGACATCACCACCCCGCTCACTGCCGCCCACAGAGGCACCGCCGTAGGCATCGACGGAAACGCCAACTGCGCCGCCAGCGAAATCAGGTACCCGACCAGCAGCCCCAGCAACCCTCCGGCCAGCGTCAACGAGGCCGCCTCGCTCAGAAACTGGATCACGATGTCCGACCGTCGTGCCCCGATCGCCTTTCTCACCCCAATCTCCTTCGTCCGCTCCGTCACCGACACCAGCATGATGTTCATCACCCCGATGCCGCCCACCAGCAGCCCCACCGAGCTCAGCACGATCATCACCAGAAACGTCATCGCCGTGATTTTGCGGAACTGCTCGATCATCTGCTCCGCCGTTGTCATCCAGAAGTTGTCCGGATCGTAGCCCTTCACCCGCCTCTCCTGCCGCAGCACCATCCGCACTTCGTCCATCGCCTGCGCCACCTGTCCGTGCGCCGCAACCACGATGAACATGTTCTCCTTCAGCGCCGGAAAGATCTTCTTCATCGTGAAGTACGGCAGCAGCACCCGCCGGTCGTCCTGCCCTGGGAATGAAGCCGCCGGCCGCTTCATCACCCCGATCACTTCCAGTTGCCGCCCGTCCACCTCGATGAATTTCCCCACCGGATCCATGTACGGCATCAGCGCCTTGGCGATGTCCTCCCCCAATACCGCCACCGGCGCCCTCCGGAAGTTCTCTGACTCGCTCATGAACCGCCCGTACAGCATCTCCGTTCCGCCCGCCGCGTACGATGCCTCCGTTCCCCCCAGATCCAATTGGAAAACTTCTTTTGTCTTGTATCTCGCTCTGATGATCCGGTTGAAGTCCGGAAACAGGTACGGGCTCACGAACTCCACCGTCGGGCATCGCTCGCGCAGCGCCCGCGCCTGATCCAACGTCAACGGTGGCCGCCTCCGCTCCTCCGGCGTCAGGTCACCGGCCCGGAATCCGCCATTGAATTTCAGCACGATGATCGTATCAGGCCCGAAACTCTTAAATATGGCCGCAATTGCCCCATCCAGCCCCGCCAGAATCGACCCCACGCCAATGATGCAGCTCGTCCCGATCACCACCCCCATCACCGTCAGAAACGCGCGCATCTTCGCCTGCCGGATGCTGTCCCACGCCATTCCGAACCCGGAGCTGAAACTGTTCCACGTCACTTCTCGTACCTCAGCGCCTCAATCGGATCCAGCCTTGACGCCCGCTGCGCCGGGAAAATCCCGAAAAACAGGCCAACCGCCGACGACAGCCCCACTCCGACCACAATCGACGACACCGGTACCTGCATCGGCACCGGCGTCAGATTCCTGACTAGAACCGCGACCATCCAGGCCGCCACCACCCCGATGAATCCTCCCGCCCCCGCCATCATCGACGATTCCACAAGGAATTGCCACAGAATGTCCGACCGCCGCGCACCGACTGATTTCCTGATCCCGATCTCATGCGTCCGCTCCGTCACTGCGGCCAGCATGATGTTCATGATCACCACGCCTCCCACCACCATGAATACGCTCACCACTCCTACCGCTGTCGCCGCGATCGTCCCCGTCAGCTTGTCCCACAGCCCCACCAGCGATTCCGACGCCACGATCCCGAACGTGTCCTCTTGCCCCGGCCTCAGGTGCCGGTACGCCCTCAGCAGTGCCCTCACCTCGTCCTTGGCCCTCTCCAGGTGCGCCTGGTCCAGCGCCAAAGCGTTGTAGCCCAGCCCCCGCCGCGACGAATACATCTTGAAATACGTCTCCGCCGGCACCATTACAAACTTGTCCCGCGATTGGCCGAACACGTTCCCCAACGGCTTCGCCACCCCGATCACTTCAAATGGCCGCCCGTCCACCTTCAACGTCTTGCCCACCGGATCGACGCCCGCGAAAAACTTCTCCTTGATATCGCTTCCGATGAACACAACGCTCAGCCGCCGCGCCTCGTCGCTTTCCGTGATAAACCGCCCGTTCTCCGTCTTCACGCTCGAGATCGCCGCCATGTTCGGCGTTACCCCACTCATCTGCACCTGCTCCAACATCACGCCCCCCTGGTCCACCTTCACGCCCCGGAAAGCCTCCATCCCGATTTCACGTACCATCGTCGCCCGCTCCCGGATGAAGTCGTACTCGTCCCGGCTCATCTGCGGATGGCGCTTTTCCATCTCCAGATACCTCTTCGCGTCGAATTCGCCCAGCATCACGATCCGCCGGATGCGGAAGCCCTCGGCGCCCATGTCCGAGACCTCCTTGGCGATGTATTGGTTCATCCCCTCGATGACGCTCATCACTGCGATCAGCGTCGCCGTCGCCAGGATGATGCCCAGCAGTGTCAGAAAACTCCGCAGCTTACTCGCCCGCAGGCTCGCCGCCGCCACCATCATGGCTTCGTAGAGTGATGAACTGCCTTTCATATCTTCCTATTGAGTCAATACGCCTTTCCCGTCCTCACTGTTCCCGGCTCTGCCCTCGTCACGCAAGGTAGAACACCTGCTGCAGCGGGCGCATCTGCTCATCCGCATTGCGGCCCTCGGGATCCTCGAAGAACTCGTTCATCTCCGCCTGCCAGCGGGCATTCACTTCCTTGGCCGCCATGCCGCTGAGCGCCTTCTCGAAATCCGGCGTCTCGACATAGCCGATCAGCATGCCGTCGTCGCGCAGGAACAGCGAGTAGTTGTGCCATCCAGTCTCGCTCAAAGCCTGCTGCATCTCAGGCCAAACCTCCTTGTGGCGCTCCTTGTACTCCTCCAGGCGATCCTTCTTGACGTAGAGAATGAAGCAAACGCGTTGCATGTCTGGCATCATAATCCTTGCCATGCCTTCCGTGCGCACCGACCATCGGCGACTCCGCGACCTGGCCGGCATCGGCCCGGCCATGCTGAAGGACCTGGAACTGCTCGGCATCCAAAACGTCGACCAGCTCAGGAAACAGGACGGACGCAAGCTCTACCAGCGCCTCTGCGAGCTGACCGGCACGCGCCAGGACCCCTGCGTGGAGGACACACTGGTCTGCGCGGTCGCCCAATCGAGGGATCCGCTCCTGCCCGCCGAAAAGCGAAACTGGTGGTATTGGAGCCGCGTCCGCAAGGCGCGCCTGAAATGATCGCCGTCCACATCGAGAACACGCAGGTCAGCGTCAAGAGGAAGGCCGCCCCGAAGCCCAAGCCGGGACACGCGCTGATCCGTCTCCTTTGTGGCGGCATCTGCAACACCGACATCGAGCTGCTCCGCGGCTATTACGGCTTCAAGGGCACACCCGGCCACGAGTTCGTCGGCGAAGTGGTCGAGTCCACCGATCCGCGCTGGACCGGCAAGCGCGTCGTAGGCGAGATCAACCTTGCCTGCGGCCAGTGCGACTGGTGCAAACGCGGGCTCGGCCGTCACTGTCCTGAACGCACCGTACTCGGCATCGTGAAACACCCCGGCGCTTTTGCCGAATACCTCACGCTCCCCGAGCAGAACCTGCGCGAAGTCCCGAAAAACGTGCCCACCGAGCAGGCCGTCTTCACCGAGCCCATCGCCGCGGCCTGCGAGATCCTCGACCAGGTCAAGATCCCACAGGGAGCGCCGGTGGCGGTGCTCGGCGACGGTAAGCTCGGACTGCTGATCGCGCAGGTCCTCCAGGCCCACGGCGCAGAGGTCCACCTTTATGGCCGCCACCGCGCGAAGCTGGAAATCGCGGAACAAGCCGGCGTTCGTACCGCTTTTTCGAACAAACTCCCGCGGGCTGCGTATGACTATACGGTGGACGCCACCGGCTCACCCGAGGGACTGATGAGTGCGGCCGCAATGACGCGGCCGCGCGGCACCCTCATCCTGAAGTCGACCGTCCACGGCGCCGTTCCCCTCGATGCCGCGCCGCTGATCGTCAACGAGATTACGCTGGTCGGCTCCCGCTGCGGGCGCTTCGAGCCCGCCCTTAAGCTTCTGCGGAACGGCAAGATCCGGCCCGATAGAATGATAGCGGACCAGTTTCCCCTCTCTGATGCGCCGCTTGCGTTCGCACGCGCGCAGGAGCGGGGTATACTCAAGGTCCTACTCTGGAGGTAATTTCCATGTTCGCGCCCATCACGCTGGCGCTCTTGCTCTTTCAGGCTCCGGCCGAGCCCAAACTCGCCACCCTGGAAGGCGTCGTAACGCACGCCGGTAGCCAGACCCCGATCCGCAAGGCCAAGGTCGGCCTCACGGCCATCGGATTCGATGGCGGCGGCAGTGTCGAGACGGGAGACGACGGCAAGTTCACATTCAAGGACGTCAAGCCCGGCCGCTACCGGATTACCGCCGAGAAATCAGGCTACGAGACCACTGCTTATGGCGCCAAGAAGCCTGGCGAGGCTCTCGGGCAGTTGTTGCGTGTCGACCCCGGCGCCGCGCTCTCCACGGTCAATATCGCGCTCCCAAAGCACGGTGTCATCGCCGGCAAGATACTCGACGCAGACAGCGAGCCGGTCCAGAAGGCGCTCGTCCTGGCGCTCGGTCACTTTTACAACAACGGCAAGCTGATCCGCATTCCGCGCGGCGCCGTCCCGGTCATGTCAGACGATCTCGGCCAGTTCCGCATTGGCCAACTCCCGCCGGGCAAGTATGTTGTCTGCGCCATCCCCTTTAGCTGGGTGCAACCCACGCCACTGGACAAGGACGCCAAGCCCACCACCGAGGACGCCTCCACCACCACCTGCTTCCCGAACGTCGCGCAGATGAATGAAGGGACTCCCCTGGAGATCAAGGACGGCTCCGAGATTCCCGGTATCGACATCCGCCTCATCAAGTCCAGGACCGTCTCCGTGCAGGGCCACATCACCGGCATCCCGCAGGGAGCGGGCAGCGTCACCATCATCAATCTCAACGCCAGGAACGCCGGCCCCATGGGCAACGCACTCAACCCGCGCGCTATTGTCATGGGCGGTGAAGGCAGATTCGAATTCAAGAACGTCGTCCCCGGCTCCTACGTCATGCACACCCTTCCCACGGGCCTCGGCAACGCTCCATTCATCGTGAAGTCCAACGTCGAGATCGGCGATCAGCCAGTCACCGACCTATCCGTCCCCGCAATCATACCTTTCGAAGTCAAGGCCAAGATCAACGCCGAGCCGGGACCGGAGCTCAAGCTCGGGTCTGTGCGCGTCGTCGTCACACCGGCTGATGACATCACTTCAGCGGTCTCGATGGGCACTTCAAACCCCGACGGCGACCTCGCTCTCCCCAACATCGTCCCCGGCCGCCAGCGCATTGCCATTACCGGCACGCCAGCCACTCACTATGTGCGCGAGATCCGCGTCGGCGATCAGGTGGCGCAGAGTGACGAGATCGACGTCACGACTCCAGCGACTCCCCTCACCATATCCCTCTCGCTCGCCAAGGGTGAGATCGACGGCCTGGCCCGCAACGAAAAGGGCGAGCCGGTGCCCGGCGCGCACATCGCCTTGATCCCCGAGCCCCGCCGCGCTTTCCGGCAGCGGGCCACCCGCAGCGATCAGAACGGCGGCTTCAAATTGCAGAATGTCCCGCCGGGCGACTACTATCTGGCCGCGCTCGATTCCGTCCAGCCGGGCGCGCTCGAAGACGAGGATGTCGTCAAACCGCTGCTGTCCAAGATGAAGAAGGTCAGAGTCCAGGACGACTCGAACCAGAACTTTGAGCTGACGGTGCTGCCGCAGCCGGAGTCGAAGTAGGCTGGCCCGGTTTGCCGACCTGCTTCCAATACCGCTCAATCACTTTCTCGACGTAAGCCTGCGTCTCGCGGTACGGCGGAACTCCGTTGTATCGCGAGACCGCACCCTCACCCGCGTTGTACGCCGCCAGCGCGCGCCGCACGGGGCTTGGATCGTTCTCGTACTTCAAAAGCAGATCGCGCAGCAGCCGCGTGCCCGCGTCGATGTTCTGCTCGACGTCCTTCGGATCCGCGTTCAGTACCTGCGCCGTCCCCGGCATCAACTGCATCACGCCCATCGCGCCCTTCGGCGACAATGCATCGGCGCGATACGCAGATTCCGTCATCGCCAGCGCATGAACAATCTCCGGCGGCAGACCGTGCTTCAGCGCCGCCTCCGTCACCAGTTCCTTCGGGCTCAACTGCCGCTTCTGCTCCTGCGGCTGGGCAAGCGGGGCAGTCGGCGCCACCGGATCATCCTCGTGCTCCAGCGCCGCCACCAGCGCCGCATCGATCTCGATCCGCCCGCTCTCGGTGTGCAGCACGTAGAGGCTGTCTAGTCTCTCTATCCTCTTCGCCTGCACACGCGCACCCGTGTGCAGCACCGCGAACTCCGCAGCGCCCGCCGGCAGCGTCATCAACAAGAGTAGAAAGAACTTCCTCATTGATCCATATCGTCGTCGTCCGCCGTCGCTTCCGGCTTCGCCGGCTGCGCCGGACGGCCCACGCCGAGGCTTCCAAAATTCATCGCCGCATTCATCAGCAGCATCGTGCTGCCCTGCGTCTGCTGCCTCCACATCGGATTAATGGCGAACAGCAGGTAGTGGCCTTTGCCCTTCGGCACATCAACGATAGCGGGCTTCCCTGCCAGTTCCCTGCCCCCGGCCAGCATGCCGGAGATTAGCAATTCCTTTTCTTCTGCGAACTTCAATACCGTCCGCGGGCGCTCCGCTGGGGGTGGCAGGAAGTTGCGCATCGCCTCCATCTGTTCAGCACTGATCTCTCCCGGACGCTCAGGTGGCGCCGCCTGTGTAGGCTTGCGTCCCTGGACCACATCCGGATCATTTGCGCCGCCGCGCCCGCTGGGACGTCCGGCCGCACCTTGACCTTGGCCGCCGCCGAAACCGCCGCCAAAGCCACCTGCTATGTTGACGTCCAGAATCGGCGCAGCGTTGAAGTAAACTGGCAGCCTTTCGCCATAGCCGTACATGATCGGGCTCTTCGCGTCCGCCACCACCGAATCCAGCACGCTCCCGCGCGCCTTCAGCTCGCGCGGAGCCTGGATGTTGACGCCGTCGATGAGGCCGAAATCAATCGGAATCGACGCGTTCGCCGCGATGGTCACGAACAGCCCGCCATCCTCGACGAACCTTCGCACGTTCATCAGCCCTTCCAGCCCCATGCCGCCGCGGATGTCGTCGGTCTGATCCGGCGAGGTTCCGAAGTTCGGCGTCAGCTCGGACTGCTTCCACGGAATCGGCTCACCGCGCTTCGGCATCCCGTTCACGACGCGTCGCGAGTCGCCGGGTGCAGGCCCGAACACTATCACGTCGAAGCGTTCCCGCAAATTCGCAATCTCGCGCAGCTTCTGGTCCGAGATGTAGGAGTAGGGGATCCCCGTCGTCTCCATCGCCAGACGGAACCAGCCTTCGTTCTGCGTGCTCATCCAGGTGTGAACCAGCGCAATCCGCGGCGCGGCCAGATCATGCTGCGCCACCTTGGGCGTCTCTTTCACGGCGGTCACAGTCAACCCCAGATCCGCAGCCGCGGCCTGCAGCTTCGTTCGCAAGTCCGAACCATTGCCGTCGTCCGCAATCACGAACGAGCCCGCAGTGAATTTCTTCCCTGCCGCGTCAAAGGCCTCCTCGGCGGCCTTCATTTTGACGCCGCTCAACTTGTAGCGGAATGTCGCCAGCACGCGGTCTGCATTGTGGTTCACGAGGTAGTAGCTTCCCTCGCCTTCAATGCGCCCTTCGGGCAGGAGATGATCCCCCGCCTGCGCCATCGCCGCCTTGAGAATCGCCTGATCCGTCACGCGCGCCCACTTCAGATTCCGCAGCGCCGCGAGCGTCCAGCCCGTGTCGTCGTACGGCGGAGTGTCGTTCGCGTTGTAGTACTGCTTGTCGAGCAGCATGTCCGCAAGACGCGAGAACGGCTGGTCCATGCGAACCACGAACGCCCCCGCCGGATGCTTCACGCCTCCCACCTCCGTCTCCTGCGACAACCGTTGCACCTCTACTCCGTGCAGCTTCAACTGCGCCATCAGCGACGCGGCCTCGTTCGGCCGGGCGGTGTGGTCGATCACATAGGCCGCGGGACCTTCCGTCGTCGCCTTCGCCACGCTGCGCTTGCTCTTCAGCCAGAAGTTCTTGAGGAATGTCTCCTTGTTCCGCGCCGTGTAGTTCATCGCCAGCAGCAGCGCGCTCTGCTGCATGTTGACGTTGTTCCGCAGCGACCACTTCACCCGCGGCAGCGGCGGATTCTGCCGAAACCACGCCCGCGTCGTCTGCGCCTGAAGCACCGTCCGCTCGCGCGTGTCCGCGCCGCCATTGCCGAACGTCTCGTAGAAACGCCCGATCGAGTTGTGCCCGTGCGCGACCTGCATCATGTAGTTCGCGCCCCATCCATCATAGAAGCCGTGCGTCCACACGCCCGGCACACCCCGCTTCGTCATCTCCTCGATCTCGTACCACGCCATCTTCTGCCACTCGTTGATCTCGATCGGGTCGAACCACGCGTTGTACGGACCCATGCCCGTCGACGTGTAGAGGAACGGCACGGACTCGTGCAGGTCGTGCACCACTTGCGGGTGATACTCCAGAAATGTCGCGTTGATGTTGCGGCTCAGCGCCAGCGATAGAGCCATGCCGTCGCGGTTGTTGTCGTGCGCAACGTACTTGCCCCAATACAGCAGGCTTGGCGCAGCCTTGCCCGGGTTCGCCTTCCGCCAGCGATACAGATCCACCTGCTTCTCGCGACCGTCCACTTCGATCACCGGCGTGATCATCACGATCATGTTCTTCCGGATCTCCTGAATCAGCGGCGTCTCTTCCACCGCGAACCGGTAGACCAGCTCCATCAGCATCTCCGGCGACCCGGTCTCGGTGGAGTGAATCGTGCCCGTCGCCCAGTAAAACGGCACTCCCTCTGTGATCAGCTTCTCGGCTTCGGCGTCAGTCGTCTTACGCGGATCCGCCAGCTTTGCCGTGATCGCCTTGAAGCGCTCGATCTGCTTCAGGTTCCCTTCATCGGAGACGAAGGCCACGATCATTTCGCGCCCCTCCTCCGTCTTCCCGATCGAGATCACTTTGACGCGCGGCGAGACCTTCTCCACCTCGCGCATGTAGCGGTAGACGTCCTTGGCGTAAGTGAGCTTGTTCTCCGCGCCCGCTATGTAGCCGAGCACCTTCTCCGGCGTCGGAACCTTGTCCGAAGCAGGCAAATGGTCGACGATCTCGGTGAGGAACATCGGATCCGTCGTGAACTCTTTGATCTTCTTCGTATAGCCTTCATCGACCGCCTGCTGCGCAAACAACGAACAGCACGCCAATACAACCGCAACACCAAGGGACTTCGGACGCAACATCTTTCCAGTATCCTTCAAGTGATGACTACGTTGACCCACCTGGAATGCAGTCTTTGCGGCAAGACGTTCCCCGCCGGCCAGGCGCACAACCTGTGTGAATGCGGCGGCCCCCTGCTGGTCCGCTACGACCTCGACGCCGCCCGCCAAAGCTGGAGCCGCGAGTGGATCGCCTCCGGCCCATCTAATATGTGGCGATACGCGCCGGTGCTGCCGGTCTCGAAACCCACGTCGATGATCTCCCTGGGCGAAGGCTGGACGCCGCTGATCCGCACGAAGAACTACGCCGCCTCCATCGGCGCACAGCATCTCTGGGTCAAAGACGAAGGCATCAACCCCACCGGCTCATTCAAAGCCCGCGGACTCGCCTGCTGCATCTCGATGTGCCACGAACTTGGGATCAGGAAGGTGGCTCTCGGCTCGGCAGGCAATGCCGCCAGCGCCACTGCCGCCTACGCCGCCGCCGCGGGTATCGAGGCGCACATCTTCATGCCGAAGGACGTCCCGCAAGCCAATTACATCGAGTGCAAGAGCTTCGGCGCGCACGTCACGCTGGTCGACGGCCTCATCAGCGACTGCGGCCGCATCGTCAACGAGCGTAAGCAGGCCGAGGGCTGGTTCGACGTCAACACGCTCAAAGAGCCCTACCGCATCGAAGGCAAGAAGACGATGGGCTACGAGGTCGCCGAGCAGTTCCAGTGGAACCTGCCCGACGTCATCTTCTATCCCACCGGCGGCGGCGTCGGCCTCATCGGGATGTGGAAGGCGTTCGCCGAGCTTGAAGCTCTCGGCTGGACGGTATCCAAACGCCCCAAGATGATCGTCGTGCAGACCGAAGGCTGTGCCCCCATGGTGAAGGCATTCAACGAAGGCGCCGAGCGGGCGACCTTCTGGGAGAACGCTTCCACGGTCGCCGCCGGACTCCGCGTCCCCAAGCCCCTCGGTGACTTCCTCATCCTCCGTGCAGTGCGCCAGAGCGGCGGCACCTGCATCGCAGTCAGCGACCGCGCCTGCCTCGAAGCCGGAGCCAAACTTGCCCGCCTCGACGGCATCTTCGCCGCCCCCGAAGGCGCCGCCTGCTACGCCGCCCTCGAACAACTCCTCCAAACCGGCTTCCTCAAGCCCGAAGAGAAGATCGTGATCTACAACACCGGCGCCGGCCTCAAGTATCTGGAGGCGTACTCCACACTTTTCCCCCGCCAGTTCTCTTCAGAGGCAGACAAACTCGGCGGCCTGATCACGCCGCGGTGAAAGGTCGCTCGACTGGCGATCACTCGGATCTTCGGCTGATCGAATACAACTTCCACGGCGCATGACACAATGTGAGAATGCTGCCTGGCCGGACGTTGTCGACAGTTTTCCCCTCGACAAGGCGGTCGAGCTTGAGTCGCCGGGCGCTTCTCCAAATGGCGGGGGCAAACTTGGTCGCCACGGCAGCTGTGGCGAGTCAGCCGCCTGTCAATCCGGGAGCGAAATGGAAGCGTTTCCCGAATCCCGAAGCGGCGGGCTTTGGTTCGTCTGCCTTGCAGGCGCTCGAACATATTCTCTACTCGAAGCCAACAACTTCTCTGATGGTTGTCAGAGCGGGCAGGATTGCATACAGCTACGGCGACATCAGCCGCACCAGTAACGTTGCATCGGTTCGGAAGAGCATCCTGTCCATGCTCTACGGGAAATACGTCGCAAACGGCCGCATCGACCTTGATCGCACCATCGGGCAGTTGGGGATCGACGAGTCCGGAGAAGGTCTGATGCCAATCGAAAAGACGGCAACGATCCGTCATATTCTGACGAGCAGCTCTGGGGTATACTGGCCCGCCGGAAGTCCGGGCGGAAACGAGGCGACGCCCCCGCGGGGGTCAAAAAAGCCTGGTTCGTACTTTCTTTACAACAACTGGGATTTCAATGTCGCAGGCGCAGTGTTTGAACAGTTGTCCGGGAAGACCGTATTTCAGGCCCTTGCGGATGATCTGGCCGCACCGCTCGAATTTGAAGATTTCGACCTCACCCGGCAGAAGATGGTGGGCTATCATACAAATCCATCCCGGTACAAGTCGTACCAGATGTTTCTTTCGCCCCGTGACTTGGCCCGGCTTGGCTTGCTCATGGTCAATGGCGGCGTATGGAACGGCCGGCAGATCATTCCTGCGGAATGGGTGCTGGAAAGTACGACCCTCCATTGGAGGGCTGCGGATATGCATAGCCGGAGAGGCCAGACCGGATACGCCTATATGTGGTGGAAGCCGTCAGAGGGAAGGAGAGGTCCTGAGTGGGCTGACTCCTACCTTGCGTATGGCAAATGGGGCCAGATGGTTCTCGGACTTCCTGCCATCGACACCGTCATTGTGCATCAGCGCGCCGTAACGGACGAATTTGCCATCGCATACTACCTTGGAGCAACAGCGATGGCGCCAGCGGGTGGAGAATTTACCGACAATGACTTTCTCGCGCTCGCGGATATCATTCTAGCCGCCCGGATCTAGCTGGCCTCGGCTGGACGTCGATTCTCCGCTCATCCGCGCTCCAACACAGTTTACAGCCGGACTGCTTGACACAACCGGCGTAAGCATAGCATCATTATCCCTAAAGCTATTATGCCTAAGACTGAAATGCCTGCCGGCGCACTCTCCCTCATGGTGTTGCGCGTCCTGCAATCCGGGCCGCTGCACGGCTATGCGATTGCTCAGCGGATTCACCTGCTGACGGACGAGGTTCTGAGGGTGGAAGAAGGTGCGCTCTACCCGGCGCTCCAGAAGATGCTCTTCAAAGGCTGGGTGAAGGCCGAATGGGGCATCTCGGACACCAACCGCAAAGTGCGGTTCTACCGCCTCACCGCGGCCGGACGGAAAGCGCTTGAAGACGAGATGTCGGAATATGCGCGGGTGCACGGGGCGATTCAGGCCGTCCTGCGGAAGGCGTAGAGGAGGATCTGATGGGCGAATTCTGGCGTAGGGCCGCGTATCTGTTGACGAAGTGGAAGCGCGATCGGGAACTGGCCGAGGAGATGGCTTTCCACCAGGAGATGGCGGATCGGAGAGGCGCCGGGTCAAAGGAGTTCGGCAACGAACTGCGCCTGCGCGAAGAAGCGCGGGAGGCATGGGGCTGCATGTGGCTGGACCATCTGGCGCAGGACGTCCGCTTCGCCGGGCGGCTGATGCGTCGATCGCCCGGCTTCACACTGGCGGCGCTGCTCACCTTGGCCGCAGGCATCGGAGTCAACGTGGCGGCCTTCGGCTTCTTCAACCTGGCGATTCTCAAGCCTCTGCCGGTGAAGGATCCGGAGAGCCTGGTCCGGTTCCACCGTCTGGCGCCGCGAAACTACGCGTCGGACCTGCCCTATCCAGCATTTGATTTCTACCGGACGCGGACCCAAACGCTCTCCGCCATGCTGGCGCTGGACTTCGCGCGATTACGGCTGCAAGGAGTGGCGACCCCGCTGCGGGCCCACTTCGTGAGCGCGAACTTCTTCCTGGAACTGGGCGCTCCGGCCCACCTCGGCCGCCTGCTGGATCCTTCGCGGGACGAGGACCCGGCGGAGGCCGCCGTAGCTGTGCTCGGCTACGACCTATGGCAGAGGCAATTCGGCGCTGACCCCTCGGTGGTTGGCCGCGCCATTCAACTGAATGGACGACAGGCCATGGTGGTGGGCGTGCTTAGCGAGACGTTCAGCGGATTGACATTCAATGGCGCGGACGTCTGGCTGCCTCTTCGGAAACAGCCGGAGTTCGTGACGGGCAGTCCGCTGTTAACCAACTGGTCCGCGGATGAAGACGGTGTGGACGTGTGGGGCCGGCGCAAACCCGGTGTGAAGTCCGCCGCCGTTGAGGCGGAGATGAAGATGCTGACCGCGGAGTTGCGCAAACTTCATCCGGAAGAGGGCTGGCAGGGCGAGCGGCTGATGGTGGCGCCCGGAGGCTATGCGCAGAGCGCGGGCGGACGGAACAGGTCCACTGGACCGCAGCCGGGCCTGCGCCAGCAGCTTGCGCCCATCTTCGCGATGGTCAGCGCCATGGGGTTGCTGATTCTGGCGGTAGCCTGTGGAAACCTCGGCAGCCTGATGCTCGCGCGGGGCGTGGCTCGCGAGCGCGAGATCCAGATCCGCAGTTCAGTCGGCGCCGGCAGTCTCCGGCTGGTGCGTCAGTTGCTGACCGAGAGTGTGGTGCTCGCCCTGGCGGCCTCGGGACTCGGGCTCTGGGCAGGCATTCAACTCCTGAACGTATTGATGCGCTGGACGCAGGGGCCGAAGTGGCTGGTGGTGCAGCCGGACTGGCGGGTCATCGGATTCACGCTGGGAGTGGGGCTACTGGCGGCCCTGCTGTTCGGATTGGCGCCCGCGCTGCAGGCGGGCCGCGGCCTCGTCGGCCAGCGCCGGAGCAACCTCTGGATGCGCAAGGCACTCATTGGAGTACAGGTTGCAGCAAGCTGCGTCCTGCTGATCCTGGCCGGACTGCTTGCGCGCGGAACGCGCGAGGCCGTCACCCGGGACCCCGGCTTCGCGTACGAACAGTCGATCACCGTGGATCCTGGCCTGGGCGGGCATGGCATCAAGGGCGCCGAGGCGCGCAGGTACCTGGAGGCTGCGAAGGAGCGTCTGCTCGGCCTGCCCGGCGTGGAGGCGATCACCATGACTTCGACGCCGCCATTGGGCAACCGCAGTTCGACCGTGGGCGGAGAGAAAGACGGCAAGCAGTTCCCCATCTTCCTGCACCGCGTGGACGCGGCTTATTTCCAGATGATGGGAATTCCGGTGCTGCGAGGCCGCGTGTTCCGCGAGGGGGAAAAGGGCGTGGCATTAGTGAGCGAATCGATGGCGAGGAGATTGTGGCCCGGCCAGGACCCGCTGGCGCAGTGGCTGGGCGAGGGCGACAACAGGCTCGCGGTGATCGGAGTGACGGGGAACGCGCGCTCGCTGGCGTTGTCGGATCCTGACGCCGTGGAGCAATATGAACCCTGGACTGAGGAGGACTTGGGGTCGATGGCCCTGGTCGTCCGGATGGCTGGATCGGTGGAAGGACGCGCCGGGGACGTCGCGCGCGCCGTGCGCGAAGTAGATTCGGTCGTGACGCCGTCCGTGCAGACAATGAGGGAGGCGTTCGCGCGTCAGGTGGAATCCTCCGGGAAGGTCGCGCTCGCCGCCAGCGGACTGGGCTTCGTCGCGCTCGCGCTGGCGGGGTTCGGCATCGCCGGAGTGGTTTCGTTCGAAGCGAGCCGCCGGATGAAGGAGATCGGCATCCGCATGGCGCTAGGTGCGAAGCCGCTCGACGTGATGCGGGCGGTGGGGCAGCGGTTCGTTCTGCCGGTGGGCGTAGGGCTGGTCTTGGGCGCGGCTGGCGCAGCGGGTCTATCGCAGTTGTTGCGGAAGGAATTGTACGGCGTGAGCCCGTTGGACCCCCTCGCCTACGCAGCCGCGTTGGCGCTGTTTGCCACCATGGCGGCGGCGGCCGTCGTCGGCCCGGCCCGGAAAGCCTTGTCGGCGGATCCTGTGCGTTCTTTACGCCAGGACTGAAGGGAGGACTTCGACGCCTATACCCCGCACCCCGGACACAAACCACTCAACACAATGTCGTGTCCTTCCACCCGGAACCCCGATGGCACCAGTGACTGCAATCCGCTGAGGCACCCCTCCAACTCGAACACGCGCCCGCACACCCGGCAGTGAAAGTGATGATGGTGCGCCTTCCCCGCCGCTTCGTACCGCGGCGCCTGACCCGGCAGGATCACCGTCGCCAGTAACCCCTCCTCCAGCAGCGACCCCAGCGCCCGGTACACCGTCGCCGCGCCCATCCCCGGCACGTCGCGCTGCGCTAGTTCCAGCACCTCCGACGCCGACAGCGGCCGGTCGTACTCGGCGAACACCTGCCGGATCGCCGCGCGCTGCTTCGTGTTGCGATGGTTCATCGAATCACCCGGCACTTAGCCCGCATTGTAGCCTTAATTCATTTCGCCGCGCCGCCGTTCGCCCGCATGCTAGCATGGTTGTTTGTCAGGCTCCGGGCTCCGTGCAATGGGGCGTTCCAAACCCCGCCAGGTCCGGAAGGAAGCAACGGTAGGATCCCACCCTGTGTGCCGCGGATTACCCGGGGTCTGACAGACTGATTGGTGGCGCCGCCCTCTTCTCCATGTACCAGGTCATCGCCCGCAAGTACCGTCCCCAAACCTTCGCCGAATTGATCGGCCAGGAGCACGTCCGCGCCACCCTCGAAAACGCCATCAACCAGCGCCGCATCGCCCACGGCTACATCCTCGCGGGCCAGCGCGGAACCGGCAAAACCACTGTCGCCCGCATCCTCGCACGTTGCCTGAATTGCGTTGAAGGCCCCACCGCCACGCCCTGCGGGAAGTGCTCTTCTTGTCTTGAAGTCACGCAAGGTAACGCTCCCGACGTCATCGAAATCGACGCGGCCTCCAATCGCGGCATCAACGAGATGCGCGAGCTGCGCGAAAACGTCCGCTACCGCCCCTCCCGCGATCGCTTCAAAGTCTTCATCATCGACGAGGCCCACCAGATCACGAACGAAGCGTTCAACGCTCTGCTCAAAACTCTGGAAGAGCCCCCCGAGTGGGCCGTCTTCGTCCTTTGCACCACCGAGTCGCACAAGATCCCCACCACCATCGCCTCCCGCTGCCAGCAGTTCAGCTTCCGCAGCGTCGACTTCTCCGACCTCGTCGCCCGCATGGAGTGGATCTGCTCGCAGGAAGGCATCACCGCCGACGCGGAAGCGCTCGCCGTCCTCGCGCAGGCCGGTGAGGGTTCGGTACGTGATTCACTTTCCGCCCTCGACCAGGCCATCGCCTGCTGCGGCAACGCGCTCGAAGGACTCGCCGTCCGCGACCTCCTCGGCATGTACTCGCTGGCCTCTCTCGAAAAGGTCACCGCGGCCCTCGAAGAGAATTCCACCGCCGGCATGCTGGAGATCGTCGCCGAACTCGAAAGCGCCGGCAAGAACCTGCAGCACTTCTGCCGCGAGCTGGCGCGCTACTTCCGCAATCTGCTCGTCGCGAAGATCACAGGCCAGGACACGCGCCTGATCCCCGCCTCCGGACCGGAGCAGGTCCGCCTCCGCGACATCTCCTCACGCTTCAGCGAGGAGGACCTGACGCGCTGGCTCCAGATCACGCTCGACATCTACGGCCAGCTTCAGTATTCTCTCCAGCCGCGTCTCCACATGGAACTCGGCCTGATGCGACTCGTCCACGCCGGCCGCATCAAGCCGCTGGAGGAGGCGCTCAAGGAGCTCTCAGCGAGCCCCGCGCCCTCAGCCGCCGCGCCGCGCACCCCACAGGCGCCGCCGACACCGCGTCCCACGCAACCGCCTACTCGAGCGATGGGCGCTCCCTCCGCGCCGCCAGCGCCTCCCCGCCTCGCCACTCCACAGCCCACCCCGGCCGCCCCCACAGCCGCAACCGGTAGGGAGCGGGTTCCGGCAGCGCCTTCAACGGCCGAGGACGCCTCCCCCGATTCCCTCAAATCCCGCCTCGTCGCCGCTCTCGAAGAGATGTCCTCCGGCATGAGCGCTCATGCCGTCGAAGAATCCGAGATCATCGAAGGCCAGGGCACCGTCGAATTCATCGCGCCCCGTGCCGCCAAGCTCGGCCTGATGGCCAAGGACGTCGAGAAAGCTCTGCTGAAGGTCCTCGGCCGCGCCGTCCGCACCAAGATCACTATTAATGAGGCCACCGCATCCGCGCCCGCGCCCTCTTCCCGCGCCTCTCAACCCGCCGCCCCCGGCGACGATGAAGCCACGCGCCGCGCTCTCGCTCACCCCGACGTGCAGCGCTTCCAGAACCTCTTCCCCGGCAGCCATGTCCGGGATGTACGAGACTTGAAGGAGTAATTCACCATGAAGTTCCCCGGCGGAGGCAACATCCAGAACATGATGAAGCAGGCGCAGCAGATGCAGCAGCGCCTGCAGGAAGAGATCGCCGCCATTCGCGTCGAAGCCACCGCCGGCGGCGGCATGGTCACCGTCAAGATGGACGGCCACAAGCACTGCACAGGCGTCGTCATTGATCCCGAAGCCGCGGGAGATGCTGAGATGCTCTCCGACATGATGATGGCCGCCTTCAACGAAGCCGCGCGCAAGGTCGACGAGGAAGCCCAGAAGAAGACCGCCGGCATGCTCGGCGGCCTCGGCCTGCCTCCGGGCATGTTCTAAACCATGCCCGACTTCGCCGAGCCCCTCGCCCGTCTGATCCAGGAGGTGAAACGCCTCCCCGGCATCGGCCAGAAGTCCGCCCAGCGCATCGCCTTTCACATCCTCCGCGCTCCCCGCGAAGACGTCGATCGCCTCACCGCCGCGCTCCTCGACGTGAAGGAAAAGCTCGGCCTCTGCTCAGTCTGCAATAACATCAGCGACGCTGAAACCTGCCTCTACTGCCGAGACCCCCACCGCGACCGCCACAAGATATGCGTCGTCGAAGAGCCGCACAACATCGTCCCCATCGAGACTACCCGCACGTTCGAAGGCCTCTACCACGTCCTCCACGGCTCCATCAGCCCGCTCCGCGGCATCGGCCCCGAACAGCTCCGCATCCGCGAGCTGCTCGCCCGCCTCAATGAAGGCGGCGTCGAAGAGATCATCCTCGCAACAAACCCGACGGTCGAAGGCGAAGCCACCGCAGTCTATCTCGCCCGGCTCCTGAAGCCTCTCGGCATCAAGGTCACCCGCATCGCCATGGGCATTCCCGTCGGCAGCGACCTCGAGTACGCCGACGAGGTCACCATGTCCAAATCCCTCGAAAACCGCCGCGAGATGTAGGCAGGGAAGGCTTTAGCCTGTGCGAGACTTCAGTCCCGCCCCGTGCTTCGCGAGCACGACGCGCGGTGTAGAGTAATCAGGTGCGCCTCCGCCACCTGCCCGTCGCCGCATTACTCGTCCTGACCGCAGCAGCCCAGGACCGCTCCCGCGTCCTCGGCGAGTTCACCGACTTCCTGCGTATCCCCAACGTCGCCGCCGATCCCGCCGGCCTCCGCCGCAACGCCGAGTGGATCCGTTCCGCCCTCCAGCGCCGCGGCGTCCAGGCGGCTCTCCTCCAGGTTCCTGGCGCCGTACCCGCAGTTTTCGGCGAACTCCGCATCCCCGACGCCACCCAGACCGTCCTCTTCTACGCCCACTACGACGGCCAGCCCGTCGATCCAGGCCAGTGGCACGGCTCCGGCCCCTTCGAACCGTCCCTCCGCGGCGGATCGCCCGATGATCCCGAGGCGCGCCTCTACGCCCGCTCCTCCTCCGACGACAAGGCGCCGGTCATCGCTATGCTCGCCGCGCTCGATTCCTTGCGCGCCTCCGGCGTCAGGCCCTCCATCAACCTCAAGTTTCTCTTCGAAGGCGAGGAGGAGGCCGGCTCCCGAAACCTCGGCCGCATCCTCGCAGCGAACCGCGCCGCGGTCGATGCCGACTACTGGGTGATCTGCGACGGCCCCGTCCATCAGACCCGCCGCATGCAGATCTACTTTGGTGCGCGCGGCGTCACGGGCTTCAACCTCACCGTCTACGGACCGCGCCGCGAACTCCATTCCGGCCACTACGGCAACTGGGCGCCGAATCCCGCTCTGATGCTCTCCCGCCTGCTTGCTTCCATGAAGGACGATGAGGGCCGCGTGCTCATCACCGGCTTCTACGACGGTGTCCAGCCGCTCTCTGAAATCGAGATCAACGCCATGAAAGGGGAGCCGCCCATCGACGAAGCGCTCCAGCGCGAACTCTGGATCGCTCGCTCCGAGAACTCCCCGCAGCGTCTCATCGAAGTGATCAACCAGCCGTCATTCAACATTCGCGGCCTCGCCAGCGCGGCCGTCGGCGACGCCTCGCGCAATGTCATTCCCACCGAAGCAACCGTCTCCGTCGACATCCGCCTGGTGAAGGGTAACGACCCGCAGGCCATGCTCGAGAAAGTGAAGGCCCACATCCGCGATCAGGGCTTCTTCCTTGCGGAAAACCGTGCCCCGACTGAGTTTGAGCGCCTCCAGTGGCCAAAGGTCGCATCCATCACGACCGCCGAAGGCGGCTACCGCGCCGTCCGCACCCCCATGGATCTCCCCGCCTCACAGCAGGTGATCGCAGCCGTTGAACGCGTCCACGGGCCTGTCATCAAGATGCCCACCCTCGGCGGCAGCGTCCCGCTGGCCATCATCGACGATGTCGTCCACGTCCCCTTGATCGGCGTGCCCATCGTCAATCACGACAACAACCAGCACAGCCACAACGAGAACCTGCGGCTCCAGAATCTGTGGGACGGCATCCGGACGTTCGAAGCGCTGTTTACGATGCCAGCACGTTCAACCGGCCAGCCTCGATAAGCCCTTGCGCACTCACTGAACCGATCTTCAGATCCACGATCTGATTTGCGGCTCGAGGCGCAGCCAGTTCGACGTTGAGGTAGTTCTCCGTTAGCGCCTTGCCGTTGTCGAGCGTCACCGCACTCAAGTTCCGCCCGACCATGCGTTGCCGGAACTCGAGGTTCTTCTGCGCCGCCAGCTCGCGCAGCAGCCGCGTCCGGTCTTTCCGCACAGGATGCGGCACATGGTCGGCCGCAGCCGCAGCCGGCGTCCCTGGCCTTTCCGAATACGTGAACACATGCAGGTACGTGTACGGCATCCGGCGCACGAATTCATAGGTCTCGCTGAATTCTGCGTCCGTCTCTCCCGGAAAACCGGTCATCACATCCGCACCGAACGCCGCGTCCGGCATCAGCGCTTGCGCCTTCTTGAGACGGTCCTCATAGTGCCGCGCCCGGTAGCGCCGTTTCATCCTCTTCAGCACCGCGTCCGAGCCCGACTGCAATGGCGCATGGACGTGCTTCGCAATCCTCGGCGACGACGCCATCAGTTCCAGCAACTCCTCGCTGAAGTCCATCGGCTCCACGGAGCTGAGCCGGATTCGCTCCACCGCAGTCTCGTCCAGTACTCTCTTCAAGAGATCGGAGAGCCTCATCCGCTGCTCACGCATGAATCCCGCTTCCCTGCCCCACCGGCCCAGGTTGATTCCGGTCAGCACCACCTCCCGGTAGCTCTCCGCCAGCCGCCGCACCTCGCCGAGCACCTGCTCCACCGGCATGCTCCGGCTTCGGCCCCGGACCGACGGAATAATGCAGAACGTGCACAGGTTGTTGCAGCCTTCCTGGATCTTCAGGTTAGGCCGCGTCCTGTCGCCAAAGGCGTCGTCCACCGGCGAGGACAGGAAGCCGGCGGCCTTCATGATGTCTCCCACGACGACCTGCCCGTGGTACTCCGGCGTCCGGCTCAGCTCTGGCAGCAGTTCGGGAATCTGGGTCTTGTGCGAGTTGCCCACCACCCAGGTCACGCCAGGAATCCGGATCAGCTCCTCCGGCGCGCGCTGGGCGTAGCATCCCGTCACCAGGATGCGCGCCTCAGGATTCTCGCGGTGCACACGGTGAATGCTCTTGCGCACGTCCTCGTCGGCCGTGGTGGTCACCGTACAGGTGTTCAGGATCACCAGATCGGCCTCGCGAGCGCCCCCTGCCGCCTGGAGCCCCTGCTTCTCCAGCAGTCCTTCCAGCGCAGCCCCATCGGCCTGCGTCGCCCGGCACCCGAAGTTCTGGATGTGAAAGCTCTTCACTTGCTCCATTTTACCAATGAGCTATCCCATCCCCTTCGGGAATACATGATTTATCCGATTTTGCCTTCGCTTCCCCCTGCCGATACTACCCTTGTATGGCCTCCGATCGTCTCCTCAGCCAGGAGGAAATCGACAGCGTATTCCGCAATCTCCAGGGCCCTCGCGCCCAGGACGACCCCGCGCGCCGCGCGCAGCCTTACGACTTCCGCCGCCCGGACCGCATCGCGAAGGACCAGCTCCGCGCCATCCATCTGCTTCACGACAACTTCGCCCGGTCGCTGGCCTCCAGCCTCTCGGCGTACCTGCGCGCCTACGTGATGGTCAACCTGATCTCGGTCGAGCAGTTGTCCTTCCTGGAGTTCTCCCAATGCCTGCCGGCACCGACCTGCATCGTCAGCCTCGGCATGCGGCCCTTCGACGGCAACGCCATCCTGGAACTCAACCCGCAGATGGTCTTCCCGATCCTCGAGATGCTCCTCGGCGGCAATGGAAAGACTCCTTTGAAGGCGAACCGCGAGATCACCGAGATCGAGCAATCGATTCTCGACGGCGTTTTCCGTATCATCCTCCACGACCTCAAGGACGCGTGGTCGCCAATCTCACAGATCAACTTCACGATCGAAAACCACGAGACGGAACCTCAACTCCTGCAGATCCTCGCCCCGAATGAGGCTGTCGTCGCCATCGGCATGGAGATCCGCATCGGCGACGTGGCGGGCATGATGAACCTGGGCATCCCGTCCATCATCATCAAGATGCTGCGGCAGCGCTTTGATCAGCAGTGGTCCGTGCGCAAGTCCGAATCCACGGAAGAGGAGCGCGCTCGCATCCTCCGGCTGATCAAGCCCGCCTTGCTCAGGCTGGACGCCCGCCTCACCGGACCGGCACTCACTGTGGAGCAGATGCTGCAGCTCCAGCCGGGTGACATCCTGCAGTTCGACCACCCGGTCCCACGACCGCTGAACCTTGTCGTGAACGGCACACAGAAATTTCTCGGCGGGATTGCTTCAAACGGGAGGAAGAGATTCTTCCGGATAGACGCCCAGTCGGCTGAAGAGTAGTCTCCCCGGCTCAGGCCCGGCGCGGCACCTCCGATTTCGCGGCGCCGGGCCCGTACCGGATCGCCTCGCATTCCTCCTGCGAATCCTCGGCGATCCAGCCAGGATTACCTCATGGTCTGGATCGGCCGGGACAGAAACGTAGTACTTTCCGTTCCCGTCGTGCGCTATACTACCGCTCAGGCTGAAATTATTACAGATAATTCCATCTGTTTAACTGTAAACGAGAGCAACCTCCGTGTTTTCAATTGATTGAGAAGACACAGAACGGGCGGCCTTAACGCCCCCGTCCGGAAGGATCCGATGGCTGGCACTCTCGCTCCAGCGCCCGCCCGCTGCTCTACTGAGGAGATCCGGCTCCAACTGCGCAGGATCCTCACCTCCCATGCCTTCGCCGAATCGGAACGCCTTCGATCCCTATTGACCTGGCTCATCGAGCAACTTGCCGCCGGCCGCACTTCTGGCTTGAAGGAAGCAGTCATCGGTATCGAGGTGTTCCACCGGCCACCTTCCTGGGACCATCAATCCGACTCCATCGTCAGGGTTCAGGTTCACAACCTGAGACTGCATCTGGCCCGCTACTATGCGACCGAGGGCCACGCCGATCCACTCGTCATCGAGATCCCCAAGGGAAGTTATTTGCCGAGAGTCGCCCCTCTCAACGCTAGGCCGCATCGGCGCCGCAGATACGCGGTCATCGTGCTGGCCGCCGCAGCGATTGTGTCTATTGCAGCGTGCCTGTATCTGCTCGGCAGCATCGCCTCGCCTCCTCCCCGGGTTGCGGTCCTCGAGTTTCAGAACCTCTCAGGCGATACCAGCCAGGACTACGTGACCAGGGGGCTCACCGAGGAACTCGCCGCCTTCCTCGCCCGCTCCCAGGGCCTCCAGGTTGTCACCGGCGGGCCACTCAAGGATTACGGCGAGGAGTTCCGGCGCGCCTCGACAGCTTTGAACGCCCGATACATCCTCACCGGTTCGATCCGGCCCGCTGGCAACCCGGCTCAGTGGTCCGTGACAAGCCGCCTGATCGATGCAAAGACAGGCGTCCACCTCTGGTCCAATCACTACGAGCGGACGCTCCCTGCCTTGGAGTCCCTCCCCATCGAGATCGCTGCCGCAGTTCTCAAAACGCTCCGCGTCCCTGAGACCCGGCCGCGCCTCAGTTCGTGATCGTCGGCGCAGGCCCATCCTGGGGTTTCGGCTCGCCGCGCAGCTCGCGAATCACCGACTCCGCCGCCAGGCGGCCGCTCTCCATTGCGCCCTGGATCGAAGGCGTGGCCCTGTGGTCGCCACACACATATAGCGCACGCGACATTTGCGACGGCTGCTGCCACTCCAGTGGATACACCGCAGGAACCGCGTGCTCGATGCGATAGATCCGTAGCAACCTCCACTCCTGCGTGACCAGCCCGTACCACCGCTTCAACTGTCCGCGCACCATGTTCACCAGCGTTTGATCGTCGCGGCTGGACCAGCCAACTACGCTCACAGACACCAGGTGATCGCCCGGCGGCGCGTATCCCGGCGCCACCATGTTCATCACCGCCAGATTGTTGATCGGCCCGCGGCTGCTGCCGCTCAGAACCAGCACCGGATCCTCAACCGGCGGCTCCTTGGCGGTGAAATAGAGGCAGCACGCACTCCGGGCAGCCGGCGCCCGCTCATGCCCCAGGAGCCTGGCTGCTTCCGGCGCTTCCACGGCAATCACCACCGCCCGCGCCTTCAACACGTCTCCGGAGACCAGACTCACCTCCCTCGGACCTGCTGAGTGCACCCGGCAGTTGAACTCGATGGTTCCATCCGGCAGCTTAGATGCAAGCTGTTCCGGGATGGCTCCCATCCCATCCGCGGGCACAGCAGCATCACCCTCGGCGAACATCTTGAAGATGAACTCGAACATGCGGCTCGATGCGGCCATCTTAAGGTCCAGCAGCGCACCGCCGATGAGAGGCTTGAAGAAGTGATCGATCATCCGCTGGGAGAATCCGCGGCGCTTCAGCGCCTGCATGGTGCTGGTCTCCTCACCCTGGAAAATCTCTTCCACGCTCTTCCGCCGCACATCCGACCTCAGCCGCGAGACTCGGAACTTGTCCGCCAGCTTGCCGACTGGTGAGAACAGGTCCGTCAGGAATGTGCCGGGCTCGCGCCACGGATCGTTCACCCGGTAGAACCGGCCTTCGTGCCGCACCAGCGCTCCTGGCGCGAAAGCGCAGAGCTTCAGGGCGTCGTAGTCGAGCACGGAGAGCGCTTCGGGATACGCCGTGAACAGCACCTGGAATCCACGGTCGAGGAGAAAGCCGTTTACCCGGTCCGTTCTGACGCGTCCGCCAACTCCGTCCGACGCCTCCAGCACGCGGAAGGAGACTCCCGCTTCATGCAGTTTCCTGGCGCAACACAAGCCCGCCAGCCCCGCCCCGACGATCAGGACATCAGCCATCGCCTCAGTTGGTCTCCTCCGGCCTGGTGCGGCCGCGCGACTCCCGAATCCTCCGCAGTACCAGAAACTCCGACAGATTCTCCGCGGTCAGAAGTCCCGCGAGTTTATCGTCTTCGAAGACCAACGCGCAATTGCCGGCTTCGGCCATCACGGGCGCCGCATCGGCAAGGTCCATTTCCGGCGCGAGCCTCGCGTACTCACGATCCATCGCTCCCGCAACGTAGGCCTCCGGGCCTTCGGCCGCCATCGCCTTCAGCAGGCCATTCCTGTTGAGCAGTCCAACCACCTGCCCGCCGCTCATTACGGGAAAGTCCTGCTGAGAGGTTGCCAGCAACATCTCAGCAGCTTCGCGAATCGTGTCGCCGTGGCGCAGTGTGCGGAAATCGGTGAGCATCGCATCCCGCACGCGAGCGCCGCGCATCAGCGCCTGCGCAGAGGTCGCCATCACTTCCTGCATAGCGCCCACGTAAATGAAGAACGCGATGAAGACGAACAGGAAGTTCGCGCTCAGCAAACCGTACAGCCCGAGCACCGCGGCGATGCCCGTACCCATGCGGGCCGTCAGCCGCGTCGCTTCCTCAATACTGCGCTTGGACGCGAGCAGAGAACGCATCACCCGGCCGCCGTCCATCGGGAACGCGGGCAGGAGGTTGAAAAACGCGAGGATGAGGTTCGCCACTGCCAGACGCGCGACGAGATTCTCGTCCGTGGCGTTCTGCCAGTGGCCCAGATTCACAACTCCGCCACGAGCGTAGGTCCATCCGAGCAGCGCCGCGCCGATCAGGAAGTTGACCAGCGGCCCGGACAGCGCCACCCAGAACTCCTCGGCCGGCTTCGGATGCCGCTCCAGCCTCGACAGTCCGCCCAAAGGGAGCATGACGATCTCGAGAGTCTTGATGCCGTGCCGCCAGGCGGAGTAGGCGTGGCCTGCTTCGTGCAGGAGCACCGAAAGGAAGAGGCCGCCGACGTAGAGAGCATTGCCGCCCAGCGACTGGTTGCCTCCCGCGCCAAGGAAGATCAGCCACACCACGACGAGCCAGAACGTGAAGTGGAACCGGACAGGCACGCCAAAGAGGCGGACGACGCCAAGCGATCCCGGCACGCGCCCGCCGGATTGCAGAGGTGTGCCTGGCTGCGTCATCAATCAGTCATGATAACCGTTTCAGCCTGAAGTCTCGGGCGCGAGGCCTTCAGGACTCCCTCAGCTCCGGGGCCGCATAGTCGCGCCCCGTGACAAGCGAGAGATAATCGGGGCGATCGGCGACGTATTGATGGCGGAAGCCGCGGACAATTTCTCCGTGAAAGACAAGAAAAGCGCCAGGCAACTGCAGGACGTCGCCGGACAGCTTTCCGACGCGGTGGCCGCCGGCAAGCAGTGCGTGAAAAGCTCTCCACCACATGTGCGGACCGAACAGATCGAAGACCGCGGCGCGCCCCAGGCCGAACGCGCGATAGAGGCTGCGCTCCGGGTCGCTGATACGAGGGATATCGGCCAGTCCATAGCGCGCGAAGAGGCGCGCGTCCTCCGCCTCAGTGCCCATGTGGACAAGAACGAGCTGTGCCTGCTCGCCCTCAATCTGCCGCCTGCGGACCTGCAGGTCCGCCAGTGCTTCCCGGCAGAACAGGCAACCGGAGTGCCTCAGCAAGACCACGAGGGCGGGAGAGACTCGTGAAATCTCGTCGAGGCTGATGCCTAATTGAGTTTTCTTCCGCAGGGCGATGCGCACGACATCGGGAGAGAGAAAGCGGCGCCTGTCGATGTCGGACGCGTGGGCCGTATGGAGGATCGCGGCGAGCGGGACAAGCCAGATGCCGTCGTTAAACCCGAGCAATCGCCAGGAGACGGTGGAGAATACGCCCTTGTAGACATCCCAGCCGATCCAGGTGAAGGTCGCGAGTTTGCCGATCAGGCCCAGGAACACGACAGGCCAGTGGCGGAACGCGTCGATGGCAGCGATCAGGAATCCGAGTCCCAGAACGGCGTAAAGGACGACAAGCGGGTATAGCGGGCGGCTGAAGAAGCCAGCAAGCGCAGCCGCCGACATGTTGCAGATGCCCGCCAGCAGCAAGGTCCGACCGATCCAGGGAGCAGGCTTCTGGCCACAATAAGCCATTCAAACGTATTGATGCTGAGAGTTGAGGCCTGGAATCACATAAATGTGCCTGTTTGTTTGGACTTCCGCGGCCAGGGAGGATTGAGGCCGGCCAGGAGATCGAGGACCTGCCCGCCGGAGAGCTCGATGGGGTCGGTGCCGGAGAGCACAAGGTCGGCGTAGCCGCTGCAGGGGTGGATGAACTGCCGGGCGCCGGGGAGAACGGTGGACTCGAACTGCCAGCGGACGCTCTCTGGGGTGCGGCCCCGCTCGCGGACGTCGCGTTCCAGGCGGCGGGCGAGGCAGACTTCATCGGGCGCGCCGACGAAGAGTTTGAGGGCGAGGTGCTCACGGAGCTCGGGCCAGTAGAGGGCAAAGAGACCTTCAAGGATGACGAACTCGCGGGGCTCGATGATCTCGTCGCCGGGGGCGCGGCTATGGGTGGCGAAATCGTACTGCGGGGCGTGGACGGCGACTCCGGCGTGGAGGTCGCGGGTGTGCTGAAGGATGGCGTCGTGGTCGACGGAGTGGGGTTCGTCGAAGTTGGTTTTGGCGCGGACCTCGAGGGGGAGGTGGGAGAGATCGATGTAGTAGTGATCGAGATTAAGGACGGGCGCGCCGGTTCTCAAGGAGAGCCAGCGCGCGAGTTCGGTTTTGCCGGAGCAGGACGGTCCGGCGATGCCAATCAATCGGGGCACGGCCTATGCCCTCGCGGCGGTTTGCAGCGGCAACTGCGGGGGCGGCGGCGGGGCCTGGAGGCGCACCGAGACGAGTTTGGAGACGCCCTGTTCCTGCATGGTGACGCCGTAGAGCATCTCGGCGGATTCCATCGTCTTCTTCGCGTGGGTGATGACGATGAACTGAGTCTGGGAGGACATGTCCTTGAGGAGATTCGAGAGGCGTCCGACGTTGGCTTCGTCGAGAGGCGCGTCGACCTCGTCCAGGATGCAGAAGGGGCTGGGCTGGTACTGGAAGATGGCCATGAGGAGCGAGACCGCGGTCAGGGCCTTCTCGCCGCCGGAGAGCAGGAGAACATTTTGCAGCCGCTTGCCTGGGGGCGAAGCAACGATTTCGATGCCCTGTTCGAGGGCGTCGCCTTCGCCAGTCAGGCGCATTTCGCCGATGCCTCCTCCAAACAAAGTGCGGAACATATGTTTGAAGTTCTCGTTGATGACGCCGAAGGCTTCGGTGAAGCGCTTGCGGGACTCGGTGTCGATCTCGTGGATGGCCTTCTCGGTGTCCTTGATGGAGTCGAGGAGATCCTGGCGCTGGGTGTTGAGGAAGTCGTAGCGCTGCTGGGCTTCCTGGAACTCGGCGAGGGCTTCGGGATTGACGGGTCCGAGCGCCTCGATGCGGCGGCGGATGTCGGCGACTTTCTCCTCGGCGTCGGCAACGGCGAGTTCGTCGAGGACGACTGCCGGCTCGCTACCGCTCGCGGCTGTGATCGCGGCGGCGTGGGCGAGCAGGGCGTGGAGGATTTCGGAGGCGCGGGCCGGGTCAACAGGTTCCGGCACAGGCAGACCGAGGGCCTGGGAGACGACGGCGACGGGAGACTCAGGTCCGGCGGCGAGGGCTTCGGCGGTGGCGAGGGCGACATCGTCGATGTTCTCGCGGGCGGGGTCGGATGAGCGGAGTGCCGCGGCGATAGCCTCGGCGGCAGCAAGCACTTCGAACTCCGCCGGCAGAGCTGCGATGACGTCATCGGCGAGGGTATGTGGGCGGAGCCCCTCATTGATGAGCGCGGCCAGGGCTTCCTCGTCGAGAGCGGATGCCTCGGGATGAAGTTCGAGGAAGTGGGCAGCGTCGGGGTCGAGGACCTGTTCACCAGCGTTCGCGGCGGAGGCGAGCTGCGCGACGGGGATGTTGAGGTCCTTGCGGCAGGTTTCGTCGAGGAACTTCAGCTCGCTCTGGCGGCGGACGAGCTCAAGCTCGATCTGGGAGCGCTTTTCCTGGGCCTCGGCAGATGCGGCGCGGGTGGACTTGATGTTCTCCTCACCGGAAGTGAGGGCGGCGCGCTGTTCGGCTTCGGTTCCGGCGAGGGTCGCAACGGTCTTTTCGAAGTGAGCCTGCTCGCCGGCGAGCGAGGTGGCACGCTCTTCGAGCTGCAGGTTGAGCTCGAGGAGGCGATTGCGGTTGAGGGCGAGCCGCTCCATTTCCGCGTTGAGGTTCTGGCGGCGGTTGACGACTTCGCGGATCTGGTTTTCGAGACGCTGTGAGGCGCTGTCGACGCCGCGGCGCCGCTCCTCGAATCCGGCAAGCTCGACACGCAGGACGGAGTGCTCTTCGGCGAGCGTATTGACTTCTTGCTTGAGGGATTCGAGCTCGGCGCGGCCCTGTTCGAGAGCCTGCTCGACCTGGGCGCGCTGCTGGTCTTTCTCTTCGACCGTAACGGCCTTGCGCTCGCGCTCTTCGCGGCTGCGTGCCGCGTCGCGGGTGAGGCGTTCGAGTTCGAGGCGGGAGACGGAGAGGCGCTGGTTGGCGCGGTTGAACTCTTCGGAGATCTTGCGCATCTCCTGATCGAGGACGAGGGTCTCCTTCTCCTGGCGCTGCTGTTCGGCGCGAAGCTGTTCGAGAGACTCGGTAAGGGTCTGGATCTCAGCTTCGAGCTGTTCGAGAGAGGACTGCGCGGTAGAGAGCGCGGTGTGACGGTGCTGGAATAGCGAAGAGATTTCGCGAAGCTCGCGCTTGAGGGCGAGCGGGCCGGTGCCGGTCTTCTTGCCGCCGGAGACGGCGTGGCCGTGGTAGCAGACACCGTCGGCGAGGAGGAAGAAGAGATCGGGATAGACGGTGGAGAGGCGCTGGGCGGCTTCGCGAGACTCGGCGAGGAAGCAGCGGGCGAGGCGCGGGAGCAGCGCGGCGGGGGCGTTGGTGAGGCCGTTGGTGAAGCGGATCCCATCGCTCAGCCGGCCAACGATCCCAGTTTCGGGACCGATGGCCGGCTCATGGACGGGGGAGGACACGACAGCAGCGCTGTCGCTGTTAAGGTGAGGCTCGACGAGGAAGGTGGCCCGGCCGTCGAGATCGCCGCGGAGGACGTCGATGCCGCGCTGGGCATCGTCCCAGGATTTGACGACGACGTATTCGAGCTCCTCGTGGAGGAATTCTTCAGTGGCCTTTTCGAATTGGGGGTGGGTGAGATCGACGAAGTCGGCGAGGACGCCGGCGGGTTTAAAGGAGTCGGTCTGGCCGCGCTCGACTGCGGTGAAGAGGCGCTTAACGGACTCGGTGGTGTAGGCGCGGTGAGAGAGGATTTCCTCGAGGGAATCGCGGCGGGCGCGGAGGCGCGAGGTCTCGGTCTTGAGGGCGTCGAGCTGCTTGCGGGTCTCCGCGGCAGAGGCGCGATGGACCTGAAGATCCTCGTCGACGTGCTTGCGGCGATCCTGGGTGGATTCGAGCTCAAGCTGGCGGGAGGAGAGCCTCTCGGCGAACTCGGCCTTGGACTGTTCGAGGCGCGCGAGGTCGGCCTGGGCGAGCTCCTCGTCCTTGCTGACACGCGCGGTGTCGCGGTCGATTGAAGCGAGGTAGGAGTCGATCTGGGCGAGCTGGTTTTTGAGCGATGACGCTTCGCCGAGGAGGCGCACGACCTGCTGGCGGGACTGTTCGAGAGTGCGCTCGCGCTCGCGGAGCTGGTTCTGAAGGACGTCCTTCTCTTCCTGTTTGGCGGCGAGGCGCTCGCGTGCTTCAGCAGCCTGCTGCTGGAGCGCTTCGAGCTGAGCAGCGAGATGGGTGCGCTCCTGCTCGAGCGATTCGAGGCGTGTGCCGATCTCGACGGTTTCGGTCTCGCCCTGCTGGAGGCGCTGATCGATAGAGCCGACTTGGCGCGCCTGGGAGTCGATCTGGCCGTTGGTGCGTTCGGCCTCGATACGGACCTCGGCGAGACGCTTGCGGGCCTCGGTGAGATTGGCCTCGGTCTGATAGAAGGCTTCGCGGGCGGCGGAGAGGGAGCGCTCTTCTTCGGCGACGCGGGTATGGAGCTCCTGGTAGAGGCCGGAGGCCTCCTTCATCTCCGCGGCGACGCGTTCGGCCTCGCGCTGGAGGATCAGATAACGGCCGGTGAGGGCGACGCGGAGCTGGGTGTCGAGCTCGGACTTGAGCTCCTCGTAGCGGCGGGCCTTGCCGGCCTGGCGCTTGAGGGAGTTGACCTGGCGCGAGACCTCTTCAAGGATGTCGAAGACGCGGGTGAGGTTCTGCTTGGCGCCTTCGAGCTTGGCTTCGGCGAGGCGGCGCTTGTTCTTGAATTTGGAGATGCCGCAGGCTTCCTCGATGACGGCGCGGCGGTCGAGGGGCTTGGAGGAGAGGATCTGGCCGATGCGGCCCTGTTCGATGATGGCGTAGGACTCGGGGCCGAGGCCCGTGCCCATGAAGAGTTCCTGGATGTCGCGGAGGCGGGCGGAGCGGCCGTTGATGAGGTATTCGGATTCACCGGAGCGGTAGAGGCGGCGAGTGATGGTGATCTCCTGCTCCTTGCCGGGGGTGTGGAGGGAGAAGCCGCCGTTGGTGTGTCCGTTGGAGTGCCCGTTGGCGGGCTTAGGGGCCTGGATGATCTCGACTTCGGAGGCGTTGACCTGGTCATTCCCGCCTGCCGCAGTTTCTGCCGGTGTCGCGGCTGCAGGCTCGGCGGCAGTGGTGGTGGCCGGATTGACGGCGCTGGGCTTACCGGGGATGGCGGTGCGCCCGGTGGGGTCGACCATGACGATGGTGACCTGGGCCATACCGAGCGGCTTGCGGTCGCGGGTGCCGGCGAAGATGACGTCTTCCATGCGGGCGCCGCGGAGGGACTTGGCGGACTGCTCGCCGAGGACCCAACTGATGGCGTCGCTCAGATTCGACTTGCCGCAGCCGTTGGGGCCGACGATGGCAGCGATGCCCTTCCCCGGGAAGCGCATTTCAGTGCGGTCGCAAAATGACTTAAAGCCCTGAATTTCAACGCGTTTGAGAATCAGCAAAGGCTCGTTCCTTTCGACGGAATGCCAATGTTATCGACGCGCGCCCAATAGGGAGCGGCCACTCGGGGGGGGTGTTCACCAGAATACACGGGACGCGGTCCTGATGCAAGCACCTTGTGGGCCAGATCCTGGGGTCTCATTCGGGGAGCCCCAAGATTTAGTAGCCGAGCCGATCCAGAACAGGGCCGGCTTCGACGGTCAGAGACTAATTTTGGGGATGCTCCAGCGGGTGCGCAGGTTTCGCCGGGGTGAGAAGCGGCGCAGGCTGTTGAAAGCCGGTCCTGTGTTTTGAGCAACATATGGGTTCGTGCTAGCACTCTCCGCGGGTTCCCAGGTTGGGGAGGCACAGGCGACTGTTTGGCGAGGCCGCTTCCCGGGAGCGTAACTAGTGTCCGTGTTTCCAATAATCTATGGGTTCGTGCTTGCTTTTTTGGAGGTTGCTGGAAGCAGCGGGCCACCAAGGGCAGCCTGGGCGAACAACAACGGACGCGAAATGTCCTTTCGTCGCAGGCGGAAGGTCGTGGGGTCGAGTTCATATGATTACCTAGCAGCCCCTGGTCCGTGGACGCGGAGACCGCCAGCCTGATTGTGCACAGCAGCCCAAGTGATTCCAGGGGCATTCGCTCCAAGTGATTGCTGCGAAAGCAAAAATATAATTCCGGTCTTGCCCGGCACCCCAGCGCCTTGGCGCGCGGCGCGGGGCAGCGGTCACTCAACCACGAGGATGCCGACGAGCTTGCCGCTGCCACAAAGTCCCCAACCCGACCACTTCCAGAATCAGCCGGCCTGTCGTGCGCCACTCGAGAAGACCACTTGCAGCAGGCGGCTCATTTCGTGTGCGACCGCACGTTGGACCGCTTCGACCGTTTTCTCGTGTGGTGTCAAGGTCTCCTCAAGCGGGCGCAACGGGCAAATCTGCTCGTTGACCTGCGGCTTGCACCCTTGCTAAAGCGCCGCCCAAAAGAAGAACACAGTCCTTCGGATCATCGCTTCACTCTTCGACTGATCGCGGTGCAACAAACACCGCAATGAGTAGAAGTACTACGGAAAACGAGCCCAAGAGGCTGACCTGCCACGGTTGTCCCCACCAACCGTAATTGAGAAACTCGCCTTCCCAACCTAGCACTTCGTTTAGCTTCTTCGCCGCGTAATAGGCATGTGTTTGGGCCGGCGGCGCTCGCTCAGTCGGTGTTCGGCTATCACCAGCGCCACGTCCCGCCTCAGTCCTACAAACTCCAGCCGTTTTTTCGGATCACCGTCTTGAGCGCCTCTTTGTCCAGGCTCAGGTCGGCGACGAGCTTCTTCAACTCCGAATTCTCGCGCTCCAATTCACGCAGCCGCCGCGCCTCGTTGACATCCATGCCCCCGAACTTACTCTTCCAGGTGTAGATGGTCGCCTCGCTCACGCCCAATTCCCTGGCCAGGTCAGCCACCTTGCGGCCCGCCTCCATCTGCTTCAACACACCGATGATCTTCTCCTCGGTGAACCGGCTCTTCTTCATCTCGAAGCTCCTTTCCGTTTCCGGAGCTTCTCAATTATCCCTGGTAGAGCCTAGCGTAAGCAGGTCACAACAGCTTGGATCCGCTTCATGAGCGGGTTCAAACTCTGACTGATTAGGGACGCCATTTCTCAACACCAAACTCAAAAGGCGGTAAGCGAGCTCTTCGAATTTGGGTCGAGCGCCGCAGCCTCAATTCGCCGCAACATACCCCGGAACATCACCTCGTGAATGGGGTAAAGCAGATACCAATACAGGAACCCCGTCAGACCGCGCGGCTCGAATTGCGCGAGCTGCCGGATGACAGTTGTGGAGCCGTCGGCCTCAGTGCTGAATTCCAGCCACGCGCGCCCGGGGACTTTCATCTCCGCGGCGAGTCGAAGGCGGCGGCCGGGCTCGTAGATCTCCACGCGCCAGAAATCGAGAGTGCTCCCCGGGAATGGGGTTTCGGGGTCTGGTCGGCCCCGGCGCATGCCGACGCCGCCGATCATCAGGTCAATCCGGCCGCGAAGCCTCCACAGTATGTCCCCGAAGTACCAGCCGTTCCGCCCACCGATGCGGCGGATCGGTTCGAATGCCTGAGCCGGAGTCAGCGAAACTCGCACAGTCTGTTCGCTGACAAGTAGATGGCCAGGCGCCCCGGGCAGCGCCGGAGCCCTCGTGCGGGCGTCGGACCAGCGGGTCTCCGCAATGGTGCTGTCCTCACCGGCAACCGCTCGCTCGATCGCCCGAGTGATGCCCATGGGCCGGACAGTGAACGTCCCCATGGCCGAGGGATCCTGCACGACACTCGGATTCCGGACGCTCTCGATGAGGACGCGCCCAATGGACGCATACACTGGCGTGATCAGCGTCAACCAGCGGCTCGACAACGACAGGCTGAGAAATGGCACGCGCAGAATCCAACGCCTCAGTTTTCGCTGCCGCGCGTACTCTCGCATGATGCCCACGTAGGAAGTGACGTCTGCTCCGCCGATCTCAAAGGTGAGGTGGCCCTGAGCCGGCAGTTGAATTGCCTGCACAAGATACTCGATCACGTCTTCAATCGCGATGGGTTGCGCGGCGGTATTCACCCAGCGCGGCGTAATCATCACCGGAAGCCGCTCTACGAGCGCGCGGATCATCTCAAAAGACGCGCTGCCGGAGCCGATCACGATCGACGCCTGAAACTCAACAACCGGCACGCCGCCCGACCGCAGGATATTCCCAGTCTCGGCGCGGCTGCGCATGTGAGGCGAGAGGCCGGTTCCGTGCGCCAGCCCACCCAGGTAGATGATGCGCCGCACCCCGGCCTCGCGGGCAGCGGCAGCAAAGTTTGCAGCCGCCGTGCGGTCATCGGCCTCGAACTTCATACCCCCACTCATGGAGTGGACCAGGTAGAACGCGGTGTCCACGCCCGAAAACGCAGAGCCCAGAGTCGCCGGCTGGAGCAGATCGCCCTGCACCAGTTCGGTGCGGGGAGAGACACGCCAGCGCAGCGCCTCCGGGTTGCGGCACAGGCATCTGACAGACACACCGGCCGACTCAAGCCGCCTTACGAGACGTCCTCCGACGTATCCGGTCGCACCTGTCAGGAGATACATGAGGTTAGAGCTTTACTTCGGCAGGATGACAGTGTCAATGACGTGGATGACGCCATTGGAGGTCACGATGTCTGTTTTAGTGACGTGCGCGTTGTCCACCATCACTTTGCCGTTCATGGTTTTGATGGCGATGCTCTGGCCCTCGGCGGTCTTCGCCGAAGTGAGCTTGACCACATCCTCGGCCATCACTCTGCCGGGCACGACATGGTACTTGAGAATGTTCTGCAGTTGCTCCTTGTTCTCGGGTTTCAGCAGGTTCTCCAGCGTGCCGGCGGGCAGCTTGGCGAAGGCGTCGTCGGTGGGGGCGAACACCGTGAAAGGCCCGGGGCCCTTGAGGGTGTCCACCAGCCCCGCCGCCTTGACGGCGGTCACCAGCGTGTTGAACTTCGCGGCCACGGCTGTGTCCACGATATCGGCCGCGGGAGCGGCGGTTGATGTGAATGCCAGCGCGGCTGCGCAGGCAAGTAGAGCGGGTAGACGATGTGTCATTGATTCTCTCCTTCAGAGAAGCTGTTTGGAATTCAGTTCAGGTCCGGCAGGACGACGAAATCGAACGGGGCGCCGCCGCCCTTGGCGTCAACGGCGATGATGGTGCGGACCATGCCGTTCCACGTGGCCAGGCGCTGTGAGTCGATCGCAACGGTTTTTGTGCCGGCGACGGCCACGCGGACCTGATAGAGCGATGGAGGCACACTCAGGTAACCGGATGCGCCCTTGAATGGCACGGCTGTCAACACTGGCGTCTTGCCGGAAAGGGTTTCAAAGGGTGTGGTGACATAGATGTCGACCGCCGGAGCGCCGGCGGCCGCGTGCACCGCGCGCACCTTGATGCGGTTGCTCGCAGGGGCTGTGTTGTTGTCCTGGAGCAACAGGAGGTCGAGGCTGGGCTGCCCGCCTCCGGCGAGGCCCACAGCGATGGCAGTGTAGTCGACGCCCGATTCAACGGTCGGAGTTGCCTGCAGAACGGCGGTGGCAGTGCCGGCCACGTTCACGCGAATGTCGTGTGAACCCGCGGGAAGAGCGATGTATTCCGAGTACTCCTTGTAGGGAAGGTTCTCAAGGACCAGGTTTCCATCGACCACCACATCCACGGCCGGGGCGTCGGGCGAGGCGTGGACGACGCGGATGCGGCCGCCTGAAGTCTGAGCGAGAGCCACTCCGGCTGTGAGTGAAGACACTACGAGTGTGTGCAGGAAAAAACGCTTCATCGGGTACTCCTGTCTTTGTTTGCTTTAGGCTGGGTTTGCTGTGAGGCTGGTCACGCCTTCGCGCCGTGAAGTTCACCATTCCAGCGGCGCTGGATGGACTTCCAGGTGAGCGCCTGATACAGCCCCGACAGACCAACCAGGCTGTACACCACCGTGGTCACAGCGGAAGTCTCGCCAAATCTCATTCCGAAAACGGCCGCCACGAGATCCACATGGAATACTCCTGCCAGCCCCCAGTTCAGAGCGCCGACGATAACCAGCGCCGCTGCGATCACGTCGATTTTTTTCATTGGAGGAACTGTCCTTTCTCCAGTCACGTGTCCGGTTGAGCCGATCCACGATTTGATCTTAAGGAAAAAGTATTTTACTGTAAAGAATACCGAGGAGTTGCCTTTCCCGTGCGGAAAATTTCCGGCGGAAACAGGCAGTGAGAGGAAAACGACCTTCACTATGACGACTGACACCATCACAAGCGGCCTGGGCCACTATGCGATTGGCAGCAAGCTGCGGCGTCTCCGCCTGCGCAAGAGCATGGGACTGGTGGAGCTCAGCAAGCACACAGGTCTTTCGCCCGCTCTGCTATCCAAGCTGGAGCGGGACGTGATGCACCCCACGCTACCTACGCTGTTGCGGATCGCCATGGTGTTCAGCGTGGGACTGGAGTACTTCTTCAACGCCGAGCCCAAGCCGGTACTGGAGATCGTGCGCAAGAAGGATCGTCTGCGCTTCCCCGATTCGCCGGAGGCCCGCAAGGTGGCCTATTACTTTGAGAGCCTGGACTTCCCCGTCCCCAACCGCGTCCTGAATTCCTACCTGGCCGAGTTCGAGCCGGCAGAGTCTGAGGATGCGCGACCGCATGAACATCCAGGCGTCGAATTCCTGTACGTGATGTCCGGCAAGCTGGAGTTGACTGCAGGCGCCGAAAGGCACGCCATATCAGAAGGCGATAGCATCTACTTCGATTCGTCCGTGCCGCATAGCTACCGGCGAATCGGGTCGAAGCGGACGACGGCGCTAGTGGTGGCGCTGGGTGCAGGGCAGTGAGACCTAGCGATAGCACAGCAAGTGCCTCGGGATTCGAACCCGCGTTATCGCCGTGAATGGGCTTCCGGTCCCTTTTGGCCGGGCGCCGGGCGTCTGTATCTGCGCACCGCCGCCCAGCCGCACGGCGGGCAGCGAGTCATGCCACTAGGGATAGCCGCGGCACTCCAACTGCGGCGTGAGCCGCTGTTCATAGTTCGCAACCCGAGGATCGCCACTACCGTCCGTCATTTCGCCGTAGACGCGCCACATCCTCCAAACACCAGCAAGAGGGGCAACGCGACAACCAACGTGTACGCACGCTTCGGATCAAGCAGAAGCAACAAGCCATACACAGCCAGACAGGCAACAGCGTGGGTTAAGCTGATCAGAGTGAAATCAAAGTAGCTGCCCACCGCCGCGATACTCCAGGGTTCGAACCAGGATCGGAAGAGTGGCGCCTCCACCGGATCCAGATCACTGCCATCAGCGAAACAACCAACCCTCCCCGGTAAAACCAGCCGATGGACGGAGCCCCTGCCAAGGGTCACTACTCAGGCAAGTGCGGAGGGAGCGATGGGAAAAGTCCCTTTTCTGCCTTATGACTACTATTCGGTCAAAGAGTGCATCGCTTCGAAGAGTGCAGCGGCGAAAGCGCTGGCGACCCTCAAAGCTGAGGGCTGTGACGAAAGCAGAATCGTGAGCCTGGTGGGCTGGCTCTCTATCGCCAATTCCAACAACTTTGACGTGTTCCAAGAGGTGTTCGAGCGTCCAGATCGGCCCCACTTGCGTCGAGCCATAGCCAGGATGCACCCTAGTAAATCATGCGCTGGCAGATGTGTCAACATGATCTTGGCATTTTTTTGATATCTGCTTCCAGATATCAATTAACCTCTATTGTTTCGTGTCAATGAAAGGGTTGTTTATCCTAGCTCTGTCCTTCGTTGTTTACAGTATTGCTGAGATATTTTGGCCGATCATTCATGTGCCGCTCTGACAGCCTGCCCGACAGCCTTGCCGTCCACGAGTATCCCGGATTGGATCTCGAGTTTGATGGGCGAATCGTATCGACTTTCCCAGGCTGAGATCGTTCCTCGACACCAGGGACGAGGAGATCTGGGCCCTTACGACGCCCTGCCGCCATGATCAGCCCATGCCTGAGAGGATCCGGTGTGGTTTAGGATTACAACGAGAGCAGGTGAACGCAGGATGGCAAAGGAACGCGCGTGCACATGGATTCCTGCTGGGCCGAGACGTTCAGGGCGTACATCACATTCAAAGGAGTTGTGCCATGTCGAAGCTTTGGAAGATCGCGTTGGCGTTGGTTGGAGTACTGCTGTTGGCTTTGATGGCCCTTCCGTTTCTGATCGATGTGGACCGGTTCCGGCCGATGCTTGAGAACTCGCTGTCGAAAGCGCTGGGGAGAACCGTCACGGTGGGGCACCTGAAGCTCTCGATCCTGAAGGGGATTGTTGAGGCAAACCAGATCGCCATCGCCGATGATCCGAAGTTCAGCAAGGAGCCGTTCGTGTCGGCGGAGGGGCTGCGAGTTGCCGTGGAGATCGGACCACTGATCAAAGAGAAGCGGCTGCTGGTGGATGGAGTGGAGCTCGTGAAGCCGAAGGTTGCCCTGATTCAAGGGCAGGATCTGCGGTGGAATTTCTCAACTTTAGGGGGCGAGGAGAAGAGCCAGATGGATCAGGATCCCACCGAAACGGCGGCAGGCGATCTCAACCTGGAAGTAAAGCTGGTGACGTTGAGCGACGGAACGGTGGTAGTGAAGCAGGCGGGAGGCGCAAAACAGGGGATCGTCGTGGAGCACCTGGACGCGCAGATCCGCGACATCTCGAAGTCGACAGTGATGCCTGTCGTGGCGATGGGGACGATCCGGCCGGGCGGGACGTTCAAGATGAGCGGCAAAGCGGGACCGCTGGCGACCGGAGACGCAACGATGACGCCGGTGGAGGCGCAGGTAGCGGTGGAGAAGCTGGATCTGGCGCAGTCCGGCGCGGCGTCCCCGGCGGCGGCGATCAAGGGAGTGGTGGACTACACGGGAAGTTTGACGTCGAAGGGTGGGAGAGCATCGATGAGCGGGAAGCTCCAGATTGCTCAGCTACAGGTAGGGCAGAAGGCGAAGCCGGCGGGGCAACCGGTGGAGATGGCGTACAGGGTGGAACACGATCTGGCGGGACACAAGGGGGTCGTGAAGGAGAGTGAGCTGCGGTCGGGCAAGGCAACGGCCCGATTCACGGGGAGCTACGAGTTGCGGCCTGATGAAACGGCTCTGGCGATGACGCTGAAGGGAGATGCGATGCCTGTTGACGAACTGCTGGCGCTGCTGCCGGCGTTCGGGGTGGTTCTGCCGCAGGGAGCGTCGCTGCACGGCGGAACACTGTCGGTGAATGCGCAGAGCCAGGGGACGACATCGCGGTTGTCGACGAACGGAACGGCCACGCTGGCCAATTCGACGCTGGCGGGATACAGCTTGAGCTCTTCGGTGTCGAAAGCGGCTGAACTGGCAGGGATCAAAGTGGGCAAGGACACGGTGATCCAGACGTTCCGGACCGACTTCGAGCAAACGCCGGAGTTGTCGAAGCTGACAGGAATTCAGATGATCGTTCAGGACCTGGGGACGCTGAGCGGGGCCATGACGATCGACGCGAAGGAGAATCTCAACGGGAAGCTGATGGCGAGTATTCATTCCAGCGGCGGGCTGACGGGGTTTGGGATGCAGAAGATCGGGGGCAGCGGCGAGATGACGGTGAACGTCCCGATCACGATCGCGGGGACAGCGAGCCAGCCGGCGGTGATTGCGGACAAGAGTGCGGTTGCGAAACAGGCGGCGGGAGAAGCGGCGAGCGCCGCGGCGCAGAAGTATCTGGGAGGCAGCACGGGGAAGTCGGTGGGAGGAATGGTGGACAGCCTGCTGGGTGGGAAGAAGAAGAAGTAGAGGGGAAAGGGCAGTGATCGGCAACATCGCGGCGGAGGGCCGAGGGAGAGGTTCCCCACATTCACGCGGTCATGCCTGGTCGGGCTTAAGGACGCCGATGAAGTTGAGGTTGCGGTAGAGCTGTTTGTAGTCGAGGCCGCAGCCGATGACGAAGCGGTCGGGGATTTCGAAGCAGCGGAAGTCGATCTGGAGGGGGACGATGCGGCGGGCGGAGCGGTCGAGCATGGTGCAGAGGGCGATGGAGTTGGGGCCGCGGCCGGCGAGAGTCTGGAGGAGATAGCGGGCGGTGAAGCCGGTGTCGACGATGTCTTCAACGAGGAGGACGTCCTCGCCTTCGATGGACTCGTCGAGGTCCTTGGCGATGCGGACGACGCCGGGGGCGCCGGAGCGGTTCGAGAAAGAGGAGATGGCGAGGAAGTCGATTTTGACGGGGATGGTGAGCTCGCGAGCGAGGGCGGTGAGGAAGAAGACGGAGCCTTTGAGGACGCCGATGAGCTTGAGGTTGCCATCTTTGTAACGGTCAGAGATCCGGGCGGCGACTTCGAGGAGGCTGGCTCGAATTTCGTCCTCGGTGAAGAGGACACGGTCGAGCATGGGCATGGCAGGAGTTTTCATGAGGCTCCACCGGCGGGTAGCTGAATCAGGCCGTATTTGAGGACGAGGTCCTGCAGGTCCTTCTGGTAGAAGACCTGGATGTTGATGTGCGGATAGATTTCGCGGAGCAGCCGGATTTTGCGGTTTTTGCGGGTGACGAGGGACTGCTTCATGGTGGTGAGCTCGACGTAGAGATTGGACTCGGGGAGGAAGAAGTCCGGCGTGAAGGCTTCCAGGACGCGGCCGTGCTCGTCCCAGGCGATGGGGAAGCTGCGGGGCTCATACTCCCAGGCGATGCGGTAGAAGTCGAGGAGGTTGGCAAAGATCTCCTCGCTGGGGTGGCCGAACTGGACGCGGTGGAGGGAGGCGAGCCCACGGGGCTGAATGCCGTGTTTGGCGAGGCGGAGGCGGATCTGGAACTGGAGCTGCGCCTCGGCGGCGCGGGAGAGGAAGCCGTGGGCGGTGAGGTCGCGGTGGAGGGCGGCGGACTCGATGAAGGCGGCCATGTGGGCGCCGTCGAGGGATTCGGCATTGACGATGAGATCGAAGGAGTCCGGGGGCGGCGCTGCTCGGCCGAAGCGGGCCTTGCGGGTGCGGCGGATCTCCGCTTCGCGGCGGAGGAGGCTCTCGCGGGCGGAGGGGCGATCGAGGCGGTCATCGAGCATGATGTTGCCGATGCGGCGGTTCTCGGGAGCGACGACGCGGATGCGGAGGAGCGCGGGGAAGTTGTGGAAGAAGTGTTCGGCGCCATCGACGCCGATGACCAGGTGAGCTTCGGTGGCAAGCCGGAGGAGGATGGAGGCGGCCATGTCGGGCCAGGTTCTGGAGTTGGCTTCGACGATGGGACCGAACTCCTCGGCGAGGAGCGCGTCAAGACGGTCCGCGCTTATGTGGGTGAAGCCAAGCCGCTGAGCCGCCAGCTGAGCCACCTCGCGAGTTCTGCAACCGGGCTGGCCGGAAACGGTGACGACAGCCATGGTAGGAACGGGAGCCGCAGGCCCATGCTCATGATAGCGTAAGTACTGAATCGTGATGAATCCAACGAGGCGATCGTTTACAAAAACAATTTCTACGCTGGGTGTTTTGAGGATTCCGGCGTGGGCGGCGGGCCGCGAGATGGCCTGCGACGTGGCGGTGATGGGGGGTGGAACGGGCGGCTGCGCAGCGGCCCTGGCGGCGTGCCGGGCGGGGATGCGCGTGGTGATGACGGAGGAGACGGACTGGATCGGCGGGCAACTGACGTCGCAGATGGTGCCGCCGGACGAGCATCCGTGGATCGAAGGATTCGGAGGGACGCAGGCGTACCGGGCGTATCGCGCAGCGGTGCGGCAGTATTACCGGGATCACTATCCGCTGACGGCGGAGGCGCGGTCGGCTGCGAAGCTGAATCCGGGAGGAGGGAACGTCTCCGTGCTGACGCACGAGGCGCGGGTGTCGCTGGCCGTGCTGGAGGCGATGCTGGCGAAGTACGCGAGCGCGGGACGGCTGATGGTGCTGACGGAGACGCGGCCGGTGGCGGCGGACGTCGACGGCGACCAGGTGCGCGCCGTGACGGTGGAGAGCACGAAGGCGGGCACGAAGACCACGATCCGGGCGCAGTATTTCATCGACGCGACCGAGATGGGCGACCTGCTGCCGCTGACGAAGACGGAGTTCGTGACGGGGTTCGAATCGCGGAGGCAGACGGGCGAGTTGCACGCGCCGGAGGAGGCGCAGCCCGCGAATCACCAGGCGTTCACGGTGTGTTTTCCGCTGGCGTATGAAGAGGGCGGGAATCATGTGATCGACAAGCCGGAGGAGTACTCGTTCTGGCGGGACTATTTCCCGAAGATGACGCCGCCGTGGCCCGACAAGCTGTTGAGCTGGAAGATGACGGATCCGTTCTCAATGAAGGTCAGGAGCGTGCATTTTGATCCGACGCTGAAGTCGAATCAGGCTGGACTGAATTTGTGGATCTACCGGCGGATTGTGCAGAAGGGGATCTACGAGCCGGGATTTTGCAGCAGCGAAGTGACACTGGTGAACTGGCCGCAGAACGATTATTGGCTGGGGAATCTGTACGGAGAGACAACTGAAGAGGCGGCGCGGCATTTGAAACGCGGCAAGCAGTTGAGCCTGTCGCTGGCGTACTGGATGCAGACAGAGGCGCCGAGGCCGGACGGCGGGTCGGGGTGGCCGGGACTGCGCCTGCGGCCGGATCTCACGGGGACGGAGGACGGGCTGGCGAAGTATCCGTATATCCGGGAATCGAGGAGAATTCGGGCGGAATTTACGGTATTGGAGCATCACGTGGGGACGGATGCGCGGATGAAGCTGACGGGGCGGTCGAGAGAAGAAGTGACGGCGGAGGTGTTTCCGGACTCGGTGGGAGTGGGAAGTTACCGGATCGACCTGCACCCGTCGAGCGGGGGAGATAACTACATCGACGTCAGTTCCCTGCCCTTCCAGATCCCGCTGGGGTCGCTGATTCCGAAGCGGGTGGAGAATCTGCTGGCGGGGTGCAAGAACCTGGGAGTGACGCACATCACGAACGGGTGCTACCGGCTGCATCCGGTGGAGTGGAACATTGGTGAGAGCGCGGGGGCGCTGGCGGCGCACTGCGTGAACGGGAAGATGCGGCCGAGGCAGGTGAGGAATGACGAGAAGCGGCTGAGGGATTTCCAGGGAAGGCTCGTGGCGCAGGGGGTGGAGTTGGAGTGGCCGCGGTTGAGGGCGAGGTAGGGCGGGGACAGAGACCCTAATTCCCGAATTCGATCGCCATCTGATTGACGCCGGCGGCCATGGCGAGGGCGGGCGGCTTTCGTGGGATTTCGAGCTTAGGGCCCGGTTTTGACCGAAGGGGGCGGCTCGATTCGGCGGCGAGCTGATCGATGAAGGCGTCATCGCCCAAGGGGAATCCCGTCCGGGTTGCTTCGCAGAAGCGGGCGGACATCGCCTCGTCGTGAACACTGGTGCGGAGGACTTCGGCCCAGCGATGGGGGCTATAGAGGCTGGAGAACTCATCATCGTCAAGAGCCAGCGATGCCGGCGCCAGGCCGAGATGGTGTCGTGCACTCGACCATTGGTAGCCGGCGGCGGATTGGGCTAATCCTGCCCGGACCGGGTTTCGCTCGATGTAGGCGAGAGCCCACCAGCGGTGGGAGTGGTCCATGGCCGTGGAGTAGTAGCGGCCTTGCCAGAGGTGGCCGCAGCCGCCGCGTTTGTGGTTGAAATAGCGGGCGTAATTGGCGTGGGTGATTGCCAGTGGTTTCCAGAGCGAGGTCTCAGTGGCGGGTACGGCAATCAGGTGGATGTGATTCGGCATGAGGCAGTAGCCCCAGATGCGGAGATGGCAGGACCTGGCGGATTCCTGGAGGAGACGCAGGTAGAGCGAGCGATCGTCGTCGTCGATGAAGATGGGTTTGCGGTCAACGCCGCGCTGGGTGATATGGTGCGGGACGCCGGGCGCCACGAATCGAGGTCTTCTGGGCATCTACAGGAATGTGCGGGCGGGGCTTGAATCCTCTCAGGGAAGTTCGGGAGTTAGGGTCTCTGTCCCGGTTGATATCCCTGCAGAGGGGGTGGGGGTATGCCGAATTGGGGGTTGGAGTTGGGGAATTGATATCCCTGCAGAGGGGGTGGGGGTATGCCGAATTGGGGGTTGGAGTTGGGGAATTAGGGTCTCTGTCCCCATCGCATCGTTTCGCGTCATACTGACTAACAAGGCTATCGAATGGAGGGTACCCCGGATGTCCATTGATGCCATTACACGCCGTCAGGCGGTTTCGGCTTTAGCGGGAGCGGCGCTGGCCCGTTCCGTCGCAGCGGCGGCTTCACAGCCGGATTGGCCGCAATTCCGCGGCCCGGCGCGGAACGGGGTCTCGACCGAGACGGGACTCATGAACGAGTGGCCGTCATCGGGGCCGAAGCTGCTCTGGAGCGTGGACGGACTGGGCGAGGGCTACGGATCCCTGGCGATCTCGGGCGACCGCATCTTCGTGCAGGGCGGCAAGAACCGGCGGTCTTCGGTCCACTGCCTGAACCGGGCAGACGGGAAGACGCTGTGGTCTGTCGCGCTGGGGGCGGAGGGGGACAACGACAGGGGGGACGGACCTCGGTCAACACCGACGGTGGAGGTGGCGCTTCTCTGGGTCTTGACGGAATCTGGAGATCTCGCGTGCCTGAAGCCGGCCGATGGGAGCACGGTCTGGCGGAAGAACACTCTCACCGATTTCAAAGGAAGGAATCCGCACTGGCTACTGAGCGAGTCGCCGCTGGTGGAGGGGGAGAAGCTCATTTTCTCGCCAGGGGCGCGCGGCGCGTCCATCGTGGCTGTGGACAAGAACACCGGCAAGTGGATCTGGTCGAGCCAGGATCTTGGGGACGCGCCGGCTTACTCTTCGTGCATCGCCTTCGATGTGGGGGGCGTGCGATGCATTGCGAACTTCACGGCGGAGGCGGGGGTCGGTGTCAGAGCGTCGGACGGGAAGCTGCTCTGGAGGTACGAAAAGCCCGCGAACGGCACGGCCAATTGCGCGACTCCGCTGTTCCACAACGACAAGGTCTTCTACACCTCCGATTACGGGACGGGGTGCGGGCTGCTGTCGCTGTCGGCGTCCGGAGGCGACGTCAAGCACAGCGAAGTCTACTTCAATAAGGAATTGCGGAACCACCATGGGGGCGTCGTGCTGGTGAATGGGTATTTGTTTGGATATTCCAGTTCGATCCTGACTTGCATGGAGTTCGAGACGGGGAAGGTGATGTGGCGCGACCGGAGTGTGGGGAAGGGGTGCGTTACTTGCGCGGACGGGATGCTCTACCTGCTCAGTGAGAACAATGTCATGGGACTGGCCGCGGCCAGCCCTGCCGGCTATCAGGAGCGGGGCCGGTTTTCGATTCCGGATCAGGGCAAGCCTTCCTGGGCCTACCCGGTGGTGTGCGGCGGGAGATTGTTTATACGGAACCAGGGGGAGCTGCGGTGCTATGACGCCGGGGCAGAGAAGGGGTAAGGATCAGGCCAAATTTTCGCGTGAACAGAGCAACGGCCGGGGAGGGAGCTCACCCGGCCGGAATTCTCATCGCTGACGATGTGATGGTGCGAAGCGGGCGTGATTAGGCCGCGGCCTGTTCTTCCTTGACGCGGTCGTTGACCTTGGCCACCTGGACCTTTTTGGCGATGCCAAGCAAGGAGAGGAACTTGATCTGGAGCCAGGTGGGATCGAATTCGAGCCAGGTCAGGCCGTGCCGGGCAGAAGACGGGTGGGCGTGGTGGTTGTTGTGCCAGCCTTCGCCGAAGGTGAGAAGGGCGACCCACCAGTTGTTGCGGGAGTCGTCGCGAGTGACGAAGCGGCGTGCGCCCCACATGTGGGTGGCGGAGTTGACGAGCCAGGTGGCGTGGAGGCCGACGACGACGCGGGTACAGATGCCCCAGAGCATCATGGAGAGACCGCCGAAGCCCAGGAGAACCAAGCCGAGGGCGATCATCGGCACGTAATGGTAGGTGTTGAGCCAGCGGTAGAAGGGGTCGCGTCCAAGATCGGGGGCGTAGCGGGCGAGCATTTCGGTGGCGTTGTGCTTTGATTCGCCGAAGAGGATCCAGCCGATGTGCGACCACCACGGGCCGTCCTTGGGGCTGTGGGGATCGCCGTTCTGGTCGGAGCGCTGATGGTGGACCCGGTGTGTGGCGACCCAGAAGATCGGCCCACCCTCGAGGGTCAGGACACCGCAGACGGCAAAGAAGTACTCGATAGGCTTCGGCACCTTGTAAGAGCGGTGCGTCAGAAGGCGATGGTAACCCATGCCGATGCCCCAGCCGATACACATCCAATACAGCAGGGCGGCGACGGCAACGGACTTCCAGTTGAAATAGAAGAAGGAGGCGACAGCGCCGATGTGGAAGAAGACAAGGGCGGTAGTCGTCACCCAGTTGACATTATTCAGGCGGTAGGGTGTTGAGGTTTCTTTTTGCACAGGGGCGATCCCAGGGATAGGCTCAGTCCATTCTATCGGCCGAGGTACAGATTCCGCAATCACCTGGTCGACACCAGTAAGATTTCGTGGGAGGGGAGGCGGGTTCAAGCATGAGGAAGGATTAATGTTAGGAAGTGGTTCATTGGGCGGGGGAAGGCGAGGTGTGGCCGGCGAGGCGGGGCGCAGGTCAAGTCCGTTTGAACATCCGGCTCCAGATTCCTGCAGCCGGACGAGGATTGGCAGGAGGAAACGAGGAAAGGTCGAGGGGTCTGCCTTCGACGGCGGCGAGGGGGTGATCGACGCAGAGGAGTTGGGCGAGGCGTGGGGAATAGTTGTCAGATAGCCATTGGAAGGCAAGGTCGAGACGCGGGGGGCGGGCCTTGGTGTCGTGGGCGTCGCTGGCGACGAAATGGGCGAGGCCGCGGTCGAGGAGTGTTCGGGAGAAGGCGTGAGCCTTAGGGCCGAATCCGCCAAGGAGCGAGGAGGCGGTGAGCTGCATGCACCGGCCCTCGGAAACCCATTCCTCGATGAGCGGGAGGCGCTGGCGAAGGAGAGGGTTGCGTTCCGGGTGGGTGAGGATGATCTTCATGCCTGCCTCTTCGAGGCGGGACCAGAGAAGGCCAGTGTTCGGGAAGATGACGAGGTCGGAGAGCTCCATGAGGAGATAGCTGCAGCCGCCGAGGGTGTAGCGGGTGGGGTTGAGAATGGCGTCCTCGACGTTGTCGTACATGAGGTGGAAGTCGCAGCCGCGCACGAGCCTGAGGCCGTCAGGGGCGGCAGCGCGAGCCTGGTCGAGGAGGCGGTCGACGTTGCCGGGATCGTATCTGTACTGTGTGTCGGCGTGAGGAGAAGCGACGAGGACCGTGGTGCCGGAATCGCGGGCGATGGCGAGCATCCGGAGGGTTTCTTCGAAAGAGGAGGCGCCGTCGTCGATGCCGGGGAGGATGTGGGAATGGATATCGACCATGCGGGCCCATTCCATTGTAGATGGGCAAGGACGGAGTGGGACAGAATGTCCCCGAATGAGAAGGCGGTACTAGACAGAGAGTCCCATCAACCTAATGGAGAGGGCGGCGAGTGCCGATAGAAGCCGAAGAAAAGGAAGGAACCACGAGGTAACGGATTGGGCATCTCCCTGATGGCAAGAGTCATGCAGGCGCAAAACGTAGGGTCCGGAGTCCTATGAAAACGACGAAGGCACACCTGTACAAGATGACGATCCTGATGCTGGGGCTGCTGGTGGTAGCTCAGCAGTTGGGGAATTTCGGCTCGTCGAAGCCGGGCGTGTTCCTGGTGTACACGGGGTTGACGGCGGTGACGTCCCTGTTGCGTCTGGGGGTACCCACTGTAGCGGGGACGATTTCGATCGGATTCATCTTCATCCTGGCGAGTATGGCGCAGTTGGATCTTGCGCAGACGATCGCGATCGGACTGACGGGAACCCTGATTCACTGTTTGAGGGATGTGAAGGGCAAGCGGGTGGACTGGACATCGTTGGTGTTCCAGTCGGCGGTAGTGGTGCTTGGGATTGAGGCGTCGAACGCAGTCTTTCACCGGATGATGAGCGCGCTGCCGGAGGGGGGACTGGCGGCTGCACTACCCATGGCGGCGGCAATCCTGTTTCTGGTGACAGCGTTTCCGCTGGCCGCAACGACGGCGCTGAGTGAGCGCGAACCGTTGAGACGAATCTGGCAGAACCGGTTTCTATGGTCTCTGCCGTACTATCTGGCCGGAGCGGCCCTGGCGGGGCTGCTGACGGCAGTGGTGCATCTGCCCTGGTGGCAAACAGGTTTGATGATCCTGCCGGTGGTGTTCCTGGTGTACCGGGCCTACGGGCTGCAACTGGATTCACTGGCGCGCGAGCGGCTGCATGCCGAGGAGCTGGCAGCGCTGCAACTGTCGATGGTGGAAGCACTGGCGCTGGCGGTGGAATCGAAAGACATCAGCGCCGTGGACCACCTGCACCGGATGTCGACTTTCGCAGTGGGCCTGGGCCGGGAAGTCGGGCTGAAAGATGAGCAATTGAAGGCTCTGCGCGCCGCGGCGGTGCTGCACGACATTGGCCAGGTGGCAGTGCCGGATCACATCATCATGAAGCCGGGAAGACTGACGCCCGAGGAGTTTGAGCGGCTGAAGGTGCATCCGGACATCGGCGCAGACATCATTGATCGCGCGAAATTCCCATATCCGGTGGCGCCGATTGTGCGTGCGCATCACGAGCGCTGGGACGGGGGCGGTTATCCGCTGGGGCTGAAGGGCAATGACATTCCGCTGGAGGCGCGGGTCCTGGCTGCAGTGGACACCCTGGTGGCGCTGTCGTCAGACCGGTATCACCGGCGCGCGGTGCCATTAGCGAAGGCGATGGAAACCGTGAAGGAGGAGTCAGGACGGGGGCTGGACCCGGGCGTTGTTGAGGTGTTGGGGCGCGTTTATAAAAAGTTGGAGGAGGAAGCGCGCCTCAGCGGGAAGGTGGCGAAGGAGCCGAAGGCAGCCTCGCAGGAGGAGTTCAGGCCGGCGGGAACGGCTCCAGCATTTTTGGCGACCATTGCGGCGGCGCGGCGGGAGGACCAATCGCTGCTGGAATTCACGCAGATCCTGGGAAGTTCGCTGAATCTTCAGGAGACGCTGGGAGTGCTGGCGCGGCGTTTCCGACGGCAGATCCCGTACGACACGATGGTTTTGTACCTGTTGGAAGATGGCCAGCTGGAAGCAAAGTTCATTGAAGGAGAGAACTTCGGGCTATTCAGCGGGCTGAAGGTGAGAATGGGAGAAAGGCTGAGCGGGATGGTGGCCGCCGAGCGGAGGCCGGTCTTCAACGCTGATCCGGCGAGAGAGACAGGCGGGATCTCGGGTCTGGAGCGGTTAGCGAGGCTGCGCTCGGCACTGGTGGTGCCATTGGAGGGGACCAATGGAGTCGTGGGCACGTTGAGTTTCTATTCGGAGACCCGGAATGCGTTTGCAGCATCGCACTTGAGCCTTTTGTTGGCGATTGGGCCGAAGCTGGCGGTCACCGTTGAGAATTCGATCCGGTTCCGTGACGCCGAGAACCAGGCGACATTCGATTTCCTGACAGGGCTTCCGAATGCAGCGACGCTGTCGCTGCATCTGCAGAATGAGCTGGCAAGGACCGCGCGGGCGTCGGGAACGCTGGCGGTGGTGGTCTGCGATCTGGATGGATTCAAGCAGGTGAACGACCGGTTCGGGCACATGACCGGAAACAAGCTGCTGCAGTCGGTGGGACGGGGCTTGAAGGAACATTGCCGCGAGTACGACTTCGTGGCGCGGATGGGCGGCGATGAGTTCGTGGTGGTGCTGCCGGGGGCGACGGAAGAAGTCGTCAAGCACCGCAGAAAGCGGCTGGCGCTGATGGTGGAGAAGGCGGGCTATGATCTCTGCGGTGAGCGTGTGGTGGGGCTGAGTTTGGGGAGTTCGTACTTCCCCGACGACGCGCGGACAGCGGAGGAGCTGCTGGCGCAGGCCGACGCCAAAATGTACGAAGACAAGAGCATGCGGAAGAACGCACGTCTCCACTTCGCGAAGAAGACGGCGCATTGTTGGCCGCCTGAGGAAGAGTGACGCGGGTCAGCGAACCGGTTTCTCGGGAATTTCGACGGTGACGCCGTCGGCGTCCTGGATCTTGAGGATGAGATTCCGGCGGGCCTGCAATTCCTGATCGGACAGAGGGAAGGATCCGGCCGCCGTGCGATCGACCTCCGTGCCGCCGGTCAACTTTTCACGCGTTCTGAGGACCGGATTGAAGCGAGGGCCGGCCAGAGGATTGTATTCAAGAACGCGGTCGAGGTCGGATTGCGGGACTGGCTTGCCATCGACAGGTTTGCCGTCCGCGCAGATGGCGGTCAACGTGACCTCTTTGACGAGGAAGAGGGCTCGCGCAGGGTTCTTGATGCGGAAGTCGACGACGGCGATGGAGGCTTTCTCGTCGGTGGCGATTGTGCGTGTCTTCAGGATGGCTCCGTCGAGCCGGGTCTGCGAACCGCGGTTCAGCAGGAAGGCGAGCCCGACGAGGGCGGCGACGGCCAGCAGGCCGAGGGCAACGCCCTTGACGAGCGGAGGCAGGGACGGCCGGCCGGTCATTACGACACGAGCTCCTGGATCTTCTTCATGCAGAGGTGGGCCTTCTCGATGAGAGTGCCGTCAAAGACGTGGGTCTCGAGCCCGATCTTGCCCTTGTAGCCGTCGGCGGCGAGCGCGTTGAAGATGGACTTCCAGTCGACGAAATCGGGGCCGATGACGAGGGCGCGGGCCTTCATCTGGACATTGTGGATGCGCTTCCGGGGCAGGGCCTTGTAGCCGTCGGGCCAGGAGACCTCTTTGAAGCCGAGGGCATTGACGGGGTCCCAATTGATGCCGAGGCCCTTGCGGGGGACGAGTTTGCAGATTTGCGCCAACTCAGGTGAAGTGGCGACGTTGCACGAGCCTTCATTTTCAACGAGCAGGCGGACGCCTTCTTTTTCGGCGATTGCGGCCATTTCGTCGAGGATGGGCGCCACCTTGGGGAGGATAGCGGCCGGGTCGGCAACGCGGGAGAAGGTAAAGACGCGGATATCGTGGACGTCGAAGATGTGGGCGGCGCGAATGGCCTTGCGGAGGTCATCGATACGCTTGTCAAACTGCTGTTTATCACGCTCCTCGCGTTTGGCGCGCTGCTCGGGTGTTTCATTCCTCCTACGAGCGGGCTCGGTGCCGGGCATCGTGAACTTGAGCATCGGCGTGTTGAGGAAAGAAACCTGGAGGCCGGCTTCGTGGAGCTCGCGGGAGACACCGCGAAGGACCGCTTCGTCGAGGAAGGCGTACGTGCCTCCTCCTCCGGGCACGCCGCGCAGCTCGACATTCCGGATTCCGTACTGCCTGCAGAAGGCGATGGCCTCCGCGGGGGACTTGGCGATCTCATCGGTGAGAAGGCTGATCCGGGAAAGGTCGATGCGGTTGCGGCCAAACAGGGCAGGCGCGGCGGCGGAAGCGAGCAGGAAATTTCGTCGAAGCATGGGACTTTCACAGTCTACCAGCGGCCGAGGTGAAAACCACTAACGAGGCTGGGATGCAGACGAGAGATAGAGGCCGCCGCAGAAGACCGGAGGAAAGGCGAGAAGGGACTCGATGGCGAGGATGCTGGGGAGATCCTGGGCGCCGGCGGCCCCCCAGAACATCGCGAAGATGATGACGCCCATGGAGATGAGCAGCGTCCCTCCGACCGCGGGCTCGCGTACGGCAACCAGGCTGGTGAGCAGGAACAGCAGGCCGGGAAGGGTCTGGAGCACGATCTCAGATAAAGACGCGTACTCCGCGGCGCCGGAGGCGAAGCCGAACCAGATCCAGAAGAGGGCCCAGGAGAGAGAAAGGGACCGGGCCAGCGAACGTTCCCATTCGTGGGACAGCCAAAGGGGCAGATGGAGCGAGCGCATGAAGAGCGACTAGAGACCGGCCTGCTGCCGGGCGATTCCGCCAATCACAGGAACTTCGAAGATCTCACCGTTATAGGCCTTCCACATGAGGAAGAGCCAGAGGCAAAAGCCCGCGAAGCCGATGAGCATTTCGACAGGAATGAGAAGGAGCGCGAGAAAGTGCATGAAGCCGGTGACGATAGCGAGCGCGAACCAGAACACACACCACGCAACGGTGAGCAGGACGGACTGCCAGGCGTGGAACCTCACGCGGGGGTTCTGATTATAGGGTGTGATGGCGAGGAAGAGGATTCCGGTGATGAGGCCCAAGACATAGCACAACGCGCCGGCGACATTGTCAGAAAGGCCGGTGGCAGCAGCGGACTGAGGGGGGGCGGCAAAGCCGCCGGAAGAGCCTGGGGCAGCGGGAATCGGGGTGCCGCACTGAGTGCAGAATGAACCTGAATTCTGGGTACCACAATTCGGACAGAAGGGCATAGTAAGGTCTCTCGGCAAGTTAGCCGTTCAAACATCCTAGACCGAAACGGGGGCGAAGTCACGCGAAAAAGCGCCCTACTCCGCCTTCAATGAGGAGGATTCAAGTCCAGCGCAGGCAATGGGCTAGCCCGCATCGCACGATGGCCTGATGCTGTCAAGCCCTGCGTCCGCACGTCGGGTCACTTGCCGCGGAGGATGGATTCGAGGATATCGGGAATCTCGAAGATGGCCCGATTCCTGATGCGGGCGGCGGCGGATTTCATGGAGGCGAGCTCGTTGCCGGACAGCAGCCTCCCGACGGCGCGGTCGATGCCCGAGAAGTTCCTGAGCACGAGGCCCAGGCCCTGCTCGCTCAGCCAGTCCGCATTGAACCGTTCCTGCGGGAGGGTCCAGGCATTGCGCACGGTGATTGCCGGCAGGCCCATGTGGACGGCCTCGCTGAGGCTGCCGGGGCCCGGCTTGCCGATGAAGAAGTCCGATAGGCGCATCCAGCGCGGGACCTCCGTGGTGAAGCCGACGACGTGCTTGCGGATGCGGGTGGAACGGGTTTCCAGTTCGCGCCGGAGTTTTTCGTTGCGGCCGGCGATGAGGATGAGCTGGACGTCGAGGCTGCTGCGGTCCAGGCGGTCGAGGATGTCGCGCATCACGCCGGTGCCGTAACCGCCGAAGAGGACGAGGCCGGTAGGAAGGGATGGATCCAAACCGAGTGCGGCGCGCTGGCCGGGCACGTCAACGTCGAGGGGTTCGTAGAAGCGGGGGTGAAGAATCATGCCGGAGGTGCGGAAGAGGCGGTCCGGCGGGTGTCCGAATTCCAGCGCCTGGCGGTAGGCGCGATCGGTGCCGCAGATGAAGTACTGCGGCTGGCGCTCGATCCAGAAGGCGGGAGGGAAGTCGGCCAGGTCGGTGAGGATGGTGACGTAGGGAGTTCCGGGCCGGGCAGCCTGCAGTCCTTCGTAGATAGCGCGGTTGAAGTTCGGCACGACGCTGACCACGGCATCGGGCGGAGGCGTCTGCGAACGAAATTGCCACCACTCGCGCATGAGGCGAACTTCGGAGCCGTGGTACAGGCGGATGATCGCCTGCATGAAGCGGAGGCCTTGTTCGGAGCCGAGGGTCCACCCGCGGCGGAGCATCTGGTTGTAGATCTCCTGGAGATCGATGCGGAGGACCTTCTTAAAGACGTCGACAGGGGCGAGGATGTCCTGGAGATGAACGAGGCGGGGCTGCCACGGGCGCGCCTGCTGTTCACTGATCATCTTAAGAGCAGTCGCGGCGGCGCGATGGCCCCCGCCGGCGTCGAAGAAGATGAAGTCGAGGATGTACATGGGGGCGATCAGCAGTCAGCAGTCAGCTGATAGCTGATCGCTGAAGGCTCTATTAGAGCACTTTGCCGAGGACGAGGGTCATGTCGTCGAATTGGGTAGTGGGGGAGAGTCCGGCGATTCGGTCGGCGAGGCGGACTGGAGATTCGTCGGGGCAGGAGCGGAGGATCTCGAGCAGGCCCGGTTCACCGAGATCGGCGCCGTCGCGGGTGGGAGCTTCGGTGACGCCATCGGAGTAGATGATGAGGCGGTCGCCGGGCTGGAGCTGGACGTCACCGACTGCGGGATGGAAGTCGTCAAAGAGCCCGAGCACGGTGCAGTTGGATGGAAGCTCGATGCAGGAACCGTTACGAAGGATCATCGCGGGAAGGTGACCGCAGTTGGCGTAGCGGAGACGGCGCGAGCGATCGTCGTAGTCGGCGAAGAAGAGCGTGGCGTAGCGCTCGGGCGGAGTGGATTGGAGGAATTGCATGTTGAGCATGCGGAGGGTGAGGGGGAGATCGAGGTGAGCCTGCCAGGCCAGGCTGCGGAGTCCGGCCTGAAGGTTCGCCATGAGAAGAGCGGCCGAGATGCCTTTGCCGGAGATGTCGGCGAGGACGAGGCCGAGTCGGCCTGGAGCGAGTTCGAGGAAGTCGTAATAGTCGCCGCCGACGGCTCCCGCCTGGCGGCAGCAGCCGTCGTAGCTGAGCGAGGCCATAGGGGGCCTGCGCTGGGGGAGGAGTTGGGACTGGACCTGCCGGGCGAGGTCGAGGTCGTGGCGCTCGCGGCTGCGCGGAGAGGGTCCTTCGAGGTGCTTGCTGAGTGTAGCGGCAAGACGCTCGTTGTCCCAGGGTTTCATGACGAAGTCGACGGCGCCACGGCGCATGGCCTCGACGGCGAGTTCGACGCTGCCCCAGGCGGTCATGACGACCACGGGGCTGGGAACGCCAAGGGATTGAAGCTTGTCGAGCACGCTCAGCCCCTCTTCACCGGAGGTGGTGTCCCGCGAATAATTGAGGTCCATGAGGATGAGGTCCGGGGTGGAAGCAGCGGCGGATTTCAGGATGCCTGCGGGAGTGTCGGCGGTCTCGATGGCATAGCCTTCCGCCTTCAGCAGGAAGCGCAGGGCAACGAGCACATCGGGTTGGTCATCCGCCACAAGAATCCGCATGTGAAACCGTCCTCTGAGAGGAGAGTACAACACGCGGAGAACCACTGCTGGAATGATGGCCAAGTGATTGAATTAGCTTTGGTTGACTGATCGCGTCATGATTGGCGATGTGCGGGTGCGGGCAGGAGCTGCCCGGTTCCGGACACCCGAGGAAAGCCGAAGAAAACGGCAATAGGCGAGCAATTCATAGAGAGTTTGTTTTAACTTCACGCAACTGACAAGTACGGGGCAGATAACGGAAACATGAGCACGCTGGCTCAAGGCGTACTGTCCTATATCGAGGACAAAGACCACCGGCTCATGAGGTGCGTGCACCGGTGGCGGGCGCCGCGGTGGGTGCGGCTCTGGATGATCTGCGCCACCCGGGGTGGAGACGGCTGGCTGTGGTACCTGCTGGGAGCCATGCTGGCGGCAGTGGGGGGCGCTCCCGGAGCACAGGCAGTGCAGGAATCGACGCTGGCCGCAGGCGCAGGCATCGGGCTGTTCCTCTGGCTGAAGCGCGTGACCGGGCGCAAGCGGCCATGCGCGCTGGAGCCGCACTGCTGGTCGAGGCTGCTGCCCCCGGACCAGTTCAGTTTCCCGTCCGGGCACACGATCACCGCGTTCGCGGTGGCGGTGCCTTTGGTTTCGCATTTCCCGGGCATGGGGCCGGGGCTGTGGTTCTGTGCGGTTTCGATCGGCGTATCGCGCATTCTGCTTGGAATGCATTTCCTCAGCGATGTGACGGCTGGTGCGATTCTGGGGAGCCTGTTGGGGCAAATCGCGCACAGTTTGCTACACTGATATTTCACTACCCCGCCGTTCCGTAGTGTCCGCTCCCACTAGGGCAACCACCTGATGTGGGTGGTGACCAACTGCTCCCAGTCAGAGGATTCCCTGCGCCATGCCTATGCTGAATGATCCCGAAGTGTACCAACCCGCCAGTCCGGCGGCGTCACGCCCGTGGTCGAGATTCAACCTGCCTCCAGAAGTGGAAGAGATTCTGAATGCCGCACCGGGCGTGGAGGTGTTCAACTCGACTGCGGAACTGGTGGATGCGGCGGTGGGGGGACCGGGATCAGACCGTCTGGAAGTGAGCTACCACGTCGCGGGCCAGGGACTGGTGGTCGAGGCGGAAGCGGTCCGGGTGCGGAATGGCGTGGCGGCGAACTATCCGGATCCCGCGATGCGCAGGCGCGATCCCGACTGCCTATTCATTGCGGACGACCAGCCGACGGACAAGCCGCGGTTCGAAGACCGATTCGGGCGCGATTTCGACGGCGTACGGGCGGAGACTTTCGAGTGGCTGAAGAGACAGCGGCTTGCCGTGGTGGCGTTTGTGGCGGGACAGCCTGGGATGGGCCTGGACGCCGCGGTGATCGCACCGGCGAACGCAGGGTTCTTCGCGCTGGGGATCGGGATGCTGCAGGGGATGATCCCGGCGCGCGAGATCGGCAGCGACTTCAATCCGCGGATGATCATCTTTGTAGCGCCGCCGTTCAGGCATACGCACTTTGCGGGGCGCCAGGTTGTGGTCCACAACCGGCGCAGCGACCGGCACGAGATGTTCAGCTACAACCTTTACCCCGGTCCGAGCGCGAAAAAGGGTGTGTACGGGTGCCTGATCCACCTTGGCGAGCAGGAGGGCTGGGTGACGGCGCACTGCTCGACGGTGCAGGTGGTGACGCCGTACGACAATATCGTGACGTTCATGCATGAAGGCGCCAGCGGCGGCGGCAAGAGCGAAATGCTGGAGCAGGCCCTGCGCGAATCGGACGGACGCGTGATGCTGGGTGAGAATACGGTGACACGGGAGAAGCGGTACCTGGAGATCCCGCGCTTCTGCGACCTGCGACCTGTGACGGACGACATGGCGCTGTGCCACCCGTCGCTGCAGGGCGACGACAGGAAGTTGTGGGTGACGGACGCCGAGGACGCCTGGTTCGTGCGAGTGAATCACATCCGGCAGTACGCGACGGACGCGCACCTGGAGAGATTGTGCGCGCAGCCGCCGGCGCCGCTGCTGTTTCTGAACATCGACGCTGTGCCGCGGTCCAGGGCGCTGATCTGGGAGCACGTGGAGGACGCGCCGGGCAAGCCGTGTCCGAATCCGCGCGTCGTCCTGCCGCGAAGGATCGTTCCGGGGATCGTGGACGAAGCGGTGGCGATCGACGTCCGGAGCCTGGGGCTGCGCACACCGCCCTGCACGAAAGAGAATCCGTCGTACGGCATTCTGGGGATTTTCCACGTACTGCCGCCCGCCCTGGCCTGGCTGTGGCGATTGGTTGCGCCGAGGGGCCACGCGAATCCGAGCATCACGGACGGGGGAGCGCTGGTGAGCGAGGGCGTGGGGTCCTATTGGCCGTTCGCGACGGGGAGGCAGGTGGACCAGGCGAATCTGCTGTTGAAGCAGATCGTGGAGACGCCGCGCACGCGCTACATCCTGACGCCGAACCAGCACGTGGGAGCCTGGGCGACGGGATTCGCGCCGCAGTGGATTGCACGCGAGTACCTGGCCCGGCGCGGAAGCGCGAAGTTCAGGCCGGGGCAACTGGTGAAGTCGCGATGCAATCTGCTCGGATACCGGCCGGACATCCTAACCGTGGAGGGGCGGACGGTGCCGAAGTTCTTCGTGCAGGTGGAGACTCAGCCTGAAGTAGGGGAAGCCGCTTACGACGAGGGAAGCCGGATGCTGACGGCGTACTTCCACCGGCATCTGAAGGAATTCCTAGGTTCGGATCTGGATCCACTCGGGAAGGAGATCATCGAATGCTGCATAGACGGGGGAGCGGTCGAAGACTACGAATCCTTTGCATTCAGTGAGTAAACGTCGTTTACGGCAAGGTAATGGGAGTTTAACGATGTTTACGGCTGCCACAGGAGATGTTTCGTGTTGACCCAATCGAGCCTAATGGGATAGAGTCGATGTTTCGATAGTCATGTAGACTGAAGCTTATAGAACTATTAGTGACCACAGGTTGGAATGACCCTGAGCAATCACCCCTTTAGGACCACCTTGGCCTGTCTGGCCACCTTCCTCACCCCCCTCCTCCCGGCAAGAGCCCAAACTGCGGCTCCCTTTTCAAATCATCTGGTGCCGGTTGGATCGGCAGCGGCCGCCAAAGGCAACGACGAAACGTCAGAGCCGGTGCGGGACGGGCTGCAACAGGGGATGAAGCCGCCGATTCTGCTGATCGGCCGTGAAGGAGGGGAAGTCCTTTCGCAGGCGCAGAAGGCGGTCCGCGAGGCGGAGAAGCACTTCCAGTACGGTAAGTTCTACATCCAGGAAGGCAAGAAGGAAGATGCGCGCCGGGAGTTCGACCTGGCGATCGACATCCTGCTGGATGTGCCGGAGACGGCGCCGGACCGGACGGTGGTGGAGAAGAAGTTCGAGGAACTGAGCCGGCTGATTTACCGGTACGACATCGACTCGCTGGACTCTGGGGTTTCGAAGGACAATCCGGTGTATGTGCAGTCGCCGCTGCCGGGGTTGCTGGACCAGTCGTTCCCCGTGGATCCGCGGCAGAAAGACAAGGCCCTGGCGCAGATGGCGTCGACGCCGTCGGAGCTGCCGCTGGTGGTCAACGACGCGGTGCTGAGCTTCATCAACTACTTCACGAGCGAACGGGGCAGCAAGGTGCTGTACGCGGGATTGAAGCGGAGCGGCCGCTACAAGGACATGATCTCGCGGATCCTGGACGAAGAAGGGGTTCCGCAGGAGCTGATCTACCTGGCACAGGCGGAGTCGGCGTTCGTGCCGCGCGCGGTGAGCCTGAAGGCAGCAGCGGGGATGTGGCAGTTTGTGCGTTCGCGGGGTGGAGAGTACGGGTTGGAATCGACCAAAGAGAGTGATGAGCGGCTGGATCCGGAGAAGGCGACACGGGCGGCGGCAAGGCACTTGAGGGACCTGTACAAGCAGCTTGGCGACTGGCATCTGGCGATGGCGGCTTACAATTGCGGCCCGTACTGCGTGGAACGCGCAGTGCAGCGGACCGGATATGCCGACTTCTGGGAGTTGCGAACCCGGCGGGTGCTGCCGAAAGAGACGATGAACTACGTCCCGGCGATCCTGGCGATGGCGATCGTGTCGAAGAATCTCCAGAACTACGGACTGCAGCAGGTGCAGATGGATTCGGCGATTGAGTACGACACGGTGAAGATGTCGGCTCCGACGAGCCTGGCGCTGATCGCGGATGCTGCGGACCTGCCGGTGTCCGAAATCCGGGAGCTGAATCCGTCGCTGCTGAAGACGACGGCGCCGAGCGGGTACACGGTACGGGTGCCGAAGTCGAGGGGAAGCCTGGTTCTGGCCTCACTGGACTCAGTGCCGGAAGAGAAGCGCCTCTCCTGGAGGCTGCACAAGATTCTTGATGGAGAAACGCTGGCCTCGATCGCGCGGCAATACTCGACAGCGCCGGATTCGATCGTGGCGGCGAATTCACGGCTGGGAACGACGTTCTTCAGCTCGCCCGAACGGGGCGAGATGCTCCTGATTCCGACGGCGCCGAGGCCGGAGCCGGCGGTCAAGGGCGCTTCACAGGCACGGAGCCGCAACGTACGCAGCTACGCAGGGACGAAGCGCGGGACGGCACGTGTTGCCAGCATTTCGGTGAAGTCCAAGAGCCAGCGGGCATCCAGATAATCGCGCAGCTACGGCCCGCGTCGATGATAACCACTTGCGAATTGCGCGAAACAAGATATCCTGATTGTGGTTCGGCTGGAACAGGAGGCTTGTTAAGCATGGAGAAGTGGGTCGCATCCCCTTTTGATTCCTACGACGAAGAAAACGATTTCGACTCCGCGCTAAGCGATGATGCGGTGGGCGAAGTCCGCAGTAATATGCAGTTGGACGAGAGCATCCTCGACGAGGATGAGGTCGCGCTGAAGCCGGCCCCCGCCCCGAGAGTGACGGAGATCGCGCCGGAGCCGCCACCGCCGCCAGCGCCGGTTGAGGCACCCGTAGCGGTACCGGCAGCGGGACCGTCTGCCGCGCCGAAGCGGACTGCTCCGAAGAAGGCGCCTGCCATGAAGAAGGCGCCGGCACCGCCGGCTGTGAAGGCGGAAGCGAAGGCTGCCGCCCCTGCGGCTGCCAAAAAGGCGGTCGTGAAGAAGGCGGTCGTGAAGAAGGCGGTCGTGAAGAAGGCGGTCGTGAAGAAGGCGGTCGTGAAGAAGGCGGCCGCGAAGAAGGCAACGAAGAAGGTTGCCGTGAAAAAAGCTATCGTGAAGAAAGGTATAGTGAAAAAAGCAACCGTGAAAAAAGCAACTGTGAAAAAAGCCGTGAAGAAGGCGGCCGCGAAGAAGGCCACCAAGAAGGCAGTGGTCGTTAAGAAGGCCGTTGCCAAGAAGGCGGTTAAGAAAGCGGCCGTCAAGAAGGCCGTGGTTAGGAAGCTGGCCCCTCAGGCAGCCAAGAAGGCCGCTGTGAAGAAAGCGGTGAAGAAGGCAGTCAAGAAAGCCGGCAAGAAGAAGTAGCGGGCTGCCCCGCAGGGGCACACTACAACGAATGCATGACGCAGGGCGCCCCTGGCTGGGGCGCCCTGCCGCTTAATGGGGCCTGATCAGGTTTTGCTCCTGGTGACGACGGTACGGCAACGCTCGAAGAGTTCCAGGAGGGCGTCCGCCTGTTCCTCGGGGGTGCGGGATCCTTTGCCGGAGAAGCCGACTGCTTGAGGTCCTTTTCCGTATCCGGTAGAGGTGGCGATGAACTTCATCAGCTCGAGGGCGACTTCGTCGGGGTTCTTGGCTGGGGCAGCGGTGGCCTGCTCATCCATGTGATTGGAATCTCCTTGAGGGGGAATGGTGAGGCGAGGGGCGAGTGCTTCCGCACCCTGGCCTAGCATTCCTGATTATCCTAGATTGCAGATGCCGGTGAACGCGACGCGGCTGGAACGCCGCATGCGTGGCGGCGCGCAGGCGCACTTGTTGGCCTGTGACGACGAACGCCACTATGTCACCAAATTTCTCGACAACCCGCAGCACAGAAGGATCCTGGCGAATGAGTGGGCGGCTTCAGTGCTCTTGCGACATCTGCAGGTGGCCGCGCCTGAGGTGAGGGTGGTATCGGTGAGCAGCGAGTTTTTGCATGCGTCGCCGGACATCGGATTCCAAATGGGCAGCCGGCGGGCGCCTGTCTCGGCGGGCTGGCATTTCGGCTCGCGCTTCCCGGGCAATCCTCACGTCGATGCGGTGTACGATTATCTGCCGGATGCGCTGCTGCCCACTGTGGCGAATCTCGATCATTTCCGCGGAGCGATGGTTTTCGACAAATGGACCTGCAACTCAGACTCGCGGCAGGCGATCTTTTTCCGGCGCCGGCTGAGAGAATGGCTGGATGTCCCGGCAGCGCCGCAGCAGAAGGGGTTCATCGCCCAGATGGTGGATCACGGCTACATCTTCGATGGGCCGAATTGGGCGTTCAACGACTCGCCGATCCAAGGCCTCTACTTCCGGCCGCACGTGTATGCGTGCGTAAGGAGCCTGGATGGATTTCAACCGTGGCTGGACCGGGCGCGGGAATGCCCGCCTGCGGTGGCGGATGAGATCCTGCGGCAGGTGCCGGCGTCCTGGCTTGATGGGGACGAAGGGGAGTTTGAAAAGGTGTTGGAACGGCTGATGGAGCGGCGGAAGAAGATCGAAGGGCTGCTGGTGGCGTCGGTGCGGGCGAGGCCGCAGTATTTTCCGGATTGGAGATAGGCAGCGGCGGGGGCGGCAATCGTCGATTCGATACACTGGTCACGTGATTCGTCCACTGCTGCTCCACAACGGCGAGATTCGATCGTCCGATGAGGTGTCGCTGCGTCCCGGCCAGGTAGGGCTCTTCTCAGGCTGGGGAGTGTTCTCCACGATCAAGATCATCGATGGTGTGCTGTTTGCCTTTGACCGGCATTGGGCTCGGATGAGGAAGGACGCGGATCTGCTCCGTGTTCCCTTCCCTTGGAGCGCGGTGGAACTGGAGACGGAACTGTTGAAGCTGGTGACAGCCAACGGGGACTGGAATGCAACGTTGCGCGTGCTGGTCTCGCGAAATAAAGGCACCTCCTGGGTTGGTCCCGGGGTGGAAGGCGAGGTCGACCTGGTGGCCTTCACGGCGCCCCGGACCCAGTGGGGCATGTCTGCGCGACTGGGGATCGTACCGAATGCCCGGCACGCGGAGAACGTGTTTGCCGGCTTGAAGACAACGTCTTGGGCGATGAACCTCGTGTGGTATGAAGAGGCACACCTGCGAGGGCAGGACGAAGTGGTGCTGCTCAATGAGCGTGGCGAGGTGAGCGAGTGCACCTCGGCGAATATCTTCGCTGTCTTCGGTGACGAGGCGGTCACGCCGCCGTTGAGTTCGGGCTGCTTGCCGGGAATTACGCGTGAGCTGCTGCTGGAGGTGGTTGAGGCGCCGGGAATTCGAACAACGGAGCGAATTCTGCCGCTGGACGATTTGGAACGCGCGGACGCCATTTTTATCACCTCGACCACGCGCAATCTGCTGCCGGTGTCAGAAGTGGAGGGGCTCTCGATCCAGTGCGACGACAGAGCCCGCGGAGCACTTGCCGCGGCGTTTGACGGGTATCAGGCGGAGTACACCGCTGCAGCCAGGCGCCGGGCAGGCTAGACTACTGGGTTAGGTCAGGAGCGGAGAAGAACTTGAGCCTCATGCGGAACCGCATTGTCCAGTGTCCATCATGCGGCGCAGAGGGGGTGCGCAGCGCCAGGACGCAAGGCTTGGGTGAGCGCGTGCTATCGATCTTCGGCACGTATGCGTTCCGGTGCTCACAGTGCGGGACACGCTTCCGGGAGAGGCCCCTGGGCCTGAGCTCAGCGATCTACGCCAAGTGCCCGAAGTGCTTCCGTATGGACTTGGCGACCTGGGATCCGAAATACTATCGGCCGGGCACATGGACCGATCTCAAGCTCTGGATGGGAGCCCATCGCTGGCGGTGCGATCCGTGCCGTTGCAATTTTGCGAGCTGGCGTCCAAGAAGATCCAAGTTCGTGCGTGCTGAGGCGGGAACGCGTGCCGGAAGCGGCAGCGGGGACTCCGGACTGAGTTGACGGAGAGCGGAGGCACGAGTGGCCGAGTGAGGGAGGAGCCCGGCGGGGAGGCTGATGTCGGAGGAAGCCTTGAAACCGCAGGCCGGGCCCCCAAAAGAAAATGGTTCCAAGTGACCCCAGGACTCAGCTTACTCCCCAGCCTGCATGCCAGGCTTGAGCATGTCACCCCGGTCCTCCAGAGCGCCTTTCGTCTTGCTTCCTGCCCGCGGCTTTTCTCCGCTGACAGATCAACGCTCAACGCTGCGCCGGCTGGAACTAACCGGTGCGAGGTCGAAACCTCGAGGCGGCCTTTCGCTCGCCCGCGTGGACTCTTCCGTTACCGTGAAGCCCAAACGGGGTCACCGCTCCTGCCCTACCTCTTCGGTCTCCTAACGCCGTTCGACGAACCCGGTGTGCCTTCGCCTCCCACCTCGGAATGTCTCGAGAACCTCCGGGGAGTTCGTTGGCCAAGACCCGTCTTCCGTCGAAACACCGCTACTTCCGCGCGCTGAACTCGATCGCCACTCCCCCTTGGGGAGCTACCCCTTGGGATCAATGTACTCGACCGAACCCGCGTTGCGAAAGACCTACCATCGGTCACGCCCGATTTCCCTTCGCTCCTCACCAGCTCAATGTTATTCACCCAAGCTGGCGGATCATCGTTCCAGGTCCGCTTCGTTTCCTTTGGCTCGCTGTTCCGTGAACCTCTTGGAACCAAGAACAATATGCAATACTTCCGAATCCAAGTCAAAGGAAAAAGAGAGTTTTCCAGTGTTTCTTTGTCCCACGATAACATGCTTGTAATCAGCGTGTTACAATATCACCTCTGTGGATTCGCTGTGAATAAAACGTGCGTGGCGACTTCTGTTTCAGGCCTGCGGGAGTTGTTTTGGGATTCCCTTCCACGGGACAAGTAGTCTAAGATGGACGCTGATTTGTACGAGGATCGAACCATTATGAAAGCCATCCCCATTCCCGATCAGCCGGCACTGGTCCGGCGTCTCACGCAGGCCTGCGGCGGAGCGTACACGCCCGAGCAACGCCGGCGTTATTTCATCACCGGACCGCAGTGGGCTGCAGCATATGAGGGTCACGCCCTGTTCCATGCGCCGACGAGGAAGCCGGTGGCGTTCGAGGAGGTGATCCGCCGGTACGGGGAGATCGGCATCGGGTGGTGGTGCACGCATGACACCGACGTGATCCCGTACAGTGCACTGCTCGGCGACGAGCAGTGGGCGATTGTCGAGAGAATCGGGAAATCGCTGGCCGAACACGGAGTCCGCTGCTCGATGGTGACGACGGAGACATTCCACCATGCTGTGTTCGCGGCGAGTCCGGCGGCGGAGTCCCCGCAGGTGCGGGAGTACGCGGCCAGGCGCCTGGTGAATACGGTGGAGATGGGCCATAAGCTGGGAGCGCAGTTTGCCGTCTACTGGCCAGGGTCGCTGGGCTATCAGGTCCAGGGGGCGGTGGAGGAGACAGAGACTCTGCGGTGGTACGCAGACGGGCTGAACGCAGCGTGCGAGGGCGATCTTGCGCTGTCGAAGAAGTACAACCGGCCCACATTGAAGCACTGCCTGGAGGCCAAGCCGTTCGAGCCGGCGGCGGAAATTCTGCTGCCCACTTCGGACGCGATGCTGGCGTTCATCTCCAGCGGCCTGCTGAAGCACCCGGAGATGGTGGGGCTGAATCCGGAATACCTGCACGAGCTAATGTGGGGCGGCGCGCCGCGCGCGGCTCTGGCTCGAGCGCTGGTGTGCGGCAAGCTGTGGCACTTCGACATCAACGACGGCTACCGGCTGAAGCATGACGTGGATATTGCCGTCGGCCTGGTGAACCCGCTGGATTGGCTGAACGTGCTGGTGCTGCTCAGAAGCCATGGCTACAACGGGCCATTCAACCTCGACTACAAGCCGCCGCGGACAACATCCAATGAGGGAGTGTTCGAGGTGAGCTTCCCGACGGCGGTCGACCGGTTCATCTCCCTCTGGGAGATGGCGGGCGAGGTCCTGGAGGATCCGGTGATCCGCGAAGCGGCCAGCGCGCTGAAGGCCGGCGGGGAAGTGCGCGATAGGGCGACCGCGGATGCCATCTTCGAAGCGCAGAAGGAACTGCTGACGCTGCACGAACTGATCGCCCACAGGCTGTTCCAGATCATGATTGGCGCGCACCGGGGCCGCAGTTTTAACATCTAACTGTGACGCAACTCGGACGGGCAGTGATGATGGCCGGCGCAATGTTGTTCGCGATCGGTTTGCTGCTATACCTATCTCCCCGGCTGCCTTTCAGGCCGGGGAGGTTGCCGGGCGACATTGTGATCCGCGGGAAGAACACGACGTTTTACTTCCCCCTGGTCACATGCCTGCTGCTGAGCCTGCTGTTCTCGCTGGTGACGTGGCTGATGCGGCGGAAGTAAGCGCGGCGGCTCAGTGGACGATGCCGAGTTTCTCCAGCGGCCAATAGGCAAACACCGCTTTGCCGTAGATGGCGGAGCGCGGGACGGGGCCCCAATTGCGGCTGTCGTTGGATGAGCTGCGGTGGTCGCCCAGAACGTAGTACCAGTCGCCGGGGACCGTGACGGGTCCAACGGTGACGCGGTCGCGGAACTCTTCGGGAACGTAGGGTTCGTCGAGCATGGCTCCGTTGACGTAGACCCGGCCGGCGCGAACTTCGACGGTGTCACCAGGCAGTCCGATCACCCGCTTGATATAGGATTTGGTCGGATCCCCGGGGAACCAGAAGACAACGGTGTCACCCCGGTCGATCGCGCCGAAACCGAGGCGATACACGAACTTGTTGATGAAGACGCGCTCCTGATCCTCGAGGGTGGGCATCATGCTGGTGCCTTCCACCTTCACCGGTTGGTACAGGAACAGGATTACCACCAAGGCAATGAAGACTGAAAGAACGAAGTCCCGCAGCCAGTAACCCGCTTGCTTCCACATAAGCAGTGTCAAAGGACCCCTCTGAGGTCCGATGCCACGATTGAAGCACGAGAAAAGGTGGAATGGCAATAGCCGAGGTGGGCTAGGGGGAGGTATGCCCTCTTGGGGGCCGGGCGGGCGCGAGCCACCTGCTCGCGCCACTCAGAGGAAGGCTACGGTTCCACTAGTGAGTTGCTTCCGGCGGCGAAAGTCCGAGAAGCCGGCCCATCGATGCGAGCGGCAAGGCGCCGGCAGACAAGGCGCGCTGGTGGAAGCCGGCTGGTTTAAACTGAGGCCCGGCTTTCTTTTCAGCGGCTTGGCGCAGTTGCTTCCAGGCCCGGTAGCCGGCGTAATAGGTCGGAAGCTGGCAGGAGCTGAGCTTGGCGCGCTGGAGCTTGGCGGTGGCCTCCTCCTTCTCCTGGAAGGTCCTCTGTGTCATCAGGGTCAGGGCCTCATCGTCGGTCATACCCATGGTTTGCATGCGGATGTCCAGAACGGTGTTGGCGACTGCGCGGAGGAGTTGCTTGTACCAGGTCAGCTCCATCTCAGGATTCCGGTCCATGTAGCCCTCGGCGAGCATGATGTCGGTGGCGTAGACGGCCCAACCCTCGACATAAGGGCCGTTGCCGAAGGCCGAGCGGAGAAGCCGGCGTGATTCGGGCTGGATCTGATTCGCATACTCGAACTGGACGTAGTGGCCCGGGATGGCCTCGTGGACGGTGAGGATGCGGAGCCCGTAGTCGTTGTACTCCCGGAGCTTGGACTCGACGCGGTCTTTCGTCCAATCCGCGGGGATTGGCGTGAGCCAGTAAAACGCGCCCAGTTGCGGCTGAAGGGCGGGGGCCGGGTTGAAGCCGCCGACGCCGTAGATGCCCCGCATGAAGGTGGGGGTTTCGATGAGCTGCAGGTTGTCGCGGCCAGGCATCTTCACGATGCGATCCTCGTGGGACTGGAGGAAGGCTCGGGTTTCAGCGAGTGTCTTCCTGGCCTCGTCGAAGTAAGCAGCGGGCTTGACGTGCTTTTCCGCGACTTTGGCGAGCGTCTCACCCACGATCAGGTTCAGATCGACTGGATCCTTGTGCGTGGGATAGTACTTCACATGCAGCGGGACGGCGGTCATGAACATACGCTTGCGCAGATCGGTGATTTCGGACTCCGCATCGGCGAGCAGTTTCTCGGGGGTGGTGTCCTCCCCGATGGCGAGCTTGAACTTTTTCGCGTAGTTCTCCTTGCCGAGACGCCAGCCGTCCGCGCCAGTGTCCTTGAGTGTCTTGAGGTGCTCGTTGAGGGAGCGGAGGGCTGTCACAGCGGGCTGCGCAGCCTGGTCGTATTCGGACTTCAATGAGGCGGGGACCTTCTCGGGGAACACTTTTTCTATCAGCCCGAGGTTGCCGTCATTCTCTTCGGTGGCGACGCGGGTCCAGACGGCGTTGGAGTCCGCGAGATTCTTTTTGGCCGCATCAACGACCGCGGGGATGCCGCGCAGACGGCCGATAATATGCCGCCAGCGCTCCTCCTCGGGTGCGTACTCGACGGAGTACGGCGTAAAGAGGCCCGAACCGATCATCTCCACGTACTGAGTCGGGTTGTGCCGCCAGGACTGGATGGTATCGAGCTCGAGGAGCGAGGAATCGACCTGCACGAGCATCAGCTCGACGTCGGCCCTGGACTCGGGGTCGAGCTTCTCCCCGTCGAGATCGGAGAGGCGCGATTTCCACTCGGTGTAATGCTTGCGCTGGCGCTCAATACCCGAGGCGGAGACATCGTCGAGGATCGAGTCGAGGGCGGCTCCGTTGTGCTTGTAGTAGCCGACCTGGGAGGCGTAGACCGGCGAGAGGGCCAGAGAGGAGTGTACGAAGTCCGCGGTGAGCTGCTGGAAGGCGGCGGGGTCTGGATTGCGCTTGCCGCAGGCGCTGAGCAGGAGGATGGCCGAGAGAGCGGCCGAAACAGCCGGTTTCATTGCATCCACAGTGTATCAAGGGTGAATGCCGGAGCCGCCGGCGGGAGTCTCGATACACTGAGTCCATGTCCGTTGTTCTGATGCTGGCTTTTCAGATCGCCGCAGTGGCGCCGATGGCGCCGCAATCGCAGGCGGAGACTCCGCGGATGCGGGAGGCCGCCTCGGTGGCGGAGAGTACGTCCGCGGCGCCGAAGGGGATGCTCACCCATGCGGAGGCGACGGGATTCAGGCAGACCGGCTCATACGACGAGGCGGTCGAGTTCTACCGGCGGTTGGAGAAGGTGTCGCCGTATGCGCGCCTGACCACGATCGGGACATCAGGAGAGGGACGTACGCTGTACGCGCTGGTGGTGTCCAAAGACCGGACGTTCACGCCGGATGCGGCCCGGCGCACGGGTAAGCCTGTGGTGCTGCTCCAGAATGGGATCCACGCCGGGGAGAACGGAGGGAAGGACGCGGCGATGATGCTGCTGCGCGACATCCTGGTAACGAAGCGGCACGCGGCATGGCTCGACCGGGTAGTCATTCTCTCAATCCCGGTCTTCAATGCCGACGGGCACGAGCACGCCTCGCCGTACAACAGGATCAACGAGAACGGTCCAGCGCAGATGGGGTTCCGCGTGACGGGAACGCGGAGGAACCTGAACCGCGACTACCTGAAGGCGGACACACCGGAGATGCGAGCGTGGTTGAAGCTCTACACGGCCTGGCTGCCGGACCTGCTGATCGACAACCACGTGACGGACGGGAGCGACAACCAGTACGACGTGACCATCGCCCTGCACACGGAGCAGGACATAGCCGCGCCGGTAGGCAGTTGGGTCGCGAGAGAGTACCTGCCGCAGTTGATGATTGGACTGGCGGAGCGGGGCCACGTCGCGGGGCACTACATCGAGGGGCGGGGCCGTGACGGGAAATCGCTGACAGTCATGACAGCGTCACCGCGCTACTCCACGGGCTACGCCGCGGCTCAGAACAGAGCTGCACTATTGGTTGAGACTCACAGCCTAAAGTCGTTCAAAACACGGGTTTGGTCGCATTACGACATCATGCAGATCTCGCTGGATCTTGCGGCCGGTACGGCGGCGAAGCTGCGGGCGGCATCGCTGGAAGCAGACCGGCTGCAGGCGGGCGTGAAGCCGGGGGACAAAGTCTTTCTGGAGGGCACGCCGGGAACGAACGGGGAGCCGTACACGCTGAGGGGGCTCGCGGCGGAGCAGGTTCAGAGCCCGGTGAACGGTGCAACGGTGACGAGGTACACGTCCGCTCCCCAGGACACGCAGGTGCAGTTGATCCGATCGCTGGCCGAAAAGGTGGCGCCCGTCGCACCGCTCGGCTATATCGTGCCTCGGCAGTGGCAGGAAGTGATCGAATTGCTGCGCGCTCACGGAGTGGCCACGGAGTCGATCCCGAAGCCTCTGAACGGCGCCTTCGACAGTTACCGGTTTGAGAATGTGCGTTTTGCGCCAACGCCCTTTGAAGGACGGTTCATGGTCCAGAGCTTCACTATGAGGCCGGTCCGGGAAGAGCGGGTGCTGCCCGCCGGCAGCGTCTTCGTGCCGGTGGGGCAGCGTGCCGGGAAGGTGGCAATGCAAATCCTAGAACCCGAGGCGCCGGACTCCGCAGTGCGCTGGGGCTTCTTCCAGACGGTATTCGAGCAAAAGGAGTACTTTAGCGAGTATATTTTTGAACCGATTGCGCTGGAGATGCTCAAGCAAGACTCGAAGCTTGAAGAGGAGTTCGAAGCACGGCTCGCAGCCGATCCAACGTTCGCAAAGAACCCCCGGGCGCGGATGCAGTGGCTATTCCAGCGCTCCCCCTACTACGAGGGGGACAAGGACGCCTATCCGGTCGTGAAGGTCACTGACAGGACGTGGTGATCAAGTTTTGTAACATTCCTGCGGGCGTGTCCTTGCGTCTGTAGGGGTATGAAGCGCGAAGCTAAAGCGAGTGCTTTGGCAGCGGTGGGGCTGCCGGTGGTCTGGGCTGCTAGCGGTGCATGGGTTTGCGAGAATGCCTTGAGGGTGGCGCCCCAGTGGAGATCCAAAGCTCCTCCCAAAGTGGCAGGCAGGGTTGCGGGCGACGGCACCTGGCGAGATGTAACGATTGCCGCGAGCGACGGGGTGGAGTTGAGGGCGTGGTGGTTCGAGCCGGTAGACCCGCACGGCGTCGTGGTGCTGCTGCACGGCGCGACCGACAGCCGCCAGGACATGATGGGTCACGCGAGGATGTTGCTCAGAAACGGCTATCGCGTCCTGGCCCCGGACAGCAGGGGGCATGGTGAGAGCGGCGGAGGGATCTACACCTTCGGATTGAAGGAGGTGGAAGACGTACGGCGGTGGGTTGCGTGGATCGGCGAGCAATCTCCTGGTGAGCCAGTCTACGGCTTGGGCGAGTCGATGGGGGCGAGCATCCTTCTGCTGGCGGCGGGCAAAAGAGTACCCTTCCGAGCTGTGGTGGCAGAAAGTCCCTTCGCAACTTTCCCGCTGGTGGCGCGGTACCGTATGCAGCAGCGAGTCGGTTGGATGGGCTCATTGCTGGCGGAGACGGCCATGCTGTACGCCCGGTGGAGGCACGGCGTGGATCTGCGTGACGCCTCGCCAATCAAGGTCATGCATGACATTAACATTCCCGTGTTGTTAGTTCATGGCACAGCAGATACACACATTCCCATGGAGCACAGCCAGTTGTTGGCGGCTGCCAACACCACCTGCACGCAACTGTGGTCGCCCAAGGGATGCGCGCACACAGCGGTACTCGTCCAGGAGCCCAAGGAGTTCGAAAAGCGAGTGTTGGCGTGGTTTGGAAAGACTATTCCTGACGCGGCCCCTGGACTACTTCCAGAAACGCCTTTGCAGCGTGGCTGAGCGCGCGGCGCGCGGGATAAATCAAACGGATCTTGCGCTCTACGCGAAGTTCTTCAACCTCTACTTCAGCCAGCAGGCCCTGGTCGATCTCCTGCTCGACACACATCTTAGGAAGAAACGCGACGCCCTCATTGCGTTGCACCATGTGGCGGATGGTTTCGACAGTGGGCATCTCCACGTCCATATTGAGTGGAACCTTGGCGCGCTGGAAGGCTCGGATGACCACGTCGCGATAGGGGGAAATCACGTTGTGAGCCACGAAGGTTTCCATGCCCAACTCCTTGATGGAGACGGACTTCCGGCCCGCGAAACGGTGCTGGGGAGAGACGAGCAAGGAGAGGTGATCGGTGTAGATGGTCGTGGTCGCCAGCCGGTCGTCCTCCGGGTCGTAGCTGATCACTCCCATCTCCAGGTCGCCATCGATGAGCTGTGCAGGGATCTTGCTTGAGAGGGCCCGCCGCACCTGGACTTTGACCTTTGGGTACAGACGCCGGTATGTCTCGATGTGGCGGAGGAGGTAGAGGGCCGTGGACTCGTTGGCGCCTATGGACAGGCGGCCGGCTGCCATGTCGCGGAGCTCCGCCAGTGAGTTTTCCAGTTCGCGTTCGAGGTTCTCAAAGCGGCGGCAGTACTCAAGGACGATCTTACCGGCGTCGGTGAGGACCAGTTCACGGCCCGTGCGGTCCAGGAGTTTTTCGCCGAGCTCGACTTCCAGCCGCTGGACGGCCAAGGAGATGGCCGGCTGTGTTCTCAAGAGCTTTTCTCCAGCTCGAGAGAAGCTCTTCTCGTTGGCGACCGTCAGGAAGACCCGCAAAGGATACAGTTCCATAGAGTTAGTGCGTTGAACGCATACCTGGCATTTACAGAATTTATTATATTCTTGTCAGTTATTCAAGACAAGAGAATTATAAATTTGTGAAATCGACATGGGATGGTGAGAATGAAGATAAGGACTTCCTTCCCTCCAAGCCTTACCCGGCGAAGAGGGAGGAAACAAACCAGCGAGAAGGAGCGCAACCGCGAGCATGGCAGATTCGCAGAACGGGCAGCGGGTATTCATCTTCGACACGACGCTCAGGGATGGAGAGCAGTCGCCAGGGTGTTCCATGACGGTTCCGGAGAAGCTCCGGATGGCCGGCAAGCTGGCCGAACTTGGGGTGGACATTCTGGAGGCGGGTTTCCCGATCGCCAGCGAGGGCGACTACCAGGCAGTGCGTGTGATCAGCACGGAACTCCCCTGGGTGCGGGTGGCTGCGTTGAGCCGCGCCTGCCGGCTGGATGTGGAAAGGGCGGCGAGCGCCTTGGAGCCGGCGACGCATCCGCGCATCCACACGTTCATTGCGACCAGCGACATCCACCTCAAATACAAATTGAAGAAGTCGCGCCAGCAGGTTCTGGATGAAGCCTGCGCAGCGGTAGAACTGGCGAGGCAATTCACGGACGACGTAGAGTTCTCCGCCGAGGATGCGACGCGGACGGACCCGGACTATCTGGAACAGGTGACGCTGGCGGTAGTCGCTGCTGGCGCCACGACGGTCAACCTGCCGGATACCGTCGGCTACTCGGTGCCGGAGGAGCACGCGGAACTCATCGGCCGGATGGCGCGGGCGGTCGGCGACAAGGCGATTATCAGCGTCCACTGCCACAATGACCTGGGGCTGGCGACGGCGAACTCGCTGGCGGCGGTGGCGGCCGGGGCACGGCAGATTGAGTGCACCATCAACGGCATCGGCGAGCGCGCGGGCAATTGCGCTCTGGAAGAGGTCGTGATGACGATGAACGTGCGGCGAGACCGCCTGCCGTACTACACCAACATCGTCACCGAGCACATCTTCCCGGCGAGCCAGATGTTGACGGAGATGATCTCCTTCGGGCCGCAGCCGAACAAGTCGCTGGTGGGGGCCAACGCATTCGCCCATGAGGCGGGCATCCACCAGGACGGCTACCTGAAAGAGAAGTCGACGTACGAGATCATTGATCCGAAGTCGGTGGGCATCCCTGAAGGCCGGCTGGTGCTCGGCAAGCATTCGGGCCGGCACGCACTGCGAGCCAAGTGCGAGCACCTTGGCTACAACCTGAGGAAAGAAGAGCTGGACGCCGTGTATCACGGCTTTATCGAGATTGCGGACCGCAAAAAGGGCGTCACCGACCAGGAGATCCTGGCCCTGATCCACACGTTGAAGGCAGGCGAGAAGGTGAAAGCTGACGGAGCGGTCGCGGCCGACTGACATCACACTATGAACTTGAACATCCTCGTCCTGCCGGGCGACGGCATCGGGACGGAAGTCACCCTGGAGGCCGTGCGTGTCCTCCGCCGAGTTGCCGAGAAGTACAACCACACGCTGAGACTGACCGAGGGGCTGCTGGGCGGTGTCGCCATCCACAAGACGGGCACTCCGTTCCCGGACGCGACGGCGAAGCTGGCGGCCGATGCGGACGCGACCCTGCTGGGCGCCGTGGGCCTGCCGGAGTTCGACAGCGCGCCGCCGGCGCAGAGGCCGGAACGCGGCTTGCTGGGCATCCGCAAGGTGCTCGGCGTGTATGCGAACCTGCGCCCGGTGCGGACCTACCAGGCGCTGATTGACTCCTCGCCGCTGAAGAACGAGCGGATTCAGGGCACGGACATGATCATCGTGCGCGAGCTCACCGGGGGCATCTACTACGGGACGCCGCGCGGGATCGAAGGCAACGGCGACGGCGAGCGGGCGGTCAACACGATGGCCTACACGCGGGCCGAGATCGCGCGGATCGGCCGCATGGCGTTCCACCTGGCGCGGCAGCGGCGGAAAAAGGTGGCGTCCGTAGATAAGTCGAACGTGCTGGAGTGTTCGCAGCTCTGGCGGCGTGTCATGGTGGAAGTGGCGGCGGAGTTTCCGGATGTCGAACTGGAGCACGTGCTGGTGGACAACTGCGCCATGCAACTGGTACTGAACCCAACCCGGTTCGACGTGGTGGTTACCGAGAACATGTTCGGCGACATTCTGTCCGATGAAGGCGCTGTGCTGGCGGGCTCGATCGGGATGCTGCCGTCGGCGTCGATCGGAGAGAAGAAGCCGTCGGGCGCGTGGGTCGGGCTGTACGAACCGGTGCACGGTTCGGCTCCGGACATCGCGGGACAGAACAAGGCGAATCCTCTCGGCGCCATCGGCAGCGTGGCGGCGATGCTCGAGTACTCGTTCGGGCTGCTGAAAGAGGCGAATGCCGTGAACAACGCCATTGAAGCGGTGCTGAATTCCGGCAAAGTGACCGCCGACCTGAAGCCGAAGGGTGCACCGCGCACGACGGAGCAGGTGGGCGAGGCAGTCTGCGAGGCGATCTGACGATGTCGAAACCGAGAACCATCATCGAGAAGCTGTGGGACTCGCACGTCGTGTGCGAGCCGGAGGGCGCGCCAGCGCTGCTCTACATTGACCTGCACCTGGTGCACGAGGTGACCTCGCCGCAGGCGTTCGAAGGTCTGCGGCAGCGCGGGCTCAAGGTGCGGCGGCCGGACAAGACTTTCGGCACGTGCGACCACTCGACGCCGACCACGCCGCGGAGCCTGCCGATTGTCGATCCGATCGCCAAGGCGCAGGTGGAGCAGTTCGAGAAGAACTGCAAGGAGTTCGGCATCCCGCACTTCGGCTTCCAGAGCAAACGGCAGGGCATCGTGCACGTAATCGGGCCGGAGTACGGGTTGACGCAACCGGGCATGACGGTGGTGTGCGGCGACTCGCACACGGCGACGCATGGCGCATTCGGCGCGCTGGCGTTCGGCATCGGGACCAGCCAGGTGGAGCACGTGCTGGCGACGCAGTGCCTGCTGCAGCGGAAGTCTCGCAGCTTCGCGGTGCGCGTGAACGGCACGCTGCGGCCAGGTGTAACGGCGAAAGACATCATTCTGGCGCTGATCGCGAAGATCGGCGTCGGCGGCGGCACGGAGTGCGTCCTGGAATACACGGGCAGCGCGATTCGGGCGTTGTCCATGGAAGAGCGCATGACGGTGTGCAATATGTCGATCGAGGGCGGCGCGCGGGCCGGGCTGATTGCCCCGGACGACACGACATATCAGTTTCTGCACGGCAGGCCGTTCGCGCCGCAGGGCGCGGCGTGGGATGCGGCGGTGGCTCGTTGGAAGCAACTGCCGACCGACGAAGGGGCCGTCTACGATCACGAGGTGACGATCGATGCGGACGCGCTGGAGCCGATGATCACGTTCGGAACTAATCCGGGCATGGGCATAGCGATTTCGGGCGCGGTACCGGATCCATCGGCGCTGAGCGACGCAGTGGAGCGCGACACGCTAAAGAAGGCGTTGGCCTACATGGCTCTGGAAGCGGGCAAGCCGCTGGCCGGGCATCCGGTGGATGTGGTGTTCATCGGGTCCTGCACGAATTCGAGGATGTCGGACCTGCGCGCGGCGGCGTCCGTGCTGAAGGGCCGCAAGGTGAATCCAAAGGTGCGCGTGATGGTGGTGCCGGGCTCGCAGCAGATCAAGCGCGAGGCCGAGGCAGAGGGCCTCGACCGCGTGTTTGTCGAAGCGGGTGCGGAGTGGCGCGAGGCGGGCTGCTCGATGTGCATCGCGATGAACGGCGACCAGTTGCAGCCGGGGCAGTACTCGGTTTCTACGTCGAACCGCAATTTCGAAGGACGGCAGGGCAAGGGCGGCCGGACGTTCCTGGCGAGCCCGCTGACGGCGGCCGCGTCGGCAGTGACGGGGACCGTGACGGACCCGCGGAAGATGTTGAGCTAAGGAGCACGCACCATGGAAAAGTTCACAACATTCGAATCGTCGGTGGCGGTGCTGCCTGTCGACAACATCGACACGGACCAGATCATTCCTGCGAGGTTCTTGAAGACCATCTCGAAGGCGGGGCTGGGCGATCAGCTCTTCTTCGACTGGCGGTACGAGGCGGACGGGTCGCCAAAGGCGGACTTCGTGTTGAACAACGCGCAGGCAAAGTCGGCGCAGGTGCTGCTGGCCGGGGACAACTTCGGGTGCGGATCTTCGCGGGAGCACGCGCCGTGGGCGCTGACGCAGTTTGGGTTCAAGGCGGTGATCTCGACGTCGTTCGCGGATATCTTCAAGGGCAATTCGTTGAAGAACTCGCTGCTGCCGGTGATCGTGCCGCGCGAGATGCACGCGAAGCTGATGGAGCAGCTCAAGTCGAATCCGCTGGCGAAGGTTTCGGTGGATCTGGCGTCGCAGACGCTGACGCTGCCTGATGGATCGACGTGCCAGTTCCCCGTGGACGCGTTCTCGAGGACGTGCATGCTGGAAGGGGTCGATGAGCTCGGCTTCCTGCTGAAACACGACATTGAGATTGGGGCGTTCGAGGCCCGGGCTCAGGGCGCGCTGAATACGTTGTCGGTGGCGCTGTAACGGACAAGCGCCTGGTTCTCGTTAAGGCCACCCCGCTGGAGGCTCGCTGGACTCTGTTACACCCGCTCGCTACGGCTCGCGGCTCTATCGCATTTACAGCCGTGAACGGTAGGGAGCGGGTGTAGTGCTGTTGAGCACGACTGTTTTAGCGCTTGAGCACGAAGTCGGCTTCGAACATCTGGTAGGCGGTGCGTTTCATGCCGCAGCGCTCGTAGGTGCCTTGGGCGCGAGTGTTGTCGTTCTCCACGTACAAGCGTAGGCCGCACACTCCGGCATCCTGGCGCGCGAGGGTTTCGACGTGGGCGTAGAGCGCCTTGAACACGCCCTGGCCGCGGAACTCGGGCTCCACCCACACACTCTGAATCCACCAGAAGTTGCCGTTGCGCCAATCCGACCACTCGTAGGTGATCATCATCTGACCGACGCGGCGACCGTTGATCTCGGCGATGTAGTAGAGGCCGCGGGAGGGGTTATCGAACAGCGCGTGGACGCCGTCGCGGAGACGGTCCAGGTCCAAGGAGAGGTGCTCAGTTTCGAGCGCCATGGCGGCGTTGCCGCGCACCAGAAATTCGGCGTCTTCCGGCGTGGCCGGGCGGATGGTGATGTCGGTCATGCAAGTAGTCAGGCGAGGCGGCGCAACTTGGTGACGCGGCCCACCTCCACCCATTCGACCACAAAAATGTTGCCGTCCTTGTCGAAGCAGGCCGAGTGCGGGCAGACGAACTTGCCGGGGATGAACTTGTCGCGCGGCTCCTTGCGGAGCTTGCCCCACGTGTTGGACTCGTCGTCGCAGAGCTGGGCGAGGACCTTGTTTTCCTTGTCCATCAAAGTCACTCGCGCTTCGAGGTCCGGCACCAGCAACATGCCCTTGTACTGATCGAAGTGGCACGGCAGCTTCACGTCGCCCTGCGCGCCGAAGGCGAGGTGCTTGCCGTCGAGGCTGAAGTACTGGAAGCGGCGGTTGGAGCGGTCGGCGACGAGGATGCGGGGCTCCGCACCACGTCCATCGAACGCGATGCCGTGCGGACAATCGAGCTGGCCCACGTCCTTACCCTTCCCGCCAAAGGTGAACTTCCACTCGCCCTTGGGGCTGTAGACGTTGATGTAGCTGGAGCCGTAGCCGTCGCCGACGTAGATATCGCCGTTCGGCGCGATGGTCAGGTTCGTGGGGCTGTACTTCTTCTGCTTCCCGTCGTCGCCTGGCTTGTAGGCGGGCGACTGCTCAGGGTAGCCGACTTCCCACACCTTTTCGCCCTTCAGCGTGTACTTGCCAACGATGGCGCGCTTCGTATCGCAGAGGTAGAGGTATTCGTCCCGCCCTTCCTTGCGAAGAGTGAGGCCGTGCGCGCCGCCCTTGAATTCCCTGCCCCAGCTGCGGACGAATTTGCCCTTGTGATCGAAGACAACCATGGTGTCGTCGGACTCGGAGGTCGCATGCACCGTGTGGTGAATGTAGACGAGGCCGTGCGAGTCGACGCAGACACCGTGGGTGTTGCCGTACCGGATGGTCTTCGGCAGTTCGCCCCAGTCGTGGATGACCTCGAATTGATGCGCACCGCTGCCGGCGACAGGTCGTTTCATGCCGGATTTGTCGGACGCGAGCACCGCCGGAGCGGCGGCAACAGCTGACATGAAGGTACGGCGAGTGAAGTTGGCAGACATCCCAGTTCTGTTCCTCTGACTTGTGTCTACTCTAGCAAAAGCGGGTTGGGCCAGACACTCGTGATGTCCTGGAATTGTGCTGTTGCGTACGCGCAGAAGGTGCGGAAGGTGAAGGTGGCGGGAGTACTCGACAAAAAGGCAGGCGCACTGAGGGCAAAAAAGAACAAGGCGGCGCGCTGAGGCGCCGCCTTTGACCCAACAGAAAACTTACTTCGAGCCGGTGAAGGTGCCCTTGCTGCCGTTCGGCGTCTTGTAGGTTCCTTTGATCTCGGAACCATTCAAGGTGCCGGCCACTTCGAAGTTGCCCTCGCCGGTGGGGATCTTGAAAGCGACTTCGCTGCCGGTCACTTTGCCGTCCATGATGGGGGCAACGTCGCCGCTGTCCAGCGTCATCGAGCCAGTCAACTTTTCGCCTTCTTGCTTCAGATCCATGGTGACGCGAATCTCGTTGCCTTCGGGATCCTTGGAGACGATCTTCCACTTCCCGGTCACGCCAGCCGTCGTCGCGGCGGCAGGAGCAGCGCCCTCGCGCTTCGCCGTCACGGTGCCGCTGGCGCCGTCGGGAGTGGTAATCGTTCCCTTCATGGTGTCGCCATCGACCTTGAGTTTGAAGGGAATGGGACCGACGTCAAGGATCAGCTTGAAGGTGAGCTCATCACCGTTCAGAGCGACATCCTGGATCGGGAGCGCGCCGCGTTCCGAGACCAGTTCGCCGGCGAGTTTGCCGCTGTCCTCTTTCACGACGAGATCCACATTGTGCGTGTTGCCATCCGGCGTATTCGCCGTCATCTTCCATTTACCGGTGACATTCGCGCCCCAGGCGGATACGCCGAGCGCAAGGAAAGCGAGCGAGACTCTGAGGATATTCATACAGTATTGTCCGACGAGGACCGACTGGTCACTCTGTCCAATCATACGACAGCCAGGTTCAGTTTTTGGTTTTCAGGTCCAGTAAATTGTGGCCGCGTATCAAAAGAGAGGAATCAGTCCGATGAGGAGACGTCTATTCGCCCGGCGGGGGCAACATGTCGCGGGTCAACGGGGTGACGTGAGGACGATTCGCCGAGGGATGAAGATAGGTGGTGGACTCTTCAAAGTGTTCGCCGCCTGTTGATTCCAGTTGCAGCGCGACAGTCACTTGAGGAGAATGCGGCTTGTAGAATTGCAGGGCCGCGCGAGCGGCGGCGCCGTCGAGTTCGCGGCTTGTGATGTCGCTGCCGTCACGGATCAGCAGCGTGACCCTGGACGCGTAGCGGATCGGTTCGGCGATGCCATTCCAGGTAATCACCAGCTCCCCGCCCTTGTCCGCGGCGTGCACTGATAGCATCTCGATGGGAGTCTTCCCGGTAGCGAACAGGGAGGCGGACTGAACTCGATGCGTGCGCGCGAGCAGAGCGCCGCCGACAAGCGCGAAGAGCGCAAAGGTCACCATCGTCCAAAGCGCGCCGGTCCACGTGGCGGTCCTGCGCCGTGGGGCGGAGGCTTCCTGCGCTGGCTGCTGTGCGGCGGGACGAACTCCCCGCGCGGCAGGACGCGGAGTCACGACGAAGACTGGATCGATTCTTGCGCCCTCGCCGTTGCAGATGGTGAATTCAGCATCGCCCAGGCGATCCGTCCGGATGGCGAGCACGAGATTGGTGCTGGCGAAGAAACGATGCTGCAGTTCCAGCTCCTCTTCTCCGAGCTCTGGGCCGCCGCGCGGATGGGAAACGAACCAACCCACGACGCTCATCGCCTCAAGCGAAGCATCGGCGCGCAGCTCTTCCAGCATCGAAGCGAGCGTGGCGTGATCGTGTTCGGAGAGCAGGAATCCGGGGCCGCGGGAGTGCTCACAGGGAACGGGGCGCCAGGCGAGGACCCGGATCCCCTCGATCCTGTGGTGGCCGAGCAGCACACCGCCGATGCCGGTTCCGCCGACACCGTTCATCGAACGGGAACATTCGAAGCGGATCGACTCCAGCACGGTGGAGAGAAATTCGATTTGCCGACGCCCGTCTTCTGCGTGCCAGGTGGTGTAAACGGGAGTTGACAGCGCCTGGGCCGAGGCATGACGTGCGAGCCCTTTGCGTCCGGCATCCACGGCAACAATGCCCCGCTGCCGCGGTCTTCTGTTGAGTGATGCGGCCTGATCATAGCCCGCAAACACTCCCATCGCTTCGACCTTGGCGAATTTCCCCATGCTCTTTACTATTGAGCCCGTGGGAGGTGGATGGTACAACCTACTTTCGCCACATTACTGACTAGAACCTTAGTACCGGCGAGCCCATGAGCCGTCGAACAAAACCGATGCAATCGGGCTCAGAAGCCCTGCTCCAGAAGCCGTTCCACGGTCAGTTTGTTGTTTTTGAGGTCCAGCCTGGAGAGCATCTTCTCGACATACTTGGCAAGGACGTCGGTCTCGATATTGACGGTGTCGCCAGGCTTGCGCGACTTCAAGTTCGTGTTGGCGTAGGTGTGCGGAATGATGGTGACGGACACGATCCCGCCTTCCACGGCGGCCACTGTGAGGCTGATTCCGTCGATAGCAATCGAGCCCTTGAAGACAAGATAGCGGTCGATCTCCTCAGGGACGCGGATGCGGAGCCACCAGTTGTTGTCGCCGAGGAGCTCGAGCGACTCGATCTGGCCGAGCCCATCAACATGCCCTTGCACGATGTGCCCGCCCAGGCGCGATGAAGCTTGCAGCGCACGCTCCAGGTTCACGGACGAACCTGTTTTCAGTGCGCCGAGGTTGGAGCGTTGCAGCGTCTCGGGCGAGACATCCGCACCAAAGCCATCCGCCTTCACGCCGACCGCGGTGAGACACACCCCGTTGACGCAGACGCTGTCGCCCTCGCGCAGGTCGACGCACACCGCACCGGCGCGCACGCGAAGCCGTGTGCCCGCGGCGCGCGGCTCAATGTTCTCGATCGAGCCAAGCTCTTCAATGATGCCGGTAAACATGCGTCAGTCCTTTTCGAGCCACGCCTCGACAACGAACTCGTCGGGTGGAATCGAGTGCAGCCGCGTGCCGTGGAAGCGGATGGCGTCGATCCGGCGGCGGCGGCCGATGCCTCCGGCGACAGGAAGCGACTGGATGCCGCCGAGGATCTTCGGCGCGTAGTAGAACAGGATGCGGTCCACCACTCCGCTCTCCAGCGCAGCCCAATTCACTTTGCTGCCGGCTTCGATCATCAGCGAGAGGTACTTGCGCTCGGCCAACTCCCGGGCCACGGCGTGGAGATCGGGCCGGCCTCCGGGTCCATCGGCTGCGATCACCTCGACGCCGTGCTTTTCCAGCGCCTGTCGGCGCCAGGCAGGCGCCACGGAAGAACAGACGACAAGCACATCGCCCTGGCAGCTCTGGACCATCCTGGAGTCCAGCGGCAGACGCAGCAGGGAGTCTAGAACGATGCGCAGCAGTGGACGGGAGCGCTCCAGCCCGCTACGGTCCGTCAGCAGACAGTCGTCGGAGATCACGGTGTTGATGCCGGTGAGGATCGCGTCGTGCAGATGGCGCACCTGCTGGACGTGTGCACGTGCCCGCTCCGATGTGATCCAGCCGGAGTTGTCCTCGGGCGCGGCGATCTTTCCGTCCAGAGTCAGCGCCGACTTCAGCGTGACCAGCGGCAGGCCGGTGCGCATGAAGTGGAAGAAGGGACGGTTGAGATCTTCGGCCTCCGCCACGAGTGACGAATCCACGGTGACTTCAACACCCGCGGCACGAAGATGCTCGAGGCCCTTGCCTGCCACCTGCGGGTTGGGATCCTGAGTGATGGTGACGACGCGCGCGACGCCGGCATCAACCAGCGCGCCGGCACACGGGCCGGTGCGTCCTTCGTGGGAGCACGGCTCCAGAGTGACATAGACGGTTGCGCCGCGAGCCGCGTCCCCTGCTTCCTCCAACGCAAGGATCTCGGCGTGCTTGATTCCGGACCAGGTGTGGAAACCGCGCCCCACCACGTGGTCGCCGCGCACCACCACGGCTCCGACCGCCGGGTTCGGGGATACGCGCCCTTGCCCTTTCCGGGCCAGATCAAGTGCCTCGCGAAGGTATTGCGTTGTCATGTTTCGAAGAGGGAGGAGATGAACTTGTCGGGCTCAAACGGGAGCAGATCGTCGGCCTGCTCGCCCACACCGATGTAGCGGATGGGGAGATTCAACTCGCGCGAGATGGCGACGACGATGCCGCCCTTGGCCGTGCCGTCGAGCTTGGTCAGGATGAGGCCCGTCACTCCGGCCGACTCGGTAAACTTGCGCGCCTGCTCCAGGCCGTTCTGGCCTGTCGTCGCATCCAACACCAGCCAGACTTCGTGAGGAGCACCCGGCACCACGCGAGCCGCGGTGCGGCGCATCTTCTCGAGCTCGCTCATCAGGTTGGACTTGGTGTGGAGGCGGCCCGCCGTGTCCACCAGCAGGACGTCCACCTTGCGGGCGCGGCTGGATTGCAGGGCGTCAAAGATCACGGCGCTCGGATCGGCGCCCTGCGCCTGCCGGATGGTGTCGGTGGAGGTGCGCTGGCCCCACACTTCGAGCTGCTCGATGGCGGCGGCGCGGAAGGTATCGGCGGCGCAGAGCAGGACGCTCTTGCCGTCCGCTTTGAAGCGCGCGGCGAGTTTACCGGTGGTGGTCGTCTTTCCCGATCCGTTCACGCCGACCATCATAATCACGGTGGGCGGGTCCTTGGCCACGGCCAGCGGCCTTTCGCACGCTTCCAGCACTCCGAGCAGGTGCTCCCGAATCAGTTGCCGCAATTCCGCCGGATCATTGACGAGATGCCGCTCCACCCTCTGGCGAATGCTTTCGAGTATGTCGTTCGCGGTGCGCACGCCGACGTCTGCGCCGATCAGCGTATATTCCAGTTCCTCCAGCAGATCAGCGTCGATCTCTTTCTTGCCAAGGAGGACGTCTTCGACCTTCGTCACCAGGCCGGTGCGAGTCTTTTGTATGCCTTGCTTCAGGCGGTCAAGGAGGCTGGGCATCGGTTTTTACTTTGGGCTTCCTCCAATTGTAGCGACAATGGGAAGAACACTATGCGAACGCTGCTTTTCCTTTGTGCTACAGCCATTTGCTACGCCCAGGCGACCCCGGAACGCCTCAAGGAGCAGGCGCAGGCCTACTTCGACCAGGGACGGTTCAACGGGAGCGTGCTCGTGGCCCAGGGCGGGAAGACGCTGCTCAGCAGCGGCTTCGGCATGGCCAATTTCGAATGGAACATCCCGAATGCTCCCGACACGAAGTTCCGGCTCGGCTCCATCACCAAGCAGTTCACAGCCATGGGCGTCCTGCTGCTCGAGCAGCAGGGCAAGCTGAAGGTGAGCGATCCGGTGTGCAAGTTCGTGGAGCCCTGCCCCGCGGCATGGAAGCCCATCACCATCCACCACATTCTGACGCATACGTCCGGCATCCCGAACTTCACCAGCTTCCCCGACTACATGAAGACGATGGCGCTACCTTCGCCCCCGGCGGAGACACTGAAGCGCTACCAGGACAAGCCGCTGGATTTCGATCCGGGGACGAAAATGTCGTACTCGAACTCCGGCTACGTTCTGCTCGGCTACATCATTGAAAAGGCCTCCGGCGTTCCTTACGACTCATTCATCCGCGCCAACATCCTCACTCCGCTGGGCATGAATGACACCGGCTACGACTGGAACGGAGACATTCTGCCGAGGCGCGCCGCGGGCTATGAGAAGCAGGGCGCCGTCATGAAGAACGCCTCGTTTATCGACATGAGCATTCCTCACGCGGCTGGATCCATGTATTCGACCACTCTGGATCTGATGAAGTGGGACGCTGCACTCCGAGCGGGAAAGCTGCTCACTCCGGAGAACTATAGGCGATACTTCACGCCGGAGAAGAACAACTACGCATATGGCTGGACTGTCGTCAAAGCTGACGGTGTCGAGACAATCTCGCACGGCGGCGGGATCAACGGCTTCTCCACGATGATTATGCGCGTGCCGTCGAAGGAACTCGTGGTTGTCACGCTGTCGAATGTCCTGCCTTCCCAGGCCGGCAGGCTTGCGTCGGACCTCGTCAATCTGGCGTCAGGCAAGGAAGCGCCCAAGCCCGCCGTGAACACCGAAATCAAGCTTCCCGTGGAGACGCTGAAGCAATACGTCGGCAACTACGAATTGCAGCCGGGCTTCGTGCTCAGTGTCACATTGGAAGGCGAGCAGCTCATGACACAGGCCACGGGGCAGGCCAAAGTGCCCGTGTTTGCGAAGTCCGAATCAACTTTCTTCCTGAAGGTAGTGGAAGCGGAGATCACGTTTGAAAAAGACGCATCCGGACAGGTGAAGGGGCTGACTCTGCATCAGGGCGGCCGGAAGATGCCGGCTACTCGCCAATGATCTTCACCAGGACACGCTTGCTGCGGCGCCCGTCAAATTCGCCGTAGAAGATCTGCTCCCAGGGGCCGAAGTCGAACTGCCCGCCCGTGATGGCGACGACCACTTCGCGACCCATGATCTGGCGTTTCATGTGAGCATCGGCGTTGTCCTCGCCGGTGCGGTTGTGGTGGTAGCCTCGCACCGGCTCGTGCGGAGCGAGCTTTTCGAGCCAGACCTCGTAATCGTGATGCAGCCCGCTTTCGTCGTCGTTGATGAAGACGCTGGCAGTGATGTGCATGGCGTTCACCAGGCACAGGCCCTCCTGCACCGCGCTGTCGCGCAGGCACTGTTCCACCTGCGGCGTGATGTTGACGAAACCGCGGCGCGAGGGGACTTCAAACCAGAGTTCTTTGCGGTAGCTTTTCATGCTACCGCCATTGTGCTGCATTTCCCTCACGGTGATGGGGCGGACACAATGCGCCGCCCCGTTGGAGAAATTCCCCTGCCTACTTCTGATAGTTGAAGACGATTACCGTCGAAAACTTCTCCGGCTGCCCATCCTTCATCAGCGGCGTGAACTTCCACTGCTTCACAGCCGCGAGCGACGATTGCGAAAACATCGCATTGCCTTTCACAACTTTGGCGTCTTCCACATCGCCCTGGGCATTGACGACCACCTGGACTTCAGACTGGCCCTGTACATTCAACTGCCTGGCCGCGACGGGGAAATCGGGTGTCACCTTTTTGGCTACGCGCGCCATCGCCGTTGTTGTGGAAAGCTGCGTATGCTCCTGAGCCTGTGCGCACATCGCTGCAGCTACCGCCGCCAGCAAGGCCCATTTCAACGCCTCGGAAACTCGAATCAACATATGGTCTTTCTCCTTACGCACCTGGCTTGGATTTCCCACCGAACATGTAGACTGTCCTCTCCGCTGAAGACGCGGCTTTGCTGCATCCACCGCCTCGAGCGGCCGCGAGCGGGCGAGCCGCGCGCTGAGGATTCTGCTGTGGGATCACAAGCGCCTTATCGGGCAGGCTGAGCGATGCTTGAGAGGAAAACGAGTAAGGCTTTTAGCCGAGTCGCTGGAGGTATTCCTCGTACCTGCGCTCGGCATCCACGCCACCGGCAGGAGTGTCGTACTCGGGCAGGCTGAAGGCTATGGGAGCGCGGCGGCTGTACTGCCTGGCAATCCGGCATTGCGCCAGGACCCGATCCATCGGCGCGGACGTCGCGCGAAACTCCTCGCTGCGGCCGGGCTGCTCGAATGTCTCCACGACGAACGTCAGCCTACCGCCAAGGACCTTGAGCGCAGCCGCGTAAGCAGGCCACTCGTTCAACGGCATCTTCCCTGCTCCGATGCCGTCCTGGAACAGGACTTCGTCAACCCCGCTCCTGGAGGCCACTGCGCGCCAGAATTCCGCCAACCGCCGCGGAGCCAGCGTCCTGTTGGTGAATCCGCTCACCGAGAGACGCGCGACGCGGCTGCGGACGGACTTCAAGCTATCACCGAGCAACGGGACTGCGCTGGACCAGTGCGCGTCGTCGAACTCCTCCGGCAGATACCAGCCCGCGAACGCACGCCGCTGCTTCACCAGACGCTCCAGATCCAAGGCCGATTCCGCGGCACGCTGCTCAACTCTCTTGAGCGCATCCGACGGATCAGCATCCAGATCCCGCCACCAGCGGCTCTCGTAACGCAGTCCGACCTTCACGCACATCCAGTGCGGCTCCGCCATCGACAGCACGCGCTCCACAAGAGGCGCATAGTCGATGCCGTCATACCCGCTCCACTGAATGATCAGCTCGCGCACGCGCATCGCGCGCAGATAGCCGAACAGGCGGTTCCACCGCTCCGGCTCCCACTCGAGGTGCGCTGCCCAGAATTGAAGGAACGTCCCGCGCAGCGGCGGATCCCCGCCTCGCCCCATAGCAAGGGGCAAAGCGAGAAAGTCTCTCCGCCGCATCCTTAGATCCGCGCTGCCAGAGCCTCCGCGACAACGGCCCGCGCCTCTTCCAGTTCCGCACCCAACAGTTGCAGCCGGGGTGGCCGCACTCGCGCGTTCCCCATCCCGATCTCTTCCTGGACCAGCTTGATCAACTGCACGAACTTCGGCACGGTATCCATTCGCAGCAGCGGCAGGAACCACTTGTAGATATCGAAGGCGCGTTCGCGATCGCCGCGGACGGCGGCATCGAACAGCGCGACCGACTCCGCCGGAAATGCATTCACCAGGCCCGCGATCCAGCCAACGGCCCCGGCCAGCGCCGCCTCCAGGATCAGGTCATCCACGCCGCACAGGATCTTCAACCGGTTACCGGCCAGCGCGCGCAACGCGGCCACGCGCCGCACGTCCGCGCTCGACTCCTTGATGGCGTGCAGGTTTCCGTGCTCCCGCAACAGCTCCATCACCTGTTCCGGCACGAAGTCCGTCTTGTAGGCGATAGGGTTGTTGTAGAGCATCGACGAGAGCGGCGTGGCGTTGAGGATCGCGGAGACATGCGCCTTCATCTCGCGCCAGTCGCCCGTGTAGACGTAGGGCGGCAGCACCATCAGGCCGGAGCAGCCCGCGTCCGCTGCCATCTCCGCAATCTTCACGGACTCGGCGGTGCTGAGTGCGGAGACGCCCGCAACCACGGGGGCTGTGTCGCCCAGCGCTATGACGGCAGTCTTCAGCACGGCTTCCTTTTCTTCAAAGGTCAGCGTCGCGCCTTCACCGAGCGAACCGAGTGCGACGACACCCGAGCAGCCATTCTCCACCAGCCACTGGCAGTGGCGCGCGAAGAAGCCGTGGTCGACGCTCAGATCCTCATGGAACGGCGTCGTAATGGCAGGGATCACTCCGGTCCAATTCATGATGACTTCGATTCAATCAGATTCCGGACTTTCGTGGGGAACGCCGGAGGCCGCACGGAGTCGGCGCCCCAGCCGAGGATCTCGCGCGTGGCCGCGCCGCAGATGCGCCCCTGGCAGGAGCCCATGCCGCAGCGCGTCTGCAGTTTGGCTTCGCGCCACGACGCGCGCCCTTTCAATTCGGAAAGGGGGACATCTTCGCAGCGGCACACGCAGGTATCCTCGCGCGCAAGTTTCTTCAGCACCGGTTCCAACGCGAAGGCGCTCTGTAGCCGTGCGGCGAATCTCTTCCACGATGCCCGTCTCGAAAAGAGCCGCTCCGCATCGGCCTCCCGTCCGGCTGCGGCGAGGCCGGCGATCTCGCCTTCCACGAGCGATTTCTCTACGCCGCCAATGCCTGTCAACTCTCCAGCCGCATACACACCCGGAACGCTGGTCTGCTGCCAGTCGCCGGTGCGCACAAAGCCCGAATCCAGATCGCACCCAAGCAACGCCGCAAGTTCCGTGTTTGGCACGAGGCCGAATCCCACGGCGAGCAGATCGCACTTTTCTTCCCACGCGCGCTCTCCACGGCGAACACGAACATGCTCTACTTGCCCCTCGCCGCAAGCCTCCTCCACGAAACAGCCCGCGTCATAGCGGACGCCAATCAGCGTGAGTATCAGCTCCGCGCCTTGCAACGCTTTGCCGGGATGACGCCACAGAGCGCCCGCAAAGCCTGTGACACGTCCGCCCGGCGCTTGCTCGGCCACTAACCTCACGACAGCACCCTTGCTGCGCGCCAGCGACGCGGCGGCCAGCAGCAGCGGTCCGCTTCCAGCGATAACGACGCGCATGCCTTTCACGGCGAGCCCCGACTTGATCAGCGCCTGGAGCCCGCCCACGCCTGTCACCCCCGGCAAGGTCCAACCAGGAAAAGGCAGGAACAACTCGCGCGCGCCTGTGGCAAGGATCAGCTTTGCGCCACGCTGCCGGACGCGCTCATCCACCGCCGTGTCACGCTCCAGCACCGCGCCGCTGCGCTTGAAACGCTCGATCCACGGCTCACTCTTTTCGCCGCGCCAGATCTGCCCGCCGGGCGCGGGGTTGTCGTCGATGACCACAACGCGCGCGCCATTCTCGGCGGCACGGCATGCCGCGGCGATCCCTGCGGGTCCGGCGCCGACCACTGCGATGTCGAAGGCGCTCATCGCGTCTGCACCTCCATGCCGTCTTCGCACAGAGTCTGGCAACTCCGGCAGTGCGGTTCGCGGTTGATCGTGACGCGGCATTCCATGCAGACGCCCATCCCGCAGAGCGGCCCGCGCGCCTCGCCGCTTACGGACTGCCGGAACGCACGGATGCCCGCGTTCATCATCGCCGCCGCGACCGTGACGCCTCTGTCCACGTGCAGTTCGCGGCCATCCACGATGATCCTGATCCGCTCAGGCATGGCCGCACCTCGCGGGAAGATACGGCTGCGCTGGAATCGCCGGCGTGCGTCCCAGAATCAAATCCGCCACCAGCCGCCCAGTCGCCGGGCCAGTGGTAATCCCGAGCCCTTCATGCCCCGTCGCCAGCCACACTCGCTGGGTCCCCGGCCAGGGCCCGATCAACGGCAATTTGTCCGGAGTCGTCGCGCGGAAGCCGGTCCAGCAACGCACCGCGACAAGATCCATGATCCCCGGCAGATATTCCTCCGCGCGGCGCAGCATCGCCGAGAGAATCGGCCGGTCGATCTCTTTGTGCGTTGCGCCGTGCTGCCGCGATGAGCCGATCAGGACCTGCCCTGTGGCCCTCGGCTGCACGTTCAAAGCGACCGAATCTCCTCCTGCCGCGTGAGCACTCTTTAAGTAGCCCAACTCCACCACCTGATGGCGAAGGAAGCCCGGGTAACGCTCCGTGATCACCAGATGTCCCTTGCGCGGCGTCACGGGGACGCCTGGCATGAGCTTCGACGACATGGCGCCCGCGGCGTTCACGATGATCCCCGCCGTGAGGAGAGTGCCGTCCTCCAGTTGAGCGCCGCTGTCACTGATCGACACAACACGGCCTCTTCGCACCTCTGCGCCGGACTGCGTCAACAGCCACTGCGCGGCCACGGGCGGATAAAGAGCGCTGTCTTCCGGTACTAGCAGTCCGCCCACCAGCCCGCTGCGCAGGCTCGGCTCCGCCTCGGCGAGTTGCCGCGCGTCAAGCAGTTCGGCGGGAACTCCTCGCCCCAGGTACGATGCCTGCTTGCGGCGCGCGCCGGCCATCTCTTCTTCATCCACAGCCACCCAGAGCGTTCCGCAGGGCAGATACTCGACACCTGCCGGCATCTCGTGCACAAGTTCGTTCCAGATGATCTGCGAATAGCGGGTCAGATGGAATTCGGGAGTGGAATCCTCCATGGCAACGATGTGCCCCATTCCTGCGGCAGTCGCGCCGCTACCGGGCACATCCGCCTCCACCACCATCACCTTCAATCCGCCCAGCGAGCACTCCCACGCACACGCTGCTCCGACGATGCCGCCCCCGACGATCAGCACGTCTGGCGCGGCGCCGTTCATCCTCGAATCCCCCAGCAGAAGGGATCGCGATCGTCGAAGATCAGCCGCGCTTCCGCATTCACGTGCGCGCTGCCCTTGATGCGCGGCTGCACCTTGCCGCCGCTCACGGCGATGCTGCCTTCAAAAACGCTGCCGACAATGCTCTCCTGCCGCCACACCTGGCCCTCTTTCAGCTTGCCGTCTGCGTGCAGGCAGGCGAGTTTGGCGCTGGTGCCGGTGCCGCACGGGGAGCGATCGTAAGCCTTGCCGGGGCACAGAACGAAGTTGCGGCTGTCCGCGCCCGCCGCGCGCGGAGGCCCGAACAGCTCGATGTGATCGATCTCCTGCCCGCCCGCACCGGTGATCGCGTTTGCCTGAAGAGCCTGGCGAATGCGCCACGTGTAATCCGTGAGCATCTCCAGGTTCCGGAACTCCAGCTCACACGGCGCACCGTTCACCAGGAAGAACCAGTTACCGCCCCACGCGATGTCGCCCCGGACGGCGCCGAAGCCTTCCACCTGCACGTCCATGTCTTTCGCCAGCCGGTAGCTCTCGACATTCGCCACCGTCACCTCGCCCGATTCGTGCAGTTCCGCGCTAACGTCTCCCACAGGCGTTTCGATCTTCACGATCCCCGGCACGGCGCGGCCGAGATACGCGAGCGTCGCCACCAGTCCGATGGTTCCGTGTCCGCACATGCCGAGATAGCCAACATTGTTGAAGTAGATGACGCCCGCGGCGCTCGCAGGATTCACAGGTTCGCACAGCAGCGCGCCGACCACCGCATCTGAGCCGCGCGGCTCATTCACCACGGCGGAACGAAAACGGTCATGCTCGCGGCGGAAGACTTCCAGCCGCTCCGCCATGCTGCCGCGTCCCAAGTCCGGGCCGCCGGCGAGCACCACCCGCGTCGGCTCGCCGCCCGTGTGCGAATCCACTACGTGCACTTCGCGTCGCATAGATCACTGTGACCTAGTATGTCGCGAAATGCGTGGCCGCAGTCAGTCCGCGGCCACGGTTACCGGGGCCAGTTGCCTGGCCTTGCGGCGGACAACACGCTCCTGCAATGAGGCCATGTATGTGTAGAAGACCGGTGTCAGGTACAGGGTCACGATCTGCGAGAACAGCAGTCCGCCCACGACGCAGAGGCCCAGCGGACGGCGGGCTTCGCCGCCCGCACCGTAACCGAACGCGATCGGCAACGCTCCCAGAAGCGCCGCCATGGTCGTCATCATGATGGGACGGAATCGGATGACGCAGCCTTCGTAGATTGCGTCCAGCGGAGCCTTGTTCTCCTTGCGCTCCGCCTCCAGCGCGAAGTCGATCTGCATGATCGCGTTCTTCTTCACGATGCCGATCAGCAGGATGAGACCGACATACGAATAGATGTTCAGATCCAGTTTGAACAGCCAGAGAGTGAGCAGCGCGCCGAAACCAGCCGACGGCAGGCCGGAGAGAATCGTCAGCGGGTGAATGAAGCTCTCATACAACACGCCGAGCACGATGTAGACAACCACGATCGCCAGCAGCAGCAGAACTCCCAGATTCTTCATCGATTTCTGGAAAGCCTGGGCCGTGCCCTGGAACACCGTCGTGACCGTCGCCGGCAGATGGGTCCGCGCCAACTCTTGAACCTGGTCAACCGCGCCACCGAGCGACTCGCCCGGCTTCAGGTTGAACGAGATGGTCACCGCCGGGAGCTGTCCGTAATGATTGATGCTCTGTGGTCCGACAGTGGGCACGAGCCGCGCCAGCGTCTCCAGCGGCACCAGGTCGCCTGTGCCGGAGCGTACGTAGAGCATCGACATCAGCGCCGGATCCGACTGAAAGCCGCGGTCCACCTCCATCAGGACGCGATACTGGTTGTCCGGTGCGTAGATTGTGGAGATCCAGCGCGGGCCATATGCGTCATACAGCGCGTTTTCGATCTGGTCCGCCGTCACCTCGAGCGACGACGCGCGGTCGCGGTCGATTTGCACAGTCATCTGCGGACTCTTGATCTGCAGATCGCTGGTAACGTCCATGAGCCCGGGCAGCCTCGCCATCTCCTTCTCGAACACCTGGCTGCTGCGGTAGAGCTCGTCGACATTCGTTCCGAGCAGCGTGAATTGGTAGAGGCTCTTGCTCAGAGTGCCGCCGATGCGAATGCTCGGCGGATTCTGCAGGAAGACCCGCATGCCTGTCATGCCGTTGAGTTTCTGCCTCATCACCTGCATCAGCTCGTCTGCGCTGAGTTCCCGTTCATTGCGCGGCTTCAGATGCAGGAACATACGGCCGAAGTTCGGGCCGCCGAGACTGATGCTGGCGCTGCCTCCCCCGACGCTCGACATGAATGCTTCGACGTTCGGGTCCTTGCGGGCAATATCGGCCAGCTTCGCCTGCGTCTCCATCATGTCCGTGTGCGAAGCGCCCTGAGCGGCTTCCGTGATGGCCAGGATCTGGCCCGTGTCCTCGCTGGGAATGAAGCCCTTGGGGATATGGACGAAGAGCCAGCCTGTAGCGACCAGGATCAGGAGGGATGCCACCATCGTCGCGGGCCGGTGCCGCAGGGTCCATTTCAGCGTGGATTCGTAGGCTCGCAGCATTGCGTCGAAGAACCGCTCCGTGACGCGATAGAAGCGCCCCTCCGTTCCGGTGTGCGCGCGCAGAAAACGGCTGCAGAGCATCGGTGTCAACGTCACTGAGACCACGCCGGAAACCAGGATGGCGACGACGATAGTCACCGCGAATTCGCGGAACAGGCGCCCGAGAATCCCGCCCATGAACAGCAGCGGAATGAACACGGCGGCCAGCGACAGTGTCATCGATACGATCGTGAATCCGACCTCGCGCGAGCCGTTCAGCGCGGCCTCCATCGGCGCTTCGCCCATCTCCATGTGCCGCACTATGTTTTCGAGCATGACGATGGCATCATCCACGACGAACCCGATGGCGAGAATCAGAGCCATCATCGACAGGTTGTCCAGGCTGTAGCCGCAAAGGAACATCACCGCGAAAGTACCGATGATCGAGAATGGCAGCGCAAGGCTCGGGATCACCGTCGCCGACAGCTTCCTCAGGAACACGAAGATGACCATCACCACCAGCGCCAGGGTGAGCACCATCGTGAACTGGATGTCGTGGAACGAGTCACGGATGGAGTCTGACCGGTCGTACAGAATGTCCAGCGTCGCCGAGGGCGGAAGCTGCGCGCGGAACTGCGGCAACAGTTCGCGAACTGAATTGGCCACCTCCATGGCGTTCGTGCCCGGTTGCCTCTGCACAGCCAGGACAATGGCGCGGTTGTTCTTTTCGTGTGTGTTGAACCACGAGGCGATCTTGTCGTCTTCGACGCTGTCGTAGACCTTGGCCAGCTCCTCCAGCCGCACTGGAGATCCGTTGCGGTAGGACACCACCATCGGCTTGTAGGCGTCGGCTGTCGTGAGCTGCCCCGTGGCCTGCACCGTCGTCATCTGATGCGGGCCGTACAGCGTTCCGGTCGGCAGATTCACGTTCTGCTTCCGGATGGCATTCTCCACTTCGTCAATGCCAATACTTCTGGAGATCAGTTCGCGCGGATCCACCTGCACTCGCACCGCGTACTTCTGCGAGCCGAACACCTGAACCTGAGCCACGCCGCTCACCATCGAGATCCGCTGCGCCATCATCGTGTCCGCATACTCGTTCATCCGGTACAGCGGCATCGTCTGCGAGTTCAGCGCGAGGTAGATCACCGGCTGGTCGGCGGGATTCACCTTGCGGAAGGTCGGCGGGTTCGGCATACCGGCAGGCAACAGCGGCGTGGCCTGCGTGATTGCCGCCTGCACGTCCTGCGCCGCGCCATCCAGTTCACGGCTGAGATCGAACTGCAGCGTGACGCTCGTTGAGCCCAGCGAATTGGTCGACGTCATCGAGTCGAGCCCTTCGATGGTGGAGAACTGGCGCTCCAGGGGAGTCGCCACCGCCGACGCCATCGTCTCCGGATTGGCGCCCGGCAGGCTGGCAGTCACCATCAGCGTCGGGTAATCGACGTTCGGCAGGTCGCTCACCGGAAGCTCACGATAGGCGACCATCCCAAACAGCGCGATGGCCAGCATGAGCAGCGTCGTCGCTACCGGCCGGCGTATGAAGAGTTCTGAGACGTTCACGGCAGCACCTTCGCCCGCGCGCCCGGCGACAGCCTCAGTTGTCCTTCGGTCACCACTCTTTCCCCAGCGGATACGCCACTCTGCATCGCCGTGAGGTCTCCCAAGCGGGGCCCCGTCTCGACGTTTCTCATTTCGACTGTGTTGTCACCCTTCAACACGTAGACAAAGTTGCCGGCCTGGCCGGTTTGCAGCGCTTTCGCCGGTACTACCACAGTGTTGGGCTGTTCCCTGAGCCGCACTCGCACGTCCACGAACTGCCCCGGCCAGAGCTGTGCGCTCTCATTTCGGAACGTGGCCTTCAGGCGCAACGTACCGGTCTTCTCGTCCACGGTGTTCTCGATGAATGACAGCGAGCCCTGCTCAACTGGACCGGCGCCGCCCTTCACCTTGGCCTCCACCGGCAGTTTCTGCGGCCCCATCCGCGCCCGCACCTCTTGAACATTTCTCTCAGGGACGGTGAACGACACATATACGGGCTGGATCTGGCGGATGGTGACCATCTCCATGTCACTCGCCTTGACGAGATTGCCCTGCTTCACAGCGATGCTGCCCGTCCGTCCATCGAGCGGCGAGCTGATCCCGCAGTAGCTCAGATCGACGCGCGCCTTTTCCAGTGTCGCCTGGTCGGCATTCAATGTGGCGGCCAGGCTCGCCAGCGCAGCCTCGTCCGCGCGGACCGCGGAAACACGCGCCAACGCTTCCGTCCGCGCCTGATCGGCCTGCTCTTTTGAGAAGATTCCCTGCCTCTGCAACTCCTCGTAGCGGTTCGCCTGCGTCTCGTAGTAGCGGCGCTGCGCCTGATCCCGCGCCAGCGACGCCTTCGCCTGATCCAGCAGTGCCTGGTCCCGGGCGAGGTTGGCCTCACACTGCTTCACAGCCTGTTCGAAAGGCCGGCTGTCCAGCTCAAACAGCAACTGTCCTTGCCGGACGGCGTCGCCCTCCTTGAAGTGCACCGCGGTCAGAGTCCCGGTCACCTGCGCCCGCACGCTGATCGTCGAATAGGCTTCGACGCTGCCGACGGCGCTTAGTTCGACAGGCACAGAACGCACAGTGGCTTCCGCTACTCGAACGGGCGCCGCCGCCGCGGACGCAGCGGCCGTCGTCACACTCTTCGCCGTACACCCGGCGAAGAGCCCCGCGAGCCCCGCCAGGATCCACACTCGCGCGTCTCTCACTCGCATCCGATGCCCCTCCACAAAACTTCAAAAACCAGGTCCGCATCTTCCTTCGCGTCACGACGACTCCAGCCAAGGATCCGCTGCGCAATCGCGCCGCGCGTCGTGTCGTATACCAGGCGCGCGATCGCTGCCGTATTCATCTTCTTTACTTCTCCACGCCGGACCCCCCGCGCCAGCGTCTCCTCCATCAGCTTGGCCTGCTGGTCGTATAGATCCTGGAACTCCGGGCTGAGCTTCGACGGCGTCGCCAAAAGATTGCTGTACTCCGAGTAGTAGAGCTGAAAGAACTCCCGGCTGGAATCCGAGAAGTCCATTCTGGTGGAGATGAACGCCCGCAGCTTGTCGGCGGTGGTTTCCGCGGCATCCATGTTCTTCACCGTCCGCGAATGGAGGTCCAGAAATCCCTTACGGATGAGTTCTACAAAGATCTCCCGCTTGGAAGGGAAGTAGAGGTAAACCGTCCCTTTGGCGATGCCCGCCTTGTCGGCAATGTCGTCGACGGTAGCATCACCGTACCCTTTGGCGGCAAACACCAACCGGGCCGCTTCAAGGATCTCGCCGCTGCGGAATTCCGAAACGACTTCTTTTTTTGTCTTCCCAAGAACTGCCATGGCCTTTGGTACAGTCCACTGACCAATGCGTCAGTGGACTGTACTACAAGCCTAGCAGAGTCCCTACACCGTCCTCAGCACCGTGCACACCGTCGCGCACAGCGGGCCGCCGATGTTGAATGTGGCTGCTGCGCGCGGGTTTTTCACCTGCAGTTCCGCCGGCGCTTTGCCAAGCAGTTGCCATGCGCTCCAACCGATCATCGCCACGCCCGTCGCCCCGATGGGATGCCCTTTCGCGATCAACCCGCCTGACGTGTTGATCCCGCATTCGCCATCCGGGCGCGCCTTGCCATCCACCCAGTACTGTGCGCCTTTGCCCGTCTCCGCCTTCCCGATCACCTCAGCGCCCAATGCGCCCATCACGCTGAAGCAGTCGTGCACCTCGGCGACGTTGACCTCCGCAGGCTTCACCCTCGCCATTTCGTACGCCGAATGCATCGCACGCAGCGCTCCGCGCGGCCGCAAGACGTCGCGCCCCTCCTTCTTCAGAGGATCCGTGGCCTGCCCCCAGCCTGCGATCTCGACGCAGTCGCTCTTCTTCACGCCGAGCTTCGCGAGCCCATGTTCTGTCGCCAGGATCAGCGCCGCGTAACCGTCCGTGATCTGCGAGCAGTCGTACGTCTTCAGCGGCAGCCCGTCCACGACGTAGCGATTGATGCCCTCGATGCGCATCGCCTGTTCGAGCGTGATCAGCACCTTGTTCATCTGCGCATACGGGTTGTACTTCGCGTTAGCGTACTCGTTCACGGCGATCTGCGCCAGGTCGGACTCCGGCACGTTGTGCTCCGCCATGTATGCCTGCATCACTTCGGCGAAGATGTGCGGGAAAACAAAGACTTTGCCTTCTCGCTCGTCCGGATATGAGAAATAGCCGAGCACCTTGCCGATGAGCTTTCCGTCCATCTTGCCCTCGGCGTCGCGCATCTTCTCATACCCGACGGCGATGCCTGTATCGCCCAAACCGAGCTGCAGTTTCTGGATCACGCTGAGCACCGCCTGCCCGCCCGATGCGCACGCGTTCTCCACCGTCTCAATCGGCTTGCTCTCGAGTCCCGGCACCATGGCCAGCAGTCCCGCCAGCAGCCCCTGTTCGTTCAAAGTGAAATTGCACGCCGCGCCAGCACTCGCCACATCCAGCGCGGAGGCCGTCGCCCCGATCTCGCCACAGGCTCCCTGCACCGCAGAGCACATGATCTGCGGCACCGTCATGCCCATCAGCTTCCCGAACTTCGACTGGTGAAACGCCGCGATGTAAATCTTCTTCATGGTTCACGTCCCCGGAACAAGTCCGCCATCCACCGACAACACCGCGCCGGTGACGAACGATGCCGCCTCCGACGCAAGCCACACGTACGCGTTGGCAATCTCCTCCGGCTTGCCCAATCGCCGCAGAGGCGTGTGCTGGCTCATCGCGGCCAGCGTGCCTTCCGGCATCGATTTCAGAATGTCCGTCGCGATCAACCCGGGCGCCACGGCATTCACCCGGATGTTGTGCCGCCCCAATTCCCGCGCCCAGGTCTTCGTCATGCCGATGACGCCCGCCTTCGACGCCACGTAATTCGTCTGCCCGAAATTGCCGTAGAGCCCAACGACCGACGTGGCGTTGAGGATCACTCCACCCCCGCCCGCGATCATCCGCGGCACCACAGCCCGCGTGCACACGAAGACGCCGCGGAGGTTGACGTTCAGCACCGCGTCAAACGCCTCGTCCGACATCGCCGTCACCACGCCGTCTTTCTGCTTCACCAGCAGGCCGTCGCGGAGGATGCCGGCGTTATTGACCAGCACGTCGATCCGCCCCCACTTCGACATCACCTCGCCGAGCGCAGCCTCCACGCGGCTTGCATCGGTGACGTCCACTTTCTGCCGCATGCAGTCTCCGCCGCCGCCACCATCCGTCACGTCCCAACACGCGACCCTGCAACCCTCCACCAGAAAGCGCTGTGCCGTCGCCTGACCGATCCCCGCGGCCGCCCCGGTCACGATGACGACTCTTCCAGCAAGACCCGTTTCGATCACGATCCCTCCTACACCAAACTGTAGCGCGGAGAGTGAAGCAGCGCCTTGTGGGGCGGAGCTTCCGCTCCGGTGCACGATAGAGCCGCGAGCCGTAGCGAGCGGGTGTAGCGGATTTAGCGCTTCTTCAGCGGAGCGGGTGAAGCGTCAGCGTCGCAGGATATCTCAGCGCCCCTGCCGGAGCTTCTCCATCACCTGCTCCGCAATCGCCTGCACGAGCGAATCGAGGTCCTCCGATGCCGCCGCCCCCGACTCACCAACGGGAGCTTCCTCCGGCAGAAACTTCAGCCGCGGATCCGGCAGCCCCAACCGCCGTTTCACCTTCAGCAGGTCCTTCAGCTTCGCCGGCGGGATCTGATTCAACCTCGTCCCCAACTGGTTCGCGATCACCAGTGTCTGGCAGTAATTGTCGAGTACCTCCACGCACCATTCCGCGTGAGTCACTGTGTCCGCCCAGCTCACCACGCCGTGATTCGCCAGCAGGATCGTGTTGTGCTCGTGCACGTAGGGCAACACAGACTCCGCGAACACCTTCGTCCCCGGTGTCTCGTATGGCGCCAGCGCCGCCGGGCCCACGATCACTTCGTATTCGGGCACATACCCTGTCGGCGGCTCCAAACCCGCAATCGCATACGCGGTCGCATGAGGCGGATGGCAGTGCACAATCGCGCGCGCCTTCGGATTCGCCCGGTAGATCTCCAGGTGCAGCAACACCTCGCTCGTCTGCGGCCGGTATCCCACCCTCTGCCGCCCGCTCAGGTCCAGGAGACACAGATCGTCCTCGGTTAGATCACCCTTGCTCAGCAGTGTCGGTGTGCAGATGACATAGTCGTCTCCGACGCGTGCAGAGATGTTCCCGCCGTTGCCATCCACATACCCGCGTTCCCAGAGCTTCCGGCCGACGCGCACGATCTCCCGCTTCACCGCCTTCGCTTCCGCGGACCAGTGCACCTGCTGCGATGCCGACATTCCGCCGTCATCCAGTCGGCAGATCTCGCCCATGTACTCCCGCATCACCTCGCGCACGATGCGCTCGACGTCAGCCGGCGCTCCAGTAGGTATCGTGGTTGCCATACTTTCAGTATACTTCACTATCATTCACTTTCCTTCACAATCCCTCCGCCCGTGATATAGTAGCCGCAGTGAAGTCCGCCGAACGCCAGCGCCTGCTCAGGGACCTGTTCTCCCGCCAGGAGTTCATTAGCGCCGAAGACCTCTCCCGCCAGTCCGGCGCTTCCGACTCCACCATCCGCCGCGATCTCATCGAATTGGAGGCGCAGGGCCTGCTCAAGCGCGTCCACGGCGGAGCCATCTCGCTCCTCACGCGCGACGACAATCTCGATCTCCGCCGCCAGACCACTGCCAGCCACGCCGAAAAGGTCCGCATCGGGCGTCTAGCCGCAGAACTCGTCGAGGACGGCAGCACCGTCATTCTCGGTGGTGGATCTACCGTGGTCGAGGTCGCTCGAAACCTTCAAAATCGTTCAATTCACGTCATCACCAATTCAGTCCCCATCGCCCAGGTCTTTTGGGACTCCAAACGGGCCGAAGTCGTCCTGACCGGCGGCTATCTTTACCCGCGCACCGGAGCACTCCTCGGCCCCCTCTGCGAGCGCACGCTCGACGGACTCTCCGCAGACCTCTTGATCATGGGTATCGGCGGCATCTCCAGCCAGGGACTCAGCGACACCAACACCTTGATCGTCGGCGTGGTCCGCAAGATGATCGACGTCTCCAGCAAGGTCATCATAGCCGCCGACCACACCAAGTTCGGCCGCGACCGCCTCGTTCACCTCGCACCCCTCTCCGAAATCGATATGGTCGTCTCGGACTCTCAACTCTCCCGCGAGTCGCAAGACCTCCTCAAATCCGCCAGAGTCCCCTTCCGTCTCGCCTGACGCGTACTCGATTCAGGACTGATAACTCCTTTTTTCTGCGATGATGGAAGAGGAAGCCATGCGCCTCCGCATCCGCATCACCGGCGCAGTTCAGGGAGTCGGCTTCCGGCCCCATATCTACCGCATGGCCGTCTCCGCGGGGCTCACCGGCTCGGTGCTGAACTCAGCGCAGGGCGTCCTCATCGAGGTTGAAGGATGCGATGAGGCCGTCGATCTCTTCGCCTCGGAACTCCGTGAACATCCGCCCTCCAACGCCGTGGTCACCACCTTTCTTTCTCAGCGGATCCCGGACCAGCACTCCAGCACCTTCGAAATCCTCCATAGCGACGATTCCGGCGAGCCAGCCGCTTTTCTCCTCCCCGACCTCGCCATCTGTCCGGCCTGCCTCGACGACATCCGCGATCCGCACAACCGCCGCCATCTCTATCCCTTCACTACCTGCACGCATTGCGGCCCCCGCTACTCCATCGTCGAAGGATTGCCTTTCGATCGCCCCCGCACCGCAATGCGCTGCTTCCCCATGTGCCGGAAGTGCGAAGCCGAGTACCGGAATCCCGGCGACCGCCGATTTCACGCGCAAACCAACTGCTGCCCCACCTGCGGCCCGCACCTCGAACTCTGGTCCGCCGGCGGTGATGTTCTCGCCCTGCGCCACGATGCGCTTCTCCTTGCAGCCCGGGCTGTTCGCGAAGGCCGCATCGTCGCACTCAAGGGCATCGGCGGATTCCATCTCATCTGTGACGCCCGCAGCGCCGAAGCCATCCGCACTCTCCGCGCACGCAAGCATCGCCCGTCAAAACCCTTCGCGGTAATGTTTCCCGATCATCCCGAACCGCTCCTCCGTTCGCCGCAGTCCCCCATCGTGCTTGTGGAAAACACGACGGAACTGCCCGACGAAATTGCGCCGCGCAATCCCTTCCTCGGCGTGATGATCGCCTACTCGCCGTTGCACGCGATTCTGCTCGACGAGCTCAACTGTCCCATCATCGCCACCAGCGGCAACCTGACCGATGAGCCGATCTGCATTGACCCGCACGAAGCACTCGACCGCCTCCGCGGCATCGCTGATCTCTTCCTCGTGCACGACCGACCCATCCTGCGGCCCGTCGACGACTCCATCGTTCGCGTCATCGACGGCCATCCTGTCCTGCTTCGCCGGGCTCGCGGATACGCGCCGCTTCCCTTCCCCTCCCCAATCGACCTTCCGGAGACGCTTGCCACCGGCGCGCACATGAAAAACACCGTCGCCTTCTCCCGCGGACGTCTCGTGTTTCTTTCACAGCACCTCGGCGACCTCTCCACACCCTCCGCGCTAGAGAGCCATCGGCGCTGCCTCGACGACCTCCGACGCACCTACGATCTCCAGCCCCAGTCCGTCGCCTGCGATCTGCATCCCGACTACGGCTCCACTCGAGCCGCCCGCTCTCTGGAACTCCCCGTCCATCCCATCCAGCATCACGTCGCTCACGTCTTCGCAGGCATCCTCGAACACCACATTGAACCGCCGCTCCTGGGCGTTTCCTGGGACGGCTCCGGCTTCGGACAAGACGCCACGGTCTGGGGCGGCGAGTATCTCCTGTACAACGACGACGGCCTCCGCCGCTTCGCGCACCTCCGCACCTTCCCTCTACCGGGGGGCGAGTCGGCCGTTCGTGAGCCCCGCCGGTCGTTGCTCGGCATCCTCCACGAGATCAATCGCACTGATCTCGCCCGACCACTCTTCACTGAAGAGGAATGGCGGATTCTGCAGGCGAGCCTCGCCCGACGCATCAATGCACCTCTCACCTCCAGCGCCGGCCGGCTTTTCGACGCCATCGCCGCGCTGCTCGGCCTCTGCACCATCTCGACCTTCGAAGGCGAAGCCGCCATGCTGCTCGAATTCGCGGCGCGCGAGTCCCGTTGCACGGATACAATCGCCTTCGACACCGATTGGACACCGCTCATCGAAACGCTGGCCGCCTCCATCCTTCCCGTCGCCGACCGCGCCGCGCTGTTCCATAATGCCCTTGCGGACTCCATTGTCCGCACTGCCATGTCTTGCGGCACGCCCCAGGTCCTACTCACTGGCGGCTGTTTTCAAAACGCTCTGCTCACGGAACAGGCCGCTGCACGCTTGCGCGCCGCCGGCTTCACCGTCTTTACTCACCAGGCGCTTCCGCCCAACGACGGCGCCATCGCCGCAGGCCAGATTCTTGCATCTGCACTTCAGGATTCACACCCATGTGCCTAGCCATTCCAGGCCAGATCGTTGACATCGACGGCTCCAATTCGCTGACCCGCATGGCCCGCGTCTCCTTCGCGGGCATCATCAAAGAGGTCTCGCTCGCTTACACCCCTGAAGCGGGACCGGGCGACTACGTTGTGGTTCATGCCGGCTTCGCATTGAACACTGTCGACGAAGAAGAGGCCCGCCGCACCATCGAATTGATCCACGAGATGGATGACGCCGGATGAAGTATCTTGACGAGTTCCGCGACCCCGCCCGCGCCCGCACGCTCGCGGACGAGATCCGCCGCATCACCACTCGCCCCTGGATGATCATGGAGATCTGCGGCGGCCAGACCCACGCCATCCTCCGCTACGGCATCGATCAGATCCTCCCGCCGGACATCACACTCCTTCACGGGCCCGGATGCCCGGTATGCGTCACCCCGCTCGAACAGATCGACAAAGCGATCGAGCTCGCCCAGCGCCCCGAGATCATCTTCACCTCGTTCGGCGACATGCTCCGCGTCCCCGGCTCAAGCACCGACCTCCTCTCCGTTAAGGCTCGCGGCGGCGATGTGCGCATCGTCTACTCGCCGCTCGAAGCCGTCGATCTGGCCCGCCGTCATCCCGAGAGGCAGGTCGTCTTCTTCGCGGTCGGATTTGAGACCACTGCTCCCGCCAACGCCATGGCCGCTGCAGCCGCGCGACAGGCCGGCCTCGACAATTTCTCGCTGCTCGTCTCTCATGTCCTCGTCCCTCCTGCGATCGAGGCCATCCTCTCCTCGCCTGAGTGCCGAGTCCAGGGCTTCCTCGCCGCCGGCCACGTCTGCGCGGTGGAAGGCTATGAAGACTACGAGCCCCTCTGCGCCAAATATCGGGTTCCCATCGTGGTCACCGGCTTTGAGCCCATCGACATTCTGCAGGGCATCCTCCACTGCGTGCTTCAGCTTGAGGCCGGACGCGCGGAAGTAGAGAACCAGTACGCGCGCATCGTCCGCCGCGAAGGCAATCCCCGCGCCCGCGCTCTCGTCCGCGAGGTCTTCGAAATTGCCCCTCGCAAATGGCGCGGCATCGGAGAGATCCCTCACAGCGGATTGCGGCTCCGCGGCGAGTGGCGCGAATTCGACGCCGAACTGCGCTTCCCCCTGTCCACGCAGCACGTCGACGAATCCCCGGACTGCATCAGCGGACTCGTCCTGCAAGGCGTGAAGAAACCTGACGAGTGTCATGCATTCGCCATCCGCTGCAATCCTGATTCTCCGCTCGGCGCCACCATGGTCTCCTCCGAAGGCGCCTGTGCCGCTTACTATCGCTACAAGAGGCGTCATGCCTGACTTCCAACTCTCCTGCCCACTCCCCATCACGGCGTACCCGCACGTCCTCATGGCTCACGGCGGCGGCGGCCGTCTCATGCGCGACCTCATCCAGCAGATGTTCGCCACTGCTTTCGGTGGCCAGCATGAAACCGACTCCGCGGTCATCCCCACTCAGGGCTCGCGCCTGGCGTTCACCACCGACAGCTTTGTCGTCCGGCCCATCTTCTTCCCGGGAGGCGACATCGGATCACTGGCCGTACACGGCACCGTCAACGACCTCGCCATGAGCGGCGCAACTCCTCACTCCCTTAGCGCCGCGTTCATTCTCGAGGAGGGGCTCGATCTCGACACGCTCTGGCGCGTCGTCCAGTCCATGGCCGCGGCCGCTCGCGAGTGCGGAGTCCGCATCATCACCGGCGACACCAAGGTCGTCGAACGCGGTAAGGCCGATTCACTCTACGTCACCACCACCGGCATCGGCTTCTTCAATCATCCCCTGATCATCGCCCCGCAATCCATCCAGCCCGGCGACGCTATTCTCCTGAGCGGCGACATAGCCCGCCACGGTATGGCCATCATGTCCGCGCGCGAAGGCCTTGCCTTCGACAGCCCGATCACTTCCGACTCCGCTCCAGTCCATCGCGAAGTCCTGTCAATGCTCCAAGACAGAATCGAGCTGCATTGTTTGCGCGACCTCACGCGCGGCGGGCTCGCCTCCGCCCTCATCGAGATCTCCACCTCAGCCTGCCTCCGCTTCGATCTCGACGAATCCGCGATCCCCATTCGAGAAGACGTCCGAGCTGCGTGCGAGATCCTCGGCCTCGATCCCCTCTATGTTGCGAACGAAGGACGCTTCGCCGCGTTCCTCCCTGCGGATCAGACGCCTCTCGCCTTGCAGCTCCTGCCCGATGCCCGAATCATCGGCCGCGTCGTGGAACAACGCGAGCCGCTCGTCGTCCTCCGCTCGCCCATCGGCGGCTCGCGCATCCTCGACCTCCTCAGCGGCGAGCAACTCCCGCGCATCTGTTAGCCGCCATGCACGAACTTTCCATCACTGAAGCGATCCTCGACGTCGTCCTCCGGCACGCCGCGGGCTCTCGCGTCACCGATGTCCACCTCACCGTCGGCGAGCTGTCCTCCTATGTGGACGATTCCATCCAGCTCTTCTGGACCGAACTCTCTCGCGGCACTCCTGCCGAAGGCGCAATGCTGCATTTCAAGAAGCAGCCCGGCACGCTGCTCTGCCTCGTCTGCGGCAACGAATACCCCATGGACACCCCTGACTTCCAGTGCTCCAGTTGCGGGTCCGCGCAGGCCGCCCCTCATGGCGGCCGCGAGTGCTACGTTGATTCCATCGAGGTCTGCGCAGAGACATGACCACACGCATCCAGGTCGCTGAAAGCGTCCTCTCCGTCAATGCCCGCAATGCCGCGGAAGTGCGTGCCGGGCTCGATGCCCGCCGCATCTTCTCCATCAACCTCATGGCCTCTCCCGGCGCCGGCAAGACCTCTCTCATCGAGCGCTCCGTCGCAGCACTCAAGTCCGAGATGGCCGTCGCCATGATCAATGGTGATACCTCCGAAGCGGCCTTCGACGCCGAGCGCGGCCAGCGGGCCGGCGCTCTCTCCGTCCACATCAACACTCACGGCAAGTGCCACCTGGAAGCCGCCATGGTGCGCGACGCGCTGGAGCAGCTCGACCTCGGGCAGGTGAAACTCCTGATCATCGAAAACGTCGGCAACCTCGTCTGCCCCTCCGCATGGCAGCTCGGCGCGCACTTGAACGTGCTCATCGCCTCCATCCCTGAAGGCGACGACAAGCCCTACAAATACCCCAAGATGTACTCCGGCGTGGACGTCCTGGTCATCAACAAGATCGACCTGCTCCCCTACGTCGACTTCCGCATGGACTATTTCCGCCGCGGCGTCGAAACCCTGAATCCCGGCCTCGTTACCTTCCCTCTTTCCTGCCGCACGGGAGAAGGTCTTGACGCCTGGCTCGACTGGCTCCGCGCACGCACCGCATGAAAACGCTCATCGCCTCATTCGGTAATCCGCTCATGGGCGATGATGCCGCCGGACCGCGCGTCCTCCAGCTCCTCTCAACTTACGCGCTGCCTCCCCACGTCGTCCTCAAGGACCTGCACGCGCCCGGTGTCGATCTCCTCTTTCACCTCGACGGCGTCGATTCTCTGATCCTCATCGACGCCTGCTCGACAAACGATCCGCCTGGCACACTACATGTCTTCGATCGCGACCTGCTCGACCAATTCCCTGTCGAACCCCGCTCCAGCCCGCACCAGCCAGGCCTGGTCGAGACTCTCAAGCTCGCCCGCATTCTCGGGCAGGCTCCCGCCGACATCCACCTCATCGCCATTGCCGCCTCTCGCTTCGACTTCGGCGCCTCGCTCTCCTCCGAAGTCGAATCCGCCCTCCTCCCCGCCGCCGAAACAGCCCTCCACCTCATCCACCGGCCTGCTTCACACCAGTCGTGAGTCCGTGTGTGCATGACACGATCCGTCATTCGCCTCCAAAGCCGCGAGCGGCAGCAAGCGGGTACAACGGACTCAGCACGTCTCCAGCCGCGCTCGATTCTCATTCCAGAGCGCTGACTCTTAAATTCTCATCTTTCCCCTTGATTACCTACAAGAGCGGGTGTATGCTCCTCTTGTAGATAACCGAGAGGAAGACATGAGTAAGCCCTCCGACCTCATCCAGGGGACCCTGGATCTCCTGATTCTCAAGACTCTCACCCTCGGCCCCCAACATGGCTGGTCCATCGCCCAGATGATCAAGGACCGTTCCGAGGACGTCCTCCAGGTCCAGCAGGGCTCACTCTACCCTGCGCTGCACAAGCTGGAAACCCAGGGCTTCATCGATTCGGAGTGGGGTGATAGCGACAACAACCGCCGCGCCAAGTACTACTCGCTCACAAAGAAGGGCCGCAAGTACCTCGCCGAAGAGGAAGCAAACTGGCAGCGTCTCTCCCGGGCCGTCTCCCTGGTCGTGAGCATGGCCTGAAAGGAACCTTCCGATGAGCTGGAAACACCGCGTCCGCCACATGCTGCGCCGCGACCAGGCCGACGTCGAGCTGGACGAGGAGCTGCGCTTCCATATCGAGCGTCAGATCGAGCTGAACATCCAGAACGGCATGAGTCCCGCTGAAGCCCGTCGCGCCGCGATGCTCGAATTCGGCGGCGTTGAGGCCCTCAAGGAGGAGTGCCGCTCCAATCGCGGAATGGACTGGCTCGACACCACGCTGCAGGATGTCCGCTACGCCCTGCGCAACTTCCGCCGCACGCCTGCATTTGCGCTCACCGTCATCGCCGTCACCGCGCTGGGCATCGGCGCCACCACGGCGGTCTTCAGCGTCGCCGACCGCGTCCTCTTCCGCCCAATGCCCTACGCCGAGCCGGACAGCATCATCTCCCTCGGCATCCGGATCCCCTGGCTCGAATACGATTTCCTCACTGCTACCAGCTATCGCCAGCTTCACAAGAACCTCGCCCCGCTCACCTCGGCTACTTCCTGGTCCGGCACTACGAATTGCGATCTCACCGACAACAATCCGCTGCGCCTCACCTGTGTCCGCGTCGAATCTTCGTTCCTGCCGTTCTTCGGCATACAACCCGCTCTCGGCCGCAACTTCACTTCCGAGGAAGACCGCCCCAACGTCCCTCGCGTCGCCGTCATCTCTCACTCGTTCTGGAAGGTCCGCTTCGGCGCGCAGCCGGACGCCATCGGCAGGACCATTTCGCTCGACGGCCAGCCTGTCCTTGTCCTCGGTGTCCTCCCTGAAGGCTTTGAGATGCCGACGCTCGACAGCGTCGATCTACTTCTGCCGCAGGCCATCCCCCCGGACGTTCGCGAGGGCACGCGACCGCTGCGCATCTACGCGCGCCTCCCCCCCGGCGATACGCTCCCGCGCGTCCACGACGCGCTGTTCGCCCGCGCCGAAGAGCTCTTTACCGAAATCCCTCCACAAATCCGTAAACAGGTCCAGTTCCACGCCAGCACGCTGCGCGACATTCAATCCGGCGATCTGCGCACAGCCGCCTGGACCCTGCTCGCCGCAGTCCTCTCCATGCTTCTGATCGCCTGTGCCAATGCCGCCAATCTCCTCCTCGCTCGCTCCATAGCGCGCCAGCGGGAGTTGTCGATTCGCGCCGCGCTGGGCGCCGCGCGCCTCCGGCTCGTCCGGCAGACCCTCACAGAGACTCTGATGCTCAGCCTCACGGGCGGCCTCGCGGGATGCCTGCTCGCCGCAGCCTTGCTGAAACTGTTCCTCTACATTGCGCCCACCGGAATCCCGCATCTCGCTTTTGCGCAGCTCGACCTGCGCGTTCTCGCTTTCGCCTTCTGCGCATCTCTCGTCTGCGGCCTCATTTTCACTATCGCTCCGGCGCTGAACTCGCCATCTCCTGCCTCGCTGACAGGATTCCGCGTCACCAGCGCCGGCGGCCTGCACACGCGGCATCTTCTCGTCAGCGGCCAGCTTGCGGTTTCGCTCATCCTGCTCACCTCCGCAGGACTGCTCCTGCAAAGCCTTTGGCAGCGCCAGTCCGTCGGACTGGGAGTACGGTCCGATCACATCGTCACCGCGCAGGTGGCTCTGTCTTCCCGCTATTCTCAGCCGCAGGCGCGGCTCGACTTCTTCAACGACCTCGCGGCTCGACTCAAGCGCCTTCCCGGCGTCGACTCGGTAGCTCTCAGCGATTCCCTGCCCCCGGGCGGCGTCCCGCGCTCCCAGCCGTACTTCGCGATCACCGCGGAAGGGCAGCCTCCCGCTCCGCAGACTCCAGACGGCGGCATCGTCGTCTGGCGCCACGTGTCGCCATCCTACTTCAAGACCTTCGGCATCCGAATCCTCCGCGGCCGGCCGTTCAACGAGGAAGACCGCGCCCCCAACTCCGCGGTAGTCATCCTCAGCGACTCGTACGCCCGCAAGCTGTTCGCGGGAGCGGAGCCCTTAGGCCGCCGCATCAGCCGTTACCCCGGCGCGCCGTGGCTGACCGTCGTTGGCGTCGCCGCCGACGTCCGCAACGCCGGCCTCACCGACCACAACGACCCCGAATACTACATGGTCCGCCGCAACACCGCCGATGACGCCATCCCGGCTTCCGCCGTCATTCTCCGCGGCTCGGCGAAGCCGGAAATCCTGGCATCGTGGTTGCGCGCCGAGATCGCCTCGCTCGATCCGGTGCTTCCCTCCGTGATCCGCACTTTCGACCAGCACATCGGCGAACTGGCGACGCGCCCGCGCTTCCAAGCCATGCTGCTCGCTATTTTCGCCGCCGCCGGTCTCGTGTTGGCCGCTTCCGGGCTCTACGGGCTCATCACCTTCCTGGTGACGCAGCGCGAGCGCGAGATTGGTGTTCGCCTCGCCTTGGGCGCTTCGCCGACGGAGGTAGTGCGTCTATTCCTCTCGCACGCCCTGCGCTGGACCGCCGGAGGCCTCGCCTTCGGAATCGCGGGCGCCTTTCTGGCCGCCCGTGCCCTCCGCAGCCTGCTCTTCCATGTTTCCCCTGCAGATCCACCCTCTTTCTTCGCCGCTGCAGCGATTCTGCTGGTCCTTGCTCTTCTTGCCGCCCTGCTCCCATCGCGTCGCGCCGCGTCCGTCGACCCGATGACGACTCTGCGCCAGGACTAACATCCCCAATTGCCGACCTTCATGTCCTGATACAATACGAACACGGAGCAAGCATGTACCTGGAGAACGTCAACGAGCGCAACTTCATGGTCACCTCGGTGGACTACGTGTTTAATTGGGCGCGCAAGTCCTCCATCTGGCCCCTCACTTTCGGCCTCGCCTGTTGCGCCATCGAGATGATCGCCAGTTCCGCTTCCCGCTTCGACATCGCCCGCTACGGCGCCGAGGTCTTTCGCCCTAGCCCGCGGCAGTCGGACCTGATGATCGTCGCCGGAACGGTCACCCTCAAGATGGCCCCCGTGCTGAAGCGCATCTACGACCAGATGCCCGAGCCCAAGTGGGTGATTTCCATGGGCGCCTGCTCCAGCGTCGGCGGTCCGTTTAATACATACGCCACGTTGCAGGGTGTCGACAAGGTTGTGCCTGTGGACGTCTACGTTTACGGCTGCCCGCCGCGGCCTGAGAACCTCTTCTACGGCCTGTTGAAGTTGCAGGACAAGATCGACCAGATGAGCCTGATCCAGAGGCCGACTGAAGTCCGCCTGGAGGAGTCCATGCTGGAGAACTTCAAGAAGCAGGTGATGGTGGCTCAGATCCAGAACCCCGCCGCGTGAGCTTCGTCAAAAGCCCGCAGGGGCACTACATCTCCACGCTTCTCGCCGGTCTCGAAGGGGTGGATCACGCCTTCGGCACCGCCGCCGTCCCACCGCTTCCTGGCTATCTCACCCTGCACCAAGTCCATTCAGCACGGATTCTGCACGCCTCTGAGTGCTCACCTGCCGCTGAGGGCGACGCATTGTTCACTTCCGAACAAGGAGTGTTCGTCGGCGTGAAGACCGCGGACTGCGTTCCTCTGCTCCTCTACGATCCAGTCCGCCGTGTCGTCGCCGCCGTCCATTCCGGCTGGCGGGGCACCGTGCTCAATATCGCATCCGGAGCTGTGGCCCGGCTGGGCAGTTCCTGCGGCTCCAAGCCCGTGTCTCTTCATGCCGCCATCGGTCCATCGATTGGCGGATGCTGTTTCGAGGTTGGACCAGAGGTAGGAATTCAGTTTCGGAACATTTTCCCTGAACGGAGCGACTTGGGGAATCCGACGACGGTGGACCTCCGGGAGGCGGTCCGCCGGCAATTGGTCCAGGCCGGCGTTCCGGCGGCACAGATTGACGCGGACGCGCCTTGCACATTCTGTGGGGGGACGGAGTTTTACTCCTGGCGGAGGGATCGGATCCAGGGCCAGCGAATGTTTGCCGTCATCGGACTGAAGACCCGGAGGTAACGCTTACCAGGCCGGAAGGAACTTCCGGATCCGGCCCCGGATCGCAGAGAGAAAAAAAGGGCGCGAACCGCGGTTCGCGCCCTTTGCCAGACGGATGCGAAAACTCGTTAGGCGACCATCAACTCTTCGAAAGCTTCCTGATTCTCGTCGCGACTCCGATCCGCCAGTTCCTGACATTCAATGCAGAACGGCGTCCACGGTACGGCATTGAGCCGTTTGGGGTTGATATCTTCCTCACAGTGGAGGCAGACTCCAAAGCTGCCCTCGTCAATGCGGCGTAGCGCCGCTCTCACGTTGCGCAGAAGTTGCGATTCGCGGTCCAGATTCCGAATGGCCAGTTCCCGCTCCGCAGCATGTTGGACTTCGTCGAGCGCGTCAGGGCTCTTTTCGATCGCAATGCCCTCTCGGTCTCGCACCGCTTGCGAGAGTTCGGCCAGTTTTGCCTCCAGGACCTGTTTGTATTTGTTGAGCTCCGTCTTGGTCATGGTTTTTTCTCCCAGTCTTCGCTTTTACTATCTTGTATTGTCTGTCTAACAAGTCATTAGACGTCGGAGTTCTTAAAAAGTTTCAAGATGTGAGCACTTGGCGCTCAACATACTTCATATGAGCAATCCCTAGTCGGAAAAGCCCCATTCAAAAACTCCGAGCCCCAGCCTTACGGCCGCAACCCGCTAGGATAACATATCCTAGCAATCCGAATGCCATTTTCAAACATCTTCGGACATGCGCCCGAGTCCGCCATACGCACTTACTTCATTGCAAGCCCACTGGCTCAGACTCTTCGGCTGTACGCCTTTCCGCCGCATTCCTCAGCCGCCAGGCTTCCACCTTGTGGTTTCGGCCATCATCGGCCTCGGCCTCCGTCGTGAGACGTCGACCTTGAAGTCCCGCCCTAACCAGATCTACTCTCTAGGGCCGATCAGGATACAGCACCTTATCGGCCAGCGCAATGAAAATCATTACGAGCGTAATGGTAAAGACGCAGAACACACAGATTTGTTGCACAAAATCGGACATCCTCTCATTCTGGAGTGAAATTTAATGAAAGAACCCGCTCGCCGCCGGATCGAGCCCGCTGGGGGAGGCGATCAAGGCGCCGAAGCCTGCTTCAGCCCGATCCGTCCGAACACCAAGCCCAGTTCGCGGCCATCGTTTGGAGGCACGACCACGCGGTCGACGGCCAGAACTACCTTCAGTGGGCTGCTGCCTTTAAGCCCGGAGGGCAGGGGAAAGCTGAATTCGAAGGAGTTGTGTGCGCGAGTCACCTCTCCGCTGCCCACGCGCTGTCCATCCACGGAGACGCTCAGCACGATGGGCCGGTCGAGAAAGCTTTCGGGGCAATAACCCTGTAGAAATAGGATTTCGCCATCTTTCTCGGGGCCGGCCAGCTCCACTTCGGCCTGCCTCCCCATCCAGCGCATAGGCCCCTGGTTCTCGTACCATCCCCTGCCCAGCGCCTGGGCGACATCGGGCAGGCCGGCATCTACGACGCGAGGCTTGGCATCTTTCCAGCTTCGGGGCATCTGACTCACGTACTTCTGCGTCATGTTTCGCAGAGTGCGGGCTTCCACGCCATACACGATCAGTTTCTTCTGGCCTGCCGCCCCGGCAGCCGTAGCCGGAGAGCAAATGTATTTCGCCATGCTCCCCAGTTCTGGATGAGCCTCAATCGAGTTCTCGCTCCCCGGGGCCAGGCAGACTTCGTTCAGGCCGAAAATCCGATAGGGCTCGTCATAGTAGCCCGACCAGAACAGGTCCGAATCCATGCCGTGCAGCATGATCAACTTGTCAGGATGAAGTTCGTGGGCCCTCTCCAATCCCTGGACAAGCGTTTTGATCCGAAGCCCGCGCTGCCACCGCCAATCGGTGATCTCGCGGTTGACCGGCAGAACGAAGGCGAGGTGCAGGGCCACCAGCACCAGCGTGCCGGCGAACCAAAGCCGGCCACCCTGCCAGGCTTTGAAGAGGGCGTATCCGGCGATCCAGGCCACTCCGATGGACGGAACCGCAACATAGTAATCCGAGATGTGGTCGCGGAGGGGCAGCACAGGTCCCAGCACGACAGTGAACCAGAAGATCCCGTAGGCCGGCAGTTTCTCGCCGCGGCGCCAGCTCCGCCAGGCAAAGGCAAGCGCAGCAAGTCCGAGCACAATCGAGGCTGCCAACCAGCTCCAATCAGGGAGGATCGGCGACGGCCGGAGCCGTCCCGCGCTCAGCGCCTGGGCCCAATACACGAGATAAGTGCGAACCATGGAGAGGTCCCAGTGCTGGGCATAGAGACCATCCTTGGGATTCGGGGCGGCGGCGAAATGGATGACTGCGTACAGTGCGCTGACTGGAAACAGCCACAGAGCCTTCTTGAAATGCTGACGCGCGCAGAGCCAGCACCATCCGGCCGCCAGCGCGGGGTAGACAACGTTGATCTCCAGAGCGCCGAACCCCAGGACGAAAACCGCAGCCTGCGCCCACCACCACCTGGCCGCCCCGGTTTCGATGAACTGCAACAACAGCCGGAAGGCCAACAAGAAGAAGAACGCGCACAGCACCTGGTTGTACGAGGAGATCCACGACAGCGGCGTGGCCAGCCCGGTGCCACACAACCAGACGCAGGGCACAGCCACGGCCGCGAGGCGCGACTTCGTGATGCGCAGCGTGGCAGACTGCAGCAGCAGCAGGTTCGCGATCTGCGTCAGGGCCACCCACAGGTGAAAGGGCCGGTGGTCCAGTCCGAATCGATCGAACAGCGCCATGAAGAAGATGCGCTCGCTCAATGGGCGGATCGTGCCCTGCGCGCGCGGCTCGAAGATCGCTCGCATCAGGTCGTGCCAGTTCTGGATGTACAGTCCCTGTCCGAGCCAGGCGAAATCGTCCTGCTGGAACCACACGCGCATCGCGAACCAATAGAGACAGGTGAACACCGCCAGCGGCAGGCACCACAGCAGGGCGTTTCGAACGCGGCTCATTTGCTCACCAGCGCAAATCGGGAAACGATCAGGCCGAGCACGCGTGTCTCTCCCGCCTGAAGCGGCACCGTCTTGTCGAGTTCGAATTCGGCGATCACCGCCACAGCCTGCAGCGCTTCGGGCGGGACATCAAAGGTGGCCGTCTGCTCGCCTGTTTTTGACGCGCGGAACGGCGTGAGCTTCGTCCCTCCTACGGTGGCCGCGATGGAGACACCGGACAGCGAGGCCGCGGCCACATCGGGGATGGTGAACTGGCACTCGAGCTTTCCGCCGCGCGCCGACGCGCCCTTGGGCGTTGCCAGGCTGACGGAGAACTGCTTCGCGGTCCAGCGCCAGGCGTTCTGTTCGAGCTCGTAGAATCCGCCGAGCAACTGTGAGGAGTCGCGGGGATCGGCGACGCTCACTGCGCTCGACAGTTCGCTCTCCTCTTCAACAGTGGCGTTCGGATTGGGGCGGTGCCTGTGTTTGCAGCCTGCGATGGTGAGGACAGAGAGGATGAGAATCAGGGCTGTGATACTGCGCAACGACGGACCTCCACCATGCAATTGTAAAAACACGGACCGCCGCCGATGTCGGTGAGCCGGTCAGCAGTCAGCACGTTGACGTTGCTGCCGTCCGCAGCCTTTCTGGCCCAGCGGACCATGGGCGCCCTGACGACGCCGGCGCGCACATGAGCGCCGACGCGTGCCGACAGGCGAACTGTCCCGCGCGCGTTGAACACCTCCACGGCGCAGCCGTCTTCGATTCCGCGCGGCGCTGCATCCTCGGGGTGCATCTCGAGGATCGCGGTCTGAGCGTCCGTCTCTGCGCGGAAGCCGAAGGTCGAGTTGAGGCTGTCGTGGTTTTTCGAACTCACGAGTTCCAACGGGTAGGCGGCCTTGCGCTCGCTACCGAGGCGGCTCTCCAAGGGCGGTGTGTAGTCGAGCGGGCCGCCGTCGAGATCAGGCAACTTGTTTGCGAAGGGCAGCTCCGGAACATTGAGGCGGATGAAGTGTTCGCGCTCCAGGCGCTCCAACGTGATGCCTTCCAGGTACGGGCTCGGCGTGTCGAGCGCCTGGCGGATCATGTCGTCGTCCGTATCGCGGAAGCATGGCTCGTCGAAACCCATGCGAGCGGCGAGCAACCGGAAGACCTCGGCGTTGGGCTTGCACTCACCCGGCGGCGCGACGGCGGGCCGGGCCAACTGGAGGTAGTAATGTCCGTAAGCGAAGTAGAGGTCGGTGTGTTCGAGGAATGTGGTGGCGGGCAGGACGATGTCGGCCCAGTCCGCGGTGTCCGTCTGGAAGTGCTCCAGCACGACGGTGAAAAGGTCCTCGCGGGCCAGACCGTGCCGCACCAGGTTGTGATTCGGCGCGATGGCGGCCGGATTCGAGTTGTAGACGACCAGCGCCTTCACAGGCGGGTTGCCGGTTTCGGTGAGGGCGCGTCCGAGAGTGGACATGTTGAGCGTGCGGGCGGGCGGGCCGAGGTCCGGACGCGCGAGGGCGTTTTTGTTCAGGTCGAACGCGCCCGAGGTTGTAAGCTGGAAGCCGCCGCCCTTCTCCTTCCACGCACCGATGAGCGCGGGCAGAATGGCGATGGCGCGCATGGCACGCCCGCCGCGTTCGCTGCGCTGCAGACCGTAGTTGGCGCGGATCACCGCGGGTCGCGTCGCCGCATACTCGCGCGCCAGCCGCGTGATGTCTTCCGCGGCGATGCCTGTGAGTTCAGCGACGCGTTCGGGCGGATACTTGCAGGCGCGGGCGCGAAGCGAGGCCGTGTCGCCGTCGCAGCGGTCGAGCCTTTCGGAGAAGATCACATGCATCAGGCCGAGCGCGAGCGCCAGGTCGCTGCCGGGGTAGGGCGCGAGATGCCAGTCCGCGAGCCGCGCGACCTTCGTCGCCACCGGATCGATGACGACGAGCTTCGCGCCGCAGCGGCGCGCCTCGACGATGAACGGCCAAAGGTGAACATTGGTCGCGAGGATGTTGGCGCCCCAGGCGATGATGTAGCGCGCGTGGACGAAGTCCTGCGGCGCCGTGCCGAGGCGCGCGCCATAGGCCTCCATCAATCCGGCGGCGCCTGCCGTCGCGCAAATGGTGCGGTCGAGGCGGGATGCGCCGAGGCGGTGGAAGAACCGGCGGTCCATCGACTCGCCCTGCAGATAGCCCATCGTGCCGGCGTAGCTGTACGGCATGATGCACTCGGGTCCATATCCGGCGGCGAGCGCTTTGAGCCGCGAGGCTATCTCATCGAGCGCATCGTCCCAGGAGATTCGTTCGAACCTGCCCTCGCCCTTGCTGCCAATGCGGCGCAATGGATGCATGAGGCGATCCTGGTGATACTCGCGTTCGAGATAACGCGAGACCTTCGCGCAGAGGAAGCCCTGGGTGACGGGGTGGTCGGGATTACCGCGAAGGCGCGTGGCGCGCCCGTCCTCGACGGTGACGAGCATGGAGCAAGCGTCGGGACAATCGAGCGCACAGGTCGAAATCCGGATCTCGCCCATGGCTTACTTTAACAGCCGCACGCGCCCACGGGCGATGCGGCGGATGAAGTCGAGATCGCCGTCGAGGAAGTCGTAGTGAGGGAGGGAATCCGGCAGTTCCCAAAGGATCTGCTCGAAGGTCTTGGGCTCGGGCTCGCCTTCAAAGGAGTCTACCTTGTGGAAGAGGAGAATCAGCGGCGGGCGTCCCGGAGCAGTGTGTTCGTAGCGGGCAACTTCGGGTCCGATGACGGCGTCGACGCCGAGTTCTTCGCGCAGCTCGCGACGCAGAGCCTGCTTCGGCGTCTCGCCGAGCTCCACTTTGCCGCCGGGAAATTCCCACTTCAAGCCATGGCGATCGCGGGCCATACGCTGCCCGATGAGGAACTTGCCGTCACGCTGGAGGATACCCGCAACCACAATCATTGTGCGAACCATGCAAGGTGGAAGAAGATGAGCAAGGAGAGCAGACTTCATTGTACAGCGAACGGCTTCTGGACCACTTTCAGAATCCACGGCATGCGGGCGTGCTGGCGGCGCCGGCAATCGTCGTGGACGCGGAAAACCCTGCGTGCGGGGACCGGCTGCGGCTGAGCGCGCTGATCAGGGACGGGGTCGTGGTGGAGGCTGCGTTCCAGGTGAAGGGGTGTACGGCGTCGATCGCGTGCGGGTCCGCGCTGGCGGAGTGGCTCATCGGGAAGAGGCTGGGAGCAATCGTTGGAGTCGCTCGCACCGTGGAGGATGCAGTGGGCGGGCTGCCTGCCTCATCCAAGCACGCCGCGGCGCTATGCGAAGAGGCTGTGCGGCTCCTGGCGCGTCGGGTGGGGGGATAAGACGCGCGACCAGACCAGGCAAATGGGAGCATCCGGGCAAGGAGCAATTGTAGGCAGGGGCAGGATCAAGGTCGGAGCGGCCACCAAGCTCAATTGGCGCGAATCGTCCCAAGCCATTGAGGGCAGGACGATTATATTTGAAAGAATTCGTTCACTGCTTATTCTTTGCGAACGACTCGGGTTTGAGGCCGGAGTTGATCTTGCGTTCGGTGATTGTACGGATGCCGATCTGCTGGCCGTTCTGGGCCAGAATTTCTTTATAGGGGAGCGTCACACCCTCGACGGGGCGGAAGTCGTCGAAGGTAGTTTCCATGTCGGCGGGGCCGGCCATGCCGATGGAGCGGTAGGCGATCTTAACGAGGCGTCCGGAGGCGGGGTCGAAGGTGAGTTTGGCTTGGAAGTCGCCGGATCCCCAGAGGGCGGTCGTGTCGTCAATGGACTGGACGTCGGCTTTGCCCGCAGAAGCGGCGAGGAGCATGCCGATGCCGCCCGAGGCGGCGGGGATGCTCTTGACGAGTTCGGCGGCGAGATTCGGGGGGAGATCCTGGGTGGCGTCGCCCTGGCCCATCCAGGCCGCCGTGCCGTCGACCGCTTGAGTGATCACGCCCATCGGGAGCTTCATCACCATTTTGTAGCGGTCGGGATAGAGGACGGACTCCGTGGCCTCGGCGTCAAATGAGCCTTGCGGCAGGGTGAGCTTGAGGGCTCCGCTGGTGGTCTGGTCCTTGATGGCGGCGAGCTTCTCCTTACCGCCCATGGTATTGATGGCCTTTTCGACAAGAGCCTTGGCCTTGGCGGCGCCTTCGGGAGAGGCGGAAACCTTGGGCTTGGCTTTGAGGAGATCAGGAGCAACAAAGTCGACATCGGCCGCCTTGATGACACGAGTGGGGCCGAAGGCCTCCAACTGCTTCGCGAATTCCCTGGCGTTGCCGACGGCGACGATGGAGAGCTTGTCGGGCTGGAGGAACTTCTGGATGACGGCGATGGCCTGCTCGCGGGTGAGGGCCTGGAGTTTCTGGCGGTAGGTGGGCCAATAGTCCTGACCGAGGCCGTAGACCTCGGCGGCGAGCACGCGTCCGGCAACAGCGCCGGAGGTTTCGGTCGCGATGCCGAAGACGCCAATCATATAGGCTTTGGCCTCATTGAATTCGGCTTCGGTGGCGGGATTCTGCTTGAACTCCTTGAGGAGATCGACGAGCATGCGGATGGCTTCGGCGGTCTTCTCAGTACGGGTGAACGTTGTCGCCTCAAAGGTGCCGGTGAAACGCTCCGGAGAGAAGCTGGAGTTCGCACCATAGGTGAGTCCTTCATTGGCGCGGAGTTTCATATTGAGGCGGGAGTTGAAGCTGCCGCCGAAGATCTGGTTGGCGATCTGGAGGTCGAGGTAGTTCGGATCGTTGCGGGGCACGCCGAGGTGGCCGACGACGATTTGAGTCTGGACGGCTTCGGGCATATCGATGATGAGTACCTGCGGCTTGGGAGTAGGCGGCGGGGGGACCTTCTGGTCGGTTCGTGCGTCAACCTTCCAGGAGCCGAAGTGTTTTTCGGCGAAGGCGAAGGCCTCGTCAGGAGTGACGTCGCCGGCGATGGCCATCCAGCCGCGGGCGGGCGCGTAGTTGGCCTTGTAGAAGGCGACGATGTCGTCGCGCTTGATGTTGCGGAGGGTATCGGGAGTGCCGTCGCCCGGGTAGGCGTAGGGGCTTGTTCCGAGGATGGCGCGGGCTCCGGCGAGAGGAGCGAGGTATTCGGCCTCAGCGTACTGCAAGGCGAGGTTGGACTGCGCCTGTCGCATCTGACGATCGATTTCGTCCTGGGAGAAGGCAGGATTCAGGGTGATATCGGACATGAGTTCAAAGCCGAGCCCGGCGTAAGACTTCATGAACGTCATGGATATAGTGGCGACATCATCGCCGGCGCTGGCGGAGAGGCTGCCGCCTGCGGAGTCGACAGCCTTGGCAAGCTGCTGCGAGGAGCGGGTGGCGGTACCTTCGCGGAGGAGCCCGGCGGTCATGGTGGCAAGACCGGATTTTTCGGGCGGCACATAGATGTTGCCGGCGAGGAGTTGGAGCGAGGCCGAGACCAGGGGCAGGCGGTGATCCTCGACGACAAAGACCTTGAGGCCGTTGGAAAGCGTCTTTGAAGCGGCCTTGGGGAACTCGAAGGAGCGCGGCGCGGCGGGGGGCGGCGGAGTCTGCTTAGGCGGCTTGACGGGCTGAGCCTGTGCGCTGGCGAGGAGGGTCAGGACGGAGAGAAGAGCGAGAGTGCGCATGGGGTCCTCCTGTTACTTGGCCTCACCCTTGCCCGGCTGAATGAAGAGGCGGGTCTCGTTGGAAGAGGTCAGATACTTCTTGACGACGCGCTGGACGTCGGCGGCGGTGACTTTGCGGTAGTTTTCGAGCTCGGTATTGTAGCGCTCGGGGTCATGGAGAAGGACTGCGGCCTTGCCGAGGGCGTCGGCGCGGGCCTGGACTCCTTCGCGGCCGATGATGAAGCCGGAGATGGTCTGGTTCCTGGCCTTGGTGAGCTCATCGTCGGAGACAGGTTTTTCGGACATCTCGTTGATGGTGTATTCAAGGCTGTTGAGGACCTCCTTGATGTTCTTGCCCTGGTTGGCGATGGCGAATCCGAAGAAGAGGGATGGGCCTTCCAGGAAGAGGCTCTCGCCGGCAGCCGCGACGGCGGACTGTTCGTCGTAGACGAGCCGCTTGTAGAGGCGAGAGGACTGACCGGCAGAGAGGATGGAGGAGGCTATGTCGAGCGCGTAGGTGTCGGGGTGGCCGAGAGGCGGCAGATGATAGGCGGTGACGACGGCGGGGAGAGGCGCCTTGGAGTAGTTGACTGTGACCTCGCGGGTAGCGGTTTGAGGGGGCTCAGTGGCGGTGACGCGTGGGATGGGCTTCCCCTTGGGAATTCTGCTGAAGTACTTTTCGACGAAGCCGAAGGTGGAATTGGCGTCGATATCGCCGACCACAACGATGGTGGCATTGTTCGGGACGTAGTAGAGACCGTGGAATTCACGAACGTCCTCGATGGCAGCCTTGTTGAGGTCCTCCATGGAGCCGATGGGTTCGTGTTTGTAGGGGTAGGTGGTGAAGGCGTTCTTGAGGACGTCGCCGGAGAGCGCGCCGTAAGGCGGATTTTCAACGCGGAGGCGGCGCTCTTCCTTGACGACCTCTCGCTCCTTCTTGAAGTTTTCGGGGGAGACGTCGAGGGAGGCCATGCGGTCCGCTTCGAGCCAGATCATGCGTTCGATGTAGTTGGAGGGGAAGGTCTCCCAATAGACGGTCTGGTCGAAGGAGGTGTAGGCGTTGAGGACGCCCCCGGCCTCGCGGACCAGGCGCATGTGCTCTTCGGGGCCGACATTGGCGGAGCCGCGAAACATCATGTGTTCGAAGAGGTGAGCGAATCCAGTGCGTCCGGTCTTCTCGTCCTTGGAGCCAACGTGATACCAGACCTGCAGGTTGGCCACTGGGCGGGAGTGGTCCTCGGCGAGGACGACTTTGAGGCCGTTGGGGAGTTCGCGCTGCAGGATTTTGAGGGGAGGAGGTGTGTCGGCTGCGAGGGCGAGAGAGGCCACGGCGAGGGAGAGTAGGCCGATGGCGATGGAGCGGCGTCTCGAAGTGGTTGTCATGGCAGTGGTTTCCGACTCTGATGCAATTTGAGATAAGGGTAGCAGAACAGGGGGCTGGATGAGGGAGGAAAGAGGGGAGTTTACAGGGCGAAGGAGAAGGTGTCTGACTGCCACTGAGGGTTTGGACGGCTGAGGTTGAGCGAGGGTAGGGGCGGCCGACGACGGCGCTTCATCCTATACTAGTAGTGCAGGGCCATTTCCGGCGCCTTCCCCCCTCCTCCACCGCACCCTGTTCTCCACCTTCTGCTGGTGCCCGGGCCACTCCAAATTATGCCGGATTCGATTCCAAACGATATCAACTACATACACACGACGTATTGACTCCGGTATTGACCTACTACAAGATGTTGGGGTATCGTTTCCAATGCCCCCGCACCAAATCGCCTCGGTCGGGGTCATTTGTTCTGGACACAATCAAGGAGCGAGAGATGGGACAATTACGGGTCGATCTGAGTGCCCATGTCAGATCCTTTCGGAGGAATCTGCGGAAAGAGGAGCGGACCGGGCTGGCATTCCCCCGGTTCTTCACGTCCCGGCTGGACGCCGGCAAAACCCCATATGATGAAGTGAATTGGGAGCTGCGAACCGCCTCCATCGGCAATGATCGCGGTGCGGTCATATTTGAACAGAAGGACATTGAGATCCCCGCCGACTGGTCGCAAACCGCCACCAACATTGTCGCTTCAAAGTACTTCCACGGCCGCATGGGCACGCCCGAGCGCGAACACTCCGTCGCCCAACTCGTCCACCGCGTTGTCGACACCATCGCCGAATGGGGCATCGAAGGCCGTTACTTCCGCTCTCTCGAAGATGCCGCCAACTTCCGCAATGAACTCGCCCACCTCATGCTCACCCAGAAGGCCTGCTTCAACTCGCCCGTCTGGTTCAACGTCGGCGTGAAGGAAGAGAATCGCGGCTACGGCTGGTTCTATAACGAGGCGACCGACTCCATCCAGAAGCTCGACAAGTCGATCCACCGCCCGCAGTGCTCTGCCTGCTTCATCAACTCCGTCCAGGACTCGCTCGAATCCATCCTTGATCTCGCCAAGACCGAGGGCATGCTCTTCAAGTGGGGCTCCGGCACCGGCACGAACCTCTCCACGCTCCGCGAGGAGAACGCCCAGCTCTGGGGTGGCGGGCGCGCCTCCGGCCCGCTGAGCTTCATGAAGGGTTTTGACGCCTTCGCCGGCGTCATCAAGTCCGGCGGCAAGACCCGCCGCGCCGCCAAGATGGTTATCCTCAACGCCGAGCACCCCGACGTCGAGCAGTTCATCTGGTGCAAGGCCAAGGAAGAGCGCAAGGCCCATACCCTCATCGACGCGGGTTACGACCCCTCCCTCGACGGCGAGGCCTACTCCTCCATCTTCTTCCAGAACGCCAACAACAGCGTGCGCGCCACCGACGAGTTCATGCAGGCCACCGACAAGGACGAGGACTGGTGGACCCGCTCCATGGTCACCAGCGAGCCCGTCAAGAAGTACCGCGCCCGCGACCTCATGCGCGCCATCGCCGAAGCCACCTGGCAGTGCGGCGATCCCGGCATGCAGTTCGACACCACAATCAACCGCTGGCACACCTCCAAGAACACCGCCCGCATCAACGCGTCGAACCCCTGCTCCGAGTACATGTTCCTCGATGACTCGGCCTGCAACCTCGCATCCCTCAACCTGATGCGCTTTGTCAATGCCGCGGGACAGTTCGACGTCGAAGCCTTCCGCCACGCCGTCGACACGGTCATCATCGCCCAGGAGATCCTGGTCGACAACGCCAGCTATCCCACCGAGAAGATTGCCCGCAACTCGCACGAGTATCGCCCGCTCGGCCTCGGCTTCGCCAACCTCGGCTCACTCCTGATGTCCATGGGTGTGCCGTACGACAGCGATCAGGGCCGCGCCTGGGCCGGCGCCATCACCGCCGTCATGTGCGGCCAGGCCTACCTCACCTCCGCCCGCGTCGCCGAAACCGTGGGCCCCTGCCCCGGCTACGCCATCAATGAGGAGCCCTTCCTGGGCGTCATCAAGATGCACTGGGACGCCGTCAACGGAGTCGACTCCAAGCTCGTGCCCCCCGGCGTGTTCCAGGCAGCTTTCGACGTCTGGAAGAACGCTTACGAACTCGGCCAGAAGACCGGCTACCGCAACGCGCAGGTGACCGTCATCGCTCCCACCGGCACCATCGGATTCATGATGGATTGCGACACCACCGGCGTCGAGCCCGACCTCGCCCTCGTCAAGTACAAAAAACTGGTCGGCGGCGGCGTCATCAAGATCGTCAACAACACCGTTCCCTCCGCCCTCATCCGCCTCGGATACTCGCCCGAGCAGGTGGAGGAGATCGTCCGCCACATCGACGCGCAGGGCACCATCGAAGGCGCACCTCACTTGAAGACCGAGCACCTGCCGGTCTTCGATTGCTCTTTCAAGGCTCCCAACGGCAGCCGCTTCATCCACCACATGGGCCACATCCGCATGATGGCGGCTGTCCAGCCCTTCATCTCCGGCGCAATCTCCAAGACCATCAACATGCCCGAAGAGTCCACGGTCGAGGACGTCGCCGCCGCTTATCTCCAAAGCTGGAAGCTCGGCCTCAAGGCGGTTGCCATCTACCGCGACGGCTCCAAGCGAGTCCAGCCGCTCAGCTCCGGCAACGCCAAGGGCGAGAAGAAGGCCGCCATCCCATCGCCCGCCCCCGCACGCGTCGAGGAGCGTATCGTTTACCGTCCTCAGCGCCGCAAGCTGCCAGACGAGCGACAATCCCTCACCCACAAATTCTCTATCGCCGGACACGAAGGATACATCACCGTCGGGCTCTTCGAGGACGGCACGCCCGGCGAACTCTTCATCACCATGGCCAAGGAAGGTTCCACCATCTCCGGCCTGATGGACTCCTTCGCCACCGCCGTCTCCTACGGCCTCCAGTACGGCGTGCCGCTGAAGTTCTTCGTGGACAAGTTCAGCCACGTCCGCTTCGAGCCTTCCGGCTACACAGGCAACCCCCAGATCGCCTACGCCAAGTCGATCATGGACTACATCTTCCGTTGGCTTGCCCACAAGTTCATCGGACCCAACTCAGTCGAGAACGAAGCAGGTGAGTCCCTGCGGCTCCGGCCCACTGAACCCGAGCCGCAGCAGAAGCTCCAATTCTCCCCTGCCGACGGCATGGAGGATGCGCCCGCCTGCTCCGAGTGCGGCGGCATCATGACGCGCAACGGCTCCTGCTACAAGTGTGAGAACTGCGGCGGCACGTCAGGTTGTTCCTAAAGGACGGCCTAAGCAAACGCCCCTAATGTGTTTTTGAAGGCCGCTCGTCAACGAGCGGCCTTTTCTCCGCCCGCACCTAGGTTCTTCTCCTCATCCCTAGAACCTTTGGGCTGGCCGACTGATAGAGAAAGATCCTATGGAACCAGCAACTGCACTCGGCCTTCTCTTTCTTGGACTCATCTTCGGCGGCGTAATGTCCGCCTTGCTGTTCAAAGGAAGCCGCGGCCCCAATCTCGCCGCCAGCGAAGCGGAGCTCGCCGAACTTAAGGCCCGTATTGACGAACGCGACGCCGCTGTCAAGGAGATCCGCCATCAGGCCGACGCCGAACGCGCCGCTGCGAACCGCATGCAGGCGCAATACACGGAGGCGCTCGCCGCCCAGGCCGCGCTTGAAGAACGCACTTCCGCCATCCCCAAACTGGAAGTCCAGCTCGCCGAGAAAGAGAGCACCATCGAGGCTCTCAATCAGAAGATCCTGACCCTCGAAACCCGCCACGCCTCTCTCATCACCCGGCTCGATGAGGCCGAGCGGTCTCAGGCCGACAAGCTGAAGACATTGGAAGACGCGCAGATCAGACTCGCCGAGACCTTCAAGGGCGTCGCCGCCGAAGCCCTCGCGGCCAACAACCAGAACTTCCTCACCCTGGCCAAAGGCGACCAGGAGATCCGCCAGAAGGCACTCGAAGACACACTCAAGCCGCTCAAGGACAAGCTCGACACCCTCGAAAAGGAGCGCGTCGAATCTTTCGCCGGCCTCGCGGAACAGTTCAAGCTCCTGCAGGCAGCTCAGTCCCAGGCTGCCGCTGAAACTTCGAAACTCGTCAACGCCCTCCGCGCGCCTTCCGTGCGCGGCCGCTGGGGTGAGATGCAGCTCCGCCGCGTCGTCGAAATGGCCGGCATGGTCGAGTACTGCGACTTCGAAGAGCAGGTCACCGTCAACACCGAAGGCGGACGCCTCCGTCCCGACATGATCATCCGCCTGCCCAACCACCGCGAGATCGTTGTCGACTCGAAGGTCTCTCTCTCCGCCTACCTCGACTCGCTCGAGCTCGCCGACGACGGCGACCGTCACGCCAAGCTCGCCGAGCACGCCTCGCAGGTGCGCCAGCATGTCCAGCGCCTTGCCGGCAAGGCCTACTGGGACCAGTTCCCTCACGCTCCCGACTTCGTCGTCGCCTTCCTTCCGGGCGAGACCTTCTTCAGCGCCGCGCTGCAAAAGGATCCTGAGCTCATCGAGTACGGGGTCGAGAATAAGGTGCTCCTCGCCACGCCCACGACATTGATCGCCCTGCTGAAAGCCGTCGCTTACGGCTGGCGCCAGGAGAAGCTCGCACAGAACGCCCAGGAGATCTCAGACCTCGGAAAGGAACTGTACGACCGTCTGCGCGTCTTCGGCAGCCACATGGAAGGTGTCCGCGCCGGACTCGAGAAATCCATCGACTGCTACAACAAGGCCGCCGGCTCGCTCGAAAGCCGCGTCCTGGTCTCTGCGCGCCGCTTCAAGGAACTCTCCGCAGCCACAGGTGATGAGCTCCCCGAAGCCGAGCAGATCGACCGCCGTCCGCGTCCGATTCAGACCGACCTCTCCCTCCTCGCGGCTGCTTCGAACGGCGCTGACTAGTCCGGGAGAGGGGCGATCCCGTTCGCCCCTCTCTCTCCGGGCCTCTTGGCTATACTGGCACCGTCGGCGTCCGCTTTTTGCAGATCAGAATCACCTTCCGGGGAGGATTCCATGCCTACGCTCGACCAGCTCACCGCCAAGTATCAGCGCGTCATCGACATGGTTCCGCAGGTCGGCGCCTCGCTCAAAAACGTCCACATCGAAAACGACAAGCTCCTGATTCGCGCCGCAGTGCCGAATGAGGACATCAAGAACCAGATCTGGAACACGATCAAGTCCATCGACCCTTCCTACACGGACCTGACCGCAGACATCATCATCGATTCAAGCCTGCCCGCCCCCACGCGCAACTACACAGTCCAGCCCGGCGACACACTCTCGAAGATCGCCCGCCAGTTCTACGGGGATGCCAATGCCTATATGAAGATCTTCGAGGCCAACACCGACCAGCTCAAGGACCCGAACATGATCAAGGTCGGCCAGGTGCTGAAGGTCCCTCGCTGAAATGAGTGGGGGCAGGTTCTCGAACCTGCCCCGCTGTTGTTTACGCTTCCAGTTGCGGACGACCCGGCTCCGGCCAGTCGATGTGGAAGAACCTGCCGCGCGGCTGGTCCGTCCGCTCATAGGTGTGCGCGCCGAAGAAGTCGCGCTGGCCCTGCAGCAGGTTCGCAGGCAGCCTCTCCGCGCGGTAGCTGTCGTAGTAGGAAAGCGCGGACGAAAACGTCGGCACCGGCACTCCGTTGAGAGATGCAGCGGCAACCACCTGGCGCCAGTTGGCCTGGCAGCGATCCACTTCGCTTTTGAAGTACGGATCGAGCAGAAGGTTGGCCAGTGTCGCGTTGCGATCGAACGCTTCTTTGATTTTCTGCAGGAAGCGTGCTCGGATGATGCAGCCGCCGCGCCAGATCATGGCGATCTCACCGAACTTGAGCGTCCAGTGGTACTCCTTCTGCGCTTCGCGCATCAGTTGGAAGCCTTGCGCGTAGGAGCAGATCTTGGAGCAGTACAGCGCATCGTGGATCGCCTGGATGAAGGCCTTCCTGTCGCCGTCGACGTTCGCCTTGGGGCCTGTGAGGATCTTCGCGGCCGCCATGCGCTCATCCTTCACCGCAGAGATGTAGCGCGCGAAGACGCTCTCTGCGATGGTTGCGGCGGGCACGCCCATGTCGAGGGCACTGACCGACGTCCACTTTCCGGTGCCCTTCTGGCCCGCAGTGTCGAGGATGTAGTCGACCAGGAAGCCGCCCGTCATCGGATCCTTCTGCTGCAGGATGTCGGCGGTGATCTCGATGAGGAAGCTATCGAGCACGCCGGTGTTCCACTCCGCGAACACCTTGCCGCACTCGCCGGCGGACATGCCAAGCAGGTTCGCCATGAGCGAGTAGGACTCGCAGATCATCTGCATGTCGCCGTACTCGATGCCGTTGTGGCACATTTTGACGTAGTGGCCCGCGCCATCAGGCCCGATGTATGTTGAGCAGGGAACGCCGCCGACGATAGGCTTGCCGGGGGCGGCGCCGGTGAGGGGCTTACCGGTGGTGTGGTCGACCTTGGCGGCGATCGCATTCCAGACCGGTTCGATCTCTTTATAGGCTTCGAAATCGCCGCCGGGCATCAGGGCGGGGCCGAAGCGCGCGCCTTCCTCGCCGCCGGAGACGCCGGAGCCGATGAAGCGCAGGCCCTTCGCCTTGAGAGCCTTCTCGCGGCGGATGGTGTCGTTCCAGTTCGCGTTGCCGCCGTCGATGACGATGTCGCCCTGCTCCATCAGCGGGACGAGCTGATCGATCACCGCATCCGTGCCGGCGCCGGCCTTGACCAGGATGATCACGCGACGGGGGCGCTTGAGGGATGCAACGAAGTCCGCGAGCGACGCGAAGCCCGCAAGGCCGCCCGGAGTGGACGGGTTCTCGGCCACGAACTTCTCCATCGTCGCGGTAGTGCGGTTGTAGACGGAGATACGGAAGCCGTGGTCGGCGATATTGAGAGCGAGGTTCTGGCCCATGACGGCCAGGCCTACGAGGCCGATATCAGAGAGTTGTTCAGGCATGGCAGTAAGAGTTGTCTGTATTCGAAGAATCGATCATTAGCGCTGAATGCGGGCTGAACCGCCCTTGGCGAAGGCCCGGACCTGGTCGAGAGTCGCCATGGTGGTGTCGCCGGGGAAAGTCGTGAGCAGGGCGCCGTGAGCCCAGCCAAGCTTGACCGCTTCCAGCGGTTCCTCGCCGTTGAGGAGGCCGAAGATGAAGCCTGAGGCAAAGCCGTCGCCGCCGCCGACACGGTCGTGGATGTTGAGTTCACACGTGGGTGCGACATAGGTCTGGCCGTCGATCCAGGCCACCGCGCTCCACGAGTGGTGATTGGTGGAGTGGACTTCGCGCAGAGTCGTGGCGACCACTTTCACCTGCGGGTACTTCTTGATCACATTATCGATCATGCCGAAGAAGACGCTGGGATCGAGCTTGGACTTGGCGTGCACTTCGGGACCGGGGATGCCGAGGCCGAGCTGCAGGTCTTCTTCGTTGCCGACGAGGACGTCTACGTTCTCCACGATGCGGTGAATCACAGATACGGCCTTGTCAGCGCCGCCCCAGATATTCCACAGCTTGGCACGGTAATTCAAATCGAAGGAGGTGATTGCGCCAGCAGCCTTGGCGGCCTTCATGGCTTCGACGATCAACTCGCCCGTGGTTTCGGAGAGGGCTGCGAAGATGCCGCCGGAGTGGAACCAGCGTACACCGCCACCGAAGATCTCATTCCAGTTGAAGTCGCCCGGCTTCAGCAGCGCGCCGGCCTCGTTGGAGCGGTTGTAGAAGACGACGGGGGCGCGCACGCCGAGGCCGCGATCGGAGTAGACGGTCGCCATATTCGGGCCGTTCACGCCGTTATGCTTGAAGCGCTTGTAGAACGGTTTGACGCCCATCGCCTTGACGCGCTCAGCAATGAGGTCGCCGATGGGGTAGTCTACCATCGCTGTAGCGATGCCGGTCTTCAGACCGAAGCAGTCGGCGAGGTTGGCGGCGCAATTGAACTCGCCGCCGCTGACGTGAATCTGGCACTCGGTGGCCTTGCGGAAAGGGATGATGCCGGGGTCGAGGCGATGGATGAGAGCGCCGAGGGACACAAAGTCGAGCGCGCCCTCCGGGCGGATGTTCAGGCCGTATTTCATTCTGCACTCCCTGTCATGAGGAATCTGCGATAAAGCTGCTGGGGAATCCTGGCGAGGCCTGTCGCAAGCGGGATCGTGACAGATACTACAGGCGCGTGCACGGCCTGGGCGGATTTCTTCCTCACTATATCAAACTGGCATGTCAATAACCAGAGATAGAGGACATGGGATTCCGAAACTGAGGGGCGCGAGTGGGTATCTCTGAGCTGTGTGCAATGCCGCTGGCGGCGCACCAAAGTCTCCGGCCCTCGGCCTTCGGCAGCCCGTCAGTCCGCGCCAGGGGCGGAGACACGATAGCCCGCCAACCGGCGTGTGACCGAGAGCGGCGCCTCGGCCTCGATCTCGCAAAACTCGCCGGTGTAGCGCTCGCTGAGGACGCGCGCAAACTCGTGCAGGAGATGGACCGGGGAGAGGTCGGAGATGGGGAATCGGAACTCGGCGCGTTCCACGGGGTCGTCAGGAAGGTAGCGGTCGATGGCGGCAAAGAGCTGGTCGATACCCTCTCCAGTGCGAGCGGAGATGATGACGACGGGAGCGCCGCCTGCTTCGCCCGACAGGCGCCGGGCGAGCGATTCGGGATCTTCGCCGCCGCCGGACAGCAGGTCGCACTTGTTCAGAACGAGAATCTGGGGCGTCTCCTGCGCGCCGATCTCGCTCAGCACGCGTCGGACGTGAGAAGAGTGGCCCGTTGCGCTGGGCGACGATGCGTCGATGACATGCACCAGCAGCGACGCCTCCGTCACCTCCTCCAGCGTCGCGCGAAATGCCTGAACCAGCGTCGTGGGCAGGCTGCGGATGAATCCGACTGTGTCGGAGAGCAGGACGCGGCGGCGCGAAGGCAGCGTGACCTGCCGCACTGTGGGGTCGAGCGTCGCGAACATGCGCGCGTCGGTCAGGACGCCAGCATGGGTCAGCTTGTTGAACAGTGTGCTCTTGCCGGCGTTCGTGTAGCCGACCAGGGCGAGCGTCATGAGGGGGACCGCCTGCCGCAGACGGCGCTGCACGCCGCGCGAGCCGCGCACCGAATGCAGATCGCGCTCGATCTTCTTGATCCGCATGCGAATGCGGCGGCGGTCCGTTTCCAGCTTGGTTTCGCCGGGACCTCGTGTGCCGATGCCGCCGCCCAGCCGGCTCATCGCGGCGCCGCGGCCGGTGAGGCGAGGCAGCAGGTAATTGAGCTGCGCAAGCTCCACCTGCAACTGGCCTTCCCGCGTATGGGCGCGGCTCGCGAAGATGTCGAGGATCAACTGCGTGCGGTCCACCACCTTGCAGTCGAAAGCTTTTTCGAGATTGCGCTGCTGGCTGCCGCCCAGATCGTGATCGACCAGAACGAGATCGATCGACAGCGACTTCACCAGCGATTTGATTTCGGCGAGCTTGCCGGATCCGACCAGCGTGGCGTGATCGAAAGCGGGGCGGCTCTGCAGAATCTTCTCGACGACTTCCGCGCCGGCGCTTTCAGCCAGCACGGAGAGTTCGTCGAGCGATTCCTCGGCATCGGGTGCGTCCGCTTCCTTGCGGTGACCCGTGACATCCACGGCCACCAGAATGGCCCGTTCGGCGACTGTTTCGTTCAACTGCGCTCTCAGCCCTCCGCGTTTTCAGCCGGCGGGCCCGCAGGCGTGACCGGAGCGCCGAGAGACGGCGAGGAGGAATGGCCCGGGCCGGAATGGACCGGTCTAGACACAACCACTGTCGAGATGGCGTGCTTGAAGATGAGCTGCTCCTGGTTGTTCGTTTCCAGGATGACGGAGTATTTGTCGAAGCTCTTGATGCGTCCCGAAAGTTTGACGCCGCTCATCAGGTAAATGGTCAGGAAGGTCTTTTCCTTGCGGGCATTGTTCAGGAAAGCTTCCTGAATGTTTTGCGCCTGTTTGTCGGCTCCAGGTCGTTTCGGACTCATTGGGGCTTTTCTGATTTCGTCCATTGCTTGTGGCCCCTTCCTTTCTTCTCCCGCTCAGGGAATCTCACCAAACCGAGGCAAATGCAAAAGTTAGTAGTTTGCAGGAGCTCGCCGCATTCAAGTCGGCATCTCTTGGCGGTCGGTAAGCACAAGGAGAGGGCAGCTCCCCGCACGACCAGACCGCAAAATGAGTGTAATCCCGATCGAGGGGATCGGGCAAGTCCCTAACAGGTAAGGGAAAAGCCTGATTCGCCTAATCAGGGTACAGACCGGCGAGGCAGTGCGGTACATTCTGAAAGAGAGTGGCCTACGCAGAAGATCTGGGCAAGAAGGTCTCGATTATCAGCATCGCGGTGAGCGCATCGCTGGCGGTGTCGAAGCTGATCATTGGCATAATGGCGGGCTCGACAGCCGTGGTAGCCGACGGCTTTGAGAGCGCAGGAGACGTGCTCGCTTCGGGCATGATCCTGCTCGGGCTCTGGGTGGCTTCAAGGCCACCCGACGAAAACCACCCCTACGGACATGGCCGGTTCGAGACGCTCACCGGACTCGCAGTGGGCATCGGGCTTGCCTTCGTTGGCGTCATCATCACCTGGCGCTCGCTTCAGAACGTGACAGCCTCCCATGAGCCGCCAGCGCTCTATGCAATCTGGCCTCTGATCGCTTCAGTCGTTCTGAAGGGAGGGCTGTCGGCCTACAAGTTCCGGGTGGGGCGGAAGATTCTCAGCTCAGCGCTTGTAGCGGATGCATGGAACGACTTCGTGGATATTCTCTCCGGCAGTGTGGCTCTGGCTGCCGTGGGATTGACCCTCTACGACCCGCAGCGCTTCCTGGCGGCGGACCACTACGGCGGTGCGGCGGTCGGCCTGATCGTCATCGTGCTGGGACTCCAGGTGGTGCGCGAGACCTCCCTCACGCTGATGGACACGATGCCCGAGGACGACCTGATGAAGAGTATCCGCGCCACCGCTTTGACCGTGCCTGGGGCGCTCGATGTCGAGAAGTGCTTTGCCCGCAAGACGGGCCTGCGCTACCACGTCGACCTGCATCTGGAGGTGGATCCCAACCTGAGCGTGCGCCGCGGCCACTCCATCGCGGAAGAGGTACGCAACAAGGTGAAGGGCGACCTGCCGTGGGTGGCCGATGTGCTGGTGCACGTCGAACCCTACGGGGAAAGGGCCTGGCATGGAGAACATTGAGATCGCGCGTCTGTTGATCGAGACCGCCGACCTCATGGAGATCGGCGGAGAGGACAGTTTCCGCATCCGCAGCTACCGCAACGCGGCCGGCGCCATCGAGAGCTATCCGGAACGGATAGAGGACATCCTGAAGGACCCGAACCGGAGCGTCACCGACATTCAGGGCGTAGGCAAGAGCATCGCCGGATCGCTAAAAGAACTGGTGGAGCGCGGCAGTTTTCCGCGGCGCGACGAGATGCTCGAAAAGTATCCGCCCACCGCGCTGGAGATGCTGCGAATTCCCGGTCTCGGGCCCAAGGGCGTCCGCACGCTCTGGGAACATTTCCGCGTGAGCACTTTGCAGGACCTGGAGCGGCTGTGCCAGGAGCAAAAGCTGCAGGAGCTGCCGCGCATGGGCGCCAAGCTCGAAGAGAAAATTCTCAAAGGTATCAGCCACTACCGCCAGAGCGCGGGGCGTTTCCTGCTGAACTACGCCTCGACGGTCTCCGAGCAGCTTTGTGAGTACCTCGGCGCCGTTCCTGCGGGCAGCCTGCGGCGAGGGCGCGAGACCGTCGGCGATCTCGATCTGCTCACGACGAACGAGCAGGCGATCGGCAAATTCCTGAAGCACCCGCAGGTGCACGACGTGCTGGGCCAGGGAGAGACCAAGGCCAGTGCACGGTTCGGCATTGAGGGGCTGCAGGTGGACGTGCGCTGCGTCCCGGAAGACAGCTTCGGCGCGGCGCTGCAATACTTCACGGGGAGCAAGGACCACGGCGTTGCGCTGCGGCAGCGTGCGTTGAAGATGGGCTATTCGCTCAACGAATACGGGTTGTTCCGCGTAAAGGACGACGAGCGCGTCGCGGGCAAGACCGAAGAGGAGATCTACACAACGCTCGGCCTCGTGTGGATTCCGCCGGAGCTGCGCGAGAACCAGGGCGAGATTGAAGCGGCGGAGAAAGGCAGGCTGCCCGAGCTGATCGAGCTCTCCGACATCCGCGGCGACCTGCACATGCATACGCGCGAGAGCGACGGGCGCGCCACGCTGGAGGAGATGGCGGAGGCGGCACGCGCTCTCGGCTACGAATACATCGCCATCACGGATCACTCCAAGGCTCTAGCCATGGCGAACGGGCTCGACGAGAAGCGCGTTGTGGAGTTCGCCGCGCAGGTCCGCGAGTTCAACAAGGAGGATCGCGGCATCCGCGTCTTCTCCGGGCTCGAGTGCGACATCCTTCGCGACGGGCGCATGGATCTGGCCGAAGACGCTCTGGCCGAACTGGACTGGGTGGTGGCGAGCGTCCACGGCTACATGAATCTCGAGCCGCAAGAGATGACGGACCGGCTGATGCGCGCGGTGGAGAGCCCCGTTGTGAAGGTGTTCGGCCATCCTACAGGACGCGTGCTGCTTCATCGCGAGCCGTATCATTACGATTTCGACGCAGTGGCGAAGGAGGCAGCCAAACGCGGCGTGCTGTTCGAGTTGAATGCCAGTCCGGAGCGGCTGGACCTGCATGCCACGCTGTTGAAGCGCGCCAAGGCGCTGGGCTGCCGCTTCACCATCTCCACGGACGCGCACCACCCCAGGCATCTCTCGAACATGAAGTACGGCGTGCAGATGGCGCGGCGCGGCTGGCTGACCAAGGATGACGTGCTGAATACGCGCGGTCTGCGCGCGTTCACGGCGGAGCTGAGAAAATAAAACAAATGGCACTCAAATTGATTTCGTCCGAAGAGCTGCTCAAGACGCCTGTTTTTTGGGTGACGATGGACCACGCCAAGGATCCCGACGGCTTCGAGATCAGGCGGGCCATCGTCCAGCACCACGGCAGCGCGGTGATGATGCCTGTCGACGAAAAGGGCAAGGTGCTCCTGGTGCGCCAGTACCGCCTGCCGGCGCGTCGCTACCTGTGGGAACTGCCCGCGGGCCGTCTGGATGAAGGGGAGACCCCTCTTCAAGCTGCGAAACGCGAGCTCATAGAAGAGACTGGCTATCGCGCGAAGAAGTGGACGAAGCTGGTGAAGTTCTATCCAAGCCCCGGATTCGTCGCCGAGGCGATGACCATCTTCATCGCCCAGGATCTCAAGGAAGGCGCGGCGCAGCCGATGGACGACGAGCGCATCGAGCCCGGCTGGTTCACGCTGAAGCAGATGGCCGCGATGATGGAGACCGGCGAGATTCAGGACGCTAAGACGATCATCGGCTATTCCCTGTGGAAGCTGCGTAAGAAAGCATCGCGCTGAGCGCCTGCCCGCGGTGGGAGACGTTCATCTTTCGGGCGGCGTCCACTTCTCCGAATGTGCAGCCGAAGGGCGGATAGAAAAACAGCGGATCGTAGCCGAAGCCGCCCGGGCCGCGTGGTTCGTCGATGATACGCCCTTCCACGGCTCCCCTGAAAGTGCCGAGCAATTTGCCCTGCTGCGCTAGCGCGATGACGCACACGAATCGCGCCGTGCGGTCGTCGTGCCCCTGCAAATTCGCTACCAGCAGACGGTTGTTGGCCTCGTCGCTGCCGTCCGAGGAGTAGCGCGCGGAGAAGACCCCCGGGGCGCCGCCGAGGACGTCCACTTCGAGCCCCGAGTCGTCCGCGAAGATCGGGTCAGCCGTCCAGGCGCTGTAGTGCAGCGCCTTTTTCACCGCGTTCTCTTCGAATGTTGCGCCGTCCTCCACGCAGGATTCGATCGACTTCATGCCGTCGAGCGCCTGGATGTCCACATCGGCGAAGCCGAAGTGCTCCGCGGCGCGGTGGAATTCGCGGAGCTTGCCGGGGTTGGTGGTCGCGCAGCGGAGGATCATTTGGCGCTCAGGGCCGCTTCCTGGATCGCGAACAGCTCCTTCATGCCCTTGCGCGCGGCGGCGATCATCTCGGTCAGCCGCTCATCCTTGAACGAGAGCTTCTCGGCAGTAGCTTGCAGTTCGACGAACTCGCCGGCGCCTGTCATCACGACATTCATGTCGACATCGGCCTGGGAGTCTTCCTCGTAGCAGAGGTCGAGCATGGTCTCTCCGCGCACAATGCCGACGCTGGTGGCCGCCACCAGGTCGCGCAGCGGATTCTTCTTGAACGCGCCGAATTCGAGCATTTTCTTGACCGCGAGGGCCAGCGCCACATAGCCGCCGGTGATCGACGCGGTGCGCGTGCCGCCGTCGGCCTGGATCACGTCGCAGTCCACCACGATGGTGCGCTCCCCCAACGCCTCCATGTCGACCACGGAGCGCAGCGAGCGCCCGATCAGCCGCTGAATCTCGTGCGTCCGCCCCGAAGGCTTGCCCTTGCTGACCTCGCGCGGCGTGCGCTGCGCGGTGGCGCGCGGCAGCATCGCATATTCGGCGGTGACCCAGCCGCGGCCCGAATTCCGCAGGAATGAGGGCAGTGAGTCTTCGACGGTGGCCGCGCAAAGTACCCGCGTGTGGCCCACTTCGATCAGGCAGGAGCCTTCGGCGGTAACCAGATAGTTCGTGTGTATGCGCACGGGACGAAGGGCGTCGGCGAGGCGGTTGTCATTTCTCATGGGAGATCCTTTGGACCGGTTAATTGCGCGCGAGCGAATAGTACATCACGATTCCGATGATCACGAAGATGGAGACGAGCAAGATCAGGCAGCCGACTGCGCCGGGGTTCTTAGGGCCCGTTGGGCCTTTCTTCCCGCCGGCGGGCTTGATTTTCGCCATACGATTCTCATCGTAGCAGCCGTCGCAAGCGGGCCATACCGGCTCTCGACTGCCGTGAGTGTTGGAGCCGCGTGGTAGCGGAGCTACAGCTTCGCCGCCGCTGCGTGGAAGAACTCGCCCAGCGCTTTGAGCGACGCCTCTTCCAGGTCCTTCACCGTGATCGCCACCACCAGGCGCGCGCGCTGCTCCAGCGCCATCTGCGTGGCGAGGAACTGCGCCCGGTGATAGTCGGCGGTGTAGCCGGCATCGGTGATCCGCTCGGCCTTCAGCGGCAGCAGCACCGTTGAGAAGCAGCGGCCGTGGCCGATGATCATCTCGTGATACGAGTGATTCATCGCCGGACCCTCGTAGACATCGCACGGCATGTGCATCTTCGCGCGGAACACCAACGCCGCCGCACGATCCAACGCCTTCCGAAGCGATCTGCCCTGCGCCGCGTACCGCGTGTCTCCGAAGAACGTCAGCTCGCCGTACTCGACCAGCCGCGCGTCAACCATCTGCTTCAGCAGCGAAGCGTAGGCGGACGCGGCGTCGCGGCCCGCAGGGTCGAAACCGCAGGGCAGCCGGTCGAAGTGAAGCGTCACTCCCCCGCGCCATTTGATCTGCCTCGGCGACTCGCGAAGCTGCTTCCACTCCGGCGTCTTCTCGATGCCGCCGGAAAAAAGCGAATTCTGGTACAGCGGATTCGTAATCGACTTGTACAACTCCACCGCCGGCTGCGTCACGAAGTTCATCTTGCGGAGCCAGCCCAACCCGAACACTGCGTAGTGGATGAACTGCATGTAGCGCGACAGCGGGGCCTCCGCCGGCAACGTCACCACCGCAGCCGGATAACCGGTGCGTTTCAAGAGCGCCAGCTTCTGCCGCTGCAGTGCGGGTTCTCCCTTGCGTTCCACGATCAGGAAGACACGGTCCTGCAGCGAGTCCTTCGGCGCGCGGTAGTCAGCCATGCGCACCGGCTCGCCGATGATGATCTTGATGCCGAGGTCCTCCGACTTGCCGAGACTCTCCTCGAAGTTCTGCTTCGTCCACAGCGCCGCGCCGGCCAGCGATTTCGACAGCACCAGCGTCACCTTGTCGCGCTTCTGCAATCCCTGCATGTGGAGGAAGGACGATAGCGCCCACGCATTGTGGATGTCCGCTTCCGGCAGCACGGCGCCCGCGATCCACCTCTGCAGGTCCACGCCGGCGAGTCCCAACGGATACAGGCTGCCGCGCGTCAGCGGCGCGCTGTGGCGTCCCGCGGTCGTGTTGCCATTGTCGGACTGCAGCTCTACGCGCCGGTAGCCGCGCGGTCCGGCGAACTGATCCAGCAGCGAGCCCGACAGCGTCATGTAGATGAAATTGGGCTTTGAATCGATTCCGTGCTTTTCGTAGAGCTTCGCGAGCTTCTCCAGGTTGACCACCGGCTCGTACGACGTCATGCCCATCGCCATTCCGGCGATCAGCGTGGACTTCAGCGCCTTCGCCACAGAGTCCTGGCAGCGTTTCGTGATGTCGTCGAGGATCGCCTTCAGCTTGGCCGGATCGGTGGAGTCGAGCACGTACACGCGCGGCCCCTTGGCCAGTAGTCCGCAAGCCTGATACATCGACTTGTCCTCGGCCGAGCCGCCCATACCGGCCCAGATCAGAAACCGCAGCGGTTGCCCATGCGTCTGTCGGATGGAAGCTTTGATCTCGCCGAGCTCGGCGCCGATCATGTCGGCCCAGTCACCCGGGCCATGATCGGACGCCGCGGCCCAGGAGAGATGAAACACTCCATAGCCGTTCTTGGTCACCTCGCCTTTGGAATTGACTTCCATGCCGACGCCGATCAGAGGATTGCGCTTGGGATCGAGCGTCTCCAGTCCCTTTCTGCGGGCCTTGGAATCCAGCGCCTGGAGTTTCGAAAGAATGCGGTCTTCAGCGAAGCGGGCTGCGATATGAGCGGAAGAGGGAGAGTCGTGAAAGAGGGCGAGTTGCACCTGTTGTTTGTACCATAGCCGCGCAGATACGTTGGCGGGATGTTATGGTTTGGACATGAGGACCGCGCCACGCGCTGTTCTGGGCATCGCGTTTATTTGCCTCGCCGGCTGTTCAGGCCTTTCGCACAAGCCCCTGATTCCCGTCCCGCCCGAATCGCTCGCCTCCGGATGGCAGCGCATCGGACTGGAGTCGCCGCCGCTGGACTCGGCGCGGGAGGAGGCCCTCGCGTTGAACCCCTCACACTGGGTTCGCACCAGCTATCGCCGCGGCGGCTCCACTGTTGCTGTGGAAGCATACGGGCTCTCCACGTCCGCCTCCGCTTTCGAGGCGCAGCAGAAGTGGCGCAACCAGCCGGGAAGCGTGGCATTTCACCAGGGCAGAGTCTTTGCGGTCTGCTCTTCTGAGAGTGAGCCTGTGAACGGGTTGATCGAATTCTCGCGTCAACTGGAGAAGGCATGGCTGCGAACCGGCGACTAGAATACGAAGCGCCGGCCATGCGACGGTTCTTCGAACTGTCGCTGCTCGGCATGCTTGCGAGCGGCTACGGCGCGCTGCTGGGGTCGGGCGCATTGGGCTCCGGCGCGCTGGACGTGGCCAGCGTGATGCTTGCCGGCATCGCACTGGTGGTGCGGCTGCTCATTGTCACGGGCTTGATCAGTTTTCGCATTCCCCAGCGCTGGGTCAACATCGTAACTCTGCTCTACCTGGGCTTCTATCCGCTCGATTACCTCTACTTCTCGAAGGACTTCCTCGATGCCACTGTGCGGCTGGTCTTTTTCGTCGGCATCGTGCAAATCATCACCGCGGACAGGGCGCACGACCACTTTTTCCTGAAGCTCATTGCGTTCCTCGAACTGCTCGCCGCATCGATCGTCTCGACGAACGCTACGTTCTTCGTTTTCCTCGCGCTCTTCCTCCTGTGTACGGTCGCGACGTTCGCCAGTATGGAAGTGCTCAAAGCCAGCGACGGGCGGAAGTTGGTGGTGCAGGGCAGCACGGGATTCGGCCGGCGGCTGGGCTGGCTCACGGGATTCACCGCCGGGGCGATTCTTGCCGCGACGATCGCGCTGTTCTTCATCCTCCCGCGCACGGCGCGCGCCGCCCTGGAGCACCTGATTCCGTCCTCGCAGCGCGTGTCCGGATTCACGACGGAGGTGACGCTCGGGCAGGTCGGCGAGATCCGCCGGCAAGGCCAGGCGGTAATGCACTTCCGCTTCGATGAAGACATTGTTCCCGAAGGGTTGAAGTGGCGGGGGACCGCGCTCGCTGAATTCAACGGGTGGAAGTGGTACAACTCGCCGCGTCAGCCGGGACGCTTTCTGCGCAGCGACAGCGGGCTGCTTCAGGTAGTGGGAGATGACCTTCGCCGCAAACCCGGCAGGCGGCTCAGCTATGAGGTGGTCCTCAACGCTTCAAGCAGCGATTACCTGTTCATCGCCGGCACGCCGGAGATTTTGCGGCTCCCCGACGTCCAGGTGATGGCCATGCCGGCAGGCGGGTACCGCATTCCGTTCGTGGATACGGACGGATTTCACTACGGGGTCTATGCAACGCTCGGCAGTTTGGCGGGCGGGCAACTGAGCGAGTCCGATCGCAACTTCAACCTTCGGCTGCCGCCCCTCGATCCAAGGATCGTCCCGCTCGCACGGGGCATCACGGCCGACTCGCACAACGACGAAGAGCGTGCGCGCGCGATCGAGAACTACCTGAAGACGCAATTCAGCTACTCGCTTGCTGCGCTGGACCATGAAGTCGACGATCCGCTGGCCCACTTCCTGTTCGAGAGCCGCAAGGGGCATTGCGAATATTTTGCCTCCGCCATGGCCGTACTGCTGCGCACCGTCTGGGTGCCAGCGCGTGTGGCCACCGGATTTCAGAGCGGCAGCTACAACTCGATCAGCGGCTGGCACGTGGTCCGCGCGTCGGACGCCCATAGCTGGGTGGAGGCTTGGGTGCCGGGCCGCGGCTGGACGTCCTTCGACCCGACGCCGCCCGATCCGAACGCGGGCGGCACGAGCATCTCATCCAAGCTGGGGCTGTGGAGCGATGCACTGTCGATGTTCTGGCAGGAATGGGTGATGAGCTACGATCTGGACCGTCAGCTTTCGCTGGCCTTCCAGATGCAGCAGTCGCGGCGGCGCTTCAGCGTCCAGAGCCTGGCGGCCAAGTGGGCGGACTTCCGCAAGATGCTCAAGAGCACCGCCGAACAGCGTTCCGGAACCTTGGCGTGGATGTTCTTTTTTATCGCGATGCTGGTGTGCCTGGCCTTCGCATGGCCGCTCCTCCGCGACTGGTTCCGTTTCCTGGCCCGCCGCCGCCGGCTGAAGCTCGGCCTGGGCGACACGCACGACGCCGCGGTGATCTACCGCCGGATGCTCAGACGGCTCAAACATCTGGGCATCGAGAAGGCTCCGGCGCAGACGCCGGCCGAATTTGCGCTCGCATTGCCGCACGGCGAGTTGGCCGGGGCTGTGCATGAGTTCACCGATTGCTACAACGCCTTCCGCTACGGCGGCCGCCGTGGGGATGCCGTGCGCCTGGCTGCGCTGCTCGATAAAATCGAGCAGTTGCCATGAACACGAAACTCGCATTTCTCCTGCTGACGCCGCTCGCCTTGATCGCCGCCGATACGGATTTCAACGGCCGCTGGAACATCCGCGTGCAGACGCCTCGCGGCCGGGTGTGGTGGCTGGAAGTGAAGGGCGCGGGCAGCGGGAAGGTAGAGGGTTCGTTCGTCGGCGCACCCGGAGGGCAGGTGGATCCGCTGACGGACGCCCGCATCGAAAACGGCGAGCTGATTTTTTCATTCGAACGCCCGGGCCCCCTGAAACAGGTGTTTCGTGCGCGCCTCGCGGACGGCCAACTGAAAGGGACCCGCGAAGAGACGAACGCCGGCAAGACGTCACCTGAGTTGGCGTGGACCGGCATTCGCGCTCCGGTGATCCGCGAGCACGACGACGGCACATGGAAGCCCGGAGCCAACAAGCGCCTCTTCGACGGCAAGACGACCGGCGGTTGGCATCTGCTGGTTGCCGGCCTGCCCGGTTGGTATGTCGAGGACGGTCTATTGAAGAACGAGAAGCGCGCCTCCGACATCGTTTCCGATGCGAAGTTCTGGAATTTCGAAGCGAAGATCGAGTATCGCTATTCGCAGGGCTCCAACAGCGGGGTCGGACTACGGGGGCGTTACGAGGTCCAGATCTACGACAACTTCGGCAAAGAACCGGACATGCACGGCAACGGCGCGCTGTATAGCCGGATTGCACCGAAGGTGAACGCCAGCAAGGCGCCCGGAGAATGGCAGACGATGGTGGTGCGCCTGGTGGGGCGCGATCTGACGGTCACTGTGAACGGCGTGAAGGTGATCGACCGCCAGGAAGTGGTGGGGCCGACGGCCATTACCATGGATCCGGAAGAGGACCGGCCTGGGCCATTTGTGTTACAGGGCGACCACGGTCCCGTGGAATTTCGCTCCGTCGAAGTCACCGAACTGGTGAAGAAATAGAGAGTCCGGACTCCGAATCGGGGGATGCCCTTCGGCCTGCGGCGACACGTAATCGCCGCAGGTCACCCTGCGCCCGGATATAATGAAATGTACCTATCCATATGCAAGCAAACGGAAGCGCTGGGAAGAAGGTCATCCTTCTGCGTCCGCGGGGATTTTGTGCTGGGGTAGTCCGGGCCATCGACGTCGTCAAGATCGCATTGGATCTCTACGGGGCGCCCATCTACGTCCGCAAGGAGATCGTCCATAACCGCCACGTTGTCGACGAGTTACGGACCATGGGCGCGATCTTCGTGGACGACATTCACGAAGCCCCGGAAGGTTCGCGCGTCATCTTCAGCGCCCACGGCGTGTCGCCCGCGATCCGGGCGGAAGCCAAGGCGCGGAGCTTCGAAGTCATCGACGCCACATGCCCGCTCGTCACCAAGGTTCACCTCGAGGCCATCAAGTTCGCCCGCCAAGGCTACACCATCCTCCTCATCGGCCACAAAGAGCACGAGGAGATCGAGGGAACATTTGGAGAAGCTCCCGACAACACGATCATCGTGCAGACCGAAGCTGATGCCGAGGTGGTGGATGTTCCCAACCCTGAGAAGATCTGCTATCTCACCCAGACCACGCTGAGCCTCGACGAAACGCGAGGTATCATCGAGATCCTGAAGCGCCGCTTCCCCACGATGCAGGGTCCCAAATCGCAGGACATCTGCTACGCCACAGAGAACCGCCAGATGGCCGTGAAAGCAGTGGCGCCGATGTGCGGATTGCTCCTGGTGGTGGGCTCGCAGAACAGCTCGAACTCGAAGCGGTTGGTGGAGGTCTGCAGGAACAACGGGGTTCCCGCTTATCTGATCGACGACCGTTCTTATCTGCGCGACGAGTGGCTGGAGGGCGTGGAATCAATCTCCGTTACCGCCGGAGCTTCCGCTCCCGAGAACCTCGTGCAGGACCTTATCGCCGAGCTGCAGCGGCGAGGTTTCAGCTCCCTGGAGGAACTGGACATCGTGGACGAGGACGTCCGCTTCAGCCTGCCGTCGGAATTGAACAGCACGGTCAGGCTTACGGCGATCGCCCCGGCCGCGCCGGCGAACCTATGAGCCCTGGATTACAGGTGGCTGATGCCCTCCTCGCCGCCACACGGCGCGCGGCGGACCGGGCTTCAGGTTTCCTTTACGGTCTGCAGAAAGCCGAAGGTTTCTGGTGGGGCGACCTGACGGCGGACTCCACGCTCGAATCCGACTGGCTCCTGTTGCTGTTGTGGCTGCACCCGCCGCGGAACGGCCAATGGGTTCCTCCCGACAGGGAAAAAGTCGCACGGGCGGTGCGGTCGATCCTGGCCGCACAGAACGAAGATGGGGGCTTTCCCATCTATCCTCAGGGCCCTTCCGATGTCAGCGCGAGCGTGAAGGCATACTTCGCACTGAAGCTCGCGGGAGTCACGCCTGACGACTTGCAGATGGTCCGCCTCCGTGAGCGCATTCTCGCCCTTGGCGGCATTCAGAGCGCAAACAGCTACGTGAAGATCAACATGTCGCTGTTCGGACTCTATCCGCGCGAGCACGTCCCTAGCGTGCCGCCGGAACTGATCCTTTTGCCGCGGAATTTGATGTACGAGATGTCGTCGTGGACGCGCGCGATTGTTGCGCCGCTCTCCATCGTGCAGGCAGCCACTGCCGCGTCCCCCCGTCCTGTCCCGGCCGGCTTCACGCTCCAGGAATTATTCCGCTCTGATGTCACGCTGTGCTTCTACCAGGCGGAAGAGTTCTTCTCCTGGAACAATCTGTTTCTGAAAGCGGATCGCCTGCTGAAGTGGTGGGAGCGGCGAGGCCCGAATTCCACCAGGACCAAGGCCATCGCTCGCATGAAAGACTGGATTCTGGAGCGATTCTGTCACTCCGACGGTCTCGGCGCCATCTACCCGAGCATGCAGTACGCCATTATGGCGCTGGATGTGCTCGGCTACGGTCCCGAGACTCCTGAACGCCAGGAAGCGCAGCGCCAGTTCGATCGCCTGCTGGTGGACGACGGCGAGCGGTTTTTCTTCCAGCCCTGCTTTTCCGTGGTGTGGGACAGCGCGATTGCGGCCCATGCCCTGGGTGAGGCCGGCGCCGGCGGCGAGCGCTTGCGCCGCTGCGGCAACTGGCTGCTCACCAAGGAAGTGCGCCACAAAGGCGACTGGGCCGTGAAGCGTCCCAACGTGGAACCTTCCGGCTGGTATTTCGAATTCGCCAACGAGTTCTATCCGGACATCGACGACACGGCGATGGTTCTGCTCGCCCTGCGCCACACGGGTTCATCCGACAAAGCCGCGTTCGATGCGGCCAGGACGCGCGCAGTGAACTGGCTGCTGGAGATGCAGTCCAAAGACGGCGGCTGGGCCGCGTTTGATGTCGACAACGACACGCATAGCCTCAGCGAAGTTCCTTTCGCCGATCACAATGCCATGCTCGATCCGACGTGCGCCGACATCACGGGCCGCGTCCTAGAGGCGCTGTGCCTGACGGGCGTGCAAGCTGATTCACCGGCTGTCCGGCGCGGCGTCGAGTACCTGCGCAAGACGCAGCAGGCCGACGGAAGTTGGGCCGGCCGGTGGGGCGTGAACTACGTCTACGGCACATTCCTCGCTCTGCGCGGACTGCGCGCCGCGGGCTTCGACGATCGTGAGGCGGAAGTGCTGCGCGCGGGCGAGTGGCTCCGCTCCATCCAGAACGCCGACGGCGGCTGGGGCGAGAGCTGCGAGAGTTACGTTGAAAACACCTTTGTCGCCGCGCCGAGCACGGCGTCTCAGACCGCGTGGGCCGTGCTGGGCCTGCTCGCCGGTGGCGACACCACCAGCGAAAGCGTTCACCGCGGCATCGAGTGGCTCATCAACAAGCAGCGTGAAGACGGCGGCTGGGACGAACACCTCGCCACCGGCACCGGCTTCCCAAGGGTCTTTTACCTGACGTACCATTTGTACCGGCATTCGTTTCCCACTCTCGCCCTGGGCGAGTACATCAGGTTGAAGAGTTCGCAATAGGAGCAATGGACACGGAAGCAAGCGGGAGGCGCGCGTGAAACCGGCACTGGTAACCGGAGCCTCCGGGTTTTTAGGCTGGCACGTCGCGCGTGTCCTTCGCGAACAGGGAATTCCCGTGCGCGCCATGGTCCGCCGTCCCGATTCGGTGCAGGACCTGGATGCCGAATTCGTGGCAGGCGATCTGCGCGATGCCGCATCGCTGGAACGCGCCGTTTCAGGCTGCGGACTGGTCTTCCACGTCGCCGCCGACTATCGCCTGTGGGCGCGCAATCCCGACGAGCTCTATCATTCGAACGTAGCCGGTACGCGTAACCTGCTGGCCGCGGCCCGTCGCGCCGGAGTAGAGCGCGTCGTCTACACCAGCACCGTGGGCTGCATCGGATTCGTCGAAGGCGGCGTCGGTGACGAGTCGACTCCTGTTTCGATCGATGACATGAGCGGCCACTACAAGCGCTCCAAGTTTCTTGCCGAGCAGGAGGCGCTTCAGGCTGCGCGCGAGGGTCTGCCGGTGGTGATCGTAAACCCCACCGCGCCCGTCGGCGATCACGACGTGAAGCCCACGCCCACGGGCCGCACCATCGTCGATTTTCTTCGAGGGAAGATGCCTGCATTCGTTGACACGGGGCTCAACATCGTCGACGCCCGCGAGACGGCGCACGGCCACTGGCTGGCCTGCCAGAAGGGCGTGTCCGGCGAACGCTACATCCTCGGCGGCGAGAATCTCACGCTCGAACAGATCCTGGGCCGGTTGGCTGTCATCAGCGGCAAACCTGCGCCGAAGATGAGACTGCCCTGGGCAGTTGCGATGGTGGCCGGGTTGTTTTCGACGGGCTGGGCGGAAATCTCAGGAAAGGATCCCCGCGTTCCGCTTGAAGCGGTGCGCATGGCCCGCAAGAAGATGTGGGTAACTCACGCCAAGGCGCAGCGTGAACTTGGCTATCGACCCTCCGGCGCTGACCTCGCGCTGCGGAGCGCAGTGAATTGGTTCGAGGCCCATGGCTACTGCTGATCACAGCACTGTTGTCGCCGTGGCCGCTGAAGCGCGCGAGTTCGCCGGACTGCTCCGGCACGCCTCCGCTGTCTCCACTCTGGACTGGCCGCTAGCGTACTCCCGCCGCGCCTTGATCGGCGGCGCCGAATGGCTGCTCACCGCCAACGGGCCCGGCCCGAAACTGGCGGGCGAGGCTGCGCAAGTGGCCATTCAGGAAAGCAGGCCGCGGGCCGTTGTCAGCACGGGATTCTGCGGCGCCCTGGATCCGCAACTCGCCATCGGCTCAGTATTCGTTGCCACCGAAGTTCATTCGCCTGAAAGCAGACGAAACTATGCGGCGCATCAGCCTGAAGGCGGAACTCCGCATCTCACTGGTGTGATCGTCTCGCAGGACCGGGTCGCCTCTACCCAGGCAGAGAAGTCGGCGCTGCGTGCGCAGGGCGCGCGCGCCGTTGAAATGGAAGCCGCCGCCGTGGCACAGGCGGCTGAAAGATCGGAAACGGATTTCTATTGCGTTCGCGTCGTCAGCGATGGTGCTGTCGACGAGTTGCCGCTTGACTTTAACCTCTATCGCGGGCCAGACGGGCGTTTCTCGCGCGGACGGATCGCCGCTGCCGCACTGGCCAGGCCTTGGATTATCCCCGGCCTGCTCCGATTTGAGGCCGGTTGTCGCCGCGCCGCTACAATCTTGGGAGATTTCCTTGCCAACTGCCGATTTCAAGCCGAGTAATCCTCAGCGCGACCACACGATGATGGCAGCCGTTTATACGGGACAGGGCCGGATCGAAGTGCAGCCTGTGCCCATTCCCGTCATCAGTCCAGGCGAAATGCTGGTTCGGGTGGAAGCCTGCGGCATTTGCCATACGGATTTGAAGAAGGTGGAGCACGACCTGCTGCCGCCGCCGCGGATCTATGGCCACGAGTCGGCCGGCGTCGTCGTCCGGGTCGGCGAAGGCGTGACAAAGTACAAGCCCGGCGACCGCGTCATCGCTTTCCACCACATCCCGTGCCGGAACTGCTTCTACTGCGCGCGCAAGCTCTATGCGCAGTGCGAGACCTACAAGCGGGTAGGCATCACGGCCGGATACGAGCCCGCCGGCGGCGGCTTCGCCCAATACATACGCATCATGGACTGGATCGTTCGTGACGGCGTCGAGTTGATCCCTGACGGAGTTCCCTTCGAGGTCGCCAGCTTCGTCGAACCGGTGAACACTTGCCTGAAGGCGGTGGTGGAAGCGGCGCCCCAGCCCGAGGATGTCGTCCTGATTCAGGGACAGGGGCCAATTGGCCTCCTCTTCACCATGCTCGTCAAACGCACCGGCGCCACGATCATTGCGACTGACACCATCCCGGAGCGACTAGCTCTGGCTCGCAAATTCGGCGCGACGGAAGCCTGGAATCCGCTGGAAGTTGATGTGCCGAAGCGTTGCAGGGCGATGACCGGGGGGAGGGGCGTAGACCAGGTGATGATCGCCGCCTCCGTCAAGGGTATCGTCCGGGAGGCTATGCTTGCATCCCGTCCGGGTAGTAAAATATTATTCTTCGCGCAGACCTCGGATACAGAAAGAGTTGAGTTGTCTGGAGCCGACATCTGTAAGTACGAAAGGACGCTGTTCGGGTGTTACAGCGCGTCCGTAGACTTGCAGGCGGAGTCTGCACGATTGGTGTTTAACGGGGATTTGCCTGTGGGAGACCTGGTTTCGCATAGATTGAGCCTGTCCGAGATTGGCCGCGGCATCGATCTGGCGTTGCATCCGGACGGCAAATCGTTGAAAATAATGGTTCAGCCACAGAGGTTGTCTTAAGTGAACAAGCAGATGAAGGCCGCCGTCCTCTACGGGCGCGAACAGGTGCGCGTGGAGGAAGTGGCCGTTCCCAAGATCGACAAAGGGGATGTGCTGGTGCGCGTGCGCGCCGCACTGACCTGTGGTACCGACGTGAAGGTGTTCCGCCGGGGGTATCACGCCAAGATGATCGTCCCGCCCGCCCTGTTCGGGCACGAGCTCTCGGGCGACATCGTGGCGATGGGTGAGCATGTCGAGGGATTCCGGATCGGCCAGAGAGTGGTCGCCGCCAACTCGGCGCCCTGTCTGAACTGTTTCTACTGCCGGAAGGGTCTGGAGAATCTTTGCGAGGATCTGTTGTTCAACAACGGAGCCTATGCTGAATACATTCGCATTCCGGCACGCATCGTCAACCGGAACATGTATGAGATTCCCGCCCACCTCAGCTACATGGACGCGGCGCTGATCGAGCCGCTGGCGTGTGTACTGAAAGGCCTGGAAGAGACGCACGTCCGGCCGGGCGACAATGTCGTGGTGATCGGCCAGGGGCCCATCGGCCTCATGTTCGTGCGTCTGGCCAGGGTGTATGGCGCCCGCGTGATCGCGCTCGGACGCCGCACTTCGCAACTGGACCGCGCGCTCCGCATGGGCGCGCACGACGCATTGCTTAACACCGACACCGAGGATGTGATGCGCCAGGTACGCGGCCTCACCGGCGGCTACGGAGCCGACGCCGTCATCGAAGCTGTCGGCAACCCGGACACCTGGGAGCTCGCCGTGAAGATGCTTCGCCGCGGCGGCACGACGCAGTTCTTCGGCGGCTGCCCGAGCGACACGCGCATCATGCTGGAGACGCAACTCCTGCACTACAGCGAGATCAAGTGCGTGGCCAGCTTCCACCACACGCCGAGCTACATCCGCAAGGCGCTGGACATCGTCAGCCGCGGCGACATCACAGCACGCGACTTCGTCAACCGCGAAGAGCCGCTGTCCAACCTGCTTGACGTCATGCGGCACCTCATGAGCCACAATGGCCACATGAAGACGGCCATCATCCCCTGATTCCGGGATCGCCGCCACTGTGCAACTCCAACCGGTCGAATTCCTGAAATCGCCCGCAGCGATGAGCAGGGCGTGGTCTGCCGGCGAAGCGATGTCCTACACCCGCTGGCTCGCCACCCACCACTACGAAAACTTTCACGTGGTGAGCTTCCTGCTGCCCAGGCGTCTGCATCAGGATTTCTACAATGTCTACGCCTTTTGCCGCTGGTCCGACGACCTCGGCGATGAGATCGGCGACACGCGCGAGAGCCTGCGCCTGCTGGCATGGTGGCGCGGCGAGTTGCAGGCACTGTACTCGGGCGCGGCGCCCTCGCATCCTGTGTTCGTGGCGCTGGCCGAGACCGCGGAGAAGCACCGTCTCCCAATCGAGCCGTTCGACAATCTGATCACGGCGTTCGAACAGGATCAGACGGTGACGCGCTATCGGGACTGGGAGGGCGTGCTCGGCTACTGTGTCAACTCCGCGAATCCTGTCGGCCGGCTGGTTCTGATGCTCGCGGGCTATCGCGACGAGGAGCGTTTCCGCCTCTCCGATGCGACCTGCACCGCGCTGCAGCTTGCCAATTTCTGGCAGGACGTCACTGTGGATTTGAAGAAGGACCGTGTGTACCTTCCTCTGGACCTGTTCGACAAGCACGGCTACAGCGAGCAGGAACTGCTGGCGCTGCGCTTCACTCCTGCTTTCCGCAATGTGATGCGGGAGGCCGTCGATTATGCGCAGACGCTGTTCGATGAAGGGCTGCCGCTGGCGGGGATGCTTGATCGCCGTCTCTCCCTGGACATCGATCTCTTCAGCCGCGGCGGCGTGAAAGTGCTCGACAAGATCCGTGCGCAGGACTACGATGTGCTGCATGCCCGACCGGTTGTCTCAAAGACGGAGCGTGTGGCGCTGCTGCTGCGCAGCCTCGTCCGCATGGTGACGCGAAAGGCCGCATGAGCAGCGTGGATGCATCTTACGCGTACTGCGTCGAAGTGGCCCGCACGCGCGCGAAAAATTTCTACTATTCGTTCCTCGTGCTCCCTGAGCAGAAGCGCCTGGCGATGTGCGCCATCTATGCGTTCATGCGCGAGTGCGATGACCTCAGCGATGAGCAGGGCGCAAGCCTCGACAACCTGGCGGGCTGGCGCGCGGATCTCGACCAGACGATCAGCGGCACGCCCGCACAGCACGCCGTATGGCCTGCGTTTCTCGACACGGTGACGCGCTACCGCATCCCCGCGCGGTATTTCCACGAAATGATCGATGGAGTGTCGAGCGACCTCGAGCCGCGCCGCATGGAGACGTTCGACGATCTCTACCGCTACTGCTATCTCGTCGCATCGGTCGTCGGCCTGACGACGATCCACATCTTCGGCTTCGAGGACCAGCGTGCGCCGGAACTGGCCGAAAGGTGCGGCATCGCGTTTCAGCTCACCAACATCATCAGAGATGTGCACGAGGACGCCTCGAACGGCCGAGTTTACCTGCCCGCGGAGGATCTGGCGCGGTTCGGCGTCAATGCCGAAATGCTATGCCAGGACGAGACTCGCGCAGAGGTGCGGCGTTTGCTTGAGTTCGAAGGCGAGCGCGCGCGCCGCTACTATGACGAGTCCGAGCCGCTCATCGCGATGATGCAGCCGGACAGCCGCCCTGCGCTCTGGGCCCTGATCGAAATCTACTCGCGGCTGCTCTGCCGCATCCGGCAGCGCGGCTACGACGTGATGCCCGCGCGGATCGGTCTCAGCACTGCCGAAAAGACCGGAGTGCTGTTGCGCGCCTGGGGGCGCAGGCTGATGCCATGACCCGCTGGGCGGAGTGGCTCGGCATCAATCGCGCCACTCTGGCGGTGCTGGTCGTCGTGGGCGGGCTCGGCCTCAGTGAGGAACTGTGGCGCAATTTTCTCGCGATCTACCTCAACGTGCGCACGGGCGATGTTGTGCGCGCGGTCGGATACATGGGCGTGTACGCGTTCTTCGTGAATCTCGCCGAGGGATGCGGCTACATTCTTGGCGGCACGTTCGCGCACCATCTCGGGGCGCGGGCGGCCCTGGCGATTTCGGCGGCGCCGATGGCATTGGGCTTCGCGCTGCTGCTGGCGACGCGCGAGCCGTGGGCAATTGTCATTGGCGCACTGCTGCTCACCAACTGGGAGCCGCTCTCGGTTCCAGCGACGTTCGACGTGGTCGGCAGCGAAGTGCCGCACAACCGGAGGACGATTGCGTTCGCGGTGCAGAGCATCCAGAAGCGGCTGCCAAAAGTGATCGGCCCGCTGATCGGAGGCTTCGTCTTTGCGGTGGGCTACTGGGTGAACCTGACGCTCGCGATCGGCGTACTCGTGCTCTCGATCGTCGCGCAGATCGTGCTGCTGCGGCGCATGAAGCCGAAGCCCGACCCCCGGCCGATACCCGCGCGCGAGGTGTTGCGCCGCATTCCGCCTGATTTGAAGAGCCTGCTGACGGCGGAGATCTTTCTGCGGTGGGGCGACTGGTTCGTACGTGATTTCGCGGCGTTGTATGTTGTTGCAGTTCTCGGCCACAGCGCGGCGGAGTACGGCGCGCTGGCGTCGATCACCGCGATGACGGCTCTGATTACATATATTCCCGTGGGCAAGATGGTGGACCGCGCATCGAGCCCCAAACCATTTATCGGAGTTACGTTCTTTCTCTTCGCGCTGTTTCCGTTCGCACTGGTACTGCTGCCGAACGCGCTCGTCCTTGTGTTCGTGCTCAACGGTCTGAGGGAGATCGGGGAGCCGGCGCGGAAGGCCGCTATCACGGCGGGGATGCCGCCGGAGATTCGCGCCCGGGCGGTGGGCCTGTATTGGGGCCTGCGGTCGTTGTTCTTCTGCCCGGCACCGCTCGCGGCATGGTGGCTCTGGGAGCACTTCGGCCCGCAGGCCGCGTTTCTCACCGGAGGAACCATCGGCATGCTTGGCACGCTGTGGTTCATGCTGCGGGTGCGGCTGCGGCCTGCGGCGTAGGGCTACCGCTAGATAAGGCGGGTTACCACTTCATCTTGATGTTAGGGTGGATCCACTTTTCGTTGGCTTTGAGCATTTCGTCCCAGGTGACTTCGGCGCCTTTGTAGGCAGCCGTCCTTCCGAGGATGGCGGTGAGGTTGGACTCGACCGAGGGCTCGAAGTTATAGATGGGCTTCGAGTCGCGGATTGAGGCGATGAAGGCTTTGACATTGTCGATGGCGCCGCCACGGAAAGTATCATCTTTCTCGGCGCCCATCCAGGCGTTCTTGCCGGTGATGCGGAGGCTGCCGCCGTAGTGCGTGTCCGCGCAGCCGTCGATGCCGATGATGCGGACGCAGAGATCGGAGAACGCTCCGTTCAACTGGTTGGAGCTGAAGCTGGCGTGCACGCTGTTGGGATAGGTGTAGGTGACGACGAAGTGATCCCAGCAGTCGCCGGTGTTGTTCGGAGTACCTGACCAGTCGGTGCGTCCGCCGGCGCCGTGGGCCTTGAGTGGATGGCCCTGGAGGAACCAGTTGGCGATATCGATGACGTGGATGTTCTGCTCGACGATGATGTCTCCGCTGATGACTCTGTCGCCGAACCAGTTGAGCATGGTGCGGAGGCCAGGGTCCATGCCTTCCTGGCCTTTATCCTTCCACGGTCGCCCGGCGTAGTAGAAGACCTGTGCGAGGGCAGGCTTGCCGACGTCGCCGCGGTGAATGCGGCTGGCGGCTTCCTTGTAGACGTCGCGGGCGCGGCTCTGGAAGTCGACCCAGAAGGTGAGATTCTTCTGCTGGGCGCGGCGGCCGCTGGAGAGCACGGTGTTGCAGCCGGGGACGTCAACGGCGACTGGCTTGGCCATGAAGACGTGCTTGCCGGCCTCGACGGCGGCTCGGCCGATTTCGGCGTGATAGAAGGTGGGGGTCTCGATGGCGACGGCGTCGAGCTTAGAGTTCGCGAGCTCCTTGTAGGCATCGGGGCCGTAGTAAGTGCGCGACTTGTCCACCTTCAAATTGTTCCCGGTGGAGTCGAGGTTGGCCTTGACGACGTCGGCGAGGGCGACCATGCGCGCGCCGGCGAATTCGGGGAAGAAGGGGGCGATCCAGTTGCCGCGTCCGCCGCAGCCGACGAGGCCGACCTCGACGGTTGAGTTGGCCTGGTAGCTGAAGGCGGTCTCGGGCTTGAGGATCATTATGCCGGCGCCGGCTTTCAGGAAGTTTCTACGTTCGCTCATGGTGGTCTCCTACTAGGTGAGATAGTACACGCTTCCGCCAGACGCTGTGCGCTCGCCGCCGCATGGGACGCGGCATTATCAGCATTGTGATCCAGCCGAACGGTTGCGCAGCGCACGATCCGCGCGGGCTACTCCAGCCGCAGTGTATCCACGGGATCCAGGCGGGAGGCGCGCCAGGCGGGGAGGGCGGTGGCGGCGAGTGCGGCGGCGAGGATGACGGCGGCGGCGGTGAGCCAGATCCAGGGGGCGGCGGAGGTGACGCGGAAGAGGAGAGTGTCCATGGCGTTGCGCAGCCAGTAGCTGGTGAGGGCGCCGAGGGTGATGCCGAGTGCGGCGAGCAGGAGGCCGCGGGTCTGGATCTGGCGGCGGATGAGCGCGGGCTGCGCGCCCATGGCGAGACGGATGCCGATCTCCTTGCGGCGCTGCTGGACGGACCAGGCGAGGAGGCCGGCGATGCCGGTGGCGGAGATCAGCAGAGCAAATGCGGAGAAGGCGGCAAGCAGGACGGTCAGCAGGCGCTCGGTGCGCACCAGTTCGGAGAGGCTGCCCGCGACTGTGCGGACCTGTACGAAGGGCAAGCGGCCGGCTTCCGTCTGGAACAGCTTCTGCAAAGCCGCGAGGACAGGCGCCTGATCGCCGCGGTAGCGAACGGCGAGAGTCATCCCGGGGCTGGCGGATTCGAGCCAGTAAGGCGTGTAGATGGTCGGAGGCGCGGCTTCGCGGATGTGCTGGTATTTCGAGTCGGCGGCCACACCGACGATTTGGAGCCAGTCCAGGTTGCCGGGTTTAATGCGGCGGCCGACGGCGTCCTGAGGCGAGCCGAAGAATCGGCGGGCGGCACTCTCGGAGACGATGCACATGTCCCGGCGGAGGCTGCCCTCCGAGGGGAAGTCACTGCCGGCGCGCAGAGGGATGCCGAGAGTAGAGAAGTAACCGTCGCTGACCTGATGCCAGAAGAGCAGACGCTGCATGGGAGGAAGGTCGGACTTGCCGGGGACTTCGACGGAGAATGCGGAGAGGCCGCCGCTGAGGGGCGGAGTCATGGTCCAGGAGGCAGATTCGACGGCATGCAGGCGGCGGGCCTCGGTGAGGAGGTTGCGGTAGGCGCGGTCCTGGTGGTCGCGCGAGACACCGGCGTTGAAGAGGTCCGGCGTGAGCAAAACGGTTTGGGCCGCATCGAAGCCGGTGGACTCGCGGAAGAGGGAGCGCAGGGACGAAATCATGAGGCAGGCGCCGCCGAGGAGAGTGAAGGAGAGGGCCGTCTGGAGGACGATGAGTGCGCCGCGGAGCCGGAAAGCGGAGGCGGTAGCCGAGCGCTGGCGGAGGGCGTCCTGCATGGTGACGCGGGAGGCGGACCAGGCGGGGGCCCAACCGGCGGCGAGGGCAACGACGAGAAGGACGAGGCAGAGGAAGCCGAGGACGGTGAAATCGAGCGAGGTGTCGAGGCGCACTGGAGACTGGCTGCCGGCAATAGCGGCCTGGAGGGCGGCGGTCATCCATTTCGCGAAGAGCACGCCGCCGGCCATGCCGCCGAGGGCGAGGAGAGCGGATTCGACGAGAAGCTGGCGGCGGATGCGTCCGGCCGATGCGCCGATGGCGAGACGGACGGCGATCTCCTGACGGCGGGCGGCGGCGCGGGCCAGCAGGAGGTTGGCGACGTTGGTGGCGGCGATCAGGAGGATTGCGCCGACCACGGCGAGCAGAATCCAGAGCGTGCGGCCGTAAGAGAGAGTGAGCCAGGAGTCGCCCGCTTCGGCGGTGCGCGCCTCCAGGCGCATCGCGAGGTGGTACTCCAGGTCCTTGCCGGAGAGTCGCGGATCCCTGGTTTCATCGAGCAGAGGGCGGGCCCAGCCGCCGAACTCGGCCTGGGCCTGGGCGAGAGTGACGCCAGGGCGCAAGCGGGCCATGGTCTGCAGCATCCATGAGGCGCGATCGGTCCGCCAGTGGAAGTTCGGATAGATAGCCTCCATCGCGCTGAGCGGCATCCAGAGTTCGACATCGACGCCGGGCTGGACGCCGTGGAATGAAGGGGGCGCCACGCCGACGACGGTGAAAGGAATGCGTTCGACGGTGAGCTTCGCGCCAAGAGCGTGGGGGCCGCGGCCGAAGAGCTTATCCCAAAGGCCGTCGCTGATGACGGCGGGCCAGCCGCCGGGAGGGCCGCCTGGCACGTCGTCGGACGGGACGAGGAGACGGCCGAGAAGGGGCTCGACGCCGAGAACGTGGAAGTAGTTGCCGGTGACTCGGGAGGTGCGGACACGGTAGGGCGTTCCGGCAGATTCGACGGCATCGAAGCCGTTGCCGGCGAGGCCGAAGATGCCGTTGAAGAGGCCTTGGCGCCGGGAGAGAGTTTCGTACAGCGGGAAGGTGAGTTGGCGGCGCTCTTTCAATTTGACTTCGCGGCCAGCGGACCATGAACGCTCAGTGGGAGGGAGGTTGGTGAGGACGATGCGGACGAGCGACTCAGGCTCGCGGACGGGGAGAGTGCGCCAGAGGAGTCCATTCATCAGGCCGAAGATGGAGGCGTTGGCTCCAATGCCGAGGGTGAGGGTGAGGAGGACGACGGCAGTAAAAAGTTTGTCCTTGCGAAGGAGGCGGAGGCCGAAGAGGATATCGCGCCAGAGGTTCTCGAGAGCAGAGAAGGTCCAGGCTTCGCGGGTGGATTCGCGCCAGGCCTGTGGGTTGCCGAAGTGGAGGCGGGCGGTGCGGGTGGGGTCGGGGGCGCCTTCGGCGTGCAGGTGGTGCTCCTTCAGGGCAAGGTGGGCGGCGATTTCGTCTTCGAGCTCGCGATCAAGTTCATCGCGATGAAAAAGGGCACGCAGGCGCTGCGAGTACCAATTCATGGTCATTCTCCCTGGAGGAGGCGGCGCATGCCGAGGGCGAGGCGGTCCCAGCCCGCGCGCTCGCGGGCGAGTTGGCGGCGTCCGGTGGCGGTGAGGCGGTAGTACTTGGCTTTGCGGTTAGCTTCGGAGAGGCCCCACTCGGCAGCGAGCCAGCCTTTGATCTGGAGGCGGTGGAGAGCCGGATAGAGGGCGCCTTCCTCCACGCGGAAGAGCTCGCCGGAGCGGCTCCAGATGGATTCCATGATGGCGTAGCCGTGGGCGGGGGAATCCTCAAGGGCGGTAAGGATGAGGAGGTCGAGGGCGCCCGGCTGGAGTTGTCCGGATTTGAATCCCATAGGAGCTTAGGGGAAGCGTAAAGCGATTCCCCTAAGGAGTCAAGGGGAGAGAGGTGGCGTTGGGAGCTAAAGGGACTGGAGGGTGGAGCGAAGGGTGGCGAGGTCCGCGGGTTTGGTCAGCCTTCCCCACATCGCGCGCATCAGCGCAGGGCGCGGAGCTTGGCGCGCAGGGCTGCCAGGTTGATGGGCTTGCTGAGCGAATCGTTCATACCGGCTTCCAGGCAGTAGCGGCGGGTTTCCTCCGCGGCGTGGGCGCTGAGGGCGAGGATCGGGACGCGATCGCCTCCAAGATTGGCCAGGGCGCGCAGATTACGTGTGGCCTCGAAGCCGTCCATTTCGGGCATCTGGAGATCCAGCAGGATGACGTTGAAAGTCGGGTCGTCGAGGAAGGCCTGGACAGCAGCCGCGCCGTTGGTGACGAGGGTGACGTGGTGGCCGTCGCGTTCGAGGATGCGTTGGATCAGTTTCCGGTTCACTTCGTTGTCGTCGGCGACGAGGACCGAGAGGGGTTGGGAAGAGGCAGGTGGAGGGCCAGCAGCCTCGGGGGGGATCGCGGGGGTGGTCCCCGCTGCCGGAGCGAATCTGGCCGTGAAATGGAAGGCTGTGCCACTACCAGGCCTGCTGTCGATCCAAATGCGGCCGCCCATGAGCTCGACGAGAGACTTGGAGATGGTAAGGCCGAGTCCGGTGCCGCTGTAGCGGCGGGCGAGAGATCCATCGGCCTGGCGGAACGCGTCGAAGACAAGATGCTGCTGATCCGGAGGGATGCCAATACCGGAATCGCTGACCGAGAATTGGAGGACGACGCCGGAAGGCCCGCTGCCGCGCAACTGCACGCGGATCTCCACCTGGCCGTGGTCGGTGAACTTCACGGCATTTCCAAGCAGGTTGAGGATTATCTGGCGCAGGCGGATGTGATCACCCTGGAGGATGGAGGGGACACCGGCATCGACGCTCGATGTGAGGAGGAGTCCTTTCTGGCGGGCAACGCCATGCATAAGCTGGACGGCCTCGTCGAGGCACTGCCGCGGGGAGAAATCGGCGGGCCGCAACTCCATGCGCCCGGCTTCGATTTTGGAGAGATCGAGGATGTCGTTGAGGAGAGAGACGAGGGAGCGGGCGCACTGGCGGGCGGTCTGAACATAGTCGCGTTGTTCGGACGAGAGGGGCGTGTCGAGCGCGAGATCAATCATGCCGGTGAGACCCGCAAGCGGGGTGCGGATCTCATGGCTCATGTTGGCGAGGAATTCGCTTTTGGCGGTGTTGGCGGCGCGGGCTGCGGATTCAGCTGAGCGGAGCCGGCGAATGAGCCACAGCATTGCGGCGGAGAGGAGAAAGAGCGCCTCGAACAAGCCTTTAAGAAACTGCCAGCGCATCTCGGTTTCGGAGAGCTCGAGCATGGCGCGGGTCTCATTGAAGCCGATGGACGGGTACCTATTGAGGATTCCTGCGAGGGTTCCGTCGCGGCCCATTTCAAGAATTTCGGCCCGAAGGCGGTCGGCGGCCGGTCCGGCCTGAGGAGTGGACGCAACGCAGATGCGGGTGCTGGAATCGGCGACTAGTAAAGCGCGCAGAGGGTTGTCCTCCGAGCACGGTTGAGGCTGGCGTCGGAGCACGTGATGGGCCTGATGGACTGGGACGAACGCCGCGGCGACCCCGCCCGCGCACACCGCCTGGATCGCCTTTTCCGTACTCTCAAAACGCTGAGTGACCGCGAAGGGAAAGCGCTTGGCGACAAGTTCAGGATAGACAGGGAGCCGATCGTAGGCGATGCGCGCGCGCCAGTCACGCGACGGAACTTCGTCGATGGAGGACGGAACGACGAGGTAGTAATCCGTCATGAGCCACGGCCGGGAGAAATGGACTGAGGCCCGGCGGGAAGGCAGGTCAGTCATGACCGGCCAAAGGTCAACAAGTCGGTTTCTGACGGCGTCGAATGAACTTTCGGGGTGGAATTCCCAGCGCAAGCGGATCCCGGCGCGGCGAGCTGCCTCTGCGAGCGTTTCCACGGCCATGCCGGCGGGAGGCTGGTCCGGGCGTGGAATCTGGTGAGGCGGATCCAGTTCATAGCCGATGACATATTCGCGGTCGACGACTCTGCCAAATGGCCAACTATTGGTAAAGAACAGCGCGATGCCCGCGCCCAGACAGGCGCCAGGGATCAGGAACATCAGGATGCGCTTGGAAGGCATGGCACTACGACTTCGGGATCGCGGACTCCTGTGTATCGACGATTCGCACAGACAGCAGGAGTCCGCAATCGGGTGAACTTCTTAAGAATTGAATGCGGCTGTGGGCGGAGATTCTCTGCGACTGCAGTCTGAGCTGAAGGGGATGGCTCGCTTTATCAATTTCTTAGGGCCGCCATCCGGCGCGGGCGGCCCGGGAAACTTCTATTCGTATCTCAATGCTTCGATGGGGTTGATGCGGGCGGCCTTCATGGCAGGGTAGATGCCGAAGACGACGCCGACGACGGCGGAGACGCCGAAGGCGATGATCACGGACGATGTAGTGACGATGGTCTTCCATTCCGCGAAAGTGGCGATTGCGTGGGAGATGCCGAAGCCGAAGGCAATGCCGAGCAGGCCGCCGGCGACGGAGATGAGGACAGATTCAAAGAGGAACTGGCGGACGATGTCGCGGCGGCGGGCGCCGACGGCACGTCGTGTGCCTATCTCCTTGGTGCGTTCCAGCACAGTGGCGAGGACGATGTTCATGATCCCAATGCCGCCGACGAGCAGCGAAATCGCTGCGATGGCGACCATCACGTAGGTGAAGATCTTCTGCGTCTGCTGCTGTTGGGCGAGCAGGGCGGCGGGGATCGTGACGGTGAAGTCCTGGGTGTTGTGGTGAGTGGAGTTGAGGATGGCGTTGACGATCTTGGCGGACTCGATGCTGTCGGCGCCGGGCTTGAGGCGGATGTCGATGCCGTCGAGTTCGTCGCGCATGAAGCGGGAGCGGTCGAAGTAGCGGTATTCGAAGGTGGAGGCGGGGATGTAGACGACGTTGTTGACGTCGTAGGAGCCGGCGCCGCCGGCCTGTGCGGACGCGACACGCTCGCCGAGGACGCCGACGACTTCGAGCCAGGTGTCGTTCACCTTGACGAATTGCCCGACGGCCTTACCGTAGCCGAGAAGGCTGACCTTGGCTCTTTCGCCGAGGACGCAAACGGCGGCGCTCTGCTGGTCGTGGGCGAGAGTGAAGAAGGTGCCTTCGGTGAGTTTGAGGCTGTGGATGGCAGCGTAGGTCGGACGGACACCGAACAACTCCGGCACGTCCGCGGACGGCTTGGGAACGACGCGTTGTGGATGGAGGATGCGGCGCTGGGAGAGGACCTCGAGGGCTTCGAGGTTGGTCTGGATGATGCGAACGTCGCGCTCGGTGAGTCCCGGGGAGTTGCGGCGGCGCTGCTGGAATTCCTCAGGGCTCATGGCGGGGCGCGAATCGATCAACACATTGCGGACGCCGAGCTGTTCGATGAAGCGGAGTGATTCCTCCCGCGCGCCCTCGCCGATGGCGAGCATGCCGATGACGGAGCCGACGCCGAAGACGATGCCGAGAGCGGTGAGCAGCGTTCGCGTCTTCTGCGCGCGCAGATTGCTGAAAGAGACGGCGATGTCGGAGAGGACGCGGGATGCCTTCATGAGCCTTTCAGCGCCTTCATGGCGCCGCCGCCGGAGGATTCTTTCTTGTGGGAGGATTGATCCGGGCTGGCCATGGCGACAACCTGGCCTTCGCGCAACCCTTCAATAACGACCTGGCTCTCACTGCGGCGGACGAGTTTAACGTCGGCAGGGGAGAACGACTTACCGGAGTGGAGATAAACAAAGGTGCGGCCATCGCTTTCGTAGAGTGCCTGCGAGGGGACCCACAGAACATTCTGGAGCACCTGCGTTGTGACCAGCATGCGGGCGCTCATGCCGGGGCGCAGCTCGGAGACCGGATTCTCGAGCGCGAAGACGCATTCGAACTTACGGTCCCAGGGCGGGCCGTTGGTGCCGCCGATGTTCTTGATTTTTCCTTGGAAGGTGCGTCCGGGAAGAGCGACGACTTCGATAGAGGCGGGCTGGGCAGGGGCGAGGTGGCCGCGGTCGAGCTCGGCGACCTGGGCACGGATCTCCCAGGAGTGGAGGTCGGGAATCTGGGCGACGGCCATTCCGGCGCGGGCGGTATCGCCGGTCTTGAAGTAAGGGAGCTGCATGCCCCAGAACATGAAATTCCCGCTGGTGTTCTGCTGGATATTGACGTAGCCCTTCGATTTGGCCTTCAGCGTCATGGAGTCGATGTTCTTGCGGGCTGTCTCGGACTTGACCTTGGCCTTGTTTCGCGCGGCCTGCTGAATGAGGATGGCGGCCTGCGAGGTGGCTTTCCGGTTGCCGAGATCCTGTTCGAGCTGGCGGGCGCGATCGCGGGCGGCTTCAACGGCGAGAGTGTTCTGCCGGGCGATGATCGCTGCGACAAGTGGATTCTTGCGGGCCTCGAGCTCGGCCAGCTTCAGGTCCGACTTCGCCTGATCGAGGAGGGCGCGGGTCTCTTCCTCCTTGGCGGCGGATTCGGCTTCGGCCTGGGCGACCTGCTGTTCGGCTTCGCCGAGGTCGGCTTCGGCCTCGGCGAGAGCGAACTCCTGTTCGGTGGTATCGAATTTGACGACCTCATCTCCGGCTTCAACAAGTTCGCCGGGCTGGCGGAGGAAGGTGATGTTGAGCTCTCGTGCACCGGTCATAGGCGCCACAAGCATCTCGGAGTTGCTGCCCTGGAGCTCGCCGCGGGCGGAGACGGTGAAGCGGACTTCGCCGCGTTTGACGGTGGTCACAGGGAGATCGAGGGCTGCGGATGCTGGCTCCGTCTTGCTTAAGGAGAGACCGTCGAGGGCGGACCACGCGGCGGCTCCGGCAAGCACGGGCACGATGAGGAGGACGGATCGTGCGGTGCGGGTCACGGCTTTTTCTCCTGCTTCTTCTGATCCTGCAGTTCGGGCTCGACGAGGGCGACGGCGACACCGGCAGAGACGCCCTTGATGGCGACCTCGTCGGGGTTGCGGGCGATGACTTCGATCTCGCGGGGCTTAAAGTCGCGGCCATCCGCAGTGAAGACGATGGGCTTGCCGGCGCGCGTAAAAACCGCTTTTGAGGGCACGCTGATTGCATTTGGGATGCGATTGACGACGACATCCATGGTGCCGTTCATTTCAGGACGGAGGCGCGGATCGGCGTTCTCGATCCTGGCGTAGGCGCGGAAGTTGTAGGTGGGCGGCCAGTCGAAGGAGACCTGCGTCATGACGGAGAGGCCGCTGAGTTTGGCGGGGACGGTGAGTTCGGGGAGGGCGTCAAGATGGACGCGAACGTCGCTGCCGGCGGTGATGCGGCCGCGGTCGGTCTCTTCGACCTTGCCTTCCATTTCGAGGGTCTGGAGATCGGGGATTTCAGCGATGCTCGCACCGGGCCAGACCTGGTCGCCGACCTTGAAGGGCTTGGCATTCATCCAGCCGGACGAGTAGTTGGGCAGGAAGACGATGACGCCGGTGAGAGGGGAGCGGACTTCCATGCGGGAGAGACGCTCATTGGTCAGGTCAACCTCATATTGGGCTTGTTCTTTCAAGCGCGTGAGGGAGGCGATCTTGGACTTCGAGGAGGCTTCGTGGAGGGCGACGGTAGCTTCCTGGACCTTGAGCTTCTTCTCTGAGAGGCCGAGGTTGATGCGGGCCTCCTCACCCTGGATGGCGGAGAGGATCTCCTGGCGGCTGACTTCGAGCCTGGCGCGCTCGACTTCGTACCGGGCTGAGGCGAGGTCGCGGCGGTCGGCTTCCTCGGTAATGCGGGCCTCGGCGACGGCCTGATTGCGGGTCTCCTGCGCCTGTTTGAGGGCGGCCTCTTTTTCCTGCAACTGCTGCTTGGCGCTGGACTGATCGAACTTGATTACGGGATCCCCTTCCTTGATCGGGGAGTTAGCCGCGGCGAGCCAGACGATGCGAAGGTCGGGCACGTTCATGGGGGCATTGACCTGCACCGAGCGGCGTGCGCGCAATTCGCCGCGGCACTTGGTGATAACCAGGAAGTCGCCCTGGCGGGCCGGTGCGGTGGGGATCGAGGTGGCAGCGCGCGCCTCGCGGATGCGGAAGAAGCCGAAGACTGCCGCAGCGGCGAGAGCGAGGACAACGGAGGCCTGAATGGCGCGGCGAAGCTTCATTTGCGGGTCTCCTGGGCGATCTTGTCGTCGGACTGGATAAGAACGGCGGCGGAAAGGTCGGGAAGAAGACGAGGGTCGGTTTTCTCGATCAAAAAGCGTGCGGCGAAGCGTTTGATGGGGCTGCCGAGGTCGGAGGCGGCGACCGGACTGGAGGAGATGAAACGCGCGGGGAAGAGGACGTCGGGGTAGGCGTCCAGACGGACGAGAGCGCGGGCGCTGGCGCGGAGGATGGCTCCGTCGGGCTCGCCGACTGAGGTGTGGACTTCCATTTCGGAGGGGTCAAACAGACGGAGTAGCGTCTGGCCGGGGAAGACCTGATCGCCTTCCTGGGCGGGGCCGCGGGAGTCGCCGCGCCAGATAGACTCGATGGCCACCATGCCGGCGTGTGGAGCTTTGGCGATGAGGCGGCCGACGTTGGTTTCGGCGCGCTTGAGTGCGACGGCCTGGCGGTCGCGCTTGAGTTCGAGGATGCGCAGGGCGGCCACATCGGCCAAGGCGCGGGAGGTGTGGGATTTCTTGAGCGACTCCAGTTTGACGAGGGCTGCGCGCACCTTTTCTTCGTTTTTGGCGCGCTCAATCTCGCTCAGCGTCTCGTTTTTGCGGAGTTGGAGGCGCGCCTTGGAGAGATCAGCCTCGGCGGTCTGGTATTCGGAGGAGCGGGTTTCGGCGTTTGCGCGGTTTTCCGCCCGGCGCTGTTCAATCTGGTGATTGAAGTCGTCGAGTTTGGCCTGGGCGTCGCGGGCGTTGTCGACCTGCTGGGTGCGGTCGAACTCTGCGAGGGTGTCCCCGGGCTGGACCTGTGCGCCGCTGGAGAGGAGTTTGGTGATGGTGAGGCGGCCGGGCTGTCCGGCTATCTGGGGGACCTGGACGCTGAATTCACGGACGGCTTTGATGGTACCTGTGGCGCGAACCTGGCGGTCCTGGGGTGGGGCAGCAGGGGATTTGGCCGGGGCAGACGGCCCGGAAGTTGTAGCGGGGCGAGGGGAGCACCCGAGGAAGAGGACGCACAATGAGAGCAGAACCCGCAGCAGTGTCATTCCAGCGACTCTATTCTCTATAGACGGATCGACGCCGGAGTTCGTTGGGAAGTTCCACATTATCTGGCGGAAATAGTCACATAGGGACAAATGGAACTTGAATGTATGCTGCCGCATCCATATAATCGACCAAACAAAGTAGTGCGCGGCCCAGTTCGCCGGACTATCAATGGGAGGTCTGGGAAGTGGAAATCGTGGGAGACAGGCGGTTCGTGGAGATCCCCGGCGACAAGCTACATGTGCTACCGCCGCTGGTGATTCAATCCGCGCTTGATGCGCAGCGGGTGGAGCGGACGCTGCAGATGGCGAATGCGCTCCTGGAGTCGGACGAAATGATTCCAACGGTGATCACGGATTCGCCGGACCTGGAATCGGTGCGGGAGTGCCGGAAGATGGATCTGGCCCTGCGGATTGTGGAAGAGTACGGGGGGCTGATCCAGCATTGGCGGATGGGGGACTCGATCCTGGAATGGATCCGGCAGTGTGAGATGACGTTCGAGATGAACGGGGAACTGCGGCCGTTCCTGCATCCTGATGTGTGGCCGCATGCGGGGCGGTCGAGTTTCGTGACTCTGCTTCGCGACAAATCGGTGGACACGGGCGGGATTGAGCCGGAAACAGCGGTGGGGATGCGTTTGTCGTTCAGACAGCCCCCGCCGCTGAACTGCTGCTCGGATCAGTTCCTTTTTTACTTGAAATCGACGCTGGCTTCGACGGCATATCAGACGTGGGCGCGTTTGTCGCCGCCGCCGGTATCCTCGCTGCCACCGGAGCGGTTCCGATTCGAGGTGCACGCCATTTAGACGGTGCGTGAGTTTTCGCCCCGTCAGCCGATCCTGCTAACATGGCAGGGACTATGCGCGTCGCTGTGGTCGGACTCGGCTTCATGGGCCTCACTCATTTGAAGGCCTACAAACGGATTCAGGGCGTGGAAATCGCCGCGGTGAGCAGTAATGATCCGAAGGTGCTTGCCGGCGACCTCTCGGGAATCCAGGGCAACCTCGACATTGCGGGAGAGGCCGTGGACTTTTCCTCCGCGCAGAAGTTCGCGGATGCGATGGAGTGCGTGACGGAGACGCAGGCAGACGCGGTGGATCTCTGTCTCCCGACGGCGATGCATGCGCCGGTGGCGATTGCGGCGCTGCGCGCGGGCAAGCACGTCCTAGTGGAAAAGCCGATGGCGCTGAACGCGGGAGAGTGCGACGCCATGATGGCGGAGGCGCGCAAGGCTGGACGGATCCTGATGAGCGCGCAGGTGCTGCGTTTCTTTCCGGCCTATGTGCCGCTGATTGAAGCGGTGCACAGCGGGAAACTTGGCACGCCGCGGCATGCTCTGTTCCGGCGGCGTTGCGCCGCTCCGGGCTGGAGCGCCTGGCTCTCGAACAAGTCCGCGTCGGGCGGCGGGGTGTTTGACCTGCTGATCCACGATATCGATATGGCGCTGGCCTGCTTTGGCGTGCCGACGCACATCTCCGCGACGGGGTACGAAGACCTCTCTGCGGGCATTGATTTGATCACCGCGGAGATGTTCTACGACACGGGCCTGAGCGTGACCATCACGGGAGGGTGGCACCTGCCGGCGCACTATCCATTCTCGATGGAGTACACGGTGGTGGGTCAGGATGGCGCGATGGAGTACAGTTCCACAGGGCGTCCACCGCACTTCTACGGCCGCGATGGCCACTACGATATTCAGCTTGACGAGACGGACGGTTACCAGGCGGAGATCGAATACTTCGTCGCGAGCTGCCGCTCCGGGCAGCCACCGGTGCGCTGCACACCTGAGTCGTCCGCCAATGCCGTGAAACTGGCCCGCCTGATCGAACAGGCGCGGGCCCGCAAAGGAGAGATCCTGCCATGCCAACTCTGAAAGACCGCGAGGTCGGCATTTTCTTCTGGGCCGAGCCCGATGCCCTTGCCACGGTTCGCACGCTGAAGTCGTGCGGCGTGAACTCGGGGCAACTCGGGGTGGACGGGAGCGTGAAGCTCACGCCGGAGACGGCGGCCGCGTGGAAGGCGGCGCTGCAGGCGGAGGACTTCCACGTCTACACCGTTTTCGCCGCCTATGAGGGAGAGAGCTACGCCGACATCCCGACGGTGGAGCGCACGGTGGGCTTTATCCCGGCAGCGACGCGCGAGGCGCGCGAGCTGAGGACGCGGGAAGTGATTGACCTCGGAGCAGCGCTCGGAGTGAAGAGCTTCGGCTGCCATGTCGGGTGCATTCCGCACGATCCGACACATCCGGATTATGTAGCGGTGCTGGAGATGGTGCGCCGGATCGCGGACTATGCAGCGTCGCACGGCATGTCGTATTGCCTGGAGACGGGGCAGGAGCCGGCGGAGCAGTTGCTGGCCTTTTTCGAGGACGTCGCGCGGCCGAATGTGAAGATCAACTTCGATCCGGCGAACATGATCCTGTACGGATCGGGCGAGCCGATTGAGGCGTTCAAGCTGCTGCAGAAGCATGTGATCAGCGTGCACGGCAAGGACGGCGACTGGCCGGATGCGGCGAAGCCGGGGAGTCTCGGAACGGAGCGTGTGCTAGGCGAGGGCTCGGTCAACATTCCGAAGTTTGTCGGGACGCTGAAGGAGACAGGGTACAACGGGCCGATCTGTGTGGAGTCCGGCGTGCACGGAGAAGAGCAGCGCTGGCAGACGCTGAGCGCAGCGGTGAAGCTGTTGAACTCGCTGCGATAGAACCCGCACCCTTCTACGCTTCGGCGGGCGCGGGTTCGGGGACAGGAGTGGTGTGAACCGTGGGAACCGGGAAGCCGCGCGGGTACTTGCGGCCATTCAGGATGACACCGAGCCAGGTGGAGCGGACGAAGCGGTCGTAGCTCCAGAGGAGGATCGGCAGCGCAAACAGAGTCCCGAGGATGCACTTCACGGCCCAAGGCCAGGGCAGCAACATCATGGGCAATTGGAGCACGACCAGCACGGGTGGGTGGAAGAGGTAAAGCCAGTAGGCGGAGTCGGAGAGATAGCGGGAGCGTGCGGAGGGTTGTCCACAGTAGCGAAGAAAGATGCCGCAGAGTCCGAAGATCATGAACCACGCTGTCAGAGCTGTCAGTGCGGCGGTACTGTAGAACGCGAACCAGTCGCGGGCCGGGCGGATGGCGATCTGCTTGCCGATTGTGCCGAAGGAGAACCACGCGCAGAGCAGTGCGATAAGGATGTGGGTCCAACCAGCGCGTTGGAGCACATCGAGCGAGGAGCGGTGGCGATAGACGCCCCAGCCGAACGCGAAGAAGACCGCGTAGGCGAGGAGGATGCGGGAGTTTGGGGCAAAGTCGTGGGGCGTATCGAGAACGCCGACGTCCATGAGGCAAAGCGAGAGGAACGTCGGGACGGCCCAGGCCACGGGTGCGACGGGGCTGCGGAGAATCCGAAGGAACCAGGGTGCTCCAAGCCAGCGGTCCAATTGTGGAGCGAAAGCGGCAGCGGCGAGGCAAAGCCACATCAGCACCTCCAGGAACCACAGGTGCATAGGCTGGATTCCCTTGGTTAGCTTGTCCTGCCCGATCCACTCCAGCGTGGCGGCCCATGCATCGGGCCGGCGGGCGAGGAACCAGCAGTAGACGCTGGCGATTTTGAGGAATGGATACATCACCAGCATGCCGAGCAGGAAAGGGAGCCCCAGTCGGGAGATGCGGTTTTCGAGGAATCCCTGCCAGCCACGGCGCCCGACCAGAAGCGCGGCGAAGAAACCGCTCATGACGAAGAAGGCGGGCAGACGGAAGGCGTGGATGAAGAGCAGCCCCATGTCGGCGAGACGGCTTGTTTGGGGATCCTTCAGCCACCAGACGTCGGGGATGGTGGAGTAGGCGGTGAGACTATGGAGGGCCACGCCAAGCAGCATCATGGCGGCACGCAAGGCGTCGAAGGCGTGGTAACGATCCTGGGTGGTGGTTTCGGCCTGCATGAGTCCACATTGCGGTGCAAACATCCGGCAACGTGAGTAGCGAGGGGTAGGATTAACGGTATACTCAACGTGTAACCCATTGAAATGACAAAGCAAGGTCCGAATCCGGAGCAGGTTCGCGCGGCGCTGGAGCGCGTCGTCGCAAGTCCCGGATTCGCCGAAGCAGGACGGCTGCCGACATTCCTGAAGTACCTGGTTGAGACGGAACTGGCAGGGGAGCGCGACCGGCTGAAGGAGTCGGTGCTGGGCGTGGAGGTCTTCCAGCGGGATGCGGGGTTCGACCCGCGCACGGATCCGATTGTCCGGGTGGAGGCGAGGCGGCTGCGGTCCAGGCTGGAGGAGTATTATGCCGGGTCGGGCAAGGACGACGAGGTCCGGCTCCTTCTGCCGAAAGGCGGCTATGTGCCGGTCTTTGAGACGGCCAGGCCCGCCGATGCGCCTTCCAAACAGGCTGAGGCGCTTACCCCGATGCCCAAGGGGTGGCGGCTGGCAGCGATCATCGCCGGACTGGCGGCTGCAGGCATCCTGCTCGGGTACCTGCAGTCCACATACATGAAGAAGATCCGGCAGGCTCCGGCGGCGACGGTCGCGGTGATGCCCTTTGCCAATGTGGGCGGCGATCCGGAGAATGAGTACTTCAGCGACGGGCTGACGGAAGAGATCATCGACCGGCTAGGCCGGGTACCCGGGCTTAAGGTTGTGGGGCGGAGCGTGATGGCGCAATTCCGGGGGAAGAACGCCAGCCTCGACGAAATCGCCTCCAGACTGGGGGCTTCGGTGGTGGTGGAAGGGAGCGTGCGGAGGCAGGGGGAGCGGCTGCGGGTCGTGGCGCGGCTGGCCAAGGCGTCGGACGGATCCTCTCTTTGGTCACAAACTTACGACCGGCGAATGAAAGATGTGTTCGCTATTCAGGACGAGATCGCGCAATCTGTGGCGAATGCACTGCGCGTGCAAGTGCGAGGAGAAGGAGCCGCTTCCCCGCCCCGGCGGACCACGCAGAACATCGAGGCCTACAACCTATACCTGCGCGGCCGGCAGCAGGCGAATTTGTATTCGGCAGACGGGATGAGGCGCGCGATCGGCTATTACCAGGAGGCGCTGAAGCTTGACCCGGAGTTCGCCCCCGCGCAAGCGGGTCTTTCGACCAGTTACTCGATAGCCGGATACTACTGGCTGCTGCCCGCGGCCGAGGCGTGGCCGAACGCGCGCGCCGCGGCACAGCGTGCGATCGCATTGGATCCGACGCTGGGGGATGCCTACGCCTCACTGGGACTGGGGCTGGCGTTCTACGAGTGGAACTGGAGCGAGGCCGAAGCTTCACTGAGAAAGGCGATCGAGGTGGACGATTCCTCGGCGATCGCCCATGGCGTCTACGCAGGGACGGTCCTGCTCCCGGAACTACGCCTGGACGAGGCTGACCGTGAGTTCAAGAAGGCGCTGGAACTGGATCCTGTGCTTTCGTTTGTCAACTTTACGTATGCCTTCGCGCTGCAGGCCGCTGGACGTTATGAAGATTCGATCCAGCAGTATAAACGCACCATCGAATTGAAGGGCATCCACCCGGACATGTACTGGGATTACGGCATGGCCCTGGGCTTCGCCAAGCGCTATGGTGAGGCACGAGAGGCGATGCGGAAGTCCCGTCAGGAACGGGGGGAGAAATCCCTGGAACTGCGAGGCTTGGAGGCTTTCTTCGCCGGGGACGTAAATACAGCCCGCCGGGATGCGCCACTCGTGGAGAAGGCTGCCATAGAAGGCCGGGAACAAAAGATGGACACGGCTCGGCTGTGGGCGATGCTGGGTGAGAAGGATAAGGCGCTGGAATGGATTGGCAAGGCGATCGATGTGCGGGAACCTCAGGCGATCTGGGTGCTGGCGGATCCGCGCTTCAGGAGTCTGCGCGGCGATCCGCGGCACGACGCATTGGTGCGCCGGGTGGGACTCGTGCCTCACAAGAGAGCAGACTGACGCCCAAAGGAAACGGCCCGGCAGTGGAGGAGAACTGCCGGGCCGGACGATCGAAGACGACGAAAAGGAGGGGGCCTTCGCCGCCTTCCGCCCGATCAAAATCAACTGACCGGGCGATTCACTCTGGGGACCGGCACGCCAGACCATCTGCTCGGAGGGGACAGATGCTGGCTGAATTCCGGCTCCGGTGAATCAGTCAATCGGACCTGTTCATATTAAACCAGAACTTGTTGAAAAATGCAATAGTTAATTTGAGGGCAGGAAAAAGTCCAGTTTCCGAGGCAGGCGATGCTGATGAAAAAAACAGCACCCATTGCAAAGAGAGAGGATACGATCCTGGAGCGCCATGGCGACTTGCGGGAAGACCCGTTCTTCTGGATGCGAGACCGGCAGGACCCGGATGTCCTCGCGTACCTCGAAGCCGAGAATGAGTACACCGATGCCTGCATGGAACCGGCGCGGAGCTGGCGGGAGAGGCTCTACGAGGAGATGGTCAGCCGGATGCAGGAGGATGACGTCTCCGCTCCGGTGCGTCGCGCGGATTACGTGTATTACACGAGAACGGAGAAGGGCAAGCAGTACTCAATCTACTGCCGGCGGAGAGACGGAGGCGAGGAAGAGATCCTGCTGGATAGCAATGCGCTGTCAGAGGGCTTTGAGTACTTCCAAGTGGGCGTGGCGGCGGTCAGTCCTGACCAGAAACTCCTGGCTTACTCGTTGGACACCGACGGCAGTGAGATTCTCACGGTCTACGTGAAGGACCTCGATACCGGGCGGCTACTGGAGGACCGGATCGTCAATACCTACTACGGACTGGCATGGGCTGCGGACAATCGAACGCTCTTCTATAACGTACTGAACGAGTCGCGGCGGCCTTACAAGGTGTTCCGGCACGTCCTGGGGACTCCGACATCTGAGGACGTGGAGGTGTACCACGAGGAGGACGACCGCTTCGAAGTCGATGTGGACAGGACACGAAGCCAGGCCTACGTCTTCTTGCAAATCGACAGCCAGACCACGTCGGAGGTGCGATATCTCGATGCGGCGAATCCACAAGGGCAGTTCAGAGTGCTGCTGCCGCGAAGTCAGGACGTGGAGTATGTGGCCGTGCATCACCCGGATTGCTGGTTCGTCCGCATCAACGACACGGCGCGTACGTTCCGGTTGGTGCGGATGAAGGAGGGCGGGGCGGAAGAACTGGAAGAGGTGATCGCACCGCGGTCCGACGTGACCCTGGAGGAGTTAGATGTCTACGAGGATCATCTCGTCGTCATCGAGCGGGAGTTGGGTCTCACTCGGTTGCGCATCCGGAAGCTGTCGACGGGAGAAGAACACTACGTCGCTCAGCCAGAGTCCGTGTATTCACTGGGAGCGGGTGAAAGCGAAGAATTTCGGACGTCGTTGCTCCGCTATACGTACTCGAGCCTGGCCACCACGCAAGAGTGGTACGACTACGACATGAACACGAGGGTCAAAACCCTGGTGAAGAAGCAGGAGGTGCCGGGGTACTGCGCTGAAGAGTATGAGAGCAAGCGGTTGTTCGCGACGGCGCCGGACGGCACACGAGTGCCGGTGTCGGTGGTCTACCGCAAGGACCGCCCGGCAGGTCCCGGGCCATGCCTGTTGTACGGCTACGGCGCATACGGGCATTCGTCGGAGCCGAGCTTTGGGACTGAGCGGATCTCGCTGCTCGACCGCGGTTTTGCGTACGCGATCGCCCACATCCGCGGCGGTGGCGATCTGGGGAAGAATTGGCATGATGCGGGCCGGATGAAGAATAAAGTGAATACATTCACAGATTTCATTGCGACGGCGGAGATGCTGATCGGGAGCGGATTGGCCGTACCGGAGAAACTGGCGATCGTCGGGGGCAGTGCGGGCGGATTGCTGATCGGCGCAGTGCTGAACATGCGGCCGGATCTTTTCGGTGCGGCAGTCGCCAAGGTGCCGTTTGTCGATCTGATCTCAACGATGCTGGACCCGAGCCTGCCGCTGACGGTTGGCGAGTTCGAAGAGTGGGGAAATCCGGCGGAAGAAGAGAGCTACCGCGCGATGCGCGCATACTCGCCGTACGACAATGTGGCGCCGCGGTGCTATCCGCATCTGCTGGTGACGGCAGGGCTGAACGATCCTCGGGTCAGCTACTGGGAGCCTGCCAAGTGGGTAGCCCGCCTGCGCGCGACAAAGCTGGATGGCAACTATCTGCTACTGCATACCAATCTGGGGGCTGGGCATTTTGGCGCGTCCGGGCGCTACGAGCGGTTGAAGGAGCGAGCGTATGACTACTCATTCATCTGCCTGGCACTGGGCGTGCCGGTCGTCCAACGACGCGAGGTTGGCCGGGTGAAGCCGCGCAGTGCGGCCAAGGGCGAAGCCGGCGCAGTGGCGTAAAGACCGGCCGGCTGGTAAATCGGACTTTCGAGTTTGTTATCATGCGGCTTCATGGCCTCGATGCAGCCATACTCGATCGGCGTTGATCTCGGAGGGACCAATCTGAGGGCGGCGGCTATCGACCTGGAGGGCAAAGTCCTGTGCAAGCTGGCGGGCCACACGAACCTCCGGGAAGGGCGCGACGCCGTCATCCACGACATCGTGACGAACATCCGGGCGCTGCGGGATCAGTTCGGCCAGGCGGAGCTGACTGGAGTCGGCGTGGCCGTGCCGGGGTTCATCGAGCTGGAGAAAGGGTACATCGTCGGCAGCAACAACCTGCCTCAGTTTGACGAGTTTCCGCTGCGTGATGACATCAGCCAGAAGCTGGGAAAGCCCGTCATTCTGGAGAACGACGCCAATGCCGCAGCCATGGGAGAGAAGTGGCTGGGCGCGGGGCGCGACGTGAGGGACCTGGTTCTGCTGACGCTGGGCACGGGCATCGGCGGCGGCATCATCGTGAACGGGCGCATCCTGCACGGCTATGTCGGCATGGCTGGTGAGTTGGGGCACATGACCGTAATTCCAGATGGCAATCCGTGCGGCTGCGGCAACGCGGGCTGCCTGGAGAAACATGCTTCTGCGACGGCGATCGCCGCCATGGCCCGCCTGCTCCAACTGGGCGAGAATCTGAAATCCGTCGAAGTGTTCGAGATCGCGCAGGGCGAAGGCGAGAACGCGGCGCGCGCCAAACGGATTTTTGAATCGATGGGAACGGCGCTGGGGATCGCGATCGGAAACCTCGTCAATATCTTCAACGCGCCTTTGTATCTGCTGAGTGGAGGACCGCTGCCGGCGTGGGATCTGTTTGCGCCAGCGATGTTCCGCGAGGTAGAGAAGCGCAGCTTTACTTACCGCAATTCGAAGACTCGGATCGAAAAGGCGACGCTGGGCAATGAAGCGGGCCTCTTCGGGGCGGCATATCTGCCGTTCCAGGAGGCAGGACATTAGCGACCAGCCCGGCATCAAGGAGAAATCATCATATGTACTGGCTTGGCATCGACATCGGGACCGGCGGCAGCCGCGCTTTGCTGGTGGACGCGAAGGGCAAGGTCGTGGCAGGCTTCACGGCTCCGCACGAGGACATGAAGATGGAGCGTCCGCTCTGGGCCGAGCAGCGGCCTGAGAATTGGTGGGATGCCGCGCAGAAGGCCATTCAAGGCGTGATGAAAGAGGCCGGCGTGAAGGGCGACCAGGTGAAGGCCGTCGGGCTTTCCGGTCAGATGCACGGCCTGGTGCTGCTGGATGGCGCGAACCACGTCATCCGGCCTTCTCTCATCTGGTGCGACCAGCGGAGCCAGCCGCAGGTGGACTTCATCAATCAGACTGTCGGCAAGACGAACGTCGTCGCGCACATCGCCAACCCGATGTTGACAGGCTTCACGCTGCCGAAGCTGCTTTGGGTGCGCGATAACGAGCCGGCGAATTTCGCGAAGGCAAAGAAGGTCCTGCTGCCGAAGGACTACGTGCGCCTGATGCTGACCGGCGAGCATTGCACGGAGGTGAGCGATGCGTCGGGCACGGGATTGTTGGACGTGGTGACTCGCCGCTGGTCCAAGCCGATGCTCGAGAGGCTGAAGCTGGATTCGTCGCTGCTGCCGGAGGTGAAGGAATCGGCCGACATCACCGGTAAGGTGTCGAAGGCCGCGGCGAGCGCGACAGGGCTAAAGGAAGGGACGCCGGTGGTCGGCGGCGCGGGAGACCAGGCCGCGAGCGGCGTAGGGAACGGGATTGTGAGACCGGGCGTAGCGTCGTGCACCATCGGCACGTCGGGCGTCGTGTTCGCTTACCTGGACCGTCCGCAGTACGATCCGCAGGGCCGGGTGCACACGTTCTGCCACGCCGTGCGCGGCAAGTGGCACGTGATGGGCGTGACGCAAGGCGCAGGGCTAAGCCTGCAATGGTTCCGCAACAACTTTGCGAACGGCAACGATTACGACTCGCTGATGGCTGCGGCGCAGACCGCGCCTCCTTTGTCGCACGGCCTGTACTGGCTGCCGTACCTGATGGGCGAGCGCACGCCGCACCTGGACGCGACGGCGCGCGGCGGCTGGATCGGGCTCACGGCCAAGCATGGGAGGCCGGAGATGGTCCGGGCGATCGTGGAGGGCGTCAGCTACAGCCTGCGCGACTGCCTGGGAATTATCGAGAACATGGGCGTGGAGGTGAGCGCGGTGCGGGCCTCCGGCGGCGGCGCGAAGAGCCCGTTCTGGCGTCAACTGCTGGCGGACATCTTCCACAGGCGTATCACGACACTGCAGAACACGGAAGGGTCCGCTTACGGCGCGGCGCTGCTGGCTCTGGCCGGAGGGGGCGAGTACAAGAGCGTGGAAGAGGTCTGCGATGCCGCGGTGCAGGAAGCGGACGGCGTCAACCCCAATGTGCATGAAGCCGCGGCGTATCAACGCGGCTACGAGGTATTCACGGTCCTGTACCCGACCCTGAAACCGGTGTTCGGGCTGATCCAGCAATTGCGGTAAAGATGCGGAGGCGCACGTTCCTGGCAGGCTCGGGAGGCGCGCTTCTCGCTGCTCCGAAGCCCATGCTGCGTGTCGGGCTTATCACAGACGTACACTATGGCGAGAAGCCGTCCGTGGGGACTCGTTATTACCGCGAGTCCCTGCACAAACTGCGCGAGGCGGTGAGTCGTTTCCGTGAAGATCGGGTCGATTTCGCTGTGGAGATGGGCGACTTCATCGATGCAGCGCCGGATGCCGCGACGGAGCAGCAGTGGCTACAAACCATCTCACAGGAATTCGCGAATTGCTCGCAGCAGCGCCATTTCGTGCTGGGAAATCACTGCGTGCAGACTCTGACGAAGGAGGAGTTCCTGGGAGCATGCGGCGCGAAGGCGGCGCACTACTCATTCGACAGCAAGGGCTGGCACATCGTGGTCCTGGATGCCTGCTACCGGGGCGATTCAACTCCTTATAGCATGGGCAACTTCGAGTGGATCGACAGCGACATTCCGGAAGCTGAGCGGCAATGGTTGGAGTCTGATCTGGCGCGGGCGGATGGGCCGGCGGTAGTCCTGATTCATCAAAGGCTGGATGTGGCTCAGCCGCACGGGATCAGAAACGCCGCTCAGGTGCGCGAGATTCTGGAGCGCAGCGGGAAAGTCGCGCTGGTACTGCAGGGGCACTCGCACAAAAATGACCTCAATGAGATCAAGGGCATCCCATATTGCACTCTGGCTGCAATGATCGAGGGGTCGGGCGCAGAAAACAACGGGTATAGCGTGATGGAACTCTTCACCGACGGTTCCATCAGCCTGCGCGGTTTCAGGAATCAGGCGAGCCGGGAGTTCACGCCGACTCGTCGATCATCGCCTTAACGACTGCCTCCACCTCGGCGGCGACGTCGTCGAGGGAAGGTGAGCCGAACATCTTCATCATGTCAGTTGGCAGGATGGTGGAGAGGACGAGCTCACCATCCTTTTCGTAGACGGAGATACGGCAGGGCAGCGCGGAAGAGACAGCGCCGTTGGCCTCAAGGACGCGCTTGGCCTGGAGGGGATTGCACACTTCGAAGACACAGCACTGGCGCTCGAAATCGACGCCTTTGCCGCGCATCAGGCTCTGGAGATCATGCATGAGGATGACGCCGAATTTGTGTCGGCCGGCGGAGTCGCGGAGCGCAAGCTCGATCTCGGCCATCGATTTTTGAGAGGTCTTTTCGTACAACATGGACGAGTTCCCTGTAGGAAGGATAGCGCCAAAGCCAGCTCGCTACCGGCCGCGATTGCAGGTCAGTCTTCGGGCACGGCGTCGAAGTTGATGATGTCCTTCTTGAAGCCGCCTGTTTTCCAGGCGCCGTACACCACGCCAAAGACGAGCCAGGCTGCACCTGCGGTCTTGGCGAGCGGGCTGAGGCTGAGCCAGAGATAAAGACAAACGAGCGCTCCGATGACCGGCAGGACGAGGTGCGACCAGTTGCGGTCGCGGCCGCGGAGCCAGTAGTGGAGGAAGCTGGACACGTTCACGCCCGTGAATCCGATGAGAGCGCCGAAGTTGAGGAGCTCGGCGCCGGTCTGGTAGCTCATCATGAACGCACCGGCGAGACAGAGCCCGCCAATCAGCAGCACGTTGCGGCTGGGGATGCGGCGCACGGGGTGAAGATAGCCGAAGAAGGACTTGGGGATGGCGTTGTCGCGCCCCATGCCATACAGCAGGCGCGCGCCGGCGAGCATCGCGCCGGAAGCCGAGCCGATGGTGGCGACCACAAGCGTCCAGGAGAGCACCTGGAACAGCAGAGTGCCACCAGCGCGCCCGGCAATGTGAATGTAGGCGGTGTCGACGTCGGGATAAGGTTGTGCGGCGGGCCACACCAGTTGCGCGGCGTAGACCTCGACCGCGGAGAGAATTCCGATAATTAGGCAGGTGCCGACCATGGCTCGCAATACGTTGCGACGCGGGTCTTTCACCTCTTCAGAGAGCGTGGATATGCCGTCGAAGCCGATGTAGGTGAGCACCGCGATAGACGCGCCGTTGGAGATCGACGCCCAGGAGAAGCTGTGCGGATCGTAGAACGGGGTGGTAAACGTCGAGGTGCTGAGGCTTGGCATGTTGAACACGTACCGTGCAGCGGCGCCGAGGGTCCAGAGGATCACGGCGCCCATGGCGGCAGTGAGAAACTCATTGGTCCTCGCAGTAGCCTGGATGCCGCGCAGGTTCAAGATCGTGAACAGAAGGCCGAATGCCACGGCCCAGAACCAGTAGGGCGTGCCCGGGAAGAGGCCCATCAGCGCCTTTGAGCACCAGATCACGCAGATCAGCGGGTTCACCATGTAGTCGAGCAGCATGCTCCAGCCCGTGAGATAACCAAGTGCGGGATGCACTTCGCGGGCGACATAGGTGTAGGCGCTGCCGGCGCTCGGGTAGGCGCGGGCCATGCGGCCGTAGCTGATCGCCGTCAGCAGCATGGCGAACATGGCGATGAGCACAGTGGTGACAACATGGCCGCGGGCGCCGGCGCTAATCGCGCCGAAGGGCGGCATGGGCGCGGTGGGCTGCACCATGATCACGCCCATTACAAGCAATTGAAAGAGCCCCAGCGATCTGCTGAGCCGAACCGTTTCTACATTCGCGGACGTCATAGGACAAAAGATGATTGTGTCATGATGAGACCATCCAAATGCGCAACCGGCTGCGAAAAAAAACGTCGGGCCTGCGGAAGTGGCTCGAATCACGCATTCGGGAGCGGATCACAAACACCGGTCTGATCTTTCTGGCCGCGCTGGCGCTGACGGGTTTCGCCGCTTTCGCCTCCGCCAACAATCTACTGTTCCTGCTGCTGGCCGCGATGCTGGCCACGTTGCTGGTCAGTAACTTTGTGAGCCGCCTGGGGATCGCCGCACTTGAGCTGGACATTCAATTGCCCGACCACATCTGCGCGCGGCGCAGAGTGCCCGCGAAGCTGGTGCTGCGGAACACGAAGCGCTGGATGCCCTCGTTTTCCATTCGCCTGGTAGGTGTGGAGAATAGCGTATTCACCACGAAGTTGTACTTCCCGCTGATCCCGGGCCGCGGCTCGGTGGAGACAACGGTTGACGTCCGGTTTGAGCACCGCGGGCTGCACGCTGAAGAGAGCTTCGTGTTCTCATCGCGGTTTCCGTTCGGATTCGCGGAACGGCGCGCGCGCGTCACGATGCACCACGATGTCCTCGTCTATCCGGCCCTCGACCCTCAGCCGGGCTTCGAACACCTTTTGCTGGATATAGCAGGAGAGGCCGAGACGCTGTTCCGCGGACGCGGACACGACTTCTATCGAATCCGCCCATACATTCCGTTCGAGAGCGCGCGGAACGTCGACTGGCGCGCCACGGCGCATACCGGCGATCTGCAGGTTCGCGAGTTTGCGAGCGAGCAGGAACACCTCATCACGCTGGTCCTTGACCTGGAGGTGCAGCGCGAACACGAATTGTGGTTTGAACGCGCCGTGGAGTGCTGCGCCTATCTGGCGTGGCGCTTCGCCGAGCGCGGCGCACGGATTCGTCTGCGCACGCAGGACTATCAGGCTCTGGTTCCGACGGAGTGCGATGTGTACGCTATTCTGAAGTATCTGTCGCTTGTGGAATGCAGGCACCGCGCCACTCCCCTCAGCAATCTGGAAGAACCTAGTGTCTCAGTCATCTTCAGCGCATCACCACGCCGCCTGGAGGATTGTGGTTGGGACAGTGCTCGCGTTCTGGATCCAGGGAACTGGGTATTCGCAGAGCGGAACGACAGTTGAACCGGTCCGGACTGCCATCACGGTGACGGAGCGCGTTTCCACGGACGCGCCCGCAAACATCACGATCCTTGGCGCACCCGAGATTCAGGAGACACCGGGAGTCAACCTCGACGACCGCCTGCGGCAGGTGCCCGGATTCTCGCTCTTCCGCCGCTCCTCATCGCTGGCGGCCAATCCGACGACACAGGGCGTGAGCCTGCGCGGACTCGGCTCCACGGGGGCGAGCCGTACAGTGGTGCTGTGGGACGGTGTCCCTCTCAACAGCCCGTTCGGGGGCTGGATTTATTGGACGCGGGTGATCCCGGATTCGCTGGAGCGGATCGAAGTCTCGCGCGGCGCTTCCACCAGCGTCTTCGGCGACAAGGCGCTGGGTGGCGCGATCGGCCTGTTCAGCCGTCAGACGCAGACGCTGCATGGATGGCTGGGATGGGACAGCGGCAACGTCGACACACGCCAACTTGAAGGCGGCGGATCTCTTCCATTGGGCAGCCACTGGGCGGTGTCGGGAACCGGACGGGGCTTCACGACGGACGGCTACTATATTGTGCCGGCGCCTCCGCGAGGCCCTGTCGACACGCGCGCGAATGTGCGATTTGCAGGCGGAACGGCTCGAGGAGACTACTTCAACGACAGACAGCGCCTGTTTCTGCGGGCGGACATCCTGTCGGAGGAGCGCGACAACGGGACTCAACTGACATTCAACTCCACAGGGTTGGGCACTGCGGCGCTCAACTACTCGCGGGAGTTCGGCAGTTCCACGCTGAACGGGCTGGCGTTCCACAGCCGCGAAGAGTATCGCGCAACGTTTTCGTCGATCTCGGCGGACCGGCAGACAGAACGGCTGACCTCACGACAGAGCGTGCCGGCAGAAGCGACGGGCGCGGCGGGCATGTGGCGCAGCACCGGCCGCAGGTGGAATTTCCTGGCGGGCGGGGACTACCTGCGGAGCGAAGGATACTCCCGCGACACGCTCTACCCCACCGGCTACCGCGTCAGCGGAGGAGTGCTGTCGCAGGGCGGCCTGTTCGGCCAGGCGGACGCATCGTTCGGACGGGCACGACTGTTTGGAGGTTTTCGCGGACAGAACGCCGGCAACGGCGATATGTTCTGGATGCCGAGCGGCGGGATTCAGATCGGACTGGAGAATTGGAGGCTGCGCGGATCGGGCTACCGCGCGTTCCGAGCGCCGACGCTGAATGAACTGTACCGCGACTTCCGTGCCGGAAATTCGGTGACGCTGGCGAATCCGGCTCTGAAGCCGGAGGCTCTCACCGGAGTGGAGGCGGGCGCGGATTACGTACGTGGATTCCTGCGGATCTCGGCCACCGCGTTTCACAATTCACTGGATGGACTGATCACGAATGTGACGCGGTCCGTCACGCCGAATCTCATCACGCGGCAGCGTGACAACGCGGGGGCGGCGACTGTGCAAGGGGTGGAGGCATCGGTCGAGCGGCGGTGGTCGGGCTGGACCGCGGAAGCGTCGTGGCTGCTGGCGGATTCGCGGTATGCGACGGGGGAGCGCGTGCCGCAGGCGCCGAAGAACCAGGGTTCGGCGCTGCTGACGTGGAGTCGGAAGGGGACACTGATCACGGGCGGGCTGCGGGCATCGTCGCTGCAGTTTGAGGATGACCGGAATCAGTTTGTGCTGCCGGGATATGCTGTGCTGCAGTTCACGATGCGGCAGCAAATGGGGCATGGGGTGTCGGCGGTGATGGCGATCGAGAATTCACTGGACCGGACGTATGCGGTGGGATACAGTCCGACGCCTTTGATCGGGGCGCCACGGCTGTGGAGGGCGGGGTTACGGTGGGCGTCGCGGTGATGAAATCCCGCTGAAGACACGCGTACCCGCGCTCCGATCAGGCCGGAGGCTATTTCGTGCTGGGCCAGGAGGGCCTGCGCTTTTCGCGATAGGCGCGGACGCCTTCAGCGAAATCGGCGGAGTGGAAGGTGCGTTCGCTGCATTCGGCGGCGAGCGAGCCTGCGGCCTCCCAATTCAATTCGCGGCTCTTCTGGACAAAATCGAGGCCGCGGCGCAGGGTCTCCTGGCTGGCGTTTGCGAGCATTTGCGCCGTTGCGTTAGCACGGTCGTCGAGTTCAAAGGGGGGCGTCACTTCATGCACCAGGCCATACTGGAGTGCGTCCGTGGTGGAAAAGATGCGTCCTGTCAGCGACAGTTCCACGGTCCGTCGTTCGCCCATGGCCAGAGTCAACGCGCGATGGGTGACGAAGGGCCAATAGCCAAACCTGATTTCCGTCAGGCCGAACGTGGCGCCCTGTGCGGCCAGGACGACGTGGCAGTTGGCGAGCAGCGCGATGCCCGCGCCGAACACCGGTCCCCCCACGGCGGCGACGATCGGTTTGTGATAGTGGACGCCGAGAGTGAAGAGGTGCTCCTGCGTCTCAGTGATCTCCCGCGCCTGGGGGCGCAGCAGAGCATCCATGTCCAATCCGGCACAGAAGACAGGGCCGGCCGCGTCGAGCAGAATGCAGCCTACCGTCCGATCGTGCCCCGCATCGTCGAGGGCTGCGGTGAGTTCGTCGCACAACTGATCGTCCAGGACGTTGCGCTGGTCCGGGCTATTGAGAGTCAGGCGGAGGACCCGGTCCTCGTGTTGGATAGTCAGTGGGCTCAGGCTCATGTGATGGGAGACTCGACTTCGAGAAGCAAGAGGGCGGAGGCCAGTGCGACGCAGCCGGGATCGATCCGCAAGGCCAATCCCTTTCCGGCGGCGTCATGGAGGACAAAGGTCAAGGCGCGGAGTGCCGGCAACTCAAACCGCGAGACCGGTCCCGGTGCGCGCGATCCGAAAAAGGCCTTCACGCGCTGCGCAGTGAGCTCGCGGACGAGAATGGCATATTCTTCCGTGTCCCAGCCCATCACGGCCAGGGCGATGTCGCCGCCGCAGACCGAGGACCGCGTGTGCGAAAGTCGTGCGAGCGGCGTCTTCATGCGATCACCTCCACCTGTGGGCGCAGAAGGTCCGGAGGAATAGCGACCTGCCTGGCAGCGATCAATTCTTCGATGCGCGGCTCGGCGGCGCCGGGGACGAAGCCCCCGGGAGGCCCGCATGCGGCGACGAGCGCGATGAGCCGCGCGAACCTCTCAACATCGGCTCGGTACTGCCCCAGGGCGGCGACTCGCAACATCACCTCGGAAGCGGCGGCGTCCAGAACGGCAGCCGGGATCAGAGACGAGCCCGCACCGGTAAAGTCGGAATGAATTTCATCGAGACGCAGGCCAAGCCGCGCCGATTTCTCGCGCAGAATGCGGTCGGCGGCGTAGGCTTTTTCCAGGGCAGCCGGCCGGGTGTAGAGCACCTCGCCAGCCGCGCGCCAGCCAGCGCGGTACTGGACGGCGGCAAACGCGGCCTGAGGCGCTGCGCCCTTCGCTCCGCGCACACGCACTCGATCAGGTCCGCAGGCAATTGCCTCCACTCCAGTGAGATCCAGGAGGCAATCCGGCGTGTGCACCGTGCGGGGGTCGCCGACACCATGCAGCAACGCTTCAATCACATTGGCGCAGTTCACGGCGCCGCCGCTGCCCGGGTGTTTCGTGATGACGCAACTGCCGTCAGCTTCGATCTCAGCCAGTGGAGCGTCGATAGAGGCGGGATCGAACAGCGTCTCCCAATCCGCTTGGGTGGATCCGCCGCATGCCGTGGGGCCTGCGCCCAGGATTCGACCGGCCAGGCTTGCACCCGCGATCGATGCCAGATCAGACTTTGCCAAGTTGAAATGGTGAAGCGCAGCGGCCAGAGCCAGAGACGCGGGCGGACATTCGCCGGCCAGAACGATATCAGCCCCCGCGTTGAATGCCTCAGCCAGGGGGAAAGCGCCGAGTGGCGCGGCGATGGAGATCACTGTGCCGGGGAGCGCTACACCGCGGTCGGCGAGGTGTCCGGCATCCTGGTCCAACCCATTTCCGGATACGGTGCTGATCTTCAAGCCGCCGCTCAACTGACTGATTTGTGCCGCAACCTGACGGGGAGCGCATCCGGTCAGGCTGCAGAGCAGGCGGACACCGCGGTCGCGCAACTGTCGTGACATGGACTCGATTAAGGCGCCGCCCTCACGGCTGCAGTGGAGCAGCAGGTAGTCGAGCGGCCCACTTTCGACGAGGGTATGGAGCGAATCTCCATATTCCATCGGGTAGGTCTGGGCGAACGCCAAGCGGATCATAAGTTTCAGTTTTCCGGGCAGTTGCCGGCCAGAACGAGGCGCCTAGCCCTTAGTGTAAAGCAGTCGCCGGCGGCAATGATTGCAGAATCTTCATCGTTTTGTACGATTGAAGTTTTCAAGACCTTCTGCGATACTTGGGTTGTTCGTTATAGCTGGTTCATACTCTCCACAAGGCGATCTTCAAAGGTCATAAGGTTATCCCCCCGTAGTGACTACGTGGGGATTAGTGTGGAAAGAAGGATCAGTGTTTTTCAGGAGAGGTAGCTGTGAAGGAAAAAGGTGTCGTGAAGTGGTTCAATGCTGCGAAGGGCTACGGCTTTATCCAGCGGCATACTGGGGAGGACGTCTTCGTGCATTTCAGCGCGATCCAGATGTCCGGATATCGAACGCTTGACGAAGGTACCGAAGTTGAGTTCGAGCTCAAGACGGGGCCAAAGGGGTTGCAGGCAGAGAACGTAACGAGACCCTGAAATCACAGTCTCGAACGGATTGGACAGACAGGCCACCCTACCGGGTGGCTTGTTTTGCGTTTGGGGGCGCTATCTTGGATTCCATGCGTCTGTCAACGGTGAATCGGTGCTCGGGAGTGGAAGGCCCGGCTGCGGAGTCCCCATGGCCCTGCTTGCCACCAAAGGCTATGAAGACGCTGACCACCTGCCAACCGCCATACCCGCTCGCTACCGCTCGCGGCTGTGAATGCCCGGTGGAGGCGCGAGCGCTAGCGAGCGAGTGTAGTGGATTCAGCGCGTCTTCAGCGGGGCGGAAGCTCCGCTCTGCTTTTGTGCTCTTGGTGACAGGGGTTTGTTTGTGGGGACAAGAGGCGCGTCCGCGAGCTCGCGAGGCGGGGATCGAGACGGGCGTTCTGCCGGCGGGGCCGCTGAACGCGATCACGGACGTGACAGGCGTGCTGGTGGGGCAATCAACGCTCATCCGCGGGGAGAGTGTTCGCACTGGAGTGACCGCTGTGCTGCCGCATGGTGGAAATCTGTTCCGCGATAAAGTAGCCGGCGCGGTCTTCGTCGGCAACGGATTCGGGAAGCTGATGGGCTCGACACAGGTGGAGGAGTTAGGGGAGATCGAGACGCCGATTCTGCTCACCTCGACGCTCAATGTGCCGCGAGTGGCCGATGCGCTGCTCGACTACATGCTGGCGCTGCCGGGGAATGAGAATGTGCGCAGCGTCAATCCGCTGGTCGCAGAGACGAATGACGGGTATCTGAACGACATTCGCGGCAGGCACGTGGGCAAGGAAGGAGTGTTTGCGGCGATCCGCGGCGCGAATGGTGGCGCCGTGGAGGAGGGAGCGGTAGGCGCGGGGACAGGCACGATGGCATTCGGATTCAAGGGCGGGATCGGTACATCCTCGCGCCAGTCGGGCGGCTACACGGTTGGAGTGCTGGTCCAGACCAACTACGGCGGAGACCTGATGATTGCGGGAGTGCCGGTGGGCCGCGAATTGCGCAAGCAGGGACAGGGCTCGAAGGACGGCAGCGTGATTGTGGTTGTTGCCACGGACGCACCGGTCGACGCGCGCAATCTGAAACGCATGGCGGCGCGAAGCATGATGGGACTGGGGCGCACGGGCGCAGCGGGGTCGAACGGTAGCGGCGACTACGCGATCGCCTTCTCCACGAAGCGGCAGCCGGAGAAACTCATGGCCAACGACGACATGTCACCGCTGTTTGAAGCGGTGATCGAGGCGACGGAGGAGGCGGTCTACAACTCGCTATTCAAGGCGGTGTCCACAAACGGCAACGGGCACCACGTGGAGGCGGTGCCCGTCGGGAAGGTAGTTGAGATTCTGCGCAAACGCGGCGCGCTGCGCTGAGCGAAATTCACTTCGCTTCGAGCGCGCGAAACGAGCGCCGGGCCCTGTCAATCACTTCAAGCAGGCCAGTCATTCCGCGCTGGTCGAAGGCAGCGTGAAACGCGGCAAAGTCATCTCCTTTGCCGATGAGGTCGTGTACCTGCGCGGGTGCCGCACCCTTCAGGGAATGCTGGATCTGATCCAGGTGCCGAATGACTGGACGATAACGGTTGAGCAAGTGCTCCTGAATTCCGGTTGCATTCAGCCCCGCCGGTGGACGTCCCGCTATGCCCAGATATTCAACTGCTACAGAGACTTCAGCCAGTTCACCTTGCGGGAGCCGGGCACTGATGGGACAGTGCACCAGGTTTCCATTGAGACGCGCAGGAGTCAGAAATTGATCGCGAGAAAGAGTGAAATTGGCCTCCTCGCCGGAAGTCGAAACAACGCGAACGCTCGCCACCAACCACAGCACATCGTCAGCGGAACCGGTGGTCTTGAGGTTGCCGATAGTCCATCCGCCATCAGAACCTCGTTCTAACTCCACATCGGCCAGGCGAAGCGGCAGCCCGGGCTGAACTGCGGTCCTCACCTTTACCCCGTCCTGCAATCGAATGAGGTCGAATGCGGTCGAAGCCATAGGGAGTGATGCGATCGTCATCCCCGGGCACTGCGTATCATTGCAGGTCATCCCAGTGCATTTCAGGCAAACGCAGGTCCATGCGCCTCCAGGTGCTTGTGCATCCTGTGTACAGCACTTCGCGCACGTCCCGCTGTTGCATGAACCCTGCTGTGTACTACAGTTGTTGATTTTTGATCAGCTAGGCGGATTACCGGCGAGTCCTTCGCAGCAAGTGCAAGTGAGCACGAAATAACCACTATTGCATTCGCCGCAGTTGATGGTAGCAGTGAAACGAGTTGGATCGCCACACGCCGTTTTCGAGCAGGGGCCAGTCTGCTGAGCATTACCGATCCAGGGCGGCAGGCAGACAAAGAAAAGCAAGATGCTTCGAGCCGCAACCACCATGAAACTCCTTCATTGGAACTTGCAGGCATATGCAGGGCTGATTCTCTTGATCATTGACCGAAGACTTTCCTGCGATCCAAGTCTAGACAGGATTATGCGTAAATTCAAGACTCTAATCTAATTGAACATACATACACAAATATGTACATATAATCAATTGAACGTTATTGGGGAGGAGGGGGGAGGATCCGCCTGAAAGCTATTCAGCTCAGAGCCGGCCCAAGGCACCTGCAGGCGCGACGGCCTTCAATCCCGATCATCCCAGAAGTAACAGATGGTTAGTCCGATGATTCAGAGTTGGCAGAGACATTTCCAGACTGGGTCCACGAAGGCGGTGAATCTAACGAGGCAGAATGGCGTCAAGTCCGACCAGGATTGGCCACCAAACACGAAAAACGGGCTCCGCGTGGAGGCGGGCCCGTCGGGAAGGTAGTTGAGATTCTGCGCAAACGCGGCGCGCTGCACTGAGTGATTTACGGCGCCGGTTGGCCCGCGGGCTGGCCGGTGGAGGGACGCACCGGCTTGTTCAGGGGTGCGCCAGGGAATTCCATCACGGGGGTTTTGAGGTTCGACGGCAGGATGGGGGTGCGGGTGGCGATATCGAACAGTGTCCAGATGAGGAACACCGCCAGAAACAGCAGGCCTCCCAGGAAGACCACCGCGTTGAATTTGTCGTGCCGCAGGTGCATGAAGAACAGCGCAACCAGCGAGCCTTTCGTCGTGGCGATGATCAACGCGACAACCGTGTTGAATGCTCCGAAATCGAGATAGGAGGCGTATACCGTAATGATGGTGAGCACGATGAGAGCGAGGAGGACGCCGGCGTAAGTCCTGGGCCCGGTCACGTGATTGGGTTCTGCGTGGCTATGGGACATGATGGGTCGGTTGCCTCCTTAGGAAATCAGGTACATGAGCGGGAACAGGTAGATCCAGATCAGGTCCACCAGGTGCCAGTACAGTCCGGTGATATCGACCGGTGCGTAGTACTCACTGGAAAAATCACCGCGGATGGTGCGGGCCAGGATCCAGAGGATCGCCGCCATGCCCAACAGCACGTGGATGCCGTGGAGCCCGGTCATCATGAAGTAGAAGCTGAAGAACATGAACTGGCCTGGAACCGTGTCGCCGTGGTGGGTGTAGTATTTCCCGGGCAACAATCCTTCGTGGAACTTATGGCTGTACTCGAAGTACTTGATGACCATGAAGGTTCCGGCGCAGAGCAGGGTGAGAATCAGAAACAGAATGCAGAGCTTCCTGCGGCTGGTCTGCGCGGACCAGACGGCCATCACCATCGTGAAGCTGGACACGAGGAGAACGATTGTGTTGGTCGCACCCATCACCTTATCGAGATGGTGGTGGGCGGCCATGAACGCCTCCGGATGGCGGGCGTGCATCAGGCCGTAGCCGACGAAGAGGCCACCGAACAGCAGGACCTCAGTGACGAGGAAGAGCCACATGCCGATCTTAGCGGCATCAAACTGCTGCTTCATCTCGCGGAAGTGATGTTGCAGGAACGGAGAGTGGCCGTGTTCGGCGGGCGCTGGATGTGTGACAGTGCTCATTGTGAACGTCTCTCGGAAGAAATCACTCTAGTGGGAGTGTTCATGGACTCCCACGGGGGCAGGGTTGGCGCGGTAATCATAGGGGCCGTGCTGGAGCACAGGCTGACCCTCAAAGTTGTGCGTGGTCGGCGGGGAAGTGGTTTCCCATTCCAGGGTGCGTCCGCCCCAGGGGTTGGCGGGGGCGTTTTTCGGACCGCGGAACGACGCCAGAAGATAGGCGGCCGCAAGGAACAGTCCTGCGGCGAGGATCCAACTGCCGACGGTCGACGCCACATGCAAGTCCTGGAACTGCGGCAGGTAGTTGTAGTAGCGGCGCGGCATGCCGCGGCTACCGAGCACGAACTGCGGCAGGAACGTTGCGTTGAAGCCGATGAAGACCAGGGCGCAGGCGAGGGGGGCAAGCTTGTTGCTGTACATGCGGCCGAACATCTTGGGCCACCAGTAATGGATCCCGGCGAGAAGCGCGAACAGGCTGGTGCCGGCCATTACGTAGTGGAAGTGCGACACAACGAAGTAAGTGTCGTGCAGGTGTACATCCGTTGACAGCGCAGCCAGGAAGAGGCCGGTGAGACCGCCGATGGTGAAGATCAGCAGGAAGGCCATAGCGTAGAGCATCGGCGCCTCCAGCGAGATGGAGCCGCGCCACATGGTAGCGATCCAGTTGAACACCTTGATGGCGGAGGGAATCGCGATGAAGAAGGTGAGGAAGCTGAAGATCGCGCCGGCGAAGAGGCTCATGCCGGCGACAAACATGTGGTGGGCCCACACCAGGAAGCCGAGAAGCGCAATGGCGACCGAGGAGAATGCAATGGCCTTGTAGCCGAAGATCGTCTTCTTCGAGAAGGTCGGGATGATCTCCGAGATCACCGCCATGCCGGGCAGGATCATGATGTAGACGGCGGGGTGGGAGTAGAACCAGAAGAAGTGCTGGAAGAGCACCGGGTCGCCGCCGAGCTGCGGATCGAAGATGCCGACGCCGAGAACGCGCTCCATCACGAGCAGCAGCAGCGTGATGCCCAGAACGGGCGTGGCGAGAACCTGAATGAGCGCCGTGGAGTACATGCCCCAGCAGAACAACGGCATCTCAAACCAGCCCATGCCTGGGGCACGGAGTTTGTGGATGGTGGTGATGAAGTTGACGCCTGTGAAGATGGAGCTGAATCCGAGGGTGAATGCGGCGAGGACCATCATGGTGACGCCGCCGCCCGTAGTGGTCGAGTACGGGGTGTAGAATGTCCAACCAGTATCGACGCCGCCGAGCAGCAAAGTGCTGAGGGCCATCAAAGCGCCGGTCCAATAGACGTACAGACTGGCGAGGTTGAGCCGAGGGAACGCAACGTCCTTAGCGCCCAGCAGCAGCGGCAGCACGAAGTTGCCGAGAGCCGCCGGGATCGCCGGGATGATCACCAGGAACACCATGATGGTTCCGTGCAGGGTGAACACGCGGTTGTACTGCTCGGCCGTCATGATGGTCTGTTTCGGAGTGAGCAATTCCAGGCGGATCAGGAGAGCGAAGATGCCACCCGCCAGGAAAAACGTCAGGACCGACCACAGGTACATCAGCCCGATGCGCTTGTGGTCCAAGGTGGTGAGCCAGCTCCAGAGGCCCTTGGGGTCCTCCAGGTAATCGGCGTGGTGTGCAGCGTGACCGATGCCGTTGTGCGTGATTGCCTCAGACATAAATTCGTCCCCTCTACTCCTGCGACTTGATGAACTCAATCAAGCCCGAAATCTCGCGTTCGCGCAGCAGGCCCTGGAAAGTCGGCATGATGGGCTCGAAGCCCTGCACGACCACGGCCTGCGGCTGCAGAATCGACTGGCGGATATAGTTGGCATCCACGGTGTACTGCTTGCCGTCGGTGCCGGTATGGACTTTGCCCCAGATGCCTTTCCAGGAGGGGCCCTGGCCGCGTGTGCCATCGAGTGAGTGGCAGGTGGCGCAGCCTTTGTTTTCGTAGACGAGCTGGCCGAGATCCTTCAGCGGCATCTTGCGCACCTGTTCGTCGCCCTCGCGGAGGAAGGTCTCGTACTGCTCGGGAGTGTCGACGAAGATGCGCGCGAGCATGTCGGAGTGGCCCTTGCCGCAGTATTCGGCGCAGAAGACCTGCTGCACGCCCGGCTCCGTGGCAGTGAACCACAATTCGGTATAGCGGCCGGGGATGGCGTCGCGCTTCAGGCGGAAGCCGGGCACATAGAAGCTGTGGATGACGTCTTCCGAGTGCAGCACGAGCTTCACAGGCTTATTGACGGGCACATGGAGGTCATTCAGGGTGCGAGTGCCGTCGGGATATTCGAACTGCCAGACCCACTTCTTGCCGGTGGCGACGATCTCGATGGAGTCGTTGGGTGCGACCCAGGCGCGAACATAGCCTTTGAAGCCCCAGAAGAAGACCAGCATCACGACCACCAGCGGGATAAAGCTCCAAATGAGCTCCAGGCGCGTGTCGTGCGTGATGTGCGGCGTGACCTCGCGATCCGACCGGCGGCGCCAGCGCTTCACGGCATAGAAGATCAGAGCGCCATTGAAAAAGAAGAAAAAGATGGTGAGGTAGATGATGAACATGAAGAGTCCATCCACATCACCAGCATGAGTCGCCCCACCGCGGGGCAGCAGATAGTCGCGGAACCAATTCATTTCGCAGTCACCATGTGCCGGTTGGCGTACGAGAGTCGGCGCTCACGGCGCCACTGACGGAAGAGAACAAATCCCAGAATCAACACGGCCAGCACGCCGCCGGCGCGCATGAAGTTCTGCGCGAAGGGGACGTAGCTGTGCGCGGCCGGATCGTAGTGGAAACAATAGAGGATCAGTTTGTCGCTGACGCTGAATTTCTCACTGGCCGCTTCAGTGAGCGCCAGGCGGATATCCAGCGGTTTGAATTTGACGCCGTAGAGGTAGCGGCTGATCATGCCGTCCGGCGAGAGGACGAAGATCGCGGCGGCGTGAGCGTACTGGCCAATCTTCGGGTCGAGCTTGTAGCCGAAGCCGACCTGTGCGGCAAGTTTCGCAACGTTGCCGCTGTTGTCGGTGAGGAAGTGCCAGCCTGTGGTCTCGCGGTCATAGGAGGTGAGGTAGGCGGCCTTCTTACTCTTCGCCATGCCGAAGTCCTCAGTCGGGTCGATCGAGATGGTCACCACCTCAAACTCCTTGCCTGCGGTCCACTGCATGTTGCGGAGCGCTTCAGTCTGCCCGTTCAGGACCAGGTTGCAGAGCATCGGGCAAGTGTAATAGACGAGGTTGAGGATAACCGGGCGGCCCTTCTGAAAATACTCACGCAGGGCGTGGGGGTACCCGTCCTCAGCGATGAAGGTGAGGTTGAGGTCGACCTTTTGGCCAAGGTGCTCGGTGATTCCGACACCTTCCAGTTCGCGCGGCGTGCGTTCGCCGTCGCTCTGCCCGGAGAGGGGCAGGGCGGCGAGAAGCGCCGCAGAGGCAACGAACTGGAGAGAAGAGAATCGCATAGTTAGTGTCCGGCCTTATGTGCGGCTTCGGGCGCTGCTGGCGGCGCAGCAGGTTGTGCGGCGGGGGCTGCTCCCGGCTGAACCGCAGGCGGATTCGCTCCACCAGCCGCGCCTCCGGGCGGTTCCGGCTTGGCCGGATACGACGTGGTGTTGTAGCTCACCTTGCCTTCGCCGAATTCATTCGCAACGATCTGCATGGCCTGATCGATGGGGATCCGAATCACGCCCTTCTCTTTATCGATGTAGCTGTAGCGATGAAGATTCTCCTCTTCGCGTTCATGGATCGCCTGCAGCTCCTGGCTGGGCGCGCCGGCGTAGACCTCCTGATCCACGCGCTGATACGCTTCGATGTACAGCCAGTACACGCCGACGATCATCACGACGAGAACGCCGAGAATCGCGATGGAGACAATAGCGATCAATCCGGACTTGGCGTCGCGTCGATCGTAGTCCACGCCCTCGACCATGATGGCCGTGTCGGGCGCCGTGGAGTCCAGGTTGGGGTCGAATTGAGACATGGCAGATCAGCTCCTTCCCTAGACGTTGTGGAATGCCAGGCACTGCTCCAGCCGGGGATCGCCGACGGGAATCAGCGGCTTCTCCTTCAGGCCGGACCAGAACACGAGGCCGTAGACGCTCCCCACTGCGATCCAGGCGACTGGATCCATCCAGTTCACCGCGATGCCCTTGGTGTGCAGAATCGGCATGATTTGCCAGTACAGATCGCAGTAGTGCATCAAGATCATCCAGCCTGCGAAGAAGCCGAGCAGTTTGAGATTGCGCTTGCTGGCGCGCGGCATGAGCACGAAGAACGGCACGAAGAAGTGGCCGAAGACCAGCAGAGGACGCATGGAGGACCACGATCCGGCGAGCCTCCGGTGGAACCATGTGGTTTCCTCCGGCAGGTTGCCGTACCAGATCAGCATGTACTGCGAGAACGCGATGTAGGCCCAGAAAACAGTGAGACAGAAGAGCCACTTGCCGAGATCGTGATAGTGCTCATCGCGGATGGAGTTCTTCAGATAACCCGCGGAGCGCAGGGCCAGGCAGATGGCGATCAGCGCGGCCATGAAAGACAGTGCACCGCCGGTGAGGAAGTAGACGCCGAACATGGTCGACCACCAGTGGGGGTCGAGGGACATGACCCAGTCGAAGGAGGCGAGCGAAGCGGTGACGAAGAGCATTACGACGCCGGGAGCGCTCCAGCGCTCGGCGGTACGGGTGCCCTCAATGGAGCCGTTCGCATCCTGCGATCTCGAGACCGAGTATAGCCGCCAGGAGAAGAGACTCCAGAGCCCGATAGTGATGGCGGCGCGGATGATGAACCACTCATTGTTGAGGTAGCCGAGTTTCTTGGACAGCACCGGATCGTTCGCGGCGCCGGCGTGAGTCCACTCGTAGAGCTGGTGGGTGCCGAATATCACGGGGATCACCAGAAGCGCAGAGACGGGGATGGTCCGCATGATGTTTTCCATCAGGCGCCGCACAGTGACGCTCCATGCGCTGCCGGTGAGGTGCTGGATCATCACGTAAAACATCGCGCCGAGCGCCAGGGAAACAAAGTAGGCGAACGCGACGAGATAGGAGAATGTGAACTGCTGGCGGTCCAAGGCGTAGCCTGCGGCCAGTGCGATCCAGCTTGCGAGCGCAACAAAGGCCAGTGAATTGCGGACCGTAGTCCACGTCGCCGGCGAGAGGAAGTAGTTGTCGTTGGCTTGATGTTCTTTGTGCGCCATGGTTACCTCACTTTGGCCTTGAGGTCGGCCGGAACGTCATTGATGGAACCGCGCCATGAGCGCTGGAGAGCGCGCACGTAGGCCACGATGGCCCAGCGGTCCTTTTCTGAAACCTGGAAGCGATAGCCGGGCATGGAGCGGCGGCCCATGGTGGCGACGTGGAAGATCTCGCCGTCGACCATGTTGACGATGCGATCGTCGTGCAGATTGCCGGGCACCCAACTGGTCTTGGCCGGGACGACCCCGCGGCCGCTGCCGGTACGATCGTGGCAGGGCGCGCAATAGACGTTGAACTTGGCCTGCCCGCGGAGGATCGTCTGTTCGTTGAGTGGCTCAGGGTTCCTCGCGACGTATGTATTGTTGGCGGCGATGCCGGTCGCGTAGGCGACGTCGGGCTGATAGCCCTCCTGGGAAATCGTGTCTTCGACGGGCCTGCGGCTGGCGCGGCCATCGGCGAAGAACTTCGAAGCGGCCTCCGGCTTGTACTTGTCCTGGAACTTCATGTCATCGAAGACGAGCAGCGGCGGTTGGCGCGAGGGGAACCTCGAGCACGCGCCGAGGAATGCAGTAGCGGCGGCGGCGAGCAGCAGGGCGGCGGTACGGCGTTGTTGCGTGAACATCATGCCTCGACAAGCTCCGTGTGGCGGCTTCCGCAGGAATCAAGGAAGTTCTTCACCTGGTCGGCGTTGAATCTCGGGTCGGCCGCCTCGACGGCCAGCAGGAAGCGGTCGTTGCTGGCGCCGGCGGAACGTGAGTAATTGAAGAACGAGTGGTAGTAGGTGGGAAGCCGGTTAAGGTGGAACATACCCAGGACCGCGGCAAAGGCGGCGAGCAGCACGCTCAACTCGAACATGATCGGCACCGAGGGTTCCACGGCGAACAGCGGCTTGCCCGCGATCACGAGTTTGTAATCCACGGCGCCGGTCCACCACTGGAGCGCGACAGCCAGGGCCAGACCCGTGAGGCCGCAAACCATGACGATCTTGCCCAGCGGGGAGCGCGGCTCGCCGAGGGCTTCGTCGACGCCATGGACCGGAAACGGCGAGTAGGCTTCCATCTTCGTGTAGCCAGCGGCGCGCGCGGTCCGGATGGCGCGGAGGAGGTCTTCCGGCGTATCGAAGTCGCCGATCACGCCGAAGTGCTTCGGCTGTTTGCCGTTGACCTCATAGCCGGGCAAGCCGAGTTTGGCAAAGAGGCTGGTCACCATTAGTGGCCTCCCTTCTCTGTCGAAATCTGATGGTGCAGGACGCCCTTTACTTCGCTGACTGCAATCGCGGGCAGGAAGCGGATGAAGAGCAGGAAGAGCGTCAGGAAGAGCCCTATCGTGCCGACGAACGTTCCGATGTCGACCCACGTGGGCCGGAAGTAGCCCCACGAAGCCGGTAGGAAGTCGCGGTGCAGTGACGTAGCGATAATCACGAAGCGCTCGAACCACATGCCGATGTTGATAAAAATCGAAAGCACGAACATCGCCGGGATCGAAGTCCGGATCTTTTTGAACCAGAAGAACTGCGGGGAGACGACGTTGCAAAGCAGCATGGTCCAGTAAGCCCACGCGTAGGGGCCGAAGGCGCGGTTCATGAACGTGAAGCGCTCATACTGGTTAGCGCTGTACCAGGCGATGAAGAACTCGGTGCCGTAGGCAAAGCCGACGATCGTGCCGGTGGCGAGCATCACCTTGCACATGTTTTCGAGATGCTTAATGGTGATCAGGTTCTGCAGGCTGTAGACCCAGCGGACCAGCACGAGCAGAGTCAGCACCATCGCGAAGCCGGAGAACACGGCGCCGGCGACGAAGTAGGGCGGGAAGATCGTCGTATGCCAGCCGGGGAGGACCGACGTGGCAAAGTCGAATGACACGATGGAGTGCACGGAGAGCACCAGGGGGGTGGAGATACCGGCCAGAATCAGGTAGGCCAGCTCATAGTGGCGCCACTGGGAGGCAGACCCGCGCCAGCCGAGGCTGAGAATTCCGAAGATGTAACGGCGGACTGGACTCTTGGCCCGGTCGCGGAGCGTGGCGAGGTCCGGAATCAAGCCGACGAACCAGAAGAGGGCCGAGACCGTTCCATAGGTTGAGACCGCGAAGACGTCCCACATCAGCGGGCTGCGGAAGTTCTGCCAGATGTGCAGATACTCGTTGGGTATCGGGAACAGCCAGTAGGCGGCGCGCCAGGGGCGGCCGGTGTGGAACAGCGGGTAGATGGCGGCGCAGGCGACGGCGAAGAGCGTCATCGCTTCGGCGGCGCGGTTGATGGAGGTGCGCCAGCGCTGGCGGAAGAGGAACAGAATCGCCGAAATCAGCGTACCGGCGTGGCCTATACCGATCCACCACACGAAGTTCGTAATGTCCCAGCCCCAGCCCACGGGATTGTTGTTGCCCCACACGCCAATACCGGTGGAAACAAGGTAAGTGAGGCAAATGCCGAGGAGCCCGAGCAGAGGCAGTGCGACGCCCATCGCCATGTACCACTGCTTCGGCGGCTTTTGTTCCGTGATAACCGAGATCTGGTCGGTGACGTCGCCGTACCCTTCAGCGCCCTTTACCAGCGGCGGATTGAGTTCCGTTCTCGGATCGATTGCGAGATCAGCCATGAGTTATGCGAGCTCCGGGTTGGGGTTGCGCAGCCTGGCGAGGTACGTTGTGCGCGGCTTCGCGTTGACCTCTTCGATCACCGTGTAGTCGCGAGGCTGCTTCTTCAGCTTTGCGACGCGGCTCTCCGGGTCGTTGATGTTGCCGAAGACGATGGCATCGGCGGGGCAGACCTGCTGGCAGGCCGTGAGGATTTCGCCGTCCTTGATTGCGCGGCGGTTCTCCATCTTCGCGAGGGTCCTCTTCTCCTCGATGCGCTGGATGCAGTAGTTGCACTTCTCCATGACGCCGCGCATGCGCACGGTGACATCTGGATTGAAGACCATTTTCTTGGTCTCGGGCACATCCTTGTTCCAGTTGAGGAAGTTGAAGCGCCGGACTTTGTACGGACAGTTGTTGAGGCAGTAGCGGGTGCCCACGCAGCGGTTGTAGGCCATCTCGTTGATGCCTTCGGGGCTATGCGCAGTGGCCGCCACGGGGCAGACCGATTCGCACGGGGCCTTCTCGCACTGCTGGCAGGCCATAGGCTGGATGACTGCCTGGGGATCGTCTTCGGCGCCGGTGAAGTAGCGGTCCATGCGGATCCAGTGCATTTCACGGCCGCGCTTGACCTGGTCCTTGCCGACCACGGGAATGTTGTTCTCGGCGACGCACGCGACCAGGCAGGCGTTGCAGCCGGTGCAGGCGTTGAGGTCGATGGACATGCCCCACTGCAGGCCTTTGGTGTAGTCGTAGGCCGGGAAGAGATCGGTGAGCGAGTGTCCCTCCGCCGCGTGATGCTCAGCACTGTGGCCGAGCTCCTTACGGTACTCCCCGATGTTCGACTCTTCGACGATGTCGTTGCGCTTCTGGCCGGTGATGGGCTCGACGAGGGTGTGGTGCTCCTGCGTCGTCACCAGCTCATATGTGGCAGCGGACTTGCGCGCCTGTGCGGCGGTGAAGCAGTAGCCCGCTGTGGTGCGGAGCCCTTCCACGCGATGCCCGATGCCGCGGCCGACACGGCCGCACGCCGCGCGGCCGTAGCCGAGGGCGAGCGAAATGGAGTCGTCGGCATGGCCCGGCAGAATCATCGCAGGCGCGCTGATCTCCTTGCCGTTTGCGGATAGCGAGAGCATGTCGCCATTGGCGACGCCCAATTGCTTCGCGGTCGAGGGACTTAGAAGAGCGGCGTTGTCCCAGACGAGCTTCGTCATGGGGTCCGGCGCTTCCTGCAGCCAGGCGTTGTTGGCGAAGCGACCGTCGTAAGTGCTGCTTGAGGGGTAGAAGGCGACTTCAAGACCCGCTGCGGCCGGCTTCATCGCGGCCTGAACTGCGGCCAGGACCTTTGCCGGGTCGCACTTGGCGTCGACTGGAGCGGTCTTCGTCCCATCGATGGAGCCCTCGAACAGAGACGCTTGCCACTTCTTATCCGCGTCTGCGCCCCACTGGGCGGACCAGAACGACTTGACGGTGTCGTAGCCCTTGGCGCTGGCTGCGCCGGAGATCATGGCCGCAAGCTCGAGGACGCTCCTGCCGCCGTAGAGCGGCTGAATGAGCGGCTGCTGGATGCTGGCGGTGCCATCGGCAGTGCGGGCATCGCCCCAGGATTCGAACGCGTGAGCTTCGGGAAGGCGCCATGCCGCCGCGGCCCACGTCTCGTTCTCATCGGCGGTCAAAGCCACCGTAGCCGGGACACGCTTCATGGCTGTGGCCAGGTCGAGGTCAGCGGGGGCGGAGTACACCGGATTGCCACCGAGGACGAACAGAGTCTTGACGGCGCCGGAGTTGACGTCAGCGCCCAGTTGCTTCAGCGCCGCCACTGAGTCGGATGCGCCGGCGACCGGCTTTGCGTAGGTGACGGTCTGGCCATTGTTGCCCAGCGCCTGGTTGATCAGCGCAACCAGCGCGTGAACCTCCGCAGGCTGCCGCGGGCCAGCCACGACAATCGATTTGCCCTTGTTGGCGGTGAGATCCTTCGCGACCGCGGCGAGGAACTTCTTGTCCTTGGCGCTGTCGCTGCCGAGCACCTTGAGCTCAGCGCCGGAGACGTTCAGTTCCCTGGCGAGCGCGAGTGCAAACGCGCCGACATCCGATGCGCGGAGCCGCAGGCGATGGTCGGCCATGCCGCCGGTGATGGTGAAATTGGGTTCAGCCACATACAGACGATTCATCTCCTCGTGGCCGTCCTTGACGCGGCGGCGTGAGGAGAACTGCTTCGTGGGCAGCACGGTCTGCGAGTCGAGGCCGAGGAAATCGCTGTCGAGCGAGAGAACGACGTTGGCCTTGTCGTACTGGTAGCCGGCTTCCAGCGGCTGGCCGAACGCGATCTGCGCGCCCAGCACCGGCTGATCGAAGCTGATGGAGTCATACTCGACCCAGACGGCCTTCGGATACTTCTTGGCGATGTCGGCCTTGAGAGCAGCGAGCGAAGGAGAGGAATAGCGGCCGGAAAGGATGCGCAGCCCTGCGCCGTCTCCGAGCCTGGCGGACTCATCCTTCCACCATGCGGCGAATTCGCTCCACGACGAGCGGGCGCCGTCATGACTGACGTGCCTTGCGCGGTCCGGATCGTAGACGTCGAGGACGCTCGCCTGCAGGAAGGCGTTGGTGGCGCCGAGAGAGGCCGGATGCCTCGGGTTGCCTTCCACTTTCGTGGGGCGCCCGTCGTTGCACTCGACAATGAGCCCGGTGGCGACGGCGCCGTTGCCGGCGACGGTCGCGTAGTTCACGGGCTTGCCGAGGACGAGGCCCTCCACTCCCTTGGAGTACGGCAGGATGTGTTCGACCGGACGGCGGCAGGCTGTCATGCCGGCCAGGCCGAATCCGGCTGCCATCAACTTCAGCAGCGTGCGGCGCGAGCCGCCCAACATCTCCGAAGCGCCGTCCTGGAACTCCCGCTCGACCCACTCGCGAAATTGCGGTGTGTCGGCCAAGTGGTCCAGGCTTCGCCAGTATTTCTTGCCCGTGAGGCTAGACGGGTTGATTTGGATCAGGTCGTTCATCGTCTCGCACCAGCGAACTAACGGTGGCAGCCTGAGCAGTTCTCAGGCGGCTTGATGCCTTTGGTCTTGATTAGTCTTGCGCCCAGCTCGGCGGGATCGCCCTCAGGCTTCCAGTCCAGCTTGGTCACATACTCCACGGGGCGGACATTCGGCGCCGGATTGCGGTGACAGTCCAGGCACCACGCCATCGACAACGGCTGCACCTGCATTACTTCCTTCATCTGGTCGACGCGGCCGTGGCAGCTCACGCAGCTGACTCCAGCGGTCACGTGAGCCTGGTGATTAAAATAGACATAGTCTGGCAGCCGGTGAACTTTCACCCAGGGGATGGGCTGACCAGTGGCGTAGCTGTCGCGAACCTTCTGGAGCTGAGGGCTCTTTTCTTTTACCCGCACATGGCAGTTCATGCAGGTCTCAGTCGCCGGCACCGCGGCGAATCTAGATTTGTCGACGGTGTAGTGGCAGTACGTGCAGTCCAGGCCGAGATTGCCGGCGTGCAGCTTGTGGCTGTAAGCGACAGGCTGGACCGGAACATAGCCTGTATCTACCTGTTGGGGAAGGAGAAGATATCCGAGAACAGCGCCGGCCGCACCCAGGACCAGAACGACCGCAGCAGCGGCGAGACGCAGTTTCGTGTCGAACTGCTTCGAGAAGATAGCACTCATGCCAGGTTGTCTTTCGAAACGGATCCAGCCTCAGCCCCTCTGATTTGGCTTGGCGGGTACACACCCTTCACGTCGCGCGAAGGGCATATTGTTTTTTCTAGCATAACCGTAGTATTTCCGCAATAGGAGCAAGAATTCTTGTCTGGCAGTAATTCGATGCATGATCCCCTCTCGGGGACTCAGCAGATTGGAGCGGCGCGCGGAATTCCATCCCGCGTGATGGCGCCCAAGCCTCTGACGGGTATGACTCGCAGGTTCGGGGACCTGCGTGTCCGCCCCAAGCTGATGGTGCTGCACAATACGTTTTTCCTGATGCTCGCCTGCTCGGTCTACTTCGCGGTGATCAACCAGGTGAGCAGCCGGGTGGAGCAGGCGAAGTCGCGGGAGATGAGCCTGATCCTGAATTCGTTGTCGCTTCTCTCGCCGGAGAGCGACGACCAGCATCTGCGGGCATATGACCTGCGCGCGGGCACTGCCGATGATTTCGGCCTGACAGAGGACGCGCGGCAGTGGATGAGCCGCTATCCCGGCCGGATCTGGCAGCGCACCGCCGGCAGCGAACACGTCTACAAGCTCATGCCGGGCACGAACCGTTACTACCGCGTGACTCTCCCTCTGGCGTTCTACGACGGCATGGTGGCGTCGGTGAAACTGGCGGTCTTCGCTGTCCTGGGTGTGATCTATATTCTCGCCGTGATCGCCCTGGAACTTTTCATCATGCCGCGCTATGTGTACCAGCCCTTGCGGCTGCTGCTGGAGGCGGACGTGGCCACCCGTGAGGGCGATCGCGAAGCCGAGATCATCGACGAGGGTTTCATTCCGGGAGACGAGATCGGCCAGATCCTGCAATCGCACAACGCGACCGTGCGAGCGCTGCGCAAACATGAGGACGAACTCGAGCAGGCCAAGCGAAACCTGGAGGCGCAGGACCGGCTGGTCAGCCTCGGCATGCTGAGCGCCAGCGTGGCTCACGAGATGAATACGCCGCTGGCCGTGCTCCACGGCTCCATCGAGAAGCTGATCGAAACAGTGCCAGACGCGCCTGCACAATCGCGCCTGAGACGAATGATCCGCGTGACGGAGCGGCTGCGCAGAATCAGCGCGTCGCTGCTGGACTTTGCACGCGTGCGCCGGCAGGAGATGAAGCGCGTGGAACTGCGGCCTGTGGTCGAAGAGGCCTGGCATCTCGTCGCGATTGATGAGAAGGCGGCTGTCGCCGAATTTCAGAACTGCGTCGACACCGCGCATGCCGTTCGAGGCGATGCCGACCGGCTCGTGCAGGTGTTCGTGAACCTGTTGCGCAATGCATTGATCGCCGTACCAGCGGAGGGGGGCCAGGTAACCGTGCGCTCCTGTAAGCGCACCGTGGACGGTGAACCTGCAATTGCAGTTACAGTGGAGGATAATGGCCCGGGCATTCCGCCTGATATTCTGCCGTCAATGTTCGAGGCATTTGTCACAACGCGGCTGGATGCGCAGGGGACGGGCCTGGGATTGACCGTGGTCGAGGGGATCGTTCACCAGCATGGTGGAACCATCGCCGCGTCAAACCGCCCCGGCGGAGGCGCGCGGCTGGAAGTCGAGCTCCCGTCGGCGATGAATGCGGAGGAAAACGCACAGTGAGCACGGAACAGGCAGCGGCCAACCCCACGTTGATCGACGTGGCGGTACTCGACGACGACGTGGATTTCCTCAATTATGTAGAGGATTTTCTAAAGGACGAGGGTGGATATTCCGTCCGCACTTTCGAGAGGCCGAACGAGTTGTACGAGGCTTCAGAGGAGCGCCGTCCCGACATCGTTCTGCTCGACATGAAGATGGGAAAGGACCGCGGCAACACGGTGCTGGAGCATCTGCTCACGCGCTACCCCGGCCTCTGCGTCGTCATCGTCACAGGCTATCCATCGCTGGAGGACATGCGGACAACGTTCAAGCTGAAGGTCTTTGATTACCTGGCCAAGCCGTTCTCGCTGGCCCAGTTGAGGCAGGTGCTGGCGAATGCGATCCAACAGTTCGGACTCGGACGCAGTCCGCAGGACCGCCTGAGGGAAAAACTCGGTCACCGCATCCGGATGCTGCGAGCGGAGCGCGACTGGTCACTGAAGGACCTCGCCTCCGCGTCCAACCTATCGGTCAGCCAGATCAGTTCGATCGAGCGAGGCGCCAATCTGCCTTCCATCGAGAGCCTGCTGGCTATCTCCCGCGCCTTCGAGTTGAAGCCGAGCGAGATCCTGGCCTCGATCGAATTTTAAGCGGCAGCGAATCAACCCGCCATTTCTTCTTCGATCTCGCGCACGATCGGGTCGCCCTCGTAGGGACCGAATTCCGGCTTCCCCCGGGAGACGAACCACGGGTAGAGCAACGGCAATAGGAACAGTGTCAGCAGCGTGGCCGTCATCAGACCACCGATCACGACAGTAGCCAGCGGACGCTGCACCTCGGCGCCGGTCGAAGTAGCCAGCGCCATGGGCAGGAATCCGAGGCTGGCGACCAGCGCAGTCATCAGCACGGGCCTTAAACGCATCCCCGCGCCTGTCAGAAGCGCCTGCTCCATCGGCAACCCGCGCTCCATGAGGCGGTTAATCGAACTGACGAGTACAATCCCGTTCAGAACGGCCACGCCGAACAGCGCGATGAATCCAATGGCGGCCGATATGCTCAGGTTTAAACCTCTGAGCCATAGAGCCGCGATGCCGCCGATGAAAGCGAACGGCACATTGGTGAGAATCAGCAAGGCCTGCCGTGACGATCCAAAGGTCAGGAACAGCAGCCCGAAGATCACCAGCACCGATCCGGGAACCACGAGCATCAGGCGCCGAGTCGCCCGTTCCTGATTCTCGAATTGGCCGCCCCAATCGATGGAGTAGCCGGCCGGGATCGGGAGGGCGGTCTCCATGCGGTTCCGCGCCTCTGCTACAAAGCTGCCCAGATCGCGTCCGCGCACGTTGCACTGCACGACGATCCTGCGCTGGCCGTTCTCCCGGGAGATGACTTCGGGCCCGCGCGCCATCGTGACGCTCGCGACCTGCCCCAATCGAACGCGCTCGCCGCCGGGAGCGAAGAGGATCAGGTTGCGCACGGCCTCGTCGTCGGCCCGGTACCTTTCCGGAAGCCGGACCACCACGGCAAAGCGCCGCTGGCCTTCAATTACCTCGGAGACGCCGCGTCCGCCGATCGCCGCATCCATCAGATCCTGCACGTCGCTGACATTCAGTCCGTAGCGGGCCATCTGTTCGCGATTCACTTCGACGCGCAACTCCGCGACTCCGGAGGCGATCTCCATCTGCTCATCCGCGGCTCCGGGAACGGCGGCGACGATCTTCAGTGCCCTCTCGGCCAGACGGGTCAGCACTTGCGGGTCTTCGCCAAAAATCTTCACCGCCACGTCGGCCTTGATGCCCGAGATCGTCTCATCCAGGCGCATGGCCATCGGTTGCGTGAAGTTGTAGCTGACGCCGGGTACCTGGCTGACGGCCTTGTCCAGAGCTTCGATCAGGTCCTCTTTCTTCTTGAACCTCCGCCACTGTTCGCGCGGTTTCAGCAGGACATAGATGTCTCCCTGATTGATGCCCATCGCCTCTGTCGCCACATCCGGCCTGCCGATGCGGGTTACGACGCCGGACACTTCAGGGAAGCCAGCAATGATCCGTTCGATGCGATTGCTGATGGCAATCGAATCAGTCAGCGAAATGCCCGGCATCTTGCGCGACTCGATCAGGATGGACCCTTCATCCAGGCGCGCCATGAACTCCGAGCCGATGAATGCAACCGACCCGAGCGCGAGCGCAAGCACACACACGCTGGCTGAAACGAGCAGCCCCCTGTGATGCAGCGACCAATGGAGGATTCGCAGGTAGCGTTCCTTGAGCCACCCAAACCATGCTTCACTATGCGGCTTGACGCCGCGGCTGAGATGCACCGATGCCGCGGCGGGCACCACGGTGAGGGCGAGGATCAAAGAACCCAACAGTGCCGAGCAGACGGAGATCGCCATTGGACGGAACATCCGCCCTTCGAGCCCTTCCAGGAAGAAGACCGGCAGGTAGACGGCAATGATGATGGCAACGGCGAAGACGATTGGCCGGGCCACTTCGTGCGCGGCGACTCTCACTCTCTCCACGGCGTGGAGTTCTCCCGATTCGCCCGGCTTCCGCTGCAGCCGGCGCACCGCATTTTCCATCATCACCACGGACCCATCGACGATCATGCCGAAATCGATGGCGCCCAGGCTCATCAGATTGGCAGACACGCCGAAGATCGCCATCCCCATGAAGCCGAAGAGCATCGAAAGCGGTATTACGGCCGCGACGATCAACGAGGCGCGGACATTGCCCAGAAACACGAGCAGCACCAGAATCACAAGCGCGCCGCCCTCCAGGAGTGCTTTCCGCACGGTGTGTATCGTCCCGTCGATCACCGTGCTCTGGTCGTAGAAAGGAACGATCTTCACTCCGTCGGGCAGACGCAGTGAGGCCAATTTGGCCTTCACGCGCTCGATGACACGCTTGCCGTTTTCGCCCTTCAGCATGATCGCCATCCCGCTGACGGTCTCGCCCTTGCCGTCTCGCAATGTGGCCCCCTGCCTCGGCAACGCCATCTGCTTCACTTCTGCGACGTCTCGCAGGAGCACGGGAGTGCCAGCCTGCGCGAGAACCACGATGCGCTCCAGGTCAGAGACGCTCTGTGCCCGGCCGAGTCCACGCACCGTGTACTGCTCCATGGCGTGCTCGATGAAGCCTCCGCCGAAGTTGGCGTTGTTCTCCCGCACGCGTTCGAAGATGGTCCGCAAATCCAACCCGTACCGCTGCAACTTCACAGGGTCGACTTCAATGGTGTAGGTCTTCGTCTCGCCGCCCCAACTGTTGACCTCGTTCACTCCCGGCACAGTCCGGAGAGCGTAGCGCACCTGCCAGTCATGGGTGGTCTTGAGGTCCATGGCCGACCGGCCAGTCCCCTCAACGGTGTACTGGTACACTTCGCCGAACGCCGTCGCCATCGGTCCCAGAGTCGGATCCAGGCCTTGCGGCAGCCGGCCGCGGACCTCCTGCAGTCGCTCGTTCACCAATTGCCGCGCGAACCAGGTGTTGACGCTGTCGTCGAAGATCAGGGTCACCATCGAAAGCCCGAGTTTCGAGATCGAGCGGATGCCTTCGGTCTTGGGAATGCCCATCAAAGCGCTTTCGATGGGGAAGGTCACCAATTGCTCCACCTCGCTCGGCGCCATCGAAGGGCACTCCGTTACGACGACCACCTGGTTGTTGGTCAGATCCGGAAAGGCGTCGACGGGAATACGAAGCATCACCGCGACACCCGCGACAACGATCAGCAGAACGCCCAGCAGCACCACCCAGCGCTGCCTCAGATGAAAGTCAATAATGCGCTGAAGCATGCTGCGCCTTTATTCTTCCGACAACGAGGCTTTGAGCAACTGCGATTTGAGGATGAAGCTGCCACCAGAAGCGACGAGCTCTCCGGGCTTCAGTCCCCTCCCGATCTCCACCAGCCCTTCCATCGTGCTTCGCAGTTCCACAGGCCTCGCTTCAAACACGCCGGCGGATTTCTGCACAAACACCGCCGGCTGGCCGTTCAGATCCTGCACGGCGGCCTGCGGCACGAACACGCCCGCTTCGCTGCCACCCGCCTCGAGCTCGACAGTCGCATACATCTCGGGCTTCAGCAAGCCATGGCGATTGTCCACCTCGACGCGCACCGGCACCGTTCTGGTTGCGGGATCGAGCTTCTCGTCGATCTTGACGACACGGCCGGCAAAGCTGCGCTCAGGATAGGCCTGCACGCTAACGCGCGCCGACATTCCGGTGCGCACCTTGGAGAGGAACTCCTCCTGCACAGCGGCCATCGCCCAGATCGTCGAGAGGTCGCAGATCACGAACAGATCGCCCGCCGTGCTCACCACGGCGCCGGGGGTCACGTTCCTGGTGAGAACGATCCCCGAGGCCGGAGCTCGGATGGGGATCAAGTCCTCCAGGTGCGTCTCAGGCGCCGGATCATGCTCGTGCTCTTCTGATCCCTCCACGGGGATCTCCAGAAACTCCACGAGATGCTGCTTCGTACGGTTCACTTCGATTTCGGCGTTTTTCAGCGCGATTTGCGCGTTCTTCAGCTCGTTCTCGGTCTGCTCCACCTGTTCCTGGCTTGCGGCCTTCATCTCGTAGAGTCTTCGCATGCGGTCACGCTGTTTCTGCGCGAAGGCGGCGTTCGCCTGCAGACGGTTGGACTCCGCCACAGCGCGCCGGTACAGAGCGCGTGACTCGTGGATGTCATGGCTATGCATTCGCGCGAGCACCTGCCCCTTTTCCACACGGTCGCCGACTTTGGCGTCCGCGACAATGATGCGGCCGTCGGTGATGGCGCCCACGCGCCACGTCGTATTCTCGTTTGTCGTGAGACGCCCATTTGCGCGCACCACCAGTGGCACGCTCCGCTCCGCGGCGGCCACCACCTGGATGTTGGCTTCTTTCATGGCCGCTGCATCCAGAGTTACGGATCTCGCCTCGTCCTTCCCCGGCGCCTTGGTTTCAACCGCCGCTGCCGGCGCGGGAGGCGGCGACTTCGAGCAGCCCGCCGCAAAGGCCGCCACAAACAGAACCACTGCTTTACGTTTCATGGCAGAATCCCCATCGCCGACTCCAGAATCACTATGCTCTGCCGGTAGTCCACCAAAGCCCGGTTGCTCATTTGTTCAATGTCAATCCGCAGCCGCTCGGCGTCGAGCAGGCGGAGCAGGTCCGCCCCACCCAGCCTGTAGGCCGCCTGTGCGATCCTTGACAGCTCCTCAGCCTGCTCGTGGAACTTCCCCATCAACTCGCTCACCTGCCGCCGCCGGGTCTCATACTCCACCTGCGCGGCGGAGACCTCCGCCCTGATGATGGCATCGATCGCCGCCTGAGATGCTTCTGCGAATTTGATGTCCGCGCCGGCGCTTTCGATGTTGCCCTGATTGCGGTTCGCCAACGGCAGATCCACCTGGAAGCCTCCGATCAGCGTATTGAATCCGGATGTTCTTTTATAGCCGAGCAGAACGTCGTAGTTCGGCTTCGCGTTTGCCTGTTGCAGAGTCAGGCTCGCTCGCGCCTGATCGAGACGCCGCCTGGCCAGTTCAGCCTCCGGCCGGCGGCGCAGCGCCTCCTCGGCTTCTGCCGCAATCAACCGGTCCTCGCGCAATTCCAGGGGCTCGGAGAGCTTCACTTCGGGGAAGGCAGTTTGGCCCATCTCTCTGAACAGGGCGATCCGGGCCCGCGTAGCATCCAGCTTCGCGTTGTTCGCGGCAAGCGCAATCCGTTCGGCCTCCAGACGCACACGGAGCAGATCGCCCTCCGCCATCGCGCCTTCCCGCACTCTCGCTTCGTGGTACTGCAGGATCTGCTGGAAGTTCTTTTCGTTCTCCACCAGCAGCCCGTACATACGCTGCGCTCCGGCGGCCGCCCAATAGGCCAGCCGCACGTTGCGGCTGATCTGCGTCCTCAGGACTTCCAATTCGAGTTCGGCCGCACGTAAGCCTTGCGAAGCCAACTCCACCCGTTTGCCTCGCTTGCCTGCCGGCTCCAGGGTCTGCTGCAGGTAGGCGAAGTCGTCAGTCTCCTGCCAGAAGACAAACGGTGTCGAGCCTGGGAAACGCGTGTTTTCAGACTGCAGGATGAGCCGGGGGTTGTACCGGAGGCCCGCCTGTCGCTGCTGGCCGCGGGACGACGCGATCCGCTGGCGACCCTCCATCAAAATCGGATGGTTGCCCAACGCCGTCGACACGGCCTCATCCAACGTGAGGGCGTGCTGTGCGCTGACGACCGCGGAGTAGAAGATGAATATGAGCGCCGCGGGCTTCATGAATAGAAAGACCTGCAGGCATATTCTATCAATTGACATGCGATACTCTCTGATTCCGGCCATTCTCTTCTGGCCGCTTGCCGCCCAGCTCTCGATCACCAAACCTGCCCAACCCGCAAAATACATTGAGGCCTCCGGCAGGCGGGCCGCGCTTCTCGGCCGCGAAGATGGCACTTTCGAAGCGTGGGTCTATCCGATCAAAGTCCTCAGCGGATTCCGGCTCTCGGTCTATGTGGATGACTCACTGGAACCCACGCCACTGGCGCCGTTGACCGAGACGACTGAAGTCCATCCGGGCCACACCACCCTGATTCATGTCCACCCTGCATTCACAATTCGCCAGACGTGGGCCGCGTCGGTCGATGATGGCGTCCTTGCCGTTCTACTTGATATCGAAACATCGCGGCCTCTGAAGCTGCGCGCGAGCTTCGTCCCCGAGATGAAGCCGATGTGGCCCGCCTCCTTCGGCGGCCAGTCGACGGGCTGGAATGAGAAGGACGGCGTCCTCACCTTTACGGAAGGCATGCGCCGCTTCCGGCCGGTGCTCGGTTCACCGTTCTTCAAACGCATTAGCGAGCAGGTGGGACACCAGTTGCCGGATCGCACCGTGATCGTCGAATTCGATGTGGACAAGAGCGGCACCGTCCCGATCCTCATCGCCGGCTCGCGCAAGGAGTACGACGCCGCAATTGCCGCGCCGCGGACTGTTGCCGAGACGGCAGACCACCATTACGCCGCCTTCCTTAAGCGCACCACCCGGATAGGAGCACGCGGCCTCACGACTGCATTCGACTGGGCCAAGCTCGCAATCGAGAAGGGCTGGGCGTGCAACGAGGGAGTCGGCTGCGGGCTGGTCGCCGGCTGGGCGCCCTCCGGGGCCAGCGAGCGACCGGGATTCGGCTGGTACTTCGGCGGCGACACCATGATGAGCGCATGGGCCATGCAGGACTACGGCGATTTTGAAGGAGCGCGCGCGGCCCTCGAGTTTCTACTCGCGCGCCAGCGCGACGACGGCAAGATCATGCACGAATGGACTCAGTCCGCCGCGCTGCTCGACTGGTCGAAATACCCCTACGGCTATTACCACGCCGACACCACACCGCTGCTCCTGTTCACCGCCGCGCGGTATCTTTCTCAATCTGGCGACCGCGAATTTCTCGACAAGTACTGGGCTCAATTCGAGCGTGCCTATAGGTTCTGCCTCACGATGCTCGACGACGACGGATTGCTGTCGAACCTGAAAGGCGGCGCAGCAGCGGTCGAGACCGGCGCGCTGAGCGGCAAGGTGGCCCGCGACGTTTACCTGCAGGGCGTCTGGCTCGGCGGCCTCGACGGGTTCGAAAAGCTCGCGCGCTGGTCCAATCATTCCGAACTTGCAGGCGAGGCCGCCCAGCGGTTGGCAAAGGCGCGCGCGAGTATCAAGCCGTGGTTCGTCGAAGGCAAGAACATCTTCGCTTTCGCGCAACTGAAGGACGGCACGCGCTACGAGGCCAACTCGGGCTGGCAGGGCTTTCTCGTCGCGAACGGCGGCATCGAAAAGGAGCTTGCCGCCAGAACCGCGGCCTCGCTCGCGCTTCCCACGCTCGCCACACCGTGGGGCACGCGGCTGTTCGCCACCGACAGTCCTTTCTACAATCCGCTCGGTTACAACGACGGGAGCGTGTGGCCGTTCGTCACGGCCCAGGCCGCCATGGCCCTCTTCCGCAATGGCCAGCCCGCCGCGGCGTATCGATACCTGCACGGGATGGCGCAAGCGACAGGCCTCAGCGGGGCGGGCTTCATCAGCGAATACTTCAGCGGCGACCGCTTTGCCGAAGGCCCCCGGGCTGTGCCTCATCAGCTCTTCAGCTCAGTCGCCATGGTTCATCCGCTCATCAGCGGCATGCTCGGACTGGAGCCCGATGCCATGAACAACCGGCTCCACATCAATCCGCACTTGCCGTGCGGCCTCGGTCCGGTGCGATTTGACGATTACCGCGTCGGGAAGAGCCGATTGTCAGGTGTCATTACGCCCGGCAGACCGTCGAGCCAGATCGAGTTGAAAGGTCAGGGTCCGGCGCTGATGATTGTGCGCGGAGACGGCCCCTGCTTCGACCCGCCTCCCCTCCCGGCTCTGATGCCGGGCGCTAGACCGGAATGAGCGAATGCCCGCACGGAGCTTTACTATGATCTCGGGATAAGACTCCGCGTCAGGACGTCCGCGGCGGATGGGCACGCATGTCGTCGACCTCCTTCAATGAACCGCCTTCCTGACGCGCTGATCGACTATCAAAAGGACATTCAGGTATATGCCGGGAGGCACTGGTCGTTCACGCTGATCGCGTCGCAGTTCGAGCAAATCACGCGGGAAGCCGCGTTCCCTTCCTCAGTCTCCAGCCATGTTCGCGACGGCAAACTGGATTACTACTGCAACAACTCAGTCGGGTATGCTCTGCGCGGCGTTCGCGTCAGCCTGGAGATCCTGTAACATTCACTTCGTGATCCCGAACAAGTTCCGCGTCGGACACGAAGCCCACTTCGCGCAGGTGGCGACTCACTTCTTCGATTATGTGAGGTCTCCTGGCTCTCTCCCGGCCTGGGAGCGCGCCTTCATGCTTGCCAAGTACTACGTGTGCGCGAAGGGCGTCGAGTTGAGCAGGTTGGCGGCTCCGGACGAGAATAAAAAGTAACGCACGAGAATCACGATCTGGTACCATATCGTCCTAGCCACAGGATCAGCGGAGGGCTAGACCGCATCCTCTGGTGAGTACTATTCTGAACCATGGCAACGTGCTCAACCCGCGTGAATTCAGAACAGGCACCTTAGTACCGTCTATGTAGGGCCTTCTAAGGTAATACGGATAGGTAAGCTAAGGCAGTACGAGGATACAAGTGAGTACTGGACCGTCCTAGAATGAGGTTGGAGGTCCGAAAGGGGAGAGCATGGGCCCATGGGCGCTGGCTGACAGTCAGGAATCGAGCAGCAGTATGAATCCCACGCAAGAGCCTGAGAAAACCAAAATCAAGGTAATGATCGCCGACGACCATCCGATTGTCCGCGAGGGCCTGCGGAAACTGTTGAACCTCGAGGATGACATTGATGTGGTCGGTGATGCCGCCGACGGGCGTGAGCTGATTGAGAAAGTGGAGGAGTTGAAGCCGGATGTGATCCTGTTGGACCTCCGGATGCCGAACCTCGATGGCTTGGGCGCACTGCAGACCCTCCAGCACACGAGTTCCAACGCCCGGGTGATCATCCTGACTGCCTCCGAAGACAAGAACGAGTTCGTGCAGGCGATGAAACTCGGCTGCTCCGGCATTGTGCTGAAGCAGACCTCCGCCGACCTGATCGTCAAGAGCATCCGCAAGGTCTACGCCGGAGAGATCTGGCTGGATTCCCACACGACCGCCGCTGTGATGCGACAGTTTGCGGCGCCGGGCGAGACGGCGCTGGGCCAGCCGGCATCCAAGGTTCGGGAACGCTCGCCGCTGAGCGCCCGCGAGCGTGAGATCGTCGCGCTGGTCGCGCAAGGCTACAAGAACAAGGAAATGGCAGAAAAGATGTTCATCAGCGAACAGACTGTGAAGAACCATCTGCATAACATCTTCGACAAGCTGGGCGTATCGGACCGGCTCGAACTGGCGCTCTACGCGATTCACAAGGGCCTGCACCTCCAGCAAGGCGAGCGTTAGTCCACCTGCACGATTGGCCATAAGCCAAACAAAATCAGATTCTTACCTACCTTCAGCAGGGCGTCCAAAAGACGCCCTTTTCTTTCTTACCGTTAAGATGTAGAATTTTTCCTCGAAATCCTGACCTCGTGCTCTTGCATTCTCGTTCTCCCGGGCCTAGGATCGAATTAGGAGGATATTCAGATGCGGTACTCCGGACTACTGCTCATCCCGCTTATGTTGGTGGCATTCGCCGCTCCTCCTCTGATCGCGCAGGATTCCATCCCCCGCTGCACGACCGTGGAGCCCATGAGCGGCAAGGTCGGCACGGAGATCGTCGTGACCGGTGAGAATCTCGGCAAAGACGTTGTGGCGAAGCTGTATCTCACGGATGGCAAAAATGACATCGAGGTGACGATGCTGGAGCAGGCCGCCACCACTATCAAGACCAAGATCCCCGCGTCCGCCAAAGTGGGAGAACGCTACAAGTTGATGATCCTGACTAAGGGGAAGGAACCCAAGCTGATCGAGCAGCCGGTTCGCTTCGAAGTAGAACCCTGAAGGCTCGTCCGAGCCCGCCCGGCTGATAAGATCGTAGGAGCAATTTGCCTCGGGTCCCCGCGTCTTGTTATGCCCACGAGCAAAACTCCCTACGATTATGACCTTCTGGTCATCGGCTCCGGTCCAGCGGGCCAGCGTGCGGCTATCCAGGCCGCAAAACTGGAGAAGCGCGTCGCGCTGGTAGAGAAGAAGACCGTGCTGGGTGGGGTATCGGTCAACACCGGCACGATCCCATCAAAGACCCTTCGGGAAGCGGTTCTGGATCTCTCCGGCTACCGCGAGCGCGAATTCTACGGGCAGTCCTACGCCGTCAAGCAGCGCATCACGATGCAGGACCTTCTGCAGCGGGCGGACACCGTGATCCGACACGAAATTGACGTCACCCGTTCCCAACTCCTGAGGAACCGTGTCGAGGTAATCTCCGCTTTTGCGTCCTGTGTGGACGCCCACACGGTCAGGCTCGACTTCGTGGAAGGGGCGGGCCAGCGGCTTGTCACCTCGGCGACGATCATCATCGCGGTTGGCACCGAGGCGACGCGCGATCCGCACATTCCGTTTGATGGCCGCCGCGTGCTCACCAGCGACGATATTCTCGTCCTGGACGAACTGCCGCGCACACTCACGGTGGTGGGCGCCGGGGTGATCGGCTGCGAGTACGCGTCGATGTTCGCCGCGCTCGGAGTGCGCGTGACGCTAATCGACAAACGTCCTCGGCTGCTCCCGTTTGTGGATGCCGAGATCATCGACACGCTCGCCTACCACCTTCGGGAGAACAGGGTCACGCTGCGACTTGGGGAGAGCGTTCACGGCATTGAACTGCTCGAAGATGAGGCGGGCGACCGCGTCCGCATCGTGCTCGACAGCGGCAAGCAGATCGTCACCGAGAAGGCGCTCTACTCCATCGGGAGGACAGGCAACACGGCACGACTCGCCATTGAGGCAGCGGGGCTCGATCCCGACGACCGGGGCCGCATCACTGTCAACGGGAACTATCAGACCTGCGTCCCCAACATCTACGCGGTGGGCGATGTGATCGGCTTCCCTTCCCTGGCTTCCACCTCGATGGAACAGGGCCGTCTCGCGGCGTGTCATGCCTTTGGTGTTCCGGCGACAAGCGTCCCCGAACTGTTCCCGTACGGCATCTACACCATTCCGGAGATCTCCATGTGCGGCCGGAATGAGGAGGAACTCACGACCGAGGGTATCCCCTACGAGGTGGGGAAGGCGCGATATCGCGAGATCGCACGCGGTCAGATAGTCGGCGATACCACAGGGCTGCTCAAGCTGATTTTTCACATGGAAACACGGCAACTCCTCGGCGTGCATATCATCGGCGAGGGCGCCAGCGAACTTGTGCACATCGGCCAGGCCGTGCTCGCGTTCGCAGGCAAGGTGGACTACTTCGTGAACACCGTGTTCAATTACCCGACGCTGGCGGAGTGCTACAAGACGGCGGCGTTCGACGGCGTGAACCGGCTGGGCTGACCTACGCACGCGCAACGTGGCGCGCGCAACCCCATCCCCTGTAGAATGCCCGTGGGTATTCTCCAACTCGCCTTGGAGACCCGAATCTCCTTTTTTGCGGGAAGGACATCATATGAAATCACATGACAGGCGATCATTCCTGCGCTCCGCGGCTGCCGGAGCCGGAGCGGCATTTTGGGCCGACTCGACGCTTGAAGGGGCCATCCAGAATACACAGAGGAACTCCAACCCCTCCGCGCTCCGCATCACGGACCTCCGCGTGGCGACAATCGCCCGCGCGCCGATGACTTGCCCGATCATTCGGATCGACACGAACCAGGGCATCTCAGGCTATGGGGAGGTGCGCGACGGCGCGAGCAAGACCTATGCGCTCTTCCTCAAGAGCCGCATCCTGGGCGAGAATCCCTGCAACATCGAGAAGATCTTCCGCAAACTGCGGCAGTTCGGCGGCCACGGGCGCAAGGCCGGCGGCGTGGTGTCCATTGAGATGGCGCTGTGGGATCTGGTGGGCAAGGCGTACAACGTCCCGGTCTGGCAGATGCTCGGCGGCAAGTATCGGGATCGCATCCGCTGTTACTCCGACACGCCGGATTCGAGTGACCCGAAGGTGTTCGGCGAACGAATGAAGCGCCGTATCGAAGAGCAGGGCTTCACGTGGCTGAAGATGGACATCGGCATCAACATGCTGGGCAAGACGCCAGGCACCGTGTCGCGGCCCACCCAGACGGAGTACGGCCGGGAGCACACCATGGCCGGCATCGAGATCACTGAAAAAGGCGCGGCCATGATGGCGGATTACATCATGAAGGTACGCGAAGTCGTCGGCTGGGAGATCCCTATTTCCACGGACCATTTCGGGCGCATCAGCGAAAACTCCGTTGTCCGGCTGGCCAAAGCCTTCGAGAAGTGCAATCTCGCCTGGATGGAGGACACCATCCCCTGGTATCGAACCGAGCAGTTGAAGCGGATCACGGCGGCCGTCGATGTGCCCATCTGCACCGGTGAGGACATTTATCTGAAGGAAGGCTTCGAAACACTCTGCCGCGAGCACGCAGTGGACATCATCCACCCCGATCTCTCGACGTCAGGCGGCATCCTGGAGACGAAGCGGATCGGCGACATGGCTCAGGATTACGGGATTCCGATGGCGATGCATTTCGCAGGGACGCCCGTGGCCAACTTCGCGAATGTACACTGCGCGGCCGCGACCGAAGGTTTCCTGGTATTGGAGAACCACTCTGTCGATATCCCGTGGTGGGACAGCCTGGTGGACGGCGTCGAAAAGCCAATCTGCAACAAGGGATATGTCAAAGTGCCCGACGGCCCGGGCCTCGGTTTCACCTTGAATGAGGACGCAATTAAGGAGCATCTCCTGACGCCTGGCTACTTTGAGCCCACGCCGGAGTGGGACAAAGAACGGTCTTCCGACAATGTGTATAGCTGAGCGTTACTGCTGCTGCTACATCTGATTCTGCGCGACATTCGCCAGGATCTGGTCTTCGTCGAGGTTGTAGCGGATGAAGCGCGGCACGTAGGTGTGGACCGCCTTGTCGCCGGCGACGCCGGTGCCCACAGCATTGGCCAGGGTCACACTGCCGGCGCGGATGGCGTTGAACAACCTGGCAACGCCGAGGGTTGAATCCCAGCGGAACAGCGTTCGCCCGGGAACGAATTCACGGATTGTGACACGCTTGACTCGCTCAGACAGTTATTCTGGATCTAGATGGAGAACGTACTCGCGATCCTTTTGGCCGGTGGCGCGGGAGAGCGGCTCTACCCGTTGACCCGGAGCATGGCCAAGCCGGCCGTGCCCTTCGGGGGGATGTACCGCATCGTTGACTTCACCCTATCCAATTGCATCAACTCGGGTATTCGCAAGATCTTCTGCCTCACTCAGTACAAATCCCTTGAACTGGCACGCCATCTTCGAGAGGGGTGGGATCTGTTTTCGGGTGAGATCGGGGAGTTCATCGAAGTGATCCCTCCGATGAAGCGAATCCATACTGACTGGTACCTGGGTACCGTAGACGCGGTGTATCAGAACATCGAGAGCATTGAGGGCGAGATGCCTCGCGAAGTTCTCATCCTCTCCGGGGATCAGATCTACAAGATGGATTACATGGAGATGCTCGACTGGCACTGGGACACGCACGCCGACGTGACCATCGCCACGGTCCAGGTGCCGCCCGAGGAGGCCGACCGCTTCGGCATCGTGGATGTCGACGCCGGCACCTACCGAGTCCACGGCTTTGAGGAGAAGCCGAAGCACGGCAACCCGGAGCGATCGCCATTTGACCCGTCCATGGTCAGTGCGTCGATGGGAATCTACATCTTCAACACGAGAGTCCTGCTCGATGCCCTGGTAGCAGATGCCGCAAATCAGGATTCAGAGCACGATTTCGGCAAGAACGTACTGCCGCGCCTGCTGAATACCCACAACGTGGTGGCGTATGACTTCAGGGATCTGAACCGCAAATGCGTCCGCTACTGGCGGGATGTCGGGACCATTGACTCGTATTTTGACGCCAACATGGATCTGGTCAGCGTGTCGCCAGAGTTCAACCTGTACGACACGGCCTGGCCGATCCGGACGCGGATGCCGCAGGTGCCCCCCGCGAAGTTTGTCTTTGCCCAGGAAGGACGGCGGATGGGCGTGGCCACGGATTCCATCGTCTCGCCCGGAGTTATCGTGAGCGGGGGACGAGTCCATCACTCCGTGCTTTCACCGGGCGTGCGCATTAACAGCTACTGCGACATCGAGCATTCGATCCTGCTTCACGGTGTGAACGTGGGACGCTACTGCCGGATCCGCCGGGCGATCATCGACACAGGCGTGCAGATCCCGGAAGGCACGGTGATCGGCGAGGATGCGGATCGCGACCGGGCGGCGGGCTATCACGTGACCGACGGCGGGGTCACGGTAGTCTCGGGGGCCTGAACTTCGGCACTTCCCTCGCTCATGTAGCGGCATTCATCTTGTGCGAAAATATGAGAGTCTGCCCTCTGATTCAAACTCCCGAGGAAATTCCTATGACAGAAATTGTTGATATCGTCGCACGCGAAGTACTCGATTCCCGCGGTAACCCCACAGTCGAAGCGGATGTCTATCTTTCCAATGGCAGCATGGGCCGTGCCGCGGTACCCTCAGGCGCCTCGACCGGCGAGAACGAGGCCTGCGAGCTCCGGGACGGCGACAAGTCGCGCTACCTCGGCAAAGGCACACTGAAGGCCGTCAAGAACGTCAACGACGAAATTCTCCCGGCGCTGCTTGGCATGGATGGCTCGGCGCAGCAGATCGTTGACGCAAAGATGATCGAAGTCGACGGCACGCCCAATAAGTCCCGTCTCGGCGCAAACGCCATTCTGGCCGTCTCCATGGCCACCGCCCGCGCTGCGGCCGATGCTTTCGGCCTGCCGCTGTACCGCTATCTCGGCGGCGTCAACGCGCGTACGCTCCCCGTGCCCAACATGAACATCATCAACGGCGGCGCTCACGCCGACAACTCCGTTGACTTCCAGGAGTTCATGATCTCTCCGCACGGCGCGGACACCTTCTCCAACGCGATCCGCATGGGCGCGGAGGTTTTCCATAACCTCAAGTCCGTGTTGAAGGGCCGCGGCTATTCCACCGCCGTCGGCGATGAGGGCGGCTTTGCGCCCAACCTCAAGTCCAATGACGAAGCCATCGAAGTCATCCTCGAAGCGATCGTCAAGGCCGGCTACAAGCCCGGCGAGCAGATCTCCATCTCGCTCGACCCGGCCTCCAGCGAGTTCTACGACCGCGACAAGAAGAAGTACGTGTTCAAGAAGTCCGACAAGCGCGAGCTCTCCTCCGACGAGATGATCGCCTTCTGGGCTAACTGGTGCGAGAAGTACCCGATTCTCTCCATCGAAGACGGCATGGCTGAATTCGACTGGGACGGCTGGAAGAAGATCACCGACAAGCTCGGCAAGAAGATCCAGCTCGTCGGCGACGACCTCTTTGTCACCAACCCCGCGATCCTCGCCAAGGGCATCGAGAAGGGCGTAGCCAATTCGATTCTGATCAAGGTGAACCAGATCGGCACGCTCACCGAGACGCTGGAAGCCATGGAGATGGCGTTCAGGGCGCGCTACACCTGCATGACTTCGCACCGCTCCGGTGAGACCGAAGACTGCTTCATCGCCGACCTCGCCGTTGCCACCGGCTGCGGCCAGATCAAGACCGGCTCGGCTTCGCGCACGGACCGCATGGCCAAGTACAACCAGCTCATCCGCATCGAGCAGGAACTCGGCGCGGCTGCCCGCTATGCCGGACGCAGGGCCTTCAACCAGTAAGGAGAACGCGCAACCATGCACAAGCTCGTTCTCATCCGCCACGGCGAGAGCACGTGGAACAAGGAAAACCGCTTTACCGGCTGGACAGACGTCGATCTCTCCGAGAAGGGCGGGCAGGAGGCCATCGACGCAGGCAAGGTGCTCGCGAAGGAAGGCTTCGAATTCGACCTCGCGTACACCTCCGTGCTTCGGCGCGCCATCAAGACGCTCGACACGGTCCTCGATCAGATGGACCAGCTCTGGCTGCCTGTTGAACGCTCGTGGCGTCTCAACGAACGCCACTACGGGGCGTTGCAGGGACTGAACAAGGCCGAGACCGCCGCAAAGTTCGGCGAGGACCAGGTGAAGATCTGGCGCCGCTCTTACGACGTGCCGCCTCCGGCCCTCACGACCGACGACGAGCGCTTCCCGGGACGGGACCGGCGGTACGCCGACTTGTCCAAGGAAGATCTCCCGCTCACGGAGTGCCTCAAGGATACGGTCGCACGATTCCTGCCGCTCTGGCACGAGTCGATCGCGCCGGCCATCAAGTCCGGCAAGCGTGTCGTCATCGGCGCCCACGGCAACAGCCTGCGTGCGCTGGTGAAGTTCCTGGACAACGTCAGCGACGCAGACATACTCGAACTCAATATCCCCACCGGCATGCCGCTGGTTTACGAACTCGACGCCAATCTGAAGCCCATCAAGTCCTACTATCTCGGCGACCCCGAGAAGGTGAAGGCTGCGATGGAAGCAGTGGCAAAGCAGGGGAAGAAGCAGGCTTAGTCCTGCTTCTTCCCCTGCTTCTTGATAACCGCCGGCGTCAGCCAGCGGTTCGTCTAGGAGTCCTCGCTTGGTACCTTATGTCGGTCCGCTTAGCCGGTACGCCGAGGACCGAATTCCTCCCAATCGCGCTGGGCTTGCTGGTAGACGTCATCGGAGACTTCCATCGTGTACGGCGACTGCAGTCTCAAACGCATCCCGAACGTGGCTTCGGTGATTGGCTGTGCTTACCGTAAAACTCCCACCGTAAGCTAACCCGCCGTTACTTCGCCTATCAACTCCTCTTGCCCCACGATCGCCAGCAGGAGGGGTGATGAGACACCAACGATCACTGGGGCCGCTGCTGGGGTTGTTCGTTTTCGCCGGCGTCCAAGCAATACACGCCGAACTGCTTCCATGGGAAAAGGAGTTCCAGAAGGCGAGCCTCGCTCACGCGGAAGGCCGCCACGCCGACGCTGAAGAGGCCTATCGGACCACTCTGCGACTCCTCCAGGAAAACAACAACGATGATCCGCACATCGCCGTCGTTTTGAACAACCTCGGCGCCGAGTGCCAGATCCTCGCAAAATACCCGGAAGCCGAGTCCTGGTATCGCCGCGCACTCGACGAGTGGAACCGCCACCATGGCGTGCCCAAGGCCTCTGGCAACACGATGACGAATCTCGCAGGCGTCTTTCGCGCTGAGGGCCGCTACCGAGACGCTGAGGAAATGTACGTCCAGGCGCTGGCGGAGATTGAGCAATCGCAGGGTGCAAACTGCCTGGAATACGCCGGCGCGCTCGCCAATGCCGCGGACCTCTATCGCTTTCTTGGCGACCTGGACACGGCACTCGACATGGCGGAGCGTGCCGTCCAGATTGCCGGGGCGCTCATCGGAAAGGACGATCCGTCGCTCGCAGGCAAGCTGCACATCCTTGCGGGCATCAATCGCACGCTGGGAAGGCTGGAAGCGGCGCAAGCGCTCTTTGAGCGGACACGCATCACTCTCTTGAACAAGCCCGGACCGCCAGATCCCGCGCTGGCCGTAGCCTACAACGGGCTGGGCGAGATCGCCTGCAACCGCGGTGATTTCCGCAAAGCGGAGTCTTACTATTTGCAGGCAGTCGAACTCCAGGAGCGGCTCCTGGGTCCGACGCATCCGAAACTCGCCGTTTCTCTCAATAACCTGGCGCAAGCCATCCGCCTGCAACTTCGATTCGCCGAGGCCGGGCCTCTATACCAGAGGGCGCTGGAGATCTATCAACGCGCGCCCGTCGCCTTTGCTGTCGACCATGCCAAGTGTCTGGGCAACCTGGCCGACTTCTATCACGTGCAGGGAAAGGAGGCATTCGCCGCCGAATTCTACCGCGAAGCCCTCGCAGTCATGGAGAGAGAGTTGGGCGACCATCATGTCGAAGTTGCGATGTTGCGCTGGAGACTGGCCGAAGTGCGGCACGCGCAGAAGAACTATGTCGAATCGGTCCGCCTCTACCGGCAGGCGCTGCCAGCGCTCGCCAATTCGCTTGGTCCGCAGGATTCACGCGTTCAGCAGGTTTCCACCAGCTATCGGAAGCTGATGAAGGAGGCCGAGCGGTACGTCCTGATGCTGCGCTGATCAGTTCGCGAACCCGATCCTTCGCAGCAGTACGACGAACCGCGGCTCGGCGCGAAGCACATCGTAACCCGGATGCACGTTGATGTTGCAGGCCCCCAGTTCACGGCGGGCGCAGGCCTGTTCCAGATGGTCCAAAGCCGCTTCCCGCTCGCCCAGTCCGAGATGTCCGAAGGCAAATGCAGTGTGGGGCACGAACCGTTCTGTGGAGAGGTTGCTCAATCTGTCCAACAAAGCACGGGCCTCCTGCCTGTCGCCGTTCAATCCGTGCGCCTGAGCGAGCGCGCCCAGCAGCGTCGGCAGATCCCCCATCAGTGCCCTGCCCCGCTCCAGCATCTCGATCGCCTGCCCGTACATTTGCTTCTGCAGATACAAGCGGCCCATCGCGGTGAACGTCTTGTAGAACTGGTCTTCCATCTCCAGTGTTTGCAGATGGCACTCCAGCGCATCGTCATAGCGGCGCGCCAGCATGTACACATAAGCCAGGCTCTCGTTGATCGCGGGTGACAGCGGATCGAGCTTCACCGCCAGCTTCATCTCCTCAATGGCTTCCTCGAACCGGCCGAGCAGCGCGAGGTAGTCGCCAGCGTACCAGTGCCGCGCCGTCGCGTAGCCTGGATTGATTTCCATCGCCTTCCGATAATGCAGGCCCGCCTCCGTCCAGCGCCATTCGTGAAGAGAGGTGATCAACGCGAGCGACGCATGCGCCTCGGCGAGGTCGGGATCGATTTCCAGTGCCTTCAGCGCGGCGGCCTTCGCCTGCGGCATCGTATCCAGCGGCGACGACAGTCCGTGGTCCGCCAACAGACTGTACGCGTCGGCGAGACCAGCGTATCCCGGCGCGAAGTGCGGATCCATCGCAACCGCGTCCGAGAAAAACTGGATTGCGCGCCGGAATCCATCCGGCGACCGCTTGTTCCACTGATGCCGCCCGCGCAGATACAGGTCGTACACAGAGAGGTTCCACTCGCGGTGCTCCTTCTTCGCCGCGCCCAGCAGCTTGACGCGCAAGCTGTCGGCAATCAAGCGCGAAATATCCTCCTGAATGGCGAACAAGTCCTGCAACATGCGGTCGTATGTCTCCGACCACAGATAGCTCCCGCCATCCGTCGCCACCAGGCTGACGGTGATCCGGATGCGCTCGCCGGCGCGCCGAACGCTGCCTCGCAGCACACTGCCGACCATCAGGCGACGTCCGATCTCCGCCAGGTCATCCTGCCGGTCCTTCATCTTCGCCGCAGAATCCCAGGCCACCACGCGCAGACCGTCCACCTTAGTCAACGCGTGGATGAGTTCCTCGGTGAGGCCGTCGCTGAAGTAGTCAGTATCTGGCTCCGGGCTCAGATTCGCGAACGGCAGCACGGCGATGCAGTTCAACGACCGGCCTGGGGCCGGTGCCGCGGTCACGCTGTCGCGCGCCTGGAAGCGAGGTACGTAACAGCCCGTGGGGATATCGATGATGATCCCGTCGCTGCTGCCTTCAGTGTCGTAATAGCTGCGAAGCTTCGCGCGCAGGCGCCGGGCCTCCACTCGCACGATCGGGTCCAGCCGCGGATCAAACGAACTGGTCCGGTCAAAGACCTCGACTCCGAGCAGGTACTCCTTGAGCTCTTCGCCGCGCCCTTCGAGCGTCCACTCCACGACGAAGCGCAGCAGACGGCCCATCCGTTCCGAGGCCCTGAAGACCTTGCTGCCGACAATTCGATGGAGCTGTTCCCGAATCGCGGGATCGCTGACGCCCTGTGTGTACGCCTGCATTGAACCCCAGCCTATGGAGTTCATTATCGGGCAAACTGGGACGCTAGTTTCCCTTGCCGCCGGTGGTGTAAGTGATCTCCTTCGGTCCGTCCGAGAGGCCGACAATCCGAATGGTTCTCGTCTTCGGCGGCTCCGGCTGCGGCGGCGGTGCGGGCAATGTTACGGTCTGTCCCTGCACGGTGACCTCTTTCACGCCCTTCACCGCGGGACGCAGTCCAGGGGGCAACTGGCCGGACGGCGCAATGCCCAGCAGCGATTCCAGCGACTTCTTGCCCATCTCCTGTGCCGACGCCTTGGCCTGCATCACACCACGCTCCAGTTGCGCCAGCGGGATGTCAACGCTCATATGCACAGCAGTCCCTTCCATCGTCACGCGCAGGCTGCGGATCAGGTTTGAGATTTCCGGGGATTGCTTGGGGTCCTGCGTCGCCATCGAAGTCATCAGTTGCGCGAGAGTGGCGAATCCTTTCGCAGCGTCCTCGGTTTTTGCGATCAGGTTCGCGCGCAGACCCAGTCCTTTCTGCAGCGACACGCCCAGATCCATCGATTCGATGTCCTCCAGTTGCTTCATCGCAGGACTGGATCCCTCCCCGACTTTCGTGCCCATCGACGAAGTCACCATCCAGATCTCGCAGCGCGATGCGAAGTCGTTGGCGCGCTGCAGCAGCGTGGCGTCCTGCGCGCCGCCCGGCGCATCCAGGACCTTGGCGATCGAGTCGCGATCGCCCATCAGGCCGAAGCGTTCATTCAGCACGGCCATCAGCATGTCCGATGACTTGCTGCGCGGCGGCACCAGCAGGTCAGCGCCTTTGAACTTCTCCACAGCAGTCCCCGCCGGCATGGACTTCTTCATCAACGCGCGGTCGAGCTTCCCCTCGATTGCGATGACGATCGAACCGGGCTTCTCCGGCCCGGATGCATTGAGGTCGCTTCCGCTGATGATGAGCCGGTCGAACTGGTCGAGCATTTGAAACCCGGCGCCGGAAGACTTGAACTTCGCGCCTTGATCGGCCAGTTGCCTGGCGAACATCTTCCCCGTCGGGGACGACTTTACCCGCTGCCAGTCCACGCCGATGATGATCCTGGCCTCCGGGTGTACATACTGCCACAGCGTTGCTTCACCGGCGGCAGGTTGCCCGGCGTGCACAGTGGGGCAAAGGGTCAGCAAAAGGGTGGCACAGACGAGTGCCGAGAGAAGCCTCAATGCGCGCATAGTTCCTCCATGAAACTATCGGCGGAAATCACTCATCTAATTAGGTGCTGAAGGGGAAGAAGAGTCAACCCTTGCTCATTGCCCTCTGCCCCGTCTATACTCGGATTTTCATTGAGAGGGAGCGCAATTGACCGTGGGGAACGCACCCATACAACTCCCTGTCGCCTGTGTCGCCGGGGACGACTTCGACCCCATCGCCGTCCAGCGCGAGGCGGCGATGTTTTACGGTCTCTTCCTGCGTGGCCATTCGCCTGAGCAGCTCCGCCGCGACATCGAGATTCCCAAAGCCATCTTCGAGAAGTGGCTCTCGCACCCCCACTATGACGGCCAGTTCCGCGAGAACGTCCGGCGCATCTATTACTTCCGCAAGCAGGTTCTCGCTGTCTTCGACGAACTGGTCGACCACGAACGGTTGAAAACCCGCCTCCAGTAAAGGCCGCCAGGCCAGCATACTCTACGCGCCCTCAGATGTTCACTTCGCGAGCGCATCCAGGAATTCCTGAGACACGGGCCAACTTCCCCGCACTACGCTGCCCTCCGACCGAAACACGCCTCCGGCCAGAACGCCGCTCAGATTCCTAGGATCCGGCTGCTTGTTCTCCCGCGCGAGCAATTTCTTGAGCGTGCCGGTCGATTCCACGAGACGGGCGGCGATCTCCGCCGCCTTACCCTGCGATGCGCAGGGCGCCTCCAACTGGATCGCCAGTCCGCTTCCCTGGACTGTCGCTTGAAGCAAGGCCCGATCCGCACCTTCCAGTGCGGAGAGGAGCGCGCTCACGCCAGGTGGCCAGCCGGCGCCCGGACGCAGCTCTCTTCCAGGAAGATTCAGCCACAGCGCGGCCGAAGGCGGCTTCAGCCCACTCTTCCTATCTGAGCCGCCCAGGAACGCCGCGGCCATCGGATCGCGGCCGACTCCCACGCCAAGGACTCCCGCCGCGAGCGGCTGCCACGACACCTGCCGGTCCACCGAGGAGCCTTGCATTGAGCACAGGGCGCCTGCGCAGCGCCCTCCAGACGCCTTCGCATAGGCGGACAGCTTGTCAAGATCAAACCGGCCCGACACGACCAGCAGGCGGTCCGTGCTCCGGAACAGCAGGGCGACGGCATCCAGGTCGTGTCTGAAGTCGAATCCCGTGGCCTCGACGAAGCGGCGGTACTCGGGCTCCTCCACACCCGCCTGACCGGCGAGCCGCTCCAGCACACCAGTCTTGCGCAGCAAGCCTACATCGACGTAGAGCAGAGGGGCCTCCTCCGCCGGGAAGTACGCCAACATACGCGCCGCGCCCGCCGGCCGCCACACGAACCACCAGAGTCCAGCCGCGAGCACGACTGCGGCCAGCACAGATGCTCCGAGCAGCAGGCGCTTGCTTACGAGGAATGACACTCTCCAACTACCTCGCCTTCAACCCGAGGCCCGGGCGGTCCGGCAGGATCAGCTTGCCGCGCTCCATTCGCACGCCCTCATAGGGGTCGTTCGAGATCAGCAGGTAGCCGTCGAGGTCGGCGTAGTCGACGAGCGGCGAGAGGTGTGACGCCGCGGTGATTGCCGCCGAGGACGACACCATGCAGCCCAGCATCACCTTCAGTCCGAGCGAACGCGCGATCTGGATCATACGCGTGCCTTCCAGCAGGCCGCCGCATTTGTCGATCTTCACGTTCACGCCGTCGAAATGCGGCGCCAGGCGCGGGATGTCCTGCGGGTGGAGACACGACTCGTCCGCGATGATCGGCATGTGCACACGCTTGCGGATCCAGTTCATGTCTTCGAGGTTGGCCGCAGGCAAGGGCTGTTCGATCAACTCGACGCCCTGCTTCTCCAGCCAGTTGATCTTCTCCACCGCGGCTTCCTTCGACTTGAAGCCTTCGTTCGCATCCGCGCGGATCGCCTTGTTCGTCACACTGCGCACGGCCGAAATTACTTCTTCGTCGTTGTCCAACCCAACCTTCACTTTCAGCACCGGATAAGGTTCTGCCTCGCGCACCTTCTCTTTCACGATCTCGGCCTTGTCGATGCCGATCGAAAAGGTCGAGACAGGCGCGTCGTTTCGGTCCAATCCGAAGTAGCGCCAGACGGGCACTCCGAGCTTCTGTCCCACCCAGTCGAACAATGCGATGTCCACGGCGGCTTTTGCGGCCCAATTGCCGTCGATTCTGCGAAAGACGTCCGCCATGACCTTGTTGAACTGCGTCGGGTCCTGCTCTGCAAGCCACGGGAGGATGGCCTTGACGGCGGCATCACATGTCTGCGCGCTCTCCTTGTAGCGCACGATGGGCGCGCCTTCGCCGATGCCCGTGATGCCGTCCTTGGAGAACTCCACGAAGAACGTGTCGCGGTAATCGCTCGACGACATCACCGTGGTCCACGTGTGCTTCAGGTTGAGGCGCCGGATCTTTGTCGATACCGTCGCGCCCGGCGCAGCGGCCGATGCGTTCAGCGGCAGGGCGCCCACGGCTGCCGTCCCGAGAAATGCGCGGCGTTTCATCGCTTCCACCTCCTGCAAGCCACCAGCAGCTTCGTCCACTTTGCTTCATCCAGGCGGCTGATCTGCAGTACGGGTCGCGTGTCCGTTGTCGCGTGAATGAACTCGCCGTTGCCCAGATAGAAGCCGGTGTGTGTGATCTTCTTCGCGTTCGCGCCGAAGTAGAGCAGGTCTCCGGGCTGCAGCGTTGCGCGTTGCACCTGTTGCATCTGATCCCAATCCGCCTGCGGCTGCGCGTCGCGCGGCATCAGCACCCCGCCGCGGCGCACGAGCATCTGAGTGAAGCCGGAGCAGTCATACCCGAAGGAGGTCGTGCCCCCCCACGTGTAGGGCAACCCGAGGAAGCGCTTCGAGAGTTCCCTCAATTCGGCGATCGACAGCGCCGGCGGATCGAACGAAACGTCGCCGCGCTGGATCCACGCCTTGCGATCGTCAGGCAGCCGTGCGGCGATCCAGCGGCTGTTGTCCTGCGGGCGCTCCTCCACGATTTCGAGCCGGGTCTCGAACGGCACAGTCAGCAGCGGAGCATGCTTCGTCACGGATGGTTCGCGATAGAGGTGCGCGCGCAGGCTCTCCACGGTCGCCACCTTGCCGGAGGCCGCGTACGTCTCGCCGTCCTTCAGCTTGCGGACCGAATCGGCTGAAACCCAGCCGGAGTAGTCGTCGCCGGGGGTCTTGATCTGCAGCCACTCGCCCTGGTCGGCGGCGATGCTCACGGTCATTCCGTAGCGGGCCTGTGAGACGACATCGGCGTCGGCGCTGGGCTTGGAGAACATATTGAGCGCGGGCGCCAGCACCACGGCCCGGTCTCCGCCGGATACGCTACACATGACTGCCAACGCCAGTAGAAGTGCGCGAAACATTCTTCCAGTATCGCAGCACGGCGTACCCGTCTACTTTGCGCTGTACAGACCGATCACCTTCTCGATCCCTCTCCGGCATGCCGCGCAGAAGTGCTGGCTGCGTGTGAACATGATGCAGTCCGCCTCGGCGCGGTAATAGCCTTTCGGCTCGTACATCGCGCCTTCGAAGGCTCCGACTCCCGGCGTCTTGTTGAGAAGCTCCAGGATCTCGGCCTGCTCCTTCCGGAACAGTTCTTCCATTTCCTGTTCCGGACGGTTCTGGGCGCGGATCGCACGGCGGCGCGCCTGCAACTCCTTTTGCCGCGCCTCGAACTGCTCCTTCGCCCAAGGCGTCGGCAGCGAGCTCCCAGGACGGATCAGATCCTTCCACTTGGGCTCCTTCGGATTCGCCGTCACGTTCGGCTCCCAAGGCTCCGGGCGCTCCGCGGTTTTCGTGTACGCCACATCCGACGTGTAGTACTCGTCCGCCAGGCCCGCGAAGTGATGGCCGAGTTCATGAACGAACACGTAAGGCGTCCACATGTTGTCGCTCGACACCGTCGCGTACAAGTTGTGGATCCCGCCGCCGCCGTACTTGCGGCCGTTCACCACCACCTCGATGAACTCATACGGCGCGGCTGCGGCGATCTCGCGCAAGCGCTCGTCGTCGAGTGTCAGCACGTAGCGCTCCGACCCGAATGCGTCGTACGACGCCCGCACCGGCGACTTGCGGTACACGCCCTCCGACGGCCTCGACACCCCACTCTCGTCCGCCGCCACGTCCACAGCCCACACGTTGAAAGCCGCCTTGTGCTCCTTGAATGGCGAGACCGCAAACAGTTCCGATGCCAGCCGCTGCGCGTCCTTGTGCCACTTGTCAATCTCGGCGGCCGTGTAGCCGTCGCCGATCAGCAGCAGATCCACTTTGTCTGCCGGCGGTCCGTTCTTCACCACCTCCCACACCTTCACGCCTTTCAGCGGCGCGGACCGGTCGATGGACTTGTCCTTCGGGTCCACGGCAGTCTTCCAGATCTCCCGGAACACATTCGCCTTATCCCGTTTCTTGAGGATCACGTGGACCGGAGCCGACGGCGCCGGGAACCGCAGCGATTCGCGGAATGCCCGCCTCTCCCGCATTGCCTCCGGCGTCGTCTCCCACTCGCCGAAGATGCTCGCGAATCCGCGCGAATACAGCAGATTGCCCGTCTTCGCGTCATGCACCTCGAACAAGTACTTGCCCAGGTTCGAGTTGTCGATCGTCTTGCCGGGCGCCCCCGGCCAGTCGCCTTCCAGGTAGACGCCGTCCTTGGCGAACTGCTCCTCAGTGGCAGTGCCGCTGTGGACGTAGGCGAGCCGCATGGTCTTGGGCGTATCCGGCGCGGCGAGCAGCAGCGCCAAAAATAATCCGGTCATCTCAACTCCTCTCCAATCGCCAGAACGGCACTCACCAGTTCATCAAAATCCTCGTCGCGGCTGCGATGGTTCACGTGGGCGGCCCGCAGCACGAACCTTTCGCCGATCCGCGTGCTCGAAATCACGGCCCGGCCCGACTCCTGCAAGCGCAGCAGCAGCTCCTCGTTCACGTCGTCGAGCCTCTCCGCTGCGATGCGCGCGGGTGCATACCGGAAGCAAATCACATTCAACGCCACCGGCGCCATCAGTTGCAGATCCGGGCTCGCATCGATCAGCCGTTGCAGGTGTTGCACTTGTTGCACGTTGTCATCGATCACCGCCGCGTACTTCCGCACGCCGTGCGTCTTCAGGCATACCCACGCCTTCAACGCCCTGAAGCCGCGCGTCAGGTCGATACCGAGATCCGCAAACGGCACCCCTCCGGCGAGCACGCCGCGGTCCGTCGCCGTCATGTAGGCGGGGCTCAGAGCGAACGCCGCGCGATGCGCTTCCGCGTGGCGAGTCAGCAGGCAGGCGCACTCGAACGGCAGCGATCCCCACTTGTGGAGATCGAAGGCGAGCGAATCGGCGCGCTCCATGCCGCGCACCAGGGGCTTGAGTTTCTCCGACCAACGCGCCAAGGCGCCAAATGCGCCGTCAACGTGAAACCACAACTTCTCCGAGTCGCAGAACTCCGCAAGTTCCTCCAAGGGATCCACCGCTCCCGTGTTGACCGTCCCAGCCGTCCCGATCACGCACACCGGACGCAGTCCCGCGGCGCGGTCTTCCAGCACCTTCGCGCGCAGTTCGTCCATCCTCATCCGGAACGAGTCGTCGACAGCCACGCGCCGCAGCCGCCGATTCCCGATGCCGAGCACCTCCACCGCCTTCCGCGCCCAGCCGTGCGTCTCCTTAGAGCAGTAGACGACCAGCGGAACCTGCCCCTGCAGGCCCTCTTCGCGTACGTCGAAGCCCGCCCGGGCATTCCGCGCCACGGCCAGGCCCAGCAGGTTCGCCATCGTCCCCGAGGACACCAGCATTCCGCTGGATCCCCGCGGGAATCCCATCAGTTCCGAGAGCCACTCGACGACCCGTGCCTCCACCAGCGCCGGGCTCTGGTTGAACCCCGCCAGCATCGGATTCAGCCCGGCGGCCAGCATCTCCGCCAGCATGCCCGCCGGATCGCCCGCGCCCTGCACCCACGCCCAGAACCGCGGGTGGATGTTCCCGTTCGGATACGGCAGCACCAGGCGACGGAAATCCTCATAGGCCCTCTCCAGCCCCTGCCCCTCCACCGGCAGCGCCTCGCTCTTCAGCTCATCCCTCACTTCCGCGGGTACAGGCTGCCAGACCGGCCGGTCCCGGATCCCCGCAAGGTGGTCCGCCATCTCAGCCACTATGCGCTGCCCCAGTTCCGTAAGTTCCAGCCAGTTCTTCGGATCCAGCGTCTCAGCCATGCCCAGACCAGTCTACTCCCCTCGTCCAGTGGACATCATTGCAGTTAATCCGATAGACTTATGGGACAATGTCGAAACTCAAGGACGTCCAACGCGAACTCGGCTTCAATACCCGCGCTCTCCACGCCGGATACGATCCCGATCCGACGACCAAGGCGCGAGCGGTCCCGATCTACCAGTCCACGTCGTTTGCCTTCGACGACTCGGCCGACGCGGCGCAGCTCTTCGCGCTCCAGAAGTTCGGCAACATCTACACGCGCATCATGAATCCGACCACGGATGTGTTGGAGAAGCGCGTGGCGAGTCTCGAAAACGGCCCGGCCGCTTTGGCGGTGAGTTCCGGCCAGGCGGCACAGTTCCTGACCATCAATTCCCTGCTCCAGGGTGGCGACCACATCGTCTCCTCCAGCACCTTGTACGGCGGCACCTACACGCAGTTCGACGTGAGCTTCCGCCGCATGGGCTACGACACCACCTTCGTCGAGCCGGATGATCCGGAGAACTTCCGCAAGGCGATCACGCCCAAGACCAAGGTGATCTACGGCGAGACCATCTCGAATCCGCGCGGCAATGTGCTCGACATCGAAGCGGTGGCCAGGATCGCGCGCGAAGCCAACATCCCGTTCGTGATCGACAACACCTTCGCAACTCCCTATCTCTGCCGGCCCATCGACTGGGGCGCCAACATCGTCGTGCACTCGCTGACCAAGTTCATGGGCGGGCACGGCAATTCCATCGGCGGCATCATCGTGGACGGCGCGAAGTTCGACTGGGCCAAGGCCGACTACCCGCAGCTCAACCAGCCGTCGCCCGCCTACCACGGCATGAACTTCGCCGAGACCTTCGGCCCCATCGCGTTTATCCTGCGCGCCCGCGTCGAAGGTCTGCGTGACCTCGGCCCCGCCCTCAGCCCCTTCAACTCGTTCCTGTTCATCCAGGGCATCGAGACGCTCGCCATGCGCATGGACACGCACGTCCGCAACGCGCAGGCCGTAGCCGAGCACCTGGAATCGCACGACGCGGTGAAGTGGGTGAAGCACGCGGGCCTGAAGTCGAGCCCGTACTACGAGCTCGGCCGCAAGTACCTGCCGAAGGGCGCCGGCGCCGTGTTCAGCTTCGGCATCAAGGGCGGCTACGAGGCGGGCGTCAAGTTCGTCGATGCGCTCAAGATGTTTTCCCACCTGGCCAACGTCGGCGACGCGCGCTCGCTGGTGATCCACCCGGCATCCACCACGCACCAGCAACTCAGTGCCGATCAACAGGCCGCCGCGGGCGTCACCGGCGATTTGGTGCGTCTCTCCATCGGGCTTGAGGATCTCGATGACATTCTCTGGGATCTGAACCAGGCGCTGGCGGCAAGCCAGAGCTAGTCAACGACGTGATACCCGCTCGCTACCGCTCGCGGCTTTTGTGCTGAACACAGCCGCAAGCGGTAGTGAGCCGGTAATCCCTCAGTCAAACCCCAATGGCTTCGGCGGCGGCTTCGACGGGTCGTCCTCTTTCGCCTTCTTCAGCAACTCGTCGAACTTCGCCGCCAGCACATCCTTCGACGACTTCATCTGCTGAAACGACTTCTGAAACGCCTCTTCCCGGCGCTGCTCGGCGCCCTTTAGCTTCTCCACGCCTGCGCTGATGTCCTCCAGGGACTTCGGCACGGGCTTTTCCTTGTGGCTGAGGATCGCCTTCACCTTCGGATCAATCTTCAGCGTCGCCCCGCAGCAAGGGCATTCCACTTCAAAGGCTTCGGACTTGGCCATGGCAACCGTTATTTTACTGCGGCAAGGCCCTATCCAACACTTCATCGCGACCGGCGGCCAATCCGGCGGGTGCCGGCTCCACAGAATCGTCTGTTGAGGTCACGCGCAAAGACGCTATGCAACGCCAACTCCCAACGTCTTTGGAGGGATTACCTGGTACGGCGCAATTCGATCCATGCTACGGCGACGGGCCCCGGTGATATGATTCCTGAGGTGCGAACTGGGGTGTTGGACGTCTGATCCGACGCGCGGCAAGAACGCATGTAGAGGGGCCGAAGCCGCATATCTCCGCAATCGGGGTTACAAGGGAGTCAACTCATGCTGGGAGTCAGCCCGTACATCGCATTCAAAGGGAATTGCCGGGAGGCGATCGAATTCTACAAGGGCGCGCTGGGCGCAGAGGTATTGTTTGTCCAGACCATGGGGGAATCGCCCATGGCGGGCATGGGCCCGGCGGAGAACATCATGCACTCCACGATCAAAGTCGGGGATTCGACGATCATGTTGTGCGACGACCCGAGGCCTGACGCAGCGGGGAGCGGTGGAAACATCAGCCTGGCCCTCGGGCTGAACGACCCGGAGCGGGCCAAACAGATTTTCGGCAGCCTCTCCGAGGGCGGCTCGGTCGTCATGCCGCTGGAAAAGACCTTTTGGGCGGAAGCATTTGGGATGGTGAACGATAGATTCGGCATCAAGTGGATGGTGAACTGCGACGCACCGAAATGAACCACCGCACGTGGCCGCCATCGTGGATTGACAGTCGCGCCGGTGGCGTGAGACTCTGGCTCCAGCGCGCTCTGGGGCGCCTCCTGTCCGTGGCAAGGGAGCTTGCTCCCACCCAATCCGATGCTGATCGAGTTGAACGGACCTTTCATCCGGCCCTGAATTCAGCGGACCTGGGCGACGACGGAGGGAAGGTACATGCCGAAGCAAGTCACCACGGCCACCACTCTCGACAACCTGAAGCGGGAGGCCAAGCGCTGGCTCAAGGCCCTGCGCGAGAACAACAGCGAAGCGCGGCAGCGATTCGAACAGAATTACCCGAAGCACACCGGCACACCCGGACTGCGCGACGTGCATTACGCGCTGTCGCGAGAGTATGGGTTTGAGAACTGGAACTCACTGAAACTCGCCGTGCAGGAGTCGGCGAGGTCGCGCACGAGGGAGGCATACGAGCAGGCCGCGCGCGATTTCGTCGACGCGTATAACGGCGTCACCGCGGCAATGGAACGGCTGAACCGCCACTACGGCCGGTCCTTCAGTGACGCCGACCTCAAGGCGGAGATCTGGCGGCGCGACTATGCGTACCGCCAGCGGTCGTCCAGGGTCCCACAGAACTACTTTCCGCTCGAAGAAGCGCAGATCATCATCGCCCAGGACGCCGGGTTCGGCAGTTGGGAGAAGCTGATGGACGCGCTCACGCACGGCTCTCCGCCACAGGGCGCACCCTACGCGATTGACACCAAGGACAACCGGATCGGACCGCGGCGCCGGATGTCGGCCGCCGATTGGGACGAGCTGATCGGCATGATGAAGGAGAAGCGCATTCCGGCACTGGACGCCAACGGGCTGATGACGGACGAGGCGCTGGGCAAGATCGCCAGGCTGGACTTCGTGACAAGCCTGAACCTGGGAGGATCGATCGAACTGACGGACGACGGGCTGCTGCAGCTTGCGCGCATGCCGCAGCTCGAGCGGCTGGAACTGAGCGAGTATCCCGGAGGCAAGCTGACGGACCGCGGTCTGGAAGCGTTGAACCACCTGACCAATCTCCGGAGATTCGAAATGACGTGGCAGTCCGGAATCACGGACCGGGGCATCGCGAATCTCCGATCGTGCGAGCGGCTGGAGGAGGTGAACCTGATGGGCTCGCCGACCGGCGACGGCGCGATCGAGGCGCTGCAGGGGAAAGCGATGCTCCGCCGCTTCAGCACAGGGAAACTCGTGACGGACGCGGGCATTCCGCTTCTGCATCATTTCCCGCTACTGAAGAACGCCGCGGGTGAAGGAGCGAAGCTGCTGATCGACGGCCCATTCACGAACGCCGGGCTAGCGGCACTGGCCGGCCTGGACGGCGTGTTCGACCTGGACCTGTTCTGGCACGTCAGCGGGATTACGACGGACGGGTTCGCGCACCTGGTTCACCTGCCGAACCTGATGGTGCTCGGCTGCGACGGCGAGTTGAGCGACGATACCGCCATGGGGCATATCGGCTCGATGCCCCGGTTGAAGCGGCTGCGGATTCAGGAGTCGGTTGCGAGCGACGACGGGTTTGTGGCTCTGGCCAGGTCACAGACGATTGAGGGAATCTGGGGACGTGTGTGCCAGCACTTCGGGAACCGGGGTTTCATGGCGTTCTCGAATATGCCGTCGTTGCAGAGCCTGGGGATCGGGTGCAAGAAGGTGGATGACGCGGCACTCGCGACGCTACCGGAATTCCCCGCCCTGCGAGAGCTGACGCCAATCGACTTTCAGGACGATGGCTTCAGACATATCAGCCGCTGCCGGAACCTGGAACGGCTGACGTGCATGTATTGCCGTGAGACCGGCGACGCTGCGACAGAACACATCAAGGGTCTGGCGATCAAGTATTACTATGCCGGGCTGACGCAGATCACAGACCGGAGCCTGGAGATTCTCGGCAGCATGGAATCGATGGAGCAGGTGGACCTGTATGAGTGCATGAAGGTGACGGATGCCGGTCTGCCTTTCCTGGCGCGTCTGCCGAGGCTCCGCGAGGTGCATCTGGATGGGCTGCCCGGGGTGACGCTGGATGGAACCAGGGTCTTCCGGCCGGGCGTACACGTTTATCACTCTACCTGAGGACTGAAAGCCTGCCCCAGTTGCCATCATCTGGACGGGCGGCAAAGAGGGCTGGACGTGCGGGCAAGCAATTGGTGGGGCGGTGCGGGGCGGGCAAGAAAACAGGACGCGCGGATAAGAGGTCCGGAGGCATTGTGCCCCAGAGTGAAGTTGGTTGGACGAGACAACCAATCACTTTCAGAGGGGAAAGCCAATGCCGTTGATTCAAGTCAAGCTGATCGAAGAAGTGTTCACTCCGGAGCAGAAGAGGAAGATGGTCGAACAGCTCACGGAGACGATGGTCGCGATCGAAGGTGAAAGGATGCGGCCGGTGACCTGGGTGGTGATTGAAGAGGTGCGCAGTGGGGACTGGGGCATCGGGGGACAGGCGATGACGACTGGCGATGTCCGCGCTCTTGCGGCGGGGCAGAAGTAGAGGAGAACGAAAATGCTGCAATTGGAAATCGGCACAGATATGGCGAGCCTGAAGTCGCGGCTGCGGACCACATGGATGGCTGGGGATTACGACCTGTTCTCGCGCTATATGGAGAACGATGCGCGGCACTTTTACGAGCGCCTGGGAGTCCAGCCGGGAGCGCGGCTGCTGGACGTGGCCTGCGGGTCCGGCCAGCTTGCCCTGATCGCCGCTCGGGCAGGAGCGCAGGTGACGGGCGTGGACATCGCGGAGAATCTGATCGAGCGGGCGCGGGCCCGCTCGGAGGCGGAGAACCTCCCGGCGCTCTTTCAGGCGGGGGACGCGGAATCGCTTCCCTTCTCTGACGACAGCTTCGATGTGGTGACGAGCATCTACGGGGCCATGTTCGCGCCTCGGCCGGAACTGGTGGCGCGGGAGCTGACGCGAGTTTGCGCTCCCGGTGGAATGATCGCCATGGCGAACTGGACTGGAGACGGTTTCGTGGGAAAGATGTTCAAGACGATCGCGAAGTTCATCGCACCCTCCGGCATGCCTTCGCCACTGCTGTGGGGCGACGAGGGGACGGTGAAGCAGCGGCTCGGCGCGTGGGCCTCGAAATTGAGGCTCGTGCGAAGGCACCACACGTTTGACTACCCGTTCTCGCCGTCGGGGGTGGTGGACTTCTTCCGGCGCCACTATGGGCCGGCGAACCGTGCGTTCGCATCGCTGGACCGCGAGGGCAGGAAGAGCCTGCACGAAGAGTTGAAGGATCTGTGGTCGTTGCACAACCGCGGGACGCACGGCTTCACGCGGGTACCGGCGGAGTATCTGGAGGTGATTGCGGAGAGGGCGTAGTCGGGTGCGGCCTAAGTAGTGAGGGGGCGGAGGCTCCGCCCCCTCGCTGCTACGCCAGACCGTGGCCGTATGGGTAGAGGGCTTTGTAACCGGGGTCGCCACGGTGGAAGCTGGTGGAGGCGGCGGCAGGCCAGGTAAATGAGAGTTTGCCTGTGGGCTTGTGGGCGCCGAGGAGGATGTCGGCAACGCCGGCTCCTTCGGTGCCGGGCCACCAGGCGGCGACGATGGCGTCTGCGTCGCCAAGGATCTCGTCGATGACGACCGGGCGTCCGGAAACGATGACGGCGATGACGGGGATACCAGCGCTCTTCATTTTCCTGACGGCAGCAACGTCGGCGGCAGAGAGGCGGAGGTCAGTGCTGTCGCCGAAGAATTCGGCATAGGGCTTCTCGCCGATGACGGCGATGCCGACGGCCGCGCCCGCGGCTCCGGTGCCGTCGAGGCTGAACGTGACTTCAGCGCTGGTTCCAGCCTTGATGCCGGCGAGGATGGTTGTGCCCTTGGTGGTGGGGCCGCTGGCGCCCTGCCAGGTGATGGTCCAGCCGCCGCACTGATTGCCGATGTCGTCGGCGTTCTTGCCGCAGACGTGGATGCGCTTCGCCGATGCGGCGATGGGGAGAGTCTTCTTCTCGTTCTTGAGGACGACGACAGATTCACGCACGGCCTGGCGGGCGGCGCTGCGATGCTCGGCTGATCCGACACGCGGCTGCGCTGCGGAGGCGGGCATCAGCAGAGGCGTGCCCTCGGTCATGATGCCCATGGCGAACTTGATGCGGAGGATGCGGAAGACGGCGTCATCGATGCGGTCCTGCGAAACGCGGCCCTCTTTGATGTTCTCGAGAAGAAGTTTTTGAAACTCGCGATAGCGGCTGGGGATCATGAACATGTCCATGCCGGCGTTGACGGAGCGCTCGATCTGCTGCTTGTAATTGCCGGGCAGCTCGTTGATGGCATCGTAATCGGAGATCAGGAAGCCTTCAAAGCCGAGCTTGCTCTTGAGGATTTCGGTGAGAAGATGCTTGCTACCCGAGCATTTTTCGCCGTTCCAACTGGAATAGGAGGGCATGATGGTAGCAGCGCCGGCCTGGATGGAGGGGATATAGGGCGCGATGTGAAGGTCGAAGAGAGCGGATTCGTCGCCTCGCGTGTCGCCGCGGTCGAGGGGGTAGTTCTCGTTGGATTTTTCGCGGCGGATGGTGCCGGTGCCCATGGTGGTGCCGCCGTCACCGGCGAAGTGTTTCACGCAGGCCAGCACGGAGAGGGGTCCGGCGATGTCGTTGCCCTGTAAGCCGCGGGTGGCGGCGAGGCCGAGCTGCGCAACGAGCTTGGGATCCTCGCTGAAGCCTTCGTACGTGCGGCCCCAGCGAATGTCCTGCGGCACGGTGACGCATGGTGCGAATGTCCAGTGGATGCCAGTGGCACGGGTTTCCACGGCGGTGATCCTGGAGACATTTTCAATGAGCTTGGGGTTGCGCGTGCAGCCGAGTCCGATGTTGTGGGGAAAGACCGTGGCGCCGATGACGTTGTTGAGACCGTGGACTGAGTCGATGCCGTAGAGGATGGGGATGGAGGGTTTGGCGGCCAGGGCGCGCTTCTGCAAGCGGGTGTACAACTCGGTCCAGGACGCGAAGTCATTGCCGGACTTGGGGTCGGAATCACCACCGCTGAGAACGGAGCCGAGGTGGCAGGTTTCGATGTCGTCAATGCTCTTCAGGAACATCTGGTCGGCCTGAGTCATCTGGCCGATTTTCTGTTCGAGGGTGAGAGAGGCGAGGAGTTTTTTGGCGGGGGCATCGAATTTGGAGAACCTCTTCTGGCCGGACTGGGCGCTAGCGGAGGCGGCTGCGAGAGAGGCGGCGAGGAATTCACGACGTGAGGGTCTCATATGAGACATATACTATGCCAACGGCAGAGTTGGCGCAGCGCGGCCGAGGCCGAAATCGACCGCGGCGACGGGCAGCCCTCAGTCAACCTGGTGGTGCTGAGTTTCGTTCATCCGCTGAAGCTCCTGAACCGGGCGACGGATGCGCAGACCCTGAGCGGAGTTCCGCGGGGGATGACCCCGGATGTAGTGAATTACTTCAAGAATAGGGGCATTCGAGTGATGCTCTTGCTCGGAGGGATCACATCCATGAATGCGTGGAACCAGACTCTGACGGCGAAAAGCCTTGGCGTGCCCACTCCGATGCCTAGCCTGCAGCAGCAATAGGACAGGCCGGTAGACAGGGCAGGTATCGAACCCGCCCTGCTAACGGGCGCCACGCGATTGAGTCACTGTACAGCTTCGATTTGGGAGACCTGGATGGTATTGGTGGCTACGGCGAGTCGACCGGTGACTTTCACCTTCTTGCCCTCGTAGTCCTTCACCTTGTCCTGGTCATCGACCATGTAATCTCTGCCAGTGCTGTCCTGGAACACGTACTGGCCATCCTTCTTGACGATCTTGCCTTCGAAGGTCTGCATCGATTCCTTCTGAGGCTCCGCCGCCTGGGCTTGAACGGCGAGATCAGCAGCACCTGAGCTGAGAACCAGAGCCGGGGTGGGCCGAACCTCGCTGGCAGACAAGATCAGAGCGAAAGCAGCAAACAGTCCGACCAAGCTCAATCTCTTCATACCGAACCTCCTTACTCTGTTCGCCATCCGGAGGATGGCCGGCACGCTATAAAGGTTGGCGTGTCCGCGATGTTTACGGCATCTTTCGGGCCAAAGGGGAGGCGGAATTCTCAATGATTGTCAATGAAGGAGATGCGACTCGGGGCCTATCGGCAGAGCGCCGTCAAGGAGGCGAAGCACGAGCAACCGGCAGCAGTTCTTACGCAGTAATTCTTACGCGGCATCGCGCGCAACGCGCTTTTTGACGGGCTTTGATTTGACCTCAATGAGGCTCCCCGCGGAGACGTCGTAGACGTACCCGTACACAGCGATGCCGGGCGGAACGAGTGGATGGGACTTGATGCGGTCGATGTCATCGAGGACGCTCTGGTGCTGGTCGCGGATTGTCAGCCATTCGATGAAATGTCCGGCGTGGGATCCGGGCTCGTGGCTCTGGTTTTTCCAGGCGCCGTCGACGAGCGCGGCGGGGCCTATGCTCTCGGCGAGGAGGTCGCGCATGACGTCATTGGTAAAGAACTCCATGCCGCAGTTGGTGTGATGAATGACGAACCATTCGCGGGTGCCGAGGAGTTTGGCGGAGATGATAAGTGAGCGGATGGCGTCGTCACTGGCGCGGCCGCCGGCGTTGCGGATGACGTGCGCGTCACCTTCGGCGAGGCCTGCGAATTTGGCTGGATCGAGACGAGCATCCATGCAAGTGAGGATGGCAAAGTGCCGGGCAGGCGGCATTGCGAGTTGGCCCTTGCTGCCGAAAGAGGCGGCATAGCGACGGTTGGCTTCGAGAACCTCGGAAAGCACGGCGGTGGACATGGGTAGTCTCTCCTCTGGCCGCATTGTAGCGCTATATTCAGGTTGTCGATAGGGATTATGGTCAATTCCCACTCAGAACGGGGTGATGATGCCTGGCGGAAGAATGGACTTGCATTATTCCTTATTTCCGTTATTATGGAAATATGGAAAATGGCAGACAGGCTGACCAAACGGGGCGATACGCGGACATGCTGGCGGCGATGGGGACGGAGGTGCGGCTGCGGATCGTAAGGCTTCTGTTGAGCGCTCATCCGGAAGGGCTGGTGGCCGGGGACATTCAGAGGGAGCTGGAGATTCCGGCTTCGACGCTCTCGCGTCATCTGGAGAAGCTGAAGTACGAGGATCTGGTGAACGTGCGGCGGGAGGGGACATTTCTCTGGTACAGCGCGAATCACCGGGCACTACAGGAGCTGCTGACGTTCCTGTACGCCGAGTGCTGCACGCGGAACAAGGTGATCGAGCCGGAGCAGATCGCAAAGGCATGCGGATAGGAGGGCCGGATGGGCGGGCTTTGACTACGCGATCACGGTGTGCGACGACGCGGACAGGAACTGTCCGATGGCCGACGACAAAGTGGGGCAGAGGGTGCATTTCAGTTTTCCGGACCCCGCAAAGGCAGTGGGGACGGAGGAAGAAATCATGGCTGAGTTCCGGAAGGTGCGCGACGACATCCGGGAACGGCTCAAGCACTTTTACGAAAGCGAAATCAGGAAGGCATTATGAGAACTGAGCAGAATGTGAAGGATGTAGTCGTGAGAAGTATGGCGAGGCCGCGCTGCGCGTGACGCAGGGCCAGAGGAACGCGTGCTGCGGATCGAGTCGGGCGACCGCATGCAGCGAGACCGATCCAGTTACGTCAAATCTGTACGACGAACTGGAGAAGAGCGAACTGCCGGAGGCGGCGGTGCTGGCATCGCTGGGGTGCGGGAATCCGACCGCGCTGGCGGAGTTGAAGGCAGGGGAGACGGTGCTGGACCTGGGCAGCGGCGGAGGGATTGACGTGCTGCTGTCGGCCCGGAGAGTGGGTCCGACAGGGAAGGCATACGGGCTGGACATGACGGACGAAATGCTCGCACTGGCGCGGGAGAACCAAAGGAAAGCCGGGGCGACGAACGTGGAGTTTCTGAAGGGTGAGATCGAGAACATCCCGCTGCCGGACAATTCGGTGGATGTGATCATCTCGAACTGCGTGATCAACCTTTCGGCGGACAAGGATAGGGTGATCCGGGAGGCGTTCAGGGTACTTAAGCCGGGAGGGCGGTTTGCCGTGTCGGACGTGGTGGTGAGGGGGGAGGTGCCTGAGGAAGTGCGGAAGAACGTGCTGCTGTGGGTGGGATGCATCGCGGGCGCGCTGGAGGAGCAGGAGTACATCGGGAAACTGGCGGCGGCGGGATTCACGGAGATCGGAATCGAGGCAACGAGGGTTCACGATGTGAAGAACGCTCGGGAGTTCCTGGCAAGGGAAGGGGTGGACGCGGAGGCCCTGGCGCCGCAAGTGGATGGGAAGTTCATCAGCGCGTTTGTGAGGGCGCGGAAGCCGGAGTCAGGACGCTAGCTTGAGGCCGAGGATGCCGGCGAGGATCAGCCCGATGCAGATGAGACGGGCGGGAGTCGCCGGCTCCCCGAGCAGCCAGATGCCACAGAGGACAGTGCCGATGGCCCCGATGCCGGTCCAGACGGCATAGGCAGTGCCGATGGGGAGGGTGCGGACGGCGAGTCCGAGCAGGACCATACTGGCGACAATGGCTGCGGCGGTGGCGGCCGTGGGGATGGGCTTCGTGAAACCTCCCGTGTATTTCAGGCCGATGGCCCAACCGACTTCGAAGAGTCCGGCGAGAACGAGGAGGAACCAGGACATGAAGGAAGGATAGCAAGGGTCCGCACGGCTCCTTATGACAAGGAGCCAAGGCACAGGTGAGTGACAAAAAGTGGAACGAAGTTTCAGTTTCAGATATGATGTTTGGCATCATGCGGAACGACGGCGTCACTAGACGGCATTTCTTCTACGGCAGTTTACTGGCGGGAGCGATACCCGCGGCGGGATTCGGGAGCACGCCCTCGCTGGCGCGGCTCGGCTATAAATCCCCGAATGAGAAGCTGAACATTGCGGCGATCGGTGCCGGCGGGAAGGGCAACTCGGACATCAACGGCTGCCTTACCGAGAACATCGTCGCGATGACGGATCCGGACGAGAAACGTGCGGCGCGCACCTTCACGCAATTCCCGAATGTGCCGAAGTACAAGGACTTCCGCCGGATGTTCGATAAGGAAGAGAAGAACATCGACGCGGTGCTGGTGTCTTGTCCTGACCACATGCACGGGACGGCGGCGATGTGGGCGATGGCGCGGAAGAAGCACGTCTATTGTCAGAAGCCGTTGGTGCGCACGGTGTGGGAGGCGCAGGAGCTGATGAAGGGCGCGGCGAAGTACGGCGTCGCGACCCAGATGGGCAACCAGGGATACTCGAATCCCGGCGCGCGGGAGTGCTGCGAGATCATCTGGAACGGTGACATCGGCAACGTGACGGAAGTGCACGCGTGGACGGACCGTCCGGGCCGGTACTGGCCGCAGAGCGAGGCGGTGGAACCGAAGGAAGCGCCGGTTCCGTCAACGCTGGACTGGGAGGCGTGGCAGGGCGGATCACTGCCGCGCGCATACAGTCCGGCGTATGCGCCGCACAACTGGCGAGGATTCCCGCAGTACGGCTGCGGAGCGATCGGCGACATGGCGTGCCACATTCTAGGGACGCCGAACATGGCGATGCGGCTGAGCGAAACGGGCCCGGTGAGCGTGGAGTGCCTGAAGAAGGAAGGCATCGGCAAGTACACGTTCCCGCACAAGACGGTCATCCGCTTTGACTTCCCTGCACGCGGGCCGATGCCGGCGCTGAAACTGTTCTGGCATGACAGCCTGACGGAGATGCCCAAATTCGAGGGTGTGCCGGAAGGAGAGCTGCTCGGAGACAAGGACATCAACGGCAGCCTGTTCATGGGCGACAAGGGCATGGTGACGACGGGCTGCTACGGCGAGCGGACGCGGCTGGTGCCTGCGGCGAAGATGAAGGAGTACAGGGGCGCGCCAACGTTGTTGACGCGGTCGCCGGGGCACTACCGGGACTGGATCCGGGCCTGCAAGGGTGGCGATCCGGCGTGCTCGAACTTCAGCGTGTCCGGGCCGTTTGTGTCGTGGATGCTGTTGGGCGTGATCGCGATGAAGTTCGAGGGCAAGCTGGAGTGGGATCAGCGGAAGATGCGGTTCACGAACAACAAGGAAGCGAACAAGTATCTGAAGCCGGAGTTCCGGAAGGGGTGGAAGTTCGTAGGGTAGCCCACTGCAGAACAACCCAGCGTTCCCAGAGCCGCCGGCTTGCCCCGGCGGTTCTTTTTTTGGGGGGGTTATGTCTTGCCCCGGAACAGGTAAACCAGATCGATGATCAGGATGATGACGACCATGGTTTCGAGGATGAGGGCGCTGGACTGGTGAACGCGCTCGGTCATGAAGTGGTAGAGGTCAGCGGCGGTGCGGAGCTTGGTGTCGACGAGATTGCGGTAGTCGGGGACGCCGATGCGGGCGGAGGCGAGTTTGTAGAGACGGGCGGCGAACATGTCGCTGAGGAACTTAATGGCAGTGTCGCTGCGCTCGGTGAGCTCGTGGATGTCGAGGCGGATGGTATTGAGGCGCTCGGCTTCGCGGGCGAGGCGCCAGCGGCGGAGGAATCCGGTGCCGTGGTCGAGGAGGCGGTAGACGTCGGAGAGGGTGCGCGTGAGGAGGTCGTCGTAGAAGCGGAACTCGAGGAGCTGCGAGTTTGCGTATTCGAGGAGGTCGATAGTCGTTTCGGCGGCGGCGGGCGCGTCGCAGATGAACGCGGCTGACCAGGCAGGGACGAGGAGGTCGTTGGGCGCGTAGGAGATTCGCGAAGAGAAGATGAGCTGGCGTTCCTCGCGGGCGAGGGGAAGAGGCTCGCCTCGGACGATCTGGGCGATTTCGCCGCCGTGTTTCTCGACTAGCTCGCCGGCGTCGGCGAGGAACGGGTCGATGCGGACGATGGTGTAGTCTTCGCTGAGCAGAGGCTCGTAGGGCTTGATGAGAGCGGGCCGGGCGGCTTCGAGGTGGCGGAGGAGGCAGCGGCGGGCTGCGGATTCGGCGTCGGGAGAACTGGTCCAGCGGGCAGAGAGGGCGATGAGGTCCTGCCACTGGCCAATGAAGGATAGGTCCAGGCGAATGGAGACGACGCCGTAGTCGAAGTAGCGGATGCGGGCGCGGAAGCGGGCATCGCCGGCGAGTTCGAGGTCTTCGAGTGGGGCGGTAAGGGGCAGCGGTTCGAAGCGGGCGTAGCCGGGGAGCTGCTCACGGAGTGAGTAAGTGCGCCGCGCATCGGCGCCGAGAAGTGAGGCTAGCCGGTCGAGGTCGACGGCCTCGGCGACATCGAAGAGGTGGAAGAGCACGAGGGAGCCGTTCAGTGACACACGGACCTCCGCGAAATAGTATCTCGCGGCGCAACCAATGTTGGGGTACAACTGATTCATGCCTCGACGAATTCTCGTAGTCACCGGCGATGCCGGAGAATCGTATGAAGCGCTCTATGCGCTGCACCGCTGCACAGAAGCGGGCGACACGGCAGTGGTCGCCGCACCATCGAAGCGGCGGCTCCACATGGTGATGCACGACTTCGAGCCGGGATGGGACACATACATCGAACGGCCGGGGTACGGGCTGGAGGCGGAGATCGCGATCGCCGATGCGAAGGCGGACGACTTCGACGCGATCCTGCTGCTGGGCGGGCGCGCTCCAGAGTACTTACGGCATGATGCGTCGCTGGTGGAATTGGTGCGGACGTTCGCTCTGCAGGGCAAGTGGGTGTTTGCGATCTGCCACGGGATCCAGATTCTGGTTGCAGCGGAGTTGGTGAAGGGGCGGCGCGTGACGTGCTACGAACATGTGCGGCTGGAAGTGGAGCACGCAGGCGGCACATGGGACAAGCGTGAAGCCGTGCGCGACGGTCGGATGATCACGGCGCAGACGTGGCAATCGCACCCGGAGTTTTACCGGCTGGTCTTTGCGGCGCTGGGGGAAGAGTGAGGCTGCATCCGGACTGCGAAGCGTATCTGGAAGAACTGCGCGGGTTGAGCATGCCGGCACGAACTCCGGAGGAGGTCCGCGCGCGGATGAAAACGCTGTGCGCGCGCTTTGCGGGCGAAAGGGTGGATCTTCGCGTGGAAGATCTGGACCGGGCGAGGCTGTACGGCGAAGGTGAGGGCGTCCTGGTTTGGTTTCACGGCGGCCGGATGGTGAGCGGAGACCTGGAGACGCATGACGCACTGTGCAGGCGGCTGGCGCGTGCGTCGGGGTGGCGGGTTCTGGCAGTGGATTACCGATTAGCGCCGGAGCACAGGTTTCCGGCGCAACTGGAGGACGCGGCGGCAGGGCTCGAGATGGGGTTTGAATTAAGTGAGCAGGTTGCCTTGGGAGGCGACAGCGCGGGAGCTTCGCTGGCGATCACCGCGGCCCTGAGATCAGGACGTGCGCTGGACGCGCTGGTGCTGATCTATCCGATGGTGGACGGAACGATGGAGCAGGCGTCGGTGAAGGAGTTCTGGAACGGGTCGGGAACGTCGGGACATGATATTGAGCTGGGATATGAGTGGTGGCTGCCGGAGGGCTTCGATCGGCGGGATTCACGCGTGTCGCCTATTTTCGCGGAAGGGTTCGGGTCCCTGCCCCGCACGTTTGTGCTGACTGCGGGGGTGGATCCGTTACGGGACGAGGGAGCGGCTCTGGCGGCGCGGCTGAGGGCGTTTGGAGTGAGAGTCGCAGAGGAGCAGTATGCGGACCACCTGCACGGGTTTATGACGTACCCGGCGCGATTCCAGGCAGCGGAGAGGGCCGCCCGTGAGGTGGCCGCATTCCTCTCCGCCGCAGGCGCATGATGTCTATCGCGCGGTGATGGTAACGGTGATGGAGACGGGGCCGGCCTGGATCTGAAAAACGTTGTCGACAGGCGTGTTCCCGAGCTGCAGATCGAGGCTCATGACACCAGGAACATCCGAGTCGTAGTTGTTCACCTGGCGGACCGTACCGCCTCCGGAGACGGACGTCACGTCAGGGGTGAGGCTGGGAAGCGGGAGGCCGGCGGAGTCAGTAATGCGGAAGTAGATGGCATCGCGCTGGAGTGATCCGCGGCGGGCGCTGGTGATGGAGTCGAGGACAGTGATAGTGGCGGGGACGTTGTCCGTGGCGTCGTACCAGTAGGCGACGCGGGTAGTGGTGGTTCCGGACGACGACGTAATGGTGATGAAGCCGTCGTGAGTACCGTACTTGACCCCTGGGGCGTTCCAGTTCACCGGGATGTCGACGGATGCGCCGGGATCGAGACTGACCGAAGTCGAGCCAAAGTCGGGCATGGAGAGGCCGGTCCTATGAACGGTGGACAGAGTGAAGGTGTCGGAGGAAGTGCCAACGTTAGTCAGAGTGATTGTTTTGGAGGCCGCGATGTCTGTTGTTCCGGGGCCGAAGCTGAGAGAAACCGGCGAGACGGCGACAGTGGAGTTGAGAGCGGCAATGACGTCGAGCAGGCCGGCGCCGGAGCGCTGGACAGGGGCGGGGTCACCGGTGCTGAGAGTGACGAGATCGGCTGCGCTATTGATGATCAGGGAGCGGTACTGATCGACGGTGAGGCCCGGGCGAGCGCTCTTGATGAGAGCGGCAGCGCCGCTGACCAGGGGAGTGGAGAAACTGGTGCCGTCGACGAGAATGAAGCCGTCGGCGCTGTACATGTCTCCTAAGGGATCGAGGCTCTGGGTGGCCGTGTACATATCCTGGCCGACAGCGACCAGGTCGGGCTTGATGCCGAGGTCGGAGTTGGGACCGGCCGAGGAGAACGAGGTGGTGCGGTTGGAGATCACGGGCACGGCGGAAAGATTGAAGTCGAGGGTGGCGTTGGGCGTAGCGCCTGATTGAAGGGCCTGGACGATGGAAACGCCGTCAGGGTTGGAGATCATGACCGCCGGGAGGGTGGCGGAGCCGACGGACATGCCGATGGGATCCGGCGAGTTGGAAGCGGCATAGACGACTGTGGCAACGGCTCCGGCATTGGCGGCGAAATTGATCTTCGATTCGAATGTGCAGGTGCCGCGGAGGATCAGCGCGACCTTGCCGGAGAGGCTACCCGAGGGGATCGAAGAACAAAGAAGTGGATCACCAGGCGGAGTCGCGATTGTCCCGGAGACCTGACCGGAAGCGGGGGTGGCGTCGCCGAGGATTGCAGAGAATTTGCCCACGCCGGAAACGTCGACACTGGACGCGAAGGTGCGATCGTTGGTTGTCGCACCGACGGCGATGGCGGAGGGGGCGGAGGCAGGAGTGGAGATCGTGTTGAGGTTGGGACCGTCATTCCCGGCGGCGATGACGACGATGACGCCGGATTGGGTGGCTCGCTCAACAGCCTGGACGTCGATATCGTCAGCCGGGCGGGCGGCGAAGATGTCGCCGAAGCTCATGTTGACGATATCCATGCCGTCGTTAACCGCGTCATCGAGGGCCTTGAGGATCGCGGCGTCGGTGGTGGTGTCGTTGAACCCCGGGGTTCCAAAGATTTTGTAGTTGGCGAGCCACGCGCCTGGGGCGACGCCTTCGATAGTGGCAAGAGGTCCCGCCGCGGTGAGTCCGCCGGAGATCATGGCGAGGGCGGTTCCGTGACCCACGTGGTCGCGGGCGGAGATGTCGGGGTCTCGATTCGACAGAAGGCTGACGTAGCTGCGCGCGACGATGATCTTGCCGGAGGTCAGTGTGAGATCGACGTCGGAATCGGCGCGTGGAAAGGTGTCGGGAGCAGTGAGAGATGAGTTCTGGAAGGCGGGGTGCGTGGAATCGATGCCGGTGTCGATAATGCCGATTTTGACGCCCTTCCCAGCCTGTTCGGCGCCTCCGATTTGCGCCCAGGCCGCCTGGACTTTGTGGAGTTGGGTGGCATGGTCGAGCAGGAGGTGGAAAGTCCGGACCGGGATGACGCGCTTAACGCCGGGAGCGGAGGCGAGTTGGGAAGCCTGAGCGTCGGCGATGTCGACGAAGAATGCGTTGGCGACGGTGTCGACGGACTCAAGGATGGTGGCGGACCGCTGCTCGAGGAGGCTGCGCACGGTCGCCTGCTCGGTGCGGATTCGGGAGCGCTGGGAGGTTGCATCAGCACCGCGAAGACTCCGCAGGGTCTTGGGCTGGCGTGCGACGTGTTCGGCCACTGAGTCCGTGTTGAGCTCGACGATGTAACGGCGAGGAACGGGCTGCGCCACGGCCGTAGAAACCACGGCCAAAAATGAGAAGAAGAACGTGCGAAGTCTCATATTTACTTGTTTGGATCGGATCCGCCACGTTGAGGGGGCAGGAAAAAGCCTGCCCCGGGGTGAAAACTCAAGATCAGGGCGGAACCCGCGTCCCGCGGAGGCTGAGGCCTGCCCTTCAATTGAGGCCTGACCGTACTACCTGGAAGTCTCGTCTATTGGTGAAACTATTCCCGCGGGCGCATCATGCGATTCGGGCCCGGGCCACCGGGTCCGAATCCGGGCCTGGTGTCGTACTTGGCCTGTTGATCGGGGGTCAGGATGGCGTAGAAGGCTGCATTCGCTTTCGATTCGATGCCGAGGATCTGGCCTTGGATTTGCCCGATCGCGGCAGCAGCCTGATCGATGGCCACCGTATCGTTCTTCTTGACGGCGGCAGAGAGCGCATCGTGCGTGGTGGACAGATTCGCTGCCGCTGCTTTAGCCGCTGTGGCGGCGTTGGTGAAAATGGTGGTGGCCTGAGTCTTCTGAGCGTCTGTGAGGGAGAGGAACTGCGCGAGACGGTCCACGCGGTTTTCAACGCTAGGGCCGCCCGGGCCGCCACCTCTCATCATGCCTGGCCCCATGCCTTGCGGCGGCTGGGCGAACATGAGCGCGGCGGAGAGTGCAGTGGCGGAGAGGAACTTCGGGAAGGTCATCATCTTGGGTTCTTGTTTAGCCTCCTTCCAATAGAACGCGAAAACGAGGAATTGAGTTGCCATTCTGGCTGTAAAGGATTGTAAAGGGTAGGCGATGACCTTATGATCATATAAAACAAACATGGGCTCGGAGCTGGGCGTGGCGAAGAGTAACCGGATGCGGGCGCTGGTCGAGCGGATGCGCGCTCTCGAAGATCGCCTCAGAGAGGGCGGCGGGGCGGCGAAAGTCGAGAAGCAGCACAAGGCGGGGAAGCTCACGGCGCGGGAGCGGATCCAAGAGCTAAAGGATCCGGGAACGCGATTTTTCGAGGTCGGCCTCCTGGTGGCGCACGATAAGTACGATGGGCAAGCACCGGGTGTCGGGGTGGTGACGGGGCTGGTGCGGATCGAGGGACGGATCTGCGTGGTGGTGGCCAACGACGCGACGGTGAAAGCGGGAGCGTGGTGGCCGGAAACAATCGCGAAGATCCTGCGGGCGCAGGAGGTCGCGATGAGGAACAGGATTCCGATCGTGTACCTGGTGGACTCGGCGGGAGTGAACCTGCCGCTGCAGGATGGGATCTTCCCGGGGCAGTATGGTGCGGGCCGGATTTTCTATTACTGTTCGCTGATGCGGGGGAAGATGAAGGTGCCGCAGATTGCGGCGGTTATGGGCCCGTGCATCGCGGGGGGTGCGTATCTGCCGGCGTTGAGCGACTGCATCGTGATGGTGCAGGGTGTGAGCTTCCTGGCGTTGGGCGGCCCCAACCTGGTGAAAGGGGCAACGGGCGAGGTGGTGGACGTGGAGCCGCTGGGAGGAGCGGCGATGCACACGCGCCGCAGCGGGGTGGCGCACTACATGACGCCGGACGATCACGAGTGCCTGCGGATGGTGCGGAAACTGGTGCGGAACGTGAGTGATGCACCGTCCAGAACCGCCGCAGGCATTGCCCCGGCGTACCCCCCGGAGTCACTGTACGAACTGATGCCGGACGATCACCGGTTGCCGTACGACATGGAAAAGGTGATTGGAGCGATCTTCGACGCGGGAGAGATGATCGAGTTCCAGCCCGAGCACGCGCCGGAACTGCTGTGCGCGCAGACGCGACTGGCGGGCAGGCCCGTGGCACTGCTGGCTAACCGGCGAGGGTTCGTAAAGACGCAGGAGGGACCCCGGGTCGGCGGTGTGCTTTACACAGAGTCGAGCCGGAAGGCGGCGTATTTCGTCGAGTACGCGAATCACAACGGCTGGCCGCTGGTCTACCTGCAGGACGTGACAGGGTTCATGGTAGGGGTGGAGCGGGAACGGGAAGGGATCATCCGGACAGGCGCGGACATGGTGGAGGCGATGGCGTGCGCGGACGTGCCAAAGATCACTGTCACCGTGAGCCACGCGAGCGGGGCGGGCTATTACGCGATGGCTGGGCAGGGATTCGATCCGCACTTCACACTGAGCTGGCCGACGGCCCGGATCGGGGTGATGGAGGGCGAGTCGGCCGTGCACGCGGCGTATGGGACGGAGATCGAGAAGTACAGGAGTCAAGGACAGGAGTTGCCGGAGGAGTTGAAGGAGCGGATCGCGAAGACGCGCGCGGATTATGAGCGCTGGTTGGACGCGGTGTATGGGGCGGCACGGGGGCATGTGGATGCGGTGATCGATCCCGTGGAGACGCGGGAGGTGCTCGAGATGCTGCTGGAGACTGCGACATGGGGGCGGCGATGACGGAAGCACTGCTCGTGAGCCGCGAGGGCAGGGTGGCGCGGTTGACGCTCAACCGGCCGCAGGTGAGGAACGCCCTGAGCCGGGAATTGTGCATCGCGCTGCTAAAGGAGATGGAAAGGGCGAATGAGGACGCATCGGTAGGGGCGGTGCTGCTGGAGGGGGTGGGCACGGTATTCTGCGCGGGCATGGATCTGAAGGAGTCGATGGACGAGGCGCTGGTGCTGGTGCATGCGGACGTGTTTTCGGTGGGGCGCAGGATGAGGAAGCCGGTGTTGGCGGCGGTGCAGGGAGCGGCGCTTGCGGGCGGGCTGGGACTGGCGCTGAACGCGCACGTTGTCGTCGCTGCGAAGGACGCGTGGTTCGGGCTGACGGAAAAGCGGATCGGGCTATGGCCTTACACGGTGTTCCCGGTCGTGGAGGCGGCGGTCGGGGAGAGGCGCGCGACGGAGTTGGCGCTTACCGGGCGGATGATGTGCGCGGAGGACGCGCTGCAGATGGGCCTGGTGGAGAGCGTGGTGGCCCCAGAGGATCTGAAGGCGATGTCGATGGAAATGGCTGCAACATTCGCGTCGGGAAGCGCCGCTGCCGTGGCGGACGGCTTAAGCTATGTGCAGGAGAGCGCCGGTCTTGGTCCGGCGGAGAGGCTGGCGCGCGCGGTGGACCGGCGCGTCCGGGCGCAATGGAGCGACGATTTTGCGGAGGGCGTGAAGGCGTTTCGAGAAAAGCGCGCGCCGCAATGGCCTTCGCACAGGGGGTAGGACGGGACGGGGCGGAAGGAGGTGCAGATGGCGGCGCACGCGATGACTCACGATGCGGATCACGAGTTGTTCCGGCAGACGGTGAAGAAATTCTGCGTTCGGGAGATTGCGCCGCACGCGGGAGAATGGGAGGCGGCACACGGCTACCCGAAGGAGCTGTTCGGGAAGGCGGGAGAACTGGGGATGTTCGGTGCGCGCGTGGATCCGGAATGGGGCGGCGCGGGCATGGACTGGTGGGCGAGCGCGGCCATGTACGACGCGATGCGGTTCACGGATCTGCCGAGCCTGAATCTCGGGTGGATGGTGCAGGCGGACCTGACGGTGCCGGTGATCGACAAGTACGGCACCCGCGAGCAGAAAGAAGAGTTCCTCCGCGGTGCGGTTTCAGGAGAGAGAGTGGCGGCGCTGGCGATCAGCGAGCCAGGGTGCGGGTCGGATGTGGCCGCCATGACGACGACTGCGCGGATGGATGGTGGCGACTGGGTGATCCGCGGTCAGAAGCTGTGGATCACCAATGGCGCGATCGCGGATTTCCTGGTGCTGGCGGTGCGGACGAGTGAAGACCGGCATCACGGGATCAGTGTGGTGCTGTTTCCGACCGACACGCCTGGGTTCAAGGTATCGAGGAAGATCGCGAAAGTGGGGAACGTGGCGTCGGACACGGCGCATCTGTTCTTCGATGATTGCCGGATTCCGGGACGGAATCTGCTGGGAGAGCGCGGGCGCGGGTTCCAGGCGATCATGGACAACTTCCGCGGCGAGCGGCTGGCGACATCCCTGCTGGTGCTGGGGCTGATGGACCGCGCGATGGAACTGGCGGTGGAGTACGCGAAGGAGCGGAAGGCATTCGGACGGACCTTGATGGAGAACCAGGTGTGGCGACACCGCTTCGCCGAGCACCGGGCAGCCGTAGAGTCGGCGCGATGGTTGACGTATCACGCGCTTGACGTGCTGAATCATGGCGGTCGGGCGGTGAAGGAAATCGCGATGGCGAAGCTGTATGTGTGCGACCTGGCGCAGAAGGTTTCGTACGACTGCGCGCAGGTCTTCGGCGGGTTCGGCTACACGGAAGAATACGTTGTGGGGCGGCTGTGGCGAGACTTGAGGCTCTACTCGGTGGGCGCGGGGACGGCGGAGATCATGAAGGAAATTATTGCGAAGGAAGAAGGGTATTTGCGGCCAAGCGGGCGGAGCTGAGACATACGCCTGGCTCTATGAACAGCCGCAGATTCCTCCAGACTCCTATGTGGTGAGGAGAGAGTCGGGAGCGAAGATCGCGGCATCGGTGAAGCCGAGGCTGCGAAGTTCAGCTGCTCTGCGCTATTCCTCCTTGGGTACCGGGGCTGTCATTTCGAGTTCCTTGAGGCTGACTGTGGCCTCCTGGCCGGGGTGATCCTCCAAGATCGCTTCGGCTTCCGACTTCAGCATGCGGGCCTCCTCCTTGCGCCCGGTGCGCGCCAGAAGGCGGGAGTAGTAGTTCAAGGACATGGCGAGCCTGGGGCTGGAGGGTCCAAGCGCATTCCGTTGAATCTTAATCGCCTGCTTCATGGAGTTGGCGGCCTCGTCAAAGCGTTTGAGCTCCACCAGCTCCACACCGTGATTGAGCAGGATGGATGCCAGCAGGGGGTGTGCGAGTCCTAGAGCGGCCATGGAACGCTGGACAACTCCGGCGAGCAGGAGCTCGGCCTGCTGATGCTTGCCCAGACGCGACTGAATGAGAGCGACGTTGTTCAGGACCGTGAGCGTGGCTTCGACATCCGCGCCGGGCAGGTCCTCCATCAAGCGGAGCGCGCGTGACAGAGAGTCCTCTGCCTCGTGTAGTTTGCCGATGTCCTGCTGGAGGCGCCCCATGTTGGCCAACACGGCGGCCTGGAAATTCGGGCCGGCATTCTCAGCACCGGCGATGGCTTCCTCGAGATACCGCCGGGCGGCCTTGGGCTGGCCGCGGTCGAGGTGGATCCCGCCCAGGAAGTTCAAGGTGTGGAGCGTCTCCGAGTGCTGCTTCCCCAGATACTTCTGCTGCATGGCCAGCGCGCCTTCGCAGGCGGTCTGGGCATCCTTCAGCCGCCCCTGCCGCCAGAGAACCTCGCACAAGTGGAGATTGGCGACGGCGATTGCGGGGTGTTTGGGGTCGAGCTTTGCGAGTGTGCGGAGGCTCTCACGCTGCAGCTGTTCGGCGTCGACGAGGCGCGATTGCAGGGAGAGCACATAGCCCAGTTCGATTCGGGTGACGACAAGGCGCTCCCTGTCGCCTTCGTCCTGCGCCACACGCTCCGTGTTGTGGTAGGCGACTTCGGCGTCGGCGAGAAGGTTGCGGTGGAGGAGGTCTCTTGCGACCGCGATGGACTGGCGCCAAGCGCTCGTGCGGTCTTCAGCCGGCGACCGGGCCGCAAGCAGCGCAACGCACAAGACTCTTGTCAGGACGATCAATCACTACTTATCTATCTGAATATCCTGAATAGGTCAAGCGCGCCGCCGGAGGTGCGCAACGAGGAGGAGGTGATCAGCGCGGGGCGTCGGCCAGGGCTTCCGGGGCGGCTTTGCGGCGGCGGGAAGAGACCCACTGCTGGAAGCCTTCGAAGTAGAGGTAAAGGACGGGCGTGAGGTAGAGAGTGACGGCCTGGGAGACGATGAGGCCGCCGACGATGGCGAGGCCGAGCGGGCGGCGGGCGTCGGCTCCGGCGCCGATGCCGATGGAGATTGGCAGAGATCCGAGGAGCGCGGCCATGGTGGTCATGAGGATGGGGCGGAAGCGGAGGAGGCAGCCTTCGACGATGGCGTCGTAGGGCTGCTTGCCTTCATTGCGGCGGGCATTGATGGCGAAGTCGATCATCATGATCGCGTTCTTCTTGACAATGCCGACGAGGAGAAGGAGTCCGACGAAGGCGTAGAGGCTGAACTCCTTGTTGAAGAGGAGGAGAGTTACAAAAGCGCCGAGGCCGGCGGAGGGGAGTCCGGAGAGGATGGTTATGGGGTGGATGAAGCTCTCGTAGAGTACGCCGAGGACCAGGTAGATCACAAGCACGGCCATGATGAGCAGGATGGGAAGATTCCTGGTCGATTCCTGGAACGCCTGCGCCGTGCCTTGGAAGAGAAGCCTGGTCGAGCCGGGGAGGCCAAGTTTGGCGACCGCGTCCTCGATCTGATCGACGGCATCGCCGAGCGCGGCGCCCTGGCGGAGATTGAACGAGATGTTGACGGCGGGAAGTTGGCCGTTGTGGTTGACGTTCAGCGGAGCGACGGTGGACATGGGGCGCGTGACGGCGGAGAGGGGCACCTGCTTGCCGGTGCTGGACCGCACGTAGAGACGAGAGAGGGCGGAAGGGCGCTTCTGGAATTCGGGGGTAACTTCGAGGATGACGTAGTATTCGTTCGTCGCGGTGTTGATGGTCGAGACCTGGCGATTGCCGAACGCGGAGAAGAGGGTTTGGGCGATGTCATCGGAGGAGACGCCGAGTGCGGTGGCGCGGTCGCGGTCGATATCGACGTTGAGCCTGGGATTGGCGAGGCGGAGGTCGCTGACCACGTCGGTGAGAGCGGGAAGCGCGCGCATGGCAGATTCGATTCGAGGCGCCCAGTGGTACAGGGTATCGGTATCACCCTCCAGGACGGAGACGAGGTAGGCGACGCGTCCGGTCTGACCGATGGTGATGAGGGGCGGGACGCGGAGATAGGTATTGATGCCAGGCACGGCGGCCAGCGAGCCGCGAAGCTGCTGAAGGATCGCCTCGGCAGGAGGGCGCTCCTCGACGGGTTTCAGGCGGGCGTAGACAAAGCCCTGGTTCTGGCCGCCGAAACCGCCAGTGCCTGAAAAGACGGAGCGGACTCCGGGGTTCTTCCTGATGACTTTGCTGACTTCCTTCTGAAGGCGCGCCATCTCGGCGAAGGAGGTGTCTTCAGCGGCTTCAGTGCCGCCGAAAATGTTCCCGATGTCCTCGGGTGGAAGGAAGTCCTTGGGGATGAGAACGAACAGATAGGCAGTGAGCGCGACAAGGCCGACGTTGACGACGATGGTCGCGAAGCGATGGCGGAGGACAAAGCGGAGTGTTCGTTCGTAGAGAACGACGAGGCCGTGGAAAGCCCGTTCGGAGAGGAGGTATAGGCGGCCGTGATGGATTTCCTCTTCGCGCCGCAGCCAGCGGCTGCAAAGCATGGGAGTGAGCGTGAGCGAGATGAGACCCGAGATCAGAACGGCGACCGAAATCGTGACTGAAAACTCTTTGAGGAGACGGCCGACGATGCCTCCGAGGAAAAGGACAGGAACGAAGACGGCGACGAGCGAGATGGTCATGGAGAGAATGGTGAAGCCGACCTCCCGGGCGCCCGCAATGGCAGCTTCCAGGCGGGACTTGCCCATTTCGAGGTGGCGCACGATGTTCTCGAGCATCACGATGGCATCATCGACGACGAAGCCGACGGAGAGCGTGAGCGCCATGAGCGACAGGTTGTCGACGGTATAGCCGAGCAGCACCATGGCAGCGAATGTGCCGATGAGGGAAAGAGGGACGGCGAGGCTGGGGATGAGAGTGGCGGAGGCGTTGCGGAGAAAAACGAAGATAACGAAGATGACGAGGGCGATGGTCAACAGGAGTGTGAATTTCACGTCGGCGATAGAATCGCGGATGGTCTGAGAGCGGTCGAAACTGATCTCGAGATTGAGCCCTGCGGGCATCTGGGATTGAAGGGCGGGAAGGAGCTTCCGGATGCCGTCGACGACTTCGACGGTGTTGGTGCCGGGCTGTTTGCGCACGGCCAGAACGACGGCTGGATCGTCATCCTGCCAGAACGCCGACTTATCGTTCTGGACACTATCGACGACATTGCCGAGCTGTTCGAGGCGAACGGGGCTGCCGTTGCGGTAGGCGACGATGAGCGGGCGGAAGCCGGCGGCGTTGCTGAGCTGGGAATTGGCCTGAACCGTGTAGGACTTCTGATCGCCGTACAATGCGCCGGAAGGAAGCAGGACGTTGCCCCTGGCGAGGGCATCACGCACTTCGTCGAGACCGATGCCGCGCGAGGCGAGTTTGTCGGGATCGACCTGGACTCGCACCGCATATTTCATCAGGCCGAACACCTGAACCTGAGCGACGCCGCTGACCATGGAAATGCGCTGGGCGAGAGTCGTATCGGCGTACTCGCTGAGGCGAGAAGGCTCCAGGGTCGCGGAGCGGAGGGACATGTAGAGAATAGGCTGGTCCGCCGGGTTGACCTTGTTGTAGGAGGGCGGTGAGGGCATGCTGGTGGGCAGGCTGCGGGAAGCCTGGGAGATGGCTGCCATGACATCCTGAGCCGCGGCATCGATATCCCGCTCAAGCACGAACTGAAGGGTGATGTTCGTGACGCCGAGAGAGCTGGTGGAGGACATGTTGTCGATGCCGGCGATGGTGGAGAACTGCCGCTCGAGGGGCGTGGCGACCGTGGAAGCCATCGTCTCCGGACTGGAGCCGGGCACGGCGGCGCTGACGCTGATGGTGGGGTACTCGACAGGAGGAAGGTCGCTGACGGGGAGGCTGCGATAGCCGAAGAGGCCGAAGATGAGGATGGCCGCCATGAGAAGAGTCGTGGCGACAGGCCGCTTGATGAAGAAATCAGTAAACCTCATGCGTCCTCTTTCAGGGCTGCTGATCAACGCTAAGGATCTGGAGGCTGGCGCCGGGAGCAACGCGAAGCTGCCCGCTGGTAACGACACGCTCGCCCTCGGTCACGCCCTTGGCGATGACGGCCACATCGCCGTGGGTACGGCTGATATCAACCGGGCGGAGCTCGGCAGTCGAGTCAGGACGGGCAATCCAGACGTAGCGGCCATTGGGGCCGCTTTGCAGGCCGGCGACCGGAATGGTGAGGGCGTTGTTGTCGGTGCGGAGGTGGAGCCTGATATTGGCGAACTCGCCGGGCCATAGGCGGCGATCCGCGTTTTCAAAGATGGCTTTGAGCTTGATGGTGCCGGTGGCCACGTCAATGCTGTTGTCGATGACTTCGAGGCGGCCCTTGGTGATGACACGCCCGGAGGGGTCCTCCACGGCCTCGGCGGTGAGAGGACGCTCGGAAAGGGCGCGGCGAATTTCCGAGAGCGACTGCTCGGGGACAGAGAAGACGACCCAGGCAGGGGACATTTGAAGGATAGTGACGAGAGCGGCGTCATTTTCCTTAATGAGGTTGCCGGCTTTGATGGAAATGAAACCAGTGCGTCCAGAGATGGGAGCAGTGATTTTCGTGTAGCTGAGGTCGAGTTTGGCCTGCGCGAGATTGGCCTCATCGGCGCGCATTGAGGCACGGGCGCTTTCAAGTGAAGCGCGGTCGGCATTGACTTGGGCATCGGCAGCGTCGGCGGCAGTAGTCATCTGGTCTGATTGCTCTCGGGCGCCGATCCCTTCGCGGAAGAGTGTCTGATACCGCTGGGCCTGGGCGCGCGCATTGGCGGCCTGGGCCTGGCTGCGAGCGATATTGGCGATGCTCTGCTTCTCCGCGGCCTGGTCCCGGGCGATGGCGGCTTCCGCGGCGCGGACGCGTTCGAGAAAGGGGAGGGGATCGATCTCGAAGAGGAGTTCACCCTGCTTCACTTCAGCGCCGTCCGTCACGTGGACTACCACCACTTGGCCGGCGACTCGCGACTTCACCGCAACTGAAGAGAGAGCTTCGACGTTTCCGATTGCGCGGATTTCGAGCGGCACGTCCTGTCGGGACACTGAGCCGACGCGGACAGGAGCGCCTGCGCGTTTGCGGGCGTCGGGTGCACCCTTTCCGGCCTCAGCATTTCTGGAGCATGAGGCACAGAGGAGGGAAATACAGAGTAGCAGAGTGATCTTCCCGGAGCGGGTATTCATGAAGCCTTTCTTTCACTGATACTACATTGGCGAGCGAAAAGCTTCTTACCCGCAGACCGGCGCCTGCCCCACTTAGGGCTCCTGCGGTTCGGGGTCGGGCTGGGGCTCAGGGGGCGGGAGCAAAACGATTCTGAAGGAGCCCGGACCTTCTGCCGCGAACTGGAGTACACCCTGCGAAGAGACTGTGACGGATTTTGCGAGCATGGAGTCGCCTTGATAGACAGCATAGGCGCCGGGACGCAGGCCCACGATACAGTGCGTTACCGGCGAGGACACAGGGGACTCATATGAGAGCTCCATCTGATCGGGGCCGGGCGCAGCGAAGAGAGCGATCCAGGCTGCGGAGTCATCGTGAACCGCCAGTCCCTGATAGCCGTCGCCGCGGAGCAGAGTGGTGGGAGGTAGCTCGGCGCCGCCATACTCAGTGGGGTAGAGAAAGTGCAGGAAGTAGGTGGTCTCCTCGGGATCGGTGGGCGATATCTCGAGACGCCAGTTGCCCGGCTCCTGGGGACCGACCTTGGGATCAGTGATGATGAAGCCGTCCTTGGCGTACCAGGTGTCCGCCGGGTTGCTCTTGTTGTAATTCCCGACGTTGACCTCGAACTCACGGCCGGGCCCTCCGATTGAGGTGATTCTCGGATTGGCGGGCAGCAGCGTGCGCCCCAACAGCATGCCGTTGTACTGGTAGGAGCGCCGGTCCGATGTCCGGTATTTCAGGCCTTCAGGGAACGAGTAGTGATGCAGGACCGTGTCGGCGCGGACGATCGTGAAATCCTGGCCGGAGATGGACGGCTCGTTGATGGAATGGAGGAGCCAGCGCTTTTCAAAGCTCGGATCGACGGCATCCACAGCATCGTAGACGACCAGGTATTTTCTGGAGAGGAATAGGAGTGAGCGTGTCAGTGAACGGACTCTGGGCGTACGATCGACTGGGTTGATGCCGGAGTTCTCATTGTTGTAGGCGAGGGTGAGATCGGCGGAGACGTATGAGAACGAGGGCGACGAATCGAAGGCGAGGATGCGGCCCATGTCGAATGTCGAGGAGCGCGATTTCCAGAGGTCGAGCGAGGATGGCCCGGGCGGAACGGGGATGGCTCCCTGCCTCCCGGCATCGGCCCATGCGAAGTAGGAATCGATGTAGTTTTCATCCATGTAAGCCGAGGGAGCACCCACGCCGTAGGCGCCTTCGATGCGGCGTTGGCCGCCGTCGTTGGCGAGGCTCCGGCCATCCGGAAGAGCGAAGGAATCGGCAGGATCGTAGACGAGGATGGTGTTCTTGGAGATGGCCTGACGGCGGTAGTTCAGGTGGTGATCATCGCCATAGTAATAGTAAGCACCGGAATCGATGGCTAGCGCGCCGCGATGATAGATGGTGAATGCGCCCTGATCGAGATTGGAGTGACTCCAGTAGTGAGGCCCTGCCTTGAACTCGATCATGGTGTCGTCTTCGGTCCAGCCTGAGCGCATGACGACTTCGCCGGTTCCTTCGAAGAGCCAGTCGAGCGGAAGGCTGGCGATGGGGATCTCAGTCAGGCTGGTCCGGTCGGGCTCGCCCCAGGGCCAGAGCGAGGGCTTGAGGCCGGTCGGCTGTTGCTCGACGCCGAAGGTCCCTCCCGGAGTGGGAGACATCCGGCGCGAGAACCAGAGCCCGAGCGGGTTGGCGTAGGCGACAGAGAGAGGGTAAGTGGCATTATCGAAGGAACTCAGGGACCATGCCATGTCACCCCAGCGCGACGGAGTGCGATCGGGACGCAGCTTGTAGATGGGGTAGAAGATCATTCCCTCGATCCAGGGATTTGCTGCGAAAAGATCCTGGCCCGAGGCGGCCCGCCATTCGGAGAAGATGCGAGTGACGACCTTGCTGATGCCGATGGTGTAGTACTCGAAGCCCTCGTGCCATCCGCCAGTCCTGCCAGTGATGTGGTGGCAGGCGGCGAGAATGTCGTTGACATAGGCGAGGGCGAAGCGGAGATGGTCCATCGCCCGCGCGTGATCGGGATGAATGGCGAGAGACGCGGTGAGAACTGCGCCTTCAAAGCGGTTGTAGCCGACGTCGTTGAAGGGGCTGGGCGCGGTGAGGACGAGATCGTCTTCGAGATGGCCCAGGGCGGTGAGGATGCTCTGCTGGAAGAGCGTGCGCTCGTCGCTGGAGAAACGGTCGTAGAACCAGTCATAGGCGTAGGCTTGCCAGTAGAGCTGAGCCCAAGTGGCGTAGTTGGGCAGGCCGCCTGAAAGGAAGGGCTTGATCTTGGCCAGATAGGTCGGGTCCTGCGAGGCAAGAGCGTAGATCAGTAGCGCGGATGCCTGGTCCATGTTCATGGCCTGGCCGGGAGTCACCTGATCGGCAAGGCGCTTGTAGGATGAGTAGATGGCGGAGTTGGCTCTGAGCTGGTCGAGATACTGAGCGGAGGGGACGGGGAGGCGGGGATGGGATGTCTTGAAAGAGTTTGAGTCGTACTCAAAGAGCGCAACGGGCGCGTCAGCAGGCGTCTTCAGGAAGTTGAGCGGCAGATCAGTGGCGGAGGCGGACTTGAGAACGGCGGCGGGGTCGGGAGGTTCGGCGCAAGCCAATGCGGGCAGGAGAAAAAGCAGGAGACACGAAGACCACGCCTTCCCAAACGAGCAATCCAAGAAGCCACCCTCCATGACGATACTATCCGAACGGGTTTCAATGAATCCATCGGCAAGAGCGGCACGCGACTTGAGAGTGCACGTGGGAAGAGGTGGTATCGTGGAAGTTTCCCCCGACATGGCATCAACGATCCCCGATATCCTCGCCCGAATTGTCGACCGGAAGAAGCTGGAGGTCGCCGAGAAGGCCGTGCTACGCAAAGGGATGGAGCGCAACGCGGCGTTTCAGAAGGGGCAGAGAAGAGATTTCAAGGCGGCTCTGTTGAAGAGCCCGGCGGTGATCGCGGAGATCAAGAAAGCGTCGCCGAGCAAAGGCGTGCTGAGTCCGGACTTCAACCCAGGCTCGCAGGCGAGGGCGTACTTCTCTGGAGGGGCCGCGGCGCTGTCTGTCCTTACGGACCGAGAGTTCTTCCAGGGTTCCCTGAGCGACCTGACGACGGCTCGGGCGACCGCATTTGTGCCAGTGCTGCGCAAGGATTTCACGATCGATGAGATCGACGTGATCGAAGCGGCAGGCGCGGGTGCGGACGCGATCCTGTTGATCGCGGCGATCCTGACGAGGGAACAGATGGAGAGCTTCCGAAGGCTCGCGGGTCAATACGGAATGGCGGCGCTGGTGGAGGTGCATGACGAGGCGGAGTTGGATCGCGCGCTGGAATCGGGGGCTGAGATCCTGGGAGTTAACAATCGCGACCTTCGAACGTTCGAGGTGAAGCTGGAGACTTCGGAGCGTCTGGCTGCGAAGATGCCGGCCGGGTTAGTGAAGGTGGCGGAAAGCGGCATTCACTCGCGGGCCGATGTGGAGCGGCTGACGGCAGCGGGATTCCAGGCGTTTCTCGTGGGCGAGCACCTGATGAAGTCGGGCGATCCGGCGGCGGCACTGAAGGAACTGCGGGGCGAGTGATGCTGGTGAAGATCTGCGGGATCACGACGCTTGACGACGCGCTCCAGGCCGTGGATGCAGGGGCTGATGCGCTGGGTTTCAATTTCTGGAAGGACAGTCCGCGGTACGTGGATCCGATGGCAGCGTCGCAGATCATTGAAAGGTTAGCCGGCGGCGTAGTAACGGTCGGAGTGTTTGTGGATGAGATCGCCGGGAGGGTCGAGGAGATCGCGAGCGCCGCGGGACTGGAGGTCGCGCAAATCCACGGCGAATGCGCGGGGCTGCGGATGCCGTGGTGGCAGGCGTGGGCGGCAGACATGGAGGAGATCCGCGGGAGAATGAAGAGCAGCGGCGCGCAGGCCTTTTTGATCGACACGCCAGCGGGCGTCCAGCGCGGAGGCACGGGCAGATCATTCGACTGGAGCCTGGCTGCCGGACTGCCGGGCAGAGTGATCCTCGCCGGAGGGTTGGGACCGGACAATGTCGCCGCGGCGATCGAGGCTGTGCAGCCATGGGGCGTGGATGCGTGCTCGCGGCTGGAGCGCGAGCCGGGCAAGAAGGATCACGCGAAAGTTGAAGCGTTCGTCAGAGCGGCGCGGCAAGGAAGTTTATGAAGAGCACACCACAGATGCCCGACTCGAAGGGCCACTTCGGGCCCTACGGCGGGCGGTTCGTCCCGGAGACGCTGATGGCGCCTCTGGAGGAGATCGAACGCTCATTCACGGAGGCGCGCGAGGATGCGGCGTTCCAGGCGGAGCTGAAGGACCTGCTGGAGAACTACGCCGGCCGGCCGACACCGTTATATGAAGCGAAGCGTTTGAGCGCGGAACTGGGCGGAGCGCGGATCTTCATCAAGCGTGAGGACCTGCTGCACACGGGGGCACACAAGATCAACAACTGCCTGGGGCAGATCCTGCTGGCGCGGCGCATGGGCAAGAAGCGGATCATCGCGGAGACGGGCGCGGGGCAGCACGGCGTCGCGACTGCGACGGTGTGCGCGCTGTTCGGCCTGGAGTGCGTCGTTTACATGGGCGCGGAAGACATGCGCCGGCAGCGACTGAACGTATTCCGGATGCGGCTGCTGGGCGCGAAGGTGGTGAGCGTTGATTCAGGCAGCCGGACTCTGAAGGACGCGGTCAGCGAGGCTATGCGGGATTGGGTGACGAACGTGGGGACGACGCATTACCTTCTCGGATCGGCGCTGGGCGCGCATCCGTACCCGATGATGGTGCGCGAGTTCCACCGCTGTACGGGAGATGAGGCCCGGCGTCAGATGCTGTCGCGAGTAGGGCGGCTGCCCGACACTGTGATTGCGTGCGTCGGCGGCGGATCGAATGCGATCGGGATCTTCACGGCGTTCGTGCCGGATGAAGAGGTGCGGCTGGTGGGCGTGGAGGCCGGCGGGCGGAGCCTGCAGTTGGGCGAGCACGCGGCGCGGTTTGAGGGAGGATCGCCCGGCGTGCTGCAAGGCGCGTACAGCTATCTGCTGCAGGACGACGACGGGCAGGTGTCGCTGACGCATTCGGTGTCGGCGGGCCTGGACTATGCGCTGGTGGGTCCAGAGCACGCGTGGCTGCACGATCAGGGGCGGGCAGAGTACGTTTCGGCCTCAGACCGTGAGGCGCTGGAGGCGGCGCGGACGCTGGCCCGGACTGAGGGGATCATCCCGGCGCTTGAAAGCTCGCACGCTGTGGCGGAGGCGCTGAAGCGTGCGCCTGCGGCGAAGGACCAGATCATTCTGGTGAACCTCTCCGGCCGCGGCGACAAGGACACAGACATCTACCGCGAGAATTTCCCGGAACTGGATAACCCCGATGCCAAGTAATGAATGCACGAGCAGCGAGAGGATCGCGCGCTGCTTTGAGAAGAGCCGCCAGGAAGGCCGGCCGGCGCTGGTGGTGTACCTGACCGCGGGCGACCCGTCGCCGGACAGAACGGTGGAACTGGCCCTGGCGCTGGAGCGCGGCGGCGCGAATCTGCTGGAACTGGGGGTACCGTTTTCGGATCCGATTGCGGATGGTCCCGTGATCCAGCGGGCGTCGGACCGCGCGTTGAAAGCCGGCACGACTGTGGCGCGGGTGCTCGACATCGCGCGAGAGATCCGCGCTCGCAGCGAGATGCCCATCATCCTGTTCAGCTACATGAATCCCTTGATGCGCTATGGGTTGGAACGGCTGTGCGCGGATGCGAAGGCGGCGGGCGTCGACGGCTGCCTGTTCACGGACCTCAGCGTGGAAGAGGCCGACGACACCGTGGAGGTGATGCGGAAGTCGGGGCTGGACACGGTGTTCCTGGCTGCTCCTACTTCGACAGAGCGGCGGTTGGAGCTGGTGGCGCAGCATTCCACGGGATTCGTGTACGTGGTATCGCGCACCGGGGTGACGGGCGAGAGGGACAGCGTCGCGGGCGGCGTGGATCAACTTGTAGGCGACTTGAAGAGGCTCACTTCCCTGCCCGTTGCGGTCGGCTTCGGCATCTCGAAGCGCGAGCACGTGGCAGCGATCGGGCAGTATGCGGACGGTGTGGTGGTGGGCAGCGCGGTGATGCGGGTGATCGAAGAGCACGGATCGGCTCTTGATCTGGAGGCGCGGCTGGAGTCATTCTGCAAGGAGTTGACGGGCCGAGCATGACACCGGAAGAAGCACAGGATGGCCTGGAAGCGCTGCGGAACGAGATCGACCGGCTCGATCTGCTGATCCTCGACCTGTTCAGCCAGCGGGCCGAAGCGGCCGGCAAGATCGGCGACATCAAGAAGCAGATGACGATGCCGATCTACGAGCCGAAGCGCGAGGAGCAGGTGTTTCGGAACGTGGTGGAGCACAACGGGGGACCGCTGTCGGAAGGCGCGGTGCGGCGGCTGTTCGAGCGCATCATCGACGAGATGCGCATGCTGCAGCGGGAGCGGAACAAGGAGAAGCAGCCATGATCGTGGTGATGGAAAAAGGAGCGACGGAACAGCAGATCGAGAACGTCATCGAGAAGCTGGTGGGACTGGAGTTCGTGGTACACCGCTCAACGGGTGTGGTGCACACGGTGCTGGGAGGCGTGGGGCCGACGGAATTGGTGGATCCGGAAGAGTTCAAGGTGATGGACGGCGTGATGGAGTGCCACCGCATCATGGCGCCGTATCAACTGGCGAACCGGAGCTTCAAGCCGGAAGGCACGGTGGTGCGGTTTGAGAATGCGCGCGCGGGCGAGGCGGAGATTGGCGGCAAGCAGGTGGTGGTGATGGCCGGGCCGTGCAGCGTGGAGGGCGAGAACCAGGTAATGCGCTGCGCGGAGTTGGTGGCCCGGGCCGGTGCAAGGTTTCTGCGCGGAGGGGGAATGCGCCCGGAGCGTTCGCCGCATCCGGTGCAGGAATTGGGCGAGGAGGCGCTGAAGCTGCTGCGCCTGGCGGCGGACACATACGGGCTCTTCCTGGTGAGTGAAGTGGCCGATGCGGCACGGATCCGGATGGTGGAAGAGTACGCGGACCTGCTGCTGGTAGGCTCGCGGAACATGCAGAACTACTCCTTGCTGAAGGCGCTGGGAGGAGCATCGAAGCCGGTGCTGCTGAAGCGGGGCATCGCGGCGACGATTGAGGAGTTGCTTGTGTCAGCCGACCTGATCCTGACTGGCGGCAACTACAAGGTGATTGTGTGCGAGCGCGGCATCCGGACCTTCGAGACATACACGAAGAACACGCTGGACATCGCCGCGATCCCTGTGGTGCATAAGCTGTCACATCTGCCGGTGCTGGCGGATCCGTCGCACGCGACGGGGCGTCGCGACAAGGTGACGCCGATGGCGCTGGCAGCAGTGGCCGCAGGCGCGGATGGACTTTTGATTGACGTCCATCCGGACCCGGATCACGCGGTGAGCGAGGGAGCGCAGTCGCTGTGGCCGGAGCAGTTTGCCGCGCTGATGGGGCAGTTGAAGACGATTGCGACTGCAGTAGGGCGGACAATTTGATGCAGCGCGTCGTCATTGCCGGAGTGGGGCTGATCGGGGGATCGTTTGCGCTGGCACTGCGCAAGGCCGGATTTCGAGGGCGGATCGTGGGCGTCAGCTCGGAGAGAACTCTGCAAGAGGCGCTGCGGTTGGGCGTGATCGACGAAGGCGCGTCCCTACAGGATGCGTGTGCCGATGCAGACCTCGTCTATCTGGCCGGACCGATTCATACGATCCTCGATACGCTGCCGCGGCTGGATGCGCTGGTGAAGCCCGGCGCGCTGGTGACAGACGCGGGAAGTACGAAGGCGCGGATATGCAAGGCGGGATGCTCGCTGCGGAGGGCGCAGTTCCTTGGCGGACACCCGATGGCGGGGAAGGAGGCGCGCGGCGTGGGATCAGCGGAGGCGGGGCTGTTTCGCGGGCGCCCGTATTTGTTGACGCCGTTGGATGCTTCGCAGATGGAGACGGCGGCGGCGCGTGAGTTCGTGGAGTGGATCGGCAGGATCGGTGCGGAGGCGCGCGTGATGGCTCCGGAGACGCATGACCGCGTGGTGGCGCTATCGTCGCATCTGCCGCAGTTGCTGTCGACGACGCTGGCGTCAACGCTTGGCGGGCATGAGAACCGCGATGAGATCGCTGGCGCCGCGGGTCCGGGGCTGGTGGATTCGACGCGCCTGGCGATGAGCGCGTGGGAGATCTGGCGGGACATTCTGGAGACGAACGAGGAAGCGATCATCGAGGCGCTGGACCTGTTTGCAGCCCAGTGGGCCGGTTTGCGGAAGGATTTGAAGAACGGCCAAATGGAGGAGAAGTTTCGCGCCGGTGCGGAGTTCGCGGAATCACTACGCAAGCGGAGTTAGAACATGTGGCTCGACGATGCCCGAGGGCATCTGGTGGACTGGTCGACACAACGCTGGGTGCAATGGACCGGGCGCCGGGTCTCCTTGAGCGAGTATCCCTGGCTGGAGGGACCTGCGGGGAAGCCTGAGGGGATCGGCGCGAAGTTCTTCGAAGCTTATGCCGCGGAGCACGGCCTGCAGATTGTTCGCGGAGAGAGGTCTGGCCTGGTTCGGGATTTGGGTTGTCTCGCTGGTCCCAGGTTCGACCCGGGCGCGGTGGACGCGGCGGTAGCGGATTTCTACGAGCGCACCTCGGAGTATGAACTGGATGCGTGGTCTCACTGGAGCGGCTTCTTCCGGCCATTCGGGTGGGCGCTCGCAGCACTGTTCAGCCGGAGGCTCCAGCAGTTGAATGTGCCGCTCACAGGCCTGGACACGAGCCGAGGGATGACAAGCGAAGTGATGCCGTTGGTGGACGCCGCGCGCGGCGAACCCGTGTTCAATGCATGGGTGCGGCAGATGCTGGCTACCGGAGACGTGATCTACGCCGGCGCCTACTCCACCTGCGAGATACCCAATTATTCAGGGCGCTGCGTGCGCGTTGTGTTTCCATTGCCGAATGGGAATGCCATCGTGATGATGCGTCCGGTCGCGCACAAGGACGGCTCGGTGTCCATGGTGTCGGCGGGCGACGGGTTCGGCAGCCCCGGGTTCTATTTCACGGTTCGTTGCGGCGATGGGATGGTCTGGGCTCGGTACTTGAAGTCGCTTCGGGAGACGATCCATGTGTATTCGAACGCGGGCGACGTCCGGGCCGATCACCTTCTCACACTCTGGGGCGCAACGTTCCTGAAGCTGCATTACCGGCTGCGGGGGCGGGTGAGAGAAGCCCCGGGATAGTCAGAAATCCGGTGCGGCGAGGCGATAGCTCCAGCCCGAGCCGGATGCGGCGACGGCGGCGTAGACGCCCGGGGAAGTGGGGATCTGGCGGACGGTCCAGTCGTCGCAGGTGATGGCCTGGAGACCATCCAGCAAGGGGGCGGCGTTGAAGTGGCGGGGGCCTGCAGCGATGCCGGTGCCGAGGGCTTTCAACCAGGCTTCACGCGCGGTCCAGAGGCGGAGAAACGCGGGTTCCCTTCCCTGCGGCGAAAGCGCGGCCAGCCGGCTGACTTCCTCGGCATGCAGGACGGAAGCGGCGACCCCGAGGATATTCGTGATTCTGCGGCCTTCGACCTCGACGTCGATGCCGACCTCATGGCCGCAGCCGATGACGACGGCAGCCAGGTGCCCTGAATGGGAGAGATTGAATGAGAGGTTCGAACCTTGCAGGAATGGCTTGCCGGAACGAGCCGTGCAGATCGGCAAAGCAGCGGGTGGAAGGCCTGTCTCATGGCCGAGCAGCAACCGCAGTCCGGCATGGGCCCGCCGGTAGCGCCGCCTGAGGTGATCGCCACGGAACCGTGCGGCACGGACATTCTCACCGTCAGAAAGAACCTGCGGGGCATCGAGGAATGCGGAGGATTCAGCGTCCACGTCGAAGATCGAGACGGTGACGAATGAGGAGAAGCTGGGCTGCCAGTCACTGGACATGATCGGAGCGCCGCGAACGGACGATGCCCGCGGAATTCAAAGCATACACCGCCGACGCGGTGAGATGGTGGGCTTAAGCGAGGTCGACGCGGCCGTGGTCGTCGCAGTGTTCGCCGTGCGGGTAGTGGAGGTGGCCATCCACCAGGTAGTCCACGTGGTCGCCGTGAGGCACGGGTTCGTGTCCACACCCTGGACCGTGGATGTGCGCGCTCTCGTGTCCTGCGCAGGAGTGATCCGGAGTACAGAAGGCTGGATTCTGCTCGGAAACCTCGATGTTGCATTCATCGAAGTGGTCCCCGTGCAGCGTATGCATGCAGCCGTCGTGCAGGTAGTCGATGTGCCCGCCGTGGCGGATTGCGGTATGCCCGCAATCCTCACCGTGCACGTGGCTGTGGTTGCCGTGGATCTTGTGCCTGGACATGACCTAATCCCATTCATAACCGATTGACGGGGAAAAGGCTAGAATCTAATTGAGGAGGCGTTCTCATTAACACGACCGCGCAGTACCGGGTACATGGAATGGATTGCGGCGAAGAGGTGTCGCTGCTTAGGGCGAGGCTGAGCCGGGTCGCGGGCGTGCGAGAGTTGCGTTTCGACGTGGTGCTGGGGCGAATGGAGGTGGAGTACGCGCCGGCGAAGGTGACGCCGGAGGCAATCGAGTCCGCCGTCGCGTCGGTGGGGATGCGATGCGAGCCGTGGCGGGAGGCGCAAACGGAGCTGGTCGGCAGGGATTGGGGGAAGTGGCTGGTGTGGGGCAGTGGGGTGAGTCTTGCGGCGGGGATGACGCTGCAGGTGTGGCATGGCGGCGACTGGGTCACAACACTATTGGCGCACGAGCACGGGGCGGGCGGCCACAGCGCGCATCCGGGGTCAGTGGCGATGTATGCACTGGCGATTCTGGCCGGCGCGGCGCTTGCGGCGCGCAAGGCCTGGGCAGCGTTACTGACTCGTCGGCCTGACATGAACCTGCTGGTGGTCATCTCGATGGCAGGGGCTGCTGGGTTGGGGGAATGGACCGAGGCGGGCACGCTCGCGTTTCTCTTCTCTCTGGCCGGGCGGCTTGAGGCCAGGAGCCTCCTGCGGGCACGCGAGGAGATTTCGAAGCTCCTCCGAGTGATGCCGGCGGAAGCGTCTGTGGTCCACGGCGACCACGAGCACCGCGTGGAGGTGGAGGCGGTTCAGGTGGGCAGCCTGGTAAGGGTGCGCGAAGGTGAGCAGATCCCATGTGACGGAGTGGTGGAGCGGGGAGCGTCGTACGTGAATCAGTCGCTGATCACGGGTGAGTCGGAGGCAGTAGAGAGGCGCGCCGGTGATGAAGTATTCGCCGGCACGCTGAACGAGAGCGGCGTGCTGGAGATCCGGGCGGCACAGGCAGGCCGGAACACGACGCTGCGGCGCATGCTGCGCATGGTGGGAGATTCGCGGTCGCGTAAAGCGCCCAGCGAGCAGTTCGTCGAGAGGTTCACCAGGCACTACACGCCGGCAGTGCTGCTGATGGCGATCAGTGTCGCACTGCTTCCTCCGATGCTGGGCGCGGGAAGCTGGGGACATTGGGTGTATCAGGGGATGGTAGTGCTGCTGATTGCGTGCCCGTGCGCATTGGTGATTTCCACTCCAGTGAGCGTCGCGGCAGCCCTGACCAGCGCGGCGCGCGAAGGAGTTCTGGTCAAGGGCGGAGCGTATCTGGAGGAAGCCGCGCGGGTGAAGGTTCTCGCGCTGGACAGGCAGGGAGTGCTGACACGCGGGATGCCTGAAGTTGCGCGCGAGGTGAACTTGAACGGGGACGAGGAGCGGTCACTGCGCGCGTGGGAAGAGTGGCGGGCCGAGGAGGGAGGCTCTTTTCCGTTGACGCCCCGATGGGCTGAAGAAGGCGGGCTGGCGGGAAGCGTTCGATCGCATATCGCAGAGATGACGGCGGAAGGCTGGACAGTCGAGGCCAGGAGGGGCCGGGATGGAGTGAGTCTCGTTGGATTGTGCGACCGGCCGCAACGGGACGCGCGTGAGGTGGTGGCAGCGCTGCGGAAGCGCGGGATCCGGCGTGTCGTAGTGGCGACGGGCGATCCTGAGCCTACAGCCCGTGAGGTGGCGGAACTCGTGCAGGCTGAGGATGTGCATGCGGAGCTGCTAGCGGAAGAGAAAGCCGCGCTGATTGAAGGGCTGATGCGCGAGCACCGGCACGTCGCGATGGTGGGTGACACCGCGGCCGATGCGCTGGCACTGACGGCGGCGTCGCTGGGCATCAGCATGGGCGTCCGGGGCGAAGAACTGGCTCGGGAGAGTGCCGACGTCGTCTTGATGAGATCGGATTTGAAGAAGGTGTTGTTCCTGGTGGACCACGCGCGGCGGACACTGAAGGTCGTCCGTCAGAACATCGCGTTTGCGCTGGTGATGAAGGGGCTATTCCTAGCTGCGGCGGTCGCGGGTTGGGCGACCTTGTGGATGGCGGTGGCGGCGGACATGGGAGCGACCTTCGCCGTGACCCTCAACGGGCTGCGACTCTTGCGCACTGAGCCGCATCAGGAGGGATAGTGATCACAAGACGCGGTGTTCTCCTCTTCATCCCGGCAATTGTGTTGCACGCGCAAAGCACCGCAAACGTGCGAGGACGGCTCCGGCAGCAGCCCGACTTGCCTCCGGCCCTCACGACAAAGGAGGGCAAGGTGATTCTGCTCGATGGCGATCAGGATACCGCCGGCGTGCTGCGGGATGAGCGCCTGAAGGATGGTGATTTTGAAGCAAACGGCCACTACGTTGCTCCAGACCGGTTTGTGATCGACCCCATCCACACGCGATCATTGTTTATATGGCGGAATGGGAAGAAGCTGGTGATCACTTATTGGTGCGATGTCTGCGCCATCCGCGGATGGACCCCGGGCCTTTGCCGGTGTTGCCAGCAGCCCATGGAACTGGACCCGCGGGACCCGGCGCTGAAAGATACCGAGCCTTCGAATTAAACTCAGTGACATGCGTGGAGCGCTGTTACTGACCTTTCCACTGACCCTTTCGATGACAACTGCTGCCGAATACAGTGTGCGGCGGGAAACCGCCGATTCCATCGAGATCTACGTATTGCGCGATGAAGCGCGGCAGACGGAGGTACGCGTCGCGCCGTCGTTGGGGAACAACTCCTACGACATGACGGTGAAGGGCAAGCGCGTCTTCTGGTCGCCGTACAAGACAGTCGGCGAGTTCGCCGCGAAGCCTACATTCCTGGGTAACCCGATGCTGTGGCCTTGGGCGAACAGGATTGACGGCATGACGTATTGGGTGAACGGCCGGAAGTACGCTTTGAAGGAAGAGACGGGCAACCTGCGTCCGGGGCCGAGCAATACGCCCATCCACGGCCTGCTGCAGTATTCGAAGCTGTGGAAGGTTCAGAAGGCGGAGGCGGGCCGGGGCAGCGCAGTGCTCGAATCGAAGCTCGAGTTCTGGAAGTATCCCGAACTGATGACGCAGTTCCCCTTCGCGAACTCCATCACCGTAACCTACCGGTTGAAGGAGGGAGTGCTGGAGGTGGAGACGGCCATTGAAAACCTGTCCGCCGAGCCGCTGCCGGTGTCACTGGGATACCACCCCTATTTCCAGTTGAACGATGCGCCAAGGGACGAGTGGACCGTCCGGCTGGCGGCCCGGGAGAAACATGTTCTGTCGAACCGGCTGATCCCGACGGGGGAAAAGGTCCCGAATCCCTACGGGGAGACAGTGAAGCTGGCGGGCGTAGCGCTGGACGACGTCTTCGAGGGACTGGTCCGGGACGGCGATGGGTTTGCCCGGTTCAGCGTGCAGGGCAAATCCGAGAAGATCACCGTTGAATACGGCCCGAAATATCCGGTGGCGGTCGTGTACGCGCCCCTGGGGCGGGGCTTTATCTGTTTCGAGCCGATGACCGGAATTACGAACGCGTTCAATGCGGCGCAGGCCGGCTGGTACAAAGGACTGCAATCCGTGGATCCGGGCGGAACGTGGCGGGAAGTATTCCGAATCAGGGTGGAAGGTTACTGAGAAAACGACGAGGCAGGCCGCCGGCGCCTGCCTCGTCTCTGCAAACTGAAGACTTGCTGGATTACTTCACGCCTGCCGGCTTCTTGGGTGGGGCCACGGGAGGAACAATCGGTTTCGTGGCAGCGGGGGCAGCGGAAGTCGCTCCAGGAGCAGCTGCGGCCGGAGGAGCGCCTGCGCCGAACTTTTTGTCATAGAGGTCAACGATCTGCTGGGTGATGTCGATGCCGTTGGCGGCCCAGAGGACGGGGCTCTGCTGGGTGCTGACGTCGAGAACGACGGCGAAGCCCTGGCCCTTGGAGTACTCGTCAATCACCTGGATCATACGCTGGCCGATTTCGTTGACGAGCTTACCCTGCTCCTGCTCCATCTCGTTGTTGAGATCTTCGGAATCCCACTGCAGCTTCTTCTGCTTGTCGTCGATTTCCCGGCTGAGCTTCTCGCGCGCCTCGGCGGACATCGTATTGGCGCCCTTGTTGAAGGTCTCGCGCAGTTTCTGGACCTCGCCGTTGCGCGCTTCCATGTCCTTGGCGCGGGGGCCGAACTTGGCATTCATGGCCTCGCGGGCCTTCGTGCCGTCCTTCGTGGCGATGATGGCGCCCTGAATGTTGATGATTGCCACCTTGGTGGGGCTCTGGGCGGGCAAGGCCGGCGCGGCCAGGATGAAGGCAAGCGCGCCGAGGCCTATGTGCTTCAAATCAAGTCTCACTTTGTTCTTAACTCCTCAAACTCTTTGATGCTAACATGCCGCGGGAGCGCTCCGTAGAGGCTCAAAACGTGCGGCTGATCGTGAATCTGAACATGGTACGGCGCTCACGGTAGGGCGAGGGACGAGCGAAAACGGTTGCCGCGTTCAAGGCCGTAGCCCGGTTCGGGAACATGGATGGATAGGCTGCCACTGGTGGAGTGAATACGTCCTGGACCACGGTCGGGTTGTAAGCCCAGTAGAGGCGGAAAGGCGCATTGACCACAGGCATCATGATCTGCAGTTCGAGGCCGGTTGAGGTGCGGACCAACTGGCTCTTGTCGATCACGAGAGCCTTGTTGTCGAAACCAGCCTGCGGGAACGTGTCGTTGAGGGTAACCAGGCGGCTGGGGTTGAGCCTGAGCTGATCAGGCTGGCTGATGCGGTTCACGCCGGCGTCGAAGAACGCAGCCAGAGTCAGCGGCCCAATGATCGGAATCCTGTATTCGAGATTGCCGATGCCTTGAGTATCGCCGCCTGGGTAGACGATCTGGTAGATGGGAAGCTGCATCTGGACCGGCTGATTCTGAACCACTCCATTCACGATGACTTTCTGCATTCGGGCAGAGCCGTCGGGGTTCAGCACGGTAGTGGCGCCTTCACTGGGGATGTAGACGAAGGGACCGATGCTCCAGATCTCGAAACCGCGGACATCCTGCTCACCGCCCATGAAGACGCGGTTGAACGGTGGGGCGACCCGGTCGCCGTAACCCGTGATGAACCGGCCCAATCCGCGCATACCGATGACGTGCCGCGGCATTAAGCCTTTCCGGAAATAGGTGGCGGAGACGGTCGGCTCGATCAGGTTCACATTGCCGCCGAGCGGGCCACCGGCGAAGGAAAGGGACGCGAAGAGGCTCCTGCCACGAGACGGCGTAATGGGGTGATCGACCGTGTTGTACGTGTACGAGGGAATGATGCGGCTGGTGATGATCCCCGAAAGCGAGTTGGGACCCTCGAAGTTCAGGAAGTTCGAGTAGCTGAAGTAAGTGGTGGAGGAAGCGTTTCCTGGATTGATGGTGGAATTGTCGATGCCGTAGGTGAGGCTGAGGCGGGCAAAAGATCGCCTTAGGGGATAGCTGGCGAATACGGTCGCACCGTATCCCTTCTGGGTGTACATCAGCAGGTTCTGAGTACCGAGTGCGTTGTACAGCGGGATCAGGTTACGTCCGGAGAACAGCGACACTTCGCGCGCCTGGTCATAGTTGAAGCGCTGGGTGTAGATAGTGAAGCCGGCCTGGATGGGCTTGTCGAACAGGTAGGGCTCTGTGAAGCCGAACGTGACGTTGCGCATGCGATCGCCGAGCTCAGCGCTGAGGCTGAGGGTCTCGCCGAGCCCGAGGAAGTTGTTCGTGGCGTAGCCGAAGCCGATGAAGCTGCCGGCGATACCGGAGACGCCGCCGTTCAGGCTGATGCTGTTCTTGCCGCGCTCTTTCACCTTGAGGGTGATGTCGACGGTGTTGTTCTTGTTGTCGCGGTTGATGGTGGCCGCTTCGTTTTCCTTCAACGCCTCGAAGTAACCGAGCTGGTTGAGGCGGAGGATGCTGAGCTCCCACAGGCGGGTATTGTAGAGATCGCCTTCGTCGATGAGAAGTTCGCGACGGATGACCTTGTCGCGCGTCGTAGTATTGCCCTGGAAGTCAATGCGCCTGACGAAGAACTGCTTGCCTTCATCGACGTTGATAGTGAGATCGATCTTGCCGTCGGGCATCGGGTTGAAATCCGGCTCGGGGACCGCATCGACATAGCCGAATTCGCCGTACAGCTTCTGAAGATTCTTGAAGCCCTTCTGGAGCTTCTCCGTGGAGAAGACGTCGCCCTGGGCCATGCCGAACAGAGGCCGCATGAGCGTTTCGGGAGTGCGGAAGAGCTTCACTCCGATGAAATTGATGTTGTTGAGCTTGTAGAGCAGCCCCTCATCCATCGTCAGTTTGAGGTCAGCGGCTTTGCCCGGCTTGGTCTTGGTGAAGGGCGGGAACCAGAGGTGGCCGGAGGGGATGTCGCGCATCTTCACGTCCGAGTCGGTGACGCGAGCGAGGAAGTACCCGCGCGAGGAATAGAACATGCGGATGCGGTCTTTGTCCTCTTCGAGCTTGGTGGAGTCGAAGGTGCGCGCGAACAGGCTTTCGAGGAAGAGTCCGTGAGGAATGCCAATGGGCTTGAGGTTCTTCATCGCGCGAATGACGGCGCGATCCCCGAAGACTTTGTTGCCGATGATATCGATCTCGCCGACCTTGACCTTTGCGCCTTCCTGGATCTTGAAAGTGACTTCGATGGAGGAAGGCGGGATCTGGCGGATCTCGGGGGTCACCGTGGCGAACTGGCGCCCGCGCTCGGCAAGGTACTCTTTGAGGACATTGGTCGCGCGCTGCACTTTGCCTTGTTCGTACTGCTGTTCGACGGCCAGGCCGACGCGGCGATCCTTGAAGCGGTCCAGAATCTCGGAGACCGTGATGGATTTATTGCCCTCGTACTTGATGGAGCGGATGACGCGCCTTTCCGTGACGAGGAAGCGGATGATCCAGCCGGTGGCGCCGGCCTCGCGCTCGAGTGAGATGTCGTCGAAGCGCCCGGTATTCCAGAGGGCCATGAAGTCCCGGTGGAGCGCGTCAGCATCGTACTTGTCGCCCTTCTTGGTGAAGATGAGGGCGCGGAGAGTGTCCTGCGGGACGCGGCGAGCCCCACGGAACTCGACGGCTTCGACGATATCGGGGACTGCGGTGGGCGCCTTGGCGCCTTCTGTGGGCTTCTCGGCGGGTACGGGCTTGGGCTCTTCTTTCGTGGTAGGGACGGTCTCGAAGGGCGCAGGCTTCTTGGCTTCCGCGGGCTTGGGGGGCTGCGCGGGCGGCTGGGCTTCCTGCGGCTTCGCGCCAGGGACGTTTTCAAAAGGACTGGCCTTGCGCGGCTCGTCCTTCTTGGTTTCAGCCGGCTTGGGCGGCTGAGATTGGGGAGGATTTGTCTGGGGAGCTGCCTGCAGAGGGCCCGCCGTGCCCGTGGTCGTCCAGGAAAAAGCAGCGAGGCAGAACAGGACGGCGTCCAGGCATCTGCGCCTGTTGGTCATCGTGAACAGAGAAGAATCCTTTCTATCAGCGCCTTCGCCTCAGACGTGCAAGAGCCCGAAGGCGTTTCATAGAAACCGTGCCCGCACGCAGGCCCAAACCGTCCATTCTACCTGATCGGGAATCGCTCAACAATCATCCGTGCGCACACCCCGGGAAGTGTCCTGATCACTCCCCGTGCCGCCGGGCGAAGACACCTGACCGGAGTCCTCAACGGGAACCGCCGATATGGCGGCTGCAGTTTCAGGATCCTCTACCAGTTCTATAGAGTCCGCGGCAGGCGCGAGATCCTTTTGCGGCTGGAATTCGGATGCCCAGACCGGGTCTCCAAAAGTGCGTGCGATGCTTTGAAATCTGACTGCAAAGCGGGCGAGGCAGAAGCAGGCGAGAAGGTGGCCTGGCAGCGTGGCGAGCAGCGGAAAGTACGAAGCGCCAAACGGATCGAGAGAACGCCAGAAGTATCGTTGTGCGAAGATGTGCCAACCCAGGACCCAGAACAGGGCGAGGATGAAGTTGCGGGCAAGTCCGCGACTCTGGGCAAACAGACCGAAGACCACGCCCAGAAGTGAGTACATGACGAAGAGGAGTGCAAATCCCGCAAGCGTGGCGCGGCCGAGGCCCATCGAATAAACCGCGCTTCCGTAAAAGGGAGCACCGGCGACGTTGAACTTCGCCCACCAGAACTCGCCGCGGACCCAGGAGTGGAACAACAGCCAGACAAGCACGGCGACCGCGCCGCCCAGTCCGACATCCAGTCCGGTGAGGAGCCGGCAAGCCCGCAGGGAGAGCCCCGATGATCCAGGCTCGCTTGTCTCGTCAGGATACATCCAGTGAAAGAGTACGCCTCTCCGGCAGATTCCTACTCGGACTTGGAGTAGTAATACGAATGATAATACGTGTACTTGCTGTATAGCTCGCTCTTGAGTGCCCCGTTGACGATGATGCCGAGAATGTTGTTCTGGCACAGGGATCCAATCGCACGGGTCACGGAGTCGATGGTAGTAGTGCCGATGCGCACAACCATAACCAGACCGTGGCACAGGGTGGAGAGCAGGTTGGCATCCGCCGCGAAGAGCAGCGGTGGCGTGTCGAGGATGACCCAATTGAAGATGGACGGTAGCTTGTCGAGAAGGGTCTTAACATCGGGGAGGTTGAGGAGTTCAAGGGGATTGAGGACCGCCTCACCGGCAGGCATGATATACAGGCTCGTACCTTCAATGCGCTTGATGATCTCTTCGAGCGCGGCTTTGCCCTGGAGGTAATCAGTGATGCCGGGGCTGCGTGGGATCTGGAACAGGGTGTGGACGACCGGGCGCCGGAAGTCAAAGTCGGCGAGCAGAGTCATGTTGCCTTCGAGTTGGGCCTGGGCGACGGCGAGGTTCGACGCGCTGAAGGACTTGCCCTCGGCGGGAGAAGCTGAGGTAACGACCACGGTGTGGATCGGTTGGAGGCTCTGCAGGTGATTGAGTCGCGTGCGCAGGCTGCGGAACTCTTCCGCCGGAGCCTCGCTTGGGCGGTTGGCGTCGAGCATGGACGCGTCAGGCGACGGAGTGAACGGAACTGTCTGAATTTTTTCGAGGATACCGTCGAAAGCTGGAACGGAGGATGGCATCCCCTGACGGATTGGAGCCGGGGGCTCCGCCGGCGCGGCCGCACCGGACACCGTTGATTCTGCGCGTCTCAGGGCATCGTGAACTCGGCTCATGATCTACTCCGTATGGTGGCAGTGTTGTGCATCATCGGCATGAGGTAATGGTCCCGTCAGGCGCGAGAAGTGTAATAGTAAACGATCGAGCCCGCCATCAGGAGGATGCCGAGCAGAAAAGTAGTAGTCCAGGCGAGCCAGGAGAGACGGCGGCGTCGGCGAATGACAAAGTCATTCTCCAGGAGAGGAATACTGCCGAGCACGGTAAGCTTCGTGTAAGCGCGAACGTCTTTCAGGTTCTTGAGCGAGGAGTCCTTGATCTCCCGCCCGCCGGCGAGGGCGATGCCGAGTCCAACGCCGACGACGACACCGATGGCGATAATAAAAGGCCGCTTGGGAGCATACGGCTCCTCAGGGATCACCGGGTTTTCGAGGGTTTCAAGCAGTTCACCCTGCTTCCGGTTTTCCAGGTCAGTCGCCATGGAGGAGTCCTGCATCTTCCGGCCCAACTCCTCGTAGCGTGAGGCGACCAGCGAACGGTCGCGCATCAGTTGAATGTATTCCTGGTTTGCGGAGGGACTCGCTTCCATTCGGGCCTGAGAGGCGCGGAGACGGTTCTTAGTGTCGTTCAGCTGCCGGTTGAGATCGTCGATCTCCATGTCCTTCGCCTGCAGCGCGGCCTGGATTTTGGAGATGGAAGCATTGACTTCGCGCAGCTTGGTGGCGTTCGCGGGACTGATGACGCTGCGGGTCTTGACTGCACTGTCGGTGCGGGCGGCTTCGCTTTCCCGAAGAATCTGCTCACGCAGTGCCTTCTTGGACTGAAGGTACCCGAGCAGCCTCTGCATATCCGGGTGCGAATCCGTGTAGGTTTCGCGCATGGCAGTGATGGAGGCTTCAGTCCGCTCGATATCGCGATCCACCTCGATAAGGCGATCGTTCTTCACCGGGGCGGAAGCGATAGTCTCGGTGACCGGCGCAGCGAGGACCTGGGCCTGGTCGCGGAGGTCCCTGAGCTGCGATTCGAGCTGCAACTTATCCTGTTGGGCGCGGCTGATTTGGCCGCCGACCGCCTGGATGGTGGCTTCCATCGCGGAGATGCGGCTGAACAGCATCTGCTCCTGTTCGGGTAGCCCACCGAAATTGCGCGATTTGAAGACGCTGATTTTGGAATCGATTTCGTCGAGTTCCCGCTTGGCGACCTCGTACTGATCCTTGAAAAACTCAGTCGTTGAGACGGATGCGGCGGAACGCGATTTGGTGCTCTCGTCGATGAAGCGGGAGATCAGGTCCTGGCACACTTTTTGGGCGAGGCGCCGGTCCGAATAGGAGAAGCTGATCCGAAACGCGTTGACGTTCTGCCGGAGAGCGCCTGCTCCACGGGACAGATACTGCATCTCACCAAGACCGATATCCTTGCGCATCTGCTCGACAACGTCGTCAGTAGGCAGGCGTTTGCGGTCTTCCGGATAAAGGCTGTAGGTCTGAATGAGATTGACCAGGTTTGACCGGGCGACGATGTTCTGGTAAATCGTGTTGACCCGGCTGGTCATTTCCTCTGTGACGTTGGTCTGCACGAGGCGGGTTGGGACCTGGGGAGGGACGACGCGGATCAGGCCGGTGGCCATGTAGGAATCGGGCCAGAGAAATGCGGTGACGACGCCTGCGACAAGCCCGAGGAAAGCAGGACCAAGAATCCACGAGCGGTGACGCCGCAGGATGTCGATGTAATCCTCGATGTCGAAGGGCCGGCGCTGAACGGAAAGCGGCTGATCGGGCAATGTTAGCGGTTCAGTTGGTGCTGCCATCTGAATTTGTTCCTCCTCCTGAACTCCCGGTCAGGGCACGTAGATGTGGTCACCGTCCTGCAGATATATGTTCTGCTCGAGCTTCTTGCCCTTGATGACTTCGTTGTAATTGAACTTGATGCGCTCCGCGCCGCGCATGATGACGATCTTGTTCTTCTTGGCCCACTGGCCGAGGCCTGCTGCGCTGAGTGCCTGCAACACTGTCGTCGGCGTGACCAGAGGAACCGGCCCGGAGCGCCCGACGTTCCCGGAAAGGTAATACCGCTTGCTCTGAACGGACATGACCGAGACGATGACTTCAGGCTTGTTGAGGAACTTGGAGAGCGCTTCAGCGATCTTCGTGGAGAGCAGTTCGGGCGTCAGGCCGGCCGCAGTGATCTCGCCGGCGAGCGGGATAGTAATCTTCCCGTCGGGTCGGACGACGACGTTGCCACTGAGGTCGTTTTCGCGCCAGACGCGGACATTGAGCATGTCTTCCGCGCCGATCTTATAAGTCTTGGGATCGACTGGGGCTGCAACGACGGGTTCATCCTTGGCCGCGGGCTTGGGCGGGTTTGTTTCCCGCGACTGCGGGGTAGGAGTCGGCGACTGGGAGGCGCGATTGCCCTCCTGCGCCGAAAGCAGCCCGAACGCGCCCAGTACTATGAGTAAACATACAAGCCGCCCGCCTCGGGGCAGCATCCATGACCGCATGCAATTCCCTCCGCTCAACACAACTTCACCGGCGGCCCGAACCCGCCCATCTGAGGCTCTAACCCTCCGCAGGACTCATTGTACAACAGCAAACATGGGATTCCGGCCTGAAGAACGGGGCGCAGCTTTCCCAAGTCGCTGATACCATGTAGTCGGACGATTGCGGCTTCAACTGTATACCAGAAGTACTGGGAAGGATGGTCCAAAGATGAGCAGAACCGGCAAAGAAGGCTATTTTCTGGCCAAAACCGACCCCGAAACTTACTCGGTGGAGCAGTTTGAGAAGGAAGGCAGGACGACCTGGGACGGGGTGACCAACCCTCAGGCGGTCGGGGCGATCAAGACCATGAAGCCGGGGGACCGGGTGTTCGTGTACCACAGCGGGGGCCAATCCGGAGTGGTCGGATTGGCCAAGGTTGTCTCGGAGCCGCGGCCGGATCCGAAACAGCCGAAGTCGTGGGTCGTGGATCTGGAATTTTTGGGGAAGCTGGATCCTCCGGCGACCCTGGCGGAGATCAAGGCGAGCGGCCTGTTTAATGATTGGGCGCTGGTGCGCCAGGGGCGGCTGTCCACCATGTCTGCTCCGGCCGAGTTTGCGGAATGGATGCGCGGGCGCTATCCCAAGTCGAAGTTGTAGCCAGCCTGCTTCAGCAGCCGGTAGACGAGGGAGACTGGCAAACCGACGACGTTGAAGTAGCAGCCGGTGATCCCCTCGATGTAGCGTGAAGCCAGGCCCTGGATGGCGTAGCCGCCGGCCTTGTCGAGCGGCTCGCCCGATTGCGAGTAGTGCCGGATCTCCGCATCGTTGAGCCGCGAGAAGCGGACCTGCGTGGACTCGGTTGCGGACCAGACCCGATCCTCGTGGCGGAGGCAGACACCCGTAATCACGGTATGTTCGCGTCCGGAAAGCAGCGCAAGCATGCGGGCGGCATCCTCGACCGAATGAGGCTTCTCGAGGACGTGATGCTCGATGACGACGGTGGTGTCGGCGGCGAGCACGAACTCGTCCGGCAAGGCAGGAACAGCGGCGGCTTTTTCGCATGCCAGACGCAACACGTAATCTTCGGGGTTCTCTTCAGCGGCGCGCGTCTCTTCTATGCCGGAGACACGTACGGTGAAGGGAATGCCGGCCTGCGTGAGCAGTTCGCGGCGGCGCGGAGATTGTGAAGCGAGGACGATCATCGCGTCTCAGGCTAACATGCGGAGCGGAAGAGGGATCCGATTGCGGTGCATGCTAAAATGAGCATTCATTTTCCCTCCCATGCAACGCGCAGGACGACTCCTAGCAAAGCTCGTCGCGGCCCGCCGGCTGTTTACGCCGGAGGAACTCGTGATGGCCGCCTGGCCCGCCGCAATCGGCAAGCGGCTGGGGCAGCGGACTCGCGCGGTGGCGGTGCGGGAGTCCTGCCTCGTGGTGGAAGTGGAAGACGAGTTGTGGCGGCGCAATCTGTGGGGGCTGCGCGAACAGATCCTCAGAAACCTGGCGGAACTGCTGGAGGACAACGCGCCGAAGAAACTGGAATTCCGGATCGGCATTCCGCGCCGGCCTCCGCAGAGGGAAGAGCCGTCGCGGTTCTCGTTGGCGTCGCCGCGCGTCTGGGATGAGGCCGACGGGATCGCGGATCCCGCGCTGCGCCGCGTATACATACAGTCCCGGAGAAAGGCTCGGGCATCGTGAAGATCACGGAGCAGGAAGTCCGGTACGTGGCCGGGTTGGCCCACTTGCAGCTCACCGATCAGGAGATTGCGCGGATGGCGCGCGACCTCGGTGACATTCTGACGCACATCGAGAAACTAAACGAACTCGACACGTCCGGCGCGGCGCCGATGGCGCAGGTGCTGTACGATGCCCCGGAAACGGCAACATTGCGCGAAGATCAACCTGGCGGCACGCTCGCCAACGCGGACGCCCTGGCAAACGCGCCGCTGTCCGGCGCGGGTCAGTTCAAGGTACCGAAGATTATCGAGCGATGAACGTACCAACACTCACGATCGCGGGAATCCAGGAAGGGCTGCGCAGCCGCCAGTTCAGCGCGGCGGAACTGGCGTCGGAAGCATTGAAATTCGCCGCCGCGGAAAATCCGAAGACCAACGCGTACCTCCTGCTGAGCGAGGAACGCGCCATACAGGCGGCCAGGAATGTGGACGCGGCGCTGGCGAGAGGCGAGGATCCGGGAGTCCTGGCCGGAGTCCCCATAGCGGTGAAGGATGTGATCGTCACGAAGGGGCTGCGCACCACGTGCGGTTCCAGGCTGCTGGAGCACTTCGTCCCGCCCTACGACGCAACCGCCGTGGAGCGGATGGAGAAGGCCGGCGCGCTGATCGTGGGCAAGGCGAATTGCGATGAGTTCGCGATGGGCTCGTCGAATGAGAACTCGGCATTTGGCCCGGTGCGCAATCCGGTTGCTCCGGACCGCGTGCCGGGCGGATCTTCCGGCGGGTCGGCGGCCGTGGTGGCGCAGGGCACAGCGGTGGCGAGCCTTGGATCGGATACGGGCGGCAGCATCCGGCAGCCTGCGAGCTTCTGCGGCGTGGTTGGAGTGACGCCGACGTACGGACGCGTCTCACGGTATGGGCTGGTTGCGTTCGCATCCTCGCTGGACCACATCGGTCCGTTCGCGCGCAATGTTCACGACGCGGCGCTGCTGCTTCAGGTGATCGCCGGCCGCGACGCCAGGGATGCAACCAGCGCATTCGCTCCGGTGCCTGACTACCGGCAATCGATGCAGCAGGATGTGAAAGGGCTGCGCATCGGACTGCCGAAGGAGTACTTCGACGGGCTCGGCGACGAGACAGGCCTGCAGATCCGGAAAGGCATCGAACTGCTGCGCTCGCAGGGCTGTGAGGTGGTGGAGGTGAGTCTGCCGCACACGCAGTACGCGATCGCCTGCTACTACATCATCTGTACTGCTGAGGCGAGCTCGAATCTGGCCCGCTATGACGGAGTGCGGTACACGACTCGCTCCGCCAATGCGAAGACCATGATCGATATGTATCGCATGACGCGCGGCGAAGCCTTCGGCGCAGAATGCAAGCGCCGCATCATGCTGGGCACGTATGTATTGAGTGCGGGATATTACGACGCCTACTATTTGAAGGCGCAGAAGGTGCGCGCGCTTATCGCCGGGGATTTTCAGCGAGCTTTCGAAAAAGTGGACGCGCTGGTCACGCCGGTATCGCCGTTCCCGGCCTTTAAGCTGGGCGAAAAACTGGACGACCCGATCCAGATGTATCTGTCGGACATTTACACAATCACCGGAGATCTTGCAGGGGTTCCCTGCATGAGCGTCCCGTGCGGCGTCACGCGCGAGGGGCTCCCGGTTGGAATGCAGATTCTCACCCGGCATTTTGACGAGCCGGGCATGTTCCGCCTGGCGGCGGCATTCGAGCGAGCCGGCGGCTTCAGCGTCTGAACAGTTCTACAATCAAGAGGAGTTGCGCATGGTCTGGGAACCAATGCGCAACTTTTCGCAGTCCTCAATCATCTGGGATGTTGAAGGAGATTCAAAGACACTATGGCTTTTACACTGCCCCCGCTCCCGTACGCCTATGACGCCCTGGAGCCTTACATCGATAAGACGACTATGGAGATTCACCACACGAAGCATCACCAGGCTTACGTCACGAATCTGAACAAGGCTCTGGAGTCCGCACCGGAGTTGGCCGGCAGGAGCCTGGATCAGTTGCTGGCAGGCAACGTGAGTGCGGTACCGGAAGCGATCCGGACCGCCGTGCGCAATAACGGCGGCGGCCACTGGAACCACACGATGTTCTGGGAGATCATGGGCGGAACCAGCAAGGGCGGGACGCCGGTGGGCAATCTGGCCAAGGCGATCAGCGCGAAGTACGGAAGCTTTGACGCATTCAAGGAGAAGTTCAACGCAGCCGCCATCGGGCGGTTCGGATCGGGCTGGGCCTGGCTGCTGAAGACCTCTGACGGCGGAGTGGACATCGTCTCCACGCCGAATCAGGACAACCCTCTGATGGAGGGCAAGTACGCAGTGATCGGCCTGGACGTCTGGGAGCACGCCTACTACCTCAAGTATCAGAATCGCCGCCCCGAGTATGTCGGCAACTGGTGGAATGTGGTGAACTGGGGGAAAGCTGAAGATCGGTTCAACGCGGGCAAGTAAGCCCGTCACTATGCACGAAGAGTACCTCCGCCGCGCCATCCAGCTTGCCGCCGAAAACGTCAAGCAGGGGCGCGGCGGCCCTTTTGGGGCCGTGGTGGTGCAGGACGGGAGGGTGGTGGCGGAAGGAGCAAACCACGTAACGGCCTGCAATGACCCGACCGCGCACGCCGAAGTGGTGGCCATTCGTGAGGCGTGCCGTCAATTGGAGAGATTCGACCTGCGTGGTTGCGTGATTTACGCGTCATGCGAACCCTGCCCGATGTGCCTTGCAGCAATTTATTGGGCGCGGCTGGACGCACTCTATTACGCGGCCACGAGGCACGACGCTGCCCGGGCGGGCTTCGACGACACCTTCCTCTATGAGCAGATCCCCCTGCCCGATTCACAGCGCTCACTGCCGTCACAGCACCTGCCGGGGGAGGAGTCGCAGAGACCCTTTGCGGCATGGCGTGAATCCGCGGGTAAGATACCCTATTGAGCAGCGCCTCGGCGCTGAAAGCTGACTGTTGACAGCCAATCGGAGGATTCATGCTCGTTGTCACGGCGTCCACGTTGCAGAACAGGGAGATTAAGCAGTACCTCGGGCTGGTGAGCGGGGAGGCGATCCTCGGCGCCAATATCTTCAAGGACTTCTTCGCGGGAATCCGCGACATCGTGGGAGGACGGTCAGCCTCGTACGAAGGCGAGTTGCGAAAGGCGAAAGACATCGCCGTGCAGGAGATGTGCGAACAGGCGCAGCAGATGGGCGCCAACGCCGTGATTGCCGTGGATCTCGACTACGAAACCATCACCAGCGCTCACGGCGGAGGGATGCTGATGGTCACCGCGTCGGGCACGGCCGTGGTGATCGCCTGAAGCCATTCTGCGCTACTATCGATCAAAGAAATGGCTGATGTTCTGGAGATCGAGGGGCTCACCAAGCATTTCCCCGGTCACGCCGCGCTGGAAGATCTGACGCTCGGGATTGCGGAAGGCGAGTTCTTCTCGCTGCTCGGCCCATCGGGCTGCGGGAAAACGACGACGCTGCGGCTGATCGCCGGATTCGAAACCCCCACGCGCGGCGACATCAGGCTGCGCGGCAAGAGCCAGAACAGCCTGCGTCCGTATGAGAGAAACGTCTCCACCGTTTTCCAAAGCTATGCGTTGTTCCCGCACCTGACGGTGCGCGAGAACATCGAGTTCGGATTGCGGTACCGGCGGAAGGGCAACGGCGCGGCACTGGTGCGGCAGAGCATCGAGATGCTCGAGTTGGGCGGCAAGGAGATGCGCAAGCCCGACGAACTGTCGGGTGGCGAAAAGCAGCGGGTAGCGCTGGCCCGGTCCCTGGTGATTGAGCCCGACGTCCTGCTGCTCGACGAGCCATTGTCGGCGCTTGATCCGAATCTGCGCAAGCAGGTGCGTTCGGAACTGAAGGCGCTGCAGCGGCGGGTCGGCATCACGTTCGTCTTCATCACACATGACCAGGAAGAGGCGCTTTCGATGTCGGATCGCATCGCGCTGCTGAACCACGGGAGACTGGAGCAGCTCGGCACACCGCACGAGTTGTATCTTGCGCCGCGCAGCCGCTTTGCCGCGGCTTTCCTGGGGCCTGTGAACTGGATCGATCACGTAGGGCTGAGGCCGGAGGCGACGCGCCTGCTGGCACGGCCCACAGAAGGTCTGCACAGCGTTGCCGCCACGATCGAATCGTCGACATTCCTCGGCAACTGCGTGCACGTCGAGGCGCGCACCTCCGGGGGCACGCTGGTGGTGGCCGAAGTGTCGCGCCTGAACGGCAAATGGCAAGCGGGCCAGCCCATCCACATCTGCTGGGATCCCGGCGACGAGATTCGCCTCCCACCGGCATGAAGCGGGTCCGGGAGATCTGCCTCGCACCGGCGGCGCTCACGCTGATCACGCTGTTCGCCACGCCGGTGGCGATCCTGGTCGTCTACACGCTACTCACACGGGGCGCATACGGCGGCGTGGAGCATCCGTACACGCTGGACAATTGGGGCAGGCTCTTCGATCCGCTGTACCTGTCGATCCTGGCACGCTCCTTCTCCGTGGCCGCGGTCTCCACCGGACTGTGCCTGTTGCTGGGCTTCCCGCTCGCATTGTTCATCGCGCGCGCCGGCAGGCGCAAGAACCTGTATCTCTCGCTGGTGATGCTGCCGTTCTGGACCAGCCTGCTGGTGCGAACATACGCGTGGATGTTCCTGCTGCGCGACACGGGCCTGATCAACACCGCACTGCAGGCGACGGGCCTGATCCGCGAGCCGCTGCCGCTGCTGTACAACTGGTGGGCAGTGATCCTCGGGCTTGTCTACGGCTACCTGCCGTTCATGGTGCTGCCGCTGTTTGCGACGTTGGAGCGCATGGATCCGTCGCTGCTGGAGGCGGCAGCAGACCTGGGGTCGCGGCCGTTCGACACGTTGTGGCGCGTAATTCTGCCTTTGTCAGCTCCAGGCATGCGAGCCGGAGCGATTCTCGTGTTCATCCCGTGCCTGGGTGCGTACCTGACGCCGGACCTGATGGGCGGCGGCAAGACGATCCTCATCGGAACGGTGATCCAGAACCAGTTCACCAACGCGCGCGATTGGCCGTTCGGGGCCGCGCTCTCCCTGGCTCTGATGGCGGCTGTCATGCTGCTGTTGTGGTTGCAGGTGCGTAGGAAAGGAGAGACGCTGCTGTGAGCCGGCTGCTGACGCTGAGCGCGGTGCTGCTGTTTGCGTTCCTTCACCTGCCGCTGCTGGTGCTGGCCGGATGGAGCTTCAACCACAGCCGTTTCACGGTGTGGGAGGGCTTTTCGTGGCAGTGGTATGGCGCGGCCTTCCGCGATCAGCAGTTGATTGAGGCGACGGTGAACAGCCTGATCATCGCGCTGGCCGCGACGGCGGCGTCCACGGTGATCGGCACGCTGTGCGCCTACGGGCTGTGGAAGCGCGACTCGCGCGTCATGACGATGAGCCTGTCGTTGTCACTGGTCACGCCTGAGATCGTGATGGGCATTTCGCTGCTGGCATTTTTCCAGTGGTTGTTCCGGTTTCTGGGCGTGCAGTTGGGGCTGCACACGGTGGTGCTGGCGCACATCTCGTTTTGCATCGCGTTCGTCGTCATCGTCGTCCTGGCGCGCCTTCGCACGTTTGATGGAACGCTGGAAGAAGCGGCCCTGGACCTGGGTGCGACAGAGTGGCAGACGTTTCGCCGCGTCACGCTGCCGAATCTCACACCCGGCATCGTGTCCGCGGCGCTGCTCGCGTTCACGATCTCGTTCGACGATTACGTGATCACGTCGCTGGTAGCGGGCGTGGACAGCGAGACGCTGCCGATGGTGCTGTACGCGATGGCGCGCCGCGGCGCGAACCCTGTCGTGAACGCAATATCGACGATCATCGTGTTCGGGCTGGGCGCGATGATTCTCGTGTCCGAAAGGCTGCGTGAGAAATGATCTCGCGGCGCCGGACGCTGTTCTTCCTGGGCCTGAGCGGCATCCCGGGCTGCAACCGCGGGAATCGCCTGCGGCTGAATGTGTTCAACTGGTCAAACTACGCTGGGGCGGACACGCTGCGGAGGTTCGAAGAGGAGACCGGCATCCGCCTGCGCTACTCGGTCTATGAGTCCAACGAAGAGCTGCTGGCCCGCGTAATGAGCGGCAACTCAGGTTGGGACGTGGTGTTTCCCTCGAACTACTTCATCGCGCCGATGCACAACATGGGGCTGCTGGCGCGATTCGACAGAACGCATCTGAAGAACATTCCGAACCTGGATCCGGTGTTTGCTGCTCCGGCATGGGACGCGCGGTTGAACTGGTGCGTGCCTTACATGTGGGGATCGAGCGGTATCCTCTACAACCCCAAGATCGTGGAAGCGCCGCAGGCGTGGGCGGACTTGTGGGAGCCGCGCTACGGCGGGCGGCTGACGATGCTGGATGATCCCGGGGAGGTGTTCGGCGCTGCGCTGAAGAAGCTGGGTCTAAGGCTGAATGCCACGAATCCTGATGACCTGAAGCGGGCGCAGGCTGAGGCTCTGCGGCAGAAGCCGCTCGTGCGTGCCTATCTGAACACGGAAGTGAGAGACCAGGTTGTGGCGGGCGACGTGGCGGTATGTCAGGCGTGGGCGACCACGGCGCAACAGGCGATCGACGCGGCGCCTCATCTGGCGTGGTGCTATCCGCGGGAGGGATTCTCACTGTATGCGGATTGCGCGGTCATCCTGCGCGAGTCCCGCCGCGCGGAGCTGGCCCATCGCTTCATCGATTACCTGCTGCGGCCCAAGGTAGCGGCGGGCGTCGTGCGAGAATTTCGGTGCGCGACTGCCAACCGGGCAGCCCGGGAGATTCTGCCGGAGCGGGACCGCGCGCTAGAGACCCTGTTTCCAGCCGCTGAGACTCTGGCGCGCGGGGAGTGGTTCGCGCCGATGCCTGCCGCGGCGCAGCGGCTGCGGGACCGCCTCTGGACGGAGTTGAAGTCGGCGTGAAGATAGCGTCCCGCCGGCCACAGCGAGCTTGTAGACTTGGTGACTAGGATTACTCACTGGAGAAAGATGGCAAATCGAGCGAGAGTCAGTTCACCATCACCTGCCCACAATCGGATTTCACATGAGACCTCCTGGTTCACCAGGCGCATCGCTGCGGTGTTGACTGGAGCGTGGCTGGGGGCGATCCTCATGGTGGCGCTGGCGGCGCCTGCCGCATTCAGGTCGGTCGATGAAGTGATGTCCTCGCCTCCACCGGCGACGGCGAAAATGATCAAGGACTTGGGCCCGACGGCTGTCCGCGAAGTGCTGCACTACCAGGTGGGCGAGGCGAACCGGCTCATGTTCGAAACCTGGGGCATAGTTCAAATGGTGCTGGCCGGACTGATCTTCCTGCTGCTGCTGTTTTTCAGTACGGTCGGGCGCCCTGCATTGGGACTGTCGCTGGGGATGCTGCTGCTGGCGCTCTTAATGCAGTTCGTGATGATCCCGCGGATCGTGGAGAGCGGCCGGGATATGCGCGCCAGCCTGTCGGCGCGGCCCGCGGCGGTGATGGAGAGGTTCAGGATGCTGCACCTGGGCTTCACCACGTTCGAAATGGCGGTGGTGCTGCTAGGTGCGATTCTTCTTATTCTGCTTCTTCGGAACCGGCGAGTTGGCGGCACCGCCCGCCGCAGCGGGGATATCCGGTTGAGCGACGACTTTCGACACAGCATCTGAGACGATCTCAACCTGGTCGATGATGCCGATCACGGCGGAGTCGATCGGCGCGAGCTTGTGGCCCACAGCGGTGAACGCGGCATAGCCGTCCTGCACGAGCAGAACTCGGTCCCCGATTCCCGCATTTACGCTGTCCAGCGCGACGACGGGATTACCGCGCTCGGAGCCGTCGAGATCCAGCGGCTGCACCAGCAGGATCTTGCGCCCTTCGTGGGAGGGGTGCTTCGCGGTGGCCGTGATGTCGCCCACAACGCGTGCGATCAGCATCAGGACGGATCCTTCTTCTTGCCGGTGTTGATCTCATCGACGATGCCGACAATTGTGGCATCCGAGGCAACATCCGCGGGAGTGAACGGGAAAGACGCTTCGCGGCCCCGCACCCAGTAGATGATTTCGCCGGCACCGGCGCCGGTGCAATCGGTGCAGACGATGCTCTTGCCGGTGGGGGAGAGATCCGCTTTCACGGGTTGAACGATGAGCAGGCGCTGGCCGGTGAGTCCGGGGTTTTTGACGCTGGCCCAGACGCGGCCGATGACGCGACCCAACTGCACACTGCCCTCCCTTAGCGAACATCGTCGATGGAGATCCCATCGACGATGCCGACAATGACGCAATCGACGGGCTTGTCCTTGCAGCCGTCGGCCATGCGGGCGCTGCTACCCGCAACGGTGATGACAAGCTCGCGAAAACCCGCGCTTACAGTATCGACAGCCACGAGGTAGCCGGCTTCATCCTTGCCGTCGGGCGTGACGGGTTTGACGATGAGCAGCTTGAAGCCTTCGAGGCGCGGATCCTTCCGCGTGGCGACGATGGTTCCGACGACGCGTCCGAGCGTCATGAGGTGGCCTGGCCTCGCATTACTTGGACGACTTGCCGATGGGCAAAACGTCTTCGAGGCTGGGGTGCGGGCGCGGGATGACGTGCACGGCGACGAGCTCGCCGACGCGGCGGGCGGCAGCGGCGCCGGCGTCAGTTGCGGCGCGCACCGCGGCGACGTCGCCGCGGACGAGAGCGGTCACGTAACCGGACCCGATCTTTTCCCAGCCAACCAGGGTGACCTTGGCGGCCTTCACCATTGCGTCAGCGGCTTCCACCATGGCTACCAGGCCGCGGCATTCCACCATTCCGAGTGCTTCACCCATCGAGTGTTCCTCTCTGCTCCTTCAGTCGGTCACGCCAATCCGCGTGCCCGCAATGCTTCTTCCACGAGGCCGATCAGCTCCTCGCGCGTGACTTCGATTTTACCCGCTTTCGCCGGACCAGCCAGATCTTCGGCCGAAACCGGGCACCCCGGCTCGACGCCGGCCCGCGCCTTCACGCCATAGCGGGTACGAGAATCGTACAACTTGTCCACCTCGACGCGCGGCAGGACCGTCGCGCCGCCAAGGAGTTCGGCCACCAGGGCGATGCGGGCGTAGTGCTCGACGGTCTCCATGCGGAAGAACGCATTGAAGACGTCGGCTCCATAGCAGACCGCTCCGTGATTGGCCATCAAAATCGCGTCGTATTTCGGGATGTACGGCAGCATCCCGTCGGTGAGTGCGGGCGTCCCCGGCAATCCGTACTCAGCCAGCGGCACGCAGCCCAGTCCGATGATGACTTCGGGCAGAAGCGCGAGGTTCAGCGACTTGCCCGCAGTGGCGAAACCGGTGGCAACCGGAGGGTGCGCGTGCACCACGCTTTTGATGTCCGGGCGCATGCTATAGATCAGCAGGTGCATGGCGATTTCGCTGGTGCGTTCCTTGCGCCCTTCGATCTTGTTTCCCTGCATATCGCAGATGATCAGATCGTCGACTGACATCATGCCCTTGCTGGTGCCTGTCGGCGTGCACAGCACGCGGTCCTGGTCCAGCCGGACAGTAATGTTCCCGTCGTTCGCAGCGACCCAACCCTTCTGATAGACGAGTTTGCCGACCTGGATTATGTCTTCCCGGATCTCGCGTTCGGTCTTGGACATCTGAAAGTGAGATTGTACCAGACCCCGCAAGGACGACGCGCTGCTACACTTGTTCCCTAAGGGGGTTCGCGGATTGAATTACCGATCCATTTTCACGGCGTTGTGCGCCAGCCTGTTCTGTTTCGTCTTCTCGGCGAATGCGCAGCGAGTTAGCCCGCACGAGAAGGTTAACGCGACGTTCGGCGGCAAGACGATCACCATCGAATACGGACGGCCGTACGTCAAAGGCAGGAACGTCTGGGCAGACCCGCTGGCGCCATACGGCAAGGTCTGGCGAACCGGGGCGGATGAGGCGACCAAGCTGACTACCACGGCTGATCTGATGATCGGCCCGGTCCACGTCCCAGCGGGTTCCTATGCGTTGTTCACCATTCCCGGCGAGAAGGAATGGACCCTGATCATCAACAAGGTGGCCGAGCAGATGGGCGCGTTCGACTATGACCAGAAGCAGGACCTGGGGCGCACCAGGATGAGCGTGAAGAAGCTATCCAAACCGGCCGAACAGCTCACCATCACTCTCCCGCCCAACGCGAACGGCGGAGCGCTGACGATCGCGTGGTCGGATGTCGAGGCGTCGGTTCCCCTGATGGTGCATTAACAAGCGGTCAGCGATCAGCTGATTCATTTCAACTTCCGGTCCAGAAAACTGGCTGCGGCGCGATAAGCCCGCAGCCAGTTTTTTTGCAGCAGGAAGTCGTGCACTTCGTCAGGGAAGATCAGCTCCTCAAATTCGACCTTGCGCTTGCGCAGCTCATCGGCAAGCTGCACGGTCTGGTTGAAAGCGACGTTGCGGTCGTCGTCGCCGTGGATGAGCAGGACGGGCGATCGCCACGAATCGACGCTGGACATGGGCGACGATTCCCAGGCTCGGCGCTGGACATCCTCCTTCATCTGGACGGCGCCGGGCCGCGTGTCCTGGATATCGCGCACCCATTCGTGGACACCGTGGAAATCCACGCCCGCGGCAAACAGATGCGACGCGCGGGCCAAGCCAAGCGCGGTGAGATAGCCTCCGTAGGAGCCGCCCCACAGCCCGATGCGCTTCGGGTCCACGTCAGCGCGGTTCCTCAGGTAGAGCCCTGCGCCCGCGACGTCCTGATACTCGCTGGCGCCGGTGGCGCCGTAGTCCAGCGCTTCCCGGAATTCCATGCCGTAGCCGACGCCGCTGCGATAGTTGACACTCAGCACGATGTAACCGCGGCTGGCGAGATATTGATTGAACGCGTAGGCGTTGTGGTAGTAGTACATCGGATGCCAGCCGAGCAGCATCTGACGGCGCGAGCCGCCGTGGAAGAAAATCACTGCGGGCCGCTTCTCGCCAGGCTTGAGATCGCGCGGCAGGAAGATCTGTGCTGGAATCTCCAGCCCATCAGTGGCAGCGAATTTGACGGGCTGAGGCTCGATCAGCCCCTTCGTCGGAAAGTCAGCGGGGATTGTGGACGGCGCGAGGTCCTTGAACTCACCGCTGGGCAATCGGACGGCAGCACAGGCGGGCTGAGATGCGTCCGATCGCAACAGTGCAATAACGCCATTCCCCAGCACGGCCGGGGCCCACTCAATGCCCTTCCCCGCGGTGAGCCGGGCCGGGGCGCCCGAAGCGACTGGCACCCGCCACAGGTGACGCCGGTCGATATCGTCCTGATTGGATGAGACCAGCAGCGATGTGCCGCCGGGCTCCGGCTCGACGTACTCCACTTCGAATGACCCGGGAGTGAGCACGCGAGCAGCGCCGCCTGCCGCGGGCACGGCGTAGAGCAGCTTCCAGCCCGTCCGCTCCCAGGGAAAGACGAGATCACCGGTCTGCGTCCAAATCAGCGAAGGCCCATTAAACACGGGCTGAAAGACACTGCCCCGCCCCACAGCCGCCTTGAAAACCTCACGCGCTTCGCCGCCCCGCACATCCGCAATTCGCAGCGACCACGGCGTGGCCGTGCGCCTGGCTCCGAACGGGATGGCCGGCCGCTCAGAGGGAACGCGGAGAAACGCGATGCTCTTGCCGTCCGGCGACCATGCCGGCAGCGAATCTCGGTCAGTGGATGGATCGAGCCAGGCAATGTCTTTGGATGCGAAATCGTAAACGCCGATAAAGGCGTGATCGGTGCGTGATGATGAAAACGCGAGTCTGGAGCCGTCCGGCGAGAATGCGAGATCAGAGGCGCTGCCGCGCGCCTTGAACAGGATTGCGGGTTTGGCCTCGCCCTCGAGTTCAACGCTCCACACCGCGCCACTCTTGAGCCACACGGCGCGTGAGCCGTCGGGCGAGAATCGCGGATCAACGCCTTCGCCCAGCTTGCGCGGCTCACCGCCCGCGGCATCGATGACCCAGACGGACTGGTCGGCGCCTCGCGGGCTGCTGGTGGGATTGGGGACTTCGCCCGAGCGATTCGGACTGCCGCCGCGGACGAACAGGAGCCGTCTACCGTCGTCCGACCAGGCGAGTTGGCTGATCTCCTGCCCGTCGTCAGCGGTGTAGCCGGTGATTTGCCGCCCCTGAAAGGATGGTCCCTCAGCAACCCAGATATTCCAGGGACCGTTCCACGATGTGACCCATGCGACACGATTCGCCTTGGGTGCCGACGCGATCTCCCAGGGAAACGCGGAACTCAGCGCCTGTTCAATGGTGAACTGTGCGCACAGGCTGGAGGCGCTGAGGACGGCAACACAGAATGAGCGGAGCAGCATCCCCTCAGGGTAGCTCGAAGCTGATGAATCGGAGCTTTCCGGATCGCTCCACCTGAACCGCGACGGGATCGCCGGATTTCAGTTTCCTCAAGAAGGCGCGCAGCTCAGCCACGGAGGTGATGTTTGCGCGATTGATGGCGTAGATTACGTCTCCAGCCTTGAATCCGTCTTCGATCATCGGCCCATCAGCATGACGGGCGGCGACAAGAACCCCGCCCTGCTCGCGGCGCACCGGCGCGACCTGATCGCGCAGCGTCGCGGTAAGGTCCACTGCGAATATGCCCAGCTCTGGAATGAGGTTCTCCTCGCGGCTGGCAAGTTCGGCGTAGGTGGACGCCTCATCATGGCGCTCCACAACCTTCACGGGCATGGTCAGGGTGCGCTTGCCGCGTTGCACTTCAAGCGTCACGGTTTCGCCGATGGCCGGGCGGTAGACGTTGACGTTGAACTGCCGGGCGTTCTCCATCGCCTTGCCGTTCAGTTTGAGAATGATGTCGCCGACGCGGAGTCCGGCCTTGTCGCCCTCCCCGCCCGGCTCCACGTCGCCGATGACAACACCCCAGTCCTGGGACAGCCTCCATCCCGACGCGAGGGCGGGATTGATGGTCTGGGTAGTGACTCCGATCTCCCCGCGCACCACGCGCCCGGACTTGCGGAGCTGATCGACAACATTCAAGACGATGTTGGAAGGCACCGCAAAGCCGATGCCTTCGCTGCCGCCGGATTGTGTCAGGATCAGCGTGTTGATCCCGACGACATCGCCTTCCGAATCCACCAGCGGCCCGCCGCTGTTGCCCGGGTTGATGGGCGCGTCGGTCTGAATGTAGATCATCGGGTCGTCGGGCTTGAGCTGGCGCGCGGCCGAGCTGACAACGCCCATCGTCACCGAATTGTCGAGCCCCATGGGGCTGCCAAAGGCGAGTACGAGCTGGCCTTGCTCCACAGTGTCGGAGTCGGCGAGATGGAGCGCGGGCAGGCCTTTCTCATTCACTTTTAGGAGAGCAACGTCGGTCTCGAGATCGAGCCCAACCAGTTGGGCTCGCATGATCCTGCCCGACGGGCGCAGCGTGGAGTGGCGGGGGGAGTTGTTGGCCGGCGCCGACGACAGCGTGACCTGGACGCGCTGCGCACCGATCACCACGTGGGCATTGGTGACGATGTAGCCGCCTTCGTCAATGATCACGCCGGAGCCCGAGCTCTGCTGCCTGGCCGCTACTCCGGGCTCGTCACTCTCGTCCTCCTCCAGTTGCCGGTACCCCACCGATGTCACCTTCACGACCGAGGCATGCACTCTGCGGCTCAACTCCTGGAAGCTGGCACTCAGCGCGCTGAGACGTTTGTCGGGAGCCGCGGGGGCCGGCGCCTGGGCATGAACCGCCATCGCCGCTGCCAGCAAAAGAGACGCTACCTTGAGTTTCAATTCAAACCCCCGATTTGTCCTATTCTATCCGGTAGGCTGATTGAGTATCGAAGGGGGATCATACGCCATGCACCGCCGCAACTTTCTTCAGTCCGCGCTTCAGTCCGCCGCTCTTTCCGCGGCAGCACGACTCGAATTGCTAGCAGATACGCCGATGCCGATGGCGACGCTCGGGAAGACCGGCCTGCAAGTCTCCCGGTTCGTTCTCGGCGGCTACCACATGAACGTGCAGGGGCCCGAGAACGCGATTCGAGTAATCCACCGTGCGATCGACCTTGGAGTCAACTTCTTCGACAGCGCCAACCTCTACCACAAAGGGCAGAGCGACGAGGTATACGGCAAGGCTATCGGCGGCGGCTTGCGCCAAAAAGTCATGCTCATGACCAAATGCGAGAAGTACTCCCGTGACGAGGCCATGAAGACCCTTGAAGACCAGCTCCGCAAAATGAAGACGGATTACCTCGACCTGTGGCAGTGCCACCAGGTCAGCGAGCACAAGGAAGTGGACCAGATCCTAGGACCCAATGGCTCGCTGGAAGCTTTTGTGCTTGCGAAAAAGCAGGGCAAGGTCCGCCACATCGGGTTCACGGGCCACCATGATCCGGCCATCCATCTGCGGCTGCTTGAAGGGTCGGACGAGTGGGAGACGGTGCAGATGCCCATCAACCTGATCGATCCGCACTACCTCAGCTTCATCACAAACGTGCTCCCCGTTGCGCGGAAAAAGGGCATGGGCGTCCTGGCGATGAAGTCCAACGCCATCGGCGAGATCACGAAGAACAAGGTGGCGCGCATTGAGGAATGCCTGCGGTTCACGTGGAGCCAGGACGTTGACGCGCTTGTCTCGGGCGTCGAAACCACCGGCCAGCTTGAAGAGAACGTGCTGGTGTTGAAGACCATGAAGAAGATGTCGAAGCAGGAGATCAGCATCCTGCTGCACAAGACGAAGCAGGGGCAGACCGGAGTCAAGATCGAGAAGTACAAGCGGCCGGACGCCAAAAGCGGCGTCGTACTCCAGCACCGGGATGGCGAGCACGCCTAGGAGTCCAGCACGTGCTTCATCTCGCCGAAACGGGAAATTGTGTCCTCAAACCGCCGGCCCAGTGTCGCCCCGCCATCGACAATCAGGTTCTGTCCAGTGACAAAGGAAGAGTCGTCGCTGGCTAGCCAGACCGCCGCGCCGGCGATGTCATCCGCCTCCCCAGCCCGGTTCATGTGTGAAGCCTGTGCCAGCAGGGGCCGCAGTCGTCCTTCTTTTTCCATCGCAGCTTCGACACTCTGCCCAAGAGCCCGTCCGAAGATGGAAGTCACGATAGCTCCCGGGCTGACGCAGTTGATGCGGATCTGTTGAGGCGCCAGTTCCGCCGCCACAGAACGCGTGAAGTGGACCACACCAGCCTTCATGGCGCTATAGACGTGAAAGGCGTATCCCGCGAGCGAAGCCGCGATGCTGGCGTTGTTGATGATCGATCCTCCACCCTGCGCCCGCATGACACGGGCTGCGTGTTTGGTCCCGTACATGACGCTTGCCAGCAAGGTTTCAGAGAGCATCTGAAACATCTGCGGATTGATGTAATCGAGCGGTCCGTCGCCTTGCACTTCTCCCGCGTTGTTGAACACGCAGTCGAGGCGTCCAAAGCGCGAGACAGCGGCCTGGACGGCGCGTTCGATCTGCTCCTCGCTGCGGACATCGGTCTGGATGAAAGCGGCATTTGCGCCGAGTTCGGAAACCAGCGCTTCGCCCTTGTCGGTGCGGCGCGCCGCGATCATGACGCCGGCGCCCTCCGAAATGAAGCGCCGCACCGACGCTTCTCCGATGCCGCTGGTTCCACCCGTGATCAGAGCGACTTTGCCCTTCAGTTTCATGGCCCCTCTCCTTGTGGGGCCAGATTAGCACCTCAACAGCGCTCGCGCCGGGGACCCGTCCGCGCCGGGGATGAGCAGCGGCACACACACCAACTCATATGAGCCCGGCGATACATGCCCGAGCCGCAGCCCTTCCACTACCCAGATGCCCGCGCCGAGCAGGATCTCATGCGTTTCGACCTGGTCTTGAGAGAAGCCGCCGACAGAGAGGTAATCGATCCCAACCAGCGCGACTCCCACCTCCGACAGTGCCGCCGCCGCTTCCTTCGACACGAAGACGAACTCTTCCACGAAACGCGGTGCGGCCTGGTGACGCGTCGAATTGATCGTCCGGAAGAGGACGCGCTCCCCGCGGCGGAGGTCCGCGGGGAGTTCGGCGGGACGGACCGCGACGGGATCTTCGATGTCCACGACGCGGGCCGGGCCGATCATCACATCAAGGGGCATCGTGTCCATCGCCTTGCCGTTGCGCAGGAAATGGCACGGCGCGTCAATGTGCGTTCCGGTATGCACGGTCATGGCCAGGCGTGTCAGGTTGAACGGGTCACCGCGTTCGAGGAACATGGTCTGTTCAACGCGCACCGCGTCGTCGCCCGGCCACACGACCATGCCGGACTGGAGCGGCGTGGAGATGTCGATCCAGGCCATGATCAGCGCTCTGGCAGTTCGCCCAGCGGCCGCCAGTAGATGTTCCTGAATGCCACGGGACCGTGGTCACCCTGCAGCATGATGGGATTGGTCGGCGCTTCGGGGATATCCATGTGGGCGCGCGTACCGCCGGGCACCTCCACGTTCTGCTGGATCATCACGCCGTTGAACATCACCAGCAGGAACCTGGCGTTCTCCACTTTCTTCCCGGACGCGTCGAAGCGCGGCGCGCGGAACCAGATGTGGTAGTTCTGCCACTGTCCCGCCGGGCGCATCGCATTCACCCGGGGCGCGGAGCCTCCCACGGGCTTGTTGTTGATCCACTGGTGATAGACGGCGCCGCAGTCCCCGGTGGTGAGGTCCTGCGATCCATAGCTGTCGAGGATTTGGATCTCGTACAGGCCGTGCAGGTAGACGCCGGAATTGGCGCCTTTGGGGATCATGAACTCGACGTAGAGTTCGACGTCTCCGAACTTCTCTTCAGTGACGATGTTCTGCGTGCGGCCGGCCTTGCCGTTGATCATGCGGTCGCCGGGCTCGCTGGTAGGCGAGAGGCTCTTGGGGTTGTACATTCGGTCGAAGCGAATTCCCCGGGCCGCGACCCATTCGTGGGGCTTCGTGGAATCCTGCGCACGCCAGCCTTTCAGGTCCGTGCCGTTGAGGAGCGGCTTCCAGCCGTTTTCGATGAGATAAGGAGGATCCTGAGCAGAGGCGCAGGACCACAGAGCGAGGATGAGCAAACTGGACCGGAACATTCCGGTATTATTTCATTTCGGACATAATAGTTGGAGTTCGCCCAGCCATGGCCACGCTGCCCCAGTTCGAGGCCAATCACCAACCGCCGGATCCTCCCAGCGCCGACCAGGTGCGAGCCCATCTGCGGCACGTGCTGGAGAGCCCGGCGTTCAAGGGCAGCAAGCGCAGCCAGACCTTCCTCGCCTACGCCGTGGAGAAAGTGCTTCAAGGCGAGCAGGAATCCCTGAAGGAACGCAACATCGCCGTCGACGTGTATGGCCGTCCCCCGGAAGCGAATCTGCCGGACGACACGATCGTGCGGGTTGGCGCCCGCGAGGTGCGCCGCCGCCTGGCGCAGTATTACACGCTGCCCGATTCTGGAGTGGATTCGATCCATTTCGAGTTGCCCGCGGGTTCGTACGTGCCTGAATGGCGCGTCCTTCACGAACGCGAGCGTGAGGCGCCACGGGAACAGCAAGTCAACCCCAGATCGCCCGGGCGGCTCCGTCTACTGGCCTGGAGTTTCGGAGCGGTTGCTCTCGCCGCGATCGTGGCGAGTCCGTTCCTCCTCAGACAGGACCCCAGTGAAGCGGCTTTCAACCAGTTTTGGACGCCCGTTCTGAAAGGTGAAGGGAGCATTCTCTTCGCCGTCCCGGCGCCTGTCGTCTATCACCCTTCGCAGCGCGCGACGTTGAGAGACGAAGAATTGCATCCGGGCCCGCCCAGCCTGGGCCAGCGTCCACTGAAGCTCGCGCCCAAAGAGTTGGATGGCTCCGACATTGTCCCAGTAGTGGATCAGTACGTTGGGATCGGAGACATGGTCGCGGCCACGGAACTGACCAGGCTCTTCTCGCGCTGGTCCAAGCCCGTGCACATGCGCCTGTCCAGCAAGCTGGAGTTCACTGAGATGCGCGAAGCGCCGACGATCCTGATCGGCGCGTTTACGAATCGCTGGACTCTGGAGCTGGCCAAAGCGTGGCCGATCCGCTTCGGACTCACGCCGGACCGCCGGCCGACCATCGAAGAGGTGGCAGGACAGCGCCGCGTCTGGGCGCTGCCGGAGTGGAAGGACGACGGATCTTCAAAGGACGACTACATCCTGGTGGCGCGGGTCCTGAAATCAACCACGGGAAAGCCGTTGCTCGCGGCGGCGGGGCTGAAGCAGTTCGGCACAGAGGCCGGAGGACGCATCCTCGCCAACCCCGCACAACTCGGACCACTCCTCCGCCAGTTGCCCGCAGGCTGGGAACAGAAGAACCTTCAACTCGTCTTGCACGCTCACGTAATCGGCAACGCTCCGGCCGCGCCTGATCTGGTCGGCTGGCGGTTGTGGTGAGGTTGCAGACCACTGCAACGATTGCTCCACTGCCACGCGCTTTACCCGCTCGCTACCGCTCGCGGCTGTGGACGCGATAGAGCCGCGAGCCGTAGCGAGCGGGTGTAACGGGTTCGAGCGCGGCTTCAGCGGAGTCCCCCTGGCCCTGCGGGCCACCAAAGTTGCTGAAGACGCTCCGCGGTATAGCCGCGAGCCGTAGCGAGCGGGTGTAACGGGCTCGAGCGCGGCTTCAGCGGAGCCGGTGTAATTGTCCAACCACGTCGTGCGGCGTTCACTAATTGACAGCCGGTTGCGGTGATGGAGCAGTTTCGACCTGCACGGTGACGACATGGTATGGCGTCGTGACCAGCGGGTCCGGCACAAACCAGCCCGTCCCTTCCGTGGTGAGCACTTCGAAGTAATACTGCAGGTCCCACCGCGCGTCGATCTGGACACCCGCGACCGTAAACATAGCTTTCTGCGGAGGCGCCTCCATCGTCTGCCAGGAGGCGAGTTGATTGAGCGGCCGGTAGTGCAGGCGAACGCTTTGGATCGAAGTCTGAGGCCAGACGCGCAGGGAGAGCGTGAGCGGTTTCCCAGCAAACACGGTCTTTGGGGGCGCATGCTCGAAGGCAGGCTTGGGAACGGCTTTGGGCCAGCGTGGCCGCAACGTGCGCGCGGGGCCGCCCTGCACCAGCACACCGCTCACTTGCCAATCACCCTCTGGCATGGCGACGTCGAGGATCCCGCCACGAGCAGTGGCGGTGCGCACTGCGCCCGATCCATCCGGCGCGAGCAGCGTGACTCGATATTCGCCGTCATCGATCCTGATTCGCAGAACCTGCGGCCCTGTGCCTCGAATGAAATCGCCGAAGAGCGCATTGGCTGGCAGGCGGGATGGCGAGGGAGATACCGCTCGAATCTCATCGTACGGAGCCAGCGGCAGCGCATGCGCTTCGCGGTGATCCTGCCCAACCCATCCGCAGGGGGCGTCGTTGCTCCACAGCGTATCCGGCGCAACCGCGTGGAAACCGCCCATCACCGTGTTCGCCTGAACGTACGCAGTCTGACGGTAGCTGCCCGGGCGTGCTGCCGCGACTGGGCCGCCGAAATCGAAGCCCATGCGGACGGGGCCGAACTTCTCGGCCAGTGCCAGGCGCTCGTCGAGCACCTTCACATCGTGCTCGAGATACGGCAGCTTGTCCTTCCAGTGGCCCACGTCGTCAGGCCCGAAAGCCATCGCCGGGGAATAGAGGCCGTCGGTCAGCTTCACCAGATCCTGCCACGTGCGTAAAGCCGCGACTGCCTCGCGACGTGCGGCTTGGAGCGCCGAAGTGTCAGAGGTTGCTTCGAACCAGGACAAATGGTCCGCCGCGGTCTGGCGGCGCCCGTGAAATCGAGCCAGCAAGGCCAGAACATCCAGATCCGGTTTTGTTCCGGACCACTCTTGATGCCTGTCGCCCAGGACGGCCTGCGCGCGAGCAACGGCTTGTTCCGTTTCCAATCCCCACTGATGCAGACGGTCCGCAGTCTCGGAGGGCCGCTGCTTTGCAGACGCCACTCCCTGCAGGCGGTTGCGCGTATATTCTTCAAATGACGCGATCATGCGGAAGTCGCTAGGACGCACTTCCTTGTAGGAATCCAGCAGTCCGCCGGGGTTGATCTCCGGCCAGATATACATGTTCGGATCAGCCAGGTGTACGGCGACAATCTCGTTCAGCACTTTGCTTGCTGATCGCACAGCCTGACAGACATCGCTCGCGGCAGCGCCGAAGCGCTTCTTGAATTCGTCCACCCAGATCCGGTCCGGCTCCTGCGGATGATAGCTCAGCCGGCCCCAGAGGAGGTAGAAGACCCAGTAGCGCTGCCACTCCCACTTCCAGAACACACGCTGTTTCTGCTGATCCGTGAAGATGCCCCACTCGCCCGGGCGATTGCCGAAGCCCTTTTGTGCGAGCGGAGGATCGATCTCGAATCCCATCGCGCCACTCATCGTGAAAGTGGAGACGGCGCGCCTGACGTAGTCGGGATCGCCCCACATGAGCAACCGGTGCGAGCCCAGCCCCCAGAGTTCCCAGTAGAATTGCCACGGCCTCGGCCGGTCGCTCACAGCGGGCCTCTCCAAAAAGTTCAGGAACGAGTAATTCGGCCACGTCTCCGGAGGCGGATAGGGACGGCCGAGGTCCTCGGCCCAATACTTGCTTGAAAGCCTCAGGGGAACCTGCGAATTCAAGGCCGCTTCCATGAGCCCCTTCTGCATCAGCCAGCCGCGCAGGTCGAGTTGTACGAGCCGGCCTGAATCCGCGAGCGCTCGAAAGACCCAATCGCGATAGAACTCCACCTGCCTCTCCACCGGTATCCCTGATTCCGAGTTCGTGCGCATCTGCACGCTGCGAATGCCCGGGCAGGCGGCGAGCACCATCTTGAGCGCGGCATAAGAGTAAGGGCCGATGTTCTGCGGCGTCAACCCCTCGACGGAAGGAGTCATGCCAGGCTGCACGTCGTGCTCCCAGATGCCCAGCGTGAAATCAACGCCGTACTCCGCGGCTGTCTGCGCGATGAACCGCAGAGTCGAGAGGTTTTGTTCGCGCTCTTCGTCGCTCAACCCCTTGGCGCGGACCTCGGGAAACTCCGGCACACGCACCCAGAACGGATACGGCGGCGCGAGGTATGCGGTCTGGTGCGCGAAGACGAGGTTGAAGCGGTTGAATCTGTTGCGCGCGAGCATTTCGAAAAACGCCCGCCACTGCTCACGATCGTGATACCAGGAGCGTTCGAGGTCGGCGTTGTGCAGGAACTTCCTGACGCCGCGCATGGGCGTGGCCGGCTCGATCTTCATCTGGGTCAGATAGCCTTGCCGCCGGATCTGGTCCGCAGCTTCGAGCAGGCCGTACATCAAACCGCGTTGGCTGCCGCCTCGGATGATGTTTCCGGTGATGGAGAATCCGTCCGCGGGAAGCACCATCGAATACTCGGTCAGTATGCGGAAGCGCTCCGGGCTGAGGCCGCGATCTGCCAGAGCCTTGCTAAACTCCGCGAGGCCGAACTCGATCGGGCCCGCCATCACGGCGGCCGGAAGGAGAGCAAGCACAGCCAGGCGCAGCATTCGCATCGTCAAGATCATACCGCCGCGTGCTGCTAAGATGAGCGCTGACGGAGGGGCCCGATGACAATCGACGAGATCATGTGCGCCCTGGAATCCAAGGGAACCGCGCAGAATCGCAAAGTCTACGCCCGGCACGGCGTGGGCGACAATCTGTTCGGCGTCTCCTACGCCGATCTTTACAAGCTCCAAAAGAAGATAAAGACGGATCACGCCCTGGCGCGCCAATTGTGGGATACGGGCAACCACGATGCCCGCGTCCTGTCGACGTTGATCGCCGACCCACAACAGGCGACCTCCGGCGAACTCGACGCATGGGCAAAGCAAATCACATGCTCCGTCATCGCGGACATGTTTGCCCGCTACGTTGCGGCCTCGCCGCTGGCGGCAGAGAAGCGCAAGCAGTGGATCAATTCGGAAGATGAATACGTGGCGCAGACGGGCTGGACTCTGCACGGGCTCGCATCGAGAGACGGCGGCGATATGTCCGACGAGGAACTGCTCGGCCGGCTGCGCTACATCGAGGCTCACATCCACCAGTCAAAGAACAAGGTGAGGCATGCCATGAACATGGCGCTGATCGGTATAGGCTTGCGAAATACCGCACTTCGCAAAGAAGCCCTGGCAGCGGCGGCGCGGATCGGCAAAGTCGTCGTCGATCACGGCGAAACCGGATGTAAGACTCCTGACGCGGCGGCCTACATACGCAAAGCAGAGGCTCGCAAGAAGCGATAATTCACTTGCGACCGGCTTCAAGTGGTGACATGTTGGGATCGTGAAGCCGGCAACCCTGTGGGGGGTGGCCCTGTGTTGCCTGTCCCCCGTTCTCGCCGTCGAGCGCAAGACCACTGCGTCGAAAGAGCGTCTGTGGGACATGGATTCCCACATTCAAGCCGCGGCCAAGGATCTGCGTTTGCCTCTCTCGCTGCTCCCCGCCGGTGAGCGCTCCGACTACCGCATCTATCTCCAGCCGCGTTTCCAGTCTGCTGCGTCCATGCGTCTCTATCAGAAGGTCACCGGACGCAACGAAGACGTCACTCTGGAACTGTACGATCCGCGCGGGCAGCGTACCGTGGTCTTCTACGACTTCCGCATGGAGCCGGATACCGCCAGCAAGCGGCGCGCCGCCCGCGAGTTCATCCGGCTCGTCAAGCAGCATCTGTCCGGCCTGACTGGCCCTTGACACCACGGTGGACCGCGGGATAGCGTAGCTGCCGAAGTGAAACGCCGTCATTTCTTCCTCAACGCAATCTCCGCCGCGGCTGCGACTCGCATCGCCGGGGCGAACGATCGGATTCGTCTGGGCTTTATCGGCCTGGGAGGCAGGGCGCGCTGGCTGCTGCAGAACGAAGAGTTTCCAGGCGCGGAGATCCTCGCCGTTGCTGATTGCTATGCGCCCCGCCTCGCCCAGGCCGCAAAGATCAAGCCCGAGTTCTCAACGTGGAACCGGTATCAGGATTACCGCATGCTCTTCGACAGGGAGAAGCTGGACGGGGTCTTCGTTGAAACCACGACGCACGCACGCGTACTCATTGCCATCCACGCAATGCAGGCCGGGCTCGACGTTTACGCGGAGAAGCCCCTGACGCTCACTGTTGAAGAAGGGCGCGTTCTTCGGCGCGCTGTGGCCAGGTACAAGCGAGTGCTTCAAACCGGCACTCAGCAGCGCTCCATCCCGGTCAACGCCTGGGCCAGCAAGTTCATCCGAGACGGCGGCATAGGCAAAGTGGACACTGTCATCGCGTGCAACTTCGAGCCGCCGGTAAGCTGGCAGGCGCAACCGGGGCAACCTGTCCCCGAAGGCCTGGATTGGGACAAGTGGTGCAACCAGACGGAGCTGCGGCCCTACCACAAGGACCTGCAATTCAAATGGGCGCTGTATCGCGATTTTGACGGCGGCGGCCAGAGTTGGGGCGTCAGCGGATGGGGGACGCACGCGCTGGATCAGGTTCAGTGCGCACTCGGCACCGACGATACAGGGCCGGTGGAGATTTGGCCCGAGGGTTCCGGGCCACAAGCGCCTGTGATCATGCGATACAACTCGGGCACATTGCTGAAGCTCACCGGCGCCAAGCGTCCGGATCACTCGGACCTGGGAGCGATTTTCATCGGAGAAAAAGGTAAGCTCGAAATCCAGCGCGGCGTGCTGGTCGCCGACCCAGTGGATCTCATTAAGGGCAAGCCAGAGGACACCAAAGAAGGCCCCGGCGAAAACCGCTGGCATATCGCCAACTTCCTGGAATGCATGCGCTCACGGAAGCAGCCGAATGCGCATGTGGAAGCTGGGCATCGTTCGACAACCCTTTGCCATCTCGTCAACATTTGCCGGGACCTCGGCCGGCGCCTGAAGTGGGATCCGGACTCCGAGCGGTTTATCGACGATGCGGATGCCGACCGTATGCTCTCGCGGCCCCGCCGCGCCGGCTATGAGTTGCCCGCCGCTTAGGTGCTAGAATAGCCCGCCATGCCTCTCCGAGATGCGGCTTTACTTGCCCGGCGACACGAAGAACTGCTCTTCCGGAGAGCTTACCCTTGCTGCGAGAAGGATGCTCTGGCGGCGGATGAAGGGTTGCTGCGGATGACAAACGAAGTGGAAGGTCTGCGCGCGGCCGGCGAGGATCTCACGCAGTTGGAGGAGCCGGAGATTTCCGGCATCGCGGGCGCCGGGATCACCGCGGTGTTCGGATATGGTGTCGCACGCCATCTACTGCGTTCGCACGGCGATGCGGTGCGCATCGCGTGGGAGGCCTACGACTCTCAGGAGCCGCTCGGCGGCCTGCTGCCGCATCTCATCCCGATGTGCGCCGAGGATTCTCTGGTTGAAGCGCATGTGCAGTACGACAAATGGATCCGCGCCACCGCGGGCGGGCGGTCCGAGTTCGAGTGGCTGCTGCGCGCGCTGGAGCAGAGATTCCCGGACGAGCGCGAACGCGCGGAACGGTTCGAAGCGCTTCAGTTGCCGCTGCGGTGGGAGTTCAACGAGTCCTCAGCCTCGCGGACGCTGATGCGGATGCCGGTCAAATCTCTCTTCTGCCACAGAGAGCCTCTCATCACTCGGCGCGAAGTTTCGCTGGATGAGATCCCCGCGCTGCCGCCGCTGCCCGTGCGGCGCGTCTCCCGGCGTGCTGGAGAGGCAGTGCTGGCTCTGGCCCGAGACACGTCCGCGGTGCGATACCGCGAGTTGCATGGCTTCACCTGGGGGGATGCGGCGCATGTTGACGAAATCGACGCAGGCAGAGGCGTCAAGTTCTTCCTCTCCGGCTTGAAGCCGCCGCAGCGCCTGCCTCTGCGCGCCTATCACGCCATGTCCATCTGGAAAAACGGCGTACCCATCGGCTACTTTGAAGGCCTCTCGTTGTTTGAGCGCATGGACGCGGGCTTCAACGTGTATTACACGTTTCGCAATGGTGAGACGGCATGGATCTATGCGCGTGTCCTCCAGGCCATGTATCAACTCCTCGGAATCACGTGCTTCGTACTCGACCCCTACCAGATCGGGCACGAGAATGAGGAGGGACTCGCCTCTGGAGCGTTTTGGTTCTACCGCAAGCTCGGATTCCGATCGACTGACGCCGGGATCCGCGCGTTGACTGAGCGCGAAGAGCGCCGCCTCGCGCGCAACTCCGCAGCCCGGACATCTCCTGCGTCGCTGAAGCGCCTGGTACGCGAGCCGATGATCTACGGCTTCCCCGGCACAAACACGGGGGAGTGGGACCGGTTCAGGCTTCGCGCGCTCGGCCTGCATCTCGCTCAGCAATCTCATTCCCTGAACATCTCCGCTAGGCTGCAGACGGCCAAGGCAGGACCCGAAGAATCCGCCTATCTGCAACAGATGCGCGAGGATCGGCGGTTTCGTGCTCGAGTCCTCTCGCTGGGATCCAATTGAAACCGGATTCCCGCTCAGCGCATCATGAAATTGTGAACCGCGTCGTTCAAGCCGCCGCTCTATCTCTACTCGCTCTATCCGTCGCCTCTGCGGTCGATCGCAAGACCATTTACCTTGAACGGATGAGCGCGATGGCTCCCTACATCAAGAACGCGGCGGTGAATCAGAAAGTGAAGGCGGAGTTCGTAGAGGAGGCGGCGCATTCCGACTTCAGGGTTCTCATCGGTCCGAAGTTCAGTTCCCTGCCCGCTCAGACACTCTATCGAAAGAACACCGGGCGCACGGAGAATGCCACGGTGGAAGTCGTTGACATGAAAACCAGGCGAACCATCATGACGTACGACTTCACCTGGCCGCCCGACGAGACGGGACTGAACCGCGTCGCCGGAGAGTTCGTCCGTCAATTGAAATCGAAGCTGAACAACTGACTCTTAGTCGCAGTGGATCGGCCCGGCCAACATCTGCAGGCCGCTTGATGTGTGCCAAAGCCCCCGGCAGTGGCGAACACGTGCCCGCGAGTAGATCCCGTACTCCGGCACTGCGCACCAGACAATCGTGTCGGTTTTCCAGCGCGTTGTGGAGCGGACCGAGAGCCCGCCGCCCGAGATGTTCAGAGCTTTGCCCTTCACTTGAAATGCCTGCAAGCCGTCTTCCCACCAGATGATAGCCGGACAGTCGACGGCCAGGCGTGAATCGTTGCGACGATCTTCGGACTCTCTCATGCCTCCATTGAAAACGCTACCGCGACCAGGAGGCAATGAACGGATGGTCCCAATTCGCATCGTCCGGTACTGGCATGCCGGGACTAAGGTGGTGGAGAGGCGGGAATGGTGAGCGCGGAAGGAATCGAACCTTCAACCTACTGATTAAGAGTCAGTTGCTCTGCCAGTTGAGCTACGCGCCCACAACGGTGCAGCATCCGCTAGTATAGCGAACCGCGCGCGAACGCAGCAACATTCCGACCTGAAATCAACCCTGGCGACCCGATTTGGGCGAGATGCGGCCGGCTACTCCATTTTCGGCAATCGGGATGCGGCCAGTTGGGCGATATCCACAAGCCGCGGCGCTCCTGAGGGCGCCACCACCGGCAGCGCATCGCGGAACATGGTCTGGCAGAACGGACAGGCCGCCGCCACCACTTCCGCCCCCGTCGACATGAGTTGCCTCGCCCGCTCGTGGCTCACCCGAGTCCCCTTCTCCTCGCCCAGAAACACCAGCCCTCCGCCCGCTCCGCAACAGAAGCTGCGCTGGTGCGACCGCTCCGCCTCCACCAGTTCTCCTGATCCCCGCGCTACGTCGCGCGGCGCATCATAAATATCCTGATACCGGCCCAGATAGCAGGGATCGTGATAAACGATCTTCGCGCCACCCGCATTCGCAGGCAGCTTCGATGCGTGGCGCGCCAGGAACACCGAGTGGTGCTCGATCTCGAACTCCGCGCCGCACTCCTTCCAGTCCTCGCCGATCGTCCTCACGCAATGCGGGCAGATCGACAATAGCTTCTTCACTCCGGCCGACTGCATCTGCCCGATGTTGAATTCCGCCAGTTGCTGGAACGCCAGATCGTTGCCAAGCCGACGCGCCGAATCGCCGGTGCACTTCTCCTTCTTCAGAACGCCAAAGCTCACGCCGAGGTGCCGCAGCACCTCCACCAGCGACAGCACGATCTCGCGGCCCTTCGGATCGTACGACCCCATGCACCCAAGCCACAGGCAGTACTCCTGCGACCCGTCGAACAGCGGCAGCGCGTTCTTTTGAATGAACCGGTCGCGCTCAAGCGGGGCCATGCCCAGCGGATTGCCATTGCGCTCCAACTTGAGGAACAACTGCCCCCCGTAATCGTCCTCCCACTTGCCGGTGTTCACCGCGCCGCGCCGCAGGCCGATGATCAGCGGCAGGTGCTCCACTCCGACCGGGCACTGATATTCGCACGCGCCGCAGGTCGTGCACTGGAAGATGGCCTCCTCGCTGAGGTGCACACCCAGCAGGGGCTGTTCAGCCGCCGCTCCGTGTTCGTTTAGATAGCCGCGCAGCCCCAGCGCAATCTCTTTAGGGTTCAGGACTTTCCCCGTGTTGTTGGCGGGACAATGCTCCTGGCAGCGCCCACACTCGACGCACGAATAGGCCTGCAACGCGAGCAACTGCGTGACGTCCTTGCCGGTATCGAGCCCGAAGTCCTCATCGCCCTGCAGGGGCGGGATCCGGCTGAAAGAGCCGCGGGACAGAAAGACGGTCACCGGGCTCAGCACCAGATGCAGATGCTTCGTGTGCGGGATCAACGGCAGAAACAGCAGCAGCGCGAGGGAGTGCGCCCACCACAGCGACTTGCCCTGCAGCGAATTCGGATCCGGCCGCAGTAGATAGTCAGCCATGTAGGTGGCCATCAGAGTCAATATCAGCAGCGCGATCACGCCGGATTCCAACGACACCTGCTCGCCCAGCCACTTCGGCCGCGCGACAAACCGCCGTAGGGCCAGGACCGTGATCGACACCGACACCAGCACCGCGAAGACAAAGGCAAGCGCGTGGTAAAACGGCCCGAAGATGCCGTTGTCCGGCCTCATCCATTCCACGCCGAACCCTGTAGCAGCATGGTTCAGCGTGACGAGCGCAAAGGCGCAGAAGCCCCAAAACACCAGCGCGTGCGCCAAGCCGGGGACCGGCCTCTCGCGAATCACCTTTGCCTGGCACAAGACTTCCCAGAAGAAATCCCACGCCCGTTTGCCCAGCGGCCTGAGCTGGAAGTCCGCATCCTTTTTCGAGCCGGTGATCGTCCGAAACACTTTACCGAACCGCATCCAGAACGCGGCCAGCGAGACCGTCATTGCCAGAAGGAAGAGGAAGATTTCGAGTATTGAGCGCTGCGGCATCGGGTTTAGAAGACCCACTTTAGCTCACTCACTCCCTACAATGGGTAAAGCTCACCCGGGGCTCAGGAGTTATCTTTTGCGCTATCTCGTAGCCGGAGCCGCCGGCTTCATCGGCTCACATCTGTGTGACCGCCTGATTGCCGACGGCCACTCCGTTGCGGGAGTCGACAATCTGGTCACTGGTTCAGAGAAAAACCTCGGCCACCTCCGCGATCACGAGGCGTTTGTCTTCCGCCGGCACGACGTCATCGACCCGATCGACTGGCCTGAGCCACTCGACTTCGTCTTCAACCTCGCCTCTCCTGCCAGTCCGAAGGATTATCACAACCACCCGATGGAGACTCTCCGTGTGGGCTCCGAGGGTACACGCAATCTGCTCGAACTGGCTCTCCGCAACGGCGCTGGATTCCTGCAGGCGTCAACTTCCGAATGCTATGGGGATCCGCTGGAGCACCCGCAAAAGGAGACCTACTGGGGCCACGTGAATCCGGTCGGCCCGCGCTCCTGCTACGACGAGAGCAAGCGCTATGCCGAAGCGTTGACCATGTCGTACCATCACGTCCACGGTGTGCGTACGAATATCGCCAGGATCTTTAACACGTATGGGCCGAGGATGAAGCTCGACGACGGCCGCGTGGTCCCGGCCTTCATCGATCAGGCACTGCGGCGTCAGCCGATGACCGTCTTCGGCGACGGCTCCCAGACGCGCTCATTCTGCTTTGTCTCCGACCTGGTCGACGGCCTGGTCCTCCTCTCACGCAGTGATGAACGTCTGCCCGTCAACCTGGGGAACCCCGCCGAGATTACGGTGCTCGATTTCGCTGAACGCATCCGCGCAATGACCGGCGCCTGCTCCGAGATCGTCTTCCGCCCCCTTCCCGTCGACGATCCCCAGCGCCGCCAGCCCGACATCACGAAGGCTCGAACTATCCTTGGATGGGAGCCGGTGGTCAGCCTGGAAGCCGGGCTCCATCTGACGATCGATTATTTCGGCAGGCAGTGACGCCCGGGCAAAAAAAGAGCTCCGGGGAGGCCGGAGCTCTGATGCAAAGATGAGGAGAAGTCTGAATTCTTAATGTCTACAGCGCCAGCCCGTGTGCGCCCAAAGTCCGAAATTCGTACTGCTGGATCTCCACCGCCGTTCGCCCACCCTCCGACCTGACGATGCGCCCACGTGCCACCAACTTGAGGGCGCACTTCTCATCTAGTTGAGCAGGCCAGGATATCGCCATTTCCACTCGCTTGCCAGGAATCAGTGCCTTATCTGAATGGAACAACACTCCTCCGCTGCTCATGTTCAGCGTTGTTCCGCTGCCGGACTCGTCGCCGAGCCGCTTGCTCAACATCTTGAAACGCAATTCCCTCTCGATCGGGAAGCGGTCGGATGAGCGCCGCTCAGCGCCGTTCTGGCTGGCCGGAGCCACTGGTTCTGGTCTGGAGTATTTCATGGCAAGTCCCATTTGCATCTTGACTGTTGTGGAATGAGCGATCAATAGCGCAACCGTTCCGATTCTTGGGAGTACCGAAGTACTATCGGATACGCCCAGTGGGCTATCATCTTCCGTATGCGTTGCTTCACGATGTTTGCGATCCTCATTCTCACCGCCGCAACAGCGCCGGCAGCCGACAAGAAACCTGTCTTCCCCGAGGGCGCCACACCGGCCGGACCCTACACACCCGGAATCATCGCTGGCGGCACGCTGTATTGCGCCGGACAGGTGGGACGGGACAAGGACGGTAAATACCCCGAGAGCTTTGAAGACGAGGTGAAGCAGACCCTCGAAAACGTCGGCGCGATCCTGAAAAAGGCCGGCTACACGTTCGAGGACGCGGTGGCCGTGCAGGTCTACCTGACGGACATTGAGACGTTCCAGCGAATGAACAAGGTCTACATGACCTACTTCCCCGAACCGCGCCCGGCGCGCACAACGGTCGGCGTGTCCAAGCTGGTAGGTCCGGCGCGCATCGAAATCACGGTCACGGCTTACAAGAAGTAGTCGTCTCGAGCGGTGCGCTTCAGGACTTGGGGCCGGCCCTCCGCTCGGCCACCCACTTACGGATCTCCTCCAGCCGCTCCCTGATGCGAGCCTCAGTGCCGCGGCTGGTCGGCTCGTAAAAGCGCGTCCCGCTCAACGCCGTGGGCAGGCATTCCATAGCGGTCAGGCCGCTCTCCTGCGTGTGCGCGTGCTCATAACCCTGCGAGTAACCCCACTCTTTCATCGCCCGTGTCGGCGCGTTCCGAAGCTGCATGGGAATAGCTTCCGGCGGACGTTCCCTGACCAACTCCTGCGCCGCCGCCAACGCCCGGTACGCCGCATCCGATTTCGGCGCCATCGCCAGGTAGATCGCCGCCTGCGCCAGCGCCTGGTCTCCCTCGGGCACGCCCAGGAAGTGAACCGTCTGCATGCACGCAATCGCCTGCTCTACGGCCCGCGGATCAGCCAGCCCGATATCCTCCACCGCCATGCGCACCAGGCGGCGGGCGATGTACATGCGATCCTCTCCCGCCTCCAGCATCCGCGCCAGCCAATACAGTGCCGCGTCCGGGTCCGACGACCGCACGCTCTTGTGCAGCGCGGAAATGAGATTGAAGTGCTCTTCCCCTCCCTTGTCATAGAGGAGCATCTTGCGCTGGACAGCGTCCTCCACAGCCTGGGGCCTCAACACGCCATCCTCGCTGGCCGCGGCCGCAATTTCCAGAATGTTGTACGCCGTCCGCGCGTCGCCGCCTGCGTACAGCGCAATCTGCTCCAGCAGCGCGTCCTCTGCCTCCACTCCCGCAACAGGCAGCGCTCGCTTCAGCAGGATCAGCGTCTCTTCCTGGCTCAGTGGCCGCAGCGCATAGACCTTTGAACGCGACAGCAGCGCGGAGATCACTTCGAATGACGGGTTCTCTGTCGTCGCCCCCACCAGGATGATGTCGCCCTTTTCAACGTAAGGCAGGAAGGCGTCCTGCTGCGCTTTGTTGAAGCGGTGGATCTCGTCGACGAACAGCACGGTGCGCATGCCGCCGCGCCTGTGCCGCTCGGCCTGCACCATCACTTCCTTGATCTCTTTGATCCCGCTGAGCACAGCGCTGAAAGGCACAAACGCGCATCGCGTGTGGCGCGCGATCAGCGTGGCGAGCGTCGTCTTCCCCGTCCCCGGCGGGCCCCATAGGATGATCGAGGTCAGCCGGTCCTTCTCGATCTGCACGCGCAGCGGCTTGCCCGGCCCGAGGATGTGCTCCTGGCCGACATACTCCTCCAGCGACTCGGGCCGCATACGCTCCGCCAGCGGGCGCTGCGTGTCGTGCTTCAGTTCCTCTCTCAGATCAGGGCCCAGCCCTGGAGCGGGATCAAACAGACTCATTCCGCCGTCCTTTGCCGCCACCCCTCATATAACAGGATGCCCGCCGCCACGCTGGCGTTCAAGCTCTCCACGCCGCAGGTCGGAATGTGCACGTCCAGTCCAGCCCCATGCATCTCCGGGCTGACGCCGCGTCCTTCGCTGCCGATGATCAACGCGCAGCGGCGCTTCAAATCGGCCTCCTGAACACTCACCCCTCCACGCGGCACCGCCGTGTAAACATCCAACCGACGCTGCTTCAGCGCAGTGCGCGCCATCGCCGCGTCCAGCCCATCCACAAACGGGACGCGGAACAGCGAACCCGCGCTCGACCGCAGCGTCTTCGCGTTCCAAGGGCTCACAGTGCCCTTCAGCCAGAGGATGCCCGATGCGCCGAACGCTTCAGCGGCGCGGACCATCGCGCCGGCGTTGCCCGGATCCTGCACCCCGTCGAGCACCAGTACCAGCGACTGACCCCGCATTACGTGCTCGAGGGTCCACTTTGGCGGACGCACCAGCGCCAGCACGCCCTGCGCCGATTCTGTCGCCGACACTTCGCTGTACACTGCATCCGCCACTGTCATCATCCGCACCCCGTTCAGGTTGCCGATGTGCCGCTCCACCACGCTCCGCACGCTCTCCGCCGCCACGACGACAGGAGTTTCCAGCCCCGAGCGAAGCGCCTCTTCCAGCAGGTGGAACGTTTCGGCTACACAAAGCCCGTCCGACGTCAGAGCGCCCTTCGCCAGTGCCCGCCGGACCTCCTTCAACAGAGGATTTCTCGCGCTGGTGATAATTTCGCGGGACATGTGGTTAGAATCAATATCGTACGATGAGGCGGCTGATTGCTATAGCGGTGCTCGTTGTCAGCCTGCCGCTGGCGACTTATCTCGTTTTGCTTTCCAAGCGCATCGAGCGGCAATCGAGTATCGACGAGGCCCAAAGGGCCGACATCATTGTTGTCCTCGGCGCTGCTGAATACAACGGCCGCCCTTCTCCCGTGCTCAAGGCGCGGCTGGACCACGCTTTCGATCTCTACCAGAAGCGCTTCGCCAATCTCATCCTCACCTCCGGCGGATCCGGCGGCGACCAGCAGTACACGGAAGGCCAGGTCGGGCGTGACTACCTGATTCGCCGCGGCGTCGCTGCGGAGGTGATCGTCGTCGAGGGCCAAGGCGATTCCACCGTCGAGACCGTCCTCGCCGTCAGCGAAATCATGCGGCGCATGGGGCTGCGTTCCGCAATCATCGTGAGCGACGGCTATCACATCTTCCGATCGAAACGGATTCTCGAACACGAAGGCATGCAAGTGTTCGGCTCGCCGCGCCCCTACGCTCCCAAAGGCACTTGGCGCGAGCGCTGGCTGTACGTCCGCCAGGCAGTGGGATACATTCTCTGGCGCGTCGGGATCAACATATGACGGGCCGCCCTGCTGGTGCGGCAACTGTGCGCCCGCAGGCTAGACTCATGGACTGGAGGCAAGCGGCTTGGTTCTCGCATTCGCGTCAATTGTCATCTCAGCGGTGTTTGAGGGAGGAAGCGTTGGCAAAGTCGAACAAATTGGGCCAACCCATGTGCGCTGCGCGGTGAAGGGGCAGGCGGATCAAGACAACCGGAACCGACAGGCGAACTGGTATTTCTTCAAGCTGACAGGCCTGCCGCAGGGCAAGGAGGTGCGAATCGACTTGACGGACCTGGTCGGTGAGTACAATTTCCGGCCTGGCACGCACGCGGTGACTCCAAATACGCGCCCCGTCTTCAGCTACGACGCGAGCCACTGGACGCACTTCTCCGACGGGCAGGTGAGTTGGGACGAGAAGGAAGTGATGCTGACGCTCAAGTTCGTGCCTGCGAAGCCCGTGATGTGGATCTCCCATATGGAGCCGTACACGGGGAAGCACCTGCAGAGCCTGCTCGCGCTCCGGCATCCGCATGCGATACGAACCGCGGCTGGCCGGACCGTGCGAAGCCGCGAAATCCCGCTGATCACGATCTCGGACAACTCAATCGCCCCTAACGCGAAGAAGGTGGTTTGGCTGATGGCACGGCAGCACGCCTGGGAGGCAGGCACCTCCTGGGCTGCCGATGGGGCCGTCCGCTTCCTCTTGTCCGATGACGAGGAAGCATCTCGGATCCGAAAGTCAACCGTGTTCATGGTGATCCCCATCTTCGACGTTGACGGCGTAGCGGAAGGAACTGTCCGGTTCAACCTGAACGGTTTCGACAACAACCGGAACTGGGACACCGCCGAGACCCGCACGATGCCGGAGATCTTCTCGGTCCGCGACACACTCTTGAAATGGCTGGATGCAGGGCGTCGCATCGACGTTTTCCTGGCGATGCACAACACGGAATCCGCAGACTACGTCGAAGGCGCTGTGGAGGATGAGCGCGTGCGGCCCGTGGCCGACGCGCTGGTGGCCGCGCTGCGTGCGTCAACGAATTTCCATGACCCGAAGTCGCCCCGCAACAGCATGACGGCGAGCATGGACAAGGGCCGCTACACGGTAAACCAATACCTCTACTCTCAGCGAAAGGCCGCGGCATTCCTCATGGAGTTGATGGTGGAGCGCCACCCTGCGCTGGGACGCCCGCGGACCGCCCACGATTTTTCGCAGTTTGGAGCGGAATTGGCGAAGTGCCTCGCGCGGGCAGCCGCTCGCTAGAGCCTGAAAAGCTCCCGCAGCCTTTTGGTCTGCACGCGGCTCACCGGCACCACTGAGCCTTTCTTGTCGTCCATGCGCAGTTGATAGCTCGACTTGAACCACGGGATTACTTCGCGGATCCGGTTGATGTTCACCAGGAAGCTGCGGTGCGCACGCCAGAACAAGCCGGGGTCCAGGCTCGTCTGCAGTTCTTCAATGGTCTTGTAGTTTGTCTGACCTTCCACATGCGTGGTGACGACGGTGATCAACCCATCTTCGATCGTGGCGAAGATCATCTCGGACGCGTCGACAATCAGGTTGCGGCCTCCGCTGCGCACCAGGAGCTTCCTGGATGTGACCACCGCCGGCGCCGACGCCGCGGCAGGCACGGGGTCGGGCTCAAGCATGGTGCGCTTGACGCGATCGACGGTTAACGCCAGTCGCTCGCGATCCACAGGCTTCACCAGGTAGTCCAGTGCCTCGATGCGAAACGCCTCCAGGGCATACTGCTCATAGGCCGTGCACAAAACGAACGCCGGCAACGGCGCGTTGTCCGCCTGCAGCTTCTGGATGACGCCCAACCCGTCGAGCCCGGGCATCTGCACATCGATAAAGACGAGATCAGGCTCCAGCTCTTCGATCCGCTCCACAGCCTCCAGGCCATTGCGGGCGGTCCCCACGATGTCGATCTCGGGAAACTCCTTAAGCAGGAAAAGAAGTTCGTCCAACGCCGGCGCCTCGTCGTCGGCCACCACTGTGGGAATCGTTGGCGAAGGGCGCCCGCTCATCGGCCTCAGTATAGCAACGGCGCGTGAATCGCCTCATCTCAGGATGAGTGCACGGTGGAACGGCGCCAGCATTCCCGCGGCGGGCGGCCCGACCACGGCCCGCCCTGAGTCTTCGCCCAAGCAGCAGGTGTTCGGACCCCGCTCGCGGCTGTGGACGCAATTGAGCCGCGAACGGTAGCGAGGGGGGTAACAGACTCAGCGCGTCTTTGGTGGAGCGGGTGAAGCAGTCCAAGGGCCTCTTCAGCGCAGCCAGTTGTTCGCGAGATAATGCCCCCAGCATGATCCGGCGCGAATTCCTCTCCCTGGTCCCCATGGCCGCAGCAGCCTCCCAACGCGGCAAGAAAAAGCAGGAAGCCCTCC
>DBMU01000004.1:0-1872 GCA_002298225.1 Bryobacterales bacterium UBA690
GTATACTTGTGATCGCTCTGGCCTTTTTCCGCCGGTAAGGTGGAATGAGGGTAAAACTACTCACTCGGTTTCCACGCCTCAAAGAGGTGACGGGGATAGTGTTGATCCTCGGCGCCGTGGCGTACCTCTTCGCGCTGGCCTCATATCGGGCCACCGATCCCAGTTGGAATAACTCAACGGGTCTTTCCCTCGCGCACAACAAGATCGGCCCAGTGGGCTCCCATGTTGCGGACCTGAGCTTTCAGGTTTTCGGACTGACCGCGTGGGTGCTCCCCTTCCTCGCCGCTCTGCTGGGCTGGCGCTGGATGCGCTCGAAGGACGTGGAGTCTCCGCTGGTTCGGGTGGCGGGGTACGTGACGATGGCGCTGTCCGTGTCCGGCGGGATGGCACTGCTCAACCTGCCCAACCCGTATTCAGGTGATTTCGCGGTGGGAGGCGTCGCTGGCTTCCTGGTTTCCAGCACACTATCCAAGGCCTTGAACTCGATCGGTTCGGCCATTCTGCTTTCCGTCACGCTGATTGTCTCCGTCTATATGGTTTCCGCATTCTCGGTCAAGCGATTCACCGATTCGGCGGAAGAGTGGATAATGGCGCACATGCCGCGGTTCCGCAGGCGCCCCAAGGCTGCGGACGTGAGCGGCGAAGTGGAGCCGGCTGAAGGACTGATCGCGCAGGCGGTGTCTGAGCGCAAGACGAGGAAGAAGGCTCCCGCGGCGGCCGCCGGCGCCGTAGCCGTGACCCCCTCCGGGCTGGCCGCTGATCTGGAGGGAATGGACGAAACTACCGGCTACGCGTCTGTGATGACTGAGGAGCCCGTGGCTGCCACCGTGGGTCAGACGCGCGGGCACTCGAACGGTCTGCAGCATTCCGGCGGGGGGACCGCCGTCGAAGACCTGCCGCCCTGGGAGACGGACATCCCGATCCGCGAGTTGGAGGAGAATCCGGAGCCCGAAATCACGGAGCGCGCACCGGACCCCGCTCCCAAGACCACGAAGCGCAAGGAAGAGCATCCGCGTCCGGCGCACTTCCGGCTTCCGCCCACGAAGCTGCTGAATACGGTGCCGGAGCGCGAAGGCTACGACAGCGCAGAGCTGAAGGACATCGCCGCGCGCATCAAATCGAAGCTCGAAGAGTTCAACGTGATGGGCAACGTGGTGCAGATCAACCCCGGGCCCGTGGTGACCACGTTCGAGTTTAAGCCCGACGCGGGAGTGAAGATCGCCAAGATCACCACGCTCAGCGAGGATCTGTGCCTTGGTCTGCAGGCCGAATCCATTCTGATCGAGCGCATCCCGGGCAAGCCAACCGTCGGCATCGAAGTGCCGAACTCGCGACGCGAGACGATCAGCCTGCGGCAGATCCTGGAGTCCGACGAATTCGGCGACGCCTCGTCCCGGCTCTGCATCGCGATGGGCAAGGACATCAGCGGGCGCATTCGGATCTCCGAATTGGAGAAGATGCCGCACCTGCTGATTGCCGGTTCCACCGGCAGCGGCAAGAGCGTGATGTTGAACGCACTGATCATGTCCGTGATCTACAAGTCCACTCCGGACGAAGTGCGGATGATCATGGTGGATCCCAAGCGGGTCGAACTGGGCATCTACGACGGGATTCCTCACCTGCTGACGCCGGTGATCACCGAGCCGAAAAAGGCGGTGAATGCGCTGCGCAACGCAGTCCTGGAAATGGAACGGCGGTTGAAGCTGCTGGCTAGCTACGGCGTCAGGAACATCGACCAGTTCAACAAGAAGATCCGGCAGATGAACGAGAAGCCGATGTCGCTCTTCGAGGAGGATGAGAGCAAGCCGGCGGAAGAGCCGGAGCGTCCGCTGCCATATATCCTCATCGTGATCGACGAGTTGGCCGACCTGA
>DBMU01000004.1:1922-313922 GCA_002298225.1 Bryobacterales bacterium UBA690
TGGTGCTGGCGACGCAGCGGCCGAGCGTGGACGTAATCACGGGCCTCATCAAGGCGAACTTCCCGGCGCGCATCAGTTTCCGCGTAGCGACGCGCGTGGACTCACGCACGGTGCTCGACGTGATGGGCGCTGAACATTTGCTGGGCAAAGGCGACATGCTTTTCCTGCCGCCGGGCACGTCGCGACTGCTGCGCGTGCACGGGGCGTTCGTCACCGAAGGCGAGATCACGGAGGTGGTGGACTTCTGGCGGAAGCAGGCGCAGCCCGACTACGATCAGAGCTATCTCATAGCTCCGCCCTCGGCTGATGATGATAGCGAAGCGGAAGACGATTGGGACGGTGAGGAAGACCCGCTCTACCGCGACGCAGTGCGCGTAGTGTGCGAGATGGGCAAGGCTTCGACGTCGATTCTGCAGCGCCGTCTGCGCCTCGGCTATGGCCGGGCGGCGCGCATCCTGGACAACATGCAGCGCGAGGGAATAATCGGGCCGCCGGACGGCTCTCGCCCGCGCGACGTCCTGCGGCGTCCGGGCTGGCTGGACGCGCCGGGAGACGATGACGAGTGACGACGAGTTTTTGACGAGTTTGCGATGAACGCATAAGACACCCGGGGGCTGACTGAGCCTGGCCCCCGGGTCTTTTCTTTTTCCGCTACACTCAGGCCATGATGCGGCTGGTTTTTCTGGGAACTCTCCTGGTGTGCGGCGTAGCGGCGCAACAGCCGGGGCCGGTGCTTTCGGCCGTGATCCCGCAGTACGATAGCGCCAAGCGGAATTTCGTTGAGGCGGCCGAGGCGATGCCGGAGGCCGAGTATCAATTCAAGCTCACACCAGCCCAGCGCGCGTGGGCGGACTGGGTGGACCACACCGCCGGGATGAACCTGCGGATGTGCTCGCAGATGAAAGGCGAGGCGGCTCCGGCGCAGTCGAACGGCGCGGACAAGTCGAAGCCGGCGCTGGTGAAGGCGATTCGGGACTCGTTCGAGTATTGCGACGGCGTGATGAAGGCGATGACGGATGAAGCGGCGGTGAAGGAGGTGAGCGTGGGTCAGCGGAGGACCACGCCGCTGGCGCTGATGGTTTCGCAGATCGCGCAGCTCAATTCGCACTACGGAAATATGGTGGGCTATTTGCGGGTGAAGGGGATCACTCCACCGTCGACTGCGCGGGCTCAAGGCGCGGCGAAGAAGTAGACCTCCGGAGCGAGGTATCCGATCTCGCGCCGCATGCAAGCACCGCATCGGTCCTGATCACCCGGCTCGGCTTCTATGGCGATCGCGAGGATCACCTTGTTAGTGCATTGGCCGCTCTGTCCAGCAGGGCGTCTGCGCACAACAGCGTCGCCGAGTCGCACGGTAAGCCGCTTCGCGGCTGAGCACCTATCCAACCTTTACGGCAGACACGGGGTGTCGCAGTGGTACACATCGGCGGATAGCCCTCCCGGGAGCTACCTCGTCTGCGCCAATGGCGGCTGGAGTTTGCGCCGCGACAGGGGCAGCAATTCTGCTGCTCTGGACAACGGCACTCCTGCGCATAACACCGTTGCCCACAGGAATGGGTATCGGTACCTCGGGTCCGATTGCACCACATAGTAAATCAATGGAGTCACCGCGAAAACCGCGAAAAACACGGGGTGCCTAAGCCTCCGGGCCATCTCTGGCAGGGAGAGTAATGTCAATGCGGACAAGAGGAGGCCATGCCAGATGCGCGACGCCTCGTCCGGAAACCAATAATCCCACGCCCTCCGCGCCGTCAACTCTACGAAGCGTCCAGGGTGTGCCATGATCCATTCCCGAGCCCGGCGTCCCAGGTCTCTCATGTATTGGGCCTCTCCCAACTGCTTCACCGCCCCTGCTTCGTCTTTGTTGCCGTTTGGATGGTACGTTCTCAGGGCAGGGTTTGCAAGCAACTGCACTCCCGATACGTCGTTGTTCGACACATACAATTCAAGCGGAAGGTTGTCCCGTATCAGTGAGATCTGCCCAATCACAAGGTAGTTCCTGACTGTCCAGGGCAGGCAAAGCAACAGTACCGTGAGGCTCCACTGTGCAGTCCACCTCCAACCCGGCCTCTTCCAACACAACCAGCCAACCAGCAGAGGCAGTCCTACAGGGTTGACGTGCAGGCTTAGAGCAGCCATGAGCCCCGCGAGCACTGCCCAGCCGCGTGTAGCAGGGATTACCAAACAAAGCAGCAGGGATGGCGCGAGAAACGTCCCCCCAAATCGCACATCCAGCGGCACCACCGGAAGGACTAGCCATGTCGCGGCGGCTGCCCATCCCGCTCGCGCGTTATTCATCAGGCGCTCCGCCGCTACTGGCAGCAGCGCCACCGCCAGCCCCTGCATCAGTATGTGCAATAGCAACAGCGGGACCGCCAGTCGGTCCTCTCCGCCCAAAAGCCGGATTCCCAAGGCGAGCAGCGAAGGGTAAGCCGGTGCACAGTGCGCGGTTGGTCCTGTCTTTAGCGCCGAGTAAGGGTTTGAGAAGCCTTCACCTCCTGCCAGGCTGCGCGCAATCGCCAGCGGCTCGAATCCCACGCCCCTGATGTAGTCGGGCAGCGCCCCGAATTGCAATAGTGTCGCGATGCAGCCGGCCGCCCAGAGGAGCAGGAACCGGATCTTCGAGTCACTCAGCATGGCCATGGCGCTCCTGTCCGTGCCCCGGGCATCACAGGAGAGAGCAAGTCGGCCACTCATACAATCAATATGTCGGCGGCGGCGTGTTTCTCCAGTAGTCCGCACAAGATGAATAGTGCCGAAGGCGGCTATTTCTGGTGCGCCAGCTTGTGCTGGGTGCAGTAGCGCGAGCCCTCCGCCGCAGCGCGGGTGCAGCGTTTGCCGGCAGAGGTCATGGAAGCGCAGCGGACCTGGGGCGGCTTCGCGTCGGGCGGATTTTCAACGGCGACTGTCTTCAATGCATTGTAGGCGGGCTTGACGGCCAGCAGTGCGCCGCGCTGCTCGCTCAATCCGCGAAGCAGGGCATCGATGCGTGCTTCCAGGGCGGCAGCCTGTGTTTTCAATGCCGCCAGTTCCTCGATGAGGCTATCCAGGCGGACCGCCTCGGGAGAGGGAGAAGGTTGGGCCGGCTGCTGGCCGGACAGCGAGAAGGCGAGAAGACCGATGATCAAGAGGAGGCGCGGCATGACATTAATTCAGTGCCGCGTCAGGCCGTTTTCTCTCACAAGTCGAACTCGATGCCCTGCGCGAGCGGCAGGNNCGGCGCATGTAGGCCTTCCAGGAGTCGCTGCCGGCCTCACGGCCGCCGCCAGTCTCTTTCTCTCCGCCGAAGGCCCCGCCGATCTCCGCTCCGCTGGTGCCGATGTTGACATTGGCGATGCCGCAGTCGCTGCCGCGCGCGCTGAGGAAGGTTTCGGCAGCCAGAAGGTTGTTGGTAAAGATGGCAGAGGAGAGGCCCTGCGGCACGTCGTTGTGCCAGGCGATGGCCTGGTCGAGCGAGTCGTACTCCATGATGTAGAGGATCGGCGCGAAGATCTCCTCGCGGACGATTGGCATGTCAGCGCGCGCCCTCACGAGCGTGGGCTCGACGAAGAATCCACCATCGCGCTCCAGCGCGTTGCCGCCGAAGATCACCTCGCCGCCCTGCTCGCGGACGCGCTTCAGCCCGTCCATCATCTCGTCGACGGCGGCGCAATTCACCAGCGGTCCCATCAGCGTCTTCGGCTCCAGCGGATTGCCGATGCGCACCTGAGAATAGGCTGTCCTGAGGCGTTCGATGAACGTGGATGCGATGGCGCGATCCAGGAAGAGCCTCCTGATGGTGGTGCAGCGCTGGCCCGCTGTGCCGACGGCGCCGAAGAGAACGGCGCGCAGGGCGAGGTCGTGATTCGCATCCGGCTCGACGACGACGCCGTTGTTGCCGCCGAGCTCCAGAATCGTCCGCCCGAGCCTTCTCCCCACCACTTCAGCGACACGGTAGCCCATCTGGCAACTTCCGGTGGCGCTCACCAGAGGGATGCGCGGATCGGCAAGCATCTTCTCGCCCACAGTGGACCCACGTCCGATCACGAGCGAAAACACGCCCGTCCAGCCATTTCGCGCCAGCACCTTGTTGCAGATATTCTGGACGGCGATTGCGGTCAATGGCGTTTCCGACGACGGCTTCCACAATACGCAGTCGCCACAGATGGCGGCGATCAGTGCGTTCCAGCTCCAGACGGCCACGGGGAAGTTGAAGGCGCTGATGACGCCGACCACGCCCAGCGGGTGCCACTGCTCATACATGCGGTGCAAGGGGCGCTCGCTGTGCATGGATAGGCCGTAGAGCTGGCGCGACAGGCCGACTGCAAAATCGGCGATGTCGATCATCTCCTGCACCTCGCCCTTGCCCTCGGCGAGGATTTTGCCCATCTCGAGGGAGACCAGCGCTCCGAGATCGTCTTTGTGCGCGCGCAGTTCTTCGCCGATCTGACGCACAATCTCGCCGCGCTTCGGCGCCGGCAGCATGCGCCAGCGCTCAAACGTCGCAGCAGTGGCGGCCATGACTTCGTCATAGTCGGCAGCGGATGCCATGGCGACGCGAGCGATCGGCTGCCCGGTAGCGGGGTTCAGGCTGACGAGCTCGCCGCCGGAAGGGCGGGGGATCCACCCGGCGCCGCACGCGCCGGAGTTCAGGGAAGAGAGACCTAAGTTGGAAAGGATTGCATCGACAGACATGGCCTGGCTCCGCGACCATTGTACGCACGCGGAGGCGCTGAAGGGGCGTAGCGAAGGCGTATCAGGATTTGAGCTTCAGTGTGGCGAGCGATTCCTTGAGCATACCGGCGCGGCGGGCTGCGCATTGTGCGGTGATGCGGTCATCCTCGCGCCGCTGGGATGAAGCCGGCTGGGCCGACGACTCTTTCTGATCCTCCAGGTACGCGGTCAGGATCATGGTGAGGTCCCAGCAAGTCCGGACTGTGGTCTTCTGCTCCTCGGGGAGCTTGTCGTAGTTGGCGTCGATCTCTTCCAGACTCTTGCGCAGGGACTTGAGCTGCGCATCGGCGGCCGCCACGTGGGCAGCCACGGCTTTGGCGTCGACCGCCGGCTTCTCAAACTCCTGGAGGATCTTCGTCTCGGTCGCCTCAAGCGCCGAGGCAGCTTTCACGAGGTCATCGCGAACCGGACCGGACTGCGCAAACAGGCTGCCGGCCAGGAGGGCGGGCAAGAGTACTGCAATGTCTATGCGGGCCATCGCACTACTGGAGACGCGCGGCGATCTCGGCGAGTTTACCCGATCTTTTGGCCTGAGTTTTCGCCAGGGACCGGAGTCTCTTCCAGTTCGGCGATGCCGGATGTCGTTGCAGCGCAACCAGTTCGAGCATGGCCGTGTTGGCTACCTTATCGGCGCGCTCGTGGAGCCGGTACACTTCCTCGCGGTCGAGGACCGGATTCATTCGCAGATCCGCGATGCGCCAGAAGAGCGTATCGATCAGGGACGCTCCCCGGATCTGCGAACCGACCTGATCGAGGATGGTGGCGGAGTCCGGCGTGGACTGGGCGGCTCTGACCGCCACATCATCGGCCGTGACCTTAATATTTTGCGCGGAGTTTGAGATGCTTTGGAACAGCGCCCGGCGGTCGCGCGGAAAGTCCTGCGCAGCGGCGACAGAAACCACACATGCCCACAGCAGACAGCAAGAAGCCCGCATACCTGCCCCTTTCTACCGTCAATGATGCATGACGTCGGACAGCGCGCTACGGTTGCGAAGGAATGTAACTTGGGTTAATTACCGCTGCCGGGCAGAGAAGCGCCGTTTTTCACGTACTTGTCGAACCAGGCGACCATCTCCCACAAGGTGTGTTCCACGCTCTCCTTGCCCGTATAGCCGTGCGCTTCGTGGGGCAGCATGACGAGACGGACGGCGCCGCCGTTGCCGCGGACCGCCTGGTAGAGGCGCTCGCTGTTGATGGGGAAGGTGCCGGGGTTGTTGTCCGCCTCGCCATGGATGAGCAGGAGCGGGTCTTTGATCTGGTCCGCGTAGGTGAACGGGGACATCTTGATATAGGTGTCGCGCGCCTCCCAGTAGGTCCGGCGCTCGCTTTGGAAACCGAAGGGAGTGAGCGTGCGGTTATAGGCTCCGCTGCGGGCCACTCCGGCTTTGAACAGGCGGGTGTGCGCCAGCAGGTTGGCGGTCATGAAACCGCCGTAGCTGTGGCCGCTGACGCCGACGCGATTGCGATCCGTTACTCCCATCTCCACGGCTTTGTCGATCGCCGCTTCGGCTCCCATCGTGAGCTGCTCGATGTAGGTGTTGTTGACCGTTTCGGGATCGCCGATGATCGGGATGGTCGCGTTGTTGAGCACCGCATAGCCCGCGAGGAGGAGGAAGAGGGGCGACGGGCCGCGCATGGTAACGAAGCGCTGCGAGGAGCCTCCGATCTGGCCTGCCGTATCGGCGTCGTTGTACTCGAGCGGGTAGGCCCAGATGATGGTGGGCAGCCGTTCGCCCAGCTTGTAGTTGGGCGGCAGGAAGAGCGTGAAGCTAAGCTGCACGCCGTCTTTCCGTTTGTAGGTCACCAGTTGCTGTTTGATCTGGCGGAGCTGGGGCGTGGGGTCCTTGAAATCGGTGAGGGCGACGCGCGTGCCGCTGTCCCGGGTCCGGACGAACAGGTTCGGCGGAGTATCGGGAGTCTCGTAGCGCGTCAGGAACTTCGAACCGTCCTCGGACAGGACATCGATCACCGATTCATAGCCGGTGTCGCCTGCGCGGAAGATCCGCTCGGTCTCCCAGGTCTTCAGGTTGAGGCGGTCGAGGAAGGGGCGGTCGCCCTGCGGCGTCGCGCCGTCTCCGGCCAGAAAGATGAAATCGCCGCTTTGGCGGATGACGTTCGCTCCGTTAGGGAGGCGCTTCATGAGCGGCGTGCCGGGGTCTTTGTATTGATCCTGTACGTTCCGGCTCCAGACGAGCCTGGGTTGAGCGGAGGGGTCGTCGAGGAAGATGCGGAACGTGCGGGTCCAGCGGCGGCTGCGATCAAAGTCACCGACCAAAGCCACGCCGCCGCTTTCGCCATAGATCACGCGGCGGGCACGGTGCTCGGTCCTGTAGACTTCAACCGGCGCGCCGGTGAAGGGCGCGCGCAGCATCATCAGCTTGTCCCGAAACGGGACCTTGTTGCGCGGATCGCCGCCGTCGAGCGCTTCCCACCACATGACGGTCGCGCCATCCGCGGGCCGCCACTCGACGATGCGCGGACCGGTGGGCACGCCTTCGATGGGGACCTTGTCCTCCAAGGGGCTGGAATGCACCTTGCGGATCAGTTGACCAGCGCGGTCCCACACCTCGGTCTCACTCGGAAAGCTGGAATACGGATGAATGTATGAATACGGTCCATGAATGCTGGTGACCAGCAGATATTTGCCGTCAGGCGAGGGCCACGCGCTGTCGAGGATGGCCGGTTTGCCGATGGACGTCACCTTCGTGGTTGCAGCGTCGATCGCGGCCAGTTGCGAAGCGCAGTAGTACTCGAACACCTTTTCGTCATAAGGGCTGGAGAGCATGTCCTGGTAGGTGCGCACCGGACCGCTCTGGCCGGCAGACTCCTGGACGTTCGGCCCACCCGGCGCCGCGGGCTTCGGCGGGACTGCGCCCCGTCGTGCCGGAACGATGCGAACCAACAACTCCCTGCTGCCGGAGAGCCATTGGACCGAATTGCGCAATGTGTCGTTTATCCGCACGCCGGGGACTTTGCGCAGCACGGGGGAGTTGATGGACCCGAGGTACAAGTCCACGCTCCCCGCCGTGTAATTGACGATCGCGAACTGCTTGCCATCGGGACTCCAGACCGGCATGCCCAGGCGGGCGGCCGGCGGGACTGCGATCCTGGTCTCGGCGCCGCCGTCGAGTTTCTTGATGGAGAGGCCCGTGATGGTGATCATCGGCGAATGCTGGCCGTTGTTGGCGGGATTGATCCGCAGCCCGGCCACGCGGTGAACAGGGGCAGCGAGTTCGGCGACCGGCGGCGCCAGCCGGCGCTCCATCAGCAGGATGTGGGTGCGCGCGGGGTTGACGGAGGGCGTTGGAGTTGCGGGAGCGTTGAGGACGTCCAGGATCTCCTTCGGCGGTTTCTGGTAGGTGACTTCCGCGCGGGCAGCAAAGGAGGCAGCGACAGCGGCGAAGACGAACAGACGGCAAGCGGTCATGCGTTACACGCTATCAGAACCGAGGACGCGCGGATGAGGACTTACGGCTTCAGCACGAGCGTGTCCTTGGCCGACACGGAATTCCACTCCAGCGGGAAACTGGTCCCGGAGGCATAAGCTTTCCATTGATCCTTGTAGTGGCCGCTGAAGATGTGGCCGCTTTGGCCGGCCGTGAGGTTCATCACGCTCTTATCCCACTGCGAAGTGTCGGCGACGAAGCGCATGGACGGCCCCTGCCGCTGGGATGTGGCATTGACGCTGGTGCCCGTCCCGCTGATTCCGATCGGCCCGATGTTGAAATAGGGTGCGATCCAGCCGATGCGCCCCGCCACGGGATGGGCTATGGTCAGCAGGTTCATGCGGCCGTACTCCCACTTAGCCGGGTTGCGTCCTTGAATGCGTTTGCCTTCCTCCACCGCGTCAGCCAGTTCGTTGGCGAGAAGCAGATCGTAGTCGTCGAACCAGCCGGCCGGGCGCTCGCGGAACAGCCTCTCGATGACAGCGGGGGCGATATAGGGCCGGTACTGCGCGCCTTCCAGCGAGGATGCCTTATCTGTGACGGCGCGGCGCAGATGCTGATACAGAAGAGTGGCGATGAAAGGGGCTGACTGGCCGGCATCCATCTGGCCGTTCCAGGACTTGAGGACCGAGACGCCTTCCCGCGCCATTGGATTCCTGTCGCCACGCTGCTCAACGGCCCGGACGGCCTGCCCGGCGAGGAACTGCAGGAAGCTGGAGTAGATGTCTCTCTGCACACCAAGCATCTCTTCCGGCTTCCACTTGGACTTTGACTGCAACCGCGCGACAATCTGGCGCGCCCGGTGCGCGGATGCGAAGAAGCCGCTCACCTCGTACGACGTATTAGTGGGGAATGAATTCTGATTCGCTGAAGCGAGCACGCCCGAGGGCGGATTGTAGTAGGACGGAAGCTCGTCGTAGGGGATGAAGCCCTGCCATTCCTGCGTGCCCGAGGCGCCATCCAGAGGCTCGCTGCCGTCGAAGCCCTTGCGCACCGGCAGCCGTCCAGCCACCTGCCAGCCGATGTTGCCGTCGACGTCGGCATACAGCGCATTGATGTTCGGGCCGGTCATCTTCCTCAAAGCTTCCCGGAACTGCTGCCAGTTCCGGGCGCGATTGACGTCGATGAGCGGAAACTCGAAGTCCTCTCCAACCGCGGCCGCCCATTTGAGAGCAAGAGGGGTCTTCCCTTCCACGGCGATGATAGGGCCGTGGACAGTGACCAGGTTGACCAACTGCACCGGCGATTCGCCCTTGACGTTGATCCACTCCGCTTCGCGGGCAGCCTGGAGGGTCTTGCCCTGATACTGATAGCGCCCGGTTCGCAGGTCGATCTGTTCGATGTAGAGATCCATGTTGTCGAACTCAAGCGCAGTGATGCCCCAGGCGATGCGGTCGTTGTGGCCGATTACGACGGCGGGAACTCCGGGAAGAGAGGCGCCCGCGGCGTGGAACCCAGGCGCCTTGATGTCCACCATGTACCAGGTGGAGGGCATGGTCCATTCGAGGTGAGGGTCATTCGCGAGGACCGGCTTGCCGGTAGTCGTGCGCGCGCCCGAGAGGACCCATGCGTTGGAACCGGGCTGCGGCTCATCTCCTGCGCGGCTCGGGAAGAGGAAGTCCACCTTAGCCTTGTCGCCCGCGTTGAGCATCTTGTACTTGAGCAGATCGGCTTCCCAGTTGCCGCTGAGTGTGCGGTGCATCTGGAGGGCGCAGAGGAGAGTATCGGTGATGGTCCAGGGGCGCGGGTCGTAGGAGAGGACGGCGAACTCGGGCGACCATTTGTTGCGGTTCGATTCGATGTAGTGGTTGACGCCGCGCGCGTAGGCAGCAAGCCCGGCGCGGTCCGCCGAGGGCAGACGGCGCAGCCACATTGAAGCGATACGGCGCATGCGGAGCTTGCGAGCGCGGTCGTCGAGTTCGAGCGCTGCCTTGCCGACGACTTCACTCAATTCGCCTGCGGCCAGGCGGCGGAGCGAATCCATCTGCCAGAAGCGGTCCTGCGCTGTGGCGAATCCCTGGGCAAAGAGCGCATCCTCCAGCGATGGTGCCGAGATGTGAGGCACGCCGAGAGAGTCCCGAGCGATGGTCGTGGGAGCGGACACGGGCGCATAGATCTCACCCGAAGTTTTGGGGGTTGGCCGCCAGACCCACCAACCAATTGCGCCAAGCGCCGCAATGATCAAGACTGCCAGCAGAATGTTGGCCGCGCGCAGAATCCGCTTCATCGCCATCCCTACAATAGTATCGGCATGCTTTAGGATGGCGTAGAGCCCCATGGACGTCGAAAGCACTCACTACGGCTACCGAATTTTCTTCATGTTCGTGATCATCGCGGTGAACGGATTCTTCGCCGCATCGGAGACCGCCTTGATCTCAGTCCGGCTCTCGCGCTTGAAGGAGATGGCGGAAGAGGGAGTGGTGGGCGCCCAGGCTGCGATGGCGCTGCTCGCGAACCCGGAACGGCTTCTTTCGGTGAGCCAGGTGGGGCTGACACTGGCGAGCCTGGCGTTGGGGTGGTTGGGCGAAGATACGCTGTACGGAATGCTGATGGCGCTGTTTGCGCCCGTCCTGAACAAGGCAACTGTGGCCATTCTCGGGGTGGCCAGCCTGATCATCGCCTTCCTGCTGATGACCTATGTGCATGTGGTGCTGGGAGAGGTGGTTCCCAAGAACATCGCCATCTCGAAGCCTGACCGCCTGGCGGTCATCGTCGCGCCCGTCATCCTCGTCTTTTACAAGTTGGTGGGACCCTTCGTCTGGGCGCTGGAGAGGACTGCCAGCATGATCTCGCGCGCGACCGGGGTGCGCGGCCACCATCATGGAGCGCACTCGCCCGAGGAGCTGAAGTTCGTGGTGTCGGCGAGCCGCTCGGCCGGGCAGCTCACCGCATTCGAAGAAGAAGCGATGAGCCGGATCATCGAATTGCAGGACTACAACGTGCGCGAAGTGATGGTGCCGCGCAATCAGATGGTCACGGTGCCTGAAGATGCCGATATCGATGAAGTGCTGCAGAAGATGAGCGAATCGCGCTATTCGCGCCTGCCGGTCTGCTCGGCCGAGAGCGAAAATCCGATCGGCTTCGTCCATGTGAAAGACGTGCTCGACTTCTGGGCGCAGCGCCGCCAGTCCAATATCAGGCGCCGCTCGGTAGAGCCATTCCGTCTGGTGCGCATCATCCGCAAAGCGCCGATTGTCCCGGAGTCCCGCTCGCTGCACCTGGTTCTGGACGATCTGCGCGAGCGCCACGCGCACGTCGCATTCGTGGTGGACGAGTTCGGCAGCGTCACCGGCCTGATCTCCATCGAGGATGTCTTCGAGCAGATCTTCGGCGAGATTGAGGACGAGTTCGATCTTCATCCGCAGTTACCACCTGAAGAGGCCTCTCACTTTGAAGTGGAAGGCACGATACCCATCCGCGATCTCGAAATGCAATACGGCATCGAACTGCCTGCTGGCGAGGAATTCGAGACTCTCGCAGGCTATTTGCTCTTCCGCCTGGGACGTATCCCCAATCCCGGAGACTGGGTAGAGCATGGAGACAGGCGTTTCACCGTCCTCGCCATGGATTTCAACCGCGTGGCTACCGTCCGGGTGGAACGGATCCAGCAAAGCGGTGAACTCCAGACGATCAGTAAGGACTGATTGAAAACGGGGCCAGCTCGGCGCTTGTCCCAACCAGCTTCTGCACTTCTTTCCGGAGTGGGCCGACTGCCTTGGCGAAAATCATCTTGTAGGCCTGGCAGAAATAATCCAGGTCGTCGAAACGCCGGTGCGGGCCGTGGCGCGTCTTCGGGCAGCCGCCATGGCAGATCGCCTGGTACTCGCACACCTGGCATTCGGGGTGCGCCAGCGTCTTCTTCACCGCGAAGGAGTACCGCTTCTGACGCCGTGCAATCTCGGGGAATGAGTCGATGTTGATGTTGCCGAGCTTCCAGTCCTTCTCCACGAAGAAGTCGCACGGATAAATGTCGCCGTTGTACTCGACCACGACGTAGCTGTCGCACGTTTCGTGCATAGTGCAACTGCCGGGTTTTTGTCCGGCCAGCGCCTCGGCCAGATTGTCGAAGAAGCGCACGCGCACTTTGCGGCGCTCCGGCCACCAGAGGTCAAAGATCTCGCAGAGGAAGCGCCCATACTCTTCAGGCGTGATGGTGAACTGCATGGGCGAGCCGTCGGGATTGAACTCGGCCAGGGGGATGAACTGAATGTGCTCGACACCGATGGAGCGGTAGAAGCGATAGATCTCTTTCGCCTTGTGCACGTTGGACTGGCTGAGGACGCAGAGGACGTTGAACTCGACGCGTTCCTTCTGCATCACCTCGATGCCCTGCATCACCTTCTTCCACGTGCCATGCCCTGCCTTGTTGAAGCGATAGAGGTCGTTCACCTCTTCCGGGCCATCGATGGAGATGCCGATCAGGAAGTTGTACTGGCGGAAGAGCTGGCACCAATCCTTGTCGAGAAGGACACCGTTGGTCTGCAGCGCATTGGACACGGACTGGCCGTTGCGCCCGAGGCGCTGCTGGAGGTCCACGAGCTTTTGGAAAAAGCGGAGTCCTGCCAGCGTCGGCTCGCCGCCCTGGAAGGCGAAGGTGGAGGCTGGGTAGGAGTAGAAGAGGAACGAATCAACCAGGAGCTCCAGCGTGTCGTCGGCCATGATGCGCGCGGGCAGATCTTTGTAAGGATCCGCATCGCGGTCAAGGTAGAAGCAGTAGGCGCAGTCCAGGTTGCAGACCGCCGAGGCGGGCTTAATCAACAGTGAGGAGATGCGTGGAGCCTGTCCCGAGATGGACGCCGTCGAATAGCCGCCATTGACAATGGGGAAGGGGCTCCCAGCAGTCATGCTCTGACTGTACCATCAGACCGGGCCGCAGTTATTTGCCCAATCTTCGTATTGAGCCAAGGGGTCCCGAGCGAGCAAAATTCCGGGTCAAGAATCAGTATATTCTTGACAAGATTCCTATCTTTCGTTTAAAGTCTGGACCATACGTCGGAGGACGAAGCAGCCCTGGGAAGATGGCGTCTACCTGAGCGACGTCTTCCGTGAGTCCCCAAGAACAACCACAGGACAAGTCCGTTCGTAGGAGGACCATGAATAAGTTCAACGATCCGGCGCCGCTGCGGGCGGTGTCACTGATTGCCGTCGTCTGCTCATTCCTGTTGTCGAATCCGCTGGGCGCCCAAACGGCTGCTTTGCGTGTGGAGCCGGCAGCAGGCACCTGGAAGCCATGGGTACTGACGACACTCGATGATGTCCGTCCAGCCCCGCCCCCCAGCCGGGCTTCCACTCAGGAAGAGATCGAATGGCTGCACATCGTCGTGCCTCAGGTTGACGCGGCCACAGCGCGCAAGATCGCGTATTGGGATGCCGGCTCACCAGCCTACCGCTGGATCCAGCTCATGACGGAGCGTGAAGTGAAAGCGCTGCCTCTGACCGCCTATCCCACGCGAGCGTACGCTTACGTCGCCGCCGCGATGTACGATGCGACTATCGCAACCTGGGAGGCCAAGTATGCGAACAACAGGCCTCGGCCCAGTGAACTCGATGCATCCGTTCCAGTCCGCGTGAGCGTGCCTGCCAGCCCTTCCTACCCCTCTGAGCATTCGGCAGTGGCCGCTGCGGCGGCAGAAGTGCTTTCTTACTTGATCCCTGCGGAAGCCGAGTCTTTCCGAGTCCTGGCCGAAGAGGCTGGGATTTCGCGGCTTCTAGCCGGAGTCAACTACCCGACGGATCATTTCGCGGGACGCGAACTGGGCCGGGCCGTCGCAGCCAAAATCATCGAGCGGGCGAAGTCCGACAATTCCGATTGGGTCTGGAGCGGCACCATGCCACAGGGGCAGGGCTACTGGGCGGGAACGAACCCTGGCAACGTGAATGCTCAAAACTGGAAGACCTTTGTGCTGAACTCTTCCAGCGAGTTCAGGCCGCCGACTCCTCCGGCATGGAATTCAGCCGAGACGGCAGCCGCTCTGGCCGAGATCAGGAACTACCCGCGGACTTTCAACTCCAACGCGAGGGCCTACTACTGGCAGTTGCCGGAAGGCCGATCCACGTGGTGGTACGACTACATCCACAAGCAACTCGCCGAGACAAAGCAGGATCTCAACCCGCCGCGCGCGGCACGCGCGTATGCCCTGATGTCGGTGTGTATGTACGACACATTCACGGCTAGTCAGGACGGCAAGTTCTTCTACTGGTACGCGAGGCCTCACATGTTGGACAGTGGCGTCTCGCCGCTCTTCGCGGTCCCCAATTTCCCGAGTTATCCTTCAAACCACTCCAGCTTCTCCACCAATCGAGCCGAGGTGCTGGCATACCTCTTCCCGGATGACGCCGAGTATATTCGAGCCTACGGCAGGGAGGCAGGCAACTCGCGCATTTGGGCAGGCATCCATTACCAGTTTGACAACGCGGCTGGCAATGAACTGGGTACCAGGATCGCCAACAAGTGCATTGCCTGGGCGGAGTCCGACGGTTCGAAGTAGCGGATCAATTTGCGGACGGCCGCAGACGCGGCCGTCTTGCGTCAGATTCTACAGAGGCAGGATTTCTTCCCTCTGCGGATCGAAGTTCAAGCGTCGCTTTTGCACATAGCTGATGTTGCCGAGGTGAGAGGCCATGGCGGAGCGGTGTCCGTCATAGACGTCGCAGTTCGGCTTCTTCCTGGACGCGCAGCATTCCAGGAAGTTCTTGACGTGGTCGAGCGTGAAGTCGTAGTTGGGGCCCTTCACTTCGACGGGCTTGGCTCCGCGCGCGGCCGGAGACCACTCATAGCGCTCCCGGTCGATGTAGAGCTTACCCTGGGTGCCGCAGAATTCGACGCCGGCGCCTCGGATGCCCGGGGCGAGAGTCGCCTCGAACGTCGCGGTGTGCAAGCCGCCGTATTCGAGCAGGACGTTGATGGTGTCCGGAGCGGTGCGGCCATCCTTGTAATGATAGACGCCGCCCGCGGCTACGCCCGAAGTCGGGGAGTCATTGCCCATGAACATGTGGACCACGTCGATCCAGTGGGTGAAGAGATCGGTGACCTGGCCGCCGCCGAAATCCAGGTAGGCGCGCCAGTTCCAATATTGCTGGGGATCCCACTCGCGCCAGGAGACCGGGCCGAGGAAGCGTGCCCAATCGAGGTTACTGGGGCGTGTCGCCAGCGATGCGGGAGCGCGGCGCAGGTGATAACCATTGCCGTGCCACCATGTGCGGACCAGCGTGATCTTGCCGAGTGCGCCCGTGTCCATGTACTTCTGCTTGGCTTCGATGTAGTGCGCCCCGGAGCGCTGCTGCAGGCCCACCTGGCAGACGCGGTTGTTCACGCGCGCGGCCTTCACGATCTTCGGGCCTTCCTCGATCCGCAGAGTCAGCGGCTTTTCAACGTAGACGTCTTTGCCGGCGTTCAGCGCGTCGATGGCCGTGGCGGCGTGCCAGTGGTCGGGCACACCAATCAGCACCGCGTCCAATTGCTTCTCTTCCAGCAGCTTGCGGTGATCGCCGAATGCTTTCGCTCCGGGTGCGGCGGATTTGGCCTTGTCGATCATTTCGGCATAGACATCGCAGACCGCGGTCACGTTGACCTGCTCCGTCTTCTGGAACAGGCTCATGACGTGGCGGCCTCTTTCCCCCGCGCCGATCAGCCCCAGGTTCACCTTGTCGTTCGCCCCGAGGATTCGGGAATAGGATGCTGCGGTCCAGGCGATGGCGGCCTGGCCGGTAGTGCGCAGGAACGTGCGCCGCGGATGGTTCTGGATGGCCATGTCGGCAATTATATCTTGAGAACTTCTCCGGACTTGCCGCACTAGATAAGTAACCCGCGCGCCTCCGGCCCGGAAATTTTCTCCTCCGAACACGAGCCTGGAGGCGCGCACCTCCCTTCCTGCCTTCGGCCACGATAAAATCGTGCGCTTGGAGGTCCCTCGATGAGAATGATTGCATTGCTTGCCTTTCTAGCTCTTCCCTCAGCCGCACAGAGCCTGCAGATCCTGAAAGGCGCCGCGGACTACCAGGTGTACCAACGCGGCCCCGCGAACTCCGCGACGATCCGGGTTGAAGGCTCGGCCGCCGGCGCTGCCGGCAAGGCGGTACAGGCGCGCCTAGTGGCCGCCGGGCGGCCCGTCAACGGGTTTGACTGGAAGGATGCGGGGAAGGTGAACGGCACCGCATGGAGCGCGGAGCTTGTTAATGTGCCCGCCGGCGGGCCGTACCGCCTGGAAGTCCGCGCGGCCGGATTCAACGCTGTCGCCTCCGTCTCCAATCTGCTGGTAGGCGATCTATGGGTCCTGGCCGGGCAGTCGAACATGGAAGGCGTGGGGAACCTCGAGAGCCTTCCGCTGCCGAGCGCAATGGTCAATTCACTCGATATGACGGACGCGTGGGTGGCCGGCGAAGATCCGCTGCACCGCCTGCCGGACTCCAATGACCGCGTCCATTGGCGCAAGAATGCACAGGGGCAGCCTGAGAGGCTCGAAGGCGATGCGCTTGTGAAGTGGATCGCCAACCGCAAGAAAGGTGCGGGCGTCGGGCTTCCATTCGCGCTGGAGATGGTGCGCCGCACCGGAGTGCCGATCGGCCTCGTCCCCTGCGCTCACGGCGGCACTTCGATGGACCAGTGGAGCCCCGCGCTGAAGGATCAGGGCGGCGATTCGCTATACGGCGGCATGGTGCGGCGGTTTCAGCTCGCGGGCGGCAAAGTGAAGGGCATCCTCTGGTATCAGGGCGAGTCCGATGCCAGCGCCCAGGCGGGACCTGCCTTTGAGGAGAAATTCGCGACCTTCATTCGTGCCGTCCGCAAGGACTTCGGGCAGCCGGATCTGCCGTTCCTGTACGTGCAGATCGGCCGCCATGTCTCCGGCGCCGATGCCGTGGCGTGGAATCTCGTGCAGAACGCTCAATTGAAGGTCGAATCGCAGTTGCCGAATGCTTACATGACCGGCTGCGCGGACTGCGAGCTCGACGACGGGATTCACGTTGGGACTGATGATTTCGCGCTGCTGGGCAAGCGGCTGGCGAACCTCGCCATCGGTTCGGCGCGCCGCGGCCCGCGCCCGGTCGGCGCGCGGTTCAAGAACGGCATTGTCAGCGTCGAATTCTCTGAGGTAAACGGCGGGCTCTGCCACGCGGGGCGCCTGAACGGCTTCTCGGTCCACGATGCCTCCGGCAACGCGGTTCCGCTGATCTACAGGCAGCGTGTGAGCGCGCAGAATCCGAATGTTGTGGAACTGCTGATTGGTGGCAAGATGCCGGAAGGCGCGACGCTGCAGTACGGAGCGGGACGCAATCCCTACGTGAACCTGCGCGATGAGGCGGGTATGCCCGCGCCGGTCTTCGGTCCGATGCCGATCGCGCAATAGCAAAGAGAGGCAGTTTTAACGTAAAAATGGCCGGGCGCCCCGAGGGGAACCCGGCCATGGTGTTGCCCGGAACTAGAACGTGATGCGCAGGCCCAACTGAATGGCCCTGGATCCCGTTCCGCCGACGCCCTGGTTGGCGATCAAGCCCGCCAGAGTGCCGGTGACCTTGCCGAAGTTGGCGTCCCCAACAGTCGTGTTGGGGTTACCGAACGCCGGCGTATTGGTGAAGTTGGTGGCCTCCGCACGAAGCTCAGCCTTCCAGCGCTCCGTGATCGTGAAGCGGCGGAACAGAGAGGCGTCGATGTTGACCAGGCCGGGACCGTCGAGGTTGTTGCGCCCCATGCTGCCCCAGTGCGGTGTGCCGTCCGCATTCCGCGGCTGCTTGAAGACGGACGTATCGAACCAGGTCGCCGTTCCCGCAGTGCCTGCAATCGCGTGAGTGACACTGAACTCGCCGAACTGGTCTGGCGTCAGAGAACTGCCGGGAGTGTTCAGGGCTACGTTGGTGCCGAAGGTGAGCGGACGTCCGGACATCAGCGACAACACGCCGTTGACCGACCAACCGCCTAGAATCCAACCGGCCGGACCGCTCTGCAGATACTTGCGTCCCTTGCCGAACGGCATTTCGTAAACATAGCTTTGCACGAAGGTGTGCATGCGATCGAAGTCGAGCCGGGCATAGCTGCGGCGCGGCTGGACGTAGTTCCACAAGCCGCCGGTCTCTGTTGCGTAGCCGAGGGCCTTTCCGTAGGTATAGGCGGTGGTGAGCATGAAGCCGCCGGCAAACCGGCGGTCGGCCTTCACCTGCATGCTGTTGTAGTTGTTGCTGTAGCCGGCGTAGCGGAGGAGGACATCAGCGTTCTTGCCGAAGGCCTGATAGAGCGGCCTGCCGGCGGCGCCGGCGTTCAGCACCATGCCTGCATTCACGTTATAGGAGATAGGTGCACGCACGGTGTGGTTGCCGACATAGGCCACTTCGAGAGTGAAGTTTTTTGGAAGCTGACGCTGGATTGCTCCGTTCCAAGCCAGAATGTAGCCTTCGCGATAATCCAGCGGGATTGCGCTGTTGATGTTCTGCGCCAGCAGCGCGGGGGTGTTGCCCACGATCAGGCCATTCGAAGGAATGCTGACGGTGATGGGGGCGGGGAAGCCGGTGGCCATGGATCCGTACACGCCGGGAGCGGTCTGTGCCTGGCCGAAGCTGTTCAGTGCCGAATAGGAGTTGCTCTGCTTCACTGGGTAGTTGTCCCATGCGAGCTTGTTGTCAGGGAACGGAATCCAGCTCATGCCGAAACCGGCGCGCACCACGGTCTTCGGATTCATGCGGTATGCCATGCCCAGACGGGGAGCGAAGCCGGTGTAGTAGGTCTTGCGACCCAAATTCATGGGAACGTCGCCGTAGCCGGCCACCTGGAACGTGTTGGTTTTGAAGTCATAGTTGGACCATCCGCCCGGCAGGCGCGGTGTCCCCGGAGGATAGAAGTCATAGCGGACTCCCAAGTCCACGGTCAGCTTCTGGCTGACCTGCCACTTGTCCTGGAAGTAACCGAAGAACATCCACAGCCGTTGGGTGGGGAACTGCACCGCGAGGTCGCGCCGGAAAAGCGACGGGATGTCGAGCAGCATGCTGGCCAACGAATTTACCTGATCGAGAACCGGCGCACCAGATATGGAGGTCTGGTTGTTGCGGAACTGGAATTCGCCGCGTGGGCCGCCGGCATCCTGCGTCTGCAACAGCTCTTCGCGCGTACGGCGCAGGTTCGCGCCCCACTTGATCGTGTGGTTGGACATGATCTTGGTGAAGTTTGCGACGTAGTCGAAAGTAGTTTCGGCGCGGTTCCATGGAACGGATGCCCCGTAGCCAACGAATGGATCGGCGTAGCCGCCGACGCTGATGGCAGTGAGGCCGCTGGTCCAACGGTCCAGGTTGGCGCCCTTGATGCCGAGCTGCTCTGCCGCGTTGGTTCCGGCGTCGAGGTTCTCAGCGACGTTGCTGTAGCGGCTCAGGCCCAGGCGTGCTTCAAGAATGAATGTGGAGGAGAAGAGTCGCGTGTAGTTGATGGCCGCGCTCTGGGTGCGGTTAACGCCAGTGGCGGCGAAGCCCTTGCCGCCGCCGGCGTAGATTCCGAACCGGCCTGGATCAGTCACAACCGGGCGCTGGAAGCTGTAGCGGGCGCTGAGGCGGTCCTTTTCGGTCAAGTTGTGATCGAACTTGACATCGAAGGAGTCCTGATCCTTCTTGCGCGTGGTCGCGCTGGCGTAGTTGTTCGTGATGTTCGAGTTGAGGTTGGGCAGCGGCGCCATGGCCAGGATCCTCTTGGCGATGGGGCTGATGCGGTTATCGGGGATGATGTTGCCGGCGAAAGGCGTCCGGCCCACGCCTGTGTCGAGGTTGCCGGTTGCCGGGTCATAGATGAGGGCGCGTGAAGCCAGGCTGCTGAAGTTGCCAGCGCGGAGGTCTGCGCCCGGGACGGTGATGATGTAGCCGTCACCGCGGCGGTCCCAGACCTTCAGGTAATCGCCGAAGATGAACGTGCGATTCTTGATGATCGGACCGCCGAGATTGAAGCCGAAGTAGTTATAGGTCGTCACCGGCTTGGTTGGCTGGAATGTCTCGCGGGCGTTCAGAGTGCTGTCGTTGTGGAACCAGTAGGCTCCGCCGTGGAGATCGTTGGTCCCCGACTTGAGGATGATGTTGGTCACCGCGCCGCCGGCGCGTCCCAACTCCGCCTCATAGTTGCTGGTGGAGACGTCCACGTTCTGCAGCGCTTCCACCGGCGGGATCAGCACGGTGAGCAGGCCGGTGCGGTGGTTGTTGTCGACGCCTTCGAACTGGACATTGTTGCCCAGGCGGCTGACGCCGTTCACCTGGGAAGTCAGCGACCCTTGCGAGTTGAAGAATTCAGAGTGCGGCTGGAACGAGCGGGTCGTGCCGGGCACCAGGTTGAGCAGCGACTGGAAATTGCGGCCATAGCCCATGGGCAGCGCTGCGAGCTGGGCCTGCTCGATCTTGCGGCCGGTGTCGGAACGGTCGGTCTGCAGGAGGGCGGTTTCCGCGGTGACCGTGATCGACTCGTTGACGGCGCCGGGCTGCAATGTGAGGTCGGCGCGAACCGTCGTATTGACCAACACTTCCAGGCCTTCCTTGATGCCGGTTCGGAACCCGGTCTGCTCTACGGACAGCCGGTACTTTCCGGGCTCAAGGTTCGGGAAAGCAAAATTGCCGCTTTCGTTGGTTGACATGTTCCGGGCTATGCCGGTTTGTGTTGCGGTGAGGGTGACTTTCGCGTTGGGTACCGTGGAGCCCGAGGCGTCGGTCACGGTGCCAACGAGGCTTCCGCTGACCGCCTGACCATAGACCAGGGCTGCCAGCAGGATCGCTAGTACACCGATAGCTACTTGGCTGCGAGTCAATCGCATTGTGTCTCCTGAAGCGAATCAAATCGCCAGGGCTCCCACCAAGGATTCCTGGCGCAGATCATTCTACACCCGTCGAACGCGAGGTGAAACGGCAAGTGTGGAAAACTTCCGCGGTTGGTACGGATGAGTACATCGAGCGAGTCGACTGTTGCGGACTAAGCTTGCCCTTGCTAGAGTAAGAGTGCGGGGTGGAGCAGCCTGGTAGCTCGTTGGGCTCATAACCCAAAGGTCGTAGGTTCAAATCCTACCCCCGCAACCAACAGGCAATAATCCACGCGGGCTCCCTCTCGGGAGCCCGATTCATTGCTGTCCGCCAACAAAAGGGGAGCATCCCCCGAATCCCATACCAGTTAGGCTGACCCAAAACCCGAAAACTCCACCACCTGAAACTGAGGTCAGGCTGGATGTAACGTCCCGTTGGGAAGACGGAAGGGAGGCTTCGCGATGCCCAGGAAGGGTGCCAGCGAGGAGCAGATCATCACGGCCCTGCAGCAGGTGTTCCTACCCGTGTAGCGCCCGAAGCAGCAAGTGATGACTTCGTAACGTCCGGGCGATGCTTTACTCTTGCTCGTAATTATCGACTGCTAATGACAGTCGTGATCCAGCCAGCTATCTTGTCCAGAGCTAACGAGGAAATGGTCTCTTCGATCTTCCCGTACTCGCTGACGGCACCGGTTTTGGCGGTCTGGAACAGATGATTCAAGCTGGGCAATTCAACGACCTCGAAGCGCGTGTTACCGCCCTCACGTAGGGCCTTTCGGATCGCCGGAAGGTTCAGGTTGGGCAATACCTGCACATCCTTTTGACCGATCATCGCCAGAACCGGGCACGATACCTTGCGCAAGGCCGGCGCGGGGTCGTAAGAGAGGAACTCGCGGTGCCATGGCGTCGTGAACTGCGGCACAACGGCGTCTGTCTTCACTCCAAGAATTGGCCTCAGCTTTTCTTTGAGTGCAGCATCGTCGTACCCCTGCATGATCACGTCCTCGACGCGCCGCTGCGTCTTGCCCTCTTCGATTGCGGCGGCATGGGAGACGCCTTCCGCCTCGGCGGCAGCGATGACCTGGTCGACAATCACTTTGTCCCCCCGAACACCGGGCCCGGCCATCAACACGACGAAGGCCACGTCCCGGCGGCGTGCGGCCACCATTGGCGCAATGATGCCACCTCCGCTGTGGCCAATGAGTCCTATGCGCTTCGGGTCGATTTCGCGCCGGGTCTTCAAGTATTCAATGGCCGCCTCCGTATCGTTCGCGAAATCGGCGTTGGTCGACGTAACGAAGACCCCGCCCGATTTGCCGATGCCTCGATCGTCGGAACGCAGCACCGCGAGGCCTTTGCGGGTCAGGTGGTCCGCTAAGACCAGGAATGGCTTGTGGCCCAGCGCGCTCTCGTCGCGATCCTGCTGGCCCGAACCGGTGATTAATACGGCTGCGGGGAAAGGGCCGCGGCCGTTCGGCATAGTCAGGGTGGCCCCTATCTTGATGCCGGCGGCGCGACTCTCATAGGTGAGGTCCTCTGCGCGGTACGGATAGGGTTTCGTCGGGTTTTGGGGGCGCCGAGGCGCGGCGGGATCCACTGCGGTCGCTCGTTTGAAATTCAGGGGCAGTTGCGCACCTTGTACAAACGTGCCCTCGATGCCAGTACGCTCCGTGTTGACCGTGCCCTCATAAGAGCCGTGGACTGCCGTCGAAGTGAAGGTCAGCTTGTTTTCCTTCAGCTCAATCGAACTGATGGGGATAGCCTTGGCATTCTGATCGAGGCTGTCCATGTCGGCCTTCAGGATGCCATCCGTTCCCCTGGTGATGTGCACGAGAACACGCAAGTTCGTGCTCCCGGCGCGGAGAGTACCGATCCAATCGCCGACAATATCCTGGGCCACAATCGGGAGGGCCGTTACCAACGCAAGCAGAAAGGCTCGCTTCACGATAATCGAATCTCCTAATCCTATTATCACGAGTCTTGGCTGCGAAGTCCTCAAACCGCGAATCTAGTCGCCGAGGTCGCGCTGCCGGTCGGATCACGCTAATTCGGAAGCCATGCTCCTCGCGGCGGGGCCTTTATCCTTCATGGCATGGAAGCGGTCCTAGATTGGTGAAACCACCGCCAGCTCCAATTCAACTCCCATTACTGGTTCCCGACGGTTCGCAAAGACTCTCTGAGTTGCCACTCGTGCCCTGCTAATCTGTTAGTTACTGGCTCTCGGCATGCTCATAACCCAAAGGTCGTAGGTTCAAATCCTACCCCCGCAACCAACAGGCAATTATCCACGCGGGCTCCCTCTCAGGAGGCCGATTCATTCTCATGCGGAGCGTACGGCGTGAACAGACTTGCACTGCTCCTCTTCGCGGCGGTTTGCCTCACCGCTCAACAGCGGTCCAACGGACTCTACGCCGTTTTCAACACATCCCATGGCACGTTCAGCGCGCGTCTTTATGAAAAGGAGACGCCCGTCACAGTCCAGAACTTCATCGCCCTGGCGCAAGGATCCAAGCCCACCCGCGACCCCAAAACCGGCAAGTTTGTCCAGCGGCCTCTGTATGAGGACATCACTTTCCACCGCGTCGTGCGGGGCGAAATGATCCAGTCAGGCGATCCCACGGGCACCGGTGCACATAATTGCGGCGTCACGATCCCAGACGAGATTCTGCCCGGTCTCCGCTTCGATGGCGCAGGTAAGCTCGCCATGGCCAACGCGGGTCAGCCCAACACGGGCGGCTGCCAATTCTTCGTCACCGTCAATGCGATGCGACTCTGGGATGGCAGCTACACCATCTTCGGCGTCATCGTCGAGGGCCTGGACGTCGTCACCAACATCAATCGCATGCCTCTCCATGGCGACCGGCCGGTCGATCCCGTCAAACTCATCAGCGTCAACATTCAACGTGTGGGTCCCGAACCAGCAAACAAGAAAAGCAGGCGGTGACGGCAGACCCCGCCTCAATCATCCTGGACCGAGACCTCCCCTCCCGCCTTGCGAAGTCCTGCCCTTGATCGCGATCCGCGCGGTAGCGAGAATCGTGGGCATGATCGTCATCCAGCGGATTGGGATCCTCGGCCTCATCGCGACTCCCCTTGCGTTGTGCCAGGGGCCGCCTGTGCTTACTATCCAGGGCATCAGGGGCACCAGCAGCCTTCTCACGATTGCCGATCTTGCCAGCCTCCCGCAACAGACCGTGAAGACCACCGACCATGGAAATGCGGTCACATTTCAGGGAGTGCGCCTGGCCGACGTGCTTTCCAGGGTCGCGTTGCCGGCTGGTGAGAAATTCCACGCCACTGCGGCTGCGTATTACCTCATGGTGCAGGCGCACGACGGCTACAGAGCGGTGTTTGCCTGGGCCGAGCTGGATCCATCATTCATGGACAAGGCAGCATACGTGGTGACAAAGCGTGACTGCAAGCCGCTCCCGGTGAAAGACGGCCCCTTTCAGTTGGTGGTGCCCGGGGAAAAGCGCAACGCCCGTTGGGTGCGGCAAATGAGTTTGCTGCGCGTCGAGCCGCTTCCCACTTCGCCGGATTTCGATTCAGAGCAGGCGAGATGGATTGCCGCGAACCTGCCGGAGTTAGAGTCCATCAAGCCCGGCATGACCCGAAAAGAACTCCTGAGAGTCTTCAGGGAAGAAGGAGGCATCTCCACCAGGCTACAGCGGCGCTACGTCTATCGCAGATGCGGATACGTGAAGGTTGAAGTGGAGTTCTCCGCCGCCGGCCCCCCGAATCAGCAAGGTGAGGGACAGGACGATCTGATCACGAAGATCTCCAAGCCGTTCCTCGAATTCGCGATTATGGACTGATCGCGCCGGCCTGCGGGACTTCTCGCGCGGCCGCCGGCAAGCAGTTCAGATTGCCGCTCAGTTACCGGTAGCGGGCCACCGATCCACCTACCTGCTCTCTGACAATCCGATCGAGGATGTGCCCCTTTTCGGCCTCCAGCAGGTTCTTGGCGTCGAGACGGCCGAAGAGGTCCAGGGACAGTGCAATCAGTCCTGTCCATCCGGTCTGATGGCTTGCGCCGAGGCCTGCCCCGTTGTCGCCGTGGAAAAACTCGTAGAACAGGATCAGGTCCTTCCAGTGCGGGTCTTCCTGGAACTTCGCGGTTCCTCCATAGACCGGCCGGCGCCCGGATGCGTCGCGCAGGAACGTGCCCGCCAGACGGTTTGCCAGCTCCTGGGCCACCTCGAACAGTGTCATGTAGTTTCCGGAGCCCGTTGGACATTGCACCTTGAAATCGTCGCCGTAGAATGCGTACAGGTTCAGCAGTGAACGGAGGATCAGGGCATTCACCGGCATCCACACGGGTCCTCGCCAGTTGGAGTTTCCGCCGAACATTCCCGTATTCGATTCGGCCGGCAGGTACTGCACCGAATACTCCTGATGTCCAACATGGACCGAGAACGGGTGTTCCAGGTGGTACCTCGAAAGTGATCGGATTCCGTACGGGCCGAAGAACTCGTTCTCGTCGAGCATGTAGCCGAGCACCCGTTCCAGCTTGCGTTTGTTCAGAATCGCCATCAGCCGCCGGCCCTTGTGCCCTCTGAAGCCGGAGTCCGTGGGCGCCACGTGGTCGACCAGTTCCGGATGACGTTTCCGGAAGAGCTCAATCATTTCCTGCAGCCGCGGATAGCGGTCCGCTGCGTCGGCATCGAACACCGTAGACGCGCATAGCGGCAGCAGGCCCACCATCGAACGCACCTTCAGACGTCCAGCCCGGCCGTCCGGCAGCCTGAGCAGGTCGTAGAAGAACCCGTCCTGCTCATCCCACATTTCGTCGTGGCAGTCGCCGATGCGGTCCATCGCATAGGAGATCCACATAAAATGCTGTATGAACTTGAAGGCGATTTCCTCATACATCGGGTCGTAGTCGCACAGGATGAGGGAGATCTCCAGCATGCACTGGCAGTAGAACGCCATCCAGGCTGTGCCGTCCGCCTGCTCCAGAGAACCGCCGGTCGGGAGTTGCGCGCTCCGATCAAACACTCCGATGTTGTCCAGGCCGAGGAACCCTCCAGCGAAAACGTTGCGCCCGGCTGGATCCTTCCGGTTGACCCACCAGTTGAAGTTGAGCATGAGGCCCTGGAACGAGCGCTCCAGGAACCGCAAGTCCCCGCGGCCCAGCCTCCGCTCCAGCTTGTACAGGAACAGCGTCGCCCAGGCGTGGACTGGCGGGTTCACGTCGCTGAAGTTCCACTCGTAGGCCGGGATCTGCCCGTTGGGGTGGAAATAGAGGTTCCGCAGCATGAGCAGGAGTTGCTCTTTGGCGAAATCGAAATCGACCAGCGACAATGCGAGCGTGTGGAAAGCCAGGTCCCAGGCCGCATACCACGGGTATTCCCACTTGTCGGGCATCGAGATCACGTCGGCGTTCAACATGTGGAACCATTCGGTGTTCCTCACGCCGCTCCGCGCAGTTTCCAACAATGGGTGGCTCTTGTGCTCGCTGAGCCATTGCTCCAGATCGAAGAAATAGAACTGCTTGGACCACATCATCCCCGCCAGGGCCTGCCTGTGGACGCGCCGCTGATCTTCGTTGAGCGAGGCGGGCGCGATCCGCAGGTAGAACTCGTCAGCTTCACTGATCCGGGTCGCGAATTCCTTATCGAAGCCGGAGAACGCGTCTTCCATCAGAGAAGCCGATAGCCTCAGCCTCACGCTCCTGCTTTCGCCCGCGGGCACTTCAAGCACATAATTCGCCGCGGCCTTGGTGCCTGTCCGTGCCGGGTTCACCGCGTTGGCGTCTCCCGCGACGACATACGAGTGGAAGGCATCCTTGACGTACGGCGAGGAGTTGGGCTGCCCCCAGAGACGCTGCATGTTGGATTCGTTCTCCGTGAAGACCAGCTCCGGTTTTCCTTCGCAGTACAACCTGTACAAGCCAAGATCAGGATGTGAGGCCTGGATCATGCCTGGAGTCGCCTCACGCAGCGATGGCCTGGCAGTGCCATCTCCCCACGACCAGGTGTTCCTGAACCACAAGGTCGGCAACACTCGCAGCCGCGCCGATTCGGGCCCGCGGTTGTGGACTGTGGCCCGAATCAGGACGTCTTCCGGACCCGCCTTGGCGTATTCCAGAAAGACGTCAAAGTACCGGTCCTCGTCAAAAACGCCGGTGTCTAGCAGTTCGTATTCGAACTCCTCGCGGGACCGCCGCCGGTTGGTCTCCACAAGATCGCGATACGGATACTCCCTCTGCGGATACTTGTACAGGTATTTCATGTAGGAGTGAGTGGGAGTGCTGTCGATGTAGAAGTAATATTCCTTCACGTCCTCGCCGTGGTTGCCCTCGCTATTGGTGAGCCCGAAAAGGCGCTCCTTCAGGATCGGGTCCCGCTCGTTCCACAAAGCCAGCGCAAAGCACAGCCGCTGCTTGTCATCGCTGATTCCGCCCAGACCGTCTTCGCCCCAACGGTAGGCCCGGGAGCGGGACTGGTCATGGGAGAAGTAGTCCCACGCGTTCCCATCCTCGCTGTAGTCCTCGCGGACGGTTCCCCATTGCCGTTCGCTGAGGTAGGGTCCCCATTTCTTCCACGGGATGCCCAAATCACGAGCATCGTTCAGTCGTTTCTGTTCCGCAACATCTACGATTCCCTGCATATGGATACACTCCGTTCTCGGGCTGATTGTGCCGATGTTACGATGCCTGCCTCGGAACGGCTGGTAGATTTTTTGTTCGCCCGAAGATGGGCCAGTGAAGATATTGCGAGGGCGAAAGTCAGTCGGCCAGCGGGGAAGTGGCGTTCGCGGATGGTCCGAGCTCGCGCTGCAACTCCTTGACGGCCGCTCGAAGCGTAGGAAATGTGCGGGGCTTGGCCTTGAGGTTCCGCCTTTCCGTCCACTTCCGCCACTCCGTTTCGCGTCCCGCGAGGATGAAAGCTACGCCGCGGGAGTTCAAAGTCTCCATCACTTCGGCAGCGGTTTGGAGGCCAGTGATGTCGAGAGAGGTGATGGGAATCATGTCTAGGACAAACCACTTGACGTCCGGTCCGGCGGCTTCCACGGCCCTGAAGACGCAGCGCTTGAAGTAAGGAGCGTTGAAGAAGACGACAGGCGCGTTAAACCGAAACAGCAGCACGCCTGGAATCGTCTGTGCGTCAGCGTGACGCTCGACCGAGTGCAGACCCGGGAAACCAGGCACCCTGCCAAGCATCTCGACCTTCGGCCGCGAGACAATCCGGACGAAACGCAGCAACGCCAGGATCACTGCGACCAGGATCGCCTGGATCGCGCCGACTGCGGCGACGCCGATCGTAGCGATCAGTGAAAGCGCCAACTCGCGCCTGTCGAATTGGAAGAAGGTCTTCAGCGCCTTCAGATCGAGCAGCGAGTACGCTGCTTTGACGAGCACAGCGCCAAGCGCCGCGACGGGCACGAACTGCAGCGGGCCGGTAAAGAAAAGGAGCACAGCCGCCACCGCAGCCGCGGTGATCAGTCCTGTGACCCTCGTACGGCCCCCGCTCGCATCGCTCATCGCGGTGCGCGAGTCCGCACCGCTCACGGCGAACCCTTGCGACAGCGCGGCGGCGATGTCCGCCACGCCAAGTGCCGCGAACTCACGGTCGGTGTCGATTTCGTATCGGTTCTTCGAGGCGAAACTGCGCGCAGTTAGCATCATGCTCGAAAACCCGATCAGGGCGATACCCGCGGCTTCCGCGCAGAGATGCGGAAGCATGTTCAAAGGGAAGTGGGGAAGTGTGAACGGCGGCAGGCCGGCAGGCACAGCTCCCACTGTCTTCACGCCGGCCGCTTCGAGCCCGAAGAGCTTCACGGCCACGCCCGTCACGATCATGGCCACCATCGCCGCCGGTATGCGCGGCAGTAACTTCTGCGAAACAGCCAGAACAACGAAAGCTGTCACGCCGATTGCAAGAGTCGGAAAATGCGTCAGTCCAAGCTTGGAGATGAACTCCAACAGTCTTGGGACGATGCCCTCTTTGACGATTCCAAATCCGAAGATCTTTCCGATCTGGCCGAGCGCGATGCTGATCGCCATTCCGTTCAGAAACCCAACCAGGATTGGCTTTGAAAGGAAGTCGGCGAGCGCGCCCAACTTCAGGAAACTGGCCAGAATACAAAACACGCCGGCCAGGAAGGCAAGGGCCATCGAGAGGGAGATGTAGCTGTCCTGATTGCCCGCCGCCAACGGAGCAACGGCTGCCGCGACCAATGCGCAGGTTGCAGCGTCGGGACCAACGATCAACTGCCGGGAGGTTCCAAACAGTGCGTAGGCAACCAGCGGGAGGACGCTCGCGTACAATCCGAACTCTGGTGCGAAGCCCGCAAGCTGCGCATAGGCGACGCCGACAGGCAAGGCGACGGCGGCGACTGAAAGGCCGGCCATCAAATCCGATGGGAGATTGGCACGGTCATAGTGCAGCAAATCCGGCAAGCCCGGTGCGACTTTCGCTAGCCGTTGCATCCACGTCATGACAAAATGATCCTTCTGCTCAGAACGATGCGCGGCGGAAGGGGGAGGCGGATTATTCCTCGCTGCGGGGGTCCTGGCTGTCGAGAACTGCTAGCATCAGAGACGCGTCTAATGAAGTCCGATCTCCCTCGTGTTCCTGTAGTGGACGCCATCAAGGCCCTTGCCTCCCAGTTGATTGTCTGGCACCACCTGGCCTTCTACGGGCCGATGTCCGACGCCGTGTATGCATACGCGCCAGGCCTGTTCGACTGGCTCTACGAATATGCGCGGATGGCGGTGCAGGCCTTCCTGGCGGTGGGGGGATTCCTGGCCGCCAGATCGCTGGCGCCGTGCTTGGAGCCCGTGCAGATTGACGCGCCCCGCTTGATCTGGAAGCGCTACGTCCGGCTGACGCGCCCTTATCTGGCTGCATTGGCCGCGGCCATCGCCTGCGCCGCCGCCGCGCGAACGCTGATCCACTACCCATCCTTTCCTGAAGCGCCCACGCTCGCTCAAGTCCTCGCTCATGTTTTCCTGCTGCAGGACATCGTCGGCCAGCCTTCACTTTCTGCGGGCGTCTGGTACGTCGCAATCGATTTCCATCTCTATGTGTTGCTGTTGCTGTTGTTGCGGTCTTCCCAATGGATCTCGGCCATGAGCGGAACTCGGGCGTCTCTCCTGGCTGTGGGAGTGGTTGCCTGTGTGGCGAGCGCGTCGCTCTTCTGGTTCAACCGAAACCCCGACCTGGACATCTACGCACCTTACTTCTTCGGCGCATACGGGCTGGGTGTGATGGCGCAGTGGATCTCAACCGCTCCTCGCAAGCTGCGATGGACCTGTCTGCTCGCTCTGCTGATCGCCGCGGCACTCTTGCTGCACTGGCGCAGCCGCATCCTGGTGGCCGGCGTCACCGCGGTGGTCATCGCTTCGAGCGCAGGCTACTCGCCGCGATGGGCTTGTAGCGCGCTGGTGACGTGGCTTGGGCGCATCTCGTACTCCGTATTCCTCATCCACTATCCGGTGTTCCTGGTGGTGAGCGCAGTCGTCTTCAGGTTCTGGCCCGCTAATCACACCGCGAATGGGATTGGACTGTTCGCCACGTGGCTGCTCAGCCTGGCCGCCGGCACTCTGACGTACGAGACAGTCGAGAGACGCCCTTGGGGCAGGCCCGGTGCAATCAACCGCGGCTGATTCAATCAGGGCGAAAGGCAAGCGCAGGGCCCGCCTCCATCAAAGCGCTATTCTGGGGGTGACTGCGCCCGCAATTCGCGATGATCTTCTCTCGAGCCACAGCTACTAGTCTTCTGGTCCTAACCATCACCACCTCCGCCCCTGGCCAGGATTGGAAGCGGCGTTCTTTCCCGGAGTGGAACGACAACGCGGTTTTGCGCCTTCTGACGGACTCTCCGTGGACGCGGCCGAAATCCGTCGACCTGCAGTGGCACAAGCCCACCGAGCGGCCCTTCCGGCCGGAGGATATTCCAGGGACGGGCCCCAATGCGAATAAGACGTTCGGTAGCCCAGTGGGCGGCATCGGCGTACCGAAGGCCGATCTGCCGCTGAGGGCAAACCTGCTAATCCGCTGGGCCAGCGCACTTCCTGTCCGGCAGGCCGAGGCGATCTACCGGCAGCGTGACGAAAAGCTCCCCGCCTCGAAATTGAACGAAATGGTCGGTGTGCCGTATCAGGACTACGTTGTGGAGATCTTTGGAGCACCGGCCGAGATGGCCCACCAGGGCACGGCAACCATCGAGCTTCTGGCGCAGCAGGCAGTCTCACTGAAGACCAAGAGCGGCAGGACACTCAAACCCACCCGAGCCGAGGCCAAGCTGAATGGATTGACCATGACCATCCTGGTTCACTTCTCCAAGACCGATCCCATCACGTTGAAAGACGAAGAGGTCGAGTGCACTGGAGACTTGCAGGTGTTCAAGTTCCGGGAACAGTTCAAGCTCAGCGCGATGACTTATCTGGGGCATCTCGAGCTCTGAACCCTACGTGTCAGGATTTGCACTCTCCCATCTGCGGCGGCATCTAGGCCTTGTAGTGCTCCGGCGAATGGGCAGCCGGCCCCAAGCTGGAAATTCAAAACATCAGAATCGTCGAATACCGCGTCAAGCTTCGGATTACGTTCGTTCTGGAGGATTGAAATGCTCAGCAAGAACAGCTTCCGCGAAGCGGAGTGGAGCGCCTTGCGTGACACGCCGCACCTGGTGGGTGCGGCCGTGATGATGGCCGGTTCGAGTGGGCTCGGCACGCTCAAGGAATCATTCGCTCTGGCTCAAAGTGTGCTCGGTGGTCAATCCAGCGGCGTTGTTCTGATTCGCGATCTGAGCAATACCTTGGAAGCGCAGGCGGCCCAAGGGGCGATAAGGCAGATGGTAAGCCAGGTTCCTCCGGGGAAGGCTGCCGACGAACTGCGCCGGCTCTCGCTGGAACGCACACGGTCCTCAATGGCCTTGATCGCATCAAAGGGCGCGCCAGACGAGGCGTCCGCATTTCGCGACTGGATTTGGGCCATCGCCGAGGGTGTGGCGAAGGCCGCGAAGGAAGGCGGATTTCTCGGATTTGGCGGAACGGAAGTGAGTGCGGGGGAGCAGGCGTACCTGTCCGAGCTCAAGACAGCGCTCGAACGCCAGGAGCGTCCCGCAACCGCTTGAATCACAGCCTACGATTCCGGCCTGCGCTGGATGTTCCGGTTTGACCAGTGCGGCAGCATCCCAGTGCGCATTGGCGGCCCGCAGGGCGATAGGGGCTCTACAGCCGAACGTCTTCTCTCCTTTGGTGGCCTGCGGGGCATGGGACTCTGTTGACAACGCTCTTACCCGCTCTCTGACGTCAGCAGCGCCGACAGCTTCTCGAGCGCAGGCTCGATCTGTTGGAGTTGCCGCAGCACTCCCGCGAACAGGTCGCCTGTCCTGCGGAAGCGATCCGGCGCGTTTCGCAGATGGAACGCCGCTGGGTTGAGACCGCGCTTCACTTCGCTCCAGTCCAGCGGCGTCGCGACCTGCGCGCCCGGCCGCGGCCTCACGACGTAGGGAGCGGAAATCGTTTTCCCGCGCCCGATCTGCATCCAGTCGAAATAGATGCGCCCTTTCGTGCGAGCAGTCCGAGCGCGCGGCAGTGTGAACAGTTTCGGGTGATGCCTGGCCAGAGTGCGGCAGATCGCTTCGGCAAAGGCCCGTACGTGGTCGTAGTCGTACTGCGGCTCCAAGGGCACATAGAGGTGCATGCCGTTGCCGCCCGTCGTCTTCGGATATGCGCGCAATCCGATGGCGTCGAGCAGTTCCTTGGCGGCCAGCGCGGCGTCCGCCACTTTCTCGTAGCCCGCTTCAAACGGATCCAGGTCGATCAGCATGAAGTCCGGACGGTCGATGCTGCCCACCCGGCTCATCCACGCGTTCTGATCGATGCAGCCGAGATTGACGAGAAACAGCAGAGCCGCGCGCGTCGAAGCGAGCGCCAGATCCTTCTCCTCTCCGTCCACGTCCACAACACGGGCTGTCGGGAACCACGCCGGTACCTTGCCGGTCACGCTCTTTTGGAAAAAACCCTCCTGATCGATGCCATCGGGGTAGCGCAGCAAGGTGAGCGGCCGCCCTGCGAGATGAGGCAGGATAAGAGCCGATACCGCGTCGTAGTAGTTCAGCAGATCGCGCTTCGTGACGCCATCGGAGGGGAACAGCACCTTGTCGAGATTGGTGAGTTTCAGCACCTGCCCGTCGGCGCGCAGTGCCGCCTGTTTGGCGGAGGCGGGCAAAGGCTCCCGCGCCGCAGCATGCGGTTCGACGGGCGAAGGAGCAACGGCCGCTTCGCTGAGTCCCAAGTACACCGGTGCACGCAGCCGGCCCTCGCTCGTCACCTCCGCGTACTTCACGCGGCAGCGCAGCACCGGCTTTACCCAGACGATCGGCACCGGCAGCTTCACCGTTTCTGCCAGGGGCGATTGCTTGACTTCCAATTCGTGCAGCCGCGTGTAAAGATCCTGAAGCGTTTTGGCGTCGAACCCAGTGCCGACGTTCCCTGCGTATCGCAGCAGTCCGTCGGATCGCTCCGCGCCCAGGACCAGTGAGCCGAACGTCTCACGCTTGTCCCTGGTGTAGCCGCAGATCACGAAATCGTCTGCGTTGGTCACCTTGATCTTCACCCAGTCCGGACTGCGGCGGCCCGTGTAGCGGCTGGCTTTCCGTTTGGCCATGATGCCTTCGAGCCCCGTTTGGCGCGCGGCGGCCAGCAGGCCCCTGCCGTCGTCAAAGTGCTCCGACTTGCGAAGCATCGTGGAGGGGAGCAGGACGCGCTCGAGCCGCTGGTAGCGCTCCTCGAGAGGCTCGCCTCTCAGATCCTCTCCGTCCGCGCAAAGCAGATCGAATGCAAAGAAACATGCCGGAGAGGTGCGAGCCAGGGCGGCGATGTTGGTAGCCCCGCGGGCCATGATGCGAGGCTGGATCAGCTCGAAGCGCGGCCTTCCCTCCCCGTCGCACACCGCAACCTCGCCATCCAGCACCGCCGAGGACGCGCGGAGCAGGCCCGGGATCGCATCCAGTTCCGGGTATTGCGCCGTAATGTCATCGCCGCGCCGCGATCGGAGCGTCAGCACGCCCCGATCGACAATCGCTAACGCGCGGACGCCGTCCCATTTCACCTCATAGGTCCACCCCGCACCATTCGGCGGACTCTCGGCACGTTCCGCCAGCATGACCTTCAGGTCTGACGGGACCTGCCGGGCCGGCTCAGGCCGTCCCGCCGCGATCTGCTCCTGGGTACGGCCGGTCGCGACACTCCAGGAGAAGTCCTCCGGATCCCAGCCCGCCAGAGCGTAGCGATCCTTCTTCTTCAGCAGCAGCCATTCTTCCTGCTTGCCCGTTGGCTTCATACGGACAAGTGCGAACTCGCCGCGGATCTTGCGGCCGCTGATGAAGAACTTCAGGTCGCCGCGCTCCAGTTGCCGGTCCACCGCCACGTCCGTCAGCGCATGCCACGTTCCGATGTCCCAGAGCATGACACTGCCTGCTCCGTAATTCCCCGCGGGGATTACGCCTTCGAAAGTCGCGTAATCGATGGGGTGATCCTCGACGTGGACGGCCAGTTTCTTGACGGCAGGGTCGAGGCCGGGTCCCTGCGGCACCGCCCACGACAGGAGCACTCCGTTATGTTGCAGGCGCAAATCGTAGTGCAGCCGACGTGCGTCGTGACGCTGCACGCAAAACACAACTCCAGTGTTTTGTTCCTGATCCGGAGGGGGCTCAGGCGTCCGGTCGAACCGGCGCTTGCGTTTGTAGTCGGCCAGGGGCATCAAAAGTATTGAATATTGTCGTAGTTGTATGGTACTCCCGTAAAAGAACTTTAAGAGGGGTTAAGAATCGCCATGGCATCTAGCGTCTGGAATGGCCATATCAGTTTTGGGCTCGTCTCGTTGCCTGTAAAACTCGTGGTGGCCGCGCGCAGCGAGACCATCAGCTTCAATCAGCTTCACAAGACCGACAACTCGCGCGTCAAGCAGGTGCTGTACTGCCAGGCGGAAGACAAACCTGTCGAACGGGTCGAGCTCGTCAAGGGATACGAGTACGAAAAGGGCAAGTACGTCGTCATCGACGAGGAGGATCTGAAGAAGATCCGCCCGAAGACTGCAAAGGTTATGGAGATCCTCGAATTCGTGAAGGCCGGGGAGGTCGACGGGGTTTACCTGGAAAGCTCGTACTATGTCCAGCCCGGCGAGGCCGGCGAGAAGCCGTACACCCTGCTGTTCGCGGCAATGAGAGAGAGCGGGTATGCCGCGGTTGCCAAAGTCACCATGTATCAGCGCGAGCATGTGGTGCTGTTGCGCCCCGGCCGGCGCGGGCTGATTCTGCACACCCTCTACTATCAGGACGAAGTGCGTGCCACGGATGAGTTTCGCGCCGACACCTCCGAAGCCAAGGCCAACGAGCTGAAGATGGCGCAGAGTCTCATCGAGGCGATGGCGGGCGAATTCGATCCGGAGAAGTTCAAAGACAGCTACCGGACGCAGATCACGGCGATGATCGACGCCAAGGTTAAAGGTAAGGAAGTGGTCGAAGTGCCCGAAGCCGAGGAGCTGGCTCCGGTGATCGACATCATGGAAGCTCTCAAAAAGAGCCTGGCCGTGGTGAAGAAGCCGCCGGCCACCGAGAAGGAAGCCCGCCCGGCGGCCGCGAAAAAGGCCAAGCCTGCGGCGAAGCGCGCCGCGAGCTGAGCCTACGCCTTCAATCCCAGAACTCGCTCCGCGTTCTGGTGGTAAACCTTGCGCAGGATGGAATCCGGCAGGCCGAGGCCATAGATGCGCCAGCGGCCCTGCGGCGGCACAGCCGCCGGTGCATAGTCGAAGTACTCGTCTTCCGTCTCGAGGAAGCGGTAGTAGATCTTGTACAGGTCGTCGCCGAACACCTGCTGCGGCGTCTGGTAGCCCTTCGGGATAGCGTCCGTGCCGAACAGGATGCGGTCCTGATATTTGTCGAAAAACCGCCGCGCCGCTCTCGGCTGGCGGCCTAGTTCGCCAATGCGTGCTCCGATCTCCACGGTCATGTTCTTGTAGCGATCCAGGCAGCCGGCCACATTCTCCAGATCCTCCGCGAAGTTGCCTACGTGAAGCACGACAAACTGTGTCTTCGGGTGGCGCTCCAACACGCGATTGCGCGCCGCCAGAAGATCCGCGTTGCTGGGGAAATCCTTGCCGTGGAACGACCAGTCGGGATGGTTGTTCAGCTCCTCGAAGCGTTCGTTGTATTTGTCGATCGGGAGGAAGAACGCCTCAGGATCAGAAACGTGGATGGCCACCGGCATATTGAGTGCGGCACACGCCTCCCACATCGGATCGAAGCGCGGATCGTCGACCCTGACGAGCTTGCCCTGGCCGTTGCGCAGGAACAGACCGAGCGTCTTCAGCACTTTCAGCCCGCGCGCCCCGTCGTGCCTGGCCTGTTCAATGAGATTGGCCTGCAGCTTCGCATAGCCCGGCTCGTTGGCCCGCGACCATGCCGGCTCAGTGAACGTGTAGAAGCGGCCGGGATACTTGCGGTCCAGTTTCTCCACCGTCTCCGCCAGCGGCCGTCCGAAACCGCCGGTGAGATTCACCAGCGTCCGGATGCCCCGGCGGTCCATGACCGCAATCAGTTCCTCCGGCGGAACCGCGAAGCTCACCTGCTCGCCCCGCGAGCGCGAGAGGTGCGTGTGAACGTCGATCACGGGGAACTTCGCCCGCTCGACGGTGGTCTCCTTCACATGCAGCATGCTGCGCGGCTGGAAATCGCCGATGTCCAGCGGTGTATCCTTCTTGGCTTGCTGCGCAAGCAGCGGGGCAGCTGCCGCCAGTCCGATGAATTGTCTCCTGCCAGTGCGCGCATGCTTCATGAACATGCATCTTATTACTTCAGGTGCTCAGGATGCAGATGGCCGAGTGATCCATGCCTGCGCGGGATCGCGCCTGAGAGAAGGGAAGAGGGATGTCATGGTGGCGAAGGTGGGGGTCGAACCCACACGCACAGTGAAGTGCGCCAGATTTTGAGTCTGGTGCGTCTGCCAGTTCCGCCACTTCGCCGCGGCTGACGTTCTTATCTTAGCATTGGCGCGAAGCGCGGACCTTCTCCTCCGCGCTCTCCAGCTTCCGCAGCAGGGTGCGGAAGCGCGGATGACGGCGCAGTCCGTCGAGATTCGTGTCGTTCTCAAACCACTCTTTTTGCGTAAGACCCCGTTCGACAGCCTGTTCCAGGCAGCCGAGCGCGTGCTCGGCCGCGCCGGCCAGGGAATAGACGCAGCCTGCGTTGTATAGCAGCATCGGATCGTCGGGACGCATCTGCTGCGCCCGCTGGACCCATTGGAGCCCTTTTTCACGCTGCCCTAAAGCCACCATGCCATTCGCAGCCATATAAACTGCGCGCGCGTCGTCGGGATTCATCTCGAGATGACGTCTGGCCAGGGCGACACCGTTCTGCCTTGCTTCCCGCGCCTTCTCCGGTTCTCCCAGTTCGTCGTAGATCTGGGCCGCCAGCAGCGGCGATTGATAGTCCTCGGGACGTACCCGCATTGCTTCCTCGTATCGCTGGACCGCATCTTGCCTGTGGCCCGCGGCGAAAGCATGACGGGCGAAGTAGTAATGCGCTTCGAACAATCCTGGATCCAGGCTGATTGCCGTTTCGAACTCTTTCTCCGCTTCCTCTCCGCTCTCCGTCAGAGAAAGCGCCAAGCCGCGCGATGCGTGGGCCTGGGCGCTCTCTGGAGCCAGTTCCACAGCCTTGGCACTGGCCCACTCCGCTTGCTCCCGCACCGCTTCACTGCGCTCTGAGTAGAGGTACAAGGTGGACCAGCAGTCCGCAAGTCCCGCATATGCCGGAACGAAGTTCGTATCCAGCGCGATGGCCCGCACGAAGAGCTGGATGGCAAACTCCATATCTCGCGGGCCATAGCCGTAGTAAAATTTCCTCCCGCGCAGATAGCACTCGTACGCCTGAATGTCGTTGGTTGGCACACGATGTATCGCCTCTTTTTCAGCGGGGCTCAGCGTGACCTGTAACGCCTCGGCAACACTGGCGGCGATCTGCTCCTGCAACTCGAAGATGCCTTTCATCTCGCCGTTGAACCCCGCAGACCACTGCTGGAACCCTGTCTCGGCGTCGATGAGCTGCACCGTGATGCGCAGGCGATCCTGAGCGCGCCGAACACTCCCCTCGAGCAGAGTTTTCACCTGCAACTTCTTGCCGGTTTCGCGCGCGTCAAGCGCGCCCGTCCTGCAGCAGAAGGACGACGAGCGCGAAGCAACCCGCAAACCGCGGACGTTGCTGAGCGCCATGATGATTTCTTCCGCCAGCCCTTCACAGAGGTAGTCCTGGTCCTTTTCGCGGGTCATGTCTTTGAACGGCAGCACGGCGATGGTGCGTTCGGCGATAGGCGCCGCCACCGGAGGCGGGTTCTCCAATAGCGTCCGGCGGCTCTCCCACCAGGCGTCCAATTCATCCGTGTACGCGTACACTGAGCCGAGTTTGTCGTGTTGAAGCCGGTGAACTGGCAGACCTTGCTCGCGCTCCCAGCGCTGGACTGTTCTTGCCCCGCGGCGCAGATAGGCTGCCACCTCTTTCCATGAGTCCAACCTGTTTCGATTGCCCATCTGCGGTAACGCCTTAAAGCCGCGTGCTCGCTCGATTATAAGCTCTCACGGGTGCTTCAGGCGCAGTAATCCGCCAAGGTGCGCCAAACCGCGCCACGCGTTTTCAGGCGCGCTATTGCGCTTTTGGCTTGAGAGAGTTTCATCGTACAACTGACTCTGTCGAAGGAACAACTGAAGATCCGAGGAAGAAGGAGACAAGAAAATGAAGAACGTGACCATCACCAAGACCCTGCTGGCAGTAGCCGCTTTCATCGTGCTGCTCGCCGGCGCCGCGCCTGCGCAGACCCTCTCCGCCAGCGTCCCCTTCGCTTTCGTGGCGAATGGGAGCGTCATGCCAGCCGGGCAATATCAGCTTCAGATGGACTGGATGCACGGAATGCTCACAATCACGCAACCGGGAGGCCATGTGGTTTTTGTCTCGGCGCAAACGAGCTTCAACGGCATTTCGAACACCGACGGCGCGTTGGTCTTCCACCGCTACGGCGACCGCTACTTCCTGAAGCGCGTCAAGGCGCCGGCTGCGAGTGAAGGCATGGAGACAATCCCCTCCAAGGCTGAGAAGGAGGCGGTGCGCAGCGGTAAGCCGCTCGAAGTGGCGATGATCAGGATCCTGGCACAGTAACTGAGCAGCCCGTGGTAACGGGCCGCCGGTTGTACGCTCGCGGAGAGCGATGGCAGGGAACGCCGAGGTAAACGGCAGGCTCCCTGCCTTTGCTTTTTAGGGATGGTTTGCCCGCCGGGCATACAATGGGCGGGAAACTCCAATGCTCCGTCCGAATCTCCTGCTCGTTTTGGCTGCAGCCGTAATCTCGGCTGCGCCGCGCGTCGCCATCATCACCCCCAAGGACCTTCCTCCCCCCGCACAATATGGCATCGACCGGCTGGCAACGGCCTTGCGCGCGAAAGGCGTCGCCATTGTTCCCAGAGACTCCGCGAACATCCTCATCGAAGCGCGCATCTCCTCCGAGCTTGGCGAGCAGGCCTTGTCCGTCTCGAAGCGGAACTCAATAAAAGGTCAGGAGATCACACTGACGGGGGGAGACTCGACCGGTCTGATGTACGCCGCTCTCGATGCAGCAGACCGTGTTTCCTGGTCGGGGAAGTCAGATCCGCTCGAGCAAGTTCGCACCGTTGCGGAGAGGCCCTACCTGAAGGAGCGCGCCGTCTCCATCTACACCATGCATCGCCGGCAATTTGAATCGCGCCTGCTCGACGAGAGGCACTGGCAGCGCTTTTTCGATCTGCTCGCCCGCAGCCGCATCAACCGCTTCGTCGTCATTTTCGGCTACGAAAACGGCGGGTTTATGGCCCCGGCGTATCCGTATTTCTTTGATGTAGACGGGTTCCCCAGCGTGCAGTTGGTGGGTATCACACCCGCCGAGCAAGCCAGGCACACCGCCGCCTTCAAGGTGATGATCCGAACTGCCCACGAGCGCGGCATCGCCGTTACCGCCGCGCTGTGGGACCACATCTACCGGGGAGGAGTCCAGGGCGGAGGGATCCCCGGGGCGTCCGAAGCTGCGGGGAAGTCGCTGCCTGGACTGGTCACCGGCATCGACACCGGCAACGTCGCCGCTTACAACAAGGCGGCCATCCGCCGATTCCTCGAAGTTTTCCCCGAAATCGATGCCCTGCAATTCCGCATGCATCCCGAGTCCGGCCTTAAGCCGGAGGAGATGGCCGGATTCTGGCACGAGGTGTTTCAGATGATCAAAACGCTCCGCCCCGGGATTCGCGTCGACCTTCGAGCCAAGGAACTGCCGGATTCTATCATCGAAGACGCGCTCGCCCAGGGCATCAACGCCCGGATCACCACGAAATATTGGATGGAGCAGATCGGCCTGCCCTTCCATCCAACCCATGTCAACCGGCAGAATCAGCAGGACCGCCGTCATGGCTACGCGGATCTCCTGCGGTATCCGCAGAAGTACCAGATGGTCTGGCGACTGTGGAATGGCGGGACCACGCGGCTTCTTCTGTGGGGAGATCCCGAGTTTGTTCGCCGGTTTGCCGAAAGCGCCCGACTCTACAACGGCGACAGCTTCGAAGTGAACGAAATGCTCGCCACAAAGATGTTGGGTGAACCTCATGACGCGCCGCCGCGTCCGATCCTATCGCCGGGATCGCAATACTACGACGACGAATTTGAGCGTTACTGGCACTTCTATCAGCTCTGGGGCCGGTTGAGCTACAACCCCGCGACCAGCCCGGAGATCTGGACGCGCGAGTTCCAGCGGCGTTTCGGGCCCGCGGGCCCGAGCGTCATGCAGGGACTGCACGAAGCCAGCCAGGTGCTGCCTCGCATTGTCGCGGCTGCATACCCTTATTCGGCATTTCCGACCACGCGGGGATGGGCCGAAATGCAAAGTTTCGGCGATTTGCCGCGCTATGCGGCTACGATCGAAGGCAGCGACACGGAACAATTCATGAGCCTGACGCAGCGGGCGCAGGCGATCTTGAAAGGAACGCTCGATTCCCGCCGCACGCCGGAGGAGACTAGCCAGTGGTTCGCGTCGATCTCCGGCAGCATCCTCGCCAACGTCGCAGAAGCAAGGCGCCTCGCGCCGAAGCCGCAATCGAAGGAGCTCGCTTCCACCCTCACGGACCTTCAGATCCTCGCCCGACTCGCCGATTTCCATTCACATCGCCTGATTGCGGGGTTGAACTATTCGCTCTACACAGCATCGGGAAGCCTGACAGCCCTTGACGGAGCGCTCGTGGAAGAGCGCCAGGCGGTAGATGCGTGGTCCCGGATTGTCGATGCCGCGGGCGGAATCTACTCCGAAGATCTCGCATTCGGCCCTCATGCCGTGGGTTTTCCACGGCACTGGAAGGAGGAACTTGCCCGGCTGCGCGCGGGACTCTCCAAACTCGAACAGGATCGCGCAGTTCGTCCGCCTCCCGACACAGTAGCTGCATCCATCGCTCCGCGGTGGTCTGCCGGCGCCTCAGTCAGCGCGCGTGTCCCTGTCGCTGTACTTAGCCCTGGCGGATCGGCCAGTCCCGGACAGGATCTGATCGTGTCCGTGCGGGTTTCAAATCCTTCCCTTGCGAAATCCGTCGTGCTTCGATATCGCCACGTCAACCAATACGAAGACTATGTATCCGTGCCTATGAAGTTGCGAGAGATGAACCGCTTCACGGCCGTGATCCCGGGAAGATTTGTCACGGCATCCTGGGACCTGATGTATTTCGTCGAAGTTCTTGCCGCGAATGGCAGTGGGCGCAACTATCCCGACATGGAAAAGGGCGCGCCGTACGTCATCGTGCCGGTGGCACGCTGAGGCAGACGCGCCCTCCGGGTCACTTGCCGCGCTTGAATGACGCGTTCACGTTCTTGCTCGCATTCATTGACACCGTGCAGGTTTCATTCTTGCCCGAAGCGGAACACGAACCGCCCCATCCGGTGAATGTGTATCCAGCCGCAGGCGAGGCTGTCAGGGTCACGTTTGCTGTTGGTGACTGCGGGTAGCCGTAAGAGCAGTTCCCCGTGCAAGTGGCGGCCGGATTTGAGACAGGTACCTTCCCGCCATTGCCGACGGAGACTTTCAACGTGACGTTTGGCACTGTCACTGTCACGCCGGAAGTGGCGGTGGCGGATAGAGTGGCCGCCGCGGAATTGGTGGCTTTGACGCCGACGGTGAAGGATCCTGAGGATGCTGCCGGCGGAGTCACGGTGAAGGTGGTGGAGGACTGCTGCCCCGGTGAGAGCGTCAGCGACGCGACTCCCGGCGTTCCTACCCACGACGAGCTCGGAAGCACTCCGCTCAGATCGAAAGCCGTGGACGTGCAGCCGGTGGAATCGTTGCTTCTGACGTTCACATTGAAAGTGGTGCTGCCTCCCTGGGTGACAGACACGCTTGACGGGCTCATGGTCACGGTGGGTGCGGCCCGCGTGCAGGATTGTGCGCCAAAGTCGACCTGCACCGTGAGCGACGTAGTATCGCCGGCGGTGACCGTCAGCTTCAGATTGGAATAGGGGTCCGTCCAGGAACTGCCGACCGGAAGCGCCGGATCCAGGAAACCGGAACCGGAGTTAGGCGTGAAATCGAGCAGGTGCGTCTTGTTGCCTGTGTAGGAGTCTTCGTAGTGGATCAGGGCGCCTGTGAATACCTGCGAGCTCAATTGCGAATCATAGTCGCCTACGCTCTTGCGGCCTTCAATCCACAGCCAGGCGTTATTGCCCGTGCCGCGCCGCACCCGCAAAGCCTTGACTGCGGTTGGACGAGCTTCGTAATTCTGAACCGAATATGTGCCGCTGGTTTCGACCACCTGCACGTTGTACGTGGAGGAAGAAGTGGAGAGGGACAGCCACTTGAGAATCGTTGCCGCGTGGGGCCCCCCGTAGAAGCCGAAGTTCCAGAAGCCCATCGCAGAGAACTTGTCGCCGTACTCATCCAGCGTGCCGGCATCTCCCAGTTGGCCCAGCGCCATCCCGGAGTAGGCGCGTGAGGAGGCGTGGCTCAGGCCGAGGCCGTGGCCCAATTCGTGCGCGAACAGGCGAACTCCGGAACTGCGGTTCGCGGCCTGATCCGCACGGAGCCAGGTCATAGACGCCGTGCTCGACCCATCCGCGCTTGAGTAGGTGCTACAGCCCACAGTGGACTGGCCTGCGAAGCTGCAGACTCCGGTGTTCGGGAAAACCACAACCACGCGAGTATAGTTCTGGAAATTGACATACGGATCGGCTGCCGCCATGGCCGCCGCGCGGATGCCGTTCGTGTCGCACGTGGCATAGTCCGTCATCAGGTTGTACGGACCCACGACCTGCGAGTTCGCGACATCCACGGAGAGCTTGCCGTCCGATGCCTGCTGCCAGAAGTCGTCTACTGACCAATCCGGGGAATTCGTGGCATTGGTGTAAGCGTTGCCGAAGAGGATTCCTCGCACGGTATCTGTGGTGACTGTGCCAGGGAGCGCCGTCGAGGCGAAGTTCACCAGAATCACTACGACCTTCTGAGGGCCCGTAGTGTTGCAGGAGAGAGCCGTCTGAGTTCCGCTCGACGCGGCCGCGCCGGATGCCGCCGACATCGTCGCTGCCGATTCCACTGCCACCTCTTCACCTATCCCTACGCCCTGGACCTCCACCCGTTCGCCGCTCCTCAGGTGAACAGCTTCGCCTTCCGACAGGAAGACGCGAATGTGAGAGTCGCCGGAACGCAGGTAGTATTGGGATTCCGATGCCCGCCCCTCCAGGTCGTCGGAGATGACATGTTCGAAGGTTCCTTGCCAGACCCCACGCCGTTCCAGGTGTCCTGTCAGCGATGGATATGTTTCTCTCATCTGCCCTAGCACCGACTCGGGGAGCGCCGAACGAACGGCTTCCGCAGGGTTGGTCCGGATCAACTGCCGCAGAGCGGCTTCGCGCTCATGCAGGAGCGTTTCCGCCTGATAGTTCCGTGCCGATCGAGACCAGCCTGTCGCCCTGGATTCGGCTTCCATCCTGAGAAGATCGCCATTCATCTGCTGGATCTCCGCGGTTCCGCGCCTTTGCTGAGCAAGAGCGGCTGAGGGAATCGAGAGGAAAATGGCGAAAGTGCAGGCTTGGAAGCGCGTCATTGATTTTTGCTCCTGCACTGGACATCGTCGGCTTGGGGGGATCAGCGAATGGGACAAAGAATGCGTTCGGCGAGATTCCTTAGTCCTACCGTATTGCTACGATTCGCCTGATGACGCCTATTCGGCAGTCCCAAAACACTCTAAGGTGGCCTAGGGAATAGATGGCGATGCCGTACTTAGCTCAGAAGCCGGAACGCCACGAATGCGCAGATGTACGCCAACACACCCATGTACGTGAACTGGAGAACCGGCCACTTCCAGCCACCGGTCTCGCGCCTGACGACAGCGAGCGTGGACATGCACTGCATCGCGAACGCGAAGAACACAAGCAGGGCGACGGCCCCTCCGAGAGTGAGGTCGTTCTGCAATGCCTTTTGCAGGCCTACCGCATCTTTGTCGGGCTCCATGCCATAGATGGTGCCGAGGGTTCCCACGATCACCTCGCGCGCCGCAAGTGAAGTGATGAGCCCGATGCCAATCTTCCAGTTGAAGCCCAGCGGCTTGATGACTGGTTCGATGGCGCGGCCCAGGGTCCCCGCCAGACTGTGTTCAATCGGAGGAGCCGCGCCATTGACGAGGGGAATGCTCGCCAGGATCCAGAGCACCACCGAAACGCCGAGAATCACGGTGCCGGCCCTCTTCAGGAACGCTGCTGCGCGGTCCATGAGCCGCAGGCCGACGGACTGCAGGGTCGGCATCCGGTATGGCGGCATCTCCAGGACGAAGGGCGTCTTCTCACTCTTGAGTACAGAGGATTTCAATACCTTCGCAGTCGCTACAGCAGCGATGAATCCGAGCACATAGAGACTCAACATGGCAGCCGCGCGAGTGCCCAGCAGGGGGCCGATGAACGGCTTCTCGGGGATGAACGCCGCGATGATCAGCGTGTAGACGGGCAAGCGCGCCGAGCAGGTCATAAACGGGGCGATCAGAATCGTCGCGATACGGTCCCGTTTGCTCTCGATGGTGCGCGTGGCCATGATGGCGGGAACTGCGCAGGCGTAAGCCGAAAGCAGGGGGATGAAGCTCTTGCCCTGCAGTCCGACGCGGGCCATGGTCTTGTCCGCGATAACAGCCGCGCGCGCCAGGTAGCCGGAATCTTCCAGCAAGGCGATGAACAGGAACAGCATCAGGATCTGCGGCAGGAAGACGATCACGGCTCCGACGCCGCTCCACACGCCATCCACCAGCAAGGATCGCAGCCAGTTGTCGGGCAGCATCAGTCTCAAGCCGCCCCCGACCCATCCAACCAGCGCTTCGACGCCCTCCATCAGGGGGCGGGCGCCCGTGAACACAGTCTGGAAGACCGTCCCCACGACGAGAACAAAGACAACGGGCCCCCAGAACGGATGGAGAAAGACGCTGTCCAGCCGCCGCGTCCAGAGCGGCGGCGTCGGGTGCGTGTAGCCAGCCTCGCGGGACACTTGCCGGGCCCATTGACGGCAAGCGGGCACATCCTGCAGCACCGGCAACTCCACGGGCCGCGGCACGGCGATGCCGCCCGTCAGGAACCGTCCAACCGCATTGACGCCTTCGCCCGTCAACGCGCTCACGAGCACGACTGGGGCGCCTAGTTCGTTTGCCAGAGCCTCGGCATCAACGGTGCCGCCGCGCTTGTGCAGGTCGTCGGCCATGTTCAGGACAACCAGGGTAGGCAGTCTGAGGCTGAGGATGTTCGCCGCCAGAGTGAGGTGACGGCTCAGGTTTGTGGCGTCCAGCACCAGGATGACGCCGTCCGGACGGCGCAGGCCCGGCATCTTGCCGTGCAGCGCATCGTGGGAGACCTGCTCATCCTCGCTTCTCGGGTTGAGGCTGTAGATGCCTGGCAGGTCTACGATGTCGATGTCATGGTGACTAGGCAGATGCGCTTTGCCCACGTGGTGTTCCACCGTCACGCCAGGGAAGTTGGCGGTCTTCTGGCGCAGGCCGGTCAGCCTGTTGAACAGTGTGGACTTGCCTGAGTTGGGGGGGCCGACAATCGCCACCACGCGGTGAACCGTCGCCCGAGCCGGCCGCGTCGCCGTCTGGGGTCCCGATCCGCAGCCATGGCAATCGCTCATGTCTTCAGTGCCTTCTGAGCAGGATGTGGCGAGCCGTCTCTCGCCGCAGCGCAATCTCCGTGCCGTCTACCCGAAACACTCGTGGATCTCCGCTCGGAGCGCTGCGCGCGGCGGCCACCGGATGGCCGGGAAGAAAACCGAGTTCCATCAACCGGTGCGCAAAATCAACCGGCAGATCGATCCGCTCCACCAAACCTTCTTCGTTCTCACTCAGATCCGCCAGAGTTCTGAAGCCCGGCTTGACCGATCGCTTTTTGAAACTCAGTTGCATTCCTTCCTTAGTATACTCCTGTTCCGCGCCACTGTGCACCGGACTTCTGCGCCGATGTTACAATGTTGCCCGTGTCTGACCCGTCACCGAAGCGCGCCTACTCCCGGGACGAGGTCTGCCGCCTCCTGAGCATCCGGGAATCTGTCCTGGAAGACTGGGAATCCCACGGATTCGTGCCGCGCGCCGACGACTACGCCTTCCGCGATCTCGTTGCGCTGAAGACTCTGCGCCAGTTGCGCGCCCGCCGTATCCGCCCCGAACGCATCCGGCTCATCCTGAACTCGCTGCGCACCAAGCTCAAGAATGTCCAGGATCCGCTCAGTGAATTGAAGATCTTCACCGACGGCCGGCGGTTGGCCGTTCAGGTCGATGGCCGAAAGATGGAACCCCTCTCGGGACAATTGTTACTGGATTTCGACCGAGAGGAGATCCGCCGCCTTTTGCAATTCCCTGGCAAGAGGGCCGAGGATACCCATAACGAAGAGGTTGCGGCCCGGCGCCGGGAGTCCGCCCACTGGTTCGAACGCGGGGTTGAGCTGGAACAGACCGGCGCCCCTGCGGAGAACATCATCTCCGCGTACAAGAAAGCGGTCGAACTGGACCCGGACGCGCCCGGGCCACACATCAACCTCGGCACCGTCTACTTCCAGCTCAAGAAGTGGCGCGAGACAGAGGCCCACTACCGGGCCGCCATCGCCATCCGCCCTGGTTACGCTCTCGCCTATTTCAACCTGGGCAACCTGAATGACGAGCTGAACAACTCCGATTCCGCGCTGGAGTGCTACCTCAAGGCCATTGAACTGGAACCGGGATACGCCGACGCGCACTACAACGTCGCGCTGCTGTACCAGGGGCAGGGCGACAATCTCAAAGCCGTCAAACACTGGCGCCTCTACCTCAAGCTCGACCCGGCGGGCTACTGGGCCGGGATCGCCCGCCGCGAATTGTCTCGTCTACGCCAGGAGACCATCGTGGGCAGCAATTCCTAGAAAACGCCGTTTCATTGCTGCGCTCTCTTGACAGCAGCCGTTCTTCTCCCTACTATGTCCGTAACAACTATAGTTGTTACGGAGCTATTCAGTGGCATCCTCATCCGGTTCCGATCCATCCTCCCTTCTCCCCCTGACTCCAGCCGTGCTTCATATCCTCCTCTCCCTCGCTGATGAAGAGCGCCACGGCTACGGCATCATGCAGGAAATCGAGCAGCGTACCGGAGGCGAGTTTACGCTGGGGTCGGGCAGCCTCTATGGCTCCATCAAGCGGATGATGGCTAGCCGGCTGCTCGCGGAATCGGATGAGCGTCCCGACCCGGCCCTGGACGATCAGCGCCGTCGTTATTACCGCCTCACGCCATTCGGCCGCCAGGTGCTGGACGCCGAGCTTCACCGCCTCCAGCAGCTTGTCCGCAATGCGAAGGTCCGAAAACTCCTGAAAGGATTGGCCGCCTCATGAGCACGTTGCGCAATCGCGTCGCCCGCAGACTTCATGCGCTCCTCGTCCGGTCCTATCCGTCGGAGTTCCGTGACGAGTTCGGCGATCAAATGCGGATGGACTTCGGCGTGCAGCTCTCGCGCAGACGGTCCGGCCGCCTTTGGGCGGGCACTCTCTTCGACTGGTTCATCAGCATGCCCCGCGAACAATGGGACGTCACCCGCCAGGATCTGCGTTACGCCTATCGGACGCTGTCGCGCAGCCCTCTCTTCACGCTCGTCGTCGTCGCTTCCCTCGCGCTTGGCATCGGGGCCAATTCGGCGATCTACACGTTCGCACACGCGCTGCTGTTCCAGCCTGTCGTGCCCGATCAGGATGGCTCCTTCGTCGGAGTCATGCGCGGAAACGGCAGCGGTGAGCCGGTCTCCTGGCCGGATTACGTTGACTACCGCGACCGCAACCAGTCGTTTTCGCAGCTTGCCGCGGTCTCCATTCTGCCGGTCAACTTCGGACGAGGGCGGCAGAGCGACGCGGTGATGGCCGAAGCGGTCACAGGTAACTACTTCGAAGCGATCGGCATCCGCACGGCTTACGGACGGCTTTTTTCCTCTGGAGAATGCCCTGCCGGCTGCGACTCAGAGGTGATCCTCAGCAACCGCCTCTGGAGGACCAGATTCAACTCGGACCCTGCCATCATCGGCAGGCAAGCGCCGCTCAGCGGTATTCCCGCGACGATCATCGGCATTGCTCCGGCGGGCTTCGACGGAACGGTAATGCCTGTCGCCACGGACATCTGGATTCATCTTTCCAATCAGCGCTCATCCAACCCGGGTCTATTCACAGACCGCCGCGCACGCTGGCTCGGTGTGGCCGGGCGGCTCAAGCCCGGCGTCTCGGCCGCGCAGGCCGCCGCCAACCTGAATGGGATCGATCAGCAGTTGCGAGTAAGCTACCGCTACCCCGACGGCGAAGACCGCCGTCTCTCAGTCATCTCGACCCCCGGTGTCGCGATCCCCCACATCCGCAGGCGCATCGTCATGCTCGTCTCGCTTCTGTTCTTTCTCACAGGCGCCGTCCTGCTGATCTCCTGCGCAAATATCGCAAGCCTGGTGATGGTGCGCGCCAGCGCGCGGCGGCAGGAGACGGCGATGCGGCGGGCGCTTGGAGCGAATCAGGCCAGACTGGTGCGCCAATCTCTGACGGAGAGCGTTTTGCTCTCAGTCCTGGGAGGATTCGCGGGCCTCCTTCTTGCACGCTGGATGACGTCACTGCTTCCGCTGCTCCAACCGCCCTCAAACGACCTGTATTCCTACCGGCTCGACATCTTCCACGCCGGGCCGATCGTATGGGTCTTCACGGCTGCCATCAGCATGGTGGCCGGCGTAGTGTTCGGGCTTTTACCTGCCTGGAGTTCCGCACGTTCCGGCTCTATCCTCGAGATTCGCGGTCTCGACGCGTCGGGCAGGCCGCGCCAGCGGCTCCATCGGGTTCTCGTCGCCGGACAAGTGGCGTTCTCTCTCGTTCTCCTGATCGCAGCCGGCCTCTTCATGCGCAGTCTGCGTGAGACTCAAATCATCCATCCAGGCTTTCCCGTCGACAACGGCCTGATCGCTCCCCTGAACCTGAATCTCGCGTCGTATTCAGGCAACGAGGAAAAAGGCCGGAGGTTCTTCCAGACGGTGGAAGATCGAGTGGCTGGGTTGCCCGGGGTTCTTAGGGTCGCTCTCACAAGCTACTTTCCGTACAACCCGGGAAGCCCGCTGACGGCGGTTGAACGGCCCGGGGCGCCTCCCACCACAGCCGCGCTCAGTCTGATTGATTCGTCCTATATCGACGTAATGAATACGCCGCTGCTGGCCGGCCGCACATTCTCGAAGCAGGACACCGCCGCATCAGAGCCCGTTGCGCTGATCGATGAGTCCCTCGCCCTCCAACTGTGGCCTGACGCGCATCACGCTCTGGGGGAGACCATTCTGCTTGGGCGCGGCCGGAAGCGCATTGTCGTCGCCGGCATAGTTCGTTCATCCTTCGGGCGATCCCTGACTGATTCTCCGCAGCCTATCGTGTTCGTCCCCTTCGCTCAGAACTACGCCTCGACAATGCAGCTTCTCGTGCGGACTTCGGATGATCCCGGCAGAATGATTGAACCTGTGCGCCGCGAAATCGAGCGGCTCGACGACGCGGTGTCGCTCAGCCGCGTCCGCACCTTCCAAAAACACATGACGGATCTGATGTGGCCCATCCGTGTGAGCTCACGCATGGTGGTGTGTCTTGGATTGCTGGCGATGCTGCTGGCTGTGGTGGGCATGTACGGCGTTATTGCATACTCTGTGTCCCGCCGGACCCGTGAGATCGGCATTCGGATGGCGTTAGGCGCGAGTAGAACCGGCATCCTGCGTCTCATCGCGCGGCAGGGCCTCACACTCGCGGCCTGGGGCATCCTGGCCGGCGTGCCTCTGTCTCTGGCCGCGAATACTGTGCTTTCCAGGTCACTGTACGGAATCCGTCCTGTCGAACCGGCCGTCGCGCTTGCCGTAGCTGCGCTGTGGATCGGCCTTGCCGTTGTCTCCTCGCTCATCCCCTCGGTGGGCGCCATGCGCCACGCGCTGGCGTCCATTCGCGATCAGGGCTAGTGAGCTAAACCGGATTCGCCTCTCTGATATGATGGCTGCGCCATGCCGGGGCCCGTCTATCACAGCGCGAATTCCAAGTCCGTGCACGGTCCCGTCAACATCGTTTACGTCGGTCTCGCGACGATCGTCGCAGCCACCTCCGGGCTTCTGTTCGGATTTGACATCGCCGTCATCAACGGCGCACTGCTGTTCCTCAAACAACAATTCGCGCTCTCTGAAGTACAGACCGAGTTCGCAGCCTCCAGTCTGCTGGCCGGTTGTGTTGCCGGTGCAGCTTGCGGTGGCTGGCTCAGTGACCGGCTCGGGCGCCGCAGGATCCTCATTGTCTCCGCGATTCTCTTCGCTCTCTCCTCAGTCGGCGCCGCGCTGCCGCGGAATCTCGCCGAATTCACTGTGGCCCGTCTTGCGGGTGGCCTCGCCATTGGGGCGGCCTCCGTCCTCGCGCCGCTCTATATCGCGGAGATCTCTCCGGCCCACATCCGCGGCCGTATGGTCTCTCTCAACCAGATGGCCATCGTGACGGGAATCCTCCTGGCCTATCTCGTAAATTGGACGCTGTCGTGGGGCGGTCCCGATTCATGGAGGTGGATGTTCGCCGCTGCCGCGGTCCCTTCTTTCTTGTTCCTCATCGCGCTGTTCTTTGTGCCTGAGAGCCCTCGCTGGCTCACGGAGAACGGACGCGAGGACGAAGCCCGCCACGTCCTGACGCGCGTCTCCGATGCCGCAACTGCCGATCTCCAGATGGCGGAGATTCGCGCGGCGATCAGCGAAGAGTCCGGCACCCTCGGCGAACTGATTCAGCCGGGCTACCGGCGCGCTCTTGGCCTCGCCGTCGCTCTCGCCATTCTGCAGCAGTGGACGGGCATCAACAGCGTCATCTTTTACGGCTCGGTCATCCTCAAAGAGCAGGTCGGCGGGCACTCTGCGTCCACGGCCATCGGCGTCAACGTCCTCATCGGTCTGGTCAATTTTGTCTTTACCATCATCGCCATCTGGCTCATCGACAAACTGGGCCGCCGGCCTCTTCTGATCGGATCCGCAGCAGGCATGGTCGTCGCGCACTTCGGCCTTGCTCTGGCTTTCACGCGGAATCCGCCGCCCAGCGGAATCGTAATCGGCCTGATGATCCTCTGCACCGCCTCTTTCGCGGTCGGACTGGGACCGGGCGTCTGGGTGGTGCTCTCCGAGATCTTTCCAACGCGAGTGCGCGGCCGGGCGATGGCGATCGCAACCGTGTCACTTTGGATCGCCTGTGTCGTACTGACCTTGACCTACCTCTCAATCGCTTCGGCGCTTGGGCCCAGCGGCGCCTTCTCAATTTACGGAGTGATGTGCATCACCACAATTGGGATAGTTGCCCGTCTGACACCTGAAACGAAGGGTCATAGCCTCGAAGAAATCGAAAAACTCTGGCGCCCCTGAGTTAATCTTCATTTTATCTTCGCTGTGTAAACGTAATTCTCGCTGTGTAAACATTGATGAAGATCAAACTCCCAATACTGCTTTCCGTCAGTATTGTTAAGTCGCGTAAAATTGGGCAGAATAGTGTGTGATCTTCGAGGATCGTGTTCCAGTGCAGCTTGTCGATCTGCTACTGCGGACGACCCACATGATGCCACGGAGGTTGTCCGTAGGATTCAAAGTCCACCCAGGACTGATTCCTCTCTGGATCGCCCAGTGCTGCGCGGTCGCTCTTTCGATTCCTGGTGCGTCCGCTGGTCTTCTAAAAATCCCTCCACCGGGCACACGGCTGATTCGCGGCTTTCTTGCCAGGCGCAATTCACCGCTCATAGATCCTCACACCATCCCGGGGCTGCTCGATACCATTGACCCTTCCCGTTGCGACGTCATCGTGGATGTTCTGTCCGGCGGTCCGGAGTTCGGGGAGAAAACAGTCCATTTCTCTCTAAATGGACGCAAGCTCACCCAGGATTGCCCCCCGTCATTTTTATATGGGGTGGACCGCGGAGGCTTCATCGTTGGCATCCATGAAGGGCCTGGCCAGGATCTTTACTCCAGGGTTCTCCCGTTGTCCAACCGTCCCTCACGCGCAAACACAATCGCCCTGGAAGCAGCATCCTCGCTGCTTGCCCTGCTGCTCTTGCAGCGGGCTGGGATCCCCTTGACTCTTCAAAACCAGCTTTCCGTTCAAACGCCGCAGAGCTTCATCACCGCGGGGCAGGAGTTCCTGTCGCAGATTCCGGCATGGGGGCGTTTCCTGGCGGAGACGCTCGGACTTAGGAGATCGCGCGAAACCTGGGGCATCGCCGCTCGCCCGATTTCTTCGATTGCGCCCTGGAATGCAGCATCGCTGCCGCATTATGACTGGCGCTGGTCGCCTCTCTTCCACGGCCACCAGGCTGCCGATCCGTTCGTCGTCGAAGACGATGGGCGGCGCTGGCTTTTCTTTGAGGACATACCCCCGCATCGAAAACACGGACGTCTTGCCGTTGCCAGCCTGGACCAGAACGGCAACACGGCCGATCCGGCCGTGATTCTCGAACGCCCTTACCATTTGTCGTATCCCTTCGTCTTCCGCCATGACGATCAGTGGTGGATGATCCCTGAGTGTGCCGATCACGGTACGCTCGACCTTTACGAAGCCATCCGCTTCCCGCATGAATGGCGGCACAGCCGCACGATCTTTGAGGGTGTCCGCTTCATCGATACCACCCTGCTTCATCACGAGAATCACTGGTATTGTTTCGCTACGGTCCTCGGCTCTGGACGCGCTCACGTCAGCGTCTTGTTCCACGCACCCGATCTGGAGTCGCCTTGGCGGCTTCATCCAGCGAGTCCGATTTCACTCGATGCCCGCTTCTCCCGCGGCGCTGGCGCGGTGTTCCGCTTCGGAGGCAAGTTGATTCGCCCGGTTCAGGATTGTTCGTTGCGCTACGGTTACGCCGTCCGCTTCCAGGAGATCCTTGAACTTTCCCCCGTGGCGTGCCGCGAGCAGGTGATTGGGACTCTCAAGCCGGAGTGGTACCCCAGCATGGTCGGGACTCATACGATTTCGTTCTCCAACGGAGTCCTCGTCCTGGATGGACTGCGCCGCCGGATCCTCCGCACCGCCGGCGCCTAGCTGTTTCGGCTGAGCAGCGCACTGCCCGTTGTATCCTGAAGTTTTGGAGGTAATCCCGCCTTGAGCCGTATCGGAATGGCTTTTCGTGCGTTTTTTTCTATCCTCTTCAGCAGTTCGCTGCCGGAGGACATCGCCCAGGCGCACGGCTACTCGAAGTCCACCCTGAAGAAGACAGAACCTGTGAAAGAGCCCGCGGTGAAGCCGGAGTCCGGCGCCCTGCAACTGCTCGGACTGCTGCAGCGCGACGCCCGTCTCCTCGATTTCTTCATGGAAGACATCACTCCGTACTCCGACGATCAGGTCGGCGCCGCTGTGAAGAACGTCCACACGCAATGCCAGGATGTCCTGCGCAAGCACTTCAAGCTGGCGCCGGTGATCGACGGCGTGGAGGGCACCTTCGTCAAGCCCGAATCCGCGGGCGCTCTGGCGCGCGACGCGAACGCCATCAAGTTCATCGGCAACCTGCCGCCGCAGGGCAAGCCCAACGGCGGACTCCTTCGTCACAAGGGCTGGCGCGCCGATTCCGTCGCACTGCCCGCGGTCAGCCCAAAGCAGAACATGTCCATCCTCGCGCCTGCTGAACTCGAAGTGGAATAGCGGAACCTTGCAATTTCTCGGCATCGATCTCGGTACCACCAACTGTGGATTCGCACACGCAGCAGAGGATGCCTCCGCGCCTGTGCAGCTGTTCAACATCCCGCAGCTCGTGAATCCAGGCGAGGTATTTGCCGAACCGCTCCTTGAATCGGCCCTGTACCTCGCCCGCGAAGGAGAATTCGGCCCGGGCGCGTTGGATCTGCCCTGGCAGGAAGGCTCGCTCCGCATCACAGGCCGGCTCGCCGCGCGCCGGGGGGCAGAGTCGCTGGGGCGCCTCGTCACCTCCGCCAAGTCGTGGCTCTCCTATACGCAGGCCGACAGGACCGCCGCCATTCTGCCGCTCAACGCCCCCGACGGCTCGCCGCGAGTCTCTCCCGTTGAAGCCAGCCGCGCCTACCTGGAGCACCTCAAGAATGCGTGGGATCATGAGAACCCCGGCGAGCTCTTCAAGAAGCAGAACGTCGTCCTGACTGTCCCTGCGTCCTTTGACGAAGTCGCACGCCAGCTCACGCAGAAGGCCGCTGAGCAGGCCGGATTCAAGAACTTCGTTCTGCTCGAAGAGCCGCAGGCCGCTTTCTACGCCTGGCTCGAGCGCCACGACGACTGGCGCGACACCGTCCAGCCCGGCCATCTCATTCTGGTCATCGATGTTGGCGGCGGCACCACCGATTTCACGCTCATCTCAGTCTCGGAGCGCGACGGCGCCTTGGAACTCGAGCGCATCGCCGTCGGAGATCACTTGCTGCTCGGCGGCGACAATATGGACCTTGCCCTCGCGCAATCTGTCGCCCAACGCCTCCCCAAGCTCGATAACCTTCAATTCCTCTCCCTTTGGCAGCAATGTCGGCTCGCCAAAGAGGCGCTGCTCTCGAATCCCGAGGCCAGGGAACAGGCCGTCACCATTCTCGGGCGAGGTTCCTCGCTCATCGGCGGGTCGATTCGCGGGAAGCTCTCGCGCGATGAAGTCGAAAAGCTGCTGGTCGACGGCTTCTTCCCGGTCGTCGCGTCCCAAGACATGCCGAACCGCCAGCGCCGCGCCGGCCTGATGGAGGTAGGTCTTCCTTACGAGCCCGACGCAGCGATCACGCGCCACCTGGCTCGCTTCCTGCGCCACGCCGATTCCGGACTCGCTTGCCCGACACACGTTCTCTTCAATGGCGGCGTCTTCCAGGCGGGGCATCTGCGGGAACGCGTCATGGAGGTGTTGAACTCCTGGCTGGCCGCCGAGTCGCGGCCGCCGGCGATCGCCTTGCCTGGCGAGGATCTGATGCACGCCGTCGCCCGCGGCGCTGCCTACTACGCCCGCGTGCGCCACTCCGGAGGGGTGCGGATTCGAGGCGGCGTTCCTCGCACTTACTACATCGGCATTGAGTCCGCTATGCCCGCCGTCCCCGGTATGCCCGCGCCGATGAAGGCTCTGACGGTTGTTCCTTTCGGCATGGAGGAGGGCACGGGGGCCGTCGTGCCGAACCGCGAGTTCTCGCTCTTCGTCGGCGAGCCCGCCGAATTCCGCTTCTTCTCTTCGGCCGAGCGCAAGTCCGACCAGCCCGGCGACATGCTGGACGAAATCGGACCGGAGATCGAGGAACTGGCTCCCGTCCAGGTGCGCCTGGAAGGTGAAGAGGGACAAGTCGTTCGCGTCACACTGGAAACGCACGTCACCGAAACCGGCGTGCTCGAACTGTGGTGCGTCGCCAAAGACGGCCGCCGATGGAAGCTCGAATTCCAGGTACGAGAATCTAAACGCAAGTCATCCACATGAAAATCGGCATCGACCTCGGCACAACCAACTCCGCTTTTGCTTTTATCGATCCCCGCGAAGCGGAAGGCGCCGACTTCCCTCCTGTTCACATCCTGCAGATCCCGCAGCCGGTGAGCGCCGGGCGCGTTGAACCGCGCCGGACCCTGCCATCGTTCCTGTTTCTCGAAGGCGACGGACTCATTGGTGAATTCGCCCGCGAGCAGGGCGCCCTGGTCCCCACGCGTCTCGTCCATTCCGCCAAGAGCTGGCTCTCCAACGGAGAGGTCGACCGCACCGCGAAAATCCTGCCGTGGGACGCGCATGAGGCCGGCCGGATCATCTCTCCCGTCGAAGCATCCGCGCGCTACATCGCCCACATGAAGAACGCGTGGGAGGAGTCCGGACGCGGCTCCATCGCCGAACACGACGTCGTGCTCACCGTGCCTGCGTCGTTCGACGAAGAGGCGCGGGAACTCACCGTGCAGGCCGCACGCGACGCCGGCATCGAAAAACTCACACTGATTGAAGAACCAGCGGCCGCGTTCTATTCCTGGATCGCCAATCACCTCCGGCAATCGCAGAAGTCGCTTTTCGACGGCATGACCGTGCTGATCGTCGACGTCGGTGGCGGCACCTCGGACTTCACAGTCATCCGCGTCTCGCGTGAGAACGACCGCGTCACATTTACCCGCACCGACGTCGGCAGACACCTTCTGCTCGGCGGCGACAACCTCGATCTCACGCTGGCCTGGCTTGTCGAATCCAAGCTCAACACGCAGCTTTCGCTCCGCCAGCGCAGCGCTCTGCGCCGCCAGTGTTCCGCCGCCAAGGAACGCATTCTCGGTTCGGAGGACACAAACAGCGTCGAGATCACCGTCCTCGGGGCGGGCACATCCCTCATCGGCGGCACGTTGAAGACGAACATCCTGCGAGAGGAGGCCATGGAACTCGCGCTCGACGGCTTCCTGCCCTTCTGCGCGCTTGACGAGAAACCGCAGGAGGACAAGAAGAGTCTCTTCCGCGAAATCGGTTTGCCATACGTCAGCGATCCGGCGGTGACACGCCATCTTGCCGCATTTCTTCAGAGCTCTCAGGCGCCGGCGCCCGACGCCATCCTGTTCAACGGCGGCTTCTTCATCCCGGAGATCCTTCGCAAGCGCGTCGCCGACGTCGTGGAGAGCTGGTACGGCAAGCGGCCGCTTGTCTTCGAGAACAACGACCTGGACCTGGCCGTGGCTGTGGGCGCGTCGTATTACTCGTACGTCCGCGGCACGGGCGCAGGAGTGCTGGTTCGCGGTGGCTTGCCCCGGGCGTATTTCCTCGGCGTCGAGTCTCCCGAACCGGACAAGCTCAAGACGGTCTGCCTGGTTCCACGCGGCGCGGAAGAAGGGTCCACCCTCACTCTCGATCTCGAAAATCTCCAGCTCGTCGCCAACAAGCCGGTCAGCTTCCGGCTGTACAGTTCGCTGCTCCGGACGGAGGATCAGGTCGGCGACGTCGTCGAATTCGCTACTGCCGAAACTGAGGAGAACCTCCACCAGCACGCACCTCTCGAAGCGGTGATCCGTTTCGGCAAGAAAGCCGAGGAGCGGCTTGTGCCCGTCAAGCTCGGCGCGCATCTCACCGAGATCGGAACCCTGGAAATCTGGGCTGAATCGAAGGTGAGCGAGCATCGCTGGCGGCTCCAATTTGAGCTGCGCAAACCCGTCCTCGCCGAGCAGGTCAAGAAGTCGAGGCCCGTCGCTGTCATCAGCGCGGAAGCCGTTGCGCAGGCGGAGAAACTTATCCGCGATGTCTTCCAGACCGGCTCACTTGCTCCCGAAGAACTCCCGGGTCGGCTCGAACAGACCCTGGCTCTCGGCCGTAATTCCTGGCCGCTTGAAGTGATCCGCAAGCTGGCTGACCTGTTCCTCGAACTGAACGAAGGACGGCGCAAGTCGCCCGCGCACGAATTGCGTTGGCTCAATCTTGCCAGCCTCTGTCTCCGCCCCGGCTTCGGCCATCCCGGGGATGACTACCGCATCGAACTCGCCCGTCGTGTGTGGGCTCAGGGACTCACTTTCACCAACAAGCCCGAGAACGAAACACAGTGGTGGATCTTCTGGGGCCGTGTCGCCGGCGGACTGAACAAGAACCAGCAGGCCGACGTCTTCCAGCGTCTCGCCTGGGCGCTGCTGCCCAAGGGAAAGCCGCCTCGCGTCAATACCAGCATCGAGCGCGAAATGTGGCGCTGCGCCGCTTCGCTCGAGCTCCTTCCGGCCGGTACACGAACGGATCTTGGCAACGCGCTTGTCCGCCGCCTGCGCGCGGAACCCAATCCCAGCGACTTCTGGTGCCTGGCGCGTATCGGCGCGCGCAAGCTCTTCTACGCGCCCATCAACCAGGTGCTGCCTGCTGCCGCGGCAGTCCGCTGGATCGAAAGCATCAGCAAGCTGAAGGGCGCCGATGAGTGCATCGCACGCCTCGGCCAGTTCACCGGCGATGCCACCCGAGATCTGCCGCCTGCCTCGCTTGAGATGGTGCGCCGTACTCTCGCCGGCTCGCAGGAGTTGCTCGCCCTGTTCGAAGGCGAGGCAGCCAGCGATCTTGAATCCATGGCCCGAATCTTCGGTGAGGAACTCCCCTCCGGCCTCGTCCTCCAATGAACGAGCTGTCTCTCATCCGGTCCATCCGGCGTTACACCGCATCCGGGCGCCGTGATCCGGCGTTGATAGCCGGCATCGGGGACGATTGCGCCATTCTGCGCCCACGCGCTCATGAGGACCTGCTTCTCACCACTGACTTTCTGATCGAGGATGTCCACTTCCGTCGCAAGACCCACACCACCGTAGATACAGGTTGGCGTGCCTTGGCGCGCGGCCTCAGCGACATCGCGGCCATGGGCGGTGACGCCCGCTACGCCCTCATCTCGCTCGCTCTCCCCCCCTGGGTCCGCGCGAGCTATGTGCGCGACCTCTATAAAGGGTTCAATCTCCTCGCCACCCAGCACGGTGTACGCATCATCGGCGGCGATGTCACGCGCACTGCAAAGCTCACAATCGACGTGGTCGTCATCGGCGCAGTCCCCCGAGGCAGGGCGTTACGCCGCAGCGGAGCGCGTCCCGGCGATGTCGTCTGCGTCTCCGGGGCTTTGGGACGCGCCGCAGTCTCGAAATATCGTGCTCGCCCTGAGCCGCGGCTGGCGCTTGGCCGCAAATTGCGCGGCAAGGCGACCGCCTGCATGGATCTCAGTGACGGTCTGGCCATGGACCTCCATCGCCTGTGTCTGGAGTCAGGTGTGGCCGCCGCGCTGGACGGAGTGTTGCCCTGCGCCCCTGGAGCGACCATCGAACAGGCGCTGCAGGGCGGGGAAGACTACGAGTTGCTCTGCACGCTTCCGCCGCGGCAGCCGGTTCCGCGAGGGTTCGTCCGGATTGGAGTTGTCCTTTCGGGCAAACCCGGAACGGTCACGTTCGCAGGCGCGCCGTTGCCTCCGTCGGGTTGGGATCCGCTCGCCTGAGCTATTCTTCCTGTTCGGTGCGAGCTGCCCGCTCCACAACTCCCATTAACTGCTCGGCATCGAACGGTTTGGCGACGTACCCATCCATGCCCGCCTCCAGGCAAACGTCCTCGTCTCCCTTCATGGCGTTGGCTGTCAGCGCGAGGATCGGTACACGGCCTCCCACTGCCTGCTCCAGTGCACGAATCTGCCGCGTCGCCTCCAGTCCATCCATCTCGGGCATCTGAACGTCCATCAGTACGACGTCGAACTTTTCGTTGGCCACCCGCTCGACTGCCTGACGGCCGTCCTCCACCGTAACCACTTCGTGCCCCTTCCGGCTCATCAGCATCTCCACCAGACGGCGGTTGATCTGGTTGTCTTCGGCAAGCAGGATGCGGAGCTTGTCCCGGGTTGCTTCGTGTAATTCAACCTGCGATTTCCGTGCTCCCGTCTGCTGGCCGCCGGCTTCAGCGGCTTCGAGAACAACCCGGAAGATGCTCCCCTTGCCGACCTCGCTCTCCACGTCAATCCGGCCGCCCATTAACGCCGCCAGCCGCGAAGAAATCGCAAGACCCAGTCCGGTGCCGCCATAGCGGCGCGTGACCGATCCGTCCGCCTGCCTGAAAGCTTCAAAGATCACTTTCTGCTGGTCTGCCGCGATGCCGATCCCCGTGTCGCTGACTTCGAGCAGCAACAGGACTTTGCCCTGGCCGCGTTTCGAGCTTCGCACTTTGAGCTCGACTCTTCCCTGTTCGGTGAACTTCACCGCGTTGCCGAGAAGATTCAAAAGGATTTGCCGGATCCGCGGGCTGTCGCCCATCAACTGCGCCGGAACGCTGCCGTCAATATCCAACTTCAATTCCAATTGCCTCTCCGCGGCCCTTGATGCCACGTTTCTGATCGCCTGTTCCGCCGTCTCCCGGAGATTGAACGCTTCCGCTGCGATCTCCAGGTGCCCTGCCTCAATCTTCGAAAGATCCAGGATGTCGTTCAGTAGTCCCAGCAGGCTGTCGGCCGACACTTTGACCGTTTCGAGGTAGTCGCGCTGCTCTTCATCCAACTCGGTCCCCAACGCGAGTTGAGTCATGCCGAGGATGCCGTTCATTGGCGTCCGGATCTCATGGCTCACGTTGGCCAGGAACTCGTCCTTCAGCCTGTTGGCCCGATCGCTGCGTTCCTTCTCCTCCCGCAATTGTTTTGTGCGCTCGTCGACCGCCTTTTCCAGCCTTGCTTTTTCCTGGTAATGCCGCCGCTGTGATCTGCGCAGCTGCCATCCCACGTTCAACGTGATGAAGATAACAACCGCAAACCTGAATACTGGGTGAGCCCACCAGGGAGGCAGGATCGTGAAGTTGAATACAGTCGGCTCGTCGCTCCATTTGCCGTAACCGTCACTTCCGCGAAGTTCCACCCGATATTTCCCTGGCGGCAGATCCGGGAACTGCACTTCAGGCTGCTTCGTCTCCTTCCACTCGTTTGAGAGACCGATCACCCGATACTGATAGCGCTGTGCGGAAGGACGAGCGAACGCCAGGACCCCGAACCGCAGGTTTAAGGTGTTCTGTGCGTGTCCAACCCGGGGAGCGTCTGCCGGGTTGAATGACTTCGATCCGAGCTTGACCTCCGAAAACACGGCCTTTGGCGACCCGGACCAGCCCTTCTGATCTGACTCCCTGAATCGCGTCAGCCCGCCGCTGGTCCCGATCCAAACCGTGCCGTCCGGTTCCGCGGCAAATGCGTCCGTGTCGCAGTCATCCCAGACCAGTCCGTCGCCCCGCCGATATTGTGTCCAATTCACGCCGTCGTAGGTCCCCACACCCCGGTCGGTCCCGACCCACAGCGATCCTTTGGCGTCGTACTTTGCGAAATAGACCTGCAGGGAAGGCAACCCGTCCGCTGTGCCCAGGTGCCTGAACCGCATCCCGGTCCCCGAGTCCTTCGCAAGCGTCAAACCCATCGCAGACTGATATGCGATCCAGATTTCGTCCTTAGGTCCAAAGTCGACTGACAGCACACCGTCGTCCAGCAGCCCATCGTCCTTGCCGTATCGCCGCCACGTACCTCCGGACCGGACAAACAGGCCGTCCGATGAAGCGAACCAGATCTCGTCTCCATTCCTTAAGCGGACCGCGGAGCCGCCGGGACGGTCCTTCGCATCGATAGGCAAGGGCTCTTCGCGGTAGTCGAATCTGCCTGCACGCCATTCTCCTGACCACAGCCCGGGTTTTTCGTCGGTTGTGAACCAGACTCGCCCGTCTCGCGCAAGTTCGATGTCGGTGACGTATCTGTCCGCTGGCAGTCCCTTGATGCGAAGCCGATCAATGGACCCTGTCCGCCCATCCAGACGCACCAGTCCAAAGCCTTTAACTCCCGCCCACAGCGTCTTGTCCGGCTGCATTGCCAGGCTCTGGATTGAGAGCTGCTCCGCCCCCGGGTAACGACGGAAAACATAGCCCTGTCCCTGCCGCTTTCCTGCATACAACCCGTCGGATGTCGCGACCCAGACTTTGCCCCTCCCATCAGGTATGATCTGCCAGACGGTCTCGCTCTCCAGCCCCGAGAACTCCCCGTAGCTTTCCCATTCGTTGTATCCAACCCACTTGGCTAAACCTCTGCCATTCATCCCCACCCAGATACCGCCTTCACGGTCCCTGTAGATGTTCGCCGCTGATGGTCCCGGCAGCCCCTGCTTCTTCGTTACAAATTGCCAGCTATTGCCGTCGTAGATTCCCACTCCCTCTACCATGGGAATCAGCAGACGTCCCTTCAAGTCGAAGGTCATCTGCGGGAGCCACGGACTCCTCAAGCGCCTCGGGCATTGCAGGGGCACGAATTCCTCATGACCCGCCTTACGGACCTCAATCGTCTCATCGCCTCTCGCATAGAGGTTCCCGGAAGGGTCTTCCAGAAGATATCGCCAGTACTTAGAAGAAGGTTGTTTTTTTAGCGGAACTGCACGGTCACCCGCTTCCAGCCGGCAGATTTCGTTACCGCAACCGAACAGCACCTCGCCTTGCTTGTTCACAAGGACGCTCGGTGCGGTCTTGAGCCGGTGGTTCTTGGGCTCCGCTAACTCTCTGCTGGCAAAGTGGAATTCCCACTCATCCTTCCCGGAGGCGCGCTCTCCGATCGCTAGCCCGACAGTGGTCGCAACGTACAATCTGCCCGCCGGGTCCGAGGTGATCCCAGCGACCCTGATCTTCGGCTCTGAAAAGTGAACCTTCTCAAAACGGTTTCCCCTTCTGCGGTACAGCCCGCTTTGGCTGCCTACCCAGAGTGTTTCATCCGCCGTCTGATGCAGCGCGGTCAGCGTGTCAGGCGGTACTCCCTGCTTGACTCCGAATTCGGTAAACCCCCTGCCATCAAAGCGATACAGCCCATTTTGCGTCCCTACCCAGAGAAAGCCTTCCCGATCCTGCAACTGGCTTATCACCACTAGGTTTGATAGCCCGCTGTCGAAGTCAAATGTCTGGAATGTGTAGTGTTGCGCCGACGCTGGCGTCAATGCGCAGAGCATCGCCTGGGCGAGCAGAGACCAGGGGCGCTTCAGACACGTCATCAAATAGATCTATCGGCAATTTCGCGCCACGGGTTCAGGCTTCGTCCCAAGATATTTCCGGTCAAATGCTTAGGGTTCCATCCCCCCCTTGCCTGCGCTCATGGGTGGGCCGCGGAAGTATGATGGGTGTCGACCACAACAGGAACATGGAGTGGGTCGGAGCCTCCGCCGCCCTCTATCACGAGCCTCCCGGACCATAAATCAGATGTCTTCCTCGCCCAGCCTCGATCGCGAAATGGACAACTTCTACCGCGTCATGGCCCCTTATTACGATCAGGACCACGCGGACTTCCTCCACGGCGACGATATCCGGATCTATGTTGATCTGGCCCAGGCTCACCCCGGCCTGGTTCTTGAAATGGGCTGTGGCACCGGACGCGTATTGCTGCCGCTGGCCCGCGCCGGCCTCACCGTTCACGGAATTGATGCCTCGCAGCCGATGCTTGAGCAGCTTCGCCTTGCTTTGATCGGAGAGCCGCTCGAAGTTCGCGAACGCGTCGCTTACTCCCACGTTGACCTCCGCTCGTTCGAACTCTTCCGCACCTTTGGCCTCATCCTCGCCCCTGGTATGGTGCTCCACTCCTTCATCGAGCGAGCCGATCAGCGCCGCTGGCTTCGCAATGTCCGCCGGCACCTGGCGCCGGGCGGGGAATTCTGCTTCGACACGTTTCAGTTCGACTATCAGCGCCTGTCCGCCCCCGTAGAGTGGGCGCAGGACGTCGATCGCATCGACTCCCGCTCCGGCCACCACGTGCGCCGCTTTGTGCGCTGCCTGCATGAGCCCGAGTTGCAGCGCTTCCGCTGCGAAATGCGATGGGTTGTCGATAACGCCTCAGGCCAGACTCTCATCGACGAATCCGCGGGCGTCATGCAGCGCTGGTTCACCCGATTCGAACTCGAGAACCTCCTCGAACTGGAGGGCTTGCGGGTGCTGGAGTGGCTTTCCTGTCTCGCCAATGACCCTTGGGTACGCATCGTTCGCGCCGGAGCCATCCGATGACCCTGCCTCGCGCCATCATCTGCTGGCTCGTTCTCCTCGTCGTCGCGTTTGCCAACGGCGCCTTTCGTGCCGCGGGCTACGGCCGTTACTTCGATGAACGCACCGCCAACCAGATCTCCTGCATAGCCGGCATCATCCTCCTCGGGCTGACGATCTGGGCCATCGGCCGCCGTTGGCCGTTCCAATCCCCGCGCCAGGCCTGGGCCGTTGGAGTTCTTTGGATGGTCATGACGATCGTCTGGGAGTTCGGCTTCTTCCACTTTGTCGCCGGACACCCTTGGGATGAGCTCACGGGCAACTACAGGATCTGGCAGGGGCGGCTCTGGCCGCTGGTTCTCGTGTGGTTGCTCATCGCGCCGCGCTGTACCATGAAGAGGCATGTCGCCCGAGCCTGAAGACCTCCTCGACCACGTCATCGATCACCTCAGTGCGGAACAGGCCGATGCTCTCGAGGGCCTGAACGACGATGAGATCCGCCGCCGGGCAGCGCTAGCCATCGCGCGCGCCCAGTCCCACGGCTTCACCCAGCCCGAGCCCATCACCGCATTCGCATCCCTCATGTTCCTCGTCGCGCCAGACTTCGACGATCAGCCCAACATCCACAAGGCTCTTGCAGCCAAGGCCCCCGAGCCCCAGCGAATCAAGCTCCTGTTCGAAAAAACACGTGAAGAGGATTGGGACGCCGCAGCCGCTGCATCCCGCGGATGGGACTCTGCCAGGTGAAGCGCGTCATCCTCTCCTGGTCCAGCGGCAAGGACTCCGCCTGGGCACTTCACCTGCTGCGCCAGACTCCGGGCATCGAACTCCTTGGCCTGCTGACCACTGTCAATCAGGCTTTCGATCGCGTCGCCATGCACGCCGTCCGCCAGCAACTCCTGGAGCAGCAGGCCGAAGCTGCCGGACTCCCGCTCGTCACGGTTCCTCTCCCCTGGCCTTGTCCCAACGAAGAGTACGAACGCCTGATGCGAGACGCCAGCGCCCGCATGCTGGCAGCAGGCGTCCAGGCCGTGGCATTCGGTGATCTCTTCCTCGAAGACATCCGCCAGTATCGTGTCGATCAACTCGCCAAGGCCGGCCTGGAGCCGCTCTTTCCGCTCTGGGGCATGCCGACTCCTCAGCTTGCCCGTACCATGATCGCCGCCGGCCAGAAAGCCCGGATCACCTGTGTCGATCCCCGCAAACTCGACCCCGGCTTCGCCGGACGCGACTTCGACCTCGCCCTCCTCAACGACCTCCCCGCTGCCGTCGATCCCTGCGGCGAAAACGGCGAGTTTCATACTTTCGTCTACGAATCTCCTGCCTACTCCCGCCCCATCCCCATCCGCTCCGGCGACGTCATCGAACGCGACGGCTTCGTCTTCGCTGATGTTCTGCCCGCCGGTTGATACAATGACCTTCGTAGCGGGCCCGTAGCTCAGTTGGATAGAGCGTCTGGCTTCGAACCAGCAGGTCGGGGGTTCGAGTCCCTCCGGGCCCGCCAGCCAAATCGCTGCAAATCAGTTGATTGCAGCGGACTCTCCCCCAAGCACATCGGCGGGTTTCTTGTCGGTATGCCCTATAGCATGCCCACTAGATGCAACTCGCGCCTTTTCGATGGCCGCGCGGATTGTGTCCGATTGCGGATGCACATACCCAAGGTACGATGCTGTTCTGCGAGCTTCAGCGCCTTCAGGTGCAACGCAAGGCCGCCTTAGCGCGGCACAGGGCAAGAAGCTCCGCTGCACTGTCGTCGTGATTCAGGTATGTCGACAGCCACCCTCGTGACATGCCCAGGTCGAGAGCGATAGCCTTGATAGTCTCGCCGTTCTCGACGCGGTCGTAAATCTTTTCTACACCGTAAGCAAAGATGCGGTCTTCGTACATGCGGCTGATAGGTTTCCCAGCCATCTGATTCTCCTTGCGCCCCTCCGGGTCGGCCACAACGAGGGATGAAAAGGAGCGTGAGCGGGGCATTCCGAAGGTGCCGCTGGAGAACAGAAGTCGCGAGTGCCGTCAAGAGCAACGCGGTTGCGGGGGGGAAGGTCTGCGGGCGCTCTCCGTTAGTGAGTATGCCAGTCTGAATCTGAAGGCGCGCGTCCGGCGAAGGGGCTGGTTACTTTTGATGAGGTCGATAAATTCTTTCCATTAGCCGCGCGCTCCAGATGTCCTCTATGATTTCTGTACGTCGCAATCGAGTCAAAGGACACCGTAGTCCTTCGCAGCCTTCCCTGTCGAATTCCCGCCCTCAACAACTAGCAGGAGAATCTGTATGAACGAACGTCTGTCCTTTGCTGCAAGACTATCCAGGCTCTGTGCGCGCCTGGCCCAGCCCGAGTGGCGTCGCTACGGAAGCCTCCTAGTCGCCGGCAAACTCCTCGGCATCCTGCTTCTGCTCCTCGTCGTGTACTTCGCCAACCCCAGCCTGTTGGGCCGCACCACTTTCGCCGCCGATGCGCCACCCGCCCTCAAAGGCAACGATATCGTTAATCCTCTCAACACGGTCTGGACCCTCGTTGCCGCGTTCCTCGTCTTCGGGATGCAGGTCGGTTTCACTATGCTAGAAGCCGGCTTCTGCCGCTCCCGCGAGACCGTCAACGTCCTTATGGAATGCATCGTTGACACCTGCCTCTGCGGCCTGCTCTTTTTCGCTTTCGGCTTTGCTTTTATGTTCAGCCACGGGAATGGGTTCATCGGGCTCAACTGGTTCTTCCTCAACGGGGTTCCCGCAACCTACGAGAGCACCGGCGTCGCCTTCCTCGCCTTCTGGCTCTTCCAGTTCGCCTTCGCCGACACCTGCTCCACGATCACCTCCGGCGCCATGATTGGCCGCACCGGTTTCGTCGGCGATCTCCTCTACAGCGTCGCCGTCTCCGGCTTCATCTATCCGATCATCGGCCACTGGGCTTGGGGTCCCGACGGCTTCCTCGCTCTCATGGGCAGCGCCGGCAACTTCCTTCCCTCCCTCGGCACGGGCTTCCACGACTTCGCCGGCTCCACCGTCGTCCATACAATAGGCGGATTCGTCGCCCTCGCCGGGGCGATCGTCCTCGGCCCCCGCCTCGGCCGCAAGTTCAAGCGCGACGGCGGCGGACCGATGCTTCCTCATGACCTGACGATTGCCGCTTCCGGGGGACTGCTCCTCTGGTTCGGCTGGTATGGGTTCAACCCCGGCAGCACCCTCTCCGCCATGGACTTCGAAGGCATCGGCCGTGTTGCCGCCAATACCACTCTCGCCGCCTGCGCCGCGGGTCTCACCGCTATGCTCTATGCCTACGTGATGAGCAAGAAGTGGGACGTCAGCTTCACCGTCAACGGTTTCCTCGCCGGACTCGTCGCCATCACCTGCCCCTGCTATTGGGTCAGCCCCGGCGGCGCCATCCTTCTAGGCGGCATAGCCGGCGTTCTCGTCGTGGCCGGTGTCGAATTGCTCGAGTGGCTCCGCATCGACGACCCCATCGGAGCAGTCCCTGTTCACGGCTTCTGTGGTATCTGGGGAACACTGTCCCTCGGCTTGTTCGCTTGCGGCAAGTACGGCGCCACCGGCCCGCTCGCGGCCGATAACTCCGCTCCCCTCACTGGTCTCTTCTACGGGGGCGGCTTCGCCCTCCTCGCCGCGCAGGCCCTCGGTAGCTTGATCGTTACAACCTCTACCTTCGCGTTTGCGTACGGTGTGATGTACCTGGTGAACGCCATGGGACTCCTCCGTGTCTCGGCCAGCGGCGAAGTGCTCGGCTTGGATCTACACGAGCACGGCATCTCCGCTTATCCCGAGTACGTCATCTCCTCCACAGGCGGTCCGGCGGCCGTCCACCTCAAAGAGGAGCACGGCGCCGCCATAGACTCCCGTGTTCGGACCGCCACAGGGCCCGCACTCTAAGGGAGCCGCCATGAAGAAGATCGAAGGCATTATCCAGCCATGGAAGCTCGACGAGGTGAAGGCCGCTCTCATCGCCGCCGGCGTTGATGGCATGACGGTATCCGAAGTCCGCGGCCACGGCCGCCAGATGGGCCACACCGAAACCTATAGGGGCAATGAATACCAGGTCGACACACTGCCTAAGATCCGTATTGAGGTCGTGGTGCCCGACCATGCTGCCGAGGAGGTCGTCCACACCATTGCCTCGACCGCCCGTACCGGCAAAATCGGCGACGGGAAAGTCTTCGTGCTCGACGTCGCGCAGGCCATTCGCATCCGCAACGGCGAAATTGGGGAGGCTGCCCTGTAAGAGATTGCTCAGCCTGTAATCGAGAGAGGGCATCGCCGCCCAAACCACTCCGCAGTCCGGCAAGTCGGTGCCAATCGCCTGAGGTCAGGGATGATCAGCCGCCCGAAACGCGTGGCTGCAGCACCGGCGCGATGAGGAATGATAGAGCCCCGTTCCCGGAATTTGGCGCCCGGTTCTGTCCGGAAGGCGATCATCCACGGGCTACCACATTGCTTTGCTGGAAGTAGCGCAGCAGACCGACGAGGCCTGGGCGTGAGCCTATCCGGACTTCATCGCGCAAACCACGTTTGTTTGGTATGGCGGACTGTGGCTTGTTCAGAATCGCCACGACGTCAATGTCTCGACAAGGCGCGATGAGAGGATTTATCGAGCTAACCGAGCTCGCCTCGAGCTAGGTTTTGGCCTGGATCGGATAGTGCTCGGCGAGCCACTCTTCAATCTGTTGCCTTTGTGAAGCCAGCACGACACGTTGCCATTTCACCACACCAGTACGCTCACTGTACTCAGCCATTACGTACGAACCCTCATTGATGACCTCGATGAGGCCGCCAGAGCCTGACCTTCTGAAGTGGTATGAAGAGGGACCGACGTGGTGTCTTTGCATCTACTACTAGAATAGCAGGCGCCCAGAAATGCCGCCCCTTGGAAGCGATTCGTGCACATCGAGCCGCCGCTTATCTCTGCGATGGGCATTGCGCACTAGCCGGGCGAAGATACCCGTCGGCTTTTGTTGAGAGCACAAGTGGCAAGTCTCTCATCACAAAGGGTCGCCCAGAATTCAACTTTTCGAGCGATAACTAATTGAAGGGATGGCAGCGCGCCTGCGAGCCCACAATAGGAGCCACGAGAGAGTCTCCTTCTTCTCCCGTCGTGCCTGGCGATCGTCAACACGAGGCAGACCAGATTAGCCCGAGGATGCTTTCCAGTGGCTCCATCTCGCGGAAGGTCAACGGGCCTCCCTTGTCAACCGCGTCCCCGGTGATACAGTTAAACCGCCATGCGACTCCGATACTCCGTATTGTCTCTCCCCGTCCTTGCCTTCACTCTCCCGGCTCTTGCGGCGGACCTCGACTCAGCCATACGGCAGCACCGCACGGGCACACTCATCATCCAGGCCAGGCCCGGCGCGAAGGTGCAGATCGAGCAGATCCGGCACGAGTTCTGGTTCGGCGCCACCGTGCCGACGGGCATGTTCACGGGCCGGATGAGCGCTGAGGATCAGAAAAAGTTCAACGAGGTGTTCACTAGCCACTTCAACGCAGGCGTCATCGAAGCCTCATTCAAGTGGCACGACATGGAGCGCGAGCGCGGTGTGGTGAACTACGCGACCGTCGATGCCATGCTTCGTTGGGCCGATACCGCCGCCATCCCTCTCCGTGGCCACTGCATCTTCTGGGGCATCCCCAACCGCGTCCAGCCTTGGCTCAAGGATTTGAGCGACGCCGAGTTGCGGCGTGAGCTGATGCAGCGGGGCAGGGCAATCGGGGCCCGGTACAGGGATAGATTCGCGGAGTACGATCTCAACAACGAAATGATCCACGCCAACTACTACGAGCAGCGGCTCGGGGACGGGATCACAAGAGAGATGGCGCAATGGGTCAAGGACGGCGATCCGAACGCCCGGTTGTTCGTCAACGACTACGACATCACCACAGGCAACAAGCTCGACGACTACGTGAGGCACATCCGCAAACTTCTGGACCAGGGCGTTCCCATTGAGGGCATCGGCGTGCAAGGCCACCTCCACGGAGACTCCTTCGATCCCGCCGCGCTCCGAAATTCGTTGGACGTCCTCTCGCAGTTCAAACTGCCCATCCGCATCACGGAGTTCAACTTCCCCGGCCAGCGTTCGAAGTACTATCGGGACGCCGAGGCGCGAAAGATCCAACTGTCACCGGAGGAGGAACAGGCCAAGGCAGCCGCCCTCAAGGACTTTTTCCGGATCTGCTTCGCGCACCCCGCTGTCACCGGCATCATGATGTGGGGATTCTGGGAGGCGGCCAACTGGATACCGCAATCTTCTCTCTATAAGAGGGACTGGACCCCAACGCCCGCAGCGGCAGCCTATGAGGACCTGGTCCTGAAGCAATGGTGGACACGCTGGTCCGGCACGACCGATGCGCGAGGCCGTGCAGAGATCAGGGCGTTCTTCGGGAAGTACAAAGTGAGCGTGGAAGGGAAAGAGACCGTCATGGAACTGAAGAAAGCCGATGGCAGGCTGACCGTGAAGGCGGAGTGATAGCCCGGGCAGTCATGACCCTTGCTTTGCACTGGCAGTTGCGATTTACTTTATCTTGGAATCTGCAAGGAATCCAATTTAAACATGTCACGAATTGCCGTTCTTTCCGTAACCGTGCTCTCGATGGCATGCATGTTCGCCATCGCTCGAGCCCAAACCCCGGATAAAAAGAAAGCTTCGGCAGAGGGGGTCGTCCTGAAGGATTCCACGAACGAACCCGTTCGCCGGGCCGAAGTCACTCTGATGCTGCGGCGCGAAGGATCGCAATCGGGAATGTCTCAGTCCGCGCCAACGACCGCCGATGCCGAAGGGAAATTCCGCTTCGAGAATCTGGAGCCCGGTACCTACATCCTTAACTGCCGGAAGCAGGGGATGATGATGCCCCGCCGTAACGTGGTTGCCACATCGGGCATCCTTCAGATCGCTGAGGGGCAGGAAATCAAGGGCCTAAGGTGCGCCCTGCAACCGCAGGCGGTCATCTCCGGAAAGGTGCTTGATGAGGATGGAGAGCCGGTGCAAGGTGCGACAGTCCAGGCGCTCGCACGGCGTAGCTTCCGTGGCAAGCCTCGTTATATGTCGGTCAGCCAAGGCTCTCCGACGAACGACCGTGGCGAATTCCGCCTGATTGACCTGCCTCCGGGCAAGTATGTTGTGTCCGTGGCTTTTTGGAACAATGCACCGGTCGCCGCGCAGGCCCAGGGACAGTCCGCTGCTGGCTATGTGCCCAGTTTCTACCCCGGTGTTGCGGATGTCTCTCAGGCATCCATGGTCGAGACTGCGCCGGGCGCAGAGGTCAATGGAATCGATGTTCAGCTGCGCAAAGTGCCCGTCTTCAGAGTTCGAGGCAAGGTCTCCGGCGTCAATGGAGAACCCCTGGCGCAGTTCTACTGTAATGTCGTCTCGAGGGATTCCGCCAGTTCCACCAGTTTTGGGCGCATGACAGGAATGCAGAAGGACGGTAGTTTCGAGGTCGCCGGTATCCCTTCCGGCGCATACAATCTGCTTGTACAGGTAATCAACCGGTCCAATCCCTTGGAGCGGCAGATGGTGGCCATTCCCATTGACATCAATGGTCAGGATGTGGAGGGCATCAATGCGTTCTTGAAACCAGGGATAGTCCTGCAGGGCACTGTCTCAATCCAAGGGGCCAATGCTGACAAGTACAAGGACACGGTCGCCTCCGCCAACGTCTATATCACTCCCGCTGACGACATGGTGATGTATATGGGGGCGCCTCCCGCCCGGCCCAGGGATGATGGCTCCTTTTCACTCGCCGTCGGTTCTCCAGGGAAATATCGGCTACTTGCTGGGGTGAACTCGCCCGATCTGTACGTGGCCGAAATCAAGGCCGGCGGCGAGGACTGCCTCCTGAAGGATCTCGACCTGACGCAAGGCTCTCCTGGCCCCGTGAAGATCGTCCTTCGCGCCGATGGCGGCAAGGTGGCCGGCACCGTAGAGCGAAATGATCAGGACCAGGGCAATGTGCTCGTTGCCCTGATCGACAAGGACCCTGCCATGCGACAGAGCAACACCGGACGCCGCATGGCTCCGGTGAATCAGATGGGCGGCTTCGAACTCACGGCCATTCGCCCCGGCGAATATCTCGTCCTCGCCATTCAGGGCGGCGATCCAAACGCCATCGATGATGCGGAGTGGATGAAGCAGGCCGAATCCAAAGCAGAGAAAGTCAAAGTCTCTGCGGGAGCCGTAAGCTCCGTGCAACTGAAAGCCATCCCGGGGCCGCTGGAACAATAAACATACACCGCTTCCCCTAAGTAAAGCGGCGGCGGCCGCGGACGCTTGAGCATGCTCGCTGCCGCGCCCGCGGCGCCGTCGGCTTCCCCCGATGGGGCCTATCGATAGGTAGTGCGCTCAGCTTCCTGGAGCTTGCACCACGCTTCGGCTTCCTTCTCCGCCCTCTCGCGGGCGATACCATAGCGCTCCTGGAGTTTGCCGATCAACTCCTCGCGGCGGCCCGCAATCCGGTCCAGGTCATCATCGGTCAGCTTGCCCCACTGCTGGCGGGCTGCCCCTTTCAATTGCTTCCACTTGCCTTCTATCTGATCCCAGTTCATAATCATGCTCCTTCTCGAAATTCTGTCGAATGACCGATTCACCGAGTAAGAAATACCGGGAACTTATTTCCAGCAACGTCACAACGGACTGCGCCCCTGAATCAGTCGAATGAGCACTGCTGCCACGGCAAGAACAAGAAGAATATGGAGGAACCCGCCCAGCGTGTAGCTGGATACCATGCCGAGCAGCCAAAGCAGCACCAAGACTACAGCGATTGTCCACAACATGGTTTCAATCTCCTTCAGTAGGTTGACTTCGCACATCTGGGACCAATTGCTCTCTCTGTCCGGTCCGAGAATTGCCTGTGCGATGCGGCGGGGCCGCCATGACTGAAGCAGGATCCCCTGTCTAAGAGCCACGCTCCGTTTTATTTGTCCCCTGGTTTCTTGTGCCTTTGTGGACCGTGGCCGTTGGGAGAGTCAGAGCTCTACGAAGGGATAGAGACCCCCGAATTCAGTGGGAAGTAAGCCATTGCTCCAGCCAGGCGCAGGCTTTGTCTTCGGCCACGGCCCCGGCGCACAGTACGATAGCGATTTGACCGTGGGCGCGGCCGTCCCAACACTCGACGGCGCTTTTCTCTTTTGCTTCTAAATAAATGGCATCAGGATGGCGGACCCCGCGGTTCGCCCTCCCTCGAACCTATTCGCCGCCCGCGCCAGGCTGGCCTTGCTCAAAACTCTGCAGCGCCAGATACGACGGTCCGAACCGCTTAATGTTGTCCAATTGCTTGTCGAAAACGTCGAAGTGCGATTCCTCATCGTTGACCAGCGACTCGAAGATCTGCTTCGAAGCCGCATCAGCGTTTGCCGCGCACTCCAGCGCCGCTGCGTTGTAGTCCCGCGCGCTGGACTCTTCCATCGACGCCGCCTTGGCCAGCATCTCCGCCGCATCGGTGATCTTCACAACCGGCGCTTCTGCCACCATCTCCACTTCACCTTTCAGGAAGAGAATCCGCTCCGCGAGTCGCTCCACGTGGCCCATTTCCATGATCGCGATCCGCTTGAACAGCAGCGACAGCGGCTTGAAACCCTGATCGTCCAGGTGGAAGTGAAAGTACATGTACTGATGCACCGCATGAAGCTCGTCCGCAACGGACCGGTTCAGCAGGCTGATGCTCTTTTCCTTGTTCAAGACTGGCCTCCATTGACCGAATAATGAGTACAGCAGATCTGAATATATTGTACCCATCCGGCCCCGCCAGTTATTTGAGATAGTCCTCCGGCCGCAATCCCTTCACGTGGCCGCCGAACCCGAAAGCGGTCGGCCTGTAGTCTCCCACCAGCCGGACATCCGCCTCCGACGGCACTTTCATGCCCAGCGTCCAATACATTGCGTTCACTACCATCCTCCGCAGAGCCGCATTCTCAAAATCCGTGGACGCGCCCATGGTCGTCGTGAAAATGCGTGCGCCTTTGTACGTCTGCGTCCAGGCCACAGGCATCATCGGCTCGTTCACCGGGCCCTGTACGGGCGCGTCGTCCGGTTTCATTCCGTCCAGGACCTCGCCCAACACCAGCGGCACGCTGTCTCCCGGCAGCGGCAGGCGCACCGCGTAGACGTCGCTCGGACCCCAGATCTCTCCGCTCCTGATCCCTCGCAGAATCTCGTGCTTCTCCTGGCCGGGCGCGAACAGCCCGCGCGTGCTTTGTACGGCGTGCTTCCCGTGGTGCCGGATCCACGTCTCTCCCAGTACCTGCCGGCCGAATCCGCCGTCCCACTCCTTGCTGTTCCAACTCCACTTTGCGTACGTTGTGCTCGTCTTGAAGTTAAAGGCGTGCGTCGCAGTCCGCAGACCCACAATGGGCTTCCCACCCTCCACATAATCCACGATGTGCTTCATCTGCTCATCCGGCAGATCCCGGAAGCGCGTCAGAATCACCATCAAATCCGCGTGGTCCAGCGCTTCCAGGCCGGGCAGATTGTCCGCCTGGTCCGGATTGATCGTGCCGTCTTTCTTGTCGATCGCGAACAGCACCGTACATTTGAAACCATGCCGTTCGGAGAGAATCTTCGCCAGCATCGGCAGCGACTCTTCGCTCCGGTACTCCTCATCCCCGCTCACCAGAACAATGTGTTTTCCCCGCCCGGGGCCGCTCTTTCCAGCAAATTCAATGCCCCACACAGACGTCACAAGCCACAGTCCAACCAGTAACCTGACCATCGCTCCTACATATCACACAGTGGCGCGAGCCTTCTGGGCTGGCCGGGCGGAGGCCCGGCCCCCTCTCACCGGTTCAACGTGAAGTTCACCGTGATCACCGTGTCGACTTCGCAAGGTTCGCCATTCAGCATCGACGGCCTGTAGCGCCATTGCCGGACAGCATCCATCGCCGCCTGCACCAGCATCGGATGCCCGCTGATCGTTCTCAGCGACTGAATGGTCCCCTCTCTGCTGATCACTGCCTGGAATACGACCTTCCCTTCGGTCCGAGTCTGCTTCGCCATCACCGGATACACCGGGATGACCTTGTTGACTATCAGCGCTTCAACCACGTTTCCGCCCATCGTGGTGCGCGGAATTGGCTTCGCCGGCGCCGTCTCCTTCACCTGTGGGGCAGGATCGGGCGGCGGAGGCTGATGAGATCGCGTGATCAGCGAGTTCAACACTCCGTCCGCCTGGCCATAGCTGACGCCGCCTTCAACGCCTCCCTGAATCCCGCTGATCGGCGGTTCCTCCATTTCATTGAAGATCCTTGCCTTCTTCGGATACGCAAACGGCGCCATCAACCGCCCCGCATCCAGAAAACTCCTCGCCCGATGCACCATCCTCGTCATCTCGTGCGCCGGCAGACGTGGCGGCGGTGGCGGCGGCAGTGGGGGAGCAGTCAACAGTGTCGCCGCCACCACTGCCCGCGGCAGCAGTTCGGGATTCAGCAGCGGGATTAGTACACCCACGCTCACGACACTCATTTGCAGCATGAGGGACGCAGCAACAGGCCATCCCCGATTCGTTTTCGCGACACCCTCGACAAAGGATTGTTCGAACATTTCGTTCCTTCCTTGTGTCTCGCGTGCGCCGGCGCCTGCGAGCGGCTCATCTGCCCTCATAGACAATTCCGCGCCTGCTTTGTTCCCAACTCCGTAATTCGTCTACAATGGCCGCGAGACCGTACCAGGAGAGACCCTTATGCAGTCCCGTCGTTCCTTTACCGCGCTCGCCGCCGCCGCGCCAGCGGCCCTGGCTGTTCCAACGAAACGTCCGCTCGAATCCTGGGCTCCTGGCGTTAAGATCTCCCTCCAGATCCCCGCCGACCCTTCCGACGAGGATCTCAACTTCACCCGGCAGATCGGCGTCGGCTACGTCAACATCCCCAGCGGCGGCGCCACCGCCACCCTCGACAATTTCCGCCGCCTCAAGACAAGAGTGGAATCCGCGGGCCTCAAGGTCTGGAATATCGGCAACAGCAACGTGCATAACATGCCCGAAGTTACTCTCAATCTTCCGGGCCGCGACCAGAAAATCGAAGAGTACAAACAATTCCTCCGCAACCTCGCCTCCGCGGGCATCTACTACACCACATACGCCCACATGGGCAACGGGATCTGGAGCAGCGATCGTGAACCGGCCCGCGGCGCGGCCTCCGCGCGCGCCTTCGACGCTGCTAAGAATCCCAAAGGCTATTGGGCCGACAAGACCTTCAGCGCACCCTTCTCTCACGGCCGCCGCTTCACTGAAAAGGAGATCTGGGACAACTTCGAATACTTCATCCGTCAGGTCACTCCCGTCGCCGAGGAACTCGGAATCCGAATCGGCATCCATCCCGACGACCCGCCGCAGCCCGAACTCGCCGGCGTCCCGCGCTGCATCTTTTCCAGCTTTGAAGGCTACAGGCGCGCTCTCGAAATTGCCAACAGCCCCAACATCGGCATGTGCCTGTGCTGCGGCTGCTGGCTCGAAGGCGGCAAGCTCATGGGCCGTGATGTCTTCGAAACCATCCGCTACTTTGCCCGCCAGAACAAGCTCTTCAAAATCCATTTCCGAAACGTCAATGCGCCACTGCCCCACTTCGTCGAGACATTCGTGGACGACGGCTACGGCGACATGTACAAAATCATGCGGACTCTGGTCGAGGTTGACTTCCGCGGTTGCGCCATCGCCGATCACGTTCCCAACATGGTCGGCGGCCGCTACGCCGGATTTGCCTACGCTATTGCCTACATGAAGGCGCACCTCGACCGCGCCATGGCCGACATTGGAAAGAAAGCATGACCGAATTCAAGCAGGCCGACCGCCAGCAGACCAGCGTCCTGGCGGCGGCCGAGAAGCGCGCCCTCATCGCCATCGCCAATAGTCTCCCCCTCTGGGTCAATTCCGACCACCTCTCCGCCCTTGGTTTCCTCGGTATGGTCGCAGCGGGGCTCAGCTACTGGTACGCGAGCATCGATAGACTCACTGGCCTATCCCTGGTCGCCGTGTTTCTTGTCATCAACTGGTTCGGCGACTCCCTCGACGGCACCCTCGCCCGCGTCCGCAACCAGCAACGTCCCCGCTACGGCTTTTATCTCGACCACGTCCTCGATTCCATCGGCTCGGCCTTCCTCCTCGGCGGACTCGGCTTCTCCGGACTGATGAATCCCGCCGTTGCCGCGGCTTTGCTGATTGCGTATCTCCTCCTCAGCATCGAGGTTTTCCTCGCCACCTACGCCATCGGGAAATTCCAGATGAGCTTCGGCCTCTTCGGGCCCACGGAACTTCGTGTGCTGCTGATCATCGGTAACACCGTCGCTTACTTCCGGCCGGACGTGAACATCTTCGGCCGGTACTATAAGCTCTTCGACGTCGGGTGCCTGTGCGGCATCATCGGCATGGTCGGCATTCTTCTCTGGTCCGCGGCTCGCCACACCATTCAGCTCTATCGCGAGGAGACCCGCTGGTGAGCCTGGGCCTCCGCTGGCTCAAATTCAACACGGTCGGTCTTGTCGGCGTTGTTATCCAGCTCGGCGCGCTGGCCTTCTTCTCAAGGGTCCTGCGCTGGCACTACCTGGTCGCCACGGCCGCCGCCGTCGAAGTCGCGGTCCTCCACAACTTCGCATGGCATGAAGTCTGGACCTGGCGCGATCGCGTCCACGAGCCTGGCGCCCGCCTCGCACGCCTCGTCCGCTTTCACCTCGGCAACGGCCTGGTCTCGATCCTCGCCAACCTCGTCCTCATGCGATTCTTCAAAGGCGCGCTTGGCTTGCCTCTTCTCTGGGCGAACCTCATCAGTATCGCCATCACCGCTCTTCTCAACTTCGCCATCAGCGAATGGTGGGTCTTCCGGCGCAGTACCTAGCCCGCGCTACCCTGGCTCCATGGCTGCGCAACCGGACCTCATGGGATGTCTGGATGCTCAAGCGCTGAACGCACCGCCGGAGGACTTAGCCCGCCTTGCGAAATGTCAGGTTGATCCGGCAGCGGCCCAACACCGGGTGTTGGTCTTCTTTGAGCGGCAGTACGCCGTGATAACGCAGCCGGTCCGGTCCGCCCCACACGACGACATCTCCGTGCCTCACGGGCACTCGCTCGGTCCTGTCCGATCGCTTCAGTCCTCCAAACAGGAAGACCGCGGGAACCCCGAGCGACACGGAAACAATCGGCTGCCCATAGTCCCGCTCATCTCTGTCCTGATGCAACGACAGCTTCGCGCCAGGCTCGTAGCGATTGATCAGGCAGGCGTCTGGATCAAAGTCATTGAATCCGGCCTCGGCCGCTGCGGTCTTTGCGAGATTGAAGAACGCATCCGGCATCCGCGGCCACGCCAGGCCGCTCAACGGATCGATGGCGTCGTAGCGATAGCCCGTTCGGTCCGACACCCAGCCGAGCGAACCGCAGTTTGTCATGGCAACGGACATCCGGTATCCACCGGGCGTCACCATATGCCGGAAAGGCGCTTGGGAGACGACGCCTTCCAGTGATGCCAATAGCGACGCCTCGTCAGCCAGCGAGAATGCTCGCAGGACCCAAGCTCCCGGCCCGAGTTGCTCCTCGCGAGGTCCCACCTGCGGTAGGCCTTCGAACAGATCCTTGATCATCCACATACCCGCCTCAAACTTCCCCTTCAAGTGCCTCTGGTCCGCCGGCCTGCGAGCCCCGCCCCTCCGTTCGCGCCGCTGCTTTCTCCATCCGCCTCTTCCGCACGTTCTCGCCAATTCTGAACGACGCCGCAAACAGGCTCTCCAAGGTCACCAGACCCGCCAGCCGGTGCCGTCCCACGGCCGCCATCCCCACTGATGCAAGACATCCGCACTCCGCGCACACCGGCTTTCCTCCCAACTGGCACGGCGTCACCTTTGTCGTCAGGTCCGCTGCATAACAGTCCGTCGTGCGCGCAAAGATGCACTCCTCCGGCGATTGCGGCGGCTTCGCGAACGCATCCAGCATCTGGTCCGTCGCATGCACCTTCGGATATCGGTTCCGCAGTCTCCGCACCTCGCGAACCACTGCCGTCCGGTCTTCCGGGCGTAGCCGCTCGTCCGAAATCTCCCCATCCTGCGGCGTGTAGGAGCTGAACCAGATGCGCTTCACTTCCTCTTTTGCCGACCAAAACCTGCTGAACTCTTCCAGGTATCCATCACGCTGCGCGAATTGACGCGTGATAGTGCAATGCACCGTGATCTTCTGTCCTGAAATATGTTCCTGGATTCGCGCGTAAGTCGCAGGCGTCCGGCGCCGGTCATGTTCTGGTTGCAGGCCGTCGATCGATACCACCAGCTGCAGATTTTTCAGCATCGCCCACTCTGGCGGGATCGGCCGCACAGCGCTTGTCACCAGTTGCGCCCGCACCCCAAGCGCCTCCAGCCGCTTGAGTATCTCGCTCACCTCTCTGTACCTCACCAGGGGCTCACCCCCGATGATCGATACGTGCAAAGGCCGCAGCTCTTTCACCATCGCCACTGCCCGGCGCACAAGTTCATCGCCCTTGTAGTCGCTTAGCTGGCGTAGCAGCGTCTCTCCTCCCAGATGCTCAGGCGCGTACGCGTAGCAGCCGGGACATCGAAGCGGACACTCCTTCGTGATCTCGAGTGATAGGAACGGCCGGTATCCGGACAAAATCCGTCCCCATGCTGACAACACATGTCGTGGTTGCAGAGTGACCTCCCTCTCGCTGATGGATCTTTAGATCCCCACCCCAGTCGCTGAGATTCCTCGCTCTTACGCGCGGGACGTTGTGTTTTCAGTTTATTCCAGATGTGTTCGCCCATGGGCGCCTCGGGCAATTCGTTACATATCAGTTCCTTGTGCTTTCGCAACCTCGGAGTCCATTCATTTCGTCTTTGTTTGAAGTGTGCAACCAGATCATGAGATCGGTTCGGAGGCACCGCAATGAGGCTATCTTTCTGGCTCGCTTCGTTTCTTTCGATTCTCTCATCCACGGCAGCGCAGGCTGCACTGCAAGTCGAACTCCAACCTTCGGTCGATTCTCCTCAACCTCTCGGGACGAAGGTCCAATGGACCGCGAATGTCTCCGGGCAAGGCGACGGCAAGCTCTGGTACCGCTTCCGTACACGCTCCGCCTCATCTGATTTCACTCTCATCCGCGACTACGGGCCACTGAACGCCCTCGATTGGACTGCCGCGGATCACGAAGGCAACTACGAAATTGAAGTTTCTGTCCGTGAGCTCGATACCGGTGAAACGGCAAGTGTATCGGGCCTCTTTACCTTGACGCCGCTCATCGGCGACTCGCGGACGCCTATCGTGACCGCGACTGATCACTCTCTCGTCCCCATCTACAGCGCGCGCGGCTGTCCGGCCGGCGGCCGGATGCAGGTCGTTTTCGTAGCGCGCCAGTCGCAGACCGTCGAAACACCCTGGAAGGACTGCGTCCCGGGACTCTCCATGAACTTCTATCTCGCGGGCATGAAGCCGAATACCACCTACGTCGCTCACCACATCATCGACAACGGTACGGACCTGCTCCACGGCCCCAACGTCACCTTCACCAGTGGCGATGTGGAAGCGCAGCTCGCTCCCTACCGCGTTCTCCACAACCCTCCATCTAACTCTCCCGAGGGCGTGCTGCTTCAAAGCCCCCTCGCCCAGATGACTCTTGCGACTGACTTGAATGGCGACCTCCTCTGGTTCTACGCCAGCGACCTGACCAACCTCACCCGTCCCACGGGCAACGGCACCTTCATGGGCGTCATTGAGACTCCTCTGCTGGAGCCCGACCACCAGGCCTTCCGCATGTTCGACCTCGCCGGCTTTACCCTCAAGGAAACCAACGCCGGCCGCGTCAACGAGCAACTGGCCGCCCTCGGCGTCCGTCCCATTACCGCTTTCCACCACGAGGCCCGCCTCCTTCCCGGCGGCCGTTTCCTCGTTCTCGCTTCGACCGAGCAGATTCTCGAGGACGTGCAGGAACCAGGTCCCGTCGACATCCTCGGCGACATGATTGTGGTCCTCGATCAGGACTTGAACGTCGTCTGGACTTGGGACGCCTTCGATCATCTCGATGTCGCTCGTCCTGCTTTGCTTGGCGAACTCTGCCAGCCCATCGGATCCGGCTGTCCGCCGTTCTTTAAGGCCGGTACTGCCAACGACTGGCTCCACGGCAACTCTGTCCAACTCACTCCGGACGGGCACCTGCTCTATTCCGCTCGCCACCAGGACTGGCTCATCAAGATCGACTACGCCAACGGCTCCGGCTCAGGCGCGGTCCTCTGGCGGCTTGGCAGGGACGGTGACTTCACAATCTCATCTGCCGATCCCAACCCCTGGTTCTCCCATCAGCACGACGGCCAGATCGCCCCCGATGGCACTCTCACCGTCTTCGACAACGGCAACACCCGTTTTGCCGAGGATGACTCCGCCCAGAGCCGCGGCCAGGTCTACATCCTCGATGAAGCGGCTCGTACTGCCACCCACAAGCTCAATGCTCCGCTCGGCGTCTACTCGTTTGCCCTCGGCTCGGCCCAGCTCCTCGAAAACGGCAATTATCACTTCAACGCCGGAATCGAATACGGTGGTTTTTCCGCACGCTCCATGGAAGTTGACTCAAACTTGAATCTTGTATACTCTATGGAAGTCGCGACTCCGGTGTACCGCACTTTCAGGTTAAAAACTCTTTATTCAAGTTCTTACTGAAACAGCGGAGAAGCCCCGTGCAAGCCAATGAATCGACGTGGGTTTCTGAAATCCTTAGCGGCAGGCGCCGCTTGGGCCTCTGCCCCTTCCCTCCGTGCCTCCTCTCGTCTTCCTAACATAATCTTAATCTTATGCGACGACCTCGGCTTCGGTGATGTCGGCGCATATGGGTCGAGTATTCCCACGCCGAGTATCGATGGGATGGCCGCCGGCGGCGTCCGTTTCCAGCAGTTTTATGCCCCTGCGAGCGTCTGCACGCCCTCGCGCGCAGGGCTGCTGACGGGCAGGTACGCGGCGCGTGTGGGTCTCCCCAGCGTCCTGGGCGCAGCCAGCGAGTATGGTCTCCCGGATGAGGAGACGACTCTCGCCCAAAGCCTGCGCTCCTCCGGATACCGCACCTTCTGCGCCGGCAAATGGCACCTCGGCTCCAAGCCTCGCTACGCCCCTACAAACCACGGCTTTGACGAGTTCTTCGGCGTTCCCTACAGCAACGACATGGACCCGTTACCGCTGATGCACAACCTGGATGTCCTTGAGCCGAAAACCGATAACAACTACCTGACCCAGCGGTACACTCAACAGGCCGTCTCCTGGATTCAATCCTCGTCGGATCAGCCCTTCTTCCTCTACCTCGCCCACAACATGCCCCATATCCCGTTGGGCGCGTCCCCGGATTTCGTGGGGAAGACGGGTCTCGGCCCATACGGCGACGCAGTAGCTGAAGTCGACTGGAGCGTCGGACGGGTCCTTTCCGCCGTGCAGGACGCAGGACTCGACGACAACACGCTCGTGATGTTCACCAGCGACAACGGCCCCTGGTACCTGGGGAGCCCGGGCACGCTCCGCGGACGAAAAGGCGAGACCTACGAGGGGGGGATGCGAGTCCCCTTCATCGCCCGCATGCCCGGCCGCATCCCGACCGGACTCGTCTCCAACGCTTTAGGCTCGCTCCTCGACATCTTCCCGACGGTTTCCCGTGTGACCGGGGCCCCGCGTCCGGGGAAAGCGATGGATGGCGTGGATATCTGGGATGCGGTCACCGGCGCGTCTGAAACCGTCGATCGCGACGTGCTTCTTTACTTCGACGATTGGTACATTCAGTGCGCCCGCTTTGGCCGCTGGAAACTCCACTTCTCGCGCTACAACTCTCCTCCCTGGATGGAAGCTCCTGCCAGCGGCCGCGTCAATCTTCCTCTCAACCGGCCGGAGCTCTACAACATCGACCGCGACCCCGGCGAATCTTACGAGTGCGGGACCCAGTACCCGCAAATCGTCACCGAGATTCAGTCTCGTGTCGAATCCCTGATCCCTGACTTGCCGGATCCCGTCCGCAACTGCTGGCGCGCCACGAAAGAAGCCCAGACCCAATGGTGCCCCACCGGCGGCAGACCCATGCCGAAGCCGGCTCCCAACCCCGCCCCGGTTTCTGGTCCCGGTGGCCCGGGGCCGACTGCCGTTCCTCCTCCGCCGTCCTCCAGCGGCTCGAAACTGACATCGGCTTCGTCGAGCGCCCTCAACCTCTAGGTGGAGGCTGTGTCGGCCATTACACTTTACCCAGCCACCGGATCCGGAAATTCATCGAACGCCCGCGGCCGCCGTAGTACATCAGGAAGTTTGGTGAGCTCATGTTCGCATTCACCCCCACCGGATTCTGGTGGTTCGTGATGTTGTTGAAGCCTCCCCGCAAGGCCCAGAGCTGGTTCCTGAACCTGAGTTTTCGCTCGACATGCAGGTTGAGGTTCAGGTAATCCGGTAGCCGGTAGCTGTTGACGTCTCCCCGCGTCTTCCCGTCGTCGTCATAGGCTGAAAATGGGAACCCGTCCCGCCATTCGAAGAGGAACGCAACGGCCCACTTCTTTCCAGGATTGCCCGGGAATGGCAGAATGCCCCATGCCATCGCGCGGTTCGGCGCATCCCAAGGCAAAGGCCTCAGCGATGCGGAGGCCGAGTAGGTGATCGGATCGTCGATGTTCACGTCCGCCGCGATCGTTGACAGCGCACGCGACCGCGTATAGTTGCCCATCAACATGTACTCACCCTTAAACGCCTTCCGCATCGTCACGTCATATGCCGTGTAGCTATCGCGCCGCCCGTTCGTCAATCCGTACAAAGCGTCGAACTCTGATCCCACGTAAATCGGTTCGGCAGGCGGCGCCGCCCCGTTGACGATCTCATTGAGATAGGCGAACCCACGCTCACCCCTCCGCCTTAAGTAGCTGAATCGAACATACAGATCCCGTGGCAGCCGCTGCTCCACGCTGGCGTTCCAGTTCTGAGATCGTGGACTGGCCAGCCGCTCGTTGTCGATCTGGAACATCGTCAGCGCCGGCCCGCGGCCAACGCTCCCGTCGGGCGCAAAATACAATGACGACGCATACTGATCCATCGGCCTCGTAAACAGCCGCAGGCTTGTCGCATCGTGCACTATCGCAAATCCGCCGGAAATCTTGGTGTTCTTCAGCTCCGCCGGCCGCCAGGCAACTCCAACCCGTGGCGACACGTCGATCCGCCTCCGGATCTCGTCCCAATCCTGGCGGACCCCCAGGTCTACCTGTACGTTTTCCCGGACACGCCAGGAGTCGGTGAAGTACGTCGAGACCTCGAAATTCTCCCGTCCCAATAGGCCCTGCCCGCCGAAAGTCACGATGCGCGACAGCGTGTTGTCAACGCGGTACTGCTCATACCCGGTCCGCCGCACGTCCTGCCAGTAGTTCAGCAGGTCGAGATCCACGCCGGTTTTGAACTGATGCCTCCCCCACAGGCTGAAAGACGGAAGAAACATGTTGGCGATCCACTGGTCCCGGCTCGCCTTGTATCGCCCATCCACATAATAGTTGCCCTGCTTTCCTTCAGGCGTTAGCACGTAGAGAGCGTGCCCCTGCGGAATCTCTCGCCCGAACGTCCGGTTGTTCGCATAGCCGAACTCGAACAGCGCTCCGCCGCCCAGGTAGATCTGATCCTTGATGTTGAAGAACCACTGTCGCGACCGCCGGTCTACTGTCGTCGATGGCGGATCCAGCAGCCCCAGACCGCTTTGCGGCGCCGTCCACAGGTTCAGTAGAAAGCTCGACGTCAGGATGTTCGACGGAGTCAGATTCACCTGCGTGCTCAACATGTCGCCGATCCGCCAGCTCTCCGCCTGGTCCTTCCCCCTCGGCAGTTCCTTCATCACGTACTTGTCGTATTGCGCCTCCATGCTGTTGAAGAACCACGCGCGGCCCTTGACGATTGGCCCGGAGATGCTTCCCCTCGGAGTCCACCCGCCGATGTATAGCCCTTTACTCGTCTCAATGCCTGGAAAGAAGTTCGTTGCCGCGTACCGGAACTTGTCGTCCCCTGTCTTCGTCTGGATCGCCAGCGTCCCCGAGGTCCCTTTGCCGAACTCCGCTGAATACGCCCCTGATGACACCGTTGCGGACTGCACCCCCTCCACGCTCAGACGCGTATCAAACTTGCCCGTCAAAGGGTTCGTGATGTTGAATCCCTGCAGCGTATACAGCGTCTGGGTTTCATCGCCGCCGTTGACATGCAGTCCGCCCTTCTGGTCCTGCACTGTCCCCGGATTCAGTGCGAGCGCGTTCTTCAGGTTGTTCGTTGTAGCGTACGGCACGTCGATGATCTCCGTGCCCGTTAGCGTTGTCGTCGTCGACGTCCGGTCGAAGTCGATGCCCGGCAGCGATGCCTTCACATCCACCGTTTCCACCAGTTCCTTCACCCGCACGAGCATGAGGCTTAACTCATCCTGATCCGCCTGCACTTCGACCGGACGCTTCTCAATCCGAAAGTACCCCTCCCGCTCTACGCTCACCGAATACTGGCCCGTCCGCGTCAGTTGCAGCCGGAATTCGCCCGTCGGCCCTGACAGCCCCCTGGCCGCCTGGATCTCGGTTCCCGCCCGGGTTGGCGCCACCGAGACGATGGCTCCCGCCACCGCAGCCTGGTTTTCATCTGTCACACGGCCCGTCAGCGTGACTTGCCCGTATGCCATGTGGAAACACAGGCAGCCAAGCGTCCAGGCAAAGAGCACGTCCCGTTTCAATGCTCCCCCAAGTCAGTTACTTCGATACTAACCGAACTGGACGAAGACTACGAGTCCCACCCCCGCGCCTCCGATTTCAGATCCACCGGCCCAGCCATTCCCACGCATCCGCCTGCATCTGTGGATTGAACTCATGCGGCGCGTCGTAGATGCGGCACAATTGCCTCTCCGGCACGCCGGCCTTCCTGTAACATTGCTCAATTCTGGATGCCGACTCCTTCATTGCCGGGAGCGGGAACAGAAAGTCCTTGGCGCCCATGATCACCATCAGCGCCCGCGGCGCTACCGCCGCTGAAAACTCCGGCATATCGAAATACCGGTACATCCCGGGAACAATGAACGCCAGCCCCATCGTGTGGATCACATGCCGCTCCACTTGCGCCGCGAACGTCGTCATCCAGCACACGTCCACGCCCACCTTGATCCGCGGAGCCAGCGCCGCCAGCATGAAGCTGCGGTACCCGCCCACCGACAGCCCGACGCACCCCAACCGCTTCGCATCCACCTCCGGCCGTGACGCCAGATAATCCAGCGTGCGTATATCGTCCCACAGCATCACTCCGGGCCAGGTCGCGCCCGCAGTGATCAGGCTCCGTGCCGTGAGCTGCTCGTTCAGCGACGCGCGCTGGTTGAATTCATTCACCTGCTGCTCCGTCATCTCAGCGGAACGCTCACGCCACATCGCCGGATCTTCCGGCAGCAAACGCCGCCGCTCGCCCCAATAAAACATGTCGATCGAGATCACCACGTAGCCTTGCCGCACAAGTTCGGTCCCAATGCTTCTTCCGTGGTAGGCCCTCTCCTTGAACTTCTTCAGCGCCGGATGCTCATTGTCCGTGGCCATCACCTTCTCGCGCCCCCACATGTAGAACCCGCCGTGATCATGCAGCAGCACAATCCCCGGCCGTGGCTGCTTCGCCCCATTCGGAATCAGCACATGTGCCGGAACGCGGAACCACGGCGTCGTCTTGAACGTGATCTGCTCTTCCGTGTACCCCTCGCGCTGCCTTCTGCTGATCACCTGAACTTCCGGTGCGGCTTGCGGCGGCTGGTATTGCAGGAGTTCGAACAGCTTCCCGCGAGCTCTCTTTTGCCAGGCCTGCAGGTCCTTGAACTCAGGCCGCAAATACGAAAGCTCCCGTTGAGAGGCATCGGCGATCGCCTGCACCGGAGGATACAGACTCCCCAGGTCCCCGCCTTTCCCCGATTGCCCCAACGCCTGACCGGCGCCCGCCGCCGCAGCCAGTCCCGCCGACCATTCCCGCCGTGTCAATCCTCGATTCGTCATGCCCTCCACATTACTCCGAACTCCATGCATACTGGGTCATGCCGCAAGCACCCATCCTCGCCTCCCGCAAACTCATGGCCTTCGTCGCCACTACAGATCCGGAGCGCGCCAAGGCGTTCTATCACGGCAAACTGGGTCTCCCCCTCATCGAAGCGGATCAATTCGCGGTCGTCTTCGATGCCGCAGGAACCATGCTCCGCGTTGCCATCGTGCAGGAGATGACCCCGGCCAGGTACACGGTCCTCGGCTGGCACGTCCCCGACATTGTCTCGGCTGTGAACGACCTCCAGGCCGCCGGTGTAGTTTTCCAGCGGTATCCCGGGATGGAGCAGGATGAACTCGGCATCTGGAAGGCGCCTGGCGGAGCTAAAGTTGCCTGGTTCAAGGATCCGGACGGTAACGTCCTCAGCCTCGCCCAGTTTTGAGAAGGGCTGACAGCGCCTTCGGCGCCACAAGCAGGTAGCTCCCCGATACCAGTTCCGCCACCTCTTCCCAATCAGGCCTGCCCACGTCCAGCCTCAGTGCGGCCCAGCCTTTCGACCCGATATAGGACGGCATGTAAAACCGCACCGGATCCGTGGCGATCAACGCGATGTTGTCGCCCGGCAGCACTTTGCACGCGATGCCCACGATCCCGTCCCCGTGATGGTCCTTCAGGAAGTACGCGAATGTTTTCTTCCGCACCGTGAACTTCGCGTGCTCACCGTGGATCTCGCGTACCGCCTGGGGCAATGCCAGGCAGATCTTCGTCACGCGTGTCAGCCGTGCGTCTTCCATGCTCGTTCAGTGCAACAGTCAGCATTTTTCCATTTATCGCAGCGGCGCGCCAGTCGGATAATTACATCAGAGGAAGTGGTATGAAAATGGGCCGCCGTGCCCTCCTGTCCATGGCCGCAATCGTCCTGACTGCACTCGTCGCGTTTGCGGTCGTTTCCTATCGGCGAGACCTCGCGCTCGCACAAGCCCGCATCTCCTCAGACAGTCTCATCGCCCAGACCAGATGCGGTCCCATCGAGTACGCTGTCGCCGGAAGCGGCTCACCCGTCCTCATGATTCACGGGGCAGGCGGAGGCTTCGACCAGGGACTCGACTTTGCCCGTCCACTGATCGGCTCAGGTTTCCAGGTGATCGCCGTTTCACGATTCGGTTATCTCCGCACCCCGCTGCCGGGCGACGCCTCGCCCATGGCCCAGGCCGACGCGCACGCCTGCCTCCTCGATGCGCTCAACATTCCCAAGGCGGCAATCATCGGCGGCTCTGCCGGCGCACCCTCCGCGCTTCAACTCTGCATCCGTCACCCCGAACGTTGCTCGGTTCTTGTCCTCGGTGTCCCCATTCTCTACGCCCCGCGCGACGCCGCCGCTCCGCCTCCGCCCGCCATCGCTCTCTTCCTGATCAAGATGACACTGCGCTCCGACTTCATCTTCTGGCTTGATTCAAAGCTCGCTCCCGATGCCGTTACGAGGAACATCCTGGCCACCCCGCCGGCCGACGTGAAGGCGGCCGGCAGGGATGAGCAGCAGCGCGTCGCGTCGATCCTTCACCACATTCTTCCCATCAGCCCACGCGCCGCCGGGATTCAAAACGATATGGCCATCGGAGCCGCGATTCAGCGCTACGACCTCGAGCACTGTATGACGCCAACCCTCCTCATCACCGCCGAAAACGACCTCTTCGGCACCTACGCGAACGCACGCTACACCGCCCGGCAGATTCCTCGCTCGCGCTTCGTTTCTTTCTCAACCGGCGGACACCTTTGGGTCGGTCACAATCGAGAGGTATGGTTCGAGATCCGCAACTTCCTGAGCCCGTCCGCTGCTACTCGCATCTCAGCGCGGGATCGAGTCACCCGCCGCGCCGGAAAGTAGCAGGCGGCCAGCGGCGTGAAGAGCACGCAAGCCCACCTAGCTCCAGTTATATCGGGACGTTCCTACTCCGTAATCCCCCGCGGCAACGGCGGATCTACTCTCACTTCCTGGCACGCCGCCGCTACCCGCACCGTCACTGCCGGGTAAGTCACCACCTGCGCCACCATCGCGCGAGGTTCCGGCGCATCCACCCGATACCGGATTGTGCAGACGCCCTGAACCCGATCCGCCCCGGTCACCACCACTGAGAACCCCGCCGTCGGCTTCCGCCCCGCGAAAATCGTCACCACGGTCGATTCTTTCTCCTGCTTCACGCGGTACTGTGGCTTGGAGACCTTTCCAGACGATCCACCGTCCACAACCTTCCACTCCACTCGCTCGCTTTGTTGTGCGCGCACTCCGGCCGCCGCCACGAGCGCCGCCGCGGCTAGAATCGCGAATCTGATTCTGGCTTCCACACTCCCACCTTACTCCCCTCGCAGCGCCGCAACCGGTTCTCCTTGGCCAAAGCCGGCTCACCCCCATTGCTCCGGCGTGCTCTTCGCGATATGAACAGGGCTAAGCACATGCGCATATCCGTTACTTCGACCCTCTTGGCTTCCCTCGCTGTCGCCCGTACCCCCTACTGGGCGCCTGTCGATCCACCCCGTCCTCAATATTCCGTCAGCGTCTCCTACAATCCCGCGACCTCCCGCCTGGAAGGCACGGAAACCATTCGTTTTCGCAACACCTCCTCACGTCCCATCGGCCAGATCGCGCTACAGTGGTTCGGCGACGTTCTCCGCCCTCGCGTCAACGGCGTACTGCTCCAGCAGACGACGGATAAAGTCTTCGACCTTACCCGCGACCTTCCACCTGGCGAGTCCCTGGAACTGAACATCGAGTTCGGCGCCGCCTGGAAGGTCAACGACAGCGCGGTTGCCTCATTCCTCAGTCCGCGGATCTGGTGGGGATTCGGATCCGTGGCCGACTACGACGTCAAAATCAACGTCCCGCCGGGCTACGCCATCGCCGCCACCGGCCGCCTCGATCCCAAGACCAATACCTGGCGCGCAGGCGCCGCCCGCGCGTTCGGCCTCTTCGTCGGCAAAGACTACGAAACGGCCGATGCCGACGCAGGCGACACTCGCATCCGGGCGGTCTTTCCTCCTGCAGCACGGCCTTGCGCTGAACTTCTGCTCAAGACCGCGGTCGATGTTATTAATTTCTACCGCCGGGAATTCGGCTTTTACCCCCACACGTCGCTCTCCATTATTCCGGGCATGGACAACCCCGCCGGAGGCTACCCGGTCTCCACCGCCATGGTCGTCATCCACGGGCAGAAGCGCCTGGCCGAACGTCCTGAAGCCTTCTGGCGTTGGATCACCGCCCACGAAATCGGCCATCAGTATTGGGGCGAGCACGTCCTGGCAGAAGGTTCCAGCAGCCTCTCCTGGCTCATGATCGGCCTTGGCATTCACGCCGACCGCGAATTCCGCCGTGCCCGCGGCATCACCACCGTCGGCGCCCTTGAAGCGAACTACGTGAACGGCGTCAAGCAGGGCTTCGACACCACAATGGACATCACGGACGAACAGGAGAATGCCATCAAGTGGGACTTCAACAATGTCGTCATCCACGGCAAGAGCGCCGCGATGCTCAATGCTCTCGAATCCGTCCTCGGTCCCCCCGCCTTCAAGCAGCTTTATCTCCGCTGCCTCAAGGACTACGCCGGCAGGCGCCTCCCCTGGCGCGACTTTCAGCGCGCCGCCGAAACCGTAGCTGGTGAGGATCTCGAATGGTTTTTCGATCAGTGGGTGCGCTCCTCTCAGAATCTCTCCTACCAGATCGCCGGACAGGAGTGCTCTCCCGCGCAATCCTCCTTCAACTGCGTCGTCAGAGTTGAGCGCAAAGGATCCATGCGGATGCCCGTCACCGTTTCCGCGCGCTTCGAGGACGGCTCCGAGCAGCGCGCCGTCACCAGCCGGTTCGCCGACGTCGACGCGCTTCGGTTCGTATCCAATTCGCCGCTCAAGGAAGTGATCCTCGACCCCGCGCTCGCCATGGCCATTCCCCCGGCTGCGCCTGAGCGCGAATTGGTCTCCAAAGTCCGGGATCTCCCCTACACCGGCAATGGCGATGCTGCTCTCATCCTTCTCCGCCAGGCCCGCGAATTGAAACTTGACGATCCTCCCACCTGGCGGAAGATCGGCCTCCTCCTCTACGACAGCCGCTACTACCGGGAAGCTCTGGACGTCTTCGCCCAAGTCGAACGCTCCGACGCGAACTCCCGCTTCCCGGCGCTCGTCTGGCAGGGCCACATCCTCGATCTCCTCGGCCGCCGTCCCGAAGCCATCGACCGGTACGAGGCCGCGCTCAAAGCCTACGGCGGCGGCTCCTGGCAGCACTCTCAGTACAATCTCACCATCAACAAAGAGTGGGTTCAGGAACGTCTGAAAACGCCCTTCGAGCGACGCTGACTTATGAAGCCCATGATCATCGCTGCCGTTTGCATCGCCCTCTCCGCGGCCGCCTTCTGCCTCTCCACGGGCCTGGGTACTTTCTGGCCCGCAGCCTGGATTGCGCCGCTCCCAATTCTCTTGTTTGCAGGCCGCGCAGGCAGCCGCACTGCTTTCCTCGCCGCCACTGCGGCTTTCTTTTTCGGCGGCTTCAGCGTGCTCCCCGTCCTCGTGAGAGTTATGCCCCCCCCGCTCCTCGCGGTCGTCCTGCTCCTCCCGTCACTTGTCTTCGCAGCCGCCGTTCTGCTGGCGCGCTTCGCATCGGGAAGACTTCCTGCCGGGCTGGCCGCCTTCGTCTTCCCCGCCGCCTGGGTCACTTACGAATTCCTGATCTCCCGAGTCTCTCCCCACGGTACAGCCGGGAGTCTCGCTTACTCGCAGACGGATGTCCTTCCCCTCGTGCAGATCGCCTCATTCACCGGCATCTGGGGCATCACGTTCGTTATCGCGCTCATCCCCTCAGCCTTGGCTGTCGCCTGGTTCCGCCGCTCGGCACGGCCGTTGGCGCCGGCCTTTTCCATCCTGGTTGGCGTTCTGGTCTTTGGCTTGATCCGGCTGAATCAGCGGCCCGCTGAGCCTCCGATTCGTGTCGGGCTGGCGGCGACGGATCGAGGCGTCATTCCCGCCTTTCAAACGACGGATCCGGCGCTCGCTCTCTCTGTCGCAAACGAGTACGCGGATCGAGTCCGCCGCCTCGCCGCGCAGGGTGCGCGCGTCGTCGTCCTTCCCGAGAAATTCGTCGGTGTCACGCCGGAAGACTCCACTCAAATCATGCAGGTCTTCAGCGATGCTGCACGATCCGCCAACGTCACCCTCGTCGCGGGCCTCAATCGGATTGGACTGCCAGCGCCCCGGAATGTCGCCGCCGTCTTCGCTCCCGACGGTCAATTGCGCGCTGAGTACGACAAACACCATCTCCTCCCTGGACCCGAAACCGGATACGCGACCGGCGCCGGCCCCGGTGTCTGCGCCTCGCCCCACGGCGTGTGGGGAGTTGCCATCTGCAAGGATATGGACTTCCCATCCTGGTCCCGAAAATACGCAATGCGTGGTGTCACACTGCTTGCGGTCCCTGCCTGGGACTTCGTCCTCGATGGGCGCCTCCACTCGCGCATGGCTGTGATGCGCGCTGTCGAGAACGGATTCTCTCTCGCTCGCAACGCCCAGCAGGGCCTCCTCACCATCAGCGATGCCTACGGCCGTGTCCTCGCCGAGGCGCCCAGTTCGGCCATGCCTGAGGCGCTCCTCGTCCGCGACGTCCAACCCGGCCCGGGCGCCACTCTCTACACCCGTTACGGCGACTGGTTCGGCTGGCTCAATGTCCTCGCGCTGGCCGCCCTCCTGGCGGCAGCATCACTCCGCTCGTAGCATTCCCGCCGGATCGATCCGCACCGCGCGGATCACTGGCGGCAGCGACGCCAGCATGGAAGCGGCCAGAATTGTCAAAGCCGGCATCAAAAGCATCGCCGTATTCGTTGCCTTCACCTGGTACAGCAGCGTCTCCACATACCGCTCCGACGCGATCCCCATCGCCAGCCCGGCTGCCGATCCCACGATGAGCATCGAGAACACCTCCGCCGTCACGCGCTTCACGATGTCCTCCGCTTGCGCGCCCAGCGCCATGCGGATCCCGATCTCCCGCTGCCGTTGAATCACCGAATAGTCCAACACGCCGTAGAGTCCGACCCCGGCCAGCAACAGTGCCACAGCCGCGAAAAACAGCGACAGCATCGCCAGCATCCGCTCCCGGACCGTGTGCGACCGCACGAGTTCGCTCTGCCTCTGCACGTCGCTCACCCTGAAATCGGGTCGTGCTTCCCGGATCTCCTTCCGGAGCACCGGCGCCAACGCCAGCGGCTCCGCGCCAGTTGTCCGTACAATGAACGCCGCCCAGTCAGTCGGTCGAAGTCCTCCGCCCTTGTCATCCGCCGAGCGAAACGGCACATACGCTGTCGCCCGGATTGCTTCCCGCATGGTGCGGTAGCGCGCGTCTTTCACGAATCCGACGATCTCGACGCGGGCCTTCTCCTTGTCACGATCCACCTCAAACCACTTGCCCACCGGATTCTGCCCGTCAAAGTAGAGCCGCGCGAACTCCTCATTGACGATCGCAACTTTCGGATAAGTATCGTCCGCGCGGAAGTCGCGCCCTCCCAGCAAAGGAATCTTCATCGTCCTCAGCCACCCCGGCGAGACGGACAGGAAATAGCTGCCTGGGCCGTCGCCCGGCGCCTTCCCGCCTGCCCACACATCGGAGCTCCACCCGTTTCCGCTCATCAGGCCCCAACTGGCCAGCGCGGCGGATTCCACGCCGGGGACGGTCTTCAGATGATCGGCCACCTGCTGCCAGTAAACGGGGTCCTGGGTCGTTTTGGCGGAGGTTTCCAGCACCAGCACTCCTTCCGCGACAAAGCCCGTTGGCTGATTCGACAGCCTGTCGAATGTGGACACAAACAGCCCGGCGACAAAGTGCACCAGGAAGCAGAACGCCACTTGCGCGGCCACCAGCGCGTTCATCAGCCGCCGGCGCGAATGCGGATCCTCGCCGCCCTTCAACGCCGCCGCCGGTTTCACCGCCGACGCGCGCAGCGCCGGAGCCAGCCCGAATAGAAGCGTCACTCCCAACGCCAGCGCCGCCGCGAATCCCAACACGCGCCAATCCGCCGGCAGAGCAAGCCTCGCCGGATTGTCCGGCGGGTTGATCAGGCTCACCACGAACGGCGCGGACCACCAGGCGAACAGCCCGCCCAGCACAGTTGCGATCAGCGCAATCAGCGCGCTCTCTACCAGCACTAGTTGCACAAGCCGGCGCCGCCCTGCGCCGATCGACACCCGCAGCGCCATCTCCCGCGCCCGCGACGATGCCTGCGCGGTCAACAGGTTCGCCACGTTCGCACAGGCAATCAGCAGAACCATGCCCACCAGCACACCCAGAATGGTCAGCGACTGCCGGTACGTCTTCTGCATCTCCGAAACGCCCGCTTCCGCCCGTTCCAGCAGCAGAGGCGACTTGAGATAGTCGTCAATTCTCTTCTTGGGCGTATTGCCGCCCCAGGTCTTCACGCGCTCCTGCTTATAGGCGGACATCGCGGCAGCAAGTTTCTGCTTTGTCTGCTCGATGCCGGCGCCGGGCTTCAGTTGCACCCACGTCCGGAACCAGCCCCAGTTCGGATTCTCAATGGCTTTGGCGTTCATCATCGTGGGAACAAAGATGTCGGTCATTGTCCCCGTCTCCGTCCCGGTGAACCCGCGCTCGATGACGCCTACAACCTGATACACGTAGTTCCCGATCCGCATCGTCCGTCCCACCACGGTTGGATCGCCGCCGAAACGCCGCTGCCAGTAGTCGTACGACAGCACCGCCACCGGATGCGCGCCCGGCTTCACATCGTCGCTTGCAGCCAGCAGCCGCCCCAGCGCCGGCTTCAATCCCAGCGCGCCCATCGTCCAGCCCGACACGTACTGCCGGTACGCCTTCTCCATGTCCTGGTCGCCGCCGTAGGTCAGATCGATCGGGCTGCTGTACGAAATCGCCATCAGCTCCGCGTCTTCCTTCGCAGCCTCCCGCAGCATGCGGAACCCCGGATACTCGAACGAATCCCCGGTGTCCGTCTTTCCCGTGTTGTCTTTGAACTCGTAAGTGAGGAAGAACAGCCTCTCCGGATTCGCCACCGGCAATGGACGCAACAGCAGTGCGTCGATCAGACGGAACGCCGCCGTGCAAGAGCCGATCGCCAGCGCCAGCGACAGGATCGCCGCCGCAGACGTGGTCTTCCACTTCAGAACCTGCCGCCACCCGAACACCACGTCCGCACGCAGAGAATCCAGCCACACCGCCAGCTTGATGTCGCGGCTCTCCTCGCGCATTCGCAACGTCGATCCAAACGCTCGCCGCGCCTCCTCCGGATCTCGCCCGTGCTCCTTCGCTTCCTCCAGATGAGTCTGCATCTCCTCATCCAGTTCGCGGTTCACCCTCTCTCCGCGAAAAACGTTCAGAATGCGCGACCACAGTGCCATGTCAGGCCATCCTTAATACACGATTCACCGCCGACGTCACAGCCCCCCACCGCGACTCCTCCGCCGCAAGCTGCTTCTTTCCCGCCGCCGTCAATTCATAGATCCGCGCCCTCCGCCCCGTCTCCTTCGTGATCCACTCCGCCCGGATCCACCCCGCCTCCTCCATCCGGTGAAGGGCAGGGTAGAGTGACCCCTCCTCAACCCTCAATACGTCCTCCGACATCTCCTGGATCGCCGTCATGATTGCGTATCCATGCAGCCCCGGCCGCCGCGAAAGAATCTTCAGCACCATCAGGTCCAGTGAGCCCTGCAATGAATCTGTTCTCGCCATACTCAGTAGTCTTAGTATACAGACGTCTGGGTATCCGGTTTCGTTGGGCCAGGATGTAACATTTTCTTCGCTGATCGCGGGCTCAGCCCAACCACCATGAAAATCGCGGCCCCCGCGGCTCGCGGCCCGGCTCAGTTCATCTTCGAAGGCCCGGCGTCCGCCTTCTCCACCACCGTCAGCACTTGATCCACGGGCACGTCCCGCACCGTCTGAACTATCCTCGTCGGCCACCGGATCTCAATCTCCCGGATCACCTTGGACGCTCCCAACCCGAAATGCACCCGCGGATCGCTCGAACAGGCATATCCCACCGCCGTCGTCACCTGGCTGTACTGCTTCGTCTCGTCCTCGCCCGTGACCCGGATCTGCGCTCCGATGCCCATCCGGTTGTTCTTCACACCAACCAGCTTCAACTCGATCCAGTGGTTCCCTGTCTGCGTCGTGTTATGGAAATACTTCACCGGCCCATTCAGCACCGTCACGATCGCATCGATGCGGCCGTCATTATCCATGTCGCCAAACGCCACTCCCCGGTGCGGCGCAGGCTTCTGGAAGTCCGGGCCGGCCTCCGCCGTCACATCCTGGAACTTCCCTTTGCCCAGGTTGCGGAATACCGAATTCGGCTCCTCGTACTTGCGGATCGAGAACCGCGCGATGTTGTCCAGCACGTTGCCCCGCGCCACGAACAGGTCCTTCCACCCGTCGTTGTCGAAGTCGAAGATCCCGTTCGACCACCCCGACATGTCGCGCGTCCCCCACAGCCCCGACTTCGATGTGACATCGAAGAACTGCTCGCCGTCCACGTTACGGTACAGCGGGAACGTCTCATTCTCGATCGCCGTGTGCCAGATGTCCGGGCGCCCGTCGTTGTCCACGTCCTTGAAATCCGCACCCATGCCCGACACCACGTTCGACCCCTCCGCGTACGCCGCCCCGTTCTGGAACGCCACCTCCTCGAACTTCTTCGCCTTCAGGTTGTGGAACAGGAAATTCGGATGATTGTCGTTGGCCACGAAAACATCCATGAACCCGTCGCCGTCGTAGTCCCCGATCGCCACGCCCATGCCCTTGCCCAGGTGCTTGTCCAGCCCCATGGCCGCCGATACGTCCGTGAACGTGCCGTCGCCGTTGTTCCGGTACAGCGTATCCGGCAGCGGCTTGTAGTTCTTCGGGTGGCAATACGCCCGCAACTGCGGACTCGGCCCGCACCACGGATCCTTGTTCACATCCCACTTGCAGTAGTTCGAGACAAACAGGTCCAGCAGCCCGTCGTTGTCGTAGTCGAGCCACGCCGCCGACACTGACCACATCTTCTTGCCGTCCAGGATGCCGCCCGTGACCCCCGCTTTCGCCGCCACGTCCGTGAACGTGCCGTCGTGATTGTTGCGGAAAAGATGATTCGCAGTCACGTTCACCACATAGATGTCCGGCCAGCCGTCGTTGTCGAAGTCCCCCACCGCGGCGCCCATGCCGTACCCCTCACCCTTCACTCCGGCCTTCTCCGTCACGTCCGTGAACGTGCCGTCGCGATTGTTGTGGAACAGGCGGTTCCAGTACATCGGCGACTCCTTCTGCAATGAAGGAATCGCCGCCCCGTTCACGAAGTAAACGTCGAGATACCCGTCGTTGTCGTAGTCCAGCAGCGCCACGCCCGCCACCATCGTCTCGGGTTGATTCTTGTGCTCCGTCGGCGAGCTGTGGGTTGTGAATTGCAGTCCTGCGCGTTCCGCAATCTCTTCAAAACGGATCGGGCTCACTACTGCGGCAGCCAGTGCCGCCCCCGCCGCCAACAGCATCGCTGCACACTTCATACTCTTCAACCGACCAGTGTACCAGCGGGGTGCGCTCTCCTCGCGTCTTGTTCAGCCCCTTGTTGCATACTGAAGATTAGCTCGGGAGATCGATTGTCGCGCCAGTTCGCATTCGGCTTCGCCGCCGCCGTCCTTCCATTCCTCTTCGCATGGCCGGGAGGCTCCGCCCAGCAGCCCTCTCGGCCATGGTTCACCGACGTGTCCGCCCGCTCGAAATTCACTTACGTCTCCAACAACAGCTTCAACGGACGCAAATACTTCCCTCAGCCCATGTGCGGAGGCATCGCCATCTTCGACTACGATCGCGACGGCCGCATGGACATCTTCTTCACCAACGGCGCGCAATTCCCCGAAATGAAGAAGACCGCCGCGACCTTCTACAACCGCCTCCTCCATCAGAAATCTGACGGCACTTTCGAAGACGTCACCGAAAAAGCCGGTCTCACCGGCGCCGACCTCGACTTCAATTTCGGCGTTGCCGCCGGCGACTACGACAACGACGGCTACCCCGACCTCTTCATCGCCAGCGCCGGCCGCAACGTCCTCTACCACAACAACGGCGACGGTACCTTCACCGACGTCACCGCCGCCTCCGGCATCGGCGTCAAACCCAAGGACACCCTCAGCGTCGTCGCCGCCTGGTTCGATTACGACCGCGACGGCCTCCTCGACCTCGTCGTCTCCAACTACACCTTCTGGACGCCCAAGCTCGACATCCGCTGCACCATGGGCGACAAGGACTTCTACTGCGACCCTCGCCGCTACCCCAGCGTCCCCCACCGCCTCTACCGCAACCTCGGTGGCGGTAAGTTCGCCGATGTCACGGAAAAAACCGGCTTCGCCGCCGCCCCCGGCAAGGGCATGGGCATCTCCATCGCCGACTTCAACGACGACGGCTGGCTCGACGTCTTCGTCGCCAACGACACCGAGCCCAACTCCCTCTTCATCAACCACGGCGGCAAGACCTTCGAGGAGGTCGGCCTCCCCATGGGCGTCGCCTATAACGAAAACGCCCAGACCGGCTCCTCCATGGGCAGCGACGCCAAGGACTACGACAACGACGGCCGCGTCGACATCTTCTACAACAACCTCATGGGTCAGGTCTGGGGCCTCCTCCACAACCAGGGCGATTCCTTCCAGCTCGTCTCCCACCCCAGCAACGTCTACAAGCTCAGCCTCCCCTACTCCGGCTGGAGCAACGGCTTCATCGACTACAACAACGACGGCTGGAAGGACATCTACTCCTCCAACGGCGACGTCGACCAGGTCAACGAACGCTCCCCCCAGCACGACACCATGTTCGAAAACGTCGGCGGCAAGTCCTTCATCGACGTCTCGGATCAGATGGGCCCGGACTTCCTCCGCAAGGGCTACCAGCGCGGCTCCGCCTTCGGCGACCTCAACAACGACGGCTGGATGGATATCGTCGTCACCTCGCTCAATGAGCGCCCCCGCATCCTCATGAACAACGGCGTCAACGGCAACCACTGGCTCATGCTCGAGCTCACCGGACGCAAGAGCCCCCGCGACGCCATCGGAGCCAGGGTCAAGCTTACACTCGCCTCAGGCCGCGTCCTCTACAACCACGTCTCCGTCAGCGTCGGCTTCATGAGCTCCAGCGATAAGCGCGTCCACTTCGGGCTCGGCGCTGAAACCGCCATCCGCACTGTCGAAATCCGTTGGCCCAGCGGCATCCAGCAAGTCCTCAAGGACGTGCAGGCCGACCGCTTCCTCAAAGTGGACGAGCCCACCGCGGCGAACTGACCGCCCTCTACTTCACCTCCGCCACCTTGAACTTCACGTTCCGCGTCACCTCTTGCTTGTCTTGCTTGATCGTGATCTTCACTTCGTAATTCCCCGCCAGAAACATCGCATTCGCCAGCTTCGCCAGGTAGGGAAATTCGTGCTTCTGCTCGCCGGAGATCCCTGTGCCGCCGGAGCGCGCGTCGTCCCGCAGCTTATCGGTGAACGCAATGTCCGTCCCGCCCACCGGCTGCCCGTTCTGGAATATGTCAAGCCGCATCTCCGGACGCTTCCCGTTCATGTCCGGATAAACCAGAAAATACACCGGCAATTCGAACGGCTCGTTCGCCGGGAAAACCGGATTGAGCATCGGCGCCAGCGCCATCCCATCGTACTGGATAATGTCGTCTCCCTCGAACAAATCCACCTGCTTGTCGAGCTTCCGCGCGAAGATCGCCCCGCTCGCCGCCAACCCCGGAATGCTGTCCACCGCCGTCAGGGGCACGCTCCCTTTACCATCGATCTCCCCCAGCAGGTCTTTCACCGTCGATTCCAGCACGTACTCCCCACCCGGCAATTGCACCTGCCGCGCGTAGCAGATCGATCCTTTCTTCCTCGCATCCAGCTTCGATGCCGCCGATTTCACCGTCAGCTCCTTGCTCGCCTGCCAGGTCACTTCGCCGCTCTTCTTCTTCACCACCTGGCTGATCTGCACCCGCGCCGTCGCATTCGACCCCTGTGTCTGGAACTTCAGCGACGACATCGGCACCTCCGTCAGAAACAGCCCCGTCATCGCCCCAACCGTCGCCCCCGACCGCCGCGCCGAAGCCGGCGCCGTCCTGAACATCCCGACATACACCACCGGCCCCTCCGGCGCAGCGGGCGTCGCCTCGGCGGCCGCCGCCGCTTTCGCGGCTACAACCGGCGCAGCCGCGGCCGGCAGCTTCGCCTCCAAATGTGCGAACGCTCCTGCCAGCGCCCCGCCGCTCTGCGCCGCCAGCACCTGCCACGCGCTCCCCTCTTGGGCCGGAGCCGCCGACAGATCCCACACCAGCACCTGCACCTTCTTCTGCTTGCAGTCGTCCGATATCGCCTTCAGCCTGAATTTCAGATCGTCGTTCGGCGCCGGAGCCTCCAGCGCCAGAATCAGATAGTGCGCCCCGGGCCGCCGCGCCACCGCCGATGCCCCCAACTCTACCGCGTCCAGGAACCGGTCCAGTCCGGCCGACATGCCTGCCTTGGCCGCGTCCGCCACCGCGTCCTGCACGGCCTTCGGCTGCATGAACTTCATGATCTCCTGCCCCTCCCGCACCTGCGGCCGCCGCAGTTCCACTGCCGTCCCAGGCGTTCTCAGCCACTCATACACGCGATCCGCGATCGCCGCCCCCGCCTTCTGCCCCGCCTCCGCTCCGGCCGGGCCAAACAGGATCGCCACCGCCTTGTCCTCGGCAAGCGCCGCATTCACCAGCCCGCCGCAAAGCAAAACTGCCATCGCCATAATTCGCGTGCGCATCGGTAAATGACTCCAATTCCAACTGGAATTCTTTGTACGGCAAAGGGCCCATCAGGCAGCCCCGGCCTCCCATAGTCTACGTCACCTTCGCCTGATTCGTTGCCGCGGATTTTGTGTAGAATGCGGACAGGATTTTCTCCAATGCTGTACCGTCTGCTCTCTCTCGCCCTCGTCCTCGCCTCTCTCCTCTCCGCCCAGATCGCTACCCTTCCGCCTGCCCAGCGCTGGGTCGACCACGCCCGCGACGAGCTCATGAAATACTGGACCCTGCCCCAGGCCCTCGGCAATCCCGTCGGCAGCTTCCCCTCCACCCGCTGCAACAACGGCACGCTCTACGACCCCAAATCCAACGCCTGCCCTGAAATCCGCGACAACGCCTGGCTCGCCTCCATCTATAACGATCAGACCGTCGTCGCTCTCTCCCGCGCCATCTATGGCTACGGCGTCGCCTTCCACCTCACCGGCGACCCGCAATACCTCCGCTGGATGAAGGCCGGCGTCGACCACTTCCGCACCCGCTACATCGATCGCGCCAACGGCGGAGCCTTCACCACCTGGGACTCCAAGACCCGCACCTACGGGCCCGCCGTCGAGGCCCGTAACCCCCAGGAACTCGGCTACTCCCTCCTCGGCATCGGCTTCTACTACTACCTCACCCGCGACCCGGACGTCATCGCCGATATCGAGTTCATCCACCAGCAAATCATCGGCAGCTACTGGAATCCCGAGCTCGGCACCCTCCAGTGGCTCCTCAAGGACCAGCCCGGAACCAGCGCCCAAACAAAAAATCTCGTCGCTGTTCTGGACCAGATGAACGCCTACATGGTCCTCCTCGCCCCTATCCTCCCTGAGCCTCTCAGCTCCAATTGGAAACGCGAGCTCATCGGCCTGTCGAACATCATGATCGAGAAGTTCTGGTCCGAAAAAGACGGCCTCTTCTTCACCGCTGCCAATACTCCCGATGACCAGGACCTCACCAAAACCGCCGTCGACTTCGGCCACTCCATCAAGGCCCTCTGGATGATCCGCTTCACCGGCCTCCTCAACCAGGACGACTTCCTCGTCTCCTTTGCCGAAGAGCGCGCCGCCAAAGTCCTGGAGCGCGCCTGGCTCCCCGATTGCCGCTGCTGGGCCAACGGCCTCACCCCCCAGGGCATCGACATCAACAAGGACTGGTGGATCTCCGCCGAGCTCGACCAGTACTCCGGCACTCTCTCACTGAAAGACCCCGCCTACGCCGATCGCCTCGCCGGCTCCTACCAATACTGGCTCACCTACATCACCGACCCCCTCTACGGCGAGGTCTGGAACACCGTCGACGGCGTCACCAACCTGCCCGTCAAGGGCTGGCCCAAGGCCTGGCCCTGGAAGTCCGCCTACCACTCCTTCGAACACGCCCTCGTCGCCTACCTCACCACTTCACAGCTCCAGGGCGAGCCCGCCACTCTCTACTTCGCCTTCAAGGAAGCGCCGCCCGCCGCCGGGCTCATCCGCCCCTACTTCCTCAGCGGCGACCTCGCGGGCTTCGATTCCTGGCTGAACGACGAGTTCGGCGCCATCCACCAGGTGAAGTTCTCCGGCCTCAAATAGACTTCTGACTTACTTCAACAGCGCGTCGATCGCCGCCTGCGCGATCGCCTCATCCACCGCCGACGGCCCGCCGCTGATCGAGATCGCCCCGATCAACTGCCCGTCCACCTTGATCGGCAGCCCGCCCTGGTTCGGGAAATACGACGGATACGCCAGCGCCGCCACGTTCCCGTCCTTCACCGCGTCCGCCGCCGATTTCGACGGGCTCCCGTTCAACGCCGCGTGCCGCGCCTTGCGCTGCGCCCACTCCAGCGTGTTGATCGACGCCTTGTCGCCCTTCTGTAAAAACAGAATGTTCGCGCTGTCGTCCATGATGCAAATCGTCACGCTGACGCTGCGCTTTTCCGCTTCCGCCTCCGCCACCGCGACCATCTTCTTCACTGCCGCCAGGTTCAAATATTTCTTCGAGGGCAAGTCCGCTGCATTCGTGAAAGCCATAGTGAACATTACCATCCCAAGGATTTTCAGCATGCGCAACAGCCTATCATCCCGCCCTCTGATTTCCAAAAGCCCGGTCCCTGGATATATCTTGTGAGGATGCCCGCTTTCTCTCATCCCGTCTGGAACGTCGTCCTGTGACGTCACCGCGACCCATCCCCAACCTCCGCTGGTGGATCGGCGGACTCCTCTTCGCGTCCACCGTCATCAACTACATCGACCGCCAGACTCTCAGCGTCCTCGCCCCCTTCCTCAAGGCCGAGAACCACTGGACCAACTCCGACTTCGCTCTCCTCGTCATCTCTTTCCGCATCGCCTATGCCCTCGGCCAGGCCGCCGCCGGCCGCCTCCTCGACCGCCTCGGCGCCCGCCGCGGTCTCCTCATCTCTGTCTCCTGGTACTCCCTCGCCGCCATGCTCACCGCCACGGCGCAAGGGCTCCGCAGCTTCTGCCTCTTCCGCTTCCTCCTCGGCGCCGGCGAATCCGCCAACTGGCCCGGCGCCACCAAGACCGTCGCCGAATGGTTCCCGAAGACCGAGCGCGGCTGGGCCGTCGCCCTCTTCGACAGCGGCTCCGCCGTCGGCGCTGCCATCGCTCCCGCCCTCGTCGTCTGGCTCCACCACTCCTTCGGCAGTTGGCGCCCCGTCTTCCTCCTCACCGGCAGCCTCGGCCTGCTCTGGCTCCTCGTCTTCCGCGCCCTCTACCACCCGCCCGAATCCCACCCGCGCCTCGGTCACGGCGAGCGCCGCTTCATCCTTGCCGGCCGCACATCTGATGACGATGCGCCCGAGCCATCCTCCGGCTCCTGGACCGGACTCCTCGCCCAGCGCCGCACCTGGGGCATCGTCCTCGGCCGCACCCTCACTGACCCCGTCTGGTACTTTGTCACCGACTGGTTCGCCATCTACCTCGTCAGCAAAGGATTCCAACTCGAAAACACCCTGCTCGGCTTCTGGGCCCCATTTCTCGCCGCCGACATCGGCAACTTCTTCGGTGGCGGACTCTCCAGCTACCTCATCCGCCGCAACTGGCCCGTCCTCGCCGCCCGCCGGTTCGTCATTGTCCTCTGCGGCTTCGGCATGGCCTGCCTCGCCCCCGCCGCCTTCCTGAATCACTTCGGCGCGCTCATCGCCCTCTTCGCGCTCTCCACCTTCTCCTACGCCGCCTGGTCCACCATGGCACTCACCCTCCCCTCCGACCTCTACCCGCCTTCGCAGGTCGCCTCCGTCAGCGGCCTCAGCGGCACCGGCGCCGGCCTCGGCACCATCCTCTCCACCTTCCTCATCGGCTGGGTCGCGGACCGCTTCTCCTTCCAGCCCATCCTCATCGCCGCCAGCCTCATCCCCCTCGCCGCCACCTTCCTCATCTGCACTCTCACCGCGAATGGCAGTAAGGCCAGGCAGGCTGCCTCTACCCCCCTATCCCCCTGAGACCCAGATTCCGGATCAGCCTCGACAGATACGTCGGATTCAACCCCAGCCGCCGCGCCGCCTCCTGATGATTCCCCTGCGCCTCTTCCAGCGCCTTCAGGATCAGATTCCGCTTCGTCCCCCTCACCGCATCGTGATACTGTCCCTGCCCTGCCCCCTCCGCCGGCTCCCGCTCCAGCAGCGTCTCCGGCAGATCCTCCACCTCGATCAATTCCGACGACCCCAACACCGCCGACCGCTCAATCGCATTCTCCAGCTCCCGCACGTTCCCCGGCCAGTCGTACGTGCATAAACACCGCCGCGCCGCCGGCGAGAATCCGTGGATCTTCCGCTGCGCCTTTCCCGCAATCCGCGACAGAAAATAACTCGCCAGCAGCGGAATATCCTCGCGCCGTTCCCGCAGCGGCGGCACTTGGATCGCGATCACATTCAGCCGGTAGTACAGGTCGCTCCGGAACGTGCCCGACTTCGCCCCCTCGCTCAGGTCGCGGTTCGTCGCCGTGATCAGACGGATGTTTGCCCGTATCGGCTTCAACCCTCCCACCCTCTCGAACTCGCGCTCCTGCAGCACCCGCAGCAGCTTCGCCTGCATCGGAGCCGCCAGCTCGCCAACTTCATCCAGGAACAGCGTGCCCCCCTCCGCCGTCTCGATCTTCCCCCGCTTCTGCGCAATCGCTCCTGTGAACGCCCCCTTCTCGTGGCCGAACAGGTCGCTCTCCAGCAGGCTCTCCGACAGAGTCGCGCAGTTCACAGCCACAAACGGCCCTCCCCGCCGCCCGCTCCCCGCATGAATCGCCCGCGCCACCAGCTCCTTGCCCGTCCCCGTCTCGCCTTCGATCAGAACCGTCGCGTCCGCCGGAGCTGTCTTCGCAATCTGCCGGATCACCTCCTGCATCGCCGCGCTCTCCCCCACCATGTTGTGCCGGATGTTGATCTCATCCAGCAATCGGCGATACTCGGCCTGGATCCACTCCATCCTGCGGATGCATTGAAAAGCCGGCGACGCGATCGCCGCTGCCGCTGCCAGCCACTCCAGGTGCCTGCGGTCGAACTGCGCCGCCGGGCTGCTCGTCTCCAACCCCACTGCCCCCAGCGTCTCGCCCCCCGCCGTCAGCGGCGCCGCAATCATCCAGCTCGTACCGCCATCCACCTCCATCAGCATCGCTGCGCCCTCGGTGGCCACCTTCCGCAGATTCTCACCGGCCAGCGGCGGCTCCGCGCTCGCTCCCGTCTCGCGCTCCCAGCCGTACCACTCGTCCATCTCCCCGGTCTCCGGATCCGCCAGCAGAACCTCGCCCCGCTCGCCCGGCAGGCTCTCCAACGCGCCCTCCAGCAGCTTCCGCGAAACCGCCGCCGCGCACCCCAGCCCCGGCAGCGCCGCCGTCAGCCGCAGGATCGCCGAGAGTTCGCGCCCATGCCGCGCCCCCAGCGCGAATGTCGCCGCCAGCTTCGCCGGATCCAGATACTTGGCCTCATTCAGCGCCACCACCGTTCGCGTGCTCGATACCGGTTTGCTCTGCGGCTTCGCTGCCTCGCGCCCCGCTTCGTCCTCCTCTCCATCCAGGAACACAAAGTCGCACGCCCCAATCCTGATCTCGTCCCGGCTCGCCAGCACCCGCTCCCTCACAGGCACCAGGTTCACGTACGTCCCGTTGTGCGACTCCAGGTCCCGGATCTTCCAACCCTCGCCCGCCGCCTCCAGCACGCAATGGTGCCGTGAAACCGTCGCGTCGTCCAGTTGCAGACTATTCGACCGTTCGCGCCCGATCGAGAGGCGCTCCCCTTCGATCCGGTGGATGAGCCCCGTCATCGGGCCGCCAACTGCGATCAACTGCGCAGCCATCCCTTTCACCCTTCCCTCTCGCCTCCCCCGCAGTATAAGATGCCCGGGCCTTGCGGAAGCCTTCTGATTATCTATTTCTTCCGCTCCCCTTATCCCTTCGGATACTTTCTGAACTCCAATCCCCGCCGCCTGCTGACCTCTCCATCCGCTATCTGGCTTCCCCCCAACCTGTTACGCGCGCTCGCCCGCTTCGGACGCCATCCGGCCACCGCCGTGCACTATACCCCGGCGTGGATCGGTTCCGAAAAGGCCGTCACCCCGGCCGGATCGATCCGCAAATCCTGAGTCTGGAGGTTTCCCATGAAAACGCGTTTGCTCTCTACTGTGGTCGCGGTTCTGCTGGCGTCGGCATGCGCCTCCGCCCAGTCCACGCAAAAAATCGTTGCCAATGTGCCGTTCGGGTTCCACGTCGGCAGCATGACTCTGCCCGCCGGGGAATACGTAGTGGCCGCCGTCGCTCCCAATGTCCTGCGCGTCTCGGCTCTCCACTCGGGCAAGTCCGCCCTGGTGTCCACCATCCCCACCGAGTCCACCAGGTACAACGAAGAGCCGAAGCTCATCTTCAACCGCTACGGCGATACCTACTTCCTGTCCCGCATCTGCCCCTCGGGCCCGTTTGGCGCTGACGTCCCCAAGGGCCGGCAGGAAAAGGAGACGGCCCTCATCGCCGCCCGNNGCCCGCCACACCAGCGAAGTCATCCTCGCAAGGCGGTCGAAGTGAAACCCTCCCACGGGCGGTCCGGCCCCCTCGCCGGACCGCCCTCATTTCCGGGACAGACTCCCTAATTCCCCTGCATCCTCCCCAAAAACAGCCGCACGAACCTCTCCCCATCCACCACGCTCGGATACCCCGCGTTCGCCGGCACCTTCGGAAAATCCACGATCGTATATCGATCCCCCCGCCGCTCCGTCCGCTCCGTCGTCAACCCCTGGTTCGTCACCGTCGCCCCATACGTGAACTCCCCCCTCGTCTCGATGTCCACATGCACCCGCTTCACCGTCTTCGCGATCAGCGGATCGATCGCGATCCCCACTGCCAGCGCATCGTGGATCGCCGCGCCCCCCGGCCCAAACCTCTCCGCAAACTTCAAATACGGCTCCGCAATCGCCGCCACGAACTGCGCCACCGGATCCGCGCTCTCCCGCAGCCGTGCCGCATCCGCCCGCGTCAGCCGCGCCTGCGCGCACGCCGTCAGGTCCACCATCAGGATCGGGATCCCCGATTCGAACACCACCCGCGCCGCCTCCGCGTCGTGGTAAATATTGGCCTCCGCCGCCGGCGTCGCGTTTCCGGCCCCCACTGACCCTCCCATCAGGATGATCTCCCTCACCTTCCCCGCCAGCTCCGGATACTGCAGCAGCGCCATCGCAATATTGGTCAGCGGCCCCACCGGCACCAGCGTGATCTGTCCCGGATGCGCCTCCACCAGGTCGTGAATCACCTCCACCGCGTGGCGCTTATCGAGCCCGATCCTCGGCGGCGGCAGCGCCACCCCGCCCAGCCCGTTCTCCCCGTGGATCGCCTCCGCCGTGCTCAGCATCCGCTGCAGCGGCCTCGAAGCCCCCTTCGCGATAATCACATCGCTCCGCCCCGCCAGGTCCGCCAGCTTCCGCGCATTCTCGGTGCCGAGCTCCACCGGAACATTCCCGGCCACCGTCGTGATCGCCTCCACCTTCAACTCCCGCGACCGCAGCGCCAGCAGCACCGCCATCGCATCGTCAATCCCCGGATCCGTGTCCAGAATGATCCGCCGCGGCGGCCCGGCCGCCGGCGCCTGCCCCCACGCCAGGTATCCCGCCAGCAGCACCGCAATCCACGAATGCATCTTCAAGCAGCCAAGCCCCTCCCTCGTAGCGCGACACATCCTACCACAGAACATCCTGCGCGACAGTAACGGGTCCAAGCGCGTCTTCAGCCGCACCTCGTCCGTGGCGTTGTATCTCTCCCTCCGCATCAGACCGCACCTTTTTACCTCCTCCATCAGGTACTCCTTACCGCACGCCGCGGCGAATGCAATCTCGTAGGGCCCATAGAGTCAATGAATTGCCCGGAGTGGAAACCTCATTGCTCACACATTTCCAGGAGGTCGATGACATGAATCGCTTATTGAAGTCCGTGACGAATTCTTCCTGCATCGCCTTGATGGCGGCATTCGGAGCACTCCCGCTCATTGCGGACGAAACGCCACAGCAGCGCCTCCAGCAGTCCACCGAGGTCTTTTCCGAGATCATGTCGGCGCCGGATAAGGGAATTCCGCAGGATCTGCTCGAAAAGGCGCATTGCATCGTAATCGTGCCCGGCGTGAAGCAGGGGGCCTTCATCGTCGGCGCCAAGTATGGCAGAGGTTTCCTGTCCTGCCGCGCGAGCGGTGGGCGCGGCTGGTCCGCTCCTGGCGCGGTGAGGATGGAAGGCGGCAGCTTCGGCTTTCAGATCGGCGGCTCCGAAACTGACGTCGTCATGCTCGTCATGAACGCCCGCGGAGCTGACAAGCTGCTCTCCAGCCAGTTCACTCTGGGCGGTGAAGGCGAAGTGGCGGCCGGACCTGTCGGCCGCTCCGCAACGGCCCAGACCGACGCCCTGATGACTGCGGAAATTCTCTCCTGGTCCAGAAGCCGGGGCGTCTTCGCCGGCATCTCCCTCCAGGGAGCCACCCTCCGCGAGGACATGGACGTCAATCAGGTTCTGTACGGTAGGCGGCTGGGGAACCGCGAGATCGTCAATCAGCACGTCACGCCTCCTGCAGCGGCTGCCGCCTTGCTCAAGGCGCTCAACAGGCACTCGAAGGTTGAGACGAAGAGCTAGGCCCTCTCATCGGCAGCGGGACGCCAGCAGCCCCGTCGCTGCTGAAAGATCGAGATCCGCGATGAGCAGGCCCTCCTGGCCGTACGGCTGGTAACACAGCAGTGTCCCGTCGGGTCGCACCACCGCCGACGTGGTCGGCGGCCCGGCGGACGCCGTGTTCACCGTCGCGAAGTAACACGTGTTCTCCGCCGCCCGGCACAGCGCCGCCTTCTCATGAAACGTGTTCGCCGGATCGGCGAACGTGGACGGCGCGTACCCGCCCGCCTCCGCTTCGTGAAAGTGCGGATGGAACACGACCTGGGCCCCCCGCCGCGCCGCCCAGCGCACCGTCTCCGGGTAGCGCCACCCCTCATGGCAGATCGCCACCCCGAACGTCAGCGGCCCCGTTTGAAACACTCGCCTCCCGGACCCGAACGCATACGTCCCCTCTTCTGAAGGATCGAGCTGCACCTTGTCCTGAAATCCCAGCCTCGTCCCGTCCCGGTCAATCGCCAGCGCCGTGATCAGCAGCTCGTCATCCGTGATGCGCTCCGTCCCCAGGACCACCGCGGTTCTCGCCTGCGCCGCGGCCGCTGCCATCACCCTCCACGCTCGCTCCAGAAACGCCTCGTCCGCCGGTGGAATCCTCTTCCCGGCTCCCCGATATCCCGGCACATAACACTCCGGAAAGCAGACAATCCCCGCCCCTTCCTTTCCGGCCTCGGCGATCGCCCGCTCCGCCAGCACCACCGATTCCTCCGGAGTCGCCGGAATCCGGATGTTGGCAAGCGCGATTCGAAACATGCTCATTGGGAATCCCAATTCTAACCCTGCACACTGCGCAGGGAGAGGCACAGAGAAGTGTTCCAGGTGGGGCAGGCATTCAGCCTGCCTGCGGGACTTCAGTCCCGCCTCGGTCGCAGCGGCCAACGGCATGCCCTGCGGAGCCGCGATTTAGCCTGACCCCGTTCGAAACCCGGTGTATCGTCATCTCATGGCACTATCCGCTCGCAACCAGCTCCGCGGCAAGGTCAAGGATGTGAAGCTCGGCGAAATCATGGCTCACATCGTTGTGCAGGTAGGCGACAACGAAATCGAGAGCGTGATCACCCGCCGGAGCGTCGAAGAGATGAAGCTCCAGCCCGGCGACACCGTCACCGTGGTCATCAAATCCACTGAAGTGATGATCCAGAAATAGCTGAATGAATCGCCGGCTGCGCGCCCTCGGCGGAATCTCGTCTGGCCGCCGGGCTTCGCTCATTGGTCCAGCGTGATGCGCACGATCTGGCCGGCGCCCGGCGGAAATCCAAACCCGAAGTTCGACACATACAGACGCCCGTCCGGTCCCATCGTCATCGCTGTCGGAAGGGCCAGCCCATCGGCGATCACCTCCCAGGCTCCCGATGGATTGAAGCGCCGGACACGGCCGGTAAACGGTGTGGGCATCCCTGCCGCCGGACTCATTTCCAGCACGTACATCCGGTCTCTCCCATCGAAGGCAACGCCGAGGACTGTCGTCACATCCGGCGTGTCGATTCGGATGTTGCCGCTTGGCGTGACTTTGTAAATGTGAGAGCTTCCCGGCACGATGGGAAACGTGTTCAGATTTCCGACATAAAAATTGCCATGGTAGGACAGCGCCGTGGGCACTACATGTCCCTGGCTGGCCGAGAAGTCAATGACGCGCCGCACCGTTCCATCCGGGCTGATTTGAACCAACTCGCCGTGGTTCGGCTCTACCGCGTAGAGATTCCCGCGAAGCTCGAGGAGGCTATACCACGTCCCATCCGGTTCGAAGTCGTCCGGCTCCGGATGCGCGACCGGGTTTGCTTGTTGATAAGCGCTCAGGTCAGCCACGGTGGTGGTCGTGCCGTCTGGATTAACGCGAAAGACCGTATTGGCAGTGCCGGCGAGACCGTGCGAGCAACCGGCGCCCGCCTCCACGCCGTACAGCACGCCATTGAGAAAGGCGATGTCCGCAACGCCGCTCACCAGGTTGCCCAGCCCAGCCGTCTGACTGGAAGGCAGCCCTTCGACGACGGTGTGTCGAACTCCCTGGCTGTCGATTCGCGAAATGCGGGCTGTAAATCCTCCGCTGTACGGCCCCACAGGGGCTGGAACCTGGGTGCACGTTCCTACTGTGCTTGCACTCCCCCCGGTTCCGCCCTCCGCCACATACAGATTCCCATCGGGACCGAACTTTAGCCCTCTCGGATTGTTGAGCCCGGTGGCAAATACCTCTTTGTCGGCCGCCCATCCCGGCATCCCGAAGAGCAGGGTCAGCAGTAATAGCGAAGCATTTCTCAGGTGCACGGCTGTTCTCCCTTCAGCACTAAAGGCGATTGTCCGGCCCGGATGTTCCGGCACTTGATGCCGGTTGCCTCGATGCCCGCAAGCCCGGTCGAAGCGCGCCCGAAAGCCGCTATCGCTTGAGGGACCGATTGTATGAGTGCGCTGGAGGCAAAACCTTGCCACGCCAGTATGCGGCGTGAATGAGTGCAGGCGTCAAGCTATCTTTGGCAATCTCTAGACTATATAAAAAGAAGAGAAATCGAAATGAACGCGAGTGGATTCGCTATTCAGTACCGCCTTTCCCCATTGCAGGGTGGGCGATCATCCCCACATCGGATGCAACTGTCGTTTGTTCCTGTATTGCTCTGTCAATCGTTCCTTGACCGCCGGCCACATCTCGAATAGCACATTCGAAAAGAAGTACGCGCGCTCGCTCTGCTCGGTCCCGAAGCCGTGCTGGGCGGGTGCCTTCTTTCTCATGACGAACGTCGGCTCCGGCACTCTCCCCCCGTCGTACTGCACGTCGAAGAACTGCCGGAAGCTCGCAATGTTCTGCAATGCCCGAAGCTCGTTCGGCGGGTGGGAGCCGTTGCCTTCATCCCGAACCTCCTTGCCCCGGGTCACCACGGATTTGGCGCGGCGGCAGGTCTTGAGGCAGGCCAGGGCGAAGTTGGCCCCGGCCAGCGAAACCTCAGCGGGCAAGTGATCCAGTGACCACCCCGACGCTACGGTCAGCGTCGTGGCCGCGCAGTCGGCGAAATATTCCTCCGCCTGGTTCGCGTTGTAGGGCGCTTTGCTGAAGTCGATAGGCAGCGCAAGCCCGTGTCCGTATTCGTGGGCCGTTATCCACCGTTCTGCCATCCAGATCAGCCCTCCCAGGAAAGGGACCTGCTCATCGGCGACAGTCTCATTGGCAAACGCGCGTGGGTAGCCTTTGAAAAAATAGCTCTCCAGGGTCCGGTAGACACGGTTCACGGGTGCCTCGTTGACCTTCAATTCTGCCCGTATCCGGTCCATATCCATGTTTGCCGTGGAGAGTGCGCTTTTGTCTGGCGTTCGAAAGGGATTGATGGCCTCCACCACCGCCTTCGCTGACTGGTATACGAAATCGATCAACCCCGACTGAACAAGGACAACGGTGTATCCGGTGCGCGGGAACGCCTGCGCAAACGCGTTGACTTCCCCGCCGTGAACTGTGCCCAGAATGATCCGGGAGAAGGGATCCTTCACCTGTGGCTGCCTTTGGAACTGCGGGAGAGCCATCTCGATAGAGGCCGCCTGATAGGCGAGCAGAGCGAAGTAATTCGGATCCTCGAACGGCCCCGGCTGGACACGGCGGATGAACTCCTCCGTCCGGCGGATCCGCTCTTCCTCCGGCTTGCGGTCGAACCGGAATATGCCGCGCCGGACAATGTCGGGGTCATTCGTCGGAACGAATCGGCGCTGCTCCCGCAGGATCGCTAACGCCTCTTCAGTCGTGCTCTCCTGGCGCCGGTACGGGAATCCCGGGGCGCCCTCCGCGGCCTGCGCTTGCCGTTTTCGAAGAAACTCGCGTGCCTCCGCCAACTCTTTCGTTGCTGACGGCGGATCGGCCTTGGACATCGTGACGGCGCCCAGGCAGCACCCGAGCATGCGCCGCCGGGTCACGTCTGAACAGATAGGCGCTCTCACGTGTGTCGATGCCGCATGCCGGAAATCTGGCTGGCTGGATCGCATCGCGTCCTCCTCCTGCACGAACCTCTGCTCTGGACTCACACCGCGCGTCCGGACCTCAATGGCCGGACGCGCGAGCCTGATTGCGGTTGGCTCCGGAGCCGGTAGCCGCCCCTCCCGGCCTAGGTGTTCGTTACGGGGTCGAGTTTCAGGTCAAGGACCGTATATGTCGTATCCACGCGTTGGCCGTTGGCATCCTTCAGTTGATACAGGAGCCCCGGGATGTCCAGGTACACGCCCGCCAGGTTGCGGTCCCTGTCCATGTGAGCCGCGGCGAACTCGGAGTCCAGCACCACCCAATGGCCCGGACGGAACACGAGGTCGGCCTTGGTGGTTCCTTCGTAAAGCCGGTATTCGTAGGACCTGCCCCCAAGCACCTGGATCACTCTCGATTGAGTCGTTAATTGGTCCAGGGCTGCGGTCACGCTTTGGATCGCTGTTTGATAGAGCTTGGGGATGGGCAGGACGCCGAAGACGGCGGAGCCGGCGAATTTCTTCACCGTGCTCAACAGGATGTCCCACACGCTCTTCTTCCTCTGCGCGTTGATTGTGATCCCGAGCGTGCAGTTCCCCTTCTTGAAAACGACGGCTTCGGATTTCTGCAGCGCCTCTGTCGGTTTGTTGTTCTGAGTCAAGGTCGCCAGTTGCCCGTCTCTGGCGCTGAAGAGGCTCTGCGCGACGTTGATGCCCGTCATCAGAATCCACTCGAGCCTGTCCCCTTCGGACGAAACGCTCTTTGGGTTGATGTTCAGCTGGCAGTTATTGTCCATCCTCTCCCAGACGTCGCCAAGTTCCTCCCGGGAGGCCCGGAAATTCAATACCGTGGCATCGAGTTTATAATCGCCTGGCTTGATGCTGCTGTCGAAATGGTTATTGAAGGGATTCACCAGCATCTTCGTTTCTCTGTCCCACCAGAACGGAAGCCCGACCCTGGCTGTATTCGCTTGTTGAAACCCCCTCGGCGGCCTCAGCAGGCGCTGGACTTCTTCACTGCTGTATGTCTTCCCAAACGGAAACTGGCTTAACAGGCGCAGGCCCTCTCCGGGCTCGGGTGCCGGAACTTGCTGGCCGTTCGCGCTGGCAGCGCTGCCCAGCATTGCCGCCAATCCTGTCGCGGAGCTGAAGAACTCGCCGCGCGTATGCCGTTTCGATTGATTGCTCGCGGTTGTCGGTCCCATGATGCAGGCTCTCCTTGCTTCGGAATTCGATCGAAACAGCCCAATACCAGGCCTCTCGCCCTTCGAAGTCCCGATAGTGAATCTTGCGCCCGATCCCGGCTTCAGTCAAGAGGGCCTGAAAAGCTCAATATGAAGGCTCGACCCTCGTATTCGCTTCCTGTAGGTGCTTTTCGGACACGGCGGAAAGCGTGAATTTGTCCAGGATTCGTGCATTCGCACTAGAAACCGGCTATCTGCCGCACTGCTGCCAATTCAATCAAGCCCTTCAAATTGGCTTGTACGAAGTGAGCATTGGAAGAAGGCAGTTCCGGAATCTTGAGAAGTCCGATAAGTCAAACTGCTCCAGCACCAGCGCGTGCTCCTCCACCCCGTAGACCGCGGCCATGTTGGGGTGATTCAGCGACGCCACCACCTGCGCCTCCCGCGTGAACCGCGCGATCCGCTCCGGATCGGCCGCGAACGAGTCGGGCAGCACCTTGATCGCCTCATCCCGCCCAAGCTTCGTATCCGTCGTGCGGTACACCGCCCCATCCCTCCCTCCCCAAGATTGGAGAGGATGCGGTGATGCCCGATTTGGCGATGCGGGGATCAGTTCAGTGTGCATCTTCTGGGTTCCGATAAGTGATCGTTATCGGAAGTCAGAGTAGCCTCGCAATCGAAAGCACCGCAGCGTAAGAGGAAATTTCGGCGCAACTGTTTGAAGCATCAAGGTCGCGCCGTTCGACAGTTGCGGTTAGAACTTTCGCTCTCAAGGTGCGAGGTCAGCAACCTGTCGAATGGACCCAAGGGCTGTCTCATCACAGCCATCAAACAACCTCTTGTAGAGTGGCGAGTCAACAGGAATGGTTTTTATTCGAAAGTTCGTTAGGATTTTGATCGACTCCCATTTCCTGATCCACCTTCCGCTTCTGGAGCGGCTGAGGATGAACAGTCGGTTATGCACATTCCCCCCGTTCGGCATTAGGACATACGCTAAGCTCCCTTTTGAAGCCGTCCTTGTCGACTCGGAGTAATTACAGGCGATACGGTGAAGGTCGCCGCTCATGCTAATCGCACTTGCTCCCCTCGTATTGTCGCTCACACCTCGACGAGACCCCCTATGCCGAAATCGACTACCTCCTGCTGCTGGGGCAGCTAGGCTACATATGCGGAAGCACACTCTCAACATGGAAGCCGGGCCACAACGCTGCCATCACAGGAAATGCGCTAGACGCGCACCGGTCTTCCCACTACTACACCCTGTGCCGCACGTCAGTGCGTACCGTCTTCAGTTTCATGCGACCTCTTGAAACTACCTTCGTTGCCATCTAGGTGCAAGTCTTCAAACAGGTGATTCAGGCCGTGATATACCTTTGTAGATCGCGATACACACGGGAGATCACTTTGCCCGATATATCGTTCAGCGAGATCAACTGGTCGGAGACGCTTGGCAACATCGAGAAGATTGTGACGATCGCCGCCGTTCTGGTTGGTGGTATCTGGACCTACCTGAGATTCATAAAGGGCAGGATCTATTGCCCTAGATTGCGCCCATCGGTTGAGGGTCGGATGGCTCAAATTGATGGCCGACGGCACCTTGTGGCTACTTTAACGATTGAGAACGTGGGTACATCAAAAGTGGATCTCAATCACAAAGCAATGGGTCTGAGGCTTCTCGGCCCGACGATGCAACCGTGCGCTGCCCCTCCCGTTCAGGTGCGATGGATGCAATTAGGCACGTTCGACGTCTTCGAGAAGCACGGCTGGATTGAGAACGGAGAGGTAATACAGGATCAAGTGGTAATTGCAGTGCCGGAAGGGATCACGGCGTTCAGCCTTGAGTTCCGAGCAGCAGCACAGAAGAGCGTATGGCAATCCAAGAGTACCGTTGAAAGCCGGATATAGAGCGTGTCGCTTACCACGGTACGAGTGAAATTGGAAAGGTGCGAAATGGAAGACAAGAGACAGGACCCACCAAACTGGCAAGAGAAGCAACAGCGGGAAGATCCGAAGGACACGGCAGAATTGGAGCGTGAGAAGTTAGAACAGAGCCGGAAAGACTCGGATCAAAACTCGGGGTCAAAAGGTTCCAGAAGGTAAGGAGGCCCACTGTGGCAGAGACACCCTCAAGTCATTGGAATGAGCAAGTGAACAACCAACTCAGAGAGCGGAAAGAAGAGACTGCCGAAATCGAGAAGGAGAAGAGGGAACAGGCTAAAAAAGAGACTGAGGCCAAACCTGAGAGAGATTGAGCCTTTGTGGCCCCTCCGCCCATGGGTGATTGTTGTCGCTGGAGACTCTCCTATGTGGGCAAGGAGCATCGCCCAAGGGTCCATCAAACTGACCTGTTACCTCGATCAAAAGATGACTGATTTTCGGGTCATTGTGATTCTGTGATACTATCAGGTAAGGCGTTTAGAGTTAGTTAGTTGCAGAGATTGTTGGTGTGGCTGAACAGCCTCGTTCCATGGCATGGAAGAGGTCATGAGGATCCAATACCACCAAATCCACCAGAGCTGAGCGATCCTTACGTCAGTTGCGGGGAAACGGAATCCCTCATACCGCCTGCCGCAATCAAAGCTCAACGTAGCCGTTCTCAATGAGATGCCATGTTTCGCGACATTGGCTTGGTTCTGTATACACATCAGCAGTCTCTGCAAATGGCCCTCATTCACTGCTCTTTCAACGCGCTGATACTTTAGGCGCAGGCTCCTTTTCGGCTGTTCAGAGGTGCAGTCACAGCCGATCGAAAAATATTTTTAGGCATCTAAGTCTACTATTTGGTGTCCCTTACATCAATTCCACTTCCGCGCCTCCGTCCCGATCGCATTGCCCCTCCCCTCTAATTCCCACCATGGAAACCAACTCTGTTCCCACCTCCACCCGGCCCCGCAAAGTCCTGCGCCGCCGCTGCGCTCCCGAACTCGGCAAACTCGAATCCGCCGCCCTCCTCGACATCGAGTCCGCGGCCAACTTCCACTCCCTCCGCTCCGACGTCCACGAGCACTTCCAGCCCGCCGGCGGCTACGCCCGCTTCCTCGCCGACGGCCTCGTTGACCAGGCCTGGGAATTCGTCCGCACCGCCTCTAGTCGCACCTGCGGCCTCCACCTCCAGCTCTTCGACGATCACGAACAGGTCGACCGCGAATTCGAAGATCTCGATCCCGGCACTCGGATCTTCCTCGCCATGCGCAACCTCGCATCGCAGAAATCCTTCGAGTCCATCCTCCGGCATGAGGAACGCGTCCACCGCCGGCGCCGCCAGTTCGATCAGGACCTCCTCACCCATCGCAGGCAGCCGAGGTAGTTCCCATGGCGCTCATTCGGATGACTCCTGCCAAGCTCGCGGCCAATCGCGCCAACGCGCAGCGGTCCACTGGTCCAAAAACGCCCGAAGGCAAAGCCCGTTCTGCGCAGAATGCCACGACTTGGGGCTTCACCGCCGCCCTCCGCGGCATGCCCCAGGACTGGCACGCAGGCGCCCTCGCGAAAGCCGCGGAAATCTCATCCGAATTCTCCGATCCCGCCGAGCGCGCCCTCGTCGCCCAACACGTTTACCTCATCATCTGGCGCCGCTACATCGCCTGGCTCGAAGCCGAGGCGTTCAACCAATTCGACAACTGGCTCGAAGTCTTCCGCCACCCCACCCTCTTTCCATCCATGGACCGCGCCTGCGCCCGCATCGACCACCTCGCCCGCCGTGTCGAAATCTCCCTCGCCCGCTACCGCAAGACAAGAAATGCGACTACGAACCCATATCTCTCTGATTCCAAAAATCCGTCCGTCAAAGTCCGGATGGCGAATTCCAACTCAATCCGCGATATAGTGTCCCCCGGAGCCCCTCAATGCATCGCCGCACCTTCATCCAGACCCTCGCCGCCTCACCTCTCCTCGCCCAGCGCAACGACCACTACGCCCCCACCCTCCAGGCCGGCGTCTACGTCTGGACCCAGCACTACGGGCGCCTCAACCAGAAAGCCGAAGACCACATCCCCGACATCTGCGCCGGTTTCAAAAACGCCGGCTTCCGCGACGTCGAGCTCATGTCCCAGTTCTTCACGCCCGCCGTCGAGCAGATCACTTACTCATCCCTCGCCAAAAACGGCCTCACCTCCTCCGTCATCTACAACGGCGGCAACATGCACACCCCCGAGGACGCCCGCGCCACCATCGCCGCCACCGTCGAGCTCGCTCAGCGCGTCAAGTCCAACCTCCCCCTCCGCGCCGTCACCTTCAACCCCAACCCCAAGCCCAAAAACGAGCCCAAAACCGGCGCCGAGCTCGCCGTCCAGTCCGCAGCCCTCGAACAGCTCGGCTGGACCCTCGAACGCGAAGGCCTCTTCCTCCTCATCCACCAGCACGCCCCCGAAATGGCCGATAACGCCCGCGAATGGCGTCATACCCTCGCCAACACGGACCGCCGCTACGTCCGCTTCTGCCTCGACACCCACTGGGTCCTCCGCGGTGGCCAGAACGTCATGCAGCTCCTCAAGGAAGCCGGCCCTCGCCTCGGCTCCCTCCACCTCCGCAACTCCGTCAAAGGCGTCTGGTCCGAAGACTTCTCCGACGGCGACATCGACTACAGCCCCGTCGCCGCCTACCTCCGCTCCATCACCTTCGACGGCTACCTCTCCGTCGAACTCGCCTGGGACAAGGAAACCAAACTCACCCGCGACCTCCCTACGAACCTTCGTCTCAGCCGCGAGTATGCCGAACGCACGTTCGGAATACGAGGATAACCACCTGTTCCACGAGGCGCGGGCATTGTACAATCGGCGCATCAGGAGGTGGCTGCATATGGAAGAGACTGCTACGACTCGCAGACACTTTTTGGAAGGGCTCGGCGCAGCGGCGGTCGCCAGCGACGTGGTTGCGCAAACCAACTCTGCCTCCGCGACCGGGATGCCGACGCGGGTGCTGGGGCGCACAGGGGTGAAGGTCTCGATCCTCGGAGTGGGCGGAGCTCATGCCGGACGTCCGAAGGACGAGAACGACTGCATCCGCCTCATCCAGACGGCCCTGGATGAGGGCATGACCTTCATGGACAACGCCTGGGAGTACAACAACGGGCGCAGTGAAGACGTCATGGGCAAGGCGCTCGCGATGGATGGGCGGCGCAAGAAGGCGTTTCTCATGACCAAGGTCTGCAGCCGCGAATACGCCGGCGCGATGCAGCAGCTCGCCGAGAGCCTGAAGCGGCTCAAGACGGACTATCTCGATCTGTGGCAGTTTCACGAATGCAACTATCACAACGATCCGGAGTGGCTTGTGGAGAAAGGCGCGTTGGGAGCCGCGCTGGATGCCCGCAAGCAGGGAAAGGTGCGGTTCATCGGATTCACGGGGCACAAGGCGCCGGCGATTCACCTCAAGATGCTGGCCCAGAATGTCGTCTGGGATACTGCCCAGATGCCCAACAATGCGATGGATTCGGGCTTCCTCAGTTTCCGCGAAGAGGTCATGCCGGTGTGCCTGAAAAAGAACGTCGGCATCATCGGGATGAAAGGCTGCGGCGGCGACGGCCGCGTCATCGACGCGGGGCTGCTCACCGTCGAGGACTGCTACCGCTACTGCCTGTCGCAGCCGGTGAGCGTGCAGGTCGTGGGGCTGAGCAACCTCGACATGCTCAAAACGGCGCTGCGGATCGCGCGGGAGTTCAAGCCCCTGACGCCGGATGAGAAAAAGACGCTGGTGTCGAAGATCAAAGAGGTGCAGGGGGACGGCCGGTACGAGCTGTTCAAAACCAGCAAACGGTTTGACAGCGCGTACCACAGGCAGCAGCACGGTTTTGAAGTCCAGGGAGTGTGATCGAGCGCCCAGAGAACATGGCCCTGCGGGCCACTAAAGAGCGATAGAGCCGCGAGCCGTAGCGAGCGGGTGTAACGGAACCAGCGCGTCTTCATCGCAGCGAGGCAGCGCGGGAGTCCAGGCCGCTTGCATGGGCTTTCACAGCACGGCTTCGATGAGGTGAGGGCCGGACGCGTTCAACGCACTTCGGAACTGTGCGGCGAATTCGGCGGCAGTGGTGGCGCGGGTAGCAGGGACGCCCAAGCCTGCGGCCAGGTAGAGCCAGTCGAGGGCGGGGCGGGAGATGTCGATCATCTCTTCGGCTTTGGGGCCGACGGGGCCGGCGCCGGTGCGCTGCATTTCGATGTCGAGGATGCGGTAGCGGCGGTTGTTGAGGATCACCGTGATGACGTCGAGACGTTCGCGGGCCACTAAAGAGCGATAGAGCCGCGAGCCGTAGCGAGCGGGTGTAACGGAACCAGCGCGTCTTCATCGCAGCGAGGCAGCGCGGGAGTCCAGGCCGCTTGCATGGGCTTTCACAGCACGGCTTCGATGAGGTGAGGGCCGGACGCGTTCAACGCACTTCGGAACTGTGCGGCGAATTCGGCGGCAGTGGTGGCGCGGGTAGCAGGGACGCCCAAGCCTGCGGCCAGGTAGAGCCAGTCGAGGGCGGGGCGGGAGATGTCGATCATCTCTTCGGCCTTGGGGCCGACGGGGCCGGCGCCGGTGCGCTGCATTTCGATGTCGAGGATGCGGTAGCGGCGGTTGTTGAGGATCACCGTGATGACGTCGAGACGCTCGCGGGCCATGGTCCAGAGAGCTTGAAGCGAGTACATGGCAGAGCCATCGGCTTCGAGGGAGATCACTTTGCGGTGCGGCGCAGCGAGCGCTGCACCGAGGGCGACGGGGAGGCCCTGGCCGATGGACCCGCCGGTGACGGGGAGGAGGTCGTGCTCGGCGGCGTGTTCAAGCGCGCGGTTGATGGGCTCGCCGCAGGAGACCATCTCGTCGCTGACGATGGCGCCTTCGGGGAGCAGCGCGGCGAGAACGGCGCCGAGGGATTCGGGGGTGAGCGGGCCATCCTCGGGCATCACGGGAGATGTCGATTCGGGAGGGAAAGCGGCATCGCCGCACAAGGCTTCCAGGGCGGCGCAGCCGTCTTCCTGCTGAGTGGCGAGGACGTGGAGGGTGCAGTCTTCGGGCGCGACGGTGCTGCGACGGCCCGGGTAGCCGAAGAAGGAGACGGGGGCTTCGGCTTCGACGAGGATCAGGTGTTTGATGCCCGCGAGCAGAACTTCGGCGTGCTCGGGGAAGTAGGAGACACGGCGGGCGAAGGACCACTTGCGGCCGCGCGGAACGCAGGCGGCGTAGCGGTTGAGGAAGACCGGGACGCCGAGTCGCGCAGCGGCTTCGATGGAGCGGCGGGACGTGGCGCTGCCGCCGAGGAGGACGGCGGCGGGCTCGCCGGAGGCGAGGATCGATGAGCAGGCGGAGATACGGGCGGGGTTGGTAAGTCGGCGGGGCTCGGAAGCGATGGACGGGCCAGGCTCGCCGGACTCGCTCCAGGAGTGGTCGGCAGGAATGATGAAAGACGCGACGCCGCCGGGAGGCCGCAAGGATTCGCGTACCGCTTCAGCGGCAGCGGCGCCCATGTTGAGAGGATCGTCGAGCGTGCGCACCCAGGCGGAGACGGGGCGGGCAAAGGCTTCGACGTCGGCTGTGAGAGGCGCGTCGTAACGGAGGTGCTGGGTGGAATGTTCGCCGACGATGTTGACGATGGAGGAGCGGGCCTTGCGCGCGTTATGGAAGTTGGAGAGGGCGTTGGCCAGTCCGGGGCCCAGGTGAAGAAGCGTGGCGGCAGGGCGTCCGGTGATGCGCGCGTAGCCGTCGGCGGCCCCGGCGCAGACGGACTCCTGCAGGCAGAGGACGCCCCGCATGGCGGGGACGCGATCGAGCGCGGAAACAAATTGCATCTCGCTTGTTCCGGGGTTCATGAGGCACAGGTCGACCCCGTTGGCGAGCAGCGTTCGCAGGAGACACTCGGCGCCGTTCATTTATTCGTAGGGCAGGTTGAGGGCGTCCATCACGCCCTTCATGTAGCCGAATGCGAATATCTTGCCGGTCATGGCGTAGCCGGGCCTGCTGTTGGCCTCGCCTTCCATGGTGGGCGCGTGGTCGGGGCGCATCGGGCCTTTGAAGCCGTTTTCGGCGTAGATCTTCAGCATGCGGGCCATGTCTGTGGGGCCGTTGTCGTGGAAGGTCTCGGTGAGGTGCTTCGCGTCGCCGTCGATGTCGCGGAAGTGGACGAAGAAGACCTTCTTGCGCTGGCACCACTTTTTGCCGAGGGAGTAGATGTCTTCGCCCATGGCGACGAAGTTAGCCTGGCAGAATGTGACGCCGTTCATGGGGCTTTTGACCATGTCCATGACGCGCTCATAGTTGCGGGCGCTGGTGAGAATGCGGCCGATGCCGCGGAGAGGAGAGAGGGGTGGATCGTCCGGGTGCAGCGCCATCTGCATGCCGGCCTCGTCGGCAACGGGAATGACGGCTTTGAGGAAGTATTCGATGTTGGACCAGATCTTCTCTTCGCTGATCTCGCCCCACTGGGTGAGGCCCTGCTTGAGGGCGTCCGCGTTGTCGAACTCGCTGGTGAGGGCGCCGCCGCGGGCTTCCTTCTTGACGCTGGTGCGATACCAGCCGAGGCCGGCCATGAAGTTGTAGCAGATCATGGGTATCCCGGCGCGCTTGAGTGCGACGATGGCGGCTTTGTAGTTCTCGATCTCCTCGTCGCGGCCGGGCAGGCCGAGCTTGATCTTCTCGGCGGGGACCGGATGGCTCTCGACGCCGGCGATGGTGAGTCCCTGGGCGGCGAAATCGCTCTTGATCTTGGTGAGGACGTCGACGTACTCCTCGCGGCGGACTTTGGAGAGAGGGCCGGCGACGCCGGCGATGGCGTAGTTGAGGCCGACCTGTTTGGCGAGTTTGAGGCGCTCGTTCTCGTTGGAGCCGAAGATCTCGCAAAACTTGATGCCGGGGCCTTTCCCGGTGGGACGCGCGTGGATCGTCGGGGCGGTGGCAGAGGCGGCGAGCATGGCCGCGCCGCCCTTCATGCAGTCGCGGCGGGTGACACGTGGCATTCGGAGTACTCCTGGGCGGAAGCCAAGACAATTCTATCCGAATGGGGCGGGAGGCGTGAGAAAGGAGCGGCTTCGGTCATCCGGCTTCGAGGAGCGTGGATGCGCCAGGGGGTAGTTGTGGGGGTGCGGGATCAGTTCCCGCCCCATTTGGCATGAGGATAAAGCCAGCGGTACAGAACCACAAGCCATCTATGCAGCATACCTATTCAGAATTGTAGCAGCTTCGTACCGGAAGCATCCGAAGGATCCGTTTGGAAAGTACAAACAATTCTATATATTTTTGTTTAATTGGCTGGTCACATACGGCATTCCACTTCGACGCGCCTGGCACAGTCAGCGGGTGGGCTTTGAGGGAGGCAGAGTCTGCTCGGGTTGTTTCATCAGGGCGTCTTTGACGCGTTTTTCGAGGGGCTCGGCTTCGGCGTCGCGCTTGAGTTCGCGCAGGATCTTCGCATAGACGCGGAGCGGCGGATCCATGGCGTCGTCGGGAGCCTTCGCGAGATCGCCGATTTGAATGGTGCGGCGATAGAGGTCCTCGGCCTCGGGGATTTTGGCCTGCATGATGAGAAGGCGGCCGTTCTGGTGCAGGCTGGCGACCTCGACGCGGGTGCGAATGGCCAGAGCCGCGGCGGCGTGTTGTTCGGCCTCTTCGTAGCGCTGCTGGAAGGCGTAGAACTCAGCGATCTTGTCGTGAGTGAGCGCAACCATGGGGTGATCGGGACCGGCGTTGGATTCCCAGAGGGTGAGGAGGCGCTTGTACAGGCCTTCGGCTTCGGGCATCTTGCGCAGGCCGAACTCGACATAGGCGAGCGAGTCCACGGCGGAGATCACCTCGGAGTGGGCGGGGCCGGAGGAGGCTTCGCGGAGTTTGAGGGCGCGAACGAGGAGCGGCTCCGACTCGGCGTAGCTGGCGCCGTCGCGATAGATGGAGGCGAGCGATTCGAGTGCCGGAAGGCAGCGGGAATCGCCTGGATTGGCGGCGTCCCACTCCTGGATGGCGCGCTTGAAGAGCTCGATGGACAGCTCTTTCTGACCGGCCTGCTGGCGGAGAGCGGCGGCGGTCATGAGGTCGCGCGCGAGGTCAATGCGGGGCGATTCGGGGCGGGCGTCGCGAATAGCGATGGCTTTGTCGAGCAACGGCAGGGCTTGTTCGGAACGTCCCTGGGCGCGGTAGAGCGAGGCGAGTTCTTCAGAGATGGCCGCGACTTCGAGCGATGATTCGCCGCGAGTTGTTGAGTATTGAGTGGAGGCGTCCTGGAGGATTTGCTCAGCTTGCGCGATGTCGCCGGATTCACGGAGGATGGCGGCGAGAAGCTTAAGGGATTCGATGCGGGCGGAGTCGTTCTCTTCGGAGACGGCGGCCTGTCCCGCGGCGCGGAAATGGTCGAGGGCCTCGGCGTACTGGTGTTTGGCGTAAGCCTGCCTGCCCTTGTCGAGCTCAGTGCGTGAGCTTTGGGCGACGGCGGACGAAGGGAGGAGAAGTGCGAGTGTCAAGAGAGTGCGCGAAAGCATGAGCGTTACTCCTTGTGCGGGTAGACACCGGTTGTGGGGCTGGCGTTCCCATGTAAATTGCGCAGGACAGGAGGCCTGCGCCACTTACCTGGCGAGGCGTTCGGCGAGACTGGCGATGTCGTCGCGTCGATGGAGGAGATCGAGCCAGCGCTGAGGGATGGCGGACTCGCCGTAAAATGCGCCGGCGATCTGACCGTAGACAGCCCCGGTGGTGTCGGCGTCGTCGCCGAGGTTTACTGCCTTGAGTGCGCCGGACTCGAAGTTATCTGTGAGGGCAAAGGCCCACAGTGCGGCTTCGAGGCAATCGGCGACATAGCCGGTGCCGCGGATGCGCGGCGGCGAGTTAACGAGGAATCCGCCGAGTTGTACCTGTTCGATGGGTAGAGCGAGCAGGCCGTAATTCCAGCGTTCCGGAGCGAAGAGTTGCTTCTTGGGCTCGCCATTCAACGCGCCAATCAGAATGGAGGCCATATACCGGCAGGCATCGATGCAGATGCGCGAGCCGTGCGTGGTGCGGCTGCTTTCGCCGCTGATGCGGACGGCTTGTGCTTCGTCGTGTGCGTAATACATCGGCACAGGTGCGAGGCGCATAATGCAGCCGTTGCCGGCGGAGTGTTCGTGGTCAGAGCCGGAGAAGGGATCGCCGCTGGACTCGAAGTTCGCCAGGGCGGCGCTGGTGGTGCCGCCGATGTCGAAGCAGACGCCGGTGGAGGACCAGTACCCCTCCCTCCACCAGCGGAGGTAGCGGCGCATCTGGTCTTCGGGATCGAAGCCGCCGCACTCGATGAGGCTCTCGGCGAGGCAGAGGGCCATGGATGTATCGTCGGTCCACTGGCCTGGAGCGAGGTGGAAAGGACCGCCACCGATCATGTCGGTGAGGGGCTTGAACGAACCAGGGGGCCTGAACTCGAGCGTCGTGCCGAGGGCATCACACACAGCGAGGCCGAGCAGGGCTCCGCGGAATCTTTCGACTCGTGATGCCATACCCGGCCTCGCTGGAAATCTGCACGCAGACTGGAGTCTGTGGCGGTCTAGACGAACTTGTACTTCCCGGGGACCGGGAAGGGTGTTGCGTCGTTCTTTCCGTCGTACTTCCAGGACTCCTGCTTGGGCATGAGGTCCTGCTTGGAGTTCATGATCATGTCCCACGTGATCTTCTGGCCGGAGTAGGCGGACTCGCGGCCCATGATGCAGGTCAGGGTGCTTTCGGCAACGGTCTGGGTCTCGTTGATGTAGGGGCCGTCGCCGCGGATGGATTTGTAGAGCTTGGTGTGCTCGTTGACGTAGCCCGGGCCGCCGCGGGTCTGATTGAGGGTCATGCGGCCCTTGGAGCCGGCGACGATCTCGTTGACTTGCTGATAGGACTGGCCGGGATATTGGCGGCAGTAGCTGGTCATGCGAACGCCGTTGGCGAATTCGTAGTCAGACGAGATGTGGTCGTAGATGTTGCCGTAGATGTCATCGTTCGGGGGGCGCCACGCCGCGCCGCCGGTAGCGACGACACTGACGGGCGGGCCGCCCATGATCCAGCAGCAGACGTCGATGTTGTGGAGGTGCTGCTCGACAATCTGGTCGCCGCAGATCCAGAGGTTGGAGTACCAGTTGCGGTGCTGCCACTCGAAGTCGCCCCATTTCGGGTTGCGGCCATTGCGCTGCTGGATGACTGGGCTGCCGACCCAGTAGGCGTAAAGGGCGACGAGATCGCCGAGCTTGCCGTTCTTGAGTGCGTCGACGTTTTCGAGATAGAAGGGATCGCTGCGGCGCTGGGCGCCGCTGACGACGGTCAGCTTCTTCTCGACGCTCTTCTTGCCGGCGGCCATCATGCGGCGGACGCCGGTGGCGTCGACGCCAAAGGGCTTTTCGCAGAAAACGTGCTTGTTGGCGTCGATGGCGGCTTCAAAATGCAGGGGGCGCCAGCCGGGAGGCGTGGCGAGGAAGACAACGTCGATGTCGGACTTCAGGAGTTTGGCGTAGGCGTCGAAGCCGACGAAGCGCTTGTCAGGCTCGACCTTAATGCGGTCCTGGATGGGAAGGCCCTTGAGCCGTTTGAGGCTGCCTTCGAGCTTGTCCTCGAAGGCGTCGGCCATAGCGACGAGCTCGACTGCCGGGTCGCCGGCCATGGCGTTCTCAACGGCCTGCGTGCCACGCCCACCGCAGCCAACGAGGCCGATCTTGAGAGTGGATGGCGCCCATCCGCGCACGAGTTCGGGCTTGATAATTGTAAAAGCGGCACCCGCGGCCGCAGGGCCGGTCAAAAAGGACCGGCGAGAAGTAAGCGAATTCTTATGATCCATGTCTTCGGCACCTCAGCCGCCGACCATTGTATAACTTGGATCAGTGCAGCGCAGGCTGATGCGCGCGGCCGACAGGAGAAGCCGCGGCAAATTCGCAGGAGGCAGTGGCAGTGAGACCGCAGGACATGTCGCCGGACGAGTTCCGGAAGTTTGGATACGAGGTAGTGGATTGGATCGCGCGATATCTGGACACGACCGGAGAGTATCGGGTTGTTCCGGAGATGCAGCCTGGAGAATTGGTCGACGCACTGCCGAAATCCGCGCCTGTGAAAGGCGAGCCGATGGAAGCGATTCTGGCGGATTTCGACAAACTGATTGTGCCCGCGCTGAATCACTGGAACCATCCGCGGTTTCACGGTTATTTCTCGGTAAGCGCATCTGGTGCGGGGATCCTGGGCGAGATGCTGGCGGCGGCAGTGAACGTGAACAGCATGCTGTGGAAGTCATGCCCGGCGTCGGTGGAACTGGAGCAGGTGGTGATGAGCTGGCTGCGGCAGTGGCTGGGTCTACCGGAGAGCTTTTTCGGGCTCATTCACGACACGGCATCGAGTTCGACGCTGCACGCGATCGGCGCGGCGCGGGCGGCGGCGGATCCGGGACTGCGGACGGAGGGCGGGGCACCCGGCCTGGTGCTGTACGCGTCGGAGCACGCGCACTCCTCGGTGGAGAAGGGGGCGCTGTCGCTGGGGATGGGTCAGCAGAATGTCAGGAAGATCGGCGTTGATGCCGAGTACCGCATGCGTCCGGATCTGCTGTCGGCGGCGATTGCCGCGGATCGCGAGGCGGGGAAGAAGCCATTCTGTGTGGTGTCGACGGTGGGCACGACGTCGGTGACGAGCATTGATCCGGTGAAAGAGATCCAGGCGATCGCGGCGCGGGAAGGGTTGTGGCATCACGTGGACGCGGCGTACGGGGGGGTGGCGGCGATGCTCCCGGAGAACCGCTGGATGCTGGAGGGCGCGGGGGAGGCGGACTCCCTGGTGGTGAACCCGCACAAATGGCTGTTCACGCCGATCGACCTGAGCGCCTTCTTCTGCCGCCGTCCCGAGGCTTTGCGTGAGGCGTATTCGCTGGTGCCGGAATACCTGGCGTCGCAGGAGAATCCGCGGGCTGTCAATCTGATGGACTACCGGATTCCGCTGGGCAGCCGCTTCCGCGCGCTGAAGTTGTGGTTTGTGATGCGCAGTTTCGGCTACGAGAAGGTCTGCCGGATCATCCGGAAGCACTGCGCGTGGGCCAGGGAGCTGGCAGTGGAGATCGCCGCGCATCCGCAGTTTGAGGTTGTGGCGCCGGCGCCAATGTCCCTGGTGTGTTTTCGCATGAAGGGGCCGGACGAGCCGAACCGGGAACTTCTGGAACAGGTAAACCGGTCCGGGGTGGCGTTTCTGTCCGGCAATGTGCTGGACGGGCGGTTCGTCCTACGGCTGGCCATCGGAAATCTCGGCACGACGAGGGAGGATGTCTTCACAACCTGGGAAAAGGTGCGTACACTGGCCTCACAAGCATGAAGGACATCCTGGAAGGACTTCGGGAATTCGAACGAGTCACATTTCCCAGACACCGGCAGCTTTTCGAACGGTTGGCGCAGAACCAGACTCCAGGGGCGCTGTTTATCACGTGTTCGGATTCGCGGGTTGTGCCGAACCTGATTCTGGATGCCGATCCCGGGGAATTGTTTATCGTTCGCAACGCGGGTAACATCGTGCCGCCGAAAGGTGACGGAGAGGGGGGCACGGCAGCGTCCATCGAGTATGCAGTGCAGGCGCTAGGGATCACGGATATTGTGCTGTGCGGCCATTCCGACTGCGGAGCGATGAAGGGCGTGCTGCATCCGGACAAGGTAGTGAGGATGCCCAGTGTCGCATCGTGGGTCCAGCATGGCGCGGCGGCGCGGAGGGCGGTGGAGCGGCTCTACACAGGTCTGGACGAACACGAATTGCTGGAGCGAATGGTGGAGCAGAACGTGATCCAGCAGGTGAAGAATCTGTTGACCTACCCGTTCATCCGGGAGAAGGTGGAGCACGGACGGATGGAGTTGTACGGCTGGGTGTACGACATCCGCACCGGGGCGATGCGCGGTTTGGACGAGCGTGGCGAGTCGTTTACGGAATTGACCATGGATGCGGCAGGCTCGCCGGACGAGAAGCATCTCCTGCGCGAGTTGGATAGCGAGGAGAAACTCCTGGGGAGGATTTAGGCGCGCCCACCTCAGGCGTCCAATCGCTGATGGGTTGTGGGCTGGCTGAGAGCGCGGACCGCTTCGTCCAGATGCGAGAGGCTGGTGCGAATGGATTCGAGGTCCACCCGGCGGGCTGATTCCTCTATCGAATTGGTCCACTCCACGACATTCGCCGCCGAAATACTGCGAGCCGCAGCCTGTATCTTTTGAACATCTTCCCGAAGCTGAGTGAGGTTGCCTTCCGCCGCGGCTTGATGCAACCGCTTGATGCGATCCGGAGCGAGCTGGACAAAGAGCTTCAACATCTGCTCCCTAAGGGCGGGATTGGCTCCGTTCAGTCCTTGGTCTGCCGCGGTACCGTGGGCTGGAGGAGCAGCGGCGCGAGGCGACGACTTTTGCTTGAGGAACTGCTCGACCACAGCAATGAGATGCTTGTGGTCGACCGGCTTGGCCAGGTACTCGTTCATGCCGGCCTTCAGGCAGCGTTCGCGGTCGCCGTTCATGGCGTGAGCGGTCATGGCAATGATGGGCAAGCCGGCGTATCGCTCTTCGGCGCGAATCCGCTGGCTGGCCTCGAGACCGTCGAGGACCGGCATCTGGACGTCCATGAGGACCAGTTGGTAGTTGCCGCTATGCAGCATGTCCAAGGCTTCCTGGCCATTGTTGGCGATGTGGGTCTCGTAGCCTTTTTTCCGGAGAAGGCTGGTGACCACCTTCTGGTTGATGAGGTTGTCTTCGACGACGAGGATGGCCCCGCGGCTGTTCTGGGCGGAGAAATCCGCTTCCGCCTGTTCCGCCAACGAGCCGGCCGGGTCTGATGCGACAGGGAAGGGAAGCAGAACGGAGAAAGCGCTGCCCAGTCCCTCGGCGCTTTGCAGATTGATTTCCCCTCCATGCATCTCGACCAGTCGCTTGGAAATAGCCAGCCCGAGTCCGGTGCCGCCGAAGCGCCGGCTGATGCTGCCGTCGGCCTGGGTGAACTGCTCGAAGATCGAGTCATGGCGCTCCGGAGCAATGCCGGGTCCGGTATCGGCCACGGAGAGCCGGAGTGTGACGGACGCCTGTGCTTCCGGACACCCGTCGTCCAGCCGAACCTCTACGCGGACCGAACCACGCTCGGTGAATTTGACGGCGTTGCTGACGAGATTGGCGAGAATCTGCCGGACGCGGAGCGGATCCCCGATCAGAACCCGGGGGACAGCCTGATCGACGGACCAAGACATTGAGATGCCCTTCGATTTCGCCCGAGCCTGGTAGGTTTTCGTACAGTCCGCTACCAGCGCGCGCATCTCGAAGGGGATCTCTTCCAGGACCATACGCCCAGCCTCGATCTTCGACAAGTCCAGAAGATCGTTCAGCAGTCCCAGCAGCGAGTGCGCGCAGCCCTGTGCCGCTTTCAACTGCTCCAGTTGGTCCCGGTTGAGGGGACTCTCCATGACCAAATCCAGCATTCCAATCACTCCACTCATTGGTGTTCGCAGTTCGTGCGACATGTTGGCCAAGAACTCGCTCTTGGCCTGGCTGGCCTGCATCGCTTTCTGCAGTGCCTCTTCCAACTCTTCGGTCCGAAGGCGGATCCTCTCTTCCAAGAGTTCCTGATGCTCTTTGACCTGTGCCTGGGAGACGGCCAGCGCTGAGCTCATCTGGTTGAAGCTTTCGGCCAGATACTCGATCTCGTCGCCAGTGCGGCTGATATCGACCTGAGTGAGGCGGCCGGCCCGGGCCTCCTGGATTGCCCGCTGCAACACTGCCAGGGGCCGCACCAGGATGCGGATGGTGAAACGGGCGATTGCTCCAGCGGACAGGAAAACGATGAGAAGAAGGATGAGAATCTTACCCGCAATCACCTTACCCGGATTCAGGCTGATATCGTAGCCACCGACGACGACGATGACCCAGAAGACGAGGATCGTAGTGAAAACAGAGAACTTTGTCGAGAGCGATTTCGCGCCGGCAGGTCTCGTCAACTCGGGCCTAAGCGGACTCACATTTTCAACTTCGGCTGAAACCATAGGTGGCGTAATAGGTAAGAACACCTAGAACCGTCACAATAGATGACATGCCTCAAACCGACCCTGCTCCCGTGATCGAATTGATCGAGGCGTTCCGCCGTTCGAAGGTGATGTTCACCGCTGTCTCTCTAGGCGTTTTCGAGCGCCTGCATGGAGTTGGAGCGACAGCCGAGGCTTTTGCCGAAGAGCGTGGGCTGCATGCCGGGGCCGCGGAACGGCTGATGGATGCGTGTACGGGTTTGGGGCTATTGTCGCGGTCAGAGGGGGTCTATACAAATACAGAGGTCTCCGATGAATACCTGAGACGGGAGAGTCCGGCCGGGCTCACGGGGTACATTCTGTATTCCGACCAGGCGCTGTATCCGATGTGGACGCACCTGGGGGATGCGATGCGCGAGGGCAGCCACCGGTGGACTCAGACATTCGGGTGGGAGGGTTCCATCTTCGAACACTTCTTCCGCACTGCCGAGTCGCGCAAGACATTTCTGGACGGGATGCACGGTTTGGGGTTGCTGAGCTCGCCCCAGGTGGTACGCGTCTTCAACCTAAATCGCTTCCGGCGCATAGTGGACCTGGGCGGCGCGACTGGGCATCTGGCGGCGGCTGCCTGCGAGCGGTATGCGAACCTGCGCGGCACGGTGTTCGATCTGCCCGAAGTGGTGGAGTATGCGCGTCCGCACCTCATGGCATCACGTGCAGCCGCGCGGCTCACGGTTCAGGCGGGCGATTTCTTCCGTGATCCGCTGCCGGAGGCGGACCTATTTGCCATGGGGCGCATTCTGCACGACTGGACGGAAGAAAAGATCCGCCAGTTGCTGGGGCGGATCCATGCGGCACTGCCGGCAGGCGGAGCGGTGTTGATCGCTGAAGCACTGCTCGATGAGGATGGATCGGGGCCCATATCGGCGCAGCTTCAGTCGCTGAACATGCTGGTATGCACTGAGGGGCGGGAGCGGACGTCATCCGAGTACCGTGAGCTGCTGGAGTCGTGCGGCTTTGAGAGGGTGGAGGCTCGGCGAACGGGCGCTCCGGTTGACGCCGTGATGGCGTTCAAGAAAGAATAACTGGCGATGAGCCGGATCCTTTCGCTCGCATTGTTTCTAGCCATGTCAACTTCCGCTGCAGTGAAAATCGAGAAGACCGACTGGAGCGGCTGGCCGAACTGCTACCGCATCTCCAACGGCGACGTGGAACTGATAGTTACTTCCGACATCGGGCCGCGCATTATGTATTACGGGTTCAAGGGCGGCCAGAACTTCTTCTGGGTGATGAAGGACGGCGCCGGGAAGAGCGGCGAGCCGGCGTGGGTGACTCGCGGCGGCCACCGTATTTGGGTGGGGCCGGAGGACATTAAGTACACATATCCGCCGGACAACTCTCCAATACAGGTTGAAGTGAAGGGCGATGTCCTGATCGCGACGCAACCGGTCGAGAAGGAGACGAACATCCAGAAGCAGATCGAAGTGCGGCTGGCGTCTTCGGGCACCGCCGTGACGGTGATCCACCGGCTGACGAACAAGGGCAACATGCCGCTGGAGTATTCGGCGTGGGCATTGAGCATGATGGCGCCGGGCGGACACGGCGTCAGCGGTTTTCCGCCGCGCGGCACGCATCCGGAGATGCTGCAGCCGACCAATCCGCTGATCATGTGGGCATTCTCGGATCTGAGCGACCCGCGCTGGACGTGGCTGAAGAAGTATTTCGTGCTGCGGCAGGATCCGAAGAACGCGACGCCGACCAAGATCGGCAATTACAACCCGAAGACCTTCGGCGCGTACTTTCTGAACGGCGAGATGTTCCTGAAGCAGTACGATGCGGGCCCTGTGAGTGCGCATCCGGATTTCGGCGCGTCCTACGAGACGTTCACCAACGCGGACTTTCTGGAGATCGAGACCATGGGGCCGCTGACGAAGGTACCCGCGGGGGGCACGCTGGAGCACGTGGAGCGCTGGAGTCTGCTCAAGAACGCGAAGCCGGCGGCGTGGACAGACGCGGAACTGGACCGCATCCTATTGCCCGTGCTCGCATCCAAGTAATTGATGAGACTCATACAAACTGCAGGGGCTGCGGTTTTGTTCGCCGCAGTGGGATTCGCTCAATACAAGGTGGAGTCCGCCGGCGTGCCGCCGTCGGAAGCCTCCGCGCTATCATCCGCGTTAGCCAAGGATGGGGTGAAAGTGGTGAAGCCGGATGGATCGCCGTTGTGCGAGATCTGGTTCGTGGCGGCGGATCCGCATGGCGGCGGATCCGAGCAGAACACCACAATGACGGGAGTTCCCCACGGGGCGCTGCTGGGGGTGGTCCGGGTGCCGGCGCGCTGGAGCGACCGCCGGGGCCAGACGATCAAGCCAGGCGTGTACACCATGCGCTACAGCTTCTTCCCAATGAATGGCGATCACCAGGGTGTCGCGCCGCAGCGGGATTTTGCGATTCTCTCACCGGCTGCCATCGACACAGATCCCGCGGCCAAGACTGCCTTCGATCCGTTGATGGACATGAGTAGGAAGGCGTCGGGGACTCCTCATCCGCTCGTGTTGAGCATCTGGAAGGATGACGCGGGCGTCGCGCAGGGAGTCGAGGCGCAGGGCGAGCACGATCAGGTGCTGCACTCCAAGCTGGGAGAGGCGCCGATTGCGGTGATCGTCGTAGGCAAGGCAGAAAGCTGAGCGCCTGTGTTCCTGTTTCTTGGCGCGCTGCTGGCGTTATTCGCCGCGGGGATTCTCTATCAGTGGGTGGGTGAGAAGCGCGACTCGCGCGGCTGCCCGGCTCCGGGGCGGATCATCGCGGGGTTGCACGTCTACCAGACCGGCAGGGGCGAGCCGCCCGTAATCCTGGAGGCCGGTATCGCCGCCAGCAGCCTGAACTGGCGGCTGGTGCAGGAGCCGCTGTCGCGGGAGACGACCGTGGCGAGCTATGATCGCGCGGGTTTCGCCTGGAGTCCCGCCTCGGCCGCTCCGCGCACGCTGCCGAATCTCGTAGAGGAATTGCGGCGGATGCTGGAGGCATCCGGGCTGCCGGGGCCGTATGTGGTGGTGGGCCATTCATTCGGCGGGCTTCTGCTGCGGCATTTCGCGGTTGCATATCCGCGGATGGTCAAGGGGATGGTGCTAGTGGATCCGCTGGAGCCTTGCGAATGGTATCCGGTCTCGGAGGAGCAGGCGTGGCGTCTGGGAAAGGGAGTGATGCTCGCGCGCCGTGGAGCGACACTGGCGCGCATGGGAGTCGTGCGTCTGGCGTTGGACCTGCTCATCTCCGGTTCGACGGTTCTGCCGAAGTTTCTCGCCAAGGCGACCAGCGGACGCGGCAGCGTCGTGCCGGACCGCATTGTCGGCGAGATCCGCAAGCTGCCGCCCGAGGTCTGGCCCGCCGTCCGCGCGCACTGGTGTCTGCCGCGAAGTTTTCTCACGATGGCGAGTTATCTGGAACGGCTGCCGGAGTACTGCGCCGCTCCGCTGGACTCGAGCGCTCTGCGCAACATCCCGCTGACGGTGATCTCCGCGCAGCGCAATTCTCCGAAGGTGATCGAGGCGCACCGGCGGACGGCGGAGGCTTCGTCGCAGGGCGTCCACGTGATCGCGGAGGACAGCGGCCACTGGGTTCATCTGGATCGTCCTGACATTGTTCTCGATGCGATTCGAGCCGTGTCCCGGACGTGAACGGGGGGAGGATCTTCTACACTGGTTCTGATGTCCGGTGATCCCGTTTCTTCACGCCTTGCCTCTTCTGTGTGCGGCATTCAATTGAAGAACCCCGTGATCGCCGCTTCCGGAACATTCGCCTACGGGGTCGAGTTTGAGACGATCCTCGACTTGAACAAGCTCGGCGGGCTGGTGGTGAAGGGCCTCTCGCGCGAACCGATGGATGGAAACCGCCCGCCCCGCGTGTGGGAGGCGGAAGCGGGCATGATGAACTCCATCGGGCTGCAGAACATCGGGGTGCGCGCGTTCGTGGCGGAGAAGCTGCCCGCTCTGCGCAGGTTCAGCACAGCGGTGTTCGCGAACGTGTTCGGCTACGCGGTGGAAGACTACGTCGAAGTGGTCCGCGTGCTGGAGGATCACGAAGGCCTCGCCGCCTACGAGTTGAACGTATCCTGCCCCAATACGAAGCACGGCGGAATCTTCTTCTCCTCCGATCCACAGTGCCTGTCGGAGCTGGTGGCCGCGGTGCGTGGCGTCTCGCGCCGGCCGCTGATCGTAAAGCTGTCGCCGAACGTCGCGAAGATCGAGCCGCTGGCGCTGGCGGCGCAAGAGAGCGGCGCGGATGCGGTGTCGCTGGTGAACACGTTTGTCTCGTTGGCCATCGATGCGCGCACGCGAAAGCCGCGTTTGGGCGCCGGGTTCGGCGGATTGTCCGGGCCGGCGATCAAGCCGATCGCGCTGCGGATGGTGTTTGAGGCGAGCCGCGCGGTGAAGATCCCGGTGGTGGGACTTGGCGGTATCGCGACAGGAATGGACGCGGCAGAGTTCCTCATTGCGGGCGCCAGCGCAGTGGAAGTGGGGACCGCCACATTTTGGGATCCCCGGGCTCCCCTGCGCATTGCGCGGGAGCTGGACGAGTTTTTGAAACAGGAGCACATTGCGAGCGTGCGCGACCTGGTCGGCACGCTGGATTGGAACAAGCCATGAAAGAAATCATCTCGACTGAGTCCGCACCGAAGGCCATCGGGCCATATTCGCAGGCAGTGCGCTGGAACGGTCTGGTTTTCTGCAGCGGCCAGATACCGCTGGATCCGGCGACGGGGCAGTTGATCGAAGGCGGCATCGAGGAGCAGACCGTGCGCGTGCTGGAGAATCTCAAAGCTGTGCTGGAGGCCGCGGGCGCATCGTTTGAGAGCGTCTTGAAGACGACTATTTTTGTGAAGGACCTCGGCGATTTTGCGAAGGTGAATGAGATCTACGGGCGATACTTTCCGGTGAATCCGCCGGCGCGGGCGACGGTGGAGGCGGCGCGGCTGCCGCGTGATGTGAAGGTGGAGATCGAAGCGATCGCGTTCGTGAAGTAGCGATCAGAAGCGGCCGTTCAATGGCATGAACTCGAACTGGTGCGGGTCGAGGCCGCGCTGCTGCAACTGGGCGATACACTCGGCGGCACTGGCGCCGACCGCCTCGATGCGCCGGAGGGGCAGAGTCTCAGGAGTGTAGATTTCGAGCGCGACCCACGCGCCAGCGAACCTGCGCCGCTCGTCGAGGCTCAGGCTTTCAGGCGCACGGCCGATGATCTTTGTCCCGTCCATCGGAACGATCTTAGCGCATCGCCCGCAGTTGCTGAACAACCGCGGCCAGGCCTTTGCGCCGGTACAGGCCCGCCAGGCGCATCATTTCGCCGGAGACGGGGAGCACGGAGGCGAGGCGGGGGTCGCGCATGGCGCTTTGCGGAGGCACCCAGAGGTCGCCGTCGTTGAACTCAACCATGGACGGATATGCGGTGAGCCCTGTCACAGGGCGGGCGAAGCGGAGGGTGTGATCCTTACGGATAGTGGACTGCTGGCCGGGGGCGAGTGAGACGTCCGCCGGGAGGGTTCCCGCGGGATACTCACGCCCATCGCTGTCCCTGGCCACCCAGCCCAGTTCGAGATAGCGAATCGGTTTGCGCGACCGGTTCTGCACCTCGATGTGCGGGGCGCGCGCCTCCTGTCCGGCCATGCGAGCTTCACCGGACAGCAATTCGACAGGCGACTCGGGCAGATGGAGCAAGGCGAAGCTCACGGCCTTCCCGGCATCGAAGTTTGTGGAGGGCAACGCACGGGCCACCTGCATCGGCATCTGCGGCTGTGAGTCGCGTCGCGCCAGGGCGGCGAGCAATTGGGCGCGCAGCGCCTCTTCACCGCCGGACTCCAGTGCGCTCAGCAGGGCTTTGCGATCGCGGCGAGCTTCCATCTCCCAGGCGAGCATGGCCCGCTTGGCGTTCAGCCGGTTGGGCCCGAAGAACGTAAGATCTTCAAACAGCACGCCGTCGAGGCCGACCTCGACCAAGGCAGTTGCCGGAGCGGCGAGCGGCCGCATCAGGCGCAGATCGATGCGCACGGGGAAGGTCTCGCCGGGTTGAACGTCGAGGCTGGGAACGGTCACCGAGCCTTTGCCGCCCGGAGTCACTTCCTGGGCGAGGACGAGCAGCGAGACTCCGCGGATGGCGCGGGGCGAAGCATTCTTGAGGACGAGCGTCGAGTGCAGGTCCACCTGAAGGGCGCCGCCGCGTGCTACGGCGCTCGATTGTCCCCAATCGGCCGAGACCAGGGCCACGGGTGACTCCGTGGGGAAGTTCACCTTGTAGGAGTTCCTGGGGTCCAACGGCACATCGCCGCCCTGCGCGCAAAGCGTAGCGGCACCCAGCAGCGTGATGAGAGCGAGATTACTGTGCCGAGACATTGTGAATCGTCACCTGTCCTGTCGCGTCGTCCAGGAAACTGGCGCGCGCGCTGCCATCCCAACCGACCGTTGTCGTCACGGTCTGCTTCTCCGGATTCAGCAGAGTGAGCGTGGCGCCCTGCTGCTCGACAGCGACGCCGTCCGGACGGGCATCGAGAACAATCCGGGACATCTCCGGAGTTTGCGGTCCGGCCGGACGCGGCGCCTGAAGCAGCCAGCCGGCGAGAGCCACAAACGCGACAGAGCCTAAAACTACCGCCAGCCGCCAACCCGCCGGCTCCTCGAGGAACTGGTCCTCGCGGGCATTTTCCACCAGGGCTCCGGCAGTCAGGCCCAGCCGGATGTTGGCGCGCATCTCCCTTGACAGGCGGTCCCAATCGAGGTTCGCGGGCAGTTGATGGGATCTCTCCCTGACCTGTTCCCGTGCCGCGCGAAGGGAGGCAGCCTCGTCCCGACAGGCGCTGCAACGCAACAAGTGGGCAGCCATTCTCATGCGCTGCCACAAGCCCAAGTCACGCCCGGCGTACAGCGCCAGATCCCAGGGTGACGGATGCGTTCTCATGGCTTCCGCCTTTCCAGATACTTGCGGAGCTTCACCCGTGCGTTCGCGATGTGCGAACGGACGGTGGCTTTTCCGCAGTTCAGCCGGCGGGCTACTTCCTCCGCGGGAAGGTCCTCCACGTCGCGGAGGATCAGCGCGGTGCGCTCGCGCGGAGTGAGGCGGCTCAAGCCGGCCTCGAGGTAATCCTGATGTTCGGCATGCAGAAGCAACGCTTCCGGGCTTAGCTCCTCGGGGGAAGTGAGAGGCTCGCCGATTTCGTCGATCTCCGTGAAATTCGCCCGGCCCTGGCGGCGCAGAAAATCGATCGCCGTATTGGACGCGATGCGCGAAAGCCAATGGGCCGCCTTGTCCAGATCTTTCAGTTGGTCCCTGCGCTGCAGGGCCTTGATGAATGCTTCCTGCGTCAGATCCTGCGCGTCCGCGACGTTGCCGACGATGCGGTAGATGATGAGGAACACCCGCCGCATGTTGTGCTGGACGAATTCCTCTTCCTTCGCTTCCCAACCAGCGGTCGCGTGCTTCAGGAGTATCTCACGCTGTTCGCCCATATCAGCGGTCCATTTCCCGCCATCCGCCCACTTTGGCTCCATGGGCGCATCGATCACCTTCGGTTGTTGACGGCGCACAAACATGAGATCTGCTGCTGCTATTCATGACGCGCGACACCTTCCATCCGTGCAAGGCCATCTATCGGCGCTATGCTGAGAATGTATGAGACCTCGCCGGCGAGCTGAGTCCCGCTTCCGGAGCCAAGCTCATATCTCATTTATACGCGTGCCGCGGACCGAACGGCACGGTCAAATCTTAAGTCTTTCCCTGTCAGAAAGGTACAGCCATGCAGTTAGCTTCCGCCATGACGCGGATCGGAACCGAAACCGCCTTTGAAGTCCTAGTCCGGGCCCGGGCCCTCGAGGCCAAGGGCCGCAGCATCATCCACCTTGAAATCGGCGAGCCCGATTTCGACACCCCCCGGCATATCGTAGAAGCGGCGAAGGAGGCACTGGACCAAGGTTGGACCCACTATGGTCCCACCCAAGGCTTGCCGGAACTTCGCGAGGCTATTGCAGAGCACGTCTCGGCGACGCGGGGAATCGATGTCTCGATGGACCGCGTGTGTGTGGTACCTGGCGGGAAGCCCATCATTTTCTTCCCGATGCTCGCACTGCTCGAGCGCGGCGACGAGGTGATTTATCCGAATCCCTCATTCCCGATCTATGAATCCATGATTAACTTTGTGGGAGCAACTCCGGTTCCCATGCCGCTTGTGGAAGACCGGGGATTCAGTTTCGATCTCGATTTGTTCGAGCGCAAACTCTCGCCCAGGACGAAGATAGTGATTCTCAATTCGCCAGCCAATCCGACTGGGGGCGTGATTCCGGGCGAGGATATTGCGGCCATCGCCGCGATGCTCAAGGAACGGGACGTGGTGGTGTTATCGGATGAGATTTACAGCCGCATGAGCTATGGAAAGGCTCCAGTCTCTATCGCGACTTTCCCCGGCATGCAGGAAAAGACAATCATCCTGGATGGTTTCTCCAAGACATATGCGATGACCGGCTGGCGTATGGGATATGGAGTGCTGCCCGGCTTCCTGGTCGACGCGGTGAACAAGCTGATGGTGAATTCAAATTCATGCACCGCGAGTTTCACCCAGCGGGCAGGCATTGCGGCGCTTCGCGGCACTCAGGAGCCATCGTGTCAAATGATTGTTGAATTCCGACGCCGCCGGGACGTTTTCGTCAGAGAGTTGAATACCATTCCGGGATTCCGCTGTGCCATGCCCGAGGGAGCTTTCTATGCATTCCCTAATATTCAGGGCACAGGCTGGACGTCGAGAAGTCTTGCCGACGCGCTCCTGGAGGAAGCCGGAGTTGCCTGTCTGAGCGGCACCGCCTTCGGAGCGTTCGGCGAAGGCTTTATCCGTTTCAGCTACGCCAACTCCATGGAGAATCTGGAAGAGGCAATTCGCAGGATCCGGGGGTTTCTCGACAAAGGAAGCGCGAAATAAGACGAAGCGTAACCTGTTAGGGATGTCCCTTTTCGGGTAGGTTATGCGCTTATAGTAGTGTGGAACCAGCAGGTGTCGTCCTACTTGGCCCAGACCGCTCAATTCTCGCAATGAGTTCCCTGGCAGCTCAGATCTGGGATTCCGAGGATGGCCGGTCCGTTGAGGCATCCGTTCTTGATCTTCTGAAGCATCCGTCGCTCGAGAGCCGGGTCATCCGAGTGAGCCGGTCCGCGCCTAAGCCACCCTACGTGGTCTGGCTCTCGTCATTGATCGACTGCTCATCGGGCCAGGCATATCACACGGCCACGGTATTCGATCCCGAAAGCCAGATCGAGTTCTCGCGAGTTCTGCTGCAGACCGTTTACCATTTTACCCGGGCAGAAATGCGGCTTGTGGAGCAGTTGATCGCCGGTCGCACCCCGAGTGAGGCTGCGGAGGTGTTGGGAGTGACCATCCACACTGTCCGCACCTATCTCAAGCGGCTGTATCACAAGGTTGATGTGCGCTCGCAGGCGATGCTGGTCCGCCGGCTAATGCAGATCTCCTCGGTGGGCCGATCGGTGGACGGAACCGGAACTACCGCGGATCAGGGGCCATAGCAGACCACGCGCCCGTCGAGTGTCGCAACCACCAGGCGGCCTTGCCCCAGGGCGGGTGAGGCCGCAATCGCCCCACCGGGCTCGTGCTCCCAGAGCTTTGCCCCCGTGCGTACATTGAATGCATAGACCTTGCCGTCGGCGCTTCCGATGTAGGCTGTCCCACCACTCACTGCCGGAGAACCCTCGATCCTGGCCTTCGTGATGAAGCTCCATTTCTCGCGGCCCGTGGCTGTATCCAAAGCGTGCACGATCTTGTCTCTGCCGCCAACAATGACGGTCCCCTCGGAAAGGGCGGCCGAGCCGACGTAGGGAAACTTCCTCTGCGGGTGCTCGTAGCGCCACTTGATCTTGCCCGGCTTCAGATCCACTCCAAGCACTTCGTTGTCGTAGGTGGCGAAATAGGCGCGCCCGCTGTCGAGAGCCGGCGATGCCGCCGTGTAGGAGCCTGTTTTCAGCACGAAGACCTGTTTGCCATCGCTGATCCGGATCCCGCGCAGATGGCCGTCGCAGCCCGCGATGTAGGCGACGCCCTGATCGACGGCCGCGCTGGAATGAACCTGTCCTGCCGTCTTGAAGCTCCACGCCAGCTTGCCTGTGGCCGGATCCAGAGCATACAGCGTGCCGTCGTAGGATCCGGCGAGGACCCGCCCTCCGCTCACCACGGGCGACGCCTTCACCTCGCCCGAGGTTTTGAATGACCAGACGCGTTTGCCGTCCCCCGTGCGGACGGCGTGAATCACTCCATCCAGGTCCCCGATATAGACGATGCCGTCCGCGACCGCGGGAGAGCTCTCACCAATGGACTCGCCGGCTTTATAGCGCCACTTTTCCCTGCCGCTGTTCAGATCCAGCGCCACCAGGGCGCCTTCCTGTGTGCCGAAGTAGACGGATCCGGCGGCGATGGCGGGGGATGATTCAACGCCTTCGCTGCCATCCCATGTCCAAAGGACCTTCAGCGGAAGCGGCAGTGCTGGGCCAGGCGCAACTCCCGTCATGGCGGGGCCGCCCCTGAATTGCGGCCAGTCCTGCGGCGCCGGCTGCATGAGCAGAAGAGCAAGAAACCAGCCCACCCAGTTCATTTCCTCCCCCGGGCCTCTGAGACGACTTTCCGGATTTCAGCCGTGAGTTGCGGCACGTTGTACGGGATGCCGTCCTTGATGGTCCACTCGATGCCCGAGTTGCCGGACGCTTTGTCAGGATAGAGGATCTTGAAATTTTCGAGCGGGTTTCCCTTGACTACCACAAGGTCCGCCGACCATCCCGCGCGGACACGGCCGATCTCGTTTTCCATGCCAAGGATCCGAGCCCCGTTGTACGTCGCATGTTCAACGACCTTCAGAGGGCTGAAGCCTGCTTCCTGATGCAACTCCAGCTCCCGCAGGTATCCGAACCCATAGATTCGGTAGATGAAGCCGGCATCCTCGCCGGTTCCCACGATCCCGCCCTTCTCGGCGAAGGTGCGGACGGCTTTCATCCAGAGCCGGAAGTTCTCCTTCCAGGCCACTTCATCATCCGTCGTCCAGTCTGTGTAAAACGATCCGTGGTTGCTGAGGTTCGGCTTGAAGAAGGCCTCCAGAGAGGGGTGCAGGTAGGCGTCGAAGTACGGCTGGTTGGCCGCCTTGTCCAGATCGCGCGCGGCTTCGTAGATGGAGAAGGTCGGGTCCCAGGCGACGCCCGCTTTGACCATTCCGCTTAACACCTCATCGAGTCGAGCCTCATCGGCTTCGCGCCACAGCCGGCCGGCCCAGCGGAAACGATCGAGCTCGTTGGCGTAGTTGTAGGTTGGTGGGAATCCCTGGACGCCTGACCGAAAGGCGGCATCGGGCACGCCATACCAGTGCTCGATCGACGTCGTCTTGCAGCGGATGTCATCGAGGGCGTTGGTTTCCTCGACGCCGGCGTGGTGCGCGCGTCTCAAGCCGAGCCTGGCCGCCTCGTCCGACATTGCCTCCATGACGTCGCGGTAGGCGCCGAGGAATTTGATCCCGTCCGCTCCCTCGGCCTGAAATGCGCGGACCCGTTCACGGGCCTCTTCCGGAGTGCGCGCGGAGAAGACCCGATATAGCAGCAGGCGCGGCGCCGGCAGGGCGCCCTGCTGCGATTGCGCCCGCCACGCCTTGGCTTTGGCGAAGTCGGACCCGACGTCACGCACAGTGGTGATGCCGCTGGCGAGCCAGAGCTTCAGGCAGTAGTCCACTGGCATCGGCTGTCCGGCGCGCTCGTCCTGAACATGTCCGTGGAGATTGACAAAGCCGGGCAGGACATATTTGCCGCGCCCGTCGATCTCGGCGTCGGCGCTCCAGCCACGTCCTGCGTTGGACGGGGCAATGGACGCGATCTTGCGACCTTCGATCAGAATGTCGCGCGGCCCGCTCACGGGCGTCCCGACGCCCTCGATCACCATCGCGCCGCGGATCACCAGCCTTGCGGGGCGTTTGCCGTGCGTGGGCGGTTCGGCGCCTGAAGCACAAGTCACCCAGAAGATCAGCGTCGCGGCCAGCAGTCTCATTCCATGGATTGTAGCCCGCCAATTAAAGGAGCCGCCGCTTCAGTTCCGAAAAATGTGATGGCGTGACCAAATGGAAGGTCAACGACAGCTTGGTGTAGCGTTGAATGGCCCCGTGCATTTCGTCATCCGGCACTCTCGGACTGGCCAGTTCCAGCGCACCGTCTGCTATGCGAAACGGCAGCACGGTCCACTCATCCGCAACGCGCGATGGAAGCGTGCGGGCAATCCTGAGCGGCACGCTCTGAGGCTCAATCCACGTGTGGGGGACGGCCTGCTGCGCACTGATCGCGGCGTAAAGCTCCTCCTCGCTCAGCATGCCGGTCTCGACCAGATGGCGGTCCAGGGAGCGCCCTTCCGGCAGCGATGCGCGGGCAAGATCGAGCTTTTCCCGGGTGCACCACCCGCCCGAGACCAATACCTCTTCGAGCTTCCTTTTGTGGGTCGCCAGGGCGCTGCGCGTCGGGTAGGCATGTTCTGTCTTCATCCAGCGGAGCGGGAATCCTGTGATGCGGCTTCGGGCCCAGTTCCAGACGGCGCGCAGAGACGCCCACGCGTTGATCCCGTTACCCCAGAGCATCCGCAAGGGGACTCCCAAGGAGAAGGCCCATCCGTAGATGCGGGCCGACGCGCAGCACCTGAGCAGGATCTTCTCCAGTAGCAGGAGCATGTTGGCGGTCAGGAGCCAGTGCCCCCAGCGGCTCTCCAGCAACCCTCCCGTCAACAGCAGGCGGTCTCCAGTCCACAACCGCGAGAAACAGTCGCAGGCCAGCAGCACGTTGCCCAGCAGACTCAACGGACTGCCCCACACGCCCTTTCTGTCCTTCCAAAAGAACCAGACCTGTATCCAACTTTTCCTGAGGTGCGAGCCCCAGCCGTATTTCTGCCAGCACTGAAGCGCATTGCCGGTCACCCACCGGGTGCGCTGGCGTGCTGCCGCCCGCGCCCGGGAAGGGAAGTATTCGCGCGTGGCTAACGGAACTCCTTCACGAAACTCCAGCGGTACGACCGTCTGACGAAAGCCGAGCTGAAACATCCTCAGGCCGATGTCGTAGTCTTCAGTGAGCGCGTCGGGCTGGAAGATGCGGTTCGATCCGGTCTTCGCAAGGAGATCAAGGGCCTCGCGCCGGAACCCGGTGCCCACGCCGCAGCCAGGGAGGAACCCTCCCAAACTCACCCGCGCCGGCAAGTCCTTCCACTGGCTTTCGGCAAACTCATCGCAGTAGACGCCGTGCGTCAGTTGATTGAACGGACTCGGCAATGCCAGGACAGGCACCTGGATCATGTCGTAGTCCGAGGCCAGACTGTTGATCTTCCTGAGGGACGCGGGATGGATCAAGTCCTCGGCGTCATGAATCAGCACGAGGTCGAAATTGACCGAGTGCGCCTCCTCCCAAAGCAACATGCGCTGGTAGATCCAGTTCAGGCAATCCGCTTTCGACGTCGGACCTTTGTGCGGCACCTCGGCCGCATGGACCCGCGCGCGCCGCAACTCCAGCAGCCTGACTTCGCGGAGCGTCCCTGGATCGTTGGGATACACGCCAACGAAGACTTCGTAGCACCCGTAATCGATCGCAGCCAGGTTGTGATCCAGCATGCGTCCGATGACGGCCGCCTCGTCCCATAGCGGAATGAAGATTGCGATCCGCCTCTCGCCTGGAAAACCAGCGGGGCCGGCCAACGATCCGCGGCGACGCATTCGCGTCCACAACCAGAAGGCGTCAATCGCCAGGTCATCCAGGCTGCTGATGAGAACGTACACGCCCACCACGACGCACACCGCGGACCCGATTAAAGCCAGCGAAGGTCCGCTGAGGGCACAAAACGCAATAAGCGGTTCCAGCACTGTACTCTAGTGCCGGAACCGCTTCAAAAATCTTCAGGATTTTGTCGCGTGTCTACTTCTTGGGGGCGGGGGCGCCCTCGAGAGTCTTCTTTTCCTTGTAGTACTTGCCCGTGTCGTTCAGATCCTTCTTACCAGCCGTCACGTGGCATGTCGTGCAGGGCTTGCCTTCCTTCTTGCCGAATTCCTTTGTCGCAAAGGAAACCGCGGTTGTCGCGAGAAATGCCGCCAGCAGGGTGATAGCCGGCACGATGAGGCGAAGTGCTTTCATGTGACTCCCAATTTCAGCCGCCAGTTGCGGCTGAGGTGGATTCTAACATACGGAGTACGGCCGGATTCGCAACGCCGGATCCGGCCGGAAACAGGCGGTCTACTTCTTTGGCGCGGGTGCCCCCTCCAACGTCTTCTTCTCCTTGTAGTACTTCCCCACTTCATTGAGGAGAGGGTTCTCCTTGGTCGCCTTGCCTTTCTCATGACACGTTGTGCAAGGCTTCTTCTCTTTCTTCCCCATCTCCGTCGTGCCAAAAACGCTGGTAGCCAGGAACGTCGCCAGAATCCCGACGACGGGCAGCAGTAAGCGCGCAGCTTTCATGATCTGAAACTCCTGATTATGAGATCAGCCTTCAGTGGCTTGCACATCACTATATCACTGACCGTGAGATTCTTCCCGAGACTGTTCCGTTACGTACAATTTCCGGTTTCTTCAAGCGAAAAGACTATTCACCCTCTGCTCCACTGGCCCGTTTCATCGACTCCGAAAGATTCAAGGCTCATTCCAGAGGCCTACGGGTACAATATGAAAAAACCTTCATTCGGAGGCAATTTGTGCTCTTTGAAACCAACCCTGCTCTGGCGGTAGTTGCTGATGAGCAACTCGTCGAGAGAGCCCAAGATGGCGACAGCGCAGCTTTCGCCGAACTGGTCCAGCGCCATCAGCCCATCTGTAAGCGTCTGGCTTTCTCGATCCTTCGTGATCGATTAGATGCGGAGGACGAGGTACAGAATGCACTTTATAAGGCATTCGAGCACATCGGGCGATTCCAGCGGGAGTCCCGTTTCTCAACCTGGCTCTCAAGGATCGTCCTGAATCAATGCCTGATGCGGCTCCGCAAGGAGCGCAAGATGCGCTTCGTATACGTGGACGATTGCGCGCCAGGCGAAGAAACAACCCGTTTCGACGTGGCGGACGGAACAGCAAGTCCTGAACAGGCTTTAGCCCGGCAGGAGGTAGGCGCAGTACTGAAAGCCGAAATCCGCCGCATCCCCCCCTTGCTTCGTGATGTGTTTGAGCTGCGCGATGTGAAACAACTCCCAATGATCGATGTCGCAGATCAGTTGGGTATCTCGGTAGCTGCGGCCAAGAGCCGCCTGCTGCGGGCCCGTCTTGAGCTCCGCTCAAGGATGGGCACTCACACAGGCCGCTTGGGCGCCGCGACTCTTACGTCATAGCGTTGGACGCGGGCCGGAATTATCGAGGCCACGCCTTGGGCTTGTGCTATATTATGGCTGCATGATGGCCATGGCCTGGCAGGGGACCGGCCCGCATCCCGCATGAAAGCGCGCGTCCCACTTATTCGCGGCCTGGAGTCTTTCTTCGGCACTCGCGACGAAAACATCCGTTTATTGGAATCGGGGTTAGGTGTGGAAACTCGCCTTACCCACGATGCATTTGAAATCGAAGGTGATGATCCCGCTGTCGGGAGAGCGGAGAAGATTCTCCGTGACTACATCACGCTGACAGAGAGCGGCCACAAGATCCCGCCCGGAGACGTGAACAGTTTTCTGCGCGTTCTCACGGCTGATGAGACTGTCACATTTCGTTCCCTGGTGGAAAGCGGCAAGGCCCGCAATTTCGGCAAGAAATCCCTCGTGCCGAAGACGCCGAATCAGCGGGCATATCTGGACACCATCGAACGCCAGGACCTGGTCTTCGGGATCGGCCCCGCCGGAACCGGCAAGACCTATCTCGCCGTGGCGATGGCCGTGTCGGCGCTTCTGAACAAGCAGGTGACCCGCATCATCCTGACGAGGCCCGCGGTCGAAGCCGGCGAGCGCCTCGGTTTTCTTCCCGGGACACTCCAGGAGAAGGTCGATCCATACCTGCGGCCGTTGTACGATGCTCTCTTCGACATGCTCGACACGGAGAAGGTGGAGAAATTTCTGGAGCGCAACGTCATTGAGGTTGCACCGCTCGCCTTCATGCGCGGGCGCACGCTCAACGACAGCTTCATAATCCTCGACGAAGCGCAGAACTCGACTGCCGAGCAGATGAAGATGGTGCTCACGCGCCAGGGTTTCAACTCCAAGATGGTGATCACCGGAGACCTGACTCAGATTGACCTGCCCGGCGGGAAGCGGTGCGGGCTCAGCGAGGCGGTTGAGGTGCTGCGTGGTGTCGACGGCGTCAGTGTCATCTTCTTTGATGAGCGCGACGTGGTGCGCAATGCGCTAGTCCAGCGCATCGTCAAGGCGTACGAACGCTACAACGAGCAGATGGGGATTGGCCGCCAGATGTCACTCAAGCTGAGTGAAAACCAGGCTGGTTCCGCCGAGGGCCAGGGAAGCCAGGATCCCCAGCCCCGCGCATGAGCACAGACCCACTTGTCGTCTTCGACACGCGCGCAAAGGGTCTGGAGCGCAAGGCATTGCAGGCTTTTGCCGTTCTAGTGCGGGACCAAGTCGCCGGCGGGCGTCCTTTCTGCTGCCTCGTCACCACAGACGACCACCTGAAGAACCTGAACCGCGACTTCCGCGGCAAAGACCATCCCACCGACGTGCTCTCGTTTCCTTCTCCATCACTGGAGGGCGTCCTGGGAGACATTGCCATTTCCGTTCAGCGGGCGACCGAACAGGCCCGCGAATACGGCCACGATACTCCCACCGAAATTCGCATATTACTCCTTCACGGGCTATTGCACCTCCTTGGATACGACCACGAAACCGACAAGGGACGTATGCGCCGCGCGGAAGTGCGATGGCGTCAGCGACTGGGGTTGCCGGCCGGCCTGATTGAGAGGACACGCCGGTGATACTCCCGCTCGCATTCGTTCTCGCGTCTGCGCTCTGCCTGGTGAGTTTCGTCCAGTTGCTTTACCTGGAGTCACTTCGCCTGCGGACGCGAGAGTACGATGCGCTCACCTACTTCAAAGAGGAGTTACAGGAGAGGCTCGGATTGGAAACCGAGGACGGGGCCTTCGTCTATTCGCTGATCAAGCATACTCTCCTGGTTTTTTCCGGGGCGAGTTTCGTCGCCGCGGCCGCTCTTCGAGGAGAAGGGTGGATGGGATTGCTGGAGGGATTCCTCTTCGGGTGGTTCGTCATGATGGCGGCAGCCTACATACTGCCGCAAATCCTGTACCGTCGTTCCAGCGCACGCTGGGCTCTCCCGCTGGTTCCGTTCCTGCGCTTCCTGGCGCTGATTTTCCGGCCGCTCACCATGCTGCTTGGGTTCCTCCAGTCGCTGCTGGAGTTGGGATCCCCGAATGCCGTGGAGGAGAAGCAGGATCCCAGTGAAGAGATCGATGCTCTGATTACCGCGGGTGAAGAGGAAGGCATCATTGAGAAGGAGGACTCGCGACTGATTCAGAACGTCGTCGCGTTTGGGGACAAGCGGGTCCGGGAGGTGATGACGCCCCGCCGGTCCATCGTCGCCATTGAGGTCAACTCTTCTCTGGATGATCTTCGTAGGCTGGCGAAAGAGCAGCAGTTCTCTCGTATCCCCGTCTTTGAGGGCGACATCGACCACATAGTGGGCTTTGTCCATGTGCGCGATCTTTACGAGCTGGACGATGAACAGCGCCGGAACAAGACCGTCCGCGTCCTGATGCGGCCCATCGAGGCCGTTCCCGAAACCAAGCCTGTGGCCAAACTGCTGCGTGAGATGCAGGAGCGGGGCATCCACATCGTCTACGTCGTCGACGAATACGGGCGTCTCGCGGGGCTCGCCACAATGGAGGACCTCGTAGAGGAGGTGTTTGGCGAGATCCGCGATGAGCACGAACCACAGCACGACGTCGAGCGCCTGCCGGATGGCTCGGTCGTGGTTTCCGGAGCGTTTGATCTCGACCATCTCCACGAGTTCTTCGGTTTCCGGCCGGAAGAGGGCATCGAGGCCACCACAGTCGGCGGCCTTGCATCGGAATGGTTCGGGGCCGTGCCCAAGCCCGGGGTGGTCGTCCAGCGCGACGGGCTGCGCATTGAAGTCCTTTCGGCCGACGACTTCCGCGTCGACAAGGTCAAGATCAGCGCCGTCACACCGGCAGAGGATGACGAGGCCGAATCAGCATGAAAGCCAAAAGAACCCGTACCAAGTCCAAACACGTTTCCGGTTTCGTGTCTATCCTGGGCCGTCCCAACGCCGGGAAATCCACCCTTCTGAACGCGTTGACAGGGGTGAAGCTCGCCATCGTGGCGGACAAGCCGCAAACTACCCGCACCACGATCCAGGGAGTCTGGACCGTCCCAAGCGCACAGGTGGTCTTCGTCGACACTCCCGGCATCCACGACGCCGACTCGCTGTTCAACCGGCGCATGATGCAGTCCATCAGCGAGGCGCTGCACGAACGCGATCTGCTGCTCTTCCTGATCGACTCGACGCGCGCCCCGGGCCCCGAGGACGAAAAAGCTGTCGCACTGGTGAAGACCGCCGCCGCCCCCGCCTTTGCAATCTTCAATAAGATCGACGCACTCGATCACAAGCGCGGCCTGCTCCCCATCATGGACCGCTACCGGCAGTGGTACGAATTCGACGAGTACTTCCCCATCTCAGCCCTCACCGGCGAAGGCATCGAGGAGTTGCGGCAGTCCATCCTGAAGCGGATGCCAGCAGGCCCCGCCTGGTTTCCGACGGACCGCATCACCGATCAGCCCGAGCGCTTTCTCGCCGGCGAGATCATTCGCGAGAAGATCCTTGCTGCGACGAGGCAAGAGGTCCCGCACTCCGTCGCGGTGCTGATCGATGAGTGGAAAGAAGAGGGGCGCCTCATCCGGATCTCGGCCACCATTCACGTTGAGCGTCCCGGCCAGAAGGTGATCGTTTTGGGGGCCAAGGGTGCACGGATGAAGGCCATCGCGACCGAGGCGCGGGTGGAGCTGGAATCCATTCTCTCCCACCGCGTTTTCCTCACCCTGTTCGTGAAGGTCAGCCCGAACTGGAGGGAGAACGAGCAGTTCCTGAAGGAGCTGGACTGGCGGGCCATGCTGGGCAGCGCCGAGCCGGAAAGCGATGAAGATTCACCAGTCACACTCTAGCTGGCTCCAGACTGTCTCATAATGAATTAGGTTTGTATGCGCCTGATCACTTTACTGGTACTGTTCACGCTCCTCTTCAACATCACCGTCGCCTTCGCGCAGAACAAGGACGACCTGATCTACGATCAGGTCCGCAGAAAACTCGCGAACGATCCAGACGTGAAGGGCGGCGCTTTCGATGTCGATGTCAAAGACGGGGTCGTCACGATCAAAGGGGTTGTTGAAAAAGAGAAGTACAAAGAGAAGGCAGAGAAACTGGCCCACAAAGTGAAGGGGGTCAAGAGCGTCGTCAACCAGCTTGTGGTCAAACCGCGTGGCGCCTGAGTTCGATTACACGCTCCGGCCGGTGGGTGTGGTGCGCTCCTCCGTCAGGGAACGAAAGCGGATGGCTGTGTGGGGTGCGCCTGCTTCGGTTGAGATCTATCCGGCTTTCGCCGAGGCGCTCCACCGGATCGAGAAGCACTCTCATCTGTGGATCTTCGGCTGGCTGATGAACGGCCGCGACGAACGCCACGTGCTGCAGGTGACTCCCCGCGGCGTCAGCGACCCTGGCCCCGAGGGGCTCCACGGCGTGTTCTCGGTGCGCTCGCCGGCGCGACCGAATCCGATCGGCCTGACCGTGGCTCGCGTGCTGGCCAGAGAGGGGTTGACTCTACACTTCGACCGGCTCGACTTCCTCGACGGCACGCCGGTGCTCGATCTGAAGCCCTACTTCATCACTCGCGATCTCATCTTCTCGGCCAACGGGAAGCAGGTGGGCAAGCCGCGCTCCCGGGAAGAGCTGATCGAATCGCTCCTGGTCCAGGCTGTGCACTTTCACGGAGACATTCATCCGGAACTCATCCTGGCTGCCAGAATCGTCGGGCATCTGCGGCAGACGTACTTCGATTTCAACGACCCCGGGCAACTGCGGATCACTGCTCCGCTGTCGCGCCCGGTTCTGCTCGACGGCCTGATGGGCATCACAAGGGTCACGCCGGGCCGTGGCACGCTGACGTTTCATTCCCAGGACGTGGTGATCTTCGAAGGGATCGCCGAGTACCGGATTCAAGATCAGTTGCCGCAGGATCCGTTGAGCGCGACGGACGACGCGCTCTTTGCCGTCGTCACCGCTTCCTCAACCTGACCGCGTGGTGAGCGAAGCTGTCGAGTGTCGCATCGACGGTCCAGCCTGCCTGTTGTGCGAGAACGCTGAGCGCCTCCAGGCCGAGGTAGCGGATCACAGGCATCCCCGCCGCGCCTTCCATTCTCGGCATGCGCGGATCGAGTGTGTTGTTGTCCCGCACCACTGAGCCCACCATCACGAATCCTTCCGGCACGTACTCACGCATCGTGCTCAAGTTCGAAACGATGACTTCGTCCGAACCATAGTCGAACAGAGCGCCCTCCGTGGAGCCCGCTGCCACGGCGTCTCCTTCCATCGCCTCAAGCACGGTCTTCAGAACGGACGGATCCACCCAGTCGTAGGCTACGTGCTCGAAGGTGATTGCCAGACCCTGCAACGCCGCGCCATGTTCCAGCAGCACTGCCAGACTCCGCGCGCCGAAGTTCGGCCCTTCCGAATCGGGGTCCAGCACGTGGATGGCGATGCGGCGGTCTTCGAGCAGGCCGGGATGCTCCTTGCGGATCAGGATCAGGGCGTTGAGACTGTCCGCCGACGGACCTCCGCCGATGTTCAAAAGATGCATTGGTGCGCCCGGACTCTTCTCTGCCGTGCCCGCCAGCCCATCGGCGAGCAGACGCGCCACCATCCGCAGGCGCAGCCGGAACGACGTGGGCATGAGCCCCGCGGCAATGCGTCGATCTGCCGGACCCGCATAGCCGTCGCCGAGATGGTCCGGCCCAAGGCGGTTCAGATACGTGATCAGACCGGTCATGATGCCGCCCGAGGCCTGTACCCAGCCGCGCGCCAGGATCGAGCTCTCCATGATCGACTTCCGCACCTCAGGCGGCATCGTTTTCATGAGCTCAATGCCCTTGACCGCGTCGTCGATCAGCGCCGAGACATATTCCTCGTTCACCTCGCAGGCGAATGCGGGGTGTGTGATGTCGATGACCGGCAACTCAATGCCGGCATCGGTCACTGCGTACCGCACGCCGGGCTTCTTGTTCTTTTCAGGAATGACAGTGTTCATACAACCTCACCAGACCCCGGGAATCAGACGATACCGTGTGCTGTGTGTGAATTCTTCGTAGCCTTCGAGCTCCCTCCGCAGTGTGCGGTCCTCCAGCGACGTACGGACAACGAACAACACGGAGATGAGGATTACAGGTATGCAGCTCCACCTCGATCCGAGGATCAGCGGGGCTGCCAGATTCTGCAGAATCACCCCCACGTACATCGGGTGCCGTACGATCGCGTACGGGCCGGTCGTGACTGGCTGGTGCCCTCGTTCGCTCTGGATCCGCACCGTCGTCTCCAGGTGCCGGTTCACCGCCATCGACCACACGATTGGGACGTCGGCGATCACTTGGAGGGCGGCTCCGAAGTAGAACATCGTGCCACTGAACGACGACCAGCCAAATCGAATCGCGTCGAGACCGGCTACCACTGGAGTCGCGAAGAGCAGGAGTGCGTAGAGCGCACCGCAGACCTTGTCGAAGGGCTCCACGTTCGCGCCGACGCGGCTCCTGGCCCGTATCAACTCGGGGTTCACCAGAGCAACGATGACGTAGTTCGCAATCGTGCAGGCCATGGTCAGAGCGGCATAGAACCACGCCTGCCACCAATCTGTCCGGCCTGCTGCCGCAAACAACATGGCGAACCATACAACGCTCATGACGAGAACCGTCACCAGGCGCTTCAGGATGCCTGCTTCCAGGGCCATCTTCCACCGACTCATCAAATACCTCTTTCGTTGAGCCGCACCTCCCGGAACGCGGCAACCACAACATCCCTGCTCGCGCGTCCCAACGCGCCAAGGATGCGCTCGAGCGCGCGCAGGTACACTTCGCCCCGGCGCTCGATCAGCGCCACAATCTCTTCCTCGGAAGCGAAGTGGTGATTAAAGGCGCCTCTCGAGAGGCCGCGCGGCTTGATGATGGTCTCAATGTTGGTGAGGACGGCGCGAGTGTTCTCGCGGGCGAGTTTGGGGGGCACGTCGAGTAGACCAACCGTTCGGTCTGTCCCGAGAATGTCACCCCCCTCCCGGTCTGTCAATTAGGATTTTTATGTCTTATATGAGCATCTTCCGGACCACCTCACCCGCGACGTCCGTCAGCCGGAAGTCGCGGCCCATGTGCCGGTAGGTCAGCTTCGTGTGATCGAAGCCGAGGCAGTGCAGCATGGTCGCCTGAAGGTCGTGCACGTGCACTTTGTCCTCGGTGATGTTGAATCCCAGTTCGTCGGTTTTGCCGACCACCTGTCCGCCCTTGATACCGCCGCCTGCGAGGAACATCGAGTAGGCCAGCGGATGGTGGTCGCGCCCGGCGTTTTCCGGGTCGTTGGTATTCCGGATCTCCACAATCGGCGTCCGTCCGAACTCGCCGCCCCACACAATCAGCGTTGAATCGAGTAGTCCGCGCTGTTTCAGATCCTTGATCAGGGCCGCAGTAGGCTTCTGGGTGCGGTCGCACATTCTCTTGAGCCCTTTGTTCAGGTTCGTGTGCTGATCCCAGGAGGCATCCATCATCAGCACGAAGCGGACGCCTCGCTCCACCAGGCGGCGCGCCAGCAGGCAGTTTGTGCCGAACTGCTTCATGGTTGGATCGTCGATGCCGTACATTTCGCGGATGTGCGCGGGTTCTTTGCTGAGATCGGCAAGTTCCGGCGCGGCGCTCTGCATGCGATAGGCCAGCTCGTAACTGGCGATGCGCGAAGCGATCTCCTGATCACCCGTCTCGCCGAGGTGCTCGCGATTAAGGTCGCCCAGCGCGTCGAGAGTCGAGCGTTGCGACTCCGCGGTCACTCCATCAGGATTCGAGAGGTACAGGATGGGATCGCCGCTATTGCGCAGCAGCGTGCCCTGATAGTGCGAGGGCATGAATCCGCTGGAGAAGTTCGACGCGCCGCCGCTGGTCCCGACCCCGGAGGTCAGCACCACGAATCCAGGAAGGTTCTGGGACTCGCTGCCCAAGCCGTAGAGAGCCCAGGCGCCCATGGTGGGCCGGCCCAACTGAATTGAGCCGGTGAACAGCAGCGACTGGCCGGGGTGGTGGTTGAACGCGTCCGTGGTCATCGAGCGGACCAGGCAGATGTCGTCGGCGCAGGAAGCGATGTCGGGAATGAAATCCGAGAACTCGGTACCGGACTTTCCCGCGGGTTTGAAGACACGCGGGCTGGCGAGAACCTTCGCGTCCTTCTTGGTGAACGCCAGCCGGAGCTGCGACGCCATCGACTCCGGCAGCGGCTGGCCGCTCCACTTCTGCAGGCCGGGCTTCGGATCGAAGAGATCCATCTGGCTCGGCGCGCCTTCCATAAACATGAAGATCACGTTCTTGGCTTTGGCGGGGAAATGGGGCTGTTTCGGCGCAAGTACGTTCCTGGTCCCGTCGGCGGCGCGCCCTTCGATGCCCAGCAGGTGCGCCATTGCCATCACGCCGACGCCGCTGCCGACTTCGCTCAGGAACCGCCTCCGGTCCCGCAGTCCGAGATAGTCGCGATGGTCCATGATCCCTATTCCCTCGTGATGAACTCTTCCAGGTTGAGCAGGACGCGTGCCGCGCTCGCCCAGGCGGCCTGATCGGGGGCCAGCGGCAGCAGCGCCCTGGCCTGCTCCGGCTGCGTCGACGACGCCTGGGCGTCCAGGAACTTCTGCATTCTCTCGCGCTCCCGCGCGGTCGGCGTGCGTCCCAGCGCCAGCTCGAAAGCATAATCCATGCGATCCGCGGGCGCGGCCTCGCGCGTGACCTTCAAAGCAAACGCCTGCGCCGCTTCGAAGAAGACCGGATCGTTCAACAGGTTCAGCGCCTGCAGCGGCGAATTCGACCGGCGCCGGCGCGAACACGCCACGTAGGAATCCGGCTCGTCGAAGTTCATCAGCATTGGGTACGGCGCGGTGCGCTGGAAGTGAACGTACATGCCGCGCCGGTACCGCGCCGGGCCCTCATCGTCTTTCCACTTCACGCTGTTCGCATAGCCCAGTTCCGCCACTCCCGCTGGTTGAGGCGGCCTCACGCTGGGGCCGCCGATGGCGGGATTCAGCAGACCGCTGGCCGATAGCGCGGCGTCCCGGATGTTCTCGGCGGGTATCCGGATCCGCGATTGACGCGCCAGCAGGACGTTTTCGGGATCCTTATCCTGCAGTTCGCGGCGGATATTGGAGCTTTGCCTGTAGGTGGAGGACGTCGCAATCAGGCGCAGCATCTGCTTCACGCTCCAGCCGGTTTCACGAAACTCGACAGCGAGCCAATCCAGGAGCTCCGGGTGCGAAGGCCGTTCGCCCTGCGTTCCGAAATCTTCCGAGGTCTTAACCAGTCCCCGGCCGAACATCTCCTGCCAGAGGCGGTTCACCGCTACGCGCGCCGTCAGCGGGTTTTCCTTCGAGATCAGCCAGCGCGCCAGGGTGAGCCGGTTCTTCGGAGCGCCGGCGGGGAGCGGCGGCAGGAAGCCGGGCGCGTCGGGCTCTACCGTCAGGCCCTTGGCGCGGAAATCCCCTTTAATCGCGACGTGCGTCTCCGGGGGCGCAGGCATCTCCATCATAGTGAGGCTCTGCGTGAGCTTCGGATACTTCGCGTCCAGATCGGCGAGCCTGCGCCGGAAGTCGCGGAGGCACGCGATCTTGTCGGCGTCGCGGTCCTTCGACGGGCCCGGAGCGCCAACGAACCAGTACATGAGGATTTCCTTTTCCTGCTCAGTCCGCTTTTCGGGAGGTGTGCGCAGCAGCGTTTCGAAGCGATCCACCATCGGGCGGCCGTTGGACACCGCGAAGTCCCAATCGGCATCGCGTCCGGGATGATCCATTGATTCCCGGACCTTGATTTCCCACTCGGTCTGGAGCGCCTCGACGTCGTAGACCCGCATCAGATGCGCACGCTGCTCCAGATATTCAGGACGCCCGCGCATCCACTTCCCCATCTCGCCCGGCATCGGCGCGTCGATGTCGAGCTCTTCGCTGCGATTGAAATACGCGAAGAGCTGATAGTAGTCCTTCTGCTTGATCGGATCGTACTTGTGGTCGTGGCACTGTGCGCAGCCCACGGTGAGGCCCAGCCACGTCGCACCGGTTGTGTTGGTGCGGTTGACGAGCTGCTCGAAGCGGCTCTCCACAGGATCTGTACCGCCTTCACGATTGGTCAAGGTGTTGCGATGGAAGCCGGTGGCGATCAACTGATCCGTCGTCGGCTTCGACAGAAGGTCGCCCGCAAGCTGCTCGATAGTGAACTCATCGAAGGGCAGGTCCTTGTTGTAGGAATCGATCACCCAGTTGCGATAGCGCCAGGCGAAGGGGCGGACGAGATCTTTCTCCAGGCCGTCGCTGTCGGCGTAACGGGCCAGGTCGAGCCAGGCCCGGGCGCGCTGCTCGCCGTAGTGAGGGGAGGCCAGAAGGCGGTCCACGACGCGCTCGTAGGCATCGGGACGGGAGTCGGCCAGGAACTCTTTCACCTCATCCGGTGTGGGAGGAAGCCCGGTCAGGTCGAACGTGATGCGGCGCAGCAGTGTGGTTTTCGAAGCCTCCGGAGATGGCGTGATGTTCTCCTGTTCCAGACGCGCGAGGACGAACTTGTCGATCGCGTTGCGCGCCCAGGTGCGGTTCCGCACGTCGGGCAGGTCTGGCCTCGTCACCGGTTGGAAGGACCAGTGCCCCGACCTCGGCTTCTGAACCTGAGCGGCTTTCGCCGGCCTCGGCCAGTCCGCGCCCGAGTCGATCCACGATTTCAACGTGGCCAACTCCCCAGTGGCGAGCGGCTCGCCCACCGGCGGCATCATGAAGCCCTTCCTGGAACTGGTGACGCGAGCGATCAGCTTGGATTCGGATGACTTGCCCGGCACGATCACGGCGCCCGAATAGCCGCCAGCGAGCGCCGCATCGCCGTCGTCCAGACGCACTCCGTTCTGCGCCAGCTTCTCGTTGTGGCACATGACGCACTTCCGCGCGAAGATCGGCTGCACGTCTTTGCTGAAATCGGGTTTCGTCTGCGCGGACAGAATTGCAGTGGCCGCCCAGGCCAGCGCTAAGCCCCTCATATGTCACGTTATTTTATATCGTTCGTCGGGGGGCCACAGCATGATGCGGTTGAAAGATAGGGCGATCACTGCAAGGGAATCTCCTCCTCTCTCCATCCCGACCACGATTCCGCTTACAAAAAGTAGAACCGGGGCTATGATAGCCCTATGTCGGTTCATTTCCGATCCTTCGCTCTGATTCTGACAGTTCTGCTTTCAGCCGCCGCTCAACAGAAGTCCCCGGTGGAGGGGAGTTGGGAGGGGCCTCTCGAAACTCCCGGCGGCAAGTTGCGCGTCCGGATCCACATCTCACACGATTCCGAAGGGAAGCTCACCGCCAAGATGGACAGTCCGGATCAAGGCGCGGCAGGCCTGCCTGCCTCCTCCGTTTCCTTCGAAGGCGGCGTCCTGAAGTGGGAGCTCAAGATGGTGAACGCCTCCTATGAAGGCAAGTTGAACGACGCCGGCACCGAGATCGCGGGTGCTCTCACGCAGGGGATGGCGATGCCGCTTACTTTCAAGCGATGGACACCCGAGACCGCGGCCCCTCCTAAACGTCCGCAGGAGCCCAAGCCTCCGCTGCCCTATAACGCGGAGGAACTCACGTTCCCGAGCAAAGCGGCCGGAGTCACGCTGGCTGGGACGCTGACCACCCCCAAGGGCGCAGGGCCGTTCCCCGCCGTGATCCTCATCACCGGCTCCGGGCCGCAGGACCGCGATGAGGCTCTGATGGGCCACCGCCCGTTCCTCGTTCTGTCCGATTACCTCACTCGCAACGGGATTGCGGTGCTCCGTTACGACGATCGCGGGGTAGGGAAGTCGACCGGTTCATTCGCTCAGGCTACGTCGGCGGACTTCTCGCTCGACGCCGAAGGCGCGTTCGATTTCCTCAAGACCCGCGCTGGTATCGATCCGAAGCGGATTGGCTTTGCAGGTCACAGTGAAGGTGGGATCATTGCTCCGATGGTTGCCGCTCGCCGTCCCGATGCCTCATTCATTGTGCTCCTTGCCGGGACCGCAGTGCCGGGCTCGGATGTCCTGCTCGAGCAGGGGCAGGCGATCGCGAGAGCGTCCGGTGCCAGTGAAGCGCAGTTGCAGGAGTCGCGAGCGAAGCAGATGGAGTTCTCCAAGCTCTACCTTGCTGCAAAAAGTGATGCGGAGCTCGAGAAGTCGCTGAGAGAGTACCTGGGGAACGCTCCCAACGTGGAGGCTCAGATGCGGCAGATCATGTCGCCGTGGTTCCGCTATTTCATGAGCTATGATCCCGCCCCCGCACTCGAAAGAGTGAAGTGCCCTGTGCTCGCCATGAATGGGGAGAAGGACCTCCAGGTCCTCCCCAATCAGAATCTGCCCGTCATCGAGGCGGCCCTCAAGAAGGGCGGCAACAAAGATTTCAAAATCGCCCGACTCCCCAATCTCAATCACCTCTTCCAGACCGCCAAGACCGGCCTGATGCTGGAATACGGCCAGAGTGAAGAGACCATGAGCCCGGCCGCTCTCGAAACCGCATCGCAGTGGATCCGCCAGCATACCGGCCTCGAAAAATGATCATGCGCTACCTGCTCCCGCTCCTGTTCTCGGCCGGACTCTGCTCCGGCCAATTCGCAACTCCAATCGCCAGCTACGACATCAAGGCCATTCTGGACACCAAGACCCACACCATCGCCGGGAGTGAGGTGCTCACCTGGGTCAACGATTCGCCCGACACAGTGCCGGCGCTCCAGTTCCACCTCTACATGAACGCATTCCGCAACTCGCAGAGCACGTTCTTCAAGGAATCCGGCGGGCAACTGCGCGGCGACAAGTTCAAGGGCGACGAGTGGGGCTGGGTCAAGGTCAACTCGATGAAGATCGAGGGCGGAGCTGATCTCACCGGAGCGATCAAATTCATCGCGCCGGACGACGGCAACACAGAGGACCGCACCGTGATTGAAGTCACCCTGCCGCAGCCCGTCAAGCCGCACGAGAGCCTGCGCATCGCCATCGACTTCACCACAAAGACGCCGATGGTATTTGCGCGTACCGGCTTCCACGGCGACTTCTACCTCGGCGGGCAGTGGTTCCCGAAAATCGGCGTGTGGGAGACCGCGGGCTTCCGCTACTCCTCAAGAGGCGCCTGGAATTGCCACCAGTTCCACGCCAACTCGGAGTTCTTCGCCAACTTCGGCGATTATCGAGTCGAGCTCACCGTGCCATCCCACATGGTTGTCGGCGCGACAGGGGAGCAGGTGCGCCGCGCCGAAAACACGCTGAACAACACCACTACCTATACTTTCCGGCAGGACAGCGTCACGGACTTCGCCTGGACGGTTCAGCCCAACTACATCCGCGAAGAGCGCATGTTTGCGGCGGATCAGGAGACCACTCCAGAGGAGATCGCCGCTGTCGCAAAGCTGCACAACATTCCTGTGCAGGATGTGCGACTCTCCGACGTCAAAATGATCGCCATGGTCCAGCCGGAGCATCGCGAGCAAATCGAGCGGCACTTCACCTCGCTGCGCACCGCGCTCAAATGGTTCGGTCTCTGGTACGGCCACTATCCGTACAAGACCATCACCGTGGTCGATCCTCCGTACGGCGCGGGAGGCGCTGGAGGGATGGAGTATCCCACGTTCATCACGGCCGGCACCTCGTGGCGCCTGCCGAAACGAGCACTCACTCTCGAAATGGTCACTGTTCACGAATTCGGACACCAGTTCTGGATGCAGCTTGTCGCCAACAATGAGTTCGAAGAGTCCTGGCTCGACGAAGGCTTCAATACGTACTCGACGGGCAAGGTCCTGGACAAGGCGTTCGGGCCCAGCACGCTGCCCGTCAAGCTGTACGACCTTGACCTGTGGTCATTCCTCAAGCTGCCGCGGTTTACGCAGGAATCGGTGGATCGCACTGCCTATCTCTCCGGGCCCGTGGAGGACGACCTCGTGCGGCGCTCGTGGGAGTACTACAGCAGCGCGAGCTACGGCTTGAACTCCTATATGCGCACCGGAGTCACGCTGCGAACATTAGAGGGCTTGCTGGGCGCCGGCACTATGGCGCGCGTGATGCGCGCCTATCACCAGCGCTGGCGATTCCGCCACCCCACTTCCCGGGATTTTCAAAAGGTGGTCAACGAGGTCTCGGGCCGCAATATGGACTGGTTCTTCGACCAATTCGTCTTCGGCAACCGGCTGCTCGATTACGCTGTCGGAAGCGTTTCCTCGGTGCGGCAGCGTACGCCGATGGGCGCCTTTGAGAAGGACGGTTCGATGAACGTCGTTACTCGCAAGGATGCCGAAGAGATCGATGTGAAGAATGAAGGGAACAAGAGCTTCAAGCAGCAGTACCTGTGCACGGTGAAGATCCAGCGCCGAGGCGACGCTGTTGCGCCGGTCGAGGCAGTGATCCACTTCTCCGACGGCTCTACGGAAAAGCGCACGTGGGATGGTTCCTATCGCTGGGTCAAATACACGTTCCTGCGCAACGCAGCAGTCGACTGGGTGCAGATCGATCCGGAACGCAAGTATCAGCTCGACGTCTCCTATGCCAACAACGGTTGGCAGTCGAAGTACAACATCGCGCTCAGCACGCACTGGACGGGTAACTTCCTGTTCTGGTTCCAGAACCTGCTGTTGTGGATGACCGCCATCGCTTGAGGAACACCCCATGAATCCCTTCCATGCGATCCAAGGTGCAATGCGGCGGGCGCTCTCCCGCAAGCGCATGATCGGACTGTATTGGCTCTTCCATACGCTTTGTGCGGCGCTGGCTGCGGTGCCCTTGATGGGCTTCATAGTGCCGCATCTCGCACGCAGCCGCTATGGAGAGGAATTGCTGCGCCAGTTCGATTTCATGTGGATTACCGAACTGCTTGGCATCACGCGCGACTCCCCTCTGACCGTATCCGGCGCGGCAGCGGCTGCCGCCGCCTGCCTTGCGATGCTCGGCTCCCTCTTCCTCGCCGGGGGCGCCGTAAAGCTGATCGTGTTTGAGGCGGTGCCTTACTCGCCGTCGGAGTTCTGGGAAGGCTGCGGCCGATGCTTCTGGCGATTACTGCGGCTGATGCTCTACTCGCTCCTCTTCTTCGGGGCGGTCCTGCTGGTCGATGGCCTGCTGAACAAGGGTGCCCGCAAGCTCTGGGGAGAGGGCATGGTGGAGGAGCCGCTGGTCCTGGCCTTGTGGTTCCGCCAGACGCTGATGGTCCTGCTGCTCGGCTTTGTGGTCACTGCGATGGACTTTTCCAAAGTGCGTCTTGTCGCGGATGATTCGCGCCGCAGCCTGCGTGCGGCGTTCGGCTCAGTGCGGTTCGTGTGGGCTCACATGCGTTTCTTCTTCCCGGCATGGCTGGTGCTCGGGGCGATCTGGCTGCTCGGCACCTGGCTGTACGTGCAAGTCTCGAAAAGGATCGATGCCGTCACCATGCCATCCATTCTGTTCCTGATCGTGCTGCAGCAGGTCTACGTCGTGTTCCGCATCGCGCTTCGCATGCTCAGCTGGGGCACGGCCGCGGAATTCGAGCAGGCGCTTCGGCCGAAGCCGGAGGAGCCCGCGCCTGTGATGGCGGCCGTCTCCACTGAGCCGCCGTCTTTCGAAGCAAGCGAGGCTGAGGATTTCTCGATATGAAGCGCCGCGGCTTCATCGCGTCACTCTCCCTGGCCGCGGCTCAGCCGGCGCCCCGCGTCGTCAAGCCGCGCGTGCTGAAGCCGGGCGACACTGTCGGGCTGGTGACGCCTTCGACCTACGTTTCGGACCCCGACCGGCTCCAACTCGCGCGTCAGACGATCGAACAGCTCGGGCTCAAGTACAAGCTGGGCCGGGCTGTGAGCCGGCGCGATGGCTACCTCGCCGGTTCCATCAAGGACCGCGTGGCGGATCTGCACGCGATGTTTGAAGATCCGGAAGTCAGGGCTGTCTTCTGCATCCGCGGCGGATATGGCGCGGCGATGCTGCTGGACTCGCTCGACTTCTCACTGATCCGGCGCAACCCGAAGATCTTCGCCGGATACAGCGATATCACGGCGCTCCATCTCGGCATCCATCGCATGACCGGCCTGGTCACCTTTCACAGCCCGGTCGTCCTGTCGTCGTTCCCCGACTACACGTTGGAACATTTCAGGCACGCCATGTTTGAAGCGAAACCGCTCGGCACGCTGGCGAACCCGCCGGAGGCGCGCCCGATCCGCCCCAAACACCCGCTGCGTGTTCTCCGCGGCGGCAAGGCATCCGGTCCGCTGACAGGCGGCAATCTTTCGTTGATCTCCACCACTTTAGGCACGCCGTACGAGATCGAGACGGATGGAAAGCTCCTCTTCATCGAAGACGTTGACGAGCAGCCCTACAGTATGGACCGGATGCTGACGCATCTGCGGCTCGCCGGCAAGTTCAGGAACATTCGCGGTCTGATCGTCGGCGAATGCGCCGATTGCCGGCCGCGCGACTACAAGCCGTCGTTCGAATCCACATTCTCGCTCGGCGAGGTGCTCGACAACATCCTCGGCGATCTCAAGGTCCCCATTTTGTATGGCCTCACCATCGGCCACACTGACGATCAACTCACCCTCCCGCTGGGCGTTCAATCCACGCTGGACGCCGATGCGGGTACGCTGACTATTGAGGAATCCGCACTCACCAACTAAGACCATGCGCGCACTCATTCTCTGCATTACATTCACGGCCGCCGCCATCGCACAGACCCCCAAGACTGAACTGCTCTGGCCGGACGGAGCGCCAGGAGCGCTTGGCACGGCAGACTCCGACAAGCCGTCGCTCACGTTCTGGATGGCCGAGAAGCCGAACGGCGCGGCGGTTCTCGTCTGCCCCGGCGGCGGCTATGGCGCGCTGGCCATGGATCACGAAGGGAAGCAGGTGGCCGAGTGGTTCAACTCGTTCGGCGTCTCGGCGTTCGTCCTCAAGTACCGCCTGGGCCCGCGCTACCATCACCCCGTGATGCTCGACGATGCGCGCCGAGCCATTACCATCATTCGGACTCGCGCGAGAGAACTGAATGTCGACCCCAACAAGATCGGCGTCATGGGCTTCTCCGCGGGAGGACACCTAGCCTCCACGCTGTCCACGCATTTCCAGGAAGGAGAGCGGCCCGATTTCTCGATCCTGGTCTACCCGGTGATCAGCTTCACGACGATCTACACGCACTCCGGCTCGATGCGAAACCTGCTTGGCAACTCGCCCGATCCGGCGCTCGTCTGGAACCTCTCGAACGAGCTGATGGTGACGGCACAGACCCCGCCGACGTTCCTTTTCCACACCAGCGGAGACACCGGCGTTCCGCCCGAGAACAGCGTGCTGTACTACCTGGCGCTGCGCAAGGCCGGAGTGCCGGCGGAGATGCACATCTACCAGGAAGGCCGGCACGGCGTGGGCCTGGCGCCCACCGATCCTGTGCTCTCCACCTGGCCTGCGCGGCTGAAAGATTGGATGATGGTAAGAGGACTGATCCCCGCCGGGTCGAAGTAACCGCGACTCGGGCGGGCGCGTCTGAGAATGGGATGCTATGACGCGTCTCCTGGCCATTGCGTTGGTGTCGGTGGTTGCGCTCTCCGCACAGGAGCAGCCAAAGCCCGCGCCGGATGATCCGGGGCGGCCTGTTCTTCGCCGCGGCGGTCCGGCGCAGAAACGTGAGCAGGTCCCCTCCACGCCGCCCGAAGAACGCACGCCGCCGCCCCCAGTGAAGGAAGTTGTGGTTGACGAACAGGGCCGCACCGAACAGGTGATCACCAAGACCTCTGCGACGACTCCTGCAACCCCCTCAGAAAGTCTGCTCGACCGTGCCCGCGAGGCGGCCTATGCTTTCACGGACACACTTCCTAATTTCATCTGCGATCAGTTCACGCTGCGGTATGAGAGCAAGACCCTCAAGCCCGAGTGGAAGCTGAAGGACCGCGTCCAGGTCGACCTCATCTACACGGGCGGCAAAGAGGACTATCGCAACATCAGGATCAACGGCAAGGCGATCAAGAAGGGTTCTCCGGAGGACTCGGGCACCTGGTCGTCCGGAGAGTTCGGCACGATTCTCGCCGACGTCTTCGCCTCGAACACTGCGGCCGCATTCAGGTTGCGAGGCGAATCCTCCTCCGCCGGCCTCGGCGCCAAGGTCTATAACTACGCTGTGCAGCAACCGAATTCGCACTGGACCGTCCGGTACGGACGCTCCATCAAGCCTGCGTACAAGGGCGCGGTGTGGATCGACCCGGAATCGGCGCGCGTGCTGCGCATCGAAATGAACTCCAAGCAGCTTCCTACCGACTACGAGATCGACACCGTGGAGGCGACGGTCGACTACGGCTGGGTGACCATCAGCGGGCAGAAGTACCTGCTCCCGGTCAAGAGCGAGAACCTCGCCTGCTTCCGCGGGACCTTCAACTGCTCGAGGAACGAGATCGAATTCAGGAACTACCGCAAATTCCAGGTCGAATCACAGGTGCTGCAGGTGGAGAGCGACATCACCTTCCCTGAGGCGGACGCCCCGAAGAAGACCGAGTCAAAGACGACTCCACCGTCGATCACTCCCGAACCTGCAAAGAAGAAGCCATGACGCCCGTGCTGTTGCTGTTTGCGTTCGCGGCCTCCGATCCGGTCGTGGATGCGGTGCGCGAGTATGCGCGGACCTATGACAGGCAGTTGCCGAACTTTATCTGCGATCAGAGCGTGAGGCGATCCGAGGTGTGGCGAGGCCGGGGAGAGCGGCTCGTCCGCACTTTTGATCTGGAGGTGACCGTGATCGGAGGGCGCGAGAGCTACCGCGTCCTGCGCCGCGACGGCATCGCGGCTCCACCGGGAATGCAGGCAGACTCGAACGATGTTGGTTCCTCCGGCGAGTTCAGCAGTGCCATGGCAATGCTCTTCGATGCCGGAGCTGAAGTGGCGTTCTCCACCCAGGGCAAAGCGAAACAGAAGGGCCTGCAACTGATGCTGCTCGGCGTCAAAGTGGACCGGGTCCATTCACGCTGGTCGATCGGGGTGGACAAGCCGTTTAAGCCCGCCTTTGTGGGCACGCTGTGGGTGGAGCCGGAGAGCGGCCGCGTGCACCGCATCGAGTTGCGAGCTCTGATGACTCCACAGGACCATCCTTACCGGACCACGAACGTAGCCATCGACTATGGATGGGTGGTCGTCGGTGACAAGGACGTGCTGGTGCCGCGCCGGTCGGAGGCGCTGAGCTGCATGGCCTCAGGGGACTGCGTGCGGCTCTATATCGAGTTCGCGAACTATCGCAGGTTCACGGCCGAGTCCAAGTTGATCCAGTAGGGGCTGCCCTGGATACTATCGCCGCCCGGCCCTCCGGGTATGAGAAAAGTACGGAGTCGACGGTGCAGCCAGCCATGCCCCCGCCATCTCGGCACGCGCCATGATTTGAATCTCCGCGTCAGGGATCTTTTCGAGCAGCGCTTCAGCGTCCCCGCCCAGCGCCTTCGCGGCGCGATAGAACAGCAGCTTGAACATCTGCGTCGACGGCCACGCCGATCGCGGCGCCAGATTTGGATTGTCCGGGTCTGCGTCCTTCTTCAACATCGCGCGTGCATCCGCGATGCCCTTTTCCAGTGACGTGATCGCCAACTGCATGTCCTGCGCCTTGGCCGCGTTCACCGCGATCGCGCCCCAGGCGTTGGCGCGGTAGTCCGGCTCCTTCACCTTCGAAAGCGTCTCCGCGCATTTGCCCAGCAGGGGCCGCGCCTCCTCCGGCGGCTTGCTTCCCGAGAAATATGCCACTGTCTCAATCATCTTCACCTGCAGCAGCGGGGTCGGGATCTGCGCGATCGCCGCCAGCGCTCCCTCCGGATCTTTCCGGAGTTTCGCCATCGTCTCCTGCGCCTTCACTGTTTCGAATGCGATGACCCTGGCCCGGGCCTCGACGTCCGCCTTCGACTGCCCCGGACGGATCGTCCCCCGCGTCGTCATCGTCTCGCCGTTGCCGTCGATCGACGCCGGACCGCGCGGATACTGAGCCAGAACCTGCTGCAATCCCGGCCGCGACGCAGCCACCTCCCTGGCCCACCCGGCATCCACTTCAGTCATCAGATCGACCAGGTTGAAGATCTCCACATCCTGCGGGTCCGTCAGCGTCACTGTCCCTTTCGGCGCAGCGATGGTCTGGCTGTGCGGCTCGGGCAAGCCCTTTCCATCCAATGCGGCTCGGGCCAGCGCCCGCACAGACGACTGGAATGTCTCCAGCGTCATCTCCTTCTTGAACGTCCTGATGAACCGGTCATACTCAGCCACATCCGGCCTCTGCTGGAAGCTCGCCAGCGCGGCAGAGAACAGGCTCTGTCTCCGCTCATCGCCCGGCGGCAGAGCCTTCAAGACCAGGGTGACCGCCTCGAAAGGATAGGCGCCGCCCACCGCCAGACGGTCCAGGGTCTCCAAAGCCTTGTCGATCTGCTTCGCAGCCAGGAACTGCTGGGTGATCGACCGGAGCGCGCCCCCGCGCGGATCGGGTTCCCCCGAGGGCGGGATGGGGATCATCGTCAGTATCTCGATCGCCCGCTCCATCCGGATCCTGGCGACCTGCTCGCACAGCAGCGATTGGAACTCCTCCTTGACCCGGTAACCAGTCTGTGTCGGCAGCACCGCTGACGCAGCAAACGCCTGCTCGTACAACTCCATTGCCCGGTTCGGATCAAAGGTGGAGGTGATCGCGCCTATCTGCAGGAGAGCTCCTGCCTGGAATTCCGGCGGCGTCGCCGCCACAAGCCCGGAGGCCGTCTCCAGGTATGTCCGCGCTCTGGTTTTTAACTCAGCCGGATCGGCTCCATCACCCGCGATACCTCGCGAGGCACTCAACAGGACCAACAACCATGTCCTCATGGAGGGCTAGACGGTATTTCGGATCTGATTGTTCCGAAAGCAGGACAGCGCTCCGAGGCCGGCTCTGCCGCTCCGCGTCGCGGCTGATTTCCCCCTAGCTGGTCTGCCGCGTCGGCAGATTGGGCTTCATCTTGTGAGGCGCCCGCTTCATCAGCGATCGCGGATCCAGCAAGTGCATCGGCTTGAAACTCGTCCGCGACCACTTGTATCCCGCCTCGAACTGTACGCCCACGAAGTAGCCTATTTCCTTGAACATGCAGTACCGAACGACACCCGCGAATTCGCCTTTCGGGTACGAAATCTGGACCACGGCCCCGTTCGGGATCTGTGCGTCCACTTGAATGCAGGCCCCCGAGAGTGAGATGTCCTCCAGATTCGCCACCGCCCGGCGGTTCCGGCCAGACTTATCTCGCCAGCGGACATCCACTAGGTCCGCACATAACATTCTCGGTTCTGTACGCCGCTCTATCATACGTACCTTCGATCGGCGGATTGCCGCTCCTGTTACAGAAGGCGAACAACCACAATTTCGCCTTACACTCATTTAGGGAATGGCCTAAGGTATCTCCCTCTCCTCAGGGGTGTGTTTTCATAGTACCTCTGAATCGCCCGCTCTGTTCCGTGAAATTCAGGTGAATCGCTCAGTTTGCGCTAGGAGAGCGGGGTGTTCGCTCTTCGATCACCGGTGCAATCACTGAGCTGTCTCAGCCATTCTTCTCGAGTCGCCAGATCCCGCATCGATTCCGCATGGTCCACCGCCAGGATCCCATCCAGATGGTCCATCTCATGCTGAATCAGCTCGGAGAGAGCCCCCTCAGCATCGAGTTCATGCCGCTCTCCAGCGCCATCCTGGTGACTCAATAGCACGGCGCGGTGGCGCCGCAGCCGGACCATGAGATTCGGGAACGAGAAGCAGTCATCCCAGAGTTCGAACTTCTCCGCGCTCTTCCATAGATACTCGGGGTTGACCAGCTCGTATCGCACTCCATCCACGTTGAGGAAGATCACGCGCAGCGACTCTCCGATCTGGATGGCGCTGATTCCGCGTCCGAACCCGTGCCCACGCCGGAACTCGGCGAGCGTCTCCTCCAGATCCTCCAGGATCTGAAGCGCCTTGGCCTGGTCGAACACAGGCGAAGACACCACGCGCAGAAGGGGATCGCCGAGTTGAAGAATACGTCGGACCGGCATGACTCCATACTAATGCTGCCAACACCTTCGATCCGCTAAGCTATTCGTGATGCACGTCTCAGCAAAGTCCCCCTGCCGCGTCGATCTGGCGGGCGGAACTCTTGATATCTGGCCGCTGTACCTGTTTCACCGGAACTCCGTCACGCTCAATTTTGCCGTTTCCGTTTACACCGGATGCCGCATCTCTTCTCGCGACGGGCAGGCCATCACGCTGCGATCCATCGACCAGAACATCGAGGAGACCTACGATCATCTGGACACGCTGCTCGCTGCTACCCGCCACCGGCACAGTCTGGCTGCCCAGGTCGTGCGATATTTCAGGCCCAAGGGCGGGATGATTGTCGAGACGCACTCGGAGTCGCCGCAGGGCGCGGGGATCGCAGGATCCTCCTCGATGTTCATCTCCACGGTCAGCGCCTTCAACCGCTACTGCGGTACGCGCCACACGATCGAGCAGATTCGCGAGATCGCGCAGAATATCGAAGCGCAACTCATCCGGGTGCCCACCGGCTGTCAGGACTATTACCCCGCCATGTATGGCGGGGTCAGCGCCATCCACCTCACTGAAGCGGGTATCAAGCGCGCCGCTCTCCCGGTGGATCACGACGACCTCAATCAGAGGTTTGTGCTCGCCTACACAGGCAAGCCGCGCAACTCCGGCATCAACAATTGGGAGGTCACCAAGCTCTACATCGACGGCGACCGGCGCGTCCGCTCGAACTTCAACCGTATCGCGGCCATCGCGGACGCCATGCGCAGCGCGCTGGAGAAAAAGGACTGGAGCGAAACCGCGCGCCTGCTGCGTGAAGAGTGGAGCCACCGCCGCAAGAACGCTCCCGGCATCACAACCGACTTTCTGGATCACCTCGTCGCCATCTCGCGGAAAGCGGGGGCTCGCGCGGCCAAGGTATGCGGCGCCGGCGGCGGAGGCTGCGCAGTCTTTCTTTGCGAGCCCGATGCCCGCGAGCAGGTGTCGTCTCTGCTCGAGCGGGAGGGCGCCAAAGTGCTCCCGGTCACAGTCGCTCCCAAGGGCGTTTCCTTGAAAGTATCAGCTTGAGGAACCTATGACGCCGTCGAAGACCGTTGGCGCGGGCGGCCTGTTCGGCCTCCTTCTGCGCGGCGGCCTCTTTCTCATCTTCATCCGCTTCGGCGGCGGTTTGATCGGCGTCCTGCTCTACTGGTTGTTCGACAGCACGCTGGTTGCCGCCGCGCTCAGCCTGTTCATCGCCGCCGCGCTGGCCAGTGCATTCGTCGTCCGGACCTTCGAACGCGGCCGCCTTGAGGATATCGGCATGGCGTGGTCTCCCGCATCGCTCCGCCATCTCGCGCTCGGCACTGCCGGCGGCGCGGCTGCGGGCCTCATCGCTTTGCTGTTGCCCGCACTCCTCCGGCTCGCCTCCATCGTTCCGTCGCCGGATCCCGCGAACGCCTTCACGCCCGGGAAGCTCATCTTCGTCTCCGTCATCCTCCTCTTCGGCGTTGTGGGCGAGGAGATGATGTTCCGCGGCTATGCCTTTCAGATCCTCCTGCGCGCTTACGGACCCTGGCCCGTCATCATCCCGTTCGGCTTTCTCTTCGCGCTCGCTCACCTGGGGAACCCGAATGCGACATGGCTCGGCATCTTCAACACCGGTTTGTGGGGTGTCCTGCTCGGCTACGCCTTCTTTCGCAGCGGTGACCTGTGGCTTCCTATTGGACTGCACTTTGGCTGGAATTGGATCCTCCCCCTCTTGGGTGTGAACCTGAGTGGATTTACAATAGGGACGACGGGCTACACTCTGCACTGGAATGCCGGCCCGCTCTGGAGTGGCGGAGCTTACGGTGTGGAGGCGGGTCTTCCGGCGACAGGCGTGGTGGTGCTCCTCGCTTTGTGGCTCTGGAAGATTCGGGTGGAAAGACAATCCGCTCCGCTCGTCGCTGGTGGAAAGGACCTGTGAGGCCATGACACGGCACTGGGCTCTCCTGCTCCTCGGCGGCTCACTGCTCTTCGCCCAGAAGGGCAAGGAAGATCCGGTCCGCAAACTCACCGACGAAGAGAAAATGGAACTTGTGCGCGGGCTCTCCTCTGAGTACGCGACCGTCAAGGCCTATATCCCCCGCTCCAAGCGAGCCCTGAAATTCAATAGCGACGGAACCTGGGACAAGTCCGCCTGGCGCGATGCCGGCGATGAGTTTGGTCCTGTCGGCAGGGTCGGCGATCTCGTCCAGGTGACGAAGGTAGACATCGACGATGACCGCGTCGTCCTGCAGATCAACGGCGGACTAAACACCAGAGGCAAGTGGTACGAGCGCATTGAAGGTGGCGTCGGCGGCGGCACCAGTTCCGTCCCCCTCTCCAAACAGACGACCCGCACGGCCGGCACTACCGTCGCGGTCGTGTTCCCCGGTAAGATGCCCCCCATCAAGCCCGCGGAGATCAAAAAAATCCTGATACCGGTGCTGGACTTCGAGAAGCGGTCGGCCGCGGACGATTACTTCCAGAACCTGCCGCCCGAGATTCAGGAAGCCATCAAGGCCAAGCGCGCCGAAGTGGGCATGACTCGCGAACAGGTCAAAATGGCCATGGGCCAGCCCCGCGACCGCCTGCGCGAGTCCAAGGACGGCATTGAAACCGAGGACTGGATCTACGGCCTCCCCCCTGGCAAGATCACCTTCGTCACCTTCGCCAACGGCAAGGTCTCGAAGATCAAGGACAGCTACGCCGGGCTTGGCGGTTCCACCGTCCCGATGCCCAAACCGCCTCAATAGTTTGTTCCTTTCCTTCCCCGTCAACACCTCTCTTTTGGACAGCTTGAGCGAAGAAAAGGCACACATCTGCCTTGAACCAACATGAAGAGACCCTACTGATGTGCAAGATTACTAAACCTATATGAAATTCTTGCGGAAAGTTTCGGAGCTTCAAGGCACAATTAGGACAGGAGAGTATTATTTGATGATCTCTCTCTACAACCCCTCCGGACAATCGTTACTCATCGACAGTCTTACCTGGAGCTCGGCACTGGCCGTCGCCGAGCGGTATGGATGGCGTCCCATCGGTACCTTGGCGCCGCCGATCTCTTTCTCCGGTTTCGAGGAGGAAGAAGAGTGGGCGGGCGGCTATGCGGTCGCCGCCGGGCAATTGGTGCTCCGCGAAGACGCCCGGCGGTTTGGCGAAGCCCTCAACCGGTCACGTTTTCTGCAATACTCGTCGTTGAGCGATTTCTGCCGGTCAGCCGGCTTTGTCATCGCTTCCACCACCCTGGAGGCGAGTCCTGCTCTGGATCTGCAGCATCTCCAGGCAGAAGTCGGCTCCTCCGTACCGGTGTTTGCGACGCTCAGGGTTAGAGGCTGACGGGGACCCCTTTTTCGATGGTCCCTCCGAGCGGTTGAAGCTCTCCCAACATGGTCGGAACCAGCTCCGAAACCGTCGGGTGGATGTGCATCGCCCGCTGAATGACGGTATAGGGCGACCTCGAATACATCACGTCCAGGATCGAGTGGATCACCTCGTCGCCGCCTGTGCCCAGGATCGCCGCTCCGAGGATTTCGCGAGTCTCCTCGTCGACCAGGATCTTCATGAACCCCTGCGATTCACCCTTCTCCACGGCGCGGCCCACCCGCGTCATTGGACGCTTGCCCACAAGCGCGCGCCTCCCCGTCCTGCGCACCTCCGCCTCCGTCATCCCGGCGCGCCCCAGCGGTGGATCGACGTAGAGCGCATAGGCGGTGATCCGGTCGCTCACCCTCCGCGGGTCGTTATCGATGAGATTCGCCGCCACGATCTCGGAATCGTTGTAGGCCGTGTGCGTGAAAGCGCCCTTGCCATTGCAGTCGCCCATTGCCCAGATGTGAGGCACGCTGCTGCGGAGCTGGTCGTCGACCACGACGTAGCCGCGCTGGTCCACAGCTACGCCGGCTTTCTCCAGACCCAGGTCGTCGGTATTCGGCCGCCGGCCCATCGCGAGCAGCAGGTGCGAGCCGAGCACCTCCGGAGTGCCGCTGTCGCAATCCACCCGCGCCAGGATCTCATTACCCCGCTTCGCGAACCCGATGCAATTCGCGCTGAGCCGAAACCGGATTCCTTCCTTTTCGAGGATCTCCTTGACCGCGGCCGAGACGTCCTCGTCCTCCCTTTGAATCAGCCTGTCGCTCTTCTCGATGATCGTGACGTCGCTTCCGAATCGCCGGAACATCTGCCCGAACTCCAGGCCGACGTAGCTGCCGCCCACGATGATCAGGTGCCTCGGCAGGAAGTCAACAGCCATCATCGAGCTGTTGGTCAGGTACTCGACCTCTCCGAGTCCTGGCATCTCCGGCACTGCCGCGCGTCCACCCACGTTGACGAAAATGCGCTCTGCCCTCAGCCGGTGCCCTCCGACGCTCACTTCGTGGGGACCCTCGAACCGAGCGTGTCCTTCGTACACCGTGCAGCGCTCCAGGCCTTTCAACCACGACTCCACCCCGGTCCGTGACTTCCCCGAGATCTCGTCTTTCCTCGCCTTCACGCGCTTCATATCGACGGCGACGCTGCCGTTGACACTCACGCCAAACTCAGCGGCGCGTCGCACCATGTGGGCCGCATAGGCGCTGGCCACCATGGTTTTCGTCGGGATGCAGCCGGTATTGACGCAGGTACCGCCGAACAGCTTGCGCTCGATAATCGCGACTTGCCGCCCGGCGGCTGAGAGGCGTTGCGCGAGGTTCGGTCCGGCTTGGCCGGTCCCGATGATGATGGCATCGTAGGCTTTCGTGTCGCTCATGGTTCGCGCACTCCTCGCCGTACGATGCCGAATTTTGACTAGAAGATTCTGTTTCGTCTACTGGTGAGCGCTCACTTGCGGCTGGGGCGGATTCAGCTTTACTTCGATGGTCCGCTCTTCATCGTTGACCTCGAAAGTCTGGCCGAACGTCTGATAGCCCTTCGCGATCACCTGGACCAGGATCTCGCCTTGGGGCAGTGCAGGCATCTTCGCCACGCCGTCCTGGTTCGTCTTCATCTCCCAGGTCGTGTGCATCTTCTTCCCGAGCTTGACGTAATTGCGTCCCTTCACGAATCGTACGATCACGCTGGCGCGGTCGACTGGCCGGTCGCTGTTGGTGCGAACTTCCACGCGCAGCTTAGTCATCGGTGGATCCGCCAACACGGGAAGGGCGAAAATCAGACTTGCCAGAAACGCCAGGGTGCGCCGTCGCATACTTCGATTTTAAGCGATATCGGGGATCAGAAACCCGTCATTCGATCCTATGGCCGCTGCGGCAGCCTCCGCTGCCTTGTATCCGCTCCGGACCGCGCCCTCCATGGTTGCCGGCCACCCGGACCGCGTCCAGTCTCCCGCCAGCGACAGATTCGCAAATCGCGTCCTGGTCTCGGGCCGCAGGGCTTCAAGGCCTGGCCGGGCTGAAAACGTCGCTCGCATCTCCTTCACGACATGGGCCTTTTCCAGCTTGGCCTGCCGGACTACCGGGAAGTACTCCGCCAACTCACGCAACGCCAGCTCGATCACTTCATTGCGCGACATGGGTGTCAACGGCCTTGAGGCGCTGATCACGAGCTGCAGGTATCGGCCTTCCCCCTTGTTGAACATCCACTGTAGCGTCCGGTCCAGCAGCGTGGCGTGCGGCATCCACGTCACCGGCCGGTCAAACCACAGGTGCACGCCGGTGATCGGAGAATGCTCGAACACCGAATAATCGATCCCCAGATCCGGCGCCATCGTGCTCAATCGCTCGAACGGCAGCGCGGCGACGTAGTGATCCGCCACCAGCAGGCCACCCTCCGTCTCCACTCCGGTGATTCGATCTCCCTCCGCCGCCAGGCGCGTCGCGGTCGTGCGGAACTTCAGTTCAACGGTGGGCGCCTGCGCCCACGCCTCCGCCGAGTACAGCTCTGCCAGTGGCACATCCGGCAGGCCCATTTCGTAGGAGTCTGAGCTCGCGAGAAACCCGAGCCAGAACACCTGGAACCCGTGCGACGCCGCCATCCGGTCGAGATCTTCGTTGATCGCACTCACCAGAACCTGCCGCCAGAAACGCTCAATCGCTCTCGGCGTCTGCTGCTTCTCCTGAAGCCACTGGAGCATCGTGATCTGATCCAGGTCGCGCCGGGTCAGCCGTTCTTTCCGTATTGCCAGCAGAGCCTTGCCGATCGCCAGCTTGTCCCGCAGTTCAAGAAACCGGAGCGCGGCGAACGATTCGGTGAATTGCAACGGCTTGGGCAGCACCCCGGCGCGCATGATAGACGTCCTGCCGCCGGGCTCGATGAAGTAGAACTCTTTGTGGAACTTGATCCGGTCATCCACGCCGAGCCTGCGATAAAAATCCAGCAGGTTCACACAGCAGCGCATCAGCACGTGCTGGCAATTGTCGATGACCTCGCCCTCATCGCTGCCCTGCAGCGGATATGAAGTCGCACGCCCGCCCGGGAATGCACGAGCTTCCAGCACCGTCACCCGGTGCCCCGATTGTCCCAAAGCGATTGCTGCTGAGAGCCCGGCGAGGCCGCCGCCGAGCACCAAGACATGACCCATTCAGCCTATGGCAGTTGCGTCGCGCGCATGCGCGAACGCTTCCCGCCGCCTCCATCCGAATCCAGGTTGACTGCCAACCAGGCACAGATGAGTACGAACACGATGTAGATCAAGTCAGTGAGGTCCATCGCTAACTCGAGTATCCAGTTCATGAACTTAGAACTCAATGGCAACTTAGTCCCAGTACCCGGTGTATAACCCTAGGGCTAATCCTACAACCGCACCCAACACAGGGAAAGCGCCCAGCGCGGCTGCCAGCCGTCTTCCCCAATGCCATCGTTGCGGAAAGAACCCCAGGATAAACTGCGTTCCAACAATCACTCCATATATGATCCCGTACCCGGCAACCCCGGCGCTGCACAACGGACAGTGCCTGCCTGATGCGCTGTGAATGTTGCAGTGCGCGTCCTGCGCGGCCCAGAGATGATCGCACCCGCATTGAAAGATCAGGTTGCACAGGTCGAGAAAGAATACGCTGGTCACAGCCGCTGCGAAGCCCCCGACATACAGCGCGATCAGCTGCGGCTGCATCACTATTTCCCGCTCCGTGCGCGGCCGTACAGCCGGATCATGTTGCGAATCATCTGCAGCCCATGCTCCCCGTCCTGCGAAAGCAGACTCTCGGGATGGAACTGAACAGCTTCCACCGGCAGTGAGTTGTGACGTATGCCCATGATCACGCCGTCGTCGCTCTCCGCCGTAATTTCGAACACATCCGGCAGCTTGTCCCGAAGCGCATACAGCGAGTGATACCGCCCGACCTTCACTCTCTCCGGCAGCCCCTCAAACACGCCGATGTTCCGGTGCGAGATCTGTGAGGGCTTGCCGTGCATCGGATATGGAAGCACTCCGAGCTCGCCTCCAAACGCCTCGACGGTTCCCTGCAATCCGAGACACACGCCGAACACCGGAATGCCCAGCGATGCGGCATGGCGCACAGTCGCAGGCACGTCGAAGTCGGCGGGCCGGCCGGGCCCCGGCGAGATCAGCACGATGTCCGGATTCAGTTGACCGATCAGTTCGAGAGGGAAGCCTGCGCGGTAGGTCACCACCTCCGCGCCCGTCTGCCGCACGTAGTTCGCCAGCGTTTGGATGAAGCAGTCGTCGTTGTCGACCAGCAGCAGCTTGACGCCTTTGCCGGGCAGGTCCTTCTGTTCGGGAGCCGCCCCCCGAGGCTTCACTTGCAGCGTGCGGAAGAAGCCCGTCGCTTTGAGGCGCGTCTCCTTTTCCTCCGATGCGGGATCCGAGTCGTACAGCAGCGTTGCACCCGCAGGGTATCGCGCCATGCCGTCCTTCAAATGGACCGTGCGGATCAGGATGCCCGTGTTGATGTCGCCGTTCAGAGAGAGCATTCCCACCGCGCCGCCGTACCAGCCGCGCGCGTTCTTTTCCAGGTTCTCAATCGCCTGCGCCGCCGCCTTCTTCGGCGCGCCGATCACCGTCACCGCCCACATGTGCGACAGAAAAGCGTCCAGTGAGTCGAAGCCCTTGTCGAGCGCGCCTTCCACGTGATCGACGGTATGGAACAACCCGGCGTAGCGCTCGATTAACCGCCGCCCGATCACTTTCACCGACCCCGGCTCGCAGACACGCGACTTGTCATTGCGGTCCACGTCCGTGCACATCGTCAACTCGGATTCTTCCTTCGGCGAGTTCAACAACTCGCGGATCAGGTCATGATCCCGCATCGGATCGCCCGTGCGGCGCACGGTCCCCGAGATCGGACACGTCTCCACGCGCCGGCCTTCCACTCGCACGAACATCTCGGGCGACGCACCCACCAATTGCTCATCGCCGAATTGCATTAGGAACTCGTACGGGCTCGGGCTCGCCTGCTGCACGCGCTGAAACAGCTCGGATGCGCTTCCCTCGAAGCCCGCGGAGAACGTCTGGCGCAGGACCACTTCGTAGTAGTCGCCCTGCTTCATGCCGGCCCGCACCGCCTCGACCTTCGCCATGTACTCCTCTGGCGTGTGATCAGCGACAATCTCCAGCGGCGCAGCCGCCTCGGGCTGCGCCACTTCTACGCTCGTGCGCTCCAGGCCGCGCGTCGACAAACCTTGATAGTCGAAGTCGTACTCGTAGCGCTCGATCACCTCGCGCTTGCGGTCCATGAAGCAGATGTCATCGCAGAGGAACAGGTGGAGGTCCTTCTGCTCCCCGCGCGGCAGCTTCAACTCGATCGGGTCGAACTGGAACAGCAGGTCGTAGCCGAATGCGCCGACCAGCGCCAGGCGTCCGTCCCTGGCGTTGCCAAACTCCTCCACCAGCGCTCGCAGGATCGAGAAGAACGACGGCTGCTTGCTGCGCTCCTCTTCGGAAAACAGCGCCGGCAGTGGTTTCAGACGCCCGCGCAGTGTTCCTTCACTCAGATCCAGCGACTCCCAATGCGGATGATCCCTGAGGACTGTTTCCAGCATCCGCGTCAGAGCTTCTCCGCGCGTGTTCAGCGGCCGGAACTCGATCTCGCGTCCTCGTCCGACAATCTCCAGAGGCGGGCACACGCTTGCCACGTCCCATCGGGAATACCTCTCCGGGTACTCGTACCCCGAAGAAAGGTAGATGCCGCGGCGCGTATCGAGCTGGCGCATCAGGTGCGCCAAGCCGCGTTTGAAGGGCAGCCGCGACACCGTGCGGGACACTGAGATCCCGCTCTTGGTCGTGTATCCAAACGTGGGCATGGGGAAACTAACAGGGTACCATCCACGAAAGAATGCACCGCGGCCACGCGTCCTCGATCTATGTGTATGCGGGAGGCACTTGCATGCTCACCAGGACAATGGCCGCACTCACGCTCGTTTTCACACTGCGTATTGAAGCACAGCAGGCGGGCGCGGATAAGCAACAGAAAATAGCCGCTCTGAAGCAGGCGATTGCGCAGGACCAGGCCGCCCTCAAGCAATACAAATGGACTGAAACTACGCAAACCAGCATGAAAGGGGAGGTGAAGAAGACCGAGCAGAAAGCGTGCCAGTACGGCCCTGACGGCAAGGTCCAGAAGACTCCGATCTCTTCCGCTGACCAGCCGGCCCCAAAGAAAGAAAGCAAGCGCGCAGGGCGCCGCGGCGGGGCGGTGAAAGAGGCGATCGTCGAGAACAAGGTCGAGGACCTGAAGGAGTACATGCAGCAGGTGGGCGCTCTGGTCAAAGAGTATGTGCCGCCCGACGGGCAGAAGATCCAGGCTGCCGCCGCAGCAGGCAATCTCTCGGTGACTCCCGCCGGCGGCTTGGACACGGTCCAGATCAAGGACTACGCCAAGACGGGCGACATGCTCAGCCTGGGCTTCGATCCCACGGCTAAGAAACTGCGGAGCTACAAGGTCCAGTCCTATCTCAAAGACAAGAACGACGCCGTCACGCTCGATGTCACCTTCGCACAACTCCCCGGTGGGCCGAATCACGTCGAGCACACTGTCCTGAATGCGACGGCGAAGAAAATCCTGGTGGACATCTCGAACTCAGGCTACGCGAAGATTGCCCAGTGACAGCGCCGCGAAGCCGCGCGCCGGGAGTACCATCTCTCTATGCGCACATACGTGCTTCTGCTCGCGGGATGCCTTACTCTACTGGGACAGGACACGGCGAAGACGCCAATCACCGCCGCTGACCTTTTGAGAATCCGACAGGTTGCCTCCATCGCCGTGGCCAATGATGGCAGCTTCGCCGTCTATGCTGTCCGCTCGATTTTCGCCGAGCCGGCCGCCGATGCCGCAAAAGCAAATGGCGATACCAACTACGGCTATCGCACTCATCTGTGGCGTGTCGCGCTGAATGACCCGCAGGCGAAGCCCGTCCAACTCACCTTCGGTGATCGCAACGACCAGATCAGCGCGCTGAGCCCAGACGGCAGGCGGCTCGCATTTCTCCGCACGGACAATCCCTCCTCTGCTCCGGGAGCGCCACGCCCCAAACCCCAGGTGTTTCTTCTGCCGGTGGATTCGCCCGGTGAGGCCGTCGCCGTGACTAAGTTCGAGCAGGGGGCCGTGGACGTCGAGTGGCGCCCGGACGGTAAGGCGCTTCTTGTCACGAGCGCCATCCCGCTCTCCAAACTTGAGGGGAAACCGCATTTCTCTATCGATCGCCCTGCGCGTCAGTATGAGACGTACACGAAGGAAGAACTGGCAGCCGCACGTCCCGACGGCGACCTCGCCTCCGTCCGCGCCTGGCTCTACAAGAACGCGCTCAAGGACAACCCCACCCTCATCACGCGCATGAACTTCGAGGGTGAGCAGGGGCTCGCTCCTGAGATGACGGTCCCCGAACTCTTCCTCATCGATCTTGAGCAGGACAACAAATCGACGCAGCTCACGAAGAACTTCTATCCGCACATCAACGCCCGCTTCTCGCCGGACGGCAAGACTATCGTCTATTCGTCCACTCCGGATGGCAGGACCCACCCCGACCGCCTCCGCCGCGGCGCGGTCCGCACCATGACCGCCAGCGGCTCCGATGATCACGCGGTGCTCGACGACGAAGCCCACAACTTCCAGTTCGTCCGCTTCAGCCCGGATGGATCCCGGCTGCTTGTGTTGGTTGCGAACCCCGATGACCTCATCTACCAGCAACCCAGGCTCGCCCTCGCGGGACTGGATGGCAAACTGGCCCGGACGTTCTCGGACTCCTGGGACGCCACTCCGCAGGGTACGGATTTCGACGGCGGCGCAGCCGTCCTCTTCACCAGCCCCTGGCACGGCGGCTTTCCCCTGATGCGTATGAGCACGTCGGGCGGCGAGGCGCGGCCGCTCATCGAGGCGCCCGCGGGCGTGCAGATCTTCGCCGCCGGCGGTGGGCGCATCGTCTACGCCCTCACCACGGTTGCCAACCCGAACGAACTCTACCTGCGCGACAAGGACGGGCGCACGCGCCGCCTCACCGATCTGAACGAAAGCTGGGTCTCGCAGCGCACCATCATTCAACCGGAAGAGAGGTGGCTCACGCGTCCCAACGGGACGAAGGTGCAGTACTGGGTGATGAACCCCGCCGGCGCGCAGCCTGGCAGGAAGTATCCGTGGGTGCTCGATATGCACGGCGGCCCCGCCGCCATGTGGGGGCCCGGCGAGTTCTCCATGTGGTACGAGTTCCAGCTCTTCTGCTCGTGGGGTTACGGCGTCGTCTACTCAAACCCGCGCGGCTCCGGCGGCTACGGCATCAGCTTCCAGAAGGCCAACCACAAGGACTGGGGCGCGGGACCGTCGGGAGACGTGCTCGCCGCGCTCGATGAGGTGGCGCGGTCCAACCCGTTCGTCGATCCCTCGCGGCTGTTTCTCACCGGCGGCTCCTACGCGGGCTATCTCACTGCCTGGATAGTCGGCCACGATCACCGATTTAAAGCCGCGGCTGCGCAGCGCGGCGTCTACGAGCTGACCACCTTCTATGGCGAAGGCAACGCCTATCGCCTTGTCGAAGGGGCATTCGGCGGATTCCCCTGGAACCCCGAGGCGAAGCAGGTCCTCGATCGCGAATCGCCCTTCACCTACGTGGCCAGCATCCGCACGCCCCTGCTGATCATTCACGCCAGCCAGGATTTGCGCACCGGTGTCACGCAGAGCGAGATGCTCTACCGCGCGCTGCAGCAACAAAAGAAGCCCGTTGAGTACGTGCGCTACCCGTCCGAAGGCCACGAGTTGACGCGCTCCGGCAACCCCGGCCGCCGCATGGACCACATGCTGCGCATCGTCGAGTTCTTCGAACGCTACGCCGGCAGGGAGAAACCGGCGTCAAACTGAGCAAGCCGCCCCGCTGCAGACGAGTTGCACCCGCTCGCTTCCGATCGCGGCTTTGGGGGCCATTGAAGCGCGTGTCTCAATTCCAATGCTTCATCCTCGGCCAAGCCTCCGCGGGATCGATCAGCAGCCCCTTGCAGAGCAGCAAGTCGAAGTGCTCCTCACCCATCGCCCACTTGTGGCCGATGCGATCGAGCACCTCCACGTCCGCGCACGACCTGCGCGCGCTCTCTGCCGTGTCCTGCGTCACGATTAAGTTGTCGCCCTTCTTCAGGTCGTCGTAGCCGAAATAAAAATAGCCCTGGTGCGGGCAGATCGCATGCGGCAGCCCGTATTGCCTGCCGAAGAAATCCACCGCGCCCGCCTCACCGTAGTTGTTGCAGAAGATGCGTGTGCGCGCCCTCACATCCGGCGGCAGCGAGTGATAGGCTTTCGCAATCTGCGCCACCATCTCCGGCCACCCGAACATGTCGCCGAAATGCTGCGGCAGCGGTCCCGCGTGCGCCCGCTCCGTCTTGGGCGGTTCAAACCCCAGCCACTTCTCGTACGCCACAAACTTCTCCACCGGCAGTACAGGCAGGGTGAGCGGCGCGATCACCACACCCACGACAGCGATCGTCGCTGCCATGGACCACCGCATCCACGCCTTCCGTGACTCCCACCACACGCCTCCCGCCGCAAACAACGCCGGGTAGATCGGCGCCAGGTAGTAGTTCTTCGCCTGCATCGCCATCATCAGCGCGAAGAACAGCACGCACATCCAGCCTGCGAACCGCGCCCAGCGCTGCCGGAACAGCCACACCAGTCCCGCTCCCCACACCAGCAGCGACACCGGCAGCAGCATCAGCACCTGCTGGCCCAGGAACTGCGGCGGCGTCAGCGTCACGTTCTTGTGCGTCTTCTTGACGTTTTGAAGCAGCGTGTACGTCGCCCAGTCGTGGCGGTACTGCCAGATCAGGTTCGGCACGAACAGCAGCACCGCGATGGCACTTCCGATCCAGAACCACTTCGACCGCAGCAGCCGCCGTTGCGGGCTCAACGCCAGACCGCCGATCAGGCATACCGCGAAGAACGCCGTCGAGTGCTTGTTCTCTATGCCCAGGCCGAGCAGCACCCCTGCCCAAAGCAGCATCTTCGGCTGGTCGCGCCTTGCTGCCCGCACCACGAAATACAGCGCCCCCATCCAGAACAGCGGCTCGAACGTGTTCATGGAAAACAGCGTGTCGGTGATCAAATAGATCGGCGCGGCCATCACGCCCAGACATGCCAGCGCGGCCGCCCACGCGCCGCCCCCCATCTCCACGCACAGGAGCCCCGTGAGGAGCACCTTGGCGGCCGCAGAGAGCGCTGGCAGGAACCGCAGCGCCTGGAGCGAATCCCCAAACACGTGACGCACAAACCACGCCACTCCGCCGATCATAGGCGCGCAGTCCGGATATCCCCAATCAAGATGATGCCCGTAGGCGATGTAGCACAGTTCGTCTCGAAAGAAGCCGTACTGTCCGTTCGTCAACAGATGCAGCAGCAGCGTGGCGGCTGCGAATGCGCCGGCAATACTCAGTGCGTTCCGTGAAGCTGTTGCCACGCCTTCACGTAGCTGGCGACTTTCGGGCTCGACTCGTTCCACTTCGGCGCCTCCGGGTTATCCGCCACACGCGACACCGCCACCGCACACGTCCGGACTTCCTTCTCCATGTTCGGGTAGTTCAACTTCTCCCAGTGGTCGCCCACGCGGTGGTAATCCGGAAAGATCCACGCCACGGCCACTGTGATCGCCGGTACCCCGGCATCGGCCAGAGCCTGATTATCGCTGCGCGCGAAGAACGCATCGCTGTTTTTGTCGTCCATCCATGCGTGGATGCCCGTTGCCTTCCCGGCGTCGGTCAGCGCCTGTCCCAGCGTCGTGTAGTCGAACCCGCTCGCCGTGAGCTTGCCCTCCCGCGGACCTTCGTTATCGTCCGTACGCCCCATGTGTTCGAAGTTCAGGTTCGCAACGGTTTGAACCAGCGGAAACACCGGATGCTTTGCGTAGTAGCGCGAGCCGAACAGCCCCTTCTCCTCGCCGAAGTACGTCATGAAGACGAGCGTCCGCTTCGGCCGATGAGGGGTTTTCGAGAATGCTTCGGCGAGTGACAACACTGTGGCCACGCCGCTGGCGTCGTCGTTCGCGCCGTTATTGATCCGGTCACTCTCGCCGGAAGGGTTCACGCCGATGTGGTCGTAGTGCGCCGTGAGCAGCACGTACGTCTGCTTCAACTCCGGATCGCTGCCCGGCAGAGTGGCGATCACGTTTCGCAGCGTCACCGGCTTCTCCACCGGCGCCTGAATTGACGCGCTCACCTTCGCGCCATCGGCCAGTTCGGCGGCCACCTTCGAGAAATCCTGGTCGCTGATCGTCACCACCGGTGCGCGCTTCGCTGTACCCGCGGCCGCTTCTTTCAGCGTCTGCCTGGTGCGGAACGTGAAGCCCGTGCTCACCACGATCGCGGGATCCATCGCCAACAGAGCCTCGCGCTTCTGCATAATCGCCCGCCCTCGCTGGTTTCCCGTCAGGAGGATCACTGCTTTGCCGGTGACCGACTCCTTCGACGGCAACCCCGATCCTTCCGCGCTCAGATCCACCTTCACAGCCGGCACACCGGACAGGTTGACCGCGCCCGATCCGCTGACCATCACGCGGTCCTTCGGCGCTTTGTACGTCGCCCCGCCGGACTCCACGGTCAGCTCAAACGTCTCCATCGGCTGCGTCACCAGCACGTACGGCGCGGTCTGGAAGTAGCCGTCATCGCCCGCAGGCTGGAGGCCGAATCGCCGGAACTGGGCGGCAATGTACTCGCCTGCAACGTCTAACCCCTTGGAAGGTGTATCGCGTCCTTCCAGCGCGTCGGAAGCCAGGAACGACACATGGCCCTTCAGCGTGTTCTCAGTAATTTCCGAGACAAGCGCGCTCTCCGAAGGGCTGAGGGAAGAGGCGGAAAAGGCGAGAGCGGCCAGCAGGAGACCGGCCAGGGTACGGCGGGTAATTTTCAACATCGGCAACTTTCCCACTCTATCATCCGCCCTCCCTGTAACCTCAGGCGCGAATCCGGCGATATTATCCTTTATGCGTCTACCGTCATCCCTCCTGGCAGCACTGTGCCTCACCGGGCTCTGCTGGACTGCCGTTCTTGCCCAAGATCCTCCGCCAGCCGAACAGGCCAAACCGGAAGCCCCGGCCGGTGCAGGCGCTGTCCGCGCCGGCGCTGGTGCCCCCGAACCCCGTCCTTATGAAAAGGTCGTCACCAAGGAATTCAAGACCGACGACGGCCTCTTCAAGATCCACCGCAACCGCGACCGGGTCCTCTATGAAATCCCCAAGGCCGAACTCAACAAGGAGTTCCTCTGGGTCAGCCAGATCAGGCGCACAACCATCGGCGTCGGTTACGGCGGCCAGTCCCTGGGCAACCGCGTCGTCCGCTGGGAACTCCGCGACCGCCGCGTCCTCCTGAAATCCATCAACTACGAAATCTCGGCCGACCCGAAGGAACCCATCGCGCAGGCCGTGCGCGACGCCAACGAGAACGCCATCATCATGGCCTTTAACGTCGAGGCACTTTCCAAGGATGGCGACCCCGTCATCGACGTCTCCCGCCTCTTCACGACGGACGTCCCCGAGTTCAGCGCCCGCGCCCGCCTGCGGGCCCGCGCGATGGATTCCACCCGCTCCTTCATCGATAAGGCCGTCAGTTTCCCCACCAATATCGAAGTGGACGCGATCCACACTTACACGACGCCCACCGATACCCCCACCGGCGGCGCGCCCACTCCCGCGCCGAATCCCTTCCTCGGCGCGGGCATGAGACCCGGCAGCGGCACGGTCACCCTCCACTTCTCCATGATCAAGCTGCCCGAAAAGCCCATGATGCCGCGGCTCTTCGATGAGCGCGTCGGCTACTTCTCGCACAGCACTATGGACTTCTCCCGGCCTGAAGCCCGCGCGGTCAGACGTACCTTCATCGCGCGCTGGCGGCTGGAGAAGAAGGACCCCAACGCAGCCATGAGTGAGCCGGTGAAGCCCATCACCTTCTATGTCGATCCCGCTACGCCGAAGAAGTTCGTGCCTTTCGTGAAGTCGGGCGTCGAGAGTTGGCAGATCGCGTTCGAAGAGGCCGGCTTCAAAAACGCCATCATCGCGAAAGAGGCGCCGACGAAGGAGCAGGATCCCGACTGGGCGCCCGAAGACGCGCGCTATAGCGTCATCCGCTGGCTCCCCTCCACCATCGAGAACGCGATGGGTCCGCACATTTCCGATCCGCGCACCGGAGAAATCCTCGAAGCGGACATCATGATGTATCACAACGTGCAGCAGCTCGCGACGGACTGGTACTTCACGCAGGCGAGCCCCAACGATCCCCGCGCGCAGAAGTATCCGTTGCCGGATGACCTCACTGGCAAACTGATCGAATACGTCGTCGCCCACGAAGTCGGCCACAGCCTTGGCTTCCAGCACAACATGAAGGCGAGCTCTCTCTATCCGCTGGAGAAGGTCCGCGACAAGGAGTGGGTCAGGAAGATGGGCCACACGCCTACGCTCATGGACTACTCGCGCTTCAACTACGTCGCCCAGCCGGAGGACAAGATCGATCCGAAAGACCTCATTCCCGGCATCGGACCCTACGACAAATTTGCGGTCCGCTGGGGCTACAAGCCGATTCCCGGCGCGAAGACTCCCGACCAGGAGAAGGACACGCTCGACGAGTGGGCGCGCGTTCAGGACACGACCCCATGGCTGCGCTTCTCCACCGCCAATACCAACGGCGCCGACTATGGCGAAAACACTGAAGCCGTTGGCGACGCGGACGCCGTCAAGGCCACCACGCTCGGACTGAAGAACCTGGAGCGCGTCGCCGGCTACATGCTCAAGGCTACCGAGGAGAAGGGCGAGGACTGGGAGCAGCTTCAACGCGTCTACTCCCGCGTGCTCGGGCAGTGGTCGCTGGAAATGGGCCACGTCACGGCGCTGATCGGCTCGTATGATTCACAGCAAGTGCACGGAGGCCAGGCCGGCGTTCGCTTCAAGCCGGTGTCGAAGGATCGCCAGCAGACCGCGGTGAAGTTCCTTCTCGACAACGGCCTCGTCGCGCCGAAGTGGGCGCTCAATCCGGAGGTCCTCCGCCGCATCGAGCCCGACGGCGCAATCAACCGCATCCGCACGGCGCAGCAGCGCATCCTCACCTCGATGCTCGCCGCCCCGCGCATGAACCGGCTCGTCGAGCAAGCCGCCCTCGACACCAAGGCATACTCGCCTGCGGAGTTCTTCACCGACGTCCGCAAAGGCGTGTTCAGCGAGATCTACGCGGCGAAGCCGCAGATCGACACGTTCCGCCGCAACACGCAGCGCGTCTATCTCGACCAGATCGGCGAGCGGCTCAACGGCCGCACTCCCGCCAACGACGATGCGCGTTCGCTCCTCCGCAGCGAGCTGCGGATGCTCAACGCCGACGTGACTAAGGCCATGGCCACGGTCACAGACCGCGCCTCGCGCGCCCACCTCGAAGACGTCAAGGATCAGATCGCCAAGATCCTGGATCCGAAGTTTGTTCCGCCCGCTCCTGCCGCCAACGCGCCGCAGGGCGGCGGCCGGCCCGGCACAGATGAGGATTGCTGGCCCGACTACGGCATCTACAACCTGAATCACTAATTCAGCCGATGTAGACGAGCACCCCCGCGCGGCCATCAAATTCAAAGAGGCCAAAACGCCGGGCGATATCGTGGACTTCTATAATTTGATCTGGGATTAATTCCCGGCCCAAACCCGAAGACCCGGAAGGCCCCGTAGCGCACCGCCGAGGGTGTGATCAAAAGCGGGTGAGTGCATGAATCAGAGGGCGTTCGGGTTTGGTGTCCCGGCTTCAGCCGGTTTCGTGTGNNCGCGGCGGGGGTGCTTCCTTTATGGCTCCGGGAAGAACAGGTCGTCCTCCGCGATATCCGGAATCCCCACCACCAGTACGCGCATCCGGCCGCGCGCGCCATGCACCACTCCCGGCGGGATGTGCACCAGCGAGCCCTTCTTCACGGGATGCTCTTCACCGTCCAACATGACGGAGCCCTCACCCTCAAGCACGTAGTACAGTTCTGTCCCCCGCTTGTGATAGTGCAGCTTCGCGCCGTCGATGTCCACGGCATGCGCCCACGCCGCTACACCCGTCCCTTCGTCTTCGCGGCTGATCAATCGGTCCCGCCATCCACAGGTGGACCTTTCTCTCGGCGCATCGCCTTCGTGGCGGATCAAAAGCGGACCTTTACTCATGACGCCATTCTCGCTCAATCGCCCGGTGTAGCATTTGAATATGGCCACGAAGACGCCGCTCTCTCTGGCTGAGTTTCTGGCGCTGCCCGAACATCCGCGAGGGCTTCGCATGGAGCTCGATCAGGGAGAGTTGATTGTGTCCCCACCGCCCAAGTACCGCCACACTAAAGTAGCTACCAGCCTATTCCGCAAAATCGATGCATTTGTGACCGCTCACGGTCTGGTGAGGTTTTCCCTCCGGAAGCCGGCTATGTTTTGAGAGGTCAATCGTTCCGCTGCCCCGACGTCTCCTTCGTCCGAGCCGAGCGGATGAAGTCTGTCGACCCCGATGGCTGGGTCACCGGCGCCCCCGACCTCGCCGTCGAAGTCATATCGCCGTCTCAAACCGCTCCCGAGATGCAGCGCAAGATCCGCCAGTTCCTCGACGACGGCGCCACTGCGGTCTGGGTCATCGATCCCGAAGACAAGAGCGCCGCGATCTACACGCGCGACGGGCGCTTCACGTCTCTAGGAGTAGGCGGAATTCTCACCTGTCCGGAGGTTCTGCCGGGTTTCGAGCTTCCTCTCTCAAGTCTGTTCGGCTGATGAGGCAGATATGATGGCGCGATTCCTTTGGATTGCGGTCGGGATCTCATGCCTGAGCCTGACCTCGACCGCTCAGTGTTTCGTCGATCTTTTTGGCCCCGAAAAACTGAAGCACTTTGTCGCGTCTTGCCCCAACGTTGTATTGTCCAGGCACTCCGTCGGCCGAATTGAGAGCCCTCTGGCGAAGGCGGAGGCCTTCGCATTGACCGCCTCCGATCCGGACAAGCCAGAAATCAAGTTGCGCGGCTTCGAGCTTCAGGTCGAGGAAGGACAGCGCAAGCAGGCATTCTACGCAGATCTAGAGAACCTCGCCGGATTCAGAAGCGCTTTGGTGCGGTCCATGGAGCCAAGGCCCGTCCCTGGAGAAAATGGAGGCATGGGCTATGGAGGCTTTGATGCCACGCTGAGTTGGCCTCGGTTCCGGACCGGACCAGAGCTGATAATTCGAGGCAATGCTCGCTCGGCCTTCAGATTCCCCGATCAGGGACCGGCCCAGATTCTGGGCCTCATCGAGGCGGCGCTGGCCCATTTCAACCAGCCTCCGCCTCAAGAGGTTAAGCGCTGAATCATAGATACTTCTTCAGCCAGCCCATCACCTCCTGCATGTGCAGCTTGCTGTTCTCGCCCTTGAGAATCCAGTGTCCTTCGTCGGGGAACAGCACAAGCCGTGCCGGCACGTGCAGCCGCTGCAGCAGCTTGAACGTCGTCATGCTCTCGTTCAGCGGCACGCGGAAATCCAGCTCGCCCTGCGTGATGAGCGTCGGCGTCTTGAACGCGCCGGAGTAGCGGATCGGGCTCTGATCGTTCCACTGCCCGCCCTTCTCCCAGATCGGACCTCCCATGCGCAGCTCGCGGCCGAGCCCCCCATCGTTCGCGCCGTACTGCGACTCGTTGTTGATAGCGCCCGCGTGGTTCACCAGGCACTTGAACTGATTCGTGTGCCCGTTGAACCAGTTCATCAGGTAGCCGCCGTAGCTCGCCCCGACCGCTGCCTGCCGCGACTTGTCGATGTACGGATACCGTTTCGCGGCCTCGTCGATCGCCTCCAGAATCTCCTCCGCCGGACCGCGCAATACGTCGCGCTCAATGTCATCGGCGAACTTCTCGCCGAAACCTGTGGAACCCGTGTAATTGGTCTGCAGCACCACATACCCCGGCGCGGCGAGGAAGTGATTGTTCCACCGCGTCGAGAACGCATCCTTCGACATCGCGTTCGGTCCGCCGTGCGGGAAGATCACGATTGGATAGCGCTTGCCCGCGTCGAAGAACGGCGGCAGCACCATCAGGCTGTGAATCTTCTTGCCGTTCTTCGCCGTGAACCAGAAGTGTACCGGCTCTGTCGTCTCGATCTTCGCGATGCGATCGGCATTGAAGTTCGTCAGATAGCGGTGCGTGCCGGCGGCCGCGTCCAGTCTGACGATCTCCGGCGGCTGCGCGGACGTCTGATAGCGCGCGATCAACCCGCCAGCCACCGGCTTCACTCCGGAGTAGCCGCCGCGCTTCATGTCGAACAGCGCCTTCACCACACCCCCCTGCGCCGGCACTTCGAAGAGCTTGTCGAAGCCGTCGTCCTCCGCGTCGAGATACACCGTGCGGCCATCCGCGGAAATGTTGAACGAGGATGCGGAGCGGTCCCAGTTTTCCGTGATGAACGCGGGTTTGCCTGCGTCAGGCCAGGAGAACCTCACCAGCCGCGAGAGCGAAAACAGCCGCCCGCCCGGCACCGGGTTCTTCTGATGCAGCGCGAATAACGCTTCGCCCCGCGGCGAGAACTTCGCGCCTGAAAAGCTCTGTCCGGGCTCCGTGAGCTGCCTTGGTTCGCCGCCCTCCGCCGAAACAACAAACAGGTGCGATTCCGTTTCGGCTGACATCGTCTCATCGCGGTTCGTGTAGGCCGTGAACACGATCGAGCGGCCATCAGGCGCCCAGATCGCCTCCAGCGACTGCCCGCCGCCAGTGGGGTTGAACAGTCCCGCAAACCCCGGCGAGCCTGCAATCTTGGTGCCTTGGAGCACGTCGCGCGCCTTCGCACCGTCCGACAACTCCTGCACGAAGATGTGCGGCCTCTTCTCGTCGAGCCATGCGTTCCAGAAGCGGATGGGGAATGTATCGTAAATGCGCGCGTTCCACTTGCGCGCCTTCCGGTCCGCCGCGATCGGATCGAAGTCGCTCTCATAGAGAAGGGCCTTGCCGTCCGGCCGCCACTGCGGATTGGATGCGCCTGCCGCTGCGCTGGTCACTCTCTGCGCCTCGCCGCCCTGCATGGGCAGTACATAGATCTGCGCCGCATCGTCCCCCTCGCGCTTCGTCGAGAATGCGAGCCGTGTTCCGTCGGGCGACCAGGTGGCGCCGGACTCCGATCCCTTCGTGAACGTGAGCCGCCGCGTCTGCGCGCTGCCATCGGTCGGCGCGAGCCACAGATCCGTCGCCTGCTTCGCCGGATCGTAGTCAGGCTCCGTCACCGGGAACACCATCCACTTCCCGTCGGGGCTCACCACTGCATCCCCGGTTCGCTTCATCAACCACAGATCTTCGTGGGTGATGGCGTGTTTCTGCGCGAAGGCCGCGCTCCACAAAAGGGCTACAACCGCAATCCGCTTCCAGGCCATACAGGACATCTTACCCGCCGCTATACTGGCGCTGTGGATGAAAATAAGCCGGACAGGAGCGGCATGAGCGGGTATGCCAAGGCAGGCGCCTATACAGGTCTGGCTTTTGTCACCCCGATCAGCGGCTGGGTCTGTTACAAAATCGGCCAGTGGCTCGACCAGCACTACGCCACAAACTGGCTCTGGCTCGCCGGACTGATCGTGGGTTGTGTGGCCGGCATGTACGAGACCTTCCGCCAGGCAATGCGCATCGAGGGCCTCGACAAGCGCAAATGACGGGCCTCGATTACCACCGCATCGTCCGCCGAATCGCCCTCCTGATGCTTGGCCTCTCGATCCTCGGTACGGCCGCCTGGTGGGCGGCGAAAGGTATCCCCGGCCTGGCCGGATTTCTTGGCGGCGCGGCCATCTCCAGCTTCAGTTTCTGGCTGCTCCACCGGCTGGTGCGCGACATTCAGGCCGCCACCGAAGGCCAGCCCGTTCGCGGTACCTCCGCCTTTCTCCACGCCTTCCGCACGCTGCTCCTCGGAGGCGCAGCCTATGCTATCGTAAGTACTTACGGGTCTTGCAGACCCGCGCTTGTCACGGGCCTGCTGGTCGCAGTGACCGCCGCAACCCTCGAAGTCCTGATCGAACTCTTTTATGCACGAGCATGAACTTTGGTTCACCGCGCTGCTGAATAAATCTCTCGCTGCGCCTGCCAACGCGCTGTTCAATGCGGTTGGCTATCACACCGAGGACCCCTCCAAGCCCTGGTCCAACTACATTTCCATGGAGATCCTCGTCATCCTCGGCCTGATGATCGTGGCCGCCGTCGTGCGCGCCAGCCTCTCTGTGGATCGCCCCGGCAAACTCCAGCTCATCTTCGAGAACATCTACGGCTTCCTCGCCGACCAGGCCAGGGAGATCATCGGCCACGGCTACAAGAAGCACATGGCGTTCTTCTCCATGCTCTTCATCTTCATCCTGCTGTCGAACCTGCTGGGCATCGTGCCGACCTTTGAATCGCCCACCATGTACTACTTCATGGTCGCCGGCATTTCGGTCTGCTCGTTCCTCTACTATCACGGTCAGGGCTTGAAGGAGCAGGGGCTCCTCGGGCATTTGAAGCATTTGGCCGGTCCCATGTGGTGGCTCGCCTGGTTCATGTTTCCACTGGAATTGATCAGCCACAGCATTCGCCCGGTCTCGCTCACCATCCGACTTTTTGCCAACATGCTGGCGGGCGAGCAGGTCACCGTCGGCTTCCTCGCCATGGTGCCTTGGGTAATCCCCGTCGTCTTCATGGCTCTGCACGCGTTCGTCTCGCTGGTGCAGGCGTTCATCTTTACGATGCTGAGCATGGTGTACGTGGGCGAAGCGGTTGCCCACGAGGGCCACTAAGAGTTTTTGAAAGGCTTCCAGTGTGAGGCCCCGGCGTCCCAACGCCCGGTGCGCAACCACCTCCTGGCGGCCGTTTTGTAAGGAGTAAATCCAATGACCGTTCGCAACGTTCTCTTCCTGATGGCGCTCATGCTGATCGCCGTCCCGACCTTCGCACAGACCCAGGGCAGCAGCTCCGGCACGTTCGTTCTGCCGGGCGCGTTCGCCATGGCCATCGCTTCCGGCCTTTGCGGCCTCGCCCAGGGCAAGGCCATCTCGGCCTCCGTCGAGGGCATCGCCCGCAACCCCGGAGCCGCCGGCGCCATCCGCATCCTGCTCATCCTCGGCCTCGCCTTCATCGAGTCCCTGGCGCTGTTCACCCTCATCAACGTTGGCAAGTAGTCCCTTAGGGACACCTTCATTGGACCCCCGGCGTTAGCCGGGGGTTCGCCGTCTCAGCACGTCTTTGTAGCCCATCCATGAAACTCCACGGCATCTTCCCTCCCATCGCGACCCCCTTCAACCATGAAGGCGACATCTACGCGGCCAAAGTCGAGCACAACGTCACCAAGTGGAATAAAACAGGATTGGCCGGTTACGTTGTTTGCGGCTCCACCGGCGAAAGCGTCTTCCTCACCCTGGAAGAGAAGCTCAGGATGTTTGAGCTCGTCGCCAAATACGCGGCTTCGGACAAGCTCCTGCTGGCCGGCACCGGTGTCGAGAGCGTTCGCGAGACCGTCCAACTTACCAATCTCGCCGCGGACATGGGCTACAAGGCCGTAATGGTGCGCACCCCGCATTACTACAAGAATCTCGTGAACAACGGCGCCGCCCAGGCTCTTTACTACCGCAGCGTCGCCGATCAGGCCAAAATCCCGCTGATGATCTACAACTGGCCGCAGGCCACCGGCGTCGACATCCCCGCCGACACCGTCGCCGCGCTCAGCGAGCATCCGAACATCATTGCGATCAAGGAAAGCTCCGGCAACATCGAGAAAGTGATGCAGATGATCCGCGAGACCAAGCCAGGCTTCCAGGTACTGGTCGGATCCGCGCCGACTCTCGCTCCGTCATTCGCGATTGGCGCAGTCGGCGCCGTGCTCGCCTACGCGAATGCCGCGCCCTACTCGACCATCGCCATCTGGGAAGCGCACCGCCAGCGCGAATTCGACGCGGCCATGGATTGGCAGCGCCGCATCGCCCGCGCCGCCGTGCTCGTCACCACCAAATACGGCATCCCCGGCCTGAAGCACGCGATGGATCTCAACGGCTACTACGGCGGCCCCGTGCGGCTGCCGCTCACTCCGGTCTCGCCCTCCGCCAGGAAAGAAATCGAAGAGGCCTTCGCAGACCTCAAGGGCTAATCGCCGCTCAACTCCCGGTAGAAAAACACCGTGCTGGTCAGATCTCCGTTTGCGCTCCGCGCGTAATGCGGGATCTCGCCGACGCGCGTGTAGCCCATGCTGAGATAGAGCTGCTCCGCCGCGTCGCCCTTGCGCGTGTCGAGCACGATCAAAGTCCTGCCGAGCGCGACCGACTGCGCCTCCACTGCCTTCATCAACGCCCGTCCGAGCCCTTTGCGGCGCGCCCGCCGGTGCACAAGCAGCTTCTTGACCTCCGCGCGATGCCGCGCGTTCGGCTTCTTCGTTAGCTCCAACTGCACCGACCCGATGATCCCCTCCTCGTCCTTCACCGCCAGCAGCACCAGCGACCGTGCGCGCAACTCCTTCTCCACGCTATGCCAGTACTCCGCCGCATCCTCGCGGCTGATCGGCGGCAGAAATCCCACCGATGCGCCGCTATCTACCGCATCCTGCAGCAGCTCGATCAATTCTTCCCTCAGCGGCGCCATCTCCACCCACGACACAACACAAATCTGCATACCACCCATATCCTATCGAGCCGCTCACTCCCAGCGCAGCGCCTGCACCGGATCCACCTGGACGGCACGCCGCGCAGGCGCCAGGCTCGCCGCCACAGCCACCAACGCCGCCAGAATTGTGCTCACTGCCAGCGTCAGCGCATCGTTCGGCTCTACCCCGTAGAGCACTCCTCGCAGCAACCGCGATGCCGCCAGCGTTCCTGCCAGGCCCACCACTGCTCCAACTCCCGCCATCAGCAGCGCCTGCTTCACGACCATAACGAACACGTCCCGCCGCTGCGCTCCCAGCGCCAGACGCACGCCAAACTCCTTCGTGCGCCGGCCCACTGCATAGGAGACCGCCGCGAACAATCCCACCGACGCCAGCAGCACACCCAGCGCCGCCACGCCCGACGACAGCACCGCCTGTACCCAATCCTGGAACATCACTTCCTTCATGTGATCTTCCAATGTCACCGTGCTCAGCACCATGGCCTCCGGCGCGATCCGCTGCACCATCTTCTTGGCAGCTGCCGCGACGGCCACGGGGTCGCCGAGAGTCTCCATCATCAGCGTCGACTCGCCCGACGGCATCTGCGCGAACGGGAAGTACACGAACGGCTGCGGCGGTTCGTGGATCGAGTTCACACGCGCGTTCTCGACGATTCCCACGATGCGCGCGGCTTTCCCGCGGACCAGGACATGCTGATCCAAAGCGCCGCCCTTCGGGAAATACTGCCGCGCCAGCGCTTCACTCACCATCACCACACGCGCGCCCTCCGCGCTGTCCTGCGAGCCGAACGCCCGCCCTTGCAGGACGCGAGTGCCGATCGTCTCGAAGTATCCCGGCCCCACTTCGTTGTAGTGGAGCCGCGCCACCTTTTGCTCATCCGGCAGCTTCAGGGAAGGGAACTCCATCTTCACGGTCGCCCCGCCTCCCGACGAGAACATCGGCAGGCGCCGCGCATAGGTCACGCGCCGCACGCCCGGTAGCGCCGCGGCTTCCTCCCTCAGCCGTTCGTAGGTAACGGTCACCTCGGGCCCATCGAAAGTCTTCATCCCTGAGACCATGAACAGGCAGGCCATGTTCCGCGCCGTGTCAAATCCCGGCGACTCCGCGCGAGTGTGCATGAAGCTCCGCAGCAACAGTCCCGCCGCATTCAGCAGCACCACCGCCAGGCCGATCTGCGCAGCGACGACAAATGACCGCATCCACAGCTTCTGCCGCCCCGATCCCGCGCCATCCTTCAGCGCTGGCGTCACATCCATCTTCGACGCGCGCAGCGCCGGCGCCAGGCCGAACAGCAGCACGGTCAGCACAGCGGCCGCCAGCGTGAATGCGTACACGCGCGAGTCCAGACGCAGCCCGTAGTCCACCTGGAACGGCCCCGGAGGCAGCAGCGCCGGCAGCATGCCCTGCAGCCATCGCGCCAGCAGCAGTCCGACCACAGTCCCCGCAGCCGCCAGCAGTGCACTCTCCGTGATCATCTGCCGCACCAGCCTCGCCCGCGACGCGCCCAGCGCCTGCCTGATCCCGATCTCCCGCCGCCGCCCTTCCGCCTGCGCCAATTGCAGTCCCGCAACGTTGCCGCAGGCGATCCACAGCACCAGCGCCACAATCGCCAGCAGAATCCCAACAGGCTTCATCGCCGCGGCGAGCTGCTCCTCGCGGGCCATCGCGGCGTGGAACGTGATGTGCCCGTTCGTCGCAGGATCTGCCTCCTTGAGACGCCGTCCCACTCCTGCTACCTGCGCCAGCGCCTGCTCCTTCGTCACGCCCGGCTTCAAACGAGCGATCACTTCGAACTGTCGCGAACGCCGCTCTTCAATGTCACTACGCGCATTCGTCGATACCGTCCACGCCGCCGGCGACTCCCACAGATCCGTTAAATAGCCGCGCTCCAGCCCCGGAAAGCTCTTCGGCATCACACCGACCACCTGGACAAACGCGTCGTTCAACTGGATCGTCTTGCCGACGATTCCCGGGTCCCCGCCGAACTTCCGCTGCCACAGCCCGTAGCTCATCACTACGGCGGGCTGCGCGTCCGGCGACGAGTCCAGCTCAGGCCGCAGCGTTCGCCCCAGCTGTGCGGCCACCCCGAGCACGTCGAAATAATTGCCATCCGCCACGTGTACCGCCATCAGCGTCGATTCGCCGTTCTGCTTCAGCATCGCGCCGCGGCTCGAAAACGCCGTCACGCCGCTGAACGCCGTGGTGCCCGCTGCGAGCTCGCGGTACTCCACAAAGAAGAACCCCTCCGACGAGCGCCCGTCGTACTTCGCCGTCAGGCTCATCATCTGCTCGGGCGACGCCACGGGCATCGGCCGCAGAAACATCGCGTCCGCGATGCTGAACGCAGTCGTGTTCACTCCAATACCAAGCGCCAGCGACAGAACGGCCACTGCCGTCCATCCGGGGCGCGATGCCAGTATTCGGGCCGCATGCCGGAGGTCGTTCCACATAACAGACATTCTTACCTGTAAATACTCTAGAGAGACGATAGAGGTACGTAAATGTCTGTAACAAGTTGCTCCGGCGCCGTCGACCGCGGATCGTTCCGGTAGTACTCTACTGCGGGCGCCGACGCCGGCTCGCGTCCGCTCTGCGCCAGCCAGCCGCCGCACAGCCGCGCGTAGCTATCACTCAGTGTCGAGTACGGCCCGACGTGCCGCGCCATTGCGTACTCTCGTTCCGGCAGTTCCTGAACGCCGAACTCCCCGACCGGCGTGAACTCCGGTCTCACCTTCAGCGCCGCGTCATAGCGCAGCCTCTCCGGTTCCGTGATCTCCGGATCGTCGTGCACGATCCCGAAGAACTCCATGCCCGGACCCAGCAGGCGCGCCGCCCCGGCCAGCGCGAACAGCCTGCTCCACGCCTCGCCCACCCTGTCATAAGGACCCGTGTGCCGCAGAAATGCCGCGCGCCTGGCTGGCATCCTCACGATCCGGGCCTCGATCAGCCCCGCATCCCTGAGCGCGTTCGTTTCACGCCATGTCGACGGCGACGCGCCGAACCTCGCGTGAAACGCCCGCGTGAACGCCTCGTGGCTCTCATAGCCCGAATCGAACGCGATCTCCGTCACCGGCGACTCCGACGTCTTCAAGCGCTGCGCCGCCCGCTCCAGACGCAGACGCCGCACATATTCCTTCACCGGCTCTCCGGCGATGCCGCGAAAGATCCTGTGGAAATGATACGGCGAGAAACACGCAACACCTGCGAGATGATCCAGGCTGAGCTCGTCGTCGAGATGATCCTGCACGTAGACCATCACGCGCAGGATCCGCTCGTGATAGCTCCCGCTCATCACGCCTTCTTCACGGGATGCCGCACGATGGTCTTGATCTTCTCCGGCGCCACGCGCCGCGGGTCGTTCAGGTAGACTTCATGCAGCGGCCCGTTGCATTGCAGGCCCTGTTCCGCTGCCCAGGTTTTCAGGGTCTCCACGGTCTGCATCACCGTCTCGTACGGCCCCACCTGCAGCACCTGCGTGCACTGGCCTTCCTTCAGCCGGATCAGCTCCACGCGCCGCACCGCGTCGGGCTTGCCCTTCTTCACCAGCGTCTCGGCGGCTTTCTTGATCTCCGCCTTCGTCACGAACGAAGGCACTCGGATCAGCAGTTGCCAGTCGCAGCGGTCGTGATAGACGCCCTCCAGCGCGCCGACCTTGAAATCCGGCTCGCCGCCGAATTTGCGCGTCATCTTGAGGGTCCACGCCATCGCATACAGCGCGCCCACCGCCTCCTGAAACTCCGGCCCGCCCGGCTCGCCCTGCCCGCTCACCGCCAGATAATGACCCTGCCCGACATTCACCAGTACCGGCTTCTTCGGCGTGGTGTATTCCGTCTTGTGTTCCTTGAACAGATCTACGGTCTGCATGACCCTACGGTACGGCAGCCTGGAATGAAAAGCTTGACCGATTTTGCTCAATTGAAAGCGCTCCTCGGGTTCTCCACCAGCAGCGGCCGCCACAGCTCCCGCGGCAGCATCGGCAGGAAGTCCGAGTAGATGTACGTGTAGCCGCGATAGTTACCGCCGCCCGGCTCGCCCACGTGATACCAACCGGAGTCCTGCGAGATCAACGTCCTCCCCAGCAGCTTCCGTTCGTTCATATGCAAAACGCAGTCCCGATGCCACTCCGCCGACTTCTCAGAGATGCCGTCGAACTCCACCCACGCTCCGGCCTGCGCCACGCGCTCATGGAACGCGCGATCCTTCTCACCCTGCGCATGCACCCAGACGAACCTCGATGCCGGGCACTTCATCGACGCCAGGATCTCAAGGTGCGCCTCAGCCGCCCGCCCACCGCCGTTGGTGTGCGATGCGATGGTCAGCCCCGTCTCCATCGACGCGATCGCCGCCGCCTCCACCAGCTTCCGATCCAACTCTTCCAGCGGGAACCCGTTCACCGCAGTCTTGATGAACCGCGGCTTCACGCCGTCAATGCCATTCTTCCACTCCCCCACCCACCGAGCCGCGAGCTGCCGCGCCGTCTCAGTTTTGGCGTATTCGGGGACCCCGGCTCGCTTCGCCGCCCCATAGATCCCCGTGTTCGTCCACACCTCGATCCCCGTCGCGTCTTCCAGCATCCTCAGCAGCTTCGCATCCCGTCCCAGCCCATTCGGCGTACACTCCAACACCCGCCTGCACCCAAACTCCTTCAACTCCTCCACCTTCAGCCGCGCGATCTTGAAGACCTCGTCGCGATCATACGTGGCCGTCGACCCCACGCCCCCAAAATCCACAATCACGTGCTCATGAACTAAAACGGAACCCGCGACCGCTGCGACGTGTCTATGTTGTGATAGCAATCCAGCGAGGAAGGTGCGCCTTCTCATGACGTTGTCATTCTACTCCGCGCTGCTTGCCGCGGCCCTCCTGGCCCAACCGGAACCGAAGTCCTTTATCGAAGGCACCGTCGTTGATGCAATCTCGGGCGCGCCCGTGGCACGGGCCGCCGTGGCCATCCGCTACGCCCGCGACCCTGCCGGCTCCCGCATCGTCACCGCGACCAACACACAAGGCACCTCAGGGATTACGGGCGATGATGGCCGCTTCCACCTCGAAGCCGCTCCGGAGGTGCCTTTCCGCGTCGAGGTCCAGAAAGAGGGCTACGTCACTTCAGGCGAGTCCGGGATGCCCGGCGGACCTGTTTTCAGCATCAGCCCAGGGGAAGGGAAGCGTGGCGTCGTGCTGCGACTCGCCCTCGAATCTTCCATCTCCGGCCGCATTTACGATCCCGATTTGCAGAAACCCGTCAGGCGAATGGATGTGCAGGCTTTCCGCAAGACGGACTTCCGCGGCGAGCTGTCTTGGATTCCAGTCCAGCATGCAGAGCCTGACGAATCAGGCCGGTATACCCTCGCCGGCCTCGCACCTGGCCAGTACAGGGTGTTGTTCCAAAACCCGGACCTGCCCCGATTACGGCCTGCGCCTCTCCAGCCTGGACCGAAGTATCTCGACTATCGGACCGTCTACTATCCGGGCGTGAGTGACTCAGAGTCCGCGCAAACCTTCGATCTCCTGCCTGGCTCGCGGATCGATTCAATAGACATGACCCTGACGCGCGATCCCACCTACTGCATCCGAGGTTTGGTCCGTCTCGATGGTCCGCCTCAGCGGGTGGCAATGACTACCAAATCTCCCTGGGCCGCCGGCATGATCCACTATGTCTTGGAGAGCCTCCCGGCGCCGGGACCGTTCGAAATCTGCCACCTGCCGCCGGGGCCGATCGCCCTGGCGGCAATCAACGAAACCAACACCCCATCCCTTCGCCGCCAGGCTCTATACAACGATGTTGTTGTCGACAAGGACATTGAGGACGTGAGACTCCAACTCCTGCCCGGAGCCCGAGTTACCTTTGCCGTCCACAGCTTCAATCTGCAGGATCCCTCGAAGGACCCCCTCTGGAGCGACCTCAAACCGGCGATCGAGATCGGCCTCAGCCCCATGGATCGTGTCACCAGAACCGGCGAAACCCCCACTCTGGTCGGCACCGACGGCAGTCACGCCATCGAGAACGTCTTCTTCGAGCCGCTCCAGCTATCACTCAACAAACTGCCAGACGGCTGGGTCCTCCGCCGGCTCTTCTACAACGGCCAACCCGTTTCGGAGCGGCGCTTCGAGCTCAACTCCGCCGCGCCCACCCACCATCTGGAAGTCCTCGTCGCGCCCGCGCCCAACAGCCTCTCCGGTGATGTCCGCTCACGCGGCAAAGCCGAGCCTGGAGCGCGCGTCCTCGCCGTCGCGGAGCCGGTTGACGCGAACGCCCTGATCTACGCCACCAAACGCACGACCTCCGACTCCAACGGCCGCTACACAATCACCCACCTCGCCCCCGGCGTTTGGCGGATAGTCGCCATCCCCGCGTCGGAGCTTTGGCAGAAAGCGCGCGACCTCCTCCTTGCCGGCGCCGGCGAGAAAGTCGACGTGCCGGAGTCTGGTTCTGTGTTCAGGAACCTGGACCCCGGCCGCTGATTCGACTATTCGTTGTACGCCATCACCACCGTATGCGGCGACATCGGCACGGGATGCGACGTCACGCGCGCGAATCCCGCGTCGGTGCACATCGACGTCAACTCCCGCAGCGTGTAGGCGTCTCCACTCTTCGTCGTCGCCAGCATGATCAGGCTGAACGCGGCCGCCATCGGCGGGGTCACACGGTCCTCATTCGGCACGAATTCGAGAATCGCAGCCCTGCCTCCCGGCTTCAACGACGCGCGCACCTTCTCCATCAGCGCCGTATTCACCGCCGGATCGAAGTGGTGCAGGAAGTTGGTCAACAGCACGGCATCGTACGGCCCGCCGTAATCGACTTCGAAGGCGCTGCCCGGCAACCGGCTGAAGCGATCAGCGACTCCTGCTTTCTCCGCATTGGCCTGCGCCACCTCCAACACCTTCGGCCAGTCGAGCGCCACGATCCGGGCCGCGGAATTCTGCTTCGCAATCTCAATCCCGAACAGACCGTGTCCCGCCGCGATATCGAGCACGTCCATCGGCCCGCTCCACCCTTCCAACACGATGCCGCCCAGCGGGCCGGCCAGCGCTCCCATCATCGGCGCCATGCTGTGCGCGAACTCCACCCAGACCGGGTTGTCCGGCTCCACTGTGCCTTCGCCCGGGAGGATTGTCCGCCCGTTCTTCACGATCTCGGCCAGGTTCTCAAATGGCCGTCGAAAGTCCGGCAGGCACAAAAAGTTCATGGACTTCGCGACGCACGCCGGCGACCGCGGATCCAGGAACAGCGCGCTGGTTGCGGTGTGGCGGTACTCGCCGCCATGCTTCTCCAGCACGGTCATGATGGTGAGAAAGTCGCAGAGCATCCGCATGCCCCGCTCCGACGCCGAGCAGCGCGCTGCCAGTTCCAGTGCGCTCGCCGGACCCTCGCCCAACGCGCGGAACACTCCCAGATCGATGGCAGCTCGCATCGCCTCCGTCTTCTGATACGAATTGAACAGTTCGAATACCAGCGCCGGATTCGGAATTCCGGTCGCGGAAGCATTCGGGTGCAGCCCAGGTTGCATGCGCAAGCCTCCTCTTCTGATGAGGTACAGCTTAGCGCAACTCGGCCCCGATTACTGCTTGATGATGGTCCCGTCGCGCCGCCGGACTTCGCCCCAACCGCCGTTCAACTGCTGGCGCTCGCCCCGCTCGCCGGAGCCGAACGGGTACTTCTTCGCCGCGGCTTCGTTCACTTCGATGCCCCAGCCGGGCGACTCGCTGGCGTAATAGTAGCCGTTCTTCAGCTCGGGACAACCCGAGAAGACTTCCTTCACGCGGTCCGGGAAGTTGTAGCTCTCCTGGATGCCGAAGTTGTAGGCGACCAGGTCAAGCGCGATGTTCGCGGCGTGCCCGACCGGCGACACGTCGCCCGGCCCGTGCCACGCCGTCTTCACGCCCATCAGTTCGCCCATCGCCGCGATCTTGCGGCACGGCGTCAGCCCGCCTGCCTGCGTAACGTGGATGCGGATGTAGTCGATCAACCGCTCCTGGATCAGCGGCGTCCACTCGTGCGGGCTGTTGAACAGCTCGCCCATCGCGATCGGCGTCGTGCACTGCTGCCGGATGTGCCGGAACCACGCGATGTCCTCCGGCGACAGCGGATCCTCCAAGAAGAACAACCGGAACTTCTCCAGATCCTTAGCCAGTCGCACGGCCTGGATCGGCGAGATGCGCTCATGCACGTCGTGCAGCAGCTCCACCTCATCGCCCAGTTCCTTGCGGCACGCTTCGAACAGCTTCACCGCGCGTTTCAGATACGCTTCCGGTTCGAACACCGGCGCGTCGTGCAGCTTCTCGACCTTCACGTCGCCGCGGCCCGATCCGTAACCGGCCATGCCGGGCACGCCCACCTGCACGCGCACGTGGCGGAAGCCGCGCGCCATGAAGCCCTTCGCATTTTCGATCACGTCCGGGATGTCCGCGCCGGACGCGTGTCCATAGCAATCCACAGCTTCGCGGCACTTGCCGCCGAGCAACTGGTACACAGGCATCCCGGCCTGACGCCCCTTGATGTCCCACAACGCCTGATCCACGCCGCTGATCGCGTTGTTCAGCACCGGACCGTTCCGCCAGTACGATGAGTTGTACATCGCCTGCCAAAGGTCGTCGATGCGGTCGGCGTTCTTGCCGATCAGGAACGGCCGTAGGTACTTCTCCACAGCCGGAACAACCAGATCGGCGCGCTGCGTGAACGTCCCGCAGCCGTAGCCGTACAGACCGTCCTGGTCCGTAATCACTTTCACGACCACCAGCCGCAGGCCCACCGGCGCCGTGGCGATCACCTGCACATCCTTGATCTTCGGCGAAGGCGTTGCGCGCGTCGCGCGCGCCACCTGCTCTTCCGCGGACGACTGGCGCGCCGTCAGCGCGCCGGCTCCCACCAGTTGCATCAACCTGCGGCGGTTCATCGTAAAGCTACTTCCTTTCCCTGTCCTCCAGCATGTGCTGCAGTCCTTCGATCTGCCGGTTGATCTTCTTCTCCCGGCTCACCAGCGTCATCACATAAATCGCCAGAATCGCCCAGATCGCTATCAGCCCGTAAGCGAGGTATTCGAAATTTCTTGCGGCTGCGTCGTTCATTTCATCCCTCTTCCTAGAAAGCGTGCACCGTCCGGCGCAGCGCGTCGATCTCCCGCTGCCGCCTCTCCTGCCTCATCCGCACCGCCACCATCGCGATTGCCAGCATCAGCAGCGGCACCCAGTTCGTGAACAGCATGATGCGGTACGCCGCATCCATCTTCCCCTCGCCGTACAGCACCGGCTGCGGGTGCTGCGTGCGGAACCACTTGATGGAGAAGAACACGAACGGCACCACGCTGAAGTTCAAAATCGTCATCACCGATGAGAGCCGCGCCCGCTCCGTCGGCTCCTCGATCGCGCGCCGCAGCACCAGATAGCCCGCATACAGCAGCCAGCAGATCAGTGACGATGTCAGCCGCCAGTCCCACGTCCACCAGATGCCCCAGATAATGCGAGCCCAGATCATCCCGCTCACCAGGTTCGCCGCGCCGAACGCCAGCCCCACTTCGGTGGCCGACACCGTCAGCGAATCCCACCGCAGGTTCTTCGATTTCAGGTACATGACCCCTGCAATCAGCGCTGCCAGGTAGCACGCGAAGCAAGTGAACGCCGCCGGAACATGGAAAAAGATGATGCGGAAGATCGCGCCCTGGAACGCCTCGTCCGGCAGTCCTGTGAGCATCGTCCAAATGTTGCGGGCCAGCAGCAGCGCTGCCACAGTGCCCAGCCCGTACAGCACTTTCTCTCTCATGGCCCCTCCTTTCTTACCCGATCAGTACCGTGTCGATCAGGACCACCGCAAGCGAAGTAAAAATGATATCGAAGCCGATCAGCATCCGCAGCCATGCCAGCAGATCGCCTTGCACCGGCTGCCCTGCCAGCAGCGGCGTCGTCAACTGCATCGCCGCCATCAGGCACGGGATCAGCATCGGGTACACCAGCATTGGCAGCATCAGCTCTCTCAATCGCAGGTTCACCGTGAGCGCCGAAAACACCGTGCCCACCACTGACACGCCCCAGCTTGCCAGGATCATTACCAGCGCCAGCCACAGCGGCTGCTGCGCCCAGCTCACGTTGTAGAAGATGCCAAACACCGGCAGGCACACCACTTCGATGCCCAGCAGGAGGACGTAGTTCGCCACAACCTTGCCGAGAAACAGCGCGGGACCCGGCACCGGCGACGCAATCAGCGCGTCCAGGCAATCGTTCTCCAGTTCGCGCGCAAAGCTGCGATTCAGGATCAGCGCGCCCGCAAAGGCGAACACCAGCCACAGCAGCCCGCCTGAAATCTCGCGCGTCGTGTCCGAGGAGGGATCGAACGCGAAGCTGAACAGCAGCAGGATCACCAGCGCGAACGACAGCGATGCGTTTAGCGCCTCCTTCGTGCGCAGTTCGCTGCGCAGGTCCTTCGCCGCAACCGTCATCATCTGGCGTAGAAAGAGCATCAAGACTCCCCGTACGTCCTGTAGAGATACGTGGGGTCTTCCAGCATCTCCTGCGTGCGCAATCCCGCGTGCGCCAGCTTCCCGCGATTGATCAGTGCTACGTGCGACGCCAGCTCAAGCGCCTCGCGCAACTGGTGCGTGGACATGATCACCGTGCTGCCCGACGCGAGCGACTCGCGCAGCAGCCCCTGCAGCAGCGCAATTGCGCGGTCGTCCAACGCCGTGAACGGCTCGTCCAGCAGCAGCAGTTTCGGATGGTGCAGAAACGTGCGCGCCACTGCAAGTCTTTGCCGCATGCCGCGCGAAAACTCGCGCACCAGCCCGTCCTTCACGCGCTCCAGTCCCGTTCGCTCCAGCCACTGCAGCGCGCGCTCGTGCGGATTCTCCAGTCCGTATAGTCCCGCGAACAATTTCAGATTCTCGTACGCGGACAGCTCGTCGTAGATGCCGATGCCGTGACCGATGATGCCGATGGAATTGCGCGCCGCGCGGTCCAGCGTGTCTTTCTCGAAGACTTTGACCTGGCCCTTCGACGCCCGCGAGAGTCCGGCGAGGATCCGCAGCAGCGTCGTCTTGCCCGCGCCATTGCGTCCCAGCAACGCCACGCACTGCCCGGGCTGCACGTCAAAGCTGATGTCCCGCAACGCCGGATAGTCGCCGTAATACTTCCACACGGCCTCGACGGCGAGCGCCCTCATGCCTTCGGCTTGCCCCCTTGCGCGCCCGGCGTCTTGATCCACTGCGCCCAGAAGCTCAACGCCAGGAACGCCAGCACCAGGCCCAGCACCCACTTCCATTGGCGCTGATAACCCGGCGGCAAAATCTGCTCGATACGCGGCCCGTCCTCTTCGCGGTCCGTCGCTTCGGGCGCGTTCGACGTGCTCTGCAGCGATCCGGTCCCGACGATCTTGAACTTGTACGTCGTGCCCTTGATGTCGTAGATCATCGCATGGGTCTGCGGCTCTGTGCCCAGTGGCGTCAGTCCATCGCCGCTCACCGTGATGCCCTGCGGCACTACGAGGCGCACCGGACCCGGCTCATGCAGAATCTTCCCCGCCAGCTCCATCGGGTCCTTCACCGGCATCTTATAGCTGATGTCGAACCGCGTCTCGCCGCCCGGCTTCACCGGGTAGTCGAGTACGTACACGCCGGGGCCTGCCTTTTTGGGCTGCCGCTCTACCGGCATGCCGCCCGGCGCCGTCGCCCGCGCCATGACATTGCCGCCCGCCGCCTCAGGCACGGAAAACCGCAGCGTGCCTTTCGGGTCGTACCACGTTACATTGGCGTCGTTCTGATAGATCAGCGTCTCCTGGACCACCAGCTCCTGCTCGTTGGTCTCCAGCAGGATCATGTGCTGCGTCATCTGCGCCGCGCTCACCTTCGGCAGCGCGTCGTAGACCGCCACTTCCAGCCCGCTCGCCGGCGCACCGGGCGGCAATTGCATGTTGTACGGAACGCCTTGATAGACCGCCTGCAGCAGATGCGCGGCCGCGCCGTCGCCCTCGATCTTGAACTTGCCGTCCGGCCCCGACGTCGCCGACCCGGCCGCCGACATCCCGCCCTGGTCCAGCTTCGTCAGGTTGACCTTTACGCCTGCCTGCGGCTTGCCCGAAGTCTTGTTGATCACCGTGCCATCGATCGCCGCGAACATCGGCAGCGCGCAAGCCAGCAATACCGCGAGTCTCATGCCATCACCCCCGGCATTGCCTTGCCGCACTCACCGCAGAACTTCATCGGTTTATCCAATTTTGCGCCGCAGCTCGGGCACTGCAGGGGATCCACTTTGGCCGCGGCTGCAGGTTTGGTTGCAGGCACGCCCTTGCCCACCCGGTCGATCTCCGCCAGCACATGTGCCAGCTCGTTCTGCAGCGTCATCTTCGTCTTGTTGTAGTCGGCATCGGACAACTTGCCCAGCCGGTACTCGAAATTCAAATCGCGGAGATTGTCGTAGATCACCGCCTTGCGCTCTTCCAAGTGCTGCACCGGCGACGCCGCCGTCTCGTCCGGAACGTCCTCCGGCCGGACCAACAACACAAATGCAAGCACACCCGCGGTGAGCAGGATTGTAACTGCGAGAATCATGAACCGAGTCCCATCTTATTCCAGGTCGGAAAGGTCTTTCTCAATGCGCTCCCGGTAGCGCGTCAGGTCGGGTGACTCGGTCACCTCTGTCGCCGGGCCGGCCGCCGCTGCGGTCCTCTTCCTCGTCCGCTGCAGCACCAGGTACAGCAGCCCCAGTCCGCCCGCCAGGCCCACAAACGGCATCACCCAACCCATCAGGAAGAAGCCCTCGGCCGGAGGCTTCAGCAGGATGTCCTTGCCGTGCACCCGCACCATCTCGTCGAAGATCTCCTGATCGGACTTCCCGTCTTCGATCAGCTTCAGCAGCGAAGTCCGCACCGGATCCGAGAAGTGGCAACTGATCATGTTGCAGCCCGTGATGCTGGCCTGGCAGCCGCACTTGCACTTCAACATGTCGCCCAGACGCCGCACGCGCTCGTTTGTCAGCGGCACGGTGCCCTGCACCAGCGCCGCCGTCAGCATCACGGCCAGCAGCAGTTTACTTCGCAGTTTCGCTTTGCCGCGCATATACGCCCACCACCTGCGTCTTGGCATAGGAGTACTTCACCTTGCTCGGGATCAGGCACACCAGGGTGCCGAACATCAGTATGTAGAATCCGATCCAGATCCAGCTCACCAGCGGGAACACATAGGCCTGGATGATCGCCTTGTCCGCATCCGTCTGGCTCATGCTCGCGAAGTTCAGGTACAGATCCTCGTTCAGCCGCCGGCGGATCGATACCTCGGACGTCGGCTGCTGCGAAGCCGCATACACGCGCCGCTCGGGTTGCAGATCGCCCAGGTAATCGCCGCCCGCGTACACGCCGATCACCGCGCGCTGCCACGAGTAGTTCGGATTGTCGCCGTCCGACACCGACTTCACGTGCAGGTCATAGCGCCCGATCTGGAACCGGTCGCCGATCCTGACTTCCTTCGTCGTGTCCTTGTTGAACGCGGCGCCCGTGTAGCCGATGAACATGATCACGATGCCCATGTGCACCAGGTAGCCGCCGTAGCGCCGCGTGTTGCGGTGCGTCAGCTCGAACATCGCCCGCACCAGGTTCATCTGGTTCTTGGCGGCGATCGCGCGTGAGCCCTTCCAGAACTCCATCGCGATGGTCACCAGCACGAACACGCACAGCCCGAAGCTGATTAGCGCAAACGCATGATGGATGCCCAACGCGCCCAGCACGGCCATCGTCAGGAACATCCCCGCCGCCGGCCAGCGGAACGCGCGCTTCAGGCTTTCCCACGAGCTGCGCCGCCACGCGATCAGCGGGCCCACGCCCGTCAGCAGCAGCAGGAACAGGCCAATCGGAATATTCACCTTGTTGAAGAACGGCGCGCCCACCGTGATCTTCTCGCCCATTACCGCCTCGGTGATCACCGGGAACAGCGTGCCCCACAGCACGGCGAAGCAGGACGCCAGAAGGATCAGGTTGTTGAACAGGAAGCTCGACTCGCGGCTCAGCACGCTCTCGAGCTGCGCCTCACTCTTCAGATAATCCAGACGCCGCAGGATCAGGAAGGTGGTCACCACCATCCCGATGCACAGGAAGCCGAGGAACCACGTGCCCAGCGACGACTGCGCAAAGGCATGCACGCTCGAAACAACGCCGCTTCGCGTCAGGAACGTGCCGAAGATGCACAGGAAGTAGGTGGCTGAGATCAGCACCATGTTCCAGATCTTCATCATGCCCTTCTTCTCCTGCATCATCACCGAGTGCAGGAACGCCGTTCCGGTAATCCACGGCAGCAGCGAAGCGTTCTCCACCGGATCCCAGCCCCAGTAGCCGCCCCAGCCGAGCACCGCGTACGCCCAGCCCTGGCCAAGCATGATGCCCATCGACTGGAAGCCCCATGTGATCAGCGACCAGCGCCGCGTTGTCGCGATCCACTGCTCGCCCGGCTGCTTCGTCACCAGCGACGCGAACGCAAACGCGAACGGCACGATGAAGCCGACGTACCCGAGGTAGAGCGCCGGCGGGTGAATCGCCATCAGCCAGTACTGCAGCAGCGGATTCAGTCCGTTGCCGTCCGGCACCGCCTGCACACCCTTGCCTACCGCCAGCATCTGGAACGCCGGTTCAACGAATACATTCAGCGTGCAGAAAAAGATCTGCGTGAACGACAGAACCGCGATCACCCACGGCAGCAGGTCGCGATGCTTCTTGCGGTTGGTCCACAGCACCACCGCCGAGTAGAAGGACAGCAGCCACGACCACAGCAGCAGCGAGCCTTCCTGCCCGCCCCACCAGGCCGCGAACTTGTACACCGCCGGCATCGCCTTGTTCGACCGCGCCGCCACGTAGGCGAACCGGAAGTCGCTCGTCATCAGCGCGTAGATCAAAATCCCCGACGCCACCGACAGCAGCGCGAACACGGCATACACCGCGCGCCGTCCGCTCACGATCAGGAACGGCTTCTTCCACACCGCGCCCGAGACGGATGCGGCAAATGCGTAGATGGAAAGGCAGAACGCCAGTAGGAGGGCAAACGCGCCGAGGGTCTCCATGGGTCAGAACTCCGTAGTTGGGAAGATCAGGACTTGGCCGGATTCAACGGCTGCTGTGCCGGCTTCCCCGGCGCCGCCTCGTACTTCGACGGACACTTCGCTGCGATCGAATTCGCATGGAAGCTCCCGTCCTGTTGCAGCTTGCCGTCCGCCATCGCCTGCGCGCTGTCGCGGAACGTGTCGGGCAGCGGATCCTTTCCCATGTACACCACGTTCAGGGTCTGGTTGTGTTCCTTCTCGAAAATCTGGAAGTGAACCCGCTCGCCGTCCCGCTTGATGGATCCGGGCACCACATCACCCGTCACCCGCATTCGTTTCCCCGATTCGGATGCCGGCAACTGCTTCAGCTCCGAGATTGTCTTGTAATAAGTCTTGGATTCGTTGATTCCGCTTGCCGCGAGCCACGCCAGCGTGCCGATTATCGCCGCGACAAGCACTCCAAAGCGGAGGTAGGTTTTCATGCGGTACCTTCCCTCCAGTATATCCCTACCTGAAGAGGATCATTTACCTCCAGGTGTGACTTCCGGCTCCACCCAGAAGGTCATTCCGCCCCCGCCGCTCTTGACGCCCTGCACCGAAACCCGCCACTGCCCCGGCTCCGGACCGTCGATCCTCACCGCCTCCGATTCCGGTTTGTAGGTTCGCCCGCTGGGACTCACCACATACAAATCAAAGAGGTTAGTCTTGTCTTCCCAACCCAGCTTCACCGCCAGGCTGCGCGTCCCCCGCGGTACCTGGACCAGCCGCGACCACCACTCTGCGAACCCTGCCTCCCCCGTCCACCGGTTCTTTCCCGGACCTTTCGGCGGCGCCGCAAACCTCGTGATTACCGCCGGATTTTTCTCAAACCGGAACGGCACGCTCTGCGCCGAGATCGACGCAGCCTCCGTCACGTGCACGTGAATATGCCGCCCAAATGAATAACCGCTCGTGCCGACCTCCGCCAGCACGTCTCCCGCTTCCACCCTTTGGCCCGTCTTCACCTGGAAAGTTCCCGTCCGCAAGTGCGCGTAATGGGAAAACTCGCCGTCGTCGTGGGCGATCGTGATGTAGTTGCCGAAGATCCGCTGCTGTGGCGTCTGCCCCAGCCCCAGATCGTACGCCCTCACCGTGCCGCCTCGCATCGCCGCCACCCACCTCGCGTTTACCGGCGACACGTCATAGGCGTGCAGCGCCCGGCCCCAGTGCGAGTACGACCCGTGCGGACCCTGCGAAATCCGCCACGTCTCGCCCCCAAAGACCGGCATGCGATACCCGCTCTCCGTGGCGATCACGAACCGCGCCGGCGGACTCTGCGTCCCGTCGGGGTTCCGCAGGATCACCAGATACTCCGCAGGCTGCAGCTTTGGGATCTTCGCCCAGATCCGGCTCCCCTCCATGCGCTCCGCCAGCGTCGGGGCGATGTAGCTCCAGCCGCCCGACGGACTGTATTTTGCGATGTTGATCGACGTGTCCGAGATCGCCCCCCGTGCGTCGATCACCAGTTCGTTCTCGTTCACCTGAGCGACTCTGGCAGTCAGACTGCTGGCCACCCCCGTGATCTCGAAAGCCCGCTCGTGCACCACCCCGTTGTTGACTACCACCCGTGCCCGCCACGTACCCGGCTGCGTCGACGGCGCAAATCCGCCCACCGGCAGCGCGCTGACAAAACACAGCTCCGCCGCACGCGGCAGTTCGTCGTAGGGAACGCTCGTCGAGATCTGCCCACGGGGGTCGATCCAGTCGATCCTCAAACGGTCCGCCTTCCCAATCCCCTTGACCACAAACCGGAAAAACACCTGCTCCGCCGATGCATCCACCTTCGATTCAGGTCTTGTCACCGCGCAGGCCGTTTCGCTTGCCGCCAGTCCAATCTGGCTCTCCCGCACCGTCGCACCCCAAGCCTGCAACCACACGAAGAGTCCGAATGCGAGAGCCCGCACACCCCCTTATCGGCATGCAACGCCTGGAGCTTCAGTCCTCCGCCATCTAGGTGATTTCCCCTGTTGCCGATTCCACTTTGAGCCGATCAAATAAATGAAGGACCCGATGAGCGCACCCCTCCCCAGCGGCAAGTTCCAGGATCACTACGCCATCCTCGGCATCGATACCAAGGCTACCTCTGACGCGATTCACAAGGCTTACAGCGCTCTCGCCGCTAAGTATCACGCGCGCAATGGCGAGACCCGCGACCAGGCAAAGTACGAAGCCGTCACCCGTGCCTTCGAAGTCCTCTCCGATCCCGAGGCCCGTCGCGCGTTCGACGCCCTCCTCCCGAAGTCCCAGGCCGAGACTTCAAGCGTGCCAACCTTCGGCGGCCTCGAATTCTTCGAGTCCCTCACCGCAGAACACAACCGGCGCCTCTGCATCCTCTGCGTCCTGTACGACCGCCGGCGCCAGAACCCCGCTGTCCCCGGCCTCGCCCTCCGCGGCCTGGAGGCGATTGTCAACTTCCCCTCCGAAGCCATCACGTTCTCCCTCTGGTATCTGAAACAGCGCGGCTGGGTTCTCAGCGACGATAAGAGCAACCTCCAGATCTCCGCTGACGGCATGGACTACCTCGAACGCAATCCCCCCTCCCCTGAACTCATCTTCAGCCTCCTGAAACCTGCCGCCTCCGGCAAAGCCGGCGAAACCAGGCAGTAGGGTTTTCACGCCGGCGCACGTTTCTTCGCATCCCGCCGCCTCTTCGCGGCATCCATTCAACAGGCCCCCAACCGGCGGCCTGCCCCTGCGCTCAACAATGCAACGTTTGGGCCGCTTGCTTGACATTTTGATAGTAATTATCGTTAAATAGAAATTGTCAGATGAGAGCTAATCTTGAACAACAAGTCGAGAATTTCCGCGAGCGCTGCCGCGCCGCCGGCCTCTCCCTGACCCATCAGCGCGAGATCATCTACCGCGCCGTCCTCGAATCCCGCGAGCATCCTTCTCCCGAGATCATTTACGAGAAGGTCAAGGCGCTCATTCCCGCCATCTCGCTCGCCACGGTCTACAAGAACATTCACACGTTCATCGACGCCGGACTGCTCCGCGAGGTCACTCTCCACCACGGCTCTCTTCGCCTGGAGGCCAACCTCTCCGAGCATCACCATCTCGTCTGCGTTCGCTGCAAAGCAATCGTCGACCTCGACGAGTCCGACGTCGCACCGGTTCACCTCAAGCGCAGGCCGCCCGCAGGCTTCCGGATCACTCGCGCCAGCGTGGAGTTCCGGGGCCTCTGCGCAGCCTGCGCGAAGAGTTCAAAGCTGACAGCTCAAAGCTGAACCCTGATCGCTTACTAACAAAGGAGACCACTACTCAATGCTTGGAGTTGGACAAAAGTTCCCTGATTTCAAACTGACGGCCACCGTCAGCACCGATCCCAAGAAGGCGTTCACTGACCTTTCCCTCGACAGCTACCCCGGCAAGTGGAAGGTCGTTTTCTTCTGGCCGAAGGACTTCACCTTTGTCTGCCCCACCGAAATCGCAGCCTTCGGCAAGCTCAACAAGCAGTTCGCTGACCGCGACACCCAGGTGCTCGGCGCCAGCGTCGACAGCGAGTTCGTCCACCTCGCCTGGCGCCAGAATCACAACGACCTGAAGGATCTCCCCTTCCCGATGCTCGCCGACATCAAGCGCGAGCTCTCCGCCTCTCTCGGCATCATCGACCCCGCCGCCGGCGTCAGCCAGCGCGCCGTCTACATCGTCGATCCCGAGAACGTCATCCGCTTCGTCATGGTCACTGACCTCTCCGTCGGCCGCAATCCCGAGGAAGTCATCCGCGTCCTCGACGCTCTCCAGACCGACGAGCTCTGCCCCTGCAACTGGCACAAGGGCGAAGAAACCATCCACGTCTAAACACTCATCCGGGGACAGGCTCGAGCCTGTCCCCAGCTCCCGAATTACTCCTATGACTCTCAATCAAATCCAGGAATCTTTCCCCGACTACGCCCGCGACATCAAACTCAATCTGCAATCCGTTCTTGCGCAAACCGATCTCACCGAGCAGCAGACCTGGACCAACGCCGTCGCCTGCGCCCTCGCTTCCCGCAACGAGACTCTCAGCGAGGCGATCGTCGCAGAAGCGTCCGCCAAGCTCTCGCCGGAGCAACTCAACTCCGCCCGCGCCGCCTTCGCGATCATGCAGATGAACAATATCTTCTATCGCTTCCGCCACATGACCGGCAAGGACGAGTACAATACCATCCCCGCTCGGCTCCGCATGCAGGCCATCCGCAATCACGGCGGCGACCCCGTCGACTTCGAGCTCGCCTGCCTCGCCGTCTCCTCCATCAACGGCTGTGAAGCCTGCGTCTGCTCCCACGAGGCCGTCGTCCGCGAAAAAGGCCTCACCGCCGAAGCCGTCATGGCCAGCGTCCGCATCGCCTCCACGCTGCACGCCGCCGCCAGCATTCTCGAAGCAAAGTAAGAGCGTCCAGCCGGTGATTCCCCCGGGCGTAAGCCCGGGGGCCGACGAGTTCTCCTCACCCGTCCTTCCACTAGAATGACTGCGTGCAGTCTCTCTTCCTCCTCGCACTACTTCTTTCGTCGCCCGGGCAAAACTCCGCTGCGCACGAGCAAGCCCTCGCCGCATCCCAGAAAGTCCTCCACGCTTGGCTGAAACACGCCGACCCCAAAACCCTCCTCCTCCCCGATCGCGTCAACACGCCCGAGCGCCTCTATACTCCCCACAATTCCGGCGCCGACCTCTACCCCTACCTCATCCTCACCGCGCGCCTCACCGACCCCGCCATCTACAGCGGCCGCATGATGGAGATGCTGCGCAACGAAATCCGCTTCACCAACGTGAAGCAGTCCGTCCCGGGCAACCTCGATCTCAACACCGGCAAGCTCGGCCCCGCCAGCCTCTTCGGCGCGGGCGAGTACGCCAAGGACGGCCTCATCACCGTCACTGAGTACCTCGGCCGCACGCCCTGGACGACGCGCATGATCGACATGGTCGCCGACGCCATGGATCAGGCGCCCGTGAAATCGGACTTCGGCAATCTCCCCGCCTCCGACAGTGAGCTCAACGGCGACTACCTTCAGGTCCTGCCGCGCCTCTATCTCCTCACCGGCGATGCACGCTTTCTCGAATGGGCGCGCCGCATTACTGACGCCTATCTCGACGAAGTCCTCCCCGCAGACCACAACCTCCCCAGCATGAACTGGGACTTTCAGAAACACTCCGGCGACACGAAACTCAAACTGCGCGACCACGGCAACGAGATCATCGTCGGACTCACCATGCAGTTCGCACTCGAAGCGCAGCTCGGCTCCTCGCGCGCATCGAAGATGCAGCCCGTGCTCGCCCGTATGCTCGACCGCGTCCTCGCCTCCGCCAATCCCGACGGCCTGCTCTACAACTCCATCGACACCGTCACGCTCAAGCCTCTCGATGAGCGCCTCAGCGACAACTGGGGCTATGTCTACGGCGCGGTCTACACCTTCTACCAGATCACCGGAGAGACGAAATATCGCGACGCCGTCCGCCGTGTCCTCTCGAATCTGCCCAAATACCGCAACTGGTGCTGGGAGCCCTCGGGCAATGCCAAAGACCCCAGGCTCGGCTCCTTCGACGGCTACGCCGACTCCATCGAATCCGCCATCTACCTCGTCAACCGCGAGCCTGTCCCCGAAGCCCTCGACTGGATCGACTCCGAGATGAAGGTGATGCTCGCCATGCTGCGTCCCGACGGCCACGTCGAAGACTGGTACGGGGAAGGGAACTTCAATCGCACCGCGCTGCTCTATGCATTGATGAAATCGCAAGGCGTGCGTGCCGCACCGTGGAAGCCCGGCCTGCGCATCGGCGCGGTGCGCAACGGTAACCGGCTCACGCTCCATCTCAACCAGTCCGCGCGTGTCGAATTCGATTTTGCGCGCCACCGCCGCGTCCACAACTGGCAGACCAACATCGTCCGCCTCAACGAATTCCCGGAGTGGTTCACCGTCGACGAAAACACTCTTTACGAAATCAAAGGCGCGGCAACGACGCAGACCCTCCTCGGCTCAGAACTCATTCAGGGCATCGACCTCACCGCAGGCAATTGGACCATTCAAGCGAAATGAACCGCCGGTACTTCTTCGCCTCCGCGTTCGCCGCCACCCAACCTGACAAATCCCTCGACCTTTTCGAATCGGGCTCCGGCGGCTACGCCCTCTATCGCATTCCGGGCGTCGTCACTACGCCGAAGGGCTCGTTCCTCGCCTACTGCGAGGCCCGCCGCATCGACAAAGGCGATTGGGGCGAGACCGACATCCTGCTCCGCCGCAGCACGGACAACGGGCGCACGTTCTCTGTTCCCATCAACATCGCCAGCGTCCCAGGCCCCATCGCGGAAAACCCTGCCGCCGCCGCTCAGAAACTCGCCGCCTCCGGCGTCCTCTACAACAATCCCCTCGCCATCAGCGATCCCAAAGCCCGCTGCATCCACTTCCTTTTCTGTGTCGAGTACATGCGCGCGTTTTACATGCGCAGCGACGACGATGGTCTCACCTGGTCCGCCCCCGTCGAGATCACGCTGCGTTCGATCAGTTCAAGCCCGAGTATGCCTGGCAAGTCTTCGCCATCGGCCCGGGCCACGGCATCCAGGCCAAATCCGGACGACTCCTCGCGCCGGTCTGGCTCTCCCTCGGCACGGGAGGACACGCCCACCGCCCTTCCGTCGCCGCCACTATCTACTCCGACGATCACGGCCGCACCTGGCGCCGCGGCGTCATTGCTGTCAACAACACTCACGAGTTCGTCAACCCCAGTGAAGGCGCGCTGGCGCAGCTTTCATCCGGCGACGTCGTTCTCAACCTCCGCACGGAAACTCCCTCCCGACGCCGCACCGTGCTCGCCAGCCCCGACGGCGCGAGTCGGTGGTCGGCTCCCCGGCTCCATCCGGATCTTCCCGAACCCGAGTGTTTCGGCTCTCTCCTGGCCGACCCGAAGCGCAAGCGGCTTTTCTTCGTCAATCCCGATAACTTCGAGAACCGCCAGCGCCGCAACCTTGCTATCCGCGTCTCCCGCGACGATGGCCGCATCTGGCCCGGCAAGCATGTGATCGATCCCGGCTGGGCCGGCTATGCGGACATTGCGCTCACTCACGCTGGTGAACTACTCTGCTTCTACGAGCGCGGCGCCGCGGGCGACAATCGATTTCAGAGCCGCTACCTGACTCTCGCCCGCTTGTCGACTATAGATTGACCAACATGAACTCCTATCTTGAATACCTGAAATCGGTGGACACTCCCACCCTCTCCAACGCGATCGAACTGCTCAACGTTCGCAAGCGCAGCGAAGGCTTCACACCGCTCGACGTGAAATGCATCTTCCCCGAACTCGGCCGTATGACCGGCTATGCCGTCACCGCCCAGGTCGAGACCATGACGCAGACCGGGCCCGGCGGTCCCGAGGGCCACATCGAGCTCTACCGCCTGCTCGAATCCGCTCCCAAGCCCGCCATCATCGTGCTCCAGGAGATCGGCGGCTTCGGCGACTACGCCGCCCACTGCGGCGAAGTGATGACCACCTTCTTCACCCGCCTCGGCGCCATCGGCCTCGTCTCGGACTGCGCCGTGCGCGACATCCCTGAAGTCAGGGCTCTCGGCTTCCACTACTTCGCCCGCGGCGTCTGCGCCTCTCACGCCTACTTCCGCATCGTCCGCTCCGGCCTGCCCGTCACCGTCTGCGGCTTGCCTGTCCAATCCGGCGAAATCCTGCACGGCGACGAGAACGGCCTGATCACCGTCCCTAACGTCGATCTCGACGTTCTCAAGAAGGCAGTTGACGCCGTCCGCACCTCCGAGAAGCGCATCATGGACTTCGTTCGCGGCCCGGAATTCACCATTGACGGCTTCGCCGGCATGGTCAAAGAGAAGTACTCATAGCCCCATGCAACGCTACGGATCCGTTCTACGACTAAAGCCCGAAGCTACGGAGAGATACAAGCAGTTCCACGCCGCGGTCTGGCCCGAGATCCTCAACATGATCTCCGCCTGCCACATCCGCAACTACTCCATCTACTTCAAGGACGGATTCCTCTTCAGCTACTTCGAGTACCACGGTGCCGACTTCGCCGCCGACATGGCCCGCATGGCCGCCGACCCGAAAACACAGGAGTGGTGGGCCATCATGGAACCCATGCAGGACCCGCTCCCCACTCGCGCCCCCGGTGAATGGTGGGCCTCCATGGAAGAGGTCTTTCACGCGGACTGACGCGCGCCGTGGTACTCCCGCACACCCTCGTACATCGCGAGGACATTCGCAGCGGGGACGTTCGCCATCACGTTGTGCACCTGCTGGAACACGAAGCCGCCGCCCGGCGCCAGCACCTCGCACTGATGGCGCGCATGCTCACGCACCTCATCCGGAGTCGCCTGCGGCAGCATCCACTGCGTGTCGCAGCCGCCGCCCCAGAACGTGATGTCCTTGCCGAAGTCGCGTTTCAGCCCCTCCGCCTCCATGCCCTTGCAGCTCACCTGCACTGGATTGATCGCCTCCAGCCCCGCGTCGATCAGGTCCGGCAGCAACTGACGCACCGCGCCGCAGCAGTGCAGCATCACCTTCACCTTCGCGAGCTGCTTCGCCCGCGCCCACATCATCGCGTGCCGCGGCTTGAAAAATTCGCGATACATGCGCGGCGAAATCTGCGGGCAGTTTTGCGCGCCCAGGTCGTCGCCGAAGACGATGATGTCGATTGACTCGCCGACCGCGCCGAGGAACTTCTCCAGGTTCCTCAAGTGGATCTCCACCAGCGCATCCAAAAAGCGATGCGCCCGCTCCGGCTCACCCGCGAGCATCATCAGGAACCCGTCCATCCGGTAGTAGAACTGCCCCATCTCGAGGAGGTTCCCGCCAAAGAGCCCGAGGATCGCGCGATTCGTCCTTGCGCGTAGCGCCCGCACTCCCGCCGCCAACTCCTCCGCGCTCCGCATCGACGGCCCCGGCGGCGACGCGAGCCCTGTCCACATGTGCTCGGCGTACAGTTCCTCGATCCGCGACAGATCTTCCTCGCCATCCAGAAACGGCCAGTACGACTGATCGAAGTGCAGCGCGCCTTCGGGCATCCGCGCCATCACCCGCCCGCTGCTGTTCCGGTAGACCCACTCCACGCCTGCGCGCTCCGGCACGGCCCACGCCGGCATCTTGCATGGCGTGCCTTCCGGCAGCGTCCAGTCCGCCCACCATTTTTCGTCGGGACAGAACCCGCGCCCCATCTCGATGGTGTCCGCTCCCACAGCGTCCAGCACGTCGTCATGAACGATCGCGAGCTGTTGCACCGGATCGTAGACGTACACGGTGCGCGGCTCAAGGCCCAGCGCCGCGCGCAGTTTCGGATACGCAATCGCCGCAATCCCCGACGACCGGTGTCCCGAAAAATCCACGGGCACACGGTCCGGCTCCCTGTGATTCAACGCAGCCAGCACGCGTTCGCGATGCATCATCAATTAATCCTCGATCCTTGGCTGCTCATTTCCTCGGCCATCTGCTTTTCCAACTCACGCCAGCCTGCGCCCGAAAGCTCGCGCCGGGCCTGATCCAGGGCTTCGCGCAGGACACCCTGCATCTGCACATTGTACGCCTCCGTCTGCTCCTGGCTCGGCTTTCGTCCTGCCGCCCGCGCCTCGTCCATCATCCTGACCAACGCGGCGAAATCCTGCTGGAGCCTCTGGTCCGTCTCCAATGAGATGCGCTTCAGCGTCTGCTCATCTTCCTTGCTCACGCGGTCGCCCAGCGGCGTCACATGGATCAGGTCACCCGACTTCACCATGCTCACTGTCATCGAGACGATGCCGTGGAAAATTTGTTCCAGCGGCACCGCCGCACTCTCCACCAACTGCGGAGACGGCGCTGACCGGTATCTCGCCGGTACCTGCACCTGCGGCAGCGGTCCAAGCGCAGCGATCACTTCGCGCTCCGAGGCCCACCAATTCTTCCAATACTCCACCACCGCACTCTCCGACGCTTCATCCCTCAATGGTGTGCGCGTCGGACATTGCGCCGACATCTGCGGATTCCAGAGACGCGTCAGCGGCCCTCCGGGCTGCACCATGGAGCAGAATCCCATCACGGCCGCCACTCGCGTGCTGCTGTTCCAGCTTTCGAGCATCACTCCCAGATACGGCAACGCTTCAACTCGCTTCGAGTACTCCAAGTGTCTCGCCACGTTCGCGTCCAGGCTCGGGATTTCAGTCTCACCCGTGGCGACCCGCGCCAGCGGCAGCAGCGCCTCCGGATGCTCGCGAAGATTCATTGTCGACACCGAGTAACTGATCCTCCCTGCCGTGATGCTCTTCGAAAAGAAAACCGCATCGCGCTCCAACGCGGCCAGTGCAGAAGAATCTGCCGACCTCAGAAGCCCGGCGATGGCCACGGCTCGCAGATCCGGAACCGGCGACGCCAGCAGCTTCCGGTACGCACCCGCCGATGCCTCCAGCGGCACGCCGGACAACAGGTTAGCCGTGCGCTCGAAAACCGTCTGCTCTTTATCGAGGCTCTTTCCTGTGCCCTGCAACCGGTTTCCTAACTGAGCGGCCTGCACAGAGAGCGACCACGCCAGCTGCGCCGCCACGCGCTCATCCCCGTTCGCGTTCAGCCCCGCCGCATACTCAGCAGTCGGCTCGCCATCCGGCATTGGCAGGTATGTGCCGCCCAGCGGCACCCATCCCATCAGCGCAATCGGCAGCGGCTGCCACTTGCCTCCGCTCCTCTTCAACGCCCACAGACCGTAGCCCTGCGGCGCTTTCGTTGTCTCCGAGGGACCCTCATACGGCCGTGCATGATACTCCCACGACATCGGGATCTGCGCGCCCGCGGCAATCTCGCCCTTGAGCACGCGCTTCACTACGAGCTGTGTGCTCACCTGAACCTTTGAAACCAGATCCGCCGAAGTTCCTCCGGTGAGACCACCCACCACCACCGCCTCAGCCTCGCTCAATGCGCCACGCTGCTGCCCCGCCGCCGCAGCGCAAATCAAAACCCAAACAGCAAGGGTTCGCATATATCAAACGTACACCGAATATTACCGTAATTACACCGATATTCCCGGCCCGCGTCACTCCTCCCGCAACGCCGCCATTGGATCCACTCGGACCGCCCGCCATACCGGCACCACTGACGCCGCCAGCGCAGCCAACACCACTGCCGCTCCCGCTCCCGCAAAACTCCACGCATCCAGCGGCTTCACACCATAGAGCATCGTCTCCAATACCCGCGAAAATCCCACAGCCAACGCGACTCCCACCGCCAACCCCACTCCCGTCATCACCCCTGCCCGTCCCAGCACGATGCGCGCCACGTCCCCCCTGCGGGCGCCCAGAGCGATCCGCACCCCCAGTTCAGGAACCCGCTGCGCCACCGCGTACGCCATCACTCCATAAATCCCTGCCATCGCCAGCAGCAGGGCCAGCCCCGCGAACGCTCCGATCAACAGCGTCCTGAACCGCGGCGCCGCAATCGACTCCGATACCATCGCTTCCATCGTCGTGAACTTCGTCGCGACGCTCGGGTCCGTGCTTCGAACCACACGCCGCAGCGTCTCCTCGGTGACGCCTCCATCCGTACGCACCGCCACCTGCAGCTCATTTGCGTACGCAGGATGCTGCGGATACGACATGTAGATCTCCGGCCCCGGCGCGGACGCCGGCGAATCCGACCGCACGTCCCCCACCACACCTACGATCGTCATCCACTCCAGTCGGTCCAGCCCGCACTTGATCCGCTTGCCGATCGGATCCTCTCCCGGAAAGCTCTGCCGCGCCAGCGTCGTGCTGATCACCGCCACCAACGGCGCCTCGTACTGATCCGCTTCGCTGAAGTCGCGCCCGCGCATCAGTGGGATGCCTATCGTTTCGAAATATCCCGGGCCTGCCAGCCGGAATCCCGCATGCGGCATCTTCTCGCCCGGCGCGAAAGTGTGCTTTCCTTCCACCGCATACGATCCGTCCGAGCCATATTGTCCCGCCGGCATCCCCATCGCCGCCGCCGCCGACTTCACGCCAGGCAGCGCGCGGATATCGCGCAGAATCCTCTCAAATGTCGACGACGCCCGCCGCAGCTCCACCTCCGTCGTCGCAGGCACGTGCGCGTACATCACCAGCACGCCGTTCGTCCGGAATCCCAGCTCCGCCGTGTTCAGCACGTGAAAGGTCTTCAGCAACAGTCCCGCGCCCAGCGCCAGTACAAACGCCAGCGCGATCTCCGCGCCCGCCAGCACCCCGCGCAGCCGGTGCGCTCCGCGTCCGCCGATGCCCCGCGCCCCGCCCTGCTTCAGCACGTCGTGCAGATCCACCCGCGATGCATGCCACGCCGGAGCCAGGCTGAACACCACCGCACAGATCATCGCCACGACGCTGGCGAACAGAAACGCGCCCGCGTCCACCTGAACTTCATCGAGACGCGGCAGATTCGCCGGCGCCAGTCGCAGCAGCGCGCCGGTCCCCGCGTAGGCCAGCGCCCATCCCAGCGCGCCGCTCAATAATCCTAGCCACACGGACTCTGCCAGCATCTGTCCAATCAACCTGGCCCGGCTCGCCCCGAGCGCCGCCCGCAGCGCCATCTCCCGCGCGCGCACCGTCGACCTCGCCAGCAGCAGGTTCGCCACGTTCGTGCACGCCACCAGCAACACCAGCGCAACCGCCGACATCAACACCAGCAACATCGTCCGCACCGGCCCCACCATTTGCGCGCGCAGCGGCGTCAGCGCGAAACTCTTGTTCCGATTCGAATCCCGATACTCGCTCTCCAGCCGCGTGCCGATCGCCTGAGCCTCAATCCGTGCCGCCTCCAGCGCTACGCCGCGCCTCAGCTTTGCCACCACCGGATAGTTGTACGACGTGCGGTTCACATTCTGAGGCTGCGCCGTCAACGCCAGCCACACGTCCGCCTTCTTCGGGTAGTGGAACCCCTCCGGCGCCACGCCGGCGATCTCGTACGCGCGCCCGTCGAATCGCAGCACCTGCTTCAGCGCATTTCTTGCCGATCCGAAGTTGCGCTGCGCGAACGCTGCGCTCACCACCGCGCCGCGCTCCTCGTCGCCTTCCGTCAGCATCCTCCCGCTTGCAGGTGTCACCGCGAAGACGCGGAAGAACGGCGTCTCCACGAGGTACACGCCGGTGAACTCCGCACTGGACGCGAGTTGCACGCCCATCTCCCCGCCGTACACGCGCGCGATCGCCTCATACGACGCGCTTTGCTCTCGCAGATCCTCGTAGTCCCCGCCTGTCAGCCGCGGAGTGATCCGCCCTTTGTCTTTGAAATCGGTCCCCACGCTCAGGATGCGCTCCTCGCCAGGCACGCGCAGCGGCTTGAGCAGAACACCATCCACCACGCTGAAGATCGCCGTGTTCAGTCCGATCCCTGCGCCCAGTGTCCCCGCCGCCACCAGCGTAAACCAAACGTCTTTGCGCAGACGCCGCGCCGCCTGAGTGAGTGATGTCCAGAGCATGTCTCCCCAGTGTACGGATGAACCGCCGCCCCGGGTGCAAAATGTGATGCATTGCACCCGCTCCGATGAGGACGCGCACGAACCCTTTGCACCAACTCGCTACTGCTCGCGGCTCTGCCGTCCCCCTACGCCCCCTTCACCGGAAACTCCGCCGACTCCGTCCGGGCCGTCTCCAGGTACTTCTCGATCCGCGCAACCACCTGCGGATTCTGCGCGGCCACATCGTTCTGCTCCCCAATATCCTTCGAAACGTCGTACAACTCGAGCTTGCCTCGAAGCCCCGCCCGCACCGCCTTCCAATTCTTGTGCCGCACACCCTGTTTGAAGCCCCGCTCGTGAAATTCCCAATACAAAAACTCGTGTTCCTGTTGAGGCCTTCCCGCCAGCGCCGGCGCGATCGAATGCCCGTCAGTGTCTCGCGGCGCCTGTCCCCCGCACAACTCCGCCAGCGTCGGCATCAAATCCCAGAACGCCCACACCGCATCGTTCGCCTTGCCCGCCGGCACGCTCCCCGGCCGCCGCGCGACCGTCGGAACCCTCACCCCGCCGTCGTACAGATCGCGCTTGATCCCCCGCAGCGGCCCGCTCGACTGGAAGAACTTCGGATCGTGCCCTCCCTCCGCGTGCGGCCCGTTGTCCGACGTGAACAGCACCAGCGTGTTCTCGTCCAGACCCCGCCGCTTCAACAGCGACATCACATCGCCCACCTGCCTGTCCATCCGCGTGATCATCGCAGCGAAGTTCTTCTCCACCTGCGGCCACGACTCCCGCGTGTACGGCTCATCCGACGGCACTTCCATCCCATTGCCCGTGTCGCGGCCCAACTCATTATTCGCGTGCGGCACAGTCCACGCGATGTGCGTGAAGAACGGACCCTGCACCTTCTCGAGCCACGCCAGCGCCCGCTCCGTAATTAGGTCCTGCGCATACTGCTTCCGGCTCGTGCCCCAGTTGCCGGTCAGCGCGACTTCCTTCTGGTTGTGCAGCAGCATCTCGGGATAGTAGAGGTGCGCTTGCATCTGGCTGAAGTAGCCGAAGAATTCGTCGAAGCCCTTCTTGTTCGGATGCCCGTCCGTACCGATGCCGCCCAGGCTCCACTTGCCGAAGAGACCTGTCTGGTAGCCGGCGTCCTTCAGCATTTCGCTCATCGTCCGGTCCTGCGGGCGCAGCCACACCTCTGCGTTGCCCCGAATCCGCGCGTGACCCGTATGCATGCCTGTGAACAGGCTGCCCCGCGACGGCGCGCACACGGTGCTCCCTGCGTATGCCTGCGTGAATCGCATGCCTTCTTCAGCCAGCCTGTCGATATTCGGCGTCTTGATCCGCTTCTGCCCGTAGCAGCCGACATCGCCATAGCCCAGGTCGTCCGCCACGATTAAAACAACATTGGGCCTGCGTGTTTGTGCGCGCAGGACTGCAGGCGCGGCAGCCAGGCTGGTTACGAAATCACGTCTCCGCATGCAGACGACTATATCGCTAACGGCCCCCGCGGTCGTTGCGGTAGATGACGCCCTCTTTCATCACGAACAGCACGCGCTCCGTCGCGCGGATGTCCCTCAGCGGATCTCCGGGCACCGCCACCACGTCAGCCAGCTTGCCAGGTTCCAGCGTGCCCACCTGCGCCGCGATGCCGAGCAGCTCCGCGTCCACGCTCGTCGCCGCCCGCAGCGCCTGCGCAGGCGTCATACCGCCTTTCACCAGCAGCGCGAACTCCCTCGCATTCAGCCCGTGCGGGCTGACGCCGCTGTCCGTGCCAAATCCGATCTTCACGCCCTTCTTCACCGCCAGCGCGATCATCTTGTCGATTTGCGCCCCTGCCTCGCGAGCCTTCGCACCTACATGCGGATCGATCACCATCCCCTTCTCCATCGAGCTCAGGATCCAATCCGGCGCCATCAGCGTCGGGATCAGCACTGTGCCCCGCTGGATCATCAGGTCCATCGTTTCGCTCTTCAGGAATGAGCCATGCTCGATCGAGTCGATCCCCGCCAGCACGGCGCGCTTCGCGCCCTCGTTGCCGTGTGCGTGCGCCGCCGTCTTCTTGTGGCGCGCGTGGGCCTCGTCGACAAGCGCGTTCAGTTCCTCCTGCGTCAACTGCGGCGAGTCCACATCGTCCGCCAGACTCAATACGCCGCCCGTCGCACAGACCTTGATCATGTCCGCGCCGTACTTGAACTGCAGCCGCACCGCCTCGCGGAACTGTTCGGGACTGTTGGCGATCCCCTCACTCGGTCCCGGCTCCTTCAAGAGTCCCTGGCGCATGCCGCTGGTGTCGTCGCAGTGCCCGCCCGTGGTGCCCAGCGCGGCGCCCGCGGTGATCATCCGCGGTCCCGCCACCAGCCCGCGCCGGATCGCATTGCGCAGCCCAATGTCGATCGCATCCGACGCGCCGACGTTCCGCACCGTCGTGAAGCCTGCCAGCAGCGTGCGCTTCGCATACACCGACGCTTCCAGCGTTTGCTCAGGCACGGTGAGCCGCATGGAGTGCAGAAGGTCCTCGCGGTGATCCTTCGTCATCTCCATCGTGACGTGCGTGTGCGCGTCCATGAAGCCGGGCAGCAGCGTCGCGTCGCCCAGGTCAATCACCTTCGCATCTGCGGGGATCTCCGCGCCCGCGCCCATGCGCACAATCTTGCCGCCGGCGATCACCAGCACGCCCGGCGACACCACGGCGTCGCCCTTCCCGTCGAACAGGCGCGACGCTTTCAGCACCACGGGTCCGCCTTCCTGTGCGAACGCCGTGCACGCCATGGTCAAAAGCAATACAATCCCAGCGAGAGCCATGAAGGATATTGTGAACACAAAATGGTCCCGCCGTGGCGCCGTCGGCGCGCTCTTTGGATCCGCCCTCAGCGCTGAAGCGCTGCGAGCCGCCCCCATCCAGCCCAAGGACCCGCTCAAAGTCACGAAGCTCGAAACCTTCCTTGTTAAGCCGCGCTGGGTCTTCCTCAGGATTCACACCAACGCTGGAATCACCGGACTCGGCGAGCCGCTCCTGGAAGGCCGCGCCCTCACCATTCAAGCCGCCATCAAGGAGATCGAGCCGTACCTCATCGGAAAGGACCCGCGCCCCGTCCAGCACCACTGGCAGGCCATCTACCGCCACGCTTTCTATCGCGGCGGGCCCATCCTCACCTCCGCGCTCAGCGGCATCGATCAGGCGCTCTGGGACATCAAGGGCAAGGCGCTCGGCGTGCCTGTGTATGAGCTGCTCGGCGGGCCCACGCGCAACCGCATCCGCGTCTACGCGCACGCTTCGGCAGGCAACCCTGAAGGCATCAGGAGCGCGCTCGCGCAAGGCTTCACCGCCTTCAAGACCGGCCCGGCCCGCAATCGCAAATATCCGCACTACGTCGAGACGCCCGCCGAAGTGAAGTACGCCGCCGAGCGGTTTGCCGAGTTCCGCAAGCTCGTTGGCGACAAGGTCGACATCGGCGTAGACTTCCACGGCGCGGTGAGCCCTGCTCACGCCAAGGTCCTCATCAAGGCGCTCGAGCCCTACAACCCCATGTTCATCGAGGAGCCCTGCCAGGCGCAGAACCACGATGTCATGGCCGAGATCGCGCGCTCCACGTTCCTCCCCATCGCCACCGGCGAACGCGTCTTCACCAAGTGGGGCTTCCGCGAAGTGCTCGAGAAGAAGGCCGCCACCATCCTGCAGCCCGACCTCTGCCACGCCGGCGGCATCAGTGAAGTCCGCAACATCGCGGCCATGGCCGAGGCCTACTACGCCGCCATCGCGCCGCACAATCCCATGGGCCCCATCTCGCTCGCCTCCGGCGTGCAGCTCGCCGCGTCCATCCCCAATTTCCTCATCCAGGAACAGGTCACACTCGGCGAAGGGTATATCAAGCAGCCGTTCAAAGTGCGCGAAGGCTACCTCGATCTCCCCACCGGCCCCGGCCTCGGCATCGAGCTCGACGAAAACGCACTCGCCGACAAGATCGGCCACGACTGGAAGAACACCGAGAGCTACGACGAAGACGACGGCAGCGTGATGGACTGGTAACCTGCAAGACAGGATGCAGTACACCAACCTCGGCGCCGCCGGCGTGCAGGTCTCGCGCCTCTGCCTGGGCGCGATGACTTACGGCTCGAAGGCATGGCGCGAATGGGTCCTCGAAGAACACGAGGGCCGCCCGTTCATCAAGCGCGCGCTCGAGTTCGGCATCAACTTCTTCGACACCGCCGACATGTACTCGCTCGGCGTGAGCGAGGAGATCCTCGGCCGCGCCCTCCGCGACTTCGGCCCCGGCCGGGACCGCGTCGTCATCGCCACCAAGCTCTATCAGGCGATGGGCGACGATCCCAACCTGCGCGGCCTCTCCCGCAAGCACGTCATGCACTCCATCGACGACAGCCTGCGCCGCCTCGGCACCGACTACGTCGACCTCTATCAGATCCACCGCTTCGACTACACGACGCCCATCGAAGAAACGCTGCAGGCGCTGGACGACGTCGTGCGCGCAGGCAAGGCGCTCTACATCGGCGCGTCGTCGATGTTTGCGTGGCAGTTCGCGCGCATGCTCTACACCGCGGACCGCCTCGGCCTCACTCGTTTCGTCTCCATGCAGAATCACTACAACCTCGTTTACCGCGAGGAGGAGCGCGAGATTATCCCGCTCTGCCGCCACGAAGGCATTGCCGTGATCCCCTGGAGCCCTCTGGCGCGCGGCTTCCTCGCCGGCAACCGCAGCGCTGCGAAGCAGGACGAGACTGTGCGCGCGAAGTCCGACGACATCGCCCACAAGCTGTACTACCGCCCCTCAGATTTCACCGTCGTCGAACGCGTCTCACAGATTGCGAACCAGCGCGGCGTCTCCAACGCGCAGATCGCCCTGGCATGGCTCCTGCACCAGCCCGGCGTCACCGCGCCCATCATCGGCGCCAGCAAGATGCATCACCTCGACGACGCCATCGCCGCGCTCTCCATCAAATTCGATGAGGCCGAACTGAAGGCGCTTGCCGAGCCCTACCAGCCGCACCCCGTGCTGGGTCACTCCTGATTCATCTCCCCCCAGACCCATCGCGAGAACCACCGGTAGTTCTCCTCCATCAAGTGTCTCTGTTGCTTCGGTTTGTTGATGCCGTGCCCGAAGCCCTTGTACACCACCAGTCGCGTTTCCACGCCCTGGTCACGCAGTCCCTGATATAGCTCATACGCATTCGGCAGCGGCACGCGCTTGTCGCCGTCGCCGTGCTGGATCAGCGTCGGCGTGCGCGCCTTCTTGATATTCGTGATCGGCGATGTCTTCGCGTACACCTGCGGATCGTCCCACGGCGTCGCTTTCAGATACTGCCGCGTGAACGGACGGATGTCCGTGTTCACGTAGTACGTCATCCAGTCACTGATGCCCGCGCCCACGCTCGCCGCCTTGAACTTTGTGCTGTTCGTCGTCAGAAATGCGCTGATATAGCCGCCCTGGCTCCAGCCCATCGTCCCCACTCGCTCCGGATCCACGAGCCCTTCCTTCACCAGGTAATCCACGCCGCTCTCCACGTCCCACATATCTCCCACGCCGAGATTGCGCACGTTGAGCGACCGGAACGCTTCGCCATAGCCTGCCGATCCGCGGTAGTTCGGCCGCAGCACCAGCGCACCTTTCGCGACGAACTGCTCCACCGGATACGTGCGGTCCGCCGACCGGTTCGGCCGGTCTACTCCCGTGGGGCCTCCATGGATCACCACCAGCAGCGGATACTTCCTGCCCTGCTGGAAGTTCGCCGGCTTGATCAGCACGCCCTCGATCTGTGCGCCGTCCCTCGATTTCCACGAGATCACCTCGCGATTCCCGAGTTGGAATTCCCGGTACTGCGCGCGGAAATCCGTCACCGCCTTGGGCGCGAAGGGCTCCACCTTCGACACGTACACTTCGCTGAAGTCGTTCGGCGCGAAGCCGGTCATCGCAGAAGTCTTGAAGTCATGAGTGAACGACGCGCCAGTCACTGAAAAATGCTCGTCGCCCATCATCCTCTTCCAAGTGCCCTCCTTCGGATCCAGCAGGTAGACCCAGGAGTGGGTCTTCTGCATCGCGCCGAACCAGATTCCGGATGCGGACCAGTCCAGCAGGTTGGGCTCCTCGTCGAACTTCGCGGTCAGCACGCGCGGTTCGCCCCCTTCGGCCGGCACCACCGCGATGCGCGAGTTCTTGTAGAAGAAAAACTCCTCGCCGTCCGCCGTCGAGTAGGCAATGGATTCTCCGCCGGGCGACCACACTGGATCCGTATCCGGGCCGCGCGTGGAGACGATCTTCTTCACCGACTTGTCCGCCAGTTTCACCACGTAGAGGTCCGCCGTGTCGCTGTGGCTCAAATCGGAATCCCGCGGCGCGGAGAACGCGATCTTTGACCCATCCGGCGACCATCGGAAGCTCTGCACCGTGAAAGCATCCCCGCTGGTCACCGGCTCCGCATTCGACTTCTGCCCTACCTCCGCCGGGACGTCGACCACGAACAGGTGCGCAGGCCGGTAGTCGTGCTCCACCACCTCGTACTCGCCGTACTTGTCCTTGCGATCCTTCAGCGCCTTCGTCTCCGCACCCGTCGAAGAAAATGCGATCCTCCGTCCATCCGGCGACCACTCGAAACCCTGGATGCCGCCTTCGTCGGACGTCAACTGCCATGCTTCACCGCCGCGCGGCGAGATCAGCCACACTTGCCGCTTACCATCCCTTTCGCTCGCGAACGCCAGCCACTTTCCATCCGCCGACCACGCCGGATTCGACGCGGACTTCTTCCCCCGCGTCAGCTGCCAGCGTTCGCTCCCATCCGCCTGCGCCACCCAGATCTGCGTCTTGAATTCGTTATCTTCCCAATCCGTCTCCGACACCGTGTAAGCGACCCACCGGCCGTCCGGAGAGATCTGCGGCGATCCCGGGCTGCGAAAGCTCAACGACTGCCGGATATCCGGCACCTTCGGCGCTTGTCCCGCCGCCAGCAGAGTGAACAGCGATAGAAGAAGAAGGCGTCCCATGCGGCCATTGTCGGTCACGCATGCGATTGGAACAAGCTGCCCAATGTTACAATTGGAAGGTTTGACTGCAGTGTCTGACCACCGCCCTCAACGGCGCGCCCGCCTGCTCGACTCCGTCGCGAGGCAGAGGGCGGAATCCATACTTGTCTCTTTTTTACCCAATGTCCGCTACCTCTGCGGATTCACTGGCAGCAACGGACTCCTGCTCATCACGCCCAAGACGGCTATTCTCTTTACGGACCCTCGCTATGAGATTCAGGCCGCTCAGGAATGCGATTGCGAAGTGAAGATCGTCAAGGGCTCTCCGTGGCCCGCCGCGGCGACGGAGGCCCGGCGCCGCCACGTTCCGCGCCTCGCGCTGGAGGCCGACAAGGTCTCGTTCGATCAATGGAGCGCGTTCGCCTCCCAACTGGGCAAGAAAGTCAGCCTGGTTCCGGTCAGGGAACTTGTCGAGGCGCTGCGCGCGGTGAAGTCGCAGGATGAGATCGCCGCCATCCGCCGCTCCGTTCAGGTCTGCTCGAAAGCGTTCACACAGACCGTGAGGAAGATCAGGCCGGGCATGGCGGAGTTCGAGGTCGCGGCCGAGCTCGATCACCGCATGCGCATGCTCGGCGCCGAAGCGCCCGCATTCGAGACGATCGTCGCGTCAGGGCCGCGCACTGCGTTGCCGCACGCACGCCCCGGCGCCGGGACTCTTCGCCCCAATCAGCTACTATTGGTGGACATGGGTGCCAGCGTCGCGGGGTACTCCAGCGATATGACGCGCGTGCTCCACATCGGCCATCCCGGAACCAGGGCGCGAGCTCTTTACCACGCCGTGCTGGAAGCGCAACTGGCCGCCATCTCCGCTGTCCGGCCCGGCGCCACCTGCGGAGATGTCGACAATGCCGCGCGCCGATCGCTCCGGAAAGCCAAGCTGGACCGTTATTTCACTCACTCCACAGGGCATGGCCTCGGCCTCGAAATCCACGAAGCGCCGCGAGTCGCAGCCCGCACCGAGACACGCCTGCAGCCCGGAATGGTCATCACCATCGAACCCGGCGTCTATCTCGAAGAGTTCGGAGGCGTTCGCATCGAAGACACTGTCCTCGTCACCGAGACCGGCGTCGAGGTTCTTACTCCGACCACAAAGGAATTCCTGGTAATCCCATCATGACGATTGAAGAAATACGCGAGTTGATTCAGACTGTCTGCTCAACCGGAGTGGCCGAGTTGGAAGTCCAGCGCGGTGAAAACCGCGTATGGATCAAGCGAACCGCGGGAGTAGTCACGCAGGAGATCCACGTTCCCCAGCATGCTCCCGCCGCCAGTGTCGCGGCGGCGCCCGCGCCTATGCACATTCCTCCCGCCCCCGCGGCGGTGACCATCGCCGCACCCCAGGCGGCCCCCGCGCCCGGTGACGCCGACCTCACTGACCCGACGCTCGAAGCCGTGAAGTCCCCCATCGTCGGCACCTTCTACGAAGCGCCCGCCCCCGGTGCCGACGCCTTTGTGCATGTCGGCGACCCAATCAAGCCTGGCAAGGTGCTCTGCATAATCGAATCGATGAAACTCATGAACGAGATCGAGGCCGAAATCTCCGGCACAATCGTCAAGCGCCTGGTCGACAATGGCCAGCCTGTCGAGTATGGCGAGACTCTCTACCTGGTGAAGCCCAACTAGCGCGATGCTCCAAAAAGTACTCATCGCCAACCGTGGGGAGATTGCGCTCCGCGTCATCTGCGCCTGCAAGGATCTCGGCATCCGCACCGTCGCTATCTACTCGGAAGCGGACCGCTACTCCCTGCATGTGCGCTTTGCCGACGAAGCTGTCTGCATCGGGCCCGCCAAGAGCGCGCTCAGCTACCTCAACATTCCGTCGGTCATCAGCGCCGCCGAAATCACCAACGTCGACGCCATACATCCCGGCTACGGCTTCCTCAGCGAGAATTCCGACTTCGCCGAAGTCTGCCAGGCCTCGGGCATCAAGTTCATCGGACCCAAGCCCGAAGTCACTCGCATGATGGGCCTCAAGCAGATTGCCCGCGAAAAGATGAAGGAGCACGGCGTGCCCATTCTGCCGGGCTCTGATGGGATCCTGCAAAACGCGGAGCACGCGCTTGAAGTCGCCGCCTCCATCGGCTATCCCGTCATCCTCAAGGCATCGGCGGGCGGCGGCGGCCGGGGCATGCGCATCGTCCGCGCTCCCGAGGATCTGCCGAATCTCTTTGCGCAGGCCCAGCAGGAAGCGGAGAACGCCTTTTCCAACGGCGACATCTACTGCGAGAAGTTTATCGAGAGGCCGCGCCACATCGAGTTTCAGATTCTCGCCGACGAGCACGGCAATGTCGAAGTGCTCGGCGAGCGTGAATGTTCCGTCCAGCGCCGCCACCAGAAGCTGATCGAGGAGGCGCCGTCCGCCGCCGTCACGCCGGAGTTGCGCAAGAAGACCGCGGCGGCGCTGAAGAAAGCGTTCTCCGCCATCGGCTACACCAACGCAGGCACGGTCGAGTTCCTCATGGATCCCAGCGGCAGCCTCTATTTCATCGAGGTGAACGCGCGCATCCAGGTGGAGCACCCCGTGACGGAGTTCGTCACCGGAGTCGACTTGGTCAAGGCGCAGTTGCGAATCGCCCGCGGCGAGAAGCTCAGCGACATCCTCAAGGGCCCGGTCAAGATCACCGGCCATGCCCTGGAGTGCCGGATCAACGCCGAGAATCCCGTCACTTTTGCGCCGTCACCGGGCCGCATCCAGGCCCTCAGCGTGCCGGGCGGCATCGGCGTGCGCGTGGATACGGCGGTCTACAACGACGGCATCATCCCGCCCTACTACGACTCGCTCGTCGCCAAACTCATCACCTATGGTCACGACCGCGCAGAGGCCATCGTCCGCATGCAGCGAGCCCTCGACATGTTCATCATCGAGGGCATTCATACCTCCATCCCCCTGCACCAGCAGATCATGGCCGACGAGGAGTTCCGCGCCGCCGCCATCGATACGCACTTCATTCAGCGATTCCTTGAGCGCCGGGCGAAAAGTGCTGAGTGAATCTCGCAGACCAAGGACATCTAGGCTCGCGCCCTACCCCGCTGCACCCTAGAGCCGCGAGCGGTAGGGAGCGGGTGTAGCGCGGTTGAAGCGCGTCTCTTACCTCGCCGATGTGTCCCCCGGCGCCCCGGGTGAAAAGTGCTGCGTGAGCCGCGAAATCCCGCGCCGCAGGACGCCGATAATCTTCCGCACGATCCAGACGAAAATCACCAGGAACGTGATCACCACGCCGAGCGTCACCAGCGGGTGTGTCGCCGTGAGCCACAACATGAACGGCGCAGCGAAATCGCCCACCATGCTCAGCGCGATGTTCGAGAACGGCTCCGGACTCTGATTGACTGCCAGGCGCGTGGCCGCCTTTGATGCGTGCGCCGAAAGCGCCACTCCGCCGCACAGAATCGTCAGCACCATCCGTGTCGCGGGTTCCAGCGTGGCAAATGCCGTCGCCGCCAACAGCGCGGCGCCCACAGGCCTGATGATCGTGTGCACCGAGTCCCACAGGCTGTCCACCCACGGGACCTTGTCGCTGACGAACTCGATGACGTAAGCGACGCCCGCGGCAATCAGCACCGCCGGATGCGCTAGCACGTCGAGGCCCTTCATGGCATCGGGCAGATGCAGCAGGTTGAAACGGATCGCCAGCCCCAGACCCAGGACGGTGGCGTACAGCCGCAGTCCTGCCGCGAAACCTACTCCGAGAGTCGTTGCCAGCAGGTTCACTGCATCCATCAAGTCCCCCCGTTCCTGTCAATTGAATAATACGATGCGGCATTGGCGCGAGTTCAATTCGGCTTCCTTCGCCGTCCGCGATATCGTGGTTAGGTACATGTTACGTCCGGTTGTTCTCCTCCTTCTTGCCACGTCGCTTTTTGCACAGGACGTTCAGGTCCGGGCCGGCCTGCCGTCCGGTCCCCAGAACAACCTGTATACCGGGAACCGCCCGCCTCTGCGGCCTCTGCCTCTGGTCAAGCTTCCGGTGGGCGCAGTGGTCCCCGGCGGATGGCTGCGCGAGCAGATGCGCCTGATGGGCGACGGCTTCAGCGGACGTCTGCCCGAGCTTAGCCAGTTCTGCAAATACGACGGCAATGCCTGGACAGACCCCAGCGGCCACGGCCGCTTCGGGTGGGAAGAGCTTCCCTACTGGCTGAAGGGCTACATCAACCTCGGTTACGTGATGAAGGACCCGCGCATCATCGCCGAGAGCACGAAGTGGGTTGAGGCGGTGCTCAAGACGCAGCGCGACGACGGCTACTTCGGCGCGTCCGCCAACCTCACCGGCAAGAACACGCTCGACGATCTTAAGGCACTCGATCTCTGGCCCAACATGGTGATGCTCTACGTCCTGCGCACGCACTATGAGGCCACCGGCGACGCGCGCATCATCCCCTTCATGCAGCGCTTCTACCGCTGGTTCATGAAGCAGGAACTCTACGAAATCCTGCCGTCGAGCTGGCAGAAATACCGCGGCGGCGACAATCTCGATCACATCTACTGGCTCTACAGCCGCACCGGCGAGCCGTGGCTGCTGGAGGCCGCGCGCATCAATCACGAGCGCACGGCGGACTGGGTGGGAGGCATTCCCACCTGGCACGGCGTCAATTTCAGCGAGTGCTTCCGCGAGCCCGCGCAGTATTACCAGCAGACCAACGACGCGCGCTATCTGCACGCCACCGAGCGCAACTACGACACCATGATGCGCATCTACGGCCAGGCCCCCGGCGGCGGCTTCGGCTCGGACGAAAACGCGCGCCCCGGCTACACCGGACCCCGGCAGGCCACCGAGACGTGCACCTGGGTCGAGTTCATGTTCAGCCACGAGATGCTCGCCTCCATCACCGGCGATTCAAAGTGGGCCGACCGCGCCGAAGAGATCGCCTTCAACTCGCTGCCCGCCTCCATGACGCCGGACCTGAAGGGGCTGCACTACCTCACCGCGCCCAACCAGGTGCGGCTCGATCGGGCCAACAAAGCGCCGTCCATCGAGAACAACGGCGACATGTTCAGCTACGATCCTTATGGCTACCGCTGCTGCCAGCACAACACGGCCATGGGCTGGCCCTACTACGCCGAGCGGCAGTGGATGGGCACGTCCTCGAACGGACTGGCTGCGGTCTTCTACTCCACGAACACCGTGAAAGCGAAAGTGGGTGGCGGCGAGGAAGTGGTCATCGATGAGAAGACCGGCTATCCCTTCGAATCCTCCGTGCAATTTACGCTGAAGACGGCGAAACCCGTGCGCTTTCCGCTTGCATTGAGGATCCCCGCATGGTGCGACTCGCCCACGCTGAAGCTCAATGGCAATGTGCTGCAGACGCAGGGCAAGGCGGAAGGATGGCTCACGGTGGAAAGGCCGTGGAGCAACGGCGATGTGCTCGAGCTCACGGTGCCGATGAAAGTGAGCGTGAAGCGCTGGCCGTCGATGAAGGACGCGGCCTCGGTGCACTACGGCCCGCTCGGTTTTTCACTGAAAATTGACGAGGACTGGCGCGCCTACGGCGACAGTCCAAACTGGCAGAAGTACGAGGTGTTCGCGAAGTCGGACTGGAACTATGCGCTGGTTCTTGAAGGCCAGCCCGTGCTTTCGCGGAAGCATAGCGATGCGGAGCAGCCGTTCACTCCGGGCGCAGCGCCTCTGGAGATCAAGGCGCGCGGCCGCATCGTTCCCGAGTGGCGCATCGAATCGAACGGCATGACCGGCGAGATTCAGCAGAGCCCGGTGAAGGCCTCGGATGAAGCGCGGGACATCACGCTGATCCCGATGGGCGCCGCGCGGCTGCGCGTCACCATGTTCCCCGTCGCCGGCGGCGAGAAACGGTGGGATCCGAATCCGCCCGTGATCGCTGCCTCCAACACATCGCACTACGATCAGCCGCACCTGCGCGGCTTCTCGTGGGCGGGCCGGCTTGGCACGCGGGAGTGGATCGAGCAGCGCTACTCGACGCCACGCGAGTTCAGGTGGGCCGCAGTGAAATGGGCCGATGATGCGGAGCCGCAGTCGTGGCGGCTGCTGGCATGGAGCGACAGCGAATGGCGCGAAGTGAGCGCCGGCGCAGGAGAGCGTGTCGAGTTCCCGCCCGTCACGACCACCGCGCTGCGGCTCGAAATCAAGATGCCGCCCCGGCGCGGCGTGAAGTTGATGGAGTGGAGAGCCGGCGCGGCGAAGGAATAGAGTGGAAACAATGGACCTGCAGTACACCTACAGCGACGTGGCCAAGATGATCGACCACTCGCTGCTCAACCCAACCCTCACGTGGGACGATCTCGGGCACGGCATCGCGCTTGCACTCGCGTATGACGCTGCCAGCGTCTGCATTCTGCCGTATGCATTGAAGCACTGCGCTGAGTGGCTGCGGGGCAGTGACGTGAAGGCATCGACGACGATCGGTTTCCCGCACGGCGGCCACACTACGGCGATCAAGCTTGCCGAGACGAGGCAGGCGCTGGCAGACGGCGGCCAGGAGCTGGACATGGTCGTCAACATCAGCAAGGTGCTGAGCGGCGATTGGGCTTACGTGAGGGAAGACATCCGCGCCGTCGTCGAAGAGACGCACGCCGCGGGACAGAAGGTGAAGGTCATCTTCGAGAACGCGTACTTGAACGATGAGCAGAAGATCCGCATGTGCGTGATCTGTTCGGAATTGCAGGCGGACTGGGTGAAGACGTCAACCGGCTATGCGCCCTCCGGCGCAACCGATGCGGATCTCATCCTGATGCGCAAGCACACGCCGCCGTCCGTACAGGTGAAGGCCGCGGGCGGCATCCGCGATCTGGATGCGCTGCTGCGCGTGCGTGCGCTTGGTGTGACGCGATGCGGCGCGACGCGCACTGCGTCGATGCTCGATGAAGCCCGCAAGCGGCTCGGCCTGCCGCTGATCGATTTCAAAGGCGCTACTGCGCCGCAAGGATACTAAGTGCGGTCAGCTATCAGCCGATCGCTGACCGCTGATTACTAAGGAGACTCGCATGATCAAGCTCGGATTCGTCAGTGCCATCCTCCCCGATCAGACACTCGAACATGTGGTCGAGTTCGCCTCCGAAAGCGGCTTCGAGTGCGTCGAAGTCATGTGTTGGCCCGCCGGAAAGGCGGAGCGCCGTTACGCAGGCGTTACGCACATCGACGTCACCGGCCTGAAGAAGGCAGAGGCGGAGCGCATCAAGGACCTGTTCGCCGGTGCGGACGTCGAAATCAGCGGCCTCGGCTACTACCCCAACCCGCTGGCCCCCAACGCGGCTGAAGCGAAGGTCTATGTGGATCACTTGAAGAAGGTGATCAAGGCAGCGTCGCTGCTGGGCGTGGGCGTGGTGAACACGTTCGTCGGCCGCGACCCGGTGAAGAGCGTGGACGAGAACTGGCCGCGCTTCCTCAAGACGTGGAAGCCGCTGATCGCGTACGCAGAAGATCAGGGCGTGAAGATCGGCATCGAGAATTGTCCGATGTCGTTCACGCGCGATGAATGGCCAGGCGGCAAAAATCTTGCAACTTCTCCCGCGATCTGGCGGCGCATGTTCAGCGACATTCCTTCGAAGAACTTCGGCTTGAACTTCGACCCGTCGCACTTCGTGTGGCAGGGCATGGACTACGTGAAGGTCCTGCGCGAATTCAAGAACAAGCTCTTCCACTTCCACGCCAAGGACGCCCGCCTCGACCGCGACCGGCTGAATGATGCCGGCCTCCTCGCTTATCCGAGCCAGTACCATACGCCGAAGCTTCCGGGCCTCGGCGACGTAAACTGGAGCGCGCTCTTCTCGGTGTTGACAGAGGTATACAACGGCCCGGTGTGCATTGAGGTGGAAGACCGGGCGTACGAAGGAAGTCTTGAGCTGCGGCAGGCCGCGTTGCTGCAGAGCGGCGGCTACCTAACGCAGTTCCTGCCGTGACAGGCGTCGTCATTGTAACGCATGTTACTGTACTAGGTGGTGTAGCACCTGCCGTCGCGCTGTAGTACGCTACAGTTTGTAGGTTCTGATTCAGAGTTGGAGGTCTCTTTCTTTATGTTCGGCAAGCTCCGGAAGGCAGCCCTGATGGCCGCCGCCTGCGCGATGACCGCAGGCTTGGCATCGGCCCAGATGGGTACATTCATGGGTAAGGTGGTTGGCGAAGACGGCAAAGGCGTTCCCAATGTCGTGATCAAGATCGAGCGCAAGGACATCAAGGGCAACTGGCAGACGAAGACGAATAAGAAGGGCGAGTGGACCTACTCCGGAATGCCGGTTCCCGGCCAGTTCACCATTTCCTGTGAGGTGAACGGTGCGGTAGCGGATTCGGCGAACATGCGCAGCCAGATGGGAGACCCCATTGAGCTGAAGGACTTCTGCAACCTCAAGCAGGCTGCCGCCAAGCGCAAGGCCATGGAGACGGCCGCGGCCACCGGGCAGGTCTCGCAGGAGATCGCCAAGGAGATGACGCCCGAGCAGCGTGCGCAGTACGAGAAGCAGATGAAAGAGCGCGCGCAGCAGATGCAGAAGAACAAGGCCCTCAACGACGCCTACAACGCCGGCATGACCGCGATGCAGGCCAAGGACTATCAGACCGCGATCGACAGCTTCAACAAAGCGGGCGAGATCGATCCGAAGCAGGCGGCGGTTTGGATCCAGTTGGCGCAGGCGTGGGACGGCATCTCGAACAGCAAGACCGGTGCGGACAAGGACTCGGCCCTGGCTAAGGCGAACGAGAACTACGTGAAGGCGCTGGAGATGCAGCCCGCCGACGCGGGTCTCCACAACAACTACGGTCTCGTGCTGGCCAAGGAGAAGAAGTTCACCGAGGCGCAGGCGGAGTTGGAGAAGGCGGCGACGCTCGATCCGCCCGGCGGCGGCAAGTACATGTTCAACCTCGGCGCCGTGCTGATCAACACGGGGCAGACCGATCCGGCCATCGTAGCGTTCAAGAAGGCGGTGGAACTCGATCCGAAGTATGCTCCGGCGTGGTTCCAGTATTGCAGCGCGTTGAGCGGCAAGATGACCATGACTGCGGACGGCAAGCCCGTTCCGCCGGCGGGCATGAAAGAAGCCTGTGAGAAGTACCTCGAGATCGATCCTAACGGTCCCAACGCCGAAGGCGCGAAGGGCCTGTTGACGCTGATCGGCGGTACGCTCGAAACGAACTACACCAACCCCGACGCGAAGAAGTCTCCGAAGAAGACGAAGAAGTAGCGTTCGCGGGTCACGTGGGAGTGTGAATGAGGCGCCCCGTAAATACGGGGCGCCTTTTTTCTGTCTGCGCCCAGGATCACGGCGCGCTCGTTTTTCGTATTGTGGAAGTGAGATGATGCGTTTCCTTGGCTTCCTGCTGGTGTTCATCCTCGTTGTGCCGTTGATCCGGATGGTGATGGGGCTGATCGGGCAGGCGTTCGCGAATTTCGCCCTGCGGCCCACGACGCCGCAGCAGCGCGGGCCGTCGAATCCGCCGCGCGCGCCGGGCGGCGCACTGCGCCAGGATCCTGTGTGCGGGACTTACGTGAGCGAGGCCGTGGCCGTGACGGTGCGCGACGGCGGGCAGACACACTACTTCTGCTCCGAGGAGTGCCGCGAGAAGTTCCGGCGGCAAGGAGCACGAGCCGCGGGGTAAAGGCGTGTAGTCAATGGATCGCCCGGGGCCTCCGGAGAGGCCCCGTACTTATTCAGGCTCATCAGGACTTATGATGGCCGGCTCTCTGCAAGTCGCAGTTGCCTGGATCGAAAACGGACACCGAAGCATCCGCCGCCTTACTCGAGGCGATGAGGGGACTCGCTGGCCAGCGGTTTTTTACCCCACAAAGATTGTCCACCCGGGCGCAAAGCGTTTTCTGGTAAGTTATTCAAAACAATCTGTCGATTGTTTGTGACCGCCTATGCTGCTCGCCCGCCTCAGCCCTTCCACTTGAAGTAGTAGAACGTCATCGGAACCTTGCCGGTGTTGACGATGCCGTGGGTCTTGTTGGTGCCGCAGTACATCATGGCTCCGGGGGCGACCTTCGTCGCTTTGCCGTCGATGGAGATCTCGCCCGTGCCTTCAGTGATCAGGATGAACTCCTCTTCCGGATGCTCGTGCGGCGGGTGCGGCGAGGCGCCCGAGTTGAGGCGCAGGCTGCCTGCGGTCATCGACTCAAGCTGGCCGGTCTTGCCTTCGAAGTAGATGCGGTGATCGCCGAAAGGCTCTTTCACCAGCCTGGCCTGCGCCGGGGAGAGGGTCGCATCAGGCAGCTTCACTCCGGGGACGGCGGCGAAGAGCGCAGCGGCTTTGAAGAGGTCGCGTCGATTGTTCATGCGGTTCAAGGCTCCAGTTTTTTGATGGTTTCAGCCAGCACGCGGCCCACGGCTTCCATGCTGGCGGGGCTGAGCTTGTCCGGCGTGTCCTGTGCGGTGTGCCACCACGAGTGATTGGGGCCGTACTCGAAATCTATCAAATCGAGTGCGCGCACTCCGATGCGCAGGAAGGGGACGTGGTCGTCTTCGATTGCCAGCTCCGGTCCGTCGAACTTCTTTGCATAGCCGAGTTGTGCGGCCACCTGCCAGACGAGGCGGCGGAGTGGTTCGGACGAGTACATTTCGCTGACGATGTGCAGATCGCGGTCGCCGGTCATGTCGACGTTGATCAGGCCGACGACGCGCGCGGCGGTGCCGTCCTTCTGCCAGGCCGCGGCGAGATGGCGCGAGCCGTACAGGCTGTCGGTGGCGGTCCAGTCCTTTACGGCCTCCTCGCCGTCGAAGAAGACGAGGTAGACGTCGTTCTTGAATTGCCGGTCCTTCAACGCGCGCGCGAGCTCCAGCAGGATGGCTGCGGAAGAGCCGCCGTCGTTGGCTCCGACGAAAGGGAAAGGGAATCGCTTGGTGTCGTAGTGGCCGGAGATGACGACTGCCTTGCCGCTCAGCCCAGTGCGGCGGGCGATGATGTTCTTCATCGCGATCGCGCCCACGGGCGTCTTGCTGGTGAAATTGTCCTCAGTCACCTGCCAGCCCTGCGTTTTGAGCTGCTGGATGATGTAGGCCTGCGCTTTCTGGATCGCCGGAGAGCCGGAGGGGCGCGGTCCGAAGGCGACCAGCGCCTTGGTGTGTTCCATGGCCTGCTGGCCGTTGAAGTCGGCCGCGGCGAGCGAAGCGCACAGGAGAGAGGTCAACAGGAACGGGCGGAGCATCTTTCTGTCAGTGTACTCGGGACGTGGGCCTCGCTGAGGACGCGCTATACCGCTTCGTTGAAGACGGGCACCCGTTACACCCGCTGGCTACTGCTCGCGGCTCCAACGCGTCCACAGGCGCGAGCGTAGCGAGCGGGTAAAACGCGTGGCAGCGGAGCAAGCGTCTTCATGGCTCTCGGTGGCCAGCATCAGTCGCGGCGGGCGAGGCAGCGGTAGCCGAGGGTGAAGTTCTTTTGTTTGTCGAGACCGTCGAGGAGAGGCAGGATCAAGGCCAGGGGAAGGAAGAAGGGCAGGAGCAGCGGAACCATCTGCACCGCGTTGAGCAGCCGCCGGGAGAGCAGGACGAAGAGGCCACCGGCCGGCGTCAGTTGTACGACTCGGAGGCCCGCTTGTTGCAGGAGAAACTCCAGCCCGTGGCGCGTATAGCGGAAGTAGTCGTGGGGCGACTGGTGCACTTCCCACTCGTGCGGAGCGATCAGCAGCAGCGTTCCGCCGGGCTTCAGGACGCGGGCGATTTCGCGGAGGGCGCACTGCGGCTTGCGCAGGTGCTCCAGCGTGACGATGTTCAGCGCGGCGTCGAAGACGGCGTCGGGGAAGGGCAGACGGTTGAGATCGGCAACGGCGTCGAGGTGCGAGTAGTTCCAGGCGGCGTCTCCGATGCCGAGGTCGACGCCGGTGTAGCGGTATTCGCGAAAGTATTCGGAATACTGGCCCTCGCCGGCGCCGGCATCCAGTACGCGCGCGCGGAGAGGCAGTGTGCGGGAGAGCGTTGAAACAGAATCTTCGATCAGCGTTTCAAACGAATAGACGTATCCGCGAAGCCAGCCGGGCAGGAGGCGGCGGGCCGAGGAGTACGTCATCGATCCTTGAGCCTCGCCTCGATCATGATGGTGGCGCCGGCGCCGCAGGCGGCTTCGAGCAGCGTGAAGGGGATGGCTGCAAGGACCAGCCCGAAATAGGCGAGGTCCTTGAGGAGCTTGGCGCGCGGGCGCTCCGGCACGCGCCGGATGCGTCGCGCCATCGGGTCGAGGCCGACGGCGAGCGTGGTGGCAAGCCCGGCGGGATTGTCGCGCAGGGAAAAGTGCTTGCGCCGGACGACGTCGAAGCCGGAGAAGTCGAGGAGCTTCACGAGGTCCTCTTCCTTGTAGTCGACGAGATGGCGCGGGATGTCGAGGCCGTTCCAGGACTCGCCGAACATCATGAACTGCCAGCATGCGGCGTTGGGCACCTGAACGACGAGGCGGCCGCCGGGCTTGAGCAGGCTGTGCGCCGCGTTCAGATAGGCTGCCGGGTCGTAGAGATGCTCCAGCACGTGGAACATCGTGATGAGCGAGAAGGACCGAGGCGCGAAGGGGGCTTTGGGCAGGGCGCCGCAGGCCACGGGGACACCGTTGGTGGACCAGGCGACGGAAGCGGCGTTGACGGAGAAGTCGAGGCCGAAGGCGCGTTCCTGCGGGAGGTTGAGCTCGCGGAGGAAGAGCCCGCCGCCGCATCCGACGTCAAGCACCGGGCCGTCGCCGGCGTCGCGCAGCGCGCGGCGCACGAAGCTGACGTGGTCGCGAAGGACGAACCGGCGCCAGGACTCGGCGAGCGTGTCGGCGGTGTCGGCGCCAGGGTCGTACCAGTAGTTGTCGGGATAGTAGTTCTGGATGTCGCGCGGCAGGGGCCACGGGTACATGCGGATCAGGCGGCATTCGCGGCACTCGACGACAAGGAAGGTCTCTTGGGTGGTGCCGTAGAGTCTGTCGGTGCCGCGGCACAGGGTCCGCATGCCTTGCGAGCCGCATGCGGGGCATGCGCCGGCTGTAGGAGGGGCGGCGGTCACAGTCCCGGACCCGCCACGCTCTCGCTGAGCTCCCGCAGCGTGATCCGATGGTTCAGTATCAGCTCGCGCACCTGTCGCGGGGACAGGCGGCGCAGGGGCCGCAGCGCCCGCCTCTTGCGGAGGGTTTTCGGCAGCATCATCAGGGCCTGCAGGTCGCCGCGGATCAAGGCCAGCATCGCGCGCAGCTTGTCCTTCCAGCCAGGGAACCGGCTGATCTCCCCCTTGTTGCGCAGTGCTGCCCAAAGACCCGCGAGAATCCGTGCCGTGTAGAATGCGCCGTTCATCCACAAGAGACTACCAGGAAACAGTTTAGCGGCAAGCAGGACCCGGTTGCGCTCGATCAGGGTGATGCGCTGCGGATTGAGCTGGCCGAGCGTGGCGCCGCGATGATGCCTAACCACGGCGGCAGGCATGTACAGGCACCGCCAGCCGGCGATGCGGGCACGCAGGCCGAGCTCGGCGTCGTCGCCGTAGGCGAACAGGTCCTCGTCGAAGCCTCCGATCTCGTCGAGCATGGACCGGCGATACATGCAGGCGCAGCCGTCGGGCCAGAGGACCTCTTCGATGTGATCGTACTGGCCGGAGTCCAATTCGCCGGTGCCGCGGCCGCGGTTCTGGCCGTCGGGGTAGATCAGGTGGCCAACTTTGTCGATGATGCGAGGATCCTCGTAGACCAGGATCTTGGACGCAGCCATGCCCACGGTCTCGTCGGTGAACGCGGTGTGCAGGTGAGCGAGCCAGCCGGGCTCGGCTTCGGCATCGTTGTTCAGGAGTGCGACAAAAGGGCTGCGTGCAGCGGCGATTCCCTGGTTGTTCGCGGCGCAGAAACCGCGATTTTCAGCATTGCGAATGAGGTGGATAGGAAAGGGCGCGGACGTGGCGAAAGACCCGACGTACGAAGCGGAGCCGTCGCTTGAGCCGTTGTCGACAACGATCAATTCAAACGGCAGGCCCTGCGGCTGCGAGAGCGAGTTGAGACAGGCTTCCAATAGAGCGCGTCGATTCCAGTTGACAATGACGACGGAAGCCAGAGGTAAGGGATCGTGCTGAAAGGACTCGTTCACCAACGTGGTGTATCATACCATCAGAACCCGCATATCTATGCCAACGTTGGGCCAACGCCTTCGCGAGGAGCGCGAAAAAAGAGGTCTGTCGATCGCGCAGCTCGCCGCGCAGACACGAATCAGCGCGCAATATTTCGAAGCCATCGAGAGAGATGACACCAGCTCGCTGCCGGGCGGGTTCTTCTATCGCAGTTTTGTCCGGCAATACGCCAAGCTGATGGATCTGCCGGAGTCGGCTTACCGGGCGGAGATAGAGGAAAACCTGGAGATGGAAGCACAGACTGCGGCGACGCAGCCCTCGGCGCTCCCGCCCCGGCGGATTGACCTGCCGCCGATGCCGACGGGGAGGTCGGACCCCAAACTGGAGACTCAGCGCTGGCTGATGAGGCTGGGGGCGCTGGTCCTGGTCATCCTGCTCACATCCGGAGTGTACGCGCTGTGGCAGAAGTGGAAACAGCAGCATGCAGAGGCAGTGGCGCAACTGGCCCAGCAGCAACCGGTGCAGAACAGTGCGGCACTGAAGAAGGAAGCTCAGCCGGAGAAGAAGGACGAGTTGGCGGGACAGCCGGCGTCAGCGGAGACGAAGCCGCCTGAGACTGAACCGGTCGGACAGGCGAAAGCATCTTCGCCGGAGCCGGCGGCGCCCCCATCGCAGCCTTCCCCGGCCGCGGCCCCGCCCGCGTCGCCGACGGGATCGGTGCGGGTGATTGTGCGGGCTTCGGAATTGACGTGGGTAGGCGTATGGCAGGGACAGAAGCAGCTATTCGGGGACGCGCTGCAGCCTGGGGAGACGCGAGGATTCGGTGCGGACGACCGGCTACGGCTGCGGATCGGCAATGCTGGCGGCGTCGAGATCGAATGGAACGGGCGGACGATTCCTTCGACAGGCCCGCGCGGGCAGGTTCGCACTGTCGACTTCTGGGCGGACGGATACACGGTGGTGCAGCCCACAGCGCCGGCGGCGGCAGCGGAACCGAAGCCGCCGGAGCAACAATAGAGCCGGTATCAACTGCCAACCAAAGTTCGCAGAGCGGGCCAGGTGATACTTCTGGACAAGGGTGCCCGGTTGGTACAGTATAGGTAGCGCTGGGCACTGGAAGCTGGCATGCGAGCCATGAACCGGAGATGGGCAGTCTTGCCCATTATTCTCTTTGTGTTGATGGCAGGGGGCATCGGGGTAGGTGTGTACAGGCAGGTTGTCGCGCAGCGGCAGCACCTGAAGCAGGATGCGGGACGCGCACTGGCGGCGATCGCCGACCTCAAGATCAAACAAATTGTGAGCTGGCGTGACGAGCAGGTTCGCGTCGGAAGGACAATCCAGGAGGCTCTGACACAATTTGCGCAGCCTGATGAATGGATCAATAAGCCAGACGGCGATCCGTCACGCCGCAAGGTATTAGGCTGGCTGAATCGAATTCGAGGGTGGCACGGCTACAGCGACGTTCAAATCCTCAGCCGCGAAGGGGGCGAGATGTATTCAGTCGCCGCGGGCCGGAGGGTAAAACTGATCGTCCGCAAGTACCTGGCGGAAGCTATCCAGGGGAATGAAGTCCTGCTGACCGATCTGCATGGAGAGGAAGACCGCGAAGCCGCGCATGTGGACGTCATTGTGCCTCTGCGGGGGAGAGGGCCGCGCGTCGGCCTGGTGGTTGGTGCGCTGGCGCTCCAGATCAGGTGGGACGACTTCCTCGATCCTCTCATCAAGCCTTGGCCGACACCGAGCCAGAGCGGCGAGACACTGCTGGTGAGGCGTGAAGGGGACACGGTCGTTTATCTGAACGACGTGCGGCACCAGCCGGGGACCGGGCTGCGGCTCCGATTGCCAGTGACGACGCCTGAGCTACCCGCCGGAATGGCTGTCCAAGGGAAGGGAGGTCTGGCCGAGGGGATGGATTACCGGCGAGTCCCTGTTCTGGCCGTGACCAGGCCGGTTCCTGACACGAACTGGTGGCTGGTGGCGAAAGAGGATCAGGAGGAGGTCTTTCGCCCGCTGTCGCGTGAGAACCGGGAAGCCGTAGAGATCGGCGGCCTGATCGTGGCGTTGACGGGGATGATGCTGCTCTTCCTCTGGTGGACGCTGACGACGCGCAATTACAGGCGGTTGTTGGAAGCGCGGACAAGGCAGCGGACGGTGCTGGACACGAGCCTGGACGGCTACTGCGTGTTCGACGGCGAGTGGCGCGTGCTGGAAGCAAACTATGCGATGTCCCGGCTGAGCGGCTACCCGGCAGAGGAGCTGACCGGAATGAGGATGGACTCGCTCGATGCGGGAATGTCCGTGGACGAGCAAAGCCAGATGCGTGGCCAGCTCAAAGAGCAAGGGGCGGCGCAATTTGAGACACGGATCAGACGAAAGGACGGCCGCCTGGTGGACGTCGAGGTGAGCGCCAGCCGTCCAGAACAGCAGGGCAGCGAATACCATGCGTTTGTCCGCGATATCACGGAACGCAAGCGAGGGGAGGCGAAGCTGAAAGAGTCCGAGCGGCGGCTGCGTCTGACACTGGAGCGCGTGCCGCTGATGGCGTTGCAGCTAGCGCCGGATGGCACGGCGCTGTTCGTCAACGAATCCGTTGAGAGAATCACCGGATGGAGCAGCAAGGAACTTCTGGGGGCGAAGTGGTTCGAGATGGTGATCCCGAAAGAGCATCTGGGGCGCTTCAGCGAGCTGTACCTGGCCGCGGCGCGCGAACGCTCCGCCGTGACCTCGACCATTGCCGAGATCGTGACAAAAGACGGGCAGCGGCGCACGATTTCGTGGAACAGCACAGTCGACCTGGATATGCAGGGCGAAGTGATCTCCACCACGTGGTTCGGAGAAGACATGACCGAATGGCTGAGGCTGCAAACGGAGTTGCTGACCGCGCAGCGCCTTGACAGCCTGTCGCGGCTGGCGGGAGGAGTTGCTCACGACTTCAACAATCTGTTGACGGTGGTGAACGGCTACAGCGATCTGCTGATTGGGCGCCTGTCGGACGGCGACAAAAACCGAATCCTTGTGCAGGAGATCGGCAAGGCCGGCCGCCGGGCCGCGGACCTGACCCAGCAACTTCTCGCATTCAGCAGGAAAGGCACAGGCCAGTTGGAGCCGGTGGATCTGAACCGTGTGGTGCGGGAAGAGCTGCCGCTGCTGGCGACTGTGCTGGGGGAGACGGTGAAGGTGGAGTTCCACGAGTTCCAAGAGCTGCCGCCGGCGATGGGGCATGGAGGGAGGATCCAGCAGGTATTGATGAACCTCGCGTTGAACGCCCGGGACGCGATGCCGGAGGGCGGCCAGTTCACTGTCGAGACGCGGCATGCCGGTGGGCGGTCCGACGTCTGCCTGACGATCAAAGACACGGGCAGCGGCATGACCGACGAAGTGAAGAGGCACCTGTTCGAGCCGTTCTACACGACGAAGCCGGTGGGGCAGGGGACAGGGCTGGGTTTGTCTACGGTGTACGGGATTGTGGGGCAGCTCGGGGGGACGATTCGAGTGGAGAGCGAGGTGGGCCGCGGAACTCAGTTCGAGATCCGGTTCCCGATCGCCGACCAGGCAACCACTCCGGCCGGGCCGGAGGGCGAGTCGGTGGGGAACCTCGGCGGCAACGAGGTGGTTCTGCTGGTGGAGGATCAGGCGGATGTGCGGCAATTGGAGGCCCTCGCGCTGTCGATGAACGGCTACCAGGTGCTGGAGGCCGCCGACGGGATGGGTGCGCTTGAGATTCTGAAGGCTGAGGCGGGCCGGGTGGATCTGCTGGTCACGGACATCGTGATGCCGGGGATGGACGGTCTGCAACTGGCGGACGAGGTGCAGTGCATCCGGCCGGGTTTGCCGGTGCTGTTCACATCGGGCTACCAGAAAGGGATGAGCGTGCAGAGCAGGCAGTGGCCCATGAAGACGAGCTTCCTCGCCAAGCCGTTCACACCGGAGGACCTGGCGGCCAAGATCCGGGAGCTGCTGGCTGCGGCGGCTCAGCCGCGAAGGTCGTAGCCTGAGTCGCGAAGTTTGGCGATGATAGCGTTGCGGATGGCGGTCACCTCTTCGTTGGAGAGGGTGTGGTCGGGGGCGGAGACGGTGACGCGGAAGCTGAGGCTTTGCTGGTCGTCCGCGAGGGGTTTGCCCTGATATCCATAGAGGAAAGCGACGCGGTCACAGGAGGGGCCGGCGGCGGAGCGGATCAGTTCCTGAATGGAGCCGCAGAGGTCGCGGAGTCCGGCGATGACGGAGAGGTCGAATTCGCTGGAGGGGTAGCGGCGGAGGGGCGTGTATTTTTTGGGCTGCGGGCCGAGTTGGAAGAGCGTGCCGAGGTTGAGGTCGAGGACAGCCGCGCGGCCGGTTTCGACGAGCGAAGGGTGCAGTTCGAAGATGCGGCCGGGGATGGCGCCGCGCCAGGAGATGGTGGCGGAGCGGGCGGGGTGTTCGTATTGCAGCGCTTCACCGGGGTTCACGGTGCAGCCGGGCATGAGGCACTCGGCGAGGCGCTTCAGTTCGAAGAGTGCGGACTTGCCGTCGCCCTTGGAGTAGACGGAGGCCATGAGGTGCGGCACCTCGCGGGGCAGTTCGCCGCCGGAGCGCGGATGGATCTCGTTGCCGATCTCGAAGAGGCGGAAGTCGGAGGAAAAACGCGCGTTTTCGAGAATATTTTTGTGGATTCCAGGCAGCAGGCTCATGCGCATGAGGCTCTGCTCGATGGAGATGGGATTGGCGACGCGGATGTGGGCGGCGGGGTCGAAGCCGAATCGCCGCGCCATCTCCTCACTGATGAACGAGTAGTTGCAGGTTTCGGTGAAGCCCTGCGCAGCCGTCAGCTCGCGCATTGAGTGATGGAAGAGGCGCTCCTCGTTGATCCACGGCTGCTTTACGGGCTGGAGCGGCGCCTGCGGCGGGACGGTGCCGTAGCCGACCATGCGGCCCACTTCTTCCAGCAGGTCGTCTTTGATGGTGATGTCCTTGGTGGCGCGCCAGGAGGGGACGCCGACGGAGAAGACGCCGGGCCTGGGCTCATCGACCTGGAAGTCGAGTGATTCGAGAATGCCGCGGACTTCGGATGCTTCGATGGGGCGGCCGAGCTTGCGCACGAGCCATTCCATCGGCAGCTCAATGGGCGCGGGCGCGGGGGCCGGCTGATAGCTGTCGACGAGGCCGCCGACCAGGCGGATGCCGGGGCAGACCTCTTTGAGAAGCGCGACGGCACGGGCCAGAGCGCGCACCGTGTTGACGGGGTCCTGCGCCTTTTCGAAGCGCATCGAGGCGTCGGTGCGGAGCTTCAGCGCGGACGAGGTCTTGCGGATGTTCGCGGCCTGGAAGTTGGCGCTTTCGAGAACGATGCGCGTAGTCTTGTCGTTGATTGCGGAGCCTGCGCCGCCGATGACTCCGGCGAGCGCGACGGGGCCGCGCTCATCGGCAATGACGAGGTTCGACGGATTCAGGGTGTAGCTCTCGTCGTTCAAGGCATTGAAGGGCTCGCCTTCGGCGGCGCGGCGGACGATGATCGTGTTGCCGTGGAGCCACTCGGCGTCGAAGGCGTGCATGGGCTGAGCGAGCTCGGCCATGATGTAGTTGGTCACGTCGACGACGTTGGAGATCGGGTTGAGGCCGACGGCGGAGAGGCGCTCCTGGAGCCACAGCGGGGAGGGGCCGACGGTGACATTCTCGAAGACGAGTGCGGAGTAGCGCGGACAGAGGTCGAAGTCGCGGATGTCCACTTTCCACGCGGGCGCTCCGGAGGGGATGAGCGAGAGGTCGGCGGGCTCGGCGAGCTTGTGCTGCGTGATGGCGGCGACTTCGCGGGCCATGCCGTGGTGGCCCCAGAGATCAGGGCGATGCGTGAGGCTCTTGTTGTCGACCTCGATGACGGAGTCGGGCGGACAGCCGGGGATCGCGTCGCCGGGCTTCACGCCAGAGAGCTCGACGATGCCTTCGTGATCGCGATTGATGCCGAGCTCGTCGCCGGAGGCGAGCATACCTTCGCTCTCGATGCCTGCGATCTTCGCGGTGCGCACGTGCTTGCCGCCCGAAACAGTGACGCCGGGCGGCACGTAGGCGGTGAAGATGCCGGGGCGGCAGTTGGGCGCGCCGCAGACGACGGAGCGCGTGCCGAACTCGGGACCTGCGTTCACGACGGCCTTGACGTTGTGGCTGCCCTCGATGGGCTCGACGCTGAGCACTTCAGCGACGCAGACGGCCTTGAGCCACGGCGCGAATTCTTCGACGCCTTCGCACTCGGCGGTCTTCATGGTGATGAGCTTCATCAGCCCCTTGGGGCCGGCCTCGAGGCCCGGGACGAGCTCGCGAATCCAGTTGTAGGAGAACTTCACGGGAGATGGTCCTTAGAACTGTTGGAGGAAGCGGAGGTCGCCGCCGGCGAGGTGGCGGATGTCGTCGATGGCATAGCGCATCATCACGAGCCGCGTGAGGCCGAGGCCGAAGGCGAAGCCGTTCCAATCGTCGGGGTTGATGCCGCCGGAGCGCAGCACGTTGGGGTGGACGAGGCCGCAGGGCAGCAGCTCCACCCAGCCGCTCTGCTTGCAGACGGGACAGCCGGAGCCGCCGCAGAGGAGGCACTGGATGTCGAGCTCGAAGCCGGGCTCGACGAAGGGGAAGAAGCCGGGGCGCAGGCGCACGGTGACGTCGCGCTTGAAGATCGCGGTGAGCAGCGACTTCATGAAGTAGAGCATGTGGGCGACGCTGACGTCACGGTCGATCATCATGCCCTCGAGCTGGTAGAAGGTGTGCTCGTGGCTGGCGTCGACTTCCTCATTGCGGAAGACGCGGCCCGGTGCGATGATGCGCAGCGGCGCGCCGAATTTCTCCATCGCCCGCACCTGCACGGGCGAGGTGTGTGTGCGGAGCAGGTGCCCGTCGGCAAGCCAGAACGTGTCCTGGGCATCGCGCGCGGGATGCGTAGGCGGGATGTTGAGCGCGTCGAAGTTGTACCACTCGGTCTCGACCTCGGGGCCATCGACGACGGCGAAGCCGAGCGAGGTGAAGAGCTCTTCGAGCTCGCGCTGGATCTGCGTGAGCGGATGGAGCGAGCCGGGGCGCGTGCCGGGAGCGGGGAGCGTGAGGTCGACCCACTCGGCGGCGAGGCGCGAATCGAGAGCCGCGCGCTCAAATGCGGCTTTGCGCGACTCGTAGCGCGATTCGAGATTCTGTTTGACGGAGTTGAGCAGGCGTCCGACACGGGCGCGGTCCTCGGGGGAGAGCTTGCCCATGTCCTTGCCGATGTTGGCCAACGAGCCTTTACGTCCGAGGAACTCCACGCGGGCGTTTTCGAGCGCATCGGCGTCGGGTGCGCCGTCAATGAGCGACACGGCGCGCGCTTCTAGTTCGGAGAGCGTCGAATCCAGCATGTGCAGTGAAACTTTTAGTGTAACGCGCTGACGAGGAACTGCCGCAAATCCCGGGCCGCGGCGGCGGATTCGCTGAGCACGGGCATCTGCCCGCCGGGCTGCACCTCGATGCGGAGTTTCACTTTGCCGTCCTTGTCTTCCCAGTAGACGAGCACGGTTTCTTCTTTAGTGCGCGTGACGAGGCGGATCTTCTGTTCGGTGACAGGAGCCCCTTTGGCGCGCTGGCTGAGGTATTGCCTGGAGAGCTTGAGTGCCGTGGCCAGATCCACAGTGCATTCGAATGACGTGCCGAGGGGCTGTGCGGGTTCGGTGCACTGGGCGTGAGCCGGGAAGCCACTAAGCAGAAGGCAGCAGATCAGCGGGAGTTTCGCCGTCATCATTGGGTTGATCCATGCGGGCGCCGTACTCGAGGAGGATGTCCATGGTGGCGCGGTCATTGGCCTGGGCGGCGCTGTGGAGTGCGGTGTATCCTTTCTCCTGGGTCGCGTTGGCGGGAGTGCCGGCGGCGAGCAGCATGCGAACCACTTCGGCCTGGCGTGCAGCAGCGGCGGCGTGAATGGGAAGGTTCCTGTTGGAGTTTTCAGAGCGGGCGAGGGGATCAGCGCCTTTGTCGAGCAGGAGGCGTGCGACTTCGGGCTGGCCGAAGAAGGCGGCGAAGTGGAGAGCAGTCCAGCCGTCGGGCGTGCGGCGGACGATCCATTCCGGATCGTCGGCGATGAACTTCGCGACGCGATCGGTCATGCCCATGGCGCAGGCGACGAAGAAGTCCACCTCGGCGCCGTAATCGAGGAGGAGCCTGGCGTGCTCGGGGCGGCGGTAGTAGAGGGCGAAGAGGACCGCGGGCACTCCATTCGGATCGCGTTCATTGGCGGCGGCCGCGTCGGCTGCGAGGGTGGAGCGAAGCGATTCGAGGTCGCCGGACTTGATCGCGTCGAAGACGCCCATTGGTCCTCCTAAGCGGGTTGGAAAAGTTCGGAAGCCCTGCCGGTTTCGACCCCGAGGTGATTGAGATAGAACTGCACCACAGCGGGCGGATATTTGTCCTTCAAGGCGTCGAAGACGCGCTGCTGCCAGCCTTCGGTGAGGTGCGACGAGACATCGGCGTCCTTGGCGAAGAAGCCGTCCTGATGGGGGATACCGAGAAGGTCGAGGGCGGCGATGATCATGTCGAGGTGGGAGACGAGGATGGCCTGGGAGAGATCGGTGGCGAGGTCCTCGTCATGCTCGGAGATGCGCGCCCAGAGCCTGGGAGAGGCCTTCCTGAGGCTCTCGTTGTTGAGCTTGACGAGGCGCGTCCGGAGCTTCATGTGCTCATAGATCTGGTAGGTGCGGAGCCGGCTGATGGAGATCCGGCGAAGGAGTTCAGTAAATCCGCTCTCGCCCTGCGAGAGAAAAACGTCGCACAACTTCATCACAAAGAAGAGGGTATCATGAGCGCACGCAAAGGCCGCTGAGCCCTCCCCTGCGATAGAATTGAATATTTGGGCTTTTCACAATGAGCAATCTGATTGTATTGGGCGCGCAGTGGGGCGACGAGGGCAAGGGCAAGATTGTTGACCTCTTCTCCGAGAAGTTCGACGTGGTGGCGCGCTATCAGGGCGGCCACAACGCCGGGCACACCGTACAGGTGGACGACAAGAAGTTCGTGCTGAAGCTGATTCCCAGCGGTGTGCTGCATCCGGGCAAACAGGTGGTGATCGGCAACGGCGTTGTCGTGGATCCGCAGGCGCTGCTCGACGAGATCGACATGCTGGAGCGCGCGGGCCTGGAGGTGCGCGGGCAGATCGCGGTCTCGAATCGCGCCCACGTCATCTTCCCGTTCCACCGCATGGTGGAGAAGGTGAGCGAGGGGCGTACGGACCGTACGGCCATCGGGACGACGTCGCGCGGCATCGGGCCGTGCTACGAGGACAAGATCGGCCGCCGCGGAATCCGCATGGCGGACCTGCTGAACCCTGAAGTGTTCGACACGCTCTACAACTACCTGTCCGAGGACAAGGAGATCACCGCGCGCGCGTTCGGCATCGAGAACGATCTGCGCGTGGAGGAGATCCGGCAGCACTACAGGCAGATGGCGGAGCGGATCCGGCCGCTGGTGTGCGATACCGCCTACCTGTTGAACCAGGCGATGCGCGACGGCAAGCGTGTGCTGTTTGAGGGCGCGCAGGGCACGATGCTCGACATCGATCACGGCACGTATCCGTTCGTGACCAGCTCCAGCGCGGCGGCGGGCGGGGCGTGCACCGGCACGGGCGTCGCGCCAACGCGGATCGACGGGATCCTTGGCGTTTCGAAGGCCTACATCACGCGCGTGGGCGCCGGCCCGTTCCCCTCGGAAGACCCGGGTGAGGACGGCGACCGCATCCGCAAGGCGGGCAACGAGTTCGGCTCGGTCACGGGGCGGCCGCGGCGCTGCGGCTGGTTCGACGTGCCGCTGCTGCGCTACACGGCGATGGTGAACGGGTTCGACTCGCTGATCGTCACCAAGCTCGACGTGCTCGACGGGCTGAAAGAGATCAAGGTGTGCACGGCATATCGCGTGAGCGGCAAGCAGACCATGGACATGCCGGCGGAGAACGGCCTGATGGAAGAGATCGAGCCGGTCTACGAGGTGCTGCCGGGCTGGCCGAAGGCACCGACGACGGGGATTACCCGCTACGATGCGCTGCCGAAAGAGGCGCGGGACTACGTGACGTTCCTGGAGGAACGGACGGGTGTCGAGGTGGGCTGCGTGTCGACGGGTCCGGAACGCATGCAGACCATGGTGCGGGCCGGCTCAAAGATGGAGAAGCTGCTGAAGTAGATCACCGCCGAGTGACCGAGATGCTGCGCCAGGAGGTGTTACCGGCGGCGTCGCGGGCCTGAATCGCGATCAGGTTGAGTCCGGGCGCGAGCGGGATGGGACCGGCCGAGAAGCTGCCGAAGGGAGGCGTCCCGGAGCCGGACGCGGAACTCGTCGACCAGGTCAGTCCGACGACACCGGTATTGTCGGTGGCGGAGCCGCGAACAGTGATGGAAGCGGCGTTGGTGGACGATGTCGGCGTGGCCGGGTACGTGATTTTCAGGGAAGGCGCGACTTTGTCGGTGGACGGGTTCGCAGGCGGCGCCGGGGGAGCGTCCGGAGTGGCCGGCGTCATGGGCGTGGATGGGGTGTTGACGCCTGCGGCGGCGTAGAGCTTTCTGATCTCGGCAATGTCGGCGGGCCGGAGTCCGCTGACGCGCCGGTAGTACGGGTACATGACGGAGTCGGCATCGTCGTTGTGTCCGAGGCCGAGGGCGTGGCCGAGCTCATGGAGCGCGACGGAAAAGAGATCGACATCCGCACCGATGCGCCAGGGTTCGTCGAGATCGAGGTGGAGATCGCCGGCGTTGGTCTCGGTGTTGGGAGGCGGGTAGAAGGTATGAGCGAGGACGCCGCCGCGTCCGTCGAAGGAGAAGCCGTCGCCGTGGCTGCCGGTGGCGCCGAAGATCTCGATCTGGCGGCGGAGTTTTTGCACCGACGATTCCTGGAATCGGACTTGCACCACTGCTGCCCATGCGTCGAGGGCGCGGAGAAGTTCAGCGCGTGCTGCAGCTTGGTCGAGCCAGGAGGGCAGCGCGCCGATCCAGTAGGCCAGAGTGGCGGGGCCGAGGCCCGGGCCGTCCCAGCCGTCGCCGAAGGAAGAGGCGAGATTCGCCGCTCCGTTGAGCTCGCCGATGGTGGAGACGCCGCCCAGACAAGGCAGGACGGGCTCGCCGCGCAGGAGTACATCCGCGGCGGGATAGATGTAGGCGACCTCGTCCCAGCTTGCCGCGGTGCGGAGGGCTTGTGCGGCGCCTCGGACCAGCAGAGATGTGGGCGGGAGGTCGGGCTGTTCGATCACGGTGAGCCCGGATTCCGCGGCGATGCGGCGTGCGACGGACGCGGCGATGTCGAGATGCACCTCCATCACGGCGGTCACGTCTGCTGCGTCGCCAGACAGGTCCAACTGCGCGCTGAGCTTGTCGGAGGCTTCGAGGAGCCCCATGAACTGAACATCCAGGCCTGTGAGATCGACGTCCACCGGAGCGGACGCCACCACCGCGTGGTCGGGCATGTACTGCAGCACGCGAACGTCGCGCATGCCGAGCGTGTCGAGTTCGTCCGTCGTTGGCTCAGTGAATTGAATCAGAAGGTGGACGCGCGCCGGTTCGGCCCGGCGGGCGGTCACCGCGCGAGCCAGCGATGGCCCCGCTGTTCCGGACCGCAGAAGGTCCGGGGGCAGGCGTCCGCTTTTCAGCCGCAATTGCGGCGGTTGAGCGGCGAGCGGGCCGGCACATGCAAGGAGGAGTAGTGATGTGATGGCCCGCGTTGATCGCATTTGACCTGCTCATCGGCAGTCCAAACGCGGCCTTGAGTAAATGTTTCAGACCATGAACGCGCCGCCATTGATCTCAATGGTCTGTCCGATGATGTTGCACGCCGCGTCCGAACAGAGGAAGACGATCACGCCGGCCATGTCCTCGTTGGTGGAGAGGCGGCCCTGCGGGGTCGCTTTGACGACGCCATCGAGGATCTCGCGCGTGGAGAATTTCGCGTGGAAGTCGTTGTCCACGGTGCCGGGGCTGATGGCGTTGACGCGCACTCCGCTGGGTGCAAGCTCCTTGGCCATGCCCTTGGTCATGGCGGCGACGGCCGCTTTCGAAGCCGCGTAGACAGTGGCGCCGAGGCCGCCGCCGTGGCGTGCGGCGATGGAGCTGACATTGACGACGACGCCGCAGCCGCGCGCAGCCATGGAGGGCGCGACGGCCTGCGTGATGAACCAGACGCTCTTGGCGTTGAGGTCCATGACGCGGTTGTAGAGGTCGTAGCTCATATCGGCCAGCTTGCCGCGCTGGATGAGGGATCCTGCGTTGTTGACGAGAAAGTCGATGGAGCGCGCCCGATCGCCGAGCGCCGCGACAAAATTGCGAATTCCTGTTTCGGTGGCGAGATCGCCGCCGATGAGCACGGCCTCCGCGCCCGCGGCCCGAACCTGCTCCGCGGCCTTTTCAGCGCCCTCCCGCGATGATCCGAAGTGGAGGATGACGCGAGCGCAACCGGCGCGCGCCAGAGCAGCGGCCGCAGCCGCGCCGATGCCGCGTGAGGCGCCCGTGACGAGCGCCGTCTTGCCTTGAAACTCGTTGACCATGGCTCCTATTGTTTCACCAACGCGAAGGGGCGCAGTGGCGCGCCGGTGGCTGCGGCGATCTTGAGCGGCGCGGCAATGAAGACGAACTCGGAGACGCCGCTCGAGGCGAGTTCCTCCAGGTCCAGGCACTCGACGATGTAGATACCTTTCTCCACCAGGAGGTGGACATGCACTTCCATGCGCGGAGAGGGGATACGCTCCAGCGCGACATTGTCGGCGCCGCAGGCGAAGACGCCTTTGACGGACAACCACTGTGCCGCCTCGAGCGACAGTCCTGGCTGGCGCTGCTCGTTGATGAACTGCCGCGGATCGCGCCAGCGGCGACCCCAGCCGGTGCGGATCAGGACGACGTCGCCTTGCTGTACAGGCGCGCGCAGGCCCGCTTCCAGTTCCGCGGCGCTGATGGCGTGATCCACGACGAGTTCGCGGCCAGGCGCCGCATCGTAGAAGACGCCGCGGCGCACGATGGGCGGAACGCGGTCGATGCCGGCCTCCTCCATGGTGCGGCTGTCGTGCAGTACGCCGTTGCAGGAGAAGTGGCCGAGGCCGTCAATGTGCGTGCCGACGTGCGTGCCCAAAGTGATCAGCTCGGCCGCGCTCGACACGCCGCCGGGCAGCACGTACTCGCCGTGCTCCTTCGTGCGCGCAATGGCGAACGGCGGATGAGTGGGCCAGTGGGGCATGCCCGCGAACCAGGTCTGGGCGAGGTCAATGACCCGCGCTGCCTTCAAGCGCTGGAGCAGGTCCTGCATGAGTGGAGGCCTCCGGGAAGAAGAAGAACGAGATGCCCACGATGAGGTAGACGGCCAGGAGCATGGCTCCTTCCATCCAGTTGGACTCGCCGTCGGAGGAGATCTCACCGACGATAACGATCGACATCACGATGGCGACCACTTCGATGGGCGTGAACACGAGATCCATAGGACGCTGGCCGAAGAAGCGGCTGGCGATGACGAGCAGCGGCGCGACGAACAAGGCGATCTGGATGCTGGAGCCGATGGCGATGGAGAGGCTGAGGTCCATGCGGTTCTTCATGGCCATGACCACGGCGGAGGAGTGCTCGGCTGCGTTGCCGATGATGGCGACGACGATGACGCCGATGAAGAGGCTGGTCATGCCCCAGGAGTGGGCGGCCTGCTCGACGCTGCCAACGAGGATCTCGCTCATCCAGGCGACCAGCGCGGTTGCGCCCGCCAGCACGGCGACGGATTTGCGGACGCTCCACGTCTCGGGGTGCTTGCCGCGCTCTGTCTCTTCGCTGGAGGGCAGGCCGGAAAAGAGCTTCTTGTGGGTGACGAGCGAAAAGACGAGGTGGGCGGCGTAGACGGCGAGCAGCACGACAGCGATCTCGAGGCTCAGATCGTGTTCGACTTTTGCGCTGGCTTTGGCGAGGTGATGGAAGGTCGCGGGAACGATCAGGGAGATGCCGGCGAGGGTGAGCAGAGTGGACTGGGCGCGTGCGGCTACGGCCTGGAAACGCTGCACCTTGTGTTTGAGGCCGCCCATGAAGATGGCGAGTCCGGCGACCAGCAGGATGTTGCCGATGATGGAGCCGGTGAGCGAAGCCTTCACCACGTCGTAGAGGCCTCTCTGGAGAGCGGCGAAGGCGATGATCAACTCGGCGGCGTTGCCGAAGGTGGCGTTGAGGAGGCCGCCTGCGCCTTCTCCGGTGTGGGCAGCCAGATGCTCGGTGGCGTGGCCGAGCCAGCCGGCCAGCGGAATGATGGCGAGCGCGGAGGCGACGAAGATCCAGACATGCTCCTGCGGGCGCGTGAATTCCAGCAGGGCCGCGATGGGGACGAAGATGAGCAGCCAGTCGAGTGAGGGCTTGAGTTTCATTGGATGGAATCCGGGTGACTCGCTTCCGATATCATTCGTTGGCACCGGTGCGCTTGCGCGGAGTGCGTTGGGGTTTGACGCGGCGTGCGGGAGGTTGCGCGGGGGCCCATCGGGCCAGGCGGAATTCGCGGCTGTAGCCGGCGGTGAGGTTGGTGATGCGGACCAACAGAGCGCCGCTGGCATCGGCGGAGTAGCGCTCCTCGATAACGTGATTCGCGGCGGCGGGGGAGCGGCTGACATCGACGCCGTTGAGTTCGGGCGAGGCGGCCAGCGCCGGGTCGAAGGGGAAGCGGATCTCGTCCCAGGCGGCGATGTCGCCGGTGGGCTCGCCGTGCTCTCCGCGGTGCGAGCACTCCAGGTAGCGGAAGTGGCCGATGTTGTGCGCAGGGGAGTAGAGTCGGACGCGCTCCAGCGGCGGCTGGCCGGGCGCGGGGAGCGCCGCACCGCGCTCGAAGAGAGGATCGAACACCATCACACGGCCCTCGTCGGCCTCACGCCACACGCCGAAGTAGCGCGTGAAGCGTTCGTGGAGGGTGTAGGCGGATTGCGCGTCGGCCTGGATGGCGAGGCCGATGGCGGTAGCGGCGCGCGTGTAGGCCGAGCGGCGGACGCGCCGTCCGAAGCGATCGCGCAGGAGGCGGCCGATCAGCGGCAGCTCGCTGGCGCCGCCTGTGACGTAGAGCGTCGTGTTCTGCTGTTCCATCGCACGGTCGATCAGGTCCTCCGTCGCATGGAGCGTCTCTTCCGCCATGGGCTGGACGCGTTCGTAGTAATCGGCGACACGCACAGCCACCTGCGGCCAGCCTTCGCGCACGCGGTCCAGGTCGATCATCAGGCGGCGTGTGTTGGGATGAAGCGATTCCTTCTTCTCACGGCACTCTTCGACGAGCACGAACTCTTCAGCCTGCGTGAGACTGTGCCGCGCCGAAGCGAGGCCGGCCTTCTCCATTGCGAGGTCGGCGAGCAGATCGTCGAAGTCGTCGCCGCCGAGGGTGGGGATGGCCTCGGTGGCGGCGACGGTGTGGAGGCGGTCCTCGCGGAGGACGAGGGAGACATCGAATGTGCCTCCGCCGAGATCGTAGACGAGGATGCGCTCCGGCTCCTTGCCGCCGTTCCCACCGAGGCGGTGAGAGGACTCGATGCTGGCCGCGGACGGCTCATTCAGCAGGCCGAGCACGTCGAAGCCGGCGGCGCGGAAGCCTTCCGCGGTGAGGAAGCGTTGATTGGAGTTGGCGTTCGCGGGGACGCCGAGCATGATCTCCAGAGGCTCGCCGGGTTCCAGGTGGAGCGAGGATTTCGTGAGGATCGCCTCTTTCAGATAACTGAGCATCTCGGTGAGGAGGCAGCCGAGTGCAAGCGAGTGTCCGGCGAGCTCGATGTGCGTTTCAGGGCCAGCGCCGGCGAGGACGCGCTTGATGGAGCGGATGACAGTGACGCCGCCTGTCCCCTGCGCGGCCCAGGCATCCCAACCGTAGAGCCGCTCAGTGCCGCGGACGGCGATGAGAGGCGGGACCCACTCGCGCGACGCTCCATCAGGACATTCGAAGGCCGCTACAGGATAGTTGCCGCGATCCACGGCGGCCACCACGATACGCGTGGTGCCGAAATCGATCCCGAGCCGCATGGTGATTAGGGTAACTCTTCCGGCAGGAGGATTTTGCGGAGCAGGGCGCCGGCGGCGGCGCGGTCGCCTCGGCGGAGCAGGGCGAGCACATCGGAGTCCGTCAGCTCGTACCAGCGGCGACGGCGCGTTTCGAAGTCAGGCACGGCGGCGGCGAGAGGATCGCGAGCGGCGCGCGCGAGCTCAAGGAAATCCGCATACTCGGGGCCGAGCTCGGCGTCGAGACGCTCTTTCAGGCGGATGGAGAGAGCGGGGCAGGCGCCGTTGGTGGAGATGGCGATGCCGAGATCGCCGCGCCGCACGATGCTCGGGAAGATGAAGCGGCAGCGGGCGGGGTCGTCGACGCAGTTGACCAGGACGCCGGAGCGCTCGCCTTCGTCGAAGATGGCCTGATTGGAGGAGCGGTCGGGATCAGCGGCGACGGCGAGGAAGTAGCCGTTCAGGCAGTCGGGGGTGTAGCGATCGAGACGCGAGACTTTCGCGCCGCACTCGGCCAGGGCGGCCGCTTTGCTGTCGGCTTCGCGGCCGGAGCCGATGACGAGGCAGGGGAGGCCGTCGAGGTTGAGGAAGATGGGGAAGGGTGGCGTCGGCATAGACACGCATCCTCTCTACTGAACATTGGCGGAACTTGCCACGCTTGGTCCGGATCTCTACACCTTACCAGTCAGCAGGTGGACGAGTGCAAAGGTAAGGGCGCCGACGAGGGCGGACATCGGCAGGGTGAGGATCCAGGCCCAGAGAATGTTGGTGGCGAGTCCCCAGCGCACGGCCTTCATGCGCTGGATGGAGCCGACGCCGGCGATGGCTCCGGTGATGACGTGGGTCGTCGAGACGGGGATCTTCAGGTAAGTGGGAAAGAGGATGGCGATGGCTCCGGCGGTCTCTGCGCAGAAACCGCCACGGGGCTTCAGGCGGGTGAGACGTCCGCCCATAGTGTGCACGATGCGCCAGCCGCCGCTCATGGTGCCGAGCGCAATGGCCGAGAACGCGGCCAGCACGACCCACCACTGCACGTGGAACGTCTTCAGGTAGCCCGAAGCGACCAGCACACTGGTGATGATGCCGATGGTCTTCTGCGCGTCGTTGGAGCCGTGCGAGAAGCTGAACAGGCCGGAGGAGACGAGCTGGAGGCGCCGGAACCAGTGGTCCATGCGCTGCGGCGAGGAATTGCGGAACAGCCAGTACACGGCGACCATCAGCGCATAGCCCAGGACGAGTCCGATGGTCGGGGCGATGATGATGAAGGCCATCGTGGTGAGCCACCCCTGCAGGACGATGGCGTCCATGATCCGCGCGGGACCATCGGTCATCGCGACCTTCATCATGGCCGCGCCGGCGTAACCGCCGATGAGGGCGTGCGAAGAGCTCGACGGGATGCCGTAAAACCAGGTGAAGAGGTTCCAGGCGATGGCGCCCACCAGACCGGCCAGAATGACGTACTGCGTGACCAGTTCGATCTTCACCATGCCCTTGCCGACCGTGGCGGCCACGCCCGCCTCGTTTCCGAGGAACAGCGGAATCGCCGCGACGAAATTGAAAAAGGCCGCCCAAAGGACGGCCTGGAAAGGAGTGAGAACGCGGGTGGCGACAATGGTCGCCACGGAATTGGCCGCGTCGTGAAAACCGTTGATGTAATCGAAGATCAGGGCGACGACGACGATCAGGCTGACCAGGAGCAGTGTTGTATCCATCGCCGCGAGCCGTTAACCGTTCTTGACGATGACATTCTGCAGGGCGTCGGCGACGTCCTCGCAGTAGTCCGTCGTCAGTTCGAGGAACTCGTAGGTCTCTTTCAGCTTGATGAGGGCGATGGGATCTTTCTCCTTCTCGAACAACTCCGCAATCGCTGCGCGGACGAGGTGATCGGCCTGGTCCTCCAGGCGGTTGACCTCGATGCAATGCTCGAGCAGCGGCTTCTCCTCGTTCAGAGCGCGGAACGCTTTGCCGAGAGCGACGGCGCAGTCCTCGATGACGCGCCCGAGTTCGATCATCGTGGGCGGGATCGGATCGATCTTGTAGGCCACGATGCGGTGAACGGAGTCTTCAATGCCGTCGAGCACATCATCCATGTGCGAACCGAGGGAGTGGATGTCCTCCGGGTCCAGCGGCGTGATGAACGTCTGATTGAGCCGCGTGAAAATCTCGTGGATGATCTCGTCGCCCTTTTGCTCCAGGACGGCGATGGCGACTTCAGCCTCGCGTACGGCGCTGGAACCCTTGGCGGCAGCCTGATGATACTGCCGGGCGGCCTGGAGGATCAGGTCGGCCTGTTCAATGAAATAGTGAAAGAACTTCTCTTCGCGTGGAAGGAGCCTCATAAGGCGGTAACTCGTCTCTTCATAGCCTCACTGCCGCGGAAACAAAATTATCTCAAAGCGGGGATGGTCGCGGTCAACCTTCGGTCGATGACAATTCGGTGAATATGTCGTTGTCGAGAACCGGCAGCGGCCCCGCCTCGGCCTCGTCGGTAGCATTCTCAAGATCAAGAAAACGCAGGTCCAATAGCCGTCCGGTGTTCACATTCCCCATGGCGGAGAGCAAGGTGCTTTTCAGATGTGGATATTCTTTTTCCAACTCGGCAAAGATGTCGCGGATAGAGCGCCGCACCGTTCCGGTCTTCAATGAGCAGCCGCAGGGGATCACCGGGGCTCCGGTTTCGCCGGCGAAGGCGCGCGTCAGGTCCTCGGTCACGTAGAGCAGCGGGCGGATCAGCCGAAAGTCTTTTTTGCGCGAGTAGGTGACGGGCGGCAGCGCGCTGAGGCGGCCGGTGAACATCGCGTTGCGGAGAAATGCTTCGCAGAAATCGTCGGCGGTGTGGCCGAAGGCGATGACGTTGGCGCTGAGCTCGCGGGCGATGGCGTAGACGGCGCGCCGGCGGAAGCGGCTGCAGACGTCACAGCCGTGGTCGGGCTGCTCAGTAAGCAGGCGCAGCGAGGGGTTGTCCACTTTGTAGGTCCACTCGACGTCGCGTTCTTCGAGCCACTTGCGGAAAGGCTCGATGGGACGAAGGAACTTGCCCTGGTCGATCGTAAAGGCGCAGACGGAGAAGTCGATGGGGGCGCGTTCGCGCAATACGAGCAGGGCTTCGAGCAGCGTGTAGGAATCCTTCCCGCCGGAGAAGCCGACGGCGACGCGATCGCCCTCGCGGATCATTTTGAAGCGCGCGACGGCCTCGCCGACTTTGCGCAGAATATCTTTTTGCAACTTCAAACTATTTATTATCGCGTACCTGCCGCGTAACTGTCCGCGGAAGGCCCGCGTCCACAGGCAGGATGAAACTTATTCCTCTTCTTCTCTCCTCCACGATCATGCTGATGGCGCAAGACCCGGTGTTCACGCACCACATCCGCGCCGGCTTCGGTCCGTCCATCCCGGCCGGAGGCTACCAGACAGGCGACTTCTCGGTGAGTCCGGCGCTGGACTTCAACTATGGGCTGCGCGTTTTCCGTCACGTTCAACTCGATGGAGGAGTCGCTTTGGACTTTCAGAAGTATCAGGACTGCTCCAGGTTCGGCTGCCAGGATGAGAGGCGGCAGCTCACGTTCATACCCGCCGGTCTGCGAGGAGTGCTTCCATTGCACGAGGGCCGCTTTGAGCTCTCCGCAGGCGTGGGCGGTGCGTATCTGCATGACCCCCTGCCATACAGCTATTTGAGCGGAGGTCTTTTTCAGATCTATGGCGGCGCCTCGGGTGCACTGGATCGGGAGCGGCGTTATCATCTCGACCTGCTTGCACGCTACATGCGCGACCTGGGGCGCCCGACGCAACAGTACGTCATGCTGACGGTCGGGTTCACCTGGTGTCCGAACTGCAGGTGAACACGTCCAATCCGCTACACCCGTTCGCTGCCGCCCGCGGCTCTGTCGCGTCCAAAGCCGCGGGCGGCAGGAAGCGGGTGTAGCGTGTGATCCACGATAATGAAGCGTGACTCCCGCGCGCCGGATTGCCTATGAGATCCTGGGCGCCGTTGAGCGTGGCGGGCAAGCCTCCAACCTCCTCGACGAGCGCATGGTGCGGCTCGATCCGCGCGATGCGGGCCTGGCGACGCAGATCGTCTTCGGCGTGCTGCGTCGATTACGCCAGCTCGACTGGCTGATCGCGCAGGCGTCGAGCCGTCCCGTCGATGAACTCGACCCGTCCGTGCTGCGGGTGCTGCGGATGGGCGCGTTCCAGCTCCGCTTTCTCGACAGGATTCCGCCGCACGCCGCGGTGGCCGAAAGCGTCGAGTTGATCAAGAGGGCAGGGAAGACGCAGGCCGCCGGATTCGCCAATGCGGTGCTGCGGCGTCTTCCGCCGGTTCCCGCCGAATGGCCGTCGGATGCGGTGTGCTACTCCATGCCGGACTGGCTATGGATGCGATGGAGCGCGAACCTCGGGCCCGAACTGGCCGCGCTTGCCGGCGAAGCCTCGCTGCACGAGCCGGAGGCGCACTTCCGCGAGGGCAGGCGCATGGACATCGGCGCGCAGTCGATCGTTCCGCTGCTCGAACTCGAGCCCGGACAGCTTTTCCTCGACCTCTGCGCCGCGCCCGGCAACAAGACTCTGCAGGCGATGGAGACCAACGTCCGCGCCATCGCCTGCGATTCCAACCCGCGGCGGCTGCGGAGCCTCCTCGCACCCTGTCCGCGCGTGCTGCTCGACGCCGCACAGCCTCTGCCCTTCGGTCGTGTCTTCGACCGGATCCTGGTGGACGCGCCGTGCTCCGGCACCGGCACGCTGGCGCGAAATCCCGAGATCCGCTGGCGTCTCACGCCGGAGGAGATCGAGCGGCAGTCGGCGCGGCAGCAGCGGATCCTCGCCAACGCACTGTGCTGCCTGAAGCCAGACGGCCGCCTTGTCTACTCCACCTGTTCGCTTGAACCTGAGGAAAATGAGCATGTGCTGAAACGCGCGGCGGCCGGACGCGTCATACGGGAGGAACTGCGCTGCCCGGGGCGCGATGAGGGGGACGGATTTTTCGCTGCCATGATAGAGTGAAATGACCCCGCCAATGCTTGAGATTTTTCCCTCGCTGCTTGCGGCTGACTTCTCGCGCCTAGGCGAGCAAATCGACCAGGTGACTGCCGCGGGCGTCAACTATCTGCACTTCGACGTGATGGACGGGCACTTCGTGCCGAACATCTCGTTTGGCCTTCCTGTGCTCGAGTCCATTCGCAAGTGCACTCGTCTGCCTTTGGACGTCCACCTGATGATCACCGACGCCGATACCTACGCACCGCGTTTCATCGAAGCCGGAGCGGATCAGGTGTCTGTGCACCAGGAGGCATGCCCTCACCTGGACCGGACGGTACGCATGATCCAGAGCGAAGGCGCGAAGGCTGGCGTGGTGCTGAATCCGGCAACGCCGCTCTCGACGCTGGAGCAGGTACTGCCGCTCCTGGACTACGTGCTGCTGATGAGCGTCAACCCCGGATTCGGGGGGCAGAGCTTCATTCCATACGTACTGGACAAGGTCCGGACGCTTCGGCAGTGGCGCGAACGTCTTGGCCTGACATTCGCCATCGAGATTGACGGGGGCATCTCGTTGGATAATGTAGGTAGGGTCGCTGAGGCCGGAGTCGATTGGGTTGTTGCCGGCTCCAGCGTGTTTGGGACCGCGGATCCCGGCCGCGCAGCCATCGCTTTGAAAGAGGCAGGGCTCGAGGCCGCGGCCCGGAAAGCTTGAACGGCTGCCCAGTAGTTTGAGTGTAAGATCGCAGGACTGTTAGGACTGAGGTGATAGGACCGATGAATCTCTCTCGCAATCGCTTGAGCACTCTGCTCGCGGCTCTGCTGCTCTCCCTGCTCGCATTCGGCGTGGCAGGCTGTCGCGGCAAGAAATACGAGAACCCCATCACCAAGGACACGCAACAGCCCGACAAGGTGCTGTTCGACAAGGCCGTCAAGGATATCGAGAAGGGCCGCTACGAAGTGGCGCGGCTCACGCTCAATACCCTGATGAACACTTACGACACCAGTGAGTATCTGGCCAAGGCCAAACTTGCCATCGCCGATTCGTGGATGCGCGAAGGCGGCGGGCACGCCATGGCCCAGGCCGAGGCCGAGTACAAGGACTTTATCCTCTTCTACCCGACGCTGGAAGAATCCGCCGAAGCGCAGATGAAGGTCTGCGACATTCACGTCAAGCAGATGGAGAAGCCGGACCGCGATCCGACGCACGTTCTGCGCGCCGAAGAGGAGTGCCGCACGGTGCTCACGCAGTTCCCCAACTCCCGCTACGCGCCGATGGCCTCACAGAGGCTGCGCGAGATTCAGGAAGTGATCAGCGAGGGCGAGTTCCGCGTCGGCGCGTTCTACCACCAGAAGGGCTCCTATCCGGCGGCCGCGAACCGGCTGCAGGCCGTGACGGATCATTATCCGCTCTACAGCGGATCTGACCAGGCGTTGTGGCGGTTGGGCGACAGCTACTCCCGCATGGGGCCGCGCTTCCGGCAGAAGAGCGTTGCGCAATATCAGAAAATCGTGCGCGACTATCCGCTCAGCCCGCTCGTTGAGGACGCCAAGAAGAAGCTCAAGGACATGGAAGCGGAGATCCCCGAGCCCGATCCCGTGGCCGTCGCGCGGATGAAGTACGAGCAGGAGAACGTCAGCGAGAAGGGCATGGTGGGCAAGGCGTGGGCGCCGTTCTCCAAAGCGCCTGACGTGACCCGTGCCGCGAAGTCCGGCCAGCCGTCGATGGCCACGATGCGGCCGACGATGCCGGCTAGCATTCCCGTGCCGGCTGGAGCGGCGGGCGGCGTGACGGACGTCACCGTGTCCACGCAGACGCCGGGCGGCACGTCCGCGCTCGATACGCAGCCCGACGCCCGGCTGAACCAACCGGCGCAGGGACAGAGCAGTGAGCCGCAGGCCGCGCCCGCGCAGAATGATCCGCTGCCGACCAACCGGCAGGCGCCTCCGCCGAAGAAGGGCAAAACCCCGAAATCCAAGACCAACGGGAACAAGACCACTGCCGCGACGCCGGACAATAAGGCCGCCGCGACTCAGGACGCGACTCAGGAGAAAAAGTAGCCCTTGACGGATCCCGTGCGCGTCCTCCTCGCCGACGACAGCCCGCATGCCCAGCGCATGGGTGAGCGGATCCTCCGTGAAGAGGGCTACGAGGTGGTCACAGTCACTGATGGCGAGACCGCCGTGGTCCGGCTGGGGGACGTGAATCCGGACCTCGTGCTGGCCGACGTCTTCCTGCCCCAACTCTCCGGGTACGACCTCTGCCGGCTGATCAAGTCCGACGAGAATCACCGGCACGCCGGCGTTGTTCTGATTGCGGGATTGCTGGAGCCGGTGGACGAGGACGAAGCGCGCCGCGCCGGGTGCGACGCGGTGCTCAAGAAGCCATTTGAAGCCTCGGTGGTGCTGGAGACCATCCGCCCGTTGATCGACAAGGCGCGCTACTCGCGCGGCCTGTTCTCAGAGACGGTCCCCCCGCCGCCCGCTCCCGAAGAGCCGCGCGAGCCCGCCGCGGTACAGGCGCCGCTGCCGAAGCCGCCCGCGGACCCGGAGGCCATTCGCGCCGCGGTGACCATCGCGCTGGACCGCAGCTTGCCCGCGCTAGTCGCCGAAATCTCCGAAAAAGTTCTTATCGCGCTCGGCCACTAGCGCGAAACGCTTTTATGCCTGACAATACTTTCGACATCGTCTCCAAGGTCGAGTTGCCCGAGGTGCTCAACGCCATTCAGCAGGCGTTGAAAGAGGTGATCCAGCGGTACGACCTCAAGGACTCCAAGAGCACTATCGAGCTCAACGAGAAAGAGCACAAGATCCTCCTGACGTCCTCAGGCGACTTCCAGATCAAAGCCGTGCTCGAAATCCTGCAGTCCAAGCTAGTGAAGCGACAAGTGCCGCTGAAGGCGCTCACCTACGGCAACATCGAGCCCGCGGCTTCCTCACGGGTGCGCCAGGAGATCAGCCTCCAGCAGGGCATCCCCACTGAGAAGGCGCGCGAGATCGTCAAAGCGATCAAGGACTCCAAGAAGAAGGTGCAGGCGTCCATCCAGGGCGACCTGGTGCGTGTCTCCGGCAAGGACCGTGACGTGCTGCAGGAGATCATCGCCCTGGTGCGCGGGCACGACTTCGGCATCGACATGCAGTTCACCAATTACCGCAGCAGCTAAGCAACGAATGCCCCGCCGCATTGAGTCGCTGTTCATCGCCGGACCGGCCGGGCGTCTTGAGACAGTCCTCGAGACGCCCGCCCACGGCGAGCCCGTCGAAGCGGCTCTGGTCTGCCACCCCCATCCGCTGCACGGGGGCACGCTGCACAACAAGGTGGTTCACCGCCTGGCGCGCGGGCTGCGGGATTCCGGCTGCGTGACGCTGCGTTTCAATTTCCGCGGCGTGAACCTGAGCGAGGGTGTGCATGACGAGGGGGTCGGGGAGGTGGACGACGCGCGGGCGGCGCTATCCGTGCTGCGCGAGCGCTACCCGCGACTGCCCGTCACCGTCGCCGGTTTCAGCTTCGGATCCCGGGTCGCAGTCCAGTGCTGGCAGGGTTCTCGGCGCGTGATTCTCGTGGGCTTCCCGACCGTGTACCAGCGCTTCGACATCCTGGACCGCTGCCCAGTGGAGCGAATTTTCATCCACTCCACGCACGACGAATTCGGGCCGCGCCCGGAGTTTCAGCCGCTCTACAACCGTCTGTGGGGACCGAAGCGGATCCACTGGGTCGAGGCGCGGGACCACTTCTTTGCCGGCGCGCTGGATGAATTTGAGGCTGCCGTCAGGAAAATCGGGGCAGGAGCCTAACTCCGCCGGGCACGCTTCTCCGCACTGCGAGATGCGCGTGTCCCGATCAGGGTGGCCACCTTGCCCAAGAGCTCCGGCAAATCCTCGGCCTCGATCAGCATGTCCTGATCCTTTTGTGTCTTGCCGGAGGGAGCCGCGTGCCAGGACGTGACCAAAGCCGTCGCGGGCCGGTACTCCTTCATGCGCGCATGGGCCAAGACCTTCAGCCCAGCTTCCGGCGACTCCATGGACAGTTCCGAGAGCACCAGTTCATACTCGGACTGATCGAGAAGCCCCACAGCTTCGGCCGCCGAAGCTGCTGAATCTACGCGATATCCGCCTGCTTCCAGCACGGTCTGCAACGTGAGCCTGGATGTCGGATTGTCGTCGGCGAGCAGCACACGCGCCATGCCCAAGCCCTTCCGGGCACGACGCCTGTACTCGCTGTGTCGGATTACCATGGCACCTTTCGGGTCGACTGTAGTCGGGTTCCTGGAGGATGAAGAACCCGTAGTGTCCGGGATCAGTTTAACCCGAAAGCGATGACTTTCGACCCGCGAAGTTGCGGGCAATTGCGTCATTGCCGCGAATCGCCGAAGACACGCCGGAAGATCGCATCGACGCTTTTCAGTTGACGCTCCACGGAGAATGCATTGGCGATCTGTTCTGAATTCAAATACTTCCGTACCTCGGGGTGGTTCTCGATTGCGGCCCGGAAGTCACCTTCTTCATGCCACGCCTGCATGGCTTCCGACTGTACAACCTTATACGCCTGCTCCCTGAGCATGCCTCCCGCGGCCAAGTCCAGCAGCACCTGTCCGGAGAAGACCAGGCCGTTAGTCGACTCCAGGTTTCGTCTCATCCTGTCAGTGTTGACCCGCATCCCGCCCACCAGCCAGATGGTCTTGGCCAGCAGGTAATCAGTGAGGATGGTCGAGTCGGGCAGGATCACGCGCTCGACGCTGGAGTGGGAGATGTCGCGTTCATGCCACAGGGCGATGTTCTCGAACGCCGCCTGGACGTTGGACCGCACCACGCGCGCCAGTCCGCAGATCTGCTCGGAGACCACCGGGTTGCGCTTATGCGGCATGGCGCTGGAGCCCTTCTGCTGCCCTTCGGCGAACGGCTCCTCCGCCTCACGCACCTCGGTGCGCTGCAGGTGCCGTACCTCCAGGGCGCACTTCTCGCAGAGGGCGCAAACCAGGGCCAGCGCGGAGATGTAGGCCGCATGGCGGTCGCGCGCGATCACCTGGCTGGCGATCGGCGCCACCTTGAGGTCGAGCCGCTCGCAGATGGTCTGTTCGGCTTCGGGGGTCAGGTGGCCCAGCGTGCCGACGGCGCCCGAGAGCTTGCCATAGCGCAGGTCCTCGGCGGCGTCGCAGACTCGCTGCCGCGCCCGCACCGCCTCGTCGTACCACAGCGCCAGCTTCAGCCCAAAGGTGATCGGCTCGGCGTGGACGCCGTGCGTGCGGCCGATGGCCACTGCGTCCTTGAACTCGAAGGCGCGCCGCTTGAGGACCTCGATCAGCTGATCGATTCCCTCCAGGATCAGGGCTGCGGACTCCTTGAGCTGCAGCGCCTGCGCCGTGTCGACCACGTCGTTCGACGTCAGCCCGTAGTGCAGCCAGCGCGACACCTCGCCGGCGCCCTTCGCTTTCATCGTCTCGGCGACGCAGGTGGTGAAGGCGATGACGTCGTGGCGCACCTCTTTTTCGATCTCCAGGATGCGGTCGACGGTGAAGCCGGCATGCTCACGCAGCAGCCGCGCGGCCTCCGCAGGCACCTCGCCCTGCTCGGCCAGCACTTCGGACGCCGCCAGCTCGACCTCCAGCCACTGCCTGTACTTGTTCTCGTCGCTCCAGATCCGGCCCATGGCGGGCCGCGTGTATCTCGCAATCATGATGAGTTCCTACAACAAAAATGCTTCGCCCTGTTTGCGCGGCTCGGCCACCACCAGGCGTGGAGTGAGGCCGCGCTTGTTCAGCGCCTGCACGGCGCCGAGTTCGGTCTCCCAGACCGTGTTGTTCTGCTCGCTCAAATGGCCGAGCACCAGTGTCTGCACTTCGTCAGGCAGCTCCGTGGAGATGTATTCGCACGCCGCTTCGTTGGACAGGTGGCCCTTGCGCGAAAGGATGCGCTGCTTGAGGTGCCATGGGTACGGCCCCACCTTCAACAGCTCTGGATGGTGATTGGATTCCAGCAGGATGAAGTGGGATCCGCGGAGGTGGAATTTTACGCTGTCAGGCAGGTAGCCGAGATCGGTGGCGATAGAGACCTTGAAGCCGCGGGCAGTCACGGTGAAGCCGACCGGGTCCGCCGCATCGTGCGGAATGGTGAAGGACTGGATGGACATGTCGCCCACGTCCGTTCGGGCGCCTGCCTGGAACGTCTCGACGGGCGGGGGCGTGCCCTCCCATTCGATCGAGGGCGCGGTGAGGTGCGTCATGAAGACCGGCACGCGGCCCTTGAGGGCGCGGCTGATCACCCCGAGCCCGCTGATGTGGTCCGAGTGCTCGTGGGTGACGAAGATGGCGTCGAGCTGCCCGGGATCCTCGCCGATGGCCGTCAGGCGCGCGAAGGTCTCCTTGCGGTTCAGGCCGGCGTCTATCAGAATGCGTGTGCGCTCCGTGCCGATGAACGTGGAATTGCCGGCACTGGACGACGCTAGAACGCAGACCTTGACGATGACTCCCTCCCTCCCCGATCTTCCATGGTAAACCACCGTACGCGATACGATGACGGAAATGCAGATGAAAAATCGCGTTGCCCTGGTGACGGGCGGAGGCACCGGCATGGGCCGGGCCATCTCGGAGCTTTTCGCGCGGGAAGGGGCGCATGTTTTCGTAAACTACCGCGCGTCGAAAGCGGCCGCGGAGGAGACGGCCGCCGCCATCCAGGCAGCCGGGGGCTCGGCAACCCTGGTGCAGGCCGACGTCGGCGATGAGGCCGAGGTGCGGGCCATGATCGCAACGATCCATGATGCGGCCGGCCGCCTCGACGTCCTGGTGAACAACGCCGGCTGGAGCACGCGCGTGCCGCACGCGCAGCTCGAATCTCTCTCCGACGAGATCTGGCGGCGCACCCTCGACACGAACCTGCTCGGTCCGTTCTATTGCGTGCGCGCGGCGGTGAGCATGCTGAAGGCCAGCGCGCACGCCGCGATCATCAACGTCGCCTCCACGGGCGGGCTGACGGGCACGGCCAGCTCCATGGCGTACGTCGCGTCGAAGGCCGGGCTGCTGGGCATCACCAAGTCGCTGGCCCGCGCGCTGGCGCCGGAGATCCGCGTCAATGCCATCGCCCCGGGCCTGATCCGCACCGGCTTTGCGTCCTGGACCGAGGAGCACTACCGTCCCGGCGATGCCGCCGCGCCGCTGGGACGACTGGCCACGGTGGAGGATGTCGCCGCCGCGGCGCTCTACCTCGCCACCGCAGGCGGCGTCACCGGCGAGACCATCGTGGTCGACAGCGGGCTCTACCATCTCGGCCCCCGCACCTGACACCATGACGCCCGCCGCAGAATACCAGTCCCGGCTCGAAGCCCGCCGTCAGGCGGTTGCCGCGAGCACAAAGGCCAGCGCCCGCCTTTCCGCCGCCCGCTTTGGCACGGGAATCGCCGGCGTCTTCGTCTTCTGGCTCGTCTTCGTGCACCGCGGAGCGTCGCCGCTTTGGATGCTCGCGCCCATCGTGGTCTTCATTGTCCTGGCACGCTTCCACGAGCACACCCTTCGAGCCCTCGACCGCGCCCGCCGCGGCGAGCAATACTACCGCCGTGCGCTCGCCCGGCTCAACGGCGACTGGCAGCAGTACGGCGAGACCGGCGCCGGGTTTCTCGATCCACACCATCCCTATGCCGCGTCGCTCGACATCTTCGGCCCCGGCTCGGTCTTTCAGCTTCTCTCCTCCGCCCGCACCCGCGCCGGTGAGCAGGTGCTGGCCCGCTGGCTCCTGACGCCTGCCTCGCCAGCCGAGATTACCGCCCGCCAACAGGCCGTCTCCGATTTGAAGCCGAGGCTCGACCTGCGCGAAGAGCTGTTCCTCCTGGGGGACGATATCCGCGCCGGCATCCATCCTGACGCTCTAGCCCAGTGGGGCGACGCTGCGGCTGTTCTCCCCGGACGCGCTGTCCGTCTCGCGTCTTTCGTGCTTCCGCTTCTCACCATCGCGGGCATTGTTCTGTGGGCCTCCCAGGGTTCGAGGATTCTCTTTCTGCTCGCCGCCCTGGCCCAGGCGCTGCTTTTCTATTACCTGCGGCCCATGGTGAACCAGGTGCTCGAATCACTCGACGCCCCGGCCCGCGAGCTCCAGCTCATTGCGGTGCTCCTGCGCCGCATCGAAAACGAGCCCTTTGAGGCTCCGCTGCTGTCGAACCTGAGTCAACAGTTCGCTGCGCAGCCCTCCCGGCACATCCAGCGTCTCGCGCGATACGTAGAGCTCGCCTCCCAGCGCAGGAACGCCTTTTTCGCGCCCGTCGCCGCCATTCTGCTCTGGAGCCTCCACTTCGCCTGGGCCATCGAAGCCTGGCGCGCCGCCCATGGCTCCTCCATCGCCCGCTGGCTGGACGCTCTCGGGGAATTCGAGGCTCTCTCCTCCCTCGCGGTCTACGCCGCCGGCCGCCCTGAGGATGTGTTCCCGATCATCCAGGAAGGCCCGCCGCTGTATGATGGCGAGAACATCGCGCACCCCCTCCTGCCGCGGGGCCGGGCGGTCCCCAACAGCATCCGCATCTCCAATGAACAGCCCCTGATCATCATCAGCGGCTCCAACATGTCCGGAAAGAGCACGATGCTCCGCACCGTCGGCGTCAACGCCGTGCTCGCCTTCGCCGGCGCCCCTGTGCGCGCCTCGCGTCTGACCCTCACCCCCTTCGCCATCGGCGCTTCCATTCGCGTTGTCGATTCTCTCCAGGAAGGCAGCTCGCGCTTCTTCGCCGAAATCACCCAGCTCCGCCGCCTCGTCGACCTCGCCCGCGGCCCCGTGCCGCTGCTCTTCCTGCTGGATGAGATCCTGAGCGGGACCAACTCGCACGACCGCCGCATCGGCGCCGCAGCGATCCTCCGCGGCCTCCTCAGCCTTGGCGCAGCCGGACTCGTCACTACGCACGACCTCGCCCTCACGCGCATTGCGGAGACCGTCGAGCCACCCGGCCTGAACCTCCACTTCGAAGACCACCTCGAGGAAGGCCGCATCGTCTTCGACTACCGCATCCGCCCGGGAGTCGTCGCCAAGAGCAACGCCCTCGCCCTCATGCGGTCTATCGGCCTCGACGTCGACGATTCCTTGCGCAGTTGACCTCCGCGTTGCGGCGACGTCAGCGCGACTAACCAAGGTCATTCTTCCATTGGCCGCGACGTGTCCGCTAAACTCAAAGCTAGACCCGATGAAAGCACTTGTTTACGTCACCTTGAAGAAGACCGTGCTCGACCCGCAGGGCGCGACCATCGCTCGCGCTCTCAATGGGATGGGCCACCCTGAGATCGCTTCTGTTCGCCAGGGAAAGTACTTTGAGATCGAACTGGCGGAAGGGACCACGAAAGAGCAGGCGGCGGCCAACCTCGACAAGATCGCAGCCGACGTGCTCTCCAATCCGGTGATCGAGGAGTACAAAGTCGAAATCGCCGGCTGACCTTACTGCATCTGTCTTCATATCGCCGCGTCGATGCGGCCTCGGCCTACTGATGAGGGGCAGGAGGAGAAGCTATGTGCGGGATCATCGGGTATGTCGGCGGGCGGAAGCCCATTCCCATCCTTCTCGACGGACTGCGGCGTCTGGAGTATCGCGGCTACGACTCAGCCGGACTCGCCGTCGTCGATGAGCAGGACCGTCTCGAACTAAGGCGCGCATCGGGCAAACTGCACAACCTCGAAGAGGCAGTCCGGCTGGCGCCCATCGACGGCTGGTACGGCATCGGCCACACACGCTGGGCCACGCACGGCCGTCCCACGGAAGAGAACGCCCATCCTCATCGCGATTCGAACGGCGACATCGTCGTCGTCCACAACGGCATCGTCGAGAACTACCTGTCGCTCAAGCAGGAACTCGAAGCCGAAGGCCACGTCTTCAAGACCGAAACCGACACCGAGATTATCCCGCACCTGATCGAGAAGCACTTCCAGGGCAATCTCGAGGAGGCGGTCCGCAAGGCCGTGAACCAGTTGCGGGGCGTGTTTGCCATCGCCGCGATCTCGCGGCGCGATCCCGGCAAGATTGTCGCGGCGCGCAACGGTCCGCCCGTCGTCGTCGGCCTGGGAGAAGGCGAGTACTTCGTCGCATCCGACGTGCCCGCCATCCTCAGCCACACGCGCGACGTCTTCTTCCTCCACGATGGCGACCTCGCCGTATTATCCAAGGATGGCGTGCGCCTGATGGACTTTTCGGGCCGCCCCATCAAGCGCCAGGTGTCGCACATCCTCTGGGATCCGATCATGGCGGAAAAGGGCGGCTACAAGCATTTCATGCTCAAGGAAATCTTCGAGCAGCCGCGCGCCGTGCGCGACACCATGCTCGGCCGCGTCGGGCAGGAGTCCGGCCGCGTCTTTCTCGACGAGATGCAGATCCAGCCGAAGGAGTTCGCCGGGTTTCAGAATGTGCGCATCGTCGCCTGCGGCACCTCCTGGCACGCCGCTCTGGCAGGCAAGTTCATGATCGAGCGGCTGGCGCGGCTCCCCGTGGAGGTCGATTACGGCAGCGAATTCCGCTATCGCGATCCCATCGTCGGACCCGAGACGCTCACGGTGCTTATCTCGCAATCCGGCGAGACTGCCGATACCCTGGCGGCGCAGCGCGAGGCGAAGCTGAAGGGATCGAAGACGCTCTCCATCTGCAATGTGATGGGCTCGATGATCTCGCGCGAAGCCGCAGGCACGCTGCTGACGCATGCAGGGCCCGAGATCGGCGTGGCCTCGACCAAGGCTTTCACGGCGCAGCTCACCGCGTTGTTCATCCTTGCGATGTCGTTGGGACAGTCGCGCGGCCGGCTCGCGCACGATGAATCGGTCTGCCTCGCGCAGGAGCTACTGCGAATCCCGGGCAAGCTCGAAAGCGTTCTGTCCGAGGATGCGCAGTACGACGAGCTGGTGAAGTGGCTCTTCAAGGCGAGCGACTTCCTCTACCTGGGGCGCGGCATCCACTACCCCATCGCGCTGGAAGGCGCGCTCAAGTTGAAGGAGATCTCCTACATCCACGCCGAGGGCTACCCGGCAGGCGAGATGAAGCATGGGCCGAATGCGCTGATCGACGAGACTCTGCCGACCGTTGTGCTCGCCACCGCCGATCCAGACGACGAAGCCAGCGTCCTGCGCTACGAGAAGACTCTCTCCAACATTCAGGAAGTGAAGGCGCGCGGCGGCAAGGTGCTCGCCATCGCTACCGAAGGCATGAACGAGGTGAGCAAGTCCGCCGACAACGTCATCTTCGTGCCGCCGACGCGCGAGCTGCTGCTGCCGATCCTTGAAGTGGTGCCGCTGCAGCTGCTGGCATATCACATCGCCGTGCGGCGCGGCTGCGACGTCGATCAGCCGCGCAACCTCGCCAAGAGCGTTACCGTTGAGTAGGAATGAAGCAGGCCGTCCGCGATTTCGCCATCCGCACGCACGGTAAGGGTCTCTACGAGTTCACGCACGACGTCGAGTCGTGGGTGCGTGAGCAGCAGATGGCCAGCGGCCTGCTCACGCTTTTCTGCCGCCATACCTCCGCGTCCCTTGTCATTCAGGAGAACGCCGACCCCGACGTGCAGACGGACCTCTCGCGCTATTTCGAGCGCATCGCGCCGGAGAGCTCGCGCGATTACATCCACACTATCGAAGGTCCCGACGACATGCCCGCGCACATCCGCTCCGTGCTGGCCGGCGTGCAGTTGTCCATTCCGCTCATCGGCGGGAGCCTCGCTCTCGGCACGTGGCAGGGCATCTATCTCTTCGAACACCGCGCCGTGCCGCACCGTCGCTCCGTCGCCGCTCACCTGCTCGGCGAGTGAGCGGGCTCGTGGCCCGCGGCATACCCGCTCGCGGCCGGTCGCGGCTCTAACACACATTAGCCGCGGGCGGGTGTGGTTTGTTACGGCGTGTCGTTCAGCGGAGCGACTTGCCGGTGTGCGCCGCTACAATATCCTGCATGCGTTGGCTCGTATGTCTGCTGGCCCTGTCCTCACCACTGTCTGCTCAAACGTATGACTTCCTGATTCGCGATGCGCGGATTGTGGACGGCGCGGGCAGTCCGTGGTACAGGGGAGACGTCGCCATCAGCGGGGATCGGATCGCAGCGCTCGGCCATCTCGACGGGGCCAGTGCTCCGACAGTGGTCGACGCGCACGGGCTCACGCTTGCGCCTGGTTTCATCGACACGCACAGCCACGGCATTCGCGGCATCCAGTCCGTGCCCTCGGCGGAAAACCTGATCCGCCAGGGCGTTACGACGATCTTCGAAGGACCGGATGGGTCGTCGCCGCTGCCGTTGCGTCCGTTCCTCGACAAGCTCGGCCAGACGAAGATCAACGTCAACTTTGGGCTGCTCGTCGGGCACGGCACGGTTCGCCAGCGCGTGATGGGCAGCGAGAACCGCCTCGCCACGCCGGAGGAGTTGGACCGCATGAAGGAACTGGTCCGGCAGGCGATGCTCGACGGAGCGTTCGGCATCTCCACCGGGTTGTTCTACGTACCCGGCAACTACGCGTCCACCGAAGAAGTGATCGAACTGGCGAAGGTGGCCGGCTCGCTCGGCGGCCTGCACACCTCGCACATGCGCGACGAAGCGTCGCGTGTTGTGGAGAGCGTGAAAGAGACCATCCGGATCGGTGAGGAAGGCCACCTGCCGACACAGGTGACGCACCACAAGATCATCGGCAAGGAGAACTGGGGCAGGAGCGTCGAGACGCTGCGGCTGGTAGAAGAAGCGCGGACTCGCGGCGTGGATGCCACCATCGACGCCTACCCTTACACGGCTTCCTCCACGGGCACGGGAGCGCTGTTTCCGCAGTGGTCGATGGCTGGAGGGGCCAAGGCGCTGGCGGAGCGGCTTGCCGCCAGGGACTCCCGCGAGAAGATCAAGGCCGAGATCGTCTACCGCATCCTGAACGACCGCGGCGCGGGAGATCCCAAAAACATTGTGCTGGCATCCTGTTCTTTCGACAAAGCGCTCGCCGGCAAGAGCCTCTCCGATGTCACGAGGGATCGCGGCCGCGACGTGACCGTGGAAAACGCCGCCGAGACGGCCATCGAGATTCAACTCGCCGGCGGCTGTTCGGCCATCTATCACGCCATCAGCGAAGAGGATATCGAGCGTATTCTGCGGTCGCCGTACACGATGGTGGCCTCCGACGGCGGCATCATGGCGCCGGGCGGCGACGTGCCGCACCCACGCAACTACGGAACATTTGCCCGAGTGCTCGGCCGCTACGTTCGCGAGCGGAAAGTGCTCACGCTGGAGGATGCCGTGCGCAAGATGAGCGGCCTGCCCGCGCAGCGCTTCGGCCTCAATGACCGCGGCCTGATCCGGCCCGGCATGAAAGCGGATCTCGTGCTATTTGATCCGGCGGTGATCGCCGATCAGGCTGAATATGCGAATCCGCATCAATACGCGGTGGGAGTGCACTCGGTGTGGGTGAACGGCGTTCGCGAGCTGAACAACGGCACGATGACCGGCAACATGGGGGGGCGGCCACTCTACGGCCCGGCGTACAAGCCATGATCCTGGAGGCTGCAGTCGCGCTCACGATTCTGCCGGGCCAGGGCGTGGGCCCTGTCCGCGCCACCTCCAGCGAATCGGAGTTACGGCGGCTCCTCGGTTCGGACCGCGTGAGGACCGCAGAGATCGATGGCGGAGAAGGGAACTTTGTCACCGGGACGCTTGTGGATGGAGACAATCCTTCCGCCTCGCTTGCGATCATTTGGCGCGATGCCGCGCGGCGCGACGCGCCGGAGAGAGTGTTCATCTGTCACGGCAGCTCAGACAAGCCGTGCAGGTGGAAGACGCCTGAAGGGATCGGTGCAGGCACTGCGCTCAAGGAATTGGAGCGCATGAATCGTCGGCCGTTCAAGCTCGCCGGATTCGCATTTGACGAGCAGGGCAGCGTCGTGTCGTGGGAGGGCGGAGCGCTGGAGAGCCTCTCAAGCTCATTGGTGAAGCTGCACATCCAATTGGCGCCGCGTCCCGGGCAAGCGTCGCTCGCAGTCTTCCGGCAGGTGCAGGGCGACCGCTTCTTCTCGTCCGCTCACCCTGCCATGCAGGCTCTGAATCCGGCGGTGTGGCGCATGATGATGATCTTCGCGCGTGAATCAAAGTGATGGCACAATGGCGTTTGACATGAGGGAAGAGGGGTTCATCGCCGGCCTGCAAGAAGCTCTGAAGGCGGAGCCGCTGCCGGGCAAGCGGGTGCTGGATTATGGCTGCGGTAACGCGGAGTTCGGCTTGTGGCTTGCTGCGGAAAGCGCGGAGGTGACGCTGCTCGACTGCTCGGCTCAGGCTATTGGCGCGGGTCTCTCGAGAGCCAGGGGGGCAGGCGTGACGAGACGCGTCAAGGGCATCGTCGCCCATGGCACGCAGCTCGACATGTTCGCCGACTTCGCGTTCGACCTCGTTCTCCTGCACGGCGACACGCCTTGGGACGTTGAAGAGATTGCGCGCATCATGCGCCCCGGCGCACGCCTGGTTTCGTATCTCGAAATCTCCGATTCGCAGCTAGCGCGGCACTTCGAAGCGAAGTGCGAATGGAATGCATCCGGCGGCATCCACTGGCCATGGCAGAAGAAGAATTGCCCCATCTGGACCGCGCGGCGCGCGAGATAGCGGGTATAGCTGGCCAGCAAGGCTTGCCGTCTGTGTTGTGTCGTTGCGACCCGCCGCGTGCGTCAGTCCCGCCCGCCGTCTCCACCGGGCGAGGACGAGAGCATCGAGAAAAAGAGCCCTAAAATCAACAGCGCCGTGACTACCGCTCCGATCATCATGGCTGAACCCCCGATCATCCTGCATGCTCCTAGTGCAACTGACGCGCCAAACGTTGCACGGTTGCGAAAACTTTTTGCGGCCTGTGTTACGGTGCAGGTATGCGTGTGGATTTCGCATTCGGAAAGACGGGGCTGATGGCTGACCTGCCTCCCGGGCCGCGCTATTGCGTCCTGGAAGCGCGGTGGGCGGAACCGCTGGCGGATGCGGACAGCGCTCTGGAACAGGCTCTGGACGCGCCCATCGGGTGCCCGCCGCTGGTTGAGTTGGCGCACGGCCGCGGCAGCGCGGCGATTTCAGTCTGCGACATCACACGCCCCGCGCCCAATCGTGTCACGCTGCCGCCACTGCTGCGACGGCTGGAGCAGGCCGGCATCCCCCGCGAAAAGACGACAATCCTCATCGCGACGGGATTGCACCGTCCGGCGACGGACTCAGAGATCGTCGAGATCCTCGGGCCCGATATCGCCGCGGCTTATCCGGTCGTGAATCACAACGCGCGCGAACTCGCGGATCACCGCCATCTGGGCACGACGAAGTCCGGCACGCCAGTCTTCATCGACCGGCGGTATGTCGATGCCGGGCTCCACATCACACTTGGCTTCATTGAGCAGCACCTCATGGCGGGCTTTTCGGGCGGGCGCAAACTGATCGCGCCCGGCTGCGCCTATCAGGACACCATCAAGACCCTGCACAGCCCCCGGTTCATGCGCGATGCTCGCGCCGTCGAGGGATCCATCGAGCAGAATCCGCTCCACCAGGAACTTCTCGAAATCGCCCAACTGGCAGGGCATGATTTTGTCCTGGATGTCGTCCTGGGCAAGGACAGGAAGATCGCCGCAGCTTTTGCCGGGGAGCCCCGCGCCGCGCATGCGGCGGGGATCGAATTCGTCCGGGAGAGGACAACGGCGTGGATTCCAGGAACGGTGGATGCGGCGGTGACAACCTCGGCAGGTTATCCGCTGGACCTGACTTTCTACCAGGCGGTAAAGGGAGTGACGGCAGCGTCGCATATCGTTAAACCGGGCGGGATCATCCTGCTGTTCGCGGCGTGCAACGAAGGCGCCGGCGCGCATGAGTTCTCCCGTCTACTAAGAGAGTCGCGCGACCCCGCATCATTTCTCGAAACAATTTCATCTATTCCCGTGACGATAGACCAGTGGCAATTGGAGAAGCTGGCCCTGGTGGCACGCACCCACCGCGTGTGGTTTTACACCCCGGGACTGCCTCAGGAATACCACGGCTCAGCATGGGGTCCTATCTTCCCGAGCGCTGCCGATGCGCTGGCCGAACTGGCGGCAACGGTGGGACCAAACGGCGAAGTCGCGGTGATCCCCGAGGGTCCCTATGTCTTCGCCCGGCCCAAGGAAGCAGTGCCGGAAGCGGTGATGGCATAGAGGATAACGCCGGGTCTTCGCGGTTGCCGTGCCGGACTGGTGTTCTGAGCGGGATGAGGCGCGCCCATACTTGGTCCAGACGCGTGGTTGACAAGCCCATGCGGCTCCGCTATAGTTCTGAAGTGTCGCACTTTCAATGATTTGTATCGAAAATTGAAAGGCGGCAAGCGCCACTGGCCCGGAATGGCGGGGGCCGCCCCTGAAGCCGCTCCGCGATTGGCGGGCTTGAAGTGTCGGTCTGTCTCCCTCGGCAGGCGGGCATGAGGCGCGATTCGAGGCGCTTTTGGAGACTGGGGCATGACCAGCAACCAGGACGACCGCCCAGTGGAGATGCCCTCGGGCGGCGACGAGAGTTACGAGCAGTTGCTCGACGATTACAGCCATCTGGCCCCACCCGTGGAGGGTGAGGTGCTGATGGGCCACGTCCTGCAAATCACACCGCAGGGAGTCATCGTCGACGTGGGGTTGAAGCAGGAAGGCTGTGTTCCGCTCGAACAGGTGTCGACGCCTGACGGGCAGGTCACGGTCCAACCGGGCGACACCATCGAAGTGATGGTGGACCGACGGCGGGAGATGGAAGGCTACATCGCGCTGTCGCACGAGCGCGCCAGCCGCATCCGCGCCTGGGACACCCTCGACAAGGCCTACCGCGAGAACCTGATGATCAGCGGCCGCGTGCTGGGACGCGTCAAAGGCGGGCTCAGTGTCGACGTCGGCGTCGTTGCTTTCATGCCGTCCACCCAGGTGGACGTTCGGCCCATGCACAACCTGGACGGGTTCATCGGCACCGACATCGCCGTCAAGGTGATCAAGCTCAACCGCCGCCGGAACAATGTGGTGGTCTCGCGCAAGGCGGCGATGGAAGAAGAGATCGTCTCGCGCAAATCGTCGCTGCTCGGCCACATCAATGAGGGCGATTTGGTGACAGGCGTGGTGAAGAACCTCACCGATTACGGGGCCTTCGTCGATCTTGGCGGCATCGACGGCCTGCTGCACGTCTCCGACATGTCCCACGGCCGCGTGGCGCATCCCTCAAACGTCCTGCAAGTGGGACAGGAGATCACGGTCAAGGTTCTGAAGTTCGACCGTGACAAGGAGCGCATTTCGCTCGGCCTCAAGCAGGTGCAGCCCGATCCCTGGGAGAGCATTCACGACCGCTACGCCGACGGCATGAAAGTGGTGGGGCGCATCGTCAGCGTCACCGACTACGGCGCCTTCGTGGAGCTGGAAGCGGGCGTGGAAGGACTGATTCACATCTCCGAGATGACCTGGTCGCGGCGAATGAAGCACCCGTCAAAGGTGGTGCGCGTGGGCGACAACGTGGAGAGCGTGGTGCTGGAAGTGAAGCCGAAGGAGCGGCGCATTTCGCTGGGCATCAAGCAGCTCGAAGCAGATCCGTGGACCACTGTGGACGAGCGCTACGCCGTCGGCAGCGTGGTGGAGGGCCGCGTTCGTAAGCTGGCCGATTTCGGCGCATTCATCGAGATTGAAGAAGGCATCGACGGGCTGGTCCACATCTCCGACCTGTCGTGGACCAAGCGCGTGCAGCATCCGTCGGAACTGCTGAAGAAGGGCCAGGTGGTGCAGGCGGTGATCCTCAACATCGACTCCGGCAGCCGCCGGCTGTCGCTGGGCATCAAGCAGTTGCAGCCCGACGCGTGGGAGACGTTCTTCCAGACGCACGCGATCGGCGATGTGCTCTCGGGCAAGCCCTCGCGGGCGGTGAACTTCGGCGTCTTCGTCGAGCTCGCCCCGGGAGTGGAAGGGCTGTGCCACAACAGCGAGATTCCCGCGGAAATGCGCGGGGAGAACCCGCCGCTGATGCTCGGCCAGGAGATGACGTTCAAGGTCATCAAGATGAACGAAGCGGAGAAGCGGATCGGGCTGACTGTGGTGAGCGTTGAGTCCGAGGAAGAGCGACAGCGTCTGGGCGACTACCAGCGCCACGCCGAGCAGGCAACCCAGCAGATGGAGGAAGCGATGCAGCCGCCGGCTGAGGCAGCGCCTGAGGCGCCCGTGGCCGGTGAGCCGGAAGAGGCCGCGCCTGCGGAGCCGGAGAGTCAAGGCGCCGAACAGGATTCCCACACGGAGACCAAACAGGAATAGAGACACATGACGAAAGCGGACTTGATTGAAGAAGTCTCCCGGGTCGTAGAATTCACCCGGAAGGAATCAGAAGTGATTGTCGAGGCCATCTTCGACAGCGTCGTAAAGTCGTTGCGCGAGGGCGACAAGATCGAGATCCGCGGATTCGGCAGTTTCCGGACGCGGCAACGGCAGTCCCGCGTGGGCCGGAACCCGAAGACCGGCGCGCGAGTGGACGTACCCGCGAAGCGGATTCCTTATTTCAAGCCGAGCAAGGAACTGAAGGACCTGGTGAATCAGGAGACGGCAGGTGCCGCCGCACCACCAACCGCCGCATCGCCGGACGCCTGAGTCCGTTCTCAGGCGCAAGACGATGGACCGCCTGTGGAGTCCGTGGAGGTATCGCTACGTGAGCCGGGCCGCGCCCACGGACGCCTGCATTTTTTGCGCAAAGCACTCCGAGAACCGGGATGAAGAGAACCTGATCCTGTATCGCGGCAAGCTGAACTTCGTCCTGCTCAATCTCTATCCCTACACGACGGGCCACATGATGGTGGCGCCGTATGCACATATCGCGGCACTCGACGATTTGCCGGAGGAGACGGCCGCCGAGATGATGTCCCTGACGCAGACGGCGGTGAAGCATTTGCGCGCGGTTTACAGGCCGCAGGGGCTCAACCTCGGCATGAACCTCGGCGAGTGCGCGGGCGCAGGCATCGCAGGACATGTGCACATGCACGTGCTGCCACGCTGGGCCGGCGACGCGAACTTCATGACGACCGTCGGTGAAACTCGCGTGATGCCGGAGGATCTGTCCGAGACGTGGGCCAAGCTGTCGGCGGTGTTCCGGGGGAAGTGAGCGCGGGCGGTAGGCTGGAAGCAGAGCCCTCGTGATCATCTCGGCCAGCTACCGGACTGATATTCCCGCCTTCTACGCGGAGTGGTTTCTCAGGCGGCTGGGAGCGGGTCATGCAGTGGTGCGGAATCCGTATAGCGGCAAGGCGATGACCGTGGATCTGCGCCGCGAGAGCGTGACAGGGTTTGTGTTCTGGACGCGCAACTTCGGACCGCTGTTGCGAGAACTCGACGCGCTGCGGAGGTTCGGGCGGCCCTTCGTGGTGCAGTACACGGTGACACAATATCCACGGACGCTGGAAGCAGCCGTGATCGAACCGGAGAAAGCGATCGCTCAATTGCATAGGCTGGCAGGCGAAGTGCATCCGCAGTGTCCGGTGTGGCGGTACGATCCGGTGGTCTTCACCAGCGAGACGCCGTTCGATTTTCACTTGCGGAATTTTGAGGATCTCGCTGCACGGTTGGAAGGCGTGGTGGATGAGGTGGTGATCAGCTTTGCGCAGATCTACCGTAAGACGCAGCGGAATATGAACGAAGCCGCGCAGCGGCACGGCTTCACGTGGGAGGACCCGGAGGACGAGGTGAAACTGCTGCTGGCGGAGGATCTGGCGGCGATAGCTCGGGCGCGAGGGATGCAGTTGACGGTGTGCACTCAGCCGCGCTACGTGGCCTCAGGCGCGGAGGAGGCAAGGTGCATCGACGCGCGGAGGCTGGGAAGGATTGCCGGGATTCCGCTTGATGTTCCGCTGAAGGGGAACCGCGAGGGGTGCGCGTGTCATGAGTCTCGGGACATCGGTGAATATGACACCTGCCCGCATGGATGTGCGTATTGTTATGCGGTGAAGAACAGAGTTGCTGCGCTGGCGCGATACAAAGCGCACAAGCCGGATGAAGAGGCGCTGCTGCCGTTGATCTAGATGCCTTCGGCGACCATGTCGGGCTGCTTGCGCTTGTCGAGGTAGCGCTGGCGGGATTCGACGATGCAGCGTCGGGCTTCACGGGGGCCGCCCCAGCCTTGCGTGGTGGCGACGCGGCCTTCGAGTTCCTTGTAGATGCTGAAGAAGTGCTCGAGCTCGCGGCGGACGTGCGGGAAAACCTGGTCCATGGTGTGGATCTGGTCGTAGCGGGGATTGCGGGTGGGGACGGCAATGATCTTCTGGTCTTCTTCCTCGCGGTCGACCATGTCGAGCACCCCAACCGGTCGGACCTCAATGAGACAACCGGTAAAGCTGGGCTCGTTCACCAGGGTCAGGACATCAAGAGGGTCGCCATCCTCGGCGAGGGTGCCGGGGATGAAGCCGTAATCGCCCGGGTAGTGCATGGGGGAGTAAAGGGAGCGGTCAAGGCGGAAGAGACCGAGCTCACCATCGTACTCCACCTTGTTCGCGGAACCCTTGGGAATCTCGACGATCATGCGGACCAATTCGGGCGATTCAGGTCCGGGATCCAGGTCGTACAGTTTGGGGAACACTAAGGTCAGGCTAGCAAAACAGTACGAGTCACTCAAGATTGATGCCCCTGCCGAGGGGGAGGACTACAACCGGTTGATCTGCCATCCTTTGCTTCAGATAACGAACAGAAAGCGAACACATAACCCTACAGGAAAAAAGGGCTTGCGCGCTGGGGTATCTTCGCTCTACGATACGATCATTGGTCTAGATCGGACCGATTTGGCAAGCTTAGGGCTAAAATGGACTCAGTGCCAACAGTAACGCGTCGGTTTCGGGCACCGCTGGGGTTCCAGCCGTGCAAGATCGACTCGACTGGCCGCCTGAAGCTGCCGTCGGCGTACCAGGAGTATCTGAAGCAACTCGGCGATCCGTACCTGTTTGTGACTGAAGTGAAAGGGATGGCGAGGGTGTTCACCAACGGCTCCTGGGAGCGGACAGTCGCGAAGATGGATGGCGATCCCGACTACAAGAAGCGGTTCACCCTGCGGGCCGAGGCGATCGGCTGCGATGTGGACGTCGATCCGCAGGGCCGGGTGACGCTGCCCCAGAATCTGCGGAGGGAGCTGCAGCTGGAAGACCAGCAGGTGCAACTGCGCTTCTACGAGGACGTGATCACGATTTACTCGCAAGAGCAGTATGCCACGGAAGTGGGGCGAGCGAAAGAACGGAAGCTGGCAGACGAGGACCGGTTGGAGAGCCTGGGGATCAACCTGTGATGAGCCATGGAGCATTATCCAGTTCTGTTGCAAGAGTCGCTGGAGATGCTGGCCGTGCGTGCGGATGGCACGTATGTCGACTGCACAGCCGGGCTCGGCGGGCACACCGGCGCGATCGCGCGGCTGCTGACTACCGGCAAGGTGATTTCCCTGGACAGGGACGAGGAATCCCTGACCTTAGCGCGGGCCAACACATTGGAATGCGCGGAGCGCATCACGTTCCGGCAGAGCGCGTTTTCCAGTCTGCGGAAGACGCTGGACTCGCTGGGCGTAGAGAAAGTGGACGGAATTCTTGCAGACCTGGGCGTGAGCCGCATGCAGCTGACGTCACCCGAAAGGGGATTTACGCTGCAGCAGGCGGGGCCCTTGGACATGCGGATGGATCGCGGACAGGAATTGACGGCCGCGGACATCGTGAACCGGTCGACCGAACGAGAAATCGCCAGGCTCATCCGCGAGCTTGGGGAGGAAAGGGGACACCTAGCGGAAAAAATCGCCAGAGCACTGGTACGGGCGCGGCCGGTGCGCGATACGGGACATTTGGCCCAGATCGTTGCATCGGTCGTGCCACGGACCGGAAAGCTGCATCCGGCGACGCGGGTGTTCCAGGCGCTTCGGATGGCCGTGAACGACGAACCGGGAGAGTTGGACGAGCTGCTCGCGCAGGCGCCGGAGTGCCTGGCGCGGGGCGGCCGCTGGGTGGTCATCGCGTTTCAATCGCTGGATGACCGCAAAGTGAAGCAGGTTTTCAGGGAGCTTGGCCGGGAGGGCCGGGCTCAGATCTTGACGAAACACGTCGTCAAGCCGAGCGCGAAAGAGACAAGAGAGAATCCAGCGTCACGGAGCGCGGTGCTGAGAGCGCTGGAGATGAAATGAGCGAGAAACGAATTTCGGAGAGGGACATTCGATGACGACCCTGAGCGCCTTGTGGGACTGGCTGGCCGCGAGCAAAGCGGTGAGCGGCTCGGCGGCAAATGGCGGGGACACGGACTTCCGGCTGCGGACGCTGCCGCGTGAGGAGATTCACGTTTACGTGAAGCCCATCGACAACACGAAGGTCGTGATGCTGGTGGACAAAAAAGACTGGGCGGCGAGCCTGGGCATGGCGGGAGGCGTCGTGGTGGCCAGCCTGCTGCTGATCGCGCTGCTGCTGCCGGGCGGCTTCAACCTGCTGGCGAGCCACAGGATGGAGCAGTTGAAAAACGAACGGGAGATGCTGGTGAACGAACTGCGGGACCTGCGGAGCCAGGAGGCGGAGATGCGGAGCCCGCAGAACCTGGAGCAATGGGCGGGCGAACGTTTTTCTACGCCGCAGGCGGCATCTGTTGTGTTTGCTCCGCCGACAAAGGGTACCGTCGCATCGTTGCGTTAGTTGACGGCGGAGGGGAGGCGCGCAGCAGGGGTCGAGGAGAGGGTGCGAGCACAGATGGAGAACCCGATCGATCAAAAAGCGGCGCGGCGCGCAATTCTGGTGGGGCGCATCGCGTTCGTATGGGCGTTGATGATCGTGGCGCGGCTGATCTATCTGCAGGTGGTGAAGCACGAGGATTACGTGAAGGCGGCGGCGTCACAGCAGCTGCACACGCTGGAGATTCCGGCGGTGCGCGGGGAACTGCTGGCGCGTGACCAGTCGCCGCTGGCGATCAGCATCCGCACAGAATCAGTGGCTGTGAATCCGATGCGTGTGAAGGATCCGGACTTCTTTGCGAGCGTCATGGCTCCGGCGCTGGGGTTGAAGCCGGAGGACGTGGCGCGGGAGATCCGGCAGCGCCAGGATCGCGGCAAGAAGGGCAGCGGGCGCGGATTCCTGATGATCAAGCGGCATATCACCGCCGAAGAGCGGGACCGGCTCAACTTCCTGCGCCGCACATTCCAGTTCGAGATTCTGGACGACGCGCGGCGCGAGTATCCGAACGGCCTGACGGCGGCGCACGTGGTGGGCAGCATCGATGCGGAAGGCAACGGCAACGCCGGCCTGGAGCAGAAGATCAACGAGGATCTGAGAGGGAAGCCGGGCAAGATGATGGTGCTGCAAGGGTCGCGGCAGGACAACTACGTGAGCTGGGTGACCCAGGACAGCTTGCAGGGCGTGAACCTGACGCTGAGCATCGATCGCGTGATCCAGCACGATGCGGAGAAGTTCCTGGAGGAAGGGGTAAAGGCGTCGGGCGCGGAGAAAGGCACCGTGGTGGTGATGGATCCGCAGACGGGCGAGATCCTGGCGATGACGAACTATCCGACGTTCGATCCGCGGCACGAGACGCCGACGCCGGGAGAGGCCGCGGCGCGGCACTCCAACATCGCCGTTCAGATCCCGTGCGAGCCGGGGTCGGTGATGAAGATGATCACGGTGACCATGGGCATCGACACAGGACGGTTCACGCCGGAGACGCAGATATTCTGCGAGAACGGCGCGTTTCCGAGGCCGAACCGCAAGCCGATCCACGATGTGCATCGCTACGGAACGCTGGATGTGGCAGGCGTGCTGATCAAGAGCTCGAACATCGGAGTGGCGAAGATCTCGCTGGCGTCGGGGCCGAAGTCGCTGTACGAGTATCTGAAGAAGTTCGGCATAGGGGACAAGACGGGGATTGAGCTGCCTGCCGAGTCGCGCGGCATTCTGCGGAAGCAGGAGTGCACGAGCAACGCCGATACGAACTGCTGGACGCCGACTTCGCACGAGTACATTGCGTTCGGCCACGAGGTGGGCGCCACGGCGGTGCAGCTGGCGCGGGCAGTGTCGGTGATTGCGAACGGCGGGCTGCTGGTGCAGCCGCACCTGGTGATAGGAAAGTCGCGTCCGCGGCCTGACGGCAGGATGGAGAAGATACCGGTGGAGATCAAGCCGCCGCAGCGAGTGCTCCGGCCGGAGACATGCTTCACTATCCGGCGGATCATGGAGCGTGTGATCCTGGAAGGGACGGGTAAACCCGCGGCGATCCCTGGATACTCGGCGGGCGGCAAGACAGGATCGGCGGAGATCTTTGAGAACGGGGCGTGGCAGAACCGGCACAACTCATCGTTCATCGGGTTTGCGCCGGTGACGAATCCGAGGGTCGTCGTCGTTGTCACGATGAACCGGACGCCGAAGCTGGGAGCGATTGCGGCGGGCCCGGCGTTTAAGAAGGTGGCGGAGACGGCGCTGCGCGTGTTGCAGGTGCCGAAGGACCAGCCGGAGACAGACGTGACGCCGAAAGGTCCGCGGATGCTCGAGTCGAATGAACTGCCGGAAAACCGGCGCGCGGAGAAGAAGCCGGAGCCGGAGAAGAAGCAGGAGGAAGTTGCGGCGGAGCCCGAGGCGAGTCCAAATCTGGTGGGGCCGCGAGTGCCTGACTTCCGGGGCAAGACGATGGTTGCGGTATTGAGGGAATCAGCAGAGTTGGGTCTGCAGGTGGAAACGATCGGGCGCGGCCAGGCGCGCCAGCAGAGACCGGCGCCGGGGACGATCCTGCCCGCGGGCGCGCGGATTCAAGTTCAGTTTTCGGTGACGCAATGACCATCACCGAACTCATCGAGGGCGTTCCGCACGGATATCTCCTCCCCGCGTGGGGCGCCCTTGATGTGAACGGTTTGGAGTACGATTCGCGCAAAGTGAAAGCGGGCGATGTGTTCCTCGCCTTTGCGGGCGCGAAGACGGACGGGCGTCTGTACGCACAGAAGGCGATGGAGCAGGGCGCGGTGGCGGTGATCTCAGAGTTGCCCGCGCCGGATGGATTTGCAGGCCCGTGGATCCAGGTGGAGCATGGGCGGCGCGCGATGGCGTCGATGAGCCGCAGGTTCTACGGCGCGCCGGACGAGTCGCTGGCGCTGACCGGGGTGACGGGCACGAACGGCAAGACGACGACGGTGTACGCGATCGATGCGATGCTGCGCGACGCCGGCAAAGTGACCGGCATGGTGGGAACGATTCTGTATCGTGTGGCGGGCAGCGAACGGCCCGCGGTGAACACGACTCCGGATTCTCTGGATCTGATGCGTCTGATGGACGAGGTCCGCAAAGCCGGAGGCACACACTTCAACTTCGAGGTCTCCTCACACGCATTGGCCTTGGGGCGTGTCTCCGGCATTTCTTTCCACACGGCGGTCTTCACGAATCTGACGCGGGACCACCTGGATTTTCACGGCACAATGGAGGAGTACTTCGCGTCGAAGCTGATGCTGTTTGACGGCGCCGGCGGGCCTCCTCCGAAGCACGCGGTGATCAACGCCGACGATGAGTGGGGCCGGAAGATCCGGACGGCGCCGGGGACGCAGCGGCTGATGTACGGACTGAAGAATGGTGCGGATCTGAAGGCAGAGAATATCGACGCGGGCTTTCACGGCGTGCGGTTCGACATCCGTCATCCGGGCGGGCGGCAGCACATCGAGTCGAAGCTCTGCGGCCTGATCAACGTGTACAACCTGCTGGCGGCGTTCGGCGCGGGGCTGAGCCTGGGCTTGAGCGCGGAGCAGGCAGCGTCGGGTCTCGAATCGTGCACGGCGGTGCCGGGGCGGTTTGAGAGAGTCGATGCGGGGCAACCGTTTCTGGTGGTGGTCGACTACGCGCACACCGACGATGCGCTGCGGAACACGATTGCCGTGGCGCGAGCGCTGAATCCGAAGCGGGTGATCACGCTGTTCGGATGCGGCGGGGATCGCGACCGCGCCAAGAGGCCGCTGATGGGACAGGCGGCGGCGGAGTTGAGCGATTACGTCGTGGTGACGAGCGATAATCCGCGCAGCGAGGATCCGCTGGCTATCATCAACGATGCGCTGGTGGGCGTGCGGCGTACGGATACGCGGCATACGGTGGAACCGGACCGGGAGAAGGCGATCCGGCGGGCGATTGAAGAAGCCGGCGCGGACGACATCGTGCTGCTGGCGGGCAAGGGGCACGAAACGTATCAGGTGTTGAAAGACCGGACGATCGACTTCGACGACCGGGAAGTGGCGCGGAGGATTCTGGAGAGTTACGGGTATGCGCTGAGCCGGGAGGTGGGACGGTGAACCTGCGGATCGCGGGAGCGCTGTGCACCTCGGTGAGTACGGACACGCGGACGCTGCAGCCGGGCGCGCTGTTCGTGGCTTTGAAGGGACCGAATCACGACGGGCATGACCACGTCGCGAGCGCGTTTGAAAAGGGCGCTGCCGCGGCCGTGGTGGAACGCGAGGTTCCGTGTGCGGGGCCGCTACTGGTGGTGCACGACACGCTGGAGTGGCTGCAGGCCACGGCGCGCGAAGCACGGGAGAAGTGGAGCGGCATCTGCGTCGGCGTGACGGGCAGCGCGGGCAAGACGACGACGAAGGACGCAATCGCGGCGGTGCTGGCTACGCATTACAGGACGGGCAAGACGACCGGGAACTACAACAACCACATCGGCGTGCCGCTCTCGGTGCTGAATCTGCCGGAGGGTAGCGAGGCGGCGGTGCTCGAGATCGGAATGAATCACGCCGGCGAGATCCGTGAGTTGTCGAAGATCGCGCAGCCTCGGATTGGTGTGGTGACGAACGTCGGGTCGGCGCACATCGAGTACATGGAATCGCGCGAGGCGATCGCGGCGGCGAAGCGTGAGTTGGTGGAAGCGCTGCCGGCGGATGGAGTGGCTGTGCTGAACGGCGACGATGAGCGCGTGCGCGCGTTCAGCGAAGGGTTTGCGGGACGAACGATTTTTTACGGAACCGAACAGGTTCTTACCTCCGAGGCAGCCCACGTCCGTGCGGAGAACATCGAGTACCTCAAAGAGGGCTCGCGGTTCGAAGTCGCGGGCGTGGGCTCTTTTTTTTGCCCTCTCCCTGCGAAGGGCGGCGTGATGGCAGCGCTGGCGGCGCTGGGCGTGGCGAAATCGCTCGGAATCGATTTGGGATCATTAAAGGAAACCATTGCCGGACTGGAGCCGCCCAAGATGCGGCTCACGCGCCTGGAGCGCGGAGGCATGGTGATCTGGGACGATTGCTATAACTCGAACCCGGAGGCCGCGATGATGATGCTGGACCTGCTCGCCGGCACGCCGGCGAGGCGGCGGATCGCGGTGCTGGGAGAGATGCTCGAGCTTGGACGCTGGTCCGAGAACCTGCACCGGGAGGTAGGCCGTTATGCCGCCCGGAGCGGAGTAACTGTGCTCGTAGGGATTCGCGGCGCCGCAAGGCATCTGGTCGACGCAGGACTTGACGCCGGGCTTAGCCCCGGCGCCGCGCATTTTTTCGACGAGCCGGTAGAAGCGGGCCGGTTTGTGAAGGGAATTGCTGAAGAAGGCGATGTGCTGCTGTTCAAGGGATCGCGGGGCGTCCGCGTGGAAGCGGCGCTGGAGGTGTTTCTGAATTAGCCATGCTGTACTGGCTGCTGTATGAACAACTGTTTCCGCAGATTACGCCGTTCCGAATCTTCGGATATGTGACGTTCCGCACGCTGGCGGCGAGCCTGACGGCGCTGCTGATGTGCGTGCTGCTGGGACCGTGGTTCATCCGCAAGCTGCGCGAGATGCAGATCGGGCAGCACATCCGCGAAGACGGCCCACAGTCCCACATGAAGAAAGCCGGTACGCCGACGATGGGCGGCCTGCTGATCCTGACGTCGATCATCGTGCCGACTCTGCTGTGGACGAACCTGCGAAATCCCTATGTGTGGGTGGCTCTGTTCGGGCTGGTTGGGTACGGGGTGATCGGCTTCATCGACGACTACGCGAAGGTGAAGAAAGCGCAGAACCTGGGGCTGTCGGCGCGACAGAAGATGGGGCTGCAGGTGCTGATGATGCTGATCCTCGGCGTGTGGCTGCTGGTGCTGCACAGCAAGGGGCTGTACGACACGTCGATGAACGTGCCGTTTCTGAAGTCCGTACGGCCCAACATGCTGATCAGCTCATGGCTGGAAAACCCCTGGACGTATCCTCTCGCGTTTGTGTTCTTCTTCCTGTTCCTGCTGTTCGTGATTGTGGGCTCCTCCAACGCGGTGAACCTGACTGACGGGCTGGACGGGCTGGCGGCGGGGCTGATGATCATCGCGGGCGGTGCGATGACGGTGCTCTGTTACGTCAGCGGGCATGCGCAGTTCGCACGGTATCTTGAACTGGCGCGTCTGTCAGGCGCGGCGGAGCTGACGATCTTCTGCGCGTCTCTTACGGGCGCGTCGCTGGGGTTTCTCTGGTACAACGCGCATCCGGCACAGGTGTTCATGGGCGACGTCGGGTCGCTGGCGCTGGGCGGGAGCCTCGGCATTGTGGCGGTGCTGATCAAGCAGGAGATTCTGCTGTTGTTCATCGGCGGCGTGTATGTCATCGAGCTGATGAGCGTGGTGATTCAGGTGGTGAGCTACAAGACGCGCCGCAAGCGGGTGTTCCTGATGGCGCCGCTGCACCACCATTTCGAGAAGCTGGGCTGGAACGAGACGCAGGTGGTGGTACGGTTCTGGATCGCGGGCCTGGTGACGGCGCTGTTTGCGCTGACGACTTTGAAGTTGAGATAGCGATGGACGTAGCGGGCAAGCGCATCACGGTGTTCGGCATGGCGAAGTCCGGCGTGGCGACGCTGGAGCTGCTCAAGAAGCACGGGGCTGTGGTGCGGGCGTCGGATATGAAGACGCGGGAGTCGTTGCCGGCGTTTGACGCGGAGTTCGTGCCGCAGTCGGCGGCGGCGCTGGAGGGCTGCGACCTCGCAGTGCTGTCGCCGGGCGTGCCTGCGGACTTGCCGATCTTCAAGGACGCGGCGTCGCGCGGGGTGCCAGTTCTGGGGGATGTGGAAGCGGCGAGCTGGTTCCTGCGCGGGCCGATCCTCGGCATCACAGGCGCGAACGGCAAGACGACGACCACTGCGCTGGCGGGACATCTGCTGAATACGGCGGGCATCGCGTGCCAGGTGGGCGGCAACATTGGGACGCCGCTGGCATCAATGGTGGCGACATCGCGCGACAATCAGTGGAACGTGCTGGAGCTGTCGAGCTTCCAACTGGAGACGTCGGAGACGCTGCATGTGCGGATTGCCGCCGTGTTGAACATCACGCCGGACCACCTGGACCGCCACGGCACGTTCGAGAACTACGCGGCAATGAAGGCGCGGATCCTCAGGAATCAGACAAGTTCGGATTACGCCGTGCTGAACATGGAGAGCGCGCCGGCGGCGGCGCTGGCGAATCAGGCCCGCGGGAAGGTGATGTGGTTCAACGCGGGCGGCGAGTCGAGGCCGGGATTCTGGCGCGAGTGCGATCAACTGGTGGCGGACGGCACGCCGTTCATGCCGGCGAGCGAGATCCGGCTGCGGGGGCGCCACAACGTCGAAAACATTTTGGCTGCCGCATGTTGTACGCATCTCGCCGGGGCTCCGCTAGAGCGGATCAGGGAGGGCGTCGTGACGTTCCCCGGCGTGGAGCATCGCATCGAGTACGTGCGTACGGTGAACGGAGTCGAGTACTATAACGACTCGAAGGCGACGAACGTGGATGCGACAGTGAAGGCGCTGGAGTCGTTCGACAAAGGGCTGTGGGTGATCCTCGGCGGCAAGGACAAGAACAGCGACTATACGACGCTGAAGGATCTGCTGCGGGCGCGGGCGAAGGCGGTACTGCTGATCGGCGCGGCGGCGGAGAAGATCGCGTCGCACCTGGGCGACAGCGTGCGGCTGGAGCGGTGCGGAGATCTGAAGACCGCGCTGCAGTTTACGCATGCCGCGGCGCAACCCGGTGACACGGTGCTGCTGGCGCCGGCATGCGCGAGCTTCGATCAGTTTACTGGTTACGAGCAGCGCGGGCGCGTCTTCAAGGAGATTGTGAGGGAGTTGGAGGAGCGGCAGGGATGACATCGACACGGATCCGGACAGACTGGAAACTGTTCACGGCGGCGATGCTGATTCTCGCCTTCGGGCTGGTGATGGTGTACAGCGCATCGTCGGTGACTGCGGAGGTTCTGTATAAGAAGCAGATGTGGGAGTTTGCGGCACGTCAACTGGGTGCGGCGCTGCTCGGCATCACGATCATGATGATGCTGAAGCGCATGGACTACCGCAAGCTGGAGCATCCGCTGTGGGTGTTCATTCCGCTCAGCATCACGATCATGCTGCTGATCGGGGTGATCCTGGCGGACCCCCGAGCGCACCGCTGGTATCGCATCCCGGGGCTCGGACAGTTCCAGCCGAGCGAGATCGCGAAACCGGTGCTGGTGATATTTCTGGCATGGTTCGTGGCGCAGCGCAAGGAAGTGATCAACAGCCGGTACACGATTGTTCCGACGGCAATCGTGGTGGGCGGCCTGACGCTGTTGATCGGCTTCGGCGACCTGGGGACGGCGGCGATCATTCTGGCGCCGGCCATCACGGTCTTCTTCGTGGCGGGCATCCAGCAGCGCTATTTTGTGCTGACGCTGGTGTTGGTGGCCGTGTTAGGTGTGGGGTTCATCTTCCAGAAGCCGTACCGGCTGATCCGAGTAACTTCGTTCTTCGGGCTGACGGAAGAGGTGATCAACAAGGATCCGAAGTATCACTGGCTGGCGGCGAGGCTGGCCTCGTCGAAGGCGACACGCGATGCGGACCACCAGCCGAGACAGGCGAAAATCGCCGTAGGCAGCGGCGGGGTGACGGGGCTCGGGCTGGGTCAGTCGAATCAGAAGCTGGGATTCCTGCCGGAAGCGCACACCGATTTCATCTTCGGCGTGGTGGGAGAGGAGACGGGATTCATCGGATGCGTGCTGCTGTTGACCGGATACCTGTTCGTGTTCTGGCGCGGGCTGCGGCTGTTCTGGCTGGCGCAGGAGCCGTTCGGGAGATACCTGGCATTGGGGTGCGTGGCGGTGCTGACGGCGCAGGCATTGTTCAACATGAGCGTGGTGTTGGACATGGCGCCGACGAAAGGAATTCCGCTGCCGCTGATCAGCTATGGCGGCAGCGCGCTGATCTGCACGCTGACGACGATCGGGCTGCTCATGAGCGTGAGCGACCGCGCGAGCGGCTGAGGAGGAACTGAGACACTGCTGTTCGTGATGGCAGGCGGAGGCACCGGGGGCCACGTGATTCCGTCCGTGGCCGTGGCGGCGGAACTGTGCCGGATGGGCCACGAAGCGTTGTTCGTGGGAACACGCAGAGGAATGGAGGCGACCATCGTGCCGCGCGCGGGGTATGCGATCGAATGGATCGAGATCGGCGGACTGCAGCGAGTGGGTTGGAAGCAGACGCTGAAGACGCTGGCGCAGTTGCCCTCGGGGGTGTGGGCGAGCCGGCGGATCCTGAAAAAACGGAAAGCGGCCGCTGTGTTTTCGATGGGCGGGTACGTGGCGGCGCCGGTGATGATCGCGGCATCGCTGGCCGGCGTGCCGATGATCGCGATGGAGCCGAACGCGATGCCGGGGCTGGTGACGCGCAAGATGGCGGGACGCGTGGAGAAGGCATTGCTGGCTTTTGAGGAGGCGCGGAAGTACTTTCCGCCGGGCCGCACGGAGATCACGGGGCTGCCGGTTCGGCAGGAGTTCTTCGACATCCCGGCGAAGGCGCCGGGCAGAGTGTTTCAGGTGCTGATCACGGGCGGGAGCCGCGGGTCGCGGGCATTGAACCGGGCCGCACGGGAGAGTTGGCCGATGTTCCAGCGGTCGAGCCTGGCGGTGCGGGTCGTGGTGCAGAGCGGCGCGGACGAGCATGTGGAGCTGGCGAGGGAGTTCAATACGACGGGGCTGGACGGCGAGGTGATTCCGTTCATCCACAACATGCCGGCGGCGTACGCGGCGGCGGACCTGGTGGTGAGCCGGTCCGGCGCGGGCGCGGTGAGCGAACTGGCGGCGGCGGGCAAGCCCTCCCTGCTGGTTCCCTTCCCCTACGCTGCGGACGACCATCAGCGGCACAACGCGGAGGCGATGAGGAACGCGGGCGCGGCGCGGATGTGGACGGAGAGCGATTGGGGCGGGCAGCGTTTGTTTGAAACGGTGACCGAGCTGGCCGGGCGTCCGGACGAACTGGCGCGGATGAGCGAGGCGGCCCGGCGGCTGGCGAAGCCGGGGGCGGCGCGCAGGGCCGCGGAACTGCTGGCGGAATGCGGCCGGAGAGTGTGAGAAATGCCTATTTGCCGTGCCTTCGCGAATTGACACAGCGCGGAAGGCCCGAAACAATAGGGGAACGGAATGTTTTTGAAATCCCAGCCTCTGCACTTCACGGGCATCGGCGGAATCGGCATGAGCGGACTGGCCGAGATCTGCCTGGGGCTGGGGTGCGCCGTGACGGGTTCGGACGTGAAGCTGTCGGCGGTGACGTCGCGGCTGAGCGGACTGGGGATCCGCGTGACGGAAGGCCATGCGGCTGAGAACGTGCCCGCGGACGCGGCGGCGCTGATTGTGACGTCGGCGGTGAAGGACGATAATCCCGAGGTGCGGGAGGCGCGTCGGCGCGGCCTGCCAGTGGTGAAGCGCGGGGAGTTGCTGGCGGAGCTGATGCGCGGGACGCGGGGCGTCGCGGTGGGCGGCAGCCACGGCAAGACGACGACATCGTCGATGCTCGCCTGCGCGGCTCTGGAGGCCGGCCTGGATCCGACGGTGTTCATCGGGACGCTGGTGCCATTCCTGAACGGGTCCAACGCGCGGCTCGGCGGCGACGTGTTCATCACGGAGTGCGACGAGAGCGACGGCTCCTTCCTGGAGCTTGCGCCGGTGATCAGCGTAGTCACGAACATCGACAGGGAGCACCTGGACCACTGGGGGACGTTCGAGAACGAAAAGGCGGCGTTTCTGGAGTTTGCGAACAAAGTGTCGTTCCAGGGCGCGGTGGTGGCGTGCATCGACGATGAGCACGTGCGGGCGTTGCTGCCCCGGGTGCGCCGGCGCGTGATCACATACGGACATTCGCAGGACGCCATCCTGCACATCACGGAGAGCGAGAGTGGCGCGTCGGGGAGCGTGTTCCGGCTGGCCGGGGCGGGCGAGTTCAGGCTGAACGTTCTGGGATCGCACAACGTGCTGAACGCTACGGCGGCGGTGGCGGTATTGAGCGAGTTGGGCGTCGGCATGGACGCGATCCGCGCGGGGCTCGCGCAGTATCGCGGCACGGGGCGGCGCATGGAATTAAAGGGCCGGGCGCGGGGCGTGACGGTGATCGATGATTACGGCCACCACCCGACGGAGGTCCGGGCGACGTTGGAGGCGCTGCGGCTGACGCGGCCCAAGCGGTTGGTGGTGCTGTTCCAACCGCACCGCTACACGCGGACACAGTCGCTGATGGAAGAATTCGCGACCGCCTTCGGCGCCGCGGACGTGGTGCGGGTTCTGGATATTTATGCGGCGAGCGAGGCACCGATCGACGGTGTGACCTCGCAAGCGCTGGTGGATCGGGTACGCGCGGCGGGCCATCCGGATTGCTCGCACGCAGGCTCGCTGGAAGCGGGCGCGGCTGCGCTGGCGCGGGAATTGCACGACGGCGACCTGGTGTTGACGCTTGGCGCGGGCAGCGTGACCCAGGCAGGTGCGATGATTCTGAGGTTCCTCAAAGAAAACGAGGAGGCTGCGCATGGCTAGGAAAAAGAAGGAAGCGGACGAGCAGGAGAGTACGCGGCAGGAGCTATCGCGTGAATCCGTGCGTCGCGCGCTGCGCTTCACCGGATGGACGCTGGCGCTGGTAGCCGTGGTGTTCTGCGCGGCGCTGGCGCTGTTGCAGGGCGAGCAGTTCCTGACGTCGGACCAGCGGTTCAGGCTGGCGGAGTCGGGCTCGCGCGCGCAGGATGATGCGATCACCGTGACCGGCCTCAAGCATGCGTCGCGAGCGGCCGTTCTGCGCGTGTTCGCGGACGACCGCGGCCGCAGCATCGCGGACGTCGATCCGGAGAAACGGCGCATGCAGTTGAAGCGCGTGGATTGGGTGCGCGACGCCAGCGTCCGGCGCATCTGGCCGAACCAGTTGCACGTGGACGTTGAGGAGCGGTGCCCGGTGGCGTTCATTCAGGTGGCCTCGGGCGTGTCGGGGAGCTTCTCCGAGCCGATGCGGTTCGTACCGATGCTGATCGACGCCGACGGCATAATCCTGCCTCTGCGGGGCGATGTGCCGCAAGGCCTTCCGCTGCTGATGGGCGTGCGGGAGAGGGACGATATCGAGCGTCGGCGCACCCGCGTTCTGCTGATGATGCGCGTGCTGGACGAGCTGAGGGAAGCTCGCTCCCGAATTCCGGAAGTGGACGTGACCGACCCGGAGAGCGTGCGGATCACGTATCAGCTGAGCGATCACCAGGTGGTACTTGTACTGGGCAACGAGCGGTTTCTTGAGCGGCTCAACATCTTCCTGCGGCACTATGAAGGGATCAAGGACCGGTTGCCTCAACGCGCGGTGCTGGACGTGAGCCTGGAGGGACGCATCACGGCGATTCAACCGTTGGAGGGATCCAAGCAGTAATCGTGGCAAAGAAGTATCAACTCGCGGTGGGGCTGGACATCGGAAGCGTGTGGACGCGCCTGGTGCTTGTGTCGGTGGAGGAAGGCCGGCTGCAGTACCGCGGGCACTCGGCCGTTTTGTCGCGCGGATGGCACCGGGGGCAGATTCTGGATCAATCCGCGGTGGCGGAGACGGTGCGGCAGGTGGTGCGCGAGGCGGAGGCGAAATCGGGAGACCAGATCGGGACGGCCGTGGTTGGCGTGGGCGGCCCTGCGGTGCGTTCGCAGCAGGGGCGCGGATTGTACGAGTTCGGACATCGCCGGCCCGTCGAGCACGGGGACATGGTGTATGCGATCGACCTGGCGGCACGGGCGCGGCTCGACGACGACCGATTCCTGCTCCAGGTGCTGCCGCAGGATTTCACCGTGGACGGGCGTCCACCGATTCCGCATCCGCTGAACATCGACTGTCTGCGTTTGGAAGCGCACGCGCTGCTGATCACGACATCCGCGCAGGAGCACCAGGCGCTGGTCAGCGCCGTGCATCAGGCGCATCTGCGGGTGCAGGAGACGGCGTTCGAGGCAATGGCGGCGGCGTATGCGAGCATCCTCGCCGACGAGCGCGCCGGCGGCGTGGCGCTGGTCGACATCGGCGCTCATTCGACCAATGTTGCGTTCTACGACGGCGATTCCATGCTGTTCGCCGTGGGGCTGCCGGTCTCGGGCGATCACTTCACGCGCGACATCGGCGAACTGAAGGCGCTGAGCTTCGAAGAAGCGGAGCGGCTGAAATTCGCGCACGGCTGCGCGCTGTTGGGGCTGACGGCGGACAACATCATCATCGAGATGCCGTCCGAGGGCGGGCGTCCCGCGCGCGAGATCAACCGGCGGGACCTGATCGAGATCCTGGAGGCGCGGGCGGGCCAGCTCTTTGATATGGTGGAGCGCTGCAGGGTGCGTTTCGCCAGGGACGTTGCGCTGCGCGAGGGTGTGGTGCTGTGCGGCGGCGGGTCGCAAATGGAAGGCATGGTGGAGATGGCGGAGAAAGTGTTGGGATGTCCGGCGCGGCTGGGCTTTGCGCGGGGCATCGCGGGTTGGCCGGAGGAGTTGATGACGCCGGTCTGGACGACGGCGGCGGGGCTGGCGATGTATTCGGGACGGCTGCAATCGCGAAAAGAAAAAAGCGGCGGACCGAGCATCTTCAGCCTGTTTACGGGAAAATGAAGAATTCTCGCGGCCCCGGGGAGGGGTCGCGCGTGAGAAAGGACTTTCAATGTCAGAGCTCGACTCCCTCAAATTTGAGATTCAGGATGAAACGCTGGGCGGAACGCGCATCAAGGTAGTGGGCGTCGGCGGCGGCGGATCGAATGCGGTGAACCGGATGATGGCGGCAGGCGTGGCGGGAGTCGAGTTCTATGTCATGAACACGGACGCGCAGGCGCTGCGGGCGGCGAAGGTGCCGAACAAGATCGCGCTGGGGCCGCGCATTACGCACGGGCTCGGCGCCGGCTCGGATCCGGAGATCGGCAAGCAGGCGGCGCTGGAGGATACTGACCGGATCATCGAGGTGCTGGAAGGCGCGGACATGGTGTTCGTCGCCGCGGGCCTGGGCGGCGGCACGGGCACCGGCGCGGCGCCGGTTGTGGCGGCGCTGGCGAAGGAATTAAGCGCGCTGACCGTCGCCGTGGTCACCAAGCCGTTCGGCTTCGAAGGGCCGCGCAGGATGAAGCAGGCCGAACGCGGACTGGCCGAACTGCACGCGACAGTGGACTGCGTGATTTCGATCCCAAACGACCGGCTGGTGGAACTGGTGCCCGCGGGCACCAGCTTCTTCGAAGCGTTCAACATGGCGGACGACGTGTTGCGGCAGGGCGTGCAGGGGATCAGCGACATCATCACGACGCCGGGGCTGATCAACCGCGACTTCGCGGACGTGCGGGCCATCATGATGGGCATGGGCTTCGCCATGATGGGCACGGCGACGGCGAAAGGTCCGAACGCCGCGGTGGAGGCGGCGCAGGCGGCGATTCAGTGTCCGCTGCTCGAAGAGGGCGGCCTGCGCGGCGCCAAGGCCATCCTGCTTAACATCACTGCGCCGGGTAAGCTGTCGTTGCACGAGATGCACGAAGCCTGCAAGCTGATCCGCGATGCGACGGGCAACGAAGACGTGCAGATCAACTTTGGCCTGGTACCCGATGACCGGCACGAAGATGAGGTAAAGATCACGGTAATCGCCACCGGCTTCCAGAGAGAAGGGCTGCCGGAAGTGGAGCGTCCGCTGGTGAGCGCGGTGCGGCACAATGGACCGCGCACGGCGCCGGCGGTGACTTCGGTGGTCCCGGCGATGCAGGCGTCGCAGCCGATCTTCGAGCCGGCCGATCTGCCGGCGGCGGAGGAAGCGTACGGGCAGGAGGAGTCAGTCCTGCTCGAAGTGGAGGCAGAACCGGAAGCGGAGGCCCCCGCGGCGGCGCCGCCACAGCCGAAGGAGGATGACGTCTTCTCGTTCGACGACATCGACACCCCCGCGTTCCTGCGGCGTGAGAGAAAATTGTTCCAGTGATGAGCGTACCGTCGCCGGCCCTCAAAACGGACCACATGATCCTGCGCGGAGGAAGACCGCTGGAGGGTGAGGTGACCCTGCGCGGCGCGAAGAACGCGCTGCCGAAGATCATGGTGGCGGCGCTGCTGTCGGGCGAGCGCTGCACGTTGCGGAACGTGTCGCGGATTGCCGACGTGTCGATTGTCAGCGAGATGATCGTCGCAATGGGCGGCGAAGTGTCCAGCCCCGAACCCGACGTTCTGGAGATCTGCGCAGCGAATCTGCGTCCCATGGAGCGCAGCGTACTGAAGGAGTTCTCCGGCAAGAGCCGCATTCCGATTCTGACGTGCGGGCCGTTGCTGGCGCGCTTCGGCGACGCACCGGTGCCGTCGCTGGGCGGGTGCCGCATCGGTTCGCGTCCGGTGGACTTCCACATCCGGGCGCTGCAGGAACTGGGCGCGACGCTGCACGATGAAGCGGGCAACGCGCATCTGACGTGTGAGCGGCTGACCGGCAACAAGATCCGTCTGGACTACCCGAGCGTCGGCGCGACGGAGCAGGTGATCCTGGCGGCGGTCCGCGCCGAGGGGGTCACAGAGCTCTCCAACGCGGCGATGGAGCCTGAGATCATGGACCTGATCATGGTGCTGCAGCGCATGGGCGCCATCATCAGCGTGGACGTGGACCGCGTGATCACGATCCTCGGTGTCAAGGAGCTGAAGGGCTTCGATCACTCGACGCTGCCGGACCGGCTGGAAGCGGCGTCGTGGGCATGCGCGGCGATCGCGACGAACGGAAAGATCTTCGTGCGGAACGCCAAGCAGTATCACATGATGACGTTCCTGAACCGCTACCGGCAGATCGGCGGCGACTTCCGCGTGACGCCGGACGGCATCGAGTTCTGGCGCGAGCGTGAGAAGCTGCGCTCCACCGCTCTGGAGACGGACGTCCACCCGGGCTTCACGACGGACTACCAGCAACCCTTCGTCATCGCACTGACGCAGGCGGAGGGCGTGTCCATCGTGCACGAGACGGTGTACGAGCAGCGCTTCGGCTATGTGGATGCGTTGAACCGGATGGGCGCCAAGATCCAGTTGTACCGCGAGTGCCTGGGCGGGCTGAAGTGCCGCTTCGGGCAGCGCAACTACAAGCACTCGGCGGTGATCGTGGGGCCGACGCCGCTGCACGGGGCGGAGATCGACATCCCCGACTTGCGCGCGGGCTTCAGCTATGTGATCGCGGCGCTGGCGGCGGAAGGCGTGTCGAAGCTGACGAACACAGGGCTGATCGAGCGCGGCTACGAGAATCTGGTCGCAAAGCTGCGCGGGCTGGGCGCGGAGATCGTGGAGTAACCGCCTACCGCTTCGGATAACGGTCCACCAGGATGGCCGGCTCTTCGCGCGGCTTGCCGAGCAGTGCGCGAGCCAGTTCGATTCGTGCCAGTAGCTGAAGGTCCGGATCGTTGACGCCTGCGATGTCGGCCTCGGCGGATGGACCTTCTGCGGAAGAAGATTGAGCAGGCGCGGAGTCGCGTTGTGCGGAAATCCGCCTTGGAACTCGCGCGGATTACGTTCGGCGCAACGCGAGGCGGGCGGCGAAGATCATCAGCAGCAGGGTGGAGAGCAGATAGGCGCACCACAGTAGAGCCACGCCGGTGGGGCCCAGCAGTGGGCTGTCGTGGAACGCGAGACGGTTGACGATTTCGGCGAGCTGGCCGGGATCCGTGAGTGCATCGAGGGGGAATGTGGTGAGCGATCCGGAGGGGCGGTGGCGGATGAGTCCGGAATAGTAGGGCGCGAGGATGAACGTGGTGGAGTAGAGATCGAGGGCCGCGGTCTGTACTGCGAGTAAGCAGAATGCGTGGCGTGCGACGAGTCGTCCGAACATGGAGGAAAAGCCCCAGCCGAAGAGGATCAACTCCGCCAGGAAGCACGGATTCAGGTACCAGCCGGGAGTGGCGGACGGCCCACCGGCGAGGAAGACTGCGACGGCATGATAGGCGAGGGCGAGGATGAATGCCGAGAAAGCGGAGGCGGGGAGGATCAGGCGCCTGGCGGCGGGAGAGAACGAACGCCGGCGGAGGAATCGCCACGACAGGAGGAGCAAGCCGGCCGCGGCGCCGAGAGCGAGGATCTCAAAGACGCGATACATCCAACTGCGCAGGAGCAGGAAGCTCCAACCGCCGGTCCAGATGTGAGTGAAGGCGGCAACATCGGCGATGCGCCCCCACTGCATGGATGCCACTGCATCGAGGCGCTGGGAGAATGAGGCGGCGGCGACGGCGGCATGGGTCTGCTCGCCGGCAAGCGTGGAGGTAGCGCGCCACGTGGACCAGTACCACGGCGCGGCAAGCGCGGCGATGATCGTTGCGAGCGCCGGTCCGGCCAGTGAGCCCCGGCGTGCGATGAAGGCCGCGGGGATCAACACCAGCAGCGCGAGGGCAGCGGCCTTGGTCAGCAACGCCGCGGCGAGCGAGAGGCCGAAGAGCGCCCAATCGCGCCGCGCTCCGCGGCGCGTTGCCAGCAGGGCGAACAGCAGAGTCGACGTGGAAAGCAGGATAAAGAGGGCGTCGTTGGAAACGCGGCAGACCACCAGGAGCATGCTGGGCAGGCATGCGGCGGAGATGGTCGCGGCCAGGGCCGTGCCGGAATTCACAAAGGCGGATCGCACCGCGGCATAGCAGAGCGGCAACGCGCAGCAGGCCAGGATGAGCGTGGCCAGCCGCAGCAGCAGAATCCTGTCGGGAATAGTGGCGGCAGGGACAAGCCGAAGCAGAGCAGCCATGGGTACGTAGTAGAGAGGCGGTTGTTGCGCCTGGTAGTGAAGCGCGGACGGCTCCGGTGGAGGAGGGTCGATGACGGGGAGCCGAAGGAGTTCGCTCTGGCGATGGAGGCGAACATCGGCAGGCAGATCCCAGAATTGGGTGTGAGTGACGGCCCCGGCAGGCCGCCATGCGCCGTGAGGCAGAGGCAAGAGCTTGAGGGAGCGCTGGATCTCCGGGGACACAGGGCTTGTGCGGTTTGGGGAGGCACCGGTGACGGCGGTGTGTTGAGCGCGCGCGAAGTGCGCCCACTCGTCGAATCCCTCCCAAGCCGGGAGGAGCACGCAGTAGAAGGCGCCGCGAAGAAAGAAAGCGCCGACGATCAGGGCAAGTGCGGGAAGAGCCGGACGGACGGTCATGCCGCGCGACGGACGCCGTGGACGTGGTAGGGCACGTAGTAGCGCTTGTCGTCGTCGCGGGTGATCAGGTCGAAACCGCACTCAGCGAGGAACTGGCGGACGTATGCGAGCGTCCGGAAGTCTTCTCCCTCGCCGCGCGCGGCGCGGAAGTCGTGAGCGGCGATGCAGCAATGCCGGGCGTGCTTCATGGCTTCGCGCGCGCCGGGTAGAGCCGTGCGCTCGGCGCCCTCGATGTTCATCTTGAGGAAGTCGATGCGCGAGATCTGGTGTCGGCGGCAGAGCGCGTCGAAGGTGATCGCCTCGACAGGAAATGACGTGGGAGTAGGCGGGCCTTCGCGGACGTAATTGGATTCCCACACCGGCAGCGTCTCGATCTGGAGCTGGCCGGGGCGATCCATGCAGGCGAGGTTGAGCGGTACGACGTTGGTGAGCTTGTGCTCGCCGCAGAACTGTTGAAGCAAGTGGAAGGACTGAGGGTGCGCCTCGATGGCCCACACGCGGCCGGCGGGGCCGACCGCGCGGGAGAATGCGTAAACATCCTCGCCGCGCCCGGCGCCGATGTCAACGATGACATCGCCCGGGTGCGGTTTGTAGACGTGAAACCAGTAGTCGTCAGCGTCTCGAAGGTGCTTCTCGAGTTTCTGTTCCGGCGTGAGCGGCGGTTTAGGCGTCGACATGGTCTGAGAAGAAGCGGTCGATGGAGGCGCGCATCTGCTCAGAAACGCTCCTGGGGAGCGAGAGCATCTCCTCCTTCGACAGCGGCTTGAAGTTTTTCGCGACGTTGATGTTGAAGTCGATGTGCTCGATCTGCGGCATGCCGATGGTGGTGGCAGCGACGGGCAGGGACATGGAGTAGCGAATCAACATCTCCGGCGCAGCTTTGCCGAGGAGCTTCTCCTGGGCAAAAATCTTCATCGCGGTGAGGCCCATGCGCTTCCTCACGGCGACGGGCATGGCGACCGCCTCGAAGCCTGATGCGCCGGTCTGGCCCTGGCCCGCCTTGTCGGAGGGCGCGGCGTTGCCGATCTGCGCGATGTTTAGCGCCATCTGCGTGGAGTCGAAATCGTGGCGCTCCAGCGCGGACTTCAGCACCTGGGGATTCTGGTGGCAGGTGATGCCGATGAAGCGCGCCATCTTCTGCTCCTTGGCCTTGTACATGGCCTTGAGCTGTCCATCGGGCGCTTCGATCTTGGCGAGGTCGTCCTCGTTGCCGAGCGCGTGGATGTGCATCAGGTCGACCTGGTCGACGCCGAGGTTCTTCAATGAACGCTCGATGATGCGCATGGCGTCATCATAGGTGCGCTTCCCGCCGATCTTGGTGACGAGGAAGAAGTCCTTTTTGTGCGACTTCAGGAACTGGCCCACCCACTGTTCGCTCTGTCCGTCGCCGTAGCTGGCGGCGGTGTCGACGTAGTTGACGCCAGCCTTCAGCGCTCGTTCCAGTGCGGGGAGCGCCTTCTCCGGATCCTTGTACATCAGCCAGCGGCTGCCGGCGCCAAAGGCAAGCAGGGATACCTTCTGTCCCGTCTGGCCGAGTGTGCGCATGGGCATGCCGGTGGCGGCGTCAATCTCGGTAGCCACGGCAGCCATCGCTGCGGAGGCAAGAAAACTTCGGCGTGAAATGGACATATGGGCTCCTTCTGCAGATATGCTATCGCAATGCGCCGGCCTGGTTAGAGACGCTGAAGTCGCAGGCGGCCAACCGCACGGTGAAGACGCGCTCAGCACTACACATGCTCTCTACCTCGCAGCTCTCGGTTGCACCACGCGCCAGAGAAGTTCAATGTGTTCCGGACCCCGGAGAACCCGGCATACTGAGCAACCGAACCCGTTGCGTTCGCTCCGAACCCAAGCTGAATCTCAGCCGAAAGTCCTCTCATCCAATCACTTGGCATGATTCGCATTCGTCCCGCCGCCGAGCGCGGCGCCACCCGGCTCAAATGGCTCGACAGCAAACATACTTTCTCTTTCAATCGCTACTATGACCCTGCCCACATGGGCTTCCGCTCGCTCCGCGTCATCAACGACGACTGGGTCTCCCCCGGCGGCATGTTCGGCAAACACCCCCACGAGGACATGGAGATCCTCACCTGGGTCCTCTCCGGCGCCATCGTCCACGAAGACTCAACCGGCGCGCGCGGCGAAATCCGGCCCGGCGACGCTCAGAAAATGTCCGCTGGCTCCGGCATCGTGCACAGCGAGGCCAACTCGTCCCAGACTGAGTCGCTGCACTTCCTCCAGATCTGGATCCTCCCCGAAGAGCAAGGCCTCACTCCGGAATACCAGCTTGTCCACATCCCCGAGGAGGAAAGGAAGAACCGCCTGCGCCTGATCGGCACTCGCGACGGGAACGACACTGCTATCCTCATTCATCAGGACGTGGACATCTTCAACGCTCTCATTGACCCCGGTTCCTCCGTGCGGCATGAACTCCAGCCCGGCCGCCACGCGTGGGTCCAGGTCGCTCAGGGGGCCGTGGCGCTCAACGGTCACGAACTCCAGGCCGGCGATGGAGCCGCGCTCGCCGGTGAGCCGTCGCTATCTATCCAGGCGGCCCAGCCTTCCGAAGTTCTGGTGTTTGACCTGGCATGACAACGCTCTGGGACTTCCTTCTCCGCCACGGCTACGGCCTGCTCTTCGCTGCTGTCCTTGTGGAACAGCTGGGCGCTCCAGTGCCTGCGGTTCCCGCACTCCTCGTCATGGGAGCTCTTGCCACTCTCGGCCACTACTCCCTTTCCATCGCACTTCTTGTTGCGGTGACCGCAGCCCTGGCTGCCGATCTGGTCTGGTACCAACTCGGCCGGAAGCGAGGCGACTCCGTCCTTGGCTTCCTCTGCCGCCTCTCTCTGGAGCAGGACTCCTGCGTCAAACAAACCTCGGACCGCTTCGAGCGTTGGGGGCCCGCCACTCTTCTCATCGCCAAATTCATTCCGGGACTCAGCACGGTCGCGCCGCCGCTCGCAGGCAGCGCCGGAATCGCTCCCTGGCGCTTCATCGTATATGACGCCGCCGGCTCAATCGTCTGGGCCGGCGCCGCTCTCACGCTTGGCCGGATCTTCCGCCATCAGCTCGAGCACCTCATCGAATGGCTCCCCAGGCTCGGCTCAGGCTTGCTCCTGACTCTCGCCGCTCCGCTCGCCGCCTGGATCGCCTGGAAGTTCTGGCAGCGAGAACGCGCCATGCGTCTCTACCGCATCGGCCGAATCTCGCCAGACGAACTCCGCAGCCGCATCGACTCCAATCTCGATACCTGGATCGTCGATCTGCGCTCCAGACGTTCCATCGAGCGCTCCGGCGCCAAACTCCCGGGCGCCCTCATCCTCGACGGCGACAATCTCGATGTCCATCTGAAGGACCTTCCGCCAGGCGCGCACCTCGTCTTCTACTGCACTTGACCCAACGAAGCCTCCAGCGCCGGTCGGGCGCTGCAACTCAGGGATGCAGGCTTCTCCAACGTGCGCCCCCTCGCCGGTGGATTCGACGCCTGGGTCGCTGCGGGCCATCCCGTCGAGCAGGTCTGACGCCTCCACCCGCCGCTCGTCGCCCGCTTCCTGCCGCTCATCCCCGGATCCTTTGCTGCCGGCGCCATCGGATGCATCATCGGATTCGGAGGATGCACGATGCACTCGCTACTTGCCCTGTTTCGCTGGGCGCCCCGGACCGCGGCGCTCTTCATTGCCGGTGCGTTCCTCCTGCTGATCGCGGGCGAATTCATCGGCCCGCACTCCGGACCGCCCGCTCACCTTCGTGAATGGCTCGGGATCTCGCTGTGCGCGATCGGGTGTCTGGCTCCGCTCCTGGCGTGGAAGTGGGAATTTGAGGCCGCGCTGCTCTCCCTCTCAGCCCTCGCGGCATTCGTCTTCGTCGTTGAGTTCCACAACTACAGACTGTTGGCGGTTATGAGCATCCCCGCGGTTCTCTTCCTCGCGGATTGGCTCCTCCGCAAATCGCTCGCCGCCCCTTCCCCGCGATAGTCTTCAGTCCGGCAGCTTGTATCCCTTCCGCGCGTACAGCCGCGCCTCCGGGAACAACTCCCGCGCCGTCCCCTGCAATTCCACTCTCACGGTGTGGAACTCGCCAGGCGTTCCTTTCGGCATCTCGTAGTACACCGAATACCGGCTCCGGAGCCTTTCAATCATCTGCTCGAATGCCTCTCCCGGATCGTCCGACAGGATCGTGTCCCCGCCCGTCTCCTCCGTCAGACGGTCCACTTTGATTGGCGGGGAGTCTTTTTCGCCTCCTGCGGATTGGGAACGATCACCCCACACAGGATCGCATCCGCCTCCCAGAGCGACTCCAATGCCGTGTTCTCGTCAAACTTGCCCTTTTGGCCGTAATTGTCGGTGATGATCAACACCGCCCTCCGGCGGCCTGTGTGCCCTTGCCGGAAGTGGACCCGCGCCGATTCGTTCACTGCGTCCCAGATCCGCGTGTATCCCTCGAATGGCTGATCGAGCACATCCTGCTCGATCGTCCGCTCCACCGCGCTGAGTTGGTCCGCGAACCCTGCCAGCAGGTGCGGTTGGCTTGAGAAAGTCATCACCGCCACCCGGTCGCCAGGGTGCAGGTGAGTCATCGCCTTCTTCGACGATGCCGCTACTCGCTGTACGGTGGTCTTCATGCTCCCGCTCACGTCAAACAGCAGGATCACGTCCAGCGGCTCTTCGCTCTGCGAGACGTGAACGATCTTCTGGGGTTCGCCGTTGTCCTTCACCAGGAAGTGCTGCGCCAGCAGTTTCCCGACTGGATGCCCGCGGCTGAAAACCTCCACGTCGACGCGAACTTGCGAAACTCCTGCCTGGAATAACGGCGGCTGCGCCATGAGCGGCGCGAGGCACAAAAAGGCGAATACGCGCATTGGCTTATCCACTCATACGGTTGAGCTGCCCATTGTGTTTCGGAAACCTATTCTCAGATTCAACCCTCCTACTGTCAGAACTGCTGTGAAGGACACACTCGGAGTGAAACCTGTGGACAAAACTTTGATCGCCTTGATCGCCGTCCTGTTGCTCAGCCTCTTCTGGATGGCCGTCACGTTCTCCTCGTTGACTCATATGCCTGCCCGCGCGGAGCACCGCCCCTCCTCACCTCAGGGCCGGCAGCTTCCCCATCTCCCCGTGCATCCCGGCCGCTGAACTCCGGCTTGGCGCATCGGGAATCTCGTAGACTGAAGGTTCTGCCTCTATCGTGATGGACCTCAATCTCAGAGCGGTTTTCGTTGCCGCTATTCTCCTCATCATCCCCTCTTTCGCCCAGCAGCGACCTGTGCAGCCAGGCGTGCCGGCGGGAGACCTGAACCAATCCAATTACACTTATTTGACCGGCACTCAGCGGCTCCAGTGGTTCGCTGCTTCCACCGTAGGCGCCACCAGCCTGCTTGCCGCAGGCCCGATCAGCGCCGGTTGGGGAACGCTCTTCAACAGCCCCAAGGAATACGGTCCCGGCTGGGAGGGATTCGGCAAGCGCTACGGGATGCGGCTCACCGGCGTCTCCACCGGCAACGCCATCGAAGCTACTGCCGGCGCTCTGCTCCACGAGGATCCACGCTATGTTCGCGCCGCGCCCGGCACCCCCTTCGGCGGCCGCGTTAAACATGTCATCGTCAGCACGTTTCTTGCTCATCGCCCCGATGGCTCGACGCGATTCTCCTACTCACGCGTCGCCGGGAACGTCGGCAATAATTTCCTCTCCAATCTCTGGCGCGCTGACAGTGAGGCCGCGGCCGGCGATGCCGCCCTTCGCTGTATCTGGGGCGTCACCGGCCGCATGAGCGGACAGGCCTTTTCCGAATTCTGGCCCGACGTCCTCAAACTCACTCGCCGCAAATAACAACCAGCCACCCTCCCTCTCCAATCCACGATGCGGCAACCGCGAGACCCGGACGGGGATGTCTCGCTCCACCGCGCACGACGAGCATCGCTCCCCGCTGTGCTATCGTTGGCCCTGATCGCCATGACCGGAACAGGGCAAACCGCATTAGTCCGCTCCCTGCGGACGCGAGACCTTACCGGCGTCGTCATCAACGGCGTCATCGGCGCCGGCATCTTCGGCCTCCCCGCCAAAGTCTTTGCGCTCAGCGGCGACTACAGCCTCTTCGCGTTCCTCGGCTGCGCCCTCTGCGTGCTCGTAATCGTCCTCAGTATCTCCGAGGTCGCCAGCCGCTTCTCAGACACCGGCGGCCCCTACCTCTATGCCCGCGAAGCCTTCGGGCGCACCACAGGCTTCGTCGTCGGGTGGCTCATCTGGGTCGCCCGAGTCTCCGCCTTTGCCGCCAACTGTAATCTTCTTCCCGAGTATCTGGCCCAGTTCTACCCGCCGCTGGCTTCAGGCACTGCGCGCGTGCTGCTCCTCACTCTCGTGATCGGCGCGCTCTCCGTCCTCAACATCCGCGGGATCCGGCCTGTTGCCACGGCCAGCAACACCTTCGCGGTAGGCAAGCTGCTGCCGCTGTTCTTCTTCGGAGTTGCCGGACTGTTCTTTCTCAATCCGGCTCACTTCTCCTTCGTGCAGCCGCCGGCCTACAGTTCATTCTCTTTATCGGTGCTGCTGCTCGTGTTTGCCTTCTCCGGCTTTGAGATGGCGGTCATCCCCGCCGGGGAAGCGAAAGACCCGCAGAGGTCCCTGCCGGTCGCGCTGCTGTCCGGGATGGCCGTCGTCATCACTGTCTATGTGATGATTCAGATCGTCTGCATCGGGACGCTGCCAGGACTGGGAGCGTCCAAGCGTCCCCTCTCCGATGCCGCGTCGCTGTTTCTCGGGCCGTGGGGAGCGGCCCTGATGGCCATCGGCATCGTGCTCTCTCTCGCCGGGAATCTGAACGTGCTCCTGCTCTCCGCGTCCCGGGTTCTCTTTGCGATGGGCGAGAGAGGCGATCTGCCCGCACGGCTCGCCATGCTCCATCCCCTGCACCGGACGCCGGCGTTCGCCATCGTGCTCACTACCGCCGCGATTCTCATCCTCGCCCTCTCCGGTACTTTCGTGTATCTCGTGACCATCAGCACTCTCTCCCGGCTGACGGCCTACGTGGCCACGTGCGCGGCCCTGCCCGTCTTCCGCCGCCGCCCCGATGCCCCGCAGGCCCGCTTTTCTTCTCCCGGCGGCGTTCCCGTGGCCCTCGCCGGCGTTGTCATCGGACTCTGGCTCCTCTCCAGCAGCACGCTCAGGGAAGCCCAGCACACTGCCTACGCCACAGCTATCGGATTGGCCATTTTCTTTGCTGCTCGCCGAAACACTCCACAAGAGGAGATGTAGTCTTCGGCGACCGCCTCCGCTGCAACGACCCGAACAGGCCTGTTGCTCTTTCGTTTACGTGCTACTCCAGGGTAGTTTTGTCAGCCGGCAACAGGAATGTCGTGGGGTAGAAGATATATCCCAGACACATGAGCGCATTGTCGGTCCAGGAGTCCTCTCAGATCGTTCGCAGGAAGCAGCGCCACCCCAGCAGTTGCGCCGGTGACCTGCCCGCAGCCTAAGCGGGATTCGTTGAATACCAAAGTGCAGTGTACGAAGTCGAGAACACCTCGACCCTGGTCTTCGGAAGTTCGAAGGATTCGCAGCGGGCTGCAAAGTTCCAGAGTTCCGCTCGGTCAGAGCGATGGTGAGAAATGTCCTGGATGTCAGCTTTACCGCTCTTTCGAGCACATACAAGAAAAAGGCAGGAGAAAAGAGGTGCTAAGTGACAGTCGGCCCGCAGCCTCAAAAGCTCCACTCAACAGGTGACGTGCAGGACCGCGTTGGTGTCCTCGGGATTTTCGTTCAGCGCAGCGATGCCCTGGAGCGTCGGCACGATGAGCAGCTTGACCTTGCGCCGCTTCGCTTCCTGCTTGACCTCATCCATCACCGGCAGCGCGCCATATGCGCCGGTCCCCACACCAGTTGACGGCACTTCCAAGGGAGATCCTCTTCCAACGACAGCGGCGTGTGCCCAAACTGCTCGCGATACTTCTTCGATGGCTTCTTGACGCGCTTGCGCACCTTGCCGCGGTCGATGATGACATCGTGCTCGTAGGCCGCGCCGTCGATGCTGATGGATCCGAAAGAGAAATCCTCTATCCGCATCGCACCGCCTCTTTTCCTCAAGGGCATTGTAGCGCCGGCGCTCAGGACCAGTAATTGCGGTCCAGGGAGCGGTACTGCACAGCCTCCGCCACGTGCTTCGCCTGGATTTGCTCCTGTCCGGCGAGGTCGGCAATCGTCCGAGCCACCTTGAGGATCCGGTCGTGAGCCCGCGCCGACAACGCCATCCGCCGCACAGCCATCTCCAGCGTGCGCTCGCCTGCCGCGTCCAGCGGGCATGCTTCCCGCAGGCGGCCTGCCGGAATCACCGCGTTCACGTGCCCGCGCGCATGTTGCCGTGCCCGCGCCTCCAGCACCCGCTGGCGGATCTCCGCTGACGTCACGCCCGAGTCCCGCCCGCGCAACTCCTGAAAGGGCACCGCCGGCACTTCAAGGTGCAGATCGATCCGGTCCAGCAGCGGCCCGCTGATCTTGGTCAGGTATTGCTGGATTTGTGCTCCCGTGCAGCGGCACTCCCTCGTCGGATCCCCGTGATAGCCGCACCG
>DBMU01000002.1 GCA_002298225.1 Bryobacterales bacterium UBA690
GTGATTTTCAGCGGAGCGGGTACAGCGCGGTAGGCAAGCGCTTCGTCCTCAGAACTATTGGCGAATCGCGGCAGCGGCATCAGCGAGGCGGATTTGCGAGCGCGATTCGGGCCAGGTAGGGCGACAGATCTCGATCCGGGACCTGCAGAGCCTGGCGGAATGATGCCGCGGCTTCGGAGTCGCGGCCCAATGCAGCCAGCAGCATGCCTCGGGTGTAGTGGGTGAGGCTGCGGTTGCCGGACAAGAGCTGGTCGTCGGTCCTCTTGAGAGCCGATTGCAGCCGATCATTCCATTTGTCCGCATCGACGCCGAGATGGCGCGCTGCAAGCGCGGAGAATGCCATTGAATACGCGGGACCGCGCCCTCCGCCTTGCGTAGCCTTCTCCCAATGCGCGCGGGCAGCAGCCGGATCGCCCGCAGCGGATTCGATCTCACCGAGAAGCTCGTGAACGCGCGGCGTGTCGACGTACGCCTCCATGTCGTCCTTCGTGAAGGCGAGGCCTTCGACGACCTTTCCCAGACCGCGCGCCACGGACTGCGCCTCAGCTTGCCTTCCCGCGCGGGATAAAGAGAGCGCGCGCTGCAACTCCACCTCCACCCAGATTTGGCGCACGTTAATGCCGCCTTCCTCGCTCGGGAAGAAGCGCCCGAAGAAGAGGCCGCGCGCCTGGGCTGCACGATTGTCTTCAGCCAGCGAGAGCACCTGGTTGTAGAACAGCGGCGCCGGCATGGCCTTGGGAGAGGGGTAGCGTTCGAACACTGCCACGCGCTCTGCCGCCGGCCGGCCCAGCATGCTCAGCGCCTGGTTCAGTCCGCTGTAGAGAGCGGGGTTTTCACGGTCCACGTCGAGGCCTTCGCGCATCACTGTGACAGCCTGTTCGGTCTGTCCCTGCAGCAGCATCTGAACGTAACCGAGATTGCGGTGCAGCGTGGAAATGCGCGAGTTCAGAGCGCGCGCACGCTGCCATTCCTCGACGGCGCGATCCACCATGTCTCCGGACATCCAGAGGTTGCCGAGCAGGAAGTGCGCTGTGGCGTCATTGGGATTCGCGGCCAGCGCGGCTTCCAGCACCGCGATGGCGCCGGGGCGACTCGGAAAGATGTAGCGGGTGGAAAGCGCCGACGCCTTTTCGAAATCTGCAGCGCCGGACTGGCCAAGCTGCGCGCGGCAATAGCCGCGATAGTAGGCGATCAGCGGATGGGCCTGCGGCCCTACCGTGCCGGGTTCGCCTTCGGCCGGATCGAAGGCCGGATACTCCTTCGCGAGAAATTCCAGCGCGTCGGAGTAAAAGCCGAGGCCGATGTAGTCGGTGACCAGATCGAGCACGCGATCGGGATCCGCGGCAAGGTGCCGCCAGAGCGCATCATCCGAAGCCCCGAGCTTGACGTTCTCAAAGCGGAAGCCGGAGTTGGTGGGATCAATGCGCAGGTACGCATCGAGACGCTCGCGCGCCTTGCGCGTGCCGCCGGAGTGACGGAGCAATGCCACTTCGATCAGCCCGCCGCGGACGGACAATGGGGAGTCGGCGTTGGCTTCGCCGATCCATCGCAGTGCGGAGTCCATGCGCCCAGCGCGGGCATCGAGGCGCGCCAGTTGTAGTGAGGCAGGTGTGCGGAAAGCACGCAAGATCTGCGCTTTTTCAAACTCGGGGCGCGCTTTTTCGCCCTGACCAAGCGCATCGAGGGCGAGCCCGAGATAGTAATGGATCTCGCCATCGTTGCTTACCATCGTCTGGGCCTTGCGCAGCATCGCGGCCGCTTCGTCGAAGCGCTTCAAATCGACCGCCAGCCGGCCCGCCGCCTTGTTCAGCGCAAAGCTGGACGGGTCCGAGCGCAGAGCGTCGCTGTACGTGTGCCATGCTTCGATCTTCTTGCCGTCCAGTTCCTGATCCGTGCCCACAGCGAGCGCATCAGCCTCGCTGCGGCGACCGGGAGGCGCCCGGCGCAGCGCAGGCTGCGGACCGGGCTTCACCTCTTCAGGACCGGCCATGTCATAGACGCCTTCGGTGTGCGCGAGCAGCACGCGGCCCGCTGCATCCTTCAGTTCGACGCTGTATTTCGGCCGCTCAGGCAGGTTCTTCGAGAACACGCGCGCGGGAGTCAGGTCCACGGTCTCTTCGAACACGGTGTTGTCGCCGTCTTTCACGCGAATGTGCGCGCCCTTGAATGCACGTGTGACATTGAGGCCGAGTTTCACGTCGGAGCCGCGCTCGAAGTTGACGACCGCATCAAGCGTGGCGCGCGCGTAGCCACCGATTTCGCGCACCGGGATCCAATACTCGCTGAACTCGATGGTCTCCTGCGGCGGCAGGAACGCATAGGTCTCCTGGTTGCGGAAGAGGCCGCCCTGCACTTCGACATAGGCGCTTTCGTTGTCGGAGAGAGCCTTGCGCCAGTCCTTGCCCGCGGCGTCCACGCCCCATGACCAGATCTTCTTGCCAGGGGCCTGGGAGGGCCAGGCGAAGTGCACGATACCGGATTTCGTCCTGGGGTGATAGACGCCCATAAAGGGCTCGCGAGTGGCATGCGCGAATTGCGAAACCGGGCCGCGCGTGTGGTTGCCATAGACGCTCAGGTCCAGGCCCTGCGAGTTCACGGGCCAAGTGTCGATGGCGGTGAATCCGTGACTGGCGGTAAGCCGCTGCGGATAGAGGATGCGCGAGTCGTCCCATACCTGCATGGCGGCGTTGTTCCACCAGTAGAAGCGGTGGCGCAGATCGCTGCGGTTGTGCAGGCGCACTCGCTGCTCCAGCACCGTGCTGCCGGGGCGCAGGATCAGCTCCACGCGCCATTGCATACCGTAGACGCGGTCGATGTTCGCCACCCAGACGGACGCGGAGCCGTCTTCGTGTTTTACGGTGGCGAAGTCCACCGGCGACATGGACGCCCAGTTATGCGAGACGGGGAAGTTGAACTCGATGCCGAATGCGGCCCACGCGCCGCGATAGCCGACCTGCGCCTTCTTGATGGAGGGATTGGCGTAGAACAGCTCGGCGCCGATGAGCTTGTCGGTGCAACTGTAGAGATGGCCGCCGATGTCGGGGAGCACGGTGCACTTCAGGTATTCGTTCTCGAGGAAGAGGGCGCGCCAGGTTTGGGGGATGCGTCGATCGGTGATCTGCTCGCGCAGCGTGTAGGGGTAGTTGAAGCGTGTGGTGGCGAGGAAATCGAAGGGCGGGTTGGGATCCGGATCGCCTTCCTGATACGTCGGCAGAGTGAGCGTACCCTGCCAGACACGCACCTGGGCAAAGGCGGGAACGATAAGCAGGAAGAGAAGAAGGCGTTTCATAGGAGGGAAAACCTAACAAACAGGCAGCGTTGTTGTAGCTGACTTTCTTGAGTATGGCATCGGGGAGCCCGATGCCGTAGATCCGCCAGCGGCCTTGCGGCGGGACGGGCGCGGGGGCGTAGTCGAAGTACTCATCCTCGGTTTCGAGAAGGTTGGCGGCCCAGTTCTCCGATGCGCGCCCAGTTCGACATGCATGCGGGCCGCGAAGCTGAGATGCGTGTGGATGTCGATTACAGGGAAGCGCGAGCGTGGCACCTTGGTCTCCGGCACGTGCAGCATGCTCCGCGGCTGGAAGTCGCGCAGCGGCAAAGGAGGCGCGGCCTCTGCCTGAGTTGATACCCGATGGAGTCCGCAGGCAGTGCAGGCCAGGCCCGCTGTGGCGATCAGGTCACGGCGCCGCATTCCATCAACACTCCTCTCCCAGCACTTGAATGAGCACCGTGCGGGCCAGCGGTCCGTCGTACTCGACGAAGTAGACGCGCTGACGCCCGCCACGCACCAGCTTGCCGTCCTCCACCGGGAAGAAGCACTGGATCCCGCCGAGGATGCTCTTCAAATGATCGCCGGCGTTGAAGCCGAGACGGCCGTCGAAGTCGAGGTAGCGGTTGTGCCAGTAGCCGTATGTGCCGGGCGGCGGTTCCTTGGGGGCGAGCCGCTCCAGATGCGCCAGGACATCGCGCTCCAGGCACTCGATACCTTCGGTCACTAGCAGGCCCGAGGAGGTGTGGCTGGTGCTGACAAAGACGAGGCCGTTGCACACGCCCGCATCGCTGACCGCGCTTTGCACGTGGTCCGTGATGTCGATCATCTCCATGTCCTTGCGCGACTGCACTTCCACCCGCTTGAGTTTGAATTTCACTGCGCACCTCCCAATAGCGCTTCGGCATTGGCCCGGAAGACCAGGTCCAGGCACTCGTCCGAGAAGCCGAGCCCGCGAACCGCGCGGGCCATGTTCTTGATCTCGACCCGCGGATAGTTGGAGCCGAACAGGATCTGCTTCCGCAGGCTGCGCTCAAATACGGTCAGCGGCACCTGCGTGTTCATGGCGAATTGGAGGAAGTCGCGCGGATTGTCGAAGTACAGCGCCGAGGTGTCGAGATGCACGTTCGGATACTTCAGGGCCAGCGCGACCGCGTCGGTCACCCACGGCCATGCCAGATGAGCCAGCACGATCTTCAGCTCGGGGAACTTGGCGGCCACATCCTCGAAGCGCAGCGGATGCCCGTATTTCAGGCGCGAGCCGGGCTCCCAGCTCATGCCGGAATGGAACAGGATCGGGATCCCGAGTTGCGCCGCACGTTCATACAGCGGGAACACCTTTGGGTCGTCTGCGTGAAACTCCTGCATGCCGGGGGCGAGCTTCAGGCCGCGCAGCCCGAGGCCGTTGACGGCCTTCTGCAGCACCTGCGGAGCGCAAGGATCCAGCGGGTCCACGCTGGCGAATCCGATCAGGCGGTCCGACAGGGCGCAGAGCTCGGCGATCTGCTCATTGCTATAGAGCTTCGCGCCGCGAGTCGAGCCGGCGTCGACCGGGAGGATCACCGCCCGCTCGAGGCCGGCGGCATCCAGTTCCAGCAGGAAGGTTTCCAAGGGTTGGAAGGTATTGCCGATGTGGAATATGTCGCGGGCCGCCGCCTGAAGGCCGGGATAGCGCTGAACCATCTCCCGGACGAGCAGGGGGTGGGTGTGGAAGTCGATGCCGCCTGAGTGCATGGGGGCTCCTTGCGTCGTAAGTAAAAGAAGAGGATAGCAAATAAAAGAAGATATTGAAAGGGAATTGTGGAGCCCGCAAGTGCCCATGCTGGCAAGAGCCGGAATATTCCTGCCTTTGTGTTTATTGTCTATTTCTTATGGGGGCTTGCATGCGTCGTGGAGAAGAAGCCGGCTTGCAGCCGATACCAATGTGCACCACCTGGAATCGGAGGTGCAAGGCGACTCCGCGACGACAGCCGCATTCAGCGCCCGGAGCTGTAAAACGCGCTGAGATGCGTTACACCCGCTCGCTACCTACCGCTCGCGGCTCTACCGCGGAGCCTCTTCATCCCCTTCGGCGCCGCAGGCGATGGGATTCTGAGATTAGACCGCTTCCGGCGTTTCTGCGACCACCGGCACGCGATTCACCCGCCGGCGCTTCCGCCAGCCTTGCAGGGCAGACATGTACGTGTAGAACACCGGCGTCAGGTACAGGGTCACGGCCTGCGAGAACAGGAGGCCGCCGACCACAACCAGACCCAGCGGCTGCCGCGCCTCACCGCCCGCTCCGTATCCGAAAGCGATCGGCACGGCGCCCAGCATCGCGCACATCGTCGTCATCATGATCGGCCGGAAGCGCACGAGACAGCCCTTGTAGATCGCCTCAAGCGGCGCCATGCCGTCGCGCTCCGCCTCCAGCGCGAAGTCGATCTGCATGATCGCGTTCTTCTGCACGATGCCGATCAGCATGATGAGGCCGACAAACGCGTAGATGTTCAGATCCAGATGGAAGAGGTAGAGCGTCAGCAACGCGCCGAACCCGGCCGATGGGAGTCCGGAGAGAATCGTGATGGGGTGGATGTAGCTCTCGTACAGAATTCCGAGGACGATGTAGACCACGGCGACCGCAATGACCAGCAGGATCCACAGGTTCGTCAGTGATCCGTGGAAAGCGCGGGCCGCGCCCTGGAACGTGGAGCTCACCGTTTCGGGGATCGAGTTCTTCACAACGTCTTCGACCTGCCCCAGCGCCTGTCCCAGCGCCCAGCCGGGCTTCACATTGAATGACAGCGTCACTGCCGGCAACTGCCCGTAGTGGCTGATGGCCAGCGGACCGCTGGTCAACTCGACCTTCGCCAGACTGTCCAGCGGCACCAGCGATCCGGTCGGGCTCTTGAAATACAGCATCGAGAGCAGCTTCGGATCCTGCTGGTATTGCGGCAGCAGTTCGAGCAGCACCTTGTACTCGTTCACCGGCGAGTAGATCGTCGAGGCCCAGCGCGGACCGTAGGCATCATACAGCGCATTCTCGATTTGCTGAATATTGAGGCCCATGGTGGCGGCGCGGTCGCGGTCCACCGTGACTTCGACCTGCGGCGACTTGATCATCATGTCGCTCGCCACGTCGATCAGGGACGGCAGCGACGACAGCTTCTTCTGCAGCTCTTCGGCGGAGGCGTACAGCGACTCTCTCTCCGGACCGTACATTGTGAACTGGTAAAGGCTCTTCGAGACCAGGCCGCCGATGCGGATCACCGGAGGATTTAGCGGATAGACTCGCATGCCGGGGGTCTGCGCCAGTTGCGGCCGCAGCCGCTCAATGATCGCTCCCACCAGTTCCTTGCGGTGCTCTCTGGGCTTCAGGTGCACGACAATCTGGCCGTAGTTGTTGCCGCCCAGTGTCGTGGCGGTAGATCCGCCGATGCTCGACACGAGCGAATCGATATCCGGATCGTGGCGCAGGATCTCGGCGATTCTGCCCTGGTATTCCACCATCTGCTGGAAGGACGTGCCCTCCAGCGCCTCAGTGGTCACCGTCATCTGATCGGTATCCTGATCCGGGATGAAGCCCTTCGGCACAGTGACGAAGAGCAAGCCGGTGCCCACCAGGATCGCCGCGGAGACCACCATCGTGACGACGCGATGCCGCAGCACTACCTGCAGGCTGCGATCATATGCCCCCAGAAACGCGTTGAACCAATCCTCGGTGATCGTGAAGAATCGGCTCCGGCGATGTTCCGATGGCGGGCGCAGAAAGCGGCTGCTGAGCATGGGCGTGAGAGTCACCGACACGACGCCAGATATCAGAATGGCCACGCAGATAGTCACGGAGAACTCGTTGAAGAGCCGCCCCAGGATTCCGCCCATGAACAGAATCGGGATGAACACCGCGGCCAGCGACAGCGTCATCGAGAGAATCGTGAATCCGATTTCCTTCGAGCCGTCCAGCGCCGCCTGCATCGGCGGCTTGCCCATCTCCATGTGCCGGACGATGTTCTCGAGCATCACGATGGCGTCGTCCACGACGAATCCAATGGCCAGGATCAGCGCCATCATCGAGAGGTTGTCCAGCGAGTAGTTGCACAGGTACATCACGGCAAAGGTGCCAATGATGGAGAAGGGAAGAGCGAGGCTGGGAATCAGCGTGGCTGAAAAATTCCTGAGGAAGATGAAGATCACCGCGACGATCAGCCCCAGCGTCAACACCATCGTGAATTGCACGTCCTTGTACGACTCGCGAATGGTGTCCGAGCGGTCGTAGAAGATCTTCATCTCCACGGATGGCGGCATTTCGTTGCGGATGAGCGGCAGCAGCTTCTTCACACCGTCCGTCACCGCGATCGTGTTCGTTCCCGGCTGGCGCTGAATGCCCAGCACGATCGATCTGCGGCAGCCTTCGGAGTCGCAGTACCAGGACGCGGTGCGCTCGTCTTCAACTCCGTCCACCAGCTTGCCCAACTCCTGCAGCCGCACGGGCGAACCCTTGCGATAGCTGATGATGATGGGCTTGTAGGCATCCGCATTGAGCAACTGTCCACTGGCCTGCAGCGTGAATGCACGCTGCGGCCCGTTGATGGTGCCGGTCGGCAGGTTCACGTTCCACTGGCGCAGCGCGGTCTCCACCTCATTGATGCCCACCTGGCGCGCGGCCATTGCGTAAGGATCCATCTGTACGTGCACGGCATACCGCTGCATGCCGAGCACCTGCACCTGCGCCACGCCGCTGACCTGGGAGATGCGCTGCGCGAAGCGGGTTTCAGCAAATTCATCCAGCGTATAAAGAGGCAGCGATTTGGAACTGAGCGCTACATAGAGCACCGGCTGATCCGCCGGGTTCACCTTCGCGAAAGTCGGCGGCGTCGGCATGCCGGGCGGCAGCAGGCGGGACGCTTGCGTGATGGCGGCCTGGACGTCCACGGCTGCGCCGTCGAGATTCCGCCCCAGATCGAACTCAAGCGTAATCTGAGTGGAGCCCAGCGAGTTCACGGACGTCATCGAAGACAATCCCGCGATCATCGAGAACTGGTTTTCGAGCGGAGTCGCCACGGCGGACGCCATCGTCTCCGGACTTGCGCCCGGCAGGTTCGCCGTCACCAGCAGCGTCGGCAGATCGACGTTCGGAAGGTCGCTGACCGGCAGCGAGCGATAGGCGATCACGCCGAAAAGGGCGATGGCGGCCATCAGCAGCGTGGTGGCGATGGGCCGCCGGATAAACGTCTCGGAAAAATTCACGAACGAGCCTCCGCGGGATGAGTGCTCTGAGGGGGAGCGTAGGCCAGACCCCGCCCGCGGCTGAAGCGGCGCGTGAGCCGGTCGAGATAGGTATAGACCACTGGAGTGAGATACAACGTGATCGATTGCGAGAAGAGCAGCCCGCCGATGACGGCAACGCCGAGCGGCTTGCGAGCTTCACCGCCCGCGCCGAATCCGGTCGCGATGGGCACCGCGCCGAGCAGGGCCGCGCTGGTGGTCATCATGATCGGGCGGAAGCGGGCCAGGCATCCTTCGAAGATCGCCTGGTCCGGACTCAGTCCCCGGCTGCGCTGAGCCTCCAGCGCAAAGTCGATCTGCATAATCGCATTCTTCTTCACCAGTCCGATCAGCAGGATCAGGCCGACAAAGGCATAGACGTTCAACTCCAGCTTGAAAACGTAGAGCGTCAGCAGCGCACCGAACGCGGCGGAGGGCAGCCCAGACAGAATGGTCAGCGGATGGATGAAGCTTTCGTACAAAATGCCCAGGACGATGTACACCACCAGGATCGCCACCAACAGCAGCAGGCCGAGGTTCTGCATCGAATCCTGGAACACCTTCGCCGTGCCGCTGAAGTTCGTTGTGATCTCGCCCGGCAGCTTGTCGCGAGCGAGATCGGAAACTTCATCCACAGCCTGGCTCAAGGCCACTCCCGGACGCAGGTTGAAGGAGATGGTCACCGACGGCAGTTGGCCGGAGTGATTGATGCTCTGCGGGCCCACGTCCTCGACGCGGCGGGTCACCGCATCGAGCGGGATCAATCGGTCGTCCGCGGATTTCAGGTACATCTTAGAGACCATGTCGGCGAAGTTCTGGTACTGCGGCAGCACCTCCAGCATCACGCGGAACTGATTGGTGGGCGCATAGATCGTGGAGGCGATGGCCGGGCCGTAGCCGTTGTAGAGCGCCTGTTGGATGGACTGCGCCGTCAGCCCGAAGTTCGCTGCCGCATCCCGGTTCATCTCGATCCGCACGCGCGGGTTGCGCATCTGGATATCGCTATTGACGTCCAGGATCGAAGGCAGCCGCAGCATCTCGCGCTCCAGTTTCGCCCCTTCGCGATAGAGCAGCGCCGTGTCGGGACTTTGTAGCGTCAATTCATACGAACTGCGCGAGCCGCGGCCTCCGATACGGATTGCCGGCGGCAACGAAAGGAACGCGCGCACGCCGGGAACGCCGGAAACCCGGGGCCTCAGGCGAGCCAGAATCTCCTGCGCCGTGGCCTTGCGATCCCGCCGCGGCTTCAACTGAACGAAAATGTTCCCTCTGCTGGCGCCGCCCATGTAGCCGCCGCCCCCGACGCTCGACAGGATGCCATCGACATCGGGATCGTTCAGCACCAGGTTGTTCATGCGCAGCTGGTACTTCTTCATCGCTTCAAACGACGTGCCCTGCAGCATCTCCGTGCTGCACATGATTACGTCGTTGTCCACTTCCGGAATGAAGCCCTTGGGCACGATGCCGAACATCAGGAACGTCGCGCCCAGCATGCCGAAGAAGATCAGCACCATCACCATCCGGTGATGCAGCACCCAGCCGAGTGAGACTTCATAGACGTGCATCATCCAGTGCAGCCCGGCCTCCATGGCGCGGGAGAACCAGTTCATCTTCTCGGGGCGATGCTCGCGCAGCAGCCGGCTGCTCAACATCGGCGTTAGTGTGACCGAGACGAAACCGGAAATCAGGATGGCAGTGCAGATCGTGATCGCGAACTCGCGGAACAAGCGCCCCAGGATGCCGCCCATGAACAGGATCGGGATGAACACGGCCGCCAACGAGATGGTCATCGAGACGATCGTGAACCAGATCTCGCGCGACCCCTTGAAGGCGGCTTCCATCGGCGATTCGCCGTGCTCAACGTGGCGCACGATGTTCTCGAGCATCACGATGGCGTCATCTACGACGAAGCCTACGCACAGGATGATCGCCATCATGGACAGGTTGTCCAGCGAGTAGTCCAGCACGTACATCACGGCGAAGGTGCCGATCAGCGAGAAGGGCAGGGCCAGAGTCGGGATCAACGTCGCGGACAGCTTGCGCAGGAACAGGAAGATCACCATGATCACCAGCGCCAGCGTAAGCAGCAGCGTGGTGCGGACGTCGTCGAAGGACTCGCGGATGTTCTTGGAGCGGTCGCTGCGGATGTTGAACTGCACGGTCGGCGGCAGCATCGCCTGCAGCGAGGGGACCACTTTCTTGATTGCGTCGTTCACCTCGATGATGTTGCTGCCGGGCTGCCGCATCACCATCAGGTTGATGGCGACCTTTCCTTCTTTGTCCTTGGCCTTGTCATAGGCCCAGGCGATGGTGCGCTCGTCTTCCGTGCCGTCGCGTACGTTCGCGATGTCCTGCAGGCGGACCGGAGCGCCGTTGCGCCACGCGACCACCACGTTGCGGAAATTGGCCGCGCGGAACAGTTGTCCGTTTGCCGTGATGTTAAACGCCTGGTGCGGCCCCCAGAGCGTGCCGGTCGGCACGTTCGCATTCCACGCGTTCAGCGCCGCCGACACCTCATTGATGCCAATCTTGCGCGATGCTAGCTTGTCCGGATCCACCTGGACGCGCACCGCGTACTTCTGCGCGCCCATCACCTGCACCTGCGCGACGCCGTTCACCGTCGAAATCCGCTGTGCGATCACGTCCTCGGCCCAGCGGTCCAGCTCCCAGCGTGGCATCGTCGACGACGTCAGGACGAAGAACATGATGGGCGAGTCCGCCGGGTTCACTTTGCGGAACGAGGGTGGGGTAGGCATGCCGGGCGGGAGCAGCGGCATCGCTTCCGCGATGGCTGTCTGCACGTCCACGGCCGCGCCGTCGATCTTGCGGTCCAGGTCGAACTGCAGCGTGACGCTCGAGGAGCCCAGCGAGCTACTCGAAGTCATCGAGTCTATTCCCGCGATGGTCGAAAACTGCCGCTCCAGCGGCGTTGCAACGGCCGACGCCATTGTCGACGGATCCGCCCCGGGCAGGCTCGCGTTCACGCTCAGGGTGGGGAAATCCACCGACGGCAGGTCGCTCACCGGTAACACGAGGTACGCGATGAGGCCAAACAACGCAATGCCGGCCATCAGCAGAGTGGTGGCGACCGGACGGCGGATGAACAATGCGGAGAAGTTCATGCCGTGATCCTCGTTTCCCTGATCTCTTATCCTCGCTTACCGCCCTTGCGGTTGCCTTCGCCGCCTTTCCGCTCGCCTGGAGTCCGGATCTGGACGCGCGCGCCGGGGCTGAGCCGCAGTTGGCCCTCCAGCACGACCGTCTCACCAGGCTTCAGCCCGGAAGCGATCACCAGGTCCTCGCCCGTGCGGACGCTCGTGGTCACCGGACGCGATTCCACCCTGCGGTCTTCATTTACCACGTACACAAACTGCCCGTCCTGGCCGGTCTGGACCGCCTGGTTCGGCAGAACAACAGCGTCCTGAATTGTTCCAAGCCGCATCCGGACGCGCACGAACTGTCCGGGCCACATCCTGTGGTCGCCGTTCGGGAAAGTGGCGCGCAGCTTCAGGGTGCCGGTCGCCGGATCCACCGAATTCTCATAGAAGGTCAGCAGCCCGGTGTGCGGCTCGCTGCCGTCCTGCTGAGTCGCGAAGACTTCGATCTTCTCCTTGCCAAAGCGGCTGGCCACCTGCTTCAATTGCGCCTCCGGGATGGCGAAGCTCACAAACAGCGGCTCGACCTGCAGAATGGTGATCAATTCCGTTTGATTGGCCGACACGATGTTGCCCTGCTTCACCGCGAGAGTGCCGGTGCGGCCGCCGATGGGCGCCTTGATGGTGGTGAAGCTCATCTGGACCTTGAGGTTCTCGATGGTCGCCTTGTTGGCCGCGATGTCGGCGCGGGAACTCTCGATGGCAGCGCGGTCTGCCGCGGTCAGCTCAACCTGCGCCTGGGCCGCTGCCTGAGTCTGCTCGGTCTGTTCCTTGGAAAACACTCCCTGCTGGGCCAGTTCCTTGTAGCGGTCCGCCGTTGATTGCAGATACTTCGCCTGCGCGAGGTCCTTCTGTAGATTCGCCTGTGCCTGCCGGTGCATGGCTTCGCTCCGGGCAAGGTTCGCCGTAGCCTGGGCCAGTTGCGCCTCCAGCATGCGGCGGTCGATATCGAACAATGGCTGCCCTGCGGTGACGAAATCCCCTTCACGGAACAGGACTTTCGTCAGTTCGCCGTTCACCTGCGGCTTGACGGAGACTGTCGAGGACGCCTCCGCGTTCCCGATGACGTCCAGATCCATCGGCACTTCGCGTTTGGCGGCTGCCACAACCGTAACAGGAACATCGCCACCTCCGCCCTTTTTTCCGGCGGCTTTGGGATCAGCGGCGCCTTCGCCCCTCCCCTTGCAGGCTGGCAGAAGAGCGGCAAGCCCGAGAATCAATGACAGTTTGAGCAGGTAGGCGCCGCGCGGGCAGACCCCGTGGTTCATATACATATGGGTGAATACTTTACGCTCGAAGTTACCGGGCCGACCATAATCTCCCGGTCACCCATTGAAGATATCGAATTGTGGAGTCAGCAGGCCTCTCCCAAAATCGATCTTTAGATCATCCCACTGTGATTCGCATTCACCTATTCCTCGCCAGATATCGAAAGCGAATCACCGGCGTGGGGAGCCATCCTTTCGCCCAGCTCATTCGTATCGCAGCGCGATGTTCGGGTCGATGCGCGCAGCGCGCCGTGCCGGCCAGAAGTGCCATCAGCAGCACGCGTCGAACGGCTTGATCTCGAACAGCATGCCCGTGAACCAGCGCTGGGCATAGACTGATGCCGCCAGTCCGACCAGCAACCCCGCCGCGCCTGCCAGGACGCCGTGCTTCAGAAACTCCGCCTGGATCTGCGCCGGACGCGCCCCAAGCGCCATGCGCAGCGTCTCGAAATACCCCGGCGAGACGAGGTACCCTTCGCCGTGCCACTCCGCGTCGTTGATCACGTAGGCCGTGCTCACGTTCGACTGATCGAGGCTCGGCCGCACCTGTTCAACGGCGCACAGACTGCGCGGGAGCAGCCCCGTGCTCACCAGCAGCACCGTGCCGCGTCACTTCAGACCGCACGCCAGCGCAAGTCCCAGCCCAGCCGCGAGCGGTAGCAAGCGGGTACAGCGGGGTCCAAGCGCGTCTTCAGCGGAACGGGTATAACCCGAGCCAAGAGCGTTTTCGGCGCAGCGTGCAGGTCGTGCGCCAACGCCCATTGTTAGGATGGATCGATGCCATCCGCCGCCCCGGCCCTCGCTCGCGAGCTCGGCGTCCGGGACCTCGCCCTCTTCAACATTGCCGCGGTTCTGAGTATCCGCTGGCTCAGCACCGCGGCCCACATCGGCCCCGGCTCGCTCACCCTCTGGGCCGGGGCAGCACTCCTCTTCTTCATCCCGCTCGCCCTCGCGGTCAACGGCCTGCACGACCGCTACCCCGAGGAGGGCGGCATCTACGCCTGGACAGGCCATGCATTCGGCGAATGGCACGGCTTCCTCTGCGGCTGGTGCTACTGGACCAGCAATCTCTTCTACTTCCCAAACCTGCTCCTCTCCGGCATCGGCATCTCGCTCTTCACGCTCGGCCCGCGTTACTCCGCGCAAGCCGACAACCCCTGGCTCGTCACCAGCTTCTCCCTCACCGTCCTGTGGCTCGCGCTCATCACCAACCTCGTCGGCCTGCGCGTTGGGAAATGGACGCAAAACCTCGGCGCCTCCTCCACCTGCCTGGCCGGCCTCATCCTCCTCATCCTCGGCGCCGCCGCGTACCTCAAGCACGGCTCAGCCACACCGATTCACATCGCGCCGCAGTGGAACTGGAACACCATCAACTTCTGGCCGCAGATCGCATTCGCCTTCGGCGGCCTCGAACTCGGCGCCATCCTCAGCGGCGAGATACGCGATCCGCTCCGCACCGTGCGCCGCGCCGCCTGGATCAGCTCCGCCGTCATCGCCACTTTTTACATGCTCGGCACGCTCTCGATCCTCGCCCTGATCCCGCCGCAGGATGTGAACATCATCACCGGCCTGGCGCAGGCCGGAGAAGCCGCCGGCAGCCGCTTCGGCCTGCTCTGGATCGCTCCGCTCCTCGCCGCACTCGTCGCCTTCGGCATCATGGGCCAGTTCGGCGCCTGGATCGGAGGCAGCGCGCGCCTCGCCTCCACCATCGGCGTCGACCGCTACCTGCCCGCCTCGTTCGCGCGGATTCATCCCCGCTGGCGCACGCCGCACATTGCGCTTCTCTCGCAAGGCGTCGCCTGTACCGTCTTCCTGCTGCTCATGCAAGCCGGGGAGAGCCTGCGCACCGGGTATCAGTTGCTGGTCGACATGACAGTGATCTCGTACTTCATTCCGTTCCTGTACCTGTTCGCCGCCGCGTGGAAGCACGGCCAGAGACTGCCTGCGGCCGCCGGGTTTCTCGTGACCACTGCCGGCATCGCGTTCTCCTTCGTCCCGCCCGGCGGCGTCTCATCGGTTGCCGTGTTTGAACTGAAACTGTTGGGAAGCTGCGTGATCCTGATTGGTGGAGCGTGGCTGCTCTACGCGAGCCGCAGGAGCGCATCAACGGCCGCTTCCGCCATCCGCTCCCTCTGAGCCTCCACGACCCGGCCCCTGCAGTGCCGCCCTGTGTCCATCCCCGAGGCCACGATCGCGACGCCGTCACGCGGGACTGACTCCAGAACGACGCGCCGCATCCTCGTCAATTCGCCGCCTGCAATGACGGCCACGCGGCACTGATCAAAAGCCAACTCCTCCTCCGCGTCCGCCACGTCAAACACCGCCGCCTCGACGCGCGGATGCATCAGCAGGTCCCTCGCCGCCGAGCGAGCACCGTCGATGAACGTCCCCTCCGCCGACTTCAGACCCACGCACAGCCCCGCCTCGTGCAGTCGCCTGGCGATCTCTATCGCAACCTCCGTGCCCGCACAAACCGCCACCACGGGAATGCGCCCGTCCTCGCCTTCCGGATACACGCTCGCGATGATCATCTCGTCCACAGCGCGCGGCTGGCCCGCGCCGGGCCGCAGATGCATCATCACGCCCGGCATCGCATTTACTTCCAGAATCGCGCCGCCCTGCTCGCTGATCGGCTTCGCGATGTCCTCCACCACCAAGTCGATACCCGCGATGTCCAGCCCGATCGTCTGCGCCGCCAGCGCGCAAACGGCGCGGTTGTCCGGGTGCACGTCCGCCGTTACATCCCTCGACAGATTCCCGTTGCGCTGCACCAGCACCTCAACGCCCGCGCCAGGTACAGAGCCCGGGCCGTATCCCTGGCCGGAGAGCACCGCCAGCGTCATCTCGTCGAATGTCACCGGATAGAGTGGACTCTCGATGTCGTCCCCGCGCCGTGGATCCTTGTTCACCTCATCCACGAGTTGCGTGATGGTGCGCGCGCCGTCGCCGTGAACGTATAGCGCATCTCCCCTCGTCGCAGCGGCCACGTTGCCGTGGATCACCAGCACCCGGTGCTCGGCGCCAGGCACAAACCGCTCCACCAGCACCGCTCCGCTCTCTCCCGCGTCTCGGGCCGATTCATAAGCCGACGCGATCTCCGCCTGCCTGCTGATCCCGATGAATACGCCCTTCCCGTGATTCGCGCTGTCGGGCTTCACCACCACCACGCCGCCGAACTCCGCTGCCGCGCGCCAGGCGTCATCCGCGTCGGATACCAACCGCCCCTCCGGCACCGGCACTCCGACGCCGCGCAACAATTCCTTCGCTACCGGCTTCTCCCAGCCGATCGTCTCGCCGATCGTCGACGTGCGATCCGTCCGCGCTCCGCACATCCGACGCTGCTTTGCGCCGTGCCCCAACTGCAGCAGACTCCCGCGATCCAGCCGCCGCACCGGGATGCCGCGCCGCCGCGCCGCATCATACAGGGCGCGCGTATTCGGTCCCAGCAGGACATCTTGCGCGTAATCCCTGAGACGCGCCTCCGCGGCTTTTAAATCGTAGGACTCGCCGGCCCGCGCCGCCTCCAGCGCGACTTCGAAACACCGCCGCCCGACGTCCAGGTCTTCGATCTCGACAGCCAGCAGATGCGCCTCCGCATCGACCGCCGAGAACGACACCCGGCAGCTGCACTTCTGCTGCAGTTCAAGCGTCTGTTGTGCGATTCGGGCGGCGAATGCCGCGCTGCCTTCGAATGCCGCCTGGAGAACCGGTTCCCGCGACCAGACATTCGGGCCTCTCAGAGCCCGCACGTCCACTACGCTTTCGCGCCTACGATCAACTCCAGCCGGATTCCTCTGCACGTCTCCTCTTTTACCCCGACTCGACGCTTCGAGGCCACCACACCGTTTGAGAAGCCGTTCTTCCGGCCATGGCCGTTGGCGCCGTTTACGCCGTTGACATGGTGCAGCACCGCTTGACGCGGCGCAGCCACCTCAACCCCAGCCTTCCTCTTCATGTAGTCGCGCACGTAATCGACAGTCTCATCGATGGTGTCCGCCTGCAACAGCAGCACCTCGTCCGGACGCACCATGTCCAGCGCGTACTCCATCGCGTTCTCCCAACCGTCGATCTCATCCACCTGCTGCACGCGCTTGCCGCGTGCCAGTCCCTGCTTCAGCAGCGCGCCGATCTCGCCCAGCGCGCGCCCGCGGATGGTGAACGCCTCGTAAATGATGATGTGGTCGAACCCGTCGCCCAGCAGTTCTCCAATGTGGACGATGTCGCTGTCGCGCCGGTCTCCCGCCATCGTGTACATCGCCACCCGCCGGTGCTCCGGAAACTCGTCCAGCGCCTCCAGCATCGCCCGCAGCGAGTGCGCGTTGTGGCCGTAGTCCACAATCACCGTGCCGCCACGGACGTCGATGATGTTGAAGCGCCCCGGCACCTTTGCCATGTCCGTCGCAAAGCTCTCTGCGCGCTCCGCAATCAACTGCAGAGCCAGCCCCATCGCCCAGGCCGCGCCGATCGAGGCCAGAGCGTTCTCCACTTCAAACGCGATCCGCCCGTTGAACGTCAGCGGGATCCTGTCCAGACCGATGATCTCGTGCTCGTTCCTGCCCTCGGCCAGGACGATCTTGTGCTTCCTGACGAAGATCGCGCTGCCGCCTTCCGCCCGGTGCCGCTTGATCACCGGATTCGTGCCGTCGATGGCGAAGTACATCACGCGGCCCGCACAGTACGGCGCCATGTCCACCACCAGCGGATCCGTGGCGTTCAACACGGCCGTGCCATTTTTGCCGACCACATCGACGATGGTCCGCTTCACCCTGGCGAGTTCGTCCGGCGTGTTGATGTCGTTCAGGCCCAGGTGGTCACCGTCAGCTACGTTCGTGACCACGGCCACGTTGCACTCATTGAAGCCCAGGCCCGCGCGGAGAATCCCGCCGCGCGCGGTCTCGAACACCGCCGCGTCCACGCCCGGATTCATCAGCACCATGCCCGCGCTCACCGGACCGCTGCAGTCGTCGGAATCGATCCGCCTGTCATTCAGGTAGATCCCGTCGGTGCACGTCATGCCGACGCACTTGTGCGTGCCCCGCAGCATGTGCGCGATGAACCGGGTCACGGTCGTCTTGCCGTTCGTCCCAGTCACTGCCGCAATCGGAATCCGTCCGTCGTTGCCCTGCTCGAACAGCATGTCCACAATCGCCCGGCCCACGTCCCGCGGTTGGCCCGACGACGGCGCCATGTGCATCCGCAATCCCGGAGCCGCGTTCACTTCCACAATGATGCCGCCCTGCTCTTCCAGCGGATGGCTGATGTCCTCGGCGATCACGTCGATGCCCGCGATGTCCAGGCCGATCACGCGCGCCGCTTCCACGCAACGCGCCGCCACTTCGGGGTGGACCTCATCGGTCACGTCCGTCGCCGTGCCGCCGGTGCTCAGATTCGCGTTGCGGCGAATCAGCACCTTCTCGCCCACCGCCGGAACGCTGTCCGGCGCATGGCCCTGATCTTTCAGCACCTGCAGCGCGATCTCGTCCAGGCGCATCTTGCTCAGCACGTTGGCATGATGATCGCCGCGCCGCGGATCCAGGTTCTCCTTGTCCATCAGAGCTTTCACCGTGGAGACGCCGTCGCCGATCACGTGCGCCGGCTCCCTGCGCGAAGCCGAAACCACCTTCCCGCCGATCACCAGCACACGGTGATCCTTACCAGGGGCGAACTTCTCGACGATGATTTCAGAACTCTCTTCCAGCGCCGCCTGGTAGGCCGCTAGCACCTGCTCTTTGGTCGTCAGGTTCGTGGCCACCCCGCGGCCCTGGTTGCCGTCCCGAGGCTTGACCACCACTGGCAGACCCACATAGTCCACCGCCGTCTCCCAGGCCTCCTCGGCATCCTTCACCGGAAAACCCTTGGCCGTCGGCACGCCCACGGCCTGCAGCAACTGCCGCGTCAATTCCTTGTCCTGCGCAATCGACTCAGCAATCGCGCCCGTCTGGTCAGTCTCCGCAGCGCGAATCCGTCGCTGCTTCGCGCCGTAACCGAACTGGATCAGGCTGTACTTATTCAGGCGCCGGAACGGGATGTTCCGCCGCCGCGCCGCCTGCACAATCGCGTTGGTGCTCGGCCCGAGAAGATTCTGCTCCGCTACTTCGTGCAGATGCGCCACGGTAGCCGCCACATCGAAGGGCCGGCCTTCCGCGGCTGCCATGATCAAGTCCCGGGCAGCCGACAGGCATTCGCGCCCCAGCGTCTCTTCACGGTACTTGAAGACCACCTTGTAGACGCCTTCTTCCGCAGTCTCCCGCGCCCGGCCGTAGGTTACGTCCACGCCCGCCAGGGTTTGCAGTTCCAGGATCACGTGCTCCAGGATGTGCGCCAGATAAGTCCCGCGCTTCAGCCGCTCGAAGAAGCCGCCCCGCTCGCCGACGCTGCAGCGATGCTCAACCATCCCCGGCAACCAGCTCATCAGACGGTCGTTGAGCCCCGGAATGCTGTCGGAGGGTCTGTCCTTCCACGTCCCCAAATCAACCCACGCTTCCATCACCGGGAAGTTGGCCCAGATATTCGGGCCTCGTAAAGCCAATACTTTGCGGATCTTCATTCCTGCTCTATTCGCTCGGACGGCCGGCGATATCCTTTCTTCGCTCCACCTGTCCTCCCTCGCGGTGTGCCGTGTCCGGCCTACCTGGGACGAACGATTAGGCGAGCTACTACTGTGAGCTAGTTCTATAATTGTCAGGTTTCAGCTTCTCAACAATCCCGCTGCGGGGGGTATAACTAGTACCGATTTCAGGGTGGTGTCTTTCGATAGGTATTCGTCCAGCCTGGACTGTATATGTCTATTCCCCCCACCGGGATCTTGGCCTCGGTGCGAGAATGAAACGTGGAATGACGGATCCGATGGAAACCTGGGCGGGCAGCCCCGAGTGGGTGCGAACGCTGGCCGGGAGCAAGCTTGAGCCCGGCGAGTCTCCCCTCACCTGGTTCGAGCCGGATCTGAATCACCGCCTCTTCTATGCGCCCGGGCTGGTGGTGCTTACCGACAGAAGAGTGCTTAGTTTTGAATGGGATCCGGCGAAATCGCCCAACGGAAGGCACCCTGAGGACGCCTCCTCGCTCCGCGTCTGGCCCCTCCACTCCGTCTCCTCCATCAGCACCCGGGACCAATCCGGCATCGGCGCCCTGGAACTCTTCGGACCCGACGGCCTGCTCGCCTGGTGGCGCTACACCGTAGCCCGGGCCCCTGCCGCGCGCCGCATGGTGGAGCGGCTCGAATCCCTCCGCCGCGGCGGCGGTGCGCTGGCGCCCGTCTCCACGGAGCTGCCCGCCATCACCGGCGAATGCGCGGTCTGTGCAGCTCCTCTGCGCGCCGGCGACAGTACCTGCCGGGAATGCGGCGCATCCCCCTCCCGCCCGCCCGTCCGCTCTCTTCTTCGGCTCTTCTCCGTCGCACGCAAGTACCTCTTTATGAGCGTGCTCGGCTTCTTCCTGACCCTGGCGAGCACCGCCAGCGGCCTGATCCCGCCCTACCTCACCATGCCGCTGCTGGACAACGTCCTGGTCCCCTACCAGAACGGCCAGCCCGCCGACACGCACATGGTGAAGTGGTACCTGCTCGGACTCGCCGGCGCCTCCGTCCTCGCCTGGGCTCTCACTTGGGCACAGATGTATGTCCTCTCCTGGGTCAGCGAGCGCATCTCCGCCGACCTCCGCAACCTCACTTATTCCCACCTCCAGCGCCTCTCGCTCGAATACTTCGGCGGTAAGCGCACCGGCGACCTGATCTCCCGTGTCAGCAGCGATACGGACCGCATCTGCTACTTCCTCTCCGTCTACGTCCTCGATTTCGTCACCGACGTCATTATGCTCCTGATGACGGCCGGCATCCTGCTCAGCGTCGATCTCCGGCTCGCCGCCGTCACGCTCCTGCCGATGCCCCTCATCGCCTTCCTCGTATTCCGCGTGCAGGAGCGCCTCGGCCACGGCTTCTCCCTCGGCAACCGCGCCTGGGCCGAGCTCACCAGCATCCTCGCCGAGACCATCCCCGGCATCCGCGTCGTCAAGGCGTTTGCCCAGGAAGACCACGAGATCCAGCGCTTCCGCCGCGCCAACGACAGTGTGCTCAGCACCAACGACCGCGTCAATCGCGTCTGGGCCTACTTCAACGCCGTCGTCGTCCTCCTCACCGATCTCGGCGTCCTCATCGTCTGGATGTTCGGCGTCTGGCTCGTTTTCCACCACTCCGTCACCGTCGGCGTCCTCACCGCGTTCGTCGCCTATATCAGCCGCTTCTACGCGCGCCTCGACTCCATGAGCCGCATGGCCTCCGCCACCCAGCGCGCCGCCGCCAGCGCCCAGCGCGTCTTCGGCGTCCTCGACCGCGTCCCCAAAGTCCCCGAGCCCGCCGACCCCATCCATCCCGTCCGCGTCGAAGGCGGTATCGAGATTCGTAACCTCAGCTTCCGCTACGCCTCTCGCCCCATCTTGAAAGACCTCAACCTCACCATCCGCCCCGGCGAGATGATCGGCCTCGTCGGCCAGAGCGGGGCGGGGAAGACCACCCTCATCAACCTCCTCTGCCGCTTCTACGACGTCACCTCCGGCGAAATCCTCGTGGACGGCACAGACATCCGCCGCTTCCCCACCGGCGAGTACCGCCGCAATATCGGCCTCGTGCTCCAGGAGCCTTTCCTCTTTTCGGGATCAGTTGCCGAGAACATCGCCTACGGCCGCCCGAACGCGCCCCGCGAGGAAATCATTGCCGCTGCCCGCGCGGCCCGCGCCCACGAATTCATCCTCCGCCTCCCCAACGGCTACGACTCCCTCGTCGGCGAGCGCGGCCAGTTCCTCTCCGGCGGCGAACGACAGCGGGTCAGCATCGCCCGTGCCCTGCTCATCGACCCGCGCATCCTCATCCTCGACGAGGCCACCTCCTCCGTCGACACCGAAACCGAACGCGAAATCCAGCTTGCCCTCGCCAACCTCATTCAGGGCCGCACCACCATCGCCATCGCCCACCGGCTCAGCACTCTCCAACGCGCCGACCGCCTCGTCGTTATGCAGCGCGGCGAGATCGTCGAGGTCGGCCCCCACGCCGAACTGTTGGAGCGCGGCGGCGTCTACGCCCGCCTCCATCAGGCCCAGATCGACATGCACGAAGGCCGCCTCCAGCCTGCCGCTGCGGAGGAAGCTGAGGAGGATGAACTCCTCGAAGAACTATGATCTCCTTCACCCTCCAACGTGACTCCCAGCGCCGGCTCGTCTTCACAGCCCCCGACGGCCGCACCCACATCGACGTCGACCCCGTCCGTGCCTTCCCCCTCTCCGATCCCCGGCACTCCATCTCGATCTGTGACTCGTTGGGCCGCGAGATCCTCTACATCGACTCCCTCGACGATCTCGATCCCGCCACCCGCGCTTCCCTGGAAGCCGAACTCGCCCAGCGCGAATTCGTCCCCATCATCCTCCGCGTCATCAACACCCCTCCCAAGACCGAGCCCTCTACCTGGCAGGTCGAAACCGACCGCGGCATCACCACCTTCGAAGTCGACAGCGACGACAGCGTCTACCGACGCCCGCCCCGCCGCGTCTCCATCGTCGACTCCCGCGGCATCCGCTACGAAATCCCCGACACCCGCAACCTCGACCACCACTCCCGCCGCGTCCTCGACCGCTTCCTGTAGGCGCGCTACTCTCAATCACGGAGGTTCCTCATGCCCCTCCCGAATCCCGCTGATCCCCACCTCGCCTTCGTCCCCATCTTCGAAACCAACGACCGTCTTCTCCTGGCCATGGCAAAAGGACTTCTTGACGAAGCAGCCGTCAAATACTACGTCTCCGGCGAGGAAATCAGCGTCCGCCCCGGCATGGCCGACGCCATCTTCCACCGCGGGTGCAAGATCTTCGTCGCCCGAGACTCCGAATCCCTCGCCCGCGCAGCCCTGCGTCATCTCGCATCCGATAACTAAGCGCCCCCCAAGTACCCCCGCAAATACTCCACCGTCGGATCCGCCATGTGCGCCTGAGCCAGCAGCAGTTCCCCCGCCTCCACCGTCTCCAGCGCATGCTTCATCGCGTTCAGCCCTCCCTTTACCTCCTCCACCTGCTTCACGCGAGATCCCCGCGCCACCCCCCGGCGCAGCAATTCCAAAATCGCCCCCGGCTGCCGCCCATACAAATCCGTGTCCTCGTACAGAATCACCCGGTCGAACGCCTCTCCGAGCAACTCCCCCATCCGCTCGATATCCTCGTTCCGCCGGTCCCCTGCGGACGAGAACAGCGCTGCCCGCCGCGCATTCGGGAATGCTCTCAAGGACTCGATCACCGCCCGCAGCGCATCCACGTTGTGCCCGAAATCGACGATCACCGTCGCTCCGCGCACATCGAAGACGTTGAACCGTGTCGGCACCCGCGTCAGATCCGGCACAAAACTCCGCACCTGCCGCACGATCGTCTCCCAATCGAGTCCCATCGCCCACGCCGCCCCGACCGCAGCCAGCACATTCTCCACCTCAAACGGAACCCTGCCCCCGAAGGTGATCGGGACCTCGCGCAGATCCAACTCCGCCACCTCGCTCTCGCCCAGCGCCAGCACCACGGAATGGCCGCGCGCAAAGATCGCCGCACCCCCGCGTGCCCTGTGCTCCTGAATCACTGGATGCGCGCCGTCCATCCCGAAATACAGGACACTCCCATGGCAATACTCCGCCATCGCCGCCACCAGCGGATCCGCCGCATTCAGCACCGCCGTTCCCTCGCTGCCCACCACATCCACTATCGTCCGCTTCGCCTTGGCGAGATCCTCGCGGGTGTTTACATCGTGAATCCCCAGATGGTCCCCTTCGCCGATGTTCGTGACCACGGCGGCCTGGCACTCGTCGAACGCAAGACCGGCTCGCACGATCCCGCCGCGCGCCGTCTCGAACACCGCCACCTCCACGTTCGGATTCATCAGGATGCTCCGCGCACTGGCCGGACCGCTGCAGTCACCCTTTGAGATCCGCTTCTCGTTCACGTAAATCCCGTCCGTGCACGTCATCCCCACACACTTGTCCATCCCCCGCATCAGATGCGCCAGCAGCCGCGTCACAGTCGTCTTGCCGTTCGTCCCTGTGACGGCCGCGATCGGAATGCGCCCGTTGTCATCCAGCTCGAACAACTGATTGACAATCGCGTCCGCCGCGGCCCGTCCTTCCGCCTCACCGGCGTCGAGAAACGGCTGCAGATCGGGCGAAGGCGTCACCTCCGTCACCAGTCCGCCCTGCTTCTCCAGCGGAACTCCGATATCCTTCGCCACCAAACTGATCCCCGCAATGTCGAGCCCCACAGCTTGTGCTGCCTCAACCGCCCGTTCGGCGACTTCCGCATGCACCATCGCGGTCACATCACGGGCCGGCCTCTCCACGGCCGCCGCGACGCGGCCCGCCACCACCAGCAGGGCATAGTCGTTCCCTTCGGGCTTCTCGTCGTCCTCGGCCAGCACCGGCACGCCCGCGGCCGCCAGTAACTCCGCCGTCAGATCTTTGTTATACGGGATGGCGCCCGCGATCGCTCCCGCGCGGTCCGTCTCAGTTCCTCGTGTCCGCCGCTGCTTCGATCCATATCCGAACTGCACCAGGTCTCCGTCCCCAAGCCGGATGAACGGGATATTCCTCTTCCGTGCCGACTGTACAATCGCCTCTGCACCTGGACTTAGCAGGTGCTTTTTCGCGACATCCCTGAGCCGCGCGACAGTCCCCTCAATGTCGAACGGCTCATCGCGCACTGCAGCTTCGCAGAGTGCTTTCCCCGCATGCAGGCATGCCCGCGCCAGATTCTCTTCGCGGTAGCGAAACACGACTTTGTAGACTCGGTCCTCCGCCGTCGCCCGCGCCTTGCCGAACCCGACCTGCACTCCGGCCAGACCCTGCAACTCCAGCGTCACGTGCTCCAGGATGTGCGCCAGGTATGTACCCCGCTGCAGCCGCTGCAGGAACCCGCCTCGCTCCCCGACGCTGCACCGGTGCTCGATCAGCCCGGGCAGCCACTTCATCAGCCGCTCCGTGAAGCCCGGGATCATGTCGGAGGAGAGATCGTTCCACTCCCCCAGATCCACCCACGCTTCCATCACAGGGAAATTTGCCCAGATGTTCGGCCCGCGCAGGGCCAGGAATCTCGTGACTTCCATTCAATTGCAGGATAACGTCTTCAGCGCGGACTCTTCTCCTGCGCGACTATTCCTTCAACTTCAGATACAGCGCCGCCGGACCCGGGAATGGCGTCGTGAACGTCCAGCTCTTCCCGCCCTCCACGGTCTTCGCCGCAATCGTCCGATTCGCGTTCACGTCGAGCCACTCGCCTTGAAACACGCCCTTGGCGTCGGACAGGTCCACCGTGAACTCGCCCTTGTTCGACTGGAACACCAGGTACTCTCTGCCTCGATTCGCCAGCGCGTACCCCGTCGCCGCAACCTTCCGGTCCGGCTTCATCGCCGCCAGGTTCATCCGCTCCGCGTACCGCCGGATCTGCCCCATCGCCTGTCTCGCCGAGTCCTGCCATGTCGGCGACGGCAGCATCTCCTCCATGAACAGCACGTTCAACCCGCGTGTGAAGCTCCTCCACACCCAGATGTTGTCCCCGCCCGTGTGCCCCCACAGGTGATCCGTGTCGCTCACCACCACCTTCGGCGAGCAGTCCGCGCACGGATCGTTGCGGTAGTCGTCCTTGCCGTCTCCATTCGGTGAAATCCAATCTGCCGGGCTCTCGTTCAGCCACGCGTTCTCCCCGCCCTTGTACTGGAACGTCATCCCCACCGGATGCCGCTTGCCCTTCTTCGCTTCGTACTCCTTCACGTAGCGGATCATGTGATACTGCCACGCCGTCGAGCCCGTCCACGCCTCGTTGGCGATCTCATACAACACGTTGTCCAGATCGTTCACCGTGTCGATGACCTTCCGCACATACGCCTGCTGCAACTCCAGCACGCGCTTCCCCGCCGCCGTATCGCTCAGCGCGTTGAACTCCAGCCCCGATCCGTCCCCGTTCAGATCCCCTTCCACCCCGTTGATGTTGTTCGCCGCGTGAAACGGGTGATTCAGCCAGGCGTCCGTGAACTGGATCTCCCAGCCCTCGAACAGCATCACCGACACGTACATGCCGCGATCCCCCGCGCTCTTCACCCTCGACCGCAGTCGCTGAAAATAGCCCTCGTCAAACTTTTCCAGGTCGAACTTCAGATCCCCGTCGCTCGCCGCCCCCGGACCGCTCCGCACCCACGGATGCGGCCTGCAGTACTTCACCTCGCCGCTCGTGTATTTGTCCGTCCACTTCGTCGTCTCCCAGCGCCACAACCTGAAAAAGTTGTGCCCGTGCTTCTCCAGCGTGTCCAGGTATGCGTCGTAGTCGAACGTCCGCGGCGGCTGCTCCACGGCGCCCCGGATCAGCAGCCCGTTGTCCTGCAGGTTCTGCCAGGTGTGCGAACCTGTCAGCAGCACCGCCTTGCCGCTGCCGTCCTCGAACCACCGCGGATTCGAGGTCAGCACTCGCAGCGGCCCCTTCGCCGCCCTCTGCTGAGCTGCTAACGACCCGCATACCACCAACGCGATGATTGTCAGGATGAGCGCGCGCATGAAAACCTCATGCGCAAAATATCAAAGACCTGTCTTCCGCACCACCGGACCGTTGTCGTCCCGCCACTCCGTGCTGTACGGCACAGGATTCGGGAACAATTCCTTCAATTCAACAATCCGCGAACCCTTGCGCATCTCCTCATCCAAGTTCAGCACCAGCGGATGATCGAAGTCGCGCTTGTAGAAGAAATACAATTTGCGCGACGTCAGGTCCCACACCGCGCTGTCGATCGTCCCCACTTCCGCACCCTTGATCTTCACGTACACGCTCAGCTCTTTCATCACCGAGATGGCCTCTTCCACGGACGCGCTTTTTATCCCCGGCAGCAGCTTCGATGCACGCGCATACCGCGACTTCGGCCCATCGGCTTCGGCCTTCGACAGCAGCGAGTTCGTCATCAGCAGCGTCGAACCCTGCCGGCGCGTCACTTTCACTGCGCCGTCCTCCCACTCCACCACCGCCGCGTCGCCGCTCGGATCCGCCAGCATCAGGTGCACGTGCGCTCCATGCTCTCCCGGTGGCAGCGAATACGCCTTGATCATCGAAATCGCCTGCTTTACCGTTGTGCACTCCGAAACAATCTTCTGCAGAAAATCGTGCCGGAACTGCGGCTTGTCTTGATCGTACGGCGTCTGGCTCCTTGGAACATTGGCGTGCGTAATCGCCAGCCCCTCGTCGTTCACGCACTTCATCCCCATCGGCGACCACCCCGGCGCCGTGTCCATCGCAATGCAGACCCGCCCCTGCAGCCCGTTCTCCGGTGCTCGCACCAGCAGCTTGAAGTTCCCGTTGTACGAAAAGTCATTCAGCGCTGCCAGCACGACTTTCCCGTTCATCACAATAGTAAAGGCGCTGCACCCCAGCACAGCCGGGGCCAGCGCCATCGCCGCCAACATCATCCGAATCGGATTTCGCACCTGTGCCTCCTGTTCTTCAATACAGTAGACGCCAGGATGCGCCGGGAGTTCCCGCGTGCTACTTTCCCAGCACCTCCTCCAAAAAACTCGCCGCCCGCGGATCCTTCGACTGCCCCAGCCAGAAGAACGCCTGCTTCCGCACCTCCGGATTCTTGTTCTCCCGCGCCACCTTGATCAGCGCAGGAATCCCTTCCTCCTTCGGCATCTGCGTCAGCGCGAAAACTGCCTGCTTCTTCACCTTCGTGTCCGGGTCTTCCGCAATCGCGCTCGAAATCGGACCCACCGCCTTCTGACCGGCCCGTTGCGCCAGCCAGAACAGCGCCTTGCTCCTGACGTCCGCGCTCTTGTCTTCCTTCGCCGTGCGGATCACCACCTGCATCCCCTCAGGATCCTTGCTCTGCGACAGGGCAAACACCGCGTGCTCCCGCACCTTCTCTGACGGGTCGTCCCGCATCACCCGCTTCAGCACCTCCACTCCCTGATGCCCGCGCGAATTTCCCAGCCAGAAGACCGTCTTGCGCCGCAGTTCCACCGGTTGATCCGGCTTCAGGAACTCCTCCAGCACCTGGTCCGCACCCGGTCCCGAGTGCATTGCAATCGCCGCCACGGCCGCATTCTCACGCCCCTCGGTGACTGCTTGCTTCTTCAGGAACTGCAGGCTCTCGGATGCCTTCACGCCCGTCAGCCACAGGAACGGCAATCCGCCCGCCTCCAGGTCGCATGTCAGCGAGAAGTGCCGCACCTTCTTGATCGCGCCGCCCTCCAGCCGCACCAGCACCATCCCGAACTTTGATCCTTCCAACTGGATCGGCCCCTCCGGCTGGCCCTTCCACGTCTTGTCACCTTCCAGCGTGCATCCCCCGCCGCCGTCACCTGAGTAGCAGCATGAATTCGAGTCCGCGATTTGCTCGAACGCATACCCCACCCACATCGCTGTGCCTCTCGACGCCGCGGCCTGGATCTCGCCTTCCAGCGAGCCTGCCGCCTTCGTCTCGAGCTTTGCGTTTGCCACTCTTGGCTGCTGGGCAAATAGCCCGGCGGCCAACATCATCGAGGTAAGAATTGCGCGTTTCATTTTTCCAGCAGCTCCAGCATGTACTCGGACGCTTCCTTGGACTTCATCGTCGACAACATCCGCACCGCTTCCCGCTTCAGCTCGGGATCGGTCTCCTTGCGCGCTGCATCCACCAGCGCCTTTGCGTTGCCCTGCGTGAACATCCCGCGCAGCGCCGTCTTCTTCGTCTCCGCGTCGCCGGCCTTCTGATAGATCTGCACCAGCGCATCGCCTGTCTTCCCCACACCCATCACGCCGAGCATCTGAATCGCCTTGCGCTTCACCGCCGGATCCTTGTCGTTGTTGGCGATGTCGATCAGCGGCTGCGACGCTCCCGAGATCATCAGCGCGTTCACCGCCTCCATCCGCACCTGCGCATCACTCTCGCTCGCCAGCATCTCCGTCAGCGACTTCGTGTCGCCCATCGCTCCCAGTTGACGGATCGCCTCCCTGCGCAGCCCTTCGTCCTTCTCCGACTTCGCCAGCGCCGCCAGCTTCTGCGAATCCCCCGACACCATGAACGACCGCAGTATCTCGCGCTTGAGCGACGGGTCCGACTGCGACTGGTAGATCTCTCCCAGTAGCCCGCTGTTCTGCTTGCCCCCGTGTACACCCAGGTTCCGGATCGCCAGCCGCTGCAGGTCGGGATTGCTCCCGCCCTTCGCGATCTTCACCAGAATCTCCTTCGCCTGCGGCGAATCGCTCTGGCTCAGCACGAACAGCGCCCGCTCCTTCACTTTCGGACTCTGGCTGCCCATCAGGATCTTTTCCACCAGCGGCAGCGCCCGCTCAGGGTTGTTCTGCATCAGCCCGTTCAGCGCCATCAGCTTCATGTCGTCGTCGGACACCTGGTCCGGCGATACCGGCCGCCCCGACGCCTGCTTCACTTCCACTTCCAGCGCCTTCGCATCGTTCAGCCAACGGCTGTTCGGATGATTCTTCTTCAGCGTGTCGAGCGTCGCCAGCGCCACGCTCTGCTGGCCCAGCTTGTTCTGCGCATACGCCGACCAGTACAGCGCCGCATCCGCCCGCGCACCGCCTTCACTCGTCACTTGCTTGAAGCCGTTCAGCGCCTCTTCCCACTTCTTCTGGTCCAGCGCCCGCATCGCCTGAGAATACTGCTGCTCGGCGCGCCCGCCTGTCGTCGCCAACCTGCCTTGATACGTCATCGCCAGCATCGGCGGTTCCGGTGGGACCGGCGCGGCCGGCGCCGCCGGTGATGTTGCCGCGTACGTCTGGCCGCTTACCTGCACAGCTCCAGCCAGCACTGCGGCCGCTACCCAAATCCTCGTGTTCTTCATGGACCTCTCTCGCTTTCCTCTCAATTGCTCTGCACCGGTAGTACTTTCCGTTGTTTCTGTTTCAATTGCGCATTCATCACCCGGAGACGGAAGAGAATGTCCTCGTCCGCCATCCGTCTCTGCAGATCCTTAAGTTGCTCCGGAGTCGAGTGGGCCGCCTCAAGCAGGTAGCTCTCCAGCTCCTCCAGAACCGTCGACATCCCCTGATCGCCCGACTGGCTCGCCGTTTGCCTGTACAGCCGGTTCGCCGCCAACAGATCCGATGCCGACTCGCGCTCCATCGGCAGTTCCCGCGCATCAGAGTTCGACAGCTCGATCAACATCCGTTGCGTCTGCTCCAGGTGGTCGCCGACAGTCACGAGCAGCAGCCGGTTCTCCGTCGCAGATTCCTGCCGCTGCGCAACCACCGAGGTCTGCTCACTCCGCTCCGGAAACTTCCGTCCCGCCATGAACGCCGCGACCACCAGCCCGGCCAGCGCGCCCGACAAAGCCAGTTGCCGCCATCCAAACCACTGCGCCCATCCGCTCTTCGATTTCAATCCCAACTGCGGCTGCACCCGGCGCCATACTTCGGCGCCGTACTCCTCGCCGCGCTCCGGCACCGCCATGCCGTCCATCAGATTCATCGTCCGTTTCACCGCTTCGAGATCCGCGCGGCATGCCGCGCACTCCCGCAGGTGCTTTTCCACCGATGCGGCGTCCTCGCACTCGTCGAAGAAGTACAGGACCAGCCGCTCTTCACTCACATGCTCGCCGTGCTGCATCATGCTTCTTCTCCTACCAGCGGCCCCAGTGACCGCCTCAACTTCTGCACTGCCCGGAAAATGCTGTGCCTCGCCGCGCTCGCTCCCAATCCCAATGCGCTGCAAATCTCTTCCACCGAACACTCCTCGAAATGCCTCATCGTGAACGCCGTCCTCTCCTGAGGCGTCAACTCCTCCATCGCCAGCGCAATCTTCTGTTGCACCTCTCCGCTGAACGCCAGCCGCTCCGGCCCCGGTCTCGTCTCCCGGGGCTCGATCATGACATCCCCCTCTTCATCCACCGTCAGCGTCTGCATCGACGGCCGCTTCTTCCGCGCCGCCAGCAAGTCCAGCGCGCTGTTGGCTACAATCCGGTACAGCCATGTGCTGAAGCTCGCCCGCCCGTCATAGCTCGCCAGGTTCCGGTACGCCTTCAAGAACGCCTCCTGCACCAGGTCCTCCGCGTCCTGCTCATTGCCCGTCATGCGATACGCCAGCCTGAACACAACCTGGCTGTAGCGCTCTACGAGCACCCGGTAGCCGTCCCCGTCTCCTGCCAGGGCCCGCTCGATCGCCGACCCGTCACTCTCTTTCATCTGTGCTTATGACTGTACCCCGCCCCGCCCGTTAGCATGCCGGTGCAATTCTTTCCGCCTTCCCATCTCCTCAGGCATCCCTTGAGTTGTGGAATACCCACCCGGCGGCACCGCCCTCCTCTTCGTCGACCCCTACAACGACTTCCTTTCCGAGGGGGGCAAGCTCTGGCCCTCAGTCAAGGAAGTGGCCGCCGCCGTCGGCCTGCTCGACAACCTCCGCGCCGTCTCCGACGCCGTACACCGGGCCGGCATGCAGGTCTTCATCGTTCCCCATCACCGTTGGCAGTCCGGCGACTTCGACTCCTGGCGGCACCCCACTCCCTATCAGCTCGGCGCCGCTGCAAAGCAGGTCTTCGCGATGGATTCATGGGGTGGTGACTGGCACCCCGATTTCAAGCCTCAACTTGGCGATATCGTCGCAAAAGAGCACTGGGGCAGCAGCGGCTTCGCCAATACCGATCTCGACATGCTCCTCAAGCAGAAGGGCATTACACACGTCATTATCATCGGCCTGCTTGCCAATACCTGCATCGAGGCTACCGGCCGATTCGCTTCCGAACTCGGCTACCACGTGACTCTGGTGCGCGATGCCACCGCCGCCTACAGCATGGACCGCATGCACGCAGCCCACGAGCTCAACGCCCCGACGTTCGCGCACCGAATTACCACCACCGCCGACCTCCTCGCCGCATCCCTCCCCTGAGTGGACCTGCCCCTACTCCTCCCTCAACACCTTCACCGGATCCGTCCGCAGCGCCCTCAAAACCGGGACCACACAAGCAAGCACCCCTACCCCCAACAGCGCCCCCGCCGAACCCGCAAACGTCACCCCATCATGCGGCTCCACCCCGCTCAACAACGACCGCACCAGCGGTGTAACCGCAAACGCCACCCCACACCCCACCAGTAAGCCGCCTCCCGCCAAAACAACTCCCCGTCGCACTACCAGCCCCACAATGTCCCTCCGCACCGCCCCCATCGCCACGCGAATCCCAAATTCCCGCGCTCTCTGGCTGGTCAGATACGATAGAACACCGTAGATCCCAACCCCCGCCAGCAGCAGCGCCAACCCGGCGAGGAACCCGAGAATCTGCGCTGTCACCCGCGGCCCTGCCGAGCGCCGTCCGATCAAATCCTCCATCGATTCCACCGACGTCAGCGGCTGGTTCCGGTCCACCGTCCGCACCGCCTCCCGCAGTGCCGCCGCGGCCTGCGCCGGATCGCCCTTTGTGCGTGCCATATAAATCAGCCGCCGGCCGCCGGTCTGCGTCATCGCCAGATGCATCTCCGGCCGAGGCGGAAGTGTCGACGCGCTGTGCCGCACATCCCGGCTGATCCCGACCACCGTGATCCACTCCTCCTTGTCCGTCTTCGTTCCGGCGATGCGGAATCGCCGCCCAATCGGCTGCGCCTCACCCGGCCAATACCGCCGGGCCATCGTCTCGTTGATTACCGCCACCTTCACCGCATCCCAACCGTCTGTCTCGGCCAGATCCCGCCCGCCCAGCAGCGGCACGCGCAGCGTCGTGAAATATCCCGGAGACACAACCATGTATCCGACGAGGTTTCGCTCGTCCGGCTTCTTCTCGCGCCCTTCCACCAGAACTGGCGCCCAACTGTTCGTCCCGCCCAGCGGAATCGTCTGCGCTGCCCCCGCGCTCTCGATGCGGCCGTCTCGTCGCAATGCCTGCAGCGCCGCCGTGTGGAAATCAGACAGTTGCTTGTCTTCCGGATACAGCCCCTCCGGCAGATTCACGACAGCAGTCATCAAATGCGTCTTGTCGAAGCCTGGGTTGCCGTACAGTTGGCCCACCAGGCTCCGCACCAGCAGCCCCGTCACCGTCAACAGCACCATGGCCAGCGCAACCTCCGCCGCCACCAGACCCTGCAAGCTCCGCTGCCGCGAAAAGGTCCCGCCGCGTCCCCCCTCGTGCAGGGAACGCGCCAACTCACCTCGCGTCATCATCCACGCCGGGGCGACCCCCGCCAGCACCCCCGTTACCAGGCACAGCAGAAACGTGTACAGCACCACCATCGGATTCAGCGTCACCTGCTCCAACCGCGGGAATCCCGGAGGGGCCAGGCTCCGCAGCACAGGAATCGCCCACGCCGCGAATGCGACACCCAAGACACCGCCGAACAGTGACAGCACCACGCTTTCCGTCACCAGCAGACGCGCAATGCGCGCCTTGCCCGCCCCCAGCGACGCCCGGATCGCCAGTTCTCTCTGCCGCAGCGTTCCGCGCGCCATCAGGAGCCCCGCGATGTTCGTGCATGCGATCAGCAGGACTCCAAACACCGTCCAGAACATCGTCTGGATCGACGTCCGCGCCCCGCGGTCGATCACTTCCAACTCAAGCGGTCGCACCACCGCGCTCCATCCTCGATTGATGTCCGGCTCGGACTCTTCAGCCGCCTTCGCGATCCGCTGCACCTCCGCCTCCGCCGACTCCGCCGTCCGTCCCGCAGCCAGGCGGCCGATCGCCCGCAGCCCCTTCATGTTTGTTCCATATTGCGTCTTCTGATCCGGCTTCAGCCGCAGCGGAATGAACACCTCCGCCTTGCTGTACATGTACGAGAATTCCGGCGGCATCACGCCGATCACCGTGTAGTTCGCGCCATCCAGCCGGATCTCCCGCCCCACCGCGGACGGATTTCCGCCGAACTCTCGCCGCCACAGGCCCTCCGTGATCACCGCCACCCGGTGCTCGCCCGGCGCCCTCTCGCTGTCCGCGTAGGTCCTGCCCAGCGCCGCCTTCTCCCCAATCACATCGAACAGTTCCACGTCCGACTCCACCGCCTCCACGCTGCCCGGCTCTCCCGTCCCCGTCAAAGACACCTGCGAAAACCGGTGTGCCGAGACCTTCTCCAGCCCCTGCGCCTTCCGGAAGTCGTCGACTTCCCGGTATGCCACGTACGCCCGCCCGAACCCCATCTTCGGATTCGTCCCCCAGATCGCCACCAGCCGCTCCGGCTCCGGATATGGCAGCGAATTCCACAAAATCCCGGAGACCGTGCTGAAGATCGCCGCATTCATTCCGATCCCCAGCGCCAGTGTCACTGCCGCCACCAGCGTCACCATCTTCTGCCGCCCCAACATTCTCACGGCAAACCGGACGTCTTCGAACAAGGACTGCATGGAACTCTCCCTATGCAACCTCCTACGCCGCCGTCCTTCAGATGTTCCAGGAAATCCGCCTCCGAATCCCCGCTGTTACATGTTTCACGGTCCCGCCCTACGCCAACTCTCATACTCCTCCGCCGCCTTCGGATCGGAAGCAACGTAACGGTCGATCTTCGACGCCTGCCTCGCCGGGTTCCTCAAGGAGCGCTGACCCCGGTCACAGCACTCGAAGAAATATGTCTCTGACCTAACCATCTCCGCATCAACCACTTGCCGAGAATCGTCAAATTTAGCCCGTCCGGTTCCCGCACCTCCTCCTCACACTTTCCCGCGTGAGGATACCAATGCCCAACAATCAAGAAATCTCCGCGGCCAAACTCGCCGCCTGCCGCGACAACGCAAAGAAGTCCACCGGCCCCGCGAACCCGATACTCCGCGCGTAGCCCCAGGTGACCTATGCCCCAAAAACCCATCACCTTCGACCCGTCGCGCCTGCGACCTCGCATCATCGACCTCGCCCTCGCCGCGCAGCTCGAGAACGCCCATCACCACGAGCTCTTCAGCGTCCTCCTCGAGCTCCGCCACGGCGCGACTCATCAATCGATCCCCTCGGCGTCGGCCCCCGTCGGCGCCCCCAGCCGTGGCCTCTTCCGGGCCCGCCTCACCAAGGCCGAAATCCTCGCCCTCGAAGCTAACGCCGCCGAGACCCTCTACCGCATCTGGCTGAACCACACCGTCCGCGCCCTCACCACGCGCTCTCTCGCCGTCATCAAGGCCGACGCCGCTCTAGCCGCCTTCCACGCCTCCGGCCGCGGCATCACATGGGCCGTCGCCGACTCCGGCATCGCGCCGCACTCCCACTTCGACACCCACTGCAACCTCACTCCGCAACCCGGCCTCGACCACCGCGACTTCACCGGTGGCAACTCTCCTCTCACTGACGAATTCGGCCACGGCACCCACGTCGCCGGCATCATCGCCGGAACCTCCAGCCAACCCAGCGGTCCCCGCGGCGTCGCACCCGAGACTTCCATCCTCTCCCTCAAAGTCCTCGGCCCCGACGGCTGCGGCGAAGCCTCCGACATCCTTGCCGCAATCGACTACGTCCAGCAGATCAACGATCACGGTCGCCGGCTTCTCATTCAAGGCCTCAACCTCTCTCTCGGCTACGAATTCGATCCCGAATGGTTCGCCTGCGGAGCCTCGCCCCTCTGCACCGAAGTCGACCGCCTCGTCCATTCCGGCGTCTGTGTCGTCGTCGCCGCCGGCAACTCCGGCTACGGCTTCCAGAACTCGCTCCAGACCGGTCCCACGCGCACGTGCCTCGATCTCACCATCAACGATCCCGGCAACGCCGAACTCGCCATCACCGTCGGCTCCACCCATCGCGACATGCCCCACACCTACGGCGTGTCGTACTTCTCCTCCAAAGGGCCCACCGGCGACGGCCGGATGAAGCCCGACCTACTCGCCCCTGGCGAGCGCATCCTCTCCTGCGCCGCGCCCTCAAAAGCCACGAAAAGCCAGTGGCGACACGAATACGTCGAAGACTCCGGCACCTCAATGGCCGCTCCCCACGTCTCCGGCGCCATTGCAGCCTTTCTCTCGGTCCGCCGCGAATTCTGCGGCCGGCCCACTGCCGTCAAGGAGATCTTCCTCAATTCGGCCACCGATCTTCGCCGCGCCCCGCATTTCCAGGGACGCGGTCTCGTCAACCTCTTTCAAGCACTCCAGGAGCGATAATCATGGAACTCTTCAAACTCACTTTCGATGCATCCGGCGCCGTCAGGCACTGCAACCTTCAGCTTCAGGACCACCGCGATGTCCTCTTCATCGCCCACGGCTGGCTCAACGACGAGCCCTCCGCCACTCAACTCTTCACGCACTTCTCGCGCGGCCTCCCCGAGATCCCTGTTTGCGGCGTCTATTGGCCTTCTCATCCGATGGCCAGGCAGAACGCCCAGGGTGTCGTTCGCGGCGGCATTGAGATGGCCTCTTATTACGCCATGAAGGAGCGTGCCGCCGAAGTCGGAGCCAACGGCCTTGCGCCATTCCTCCGCACTCTCGCCAACATGCGCATCCACCTTGCGGGCCACTCTTTCGGAGCGCGTCTCGTCACCGCCGCCGCTGCAGCCTACGGACCAGGCATCGCCAGCATGACCCTCGTCCAGGCGGCCTTCTCCCAGTTCGCGTTCTCTCCTGAAGGCGCCTATCGCGCAATCATCGAACGGCGACTCGTCAACGGCCCTATCGCCATCACGCATTCGAAGCACGATCACGCCGTCGGCCAGGCCTACCCTGTCGCCTCATTGCTTGCGCGGCAGAACGCATCTTCCATCGGCGGCCCCAATGACCCCTACGGCGGACTCGGCCGTAACGGCGCGCAGCACCTCACGCCCGCGGAATGCGTCGGTCTCAATCTCGGCGATCTCCCGTCGCTGCAGCAATACCTGTTGCACCCGGTCATCAATCTCAACGCCGACCGGATCGTGCGCAGCCACAGCGACATCTACCACTCCGAAATTTTGGAAACGATTAGAACTCTATGTGCCCGTGGAGGTACTGAACCGCATGTCCCGCTATCTTGACGCGCTTTCCGCGCAGTTCGCATTCGAGCTCTCCTCCACGCGCAGATACCTGCCGCGCCGAGAGCTTCGTCTTGCCCAGCCGCTCCGCCCAGTATGGAATCAGCGAGCAGTGCGCCCGCCCAGTCACCGGATCCTCGGCCACGCCCTGCTCCGGCGCAAAAAAGCGTGAAACAAAATCCACGCCTTTTGTACTGCCCGGCGCAGTGACGATCACCGCAAACCGGTCCAGCCCGTACAGCCCCAGCATGTTCGGCCGCAACGCGCTGACCTCTTCCTCGCTCCCATAGACGATCACATAGTCCTGGGCAGCAAAGACCTCTTTCGGATTCCCGCCCAGCGCGCCCAGCAGCCCCGCCTTGGGCTCCACGCGCTGCGGCGGCCATGCCGGGAAGTCCATCGACAGCAGGTCGGACTCCCGCGTCACCACCAGTTCGCCGCTCTGCGAGTCGAACGCGACCCGCTCGAGTTCCGGCTCCAGGTGCCTGAATATGACGTACGCCGATGCCAGCGTGGCGTGCCCGCACAGATCGACCTCAACCTCCGGCGTGAACCATCGCAGTTGATACCGGTCGCCCTTCTTCACAAAGAACGCAGTCTCCGCCAGGTTGTTCTCATTGGCGATCGACTGCATCACCTTGTCCGGCAGCCACTGCTCCAACGGGCACACTGCTGCCGGATTGCCCTTGAACACGGCGCTCGCAAACGCGTCCACCTGATACATCCGGAGTTCCATATATGTCTACTCTAGCGTCAGCGCACAAACGCCATCACATCCCCACCGGCTCGCGCCAGCCTCGCCCCCGCCAGCAAGCCCTCATACCGCGTCCGGATCTCCTGCTCCTCCGTCTCGGCGAGGTTCCCCTGCGCCGTCACCACATCCAGATTCGTCGCCAGCCCTGCCCCATACCGAAGTCGCGCCAGTTCCAGCGCCTCCCGTGCCTCCTTCGTCGCTTTCGAAGCAGACTTCAGAGCCTCCGCCGCCGCCTCCCGATTCTGCCTCGCATCCACCAGTTCCTGTTCCACCTGCAACTCCATCGATCTCTTCTCCTGCTCCCACTGATCCAGCCGGAACTGTGCCGCCTTGATCCCATTCTCGATCCGCCCGCTCGTCCACACAGGCACATTCAACGATCCGCCCACCGTGTACGTGCTCACCGCATTCACGGGACTCTGTCCCAACACTCCGTAATCGCCGAACGCCCCGACCTTCGGCCAACGCTCCCTCTGCGCCGCCCGCTTCTCCTCGGTCAGCGACCGCTGTTTCGCCCATAGCGCCCGAATCTCCGGCCGCAACTCCAACGCCTGCGACAGACTCACCGCGCCCATCTCCCGGGCCTGCACCTCCACCAGTTCGATCGCCGGCCCCTGCCCCATCCCGATCGTCCTCTTCAACAGTGTGATCACTGAATCGCGATCCCGCCTCAGCAGCACCAGCCGCGCCTGCTCCGATTCCCGCACCTGCGCCGCCCGTGCCAGGTCCAGCTTGTTCGCTGTCCCCGCCTGTTCGGCATCCCGAGTCTGCGCCAGCACGGTGCCCGCCGTCTCCACTCGCGCCGCTCCGGCCCGCGCCTGCGACTCCGCCATCAGCGCCTGCAGATACAGCTCGATCACCGCCTCGCGCGTTCTCTCCGCAACGGTGCCCGCCTCGGCGTCGAGCTGCCCCGTCCGTTCCCGCGCCGCTCGCCAGCGCGACATCATACTTAAATCCAGCACTGTTTGCGTCACCCGCGGCCGCGCGTCGAACACGCCATACGGCCCGATCCGCGACGGCACGCCCGGGAACGTCAGGCCAATCCCCTGAAGGTTGGTGGTTTGATATGAGCCGCCGATCGACACATTCAATTGCGGCCCCAGCCCGGACCGCTCCACCAGCGCCCGCGACTCCTGTTCCAGCGTCCGGAGCCGCGCCTCCTGCACCGCGGGACTCAGTTTATCCACCGCCGCCAGGGCCTGCGCCAGCGTCAACGGCTCGCCCCACGCCGGTACTGTCAACAACAAAACCGCTGCCCAGCGTTTCATTGCCGCGTCTCCAGAAAGGCATCGACACGCAAGCCCACCGGCAGCGACTGTCCCGCGTCCAGTTCCACCAGCGTCTCCAGGATCTTCTTGTCCACGCGCTCGGTCGGCTCCTCGGTCCGCACATTCTTGCGCCCCAGCGCCTGGCCGATCCGCATCACCTTGCCCGTGAATCGGCGATCGCCATACGCGTCAGCCGTCACCCACGCGTTCTGTCCCAGCCGCAGCTTCGCGATATCGACTTCGTCCACATCCACCCGCACCCGCAGACGGCTCAAGTCACCGAGCGACACCACCGGCGTGTCGCCCTTGCCTGACACGCTCTCCCCGCTCTTGCGATACTTGCGCAGGATCCGCCCGTCCAGCGGCGACCGGATGTACGTCTTCGCGAGCATCGCCTCGGCCTCAACCACCGAGGCCTCCGCGTAAGCGACATCCGCCTCCGCTCTCTTCAAGTCTTCAACGCGGGTCTGCGTGCGGACCACGCCCAGCCGCTCCCGTGCCGCCTCAGCCCGGGCCCGCGCCGTCTCATAGTCGCGCGACGAAAGGTCGTACTCGCTCTTCGAAACCGCCCCTCTCTCGCGCAGTACCTGGCGCCGGTCCCGCTCCCCCCGCGCCGTCTCCATCTGCGCCTCAGCCTCGCGCAGCAGCGCCTCGGCCTCCCGCTTCTCTTCATCCCGAGCCCCGTTGCGCAGCTTTTCCAACGTCGCCCGCCGCTCCGCCAGCGACGCCTTTGCCAGCGACACCCTCGCGGCGTAATCACCGTTCTCCAGTGCCGCCACCACCTGCCCGCGCCGCACCGCATCGCCCTCCTCCACGAAGACGCGAGCCAGCCGTCCATCCATCTCCGAGCCCACTTTGACTTCTTCTCCGGCGGGCTCCACCAGTCCCGCCCCCGCAATGACGCCGGCCTCGGCCTTCACCGGCGCGACAGCCGCCTGCGCCGTCTGCTTCTTTGTGCCGACGGCCACCGCCACCGCAGCGCCCGCCGCAACCACCGCAACTGCCCAGATCAGCTTTTTCATGCTGCCCTCTCCTCTGTTAACTCCCCGTCCACCACCCGCCCATCTGCGATGTGCACTATCCGATCGGCAAATCGCAGCACCCGGTTGTCATGCGTCACCACCACCACCGCGCGCTGTCTCTCTCTCGCCAACCCCGACAGAATCTCCATTACTGTCAGGCCAGACTGCGAATCCAGCGCAGCCGTCGGCTCGTCCGCCAGAATGATCGGCGGATCCCCTGCCAGCGCCCGTGCGATCGCCACCCTCTGCTTCTGCCCGCCGCTCAGATCTGACGGATACGACTTCAATTTGTCCCCCAACCCCACCTGCTCCAACAGCGTGGCCGCCGTCTTCTTGCTCATCCCCTTCAACTTCAACGCCAGCTCCACGTTCTCCCGAGCCGTTAGGGCAGGGAAGAGGTTGAACCCCTGGAAGATGAACCCGAAATGCTTCAGACGAACTTCCGGCAATTTGTTTTCCCGCAGATTTGCCACCTCGAGCCCGTCGATCTTGACGCTCCCCGATGTTGCGCGCAGGATGCACCCCATGATCGACAGCAGCGTCGTCTTCCCGCTGCCCGAAGGGCCCATCATCATCAGCACCTCGCCCGCCGCCACATTCAGGTCCACGCCGCACAATGCGTGCACCACGGAATTGCCTGAGCCGTATGACTTCACCAGGTCCCTGATCTCGATCATCTCGTTACCCCCGGAAAACCATAGCCGGATCGATCTTGGTTGCCTTGCGAATGGAGATCACCGATGCGCCCATGCACATCGCCAGCGCCAGCAGCAGTGTCCCTGCTGCAACTTCAACCGGCAGCAGCACCGGCGCATTGCCGGCCTGGCTCGCCCGTGCCGCGAAGAACGCGATCACCACCGCCGCCGCGTAGCCCATCGTTCCGCTCATCGCCGCCTGCGCCAGGATCACCTCGTAGATCTTCGAGTTGGCCGCGCCCATCGCCTTCAAGGTCCCGAACTCGCGGATGTGATCAACCGTGGCCGCATAGATCGTCTGCGCGACAACGACGATGCCGACAAGCAGACCCAGCACCGCGCCCATCAGCGTGGTGATGCCCGCCCCTGTATTGAACACCCAGTGGAACTGCGTCTTGTGGTGCATCTCCGCGTTGGTCAACACGTCCAGCTCCGGCACCTTGCTCTTCACCGCGGCCCTCAATCTCTCGGCGCTCACGCCGGCTCTCGCTCGCACCAGCAGATAGATCGACTGGTTCTCCTTCAACACACCTCCGGCGTAGTTCTGAGCGTTCTTGAACGACGTGAAGACGAACGGCGCGGTCGTGAAGCTCCTGATGCCGCGCGTAAATCCCACGATCCTCGCACGGCGGTTGCTGATCTCCACCGTTTGGCCGATCCGCGTCACCCCCAGCAGCGGCTTGTACAGCTCATCCACCAGCACCGTGTCCTCGCCATGCAACGCATCAACCGAGCCTGCAACGACATTCCACGGTCCGCCGATCCCGCTCTGGAGGTTGAAGCCAACTACCTGCACGTTCTCGATCGCCCCCGACGGCAGCTTCCATGGAACCCACGCCAGGATGTACCGGTCTACCCGCTCCACCTCGGGGATCGACAGCACCTTCCACCGGTTTGCCTCAGCCAGCGGCGAGCCGCCGTTGACGTACGGAATCTGCGGCGCCGTGATCCACAAGTCCGCCCCGCTGCGCTCGACGATATTTGCGCTCGTCTCCATGAATCCCAGGAACAGTCCGAACTGCACCAGAATCAGCACCAGAGCGAAAATGATGCCGACCAGCGTCACCACCAGCCGCACTCGATCGTGAAACAAGTTCTTCCAAGCGAGAGTGATCATAACGATGAGCTCAAAACTACATACGATCACTTACTGAACACTGTTCACAATAAGGTAAGTGTTCTGGTTAGTCAAGGTTCATGTTTGTCAATTCCGCGCTTATTGGAGGCTGCCGACTATCCGATCAAGCGAGTGCTCGATCAGCAACTCTTTGTCGACAAAGGGGAAACTGGTACAGGTGACCAGTCCGGCCGTGATCCCGTGAATCATCAGCCACGTGCTCTGCGCCGTCAGTTCCAAGTCCGCTTCGCGGATGACGCCAGCATGCATGCACTCAGCCAGCCCAGCCTTCAGCCGTTCGAAGCTGGACATCCCGCAGCCATACACCGCCTGGCAGGACTCCTTCTCAATGTTCTTGAAAAGGCTCTCAGGCGTGCAGAACACAAAGATGTAGTGGCTCGGATACTCGCGGCCGAAGTCGATGTACGCCCTCAGGCTCTTCCGCAGCGTCTCCAAGGGGGACAAGCCCAACTCCATGATGTCCTCGAGCCGCCGGTCCAACTCCGCGAAGGTCTCCGTGCAGAGGTATCCTACCAATTGCACTTTGTCCTGAAAATGCAGATAGATAGTGGACGGCGCGTACTCGATCCGCTCGGCGATCTTCCGCATCGAGACGTTCTGGTAGCCCTCTTCCAGGAACAACTCCGCCGCCGCGCCGAGGATCTTCCTCCGTAGCTCGTCTTTCTCTCTCGCCCTTCTTTGCGCCACGCCCATCGGTGCTTACCCCGGTAACAGAATACTGAACAGTGTTCAGTAAATCAAGAGATGGTCCCTCATTCATGCTCCTTGTAGGCGCTTGCGATTCACCTGCTAATCGAGCATGATGGATGCTTCACGGAGGATTAAATATGATTTCACGATTCCTATCTCTCATTCCATTGACGGCTTTAGCTCTCCTCGCCGTCGATGTCCCGGAGGCCAAGCTCAAGATGTTCAGGCCGCTGCCTGCTTCAATGGACTCAGCGGCCAACCCGGCCACACCGGCCAAGATCGAGTTGGGGCGCATGCTCTACTACGAACCCCGGCTCTCCAAAGGCCAGAAGCTATCCTGCAACTCGTGCCACATGCTCGACAAGTACGGCGTGGACAACGAGCCCACATCCGAAGGCCACAAGGGCCAGCGCGGCGACCGCAACTCGCCCACCTCCTATAACGCCGCCGGCCATATCGCACAGTTCTGGGACGGGCGCGCCGCCGACGTGGAGGAGCAGGCCAAGGGTCCAGTGTTGAATCCCGTCGAGATGGCCATGCCCGACGAGAAGACCGTCATCGCCACCCTCAAGTCCATGCCGGATTACGACGCCCTCTTCAAGAAGGCCTTCCCCGGTGAGAAGGACCCGGTCAACTACACCAACATGGCAAAGGCCATCGGCGCCTTTGAAAGGAAGCTGGTGACGCCTTCGCGCTGGGACGCGTTCCTCAAGGGTGACAAGAAGGCCCTCACTGACCCCGAGAAGGAAGGCCTCATCAAGTTCGTCGACAACGGCTGCGTCACCTGTCACATGGGAACCTATGTCGGCGGATCCACCTACCAGAAACTCGGCATCATGAAGGTCTTCCCCGGCCTGAAAGACGAGGGCCGCGCCAAGATCACCAAGAAGGCCGATGACCAATACTTCTTCAAGGTACCCTCGCTGCGCAACGTCGAGAAGACCGGGCCCTACTTCCACGACGGCAAGGTGCGCACCCTGCCGGAAGCTGTCAACCTCATGGCCGAATACGAGTTGGGCAAGGAAATCTCTCCCGCCGATAATGCGGCCATCGTCACTTGGCTGAGATCCTTGACCGGCGCCATCCCGGCAGACTATATCAGGCCGCCGGCGCTGCCTCCGTCGACCGCGAAGACGCCCAAACCCAGCACCACCGACTGAACCATGCGCACCCTGTTCTTCATTCTTCTCCTGCCGATCTTCTGCGCGGCTCAGGCCCCTGTGCCCGAGCCGCGTGACCGCGCTGCCGCCGCGGTGCGGGACCTCTCCCAGGTGCTTCAGCAGCTCCTCGGCGAGGAACTCAGGCGAGGCGGCTACGCAGACGCAGTCAAGGCATGTTCGGAGAGCGCCCAGGTAGTCACCGAAGAGTTCGGCAAGGAGCGCGGCCTCGACATCCGGCGGGTGAGCTTGAAATACCGCAACCCCAAGGATCAACCCGACGACTGGGAAGCGGCGAAGCTCCGTCTCTGGGCGCTGGCGCCGCCAGGCAAGCAGCCCGCCGACTACATCGAGATCGTTACCGAAAACGGCAGGCGCTTCCTCCGCTACATGAAGCCGATCATGGTCCACGGGATGTGCCTTGCGTGCCACGGACCGCCAGACAACATCAGCTCCGAGGTGCGCGACGTGCTCAATATTCGCTACCCGCGGGATAAGGCAACGGGGTACAAACCCGGCGACCTGCGAGGCGCCTTCAGCGTGATCGTGGCTCTTCCGGATTAGCCGGTTTCTGACTTTCAGGACGCCGAAACTCGACGTCGCATGCGCCGCTCATTCAAGTCGGCACACCGAGCCGCGGGAGGACCCACTTCATCAACGCGAAGTATCCGCCCGCCACGAGAATGATTGTCAGCCAGTCTGACATGACCTTTAGCAGCTCTCCTTCAGCACAACGATTTGTCTGGAGGGATCGCGAGCACCGGCACTTTCGCCTGCTCGATCGTGCGCGTCGTCACGGAGCCCATCCACACCTGGCGCCAGCCTGTGCGGCCATGTGTGCCCATCACCACCCAGGCGTTGCCTCGGTGAGCTGCGGCGATAATGGCCTCCACTGCCGGCGCGTCGGACACCTCAAACTGTGTCTCCAAGCCATCTGGAATGTACGGCTTGGACCATTCCTTGAGGTGCTCCTCCGCTTGCTTGCGAATCTCCTGCCACTGGTTGAGGATCTCCTCCTTGCGCTGCGAACTGAGGTATGAAGGCATATCCACATGCACAGCATGCAGCATCCGCAATGGCCTGCTGGACGATTGAGCCAGCCAGGCCGCCCATCGTAATGCGTTAGCCGAGCAATCGCTGAAGTCGATCGGGCAAACAATTGAATCGAACGGAGGTGCGATCACGGGAACATCCTCCGTTCAGAAGATGCACCTTTTCCGAGGTGGTGACAAGGGGCTGGAAAACACGAAGGGGACAGGCGCTGGCCTGTCCCCTTCTGAGTATGGAAGGTGGTTGGTGTCGTCACCAGGTGAGCTTTAGCGAGAGCTGCCAGGAGCGAGGGGTGTCCTGACCGTTGATGGTGCCCCACGAGCTGCTGGTCGGATCCAAGTTGGGATCGTACAGGTTCGGATGGTTCAGGGCGTTGAAGGTTTCGGCGCGGAACTGGGTGACGATGCGCTCGGTGATACGGAAGTTCTTGATCATCGAGAAGTCCCAGCGGTCCTGATTGGGGCCGCGAGCCGAGCTGAAGCGTAGGGAGAACCTGCGCAGGTTGGAGGCGAGCTGCCTGGCGCCACTGGTTTCGAAGCCGGCGGCTGCCGCCGGAACGAACCAATGATCCACGCTTCGCTGATCCTTCGGCAGCACGATGTTGTGCAGATCGCCGCTAAAGATGCGGTTGCCGAAAGCGAGGGGCGCGCCGCTCTGATGCTGATAGATGCCGCCCAACTGCCAACCGCCGGCGATGAAGTCCGTCGTGCGGTTCCAGTTGGCGCCCCATTTCCTCTTGTGGCCGAAGGGGAGTTCCCAGATGCCCGAGCCGGTGAGGCGGTGAGTGCGGTCCAGGGCTGCGAGGCTCTCGTAAGGCATGGGGTCCTGCGCGTTCATGAACTCGGTGGCTTCCATAGCCTTCGACCAGGTGTAGGAGCCTTGCAGCGTCCAGCTATTTGCCAGACGACGCTCGACGCGGGTCTGCAGCGAGTGGTACCAGGAGTAGCCCGCAGGGTCGCCGATGATCTGAACGCTCGAAAACTGGCTATAGTTCCGCAGAATGCTGCCGCGGGTAATGGTGTTTCCAAACGAGGAGTTGATGCCCGCATACGGATTGGGAATGGTCGCTCCAAGGTACGAAATCGTAGCGTCGTCACGTACCGGAGAGGTGCTGAGGTACTGTGCCGGGGTATAGCTGAGTTCGCGGTTGACCGAGAGGCGGGTGTTCCGGTTGCCAACATACGACGCCTCGACCATGAGCTTGCCGGGCATCTCACGCTGGAGGCCGAAACTCCAGCGCTGGGAGTACGGATGTGTGCGGCGAGTGGGGAAGAAGGTGACCGCCTGGCCGAGATTCGTGGCAAGGCCGGCCGAGGAACGGACCGGGGAGGTCAGGCCATTCGGGAAAGGATTGGCGATCGTGTTGACATACGTCAAACCGTTGTCAGGCGATCCCAACACCGGCGTGGCCTGGGAGAATCCGGTTTGGATTGTGTTGGCATAGTTCGTGCCGATCGATGCCGTGAAGATGCCGTATCCGGCGCGGAGGATGGTCTTGGGCGTCAGCGTGTATGCCAAACCGATGCGTGGCTGGAAGTTGGTTTTCTCGGTTTCCCAATATGTGCGGCCATTCGGACTGACGTTCGCGAATGTGAGTCCGCCGATTGCCTGGAACTGAGAGGCTGGCAACTCCGGAAACTGAGTCCCGGCGGCGTACTTGGCCCTTGCGGCGCTGTTCACTGGATTCATCGTCGTCCCGTCGTAGTGAATCGCCGCGCGGTCATAGCGCTCCGTGATCGGTGTTTCGTACTCGTAACGCAGCCCGACGTTTACCGTCAGCCTCTTGGTTAACTTCCAGTCGTCGGCGAAGTAGAAGCCCCACCATTTGTCCTGTTCGGCGTAGCTGTCCGTAACGCTCATGGCCGTTATGCTGCCGTTGGTTGGAACGCTGAAGGCGCCGGGGATTCCCATGAGCATGGCAGCGAGTTCGCCGCCGCGCGTCGGTGCGGCCGCGTTGTTAGTCGCCTTGGTGGCGTCGGCGCTGAAGATGTACTGCGGGGAGAGAGCCGGACCGTAGCGGTTGCGGTTCTCACGGTAGACGCGGAACTCGGTGCCGAAGCGGAAGTTGTGGTTGCCCCACAGCTTGGTGAAGTTGCCGGTGAAGGCGTTGACGGTGGAAGCCGTGACGCCATCCTGTGATTCCCATTCGGAAATAGTCGAGAACGAGGCGATCTGGATACGCGGAATCGGAGCGATGGCCTTGTTCTGCGACAGGTTGATCGTGTTGGGTGAGAGCCCGAGGCTCGCCAGGTCGTAACCCTGAGAGGAGCGGCGTTCAGGGAAGTCCTGGAAAGTCAAGCCGTATCGGAAGTTGAACAGAAAAGTCGGGCTGATGACATAGACGTCGTCCAGAGCGATGCCCTTGTTGTTGCGGTTCAGGATAACGCCGTTGACATCGTTGTTGAAGTTACGGTTCTTGTCCTCTTGCCAGTAGTCGCGGTCAAAACGGAAGAAGATGCGGTGGTTTTCGGAGAACGCATGGTCGATGCGACCGATCCATGCCCAGTAGTCTTCCAGCGCCTTGCCGGAACGGTAGTAGTTGTTCTGAAAGTCGCGCGTGCCGGGTTGGTTCGGGAGCGGATAGAGGTTGATGAAGTTCAGGCCGGTTTGATCCAACGAGGTTTTCGGAATGATGTTGTTCGGGATCGGACTGCGAACGTAGGTACCATTCTGTAGCGTCGTGCTCCGCGGATCGTAGATCTGGTAGGCCGAACCGAGGGCGTAGTAATCGGAGAGGTCGCCCTGATGCATCTTTGCGGTCGGTACGGACGAGGTGATGTTGCCGCCCGAATCCGGGTTGCCGAACTTGTTGGCTTCATAGGCGAAGAACCAGAAAGTCCTATTCTTGCCGTTGTACAGCTTCGGGATGATGATGGGTGCGCCGGCGGATGCGCCGTAGCGGTTGTCCTGGTAAATGGAGATCTTCTGCCCTGAACGGTTCTGGAAGATCGTCGGGGCATCCAATGCCGAATGACGGAACCACTCGTGCACTTCACCGTGCAGTTCATTGGTGCCGGACTTGGTCGAGACGTTGACCGTGCTGCCCATGGTGTGTCCGAGCGAGGCGTCAAACGCGGAGGTCTGCACCTTGAACTCGCCGATGGCAGTCTGAGGAGGAGAAAAGGCCACGCGGGGCTGAGTACCGTCTGAGTAGGTGTTTGGAACACCGTCGATGGTGAACTCGTTTTGATAGTTGCCGCCGCCGTCCGTAGAGAAGGTGGACGGTGCGTTGTTGAAACCAGCTTTGCGCAGGCGAAGGTTCGTGCCGTTGACCGTGCCGGGGGCCAGGTGGACCAGGTCCATGGCGTTGCCGGCGAACTGCGGCAGTTCCAGCACTCTGCGCTCGTCAACTACCTGGCCAAGGGAGGCTTCAGCGGTCGCAAGGAGCGGTGTAGTGTCCCGGACCTCAATAGTCTCCGAGGCGTTACCGACTTCCAGGGCGATATTGACTTCGACACTATCCTGAATGCGGATCTGGATGCCGCCACGAGACCACTTCTTGAACCCCGGATTCTCACAGGTCAGGGTGTAGCTGCCTGTGAGCAGGTAGGGCAGCACAAAGTTGCCAGCATCATTCGTCTTCGCAGACGCCGCGACGCCGGTGGCGTCGTTCACAATGCGAACTTCGGCGTTCGGGACGACGGCTCCGGATGTGTCGGTCACGCGTCCGAGCACGGTGCCGCGCGAATCCTGCGCCGCGGCTGGGATCGCCAGCGCCAGCAAAAAGGCTGCCAGTAGGGCAGCCATCAGTCTCAATCTCATTGGATTACTCCTGTCAGGCCCGGCTTGCGGGTCAGGGATCGGTTCAATGAACAGTTCTTCAGGATCAGCGGGGCAGACACAGTCCAAGCTGCGGCGACAAGGCGACCCTGGTGCATAAAGCGATCTGAAATCAGCTTCGAAGCACCGTTGAGGACGGACAAGTGAATTCTCGGATAATTCTCAGTGAAACCGCGTCCTCGGACGTTTCATAAGCATTTGAGGCTGAATGGGCTGGTCGATGATATACTGCGCTTGACGCGTTCTCCGCATGGCGACCGACCCTCAGCCTCGTCCTATCCCGATCGACCCGTTACACGACGAGCGGTGGGAGTTACTGAATCACGTTGCCTCCAGCGCTTCCTTCCAAAAATCGAATCGCGCGCGCGAGTTTCTCCTATTTGTAGGAAAGCGGAGCCTTCGTGATCCGGAGAGCCCGATTCGCGAGCAGGAAATCGGATCTGAAGTGTTCGGCCGTCCGTCGACTTACGACACGAGTCAGGACACGCTGGTTCGAGTTCAGGCTTCGCATCTCCGCAAGAAGCTCCAGCAGTACTTCGAGGAAGAGGGTAAGGACGAGACCACCATAATCGAGATGCCGAAGGGGAGTTACACCCTCACTTTTCATCCCAGGCACCCAATGGACGCGGAAACCGTCGAAGCTCCTCTGTTGCCCGTTTGGCCCAGGCGGAGCCTCGTGCTGGCCTGGTGCGCCTGCGGAGTGTTGGCCATCACTTGTGCGGTGCTGGCCTACCAGAACGTTGGGTTGAGGCGCCGGGCGGAGGTGGGCTTGGGCAAGCAGCCCATGGTCGACGCTTTCTGGAGACAACTATTCAGCAACCCGCATCACACATATCTCGTGGTTGCCGATGGCACATTAATGGTCTTGGAGAACCAGATCAAGCGGCACGTCTCGCTGACGGAATATGAACGGAAGGTGTTCGACAGGATGGCGTCGGATGGGATTCGCGATACCGCACTCAGGGATCTCACATTGGATGTGGTCAACCGCCAGTTCACAGGGATCGGAGACGCGAACCTGGCGCACCGCCTTGGACTGGTCAGTGCCGCTAACGAAGTGCCGATGGACGTAATTCTGGCTAGGAGCCTGGCGCTCTCCCAATTGACGAACAGCAACCTGATTCTGCTCGGCAGCCGGAGAGCCAACCCGTGGGTTGGCCTTTTCGAGGACAAGCTGAACTTCCAGACTGTGTTTGAGGAGGAGCCGAGATCCGCCCGCTTCGTCAACAAGTTACCAAAGTCCGGAGAGAAGCCGGTCTACGAAGGACGATGGAGCGTGTTGGGTTACTGCCGGGTTGCGTACCTGCCCAATGTGAAGGGCTTCGGGAGCGTTCTGCTGATTTCAGGCACGGATGTGCAGTCGACGGATGCCGGGGGAGATTTTGTTAGCAGTGAGGCATGGATCGGGCGATTGCGCTCTGCTCTTGGAGTGAAGAGCGGAGAGCCCATCCCGTACTTTGAAGCGCTGCTGGAAGGGCCAGTGGTCAACGCCACGGTGCCCAGGTTCGAGCTGGTGGCGCTCCGGCAGCACTGATTCGATCGGGCATCGACTATGTGGATTCGGCTTTGCCTCATGAGTGCTCTTTGCGTCTGCGCATCAGGCGCAGGGAGAACCATCCTGGCCATCGGGGCGCATGCGGGCGACATGGAACTGACCTGCGGCGCGCTGCTGGCCAAACATACCCGTCTCGGCGACCGCGTGGTCCTTCTTCACCTCAGCCTGGGCGAGCGAGGCAAGCCCGGCACCTCTCCCGAGGAGTACGGCGCGCAGAAGCGCCGTGAAGCGGAGGCGGCTGCCAAAGCTCTCGGCGCCGAGGTCCGCTTCGGCCCCTGGAAGGACGGCGACGTGCCGCAGAGCGACGACGTCGCCCGCTGGGTGGCCGAGCAGATCAAGGTCGAGAAGCCGACCACTGTGATCACCCACTGGAAGAACTCGATTCACAAAGATCACGCTGCGGCATACGTGCTCGCCAACAACGCTGTGCTGTTCGCCGCCATCGAGGGCACACGCACGGTCAAGGCAGTCTACTTCACGGAGAACTGGGAGGACGCCGAAGGGTTCCAGCCCTACATCTACGCCGGTTTCACCGAAGAGGACTGCCAGTCCTGGCGGAAGGCCGTGCTCGCTTACGAGTTCACGCACGCCGCCTTTTCCGGTTTTGACTACATCCGCTACTACGAGGGCATGCAGAAGGTACGCGGGGCCCAGGCACGGCAGCCCTTCGCCATCGCCTTCGACGTCGAGGCCATGTCGAAGCGGCGGGTGATCGAGACCCTCCCCTGAAATCAGCGAAGACAACTAACGCGGGCGTGGGAACCCTGTCCTAAAGTCAGCCGTATTCACACAAGTAGGAGCGACTGATCCTCGTGGACACACTCTGGCAGGACCTGAAGTATGGAGCCCGGCAGCTCCGCCTGAACCCCGGATTCGCGTTGACCGCCGTCCTCTCGCTGGCTCTGGGCATTGGCGCCAATACGGCGATATTTACGCTGGTCGACCAGATCGTTCTGCGTCTGCTCCCCGTGGAGGATCCAAAGTCGCTCGTGCAGCTGCGCATAGACGGCGGGCGCGTCGGCTCGCAAAGCGGCGACGGCCGCCACACCTTTTCGCATCCGCTCTACCTGGCCCTTCGCGACCGCAACACCGTCTTTTCCGGACTCACGGGCCAGCGCATTGAGAACGCCAGTCTGGTCGGGACAGACCGCAGCGAAATGGTGAGCGTGGGCCTGGCGGCCGGGAACTTCTTTCAAGTCCTTGGAGTGAAGCCTTACCTGGGCCGGATGCTCACACCGGATGACGACAAGACACGCAACGGCAGCCCCGTCGCCGTGCTCCAGTACGACTTCTGGCGGAACCGCTTCGAGGGCAATAGGAATATCGTCGGCACGACGATCCGATTGAATGGCTCCCCCTTCACGGTGATCGGCGTGGCGGCGCCGGAGTTCGAAGGGACGGACGTTGGCGTGCCCACCAAGATCTGGGTGCCCGTGACGATGAAGCCGACGATCACTCCGACTTGGGATGGGCTGGACGACGAGCGAAACGCGTGGTTCTATCTCTTCGCGCGGCTGAAGCCGGGTGTCACGCTCGACAAGGCGCAGGCGGAGATGCGCGTTCTGTTCCGGCAGCGCCAGGAAGAGGAACTGAAACGCGAGTATTTCCTCAAGTATCCGGAGCTGAAGCAGCGGTTCCTCAACCAGACCTTTGTCGTGATTCCCGCGTCGCGGGGCCAGTCGATGCTGCGCTCGGGATTCGAGAAGCCGCTGATCGTTCTGCAATGGCTGGTGGGCCTGGTGCTGTTGATCGCCTGCACCAATGTGGCGAACCTGCTGCTGGCGCGGGCGTCGGCGCGTCACAAAGAAGTGGCCATTCGAGGCGCCCTCGGGGCAAGCCGCGGCCAACTCGTTCGTCAGCTCCTTGTGGAGAGCCTGATTCTGGCCACAGCCGGCGGAGCCGGCGGACTCCTGCTCAGCGCGTGGATCACGCGATTGCTGGTCCGATTCCTGCCGTTTGATCCGGCCAACATGTCACTGTTGAGCACGCCTGATCTGCGAGTGCTGCTGTTTGCTACCGTGGTGACCCTGCTCACTGCTCTGCTGTTCGGCCTGGTGCCGGCTGTGAGAGGATCGCGAGTCTCGCCGGGCTCCACGCTCAAGGATGAAGCCGGATCGGTCGTTGGTGGACACGGCCACGTGCGGCTGCGGAAGATGCTGGTCGGCTTGCAGGTAGGCCTGTCCTGCCTGCTCCTGATCGGCGCGGGGCTCTTCGCCCGCACGCTGCAGAACCTGCGCAACGTCGACCTCGGCTTCAAGACTGAGAACGTCGTCACCTTCTATGCCCGGCCCGCCACTGTCTACACGGACGTTCAGAAGACGCGGTTGTTCCGAGGGATGATTGAAAGCCTGGCCGGCGTCCCCGGCGTCAAAGCCGTGGGCGCCAATACAACCCGGCTGATGATGGGCGGCCGGTGGGACAGCAGCATCACGATTCCAGGCGTGGAACCCAAAGAGGGCAACGCGCCCTGGAGCTACTTCAATGCAATCACCCCCGGCTACTTTGACGCCCTGGGTATACCGATCAAGCAGGGCCGCGACGTGAATTGGAGCGACTGGAACAGCGCGCGCAAAGTCTGCCTTGTGAATGAGGCGCTGGTCAATGAGTACCTGGCCGGCGCGAACACCGTCGGCCGCATGATGGGGCAGGGCACTCGCGTGGAGCCGGACATGGAGATCATCGGCGTCTTCGGCAATGCACGTTACCATGACGTGCGTGGCAGCGTTCCGCGCCAGACCTTCGTCTCCGTGCATTCGCGCATGGCCGACACCGGCGGGATGATCGTCTATGCCCGCATCCAGGGCGACCCGCGCACCATCATGCCGATACTGCGCGACCAGGTGCGGCGCGTCGATGCCAATGTGGTGGTGTCCGACATGCGCACGCTCGACCAGCAGCTCAACATGCGGCTCTCCAATGAGCGCCTGCTGTCGTTTCTCTCTGTCGGATTCGCGCTGCTGGCGAGCCTGCTTGCCATCGTCGGCTTGCACGGCGTGTTGTCGTTCGTCGTCGCTCGGCGCACGCGCGAGATCGGGATCCGCATGGCCTTGGGCGCGGAACGGCCCACCGTGATCCGGTTGGTGTTGAACGAGATGCTGCTGGTGATTCTGCTTGGCATCGCGGCAGGAGTCATCACGGCGCTGCTCTCCGGCCAGTACATCGAGACGCAGTTGTTCGGCGTCAAGGCGAAGGATCTACCGGTGTTCGCGATCAGCGTTGCTGCGTTGCTGCCCGCCGCTCTCGCGGCTGCAATGATCCCTGCCTGGCGGGCGTCGCGCATCGACCCGATGACGGCTTTGCGCTACGAATAACAATGCGCCGCGAGCGAGTCATGGCTGCTCGCTGCCCGACAATCCCGCCCGACTCGCATTCGGCGGAGAGGCCACGCCTCCGTTTGCGCTGCGCTTCATTCTCTTCTGCAACCTTCGCCTTCTCACTCCTGCGTTGACACCGGATAACAAGAGGTGAATATTACTAATTGCGTCAGGTCGGTATCCGGCCAGCGCTTGCGGCAGGAGGCTCCAATGAGCGTTGTCGTACTTCTCGATTGTGCTGCGGTGGCAATTGACGGTCTGCGTTATCGCCACCACCGGAATGGCGGCGGACTCGTGGCGGAGACGGCCCACGTCGATGACAGCGCCCACGTCGGCCTCCACGCCATCGTTCGCGGCCAGGCGAAGGTGCTGGGACGCGCCAGAATCAATGGACGAGCCTGCGTGGATGGCACGGCCTGCGTTCGAGACGAGGCTGAGATCAACGGCGAGGCTGCCATAATGCATCGCGCGCTGGTGAGCGGCAAAGCCATCGTGCGCGACCACGCCGTCGTGTTCGAAGACGCCGAGGTGTCAGGCACTGCGGAAGTCTACGGCCACGCCATGGTCTTCGGTCACGCCCTGGTCACCGGCAACGCCCGGCTTTCCGGACGCGCCTCAACCAGCGGCAATGCCCGCATCTTCGAAGACGCGTCGCTGATGGATGAGGCCGAGGTCGGCGAAGCCGCGGTGATCGGCGGCGGCGCCCGCATCCACGGCATCGAGCACGTCACCGCCCCCCTCCCGCTCTATGCCGACGAACAGCACGAGTAACTCCGTCGAAACGAGACAGTCATGGCAAGCAACGAAATGACCACCCTGGATCTCTGCGTCTCCGGACGCTCCACCACCACCCCCGAAGGAGCCGTCCATCTCGACATTCGCGGCGCGGACCTGCCCGCCCTCGATGGCATCGACGAGCCCCGCCTCGAGCAGATCGCCCGCCTCCTCCGCGGACTCGCCTTCTGCGCTGTCGACGGTGCAAAATCCGGCCATCCCGGCGGATCCTCCTCCAAGGCCGAGATGGTCGCCGCTCTCCTGGCCTCCGGCGTCTTCGCCTTCGACCCCCTCCGCCCCAAGCATCCCGGCCGCGACCGCCTCGTCTGGTCCGCGGGCCACTGCTCCCCCCTCTTCCATGCGCTCGTCTCGCTCGTCTACGAATGCCAGCGCCGCGCCGGCGTCGAGATCCCCGCCTCCGCCCTCCCCGCCGTCGAATACCCCGAGGACCTCGCCCGCTTCCGCCGCCTCGGCGGCCCGGGCGGCCACGTCGAGTCCCACCTCGCCCTCGCTGACGCCTCCACAGGATCCTCCGGACACGGCTTCTCCATAGGCCTCGGCCTCGCCGCCGTGCAGCGCTCCTGTGCCCTCCCCTGCAGGGTCTTCGTCATCGCCGGCGATGCCGAGTCCGAAGAGGGCATGAGCTACGAGGCCCGCAACCTCGCCGCCACCCTCGGCATGGAGAACCTCGTCGTCACCCTCGACTACAATCACTTCGGCATCGACGGCCCTATCACCGAGGTCCTCCCCGTCCCCTACGTCAGCCACTGGCGGGCCTTCGGCTGGAACGTCATCGAAGCCGGCGGCCACAACTGCCGCGAGTTGGTGCACGCCTACCGCGCGGCAGCCCAGGGCTTCGGGAACGGCCGCCCCACCGTGATCCTCTGCCACACCCTCAAAGGTATTCACTACGGCCGCCTCGAAGGCACCGCCGACTCCCACGGCACCCCTCTCACCCACCCCGAGTTCGTCGGGCTCATGGCCCGCCTCGGCTTCACCGTCACCACCGAAGAAGGCCACACCCCCGACGACATCGCCGCCGTCGTCTCCTCCCTGCAACCTGCCGACGCTGATTACCTCAACGCCCGCCTCGCCGCCGCGCGTGACCTTGTCCCCGATGAACCCGAGTTGCAGCGCCTCATGGAAACCGCCCTCGGCCCCCGCCCCCTCGCCGACTACACCGCCATCCGCCGCCCCGCCATCCTACCGCCCGAATTAACTTTCGCGCCCGGCACGAACGTCCCCACCCGCAAAGCCACCGAGGCCTGGTTCGAGTGGATGATGCGCCAGACTCCGTTCTTCTACGCCGGCGCGGGCGACCTTGCCAAGTCCATCCTCACCGGCAAGGCCGAGCAGGTTTACGGCCTCATGTCCCGCGACAACCCCCTCGGGCGCGGCCTCCGCTTCGGCATTGCCGAACAGAACATGTCCATGATGTGCGTCGCCATGGCCGGAGAGACCCTCCCCGGCGGCTTCAAGCCCATGACCGCCTTCGCCAGCTACGGCGTCTTCTCCGTCATGATGGCCAACGCCGTCCGCATGGGCCTCATCAACTCCGACGTCAATCCCGCGGCCCGCGCCTTCTTCATCCTCCTCGCCGCCCACGACGGCCCCGAAACCGGCGAGGATGGCCCCACTCATCACGGCCTCTTCTGGATGTCGCTCTACTCCGCCTACCCCGGCATCAAGGTCTACAAGCCCCTCGACGCCAACGAGGCGGTCGAGATGCTCTTCCACGCAGCCAGCCGCGGCGAGCCCATCGTCTTCTCCGTCGTCCGCCCCGGCGTGCCCGTCTTCTCCCGCGGCGGTACGACGCCCGCCGCCATCGAAGCCGTCAACGGCGCCTACGTCTTCCGCCCCTATACCAACAACGGCAAACGCAAGCTCGCCATCGCCGTCTGCGGTGGACAGGTCCTCGCGAACCTCCTCGAAGCCCTCCCTGCCTTCGAAGGCGTCGCCGACATAAAGATCATCGCCGTCACCTCGCCCGAGCTCTTCGAAGAGCTGCGCATCCGCGATCCGCGCAAAGCCGCCTCGATCCTTTCAGACAATGAGCGCCACAACCTCATCGCCTTCCACAACGGCTGGCACGGCTTCCTCTATCCTTTCCTCCTCCCAGCTGACGGCCTCGCGCGCTGCTATGGCATCGACCGCTTTCAGCGCTCCGGCCGCCCCGGCGAAATCTACGCCGCCGCCGGCTTCCACCCCAAAGGCATCGAAGAGAAGATCGCCCGCCACCTTCGTGTCTAGGGCCCGATTCCGTTCGCATATAGTGTCTATGGATCTCACACCGGTCCACCGCAAAGGAGCGCCCATGCGCCTGCACCTCATCCTCACGTCACTCCTCTTCACCGCCTCTCTCCTCCCCGCTCAGCCCTCCGGTGGCCCCTACGGCCCCATCGATCAGCGCTACGAGATCCCCAAAGCCGCCCACGTCTACTACGTCGCCCCCGACGGCAAACCCGAATCCCCCGGCACCTCCCTTGCCCAGCCCACTACCCTCGAATCCGCCATCGAGCGCGTCGTCACCGGCGACGCCGTCATCCTCCGCGGCGGAGTCTACCGCACCGGCGGCCTCGTCCTCAACCAGGGCATCACCCTCCAGCCCTACCTCTCCGAACGCCCCGTGCTCAAAGGCACCCAGGTCGCCGCCAAATGGGAGCCGCTCCGCAACAACATCTGGCGCACCACCTGGACCCGCCTCTTCCCTGCCGAGCCTCTCGGCTGGTGGCAGCGCGCACGAGAAGGCATGCGCACCCCGCTCCACCGCTTCAATAACGACATGATCTTCGTCGACGGCGAGCTCCTCAAGTCCGCCGGCTGGGAGGGCGAGCTCGACGCCCACTCCTTCTTCATCGATTACAGGAACGGCTTCGTCTACATCGGCGTCAATCCCGCCAACCGCCTCGTCGAGATCACCGCCCACGACAGCGCCCTCGTCCGCACCAGCGCCCCCGCTCACGGCAAGACCAACGACCGGAAGGGCCCCGTCATCCGCGGCATCACCTTCACGCAGTACGCCTACCGCGCCCTCGAAGTCGAAGGCAAGCGCCACTTCACCGCTGCCGACGAGCCCACCGATGAGCCCGTCGGCCCCTCCGACCCCGCCACCTTCGGCAAGGAAGTCACCGGCACGGTCCTCGAGAACGTCACCATCTCCTTCTGCTCCCGCGTCGCCGGCTACTTCCGCGGCGACGGCCTCGTCATCCGCAACTCCCTCATCAGCGATACCAGCACTGAAGGCATCTACGTGATCGGCTCCTCCGACGTCCTGCTCGAGAAGAACATCATCCGCCGGAACAACATCGAGCAGCTCACCGGCTACTACCCCGCCGCCGTGAAAATCTTCAACCAGACCCGCCGCGTCACCTGCCGCGACAACCTCGTCATCGACCAGCCCTACTCCAACGGCATCTGGTACGACGTCGGCAACCGCGACGCCGTCTTCATCAACAACTGGATCGAAGGCGCACTCGACGGCTTCTTCTTCGAGATCTCCCGCGGCGCCACCGTCGCCGGCAACGTCTTCGTCCGCTGCGACAAAGGCGTCCGCGTCCTCAACTCCGCCGATGTCCGCGTCTACAACAACACCTTCATCGACACGCCCGCCGCCTTCGAGCGCAACCAGCGCAGCGCCACCGGCGACCACTTCGGCTGGCACCCCGCCACCGGCCCCGATGTCGATCAGCGCGAAGGCCACGTCTTCGTCAACAACCTCCTCGTCGCCGGCGACTCCTTCACCCGCCCCCTCCTCCAATTTGACCAGCCCGCCGCCCTCTGCGAAAAACTCCCGCGCCCGGCCACCAAAGAGGTCGACGGCAACGTCTACGTCCGCACCTCCTCATTCCCCCTCATCGCCTGGAGCCCCGCCTCCACCGAGAGCTGCGTCTCGCGTCTCAATGGACTCGATGATTTCCGCAAACTTGCCTCCGCATTCGAAGCTCACGGTCAACAGCTCGACCAGACCCCGCGCACCCTCTTCAAAGGCCCCGACCTCAGCCGCTACGAACTCCGCCAGGCTCTCCCCGCTTCTACATCCGCCCCAGCCCCGGCTGACGTCCTGAAACTCCTCGGCTGGACCCAGGCTGATGCCCGCACCGCCGGAGCCTACCCGGTCCGCCGTTGAATTGATAGTCTGGAGAGTCCCGAATCCGAATATCCCGAGGTCACCTGGATGAGACCACTCGCAGGACTCCTCGCGGCGCTGTCCATCTCCGCCGCCTTCGCGCAAACCCCTCCTCCCCGCACCCACTTCTGGTGGCGCGACCGAGCTCCCGGCGCCGGACGCCCCTTCGCCACGAGCAACAAGAAGCTGCCTCTGATCTCCGTCAAAGGCAACCGTTTCGTCGATCCTGACGGCAAGACCATCCTCTTCCGCGGCCTCTCCATCTCCGATCCCGACAAGCTCCAGATGCAGGGCCACTGGAACCGCGAGCACTTCGTCAAAGTGAAGGAGATGGGCACGACGCTTCTCCGCATCCCCGTCCATCCCATCGCCTGGCGCGAGCGCGGCGGCCTCGAATACATTCAACTCCTCGACCAGGCCGTCGAATGGGCCACCGACCTCGGCATGTACGTCATCATCGACTGGCACTCCATCGGCAATCTCACCACCGGCGTCTTCCAGGACCCCATGTACGACACGACCAAAGAGGAGACCTACGCCTTCTGGCGCGCCATGTCCCGACGCTACGCCGGCCACAACACCGTCGCCTTCTTTGAGCTCTTCAATGAGCCCGCCGCCTTCGGCCGCGTCTCCTGGGACGAATGGAAGAAGATCGTCGAAGACGAGATTGCCGTCATTCGCGCCAACAACCAGCAGGTCATCCCCCTCGTCGCCGGCTTCGATTGGGCCTACGATCTCACCCCTCTCCGCCTCAATCCGATCGCCGCCGAAGGCATCGGCTATACCACCCATCCCTATTCCTTCAAGCGCCAGCAGCCCTGGGAGCCGAAATGGGAAGAGGACTTCGGCTTCGCCGCCGCAAAATACCCGATCATCGCCACCGAATTCGGCGGCTTCACCGCGCCCCAGACGTCAGCCGCCAGCCCCGCCTATGGCCCCGCCATCATCAAATACCTCGAAGGGAAGGGAATCAGTTGGACCGTCTGGTGCTTCGACCCCGAATGGGGACCCACCCTCATCTCCAACTGGGAATACAAGCTCAACCCCTCCGGCGAATTCGCCAGATCCGCCATGGCCGGCGAGACCAGGTGAGGGGCCGCCAGTCCTCCAACTGCAGCTACGCCTTATAGTGAGAATGTAAGACTAAGGACATCATGAGCGCCGTCCCTCGCCAATCAAAGAGGGGCGCATCGAGGGGGCTGCATGCAGACGTCCGCAAAGTCCGCTAATCGGCAACTGTGGCTGGGCACAATCTCATTCGCGCTGTGTTTCTGCGCCTGGGGTTTGGTCGGAGCCTTCGCGCCGAGCTTCCGTTCAGAGTTTGCGCTGAATGCCACTCAGACCTCCCTGCTGGTCGCCACGCCCGTCATTCTTGGTTCGCTGGCAAGAATCCCCGTCGGTCTGCTCACTGACCGCTTCGGCGGCCGGCTCATCTTCTCCCTGCTGTTCCTGATCTCCGCCGCCGCTGCTTTTCTCATCCCGTATGCAAAGTCTTATTCGATGCTGTTGGGCTTCGGCTTCCTCATTGGCATGGCCGGATCTTCTTTCGCGGCTGGAGTTGGATACGTCTCAAAGTGGTTCCCCGCAAAGCAGCAGGGCACGGCCCTCGGCATCTACGGCATGGGAAACGCCGGCCAGTCGCTGGCCGTATTCGTGGGACCCTTAGTGGCGGCAATCTACGGCCGCTCGGCGATCTTTCAAGGAGTCGCGGCACTGCTGGTGATCTGGACAGTCGTCTTTTGGAGCATGGCGAGGAATGCGCCTGCCGCCGGCCCTGCTCCCACCTTCAGCACGATGATCCATGTGCTCGCCAGGGAACGCGTCGCGTGGTTCCTCTCCGCTTTCTACTTCCTCACCTTCGGCGGCTTTGTCGCCTTTGCCATCTACCTGCCCACCTTGTTGAAGGACGACTTTGGCCTCACGCCCGGTGACGCCGGATTCCGCACAGCCGGATTCGTGATCCTTGCCACCCTCATGCGGCCTGTCGGCGGCGCGCTCGCCGATCGTATTGGCGGCGCGCGCGTCCTCGCCGGGGTATTCGCAGGCATAGTCCCCTTCGGGTGTCTTATGGCCTGGCAGTCGATGCTCCCGTTCACTGTCGGAGCGCTCGGCAGCGCGGCGCTGCTGGGCCTCGGCAATGGCGCGGTCTTCAAGCTCGTCCCTCAGTACTTCCCCAAACAGACCGGTGCTGTCACCGGGTTGGTCGGAGCAATGGGCGGACTCGGCGGGTTCTTCCCTCCGCTGCTGCTCGGCGTCTTCCGCGACCGCATCGGCGTTGTGTGGCCCGGATTCCTCCTGCTTGCTGCCACCAGCGCGGGTCTCGCTGTACTCAATCACCGTGTCTTCATGCCGGATGAAATCGAACTGGAGAAGCTGATGACTCCGGCTCTCCGGCGCCGCGGCGATCAGCTCCGCGCGGCTTCCTGGGCCACGATGGTCACTGCACTGCTCTGCGCCGCGATCGTCGTCGGATCGCGCAACCTGCAGAATTTCGATGCCGCCCTCGTCGTGTACACATTTGCGGTCGTGTTTGCCGCGTGGGGCGTCACCTACCACTACGCCGTCTGGTTGCAGAAGCCGCCCACGCGCCGGTTCTGGGAGCGCAGCCTCAAACTGGTGAAGCGCTTCGGCATCGCGCAGTCCATCGCTCTCATCACGAAGACCGCTACCACTCATATCGTGGCGCAGAGCTTCATCGCCAGGCGGTCCGGTCTGCGGTGGTGGATGCACTTCTGCCTGTTCTGGGGCTGCGTCACAGCCGTTGCCATCACCTTCCCGCTTGTCTTCGGCTGGATCCACTTCACCTCCTCGCCTGAAGATCAGATGACCTACATCACCTGGCTCTTCGGCTTCCCTGTCGGTTCCTTCGAAGTGCGCACCATCGTCTCCTGGCTGCTCTTTCACGGGTTGGATTTCTCGGCCGTGCTCGTATTGGCCGGAATCGCTTTGGCCTTGTGGCGCCGTATGCAGGATGAAGGCGCACTCTCGCTGGAATCGCTGTCGGTCGATTTTCTCCCTCTCATCCTGCTGTTCGCGATCTCCGTGACGGGACTCGCGCTTACCGCGTCCACCATCTGGCTTCGCGGCGCCCAGTATGAGTTCCTCTCCATCCTGCATGCCATCACCGTGATCTCCGCGCTCCTCTATCTCCCCTTCGGCAAGTTCTTCCATATCTTCCAGCGCCCCGCGCAATTGGGAGTGAAGCTCTACCAGAAGGCTGGCGAGATGGACGGCGGCGCGGTCTGCCCGCGCTGCGGTGAGTCATTTGCCTCGCAGATGCAGATCGACGACTTGCGCCAGGTGCTGCCTCAGCTCGGCTTCGATTTCGAAATGCCCGGATCAACTGGACACTGGCAGGCGCTCTGCCCTCCCTGCAAGAGAAAGTCCGTTGCCCTGTCCCAACTCAAGGCCAAGGAGGCCGCATATGGCAAGACCGCCTCAGTCCGTTGAAGAGCTGATACGGATCTACGGCCCGACACTGAAATACGTACCTCCCGGCGGCTGGACACAGAGCGCTCTCCATGCCGAAGACAAGCTGGTCAAAACCCATTGCTGCTTCTGCGGGCAGCAGTGCGGCATCCAGCTTCGCGTCCGTCACAACGAAGTCATCGGCTTTGAACCCTGGGAGGAGTTCCCCTTCAATCGCGGAATGCTCTGCCCGAAAGGCGTCAAGCGCTACCTGCAGGGTTCCCATCCCGACAGGCTCCTCGATCCGCTCATCCGCACGGAGAGCGGATTTCGGAAAGCCTCCTGGGACGAGGCGCTGCAAACCACTGCCATCCGCCTGAAAGAGATCCAGGACAGAAACGGCGCGGACTCGGTTGCCGTGCTCGGCGGCGCATCCCTCATCAGCGAGAAATCCTATCTGCTGGGGAAATTTGCGCGCATCGCCCTCGGCACGCGCCACATCGACTACAACGGCCGCCTGTGCATGGTCTCCGCCGGCACAGCCTACAAGCTGGCCCTGGGGGTGGACCGCAACCCCAACCCCTGGTCCGACATTCCCCAGGCGCAGGTCGTGATCGTCGCCGGATCCAATGTCGCCGAGTGTTTCCCCATCACCACCGACTACCTGTGGCGCATGCGCGACAACGGCGGCAAGCTGATCGTCGTCGATCCCCGCCGCACTCCCATCACGCGCAACGCCGACCTCTACCTGCCCGTCAAGCCCGGCATGGATACCGCTCTGTTTGCCGGCATTCTCCATGTAGTACTCCGCGAAGGGCTGGAAGATCGCGAGTTCATCGAGCACTACACCACGGGCTTTGACGCCGTCGCTGACTACGTCAAACAATGGGACCCGCTGCGGACCGCGGAGGCCACCGGCGTGTCCCCTCAGGCCATCGAGAAAGCCGCCCTCTGGTTCGGCTCGGCCGAAAACGCGATGGCGCTGCATGCCAGGGGCGTGGAGCACCACTCGCACGGAGTCGAGAACGTCCTCTCCATCATCAACCTCTGTCTCGCCACTGGAAACATCGGCCGCCCCGGCGCCGGTCCCAACATGATCACGGGGCAGGGAAATGGACAGGGTGGCCGCGAGCATGGCCAGAAGTGCGATCAACTGCCCGGGCAGCGCCACATCGAAGACCCCGCTGCGCGCGAGTACGTCGCCAAAGTCTGGGGTGTCGATCCGGACAGCCTCCCCCACGCCGGTCTGTCGGCGATGGAGATTCTCGAGGCGATCCACCGCGGAGAGATCAAGGGCCTGCTCTCCATCTGCTTCAACCCCCTGGTTTCGCTGCCCGACGCCGGCTACATTCGCGAGGCGCTCAACAAGCTCGAGTTCTTCGGGGTCATCGATTTCTTCCTCTCCGAAACGGCGCATCATGCCGACGTTGTGCTCGCCGGCAGTCTGCAGGAAGAGGAAGAAGGCATCGTCTGTTCCGGCGAAGGACGTGTCATCAAAATCAATAAGGCCGTGGACCCGCCCGGCAATGCGCGCGGCGATTCGCGCATCATTGTCGATCTCGCCCGCCATCTCGGCAAGGGCGATTACTTCAAATTCCCGTCCACGCGCGAGATATTCAATGAGTTGCGCGTCGCTTCAAAAGGCGGTACGGCGGATTACTTTGGCGTCACCTGGGAGCGCCTGGAAAAGGAGATGGGCCTGTTCTGGCCCGTCCCATCCGAGGATCATCCCGGCACGCCGCGCCTCTTTGAAGGCGGTCACTTCAAGCATCCCGACGGGAAGGCCCATTTCCTCGTGGCTGAGGTCCGTCCCGGCGGCGATCCTCTCGACCCTGACTATCCTCTGTATCTGACCACCGGACGCGTCGTCAGCCAGTTCCTCTCCGGCACGCAGACGCGGCGCATCGGTCCGTTGGTGGACCAGAATCCCGAGCCTCGCGTCGAGATTCATCCGGAGCTGGCCGCGAAACACGGCATCGCGAATGGCGACCTCGTGACCGTGACCTCCCGCCGTGCCTCCGTCACCCTGCCGGCCCTGGTCGTCCGGACCATCCGCCCCGACACGGTGTTTATTCCCTATCACTGGCCTGGAAGGAAGAGTGCCAACAACCTGACCCATCGCACATTGGATCCGCGCAGCAAAATCCCTGAGTACAAATGCTCCGCATGCAGGATTGCGAAGGCGGAAACACCCGCCGGAATGAAGCCGAACGGAGAGTTGAACGTGCTGGGAGGGCGCTGACGTGCACGGATACGAGTTCTACGTCGATCCTTCCAGATGCATCGGCTGCGAGAGCTGCGTGAATGCGTGCGGCGAATGCGGCACCCACCGCGGCGTCTCGATGATCCATCTGGATTTCATCGATCGCGAGTGGACCACGGCAAGCACGCCGATGGTCTGTATGCACTGCGAAGACCCTGCCTGCGCCCAGTCGTGCCCGGCCGACGCGATCAAGAAAGGTGAGGATGGCGTGGTTCGCAGCGCATTGAAGCCGCGCTGCATCGCCTGTTCCAACTGCGCGCTGGCGTGCCCCTTCGGTGTTCCCAAGGTAAAGATCGAGATGGAGCTGATGATGAAGTGCGATATGTGTTATGACCGTACCTCCGTCGGCCTGCGCCCCATGTGCGCCACCGTGTGCCCCTCGCAGGCGCTGATGTACGTCACGCCCGCCGAAGCCGCAAGACTCCGTCGCGACAGGCCAGTCAACACGTTCCACTTCGGCAGCCAGGAAGTGAAGACCAAAGTCTTTATGTATCTGCCGCAAGGTTCTGATGCGCTCGATGTGGATGTCGTCAAGGATATGTGGAGGCCCGAAGAATGAGCGATTCCAGCGTCCGATCTTCCACCGTGCAATCTTCCGAAGAGACGAGGCTCTGGCGGGAAGAGTTCTCCGTGGCCGCCGCCGAGCAAGGCTATGTCGAAAGGCGCCAGTTCGGCAAGTTCCTCCTCCTGATCAGCGGCGCAATGTTCGCCGGGCAGCTCTGGCTCCTAGCCAAGGAATGGATGGCCAGGGCGCGGCGCTCAGTCTGGCCTCGTCGTGAAGTGGCCGTCGCCGGCGAAATCCCCGTCGGCGGCGCCAGGGTGTTTCAGTATCCCGGCCCGATGGACAACTGCCTCCTGGTGCGCGTCGACGAAACCAGGTACGTCGCCTATAGCCAGAAGTGCACCCACCTCTCATGCGCGGTGATCTACTCTGCGGCACACAAACGGCTGGAATGCCCCTGCCACGAAGGATATTTCTCTATCGACGATGGACACGTCATCCAGGGCCCGCCGCCGCGGCCTCTCCCGAAGGTGGATCTCGAGTTGAGCGGCGGCAAACTCATCGCGATCGGCATGTCGGAATTCGGCAAGGACCAGGAGCGTTAGCCATGGCTCTCCACGACTCTCTAACCCGCAAGCGCGCAGCCCGCGCCATCGAAGGTTCATTGATGTTGCTCGTCGTCCTGCTGGTTGTCCAGGTCTGGCTGCTGATGGCTTCAGTCGAATCCTGGCTGGCCGGCCACCACGACGTCGCACTGCCCGCCGCTGTGCTGTCCGGAGCGCTGTTCGCCGGCTGCCTGGGCCTCACTCTCCTGGCCCGCCGCACCGATCGGATTGCAGCTCTCCTCGGCTCAAAGGAGCCAAAGGATCAGGCGTGAGCCTCGGTGCCTGAGCCAGCCGGCCCCGCGTGTTCTCCATCAAAACCCTTGACTTCATTAACCAAGAAGTCTAGATTCCCCTGAGGGAGGGGCCAACCCATGGTCCGACTTCTTGTGCTCGCCTATGGCTTGATCGCCTACGCGGTGTTCTTTGCCACGTTCCTCTACGCCATCGCCTTCGTCGGAGACTTTGCGGTTCCCCTCACAGTCGACCGAGGCGGCCCCGCGGACTCCGTGCTCTCCGCCGTCGTTATCAACGCCGCCTTGCTCGCGCTCTTTGCGCTCCAGCACAGCGTCATGGCGCGCCAGGGATTCAAACGCTGGTGGACCAAAGTCATTCCCAGGGCCATCGAGCGCAGCACTTTCGTTCTGGTGGCCAGCCTCGTCCTTGACCTCATGTACTGGCAGTGGCGCCCCATCGCCACTCCCGTCTGGATCATCCCGGACGGGCCGCTCAGTTCGGTGGTTTGGGCCGTCTTCTGGATCGGCTGGTCCATCGTCCTGATCAGCACATTCCTGATCAGCCACTTCGACCTCTTCGGCCTCAAGCAGGTCTATGCGCGATTCGCCAATCAGTCCTATGTGCCCCCGGCCTTCGTGACGCCGCTCTTCTACCGCATGGTCCGGCATCCCATCTACCTGGGATTCATCCTCGCCTTCTGGGCCGCGCCGGTCATGACCGCCGGCCATCTCCTGTTCTCCGTCGCCACCACCGGCTACCTCTTCGTCGGCATCTACTTCGAAGAGCGAGACCTCGTTAGCTTCCACGGCGCCGCCTATGAGAACTACCGCCACGAAGTCCCCATGATCGTGCCGGGACTTCACGCGCCCAGCCGTTCAAAGGACGTAAAACATCCGGCTTAGGCGCTCTTCAACCGCAAAGCCTCTGGCCTGGGCCGCGACGATCTCCGCCGCTGCTCTCCCCGCGGCTTCGCTCCACTCCTTCCGGCGTCCCCAGGCTTCCTGGCTGGGCCGAATCCGACGCCCGTCCCGCCGCCGCAAGCCAACCCAGCCTCCCTCACGCCCCATCAGGCCCGGACAGCGCACCATCCCCCCACCGCCGCTGCTCCTCCAGCCGCCCCATGACCTTCCCCCCGATCCGGTAGAACAACAGCAGCCCCAGGATCGCCGCGTACAACACCGGCCGCCGCACGTCCGACTTCACAAGCCAGTAATAGTGAATTGACCCGGCCGCCGCGCTGAAATAGACCAGCCGGTGCAGCAGTTGCCACCGCTTCCCGCCCAGCCGGCGGATCCAGCCTTTCGTGGACGTCGCCGCCAGCGGCGCCATCAGCAGCAAGCCCGTAAAGCCCGCCGTAATGAATGGCCGTTTCATCACGTCCCTGGCCATCTCCGGCCACGCGAAGAACTTGTCCAGCCACACATACGTCGTCAGGTGCATGCACCCGTAGAAGAACGCGAACAGCCCGAGCATCCTCCGGAAGCGGATCAACTGCGGCACGCCCGTGATCCGCCGCAGCGGCGTCACCGCGAGAGTTGCCAGCAAAAGCCGCAGGGTCCAGTCACCCGTCGATCGCGTGATCGTCTCGATCGGGTTGGCCCCCAGCCCCGCGTGGAGCGCCCTCCACAGCAGGCTGGCAGCCGGAACCAGGCAAAGCACGAATACCGCTGCCTTGGCGGCTCTGCCGGTGAGTGCATTCGTGATCGTCACGGCGTTCCGCTCAGTAGTTGGCCTTGAGATCCATGCCTGCATACAGGCCGGCCACCTGGTCCCCGTAGCCATTGAACTTTAACGTGTTCCGCTTGAAGAACTCGCCGATCCGCCGTTCCTTGGCCTGGCTCCACCGTGGATGATCCACCTCCGGATTTACGTTCGAGTAGAAGCCATACTCGCGCGAATTCGCCAGGTTCCAGGTCGTCTGCGGCATCTTCGAGGTCAGCCGGATCTTGACGATGGACTTGATCCCCTTGAAACCGTACTTCCACGGGACCACCAGCCGCAGCGGCGCCCCGTTCTGATTGGGCAGCGTCTCGCCGTACAGCCCCACCGCGAGGATCGCCAGCGGGTGCATCGCCTCGTCCAGCCGCAGCCCTTCCACATACGGAAACGGGAGCCCCCCATACCGCGCCTGCGGCATCTGCTTCGGATCGTAGAAACTCTCGAACGTGACGAACTTCGCCTTCGACGTCGGCTCCACCTGCTTCAGCAGGGCGTTCAGAGGAAATCCGATCCAGGGGATCACCATGGACCAGCCCTCAACGCATCGCATGCGGTAAATGCGCTCTTCCAGCGGCGCCAGCTTCATCACCTCGTCCAGGTCGAACTTCCGCGGCTTGGCCGCGTCGCCCTCCACCGCCACGGTCCACGGCGAGGTCCTGAAGCCTCGCGCCAGTTTGGCCGGCTGGTCCTTGTCCGTGCCGAACTCGTAGAAGTTGTTGTAGGTCGTGACAGCGTCGTACGGCGTCTGCGTCTCCGTCGTCCCGAACGGGCCCTTGCCCACGCCGTTCAGCTTCGTCCCGGCAAAAAGCATTCCCGGGACCAGCGCCGCCCCTGACGCGGCGAGGAAGCGCCTCCGGTTGAGGTACGCCTCTTTCGGCGTCACCTGGGAATAGGAAAGATCGGGCGTGTGTCGAATCAGCATAAGTCCCAGCTAGGCCAAGTGTCCCATAGCCCCTGCTCCCGCGCACGCGGCAGCTTGCCGGTGCGCCGAATGGGAAGAGAAGCCCACTTCGCCCAGTCTGCACCAATGGACGCGGCGCGCCGGACCCCGGTTAGCAGCCGGAGCGCGCCATTCGTCGCCGCGCCCGCATCTGCTCCCTTACTTCGCGTTCGAATCCGGCTGCATCATCCCGAAAATGTTGCCGTCCGGATCCTTGCAGTAGCACAGCCATCCCACCCCGGGCACCGGCATCTTCGGCACCACCACCTGCCCGCCCGACTCCGTCACCCGCGTCATCGTCGCGTCCAGGTTCTCCACGTCCACCGTGTTCACGCACGGCTGCTCCGGATGCTGCCGCCGCAAAATCCCGCCGTTAATGCCCGGCGCGTCCTTCCCCGTCTCCACCACCCAGTAGTCCACCGGCCCCGCCCACTTGCTGATCTTCCACCCGAACAGGCCTGTGTAAAACGCGGCGACCTTCTCAGGATCGTTCGCGGGGATCTCAAAATGAATAACCCGGTTCATCCCTCAAACCTCCTGTCCGCCCATGGTACTCGAATGCTCGCCTGGTTGATGTAACACCTTGCAGGACAACCCCGAAGGCGTGGATGGCAGCGTCTTCGAGGGGATCCAGAATGCCGTCGCTGCGGATCGTTATGCATTTTTTGCCGAATTCTTCGGCAATTTGTACAACACCGATCTTCTGCTGGGGAAACGTGTCAGCGGACAGTCCGTTCAGTCCATTTGTAACATCGCTGCCCTCGGCCATAGCCAGTTTCGCGTGCGTCCCCGCCTGGCACGAAGACTTCAGCAAGGACCTCGCCCGCGTCGATGTCGCCACGCTGGTCATGCGTGGTGATGCCGACCGGATCGTACCGATCACCGCATCCGGACGCCGCACCGCCGGGTCTGATCGAGGGAGCCCGATTGGTCGTCGTAAAGGACGGTCCGCACTGCCTCACTTGGACGCACGCTGACGAGGTGAACCGTGAACTCGTCAGCTTCCTGGGCGAAGGCGCCGGCAAACCCACACAGCGCCATAAGACAGCCGTCGCCTGACCTACGCGGCAAAATCGAGATACCCGCGCCGCGGGTCCGTGCTCACCAGTTCCACCCGCAGGCGATCGCCCACGTCCACGTTCTGCTGCCCGCGAATGAGAAGTCCTTCCGCTGGCGGATCCAGCACGCGCACGAAAACGCCTTTCGGCGTCACGCCCGTCACTACCGCGGCAAATGTCTCCCCGATCCGGTGCTGGAGCGCCACAGCCGCCACACGCTTATTCATCACTCGTTCCACCTTGCGCGCAGCATCCTCCCTGAGCGTGCAGTTCCTCGCGATCGAGTCAAGTTGCTCGTCCGAGTACGGCGCCGGCCGACTGGACAGAACCGACTTGATAAGCCTCTGCGTCACCGTATCCGCAAAGCGCCGGTTCGGCGCTGTCGAATGGGTGTAATCATGTGTCGCCAGCGCGAAGTGACCATTGCTGCTGTCGCCCGGTCGCGCAAACACATACTCGCCCGGCCCCATCAGCTTCACCACCGCCAACGACAGGTCCGCGTAATGCACTGCATCGGCGGCTTTTCTCTTCTGTAGAAAGGTATTGAGTGCCAGCGCATCAGCTTCTTTCGGCAGCGTCTCTCCGTAGCGTGCCGCCAGTTCAACAATCCGGGGCCAACGCTCGGGAGTCTTCACCACACGCCGGATGGAAGGCGCGCCGGCATTCGTCAATGTGCGCGCCATCACACCATTGGCGGCGATCATGAAATTCTCAATCAACTCAGTCGCCCGGTTTTTCTTGCGCGTGCTGATCCCCTGCACGTGACCGTCTGAAACCACCGCCTCAGCCTCGACGCGGTCCAGATTCAACGCGCCCAATCGGTGCCGCTCGTCCAGGAGGTTCTGCGCCGCTTCGTCCTGCAGCCTGATCTGCGCCTCCAGCTCAGCGGAAGCGCCGATCTTCGGCGGCGCGCCGGACTTCCTCTCCAGCCACGCTCCGACCGCGTTGTACGTCAACTGCGCCCGGTTGTGCACCAGCGCTCGATAAATGCTCGTCGATGTGACAGAACCATCGCCCGTCACCACCATGTCCACCACCACCGCAAGCCTGTCCTCAGCTTCGTTTAGCGAGGTGAGGTCCGTCGACAAATCCTCCGGCAGCATCGGAAACGTCCGCACTCCTGTGTAAACCGACGTTGCCTGCGACGCCGCGTGTCGGTCGATCGGTGTGCCCACCGCGACGTCGGAATCGACGTCTGCAATCGCAACCAGAACTCGAATTCCACCATCCACGCGCTCAGCGGCTTCGATTTGGTCCAAGTCTCGCGAAGTGTCGTTGTCGATGGAGGACCACAACACTTCGCGCAGATCCCGGACATCGCCGCCCCCCACAGGCCCCCCTCGGGCCTTCACCGCCTGCAGTTGATCGTCCACCCCCGGCGGGAAATCAGGATCAAAGCCCTCGTCGATCATCTCCTGCCGGGCGATCGCAATAAGATCAATTCCAAGCTCGGGCATGATCAACAATAACCTACCTCTTCGTCGAGGTGGCCTTCCGCCCTTTTACCTCTAGCTCGTTCACCACCTGCTGCACATTGGGAACCTCCGACGCAAGCTTCTCTGCCCGCGCCCGCTTCCCTGGCGAATCCACGTCGCCGGTAAGGGTGACGACCATATTCTCGACAGAGTATTTTACGTTCTTATTGATTCAACAAGTGGGGCAGACGGCCTGCCTGGCCTGCGGCGGGCCCCCCGGCCCGCCCCTACTTCAACGCCTCTTCGAAAAACCTCGTCTGCTGCTCCAGAAAGTGCTGCCGCGACTTCCCCATCAACCCGTGGCTCTTCCCCGGATAAATCAGCGTCTCGTACCGCTTCCCCGCAAGCTGCAGCGCATTCATCATCTGCAGTGCGTTGCCGAACAGCACGTTGTCGTCCTCGATGTTGTGGACCAGCAACAGCTTGCCCTTCAGGTTCGCCGCCGCGTTCACCGGCGAGCTCGCCTTGTACCCCTCCGCATTCTCCTGCGGCAGCCCCATGTACCGCTCCGTGTAAATCGTGTCGTAATTCCGCCAGTCCGTCACCGCCGCGCCCGCCGACCCCGCCTTGAACACCTCCGGCGCATGCAGCAGGCAGTACAGCGTCATGTACCCGCCGTAGCTCCAGCCATAGACGCCAACCCGCTCGGTGTCAACGAATCCCAGCGTTCCCAAATACTTCACGCCTTCCTTCTGGTCTTCCAGTTCCTGCTTCCCCATCCGCCGGTACAGCGGCGCCTCAAACTTGTGTCCGCGCCCCGAAGAGCCCCGGTTGTCCATCTGCCAGATCACGAACCCTTTCGCCGCCATCACCTGTTCCCAGCTCAGGTTCCCGGCCCACGAGTTCCTCACGCTCTGCGCGTGCGGCCCGCCGTACACCGACACCAGCACCGGATACTTCTTCTTCGGATCGAAGCTCGCGGGCTTCACCAGCTTCCCGTAGAACAGCGTCCCGTCCGCCCCCTTGAACGTGTGGATCTCGGTCTTCTGAATGTCGTACTCTTCCGCCACCTTGCGGTCCGCCTCGCGCCATACCTTCACTTCGCTCCCGTCAATCTTGTGCAGCGCCGCTCTCGACGGATTCTCCAGGCTCGAATACGTGTCCATGTAGTAGTCGCACGCCGGGCTCATCGAAATCGTGTGCGATCCGGCCCCCTGCGTCAACTGCTTCTTGCCCTTGCCATCGAACCCCACCACGTACAACTGCCGCTCCAGCGGGCTCGCCTCCGTGCTCGTGAACCACACCCTCTGCGCCTTCTCGTCCACACACGCGATCGACGACACCTCCCAATCGCCCTTCGTCAGCTTCTGTTCATCCTTGCCATCGCGCGCGTGCAGATACAAATGCCGGAATCCGTCCCTCTCGCTCGTCCGCAGGATCCGGCCATCGCTCAGCACGTTGAAGTCGTCCGTGATATTGATCCACGCCGGATCCGTCTCCTCGATCAGCACCTTCGCGCGCCCCGTGCCCGCCTCCGCCGACATCACCCACAAATGGTCCTGCACCCGGTTCAGCTTGTGAGTGATCACGTCCTTCGAATCGGGAGCCCAGTTCACGCGCGCAATCAGCATGTCGCGCGTCTCGCCGAAGTTCATCCACTTCGTCTCGCCGCCCGTGGCGCTCACCACGCCCACGCGCACGTCCGCGTTCGGCGTCCCAGCCTTCGGGTACCGCTGCGGCTCGATCACTGCCGCCACCTGCAAGTGGTCCCCGTGCGGATACAAAGGTTCGCGCCCCACTTCGAACTGCAAATACGCAATCTGCTTCGAATCCGGCGACCACCAGTACGCCGTCCCCAGGTCCAATTCTTCCGGATACACCCAGTCCAGCATCGCGTTCCAGCGCGTCGGCGAACTGTCGTTCGTGAGCTGCGTCACCTTCTTCGACGCTATGTCCATCACGTACAGCTCCGCCGCACGGCGGAAGCTCACCTTTGTCCCGTCCGGCGAGAGCTTCGGATCGCGCTCGGCGATATCCGTCGCCGTCAACTGCTCGATCTTGCCGCTGTCTTCACTCCACAGGAACACATCGCCGCTCTGCACCAGCAGCAGCTTCTTCCCGTCTTGCGACCACTGCACCCGCTGCTCGCTCACACGGCGGTTCTCCCAGCTCATCGCCCGGTCCGGCGGCGCAGCCTTCGCCAGCTTCGTCAGCTCGCTCGTCGAGAACAGCTCTTTTTCCGTGCCGGCCGCTATGTCGTAGATCGCCACCTTATCGCCGCGCCGCACCGCGAATCGCTGCCCGCCCGGGGACCACACCGGCGCTCCGCCCATCTCCATCATCATCCGCCCGCTGCCCTGGCTCAGGGCTTCCAGCGTGACGGGCTTCTTCTGTTGCGCGATCTCGACGGGCGCGGCCATCACGGCCAGGGCCAGCAATCCGGTCATTCTGTTCACGGCTGTCTTCTCCACTGTGAGCCCGCGTTCTCTTCGCAGGCCGGCTCAATGCTCCAGCATGGCACAATCGTGGTGTGGAGAGCCGCCATAGAATTCTTGCCCTCGACGTCGGCCGCAAGCGCATCGGCATCGCCATCAGCGACCCCTTCGGCACTGCCCACGGACTCGATACGCTCCAACGCAAGACCATGCGCGAGGACATCACCCGCCTCCACACCATCGCCCGCGAGCGCGGCGTCGGCCTCTTTCTCATCGGCCTCCCCTTGCACATGAGCGGCCAGGAAAGCGAGATGTCCGCCTTCGTCCGCACCTTCGCCGAACGCCTCGAAAGCCACACGGGCATCCCGGTCCAATTCCAGGACGAGCGCCTCACCTCCGTCGAGGCCGAGTCCTTCATGCAGGACTCCGGCATGAGCCTCAACCGCATGCTCGATGCCAAGCGCAAAGGCGCCGTCGACCGCCTCGCCGCCGTCATTCTGCTCGAAGACTATCTCCGCGCCGTACAACCCGCCGAATGAAGAAACTCTTCAGACTCACTCTCGCCGCCGGAGTCATCGCGGCCTTCGCCGCCGCATTCTACTTCGTGCGCGTCGATCGTTACCGCAATTTCCCCTCGCCCGTGTTCGTCGATATCCCCCGCGGCACATCCACGCTCCGCATCGGCGACATGCTGGCTCAGGCCGGCGTAGTCCGCCACCCATACCTCTTTGCTCTCGCCCGAGCCCTCCGCCCCCGCGCCAAACCGCAGGCCGGTGAGTACCGCTTCGAGTATCCGCTCACTCCCGCCGACGTCTTCGACCGCATCGCCCGGGGCGATGTCTACCTCGTCGAACTCCGCGTCCCCGAAGGCAGCGACGTCTTCGACATCGCGAAGCTCGTTGAGAAGGCCGGCTTTGCTGCCTCCGCTGATTTCGTCAAAGCTGCGCTTGTCGATGAGGGTTTTCTCTTCCCCTCCACCTATCACTTCCGGCGCAAAACCGATTCTGCGGCCATCGCGCGCGCCATGCGCGCCCAGTTCGACAAGGTCTGGTCCGAGCTCGGCGCCGAGCGCGAAAAACAGAGGCAGCTCGTCACTCTCGCCTCACTCGTCGAGACTGAGGCCAAGCTCGAAAATGAGCGCGCCCTCATCGCCGGCGTCTATCGCAATCGCCTCAACCTCGGAATGAAACTCGAAGCCGACCCTACGGTGGAGTACGCCGCTAAACTCGACGGCCACTGGCGGGGCACGATCCACAAAAGCGACCTTGAGAGCTCAAACCGCTACAATACCTACCAGTACTCGGGACTTCCGCCGGGACCGGTCGCCAACCCCGGCCGCGCGTCGCTAGTTGCGGCGCTGCACCCCGCCGAAACAAAAGATCTTTACTTTGTTGCTCGCCCGGATCACTCAGGCGGGCATGTCTTTAGCGCCGATTACAGCGGCCACCAGAAGGCCGTCGCCTCTTATCGCAATGGTAAGCAGCCGGAAGGGATGCAAAGCTCAAGCCATCGAGTGGCTCAAAAGCCAGCGCGCGGTGCACGTCGATGAGGGACTCGCTGCACGGCTCGTCGCCCAGTTCTCCGATGTCTCCCCGCGCACCCTCCGCACGGCCCTGCTCGAATCCGGAATCGCGCTCTCCCCGCTCGTCGAAGGCGTCCGGCAGGACACTCTCGACGATCTCGAACGGACACTCATCGCTCTCGCCCGCGAGTACGTCTCCGGCGACCGCGACCGCCGCCGCCAGGTCCGCGAAACAGTCATCACCGCCCGCAAACACACCGAGCTCGCCGCCCGCCGCAAACCAAAAGCCGAAGAGCTCCTCTGGATCCGCACCTGGCTCCAAAATCCTCCCCTCTTCCCCGACTGGCTCACCCTCCGCAAACGCGCCCTCCTGTCCCAACCCTCCTGACCCCTTCTTCCTGGCCATCATGGAGCCCCAGCCCCCACTGCCCGCCTCGACCCCTGCCTCCGTCTCTCAGACACGCCCCAACGCGCTCGCAGCCACCTCGGCTTCCACCGCAACTCCGTCCGCGGACTCCGCACCCGCCGCGTCTACCCCGGCGCAGCCGCCACTCGCGGCCCGCCTTGCCTCACCGCCCCCGATGCGGTGTGATATTCCCATGCATTTGTCTCGCCGCACCTTCATGGCCGCCGCTTCGGCCGCGCCCGCACTCTTCGCTCAGAAAAAGCCCATGCTGCTCTTCATCGGCGTGTACACCAACAACTCCAATAAGGGCATCTCTTCCGCTCATTTCGATCCTGCCACCGGCGCCATCACAGATCTAGCCATCGCCGCCGAGACGCCCAACCCCACCTTCCTCGAACTCCACCCCTCCGGAAAGTTCCTGTACGCGATCAACGAGATCGGCAACTACGAGGGCCAGCGCGCCGGCTCCATCTGCGCCTTCTCCATCGACCGCGACTCCGGCAAGCTCACCCAGCTCAACCGGGTCACCGCCAAGGGCAGCGGCCCCTGCCACGTCAACCTCGACCACTCCGGCCGCATGGCCATGCTCGCCAACTACGGCAGTGGGAGTGTCGCATCGTACAGGATCCTTCCCGACGGCAAGCTCAGCGATCCCGTCAGCTTCTTCCAGCACCAGGGAAATGGCCCCAACAAGGGACGACAGGAAGGCCCGCACGCGCACTCCATCAATCCGACCCCGGACAACAAGTACGCTGTCGCCTGCGACCTTGGCACCGACGAGATATTCATCTACGCCATCAAGCCCGAGGCCGGTTCCATGTCCGAGCACAAGTCTGTTCGTCTCGCGCCCGGCTCAGGCCCCCGCCACTTCGCCTGGCACCCCAACAAGCGTTACGGCTATTGCGTCAACGAGCTCAACTCGACGGTCACGGCGCTCAACTATCTTCCTGAAGGCGATCTCGACGAGATCCACACCGTCTCCACGTTGCCCGAAGGATTCAAGGGCCAGAACTTCCCAGCCGAGATCCGGGTCCACCCGTCCGGCAAGTGGCTATATGCCTCCAATCGCGGTGAAGACTCAATCGCCGCATTCAACATCGATTCGAAGACCGGCAAGATCGCCCCCATGGGCAATACCCCGACCAAGGGCGTCATGCCGCGCAACTTCTTCATCGAGCCGTCGGGCCGCTGGCTGCTCGCCGCCAACCAGCGGTCCAACAACATCGTCATCTTCGCCATCGACGCGAAGACCGGCAAACTCCAACCCGCAGACAAGGGGCTTACAGTCGGGCAGCCCGTCTGCCTCCGCACCCTGTCCTGAACCTCACGGCATGATGAAGACAATCGGAGATAATCGGGCAATTGGCATTGCCGGCGCCGGTCGTGTCGGCCAGGCCCTCGGGCGCCTGCTCGTGGAGTGCGGTGAACCCGTGATCGCGATCGCGGGCCGTGACACGATCGCTGAATTGCCTGGCCGGGCGGCGCGAATTCTGATCGCTGTTCCGGATGACGCATTGTCAGGGGTTGCTGAGACTCTCGCAGGCGCAGGAATGAGCGACGGCATCGCGCTGCATACCTGCGGAACGCGAGGGCCCGAAGCTCTCGCCGCGCTCTCAGCGCGCGGCGTGTCGTGCGGCGTGCTGCATCCCCTGCAGACTGTGGCCTCACCCTCTCAGGGTGCGGCCGCACTGAAGGGCGCATCCTTCGGAGTCTGCGGGGACCGCGAAGCCGTGGCCTGGGCCCGGCGGATTGTTGAACTGGTGGAGGGAGAAGTGCTGGAGATTCAGCCTGAGTCGCAGCCGCTGTATCATGCGGCGGCGGTGATGGCGAGCAACTATGTCGTGGGGCTCATCGATGCGGCGGCGCTGCTGATGGGCGAAGCTGGTATTGGACGCGCACAGGCGTTGCGGGCCCTCGCGCCACTCGTTCGTGCGAGCGTCGAGAATGCGCTGACCATGGGACCGGAAGCAGCGCTGACCGGCCCGATCGAGCGCGGCGACGTGGAGACAGTCTCGGCACATCTTCGCGCGCTGTCGAGTGTGCCCGAGCCGATTCGTGAGCTGTATCGCCACGCCGGCCTGCATGTGGCCGGCCTTGCGTGCCGGAAGCTTCGAAATCATGAGTGAACGCGTCAAAATCAAACGAGTCCGGGTGACAGACCTGAAGGCGATGAAGCGCCGCGGTGAGAAGATCGCCATGCTCACCGCCTATGACGCGCTGCTGGCCCGGCTGTTGGACCGCGCCGGGATCGACATCCTGCTGGTCGGCGACTCGGTGGGCATGGTCCTGCTCGGCTACGAGACGACGATCCCCGTTACCCTCGATGCGATGATCCATCACACCCGCGCCGTCAGCCGGGGAGTTCATCGCGCACTGGTGGTGGCGGACATGCCGTTTCTCACCTACCAGACGGGTGCCCTGAAGGCCCTGGCGAATGCCGGACGCCTGATCCAGGAGGGTGGAGCGCATGCCGTGAAGATAGAGGGCGGCAAGCCCGTGGCGAAGACCGTGCGGCGTCTGGTGGACGCGGGCATCCCCGTGATGGGCCATCTCGGGCTGACCCCGCAGGCCGTGAATCAGTTGGGCGGCTTTCGGCGGCAGGCCACGACGAAAGAGGACGCGGACCGGCTCACGGCCGACGCCCGCGCGCTGCAGGACGCCGGCGTTTTCGCGCTGGTGCTGGAGTCGATCCCGGCTGATCTGGCCAAGGCTGTAACGGCGGGATTGAGCATCCCGGTGATCGGTATCGGCGCCGGTCCCCACTGCGACGGACAGGTGCTGGTGACGCACGACATGCTTGGCTTGACAGGCGATGCAGCGCCGCCGTTCGCCAGGAAGTTCGCTGAACTGGAGAATGCCATCATCGACGCTGTAAAGAACTACGCGAAAGAGGTGAGGGACGGACGATGAGCACGCAGTTGATCCACACCATCAGTGAGCTGCGCGAGACTCTGTCGCGCCAGAGGCGTCAGGGCAAGACCATCGGCCTTGTCCCCACCATGGGAGCGCTGCACGACGGACATGGAAAGCTGATCGAGCAGTCGGCGCAGCAGGCAGACTGCACGGTGGTGAGCATCTTCGTGAACCCGATCCAGTTCAACGATCCGCTGGACTATGACAAGTACCCGCGCACGTTGCAGACCGACGTGGATTGCTGCGCGTCGCGATGTGCCGGTATTGTCTTTGCGCCGTCCGACGAGGAGATGTACCCCGAGCCGCTGAGGGCATCGGTTGTTGTGAGTGAATTGACGGAACATCTCTGCGGCAGGTTCAGGCCGGGGCATTTCCGCGGCGTCGCGACCGTCGTGATGAAGCTCCTCCAGATTGTGCAGCCCGATCGAGTCTACTTCGGGGAGAAGGATGCGCAGCAGCTCGCCGTGATCCGGCGGATGGTGCGTGACCTCAACGTGCCCGTGGAGATCGTCGAGGTGTCCACTGTCCGTGAAGCCGACGGCCTCGCGATGAGCTCGCGCAATCAGCGACTGACGCATGCCGAGCGAGAGATCGCCCCGGTGCTGTATCGCGCCCTGCTGGCAGCCCGGCGCCGTGTCTCAGGGGGAGTGCGTGATACCGGTGAGGTGAAGCGCCACGCGGAGGCAATGCTGCGTCGGCCCGAGTTGCGCATCGAATACTTCGAAATCGTTGACCCTGACACGATGCAACCGGTAGAGCGGATCAACGGTCCGGTGCGCGTCGTCACCGCGGTGTGGCTCGGCTCGACGCGGCTCATCGACAACCTGTTGTGCGAGCCTCAGCGTTTGTAGCCGATCTTGCGCAGGAGCGAATGCCGCCACTCGATGCCGGCCTGGTCCTCGACTCCTTTGGGCTTCTCTCCGTCGATAACGCCCAAAACACCGCGGCCGCGTTCTGTTTCGGCGATGATCGCCTCGACAGGATTGGCTGAAGCGCAGAAGAGGCTGACGACTTCGGGGACATCCTTGATGCGGGAAAGGAGGTTGATTGGGTAGCCGTTCTGGAGGCAGATGATGAAGGTATGGCCGGCCGCGACTGCCTGCGCGTTCTTGATGGCGAGAGCCTTGAGCGCGTCGTCGTTGCCCTCGGCGCGAATCAGGCAGGCGCCCGACGCCTCGCAGAAGGCGAGGCCGAACTTCATCTGCGGGACCGTGTTCACGATGGCCTCGTAGAGGTCCTCGACCGTCTTGATGAAATGGGACTGACCGAAGATGATGTTGCCGTTCTCGGGGATCTCGAGGGGGACCGTTTTCAGTTCCATGGCACCGACCATGGTAGCGCGTCGGGTATCCTGTCTCCATATGCGTCTCGCTGCATTCACCGCCCTGGCATTGACCGCCGCGCTGCTCAACGCGGAGGAAAGGATCGACACCGAGGTCAATCAGAAGATCCGCAAGGAGGCAACCGAGGGGTCTCAGGTCATGAAGACCCTGCACGTGCTGACTGACCGCTACGGTCCGCGTCTGACCGGCTCGCCGAATCATGAAGCGGCGGCGAAGTGGGCCGCGGCGACGATGACGGAGTGGGGACTGAAGAACGCGAAGCTGGAGCCGTGGAGCTTTGGGCACGCAGGCTGGCTGAACGAGCGGGCCGCAGGCTACATCACGTCGCCGGTAAAGGACAACCTCGTGTTCGAGGTTCTCGGCTGGACGCCTTCGACGAAGGGCACGGCGGCGGGCGCCGCGGTGCTGCTGGTTCCGCCGGAGAAGCCGGCGAAGGAGGAGTTGACCGCGTGGCTCAACGAGAATAAGGGCAAGCTGAAGGGGAAGATCGTGCTGCTGGGCAAGCCCGTTGTTGTGCCGGTGAGCTTCACTGCAACGAACAAGCGCATGGAAGACGACGCGGTGCGCAAACGGCTGGAAGGCGGCGCGCGCGGCGGTCCGCAGCGGCCCGAGGCGCCGAAGCCGGAGCCGGGTAAACTGACCGCGGCTCAGATGACGGAGATGATCGACCCGTGGCTGCTGGCCAACGGCGCGCTGGTGAAGGTGCAGGATGCCGGAATGGCGCACGGCATGGTGAGGGCCTTCCAGAATCGCACCTACGATGTCGCGAAGACCGTGCCGACGGTGATCCTGCGCAATGAAGACTACGGCCGGATCGCGCGGCTGATGGGTGACGGTGAGACGGTGACGCTGGAGTTCAACATCCAGAACCGCACGTATCCGGAGGGCAAGACCACGTACAACGTGGTGGCCGAGATCCCGGGCACGGACAAGGCTGATGAAGTTGTGATGCTCGGCGGGCACCTCGATTCGTGGCACTCGGCGACCGGTGCAACCGACAATGCTGCCGGGTCGGCGGTGATGATGGAGGCGGTTCGTGTGATCCAGGCGCTGGGCCTGAAGCCGAGGCGCACCATTCGCGTTGCCTTGTGGAGCGCCGAAGAGCAGGGTCTGCTTGGATCGAAGGCGTATGTGAAGACGCACTTCGGCACCTTCGAGGAGCCGAAGGCGGACTTCGGGAAGTTGGTGGGTTACGTGAACCTCGATAGCGGGACTGGGCGCGTGCGCGGAGCATCGGTATTCGGACCGGCAGAAGCAGCGACGGTGCTGAAAGTGGTGCTTGCACCGTTCGAAGACCTGGGCGTCATGGGCGCTTCGGCGTCGACGAGCCGTCGCGAAGGCGGCACGGATTCGACCTCGTTCAACGCCGCGGGATTGCCCGGCATTGGGTTGATGCAGGATCCGATCGAGTACTTCGGCCAGACCTGGCACACCAACCTCGATACGTACGAGCGCATCGTGCCCGAGGACGTGATGAAGGCGAGTACGGTAGTCGCCGCGACAGTGTGGCATTTGGCGAATCGCGACGGGATGCTGCCGCGGTTTGAGAACGAGAAGATGCCGGCGCCAGTGAAGCCGGAGACGCCGCCGCCGAGCGCGCCGGCGACGAGGTAATGAACGAGTCCGCGATCCTCGCGCGGTTGGCGGCGCTGCCACATGGCCGCGCCGGCTTCAAACAGCTCGTGCGCGAGCTGGGCGTGAAGGGCGACGCTCGACGCGAGTTGAGCGCAACGCTGGAGCGGCTGGTGCGGAAGGGCGCGCTCATCGAGCTGCGCGGCGAGCAATACGTGCTGCCCGGGCGGACGCAGGAGTTCGCCACCGGGCGTCTGAACATGCATCGCGACGGCTACGGCTTCGTGATCGCGGACGTGCCGCCCCCTGGCGTACGCGGCGATGTCTTCATTCCGCCGAATTCGGCAGGACGAGCGATGCACGGGGACCGTGTGCTGGCGCGGATCACGCGCGTCGCGCATGACCAGAGAGCCGAGGGCGAAGTGGTGCGGGTGCTGGACCGGGCGCACCCCACGGTGGTGGGCGAATTCAAGGTGGGGCGGCGTGAAAACTACGTTGTGCCGCACGAGTCGAGGATCCAGCATTGGATCCTCATCCCTGACGGCATGGAGATTCCGGGGCGGGGAGCGAATCCAGACCGCATCGGCGTCGGCGCACGTGACATTCAGCGCGTGGAGGATCTCGATGGTTTGATCGTGAACGTCGAGGTCCTGGACTATCCCGAGAAGGGTGGCGAACACGCGGTGGGACGCGTGATGGAGGTGCTCGGACATCCCGACGATTTCGGCGTGGACGTGGAGATCACGATCCGCAAGCACCACCTGCGGCACCGCTTTCCGGCGGAGGTTCTGGAGCAGGCGCAGAGCGTTCCGCTGACGCTGGGGCAGAAGGATCTTGCAGGGCGGCGCGACTTCCGCGGCATGGACGTGGTGACGATCGATGGCGAGACGGCGCGCGACTTCGACGACGCGGTATGGGTGGAACGCGCCCCGAGCGGGCATTTCATGCTGCACGTGCACATCGCCGATGTGAGCCACTACGTGCAGCCGGGATCGCCGATCGACGAAGAGGCCCTGCAGCGCGGCACCAGCACGTATTTCCCGGACCGCGCGGTGCCGATGCTGCCGCTGGAGTTGTCCACGGAGATCTGCTCGCTGAAACCCGGCGTGGACCGGCTGTGCATGTCGGCGCTGCTCGAATTCGACCGGCAAGGCGACGTCGTCAGGCAGGAGTTCTGCCGCGGCGTGATGCGCAGCATTGAGCGTATGACGTATACGAATGTGCACCTGATCCTCGAAGGGGATAAGGGATTGCGCGAGCGTTACGCGGGGCTGGCGGCTCGCTTCGAGCTGATGAAGGAACTGGCGCTGATCCTGAACCGGCGCCGGATGAAGCGCGGCTCGATCGACTTCGACCTGCCGGAACCGCTGATCGTGTTCGATGAGCAGGGCGTGATGACTGGAATCGAGCGGACACCGCGGAACATCGCGCATCGCATCATCGAGGAGTTCATGCTGGCGGCGAATGAAGCGGTCAGCGGGCATCTTGAGTCGCACCTGGAGGAATCGATCTTCCGAGTGCACGAGACGCCGGACCCGCAGAGGGTGCTGGAGTTCGAGGAAGTGGCGGCGCGGTTCGGGTACTCTCTGGGCATTCCGGCGATGCCCGTGAAGAGGTATCCGGTAGTGACCCGGACCGCCGACGGGCGCAAGCTGCGGCGGGACATCGTGCGCGCGGATGACAGCTTCCGCGTGAACTCGAAGATGTATCAGAAGCTGGTGGAGAAGCTGGAGGGGCGGCCTGAGGAGCGGATACTGAATTACCTGATGCTGAGGTCGCTGAAGCAGGCGCGGTATTCGACGGAAAGTGTCGGCCATTTTGCGCTCGCGGCGAAGACGTACACGCATTTCACGTCTCCCATCAGGCGTTACCCGGATCTTGTCGTGCACCGGCTGCTGGGCGGGCTATTGGATGGGGCTCCAGCGGTGATCGAAGACCTGCGAGGCGTGGCCGAGCTGTGCTCTGAGACAGAGCGCAAGTCGGCGGAGGCGGAACGCGAACTGCTCGAGTGGAAGAAAGTGAAGTACATGATCGAGCGCGTGGGCGAGGAGTTCAACGGGCTGATCATCTCCACCGCGAAGTTCGGGTTCTTCGTTGAGCTGGATGATCTGTTTGTTGAAGGCATGGTCCCGATCGACTTCCTGCCGGGGGAGCGTTGGAATTACCAGGAAAACACGCGGAAAATTGTCGCCGAGCGCAGCCGGAAGGAACTGAAGATCGGGGACCGTGTGAAGGTGCGGCTGGACCGCGTGGATGGTGCTGAGAAGAAGCTGTACTTCTCGCTGGTGGTGCCGGAAGCGCCTCGCAAGCGCAAGAAGTGATCAGGCGTGGCTGAGGGCGAGCCCGGCGGTGACCGCGCTCCTGCCCTATCCCGCAACCGCCCGGGCCGCAGCATATGCCGACGACCAGGCCCACTGGAAGTTGTAACCACCCAGCCAACCAGTCACGTCCACCACCTCCCCTATGAAGAACAAGCCCGGAACATTCCGTGCTTCCATGGTTGCGGACGAAAGGTCGCTGGTCGAAACGCCGCCGCCTGTCACTTCCGCTTTCTCGAACCCTTCAGTCCCGGCGGGCCACACTACCCAGTTGTGCAACCCCGCATCGACCCTCTTCACGCTCAGCACCGTCTGCGTGTGGCCCTCATTTTCCAGCCACGCCTCCGCCAGCCGCTGAGGCAGCTTCAGCGTGAGAAACTTCCGGCCTTCGTGCCCCGGCGTACCAGAAAAGTCGAACCCGGGCAGCAGGTCAACGGACAGCGGCCTCCCCGGCCTCCAATATGAGGAGATCTGCAGAATGGCCGGCCCTGAGATCCCCCGGTGCGTAAACAACAGTTTTTCCCGGAAATGTTGTTTCCCAAAAGACGCGACCACCTCGGTAGAGACCCCGCTCAGCCCGCACCACCGCCTCTGATTTTCTATATCGAACGTCAGCGGCACCAGCGCGGGGTAAGGCTTCTCCACCTTGAGCCCGAACTGCTTCGCGATGTCATACCCGAACCCCGTCGCGCCCATCTTCGGAATCGATAATCCGCCAGACGCTATCACCAGGGCAGCCGACTCCATCTCTCCCCGTGATGTCGAAATCCGGAATCGTGTGTCGCGCGAAACCGACGTCACCCGCGTCCCTGTCAACAACTCCACCTTGCCTTTTGCGCACTCGGCCTCCAGCATCCGCAGCAGGTCCTTCGCCGACCCGTCGCAGAAGAGCTGGCCCAGCGTCTTCTCATGCCACCGAATCCTGTGCGACTCGACCAGCGCGATGAAGTCCGCCGGCGTGAACCGGGCCAATGCCGACTTCGCAAAGTGCGGATTGGCCGAGAGGAAGTTCGCCGCCGAAACCCGCGAATTCGTGAAGTTCGCCCGGCCCCCGCCCGAGATCAGGATCTTCTTCCCAGGCCGGTCCGAATGCTCGATCACCGCCACACGCCGTCCATGCTGTCCTGCCAGCCCCGCGCAGAACAGCCCGGCCGCGCCTCCGCCAATCACAATGACGTCGTAGTTCAACATTCGATGATACGATGACCCCGATATGCGACTCGCGAGTCTGCTTCTGTGCGCCGTTCCGCTGGTGGCCGCCCAGCGCAACACCATTTCCCTGAACGGAGACTGGAAAATGGCCGACAGCGTCGCCGCCGAGCCGGTGCCTGCCGCCTTCGATCACGCCGCACCCGTCCCCGGCCTCGCCAATCTGGCCACGCCGCCCTTCAAGGACGTTGACAAGTTCGATAGCCGCGAGTTCATCCAGACCTCCATCCGCGAGAAGAAGCTGCCCGAAAGCGCACGTGTCGAAAACGCCGGAGTGCCCCGCCAGGAGCGTAACTACTTCTGGTACCGGCGCAGCTTCCGCGTCCCCGGCAAACAGCCCGTTGCCATGCTGCGCATCGCCAAGGCCCAGTTCGGCACCGCCGTGTGGCTCAATGGCAAGAAGGTGGGCGAGCACCTGGGTTGCTTCAGCGCCGGCTACTTCGACGTCGCCGGCTCCATCAATTGGACCGGCGATAACGACCTCGTCGTCCGCATCGGCGCACACCCCGCGGCACTGCCCGTTTGGGCCCCCGCGGGCACCGATTTCGAAAAGTACAAATGGACCCCCGGCATCTATGACAACGTCTCGCTCATTCTCACCGGCTCGGCCTACATCGAGAGCGTCCAGATCGCCCCGCGCCTCGCGACCTCCTCAGCGGAGATTGAGACCATTCTGGTGAACAAGGGCAATGCGCCAGTGACCATTTCGTTGAAGCACGTGGTGGCGAACTGGACTGAATTTCCACCGCATGTCAGGTTGCAGCCGGGTGAGCGGAAAGCAGTCCGGGCGACCGTCGCAATGCCAGGAGCGAAGTTGTGGACACCGGAGGAGCCGAATCTCTACACCGTAGAGACATCAACTGCGAATGACAACATCAAAACCCGCTTCGGCATGCGCGAGTTCCGCTTCGATACCGCTACCAAACGCGCGTATCTTAACGGAAAGCTCTACTTCCTCCGCGGCTCCAACATCACTCTCCATCGCTTCTTCGAGGACCCGCTCTGCAAGCGCCATCCGTGGGAAGAACAGTGGGTGCGCAAACTCCTCATCGACGGTCCGAAGAAGATGAACTGGAACTCCTTCCGCTTTTGCATCGGCCCCGCGCCCGAGATGTGGTTCGACATCGCCGACGAGGCCGGCCTGCTCATCCAGAACGAGTTCTTCATCTGGAACGGCCGCGGCTACTTCCCGCCCTACAAGAGCGAGGAGTTGATAACCCAGTACACCGAGTGGATGCGAGACCACTGGAACCATCCGAGCCAGGCCATCTGGGACGCGTCGAACGAGACCGACTCGGACATGCTCCGCGAGACTGTGATTCCCGCCGTGCGCAAGCTGGACCTCTCCAACCGCCCCTGGGACAACGGCTACTCGACGCCCACTGGCTACGACGACCCCGTGGAGGACCATCCCTACCTGTTCAGCGCGTACTACGGCGGCCGCGGCAAGTTCTCCATGACGCAGCTCGAAGGCATGACCGGCGCCAAGACCACCAACGCCGGACACCCCTCCGCCCACGCCGTCATCGCCAACGAGTACGGCTGGATGTGGATGAACCGCGACGGCACGCCGACACTGCTCACCGAGGACGTCTACAAGGCCCTCCTCGGCCCGGATGCGACGCCGAAGCAGCGCTTCGAGCTCTACGCCTACAACCTCGCGGGCCTTACAGAGTTCTGGCGCGCCCACCGCAACTTTGCCGGCGTCCTCCACTTCACATTTCTCACTTGCAGCTATCCCGGCGTGAAGACTAGCGACCACTGGAAGGACGTCGAGAAACTCGAGCTCGAGGCGAACTTCGCCGACTGGGTCCGCGAGTCCTTCAAGCCCCTCGGCGTCTACATCAACTTCTGGCAGCCCGCGCTGAAGCCCGAACAGAAACGGACCTACGCCGTGATGATGGTGAACGACAAGCCCATCACGCTGTCTGGAAAACTCCGCCTCGAATTCACCGGCGCCGCCTCCACCGAACTCAAATTCGAACTCCCCGCATACGGCGCTCACACCTGGCAGGTGCCCCTGCAGGCCCCCGCGGCCCCAGGCGCCTATCTGCTGAAAGCCACCGCCACGGTCTCCGGCCAGGAGCAAACAGTCTCCCGCCGCAAGGTTGAGGTTCGCTGATCAAGACTCGGGCCTGCTAATACGGGAACTTAGGAGCCGTATATCTCGTTATACAGACTTGACGAGAATGCGCTCATGATCTCTTTCTTCCAGGACCTGCGGCACGCGGCCACCGTAATGAGAAAGTCGCCGGGATTCACTGCCGCGGCTGTGCTTACCCTCGGCCTCGGCATCGGCGCCACCACGACGATGTTCAGCGTGATGAACGGAGTCCTGCTCAAGCCGCTCCCGTATCCCGAGGCGCAACGGCTCGTCATGGTCTGGGAAACCGGAGAGATCGTGAGGGCGGCCATGGGCTTCACTGAGGTTCCGGTCAGCCCCGGCATGGCCGGCGAGTATCAGCGGCAGAGCACCAGCTTTGAAAGCCTTGGCATCTTCGCCAGCCGCATGGCCAACCTGACCGGTGGCGGAGAGGCCGAACGCGTCCGCGGAGCGCGCGTGACCCCGGACCTCTTCGCGACTCTTCGCGTCAAGCCGGCTCTCGGGCGCGGATTCCTGCCCGAAGAAGACACCGCCGGGAAGGACGCCGTTGTCGTCCTGAGTAACGGGCTGTGGCAGCGCAAGTTCGGCGGATCGCCCGATGCCCTCGGCAAGACCCTCCGCATCGACGACCGAGAATACGCCATCGTTGGCGTCATGCCTGAAGGCTTCGAGTTCCCCCGCGGCAACGAGCACCCGAAGCGGCCCATCGTGGCCGAGAAGACGGAATTCTGGCGGCCGATGCCGATCCAGGCCGGCGAGCGCTCGAACTACGGCAATCACAGCTTCGGCATCGTGGCGCGGCTGAAGCCTGGCGTGACGCTGGAGAGGGCACAGTCCGAACTCCAGGCGATCGAGAAGCGTGTCGTTGCGCGCGTTGGCCAGGGGAAACCTGAGGACTGGAGCGTCCAGTTGACGCCTTATCTCGAGAATATGGTGCAGCGATCTCGCCCCGCGCTCATGATGCTCAGCCTCGCCGTCCTCATGGTGTTGCTGATCGCCTGCGTAAATGTTGCCGGCCTGCTGCTGGTGCAATCCATCGCGCGAAGACGCGAGATGGCCCTCCGCGCTGCGCTCGGCGCCACTCCGGCTCGTCTCACCGCCCAGGTGCTTGCGGAAAGCGTGCTGCTCTCCGTCCTCGGCTGCGCAGCCGGCTGCCTGTTGACGTTCTGGGGGGTTCATGCGATGCGCGGCCTCGCGGGCGTGAAGCTGCCCCGGATGGATCAGGTCGGCGTGGACTGGACCGTCATGCTCTTCGCCACGGCCGTCTCGGTCGTCACAGGTATCCTGTTCGGCTTGGCCCCAGCCGCCGGCGCAGCCCGCGTGGACCTCGTCGAGACACTGAAGGAAGGAGGACGCGGCGGCACGTCCAAAGGACACCATCGTATCCGCACTTCCCTGGTGGTCGTCGAGGTGGCCCTCTCGATGGTTCTGCTCACTGGCGCGGGGCTGCTGGTCCGCAGCTTCGTGAAGGTGCTGGAGGCCGAGAAGGGATTCGATACGGCCAACATCGTGACGATGAACATCCCACTGCCCGCCTACCGGTTTCCGAAGAGCGAGCAGAAGGTGGCCTTCTGCCGTAGAGCGCTCGATGAAGTGGAAGGCCTCCCAGGAGTCCAGCGCGCCGGGGTCATCAGCCGAATCCCGCTCTCAGGCTCCTATGACATCAACACCGTCGTTGTGGAAGGCCGGCCGAAGGGCAAATCGGGTGAGACGCCGATCGCGGAGTTCCGTGAGATCAGCGAGAGCTACTTCGATACGATGGGCGTGCCGCTGAAGGCAGGCCGGATGACCACCCGCAGCGACGGCCCCGAATCGCAGCTTGTGGTGGTGGTAAGTCAGGCGATGGCCACCAAGTTATGGCCTGGACAGGATCCGATCGGCAAACGCATCAAGCGCGGAGATAGGGAGGACATCCCGTGGCTGACTGTCGTTGGCGTGGTGGGCGACGTCCGGCAGGCTGAGATTGAGGAGTCTCCGAGGCCGCAGGCCTATGTCCCCATGGAGCAGGCTGGCATATACGATATGGCGCTGGTTATCCGCACAAGTGGAGATACCGGAACGATGGCCTCGGCCGCCCGCCAGGCGATTCGACGCATCGACCCGGACCAGCCCGTTCTGCAGATCCGAACGATGGAGCAATGCCTGGAAGATTCGATGGCTGCCCGTAAGCTCCAGACAGTGCTGATTGGAGGATTTGCGCTGTTCGCCCTGGTGCTTGCCGCTGTCGGCTTGAACGGCGTCATCGCCTACTCGGTCTCGCAACGGATGAAGGAGTTCGGCATCCGCGTGGCCCTGGGAGCGCAGCGAGGCAGCATCCTCCGGAACATCGTCGGACATGGTCTGGCGCTGGCCGCGGTTGGCGTGGCGGTTGGCGGCGCAGCCGCGCTTGCACTCGGAAAGCTGGTGGCGGGGTTCCTCTATGGAGTGAAGCCGGCCGATGTGGTGACTCTTGCGGGTGTCGCGGTGGCTCTCTTGGTCTGTGCCGCGTCGGCGACGCTCGCTCCGGCACGCAGGGCCATGAAGGTAGATCCCATGGAAGCGCTGCGTGAGCAGTGACTCCGGCCGTCGCTTCACTGTCCTGCGCTGCCACGGCCATGCGGCCTCCGCGCTCAAGCCCACGAGAGCGGGCTTCGTGGAAGCGCTCCGCGAGCAGTGAGATGATATGATCCACTGGGTTTCTCCCGGAGGTCATCATCATGAGCGAATACAAGAGACGAGGGTTCTTCAAAGGCGCGCTGGCAGCATTTGGGGTCGGCGCGGCGGCCGCGCCCGAAGCCGCGGCGCAGCAGGGCGCTGGCGGCGGCGCGCAAGCCGCACGGTTCCTGCCGAACTACTGCCGCACGCTGAACTACAAGTCGCTGAAGCAGTCGAGCTTCGATCCTACCGGCGGCAACTCCGACCGCTGGCCCATTCCGGCAGGCAAGAGCATCGAGATCTTCAACCAAAAAGGTCCTGGCATGATCTCGCACATCTGGTTCACGATCGCAGCCCAGGGCCCGCTTCACCTGAAGGAACTCGTGCTGCGCGCCTGGTGGGACGGCAGCGATAAGCCCAGCATCGAGGCTCCCATCGGCGACTTCTTCGGCCTCAACCTCGGCGACTACGTGCTCTATGAGAGCGAATACCTCGCCTGCTCCCCCGGACGTTCACTGAACTGCTACTTCGCGATGCCCTACCGCAGCAGCGCGAAGATGACCGTGACCAACGAAGGCTCGCGCGATGTTGGCAGCTTCTATTCGAACATCGACTTCCTGAGCGTCGACGCGCTGCCGGCCGATACCCTCTACTTCCACGCGCAGTACCGCCAGGTCACGCCGCATGTCGCCATCAAAGGGCCGGACGGCTCGACGCCGAACAACCAGGACGGCAAGCACAACCACGTCTACTGCGAGACGCACGGTCGCGGCCACTTGATGGGCGTAACCCTGGGTGTGGTGCAGAACAGCGAGGCCTGGATGGGCGAGGGCGATGACATGATCTTCGTCGATGACGAGACCAAGCCCCTCATCATTGGCACCGGCAGCGAGGACTACTTCCTCGGAAGCTGGAACTTTGGCGGACGCGACGGAGCCAAGGCATTCGGATATCACATGTACGGCGCGCCGCTGATTCAAAGTCCCGAGCGAGTCGGCGGCCGCTATTGCTGTTACCGCTTCCACGGCGACAACCCCGTCACCTTCACCCGCTACCTCAAGCACACCATGGAGCACGGCCACGGCAACAACCGGGCGGACTGCTACTATAGCTGCTGCTTCTGGTACCAGGACAAGCCAACGACTGAAGTGCCGGCGCTGGCTCCAGTGAAGGACCGGTTGCCGAGAGTGATTCCCGCATGAGTATGAGAAGAACGATCCTGCTTTCGACGCTGCTGCTCGCCGCCGCCGTGGCGGCGAGCGTCCCCGGCTTCGTGTACTGGCCGCAGTCCGGATGGGCCGGTTGGAACACGAAGATCGCCGGTCAAATGAAGGAGCAAAACAAGAATGTGGTCGGCGTGGACCTCGACAAGTTCGGGAACCACTGGTCGTCGATCTCGCGTCGCAACGGCGACGGCGTGGCGGAAGCCCACGAGAAGGTCACCGACGTCTTCATCGCCGAACGCGGTGAGGCGACGCTGCGCGTCGGCGGCACTGTGAAGACACCGAGGACCGTGAGCGAGGGGGAGATTCGAGGCGAAGTCATAGAGGGTGGACAACAGGTGACGCTCAGGCCCGGCGACATCGTGCGCATCCCCGCCGGCATGCCACACCAGATGCTGGTCAAGAAAGAGTTTCTCTACTTCGTCACCAAGGTTCAGGAGACCGGCTCGCAAGACCCGAAAGGCTTCGGCTATTGGTCGAAGTCGGACCTGGCTGCGTGGGGCCCGAAGCTCAAAGCGAAGCTCAGCGGCAAGAACGTCGCAACGGAGCAACTCGCTAATTGGGGAACACACTCGTTGATGCTCGTCTACCGCACGGGCGACGGCGAAGCCGAGGTCCATGAGAAGCAAGTGGACTACTTCTGGATCCAGTCGGGGGAAACAACCGTCGCCGTGGGCGGCAAGGCAGTGAACCCGCGCACAACAGGTCCTGGTGAGATCCGAGGCTCCGGCATCGATGGCGGCGAGAAGACCGCGATGAGGCCCGGCGATCTGGCCCATATTCCGCCAAATACCCCGCACCAGGCGCTAACGAAGGGCGACCTGCTCTACGCCGTCATCAAGGTGACGCAGTAACGCTATGCGCTGAAGGCGCGTGAATCCGCAATACCCGCTCGCTGCCGCTCGCGGCTCTACCGCGGAGCGTCTTCATCTCCCTTGGCGCCCGCAGGGCTATGCGGACTCCGTTGAAGGCCGCGGGTCATGTTTCAGCGATCTACCCAGTTGAGCTCGGCATCGGAGCGCCGAACGTAGTTGGCGTCGAGCGCAGCCGGATCCTGCAGTCGGCCCGCGGCGAGGCGGCCGATGGCCCCGGCGAGTGCTCGCGGCGTGATGGTCGCATCGACGCCGAAGACCGAAGGATCCGGAGTGAGCAGCTCAACGCCTTGGGGCAGGGAAGCGCGCCATGCCGGGAGCTTCATCACGACCTCAGCACCCACTGGCTCGAGATTCGCATTGAAAACGGCGCCGTAGATTTCGCCGCGTCGTGCATCGTAGAATGGCGCCCTCAACGCAGCCGACCCGTAGAGCGCCATGGCCTGCAGGTTGGAGACAGACGCCGCGAGGGCGCATGCCGCGTCGGCCAACCCTTTCACTGCTGCTAGCGCGACTCGAACTCCCGTGAATGAGCCCGGTCCCGCACCGGCCGCGTAGCCGGTCACCGACTCGTGGTGCCAGCCATGCCGCTGCATCATCCGCTCCAGTTGCGGGAACAGCACGTGCGCGAAGCCGTCGGCTGATTGCAGCGGCAGTTCCTCGATCACCGAGCCGTTCTCTACCAGCGCGAGGCTCCCGAAGTCGGAGCTGGTGTCAATAGCGACGATGCGCGTCATTTCGAAGATCCAGCGCCGGGGGTGGCGACGTTGAAGATGTAATCGAGCAAGTAGAGCTTGCCCGGCGCATTCAGCGCGGCAACGCGCACGTTCATGACTCCAGGGCCTCCGGTCAGAGTGACCGGCGGAATCGTGAATGTGCCTTCGGGTCCAACCGCGAGCAGACGCGTGCCCTGGCCATCCCGCACGATCTCGCCCGTGATCACGTACATCATCCGCCGCGTGCCGCCAGTCTTGCGCTTCAGGTTGATCGAGTACTTCACGGGCTGACCCACGGTGAGCGTGTCCGTCGTGCCAGGCTGCACCAGTTCGAACGGGGCCTTCTGCGGGTTGCGTTCGGGCTCTTGCACGGGCACGGGCCACGACTCGAATTTGACTACCCCGGAGAACACGCCGCCTTTGAGCATGCCCTCCTTGTGCTGGTCGCGTGAGAGGTGCAGGACCCAGTCGCGCGTGGCGTCCGGCGGCGTGCCTTCAAAGACGTCCCCCTTCCACTCCTTCTTCTCTTTGCGCAATTCGCCCGTTGAGGGGTTCACCCAATAGACCTCGTAGCCGTGTTTCTGCGTGGTCACTGAGACCTTTTGAGGGCTCTCGACGTAGACGACATATTCGACCGAGTCGATGTCGTAGTCGTCGTTGCGTATGCCGGGGATGGCGATGGAGCGACCGCCTTCGACGTCGAAGTACGGCTCGATATCCCAGTGGCGGACGCGCTCCGACATGAAGGTGAACCATCCTGCCATCGTTTTGCCATTGGGCGAGTCCGGAGAGACGTTCCCGGTCATCACCGGATAGGCGCCGTCCATGGTGGCGTTCCAGAGACGCTTGCGGAAGGCTTCCTCCGGCAGCGCGCCGTCGATGAGCGCTATCTGCGGCACGGTGTTCATCTGGTGCTCGATGGCAATGACAGCATCCTGCGCTGAGCCGTTGACGGTGAAGTCCATCCAGCCGTCGGGTCCGAGGTAGGCGGACGACTGCGCGGCGCGCGTGGAGCGCGGATGGCTGTAGGGGTCGAGTTTCTTCACCTGCAGTCCGATCTCCTTCAGCAGCTCGCGCGCGGCGGGCGTCGTCTCCCACGCGTTGACGAACTGCCATGTGAGATTGAAGGCGGAGTAGCGCGCAATGATGTAGCGAACGAAGCGTTCAAGCTGTTGCGGCGTTGGGAACGCATTGCGAATGTCCGCGGGCGTCTCGGCCAGGATGAAGTCGGTGGTGATGCCTTTCGAGTGGATCGCCATGATCTGCTCGTCGAGCTTCCTGTAGAAAGCGTTGGCTGGCTGATCCGGTCCGGAGAAGGCGTTGGCGGGCAGTGCCCGGACAGCGAGATGGGAGAACTTCCTGGCGGCATAGGCATCCACAGGCGTGCCGGGCTGATAGTCCGCGCCCATGTAGAGATGCGGCTTGCGCGCCTCCGTGTACTGCCAGTGGTGAACATTGGCCCGGCGGATGAAGGCGGTCGCATCAGCGCTCGCCACGGAGGTGAACTTGTCGATCTTGCCTTCGAGGGAGGGGATGTTGCCGCTGAGACGATAAGTGTACTGGCCTGCCTCCATCGGCGTGAAGCGAAAGATCATGCGCCGGCCGCCGTCCCAGAAGGCGGGGACGCGAAACGTCTTGAACTCAGGCGAGCGGAACTCAGCCCACAGGTCGACCGTGGCATACGGGTTGGCATGCTGGCCCGCCGCGGCATCGAGCTCAATTGCGATGTCGCATGGCGTGTAGACAGGCGTGTCGGCGCAGGGCTTCTGCGCACGCGCCGTCAGTACCGCAACCAGGAAGACGCCAGGAAGCAACCGCATGAGTCCAGTGTACAGTGGAGGGAATATGAAGCTCATTCTGTTAGGGGCCGTGTGCGCGCTGGGATTGATGGCTGCGCCGAAGGGGCAGCGTCACGACGGCTTCGTTCCTTACATCTGGGACGAGGCTTCGGGCAAGATCTGGCTGGAGGCAGGACGCTGGGGGCAGGAGTTCCTGTATGTGACATCGCTGCCCGCGGGCGTCGGCTCCAACGACATCGGGCTGGACCGCGGACAACTCGGCCAGACGCAGATCGTGCGCTGGGAGCGCAGCGGCGACAAGGTGCTGCTGGTGGCGTCGAACCTCGATTACAGGGCGCTGTCCAGCGACGAATCCGAGCGGCGCGCCGTGAAGGAGAGCTTCGCGGAGAGCGTGCTGTGGGGCTTTGAAGCGAACGTGAGCGAGGACGGCCGCGTGTATGTGGACGCGACGCAGTTCTTCCTGCGCGATGCTCATGGCGTCGGAGAGGCGCTGCAGCGAGCGAAGCAGGGGACATTCAAGGCCGACCCGTCGCGCAGCGCCTTCTACCTGCCACGCACGAAGGGCCTCCCGAAGAACACTGAGGTGGAGGCTACGATTACACTAACTGGCGGTCCAGGCAAACAGTGGCTGAATTCGGTGACGCCCACCAATGATTCTGTGACCGTGCGGATGCATCACAGCTTCGTCGAGCTGCCAGGACCAGGCTTCGAGCCTCGCGAGTTCGACCCGCGCGCCGGTTATTTCGCGATGTCCTACTATGACTTCGCGACGCCTGTGAGCGAGCCTGTTGTGAAGCGATATATCCACCGGCACAGGCTCACCGAGTCGAAGCCGATCGTCTACTACCTGGACAGGGGCGCGCCGGAGCCGATCCGGTCCGCACTGCTCGAGGGGGCGCGCTGGTGGGCCGGCGCGTTTGCAGCCGCAGGCTTCCCGAGCGGCTTTCGCGTGGAACTGATGCCGGAGGACGCGGATCCCATGGACGTGCGCTACAACTTGATCCAGTGGGTGCACCGCTCGACGCGCGGCTGGTCCTATGGCGCCAGCGTGACGGATCCGCGCACGGGCGAGATCATCAAGGGCCACGTGACGCTGGGCTCTCTGCGCGTCCGGCAGGACTACCTGATCGCCGAGGCGTTCCTCGCGCCGTACGAGCAGGGCAAGCCTGTCAACCCGCAGATGATGGAGATGGCGCTGGCACGGTTGCGGCAATTGTCGGCGCATGAGGTGGGCCACACGCTGGGACTCAGCCACAACTACATCGCCTCGACGCACAACCGCGCGTCGGTGATGGACTACCCGCATCCATTCATCAAGCTGAACGATGTGGGGGCGCCGGATCTCAGCGACGCCTACGCGAAGGGCATCGGCGAATGGGACAAGGTGGCGATCGCCTGGGGCTATGCGCGCAACGACAAGGCGGGCCGGGATGCGCTGCTGGATGGCGCTCTGAAGCGCGGTCTGGTGTTCCTCACGGATCAGGACGCGCGGCCCGCGGGCAGCGCGCATCCGCAGGCGCACCTGTGGGACAGCGGAGAGAACGCGGTGGATGAGCTGAATCGGCTGATGACCGTGCGCGCGAAGGCGCTGTCTCGCTTTGGCGAGAACAACATCCGGACGGGGACGTCGATGGCCTTGCTGGAGGATGTGCTGGCGCCGCTTTACTTGGGGCATCGCTATCAGGTGGAGGCGGCGGTCAAGGTGGTTGGCGGATTGAACTACCGCTATGCGCTGCGCAGCGACGGGCAGATTGTGACCGAGATGGTGCCGGCGGCGGAGCAACGGCGCGCTCTGGATGCGGTGCTCGCGACCATCAAGCCGGACGCGCTGACGCTGCCGGAACGGATCGTGAAGCTGATCCCGCCGAGGCCCGCGGGCTTCGCCCAAACGCGAGAGCTGTTCAACGGGCGCACCGGACTGACGTTCGACCCGGTGGGTGCGGCGGAGTCGGCGGCGGACATGGTGCTGGCGTTGCTACTCAATTCGGAACGCGCGGCGCGGCTTGTTGAGTATCACGCGCGCGACGCGAAGCTGCCGGGGCTGGAAGAGGTGTACGACCGGCTGTGGGCCTCGACGTGGAGGGCTCCGGCCGCGGCGGGCCTCAGCGGAGAAGTGCAGCGCACTGTGCAATTGATCGCGCTGCGGAGGGCGATGGCTTTGGCAGCGGATGAGCAGGCTGCGGGTCAGGCGCGCGCCGTGTCGATGGCGAAGGTCGCTGAACTGAAGGCGTGGCTGGCGGCGCAGCCGAAGTCGGCGCATGGCTCGTTCGCGCTTTCACAGATCGCCGCTTTTGAGAAGGACCCGGCACAGTTGAAGCTACCGAAGGCGGCCGAACCGCCGCCGGGGATGCCAATCGGCGCGATGGACTGCGATTGGCAGTGAGGGATGCTAGGGCAGTGTTTCTGTTGTGCCGGCGTTACTGACCAGGGCGCACCTCAGAGGCAACTTTAAGTTGTAGTGATTGACGTGCGCCTTCTTCGAGAGTGACAGCCACAGCCTGCTTCTCTCGATCCTTGATGAAGTCGGGGTCCATGTACTCGGCTCCTTCGAGTTCATCGAAGGCCAGCACTGAGTACTTGCCCGGGCGGATGAACTTCAGCCGGAAGTTGCCGGCCCGATCGGTGGCGCCGGTGACGTAGCGGGAGGCGGATCGCCTGTACTTTGCTTCGGGCAGTAGGACAACGGTGGCTCCTTGAAGTGGCTCGCCGTCATCCGCTTGCACAGTACCCGTCAACTCGGCGCCGCCGGCGCTCAGGACTACCTCCAGAACCCCGCCTGCATTGCCGCCGACCTCCACGCCGTTCTCGAGGACATCCTGATCGCCCAGTTTTGCGGATGCAATGAAGAGGCCCTCGGAATTGGAGCAGCCGACTTCGTACCTGCCGGGCAGCAGTTCCTCTATTTTGAAAGCGCCATCCTCATCGACTTCTGCGCTCCTATCGAGAAAGCCGTATTGGCCTTCCGAGAAATCAATAGTCCGCCGCGCGCGTGTCAACTCGGCGCCCCGCTTTCCCACCACCTTGACTACGCCGTGGATCTCCACAGTCGGGTGCAGTCGCAGCACGAGATCCTTAGCATCATCCTCGCCGATATGGATGGATTGCTTCTCCCCGAGCACTGCGGCTGAGGTTGATGATCTTGCTATCAGCGCGTAGTCTCCCGGGGGAAGTCCGCGGATCTCGAATTTGCCATCTGCTCCGTTCGTTTCAGCGTCGCGGAAATAGAAGCCGGTGATGAACTCGCGGGGCCGCAAGACTATTCCCGCCCGCACGGGCTTGCCGGTGAGGGCCACCACCGCCGTTCCTCTGAGGTTGAAGACTCGGGCGGAACTCAGTCGGACATCTATACCTCGCGCTTCGCCTCCAGCGGGTACATCCACCGCGACCGCTCCGGCAAGATCCGTGGCAGACGGGTAGAAAGTCGCCACAGTCTCTGACTGCGATTCAGCCTTGCTGTCCTGCTCGAGAGTGTTCAGCCTGTATCCCGAGTTGGGCACTGCCTGGACAAAATAACTACCTGGAATCAGGCCGGCCAGGCGGTACTCGCCGAGGTCATTGGTTTCCGAGTATGACCCTTCGGGAACAGGCTGCTTCCGTTTTCCGGTCCAGCGCATCCGATATGCCGAGACGCGGATGTGCTCCAGCGGGTCTCCGTCCACATCGAGGACGTGTCCGGTGATGACGGCGTGCGGGGCCAGAGAGATGGCGAGGTCCTTGATCTCCTGCCCGGCGGTCAGAGTGATGGGTGTGCCGTTGCCCCAGTCTGGGCGCTTTGCGCCGTAGGCCTGCGGGGAGAAGCCGGTGCGCCAGGCGCGAAGGTTGTAGCGGCCCGGTTCCAGGTCGCGGAATTCGAATTTGCCTGATGCGTCGGAGTAGCGGCTGCGCTCGGTGTCATCGCGAGCGCTTTCGCGCCAGATGGAGACGAGTGCCTTTCGAAGCGGTTCGCCGGTTTGAGCGTTGAGGACCCGTCCGGCCATTGTAGCGGATTGTTTCCTGGGTTCGGCCGCATCCTGCGCGGCAAGAAGCGTAGTTGCCAGACAAAGAACCCACATCTGGCTGAATTCTACAGGGATTAAATAGGGAAAACCAGCTAACTGGCGACAGGCGTATCGTCGTCGCCGCGGCTGCGGCGGTTCAGCCAGATGCTGGCGGCGATCAGGCAGCCTGCGGCGGCGAACCAGACTTGCCAGTGGGAGAACGGCCCATCACTGATGAAGAACTTGCCGGCAAAGCCCATGTCCTGGCCGATACGCCAAAAGGCCATGGCGGCGCAGAGCGCGGCGACGGGGGAGAGGAGGCTGGCCAGGCCGGCGGCCATCTCCTTGCCGGTGACGATGTTCGGGTCCCCGTCAGGGGGCGCCTGGCGCGGCGCGGGTTCCGGGACCGCCACCGGCAGGGTTTGGACTCTCTTGATCGAATTCGACTTAAAGCGGAGACGGACGATCATCTCTCACAGCGCCCCGAGCATTGTTATAGAGTGTAGAAGATCCACACGCACTTAGCCATTGTATCGGCTCGCGAGGATAGATTCTTTATGAGCACAATCAAAGTTGGTGTCATTGGCGCCGGATTCATGGGCAAGACCCATGTGGAGAACCTGCGCCGTCTCGGATTCGTCGAAGTCGCGGCGGTCGCGGGCGTATCCCAGGAGGAAGCCGACCGCTTCGCGAAGGCACATTACATCCCGAAGGCATACGGTAACTTCAAAGATCTTCTGGCCGATCCGGAGATCGTTGGCGTCCACGTGTGCACTCCCAACGCGCTGCACGCGCCGGTGGCCAAGGCCGCGCTGAATGCGGGGAAGCACGTTCTTTGTGAGAAGCCACTGGCGCTGTCGGCCAAGGAAGCGAAGGAGATGCTGGACCTGGCCGAGAAGAAGAAGCTCTGCCACGCCACGAACCACAACCTTCGCTACTACCCCGCCGTGCAGCAGGCTCGCGCGATGATCGCCAACGGCGACCTCGGTGACATCCTCGTGGTGCAGGGCACCTACTCGCAGGACTGGTTGCTGTACGATACGGACTTCAATTGGCGCATCCTGCGCAAGCACAACGGTCCGCTGCGCGTGATGGGCGACATCGGCTCGCACTGGATGGACATGATCCAGCACGTCACCGGGCTCTCGATCACTGCGCTGTGCGCGGATCTGAAGATCGTTCACAAGACCCGCAAGCAGCCTAAGGTCGCGATTGAGACCTTCGCGGGGAAAACGCTGAAGCCGTCCGACTATGAAGAGGTGAAGATCGACACCGAGGACTTCGGCATGGCGATGCTTTACCTCGGCGACACCTGCCGCGGCGCGTATACGGTGAGCCAGGTGTCGGCGGGATGCAAGAACCGCTTTGAGTGGATGGTGTGCGGCACGAAGGGCAGCGTGGCCTGGAACCAGGAGCGGCCTGACGAGCTGTGGGTGGGCAACCGCAATGAGCCGAACAAGCTGATCCTGAAGGACGGCAGCCTGTTCTATCCGGCCGCGGCGGCCTATGCCGACTATCCCGGGGGCCATAGCGAAGGCTATGACGACACGCACAAGCAGCTCTACAAGCGCTTCTGGTCGCGAGTGATCGATCGGAGCCTGCCGGTGCAGTATCCTACGTTCGCCGACGGCCTGCGCGGCATGCAGTTGCTGGAGGCGGTGATCGAGAGCAACAAGAAGAAGGGCTGGGTGAAGTGCGCGCCTGCCAAGGGGAAGTAACCCAACCGGAATAGAGGCCGTAATATAAAGAAAGGGGCGTTCAGTGAACGCCCTTTTTTGCATATGCGGTTACTCCTCTTAACACTCCTTTCCACCGCCGTGGTCGTGTCGCAATCGCCTCAAACCGGCCGCGTTGCGACTGACTATTACGGGCGTGTCGTCATGCTGGAGTCGTCCGCGCCGCTCAAGGGCGGTAGCGGCGGTGCGGATCAAATCCTCACGTTTCGCGATGGTGGGGCATCTGTCGATGCCGCCGGATTATCCAATATCTTCTACAGCGTGGTCTATCCCTTCACGAATGACCACGGCGATCTTCGGGCATTCAGCTACTATCGGTCGCCCTTCTGCTCCGGCATCGGCGGATGCGGGGCTCCTGGCTACATCGGAGTGGTACGGCATGATCGAGATGGGTGGGAAGTGCGACACGACGGCCGCGTGGGTCTCAGCCGCGATGGGAGATGGGCGGTGTTCAGCGAACGCAGCTTCAGTCGCACCACCTGGATGGATCTGTGGACGGCGGAGCAGGTGGTTGCGCAAGGCCGGGCGCACAACGTCGCATCGGTAGCGGACGATGGCACCGTGGCCACAGCAAGTGGAACCGACCTCGTCGTTCAATCTCCAGGCAAGGAGGAGAGAGTCTATCCGATCGGCGCTGAAATCAGCGAGGTGCTGATTGACCGCACGGGCACTTATGTAGCAGTAGCGGGGGGCAGGACCATCTGGCGACTCGATCTGGGTTCCGGAGCTGCCGAGGTGTGGGTGCCGTGGGACAACACCCGGCTGGTGGATATTGGTCCGCGCGGGGCGGCATTGCTTTACAGCCAGTGGGGCGTGATGTACGCGGCGGGTGAGCCGCTGCAGCAACCGTTGCGCCTGCCTGAGGATGGACAAACGATCGAAGGTGCGGCCATGTCCGGCGACGGCCGTTTTGTTATCGCGTCGTCTTTGGACGGGATCGCCCTTTACGCGCTTGATGGCTCCGGCTCGCAACTGATCATCCCGGGTGCGACAGCTTTTGTCACAAAGCCCGCCGCTCTCGCGCCGGGCCTGTGGGTGCGGGAGACAGGCCGGGGGTTGCAGGCGGCAGAGATCCGTCTGAACGGCAGTCTCATTGAGCCGCTTCGCAGGTCGCACGGGGAATTGATTTGGGCAGTGCCGAAAGAAGCGGCAACGGGACCAGCCGTGGTAGTGATCGGGCAGCCGGGATCGCCATTTGAGGCCAATCGCCAGGAGCTTCCGCTTCAACTCGCGGCTCCGCTATTCATCCTGCAGAAGGATGTCGGGCAGGGAACGGAGTATTATGCCGACGGCCCATTCATCCGTCATGCCGGCTCGGGTGAGCCGGTCACATTCGTCAACCCCGCTCGTCCTGGCGAGAGTGTCGAAGCGCTGATGACTGGAATCAATGGCCAAGGCGCATTGGTGGAGTGGCAGATCGTGCGGATGAATACCGACAACACCGTGCCCGTCGCGTTTGAGAGCGAGCGAGTCCATGAGGAAAATCCAAACTGGTCATGGGTGCGTCTGCGGCTTCCCGAAGTAGTCCCTGGCCCTGGATGCTGGTTGAACGCGAACTTCGGTGTTGCGCGGCACTCCGCCATGATCGTGACCAGCACGGGGCAATAGTTACGGCTCCGGGATGGCTGCGCCGTCGGAGCGCGGATCGGCGGCGGCCTGCTTCACTTTGGTCTTTGTGTCGTAGACCACCGCAGCCCCGCGGCCCATGTTGGAGGAGTACGGGCCCCGGATATCGATCTTGTGGCCCTTCGCTGAGAGTTCCTGCAGCGACTCGAGCGGCACGCGCGATTCAATCTGCACGTCGCAGCCTGCCGGGCCGCTCTTCGTGAAGCGCGGCGATTCGAGCGCCATCTGCACGTTCATGCCGTAATCGGCGACGTTGGAGACGAACTGCGCGTGGGCCAGCGGCTGATTCGCACCGCCCATGATGCCGAAGCCGACACGCAGATCGCCCTTTTCCATGAAGGCGGGGATGATGGTGTGGAAGGGCCGTTTGCGCGGGGCGAGAACGTTGGGGTGCCTGGGGTCGAGCACGAAGCCGCCGCCGCGATTCTGCAGAGGGAAGCCGAGCCCTTCGGGAACCACGCCGGAGCCCCAGGCGTGGTAGATGCTCTGGATCCAGGAGGCGATGTTGCCGTCCTTGTCGACGACGGCGAGGTAAGTGGTGTCGCTGCCGAACGGCCTGCCCGCTTTCACGTCGCAGTTAGCCTTCGCCTGGATGAGCTTCGCGCGCGCGGCGGCGTATTGCTTATCAAGCAATCCTGCCACGGGGATCTTCGCGAAGCGCGGATCGGCGTTATAGGCCATGACGTCCGAATAGGACAGCTTCATGGCCTCGATCTTCTTGTGCAGTTCCTCCTCGGAATGCGGGCCGAGCTGCGAGGCGCGGAACTGCTCCATGATATTGAGCATGATGAGCGCGGCCATGCCTTGTCCGTTGGGCGGCAGTTCGTAGACTTTCCAGCCGCGATAGGTGGTAGAGACCGGCTCCACCCATTCGGCGGAAAACTCGGCCAAGTCCTCGGGGGACATGGCGCCGCCGAGTTTCTTCGAGGCCATCAGGATCTTCTCGGCGATGGCGCCTTTGTAGAAGGCGTCGCGACCCTGGTCGGCGAGGATCCTCAGCGTGGAGGCGAGGTCGGGGTTACGGAAGATCTCGCCTGGCTGGAGATTGCGTCCACCGGGCATGAAAACGCGCTGCGCCTCAGGCGTCACTTTGAGGCGCGTGTCGGACCAATAAGACTCGATGATCTCGTGGACCGGATGTCCGTCGGCGGCGAGCCGGATGGCGGCGGGGAAGAGGTCTTTCCACGGCAGTTTGCCGAAACGAGCATGCATTTTGGACCAGCCCTCCACGGCGCCGGGCACCGTGACGGCGTGTATGCCCGCGACGGGCATGGTCTTGATGTTCTGCGCAGCCAGGAACTGAGGAGTGAGTCCTTTCGGGGCCCAGCCGGATGAGTTCAGTCCGTATAGTTTGCCGGTGCTGGCCTCCCAATAGAGGACGAAGAGATCGCCGCCGATGCCGCACATCATAGGCTCGACTACGCCGAGAGCGGCATTGGCGGCGATGGCGGCGTCGACGGCGGAGCCGCCGCGCGCCAGCACCTGCGCCCCGGCTTGGGAAGCGAGCACGTGGCTGGTGGCGACGATGCCCTGTTGCGAGTAGACGACGGACCGCGATTGGGCGCGGTCGCCCGCGGCAAGGGGGAGGGCGGCGGATAGCATGGCGATCAAGGAAAGGCGCACGGATCTATTCAATCACACGCAACCTCAATGATCGCCTGCTACCTGCTACTCCACCACGACCTTGCCGCGCATGTTCTGGTGAAGCGTGCAGCGGAAGTTGAACTCCCCGGGGGTGTCGAAGCGGTAGGTGATGGTGCGGCCGGCGTGCAGGCGCCCGGAGTCGCTGCCGCCTGCAACTGCGTCGACGATGTTGTGTTCGACCACGTCATCGTTGTAGAAGGTCACAAAGGAGCCGGATTTCACGTGTAATTCGCCAGGAACGAACTTGTAATTCCGGATCGTGGCATCCACTGTGGCGCCGCTGCCTTCAAAGAACGTCTGCGACGTGCGGAAAGTCCAATCCCTGGTGGCGTTGGACTGGCGATGGCACTGTGCGCAGGAGAAGGAGTTCTGCGGCGTGGTCTGATAGGTGCCGTCCGGGCGGTAAGCGACGTATTCCCACTCGCCGGTGCGGTTGGGTCCGTACGGAGCCCCATACCCGGCTTCCTTCCGCATCGCGAAGATCGTAGGGGCCGCGGCCGGGTCTTTCTGGTAGCGCCCGTTCGCATCCAGGATCGGGTTTCCATCCGCGTCCTGCAAGGCCCGCCAGTTCTCCATGACAAGCACCGATCCGTAGGGATACTTGTAGTCCTCGTCGTACTTGATCTGCACCGCCTGTGAATTGGCGTAGACGGTGCGGACCTGCTTGAGGTCCGGGCGGTCAAAGACGTAAAGGACCTGCATGGCCGTTTGATAGTTGGCGGGAAATCCAACATTGTCAGTAGCTGGCGCGGGCGGGCTCTGCGTGTAGCCTACTTGCAGCAGCAGAGCGGCGGCCGCGGTGATCGAACCCAGTGCAATCATCTCTCGTTTCATCCCTGATTCCCTCCACGAGAATGACACCGAGTCTAACAGGGATTCAGCGCAAAAAAGCATGCCCTGCGGCGGATTTACAATCTTTTTACGGGCGCTTTACCGGATGAGCGGCGGCAGGCCGGACATGGAGTCGAGCAGGACGTCGGGCGGTGCGTCTTTGAGGGACTCGGGGCTGATGCCGTAGGTAACACCGACGCTTTTGACGCCGGCGTTGCGGGCGGTCAGAACGTCGGTGGAGGAGTCGCCGACCATCCACGTACGGGCAGGATCGCCGCCGCACTCACGCACAAGAGTATGGATGCCGATGGGATCGGGCTTCTTCTGTTCGAAGCTGTTGCCGCCGTAGACCTGGAAGAAGTAGTCCCCGAGGCCGAGGCCGGAGCACATGTCGCGCGAGAAGCGTTCGGGCTTGTTGGTGAGCACGGCCATCTTCGTGTTGCGGAGGCGGAGCTGCTCCAGGGCGTCGACAACTCCGGGATATGGGCGCGTGTGCTCCAGCATGTGCTCGCGGTAGTAGCCGAGGAAGTAGGCGAGCGACTCCTCGATCTGCGCTTCCGTAACGTGCGGGCCCATGGCGCGGCGGATGAGCACGGGCGCACCGTTACCGACATACGAAGCGACAGTCGGGCCCGGCAGGGGGGCAAGGCCCATGTAAGTGCGAGTGGCGTTCACCGAATTGCAGAGATCCTGCACGGAGTCGACCAGCGTTCCGTCCAGATCGAAGATCACCAGGTTCATGTGGGTTTCTTCCAGTGTAGCGATTGAGACAGAATATGGTCATGCAGTACCGTGCGGTGGTGGTGGCGATCTGGCTGGCGGCGGGAGTATCCGGACAGTTCAGGGATTTGACGACAGATCGGCATGGCACGCGAGTGCTGTTCAGCTCCAAGCTCAGCCTGAAGGATGCGGAGGTGCAGGAGTGGGCGAAGCTCTTTGAGGCGTCAGCGGTGGCGGTGCGGACCTTCCTGGTGGAAGATCCGGGTTATCCGTTTCCGGCGTACAATCCGCGGGAGCCCAATTACTTCCGTCTGCGCGGGCCGGAGTTGAGTTCGAATGGCCTGACGCTGGCGTATCTCGGCGAACGATTTTGCGGTGGCGGCAGCGGCTGCGTGGCCTACGAGACGATGGCGACCACCGTGATGATGTCTAACGGCGGGCGGCGAGCGGGCAACGGGCGCATCCGGATCAGCGCCAACGGGCGGTGGGGGTATAACTACGGATTCAATTCCTTCATCGGGATTCCCAAGGAATCGATCATCGACCTGGAGCGGAACACCATGTTCGTCACGGCGCTCAGGCCGGCTGCCGGTCAGGGTGTGGGCGGCCGGATGATCGCCAATGACGGGTCGGCAGTGATCGGGACAGGCAACAAACTGCGTGTCGTGCGGCCGGGGCAGCCGGCGCAGGAGTTTCAGGCGAATGCGGCGATCGGCGCCGCGGTGATCGACGATGCAGCGCGGTTCGCCGTGTATCAGACCATGACGCAGCCGCCGTTCCTGTGGGCGATGGACCTTTACACAGGCGAGCAGACACTGCTGGTCGCGGCGTGGGAGGGTTGTTCGAATCCGGTGCTCACGGAGGACGGGACTTCCATGCTGTTCCTCTCCGCGGCGAATTGGGCGGCGCGGAACGATGGCGTGCTCACCCAGGCGTGGGTCATGGATCTTCTGCGGGGGACGCTGCAGCAGGTGACGCCGGGCGATGAGAATGTAACGGAGGCGACGATTTCCGGCGATGGGACGGTAGTGTTTTCACTGACGACGAGCGGGAGGCTGCTGCGCACCGACATGCTGACCGGCGAGACGACAGCCATGATCGCCTCCACGCCGGAGGTCCTGGTCTCGCAGCCGTTCGGAATCGTCACCGGCGAGCAGGTCGAACTGGGCGGCTCAGGCCTGAACGAAGCAGTTGTTCGATTGAACGGCGATGAACTGACCGTTGTGGAGCGCAGTCCGACGCGGATCGTGATTCAAGTGCCGGCAACCGCCGCGACCGGCGACGGCGTGCTGGAGTTTGAAGGGCCCAAGTCGCCGTACTGGCCGCAGCGGGTGAAGGTGATCGTGGACCGGCCGTCCTCAGCCGAATAGGCTGGCGAACCCGGCTTTGCAGATCACCCAGAGGGCCCAGGGCGCGAGGATTCCCATCAAAGCGCGCCCGAAAGGCAGCTTTTTAGCGCCGACCGCGGCTGAGAATCCGATGGCGAGCAGCGCCATGGTCCAGAACGTGATCAGGTCGAGCGAAGAGGCGATGCTGTGCAGCCACTTGGCGGTGCCTTCCGGTAGAAAGGCGCCCACGTTGAAAGCGAGCGGGTTCTGCGTGTCGAAGTCCTCAGGCGGTTTCAGGTAGAGAACGGCGATGGTGGCGGCCACGCCTACCAATGCAGGAGGCAGGCTTCCATAGCATGTGATGTTCAGCGCGTTCTTGAAGGAGAGATCGGCGTCGAGCAGGAATTTGAAGGTGAACAACAGCGCGCCCGCGATGATCATCAAGCCGAGAATGTTCGCGACCGGCGGCAGTATGCGCACGAAGATGGGCATCATCTTCCGTTGAGAATCCATGGCTTGCTGGCGTTGGTCGGCAGGCATTTCCTGGACGCGCTTGCTGGACTCGAAGGCCTTCTGGATCATCAGGTCATAGCCGATGCGGCTCACCATCAGCGAGACAAACGTCGAGGTGAGCAGAACAATGATCAACATCGGGATCCAGAACTTGCCGTTCGTGGCGATGTCTTTGAATACGTTGCCAGGTTCAAAGAAGACGCCACTCAGCCGGCGGCCTTCTGAGAGAGGAGCAGTAGAAGCGGCAGTGTCCATATCGCCGGATATTCTATCGCGCTAACCGGGCGGCTGGAGTGGGAGGTTCCGCAACCGATGTCCGGTGAGGAAGAAAAGCGCGTTGGCAATCGCGGGGGCGACCAGTGTGATGGCTGCTTCTCCTGCGCCTGCGGGTTCGACGTCGCGCCGGTCGATCAGTTCGACATCGATCTGTGGAGTATCTGAGAAACGCGGCACGCGGTAGGAGGAGAGGAGGCGCGTCTTTTGTTCCTCCCCTGCGAAGATCACCTCTTCGAACAGCGCGCCGCCGAGGCCCTGCACCAGCGCGCCCTGGATCTGCTTGCGCAGGTTGCGCGGGTTGATCGCAGCGCCGTAGTCGCCCACGTAGACGAGGCGCTGCACCTTGATCTCGCGGCCCTGAGCGGACACTTGGGCGCGCAGGGCGATGCGCGCTTCCTTCTCGATGGTGCAGGCGAGCCCGCCGCGCACATTGCGGAGCTTCTCCAGCACGGCGCGGAGTCGCGCGTCGCCGATGTTGCGGAGCCGGAACTCGAACGGATCCATCTTGAGCTGCGAGGCCCACTCATCGATGTGGGACTCGCGGGCAAAGATGTTGCTCACGGCGGCGAGGGAGCGGTAGGAGCCCTGCCGCACGGGCGTAGGAGTGCGGTGGAATTCACAGCTCACGTTGGGTGTGTCGTAGGGTGTGGGCAAGCCGGGCGCACCGGCGTTGTAGTTGCGGTGGACCCACGTGTCGAGCTTGCCGTTCACCAGGGTGCTTTCGATCTCGACGAGTCCTGCCGGGCGGTGATACGCGCAGGTGAACTCTTCTTCGCGCGACCATTGCAGCTTGACGGGTGCACCAGCAAGCCGCGCGATACGGGCGGCCTCGATTTCGATTTCGCCGCGCTGCTTGCCGCCGAAACCGCCGCCGGGACCGCTGGCGATGATGCGCACGTGCGACTCCGGGACCTCCAACGCTTTCGCAACTTCGGCGCGCACGGGAAACGGCGCCTGGCAGCCGCCGCGGATTTCAACCGCGCCGTCTTTCCAGACTGCAACCGCGGCGCGCGGCTCCATCGGCACATGCGCGATGTAGGGGAGCCAGTAGGAGGACGCGTTCTTTCCTGCCTCGCTGTGTATCGTCTTCTGCGCGTCGCCGCGGCGCACCAGCGGCGGGTAGCGGGTGTTCGGATTCTCCACGGGTGGAGTCGAGTTGGCCTTGAACCACGCAGCCAGCGCCTGGGGATCGGACGGCGCAACGGGGAAGGGAACCGGCTCCCATTCGCACTTGATCTGTTCTGCAGCGCGCTTGACGGCGACTGGGTCCTCCGAGACGAGTGCGAGCAGGTCACCGTCGCGGATCACTCTCACGCCGGCGACGTCACCTGCTTTGAGGAGCTTCGCGCGGTAATAGGGAGAACGTACGACGCGCGCGTGCAGCATGCCGCCCATGCGATGGTCGCTGGGATAAACTTGCCGGCCGGTGACGATATCCGGACCGCGCACATCTGCGACCTCCGTGCCGAGTATCTTCCACTGCGAAGGCGGCGTGATGGCGCCGCCGCGCTGATCCGCCGCGGCCTGCCGCATGAGGGGCACTGCCTGAGGCGTAGTGAGCGACCCCCATGTCCCGCCATCGTCCGGGCAGAGCGCAGTATCCCCCATCACCAGCCGCACCTGAGCGACAGGCACGCGCATCTCTTCGGCGACGGCCATGATCAGTTCCGTGCGCGCGCCCTGGCCGAGCTCGACCTTCGCAGTGAAGGCGGTGAGAGTACCGTCGAGCGCGACCTGGATGCGGACCGGACCCGCCGCGAGAGTGAGGAACGTGACGCCGAGCGCTTCCCGGCGCGTGATGCGCTCAGCCACGTTTCAACTCCTGGGCAGCCTGCAGCACGGCTTTCACGATGGAGTTGTATTCGCCGCACCGGCAGATGTGGCCCTCCATGCGCTCGCGCACGCGGGCAGCCGTGAGCGGCTTGCCTTCCGCAATCAGCGCGGCTGCCTCCATGATCATGCCCGGCGTGCAAAACCCGCATTGAAACGCTTCGACGGCGAGGAAGGCCTTCTGGACAGCGTGGAGCCGGTCGCCGGCGGCCAAACCTTCGATGGTCGTGATCCGCTTCCCCTTGCAGGATGCGGCAGTGACCATACAGGAGCGGATTGCCTTGCCCTCCAGGTGGACGGTGCACGCACCGCAAGTGCCTTCCTCGCAGCCGCACTTGGCGCCGGCCACCTCCAGATAGTCGTGCAGGAATTCGAGCAGCGTCGTGCCTGGGTGAACGTCGGCGGAGCGCATCGCGCCGTTCACGTTCAGAGTGATGACCGCCATACACCCTATGATGCTTCAGGTCAGAACGGGCCGGGGCGGAAGTGAGACGATGTTAGGGTGAATCGATCATCGGCCGCTCCCCGTGGAGCGCTCGCAATTATCTTCCTGATTGTGTTCCTCGACATGATGGGCGTGGGAGTCCTGATCCCAGTCATCCCATTTGTGGTTCTTCCGTATCGTTCCGATGCGTTGACGGTCGGGCTGCTGGCGTTGGCATTCTCGGCGGCGCAATTCGCGGCCAGTCCTTTTCTAGGGGTGTGGTCGGACCGCGTGGGCCGGCGCCCGGTGCTCCTCGTCTGCGTGATCGGGACAGCGGTAGGCTACTTCCTCTTCGGCTGGGCGAAATCGCTGCAGATGCTGTTCGCGGCGCGCCTGCTGGCGGGATTTGCGGGCGGATCCATATCGACGGCCCAGGCCTACATCGCCGACATCTCGGCGCCGCATGACCGTGCGAAGAACTTCGGGTTGATCGGCGCGGCGTTCGGCCTGGGGTTCATCCTCGGGCCGGCGATGGGGGGAGTGCTGAGCAAGGTGAGCCTCTCCGCGCCGGCCTATGCGTCCGGGGCGCTCTCCCTCATCACGTTCTGTGTCGCATTCGCATTGATGAAGGAGTCGCTGCCGCCCGAAGCCAGAGCGGCGCATCGTGTCGGGCTCAGTGATGTGAACCCGTTTATTCAGATCCGCGGAGCCCTGGGGCGCATGCAGTTCCGCGAGTTGTTGATGGCAGTGTTTGCCTTGAACTTCGGAATGGCGGGGCTGCAGACGAACTTCGCCGTGTTCACGCACGCACGTTTTGGACTCGATGCGGCGCACAACGCAATCCTGTTCGCGTATCTGGGCGTGATGGCCGCGCTGACGCAAGGCGTGCTCCTGCGGAAGCTGTCGAGAGAGGTGGGGGAAGCCCAACTGGCCATCGGTGGGGCGCTGGCGTTTGGGGTGGGGTTTGCGGTGCTGGCGATGTCATCGGCCGTGTGGATGCTCTATCTGTCGGTGACCTTCACTGCCTTGGGATTTGGGCTTGCCGCTCCAGCACTGACGGGCCTGGTCTCGATGAGGGCGACGCCGCAGGAGCAGGGAACGCTGCTGGGAACGGCTCAGTCGGTGGCGAGCCTCACGCGCGTGGTGGGGCCGGTATGGGCAGGACTTCTGTTCGACCGCATCGGCACAGGCGCGCCATATTGGAGCGGTGCCGCGTGGTCGCTGCTGGCGATGGTGTGGTCGTACCACGCCTCGAGGGGCAAGTTCAGCGACGGAGTGTAGGGGCTATTTCCGCTTGCCGGGCAGGCCGACGGGATTTTCGTGGACTCGCTCGGCGTGGTCGCCGGCCAGGCCGCTGGCGATCTTGACGCTCTTCTCACCGAACTTGTCACGGATTTGATCGATAGCCTTCAGCGCCTTGCGGGCGCGCTCGTTCTTGTCGCCGTCGATTAGCGCAAGCTGGCCTTCGGTTTCGTCGAAGCCCGAAACGCCCACCCCGAGAAGACGGACCTTCTCGCCCGCGCGCCAGTTCTTGCGGAAGAGTGCGCGGGACTCAGTGATCAGTTCGTGGTCGAGTTGCGTCGAGCGGGCCAGGGTATGCGCGCGTGTCAGCGTGGTGAAGTCCTTGTAGCGCAGCTTCAGCGTGACGGTACGCGCGTAGAAGCCTTGTTCGCGCAGGCGGCGGGCGACCTTCTCAGTGAGCCGCGCGAGCGTGGATTCGAGCAGTTGCGCGTCGGCGGTGTCCTCATTGAAGGTGTGCTCATGGCTGATGGACTTGGGCTCGTCGAGGCTGCCGATCTCGCCGTCGAACCACGAGCCCGCATCTGCGCCGTGAGACTTGCCGGCCAGCGCGAGTCCCCACTTGCCGAAGCGGCGGTGGAGGAAGTCTTCTTCAAGGCGCGCGAGATCGCCGACCTTGCGGATGCCGATCTGTTGCAGTTTCTCTTCCGTCACTTTGCCGACTCCGGGCAGGCGCCGGACGTCGAGCGGCGCGAGGAACGCGGCTTCCAGGCCCGGCTGCACCCAGAGAATGCCGTTCGGCTTGGCCTGGTCCGAGCTGACTTTCGCGACCATCTTTGATGTCGAAATGCCGATGGAGCAGTTCAGGCCCGTGCGTTGCTTCATCCGCTGGTGGAGCGTGTGCGCCGCCTTGAGCGGCGGCCCGAGCAGCCGCTCCGTCCCAGTGAGGTCGAGGTAGGCTTCATCGACCGACGCCATCTCGACTTTCGGCGAGAACTCTTGCAGCACCGCGTGGACCTTGTGCGAATAGTCGCGGTATCGGTCCGGGTGACCCTCGATGAAGATCGCGTGCGGGCAGAGCTGCGAGGCTGTGCGCAGCGGCATGGCGGAGTGGACGCCGAACTTCCGCGCCTCATATGAAGCGGCCGACACCACGCCCCGCGCATCCTTCGGCCCGCCGACGACGACTGCCTTGCCCTTCAGAGAAGGGTCGAACAGCTCTTCGACGGAGACGAAGAACGCGTCCATGTCGACGTGGAAGACGGTCCGCACAAGTTCAGCTTACCCCTCGTCGGCCGGTTTCGGCGCAAGAATGGCGAAGTTCGTTCTCCCTCAAGTGCCAAATCAGTTCCGTGAAGTAGAGCGTTACGGCGCATACCTGCCGCGGACCACGCGCGGCCAGCCCGCCAGATCGTAGCCTGTCGTAACGTCCTGCCATGCCGGGCCAAAAGCGGAACGCACGCAGGACTCCCCCTGATACCCAATCTCGAAAATGAGCCAGCCGCCGGGTTGGAGAAGCCGCTCCGCTTGCGGCACGATGCGATGGTAGATCTCCGTACCGTTGGCGCCGCCGAGCAATGCGACGTGCGGTTCGTGATCGCGCACCTCCTGCTGCAGCGTGCCCATTTCGCGCGCCGGGATGTAGGGCGGGTTGGAGACGATGAGGTCGAAGCGTGTACTCAGCGCCGAGGCGAGATCGCACTGCACGAAACCTGCGCGAGCGTGCAGCGCCTCAGCATTCGAACGAGCAGCCAGGATCGCGTCATGGCTGATGTCGGTGGCGACAGCGTCTGCGTTCAACTCCAGCGCGAGCGTGACAGCCAGCGCGCCGGAGCCGGTGCCGATGTCGAGGATGCGTTTCGCCCCCTGAGCCACCTCCAAAGCGTGCTCGACGACATGCTCGGTCTCGGGGCGGGGAATCAGCACGGCCGGCGAGACGCGGAACGGCCGGCCGTAGAACTCCTGCACCTTCGTGATGTACTGCGCGGGCTTGCCGCTGGTGCGCTCGTGCAGGTAGCGGCCATAGTGGATCCACTCAACGGTGGACAGCTGGTGCTCCGGGTGCGAATAGAGGTAGATGCGCTCCTTCCGAAGCGCGTGGCACAGGAGCAGCTCGGCGGTCAGGCGAGCGTCGGGGACACCTGCGCTGGAGAGGATGTCACTTCCCTGCTGGATCGCCGTTCTCAGATCCATTCTGCGACTTCTCGGCCTGCTCTCTGAGTTTCTGCGCGTTGTAGTACGTCGTGCAAGCGGAGATCAGCTCGCCTAACTCACCTTCCATGATGCGGTCGAGCTGATGGACGGTCAGGCCGATGCGGTGATCGGTGACCCGATTCTCCTTGAAGTTGTAGGTGCGGATCTTCTCGGAGCGGTCGCCGGTGCCCACCTGGCTGCGGCGGTCTGCGCCCATGGCCTGCTGCTGCTTGTCGAGTTCGAGCTCGTACAGGCGCGCGCGCAGGACGCGCTCGGCCTTGGCGCGGTTCTTGATCTGCGACTTCTCGTCCTGGCAGCTCACAACGAGGCCCGTAGGCATATGCGTGAGGCGGACGGCGGAGTATGTCGTGTTGACGCTCTGTCCGCCGGGACCGGAGGAGCAAAAGGTGTCGACGCGCACGTCCTTCGGGTCAATCTTGATGTCGATGTCATCAGCTTCCGGCATCACGGCAACAGTGATGGTGGACGTGTGAATGCGTCCCTGCTGCTCCGTGACAGGCACGCGCTGTACACGATGGACGCCGCTTTCGTATTTCAGCTTGGAGTAGACTTTGTCGCCGTTGACGAGCGCGATGATTTCCTTTGCACCGCCCGCGCCAGACTCGCTCATGGAGGTGACTTCCACCTTCCAACGCTGCGTTTCGGCATAGCGCGAGTACATGCGGAACGTTTCAGCGGCAAACAGGCTTGCCTCATCGCCGCCCGCACCCGCACGGATCTCGACAAGCACGTTCTTGTCGTCGTTCGGATCCTTGGGCAGAAGCTGGACCTTGAGCCGCTCCACGAGCTCCGTTTCGGCGGGCTCCAGTCGAGCGATCTCCTCCCGGGCCATCGCTTGCAGGTCGGGATCCTTCTCCTCGACCATCAGGCGTGCGCCTTCGAGATCGTCCACTACCTTCTTGTACTGGCGGAAGGTTGTGACAATCTCTTCGAGGTCGCGCTGGGCCTTGGCGGTCTTGCGATATTGATCGGGGTCGTTGATGACGGCGGGATCGGCCATCTGCGCGGTGAGGGCCTCAAACCGCTTTTCGACGTCTTCCAGTTGCTGCTTAAATTCCATCAGGCAATTACCAACTCGCCGCCCTGTTGTTCCTCCAGCTTCATTGCGCCTTCAAGCGCGATGATCGCGACCTCGGTCTGTTCATTGGACGGGGGCTGCGTGGTGATGCGCTGCAGCCACAGCCCGGGGGCGGTGAGGAGGGCCAGCAGGCTGCCGCGGTGCTTTGCGGCGAAACGGATCATCTCGTAGCTCAGACCGGCGATCAGCGGCAGCGCCAGCACGCGAACCAGCATCTTTGCCGCGAAGGTGTCCACCGGGATCAGTGCGTAGACAGCGATTGAAACGATCATTACCACCAGCAGGAAGCTGGTGCCGCAGCGCGGGTGGAACGTGACGAAGCGCTGGGCGTTCTCAACGTTCACCGGTTGGCCGCTCTCGAAATTGAAGACCACCTTGTGCTCCGCGCCGTGATACTCGAAGACGCGCCGGATATCGGCCCAGCGGGAGATTCCCCACAGGAAGGCGACGAAGATGATCATGCGGATGACGCCGTCAACGAGGTTGAAGGCGATGCGGTTGGAGAGTTCGGGAAAGCTCTGCTGCAGGCGCGTTGTGATCACGAGCGGAATGAACTTGTAGACGGCGATGAAGAAGACGAAGGAGAAGATCAAGTTCAGGGTCATCGCCCAGCCGGGGATCTCACCGGCCTTCTTGCCGGGCTCGGCGGTCTTGCCCTGCTTCTCGGCTTCAGCTGCCATGGCGACGTCGGCGGAGAAGCGTAACGCCTTGACGCCAAGCGACATCGCCTGCCCTAACGTGCCGATCCCGCGGATGACGGGATACTTGAAGATCGGGTACTTTTCAGAGACGCGAGGCAGGGGCTTTTCTTCGGTGATGACCTGCCCGTCCGGGCGGCGCACCGCGACGCAGTACGAGTGCGGAGCGCGCATCATCACGCCCTCCATCACAGCCTGGCCGCCGACGAGCGTCTCTTCGCCGCCCTCCAGAATCGGGAGCATCTGCGTGTGCGCGGCCAGACGCAAAAAGCCTTTCCAGTTCAATCGGGTGTGCCTCTCTTCTCACTACTATTATAGCGGGTCGGTGGAAGCAGCCCGCCAGTCTGTGAAGCGGCAGTGATTCTGTGTGTGCTTTGTGATCTCTGCCACTTGTTCGCTCGCCCTAGGCGCTCTACCACGAAAACCGCAGCCCCAACTGAATCTGCCGCGACGACGTCACCGTGTTGCGAACCAGCCCGAATGACGACAGCGGCTTCTCGTTGTCAGCGTCGCCGGCGAAGGCGGCGAGTGACGGCGGGCCGAAGTTCGGCCGGTTGGCGAGATTGAAGGCTTCCACGCGGAACTGGATGTTGGAACTCTCCGACAACGCCCTCAGCGCGAAGTTCCTGGCGAGCGAGAGGTCGAGCGAGCGCAGATCGGGGCCGATCAGTGCGCCGCGGCCGGAGTTGCCAAGGACGCCCGCGCGCTGCAGCGCGAATGCGTTCGGGTTGAACCACTGATCGGGTTGGCCCAGAATCGCGGAGTCGTGTGTCGTGCCCAGCGCGAAATCAGGACGGTCGAAGCCCTGGTTCGGCGCCATGGACGGCGCCCACAGCGAGCGCGACCGGTTGCGCGATACGAACACAGTGAGCGGATTGCCGCTTCGCATTGTCCAGATGCCTGAGAGTTGCAGGCCCCACTTCATTTGCCACAGGAAGCTGGCGCTGAAGGTGTGCTTGGCGTGATAGTCCGACAGGCCCTTGTTGTAGTTGAACCCGGGGAACTCGGGGAACGCCGTGGTGGTGCCGTTGGTGGCGTCGGAGAAGAACGTGGACGCCTGCGTCGTGTCCATGGTGCGGCCGAATGTGTAGGCGATCTGTCCGGAGAAGCCGCGTCCGAACCGGCGGCGCGCCTCCACGGCCAGCGCGTTGTACCAGGACTCGCCATCGGAGGACTTCAGCTCGATGGTGCCGAAGGCCGGATTGCGCCGGGGCGCGCCGGCGGGGAAGAAGTACGTGCCATCGGCGAGCTGAGTGGGAGTGGCGACGTTCCAGTCGCCGGAGCGCCAAAGATTGTCACCCTGCGAGCCCAGATACGCAAAGCTCAGCAGCGTGTCCAAGGGAAGCTGGCGCTGCACGGACAGGTTGTAGAACTGCAGCCGCGGGCTCTGGATGTTCCACTGGATTGGACGGATCGTGTTGGCGACGCCGCGGGAGAAATCGGGAACAGGAAACGCGGGATTGTTCACGGAGTAGCGCGGTGTTGCAGGCGGATTAGTCACCGTGACGATCAGGTGCTGCTGGTTGTTGGAGTTGTAGAAGAGCCCATAGCCACCGCGCAGCGCCGTGCGGCCGTTGCCAAACATGTCCCAGGCGAATCCGGCGCGCGGCATGATGTTCAGGTACGTTGGGTTCCGGTACAGCGGGCCGACTGTGGGCGCCTTGTCCGTCAGCAGATTCGGCAGGGCGGAATCGCGGTTGTAGATGTCCTGGGGCATGGTGCTGAACTCGTACCGGACGCCCATATTCAAGGTGAATCGTGAGGAGACGCGGAAGTCGTCCTGCATGTAGAAGCCGAGCAGGGTGAAGCGCCAGTAGCGGTCCAGCGCGCCGGACGCGGGAATGCCGATGAAGCGAAGAGGTGTGCCGAGCAGGAATTCGCGGATGCTGGAGAACGTCTGGATGCCCAACGAGAACGTCGGGTTGAACATGTTGTCCTGGTAGTGCTCGCCCAGCATGCCGGCCTTGAGCGTGTGCCGGCCCAGCAGGCGGGAGAGCGAGTACTCCCCGCCGAAGATGTTCTGCACCAGTTTGACGGTGACGGAGGTCTGCGGGCCCCAGCGCGGGAAGCCGCCGATGTCGATGTTGCCCACCATGTCCCTTCCGGGGACGAACGGCTGAAGGTGCGCGGTTGTGTTCGATTGCACGCCCTGCCCGACGCGCGTCCGTGAGAAGCTGCCGCGGAACGAGTGCGACGTCTGCGCGGACTGGATGAAGCGGTGCTCCAGCGTCAGGAACTGATTGCGCGAGATAAAGGCGCGCGGAAACTGCGGATAGTCGGTGGGGAGTTCCTGGTCGGCGTCGTCGATCGTGTAGCGCGCGAAAGACTGGTTTGCGGAGTTGAAGTAGTGATCGACCCGGCCCTGGCCGAAGTTCTGACCGAGGGTCTGGCTGAAAGGGAAGGTGAAGACGGCCAGTCCTCCTCCCCGATTTGGGCCGTTCGGCAGCGGGTACTCAGCGAGGTAGGGCTTCACCGCCGGATTCACCGTCACCGTGCCGGATGGGAGAATCCCCTGACGGGCGTTCTCATCAGGAACGATGGTCGACACCGTCTTGCCGAGCTTCTAGTGCAGAGCCTCCCAGGCGCCGAAGTAGAACGTCTTCTCGCGGCGGACCGGCCCTCCCAGCGAAGCCCCGAACTGATTGCGGGTGAATGCGGGAATCGTGGCAGGATCGAAGAAGTTCCGCGCGTCCATGTTCGAGTTGCGGAAGTACTCGTACGCCGAGCCGTGCAGGGCGTTCGATCCGGACTTGGTGAGTGCGTTGAACTGCCCCCCTGAGTTGCGTCCGAACTCGGCGGAGTACGAATTCAACTCGATGCGAAACTCGCGGATCGCTTCCAGCCCGAGGGCCGTGGATGCTGCCGAGCCGGCCGGCCCGTTCGTGAAGTCGTTTTGGGGCGTGCCGTCGATCAGGTAGACATTCGAGCGCGGATCCTGGCCGTTGATCGACATGCCCAGGCCGTGGGCGACCACGGACCCTCCGTCGCGGTGCGGATAGGCGTTCACGCCGGGCTGGAGCAGCGCCAGGTCCGTGTAGTTTCTCCCATTCAGAGGGAGCTGCCGCATGGCCTGCTCGCCGACCAGGAAGGAGACCTCGGCGGTCTGTGTGTTGACCATCGAAGGTCGGTCGCTCACCGTGATCTCCTGATCCAGCGCGCCTACATCGAGCACCAGGTCCAGTGTGACCGCCTCGCCCACGGTCAACGTGACCGACTGGCGGACAACGGGGTGGAATCCAGGCTTCTCCGCACGAATGGCGTACTCGGCGGGGGCCAAATCGGGGAAGAGGAACCGCCCGTTCTTGTCCGTGACAGTTGACCGCCGCAACTCGGTCGGGGTCTGCTCGACAATCACCTGAACATCGGGGATTGCAGCGCCTGAGCGGTCAAGAACTGTACCGGCCAGACGGGATGCGGTCTGAGCGCGTCCCAGAGACACACAGAGAGCGAGAAAGAGCACCAGGCGGACCAACATGATGAGTTGATCCAGTTTAGCAGCGGGGCGCAGTTTACAGCGGCGAAAATACAAAACCCCGGGGCTGACCGGCCCCGGGGTTCTGGAAAAGCTTCGATTTCGCGTACCAGACGCGGAATGAGGGATCTCACGCTACTTGAGAGGTTCGATAGCGATTCATGATCTCCTGCATTTGGTCCTTTAGATGGAGCTTGAGCTTTTTGAGCCTATGTTCTTCCATCTCGTCCTGTTCAGTGAGGTGAGCTTTCGACTCTATCTCGTCGATCAAGTGCGCGTATTCAGCGTGCTTGGCCGCAAGCGAGCGGAACTCCTCATTCGACTGCATCAGGTACGCCTTCAACTCTTCCTGCGAGAATTTCTCCATATGGGTGGTTCTCCTTGGGTTCGGGATCCACACCGAGTCGGTTGGGGTATGTAGTGGCTCGGCGGGGTCTCAATTGCAGATGCATTGGCCAATCTCGGCGTCGGGCCCCTCGGAACCCTTCGCCAGTTAGACACTATCATTTTCGCAAGTATCTTACAATCCCATGAAGGCGGTAGCGCATCGTCGCTCTACCGGCTCCTGCTCATCATGATGGCGTCTTCTGTCGGGTGGGTGTAGTACTTCCGCCGGTGCCCGGACTTCGTGAATCCGTGTTTCCTGTAAAAAGACAGGGCCGGAGCGTTCGAAGCCCGGACGTCGAGGAACAGCTTCCTGGCGTGGATGGAGCCGAGGAGGACGGACGCCACGCCCTGCCGCTTGTGCGCGGGGTGAACGGCAAGGTTCAGGATCTCGACCTCGTCGGGCGGCAGTTCCTGGACGGCCAGGAAGCCGGCAGGCTTCTCGTCGATCGTGGCGACCAGCGTGGTGTAAGCGAGGTACTCCGCCGGGTTCCATTGCGCGCTAGTCGGATTGAGGTGCTGGATCTCCTCGATAGCCGGGAGGTCGGCGAGTCTCAGCGGCCTGATATTGATCGCCATAGTTCTGTTTGCAGCCGCGCCAGGGCGGGCCAACCGTAGTGTTGCACGGCGATCTCCCGGGCTTCGAGGGCAATCTCCGTCCCCAAGGCGGGATCGTCGATGAGCCGTCCGATGCAATCAGCGAAGTCCGCGGCTGAGCCGGCGATCAGAACTGACTTGCCGTGCTCCAAGCCGAGGCCGGCCACGCCGGACGGCGTCGAGACAATCGGACGATCCATGGCCATCGCCTCCAACGCCTTCAAATTAGTCCCTGCGGAGACGACCGTTGGGATTAGAACCATCGAGCAATCTTCATAGAGCGGCTTTACGTCCCGTACGAATCCGAGCAGTTCGATGCGCGGATCGGGCGACGGGTGCGGCCAGTAGAGTTGAGGATCCGGACCGGCGACCACCGTGACGGCCAAGTCAAGGCGCCGGATCAGCGGCCAGATCTCATCCACAAAGTACTGGTATGCGCGGACGTTCGGAAAGTGGCGGAAGGAGCCGATGAACAGCAGCCTTGCCGATGAAGGAGCAGGTCGTTCCGAGGTGAACCGCGCCAGATCGACCCCATTGGGAATCACCGTGACATCCGGTAACTGCAGCAGGCCTGCGTCCTTTTCACTCATAGCCACCACGGCCGGGTAGCGTTTCAGCGCACTGGTTTCGAAACGCCGCCAGCGAAACAGATTCCACCAGGACCCGAGCGACTGCTCGCGCCTGTGGATCTGCTCGAAAAGGTCCCAGGTGACGTCGTGCTCAACCAGAATCGCGCCGCCGTAGCGGGCAAGCTGCGTGTACTCCACTTGCAGGAGCTGAATGCCGTGCCCGGCCATCAACCGGCGAAGCTCCGCGTGGAGTCCCGGCGAGTAGAATTCACAGGCCTCGGGAGGAAGCAGCGTCGACCAGCGCGGCTCGCGGTAGCGCGGTTTCGCTGCCGCGTGGATGAAGGAACAGAACTCGGCGATCTTGCCGTAATCGTCCTCAGTCTGCCCGTCCTCGAATCCGAACAGAACAATGTCGAACTCGCCTGAGGCCTGCTTGAGCAGGTTGTAGATCCGCACGGCGCCGCCGTGGGACAGCGGCCAGGGCAGGTACGGACTGAGCACCGCGAGGCGCGGCTTGCCCTCACGAAATGCCCGCCCGGCGATCGTCCGCCACGACTGCGGCAGCACGCTGAGGTCCTTTTTGAAAGGCCAAAGCCAGGTGGGACGCAGGAGGATGCGGTCCAGCGGCACACCGCGCAGAAACAGGAATGACGCGATCGGCTGGGCCCAGCGGATGTGATGACGTTCCAGATTCGCATTGAACGCCAGCACCTTGTTCGGCAGTGCGAGCAGTGCCGCCGTCAGAAGCGCTGGATCCGTCGTCGATACGGCGCCAAGCGCCACCCGGTAATCGGACACGGCGCTTCTGATCCGGAGCCACGCCTCTCCCGCCGATTCGCCGGGACATGATTCGATGACGATGTGGCGGCGGTCCGGCACCAGTTCGCGCATGATCTCCGCGTGCCGGCCCGTCCCCAGAATGAGTATGACCGCTTCCGGGTCCTTGCCCAGGATGCCGAACAGGACTCGCTTGAGAGACTGCTTCATGCGCGCGGGCGGCGCAGGGCCGCGTGGAGAATCCACCATGATGCCATGGGCAGCACTGCCACCACGAGGCAGACGGGCGTAAATCCGTAGCTGTCCACCACTCTGCCGACGATCGACGAGAACACGCCCTGCAGCAGCCCGTACACCGATGTGAGGCCCGAGACGGCAAAGGCTGCACTGCCTGGTCCGAACAGATCCAGCGGCATTGCGTAGATATTGACGCTCGACGCCACGCACGCAAAGAACGACAGGCAGATGAAGACCGTAGCGAGCGACGGCGACGGCATGAACGGCACCGCGGCTCCGCCGAGCAGCAGCAGCGAGCCGGTCAGGATGACCCGCATCCGGGCAGGCGTGACATCACCATGCCCACTGGACCATCTCAGCGTGAGCCAGCCCCCGAACAGTCCGCCCGCCGTCGCAAAGATGGGCGGAATCCATGCGAGCCGGTAATTCGCCGCCGCTTGCGGCAAGGAGTAGACGCGCACCAGAAAGACCGTCGTCCAGTTCACCCACAGCGAGTACACCGACATCAGCAGCACGTTCGCCGCCAGGAGCGCATAGTAGCGGCGATCCGCCAGGATCTGCCGTACGGGCGTGGATCTCGGCGCCTCAGCCTCCGCCGTCCGCGGCACCGCCTTGTGAACGGCAAGCCAGAGCGGAATCCACAGAAACCCCGCGGCGCCCAGGACCACGAACGCAGCCCGCCAGCCGTACTGGTGCGAGATCGACTCAGCAAGAATCGGCGCCAGGATCGCCCCCACCGTGAGGCCGATCTGAAATACAGCGCTGCCCAGCGCTCGCTCCTTCGGCGGCAGGTATACCGCGGACGCCTTGCCCGTTGCCGGAATCCCGCCCGCCTCACCCGCGCCGAGCGCCGCGCGGCATGCGGTCAGTCCCGCGAGCGACGTCGTCCACCCCGTCGCCATTCCGGCGAGCGACCAGAAGCCGACGGCGACCACCGATCCCAATCTCAGTCCCACCCGATCGATGAGCAGCCCGGCCATCGGCGCGGCCAGCGCGTAGCAGATGGAAAACGCGAAGATCACGTCACCATATCCGGACGCGCTGATGCTGAACTCACGCATGAGCTGCGGAGCCAGCGCCGCAAGAATCTGGCGGTCCATGAAGTTGAGGGCATTGGCGAGGGCAAAGACCGCGATGGCCAGCCAGCGGAGTCGTGAGTACATTTATTGGAACTCGAGAGTGACGACCTCGCCGGGCGCGCCGGACTTGGCCACATACTCGATCTTCACACGGCGCGGCGGCTTTTGCGGTCCGCACGAGAGTTGTACCTGCGTCTGGTTCGCTCCGAAGATGACAACCTTGGACGGATCGGTGATCAGGAACACCACCGGCTTGTTTGCCGCGTCGCGGACCGAGAGCCGCGCGCGGCCGCCCTGGCAGACCACTGTGTCGAGCGTGCCCTGGAACGTCTCTGCCGGAGGCCCTTCCCACCACTTCTCCACCTTGCCCTTGGGCACGGCTTTGCCCTGATTCGCGGCGGCCTCCGCCTTCCGGATGCTCTCCAGGTTCTGTTGGCGGACTCGCTCCACCTCGTCCAGTTCCTCCTTCTTCAGCCGCGCGCGCTCCGCGGCTTGCGCGTCGTAGCGGGCCTGCTCGAACGCCTCGCGCGCCGCGATCATCCTGGCTCGCTCCTCCTCGCTTCGGGCGGCACGAGCCGCCGCGTGCCACGATTTCTCCGCATCCGCGAACTGCTTCGCGTCGAACTGTGCCTGTGCGAGATCCCGCCACACATCGGGATTGCGCGGCTCCAGTTCCGCGGCCTTCTTGAGGAAATACGCTTTGCGCACAGGCCCTGGCTCCTTCGCAGCGGAGCGAATGTAGGGCTCGGCCCACAGCGGGTTCTTCCTGGACGCGTGGTCATTCTCGCCGAGCTCGAGGAGTCCGCGCGCGCAGACGTTCATCGCATCGTCCATCTGCGACTTCATGGTCTCGAACGCCTTGCGCGCATCGTCGGGATGCTTCTCCAGCAGCAGGGCCAGGCCCAGCCCTTCGAAACCCAACGGCCCGGGCCGCTCATTGACGGCGCTCTGGTAGGCCGCACGAATCTCGGCGGGCGGCGCTTTGCGCGCCATCAGTTGATCTCCCGGCAGCACTCGCAGGCGCGAAGGCATCGCCGGAATGATCGAAAACGCACGCTCCGGGTCCAAGGGGCGCGCCGGCACAGTCAGCGTCAGGAACTTTCCAGCCGCGAGGTACTCGTCCACTTCGGCATCGATCGCCGCCTTCGGTTTATCGAGCGCGTTCCTAAACGCCGTGCCCTCATCCGCCCCGGCGGCGAGATTGGAGAGCAGCACGCGGGTGCGCGTCGAAGTCTCGGGGTTGGTGAGCAGATACTGGAGCAGAGCCCAGGAGCGTGTTCGATCCGCGGGCGCGGGCGGCGCCCCCAAGACAACCCGCCCTCCCTGCAGTTGCATGGTGGAAAACAGCGTGGCGAAGGTGTTCTCCAGATCGTCCGCCATACGGCTCGGCCAGTTGTCCTCGATGAACATCAGCGCGAGTTTCTTAAAGAATGCCGGGGGAGGCGCTGATTCGGCGGGCCAGGCCGTCAACCATCCGTCGCGCGAGAATCCGATGGAAGTATCCACCACCACGCCTTTCACAGGCTTCGAAACCACCACCGTCATCGGCCAGACGAGGCGCAGGTCTTTCCGGCCCAGCGATTCGCCGAACAGAAACCGGAACTGCTCCAGGTGATACAGCGCCGCCCGCGCGTTGTTATCGCCGGCATCGGACAGCACGACAAACGGCCCGGATTTTGTTTCGATCCACGCCGCCGGCGCCGCCAGCGGCAGAAACATCAAAAGAGCGGCGATGCGCATAAACGTCAGGCGATCGGCCCTTCGCTGCGCGAAAGCGCTGCGAGGAACTCTTCTCTTCTTTTGTCGGCGGCTTCCACCGAGGAGTCAAGCGAGATTCGGTAGCTCATGATCGCCACCAGGAACCCACTCCCCAGCACGGCGTAAAATGCCTTGTTCGAGTCGAACGCATAGCGTGCCAGATAGGACAGGAATATCGGTGCGGCCAGCAGCGGATATAGCAGGAACAGCAGTCCCTGGACCTTCCCGCTACTGGCGTTGCGCCATGACTGGTTCGCGTCAACCGCACGGGGATGGTGTGTCGACATCAGGTTCCCGATCGCCAGCAGGAATACGCAAAGCAGCAGCGAGACGGCATACGCCTCCGGGATCTTCGACAACGGAAAAGGCACGCGGAACAGGAGAACCGCGACGGTCACAATAGTGACCTCCAACAGCAGAAAGAACACCGCGGTGATGTTCTTCGCGATGAGCACGCTGGTGAACTTCACGGGCATCACGTAGTAGGCCTGCGCCGCGGATCGCTCGAATCCGAAGGCGTTCCAGAACAGCACCTCCCCCAGCAGCAGCGCCGCATAGAGGCTGATCCACACCAGGATGTTGTCGCTGAAGACGCCTTGCGTCCGGCCGCGGCCAAACACCAAAGGCAGCCAGACCAGAAGGCCAAAGCTGAATCCCATGAAGAAGATCAGGCGGAAGCGCGGTGCCCGTGAGAGTGAGCGCAGATCCTTCTCAATCAATGACGCCAGCGGATCAGGCAGAAGCCTCGATGGCAGCGAAAACAGGGCATCCAGGATTGATCCGGACCTGGGCGATGCATCGGACCTCAGCTTGGAGTTCGCCTCGTCCGCATCCCAGCGCAAGCCGCGTTGGAATTGGGAGAATCCGAACCACGCTGCAAGCGCGAGCCAGATGACGAGCCATGCCGCCATCGACGGCGCGCCTGCGCCGGTGGTCAACTGCGCGGCGGCTTGCCATGGCCAGGGGAAGGACGGGATCTTCTCGCTATATCGGGCATAGGCATCCTTCCATTTCTCAGGCGGAAAAATCATCAGTACGAGTTGAGGCAGAGCGCTGAGAAGCACGATGCCGAAGATGACGATCTCCCTGACACCGCGGCGAGACATCAGCCGCGTCAGCAGGTCCCTCACACCGGCGGAGAGCATCAGGTTGAACAGGATGAACGGGAGGATGAAGGCCGGCCCCCACGCCGGCGTGATTGGATTGCGCATCAGTCCAATCGCCGCTCCTGTGAGCACGATGAGCACTTCAACGCCGGTGGATGCCCGGAGGACTACCTCAATGGCAAACAACCGTGCGGGTGCGATGGGATAGACCATCAGCCGCTTCAGATCCAGAGACAGCCCGTTTGTGGCCAGCATCACGGGCACGATCTGCCAGAACACCGTCGCAAGCAGGAGTCCCGAACTCACGACGGTCGTAAGCACACTGCGCGTGGAGACATAGGGCAGGGAAGTGGCCGCAAGCCAGGCGAGAAAGACCACTATTCCGTACCAGAGGATGCTCGACACCCAATAGACAGCCCGGCCTCCCGCCGAGCCGCCGCCCGAGAACCGGTTGTAGATGCCCTTGAACTGAGCCCACAAAATGGCGCGTAGCTGGTCGTTGAAGAAGAACATGGGCTAGAGCCAGTCCAGCGATTCCGCGGCGCGTGCGGGTCCACCGACCACACGCACGAAGATATCTTCCAGCGTCTCCGAACCGGACCGGAGTTCGTGCATGGAACCCTCCACCACGAGTTTGCCCTGGTTGATGATCGCCACCCGGTCGCACAGGCGCTCCACTACCTCCAAGACATGCGACGTCAGGAAGATCGTCGCCCCCTGCGCCACCTGGTCGAGCAGGATGTCCTTCATCAGGCGCGCGCCCACAGCGTCGACGCCCTCGAATGGTTCGTCCAGCAGATAGAGTTCAGGACGGTGGATCAGCGCCGCGGCCATCGCCACGCGCTTCTTCATCCCCTTGGAATACTCGCCGATCAGCTTCCGGCCCGCGCCGTCCAGTTCGAACAGTTTCATCAGTTCGACCGTCCGGTGGCGCGAGACATCCCTGCCCAACCCGTACATCCTTCCGACAAACTCTACAAATTCGCTCCCCGTCAGATGGTCGAAGAGCAGGGTGTCGTCTGGAACCAGGCCGATCTTTGACTTGATGGCCAGGTGATCCCCGGGCATGCGGTGTCCCAGGATCTCAATGCTGCCCGATGTGGGCGGCGCCAGCCCCATCAACATGCGGATCGTCGTCGTCTTCCCCGCACCGTTCGGGCCGAGAAAGCCGAAGAAGCGGCCGCGCTCCACGCGCAACGTCAAGCCATCCACGGCGGGTTTGTCGCCGTAGACCTTTCGAAGCTCGGAAACTTCAATCGCGGCAGCGGTTTGTGGGTTCACCTGAGACTCCATGGTAACCGGACAGCGCCAGCCGTGCTTGCAGCGAAAAAATTGAGTCCGGCCCTAACCTCCTGGACAAATCCGCCGATGAAATGGATGTGAGCCCTAGTATCCTGCACCGGGTGTCCTATCGGGACCTGGCCTTGAAGAGTCTGGATCAACTGCCGCCGTTTTCGCCCGTGTTGAATCACCTGGTCGCGAACCTGGCCGATGAAGACGTTTCCTTCGCCAAGCTGGCCGGGGTCATCGAGCGAGATTCCGTCCTGAGCGGAAACGTCCTTCGGCTCGTCAACTCCGCACTCTACGGCCGTCGTGGCACCGTCAGCAGCGTCGGCGCCGCTCTCTCTATTCTGGGCATCGCCAAGCTGAGGAACTACCTGCTGGGTCTCTCGGTCTCCAAGCTCTGGGCAAAGGTGAACACCCCCGATGGCTGGTCCACGTCCCGTTTCAACGACCACGCCGTCGCCGTGGGACTCATGGCCGATCTCATCGCCCAAAAGAAAAGCGTCGACTACCCCGAAGGCGCCTTCGTCGGCGGGCTACTGCACGACTTGGGCCGGCTTCTGATCGCCACCGCGCTGCCCGACGAGCATCAGCGGCTCAACCAGATGCGTCTCTCCACCGGCCGCCCTCTCTTCGACTGCGAACAGGAACTGCTGGAGGTTTCACACGCCGAACTCTCCGCTGCGGCCCTCTCCCGTTGGAACCTGCCCGCTCCCATCCAGAAGGCCGTGCTCTACCACCATAGTTGGAAGCTCGATCCCATCCGCTCCACCTCCGGGACGAAGCCGCTGAGCGCAGTGATCTGGGCCGCCAACGAAGTTGCCAACGGCTCGGGCTTCCCCATCGGAGACGCTGACGCGACCAGCGATAGCTCTGTTCTCTCAGCCTTGCAGGAAATCGGCCTCGACGATCAGGCCTCCGCTCTGCTGGAACAACTCAAGACCGAGTTCGAGGCCATGAAGGCCAATATCTAGCCCACGTGTTCCTGCTGCGGCAGGCAGGAGCTCATCCGTTCGACGAACCGTTTCGGCAGCATCAGCCTCAGCGTCTGCGGCGCGATGTCGATCCGCGCGGGAGCGAATCCCGCATGTTCCCCATCCACTTGGAGGTCGATGTCCACGCCCGGATCCGGCTGGATCTCCAGGCGGCGCGCCCGCGTTACCATCACCCCGGACATGCCATCCAGCGCATTTAGCAGCACCCCGCTGAAGTACTTCAGATAGCGCCCTGAACTCGGCCCCTCAAACGTCACCACCGCGAAATCGTCCGACAGCAGATTGGCGTGTCGCGCAATCTCCAGGTCCCCGCCATAGTTGCGGACGCGGCTGATCAACGCGAACGAACTCCGGACCTGCTTGCCGTCGATGGTCAAATCGAATTCCGGCAGCCTCTTGCCGAGCTGTGCAAATCCCGCCTCCCAGTAGGACAGCTTGCCCCACCGGCGCTTGAACTCCGGACTGACCAGACGCACGATGCGCGCATCCAGCCCCGCGCCCGCCATCAGCAGGAACAGCCGCTCCTCCTGCCCGTGAGCTTTGATTCGCCCGAGGTGCACGTCGCGTGCTTCCAGGTCATCGAACCGTTCCAAGGCGCGGCGCATGTTGCCGCCGATCCCCGCCTCCATCGCGAAGACGTTCGCCGTCCCTGCCGGCAGCACAGCGAGCGGCGTCTTGGAGCCCGCCATGCCCGCCGCTACTTCATTGATGGTTCCATCGCCTCCCGCCACGCAGATCATACTGGCGCCTGCTTCGACCGCGGCGCGGGCGATGGCCCCGGCTGTCCGAGGACCAGTGGTCGGAAGAAGGCGGATCCCACCAAGCCGGCTACGCATTGCCTCGGCGGCCATCGGGATCATCTGGGGCCGGGAAAAGATTTTGCCTGCGACGGGATTGTAGATGAGAACTGCTGCGCTGGGATCGGACACGTAGTTACGATTATAGAAGTGACGGCAGAGAAAGAACTGGAACAACTGCGATCCGAACTCCGGCGCCACGAGCATCTTTACTACGTTCTCGACCGGCCCGAGATCAGCGACGCCGCCTACGACGCCCTCATGCGCCGGCTTCAGGAACTGGAACAAGCCCATCCGGAAATTCCGGTTCCTCCCGATTCGCCCACTCAGCGAGTCGGCGGGGCTCCCCGCGAAGGGTTCGTGAAGGTCCCTCACAGCGCGCCCATGTTGAGCCTCGACAACGCGCTGAACGAAGAGGAACTGGCTGATTTTGATCGCCGGGTGCGCGACCTGCTCGCCGGCGAACCCTACCGGTATGCCGCCGAGCTCAAGCTCGATGGCCTTTCCATGGCGGCGCATTACGAAAACGGCGTATTCAAGCAGGCTGTCACTCGCGGCGACGGCACGGTCGGCGAAGACGTCACCGAAAACGCCCGCACCATTCGCACTCTCCCGCTCAAAGTGGCGGACGCCCCCTGGCCGAAGTTCGAAGTGCGTGGCGAAGTCATCATGCCGAAGGGCGCCTTCGAGAAGCTCAATGCGGAGCGCGAGCAGCAGGGACTCTCGCTCTACGCGAACCCGCGCAATTCCGCTGCCGGATCATTGCGCGTGCTGGACCCCGGCATCACGGCCTCCCGGCGCCTCGAGTACCATGCCTACTTCCTGCTGGTCGACGGGCGTCCCGTCATGGAGAGCCACTGGGCCTCACTCGACGCGTTGCAGCGCATGGGTTTCAAAGTGGAAAAGCGCAAGCTATGCCCGGGTCTGGAGGAGATTCAGAGCTTCTGCCGCGAATGGGCCGAGAAGCGCGACAGCCTGCCCTATGAGATCGACGGCGTCGTTGCGAAAATCGATTCCGTCGCACAGCAGGAGCGCCTGGGCTGGCGCGCGAAGGCGCCGCGCTGGGCCATTGCCTTCAAGTTCACTGCGCGGCAGGCTGAGACGCTGCTCGAAGACATCATCGTGAACGTGGGCCGGACGGGAGTCCTCACGCCTGCCGCTATATTAAAGCCGGTCATCGTCGGCGGCGTCACCGTCACCAACGCCACTCTGCACAACGAAGACTACATCCGCGAGCTCGATCTCAAAATCGGTGACACCGTGACTGTCGAGCGCAGCGGCGATGTCATTCCGAAGGTGCTCGGCGTTGCGCGCAAAGGCGAGCACCGCCGCCCCTTCGTCATGCCCTCACGCTGCCCGGTCTGCGACTCGCCGATCATGCGCGCCGAGGGCGAGGCCGCCAGCCGGTGTCTCAACACGAATTGCCCCGCACGGCTGAAGGAGAGCCTGCTGCACTTTGCTGCTCGATCCGTCATCGACATCGACGGAATGGGCGACGCACTCGTCAACCAGTTGGTGGATAGGGGGCTGGTGAAGAACATCGCGGACCTCTACGATCTCACCTTCGAACAGCTCGTCGATCTGGATCGCATGGGCGACAAATCCGCCCGGAAGATCCTCGACAACATCGATCGGTCCAGGCAGAAGCCTTTGGATCGCGTCATCTCAGGCCTCGGCATTCCCTTCGTCGGGGAGCGCACTGCTCAATTCCTCGCCGAAGGGCTTGGTTCGATGGACGAGTTGATGCATGCTGATGAAGCTCGCCTGCAGCTTGTGGAAGAGGTCGGCCCGAAGGTCTCCGAGAGCATCCGGAAATTCTTCGCCGAGCCGCACAACCGGGAACTGGTCGAGCGCTTGCGTGCGGCTGGACTCCAATTCGAAAGCGGAGCCCCGGCGCGCGCCAAGGCCGGGCCATTGCTTGGCCTCACTTTCGTTCTGACAGGGACTCTGCCGTCGCTTAGCCGTGACGACGCCAAGGCCATGATCGAGGCAGCCGGCGGAAAGGTCACCGGCTCTGTCAGCAAGAAGACCAACGTCGTGGTCGCCGGCGATGAGGCCGGATCCAAGCTGGACAAGGCGCGCGAGTTGGGCATCCCCGTGTGGGATGAGAAGGCATTGCGCGATAAGATCGGGACTGCAATCAACGAATGAACTCATTTCTCGAAATGTTGAAGGCATGGGGGCCGGCCGGTGCGTTTCTGGTCGCGTTGATCGACGGCATCGGCCTGCCGAACCCCGGGGGCCCGGATTACCTCGTTCTCTTTCTGGCCTGGAAGCAGCCCCATACGGCCATGCTGAGCGGTTGGCTTGCCGTCGCCGGCGCGCTCATAGGCACGATGACCCTGTTCTGGATCGCGCGCAAAGGCGGCCAGAAGTACCTCGACCGGCACGCCAGCGGCCCCCGAGCCATGCGCTTCCGAAGTTGGTTCGGGCGCTACGGGCTGGTCACCGTGTTCATTCCGGCTCTGGTCCCCGTCATCCCGCTGCCGATGAAAGTTTTCGTGATCAGCGCCGGCGCCCTGGCCGTAAACCCCGTGGTCTTCCTGCTCGTGATGGCCGCGGGCAAAATCCCCCGCTATCTCGGTCTTGCATATCTCGGCAGGCAGTTGGGAGAGCACTCCACTCAGTGGCTGAAGGATCATCGCTGGCAGTTTGCTCTCGGCGCGCTGGGTCTGTTCGTCTTTCTCTTCCTCCTGGTGAAAGCCGCGGACATTATCCGTCACAGGAAAGATACACTGGTTCCCAAACTATGAATCAGGCACTCTCCCGGCGCTCCTTCGTCGGCGCCCTGCTGGCCGCTCCTCAGATTGCAAAGCAGAATCCGCTGGACATGCGGATCGAGCAGGTGGCCACCAGCGAGGAGAGCTATCTCTACCGCACGCCCATCAAGTTCGGCGGCACCGTGGTCGATCGCGTCACGCTGCTCAACGTCAAGGTCCAGGTCCGCAATCGAAGCGGCAAGACGGCTGAGGGCTTCGGATCGATGCCCCTCGGCAACGTCTGGAGCTACCCGTCCAAGGCCATGGCGTACAACCAGACGCTCGATGCAATGAAGTCCCTCGCCGCGAGGATCCGGAGGATTACCGCCGACTGCCGAGAATTCGCGCACCCCGTCGAGCTGAATTACATGCTCGAACCCGCATGGCTCAAGGCCGCCAATGAAGTGAACGCCGAGCTCAAGCCCGCCGATCCGCTGCCCAAACTCGCCGTGCTCGTCACCGGCAGCCCCTTCGACGCGGCGCTGCACGACGCCTACGGCAAGCTCTACGGCAAGAGCGTCTATCACTGCTACACGCGCGAGTACCTCTGGGAGGATCTTGGACGCTACCTTGGCAATGAGTTCAAGGGCGACCACCTCGAACGCTACGTCCTCAAGGACCCCAAGCCGCGCATGCCGCTCTACCATCTCGTCGGCGCAGTCGATCCCATCACGCAGGACGACGTCCAGAAACCAGTCGGCGACGGCCTGCCGGAGACGCTCCCGCAGTGGATCGACTACAACGGCCTCACCCACCTCAAGATCAAGCTCAACGGCGACAATCTCGATTGGGACCGGGACCGCGTCCTCGCGGTTGACCGCGCCGCCACGGAAACCATGACGCGCCGTGGGACGAAACAGTGGTTCTATTCCCTCGATTTCAACGAGAAATGTCCCAATGTCGGATACCTGCTGGGAATGCTTCGTCAGGTCAAGGAAAAATCTCCCTCAGGCTTCGATCGCATTCAATATGTCGAGCAGCCCACCGCCCGCGACCTCAAGACCCACCGCCAGAACGTGATGCATCAGGCATCCAAGCTCCGCCCTGTCGTGATCGATGAATCCCTGACAGACCTCGAGAACCTCAAGTTGGCGCGCGAGATGGGCTACACCGGCGCGGCCCTGAAGGCGTGCAAAGGCCAGGCACAGGCCCTGTTGATGGCCGCAGCGGCGCAGAAGTGGAAGATGTTCCTCTGTGTTCAGGACCTCACTTGCCCCGGTGCGTCGCTGATCCACTCCGCCGGCCTCGCCGCTCACGTCCCCGGCGTTGCCGCCATCGAAGCCAACTCCCGCCAATACTGCCCCGTGGCCAACAAAGAGTGGGAATCCAAATTCCCCGGCATCTTCGTCATCAAGAACGGCTTTATGCAAACCGGCGTCCTCACCGGCCCCGGGCTCAGCGCCGTGTGACTCCCGCGCGAGCCCCCCGGCTCACGCGCCCTCTCCTCTTCGTCCTTCCCGCCGCCGACATTCGGCCTCGATGCTCCACCTCCCCCTGGGACCGCTTGTGACTGCCGCAAGCTTGCCCAATCTGGTGGCGCTGCTGGGCCGCCAACTCTTCGTTTAGCGCGATCTGATGAGCTGGCTGGACCAGAATCAATGGCCGTCAGCCGTGATGGAGGTTCATTTGGACGGCCGTGGCCCGCACTCTATCGCCACGTATCCGCCATTGCTCCTCCTTCCGCCCCTCCAGCCAGGGCGGTGCCAGCAGTTCAGGAAATATTTTCAGCAATGTAACCCGCATCGCCCCAGCAACTTACGTCAGATGTACGCTCACGCCCGCGTCCGGAACTGAACGCCTGTCTTCTCCAATACTCGCAGTGGAAAGGACTCTGTCGTGTCACTCATTCGGATGACTCCGGCCAAACTCGCCGCCAACCGCGCCAACGCCAGACTCTCAACTGGCCCTAGAACCCCCGAAGGCAAAGCCCGTTCCTCGCAAAACGCCACCACCTGGGGCTTCACCGCCGCACTCCGAGGCATGCCGCCGGACTGGCATGAAGCCGCCCTCGTCAAAGCGGTAGAAATCTCCTCCGAATTCTCCGATCCCACCGAGCGCGCCCTCGTCGCTCAACACGTCTACCTCATCATCTGGCGCCGTTACATCGCCTGGCTCGAAGCCGAAGCTTTCAACCAGTTCGATAACTGGCTCGAAATCTTCCGCCACCCCACCCTGTATCGATCCCTCGACCGAGCCTGCGCCCGCGCCGACCATCTCGCCCGCCGCGTCGAACTCTCCTTGGCCCGATACCACAAGACAAAGAATACAACTACGAACCCATATCTCCCTGATTCCACAACCCCGCCTCTCGCCATGCGAGCCCCTGCCTCCAAGGTGGGGCAGGCTTCAGCCTGCCATTGCCACACGCAGCCGCCACAGCCGCAGCCGGTAGGGCGCGCGTGCAACTTTGCGACTACGATCCCATATCACTCTGATTCCACAGCCCCTGTGAAAATAGCTGCAGCGTCCAGCGAAGCCTGCCTCAGCCTCACTGGGACCTCAGCCTGCCCCATTTCAGCAAAAAAGACCCATCCAAAAAGGACCGGAGGACCGGGCTGCAACAATCCATTCCTCGATTCGAGCTGATCTTCGCCAGGCAGCGTCAAGCTCTTGCCCGCGGTAGGTCGAAGGCCCTAGATGGCCTGTAATGCCTCAGGTTCCATCTGCCGATAGTCCAGTCGAAGGGATGCTGGCGGCGCGGTTTCTCCGCATCGCTACCCCTCGAATTCAGGTATGCTCTAGTGTTTGGGCATCACTCCCGGGGAATCCTATTGTTCGGATTGAAGACTATGAGAAACCGTCATCTGCTTTGGCTGTTTGCACTGATAGCCTCTGTCACCTTGCTGGCCGGCTGTGGGCGCGACCCGGAAAAGGTGAAGCGGCGTTACCTCGAGAACGGCGACAAGTACTTGTCTCAGGGCAAGTACAAGGAAGCCATCATCATGTACCGCAACGCCATCAAGAAGGACCCGAAGTTCGGCGAAGCATATGCCAGGCTCGGAGACGCGGAAAGCCGCCGTGGGGCCTATCCCGAGGCCGTCGGCGCCTACCGTCGGGCAGTGGAATTGATCCCCAATAACGAGGAGCCCGCGGGCAAGCTCGCTGACATCTACCTGATGGCGTACTCCTTTAAGAAGAAAAGGGATAGCCGGCTCATTCAGGAGGTCACCGATCTATCAAAATCCCTCCTCCAGAAGAACCCATCCTCTTTCCACGGATTGCGGCTGCAGGGGTTTCTGGAAGTCGCTGCGAACCAGCTGCCTGAAGCCATCGAGTCGTTCAAAAAGGCCGATGCCGCAAAGCCCGGACAACCTGAACTCCTCTTCGCGCTCTGCCAGGTGTTGAACCAGACAGGCAAGTGGCCGGAGGCCGAGTCCCGCGCTAAGCTGATCCTGGATAAGAATCCGGCGTACTTCCCCGCCTACGATTTCCTGATGTCCGAGTACATCCGCCGCAACCAGTTGGCTGATGCCGAAGCGGTCATCAATCGAAAGGTGGAGAAAAACCCGGCCGCGTACGGTTTCAAGGTCCAGAAGGCCGGCTTCTACCGCGCCACCCAGCGTATGGACCAGTCCGAAAAAGTGCTTGCGGACCTGCTCGCGCAGGAAGGCGCCGACCCTGGTGTCCGGACTGCAGTCGGCGAGTTCTACTCGCGCGCTCGTGAGTACAATCGCGCCTACCAGATCTTCTCGCAAGGCGTCGACAAGTTCCCGGCCTCCAAAACTCCTTTCCGAATCCGCATGGTCTCGACGCTGCTCGCGGAGGGCAAAACCAAAGATGCCATGGATTTGATCGAAGCCACGGTCAAGGACGATCCAAAGGACGACAATGCGCTCTCCATGCGCGCCTCGATGATCCTCGCCTATGGCGAGAAGGATAAGACGCAGACCGCGGTGAACGACCTGCAGGCTCTGATCAGCCGCACGCCGGGCAACGCCGTGGTGCGCTATAACCTGGCGCGCGCTTACCACAACCGCGGCGAGCTCGACGCTGCCCGCGTCCAGTACCAGGAAGCCATCAAGAACTTCAATACCATGACCGCTGCCTACATCGGGCTGGGCCAGGTGTTCCTCGCCAAGCGCGATTTCGGCAAGGCCATTACGACCTCCGAGGAAGTGCTCAAATACGATCCCAAGAACGTCCCCGCTCGCGTGATCAAGGCCAACGCCCTGACCAATAGCGGCAATCTGCGCCAGGCACGGACCGAGCTCAACGCTTACTTGCAGGATTCTCCTGATGCGCCGGACCTGAAGTTCCAGTTGGCAATCGTCGACTTCCTGGAGAACCGATTCAAAGAATCCGAGGCCGCTTTCCGCGCCCTCCGAGAGAAATTCCCGTCGGACGGCAGGCTAACCTTCGCCATCGCCGAACTGATGCTGCGCACCAACCGGAAGCCCGAGGCAATGCGCTTCCTTCAGGATGAGCTCGCCAAGGCGCCTGATAACAAGGAAGTCCGCATGGCCGTCGCCAACACCGCTCTCCGCATCGATCAGGCCGATCTGGCGGAACGCGAATTCCGCAAGCTGCTGGAAGCGGATCCTCAGAACGCCGACCTCTACATGCGCCTCGGTGAGGTACTCCGCCGCAAGGGACAAGTGCAGGCTTCCCTCGAAATGCTCAAGAAGGGACAGCAGCTCGCTCCCGCCAACCCGACAGCCAGTCTGCAGCTCGCCATGACGCTCGATTCGGCGGGTATGAAGAAGGAATCACTGCCGCTGTACGAGGTTGTTGTGAAGAACGACCCCGAAAACCTGATCGCCTTGAACAATCTGGCCTACATGTACGCCGAAGAAGGGCGTGACCTGGACCTCGCTCTCACCTATGCGCAGCGCGCCAAACAGCGGGCGCCCAACAGCGACGATGTTGCCGATACGCTGGCCTGGGTCTATATCAAGAAGAACCTCTCCGATAATGCCATCTCCATCCTCAAGGGTCTGACCTCCAAACAGCCGAAGAACGCAACCTTCCACTATCACCTCGGCGTGGCACAGTCCCAGAAGGGAGACAAGGCAGCCGCCCGGCAGAGTCTCCAGACGGCCCTTACACTCCAGCCCAGCCGCGACGAGGAGGCCAAGATCCGCGAGCTCCTGTCGAAGGTCGGATGATGAGCCTGCGCGAATGGCTGCGGCATCCCGCCGCTCCCTATGCCGTGCCCTTCGCGGTCTTCATGCTCCTGCTGGCGCTGATGCCCCGGCTGCCAATCAGCCCGGTTGCCTCTCTGGCGCTTGGGGCCATCATCGCCGGCGGCAGCTTGATCGGGCTCAGCCGCAGCGTTCTTGACTTCCGCCCCGCCATGCCGTGGTGGAGCATCGCGCTCGGCGTTGCCGTGTTCTTCCTGTGGATCGGCCCCGACTCTCTGATTCCCGGCTGGCGCTCCCATTGGCTGTTTCAAAACTCCCTTACCGGAGCCGCGAAATCGTCGCTCTCCTCCGATTCCTTGAGCGATCCAGCGGTCCTCGCCCTTCGCGTCCTCCGCGCCGTGCTCATCGTTCCCATCGTGGAAGAGCTCTTCTGGCGAGGATGGCTGATGCGCTGGATTGAGAAGCCTGATTTCCTCAGTGTTCCCCTCGGCAGCTACGACGCCCGGAGCTTTTGGCTGGTCGCCGCGCTCTTCGCAATGGAGCACGGCCCGTACTGGGATGTCGGTTTCGCCACCGGAGCAGTTTACAATTGGTGGATGACGCGCACGAAGCGGCTCAGTGATCTGATCCTGATGCATTTCATAACAAACGCCTGCCTGTGCGCGTACGTGATCAAGGCAGGCCGTTGGGAGTACTGGCTGTAATCCATGTCTGGAAAATATCCTTTGTTTGACCGGAATCGCCTGTCGGTCCGGCCGTTGGGTGAGCGTGTCCACGATCTGCAGCTCGAACGGTGGATGCAGGTAGACGAGGCCCCCCTCCCGTTCGAGCACCCCGATCTCGCGCACGTCGCCCGCCGCTGGGCCGGCGCACAGCGCACCGGCTCTTCCCGCATCCTGATGATGGGCGCGCACCTGCTGAGAGCGGGCACCAACCGTCAGATCATCGACCTGATGGCGCGCGGCGCGCTCAGCGTCATCGCCATGAACGGCGCCGGCATGATCCACGACTACGAACTCGCGCGCATCGGCGCCACCACCGAAAGTGTGGCCCGCTACATCCGCGAAGGGCAGTTCGGCCTGTGGAAGGAAACCGGCGAGCTGAACGACTGGATCCGCGGCGCGGCAGCCTCCGGCGAGGGCCTCGGCGAGCACATCGGCCGCCGCATCCTTGAATCCGATTTCCCCTACCGCGACCTCAGCGTGCTGGCCGCCGCCTACCGCCTGAATGTGCCGGTCACCATTCACTGCGGCATCGGCTACGACATTCTTCACGAACACCCGAACTGCGACGGCGCGGCTCTGGGCTCGGCGAGCTACACCGACTTCCTGATCTTCACCCGAGTGGTGGAGCAACTGGAGGGCGGCCTTCTGTTGAGTTTCGGCTCCGCCATCATGGGGCCGGAGGTGTACCTCAAAGCACTGGCGATGGCCCGCAACGTCGCTCACCAGGAAGGCCGCTCGATCCGGCATTTCACTACGGCGGTCTTCGACATGGTGCCGATTCACGGCGACTATCGCAAGGAGCTTCCCAAGAGCGATCCAGGCTACTACTTCCGGCCTCACAAGACCATGCTCGTGCGCACCGTCGCCGACGGCGGCGAAAGCTTCTACTTCTCCGGCGAGCATCGCGCCACCTTCCCGGCTTTGCGCGCTGCCTATCTCCGCGAGATGGAGAGCGCGCGATGACATCGGCGGAAATTCTGAAGCGCATTCCGGAGCTGCGCGCCCTGGTCGTCGGCGACATCTGCCTGGACCGGTGGTGCCGCTACGATCCGCGCCTGGCTGAGCCTTCCCGCGAGACCGGGATCGACCGCGTTGCCGTCATCGCAGCCGAAACGACGCCTGGCGCCGGTGGCACAGTCGCCAACAATCTCGCCGCTCTCGGCTGCGGCAAGGTGAGCGTCCTCGGCGTCGTCGGCGACGACGGACACGGCTACGAGCTGCGCGCGGCGCTGGAGAAGCGAGGCATCGACCAGTCGCTGCTGGTCACGGCGCCCGGCGCGACCTTCACCTACACGAAGCTCCTCAACACCTACACGGACGTCGAGGACCTGGGACGGATCGATTACCTCTCCTTTCCGCCTCCTCCCGAGGTGGCCGAGGAGGTGATCCGCAGGCTGGTGGAATCGGCGCCGAACTACGATTGCGTGCTGATCGCCGATCAGATGGAGACCGCAGCCGGCGGAGTCGTGACTGCCGCTGTGCGCGACGCGCTGGCTGTTCTCTCTCAGAATTGTCCCGGGCTCCTGATCTGGGTCGACTCCCGCATGCGCATCGAGCAGTTCCGAGGCGTCACCATCAAGCCGAATGAACGCGAGGCCGATGAGGCGTGCGAACGCATGGGCGTGGCGCGCGGCCAGTACCGCGCCCTGCTCGAAACGACGGGTGCGCCGATGCTGATGGTGACGCATGGCGGCGATGGCGTGACCATTTACCGCGACGCCGAAGAGAGCCGAGTCCAGACGCGCAAGGTCGAGAATCCCATCGACATCTGCGGCGCCGGTGACAGCTTCTCGGCGGGAGCCGCGCTGGCGTTGTGTGCCGGAGCTACCCCCGAAGAGGCCGCGCGATTCGCGCATCTGGTCACTTCGGTCACCATCATGAAACTCGGAACCGGCACGGCCTCTCCCAATGAAGTACTGGCCGCGGAGAAGAGCCTCACGGCATGAGCTACCTCGCGGTCGACATCGGCGGCACGAAGTTCTCGATGGCCCTGTTCCGCAACGGTGCGCAGGGCCTCGAAATGGTCAGGCGCGAAAGCCGGGCCACCGACAGGGAAGGCGGCCGCGACTGGATGCTCGCGCGGATTCAGGACATCGGTTCGCAATGGCAGGCGCAGGCGCCGATTACCGCGGCCGGCATCGGATTCGGTGGGCCCGTCAACTTCGCGACGCAGCAGGTGGTGCTCTCGACGCACGTCGGCGGCTGGCAGGATTTCGACTTGCCGGAGTGGTTTCACCGCACCTTCGGCGCGCCTGTGCTGATGGACAACGATGCGAACGTGGGCGCCTTGGGCGAAGGTCTGCACGGGGCGGGCAACGGCTTCCGGCCGTTGTTTTACATGACGCTTTCCACCGGCATCGGCGGCGGAATTCTCACTCGCGACGGCGTTTACCGCGGCGCGGATTCCTATGCCGGAGAGATCGGGCACTTGAATATCCGGCCTGACGGGCCATCGTGCCTGTGCGGCTCCAACGGCTGCTTCGAACGGATGTGTTGCGGGCTGTGGCTCGAGAAGGACCACGGACGTAGTGCCCGGGAACTCATGCTGGACGCTGCGTTCGTCAAAGACTACGTGGTCGATCTGGCGCGTGGGTTGAAAGCGGCTGTGATGCTGCTCAATCCGGAGCGCATCGTGATCGGCGGCGGTATCGCCAAGGCGGGGCCGGCGCTGTTTGATCCACTGCGCGCCGAATTGAGGCGGCAGGTGACATCCTGGTCCAAGGCGCGGCTGGACGTCGTACCGGCTGCTTTGGGCGACGACAGCGTACTGTGGGGCGCCAGCGAGCTGGCCCGTCAGGCGGAAGGAAAAGGACAATGAACGAATACATCACCTCATACAAAGAACAATTGCTGAATACGCTCGGTGCGATCCCCGTCGGGAAGGTGGCCGAAGCGGCCGCGTGGCTGAAGGTCGCGCGCGATGAGGACCGCCACATTTTTATCTGCGGAAACGGCGGCAGCGCGGCTACGGCATCTCACTTCGTCTGCGACATCGTCAAAGGGTGCAGCTTCAACCGGCCCAAGCGCTTCCGCATGACTTGCCTCAATGACAACCTCGCGACGTTGACCGCCTACTCGAACGACGTCAGCTACGACTGCGTGTTCGTGGAGCAGCTCAAGAACTTCGCGCGCCCCGGCGACATCCTGATGTGCGTCAGCGGAAGTGGCAACTCGCCCAACGTTCTGCGCGCGGTCGAATATGCCAATCAGTCGGGGCTCAAGACCATCGGATTGACGGGCCGCGACGGCGGACAACTGGGCCGGCTGTCCCAGTTGGAAATCAACATCGCCGATCCCCACATGGGCCGCATTGAAGACGGGCACATGTTCGTCCTGCACATGATCGCCTACGCATTCATGGACACGGAAAAGCCCGGAGCGTAAGGCACGGCTGGCAAAAAGATGGCCGGCTCAAAATAGCCGGCCACTGTGGATGAGGAGAAATCGACTATCATCCTCATTCTGGTGTAGTTGGCTGCGTGTGGGGACCGGACTTCCGCTGTGGTACCAGGCGGGCTTGAGGCCAGTACCCGGGCCACTGGAAAGGCAATCTGACCTAAGGCTTCCCCCACAATCCGCCGATAAGCGGCTTGATGGGCAGAGTAGGGCGGCGACATCCGCGATTCCCCGTAAGTCTGACCGGCACTCTCGAACTGCTGGAAGATGGCGGGCGGGGTACGGCCTTCGGGATCCAGGTCACCGATGTCTCCGGTGGAGGATTGGGCATCATCACCGGTGGCCCGCTGCCAGTCGGCGCAAAGGTCCGGCTTCAGATGAATGGCGGCACGCTGCTTGGATCGGTAGTGCATTGCCGGCTGGAGACCGGCCATTTCGCAGCGGGAATCAGCGTCGAACACGATTCCGGCGTGCTGTGTTCCGTGCAATGGATTGCCAGTCTGCGCCCCTCAGCACACGGCGGAGCAGGCCGCGCGTCTCTTCTCGCATAGAATGTTGGTGGGGTTGACCCGCCATGACAACAGCACGACGTACCTTTGTTCAGACAGCCGCTGCAGCTATAGCGACTTCGCGCTTTCCGATTCTGGGCGCCAACGACCGTGTTCAGATCGGCATCGTCGGTCTGGGAGGCCGCGGCCGGGATCACATGGACTACTACGGCGAAATCGAGCAGTGCCGGATCGCCGCCGTCTGCGACGTCAATCAGGCTGCCCGTGAACGAGCCGTTGCGGCGATTCAAAAGGCGAAGGGCTTCAGGCCCTCTGAGTTTGCCGAAATGCGAGAGCTCTTTGCGTCGAAGGAGATCGATGCAGTCTCGCTTCCATTGCCGAACCACTGGCACGCGCTGGCGACCATTTGGGCCTGCCAGGCCGGCAAGGACGTGTATGTCGAGAAGCCGGCCAGCCACAACATGTTCGAGAGCCGCAAGATGGTGGAAGCGGCTCGCAAGTATAAGCGCATGGTGCAGGTGGGCTCGCAGAGCCGCTCAACGCCGCACAAGATCAAGGCTATTCGCATGCTCAACGAGGGCGCGATCGGCAAGGTCTTCGGCTCGCGGGCGCTGTGCTTCCGCCGCCGGTTTTCCATCGGCCACACTCCGGATCAGCCTGTGCCTGCGGGCGTCGATTGGGACAAGTTCCTCGGGCCGGCGCAGATGAAGCCTTACAGCTTGAACAAATTCGACTACAACTGGCACTGGTTCTGGGACACGGGCAACGGCGACATCGGAAATCAGGGGGTGCACGAGATGGACATCGCACTGTGGGGGCTCAAGCGGACGGACTGGCCGAAATCGGTCTCCAGCTCCGGCGGCAAGTTCATCTGGAAGGATGACCAGGAGACGCCCAACACACAGCAGGCCGCGTTTGTCTGGGATGACGGCGAGATGACGTTCGATGTTCGCAATCTGCCCACGCCGCCAGAGGGCCTCGCCCCCATGCGCGGGCCGAACTATGTCGGAAACATTTTCTTCGGCGATCTCGGCTATATGGTGCTCGACGGCGACGGGTTCCAGATTTACAGGAGCACGGCCGGCAATTATGTCGGCGCGCGCGGCGCCGGCGCCGGAGGACGGGAGAAGTATGAAAAGACCGCCGACGAGAAGGGCGGTGGCGACGCGGTGGTCGCTCACATTCGCAACTTCATCGATGCGGTGAAGTCTCGAGATTACACGAAGCTGTCTGCGGAGATCGAGATCGGCGCGCGATCGGCCGCGTTCTGCCATTTGGCAAACATCGCTTATCGGCTGGGCCGTCCGGTGAAGGTGGACTCTGCGGGCCGCTTCGCCGGAGATGCGGAAGCCAGCGAGATGCAGACGCGCAAGTACCGCACGCCATATGTCGTGCCGGAGAGGATCTAGCTGAAGCGCACTCCGGTGTGCTTCGCGACAGCGTCCAGGTCCAGCGAAATGCCCAGGCCGGGGCCGTCGGGAATGGGCAGCATTCCATCCGAGTCCAGTTGCCAGCGGCGCTCGACGAGATCATCGACGAATGGGGATCCCGTCAGGTACTCCACCAGGTCGGTATTCTTGTGCGCTGATGCGAGTTGGAGATCCGCTGCCAGCCCAAGCGCCGTGTTCCAGCCGTGCGGAATGAAACGCACACCATGTTCTTCAGCCATCCAGGCGATGCGGCGCTCGTCGCTGATGCCGCCGACCTTGGTGACGTCGGGTTGGACGACGTCGAACGCACCCTGCTGCAACCACGGGGTGAAAGTTTGCCGGCGCGTGAGGACTTCGCCGCCCGCAATTGGCAAGGGCGAGTTCTGCCGAAGCAACACGTAGTCGCGCAGGTTGTCGGGCGGAAGCGGTTCTTCAAACCAATAGACGCCGTGGTCTGCGAGCATATGGGCGGTGTACGAGGCCCACTTGTAGTCTTGCCGCCAGAAGGCGTCGCTGGCGCCTGCGTCCACCATCAACAGTGACTCGGCGCGGAGCGCGTTGCGCGCGGCGCGGACGATTTCTTCGTCGAGCGCTTGGCTGTGTCGTCCGAAGGGTCCCCAGCCAATTTTGAATGCGCGGAATCCCTGGGATTGCAGGGTGACGAGTTGTTCGGCCAGTTCCACCGGTTCGCACATGAGGAGGGACGCGTAAGGACGCACCTTCTCGCGATATCGCCCTCCGAGCAAACGTCCCACCGGTTGGCCGGTGACTGTGCCGAGGATGTCCCACATCGCGATGTCGATTCCGCTGATTGCATGCGTGATGGAACCTCCGCGCCCCATCCAGAAAGTGTTCGCATGCAGTTTCTCGCTCACGCGTTCCGGCTCCAGGGGATTCTCGCCGAGGTACAGCGGGGCGAGGACGTTCAGAGCACCGCGCACCAGCGCATCGTTGGTGAATGACGATCCCCAGCCGGTGATGCCTTCATCCGTGAAGACCGCGATGAGAGTGTGGACGCAGTCTTCCTCTCGAATCTCGTTGGCCCATCCGCCTTTGGGTGTGCCGTGGCGCAGGCCCGCGGAACGGATCTCTATAATCTTCAAGGCTGCAACCTCGACGCGAGTATAATCGACTCCATGTTACGGCGCAATTTTTGCGGCAATGTGTTGGCTGCCGGTGCATTTGCCCGACGGGCAAGCTCTCAACAGCGCTCAGGGGAAGTGGTTCTCGAGCGCCCCATCGCGGGTCTGCCGCACAAGGGCAAGGTGCTGCTTGCGCTGCAGGCGCATTCCGACGACATCCCGCTTTTCGGCGCCGGCACCGTGGCCAAGCTCATCGAGGAGGGCTACACAGGCTACCTGGTCCGAGCGACTAATGATGACATGGGGGATGCTCCGGGATTGGGTACTCCGGGAAGCATCGGCGAGGACGTGCTGGGCAATGAACGGGATAATGCCGAACTCGCACGCGTCCTTGGCTGCAAGCGAACCTTCGACCTAAACTACAACAACCATCGCATGGGCGATGTGTCGTTGAATGAAGTGATCGGGCGATTGATCTTTATCATCCGCCTGGTCAAGGCAGACACGGTGGTCTGCTGGGATCCGTGGGCCCACGACGAGGAGAACCCCGATCACTACACGCTGGCCCGCGCAGTGGAGGCGGCGTGTTGGATGGCGGGCCGGGCGCACGATTTCCCTGAACACTTCGCGGCGGGACTCGAAGCGAAGACAGTAGGTGACAAGTACTACTTCGCGAGGCGGCCCGAGGTCACGCGAGTGGTCGATATCACCAGGCAGATCGACAAGAAGGTTGACGCCAATCGCGCCAATGTCGCCAAGGGTCCGGCTGGCCATTCCGGGTCGCGACTGCGGACCGAACTTGCGAAGCGCAATCAGCGGTTGCCGCTATTGGGCGATGACGACCTTACCGCCGACAGGAATTACATCAAGGAGTTCGTACTCACTCGCAGCCGTGAACTGGGCAAGCAGTACGGGGTCGAATACGCCGAGGCGTTTCACTACATTCCGGCGGGTGCTTCAGGCGCGGATCGCGACTCGCGCATTGACGACTACATCAGGCAGCACGCTGTTCCTCTGAAGAAATAGCTCCCAATCCTTGCCGTTCAATTGGCAGCATACGGCCTCCGATGACCGCGCTCTGCGGCCAGGATCAGGGCTGCGAGCGAGGGGGAGCGCACTGGACGGGACCGCTGATTGGCATCGAGGAGCAGTTCAGTCCTTGCCGCTCAAGTAGTAGTGCACCGCCGGCGTCACGATCAGTGAAAGGACCATCGATGCCAAGAGGCCGCCGATGACGGCGATGGCCAGCGGCTGAAGCATCTGCGAGCCAGCGCCAAGGGCCAGCGACAAGGGAATCATGCCCGCGACTGTGGCTAGGGCAGTCATGAGAATCGGCCGCAGGCGGCGCTCGCCGGCGCGGATCATAGATTCGAGCGCGGAGGCGCCCTCAGCGCGGAACCGCTGATCGGCGTCGAGGAGCAGGATGCCGTTCTTGGCGACGATGCCGATCACCATGATCAGGCCCATGAACGACGAGATGTTGAACGTTGTGTTCGTGACGAACAGCGCGAGGAAGACGCCGGAGGTGGAGAAGAGCGCTGAGGCGACGATCGCGGTAGGCGCTGCGAACGTCCGGAATTCGAAGACGAGCACGGTGAACACCAGCAGGATGGCGAGGGTGAGCACGAGTAGGAGGTCGCGGAAGGATTTCTGCTGCTCGGCGTACGTGCCGCCATAGACGACGTGGATCGAGTTCGGGAGTTGCATGTCGGCCACCGCCTCTTTCACGTGGGCGATGCCTTCGCCCAAGCTGATCTCTTCGAAGCGGCCCGTGACGGCAACGTAGCGCTGCAGGTTTTCGCGGCGGATCTCTGTCTGTCCGGCCTCATTGGAAAACGCGGCCATCGAGCCGAGCGTAGCGGTCTTGCCGCTGGTGCTGCTGGAGAGAATCGTGTTGCGGATGTGGTCGAGAGTTGTGCGCGTGTTCTCGGGAAAGCGGACGCGGATGGTATAGGCGCGGTCGTTCACCACCACGGGCGTCGTCGCGGGCTCGCCTTGAAGCGCGGCGCTGGCATCCACTTCGATCTCCTGCGGTGTGAAGCCGGACCGCGCGGCGACGACGGGATCCACCGTCATGACGATGGCCGGACCGCTGATAGTGTTCTCGATTCCGTCTTTGACATCGGCGACGCCTTTGATCTTCTTGATCTTCTCGGCGATCTTCGGCGCCCAGACGCGCAGCTCATTGGGGTCCTGGGAGAAGAGCTTGATTTCGATCGGCTCCGGCGAGCTGGTCAAGTCGCCGATCTGATCCTGCAGGATCTGAATGAACTCGACATCAAGCTGCGGGTAGCGCTCGTTGAGCCTGGCGCGGATCTCGGAGATGATCTTCTCGATGGAGCGGTTGCGGTTGCCTTTCAGCTTGACTGAGAAGTCACCCGTGTTCGCTTCGGTGACGGCGGCAAGGCCAAGCTGAAGGCCCGTGCGGCGCGATGTACCCTCCACTTCTTTCGTCGATTGCAGAACCTTCTCCACCCCGAGCAATACTTTGTTCGTGTCCCCCAGCGACGATCCCGCCGGCATCAGATAGTCCAGCACGAACTCGCCCTCGTCCATGGCGGGGAGCAGATCGCTCCCGAGGTTTTGGTAGCAGAGATAGGAGCCTGCGATGATGGCAAGGCAGCCACAGGCAAATATAGCGGGCCTGGCGAGCACGAGCCTCAATGCCCGATCGTAGACCCGCAGGATCAGTGCCATGAAACCGGTGGCGGGCGCATCGTGATTCGATGCTGCCCCGTGCCGCGTGCGGCGAAGAAGGTAGTGGCTGAGAGTCGGCGTCCAGGTGAGCGCGAGTGCGAGGGAAGTGATCAACGCCGTGGCGACTGTCACGGCAAGCGCGCGGAAGAATGTCCCTGTCACGCCGGTGATCGAAATGAGGGGAAGGAAGACGACGATCGGGGTGATGGTGGAACCAACCAGCGGTACGCGGATCTCGCGCAGAGCGCTGCGAATCGCCTCGGCGCGCGACTGGCCGGAGTCGCGGTGCAGGACAATGTTCTCCACCACGACGATAGCGTCGTCGATCACCAGTCCCACTGCTGCTGCAAGGCCGCCCAGCGTCATCAGGTTGAAACTCTCGCCCAGCATGCGGAGAACGATTAATGTGATGGCGAGAGTTGCGGGAATCACCATCGCGGCGACCAGTGAGCTACCCCAGTCACGCAAGAAGAGCACGAGGATGACCGCCGCCAGAATCAGCCCGATCAGGATCGCGTCCCGCACGCTCTCGATAGAATCGCGCACTAGCAGCGACTGATCGTAGTACCGCTGCACTTTCACGCCCGGGGGCAGCGTGCGGCGGATGTCGTCGATCTCGCGGTACATGGCGTCCGCCACGGCGACGGTGTTGCTGTCCGGCTGGCGGAATATATTCAAGAGCACCGTCGGCTTTCCGTTGGCAGTGACGATGGTGTAGACGGGCATCACGGACGGGTGCACCACCGCAACATCGCCTATCCGCACGGGGATCCCGGCCGGAGAGGTTTTCACAACGATGTTCCCGATCTCAGCGGGATCCTTAGCCTGGCCGGTCACCAGGGTGAGCGAGAGCTCGTGGTTGTGTTCGATCATGCCGGGCGAGTCGATCATGTTGAACTTCGCGACCGCGTCCAGGATGGCGGGGACGCTTACGCCCGCTTCCACGAGCTTTGCGGGGTCAGGTTCCACAGTGAACTCAGGGACACTCCCCCCTTGCAAGACGACCATCGACACGCCGTTCACGCGATTGAGGCGCGGCTTGATGGCATAGTTGGCCAACTCCCAGAGTTGGGTTTGAGCCATCGTGTCGGAAGTCAGGCTGTAGCCGATGATGGGAAACGCGGCGAAGGTGAGCCGGTTCGCCGTCAGCCTGGCAGTAGGGGGCAACGATGGCTGGACGCGCGCAACGGCGGCGTTGACGTATTGCAGCGTCTGGAACATGTCCACGTTCCAGCTAAAGAAAAGGTTGACCTCGGCGGAGCCGCGGCTGGTGATGGAGCGCACCTGCTCCAACCCTGGCACGCTGTTCATGGCCTCCTCGATCGGCCGCGTGACCATCACCTGCATCTGATTGATCGGAGCGACGCCGTTGTCGATGCCCACCACAATACGCGGAAAATTCGTCTCCGGAAAGACCGCCACGGGAATTGTGAAGGCGAGGTATCCGCCGACGGCCACCAGGGACAGGATGAGGAAGAGGATGGGGCGCGAGAATCTCGCGGTCCAATGTTCCTGACCGCTCATTTCTTGTCGTCCTTCTTGGGCTCGCCCTTCTTGTCCTCGTGTGCCGCGGGTTCTTCCTCTTCCTCTTCGGCTTTAGGCTCGACGAGGCGGACCTTGGCTTTATCCTCGAGGCCGAGGCCGCCGGAAACAACCACCTGATCGCCCTCCTGCAACCCGCTGAGGATCTGCACTCGCGCATCTTGACGGATCCCGGCATTGATCCTGCGCTCGTGGGCGACATTGTCGCTGGTGATCACCATCACCTTCTGACCGCCGTCGTCTGTGTTCAAGAGAGCGGAGGCCGGGGCGACGATGGCGTCGCGAATCGTCTCCGCGATGATCGAGACGCGAACTGTTCCGCCTGCAACCAGGCGCAGGCCGGGGTTTGCGGCGCGCACCCACACTTCAACGGTCGTGGTTCCGGGATCGACTGCCGGGCTGACGACGGTCACAGTGCCGGGGATGTCGCCGTCCGGGCCTGCGATGCGCGCGGCGCAGCCCATCTTGATTGCCCCCGAGTCCTTCGCGGGAATATTGGCGCGGGCAACAACTTGCGAAATGTTGATGATGGAGATCAGCGGAGCGCCGGTGGCCGCCATCTCGCCGGGATAGACCGGACGGTCGGCGACTATTCCGTCGATGGGACTGCGGATTTGCGCATAAGACAATTGCACGGCGGCGGATTCATGATGCGCCTTGGCGGCCTTCATCTGGGCCTCAAGGCCGCGGATGGCCTCGCGCTGGCTGACGCGATTCAGCGCTTCCAGGTGACGCTGCGCAGTGTCGAATGCGCTCTGTGCGGCCACCATGGCAACCTTTGCATCGTCGGCGATCTTTTGCGCGAGCGCACCTTCCTTCACGAGCGCGACGCGGTTTTCATACACTCGCTTTGCCGCTTCCAAGGTTTGCTGCGCGGTTTGCAGGTCGGCCTGCGCTTTGGTTTTGTCCTCAAAGACAGTCGCACCGGTCAGCGTCTGATACGCGGCCTGCGTCTGCTCGTACTGATGCTCTGCTTCCGTGGTGGCTGAGGCAAGGTCCGCGCTCTCCAGTTCGATCAGGAGTTGGCCCGCCTTGACGTGCTCGCCGCGATTCACCAGGACTCGCTTCACGGGCGCGCTGATCTTGGCTGTCACGTTGGCCTGGTCGACCGGCCACAGGACAGCGTCGGTGGCGATTACCCGGTCGATGGCGCCGCGCACGGCTTTCTCCACCGTGACAGGCGTTGCGGTCTCGTGCTCCGCATCCTTGGCCTTTTCCTTCTGGCAGCCTGAGAGGAACGCTGCTGCGGCCAGCAGACAGGCAATCTGGAATTCTCTTGACATGGTTAAAACGTCCCCATCAGCGTCAGCAGATTGGCGAGAGCCACGCGGCGTCGCACCAATCCGTCGTCATTGTTGTTGCGAGCGGCAGTCAGAGTATTCTGTGAGTCGACCACTTCAAGCGCCGTGGCCTCGCCTGACTGGTATCGCAGCAGCGTCAGGCGCAGGCTCTCGGAGGCGAGGTCGAAGGAGGACTTGAGCAACTCAAGCTGAGCCTGAGCCGTCGCGGCCTCTGCGTAGGCGGCGGCAACGTTGCTTTGGAGGGCGCGCTGCGAGAGGTTCAATTCAAGCTGCGCCTGGTCTCGCCTGAATTCGGCCTGCTTCACCTTGCTGCGTGTCGAGCCCCAGTTCCAAAGCGGGATATTCAGCGTCGCCTGGGCGGCGTAGCCGAGGTTCTGACGGTAAGGCTCGTCGGGATAGTAGGTGCGGGCTGCGAATTCGTTTGCGTTGATGCCGTAGAAGAAGTCCAGCGCCAGAGAGGGAACATAGGCATAACGCGCCACTTTGACGTCGAACCCCGCCTGCCGCACTCCTGCCGAGGCGGCCTTCACATCGGGGCTCGACTCCGCCGCCGCGGCCTGAGCTTCCGGCATCGGCGGCAGGACTCTCACCTGGTCCAGGTCATCCACCACATCAAAGTCCGCGCTGAATCCTGGGAAGATGAGCACGCCGAGCGCGATTTTCGCTTTCTGGATCGCGAGGATCGATTCGGCGGCGTCTCTCTGGCGGGATTGGAGGTCGATGCGGGCTCTGACCACATCAGCATGGGCGACTTCGCCCCCCTTCTCCTGCTTTTCCGTGATTTCGTGGAAGCGCGTAGCCTCCTGAAGGCTTCGCTGCAGATTGACGGTGCGCCGCATGGCAGCCACGATGGCGTAGTAGTCCTGGATGACGGTGAAGGTGAGCCCGCGCGCGGCGATCTCGGTCCTGGCGCGGGCCACGGCTTCGGCGGCCAGGGCACGGTCGACTTCGCCGCGCCGGGCCAGCGCCAGCAGTTCCTGATGGATGATGGCCTGCTCGTTGTAGACGTGGACGCCGTCGTTCGCGACGAAGACCCCGGAGGGAGTACCGTTCGGCTGCGTGTAGATGAACTGGTTGAACGCATTCACCGAAGGCAGCCGCGCGGCGCGGGCCTGATGAGTGTCTTCCTGTGTCTGCCTGCGCACCAGTTCCGCGTTCTGGACCTGTCCGCCGTATTGCCGCGCGCGGGAGAGCGCATCTTCGAGCGTGATCAGGGGCGGAGACTGCTGCTGCGCCAAGGCGAGCGCACCGCCCAGGCAGGCCCAACTGCACACGAGCCTTCTCAAGTTCATCAATTTCCAAGTTGACACCACATCCTGAAGATTGGCTGAGGGGTGCCTCCAGGCGCGTGTTCCACAGAAAACGCGCTTACCCATCTGACGTTCGCGGGTCGGACGCCCAGTGCGTTCATTACCCTGGCGGCCCGGAGGGCTGCACGCAATAGCGACGCGTCCAAAGCGGGCCAGAGTCTTCAGCGATTCCACAGTTTGAGCTGTTAGGATCGGTTCGGATGCAGATTCTCGTGGTCGAAGACGAGCGCCGCATGGCCCGCCTGCTGGAGCAGACGCTGGCTGAAGAGGGCCATCAGATTGTCGTCGCTCAAAACGGCCGCGAGGGCTATGAGATGGCCCGCAGTGCGAACTTCGACGTGATCGTCCTGGACGTGATGCTGCCCGGCATGAGCGGACTCGACGTGGCTCGCAAGCTCCGCGCGGACCGGATCCAGACGCCAATCCTTATGCTGACGGCGCGCGACGCGGCGGCCGACATTGTCAGCGGCCTGGATGCCGGTGCGGACGATTATCTGGTGAAGCCCTTCTCGATCGATGTCCTCCTGGCGCGATTGCGAGCCGTGAGCCGCCGGGGGGCCATCCCGAGATCATTGTGTCTGGAGGCTGGCGGCCTCAAGCTGGACCCTGCCACCCGGCAGGTGACACGCGGTGGTGAAGTGCTGAACCTGACGCCGCGCGAGTATCAGATCCTGGAACTCCTGATGCGCTCAGCCGGACGCGTGGTCAGCCGAAGTACGTTGCTTGAAGCCGTGTGGGGCTTCGGCAGCGACGTGAGTGAAAACACGCTCGAGGTGTTCATGAGGCAGTTGCGGCTGAAAGTAGATATTCGCGAGCCCAAGCTGATCCACACGTTGCGCGGATTCGGTTATATCCTGCGGGAGCCGTGATGCCGAATTTCCGATCCATCCGCTTCCGTCTGACCGCCTGGTACGCGGTGATCCTGATTCTGGGGTTGGGGCTCTTCGGCGGGCTGGTTTGGATCGAGATGCAACATCGGCTGTTCGACGACCTGGATCTGGACCTCAACGCTCGAGCGAACCGCTTCGAGCAATATTTCCGGTCGGAAACGGCCAAGGCTCCAAAGGAGCAACTGAGCGACGAGTTGGAGGAGTTCTGCCAGGGGCTGCCGGCGGCCAGCTACGTCTCTCTTCGGGGGGATCGCGGCTTTGTATTCCGGTATCCAGCGGGCGGTGCACAACCAGCCGGGCAGGCCCGGACGATTCATCGGAGCTTTGCGGTGGGAGGCGAGAACTTCGAACTCGATGTGACCGTGCCTGCGGGGGAGGTGGTCCATGCCCTCGACCTGCTTCGCCTGCTTCTGCTGAGCCTGATTCCGCTGGTCACCCTCATCGCCTGCGCGGGCGGCTACTGGCTGAGCCGGCGCGCCCTGCGGCCGGTGGACAGCATCTCTGAAGCTGCGCGCACGATCAGCATTGAGAACCTCTCGCAGCGGTTGCCCGTTCCGGACACGGGCGACGAACTGGCGCGGCTGACTGAAGTGCTCAACTCGATGCTGGCGCGGCTGGAGGGAGCGGTGAAGGCGCTCTCGCAGTTCAGCGCCGACGCCTCGCACGAGCTGCGTACGCCCCTGACGGTGATGCGGACGACGGCGGACCTGGCGCTTCGCCGCGCGCGGGAGCCCGAGTCCTACCGCCGGTCGCTTGAAGAGATCCTGGCCGAAGCGGAACGCATGACACATCTCGTGGAGGAGTTGCTGGCGCTGGCGCGCAACGGCACAGCCGCCGTGGAAATGCCTTTCGCCGCGACCGATTTGCGCCGGGTTGTCGAGGAGGTGTGCGCTCAAATGCGCGGATTGGCTGAGAGCCGCCGGATCAATGTCCGCGTCGAGTCAGACGGCAGGCCGGCGTTGATCTCGGGAAACGCGCCCGCGCTCCAGCGGCTGTTCATCGCCCTCGTCGATAATGCAGTGAAGTTCTCTCCCGAAGGCAGGGAAGTCCTTCTGAAAGTTCAGGCTACAGATACGACCGTCGCCGTCTCCGTCGAGGATTCCGGCGCGGGAATCACCGAGGAGGATTTGCCGCACATCTTCCGCCGGTTCTATCGTGCCCAGGGGGCTGGGCACGGGCTCGGGCTGGCTCTGGCGGAGGGCGTGGCGCAAGCGCATGGAGGCCGCATCGAGGTGAAATCGCAATTGGGAGCCGGGTCGAGCTTCCGCGTCATCTTCCCTTCGCGAGAGGTGCGCCTCGACCCGGCTCAAGCTCAAGCCGGATTGGAGCGCTTCAGGAAATCTTCAGGTTGATTCTCTAGAATTCTTTGCGCCCGCACACGAAAGGAGTGCACTCCGATGAAGACCTTCCTTTGTTTATTGGCGGCTACCTGCGCGCTGGCGGCGCCGCCTGCCTACAAGGTGACCAACAAGATCAAAATCGGCGGCGGCGTCCGGTGGGACTACGTCTTCCTCGACAGCAACAACCACCGGCTGTACGTCTCCCACGGCACGCAGACCGAGGTGCTCGACACGGCCACAGACAAACTGGTGGGCACGATTCCGGGAACAAACGGAGTGCATGGGATCGCGGTGGCGAACGATCTGGGGCGCGGCTACACCAGCGACGGAGCCGACAACGACGTCACCATCTTCGACCTGAAGACGCTGGCTGTGCTGAGCAAAGTAAAGACCGGGCAGAACCCCGACGCGATCATCTATGAACCCGTCTCGAAGCGTGTTTTCACGTTCAACGGCCGCAGCCACGACTGCACGGCCATCGACGCCAAGGCCGGGAGCGTCATCGCGGCTTCGATTCCCCTGGGCGGCAAGCCCGAGTTCGCGCAGATCGACAACAAGGGCCACATCTACGTGAATATCGAGGACAAGAACGAGATCGTCGTGATCGACGCCGCCAACGCGCTGGTCTCGCGGCGGTACTCCATCGCTCCTTGCGACGGCCCCAGCGGAATGGCTCTCGATCCGAAGCGGAACGTGCTTTACTCGGTGTGCAGCAACAGATTGATGATCGTGAGCGATCCAGCCACGGGCAAGGTGCTGGCGACCCCGGCCATCGGGCCCGGCACGGACGGCGTGGCGTACGACGACGGGTATGCGTTCAGCGCCAACGGCGGGGATGGGACCATCACGATGGTAGGAGAAGCGGCGGCCGGCAAATTTGAACCGGTAGCGACAATCGCGACAACGCGTGGTGCGCGCACCATCGCTTCCGATCAGAAAGCACACAAGCTCTATCTGCCCGCGGCGGAATACGGTCCGGCGCCTGAAGAGAAGGAAGGGAAAAAGGGCCGGCCCACGCCAATCGCTGACAGCTTTCAGATCCTGGTAGTTGGTCGATAACTTGAATCTGTAATCTCCGCAACGAGTCTGATAGCTGCGGCGTCGATCAAGGAAGACCGATGAGCGTACATCGCGATGTGGCTCATGGGATCCAATCCGCGTGTTGCATCGGGCTGGGCCATCGGCCTCCTGGCGGTGGCGGTGTGTGTGTGCCTGCCTCTCTCCGGTTCAGGAGTCAGGCTGCGCGGCAGGGTCGTTGACGAGGATGGCGCCCCGGTGAGCGGCGCATTGCTGCATATCGAAGTGGCGGGGACGCCGGCGGGCGCGCCTCCGCGCGTTATCGAAGCGAAGTCGGACCCGGCCGGGAATTTCGAGCTGGATCTTCCGCAGCCGGGCGACTTTCTCGTCTCGGTAACGCGTGCCGAGTATTTTGAGATTCGTGCGCGGCCGCTTCATGCGGAAGGCCCCACGGAACTTACGCTTGTGATGAACCATCTGCGCGAGGTCTTTCAGTCCCTCGACGTGAATGCGGAGCCTTCGCCCCTCGATCTGGCAGAGATTCGGAAATCGGAGTACCTCACCGGCACGGAGATCAACGACGTTCCATATCCCAACAGCCACAGCCTGCGCAGTTCCATGCAACTCATGCCGGGAGTTCTCCTCGACCCTTCCGGCGGACTGCATTTCAACGGATCGTCGGAGAACCAACTCCTCTACCAGCTGAACGGCTTCAACATCACTGACCCGGTTTCCAACCAGTTCCACACCACGCTGGCTGTCGAGGGGGTGCGCGAATTGCAGTTCTCTTCTGGGAGGGAGCCGGCCCAGTTCGGGAAGGGCTCCGCGGGTAGCCTGGCGATCACCTCCGATTCCGGCTCCGACGTTTTCCGCTACTCCGTGACGGACTTCGTCCCCGGCCTCTCTTTTCAACAGGGGGTGCGATTCGGGAATTGGTATCCGCGCGTTGCGTTCTCGGGCCCCATCGTGCGCAAGCGGGCGTGGTTCTCAGAAACATTCGGGTGGGAATACACACAGTCGCTGGTGACGGATCTTCCCAGCGGCGAAAATACCCGGACGTCCAACGCTGCCGCCAGTCTGCTCCATGGGCAATTCAACTGGAGCCCCACGCACATTGTCTTCGCAGACTTCCTGGTGAATGTCTCCCGGCAGAACCGATTCGGCCTTGGCTCCCTGGATCCTGTGAGTACGACTTCCGAGTTGCGAGGGCACGAGTACATGGGCGGAGTGCGTGATTATCTTTACCTCCCCCATGGCGCGCTGATCGACTTCGGCTACGCCCACAACGGCTTTTCCACTGAGCGAACTCCCCAAGGCACGAATCTGTACATCTATTCGCCCGAAGGCAGGAAAGGGAACTATTTCGTGACGTCAGACCAGGGGGCGGCGCGCGATCAGATCCTCATTCACGGCGCCTCGCCGTCCTTCCACTTCGCGGGCTCGCATCGGATTGAGGTTGGAGCGGGCGTCGATTTCGTCCGCTACGACGCCGATTTCCGGCGCACCGGGTATCAGTTGATCGGCCTCGGCGGTTATCCGCTCTCCGAAACGCTCTTTCAAGGGAATGGAGACTACAAAGTCCATGACACGCAGGCCGACTGGTATCTCGCCGATACCTGGAGCGTCTCCAAACGATTCCAGATCAACTGGGGGCTCCGGCAGGATTGGGACCGGCGGATCGCGGATGCCGCATGGTCTCCGCGCATCGGGTTTTCCTGGTCTCCGCGCCCGTCCGGTAGAACCCGAATTGCGGGCGGATACTCCATCACGCGCGACGCCGTTCCACTTAGCATGCTAGGCCGGCCGCTCGATCAGAGCGCCTTGACCACGTCATTCAATCCGGACGGTTCTCCCGCCGGTCCGCCAGCGCCGAGCGCTTTCTTCAATCCTGCCGGGGCCCTCTTGCTTCCACGCGCCGAGAATTGGAGCATCGGCGTGGACCAGCAGTTTCGCGAGCGCTACCGCCTGGGCCTGCACTACCTTCGACGCCGTCTCACGGATGGCTTCGTCTTCGTGAACTCCCTGAATCCTGCGGCGCCTCCGTATGCACTGCCATTCCCCAGCGGAACGCTTCCGGGCGCCTATCAACTGACAAACCAGAGGCAGGAACGGTACGATGCCGTCGCAGTTTCCGTGCGCCGGGCATACGCCGGCCAGTACGAGTGGTTTGTCTCCTATACCTACTCACGCGCATCGACGAATACACTGTTGGCGCCGGACATGTTGGACCCTTTGCAGGTGCTCCCCAGCTTCTCACCCATCCCATGGGATGCACCTCACCGCGTGCTCGGCTGGGCCTACATGCCGCTGCCCTGGAAGAACTGGGCATTCGCTTCACTGCTTGATGCGCGCACGGGTTTCCCATTCTCTGTCGTCGACGAGACCGGGCTCATCCTCGGTCCGGTCAACTCTTACAGGTATCCCTGGAATGTTGATCTGAATCTGGCAGTGGAGCGCATGTTCAGGCTCCGCGGATACAGGTTCGCTCTGCGCCTGGGGGCGAACAACGTCACGAACCAGGGGAACTACACCGCGGTGAACAACACGGCCGGATCGCCTCATTACCTGGAGTACTACGGAAAGGAGGGCCGCCACTACGTGGTGCGCGTCCGGTTCTTCGGGCGCGGCACCGGCGGCAAGTAATCGCTGTGCGCTATGTAGTCACCATTGTTCTGCTTTCCGCGCTGGCCTGTCGCGCCGCTGACTGGCACGCTGGGGCGGGCGCCGGCTATGGATTGTACAACTCAGCGAAAATCACCGCACCAGCCGGAACTGCGGAAACAAGCATCGGTCCCCGATATGCCCTGACAGCCTATGGGGGCAGGAGAATTACCGATTACGTTGACCTCGATGGAGCGTGGACCTTCCAGGATGGCGATTTCGAGATTCGTTCGGGAGGACGAAAGACCGCTTTTGACGCTCACGCTCATTCCGTCCACGGCAGTTTGGTCGCCTATTTTCTCCGCAGCCACTCCACTCTTCGCCCTTTCGTCGAGGCCGGCGGAGGCGTCAAGTTCTACCAAGGCATCGAGGCGCCGAGCACCAGGCCGCTTGAAGAGTTCGCCACCTTCCACAACGTGACCGATGCCCGAGCGCTGATCACATTCGGCGGTGGTGTCGATTGGAATTTCTCAAACCGCTGGACGCTCCGCATTGATTTCCGGGACTACACGACGCCCTTTCCCGCCTCGATCGTTGTCCCGGCTCCCGGCGGGAAGGTCAGCGGCTGGCTGCACGACTTCCTCCCGACGGCAGTCGTCACATTCCACTGACGAATGCGAGCCATGTCGACTGACTTCCGGGCATCCCCTATCGAAGGGTGCATTCTTACCAGATTTACGTGAACGACGAAACGCAGACCCATTAGTCCAACAGAGTGAGGACCAACGATGAGAATCAAGGATTTCGTTCGGACACACATTACCGCTGTGCTGATCGCCGCTTTGTCGGTCGGAGGGCTGACTACAGTACTCGCCGAGAGGGCGGTTAGCGCCTTCCAGCATCCGCCGCTGTCTGTTCGCGTCGCCGCGCCGGGTCTCGCGCCCGGCGGCTTCGCCGACCTCGTAGCCAAGGATCTTCCAGCCGTCGTCAGTATCTCAACGACCCGGGTCGTGAAGACGTCGGACCAGTTTCAGTCGATGGACCCATTCTTCCGCCGCTTCTTCGGCGACGATAGCCCGGGCTCCCGTATGCCGCGCTCTCAAAAGGAGAGAGCCGGGGGATCGGGCGTGATTGTGACGCCCGATGGCTACATCCTCACGAATAATCACGTGGTGGATCATTCCAGCCAGATCCTGGTGACGCTGTCCGACAAGCGCGAGTTGAAGGCGAAGGTCATCGGCAGCGATGCGCGCACCGATATCGCGGTTCTCAAAGTCGACGCCACCAACCTGCCGACCCTCGCGTTTGCGGATAGCAGCAAGGTGCGGGTCGGAGACTACGCGATCGCCATGGGCAATCCATTCAACATCGGCCAGACGGTCACGTTCGGCATCGTCAGCGCGACCGGCCGCGGCAACCTCGGCATTGAAGACTATGAGGACTTCATCCAGACCGATGCCGCTATCAACCCTGGCAACTCCGGCGGCGCGCTGGTCAACTCCAACGGCGACCTGATCGGTGTCAACACGGCCATCATCTCCCCCGGAGGCGGGGGCAATAACGGAGTTGGCTTTGCGATTCCTGCCAATCTCGCCCGGCGCGTGATGGACGACCTGGTCTCCAAGGGGAAAGTCTCGCGCGGCTACATGGGCGTTACCCTGCAGACCCTGAATCCCAGCCTCGCCTCCGCGCTTGGCGTCAAAGATGTCCACGGTGCGCTGGTGTCGGACGTCTCTGAGGACAGTCCTGCTTCGCATGCGGGTCTCACGAGCGGAGATGTGATCGTCGGTTTCAATGGCCAGGCGGTCTCCGACAGCAATCAGCTCAAAAACATGGTAGGGTCGGCCCAGCCCGGCGAGGTGGCGCATCTGAAAGTGCTGCGCGGCGGCGCAGAGAAGACGCTGGACGTCACGCTTTCGGAGATGCCCGCGAAGCTCACCTCGTCGCGGACAATTCCTGAGGCAGAAGATGCTCCTCACTTCGGTCTTGAGCTGGGGGCGTTGAACCGCGACGCAGTTCGCCAGCTCGATCTGCCCAAAGATACCCAGGGCGTTGTCATCATGGGTGTCGAACCGGGGAGCCCGGCGGCAGAGGCCGGCCTCCAGCGCGGTGACGTGATTCAGCAGATCGACCGCAAGCCCATCACCGCGCCGGATCAGGCCGCGAACGCGCTCCGAGGCTCTTCCGGCAAGCCGGTACTGCTGTCCATCCTCCGCGATGGAACGACGCTCTTCGTGGCGCTCCAGCTCACCTCGTAGAGCTCCAGCATGCCGTCAGATGGTCAGCCCGAGCGCCCGGATGACGGGCGCAACGGGCTGGCCTTCTTTGATGAGTCCGAACCCGCCTTTGTAATCCCACGTAGCCCAGCCGATGCGGTTCTCCTCCAGGATCGATCTCACGTCTTCATACCAATGGACACGGGGCTCCATCGGCGCACGATCGATGCAGCCCCACTCGCCGCAGTAGAGCGGCAGCTTGAGACGCCTGGCCACTTCGATCGGCTTTGCGAACATCAGCACTGTCGTGCTGCGATCGAACACGATTCGTTCAGGAGACATCGCGCGCCGCAGATCCGCAGGTTGTGTCTGGAGCTGATCCTCCGGCACGAGCCGCCCTGGATAGGTCACCGGTCCCTTGTACTCGCCGACCTTGGTCCACGAGGCCTGATAGTGGGTCAGCACCATCGGGTGGTAGTAGTGGAAGCTCAGAATGACGTTCGGATCGTCGGCGGGGACTCGCAGAACATCGAACGTATCCACCGACTGCCACATGTTGGATCCGATTACGAGGCGGCGTTCCGGCTCCAAGGCGCGGATCGACTTCGCGCACTTCTCCACCAGAACATTCCACTGCTGGGGATCATCAGCCACCGGCTCGTTCATCAACTCGTAGGCCACCTTGAGCGTGGATCGCTTCCCGATCTGCGAGGAGATATCGCGCCAGCATTGGAGGAAGCGCTCCTGGGCGGCCGTCTCCGTCCACAACGGCTTGACCTTCTCGTTGAAGTGGTGCGACCGCAGGATGTGCAGATCGACGATAGCGCGCAAGCTGAACTCGTCGCACCAGTCGAGCCCCTCGTTGAGCAGATCGAACGCTTCGCTTTCCGGCTTTCCGTCAACCGTGAAAAGCTGTTCCTCGTCGACGGGCAGGCGAAGATGGTCCAGACCGAGCCCGGCGAGGAAGGCTACGTCTTTGCGGCGGAACCACTCGCGGCGTTCGGGGCCGCGGCGTTTGCTTTGCGACAGCCAGTGGGAGATGTTGGTTCCCCGGCGCAGCGGGAATGGATCACCAGGAAGCGCCGAGAGCATCGGCGCCGTTGTCAGGAGGGTAGAGAATTGACGGCGAGTGAACATGACAAAAACCCGCCGCCATCATATACCGGCTGCGATGGGGATGAACGGCCTACTCCGGCAGGGCGAACGCGACATAGGAGCCGCGGATCTTCGACTGCGTTGCCGGCGTGAGACCCGCCTGCGCGGCCACGCAGAAGACGATGTACTGCTTGCCGCCCACTTCGTACACCGCGGGGATGCCTTCGATCGCGTTTTCGACTTCCGCCTCCCACAGGAGCCTGCCGTTGTCGACATCGAAGGCGCGGACCTTGCGGTCGCGCGTGCCGGTGAAGATGAGTCCGCCGGCAGTGACCACGGGGCCGACCTTGGGGTATTGAGTGCCGGTATTCTTCCCGCCTCGGACGGCGAGTTCCGGAACGTCGCCGAGCGGGATCTGCCATTTGATGGCGCCGGCGTTGAGGTCGTATGCGGTGAGGGACGTCCAAGGCGGGCCGATAGCGGCGAGTCCTTCCGAACTCACCATGAAGCCGAACGCGCTGTAGAGGCGCACTTCGCCGTCCGCGGCGGGAGGAGGCGGCGCAGGCTGGCTTGCCGGTTCGGTTCCGAGCTTGAGCAGGCAGGGGAGGTCTTTCGAGACGACGAAGAGCGCGCCAGCGGCGGGGTCGACCGCTGCGCCGCCCCAGTTGGCTCCGCCATTATTGCCGGGCATCTGGATGGTGCCGCGGCGGCTGGGCGGAGTGAAAAGCCCTTCGTTGCGCGCGCTGAGGATCGCGTCGCGGAATTGGGCTCGATCTTCCGCACTCAAGTAGGGGCTCAAATCGTCGACGGTGAAGTTTTGCCGGGAGAACGGCGGCGGCTTCACGGGGAAGGGTTGCGTGGGCGAGGTCTTTTCGCCGGGCACATCGGAGGCCGGGACGGGGCGCTCCTCGATGGGCCAGAGCGGCTCGCCGGTGACGCGGTTGAAGACAAAGACGAAGCCCTGCTTGGTCACTTGCGCCACCACATCGACGGACTTACCCTCATGGCGGACCGTCAGGAGCTTCGGCGCGGTCGCGTCGTCGTAGTCCCAGATGTCGTGATGGACCATCTGGTAGTGCCAGAGCCGCTTGCCCGTGCGCGCGTCGAGCGCCAGCAGGCAGTCGGCGAAGAGTCCCGCGCCCAGGCGGTCTGCTCCATAGAAGTTGTATTTCGCGCTAGCCGTCGGGGCGTAGAGGATCCCGCGCTGTTCGTCGAGCGTCATCTCTCCCCAGACGTTTGCGCCGCCGACTTTTTGCCACGCGTCCCTGGGCCAGCTTTCGTAGCCGTATTCGCCGGGGCGCGGAACAGTATGGAACGACCAGACCCGCTGTCCAGTGCGGACGTCGAAGGCGCGGATATCACCAGGCGCTGAGCCGTACCCCTGATTGGTCGCGGAGCCGAGGATGAGCAGGTTCTCGAAAACGCGGCCCGGAGTGATCGACTGGACGAGTGCGATGGATTTGGGATCGCGTCCCAGACCTTCCTTCAGATCGACGCTGCCCCCGTTGCCGAACGCGGCAATGGGCTTGCCGGTGCGTGCGTCGATGGCGCGCAAAGAGTGGTTGCTGCAGAAGAACAGGCGGCGGTCGGAGCGGTCCTTGTTCTCCCAATAGTTGATGCCGCGGTTGGTGATGATCCGCGTGTCGGCGCCTGGTGAATATGCCCAGAGGTCCTTGCCGGTTGCTGCGTCAAGAGCAACGATCGAGTTGTTCCTGGCCAGCACGTACATCACTCCGTCGATGACGGTGGGGTTGAAGAAGTACTTTCTGTCGTCCCCGGTTGCGTACGTCCATGCCACTTTGAGCCTGCTCACGTTGGAGCGGTTGATCTGCTTCAGGCCGGAGTATTGAGCCGAGTCGGCGTTGCCGGCGTAATCGCGCCAGTCCAGGTGCGTGTCGCGCACAGACTGAGCGGTGACGGGCAATGCGGCGGCGAGGCAGGCGAGGATGAGGCTGCCGCACAGCGGCGAGTTGGTGAGTTTCAAACGATCTCCTTCAGGGCATCCCAAGGATGAAGGGTTGTGCGATGAAAGAGACGATAGCACAGCTTACGACTTCGCGACCGTCTCGACGATCGCGTCACCGCTGGTGAACAACTCCGGCCTGATGCCTGCGCCGATGCCGGGCAGCTCCGGCGGAACTACCGCGCCGTCCTTGGGCACGGGAGCATTTGTCACGAAGTACGGGAATTGGTGGGTGTACTTCCAGTAGTTGCTCTCCATGATCAGGAAATTCGGCAGTGCCGTACACAGGTGAGTGGAGCAGATATACAACAGCGGGCCGCCGCAGGTGTGCGGAGAGACTGGGATGAAATAGGTGTCGGCCATGTCGGAGATGCGGCGGGCTTCGCTCGGACCGCCACACCAGCAGAGGTCGTACATGACGACATCGCAGGCTTCCAGCTCGAAGAACTCGCGGAATTCGCTCCTGGTTGCGAGAGTCTCGCTCATGCAGATGGAGACGCTTGTTTCGCGCGCGAGGCGCGAGTAGGCGCGGGCGTTGCCGTTGAGCATCGCGTCTTCGAGATACATGATGTTGTACGGCTCCAGCGCCTTGGCGATGCGCAGCGCGCTGGGGAAATCGAACCGCCCCCAGCAGTCTACGCAGATGTCCATGCGATTCCCGACTTTGTCGCGGATCTCGCGGATCCATCCCAGTCCGCGTTCCAGAGCGTCGTTCGAGAGATAGTTGTCCGGCGCGCTGAACGGGTAGATCTTCATACCGGTGATGCCGCGTTCCAGCAGGAACTCGACGATCTTCATCGTGTCGCGGCCCATTCGTGTGCCGTTGATCGCCCAGTAGTCGGTGGTGGTGTTGTAGACGCGGGCACGCTGGCGCGTCTTGCCGCCCAGCAGCCGGTAGAGCGGCAGACCGGCTGCCTGCCCAAGGATGTCGAGCTGCGCCATGTTGATCGCGCTGAGGATGCGCATGTCCGCGCCGCCGGCATTGCGCATCGCCATGTTGTGATAGAAGCTTCGCCAGATGCCGTCGATGTCGCGCGGATCCTTCCCCAGAAGGACTCGCGCATAGTCCTTCAATGCACCGATCTCACCCTGGTGATACGGGTAGGTCTCACCTGTCCCGATCAGGCCCTGGTCCGTGTGAAGGTGTACCCAGCAGAATTCCGGCGCTTCTGAACCGCCTGGATTCCCGCCGACTTTGATCACCTTGCGGAAGGTGACGGCGTCGATCTGCGTGATTTTCATCGGCCCGCCGCTGTTGGCCGCGGCCTGCGCGATGCAGGGCAGGGAAACAGCGCCCGTCAGGAACGACCTGCGCGTGACCGCCACGCTCACCTCCCTACGACAGGTATTCCTTCGCGTTCGCCGCCATGGAGAGAAGCACTTTCCGCTCCGACACGGATGCGCGAAGCATCTCCAGTTCATTCGCCGCGGATGTCAGGGGCAGCGCGACCTGCCCGCTTCCGGCCGCAGAGCGAATCAGCGCCATCATGATCTCGAAGCCCTTGTAGGCGCTCTCGAAATTGCAGGGGTGGACGAGATTGTCGTCGTCGAGCCAATCGGCCATCTGCTGAATGTAGGGCGGCATATCCAGGTCGTAGTTCATGCAGCCATCGCCGGACGAAGAGCCGGTTTTCGTGACGGCGCGCCATCCGCCGCCAGTCAGCACTTCGGCAAAGCCGTCGGTGCCCAGAGCGCCGATGCGGCACTTGCGCCACCAGTAATCGACCTCAGGCACGTCGGGCGCGCCTGCCCCACACTCTACGACGCCGCGCACGCCGTTGGCGAACTGAATAAAGCCGCCGATGTAGTCCGGCGATGGATGTGCGTCGGCCAGCTTGCCGCGCCCGGCCATCTGCGCCATCACCCACTCCGCCTCGGCCCCGCCGTTGTACCAGCGCATGTACTCGATGAGGTGCGAGATCATGTGCATCATCCATCCGGTCGCCGTGCCGTAGACCGTGTGGATGCGGCCGAGTGCGCCGCTGGAGATCACATCGCTCGCCGCCTGGTAGTGCTTGCCGTAGCGGTGCTGATGGCTGACCACCACCTTCACACCGCTGGACTCTACCAACTGTCGGACCCTGAAGCCTTCCTCGGTGGTGAGCGCCACCGGCTTTTCCATCGCGATCAGCCGCGCGCCGCTCTCGATCCCGATTTTGATCATCGATGAGCGCACGTCGGCCATGGTACAGAAGCAGAAGACGTCCGGTTTGACCTCACGCGCGATCTGGCTCGCGTCGGTACCCTTCACCGCGGCGCCGAACTTTGCGGCAGCGGCTTCGGCCCGCGCAGGATCGATGTCACAAACGCCCGCGACTTCAAAGCGTCCGTTGGCCTGGAAGGCGGAGGCATGGTGCATGCCGCGCTTGCCCATGCCCGCTACTACAACTCGATACTTCTTGTCCATTTGCTACTCCCCGCGGGCGTCCCACTCCAGCACCTTCCCGACGACGAAATCCACTTCCTGTTCCGTCAACTCCGGGAACATCGGCAGCGAGATGCAGCATGCCGCGTTGCGCTCCGAGTTCGGAATCGGGCCGGCGATTCTCGCCTCCTTGCCCCACGGGTAGCCTTCCTGCTGGTGAATCGCGATCGGGTAGTGGCACTTGGCGTCGACGCCGTTCTGATTGAGGAAGTTCAACAGAGGATCGCGATGTGCCGGATTCGTGGTCTCGATCACGTAGAGATGGAAGATGTGCCGGTAGCCGGGCGTCTCATAAGGCAGAGTGATCGACTTCGCCTTTGCCAGGCCCGCGGTATATCGCGCCGACCGCTTCCTGCGCAGATCGTTCCACGCGTCGATGTGTTTCAGCTTCGCGCTCAACACGCCGGCATGCAGGTCGTCGAGGCGGCTGTTGAATCCGTAGCTGTGGCAGGAGCGCTTTTCCGAGCCATGGTTGCGCAGGCGGCGGACCACGCGGTCCACCTGCTCATTGTTGGTCACCACCGCGCCGCCGTCTCCAAAGGTGCCCAGGTTCTTTTGAATGATGAAGCTCGTGCACACGGCGTCGCTCAACTCGCCGATCCTGAAGCCGTCGCCGGCGGCCCCAAGCGCCTGCGCGTTGTCCTCGATCACCAGCAGCTTGTGCTTGTCGGCGATCTTGCGGATCGCCTTCATATCGGCGCACTGGCCGTAGAGGTGCACCGGCACCAGCGCCTTCGTCTTCGGGGTGATCGCGGCTTCGATCGCGGCGGGATCGATGCAGTTCGTCTTCGCGTCGGAGTCGACGAAAACGGCTGTCGCGCCGGCAATCCAGATCGCCTCCGCCGTGGCGAAGAACGTGTTGGTCGTCGTGATGCACTCATCCCCCGGTCCGATGCCGAGAGCCATGAAGCTCAGCCAAAGCGCATCCGTTCCATTGCCCACGCCGATGGCGTATTTCGTTCCGTGATACTCAGCCAGCTCCCGTTCGAAGCGCTTGAGCATCGGCCCCATCACGTATTGGCCGCTCTCCAGGACCTCCCGGATGTTGGCGTCTATTTCGGATTTGATGTTGTGGTACTGCTGAACATGGCCGTAGAAAGGCACTTGCATTGGGGGGCTCTCCTTTAGGATGCGCACCAGTATACATCAAGGGCTGCGAATCCAAAGGTAGGCTGTTCTTCAGCTCACACCTCACCTGTGCAGGATGTGCTCTTCGATTCCGATACAGCGAGCAGGCCGGCTTGTTTAGTTGCGGCGCTTCAGTGTCGGCCGCTCGTCCGGATCTTCCTTCGGCTTCGCGTTGGGATCGTCGGTCTCCACCGGAGTCGTGCTGCCGCCAGGAGCTTTCTTCAGTCGCGGACGGTTGGCGTCTTCAGGCGTGGGACCGACGCGGCGGCGATTGTTCATCGCAAGGAGGCGATCCTTCACGTCTTCGAACTCAGAGGTCGAGATGACGTATTCCGGCTTCTCCTTGAGGATGTCAGCGATGTTCTTCTGTGCCGTAGTGATGCGGTCCCCGGTCGGCGGGTGGCTGCGGAAAACCTTGGAAATAGCGCCCGGCTTCCGCTTCTCGAGTGATTCCAGCCGCTCGAAGAAGTCCACGAAGCCGTTGGGGTCATAGCCGGCCTTGTACATGTACTGAAGCCCGAGGAAGTCCGCCTCTTCTTCAAAGGCTCTGGAGAAGGAGAGGAAACCGAGGGGGATGGCGATGGAAACCGCCTGGCGGATGCCATAACCGGTCCAGCCGCCCATGAAGATCAGGGGGATTGTCGCGAGGTTGACGATGTTGCCGCGGGTGGCCTGCTTCGTGCCGTGCCGGGCGGCGATGTGGGCGATCTCGTGGCCCATGACGCCGGCGATTTCGCTCTCATTCTCGGCGAGCGTGATCAGCCCGGTGTTGACGAAGAAGAACCCGCCGGGCAGGGCCATGGCGTTCGGCTCATCGGTGTCGATGACCTTGATGGTGACCGGAACCTTGCAGTCGGAGTTGCGGACCAGGTTCTGGCCGACGCGGTTGACGTATTCAGCGATGACGGGGTCGTCGACAATCTTGGCCTGGCGCTCGATCTCCATGGCGTACTGCTTGCCCATGGCGATCTCTTTCTCGATCGAATACATGTTCAGGCCCTTGCCGACGTCGCGGTTGCCGATCTCGTCAGGGTCTTTCTTCTTGGCCCGATTGCTCGGCTCTTTCTCCTTCTTGGCCGACTTGTCCTTATCGGACGTGCTCGGATCGGAAGAAGGATCGGTGGATTGCCCCCAGGAGAGCGGAGCGGTTGTCAGGCAGAAAGCCAGGATCAGAGAGGTGGGCCGTATTCGCATAGTCGAATCCCCTCACTACAGACTAACGTACAGTAGGAATGATGGGTTACATAGAAATGGCGTCGCAAGAGATCTGGACGCGATACCGGGCGGAGTTCCCGGTGACGGAAGAGTTGATCTATTTGAACCACGCGGCGGTGGCGCCCCTTCCGAGACGGGGCGCGGAGGCGATGAAGTGGTTGGCCGAGGACGGATGCCTGCACGGATCCCTGCACTACAGCCGGTGGATGGAGTCCTGGGACGGGCTCCGGAAGGCGACGGCGAAACTGATCAATGCCGCTCCGGGCGAGATGGCGATGGTCAAGAATACCAGCGAAGGAATCGCGACGATCGCCCTCGGACTCGACTGGAAGCCCGGTGACCGGATTGTAGCTTTCCGTGAGGAATTTCCAGCCAACCTTTACATCTGGAAGAAGTTGGAGGAATGGAAGGGCGTCCGGGTGGACTGGTTATCGTACCTCGACCCGCTGGAGAAAGTGGAAGAGGCGGCACGCGGCGCACGGCTGTTGGCGATCAGCTTTGTCCAATATCTGAGCGGGTACCGGGCCGATCTCGAAGCGATCGGCCAGATTTGCGAGCGGCACGGTGTCTTTTTCTTCGTCGATGCCATCCAGGGCATGGGCGCGTTCCCCTTGGATGTCCGGAAGATGAAGATCCATGCGCTGGCGGCGGACGGCCACAAGTGGATGCTGGGGCCGGAGGGCTGCGGTGTGCTTTACGTGCAGCAGGACAGGCAGGATGAGATCCAGCCGGTGGAGTTCGGCTGGACGACGGTCGCCGGATGGGCGGACTACTCTTCCCGCGACATGGGCCTGCGGAAGGACGCGGGCCGCTATGAGTGCGGCACGTTGAACACGATCGGGTGCTTTGGGCTGCAGGCGTCGATCGAGCTGATCCTGGAGGTCGGTGTCGAATCGATCGCCGCGCATGTGCAGCGCCTGGGAGACATGATTGCGGACGGCGCGCGGGCGAAGGGTTACGAAGTGATGGGAGAGCGGACGCCTGCCACAGGCGCGGGGATCGTGTCGATCCGGAAGCCGGGGGTGGACGCGCGGATGACGTTCGCGAGGCTGAAGGAAAACGGGGTTACGTCCGCGCCGAGGCAAGGATGGGTGCGAATGTCGCCGCACTTTTACATTTCGCCCGAAGACATCGAGCGGGTGGTGGAGATGCTGGATTAGGCGCTCAACCCACTTTCAGGACGCGCTGGATCCGCTACACCCGCGATTGGCTGCCCGCAGGTTTACTCAGCGTTGCCGATCATGCGAGAGACAGGGCGGGCGATCAGGGCGAGAACGACTGCCGAGATCAGCGTGATGATGCCTAGGGTGCGGAAGAGATCGTAGGGCGGCATGTCACCGTAGAATGCGGCGAGGCGGCCGGCGAGGTAGTTGCCCATCGAGAGGGACAGGAACCAGACGCCCATCATCAATCCGGCGACACGGACCGGCGCGAGCTTGGTCATCGCGCTGAGTCCGACCGGGCTGAGCAGGATCTCGCCGATCGTGTGGAGCAGGTAGGTGATCACGAGCCACATCGGGCTGACGCGTCCCTCCGTGCCGGCGCGCTGTGCGGCGATCATCATCACAGCGAATCCGCCAGTGGCGCACAACATCGCCAGTGCGAATTTCATTACGGAGCTCGGTTGGCGGGGGCCGAGACGGATCCAAAGCCAGGCGAACGTCGCGGCAAAGCAGATGATGAATGCCGCGTTCAAGGACTGGAACCAGCTCGCGGGGAAGTTGAAGCCCCACAGTACGTGGTTGGTGCTGTTCCTCGCAAAGAGATTGAAGGACGATCCGGCCTGCTCGAAGGCGGCCCAGAAGAGCGTGGATCCGCAGAAGAGAACGGCGATGACAGCGAGCCGCTTGCGTTCGTCGGCGGTCCAATCGCCGCCGAGGAACATCCATCCGAAGAGGACGATGGTGATGCCGAACAGGACGAAGCCGGCGAGGTTGACGAGATGTTCGGCGCTGAGATCGACGAGTCCGAAGAGTTGAATGGCCGCGCCGGCAGCGAGGACGAGGACGATGCCGAGAATTGTGTTGCGGAAGTTGCGCCGCCACTGAGCGCCGATCTCGGGGGACGGCGGTTCGACAGGCCGCAGGCCGGCGTTGCCCAGCCGGCGGAGACCGCGGAGGAAGGTGAGCACGCCGAATGACATGCCGACTCCGGCGAGGCCGAGGCCCCAGCGCCAGTTGATGCGCTCTCCAACCCAGCCGCAGGCCAGCGGCGCAATCGTCGCACCGAGATTGATGCCGACGTAGAAGATGGAGAAGCCGGAGTCGCGGCGCGGATCACCAGGCTGGTAGATCTGGCCGACGATCGTCGAGATGTTCGGCTTCAGCAGGCCAGTACCTAGCACGACAATGCCCATGCCCGCGAAGAACGCGGCCTCGGACGGGATTGCCAGCGAGAGGTATCCGATGGCGATGAGGATGCCGCCGAGCAGTACAGTGCGCTGCTGGCCAAGAATGCGGTCCGCGACCCATCCGCCGGGCAGGCTCATCATGTAGACGCTGGCCGTGTAGAGGCCGTAGATCGCATACGCTTTGGTGACAGAGTAGCCGAGGCCACCGGAAGAGACGGCCGCTGTCATGAAGAGGACAAGCAGCGCCCGCATGCCGTAGTAGCCGAAGCGTTCCCAAAGCTCGGTGAAAAACAGTGTGGAGAGGCCGGCGGGGTGTCCGAAGAAGCGGGTGTCGGGCGCGGCGGCCTGGCTGACGTTCGTGCGCTCCGGCATTACAGATACCTCTTGATGTCGGGATGGAGCATCTGGCGGACCTCGGGGTCGTCGAGATCCTTCACGGTGACGACGCGGGGCTGAAGATCAATGCGCTTCGGCGGGGTCTTGCCGTCGAGTTTGTCGACGATGGTCTGTACCGCCTGAAATGCCATGCCGAAGGGATCCTGCGCGATCATCGCGTCGACTGTGCCTGCGCGCATCTCTTCGACGAGCGCGTCGGAGGAGTCGTTGGTGACGAGCTTGATCTTTCCTGCCAGTCCGCGGCCTTTCAGCGCGAGCAAGGCGCCGGCGGCGGAAGGTTCGGTGGAGGTGAAGATGCCGTCGATGGAGGAGTGGGCGGCGAGGATGTTCTCTGTAGCGGCTCGGGCTTTGGCGCGGTCGCTCATGCCGTACTGTTCGGCGACGATCCTGATGCCGGGAAATTCCTTGGCCATCGCTTCCTTGAATCCGGCTTCGCGATCCATGGTGGAGACGGAGCCGGGCGCATGGAGAATCACAGCCACCTGGCCCTTGCCGCCAAGGATTTCGGCGAGTCTGCGCGCACCGAGGCGGCCCGCGAGCGCGTTATCGGTGGCGACGAACGACATGTAGGATTGCGAGTCGAGGCCGGAGTCGAAGACAGTGACAGGGATGCCCGCGGCGACAGCGCGCTCGACGGGAGCGATCAGCGCCTGCCGTTCGCTCGCCGCGATGCAGATGCCCTCGACGCGCTGCGCGACCATCGAGTCGATGATCTGGATCTGGCGATTGAAATCGGTCTCACTGGCCGGGCCGTTCCAGAGGATTTCGACATTGAACTTCTTGCCCGCCGCCAGCGCTCCCGCCTGCACCGAGACCCAAAAGAGGTGCGCGGTGGCCTTGGGGATGACCGCGATGCGGCGCCTGCGTTGTCCGGAGCAGGCTGTGAGCAGCGCTGCTCCGGCGGCCGTTGTGAAACAGCGGCGATTCATTGAGCGAGCCAGCCCCCATCGATCACGATGTCTGTTCCGGTGATGAAACACGCTGCGTCCGAGCACAAGTAAAGGGCGAGCGAGCCGATGTCGTCGGGCTTGCCCCACTGGCCAAGAGGAATCTTGGAGAGGAACATGGCGTTGGCCTGCGGATCGTTCATCAGCGCCGTGTTCATTTCGGTAGCGAAGGGGCCGGGGCTGATGCCGTTGACCGTGATGTGCTCGGGGGCCAGCTCCATGGCGAGGGCGCGGGTGAATCCGAGGAGGCCGGTCTTGGAGGAGGAGTACGCGCAGCGCCCTGGCAGGGAGACGTGGCTCATGATGGACGTGAGGTTGAGGATGCGGCCGTAGCCGGAGCCTTTCATATGCGGCACGAAGGCGCGGCTGCAGAGGAATGCGGAGGTGAGGTTGGTGTCCATCACCCAGCGCCACTCGTCGAGCGTGAAATCGGTGACGGGCTTGCGGAGGTTGACGCCGGCGTTGTTGACGAGGATCTGGACCTTGCCGAGCGTCTGCGAGACGCGCGATTCGAGCTGAGTGACCTCGCCTTCGACAGTAAGGTCGCAGGGGAAGACACGGGCATTGTCGCCGCAGAGGCGCGCAGTTTCGTCGAGGCTTGCCGTATCGCGCCCGACAAGTGCGACATGCGCACCCGCGCTGCTGAGTGCGGCTGCGATGGAGCGGCCGAGTCCACGGGAAGCGCCGGTGACGACAGCGATCTTGTTGTCCAAAGAGACTTGCATGTTAAGGCCTGGTTCCTTCCTGGCGTGCGGCATCGAGGATGAGGTCGGCGATCTTCTGCGGACGGTCGATGTCGTTGATCACGATGCGGCCGTCCTCGCTCGCCGATTCCAGCACGAGGTTGCCGATGCCCCAGAGCCGCTGCGAGAGCGAGCGTTCGACAAACACGTTCTGCAACTTCTGGAGGTCCATGGCGCGCACTGTCTCACTCAATAGTCCGTGCTTATACCGGACGATGCCGCCGGACAGCGTCAGCGTGGTGCGGACGGCGTCGAGCCATGCCATTAACGGGGCGATCAAAGGCAGGACACCGACCAAAAGAATCGCCCAATGCGCATCGGGTACGACATAGCGCCAGAAAGCCAGCACAGCGAAGAAGAAAAGGACACATAGCGCGAGCGAAAATCGGGCTTTCCTGACAGATGGCCGGATAACGAGGTCGTTCACAGGTACTCCAGTCGGCTGAAGGCTATTGTATAGCAGCGGCCAATCCTCTAACCTCAGACGGAGGAGGACCTTTCATGCGCCTTGCGGCGTTTTTTCTGATGGTGGGCGGAAGCGGGCTGCTCTTGCACGCGGATTTCAGCTATGAGCAGACATCGAAGATCACCGGCGGGAGCATTGTGCGAATGATGAAGATGGTGCCTGGCGGGGGCAAGGCGCTGGAGCCCGTCAAGACGATGAATCTGGTGAAGGGCAACCGGATGGCGACCGTCACCGACAGGAACATTCACATCATTGACGTCGACAAGGAGACGATGACCGACATCGATCTCGAAAAGAAGACGTATGCGGTGATTACCTTCGCGGAGTTCAAGCAAGCTCTCGCGGCGATGGAAAAGAAGATGTCCGAACAGATGAAGCAGAGCGATGCCGAGATCAGCTTCAAGATGGACGTCAAGGACACCGGCGAGACGAAGCAGATCCAGAGCCTCGATTCCAGACTGATGAAGCTGTTGCTGGCAATGGAAATGACGGACAAGAAGAGCGGCCAGACGGCGCAAATGAACATCAATATGGACATGTGGATGGCGAAGTCTATTGCGGGCTACGCCGAGGTTCGCGAGTTCCATCGCCGGTTTGCCGAAAAGCTCGGGGTGACGCCTGAAATGATGCGCATGGGGCGCATGGTGATGAGCCAGCCCGGCATGAGCGAGGGCATGGCCAAGATGATGAAGGAGTCGTCGAAGCTGGAAGGCGTGCCCGTGATGCAGGTGACGCGCATGCAGGGGACTGGCGGCGCCTATGCAGGCATGGGCGAGATGCCGGAAGTGAAAATGCCGTCCAGCGGCGACGTCGGTGAGGCGGCGGGCAAGGAAGCGGCGCGCTCCGCTGCAGGGCGCTTCGGCGGCTTGGCCGGAGCGGCGGCCGGCGGAATGATGGGCGGATTCGGACGCAAGAAGCAGCCGCCGAAGGAAGAGGCGAAGCCGGCGGAACAGCCAGCGGCGGCAAAGCCTGAACCCGGCGCTCCCGGAACGCTAATGGAGATGACTACCGAGTTGACGGACTTTTCGTCGGGGGCCGTCGACGCGTCCAAATTCTCAGTGCCCGCCGGGTTCAAAGAGGTGGAACACGATATGAAGAAGGCGTCTCGGGAGTTGACGAAGTAGCCCGAAACGCACGAGTGTACAAACACGAAGGGCGCCCGCTGCCGGGCGCCCTTCGTGTTTAATCCATATCCTTTGGACGCTTCTTGCGATTGCGCTTGCGGGCCAGGGCCTGCTTCACGCGCTTCTTTTCGCCGGGTTTCATGTAGTAGGAGTGTTTCTTGATCTCCTTGATGATGTCCTCCTGCTGCACTTTGCGCTTAAAGCGGCGAAGCGCGCTCTCCAGAGTCTCACCATCCTGAATGTAGACTTCAGCCATTGATCAATTCACCTCCTTCCGGCTTGGAATCGCACACCTTCACAGGATAGCAAAGGGCTCGGCAGGCATGGGGCCTTGCGCTTGCGGACGCGGCAGGCGAAACTATCTGCGCCGGGCGAAGAAGGAGCAGGATCTGGGGATTTTGCGGCCTGGAGGTGCCGCGGCAATGCAGTTTCCGCTCGCGAGAACGGTGTCGGCGCTGGTGGTGCTGTCAATCGCAGGGTTGGGGCAGGAGGGAGGGGAGAGAAGAGATCGGAAGGCGTCTCCCGAAATGGCCCCTGTCGTCATCGATGGCAGGGAGCTGTTTTCGGTCCGCGGAGTGTCCTCCTATACGGCGGCTGAGCGAGCCGCTGGAATCGCGGACCGTGTGCGCGAGGCGGCAGCAAATCCAAGTATTTCTCCTGATGCGCTCGTCCTGCAGGAAGAAGATCATCTCACAAAGATCATCGCGGGCGGCAAAGTCCTGATGTCGGTGACCGATCCCGACTCGGTGATTGCGGATGTGCCTCGCGCGCTCCTGGCAACGGTCCACCAGCAGAAGATCGCCGCGGCGATCCTTAGCTACCGGCAGGAGAGGCAGCCGCGCGAACTGCTGATGAAAACCCTGCTTGCGGTGGTGGTGCTGCTGGTGACGGTGGTGTTGATCTTCGCAACGCGGCGAGGATTCACAGCGCTAAGCCATACCATCGAGCATCACTCCAAACGAAAGCTGGCGTCCTCGAAACTCAAGCCCCTGGAAATTGTGCCGGCCGAGCAACTGGCTTCGACCCTGCGCGCCACTGTCCATATGGTGGAACTCCTGGTGATGGCTGCCATCTTGCTTGTCGCGGTGGAGTTCGTGCTGGGGCTCTATCCGTGGACCCGGAGTTTGTCGAACTGGCTGCTCGCGCTGGTGATGGATCCACTGCGCAATATCACGATGGGATTCATCGGCTGGCTCCCCAGCCTGGCGTTCCTGCTGGTGTTGGTTGCGCTGGTGCGCGTCGCCCTTCGGCTGATGCGGCTCTACTTCGAAGCACTCGGACGGGGCGCGATGTGGCTACCGGGCTTTGAACGCGAGTGGGCGATGCCGACGTTCCGGATTGTGAGGCTCCTCGTGATCGCCTTTGCGCTGGTGGTCGCGTATCCGTATCTCCCGGGCTCGCAGACCGAGGCTTTCAAGGGAGTGTCGTTGTTCCTGGGCGTGGTCTTCTCGCTCGGGTCGTCGTCGGCGATTGCGAACATCATCGCGGGCTACTCGCTCACGTACCGGCGGGCATTCAAAGTCGGCGACCGCGTCTCCATCGGAGACTCCCTGGGGACGGTCACTCATGTGCGCCTTCAGGCTACGCACTTAAAAACGGTGAAGAACGAGGAAGTGGTCTATCCGAATTCCTCGATTCTGACGAGCCCCGTGGTGAACTACAGCACGCTGGCGCAGCGGGGCGGGTTAATCCTCCATACGAAGGTCGGCGTCGGATACGAAGCGCCGTGGCGGCAGGTGGAAGCGATGCTGTTGACGGCGGCTGAGAAAACGCGAGGCGTGATGCGGCAGCCGCCGCCGTTTGTGCTGATTCAGGACCTGGCCGACTTCGCCGTGACGTATGAGCTGAACGCGTTTGTCGATGACCCGCAGATCAGCGAGCACATTTACGCCGAATTGCACAGGAACATCCTCGACCAATTCAACGAGTACGGCGTGCAGATCATGGTGCCGGCCTATGAGGGCGATCCGAAGCAGGCCAAGGTGGTGCCGCGTGACAAATGGTTCGAGAAGCCGGCCCGGCCCGAAGAGGATGGAGATTCGAGCAAGGAGGCCCGATGAGAATACTGTCGCTGGCAATTCTCTCTTGCGTCTTCGCAGCGGCCGCCATGGGGCAGACCACGGCGGTTCTTTTCGAGGGCGTCAAACTCTTTTACCAGGATCCGGGGAAAGAGAAATTCAAGGACCTGAAAGGGACCCTGGCGCTCGATAGCGCTCAGAAGGTGATGATGCTGCTGAAGGACAACAAGCCCTGGTTTGTTGCGCGCTACGACAACGTGACCCAGTTTTCGTTTGAGGAGAAGCGCGACAAAACGCTGACCGTGAAGTACCAGGATGCGCCCGGACCGAGCGGGCTCGTGCGGCTTGAGCTCGGCGGGAAATGGAAGAACATCCTGGAGATGATCCGGAATCAGAGCGGGAAGACGGTGGAGATGATCAAGAAATAGTCACTGACTTTCGCGATAGATCGTCAGGATGATCCCGATGGCCATGAAACACGCCGGCCACACCAGGCCGAGTGCGACAGGGCGCCGCGGAAGGCGCAGTTCCAGCCATCGTGACGCAGCAGCCGCCACGGCCAGCAGTGCAATGGTGGTATGGCTCAATTCGGCAAGCAGAGCCTCCTTGATATTGCCAAGCGGGTGTGTGTGGGTGAGCAGCAAGGCGCCGCCGATCAGGCAAATCGCGGGGAACACGAGCGCGCGCCAGGCGTGGGTGCTGCGCCGGGCAGCCACCTGCCACTCGAAGTACGCGAACAAGACAATCAGCAGAACGAAGATCCGGTGCTGCGCGACCTCCGCCACCTGAAAGCTCTCCCAGAATCCTCGTGGTCCCAGCGGCCAGTTTTCGGAGTCTGCGCCGATCAGCAGGAAGATGGCGAGGCCGAGAAATCCCAGCGGCCAGTGACGCGCCCAGCGCGCCCGCCCGCTCTGAGCCAGAGCCGCCAGGATTCCGATCGTCAGAACGCAGAGTCCGGCCCAGTTGTGGTTGTACTCGCTCCACGCGATATCGGCCGGGTTGTCCGGGCGATACGCCGCTCCTGGAACGTAGGGGAGCGACAACCCAGCCGCCTTCGCATCGGTCTGATTCAGCGGTGTCGCCGGCGACAACGCGCTTAGGGGCGGCGGGCGCAAACGAGGCCAATGCGGAGTGAATCGTTCGACGATTTCGTGAAAGGTCACGCGTCCCTCCACCACATCGATTGCGGGAGGTTGAGACGTCAGCGACGCTGCCGTGAGAATCGCAACAACACCTACGGCGGCTTCCACCTCCACCGAGCGCCTCAGTTTCAGACGGCGGAGGGGATCTGTCAGGCGCCGGACAAGCCGGTTGTTCATCGCGCCCAGCAACAACAGCATCCCGAGCAGAGCCGCCTTGGCTGCCAGCATTACACCGTACGAGGAGCCATAGAGACCTGTCGCGTCGCCGAGGTATCGCCGGGTCAGCCAGAATCCCGCGATGCACAGGACGAAAACGCTGGCGGCCGCCAGGCGGGAGAACCGGCGCGCTGCTTCCCCCGCGCTTTGGCCGCCGGCACGCACCAGTGTGATGAGGAGATACGGAAGGCCGCCGATCCATGCCGCCATGGCCACGTGATGCAAGGCTGTGAGGAGGAGGAGCAGCGGCCGGCCTTCGACACGTGCAAAGGCGTGGCTGCTTGCCAGCGCGGCGGTTAGTGCAATTCCGGTGAGCACCAGCAGCGCAGTCAGGTGTTGTCGCCGGGCGAGGCAGGCGATGGCGGCGGCCATCGTCACAATGAGAAGGCCCGACATGGAGAACGTTGTCTCGATCGCGTCGACCCATGTGAAATCCGGCGCGGAGCTGTGGAGCACCAGAACGGAGAGCGTAACGCCTGATGCGGATGCCGCTGCCAGGAGCGCAGCCGACCAGCGAAGAAGCCGTTCACACGCGGATTGCGCCGCCGGCGCCTCGCCGCGCTTCAAGCACAGAGCCAGAAAGATGACGCCCCCGGCCGTGATCCCTTCGAAAGACAGAGTGAGGCCCCGGACCAGCACTGCGAGGAATCCGTAGAGCTCAATCAGCCATTGCATGGCGTTGTCAACGGATCTCAAATGGCAATTCGCCGCGTGTAATGTGACCGTCGACGGCTAGGACCTGCCACTGCAGCACAGCCGCGCCGGGGGCAAGGCCGGTCACCCGGGCCGCAAGAGTGTCAGGCGAGGGCTGCGCATCCATCTCAATCTGGCGCGACACGCCGGCATTCTTGAGGTAGAGGCGTGAATGCGAGCCGTCGATCCTTGAGTTGAATTTGAGCCTGAGCACGAAATCCGGCCCCTTCACGACCCCGCGAGGCGCCGGATTGGATTCAATGAGAATGGCATGAGCCCAAAGGGAGGCAGCCGTCAGGAACAGCCCCAGAACCGTCAGCCGCATAGAAAAGTGATGCAGGCCGAGGCTTCAACGCTTCACTATCATGCGGGCTGGCGTGCGTGACAGGCGAATAGTTTTGCGCGGACCGCCGTCACCGGCGGTCCGATTGCGGCTTGGCCGTGCGGCTAGACCTCGAGCTTCCACGGTTTCCGGTAGTTGGCCTTCAGGAGCGGGCGGGCTTCCTTCTGCTGCACGGTCCAGTTCTTCTCGTCCCAGTCCAGCTTGAGGCCGGATCGCATGGCCACGTTGGCGAGGATGCAGGTGGAAGACGACCGTACGCAGGTTTCGATCTCGCTGATCGGTTTTTCCCGGGACTTGATGCAGTCGAGGAAGTTCTGCCAGTGCGGGACGTTCATCTGGCCCATGGCCGAGTCCTTCTCCCACGTGGCGGGCTGGAGCTTGGAGCCCCGGTTGGGGATTAGCCAGCAGCCGCCGCGATTGACGATCAATGTGGCTTCGGTGCCGTGGATCGAGGTTGCGGCGCCGAACTGACCGAGCAGCGGCATGGGATTGCAGGTGCGCGACTCGTAGCTGGAGAGGAACTTCGGGTAGTGGAACGTCGCCAGCATGGTGTCCGGCGTCTCGCAGTTGTCGTCGACGTAGAACTTGGAACCCATGCAGGTGATGGCACTGGGCATGACCTCGTCGAGGCACTGGTGGATGGGATCGATCAGGTGGACGCCCCAGTCGGTCATCGCGCCGCCGGCGTAGTCCCAGAAGTAGCGGAAGGTAGACCAGCGGTTGGGCTGGTCGGGAATCACGCCGAAGCGGTTGATGTTGTATGGAACCTTCGGAGCAGGGCCGAGCCAGAGATCCCAATCGAGGCCCAGAGGCGGCTCCGTGTTGGCCGGATTGCCCCAGCGTTCCTTAGGGCTGGTTCCTGCCTGCCACGTGTGGCAGAAAGTGATGTCACCGAGGTCCCCGCGCTTCACGATCTCCGCGGCCTTCAGGAAGTAGCCGCCCGAGCGCTGCATGGTTCCGGCCTGAACGATGCGCTTGTACTTGCGAGCCGCCTGAACCATCAGCGGACCCTCTTCAATGTGCCCGCAGGCTGGCTTCTCGACGTAGACGTCCTTGCCTGCCTTGCAGGCCTCGATGGTCATGTAGGCATGCCAGTGGTCCGGGGTGGAGATGTTCACGGCGTCGATGGACTTGTCGGCGAGGATCTCGCGGAAGTCCTTGACCGCCTTCACCTCAAATCCGCCCCGGCGGGCGTCGGCCTGAGCCTTCTCAAGATGGGGCTGATAGACGTCGCAGACGGCCACCGGCTGGAATCCGGAGACCTTCATGGCAAAGCCGAGGTTGCCCCGGCCCATCTGGCCCATGCCGATAAAGGCGACGGCGACTTTGTCGTTCGCGCCGCGGATCTGGCCGGTGAACAGATTCGTCGTGAGTCCTGCGGCGGCAGCGGTCGTCAGGAAACTGCGGCGGTTGGCGTCGGAGGGAGTGTGCTTTGGATCCATAGGAGTCTCTAGAGTTATATCGCTTTTGGGGCCTGTCGCGGAGGTGATGAGGCGATCCTAAGTGGTACTTAGAGCGATAGATAGGCGAGGAGGAGAAGAAGAGTTCGTGTATAATCCTGCCATGAACGTCCCTCGGAGGGGCGCACGTTCAGAGAGGCTGTGCGAGGGAATCCATGATCTTGAAGACCTTTGGAGTGTTTACTGTCGCTATGCTGGCGGCGATGACGGTGGCGGCGCAACCGCCTACCCCTTCGAATCCGGCCGGCAATGACAGTGATGTGAAGCCGAATGGGCGGAGGAACTATCCAATTAACCACCCGGATCTGCCGGACCGGAGCGCGAGACCAGGTGGCGATGCCGGGGCTTCGGGTAACGGGATCTATTATCACGGCGGACCCGTGATGTTGGGCGTTGTCCATGCGTATTACATCTGGTACGGCGGATGGAGTACGAACACGGCGGTGGGAATCCTGTCGGATCTGGTCAGCGGACTGAGTTCGTCGCCCTACTACAACATCAACACGACGTATTACAACGGGTCGAATCAGCACGTCTCCAACCTGGTGACACTCACGGGGACGACGACCGACAGCTATTCGCGAGGGACGTCGCTGACGGATGCGAATATCCAGAGCGTTGTGGCGGATGCCATCAACAGCGGCCGGTTGCCGAAGGACACCAATGGGGTGTACTTCGTATTGACGTCCTCAGATGTTACCGCAACGTCTGGATTCTGCACGCAATATTGCGGGTGGCATACCCACGCGACCATTGGCGGGACTGACATCAAGTACGCCTTCATTGGAAACGCTGAGAGATGCCCTGCCGCCTGCAGTGACGTCACAAGCGGCTCCACGCCGAACGGGAACCTGGGCGCTGATGCGATGGCATCGATCATCGCGCACGAGCTTGAAGAAGCCGCCACCGACCCCGACCTGAATGCCTGGTACGACCGGCGTGGATATGAAAACGCCGACAAGTGCGCCTGGACATTTGGGACGACGTACAAAACCTCGAATGGCGCCACCGCGAACATGAAACTGGGGGCGCGGGACTTCCTGATCCAGCAGAACTGGGTGAACGCCAACGGCGGCCTTTGCGCCGTGAAGTTCCCGTAGACAACTCACATCCTGCTGAAAAAGGGCAGCCCAACGCAGGGCTGCCCTTTTTCTGTTGCGATGTCGGTATAGTCTGGGGATGCGACGAGCGTGGATTTTGATTGGAGCGTCCCTGCTGACGCTGTTAGCGCAGGGCGCCGAGGTGGCGAGCTGGCGTCCGGGCCGGGCGGACGGGATCGAAGTGGACGGCGGCACAGGCGTCATCGTTCCGGTGAAGGACTACTTCAAGCGCGCCTCGTTTGAGATCCGGATCACGAAGAAGCCCCAAGGCGCTGCCTGGCTGGTGGCGGAGTATGACGATCGCGGCTACGCGCTGATCGAGGCGGAGCCCTCGCCCGCTCAATCAGCCATGTGGGGAATTGCGCGCCTCAACACAGGTAAGAGCCGGCGGGCCTTGTTCGGATACAGCCAGGGCGCGCCGGAGAAGTTGCGGCTCTATGGGATCGAGCGGCTGACGCGGCTCTCGCTCGTGGATTCCGAGCCGACGCGGGAGCCGCTGCCGGAGGTCAGGCCGGCGGTGGATTTCAGGCGGGCCTCTCAGCGAGTGACCACCGCAGGCGCGGACGCCGCGACGCCCGAGCAACTCCCGGAGACCCTTGCGACGATGCGCAACCTGCTCCCGCTCGCCAGGGCTCTGGGCTTCAACGGCATTGAGAGTTACGTCAAGTGGAATTTCGTGGAGCGCCAGCCGGGCGTGTTCGACTGGAGCTTCTACGATGCCGTCGTGGACGAATTGGACCGGCACGGCTTGCAGTGGTTTCCCCTGCTGATTGTGGGATCGGCCTACGCGCTGCCTGACTGGTTCTACGACTCCCCCGACAACGACGGATTCGTCTGCCTCGAGCACGGCATGCGCAGCGACATCCCGACAATTTTCGCCGGCAGGCAGGACCGCTACGTCCGCAGGTTCCTCCAGGAGTTCGGCAAACACTACGCGGCAAGGAAGACGCTGCTCGGCGTGCGGCTCGGGCCGAGCGGCAACTACGGTGAAGCCCAGTATCCGGCGCGCGGCGATTGGCGCTACAAGGGACGCGTGCTGCACACGCATATCGGGTACTGGGCAGGCGACAAGTTTGCCGAATCGAATTTCCGGGAGAGCATGAAGCAGCGGTACGGCACGATCGAAGCGCTGAACGCGGCATGGGAGGCGAAACTGCCGGGCTTTGAAGAGGTGAAGCCGTTCCTGCCCGTGACTGCGTGGGCCCGCCGGAAACGGATCGATTTCGCCCAGTGGTACATGGACGCGATGAGCAGATGGTGCGAAAAGTGGGCCGATTGGACGCGCGAGGCATTGCCTTCAGCCGTAATCCACCAGTCGTCCGGCGGCTGGGGGCCGGTGGAGATCGGGACGGACTACACTTATCAGGCGCGGACCATGGCGCGGCTAAAGGGCGGGATCCGCCTGACCAATGAGAGCGACAACTACGCCCAGAACTTCACGATCACGCGGATGGCATCGAGCGCGGCGCGGTTCTACGGCGCGCAGTTGGGTTATGAGCCGGGCGGCTTCGGGTCGGCCCGCGGAGTGGCCGCACGGCTGTACAACGCCGTGACGAACGGCGCGGATCATCTGTTTTACTATCACTCGAACCTCTACGCGAACGACCAGGCGATCGGGACGTGGTTGCGGCACGCAAAGATGTTGGATGCGCGTTCGGCTCCTGCCGTGGATGTGGCGGCGTTCTACCCCGACACCGGAATCCGGCTCGACGACGAAGCGATCCGCTACATGTGGGGCTCGGCGTTCCTCACCAGGGCGGAGGCAATGCGTTCCGCCGCCGAGTTCGACTACGCGAGCGAGCAGATGATCGAAGACGGCGCACTCAGCCGCTACAAGGTTCTCGTCTTCCTGTGGGGACACATCACGGAGAAGCCCGTGCTGGAGAAGATCGCGAAGTGGGTTGAAGAGGGAGGAACGCTGATCTACCTGGAGCGTCCGCGCGGATTGTTGGAGACGGTGGAGGGAGATGCCTCCGTCTCAAAGCGTTGGGTCGAAGGGAAGACAGGGAAGGGAAGAGTGGTCTTTTTCAAGGGCGATCCGGAACCGGGTGAGCCGTATGCGCGGTTTGTGCGTGACGAGTTGAGAAAGCTCGATGGCTTACGCCCGGCCGTGAAAGCGGCGCTGCGCATGCAGAAGGCCGACAGCGTGTACTGGAGCGTATTGGAGAGCGGTGCGATGGCGTTGCTCAATTTCGCTGACGATCCGGCGAACGTCAGGCTGGCGGATGGCCGTGTCGTGAAACTGGAGCCGTACTCGTTGTGGATGCAATAGCCTCGGGTCAACTGCCAGGCATGGCGGCCGCAGCCCGGCGCTCCATCTCATCCTTCGAAACTACCTCTACCTGTGTTGCGATCCACCAGATGATGCCACAGGGATCGGCGAGGCCGCCCTCACGATTACCGTAGAACTTCTGAGCAACCGGGTTCAGCACGGTTGCGCCCGCCTCCACGGCCCGGGCGAATGTGGCATCGGCATCATCGACGTAGAGATAGATGCTGAGCATCGGGAAGAGTTGCGGATCCCGCGGCTGCACCCCGGCATGGCTGCCGATCATGAAAAGTGAGTCGCCGATCCGGAAAGACGCATGCATGATTACGCCGTCGGGGCGAGTCATTTTCTCTCCAATGACTGCGCCGAAGGCGCGTGAATAGAAATCCAGCGCAGCAGCGGCGTCGGGAACCACCATGTACGGAGTAGCGGTGTGAAAGCCTGCAGGGACAGGTTGGATGTTGGACATTCGAAATGCTCCCAGTAGTCTCTACAATACCCCTCCGCGCGGCGGCCGGCGAAAGCTTGGGGCGAATTTTCTTACGTCACATTCTTGCAGCGTTGCTCCGGTTTTTCGGGGAAGTCCGTCTAAACTGAACTAGCCATGCTACTCCCGCGACTGGGGATCGGGTTAGCGGCAATGACGCTGGCGCTTGGTGCTGCGAGCGACACGGGACGCGCGTACATTGCTGGCGGCGCGGACGGATTGGCCGCGGTGGCGGGGCTTCCCGTGAACGTGCGGAAAGGCGATCTACTCGAAGCGCTCAGCCGCGCGAACGTCTACAGAAACTGGAACCTGCTGCCGGATGACCACTGGCGGGAGCGCGTCGTCGGGTATCTTCGAGATGCCGGCAATCGGGATAGGCGTGGCGAGTGGATTCCGTCCGTTCTGGATGAAAGCCGGTGGCTGACCGAAGTGGGGAGCCGGGGGAGCAGTGGCGGCGGCCTCGCCGGGCTGCTGGCCTGGGATTTACGCGCGGCGCAGGCCTACAGTGGCCTGGCCAAGGCGGGGCCCGGGGTGGCGGATACGCTGGCTGCGGCTGTTGGTTTGAAACGCCTTGCCGGTCGATATGGTGAGTTGCTCTATCTTTACGGTGCCTCTATGGCGCTGAACGGGCAGGGCGTCGAGATTCCCGGCGGCGAAGGATCGCGCAGGATCTGGAACGACCTCACCGGAGAATCGCCTCAAAACGCAGGAAAATTTCTGGCAGCATTGATGGAACGCGATAGCGGCCGCTTGCTGGCATGGTTCGCATTCCTGCACGAGCTGCCCGCGCGCCACCAGAGGTTTTACCTATCGGGATTGCCTCGGGCGAAGGCCTATTATGCTCTGTTCCGCGATGCGCCTGAGATGTCCAATGGCGTTAAGCGGCGAATCATCTATGGCAGCACGACTGACTTTCTGCGCGGCGTGCCGGTCGGCGAAGACGGCCTGGTGCGTTTACCCGGCGGATTGAGCGCCTGGCAGGGAACCGGGAAGGCTGGTAAGGAGAGCATCGACCAGACCCTGTTGCGCCTGGGTCGTGAGCGCGAGGTGCCGAAGCCCGGCAACGCCTGGGGCTGGCAGAGGCTGGAGGCTGTGGCGTACATCGAGAAAAGCCGCGGCAAGGCGCTCACGGCATCCGAGGCCCGCATGCTCGCGGAAGAGTTCCAGGACCACGCCGGATTGTACGGATACTTCGTGTCTCTGCGCACGTTGGGGGAGTCGGATTGGCGTTCTATTTTCAGCCTGGCCGGAAAAGCCCAGCGCCTCGATCCGCTCGACAGAAACCGGTTAATGGGACACTTTCATGCCGCCGCCAAACTCGCCTGCCTGCTGGTCCACGCCGGATCCTTGGATGAAGTGAAGGCGGGGGACGTGGTTTCCCGGCTGAGCGACGAACTTGCGGACGGCAATACGGCCATCGAATGGGCTCAGGCGGCGGCCCGGGCCCTGCGGTCGTTGGCCGGCGGCGCCCCCTCTTCCGTGGAGGAAGCCATTGAGGCATCACTCTGCGACTGCGAGAGGCGGAAACGGGAGTTCCTCCAGGTGATGTCGATGCAGTGCATTCCCTCCGCCGACCTCTCGCTGGACCTCGTCGATGGGGCCAGCGGCATGAAGCTCTCCGGGCAAGGATGGGAGTCGGTGGTGGCAGCGGCGGAACGCTTGCCCGAGATGCCGCCTGAGGCCCTCGATGCGGCTGGCGCCGCGAAAGCGGTCCGCGCCGATGTGACGGCCCGCGCCCGGGATACGGCGGCGCGCATCCGGAAAGCGATGTCAGGGCTGGAGCCTCCCGGCGCGGACATCGCAAAGCTGAAAGCTGAGATGGAGGACAGGGCAGCCGATGTCCTGTTGTTGACCACGACAGGCCTTATCTACTCCTGGTACCTCCGTCCGTATGACCTCCTGGCGAGTGATGATCCGTGGTTCGCCAGAAAACACCGCTACGTCAGCGTACGCGGCAGAGACGATGAGCCGGGAGACTTCGCGCCGGGGTACTTTCGGATGCAGAGCGGCGGGATCGGCAGCTATGTCGGGGGCTCTCTCGCAAACTTCAGCGAAGCCGTGGGACAGGTGGCCGCTGTCGGGTCAATCCCGGACACGCGGGTCCTGGAGAGTCTGCAATTCATGCAGCTCGGCGTGTTGCGCGGAATGATGCTGGGAAGGCTCAAGGCCGTCGACTTCCGCGCTGCCTACAGTCTCGTACAGGCGGGCCGTGAATGGATCGATCAGGCGGGGCGGGGAAGGATCTCCTCCCTGGAAATGTGGGAGACAACCGCGGGCCTGCTTCTGCCCGGGCGTTGGCAGCAGGCATTGGTGGACCTTCGGGCAAATCGCTCGCAAGAAGCGAGCAGAAAGATCACGTTGAGCGATCTGTACTGGATCGGCTTGCGCCGGCAGGCGCAACGCGGCGGAGATCCGGCGCGCTATTTGCGCCAGTGGCCGTCTGTGCCTGGAATGCGCCCTGTGGCAGGCGATGTCCCGCCGATGACCGAGCCGTGGCCGTACGAGTCCATGTGCCGCAGAGGCCTTCCCGGAGAGAGCGCTGCCCGCCTGGCGGAGTTGGGATTGGTGCTGGCGGTGGTGGCTGGCAGAGACGGGCTCGCTCCCGAGGAGTTGGAGGCGGGTGCGGAAAGACTGGTGTCACGGCTTCTTGAAGCGCTCCAGATGGTGGACGGCGCCGATTGGGAGTCCGTGAATGCAACGTGGGCGTCGATCAACGCCGACGCCGTGCGCGCCGCTGCGCGGGAGGTGTTGTCGCAATGACCCGGCGCGAATGGATCGCTGCGGCCTTCTTCGTTGGGCAGGATCAGACTCCCCTGTTCCGTGCATCCACCCGGCTCGTGGAAGTTCAGGCCACCGTGCAGGACAGCAAGCGGCGCTACGTGGGTGGGCTGGGCCGGGATGATTTTTCAGTGCTGGACGGAGGCGCAGAGCAGAAGATCGAGGACTTCGAGTCGAACTCCACCGGGCTGACCTTGGCGCTCATGCTCGACCTCACCGGGAGCATGAGCCGGGAGATGTCTGGATTGAAGAAGGCTGTCGTTTCGCTGCTATCACGGCTCAGAAAGGAAGATCGTGTCGGAGTATTCGGCTTCAATCAGCGCTTGCGCCGTCTGCAGGATTTCACTCCAGATCTGCAGCGCGTGGAGAATGCGGTGCTCTCCGCGGAGGCCGGAGGCGGGACGGCGCTCTTCGACTCGCTGACGCGCGTCTCCGTGGAGCTCTCGCGAGAGGCAGGCAAGAAGGCCCTCATCGTGTTTACCGATGGTGATGACAATGCCAGCGGGCTGACGCTCCCGATGGCCCTGCGGCGCGCACAGGCTTCGGGTCTGCCTGTGCACACGGTGCTTCAAGGGGAGGCGAAGCGCGAACGGGATCTGGCCAGGATGCTTGCGCAAATGTCGCGCATGACCGGCGGCTCTTCTCATGTGGTGACCACGGGACGCGATGCGCAGAGCGTGCTGGAGCAGATCTCGCAGGAGATCCACTACACATACCTGTTGACGTTCAAGTCAGAGCCCGGCCACGGAGAGTGGCGGCGGCTGGAAGTGCGAGTCAAAGGACACACCGACTACATAGTGCGCTGCCGCGAGGGCTATTTCGCGAGTTGACGGACGCGTCCTCAGTCCTGCGCCATTCCCAGCGCCCTGGCGGTCTTGCGCAGATCCGCCGGCGACACCGCGATCATCGCCCCAAAGCGCCCCGCGCCCGCGCTCAAAGCATGGATCGCGTTCACGTTGATCCCCGCGCCTGCCAGCTTTGTCATCAACTCCGCGATCACCCCAGGCCGGTCCTTGCCCTTGACCATGATGCCCTTGCGCTTCTCGCTCAATTGAAGCCCGGCTTTCTTCCCCGCTGCGCTCACGCCGGCCGTCTTCTCATCCAGGATCAGAACGATTTCGGCGTCCCACGCCGTCTTCCAGAAGCCGAGGAACCCGGCCAGGTTCATCCCCGCGTCTTTCAGCGCGGTGAGAATCCTTGCGCCCTCCCCGGACTTGTGCGGGATCACCGCCACATAGTACTCAACGAGCGTAATCTCGTCAGGCATGGAAACTCTCCTCGACCGCGGCTGCGATTAGCTCACGATTAGATCACAGTTTGAGACTCTCTCGCGGCTACTGTGCCTGCGCCTTCCTCGCCCGGATCTCGGCCGCCTGCTGCATCGCACACTTCGCCTCATCTGCCCGGCCGGACTTGAGCAGCGCCACGCCAAGCTGGTTCATTGCCATCTCGTCATCCGGCTTCACCGCCAGCAAGCGGCGCCACGCCTCAACAGCCTCCGCGGGCTCGCCATGCTTCAGCAGGTAGGCCGCCCGGTCATACAGCCGGTAGTATTCCAGCGCCGGACCGCCCAGACTCTTCAGACCCTCCGCGGGCACGTTCACGAATTCAGGCAGGTTCACGGCCCGGTTCGCCGCCGTCGAATTCTCAATCAGGATCGGCGGGCTGTCATTGCCTTCCTCGTCGATGTGCGTCAGATACATCTGCGTGTATGGCGAGCGCGCCTTCGACGAAAACACCATCCATCGCCCGTTCGGAGCGAAGCTGTGCCAGGAGTTCATCAACGCTGTATTGCAGCGCATCCGTCGTGCGTCGCCGCCCGCTGACGGCATAATCCACAGGCTGCTGTCGGGCCGCATGAGCTGGCCGTTGCGCGCTTTCACGAACACGATCCACTTCCCGTCCGGCGAGACCTTCGGGAACGTGTTGCTCATCCCGTTGCGCGACGCGCCTCGCAGTGGCTCGGCCACCCCGCCTTGCCCGCCGTTGAACGGCACCCGATATAGGTCGTATTGGATCTGCCTCTCGTTCGGATCGTTCGCGTGCTTCGCCTCCGGCGCACCCTCCGGATTCGGATCCATTGCCTGCGCCCTTGCGAACACCAGGTACTTCCCGTCGGGACTCCAGACCGCTCCGAATTGGACGTAGCGCGGATCGTCCGCCCCCGGCAGCGGACGTAACACGCCGCTCTCCCGTCTGTACCAGCCCACCACGCCGCGCGTCGGAAAGAACACCTGAAGGAAGCGGTAGTCCGGGAAATTCATCACGTAGTAGTTGCTCGGCGGGTCCGGCTCTCGCGGTCCGGGCTCAACCGGATTCACCGTTGTGGCCACATACTCCCCATCCGGTGAAAGCTGCGACATGAACCCCACACGGACCCTTCCTCGCAGCTTCCCCTGCGGTGAGCGCCACTGAATCAGGTCCTCGTTTCGCACCACCGTCTCTTCCGCGACCTTCACGCGGAAATACTGGCCCTTGTTGTTCTGCAGTCCGTCCAGATCCATGCCCAGCGTCTTGCCATCCGCGGAGAAGGAGTGACAGTTGGCGCACACCGGCATTCGCTCCATCACCACGCGGCTCTCCGTCTCGCCGATGTTTCGCAGCCGCCACTTCACCAGCCGCAGCGCGTACGGCGCCAGCGGTTGGATCACCCCCTTCTCCGTCTGGGCCGGCATCAACGGTACGTCGCGGTAGAAGATGCCGGCTCCGACCGGATGTCTCGACGTGTGGATTGTGACCGAGCTCTGCGACACCACGGGCCCTTCACGAGCCTTGTATCCGCGGATCACAACAGTCGCCGGACGATCCACGGATCCTTTCTTGATCTGGCCCCAGGTCGCGCTGTCCGGGCGCCACGTCTTCGCCGCCGCCTCCTTGGGCGTGAGCCTGGGCGGTTGATTGCTGTCCGCCACGCAATCCTGATCAATCGGCCCGATCCTCATCGGCTTGCCTTCGGAAATCGCCTGTATCGGCGGTTTCCCACCTGGGAGACGGATGTCTATCCGCCAAAACACTGCCCCGCTCGTATCACGCCAGAGAAAAAGCGGCGGTGCTATCTCCGGAGGGAAAATCGATTCCTGCTCCGGATAGTCGATCACGACCTTTGCCACGCCCGCGGGCTTCTGCATCCCCTTCGTCGGCAGCCACAGGGCGGCTGCCGCGAGCAGGATGAGAATGCGATTCCTCTGCATTCGTCCTCTGTGTCGATTATCCCCTGCTTGACCTCGCATCACGGATTCGACAGATTAGCAGCACCGCCTGGCTCAGGCGCTATATATACCGCAAGGAGCTCTTATGAAGTGGTTACTGCCGCTCATCACTCTGTTCGCTTTCACTCTCGCCGCCGCCGGCGTGGCCGGCACATGGAAGGCCACAGCCGAAGGTGCCAATGGACCGATGGAGCGCACGTTCACCTTCCAGGTCGACGGTAACAAGCTGACCGGTGAGACGGTGAGCTCGATGATGGGCAAATCCGTCATCAACGACGGCAAGGTGGATGGGGACTCGCTCTCATTCAGCATCACAGTGAAGTTCCAGGACAACGAAATGAAGCTGAACTATAAGGGCAGAGTCACCGGTGACACGATGAAACTGACCGCTGAGGGCGCCAATGGCATGACGCTGGAGTGGACTGCAAAACGGGTGCAGTAGAGGTAATCACGTTGCAGTTCATCAGGTACGCACCGCTCTGCGCCGTCGCGTCGACTCTCTCCTTCGCTCGGCGCAGACCGGATCCGCATCTCTCGACAGTCCGAGCGGCGAGCTCCGGATCACCATCGCCACTCTCGATAAGAACACCCCCTCCGCATCGGGCCAACTCGCCTATCGAGTCACCTAACGTGGCAAGCCCGTGATCAACAGCGCAGCGTGAACTCAACGTCTTCGCTCAAACTCAAGCTCGCCCCCGGCGGCGGTGCGGCCATCAGATTGACCTCTGTGCGATGACGCGGCTTCTTCCACGCAGAACTCTGCGCTAACGGCCGGGCAAGGGGATCACAATAGTAACCGGGCTGTCACTTGTCCGGACCTTGCCAGGGTCGAGCAGAGAGAGGGTGACTGGGGTTGTTGTCCCTCTCGCTGCTGCGTTGCCCGCTTCGCCGATCGACTCGACAATCGCGCGCACCGCGCGCTCCGGCTGTTCCGCGAACATTACCGTGGCCGGCATGCCGGGCCTGAGCTGCGCAAGCTCCTTCTGGTTAACGTAGGTCTCCACACGCTGCTCCAGGTTCGATGCAATTGCTAGTGTCCCCAGGCGTTCGTCGAGAACGGTGAGATACCCGTCGGACGGTGCGATGACCTGACGCGCCCGCGACGGAACGGAAAGAACCGCCGCCTTCGCGGCATTCAACTCGTCGGTGGCTTCGCGAACATCGGTCTGCGCATCTCCCCGTCGCGCCTCCATGCCGTCGATAGCCTCCTTGAGAAAGACAGCGCGCGATCGCAGCGTCTCTTCCCGGTTCCTGGCAGAGCCGTACATGTCCTGAGTGTGCTCATGCACCAGCTCAGACTCCAACCCCTGCCGGAACCGCCTGTCGCTCGCCTGTGCCGCGTACCCCGCTTGATGAGCCTCCTCCTCCGCGGACCGGACCTCACTGTCCACTTCGTCGGCTCCGGCGCGAGCGGCTGCCAGATCCGATTCGATAGCGCACAGGCGGTCGCGCGCAGCCTCCACTGCGGCGTACGCCTCCGCCAGGTTTCGTTGGGAGTCCGCATTCATCGATTTCTCCGCAGGAGTATCCCCCTCGGACACGCCGATCGCCTGTCCCTTTTTGACAAAGGAGTTCAACGGAACATTGAGCGTGAGGACAGGAGCCGTAATTGGTACCGCTGTTACGCCGGTCAACGAGCCGGTCAGCCGCAGTTGAGCTGAGTCCTCACCAGGCCGCGGCGGAGACTTGAGACGTTTGAAACCACATGCTGCGCCCATCATGCACGACGCCCAAAGCACGATGGATGCGAGGAACCACTGCATTCCCATACCTGCCTCCTGAGCTATCGAGGTGTCCGGAAGTCAGCGCACTGGCCTTTGTCGCCGGGTGCGGATCGCCAGGCATCAGCATCTCCTTCCTGTCGATGAGGCCATAGCTAGATCGGCGATGGCCAGTTTCCCGGTTCGGTGGTACCGACTGGCCGGTTCTGGGTATCGCGCCAGGCGGATTGGACCTGAGACGGAAACCCAGGAAGCATCATGGCGACTTCCGCCTTGATTGCGGCTACGATGTCGGGATTCTGCCCTGACACGTCTTCCGCTTCTTCGGGGTCGGAATCGATGTTGTACAACTCAGGGTTGACCAGACGGAGGTTGAACAGGCCGACTTTAGGTTCAGGCGTGTATGCGGGCGCGTTATGGCGAGAGAGGTGCAGTTTCCACGGACCGCTCCTGGCGCATTGCAGATTCCAACCCGAAAAATAGAGAAATAGAGGCCGATCCACGCGGCTCGCGCTGCCCGTGAGCAGGGGGCCCATGTCTACTCCGTCCAGCGTTGTGGCCGGCAAGGGAGCCCCGGTGAATCCAGCGATCGTTGGAAGAAGGTCCAGCGTGGAAGCCATCTCGTCAATCGGCTTTTGTCCGCGCGCGCCCCGGCTCGAGACGACGCTTGGGATCACACCGGGAAACCGCGCAATGAAGGGCTCGCGCATTCCCCCTTCAAACGTCTCTCCCTTGCGTCCGCGCAGCCGTCCTGGGCTGCCCTGAAACCAGGGACCGTTGTCGCTGGTGAACATCACCAGCGTGTTCTGGTCTGCGCCGGTGGCGGTCAGCGCATCGAGTACCTGCCCGACGCTCCAATCCATCTCCTGGACCACGTCACCGTACAGGCCCATCTTCGACTTCCCCACGAAGTCCGGTGAGGCGGCCAGCGGGATATGCGGCGCCGTATGAGGCATGTAGAGCAAGAACGGAGAGTCCCCGGCGTTTCGGATGAACGACACGGCCTGTTCGGTGTAGCGCCGGGTGAGCGTCTTCTGATTCACCGGCGATTCGATGATGTCCGTGTTGTGCATCAGGATCGAGGGATCCATGTCGTTGCTGTAGGGGATCCCGTAATACTCATCAAATCCGCGAGAGGTGGGTAGGTATTTCGCAGGCCTCCCGAGATGCCACTTGCCGACGCACATCGTGCGGTATCCCAGCGGCTTCAGCATCTGGGCGATCGTCGTCTCGTTCTCTGACAAGCCTCCGGTGTCCGTGGGGGTCAGCACGCCTGGAACGCCGCAGCGGACTCCGTATCGTCCGGTGAGAACTGCTGCACGCGCTGGCGAGCACACCGGGCTCGCGGAATAAAACTGGGTAAACAGAACGCCTTCCCTGGCCATGCGATCCAGCCTCGGCGTTGCGATTTTGGAGCCGTAGCAACTCAGGTCTCCATAGCCCAGGTCATCTGCCAGGATGAGCACGATGTTGGGCGGCGTCCTGCTGCTCGCCCGGCCGCTGAAGCGCGCGCCCAACAGCGTCGCTCCGGTCTTCTGAATAAATGCTCGGCGTTTCATGGTTAGTTAGTTGGGTGTGTACATGTCGGTCATTCGGAAGGTCCGATACAGGATCACGTCCTGATGCGCCACATACTGGATCTTGCCCGACGGGTCAACTTCGAATGAGTAGGAGTCGATGGTTCCGTTCTCCATCACGAAGCCTGCGTCGAAATGGAACCCCCCGTCGCGTAAATGCTGCGCGGACCCGACAGCCATCGAATACACTCCAAGATCCGTGTTCAGGACCGGAGTCGCCGTTCGATTGACTTCGTCAAGTTCGAATACCTGCCCGCGGCTGTTGCCGCCGCCCATATTGGCCACGCGCGTATTGCCGTCATCAAACACCATCAGCGTGGTGAGGCTCCCGGCTTCGAAGTTGCCGTCGTGCTGATGCGAGAACCAGGGGAACGGGTCGTTGGAGTTGATCTGAAAGTCGCCGTCTTTCCCGAGTTTCCACAGCACATGCCCATCCCCGTAGCCGCCGTCGTAGGAGACCTTGATCAGCCAGTCCTGGTTGCGCGTGGAGTAGAGGAGGTTGCCGTCTCCAGTCTCTTGAATCGAGTTGCCGTGAGTCCAATCGTTTGCCGAGGCTGCAAGGTAAAAGGCTGGACATCCGGCACCCGGACAAACTTCGCCGAGAGGAGCAGTCCTGCTGGTGTCGAGATTGTCGAAGGTATCCCAGGTCCACACCACGTTCAGGTCTTTATCGAGGACGACGATCATGTCGCCCAGGACATCCACCGGCCCCGGCCCCTGGACATCTTTCAGGATCTGCTCGACTGACGCGAGCACCGCGATTCGCCCGCCGGCAATGGTTCTCGCTTCATGATGGAAGCCGGTGATCTCGCGCTTGCCCAAAGCCTTCAGTTGTTCACTGACCCTGGCTGCGTTCGTCTCCAGCAGCGTCATGCCGACGAGATCCATCTTCCGGACCACCTGCTGTGTCGTGTCCGAGGCTGTGGCCTCCACGATGCCCCAAAACTCGCCGCCCGCTTCGGCCCGGGTCAGAAAGGTGAGCCCTTCAGGCCCGTACCAAAGCACGTTGCCGTCCAGGTCGTTCGCAACAGGGTGTGCTCCCAACGGCGCTCCCAGCAGGATCGGGTTTGACTGCGCGGATTGGCTGGAGATCAGGACCGTGTCCGAATAGAGATTGCCGGGCAGGTCTCCAGTCGTGAACGCGACATCCGGGCCGTTCACGAAGGCCGAACCGGTGTCGACGATATGATGTGCCGTGTACTTGCTGTGGGCCCGCAGGCCTGCCAGGTAGAAGTTCATGCTCAAGCCGCCTGCGCACGCCTGAAATGGAGTGTACTGGACCGTGCCTCCGGTCAGCTGATATTGAACGCGCATGCGCGATCCGCCTCCGCAGGCAGGCGCACTGTAGAGAAATACCAGAGAATTTTGAGTGGGCGTTACCAAAGGCTGCCCGGCTTGGACCAGTGACTGGAAGTTGAAGATCGAGACCGCGCTGGACTCCGACCCGCTGTCCAAATCCCGCGCTGAGACCTCCATCTCATACACCCCTTCGTGCTTCGACGCTGTCCAATCGAGCGTGCTGACTGGGCCGTAGTCCCGGATCATCTGATATTCACTGCCTGCTCTGCGCACCCGAAAGCGATACCACAGGTTTGTGCCCTGGACGCCCGACACGGAGGCGTTGAAGGTCACTATCGTTCCGACGGGCGCGGGCGACTGGACTGACGGCGTGAGATCCAGCGTCATCCCGCTTGCCGCAAACGCAGTGAACAAGGCGAACCCGGCAGCAACTGCATTCCCTCCGCAAACTGATTTCATTTCCTTCTCCTCGGCCTGACTGGATCTTCGTCCGGCTACGAATATCAGGCGGTTTCCAGCCCATTGGAGGTACTCCCCTCGAAAGGGTATTCGGGCACACCGCAGGACACTAGGACGCTGTGCGCGGTCGGCTTGGTCTGGCATGCAAACTCCGTAAGCGTACAATCGGAAAGGACATTGTTCCGGCGATGACAGACACTTCGAACGCTGGGAGCGGGTCACTTTGGAGTGTGGGGCGCAGGCTCCTGTCTGCGTCCGCCAGTGCGCTCTGGATTGGCTTCACTGGCCTTCTCCTTCTCATGGCAGGGCTGGCAGTGGACGCCACCACATCTCTTCGCGGCGTTGAAGTGACCACGGCGGAGCTCAGGACCGAAGCCCGCAAACGCGACAGTCTGCTCGACCAGCTTCGGCTCGAGATTAACCGCTCCTCTACGGTTGTACGCGACTACCTGATTGAGCAGGATGACTCAGAGGCGGAAAACCAGAAAGCCGATCTGGCGCTTCTCCGTACCCGGATCGACGGCGCTCTCAGGGCCTATGAGCGCGAGTTGCCGCCAGAAGAACACGAGACGTTCCTCGGTCTGAGAGGCCGTGTCGAATCGTATTGGCGATCCGTTGAGCCCGCTCTTCATTGGGATGCCGCCGCGAGGCGGGCCAAAGGCGGAACGTTTTTGCAGGATGTCATCCTCCCGTTGAGCACGGAGATGGTCCAGTTGACCAATCAGATCACCGCTGTGAACGAGCGAAACCTGGACGCGGCCGAGGATCGGATTCGCGCATTGCATTCCCACCTTCGCCGCCGCGTCGTGACCCTCTCCGCGGTTGTCCTCGCAGTTGGGCTGCTTCTCGGAGCCATGAGTATTCGCCGGGTCCAGCACCTGGAGGGGGAGGCGAAAGCGCGGTTTGCCGAGGTGGAAGAGGCGCGACGCGAACTCCAGGACCTCTCCGCCCGCCTGCTGACGGCGCAGGAAGAGGAACGGCGCAATCTCGCCCGGGAACTTCACGACGAGATCGGGCAGGGCATGTCGGCGATGCTCGTCGAGCTCGGCAGGGCCGAGGCGGCGCCCGATAGCGCAACTCGCACGGACCGGTTGGCTACAGCCCGCCGCATGGCCGAAGCCACTGTTGGAATGGTGCGGAACATGGCCCTCCTGCTTCGACCCTCCATGCTGGACGACCTGGGTCTGGTCGCGGCTCTCAAATGGCAGGCCCGCGAAGTAACGCGCCGCACGGGGCTCAACGTGAAGATGGTCGCCGACGACGTCGCCGAGGACCTGCCTGATTCGCACCGGACCTGCCTCTACCGCGTCGTTCAGGAGGCGCTCAACAACTGCGCCAGCCACTCGCAGGCCAGCCAGGTCCGCGTCGTCGTCCTTCGAGATCAGGCCGGGCTCTCCGTCACAGTGCAGGACGACGGAATCGGCTTCGAACCCAGCAGGGAAAAGGGCTTGGGTTTATTAGGTATCGAGGAAAGGATTGAGAGGCTTGGCGGTTCGTTCTCAATTGAATCCAAGCCCGGCAAGGGGACGGTCCTCTCGTTCCATCTTCCGTTGGTCAACGACGGACGTGGTTAGGGCAGGGTATCGCTATGATCCGAATTATTCTTGCTGATGACCACGCGGTGATGCGGCGTGGATTGCGCCTGGTTCTCGAGGAGCAGCCCGACTTTGAGGTCGTCGGTGAGGCCGGCGACGGCCGGGAGGCGATCGCCCTCGTCGAGAACCTGAAACCGGATGTCGCGGTGCTGGACATCACGATGCCCAACATGAATGGAATTGAGGCCGCACGCCAGATCAGCGTGAAGCAACAGGACGTCTCCATCGTCGTGCTGAGCATGCATTCCGACGAGGCTTACGTGCTCCGTGCCCTCAAGGCCGGGGCGCGAGGCTACCTGCTGAAGGAATCGCCCGACTCGGATTTCATCCAGGCCATCCGCGCCGTGTACCACGGGAAGGCTTTCTTCAGCCCTGCTGTCAGCCGTCTGCTCGTGGAGGACTACGTGCGCCAGTTGCGAAACAAGGACATTGAGGATAGCTACGAACTGCTGACCCAGAGGGAGCGGGAGCTCCTTCAACTCATCGCTGAAGGCAAGAGCAATAAGGACATCGCCAACATCCTGAACCTGAGCCTCTACACTGTGGAGACGCACCGCGGAAACATCATGGAGAAGCTCAATCTGCACAGCGTGCCTGAACTGATCCTCTACGCGGTGCGCAAGGGAGTCATCTCCTAGGACGGCCCCGGAGCGATTCCCGGCCGCTCAGCTCCGTTGATACTGGTGCCGCCAGATAGTCCATGCGGCGCTGACGGTCCGGATCACAGTATCCCTTTCCACCGGCATCCGCAACACGTCGAATCCCCCGCACCGGACCACTTCATCCCAAAGGTTCTTATCCGGACGTTGGGCCAGCAGGACCAGGCACGGTCGCGGCGAGAGGCGGGAGAAGGAGACCACCGCCTCCCGCCAGCACCCGTCCGGCAAATCGCGATCGTACAGGACGACTGGAGTTGGCTCCCTTCGTTGCAGTTGGAGTGCTGATTCGATTGAGTGCTCTACAATCAGGCGCCACCCTGCATCGTGGAAGATGGTCTCAAGCTCCGAGCGGCAGGTCCCTTCTTTCACCACCGCCAGCGCGCTCGGCGCTGCCGCGGAATCGGCCGGGCCGGCCGCCGTCTTCGACCGGCCCGGTTTGCCCAGCGCCGCGATGGCTGATCGGAACCTCTCGACCACTTTGGGCATGGAACCACTCCTCAAGCGGCAACTTCAGAATGGAGGCGATCGCCCGTGAACTCCATACGGCCAGGGCAGTAAAACGATGCCGCCCGGGCGGGTACCTCACCTCATGGGCAGGCCGCCACTCTTACAACTTCACGTGGATGACATGATGCTCGTGCGGCCCATTGGCGGCATGCACGAGGACACCTTCGGCGTTCGGACGCCAGATTTCGGAGAGGATATACGTGTTCCCGACTCTGTCAAAAACGATGTGTGCGTCCTCCGAATTACTGTGAGCCGGCACTGCAAGCGTTGTGATGATGTTCTCCAGAGCGCCTGGTCCCTTGTTGGCTCCCAGAACTTCCACCATGTCCTTTGACCGGTCGATCTGGAATTCGTATTCTCCAGGCGGCAGGGTCTTGCCGGCGACCTGGAACGCAAACGGGATTTCTGCTCTGACGAGGTCCGCGCCGTATGCCGCGGAGATGCCGGATAGCGCGATCAGCGCTGCAATGCCAAGGAGCTGTCCCCCAATGTTCTTACTCAGCCTGTAGGTCATTGTCTTGTTCCTCCTGTTCCGACCTTGCTTCTGCTCGGTCACACCCCTATAGGCGAGAGCTCGCTCCGCATCGGCAACTCGCCTCGATCGGGTATTGAGCTTCTGGATACGACGGTAGTTCTGCTCTCCGCTGGTCCGACAAAGCCAATCCCGATGTGGACGACGGCCCCCGCCGCACTCTCCCGACGGATATAATGGCGCACGAAAGTGAGGTCCCGCGTGGGAGACAGCCGCTTCAGTCGTCGCTACTTTTTCTATGGATCATTGCTCGCCGGCGCAGTTCCGGCCGGAGGTTTCGGCAGCGTGCCGTCGTTGTCCCGGCTGGGCTTCAAATCGCTTAATGAGAAGCTGGACGTCGCCTGTGTCGGCATGGGCACGCGCGGTCCGCAGGTTCTGGTCGGCATCGCGCCGACTGAGAACATCGTCGCCCTCTGCGACGTCGACGAGAAGCGCTCCGCCAACGGATTCAAGCGCTACGAACAGGCTAAAAAGTTCAAAGATTACCGCAAAATGCTCGACGCCGAAGGCAAGAACATCGACGCGGTGGTCATCGCAACGCCGGACCATCTTCACACCCCCATCGCCCTCGCATGCATGCAAATGGGTAAGCACGTCTATTGCGAGAAGCCGCTCACACGCACAGTCTGGGAGTCCCGCCTCCTCGCCAGCGCGGCCTTGAAACATAAGGTCGCCACGCAGATGGGCAACCAGGGCTTCAACCACGAAGGCACCAAAACGGCGTGCGAAATCCTCTGGTCCGGCGACATCGGCGAAGTGACGGAAATCCACTCTTGGACCGGACAGATCTACGGCGGCTACCCCAACCTCCCTCCCACGGGACCGGAAATGCAGCCCGTGCCCGACACCCTCGACTGGGACCTGTGGCTTGGCCCCGCTCCACAACAGCCTTTCAATCAGCTTAAGACCAATCAGTGGCGCGCGTTCCTGAACTTCTCCACCGGCGGTTCACTCGGCGACTGGCTTGTCCACAACCTCGGCCCCGCGCATCTTGCCCTGCAACTCGCCCAGACCTCCCCCACCAGCGTGGAATGCGTCCTGGTCGAAGGGAAGAGCGAGCACGTCTGGCCGCTCCGCGCGCACCTCGTCTTCGAATTCCCGGCCCGCGCCAACATGCCGCCTGTGACCATCCACACCTACCAGAACATGCGCGGCGACGTGAAATACCCCGAAGGCATGGCCGAGAACGAGCGCCTCTTCCCCATGATGAACAACCTCGCCGAGAAGGGCCGCCCGTTCCCCGGCAGCGGCGACGGCACCATGCTGATCGGCGATCAACTCACCGCCGACGGCAAACCAGTCGGCCGCCCGGCCGGTCCTCCTCCGGGACCGCGTCCGGGTGGAATGCCGCCTGGCGCTCCGGGCGCCCCGGCGGCCCCCGGACCGAACGCCGCTCAGCGTATTCCCGGCAACGGCGCGCTCTTTGTCGGTTCGAAGGGCTACATGGCTACCTCGGCCCGAGGAGAAGGTGTGTGGCTGCTCCCTGCATCGCGCTGGGCCGAATACAAGCTGCCGCCGCAAGTCCTCCCGCGCGGCATCAATCACCAGCAGGACTGGATTCGCGCCTGCAAAGGCGGCTCTCCGGGCGTCTCCGAGTTCGGTGTCGCTACCAAGTACATCGAGTGGCTCGCGCTGGGCGCAATCGCGCTTCAAGTCCCCGGCAAACTGCTATGGGACGCGAAAAACATGCGTTTCACCAACAACAACGAGGCCAACAAGTACCTGAAGCCCTACCTGCGCAAAGGCTGGGAGATGAAGCTGTAGCCGGCGCTGGTTGGCCAATCAAGGCAGCCGCACCTGAAACACGGTCCGCCCCGGTTCCGACTCGAACCGGATGGACCCTTTGTGCGTGCGGATGATCCGCTGCACGATGTCCAGGCCGAGGCCCGTCCCCTCGCCCACGCTCTTGGTCGTGAAGAACGGCTCGAAGATCCGCGCACGGATGTCTTCGGAAATGCCGGGGCCATTGTCGGCAATCTCAACCAGCACCCCCTCCGGCTCATGACACGTTCTGATCGACAGCTTCCTGGGGCGCTCCGGAGGCAGTAGCGCCATCGAGTCGAGGGCGTTGTCGATGAGATTCGTCCAGATCTGATTCAATGCGCTCCCATTTGCCCGGAGTCGCGGCAAATCCCGAGCGTATTGCCGCGCGACCTCCACCCCATGCTTGAGCTGATACTGGAACATCCGCAGCGTCGCGTCGAGCCCGGCCTCCACCTCGACTTCCGTCATGGAGGTCTGGTCCATGTAGGAGTACGACTTCACAGCCTGCACTAAATCGGACATCCGCCGCGCCGACTCCTCCAACTCTCCGGCCAGGCACAGAATTTCATGATCGGCGACCAGCACTCGCAGTCCCAGCCCTAGCGCGCGACTCGACATGCCCGCAGCCAGCGGACGCAGTTGCTCTACCGTGATCCCGGCATCCACCAGAGCTGAAGCCATCTGTCCCGGCGCCCCGGCGCACTCCAGCCAGTCCCCCAAGTCCGATTCGAGATCCGCCCGCTCCAACGCATCCATAGAACCCGGCTGCATGGCGCACTTCGTGATCGCCTCCCCGAGATCCGCCAGAAGATCGTGCGCCTCATCGGGAATCGCCTCACCGCGCAGCGCGAGCGCCGCACGGCGCCGTTCTTCGAGCAACTCCCGCAGCCGCACCGAGGATCGCACCGCCGCCGACGCCGGGTTGTTCAGCTCGTGCGCCAGTCCGGCCGCCAGTTTTCCCAGTGCGAGAAGCCGGTTCGAGCTCTCCTCCATCCGCGTGAACTCGCGCGTCCGGTCGGTCATCTGCGAAACCAGCCGCTGCGCCAGCACTGGTGCGCGGTACACCAGCTCCCGCAGATGCGACGCGTCCATCACCGCCAGCCGCGTCGGCTGCGCCGCCCAGCCCCGGCCGATCCACACCTTGATCCGTGAGAACGGCAGCACTCCCGTCGCCTGTCCCGTGGGCACCACCAGCACCGTGTCGTAGCCACTCCGCCGGAAATGCAGCTCGCCCTCCAGCACGACGGCGAAGATCTGCGCCGGGTCGCCCTCCCGCAGGATCACGTCCCCCGCCGCGAAGCGCAGGCTCCCCATCTTGCTCGCGATCCACTCCGCCCCTTCCAGGCATTCGCCCTCAAACAGCGGCAGCCGCAGCAACTCTTCCGCCGTGATTCTCCCTGAACCAGCCTCTGCCATGCCGCACCTTCACCTGTTGCTCATGTACTGCTGAATGAAATGCAGCACGATCGAGCCCTCTCCCACGCTATTGGCCACACCCCGCACCGCCCCCTGCCGCACGCCGCCCACCTCGAACAGCGCGGCAGTATTCAATTTCTCCGTCTCGCCTGTGTCGTGATGATGCACCGTCATCTCTTCCAGGTGATCCCCGCCGCCTACACCGCTCACCTCGGCGTTGAGCATCACGGAGATGTTCGGGATCGACCCGATCCTCTCCGCCAGGTAGTGAGAATCCACCAGAAACAGCGCCGCCTGATCCCCGCGCGCAGTCGGTTGGCGCACCGAGCCCATCCTCTTTTGCGGCGGCTCCACTGCCCGCAATACCGGCACGTCGTCGTCAATCGCAACAAAGTAGGGCTTTTTCATCTGTGCCATCCCAGTTCGGCACTTCGTCGGAACAACACCCAGATAGCCTCAGTCTAGCAGAGGCCCCTCGCCATTCTTTGCGCAGTCCTCGTGGCCCTGCGGGCCACTGGCGCCTGTTAGCCGGGCCTGCCATTGGGCGTATTGATGGTTTGTAGATCGCAGAAAAGCGCAGTCAGTGGCGGTAGCCGGCGTGCAGCGCAGGTCGCAGGCGCAGGACCTTCACGTCGCGTCCGGCGAGCTCGAAGGCAAGCGATGCGGGTGATCCCGTCGCCAGATCCTCGGGCTTCCAGGACGTGCCGTCTTTCCAGGAGATCTGCACCTTGCGCGCTTCAGCGCTGTGGTTGAAGACAAACAGGAGCCGGTCAGAGCCGCTCTCGAGCCAGCGCGCCTCCACACCGCCAGAGGCTGCCAGCGGCAACTGAATGCCGGCCCAGTCGAGCAACCCTGCGAACCATCGCTCGCCTTCTGGTGATGGCGCCGACTGATAGGCTGCGCTGAGGTACGAGCCGAGCAATAGCGTCTTGCCCTTGCCGAACGACGATTCAACTGCCGCGGCCCAGCCGTTCTCGAAGCGCCCCACAACGCGCGCACCTGGCGACAGGGGCTCGAGCCGCTCCTGATACCAACGGGCATTGACGGCCGGCCCATTGTCGAAGTTGATCCGCGTGCGCCCCTGCGGCGCGGTTTCGATCGCCGCCTCCCGCGCCCCGAACAGCTCGTGCATGCCCAGCCCCGGTATGGTCTCTGAGGCGCGTCCGCGCTCATTGTTCCAACCGGGCCGCGCCTCGGCCACAAGCCGCCCGCCGGCTTGCACATAGGCGCGCAGCACCTGGACGGATGCTTCCGGCAGCATGAGTGGATACGGCAGGTAGACCAGTTTGTACTGCCGCAGCGATTCCGGCGTGATGTGCTCGATATGAACAAAATCGAGTGGAATGTTTTTGGGCCACAAGGCCTTGTAGATACCGAGCAGCGAGTCGCGCTCGATCCCGGCCACCTCGCCTTGGGGACCCCCATATGCCGCCTGCCGCTGCCGCCCGCCCACGAAGTGCGCCAGAGGATTGTAGACCACCGCCACCTCGGCCCGCGGCGGACGCGCGTCCAGGAACAGCTTCTGATTACGATCCACAACCTGGGCGATGCGCCCGGCCTCTTTTGAGCGCTCGGTGAGAGTCCCATCGAGGTTGATCATCCCGAAGCCGCCCGACTCGTAGCCCATGCTCATCGGGTAGAACGCGTAAAAATGCACACCCTTGGCGCCGCGGGCCAGGGCGCTCCATGCCCAGATGCGCAGATCCTCGCTCGTCACTTCGGGGCTCACGTTCAACGCGATAGTGCCGAAGCCGGACTGCAACTCGCCGATCACAAAGCCCTGCCGCCCGCCTGAGAAACCGAAGCTGCGCGTGAAGTCGAGCAGCGCGCCGCGCCACAGCGGATCGCGGTCCACGAAGGCTGAGTGCTTCGGATAGAACGACGTTCCGTAGTAATCCACCTGCGCGGCCATTGTCCAGTCGTCGCTCTGCCCTTCCCACCAATGCGGCGACGCGAACAGCCCCACTCCAGCGGCGTGGCTCGTCGCGAGCTTTCCCGGCGCGCCGGCCTTCACGGCGTCGTAGCGCTCGCGCAGATCCTCACCCAGCTTGTCGGCGATGAACGTCTTCCAGTCAATGTAGTCGCTGTAAGAGAGGATCGTCGACAGGCGGTTCGGTTCCACCTCGTCCCAGGATTTGAAGCGCCGGTACCACGCCTCGTTCAGCGCCTCCAGTGTGCCGTACTTCTTCCGCAGCCAGCCGCGGAATCGCGCCAGCGTATTCGGGCAGAAGCAGAACTCCGGGTTCGAAATGTAAGTAGGCGTGGCCCAGTTGATCACGTGCGGCTCGCTCCACAGGTCCCAGCCGAGGAACGCCTTGCTTTTCGAAGCGTGTTCCGCCAGCGCCTTGTAAAAAGCTTTATCGGCGGCGCGCACGCCCCTGTGATCGCGGCAGTAGCCCGGCGACGATTCGGGGTGGATCGCCTGACCGTTAGAGGAGACAAAGAGCGAGTCCGGGTACCTGCGTCCGACCCACTCCGGCGCTGAGTCCATATAGACCTGGACGAAGACCCGCAAGCCTTCCTGTTCGGCAAGCCGCAAGATCACGTCGAGCGTGTCGAACCGGTACCGGCCCTCATCCGGCTCGCCGGATGCCCAGTCCACCCAGCAGCGGACGGTGTTGAAGCCGAGCGACTTGATCTTCCGCATGTCGGCCCGCCAAAGCTCTTCCTTGGCGCGCGGGTCCGGTTCCAGCATCGGTGCCCGAGCTTTGCCGCCGCCGTACCACACGGAGATGGGAAAGAACGCCTCCTGCGCCGCCGCGCTAATCGACGCCAACAACAGCAGCCCGAGCGCGGCTCTCACGGCTTCACCCGGAATAATGCGCATTCGCCGCCTTCCAGCCTCTCCGCGAAGCCGCCATGCACCTTGCCGCGGTCCTTGCGCGCCAGCACATCGCGGACGCGCGGCCACTCACCCGGATCTTTGATGATCCCGAGCTCCTCCCAGATCACATCCACCGAGACCGGCTTATTCGTGCGATTGACCAGCGCGACAGCGTATTCGTCCTTGCTGAGCGGCTTTACCCAGATCTCACTATCGAAGTCCTGGCGCAGCCGCTTGCCCTGAGCGGCGCCGTTGGCCTCCTGAATGGCGAGGACCTTCACGTCCAGGATTGCAGGCTTTGGCCCTGCGCCTACAGCCCACAACGCCTGTTCGCAACTCTTCAGCGGCGCGTCCGCCGGCGACAGAAGTCCTAGGAACAGCCACGCGATGATCACGCACCTTATGATACCGGGTATGAAGATACTCACGGTCCTGCTCGCTCTGGCTACCTGGGCGTTCGCGCAGCAGCAGCGATCACCGGCGCTCCAGTTCGATCCTGCGCGGCTGGTGGACATGTCGTACGAGTTCGACGACAAGACCGTCTACTGGCCGACGGCCAAACCCTTCGAGTGGCACAAGGATGCGTGGGGAAGGCGCGGGGACGGCCAGTGGTACTCGTCTGCCACATTTACTACCAGCGAGCACGGCGGAACGCACATCGACAGTCCCATTCACTTCTCCGAGAGCGGGATGGCCGTGAACGAGATTCCAGTCTCCCGCCTGATCGCGCCGGCGCGCGTCATCGACATCTCGGCGCAGTGCGCGCGCAACAGGAACTACCAGCTCTTGCCTGAAGACATAGAGTCGTTTGAGAAACGCAGCGGGGCGATCAAACCGGGCGAAATTTTCCTTATCCGCACGGGCTGGGGGCGCTTCTGGCCGGACCGCAAGCAGTACCTGGGAGACGACACGCCCGGCGATGCCTCGCACCTCAGTTTCCCCGGTGTCGGAGAAGCTGCCGCAAAGCTCCTGGTTGCACGCAAAGTCTCGGGGGTTGGCATCGACACCGCCAGCCTCGATCATGGCCCGTCCACGGCGTTCCCGACGCACAGAGTCCTGAACGGGGCCAACATCTTTGGCCTGGAAAACGTCGCCAATCTCGACAAATTGCCCGCGGCGGGCGCCACGGTCATCGCGCTTCCAGTGAAAGTGAAGGGCGGCACCGGCGGCCCGGTGCGCATCGTCGGCATATTACCTTGAGCGCTATCGCTCTCCGGCCATCTTGCGCGCGACCAGAAGCGCGAGCTCCAGCGACTGCTCGTAGTTCAGGCGCGGATCCACTTCGCTTTCATACGCGCGGTGCAGGTCCTGTTCGCTGAGGCCGCGCGCGCCGCCCGTACACTCGGTCACGTTCTCGCCGGTCAATTCGATGTGCACACCGCCAAGAAACGAGCCCTGCCCCGCGTGAATGTCGAAGGCGCGGCTCAGCTCATTTTCGATTTCGTCGAAGCTGCGCGTTTTGATGCCGCTGGCGGTCGTGCGGGTGTTGCCGTGCATCGGGTCGCAGATCCACAGCACGGTGCGGCCCTCGCGCCGGACCGCCTGGATTAGCGGCGGCAGGCCCGCATCGATCTTGTCGACCCCGAAGCGGTGGATCAGGACGATCCGCCCCGGCTCATTCGCCGGGTTGAGAATATCGATCAAACGCAGCACAGTATCCGGCGGCGTCGCCATTCCCACCTTCACTCCGACCGGGTTGGCGATACCGCGCATATACTCGACGTGCGCGCCCTCGGGCGATGTCGTCCGGATCCCGATCCACGGGAAGTGCGTGGAGAGGTTGTACCAGCCTGGACGGTAAGGCACCTGCCGCGTCTGCGCCTCTTCGTAGCCAAGGTGCAGCGCCTCGTGCGATGTGTAGAAGTCGATGCGGTCACTGCCGCCCGCCGGAACGCCCAGGATGTTCTCCATGAACTTCAGGCTCTCAGTGATCGATTTCAGCAGATGGTGATACTCATCGGCCTGCGGCGAATTCGTTGCCCATGCGAGATTCCAATATTCTGGGTGGTGCAGGTCGGCGAAGCCGCCTTTGACCAGTGCGCGGATGAAATTCAATGTCAGCGCCGCACGCTCATAGCCGCGCAGCAGCAGTTGCGGGTCCGGCGTGCGTGCGTCCAGGCAGCATTCGGGCCGGTTGATCAGATCGCCACGGTAAGAAGGCAATCGTTGGCCGTTGACCACTTCGAAGTTCGCCGATCGAGGCTTCGCGTACTGGCCGGCGAACCGGCCGATGCGCACCACGGGTTTCTTGGAGCCCTGCACGAGCACCAGGCTCATCTGGATCAGGATCTTGAGCTGATTCGCGATGCGCTGTGAGGTGCAGTGAGCGAAGCGCTCAACGCAATCCCCGCCCTGCATTACGAAACACTGTCCCGCGGAGGCCCGAGCCAACTGCTCTTTGAGCGCAACAACCTCCCAGCTTGTTACCAGCGGGGGCAACGCGGACAACTCGGTGAGCGCTCTCTTGAACTCCTCTTGATCCGGGTAGTCCGGCTGCTGGAGCGCCGGCAGGCCTCTCCAGGATCCGGGCGACCATTCAACTGCCATGAGTTCTCAGGTTAGCATGGGAGTCTGATGGCATCGTCACGATCTCTTCGCCTGCTCCTGAGCTTGGTCAGCCTGGCTCTCCCTGCGATTCCTCAAGCGCAGACGGATCGTCAGTCGCCCGCCAGCCGCCCCAAGATCGGCCTTGCACTTTCCGGAGGCAGCGCGTTCGGCCTGTCTCATCTCGGAGTTATCCGCTGGTTTGAAGAGCATCGCATTCCCATCGACTACATTGCCGGAACCAGCATGGGGTCGATCGTCGGCGCCCTCTACGCCACCGGCAACGATTCCGCAGAAATGCGGGACTATGTCGAGCACATCGACTGGAAGGGCGTCCTGAGTCCGACCGTCCCTTTCCGCGATCTGTCATTCCGCCGCAAGGAGGATGCGCGCGAATTCCCGTCCACCATCGAGTTCGGCGTGAAGAAGGGCATCAAGCTCCCGCCCGCGCTCTCGGCGGGAAACGGCGTGAACCTGGTGATCAGCCGGTTCGCCGCACCCTACTCCGATCTGAATTCGTTCGATGATCTACCGACCCCGTTCCGCTGCGTCGCCACGGACCTGGTCAAGGGGGACGAGGTGGTCTTTTCCAGCGGGCCGCTGCTCGAGGCGCTTCGGGCATCCATGGCTTTGCCGGCCCTGTTCACGCCCGTGCACGACCATGAGCGTGTGCTGGTGGACGGTGGGCTGTTGAACAATATTCCCGTCGACCTTGTGCGCAAGATGGGCGCTGACGTCGTCATCGCCGTTGCTCTCGACAAACCTATCGATCCAGCCCAACTCAATTCGTTGCTGGGCATCGCCAGCCGCAGCCTGAGCGTCATGATCACTGCCAACGAGCGCCGGAGCCTCGGCCACGCCGACATCGTGCTCATGCCCAATCTCACCGATCTCGATTCGTCGGACTACCTGAAGGCGAACGAGTTCAACGGCCGCGGCTATTCGGCCGCCGAAGCCAAGCGGCGTATTCTGGAGCCTTTCGCGCTGTCCGAAGCCGATTACCAGGCCTTTCAGAATCAACGTGCCGGCAAGCGGCGCCCACAGACCATCAAGCCTCAGTTCGTCGAAGTGGAAGGCGGACTTGCTCCCCGGCGGAAGGAAGCGTTCGTCCGCGCCATCTCCACCAATCCCGACGAGCCAATCGATCGGGGTTTGCTCGAAGGTGAGCTGACGAAAATAGTCGGCATGGGACGCTACGACTCCGCCACGTATTCATTTGTCGAGCGCGGAGGCAGGGAAGGACTCCTTATCAACGTTCACGAGAAGCAGTACGGGCCTCCCTTCCTCAAGATCGGTTTTCTGCTCGACGCGTCCCGTCAGGAAGGCTTCCGCTTCGGTATCGGCGGGCGGTTCACATTCCTGGACTTCGGCGGCCCCGCCTCCGAGTGGCGCAGCGACCTTTCCATCGGCCAGATCAATCGTGTTCAGACCGAATACTACTATCGGCTCCGAGGCGGCAAGTGGTTTATCGCCCCTCGGCTCTATTACCTGGAAGACAGCCGACCGCTCTATCAGGGAGACCAGCAGGTCTCGGACTTCATTACCCGCCAGACCGGCGGCAATGTCGATTACGGATATGCCTTCGGGCGCTTCCAGGAGGCGCGCGTCGGCTTCACACTCAGCCATGACCACCTCGCTGTCACGAAGGGAGTAAATGCCTTCGCTCCACTTGACGGCAGATCCAGCGACATCCACGCCCGCTGGGGGTATGAAGGGCAGAACAGCGCGCTGGTGCCGACCAAAGGCATTCGCGCGGTTGTCAGGACCGCGTGGGTGCTGGATCACCCTGGAGTGGACAACCAGTATCCGATCGCCGACGCCGAATTCGGCTATTCCCGTCCTCTCGCACCGAAGTACTCGCTGCTGACCCGGTTCTCCGGAGGCAGCACGGTGAACGAGGAAGCGCTGAATACGCAGTTCGCGATGGGGGGCGTCGGCAGCCTCGATGCTCTGGGGCGCGCCCGCCTGCTCGGCACGCACTACTACTACGGCGGCGCTCACGTGCTGCGATCTCTCGCCAGTGAGTCGCTGAGCCTCTTCGGACACTTCTATCTTTTCGGCGCCGGCGAGGTCGGGAAGGCGTGGTACACGAGAGTGTCGTCACTGCCGCGCTACAGCGGTTCTCTCGGGCTCATGGGCGAAACCGCCTTCGGCGTGGTCTACTTCGGGGCGGGCGTCGGCGACCGCGGCGACCACCGGTTCTTCCTCCGCTTGGGCAGGGTATTCTAACCGCGGCTCCTGTTGATACAATCGCGTCGGAACAGGAGCCTTCCATGTCTCTAAATCCGAAATCGGAAGCAGCGCCGCGGCGCGACTTCCTGAAAGCATCTGCCGCAGCATGGCTGCCGGCGGGCCTCTCTCTCCACGCCGCTCCGCAATCCACTATTAGAGTGGGCGTCATTGGCTGCGGCGGACGCGGCGAGGCTGCCGCCATGAACGCCATGAACGCGGGCAAGGACATCCGGATCGTCGCGCTTGGCGACATCCTGCTCGATCGCGCTCAGGAGAAGAGGACCTCTCTCAAGCTCAAGTACCCCGAGCAGGTGGAAGTCACCGATGACCGCATGTTCGCCGGCTTCCAGGCCTATAAGCACGTCATCGAAGCCTCCGATGTCGTCATCATCGCCAACGCCGCCAAATTCCATCCGTTCCACCTGAAGGCAGCGATCGAGGCCGGCAAACACGTCTTCGTCGAGAAGCCGCATGCCATCGACCCCGCCGGCGTCAAGATGGTCCAGGCCGCTTGCGAACTCGCGAAGCAAAAGGGGCGCTGCGTAGTGTCCGGATTGCAGAGCCGCTACCACCCCGGCTACATCGAGACCATGCAGCGCGTGTTCGACGGCGCCATCGGTGACATCGTCGCAATCCAGGAGACCTGGCTCCGGCCGCCTTACGTCGTGCGCCAGCGCCGGCCCAAACAGAAAGAGCTCGAATTCCAGGCCTCGAATCAATATCACTTCCACTGGCTCTGCGGCGATGATGTGCCGCAGACTCTGATCCATAACCTCGACCGCTCCAGTTGGGCGCTCCACAACGCGGCGCCCCTCCGCTGCTACGGCATGGGCGGCCGCTCCACTCTGCACGGTGAAGAGTTCGGCTCGGTCTTCGATCACCACTCCGTCGTCTACGATTTCCCCAACGGCGTTCGCGTCTACGCCATCTGCCGGACCATCGACAACTGCTACAACGAGAATTCCTCGCTCATCCTCGGATCGAAAGGCCGCTGCGACCTGCTCCAACTGCGCATCACCGGACAGACCAACTGGCAGAGTTCCGGACCCGCTTCCAAGAACAATGCCTACGATCTCGAACATGTGGCCCTGTTCGACGCGGTCCGCGCCGGGAAGACCATCAACAACGGCGAGTACATGGCCCGCTCCACTCTCATCACCGTAATGGGACAGCTCTCGTGCTACACCGGCAAGGAGATCACCTGGGAGCAGGTCTCGCAATCGAACTTCGGATACGCGCCGCGGCCCGAGGAAATCCACGACGATATGGAGCCGCCTATCTGGCCAGGTCCCGATGGCGCCTATCCCGTGATGATCCCCGGCGTATCGAAGCTGATCTAGCGACAATAGACAGATGTTCCTTCGCGCCCTCAGTGGGCTGACGCTGTGCGCCGCGCTATCTCTATGCGCGCAAACCATCGCTATTACGGGCGGTACTGTGATCGATGGGACCGGTGCGCCTCCGCGTCCGGCCACCATTCTCATCCAGGACGGCCGCATCGCCGGTGTCGGCGCCAATCTCGCAATCCCTCCGCAGGCGGCCCTCGTTGACGCCCGGGGCAAGACGATCCTCCCGGGACTCCTCGATCTCCACACGCACCTCCTCGCTGACGGCGGCGCGACTGGAGTTGATTGGGGCAAGGCATTGAAGCTGTACCTTATCTATGGCGTGACAACTGTCGCTGACATGAGCACTTATCCGGAGCAGTTCGAGCCTATGCGAGCATTGATCCGGGACGGCCTCCCCGCTCCGCGAGTCCTGATGGCAGGCCGATTCTCCACGCCCGGCGGCCATGGCGCCGAGGGTGGCCGGGGCGACTTCCACACGCAGCTGGTCAGCACCCCACGTGAGGCTCGTGCCGCGGTCAGGCGGTTCGCCGCCTACAAGCCGGACATCATCAAGGTGTTCACCGACGGTTGGCGTTACGGCTTCGATACCGACATGACCTCGATGAATGAGGAGACCCTGAAGGCTCTCGTCGACGAAGCACATGCCTGCGGCCTGAAGGTGGTCTCTCACACCGTTTCGGCCGCCCGTGCGGCCATCGCCACGCGCGCTGGCGTTGATGTGATCAACCACGGTATCGGCGACGCGAACCTCGATCGCGAGACGCTCCAGCTTATGGCTCGTCACAACACCGGCTACGTCCAGACGCTTGCCGTGTACGAACCGCGCTCCGCCAATGTGGTCGAGGCCCGCAAGAAACGCTGGGTGAATCTGATGGCCAACGAACCGCTCGCCCTCGCCGCCGGCATCACACTCGGCGCCGGCACTGACGCCGGCATGCCCGGCACGCCGCACGGAGTCTCAACTCTCCGTGAGCTCGAACTGATGGTGCAGGGAGGCCTGACGCCCCTTCAGGCCATCCAGGCCGCCACTCTGAACAACGCAAGGTTGCTTGGCGTCGACTCTGACCGAGGCTCCATCGCCGAGGGAAAGCTCGCCGATCTCGTGCTGCTCGGCGGCAACCCCGCAGAGTCGATCGAGAACATCAGAATGGTCGAGCGTGTCTGGCTGGGCGGCAAAGAGCAGGACCGCGCTGCCCTCCTCGCCGCCATCCGCGCACCCGGCCCGACGCCTTTTCCGTCCCGACCCGTGCCCGCCCTGCTCGACGACTTCGAGTCCGAAAACGGACGGTCCCGCCTCGACACCTTCTGGATCAACAGCACCGACATCGGCCACGATCACTCCCGCATGAGTTTTCAGAGAACACTGCGAGCGCCCGGCAATCAGGCACTGTCCGTCCTGGCGGAGATGTCTGACAAGGACCATCCATTCGCCGCCGTCATCCTGCCGCTCTCCCGCGGATCAGTCCTGCCGATCGACGCCCGGAACTTCACCGGCATCGAGTTCGATGCGCGGGGTAAAGGCGAGTACCTTCTGGTCCTACGATCCCGCAATGGAGCGCTGCGCACGGACTTCAATGCGTCACCGGTCTGGGGCAAGGTGCGGCTGCCGTTCAAGGCATTTACGCAGGCGGATACAAGCGCACTCACGGCGGTTGAATTCACTATCACGAGGCCTTCTGGCGAAAAGGCCTTCCTGGAAATCGACAACGTAAGGTTTTACTCAAAATGATGAACCGCAAAACACTCATTCAGCAGCTTCTTGCCCATCGTCCTTACAGCGAGCATGAGGCCGCGATGCTCAATCGGATCCTCGCGTTTGTCGGGCAGCATGAAGAATGCTTCAGCCGCTCCCTTCTGGTCGGTCATGTCACCGGGTCGGCGTGGGTGGTCGACCACTCCATTTCCCATACTTTGCTGGTTCATCACAGGCGTCTCGACAAGTGGCTCCAGCCCGGAGGACACTGCGACGGGGACCCGGACGTACTATCAGTTGCAGTCCGCGAAGCAATAGAGGAGACGGGATTAGCGGTCATGCCCGTCAGCGGGGAGATCTTCGACGTGGACGCTCACGACATCCCGGCACGGAAGCAGGAACCTGCTCATGTTCACTATGACATACGGTTCATGCTTCAGGCGGATTATGAGCACGCCCCGGTTGTCAGCTCCGAGTCACAAGATGTCCGCTGGGTCCCGCTCACCGATGTTCCTTCGCTGAATACGGATGAGTCGGTTCTCCGTCTGGTCGCCAAAACCAATCTCTACCTTCGTAGAGAACAAACATGACAAGGCCTTGACACGTGCTGGAACTGTTGGTACGGTAGGAACTTCGCGTACCCGATTCCATGAAGATCGGGTTACAGCGTCGCCGGGAAAAGCTGCCGGCAGAGGTTCGCGCGCGATCAGCCCTGGATCGGCGCTCAGAGCCGAAGATGAATCAGCCTTATTTCATCGTTGTTTTGGCTCACTCCCTTCACGGGCGTCTGCGCAGATTCCATATCGACCAGAAAGTTATCTTTGCCATCCTGGCTCTTGCACTGCTTGGATGCTTCACCCTCTTCGGTATGGTTTCGAGCTATATGCGCATGGCCTGGAAGGTTGCGAATTACAACAGCCTCCGGCAGGAGACTGAGTTTCTCCGTGCGCGTTATCAGAAACTCCTGACCCAAGCCAACGAAACGAATGAGCAGATGGCGAAGCTTCAGATGTTCGCCAGCGAAGTTTCGGTCGCCTACGGCATCAACGCCCGGCCCTTGGCGGCTGGCAATGCCGTTCTCTCCGAGCTCAACGACGCGCACCTCATGCCGACTCTCGGCGAGACGCTGGAAGCGTACAACCGCCTGAAGACAGCGTCGCTCACCGCGCCCAGCCGGTCGACAGCCAGGCGCTGGCTGCTGAACACGAATCCCAGCCTCTGGCCGGTGCTGGGCCGCCTCTTGAGCCACTTCGGCACTCGTGAGGATCCCTTCCACGGTAATCCTGCCTTCCACGCCGGAGTCGATATCTCAGCGTCGATCGGGACCCCCGTCCGGGCAACTGCGGACGGAATCGTCGCCGAAGCAGATTGGGGAGGCGCCTACGGCAAGCTGATTGTGCTGGACCACGGCAACGGGCTGCAAACCTACTATGCGCACCTCTCCCGGATGGACGTCATCCCGGGCCAGGAAGTACGCATGGGTCAGGTGCTCGGCGGATCCGGCGCAACCGGGCGTGTGACGTCGCCTCACCTGCACTACGAAGTCCGGCGCGGCGGGGCGCCGATCAATCCCTACGGCTTCCTGGCCAAATCGGCTCTCACCCCGTCCAATCCCTCCCGCGATTTCGGCTTCTAGTCCGGGCTCCCTCCGCTGCCCCGTTTCACCAATCTGGCGCTACAATCGAAAAATGCTTTTCCGGGCTGGGATCACCCTCTGCATACTCGTGTGCGCTGTGTGGGCGCACGACGGTCACGATCACGCCGCGCCCCGTATGGCGGCAACCGCGAAGAACTTCCTGGACTCTCTGACGCCCGAACAGAAGGCTCAAGTCGTTTTCCCCTTGGAAGACGAGGAGCGCTTCTTCTGGCACTACATCCCCACCGACGATATCCCGAAGCGCTATGAGAGGCCTCGCAAAGGCCTGACGATCGCCGACATGTCCCCGCACCAGCAGCATCTGGCCGCCGCGCTTCTTAGTGCCGGACTCAGCCAGCAGGGCTACATCAAGGCCACCACCATCATGAGCCTCGAGGATGTCCTCCGCATCATGGAGAAGGACACCAAGGGCCGCCGCAACCCGCAGAAGTATCACTTCAGCATCTTCGGCCAGCCGAGCGAGACCGGCACCTGGGCGTACCGCATTGAAGGGCACCACGTCAGCCTGCATTTCACGGTCGTCAATGGCAAAGCCATCGGCAATCCCACGTTCTTCGGATCCAACCCCGCTGAGGTCCGCGAAGGTCCGCGCGCGGGGCTCCGTGTCCTCGGCGCAGAAGAGGATAAGGCGCGCGCTCTCCTCAACGCGCTGACGCCCGAGCAGCGCAAAGTGGCCATCGTCAGCGAAAAGGCCTATGACGACATCCTCACGGAGCGCACGCGCAAGGCCGCCCTGCAGGGCCAGCCCAGCGGACTGCCTGCCGCGAAGATGACCCCAGCCCAGCGCAAACTCCTGCAGGTCCTGATGGATGAATACGTCGACAATCTTCCCGGCGAGCTGGCCGAGCAGCGCCGTGAGCGCATTCGCGCCGCGGGCAACAACCTCTACTTCGCCTGGGCCGGCGTCGTCGAAAGAGGCGGACCCCACTACTACCGCGTGCAGTCCCCCACGTTCCTCATTGAATACGACAATACCCAAAACAACGCCAACCACATCCACACCGTGTGGCGTGACTTCGAGGACGATTTCGGCGTCGACCTGCTCAAAGAGCATTACGCTACTGCTCCCGCGGGCCACGGTCACAATTCCGACGCGAAGAAGTAGTCGTCTCAGCCTGGCTGATAAAATCGGAGTCGTATGGAGTTGTCTCGGCGCGCGGTGATCCCTCTGCTCGCCATTCCGGCGGCGGGGCAGTCGCCGGAGTGGCAGCGCTACAAGGATTCCGTCACGGAATTCGACGTCCTCCGCCTCACCAACCCGCAGTGGGATAGCCTGTTGCCGGCGAATCCCTCCCGCGCCGTCGACCGTCGCGGCCGCTCAGTCCTCTGCGCCTCGAATCGCAGCGGCGTCTGGGAGCCCTGGCTCGTCGATATAGGCGGGGGGACAAGCCGCCAGATCGGCGCGGTCGAGGACCTCGATCCGGCCTCGCTCACGTTCTCCGCCGACGACAGGGATGCTCTCATGTTCAGCGGGCAACGCCTTCTTGCTGTCCGCCTGAACAACGGCCGCGTTCAGGAACTGTGCGGGGTGCGCGACGGTTGGAAGCCGTCCGGCCATATTGCCCCTACCGACGACGGGACATCCCTCTTCTTCGTCGAAACACGCGAAGGCGCAGCAGAATTGCGCAGGCTCCGCATGCCGAAGGGGTCGCCGGAGACTGTTCTCGGCCACTCCGACGGAATTCTCTCTCCGACCCCGAATCCCAGACGCGCGATGGTCTTCTGGCTGACCCCGTCCGGCGAGTTGTGGGTCTCCCCCTTCGACGAGCCGGCCAAGCGGCGCGTGGACACGCCCCCGGGCCGCGTCCTCCAGGCTCAGTGGGCTCCCGATGGACAGTCGATACTCTATCTGCTGGAATACGCCGACAGTTCCCAACTGAACGCCATCCGCGAGCAGGGTCTCGACACCAGGTCAGATTCCCTCGTGGCCAAGACCAGCCAGTTCGTCTCCTTCTCCCGCAACGCCAACGCCTCGGTCTTCATCGGCGCCAGCCGGAATAAGGCGGCACCCACCGTCCTCGTCCTTCTGCGTGCGACGCGGCGTGAGTTCACTCTCTGCGAGCACAAGGCCAGCGATCCTTCCGCGGCCAGCCCGATCTTCACGCCCAATAGCCAAAAGATCATCTTCCAGAGCGACCGGCACGGCAAACCGGCCCTCTACATGATGAACGTCGAAAAGCTGATCGAAAAAACCGAGTCCTGATTGTGAGCAGGCCTCCGGCCCGCGGTTGTGGAACATCCTCACGACGCCAGCCATCGCTCCAGCGCTTCCTTCACGTCGTCGGCGTTTACCGGCTTGCTCAGGTAGTCGTCCATCCCCGATTGCAGGCACCGCTCCCGGTCCCCGCTCATCGCGTGGGCTGTCATGGCGATGATCGGCGTATGCCTCGTCCCGCCCTCCAGCTTCCTGATCGCCTGCGCCGCGGCGTACCCGTCCATCTCAGGCATCTGCACGTCCATCAGCACCAGGTCGTAGGCGCGTCGTGTCGCTTTGTCCACCGCTTCCTTGCCGTTCTCCGCCACGTCCACCTGCGCGCCGTGCCGCTCCAGCAGGCGCACGGCCAGAGTCCTGTTGATCGCATTGTCCTCCGCAAGCAGGATGTGCTTGTGCGCCGCCACCTCGCCCAGCACGTTCCATGAAGGACGCTGGCGATAGCTCGCCGTGCCCATCGTCTTGCCCAACCTGACCGTGAACCAGAACTCACTTCCCTTACCGGTTTCACTGCGGAAACTCACATCGCCGCCCATGATCCGTGCCAGGTGCCGTGAAATCGCCAGCCCCAACCCGGCTCCTCCATAGCGCCTCGTGTTCGACGAGTCCACCTGCGAGAATCGTTCGAACAGCCTCCTCTGCTGGTCTGCCGGGATCCCGATCCCGGTATCGCTCACGACCACTCGCAGCCGGAGAGAGCTGTCGTCCTCGGCATCCACCGACGCCCGAATCTTCACCTCGCCGGATTCCGTGAACTTTACCGCATTCCCGGTCAGGTTCAGCAGCACCTGCCTCAGTCTGCCGGCATCGCCCATCACTTGATCCGGCACGGCCGGCGCCAGTTCCAGCCGCACGGGCAACGACTTGTTGGACGCCTGCACCGCCATCAGCGAGCGGACCTCCTCCAACAAGAGCGGCAAATCGAACGACGAGGTCTCCAGTTTCAGCCGCCCTGCCTCGATCTTCGAAAGATCCAGAATGTCGTTCAGAATCGTCAGCAGCGCCGTCGCCGACGAGCGGATCAATTGCGCGTAGCCCTGCTGTTCCGGATCGAGCCTCGTCTCCAGCAGCAGATCCGTCATTCCCAGGATCCCGTTCATGGGCGTCCTGATTTCGTGGCTCATATTCGCCACGAAGCGGCCCTTCAGAGACTCCGCCCGCTTGGCCTCGATTGCCCGCCGTTGCGCCTGTTCAGCATGGTATACGGACGCCGCCACCAGCAGGGCCGCCAGCGCTCCCGCCAGCAGAGTAAATTCCAGCAGGGCGGATCGAAGCGGGTTGCGGATGATCATCTCCGGGTTGCTGATGATCGCCTCCATCTGCCATCTCTCCTGATTCGCCAGCTCCTGATAGACCGTCAGGCTTGCGGCAATCGGCGCCAGCGCGAAAAGCAGGGGAGCCCACCCGGCCCCGTATCGCGCTGAGTGGACCAGCATTGCCGCCCCGACAAGAGTCAGCGCGAACCCGGTCAGCGTCGCCGACGGCATCGCCCCGCTCCAACCGGGAACACTCAGCAACCCCGCCAGCAAAGCGGGGAGCGACATGAAGCCCGCGGTCAGCACGATCACCGCCGCTGCCGCGGCGATCTTCGGGCCGTTTGGAACCACACGGCGGCGCGCGGCAATCAGGCCGAGACCGATAAGGAGGAAGCAGATTGCCGAGCTCAACGGCATTCGCCCAGGCAACTGGCCGGGCGCCGAGATCCAATCGTGGACAAACAGGTCATCCAGCGCCGATGCGGACTTACTGACTTGCAGCGCCAGCACCGCCGCCGAAATCGCGAATACCGCCGCCCCGCATACCACCATCACCGTGAGCCATCTGCGGCCCATCGCGATTAACCCGATTCCTGTCAGAAGGAAACAGACCGCCGCGTTGTACACCATCGGCACTTGCGACGGTCCCGGACATACCAGCCAGCGAATCCCGAGATGCCACCCCGCCATCACCGCCAGGCCAAGCAAGGCGCAGATCACCCCGCTCGCCGTGACAAATTGTGGCGCCCCCCGCCTGAGCCATTGTGCCCGCTCAAACACGACCGTCCCAGCCTCCTCTGTTCTAGCCGCTCAGTCTTCTGCGGGCTGGAGGTTCTACGCCCTCCGCCCTCCGATAAGAAAAGTACTGCTGCTACCGCTCGTTCTTTCAGCCCTCTTCGGGTCTGTTCGTTCTACTTGCCATGGTACGAGATCCCAAGCCGGTTGAAAATCGGTTTGGTGCCTGAAATTGTGAAAACAATCGAGGTCTTTGGCGTCACAGAGTACCAGACCTCGACGATGGCGCTTTCCTGCGGGTTATCAAGGACCTGACTCTCGAACCGGTACTCGTACGCAGGGAGTTTACTAATGCCGGCAACTTGATACCGGCGGCTACACGATCAGCTCGTTCACCGGATCCCACTTCACTTTTCTCTCTTTGAAGTAGGACTCCACACTCATCACGATCGTCACTGCTTCTTCCCAGGCGCGCTGCATCCCGCAGCGGGGCTTGTCCTGTCCGCGAATCGAATCCACCCAATTCCGCTGATGGTCCGTCATCGAGTTTTCGCCGCGCTTCCACGTGTAGTCCGGCTCGACCAGCGATCCCGCCAATGCCGGATCCAGGCCCAACTGCTCCGCTTTCTTCGCCGCGCTTTCCATGCGCGCCCTGTACTCCGGCTTCCACTCCGCTCCGTACAGCCGGCAGTGCCTCTCGGCTACCTCGATGGTTGCCTCACGCCCAAAGATGTAGGTGTTCGTTCCGTGGTGCCTGTTGTGAAAACTGCACGCGAATGTGACGCTCAGTTCCTGCTTCGGATACTCATACAGCACGTGCCACTGGTCCGGCACATCGCGATCCTGCCTCCAGAAATACAGCCCGCCCATCGTCTGCACCGCCTGCGGGATGCCCATGCCGACGACCAGATTGACGCCGTCCCACTGGTGGCTCATCAGATCCCCGGCAATTCCCGTGCCGTATTCCCACCAGCACCGCCAGCGGAAGAACCTCTCGGGATCAAATGCCGTCTTCACCGAAGACGCCTCCTGGAACCTCTCCCAATCCACCGTCTCCGGCGTGGCGTCCGCGGGCCGTATCTGATTCTCGTAGCGCGCGTAGAACTGCCACTCCGGCCACGGGTTGGTGCGATCGATGTAGGTTCGCGCCAGCGTCGTCTTGCCCAGTTTGCCGCTCTGGAAGATCTCCCGCGCCTTCACAAAAGACGGCTCCGAGTTCTGATGGTGCCCCAACTGAAGCGTCACCTTGTTCTCTGTGACAGCCTTGCGAATCGCCTTCGCCTCCTCCAGGGTCCGGCACAGTCCCTTCTCCACGTAGACGTGCTTCTTCATCTCAGCGGCGCGCACCGCCATCGTTGCGTGCCAGAAGTCCGGCGCCGCGATGACCACTGCGTCGACGTCCTTTGACGACACCGCCTTCTCCCAGTCCTTTGTGACCGCCGCTTTCTTGTTGAAGGCCGTCTTCTGCGCTCGCGCAATGTTGGCGTCATAGAGATCGCAGATGATGCCGATCTCCGTGTTCGGGGCCTCCTGCATCCGCTCCAGCAGATAAATGCCTCGCGTCCCGACGCCCACCATCGCCAGCCGCAGCTTGTCGTTGGGATTGCGTTGCGCCAGCACCGCCGGCGCAACCCCCATCGCCGCGCCCGTCTTCAGGAAATTTCGTCGTCCAAATGTCGAGTCGCTCATGGTGACCGACATTCTATACCCGCGAAAATCTACTCGTGACGCAAGGAAGACATCGGGTCGATCGAAACTGCTCTGTGAACAGGCCCCAGCGTCGCCAGCAGCCCGGCTGCGCCCAATACCACCACCACTGCCGAGAAACTCAGCGGATCCGCCGGACTCAGTCCCGGCACGAAGAACATCGCCAGGGGGCGGGTCACCCACAGGGCAATAGCTATCCCGATGGTTGATCCCCACAGGATCAACCGCGCGGATTCGCCCAGCACCATTCGCGAGATTTCTCTGCTGCTTGCTCCAATGGCCATGCGCACGCCGATCTCCCGCGTTCGCCTCTCCACGGAATACCACATCACGCCATACAGCCCGATGGCCGCCAGCAGGAGTCCGAGCAACCCGGCAGCTCCCATTAGCGCAGCTCCCACCTGGCTCGGCAGGAATGCCAGCCCGATGCTCGAATACAGCGTCTGTACCTCGATTCCCGCGCTGGGTTCAATCCTCCGCAGCGCCTGTTTCACTGCCGCCAGTTGAGTCGCGGGAGGCGTTGCGGACCGAAGGACAAATTGTATTCGAGTACGTTCGTTCTTGATCTGTGCCAGAGGCTGGTACAACTGCGGCTTGGGCTCTTCTCCTATCGTGAGGTTCCTGGTGACCGGAACTACGCCGACTATGCGGCGGAGCTGATTGTCCTCACCCCAACTGAATGTCACTCCAACGGGATTTCTGTTCCCAATGTACCGTTCGACAAAAGTGCTGTTGACAATGACCACCTGCTCTCCATTTGCGTCTTGCGTCGAAAATGCCCGTCCTTGCAGGACCGGCATGTCCATAGCGCGGAAGAAATCAGGGGTCACCGCATTCCAGTGAAAACTCGCTTGCCGTTTCTCGCCCGTGGCGGTGAAAGTCAGATCCATCCCATAACGAGTCGAGTCCGTGAAAGGTATGATCCGTGCGGCGGCAACCGCCTCTATTCCGGGAATCGCAGCCAACTCTCGCAACCCCTGATCAACGTACAGTTGCTTCCGGCTCATGTCCTTGTACGGCCCCGGCGGCAGATGAACTTCTGCTCGAATGGTTTGCTTCACGTCGAAGCCAGGACTAATCGCCGTCGACTTGAACAGGTTCCGCGCAAAGAGGAATCCCGTTGCCAGCACAACCACGGAGATCGACACTTGAGCCGCAACCAGGGTTCGGCGCAGTCGCAATCTCCGCTCCCGGTGCAGATGCGAGCTGATCGACTCTCGCATGGTTTGCCATGCGGGCAACATGCCGCTCGCGATGCACGCGGCGATCGCCAGCATCGCTGCGTATAGAGCTACGCGCCAGTCCGGCTCAATCTGCAATCTGATTGGCAGAGGCAGCGGCAACTGAATCTGTGCAAGCAACTTTGCGGCCACCTGCGCCATCACCAGCCCCACCACCGAGCCGAGCACGGACAACAGAAGGCTCTCGATCAACAACTGCTGCAGCAGCCTGCCGCGGCTAGCGCCTAGTGAAAGCCGGATTGCCATCTCCTGGCGTCTCGCCGAGGCGCGCGCCAGTAGTAGGCTCGCTACATTCACGCACGCAATCAATAACACCAGCCCCACCACTGCCAGCAGCATTGCGAAGAAGATCCCAATTGTCATCATGCTGCTCTCTTCTTTCAGCCGGTTGATTCCTGCAATCGGCGTGGCCTGCCATCCTTTGGCGCGCTTCCACCGCTCCGGGTGAACCTGATCCAGCCGCTCCGTCGCCACTTTCAGTCCCGCCTTGGTTTCACCCAGGCTCATTCCGGGCTTGAGTCGAGCGTAGATCGCCAGCATTGTGTCTTCCAGATACCGCGGCATGTACACATCCGGAGAGAATCCGAATCCGAGCAGCGTTCGATGATTTTCCGGCAGAATTCCGACTACCGTATAGGGACGCCCGTCCAAAGTAATGGCGCGTCCGACAATCGATCGATCGCCATTGAAGTATTTCTGCCAGAACTTGTAGCGCAGGACCACCACTTCATCCGGATCGCTCGTGTTCCAACCCCGCCCGTGCAGCATCGGGACGCCGATCGCAGTGAAGTAGTTCTTCGTCGTGACAACACTGAAGACACGCCGCGTCTCCGTCCCGTCATTCCAATTGACGAAGGTCTCTTCGTTCTCGCCTGCAACATCCTGGAAGACGCCGCTTTCCCGCATGAATTCGACATCACGGGGCTGGGCATGGCTGTTGCCGCCGAGGCGGACCGCAACCAGGGAGCGCGAGTCTGTCACCGAAGGCTCGCTCAGCAGAAACTCCACCGCCAGCGCGAACATCGTCGCATTCACTCCAATGCCCAACGCGAGCGAGAGCAGCGCGCTCAACACAAATCCCGGACTGCGCCTCAGCCCACGAACTTCATAAACCACGTCCCGCCACATGTTCTCCAACGAGCTGAACCGCCACAGATCCAGGGCATGCTCCTGGATCACCGCTGTGTTGCCGAGCGGAATCGGATTGTCATGCTCGGCCGCCATCGCCTGGTGAAACCGCAGCTCCGCTTCCAGATCCTGATGCAGCCTGCGCCGCCGGAACAGCTTCAGAATGAATCTCCGCATCGTCCCTTACCTCGCCAGCACTCTCTGGACCGCATCCGAGAGGCGGCTCCACGTCTCCTGCTGCTCCGCCATCAGTTTCCTGCCGCGCTTTGTGATCTCGTAGTACTTCGCCTTGCGATTGTTCTCCGACACGCCCCAGTACGCCGAGATCGCCCCATCCAGTTCCAGCCTGTACAGCGCGGGATACAGAGACCCCTCTTCGACCTTCAGCACCTCATCAGAAAGCAGGTGGATTGTCTGCGCGATCGCATAGCCATGCATCGCGCCGCGCTGCAGCGAATGAAGAATCAGGAGGTCCAGCGTGCCCTGCAGCAGTGTTGGTGCGGATGATTTTGCCATGCGCGGTCGAGTCCCTTAGATGATCTAGGGGTAGTCTCGCGCAGGCTTCCCTAGATTGTCAAGGGAAGCTCGAGTATTGTTACATCACTCCGCCCGCAGCGCCTCCATCGGATCCACTCTGGACGCTCGCCACCCCGGCGCCAGCGCTGCGATCAACGCTACCCCCGCCATCAATCCCGCTGCCAACGCCAGCACCTGCGGGCTCCGCGCCCTGGTCTGAAAGAGCAGCGCCTCCACCCACTTGCCCACCCACGCGGCCATGCACACGCCCACTGCCGCTCCGCCCAGCGTCCAACGCATCGCTCTCCCCGTCACCAGCGCGACAATCCCGCCCGGCGTCGACCCCAGGCACAGACGCACGCCAATCTCCCTGCGCCTCTGCGCGACGAAGAAGCTCACCACGCCAAACAGCCCGATCGACGCCAGCAGCACGCCCGTTCCCGCAAAAGCGCTCAACACCAGCGCCTGCAAGCGCGGCCGCTGATACAACTTCGCCACGCGATCGTCCAACTGTTCAAGTGTCACCGGCAACGTCGGATCCGTCTGGCGGATCTCCGCCCTCACCATCTGCGCCATCGCACTCGCCGCACCCGTTCCGCGCACAATGGCGAAGACGCGCCGCTGCGCCGCGTCCGCCGTCCTCACGCGCGGCACGTAGTATTCGGGATCGTCCGGCGCCTCCGGCCGGTTGTTCTTCACGTTCGCGGCGATCCCCACCACCGTCATCCACTCGTTCTCTCTGCCCGCCCTGATCCGCCGTCCCAAAGCGTCCTCCTGCCCGAGCAGCCGCGCCGCCAGAGATTCACTGATTACCACGGCATTCTTCTCTTCACCCCCAAACACGCGTCCCCGGACCATCCGGACGCCCAGGGCGGGGAAGTAGTCCGGCGTTACCGTGCGCCACGTCACCATGCCGCCCGTCCCGCTCCGTGCCGGAGTCTCGCGGGCTTCCACTTCGATCCGCGAAAAGATCATCGCCGCTGACCGCCCCACCGGAGGCATCGAATCCGACAACGCGACCTCCTCCACACCCGGCAGCCTGCGCAATCGTTCCCGGATCTCGATCGCGCGTGTTGCCTCCACCCGCATCTCCGCCGTCAACACGCGGCTGGTCCGCAGACCCAGCGCCACGCTCTGCACCTTCCACAGACTCTCCAACAGCACGCCCGCGCCTGCAAGCAGCACCACCGTCACTGCCACCTGCCCCGCCACCAGCATCGGCTTCAGCCACCCCAACCGCCGGTCTGTTGCGCGGCTCCCTGAGAGATCTTCGACCCCGATCCGCATCCACGCCGGCGCCAATCCTGCCAGCACTCCCGCCGCCAGCGTAACTCCGACCGCGAATAGCAGCACCCGTACGTCCACTGCCGCATCTTTGAGTCTCACGATCCCCTCCGGCGCCGTCGCCCGCACTGTCTTCACCAGCACCACGGCGAGCCCGGTGCCAAGCAATCCTCCAATCCCCGCCAGCGCAACGCTTCGCGCCAGCGCCTCTCTCACCAACCGGCCGCGCGACGCGCCCAAAGCCGACCGCACCGCCGCCTCCTGACGTCGCGCCGCCGCTCGCGCGAGTTCCAGGTTCGCCACATTCGCGCACGCAATCAACAGCACGCACAGCACCGCGCCCATCAATAACTGCGCAGCCGCCTTCTGGTCCCGCACCTGCCGCTCCCTCAACCCCGACACGACGAGATGCACTTCCTTCCGGAATCCCGCCGGCACCTGCTTCAACGATTCATCGAACAACCCCTTCAATCCTTCGCGCGCCTGCTCCACCGTCACGCCCGGCTTCAGTCGCCCGAACACCGCCAGCATCGCCATCCGATCCCGCCTGCGCTGCTCCGCTTCGTTCAACTGTTGTGGCAGCAGCACGTCCACCTTCGCCAGGCTCGGATACTCGAACTCCCGTGGCAGCACGCCAACGATCCGTGTCTCGTTTCCGTCGATCTTCATCGTCCGTCCCAGCACGCCCGAGTCTCCGCCGAATCGCGACTGCCACATCGCGTACGAGATCAGCGCTGCCGGTCCCGTGCCCGGCCGGTCATCTTCGCGCGTCAGATCGCGCCCCGCCGCCGGCCTCAAGCCCAGCGTTTCCAACAGGCTCCATTCCGCTCTTCCGCACCGCAGCTTCGCCGGATTCGCTTCCAGCAGGTCGCACTCCTGCACGCCGCCCGACGACGTCATTCGCTCGAAGACGTTCTGCTTCTCGCGCCAATCCAGGTAGTCAGGCCCGAGCAGAAACTCCTGGGGATCCAGCGGTGTCCTCATCCCGATCCACGCTAGCCGCTCCGACTGCGCATACGGCAGCGGCCGGTACAGGATTCGGTCCACCACGCTGAACACTGCCGCCGCCGATCCCACTGCCAGAGCAACCGCCGCCATTGCTGTCAACGTTAGCCCAGGTGTTCGCCACAGCCCTCTGATCAGTACTCGCATGCCCAGTCTCCAGTGTTCATTTGGAAACCGCCGGACACCCTCGGGTTCCAACCCCTTTTACCGGCCCTCGCGCGTATATACCTGAAACGCTCCCCAGTAGAACGGCTTGGCATAAGCGCCTCCCGCACGCAGCAGATTCATCTTGGCCTCGCGCAGCGCCGCAGCCGGACTCTTCCCCCCGCCCATCTCCTCATACATTCGCTGTACCAGCAGCATGGTCGATCGATCCCCCGCGTCCCAAAGGCTGGCCACTACATTCGACGCGCCCGCTTTCATGAACGCCCACGCAAACCCGACCATCCCTTCTCCCGCGAACGACCGTGCCCCCGCGCTCTGGCACGCGCTCAGCGTGACCAGTTCCGCGCGCAGTGGAGCACGCAGCACCTCCCACGCTGTCAGCCTGTATCCCCCGCGCCCGCGCGACAGGATCACCGCCGACTCCAACGGGTTCGACGCCGACGCCTTCGCGTGCGCCGCGAAATGAATCCAGTCGTAACCCGCCGGCCCGCCCTCCAGATACGCCTCCGGCACCGCCGCTGCTCCCCTGATCTCCGTTGTAGCGGATGCCGCTTTGCGCACTGCCGCCAGCTCCTCTGCCGCGTGCGGCAGGCGCGGGAACTGCGCATCCTCCCCTTTCGGGTCGCCGATCAACAGCAGCCGCCTCCCCCCGCCTCGCCTTGCACTCCCCTCGCTGAACACAGACAGCGACGGCGCAATCGCCACCCCCGCGTCCTCCAGCCAGTAGTGCGGCCGCTCCTCTCCCACGGGCAGCGTCTCCAGGTTGATCGTGTGCAGCGCGCCGTCGGGCACGACGATCACCTGCCGTGCGCCGCGCAGATACTTCTCCACAGGTGCGATCACCTCTGCGTACAACCCGCGGCCCGCCGAAGCATTGCCCGATAGCGGATCACGCGCCGAATTCTCCAGCATCGAGCGCCACGCCCCTGCCAGTTCACGGATCCGTCCCTCCTCACCAAGCTGCACTCTCTGAAACTCGCCCGCCGAAATCACCCACACATGCGACTCGCTGCTCCCCAGCCAGTACGACAGGAACACCGCATTCCGCCGCCGCGCCTCTGCCTTCAATCCCGCCACCGAGAGCCTCTGCCTCCGCTCCGGCAGGCGTCCCAACGGATCCAGCAATGCGTGTGCGCGGCTCGAATCGGCCAGCGCCAGAGCTTCTTCCTCACGCTTCTGATCGATCAGAAAGCTCACGGCTTCCCGGTAGAACCGCATGACGTTCGTCTGGAACGTGATCGCCGAATCCTGTCTCATCAGATCGGCGCGGGCATCGTCGATCGCCTCAATCGCCAGCCGGAAATGCCTCGACGCCTGCTCGGTCCGGCCCAGCTTCCGGTACACTCGCGCCGCGCCCGCGTACGCTTCCCACAACACTCCGCTCGCCCGGTTCTCCCGGCCGAACAACGATGCGTACTCCTTCAACGCCTCGTCCGCTCTCCCCTGCGCCGCCAGCAGCTTCGCCTTGTTCAACACCGTGTCCCGCGTCCCCGCCGCGTCTCCGAGCTGCCGGCAGAGCCCCGCGGCCTCATCGTTGAGCTTCTCCACCTCCGCCACGTTTCCCGTCTCGATCAGCGCCGAGGCCAGCGCCGTCGCCCAATCGGATATCTCTTCAGGCAATTGCATGCGACGCGCAAGTTCCAGCGCGCGACGGAATTCGCCTGCCGCCAGATCCGGCCTCCCGCTCATCAAGTGAATGTTGCCGGACTCGCCGAGGCCCTGCAGCAGAAACCTCTGCGCCCCGGTTCGCTCAAACACGGCATTGGCCTGCTTGCGTGCTTCCAGTGCCTGCTCCAGATCCCCGACACGCGATTTGCACAACGCCATATTGCCGAACGCCGCAGCCTCCAGCAGAGGGGACTGTTCCTGCCGCGCCGCCGCCAGCGCCTGCTCGAAAAACGGAACCGCCTCGTCGTACTGCGAGCGCCTCACCCGCGTCATCCCCAGGTTCACCAGCGCCGCTCCGCGATCGTACGCATCCCCGCTGCGCTCCGCCGCTTCCAGCGACTTCCGCCACAACGGCTCCGCCTCGCCCAGCCGGTTCGCCCGGTCGCACACCTGCCCCTGCACCAGGTATACCGGAGCCAGCAGCTCATACGCCTTTGCCCGCTCCGCCTGCCCCGCCGCATCCTCCAACACCCGGTATGCTTCTTCGAAGCGCGACTCCCGCGACAGCGTATAGCCTTCCAGAAACCGCCGGCGCGCCTCCAGTGCGGCCACTCCCTCCACTTGCGGCAGCGGCTGTTCTACGATCTTCCGCGCCTCCTGGAGATCCCCCTTGCCCAGCAGCACCTCGCACCGCAGCAGCTCAAACCGCGCGTGCCACAGCGGCTGCTCCTTCTCTTTAAAACGAAGGCCCGCCTGCGTGGCGCCCTCGAGCGACTCCGCAAAGCGGGCCTGGCGGAACTGCTTCCTGATCTCTGAGTAAGTCTGCTCCGGCGTCCGAGCCGGCTGCTTTCCGCACCCGAATGCCAGCAGCACCGCGCACATCAACCCCGCGCCTATGGCGGGAACGTGTGCCCGTTGCTGTCGCCGCCCGCGACTTCCACCTCTCCGCCTTCGGGCGACCCCAGCATCACACGCATCATCGACAGCCTCTTCTCGTTCCCGGACGCGAACATCTCCCCGAGATACACGCTCCCGAACTCCGGGATCGTGATCCGGTTCCCGTCGATCGTGATGTCCGAGGCCCCTGCTTTCTCCCATTCGATCTTCTTCACGATGGTATAGAAAACAGTGCCCGGGTCGCTGCCTTGTGTCACCGGAAGCTTCCTGCTTCCCTTGGCGGCTCGCACCGGCAGCTTGCAGAAGCAGCAGCCGTACTCTTCGAAGAATTTGTCGTCTCTCTCATACGCGTCGCGCAGGCTGCTGAACGTTGCCAGCTCCTCCAGCCACGGTACGAAGGTCACATTCAGGCGGATGCCGTCCACCGACAATCCCGAGAACACGACATCTTTCCCGCGGATCTCCGGTTCGGCCCCCCTCTCCGGCGCACGCGACTCCAGCGTGAATCCTGCCGACGTCAGCTTCACTTCACGCGAAGAGCCCTTGCCCGAATTCACGATCCTCAGCCCGCGCACCTGCGCCGTGACTCTCGTGATCGTCGGCAGATTGTTCTCCGCGTAATTGCCGTGCGTGAATTCCGCTGCTTTTTCTGAAGGCGCGTAGTCGCCTTCCGCGCGCGCCAGCGCGGAGCGGAACGAAATGGTTCGTCCGATCACGCCTGGCCCGCATTTCGATTCGGACAGCCCCCCGATGATCGGAAGCGCCGCCGAAGCCTTCGTCGGAATGATGATCCCTCTCGGCCGGCGTAGGTGACCTCCTATGCCGGACGCGCTGCCGCGAAAGAGGAATCTGCGTTCAACATCCATACCTGCACCTGTCCTCTCTTCGGTCCACTCATCGTTGCCGCTCGACGTGGAAAGGATGACTCTCCACTTGCGCTTGCGGCGCCCCTCCGAGGGAGGGCTCGGGGCGCAGGTTCAACACATAGTCGCCGTCCGGAAATCGCGCCGCCGGCAAGAGCAGCGACACCGACCCGTCCTTGACCGGCGCGGTGAGCCGGGTGACCCGCCCTCCCCCCGCGCCTTCGATGTCGCACTCGAGCGAGCGGCTCTGCGCCGGTGCGTTCACATCGATCACCAGATTGAAGAAATTGTCTCCCCCCGGAATCGCTACCGTCTGACCAGATCCGCGCACTACCCGCAGCACTGTCGTCGACACCGCTTGCGGTTCCGCCGTCGACCTCAACCCGGGGATCGTCACCGCGTTCTGATAAACCACCACGACGCACAACGCTGCCGCGGCCATCGCCGGAGCCCACGCAAACGGCCTCGTCCAGACCCAGCTCCGCTTCTCTTCCGTCCTTACGGGCAAGCCTGCCTTGAACCCGCTGATTAGCGAGTCCCCCTCCTGCACGTCACGCGCGCAGTCGGCGCATTCAAAGTAGTGACCCTCAAACTCGTCTCGCTCTGCTGGACCCATCTCGCCTAACAGATACCGTTCCGCTGCCTGGGTCTTCACTGCTCTGTCGTGATCCATGGTTCCTCTACTTGCCGTGCGCGATCCTTGCGCCATGCGCCGCATCCCCCGCACGGACCTTCACCTGCTCTGCCATCACCTTGCGAAGCTTCCCGCGCGCCCGGAACAAGAGCACGCGAAGATAATTCCTGCTCACGCTCATCTCGCGGCACACCGCGTCCTTGTCTTCCTCTTCCAGGAACACCCGCCTCAGCAACTCTCTGTCCTTTTTAGGCAGAGACCCGACCACTACCCTCACCGCTCCCCGCGCTTCGTTGCTGATGATCCGCTCATCCACCGGCATCTCCGTGCCTCGCGGTTCGTCTGTCTCCTCAGTGCTCGTCTGAGCCTCCGCGTCCCGGCGGTAATATTCCAGCAGCACGTTGTTGCAGACCCCGTTCACGAACGCCCCCAGCCGCTCCGGCCGGTCCAGTCCTCCGTCACGCCGGATCGTCGCCAGCACCCGCATCAGCGTCTCCTGACGCAGGTCCTCCACCTCCTGGGTCCTTCTGACCCGGAACCGCAGCTTTACTTCGATTAGCTGTCCGAAATGGTGCGCAAAATGACGTTCGGTCTCTGTGTCGCCGTCGAGGAGCCGCCGCAAATACTCCGCCCCGAAGTCGCTACACCCGGCCAACAGAACACTCCATGTCTGTTGATTGTACCCGGCTGGCGAGCTTTCGTCGCGTCCTGTCTTCGCCCCGCCCATTCGCGGCGGTAACGGCAGCACTCCGATCGCGTTCATCTTGCCTCCCAAAAAAGCATGGCCGGCAGATCCCTCCGACGAATTCTGCCGGCCATCTCAGGCGGTCTCCCCCCTCTTCTAGGCACGAGTCCGCTCAGCGGCGCAGGGAGCGGCGCCATTTCATGCCCACTACGCGGGTCTCCACGTAACAGACACGGGAAAACACCCAGTCCCACGTCGCACTCCCGGCTGTCCCGCCGTTTCCGGCGGGGCCCTGTACAGCCAGGCTCCGGCGTTCCTCCCCGGGCGATGTCTACCTCGTCGCCCGGCCGCCGGCTGCGTTCGCGCTTTCTGTACGCTTCCCACCCTATATGTGCTGGCGTTTGCCAGCCCGTTTCATCCCATCCGCGATTTTTTTCACCCCTTCCGCGTGATTTGACCCCGCCGTCCAGATTCGGGCGTCGGTGGACTGAGCCATTTCCCTCATGGCAAAATGGACTCTTCGGTCTGAAACACTGAATCTGCGCCACTTCCCCCATCTCTTCACTGTGGCAAGCGAATTGCTCAGACCTGTTGGAAGGAGGGCACGATGCCGGCAACCACTTCTCATAGTCAGAGAGAGCTTCTCAAGACGCTTCCAGGCGACGATATCCGCCAGATTCTCTGGCGCTTCTCGGATCGCTACGACCTCCAGATGCTCGTCCAGAGCGTTCGCGCCGTCGCCCGCGGCCCCGTCGCCCGCCTCGTCGCCCAGGGCGGCCGCCTCTCCCACGACTGGACCCCCGAGAAGAACGCCCTCCTCGCCGAATTCGACAACGCGGGCATCACCGCCGCCTACCTCGAGCCCGAAGAGGGCGGCTACCTGGAAGGCCCCAAGAACCTCGCCCTCTCTCTCATTGCATTCGAACTCGCCTGGGTCGATGCCGGCGCCGCCACCGGCTCCCTCGCCACCCACCTCGGCCTCGCCCCCATCCACGAGCGCGGCACCCCGGAGCAAAGAGCCCACTACATGTCCCTGGCCGCCCCAGCCCCCGGCAAGGAGACCAAACGCGCGGCCTTCGCCCTCACCGAGCCTATCCCCTATGTCGGCGTCGAAACCGGCATCCTCGGCGGACGCGTCCGCATAGCCGAGTGGCCCGAGGGCGGTGAGCCCATCCTCGAAGTCAACAAGCGCGGCCGCTTCATCACCAACATGGGCTTCGCCAACTTCGTCACTGCCGCCGTCGAGTCGGATGATCCCCGCATCCAGGGCACCTGCATGGTCATCCTTGAAGAGACCGACCCCGGCATCTTCGACCGCGGCACCCCCACCCGCAAGCTCGTCCACCAGCTCTCCTCCACATCCGATCCCGTCTTCCAGCTCCGCGTCCCCGCCTCTCGCATCGTCGGCGGCTACGAGGTCAAAGACGGCAAAATCATCCCTACTTTCGACCACAGCACCGTCATCGAGGCTGTCTTCCGCCGCACCCGCGTTGGCGTCGGCCTGATGACCTCCGCCAAGCTCCTCAGCGCCATCGAGCCACTCATCCGCTACCACCGCGACCGCTTCCGCGGCTCCGGCGTCGTTGTCCCCGGCTCGCCCCGCTATGAGCTCGGCCTCCAACAGAAGGAGGACGTAACCCACCGCCTCCTCGACGTCTGGGCCGCCGGCGAAGCCAGCGCCTCTCTCGGCTTCACCACCGCGCGTCTCTTCGATCAGCTCGACCCCATCGAAAAGCAGAAAGACCAGGCTCTCGCCGAGCTGGGTATCAAAGGCGGCATGGCAGCTTACAAGGCCCTCCGCAAGCGCAACGCCGAAGCCGTCGAGTTCCTCGACTTGCAGGGCCGCGCCGAAGCCCTCCGCAACAAAGTGCGCTACGCAGCTCTCTCCGCCGACCCCATCGTCCAGTACATCGTCCTTGACGCTCAGGCCAACGTCCTCTGCCCCGCCACCAAGCTCTGGAATACCGGCCACGGCAACGTCATGATGCGCGAGGCCGTCTCCCTCATGGGCGGCTATGGCATTACCGAGGACTGCCCCGGCTTCCTCTCCTTCAAGTGGATGGACTCACAACTCGAAGCCACATATGAAGGGCCCGAGGCCGTCCAGCGCCGCCAGCTCTCCGTCACCATGAACAGCGAGGTCTTCCTCGCCCAGTTCCGCAACTGGATCCACGAGATGCGCATCGTCGCCTCGCACGACCCCGGCACCGGCGCCTGCACTCTCGCCTCCGCCATGCACCTCTGGCTCTGGACGGTGGAGCACCTCCAGCAGGCCAAGGACGAATTCGGCCAGAAGCTCTACCAGTCCAACCGCCAGGGCGTAACTTTCCCCATGGCCGACGCCCTCTGCTGGCTCCTCGCCTCCCGCTCTCAGATCCTCGACGTCCAGCACCTCCGCCACGAAGGCGGAGCCTCCATCCAGGAAGGCTTCGAAGGCTCGGTCAATTTCCTGACCGACCTCTGCCACGTCCACGCCGCTCGCGCCGCCGGCGAGGTCTCCCGCATCTGCTCCGAACTCGTCTTCGGCTACTTGCGCCACCCCTCCTGGGATCGCGCCGAAGAGTGTGAATCCTGCTTCAAGGAAGAAGAACTCCAGCAGATCGAAGGCATCGTTCCCGGCGCATCGAGCTTCACCTCCGACTTCTATCGCGAAGACGGTACTCACGCCACCAAGGCCGGTCCCTGCGTCCGCGCCCCTGGCCTCGCCGACTTCACCAAGCTCCGCTCCAAGCTCGACGGCTGCCTCTCCGGCGCTCTGCTCGCCAAGGACCGCGCCGCCGAGTCCATCCAGAAGGTGATGATCCCGGCAGCCCTGGACTACCCGCTCTAATTCTCAGAGCTGCGACCGGTAGGGAGCCGGTAAATCATACAACTCACCATGACCCCTGACGAAGCACCTGAACTGAAACCTCTCGACGCCGACATCCTCTGCGTCGGCTTCGGCCCCGCCACCGGCGGCTTCCTCACCACTCTCACTCGCGGTCTCGGTGAAGCGTCCATCGACTCCCGCGCCATGCCGGGGCTCCCTCCTCAAGTCCTCTGCTACGAACGCGCCGACGACATCGCCTTTGGCGTCTCCGGCGTTGTCACCCGCGCCCGCGCCATCCGCGCCTCCTTCCCGGATCTCAACCCCGATGAGATCCCCATGGCCGCCCGCGTCACCGACGAGAAGCTCGTCTATCTTCTCGATCCCCACGGCGCCTCCCGTCGCCCTGCCCTCATGCAGTTTGCCGACAAGCTCATCGAAGCCTGCGGCGGCCTTCTCCGCGCCGAACATCAGGGCTGGGCCCTCCCCTACTGCCCCGGCTTCCTCCACAAGCGCGACGGCTTCATCTTTTCCCTCGGCCAGTTCAACCAGTGGGTCGGCCAGCAGGTCATGATGACCGGCCTCGCCCAGATCTGGCCTTCCACTCCCGTCGCCGGACCTCTCGTCGAAAATGGCAAGGTCGCCGGCGTTGTCCTTGCCGCCGACGGCTCCGAAGTCCGCGCCGAGTTCACCGTCGTCGGTGACGGTCCCATCGGCCCCGTCGGACGGCGCATCGACGAGACCTTCGGCATGCCTCCCGGCCATCAACGCGACGAGTGGGCCGTCGGCATGAAGATGGTCGTCGATCTCCCCGACTCCTGCGACCTTCCCGAAGGCACGGTCTTCCACACCATCGGCTACCCCGAGCCCGAGATCTTCGGCTTCTTTTACGTCCACCCGGGCCGTGTCGCCAGCGTCGGCATCTTCGTCCCCTCCTGGCTCGAAAGCCCCGTCCGCACCTCGTACCGCTTCCTGCAGCACTTCGTCCAACACCCCTACCTGTGGCGCTATCTCAAGGGTGGCCGCATGAGAAGCTGGGGCGCGAAATCTCTCCTCGAATCCGGCCGCCGCGGCGAGCCTTTCCTCACCGGCAACGGCTACGCCCGCATCGGCGAGGGCTCCGGCTCCACCAACGTCCTCACCGGCTCCGGCGTCGACGAGGCCTGGCTCACCGGCGTTCAACTCGCCGAAGCGGTGCTCGACATCTACCGCGAAGGCCTCCCTTTCACCAAAGAGAATCTGGACGCGCGCTACACCGCGAAACGCCGCGCCTCATGGCTCGACCATGAATCCCGCATCGCCGAAAAGGCCCGCAACGGATTCCAGCGCGGCGTCCTGCAGGGCTTCATCGGCATGGGCCTCGCCGGCCTCACCAATGGCGCGTTCAGCATCCCGCGCCCCAGTGAAGACAAACACGTCCGCACCGCGGAAGACTTCTTTGTCGCCCGCCTCTCGCGCTCCGAGATCGAAACCGCCCGGCAGAACGCCGCCCGTGAAGGCAAGCCTCTCCACGACGCGCTCATGGACCTCTGCGGCTGGCCCCCCATCGAGTACGACGGCAAGATCCTCGTCTCCCACCAGGACGCGCTCCTCATGGGCGGCAAGGTCCAGGCCCCGCCCGACTTCCCCGATCACGTCGTCTTCCGCCAGGCCGCCGTCTGCTCTCATTGCGCGTCCCATCTCTGCGCCGAGATCTGTTCCGCCGAGGCCATCCACGTCTCCACCACCGATCCGCAAGGCGTCCCCGCCTTCGATCGCGAAAAATGCATCCACTGCGGCGCCTGCCTCTGGAACTGCCCCGATTCCAACATCGAGTTCTGCGCCGCACCTGGAGGTCTGCACTCCGCTGAAAACTGAGTTCACACTATGCCCTACCAAATCATCGTCTGCGGCGGGCTCGCCCCCGATCCGCTTCAAACTCTCGAACCGGTCTCCTCTCCCGCCGGTCCGGCCCTCAAGAACGAGATGATGCTCCCCGCGGTCTTCGATCCCTGGGCCGGGCATGCACTCTACGAAGCCGCGCACCTCGCCAAACAGCACCCTGGCTCCTCCATCAAGGTCGTCAGCCTCGCCCCCAAAGCCAAACTCCAGCAGGTGATGATGACCATCGCGCAGAAGCTCCCCTTCGAGCTCGTTCCCCTCGACGGCCCCGGCGGCGGCTTCACCGATGCTGCCTCGATCGCTGCCGTCCTCGCCGACGCCATCGCCGCCATCCCCGGCCTCGACAAATCCCAAGTGCTGCTCTTCGGCGGCTGGGAGTCAGCCACCCGCGGCGCAGGCACTGTCATGCAAATGGTCGGCGAGAAACTCGGCATCACCGAGCAGTTCCTCGCCGTCGACGAACTCACCATCGACGCGGACGGCGCACTCGTCATCAAGGAGCGCGTCGAAGGAGGCCAGCACCAGGTCTCCCGCTGCACCGCCCCGCCCGCCGTTCTCGCCTGGGCCACCGGCAATCTCTCCGAGCCCGCCAATCACCCCCAGACCGGCATGGCCAACATGCGCGCCATGATGCCCGCGCTGCAAAAGGCCAAGCCCGCGTCTCTGACCTCCGCCCTCACCTTCGCTGACGTCTCCCTCCCCGCCGTCACCCGTCAGACCCGCATCGTCAAGGACGTCCCCGCGGCTGAAATCGCCCGCGAAATCGCCGAATGGATCAAGCAATAAGGAGCCTGCCCATGGAAAAAATTCTCGTCCTCCTCCACACCGCTGCCGACGGCGGGCTCCCTCCGGCCGCGCTCGAAACTCTCGGCGTCGCTCAATCCCTCGGCGCTGCTTGGGACCTCGCCGTCCTCGGCGCCAACGCCGCCGCTGCCGCTCAGTCCATCTCCAGCGGGGCAGGGAAGACCCTCGCCGTCGAAGGGGATGCCTTTTCTCAATCCCGTTACTCCACCGATGCCGCCGCTGCCGCGGCCCTCATCCAGGCATCCGGCGCGCAGATCGTCCTCGCCCCCGGCACAATGCGCTTCAACCGCGCCCTCCCCGGCGTCGCCGCGCGTCTCAACGGAGCTGCCGACACTCACATCGTCGCCGTCGATCCCAGTCTCAACGTCCATCGCTGGTTCTACCGCCAGCGCATGGAAGGCACGCTCACCCGCTCCACCCGCCCATGGGTCCTTCTCATTGAGCCCGGCTCCAATCCCGCCGCGACAACGGCAGCCGGCGCACCCGCCGAACTCCTGAGCGTCCCGGTGGAGACCCGCACTCAGGTCACCGGCTTCCAATCCCCCGCTGCCGACCAGCAGACCATCCGCCCTGGCGCATCTCTCCTCTTCGTCGCCGGAGCCGGCTGGACCAAGAAGCAGAAGGACGGCGCCACCCACACCGGCGAAGCCGGCGAGATCATCCTCGGCTTCGTCCAGAAGACCCAGTCCTCCCTCGGCTCCTCGAAATCCCTGGTGGACCTCTCCGGCGAAGGCCAGGCCGTGCTGCCCTTCCTGACGCACCTCCATCAGGTCGGCCAGACCGGCTCCACCCCCCGCCACCGCAAAGGCCTCGCCACCTGCTGCCACGGTGAAGAACCCCACGTCGTTGGCTGGCGCTTCATCAACGAGCGCCGTGCCATCAACCTCGACCCCGCCTGTGGCTGGTCCCGCGGCAAAGCCGACGTCCTCTACGTCGCCGACGCCTTCGAAGTCATGCGCGCCCTGGCCCCCCTCCTGTAAGGAACGCCGAGCGCTATCCTTGAGCGGCGCGAGCCTCCCCCCGGCTCGCGCCCCTCGCAGTCAAACGCCGCAATCCAGCCATGAAGAGTTGTTCAGTCACAGTACTTCCGCAAAAATATCCTCTCTATTTTCAACACTCGCATCTGCAATTTTCCCAAAAGCTCTTGACTCCGCCGGTTACCCTAACAATGGAGCGGCTTAGCCCACGCTTCGCCGCGCCACGTCCGGCTCTTTGACAACCGAACCCTCCGCCACAGAACTGCGCGCCCGCAGTGTCCCCGGCCGGACTCGCCACCCGGCCGGACTCAGCGGCAAACCCGTCATGTACAATCGGCTGTCGTGAACCGCCGCGATTTCCTTGCCGTCACCCCCGCCGCGCCGGCCCTGTTGCAGCGCCTCCAAGCCCAGATCCAGCAATTGCCGATTATCTCGACGCATGAGCACCTCCTCCCCGAATCCGAGCGCCTCGAACAAACGCCCGACTTTTTCACCCTCGTCTCCCACTACCTCGGCAACGACCTCACCTCTGCCGGCATGCCCGCCGCCCCGAGGTCCTGGGCCGACTTCGAGCCCTGGTGGCGCCACGCTCAGCACACCGGCTACGCCCACGCCTTCAAAATCGCTGCGAAAGACATCTACGGCATCGACCCCATCAGCGAGAAAGGCATCGCCGTCATCAACGCCAAGATGGCTGCAGCCAACAAACCCGGCCTTTACCAGTCGATCCTCAAGGACAAAGCCCGAATCGAATACTCCGTCCTCGACGACTACTGGCACGGCGACCCCGTTCGCCCCGACCCGCGCTTCTTCGTCCTCGCCCGCAAAATGGATTGGTTCTCGTCCGTCCGCCAGTCCTCCGACATGCGCCGCATGGAAGAAGTCACCGGAGTCTCCATCACCAGCCTCTCCGGCTTGAAGAACGCGTTAGAGCGCCGCTTCCAGCAGAGCCTCGATCAGGGCATGGTCACTCTGAAGACGACTCTCGCCTACTCTCGCAGCCTCCACTTTGCCGTGGCCTCGGAAGCCGACGCGCAGGCCGACTTCGACCTTGTCATGCGCGGGCCTCAACCCCAGCCGCCGCGCCGCCTGTCCGACTACATGTTCCACCACGCTCTGAGCCTCGCACAGGACCGCAGCCTCCCCATCCAGGTCCATACCGGCCTCCAGGCCGGCAACTCCAACACGCTGGAGAACTCGCGTCCCACACTCCTCAATAATCTCTTCGCGCGCTACCCCAAGGTCACCTTTGACCTCTTCCACATCGGATGGCCCTGGCCCTCCGAAACCGCCGCGCTCGCCAAAATGTTCCAAAACGTAACCGTGGACTTTTGTTGGATGTGGGTGATCAGTCCAACCGCCGCCCGCCGCGCCCTCCACGAGATGCTCGACTCTGTCCCCGCCAACAAACTCCTCGGCTTCGGCGGCGACTACCGCTACGTCGAGCTCTCCTATGCCCACTCAAGGATGGCCCGCGCCGGAATCACTCGAGTACTTTCTGAAAAAGTGCAGGAAGGATTCTGCTCTGAGACCGAGGCTCTGTCACTTGCGCGCCTGATCCTACACGATAACGCCGCGCGCCTCTTTCCGCCGCCTGTCGCTTGATTTCTCCCATCCACACCCTAAACTCCGCCACTCATCCAACGGCAGTATTGACGTTTTCGGCAACTGCGATATGCTCCACTCCCAGGAGTAACGCTTTGTCGATTTCGAACAGACTCTTCATTCTCATGCTCATTGCTCTCTGTGCCTTTGGACAGACTTGGGTGTCGCAAATTGTAGTTTTCGGAGACAGCCTCTCCGACACCGGGAATTTTTACCGCGCTGTGCCTATCACTAGCCCGCCGTGGCCATATCCTGGCCCAAAGGCCAGCAATGGCCCGTTGGCCGTTGAAAAGATGGCTGATATCGTCGGCGTCCAGCTTCATGACTTCGCTTGGTTCGGCGCAACCACCGGTCTAGGTAACTACAGAGATCAGGGAAATCAAACGACCCTTGTCCAGCTTCCCGGTATGACAACCGCCTACCACGCCGCCAATGACCCCGTTGACTCCAAAGCCATATATGTAGTGTGGGCTGGCCCAAACGACTTTCTTACGAACGGATTCAGCGCCCAAACTGCCGCCACAGCCGTGACGAACATCATCGCCATTGTCACTGATCTTCAGCGCCGCGGGGCAAAGCACATCCTCGTTCCCGGAATGCCGGATATCGGCCTGACCCCCTTTGCAGTCAGCATGGGCATCGCCGGGCCGGCTTCGGCCCTCACCGACGGATTCAATGCCTTGCTCCTGGCTTCGATGCCTCGCAGTACGAATTACTTTGATACCGCGGCCTGGATGCGCCAAATCATCGGCAACCCTGCAGCATATGGCCTCACGAATGTGACAGGACAGTGCTTCAATTACGCAACGTGGCAGCCTTGCAGTTCACCGGATACCTATTTCTTCTGGGATGAATTCCATCCCACCACCAAGGTCCATGCCATCATGGGCGAGCTGTTCGCGGCCTGCGCCCAGACCCGGAGCGGTGGCAGATCATCGCATTGCCGCTCAGGTCTGGGTCCTGATCCCAAATAGCCTACGGACGTCCTGCCACGGCAGTGACCACTTCCCAGTTGAACCGCAGGAACAGATACAGCGAGGCTTCGAGAATCCGCTCCTGATCCGAGTGGGCACCGAAGCCTTTCTGCCCGTCCTCCTCGTCGATCATTGGGCCGATGCCGTAGCACTGCATTCCTCGCTCCCGCAGTTGCGCCATGTCCGTCGCGCCGGTCTGCATCGTCGGCATCGTAATCGCCCCCGGATACTGCTTCTTCTGCACCGCCTCCAGAGTCCGGAACATCTCAGTGTCCAGCCGCGACGGTGCCGCCGGGCCCCGCGTCGTCGGCCCGCGCACGACTTCGACGCCAGGATCGCCGATCCTGTTCTTCAACTCCGCGAAGAACCCATCCAGATCCTCGTCGGGCAGCGCCCGAATGTCGAGCACTGCCTCCGCCTCGGATGGAATTACGTTGGTCCGGTACCCGCCCTTGATGATGTTCGGTGAAATGGACGTTCTCAGCATCGAATAATGACGCGGCTCGTGCAGACGCAGATACTCCTGTACCTCAGCGCTCTTCTCCGGATTCGCCAGGTTGTTATAGCGCGCAGCCTGCTCCGGCGTGCTGATCAACGCCAGACGCTCGAAGTACGCGCGCGTCGTATCGTTCAGCTTCATCGGCGTTTGCCACGCGGCCACACGCGCCACCGCCTGAGCGATCCGAACCACCGGATTGTCTGAGAGCGGCACCGAGCCGTGTCCCGACGTCCCCTTCACGCGCAGCGTCGTCCATGCGGGCACCTTCTCCGTCGTCCCCACCAGCATTCGCGACAGCTTGCCTTCGCGACGCTGCACGCTGCCGCCTTCCGCGAGGCAGTACTCGGCTTCGATCTCCTTGAAGTGGTTCTTCACCATGTAGACGATGCCCGCGGACGAGGTTCCTTCCTCGGCCGATTCCGCCAGGAAGATCACGTCGCGATCCAGAGGAACCTGCAGCCGCTTCAGCAGGATCATCGTCATCAAGGCGGTGACCAGGTTGTCCTTGTCGTCGAGCGTCCCTCGTCCATAGATGTAGCCGCCGTCGCGCGTCGCCGAAAACGGCGGGAACTTCCACTTCGCCGGATCCACGTTCACCACGTCGGTGTGCGCCATCAGCAGCAGCGGCCTCTTCGCACCGGAGCCCTTCAAACGCGCCACCAGGTTCGGCCTCTTCGGGTTCTCCGCGAATACCTGGCACGGAATCCCCTCCGCTTCCAGGACCTTCTTCAGGTACTCCGCCGCGGGCGCTTCATTGCCTGGCGGATCGCTCGTGTCCATGCGCACCAGCGCCTGGTAGTGCCGAAGCGTCTCCTCTTCGGCGCTTGGCCAGTTCGGCGTTGGAGGCGCCGCCCACAGTCCCGCCGCCAGCAGAATCAAGGTCCCTCTGATCATCGCTTTCTCCAGAAGAGCCGGCACTTGTAGAGCATCGAAACATTACCGGCCACATTTGTTTGATCGAACAGATCCCGCAGCGCGGCGGTCATCGACGCGTGCCGCGGCGAGCCCGGTAGCGGCATGTACGACATCGAAGATACGCGGCTCTGCAGCCCGTCCCAGTTCAATGGCTGCTCGTGGCTGAATTCGCGCAACTGCATTCCAGGCCAATCCCGGTGGTGCGCCCCCTCCGAGATCGATGGATCCTCTGCGGAATGCTCTCGCAGCAGCCGTTCCAGCCCTTCGACGAATGGTGTGCCTTCTGTCAATCGGACATTCCAAATCAATGCCAGCAGTCCGCTCGGACGCGCCACTCGCTCAAATTCAACCCACGCCTTGGGCTGATCCAGCCAATGGAACGCCTGCGCGCAGATCACGAGATCCGCGATGCCGCTCTCGAGACCCGTCGCCTCGCCGCGCCCCTCACGGCAGTCGATGCCGCTCGCGACAGCCGCCGCGCGCATCTCCGCATTCGGCTCAATCGCGATCACCCGATATCCGTGCCGCAAAAACAGCCGTGATGAAATGCCGGTGCCGGCCCCGACGTCGATGATCAGCCCACCCACTTGCAGCCCATCCCCTTCAAGCGCCCCGACCACCGCATCCGGATAGTTCGGACGCCCCGCCGCGTAGTCCTTCGCTCGGCCCGTGAATCGCACAGCCCGATCAGTCATCGCCGTCCCGCCTTCTCACTGCCAGCCGCGACACCCCCGCGAATTGCGCCGCCACGGCCGGCCTCGGCCGTTCGCGGCAACGAACGGGCCCTCCCGCAGCCCGCTAATCGCACAGCCCTGTTCGTCATGGCTGGAACAGAGTGATGCCGGCAACTCCGGCAGCACCTGCCTCCATGCACTGCTCAGCGTTCTCCTTGGTGATGCCGCCCAGCGCGTACACCGGCATGCGCACCTCGGCGCACGCCGCGCGCAGCACCGCAATTCCTTGCGGTTGGCGCACGTCCACTTTCGACAGCGGCTTAAAGACAGGTCCGAACACCGCGTAATCCGCGCCTTCCGCTTCGGCCTGCCTCAGCTCATCGATCGAGTGGCACGACACGCCGATCAGAAAACCTTCCGGCGCGATTCGCCGCCACTCGCGCGGCGTGGGCGAATCCGACGGCAGGTGCGCGCCATGGGCTCCGCATGCCAACGCCACATCGACGCGCGTGTTCACCAGCACCTTCGTCGTGCGGCAGACGGTCAACGCCCTGCCCACCAGCGCGCACAGCTCGCGCGCAGACAGATCCTTCTCGCGTATCTGAATCAGGTCGACGCCCTCTGCGTCATTCCTCGCGATACACCTCACCAGCGCCTCGACGCCGCCGAGAGCTGTGCGATCCGTGATGTGCATCTTCATGGCAGCGGCTCGTAGTAGCGTTGGCCCGCGCAGCTCCGGCACAGCGTGCGGCCATCGACGACGACCTCGCGCTGGAAGTTGATGCCCTCGCCGCACTCCGCGCAGGTCACGCGCGGCCCTTTGAAGCCGGGAAGGTCCTCGGGGCCGATTCGCACGCTCACCCACAGGGTATCGAAGAGATCCGCGTCAGGCAGTTCGCGGTAGGCCTTCATTTGCTGCGCGTTCTTGTCGGTGATCTCCGGGAACAGCTCTTTGGCTCGCTGCTTGCTCGATTCCTTCGCCGAAACACGAATGGCCTTTCCTGTTTGGAGGTCACAGAAGGTGGCAGCCATCTTTCCGAAGTCGAGAAACTTCAAGGCGCGTTTGCCCAATCGGCAGCCGGTCACGACGCCGATCGCATCCGTGGCGCACCGGTCGATCTCCACGTAGGTGACCAGCCGCTTGCGTTGCGAGCCGGTAGGGTCGTCGATGCCCAGCAGCGAAAGACCGTAAATGGCCATGCGGAGTCCGAGCACCTGGCCCGCGCACATGTGGCCATGCACCTTCCTGGCGAGATCCTCGTATTCGGCGAAGGTCTTCATTTGAGCAGCCTAAGCGCATCGGGCGGAAACTGCACCACCCACTCCCCATTATGCGGCGGCGGATCCAGACTGCGTTCCGGCATCTCGGCGACGATGCCTCCGGTGAACTCGAAGCGCGCGACGCTGGTCCGGCGGCTGAACCGGGCGAGCTTCATCGGCACGCCGGCTCCTGCAAAGGAACTCACACGAAGCGCTTCGCTGCGGATCCCGAGCCGCAGGTGCGCGCCCAGCATGTGCCCCGGAAAATAAGGGCCCTCGATTTCGAACTGCGGCGCATCCGGCACGGTGCAGCGAAGCCGGCTCCGTTTTGCACCTGGATCCATTGAGAGGATCTCAGCGTCGAGAATGTTGAACCGCCCAAGCAGGCGCGCGACGTCGTCGCCTGCCGGCTGGTCGAGGACCGCGGAAGGCGCTCCGCTCTGCAGCAGGCGGCCTCCGTTCAGCACGAACATCTCCTCGCCAAGTTCCAGCGCTTCGTCGAGGTCGTGCGTCACCAACAGGATCGGCATGCGAAATGTTTTGTGGACATCGGCGAGCACGTCGTAGAGCTCTTCGCGCAGCGCGGCATCGAGTCCGCTCGACGGTTCGTCGAGCAACAGCAGTCGCGGCTGCGCAAGCAGGGCGCGGGCGATGGCGCAGCGCTGCCGCTGGCCGCCGGAGAGCTCGGCGGGCTTTCGTCCGGCCACTTCCGTGAGATGGAACTGGTCGAGCATGTCGCCTACTTTGCGCCGCCGCTCCAGCCGTGGCAGGCGTTCGGCGGCGAACGCAAGGTTCTGCCGCAGGGTCATGTGCGGGAACAACGCGGAGCTTTGAAAGACGTAGCCGCAATGGCGCGAGCGCGGAGGCAGATTGACTCCCGCCGCTGCGTCGAACAGCAACACGTCGTCAACCAGGATGCGGCCTTCATCGGGTTTGACGAACCCCGCGATGGCATCCAATGTCAACGACTTCCCGGCTCCACTTGGGCCGAACAGCACGGTGACGCCCGCGTTGGTCGAGATGTGCAGGTCGAGCGAGAACGGATGCGAGTCGTCTCCGCCTTCCAGGTTCTTGCGGATGCGCGCGTCGATCATCGGGTCACGCCGCCTTCCCCAGAGAGATGCGGCCGAGCCGGTTCGCCAGCCAGATGCTGGACAGAGCGACGGCGGAGATCACGAGCACCAGCACGCGGGCGGCGGCGCCGTTGCCTGCTTCGACCGCGTCGTAGATCGCCACCGAGATGGTCTGCGTGCGGCCCGGAATGTTGCCGGCGACCATGATGGTAATGCCGAAGTCGCCCAATGAGCGCGCGAAGGCGATGGCCGTTGCGGCGAGCACCTGGTTCCACGCAAGCGGCAGAGAGACCTGCCAGAACGTGCGCCACTCGGAGGCGCCGAGTGATCGGGCAGCCTTCGGGTAGCGCCGCGGCACGCTTTCCAGTGCGGCGGTCGAGAACTTGATGAGCAGCGGCGCGGCGTGGAGTAGCGCGGCGACCACGGCGGCCTGCCAGGTGAAGACAAGCGGTTGTCCAAAGACCCACTCATAGAGTCTGCCGAGCGGGCTGTTGCGGCCGAGCAGCACCAACAGGTAATAGCCGAGCACCGTCGGCGGCAGCACGAGCGGCAGAGTGACGATGGCGTCCAAAACATTTCGTCCTTTGAATGTCTTAGCGCTAAAGAGCCACGCGCACCAGAGGGAGAGCAGGAGGGCGATGAGCGTGGACAGTCCTGCAACGCGCAAGCTGAGCCACAGAGGAAACCAGTCAGTCGCCATTCGAAACTCCCCATTATAATCTTGCCGCGCACCCGCGCAGGCGGGTTAAAGTAATACGGTGACCAAGAAAGATCAAGCCCGGTCTCGAACGCTGCGCGATGCTCTCGGCGCGCTCGGTTATCCGGGCTTCGTCAACCTGTTCACTGAGATCGAAGCCGAGTTCAATCACGACCCGGCAATTGTGTTGATGGCCGCGCTGAGCTGCAACCATCTCGATGAGCGAGTGGTCGAGGCGCTGCCGTGGCTGGTGCTGCGCTATCCCGATATGGACTGGCAGTGGATGGTGCGCGAGGCGCGGCGGAGAAACGCCCAGAACCGTCTGGGCTTCGTCGTGGGCCTGGCGCTGCGCGTGGCTGCATCGTCCGACGGCAACATGGAGAAGCTCGCGCGGCTCTCGTCGGTGGAAGAGGAGCTCTTCGAGTACCGGCTGGAGAAGGAAGACGCGCAGTGGCAGCGCGTCGCCCCCGGGCAGCGCGAGTCGTTGCGCGAGTCGCGGAGCAATGAGGCGAAGCAGTGGCGGCTGCTGACCGAATTGACCGATCAGGACCTGGCGTACAGCGGCGACGTTTAGAACATCCGGCCTGACCGGATGCCGTCTCATCACGCCGAAAACCGCTCGCTGCCGGTCGTGTCATTTGAGGATCCCCTGGACGACGGTGGCTTTTTCAACGCCGGTGAGGCGCTGGTCGAGGCCCTGATACTTGTAGGTGAACCTTTCGTGGTCGATGCCGAACTGGTTCAGCAGGGTCGCCTGGAAGTCGCGGACGTGGACGGGGTCCTTGACGATGTTGTAGCTGAACTCGTCGGTTTCGCCGTAGACAGTGCCACCCTTGATGCCGCCGCCTGCGAGCCAGAGTGAGAAGCAGCGCGGGTGATGGTCGCGGCCGTAGTCCTTCTCGGTGAGCTTGCCTTGCGAATAGATGGTGCGGCCGAATTCGCCACCCCAGATGACGAGGGTGTCGTCGAGGAGTCCTCGCTGCTTGAGGTCCTGCACCAGGGCGTAGGATGCTTGATCCACGTCCTTACATTGCGAGGGAAGCACCTCGGGCAGGTTGCCGTGGACGTCCCAGCCGCGGTGGTAGACCTGAACGAAGCGGACGCCGCGCTCGGCTAGGCGGCGGGCCATCAGCGCGCAGTAGGCGAAGGTGCCGGGCTTGCGGGCGTCCTCGCCGTAGAGCTTGTAGGTGGCTTCCGATTCCTTGCCGAGGTCGGTGAGCTCCGGCACGGACGTTTGTATGCGGAAGGCCATCTCGTACTGCTCAATGCGGACGTGGGTTTCGGGGTCGTGGAGGCGCGCATCTTCGAGGCGATTCAGCTCGGCTAGGCCATCCAACATTTCACGGCGAATTTGTTTTGGGACTCCGCCGGGGTTGTTGATGTAGAGGACGGGGTCGCCGCCGGAGCGGAGCGCGACGCCGGAGTATTCGCCGGAGAGGAAGCCGGAGCTCCAGAGGCGCGCGGAGATGGCCTGTACGTTGGCTTTCGGATTCGAGTGCGAGGCGTTGAGCACGACGAATGTCGGCAGGTCCTTGTTCATGGAGCCGAGGCCGTAGGCGATCCAGGAGCCGATGCAGGGCTTGCCGGCGATCATGAACCCGGTCTGCATGAAGGTGATGGCCGGCTCGTGGTTGATGGCCTCGGTGTGCATGGAGCGGACGATGGCGATATCGTCCACCATCTTCGCGGTGTAGGGGAGCAGCTCACTCACTTCAGCTCCGCACTGGCCGTAGCGCGCGAATTTGAAGACCGAGGGCGCGATGGGGAAACGGCTCTGATTCGAGGTCATCGTGGTGAGGCGCTGGCCCTGGCGGATGGAGTCGGGGAGGTCCTTGTCGAACCACTCCTGCATCTTGGGCTTGTTGTCGAAGGTCTCGATCTGTGGGGGAGCGCCGACCATGTGGAGGTAGATGGCGCGCTTCACCTTCGGGGGGAAGTGGGGCAGTGCGACCTTGCCGTCCGCCTTGAGGAGCTGAGCGAGCGCGAGTCCGCCGAAGCCCTGTGCGGAGCGGGAGAGAAGCAGGCGGCGAGTGATTTCGTTCTTCATTTGGAGAGGGCCTCGTCGAGGTTGATGAGCTGATTGGCGACCATGGCGAGGGACGCGAGCTCGGGGGGAGAGAGGTTTTCCGGGGGCTTGGATTCGCCCGTCGTGATCAGCTTCTGTGCTTCGGCGGGGTTGGAGTCGTAGAAGGTGAGGAAGCCGCGGTAGGCGTTGCGCAGGATGGCGAGCTCGCGGTCTTCAAGGGGACGGGCGAGAACGCGGAGCGACATGGCGTTGAGGCGCGTGTCGAGATCGGGCGAAGCCATGACGAGGGTGGCGAGGGCGCGGGCAGCCTCGACGAACTGGGGATCGTTCATGGTGACCAGGGCCTGGAGAGGCGTGTTGGTGCGCTCGCGGCGGACGGTGCAGGTCTCGCGGGTCGGCGCGTTGAAGATGTCCATGGACGCCGGTGGGGCGCTGCGTTTCCAGAACGTGTACATGGATCGGCGATAGAGTTTGTCGCCCGTGTCGCGTTTGTAGAAGCGAGTGTCGCTGCCTTCCATGGCGACGGTCTCCCAGACGTTGTCCGGCTGATAGGGTTTGACGCTGGGGCCGCCGATGGCGGGTGTCAGCAGGCCCGCAGCACTCAGGGCCGCGTCGCGCAGCTCCTCGCCGTCCATGCGGAAGCGAGGCCCGCGGGAGAGAAGGCGGTTGTTGGGATCCTTCTCGATCTTGTCCGGTGTGGCGATGGCGGCCTGGCGATAGGTGGACGAGGACACGATGAGACGGAAGAGTCGTTTCACATCCCAGCCGGATTCGCGGAATTCGACGGCGAGCCAGTCGAGGAGTTCCTGATTGACAGGAGGCTCTCCCTGCGAGCCGAAATCTTCCACGGTCTTCACGAGTCCGGTGCCGAAAACCTCCTGCCAGAAACGGTTGACGGTGACGCGCGCGGTGAGCGGGTTGTCAGCGGAGACCAGCCATTGGGCGAGACCGAGGCGGTTGCGAGGGAGGGAGGGAGGCATCGGCGGCAGAACTGAGGGCGTGTTGGCGTCGAGCTTCTCCCTGGGCTGATCGTACATGCCGCGGTAGAGGCGGTGTGCGAAGGGTTTCTGATCGGTGCGCTCCTCCATCACGAGAGTGACTGCACCGCGGCGGCGGATGGCGCGGCGTTCGAGCTCGAGTTTCTGGAGTTCGGCTTCTTCGGGCGAAAGGGCCGGGTTGAAGATGCGGAGCTCGGAGATGGCTCCGTCAGTGGAGCGATTGGGGTTGCCGAGTTTGAGGGGAGCGCTGGTGTGGATGGAGCCTTTGATGACCGCGCGGGAATTGCGCTGCGGGTTGACCTCGCGGCCGTTTATGAAGATGCGAACGCCGAGAGCTTCCCCGGTTCCGTCATAGGAGAACGAAACAGTATTCCAGGTGCCGGGGATGATCTGATCGAGATGGCCGCCGCGGATCTCGATGGATTTGCCGTCGTCGAAGTAAAAACGGACGCCGGGGATGCGTGCGCCGACGAAGAAGGACCAGCCGCGGTTCTTGTCCTTGGGGTCCTGCTGGGACGCGATGGTGTAGGACTCCTCGCCGTGCGGGAAGAGGAAGGTTGCCGAGATGGTAAAGGGCTTGTCCGTGTCGATGGCGGCGACGTTGGGGAGTTCGAGAGTGGCCTTGTTGGAGAAGTAGACTGCCATGCGTCCGGGATCGGGAGAGCCGCCGAGGGTGAGGCCAGGCTTGAAGGGGAGCGTAGCGGAGCCATCGGGAGTGGACGCGGAGATCGCTCCGTTGAGGTTGAGGCGCAAGAAGTCGTTGGAGGGAGTCGACTGCCGGGGTTTCGCGGCGATGAGGCGCCCGAGGATCTTCTCACGCGCGTCGATGGCATCCCAGCGAGGCCGGTCTTCGGGGTTGGGGACGACGACGATGGGCGGGGTGTCGAAGACATTGCCGTCCATGGCGTTCTGGGTCGTGTTGCGGAAGAAGGCGGTGAGGGCGTAGAAGTCCTTTTGGGGGATGGGATCGAACTTGTGATCGTGGCAGGTGGCGCAGCCGACGGTGAGACCCAGGTAGACGGCGCCGATGGTATCAGCACGGTCCTTGGCGTACATGGCCTCGATCTCCTCGATGATGACGCCGGCTTCGTTGGTGGTGACGTTGCAGCGCTGGAAGCCGGTGGCGACTTTCTGTTCGAGGGTGGGATTGGGGAGGAGGTCGCCGGCGATCTGTTCGATGGTGAACCGGTCGAACGGCATGTTCCTGTTGAAGGCGTTGATGACCCAGTCGCGATAGGGCCAGATCTCGCGGTAGTTGTCGATGTGGATGCCGTGTGTGTCGCCGTAGCGGGCGGCGTCGAGCCAGTAGCGGGCGCGGTGTTCGCCCCAGCGCGGCGAGTTCAGGTATTTGTGGATGAGCTTGTCGTAGGCGCCGGGTGAGGGGTCGGCGACGAAGGCTTCGACATCTTCGGGAGCAGGCGGGAGCCCGGTGAGATCGAAAGCGAGGCGGCGGATTAGAGTGCGTTTGGAGGCTTCAGGAGCGGGAGCGAGCCCTTTGGACTCCAAGCGGGCGAGGATGAAGCGGTCGATGGGGTTGCGGGGCCACGCGGCGGCCTTGATTTCGGGTGGATCTGGCCTCTCCGGGGCGCGGAAGGCCCAGTGCTCCTGCCAATTTGCGCCGGCCTGGATCCAGTTCTTGAGAGTCTCCTGCTGTTGCGAGGTGAGGCTCTTGTGGGAGAAGGCCGGCGGCATGCGGCGCGCCGGGTCGGGAGCGGTGATGCGCTGGACCAGCAGAGATTTTGCCGGATTGCCCGGGACGATGACCGTTCCGGCCTTGCGAGTGGAGAAGGCGCCTTCTTTGATGTCGAGACGCAGGCCGGCCATGCGGGTGGTCTTGTCGTTGCCGTGGCATTGGAAGCAGTTGTCAGAAAGGATAGGCCGAATGTCCTTCCGAAAGTCAGGAGCGGGGGAGGCGCCGTGCACGGTCACGGTCAGGGCAAACACTACGGACGAGCGAACGAATCTAATCATGGAGGGTCCCAGGCTAGGCACAGTATAACTCCTGTGGGCGCTATAAAACCGGGTCAGAATCGGGGACAATTTCGACGCCGCGCTTTTCGAGGAAGCCGGTGACGTGGCGCTCGATGGCGGTGGTGAGGTCGCAGGCGAGAATGCGGTCGGTTCGTTTTGTCAGATGCGAGAAACGGGCTAAGGGATAGGACTTCGTGAGGATGGTGACAGCGGGATCCTGCTGGGCGAGGACGGCGCGGTCGGTCTGGAGGTCGCGGATGAGCTTGAGGGTGGCGCGGTAGTCCTTCTGGTGGCGGGAGCGATAGCGGTCGAGGCGGTCTATTTGCCCGGTGAGGCGCGAGTCGAGGAAGGGATTGTCGGACTCGGCGTGGAGTTGGAGCTCGGCCTGGTGGATCAAGTGGAGGCACCAGGAGGAGTGGAGGAGCTGCTCGAAGAGATCGAGCTCGGCGGCGCCGCTGGGCTTGAGATCGAGGAGAAGAGCCTCGCGGTGTTGGGCGAAGGTATCCTGGAGCGCGGGCGGGACGTGGAGTTGTTTGGCGGACAAGCCGTGCTTGAGGGAGTTCCCGGAGGCGGTCTGCTTGCCTTCGATGGAGCGGGGACCGGTGGACAGTTGAGCGTTGGCCTGACAGGCGGCGAGCTTTTTAGCGGAAATGGACATGGGATGAGCCTCCACGCGCAAGTGTCTGGGAGGGTGCGAAGGGATTCTGTTGGGATTTGTCCTAAGTGGATGAGGGGGAAAGAGAAATAAATGTGTTCAGTGGTGTTAACGCCGTTTGTTCGTGGGGGCCGAAGGCAGGCGTAAGCGCCTGCCCCACCCTACCAGCGGTAGCGGAGGGTCAGGAGGCCGTTGATGGGGGCGCCGGGCATGATGGTGTAGGTGCCGTGGGCGGTTTCGAAGTAACGGGTGTTGGTGAGGTTGCGGAGGTTGAGTGAAGCTTCGTAGTGGCGGGAGCGCCAGAGGAGGGCGGCGTCGAGGCGGACGTAGGCGGGCATGACGACGAGGTTGTCGTTGGCGGTGAAGCGGCCGGCGTTGTAGGTAAGGCCTGTTCCGAGGGTGAGCCCTTTAACCAGAGAGACGGTGGACCAGAGGTTGGCGCTGTGGCGGGGGATGTGGCCGAGGCGGTTGCCCTGGATGGGGACGCCGGCGGAGAGATCATTGGCCTCCACAATGCGGCTATCAAGGAGAGCGTAGCCGCCGTAGACGCTCCAGCGGGGAAGGATGTCGCCGGCGAGGCTGACCTCAGCGCCGCGGGTGCGCTGCTTGCCGGCGAGGATGAGGCGGTTGAAGTCGACGGGGTCGACGGTCTTAACGTTGTTGCGGGAGAGATCGAAGAGGGAGACGGTGGCTTGCAGGCGGCCGCGGAGGAGGTCGCTCTTGTTGCCGATCTCGTAGTTGACGGTGGTTTCTGGTTGGAGCTGAGCGTTGTTGGAGGCGAGGGTGAGGCCGTCGCCGGAGGGTTGTGAGGAGCGGCTGGCGCTGGCGTAGAAAGAGGTCCAGAGCGAGGGCTGGTAGACGATGCCGGCGCGGGGCGAGAGGACATTGTCGGTGCGGCTGAGGTTGGCGGCGGCGGGGGAGAGGTCGGTGAGCCGTTGGGTGAAGCGGTCGCGCCGGAGGCCGACGAGGAGTTTCCAGCGGAGTGAGAGGTCGATCTGGTCCTGGACGTAGACGCCAGCCGTGCCGGCGTCGAAGAGCCTGTTGTTGGCAGGGATGGTGCTGTAGATTGGGCGGGTCAGGATGGGATCAAAGAGGTTGACGGTGGCGGCGGAGCCGGTGAATTGGATGTTGCGGCGATTCTGATCGCCGAACTCAGCGCCTGCGAGGAGGTGATGAGTCATGCCGAGGAAGCGCCGGCGAGCGGCGAAGTCGGTCTGGTTGTAGTAATTCTGCTGAGCCTGAGAGACGTTGTACTGGCCGCGCAGGACCTGAGGCACTCCAGCGGTGATCCTTGTGCCGTTCGGATAGGTATTGCTATAAGCGTTGGAGTAACCGAGGTGGCGGAAAGTGTTGGTGAGGGAGAGCGAGTCAGAGAACTGGTGGGAGAAGGTGAGGCCTTCGCTGGTGACGCGGTTGCGGAGGAAGTCGTCCTCGTAGCCGTAATAGGCGCCGACGCGGACGGGGGCGGGGCGGCCGTCGAGGGCGGAGATGCCGCGATCGGGCAGCCGCTGGTCGTCGAGGTGCTCCGCCTGGAAGAGGAACTGAGTTCCCTGACGGGGAGTCCAGGCGAGGGAAGGTGCAAATGAGTAGCGATTGAGGTAATAGCGGTCGCGGTGGCTGCCGCCGTCCTCACCGGCGCCGGTGAGGCGCCAGGCGAGTTTGCCGTCGAGGTAGGCGTCGCCGAGGTCTCCGGTGACGCGCTTGGCGCCATAGCTGCCGACAGTGACTCCGAACTCGACGATGGGCTGTTCGGGATTGGGGCGCTTGGTGGCGCGGTTGATGATGCCGCCGGAAGCGCCGCGGCCGGAGAGGACCGAGCCGGGGCCTTTGACGACCTCGATGCGATCGATGTTGGAGAGATCGCGATAGTAGGGGGCATCGTCACGGACGCCGTCGACGTACTGGTCGTTGAGCGCAGAGAATCCGCGGATGTAGACCTGGTCGCGGCGGCCTTCTCCCATGTGGGCGCTGACACCGCTGACGTTCCGGAGGGCATCCTGCATGGAGAGGGCGACCTGCTGTTTGAGGATCTGTTCGGGGATGACCTGAACGGCCTGAGGCAGGTCGCGCAGAGGCGTGTCCAACTTGGTGGCGGACGAGGAGGTGGCGACGGCGTAGCCTGAGTCTTCAAAGACAGTGATGCTCTGGCGGACTACCGCGGGAGTGAGGCGCAGCTCGAGGGGAGTGGCTTGCGCTCCGGAGAAGCGGATGTCCTGCTTGAGGATGTCGAATCCATCGCGGCGGACTTCGATCCGGAAGGCGCCGGGCTGGATGCCGGTAAATTGAAACCGACCTGCAACGTCGCTCTCAGTCTCGGCGACCACGACGCCCTCCCCGGATTTGAGGGAGATGTACGCGCACGGGATGGCGCTGCCGGTTGGATCGATGATGACACCGGCGAGATCAGATGCTGTTTGAGCCGTGAGAGCCGCGGCGAAGAGGATGAATGCAGGGAGGAGGAGCGATCGAAGATTCATTGAGTATTCCCCTTGGGCGAGCCGTCAAGGCGGGAGCAGGCCCAAGGGAGAGTATAGCGAACATGCAACTCACTTGCAATACCAAAATGCAAGTGAGTTGCACATCGCAGATTGAGGGTATGGGATAAGTGCTTTCAGCTTGTTCGTCGCGTGATCGCGTGCTGCAGCATATTTGCAGCAGGCCGCGTGTCGCCGTGCCCAAGGCTACTATTTCTTCTTGGGCGGGTAGTTCTTGAGGAGCTTGGCGACAGCCTTCTGGATGTTCTTCTGGCGCTTGTCGGGCTTGGCCTTCGGGTCGAGAGTCTTGGAGGCTTTCCCGCGCCAGATCAGGTTCTTCGTCGAGGCGTCGTACATGTCGAGGACGACGGCGCCGATGGTGATGGTATTCGTGGTGCTGGTGCTCATGCCCATGCCGCCTCCGCCGTACCAGCCGCCGCGCCACCCTGGACCGTAGCCGTAGCCGGTGTCCCACGACGTGATCTCTTTCTCGTTCTGTGTGGCGAGCTGATAGACGATGACGAGATCGCTTTGATCAGTGTTCGAAACGGTAAGGCCTTTCTTGGCGAGCTCAGCTTCAGTGGATGTCTTGAGCTGATTCAAGGTGATTTGATCGATATCGAGGGACTGAGGGTGCTTGACCCAACGGTACGTCTTATATTTTGAGAAGTCGGCATTCTGGTCGAAGTTGTAGGCGACATCCTGCGCGGAAAGGGCGAAGATCGCACCCAGACCAAGCAACATGATTGTGGTGAGACGCTTCATCGAAAACTCCTTGCTCCGGCTATTCGTTGATCATTTGATTCAGGCGGAAAGAAGGCAGATGCGAAACATGTAGCGAACCTGGAAAAGACGCCGATGACTCAAAAGCGGAAAAACCAGCCGACAGTGACGTCACCCTGGTTCAGATAGTGGTTGTCGCTCATCAGCCAGCAGTAGCCCCACCAATTGCACCAGACGCCGCCTGCCGTGGAATACAAGTACGTGGGAGCATAGCGGGCCTGAATGCGAATGCCCGTGTTGGGTTTCAGGAAGTACTTCACCCCGCCGCCAAGTCCATATGAGAAGCGGGTGAAGGAGGAACCGGGGCCCGATATATTGGTGGCGCCGAAGCCGAGTAGCAGGAAGGGACGCAGCCTTGAGTCGGGATCACGAAGGGTGATCACGAAGTTCCCGTGATACTGGTTCAGGGTGGTGTCGACCTTCTGGGAGTAATCGGCCCCGTTGAACAGCCGTCCAGTTGCTTGAGTGGGTTGCTGGTTCCAGAGGAACTCAAGTCCGAAATTCTCGGTGAAGTTGAACCCGCCGGTGACGCCGTAGGAGATGCTGCTGTTGGTATTGACTTCCGTGATACCGGGGGCGGTGGAGACGGGTTGGACAGGGACGGAGCCGCCGTACTTGTAGCCGACGAAGGGCTGGATCTCCCAACGCTGCGCGAGGGCCGAGAAGGCGAAAAGTGTGACAAGGAGAAGCCTCATTGTGACGCACCTCTGTAATGGGGGATGCACAGGAGGCAAAGGGGATGGTGAAGGTGAGGTGGATGTTACAGCGATGGCAAGCGAAGTCGAGCGGGCGAAGAGCTCTAGTCGCGTGAGGCCATAGCCAGGGCAGTAGTGGCCCAGTTTGTGGCGGCGGCGGAGATGAACTGATCGCGGCCGTAGGGGAAGCCCGATTCGAAGTGGGGCTGAATCGGCATGGCCCGCCGCTTCACGTACCAGGATCCGTCTTCGGCCTGCGAGTCGAGGAGGAACTTCACGGCGCGCTGACCGGCCGGGTGAGACGGCGTGATCGCGCCGGATTCCTGCAGGGCGACCAGGGCCTGGCCGGTTGCATAGGCGTCACTCCTGAGTGACGGAATCTGCGCCCATCCGCCATCGGGCCGCTGCTCAGCGAGCAGGGCTGCCGCAGCTTTGCGAATGGATTCCCTGGACCCGCCGGACCAATTCAGGCCGAGGATCTGGTAGGCACGATCCTCCGTGCTCCTGGGCTGCGCTTTGGCCAGCCAGTTCGAGGCCAGGCGGACGGCTCGCTCGTATTCCGCCTGTTTGGACTTGGGGGCATAGACCTGGAGGGCGCGCATCGAGACCGCGGTTACTTCAACCTCGCTGGATTCAATGGGCGGGCGGCTGGCTACCAATGCCCAGTGGCCATCGGGGAGCTGTTGGAGTTTCAAGTAGCGGGCGAGGGCGTCGGTGGCCGGGTCCGGCGGGTATTTGGCGGCTGCGAGGCCTTGCAGGATGTAGCTGATGGTGTCCGAATCCCCCGGGATGCCGGCGTTCTGCAAGACCCGCTCGCGCCAGGATTCCAGATACGCAGAGATGGTTCTCGATCGCTGGCTCACCTGCTCTTCGTCCACCGCGAACCCGCGCCTTCGAGCCGCCTCCACAGTGACGGCGGTCAGCGTATTGTTGTGGCAAGAGACGCATCCGGATTTGCGGAGGAAGGCGGTATCGTTCCGCTGGAGGAGGGGGAGGCTGCGCTCAACAGCGGCACGAGTGCTGGAGGCAGGCCTGGGGCGGAACAGCGGGTCTGGGGCTGCGGATTCCCGGGCGCCGGCTTTAGTGAGGAGCTCGACGACAGGCGTCTGGCCGTGGCGCTTTGCGAGTTCGAGTGCGGTTTCGCCCAGGGCGCTGGTCCCGTTCACGTCGGCGCCGCGCTCGACCAGCAGCTTGAGAGCCTCGACGGGAAACGCTTCGGAGGCCGCGGCCATTGCGATGATGCTGTTCCCCTTGGGGTCTTTGGCGTTGGGGTCGCCGCCGCGCGGGAGCAAGGACGCGATGCCGAAGCCCGGGCCCAAAGGCGGAGAAACGATGAACATTGCCGGGTTTACCAGTGCCGGCGTCGGGTCTTTCAGAAGAGTATCGATACAGGCACGGCAGTTGGCCCGCATGGAGAGCGCCAGAGCCGCTGGACCCGCCGCCTTGGGATCGGCGCCATGCGAGACCAGGGTATGAAAGGCTGCCTGATTTCCGGCCAGCATGGCCTCCAGCAGCGGGCTGCTGTCGCCGACCAGGCCGGGCGCCTTCACGGAGAGGTCTGCGCCGCGATCGAGCAGCAACTGCAGGACGGCGGTGTTGCCGACGATGCCCGAAGCGATCAAGACGGGAGTGCGGCCGTCTTCGGATCTGGTATTCACGCCGGCGCCGCGATCGAGCAGTAGTCGGGTCTTTTCGAGATCGTCGGCTGCCCACATCAGCGCGGTGGCTCCGGCATCGTTGCGGGCATTGGCGTCCGCGCCTGCATCCAACAGCAGCCGCACAGCGGCGTTATCCGCATAGAGGGCGGCGTACATGAGAGGCGTCGAGCCCGCGGGTCCCCGGAGCCTGGCGATGGCCGGCTCCTCCGCGAGCATTTTCCTAAACAAGGCGGTGTCGCCACGGCGCAGAGCGTCCATGAGACGCGCGGCTTTCGGGTGGGGCGGAGTGGACGGTGTTTCACCCGCGAGATCATCGGGCCATTCGGCGCCCTGGTCGATCCAGGCTTTGATGAGGGCGATGTGCTCAGGCTGGAGGGGGCCGGTGGGGGGCATTTGCATGCCGAACTGGTTCCCGATCAGCCGCTGGTAGAGACGGCTGCCTTCGGCGTTGCCAGGCCCGATCACGGAAATGGTGCCGCCTTTCATTGCGTCGCTGCGGCGGTCCAGCCGGAAACGGTTCATTTGCAGAGCAGGGCCATGGCACCCATAGCAGTGAGCTTTGAGGACCGGCTGCACGTCGCGCCGGAAATCGATTTTTGCGGGTGTTTGGGACAAAAGCAGCGAGCAGCTGCAGAGTACTCCAACGGTCAGTCGTTTCAGCATCCCTGCCTCTCCAGATCTGATCGAGTATATATCGGATCAGGCTGAACTCAACTGAGGGGGCGGAAGCGGCAGGAGAAGTGGCGAAGGAACTCGGGTTGAGAGGTGATCTCGTAGCCGCGGAGCTCGCGGCGGCGGGCGTGGATTTCGAGGATGGCTTCGACGACGTAATCGATGTGGCTCTGGGTGTAGACCCGGCGGGGGATGGCGAGGCGGAGGAGCTCGTTGCGGGCGTGTTCGCCGAACATGACGGAGCCGATCTCGACACTGCGGATGCCTGCATGGCGGTAAAGCTCGACGGCGAGGGACTGGGCGGGGAACTGATGTTTGGGGATGTGGGGGAGCAAGCGGCCGGCGTCGATGTAGATGGCGTGGCCGCCGGGGGGCTCAACGATGGGGACGCCGTGGTCTGCGATGTGGCGGCCGAGGTAGCCGGTGGAGGCGATGCGGTACTCGAGGTAATCGGGTTCGAGGACTTCATGGAGGCCGACGGCGATGGCGTCGAGGTCGCGGCCGGCGAGGCCGCCATAAGTGGGGAAGCCTTCGGTGAGGATGAGCAGGTCTTTTTCCTGGCGGGCGAGGGAGTCGTCGTTGGTGCAGAGGAATCCGCCGATGTTGGCAAACGCGTCTTTCTTGGCGGAGAAGGTGCAGCCGTCGGCGAGAGAGAACATCTTTCGGGCGATTTCAAAGGGTGGCCAGTCCTGATAGCCGGGCTCGCGCTGGCGGATGAACCAGGCGTTTTCGGCGAAGCGGCAGGCGTCGAGGTAGAAGGGAATGCGGTGGCGGCGGGCGATGGTGGAGACAGCTTCGATGTTGGCGAGGGAGACTGGCTGGCCGCCACCGGAGTTGTTGGTGACGGTGAGCATGATGAGCGGGATATTGGCGGCCCCGTGGCGGGCGATGGCCTGTTCGAGGGCGTCGACGTCCATGCCGCCCTTGAAGGGAAGGAAGACCTGAGTGTCGGCGGATTCGGCGAGAGGGAGGTCGAGGGCCTGAGCGCCGGTGAATTCGATGTTGGCGCGCGTGGTATCGAAGTGGGTGTTGTTGGGGACAACATGGCCGGGCTTGCAGAGGCAGGTGAAGAGGATGCGCTCGGCGGCGCGGCCCTGATGGGTAGGGATGACGTTGCGGAAGCCGGTGAGGTCTTCGACGGCGCGCTTGAGCCTGAAGTAAGATTCGCTGCCGGCGTAGGATTCGTCGCCGCGCATCATGGCGGCCCACTGTGCAGTGGACATGGCGGAGGTGCCGGAGTCAGTGAGGAGGTCGATGAGGATGTCGGCAGCGTCGATGAGGAAGAGGTTGAATCCCGCGTCGGCGAGGATGGCATTGCGCTGGTCGAGAGTGGTGTGGCGTAGGGGCTCGACGGACTTGATCCGGAAGGGCTCGATGATGGTTTTCATACGAGGACGGACCCAGTGTATCGCCGCGGGAGGGAGGATGCGCAAAAAGAGGGCAGGCGCCGGAGGAGTGATCGCCCGCCCCAATCGGAGAGAAGACTCAGGCACCGCCGAGTGAAGGTGCGCCTGAATGGCTCATCGACTCTCTTCAACCAATAGGACGAGGAGAGGCGAGATAAAGTTTCCGAGCCGTTACACTCAAGAGGTGCGCACGTTCTCAGTACTCATTTTGATGATCCCCGGACTCTGGGGACAAGGAACAGATTGGATTCGAGGGCACTACACGAAATACGAGTTTCGAGTGCCAGTGCGGGATGGGGTGAAGCTCCACACGACGGTGTACAAGCCGAAGGACGGGGAACAAAAGTACCCGTTTCTGATTCAGAGGACGCCGTACAGTTGTTCGCCATACGGCGTGGACAATTATGCTTCGAGGCTGGGGCCGTCAGAAGAGTTTTCGAAGAGCGGCTACATCTTCGTGTGCCAGGACGTGCGCGGACGTCATGAGAGCGAGGGAGTGTTCGACGAGATGCGGCCGCACGGGGGTGCGGTGAGCGAGAGCACGGACACGTACGACACGGTGGAGTGGCTGGTGAAGAACGTGGAGGGGAACAACGGGAAGGCCGGGATCGTGGGGATCTCGTATCCGGGGTTCTATGCAGCGGCGTCGATTCCGGGAGCGCATCCGGCGCTGGTGGCGGCATCGCCGCAGGCGCCGATGGTGGATCTGTTCCGCGGCGACGATTCGTTCCACAACGGTGCGTTCATGCTGGCGGCGAATTTCGGGTTCTACCGGTTCTTTGTGGAGCACAAGGAGCCGCAGAGGCCCGCGCAGGAGCGCAGCGGAGGATTCGAGTTCGGGACGCCGGATCAGTACGACTTCTATTTGAGGATGGGGCCGCTGTCGAATTCGAACGAGAAGTACTTCAAGTTCAGGAATCCGTATTGGACTGCGAACCTGCAGCACACGTCGTTCGACGAGTTCTGGAAGGCGAGGAATCTGGAACCGCATTTGAGAGAGGCGTTCCGGGGATCGGGGCCGGCGGTGCTGGTGGTGGGGGGATGGTTCGACGCGGAGGACCTGCAGGGTCCACTGCGGCTGTTCAACGCGGCGAACGGGAAGGGGACGGTGACGCTGGTGATGGGTCCCTGGGTGCACGGCGGGTGGGCGCGCGGGGACGGATCGTCGCTGGGACAGGTGCGATTCGGCGTAAAGACCGGCGAATATTTCCGGCAGAATATACAATTTCCTTTTTTCGAGCATTATTTGAAGGGGAAGGGTGAGTGGGGCGGGATGGCGGCATGGGTGTTTCAGACGGGAGTGAATGAGTGGAGGCAGTACGGGACGTGGCCGCCGCGCGAGGCGGAGCGGAAGACGCTGTATTTCGGGGCGGAGGGAAAGCTGGGATTTGCCGCGCCGCAGGCCGCAGAGGGTTTTGACGAGTACGTGAGCGATCCGGCGAAGCCTGTGCCGTTCACGAGCAAGGTTGGACCTGGCGTGCCGCAGACGTACATGGTGGACGATCAGAGGCAGGCGGGGTCGAGGCCGGACGTGCTGGTGTACCAGACGGAGCCTTTGGAGGAGGACGTCACGATCGGAGGGCCGTTGAAGGCACGGCTGTGGGCGTCGACATCGGGAACGGATTCGGATTGGATCGTGAAGCTGATCGATGTGTACCCGGCGAATGCGCCGGAGGTGGGCGGGTATCAGCAACTGGTGCGGGGCGAGCCGTTTCGCGGCCGGTTCTGGAAGTCGATGGAGAAGGCGGAGCCGCTGCCGCCGGGTGAGTTTGTGAAGATTGAATACACGCTGCCGGATGTGCTGCACACGTTCCGGCGGGGGCACCGGATCATGATTCAGGTGCAGAGCACGTGGTTCCCGCTGGTGGACCGGAATCCGCAGAAGTTTGTGGCGAGCATTCCGGATACCAAGGCGGAGAATTTCGTGAAGGCGCGGCAGAGGGTGTCGCGGAGCACAGCGATGCCGAGCGGGCTGGAGGTGATGGTGGTGAGGTGAGTCAGAAGCCGCACCACTTGCGGGCGCGGAGGAGAGAGCGCTTTACTTTGGATGCGCTTTTGGCGAGGGCGTCGCCGGTATGATCGGCCGCTGTGGAGAGGGCGTTTTCGGTGTGGGTGTCGGCGGTATTGAGGGCTTGGGAGGTTCCGTGGTTGCCGGTTTCGAGAGCGCCGATGGTGGAGTTGCCGGCGAGGAAGACGGCTTTGACGGATGTCCAGGAGGAGTTCACGGGGGCTGCGCCGGGAGCGCCGAGGGCGTCGAGGATGGAGAGGGTGGCGGGGGTGAAATCCGATTGGAGTTTGGGGAGGAAGGACCAGGGACCGGAGCGGACCCAGAGCGCGCCGTTGAGGGGCGCGGAGGCTTCGCCGATGTTGATGAGCTGTCCGGCCGGCATGGGAGCCATGGAATTGCACGCATCGCCGCCGCAACCTTTTCGATTGCAGAGGTCGAGCGAGAGGTACGAGGCGTGCTTGCCGTGGGAGATGAAGACGTCGGGGCCGCGGAATTCGGCGTCGAGTGCGGCGGCGCGGGCGCCGTTGCTTGAATCGCAGGGAGTGTCTTCGTGGGCGGCGGCGTACCAATAGAGTGCTTTCCAGCCGGGGGCAGGGGAGTCGAGCGAGGGGGCATGAAGGAGCGCCGAGACGTGTTCGACGTCGAGGAGGTGGCCGGCGCGTCCGCAATCGTTTGCCCAGAGGTGGTAGTAGTGCAGTTCGATGAAGGCGCCCTTCCTGCCGGGTAGCGAGACGGGGGAGGCCTGGGTATAGATGGTGGCGTTGCGGGCGATGGGGCGCGGGGTGGCGCCCGGCTGAAATTCGGAGGGTAGGACGTCGCAGTCGGTGGGGCTGAGATGGAAGGCGGGGCGGAAGCGCTGGAGGAGGAGTTGCTCGAGCTCGTCGGGGAGGGAGTCGCGATCGAGGTCGGCCTGTTGTGCCAGGAGGGGAAGGGAGGCGAGAAGGATGAGGAAGAGATTGCGGCCCACGGGATCATGGTAGCGCCGGAGCAGAAGCGGCGAAAGAGGCAGTAAAAGACGTGCAGGAGAAAAGAGAATGATGTAGTCTTGAAACCTGTGATAACTAGGACTCGCCGTATTGCAGTTCTGGTGGGAGGGCTCGTCATCGTGGGGGTGACGGGTGTGTACGTGGAGGAGGAGTTCCGGAGCCGGGCGCGCATCCGGGGCAGAGAATTCGTGGTGGCAGCGAACGACTCGCCGCCCTGGCATAAAGAGCGAGATGGGCAGGTCACCGGCCCGGTGAAGGATCTATTCGACGAGGCGGCGAGCCGGCGGGGCTTCCGGTTGAAGTGGGTGTTAGTACGGGGCGGTCCGGAAGAGGCGTTCAAGGACCCGCAGGTGCAACTGTGGCCCATGATGGGAAACCTGGAATCCCGGGTGGGGAGATACGGGGTCACGGACAGTTGGATGCTGATTTCTTATTGGCTGGTCAGCCGGAGGGACCAGCCTCTGGAGGATCTGAAGAGCACAAAGGGCGAGACGGTCGCTCACCGCGGGTCGGAAGTAACGGCGCAATTGATGGCGAGGTGGATGCCGCTGGCGCGTGGGGTGCCGGTGGGATCGCACTTCGCAGCGGCGGGAGAGGTATGTGAGGGGCGAGCGACCGGGGCGTTAATTTCGGAGTCGGTTCTGACGGGGCGGAGCGGGCGCGAGATGAGGGAGTGCCTGGAGCGTGGAGTCGAACTGCATTCGATCCCGGTGGTGGATGTGGGATATGGGATCGGGTACAGGCTGGGCGACAGGGATCTGAGGAAAGCGTCGGAAGCGCTGTGGGACGAGATCAAGAGTATGGGCCGGGACGGCTCACTGACGGCGGAGATGCTGCGGTGGGGGGTGGGAAGTGGAGAATTCCTGGCACTGCAATCGGCAGCGGAAGCGAAGAGCCGGGCGGGGCTGCTGAGCTTCATGACAGTGTTGCTGGCGGCGGCGTTGGGTGCTGTTTCGTGGTCACTGTGGCGGCTACTCAGGGCGCACCGGAAACTGGAGGTGACGTCGGAGGCGCTGGTGGCATCAGAGTCGGCGCTGCAGCTTGAGCTGCAGCAGCGGGAGAAGGCGGAGGAGCGGTTGTCGTACCAGGCGCAGCTTCTGGCGCAGGCGAGCGACGCGATGATCGGTGTGGATCGGGAGTGGCGGATCACGTTCTGGAATGAGGCCGCGGAGGAGCTGCTTGGATTTAAAGAGGAGGAGGTGCTGGATCAGAAGCTGGAAGGGCTGGCGCCGTTCCAGAACGAGCCGGTGTTGCGACGTCTGGCAAATGCGGTGGTGGCCGAGGGGGTGTGGGAGGGAGAGGCGACTCTTCCCCGGCGGGATGGAACCCGGGTGGCCGCGCAGATTGCTGCGAGCGCGCTATTGATTAGCGGAGAAACTAGCGGGGCAGTGCTGGGCGTGCGGGACGTGACGCGATTGAAACGGCTGGAGGAGGAGTATCTGGCCGCGCAAAAACTGGAAAGCCTGGGACGGCTGGCTGGCGGGGTAGCCCACGATTTCAACAATCTGTTGACGGTGATCAGCGGGTATAGCCAGTTGACGCTGGCGCAGGTGGGAGATAGAAGCACGGTGGGTAAGAACATCGGGCAGATTGCGAAAGCGGCGGACAGAGCGACGGAACTGACGAGCCAGTTGCTGGCATTCAGCCGGCGGCAGCGGCGGCAGCCGAAGGTGATCTCGCTGAACGCGACGGTGCGCGAGGCGGGGTCGATGTTGAAGCGAGTGTTGGGCGAGGACATCCATCTTGAGACTCGCCTGCAGGAGGATTTAGGGTGTGTGCTGGCGGATCCGCTGCAGATCCATCAGGTGGTGGTGAACCTGGCGGTGAACGCGCGGGACGCGATGCCGCAGGGAGGAGTGCTGCGGATCGAGACACGGCGGGCGCCGGAAGCGCCCGGGTTTGTCGAGCTGGTGGTGAGCGACTGCGGAGTGGGGATGAGCGAGGAAGTGAGGCAGCACATCTTCGAGCCGTTCTACACGACAAAGCCGAAGGGAAAAGGGACGGGGCTGGGTTTGGCGACGGTATACGGGATCGTGAAGCAAAGCGGGGGCGAAATTGAAGTGGAAAGCCAGGAGGGATTGGGGACGAGGATCGCGGTCCGGCTCCCGGCGGCGGAGGGGCAGCATGAACTTGAGGCGGCCGCGCCGCAGTCGAGAGTGTCCGGGGGTTGCGAGAGGATCCTCATCACTGAGGATTCGCCCGAGGTGCTGCGGCTGGCGAGCGATACACTGCGGACGTTCGGCTACGAGGTGATCGAGGCGAGCTGCGGAGACGAGGCGATGTCGGTGCTGGAGCGGGAGGGGGATCGCGTGAACATGCTGCTGACTGATTGCGTGATGCCGGGGATGAGCGGAGCGGAACTGGGGGAGCGCGTAAAACGCAAGTGGCCGGGGACACGGGTGATGTACATGTCGGGGTACACGGCGACGGAGCAGTTGCCGTTAGGGAGCAAGGATTGGGAGTTCCTGCAGAAGCCGTTCACGCCGGAGGTATTGGCGGCGCGGGTGAGACGGGTGCTGGACGAAGGGTGAGGCGGGAGCGCCGGGCGGGGGCGCCCGGCACTCCGGAGAGGTGATGAGTTACTGGTGGATTTCCTGGAGGCTCCAGACGCGGAGGGGATCGCGGAGGCGGCTTTCGATGGCCTGGACCGCGGCCTTGGCGCCGGAGAGCGTGGTGATGCAGGGGACGCGCCAGAGGACGGCGGAGCGGCGGATGGCGCGCTCGTCACTGAATGAGTGGGCGCCGGTGGTGGTGTAGATCACCAGTTTTACCTTGCCGTCCTTGATGAAGTCGACGGCGTTGGGGCGGCCTTCGTTGACCTTGAAGACGGTGCGGACCTTGAGTCCGGCGGCCTTGAAGGCGGAGGCAGTGCCGCGGGTGGCGGCGAGCTCGAAGCCGTGGGCGGAGAGCTTCCGCGCCAATTCGACGGCTTCGGTTTTGTGGTGGTCGTTGACGGAGAAGAAGATCACGCCTTCGTTCGGCAGAGGGACACCGGCACTGAGCTGGGCCTTGCCGAAGGCTTCGCCGAAGTTGTCGCCGACGCCCATGACTTCGCCGGTGGAGCGCATCTCCGGTCCGAGAGCAGGATCGACGCCGGGGAACTTGCTGAAGGGGAAGACGGGGGACTTGACGCAGACCTGCCTCACCGGGAGGACGCCTTCGTAGAGGCCGCCGGTGAGGTCGGTCAATTCCTTGAGCTTCTTGCCGAGCATGAGGCCGACGGCGACCTTGGGCAGTCGCACGCCGGTGGCTTTGGAGACGTAGGGCGCGGTGCGGGAGGCGCGGGGATTGACTTCGAGGACGAAGACCTCACCGTCCTTGATGGCGTATTGGACGTTCATCAGGCCGACGACCTTGAGGGCGCGGGCGAGCTTGATTGTGTAGTCCCTGATGGTGGCGAGGGCGGTCTCGGAGATGGTCTGCGGAGGCAGGACGCACGATGAGTCGCCGGAGTGCACGCCGGCCTCTTCGATGTGCTCCATGATGCCGCCGATGAGGACGTCGTCGCTGTCGGAGAGCGCGTCGACATCGACTTCGATGGCGTCTTCCAGGAAACGATCGATGAGAACAGGGCGGTCGGGCGAGAAGAGCGTGGCCTCCTGCATGTAGCGGCGCACGGTGTCTTCGTCGTAGGCGATGACCATGGCGCGGCCGCCGAGGACGTAGCTGGGGCGGACGAGCACGGGGTAGCCGATGCGCTTCGCGACGGCGCAGGCTTCGTCGACGTTGGTGGCAGTGCCGTAGGGCGGGGCAGGGATCTGGAGTTCGTCGAGGACGCGGCCGAAGAGTTTGCGGTCTTCGGCGAGATCGATGTTCTCGGGGTCTGTGCCGATGATGGGGACGCCGGCGCGTTTGAGGGGAAGCGCGAGGTTGAGCGGGGTTTGGCCGCCGAACTGGACGATGACGCCGTCGGGCTTCTCAGTGTCGTAGATGTTGAGGACCTCTTCGAGTGTGAGGGGCTCGAAGTAGAGGCGGTCGCTGGTGTCGTAGTCGGTCGAGACGGTCTCGGGGTTGCAGTTGACCATGATCGACTCGACGCCGAATTCCTGGAGCGCGAAAGAGGCGTGGCAGCAGCAGTAATCGAACTCGATGCCCTGGCCGATGCGGTTAGGGCCGGAGCCGAGGATCATGACCTTCTTGCGCCCGGAGGGCTCGGCTTCGCACTCGCTCTCGAAGCTGGAGTAGAGGTAAGGCGTGAAGCTCTCGAATTCAGCGGCGCAGGTGTCGACGCGGTTGAAGACGGCGGCGACGCCGAGCTGCTTGCGCTTGTCGCGGACGGAGAGCGGATCGGTGGACCAGAGGCGGGCGAGGCGGTTGTCGGAGAGTCCGTCGCGCTTGGCGCGGCGCATCTCGTCCTTCGTGACGGTGGCGAGGGTCTTCTTTTCGAGTTCCTGCTCGTACAACACGCCGTCGCGAACCTGTTTCAGGAACCATGGGTCGATCTTCGTCATCTCGAAGATTTCGTCGAGGGAGTAGCCCTTTTCAAAGGCGAAGCGGAGGTAGCCGAGGCGCTCGGGATTCGGAGTGATGAGGCGCTGCGCGACGAGGTTCTCGTCGTAGACCACGGAAGAGGAGGCTTTGCCGGTTTCGAGGCCGCGGATGCCTTTGTTGAGGGCTTGGCGGAAGGTGCGGCCGATGGCCATGACCTCGCCGACGGACTTCATCTGCGTGGTGAGGACGGGATCAGTGCCGGGGAATTTTTCGAACTGCCAGCGCGGGATTTTGACGACGACGTAGTCGATGGTGGGCTCGAAGCAGGCGGGCGTGACCTTGGTGATGTCGTTCTTGATCTCGTCGAGGCGGTAGCCGACGGCGAGCTTGGCGGCGATCTTGGCGATGGGGAAGCCTGTGGCCTTGGAGGCGAGAGCGGAGGAGCGGGAGACGCGCGGGTTCATCTCAACGATGACCATGCGGCCGTTCTCGGGGTTGATGGCGAACTGGACGTTGGAGCCGCCGGTGTCGACGCCGATCTCGCGGAGGCAGGCGAGGGCGCCGTCGCGCATCATCTGGTATTCGCGATCGGTGAGGGTCTGAGCGGGGGCGATGGTGATGGAGTCGCCGGTGTGCACGCCCATGGGATCGAAGTTTTCGATGGAGCAGACGATGATGGCGTTGTCGGCGAGGTCGCGCATCACCTCGAGCTCGAACTCCTTCCAGCCGAGGACGGACTCTTCGGCGAGGACTTCGTGGACGGGGGAGAGGTCGAGGCCGCGCTCGAGGATCTCGATCATGTCCTCGCGGTTGTAGGCGATGCCGCCGCCGGTGCCGCCGAGCGTGAAGCTGGGGCGGAGGATCATCGGGTAGCCGATCTTGGCGGCGAATTCGAAACCCTCGTCGACGGAGGTGAGGAGGCGCGACTGAGGCGTTTCGAGGCCGATCTTGCGCATCGCGTCCTTGAAGAGGAGGCGGTCTTCGGCCTTCTTGATGGAGTCGATTTTCGCGCCGATCAGCTCGACGCCGTACTGATCGAGGACGCCCTTTTCGGCGAGCTCGACGGCGAGGTTGAGTCCGGTCTGGCCGCCGACTGTGGAGAGCAGCGCGTCGGGGCGTTCCTTGCGGATGATCTCGGCGGCGTATTCGACAGTGAGCGGCTCAATGTATGTCTTGTCGGCGAGGTTGGGATCCGTCATGATCGTCGCGGGATTCGAGTTCATGAGGATCACTTCGTAGCCGTCGGCGCGAAGGGCCTTGCAGGCCTGGGTGCCGGAGTAGTCGAACTCGCAGGCCTGTCCGATGACGATGGGGCCGGAGCCGATGATCAGGATGCGGTGAATGTCGTTTCTGCGCGGCATTCTATTAGTTCTTGAACTCCTTCATCATCGAGCGGAAGTCTTCGAACAGATAGCGGGAATCGTGAGGGCCGGCGGCGGCCTCGGGGTGGTACTGGACGCAGAAGAGCGGGTGGGAGCGGTGGCGGAGGCCTTCGAGGGTGTTGTCGTTCAAGTTGATGTGGGAGAGGTCGACTTCGTTGGCGTTGATGGAGTCGGGGTCGACGCAGAAGCCGTGGTTCTGCACGGTGATTTCGACCCTGTTGGTGCGTGTGTTGAGGACGGGGTGGTTGATGCCGCGGTGGCCGAATTTGAGCTTAAAGGTTTTGCCGCCGAGGGCGAGTCCGACGATCTGGTGGCCGAGGCAGATGCCGAAGATGGGCTTCTTGCCGATCATCTTGCGGACCTGCGCGGCCTGGTGCTCGAGAGGTTCGGGATCGCCGGGGCCGTTGGAGAGGAAGATGCCGTCGGGGTTGAGCGCCAGAACATCTTCAGCCGAAGTTGTTGCGGGGACGACGGAGACGCGGGCGCCGATGGAGGCGAGGCAGCGGAGGATGTTGCGCTTGATACCGAAGTCGTAGGCGACGACGTGGAACTCGCCGGGGGGCGTGATGTCGAGGTGTTCGGACGGGGAGCAGGGGGCGAGGGGCTCAGACCACTCGTAGGGCTGAGGAGTGGAGACGCGGGTGGCAAGCTCGAGCCCGGCCATGTAGGGCGAGTTGCGCGCCATCTCGACGAGTTCTTCGGCGGAGTGGCCCATGGTGGAGAGGGCTCCGCGCATGACGCCGCCGATGCGGAGCTTGCGAACGAGGGAGCGGGTGTCGATTTCAGAGATGACGGGGATGCCGTGTCCGTCGAGGAACTGATCGGCGGTCTTGTCGCTGCGCCAGTTGGAGGGGACCTCGGCCCACTCGCGAACGACGAGTCCTTCGATGAAGGGCTTCGCCGACTCATTATCGGCGGTGTTGGTGCCGTAGTTGCCGATCTGCGGGTTGGTGAGGATGACGATCTGACCGGTATAGGAGGGATCGGTGAAGACTTCCTGATACCCGGTGATGGAGGTGTTGAAAACGACTTCGCCCGTGCGCACTGTGCGTGCGCCATACGCGCGGCCCTGGAAGACGGTCCCGTCCTCCAGAGCGAGGATGGCAGTAGTCTGCAAGCTCACTCCTGATGTTGTGGGGACAAGATCTATTTTTTCATGAGGAGGGATGGATGGGCAAGCGGAAGGGGGAGAAGAGAGGGGGCCGAGAAGTCCGCGAGTTACTCTTGAGGGTCTTCGAGGACGTTGAGAAATTCGGCGATGGTGATGTAGCGGTCCTCTTCCTGGGAGAGTTTCCAGTCGGGGAATTCGGGGTTGTCGGGGTGCATGTGGATGTCGCCGTGTTTCCAGGAGTCGCCCACGGCTTTTTTTGAACTGGAGTAGCGTTTGAGGGTGAATTCGCCGCCTTCGTCCATGGTGGCGATGCGCTGGACGATGTAGACGCCGTTCTTGCGGGAGCCGCCGTAGTAGGAACGGAAGACGCAGAGGGCGCCGTCGGGGATGTCGGGCTCCATGGAGTGGCCATGCACGCGGACGACGAAGAGGTCCTCGGAGAGGTTGCGGCGGCCGGGGAGGCGGGCTTCGATCCACTCGGCGGTGCGGCTGGCCTTGTCCTGGCCGAGTCCGCCGGCGGCGAGGTCGATGTCCTTGTAGTAAGGCAGGTGGGTGCGGTAGCGGTTGACGGTGGAGCGGACGTGTTTGCGATAGATGGCCTGGGCGGTGCGTTCAAGGTCAGAGCAGAAAGTGCGGACGGGGGGCTCGACGCGGAGGGTGTTGGAGAGGGTTTCGTCGATCCAGCGGAGGAAGGCGCCGGTACCCATCTCGGCGTGGCGGGCGGGGAGTTCGCCGGCAAGTGCGGCGAGGACCGCAGCCTCCTCGCCGGCGAAGTCGGCCCAATCCTGGCGGAAGCGGAAGACGCAGGCGCCTGACTCGGAATCGGTCAGAACAATGCCGCAATTCTCTCCCAGGGCCTGGAGGATCCGGTATTCGGCGGTCCGGGTGAGAAGGGGCATGTTGGTCATATCGGGTTGGAGGTTAGGGAGCGAAAGGATAATATCCTTCGCGGGCCCGGACTTTTACGTTGGCAAGGTGGACTTTGACCTCAATGCGGCGATAGGCGCGGCTGACGTCGGTGTCAGCCGGGGTGTAGCGGAGAATGTACTGTGTGGTGATTTCGCCGGCGGTAGCGGCAATGGCGTTGACGATGCCGCGCATGATGGCGGTGGCATATCCGCCGGTGCCGACTTTTAAGGCATAGTTGCCTTCATCGGAGGGCGTGGAGAGGTAGCCGCTGACGTCGGAATAGACGTTTTCGAGGGGATAGACGACGCGTCCGCCGGTGGACTCGGCCAGCTTCTTGAGATTCGGCTCGCCCTCGTTTCGGAAGCCGAAGGCGACGGTGGAGACGCCGTAGATGGTGACGAGGTTGCGCTGGGCGATCTCGACGACCTCGTTGAGGTTCTTCTTGCTGGAGTTGTCGTGGCCGTCGCCGACGATGACGATGACGCGGCGGGGTTCGATGGGCTCGCCCTTGACGAGGGTGCGGCTGGTGCAAGCCATATAGACTGCGTCGAAGAGGGCAGCGGCGCCACCGGCCTTCACTTTGCGGATGCGCTCCAGCAGTTTCTCCGGATCGCTGGTGGTATTGACCATGAGTTCGGCTTCAGTGGAGTAGCCGATGAGGTAACCGGAGAAGCGCTTATCGGGCTTCCCGTCCGGTTCCATGGTGGCGAGGATGAGGTCCTGAATGGCCTCCTTGAACTTATCCCAGTGGAGGCGGTTGGTGTTGGAGAGGTCGATGAGGAATCCTATGACGACGGGCTGGTTGCGCTCGCGGGTGAAGAAAGTGATCTTCTGGCGCCTGCCTTCGTCGAAGAGCTCAAAGTCCTTGAGATCAAGGTCGCGCACGAAGCGGCCCTTCTCGTCCTGGACGCTGACCGGGACGATGACCTCGCTGACGGACGAGGAGAAGGCCTGTTCGGACTTCATGGGCTCGGACTTTGGCTTGGCCTGTTCCTGGGCGTGAAGGCCCGAGGAGGAGAGGACGAGTGCAGATCCGCCCAGTAGGAGTTTCCTGCGAGAGTACATGCTGTTCTGACCTTGATTATACGGGGACGCGCGGCGGGAGGGGGAGGTTGCGGCCCTCATCCTACAAATTGGGCGAACACTCGAACCGCGGGCTGACGCCCGCGGTTATCGTTGGTGGGAAGTGGAAGAGTCCAGCTAGCGCTGAACTCTTCCGCTGCCGCCTTCTTTAATAAGCGCCTCGACCTCGGCGCGGGTGAAGCGGTTGAAATCGCCCGGGACGGAGTGTTTCAGACACGACGCGGCGACGGCGAATTCCAGGGCGTCCTGGTGAGAGGGGAGGTTGAGGAGGCCGTAGATGAGGCCGCCGGCGAAGGCGTCGCCGCCGCCGACGCGGTCGACGATGTGTGTCACATCGTAACGGCGGCTCAGCAGAAATTCCTTGCGGTTATGGAGGCAGGCGGACCAGCCATTATGCGAGGCGGAGAAGCTCTCGCGGAGAGTGATGGCGATCAGCTTCAGGCCGGGGTAGGCGTCGAGCACTTTCTGCGCGAGTTTCTCGTACTGCGTCTGGTCGAGCTTGCCGGAGTGGACGTCGACGTCGATCTTGACGCCAAGCGCCTTCTGGCAGTCCTCTTCATTGGCGATGGCGTAGTCGACGTGCTTGACCAGCTCGGACATTACTTCCTGCGCCGTCTTGCCGTATTTCCAGAGGTTCTTGCGGTAGTTCAGATCGCAGGAGACGGGGACGCCAAGATCGCGGGCGGCTTTGGCGGCTTCGATGGAGAGGTCCGCGGCGGATTGGGAGAGGGCGGGGGTGATGCCGGTGACATGGAACCAGCCGGCGCCGCTGAAGATGGCCTTCCAGTCGAGGTCGCCGGGCTTGGCGAGGGCGATGGAGGAGTTGGCGCGGTCGTAGACGACCTTGGAGGGGCGCTGGTTGGCGCCCGGCTCGACGAAGTAGATGCCGAAGCGGCCGGAGGCGCGCTTGATGAAGTACGTGTCGATGCCGAAGCCGCGCATCTGGTAGACGAATGCGTCGGTGATGGGGTTGTCCGGCAGGACAGTGACGTAGCGGGCGGGCTGGCCGTAGTTGGCGACAGAGACCGCGACGTTGGCTTCGCCGCCGCCGAAGGTGGCGACTAGCGAAGGGGACATGAGGAGGCGCTCGTAGCCCGGAGGGGCGAGGCGGAGCATGATTTCACCGAAAGTAACGACGGGTTGCTGGGACATGGATGAGTACCTCTAATCAGGGGACGGATCAGGAACCTGGGCCGGCGAGGGCGATGGCTTCGAGTCCGAAGCTGGCGTCCATGGAGGGGAGTCCCTCGAAGGGAAGCGAGTAGCCTGCCGGAGGATGCGCGGAATCGAGGAAATCGGGGCGGACCTTGCGAACGAGGTCGGCCAGTTGCGGCGAGAGCGGATAGACGTTGAGGACGACGGCCTGTTTGAGAGACGAGCCCGCGGACTGGAGTGTCTTTTCGAGGCGCTGAAAGGCGAGGCGCGCGTCGGCCTCTTGGTAGCGGAAGGCGAGTTGGGATCCGGCGAAGGCGAGCTTGGGCGCGGAGACGGCAACCGCGGAGGGGAAGAAGCGCACGCCCTGTTCGACGGGATTGGGCAGGCGGACGGTGGCGTCGCAGGCGGCGGCGGGCTCGGTGGCCAGGCGCATGGATTGAACGACGACGAAGAGCGCTTTAGGGAAACGGGCCAAGGCGAGGTCGCGCGATTCCTGGATCATCGGCGCGCCGGTGACGGCGCAGGTCAGGCGGAGAAGATCGGCGGGAGCGACGCCGGCCTGCGAGAGCGAGTCGCTGATCTGACCGAACGCCTCACGCGGCGAGGCGGCCTGAACCGCGGTAAACAGGATGCCGGAGGGGTTGACCTTCTTCCTGTCGAGCAGAGTTGCTTCAAGCTGAACCTGCGCGCCTTCCAAGGGGAGTGCGCCGACCTGCACAACGCTGAGGACGGGAAGCGAGAGGTGCTTATCGGTGAAGACGTCGGAGAGGATGGACTGGACGCGTCGGAGATCGCCGGTGCCGGCGACGTAGGCCCTGATCTTGACGAACTGGGAGCCGCGCGCGCCGGAGATCAGCGCCTTGAGGCCGTCGCGGGTTTGCTGGGAAAGAAGGCCTTTCGGGGAGAGAGGTGCGGCGGAAAAGGTGAGCCGGGCGGTTTCGGCCGACAGGACGAGGGGTGGATCAGGAGGGACTTCGAGGGTCTGCGTGACCTCCTCTTCTTGCTTCTTCTTTCTCCGTTGGAGAGGGGAGGCGATGGAGTCCAGCAGGAAGACCGCCGCCGCCGCCACGAGAGCCACCCGGGCAGTCCTGATCATGGCAGTGAAACTGTATCGTATCAAACCGGGTTGGAAGAGGGCTCGCAATCGGCATCATGTTTCTGGCACAATAACCACATCGGGATGCGAATGTCGTCTTTCATTCCTAAACCCAGCCTTGATCTGATCGATCTCCTTCTTGGAGAGCACAGTTGCCTGCTTTCTCTGTTCCGGCATGTGGAGGCGAGGCTTCCCTCCATGCCGCTGGAGGAGGTGCATCGCAACGGGGAGTTGTTGGAAGCCCTGCTGATGGCGCACGCATTGGATGAGGACCAGTTGCTGTTTCATTCGCTGCCGGCTGGACAGAAAGGGCTGCAGGAGACCCTGGAGGCGATGGCGGGCGAACACAATGAGCAGAGGCGCATCCTGGAGGATTTGAGAGGGGAAACGGATGCCGTCAAGGCGCGGCGTCAATTGATGCACCTGATCGAGATGACGCGGGAGCACGCTGCGGTGGAGGAGCGCATGCTTTTCGGTCTGGCGAAGCGCGTTCTGACGGAGGAAAGGCTGGCGGAGTTGGGCGAGGAGTACGCGCGGCGGCGAGGACTCAGTACGTCGCGCTGAGGGCGGCGGCCAGCAACAGCGCATGGATTATCGAGAGCGTCATGGCGCGCAGGCCGACGGTGGTGAGGCGCGTGTCGAGATTCATCGCATGCAGTTCGACGGCGTGTGCGGCTGAGGCGAGCGCGGGGGCGAGGGCGAGCGGCGGCCTTCCCGTTGCAGCGATGGCGACGGCAGTGAGGGCGGAGATAGCGACGGCGCACCACGCGGAGAGCCGGTAGCGGTTATTGGCGACGCCGGTTTTGCGGGCGATGAGGGCGTCGAGGCGTGTGTGGACGACAAGGACCCCTGCGGCGCCGTTCAGCGTGCAGAGTCCCCACAGGAGCCAGGCCCAGAGAGGGAAGCGTCCGGTGGCAGCGCGCGCGGCCGCGACAGCCGAAAACGCGAGTCCGGCGCAACTGAGGATCTGGAACCAGACGGTGCGCTGGCGGTTGCGAACGGTCATCCACACGGCGGCGAAAGTCAGCGCCAGCACGCCCGCGCCGATGGAGAGGGCGGCGGGCCAGCCCCAGTCGAAGATGAGCGCCGCTGCCGAAGCGAAAAGCGTCAGCAAGAGCCATGAGAGCCATTGACGGGCTTGCGCGGACTCGGGGCGAGGGTCGCGCCAGGTCCAGTGCTGGCGGGCGAGGACGACAAGCGGGGTGCGGATCAGGAATGCTGCGAGGACGGCAACGAGCGCGGCGGCGACAGACAAATTGAGCTGTGCGGCGATGAGCAGTGCAGCGAAAAAGGGCGTGAGGAGGAGTGACCAGGCTCCGTGCTCGCGGGGCAGCATTTCCCATTCAGTCTCGCACTCGTGTATTTTGTCTTGCATGCCTCAAGTGCCGGACTGGGATCGCTACTACCTGGAGATCTGCCGCGTGGTGGCGAAGCGGAGCAAGGATCCGTCGACGAAAGTAGGGTGCGTGATCGTGGGGCCGGCCCATGAGATCCGGTCGACGGGATACAACAGCCTGCCGCGGCACGTGCGCGACGATGTGGCCGCGCGTCTGGAGAGGCCGGAGAAATATCTCTGGATCGAGCACGCGGAGCGGAACGCGATCTACAACGCGGCGCGAGCCGGGACGGCGCTGGAGGGCTGCTCGATCTACACGGACCTGATGCCCTGCATGGATTGCGCGCGTGCGATCGTGCAGGCGGGGATCATCGAAGTGGTGACGGACGAGACACGGTTCAAGCAGTACACCAGCCAGCAATACGACGAGCACTTCCGGCGGACGATGGAGCTGTTCCACGAGGCGGGAGTGCGGATCCGGACGGTTCCGTTTGATCAGGTGACGCCGGAGGCGATAGAGCCAGCCAAGTAGTCCAATTGGCTTGCCTTGGCCTGTTGGATTAGCTAAGGTAGGGGCAAGTCATGTTTCCGCTGCCACAGTTGGATGAGAGCTCAGAAGAGCCGATCTACAGGCAACTCCACGAGTTCATCAAACAGCAGATCCTGAACGGGAGTCTTGCGCCTGGACAGAAGATCCCGCCGACAAGAGAATTGGCTGGTCAACTTGGCCTGAACCGGGCGACAGTGGCAGCCGCGTACGAGATCCTGGAATCCGAGGGTCTGGTGCGCGGGCACGTGGGGCGGGGAAGTTTCGTGTCGGGCGGGCAGGCGCATACGGGAATTGCATGGGAAGAGCGTTTCGTTCCGGCGGCGCGGGCGGAGGCTCCGGCTCCGGGCGGAACACCGGGCATCAGCTTTGCGTCGGCGCGTCCGGCGCAGGAGTTGTTCCCGATCGAGGAATTTCGCGCGGCGTGCGATGAAGTGATCCGCGGCGAGGACGCGGCGGGGATCCTGCAACTGGGCTCGCCGTTTGGCTACGCGCCGCTGAGAGCGTGGCTGCTGGAGCAGGCCCGCAGCAGCGGTGTCGCGCGAGAAGGCGATGATCTGCTGATCACGAACGGATGCCAGCAGGCGCTGGACCTGTTGCAGCGTCTGCTGACGCAGACGGGGGACACGGTGCTGCTGGAGGACCCGGTCTTTCCGGGATTGAAGAACCTGTTTGCCAGCGCCGGAGTGCGGACGGTAGGCGTGCCGGTAGAACCGGAGGGGATCGACGTAGAGATGGCGGCGCGCCTGATGGCTCGCGAGAAGCCGCGGGTGCTGGTGGTGACGCCGAACTTCCAGAATCCGACGGGCGCGACGATGGGGCTTACAGCACGGCAGGCGCTGTTGCGTGCGGCTCGGGAGGCGGGCGTCGTCGTGGTGGAGAACGATATTTACGGCGAGCTTCGCTACGAGGGCACGGGGGCGGCGTCGATGAAGCAGTTGGACGAGACCGGCGATGTGGTGCAGTTGAAGAGTTTTTCGAAGCTGGCGTTTCCGGGATTGCGCGTCGGGTGGGCGGTGGGTCCGCGGTCGGCGATCGCGAGGCTGGCGGAGTTGAAGCAGTTGGCGGACCTGCACTCAGATCAGTTGTCGCAGGCGGTGTTGCTGCGGTTTGCGCAGACGGGGCGGCTGGAGTCGCACCGGAGGCGCATGCTGGAGGCGGGCGCGGAGCGTCTGCACGCGGTGATCGCGGCGTGCGAAAAGCATCTGCCGCCGGGGAGCCGTTTTACGCGGCCGCAGGGCGGGATGAATCTGTGGGTGAGATTGCCGGAGCCGCTGGACGCGTCGGAATTGCTGTCGAAGGCGCAGGCGGCGGGAGTGAGTTATCTGCCCGGGAGGTACTTCGCGGTGTCGAGGCACGTGCCGGGGAGTTTGCGATTGAGTTTCGCGGGGCTGCGGCCGGAGGCGATTGAAGCCGGGCTGGCCGCCCTGGGGAGAGTGTTCACAGAAGAACTGGAGCGGGCGCGGGCCGCGCGGAGTGCGGGTCTGGCGCCGGCGATCGTATAGCCGAAGGAGGCTGAATGAGCAACATGTACCTCGACGAAGGATTCCGGGTCAAAGTCGGCCTGGCTGAGATGCTGAAGGGCGGCGTCATCATGGACGTCACGGACGCCAAGCAGGCGGAGATCGCCGAGAAGGCGGGCGCATGCGCGGTGATGGCGCTGGAGCGCGTGCCCGCGGACATCCGCAAAGAGGGCGGCGTGGCGCGCATGGCGGCGATCAGCAAGATCCGCGAGATCATGGCATCGACGTCGATCCCGGTGATGGCGAAGGTGCGCATCGGCCACTTCGCCGAAGCGCGCGTGCTGGAGGCGCTGGAGGTCGATTACATCGACGAGAGCGAAGTGCTGACGCCGGCCGACGAAGAGCACCACATCTGGAAGCGCGACTTCAAGGTGCCGTTCGTGTGCGGCTGCCGCAACCTGGGCGAGGCGCTGCGGCGCATTGCGGAGGGTGCGGCGATGATCCGGACCAAAGGCGAAGCGGGCTCGGGCAACATCGTGGAAGCGGTACGGCACATGCGGACCATCGTGAAAGAGATGAAGCAGATCACGGTGCTCGGGCAGGAGGAACTGGTGGCGGAGTCGAAGAGGCTGCAGGCGCCGCTGGAACTGGTGGAGTACGTCCACAAGCACGGCAAGCTGCCCGTGCCGAACTTCTCGGCGGGCGGCATTGCGACTCCGGCTGACGCCGCGCTGGCGCGTCTGCTGGGCGCGGAAGCGGTGTTCGTGGGCAGCGGCATCTTCAAGTCGTCCGACCCGGAGAAGCGGGCCAAGGCGATTGTGAAGGCCAACACGCACTACAACGATCCGAAGGGGGTGCTCGAGGCCAGCGAAGAGCTGGGCGACGCCATGCCGGGGCTCGACGTGCGGCAGATGGACGAGTCGCAACTGCTGCAGACGCGGGGCTGGTAGGCGCGCATGCCGGTTGTGGGAGTGCTCGCACTGCAGGGTGATTTCGAGGCGCATGCCGGCGCGTTACAGCGCGCCGGCGCGCGCGCCGTGGAGGTGCGCAAGGCGGAGGAACTGGAGGGGATCGACGGACTGGTGATCCCCGGCGGCGAGAGCACGTCGATGCTCAAGCTGATGGACTACTACAACCTGTTCGAGCCGCTGCGCGAGTTCGGGCTGAAGAAGCCGGTATTCGGGACGTGCGCCGGCGCGATCCTGATGGCGGCGGAAGTGCTGAATCCGTCGCAGCGGTCGCTGGATCTGCTGGATCTGACCGTGGAGCGGAACGCGTACGGTCGTCAGTTGGACAGCCGTGTGACCGAACTGACGGGGCACGCGCTGGGCGGCGGGCCGGCCTTGGAAGCAGTGTTCATCCGCGCGCCCATTATCCGGCGCGTGGGAGACGGCGGTCAGGTGCTGGCAAGCTATCAGGGCGATCCGGTGCTCGTCGATTTCGGGCAGCATCTGGTGGCGACGTTCCACCCGGAGCTGAGCGCTGACCTGCGCATTCATCAACGCTTTCTTGAGAAACTGGGGAACTGAGGGTTTTGATTTGCGACGCACGAAAATCCTGTTCGTCTGCATCGGCAACGCCTGCCGGAGCCAGATGGCCGAGGCGTTTGCGAGGAAGTACGGCAGCGATGTGCTGGAGGCGGAGAGCGCCGGGGTGGCGCCCGCGTCGATGATCCCCGAGGTGACGAAGAAGGTGATGGGGGAGAAGGGGATCAAGCTGGACGAGCAGTTTCCCAAGGGGCTGGGGGAGGTGCCGTTCCATGAGATCGAGATGGTGGTGAACATGAGCGGAGTGCCGCTGCGGGGCATCCCTGCCACGCGGACGCGGGAGTGGCGGGTGAAGGACCCGATGGGGGAGAAGGAATCGGTGCACGCGCAGGTGCGAGACGAGATCGAGCGGTACGTGATGGCGCTGGTGCTGGAGTTGAGACAGCAGAAGGCAACGTGGTCGCCGGGTCCGGAGCAACGTGCGCCGCGGATTTGACTTCGGGGTGGTGGGTCATTGAGAATAAGAGTGTTCACCACGTCGTGCGGATGTGGCGGAACTGGCAGACGCGCTAGATTCAGGTTCTAGTGGGGGCAACTCCGTGGAGGTTCAAGTCCTCTCATCCGCACCAAAAAGATTCTAAAGTACTTAGGCCATCCGCGAGGGTGGCCTTTTCCTTGCTCAATCGGCTCTTCGGTAAACCGCTTGGTAAACCGTGCGGTATACCAAATGCATGAAGCATCGGTACCTCGCCTCCTGCTCATCCAGCCATTTGTCCAGTGCCACACGGTCATACAGCACTGATCCACCGACCTTTCGTGTGACCGATTCGGGAATGTGACCCTTGCTCTTCTTCTGCCTCGAGGCACCCGATGACGGCAGGCCAAGATACACTGCTGCTTGCTCAGTGGTCATGAGCCTCGGCTGCTGCTGCGCCGTCATCTTTGCCAATGATGTCGGCTGTCTTCGTTGCGATAGTGTCTAGAAATTCCTCTGTGAACATCTCACCTCTCTCCAACCTGATTACCCGCACGGGCCGCCAGCCCTTCAGCATCGACCAGGCGATGCCATAGAAGAGCGTTGCATGCATTCGAGGCTGGGTGCCATGCAGAGAGTCACCGGCGACTGCTCGCATACCCATGCCGGAATGGCCTACGTCCAGACATGGAAAGGTGGGTCGCCTCTCGTCATCGCCCGTCCCCTGAAGGCTCCCGGCTTGCTGAGGGACCCGTTGAAAGTCTGATACCGGGGTGGAATCGAGGTGGAGAGGCGAGATCGGAAAATGGACTACGGGCGGGACGAGAGGGGGCCCCAGCTGGAGGCGATACCGGGGGCGTTGTGCATGTTCATACTTACGCAGCGCGTCGTTATATGGCATGTGCTAGGATGCGGCGTGTGATTGATCGAACGAAGACGATCAGCGTTGGGCCGTGGACCGTCCGGGCCGATATTGAAGCGACGAAACACTGCTATGAGCAAACCCAAGAGGTTCCGCCGGAGGGATGCGGCTGTGATCCGTGTAGGAACTACGCCCTCGTGCGAGACCAAGCCTATCCACCCGACGTGATTGCTCTTTTTACAGAGCTTGGGGTAGATCCGTGGAAGCCTTTTGAACTATCCCACTACAGCCGGATGCCTTCGGGACTGCACCTTTATGGTGGTTGGCACTACGTCTGCGGCTTTATTGAGCGTGGACCTGATTCTCGCCGATCGACGCACCGGGTAAACGCGACGTTTGAAATCGCAGTGACTCGGCCTGAAGCGCCAAGGCATCCTTTCTCTGACTGTCCTTGCATCCAGATTGACTTCTACACCGAACTGCCGTGGCGTTCTGATTTACCTGAACCCGAGTAGCCTGCATGGTGGGTCAGAGGCCCAAAACGATATTTGCCATCCATCAGTGCGTTTACCTTCAATGTCTGGGACTGGCTCACGCTGGACGTCTATCTGCCGAGGTAGCGGGCAGCTAGCGGCATGGCTATAAGAGAACCCACCGTACGTCGCTCGGCCTTGATCCTCGCCCAGTAGCATTGGCCCCGCCGCCCGCGCATGGGGTGGCACGATTTATTTACAGCCCCCCATGTTCTGCGTAGGCATGGACGCCAATTTCAGGGTCTTGATGGAGGAGGGGTGCGTGGAGGCCCTGTGTTTATTGGCGTTCGGCGATTCGCATCCTTGCCGCACAAGAGGATCGTCTCCGCGCGTATTGTCTCGTGCATGACCTGGAGCAGGTCGAACTGGTAAGGGAGGGGCGTCAGCGCCTTCACTCCTCTGGCCTCCAGACCCGCCGGATTGCCTGGGAGGCTGAAGGCCCGCCGCGCGGCTCACGTGGTGTCTCTCAAGCTGGATCGGCTGTTCAGGAACGCGGAGGACGCTCTCAGGACAACTCGGGAATGGGAAGAGGCCAAGGTGTCGCTCCATCTGGTAGACATGGGCGGGCAGTCGATGAATACCGGCTCTGCGATGGGCAGGATGTGGCTGACGATGCTTGCGGGATTCGCGGAATCTGAACGAGGCCTGACGTCGGAACGCACTGCTGCCGCCCTGGCGCACAAGAAGGCCAACAGGCAAGCCTGCCCCCCAAGGTTAACAGGGAGCTCAGCAGGCGTTACGGTTGTGCGGGTCTGGGAGCGTTGATGCTGTCCAGTCTGGAGATGATCCTGGCTGCGGCGTGTTGCCAGGTCCAGTTTTCGCGGACATCGGCCGAGGCGCGTGCTCCCGTGGCTCTGGCTTCCGCCTGGTTCTCGAAGACGTGCCGCATCAGACGCCGCAGATGCGTGTAGGAGGGCTCGGCCCAGCGGGATCCGGCGTAGTACGGGCATTTCGCTTGCGCGGGGACCAGATCGTCGACGGGCAGCGGGTACGCATTCTCTTCAGTCATGAAGTCGCAGTGCGCGCTCCAGTTGGTGGCGATCACCGGCAGTCCGCAGGCCATCGCCTCGATCACCGGCATGCCCCACCCTTCGCCGCGAGTGGTGAGCACAAAACAATCGGCCGAGCGATACAGCACGCCCAACTGATAGGTAGGGACAACCTGATTTAAGGAGAAATGAATCCTTCCGCCTCTCGGGTCCAATCCAAGATTCGCGACGGCGCGTTCAACGTCAACTCCGGGGTCGACATTCATGGTCTTCGCCAGGAGAATCACCGGCTCGTCGGCGCGAAACTCTTCATTGAACGCGCGCAGCAGGATCTCCGGCGCCTTCCGTTCTCCCCATTCGAAGACCGACAGAAACGTATAGACACCAGATAGGGGATGCTGAGCAATACGTGGATTGAAATAGGCAGGATCAACGCCCAGCGGGACGACGGAAATCGGCTTCACAACACCGCTTGCGCGGAATGTATTCACGTTGAAGGTCGACGGGACCCACACTTCGTCCATTGCATTGGCCTGCCGGACCCAGTCCGCGGGGATCCGATCCGTCTCAAGCATGGTGAAGCCGATTTTGTATCTCCCGAAGTTCGCGTGAAACATATCCCCTTGCCCATAAACCACTTGTGGCAGTCCGTGCGCGATCTTGCGTTGACGAATCGCGCCGATTGTCTGCGACTCGGCGCCCTCCGGCTCGGAGCGGGGAAAGACAGTTCCGGGGCCGTAGAGATATTTATAGGAGACATGGATGCCCTGGTTGTCGAGAGCCGTTACGAGCGCTCCGGAGCTGATCGCGTAACCAGTGGGAAAGTTCAGGGCCGAATGCCATCCGATGCGGCGATGATAGCGGGTCTGCGTCAGCCGCGCTTCCCACCTCTTCCGGAATACCTGCTGGCCCTTGTGAAACAAACTGCGGTGAGAAGTGTTGTTGACCTTCGTGGAGGTATGCTCGTGGTGAATGAGCGTCACACCACCACAACAGCGCGTCTTCAAGCCGAGTGCGGCGGCGCGCGCGCAGTAGTCGGTATCCTCGAAATAACAGAAGTAGTCCTCGTCGAGGAGGCCGATCTTATCCAGAGCGGCGCGCTTTAGATAGACGCAGGCAAAGACGACGCTTTCGACGTCGCGGTCGCCGTTGAACTGATTGATGTCCTGCTCGCCGCCGCCGATCTGCTGACCCCAGAAGGTGTCGAGCGGCATGTAGGCGCCGGCATGCTGCAGCATTCCGTTTGGGCGAGCCAAACGGCATCCGACGATGCCGGTGTCATCATCCTCGTAGGCGGTCTGCTGCATTCGCACGAGCCAGTCCGACTGAGAAATCTCGGTATCGTTGTTCAGCAGTACGATGTCGTGGTCAGGCGGGGCGCTTCGTATCCCGATGTTGTTGGCGCGGGCGAACCCGAGATTCGATGCATTGCGGATGACCTGGATCGAATCCAGACCTGCAAGGTAGTCCGGCGTGCCGTCGGTGCTTGCGTTATCGACGACGACAATGCGAAATGAGGGATGAACCGTGGTGGAACGGAGGCTGTCCAGACAGCGGCGGGTGTATGCGAGACCGTTCCAAGTGAGGATGACGATCGTGACGGGGGGCCGTGACTCGGTCAACGATCGATCTCCGGCCGGTTGACTTGGTTCTCACGCAGAATGCGAACCTCTTCGCGCAGTGCGGAGATCTCCAATTGGTTGATTCGTAGCATGCAGGCCATCACTTCCACGGTTTCGGTGGAGTTTTGCAGATGCGCGGCCACGGAGTGCGCGAAGCTCTTCAAGGATCCGGTGTGCCACCACAGCAGCCGCTGGATCACGCCGATCACGATGCGACCAACGGTTCCGCGAAGCGTCGGGGCAACATCGGGCATCTGCCCGATGCCGGCGGCGCTCGCCGCGAAGCCATTGTCCAAGGACCGATAGGTGGCCTGCAGCCGCTCGGCCAATTCATCGGCGCCGATCGTGTGGCTCTGCTGCGCGCCGCCGCTTTCCCAGACGCGAGGCGTACCAATGTACAGCCGTATCGCGCTGTTCCGTACGGGAAACAGCACTTCGCGCCGAAGCTGACGGCGCACCTGTCCCAGGATGTCTTCCGCGCGGGCTGTGCTGAGTTTGTCCATCGCCATTGGGCTTCCTATGCGCCTCCGGGTGAGGTCAGTTGGGCTGCCAGGAGATGGAGACCGTTCTGGCTGCGCAGGTCTTCCTGCACCATTTCGCGAACCAGTTCGCGGAACGTGGTGCGCGGCCCCCACCCCAGCGCGTTTCTTGCCTTGGATGCGTCGCCGAGCAGCAGATCAACTTCGGAGGGGCGATAGAAGCGCTCGTCCACGATCACGTAGTCGCGGTAGTCGAGATTCACCTCGGCGAAGGCGGCTTCGCAGAACTCGCGCACGGAATGGGCTTCGCCGGTGGCGATCACGTAGTCGTCGGGCGTTGGAGCTTGCAGCATGAGCCACATGGCCTCGACGTACTCGCGCGCATGACCCCAATCGCGCTTTGCGTCGAGGTTGCCGAGCCGTAGCTCCTTCGACTGTCCGGTGGCGATGCGGGTGACACCGGAGGTGATTTTGCGCGTGACAAACTCGAAGCCGCGCCGCGGCGACTCATGATTGAACAGAATGCCGCTGGATGCGAATAATCCGTAGGCCTCGCGGTAGTTGCGCGTCAGCTCGAAGCCGCAAACTTTGCTGATCCCGTACGCCGACCGCGGATGAAAGCGGGTAAGCTCCGTCTGCGGGACTTGTTCAGCCTTGCCGAACATCTCGCTGGACCCGGCGAAGTAAAAGCGGCACCTGGGCGCGACCTGCCGCAACACGGAGAGAAGAAAGTGGGTACCGTTGATGTTGACGTCGAACGTGGAAAACTCGTCATCAAACGAATGGCTGACGAAGCTCTGCGCGGCGAGGTGATAGCATTCGTCGGGAGCGATCTCCGCCACGGCCTTGAACAGGCTCGCGTAGCTTTCGAGCGTGGCGGCATGGAGATGGATGCGGCCGATGATGGGCTGCAGACGCGCCAGTCGATGGGCCGGGTCCTCCAGCGCCACCCGGCGCACGATCCCATGAACTTCGTAGCCTTTGGAGAGAAGAAACTCGGCGAGGTATGACCCGTCTTGACCGGTGATACCTGTAATCAGCGCCCGCTGTTGCATGTGTGATTAGGAGAAAAGTATGCACCACCACCCACTGTGTGGCGATGAGGAAGAGCAAGCCAGTGAGACAAGCATAGCATGAAGCCTTTCGGACTCCGGGAACCCCATGGCCAACGCCATGACAAGTCCGATGATGGCGTAGAGAGCGCGGTAGCGCAGTTGAAGCCGCCGAATGTTCTCAAACCCGAGGCCCGCAGCCCAGACTCGCAGCGTCCACCAAAGATGGAGCGGATACAGGACGGCAACGAGCATGACGACGTGAGGCACAACGCCGTTCGCGGCCAGGACGAAGAGCAGGATGTGGGCCGCGGTGAAGAGAAGGAATCCGGCGGAAAAGCTGCATAGCGACCCGAACTTCACGGCGTTGGTCTGGATCCTGTTGAGGCGGTCGCTGCGGCAGTCCCGCGCCTCGTGCGTGAGGTGGCCGGCCGCGAAGGTGAGCGCGAAGAAGCTGCCTATGCCCAGGCTGCGCGCGTCGAGTCCGCGGAACAACGAGTAGCCCAGCAGGAAGTGCAGGAGGCCGCCCATCAAATGCAGCACGGAACTGGCGAGCGGCACGCCCTTCATCGCAAACAGCGGACCCGAGTAGAGCACGCTCAGAGCGGCCAGCCCGAGAGCGAGATACACAGGAGTGCGGCCGAAGGGTATGAGCAGCAGAAGGCTCAGCGCCAGAAGCAGCACACATAAGGCGCCGGCCGCTTTACGGCTGATGCCTCGGGCGGTGAAGACGCGCACGGCCCTGTTGGGATCACGGAGATCCGTGCTGGCGCCGCTCCAGTCGTTCAACACAAAGACATGGGCGACGAGGCAGGAGCTGGCGATGGCAAGGACGAGAAAGTCCAGGCACTTCCCTCTGGTTAACGAGCCCATGGAAAAGAGTGCGCCGAGTAGTGGCGTGCCTTGAAGCACGAGCACCTCGTCGAGCCGGATGCACGACAGCAGGTGGGGGAGGCGCCGCATAGTTCCCGCAGAATCGGCTTCGGCTGTCCGTTGCATGGTCGGCATTAGTTTGCACAGCCCGCGGTGTGACCAGCGAGGTGGGAGTAGAGCCTCAGCCAGAGGGCGTAACCAAAGTCCTCAGACCAGTAGAACCGCGACACCGAAGCGGTTTGATCGTTGTGATACAGCAGCGGCGGATTGCGCCGTACGAGCGCGAAATCGTCCCTGGCCACCATCTCCAGCCACTCGCGGACCTCAGCGTCGGGCGGCGAGCCCGCGGCGCCCCGGCCGCGGTGAAGCATTGCGGCGGCGGAGATCCAGAGATCCTGTCCCGGCACGGCACTCCGCAGGCGCGACGCCGGCAGTTGGACGGGGCAGCCCGTTTCGCGCAGATCGGCCTGGCGCAGGATCGGCATCAATGGCGTGTGTTCGTAATAGACCCAGACGCGATCGTCATTCGCCCGCCGCTGCAGCGCGGCACAAAGGGCGCTTGCCGCGGGCGGATCGGCTTCGGCCAGAAACATGTACACGTGCATCTGAATGGCAATGTCAGCTGGATTTGGATCGAGGCCCGGATCAATGCACTCGTAGCGATCCCTGGGTGCGAGCCAGGTGCGATAGAGCCCGTCGGGACGTCGGAAGGCGGCGATGGTCTTGAGTGCGCCGGGCCGCAGGTCCGTGCGAGTGCCGGGCGCGACGCGCCAGACCAACGCGGTGTCGTCGGCGTCCGGAGTGATGGCGCAACCGAGCGTGCCGATGGTTGGGGCGCCGGGAAGTCCGTGGTAGCGAACCAGTCCGTCCGCTTCGATCTGGCTGGCGAGAAAGTGCCGCGCTCTTTGCACGGCGGTTTGCAGGCCGGTGCTCGCGGCGACCGGACTCAGCATGTCCAACATCACCGCCGGGAGATACGTATTCATCTCCGCCTGAGGATTCTCGAAGCGAAGCTTTGCGGTGTGCGACGTGAGCCAGTATCCGGGCTGCTGCTGCCGGCTGGAGAGGATGTCCGCCGCGAGTCGCGCGCTGTATGCGAGGCCCGACCCCGAGATGACATCGAAGCGCCGCTCCGCGATCAGCCGCAGACCGTCGCCGGGATACGCGCGGGCAAGTACGGCGAGGGCATGAGTGCCGCCGCGCAGAAGGCTTGCCGGGACCGTGACGTGCCAGCCGCTCGGACCCTTGGCGCCAAGCGCGCTCACCACATCCGGGCGTGGTCCGAAGGCGGTTGTCGTTGCGGCCACCTTGCCGTCGAGCACTACAACCACTTCCGACGGCGAGCGCTCGCCGGCAAGCGCCCATCCGTCCAGGCTGATCTCCCGGCCTTCGGCGACGTAGCGAGTGGCGACGGCGTCGACGTAGCCGCGCGCGTCGGTGGTCAAGCTGAACGGCGCGCGGGCGTGCCGCAACTCGGCGATGAATGGAGCGTTCTTCCATTCCCAGGCGGACCGCATCGGATACGGTTCGCTGGCGGAGGCGTAGATCGCAGCGTCGCTCGCGCCGGTGTACCAGAAAGCGCCAATCGCCTGGATGATGATTGCCGCTGCGGCGGCGCAGACGAAGGCGGCGCGGGCGGCACTGTGGAATACGGTGAGTACCGGTGCGAGCATCCAGACGAGCAGGGGAAGCAGATCGGTTAACCAGCGCGGTCCCCAGGAGCCGCCCTGCCTCCAGTCCGCCGCGCCGTACACCAGCAGTTGCAAGGTCACCGCACAGAGAGCCGCGATTCCGAGGCGGCGCGTCCTCTCGTCGCGAAGAATATGCGGGACGCAGAATGGGACGAAGAGCAGGAATGGCGAGAAGACGAAGAGTCCCTTTGCCGGACTGAACAGCAGGCCGGCCAGGCCCGACATAATGTTCTGCCCAAAGAAGCTTGGGTCGCCCACCAGCCCGTACGTGCCGACGTAGTGGCCGACGATTCCCAGGTTGTACACAAGCAAGGGAGTCACGGGCAGCAGCGCGGCAGCCACCAGCGCGGGCGCGAATCGCCTGGCCCACCAGAGTCCGTAAACGCCGAGCGCCGCTGCGATGAGCGCGTCGGGAGGGCGGTTGCACGCGATGAGTCCGAGAATGACGCCGGCGGCAATCGCGCGCCCGCGAGTGCATTGCCCGGTGAGCAGGAGTAGTGCGCTCACCACCAGCAGTTGTGCGGCGCCGTGTTGCCACAGTGCCTGACTGCTGATCACCCACGTGGTGGTGCCGAACGCATACGCGAACGTCAGCAGCAGTGCGGGCCAATGAGCGGCCCTACGGCGGAGCAACAGGTACAAGAGAGCGGCCGAGGCCGCGGCCAGGAGCGAAGCGCAGACCTTTTCCATGATGCGCGCGACCTGGTCCAGCCGGTGCTGATCCCAGCCCGCGACGTGGAGGTAGGCCACGGCCGGCAGGTACAGCGGCGAAAGCAGCAACGGAACCACGACAGGGTAAAGCGAGACGGCATGGCCGCCGTCGAGCTGAACCACCCAGAATGCCTCTTGAGGATCAACGTTCCTCGCCAGGTTCTTGTCCTTGCGCGGCACGATGGGCGGCCACCCCTGGGCCGTCACGTCGCGGATGGGGTCCAGCAGCACGGTTTGCCATCGCCAGATCGCGAAGGGAAGATAGCGCGCCGGAAGTGTGTCGCCCGCACTAATCGAGCGGAAATTCGCCGTATAAACGAGCAAACAAATCAACCCGGCGATGACACTCATCCGAAGCTTGCCACGGGTTCGTGGCGACGCAGAGAGATCCCCGCCGGAGTCTGCCGGAAGTGTGGAGGACCTGTCTCTCATCTCTTCATTGCTTGCGCAGGGGGTCTTTGGAATGATCGATTATAGCGTGTCAGCCGCTGGAGGCCCGGCGGGCAGGGAACTGGCACGCACGAGAGCCGGGGGAGTAAGCATCACCGCAATCGTCAGCACGGTGAGCGGCGCCACCGCGCGGATGTCAATGCCGACCGCGCCATAGGAAGAGTCCGGCGTTGACTACCTGGACGAACATATAATGTTTGTTCTCCGCCGACTCATGCCAGCCACTCAACCCGACCTTGATAGACGCCAATGGGATGTTGCAGTTGAACCTCGGACTCTTTTCCCGGTCCGCTTCCTGTACGGCACGACCATCTTCCTGTCCGCGTTCCTGTTGTTCCAGGTGCAGCCCATCATCGGCAAGATGATCCTGCCGTGGTTTGGTGGGGGCAGTTCCGTTTGGAACGCCTGCATGGTGTTCTTCCAGGTGACGCTGCTGCTGGGCTATCTCTATGCCCACTGGCTGCACGAGAATCTTGAGCCTCGGCGGCAGGCGCTGGTCCATGTCGCATTGCTGGCAGTAAGCCTGTTCCTGTTGCCGATCGCTGCCAACCCGAGTTGGAAGGGGTCGAGCCTGACGCATCCGGAGTTGAGCGTGGTCGGGTTGCTCACAGTGACGGTTGGACTGCCCTACATGATGCTGTCGACGACGGGGCCTCTGGTGCAGGCGTGGTTTGCGCGGACCGTGAGGAGCGGGACGCCGTACCGGCTGTACGCGCTGTCGAACCTGGCGTCGATGTCGGCGCTGTTGAGCTATCCGGTGCTCGTCGAGCCGTGGCTACCTCTGCGCGTGCAGACGAAGATCTGGAGCCTGGGCTACGCGGCGTTCGCGGTGTCGTGCGGCGTCGCGGCATGGCGGGCGGCGGGCGGCGCGCCGGCGGCGGATCGGGCAAGAGACGAAGCGCAGGGTGCGCGGCCCGATTGGAAAACGTGCCTGCTTTGGGTGGCGCTGGCGGCCTGTCCGTCGGTGCTGCTGCTAACCATCACGCGGCATCTCACGCAGGACGTCGCGCCCATCCCGCTGCTGTGGGTTCTGCCTTTGAGCATTTACCTGCTGAGTTTCATCCTGTGCTTCGATGCGCCGCGATATTACTACAGGCCCGCGTTCTTGGCGGCGCTGGTGGCGGCGCTGCTGGCTGCGGGGAAGATGCTGAGCGGCAGCAGCGACGTGCTGACGGGAGTGGCGACGCTCTCCGGGTGCCTGTTCGTCTTCTGCATGGTTTGCCACGGAGAACTGGTGCGGCGCAAACCGCATTCACGGCACCTGACGCTGTTCTACCTGATGCTTTCGACCGGCGGCGCGCTGGGCGGGGCTTTCGTGGGACTGCTGGCGCCGGCGCTGTTCACCGGGTTCTTCGAATTCCCGCTGGGGCTCACGCTGGCGGCTGCATTGGGCGCAGTGGTGGTATGGCGCGAATCGCGGACTTGGATGAAAGCGGCGGCAGTGGTGGCGGTATGCGCCTATGCGGGCTGGATGACCTACGAGGCGTGGGACACCGTGACCGGCTACCGGCGGGTGATGCGGAACTTCTACAGCCAGTTGAGGGTGGAGGAGTGGGACGACGACACCGTGGGATCGAAGCGGGCCCTGTTTCACGGCCGGATCAGCCATGGCACGCAGGCGCTGAAGGCGCCGTGGCGCACGCAACCGGCCGCGTACTATTGCGCCGACTCGGGTGTGGGACGCGCTATCCGCGCACTGGACGGCGGCGCGCGCAAGATCGGCGTTGTGGGATTGGGGACGGGGACGCTAGCGGTTTATGGACGCGCGGGGGACCAGATCAGGATTTACGAGATCAATCCGCAGGTGGAGCAGATTGCGCGGAGCGAGTTCTTCTACCTGCCGGAATCGAAGGCGCGCGTGGATGTTGTGCTGGGCGACGGGCGGCTGATGCTGGAGAAGGAGGCGCCGCAAAATTTCGACGTGCTCGCGATCGACGCATTTTCAGGCGATTCCATCCCGACGCATTTGCTCACAGTGGAGGCGATCCAGCGCTATCTGATGCATTTAAAGCCGGATGGTATTCTGGCGCTGCATGTCACAAATACCTACCTCGACCTGCAGCCGGTGGTGGCCGGCGCGGCGGCTTCCCTTGGCCGAGCGGCTCTGCTCTATGAGTACCATCCGCCGGAAGAGGATGCGTTGTGCCACAGCACCGAGTGGGCGCTGGTGATGAGCCGGGAAAAGGCGGCGGCACTGCCGGCGCTGCTTGCGGGCGGGCAGCGGATGGTGGTGCGGCCGGGGTTCCGGCGATGGACCGACGATTACACCAATATGCTCGGCATTTTGAAGTAGGTAAAAGGCGCGGCGCGACGGCATGCCCCGTGCCTTCCTTCGTGATTAGGAGATATAGGGGCTTTATTCACTCAAAATGACTGTGGGCAGTACTTGCCGATGAGCCGTAGGCGAAGAAGGTAACCCGCCGCGGTGCGAACCGCCGGGCGACAGAGCGGGGTTAACTTATTGGAGTATTGAATCAGGATGGGATTTCGCTCCACACTAAAATTCAAGGGGCGTAGGAATTGAGAGGCGACCGTTAGAGTTGCACCCGTCCTACGTGAATCGGTCATGCTCGGAGCATTGTTTGACCAACACGGAATGAAGGGCGGTCGCAAGACCGAGCAGCGGCTTGAGCAGGAGTCTGGGCGGATCCAGGCGCGGCAAGGCCCTTTCCGAAGCGTCGTTTCGCTGCTGTGGGCATTTTTCTGGATCTCGCTGGCGATCTGGCTTGTGACAGGCGGATCAGACTCCCGTCATGCAGTATGGGATGCGATGCAATTGTTACGCAAGCTGGCCAGAGACATCGTGGACAGCGTACTCAGATAGGGCCGTCATCGCACCTCCGGGACCAACACCTCGATAGCCCTAAACCACACCTCAGTCGGTTATCGCGAGCCGTGTGCCTGCAGGCCGAGAACGCCTTCCATTCGCCCTGGCGTGTCGTCGGGCAATTCGAGTGTCTTAGTGTCGTTGACGTGGAAAACGATGCGGTGGCCGTGGAGGGAGGCCGTCACCTGGTTCCACTCGCCTTTCTTCACGGCGTTGTTGTCTTCGGGACCGATCACCCACTTGCGGCCATTGGGGCCGGTCTCCCAGAATCCTCCGGTGCCCTTGCTTTCATCGATCTCCACTTCGTAGGCGGCCAAATTTGCCGGATCAGTGCGGACGAAGAAGCCGGAGTTGCCCTTCACCATCTTGACCTGCAGACGGACGGTCAGGTCCTTGAACGACTGCTCTGAGAGAAGCATGGCGATGCGAGGATCATCGCCTTTGGACTGCATGCGAATAGCGCCGTCGACAATCTCCACCTCGCCGCCGCCCTGGTGCTTCCAGCCACCGAGCGACTTGCCATCCCAGACGGGTTTCCAGGCATGACGGCCCAGGTCCTGGATGCGAATGTTCCGCCATCGGACCTGCGCGGGTCTTTCGCCCTTGTATTGGTGCACCTGCAAGGCGATGAAGCCGGAGAGGTCGATGGGATCGGTGAGAACGGCACATGGGACGCCGTTGATCCAGACGCGCATAGTGTCGCCGAGAGCCTCCACCTTGTAGCGATTCCACTCGTTGTCCTTGAAGGCCTTTGAGGCGGCGGGATCGGATGCGATGTTGTGCAGCCAACCGCGGCGCGCTTCGTCATAGATGCCGCCGGACGCGCCTGATTGTTCGTTGGCAATTTCCACTTGATAGCCGTAGACGCGGCCCGCCTGCTGTTTGCGCTTCACGAACTCCCTGCCGTCGAATGTGACCGCCTCACGGTCCGCATCGTAGCGGTGACTGCGGATCTGCACGCCCGTTCAGCGCCGGATCCGTCTTTGTTTCGAACTCGAGGATGAAGTCGCCGTACTCTTTCTTCGTGCACAGGAAGCTATTCGGCGAGCCCTCCGCCGTTGTGCCGACGATGGCGCCATCCTCCGCTTTGTAAATCGCCTTGCCGTTGCAGACCTCCCAACCGTTGAGAGTCTTGCCGTCGAAGAGAGGAGTCCACGGCGCGTCGGCGGCGTTGGCGTGGAGCGCGAAGGGGAGTGCGAGGAGCAGAGAGAGCCGCATGGCTGCTATTTCATCACGACGGCGAGGGATGTCGTGAAGTCGGGCAATGTCAGGCGGCCTTTGCGAGGCGAAATGTCGGACCAGCGGTTGTTCCACGGATCGAAGACGCGCGCCGATTTGGCACGAACGGGCAAAGACAGACCGGTCACTGCGCGGCCACTTTCGGAGTCGCGCAGCCAGAGCAGAGTCGTGCGCCGGCCCTTGAGCTGGTAGACGCGGACCCTCGGATGAGGCAGCATGGAAGGCTCGAAATGCTCGGCAGCGGGATCGAGGTCCTGCACGACCTGGGCGAATCGGTCAAAGTGATGCCAGAGATTGTTGGCGGCGACGTAGCGGTCCCAGTGCCAGATCTGGCCTGGCCCCGCGGCGCCCGCGAAGAAGGGCGCGAAGAGAACGTCGTGGAGGATGAGGCCCTCCTTGTCTTCTGCGTAGAGGTGTGACGGGCCGGAGTGACTTGCCTCCACCGCGCCGGATTCGGCGAGGATCACGGGCTTGCCGGGGTGGAAAGCGAGCAGCTCGCGGACCGCATCCGCCGCGAGCAGGTCCACGGGACCGCGGCAGATGTCGAGCTTCGCGCCGGGGTCGAGGTAGCGGTGGACCTGCGCAACGTCGTTGCCTGGCAGGAGAGAGTGGCGGCGGTAGAGTTCGCGGACGCCATCTGTGTCGAATGAGCCGAGGCTCTGCAGCGCGAGGTTCTTGGGGAACGCCTCGTGCAGTTCGGCGAGCATGAGTTCGGTCCATGCCATGACGTCGGGACCATCCGGGCGCATGGCGCCATTCACGGCGTTCACTTCGTTCCAGAGTTCCCAGCCGTAGATGATGCTTTGGGTGCCATATCGCTCCTTGTACCACCGGATCTTGCGGATGAAGAGGTCGCGGGAGCGCGCGCCGTTGAAGTAGTCCGCGATGCTGTCCGCTGTGCCGCCATTGGCTGTGTTGTGCAGCGGCTTGTCGGCCCACGGCTGGCGTCCTCCGCCCACTGAGCGGAAGTGTTCGAGCGTCATCTTGACGCGGATGCCGAGGTGGCGGCACTGCGTGAGCATCGCGTCGATGCGGCGGGCCTTCTCCTCGTCGTAGACGCCCGAGCGCTCATGCTCGATGTCCCACAGCGGATTGGAGAGCCACACGCGGATGTAGTTGCCGCGATTGGCGGCGAGGGAGCCCACCCAGGATTCGAAGGTGGCGAGATCCGGACCGCCGATCATGTTGAGCCCGATGGGCACGTAGGGCTTGCCGGAAGAGAGTTCGAGATAACGAGGATCGCGCTGAGAGACGCGAACGAAGTCATCGGCCTCTGCCGCAGCGGTGGCGAGTGCCGCGGAGGCGAGGAATGAACGTCGCGTGAGCATTGCTATACCTCGGCGAGCGGCAGTTTCATCAGGCGCGCGATCTTGCGGATGGCGGCGCGCTGGTGGCCCACGCCAAGCGCGCAGTGATGCGTCGGCCCTTCATGGCACCAGCGGTTGACGAACTCCGCCGGGGAGAGCCCGAACCGCAGACGCGAGTTCGTGTTCCCAATCTTCAGCGTCGGCCCGCTGATGGACTCGCCCTCCGCGGCGATCAGCTTCAGCTTTCCGTCAGCGGTCTGCGTGATGCCGAGGATGGTCGCCGGTCCGAGACGTACGTTGAATTCGACCGACACGCCGAAGCCGCGCTTGCCGTGATAGAGGCCGAGACCGCGCAGGACGGGCTTACGATTGCTGATGGCGAGGTGGCCGGGACCGTCGTGGCCCATCAGGACGAAATCCTCGCGGAAGTCCATCGCGTAGAATTCGGTGAAGCTGCCGCCGGCGTGGAGGCGGTCCATCAGCAGCATGGCGAGGCAGGTCTTCAGGTCGCCTTCCCCGCTGGCGGGGATGTGGCGCGCGGTGAGGAGCGAGTTGCCGAGGATGAGGCCCGCGCCGAGCCGCTCATATTCGTTGCCGTCGAGGCCGCGGTAGTAGTAGGTGAGGCCCTGGAGGTCGAAGTCGGCGACGAGGCGGTCGAGGGCGACGCTGGTGCGCGCGGCCCAGACCAGATCCTCGGGGACCACGGACGTCTCGATCTCAAAGGTGGCGCGGGCTTCTTCAAGCTTGCGGGTGACGGTCTCTTCTTCAGAGCCGGGGAGTCGCGAGGCGAGGTCGCACATTTCGAGCACTTCGATGTGCGCGCCAGTCTGCGCGGTGACCATGGTGAAGTCCGAGTACATGTCGAGCATGCCCGGATAGGTGTGGCCGAGGAAGCCGATACGGGCGTGCCGGAGCGATGCGACCGCGGAGGCCGCGCGGCACCACTGCTCGATCTCATGCCACGCGTTTTCGTCGTCGCGCAGAGTGCCTGAGACAACCTGAAAGTCGATGCGCGCCCGCGCGAAGGCGTTCGAAATCTCCGGGACGCAGCAGGCAGAGCAGTTGGCGAGCCACTCGCCCGTATCCGTATTCTCGTAGTCGAGTGCGGCGGACGGCTGCAGGTTCAGCACGACGACGGGTGCATGCGCTTTCTGCACAACGGGGAGCACTTGCGACGAGGTCGCGTAGGTGGCGGCGTGGCAGAAGACGAGGTCCACCTGCTCGCGAGCGAAGAGATCACCCGCGGCGCGGGCGCCCGGCGCGTCGTCTACGAGGCCCGCCGAGACCACTTCGATGCCGAAGGCGCGGAGGCGCGCCTCGACTTCGAGTCGGTACGATTCGAGCCGGTCGCGGAGCCCTGCGAATTGATCCCAGTAGGCATTGAGGCCGATGGAAAACACGCCGGCGCGTGCGCTCATTGCCTGATCTCCTTTCCCAGAGAGAGCGTGGGCGGCTGCATGAGGCCGTAGTCGAGGATATCGTAGGCCGCGCCCGGCGGTTGATGTTCGGGGAATTCCGCCCAGGCGGCGGGCCAGGCGCGCATGCGGAGCTTGGCCGGATTGTGGAAGGGGCCGAAGAGGTTGCGCGGAGTTCCGGCGACTTCCAGTCGCACGCTGTGCTTCCCGGGTGCGGCGGGTATCACGGCGGAATACGGCGGCCAGCCGAGCACGGTTGCCGGCTTGCCGTCGAGCAACGCGCGCACCGCTGCGCCGTTCCACTCTGCGAGGTCGATCTTCAGCCGGCTATGGCCGGCGGGAACCTCTACCTGCGTTTCGTAGCTGACCCGCCCGCCGTAGAACGGCAGGCCTTGACGGGCCCAGGAACCCAGGGTCAGCGGCTTGCCATCGCGGATGCTGAATCCCTTCGACTCCGGCTGGACCGTGAACAGGCCGAGGATGTAGATGTTCTCCAACTCCATGTGCACGTCGAAGGGGCTGGCTTTGATCCGCACGACGTTCTCGCCTGCGCGCGCCAGAGTGCGAATGTCAGTGGAGAGCAGGTTCGGATCGAGGAACCGTGACTGCCTGCTGAATTCCACAGGCTTTTCGTTGACCGTGATCGTGTAGAGCCAGGGCGATTCCACGGCCAGTCTGAGCGCGCTGGGAACAACACCGGTGATGGAGAACCGGTACGTAGCAGTGAAGCCGGAGTCCTTCGCAAAGTGGTTGCGGTCGAGGACGGCGCGCTTGAACTGGACGGCGTTGTCCCAGGCCGGACGCTCGAAGCCGTGGCGCTGCCAGATAATCCAATTCGCGCGCCATGTGTTGATGTCACTGTACGAGTCCTTGCCGATCTCGAGATCGCAGTAATCGATGACCAGCGGATTGTCGATGCCGTCGGACTCGATCTTCCAGGACTGAACAGGCATCGGCGAGTATTCGAACACGGGCTGCGTCGTGGGCTTCCCGGGCTGCGTGCGCGCAACCAGCAACATGGAGCCGGCTGGAGCCAGATCCACGAGAAAAGTGAGCTGGTTTCCCGCCACCGTGAACTCAGCAGGCGCGGTCTTGCCGGTAGTCGTGTCCCATTGCTCAAGCGAGCCTGCCGGGATCGTTGCCTTCGTCCGCACGGGAGTCAGACCGGTGTTGGTGATGAACAGGATGCGGTCGCCGGAGGCGAGGAACCGCTCCGAGAAGCCCACCGGCGCATCGATTTCGATCCGCGGCTGCAGGCGCTTCCGCGACGCAGCAAGCAAAGCCTCGTTCGAGGCGATGGACTGCCATTGCGACGCATACCTGTTGCGCAGGTTGAGCGCTGCGTCGCTGGGGCGGCCATCGACGAACGCCGGCGGATCGGACAGCGAGATAATCTCGCCGCCCGCCGCCAGCCAGGCTTCGAGCAGCGGCAGCGTCTGCTTACGCAGATTCGTCAGGTCGGGCGGCAGCACCAGCAGTTCGTAGCTTGCCTTGCCCACCGTGAACTTGCGTCCCGCCACTCTGCCGAACCACTCCAGGATGTACTCATCGCCGAGGTCGTAGTCCACCTGATGATCGGCGAGGAACTGATTGAGGCGCGCGTTGTTCTCGCGCATGCGCGTCAGTTCCGGCGTGGCTGCACCGCGGCGCGCGAGCAGGAATCCGCTGGTAGTTTGTTGAAGCATCAGGAGGCGGTGGCGCGGAGCGGAGAGGCTCGACAGATACGACACGCGCGCGAGATGGTCGTTGTGCGTGCGATACCAGGGCCACCACGCGGAGACGTCGGAGAAGCTCTGCGGATGGTCGCGCTTCCGAGCGCCGCGAACGGTGGTGAACGACAGGTGCTGATCCATGAAGTTGATGCCGTGGACCATCAGCCAGTCGCCGAAGCGCTTGTAGTGTTCGAAGGTCGAGTCCCAGCCGGCGACGCCATAGGCTTCGCAGAATGCGCGGCGGCCGAGTTGATGAGAAACGCTGGCTACCTGCCTGATGGTGAACAGCATGTGCGGATCCTCGCCGTGCAGGCGCAGGTGGGTCCCTTCGAGCATGTCAATGCCCGGCACGTGCTCGAAGGCGTAGAGCGACGCGTCGTCCGGCGTTATCCAGGGGAACGGCCATTCGTGCTCCATGAAGTGCCCGGTGAACTGCAGCCCGTTACGATCGCACCATTCGAACATGGGCCGCATGAAGCTCTCTTTCCAGAGGTCGTGGAGTGTCTGCCAGTAGTCGAAGCGGACCTTGCGGAAATCGCCGGTGTCCCAGTAGAGAGAGGCGATGTGATCGGCGAGGTCGTAGCCGTTACGGCGCTGAAATTCCGCCAGAGTGTTGAAGGAGAGCGGCAGGGCGAGGCGTGCGGAGTCGTACGCGCCCGCGGTAGCGATTAGCGGCTCATCGGTGAAGGACCACTTGATGGTTTTGCCGAATTCGGCGCCGAACTCGCGCTTGTAGGCTTCGTAGGTGGTATCGAGAAAGATCGGCGTGGTGCGCGGATTGGTGAGATCGACGTAGGGGAATTCGCCGGTCCACGGATTGCCGGAGGCGCGGCGCAGTCGGAATGCCGTGACGGTCTCACCCTCATTCACTTCCTGGCGTGAATGGACACGGCGGAGGTTCTTCGTATCGCCCTTCGGCCCGGCGAAGAAGGCAACGTTGATCGGGTTGGTGGAGACGGCCGACGCCGGCAGATCGGGCTCCGCAGAGACGTATTGGGAGGCGGTGTCCGGCGCGCGCGATGGGACGTGTCCGCCGGCGAAGCCTGAAGGGTAGGAGTTCTCGTCGTAGATATTCACGCGCAGGCCGAGTTGCTTGCCGGCGTTCATCGCCTGGCGCCAGGCTTTGAACCAGTCCGCACCGAGATACTCAGTGATGAGGCCCGGCCGTGGATGGACAAACGCGCCGCCGAAGCCTTGCTGCTTGTACTGCTGCAGCATCTCTTCGATGCGCGCTGCGCTCATCTCGTCGTTCCACACCCACAGCGGCATCGGGCGGAAGTCGGCAGGCGGATCGGTGAAGCCTTGCCGCAACTGTTGTAGCGTCGCGGGCTGCTGGGGCGGCAACGACTTGGGATGCAGCATGGCTTCGCGATCCTGGGCGAAGCAACAAGCGATCAGTAGGACTCCACAGACGACGCGCATGACTGATACCTCCGGGCAATCAAATCCTATCAACGTCTGCGATAGAGTGAGGGGCGTATGAGGATCTGGTTATCTGTTTTGTTCGCCGCCGCGCTGGGCGCTGCCGCCGATCGCAGGGACATCACTCCCGGCGAGGTGTGGCCCGACACAGAGGGCAAGCCGATTCAGGCCCACGGTGGCGGCATTCTGCTCTACAAGGGCGTCTACTACTGGTACGGCGAGGACAAGACCCTCGGCAACGGCAACAAAACCGGCGTCGCCGTGTATTCCTCGAAAGACCTCTACAACTGGAAGCGTGAAGGACTCGCTTTGAAGAAAGAGGATGTGCCGGAAGATTTCCGCGACCGCGGGGTCTGCGAGCGTCCCAAGGTGCTCTACAACCAGCGCACGAAGAAGTTCGTGATGTGGATGCATTTCGACGCCCGCAACTACGCTGTGGCGAGCGCCGGCATCGCCGTCGCCGATACGCCCGCCGGTCCATTCCGCTACCTGCGCTACCTGCGGCCGATCAAGTACGACTTCGGCTATCCGGAGAAGGACCGCACCAACCAGCGCGAGCTCGGCGGCACTTATCGTGACATGAATCTGTTTCTCGACGACGACGGGCGCGCCTACGCGTTCTATGCGTCAGAAGACAACTGGACCATGTATGTGGTGCGGCTCAACGAGGAGTTCACCGGGCCGGAGGAGCCCGCCGTGCCCGGAAAGACGTGGGCGCGGATTTTCGTGAAAGACATGCGGGAGGCGCCTGCGCCCTTCAAGCACAACGGCAAGTACTTTCTGATCACCAGCGGCTGCACCGGCTGGAAGCCGAATCGCGCGAGCTACGCCGTTGCTGCGAGCCTTCTCGGGCCGTGGGAAGTAAAGGGAGATCCAAGCGTGGGGTCCGAGGCCGAAACCACATTCCTTTCCCAGAGCACATACGTGCTGCCCGTTCCGAAAAAGAAGGGCGCGTTCATCTTCATGGCGGACCGTTGGAAGGAGAAGCAATTGGAAGACTCACGGTATGTCTGGTTGCCTTTCCGAATGGGCAGCGATGACAGGATCGAGTTGAAGTGGCGCGACCGCTGGGATCTTTCCATATTCGACAATGAATTGAAGTGATTCTTGCTGCTCTTCTGCTGATCTTCGCGGATCAGTACGACATCCGCGGCACGCTGGTGCCTGCGGTGCAGGCGTCGGTGTCGCTGCACGGGTCCACCTCTCCGTTCCAGGCCGCGACGATGGCCGACGCGGGCGGCAAGTTCCGATTCAAGAAGATTGAAAAGGGCACGTACACCCTCATCGTCTTTGTCCCCGGCGTGGGCGAGACGCGGAAGACGATCGACGTCGGACCAGCCCGGGCACAGAAGGGGCGGATCGAACTCACTCTCAAGCTTGATGAGAGCAAGATGACGCCGGACCGCTCCTCCGTCGTTTCGATGCGCGAACTCTCCATCCCCAAAGAGGCGCTGGAGGAGTACCAGAACGCGAGCAAGAAACTGGGGTTGCGGGACATTGAAGGCGCTGTAGCGCACTTGAACCGCGCCGTGGAGATCGCTCCGCAGTTCGCCGCGGCCTGGAATTATCTGGGGACCATCGCTTACCAGACAAAGCGCTACGACGACGCAGAGAAGTATTTCCGGCGCTCACTCGAAGCCGATCTGAACGCGTACGAGCCACTGGTCAACCTCGGCGGAGTGCTGGTGACGCTGGGCCGTTTTGATGAGGCGTGGAAGTACAACCTGCACGCTGTGCTGCGCCGCCCGAACGACGCGCTGGCGCACTCCCAGTTGGGGATGACCTACTTCGGCATGGGAAAACTCGACCTGGCGGAAAAATACTTATTGGAAGCTGTTCGCCTGGATCCCGGGCACTTTTCGCATCCGCAACTGATGCTGGCGGAGATCTACATCCGTACCAGGCAGAACAGCAAAGCTGCTGATGCGCTGGAATCCTTCCTGAAGTACCATCCCGACTGGCCTGACGCAACCAAAATGCGCGAAGCGATGTCTAAACTGAGGAATAGCCCCGGAATTTAGGAGGACTTTCATGTCTCGGTTGTGGATAGCCGGCCTGTTGCTGCTGCCTGTGCCGGGATTCGCGCAGGCCGATGTAAAACCCGGCGCGATTGAAGGCTCGGTGATCAATGAGATCACGGGGGAGCCGGTGAACCGGGTCGTGGTGACGGCGACTCGGATGATGGACGGGCGCACGGCTCGGGCTGGTGATTTCTCTGCCATGGCGGGGCCGCCGCAGGGCATCAGCGCCTATACCGACGCCGAAGGCAAGTTCAGGTTGGTGAATGTTGAGCCCGGGCGCTACATGGTCTCCGCGCGCAAGCGCGGCTTTGTGGATCCGCGTCCGGGAACAGTACGGCCGATGAACCAGGTGAATGTTGAGCCGGGCCAGACCAAGGGCGGACTCCAGTACAAGCTGGTTCCCCAAGGCATCATCGCCGGCCGCGTCTTCGACGAGGCGGGCGAGCCGGTTCAGAATGCCCAGGTGCGGGCGTTGCAGCGTCGCAGGATGAATGGCCGGATGCAATGGACCGGCACTCAGGGGAACGCCACGACCAATGACCGCGGCGAGTACCGCCTCTCCGGATTGAGCGCTGGACAGTACGCTGTCGTGGCCGATCTCCGCGAGTACTTTGAAATGGGCGCGACCTCTGCGGCAGGCCGCCAGGAGGTCTATGTCACTACATTTTTCCCGCAGGCCGGAGATCAGTCTGGTGCACAGCTTGTTGAGGTGTCAGCAGGCAATGAGACAGGTGGCATCGACATTCACATGCAGAAGGACGCCACGTTCAAGATTCGCGGCCGCGTGACAGGCGTGCCGGGCGATGCGGGCCGGGGCTTCTCCGTCCAGGCGATGCCGCGGGACATGTCGCCCATGAACATGGGCATGAGAGGAGCAACCAGTATCGGTCCAAACGCTACATTTCAGATCTCCTCTGTTCGGCGCGGCTCCTACATGCTGATGGCGCAGACAAACGGCCCTGAAGGCGAGCGGCTGGTCGGTGTGACTCCCGTGGACGTCAGCAGCGACGACATTTCCGATGTCGTGATAGCGCTCGGCCCTGGCATCAGGATCGGCGGCACGTTCGTCCTCGAAGGGCAGGGCGAGAAGATGAACTGGCCCTCGTTCAATGTCCAGCTCCGGACGCGCGAAGGCATGATGTACGGCGGCATGCGTCCAGGCAGGGTCACCGAAGATGGCGCGTTCACCGCCCTGGTCGACATGCCGGTGAAGTACCTCATCAACGTCAATGGTCCGACGCCGGGGAACGCCTACCTCGCCTCCATCCGCGTCGGCAGCGAGGAGTATCTGGGCCGCGAGATCGATTTCTCCAACGGCTCGCCCGGCCCCATCCGGATCATCTACCGGACGGACGGGGGGAAAGTGCGGGGCACGGCGGAGCGTCTGGAAGGAGCGGAGAGCGGCGCGTCGGAGATGGTCGTCCTGATGCCCAAGGAGCAGACGCTACGTCAGTTTCCCTTTATTCAGGTACGGCCGATGCGGCCGGACGGCTCCTTTGAATTCTCCAATGTGCGTCCGGGCGAGTACATGGCCTGGGCCGTGCAAGGCTTCGACTACAGCGCCTTTGATGGCGGTGACTTACCGAAGGAGCTGGAAGATTCGGCGGCCAAAGTGAGAGTCGATCCAAGCGGCAACCAGAGCCTCCAGCTCAAGGAGATCAAGGCGCCGAAGATGGAATGACAGTCAGGCCGGGGCATCATCACGCGTGCGCCGGCGCAAACTCCGGCTCGTACACAGGGTGCAGCCACGCATGGTAGTCCGCGATGCGGCCACGCGCAGCCTGGAAGTACAACTCTTTCAGATGCCCGGTGATGAAGCCGATGTTGCCGCAGCCGACCTGATGATGATCAACCATCGTGATCGGGGCAACCTCAACTGCCGTGCCAGTGAAGAACAGCTCGTCGCAGACGTAGAGTTCGCTTCGATCAATCGAGCGCTCGATCACGTCGAGATGCAGCTCCCGCCGCGCGAGGTCGATCACGCAGGCCCGCGTCAGCCCTTCCAGGATATTGTCCTGCGGCGGCGGCGTGATCAGCTTGCCATTGCGCACCATGAAGATATTGCAGGTGGCGCCCTCGGCGACATGGCCGCTCTCGTTCAGCAGGATCGCTTCGTCGTAGCCGTGCATGTGCGCCTCGTTCGTGGCCAGCACGCTGTTGACGTACGCTCCGCAGATCTTGCCGCGGGCCGGCAGCGCGTGGTCCTCGATGCGCCTCCAACTCACCACGCCCGCATGGATCCCCTTCGAGCTGTCGAGATAGACGCCGAAGGGCACGGCGACGATGGCGAAGTCCGAGGCGCCATCCGGCCGCACGCCGATGCGAGGCGACGACATGTACGAAATGGGCCGCACGTAGATGTCGCTCTTGAACAGGTTCAGCCGCACGAGCTCCATCGTGATCTCGGTGAGCTCTTCCGCGCTCTTGGGCGGATCGATCCCCAGGATGCGACAGTTCGCCTTCCAGCGCCGGTAGTGATCCTCGCAGCGCAGCAGGAACAGGTCTTCCTCTTCCGCGACCCAGTAGCCGCGGATGCCTTCGAAGACGCCTGTCCCGTAGTGCAATCCGTGCGTCAGGATGTTCACCTGCGCCTCACGCAGAGGAACGATGTGGTGATTAAAGTAAACGAGGACGTCCATATGATCAGGCATGGCAGCAGGACCCTTTCATGACTTCAATGCCGCGCTGCAAGGCACGGCGATCGATCTCGAGCCACTTCTCACCCTTCACGACGCGGACCATGGCGCGGTCCACCACATCCAGCGGCAGCATGCCCGACGCCTCCAGTAACGCGCCGAGCACCACCACGTTGCCCGCCTTCGCCGTGCCGACCTCGTCCGCGATGGAGAAGAACGGCATGGCGTGCATCCTGAGATCCTCGCGCCGCGCGCTTTCAGGAATCTCCTCGCCGTCGTACAGCACCAGCCCGCCGGGCTCGACGAAGGGCAGGAACTTGTGCAGCGACGGCTCATTCAACGCGATCAGGACATTCGAGCGAGTCACCACCGGCGAATCAACGGGCCTCGACGACAACCGCACATGGCAGTTCGATGTGCCCGACCTCATCTCCGGCCCGTAGCTTGGCAGCCAGGAGACCTCCAGGCCGTGGTCCATGCCCGCCTCGGCGATCAACTGCCCGAGCAGCAGCACGCCTTGTCCGCCGAAGCCGGCGATCTTAATGCGGTAATCGACGCCCGCGGGCGCAGTTTGTGCCGACTGTGCCGCGGAGGCTTGCGGAATCTTCAGGATCTTCGGCAGCTCAGCCAGCGGCGGTGCGGGCATGCGCGGCGGATGTGGTTCCGCGTCGGCCGTGCGATCGCGCTTCACGCCCACCGGGTACACCTGTGCCAGCGTCTCCCGCACGTGACGCTGGGCCTCCACGGGATCCATCTTCCAGATCGTGGGGCAGGGAGAGAGGACTTCAATGAGAGAGAATCCCAGCCCGCGGATCTGCGTCTCCAGCGCCTTGCGGATGCTCCGCTTGGCTGCCAGGATCTGCTTCGTGTTGCCCAGCGCCACGCGCTCGATGAATGCCGGCGCGTCCAGCGCGGACAGCATCTCTGAAACGTGCAGCGGATAGCCGTCGTTGAACACGTTACGGCCGAACGGCGTGGTGGTGGTCTTGTTGCCGATCAGCGTCGTCGGCGCCATCTGCCCGCCGGTCATCCCGTAGATGGCGTTGTTGACGAAGAGTGAGGTGATGCACTCGCCGCGGTTGGCAGCGTGGAGAATCTCGGAGCTGCCGATGGCCGCCAGGTCGCCGTCGCCCTGATAGGAGATGACGATCGCGTTCGGATGCGCGCGCTTCAGCGCGGTCGCCACGGCGGGCGCGCGGCCGTGCGCCACCTGCACGTTGCCGACGTCGAAGTAGTAATACAGAAAAACGCTGCATCCGACGGGCGAGACCAGGATCACGCGGTCGCGAATGCCGAGATCGTCAATCGCCTCGGCCAGCAGCTTGTGCGTAATGCCGTGGCCGCATCCCGGGCAGTAGTGCGTCTGATGCGTGAGTTCGCCCTTGCGCACGTACTCGTCGTAGAAGCACTCGGCTTTCTCGTGGATGACTTTCATCTCAGGCATTCGAGAGAACCTCCTCAACGGCCTTGGCGGCCCGGGAATCGATGGTCTTCAACACGGCTTCGAAGATCTCTTCCGCGGAGGGGACGTTGCCGCCGCAGCGGCCGTAGAACTCAATGGCGCGCGCGCCCTCCACGGCCAGCCGCACGTCCTCGATCATCTGGCCCGTGCTCATTTCGACGACGTAGAACATGGCCGCCTGCGGGATCAGCCGGCGGATTTCCGCAGTGGGGAAGGGAAACAGCGTGATGGGCCGCAGCAGTCCAGCGCTGATACCGCGAGCGCGCAGCATCTCCACCACGGATTTGAGAATGCGCGACACCACGCCGTAGCCGACAAAGATCAGGTCGGCGTCTTCGGTCCGGTAGTTCTCCCAGCGCGTGTCTTCCTGCTGGGCGCGCTTGTACTTCGCCTCCAGCTTCCGCACGTGCTGCTCCATGTCATCGGGGTGGATATAGATCGACGTGATCAGATTGGGCCTCGTCGCCGCGGTACCGTCCACGCCCCACTCCGGCATGCCCGGCTCGTGAGGCTCAACTGACAGGAAGTCAACCGGCTCCATCATCTGTCCCGTGTAGCCGTCCGTGAGGATGCACGCCGGATTGCGATACTTGTCCGCCAGGTCGAAGGCGAGCCGCGTCAGGTCGCACATCTCCTGCGCCGTGGCGGGCGCCAGGACCAGCGCGTGGTAGCAGCCGTGCCCGCCGCCTTTTACAACCTGGAAGTAGTCCCCTTGCTCCGGCGCGATGTTGCCGAGCCCGGGTCCCGCGCGCATCACGTCTACGACGACACATGGCAGCTCCGCCCCCGCGATGTAGCTGAGCCCCTCCGACATCAGGCTGATGCCGGGGCCGGAAGAGGCGGTCATGCAGCGCACTCCCGCCGAGGCCGCGCCGTAGACCATGTTGATCGCCGCCACCTCGCTCTCCGCCTGCAGGAACGTGCCGCCCGACAGCGGAATGAAGTAGGCGGCGGCTTCCGCAATCTCGTTGGCCGGCGTGATCGGGTATCCGTAGAAGGCGCGGCATCCGGCCAGCACAGCGCCCTTCACCAACGCGTCATTTCCTTTGATCAGTTGCTTCGGCATGCTCTCCTCCTTACGCCACCGCCTTGAAGACCCGGATCGCGCCAGGCTCGGGGCACGCATAGAAGCACAGCCCGCAGCCGTTGCAGCCGCGGCCGTCATACTCCGCCGGATGGTAGCCGGAGTGGTTCAGATGCGTGGAGAGGTGGAGCACCTTTTGAATGCACGCCTCCACGCACAGACCGCACCCCTTGCACTCCTCCGGGTTGATCTCGATGAAGCCTTTGTCTTCTTTGATTGCGGTTGCTGCCATGATCAATACCCCTATGAAACCGGAATGAGCTTGGGCCGCAGATAGCGGGCCTGATGTGCGAACTCGCTGAGCGAATCGCGGAACTTGGGATCGGCAATCGCGATCAGCGCTTCCGCGCGCTGCCGCAGCGTCTTGCCGTGCAAGTAGGCCACCCCGTACTCGGTGACCACATAGTGAACGTCCGCGCGCGAGGTGACTACGCCCGCGCCCGGATCGAGAATCGGCGCGATTCGCGAGACCGTCCCGCCCTTCGCCGTTGCGGGCAGGGCGATGATCGGTTTGCCGCCCTGGCTGTGCGCCGCCCCGCGGACGAAATCCACCTGCCCGCCGAAGCCGCTGTACGGTTTTGTCCCGATGGAGTCTGAACAGACCTGGCCCGTGAGGTCCACCTGCAGCGCCGAGTTGATCGCCACCATGCGCCGGTTCTGGCTGATCACGAACGGGTCGTTGACGTACTTGATCGGGTGAAACTCAAACAGCGGGTTGTCGTCGATGAAATCGAACAACCGGCGCGTTCCGAGCACGAAGCCGGCCACGAGCTTGGCCTGGTGGAGCGTCTTCTGCGCACCGTTCATCACGCCGCTCTCTATCAGCGGAATGACTCCGTCGCTGAACAACTCCGTGTGCATGCCGAGATCGCGATGGTGGGTCAGGCAGGTAAGCACTGCGTCCGGCACAGCGCCGATGCCTAACTGGAGCGTCGCACCGTCGGGAACCAGCGAAGCCACATTCCGGGCGATGCGCCGTTGAACCTCATTGGCCGGCTCCGAGTGCAACTCCGGGAGCTTGTGGTTCACCTCAACCACCTTGTGCACTTCGGAGATGTGCAGGAAGGACTGCCCCAGCGTGCGCGGCATATTGGGGTTCACTTCCGCGATCACCCTCGTCGCATGGCGCGCTGCCGTCAGCGTGCAATCGATGCCCACACCCAGGCTCATGTAGCCGTACTTGTCCGGCGGCGAGACCTGCATCAGCACGAAGTCCAGCGGGCGCTCCCCGCTCTCGAACAGCCCTTCGATCTCATGCAGGAAGATCGGCATGTAGTCGGCGCGCCCCTCGCACACTGCCTGCCGCACGTTGTCCCCGATGAACAGCGCCACCGCCCGGAACGATCCCTCGTACTCCGGCCGCGTGTAGTCCGCGCCGCCCAGCGTCTTCAGATGAATGATGTCGACGTCCTCAAGTTCCCGCGATCGCGCCAGCAGGGCAGTAACCAGGTCCTCCGGCGTCGCGCAGCCCGGGTGGATGTAGACGGTCTGGCCCGAGCGGATCTCGCGCACGGCCTCCTCGGCCGTCGTCCGCTTCTCCAGGTACTCATTCAACCATTGCATCCGAAACTCTTTTTCTATCAGACTGCCCGGCCTTCCGGGTGCTGATTTACGATTTTAATACCCACATAACCGAGGCATGTAGGCCCGCTTCTCTTATCCCGCGAATCAGGGGTCGAAGTCAAGTCTTTTCATTGCAGTATGTTGCAAACAGAATGATGGCACCACTAGGCAGTGGTGTATGCATATCCAAGACCCTTTGCTGCCAGCAGTTTGCAGACACTTCGCCAAGGTGTTTTAGCATGACAGCATGCGTGCGCTTCTCGTCATTGCACTCGTCTCCTGCGTGGGCCTCGCATCCGACCCCACCACAGCGGAGGGCCAATATGGACGCCTCGAGACGGACCGCCGAGTCTATCGTCCTCTCGATGCTGTCCACGTCAAGATCACTGGCAGGACTCGAGGGGACGCGAGTTGCACCATCCGCGTGGCAGACCCGCAGCAAAAGAACTACTTCGAGAAGATTGTCACCCTGAAGGACAACCGCGGCACGGTGCAGTTCCCGGCCTCCGGCCAACTGGGCGTCCACTACATCTACCTCCAGTGGCCCGGCGAGAAGCGCTACAGCCGCTACCTCAATTTCAGACTCGACGCCGAGACCGGCATCGAGACCGGTGACCGTGACTTCGACGCCATCTACCCCTTCACCCGCGACGCTGTCGGCCTCGGCCGGCGAGACTATCAAACAAAACGCGGCCGCTTTGTGGGATACATCTCCGCCGACACCTGGCACTTCGACGGCATCTGGCTGCGCGACTGGATCTACACGCTCCCTGCCTACAAATATTGGGAGCGCGAGATGCAGTGCGGCCTCGATCGATTCCTCGAAGTCCAGCGGGAAGACGGCCAGACGCCCGACGGCATCGAGCGCGACGGGCGCACCTGGCGCGTCGGCCTGGAAAGCGATGTCGAGTACATCCTCACCCTGGGCGTCTGGGACACATGGCGCGCCACCGGCGACGACGCCTGGATGCAGCGCGCGCTGCCCAGGCTCGAGAAGGCGCTGGCCTACATCCGGAGTGACCCGAAACACTGGGACCCCGCCAACCGCCTCATCAAGCGCCAGCACAGTTGCGACACGTGGGACTACGACATCGACGGCGCCACCGACAAAGGCACCTCGCGCCACGTCATCGCCACCTGCGATCAGAGCGGTTACTACCTCGCCTTTCGCGCGATGAGCGAGATGTACCGGCACCTCGGCCAATCGGACAAATCCACCCAGTGGGCCGCCGAAGCCGATGGCTACCGCGAGCGCGCCGCAAAGCTACTCTGGGACGGCACAAAGTTCCAGCACCACGTGCATCTCGACACGATCGATCACGGCGACTTTGACGAATCCAGGCAGCTCGCCATGGGAAACACCTGGGCCATGACGCGCGGCCTCGCCTCGCCTGGGCAATCTCTGCGCATCATTGATGAGTACCGCCGCCGCCACAAGGAGACCGGCGACAAGTATCCCTGGTGGAGCCTCCAGCCCGGCTATCCGGATCACCTCGGCTACTGGAAAGAGCCCTTCCGTTTCCAGGGCGGCTACGCCAACGGCGGCCTGATGCCGTGGGTTGGCGGCGAGCTCTGCCGGGCATCGTTCCAAAACGGGCGTGAACCCTACGGCGTCGAGCTGATGCGCCAGTACGCGAAGCATCTGCGAGACACCGGCGGCGCGCAGGTCTGGTATTGGCCCGACGGCACGCCCGGCTTCCGCACCACGAACGAAGTGAACTACGCCGGCTGGGGCATGGCGCAGTGGGTGGACGCGCTGATCGAAGGCCTCGCCGGCATTCGCGACACCGATAGCGCGATGCGCCGTGTCGAAGTCTCCCCCCGCTGGGCCGCCGCCGGCATCACGCAAGCCCGCGCCACCGCGCGCTACGCCGCCTCCGAAGGCTACTTCAGCTACATCTGGAGCGCCGAGCCCAATTCCATCTCGATCGAATACTCCGGCTCATCCGATGCCGTGACCTTCCGCGTGCTTCTCCCCCGCGGCTTTGCCCCGCGCGCCGTTACGATCAACGGAACGGACCTGAAGTTCGATCGCGAAGACGTCGGCGACAGCATCTACATCCGGTTCCAGCCTGAGAACGGCATCCGCGGCGAGATCAGAATCGGTCGGGCCTCCTAGTTATTTGCCGCTTGGAGCCAACTCTTCCACACGCGCAGGTTTCATGTACGCCCGGATTCCCATGATCATCATCACGCCCACAAGCAGATAGACCACCGAGCTCGCGCTGATCGCGAATCCCATGCCCAGCGTCTGCGCCGCGTACGCCACTGCTACCGGACCCAGACTGCCGCCCAGCCACGCCATCGAGTTCATGAATCCGAGCGCGGTGCCGCGTTTCTCCGGCTTTACCACGTCGTACAGCGACGCCCAGATGTTGGCGTCGTACAATCCCTTCGCGTACCCGAAGCCCGCCATGCTCAGCACCAGCACCGGCACGGACAGAGTCCACCCGGTGAGGAAGATGAACGGCACGCCGGCCAGCAGTCCGAAGATCTGAGTCTGCATCCGGCCTGACTTGCTCCTTTGCGCCAGCCGGTCCGCGAGCCATCCGCCGGTGATCACCCCGAGTACAGAAGCAACCTGCAGGTACGCCGTGCCGTTCAGCCCCGCCATCGACAGGCTCATGTTGAACTTCCTGCTCAGGAACGAAGGCATCCAGGTGAGGAAGATCACGGCCACAAAATTCGCGCCGATGAACACTGACATCAGGATGCGTGACATGGGGTGCGAGAACGCGGCGCGCACTGATTGCAGGAATCCGCCCTTGAGATCAAGACTCCCGTGGCCTGTCGCGCCGTTTTGCTCAGCAGCTCCGCGTTCCGGCTCTTTCAACAACGTCAGCAGCACCAGTCCCAGCGCAATTCCCAAAAACCCGAAGATGTAGAAACTCGACCGCCACCCGTAGACCTGCGCCAGCAACCCGGCCAGCGCTCCGCCCATAATCGTCCCCGCATAAACCCCCGACTGGTTGATCGCCATCGCCCGCGACCGCGTCTCCTTCCCGTGATAATCGCTGATCAGCGACATCGAGGCAGGGAAGAAAAACGCCTCACCCAGACCCTGAAGAGCCCGCAGCACCACCAGGTGCCAGTAGTCCTGCGACATTGCCGTGGCCACGGTGACGGCCGACCAGAATACCAGCCCGCCGATAATCAGCGTCTTTCGCCGGAACTTGTCTGCCAGCAATCCAGCCAAAGGTCCAGCCACCGCGTAGACCCACATGAACGAGCTGCCCACGATGCTCAACTCAACATCGCTCAGCTTCATCTCCGACTTCAAAAGAGGGAAAACAGAAAAGATTGCCTGCCTGTCCGCGTAATTGAAGACGCACACAAACCAAAGCATTCCAACGACAAACCACTTGTACCGATGCGCGGGCATAAGAAATATGGATACCGCATCTGCTATCCCCAGCGCTCATCGGCGTCTGTTCCCCTGTCCACAATTACTCAGAGCGCAGACACCGGATTGGGTCTGCCTTCGACGCCTGAAGCGCGGGCAGGATGCAGGCCAGCGCCGCCGAAGCCAACAGAACCATCGGCGCTACCGTGAAAACCACCGGATCCATCGGCTTCAGCCCGGTCAGCAAGGAACTAAGCACGCGTCCTGCTGCCAGTGCGATCAGGAATCCCGTCAGGACCGAGACCGCCGCAAGTGTCATGCTTCGCTTGAATACCGATCCGACAACCCCCGCACCGGTAGCGCCGAGCGCCATGCGGATGCCAAATTCGTGCCGCCGCTGGGCAACAGTGTAGGATGTCACGCCATAGATCCCCACCGACGCAAGCAACAGCGCGATCAGCGAGAGGCTGAACACCAGGCTGGAGAAGAACTTGAAACCGCCCATCGAGCGCTCGATCCAACCCTCCATGCTCATCGGGTAGGTGAGCGGCACATCGGGATCCAACTCCCTCAACGCCGATTTCACAGCGGGAAGCAACGACATCGGATCGCCTTGCGCGACATGGATTACGAGCGCCATCGTCGGCCGTGCACTCTGGCTGTACGGCACGTAGACCTCGGAGAATGGCTTGACGTTTTTGTGGAAGCTGCGGACATCTCCGATCACTCCGACAATCGTGCGCGTCTTCCCCGCGATGGTCACTTGCTCGCCGAGCGGGCTGCGCCCCTCCCAATAGCGGCGCGCCATCGTCTCGTTGATCACGGCTACCGGCTGCGACGTGGCCGTGTCCGCCTCCTGCAACGTCCGGCCGGATCGCAGCGGGATGCCCAGCGCGGCCAGGTAGCCGGGATCCACCGCCGCCAGTCCGGCACGTTGATCCGCTGGTCTGGCCGGGGCAATTCGGCCCGCTGCCTCGAAGGTCTCGCGCGGCATTACATCCCCAGTCATCGGCAAGAAACTGCCGAGGCCTGCGGATTTCACTCCAGGCAGTTCGGCGATGCGCGCGGCAATTTGCTGGTAGAAGGCGATCCGCTGTTGATCGACACGATCGTCCAGCGTCATGTGAGCGGTGAGCAGCCCCGTCGTGCGGAAACCCGGATCCGTGTTCCAGACCACCATCAGCCCCTTGGCCATCAGGCCCGCGCCAGCCAGCAGCACCATGGAGAACATCACCTGCGAGAAGACCAGCGTGTTCTTCAAGCGCCGCCGCTGTACGCCGGCGGACGCATTCAACGCTCCCTCCTTCAATGTCTCCACCAGATTCACCCTGGCGCCCTGCAGCGCCGGAATCACACCGACCACAAGTCCTGTGATGAGGGAGAGCAACACGGCGAACCCGAGGACACGCGAGTCCGTCTGCACATCGAAGCCTGCGGCATTCGTTCCCTGCGCGAGCTTGCGCAGCCCGGCTGTTGCCCAGGTGTTCAGCAGAACTCCAAGCGCACAACCGGAAGATGACAGAAGCAGGCTCTCCACGATGAATTGCCGGAGGATGCGCCCACGGCTCGCACCCAGCGCCACCTTCGTGGCGATCTCGCCCGCCCGCACTGGAATCCGCGCCAGAAGCAGGTTGGCGACGTTCGCGCAGACGATCGCCATCACGAAAGCCACTGCGCCCAGCAGAACGATGAAGATTTGCCCGTCGCCGCTGAAGTCCAGCTCACGGACCCCGCGGACGCGCACCTGCCATCCCTTGTTGGTTGCGGGGTGCTGGGCCGCAACGCTCGACGCGATCGTATCCATCTCGGCTCGGGCCTTCTCGATCCGTGTCCCGGAAGCGAGCCTGCCTACGGCAATGAGCCACCGGTTCCCACGGTCCGCCGAAGCCTTCAGCGTCAACGGCAGAACGAGATCCGCCTCCTGAAATGCCGCGCCCCTCAGTGAGAACTGCGCGGGCAATACGCCGACGATCGTATGCGGTTGCCGGCCAACGTGGATTGTGGCGCCGGCGATGTCCGTCCTGCCTCCGAACTGCCGTTGCCAGTAGCCATGGGTCAGAAGCACCACCCGACTCGCATCGAGGCCGTGCTCGTCCTTCAGAAAATCCCGGCCCAGCACAGGCCGGAATCGAAGCGCGTCCAGCGCGCCCTCCGAGGCATATGCGGCGCGCACCTGCCCAGACTCCGCACGATCCCTGACCGAGACCGACCGGAAGCCCAGCGCAATCATGCTCTCGAAGGACCGGCTCTGCGCCCGCCATTCGAGAAACTCCGGCTCTGAGACCCCGCCGTCCGCGCCGAGGCTCGGGTTCACGGTGAACAGCGTGGCCATCCGCCCGGGTTCGTGATACGCCATCGTCGGCCTGAACATCACCGCGTTCAGAACGCTGAAAATGGTGCTTCCCCCCGCAATTCCCAACGCCAGCGTCACCACCGCGACTGTCGTGAATCCTGGAACCTTGCCCAGCGCTCGCACTGCCGTGCGCAAATCCTTCCAGCCATCGTCGAGGAAACCTTGGATGGACATGGTGCCTCCAGCATTCTCAACGATCGGGAAAACACGGATGTTACTATTCGAAAAAATCAGGTTTCGCAGGACGTCGCGTGGCGGCTACGCGCGGAATAGCGGCTCCGTGCTTTTGCCGAGAGCCGCCACCTGCGCCTCTTCTTGCTTGTTCAGCGGCTTGAACAATGCAGCGATCTCCACCGCCATGTCGAACAGGCGTTCATCCCCCGGCGGGACGGCGGCGGTGATCTCCTGCGACAGCGTCCAACGCAGTGCCAGCCTGGCCTTGTCCATTTCGTCCAACGGCTGATACCAACACTTCTGATATTTGCGGTCTTTCTGAGCAAGATCTTTCGGCCATGGTTTTTCCGCCATGCCCTTCAACGCCATCCGCGCCGCGCCCTTCTGCTTCGCCTGCTCCAGAATCTGTGGTCCGAACCCGCCGCTGTGCCAGCACGCGAAGTTGACCGGGAACAGCACGGAATCGGCGGGGAACTGATCCAGAAGCGCGACCGCGGCCTCGGCATTGTGCGCGGAGAAGCCTGCGTAGCGGATTTTGCCCTCCTGCTTCATCTTGAAAAAGAACTCCGCCGCTCCGCCTGGCGCGAGGATCTTTCGCACGTCGTCCATGGAGCTGACGGCGTGGAATTGGTACAGGTCGAAGTGATCCGTGCGCAGCCGCTTCAATGAACGCTCAAACTCCGCCTGCGCGCCTTTCGCGTCGCGAACAGTCGTCTTGCACGCGAGGAATGCATTTTTCCGATACGGCTCCAACGCAGGTCCCAGCTTGATCTCGGCCTCGCCGTCGCCGTAGGTCGGCGCGACGTCGTAGTAGTTGATGCCGCGCTCCCAGGCCGCGGCAACGCGGCGATTGCACTCCTGCTGCTCCAAACCCATCATCACCACGCCGCCTAAGCCGACGATCGACAGCTCGACGTTGTCCTTGTACCGGCGCTTCGGAAGCGCCTGACCGGCCGCCGCGGCAGCCGACGCCGTCATCGCGGCGCTTGCAACAAACTCTCGACGTCTCATGCCGCGATTGTAGCGCCGTCCGACGAGTGCGGCACGATACACTGGCGCTGTGGTCCGCCTCTCGCCATTCTGCCTGGTCCTCGCCTCGATCCTCTCCGCCGCCGAGCCCTCCAGGCTCGACGCCTGGCGCGACGAACTCGCGCAGCGCAAGACCGTCGCTCTCTACGTCCTACAGAAGGGCAAGGTCATTTACGAGTGGTACGCCCCGGGCCATTCCGCGGACCGCCGCCAGGGCACCGCCTCGCTCGCCAAAGCCCTTGTCGGCGGCATGACCCTTATGACCGCCATGAAGGACGGCAAGATCGGCGCTGACGATCTCGCCTCCAAATACATCCCCGCCTGGCGCACCGATCCGCAGAAGAGCCGTATCACCATCCGCCAGCTCGCCACGCACTCCAGCGGCATCGAAGACGCCGAAGCCGATGATCTCCCCCACGACAAGCTCCCCGGCTGGAAAGGCGCGTTCTGGCGCCGCGATCCCGATCCCTTCTCCATCGCGATCCACGATGCCCCCGTCATTTTCGAGCCAGGCTCGAAATACGCATACAGCAACCCCGGCATGGCCGCTCTCGCCTACGCCGTCACCGCCGCCGCCGGGCAGGATCTTCAAACAATTCTGAAAGATCGCGTTTTATTGCCTCTTGGCGTTCCCGACGCCGACTGGTCCATCGGCTACGGCCGCGCCTACGAAGTGGACGGCCTCAAGCTCTACGCCAACTGGGGCGGCGGAGCATTCACTCCGCGTGCCGCCGCGCGCATCGGCCAATACATGATGCGCGAGGGACAGCACATGACGAAGTACGCCGGCACGCCCCTCCCCGATCGCGCTAAGAGTTCCATGGCCCCCGGCTCTGGTCTCTGCTGGTCGACCAACTTCGACGGCATCTGGCCCAGCCTGCCCCGCGACGCCTTCGCCGGAGCCGGCGCTGGACAGGAGGTGCTGCTCGTCGTCCCCAGCCTCGACCTCGTCATCGTACGCAACGGCGGCTACCTCAACCCCGCAGGCGCGAAAGAGTTCTGGCCCGCCATCGTCGAGCACGTCTTCAATCCAGCGATGAAACTCTTCGGTGCGCCGTATCCGCCAAGCCCCGTCATTCGCGGCGTCCGATTCGCTCCTCCCGAATCCATCCGCCGCGACGCCATAGACAGCGACAACTGGCCCATGACCTGGGGCCGCGACGATCGCATCTACACCTCATACGGCGACGGCCGCGGCTTCGACCCGAATACCGAGAAGAAGCTCAGCCTCGGCTTCGCTGTGATCGACGGCGGCCCGGACGATTTCAAGGGAACCAACATCCGCTCCGCCACAGGCGAGCGCACCGGGGACGGGAAGTCCGGCCTCAAATCCAGTGGCATGCTCATGGTGAAGGGCGTGCTCTACATGTGGGCCCGCAATGCTTCCAACTCACAGCTCGCCTGGTCCAACGACCTGGGCAGAACCTGGGAATGGGGATTCAAATTCGACACCAGCATGGGCTCGCCGTCGTTCCTCAACTTCGGCAAGGACTACGCCGGTGCGCGCGACCAATACGTCTACACCTATTCGCAGGACGGCCCCAGCGCCTACGAGCCCTCCGACGCCATCATTCTCGCTCGCGCGCCCGGCTCCAAAATGAAGGACCGCCACGCCTGGGAGTTCTTCACCGGCCTCGATGCGAAAGGCAGCCCGCAATGGTCCCGAGACATCACCGCCCGCCGTCCCGTCTTCGAATTTCCCGGCAAATGCGAGCGCACCGACGCCGTCTACATCCCCGCCCCCAAGCGCTACCTCCTCGCCGTCGGCTACAACCACGAAGGTGGCTGGGGTGTATACGACGCGCCCGAGCCCTGGGGCCCGTGGACCACCGCTTTTCACACTGAAGACTGGGGCCTCGGCGCAACGCACGGCTACCGCCTCCCCGCGAAATGGATCACACCCTCCGGACTGACGCTTGTCTTCTCCGGCAGGAATGGGAAAGGAATGCACTATGATGCCTTCTGTGTCAGGCGCATGGAATTCGATCTCGCGGCGCCGCTTCTTCCTCGCTAGCGGCGCGTTCCTCCAGAACACTGGAGTCCGTCTCGGCGTCATCGGCAGCGGCGGCCGCGGCACCTTCGTCATGGGTGTCTTCCAGAAAGATCCCAGCCTTCGCGTTGGCGCCATCTGCGACGTCTTCGAGCCGAATCTCGAGAAGGCGCTCTCTGTTGCCGCAGCAGCGCAGGGTGGCGTGGCGCCGAAAGCCTACCGTAATTACAGGCAGCTCCTCGACGACAAATCCATCGACGCCGTCCTCATCGCCTCGCCTGAGCACTGGCACCACCGCATGGTCCTCGACGCTCTCGCCGCGGGCAAGGACGTCTACGTCGAAAAGCCCCTCTGCCACACGCCGGAAGAGGGACTCGAACTCGTCGCCGCCGAGAAGCGCTCCAAAAACATCGTGCAGGTCGGCATGCAGCGCCGGAGCTACGACCTCTACCAGCAAGGCCGCAAAATCGTCGCTGGAGGCACGCTCGGCGCTGTGCGCATGGTCCGCTCCTGGTGGCTCAACACGCAGCTCGGCGGCACGAAGGCCGACAAGCTCGAAGGTAAGCTCGATTGGGAGCAGTGGCTCGGTCCTGCCGCCAGGCGTCCTCTCGACCCCGACATCTTCCGCCGCTGGCGTCTCTACTCCGACTTCGCCGGAGGCATCGTCGCAGATCAGGGCGCGCACGTCTATGACGGTATCCACATGCTGACGGGCGCCGGTTATCCCCTCGCCGTCACCGCCGCTGCGGGCCGTCCGCACGCCCCCGGCGGCGACACGCCCGAGTCCGTTGTCGTCACCGCCGAATACCCCGAGGACTTCATCGGCGTCTTCACCATCAACTACGCCGCCATGCGCTACAAGCCCCGCAACGATCAGATGAACCACCTCGACGGCGACAAGGCCCGCATGGACATCGGGCGCGAGGACCTGCGCGTCTACCTGCAGGGCGCGGAAGAAACGCCCTCCATTGAAAAGCGCTCAGAGCGCGGCTTCGGCTACGCCACAGATCTCCACGTGCAGAATTTCCTCGAATGCGTCCGCACGCGCAAGCCACCCGCCGCTCCCATGTGGCTCGGCTTCCAGGCCGCGCTCGTTGTGCAGCTCGCCAACCGCTCGCTCAAAGAAGGCCGCCGCATCAAGTGGGGATGATCACTTGTCCAGCTTCGGGTCGTACTCATACAACACGTCCAGCACATTCCCTGCCGGGAACCCACCGCCAATCACGCAGATTCTCCCGCCCACCTCCGCCGCCACCTGCTCCCAATTGTTCTGTGGCATCGGACGCTTCGTGATCCAGCGGTCCGTCGCGACATCATACACTTCAAGCGTGTCCACCCCCATCCCCCCGAACGTGTAGATCAACCCGTTCGATGCGTGAATCCCGAAGTCGAAACGCGGCGTCGGCATCTGCGCCTTCACTGTCCAACCATCCCCCACCGGATCGTACTCCAGCACGTGACTGAGCCCTCCGAGATTCCCAACCACGTACACCTTCCCCTTCACCGCCGCTACGCGATACGCATCCCGTTTTACCGGCATCTCCGCGCGAGCTGTCCAACGGTCCGCCTTCGGATCATACTCATCAATCAGAGGAACCTGATTCCGTCCCGGCGGCTGGATCCCTCCGATCGCATACAACTTTCCTCCCACCCCCGCCCCCTTCGCGAACATGCGCGGCCTCGGGAGGTCGGCTTTCACTGTCCAAGTGTCCGTCGCCGGATCGTACACCTCCGTCGACTTCACCAGCCGCCGCTCCGCCACACCGCCCCAGATGTAGATCTTCCCGTCCAACTCACCCGCGCCAAACGAGTGCCGGATCAGGTTTGCGTGACTCTTCTTCACCCACTTGTCCGCTCCCGGGGTGTACTCGTACACCTCTGTGCCCGGCTTGCCGTCCTCACCCGAAGTGACGCAGTAAATCTTCCCGTTGATCGCCGCAGCGATCTCGAAGATCCGCGGCTCCGGCAACCGGTTCCTCTGCACCCACGCGTCCGAGCCGAACAACGAGCTGCACAGTCCAGCCATGAGAATGGAGCGATATACTTTCACCGTCTATCTCCCGTTGCACGAGTTAGACACCCGAATGTCCGGTTCTGTGCCCAAGCCCGCTCGACCCCACTCTGGCCCCGGACGAAATTCTGAGATTGAATAGAGACATGCTCCGGCGCGACTTCCTCTTTGCGACCCTCATGGTGCGTTCCCGCACCGACTCCGGTCCATCTCAATCCGTCGAAGATTTCTCACCCCGCGCATCCGCCATCATCCTCTGCGACATGTGGGACCGCCACTGGTGCCGTGGAGCCAATGAGCGCGTCGCCAAACTCGTCGAAAAAACCGGGCCGCTCCTCATCCGGGCCCGCTCCAAGGGCGTCACCATCATTCACGCCCCGTCCGAGACGATGGACTTCTACAAGGATTACCCCCAGCGCAAGGCCGTTCTCGACCTCCCTCCGGTCACTCCTCCGAAACAGCGCGAGATCACCGCCCCGCCGATTCCCATCGACGACTCCGACGGCGGCTGCGATACCCCCGGCGACACCCAGCACAAAGCCTGGTCCCGCCAGCACCCCGGCATCGAGATCAAAGCTGCCGACTACGTCACCGACAAGGGCGACGAAGTCCTCCGCGTCCTGAAGCACCGCGGCATCAAGACCCTCTTCGTCATGGGCGTCCACACCAACATGTGCATCCTCAACCGCACATTCGCCATCAAGCAGATGACGAAATGGGGCGTCCACTGCGTCCTGATCCGCGACCTCACAGACGCTATGTACGACCCCAACGACAAGCCCCACGTCTCACACGAGCGGGGCACCGAACTGGTCGTCGAATACATCGAGCGCTACTGGTGCCCCACCACTACCTCAGCGGACCTGATGCGCGTCCTCAGCGCTTAAGCCCCTAAACCTTTAACTCATGCAAATACGGATAGCTCTCCCGCATCGCATCCATATTCATCTCGACGTAGTAGTTCTTTACGCCACCCTTCTTCGCCGCCTGGAACAGCTCCTTCCAGTCCACCGACCCCTTCCCGACCGACGCCTGCTTCTTGTCCGCGCTTGACCAGTCCGCCAGGTGCAGCGAAATGAACCGCCCCGGATACTTCGTCATGTACGTCGAGGCCTTGTAGCCGATGCTGATCACCGCCACCTGGAACTGCATCTTCACGAGCTTCGCGTCAAACGACCGCATCAGCTCGTCATAGATGAGCACCCCGTCGATCTCCGCGAACTCCCCGTGATGATTGTGGAAGCCGCACTGCAGCCCGGCCTTCTTCAGCTTCTCTCCGATCGGATTCAGCTCCTCCGCCGCCTTCCGCCAGTCGCCCAGGGTGGCCGCCTTCGGCAATCCAAAGCTCGAGAGAATCATCTGCTTCAGTCCGAGCTCCTTCGCGAAGGCGATTCGCTCATCGAGATTCTCCTTCAGCTCCTTGAAACCGTAGTGGCAGCTCTCACATTTCAGCCCGGCGTCCGTGATCTGCGTCTTCATCTCCGCCGCCGTCATCTTCGTCAGCGGCCCAAACCCTGAGCTCACATACCCCGGCGGCGAGCACATCTCCACGCCCCGGTACCCGATCGCTGCCATCTCTTTCAGCGTTCCCGTAAAGTCCTTGGCCAGCGCCTCCCGGATCGGAAACACCTGGAACCCAATCGGCTGCCCCAACGGATCAGCAGCCAGCCTGGAAACCGACCCTGCCGCCGCTAGCGCGGCCATCAGTTCTCTGCGTGTCATCTGCATACTCCTCATAGCTCCCAACCCTTCCGATACTCACGCACCAGGAACTTGTTCGCCTCCGGCGCGTTCGTGATCTTCATGTTCTCGCTGTCCAGAACTACTTTCTTGCCCGCTCTCAGCGACACCGTCCCCAACGTCACCGCATCCGAAATTCCGCTCGCATTTAGGAAATTGCCCGGCGACGGATCGCCGCCCTTGAACGCCGGAATCCAGATTGCAGCGCGGCCATCCTGACCGCCGCCGCCCCTCCGGGCCGGAGCCGCTTCTCCAGGGAACAGCGGCTCGATCTTGCCCTTCGCCGCCACCTGCGGATTCTGTCCGTTGAATCCTGCGAAGATCTTGCCCTCGTCGCCGATGAACATGATTCCTTCGATCGGCCAATCGATGTTCGCCGCATCCAGCTCATCCGGCAGCTTCGGCCTCATCCCGCCGTCGTACCAGAACAGGTCAGGCGCCGGCCTGCTTCCGCGCGACGCGAACTTGAACCGGATCGTGCACGCCGCCGGAAACGCGAAGTCATTGTTCACCCGCTTCGCCACCTGCTCCTCGATGAAGCACGTGTGCGTCTGCCACGCATGAGCAGACACCGGAGTCCCCAGACTCAACTCCGTGAACACCGGCCACAAACTGTAAATCCCCATGTCCGCCATGGACCCGCCGCCAAACTCGTACCACCCGCGGAAACACGCGTGCGTGTAGTGCGACGAGTAAGGCCGGTCCAGAGACGGTCCCAGCCACAGATCCCAATCCAGTCCCGGCGGCAGCGGCGCCGCTTCCTTCGGCACCTGCGTGTACTGCGGCCACATCGGCCGGTTCGACCAGTTATGTATTTCCCTCAGCGTCCCAATCGCGCCTTCCTTGATCCGCGCAGCGATCCGCCGGTTCCCATCGCCCGCGCCATAAGGCAGGAAGTGGGTCGGCACTTTTGTTTTCCGCGCGGTCTCGATCACGAGCCTTTCCTCGTACATCCGATTGGCCAGGGGCTTGTGCATGATCACGCCCTTGCCTTTCTTCATCGCCGCGATGGAGACCGTCGCATGCAGATGATCCGGCGTCATCACCTTCACCGCATCGATGTCTTTCTCTTTCTCCAGCAGCTCGCGGAAATCGGCATAAATGTTCACCGCCCTGAACTTGTCCGTGCCCCTCTGATTGGCATAGTAGGCGTCGATCACCTCCTTGCCGATGTCGCGCCCGCCTGGACACCCGGTCTCATTCGCCTGCCAGTCGGGCTTGTTCAGAATCCGCCGGATCGTATTGCGGATCGATCCCTTCCCCCACTCCACATAATCGTTGGAGTTTCGATTGGGATCGCACACCGCGACGATCTGGATGTCCGGACTGGCCAGCAGCGCGCCTAGCTCCGAAAAGCTCTGCGTGCCCATCCCGATGTGGGCCAGCGTGATCTTGTCGCTCGGAGCCACGTACCCCGTGCCTCCCAGGACATGCCTTGGAACAATGCTGAACGCGCCTGTCGCGGCGGCGGAATTCAAAAACGTGCGCCGATTGACATCGGATGCCATACTCAGCCTCCTGTACGCCGCGAGTATATAACAGCCCTCTCTCGTGTGATATCCTCTGCACAAATCACCGAGGGGCTGCACATGGACAGAAAGAAAGCATCTGAATTCCCGCAAGAGTTGCTGAATCTCTTTGATCGGTACGTCCACGGCGACATCGGCCGCCGCGAATTCCTCGACGGCGCGCAGAAGTTCGCCACCGCCGGCATCACCGCCACTGCCCTCTGGGAGAGCCTCCGTCCCAACTACGCCTGGGCCCAGCAGGTCCCCAAGGACGACAAGCGCATCAAGGGGGAAACCGCCACCGTGCCCTCCCCCGAAGGCAACGGCAGCATCAGAGGCTATCTCGTACGCCCCGCCGATGCGAAAGGCAAACTCCCTGGCGTCCTCGTCGTCCAAGAGAACCGCGGCCTCAACCCCTACATCGAAGATGTCGCCCGCCGCCTCGCCACCGCCAACTTCATGGCCTTCGCTCCCGATGGCCTCACCAGCGTCGGCGGCTACGGCGGCGACGACGAAAAAGGCGCCGCCCAGTTCCGCACCGTCGATCGCGCCAAAATGGCCGAAGACTTCGTCTCCGCAGCCAAGTGGCTCAAGGCGCGCGAAGACTGCACCGGCAAGATCGGCGTCGTCGGCTTCTGTTTCGGCGGCGGCGTCGCCAACAACCTCGCCGTGCGTCTGGGATCAGACCTCTCCGCCGCCGTCCCCTTCTACGGCGGCCAGCCCCCCGCCGCCGAAGCCGCCAGGATCAAAGCGCCGCTCCTCATCCACTACGCGTCTCTCGACACCCGCGTCAACGCCGGCTGGCCCGCCTACGAAGAAGCCCTGAAGGCGAATCATGTGATCTACACCATGCACATGTACGAAAACGCCAACCACGGCTTCCACAACGACACCACCCCCCGCTACGACGAAGCCGCCGCCAAACTCGCCTGGCAGCGAACTCTCGACTTCTTCAACAAGTACCTGCGATAGTCACTGCCGCGGACTCCTTGCCCTCCCCTGAGTGGCGCGAGCCCCCGGCTCGCGCTGGCGCTGTCCACTGGGCGCGGCTCGGGGAGGAGACGTGAAAGATGAGCTCTTGATGAAGGCTCACGCCTTCGGGCGCTACACTACACCCCGCTCAACGGTTCCAGTCGCGCGGTCGAATCCCCCAACGTCTCCACTGCCACTCCCATCCGGTCCAACAGCGTCAGGAAGAAGTTATTGAGCGGCGTCTCCTTCGGATGTCGCACATGACCCGCCCGGCCCCCACCTCCCACCATCAACACCGGCAGATCGTGGTGCGTGTGCGCATTCCCATCCGCCAGACCGCTTCCATACACCAGCATCACCGAATCCAACAGTGAACCATCCCCCTCTTGCGCCTTCGCCAGTCTCCCCACCAAGCCCGCAAACAACTCCATGTGATGCCGGTTGATCCGCGACAACTTCTCAATCTTCTCCGCGCTCCCCAGATGGTGCGACAGCCCGTGATGTGCCTCCGGCACGTCAATCGACCGGTACGTCCGGTTGCTCCCCTCTCTCCCCATCATCAGCGTGATCACCCGCGTCGAATCCGTCTGGAACGCCAGCGTCATCAGATCAAACATCAGCGCTGCGTGCTCCTCGAACGTCACCGGAATCCCTGCCGGTTTCTCTACGCCCGGCGGCACGATCACGCCCGAATCTTGCACCCGCTTCTCCAGCTCACGGATCGACGTCAGATACTCGTCAAGCTTCCGCCGGTCCCCGGCTCCCAGAGTCCCCGCAAGCCGCGCCGCATCTTCCCGCACAAAATCCAAAATCCCCTTGTCCTGCGCCGCTCGCCGCGCCCGCGTTGCGTGATCGAGAACCTCCCCAGCCCCGAACAACCTCTCGAACACCGCCCGCGGATTCACCTCCGGCGGCAATGGCGTCGTCGCGGTCTTCCACGCCAGCGAATTCGAATACGCGCAGCTATACCCCGAGTCGCAATTCCCTACCATCCCCCCGGCCTCCAGCCCCAGTTCCAGGGAAGGGAACCGCGTCGACGATCCCACCTTCGACGCCGCCACCTGATCCACCGACACCCCGTTGAAGATGTTTGACCCTTCCGTCTTCCGCGGATGCGACCCTGTCAGATAACTCGCCGCTGCCCTCGCGTGATCCCCCGGACCATCGCCCAACGCCCGGCCATTCACCTGCGCCAGCCCCGTCAACACCAGCGACTTCTCGCGGTACGGCACAATCGGCTCCAGCAATTTTGTTGCTTCCCAGGAAGCCCCCTCCGCCGCCGGAGTCCAGTCCTTCATGATGATGCCGTTCGGTACGTAGACGAACGCCAGCCGCGGGACACGCTTCGCCGGCGAGGCAGCCAGCGCCGGCCGCATCGCATCCAGCCACGGCAGCGCCACGCTCGCGCCCAGTCCTCGCAGCATCGTCCGGCGGGACAGGTGTTTCCTAGTCAGCAGCACGCTTCACCCCCTCAACGGTTCGCCTCATCTTGAACGGCGGGCTCTCGACAATCGCTTCTATCAACGCCGAAAACCTGTAATCCCGCGACGCCACACTGCGGCTGATATTCCGCACCACCGGCTGATCCCGGCTCTCCAGCCCCCGCCCCAGCGCGTACGTCAGCAGCTTCGAAGAAAGCGCCAAAACAAATTCCCCGCTATTGTTCAGCAGGATCTTCCTCAGCTCCGCCGCGTTGTTGAACTTCTCCCCTGTCGGCAGCATCCCCGTCGAGTCGATCGGAAACTTCCCGTCCTGTGCGCGCCACTTGCCCACCGCATCGTAGTTCTCTAGCGCAAACCCCAGCGGATCCATCCGCGCATGGCACGACGCGCACGCCGGACTCGCCCGGTGCTGCTCCAACTGCTGCCGCAGACTCACCGTCTGCCCGATCCCCTTCTCGACCAGCTCCGGCACGTCCGGCGGTGGCGGTGGCGGCGGTGCGCCGAGCAGATTCTCCAAAACCCACTTCCCGCGAATCACCGGCGATGTCCTCGTCGGATACGACGAAACCGTCAACACACTTCCCTGCGTCAGCACGCCCCCTCTTTGCGCGCCCTGCAGCGACACACGCCGGAACTCCGGCCCCGTTACCCCCGCAATCCCGTAATGCTTCGCGAGTCTTTCATTCAGGAACGTGTAATCCGCATCCAGAAACGACAGCACGCTCCGGTCCTCGCGCACCACCGACTCGAAGAACATCTCCGTCTCCATCCGGAACGCGTCCCTCAAAATCGAGTCGTACTCCGGGAACTTCTCCGGATCCGGTCTCATCATTGCCAGATTCCGCAGATGCAGCCACTGCCCGGCAAAATTCTGCGTCAGCGCCTTCGACCGCGGATCCGCCAGCATCCTCTTCACCTGCGCCCGCAGCACCTCCGGCTGACCCAGCTTGCCCTGCTCCGCCAGCCCCAGCAATTCCCCGTCCGGAATGCTGCTCCACAAGAAGAACGACAGCCGCGATGCCAGGTCGATGCTCGAAACCATCCACCCGCTCTCCCGCTCCACCCTGAACAAGAACTGCGGCGACACCAGCATCGCCTTCAACGCCAGTTGCACCCCATCATCGAATGTCCCCCCGGAACGTCCCATCCTGTAAAACCGCATCAACGCCGCCGTATCCTGCGCCGTCACCGGCCTCCGGTACGCCTGCCGCGCCAACCTCCCCAGAATCTGCCCCGCGCACGCGTCCTCCTCGCCAGCCGCCTTCGGGCTGCACGAGAAAATCTTCCGACGTGACGCCGTGTCCCCCGGCCCCGTCACCTTGAACGGCCCGCCGATCTCGATCCAATCCACCGACAGCCGCCGTGCCCTCACCTTGCCCTGCGCATCCCGCGCCACATCCGGCTGCTCTTCCACTGCCGCCGGCTCCAGCAGCGACGCCTTCACTTCGCGCGTCCCGCCCTTCACCGGCACCGTCACCTCAAACCGCCGCCGCTCCTCGTCTTCTTCCTGCTCACTAATGCGGGCCTCCACGAAATTGACCCGCTCCCCATCCACGCGCACATCCAGCAGCGGCGCCAGTCCCTTTGCCAGGTCCCCGCGCAGCCGCACACGTATCAAATACTCCGCATCCGCGGGAAACCGGTGCTTCGCCGTCGCCCCACGATTCGAGATCCGCTGCAGCACCGGGTCGAGCTTGCGGTTTCCTACTGCCATCCGGCTCGCCGCATCCGCGGCCTTCAGATACTTCTCCAACAACACCGGCGGCAGCGATAGCACATCTGCGATGTTGTCGAACCCGTACCCCGCATCATCCGCGGGAAAATCCGCCGAGGGCTTGAAATCAATATCCAGCAAATCCCGCAGTGCGTTGTCGTATTCCGCGCGATTCAGCCGGTGAATCCCGACCCGCCCCGCATCCGGATGCTCCGCTCCAGCCCGGTCCAAAGCCCTTTCCAGATACCCCGCCACAAACTCCCGGTCCGCCTGCGCCGGCTTCGGTGCATTCGGCGGCGGCATCTCCGCGGTCCGGACCTTCCGGAACACCCGCTCGTACAGATCCGGATTCTCCCCAAACACTGACGGGTCCTTCACCGCATCCAGCGCCACTCCGGCCGTCTTCATCCCCGCGTGATGGCAAGTCAGGCAATACCGGTTGAAAAATGGCCGCACCCGCGTCTTGAACTCATCGGCCTGCGGCGCCTGCGCTCCTGCCGCCAGGACACCCATCGCCATCGCACACAATAAACCTCGCAGTGCGCGACGCACCCGTTCCGTGTATCGTATGTAAATCTGGGTCCCAGTGCCGGCCATGCCGAGAATTGCTATTAGTCTACTCCTATTTGCGTCCCTCTCCGCGGCCCAAACGCTGGACGACCGCACCACCCCCCTCCACGACGCTGCCCGCCGCGGCGACACGCAATCCATCAGGCAACTCCTCGCGAACAGCGCCGACCCCAACGCCCCCCAGTGGGACGGCTCCACCCCTCTCCACCTCGCCGCCGCCGCAGGCCACCTCTCCGCCGTCCAAACCCTCCTCGACAACAAAGCCGACATCAACGCCAAGGAATCCAGACTCGGCCAAACACCCCTCCACCTCGCCGCCGCCAACGGCCGTACTGCCATCGTCACTCTGCTCCTCGATCACGGAGCTCGGCCGGACTCCGAATCCTCCTCCGGCACCACCCCTCTCGACCTCTCCGTCCGCAACGGTCACATCGATACCGTCCGCCTCCTCTTGCAGCGCGGCGCCGACATCAACCACGCCCGGCAGGACGGCTTCACTCCTCTCCTCTTTGCCGTCCGCGCAGCTCAGCCGGATCTCATCTTGCTCCTGATTGACCAGAAGGCCGACCTCACCGCCAAAACCTCCACCGGCGACACCGCCCTCCACCTCGCCGTCGCCGCCGCCAGCCTGCCCACCGTGAAGTCGCTCATCGAACGCGGCGCCGGCCGTTCCATAAAAAACGCTCAGGGCCAAACCCCCGAAGACCTTGCCCGCCGCCGCCGTCTCCGCGATATCTCAAACTACTTCCAATCTCTATCCGAGGGAGCTCCAACCCAAAAATGATCCGCTACCTGGCCCTGATCCTCGCCGCTCCGCTGTGCCTCTCCGCCCAGTCCCCCATCGAATCCCTCATCCGCACCGCCCTCACCGGCGACCAGCCCGCCCTCCGTGCCGCCATCGAGACCCTCTATCCCACTCTCAAAAACCGTGCCACCGCTGGAGTCTGGGGGCAGGACTTCATCTTCGTCGCCGCCACCGACAAGGACGCCACTCTCAGCATCGACGGCGCACCCGCGGAACCCATGACCCGCCTCCCCGGCTCGTCCGGCCTCTGGTACTCCCTCCGCAAAATGCGCGCCGGCGCCACCCACTCCTGGCGCGTCTTCGCCGCCGGCGAGCCCCTCGCCGACCGCTCGGACATCCCCGGCTACAACCCCGACTCCTACCCGAAACCCGGCGTTCCCAAAGGCAAACTCAGCCAGAAATTTGTCATCACAAGCAAGATCTTCGATGGCATGAAAGCCGATTATTGGATCTACGCTTCTCCAGGCGTCGACCCCGCTCGCCCCAGCGCCCTCATGATCTGGCAGGACGGTGAGACCATCGCCCGCGACGAGATGGGCGGCTCCACCCGCCTCTTCACCGTCGTCGAAAACCTCGTCGACCAGAAACTGATGCCGCCCTCCGTGCACGTCCTCATCGCCCCCGGCACATCCTCCGACGGCCGCGCCATGCGCTCCATCGAATACGACACCGTCAGCGACCGCTACCCCCGCTTCCTCCTCGAAGAAGTCCTGCCCGAAGTCGAAAGACTCTACCAACTCCGCCAGGACGGCTACAGCCGCGCCATTTCCGGCCGCTCCTCCGGCGCCATCTGCTCCTTCAACGCCGCCTGGTTCTTCCCCGGCAAATTCGCCCGCGTCCACTCCACCATCGGCAGCTACACCAGCATCCAGTGGCATCCCGAACAGAAGCTCGAAGGCGGCAACGTCTACCCCTTCAAAGTTCGCAAAGAGCCCAGGCGCAACATCCGCGTCTGGCTCTCCGACGGAGGCGACGACCTCGAGAACAACCACGGCTCCTGGCCCCTCCAAAACATCCAGATGGCCAATTCCCTCAAAATGCGCGACTACGACTACCACTTCCGCTTCGACGAATCCGCCCACAACTCATCGCGCGAAGCCGTCGATCTCCCCGAATCCCTCACCTGGCTCTGGCGCGGCTACGACCCCTCCAAAACCTCCGAGACCTTCGCCCAGGACCCCTCCGAAAAATCCAAACCCATGTACCGCGTCAAAATCTCCAATCGCGACGCCTGGTAAGTGGAACAGGCCTCCCGGCCGGAGTCCGGCCGCCAGCCCGCAGCGAATGAGCTAAACTGTCACTTCAGCCATTTGCGATCTACCGCGAATTCCCGACAGTGAAAGGAACCAGGTCCGATGCTGAAGAATTGCTGGCGAGCGACTGCGCTCATCGCAACCCTCCTCCCTGCGGCCGCCATCGCCGCGAAATCCGCCCCCAACGAGAAGATCACCTATCAATACTCCCGGCACGGGGGCGATGACGTCTCCCCTACTGTCACCCCGACTGTTGTCCTCTCCGGTGGCGCCTCTGATGTGGACGACGCCTTCAAGGCGATGTGCAAGGCCAATAATGGCGGCGATATTCTCGTCTTGGGCACAGCAACCTTCAACAAGAACTACTTCTCCTACATTCGCGGTCTATGCCTTGACGCCGGCGTTCCTGCAAACTCAGTATCCATACTGATCGTTCCGGACAGGGAGGCCGCGAATCAACAGTTCGTCTCGGATACGATCATGCAGGCCGAGACAGTCTGGATCGCCGGAGGCGACCAGTCGAAATATATCGAATTATGGATGGGCGCCGGCGTGCAGACCGCGCTCAACCAAAGGATTCAAAACGGCGTGGTCATCGGCGGCATCAGCGCCGGATTGACTGTTCTGACCGATTTCGTCTTCTCTGCTCAAACTTCGACCAGCGTCACCTCCAGCTATGCCTTGACAAACCCGAATTCCGACGCCATCACATTGATTCGAGGCTTCGTCGATATACCCGCATTGCGCGGCATCATCGGAGATGCCCATTTCGTCACCCGCGACCGCATGGGCCGCGACCTGGTATTCCTCTATCGCATTTTCAACGGCCCGACGCCTACTTTGGCCAACGGGATCTCCGTGGATGAGGCGACTGCCGTCGTCATCGTTCAGAATTCGACGGACAGGCACTGGAAGGCCACAATCCTCGGCAGCGGCAACGCGTACTTTCTGCAGCCCAAACAATTACCGAGGACCAGAAACGTGACGGGCAGCCTGACCGGCGTGACTGTCGACGTCGATCGTATCGCCCCTGCCGGCGCTTTCGACATCACCACCTGGTCGGGAAGCCAAGGGGCTGTTTCTTATACCGTCTTCGCCACCAACGGTGTCCTCACATCCACTCAGCTCAACAACGCCCTGTACTGAAGCATTGGCAGCCTGAAGGTTGCGTACGGCCACATAAGTCCGCTACTCGTCCGTGCGCCCCTGATCTCCGCTTTCAAGAACAGGCGTCCACGATTTGTCCGGATTGTACCGCTCTATCTTCCTGAACTCGTCGAGCGTCCTTGGCCCCAGGTCCTTTTCGTAAACCACACCATCATGACTCACGATGAAGGTCCGCACTCCCGTCACCGCATACTCCGCCGGCGCTGCCACTAGCGCAAACCCGCCGATCATTGCGCCCTTCACCACAAAGTTCATCTCGCCGAGCGGCGCCGCCGGACCCTGCCCCTTCAGGATCTTGAAGAAATAACCGTGGTACGGATCCGCACTGCTCGTATAGCCCTGTTCGATCGCCTTTGCGATGTTCTCCCCGATCGGGCCGCCCCAGGTCCCATCGGGATTTTGCCAAGCCAACCCGTCGCGCTGCCCGGGTGAGCTGACAATCCGCTGGGCGTACTGATTCACATCATTGATCTCGCGCTGCTGCATCGCGTAGTCGTGCTGCGCTTCCACGTAGCCGTGGCAGATCTCAATGGCGTCCAATTCGTTGGCGCCGATCCGCCGGTACAGCAGTTCCTGCATTCCCGCTTTGGCGTCAAAAAACCACTTCTCGCCCGTCTTCACCAGCGGAACGGGGAATGGCCAGTCATCTTCGCCCACCAGAAGAAACGCGCGGATCCCGGTCTTCTTGTCTACGGAGACGCTCTTCTTCTTGCGGGCCTCAGCCGCAAAGTCAGTGGCGTGCTTCCGGTCCTGTGCGAATTCCCCGCTCAGCACGATGTCCTTGCCGCCGGGGCCGAATATCCGTTCCAGTTCGACCACGTCGAATTTCTCCGCCGCGTTAACCAGCTCATCTGCAGCCTTCTGCGGGGTGTCGAAGCCCATCGCCCCGGCGACAGGGGCAGCAGTGGGCGCAGTCTTCGTCTCCGATTGCTGTGGCGCTTCACCTGGTGCGGCCAGCCCCATCCAGGCCGCGGCACTCAGCATCAGCAGAAGTCCGGAAAGATCGAGTCTCCCAAAAATCGGTTTCATAAGCTGCTCCTACCTGCGCCTCCCTCCGCCTCCGCCGCGGCTGAATCCTCCACCTCCGCCACGAGACCCCAGGCTGGACGAGCCCCGGCTGCTGCTGCTCCGCGCGCTCGATCCGCTGTATCCGCGCGTCCCTCCTCCGAAGGCATCCCGGTTTCCGCCGCCGCTCCTCGACAGGTCCCGGCTGCCGATCCGGTCGGCTCCGCCGCCTCTCGACCCTCCACCAGGACCGGACGTGCCGGCCCGGTCGCTGACGCCTGCGCCGCCACCTCGGCCCCCCATGCCGCCGCTACGACTCCCGCCGCCAAGGCCGCCGCCGCCCGACAGACCCCCGCCCTGCCGCGCAATCTGTTGCCGGGCGCCGGCCTGCCGCTGGGCGAGTGAATCGCCTCGTGCCGTGCCCCCAAACCGGTCGGCCGTCGCCCGATCCCGATACGGCGCGCCGCCCCGATGCTCCGGATTGTGCTGCCAGGTGTTGCCGCCGCTTCCAGTTCGGTCCCCGCCGCGCGCCGGCTGCGTCGATGCACGGTTTCCGCCACTCCCAGTGCGGTCCCCGCCGCGTGCCGGCTGGTTCGAAGGACGGTTCCCGCGGTCAATGTTCGTGTTGCGATTGAAGTTGTTGTCGATGTTGATGTTGACGTCGTTATGACCCCACCCGCATCCCCAGCCCCAACCGCCGCTCCAGAACGCTCCCATCGCCACGCCGACACCGAACGAAATCGCCATGCCCGCGGCATAGTAACCCCATGGTGGATAGTAAATCGGCGGGTACGGATAGTACGCGGGACCATACACCACCACGGGATTGTAAGTGGGAACATACACGACTTGCGGATTGGCCTGTTCCACCACGATAACGGTCTTGCTCTCGACGACTTTGGTCTCCACCTTCTGCTGCTCGGTGGTCTTCAGCGTGCCCTTGTCGTAGGCCTTTTTGCGCATCCGCTGAACGGCGTCCATTACGTCGCTCTGCTGCGCCAGAAAGGCGTTGCCCAGGTCAGTCGTCCACCGGACGTCGTCCCCTAGCCGCTTCACCACCTCCGGCAGCCCGGCCAGCGCCTGGACGCTCGGATCCCACGGTTGCTTCGCCACGGCATCGGCCAGCTCTTTGTCCTTGAGATTCTTGTTCTTTTCCAGCCACTGCTGAAGTTGGATGATTTCGAGTGGGTAGGTGGAAGCCGCCAGTGTCTGTGCCAGCAGCGGATCCGGGTAGAGCGCGATCGGAGCAACCAGGGAATCCAATTGCTCCGGTGGAATCCTGGCAGGCTGCGCCTGGGTTGAAGCAGGCTGCGCGGGCGATTGAGGCACTCCATAAACCACCACGTCGCCAGGCAGGAGCGTCAGAACGCACAGGATCGCCACCAGAGATCCAAGTGATGGACCTTCCCGTTCGGGTTTCATGGCTATTTCCTATGTGTCTTAGATCCCGCGGACATGCCCTTTGGTTTACTTTTCCGCCTTCAGCCGCGTCTGGTCTCTCCCACACTTGCCTTGACTTCCTCCTACTCGAAGCACACGTTGAAGACATGCGGCTCCTGTTCGTGCTGGCGATCTCCACATTTGCGCTCTTCGCCCAAAGACCTACACCAACCGCTCCAGGCTCCGGCCCAGTCGCGCCAGGCACTGGCCCCACTGGGCGCGGGACCGACTTCCCCGGCGATACTCTCGGATACACCCAGCAGATCGCAGTTACCGGGCGCCTCCTGCTCGACGACCGCGAACCGCCCCCTGAGCCCGTCCAGGTTGACTGCGTCTGCAGCGGCAAGCTCATTTCCACCGTGACCGATTCGAAAGGCAGATTCTCCATCCCCGTCGGTTCCCAGCAGGTCGCCCGCTCCGCCCTGGGCACTGCTCTGCCGGAGTTTAGCGGCTGCCGCGTGCTCGTCCGCGTCCCCGGCTTTGAAGACCTCGACGTCAAGCTCAAACATGCCACGCGGCTATCAGACCTCGAGATTGGCGAACTCACGTTGAAGTCCACCGGCCCAGGGTCTGCCTTCATCTTCAGTACCGTGGCTCGCAGCGCCCCGGGCAAAGCCCGCTCCCAGCTCATCCACGCCCTCGTCTCGATCGGCTCGGGCCATTTCGAAGAAGCCCTTGCTTCCCTCGACAAAGCCATCCGCGCCTTCCCGCAATACTCCACTGCCTTTGAGCTCATGGGCGAGGTTCTCGAACAGACGGGCCGGCGCGACCTGGCCCGCGAATGTTACCGCCAGGCCGCCACCGCCGATCCCGCCTACGGCAAGCCGCTTGTGCGTCTTGCCGAAATGGCAGCGGACGACCAGAACGCCGAGGAGGCCGCACGTTGGGCCGGAATGGCCAACCACCTAGCACCCGGCGCCTTCGCGAAAACCTACCTCATCGAGGGCAGCGCATATTTCAACCTCGGACGCATCGACGATGCGGGGAAGGCCGCCCAGGCCGGTATCGGCGCCGACCGCGCGGACTCTGTTCCCGGGCTCCACCGCCTCTTCGGCGAAGTGCTCTACCAACAGCGCAAATACGCCGCCGCACGCGATCAGTTCAACCTCTACGTCACCGGTGCACCCAACGCACCGGACTGCGCCGACGTCAAAGCCCGTGCGGCAACCTGCGCAAAACTCGCAGCCATTGCTACGCCGTGACAGCAGGGCGCGCAGGCTCTGTCTCCGGCGGAACCGCGGCTCACCGCACCCCCTCAGTCCCCCGGTCATCGGATCACAGCTCAATCGCGATCATCTGGTGCCCTTCCAGCTTCGGCAGGGTGAACGCCGTGTACGCGCCCTCCTGCCGGAACTCCAGCGCACGGCCCTGAGGAACGCACGTCACTCGCCTCACCGCGCGACCCGTCCGCACCCGCAGCTTCACGTCCGCCACCGGGATCACGTCTTCGATCACGTCTAACGCCGTGCCCCGGCGCTCCGGAATGTAGTGCAGCAGATGCGCCACCCAGCGCCTCTCCTGCGGTTGCTCGTTCAGCGCCACAATCGTCGACGACGGCGCATCCAGCACCACCAGCGGCTCCGCCAGCAGTTGCTTCATCGCATTCCCCACCAGCCTCTTCACCCACAGCGGCGCGTTCGCCTGATACTGCGCGAACACCGGATGCATGAAATACACACACCGCCCGTTCCGCACCACCCCCGGATACCCCGGCGTCCCCGCCGATGGCGTGTGCCGGTGCGAGAAAAAGTGATCCCACGTCCGGTTGAAGTACGGCACGTTCGTCTGCACCAGCACCTCCGAGCCCGGAGCCGCCGCCACGTGCTTGCCTTTCAGATACATCACCAGTTCGGTCTTCGGCAGCCCCGTGCTCAGCAGCCCGTCAATCGCCAGGAAGTCCGGGCTGTACGGCGCATCGCCTTTGTATTCCACGCCCAGACATTCCAGCGCGAATTTGTCTCCCTCCGGCGTCAGCCCCGAAGCATACGACGCCAGCACCGCGCCGCCCTCTGCAACGAATGCTTCGATCTTCACAGCCAGCGCCGCGTCTACCGGAATGCGGTCCGGCAGCACCAGCACCTTGTACTTTCCGAAGTCGCTCTTCGAATCGAGAATGTCGAACTGGCAGCCCAATTCCGTCAGCATCCGCACCACGCCGAACGCCGCGGATGGTATCTCGCGCGACGCCGAGCCGCCCGTAAAGCCGGTCAGAAACTCCTCCGGCGTCATCACACCGACGTCCGCCAAAGGCCGCGAGCCTTTGCACCACGGCTCCTTCTTCTCCACCTCGCGGTACACCGACCCGATCAGCTCATACGTTGCCGGATCGATCCTCCCCGTCGGGTGCAATTGATCCCCCACAGAGCACTTCGCGCCCAGCGCCAACATCTGGAAGCACTCGAACTGGAGCGCCGCCGGGTTCTTCAACGAGTGGAAGTCGCCCCAAGACGTGTGGAACTTGCCCGTCATCCCCAGCGAATCAAGCCCCAGCGTCCGCGTGTACCGCACCTTCAACGGGAAATCGAGATACCCCCAGCCGCCGCTCGGCAGCGACTCCAGCTCCCAGTGCGAGAACGAATCCGCCATCTCCCGGTGCGCCGGCCCGATGTGCCCCGCGTTATAGAAGATCGTCGCGTCCTTGTGATGCCGCCGCACCAGCGCGGTCATCTCGCGCTGCCACTCCACCATTGTTTTGTGCGCAAACGCGCTGCGCTGCACCGCATTCGCCGGATCCAGTCCCTGCTTCTTCATCAACTCCCGGCAGTGCCAGCACGCGCACGGCGTGTCGTGCACGATGTCGAAGAAGAACCCGTCCACCGGCAGCGTCTCGCAGATCTCGGTGACATGCGTCCGCAGAAAATCACGGTACGGCGTGTTGTAGCACAGCCTCCGGTAAAAGCCCGGCTCCAGGATCGGCGTCCCCACCGGCACGCCTTTCTCATCCGTCACCAGCCAGTCTGTGTGCCTCTGCGCCGTGTAGTGGTCCCACATGATCGTCGTGTAGATCGGGACGCGAATGTTCCGCTTGTGGCACGCCTCAATCTGCTCCTTCAGCAGATTGCGCTTCAAATGCGGATGCCGCCGCTCGGGATTCGCCTTCGTGTCGTAATAAATCATCCCGTGATGGCACCGCGCAAAACATGTGATTGAATTGACGCGCGCCTTCTCCAGCGTCTGCACGAACTCATCCGGGTCGAACTGCGCGCCGATCTCTTCCACCAGTTCGCTGGTGTGAAAGTCGAGATGCACCTGCCGGTAACGCAGGTCAGGAGCCCCCGGCTTCAACTGCATCGCTCGGAGAAGGGAAGGGGTCACCACCGCCCCTGCCGGTGTGAGAAAAAAGTCACGTCTGCGCATAGATGGAAAAGGCATTCTATCGCCGCCTCGCCGGGCGGCGCTATACTCGCCGAAGAGGGGAAACTGATCGCAATGAAACAGCACTTAAAGCGTCGGGACTGGCTGACGGCTACCGCCGGCGCAACCGCCTCAAGCCTGGCTCTGGGAGCCCAGATTTCGTCGAAGTCAGACCGCTCCAAACTCGCAATTCCCGGCCTCTTTCCGGGACGCGTCGTTCAGGTCGAACATCCCGGATCGATCATCTCCGGCCAATACCAGGCCGGTCCCGTCAAAGAGATGATGCACCGCGGCATGGCCGAACTCACCGGAACCGCCGGCTGGCCCGATGCCTGGAAGCTCTTCTTCGAACCAGGCGACGTCGTCGGCATCAAGCTCAATCCCGTCGGCCGCCCGCTCTGCATGTCCGATCCCAAGGTGCTCCACGAAGTGATTGACGGCCTCAAGTCCGCCGGCATCAAGCCCCAGGACATCGTCGTCTACGACCGCTACAAGCGCGAGTTCCTCGACGCCGGCTTCGACAAGTGGCTCCCCGACGGCGTTCGCTGGACCTTCGCGACCGACCGCACCGATAGCCTCCAGCAGAACATCGAAGGCTATGATCCCGATCACTTCATGGACATGGCCCTTGTCCTGCCCGGACAGGATCTCTCGAACCCCGCCGCCCGCCGCTCCTACGCCGCCCGCTTCATCACCAAGGACGTAAACAAACTCATCAACCTTTGTTTGATCAAGGATCACCAGTCCGCTGGCGTTACCATCGCGCTGAAGAACCTCTCCCACGGCCTCGTCAACAATGTCAACCGCAGCCACTCCACTACCACCCTGAACGCCTGCGGCGCCTTCATCCCCGCATCCGTGTCGATCCCCATCATCCGCGACAAGACCGTCCTCAACATCTGCGATGGTATCAAGGCCGTCTACCACGGCGGCCCCTTTGCGCGGCCTCAGTTCGTCTGGGAACACAAGACCATGTATTTCTCCACCGACCCCGTCGCACTCGACCGCATCGGTTGGGAAGCCATCGACGCCCAGCGCGCCCTCGTCGGCAAGAAGCCTCTCGCCGAGGACCTGCCCGACAAGTTCAGCACCTTCATCCGGCGCCAGCCCGAGCACGTCGAAATCTGCGGAGCCATGGGCCTCGGCATATGGGATAAAAAGAAGATCGATCTGCGCAAGTTCACTCTCAGCTAATCAAGAGGTACTCATGCCGAAATCAAGACGCTCTTTCCTCGCAGCCGGCGCCACCGTCGCCGTTCCAGCCGCAGCAGCAGCCCAAACCGGACCCCAGAAAAAGGTCCACTACAAGAAAGAAAAGCCGGCCAAGACTCCGCTGTTCAACAGCGCCGTCTCCTACGGCAACCTGCTCTTCATCGCAGGCAAGGGCGCCCACTACGAAGGCGACATCAAACAGCACACCAAGACCGTGCTCGACGACATCGAGAAGGAGCTCGCCAACGCCGGCTCCTCGATGGAAAAGTGCCTGAAATGCAACGTCTACCTGAAGAAGATGGAAGACTACAAAGCCATGAACGAAGTCTTCCAGGGCCGCTTCGGCGACGAACCCCCGGTGCGCACCACCATCGTCGCCCTCGACCTCCCCGGCAACTCCCTCGTCGAAATCGACGTCATCGCTTATATCTAGCTGTCGGCTCTCAGCGATCAGCTATCAGCTTTCGCGCTGACGGCTGATCGCTGACCGCTGACTGCTGATTAACTCGCCCCCACCGCCCCCTTCAACACCTCGGCCACCCGTTTCGCCACAATCTCCGCCTCGCCCTTCTGCAGCATCCAGACGGTGAAGACGAGCTCGTCCCGATTCGTCGCCGGACATGCTTCGATTGACGGTGTCCCGGCCCGCAACTGCTTCATCGCCTCCGGCGGTGTGATCTTCACCACGTTCTGGTCCCAGCGGAGCTTGAGGTGCGGCGTATGATTCGCAATCGGCAGCACCGTGACCTCTGACGTCACAGACTTCACCTTCGTTGCCGCTTTGCGGATCACATCGACCCGCCGGTCCCACTCGCGTGCCTCCGCCTCATGATCTCTCTTGAGATACAGCTCCAATGCCACCAGCATGCCGATGATCTCTTCCTTGTTCACCTTCATGCCGCGCGCGATCGAGTCGCTGTACGGCGAAGTGTTCAGCCGCGCTGCCTCGATCAGATCCTTGCGCCCCAGCAGCAGCCCCGCAGACTGCGGTCCGCACATCCCCTTGCCGCCTGAGAATGTCACGAGATCGAACCCCATCTTTGTGTATTTTTTGAGATTGCTCACCGGCGGCACGTCCGCCGCGGCATCGTTGAACGACGGGATGTTGTGCTTCTTGCAGAGCCGCACGAACTCGTCGCAGTTGATCCGCCCCTTCGGCTCAGCGTCGTTAAAGAACAGCGCCATCGCCGTCTTGTCCGAGACCGCCCGCTCGAACTCATCCGCCGTCTCGACTTCCACCATGCGCACGCCGCATGTCCGCACAGCATGGTCATAGCCATACCGGTGCGACTTCTGAATCAGTACCTCGCTCTTCATCCCCGTGAGGTCCGGCAGACGAAGAATCCTGGACTGGTCCTTGCCTGTGAGGCATCCCGCGGTGCCAGCGGTCAGCGCTCCGGCAGCCCCTGACGACACCATCGCCGCCTCACACTCCAGCAGCTCCGCGATGCGCTTGCCCACAGCATCCTGCAGTTCGATAAGGCTCACGTACTGGCGCGAAGCCGAGCGCATCGCATCCATCACCTCCGGCGGCATCAGCGACGCCGTCAGCGTCGTGTAGGTGCCCGCTGCGTTGATGAACGTCCGCAGCCCCAGTTCCTTGATCACATCGCGTTTCGGCGCGGCCGCCGCATTCAGTCGTGGCACAAGAGGCAAGCTCCCCATGATTCCCAGAAATGGTCTGCGTCCAAACATAGTTGAACCTCCCGATGTGGATCTATGGTAGCGCCTCCCGCTCCCTGCTTACACCCCAAGCCCGAAGTACTGCCTTGCGTTCTCGTAGCAGACGTTGCGAGCCATGGCGCCAACCAGTTTGAGGTCGTTCGGCAGCAGGCCCTTTTCGACATCCTCGCCGAGCAGATTGCAGAGCACGCGCCGGAAGTACTCGTGGCGCGGATAGGACATGAAGCTCCGCGAGTCGGTAAGCATACCGACGAAGCGGGACAGGAGGCCGCAGTTGGACAGTGCGTTCATCTGCCACTCCATCGCCTCTTTCTGATCGAGGAACCACCAGCCGCTGCCGAACTGAATCTTGCCTGCGATGGCGCCATCCTGGAAGTTCCCGACCATCGTGGCAAACGAGTAGTTCCACGCCGGGTTGAGATTGTAGAGGATCATCTTCGGCAGCGCGTTCTCGCTGTCGAGCGTGTCCATGTAAGACGCGATCGCATCCATCTGCGGCCAGTCGCCGATGGAATCGTAGCCGGTGTCGGGTCCAAGTTCGGCGAGCCGGCGCGAATTGTTGTTGCGCCGCGCCATCAGGTGCAGTTGCTTGGTCCAGCCCTTCTCCGCATCGAGGCGGCCGAAGAAGAGCATCAGGTACGACGCGAACTGCGCCTGCTCCTCCGGGCTCGCCCCGATAAAGGCGCGGGCGCGTTCGAAGATCTCTGACGCGCGCTCATCCGTGCACGGCTGCGAGAAGGGCGCGTTGAGCCCGTGATCGCTGAGGCGGCAGCCCATCGAGTGGAAGAAGTCGTGCCGTTGTTTCAGCGCATCAAGGAAGCTGGCGAAGCCGGTGACGTCGATGTTCGAGGCCTTCGCGAGCCGGCCGATCCAGGCGTTGAACGCGTCGGGCTGATGGACGTTCAAAGCCTTGTCGGGACGGAACGTCGGGAAGACCCTCGTCTTCAGCGCGGATGCTGCGATCTGCGAGTGGTAACCCAGATCCTCCGCGGGATCATCCGTGGTGCAGACGGCCTTCACGTTGAATCGGTCAAGGATGCCCCATGCGCGCAAGTCCTCGCCCGCGAGCTTCTCATTGGCGGCCGCCCAGACGCGTTCCGCGTTCTGCGTATCGAGCAGTTCGTCAATGCCGAAGTATCGCTTCAGCTCGAGGTGCGTCCAGTGGTAGAGCGGATTGCGGAGAGTGGCCGGAACCGTGCGGGCCCAGACGAGGAACTTCTCGTGGGGGCTGGCGTCCCCAGTAATGAAGCGCTCGTCGACACCGTCGGCGCGCATGGCGCGCCACTTGTAATGATCGCCCTCCAGCCAGATCTCGAAGAGGTTCGCGAAGCGGCGATTCGAGGCGACGTCCTGCGGCGGCAGATGGCAATGGTAGTCGAGGATCGGCTCGTCCTGTGCGTATTCGTGGTAGAGCGTGCGCGCCGCGGAGTTGGAGAGGAGAAAGTCTTCGTGGATGAATGGCATGGCTCTAAACCGTATTGGAGGCCCTGAAATCGCAGTATACGCCGCGGCGCGGGACAACGTTGCGGGCGGACGCGCGATAATGAGACCAAGCGCGTTGCCGGCAGCCCGCTGCGAGCGCTCCGAATACAGCCATGAACTTATCTACTCCACTGTCAGTCAAGCCTCGATTCACGCCTGCGCTCGATGCTGCTCTTATCCCCGCTTCAGTCTGGAACCGCGAGTTTCGCCAGCTTGCCCGCAAGGAAGGCGCCGTGCCGATGGCGCTGGCGCTGGAGCGGGCGGACGGCTCCATCTCGCGCTTCGACACGATCGTGATCAACCCGTCGTCGCCGTATTTCGACCTGAACCTGCGCTATGTCGAGCGCATCATCAAATTCCTGCTGTGGCAGCGCGGCGGCTGGAAGGTGTATGCCGGAGGACCTGCCGCGATCGGCGAGCAACTCAAGAAGGTCTACTCTCCCCATGGCGCCAGAGCCTTCGACTTCCACTTCATGGGCGGTGTCTACGAACGGCCGTTCACGGTCGAGGTCACGTCGCCGGAGCAAGTGCCGGCGGAGAACGAATCCACTGTGGCGCTGGGCCGGCACCTGGACGGCTGCCGGGTCGGATTCGATCTCGGCGCCAGCGATCGAAAGGCCTCCGCCGTTGTAGATGGCGAGGTGGTTTACAGCGAGGAAGTGCCCTGGGATCCTCGCAACCAGAGAGACCCACAGTATCACTATGACGGCGTGATGGACTCTATCCGCAGAGCTGCTTCGAAGCTGCCGCGGCTGGATGCCGTGGGCGGGTCGTCGGCTGGCGTTTACATCAACAACCGCGTGCGGGTGGCCTCACTGTTCCGCGGCGTCCCGAAGGACCAGTTCGATGCGAGCATCGCGGGGATGTTCCTGCGGATTAGCGATGAGCTCGCCGTGCCGATGGACGTCGTCAACGACGGCGAGGTGACTGCCCTTGCCGGATCGATGTCGCTCGGCGAGAATCCTGTGCTCGGCATCGCGATGGGATCGAGCCTGGCGGCCGGCTATGCCGACATTCACGGCAACATCACTGGCTGGCTGAATGAGCTGGCATTCGTGCCGGTGGACTATCGCGACAATGCCCCTGTCGACGAGTGGTCGGGCGACGCGGGCTGCGGCGTGCAGTACTTCTCTCAGGTCGGCACGATTCGCGTGGCCGAAGGTGCAGGCATGAAGTTCGACGAAGGTCTGGGGCTGCCCGAGAAGCTGGTGATGCTCCAGGACCGGATGAGAGAGGGAAGCGACCTTGCCCGCCAGGTGTACGAAACGGTGGGAACCAGCCTCGGCTACGCCGTGGCGCATTACGCGGATTTCTACGCTCTAAAGCACATCCTGATCCTCGGCAGGGTGACTACGGGCGCAGGTGGTGACATCATGATCGATCGGGCGAAACAGGTATTGGCTGAAGAGTTCCCGGAAATCGCGGCGAAGGTGAATCTGGCGCTGCCGGACGAAAAGAGCCGCCGCGTGGGGCAATCCATCGCCGCCGCCAGCCTGCCGGTCATTCAGAAATAGGAGAGGAGCCATGCACTTTCGCAAACCCACATCTGAGATCTACGTCCCCGACGCTACACCGGTGGCCGGAGCGCTGGAGCGCACGACGCACCTCGGCATCGCGGCGCATCAGGACGATATCGAGATCATGGCCATGGAAGGAATCATCACCTGCTTCGGACAGCCGGACAAGTGGTTCTCTTGCGCCATCGTGACGGATGGCGCAGGAAGTCCGCGCGACGGCCTCTACGCGCGCTACAGCGACGAGGAGATGACCAGGATCCGGCGCGTCGAGCAAAAGAAGGCGGCGATGATCGGCGAGTACTCGGCGTGCGCATTTCTGGATTACCCCAGCCGCGAAATCAAGAACGCAAAGGAATCAGGTCCAGTGGAAGACCTCAAGGCACTTCTGCTGGCTTGCCATCCGGAAGTCGTTTATGTGCACAACCTCTGTGACAAACACGATACCCATGTGGCGGTGACGCTGCGGACCATCGCGGCGCTGCGTGCACTGCCGGACGAACTGCAGCCGAAAAAGGTGTACGGATGCGAGGTGTGGCGCGATCTGGACTGGCTCGCGGACAAGGACAAAGCGGTGTTCGATTGCAGCGGGCACGAGAACATTGCGGCGGCGCTGCTCGGGGTCTTCGATTCGCAGATTGCGGGCGGAAAGCGGTACGATCTGGCAACGCTGGGACGCCGGCGGGCGCACGCCACCTACCATCAGAGCCACTCTGTGGATGCTGCGGACTTAGTGAGCTTCGGGATGGATCTGACCCCGCTATTGAAGGACGACATGCTGGACCCCGTGGAATTCGCAGCTCAACACATCAAGAGATTTGAAGAGGATGTGCGCGAGCGGTTTGCGAAGTTGAAGTAAGCCGCCCGGTCACTTGGACCAGGAGTCGGCCCAACTTTTCTTCTTGGTGTCCGTCGTAGGAGCGGCAGCGGCCGCCGGTGATGTTGCACCGCGCTTGGCGAGGTCGTCGTTGACGAAGCGGACAGCGGCTTCCAGCAGTGCGGCGCGCGGGAAGTTGGCGCCCATCTTCAACGCCACGTTGAGGTGATCGCTGAGCACTGTTCCAAGGAATATGGACTCGGGGATCACCTGATCCGGCTTGAGAAGCTGTGCGTCGTTCTGCTTATCGAAAGCGCACAGAAGCTTGAACGTCTGCGCCGCCGACTTCGGGACGCGATCATCAGTGGTCATGGCGGCGACAGAGTAAGAGGGCACGAAGGGATGGGGATACGAAGCAAGGAAGCGCTGGCGCGTCTCTTTCTTCAGACTCTTGAACCCATCGGCCATGTTGCCCTTGCAGCCTGCCTTGTCATTGGCCTTGCCCATCCACTGGTCGAGTACGGCCGGTAGAGTGTCCGCGATGGGAGAGCCTCCCGATGCGCCGGCGACGCTGACGAATGCGGCGATCTTGTCGCGCACACCGGGTTGAAGAGCGAGCGCCGTCTGCAAATCCGGCGTGCCCTTGCTGTAGCCCACGACGATGAACTTGCGCTGGTCCTCCTTCCACTTCTCGTCGAGGTAACTCGCGATCATCTTGGCGTTATCCTCGCTGGAGTCATTGGGGACTGAGAGGAGGTCGGTGGTGAGGCCGTACTTGTCGGTGAGGACTTTGCGCCCGACGGCGAAGGCGGGATTGTCGGAGACGCAGGTGTTCATGATGCCCGGGATGACCAACAGCCGGTAGGTCTTCGGAATTGGTGCGAGCTTCATATCGCTCTTGCCGGGGCTGGACATCCACTGCGAGCACTCGCCTAGATCCTCACCATCGGGAGAGTTTTGTTTCAGAACAGAGCAGAAGTAGTCGGCGAACGCCGCCGTCTGGCTCGCGCCGCCCTCGGGTTTCAGGTAGATGACGAGGATGCGGCCGTCGGAGGTGAACTCTTCGCCATGGGCAGTTCTGGCTTTCGTGATGGTGTCCTTCGGCGTGACGTATTCGGTCTTCACGACCTGGCCGCACTGTTTGAGTGAGTCGCCGATGAAGTCGCGTTCTTTGTCGGTGTCGGGATCGATTTTATGGGTGACGCCGCCGGTGCGCTGGTCCTTGTCGAACCCAATGTCGTGTGTGCCTGCGCCGACGAAAAGGGTGAGGCCGTCGACGTCGAACGGCGCTTTCCAGATGCGGAAATGGTGGCGGGCCATCACGGTGACGAGGGGGTCCGACATCGCATAGCCGTAATCCTGCGGGCGTCCGAAGACCATGAGTTCGCTCATCGGCATGGTGAGATAGGCATCGCGGGAGAGAACGCCCAGACTGCCGCGTAGGATTGAACTCTTCACGTCTCGATCGACGATGACCCATCCCACTGCCTTGAGCGCGTTCTTGACCTGATCCTCAGTGCCGAGGATCAGGAAGTTGATGCGGTCGCCCTCGTTGTTGTCCTTGTCGACGACCCGCCGCGGGATCTGGGCAAGTTCCTTGTCCGTGATGGGAGGCAGTTGACCGGTGAAGGTGGCGGCCGCATCAGATCCACGCTCCAGGACGGTGACTTTCACCTTGTAGGAGCCGTCTCCACCGCCGGACTGGTTGATTCCCAGGAAAAGCCGGCCGCCGATCACCATGCGGCTCTCGCGCTGAGCGCCGATGAGGAAGGGGCGGGCAGCGGCTCCATCGCCTACCCGGCCGATGACCGCGCCGCGGCCTGCATCGTTGAGAGGCAGTATCCGGATCATGTCCTTCCAGCCGCGCGACAGGCCTTCGGGTCCGGTCTCCTGCTTGGCATCGGCGTATCTTAGGTTGCCGCTGGCTTCGAACTTCACCAGGTCGCCTGCCTTGACATCGATGCCCGTGTCGACCCAGGTCGTGCTTCCGTTCAACTCAACGTCTTTGCTTGCCAAGGCGCTTTGGGCGCGCAGCGAAGCAAGGGACGGAAGAAGAACGAGAATCGTAAAGATAAACCGGAGCATCACAAGCCCCCTCTCGCCAGATTAGCGCACCCAACGCGGCGGGAGGCGTCGGGACGGTTCAGCCCCCGGCAGTGGGGGCGGATTGAATGCCGCGCATTTTGATTTCGTGCAGAAGGCGGTTGCGATCGGGGTGGCGAGGAGTGTGGACGATGCGAAGCTTCGATTCGAGGCTGCGGATTTCGAGCGTATCAGTCCGTAGGCTGAGCGATGTGCCGAAAGAACCGCCCAATTCCATGGCGGGCACCACTTCGCCTACGTCTTTCCACGGGATTCTGGTCTTTTCGCGGCCGAGAAGTCCGTTCAGCCTGATGCCGATCTGGTCCGTGATAATCTCACCCGGCCACCAATTCAGCAGTAGTACGGCTACAACGGCCAGCACTGCCGCGTCGATTACCCTGCTCGCCCAGTTCGAGTCCACGATCACCGCCATGATCCCTACCAAGGCGACTACAAACAACCCGGAGCAGATGAGTGTCTTCGTCAGGAGGCTCCCGGGGAAGCGGACGCAGTCCGGATTCTTAGGATCGCGAAAAGAAGACACTCAAACATTGTGACAGTTATTCGTCGGCGGGTCCGATCACGCCATAATAGCGAGCCATCCAGTACGGCAGGATGTAGTCGAGCCCTGAGCTCTCAATGTTGGGGTAAACACCGCCATAAAGCTGGAAGGGGCTGCGCTGCCAGAGGAAGTCAGTGGGCACGCGGTCGGAGACGGGGATGACCTCGCAGGTGTGGTCTCCACTGCCATCGCAGGCAGGATACTCGGAACGCAGATCCACCCAGCCGGTCACTCCTTCGCGGTGGAGCAACGCCCGGAGGTTGTCACGGATGCGCTGATCGCGCACGGCGTCGTGGCCGTTGACGGCGTTGTCGACAATGTCGAAGAACGCGTTCTGGTGGTCGCCGGTGGTCTTTCGCAGGATGTCGAAGGCGTTCACATAGCTGCGGCGGACGAACCAATTGTCGCCGCTGGTGAGGAGGTTGTAGAGGTTGATGTGGTCGAGGTTGAACTTGGAATAGGAATCGTAGGGGTCCTGGCATTCCAAGGCGATCGGGATAATGACGGTCTGGGCAGACAGGTTCGCCATAGTTTTGTAGGAGGACTCAAATCGGTTCGGGTTGCATCGGCGTCCGAGCTTGAGCAGGCTCAACTGCTGGTCCGGGCGCACGATAAACGTCGTCGTGATTTCGCCCTCGGGCATGCGGACAAGCCAATTGTCCTGCTGGAGGCGGTTGAGCATGCGGGTGGCGAGCGTGGAGACCCAGCCCTGGACTTCGGTTTCGGGAATCAGATTCCAGGTGGCGGTGAGGCCGAAAAACACGCCAGAGTATTGGTCTCGCGAGGTATCGCCGGCCCAGGCATAGGTGATGCCGTCCACGACACCATACCGAATGCCGTGGATGCTCTCTTCGCTGATGATTCCCGACGCCCATGGAGAGTCCACCGGCACGGCGCAGCGAGCCAGGACGTCGGCGCCTGTCACGTCAACCAGTTTTCGAATGCCGTTCAGCGCTTCCATGACGTTGGCGCGCGCTTCGGGCGAGCGGGTGACAGCGTAGCGGTAGGCTTCCGCGGCGAGGTAGTGTCCGGTCCAAATCGCGGAGTCGCCGCAGCGCGTGTAGCCCGTGATCTCCGTGCTCCCCGGTTCCTTGAGCCAAGGATCCATCACGGTGGAATAGGGCATGTGCCGCTCACGGATGGCCGAATCGATGCGAAGGGCGTCGGCCTCACCGCCATGCGCAAGCAATGCGGCGAGCGGAATGAGGACGAGGGGTTTCATAGGACTCCCCTCCCTTTTGACTGGACGCCGGAAGAAATGGTTTCAAGCTAACGCTTGACTCCCTGCCTGCGGTGGCCTACTCCTGGACACAAGGAGATTCAAGCTGTGTTCTGGTTGATCAAAACCGCCGTTGTGGGTCTGATCATTGGTGCACTGGCACGATTCGTGATGCCTGGCAAGAACCCTGCCGGGATATTGATGACCATGTTGTTGGGCATCGCAGGTTCGATGCTGGGGACCTTAATTGGGAAGACGATCGGCATGTACGATCAGGGCGAAGCAGCGGGCTGGATCATGTCGACGATCGGAGCCGTCATCCTCCTCTGGGGATACCACAAGTTTCGGTCATCACAGGCGAGTGCAGGGTAGGGCCGGAGTACGCTCTCAAGGCCTGGCCTCAAAATAGATGCTCCGCCCTAGACAGTGAAAGGAGCAGTGGGCGTGATGAGAGCGGGCTTGGCCAGTTTGACCGCCCGGCCGCGGATGGAGAGTTCCCGGATGCGGAGTTCTCCCGCTTCCGCGCGAATGGTCAGTTTGTTACCGAGTTCGAATGTGCCCCATCCCGAGGCATTGGACCAGAAGCCGCGGAAGATTGCCGGGCGCTGCCTGGGGCTGACATCCAGCCGCTGATTCGGCGCGTCGTAGGAGAAGCCGCACAACGCCAGGACGGGCGACCAGGCGGACAAAGCCCGTGCGTAGTGGTGGCCGCATTCAGGTTCATCAAAGGGATTGCGGCGCTCGCCATCATGCCGGAGCCTTGCGCCTTCAACCACCCGAATGCCCTCCGCGACAAGGCCGTTCCAGATCATCAGAGCCGCGATCGAATACTCGAGACCGGTCCAGACCTCGGCGTAATAGGGGAAGGGGACGCGCGGGCGTTCGGCCTTGCCGTAGTCACAGATGAGCAGTCCGGCCTCATCGCCGAGGGCATAGATCCGCTGAACTGCGATGTGATCCGACAAGTCCTCGCGCCAGTTGTAGCGCCAGATGGATGCCATGGCTTTGCGGATGTTCTCGGGCTTGAGCAGGGGCCCGAGTCCACAGACGTCGGCCTGGTACTGGCCGATGAGTTGATCGACCAGACAGCCTTCGCCGACCTGGAATTCCGGCTGCTCCGTGTTCTCAGAGCCCATGTTGGAGATGAGGCCGCTGGCGACATCCGCCCGCATGGCGCCTTTGATCTTCTGAACGTAGTATTCGCCGTTGAACAGGTTGGCATCGATCCACTGGGAACCGCGCTGGAACAGGTCGCGGCACTGGCGCGCATAGGCGTCGTCGTTCGCGGCCTTGGCCATTTCCTCGCAGGCTCGTAGAGCTCCGAGGTAATAGACGCTGCATTGCGGATTCGGACCGTAGAACTCAACGTCGTAGGTGTTGTGCTGGACGCCTTCCGTAACGCCGTCGCGATCCGCGTCCCAACTGCCGGGGAGCCAGGCGAATTCGAGCGCCTTCTTCGCTTTCGGCCACATCTCGCGGAGCCAGTCGTTGTTGCCGGAGAGTTTCCAGTCGAGATAGACCTTCATGATCTGTCCCATCTGGCCATCAGTGGCGACGATGTCGGACCGGCCCTTTCCCGGTGGGAGCATTTCGCGGAAGAACATGGCGCCGCGCTCATCCATGGGGTAACCGAACGCTGACTTGCGGAGACTGAGAGAGAGGGAAGGGAAGACGTGGGCGGTGGTGGTCTCGTAGTTCCACACGTGCGTACAGGAGCCAAAACAGCATCCTGCCTTGTTATTGACGCCCTCAAAACCTTTGAACTCGCCGTCGGCGGTGCGGAAGGAGGTGGTAGTGGCGAGAGTGGAGAGATTGCTCATCGCGGCGTCCTTGACGGAGCCGGGGAGAGTGGCCTGGTCCACGGCCTGAATAAAGGCGCGTGTCTTTTTCTCCAGCGGTTCGAGGTCGCGGGCAAGAGCTTCGGCGGCGGCCCAGGAGTCCTTGTACCGGGTGCAGTAGTGGTTGCCGATGATGCTTTTTTCCAGGCCCTTGGGGGCGGTCCAGCCGCAGCGCTCTGGAGTGCGATTGGGGAAGTGCCAGGCGAGGACAAAGGTAAAGTCAGACTGGCCGCCGGCAGGGATCTCCCTGCGGATGCAGACGGCGCCCACGGCCGTCACCTGGGCCGGTTCGGCTTCCAGTCGGCCCTTGGCGGAGAACTCGTCCCAGAAGAGCAGTGGGCCGCTCCACCAGCGGCCTTTGGGTGCGCCGCGCCAGATGCTGACCTCGCCGTCGCCCAGCGCCGCGAGCGTGAAGTCGCCGCGCATGACGTGATCGGCGGCCAGCGAAGGATTGGTCATGATCAAGCCCTTGAGAGCGCCTGACTCGCGCTTTTCGTTGACGCGCTGGTCGCCGCGGTCCACGGGGTTGTCGATGGTGTAGCAGAGAGCGACATGCGCGGGTACGGCATTCGGGTTGGTGACTTTGTAACGCAATACGAAGGCGGGCAGGCCCGAGGCGTCGGCGTCCAATGGGAAGATCGGAGTGAACGCTTCCAGCGACAGCTTGACGGGCAGCTTGCGGTCGCGGAAGTCGATCTGGGCCATCGGGTACTTGCCGGTGAACGCCGCTCCATCCAGGCGAGGCAATCCCGGCGCATTGTTCCAGCCGAGTCCGGAGGCGCCTTCGTACGGAGGCAGGTAGCGCGCTTCAGCGATCTTCGCCACCGGTTTCTTTCCCGGCAACTGGGCCCAGATCGAACAGATCGAATAAGCGGGTTCGTTGCCTTTGTCGGGCCGGTTGAAGATCTCCCAGTCGCGAAGCTGGCCGCGTCCGCCGAGCGAGATCGAACCCGCCGCGATGCCGCCCAGGGGGAATGCGATTTGCTGGATGTGGGCTCCTGTATAGGTACGGGGCCACTGAATCCGGGCAGGCCGCGGAGCGGCCGTAGAAGGGGCGGCCGGCGCCGCTGCCGTGCCTGCAGGCTGCGCCGCGGCCGCGGCGGGAACGGCGCCTGTGAGCTTGAGGAAGGTGCGGCGGTCGGGTTTCATACGGACAACAATATCTCATTTGCCGGAGCCTTGACATGGAGAGAATACAAGGCGAACATATGCGTATGTTCTCCGGGATCGCGAAGCTGGCCCGAGAGGGCCCTTCGCTCGAGCAGAAGGCCCGCGTGGAGTATCGACAGCTTCCCGCGCGCAGCCTGCTGAACCGGTGCAGTGGGGAGCGAATGCCATTCGAATGGACAATCAACCCCTACCGTGGCTGCGAGTTCGGCTGCAAGTACTGCTATGCGCGATACACGCACGAGTTCATGGAATACCGGGATGCTGGCGACTTTGAGCAGTGTGTATTCGCGAAGAGCTTCGACCCGGCTGAGTTCGCTCACGAATTGCGTCTGGTGAAGCGGGATGAGTGGATCGCGATCGGGACGGCGACGGATCCGTACCAGCCGGCGGAGCGCCGGTACGGCGTTACTCGTGGAATCCTGGAGGTATTTGCCAGGAAGACAGGATTCCGGTTGTCGGTGACGACAAAGTCGGACCTGGTGGCGCGGGATGCGGCGCTGCTGGCGGAGATCGCGCAGGGGAATGCGGTGCGAGTGAACATGACCGTGACGTCGATGGATGCCGAACTCGCGCGCATCATCGAGCCGAAGGCGCCGCGGCCGGACCTGCGGATGCAGGCTCTACGTGCCATCGGCGCCGCGGGGATCGAGAAGAGTGTCTTCGCGAGCCCTGTAATGCCGGGGATCAACGATTCGCGGGCTAGCCTGGCGCGAGTGGCAGAGGCGGCTGTGCAGGCTGGCGCGAAGCACTTCTGGGCGCAGCCTCTCTTCCTGAAGGATTGCGCAGCGGTAGTGTTTTTGCCCTTCCTGGAGGAGCAATTCCCGGGCTTGGCGAGGGCTTATCGAGAGACATATGCGAAGAGCGCATATCTGCATGGCACGTATCCCGAGAGGCTCAGGAAGGTGGTGGCAGAGATCCGGGAGGAGTATGGACTGAACTGCGCGCGCCCGGCGCCGGCGCAGCAATGGGGTCAACTGGATCTGTTCGAGCTGCGATAGATTCTATGGCGTATGGCCGTGTATCAGAAGTCCATCAGAGTATCGACGCACGGGATGTGCGACGTGCACGACGTGACCGCGCAAGTGGAGCGGATCGTCGTTGAGAGCAAGGTGAAGACGGGGATCGTGAATGTGAGCGGATTTGGCTCGACTCTGGGCATCACGACGATCGAGCACGAACCGGGGGCGGTGGCGGACTTGCGCGAGGCGCTGGAACGGATAGCGCCGGTGCACGACAACTATGCTCACAATGCGCGGTGGGGCGATCACAACGGGTTCTCTCATTTGCGGAGCGCGCTGATGGGGACGTCGCGCAGCTTCCCCGTGAAGGACGGAAGGCTGCACGTGGGGACGTGGCAGCAGATTATCCTGTGCGACTTTGACGATAGTCCGCGACATCGCGAGGTGATGGTAACTGTATACGGCGAGTAGGCGTTTGGCGGGGGAGTCGCGCCGGACACCCATGGCCGTGTGGGCAACCACAGTCGATGAAGACACTCCGCAGCACAGCCGCGAGCGGTAGCGACGGGTGTGACCGGTTTGGCGCGTCCCGATGTCGCTGTCGTCGCGGGCTAACTGTCAGCGTCTATGGTTGGACTCGGAAGCCCGGTACGCGGTAGCCCGGAGGGAGGTGGGCCTCAGGGATGGTGGTGGCGTTGCCGTCCCTGAGCGCATAGTAGCTGGGCGACATGATCTCGATGCCGGCTTTGTTGAAGCTGTCCTGGATGTTCTGGTGGAGGCGGGCGTAGGTGACCTCGAACTCGTTGGGCCGGTCGGTGTAGGCGTTCAACTGGTAGCTGATGTGGTAATCGTTGAGGCTCGTCTGGAGGATGAAAGGGCGCGGGTCGGGAAGGATACCGTCAGTCGACATCGCGGCATCGATCAGGGCCTGGTGGACATCGCGCCATGGGGCGTTGTATCCGATGGTTACGGTGGTGTGGAGGATGAGGCCGCGGCTTCTGGACATGGCGCTGTAATTGAGAATCTGATTCTGGAGGATGGCGCCATTGGGGATGACCACTTCCACGTTCTTGATCGTGCGAAGACGGGTGACGAGCAGTGACTTTTCGAGGACGTCGCCGAGGGAGCCGGCGATCTCAACGCGGTCGCCGATTCGGAAGGGTCGCATGTAGGTGAGAACGATGCCGGCGAGAATGTTGCCGACAGAGGAGCCGGAGCCGAATGAAATCAGGACGCCGACAAGGATGGAGACGCCTTTGAAGGCGTCGGACTGGCTGCCCGGGAGATACGGGAATACGACCACCAGAGCGAAGAGCACGATGAGGATTCGCGCCAGTTGATACGTGGGGCGCGCCATCTCCGGGTGGATGCCGGGGACGGCGATGTCTCCGTGTTCGGCTGCCTGCGCCAGGAGGCTGAGAATCTTCAGGAGGAAGTGGGTGAGCAGCGCGACGATAATCACCACGCCGCCGCTGGGAGTATAGCCGATAATCGACTTGCCGATGCCTCCGATGACGGACTTCAAATAGTCAAGAAAGGTTGTCGAGATTCCAGATGTCTGTGGGAACTGGCTAAAAGTGTAGGACAGGACAAAGGAGAACTGGAAGAGCACAAAGAGAGCGATGAGCAGCTTGCAGAGCACCAGGCTGCTGACCGCCAGCCGATTCCAGATGACCAGGCTGAAGCCGCGCGCCATGCGGTTGATGGATTCCCGGTGGAACCACGCATAGACGCGCCCTGCGACTAATGAATATCCACGGACCAGCAGCCAGACGATCAATGCGAACGCGAGCCACGCCAGGAGGGCCCTGAGCGTGTTCATTACATAGGCTCGAAGGCTGTGGGCTTTCGCGTAATCCGCAAAGGCGCGCTGGACGATGCCGGCGCGTTGTTCCGTCAACGCTTCCAGCGTGATCCCGGCTGCTGCCGCGTCCTGTCTGGTGACCAGCAAGACGGGAGCGGCGCCGGCCATGACTGCGATGCCTTGCTGCTCGGGGAACTGCTTCGTGCTGATCGAGACGGGTCTTCCGCCTAGAGCAATCTGATGGATCCGTTCCTCGATTTCACGCGCGCGCGATTCGGCAGAGACCGGGCCGATTGGCGTCTGAATGCGGAACAGTTCCTTGTTCTCGAAGGTGACCGGTGCGCCCATGTCCTGGGCCGGGCTGGCGCAAGCCAGCAAGAGACCAAACAGGAGCCTGTAGAACATCTAAGGGCTAGGTTAGTCTGTTTCCGGCCGCCGTGGAGAATATTTCAATCAGGCAGTGCGGCAGTCGGAACTGGCGGCGCCAGATCAGTGGAGCGCGACTGTCCATCGACAACGGAGGTGCGCGCCGGCTGGGACCGGTCCTCGCGGCCCAGCATGCGGTTCCAAAGGAACTTCAGCCCCAGCCCGGCCTGATAGACGGGATTATTGAAGGTGAAGTCGTTGCCGAGGGTGAGGAAAACACGCCGGCTCATTTTCTGGCCGATGCCTCCGCTCACGCGGACTGGATCGGAACTGTCCAGGGTGCGCAAGGGCGTGCGGCACGGGTTGAGCTCGATGACCGCGATGGAACCATCGGTCCGGATCATCTCGCCGGTACCGATCTTGGATTCAGCCGGGATCCACGGCCGCTCGACAAGCTCGGCGGCATCGACGCAACCGGTGTAAACGAGGTCATTGACGATTTTTGCCCGCTCGTTGTCGATGTTGCGGTCCACGACGTGAATAATGCGGCGGTTGCTGAATGAGAGAGTTATGCCGAGGTCCTGCGTAGAGGCAGCGGCCATTAACGGACGGCCGTTCCAACGTTCAGCCTGGCTGAAGATGCGCAGGTGGTGCCGCTTCGAGTAGTTGCTGAGCGACTTGGAGAAGCTGAGTTTGGCGAACTGCTCGTCCAGCAGCATGCGGCTCATAGGAGCCGCCGGATAGGGGCGCGATTCGGCAACGGAGCGGAAGCACATCCATCCTGACTTCTTGGTCAGCGGGTCGGCGAGCTGCCAGCCTGCCGCCGAGAACGCGCGCTCGACCCATTCGGGCTCGCCCAGGAAGACGACATTCACGATGTCAGCCGGCTTTCGGTCGTTGTCCGTGGTGGCGCGCCATGTCATCGCCCGGATGATGTTGGAGAGCTGTTCTCTGGAGGCGCCGTCGGTGGCAACGCGGGGCAGGGGAGTGGTCCAGGTGGTGTCGACCTCCAGCGGCTCCGTCAGCTGCAGCAGCATCTCGGTGCCGGCGGGGTAGTGGATCTCCGCCTCGGGGAAGGTGAGCACAGCGGCGGTGCTGCCCGCGATCACGAGTTGCAGCAGAGGGTCCCAAATGAAGACATTCCGGGCGATGCCTGCGAGGCGGTGGCCCATGGGCGCGGTGGCGCGGATCCCGACGATCTTTCCGGTCTGGTCGATATGCTCCCGCGCATTCTCCACTGCAAGCAGGCGGCTCTTGATGGGAAGTGAGCTGCCGTCGGGCAGTTGCACGGTGTCGAAATCGATGCGCATCGACGCGCGCAGGTTCTTCACACCCCAGCCGATCGCTTTGACTTCCACGAGCTGTCCGCGCACCACTGCGCCCTGCGGCAGCAAGGTGTCAACGCCGGATTTTACGGGCGCCACGAGTGTTGCCGTCACCTCGGAACCGGCGCGGCTCGAATAAGAGGCCAGGTCGTGCCGGAGACGCACCTCAAGAAGCGATTTTGCGCCGATGGAAGCCGCGCAGAGAGGCGAGGAGAGGGCGCAGAGCCAAAACAAATTGAGGTACGGACGTTTCATGAGGGCCGACGGAACTTTCAGTGTAGCCGGGAGGCGGCGCATGCCGCCGAAGAAGACCTCTGAACGGGATGGACTTCGACTACTTCCATTATGATGTGAGTCGTGCTGCAGGCGGTTTCAATTAATACGGCGAGAGGGGGCCGGAGAGCGTGAAAAGAAGAGATTTCATGGCGTCGGTGCCGGCGGTCTCCGCGGCGGGCAGGATCTTTGCGGGCGGCTCCGCACCCTGGTACCAGCGGATGAGGAGGCTGGGACAGCTCAACATTAGCGAAGCGGATGCGGCAACGCTGGACGTGGCGCGCTGGATTGACTACTGGTCCCGGATGAAGGTTGACGGTCTGATCGTGAGCTGCGCGGGCATCATGGCGTTTTACCCGACTGAAGTGCCGCTACACCGCAGAGCGAGGTATCTGGGAGCCCGCGATCTGTTCGGCGAATATGCATCGTCCGCCCGGAAAGCGGGCATACGGGTAATTGCGCGGCTCGACCCGTCCTATGCATTCACCGAGGTGCTGGAGGCGCGGCCGGATTGGTTTGCCAACGACGCCTCCGGCAAGGCTGTGCAGCACGGCGAAGCGGCCAGGTTGTGGCGAACCTGTGAGTTTGGGCCGTATTACGACGAACACATGACTGCGATCATCCGCGAGTTGTGCATGAAGTACGACCCGGACGCTTTCTACACCAACGCATGGCCATCCACAGGGCTGGGGGCAATCTGCTACTGCGAACGGTGCAGGCGGCTGCATGGGAGACTGCCGGCGCGGGATGATCGCTCGGACCCTGCATTTCGCCAATGGACGGCTCGGCGGCTGGGACGCGTGTTGGATGTGTGGAAGTTGTGGGACTCCACCGCGAGTGCGGGCAGGGCAGACAGAGTCTACGTCGGGAACCTCGGCGGGAGCATTCGCGCGGAGACGGATGTGAAGCGCATTGCCTCGATCGCTCGCTGGATGAATGCCGACCATCAGGACCGCAGCGGCAGCGTGCCCATGTGGGATTGCGCGCAGCAGGGGCGGATCGGCTACGCGGTCATGCGCGGCAAGCCGGTCACGAATGTTACAAGCGGCTACAACCTGAGCGACGCGATCTGGCGTCATACGGCGAAAGCGCCGCTGGAAACGCGCATGTGGCTGAAGCAGAGCGCGGCGAGCGGGATGGTCCCATGGCTGACGTGGCTGGGTGGGAATCCGCAGGACACGCGCTGGATGGAGACCGGGCTGCAAGTGTTTCCGTGGCTGAAGGACAATGAGCGGCACTTCTTCAACAAACGCTCGCTTGCCACGGTCGGACTCGTCTGGCCGCAGCGGACGCAGGTGTGGCATCCTTCGCTGTCTCGCAACACTGATGCGCTGCAAGGGTTCTACTTCGCGCTGCTCGAGAATCGCATTCCGTTCGATTTGATCCTCGACGGAGATCTGACGGCTGAGCGGCTCTCCGGCTACCGCTGCGTCGTGCTTCCGAATGCGGCGCTGCTGTCGGACGTTGAGTGTGAATCGCTGCGGTCGTACGTCGGCAAGGGTGGAGGTTTGGTAGCGACATTCGAGTCGTCGCTTTACGATGAGGCGGGGGCGCGCCGGCGGGAATTCGGGCTCAGCAAGGTCTTTGGAGCCTCCTTTGCCGGCACGGTGGAAGGTCCGCTGCGGAACTCGTATTTCCGGATCGAAAGCGCGCACCCGGCGCTGAAAGGCTTCGGGCAGACCAAGTACCTGCCGGGCGCGCAGAATCGTGTGGTGATCGGCGATGTAGCGGGAGCGCCGCTGGTGCGCATCCCGCCGTATCCGGCCTTTCCGCCGGAGATGGTGTACCGGGAGAACGACCGGGCTTCGGGTGCGGAGATGGTGGTTCGCGAGTCGCCCGGGCGCGTTGTGTATTTTCCTTCCGACGTGGACCGGACGCTGTGGCGCAGTTGGAACCCGGATCTCTCCAGGCTTCTTGGCAACAGCGTGGAATGGGCCGCTCAGAGCCGCACGGGCGCGCATGTGGAAGGATCGGGCCTCATCGACATCTTCTACTGGGAGACGGAGGCAGGGCTCGCACTGCACATCCTCAACTACACGAACCCGGCGCTGATGCATGGCCCGGCGCGCGAGGCATTTCCACTGGGTGCGCAGAAGGTGCGGCTTGAATTGCCAGGCGGGTTCAAGCCGCGTGCGGCAGCGGCTCTGGAGTCCCGTAGCACACCAGCCTTCCGCGTGGTGGACGGGCACATTGAGCTGACGCTGCCGGGCGTCAGAGAGTACGAGGTGGTGGCAATCACATCTTAGGCTTGGTCTGGTCAAAGGTCGCGCGGACGCCCATGGTGAGCAGAGTGTCGTTCTGCTTTTTGCCCGGAACCGGATTCGAGAGGAAGCGGTCGCTGAAGCCGACATTCCACTCCAGCCACTTGGCGACCGGCACGCTGGCTGTGATGTCGAAGTTCATTCGGTACTGGCCGAGCTCCGTGAAATTGGGAAGAATCATGAAGCGCTCCCAGAGCTTCAACTTCGAATGTGGCTGGTAGGCCCACTCCTCGCCGAATTGACCTTCAGCCGAGTTTCTGACGAAGGTCCCGGTGACAGGGCTGAATTTCTCCCGATTCCAACCGACGCCGCCTGCGAGGTCGAAGTAGCCTTTGTCCGTCTTCCAGACGTGGTAGCCGAGACCGCCGCCGACGACGACGCGGAGGTCGAGATCGAGGAACCGGTCGTAGTCGTAAGCGTTGACAAAGTAGACGAAAAGCTTGTGAGTAATATCGCGGTCGACCCGGAAGGCACCGCTGATGCGGTTGGCTGTGGCGCCATACGGCGCCGTGGTGCTCTGGGTGGAATAGAGTTGGGCGAAATTGAGAGCCATCTTGTTCTTGCCGGCGATGCGTGTGGCTGACGCGGTGGTGGCGAGGGTAGTGGTCTTCGAGTTGCCCGATGCGTTGGCCAAAGCCAGAGTGACGAAGCCCGCCCAAAAGTCATTCAGCCGGGGGTTGTGGATCCGTTCCTGTTCGCGTTCCCAGGCGCGTTCGGAGGGAGTGTCGCGAATGGCCAGAACGGCGCCAGGCTCGGCGGTGACTGTGCTGCCGTCGGACTTCTGCACGCGGACGGTGTCCGCAGAGGTCTCAACCTTGCCTTCCACCTTGCCGGTGTCCTTCAAAGTGACGAAGATGGGCTCGTCGGTTTTGACTCCCGCGATGTCGGACCGTTTGATCTTGATCTCATCGGCGTAGTCCGTCTTGAGGACGAGGACCTTGTCGTCGGTCGTCACAACCTTGCCAGTCAGCCTGTCTCCGTTCTTGAGGGTGACCTGGTCCGCGAAGAGAGCCGCCGGGACACTGAGAGCCGCCAGAACCAGGACTGGAAAGTGGACGCGAAGATTTGAGCTCATTCTTTGCTGATGCAGGTGCAGGCGAAAGTGATGCACGGACTCCGGCCACTTCACAGTTCCGGAGGGCGGTGATACGTTAAATGACGATGCAGGGAATTCGGCCGGAGGCGATTGAACGCGAGTTGGAGAGGCTACTGGGCACTCCGGCAATGCGCGGCTCGCGCCGCTCTCAGGAGTTCCTGAGATACGTAGTGAAGACGGCGCTGCGGGGAGAGGCGGAGTCTCTCAAGGAGAGGACTTTGGGAGTGGCGTTGTTTCAGCGGCTGCCCGACTACGATACGAGCGAAGATGCCATCGTTCGAGTAAAGGCGAACGAGGTCCGCCGCAGGCTGGCAAAGGCGTATCAGGATGAGCATGAGTCTGAGGTGGAGATCAGCCTGCCGCCTGGCAGTTATGTTCCGGAGTTCCGTTCCGTTAGGGACGCCGAACCCTCCGTCGTGCTGGGAACGCAGCGGGGGAGGAGGCTCGTCTGGTGGGGCGTGGCAGGCGCGATCGCATTGATCCTTGTGCTCGCGTCCGGGGGATGGTATGCCGTGGCCGTTCGTGCGCAGCAGCCCTCTCACGCTTTTTGGGAGCCCATTCTGGAGACGGGCAGGGGAGCGCGCATCTCCGTCGCCACGGGAGGGGGTCCCGACTCAGTCGGAGCAGGCGACATGATAACGGCTTCGACGGTCGCAGGCTTTCTAGGACGGCAGCGGAAGCCATTCACAATCGTTGTGAGCGACGAATTGGATCGCAGCCAACCTGGTGTGCACATCGGCGCGGCGGAAGTGGCCGGGGGCAGGTATGTTGTGCGCAGAGTGGACGGGCAGAACCTGATCGAGGACATTACCGTACGCGGCCGCAGGTGGGGCTCTGCCGGCGCTGGAAAAGACTATGCGCTGATCTCGCGGATTCGCAGTTCAGCAGGCAGCTCTTCCAGGCTCTTGAATAGCGGTGTCGGGCGATTCGGCGCCGCAGCGGCTGCGGAGTTGCTGACCGACCAGGAGCAACTCACCACTGTGCTCCGCAGCCTGCCGGCCGGGTGGGAAAAGAAGGACGTGCAGATGGTTGTCGAGGTTGATGTGCGCGGCGGGAAGGCCGGATCGGCGCGCGTCATCGCTACTCACGTGTGGTGATCAGTTGACGTCGGCAACTGTCACACGAAACTTCAGTGTGAGCGGTTTGCCGGGCTGGAGGGTGAAGCCCTCAACTGCATCTGTCCTGCCCGGGAAGGATGCGCCCGCGAAGCCGTAGTTTCGCAAACACCACTGGTAGGGGAAGCCGGTGTTTGCAGGATCGGGCGTGATGCGAAGTACAGCTTTCTTGCCGCCGTACAAGGCCTCCAGTTCAGCCCACTTGTGCGGAATGAGATCCTCATCTCTGGACACGGGACCTTCACTGGTGCGAATGACAGTGTTTTCGCGTGGGGCAAAGCGGGCGCTGAAGCCGCCGTAACTCTTGCCTTTCTCCTGCGATCCGCGGAGTGTGACGGGCTGGCCTATGGCTTCCAGGATCAGCTCTACCTCGAAAGACCGCGAGGGGCCTTGCGAGGGGAATGCAGTGATATGCGCGGTCTCTTTGACGATTTCCGCATCACCGGCATACCAACCATTGAAGGCGACGAGCGAGGCGCTGTCTTTCTTTGACTCGTGGCTGGCTAATTTCTTGAACCGGTGCTGCACGCCTTTGTACATCCACAGGTCATACTTGCCTTGCGGCGTTTCGACAACCGGCCAGGCCCAGAACACGCCATGGTGGTGCCAGTGGTCTTTGGGGAAGTCGTCGAGCATCGACACGCCGGCTGGCGTGAACACAGGAAATATGTAACAACAGCGGCTGCGGTCCTCCGGAGCATTGTTCCGGAGTTGCGGCCCGTAGTCGTAGACGAGTGCTGATTTCCCGTTTTCGAGGAGCTCGATGCGGCCGTCGCCGAGGTCTTTCCAGGTGAAGGGGCCCTCCGCGAGGACTGGCAAGGCCAAAACAGAGAGTGTCAAAAATGCTCTAATCACGCGACGCCTTTCTCACTTTCTCCTCATCGACTTCAACGCCCAGGCCCGGAGTTGTGGGCACGCGTAATGCGCCATCCTCCAGGGCGAACGGCTTCCTGAGCCACGACCCGGCGAGGAACTGCAATCCGTTGAGCGCTGCCGGATATTTCAAGTGGTAGGCGCCGTAGAGGACGAGAGACGCTGCGAGCGAGACATCCGGGTCTGTCAGTCCGCTGCCGAGGAACATGAGCCTATTCCGCTCGAGGTACTCCACCTGGCGGCGCGCGTCAAAGAGCCCGGCGGTGCGCGCCGGCTTCATCGCGACGCCGTCGAGCATGCCGAGCTTGTGGAACTCCTCCAGGTCGAAGACGGAGACGACGCCCTCGTCGAGTAGCAGCGGGAGCGCGCCCTGCTTCTTGAGCGCAGCGAGCCCGGTGAGGCGGTTCGGCGGAAGGGGCTGCTCCAGGACGTTGACTCCCGCATCGCGCAGTTGCGGGATGACGGCCAGCGCGGTAGGCAGATCGTAACCGCCGTTGGCGTCGGCCCAGAGGAACGAGTCCGGTGCGAGCCTGCGGACGATGCGGGCGAGTTCGACGTCGAACTTGGGATCCGGCGCGACCTTGATGTTGAAATGCTTGTAGCCGAACTTCCTGCCGTCGGCGACCAGCGCCTCGGCCTCGCCGAGCGTCTTCACATTGACGGTCCAGCTCAACACCACCTTGTCAAGCGGCTTGCGGCCCCACAATTCCGGCAGGCTCTTGCCTGCGAGTTTTCCGATGATGTCGTGGAGCGCGAGGTCGATGCCGGCTTTCGCGATCGGCATCCCTGTCGAGAACGACGGCGCGATGGTCTTGTTCATGATGGCGTGCGCGCCCTCGATGTCTGCTGGGTTCTTGCCGATCAACGCCGGCGCGAGGTAGCCGCGCAGTGTCGTGGTGACGGACTCGAGCGTCTCGTAGCTCCACGTGTGGATCGGTACGCTCTGTCCCCATCCCACGGTGCCGTCCTCACAGGTGATCCTGACGAACACGGTCGGACGCTCGGATTTGGGAAGAAATTTGAAGTATCCGGTGACCGGGTAGCGGACCGGGAACGCCTCGATCGTGCGAATGGCTGGCGCAGCTTTCTGAAGTGCGGCTGCCGATACTGAGACGAACTCACGACGGGTCATCAGTGCTCCGGTCCGGATCGCGCAACCGTTGGATGCGCAGTACCCATGATAATGAGAACTGATGCTACGTTTCCTTGCCTTTTTGCTGGCCTTCACCCTGGGGGCGAGTGGGGCGCCTCCTCTGCTTGTCATCGCGCTGGATGGTTTCCGGTACGACTTCGCGGAGCGCGAACAGACTCAAGCAATCCTTGCGCTCAAGAAGGAGGGCGCCTCAGTGGAGGGGCTCGTTCCCAGTTTCCCGTCCACGACATTTCCAAACTTCCATACAATGGCGACGGGGTTCTATCCGGAGCACCACGGCATTGTCGCGATGATGTTTTATGATCGCGCAAGAGGCCGGGGGTTTCAGTACACTCGCAATGCAAGTGAGGGTGAGTGGTACGGCGGTACGCCCATCTGGCTGTTGGCCGAGGCGCGAGGGATTCGCACGGCTACGTTCTTCTGGCCAGGGTCGGACGCGGGGATCCAGGGAAAGAATCCCACGTATTTCAAGAAGTACGACGGCAGGGTTTCTCACGAAGAGCGCATCCGCCAGGTGACGGAGTGGTTCAAGTTGTCCGACGCCGAGAAGCCGGGGTTGGTGATCGTCTACTTCTCGGACGTCGATTCAAACGGACATCGCTTCGGGCCGGATGCGGATGAGACGCGTGCTGCAATCCGCAAGGTGGACGGCTCGGTAGCCGAGCTGGTGAGCTCCGCGCGCGCACTCCAGCCTGATGTCAACATCGTTGTTGTCTCCGATCACGGACAGATTGGCGTTCAAGGACATATCGATCTCACTCCCAGGGCGGATCTCTCAGGTTGCCGCGCGGCGAATGAGGCGCCGATGACCATGCTGTACTGCGCAGATCCGGAGCGTGTGCGCGCGGAACTGGTGAAGAACGCGCCGGAGGTCACGGTGTGGCGGCGCGCGGAGACGCCAGAGCACCTCCACTACCGCGACAACCAGCGCATCGGCGATCTCGTCGTTGTACCGAATACGCCTGCGATCGTACAGGCGGTGCCGCCTGGAGATCCGGATGCAAAGTCCGTCCCGCAATTGAAAGGCATGCACGGCTACGATCCCGAGAAGTACAAGGAGATGCGAGGAATTCTGATCGGAGTAGGACCGGCTTTCAAGAAAGGGACGGTGGCGCAGCCCGCGCGCACGGTCGACGTCTTCGCCCTCTTCTGCCAGCTTCTCGGCATCAAGATGCCGTCCGGCGTGGACGCCGATTTCAGTCGTGTGCGCCCGCTGCTGAAATGAGCATGGCTTCGACCTTGTCCCACACCCGGCGGTCGAATTCCATGCGGAGATGTTCGTCCATGAGGAATCGTTTGACCCAGCCGAACTCGGGAATTTCAACGTCGGACTTTTTGTAGCTCATCTCCTTGTTGACCAGGATGTGCGTACGAGTCTTGTCGTTGGGGAACAATTCAGGCGCGCCTTTCAGCACGAGGTGCTCGCGCTGGTAATAATTCGCCGCCTCCCGGACGTTGGGCGGCAATTCGTAACTGTCCCTGCCGTAGGCATCCACGACGACTAGCAGGCGTACCTGGATTCCCATCTCCTCGAGCTTGCGGCAGAGCCAGATGGCCGCGCGTCCGCCCATGCTCTGCCCGAACACGATGACTCTCGCGTGCGCCGCTTCGGTCTTTGAGACGCTCCCGTCGTGGTCGAAGTCGAAGGCCTTGCGCACAAGCTGCTCGGCCAGTTCCAGCTTGTGATTCTCGACGGTCTCCACGTGGACGCCGGGAATGTGTTTGCGCTTGAGAACAATCGCTGTCCGGCGGATGCAGCGGACTGGGTTGTCCCAGCGCTCCCATCCGCCAACGACGCCGATGACCAGAGTCTCTCCGGGTTGAATCGGAAGCGGAGTGACGAAGTCGGAGAACTCCTGGTTCCTGCTATCTGCGCGAAGTGCAGAAGTGAGCAGGCACAGAACCACGATTTGCCGCACGAGCTTCATTAGAGATTGACGTGCACCACTTTGGCGGGCGGGAAGCCGTTGAACCAGGTTGACGAGGCATTGCTGTAGGCGCCGATGTTCTCCGCGTAAACCAGGTCGTCGATTTCCAGGTTGGGCAGTTCCTCCGACTGTGAGAGGGTGTCCAGTCCATCGCAAGTCTGCCCGAAAACGGAGCAGATCTCATTCCGCCCGCGCTTGAAGGCCTTTAACGGATAGAGGCAGTGATCGAAGATCATGCCCGAGAACGTGTGATAGACGCTGTCGTCGATGTAGTAGCAGGTCTTCCCGTCTCGCTTCGCCTTGCCAATGACCCGGGCCACGCAGGTTGCCGCGGTAGCGACGAAGAAGCGGCCGGGTTCGGCGAGGATTTCAATTTTGGCGGGAAACAGGCGGCGAATTTCGGCATTAATCCTCTTGGCAAGCTCGCCGAAAGGCGGGACATGAGGGTTGTAGGCGGCGGGGAATCCTCCACCGATGTCGAGGATATTGATCTCGTGGCCCCTCGAACGCGCCTCCTGCATCACTGCGGCCGCCATGTTGAGCGCCTGAACGAAGTTGTCGAAGTTCGTGCACTGGCTGCCGACGTGAAAACTCACCGCTTCCACCACGAGATCCGTTCGAAATGCCCTTTCGATGAGCTCGGCTGCTTCTCCGGGGTCGCAGCCGAACTTCGAAGAGAGCTCCACCATCGAGCCTGTATTCGGCACGCGCAGCCGCAAGGCCAGGCCGGCGCTGGGCGCGTACTTCCTAATCTTCTTCAATTCCTCCGCGTTGTCGTAGGTGACAAGCGGTTTGTACTGATTCAGGGCTTCAAGCGTCTCCCTGGGCTTGATCGGGTTGGCATAGACGATCTTGTCCCAGATGAAATCCTGGCGCTCCTTGGCCGGCAGGTGGCGGATGTTCTCGTGCACGAGCATGAACTCGGGGAACGAGGCCACGTCGAAGCTGGCGCCGGCCTTGTAGAGCGTTTGCACAATCTCCGGCGCCGGATTCGCTTTCACTGCGTAATAGGCTTGCACTCGGGGCAGATGCCGCCGGAACGCCGCGTAGTTGCGGCGGATCACGTCGTGATCGACGATCACCACGGGCGTACCGTGCTCACGGGCAATGGCCTGCAATTGCCGTGTTGTCATGATGATTGACTCAGTCTAGTCAAAGACCGGAGCGGAGCCATCGAGCATCTTCACCTTGTTGTGCTTGAAGTACTCCTTCGTGAGCGCGCTCATCATCTTTGCCCGCTGGTCGTAGAGCCGCTTGGACTTGCGAGGCTTGTGCCTGGCCAGCGCATAGGAAGTCAACAGCGGCATGGCGATGGTGGTGTCGGTGTAGCAGACGACCGCGTCGGGCAGGCGGTCGGGATCCACCTTGCCCCAGCTCACGGCCTCGCTCGGTGTAGCACCGCTCAAGCCACCGGTGTCGGGACGGGCGTCGGTCACCTGCAGGAAGTAATCCTGCCCGTATTCCTTGATGCGGAGCACTTCCTGGATCTGCGGCTCGGTCTGCAGCATGAAGTTCTTTGGGCTGCCGCCACCCCAGAGCACCACCGCGCTCTTGCCGCCGCCGCGCTTGGCCGCGAGGACGTACGCAGTGGTCTCGTTGACGTCGATGGAGGGATTGATGCGCAGCTTGTTGCCGCGCAGCTCCACGCCCGCAACGTTCATACCGATGGTGGAGTCGCCCGGCGAGGAGGTGTAGCAGGGCACACCTGCGCGATAGGCGGCGGCAAGGACGGATACGTCTTTCACTCCGGCTTTCCTTTCCCACTCGGCGGCGTACCTGCCCAACAGGTAATGCAGCTCCGCCGTGCCCATCTCCTTCTGGAACTCGGGCTGGACGATGATCTCGCGCAGGATCTCGTCGGTCGCCATCAGGCAGTCGCTATAGCCGAGGAGCACGTCGTAGACGCGAACGATGTCGTTATTGCGCAGCTCCGTGTCGTCCATCTTGAAGTCGCCGACGTGCACGGGATAGTTCAGCGCGAAATGCAGATCGTGGTAGAGGATGGCGCCTGTGGCGACGATCCAGTCGACGAAGCCTGCCTTGATGAGCGGAACGATGGAGGAGCAGCCCAGTCCGGCGGGGGTGAGAGCGCCGGAAAAGCTCATGCCCACGGTGACGTCGGGTTCCAGCATCTTCTTCACGAAGAGCTGGCTTCCTTCCTTGAGCCGGGCGGAGTTGTACGCCAGGAACGTGTTGTCGATGACGTCCGCCAGCTTCTCCTTGCCAGTCAGGTTTTTCGGCAGGATGCGCGGCCCGGCGAGGTACTTGTCGCGGTTAGGGCACTTCTTCTTTTTGAGCCAGTCCGGCATGTCTGCGAGGTCTTCACGGCGGCGGCGATGGTCGTTTGAGGCTTTGGGCATGATGAGGATTCCGGGATGGACTTCGAAGGCGTTGCGGAACGCACCGGCTTCTCTCCTATTTTAGTGCACGATTGACCGATAGACACGTGGATGAGCAGCAGTCTATCCTCGACGTTGATGACTGTCTCAGCAAAAGCGGTGAAGACACCCGCAGAACTCGGATTTTCGATGCCCGCCGAATGGGAGCGCCACGAAGCGACGTGGCTCGGCTGGCCGCACAACCCGACAGACTGGCCCGGCAAAATCGACACGATTCGCTGGGTGTACGGAGAGATCGTTCGCAAGATCGGACGCGGTGAAATCGTTCGGATTCTGATCAACTCGCGCAAGGCTGAAAGGGAGGCGCGAGGCTTTCTGGGCAAGGCGGGCGCCGACTTGAGCAAGGTGGAGTTTGTCGTTCACCCCACCAATCGCGGGTGGACGCGCGATAGCGGCCCGATCTTCGTCCGGCGGCTGAAAGGCAAGCGGAGTGAGAAGGCGATTGTCCACTTCCACTTCAACGCCTGGGCGAAGTATCCGGACTGGCGGAAGGACCGGCGTGTTCCGGAAACAGCAGCAAGTCTGCTGGGGAAGCGCTTATATGACGCCGAGTGCGGCGGGCGCAAGTTCGTGTTGGAAGGCGGCGGGATTGAGGTCAACGGCAGAGGGACCCTGCTCACGACCGAAGAGTGTTATCTGCATCCTTCGATTCAGGTGCGCAATCCGGGCGTGGGCCGTGAAGAATTTGACGAGACGTTGAAACGCTACCTGGGCGTGACCAACGTCTTCTGGCTCTGCAACGGTCCGGTGGGCGACGACACGCATGGCCACATCGATGACATCTGCCGCTTCGTCAATGCCAGTACGCTTGTGCTGATCAGGGAGAAGAACGCGAAGGACGTGAACTATCGTCCCCTGGAGGAGAACTGGGAACGAATCGGGGATCTGCGTTTGGAGGATGGATCGAAGCCGGAGGTCGTCGCGCTTCCCATGCCTGAGCCGCTCTATTTTGACGGGGAGCGCCTGCCTGCGAGCTATGCGAATTTCTACATCTCCAACTCAGCGGTGCTGGTTCCCACGTTCAACGATCCGAACGATCGAATCGCGCTTGGGATCCTGGGAGAGCTTTTCACAGACCGGCCCGTGGTAGGCATCCACTGTGTGGATCTGGTGTTGGGCTTCGGCACGTTGCACTGCCTCACGCAGCAGCAACCGGCATAGCGCAAGAAGAAACCCGGCTCCCCGAGGGGAGCCGGGTGCAAAGCATCACACGAACCCGAGAGAAGTTACTTCGGGCAAGCTAGTTTCTTCAGGAGCTTCGGATCGATATCCTGAGCGTTCTTGAACGCCGCAGGCATCTTCGTTCCCTTCGGCACCAGCCAGACTTCGACGCGGCGGTTCTGATCCGTAGTAGACACGGAGGAACCACGGCGCTCCTCGGTAGCCGAGCGAGCTGCGGTTCCACAGACGCCGGGCTGCATGTCGGATGTCTGCTCCGTGCCGACCCAATCCACCTTGATGCGGGACTTGTCGACATTGGCGCAAGTGCCCGATCCGGCGGTCAGCACCGCGTAGGCATTGGCGATGCGCTGCATGTCGAGGGTGGACGGCTTCTTGGTCTTGGAGACTTCGTCCTGGTCGATATGGCCGATCAGCACGATGTCGTAGTCCGGATCGGCGGCCTTCGGCGCCAGCTCTTCCAGCAGGATGCGCTTGCCGCAGTTGTTCACGCGGGCGGAGTTCTTGCTGAAGATAACGTCGGAGAAGCGGATCGATTCGGGGACGTAGTCTACCTTGATCGGCGTGCTGCACTCGGCGGAGGCGCCGCGGTCGTCAGTCACCTTCGCGGTGGCAGTCACGGTCTTGGACTGCACCTTGCCGCCCGGCTCGAAGCGGACGGTCTTGCTGTCGAAGGTGGTGCTGGCCGAAGACGGGCTCGCGATGGTGCCCTCCGGAGCGCTCCACATGAAGTTGATGGTCGAGCAAGCCGAGCCCGTGCCTTGCGCATTGAGAGCTGAGGTCTGGCCGAACATCAGCGAAGCCGGATTGGCGGCGCAACCCGATGCTGTTGGCGCCTTATACTCCTGCACGTTCAAGGCGAGCGAGCTGGACTTGGCCGTACGGACCGGCATGCCGGCCGTGTTGGGGGCTTCCACTTCGAGTTCGACGTTGTAGTTGCCGCCGCGATCAGGAGTGAATGACAGCTCAGGAGTGTTGCCACCCATCGGCTGGCCGTTCACTTTCCACTTGTAGGTGAGTTCGCGGCCTGCGGGGTCGCTCACGCCGGCGGACCGGATGGAGATCGCGCGGCCCTGGCAAAGCGTGCCCGCACCGGCACTGAGCGAGCCACCGTTCAGGGCTGCAAGAGCCGCTGGTGGCGGAGGCGGAGGCGGCGGTGGCGGCACATAGACCGAACCGAAGTAATACGTGAGCCCTGCCGTGGCCTGGACTCCGTTCAAGGAGCTGTTCCGCGGGATGTAGACCCCACCGGTTGCGTAATCCGGGAGCTTAAAGGTCGGATTCTTGGTAAAGATCCCGCGCACGTCGAAGCGTGCGCCCCAGCGTTCAGCGAAGTGCCACTTCAGGCCGCCGCCGTAGTTTAGGCCGGGGTTGAGGATCGAATCCAGATTGGTCGCTCCATAGAACAGGTTGTTGGGGCTGCGTGCAAACCCCTTGGCCGAATCTGTCGGAGCGAAATCGAGAGCGGATCCGCCCACGGTCAGGAATGGCCTGATTCTGGAACCGCGCGGAGTAAAATACCCCAGCGCGTTCAACGAGTATTGGTAGATGCGATTTCCAAAACCGAAGTTGGCTTGGCCGGGCTGAGCCGGATTCAGGAACTGGACGTTATTCGTGCTGTAAGTGAACGCCTGTTCCAGTCCGACGTACCGCCAAAAGTTCTCGGTCACACGACCGCCAAAGGCCCCGCCGTTGACAAGCTTCGTTCCCAGACCTTTGTCGACTTGCTGGAAGAAGCTACCGCCTCCAAAACCGCTGAGTTCGACCTTATCGGGGAGTTGGTCTCCTGTCGTTGACTGCTTCGGGGTCGTGGTCTGCTGGGCAAACGCCGACTGACTGAAAACCGCCATACCGGCGATAATCGCTAACGTCAGTGGCCAGGTTCGTGCACTTGAGCTGTGTGTAGATTGTTTCATGATCGGGACTTCACCTGCCTGCAGTTAATTATGAACCCGATCCGGGATGAGTTCCAGATAAAACACTCCCAGATCGGAAGTTAAAGCCAAGAGTCGACTGCCTTCCCCATCGTGGAAGGCGAGTTTCCTCAATGTCACTCCCTCCATCTCCGCCCCTCGCAGCGGCCGCCAATCGCGGCCCTTGTTGTCGGAGCGGTATATTGTTCCAAACTGGGCAGCATAGATCTCGCCTCCTCGGCCGGGCCGCACTGCGAGGGTACTCACAGTGCCGGGCTGCATTCCGCTCTGCCGCCTCTGCCAAGTTCTTCCTCCGTCTTCGGAAGCGTAGAGTCCGTGCGCCGTTGCAACAAGAATTGCGCTTTGTGAGCCGCTTGCGAGCGCAACATCATAGACAAGACCCACTGGGAACATTATATTAAGAGCTCTCCATGTTGCGCCAGAGTCTTCCGACAGGTAGATGGCCTGTCCGGTCCGGACTGCAACCTGATGAGGCGAGGCAGCTGAGGTGTAAATGTCGGCCACACTATGCTTGATATTCGCCGTGGTGAGCTTGATTGTGCGCCAGGTGACTCCCAGATCGGCGCTGCCCAGCAGGCCTTGATCGGTTCCTGCCAGCAGCAACGGCTTCTCCGCTTCGGTGTTGACGCAGGCTATCGCAAATAGCCGTGCTTCGCCCTTTAGGAGCTTCACCTCCCGCCAACTGTCGCCGCCGTTCACTGTGCGCAGCGCGCGCGTTGCATTGCCGGCCAGAAGAAATTTCGGGTAGCTGGGGCAGCCGGCGATCTTGGTGATGTGGTTGTCGCGGAGCACGGAAGCGCTTGAAGCGAGAGTCCACTTCACGCCGCCGTCCGCACTTGTAAAAATACCGCCTGCTTCTCCGTCCTGGATCACGTTCGCGTAAAGTTCGCCGTCCGCTGTGGTGAGTCCGACCACGCGGCGGCTCACGAAACCCTCGTTGATCGGATCGAGCGTCTTCCCGCCGTCCTCGCTTCGCCAGAGCCCGGCGCCGTCTGTCGCCAGATAGAGCCGCTCCGGATTGCGAGGATCAAACGCCATGGAGAGGATGGGCAGGTTGTTCAACTGGCGGAACGTCGCTCCACCGTTGACTGATTTCAGCAGGCCGAGCGTAGTGCCGGCGTAAATCACTTCCCGATTCTCCGGGTGTTGTCTGATCACGTGGGTCCGCCTGTGTGAGGCGGGAATGCCGGAGAATTTGGTCCACGACGTGCCAGCATTTTCGCTGCGGTAGATGCCGCTGCACGCACTGGCCAGCACGCGGGTGGGATTGGCGGGATCGATGAAGATCGAGAACACATCCGTGTCGTCGATCATTCCATCGTGAATAGATTCCCATGTCTTGCCGCCGTCTGTCGTCTTCCATGGGAGGTGCGTAGTTCCTGCATAGACGATGTTTGAGTCCTCCGGGTCGATCGCCACGGCCGTGATGGCGCGCATCTCGTGGTTGTACGGGGCAGAGATGCGTTTCCAGTTCCTTCCCGAGTCTGTGCTGAGCCATACGCCGTCCCGCGTGGCGGCAGCAACGCGCTCCGGGTTCTTTGCCCAGAAGGTCAGCGCCTGGATGGAATTTCCTTCCAGCCCGGTGGACATTCGCCACGTCGCACCGGTGTCTTCGCTGTACCATACACCCGCATATTGAGACTGCGGCTGCTGGACGCCGGCGAGGTAGAACTGTGGGTTACCAGGCTGGATGGCGACAGCGGAGACGATCGCGTCGAAGTAATGGGGGAAGGGCAGTCTCGCCCAACTCGCTCCGCCATCCCTGGAGCGGAAGATCAGAGAATTGCGTGCACCGGCCAAGAGTGTTTCCGGGTTGTTCTTATCCACCCAGATCGCCGTGGCGCTGCCTCCCCAAGGTCCGGATGGACGCCACGCGGACGCGCACAAGAGCGCTGGCGCGCACACGAGGCCCGCTGCAATTCTTAAGAGAAATTTCATTCGCTGTAAATAACCAGAGTAACAGACCTTAACGCGGAAGGTACTTCAAAGCCATGGAAGTGAATGCGGTTAGCTGTTGCGACTGCCACTCCGGACCGCGTCCAAGTTCGCCCGCCAACAGTTGTGCGGCCCGGGGCGCCATCTCCATGGCGGCTCTCGCGTTCAGCAGCAGGGCCCTGGTCCGGCGCGCCAGGACATCCTCGACGCTTCTGGCCATCTCCCAGCGCGCAGCCCAGATCACCTCGGCTTCGGTGTAGGGGAGGGAGGAGTGAAGAGCCTTCCCTCGATCCGGGTGATTGCGGATCATCTCCTGGATGGCGATGGCGTCGGAGCCGTAGACCTTCAAGTGGCCGAACTTCGCGCCGTGGTGGTGATAGCCGTGGATCCGCAGCCGGCGAGTCACGCAATCATTGTCAGCCAGGCCTGCGAGCACAGCCGCCTGATTCACGCAATCTTCGGCCATGTGGCGGTACGTCGTCCATTTGCCGCCGGCGATCGTCAACAGGCCATTCCGGTCGATGTGGATCGAGTGATCACGGGACAGGGAGGCTGTCGAACCGCCTTCGGCGGACTTCACGAGAGGGCGGATTCCGGCCCATGCGCTGAGGATGTCGGAGCGCGCAGGGGCGTGGTCGAGGTACTGGCCCGCGGTCTCGAGAATGAAGTCGATCTCCTGTTCGATGGGCGCCGGCTCGAGAGAAACATCTTTCAGCGCCGTGTCCGTCGTTCCCACCAGGGTGTGGCCGTGCCAGGGAATCGCGAACATCACCCTACCGTCGCTGGTGTGAGGCACCATGATCGCACTGTCTCCGCGCAGGAACGAGTCGTCGAAGACCAGGTGAACTCCCTGGCTGGGTGCGACCATCGGCCGGGCATCCGGATCAGCCATCTTTCGCACGCCGTCGCTAAAGCACCCTGTGGCGTTGATCACAACCCGCGCCGGAATCTCGAACTCCCTGCCGGTCTCTGCATCTCTCGCCACAACTCCGCTGATGGCGCCTTCGCCGTTCCGCAGAAGTCCCACGGCGGGACAGTAGTTTGCCAGCGTCGCGCCTTGCTCGGCCGCGGTCATGGCGATGTGAATGAGCAGGCGCGAGTCGTCGAACTGGCCGTCGTAGTAGACCACTCCGCCGCGCAGTCCCTCCTGCTTGAGCGTCGGCAGGCGGCGGAGAGTTTCCTCCTTGGAGAGGTTTTGCGAAGCGCCGAAGCCGTATTTGCCTGCGAGCAGATCGTACAACCGCAGGCCGACGCCGTAGAAGGGTGCTTCCCACCACTCGTAGTTCGGCACCACGAAGGCGAGGTCGCCGACCAGGTGCGGCGCGTTTTCGCGCAGGATTCCGCGCTCCTTCAGCGCCTCCATCACCAGGGTGATGTTGCCCTGTTCGAGATAACGGACTCCTCCATGAACCAGCTTGGTGGAGCGGCTGGAGGTGCCTTTGCCAAAGTCGTGCTGCTCGATCAACGCGGCGTGATAGCCTCGGCTGGCCGCATCGAGCACGCAGCCGACGCCCGTTGCTCCGCCGCCGATGATGAGGATGTCCCAGGGATCACGCTGGGATTGCAGGCGGTCCAACTGTTCCGCGCGATTCACTCCTCAAGCCTCCTCCCATCCCTTTGCCCGCTCCACCGCCCGCGACCACTTCGCTCGCAACTCAGCGGCTTTGGTTCGATCCATGGAGGGCTCGAAGCGCCGCTCGGCGCGCCATTGGCGCGCAATCGCATCCCGCCCGCTGTAGACCTTCGTGGCAAGCCCAGCGAGGTAGGCGGCGCCGAGCGCGGTCGTCTCGGTCACTTCCGCACGCACCACCGGCACGCCGAGCAGGTCCGCCTGCAGTTGAAGCAGCAGGTTGTTCTTGGATGCGCCGCCGTCGACCCGCAATTCTTCCAGCGGGATGCCGGAGTCCGACTCCATTGCGGACACCAGATCCGCGACCTGGAATGCAATCGACTCCAGCGCTGCTCGAGCGATGTGCCCTGCTGTGACGCCTCGCGTGATGCCCACCATGGCTCCTCGTGCGTATGCGTCCCAGTGCGGCGCGCCGAGCCCCGCAAAAGCAGGAACCAGATAGACGCCATGGTTGTCCTCTACGCTCAACGCCAGTTCCTCGATCTCCGGTGCGGAGCGGATCAGCTTGAGGCCGTCGCGCAGCCACTGCACCACCGCGCCGCCGATGAACACGCTTCCTTCCAGGGCGTAGTCCGTGATGCCATCGGTTTGCCATGCCACCGTCGTCAGCAGCCGGTTCTTCGAGACGACTGGCGATGTGCCGGTCTGCATCAGCATGAAACAGCCTGTGCCGTATGTGTTTTTGGTGAGGCCTGGCGTGTAGCATGCCTGTCCGAACAGGGCCGCCTGTTGATCCCCGGCGACCCCTGCGATGGGGATCGGCGCGGCCAGCATGGAGTGCGACGCTTCGCCGAAAGAGCCGCTGGACGCGCGGATCTCGGGCAGCACCGCTCGCGGCACGCCGAGCAGGCGCAGCATCTCCTCGTCCCAATCGCCCTTGTGGATGTTGAAGAGAAGCGTGCGCGACGCGTTGCTCGGATCCGTTGCGTGCACTTCGCCGCCGGTCAGGTTCCAGATGAGCCAGGTATCCACGGTTCCGAAGGCGAGTTCCCCCCGTTCGGCGCGCTCGCGCGCTCCAGCGACGTTGTCGAGCATCCAGCGCAGCTTCGTGCCGGAGAAGTAGGGATCCAGCAGCAGCCCGGTGCGCGCCTGCACGTCCGGCTCGACGCCATCGCGGCGCAACTGGCTGCAGAAGCCCGCCGTGCGGCGGTCCTGCCAGACAATGGCGTTGCAGACGGGCTTGCCTGACTTGCGATCCCAGAGGACCGACGTCTCGCGCTGATTGGTGATGCCGATGGCCGCGATCTGGCGCGGTTCGATACGCGCGCCGGCAAGCGCCTCCACCGCTACAGCGATCTGAGTCGACCAGATCTCTCCGGCGTCATGCTCCACCCACCCGGCTTGCGGGTAAATCTGTGCGAATTCCCTCTGCGCGGCATTCACCATCGACCCGCGCTCATCGAAGATGATTGCGCGGCTCGATGTCGTTCCCTGGTCTAGAGCAAGCAAGTAAGCCATGGCTTTCTATTCTCCCCCAACGGCGGGCCGGACCGAAGCGGGTGTGCGACCATCAGAAGTTCATGTCCTTATCGCTTGAAATTTGGCTGATCCGTCACGGAGAGACCGCGTGGTCGATCACCGGACAGCATAGCGGGCGTCATGATTTGCCCCTCACTGCCCGCGGAGAAGAAGAGGCCAGGATCACATCGAGTGCATTGGCGGGCCGACGCTTCGATCAGGTGCTCTGCAGTCCGCTGCAGCGTGCGCGCCGCACCTGCGAGATCGCGGGATATCTGCCGGACGCCAGCATCGATCCGGAAATTCAGGAATGGGACTACGGGGATTGCACCGGTTTTACGCGGGCGCAGTTGGCGGAGCGCTATGGCGCATGGTCCATCTGGGATGGGCGGGTGCCAAACGGCGAGTCGATTGAAGACATCGCCGCCCGCGCACTCGGTGTGAGTGCAAGGCTGCAGCTGCGGGGCGGCTCCGTGGCGCTGTTTGCGCACGGGCACTTCCTGCGGGTCTTCGCGACGCAGTTCCTCGGGTTGCCGCCGCAGGCCGGACGACACCTGGCGCTGCACACGTCAGCGGTGTCGGTTCTCGGCTACGACGACGGTTATCCGGCGGTTCTGCAGTGGAACCGGAAAGCGTTGTGATGGGGGCGCATTACAGCGCCGCCATCACCTCCTTGAACAGATAGCGCGCGCCGTCCACGCCGTCCCCCGGGCCGTCTTCGTATTCGAGCGCGAATTTGCCCTGGAAGTTGGCCTTGTTCATGATCTTCACGCAGCGCTGCACGTCGACCTCCTTCCAGCGATTCCAATACTTCGCATGGACCGTGGTGTGCGTGTAGGGGGCCAGCGCCTCCAGGCCGTGATACAGCAGGTACTCGTGCTCCCAGTTGCAGAAGTCGGGGGACGCCTCACAGAACGGGTGCTTCACTTCGTCGAGGATGATCCGCACGTTGATGGGGTTCGCGCTGAGGCCCCAGTGGTTCTCGATGGTGACCTTGACGCCGACCTTGCCGCCGTAGTCGGCCATTTCCTTGAATGACTCGATGGCGTTGCTCAGGTACTTCACGATCTCGTCGTTGCGGGGATAGTCCTGCGTGGCGACCGCGTTGGGCGCGATTCGGGGGCCGCCGGTGTTGACGCGCATCGTCTTCGCGCCGATCTGTGCGCTGCCGTCGAGCCACTTCTTCGCAACCTCGATCCCCGCCTTGCGCTTCTCCGGATCGAGATCGCAGATGTCGCGCGGGGCATTATTTGAGACGTGGTGGCACTTCACGCCGGTGGCGGCGATCTTGCCTGCCAGTTGGTCGAGCCACTTTTTGCCGGTGGGGGTGGACGGGTCGAATTCAGAGACCGTCCGCGTGTTCGTGCCCATCGTCATCGTGGTCTTCGCGTACATCGACTCGTCGTTGAAGTCGCCGAACAGCGACGACCATAGATCCATGTGCGTCACCCCGGGAAAGATGTCCTTGGTGAACTGCGGGAAGTCCAGCATGGTGATCTCGCCGTACTTCTTGCGGAACTCCAGCGTCTTCTCGTTGGGCGTGCGGCCCGCGGCGCGGGTCTTGAACAGAGTGCGCATGGGCCACGTGTTGGACGCGATCCGCGCGAGCTTTTCTTTTTCGGTGAGCGGCTTGGGCGCCGCGGACGCCGCGGCCGAGACGGCCATGGCCGCTCCGCCGCGCAGCCAGTCTCTCCGGTTGACCTGATCCATGATTGCGAGATCCTCCTTGAGGTTTGGGATCGAGCATACACCAATCTTGGGGGTGGACGGCGCGAGGGGAGGGTGTGCAGCCTGGGGGCATTGTGGCGGTCCTGTTACGCCCGCTCGCTACCCGCTCGCGGCTCCATCGCACTTTAGCCACCCCCCGTAGCGGTCCCCATGGCCCTGCGGGTCGCCAATGGCGGGTGCAACGGATCCAAACGCGCCAACTGTCAGCTGTTCAGGTGCGTATTGATGCGTTCGATGGCTTCGTCGATTTCTGCGGTGGACTTGAAGCCAATGGTCATGGCGTCGACGACGCCGCTCTTGATGACAAATTTGAGGGCGGCGTCGCGCTCTTCGGGGGCCTTGAAGCGGCCTTCGCCGATGAGCTTCATGCCGAGGACGCCGGTGCCCTGTTTATGGACCGCCTTGACGTGGGTGAACACTTCGTTCACGTCACCCAGGTCGTCAGTGTCGCGGGTTTGCATCGAGTCCATCTTGGTTCCGTTGTGGTTTGTCCGCATCAATGCGACGTCGAGCCACTTGTTGCCGGGGAATGCGCGCAACGGCAGCAATCCGTGACAGGAGGCGCCATGCGACAGGATCACCTTCTTCTGCTTGCGCTCGGAGAAGACGTCACGGAAGCGCTCGTAGTCGTCGTTCCATGTCGCCGAGCGGACGCAGTGCAGGAGCAGGATGTCGAAGTATTCGGAGTTGAGCTCTTTGCGGAACCGGTCGATGGTGGCGGTGGGATCGTCCTGAGTGTTCAGGCGGAATTTTGTCATCAGCCGGTACGAATCGCGCGGCACGCCTTTGAGCGCGATGCCGAGCATCTCCGGCATTCCCTTGTACGCATCCGCGGTTTCGAAGAAGCGGATGCCGCGGTCATAGGCTGAGCGCACCAGCTTGGTGAACTCGTCCTGGCCCAGTTCGCGCTGCACACGGCCGCCGAAAGTTCCTGTGCCGAATGCGAGGCGAGTGACTTTGACGCCGGAGTTTCCCAGGGTCACCCAGTCTGTAGCCGACTTTTTCGCAGGCGCCGCCGTGGCCTGGAGTCCGCCCGCCGCTGTCACTGCGGCAGCAGCCGCGGTGCTCTTCAGAAAGTCTCGTCTGCTGAAATTTTGCATCTCATCAGCCTCCACTCTGACTTGGGCTCTACTCCGCGCCCTGATGACGCTTACACTATCACATTCAGACGACGGCCCCACCTCCCTGTTCGCCCTTTGATACCTTGAAGACGTCATGGCCCGAATTCTCGACGGCAAAGCCATCAACCAGCAGATCCTGGAAGAACTCAAGCCTCGCATCGCTCGCCTCGCTCAGACCCGGCGCAAACCGGGCCTGGCCGTGATCCTCGTTGGCAACAACCCGGCGAGCGAGATCTACGTCCGCAGCAAGGTCAAAACGTGTGTCGATCTCGGCATGCTCAGCGAGGAGATTCGCATGCCGGACACCATCTCCACGGCCGATCTGCTCGACCGGATCGGCACTCTCAACCGGCGCGAAGACATCGACGGGATCCTGGTGCAGATGCCGCTGCCGCGCCAGGTCGACTCCCGGGCGGTGCTCCTGGCCGTCCAGCCGGATAAAGACGTGGACGGATTCCATCCGTACAATGTCGGGCAGCTTGTCGCCAACGCGCCGGCTCCGCGGGCGTGCACGCCGGCCGGGATCATGGAGATGCTCAAGCGGAGCAGGATCGAGCTCGCGGGGAAGGAGGCTGTCGTGGTGGGCCGGTCGGATATTGTCGGAAAGCCGATGGCCCTGCTGCTTCTGCATGCGCACGCTACCGTCACTATCTGCCACTCGAAGACGCACGATCTGCCCGCGGTCTGCCGGCGCGCCGAGATTCTGGTTGCGGCCATGGGCCGGACGGCGTTCATCACGGCGGACTTCATCCGTCCTGGCGCTGTGATCATTGACGTCGGCATGAACCGGGTGACCGACCCGGCAGAGGCTGCCCGCGTGTGCGAGGGATCGCCGGCGAAGCAGGCTGCGTTTGAGAAGAACGGCAGCGTCCTGGTCGGCGACGTTCATCCGGCTGACATGGCGGAGCTGGCTTCCGCCTATACGCCCGTTCCCGGCGGAGTCGGGCCGCTCACCATCGCCATGTTGATGGCGAACACCGTCCAGAGTGCTGAGTCGCGCCTGGCCTGAACTCCTATGCTTCGCATCGGTCTGACCGGCGGCTTGGCCTCCGGAAAGAGTTTCGTGGGAAAGGCGCTCGCCGACCTGGGCAGCCACCTGCTGAAGGCGGACGAACTGGGCCATCAGGTCCTGGAGCCTTCCGGCCCGGCATACCCTCAGGTGGTGGAGGCCTTTGGGAAGAATATCCTCGATGAGGACGGGCGGATCGCGCGCCGCAAGCTCGCCAGCCTGGTCTTTTCCGACTCCGAACGGCTGGCACTGCTCAACTCCATCGTTCATCCGGCAGTAATCCAGATGGAAGAAGAATGGATGCGGCATATCCTCACCCAGGACCCCCATGGCATCGCCGTCGTGGAGGCAGCTATTCTGATAGAAACCGGGAGCTACAAGCGCTTCCACAAGCTGGTTCTGGCCGTCTGTACAACTGAGCAACAGATTGAACGCGCCATGCGACGTGACGGTCTTACTCGCGAAGAGGTTCTCGATCGACTTCAGCGCCAGATGCCCCTTGAGGAGAAACGAAAACTGGCTGACTACGTCATCGATACTTCAGGGGAGAAAGAGATGACACTCGAACAGGTTCGCCGACTGTACGGCGAGCTCCGGAGACTCACATGAAACCCAGAATCCTGCTCGTCGCCGCCCTCCTGGCCGGGGGCTTCATCGCTGTGACGTCCTATAAGCATTGGGGTCCCGCTGCCCGCCTGATCCGTGGTGAAGATACCCCCATCTGGTCCGGACCTTCGGTCGCCAGGGGCGCCGGTCTCAGCACGGACGAAGTCAACAACATCGACATCTATAAACACGCCCACGAAGCGACGGTGAACATCACCTCGACCGTGTACCGACAGAACTGGTTTTTGGAGATCTACCCGTCGCGCGAGTCCGGGTCCGGCTTCTTCATCGACCGGCAGGGCCGGATTCTCACGAACAACCACGTTGTGAGCGGGCGGGCGCCCGAGCTGCAGGTCACCTTGTTCAACGGCCAGAAGTACAAGGCATCCATCGTCTACCGCGACCCTGTCAACGATCTCGCGATGATCAAGATCCAGCCGAAGGGAGACCTCAAGACGCTCCCCCTCGGCGATTCCGAGAAGTTGCAGGTGGGGCAGAAGGTTCTCGCCATCGGCAATCCCTTTGGACTTGAAGGCACGTTGACGACGGGCATCGTCTCATCGCTCGGCAGGGCGATCGAAGACGAGAATGGGCGCAAGCTCGAAGGCATGATCCAGACTGATGCCGCCATCAATCCGGGGAACTCAGGCGGACCCCTGCTGGACTCCAGCGGGAACGTCATCGGCATCAACACAGCCATCTACGGGCCGGGAGGCAACATCGGCATCGGATTTGCGATGCCAATCAACCGCGCCAAGACGATGATCGAGGACTACCAGTCCAACCGCACGTACGGCCGGCCTCGATTGGGGGTCGATGTCATGTACGTCTACGGAGACCTCGCCACGGAGTTGGGCCTGCCTGAAGAGGGCGGGCTGCTGGTGCAAGGCGTTGCAGCCGGTACTGCCGCGGCCAACGCAGGAATTCGAGAGCCGCGGCGCGTCGTGGTGCTCGGCAACTACCAGATCGGCATTGGGGGAGATCTGATCATGGCGATCGACGGCGTCAAGGCCGACCGGCTGGACGCTCTCTCCCGCGCACTCGCGCGCAAGCGCCCCGGTGATAAAGTGGAACTCACCCTCTACCGCGGCGGGAAGAAAGTGAATGTCAGCGTTACGCTCGGAGAGGCTGCTCAGAGTCTATGAAGAACCTCGCTCTTGCCCTTATGCTCGCGCCTGCCCTGTTGTGCGGCGCTGACGATTTCAGGCCGCTGTTCAACGGGAAGGATAAGTCAGGCTGGGTGATGACCGGCCCCGGCGAATTTGTCGTCGAGGACGGCATGCTGAAGACGACCGGCGGCATGGGGCTGCTGTACTATTCCAAGGAGAAGTTGGGGAACTGCGTTCTCCGCGTGGTCTTCAAGACAGCCTCCGACCGCGCCAACTCGGGAGTGATCATCCGGCTGCCGGAGCCTCCGCCCGATCCTTGGTACGGCGTCCACAACGGCTACGAAGTCCAGATCGACGCAGCGGGCGACGAATGGCACTCGACGGGCTCTATCTACTCTCTCTCGAAGGTCACATCGCGGCAGCAGAAGCCGAAGGGGGAGTGGAACACGATGGACATCGAGATCAACGGCCAGACGACGCGCATCACCGTCAATGGCGTGATGGTGAACGAGTTCCATGGCGGCCAGGCCGTTCCCGAAAGGAAGCAGTGGTATGAGCCGGTGCGCGGACCGAGGCCCGATTCAGGCTACATCGGCCTGCAGAACCACGACCGCGCCTCCACCGTGTATTTCAAGGAAGTGTCGGTTCGCCCGCTCGGGAAGTAGCCGCAGTGTAATACTCACGCGCCGCGGACGTTACTCAAATAGTGAACCGAATGACTCGCCGCATTGCACTGCTCCTTGCTTCCGTGATTTGCCTCACGCCTGCCTGCCGGCGCGAGCCGGCTAACGCCCGCGTCGATCCGGCCATCGCGCCCTTGTTGCCTTCCGATTCCGTGGCCCTCGCAGGCTTGCGGTTGGACAGGCTGAAGAAGACGAAGTTTTTCGAGAAGTACGTTGAGGGTCAGAAGATCCCGGCCCTGAACGAGTTTCGCGAGAAGACAGGCATCGATCCCACCAAGGACATCTGGGAACTCGCCTGGACCTTCCGGCCCGGCCACTCGCTGGTCTTCATCCGGGGGAAGTTCGGCGGTGAGTTTGGGCTGGAGCCGAAGTTCAATGTGCCGGGCGTGCAGCGGATGAGCCACAAGGGCTACTACATCCTCCACAAGGAAGGGCAGGGCGTGCTCTTCCTGAACTCAGGCGTCGCTGTGGCGGGTGCGGTGCCGGATTTGCAGGCGGTGGTCGACAACCGCGACAAGTCCAGCGGCCCGCCGGCTGAACTTTTGGACATGGTCACTGCACTGCCGGCCTGTCACGCCTGGTTCGTCACCCAACAGGGCGGCAAGCTGGTGCCGGGACTTCCTCAGGAAGGCAATTTTGCCAACTTCTCGCGCATGGCCACGTCGCTGGGAAAGGCGACAATGCACGCTGATTTGACGGATGGCGTTGATCTCAAGGCGGATGCCGACTATCCGGATGCACTTCTTGCCAAGCAGGTGCACGACGCGATTCGCGGCGTCCTCGGGCTGGTTCGGCTGAAGACGCCGGAGGACCATCCCGAAATGCTCAGGATCCTCGACGGGATTCGCGTCTCGACGCAAGACCGGCAGGTGCTGATCACGGCCGTAGCGCCCTTCGGCTTGATCGATCAGATCGTGCAGGCATTGCCGGTATCAAGGGCAAAGCAATCAGCCGGGCCGGATTCACGCTGAAACTCCGCGTGGCGCAGGCACCTATTTCTTGCCCACGGGAATTGCGTCGCCGAGGTTCATTGAGCCGCCTCCCTCGCTGACATAATTGCGGTTCCAGGACGGGATCTCGACGACCACCTCGCCGTCTTTGACGAAGTGCACCTGGCAGCCCAAACGGCTACCCATCTGGAGGTCCGCGGCCATGTCCAGGCGGTCAGCCTCGTCATCCTCCAGCGGGCTCAGAAACTCTTCCCCCTGCTTCACCACGACATGGCAGGTCGTGCAGGCGCAATTGCCGCCGCAGGCGTGCTCCAGGTGAAAACCGTTGTTGAGGGCAATGTCCAGAAACGACTTGGGTTTGCCATGATCCTGATACTTAAGCGCTTCCAGGTCGAACTCGTAGGTGACATTGGCCGGTAGGAAGGTTACTTTCGCCACAGTCACAGTATAGCTCAATCTAGGACTAAAGTGGTCCAATATGAAAATCCCCGGCCGCCGCCGGGGGCTCTGGTTTCCTGAATCGCCTCTGCTGGGTCCGGCACTCCCTGGCCATTGCTACACTGGAACTTCAACGAGGTTCTCCCCCGCGTGTTTCACCAACTTGAAGAACAGCTCCGTGCGAGCTTTGCCCAGTTTCTTTCGGCGAACTATGGGCTTGAAGCCCAGGTTGTCGTGGAACAGCCGAAGCAGTCGTCGTTTGGCGAATTCGCATTGCCCATCGCGTTTTCGCTCGCCAGGCAGCTTCGGAAGGCTCCCAAGGCGATCGCCGAGGAACTGGTTGCGAAGATGCCGGCCATCCCCGGCGTTGCGGCTCTTGAGGTTGCCGGCAATGGATATATCAACGTCCGCCTGCAGCGCGGCCACTACGCGCGAGCGCTGCTTTCCGGCTCGGCTGCCGCTCTGAATCCAGCCGCCGGCAAGGTGATCGTCGAGCACACCAACATCAACCCGAACAAAGCGGCGCACATCGGACATCTGCGCAACTCGGTTCTCGGCGATACCTTCGTTCGCATGCTGCGTTCCGCGGGCCGCAGAGTCGAAGTGCAGAACTACATCGACAATACCGGCGTTCAGGTCGCTGATGTGGTGGTCGGCTTTCACTACCTGGAGAAGAAGCCCGTCGAAGAAGTGAAGGCCCTGATCGCGCAGCCCAAATTCGATTACTATTGCTGGGATCTCTACGCTCGCACTTCGCAGCACTATACCGCGAACCCCGAAGCGATTCAGTGGCGCCGCGATACGCTGCACGCCATCGAGCACGGAGAAGGGACTCTGGCCGAGATCGGCCATCTCGTCGCCGACGCCATTGTGGAGCGCCACATCGACACGATGTGGCGGCTGGCCATAGCCTATGATGTGTTTCCTCGCGAAAGCGAGATTCTGCATCTCAAGTTCTGGGCTAAGGCCTTCGAGCAACTGAAGGAGCGGAAGGCTGTCTACCTCGTGGAGGAAGGGAAGAATCAGGGCTGCTGGGTGATGGCGGCCTCCCACTTCCGCGAGGGGGCCTCGGAAGCCGCTTCCGATGACGACGCGAAGGTGATTGTCCGGTCCAATGGGACGGTCACATACGTGGGGAAGGACATTGCCTACCAGATGTGGAAGTTTGGGCTGCTCGGCCTGGATTTCCACTACAAGCCGCTTCGCGTGTATCCGGACGGCCACCAGGCCTGGGTGGCGACTGACGAGCCCTGCGATCTGCCTGCTCCGGCATTCGGCGGCGGCGCCGAAGTCTATAACGTGATCGACTCGCGCCAGTCGTACCTGCAGGACGTGGTCGTGGCGGGGCTCCGTGCTCTCGGCTACGACAAGCAGGCAGAGCACTCTATTCACTTCTCCTACGAGATGGTGGCGCTGTCGCCCCGCACCTGCGTCGAACTGGGCATTCCGCTGTCTGAAGAGGACCGCAAGCGGCCCTACGTGGAAGTCAGCGGCCGCAAAGGCCTGGGGGTGAAGGCGGATGATCTCATCGACAAGCTCATCGAAAAGGCGAGGGCCGAAGTCGATTCGCGGCACCCGGATAAGGCTGAGGCCGAACGGGTGCGCGTCGCCACGCAGATCGCCATCGGCGCGCTGCGCTACTTCCTGCTGAAGTTCACGCGCAATACGGTGATCGCCTTCGATCTGCAGGAGGCGCTGAGCTTCGAGGGCGAGACGGGGCCCTACGTGCAGTATGCGGCGGTGCGGGCTCGCAACATCCTCCGCAAGCTGGAAGAGCGCGGGGGAGCGCTCCCGGACTTCAGCCAGTTGGACGAAGCTGCGCTGGCACGCCAGCTTCAGGCCGAGGATTTCTGGCAGCTCCTGATCGCCGCATCCAAGTCGGGCAGCGCCCTTGATTCAGCGCTTTCCTCCGGAGAGCCCGCCGCCATGGCGAGATACGCATTCCAACTGGCGCAGGCATTCAACGCGTTCTACCACGACTATCCCATCCTCGCAGAGGAGAATCCGGAGAAGCGGACTTTCCTGCTCTGGCTGGCCGTTTACTTCAAGGAACAGCTTGAGAGGACCCTTGACCAGGTCCTGGGCATTCCGGTGCCGGACTACATGTAACGCTGCCGCTCGCGGCTCCACAATGGGCTCAAAGCCGCGAGCGGTAGCGAGCGGGTATGGCAGTGGCAGGCGGTACGCGGCTTCATCACCTTTGGTGGCCGGCTTCTCGCTGCGCGCGGCGGAGGCCAGCCAGGGCGACGGCGCCAAAACCAAATGCGACCAGCAGGCAAATGGTCGGCGGCCAGATGAAGTAATTCACTGAGATTACCGTCAGGATCAGTAGTCCCGCGAGGTAAATGCGCGCGAAGCGGCGCAACGAGGACGGGTTGTCCTTGAGCTCTGAGCAGAGGATCACGATCAACGCGCCCAGGATCAGAGCAAATGCCGAGAAGCTGAGGCTGAATCCGAGATAGATGCTGGCAACCGAACGCGCCACTGGGAAGTCCGGGATCAGATGGCCCATCATGGCGCGGGCCAGAGCGTGCGTTGCTTCATCCGGCGGGTTGGTAAAATCGCGGGCGCCTTTGACGTGGCCCATCAAGTGAAGGATGCCTGTGGCAAAGAGCGTCCAGGCGCTGGCGCGAAAAGCACGAAGGTAACCCATCCGTTCTAAAGTAGTAGCGTCCTGCTACATTTTCAAGCAGTTTTGTAGCAGAATCGGCAGAGGAGGAACATGGACCATCTGGCGCCGGCGTGGATTTCGATGGGGGAGGCGTTGCTGATCGGCCTCATCGTCGGCATTGAGCGCGAAAGCGACAAGCGGGAAGAGCGGCATGCCGGAGTCCGGGACTTCATCAGCATCGCCATCGCGGGCGGATTGTGCGGCGTGATGCATCAGGCGTGGATCACGGCCGCCGGGCTTGCCGCGATCACCGCGATGCTGATCGTTTTCCGGGTGCAGACTCCCGGCCGCACGGGGATTACCACGGAAATTGTGGCGGTGGTGACGTTCCTGTTGTGCGTTCTGACGGGGACCCCTGATCTGGTCTGGGGCTCGAGCCTGGCAATCGCACTTACGGTCGTGCTCGCCTTGTTCCTGGATGCGCGTGGCGCGTTGCGCAAGTTCGCTCAGGAAACGCTGACCGAGCTGGAGTACTGGGACACGCTGAGGTTCCTGGCCGTGGTCTTCGTCATCCTGCCCGTGCTCCCGAACGGCGAATTCGGCCCGTACGGGTTCCTGAACCCGCGCACGCTGTGGATTTTCGTAATCCTGGTGAGCTCCATCAACTACCTGGGCTATTTCCTGCAAAAGTACATGGGCGAGGATCAGGGCCTGCGGCTGACCGCGGTGCTGGGCGGAATCGGGTCGACCACGGCCGCGACATCCGCTTTCGCGAAGGAAGCCGGGGAATCGCCCGAGCGCTGGAGGCAACTCGCCTCGGCAACGGTGTTGTCCAATACCGTTCTCAATCCGCGCGTCGGGGTGCTGTTGTGGCTGGCAGGAGGGCCGCTACTTGCGGCTGCACTTCCGGTGCTGGCCGCGATGACCGTGGCCGGCCTTGCCTTTGCCTGGTGGTTGATGAAGACCAGCGGTGGCGCTCCGGGGCAGGGATCACAGATCAAAGTCGGTAATCCGTTCAGGATCCTTCCGGCGCTGAAGTTCGGAGTTCTGTTCGTGATCGTCAGGCTGCTGGCCCGCTGGTCTGTCGCGACGTTTGGTGAAGGCGGGATACTGGCGTCGAGCCTCGTGGGCGGCCTGGTGGATGTGGATGCGATCTCCTTTTCCCTCGCCGGCATCACGCGCGGAGGCCAGGCCAGCGAGCACGCTGCGGTACTTGGCATCGTCTCGGCTCTGGCCGCAAACGCCGTAGTGAAGACGGGGTTTGCCTTCAGCTCCGGTGGGAAACGGTTCGGATGGGTGGCGCTGGCTGGTTTCGCCGTGATGTTCAGCGCCGCGGCGGCTTTGCTGTTAGCGCTGGGGTGAAGCGCTCCAGGCGCCGGAAGAACGAATGGGCGACGCCAACGTCTGACAGGATCTGCGACTTCAACGCCTCAGCGGTTTCGAAGCGCCGTTCAGCCCGGACGCGCCTCAGGAACTCGAGCCTGATCCGCCGCGGCGAGGGCGGATCGAGCCGGTCCAGGACGAAGGTTTCAATCGTCAGATGATGCCCGTCGAAAGTCGGGCGGTAGCCGCAGTTGGTGATCGAGTTCCATCTCCGTGCGGAGTCCAGGTCTTCAGTACGGGTGATGTAGACGCCGGGCGCGGGAAGCGCAGACGTGGAATCGTCCAATGAGGAGGTCTCGAGGTTCAGCGTCGGCACCGTCTGCCTTGCCCCTCGCCCCTGCCCGGTGACGACGGATCCGGCGATGGAGTAGGGGCGTTCGAGCAGGCGATTGGCTTTCGAAATCCGGCCCTCGGTGAGCAGGCGGCGGATCTCCGACGACGAAACCTGAATGCCCCGGCGCATGAGCATGGGGACAATCTCTGTGCGGACACCGAAGCGCGCGCCGCACTCGATGAGATCGGAGATGTGCCCGGACTGCCGGCGTCCGAAATGGAAGTTCTCGCCCACAATGAGCGCGCGCGCGCCCAGTATCTCAACCAGGACGCGTTCGAAAAACTCAACCGGGGAGAGCACGGAGATGTCGCGGTTGAAGGGCAGGATAAGTACCTGCTCGATCCCATGGGCGGCCATCAGCGCACAGCGCTCATCCGGGGTGGTGAGCAGGAGCGGGACGCGCTCCGGAGCGACGACGGTGGCCGGGTGCGGGTGGAATGTCAGTGCCGACGGCTTCGCTCCCAGGTCGCGGGCAATCTCGACGGTTCTGCTCATCAATTCACGATGGCCCGCATGGACGCCGTCGAAGTTTCCGATGGTGATGGCGGAGGGCGGAAAGCTCCCGCGGGCTTCGTCCAGCGACCGGAAGATGCGGAGGCTCGACATAGCGATGGTCATGCCTCCAACCGGATTTCCAGGCCGTCGTAGGCGAGGCGCACGTGGGCTGGCAGCAGTTCCTCCGCTCGTGCGTGAAGGAGGTCGTGGGAGATGTGCGTGAAATAGGTGATACGGGGCTTGAGCCTTTCGACGGTTTTCAGGCTCTGGTCCACGGTCGAGTGCGTGGGGTGAGGCTTGTAGCGCAAGGCATCCAGGAACAGCACGTCCAGATTCTCAAGGAGCGGAATGGACGACTCGGGGATCTCGGAGTGGTCGGTGAGATAGGCGCTGCGCCCGAAGCGGAACCCGTGGCACTCGCCCGAACCGTGGAGCACGGGGACGGGGACGAAATCGACTCCGTGGACCTGGATCGGGTGGCCGTCGAAGAGATGAGGTTCGATCTTCGGCCGTGAGGATTCCGAGGGGCCGTCATGGAAGATGTAGCTGAAGATCCGCCGGATCACGGCCAACGTGGCCGCGGAGGCGTGGATCGGAATAGGCTCTTTTTGATGGAAATTGAAGGGCCGCAGATCATCGAGGCCCAGGATATGGTCCGCGTGGGGATGGGTGTAAAAGACAGCGTCGATCCGTGTCAGGTTGTGGGCCAGGGCCTGCTGGCGGAAGTCCGGGCCCGTGTCGATCATCACGGTGTGGCCGTCCCAGCGAAGACAGATGGAGGGCCGCAGGCGGCGGTCCCGCGAATCGGTGGAAGTGCAGACTTTGCAGGTGCACCCGATGGTGGGAACTCCGACGCTGGTACCGGAGCCCAGGACCGTGAGGGTGATTTCAGCCATTCTGCGTCGCTTCCGCCGTCTTCTTCTGATGGGTTTCGAAGGCCTGGAGGTAGCGGAACCGGAGTTCTGTGACGGTGTTGTCGAGGTGGAGCTGCTCTTCGAGAGAGAGATTGTTCTTCGTCTTTTCCTGAAGTACGGCGAGAAGATCGATGAAATGCCGTGCGATTCGCAGGTCACTCGCTTCGCCGGAACCTTCGCCGCCTGGTATGAGGCCGAGATTCATTTCCGCCTGCATACGAAGGCTCATGACCAGGAAGTCAAAGGAGGGAGGGGGGAGAGGGATTTCACGCTCGCTCATCACCACTATTGTAAATTGGCGGATTGGGAGTGCACTAACGGCAGGGAGAAAGAAGCGCGGGAGAGAGCCGGCCGGTTGCCCGGCCGGCTGAAGGGGAAACTTACCAGCGAGGTTCGCGGCGCTGACGGAAGCCACCGCCGCCGCCACGGTTTCCACCACCGCCGGCCGGACGGGCTTCGCGGGGGCGCGCCTCGTTCACATTGAGCGCCCGGCCGTTCACGGATGCTCCATTCAGCGCGTTGATGGCGCGATCGGCTTCATCGGCGTTCGTCATTTCGACAAAGCCGAATCCGCGGGAGCGTCCCGTGTCGCGATCGGTAACGATGCTCACGCGCTCGACGGCGCCGTATTCTTCAAACCAGGAGCGAACGTTCGCTTCGGTCGCCCCGAAATCCAAATTACCAACAAATATGTTCTTCAATGTCTTTTCCTTCCGATTTGAAAGCGAGCTAGACGAGGACGGTGGGATACTCGGCCGGGTTTTGCGGGGCGATCAAATACGTCTATCAGTATAGCAGACGCAATGGAAAACACCCGGTGCGACCAGAACGAGAAGGCGAACCGACCAGCTCGCAAAACTTAACCCCGGGCGTGAAGCCCGGGGTCATACAACCAACATGCCATGTGGACCTCAGGCGCCCACCAGTTCCTTTTTGTACATTTCCGCCATTTCGGGCAGCGGAATCGGGATGATGCTCTTGGCTTTGCCAGCCTGGCCGAATTCGACCATGCGCTGGGCAACCACTTTCTTCATAGCGTCGCGAGCCGGCTTCATGTAGTCGCGGGGGTCGAACTTCTCCGGAGTCTCCATGAGGACCTTCCGGATAGCACCGGTCATGGCCAGGCGGTTGTCAGTGTCGACGTTGATCTTGCGGACCCCATTCTTGATGCCGAGCTGGATCTCTTCGACGGGCACGCCCCACGTGGGCTTCAGACTGCCGCCGTACTTGTTGATGATGTCCTGCAGGTCCTTCGGCACCGAGGAGGAGCCGTGCATGACGAGGTGCGTCTTCGGCAGGCGCTTGTGAATCTCGATCAGGACGTCCATCTTCAGGACTTCGCCGTCGGGCTTGCGGGTGAACTTGTAAGCGCCGTGGGAGGTGCCGATCGCGATGGCGAGAGCGTCGCAGTGCGTGTCTTTCACGAAGCGCTCGGCTTCACCCGGATCGGTGAGGTGCTCCATGCCGCTGCCGCCGGCGCCGTGGCCGTCTTCGATGCCACCCAGACAGCCGATCTCCGCCTCGACGGTGACGCCCTTGGCGTGGGCCGTCGCAACCACCTGGCGCGTGACATCGACGTTGTACTCGTAGCTGGATGGGGTCTTGCCGTCCGCCTGCAGTGAGCCGTCCATCATCACGGAGGTGAATCCGAGTTCAATGGCGGACTTGCAGGTTTCCGGACTGTTGCCGTGATCCTGATGGAGCACGGTCGGGATCTCGGGATAGAGCTCAGTCGCCGCGAGCATCAAGTGATAGAGGAATTTGTCCTGGGAATAAGAGCGGGCGCCGCGCGAGGCTTGGACGATCACGGGCGACTCGGTCTCGCGGGCCGCTTCCATGATGGCCTGAATCTGTTCCATGTTGTTGACGTTGAACGCGCCAACTCCATAGCCGCCCTTAGCGGCTTCATCGAGAAGCTGCCGCATCGAAACGAGAGGCATGGGAATCTCCTTATAGGGGAATGATTAGGATGGATGAATCCTGGTGCAAATTAAGTTTACTACAGCATAAGGAGAACGTGCGGCGATTCATATGTCACGACTCCGCCGGGAGCGGCGTAGTCTGTTCGCCGCCTACTTCAGGCTCGGTTGTTCCCATGCGCATCGGCTGAGGTTGCCAGTAGGTCAGCGACCTCCAGAGCCATTCGGCAGGGCCGAAGCGGAAGCGGCTGAGCCAGATTGGGCTCCAGATGAGCTCTACCGCCCAAATCGCGGCCACGACGTAATAGATCTGGTAGCGCTGGAAGCTCTCATGCAGCCCGACCACGTTGAAGATCAGCGTGCAGATGACGCTCTGCATCAGATAGTTGGTCAGCGCCATTTGGCCTGTGGCGGCGAGCGAGCGAGACAGCCAGGGCAGGATGCCGTGCTTGAAGACGAGCATCCAGACCGCGATGTGGCCCAGTGTGACAGCAATCCGCGCCGGCTCGTAGAAAACGCCTGCCCAGGTGGATGAGACGATCGAGAACCAGCCATTCATCTGGATCCATACCTGAACGGCGTGCAATGGGAAGCCGATGAGGTAGCTCGCGGCGGCGAGCTTGGCGTAGAACGCCGTGGAGCGTTCTCCCGTGAGAACGCCGGTCTTCAGCAGGGCCATGCCCGCCAGCATCATGACCAGGAGATCCCACAGGATCGGAGAGTAGATCGGCTGCCGGTGGAAGAAGCCCACGATCTCGGCGCGAGCCTTGACGTTATTGTTGAAGCCGCCGACGTTCAGGTCGTGATTCTTCTTGAGGGCGGCGGCGTCAGGCTTCATAAACTTCAGTTTCTCTTCCCACTTGCTGATGTCGCTTTGCTGTTCATCGGTCAATTTCGTGTTCTGCTTCTTCAGAGCCATCGCGGCGTTGTATTTTTCAAGCTGCTTGCCGGTGTCCCAGGCATCGTACACGCCCCCGCCGATCATCAGCGCGCACAACACCGCGGATGCGGAGAGCAGCCGGCTGGCCGAGAGCTTGCGGAACGGAAAGAGCAGCAGGCCGAGAAGGGCGTAGGGATAGAGGACCTCGCCCCACCAGAGCAGGTAGGCGTGGAGAAGGCCGAACAGCAGCAGCCAGAGGGTACGGCGATAGTAGATGTCCGCGATTCCAATGCCGCCGCCCCGCTCCTCGGCGCGCGAGGTGAGCAGGATCACGCCCGCGCCAAACAGGAGCGTGAACATGCCGCGCATCTTGCCGTCCACCAGGAATGCGTTGACGATGAACACCCAGAGGTTTACGCCCTGTGCGCCGCCTGCGATGGTGGGATCTCCATAGACGGCCGGGTGGAAGGCGAAGCCCACGATGTTCATCGCCAGGATGCCCAGCACCGCGACGCCGCGAATCGCGTCGATATTCCGGATGCGTTGTTGCGCCTGGACCGGCGCGAGCGCGGAAGTCATTTTACGGATTCCCTCCCAGCGGGGAACTGCGAATGAGGTTCAGGCTAACACACGCCGGTTCGGATGTCAGTGGTACCAGTCGAGAAGCTTCACATCCACGCCCGAGCCGGCGAGAGCTTTTTGAAAGGCGGTGGTGTCCGCGCCGCGATAGTGGTACGGAATGGCGACCTTCGGGTGGAACGCCTTCACAGCATCGGCAGCTTCCTCAGGCGTCATCGTGTAAGGCAGGTTCATGCAGATGAGCGCGGCGTCGATGTTCTTCAATTCACGCATCTCGGGGATGCCCTCGGTATCGCCGGCGATATAGAGGCGGAAGCCGCCGTAGGTGAGCACATATCCATTGCCGCGGCCTTTGTCATGAAAGAACTTGCCTTCTGACGGTCCCCGCTTGAGGTTGTACATCGGCATGGCTTCGAGTTTGAACTGTCCGACGTTGAGCGTGTCCCCGTTCTTCATCACACGTGCGCCTTCGATCTGCTTCGCTGCGGCTTCCGGAGCGATGATCTGGGTACTGCTCTTTCGAACACCGGCGAGCGCCTTGGGGTCGAGGTGATCGCCGTGGATGTCGGTGATGAGGATGATGTCGGCCTGCGGGAGGCCGGTGTAGTTGCCCTGGCTCCAGGGATCGACGTGGACCACCTGGCCCCCGGCCTCGATCATCAGCGAGGCGTGCCGGATGGCGGTGAGCTTCAAGGGACCCGCCTTGGTGGAGAAGTCGAGAGTGGGATGGGTCTGAGCCAGGAGAGCTGCGGACCAGAGGAGGAAAGAGAGCGTGAGCCGCATGGCAATAGTATAGGGCGGACCGGCGCTGGTCAACAGTGCGGGATGATCAGCGAGGCAACGAGCGATAGTATGCGGTCATGTCGAGCGCTGGCGGCTTGATGCCCAGCATGCGCAGGAATCCCGAGACCTGCCCGCGGTGGTGTGTGGCGTGGTTCACGACGTGGAGCACGATCTGCCAGGGGGTGTTTTCGTAGGGGTTGCCCTTGATGTCCTTGTAGGCGAGGGGGATGTCGACGGCCTCTTCCGGGAGGGCATCCATCCATTGTCTCCAGCCCTTGTGGATCAGCGGCCAGTCTTGTTGTAGGTGAGGAAGGCTGTAGTCCGCTTCGCTCAGGAAGTTGACCAGTATCTCGCCGCGGACGCGGTAGAGCCAGATGCGGTCGGCCGCATAGATATGGACCAGGGTGCCGAGCACCGATTTGTCGGCCGTCCGGAAGTCCTGCTGCAACTGTTCCGGTGTCAGGGCGGCGGCGGCATCGAGGAGGCGCCGGCTGGCCCAGGCCGTGTAGTCGAGGTGAGAGGAGAGCGCGCCTTTCGTCAACATGTGAGACATTGTCGGGCATTTTCCCGGCGTGTGCGAGGATCACGCGAGGGGGAGTTCGAAGTAGAGAGCGTCCACGGGCGATTCATCACAGTACCGCGAGATGCTCTTGAATCCGAGCGAGCGGTACAGGGCGATGGCCGCGTTCATGGATGGGAGTGTGTCCAGACGGAGCGTCGTGTAGCCCCGGCGGCGCGCCTCATCAATCAGCGCGATGCTCAGCGCACGGCCTCCGCCCGATCCACGCGCCCCGGGCCTGACGTAGAGTCGCTTCAACTCGGCCACTCCGCCGCCGAGCGGCCGAAGCGCCCCGCACCCGGCCGGCTCGTCATCCAGGAAGGCGAGCAGAATGACCTCGTAGCGGGACTCCAGCGAGTTGACCTCCTGTTCGAATCCGGCGACACATTCGCTGACTCCCGGTGTCTGCGCGTATTCGCGAAAGAGGATGCGCGCGACGGCAAAGTCCTCATCAGAGTGCGCTGCGCCAATGTGGACCATGGGGACTATGTTACGCTGAAATTTCCCCGAATTATGGACGACGCAGGCAGTCTATCCGCTGGAGAAAGGTTTCAGCGGCTGGTTGAGATCATGGCCCGCTTGCGCGCGCCGGACGGCTGTCCGTGGGATCGCGAACAGACGTTCGACACCATCAAGCCTTTCACCCTGGAAGAGACATACGAGGTGATCGACGCCATCGACCGGCGCGACTTCCGTGCGCTGTGTGAAGAGTTGGGCGACCTGATGCTGCAGGTAGTCTTCTATGCGCAGATGGCGGACGAGGAAGGCAGGTTCACGGTCAGCGAGTCGCTGGACGCGATCAATGAGAAGCTCATCCGCCGGCACCCGCACGTGTTCGGCAGCGGCGACGCCAAGACGCCGGACCAGGTGCTCAAGCGCTGGGACGAGATCAAGGCCGAGGAGAAGCAGGAGCGCGGAGAGGCGCCGAAAGGCCTGCTCGACGGCGTGTTGAAGAGCCAGCCTGCGCTGATGGAATCCGCGCACATTTCGCGAAAAGCCTCGGGCGCCGGCTTCGACTGGTCCTCGCTCGATCAGGTACTGGAGAAGGTACGCGAGGAGATCGCCGAACTGGAACATGCCCGCGGCAACGAGTCGCAGGAAGAGATCGATGGCGAGGTCGGCGACCTGCTCTTCACGATTGTCAATGTGGCGCGCTTCCTGAAAGTCGATCCGGAGCAGGCGCTGCGCAAGACGAACTCGAAGTTCCGCCGGCGCTTCGCGCATGTGGAATCGGAACTGGCGCGCCGCGGCAAATCGTTCGCTGAATCCAACATTGAGGAGATGGAAGAACTGTGGCAGCAGGCCAAGGCGCTGGACCCATCGAAGTCCGGCATCTGACAACTCTCGAAGAGCTGCGGGAGGCTGTGCGGCTCCAGAAAGTGATCTGGGGCTTTGAAGACATCGAACTGTTGCCCCTGCGCCTGTTCGTGGTCGCGCAGAAGGTGGGCGGGCAGACGATCGGCGCGTTCGATACTGGCAGGATGGTCGGCTTTCTGCTCGCGATTCCAGGGTTGAAGCATGGCAAGACCATGTACCTGCACAGCCACATGATGGGCGTACTGGAGAGTTACAGAAACCTCGGTGTCGGGCGGATGCTGAAGCTGAAGCAGCGCGAAGAGGCGCTCACGCGCGGGATTCAACTGATCGAGTGGACCTTCGATCCGCTGGAGATCAAGAACGCATTCTTCAACATGGAGCGGCTGGGCGCTGTGGTGCGCCGATTCGTTCTCAATCAGTACGGCACCACGTCGTCGCACCTGCACGGCGGGCTGCCGACGGACCGGTGCGTGGCGGAGTGGTACATCTCCAGCGAGCGCGTCCACGCGATCGTGGACAGGCGAGCGCCGGAACGTGGCCAAGTGACGGAACGAATTGCGGTGCCCGCCAATATAGCGGAGATCCGCACGAACGAACCGCGTCTTGCGCGCGAGATCCAGGCTGGCATCAGCGCCCGGTTCATCGAGTACTTCGGCCGCGGGCTGGCTGTGATCGGATTCGAAAAGACGGCGGAAGAAGGCGTTTATCTGTTAGGACCATGGGATTCCGAATAGAACAAGTCCGGCTGCACCAGATCGAGATGCCGCTGGTCCATTTCTTCGAGACCAGCTTTGGGCGCACGTACGGGCGCAAGATGATCCTCGTCGAAGTCGTGTCCGGCGGCGTGTCAGGCTGGGGCGAAGTCACCTGCGGCGAGCATCCTTTCTACAACGAGGAGTGGACGGAAGGCGCCTGGCTGCTGCTGAAGGACTACATCGTTCCAGCAGCGATCGGCAAGACTCTGGAGAGCGCTGCCGATGCTGGCCGGTTGTCCGCGGGCATGAGGGGTCACCGCATGGCGCGAGGCGGTTTCGAGGCTGCGTGCTGGGATCTGGAAGCCCGTCTCAAGGGCGTGCAGCTTTGGAAGCTGATCGGCGGCGGCGCGCGGAAGGGGATCCCCTGCGGTGTTTCGATCGGTATCCAGGACAGCGTCGAACAGCTTCTGGGCAAGATCCGCACTGAGGTGGAAGCGGGTTACCAGCGCATCAAAATGAAGATCAAACCGGGCTGGGACGTGGAGGTGATCCGCGCAGTCCGGAAGGAGTTCCCCTCGATCCTGCTGATGGCGGACGCCAACTCCGCATACACATTGAACGACATCGATCACCTGAAGCGGCTCGACGAGTTCGGGCTCATGATGATCGAACAGCCGCTGGCGCATGACGAGATCATCGACCACGCGCAACTGCAGGCGGCCCTGCAGACGCCGATTTGCCTGGACGAATGCATCCGCACCGCGCATCATGCCGAACAGGCGATTCGCATGCGGGCGTGCCGGATCATCAACATCAAGCTGGGTCGCGTCGGCGGCTTTGCGGAAGCGAAAAAGGTGCATGACGTGTGCCAGGCCAACGGCATTCCGGTGTGGGCGGGCGGGATGCTGGAGAGCGGCGTCGGGCGCGCGCACAACATCGCCATGGCGACTCTGCCGAACTTCACGTTGCCAGGTGATATTTCTGCAAGCAGGCGCTATTGGAAGAGAGATGTGATCGATCCGTGGGTTGTGGTGACGCCGCGCGGCGCCATCGTGGTTCCGGATGAGCCAGGCTTCGGATATCACCTTGACCTGGAATTCCTTCAGAGTGTGCGAGTCAGACAGGAGACCCTGCAAGCCCAGTGAGACCTTCCCGCACGAAGCTCTATGGGCTGATCTCGTTGATGACGTTCTTCTGGAGCATCAACTACGTCATCGCGAAGATCGCTTTGAGAGCGTTCCCGCCAATGCTGATCGGGCCGTTGCGCGCGGCGGTTGCGGCGCTGCTCCTTGCGCCTGTCTATTTTTGGAGCCGGATGCGGAGCGAATCGTCAGACCGCTGGGACTGGCGTGAGCTGACCACGCTTTCCGTGCTCGGTGTTTTCGGAATCACCCTGAACCAGGTGTTTTTCGTGCTGGGCATGAACCGTACCAGCGTGGCGCATGCCGCACTCGTGATCGCCACCACTCCGCTTCAGGTGATGGCGCTGGCCGCCATGCGCGGGCAGGAGCGGATCACCGTGCCGAAGGCGATGGGCATGCTGACCGCCGTGGGCGGCATCGCCATATTGAATCTCGGCCGCACGGCGCAGAACGCGACGTTTCTTGGCGATTTCTTTGTCTTCCTTGCGGCCTTTAGCTTCTCTCTATACACAGTGTTCGGCAAAGAAGTGACACGGCGGCACGACTCGCTTACGGTGAACTCGCTCGGCTACTTCGCCGGAGCCGTGGCCGGGGCTCCGCTCCTCGTGCAGCAATCGTACGACTTCGACTTTGCGGGTGTGCCTGCGTCGGGCTGGTGGGCCCTGGCCTATATGGCCGTGCTCTCTTCCGTTGTTTGCTACATGATCTTCTACTACGGGCTCAAACATCTTCCCGCGACGCGCGTGGCGGCGTTTTCCTACGTGCAGCCGGTGATTGCCGCAGCGGCTGGGCTCGCAGTTCTACGCGAACCGATTACTCTCCCGGTGGGGCTCGGCGGCCTGCTGGTACTGAGCGGCGTATGGTTGACCGGACGCGGGTGAATCGCCGATGGCAGGATTTACCACACTCCTGAAGAACAACCGCAACTACCGCCTGACGTGGAGCGGGCAGGTGGTCAGCGAAGTCGGCGACAACTTCAATACCATCGCCGTCTTTGCGCTCGTGATGGATCAGACGCGTTCCGGCCTCGCCGTCAGCGCCGTCCTGCTGGCGCGGGCCGTCGGAATGATCGTGGCCGGGCCGCTGGCGGGAGTTGTGCTGGACCGGGTCGACCGTCGCCGGGTGATGATCCTCAGCGATCTGGTGCGCGCAGTCATCGCGCTCGGTTTCATCCTGTGCGTGGGGCAGAAGAGCATCTCGCTCCTGCTTTTGCTCAGCGGACTGCTGATGTTTGCGTCGCCGTTCTTCACCAGCGGCCGCGCATCGATCCTGCCAGTGATCGCCAGCAAGGAGGAACTGCACACCGCGAACTCGCTCACTCAGACGACGCAGTGGACCTCCGTCGCGCTGGGCGCGTTTCTTGGCGGTTCGACTGCGAAGAGCCTCGGGTACGAGTGGGCGTTCGTGTTCAACGCGCTGTCGTTCGCCGTGTCCGCCTTGTGCATCGCACAATTGAAGGTGCCGGACGGCAGGAGCTTCAGGGCGGAGCGCAAGGATCTGTGCGAGGACCGCGTCGCGCGTCCCTGGCACGAGTACCGGGAAGGGCTCGCTTACATGGCCCGAACTCCGTTGATCCTCGCCATCGCGCTGGTGGGGGTCGGCTGGGCAACAGGCGGGGGCGCCGCGCAGATCCTGTTCAGCCTCTTCGGGGAAATGGTGTTCAATCGCGGTGCGGCCGGCATCGGTGAGGTTTGGGGCTGCGCCGGACTCGGGTTGATCATTGGCGGAGTGGTCGCCAATACCTGGGGCAAAAAGCTGAGTTTCGAAAAATACAAATGGGCCATCGCCGCCTGCTACGTCGTGCACGGAGGCGCCTATGTCCTGTTCAGCATCAGCCGGAGCTATGCGGCAGCGCTTTTCTTTATTGGCCTGTCACGGGCTGCGGTCGCCATCAGTTCGGTGCTGAACTTCACGCAGGTTCTCCGGCACGTTCCTGACGCCTATCGCGGGCGCGTCTTCTCCACCATGGAGTCCATGGTCTGGGCGACGATGATGCTCTCGATGACCGCCGCCGGCGCTGCCTCGGTCACCATGGACCCCCGCACCATCGGAGTCATCTCAGGCATACTGAGTTCAACCACCGCGATTGGCTGGGGCTGGGCCCAGGCGCGCGGGCTGTTGCCGGAGCCGGCGCTGGAGGGAGTGGATCCGGCGGAGATCGAAGTTCACGGCGACCCCAATGGCTGAGCTGACCGGGAAACCGATTCTCGTAACGGGCGCTGCAAAGCGCATCGGAAGGGCCATCGCCTTACGCCTGCACGCCGAAGGCGCGCGCGTGCTGATTCACTACTCCACCTCTGAGCACGAAGCGCGCACTACCGCGGCGGAATGCGGCAACGCTCCGTTGTTCCGGGCCAATCTCGAGAGCGTGGCGGAGATCCGGACGATGTTCGCGGACATCGAATCCAAGGTGGGCGACCTGTATGGGCTGGTCAACAACGCCGCGCGGTTCACGACCATCCCGCCTCTCGAAGTCACCGAAGCCGATTGGGATTTTATCCACTCCGTCAACTTGAAGGCGACCTTTTTCTGCGCGCAGCAGGCGGCGCTGCTCATGAGGAAGGCGGGCGAAGGGCGGATCGTGAACATCAGCTCGATGGGCGCGTTCCTGGCATGGCCGGAAAATGTGCACTACTGCGCCTCGAAAGCGGGAGTGGTGAGCCTGACGAGGACGCTCGCCAAGGCGCTTGCGCCGCAGATCAGCGTGAATTCGGTGGCGCCGGGCGTGATCCCGTTTGCAGAGAAGGATGATCCGCGGATTGTCGCCATGGCGGCGGCAACACCTTTGAAACGGCCGGGGACGGGCGAGGAGATCGCCGACGGCGTCGTCTTTTTCCTAAAGGCGACCAACTTCATTACCGGCCAGGTTTTGCAGGTGGATGGCGGACTGGGGCTCAAATAGCGAGGCCCGCCACCTGTCAAGACGCAGCCGAATCTCTCACTGACGGTCGCGGCTCGGTCGGGCTCTGCAAGCGCTGAGTGGCGTAGTACCGGGCAATCCGGCGGTGGAATTCGGTCTCCTCGTACATGTCCTGGACCGCCTTCCGTGCCTCCAGCGCCAGGATTATGGCCGCGGCGAGCATGCAACTCGCGCCGCCGATGCCGAACGCGACCGGAATCCAGTACACGCGGAGGAACGTAATGAGGGAGACCACTCCGATCGCCACGCTGGAGCATATGAAGCAAACCGCTCCGATGTAGAGCAGGGTCAGGGCGCGCTGAATCAGGCCGAGCCGCAGGCCCTGCAGCTTGATCTCGGCGCGGTGCCGCTCAATACGTTCTTCCCGAAGTGCGATGTCGTACTCCGCGCGTGACATCTCGTCCAGCAGGGTGGACAGCGAACGCATTCGGTCCACGATGCGCGCCAGCCGGTTCGATGTGGAGAGGATAAACGTGCCGCATGCGGAGAGGAGCAAGGCGGGGGTGATCATGGCGGTCAGCACGCCCAGGGCGCTGCTCCGGTCAATCAACGTCACATTCGGCCACATCGCCTCATTGTCTCAAGGACCGATGCGCCTCGCCGATAGGTGGAGTGTGACTGGATTGCTGGACAATGCGCGCAGGATACTGGAGACGGCGGTGCGCTGTACTGAACCTGGTCCGGGAAGCGAGGACTGGACGGTCTTCGTCGGTCCTCACGGCGGACTGCAGATGATCGCGGGTAGCGGCCACAGTCTCGAGTCCCTGCGGTGGTCTCAGGGGGCGATATCCGCATGGCGCGTCAGCCGGTCGGATGGGCAGGTTCGCGTGGAGGGCCGGGAGGGAAGGCACACATGCCTGCTGGAGTCACCGGTCGGAAACGGCCACATCCAGCGCCTGCTCAGCGACGTCAGGCTCTACGAACTGGCCGCCTAGGGCAAGCCCACTTCGCGTAGGAAGCGCGCCGCCTCTTCCGGCGGAGTCGGATTGATGAAGAAGCCCGTTCCCCACTCGAACCCCGCCACCTTGGTCAGCTTGGGAATAATCTCCACGTGCCAATGGTAGTGTTCCAGCGGCCCGTCCTGAATCGGCGCCGTGTGGACGATGGCGTTGTAGGGAGGCTGCTCCAGCGCTTTGTCGATTTTGCGCAGGACGGTCCGTGTCACCCAGCCCAGGTTCTGGATCACCGGCGCTTCCACCTGCGAGAAATGCGCGCCGTGTTGTCGCGGGACGATCCAGGTCTCGAACGGGAATCGCGAGGCATATGGCGCGATCACCAGGAAGTGGTCGGTCTCCATGACGATCCGGTCGTGCGTTTGCATCTCCTGCTGCAGGATGTCGCAGTAGATGCAGCGCTCGCGGAACTGGTAGTAACGCAACGAACCGTCGAGTTCCGCTTGGGCGTGCTGAGGGACCACCGGCAACGCGATGAGTTGCGAATGAGTGTGTTCGAGCGTTGCGCCTGCGGCTGTGCCGTGGTTCTTGAAGACGATGATATAGCGGAGGCGGCTGTCCTTGCGCAGGTCGTTGATCCGGTCGCGGCTGGCGAAGAAGAGGTCGGCCACCTGCTTGTCGGGTAGCTCGCTCAGCGATGCCATGTGGTCTGGAGTCTCGATGATGACCTCGTGAGCGCCGACGCCGTTCATCCGGTCGTACAAACCCTCACCCTGCTTGTCGAGATCGCCCTCCACGCGGAGGGCAGGGAACTTGTTCGGGACCACTCGCAGGCTCCACCCGGGTTCATTGGGTCCGCCCTCGCTGCGATAGGCCAGCACTTCGGGCGGGGTCCGGATCTCCTGGCCCGGGCAGAACGGGCAGATCCTTCCCCCTGTCACCACGACATGCTCCCGCGTGAAGTCGCTGGGCCGGCGGGCCCGATCTGTGGCGATAATCACCCAGCGGCCCGTGATTGGATCTTTCCGAAGATCAGGCACCGTGGTTCAACCAGATGATAGTGATGAGGATTTATCCAGGATAGCCGACGCAGGCCTATGATATGCGCCGGCCATCGTCGAACGACCAGGCGTCAGCGATGTGGCGGATCTCGAAGGGTTCGAAGACAACGGTCACCAGATCGAACCTCGCCCTGCTCTCGTCCATTCGCCAGCGCTTGAGGAAATACCGTGCGGCGGAGATCACGTGGCGCCGCTTCTCGACGTCAATGGCGCGCTCCGGGTCGCCGTGCTCCGAGGTCCGGCGTGATTTGACCTCGACGAACACCAGCGTGTCGCCGTCCCAGGCAATGATGTCCACTTCGGCTCGCAGCCCCGGTCCCATCCAGTTGCGTTCCACGACGGTGAGCCCCCTGGACTGCAGGTGGCGGTGCGCCAGGTCCTCCGCGCGCCGCCCCAAGGCCGCTTCTTCCTTCCACTGCCGCAGCCGCGCGCGGTGGCGGATCGCGTCGAAGACGGCGTAGATATTGCGCAGCAGCAAACCGCTATTTCACGACTTCGAACTCGAACTCCATCACCTTCCCGCGGACCACGAAGCACAGGTAGTGCTCCCAGAACCGCCGGAACCGTGGGAAGGCGTTGACCAGGAACTCAAAGCCGAGATACCTCCACAGAGCAAGTAGGCGTACGCGCACTTTTTTCTCACGGAGTCTTGCGGCCGAGTAGTAGCCGTAGCCGGCGTTGTCGTCGCCGAAGTAGCGGAAGGAAAAGGAGTTGAGGTGCCAGCGGTGGGTCGGATCGCAGAAGCTGGAAAAATCCGTGTAATGCGGTGTCACCAGGAAAATGGTGCCGCCGTCGCGTACCAGGCGATGGAACTCTTCCATGGCTCGCAACACGTCGGCGACATGCTCGATCACGTGGACGGCCTGCAGCCGGTCGAACGAGGAATCGCGGAATGGATACGGGATGCGGTCGAGATCGCAGAGGACATCGGCGCGCGTCCGCGGGTTTCGGTCGATGCCGATGGAGCCCGGGAGCTTGTTCACGCCGCAGCCGACGTCCAGGACGCGCACTCCGCTCATCCCCTCATCCTGTCCAGTGACTCGGCGACGGTCGGAGTGGCGCCCGCCGCGACATCCGCCTTGCGGATCTGGTGGAATTGCGTCAGCACGCCGTTCGCCTCGGAGAGCTTCTCTATCCGCCCGGCGTACAGATCGATCCGCGAGCCCGGAAACGCCCACAGCGCGATTCCGTCACCCAATACGCCCGTATAGGCTCGCGCGCCGCAACACCCGAAGCTGACGGCCGCGCTTCCTGTGTTTACCACCTGCGGAATCACTGCGCAGGCAGGCCTCCCCAACGCCGGCGGAAGACCGCCGTCGGCCTGTTGCGCGGCCTCCGCCAGGATGAGCCCCTGCCTTGCGTCGGCGAAGATCAGCACCGCGTCGGGCGGCAGCGGTGTCCCGGCGAGCGGCGCGTAGACCACGTGTTTCGGCCTCTGGGCCAGCACTGGGATCATCGCCAAATCCGCTTCCCGGGCGTATTCCAGACCGTTCATGACCTGAAGCACCGTCTGCAGTTCGCTGGAGTACGTCTCCGGCGCGCCGCTCAGGTTGTGCGTGTAGATCCCGATCGCGCATAGGGCATGGTCCCGGGCCTCCGTGGAAAACGCTCCCTGCGCCGCCTCCTCCCAGAAAGAGCAACCCGCCGGCGCCCGGCCCGTGTGCTGCTTCACGCCTGCCGGCGCTTCGTCACAGAACGCGATGGCGATCGGATCGATGTCGAGGTTCAGCGATCGTCGGATGCGGCCGGAGATCTCCTCGTAGTTGGGCATCTCCCAATTCTAGACTGCATCTGCGATGCACTGTTCCAGCGTCTCCAGGGCGAAATCCGCTTGCGCTTCGTTGAGGACGAGAGGCGGCGAGAGCCGGACGGAGTTCGAGCCCGCGCCCAGCACCAGGACGCCGCGGCGGAAGGCGCCATCCACGATCCGGTCGCGCAAGTCCGGCGCAATCTCCTTCGTCGCCTGATTCTTAACAAGCTCGAAGGCGAGCATCAGCCCGAGTCCGCGCACGTCGCCGACAATGGGATACCTTCGGACCCACTCGTCCATGCGCGCCTTCATGCGTGCGCCGATCCGTGCCGCGTTATCGACCAGCTTCTGTTCCAGCAGTTCGATCGTCGCCAGGGACGCAGCCACGCTCACCGGGTTGCCGCCGAAGGTGGACGCATGCGCCCCCGGTTTCCATTGCATGAACTCGGCCTTGGCCACGGTAGCGCCCAGCGGCAGTCCGCTCGCGATGCCCTTGGCGATGGTCATGACATCCGGCTCCAGGCCGAAGTGCTCGCTCGCGAACATACGTCCGGTGCGGCCCATCCCGCTTTGCACTTCGTCAGCCACCAGCAGGATGCCGTGGCGGTCGCAGACCGCCCTCAATTCATCGAAGAACTTCCGCGGCGGCACCACGTAGCCGCCTTCGCCCTGCACCGGTTCCACAAACACAGCGGCCACTTCATTGGCCGGCAGGATCGTCTTGAAAAGCTGCTTCTCCAGCACCTGCACGCATTCCACGGCGCAAGTGTCCGGCTGCTTCCCGTACGCGCAACGGTAGCAATAGGCATAGGGGATGTGGGTCACGCCGGCCGGCAAAGGCGCGAAGCCCTGGCGCTGAACCGCCTTCGATCCGGTCAGGGAGAGGGAGCCCATGGTGCGTCCGTGGAATGCGCCCAGGAACGCCACGAATTTGTCCCGGCCCGTGTGGTATCGAGCCAGCTTCAAGGCGGCCTCGATGGCCTCCGTCCCGGAATTTCCGAAAAACACCCGCTTCTTCGACGGACCGGGGACCAGCGCGGCCAGTTTCTCCGCCAGGGCCACCATGTTCTCGTAGTAGAAGTCCGTCCCGGACATGTGAATGAACTGCTCAGCCTGCTTCCGGATGGCGCTGACGACGTCCGGGTGCGAGTGTCCGGTGGCGACCACCGCGATGCCGGCGTTCATGTCGAGGAATCGGTTGCCGTCCACGTCAGTGACGATCGCGCCCTCGCCCTTCTGGATAACAAACGGGTACGATCGCGTGTAGGACGGTGAGATTACCGCCTTGTCGCGCTCAATGATCGCCTGGGCCTTGGGGCCGGGCAGGGAAGTGACGAGAATGGGCAGGTCGTGCCGCTCCGTCATTTGCATAGACACCTCCGGAACTCGCAGCATCTGGGNNGGGGGGGGGGGGGGGGGGGGGGTGAAAACGCGCCGAAGCGGGCCTGCTAATCGCAGGCGAACAGGAAAGGACGAACGCTGGCCGGAGTGGCCCTCATATTCTCATTCTAAGCTGGAATTGCGGATTTGAGAATACTTGATTGAGGTGATGCGATTGACACTGGGTTTTGAAATTTCTCCGCCGGAGGCGAAACAGAAGCTGGACGCCGGCGAGGCCATTCTGATCGACGTCCGGGAACCGGGCGAGTACACGATCGCGCGGATCGACGGGGCTGAACTCGTCCCCATGGGGAGCGTCCCCCAGGAGCTGCAGCACCTCGAAGGACTGGCCGACGACAAACTTCTCATCGTGTACTGCCACCACGGCATCCGCAGCCTGAATGTGGTGAGCTGGCTGCGCAGCCGCGGTGTGGAGAACTGCGTCTCCATGGCCGGGGGCATCGACCTCTGGACGTCCCTCGTCGACCCTTCAGTCCCGAGATACTAGTGCATATGTCTCTCAAGTTCTACCTCAAGCCGACTTGAACCACCTGCCGCAAAGCCAGGAGTTTCCTGGAAGACAAGAAGGTCGCAGTCGAGACCGTCGACCTCAACAAGGGGCTGACCGTGGAGGAGCTGGACCGACTGATCGGCGAGCGGGACTACAAGCTGTTCCTGAACTCCAGAAACGAACTGTTTCGGGAGATGGACATGAAGGAGAACCCGCCTACCCGCAGCGAAGCCATCCGATTGATGGCGGCGAATCCGAATCTCATCAAGCGCCCGCTCCTCGTGAAAGGCGGCAAGATCTACTTCGGGTTCGACGCGGACGAGTGGGCGGGAATCTGATCCGCCGCACCCGCTCGCCAGCTCACGGCTCCACGCGCGTCAAACTGCCGCCACCACCCGCGGCGCCATTTCGAACCGCTCACAGCCGCGAGCCGTAGCGAGCGGGTGCAACGGCTCCAGCGCATCCCCAGCGCTGCGCACGTACCGGTTGCGCAAGCGCACGAGGTCAGTGAAGTGATAAACGTAATCCTGTGATCTCCCGACGAAGTCTCGCCCTTGCCGCCATGGCCCCCGCTCTCAAAACCAAAGCTAACGCCCAGGACCAGCCCGCCTATGCCGGCGCGCTGGCGAAGTTCTCCGGACAAATTGACGCGTCCGCCTTCGACACCCTCGACTATGCGCGTAAACGCTACGAGTCGATGCCTCGGCGCATGCGGTTCAACGCCACCACCCGCAAACAGGCCGAGGCCTGGCAGAAGAAGCTGCGCGCCAAGCTCATCGAACTGGTGGGCGGCTTCCCCGATAAAACTCCCCTGAACCCAAAAGTGCTGGAGACCCGCGAGTTCCCCAACTACACGCGCGAGACCATCATCTTCGAGTCGCGCCCCGGCCTCGACGTCTTCGGCTACCTCATGATTCCGAAGGGCAAGGCCAAGCCCATCCCGTCTGTCATCAGCGTGCCCGGCCACGGCCGTGGCGCCGACGACATCTCGGGCATCGACGACAAGGGCAGGGACCGCACCGAAAAAGTCACCTACCAATACGACTACGCGATCCAGCTCGTCGAGCACGGCATGGCCGCCTTTGCCATCGAGCCGATGGGCTTCGGCTGCCGCCGCGACCCGGCGAGCCGCAAGAAAGGCCTCGGCCAGTCGTCCTGCCAGCCAGCAGCGGGAGCCGCGCTCCTGTTCGGCGAAACCATGATCGGCTGGCGCGTCTGGGACATCATGCGCACAGTCGACTACCTGGTATCGCGTCCCGAATTCGATCCAAAACGCATCGGCCTAATGGGCATCTCCGGCGGCGGCACATGCACCGTATTTGGCGCGGCCCTGGAGCCGCGCATCAGCGCCGCCTTCGTCAGCGGCTACCTGAACACGTTCCGCGATTCCATCCTCAGCCTCTCCCACTGCATCGACAACTACGTGCCCGGCATCCTTCAATGGTGCGAACAGCACGACGTGGCGGGCCTGATCGCGCCGCGCCCGTTGTTCTGCGAGTCCGGCGTCAATGACGACATCTTCCCGATCGACGCCTTTAAGCAGTCCTTCGCCGAAGTGAAGAAGGTGTATGACGTCTTCGGCGCATCCGATCTGATCGGCAGCGAGATCCACAACGGCGCTCACGTGTTCCATGGCAAGCAGGGACTGCCGTTCCTCGCCCGGCAGTTGAAGGCGTGATCCGCATACTGCTCGCGCTTTCGCTGTTCACCGCGACGAGCGCCTCGCCGCGCTTCTTTGTGGTGCGCGTGGTGGACGAGCAGACGGGCCGCGGCGTTCCGCTGGTCCGCCTGAAGCTCCCCAACGAAGTGCAGTACTGGACCGACAGCGCCGGCGTCGCCGCACTCGACGAGCCCTCCTTCGAAGGCCGCCGGGTCTTCGTGGAGATCCGCAGCCACGGCTACGAGTACCCGCAGGAGGCGCTGTTCGGCCGCGGTGCAATGCTCGATCTGCGTGCGGGAGGCAGCCAGACCCTCAAGATCCGGCGTACGATGATCGCCGAGCGGCTGTACCGTCTCACCGGTGAAGGGATCTACCGCGACAGCATGTTGGCCGGCCTGACCGTGCCCGCGAAGCAACCCCTGCTCAACGGACAGGTCCTGGGCCAGGACACCGCTTCCGCGGCGCTCTACCGCGGAAAGATTTTCTGGATCTGGGGCGACACCATCGGCCCGGACTACTGGAACTTCAACGTCTCCGGCGCGACCAGCGAATTGAACGACGACCCGTCAGTCGCCGTGAGCTACCGCTACTTCACTTCGAAGGACGGCCGCTCCAGGCCGATGCTGCCGCTGCCTCGCAAGGGACTCGTGTGGATTGAAGGTCTCATCACTCTCAAAGACCCAAATGGCGAGGAGCGGCTTGTGGCGACCTATACCCGCCAAGACGGGTTGAAACCTCCGCTGGAATGCGGCGCTGCGCTCTTCAACGACGCGAAAGAGCAGTTCGAGCCGTGGTTCCAGTACACGTGCGAGAAGGGTCATTACTCCTCGCACCCGTTCAAACGCGATGGCTACTGGTATCTGTACCCCTCACTGCGCGTGCCGGACAACTGGCAGGCGTTTCAGGATGTGTCGAAATGGGAAAAGCGCCAGGTGCAACTGCCGCCGGATGCGAAGCGTGTGTCCTGCGTCGCCTGGAACGAGTACCGCAAGCGCTGGATCATGCTCCTCGAGAACTTCGGCGAGGTCTACTATGCAGAGGCCAAGGCGCCCGAGGGGCCGTACGGCAAGGCCGTAAGAATCGTCCACCACGACCGCTACAATTTCTACAACGTCGTCACGCACCCTTTCTTCAACCAGGATGGCGGGCGCGTCATCTACTTCGAAGGCACCTACACCGACAGCTTCACGGATGCAAAGGAGAAAACACCGCGCTACAACTACAACCAGGTGATGTATAGGCTGCAGCTGGACGATCCGAGGCTGAGCGAGGCGCATTGATGGCGAACTTCGAACTGCTGGAACACACCGCCGACACTGGCTTCCGCGCGCGCGGTGAGACCCCGGAGGAGCTGTTCATCCATGCCGCGGAGGCATTGATCTCCGTTGCGCTGGATCCCTCCCGTGTGGATGCGTTTCAGCCGCGCCAGATCAGCGCGTCCGGCGCCGATCAGCAGGAACTGCTGGTGAACTGGCTCAACGAAGTGCTCTGGCTGATCGACGGCGAGAAGTTTGTCCCGGCCCGCTTCGAGACGCTCTGGTTCGAGGACGGCACTGTGTTCAGCCAATTGCTCGGCGAGCGACGCGACGACACGAAGCATCCCCCGCGCATTGTTGTGAAGGCCGCCACCTTCCACCAGTTGCGCGTGGCTGAGACAGAGTCCGGCTGGGAGGCCGAGGTCTACCTCGACATCTGACATGGACATCGAACGCATCGACGACGTCCGCCATCGCATCCCGGCGGATGCCCGCCACGGGATGAAGACCGACGTGCGCTTCTTCGCCAGTGACGCAATCCTTCAGCACATCCGCAAGGACAAATCGCTGGAACAGGCGATGAACGTGGCCTGCCTCCCGGGCATTGTCGGGTCGTCGCTGGCAATGCCGGACATCCACCAGGGCTACGGCTTCCCCATCGGCGGCGTCGCGGCCATGGATTGGCACAACGGCGTCGTCTCGCCCGGCGGTGTCGGCTACGACATCAACTGCGGTGTGCGCCTGGTCCGGGTGAACCTATCCGAAGTCGAGGTGCGCGCGCGGCTGAAAGAACTCATCGACCAGGTCTTTCGCGACGTCCCCTGCGGCGTTGGCGGCAAAGGGCATTTCGACGTCACCGAGAAACAACTGAATCAGGTTCTGGAGCGCGGGGCGCAGTGGATGGTCGAGCAAGGCTACGGCGGCGAGTCCGATACGATGCTCTGTGAGGAGCGGGGCTGTCTTCGGGAAGCGGACGCCTCGCAGGTCTCCGCGCGGGCCAAGGAGCGCGGCCGCCCTCAGATCGGCACGCTCGGCAGCGGCAACCATTTCCTCGAAATTCAATTCGTGGAGAAGATCGAGGCCGGTGATGCCGCCCGCGACTACGGCCTGAAAGAGGGCCAGGTCGTCGTGTTGATCCACAGCGGGTCGCGCGGATTCGGCCACCAGGTGTGTACGGACGCGCTGGCGGAGATGGGTGCGGCGATGAAGAAATACGGCATCACTCTGCCTGACCGCCAGCTCGCCTGCGTGCCTATCCAGAGCCCCGAAGGTCAATCATATTTGAAAGCGATGCGCGCCGCGGCCAACTTCGCGTGGGCCAATCGCCAGGCGATGACGCACTTCCTGCGGGGATCGTTCGAGCGGATCTTCGGCAAGCGGGTCCACCTGGATTTGATGTACGACGTCTGCCACAACATCGCCAAGCGTGAGAAGTACACGTGGGAAGGCAGGCCGGTGGATGTGCTCGTCCACCGCAAGGGGGCGACGCGCGCCTTCCCGCCGCATCATCCCGAGATCCCCGCCGAGTACTGCGCCGCGGGCCAGCCCGTGCTCATCCCCGGCAGCATGGGCACCGCGTCCTGGGTGCTGGCCGGTTGCGACGGCGCAATGCAGGAGAGCTTCGGCAGCGTCTGCCACGGCGCGGGCCGCCTCCTGAGCCGCAACGCCGCAAAAGCAGGCCGTGACGCCCGCGAAGTTCAAAAGGAACTCGAAGCCCGCGGCATCCTGGTCCGCAGCGAAACCCGCGACGGCATCGTCGAAGAGGTGCCTGAAGCCTATAAGGACGTCGACGAGGTGATCGACGTCGTCCACCGCGCCGGCCTCGCCCGCAAAGTCGCTCGCCTGCGACCCATGGGTGTCATTAAGGGTTAAAAAGACCATTCATTGTCCTAAAAGTGGTGAAATCGCAACCACCACGACGATTCTGCAGGCGCTTTGTCCGAAAGATAGAGATGGAAAGGACGAGTTAGCCTCATAATTGCAGCCATCGGAATCCTAATATGCGGAAACAAATGAATACGGTCTGTAACACAACGTGGCTTGGGGCTTTCAGTTGCGAGATCTACAATTATTGCAACGGCTGGGCTGACCTGCGCAGTTGGAATTGCGGAGAGTGCAGCATCGTTGCCTGACATGAGAATTTGCGTGAGTAGGTTGAATAGGAGAGGAATCAGCCATGTTCTTGATCCAAATCTTATCCCTGCTGCTGGCTATGCAAGTTGGCGGCACTGGCGCGAGCGATGAGAGTCGCACAAAAACACCCGTCGAAGTCTCGCTCATGTCTATCGAGCCACACGCGATCGCGAGAGCGGCCGGCGTCCCGGTGGCATATGATCTCAAGGCCAAGAACCTTGACGCTAAAGAGATTATCGGCCAGGTTATTGTCATCTCCTTCCTCAACAGTGAAGGCAAGAGCCGAGGCTCAGTAACAGTCAAGACGGCGCAGTTTGATGATCAGGCACGACGATTCCTGCCCGGTACAACGCTTCCGATGCGGCCGGTGCATGCACCCATCACCAAGGACAACGAGAGCCTCACCCCTAAGGTCGAGGTCGACTACATCCTCTTCGCAGACATGACAGGATGGGGCCCGGACACTCTAAAAATGTCCAAAGAGCTGATTTCCTTTGTCAACGGGGCGCGTGCCGCCCGTGGCGCTGGGCGCAGATGAGTGGGCCTGCCTGGAGAGGCTCTCCGAACTAGACTGTCGGTTGCGAATGAATCTTCCTGCGGCATACTGACTGTTGATGCTCGAAATCCGCCGCGCCCGCGCCGACGAGACGCAAACCCTGCTCGATCTCATCAAAGCCCTCGCCGACTACGAAAAGCTCAATCCCCCCGACGAGGCCGCTCAGCAGCGCTTGGTCCGCGACATCTTCGGCGGCAAGCCGCGTCTCGAAGCCTGGCTCGCTTTCGTCGACAACAAACCCGCCGGCTACGCCCTCATCCTCGAAACCTATTCCAGCTTCCTCGCCCTGCCCACTCTCTACCTGGAGGACATCTTCGTCAGACCCGAGTTCCGCGGACAGGGCGCGGGCGCGACGCTCTTCAAGGAAATGGTCGCCGAGGCCGAGCGCCGCGGCTGCGGCCGCATGGAATGGGTTGTGCTCGACTGGAACCGTCTCGCCCAGGACTTCTACAGGAAGTTCGGCGCGCAACACCTCAACGACTGGATGACCATGCGCCTCACGCGTGACGACTTCACCACGATTCTGAAACAATAACGGAGTGCGCCGTCCTTTTGCTCTTTGGCTCCTCGCCCTACTCATCACCCTGGCTTCAGCCGCCTATCAGCGAATGACCGGCCCCTCCTATCCGGTTCGCGGAAAGGTTCAGCTCGGCAATCAGGAGATCAAGTACCGCCTCCCCCGAACTCACGGTGACGGCGACGCCGACGTGCGCATCACCGCACCCAGCACCGGCACGGAAGGGACGCTTGCCTGGAAGCGCTTCAACTCGAACGACGCCTGGACCTACTCGAAGATGGAGTGGCGGAACAGCGAGTTAATCGGCATACTGCCTCACCAGCCGCCCGCGGGCAAACTCATGTACCGCGTCATTCTGCAGGAGTTGGACGAGCGCGTGACCCTCGGCGGCTCGCCCGTCATCATCCGCTTTAAGGGCGAGGTCCCGCTGCACATCCTCGCGATTCACATCTTCTGCATGTTCGTGGGAATGCTGTTGAGCACGCGGGCCGGTCTGGAGTTTTTCACGTCGAACCCGAACTACGGCAAGCTGATCGCCTGGACGATCGGGTTGCTCACAGTCGGCGGCCTCATCCTCGGCCCCGTCGTGCAGAAGTACGCCTTCGGCGAATACTGGACGGGTTGGCCCTTCGGCACGGACCTCACCGACAACAAGACCGCGGTAGCGTGGCTCGCCTGGGTCATCGCGTGGCTGAAGACAAAGCGCGATCCCAAGGCCGGCCCCTGGGTGCTGGGCGCATCCATCGTCACGCTCGTCATCTTCGCAATCCCGCATAGCCTCTTCGGCAGCGAACTGAAGCCCCAGTAGCGCTCAAAACATCCGCCAGAGCGACTCTTCGGGCTTCATCAGCTTGCGCGCCCGGAACCATTTGCAGGCGGGGTACAACACCACCACTCCCGCCAGCCAGAGCGCGTAAAGAACCCACTGCGCCGGAGCAGTCGTATTGAACAATAGGAATCGCAACCACGCGTAGAACTGGAAGTGGAGGATGTAGAAAAACAGCGGCGCCTGTCCGAACACGGCCAGCAGCCGCATGACCCCTTCCAGGGACTCGCGGAAGCGGTGGAAGAGTGACAGTAGAACGAAGTCGATGCCGAGCATCAGCGTCGTGAACGCCAGGCTCGGCGGGTACTTGATCACGGTGAGGAAGTCCATCCACCCGTGTCCCGCAGCGGACCGCAGGTTACCGAAGCCTCCGCCGCAACGGATGCCGGCGAACGCCATCAGGTACGCCAACCCCATCGGCAGCATGGCTCGCAGAGCCCGGTCTTCATTCTTCCGAAGTACCAGCCCGAAGCCGACTCCCAGCGCGCAGATGCCGAACCACGGCAGGATCGGGTAAGCGGAGATGATCGGTCCGGTATTGCCGGGGACCAGGAAGAGACGCAGCATCAGGTTGATCGATTCGTCATTCTTTCCCAGAGTCGGGATCAGGAAGTTCGGCGCCATGATCGCGATGAACGCCATCGCCAGCCAGGTACGGACGCTCATCCGCATCAGCGCGCCGCACAATGCCATGCTGATTCCGAGCGTTACCAGCACGCCCAGCATGATGAACTGCGCCGGCGGCGCCATCTTCAGCGCGATCGCCGGGGTAACCTCAAACACATAGCTGACCAGGATCAGCGCCCCTCCGCGCTTCAGGAAAAATCCCGTGATCCGCGCATCTGTCCAGCCCGACTCGCGTCTCGACTCGGTGAACAAAACCATTCCCGCTCCCATCAGGAAGAAGAAGCCCGGCGCGCACAGATGCGTCAGCCAGCGCGTGAAAAACCACGATGCGCTGCCGTAGTCCGGCAGAGGCGCGCTCCAGAATTCGAAAGGATGGACTCGCGATATCCAGAACGCCGCGTGGTCCAGCGCCATGATCACCATGATCAAGCCGCGCAGCGCATCCATCGAAAGCAGTCTGCGGCGGGCCGAGCCGCTCATTACTTCGTTACCACCGGATACTTCACTCCAAGCTGTTCCATATAAGTCGAATACTTCGACGGATCATACCGTAATTTCTCGAGCTGCGGCCGAAACCGCTCCATCTTCTCCTGGTTCAGCGTGATCGGCGGAGCCTGCCCCGCTGGGATCAGCGATTGCCACTTCGCCGTCTTCGTCTGCTCGGCGAACCACGCCCTCGCCGACGCCAGGATCTCCGGCTTCAGCAGGAGGTCCAGAGCCGTCATCGCGTGCGCCATCGCTCCCGCCGTCGAACCCTTGTGGGCGATCGGCGTCGCCATCGCGATTCCGCTGGACCAGTGATGAGCGATCATGCCCGGAATATTCCCCGGAAACCTCAGCACCACGGTCGGCACGTTCCAGGACACTTCAGCAATATCGTCTGAGCCGTACATCGGACTCACCTGCTCGGGCGGGCGCAATTCGCCGGCCTTCGTCTTCAGCCCGTTCGTCTCCACCTTTAACTCGGCCTGAGCGGCCTTCGCCAGGGCCTGGTCGGCATCCGACCATTGCGGCATCCCGATGGCCTGAATGTTCGCCGTGAGAGCCTCGGCCATCGGCTTGTTGAAATGGCCCGGCCAAGCCGCCCCCAGCACCTGTTCCGACATCTCGGTGTCGGTCATCATCGCCGCGCCCCGGGCGATCTGCGTTCCGAGTTCGTGCAGCTCCTTGATCCTCGGGTAATCCCACTCGCGGAAGTAGTACCAGACCTTCGCCAGCGGCGGCACCACGTTCGGCTGGTCTCCGCCGTGCGTGATGACGTAGTGGGATCGGTGCTCCGGCCGCAGGTGCTCCCGCCGGAAGTTCCAGCCGATATCCATCAGTTCCACCGCGTCCAGCGCGCTGCGGCCCGCCCACGGCGACCCCGCCGCATGAGCGCTCCGTCCCCGGAACGTGTATTCCACCGACACCAGCCCTGTTCCGCTCGGACCGTAACCGGTGCCAAAGTCCGAGCCGATGTGCGTCGAGAGCATCGCGTCCAGATCCTTGAACAGCCCGGCGTTCACCATGTAAGTGCGGCTGCCGATCAACTCCTCCGCCACCCCCGGATAGACCCGCAGCGTCCCGGGAATCTTCTCCTTCGCCATCAGCTCCTTCACCACCAGAGCGGCAGTCACATTCACCGCCTGCCCGGCGTTGTGGCCTTCTCCGTGGCCCGGGCCGTTCTCGATCAACGGCTTGTGGTACGCCACGCCAGGCGTCTGCGATGTCTCCGGCAGCCCGTCGATGTCCGCCATGAAGCCGATCACCGGCTTGCCCGAGCCCCACTCCGCCACCCACGCCGTCGGCATCCCCGCCACCCCGCGCGTAATCCGGAACCCGTTCCTCTCGAGGATCGACGTTACATACTTTGAGGTCTCCACCTCCTGGTATCCCAGCTCGCTGAATGAGAAGATAGAGTCAACCATCTGCTGAATCATTTGCCGCCTGCCCTCGACCATCTCCCTGGCTGCCTGCTTGAGCACCTCAGGAGATCTCGTCTGCGCGGCCAGGACGGTGGCGGTCAGGATGACGAACAAGCCAGTGCGGATCATGCGGTTTATCTTAGTGCGTTTCTTCACCTCGGAGGTGAACCGCCGGCCTCAGCCGGCGGTTCGCGGGGTCGCTGATCGCTGAAAGCTGACCGCTAACATCCACGGAACATTCGCCAGCCTTCATTCGTCTGTACCGGTTGATAGAGGAGTTCTAATTTTATGGCAGGGAACGGTAAAAAGAAGTCAGCTCGACGTTGGATCTGGCTCGGTGTCCTTCTTCTTGTGCTCGTCGGAGCCGGATTCGGCGTGAGGGCGGCGTTGAAGCCCAATAACAGGATCGACCCGTCGAAGATCGCCAATATCGAGCGAGGCAGCATCGCCCGCAGTGTCGTCGCCACCGGCAAGATCGAGCCGCGCGCCATCGTCGAGGTGAAATCCAAGGCCAGCGGCATCGTCAAGCAGATCTTCGTCAACTACGGCGACGTCGTCAAACAGGGCCATGTCATGGCCGAGTTGGACAAGGAATTGCTCCAGGCCAGTCTCCGCGAAGCCAGGGCGAACCTCCAGTCCGCCCAGGCCGCTGAAGAGTCCGCCACCGCCGCCCTGGAGCGCAATAAGGTTGATGCCGAAGGCCCGGATCTGCCCTTCCTCAAGACCGGGATGGACCGCGCACGCCAGCTCAACCGCGAAGGGCTCATCGCCAAGAACACGGTGGAAGACGCTGAGAAGCTCTACCAGATGGCCCTGAACAAGCAGAGCTCCGCCGTGCGCAACCTGGCTGTCAGCCGCGCCGAAATCAGCCGAGCCAAGGCCCAGGTCGCCCAGGCCAACGCCATGCTGGAGCGCGCCGAAGAGGACTTGAAAAACTCCACCATCGTCAGTCCCATCGACGGGCTCGTGCTCTCCCGCAACGTCGAAGTGGGCAATGCCGTGAGCTCGATCCTTGTCATGGGTTCGCAGTCCACCCTCCTCTTCACCCTCGGCGACGTCAGCGACGTCTTCGTCCGCGGCAAGGTCGATCAGGCCGACATCGGCAAGGTCTACATCAATCAGCCCGCCCGCATAGTCGTCGAGAGCTTCCGCGACCGGAAGTTTGACGGCAAGGTCTACCGCATCTCTCCCTACGGCGTCGAAAAGGACAACGTCACAACCTTCGAAGTGCAGGTCTCCATCCACAACCCCGGCAACGAGTTGAAGGCCAACATGAGCGCCAACGCCGAGATCATCCTCGAGGAAAAGCAGAACGTGCTCCTCGTTCCCGAAGCCGCCGTTCTGTACGACAAGCAGCGCAATGCTTCCGTTGAGATCCCTGACTCCACCGAGGAGAAGGGCCGCAAGAAGCTGTCCGTCAAGCTGGGCATCTCCAACGGCGTGAAGACTGAGCTGATCTCCGGCCTCAACCAGGGCCAGAAAGTCATCCTCCAGTAAACCTTGAGCTTCGTCGACCTACTGAAAGACACTCTTCAAACCCTGCTCGCGCACAAGCTGCGGGCAGGGTTGACCATGTTTGGCCTCATCTGGGGCGTCGTCTCCATCACACTCATGACCGCCGCCGGCGACGGCCTGCGTGAAGGCCAGCGCCAGGTCGCCACGCAATTCGGCGAAAACATCTTCATCGTCTTTCCCGGACGCACTTCCCTGCAGGCTGGCGGCGAGCGCGCCGGCCGTCGCGTCATGTGGACCATCTACGACCATCAGCTCCTCGCGCCCCAGTCCCCCTCCTGCGAGCATGTCCTGCCCGAGCTCACCCGCGGCACGGTTGCCGTCCGCAGCGACTATAACTCCGCCACGCTCCTCGTCAGCGGCTCGCAGCCGCCCTATCAGAAACTGCGCCATCTGCCGGCCGCCGAAGGCCGCTTCATCTCCTGGGAAGACGAAGCCCAGGCGCGCCGCGTCGCCTTCATCGGCAGCGACGTGCGCAAGCAATTGTTCGCCGGACGCGACGCCGTCGGCAGGACCATCTCCCTCGCCGGCCTTCCCTACCAGGTCATCGGCGTCATGGAGAGCAAGGAGCAGGACTCCAGCTACGACGGCCGAGACGTCAACAAGGTCTTCGTTCCTTACTCCGCCATGATCCGCGACCTGCCGCAGCCGCCGCCCCTGCCCGCACAGACCGTCGATCAGCTCATCGTCAAGGCGAAGACTCTCGACCAGCACGAAGCCTGCGTGGACGAAGTCCGCCGCGGCCTGGCTCGCATCCACCATTTCCATCCCGACGACAAGGAAGCGGCCCCCATCTGGGACACCGTGAAGGAGTCCCGCGCCTTCGCCACCATGGCCGACGGCATGAAGTACTTCCTCGGCGCGATGGGCGTGGTGACGCTGCTTCTCGGAGGCATCGGCACGATGAACGTTATGCTGGTGTCCGTGCGCGAGCGCACCCGGGAGATCGGCCTGCGCAAGGCAGTCGGCGCCACCAGCCGCCAGATCCTCACCATGTTCTTCCTCGAAACGTTCATCATCGTCTTCGTGAGCGGCGCCATCGGCATGGCCTTCGCCCACACGGTTTGCCATTACGTGAACAAGCTGCCCATGCCGCAATACTTCGCCGGACTCTGGGCCACCTGGCAGGTCGGCGTGGCCTGTGTCGCTCTGCTCGGGCTTGTGGCCTTCCTCTCCGCGCTCTATCCGGCCTCCCGTGCCGCCTCGGTCGATCCCATTGAAGCGCTGCGCTTCGAGGCGGGAGGTTAACGATGGGAGGCATGTTCGCCGAGATCATCCGCCAGGCCTGGGACGCGTTGAAACGGAACCCCACCCGCAGCCTTCTCACCATGCTCGGCATCGTCTGGGGCATCGCTGCCGTGACGCTGCTGCTGGCCTATGGTAACGGCTTCCGCGGCGTCATGGTGCGGACCTTCCAGAACTTCTCGAAGTCCGCGATGATCATGTTCCCCGGTCAGACCAGCGAACAGGCTGGTGGGGAACGCGCGGGCCGCCGCATCCGCTTCGAGCTCGCCGACCTCGAATTGGCGCAGGCCGAGTCTCCGCTCATTCGCAAGATCTGCCCCGAGACCATCAAGCGTGTCCCGCTCACCTACCAGGAGCGCGTCGTCACCTCGAATGTCCGTGGCGTCTGCGTCGAATACGGCGATATCCGCACGGAAGTCGCTTTGGAGGGCCGCTGGCTCATCCCCGACGATCAGGCCGAGCGCCGCCGCGTCGCCTTCATTGGCGACTACGTCAAGCAGAAGCTCTTCTCCGGCCGCCCTGCCGTCGGCGAAACCATCACCATCCAGGGCGTCCGCTTCACCGTCATCGGCGTCATGGACAAGAAGCTCTCCTTCGGCAACTACTACGGCCCGGATGACCGCTCCGTCTTCATCCCCTACGAAACCGCCGGCGAATTGTGGAACACGCGCTACCCGTCCGACGCCGTCGTTCAGCCCGTTGCGCCCATCTATGAAGAGAAGGCCGCCGATCAGTTCCGCGCCGCTATGGCCAAGCGCTTCAACTTCTCTCCCAACGACAAGCGTGCCATCACCGGCTTCGGCACCTCCACCATGCGTCCCATCATCGACGGCCTCACCATCGGCCTCCAGGTCTTGCTCCTCTTCATCGGCGCTTTGACCTTGGCGATCGGCGGCATCGGACTGATGAACATCCTCCTGGTCAGCGTGAATGAGCGCACCCGCGAAATCGGCCTGCGCCGCGCCATCGGCGCCCGCCGCTGGCACATCGCCTTGCAGTTTCTCGCGGAAGCCCTGGTCATCACCTTCGCCGGCGGCATCCTCGGCGTTGCTTTGTCTTACGCGATCACCTGGATGATGCCGCCCATTCCCATGATCGGCGCATTATTTGAGGACTCCACCGGCAAAGGCGACCTCGTCCTCCGCGTCGAACCGCTCATCGCCGCCGTGTCCTTCGTCGTCCTCATGTTCGTCGGCGTCTGCAGTGGCATGATCCCCGCCATCCGCGCCGCCCGCCTCGACCCCTGCGAAGCCTTGCGCACCGAGTGATCCTGCGCACTGATCCCTCTGGCTATTTGCTGAATAGGCACGCTCTTTCGCTGCGCACTCGGCTCGATAGCCAAATCGTCCATCCGCGGTTGCGTCACACCGCATTGACCCGAGCCCCGCATCGTTTTGCGGCGCGAAGGCTCGCCAATCTGAACTTGACTCGCGTCATCCCTCCGCCATAAGCTAAGAATTCTTGGTATGGGACGCAAGCCAAAAAAGAACGATTCGCTACCCGGTTCACTGGACATGTTGATTCTGCGGACGCTGTCGCTGCGCGACCTCCATGGATACGGCATTGTCCAGTTCATTCAACAGTCGTCCGGCAATGAGCTCCTCATCGAGGAGGGCTCGATGTACCCCGCTCTCCAGCGGCTGGAGCTCAACGGCTGGATCGACGGTGTCTGGGGCGTGACGTCGAACAACCGGCGGGCGAGGATCTACAAGATCACGGCTGCTGGCCGCAAACAGCTGGCCGTGGAAACCCGGCAGTACGCCAAACTCACGTTGGCGATCGCGCACGTGATGGGAATGGAGTGACGCACGTGTTACGGCGCCTGAGGTATTGGATGGAAAGTGCAAGGCGCAGCGAGGCGCTGCGGGAGGAGATGGAACTCCACCTTGCGGAAAAAGCCGCGGAGCTGCAAGCAGGCGGCATGACGGCGGAGCGCGCCCGGGCGGAAGCGCGCAGGCGATTCGGCAACGTCACACTGAAGCACGAAGAGTCGCGGGAGATCTGGATGACGCGCTTCTTGTCGGAACTTGGCCAGGATATCCGCTATGGCTGTCGCACCATGACGGCCAACAAGGCATTCAGCGCCCTGGCGGTCTTGTCGCTGGCGCTCGGCATCGGGGCCAATACCGCCATCTACAGCTTCATGGAGTCGATTCTGTTGCGCTCGCTGCCGGTGGCCGATCCCGAGTCGCTGGTGGTCCTGAACTGGCAGAGCCGGCCACCCCAGAACGCCAGCAAGCAATGGGAGCACGTCGTGCACGGGATACAAGGGGTCTTCTGGCCGGGCGACAAAGGCGTCCTGGTCAGTGGGATATTCCCCTACGGCGCGTTCGAGACGCTTCGCGAGGAGAATCCCGTCTTTTCCACGGTCTTCGGATACTTCAACGGACATAACCGTACCGTGGCCGTCCGCGGGCAGGCCGTGAGCGCAAGCACGGAGTTCGTCACCGGCGAGTATTTTCGCGGTCTGGCCGTGTCGCCGGCCGCGGGACGTCTGATCGAATCCGAAGACGACCGTCCAGGCGCAGCGCCGGTCGCCGTCATCAGTTTTGCTGCGAGCCAAAATCGCTTTGGAGGACCGCCGAGTGCGATCGGACAGTCGATTCTCGTCGATAACGTGCCCTTTACAGTGATCGGCGTTGCTCCGCCGGAATTCTTCGGAGTCGATCCCGCGGCGGCGCCGGACCTCTACCTTCCGTTGCACACGAATGTCCTGGTAAGCAGCGCGGGGGCAGCTCGTATGTTTGGCGACGCAAACTTCTATTGGATCGAAATGATGGGCCGTCTGCGTCCCGGCGTCAGCAGGGCCCAGGCGCAGGCGGCGCTGGCTCCTCGTTTCCATCAGTGGGTTGGCGCCACGGCGACCACCGACGGTGAGCGCGCCAAGCTGCCCGCACTGATTCTGAATCCCGGCGCCGCCGGTCTGGGCAGCTTGCGCCGCGAGTATTCCAAGCCCTTGTTCGTGCTGCTGGCGATGGTGGGATTGATCCTGGCGATCACGTGCGCGAACATCGCCAATCTGCTGCTGGCGCGGGCCGCCGCTCGACGTCGTGAAATGGCTGTCCGGCTCAGCCTGGGAGCGGGACGGTTCCGCGTCGTGCGCCAGTTGCTGACCGAGAGTGTGATGCTGGCGTCGCTCGGCGGGGCATTCGGGGTCTTGTTTGCGATCTGGGGCGTGCGATCGCTGACGGTTCTGTTCTCCAAGGGGCAGGAGAACTTTACGCTGCACGCGGAATTGAACTGGCAGGTGCTGGGTGTGACGGCGGCGCTATCAGTGGTTTGCGGGTTGTTATTTGGCCTCGTTCCGGCAATTCAGTCGACGCGTACGGACGTCATCCCCGCGCTCAAGTCTGGACGCGGGGCCGGATCGCGCCACCGCACGCAGCACGTTCTGCTGGTTGCCCAAATCGCGATGTCGTTTCTCATCCTGGTGGCCGCGGGTCTGTTTGTCCAGACACTCAACAAGCTGCACTCCGTCCAACTGGGTTACGCCCGCGAGAACGTCCTTCTGTTCTCGTTGAATGCGCGCCAGGCCGGACATCGCGACCCGGAGATCGCCACTTTCTACACGGACCTGCGCAAGCGCTTCGAAGCGATCCCGGGAGTGAGCAGCGCCTCGCTTTCGCACTCCTCCATCATCAACGCCGGCCATGCCGGGAAAACGTTCCGGGGGACCATGAAGATCGGCTCTGTTACCATCGACGGCGCACGCGTCCTCATGGCCGGACCGCGTTTCCTCACGACGATGCAGATCCCGATCCTGGCCGGGCGTGAAATTGACGACCGCGACCAACCGGGCTCCACGCCGGTTGCCGTGATCAGCGAGCGGCTGGCGCGGACTTACTTCGGGAACGAAAACCCTGTGGGCCGGCGCATCACGTTCTTGGAGGACAAGCGGGATCTTGAAATCGTCGGCGTGTCAGCGGACCTGCGCACCGGCGGTCTGAAACAGGACAGTCCCATGACCGTGTTCGCAGCGGCCAGCCAGACGTCTCCGGAAGGAATGACCTACGCGTTACGGACCGCGGGTGATCCACTGAGATATGTCAGGAATGTGCGTGAGATCGTGCGGGAGGCGGATGCATCCATACCCGTCACCAACGTGGTGACACAGGCCGCGGAAATCGATCGGACGATCAACCGGGAAATCACGTTTGCGAATCTGTGCACGGGCTTCGGGGTTCTCGCTCTCCTGACCGCGTGCGTAGGACTCTACGGGACCATGTCCTACACCGTCGCGCGGCAGTTCAGCGAGATGGGAATCCGTATGGCGCTGGGCGCGCAGCGCGGCGCCGTCATATGGATGGTTTTGCGCCGCGTTCTGCTACTGGCGACGGTAGGGCTCGCGATCAGCGTTCCTGTCGCGTTGGGCGCGTCCCGGTTCGTCAAATCGTTTCTGTTCGGGACGCAGCCCAATGATCCGGGAACCCTGGCGCTGGCCGGTGCCATCCTCCTCAGCGCCGCGATTCTCGCAGGCTACGCCCCGGCAAGGCGAGCGTCCCGAATTGATCCGCTGGTGGCTCTGCGGCACGAGTAAGGCATGGTCCTTTCCTAATCATCGTTGGTCTGCTCCGAGAGCAGCGAGTTGGCCTGTTCCTTTGCCTCTGCCAACCGGCGAACCGCGTGCCGCTCGTTCAGCCGCGCGAGCCAGATATAAAGGGCTGTGACAAACCCCAGTGCCGCAGCGAGGCTGATGAGATGCGCCAATGGAGATACGCGCGCCGGCCGGTGGAGACCGCTGGCCAGCGTCGCGGCAACAATCCAGACGTAGAGCGGGAGGAAGTACCAATAACGCACGCTGCGGAGGAGTTGGATCTGCCGGTCGTAGCGGGCAAGCAAGGCCGCCTTGTACGCGCGTGCGTCGGCAGTCGGATCCAGGGGCTTGAGCTCGCGGTGTTTCCACCACAGGTACCCAAGTACGAACGCCACTGCCACTACGCCGATCCATGGCACAGGCACCATCCGAACAGGGACTAATGCACCACTGAGGAAAAAGATTAGCAGGATGCCGCCGGCGACATATTCGCGAAGATTGCGCCAGAGAATTTTCCGGTCGAACTGCTGCACCGCCACTGCGATCGTGCGGGCTAATTGGGCCGGATCCGCAGGTTGTGGAAACACGTCTTCTTGCCACACTTTTTGCAGCTCCTTGTCGAGCGAGGTTTCGAAGTCAGGGCCGAGTGAGCTCATGGCCTCCCTCCTCACGAAGTTGCGCCACCAGGCGCTGCCGCGCGCGTGTGAGCCGGGTGGCGACATTGCCGGCCGAGAATCCAGTCACGCTCTCGATTTCCGCGGCTGAAAGACCTTCGAGGTATAGCAGGATCATCTGGCGATCGTATACGGGCAACTCTTTCACGCCGGCGCGCAGACGCCCGACACGCTGATTGTGGATTGCGTCCGACTCGGGATTGTCGGGCCCCGCCAGTTCGGCCAGCGCTTCTTCCGAATGCTCGCGGGCCCTGCGACGCTGGTCCGCGGTGACGAAACTGATGGCAGCGTTGTGTGCCACGCGATACACGTAGGTCCGCTCGGACGAGTCCTGCCGGAAGCGCGGAAGCGCGCGCCACAGCGTCATCATGATCTCCTGCAACAGGTCCTCACGCTCGGTGGCGTTCCTTGCATAGGACCAGGCCAACCGCCGGAGAGCAGGCATGTAGCGCCGCAGGATTTCCTCAAACTCCGATTGAGTGGCGCTCGTCACGTTTCAATAAAGGTAGACAGTTCTTGAACGATTTTCTTACAGGGCCTTGTTGGAGCGGACGGCGTTCGCGGCCCAGCTTGCGTGAACTTCTCGATATCCTGCTGCGACTCTACTGGATGACGACTTACAGCGTCGCGCGGCAGTTCAGCGAGATGGAAATCCGTATGGCCCTGAGCGCGCAACGCGGCGCTGTGGTGCGGATGGTTCTGCCAACGGCGATGACAACACCGACACGCCTGCTCACTTCCTCAGGATCTTGTCCATGGCCCTTCCCTTGGCCAGTTCATCCACCAGCTTGTCCAGGTAACGGATCTGTTGCATGAGCTTATCCTCGATCTCCTCCACCCGATAACCGCAGATCACGCCGGTAATCTTGGAGACGTTCGGGTTGATCCGTGGAGCCCGGGCGAAGAAGGTCTCGAAGTCGACTTTTTTGTCGATCTGCTGTTGCAGCGTCTGTTCATCGTAGCCCGTTAGCCAGTGGATGATGGCGTGCACCTCCTCCTTCGTACGGCCCTTCTTCTCCGCCTTGGTGATGTAATGCGGGTAGACGCTTGAGAACGCCATTCTGAATACTCTGGTGTTGTCCATGGCCTGGTTGCTCCTCGAAGTTTAGCGCTTTCGTTCAGAGCGCGATCAGCGCTCCGAACCAGGAGCGGCAGCCTCCATCATGCCTGCGTGTGATAGCGAAGATAGACCATTCCATTCGAAAAACGGCGCTCGTCCAGGAGATCCAGCTTTACGCATACGTTGCCGGGCAGGACCCGCCTGCCGCCGCCAAGCAGAATAGGCACGATGAGCAGATGATACTCGTCGACGAGCCCCGCCCGGATCGCGTGTGCGGCGAGGGTTGGACCACCCACCGAAACATCGTCAGGCAATTGAGCCTTCAGGTCGCGAACCGCCTGCGGGTCGAATTCCCGATAGAGACGCGTCTTCGGTGTAGAGACGGTCTCCAGCGATTTGGAAAAGACGATCTTTTCGGCCGCTTGCCAGATCCGCGCGAAGTCCAGCATGGCCGGCGTCAGACCAGGAATGACGTCTCGCGTCTCCCAAATCGCCATCGTCTCGTACATCCTGCGGCCATAGAGATACATGCCGATGGGGCGCTCGAGATCGTTGATGAAAGCGAATACCTCCTCGTCCGGCGCCGACCAATCGAAGTTGCCGGCTTCATCAGCGATATAACCATCCAGCGACGTAGGCGTAAAGTAGATCAGTTTGGCCATCGTGCAGCCTCCGCATCTTATCAGTAGAAGGCGCCGGTTCTGATTCCCGGCAGGCTCCGGATATGTGGCCCTTCCTACGGGAAGACACAGCGGCGGGCGGATGTCGGCTGCAAACAGGGGCAGACCGTGCTGACCAGCCTGATTCACTCGAATCGGAGTGCGTCGATGGGGCTCACGGTCGAGGCGCGGTGGGCGGGGATGAGCGTTGCGCCCAGTGCCGTTGAGCAGAGAACCAAAGTTGCAGCGGCAATGGTTACCGGATCTGTCGGCTTGACGTCGTAGAGCTGCGATTCCACGAAACGGCCCAATGCCCATACGCATGGCAGCGCGATGGCGACTCCCGCCGCCATCATCACCAGGGCGTCGCGAAGCACAAGCCAGAGGGCGGCCGGACGTGTCGCGCCGAGCGCCAGCCGGATGCCGATCTCACGCGTGCGCTGCGTGACCACGAAAGACATCACGCCGTACAGTCCCACCACGGACAAGAGCAGCGCCACTGTGCCGAAGCTGCTTGAAATCGCGGCCAGGAGGCGCTCTGTGTTCAGCGACCGGCTGACCTGTTCGTCTACCATGCGCAGATAGCTGATGGGCAAGGCAGGATCGACGTTGTGAAGTGCCGTTCGAATGGACTGGAAGACGGCTTCCGGCCTTCCCTGGGCTCTGATGTAAAAGTGACCGGGGCTGTACTCCCCTTGCACTCGTGGAAAATACACCTGCTCGGACTGCTCGCGGATTCCGCGATAGCTGATGTTGGCGGCAACTCCAACGATCTCGATGTCCGGTCTGGCGTCGGGCGCCGTCCCCTGGCAGATGAGGGCTCCCAGGGGACTGCGCTCTCCAAAGTACCGTTTGGCAAAGGCCTCATTGATAATGGCGACGCGTCTGCCGCCCTCTTTCTCCGGCAGCGTGTCCTGCTCCTCAAAATCCCGCCCCGCCACGATTCTGGTTCCGAGGGTGGCGAAAAACCCCGGTGTGACCGCATTCAGGTGGGCCAGCTCGGTAATGCTCCGCTCCGTGCTCTGAATCGTCATCGGGTTGTTCCAGCTTCCACCTGTCAACAACTGGACGTTTGCTACTGCCGATGCCTGGGTGCTTCTGTTCGCGCGAATCTCATCATGAATCCGGCGAATGAGCCGGTCTGCTTCCGGCTTGGAGTACCCGCTTCGGGACGGATTAATGCCGAACGAGACCAGGCTCGATGTGTCGAACCCCGGACCTTTTATCGTCAGTTCTTTGAGAGTGCGTATAAAAAGACCGGCTCCGATGACGAGGATCAATGTAAATGCAATCTGCAGAGTGACAATGATCTTTCGAAGCCGCACTCCACCCGATGCCGTGCCGCCCCGCTCCCGCAGCGAAGAGTTGAACGACCGGCGGCCCGCCTGGATCGCCGGCGCAAAACCAGCCGCGATCCCGGCAATCACGCTTGCCAGGAACGCGAAGAGGAGCAGGCGCGTGTCGATGACCGATTGCAGTGCGTTGGGCGCGGCGTCGCGCGGCAGGAACGCGATCAGGGTCCGCATGGCGATGGGCGCAAGCAGAGTCCCGAGCAATCCGCCAATCAATGCGAAAACGAAGCTGTCGGCAAGGAGTTGGCGGCCGATCCGCCCGCGTGAGGCTCCCAGCGCCAATCGGGTACTGAGTTCCCGTTCGCGAGCCGATCCCCGGGCGAGGAAGAGGCCCGCCACGTTGAGGCATGCCAGACCGAGCAACACCGCTGTCCCTGTGAACAGGACCCACAGCGGCTGAGACAACCTGCGCCGCAGAACGGAGTGACCTTGCGGCGCAGCCGTCAGCTTGAGCGACGCGGAAAGAAAGCGCTGGCGAGTCTCGGCCGTGATCGTTGGAAATCCGGGTTTGCGCGTGTCCTCTTCGAGCCATGCGTTGTACCAGGGCTGCAGCGCCGCTTGCGCTCTGGCGAGGTCAACCTCCGGCCGGAGCCGGCCCAGGACCTGCATCCAGCGTGTGCGGCCGAGTAAATCAGTGAACCCGGGAATCGCCTGCGCCGACATGGCGGCAGGAATCCACAGCGATGGGACTTCGCCCACATCAATGCCCCGGAAGCCGGCCGCTGCGACACCGACAACAGTCATCGGATTCTGGTTGACGAGCACCTTCCGGCCGATGACATCGGGAGTCCCTGCAAGCTGGGTTTGCCAGAAGTCGTACGAAAGCACAACTACCGGATTTGTCTTGGGTGGCTGGTCATCTTCATTCGTCAGCAGGCGGCCCCGTACCGCGGTTACGCCGAGCACCGGGAAATAGGAGCCCGAGACGACTTCCGCCGCGGCCGGCCGGTGCTCTCCACCCGTTGAGAGGTTGACAGTGGTTGCAGCGCGGCAGAGCACGCCCTCGAACACCTTATCCTGACCTTGAAGATCGCGGCAGAACGGGTATGGCATCAAGTTATAACTGCCGAATCCACCGCCGACCCAGATGCCGTTCGAATCGACCAGAACCAGCCGTTCCGGCTGACGGACCGGCAGCGCGTGCAGGACCACCTGATCCACGAGTGAGTAGATGGCAGTGGTCGCTCCAATTCCCAGCGCCAGCGAAATCACGGCCGTCGCGGTGAACGACGGGCTTTTGACAAAGGACCGCGCGGAGAAACGGAGATCGTACGCGCAATCCCTCAGCCAGCGGGTCAGCCAGACATCGCGCACCTCCTCGCGAACGTGCGCAGCGCCCTCGAGCTCGTACGCGCCCCGCCTTCTCGCCTCGGCCTCCGGCACACCAGATTGAATCAGGTCACTCACGCGGCGGTCGAGGTGGTACTTCAATTCACGGTCCAGCTCGTTCTCGAGATTCCGCAAGCGGAACCAGTTGAATATTCGGCTCATCGAGCGCTGCCCTCATCGAAGATCAATTGGACGGCTCCCGTCAGACGAGCCCAACTATCCTTTTCGGTGCGGAGCTGCCTGAGGCCGGAGCGTGTCAACGAATAGAACTTGGCCTCGCGTCCCGTCTCCGCTTGCTTCCACCCGGACTTCAGCCAGCCTTTCTGTTCCAGCCGGTGGAGCGCCGGATACAGAGATCCCTGGTTCACCTGGACAACGGATTTCGAGATCTGTTCGAGCCGTTGGGCAATCCCATACCCATGCGCAGGCTCCAAAGAGAGGATTTGGAGTATCAGCATGTCCAGCGTGCCTTGAGGAATGGGAAACCGGGAAGATGACATCAATACCTCAACCTTCTACCGCTGAGAATATCACACAATGTGTCGAAGGTTGAGGCTTTACATATTTCAATTCTGCCCCCGCTGTTCCTGGCGGATCTAGCGATTACCTGGCCGAAACGTTCGAAGTTGCCGATCTTCCCTGACGCTGCCTGGGAGTCCCAAAGCGCCCGGTATCCCGGGCAAGTGCCGGACCGGCGAAGATGGCGGCAATGCATCAACCTTCTACCATTCCTGAGCGCAGGTGACGCCTGACAGCGTAGTGCTTAACAGTTTCCCGATCCCATCTGGCCTGAAGTGGCTTCCGTCCAATGGGGAGTCGTGCGATAGCGCATGAGCGCGGACAGAATCGGCCCTGATCCGCATCCACGCCGCTCGCCTCAACCTCTACGAGGCGTCGCAAATTCCCGGACGGCGGCAGCGAGTGTGAGCATGCCTTGCCCGTCGCCTCAGTCTCCGCTTTCGAGACGGTCTGGAAGAAGTTCAGATCGCCCGGAACTTTCATGGCCAGGTTCGCAACCTGTACTGCTCCCTTCACGTCTTGACCCTAAAGACACCATCCACTTTGATAGCGGATGAACAGGACATCCGGATTAACCGAGACAGGATCACCCTCAATGAAAACCAACTTCTACAAACAGTTCCTTCTCACCGTCATTGCCGCGTTGGTGGCCTGGAATACGTTCGTCAAGTCGCCTCTGGGCACCGTCCATGCCCAGAACCAGAGTCGCTACAGGGTGGAAGATTTGAAACTCAAAAATGGCATCAGTAGCAGGACTGGCAAGGGATTGGAGCAGAGACCTAATGAATCGTCTCGCGGAGAACTGATTCAAGTGCTGGTTTTAAATGACTCACTCTATGCAATCTACAAAGACCAATGACAGTGAATTGTGTTGAGGAGTCCTCCGCTATCTCTGCGCTCCTCGCGCAGCGCCCTCCGCTGGATGCCGTTGTTAGGTTCCGCCGGGTCGTGCCTCGTAATCTCATGGGGTGGTTTACCGAACGCCTGCTCGCAATTATCAAAACAAGCCCCAGCGCCTGACGCGGGACTTGTAAAGTTCATAGTCCGTGCCATGGGCGAGGAGGAGACGTTTCTCCTCTTTGGGGACGATGTATAAGGCTAGGAAGAGAAAGAACAGCGGGCCGTGCAGGAGGAGTGGGTCGAGGGCACCCAGGAGGAGAGTGAGCCCGAGGAACGGGAGGAAATCCAGAAGGTAGAAAGGGTTGCGCGCCGCGGAGAAGGGGAACTCCGTGATCAGTTCCTTGGCGTGTTCTTTGAACATGGGACTTGCGGCGTGTTTGGCGAAGAACTTGAACATCCAAATCTTGCCGGCGAGGAATGCCACGAGGCAAAGCAAGAAGGGAGCCCAGCCGCGAAAAGTTGCGGTAGGGGGAGTGCGCAAGACGGGAAGAAGCCAAGCCCCAAACTTCCACTGCGCGAGAATGACCAGCAGTTGGATGAGGAACAAGAGGGGTGGTTGGATTCTGACTTCTCTTTCAGCCATGGTTACTCCGTTGGGCCATGTGCCGCCTAACTCATATTTAGGCTGACCTAGATGATACCGAACCTGGCCGGCTGCGCAGGGCCCCTACCACGCAGTCGTAAAGCCTCGGTTTTGGATGAGCAGGTAATAATCCCAGTGGCGAGCCACGAATCGACGCCAACGCGTTCATGTGGGCTGGTCAGGCTAACTTCAATCCACAGCCTTCGTAGGCCTGTGGCCGCCAACCGCCCGCTCGCTGATCTGCTCTGCACCGTCGTCAACCCGGAGAAGTGGCCGGTTTCCGTGATACGCGCCACCTGGAAGTTGGCCGCGCTGGTGGCGGACTTCAGGCTGAACCGACACAGTTGCCCTGCTGTGTGAGGCCGCTAAGAAATACACCGCACGTACCACCCTCCCCGTCCCGCGTTCTACGCCGTCACCACCCCAAGCGGCTTGCGCGACCGCCACTTCCCGCGTGTGAAGTCCGGGAAGTCCACGCTCGCCCCGCGCTTCGCGATCGACCGTTCGCTCAACTCCGTTACTGCGCTCAATGCCGCGGCGTCGTAGACGTCCATGTCCGGCGCCGCGCCCGTGCGCAGCCACTCCATCACGCGGTAATTCAGAACATAATCCATGCCGCCGTGGCCCGCCCCCTGGGAGCGCTCCTGCAGCGACTTCCACAGTGGATGCTCCCATTCCTGGGCATAGCCAGGGAAGAGGTCGTCCCACTCGTCGTTCTTACTCCGCCCTTCCACGTAGATCTGCGGCTTCGGGTACTTCTGCAGCACGCCCTTCGTTCCCTGGATCAGCACCTTGCGGCTGTACGGACGCGGCAGGTTCGTGTCGTGGACCACAAGGATCGTCTGGCCCGCGCGCGTCCGGATCAGCGACGAAACTACATCGCCGAGCTTCACGTCGAGCTTCGCCTGCGGGCTCTCCGGCCCAAACTTCGCGCGCGCGTACTCCCGCAGCCCTTCGCTCTTCGAGGCCATCGCCACCATGTGATCGAACAGGTTGCCGCGATTCACATTCAGCGTCTGCGCGACTGGCCCCAGGCCGTGCGTAGGGTAAAGATCGGCATTGCGCTTCAATGCGTGGTTCAGCCGCCACAGCCCTTCTCCCCGGTCGCTAAACTTGGTTGCCCGCAGGTCGTGCAGGTAACCGCATTCGGCATGCACCACGTCACCCAGCAGGTTCTTCCGAACCATGTGCAGCGCCATCAGCTCCACACGGTCGTAGTTGCAGTTTTCGAGCATCACGCACTGCTTGCCGGTGGACTCGGACGTCTCCACCAGCTCCCAGCACTCCTCAATCGTCGTGGCCGCGGGGACTTCCACGGCGGCGTGCTTGCCGTTCTTCATGGCTTCGACGCACATGCGCACGTGCCACTCCCACGGCGTGGCGATGTAGATGGCGTCGAGGTCCTGCTGCGCACACAGGCGTTTGTAGTCCAACTCGCCGCGCGAGTAGCCTTCCGGCCGCGGTTGGCCGGCCTTCTGCGTCAGGTTCTGGACCAGTTCGACGCGCGTCGGATTGATGTCGCAGACGGCTTTCACCTGCACTCCCGGAACCGCCAGCAGATCGCGCACATGGCCCGTGCCGCGCCCGCCAACGCCGATGATGCCCACCCGCACCGGCTTCGCATCCTGCGCTCCGGAGGCGCCGCTCTCGAACGCCGCCAACGCGCCGGCCAGGCCCGCGCATCTCCCCAGGAACTCCCGCCGGTCGATTCCGCGCATGTCGATCTCCCTTCGCAATTGAAGTCGCGCCCAGTCTATCGAGACCGAGTGGCCGGCAGCAACGGTGATAGAGGTCCTTAACTCGCAATAGAGCCAAACCAGCCGCCCTTGGTTTGGTCAAAACAAGTACTGGAATGCACCACCCAGCTCACCCCATCACAGGCTTGCGCAGATTATCTGCGCCTATGTCATCAGCGGCTTGCAGCCATTCTCTCCAAAAACGCTTGGCGTGCGGGCCGACAATGATGCTGGAGTGAATTGCCCTATGCAGGTCTCACAACAGCGGCTCGCCGCCAACCGAGCCAACGCCCTTAAGTCCACAGGACCCAAAACCGATGCCGGCAAACGCCGCTCCTCCCGGAACGCCTGCAAACACCACATCTACGGACGCAAGTTCCGCATGCCCGACGTCTGGGAGCACTGGACCCTCCAACGCGCCTATCAATTCGCGCAAAATATCGACGACCCCGACCTCCGCCCCCTCATCTTCCAGCGCGTCCTTATCAACGGCCGCCAGAAGTACTTCGTCCACCTCTGCGCCGAGTTCTTCAAAAAGGTCAGACAAAATGGCATGCCCTGGTACTTCGCCAACTGCGACTACATCACCGCCCTCGACCGCTACCACGCCCACCACTACGCCGAAACCCTCCGCATCACTCGCCTCCTCCGCCGCTACTACGCCAATCGGAAATTAGAGCCGCGAGCAGTAGCGAGCGGGTGCGGACAGCCCAAACCCAAATCAATCGCCGCCGGCCAGACACTTTTTTCCAGGCCGAACGAACCCATTTCCCGCACGCATGCTCCTGCGACTCGGCCGGCCAGACCCACCTTACCCTGCACTGCTGCCACCGCGCTTTTTTCCCAGGCCGATCAAACCCACTTGACCCGCGCCGCCCACGCCGCGGCAGCCCGGCTCACCACCCCACGCCCTCCCCCATACACAACTCCCGCAACCTCACCGGAATTCCATCGAGCCAGTTCGCGTTCGCCGTAGCGATTGCCAGCCTGAGGCTCGCCGATCTCTGACAATATGCTTCTGAAGCCGCGGTTAAGGGCCGAGTTCTACGCTGCATCTGCGCCCGGCCCGCCAAGTCCGCGGGCCGGGCGCTAATCCGACACGCTTCTCCCCTTCGGTTATATGCTGGGTAGTTCCG
>DBMU01000001.1 GCA_002298225.1 Bryobacterales bacterium UBA690
GGCGGCCTCGCCACCAGGCCGCCCCGCTCCTCGTCACTCCGGACTAGCGCAGTTGAGATGCAGCCTTGCGGGTCAGCAAGGAGATTGACAGAATCAGCAGCCCGAGCAGCCCCAGTAGTTGCACCTGTGATGCAGTCTTCGGTAGTTCCGCCGCTGCGGCCGCCGCGGGTTGCTTCACAGCTTCGCCGTCATCGCCGCTCGTGTCCGTGGCGTCCGTCTTGTCGAAGGTCTGTGCGTTGTATGCGACTTCCTGCTTCTCCGGGGTCTGGATATACACCGGCACGGCCACATACTTCGTCTTCTCGATCACCTCTACAGTGTGCGAAGGCACCGGCTGGTTGACCGCGGCCGCGATTTGAGTGGCCTGGACCTTCGGGTAGACAAACCGTTGGCCATAATTGTCCCCTGGGTAGAACCAGCTCTTGATTGCGACAGGTGCACCCGACTTCCGCTCGGAGAAGTACATCACTGTCTTGCTGCTGGCATTCACCCGGTAGTCGTTGATCGCCAGGATGCTCGAATAGACTTTGTTCCCACGCTCGTTCGTGACTTCCACAATGTTGCGGTTCGATGAGGAATCGACCAGACGGAATACATAGGTGCCCGCAGGCAGCGTGACCACTCCACCCGCGGCGTGTGGCCCCGGAATAGTAACTGGCCCGCTGAACGTCACCTTCGTCTTCTTGTTCCAGGTATCTGCTGTCGCCGTGCTCGCTGCGAAGCAGACAAGCAAAGCCGCTAAAATCTGCGCTTTCTTCATGCTAGAGTCGCTCCTTAGCCAAGGCACGTAAAGGACCACAGCTTGTCAGTACCGTCAGACTGCCGATGGTCTTTAGCGTATTGGACAAAACTAGCACCAGTTCGCCTGAGCGCGATATCCGGTTCCGGCATTGCCGGCCATGCAATGCGGGAAGTGGATAGTCAGGCAAACCCCGCCAGTGCCCCCGGATGGTGAAGAAAGGGTGACCTGACGCACTCAGCTCTGCTTGCGCGTGCCCTCTGCATCCGTGATCGAATCCGGCGGCGCACGAGCCGCCATCAATCACGACAACGCCGATGTCAGTGGAAGCCCAAACGCCGGCGCGGCTACCAGATATTCCTAAGGCGCTAATCAACAACTCGCGACCGGTCTCTTCCAGAACTGCCATCCAGCTAGCTCGCTGGTCAACACATCCGACGGATGATCTGTTTGCTGCGTTGCTTGCCAGTCCGGCATCGATCAAGATGAACTTCCCAGGAGGAGATCCAGTACCCGACAGAAGAAGCCTCAAGGAGATCAAGCGCGCTGATGGCCGCGAGACAACATCGAATTGAGGCCACAGGGACTCTTCCCCGGCATTGGCTCACGGTTTGATCTATACTGACAGCGTTCGGGAGATTTCAAATGGAAGTCCCGACCGCTATCACTAATGCTCCGGGGGCGGGCATGATGAGGCGAGCAGCTGTCGTCCTGATGGGATTTGCGCTATTGGGAGGCGAACTCCTTGCGCAGAAGCAGGCGACTCAGCAGAAGCAAAAACCTATCCCCGTCGCCAAATACAACGGACCTAAGGACAAGGATATTGCCGTGGGGAAGCAGTATGCAGCTCAAGTGGAGCAGCAGATGCGTGTTATCCCCAACGAGGAGTTGACGTCTTACATCAACCGCGTCGGCAACCGATTGGTCGCTACCGGCATGCTCGACAGGGACTTTCCCTATACCTTTAAGGTTGTGCAGGAGCAGAGCATCAACGCCTTTGCGCTGCCGGGAGGACCGATGTTCGTGCACACCGGACTGATTGCGGCGGCGGAGAATGAGGCTCAAATGGCAGGCGTGCTGGCGCACGAGCTCTCGCATGTTTCTCTGCGCCACTCCATGGCGAACGCCAAAAAGCAGCAGACGATCTCCGGCTTGGGCTCTATCGGGGGCGCCGTCCTGGGCGGCATGTTCGGAGGTCTGGGGCAGATCGCCGCCGAGGGCGCTCAGATGGGAACGCAGGCATGGGTGATGAAGTACTCCCGGACGGCCGAGAGCGAAGCCGATCTGCTGGGCGCCTACACGATGGCCAAAGCCGGGTACAATCCGCTTGAACTCGCGAGATTCTTTGAGAAACTCGAGCAGCAGATGGGAGGGGATCCAGGCAAGATAGCGCAGTTCTTCTCCGACCACCCCAACCCGGGCAACCGCACCACGGCCATAGAAAGCCAGTTGGCCTACATGGCGCCGGGTTCTTATACCGCTCATGAAGGGGACCTGGACAGCATGCGGAAGCTTGTTGCGGGTCTTCCCAGTGCCCCGAGGGGCGGGAGCGGACAGGGAGCAGGCCCCAAAGCCCTCGCTGCAAACTCGCCGGTGCCGGAATTCCAGATCTCACAGAACTACCGCCACATCAATGCGGGCGGCCTCTCGCTTTCGGTCCCCGATAACTGGCACGCCAACGGCGACAAGCAGAGCGGCCGGATCATGATCCTGCCGGAGGGCGGGGTGTTGGAAGGTGGCGCCATCGGAGCCGGCATCCTCATCGGCACATACCAGCCGAAACAGGCTCAATCATGGGAACAGGCACACCAGGAGCTTTTGCAAAGCCTGACCCAGCAGAACCAGGGCAAGATGCAGGCCGAAGCCGAGCCACAAAACATGCAGATCAGCGGCCGCAATGCGTTAATGAGCCGGATGGTCAGCCCTTCTCCCTACCAGGGCACCAAGGAACACGACTACGTCTTGTCGACTGTTGTCCAAAACCAATTGCTCTACTTCGTCTGCGTGGGGCCGGACTCCCGCTGGTCTCAACTCGGGCCCGTTTACGGGAAGGTGCTCCAGTCAGTGCGCATCGGTGCGCGGTAACACGCGTCACCTTGGGACCTGGTCGAACGGGCACACGAAGCCTAACCATATCCAGGCCGCGTTTCTTGAGGCTTCCGCTGTAATACCTGTGCATGGAGGTCGAACACCGTCATTCATTGACTTTCCGTCGAGGAGGAGTTGCTGGAGGAGTCCCAGGATGAGGGGGCTTGACCTGCGCTTCCGGTGAGCCCGCCGCGGGAGTCGCGCCGACTCCCCGCGAGATGTCCGGGACTCCAAAACAAATCAGGGATAAATTTCTGGAAGACTTCCGCTCCATGATCGGCCCGCGGATAATATTTCCGGATCCGCCAAAGTGGAGAACTGGGCTCAACGGATCGACGAGGGCGCACGCAACCTGAGCCTGGCAGCGTTGTCTAGCCCGGCGGATGTCACCAGTTTGGGAATCGGTAGAAGTGAAGTAGCTCGGGACCAGGGGCGTTTATCGCGTGCGGCAAGGAGCTTCCGGCGGGAGGGGCGCCACGTTCGGCGGGCTCAGCGGACACATCGAGTCGCTGCTGACGGGAACCGCTAGCCTGTTTACAGTATGATCTGCAAGACGAAGCAGAACGCGTTGATGAAGCTGGGGGCTCCGGTCGAGTAGAGGCGGCCACCATCCGGCAATATTCGAGGCGGATTCCATGGGAATCAGCGGACGGCCAGCCGGAGAAGAGTATTTCCCCGAGTAGAATAGGGAAGCGCCGCACGGCGACCCGCGGCGCGGCGATCGACGTTCGAAAGCAGCCTCGATTGGCTGGAGCAGTTTCATGAAGATCGTTATTCTCGGATCATCCGATCGGGACGTTGCCCACAGACAGTATGTCAGCAGCTATCTGGTCAACGGGAAAGTTGCCATTGACGCGGGCTGCCTGGGACTCCATGGCACTCCAGAAGAGCAGGATGCCGTTCGGCATGTCTTTCTGACCCACTCCCACGCGGACCACGTGGTGAGCCTGCCGTTTTTCGTCGAGAACGTATGGACGCCCGCGCCGGACTGTCCGGTGGTGTATGGGATGCCTGAGACACTTCAGGCGGTGCAGGATCATGTCTTCAACAATGTGATCTGGCCGGATTTTGTTGCGCTTTCGGAGCGGATGCCGCCGTTTCTGCGGCTGCAAGCCCTGGAGTTGGAGTCCCCCCTCGAGGCAGGCGGCCTGACCGTCACGCCGGTGAGGGTGAACCACTTAGTGCCGACCTGCGGATACGTGGTGCGGGAGGGCGAATCAGCTGTGATCTTCGCGGGAGATTCGGGCCCCACTGAGCGGCTCTGGGAGGTGGCACACCACACGCCCGGTCTGCGCGCGGTATTTCTGGAAGCCTCGTTTCCGAACCGGTTGAAATCCGTGGCGCAGGCTTCGCTGCACCTGACGCCCGAGATGTTCAACCAGGAGGCAGCCAAGCTGCCCGCGGGGATCCGGCTGATGGCCGTGCACCTGAAGGTCCGCTTCCGTGAAGAGATCGTACGGGAACTGCAGGCGCTGGGCCTGCCATCTGTCGAGATTGCGGAATGTGAGCGGGAATACGAATTTTGAATCAGCTTAGAACGATCATGAAGGTCAGGCCCGGTGAGGGCGCACGGACGCTCGTTCTGTTTCTCCAGTACTTCTTCGCGGTGGCCTCGGGGATTGCGGGGAAGTCCGCGCGGGACACCTTCTTCCTGAGCCGTTACGATCGATCCTACCTGCCATTGATGTTTGCGGTGTGTGCGATCGCCGTCGCGCTCGCGGCCGCGCTGTACTCGCGACTGGCCAAGCGCCTCCCCTCCAGGCTGTTGCTGGACGCTTCCAATGCCGCATTCATCGTTGTGCTCCTGGCGCTGGGGAGCCGGCTCGAGGGGCACACGATTCCGCTCTTGTATGTCTGGGTGGAGATCATCGTCACCATCACGACGTTGTCGTTCTGGCTTTCTGCCTCGGAGGTTTTCGATCCGCGGCAGGCCAAGCGGCTGTTCGGACTCATTGGGGGAGGCGGTTCGGCGGCAGCCATCTTCGTAGGCGCCGGCATCAAGCCTTGTGCCAAGGCCTTTGGTTCGGAGTCGCTGCTGTGGCTCGTGGCGGGCACGATTGTGGCCCAGTGGGCACTGGCGAGATATTCCATGCGTTTCTCCGCAGGCCCGGCATCCTTGCCGGCTCCGCCTCGCCAGAGCGCTTCGGGCCGCCGTTTCGACCCGTACCTTGCTTCCATCGCCCTGGTCATCGCCCTCTCCGCGCTGGTCAGCCAAGTGGTTGATTTCCAATTCAAAATGTTCGCGGCAGATGCCATGCGCAACGAAGTGGAGCTAGCCAGTTACTTCGGGCACTTCTACTCGTTCACGGGCGCCGCGACTCTGACGGTCCAGTTCTTCGTCACCTCAGCGCTGCTGTCCCGATTCGGCATCCTGGCCGGACTGCTGACACTGCCGATTTTCCTGGGTGTAGGCGCCGCCGCGGTTCTATTCCGGCCGGTGCTGACCAGCGCGGCGATCGGCAAGTTCGCAGACCAGAGTCTCAAGTTCACGCTCAACAACTCGTCGCTGGAACTGCTCTGGCTGCCGGTGCCGCCGGTGAGGCGGAAGGCTGTGAGGCCGGTGATCGGCGGAGCGATCAAGTCCATTGCGGAATGTGCCGCGGGCTTGTCCATGTTCCTCCTGATCGGCTACACGGGGCTCCGATACCTGAGTCTGATTCCGATGGCGGCTTTCGGGGTTTGGATTTTTACCGTTTTCCGCTTGCGGACTCTTTACGTCAAGGCATTAATCACAGCCATTGAGAAGCGGCAGATCGACGTCGAAGACCTGGCGCTGGATGCGCAGGATCCCGCGTTCGTCGGGATGATCGAGAGCACACTGAGGAGTTCCGACGAGGAGAGGCGGCTGCTGGCCCTGGAGCTGATTGGAGGCCTGCCACTTGCTTCCTGGTCAGCGGCGCTCCGCATCTGCTATGGGAACGGAACCAATGCGGTGCGGCAGAGGATACTGCAACTGGCGGCGAATGACCCGGACGTTCTCCCCGACTCACTGGTGATGGAAGCGCTTCACGGAGCAGAGCCGGTGGCGGTGGAGGCGATCCGGACGGCGGGAGCGCGGCGCCTGAAGACGGCCGAACCGGTATTCCGCGAACTTCTCCAGGATGAGAGACCCGGAGTGCGGGCGGCGGCCGCTGTAGCCCTGTATGGAAGGAACGAAGAGGACAAGTCCACGGCTGCCGGCTTACTGATTGGCCTTGTTGAAGGCGCCGACGCCAAAGGGCGAGCCGCTGCGCTGATTCATTTGCCGGGGCACGAGGAGATACTGCCGCTCCCCCTGCTCTCCGCGGTTCTGCGGGACCCGGAGAGAGAAGTCCGGGAGTGCGGACTCCGCGTGGCGGCGCGGGTGCGCGACGATTCGATGCTGCCGGACATCATCGGATGTTTAGACGATCCGAGGACCGCGCCGGAGGCGCAAGCCGCACTGCAAGCTGTTCTCAATCACCGGACGTTGCCGGGAGTGAGGCAGGCCCTGCTTGCCAGCGCGCCCGGTTCGCGCCGGAAGACGGGCTTCCTGAATGCGCTTGCGGGGCTTCCGGCGGAGACGGCACTGCCGGTGCTGCTGGACTCCATCAGCCCGGACGATCTCGAATCGTCTGCTCAAGCGACGCGCTCGATGATTCTGCTGGCCAGAAAGCAGGCATTCAAGCCAGTCACCATCGAGCGGCTCCAGCCTCTGGCATCGAAGCTGTTGCACAATGCGTACTACTGCAACCGGCTTCTGGTTCTGCTCGGGCCGGGCCAGGACCACACGCTGCTCGGGGGCGATCTGGCTGAGCGAATCCGCCAGACCGTCCAGATCATTCTCTGCATGGAGGTCGTCCGTTCTGCGGACCGTTCACTCGGCGATGCCGTGATGATCGCGAGTGAGCGCGATCCGGCCAAGCTGCCGCTGCTGCTAGAGCTGCTTGACAACGTACTTGACCAAGAGAAGAGGGGATCCCTTCTGCCGCTGGTCGAGCCGCTGAATGTCGAGACGCGAGACCGGGCGGGCACGCGGATCTACGGCGATCTGCCGAGCGAGCTGGAACCGGAACTGCAGCGCGGGGTGTATTCGCGCCGCGAATGGCTTTCGGCGATCACGATCGACCACCTGTGGCGCACGAATCGCACGGGCTTGTTGGCGGTCGTAGACTGGAATGAAGTCCCGGACTTCCGGCTGATCCATGAAGTGCGGGCCGTGGTGGAAGGGCGGCTCTCGCGAATGTACTCCACACTCGAAAAGACGATCATGCTCAAGTCGGTTAGCCTGTTCGCCGACGTTCCCGCAGAGAAGCTGGCGAAGATTGCGCAGATCGCCGAAGAGGGCTACTACCCGATGGGCACGGTTGTGATGAGGGAGGGCGAGTTCGGAGATTCGCTGTTTATCGTCGCCGATGGCGCCGTGATGGTGAGGAAGTCGGGCCAGGATCTCGCGCAACTCAAGAAGGGGGATTGCGCCGGCGAGATGGCGCTCCTTGACCATTCGCCGAGGTCCGCGGATGTCGTGGTGACGGAAGACGCGGCGCTGCTGCGCATCGGCCGTGAGGATTTCAACGCAGTTACCGAGGCGAATCCGGAGATCCTCCAAGGGATCGTCCGCCTGCTGACGCGAAGGCTGAGAGAGGCGAACGAGAAACTGACCAGCCTGTCGTCGGATCTGGCGAAAGAGCGGAGCAAATGAAGGCTCAGACGGCTGACGCGCAGATCGCAGGTCATCTTCCAATATGCGGCGCGCATCAGCAGGGATTCGGCGGACCTGAGCGCCGCTGAAGTGACCATGCGGCTAGCGGCTGCCGCCGGTGCGTTCACGGGCGAAACGTAGCGGGGGGACGATACGACAGTGGCTGCACTGCGCGTCCGGCAGCCGGCGGCCGCCGAAGCCCCCTGGTCAGGCGGCCGGAGCGGTTGCGGGTGCGACTTCCACCACAGGCACGGCTCCCTTGCCCTTCAGTTCCACCGCGCCGCGCAGGGTGATGGTGAGCCCGCTGAGGAATTGACCCTGGGACTCGGTGAGGCCGACCGTGCCGGGCGAGGCGGCCGAGGTAAGGCGGGCCGCAACGTTCACCGTGTCGCCCCAGATGTCGAACTGGTATCGCTCGCGGCCGACGATGCCAGCCATCACAGCCCCCTGGTGGACGCCGGCGCGGACACGCCAGCCCTGCCCGATCCGGGGTGCGGACTCAACGATCTCCAGGGCGCAGTTCACCGCGGAGCGCAGCGGGTCGGCCAGCGGCTCCAGCAGCCCGGCCGTCGCCAGGAATGCGTCGCCGATGGTTTTGATCTTCTCCAGGCCGTTCCTGCGGGCGGACTCTTCGAACAGGATGAACAGTTCGCTGAGGCTTCCGATGACTACCTCGGCGGAGTGCTGGTCGCAGTAACCGGTGAATCCGACAAGATCGACGAAGAGAACCGCGACGTTTTCGTACCGCCGCGGGGCTACCTTCCCGGTGGCTTTAATCTCGGTGACGGCGGCTCCGGGGAGCATGTTGTCGAGGAGATGATCCACCATGCGCTTCTCGCGGGCGAGTTGCTCCCGGGCCTCGCGCAGCATGACGTGGGTGGCGACCCTCGCCAGCACCACGGGAGGCGAGAAAGGCTTGTGGATGTAGTCGACGGCGCCGGCTTCGAATCCACGTGTCTCGTCCTCGGCCTCTGTTTTTGCGGTCAGGAAGATGACGGGGATGTCGCGGGTGGCGGGGTCTGACTTCAACTTCGTACACACTTCATACCCGTCCATCTCGGGCATTACGACGTCGAGGAGAATCAAGTCCGGCGGAGGGACCGACTTCACCAGCTCCAGGGCCTTGGCGCCGCTGGTGGCGACTCGCGTCTTGTAGGTGTCCTTCAGGATGGCGTGAGCAACCTGAACGTTCTCCGGAGTGTCGTCTACCAGCAGGATCAGCTTTTTCGTCTCGGGACCGTTCATTGTTCAGATTCCTCTACTAGACGGCATTGGCGGACAATCTCGTCGAGCGACAGGGCGGCCGCGTCGAAATCGAATTTAGCGATAGCGCCGCGAAGGGTGTCGAGGCGCTGGGAGTCCACGACTCCGGCAAGGGTCTCGGCGACGGTCTGGACGGCGTCACCCGAGTCGCCGTCGTTGGCGGCGATGAGTTCCCGGAGCCGGGCGACGGCGGCAGCCGCCGCTTGGGGGTTGAACTGGCCGCCGCCGGCCGGCGGCGGTGGGGCGGGCTCGCCGAGCGCGTTGCGAATCGCGGCGAGCTGCGGTGCCAGGACCGACTCGAATTCCGCCAGGCGCGAAGGAAGCGCCGGGTCGGCCGCGCGGATGGCGCGCTCGACTTTTTCCGCTGCGGCCTGCACGCGCTTGATCCCGATGTTGGCGGCGACGCCTTTGACGGTATGCGCCAGGCGCTCAGCGAGCACACGGTCTCCATCCCCCAAGGCGGCGGTGATTTGCTCCGCGGTAGATGCCTGTCTGGCGGCAAACTGCTCGAGGAGGCTTCTATACAGACGGCTGTTTCCGGCGACGCGATTCAGCCCGGCGGCAGCATCGACGCCCTCGATCGGGGGCAGCTCGCCATCGGACGACGGGACGGCCGGCTTGATGACGGCGGGCCCAGACGGGCGCGGCGTGACCCAGCGGGCGATGGCCGCGAAGAGTTCATCCGGATCGATGGGCTTGGAGAGATGGCCGTTCATGCCCGCCGCCAGGCAGCGCTCGCGTTCTTCTAACTGAGCGTGGGCGGTCATGGCCAGAATGGGGATGGTCTTGAAGCGCGGGTCCTCGCGGAGAAGCCGTGTCGCAGTGTGACCGTCCATCTCAGGCATCTGGAGATCCATCAGGACGATATCGAACGGCGGCGGCTGCGGCCCTTCGCGGAGAATGCGGACCGCGATGCCCCCATGGCCCGCGACGGTCACCGAGGCGCCGGCGCTCTCGAGCAGCTCAGTCGCAACCTGCTGGTTGATCTCGTTATCCTCAACCAGCAGGATGCGAATACCGCTGGCATCGTGGTGTCTCTCGGCTTCGGTGCGGCGCGCCTTTTGGCAGGCGTCGGTTATCTGGATGCCGAACATCTCCATCAGCGTGTCGTACAGCACCGACGCGCTCACGGGTTTCAGGAGGTAGCCTTCGAGGCCGATCTGATCGGCTTGGAGGCGGGTTTCCTCGCGGCCGAATGCAGTGACCATGGCGATGCGGGGAACGTTTTTCAGCCCTGCGCTCCTCTTGATCATCGCGCTGGCCTGAAGGCCGTCCATCCCTGGCATCTGCCAGTCCATGAGGACGAGTTGATAGGGGTCTGCGGCATCGGCGCCCTTCAACGCGCGGATCGCGGCCTCGCCCGAAGGGACTGAGTCCGCCCGCAGAGCGAAGCCGCGCAGCGAATCGGTGAGGATCTCGCGGGCCTGTTCGTTATCGTCCACCACAAGCGCGCGGATGCCGGCGAGATCCGGGATGAACCGCTTGCGCGCTGCATCGGCGGCGCCGGCGCCGAACCATGCCGTGAAGTGGAAAGTGCTTCCGGCCCCCGCTTCACTCTCCACCCAGATCCGGCCGTCCATCATTTCCACCAGGCGCTTGCAGATGGAAAGCCCCAGGCCCGTTCCGCCGAACTTGCGTGTGGTGGAAGTGTCCGCCTGCGAAAATGCCTGGAAGAGGTGCGCCGACTGCTCCGGAGTCATGCCAATGCCTGTGTCGCGGATCGAGAACTTCAGCTCCACGCGGTCCGCCGCCCGCTCTGCGACACTGACGCTGACGATCACCTCGCCTTTCTCCGTGAACTTGACCGCGTTGTTGACGAGGTTGATCAGGATCTGTCCCAGCCGCAGCGGGTCGCCGGCGAGATTTTGGGGGACGTCTTCCTGCGTGGAGATCAGGAACTCCAGTCCCTTCTCCTGGGCTTTGTGGCCGATGACGGTGGAGAGGTTTTCCAGCACGTCCTCGAACCGGAAGTCCGCGTTCTCCATGTCGAGTTTGCCTGCCTCGATCTTGGAGAAATCGAGGATGTCGTTGATGATGCCCAGGAGGGCGCCGGCGGCAGTCCGGACTTTGGTCAGGTAGTCGCGCTGCTTGGGGGTCAACTCAGTTTTCAGAGCGAGATGAGTCATGCCGATGATGGCATTCATCGGCGTCCGGATCTCATGGCTCATGTTGGCGAGGAACATCGACTTTGCCGCGGTGGCTTCTTCCGCTTTCAGTTTGGCGACACGAAGCTCTTCCTCGTTCTGACGGCGTTGAATCCCCAGGCTGATGCGATTGGCGGCCTCGGCCAGGCCGCGGAACTCTCCGGCTGAAAGGGGATGTTGGCCGAACGTCACGATCACCCCGACGAGACGATTCTGGACAACCAGGGGGTAGCCGGCGAAAGAAACGATGGCATGCTCATGGAGCCATTCGGTGTTCACGCCGGGTTCGGACTCGATTGAATTCGTTTCAATTGGCTTTCGGTCGGCGGCGATGCGGCCCAATTTGAGTTCTCCAAGCTTGACGCGGGAGTGTGGGCCGTCGAGGTTCGTGTGGATGCCGACGCTGGTGCAAAGAGTAAGAACCTCGGAGTCCGGCTCCACCATCCAGATGCGGGTAAATACAGTGCGCGCGCCTTGCTGAAAGGCTTCCGCGCACGTCTGCATCATGCTGGAGAAATCCCCCGCCTGGACGAGAGCGGCTCCGATGTCGGAATCCATTGCGTCCAGGCGGGCGCGAAGCCGTGACGCCTCTTCGGCGCGCTTGCGTTCCGTAATGTCGCGGACGGTGGCCTGGAGCAGCACCTTGTCTCCGAGGTCCAGCCGGGAGAGGAGGACTTCCGCGGGAAAGATTTCGCCCGTGGCGCGCTGGTAGGTCCATTCGAAGCGCTTGCTGCCTGTGGCCGTGGCCTCCGCGAACATCTCCAGTAACTTGTTTTTGGAGTCCGCGCCGCCGGGCTGTTGAGGCGGGGAAAGGCCGAAGGAGGGATTCCGGCAGAACTCCGCGACGGAGGCGCAGGCGAAGTAATCGAGCGCGGCCTGGTTGCAGTCGATGAACCGCGGTCCGTCCAGCAGCATCTTGGCGTCCCTGGATGATGCGTACATCGTGTGGAACTTGGCCTCCGAGATGCGCAGGCTCTCTTTCTGCGCGCGCAGTTCCTCGGCTTGCCGGCGCGTGAGTTCGCTGCTGGCCCGGATGTCCCGGACCATTCCGTTGAAGGACTCGCTCAGTTGGCCGAGTTCGTCCTTGGAGGTGACGGGGACTTGAACGCTCATGTCACCGCCGGCGAGCTTGCGGGAGGCGGAGGCCAGCCGAAGAAGAGGATTGACGATGGCCCGCGTTGCGTACAGCGCTATCAGCGCCGCCAGCCCCAGCATGGCCAGCGCCCAGAGGCGCAGTGCGTTGCGCATTTGGGCCACGGGGATAAGAGCCTCGTCTTCATCCATGCGCGAAGCGATGGTCCAGTGCAGCCCCGAGATATTGAGCGGACCGTAGGAGACCAGCGATCTTCCGCCCGATGAACCCATTTGCATCTGGGTTCCCTCCTTGCCCTCTAGAGCCGCGATCACAGAGGGCAGTTTCACATCCTGCAGCAGCGCCACGTTCTTGTAGGCGCGCATGAGGGCGAGCCGGTTTTCGGGCACACCTCGCGCGCGCAGCCGCGCAATGTGTTTCTCTGGATCCTCGACAAACCCGCGAGAGTTCGTGCGCAGCAGGTAATCCGGGCCGACGATCCCGGAGTCACCCGTTTTCCCTAGGCCGTCCTTGACCCACTGGTGGTTCCCCGACACGACGCGATCGAGTTCTTCAATCGACAACTGCAGGGCCAGAATGCCATTGATTCTGTCGCCGTCCCAGATTGGTGCGGCGATGAAGGCGGCGGGAGCGCCGAGTGAGGGCTCGAAGAACTCGAAATCGACGAGGAACGTGGCGTCCCGGGCTTTGCTGCTTCGGCACGCATTGAATGCCTTGGCCAATCCGCTGTTCCGGTACGGGCCGCGAATCAGGCTGGTGGCGAAGTCCGGCTCTTTGCGGGCGGTGTAGACGATGCGGCCGGACTCGCGGTCGATCAGGAAGAGATCGTGGTAGCCGAACAACTCGACAATGCGGCGCAGCGGAGGGTGATACTTCGCGTGAACCTTGCTGTATTCGGAACCATCCTCGACGGAGTCCAGCCGGTCCAGTTGACCTTCCGGATAGGGATTGCGGATGAGGTACTGATCCTGGAGAACATACGGCGCGCGCCCCAAGGGCATGTACTCGTCCACGGATGAGCGCAGGGGCTGGAGTTCGCCCAGCCTCTTCAGGTAGTTTTTGCGGTAATAGTCCTTTACGTTCTGCTCCAATTGAGGCGGGGGGGCGCCGCTGTTGAGTTTACGGAATGCGACACTGAACTCCTCCATGGCGTTCACCATCATATGGTCGAGACTCAGGGTGATGAGATGGTTCCTCACCGCTGAGAAGAGAGCTTCGACCTGCTGGGCCTTGGATCGCCGGATGCCGCTCAATTGTCGCATCGCCGCTTCCGTCAAGCCTCGGCTGGCATGCTGGTAGCTGATGTAACTGGAGATCAGGACCGCCGTGAAGCCCAGGCCTAGCATGGCGAGCAGCATCTTCGTGCGGATTTTCACGAGGTGATCCCCTTGGACTCTAGGATATCCGGGCCTGCCGAACCCGGCAATAACCCGTGAGGTATCGACCGCACTCCGGTGGCAGCGCTAATCGGAGGTTCGGAGAGTCCGTACACAACAGGTCCAGCCTGAATGTCTCAGCGCCGATTGACGAACAGCGCTGTCCTCGCATTTGGTTCACGCTTCATCATCCAGTGCACTTCATCCTCCGAGAGGATGCGGCTTGCGAGCTTGTTCCTGGTTGTTGGGACACGAAGTGGCCTGCCAACGTCAAACGCCAGATAGCGGATGCGATCCTCCCTCTCCGCTAGATCCAGCAATCACAATCAGGCCCGAGCTCTTGCCGCGAGGCGTTGCAGAATGGAGTTGAGCCGGTCACCGAGCGTGTGATGACAGTCCTGCCTTGCAGCGAACTCTCTGATTTCATACGGTATTACGTACTGACGAATCTCGCTGCCGTGGAGACCTGCATTCCGGCGACGGCTGCTCCGATTCTTGTGGTCTTTCATTCCGGCGGCACACGCCTTCGTGATCTTCCGCAGGGGCGCCCGTTTCCGGCTGCATTTCTGACTGGACCCAGCATTTCGGCGCAACATTCCGTCGCCACGGCCGGAACGCGCCTCCTGTCGATTCTTTTTCGCCCGGGACAGTTGCAGCGTTTCTTCGACGTGAATGTGAGCGAACTCTCGGGCAGACAGATCCCGCTGGCGGATATTGCCGGTCGCGAGGCTGACGAGTTTCTGGATCAATTCCGCGCAACCTGGCAATCGAGCATGCTGATCCAACTCACTGAACGGTTTCTTTGGCGGCAGGCCTCGAAGCAGGAGGCGCGCCGGTCGCGAGGAGAGATGTTGCGGATTCCGGGCGAACTGCTTTTCCGCCCCTTACAGACTCTGACACGCGCCATTGGCGTTGGCGGCCGCCAGTTTCAGCGCAGGTTTTCAGCTCAATACGGCGTGACATTGCGCGACTTCCGCCGGCTGGCCCGCTTCGAGAGATCGATCTTGGGGCTGCTGAGGGGCGGCCCGGCAGCTCCGAGCCTCAGCCAGCTCGCGCAGTCGGCGGGCTACTTCGATCAGGCTCATTTCAATCACGACTTCCGGGCATTCTCGGGATACTCGCCATCGCGGTTGCGCTCTCTGGCTGGTGGTCCGGCCCCGGAGGCGTGGCCGTTTCGCTTTGACTCGCATCATCTGGAGGAACTGTTGAGATCCGAGGGAAAAGTCGCCTCCGTACAAGACATCTGAATCCGGCGCTGGCTATTCTGCTTGCAGGGCGCGGTGACCGGCCCGGACACGATGAGAATTCTGCTTACCAGCTATGGCACGGAGGGTGACACGCCACCCATGGCAGCGCTCACTCGCGGACTGATCCAGTCGCGGCATGAAGCCTTGCTCCTCGGCGATGCTTCCGGCGAAGCCCTCGCACGGGAAGCAGGCATACCGTATGCACTGCTTGCGGGAGACATTCGCGACTCCATAGAGAAGCTGCTTTCGGGCGGCGTATCACGCCGGCCCGGGGAGGCTGCCCGGAACATCGCATCTCTCGCGACCAGTCACACCGGCGCCTGGATGAGCGCAGTGCTCGACCGGGCTGAGCACTGCGATGCGCTCGTCTTCTCAGGCCTGACCAGCTACGTGGCGCTTTCGGTTGCCGAGCACCTCAAAATTCCGGCAGTCGCCGCAGGGCTTCAGCCGGCAGTGCAGACACGCGCGTTCCCGAATCCGTTCTTACCGCCAATGCACCTGCCAGGATTCTGTAATCGCATGACACACCGGATCGTCATGGGGCTTTTCTGGAAGGCATTCCGCGGACCGGTCAATACGGCTCGCAGAGCCATCACAGGGCAGGCGCCGCGGCAACGGATGTGGCGCGACTACCCCGCCCTGCTGGGCATCTCTCCACAACTCGTGCCGAGGCCGGATGACTGGCCGGAGCACGTCGTCATCACGGGGGACTGGCCGCTTCCTGGCTCCGAGTGGACGCCTTCAAAGGAACTGGCGGAGTTCCTCGGCACGGACGTACGCCCGGTTTACGTAGGATTCGGCAGCATGGTGGGGTTTGATCGCAGCCGCACCATAGAGACGCTGGCCGCTGCCCTGGAGGGACGCCGGGCGCTTATATCAGGCGGATGGAGCGAGCTGGACCGGTTGGATATGCCGCCGAATATGATGCCGATCGGCCCGGCCCCCCATGATCAGCTCTTCCCGCGAGTGTCCGTCGCAGTTCACCACGGCGGAGCGGGAACCTGCCACACAGCCTCGCGCGCCGGGATTCCCTCAGTCGTGATCCCCATTGCCGGCGACCAGTTCTTCTGGGCGAATCAGCTCACCAGCGCCGGAGTGGCTCCAGCACCCATTCCGCATGGCAAGCTGGATGCGGCAACGCTGCGCCGCCGCATTGAAGAGGCGAGCGATGGGAGGATTTGCGAGCGAGCGCTCGAAGTCGGACGTTTGATGCGCACGGAGCAGGGGGTGAAGGCAGCGGTCGCGCAGATCGAGGAGTTTCTGCGGACCGGACGGGCACAGATCTCGTAGACTATCTGGCCGCGCCGGGCAACCAGCCTACGAAGAAGGCAGCTTCTGGGGCGTGGTGGTCGGCCCGTGGACGACCAGCGTGCCGTCCTTTTGAATCTCCATCCGATCCATGAAGAGGACTCGGCGTTTGCCGGTGGCGGCGGTCCGGCCCGCGTAAAGGCAGAGCATCTCCTTGCCGTCCGGCGACCAGGTCACGCAGTTGTGCGCCGGGCCGCTCACGGCGCCGCCGCGGTCTGTGTTCTTCTTGAGGACCGGATTATTCGCAGCTTTGCGGTAAGGTCCGAGGGGATGCTTGGACGTCGCGTAGCCCAGCGCGTAGTTCTCCCCGAGATAGTGATTGGCTGAGTACATCAGGTAGTACGTGTCGCCGTGCTTGAATGCGGCGGGACCTTCGGTCCAGCGACGGTTCACTTCATGGGTGGTGACGGAGAGATTCTCCCACTCGGTGCTCCTATCTCCGAGTTTCACGGGGGGACGCAGGATCAGCACGGGTTCTCCGTTGATGCCGCTGAAATCCGGCTTGACCTCGACGCCATAGATCCAGCTCTCTTCGATCTCGGAATAGAGCTTTTGCTTCCTCGCCCAGTCCGCGAGTTCGCTCTCGACGGGGTGCTTGTAACAGCAGCGGGAGTAGAACATGTATATGCGGCCGTCGGAGTCGAACAGGACATCGGCATCGATCGCCGGGTAGCCGGGATCAAACAACGGCGCGTTGCGGAGGTCTCGGAAGGGGCCTCGCGGATTGGCGGCTGATGCGACGCCGATGCGGAAGTTTTCCTTTTCGTTGCTGGGATTGTTGCGCCACTGGGCGCTGTAGACCATGTAGTAGATATTGCCGGCGTGGTATACCTCGGGGGCCCAGAAGAAGTCGGTGCACCAGGAATCGGCCGGGTTGCGCTGATAGGTTTCGCCGAGCGGAGTCCAGTGGACGAGGTCTGTCGAGCTGAAGGCAGGGAACGCGACGGCGCCCTTACTGCCGGTTCCATACATGAAGTAGCGGCCTTCCGGCTCGCGGAGCACATATGGATCGGCGATGACGACGTCCAGCGGATTCGCTTACGTCCGGGATGATGGAGCCGCAAAGGCGGCGCCGAGGCCGCAGAGAAATCCACGTCGCGACGTGGCGGCGTTGGAGGTGCGCGATTCTGTCTCTGGCATGTGTCCGATGGGTCCTCTTCAGTAGGGATGATACCGCTCATTTGATAGAATCCGGCTTCCGGCTATGTTGCCGGCGATGTCCACGGGCGGTGAGAAAGGCGAGACCAGAAGTTGGAACGATTCGTGTGGAAGGTGTTACGCACAGCGGCAGCGCTCTGGTGGACGGCGGGCGCGGCGCTGGGCCAGTCGGCGACGACCGGCGCGCTGGAGGGGACTGTGCGCGACGGCACGGGCGGCGCGGTGGCGGGAGCAGTGGTGACGCTCGTGAATCCGGCGACGGACGAATCGCAGCAGGCAGTTGCCGACGAGCGGGGGAGCTACCGGTTCGCGTTGCTCACGCCGGCGGGATACGCAGCAATGTTCGCGGCGCCGGGATTCAGAACCGCTCGAATGGAGCGCGTGACAGTAAGCGTGTCGGAAGTACCGGTGCTGGACGCAGTGCTGGAACCAGGCGAGGCCGGCGAAACGGTGGTTTGCGCGTGCAAATTGAGTAACGCCGCGCCGTCGACCGGCACACTGGTGGATCAGAAGACAATCACCGCAGTGCCGCTGAACACACGGAACTTCACGCAAGTGCTGTCGATGTCGTCGGGATCGGCTGCCGATGTGAACAACGCCGGAACTCTGGGCCGCGGGACGTCGAGCGTGAATGTGAACGGGAACACGACTGCGGGTGCTTACACCATCGACGGCGCGTACGCGCCCAGCACAGTGCCGAATCCTGACACGATTTCGGAGTTCAAGATTCAAACCTCGCAGTACGACTCGGGCTTTGGCGCGATGGCGCCGAACACGAACCTCGTGACAAAACACGGACAGAATGAGCTGCACGGCAACCTCTGGGAGTTCCTGCGCAACGACATCTTCAACGCCAACGCGTTCTTCCGCAATGCCACCGGCCAGCCCAAGCCCAATTTGAAGCAGAATCAATTTGGAGCAACGCTGGGCGGAGCAGCCATCCGAAACAAGTGGTTCTACTTCGGGTCATACCAGGGAACGCAGCAGGTGAACGGACTGGATCCGACCTCAGTCGCCAACCCGATCCTCCCCGCGCTGGGCAGCGACCGTTCTGCCGCGTCGTTGGCCGCGCAGTTCTGCCCGGACAATCATGCCGGAGACAGCCGTTATTTCAGCTTCGCCGGCGGCAGACAGTTGGACTGCCACAACCAGGCGACCGCGACCACAGCGCCCATCAGCCCGGTAGCGCTCCGGTTGCTGCAGGCGAAGGGCGATGGTGCGTATCTGATTCCCTCGCCGCAGACCCTGATCAACTCCGGCAGCAACGCCGGGCTGGGCTTCTCGTCGTTCAGCATGCCGTCGACGTACAAGGAGAACCACTGGATCGCGAACAGCAACTACGTTCTGAACGCGAAGAACACGATCTCGGGCCGCCTGTTCACTGCGACCGTGGACCAGTTGCGGTCATTCGGTTCGCCCGGCGGGTACCCCGGCGCGCCCGTTGTGCCGGGGTGGGGAGCCTCGCAGGCCTTGACCGCCACCGACGTTGCAACCAGCGGCAAGTTGACGACCTCGGCGACGGCCAACCTTGTGAACGAGGCGACGATGACTTTTACGCGGAACCGGACGGACGCGGTGGGCGTGAATACGCCTCGTGCGGCGGACTTCGGCATGAGAGCGGCGGACCCGCTGTTCGCATACACCCCCGAAGTGACCGTGCTCGGACCGCTGGGAACGTTCCGTCTTTTCGGCACGAATCCCAACGACAACCATTTTTCAACCGTGACCTGGTCATGGGCGGACAATCTTTCGTGGGTCAAGGGCAAGCAGCGGATCCGGACCGGCGGCTATTACCTGACACAGTACAACGGACGCGCCGATACGGGCGGCGCGCGCGGGAAGCTCACTTTCCAGACGTTCGCTGATTTCCTGCTCGGCATGAGCGCCGCTGAGAACTTGAGTCCGGCGGGGCGCAGCAATATCCAGACCGTCCAGGCAAGCGAGGGCGTGGGGCTGAACGGCGAAGTGGAATACCGCTACCGGCGCCACTATGGCGCAGTCTACGTGCAGGATGACATCAAGCTCACCGAGCGATTCACGCTGAACCTTGGGCTGCGGTGGGAGTACATCGGGCCGTCTCTGGACGAGGCGGGGACCATCGGCAACATGTGGCCGTCGCTGCTGAAAGACGCGGCGATTCCACCAGCGGGCGGCACGTTCGCGGGCAACACTGTGGCGGCAAATTACGATGCCAACATGATGAACCCCTATACGGGCAAGCCGTTCGGCGCGCCTCCGGCAGGAGTATTGATTCGGGACACGAAGAGTTTCTATGAGAACTCAGCGCCCCTGGACGCACTCGCACCGCGCGGAGGATTCGCGTGGCAGCCCTTCGGAGGTTCGGGCCGTCTCGTTCTCGGCGGCGGATACGGGTGGTTCCAGCAGGCGCCGATCTTCAGCGGCAATGCTGGAAGCTCGCCACTTTTCACTGCTCCTCCGTTCGCCCAGAGCTTCACAAATACTGACGCGAGCAACGCCGCCTCGACGTTCGCGGAACCCTTCCCAGTAGCGACGCTGGGGTTCGTGCCGCGAACGCTGACGTCGCAACTGTCCGACCGCGTGGCGGGGCCGGAATACCGCATCCCGCGATTGCAGCAGTGGAACGTGACGGCGAAAGTAAAGGTGCTGCGCACATCGTCTGTCGATCTCGGCTACGTCGGCTCGCACGGTGACCGGCTGCTGATGGCGCGCGGATTGAATCAGCCTCTGCTGGCTAGCGCGGCGGCCCCGGTGAACTGCGGCTATGACGGCAACGCGGCGAACTGCATCACCACGAATACTTCCAGGAACGCCAGGCAGCGCGTACCGGTGATGGGGGAGACGCCGACAGCACTTCTCGCCAGTATTTTCGAGGGACAGTCGCAATACCACAGCCTGCAGGCTACCTTTCGAAGCCAGATCGCGCGGGTGCTGACGCTCCAATCTGCATACACGCTGTCGAAAGCGCTGAACAACACTTCCGTCTTCAACGACCAGAACCGCCCGGACCTCGCAAACGGCCGTTCGTCATTCGATCGCACGCACCGGCTGATCACGAACTTCGACTATCAACTGCCTTCAGTAGCGCGAGGCAAGGGACTGCTCAGCGGATGGTCCGTGGCGGGCATCGTCATCGTGCAGAGCGGATTGCCGATGACGTTGACTGATCCGAACGGCGGCGCGGTCTTCGGGCGCGCGGGTACGTCGACAGTCACCATGTGCCCGGGAGCGCGCTACGCAGACCTGACGACACGCGGCGGAACCGGTGAGCGACTGGGACGCTGGATCAACACGGCGGCGATCTGCGGCGCGCCCATTGTGGGTGCGGATGGCGCGACGGGGTACGGGAACGCGGGAATCAGCATTATGAATGGTCCGGGCCAGGTGAATACGGACTTTTCACTGGGGAAGCGCAGCCGCGTGGGCGGGCTCAGGGAGGATGCGGAACTGGCATTCCGCGTGGAGTTTTACAACGCGCTGAACCATGGGCAGTTTGCGAATCCGGGTACGACGCTCGGCACCGCGAGCTTCGGAGTGGTCACACAGACCTCGGTTGCGCCGCGCCTGATTCAATTCGGACTGAAGTACCTGTTCTGACGGGCCGGGGCCTTCGCACTCCAAGGTCCCCCATGGCTCGGCGGACTGGGCGGAGCTGTGCCGCGCTACTTGCTTTGCCCATCCGCGGCGGCAGTTAGCGGGATTTTCGAGACCGGGAGGTCGAGCGTGCCGTAGCGGCCCGTCGACTTGTCGCGCGCGATCAACCGGACGGTGACGCTGCCGGGCGTGGGCTTCCACTCGCGGAAGTATCGCGTCAGCTCCGGCCCGATTTTTCTCTCGTCCGCCACCGGCACAGTGACCTTGCCGTTCTCCTGGTGGAACGAGATCTCGCCCGTCGTGCCTTTTTCGGCCACCGCGATTTCGAACTCAGCCACAAGCTGATCCTTTTCCCTGCGGAAGTGGAGTTGGTGCGGATCCACCTGCATGAGCAGGCCAAGGTGACCCGGCTTGCCGGGCATGGGCTCGCAGCGCGCGTCGATGGTGAGCGCTCCTGAGCCGAGCGGGCTGAACACGGCACTACGCCACTCCGCCACGCTCCATGCGGCCGGAACCGGCCCAGCGCTCTCCGCCAGGAAGCCCTGCCGGTAGACCAGCCGTACTCCGGGCCGTTTCACCCGGACCTTCAATCCATGCCACTTGCCATCGGGCTCTTCGCCAGCATAGAAGGCGACAGTATAGGCTCCGAGCATGTCCTGTGTGGCCTTCCGCATGCCGTCGGCGGGGTCGTTGGTATTGCGGATCACGCGTCCCCCAGTGATCCAGGCCATGGTCTCGGATGCCGGCAGCGGGTCGCTGCTGATCTGTTCGGCCTGCTGCTGCCGTTCGAAACGGCCTCGGCCGCGCACGGGCCCCAGCGTGGAGACCGTGGCGGTCATGTCCGAAGGGCCGTTCAGACCGCCCGAGTCCACCGCATAGAGCGCGATGCCCCTCTGTGCGAGCCTCCTCGATGACTCGCGGACCGGCCCTTCAAAGTTCTTGACGTCGCCTCGCGGTCCAAAGCCCATCGCGCCGGTGATGGAGAGCATCGAGATCCCACCGCCGATCCAGACCATGTTCTTCCGGCCGGGGATGCCCTCCAGATGACGGCCCAGGGCTTCGAGCGCCGCCAGAGTGCCCTCCAACCGGCGTTGCCTTACGGCTGCATTGGCCTGCATCTCCATCTCGATCTGGGTGCGCAGAAGCTCCTCCAGTTCGGGAAATGACAGCACCAGCTGCTCGGCCTCCTTGATCATCGCGTCCATATCGGTCTGCGCCTGCAGAGGGAGAGCCAGGCCCGCTTTTTCAACGCGCGCCCGTAATGAATCCGGATCATCGGTGAAATCGTGGAGCACGCTGAGACGCGCTCCAAGATGGAAGACGGCCACTCGCGTGCGCGGGGGCACCGCGCGCAGATAGCGCACCAGTTGAGCCCGCACCCACATCATCTCGGTGGGAGGCGTATTGAGCGTGTCGAGCACTATCGCCGTGATATTGCGCGGCGGACCCGGTGAGTACTCGACGCGATTGGTGAAGATCCCCGCCTGCAGCGGCCGCGGCTTCGACGGACTCGCCTCGCCCTCAAAACGAAAGAAGGCAATCTCCCGCGCGCGGCCTTTTTCCGTGATTTCCAGTTCGCTCTTCTTCAGGTCCGTGACGGCATTTCCACGGCCATCCAGCGCGACGATCGTGAACTCCACCAGGCGCGTGGTTGCACTGAAGGTTGGGGCATCGGTTTGCGCGCACAGAATCGCCGCAGCGAGAATCGGAAGGAAAAAGAACCGCATGGCCTACTGCTTAGGCGCGCCGGATTTACGGCGGTACACGACTTCGAAGTCGGGCTTGCCGATATTGACGTTGCTGGACACCGACGATGACGGCCCGGGCGGCCGCTGCGGCCCGGGAGTTGGAGCTTTGCTGCCCGGCACCTCTGTCTCCGACTTCGTCTCGCTCTTCATCCGCGAGCCGGAATGAGGCGGCCTGTAGTCGATGCGCTCGATCTGGCTCCTGGGTATAGCGGTCTGTTCGTTCTTCAGTACGATGATCAGCGTCTCGTCGTTCGCCTCGTCCAGCTTCGCCAGGATGGGCTGCCTTGCGCCGATCTTGTAGATCTTGAGTTCGGTGCCGCTCCTGATGGCGCGAACCTTTGCCCAATCGTCATCGGCGGCGCAGGCCATCAGCGGGATCATCAGACTCGCGAAAAGTACCTTGATCACCATAGCTTGTGGTGAGTTTATCAGCCGGCTGCCGTGAGCGCAGCGCCCCTCTGCCGATTTGGTACAAGTGAGACCATGCCGACACGCCGCAGGTTTCTTCAAGCGCTCAGCGCCGCACCGATGCTGTCCGGCGCGTCCAAACCGCCGAACTTCGTCATCCTCCTGACGGATGACCAGCGCTTCGACACGATCCGGGCGCTCGGAAACCGCGAAGTCAGCACGCCGGATATGGACCGCCTGGCCGCCCGCGGCGTCACCTTCACGCAGGCCTGCACGCAGGGCGGACTCACCGGCGCCATCTGCATGCCCAGCCGCGCGCAGATCATGACCGGACGCAATGTCTTCCAGGTTCATCGCGGGATCGTGGACCGGCAGAACGCGCCGGACCCGGCGCTGGTCACCTTCCCCGAGCACCTCCGCAAGAACGGTTATACGACGTTTCACACGGGCAAGTGGCACAACGGCCCGGCCTTGTTTCAGCGCAGCTTCAGCTCCGGATCGAACATCTTCTTGGGCGGCATGAGCGATCAGCTCAAGGTGCTGGTCCACGACTACGACCCTTCCGGTGAGTACGCCAAGGAACATGCCCGTACTGGAGAGAAGTTCAGCAGCGAGCTGTTCGCGGACGCGGCAATTGGCTTCCTGCGAGAGCACGACAAGTCGCGGCCTTTTGTTCTCGACGTGGCGTTCACTTCACCGCACGATCCGCGCATGGCGCCCAAACCGTTTTCGGAGATGTACTCTCCAGGCCAGGTTTCGCTGCCGCGAAACTTCCTCCCGCAGCACCCGTTCGACAACGGGGAACTGAAGGTTCGAGACGAGCTGCTCGCGCCGTTTCCACGCACTGAGGCGGAAATCCGCCGGCACATCGCGGCCTACTACGCAATGGTCTCGGAGGTGGACGCCCAGATCGGACGCGTCCTGGATGCGCTGGAGCAATCCCGCGAAGCGGGTAGCACGTACGTGATCTTTGCCGGAGATAACGGGCTTGCCGTGGGCCAACATGGTCTGCTCGGCAAGCAAAATTTGTACGATCACAGCCTCCGCGTTCCGCTGGTCATCACCGGGCCGGGCATTCGCAAGGGCGAGCACAACGCTTCGTTGTGCCATCTGATGGACATCGCGCCGACGGTGTGCGATCTGGCGGGCTATCCGCTGGCGTCGGTGACGGATGGGCTCAGCCTGGCTCAGGCGGCGAAGTCGGGGAAGATGCTGGAGCGCGACGCGGTGATCTCCGCCTATCGAGATGCGCAGCGCGCGCTGCGGACGCGGGAGTGGAAGCTCATCGTGTACAGCGTGGGCGGTGTCGAAACCGCGCAGCTTTTCAATCTGAAAGACGATCCACTGGAGATGCGGAACCTCGCCGCGGCGCCTGAACATGCCGGCCGCGTCCGCGAGATGAGGCGCGATCTCGCGCAGCGCCTGCAGAAGGCCGGCGACACGGCAGCGTGGGTGGCAGGCTAGACCGCGGACTCCTTGTCCAGCAGGAAGGTCTTCGCGGTCTCGCGTTTGACGCCGTCATGGGCCATCGCTTCGGCTGTCGCCGGCGACGCAAACGACGACGGTGTTCGGTTCGAGCAGTGCAAAATCGATAGGCTTTGACACCGTCTGGCGCCTGAAAAAGTCGCCATGCGTCCGGAAGCCGGCTTCCCACTTTGCCAGGTTGTCCACCTGCGCCAGAACAACCATCTTTGGCATTTCTTGCCTCCCGGGTGAATTGCATCCGTGGTTGGTATCGGAAGTACCGAGGTCTGAAGTGCAGCGCGGGGCGAGGCGACTCTCTCGGCAGTTTTGACTGGAACCTGCCGGGAAACTGGACTACACTTCCAGGACATGAGACGGGCTTCCGGGTTGATACATGCTCTGTTTCTGCCTGCGCTTCTGGCAGCGCAGGATGGCCGCCAGGTGACCGACAAGGCACTCCGGGATGCGGGACAGACCGCAGGGGAGTGGCTGACGCACGGGCGGGATTACGCCGAAACTCGTTTCAGCCCGCTCAACTCCATCAATGCGGGCAACGTGAAGCGTCTCGGACTCGCCTGGTCATTCGATATGGAAACGACTCGCGGGCTGGAGGCAACGCCTCTGGTCGCCGAAGGTGTCATCTACGCCACCGGCAGTTGGAGCGTCGTTTACGCTCTGGACGCGCGGACAGGAGAGCAGCGCTGGCGATGGGATCCGGAGGTGGACCGCGCCTACGGACGCCGCGCGTGCTGTGATGTCGTGAATCGCGGAGTAGCGCTGTTCGACGGCAAAGTCTTCGCAGGCATCATCGACGGCCGCCTGGCGGCGCTCGATGCAGCAACCGGGCAGCCGCTGTGGCAGGTCCAGACGACGGACCGGTCCCAGCCGTACACCATCACGGGCGCGCCGCGCGTAGTGAAGGGGAAGGTCATCATTGGCAACGGCGGCGCTGAGTATGGGGTAAGAGGATACGTGTCCGCCTACGAGGCGGCGACAGGCAAGCTCGCATGGCGCTTCTATACGGTGCCCGGCGATCCTTCCAAGCCCTTTGAATCGCCGGCGATGGAGCGGGCTGCGAAGACATGGACAGGTGAGTGGTGGAAAGGCGGCGGTGGCGGCACCCCCTGGGACTCTTTCGCCTACGACCCTGCAGCCGACCTGCTCTACGTTGGTACTGGAAACGGCGCCCCGTGGGACCGCAATCTGCGGAGCCCGCAGGGCGGGGACAACCTGTATCTGTCGTCGATCCTGGCACTGCGGCCCGATAGCGGAGAACTGGTTTGGCACTACCAGACCACGCCGGGCGACAGTTGGGATTACACCGCCGTGCAGCAGATGATCCTGGCTGACATCGAGATCGGCGGGAAACGGCGTCAGGTGCTGATGCAGGCGCCGAAGAATGGGTTCTTCTACGTCCTGGACCGCAGGACCGGAGAGTTGCTCTCGGCCGATCCGTTCGTGAAAGTGACGTGGGCAACGAAGGTCGACATGGCGACGGGACGCCCTGTGGAGACGCGGGAGGCTCGCTATGAGCAGGGCATGCAGTTGCTCTGGCCAGGCCCTTCCGGCGGGCATAACTGGCATTCGATGTCCTACCACCCGAGAACCGGGTTGGTTTATATCCCCGCCCAGGAGGAGCCGTTTCCTTACTTGCGTGATCCGAATTTCACACGCCGCAAAGAGGCGTGGAATCTGGGCATAGCGAACGCCGTGCTCGCCATCGATGAACCTCCGCCCGGTTCTCCGGCGTTCCTGCTGGCGTGGGATCCTGTGGCCCGGAAAGAACGTTGGAGAGTACCTTACAAGACAATCGCGAATGGCGGAACTCTCGCCACCGCCGGCGGGCTGGTATTTCAGGGAACTGCCGATGGCCGATTCATCGCCTACGATGCGGCGAAAGGCGAAAAGCTCTGGGAAGTGAGCCTGGGGACTGGCGTCATGGCGGCGCCCATCACCTACCAGTTGGGCGGGCGTCAGTATGTATCGGTCCTTGCCGGTTGGGGCGGCGCGCAGAGCCTGGTTGTTGGCAATAACGCGACGGGCGCATATAAAGCGCCGGGCCGGCTATGGACCTTCACTCTCGACAGCGGGAAGCCTGTCGTTCCGGTTAAAGGCCAACAGCGGCCCGCATTGACCGCGATCGACGGGACTCCGGATCCCGCTCAAGTCAAGAAGGGGCTTGAATTCTACGGCGCGAATTGCGCCGTTTGTCATGGCCTGGCGGCGTCGAGCGGCGGCTCGATCGCAGATCTCCGCTATTCCGCTCCCTCAGTGCTGCAAGACTACCGCGGTATTGTGCTGGAGGGCGATTACGTGAAGTTGGGCATGCCTTCGTTCAAGGGCATGCTGACGGCGGAGGAAGTCGATGCGATTCGCGCGTTCGTACTGTCGCAGCGCGCCAAACTCCTGAAGGCTTCTGCATCTCGCCGGTAGAGAAAACGAAAAGGAGGAATTTATGGGGCATGACAGTGCCTCGTGGGCCGTGCCGCTCGTCGTGTCCTTCCTTGCTGCCGGAGGCGTCCAAGGACAATGGCCTCAGTTTCGCGGGCCGAATGGTTCGGGCGTGGATGCCGCATCGGGATATCCCATGGAATTCTCGCCGTCCAAAAATGTCATTTGGAAGAAAGCAGTTTTGTACGGACAGTCCTCTCCCGTGCTCGCGGACGGCCGGCTCTACCTGACCGCAAGCGATGGCAACCAACTGATGGTCTTCTGCCTCAATGCCAAGTCGGGCCAGGAATTGTGGCGGCGTGAACTCCATAGGGAAAGGCCCCACAAGACCTTTAAGGCCAACGATCCGGCATCTCCCACACCTGCGGCGGATGAACGGGGCGTCGTGGCTTTTTTCGCAGATTACGGCCTTGCCGCTTACTCGCCCGATGGCAAGGAACAGTGGAAACTGCCGCTCGGCCCGTTCAAGAACTTCTATGGGATGGCCGCATCGCCGATCCTGGCCGGTGGCATGGTGGTGCTGGTCTGCGACCAGCAACGCGATTCGTTCCTTCTCGCCGTTGATCGAACCAGCGGCAACATTCGATGGAAAGTGGAGCGTACCGGGGCGCCCATCGGATGGGCGACGCCGATGGTCTTTCGACCCTCGGGAAACCCGCCTCAATTGATCGTCTTGGGCAGCACGAGGCTGGACTCCTATTCGTTGAGCAGCGGCGAACGCATGTGGTGGATGCCCGTGGGCTCCGGAGGCTCGCTTGGAACTCCTGTCGCTTCAGACGAAACGCTGATGGTGAGCACTCTGAGCAGCAACGAGCCGTGGATGCCTACCTTTGACTCCGCGCTGGCCAAATACGACAAGGATGGAGACGGACGCATTTCCCAGAGGGAGTTCGCCGTGGATCCGGATCTCGGCGAACATTTCGGTTGGATCGACACCGATTCAAACGGCCAGATCGACGCCCGCGAGTGGAATGAAGCGCGGACTATGGGGATTGGTGAATTTGGAGCATTCGCGCTTCGTCCCGGTAGCGCGCAGGGCAAGATCGAGCCCAGCGCCGTGCTGTGGAGATTCAAGAAGAACCTGCCTTACATTCCCGCGCCGGTGCTCTACCAGGGCGTCTATTACATGGTCCGGACGGGCGGCATCATCACCTCGCTCGACGCGGCAACGGGGCGTCTCCTGAAGGAGGGAAGGAGCAGCGAGGCGCCCGGAGACTACTACGCCTCGCCGGTAGCAGCGGACGGCAAGATCTTCCTCGCGGGGGAGGAGGGGAAGATCACTGTACTCAAGGCAGGGGGAGAGTGGGACGTGCTGAGAGTAAACGATGTGGGCGAGGAGATCCACGCCACTCCTGCCCTCAGCGGCGGGCGCATCTATGTGAGGACGCGCAGCTCCCTGTATTGCTTCGGCAATCTAGCGGACCCAGCCAAGTGATTTGAGCGTGGCGACAGGCTCTTTTTCGTCGAAGAATGCAAATGCCTGAAGCTGGCGGCCGTTTTCGAGAGCCACGGCGTATGGCGGGTCAGTGAACTTGAACTTTTCGCGAAGCAGTTTCTGATCAAAGCTCACGCCGGCACGAAGGCCGGTATCGCCGAGGAAATTGACGGCAAACTGCGGATTCACTGTCGGGACGGCGACGATTTTGACGTCGTTCCACTGCTGCGCCCCGAAGGATTTCGCGGCCGCGAAACAGTGCATGCACTCGGGGTCGAAGAAATAGACCAGGACGCGGCCCTGACGGAGTGGAAAGGGCTTGCTGTCGACCGTGATCTCCGCAGGAGCGGAGACGCCCGTGTGGCGGAATGTCGTGACGCCGTAGAGGACGCCGGCGGAAACCGTGATGACGGCAAGCGCAATCAGAGCGTGCCTGCCGCTCTCCGAACGCGTGGACCAAGCCGCGGCCAGGCCCGCCAGAGCCAGCATGGCAGCATCGGAAATGAAGAACCCCGGACCGACCACTCGCTTCAGCCAGGGGAAGCAGGAGCAGTCGGCGCCCTGCAGGCGGTTGTAGAAGACCGCGAAGTAGATCATGAAGGCGGCGAGCATCACGACGCACAGCCATGCGCCCCACTTCCGCCATCGTGGAACCAGAAGCATGACTCCGGCCCACGTTTCGATGATTCCCGCAGCCAGCGCCACGAGAAGAGAAAGGGATTGCGGGATCAGGGCCTGCACCATGCGGGCCTGAGTGGCGAGCGGATCACTCAATTTCCAGATGCCTGCCACGATGAAGAGGAGGGCAAGCAGCACGGCCGAGGCGGTTCCGGCCCAATGGCGCCAACCTTCGGCCCCGTGCGCGGCGGGCACAGCGGAACCCTGTGCCATACTGTCATCCATGCTGATTATTGTAGCCTTGCTCGGGCTGAGTCTGGCAGTGGGTGTGCAGGGGCAGACGGCGGATCTCATTATTGAAAATGCGAGGGTTTACACTGTCAACACGGCGCAGCCGCAAGCCCGCGCGGTGGCGGTGAAGGGCGCACGAATCCTGGCTGTGGGAGACGACCTGGCTAAATACGCCGGCCCCGCCACGCGGCGGATGGACCTGCACGGCGCCACCGTGGTTCCCGGTCTGATCGATTCTCACGGTCACATGCGGGGGCTCGGCGCATTGCTCCAATCGAAGGACCTGCGTCATGTGGCGACGGTCGCGGAGATTGTTGCGTATGTGAAAACGCAGGCTGCCCAGGCAGGCCCCGGCGAATGGGTCACCGGACGGAATTGGGATCAAACCAACTGGGGCGGGCAATTTCCTGCTGCGGCCGACCTGGATCGAGCAACCACCGGCCATCCCGCCTTCCTGACGCGCGTCGACGGGCACGCAGGATGGGCGAACACGAAAGCCCTGCAACTGGCGGGGATCACCGACCAAACGCCGGACCCGCCCGGCGGCAAGATCATGCGTGATGCGCAGGGACACGCGACCGGCATTCTCATCGACCGCGCGCAGGGTCTGGTCCGCGCAAAGATCCCGCCGGCGACCTACGCGCAGATCAAGCAGCAGTTGGAACTGGCAGCCCGGGAGTGCGCACGACTGGGCCTGACGGAAGTCCACGACGCGGGAGTATCGGCCGAAGACCTGCGCGCATACCGCGAGTTGATCGCCGAAAGAAATCTGCCGGTCCGGGTGTGGGCCATGATCGGCGGCGACGGTCCGCTGTGGCGGGAATACCTCAAAAAAAAAGGGCCTGAGATCGGCGAGCAATTGACGGTCCGGGCGATCAAATTGTATGGGGACGGGGCGTTGGGCTCGCGTGGCGCGGCGCTGTGGCAGCCCTATTCGGATGACAAGGGCAATGCCGGACTGTTGATCACATCGAAGGAGCAGATAGAGAAAGTCGCTCGTGAAGCGGCGGCGCACGGATTTCAGGTTTGCACCCACGCGATTGGAGATCGGGCCAATCGCACGGTGCTGGATGCTTACGCGGCGGCGCTGGGCGGCAGGAACGACAAGCGATTCCGAGTGGAACACGCCCAGGTGATCTCACTGCCGGATTTCCAGAAGTTCAAAGACTACTCGATACTCCCTTCGATGCAGGCGACGCACGCAACGTCTGATATGCGTTGGGCCGAAAAGCGCCTCGGCCCTGACCGCATTGCGGGCTCGTACGCATGGCAGCGATTTCTGAAAATGGGCATCCCAGTGGCCAACGGGAGCGATTTCCCGGTAGAAGAGCCCAACCCCATGCTGGGATTCTACGCATCCTTCACAAGGCAGGACGCGTCGGGGCAGCCGCCGGAGGGTTGGGTGCCGGATCAGCGCATGACGCGGGCAGAAGCACTGCAATCCTGGACGCTGTCGGGCGCCTACGCCGCCTTCGAAGAGAAAATCAAAGGTTCGATCGAGCCGGGCAAGCTTGCCGATTTCGTCGTGCTGGACCGGGACATCATGCAGGTCCCGGCGCGTGATGTCCTCGGGACGCAAGTCAAGATGACCGTGTTGGGCGGTAAAGTAGTGTACGAGCGGAAATGAGAACGGTTGTCCTCGGAGCCTTGCTGTTGATATCCGGCGCGGGGAACGGTGCGGGCGAGGGGGTCCGCATCACGACGCTCTACGACGACACGGTCCGAGTGGGACCAGCGCGCTTCAGGACGCTGGACATCCCGCTGCCTGTCGAGCCGGCGAGAATCATCGGCAGCTACGAAATGACCGAAGGCCTCTCCGGAGTACGACTCGTGCTGCTGAGGAAGGAAGATGCGGAGCGGTGGCTGCGCGGCGAGGCGCACGAAACGGAGGCTGCGACGCCTTTCGGCCGCCGCGGTGGCATCTCCTACAGGCCCAGGGAACCCGATCACTACGTCCTCGTCCTGGACAACCGGTTGGAGGGCCGCGAGGCTGCTGAGGTGCGGCTGCTTGTGCGCGTCGTCTATGGCGACGAAGGGGTGGGACCGGTGAGGATCGCGGATCCGCGAAAAGGCCAGATCCTCGTCTGGAGCGCGATGGCGCTGTTCGCGGGGGTCGCCCTGTTTGCCGGCGGACGCATCAGAAGAAACGTCGAGCGGAGGGGATAAAGCTCATCTGTGAGTGGCCGCGCCGCATGCCCCGGCATGGCCCGCCACAGTCCTTCCCACCCGGCATCACTGGCCACACATGCGGTCTTGGCTTGACTCCGGAGTGAGAGGAGGGTATCTTCCCTTGATAATCCTTCACGGTTTCCGCGGAGGGACAGTCCCACAGACGGCAAGAGAGGATGCACATGGCCAAGTACATGATCCATGCGAGTTATACCCCGGAAGGTCTGCAAGGCTTGATGAAGGACAAGGCGTCGGGGCGGAAAAGCGCCGTGCAGGCGGCCGTTAAATCCGCAGGCGGCAAACTGGAGAGTTTTTACTTCTCCTTTGGCCACGACGACGTCGTGTTGATCATCGACATGCCGGACAACGTCTCTGCGGCGGCGCTGGCATTGACGACTGCGGCGACCGGCGTGGTTCACATCGCAACAACGCCGCTGCTCACGGTGGAGGAAGTCGACAAAGCGCTGGCAATGAAGATGAAATATCGCGCTCCGGGGGAGTGACGGATCCGCAGCGTGGTTAGTGAGGTGCAGCGAGCACTCAATCCGAAATTTGGAGTGTGCGCGCGAGTCCCGCCCCGAACCGGTGACCTGACGCCGGTTTCGGGGCTTTTCTGTTTGCCGGATCAGACTCCGGAGTGGAGGCGGAGTTTCTTGCGGCGCTCAACCCACTCCTCGTGAGAAAACAGACGGGACCCGAAATCGATGAGCCGGGGCAGCAGTGTGAAGACAGCGGACTGGGTCCAGGGCTCACCGTTCCGCATGCGGTGGCCGGCCGTGTTGAGATCGGCTGCGATATGAGAGAGCGGCTGGTCCCGCACGATGCCGTCGAGGATCTCGAGCAGGACGCGGACTTCCGCCGGATTCTCTTCGAGATGCTGGCAGTCCGGGGCGACGCGAAGACCGTACGGAACGGCATGGCGGGTGACGGTTGAGCTCGACATGAAGCACCTCTTTATGGGCAGTGATCAGGTCAAGGGCCATACTAAGCATTTGATTTGATTGACCGACGCCTAAAACCGGGTGTCCGGGTATGGGATCGCGCGTGCGTGGATGGGACTTCCGCGATCCTCAGGCTTTCACGGAGCGCCTGACAAACGACATGGTCTCGAGTTGCCGGCGGCGCACAATTTCCATGGCGGCTGTTACCTTGGCGCGAGCGGCCTTCGGGTCCTTCAGTGTGGCGATCATGGCATCGAGGATGGGCTCAACACCCGATTGGTCCTGATCGAAAAGCCAGGGCTGGAGACCGAGGTCGCGATACATATACTGCTTCAGGCCCGCCTGCGTGAAGAAGAAGTGGATGGCAGGAGTTCCCGCGGAAAGGGCAAGGATCGGCGAATGCATCTCGGCGGAGACAAGCAGCGCGGCTTTGGCGTAGACCGCCTGTGCTTCATCGGGCATCCAGAAATCCGGTTGGAACCGGACCAGGGGACGAACGTCGTTGGGGAGCAGGTCCCAGACCATCGTCCTGGCCGGCTCGATCTGCCGTTGCACTTCGGGAACGAGCGCAACCGGGAGCTGAGTCTGCCGGACAAATCTGATGATCAGCTCACGCGTCTGCGCGGCGTGGTCATTCTCGCGCCCGTCGTTTCGGAAGCGGTTGACGTCGAGCCGCGGGATGAAGGCGATGAAGCGTCCTGGTTCAAGATCGTGGCGGCGCAGGAACTCCGCGGCGCGTGTCTCATCCCGAAGATCGAACGCAAAAGTCGAGTCCGGCGCGAACCCCATCTCCGGACATTGGACGCCCGCCCCCTTCAGAACTTCCAACGAAGCAGAATCGCGCGTGTAGACGAAGGCTGCGGAAGAGAGGACGTCCGCGTACAGGACGTCGGCATGGGGGTCGATTCGATCGAATGAGTGGCCATAGATGCCGTACGGGATCTTCAGCGATCTCGCCTTGATGAAGGCGAGGATGCGCGTGATGTAGTTCTCCCATTGCAGGCCGTAGTAGCCATAGGAGAGCGTCATGCCCGAGTTGAGCACCAGGAGCGAGGCAGAGGCGAACGTCTTCTCAAATCCGGCGGAGAGCGGGACGCCGGGATTGAACTCGAAGGGCAGGACCTCGAGGTCCGGGAACTTCGGTTTCAGATATCCGGCGATCTCCGCCGGGTAGGAGGCGGCGAGCAGGGTAACCCTCGCCTCGGGGAAGTGGCGCTGAACCAGCCGCAGGAAGCCGGGCGTAATCGCAACATCTCCGATGTTGTAGAGGTTCCACGCGGAGATGAGGCAGATGTGGGGCGCTCGCGTCTGAGCCGCGAGCGATGCGGGAAGACTCAGAAACGTCCGGCGGGTCATGCCTGGGAGCTACTGCGCCTCCAGTGTAAACGCTGTTGCGGCGTAGTCGCCTGTCAGACGCAACGGAAGGCCGCGATCCATGAGCGACGCACCGGATTCGACCGTCGAAAAGCGGTTATCGATGTCGGCTACTTTGTAGACAGTCTGGGCATTCAATCCCTGCAACCGGAGGTTGGGTACAATCCGGCCGTACTGCTGGGAGTGCAGCGTCGCGAAGACGACTGACTTTTTCGCGTCAGAAGAGACGTATTGAGTCGCGGCAAAGCCAGACGGATCGCGCGGCGAAGCGAGACGGAAGAGCTGCCCGTGCTGGATGATCTCGCGCACACCCTTGTACCAGGCAACCATCTTCTTCGCGAGAGCAAAGTCTTCAGTCGACCATTTATTGAGATTGTTCCCGATGCCGAGCGAACCCTGCATGGCGACGAGGAAACGGAAGCGGAGCGGGGTGGATCGTCCGTTGAAGTTGGGAACGTCGGTGACCCAGGCCATCATGGCTTTGGGGGCGTAGGGGTATGTGAAGCCCTCCTGGATCTTCAGGCGATCCAGGGCATCCGTGTTGTCGGAGGTCCAAACCTGATCGGTGCGCGTAAGGATGCCGAGGTCGATCCGGCCGCCGCCGCCGGAGCAGGACTCGATCTCCAGCCTCGGATGCTTCTGGCGCAGCCTGTCGATGATCGCGTACACATTGCGCGTGTACTGGAGCCACAGCTTCTTTTGCTCTTCAGGAGCAACCTCGGGCCAGCCCGGTTCAGAGACGTTCCGGTTCATGTCCCACTTCAGGAAAGCAATGTCGTTCTCGGTAACGAGCTTGTCGAGGGCGCTGAAGATGTACTCCTTGACGTCGTTGCGGGCCAAGTTCAGGATGAGCTGATTGCGCGCAGTCGTGCGCGGGCGGTCCGGGAAGTGCATCGCCCAATCGGGATGGGCGCGGTAGAGATCGGAATCCGGATTGACCATCTCGGGCTCGACCCATAGGCCGAAGTCCATGCCAAGCGCCTTGACCTGGTCGATCAGCGGCTTGAGGCCATTGGGGAACTTTTTCCTGGAGACGAACCAATCGCCGAGGCCTGCGTGGTCCGTGTCGCGTGCACCGAACCAGCCGTCATCCATGACGAAGCGCTCGACCCCGATGGTCGCGGCTTTCTTCGCAAGCTCCACCTGGCCGGGCTCATTGACATTCATTTCAGTGGCTTCCCAGGAGTTGTAGAGAATCGGGCGCGGCTTGGATGTGAGGCCGCCGGGGAAGATGAACTCGCGCTGGAAGCGATGGAAGGCGCGCGACGCTTCGCCGAACCCCTGGTCCGAAAAGCCGAGGTAGAGCGGCGGCGTCTCCAATGACTCCCCGGGCTTCAGTGAATGCGCGAAGTCGAAGGTATTCAGCCCGGCGGTTACACGGACCTGCTGATGTGAGCTCTGCTCCACTGCGACGCGCCAGTTGCCTGACCAGCCAAGCGCGCCATACCAGACGCGTCCGGATATCTCAGAAGCGGGCTCCGGCCCGTCAATCGCAAACCATGGATTCGCCTGGTGCGATGTGTTGCCGCGGCGGGACTCCATCACTTTGACGCCCGGGTGAATGTCCTCGCGGATCATTTGAGTCTCTCCTGCCCACCGCCCATAGAGGTACGTCAGGCGATAGCCTTCGCCCGGCGGGACGTGGAGGGATCCGGATTGTGCGGATTCCAGCGTGAGGGGCGCCGCGGTGCGGTTCGTGATAACGGCGTGCTTGCGAATGACACCCTGCGGGAAGACCCGGTAGTGAAGCGAGACGGCGAGATCGTACGAGATGTCCTTGACCCGAATTTCCAGCGTGTCGCCTTTGATCTCGTGAGATTGGTATTTGAGCACGACGTCGCGCACGCCATTGGGCAGGGTGACTTTGAGACAGGGTTCGACGAAGAGTCCTCCGCCGTAGCCCGCGTATTCCTTGGGGGTCGTGGCGGCGGAAAGGTCGAATGAGGCCCACTCCCGCGACGCAACAGCCGGCTTGAAATCGTCATCGCGCCAAAGCCGCGGCCCGAAGTAGACGGGCTGAAGCTCGTTGTTATTGTTGATCGCAATCGCGGAAGTCACAGGCCCCGCGTCAAGAACGAAGGTCTTTGAAGCAGGAAGAAAACGGATGGGATCGGCGGCAAGGGCGAGGGATGAGAGGAGAGTGCACAGAACAAAGGTGCGCATGGGGAAAACCGGTACCAGCATATCCGAGATCGGAAGTCAGGCGAGAGCGAGATCAACATGCCGGATCAGCTCATCTGGCGAAAATGGCTTGGGCACCAGGTGAAATCCCGCATCAAGGATCCCCTGTTTCACAATCACGTCTTCGGCGTGGCCTGAGAAGTACAGCACGCGGATGCCGCCGCGTAGTGCACTGACGCTGGCAGTCAACTCCCGGACCGAGAGGCCCGGCATGAGAACGTCGGATAGCAGCAGATGAATTGGGCCGGGGTGGCTGGTAGCGAATTGAACGGCTTCGGCAGGGTTGGCCGCTTCGAGCACGGTGTGACCGTGCTGGCGCAGAATTGTCGCGGCAAGGCGGCGCACTGGTTCCTGGTCTTCCACGATCAGGACAGTCGCCCGTCGTTCGGCGGCGGAACGGTGTTCCCCCGGCTCCGAGTCGTCCCGCGCCTGTGGGTCAATTGCGGGAAGGAATACGGCAAAAGTGGCTCCGGCGCCCGGAGTTGATTCAACGAGAATGAACCCTCGGCTCTGCTGAACGATGCCATAGACCATGGCCAGACCGAGTCCTGTGCCCTGCCCCATTTCCTTGGTCGTAAAAAACGGCTCGAAGATCCGGACGCGCGTCTCCTCATCCATCCCATGTCCGGTATCGGTAATAGAGATGCGCACATAAGGACCAGGCGAAGCGTCGGGATGCGACGCTGCGAATGCGTTGTCGACCTTGAAATTGCGGGTTTCGATGCTGAGACGTCCGCCGTCCGGCATGGCGTCGCGCGCATTGACCACGAGATTCAAAAGAACTTGCTGAATCTGGACCGGATCAGCAAGAACGGTTGAGAGGTCGGGATCCAGCGAGGCGATGATCTCGATCTTTCCGCCGAGCAGGCGGTCAAGCATCTTGCGTAGCTCGGCAAATGACGCGTTGATATCGATGGGCCGTGGCTGAAGGACCTGGCGGCGAGAGAAGGCGAGAAGTTGCTGCGTGAGGTCGGCGGCACGGCGCCCTGCGGTAAGGACCGCCGCGATGGGTTCACGAAGTGCTTGAGCGAGCGCCGGATCGCGGGAGATGACGTCGGCATAGCCGTTAATGACGGTGAGGAGGTTATTGAAGTCGTGTGCGACACCTCCGGCCAGCCGCCCGATTCCCTCCAGCTTCTGAGATTGAAGCAGCATCGCCTCGAGGTTGCGGTAATCCGTGATGTCCTGAACTGCACCGATGATGCCGACCGAACCGTCCGCCCGGCGGTCGAGATCGAAGTGGTGCCTCAGAAAACGGATCTGGCCATCCGGGCGGACAATACGGTGTTCGGTTGTCCGCGGAACGTCTTCGAGGGGGCGGGCCAGGAGCTCGCGGATGCGCTTTGCGTCGTCGGGGTGGACGAGGGAGAGAACATTCTCAGTGGAGGGCGTGGCCGAGGAAGGATCAAGGCCAAGGATCTCGAAGATGGAGGGAGACCACACAGTGGATGTCGCTGGCAGCTTGGGCGGCCACTCACCAAAAGTGGTTTCATAGGTCCCCATTAGCGCGATGCGCTGTGAACGCTCCAGCCGGGCTTCGCTGAGCCGGAGGGCCTGCTCATCCTGTTTGCGGGCCGTGATGTCCAGGTAGATCGCTGTGTAGCCAAGGACTTCTCCCGCGGGCCCCAGGATGGGCTGGGAGGAAAGGCTCACGTGAATCGGCGTACCGTCCTTGCGGTGGCGAATGGTCTCCAGGCCGACAGGGTGGACGCCGCTGAATGTGAGATCCCACAGGTCTTGGTGTTCCTGCTTGAACTCACTCGGGACAAATGGCAGTTGCTCTCCGATCGCTTCGCTCGCCGGCCAGCCGAAGATGTCTTCCGCGGCCCGGTTCCAGATTCGAACGCGGCGGTCCGTGCCGAGCACGACAATGGCCACCGGAGCGGTATGGATCACCGCGGTCAGGAGAGCATACGCATCCTCGATCTTTCGCTGCGATTCAACCTGCAGGGTTACGTCGTTGACGATGCCCGCGATTCCATCAGGGGCACCTTCGGGGGTGAACAGCGGATAGTATTCGATACGGGCGTAGCCTGTTCTGCCGGTGAGGATCAGGTTGTAGAAGAAGGGTAGCGACGCTACAGGAGTTCCCGCCAGCGCACACTGCACGTAGGGCCAGATCACATGCTCGCGCATGCCGGGGAAGAGATCGAAGAGATGGAGGCCAAGGACCCGCTCGGCCGGCATCCCCGTGAGCCGTGCAAGCGTGTTGTTCCACAGGCGGAAGCGGAGATCCGGTCCGAGCACGAAAATGCCGTCCTGCGTGGAGTCGAAAAACTGTCGCAGAATCCGGACGACGACATCGTCTGTGAATGGCATTGCTCACCTGAGGGGACCAAGGTTTCTGAACAGGAAGAGCCCGGACTTACCTCCAGCCACAAAGTCCGGGCGGCGGTCGTTGTCGATGTCTGCTACGGAGATCTGCATCCCGCCGCCGGATCGCGTGGAGTAGTCGATGACGTGTCGGATGAAGAGAGGCTGGCCGGAGTCATCCTTCGAGTTCTCGTACCAGTAGACGCCAAGGGGCTCGCGCTCTCCGGGATCTTTGCCGTTGTGCGCCATGTAGCGTTTGCCGGTGAGAAGATCGGGGCGTCCATCGCCATTCAGATCCACGAGGACGACGCTGTGCGCCTGGGACCAGGAGTCGTCGATGAGGTGCTTTGTCCACTTGCCGGCGCCTGCATTCTCCATCCAGAAGATGCCGTAGTTGTGGGCGAGGGAGGTAATGAAGTCGGGGCGGGAGTCTCCATTGACGTCAAGGACATGGATGAAGCCGGTATCGCCCAGATCGAAATCCGGGTGGAAGATCCACTGGCCCGTGCGAGGTTCCGCCGGGGCTTCGAACCAACCCTTGGGCGTAATGATGTCCGTACGGTGATCGTTGTTCACATCGCCCGCGCCGATACCGTGGCCGTAGCTGCGGGGAGAGATGATGTGCGCCTGCCATGCCCCGTCGCGGAACTCGTACCAGGTGAGCGGAGCCTCGGCGTTGCCAAACTGTGGCAGCACCTCGAGCGCCTTGCCGTCGTTATCGATATCGACCAGGAACGCGAACTCGACGTTGAAACGCGTCTCAATATTTGTCCTCGCCCAGGTTCCCTGCCCACGTCCGGGGTTCTTCCAGAACGCCACGGATTTGGAGAACCAGCCGACCGACACGACGTCCGGCGCGCCGTCATGGTCAAAGTCGGCGACCAGATCGGAGAAGTCGTCGATGTAGTTATTCAGGAACGGCAACTCGCGAAAACGGTGCGGAGTCCAGTTCGGACCCTGGTACCAGAACTCGCCCGACACGATGTCGAGCTTGCCATCGCGATTGACATCGGCGAATGCGGCGGGCTCGGCGGCGCCAGGATCAATCATCGTCTTCTCGAAGATGATTTCAGGGGTGCGGGGCGCCAGGAGCATCGTGAGAAGAAGAGCACGAAAGAGCATGATTTGATGCGAGTTTATCACCGCAGCGCAGGGAAGGCACGTGCCGCCCGGCTTGCCGCTGTCCGCGAAATGTCTGAATATTGGCCACGTGCATTTGACTCGCCTCGTTCAGTCTCGGATTGTTTTTGATGTCCTGGCGCTGGCGGCGCTTTTCTGCCTGGCCCAGGCCCAACCGGCGCCGCCTCCGCCTCCCGGACAGAGGATCGACTTGGGCGGACGCCGTCTGCATCTGAACTGTCAGGGGAATGGCGCTCCCACCGTCATTGTCGAGAACGGCGGCGGCGGCTTTTCCGTTGAGTGGGCGCTGGTGCAGCCTCAGATCGCCCGGCTCACCCGGATCTGCACCTATGATCGCGCAGGCTACGCGTGGAGCGATCCCGGACCAGTGTTCGACGGCATCGAGCAGATCATGGACCACCTGCACCTGCTTTTGTCCAAAGCAGACATCCGCCTGCCCTACGTCCTGGTTGGCGCCTCTCTCGGCTGCATTTATGCTCGCGCCTACCAGCGCCGCTATCCCGGTCAGGTGGCGGGGCTCGTCTTCGTCGACGGAACCCACGACGAGGGTGTTGCGTTTCCAGTGGACGGCAGCCGGGTGCCCATCAGCCGGATCTCCGCTGACCAGTTGCCGCGTGCCTATGCGGAGTACAGGCGTGGGGCGCCGCAGTTCAAGCCCGGTCCCGCAGGCCAGGAGCCGTTCGACCGTCTCCCGGCCGAACTGCAGCAGGTCCGTCATTGGGCCAATGTGAAACTGCTGAGCCAGGTGGGTCTTCTGCCCGCCGGCGAGGCAGCGGCCGAATCGTGGCGCCAGGAGTTCACGGCATTGCGGCGGCAGCGTCTCTCCGAAAGCCACCCGCTGGGCGACCTCCCGCTGATCGTGCTGGCGCGCTCAGCGGACTCCGATGAATCCAGGCACACGCAGCAGGCTCAACTCGCGGCACTCTCCAGTAACGGGAAACTGGTCACAGCCGCGGACAGCGGCCACGCGATCCACCTCTACCGGCCCAACCTCGTGGCCGGAGCCATCCGGGAAGTGGTGGAGGCGGCACGACGCCGGCGTTGACGGCCCCGCTCAGTCGAACTTGATGCTGGACGAGGTGGAGAACTTCCGGTAATCGCGGAAGGAAATCGTGTTGCGGAAGCAATTGACGGTTCCGCGCTTGCATCCCGTATTGACGGACCGCAGCGGCAGCAGGAATGTCCCTGCGTCGATGCGAATCGAGCCGTAGTCGATGGTGGTCTCCGCCTTGTCCTGCGAGAAGTTTGAGGGGATGGATACGGCTTCCTGCTCGATGCGGAGCACCCTGCGGTTCTCGGAATCGATATAGATCCGGCCCTTATATGGTGCGCGGAACTGTCGGCCGTCTTCACCGACCAGAATCCAATTCGAGTGCCCGGCATCGACCGACAGGTCGTAGACGATTGCGCTCCTACCCGCCACGCGCTGCTGGCCGCTCTTCCTGAAAGTAGCCGCCGTCGCGGGCGAGAAGATCGCGTTCAGCGTGATCACGAACTCGCCCGTCGTCCATGCCCCGGTCTGCTCGACCGGCCTGGAAGTCGGCATGCCGTTGACGCGTACGTTGCGATACTCCTCCTTGCCATTCACGGAGGACACTTCGGCAGTCACAGTGTCAACGGGAGTCCAGCTTGCCTCGTTGTTGATGCTGTATTCGCGAACGGTCACCTGCTCGACGAGGAAATCGGGGAGCTGCGCCGTCAAGGCCGCCGAATTGTCGCGGGCCGAAGCGATGACCGGATCGTCGTCATCGCCGCCGCGCGCCGGCGCCGGAGCGGCGGGAACTCGCGAAGAAGGAGCGGCTGGAGCGTCGTCGGACGTCGAAGGCGTCCCTGCGGAAGCAGCAGGCTCGCCGAGGTCTTCGGCGCCGGGCGCGCTGATGGATTTAGGATCCACAGGCTTCTCCGCGGCAGCCCGCTCCGCCTGGGAACCTGACCGCACGTAGATCACGCGGAGCGCCGTCTCCGGATCGTCGGGATTGACCATCACGGAGAGCTGGTCGCCGGGATGTATGAGTGAGTCGCGGATCGGCTCGCCTTCCTTATTGCGGAACTGCGTCTTGTTGAGAACTCTGAATTTCAGGACGCGCGCCTCGGCAGTCTGCAGGAGCAGGTCTTTCTCCCCGAGGGTGCGGGCAGTCCCGTCTATAGGCCGCAGCGCGACTTTGAAGTCTTTGTCCGTGGAGGAGTCCTTCTTGTCGTCCTTTTTCGATTCCTCCTTGGGCTGACGCTTTGGCCATTTGATCGGCGGCATCGGGATGCCGCCGGGCATTCGTCCACCCGGATATTGGCCAGGAGGATACTGCCCCGGCGGGTATTGGCCGGGCGGATACTGCCCCGGAGGGTACTGACCAGGAGGGTACTGGCTGGGATACTGGCTCACCAGGAGCAACGGGACAAGCAGGGTAACGAACATCAGGCGTCCAAGGTCTTTTGCGAGCCGGTCCACACTCATCCCCTTCTACGGCGATTATACAGACGTATCCGCGCGCGTGCGGTTGCAGCTCTGTAAAGATGGATTGACGTTGGGATATATTGGCTTTCCGAGGAGTACGCTCTCATGTCTAACACTGAACTGGTTCGTCAAGCCCTTGCCGCAGGCGAGGGAATCGTGAGAATGGCGCCGTGCTGGGTGCCGCGATCTTTCCTGATGCCGGGCGGCCGTCTGAAGCTTCACCCGAACGATCTGTATGCGCTCGGAGCGCATCGCGGAGGCATCGACGAGCGCTGGTTCTCTTCCACCACCAACGCCGCGAACGGCCCGGGAACCCCTGAGGACGAAGGGCTTAGCTACATAGACATCAACGGCAAACGCGTCCAGTTGAAGAACGCGATTGAGGAGATCGGCGACGAGTTCCTCGGCGCGGACGTCATGCGCGAATACGGCGGCTTTAACATCCTCTGCAAGTTCTTCGACAACCTCGGGCCCATCCCGCACCACATGCACCAGATGGACGAGCATGCGAAGAAGGTCGGCCAGAATGGGAAGCCGGAGGCCTACTACTTCCCACCGCAGTACAACTTCACGGGCAATCACTTCCCCTATACGTTCATGGGTCTGGAGCCCGGCACGACGAAGGCCGACGTGAGGAAATGCCTGGAGCGCTGGAACGAAGGCGACAACGGGATTCTCTATCACTCGAAAGCGTACAAGCTCGAGACGGGCTCCGGCTGGCAGATCGACGCAGGCGTGCTGCACGCCCCCGGCTCGCTGGTGACCTATGAGCCGCAGGTCAACTCGGACGTGTTCGGCATGTTCCAGTCGCTGGTGGAAGGCCGCCCGGTGGGTTGGGATTTGCTGGTCAAGGACGTGCCGAAAGAGAACCACCACGACCTCGACTACATCATCAGCATGCTCGACTGGGACAAGAACGTGGATCCTGAGTTCGGCAAGCACAACAAGGTCTTCCCGAAAGCGGTCCGCGATGAAGGCGAGATGGCCGAATGCGGCTACCGCGAAGTGTGGGTGACCTACGGCACCGCGTGGTACTCGGCGAAGGAGCTGACCGTCAAACCGGGCCGCAGCGTGGTGATCCACGACGCAGCGGCGTACGGACTGATCCTGACGCAAGGCAGCGGCCAGATCGGTGTGCACGACGTGGAGACGCCGTCGATGATCCGCTTCGGCGAGATGACCAAGGATGAGCTGTTCGTGACAGCCGCCGCGGCGAAGGCGGGCGTGCGCATCCGGAATCGCAGCGACAAGGAAAACCTCGTCATGCTGAAGCACTTCGGGCCGGGCAACCCGGATGCGGCCGGACTGGTGACGCGGTAGAGGAGAAACCAGCAATGAGAATCTCGATCGGATCATGGGCGTACACGATTGGGCCGTACGCGTCCCATCCGGTGCCGTTCGACACGGTCTGCCAGCGGCTGAAGGAGCTTGGCTTCGACGGCGTGGAGCTGGGCGCGTTCCCGCCACACCCGAATCCAGGCAACCCGAACGGCCCTGACGGCGACTGGCCCGGCGCGATGCCCGAAAAGAGCCGGCGCACCGAATTGAAGGCAAAGTTGGACGGAATGGGCCTCGGACTCAGCGGCATCGCCGCCAACCTGTGGGGCGAGAAACTGATCAACACGGACGACTCCGCCAAGTACGTCTCCGAGTTCGGGAAGAACTCCGAATTCGCGAAGGACCTCGGCATTGGCGGCGTCCGCGTGGACTGCGTGCAACCGCCCACCATCCTGCGCGAAATTGACTACGCCACCGCCATGTCGCGCGTGGTGAAGACGTGGCAGGCGTGCTGCGACATCGCAGCGGACAACGGCCAGTATGTTACGTGGGAGTTCGAGCCGGGCTTCGCGTTCAACAAGCCCAGCGACATCGTGCGCATCCACGATAGCGTGAACCGGCCCAATTTCGGGCTCATGTACGACACCTGCCACGGGCAGATGGTCGGCGTGATGGGCACGCGGCAGGAAGGCGAGAAAGAGGTGTTCGACTCTCAGCTCGAATTCCTGAAGCTGCTCGACGGCCGCATCAATCACGTGCATGTCATCGACAGCGACAACACGTGCCACAAGGACGCGAATGGAGCGGACGAGACCTCCGCGCATCCTCCATTCGGCCTGGGCATGCTGAACTTCGACGAACTCTTCCCCGCCCTGCTCAAAGCGGCTCGGCTCACCCACGACTGGGTGACTATCGACCTCTGCTTCTGGCCCGACGCGTGGGCCGCGACTGAAACCTGCAAGAAACGCGCGGATGAACTCGTGGCGAGGTACGCGAAATGAAAGAGCTGCGCGTCGCCATGGTGGGCTACGGCTTCATGGGCCGTGCCCACTCAAATGCCTATAAGAGGCTGAACGATTTCTTTCCGCTTCAGCACCGGCCGGTGCTGAAGGTGGCCTGCGGGCGAAACGCGGAGAAGACGCGGACTTTTGCGAAGGTCTGGGGCTATGAGCGCGTCGAACCGGACTGGCAAAAGGCCGTGGAGGCAGCGGATGTCGACCTGGTGGACATCTGCACGCCCAACGACACGCACATGGAGATCGCCATCGCCGCCGCTCGCGCCGGAAAGATGGTGCTCTGCGAGAAGCCGTTGGCCCGAAACGTCGCCGAAGCCGAAACGATGGTCGAGGTGATCGAGAAAGCCGGGGTGCCGAACATGGTGTGGTACAACTACCGCCGAGTTCCGGCCATCACCCTCGCGAAGCAGTTGATCGATGAAGGACGGATCGGCAAGCCCTTCCATTACCGCGGCAATTTCCTGCAGGATTGGACCATCTCCCCCGAGGTGCCGCAGGGCGGCGCGGGCCTGTGGCGGCTCGACGTCCAGGCGGCGGGCTCGGGCGTTACAGGCGACCTGCTCGCGCACAACATCGACGCGGCCCACTACTTGAACGGCCCGATCACTCGCGTCGTCGCCAAGGCGGAGACATTCGTGAAAGAGCGCAAGCATGTGCTGACCGGGAAGGTGGAACCGGTAGGGATCGATGATGCGTGCCTCTTCATCGCGGAGTTCGCCAACGGCTCGCTGGGGCTGTTTGAAGCGACGCGCTACGCCCGCGGCCACAAGGCCTTGAAGACCCTGGAACTGAACGGCTCGGATGGCTCCCTCAAGTTCGACCTGGAGGAGATGGAATACCTCGATTACTTCGAGTACAAGTCTGAGTCCCACGTACGCGGCTGGAGGCGGATTCACGTCACCAACAGCGAGCATCCCTACATGGACCGCTACTGGGTGCCGGGCCTGGTGATCGGCTACGAGCATTCATTCATCAATGCGCTGGCGGACTTCGTGAAGGGGATCGAAACGGGAGTACCGGTACAGCCGGACTTCAGGAATGCGCTGCAGACGCAGAAAGTCTGCGAGGCGGTATTGACCAGCGCAAGAGAAGGGCGCTGGGTGGAAACAGGAGCAACTGCATGAGCGATTTAACGAGAAGAAACGCATTGGGCGGATTGATGATCGTGAGCCCGGCAACGGCGTTCGGGACACAGGCAAACTCCAAGGTGGGTTTCGGCATCATCGGAACGGGCGGGCGCGGCACCTACGTCGGCACCCACATGACCAACGACGCCAACGCGCAACTGATGGCAATCTGCGACATCTACCCCGATCGCATCGATCGTGGCAAGACGCAGATCCCTGGCGCCGACAAGGTGAAAGCCTACAAGGATCTGAACGACCTGCTGGCGCAGCCGGACGTGGATGCCGTGCTGATCGCCACACCGGTCTTCCTGCACCCCGCGCACTTCGAAGCGGCAGTGAGAGCCAAGAAGCACATCTACTGCGAAAAGCCCGCGGGCGCTGATGTGAAGGGAGTAAAGCGATTGCTCACGGCGGCGGCCAAGGCCGACCCGTCGAAGACCATTCAGTTCGGCTTCCAGCAGCGCTACAGCCCCGAGTACCTGAAGGCGTGGTCGATCTTCAAGGAAGGCAAGGTCGGCGACGTCAAGATGATGATGAGCTACTGGATCCTCGGCAATGAGCCTCCCGTGAAGCCGCCGCAGAACACCCTTCCCCCGGAGGAAGAGAAGATCCGCCGCTGGGGCTCCTGGCAGGAGACCTCGGGCGGCCCGATCGTCGAACAGGACTGCCACGGCATCGACGTCCTGAACTGGTGGGCCGGTAATCATCCCACCAAAGCGATCGGAACTGGCGGACTGCGCTACCCGCTGCCCTACGGCGACTGGACCTCAGACCACCACAACATCACCTACTACTATCCGGGCGGCATCGAAGGCTACCTGATCTCCATCAAGCACACCGCCGGGTACCGCGATGTCAAAGAGCAAATGTACGGCTCCAAGGGCATGCTGGAACTGGCTCGAACCTATTACAAGTGGCACGGCATGATTCCGTCTGCACCACTGAAAAACGCCGACGATCTGCGGGACCGTTCACTCATCGAGCGCGGCGACTCCAAGCGCGAAATCACCATCGACGCGATCGAGGAGTTCTACAAGAGCATCGTCGAGAAGCGCCCGCACAACATGGCCAAGGACGCCGCGGAGAGTACCTTCACCGCCATTCTGGGGCGCATGGCTTATGAGAAAAAGCGCGAGGTCACGTGGGAGGAGATGCTCAAGTCGGAGTAGACTGAAGAACAGCAGTCAGGGCCGGGCTCGTTCACAACGGGCCCGGCCTTTTTGTTTGGAGGAAGGCATGCTGTTGAGCTTTCTGACGTGGTGCGGGTATGTGGGCATCGTCCTGGGTCTCCTGGGCGCCTGGAAGTGGCGGGGCAAGGCGCTCAAGCTGGCTGGACTCGGGGTGGTTTTGGTGATGATCGGGTGGTTCTGGCCGAACTACGATTATTCCGAACTGCATTCTCTGGAGGTGAAGGCGCCGAAGGAGCAGGTCTATGCCGCGGTGAAAGAGGTCACCATGGGTGAGGTCGCACTCTTCCGGACCCTGATCACCATCCGCAGCTTCGGACGCGCCAGGGGGTTGGACACGGCCGCGAAGCTGCCTCTGCTCGACGTGATGGTTCGGTCAGGCTTCAAGATCACCTCGGACGAGCCGGGCAAAGGCCTCGTGGTCAAAGCGCGCCCAATGCTCGGCATGTCCACCGACGCAGACATGTCGATTGAGGAAGTATCGCCGGGAACCTGCAGGGTGAGCACCCGGACCATCGTGACCGAAACCTCCCCAGGAGCCGCGCGACGCTTTGCGCCGTACTGGCGGACAATCTACCCCGGGAGCTGGGTGCTGCGAATCACGTGGCTGCAGGCGATCAAAAAGCGGGCGGAAGCACCATCACCAGCCTGACCTGCCCACGATCACAGGTACGCCTTCAGGAGACTGCGAGAGCAAAACTACCGCGATCAGTGCGAGCAAGGCGCCAAGGGCTAGAACCAGAAATCCAGCCAGCCGCAACCAGTCCAGCATTTGAGGACCGTGCATGGGATGTGCATGGTGCGTGGCGAACATGACCAGACACCTCCGCTTGAACTATAGCCCCGCCGATACGAGGAAACAAGGGGTGCTCGGCTCCAGCCAGCGGTCCAGCCTGCAACCAGCGCTTGATGATGACGCTCCGCGGTAGGGCCGTGAGCGGTAGCGAGCGGGTGTAACGGGTTCGAGCGCGTCTTCAGCGGAGCTTCTCATGTAGGCATAGCCCGCCGATGGGAAGGCAAAAATGTGTTCGTTTAAGAAACCTAAAGCTCAATCCCGCATCAATCACCGCAAAGAATCGGGCAACGGAGCCTCTATGATTCGCGCTGACTGATGGCAGGCTGTTACCATAGAAAGTGGTGCCGTCTTCAGGCCGCGGTTATGCGCGTCCAGTGAGGAGTATTTGAGTTGTCCAATAGAGATCATGTCAACATCGCACCGGCGGAAGGCAAGCTTGGAGTTCTGATTCCGGGCATCGGTGCGGTTTCCACTACGTTCATGGCCGGCGTGGAGGCAGTCAAACGCGGAATCGGCCAACCCGTTGGTTCGCTCACACAACTTTCTACCATCCGCCTCGGAAAACGGACGGACAACAAGTCACCCTACATCAAGGATTTTGTTCCACTCGCAGGACTGGATGATCTGGTTTTCGGTGGCTGGGACATCTACGAAGACACGGCTTACGACGCCGCGATGAAGGCCCAGGTGCTGGAGACATCGCTGCTCGAAAAAGTCCGTGAGCCCCTGCAGGCGATCAAGCCGATGAAGGCGGTTTTCGAGCAGGAGTACGTGAAGCGCATCAATGGCCCGAACGTCAAGAAGGAAGGCACCAAGTTCGACAAGGCCCAGGCGCTGATCCAGGACATCCGCGACTTCCAGAAGGCCAACAAAGTCAGCCGCTCGGTGATGATCTGGTGTGGATCGACAGAAGTCTTCCACCGTCCCAGCGAAGTCCATCAGACGCTCGCGTCGCTCGAAGAGGGGATGAAGAAGAATCATCCCGAGATCGCACCCTCTCAGATCTATGCCTACGCCGCCCTCATGAGCGGCATTCCCTTCGCCAACGGCGCTCCCAATCTTACGCACGACATCCCGGCGCTGCTCGACCTCTCCCGCGACCGCAATCTTCCGGTCTGCGGCAAGGATTTCAAGACCGGCCAGACCTTCATGAAGACGCTGATCGCGCCCGGCCTCAAGGCGCGCATGCTCGGCATGAGCGGCTGGTTCTCGACAAACATCCTCGGCAACCGCGACGGCGAAGTCCTCGACGATCCGGGCAGCTTCAAGTCCAAGGAAGAGACCAAGCTCAGCGTGCTGGATACCATTCTCCAGCCGCAGCTCTACCCGATGCTATACAAGGATCTCTTCCACGCCGTCCGCATCAACTACTACCCGCCGCGGGGCGATGCCAAGGAAGGCTGGGACAATATCGATATCTTCGGCTGGCTCGGCTACCCGATGCAGATCAAGATCGACTTCCTCTGCCGGGACTCGATCCTCGCCGCACCTCTGGTTCTCGACCTGGTGCTGTTCCTCGATCTCGCCCAGCGGGCCGGGATGCGCGGCATCCAGGAGTGGCTCTCCTTCTACTTCAAAGCGCCAATGCACGCTCCAGGTCTGTACCCCGAGCACGACATTTTCATTCAGCTCATGAAGCTGAAGAACACCTTGCGCTGGATGCGAGGCGAAGACCTCATCACGCATCTCGGGCTCGAGTATTACGACTAGGAACGGAGACCGGCGCGAAACGATGAAGTCACTGATTATCGGGGGAACCCAGTTTATCGGCAGGCATCTTGTGGCCGCACTTACCAAGGCGGGTCATGAGATCACGGTCTTGCACCGCAAGCCTTCAAACGACCTCGGCAAGAAGGTCGCCAATCTCCAGGCGGACCGCAACGACCCGGTGCAGATGAAGTCTGTGCTGGCGGGGCAGTCCTTCGACGTCGTGTTCGATCTCGCCTACGACTGGGAGCGCGGCACGCCCGCCGCTCCCGTCGCCGCGACGGCTCAACTTCTCACAGGTCGCATCGGCCGCTACATCTTCATGTCGAGCGTGGCTGCCTACGGCGATGGCCTCAACCACCACGAGGGCGACGCCCTCGCCGCCGACAACCACCCGGATTCGTACGTCCGCAACAAGGCTCAGACGGAGCGCGCGCTCTTCCGCCTGCATCAGCGGCACGGCACCCCCGTGGTCACCATCCGGCCTCCTTTCGTCTACGGCCCCGGGAACCCCTTCTACCGCGAACAGTTTTTCTGGGATCGCCTGCGCGACAAGCGTCCCATCATTTTGCCCGGCGACGGCCGGAGGCTGATGCAGTTCGCCTTCGTCAAGGACCTCGCGGCGGCATGCCTGCGCGCGTCCGAGGCGCCCAATGCCATTGGGCACGCCTTCAACATCTGCAATGCCCGGCCCTTGACCCAGTGCGAACTGATCGACGCATTCTTCGTCGCTGCCGGTAAGCAGACGCAGGTGGTCCGCGTTCCGCGTGAGCGCATCATCCGCTCCGGCGGCCATCCGATGGGCCCGAACCTCTACTTCGGCACGTACTACGACCTGCCACCCATCACGATGGTCATCAGCAAAGCGCAGCGCGTCCTCGGATTCAAGCCCACGCCCTTCGCCGACGGCCTCAAAGAAACCTACAAGTGGTATCTCCGCAACCATTCCAGGAAAGCGGCTGATTACTCCTTCGAGGATCAGCTCCTTGGCAAGGACCGCGCTCAGCTCGCGTCCTGACGGACCTCACTTCATCGCCAGCCGCCTGTCGGCGCCGTACAGCGTCAACAGCGGATGCTTCACATACGCGCGGTACTCGTAAATACCGTCCGGCTTGAGCCCGGACACCTCCAGTGAGAACGACCCGGTCTTCGTCAGGGTCGTCGCCCCGGCCTCCCGCCACGGGATTGACCGGTCGCTTGCATCGAGCCCGACGATGCTCCGGATCTGGAAGCCCACCTCCAGACTCGTGCTATTCCCCATGTCCGCCAGCACACCCTCCAGCGTGGCAGTTCCACTGCTGAACGACGATCCACCTGTCTCTACCTTCGGCGGCGCAAACGCCGGCCTCACGTTCGTCAGCTTCAGCACAATGGGGTTCGGCCACCGGCTGTTGTCCTGCAGCCGGTGAGTGAACATCGCACGAACGTGCAGCCCGTCGGCCTTCTGCTCGAACGTCGGCTTCGGATTCACGGTTGGCCGGTATTCCAACACGCGCCCGTTCTGCCCCAGCACGCTGACCTCGGTCTTGTCCGTCACCTCGACGCTCTTCAGCACGAAGTCGCGCCACTCGCTGCGCACCCAGCGCGGCTGCTGCTTCACGATGGCGTACAGCGTGTCCTCGTCCTTCTTCTTCGTGAACCAGATGTTGTTCTCGTTCGTGATCACCCACGGCCGAGTCCCGTAAATGGCTTCCTGGTTGACGAACATCCACAGGGCCACCTCGCGCAGCCGCTCCTCCTGCTCGATCGGCAGTTCGCCATCCGGCTTTGGACCGACGTTCAGCAGCAGGTTGCCGCCCTTGGCGCGAGTCTCGACGAGAATATCGATCACGCGCCCGCCCGTCTTGTACTCTTCATTCTGCGGCTGATACTGCCACGCCGTACCCATTGTGAAGCACGCCTCCCACGGCCCCGGCAGAGGCACGCCGGGCACGTACAGCTCCGGCGTCTGCATCGCTCCGCGCGTCACCACGACGTCCGGCTGAAGTTTCCAGGCCAAATCCCGCAGCCCCTCCGCCGGCCCGTCGAAGAACATGACATCGACCGGACCGTACTTCGTCAGCAGCTCTCGCACCTGGTCCTGATCGAGTTTTATCAGCCCTGGATTGGTCGCCGGAGCGACCTCAGGCGTATTCCTCTGGACATCGATCTTGTTCTTAACCAGCCATGAGAAGTCGTCGGGCGAGAAGTACATGCCGGGATGGATGCCCTGCGCTTTGAAAGCCGTCAGAATCTCCCGCGTGATGTCCCGCTTGAACGGCGTGTTCATGATGCCGAATGATGTGGTCTTCGTATCCCACATCGCGAAGCCCGAATGGTGCTTCGTCGTGAAGACGACATAGCGGATCCCCGCCAGCTTCGCCAGCGCTGCCCAATCCTGCGGATAGAACTTGCGCGGGTTGAACGTCTTCGGCAGCTCCGTCAGGAAACGCTGATTGTAGTCGTCCGACGCTCCCGCCATCGAGTGCGAAATCACAACGCCAAGCTGCGAATCCACCGACCAGTGAATGAACAAGCCGAAGCCCAGATCGCGGAACCACTCCAGCCGCTCCGGCTTGTTCAGCGATCCCTGCTCGGGATTCTCCGCGCGTTGGCTCCACAGCAGCCCCGAAGCGATGGTCATGGCGAGAAGCGTTCGTCTCATGTCCCCGACATTGTAGTGAAACCCGCATGCAATCGCGGGAGACCGGCTGAGACTACTTCAATTCAAGATCAGCCACGGCCTGCGTCGAAGGGCCGATTTCGACCTTCACGCCCTCGCCGTTCTGAAACCGCTGCCTCGCCGCGAATGTCGCCCTCGGTTCGCTGAACGCCAGCACGCGATAAACGCCCGGCGGCACTGGCGTGATGGAGTACCGGCCGCTCGCGTCCGTCTTGCCGTAAAGGAAGTCCGGCTTCCGGCGCGGGTCGATCGGTGCTTCCCGCACCGCCATCACGATGGCCTGATCCACGGCCTGATCGCCGCGCTTCACCCGGCCGCTCAGGGCGTTATCAACGTGGCCGACGAAGACCGTCAGATGGTGGGTGACCGCACCCGGGTTCAACTCGAACCACCCCGGGTCCACCTCCACGCCGTTGTACATGGCGGACCTGACGATGAATCCCGGGGGCAGGTCTCTGGTGGACACGCTCCACGGCTCCATCGACACACCCTCCAGCACGAAATCGCCGTGCTCGCCCACCGGTCCTGGCACCTCGCTCAGGAAGGGCGCGCGCTGGTGCGGCAACATCCCGGCCTTGATGGCCTTGCCGTGATTCTCAGTCCAGAGTGGATCGGTCTTCTCGTCCTTGTGGCCATAGGTGCGCACCTCGCCGGTCACACGGACACCGGGCAGCAGCTTCAGCCGCACGTCTTCAATAGGTTTGTCGACGAGGTCGATGGCAGCCGAGGCGTGCCGCCGGTCCGCACGATTAGTCGTGACATTTGACGCCTGAAGCAAATAGCTGCCCGGCGCCAGTCCTGTCACTTCGAACGGTCCGGGCTTCTCCAGAGTGCCGATGGTCCAATGTGTCGTGCCCCGGTCGCGGCTCTCCACCAAAAAGAACTGGATTGGCCCTGCAACTCCTTCCATGTCGAGTTCGCCCCTCACCGAGAGCACCGTCTGCTTGCGGAGATGGAAGTCGTAGCCCGAGAACTTTGCGCCTCCCGGCACCTGGATTGTCATCGCCCCGCTCGCCTCGCTCACGCCGGGGAACCAGGTGTACGGATAGGCGAGCCCTGCGCCGGTGGCCTGCTTCACCGCCGGATTCACACGCGGCTTCTCGCTGGCCGACACCGCCAGCTTGTACTCGCCGGGCTCCAGCGGGCGGATGATGAATCGGCCTTCTTCATCTGTTGATGACGAGCCGACAGGGACAGTCCCATACACCTGCGCCATCACGGTCAGCCCGCGCACCGGCTTGCCTGTCTCCTCATCGAAAACCCGGCCCGAGATCTGCGACTCCGGGTCCAGCGCGACGGTGACGCCTGTCGCGCTCTCGCCCGCCTTCAATTCGAAAACCTGGCCGCCAGTCTTCTTGACGTAGCCTTCCAACTCGCAATACAGCCGGAACGGCACGATCTTCGGCTCCTCCAGGCGGAAGCGCCCATCCTCTCCCGTCAAAGCGACGGCGCCCTGGGCGTTCTCTGCGGTCATGACGTTGCCGCCGTCGGGTGGACGCGTATAGCGAACCGCCACGGCGACGTTGGCCAGCGGCACTTTGGTCTGCGCGTCGATCACAACGCCTTCGACCACGACGCCCTTTCCCTGCCCTGCTGCCGGCGCGCATAGTCCAACGGCAACCGGCACAAGGGCAAGCCATTTGAGCCTTGCCATCGATGCTTCGTGCCCGCGAGGAGTCATAGCTGCCGATCCTCCTTCGCTACGACGTCTTCGCGGTACCCATCGTTGCTATTTCCTGCGCCTAAATACGCATCCTCAGCGCACTCGCCACTTCCGCCACATCTCCGGCTGCGCCAGCATCGGGATCATCACGCCGCCCACCACGGACCGCGCCTGGAACCCGCGCTGCTTCCCGTCCACGGTCCAATACCAGTCCGTCATCGGCACGCGGCTCGGGCTCTCGTTCAGGAAGTGCCACACCGGATCGACCAGCGCCTCGAAGTCGCGCCGATTGTCGGTAAGCGTCGCCGTCCAGATGATCCAGTCGAGCTTCGTATACGTCTCGCGGTTGTCCAGCGGCAGCCCGTAGCGATTCTGCTTCTTTAGGTAATATGCGACTTCCGTCTTCGCAATCGACGGGTCAAACAGATTCAGTCCCAGAATGCGGTCCCAGGCGAGGTTGTACTTCTGGCTCCACGTTCCTGCCTTGTCGAACGCCAGCTTGTAGTGGTCGCCGTCCTTCGCCATCTCCGGCCACCGGCGAGCCATCTCCTGCGCGGCGCTGCGATATTCCGCCGCGGTCTTCGCGTCGCCGACCTTCTCGGCCAGCTGCGCGTATGCGCCCAGAGCGACGATCGCCTTGATCGACAGGTTGGTGTTGTGAGCCAGGTGCCCGGCAAAATCGTCGGTCGACAACTGGTTTTCAGGATCCATGCCCTTTTCGCGCAGGTATGCGGCCCACTTGCCGAGCACCGGCCAGTACTTCTTCGCGAAATCCGCGTTGCCCTGCGACTGCGCCAGCGCTCCGGCAAGGATCAGCATGTTGCCGCTCTCCTCTACCGGCATCTGGTTCTCCTCCGTGCGCTCGCCGCCGCCGTACACCTGACCGTTGGCCAGTGGATACTGCCCCACGTCGTGCGGCGCGAACGGGAAGCGCCAGCGCGGCAGCGACGCGTAGTCCACGATAGGCCGCAGCATCGCCTCCAGCAACTTCGGATTCAGCAGCAGGAATAACGGCGCCGACGGATACGTCACGTCCACGGTCGCGATGCAGCCATTCGAAAAATTCTCCTTGGAGAAGTACAGCGGCGTGCCATCGAGATCGGCGGCCAGTTTGTGCGCCGCCAGCGCCTGCCGGAACGCCAGCACTGCGATCTCCGCGTACTTCGGCCCGCCAGCCTTCACCAGGTCCGCGGTGAACTCCTCGTCGAACTTGCGGCAGCGCGCCATCAGATCCGTGAACTCGCGTGCTGCAGTCTGCAGCAGGTCCGATGCGCCCATGCCGTTCCGGCGCCAGTACGGCCTGAGATTCCGCTGGAAATACTGAATCGAATAGTAGTCGTCGTAGGCGAGCATCGCCCAGCGCGTCACCGGCGCCTTGCCCACAGTTTGCTCTCCCCACGCGGCCGCAAGCTGCGCCTGTTCACGCGCCGCCCGCACGGGTGGCTCCAGTTCATCCGACTCGGGAAGTTTGCCCGTTCTCGCGAACTCCATCCGCGCCCGCGGATGCGCGGCCAGCTCCGCACCGCTCGACGGCGGCAGCGCCATATACACGTGCCCCCACTCGATCCGCAAATTGTCGCCGGATCGCGCCAGCATCTCCGGCCGCTCCATCCCGGCTCTGACGGCTGTCACGCCTCCGCCCGCCTTCACACGCGACCATACTGTCTTCTGCTCCGCCACGTTTGCGGCGAGCACCGCAGAGGCGTCGAGGTACACAGATACCTGGTGCTCCCGCCCGTCGGCTGCGCTGGCTTCCCAGACAATGTAGGTCACCGGCCTGGACATCACCTCGAGATCGTGCGGCAGCGCGGGCGTCACGAACTGCAGGCACAGTTTCACGCCCCCCGCCTCGAAATCGTAGTGCGTGCGCGTCGGCGTCACCTCGCCCTTGGATTGTTTCATCGGTGCGGCTTCACGCGGCCCGTTCCCCATGAACCGGAAGGTCTTCCCATCGATGCGTGCGAGCCCCGACAATGGCTGTTCCGACCCCGTCCAGTGCCTGGTGTTCTCATCCGTCAACGCGTCCGACGCCGACCAGACGCTGAAGTATGGATCGTGGACTACCAACGGCGTTGCTGGAGGACGGAGAGATTGTGCTTCAGCGGCAATATTGAAGGCGAGAAGAAGTAGGAAAAAACGATGCATGACTCTCATATCATTTCACAGCGGGCGCCCGGAGTAGTTCTGTGGTACCAGAACGAACTCGTACCAATTTCACAGGGTGTATTCGCCCCCCTGACGCACAATGGAATTAGGTCGTTTCAGGTCCTCGGAATGTCGATGAAAAAGCTACTAGTTCGCCTCGCCTTCGTATTTCTCGCAGCCTTCGTTCTCAACGCCAGACCTGGTCAATGGAATGAACAGGATGTGCGCGATGCCGTGGAAAGGGCCCTCAGCGCGCCGGATTTGCCGCGGGCGGCACAGGTGGTTGGCGTCCGGGTGGACGACGCTGTAATCTCACTCAATCTCTCGCCCGAAGCTGCATCGCCTGCAGCGCTGCGCAATATCGTGTCTGCACTGACGCGCCTCCCCGGAGAAGCCGGAAGACTCAAGCTCGAGATCCGGATCGGCGGCAAGACGGCGCGGAGAGCTTCCACTATGAAGCTCTCTCAACAGTCTCGGCCGTCCCGCGATAGCGCTGAGCCTCAGTCGCCGCTGCTTTTCCTGAACCACGACAGCGACGCCACCGGTGTCGCTTCCTCGATTCGCTCCGTTCTCGCTGGCCAGGGCCTGGAGATTCTCTCCTCCGCCGATCTGGAGTCGGGTGCAGTTGCTTCCACTGAACCCGCTGTCTCACTCGCGCTGCAAGCGACGCCGGGCTCCGGCGCCGCTGTGATCTTTTCCAAGGACGAAACCCGCGAATTCGCAGAGTCGCTCCAGACCGCCATTCCCGGCGCACGCCTGATCGAATGCGAAGCGTGCTCAGACTCGGTCACCTTGGAACTCGGCGACACTGCCAATGAGCCCTCCTCCCGAATGGAGGCCGGTTTGGCCCTGCGGCAGGCGCTGAAGCCGCTGGCCGCCTCAGATCGCTCTGCTTCCAAAGCCGAGATGACATCTCCCGCCCCCGGCGCGACTCTCTCCGGCGCTACTGTGACTTTCCAGTGGGCCGAGGGAACCGATGCCACAAATTACTGGCTTATGGTGGGCACCTGGGTGGGCGGCAACACCATCTATTCGTCGGATCAGGGCACTCTCACCTCCGCGACGGTCACCACCCTTCCCGTCGACGGCCGCACCATCTACGTCCGGCTCTGGTCCTACATCAACAAACAGTGGGTCTCGAACGACTATCAGTACACAGCCTTCTCCTCGGGAGGATCAACGCCGGTGAAGGCCGCGATCACCTCTCCCACCCCCGGTTCCACTCTGAGCGGCCCCTCCGCCACTTTCCAGTGGAATACCGGCACGGGCGCTTCCCGCTATTACCTGTTCGCCGGATCCTGGACCGGAGGAAACACAATCTTCAGCCAGGACATGGCCACCAGCACGCAGGCTACGATTTCAAACCTCCCCGTGGACGGCAGCACCATCTACATCCGTCTGTGGTCCTACATCAACAACACCTGGGACTACAACGATTACACGTACAAAGCATCCGGGACGGTGACTGCGGCAAAGGCTGCGATCACTTCTCCCGCTCCCGGCGCCGCGCTGCCCGGCTCCAGCACGACCTTCCAATGGAACGCCGGCGCCGGAGTCACTCGGTACTTCCTGTTCGTCGGCCGCTGGCAGGGCGGCAGTACGTTCTTCAGTCAGGACATGGGGACCAACCTCAGTGCGGCCGTCAGCGGTCTCCCGTCGGATGGCAGCACAGTCTATGTCCGGCTCTGGTCCTACATCAACAACGCCTGGCAGTACAACGACTACACCTTCACCGCCGCCGGTACGGCTCCCACTCCGGTGAAGGGCGTCATCACCTCGCCGGCCTCCGGATCCACACTGTCCGGCTCGTCGGCCACGTTCACCTGGACGCCAGGCTCCGCCATTCAGCGCTTCTGGCTGTTCGTCGGCACCGCCGTTGGCAATAACGATGTCTACGGTGGGGATCAGGGGACAAACACGTCCGCCACCGTCGGCGGATTACCCACAAACGGCAAGCCCCTATACGTGCGCCTGTGGTCCTACATCAACGGCGCGTGGCAGTATAGCGACGCCCAGTACAAGGCGGCAGGCCAGTAAGGTCACGCAGTCCTGTGAGAGAGTGAGCGAGGCTCCCCTGCCCTCACTCTTCCAGAAGACGGCCGGACCTCGGTCCGG
>DBMU01000021.1 GCA_002298225.1 Bryobacterales bacterium UBA690
GGCCCCCGCCGCCCCCGCCGCCCCCGCCGCCGCGGGAGCCGCCCATGCTCGATGCTCCGCGCTGACTGCTGGCCCGGGCAGATCCGCCGCTTGCCCCGCCGGAGGCGCCACTGAAGGCGCCTCGACCGCCTGAGTCGGCGGAAGACTTGGGAACCTCGCGGCTGCCCACGCGGTCTCCGCCTCCCCCGGAGCGCGCGCTCCGGTCGCTGACGCCGGGTGACGCGCCGGTGCCGCCTCTCGACCCCGCGCCGCCACCGCCTCCTGCACTGTTCCTCCCTGCGGCGCCTCGGTCCGTCGTTCCCGCCTGTTGACGGTTGCCGGCCCGCTCCTGGTTCTGCCGGGCGGCCGTCTGACGGCTGGAAAGGGAATCCCCACGCGCCGTTCCGCCGTACTTGCTTGCCGTCGCCCTGTCCGAATAGGGGGCTCCTCCGCGGTGCTGTGAATTGTGCTGCCACTTGTTGCTCGTATTGCCGATATTGGTATTGCCCCGATTGATGTTCGTGTTCCGGTTGAAGTTGTTGTTGACATTGACATTGACGTCGTTGTGGCCCCATCCGCAGCCGTATCCCCATCCCCCGCTCCACATGGCGCCCATCGCTACGCCGACACCAAATGAAATGGCCATTCCGGCCGCGTAGTATCCGGGCGGCGGGTAGGAAATCGGTGGATACGGATACGGAGGCGCCCCATATACCACCGTCGGGTTATAGCTCGGCACGTAGACGACCTGCGGATTTGCCTGTTCGACCACCACGACTGTTTTCGATTCGACTACTTTGGTCTCCACCTTCTGTTGTTCAGTCGACTTCAGATTGCCTTTGTCCATTGCCTTTTTCCGCATCCTCTGGACGGCATTCATCACGTCTTCCTGCTGGGCCAGGAAGGCGTTTCCCAAATCCGTCGTCCACTTGATGTTGTCGGAGAGTTGCTTGACCACGTCGGGAAGCCCCGCCATCCCCTGGATGCTCGGATCCCACCCCTGTTTCTTAACCGCGTCCGCGAGCGCCTGATCCTTGAGGTTTTTGTTCTTCTCGAGCCACTGTTGGAGTTGAATGATCTCGAGCGGGTAGGTCGATGCGACGAGGGTCTGGCTCAGCATCGGGTCCGGGTAGAGAGCAATGGGAGCGACGAGGGAATCAAGCTGATCGGGCGTCAGTGTGGCAGGAGGCGGAGCGTCCTTGGCTGGGTCCTGAATAGACCTCGCCGGCAAAGTGCCGCCGGGCGCGAGGAGCAGTGCGCAGAGAATGGCAATAGCTTCTCGAAGCAGACCGCTATGCGTCCTGGATGGGGAGCGCCTCCGGGTCATCATGTGACACCTCCTGATGGTTCCAGCGCCTCGATGCTATGAGCGGAGCTTGTCAAAGGCCCGTGGGTCGAAAGGCCTGTCTCTTCGGGGTGGAATCGCACGAATCCCCCCGCCGGGATAAATTCACTCGATGTCTGCGCCTGCTACATTTAGGATTCTACATCTTTCTCCGCCGGGGCAATATTTGATCACAGTCCCGGGGCGGTTTCGAAGTTAGTCGTCTTCCCGCTGAGATTGAGTTCCGCAGTTCCCTGATGTAGCCGTAGAACGGCCGCCCGCAGATTCAGGAAGCAATAAATCCTGGTAGGACCGGCAGGACTCGAACATGCGACCCTCTGATTAGAAGCAGATGCTGTATTGAAGAGAGGATTGCGGTCAGTTGGCGCATCGCTGTTCCCGCCTACAGACGGGTGCTGGTGTTCCGCGTGTAGTGCAGGTCGACATCGACCGGCTTTACCCCCCAGATCTCATCGCAGTATTCACGAATGGCGCGGTCTGAGGAGAACTTCCCCATGCGCGCGGTATTCAGGATGGACATCCGCGACCAATTGTCAGCGTCGCGGTATGCGGCATCGACACGGTCCTGCATGTCGATGTAGGACTGGTAGTCGGCGAGCAGCATGTACTCGTCCCAGTCGACCAGGGAATTGAAGATCGGCCGGAATAGATTTGTGTCGCCGTTTGAGAACCGGCCGGAGATGAGGCTGTCGAGAGCCTCGCGCAGGTACGGGTTGGACTCGTAATAACTGCGCGGCCGGTAACCCTGCGATTTGAACGAGGCGACTTCCTCGGTCGTCAGCCCAAAGAGGAAGAAGTTCTCTGCGCCGGCCTCCTGTCGGATCTCGATATTGGCGCCGTCGAGTGTACCGATGGTGAGGGCGCCGTTCATGGCGAACTTCATGTTGCCCGTTCCGGAAGCCTCCTTGCCTGCGGTGGAGATCTGCTCGGAGAGATCGGCGGCGGGATAGACGCGCTGACCAAGTGTGACGTTGAAGTCGGGGAGGAATACGACCTTCAGCCGCCCGGCCACCACAGGGTCGTTGTTGATCACCGCGGCCACGGAGTTGATCAGCTTGATGATGAGCTTCGCCATGAAATATCCGGGCGCAGCCTTGCCGCCGAACATGACGGTGCGCGGCACGATGTCGAGGGAGGGATCGCGAAGGATGCGCTGATACATGGTGATCACGTGAAGCACGTTCAAATGCTGGCGCTTGTATTCATGGATCCGCTTCACCATGACGTCAAACATCGAGGAGGCGCTAACAACGACGCCACAGCGCTCCTGGATGTATGAGGCGAGAGACGTCTTCACTTCCTGCTTGATTTGACGCCATTGCGCCCGGAACGAAGCGTCCGGGAGATGTGCCTCCAATTTGCGCAATTCGGCCAGGTTCTTGATCCAGCCGTCGCCGATACGGCTGGTGATGAGTGCTGCGAGCTTCGGATTGCTGAACAGCAGCCATCGGCGCGGTGTGACGCCGTTGGTCTTGTTGCTGAACCGGCCCGGATACATTTCGTAGAAATCCGCGAGGAGCTGTGACTTGACGAGATTGCTGTGCAGCTCGGCGACGCCGTTGATGGCATGACTGCCCACTGTGGCCAGGTGAGCCATTCGAACGTAGCGCGGGCCGGATTCGTCGATCAGCGACATGCGGCGGACTCGTTCAGGGTCGCCCGGGAAACGTGCCTTCACTTCGTCAAGGAAGCGGCGGTTGATCTCGTAAATGATCTCGAGATGGCGCGGCAGCAACTGGCCGAACATCGGCAGAGGCCAGCGTTCGAGCGCCTCCGGCAGCAGGGTGTGATTCGTGTAACCGAACGTGCCGAGCGTCACGCGCCATGCTGTATCCCAATCGAACTTGTTCTCGTCCACGAGAAGGCGCATCAGCTCGGCGATGGCTATGGCGGGATGTGTGTCGTTGAGCTGCAGCGCGCAATGCCTGTGCAGCTCATCCAGGCGGCAGCCCCGCATCTTGTGGATACGGAACACATCCTGCAGCGAAGCTGAGACGAAGAAGAATTGTTGTTCCAGCCGGAGCTGCTTGCCCTGAGAGCTTGAGTCGTTCGGATAGAGGACCTTGGAAATGTTTTCCGACGCCATCTTTTGATGGACGGCGCCGAAATAGTCGCCGACGTTGAATGATTCGAAGTCGAAGGACTCGACGGCCTGGGCGCTCCACAGCCGGAGCGTAGCGGCGCAATCGGTGTGATAGCCGGGGATGATCGTGTCATAGGGAACCGCGTGAACCACGCGGTCAGGGATCCAGCGGTAGCGCGTCGCGCCGTCCGAGTCCACCCAGGGTTCGGAATGGCCGCCGTACATCACATCAACGCTCGCATGAGGACGGATGATCTCCCACGGATTGCCGTACCGCAGCCATTTATCCGTCAGTTCGATCTGCCAGCCGTCCTGAATGGCCTGATCGAAGATGCCGAATTCGTAGCGGATTCCATAGCCGACACTAGGGATATCGAGCGTGGCGAGCGAATCCATGTAGCAGGCGGCGAGACGGCCGAGGCCGCCATTGCCAAGCCCCGGTTCCTCCTCCGCTGCCAGCACGTCGCCCAGCCGGTACCCGGCGCTCTCGACAATTTCGCGGACCTGATCGTAAATGCCCAGGCTCATGAGATTGCCGCCGAGATGCGGTCCGAGAAGAAACTCTGCGGAAAGGTAGCCGACGGCCTTGTCCCTTTCGCGCGCGATCTTCTCCACCGTGTTGATCCAGCGCTCGACAATACGGTCGCGAACTGCGTAAGCGACAGCCATGTAGACGTCGAACACGGTTGCCGTTTCGGGAAACTTGCCCTGAGTGTAGAAGAGATGATCGGAGATCGCGCGGCGGAGAGCCTCGGGGCTCATGCTTGTGCGGTCGTCTTCAACCTGAGTTTGGGCTTTGGCGGCGGTCGAGCCAGGATTCATATTGACCTCCCTGCAACGATCCAGCGAATTTCACGACAGGCCCTCAGAAGTGCGATGGGCGAAGGCGTCTGCTGACATGTAACAGAAAATTCAGGCAAGGCCTGCGCAAGCCGATAGCCTGCTTTAGGATAGATGCAGAGAATGATGGACCGGAGAGAGTTTCTGGCGGCGGCTGCAGGAATCATGCAACCCGCCCGGCGGCCGAATCTTGTCTACGTCTTCGCGGATCAGCTTGGGTTCCATCACTGCGGCTATGCGGGCGACGTGCAGGCCAGGACGCCCAACATCGACAGGCTGGCTGCCGGGAGTTTCAGCTTCCGCGATGCCGTTTCTTCGTCGCCGGTATGCGCCCCGTATCGCGCGACGCTGATGACAGGCAAGTATCAGTCGTCCACAGGCATGGTGATCAATGAACTGCGGATGAGTCCCAACCATGAGTGTTTCGGGCATGTCCTGACGCGCGCCGGGTATCGGACCGCTTATGTCGGCAAATGGCATCTGTGGGCCAACGAACTGGGCCACCACGACGAAACTCGCAACGGCTTCATCCCTCCCGGTCCTTACCGTCTGGGCTTCGACGGCTTCTGGGCCGCCTACAATTTCAACCACACTTATTACAACGCTCCGTACTTCCGCGACACCCCGGAGCGGCAGATCCACAAGTTGTATGAGCCCGACTCACAGACTGACATGGCGATGAACTGGCTTCGCGATGCCGCCCGCAATCCGGAACCGTTCGCGCTGTTCCTGTCGTGGGGGCCACCGCATGATCCGTGGGGCGCTGACAATGTGCCGCCTCAATACGCAGAGATGTTTCGCGACACGAACATCGCGGTGCGGCGGAACTACTCCGAGCAGCGCGATCCGTACGCCGACGACTGGGCGACGCCGCCGCGCGATTACTACGAGAAGCTCCCGGGCTACATGCGGGCCTATTACGCGCAGACGGCAAACATCGACTGGAACCTCGGACGGCTGCTGAGGTCGCTGGACGAGGCTGGCGTCGCGGAAAACACCATTCTGGTCTTCACATCCGATCACGGGGAGATGTTCGGCTCGCACGGCCGCCGGGCCAAGTACATCTTCTATGAGGAGGCGGCGCGTGTCCCGTTTCTGATCCGGTGGCCCGGCCGCGTGCCTGCCGGGCGAACCTCGGATGCGTGTTTCAGCTCGCCCGACGTCATGCCAACGCTTCTGGAGATGATGGATCTGCCCGTGCCGCGCGCGGTGGAAGGCGCCAGCTTCGCTCGCATCGCGTCCGGCAAAGGGAGCGCCGGTTCGCGCGATGCTGCGTACCTGCAAGGCATGGGCACAACGGCGGCATGGAGGGACGGAACCGAATGGCGCGCCATGCGCGACCGGCAGTACACCTACGCCGTGTATCGCCGCGATGGCAGGCCACTGCTGTTCGACAACCGCAAAGATCCGTACCAGATGAGGGACTTGGCAGAAGAGCGCAGATGCCGTTCAACCCTCTCGCACTACAAGGAGCGGCTGGACCAATGGAGAAGAGAGCACAACGACACGTTCGAAGCCTGCACGTGGTACGAGAGCCGCTGGACCAGGGACCGGAACATCGTGAACACGGCATCGGGCGTGACGCAGGATCTGCAGGCGCTGGAGTGGTACACGCGCAAGTAATTGGTCCGGCGGGCTTAACAGTTTAGAATAGAGAAGAACCCGCCTCGTGGGACCGTAGCTCAGCTGGATAGAGCATCTGCCTTCTAAGCAGAGGGTCGCAGGTTCGAGTCCTGCCGGTCCTACCAGAGATCAGTAAGCTACCTCGTATCAGTATCTTACAGCAATACTATCCAATCGCACAAGATTCACTTCTTGAGGCAGGAATCACCCATGGCAGGGGGTCTCATCGAGCAAGAACAGGGAGTAGCCTAGCTTTGGCTTTCGCTGCTCCCCTCAGGTTCGACAGAGTCGCGCGGTGGGTCGGATGTGTTCCAGCAATTCGTCCTGAGCCATCCTCAGCCCAATGAACGGCAATTCAGAGGCGTGTACCGTCTCCCACAAAACACCAAGGTGCGACTCACGAGGGAACCACCGATCCAACCTCATCGAGGGGGTAAAGCGAACCATCCCCGCACAACCCCTGGTCTGTTCCATGAATGCTTACTGCTGAATCGACTAATTCATGCATGCAGTGTTAACTGGCTGCATAGGCATGCGCTAGTAATCGGGCCATGAATCACAGAATGGACATCAATCAACAGATCGTCAGGCAATTGAGCTTGCCCTTCAAGCCCGCCAGCAGATTCTCTGACCCGGAGAACCATCAGGGGATGACCGTCTACATTCGCCGCGACATCTTCGAGGCATTCAAGGCCAAGGTTGGCGAGGTAGAGATGGAACCGGCTATCGAGCGTCTGTTACAGGAGTGGCCGAGGGGCAACGCAACGACGGATGCCACCTCGCCTGGTGAAGCTGAAGCTGATCGGTAGGATCCGGGCAGCCCGAGAAAAGGGAGTTGGCGATCCGATGTGATAAGGAGACAGGCCCCCGGCTTCGGCTGGGGGCTTTTCACTTCTGCCTCAGATTTTGCCCTATGAGGCCCCTCCTGATCGCGGGTTGCTTTTTCATATCGCCACCCTGGAGGCTGCTGGCGCTGGGGACCCATCGAGAAATGTCTACCGGGGTACATTGCCGTGAATGGAGGGGACCGTGACCCCTGTGCATGCTCGCAGAAATGAGCTTCCGCGAGCAGCGACGGGAGGTGGTTCATTTCGAGATACGGGGTGAATCACAATGACGGTGGTGACGGCTTGGCGTTCCGGGGCTTGCAGCGTCCCTACACTGAGCAAAGCCAGGAGGAGCCACCGTCCGGATGCTCAGAGCAGCCCGCCAGATGGTCAAATCGAGCGAAGGCGCTGCGAGGGAAGCCCTTGGGCAAAGCCTTGCGGTAATAGCTGGTTCGTCTGAGAGAAGTGCAAAGATTGGAGAATGAAGGTAAACGCCATCTTCATTGCGCTCGTGTTCTTGAACCTCACACCGACATTCGCCCAACTCCCTGAAGAACTGAAGCGGAAGTTCGTTGAAGCCGAAAAGCGAATCGTGCGGCTTCCACCGACAGCGTTCCCCGAGCTTTCGGGCAACCTGGTCCTAGAGCTTCAACGGCGCGGATGCACGATCCCGCAAGAGGCATACGCGAAAAAGCCGCACAATGTCATCAAAGGCGAATTCGCTAAATCCGCCCAAACGGATTGGGCGGTATTGTGCTCCGTGAAGGGTGTCTCCAGTATCCTGGTGTTCTGGAACGGCTCGGAGAAGAACCCCGCCGCCATAGCTCCGATGGAAGATCGCAACTACCTTCAAACAATCACGCAGACTGAGATCGGCTACTCAAGAGGGATCAGGGCCGTTGGCAAGAAGTTCCTCATGCGCCACCATCAGGCTTACGGTGGACCCACGCCACCGCCGCTTGACCATCAAGGAATTGATGATGCGTTCATCGGAAAGGGGTCGGAGACGTGGTACTTCCACGCGGGGAAGTGGATGAAGTTGACCGGAGCGGATTAGCAGGGAAGACGCCATCATGCGGCAGATGGCTCACTGTTCAGGGACAACGCCGCCGCGAAGGTCGGGCTGTGAGAATTGCAGAGGCAGGTTAACCGCGTGCCCATCCGCGCGCGATCACGGAGGGAGCGTGCGAGGATAGAGCCTCTGGAAACTGCCCCTCGCTATGCTCGTCTCTTGCGCCCCGCCCTCTCTCGGTCAGCTCACATCGCCGGATACCCTACTTCCCTCCAAGCGCGCCACTGGCCAGGAACGATTTCCTGTCGGAGGTCCAGACCAACTGTGGTCGGCCATTTCGTCTGCAACTGGACGATCCGGACAGGCTCCTTCCCCGGTTCTGCCCGGCACGCGGCCAAACGACGACCGTGAGCCGGTTTCCGAGGGCCAGTGAACGGTAGCGCGCAGGCTTCTCTAGCGGAAGTTCTCCACCAGCATCAAATCGCTGCCGCCCTGGTCGATCTGGCTATAGAGAAGCCACCGCTCGTCCGGCGACAGGCTCATTCCCAACGCCGCTGGCTTCTGCAGTGTCAGGATCGTCTTTGACCTGCCGCTCGAGAAGTCGAGGTACTGAAGCCGTGGCCACAAGAGAAAATAGATACCACCGCGCGCGACGGCAAACTGGTGTGGGGCGAGCGAATCCAGCACCTGGCTCTCCTCTCCCCCGTCGGCCCGCGTCTTCCATAGTGGGCAAGGATTCAGCTCGTTCTTGGTGTAGTAAATGGTCCTTCCGTCCTGCGATTCAAAAGGAGTGTGGCCGCCATTCCTGGTAACCTGCTCCGCCGGCCCTCCCCCGGCCGGCATCTTCCATATCTGCCAGCTGCCGGAGCGGTTGGAGCCGAAGTAAATCCACTTGCCGTCGTGCGACCAGCTTGGCCTCAAGTCACCTGCCGCGCTGTTCGTCATACGCTCCGGACGTCCGCCTCGCGCGCTGATTGCGTAGATATGCCAGTTGCCGCTCACGTTGGAATCAAAGGCAATGCGCTGACCATCAGGTGACCAGCGGGGAGAACCGGAACGGCCCATGGTTACCAGTTGGACCGCGTTGGAGCCATCCGCGTCGGATACCCAGACTTCCTGGTTGCCGGAGCTGCTGGATTCGAAAGCGACCCGGCGCCCGTCGGGCGAGTAAGAAGGGCTTGTTTCCGCGCGCGTTGAGGCCAAGAATTGGACGGCGGGTTCACTCGGTGCCTGAAGGTTGACCCGCCAGATATTGCTGTCGACAATCGGTTGGCTGTAGATCAGCCGGATTCCGCGCGGCGAAATTGTGGGGAAGACTCCGTCTTGACCGACGCTTAGGGGACTTGGTGAACCCGAAAGCGGCATCTGCCATAGTGCCTGCGTCCCGCTCCGGTTCGAGGAAAATACGATTCCTTCACCGTCCGCGGTCCATGCAGTCCCCACAATCGCCCGATTCTCGCTGGTGAGCCGCCGCGGCTCTCCGTTTGCAGTGAAGTTCGGAGTGATTGGAAGCACGTACAGGTCCCCGGTGAGAACAGCCGAGAAGCGGACGAAAACCAGCGTCCGGCCGTCAGGAGAGAACGATGGATAAGAATCTCCCAAATAGTTGGAAGGCGGCTTGGTGAGTTGCCTCTTCTCTCCGGTGTCTAACGAGAACAGCCACAACGCCGCGGTCGTGTCGGCAGAAGCCCTTGCGGAAGTAAGCACCCAGCGACCGTCCGGCGACCACGTCGTGGAGAGCGTGGTACCGAAGGTAGCTGGCGAATAAACAACTGGCCCGAAGATCTCTGCGATCTCCCGCTCGGCGCCGCCGAGGGCTGGAACCAGCATGACCTTCGCCTTGCTACCTTCGCGGCGCAAGAAAGCAATCGACGCGCCATCTGGCGACCAACTTGGCGCCAAATCGTCTTCCGGGGCGTTGGTGAGCCGCAGCGGCCTGCCCGATCCAATCAGCTTCACATAAATGTCGAAGTTGCCCTGCTTTTCGCCGTCCCAGCTAAACGTTACCTGCTTCCCATCCGGAGAAATTCCGGGCGACAGTTCGTAGCCCGGATACGCGGTCAGAGGTGCTGCCTGAAGCGCGGACGGTGGCGCCCGCTTGTCGCGCAGAAACCAAACACCCGCCCCACCCACGCCAGCCAGCAGGATCGTCGCGGTCACTCTTCTTCTCCAGCGCTTCATGGGTCTCGCCGTGGGCGGCGCAACCAACTCACCCGTTTCCGACTCCTCCTTGGCCTCCTCCAGGGCCAGCTTCACGTCCACCATGCTGTGCGTGCGACGGTCCGGCTCTTTGCGTAAACAGCGCTGCACAATCCGGCTCACGTCGCGCGGGATTCCGGGCGTTATCTTCTCGATAGGCTCCGGCTCGCGGTTCAGGATCGCGGCCAGAGTCGACATCTTGGAGTCGCCCTGAAATGCGCGCCGTCCGGTCAGCATCTCGTACAGTAAGGCGCCGAACGAGAAGATGTCCGATCGGCTGTCCACATTCTTGCCCTCGGCCTGCTCTGGCGACATGTAGGACACGGTGCCGAGAATCAGCCCCTCATCTGTTTTGGGTGTTTCGGTAAGGGTTTCACTGCGTGTGAACTCGCTCGACGCACCACGCTCCGTCAGCTTGGCCAGGCCGAAATCCAGCACCTTGATCAGGCCGTTCTCGTTCACCATGACATTGCCAGGCTTCAGGTCGCGATGCACAATCCCGGCCGCATGAGCGGCGGCGAGCGCGTCGGCGACTTGAATCGCGTATTTCAGCGCCTCATTCAGCCGTAGCCCCTTGCGAGGGATCAATTGATCAAGGGCCTTTCCGTTCACCAATTCCATGGCGATGAAATCGGAAGCGTCCTCCTCGGGGCCGCTCCGGCTGATATCGTGGATCGTGATGATGTTCGGATGGTTCAGGGCGGACGCAGCCTTGGCCTCCTGAACGAAGCGCCGCCGACGATCGGGATCCCCCAGTTTGTCGGCCGGTAGAACTTTCAGGGCAACAAACCGGTCGAGGTGCATGTCCCTGGCCTTCCAGACGACGCCCATGCCGCCTTCGCCGAGCTTCGATTCAATACGGTAATGACCAAGTGTGTGACCGGCTGCAGGATCGGCCACTGGCCCTCCTATGCTGGCCCATCTTAGCATCGGCGCCCAGACTTAAATCTGGAGGAAATCGCGTCACGCCGGATTGGGATTGGCCAGGCGATCCAATGCGCGGTTGAGCGAGGTAAAGATGTCCACCGGCAGCGGGAAGACCACAGTGGTGTTCTTCTCCGAACCGATCTCGACCAGCGTCTGCAGATAGCGCAACTGGATGGCGACCGGCTCTTTCTGGATGGTGGCGGCGGCCATGGCGAGCTTTTCGGAGGCGGCAAACTCGCCGTCGGCATGGATGATTTTGGCGCGGCGCTCGCGTTCGGCCTCGGCTTGGCGGGCGATAGCGCGGACCATGTTCTCCGGGAGATCCACCTGCTTGACTTCGACTTTGGCGACCTTGATGCCCCACGGCTCGGTGTCCTGGTCGAGGACGCCCTGGAGCCGCATGTTGAGGCGCTCGCGCTGGCTGAGGAGCTCGTCCAGCTCTGCTTCTCCGAGGATGCTGCGGAGGGTGGTTTGAGCGAGCTGCGACGTGGTGTAGAGGAAATTCGTCACCTCCAGCACGGCGCGCTGCGGGTCGACGACGCGGAAGAAGACAACCGCGTTGACCTTCACGGTGACGTTATCGCGCGTGACGACATCCTGGGCGGGAACCTCCAGAGTTTCCAAGCGCAGAGAGACTCGCACCATGCGGTCAATCGGACGGAAGACGAAGATGAGGCCCGGGCCCTTGGGTTTGGGCAGGACGCGGCCGAGCCGGAAAATGACGCCCCTCTCGTACTCCGCCAGGATCTTGATGGACGACAGCAAGTAGAGCACGACGATGAGAAGAGCAAGAACGGGAATGGGCAGCATTGGGGAGACCTTTCTCCCGCGTCAGGGCGCGGGTTCAACTTTAAGACAAAGACCGTCGACTGCGGCGACGCGGACGCGCGAGCCTCGCGGGATCGGAGATTCCGCGATGGCGTTCCAGTATTCGCCGCGAATGAACACGGTGCCCTTGGGGGCGAGATCGGTCGAGGCAACTCCGGTCTCCTGGAGCATGGCGGCGTCGCCGACGACGGAAGGGCGGAGCCGCGCCCGGATCACCAGCGATACCAGGAAGACCGTGATCAGTGCGAACGGAATGCTCACACCCAGGGCCGTAGCGAGGTGGATTCGCATCTCCGGCGGACCCTCCACCAGGAGCAGCGCGCCCAGAACCATGGAGACCACGCCGCCCGCAGCCAGCACACCGTGAGAGACGATTTTGGCCTCGAGCACGAACAGCACCACGGCCAGGACCAGCAGCAGCACCGCGGCGCCGTTGATCGGCAGCACCGACAGCGCCAGCAGCCCCAGCAGCATCAGGATCGCGCCCGCGACTCCGGGCAGTATCATGCCGGGTTGCGAGAACTCTACATAGAGCAGCAGGCCTCCGAACACGAGGATCAGGAACGCGAGGTTGGGATCGGCCAACGCCATCACCACGCGCTCGCGCACAGTGGGCGTGTAGGTCTGCGTGCGCAGGCCGGCCGTGTGCAGCACGAACTTCCGCCCGTCGGGCCGCGTGATGGTGCGGTTGTCGAGCCGCGTCCACAGGTCAGATTCGTCGCGGACGATCTCGTCAATGAGCTGCAGCTTCAGCGCCTCCTCACTGGTGAACGATTTTGCCTCCAGGACGGCCTTCTCCGCCATGCCTCCATCTCGTTGATGGCGTGCGGCCAGACTGCGGATCTGGGCCGAAGCGTCACTCTCCACCTTCTTGCGCATCACCGGGTCCATAGGGCCGTTCAACGCGATGGGCGACGCCGCTCCCGTGTGTGTGCCCGCCACCATGGCGGCAATGTCTCCGGCGAGCAGGATGAAAAACCCCGCCGAGGCGGCCCGGCCGCCGGACGGCGTCACCAGCGTGACCACCGGAACAGGTGAGGAGTCGATCGTCTCAATCAACTGACGCGTGGCCTCCATGAGGCCGCCCGGCGTGTTCAGGCGGATCAGCACCGCATCTGCGTTCTCGCGATGGGCCTGCTCGATTGCGTGGGAGAGGATCTCCACCGTCACCGGGTGAATCACTGAATCCACGTCTACGGCAATCACCCGGGACTGGCCTTGAACCGCGCAGGCACACAACAGCAGAAGGGGAAACCACCTTCTCATGTTTCATCCCTCCGGCCCCACAATACGCCGAAGCGGGCAGGGAGTAAATGGTGGGAAGATCTGCCGGGGCTGGTAATTCCTACACTGTGGAAATCTTCCAAGTCCTTGTATTTCAATCTCCGTCGTTTGGCGAAGGACATGCAAAAGGAGAATGCATGGGACGGAACACAGGTTTGCTTACGGTGTTAGCTGCAGCAGGACTCCTCCAGTGCGCATGTGATTGGGGCTCCGGTTCCTCGAAGGCCGGTTCTACTGACAGTTCGACGGTGTCCAAGGGTACGGAGAAGGCAGCAGAGAAAGCTCCGCCGGCTCCTGCGAACGTAATGGTGCCGCAGGGCACTCCTCTGCAGGTCCGCCTCAATCAAGCCGTCTCTACTGACCAGAACAGGGCAGGAGATCGCTTCACCGCCGTGCTTGCAGCGCCCGTGGTCGTGAATGAAGCCGAGGTGATTCCGCAGGGCGCGAGCGTGTCGGGCCGTGTGGGCAACTCCGCGGCTTCGGGACGGCTGAAGGGGCGGGCGGTTCTCTCGCTGGCGGTGGACCGTATTGAGTGGAACGGCAGGACCTACGAGGTGGTCACTGCGCCTGTGACGCGCGCGAGTGCGGATCACAAGAAACGCAACTGGGCGCTGATCGGCGGCGGTTCCGGTGCAGGCGCGCTGATTGGCGGCCTGGCCGGAGGCGGCAGCGGCGCGTTGATCGGCGCAGGCGCGGGCGCGGCAGCCGGCACCGCGGGCGCTGCCCTCACGGGCAAACGGCAAGTGCGCATCCCCGCGGAATCGCTGCTGACATTTCGTCTGAGCCAGCCGGTGTCAGTTCCCGCCCCACCCATGATGTCTTCTGCCAAATCTCAAAAGGAACGCTCATGAAACTGATTCAAAACTTCATTCTTCTGACCGCGATTGGGGCTGCGGGCCTGTGTCTGGCTGCTCCGCGTCCTGACGACGATAGCGATGTCCAGGACCTTGGACCCAAACTCGCTACGTCAAGGTTGGTGAGAGTCGCCGATCTCGCCTCCGATCCACTGACACTCCTCCCTCTGCCATTGGGGAACGATCCCATCGACCGCGGCTCAGTCGAAGTCCGCACCAAACGCATGGTGGTGGTGCAGATGGAAGGCGTGCCCTCGAGCCAGGATTTCGATGTCCAGTTCTGCCGGTTCTCATCGGCGCCCGACCGGTGTCAAAGCATCGGCGCCGTTCATAGCGATGCCAACGGCCAGGTTCGGGAAGTGCTCCAGTTCCCTGGATCGGGCAACACTTGGGCGGGCCAGTTCGCCGTTCGTCGTAACAACGCGACTCAGTATGTTTCGGGCTTCACTCTCGCGTCCCCGGCGCCTGCTAGCGGAGCGGAAGTCAGTGTGAAGGGCCGCGTCAAGCTCGTGGATCAACAGGCAGGCACCTTCAGCCTGGACGGTTTCCAGCCGGTCATCTTGGTCGACAGCGAGACGAAGTTCAAGGGCAGACTCTCCCTCTCGGACCTCAAGGCGGGGATGGATGTAGAGGTGGAGGGTGTCACCCGGCCCGACGGATCGGTGCTCGCCAGTGACGTGAAGGCAAAAGTGCAAGGCAAAGAAAAAGACTGAAGCGCTACGCGCTCAGGAGGAGAGGGGAAACGGCCCACGGCTCATTCAAAGCCGT
>DBMU01000034.1 GCA_002298225.1 Bryobacterales bacterium UBA690
AAGTCGATGACGACTTATGTTGGTTTTATTATGCGTTTCAGATCCCAACCTCGTCAATAGCAAAGTTTGTACTGTCTTCGCCGAGAAAGGGGATCCCAGAAAGGCGTAGAGGCCGTGTGGCTGNNGGCCTCCTCGCGGGGATGCAATTAAGTCGATGACGACTTATGTTTGAATTTATTATGCATTTCAGACCCTAAACTCGTCAATAGTTTTTGTGGAGAATTTAGACACTTTAATGTGTCTTCGCCCAAGCCTCACAAATCGTCATCCTCTCGCAATGGGCGTTGCTCCCACCCATGCCATAGCTGTACATTGGTTCTTCCACCAAGGAGCAGCTGATGCACGAACAAAAGCAGACGAACATTTCGATCTGGTTCTTCATCGGGGGTCTGCTCACCATCTATGGAGCGTTGATTCTGGGAGCAGACGTCTGGTCGCAAAGCCACCCGCCGGCGCAGACGGTGGTCCTTGCAAACCTCCGGGTCGGATTCTGGTGGGGGATCCTGCTGCTCGTGCTTGGCTTGTTCTACTGCATCAAGTTCCGGCCGGGAAGAGACTAGGCGGCCTCAGCCCCGAGTACTCGCCGCCGGGATCTTCTTGACCAGATCCTGCATTTCGGCAATGCTCTCGCTGCCGATGGTGAAGCAATCCACCACATCCTGCCCAAGCGCGAACTGCAGACATTCGTCCGCCTTGTTCCGCAACCTTCCGGCGCCGAGGATCTTCATGCCGATGATGCCCTTGCCAGCGGCTTTCATCTCCTTGAGCACGGGGATCACCTGATCCGGCGGCGCGTCCATGGCGACGCCGGCGGGATTGATGCGGGCCAAGTCGACCTCCACCCACGGCGTCTTGGCGGCGGTCTTGAGAGCGCCCATCGTGTGGCAGCTCACACCCTTGGTGCGTACGACACCCTTCTCCTGCAGCTCGCTGATGTACTCCATGGCGCCCTTCTTCCGCTCGGTCCAGTTGGCGTCCATCATGCAGTGCAGCAGCAGGATATCGATGTAGTCGGTGCCGATTTCACGCCGGAAGCGGTCGATGTCCGCTTTCATCTCGTCCCTGGTGGACGCGTGCGTCTTCGAAAGGATCACCACTTTATCGCGCGGCGCCTTCTTCAGCGCTTCCTTCACGTGCGGATGAGTGCCGTACTGGTCGGCCGAATCCCAGAAGTTGATGCCGTTGTCTAATGCGGCGCGCATCAGGTTGGCTACGCCGTCCAGCCCAAGCTTCTTGGTCTGGTTGGAGCTGCCGCCGGCACCGTTGGTGCCGGTGCCCATGGCCAGACGGCTCAGCTTGATCTGCCGCGGCCCGAGCGTGACAACGTCATTCGCTTGCTTCTTAGTGGAGCCGGCGAAGAGGTGGTACGGGAACGCATTCAGGCTGACCGTTCCTGCGCCGGCTCTGAGAAAGGTGCGTCTCTGCATAGGACCTCCCAGTGGACCCATAGATAGCACAATTCACAATGACTTGGAGGAACCCGGACCTCAGGGTCTCTTTTCACAGCGCGCTTTCAAGGCACGGTTCAACTCTTCAAATCCTCTGGCCGTGTCATCCAGCACGCCATTGCTGAGAGGCCCAATTAGCAATCCGGTGAAGCTCTCGCTGTGCCTGAGTCGCGTGCCGCCGCCGGGGAGCGGCTCCAGGAGAAAACGATGTTCGCCATTGAAGATGCCCGGCACGGGAGGGCCCCCCAGCCAGGCGAGTTCCTGGTTGGGCGTTGCCGCACGGATTCGGGCGGTAAACGTCATTTCGCTCCGCCCCGGCGGACGCACCGTGACCTCGATCTTCTCGTCGTATGCGAGAGTCCCCGCCAACTGGAGGATGAACGGGTTCCATAGTGGGTAATCGTTCGTCTGGGTGAGGACGCGCCAAACCTCTTCGGGCGGGGCAGCGATGGTGATTTCGGTCTCGATGCGCCGGTCCCGGTGCGTAACGGCGAGCAGCCCCCAGATGAGCACCAGCAAGCCAATGAAACATAGAACAAACAGTGGGAATCCTCGTGGCATCGCTCCTCGCGATTATACTGAACCCATGCCAAGCTGGACCGCGGTGAACCTGTCGCCTGGACTCGTGCTGTTTGTCGAAGCGGAGAACGACGCGCTCCGACGGGCCTGGTTTGGCGCTGATCCTGCCCAACCGCCGGAAGGCTGGCGCGAGATAGACCGCGATGATAGCCTGCCAGTGCTTCGGCAGGCTGCGCAGGAAATGCTGGACTACATGGCCGGCAAGCGCCGCGTGTTCTCCGTGCCCTTTGAGCTCGACGGAACCGAGTTCCAGTGCAAGGTCTGGGCCGAACTGTTCAAGATCCCGTTCGGGGAAGTCCGCAGTTACGCCGACATTGCTGTGGCGATCGGCCAGCCCAAGGCGGTCCGCGCCGTGGGCGCGGCAAACGGGAAGAATCCGCTTCCGCTGATCGTGCCCTGCCACCGCGTGATCGGGAGCGACGGCTCGCTGGCGGGCTACTCGGCCGGGATCGATGTCAAGCGCGCCCTGCTCGCGATCGAAGGCATCGATCTATAGCCCTCAATAACTCCTCTTCGCCTCGGATCTCCATGCGGGCGGGGACAGCAAGGATGCGGCAATCTGCGGCCGCTTGAGGATCGATGTTGAGCAGATCCTTCTCGGTGGTCAGAAGGACGTCTGCGCGGTTCGCCAGAGCTTTCAATTCCCCGGCGGTGTAGTGATGGTGATCGGCGAATACCTCGAAAAAGACCGCTTCCACGCCTAGAGCCTTGAGAGTCCGGCGGAAACCCTCAGGCTGGCCGACGCCGCAGAATGCTCCGACCGATGCACCCTTTGGGAAGGCCGGGAGAGTAGCGGCCGTCTGCGCGTAGAACATAGGGGCCGTCGCATTCCAGCGGCGAATCTCGTCCACAAGCCCCTGGTACACGCGTCCCTCTTCGGCTCGGGTAATGACAATGGCGTCCGCCCGGCGCAGAGCTGAGAACGGCTCACGAAGCCGGCCGCCAGGGAAGACGCCGCCACGGTACGGATCGATGGCATCGATGAGCACGATGTCCAGATCCCGCCGAGTGCGCCAGTGCTGGAAGCCGTCGTCGAGGACGTAGACGTCGGCGCGGTAGATCCGCTCAAGCGCGAACCGCGCGTCCTGCCGGTTGGCTCCGATTCCTAGTGCAGCAATCCCCTGTCGCAATATGAGTTGCGCTTCCTCCCCGGTGCGTTCCACTGAGGCTCGTGATCCCGGAAGACAAGTGGTGACGCGCTCCGCCGACTTCCGCTTGTAGCCTCGCATCAGCACTGCCGGCTTCAGGCCTTGGGCCGAAAGCCGCTCGCACAGCCAGAGCACGAAAGGTGTCTTCCCCGTACCGCCCATGCTCAAATTGCCGACGCTGATCACCGGCTGCCCCGGCAGGTCGAGGCCGATGTTCTTCCATGCGCGGTCGACCGCCATTCCAGCCATCCAGATGTAGGAGAGAGGGTTCCAGCGCAGCGGGCGCACCAGCGCGGCATCGTACAGCGTGTTGATGCGTTCCATGGCCCGCGCGGTGGCCCCGCGACGGCGGTCCGACAGTTCCCTGCCCCGCAATCCGATGCGGGCACGCTCGTCTTCATCCGTCAGGAGCCGCTCCACCGCCCCGGCCAGCGCCTCCGGCCTGTCCACGGTTACGACTGCGCCGTGCGTCCGGAAGTCTTCCGCGATTTCGGTGAAGTTCTCCATGTGAGAGCCAGTGACCACGGGCACGCCGAACGCGGCAGGCTCAAGGATGTTGTGCCCGCCGCGGTGGGGGAACGTCCCCCCCATGAAGACGGCGTGAGCGGTGCGAAACAGTCCGCTCAACTCACCGATCGTGTCGACAAGCAGCACGCCAGGCAGCGTCAGGTTGGAATCCGATGTCAGTTGGGAGCGGCGGACGAAGGGCACACCCCGCCCCTGGAGCTTGCGTGCCGCTTCGTCGAACCTCTCAGTGCGGCGCGGTACGAGGATCAGCAACATGCCGGGCAGACGCGCGCTGAGCCGATCGAACGCGTCGAGCACGATGTCATCCTCATCCGGGTCACCTTCCTCCGCGGGCGGCATCGTCGAGGCGGCGATCCAGACGTGGGTTGGGCTGACGCGGGCGAGCAGGTCCTTCACCGGCTTGGCCACGACAGTCGCCTCTGGAGAGAAGTCGTATTTGAGGTTCCCTGCGTCGATCACCCGGGCCGCGCCAAGTTCGCGGTAGCGTGCTGAGGCTGTCGAGTCCTGCGCAAGCACGACGTCCGGCAAAGTGAGGACCTCTCTGAAGAACCACGCCCATCGCCGGTAGCTCGGCAGCGCCTTGTCCGAGATCCGGCCGTTGACCACCATCAGCCGGGCTCCGCTGCGACGCGCGTCACGGTAGAGGTTCGGCCAGATCTCCGTCTCCATCACGATCACCAGCGCGGGCTTCAATGTCCGCAGCACGCGCCGCACGGCAAAGCGGTAATCGATGGGAGCGTAGAAAACTCCGGCCGCGAGCCCGGCGAGTTTCTGCTCGGCCATGGCCCGTCCGGCCAGCGTGGTGCACGAGACGTAGACCGGTACGTCCGGCATCCTCTCCTTGAGTTTCTTGAGGAGAGCGACCGCCGTGAGCGCCTCGCCAACGCTCACCGCATGCAACCAGATCGCACCCGGGACCGTCCGGTGAAAAGAGTGTGGAAGGAATCCGAATCGCTCACTGATCCGCTCGGCATACGCGCGGTTCTTTGCCACGCGGATGCCGAGATAGAGTAGGAAGAATGGAAAGGCGAGGCCCTGCAGGGTCCAGTAGAGGAGAAAGATGAGAGTCGCCCGCAAATCATTGATTGTATGCCTGTCCGCCGCAGCAGTGGCGTTGCTGTGGGGCCAGGGCTCGTTCAAGCCCGGGCCGGCGTCTTCCTACCCGTCACATCAGAATGTCGGAAAACTGAAGATCGCGGCCGTGAAATACGAGAGCGACGAGGAGACCAAACAGGCATTCGGGAAAGTGAACCCGAACGAGTACGGCATCCTGCCGGTGTATCTGATCCTCGAAAACACGAGCGAGCAGACCCTGCTGCTGGACCGCATGCGCGTCGCCTACCAGTACGGCGCCAACGAGGTGATGCCATTGCAGCCAGGGGACTTGCCTTATGTGATCGCGCCGAAGCGGCCCTCGACCGGCCCCGCGTATCCCAATCCCATTCCGCTGCCCAAGAAGAAGAATCCGATGTCTGCCGTGGAACTTCAGACGCGCGCCTTCGGCGCGAAAACGCTTCTGAAAGGCGAAAGCGCGTCCGGATTCTTCTATTTCCAGACGCGCCATCGGAAAAACGCAATTGTCTACATCACCGGGATCCGTGAAGGTCAGACCGGCAAGGAAGTCTTCTTCGCGGAAGTGCCGATCGACAATCCCACCGCGAATTGAGGGCTACTTCTTCGCAGGCGTAGCCGGCGCCTTGGTGGCTGGGGCTTTGGTCGCGGGCGTTCCCGTAGCAGGCGCCTTCGTCGCCGGCTTGGCAGCGGGCGCTGCGGGAGCCAGCACGATGCCGCCCGGCGGAACCGGACCAACGCGCTCGAAGGTCACCTTCGACATGATCACAGGCGTCGCGGGCTTATCACCTCCGGCCTTGGGCACGCTGGCGATCTTGGTGACGAGCGCCTGACCCTCGACGACCTGGCCGAAAATGGTGTGCTTGCCGTTCAGGTGCGGCGTCGGCACTTCTGTGATGAAGAACTGGCAGGAACCCGTGCCGGGGCCCGCATTCGCCATGGCCATTCGGCCCGGGACGTCGAACTTGAGGGACGGATGGAATTCGTCTTTGATCACGTCGGTGCCGCCCATACCTGTGCCCGTCGGGTCGCCGCCCTGGATCATGAAACCGGGGATGACGCGATGGAACGTCAGGCCGTTGTAGAGCGGCCGGCGGACGCGCGCACCCGTCTTCGGATCGGGCCAGGTCTTGCGGCCAAGTGCGAGATCCACAAAGTTCTTCACGGTGATGGGCGATTCCGTCTCGTACATCTTGATCACGAAGGACCCCATGGGCGCGCCGCCCTGCGTGACCTGGATGGTGGTGTAAAGGCCGTTCTCGCGGGCCGGCTTGGGCGCTTCCTGGGCGGCGGGCGCCTGGGCCCAAAGCGCACCGGCCATGACAGTGATCGGAAGTAGGACTGAGAAAACTCTCATTGTGCCAGCATAGCGCAGGCCGTGATTCTGCTCACTGCGCCACAGCTTCCGACAGGTCGCGGCCCGGGAGCGTGCAAGCTCGTCACCACGGCCCTGACAGCGCGCCGTAGTGAGTCCCGATGGACCTGCAGGCCGGTGATACGATCAAAGCATGAAAAAAGAGAGCATCCTCTCCGCAATGATCGAGATCGGCATTGTCCCTGTCGTCCGCACTCCTTCCCCGGAAAGCGCGCTGAAGTCGATCGAGGCCATCTACCGCGGCGGTATCCGCGCGGCTGAGGTCACCATGACCGTGCCCGGAGCCATTAAGGTCCTGGAGAAACTGGCCGATCAGTTCGGAGATCAGATGGTGCTCGGCGCGGGCACCGTGCTCGACCCCGAAACCGCCCGCATCTGTATGCTGGCCGGCGCGCAGTTCTTTGTGACACCTGCATTGAATCTGGCCACCATCGAGATGGCGCACCGCTATTCCCGCCCCATCTGCCCGGGCGCGTTAACGCCCACCGAGGTCTGCACGGCCTGGCAGGCCGGCGCGGACATCGTCAAAGTCTTCCCCTGCGACAACGTCGGCGGCGCCAAGTACATCAAAGCGCTGAAGGGACCGTTCCCGCAGATCGAGATGATTCCCACCGGCGGCGTGAGCCTCACGACGGCAGGGGACTTCCTGAAAGCCGGCGCCTGCGCGGTGGCCGTCGGCGGCGAACTGGTGGATGCTAAAACCATCAAGGAAGGCAAGTACGAGGTCTTCGAAGAGCGCGCGAAGCAGTTCCTGGACGTAGTGAAGAAAGCGCGCGAGGAGATGAAGGGCTGCTAGAATCGGAAATCGAACTCCATGGCCGTCAGTCAAGATCTGCTGGACATTCTCGTGTGCCCCGTGTGTAAAGAACCGGTGAGCCTCACTGAAGACAAGACCGGACTCAAGTGCCCCGCGTGCCGCAGGGTCTACCCGATTCGCGACGACATCCCAGTCATGCTGGTGGATGAAGCGCGAATCGAGGATTAGCGGCTCGCCGGGATGCCGCCGTTGATCGATACGCTGGCCGAGGGCGCACGAGTCCTGATCGTGCGTTTGAGGTCACTGGGCGACTGCGTTCTAACGACTCCGGCTCTTTCACTGTTGAAGCAACACCGCCCCGACCTGTCGATCGGCGTCATGGTGGAGGACCGCTTTGCCCAGATCTTCGAGGGAAACCCGGACGTCGCGAGCATCCTCCAACCATCGGGTGGCGCCGCGGCCGGATTCCGGCCCCAACTGGTCGTGAACTTCCACGGCGGCACCAGAAGCGCGATGCTGACCGCGCTCTCCCTCGCCGCCCATCGCGCGGGGTTCGGCCACTTCCGCCACTCGTGGCTGTATAACATTCGAATACCGCGAGCCCAGGAAATTCTGGGCGAAGAACGAATCGTGCATACTGCCGAACATCTCGCCTCCGCCATGTTTCACCTGGGCGTGCCCCGGACTGAGATTCCGCGCGCCCGCCTCTCCGCGGAACCACGGCGCGCAGCCCGGCCTTACGCAGTGATCCACCCGACTGCCTCCGCAGCGTCGAAAACCTGGCCCGCGGAACGCTTCACCGCATTGGGCGCGCACCTGCGGGATCGTCACGGGCTCGATCCCGTGTTCATCGGCGCGCCGGGCGACGATCTCTCGCCCTTCGCCGGCTTCGAAACGTTGTCGGGCGCGCCTCTGCGCCAGGTCAAGTCGCTGCTGGCCGGCGCTGCGCTGTTCGTCGGTAACGATAGCGGTCCGGCTCACATGGCCGCTGCGTTCGGCGTTCCCGTCGTCGTCCTTTATGGGGCATCTGACCCGCGCATCTGGGCGCCGTGGCGGACGGAATCGGAAGTGATCACAGCGCCGCAGGGACTCGCGTCCGTGCCGGTGAAGTTGATTGAAGATGCAGTGGACCGCCTGCAGGAGCGCGCGCGATGAGAGACATGTTCCGCCTGCTCGGATATTCCCGGCGCTACACGCCGGCTCTGCTCGTGGCGGTCCTTCTAATGCTTGTTTCGGGCGCCGGCCGCGCCATGCTGCCCGTGCTCCTGAAGCCTGTCTTCGACCGCGTGCTCGCCCCTTCGTCGCCCGACGCCCGCGTGGAGCTGCCGATCCCCGGGTCCTTCGGATTCAAGCTGTACCTCGACCAGCTCGTGCCCTTCGACATCCACAACGTGTGGACGCTCGTTGCCGTGGCGATCCTGCTGGTGTTCCTGACGAAGGGCATCGCCGACTACTTCGGCAACTACCTGGTGAGCTACGTCGGCCTCTCCGCCGTCACAGACCTGCGGCAGCGAGCCTTCGACAAGGTGGTGAACGAAGAACACGCGTTCTTCCAGAACCATTCGACGGGCCGCCTGATGTCGTCGATCATGAGCGACATCGAGAAGATCCAGCTCGCCGTCTCGCAGATGCTCGCCGACTGGCTCAGGCAGAGCTTTGCCGTGGTGGGGATGGCCTACGTGCTGTTCCAGAACGACTGGAAGCTGGCGCTGGTCTCCGTGACGGTGCTGCCGTTCGTCCTGCTGCCGACGGCGAGGCTCGGCAAGAGGATCCGCCGCTCCACGCGCAGCGCGCAGGACAGCGCCGCCGAAATGAGCCAGATCCTCCAGGAAGCGTTCAGCGGCCACGCCGTGGTGAAGAGCTTCACGGCGGAGAAGATCGAAAGCGATCGCCTGCGCAAGGCAGCACAACGTTTCAAGCGCTCCAGCCTGAAATACATAGCGCTTCAGGCCCTACCCTCGCCAATCATCGAGTTCTTCGGCGCCCTCACCATCGTCGGGCTGCTCACCTACGCACGATCGCAAATCAAGGCCGGCGAAATGACCGCGGGCGACTTCATGTCGTTCGTCACCGCACTGCTCCTCTTGTACGAGCCGGTCAAGCGCCTCACTGGCATCCATAACATTTTCGAGCAGGCCGCAGGCGCGAGCCAGCGTGTCTTCGAGTACATCGACCGCGAACAGCAGATCATGGAGCAGCCGGGCGCCGCGGAGTTGAAGGGCCTGCAGGAATCGGTCGTCTTCAACCGGATCTCCTTTCAGTACCCCGACGCACCCGAGGGCTTTTCCATGCGCGATTTCCTGCTGGAAGTGAAGCGCGGCGAAGTGGTGGCGCTGGTGGGCCCGAGCGGGTCCGGAAAAACCACTCTGGCAAGCCTGATGCCGCGCTTCTACGACGTCAATGAAGGCGCGATCCTGATCGACGGCCAGGATATCCGGGATGTCAGCCTTCGCTCGCTCCGCCGCCAAATCGCGATCGTGAGCCAGGATACCTTCCTGTTCAACGACAGCGTCGCGAGCAACATCCGCTACGGCCGCCCTGAAGCGAGCCGGGACGAAATCACGGAAGCCGCCCGGAGTGCGCTGGCCGACGACTTCATCCAGTCGCTGCCGCACGGCTACGAAACGAAGATCGGCGAGCGCGGCGCCAAGCTCAGCGGCGGCCAGCGGCAGCGCTTGTCCATCGCGCGGGCGCTCTTGAAGAACGCGCCCATCCTCATTCTCGACGAAGCGACTTCACAGCTCGATACCGAGAGTGAGATCCTGGTGCAGCGGGCTCTTGCGAACCTGATGCAGAACCGGACGGTCATCGTCATCGCCCACCGCCTGTCCACCATCCGCCGTGCGGATCGCATCGTCGTGATGAGCGGCGGCGCCATCAGCGAGATCGGAACGCACGAGGAACTGGTCAATCAGGGCGGCATTTACCAGCGGCTCCACGAGCTACAGTATGTTGATTTGGAGCACTAAGACATGAGCATGCGCAGCATGACCGGCTACGCCCGGGTCCGCAGTTCGAACGAATTGGGTGAAGTCACCGCCACGGTGAAGAGCGTCAATCACCGCGCGCTCGACCTGCATCTGCACATGGCCGCCGAACTGGAGCAGTACGAGCCGGCGCTTCGCAACCTCGTAAAGCGATACGTCTCGCGCGGGCACCTCGACCTGCGGGTCAGCTTTACCCCCGCACACGCCACTGCGGCCGCTGCCCTAAACCGCCCGCTGTTCGAGGCGTATCTGAGAGCCGTGCAGGAGTCCTCCGCCGCTTATGGGATCTCCTGCCAGCCCGACGTCAACGCAGCGCTGCGGATTCCGGGCATGCTGTCTCAATCGAACGAAGACGAGGACGCTCCGGCGGAACTGGAATCGCTGGTGATGACCACCGTTGAACAGGCCCTTGCGGCGCTGAACACCTTCCGCGCGCGTGAGGGATCTGAGATTCGCGAATTGCTGAAAGGACACAACGCGGCCGTGCGCCGCGACGCGGCCGAGATCGAGAAATACCGCGAGCCGGCCGTGGAGCACTTCCAGTCGCGCCTGCAAACCCGACTTCAGGAGCTGCTGAACGGCGCAGGCATGGATCCGCAGCGCCTCGCTCAGGAGGCCGCTCTTCTCGCCGACCGCAGCGACATCACTGAGGAACTCGGACGCCTCCAGGTCCACTCCCGCGAACTCGACGCGCTGCTGGACGCCGGCGGCGAACTCGGCAAGAAGCTCGACTTCCTCATGCAGGAGATGAACCGCGAGACCAACACGATTCTCTCCAAGACCTCCGGCGTCGGCGAGTTGGGCCTTAAGATCACCGCGCTCGGCCTGGAGGTGAAAGCGAATATCGAGCGCATCCGCGAGCAGGCACTGAATCTCGAATGAGCCAGATCTTCATCATCTCCGCCCCGTCCGGATCGGGCAAATCCACGCTTGTGAAGAACCTGATGGACCGGGAGCCCAATCTTCTTTTCTCTGTCTCTTACACCACGCGCCAAAAACGCGGGAAAGAACAGGACGGCAACGAATACCACTTCGTCTCCCGCGAAGACTTCATCACCATGCGTGACCGCGGCGAGTTCATCGAGTGGGCTCAGGTATTTGACGACTTCTACGGCACGCACCGCCGTTACGTGGACCAGGCCCGCACGGAGAGCAAGGATGTGGTCCTCGACATCGACGTAAAAGGTGCGCGACAATTAAGGGAGCAGATCCCCGAAGCCGTTAGCATATTCATTCTTGCGCCCTCACGCGAAGAAGTGGAGAAACGCTTGCGCGCCCGCGGCGACGTCTCGGAAGAGGTAATTCGCCGGAGGGTCGCCGAAGCGGCCCGGGAGATCAGGGATTTCAGCCAGTACGGTTATGTGCTGGTGAACGATAACGTCGAGTCGGCCTCGGAAGAGTTGCAAGGCATCGTGAGAACCGCGAGGCTCCGGTCGCTTGATCCGGAGGTCCAGTCGCGAGTGAAGCGGATTCTGGCGACTTTCGAGAAATAGGACTATTGGAGAGGTTCAGCAACAACATGGCGGAAAGAAGCACCCGCACACCGATTCACGCGATTCCGGACGATCCGGAATCCAGCGCCTACCGGTTTATCATCGTCGCCGCAAAGCGTGCGCGGCAGTTGCAAGGCGGCGCCCGCTCCTTCCTGCCGAGCACTTCCAAGAAGCCGACTGTCGCTGCCATGGAAGAAGTGCGCCGCGGACTGGTCAGCTATTACGATCCGGCCGCGCAAACGGAGCTCCCGGCCGAAGAATCGCAGGCCTAAGAGGCGCTCCAGATGGCTTCCCATTCGGTGGTGCTGGGCGTCGGCGGAGGGATCGCGGCGTACAAAGCAGCTGAGCTTGCACGCGCCCTGATGGAACACGGCGTCGAGGTCAACACCGTGATGACCGGAGCCGCTCAGGAGTTCGTGCGGCCACTCACGTTCGCCGCGCTCACCGGACGGAAGGTCATCACCGAAATGTTCGGGACGGGCAGTTCCGATGAGGTGCTGGCCTCCAGCGTGGAGCACATCCGCGTCGCCCAGGAGAATCAGTTGCTGGTCGTCGCCCCGGCGACGGCCGACCTGCTCGCGCGCTTCGCTCACGGCCTGGCCAACGACTTTCTCACCACGCTCTATCTCGCGTTCCAGGGCCCCGTGGTCCTCGCCCCGGCGATGAACACTGCCATGTGGAATCACCCGGCGACTCAAGCCAACATCGAGACGCTTCGCCGGCGCGGCCATCACGTCATCGAGCCCGACGAAGGTCTTCTCGCCTGCGGCACCACTGGTCCGGGCCGCCTGCCCGAACCGCAGCGTATCGGGTACTTCGTCTGGCGGATCCTCGCCCAGCGCCATGATCTCGACGGCGAGACCATTCTGATTACCGCAGGCCCCACTCGGGAGCCGCTGGATCCTGTCCGCTTCATCTCGAACCGCTCCAGCGGCAAGATGGGTTATTCGCTCGCCGAAGCCGCGGCCCTGCGCGGCGCACGCGTCATTCTGGTCAGCGGCCCCGTGCAGATCCCGGCGCCCGACGGTGTCGAGCTCATGCAGGTCCAGACCGCGAGCGAGATGCGCGCCGCCGTCATGAGCCGGCTCGCTGAAAGCGACATCATCATCAAGACCGCCGCCGTGGCCGACTATCACGTCGCCAACATCCCCAGGCAGAAAGTCAAGAAGACCGCCATGCGGCTCTCCCTGGAACTCGATCCGACACCCGACATACTCGCCGAGGTCGGCGCTGAGCTCAGCCGCAGCGGGAGCGGCCAACTCCTTATTGGGTTCGCCGCGGAGACTGAAAACGTCGTCGCCGAAGCAAAGCGAAAACTGCAGGCCAAACATTGTGACATGGTGGTCGCCAACAACGTTTCGGCCGACGGCACCGGCTTCGAGAGCGACGAGAACGAAGTGGTCCTGGCTCTCAGGACCGGCGAGATCATCCCACTGCCGCGCGCCTCCAAGCGCGCCCTGGCGGACCAGATTCTCGACGAGGCACTCAAACTCCGCCTCGCACTCCACCAGGGCCGGTAATCGCCAAGATGGATCGCGACCAACTCCGGCAATACCTCACTTTCTACCGCGACCTGGGAATCAAGACCCTCTACATGCCGAAGGACCACTCTGCTGCCCCCCCTGAGAGTCCGCTCCCCGATGCAGTCGCTGCAGCCGCGACCGGTAGGGAGCGGGTACAGCCTAAGTCCCCCGAACTCTCCTCCCCCGTCCGGACTGCGCCGCAAAGCACAGGGAGTGGAGCTGTAAGCACCGGATCCGCGAACGTCAGAGAGCGGGTAGTATCGCCCGTGCCCGAACTCTTCCCCGCAGGCCCGGAGAACGACTCACTCATCCAGATCCAGCAGGACATCGGCGACTGCAAACGCTGCCGTCTGTGCCAGGGACGCAATAAGATCGTCTTCGGCTCCGGCGACGAAAACGCGCGCCTCGTCTTTGTCGGCGAGGGCCCCGGCGCGGACGAGGACGAGCAGGGATTCCCCTTCGTCGGCCGGGCCGGGCAACTGCTGACGCAGATGATCGACGGCACTGCCGCCAAGGAAGGGCTCACGATCCGCCGTTCCGATGTCTACATCTGCAACGTCGTCAAGTGCCGCCCGCCCGGAAATCGCACCCCTGAGCCGGACGAGATGGAGATCTGCGGACAATTCCTGGCCCGGCAGTTGACGGTGATGAATCCTCGCGCTATCTGCGCTCTCGGCGCCACCGCCGCGAAGGCCTTGCTCGGCACAAAGGAAGGCATCATGAAGATGCGCGGCCGCTGGCACTCCTGGCGTGACATCCCGGTGATGCCCACCTACCATCCGTCCTACCTGCTGCGCCCGTACAACCAGAACGCCAAGCGCGAAGCCTGGGAAGATTTGAAGAAGGTTCTGCACTATGTCTACGACGACCCGCCGCGGCCTCTTTCTGACTTTTGAGGGCCTCGACGGCAGCGGCAAGACCACGCAGATGCGTCTGCTGGCCGCACGTCTGCGCGAAGCCGGCGAAACCGTGATCGAGACAGTGGAGCCAGGCGGCACGTCCATCGGCGGCGCCATCCGGCGCATCCTGCTCGACCCCGCCAACGACCACCTCTCCTCAACTGCCGAAATGCTGCTCTACTTCGCAGCCCGTGCGCAGAACGTGGACGAGATCCTTACCCCCGCCATCGCTCGCGGCGAAATCGTCATCTCGGACCGCTGGACCGACTCGACACGGGCCTATCAGGGCTACGGCCGCAATCTCGGCGTGGACGTCGTCCGCGACCTGGACCGCATCGCCTGCCGGGGCCGCAAGCCTGACATTACGTTCTTAATCGACATCGATCTCGAGACCGGCCTCCAGCGCGCCCGCCACCGCAACATCGAAACCTCCGCGACGGACGAGAGCCGCATGGACGAGCAGAGCCGCGCCTTCTACGAGCGCGTCCTCGAAGGCTATCAGGCGCTGGCAGCCGAAGAGCCGCATCGCGTCCTCCGCATTAATGGACGCGGCACCATCGAAGAAGCCGCCGAACGAGTCTGGGCCGCCTACAAGGAATTCCGGGACCGCCATGTTTGAGAACTACTACGGCAACCCGATCGTCTCCACCGCGCTCGTAAAGATGATCGAAACCGATCACATCTCGCAGACGATCCTCCTCGCCGGGCCCGAGGGCGTCGGCAAGGCGACCATGGTGCGCCGCTTCGCTGCCCGGATTCTCGGTGAGCCCAATCGCATCGAACAGGACGACCTCAGCCTCGAACACAACCGTTCACTCATTGCCGAACGCGAGAAGTGGCCCAGCGAAAAGCGCGCCGACGACCCGCTGCTCTTCGCCTCGCACCCCGACTTCGTCACCTTCTGTCCCGAAGGCCCATTGCGCCAGATCTCGATCCAGCAGATGCGCCTGGTGAAAAGCCGCGCCCAGCTCCGCCCCCTGAAAGGCCGCTGGCGCGTCTTCCTGATCGATCAGCTCGACCGCGCCAACATCCAGGCCGCCGATTCGCTTCTAAAGACCCTGGAGGAGCCGCCCGAGCACCTCATCCTCTTTGTCACCGCGGAAAATTCCTTCGATCTGCCGCCGACCATCCGCTCGCGCTCCGTCATCTTCCATCTCTCGCCTCTCGCGGACGAGGAGATGCGAGCCTTCGCGCGTGACAGGCAGCTAAAAGACGCTGAGAAGCGCATCTCTCTGGCCGGCGGCTGCCCCGGCGTTGCTGCGAGCCTCGACCTGGCTGTCTACGAAAAGCGTCGCGGCGTCATGCTCGCTCTGCTCGAATCCGCTGCCGGCGCGGCCAGCTTCGGAGCATGGGTGCGCCAATCGGAGTCGCTGCTCGCCAGTAAGAGCGAGAAGCTCGACCTCTACTTCAAGCCGCTCTACGGCCTGCTTTCGGATCTGGTGTCACTCCACGGCGGCGGCAATCATGTGCGCAACGCCGACCTCCGTCCGGCCCTCGAAAAGCTCGCCTCCCGCGTCAGCTTCGACTGGCTGCGCGAAGCCGTGGAAGCCGCCGACGAGTTGGAGAGCCTGCAGCGCCGCAACGTCCAGAAAGGCCCGTCGCTCGACAACTATGTGATCAAACTGCGCCCCGCAGGATAGACTCCGCAGAGCCGCTCGACGTCCAGCACCTCGCGCCACTTCTCTCCGAGCTTGACATGCCCCGGCTCCCGGCGCCGCACTGGTGGAATCTCCTCCAGCCTCGAAACGGAATCCACCAACAAAGCGCAGTGCGCGGCATCGGCATCCATCACTTCCCCGCCCTGCGCCGCCGCGCCGCCACGGATCAGCAGCACGCAGCTCCGTGCCGAGACCGCCCGTTCTTTGAGCCCCAGTATCGCATTGGGAACCACCACGGGCAGAGCCCGTCCATGCAGGTTCACCAGGTACCGGACCGGCTCCAGATCCTCAACCGGATGAACGTCCAGGCCCCGCATTTGCAGCATCCCGCAGACGCACCAGGCCGGGATCGCGAATTCCCTGCCCGCCAATCGCACGACGAGAAAGCGCTTCGCGGCCACGTCCCGCTCCTACTTCAAAAGGGTGAGCACTTCTGAGAGCTGGTCCTTCGCGGCACGCAAAGAAGCGACCTCCTCCTTGCCCGGAGCCAGACACAAATGCACCTCCACCACCTCACCCAGACACACGAACGGAACCACCGTCCAGCGGCTCTTGGCGACACTCCGCGTCGTGAAGTTCCTGCCATAGATAACCGTCGGGATGCTAAGCCCCATCGGCCCCAACTCCTCCTCCAGCGCCGTCTTCACGTTGCCCAGCACCATGTTGGTCACTTCCCCGATCGCGTCCAGCACCTCATCATCGATGGCTTTGAACTCCTGCATCAGCAGTTGCCCCGCCACTCGCTTCGCGCTCTCAGCGGAACAGCAGAATGTTCCCGACCCTGCCCACTGCCCGGCCAGCCCCACCAACGCCACCACCCCTTCAGTCGGCCCCGGAACCGTGACGTCCAACTTCGCCTCACAGTCTTCCAATTCGATGCCAAGCATCGTGCCGAACACATCCTTTGTTGCATGCCGAACCAGTTCGACGATCTTGTCCTGCGTCATGATCCCTCCGAAATCTCAAATCAGCCCAGCCAGTTTTTCCTTGATCTGCTCCGCCGTGAACGGCTTGCGCACATACCCGGACGCCCCCAGATTCACCGCCTCCATCACGCGGGAACTGCTGCCTTCCGTGGTCACCATGATCACGGGCACCGACTTCGTCGAATCCTGCGATTTCAGTGCGCCCAACAACTCCAGCCCGTCCATGTTCGGCATGTTGATGTCGGAGAGAATCAGTCCGACCGGGGAGTTCTTCAGCTTCTCCAGCGCTTCGCGGCCATCGCCGGCCTCCAGCACCTTGCCCAGCGGCACGTCGGCCTGTACCAGAACTCGATGCAGAATCTTGCGGATCGCCGCGGAATCGTCGACGATCATCACGTCCAGCGCCATGTGGCAGTTTCCTCCTGTCGCTCTTGTCGCCTCATCGGCAACGGAAAGCGCGCTGTGAGGAAAATCTGCTCAGCCGATGGCCGCGATCACCGCATCCGTCACTTCGGCCGTGCTCGCCCGCCCGCCCAGATCGGCCGTCAATGCTTTGCCGCACGCCAGCACCGAGCGCACCCCTGACTCGATCGACGCCGCCGCGGCCGGCTCTCCGAGATGCTCCAGCATCATCGCCGCGGCCAGGATGGTGCCCAGCGGGTTGGCCAGCCCCTTGCCCGCGATGTCCGGCGCCGAGCCGTGGACCGGCTCAAATAATGACGGCGCCTGCCGCCGTGGATCCAGGTTCGCGCTCGGCGCCAGGCCGATGCTCCCCGCCACCATCGCCGACAGATCGCTCAGAATGTCGCCGAACAGATTGGAGGCCACCACCACGTCAAAGCTCCCCGGGCGCCGCACGAAGTTCATCGCCGCCGCATCCACCAGCAGCGACTCCGTCTCGATGTCCGGGTACTCACTCGCCACTTCGCGGAAGACGCTGTCCCACAGCACCATGCTGTAGCCTTGCGCGTTGGACTTCGTCACCGACGTCACCCGCCGCTTGCCGTTCCTCCTCCGCCCCAGGTCGAACGCGTAGCGGATCACCCGCTCGCACCCGAAGCGCGTGAAAACGGACGTCTGCACCGCCACCTCTTCCGGCATGTGGTGATAGAGGAAGCCGCCGACGTTGGCGTACTCGCCCTCAGTGTTCTCACGGATCACCACCATGTCGATCGAGCCGGGCGCGTATCCGATCAGCGGACTTTTCACGCCCTCATACAGGAACGCCGGACGCTCATTGACATACAGGTCGAACCCGCGCCGGATGGGCAGCAGCATCCCGTTCAGCGTGATGTGATCGGGAATATCCGGATGGCCCACGGCCCCAAGCAGGATCGCATCGTGCTGCCGCAGTCGCTGCAGCGCGTCCACCGGCATCATCGCGCCGTGGCGGAAGTAGTGCTCCGATCCCCATTCGTACTCTTCGAATTGGAGCCCCCCAACGGCCCTCTCCAGCACCCGCCGCGCCGCCGGAATCACCTCACGGCCGATGCCGTCACCGGGCAACAGTGCAATGGAGAGCCGCTTCATGTGTTCCATGCTAGCCTGTGAGGCATGGCGCACGCGAACCCTTTCTCACTCAACGGAAAGACCGCATTCATCGCGGGCGCCAGCCGCGGCATCGGCCAGGCCGTCGCCGAAGCCGTGGCTCGCGCCGGAGCCCGTACCATTCTCGCCTCCCGCTCGCTTCCGGCACTGGCCGCCATCGCCCGCGATCTTCGCGCCGAGGGTCTCTCCGCCGAAGCCATGGAGCTCGATATCGCCTCGCGCGAATCGCGCCAGGCTGCCGTGGCAGCAGCGTCAGAAACGGACATCCTCATCAACGTCGCCGGCATCAATATCCGTAAAAACTTCACGGATTACACCGTGGAGGAATACGAGCGCATCCTCAATACCAACCTCACCGGCATCTTCGAGCTCACTCAAGGGTTCGGCCGCCATATGATCCAGCGAGGCAAAGGCGGCAAGGTTGTCATGATCGGCAGCCTCACCTCCGTCCTTGGACTCCCTTACGTCTCCGTCTACACCATCACGAAGGCCGCGCTGGCCGGACTCACTCGCACGCTCGCTGCCGAGTGGGGACGCCACGACATCCAGGTCAACTGCATCGCCCCCGGCTTCATCATCACTGACCTCAACCGTGACATGTGGCAGCCGCCCGAGATGAAGGATTGGCTCAAGGGCGTGCAGCCTAATCCCCGCCTCGGATGCCCCGATGATATCGGTCCGCTCGCCGTGTTCCTTTCGAGCCCAGGGGCCTCATACATCACTGGCCAGGTAATCGCGGTGGATGGCGGTTTCTCAACGACCACCATCTGGCCGTTCCAGCCCGCGTCATGATCGCGCGACGGCGCATCCTCGGCCTTCTCGCCGTAGCGCCTGCACTCGGCCAGATTCCCCCGGAATGGGTCTGTCCCATGGACCCCGACGTCCGCTCCACCAAGCCGGGCGCCTGCCCGCGCTGTGGAATGAAGCTGGTCCCCGGCATACCTCCCATCGTCGAGTACCCGCTGAAACTGACGATCGAGCCCCGCGCCTGGAAACCCGGCGAGCGCATCCGCATGTGCTTCGAGGTGCTCCATCCCGCGACAGGCGAGCGCGTCACGCACTTCGATATTGTCCACGAGCGCCTCTTCCATCTGTTCTTAGTCAGCGGCGATCTCGACTACTTCGCTCACGAACACCCCGTGCCGCAACCCGACGGCACATTCGTCTTCGAGACCACTCTCCCCAAGCCCGGCTACTATCGCGTTCTCGGCGACTTCTATCCCAGCGGCGGCACGCCCCAAATGGCGGTGAAATCGATCATCAGCGCCCGCGCGGCACAACTCGATTTCTCCACCCCGCGCCTCTCCACCGACCTCGCCCCGAAACAGACGGCCAACCTCTCAGTGCGCCTCCGCACCGAACCCGTCGAGCCCATCGCCGGCCTGAAGACCATGCTGTTCTTCGAACTCTCGCCGGCTGACGGTCTCGAGCCCTATCTCGGCGCGTGGGCGCACATCCTTGCCGCCAGCGCCGACCTCATCGACCTCATCCACACCCACCCCTTCATCGCCGAAGGCGGACCGCGCATTCAGTTCAACATCGTGTTCCCGCGCCCCGGCATGTACCGCCTCTGGCCGCAGTTTCAACGTCTCGGACAGGTCAATACCGCCCAATTCACACTCGCGGTGAAAGCGCTCTGATCTGTCCCTTATCCCACCTGCGGCGGCGGTCCCGGCCGTTCATTCCAGATCTCTTCGATCTTGGCCGCCAGAATAAAATCGTTCTCGCTGATCCCGCTAATCTTGTGCGTATAAATCCTCACATCAACCTTCCCCCAGGACAGGCACAGGTCAGGGTGATGCCCCTCTTCCTCCGCCAGATTCCCGATGCGATTGACAAAGCCCAGTGCGGACTTGAAATCGGGAAACCGGAATGACTTGGCGAGGTGATGGCCTTCGACAACTTTCCAGAACGGCAACCCGCTCAGCAGCTTCGCCATTTCACCCTCTTCCAGCGGCGGGACTCCCCCGCGGCACGGAGCGCAGTGCTTTTGAGTCAGCTCATTCACGGAATATTCCCCAACCCTTGAAGATGCAACACCGGTAACTCTTGATTCAGAACCGCAACCACACTGCTCTGTTCCCCTCTTGAATCAGCAACTGATGCCTGCATACTGAACAGGGGATCGCAATTCTCAGAGAGGCCCAGTCATGTACGTTGTCGCTGGAGTAACCGGACACACTGGAAAAGCCGTGGCGGAGGCGCTCTTGGCCAAAGGCGCACCGCTGCGAGTCATCGTTCGATCCGAAGAAAAGGGAGCCGCCTGGAAGAAGCGCGGCGCCGAGGTTGCAGTGTCTTCGTTGGAAGACGCAGGGGCCCTGAACCGCACGCTGGCCGGCGCCTCAGGCGCCTACCTGCTGCTTCCTCCAAATTACACGGCGGATGATTTCCTCGATGCGATGCGCCAGACCGCCGACGCGCTCGGCTGGGCCGCCCGGGCAAGCAACATTGCCCACGTGGTCTTCCTCTCGTCGGTCGGAGCGCAACTGCCATCGGGAACAGGCCCCATTCAGGCTCTGCGATACGCCGAATCGGCGCTCGGCCCGGCCGCGAGGAACCTCACGCTATTGCGCCCGTCGTACTTCATGGAGAACTGGTCCGAGGCCGTCCAGGGCGTGTTGGCCGATGGCGCGCTGCACAGCTTCTTCCCTGCCGGCTTTGCGTTTCCGATGATCGCCACGGCTGACATTGGCCGGATCGCGGCCGATTCCCTTCTCGCACCCGCGTCGGGCCGCCGCATCCTGGAGCTCGAGGGACCACAGGACTACTCGCCGGAAGACATCGCCGCCGCTTTTGCCGCCGCGACGCGTCGCCCCGTTCACGTTGCCGTCCATCCGCTGGAGGCGATGATCCCGGCGCTGACGTCAGCCGGCCTCAAGCCAGGCATCGCCGCGCTGCTCGCCGAGATGACCGGCGCGATCGCTTCGGGCTACGTCAGACGCGAAGGAGGCCGATGCGAATTCCGGCGCGGCACGGTGCGGGCCGAGGACGCCATCGCCGCCATGCTGCCTCAGCACGCTACCCGGTGATGCGAACCAGTTTGTTTTGACTCGTCGCGCCTGCCACGATCTCCACTTGCGGCCGTCGAACTCCCAATTCGGACGCGAGAAAGCGGATCAGTTCGTCGTTCGCTTTCCCCTTGTCCGGCGCCGCCGCAATCCGCACTTTGAACACCCCGCCTTCCATCAAACCAGCCCACTCCGTCTTCGCGCTCTTCGGGATCACGCGGATCTGAAGCGTCAGTTTCCCTTCGGTTTGCAGCCGCATTCGAAGTGGGGCCAGATCGGTCATTGTTGCGGAAGGAGCGTGTTCATTTCGCCTGTCTGCAACTTCCATCCGCCGGGCGGCAGTGCAGGCAGCCTCACATCTGGGCCCGGCTCGTAGTCGGAGTTCAAAAAGAAAACCCTGCCGGTCGCCTCCACCTGGCACGAGCCGATCTTCGGAAGGGGCTGTTTCTCCAGATCCCTCCGCGACAGGCATTCCACCCCAACTTCCACGATGTCGTCCAGTCGCGTTCCGGGCGGCAACTCAAGCGCCGTCCGCACCCAACCGCTTCGCTCGATGAAGTCCTTCCCGATCCCCACCGCCGAGCCCTTCCATGGGCCGCCCTGCTTCCTTCGCACCAGCACCTGCACGGCGGCATTCTTTGACGCCACCTTCAACTCGGCAACCAGATAGAGCCGCGGGTCCCCGACTTTCTCTCCATCAAACATTCCGGCCGGACGCAGCTTCCCTTCGCGCTGCAGCTCCTTGGCCGCAACGAGGTAGGTGATTGGGTCCGCGTCCATGACAATCTCGCGCGACCCCTTGGACAGATCCGCCGCCACCGGCGCCAGTTGATAGCGAATCGGAGGCGTCGCTTCTCCTGCCGGCTCCACCATGTTGTTGTCCGTCACCGGAATGAGCACGGGATGCGTTCCTTCGCGCTTCCCTTCGTACGGCACATCCTGGTGCTCGCGAGTCTGGATCAGCGTCTTCGCCGGCCCGCCCTGCGGGTTGAGCCACACCCGGTAGACGTACTCGATATCCGTCGTACGTCCCCACCGTGCCATCAGGTCGCGCGTGGACGTGCCTCCGTCTTCGTTGGAGAAGATCACTGTGTATTCGAGCCACGGGCCATCCGCATCCGAGCCCTTCGTGTAGTACACAAGCATCGGCACATCGCTGAAGCCGCCGACGGTGTTGGCCCGCGCGTACAGAACGGGAGCCTGCGCAACCGCCTGCGCCCGCACATCTCCATCCGAAAGAGCCTCAAAGCGCGCATTGCCTACTGCGAGGCCCGCGCCCGCCGCAGAGTAGGTCGCATCCCTCTCCACTCGCAGCGTGTGCTTCCCAGGCTCCAGCCGCCCTAGGAATACCGAATAGGCCCGTTCCTTCGGCCCGCCGTACACCATCAGGTGCTGCTTCTGCTTTCCATCCAGCGTCAACACCGCTAGCGGCGCTTCCCTTCCCCGCTGCGCCCAGTCGCCGCCCGGCGACGACATCCGCACCTCGGCCACCACCTCGGCGGACTGCTTCACGTCGAACGCGAACTCGCGCGTCTGCGCCAGCAGCGGCGTGACAGCGTTGATCATGCCCAGCGCAAAAAGCGCCAGCTTCGAGATCGTCTTGAGCAACCGTTCCGGCCTCACCGGCTTTGTCAGCGTCGCGCTCACCTGCGATGCCTCCGGCGACTGCAGCAACTCGTCCAGCCAGCCCGAAAGAACCACCACCGGCAAATCCGGCAGCAGCTTCTTCAGATCACGGATCAGTTTCAATCCGTCTTCCGATTTCGGCAGCCGCAGGTCCATCAGAACGCACGCCGGCTGCTCCTTCGCGCCGCCGAGCGTTCGCTGCATCGCTTGCAGCGCTTCAGATGGACTCCCCGCGCTCACCACGGTGTGTCCGTTCTTCTCAAGGATCAGTTTTCGGAGGACTCGCTGATCTGCGTCGTCCTCCACGAGCAGGATGTGGGCCATTCGCTAGCGCTCAGTTCTCAAAATCGATCCGTGCGATCACCAGTTGGGGCAGCGCCTGGTTCCACGCGCTCGGCATGCTGTCAAACGGCAGCCGGAAGCCGCGCGTCTCTCCCGCCTTGAGCCCTGGGCTTCCGCTCCTCCTCACAATCGGCACTCGCTCCCGCAATACCAACTGGCCGTACGGGTCGTAGAACACGCAGTTGATCTCCACCAGCCTCAAAGTGCGGTCCCCGTTGTTGGTGATCTTCCCGGTGATCTCCACCAGCGTGTTCTTCATGTAGCTTTCGGCCGCCTTCATCTCGACATCGGCCAGCGCCAGGTTCTTGACGTATGCTCTCGCCTCCGGCGTCAGCGTACCTGTGTTCTGTACCGGGGTCGGCCCCCGCAGAAAGAGGAACCAGAAGCCGGCGCCGCCAACCACCACAACCGTCAAGAGAATGATCAGCGGGGCCGTCCAGAACGGCGCCCTTTCTTTCGTCTTAGTGGCCACTGACAGTCATCTCTCCGATCAGCAGTGTCGGACACGCAGCAGATCCGCGGAACTCCAGGTCGTTCCCCACTGCCTCAATTTGCTCGAACATGCGGCGAAGATTGCCCGAAATGGTGATCTCGTGGACCGGCCATGCCGGCTCGCCATTCTCAATCCACACTCCTGCGGCGCCCCGCGAATAGTCGCCGTTGACTATATTGACACCGGATCCGAGCAATTCGGTCACGTAAAGCCCGTTTTTGACGCTGGAAACAATCTGACCAGGCGTTGAATCACCCGGCTGGAGGTAAAGATTACCATGGCCGGTGGAGGCATTGCCCGTCACCCCACGCGACGCGTTGCCCGTGGTCTTCAACCCGAGCTTCCTCGCCGTGTAGCTGTTGAGCAGATAGCTGGCCAGCACTCCATCCTCCACCACCACGGTGCGCCGTGAAGGTACGCCCTCATCATCAAACGGAGATGTGCCGAATAGCCCGGGCAGCGTCCCGTCGTCGATTATCGTCACCCGCGGCGCCGCGATCTGCTCGCCCAGCTTGTCCGCCAGGTACGATGCCTTCCGGTACACCGCCTCCCCGGTCGCCGCAGAGAACAGATGCCCGATCAGCGAACGGGCCACGCGCGGTTCGAAGACCACGGGCACTTTCTGGGTCGGCGCCTTGCGCGCGCCCAATCGCCGCAGAACCCTCTCCGCCGCGGTTCTGCCGACATATTCCGCGCACTCCAGTTTGTCCGTCCGCCGCGCACTGCTGTACCAGTAATCGCGCTCCCGCTTGCCATCTTCCGAGACAACCGGCACCACGCTCAGCGAGCACGACGAGCTCCGGTAGCTGCCTAGAAAGCCGTGTGAGTTCGCAAACGCCCGCCAGCCGGTGTACGAGCCGAAGCTCCCGCCCTCGCTGTTGTCGATGCGCGGATCGAAATCCAATGCCGCGCGCTCGGCGGCCCGCGCCATTGCGATCTTCTCCTCCGCCTCCATCTTCTCGACGGACTCGGAGTACAACTCCAGATCTCCTGCCAGCGAACCGAGGTCGCCCGGATCCGGCAACCCTGCGTCCGGATCTTCGGTAGAGATCTCCGCCAGTTCCGTAGCCGAGTTCACCATCCGCCGCAGCCCGTCAATGGACAAGTCCGATGAGTACGCCGACCCCACCTTCCGGCCGAACAGCAGCCGGATGCCTGCCGCGCGTGAGCCAGCCTCCTTCAGCGTTTCCACTTCGCCCAGCCGGACCTGTGCTTCGAATTCATCCCCGGCGGATACTGTCGCTTCAGCGCCGCTGGCGCCGCGTTCCCGCGCCAGCGCGATCAATTGTGCGGCGATTTCCTCGTGAGCGTTCGACGGCGTCACGCCTGCCCTCCTACCGTGATCCGGTCGATCTTAACCGTCGGAATTCCCACGCCCACCGGCACGCTCTGCCCTTCCTTGCCGCAAATGCCGACACCCTCATCGAGCTTCAGGTCGTTGCCCACCATGCTGACGTATTTCAATGCCTCCGGCCCATTTCCGATTAGCGAGGCTCCGCGCACCGGCCGCCCCAATTTCCCGTCCTCGATGAGGTAGCTCTCCGTCGCCGAGAAGACAAAATTGCCGCTCGTGATGTCCACCTGCCCACCGCCAAAGGTCGCGCAATACAACCCCTTCTTCACCGAACGGATCACCTCTTCCGGATCACTCTCGCCCGGCAGCATGTATGTGTTCGTCATGCGCGGCATGGGGATGTGCTGGTAGCTCTCGCGCCGCCCGTTGCCGGTCACTTCGGATCTCAGCAGGAGGCTGGATAGGTGATCCTGCAAGTACCCGCGCAGCACCCCGTTCTCGATCAGCACGTTCTCTCGCGTCGGCGTTCCTTCGTCGTCGACATTTACCGAGCCGCGACGCCCGGCGATCGCACCGTTATCCACGACAGTGCACAAGGAGCTCGCCACCTGCTGCCCCACGCGCCCGCTGAACGCCGAAACCTTCTTGCGGTTGAAGTCCGCTTCCAGCCCATGCCCCACAGCCTCATGCAGCAGAATGCCAGGCCAGCCCGGACCCAGTACGACGGTCATCTCGCCCGCCGGCGCCTCCACCGCGTCCAGTTGTACCAGCGCCTGGCGCACCGCCTCTTTCGCGAATTTCGCCGCCAGGTCCTGCAACACGAAGTGGTCGAGCCCTACACGTCCGCCGCCGCCCTGATAGCCGTGCTCCACTCTCCCGTCCCCGCCTCGCGCCAGCGCCATCACGTTGAGCCGCGCCATCGGCTGCCGGTCCCAGGCGAGCCGTCCGTCGCTGGTTGCCACCAGGATGTGCTTGATCGAATCGCCGAAACTCGCCTGCACCTGGAACACGCGCGGGTCCTCGGCGCGCGCCACTTCATCGGCCCTTACGATCAGCGCCACCCTCTCCGCCAGCGAGGTCTCCGCCGCCGGCACCGGCACGGCATACAGATCTCTGCCGCTCTTTTCTTCAAGCCCGGTCTCGATGATCTTCGCGGGCCCCGCCGCAATGCACGCCGCAGTGCGCGCCGCCTTCACGATCTTCTCCGAGCTCAGATCGTCCGAATATGCATAACCGGTCTTTTCTCCAGCAATCACCCGCACGCCCACGCCGAGGGTCACACCCTGGGTCGCGGATTTCACGATCGATTCGTCCAGGCTCAGGGAGGTCGTCTCGACATACTCAAAATACAGGTCAGCGTAGTCTCCGCCGCGGGATAGCGCCTCGCCGAGCCACCGCTCGAGTTCAGCCGCGCCGACCCCGAATCTCTCCGCAATAAGACTTGAGTTGAGCCCCATATCTTGAGGTTAGCAGTCAGGCCTCGAACAGCGTTGTCTGCGCGCCCGACGCCGTCTTTGAAATTGCGCGAACCACCCGCCTATACGGCAAATCTTCCATCGAAGGAAATGAGATCCACTCTGCGTCTCGCCACGAACTGTAAAACCACCGGGCCAGCAACGACAAATGTTCTCCGCGCTCCTTAGCCGTCACCCGGGGCGGCTTCAGCCCCTCAACCGCTTCGCGCAGACGCCGGTCGATGGGGATCATCTCCTTGCCTGTGGCAGCCACGCGAAACTCCAATGCCGGCAGCCATACGCCCCTCACCATGAACAGCAACTCGACGTAGCCGGATTCCGGGCTTGGCGTCACCGCCACTCCGCACACCCGGTCCACCCCAGCCGCGAGTTCGTCCCGCTGTTTCAGCACTTCTCCGATCCGCTGGTACAGCGCGTGCTGCCGGCTTGCCTCTTCGAATTGCAGCTCCTCGCTGAGCCGGGCGCGGGCCGACGCAACCGGCTCCAGCAGGCTCTGTCCTTCGGTCTCCAGGAAGTGAATCAGGCGGTTCGACTCAGTCCGGTACTCATCCGCCCCAACCACCTCCTGGCACGGTCGCAGGCATTTCATCATCTCGCCGTAGATGCAGCCCGGATGGTCAGGCGATGGGATCAGGTCCTCCTGGCAGCGCCGCACCTGAAACAAATCGAGCACTTCCTGTTCAAATCGCTCGGCCGACGCGCGGCTCCGGAATGGCCCGTACTGATACGCCTGCGACGCGCTCAATCGCGTGGTTACCGTTGTCCTGGGAAACTCGTTCGTCAGCAGCACCTTCACGAACGGCGCGGACCGAAGCTTGATGATCTCCGTGTAGTCCTCGGGAAAGTGCCGCCGCGCCAGTTCGTAGTAGATGAGGCTTGAAGCAAGGCGCGAGTACGTCAGGTGGTACTCCACCTGTTCCGCCACCTCGGACAGGTTCAGCAGCCTGGAAACGCCCGCACGCTCACCTAACAGCCGCCTCAGCCTGCGCCGGAGCAGCGCAGTCCTCGCCAGGTACGGCCGGCCCGCCCGGACATGAATCAGGAACACAGCCGGCCGGTCGGGCACGGCCTCAATGTCAAACGGCGGATCGAGTACCGTCGCGCCCAATCATGCCTCCCCGCGGTACAGGGCCAGGTATTCTTCGAGCGGCGCCGGCCCGAACTCCTGCACACCCAGATTCTCCCGCACGTGATCGAGGCTGCTCATGCCTGCGAGCGCCGTAGTCACTCCAGGCGTCGATCGCACAAACTGGATCGCAAACTGAGCGTCTGACCGTGGCCCTGCCAACTTCGCGCGCAGCTCCGCGGGCAGGCCCGACGCAAACTGCGCCTGCTTCAGAGATGCACTCGCCACCAAGGTAACGCCCGCCCGCGCCGCTACCTCCAGCAGATTCGCCTGGTCCCCATTCAGCTCCGCGTGCGGATACGTGAACGCCTCCGGCATCGCCAGATTCACCGGTACTTGGATGAATCGGAACCGGTGCTCCGCGCCGCCAGCTTCCCGCGCCAGTTCCAGCAGCCTGGGCAAGTCCAGCCGGCCCGGCGCACCAGGCTTCTGCCGGAATCCACTCCACGTCGCCATGCCGTACCAGTTCAGCTTCCCTTCCCGTTGCAGCCGCTCCAGTTGTGCAAAGGCGCGCCTCACCCGCTCCTCAAACTCCTCCTTCGTGACGAACTGCAGTTGCGTCTCCGGGTTGTGCAGATAGAACACATCCAGGCTCTCGACGCCCAGGTTTTGCAGGCTTCTGCCGATCTGGTCCTCCAGAAAGTCCGGCGCCATCGAGTGCATCTTGCCGACGACGTCCTCCGGCTGCAGCCCCTCCTCTGGGATCGCACCGGGCGTCAGGAAGCCCGCCTTGCTGCAGATCAGCAGCTCATCACGAGAGAATTCTCCTCCCTCGATCAGCCGACGCAGCGCCTCCCCGATGTTCCGCTCCGATCGCTGATGGCGGTAGTTGATCGCAGTGTCGATCACGTTGATCCCGCCCTGCACCGCAGCCTCGACCGCTGCGGTGTATGCCGCATCCGCGGCATCCGTCAGCTCCCCCAGATACGTGCCGATTCCAAGCGATGAGATCAAACATCCGGCCGCCTGGCGGAAGAAGCCATTGCGCGAGGCATTCGGGAATCGCGACGCGAATCGCTGCCCACCCTCAGCGCTATGTTTCAGACGAATCACCTCCCGATTGTAGCCGGGCCGCCGTACCCACGCCTCCGGCACCAGGCCTCCTCGCCTACCGCGTTCCGCAACATGCCACCCACTCGTCGCTCAATGCGCGACCTCAGCCACCTGTCCCCGACTCACACTGCTTCTCAAACGCGAACCGTCAGATCGCGCCCCATCGCAGCACAATCCCGACCCGCCGCACTGACCGCATCCAAGGCCACCACCCTCATCCACGCCAGAGCGCAACTCCGCGGCTCAGCCCCTCCCGCGGCTCGGAAATCAAGCTTTCGGCGGCCCTATTGACATCGCCCGTCGCACGACTAGAATAGGGAGATATTTGTCAGGCCGATATGATCTGCGACCACGAACGTACTGAGTTGATTGCTCGCCAAGACGGAGTCGATTACGTCCGCTGTGAGGACTGCGGTAGAGTTTTTGAAGCGGAAGATCTCGAACTCTTGCGAAGTGGGCGCGAGGAAGGGGAAGCAACTCAACCCGCCTGACCGGGCGGCAGTGTAATGTTGGGGCAGCCGCGGACCGGGAACCGCGGCGTCGGTTCGGCTTGCGCCGGCCGTGACCGATCTGCTAGGTAGAGTAGAGTGTCGCGCATTCGAATGCGGTGAGTGGGCCCGTCCATTCCTGTTGTATGAAAAAACCAGCTAAAACCACCGATATCAGATCAGCGGCGGAGACTTCCGCTTCAACGGTAGAACTGGATCCGAAGTCGCACACCGCCCTTTTTTCAGCGGCGATGAAGAACTTCACCGCAGGGGACTACCAGAAAGCCAAACCCCTGTTCGACCAGGCATCGCATGGCCCCAGTCTTCCAGTCAACGAATCGGCTCAGATGTATAGCCGCATGTGCGTCCAGCGCATCGAACGCGCGAACCCGGATCTGCGCAGCCCGGAGGACAGGTACAATTTTGCCGTCAGCCTGATCAACCTCCAGAAATATCAGGACGCCAAGCATCACCTGGAAGCCGCCGTCGCCGCCAGCGCACAGCCGCACTTCATGTATGCCCTTGCTCTAGTGGAAGGAATGCTCGGATCGATTCCCGCCGCCGCGCAGCAGCTCCGCCGCGCCATCGAATCGGACCCGTCCCTCCGCTCAGTCGCGCGCAATGATGCCGATTTCGCGCCGCTCCTCCAGCACACCCAGATCCGGGAGGTTCTCGCCGGCGAACAGGCCCAGGCTAGCTAGAACGTGTGCGCGGAAGTTAAATCCCGCTCTGCTGCGCTCTCTAACCGCCCGGCTTCCAAGGATCGAGTGAGAGAGCCATTGCGTATCGTCGCCATTGGCGGCGGCACAGGACTCTCCACTCTCCTCAAGGGCCTAAAGCGCTACGCGCCCGAGCTTGGCGGCACGACCCTCCTGCCCCATGTCGACATCACCGCAGTCGTCACCGTCACCGACGACGGCGGTAGTTCCGGTCGTCTCCGCCGCGAATTCGACATCCTGCCTCCCGGCGACATCCGGAACTGCATGGTCGCGCTCTCCGAAGACGAAGCACTGTTGACCCGCCTCTTTGAATACCGCTTCGATAGCGGACGCGGTCTCAAGGGGCACAGCTTCGGCAATCTCTTCCTCGCCGTCCTCGCTCAGATTACAGGCGACTTCCCTCAAGCCGTCCGTTTCAGCTCGGATGTCCTGGCCATCGCCGGACGCATCTACCCCTCCACGTCCGCCAACGTTACACTCCGCGCGCACCTGCAGGACGGCCGCATTGTGGACGGCGAGACCCGCATCAGCCGGAGCGATCTCCCCATCGTCGCCGTCGAGCTTCAACCCGGGAATGCGCCTCCCATGCAGGAGACGCTGGAGGCCATCCGCCGCGCCGATCTCATCACGCTCGGTCCCGGCAGTCTCTTCACTAGCGTCGTTCCGAACCTCCTCGTTTCAGGCATCCCCGCGGCGATCCAGAAGTCCAGCGCGATCAAAGCCTGCTTCATCAATCTCATGGATCAACCCGGTGAAACCACCGGGATGAGCGCCTCCGATCACGTCGCCGCTGTGCTCAAGTACTTTTCGCGCCCGCTGGTCGATTATGCGGTCGTCAATACCGCCTCCATTGAAAAGCGCCTGCTCGCCCGCTATGCATCCCATCGCGCGTTGCAGGTCGAAAACGATCTCGACCGCCTCAAGTCGCTTGGTGTCGGCGTCGTCGCTCTTCCGCTTCTGGCGCGCGGCGAAAAAGTCCGGCATGACCCCACCCTCATCGCCCGCATCGCCGTCGAGCTCGCCAAGAAAGGCCGGCGCCGTGCGCTCCAGTCCTCCCGCAAGCGCGCTGCCCGGTGAAGCCAAGCCATCTCCGCGCTCCCCTCGTCCGATGAACTCATCCCGCTCCACGCCTTAGAATTGGAGGAGTCCCTTCCCCTATGAGCTCAAACGTATCCGTCGTCATTCTCGCCGCGGGCCTCGGCACACGCATGAAGTCCAATCTCGCCAAGGTTCTGCATCGCGCCGGCGGGGCCTGCCTGCTCGAACATGTCATCCTCGCCGCGAAGTCGATCGCCCCACCCGATCGGATCACCGCCGTCATTGGCCACCAGGCCGATCGCGTCCGGGCAGAAGTCGCTCGACTCGGGATCTCTTTCCACGTTCAGGAAGAACAGAAAGGGACCGGCCATGCCCTGCACATCTGCGCCGGCTTGCCCGGCCACAGGTCCGGCCGCATCGTGGTGCTTTACGGCGATTGTCCTCTACTCTCTCCCGTCACCTTGCAGCGCCTGATGCAGGTTCACGAGCAATCCGGCTGTGCGGCTACGGTGATCACAACCCACCTGAACAATCCAACTGGTTATGGCCGCATCATCCGCGATGCCAGGGGGTACGTCGAAGCCATTGTCGAAGAGAAGGCCGCCACGTCCGAACAGAAACTGGTCACCGAAATCAATTCGGGCATCTATTGCTTCGAGGCCGCGGCCCTCTGGCCGCATCTCGATCGCGTTCAACCCAATCCAGCCTCCGGTGAGATCTACCTCACCGACGTCGTCGAGCATTTCCGCACCTCCGGCCTGGCCACCATTCCCCTGGCCGTTGAGGATCCGAATGAAGTGCTCGGCATCAACACCCGGGTCGAACTGGCCGAGGTCGACCGCATCTTCCGCCAACGCAAGACGCGCGAACTGATGCTCTCCGGCGTCACCATCGAGAAACCGGAAACCGTGACTGTCGACTTCGCAGTCGAGGTCGGCCGGGACACCATGATCGGCCCCTTCGCCCAGTTGCTGGGCCGCACGAAGATCGGCGAAGAATGCAGCATCGGCGCCTGCTCGATTCTTGATAACGCAGAACTGGAAGACGGCGCCCAAGTGCACCCGTTCAGCAGCGTGCAGGATTCACGCCTCGCCGCGGGAGCTCATGCCGGCCCCTATGCCCGCCTCCGCATGGGCGCGGTGGTAGAGAAAGAGGCGCACGTCGGCAATTTCGTCGAGCTGAAGAAGACGCGCCTCGGCCGCGGCTCCAAAGCAATGCACCTCGCCTATCTCGGGGACTCAACCATCGGCGCAAACGTCAACATCGGCGCCGGCACAATCACCTGCAACTATGACGGGCAGAAGAAGCATCCGACACTCATCGGCGACGGCGCCTTCGTCGGCAGCAATTCGACGCTCGTCGCACCCGCCGAAATCGGCGCGGGCAGCTACGTCGCCGCCGCCAGCGTCGTCACAGAGCCAGTGCCTGAGGACGCCCTCGCCATCGGCCGCGGCCGCCAGGTCAACAAGGAGGGCTGGGCCAAACGCCGCCGCGAGCAGCCCGCAAAATAGTCCGCTCTACAGCACAACCATCGGGTGATAGATGTTCGGCATCTTCGCCTCCCCGATCGCGATCAACTCGCCGCTGAAATTGACGGCCTTCACGAGCCGCGTGTTTCCACGGTCTCTGAACGGCGACACCCGGAAATCCCGGCCTTGCCGGATCTGCGCCTCCGTGAGTGGATCCACAATTTCCGAGGGGACCTCAGGCAGCAGATCCGCGGCAGGGATCAAGGCCGTCTCCAGGCGCCCGCTCTCTGCCAGGGCGGCCAGTTCATCGAGCGTCCGCGCCTGCTCCAGGCGGAAGGAGCCCGACTGCGTCCGGCGTAACTGCGACAGGTGCGCGCCGCAGCCAAGCCGCGCCCCGGCATCATGCGCAATCGAGCGCAGGTAGGTTCCAGCACTGCAGCGTACCCGCACTCGCACCTCGGATCCGTCGATCGACAGAACCTCCAGCGAGTGCACTGTCACCTCCACCGGCTTGAGCTCCACCTCAATGTTCTTGCGCGCCAACTCGTACGCGGGCCGACCGCCGATCTTTTTGGCCGACACCTGCGGCGGCGTTTGTTGAAACGTTCCGCGGAACGGCGCCAGCGCCTGTTCCACGTCGGCCGCGCTCAACACAGGCAATGATTCCGCTCCCACGGGCTCGCCTTCCGCGTCGTAGGTCGTCGTCGCAAATCCGAACCGGATCGTGCCCTCGTATGTTTTGTCGTTCTGAGTGAAGAACTGCGCCAGCCGCGTCGCACGGTTGAGCAGCAGCGGAAGCACTCCTGTCGCCATGGGATCCAGAGTGCCGAGATGCCCCACCTTGCTCGTCGCCGCGATGCGCCGCATCTTGTTGACGACATCGTGCGAGGTACAATCGGACGGCTTGTCAGCCACAATGATGCCGTTCATGTTTTAGCCCAGCGCCTTCAGTGCGGAACCCGCCAGCATGCCGTCTCGCAGCGAGTCTGCAATGCCCTGGAACTTCCACTTGCCGTATCTGCCTGTCATTTGGATGCCGGCATCGGACAATCGCTGCATTGCCTTCGCCCTCCATTGCGAACCCGGCCACGACCAGGTGTAGGCAACGTCCACCCAGGTGGCGTGCATCGCTTCCGCGGACTCCAGGAAGCCCCAGTCGCACAGCTCATCCAGGACGGACTGCGAGTATGCCGCCACCTCCGCCGAGCCGGGTGCAGCTCCCGAACGGAACGCCCGCTCGACGTACAGCGCCGCGCGATTCTCTTCCCCACGCGGAGTGAAATCGTTGTCCACGTTGCTGTAGAAGCCGACGCGATGAAAACCGGATCGGGAGCGCGGCACGTAGATCCAGTGATCATCGGGGCACCGCGGGCCGCGGATTCCGCCGATGTTGAGCACGAGCACCGCGGTGGATGGGTCAGGACGCTCGTGCAATTCGATGCCGCTCAAGTCCAGCATCCGGTGCAGCGGAATGGTGGAGATGAGCTGAGTGTAGGGCACTGTGCTGCCATCGGCGAACTCGACCCGGCGTTTCTCCGTGTCTACCCGCACGACACCCATCCCGCAGCGAATGTCCCCGCGCGCAGCCAGTTGATCCGCGAACGCGGACAGGCCGCACTCCGGATAGAGGAACGTACTGTTATAGCCGCTGCCGGCGACCTCGCCGTGCAGCCCCTGCTCCACCAGCGTGAGATCCACCGGACTCTTGTAGCCGTCCTGCGGCTCGATCTCACGCCACAGCCCCGCAGTGTACAGCTCGTGGAAAGGTCCGAAGAACAACTCCGTCAACGTCGGGCCGAAAACCTGTTCAAGCCAATCCGACATCGTTCCGCGCGGATTGGCCGGCGCACGGCGCATCTCATCAAACGCCCACGACGCCATGGTCTGGTCCAGGTAGCGAAGGTTGTATTGCAGCGGATACGGCACGTAGAGCTTCGACTCCGGAAAGAACACCGACGACTTGCGGTGATAGCGCCGCCAATGTGCGAAGCCCGACAAGCACACATTCATCATCGAATCGCCGCCGAACACCCAGTGGCCGCCGCCGTTCTCGAAGCGATAGGCACGGCCGTCTTCCGGCGCCTCCACTATCGGTTCCGACTCGCCGGGCCTGAGATGGTAGGAGCGGCAGATGCCGCCGGGCAATGGTGCTGCTTCAAATGCGGGGCGGCCGGAAATCCAGGAAGCCGCCAGTCCCGTCACACCCGCGCCAAGAATCCAGGTCGAATCTGCCAAATCGTGATTCCTTCTGTGGTGAAAACCTCATTGTAACGGCGGAGATGATGGCCCCGCGCGGGCTACACTGTTGAGAGTGGAAGAGGAGATTTCCAGTCGATCATTTGACAGGCGCCTGACGCGGAGACTGTTGGCACTCGTGTTCCCATACTGGCGCGCCGTGTTTGTCGCCCTGGCCTGCCTGCTCGTCAACTCCGTCTGCCAGGTGCTGACCCCGCTGCTCACCAAAATTGCGGTGGACCGCTATCTCTCGCCCAACAACGAGCACAACCTGCCGTGGCTCGAGCAGTTCCTCTCGCCAGAGCCGCGCCAGGGGCTGATCCAGATTTCGTTGTTCTTCCTCGCGGTGATCACCATCAGCCTGCTGCTCGATTTCACTCAACAGTTGCTGATGCAGTGGACGGGCCAGCGCGCGATGTTCGATCTGCGCAAGCGCATCATGGGACGCATGCACGGCCTCGACGTGCGCTTCTTCGACCGTCATCCGGTGGGGCGGCTTGTCACGCGCGTCACCACGGATGTCGATGCGTTGAATGAGCTGTTCGCGTCAGGCCTTGTGACGATTCTCGGCGACGTGCTGGTGCTGTTGTTCGTGCTCGCGGCGATGTTCCGACTGAGCCCGCAACTGACGCTGCTGATGCTGGCGGTGATGCCGCTGGTATTCGCAGTGACCGTCATGTTCCGCCGCACCGTGCAGTCGTCGAACCGGCGCATTCGCGTGGCGGTGGCGCGGATCAACGCCTTCATGCAGGAGCATGTCAACGGCATCGTGGTTCTGCAGTTGTTCAATCGCGAGCCGAGAGCGGCGAAGGACTTCGACACGGTCAATCGCGATCACATGCTTGCCTATCGCGGGGCGATCAACGCATACGGCTGGTTCTATCCGGCTATCGAGTTCCTGTCGATGATGGCGCTTGCGGCGTTGCTCGCCTACGGAGGCTTCCAGGTGCGCGGCGGGGTGCTCACTCTCGGCGTGATGGTCGCGTTTTTCCAGTACGGCATGCGGATCTTCCGCCCGATCCAGGATCTCAGCGAGAAGTACAACATCCTGCAGACGGCGCTGGCGGCCGCGGAGCGCATCTTCCATCTGCTCGACGAGCCTTCACGCGTTACGGCGCCCGCCGGTCCGAAGTCATTCCCGCTGAACGGCGCAACGATCGTATTCGACCGGGTGTGGTTCGCCTACAACGGCGAGGACTGGGTGCTGCGCGACGTCAGCTTCTCCATCGAGCCCGGCGAGGTGATCGCTGTCGTGGGCCACACCGGCGCGGGCAAGACGACTCTCACGAATCTGCTGCTGCGCTTTTATGACATTCAGAAAGGCTCGATCCGCATCGGCGGCGTGGATCTGCGCGAATTCGACCCGCTGGCGCTGCGCCGCCACTTCGGCATCGTGCTGCAGGATCCGCACCTGTTCACCGGCACCATCGGCGGCAACATCCGTCTTGGCTCGGAGCACGTCGGCGACGAGGCTCTGGAGATGGCTGCCGAGCAGGTGAACCTGATCGACTTCATCCGCGAGCTGCCGAGCGGATTCGACCATCCGGTGCGGGAGCGCGGCAGTGGGCTCTCGACGGGGCAGAAGCAGCTCATCGGATTCGCGCGGGCCCTGGCGCACAATCCGCGTTACCTGATCCTCGACGAGGCTACTTCGAGCGTCGATACCGAGACCGAGATCAAGGTGCGGCAGGCGCTGGAGCGCATGGTGGAGGGGCGCACGTCGATCATCATCGCGCACCGCCTTTCAACCATTCAGCGTGCAGACCGGATTCTCGTGCTGCACAAGGGCCAGCTTCGTGAAGTGGGCAGCCATCAAGAGTTGCTGGCGGCGCGCGGCATCTACTGGAAGCTCTACCAGCTTCAGTACAAAGATCAGGAAGTGCGGCGCTGATCGCGTTCGAGGCCGCGCAGAACAAAGTCGGGCAGATCCGCGAGCGACAACGCCATGGGCACGAATGACGCCCTGCCTGAAGGTACCGGAGGCCCAAGCGGGCGGAAGCCGAAACGCTCGTACATTTCGACTCGACCGGTGACGCCGGAGATGAGCAGGGTACCCGCAGGATGGACGAGGATGTCGCGCATCATGCGCGCAAGAAGGCCTGCCATGACGAGTTTGCTGCGGTGGCCGGGGTCGATGGCGAGCAGGCGGATTTCGATGAGAGGGTGCTGCAGGGTGTCGAGGATCGCTGTATCAGCGAGCCTGGACTCGACGGAGAAGGGTGGGGTTATGCTGATGCAGACCATGCCGACCACGTCCCTGCCCTGGAGCGCGATGAAGTAGCGGCTCTTGGCTTCGAACCTGTCGACGAGGAGTCCGTCTTCTGTCGGTTCATGCTGGGCAAGTTCGTCGGCGAAGGCGCGGTGGTTGAGACGCCATATCTGTGCGAAGTCCTCGGCGCCGGCTTCGCGAAAGGTGTAGTTCATCGCAGGGCCTCGACGAGGCGCGCGTTTTGAGCGGCGTCCTTCACGGAGACGCGCAGGTACTTTCCTGCGAGGCGCCCCGATTGAAACTCTCGAACGAAGATCTCACGCTCGCGCAGACGCGCGGCAAGGGCCGCGGCATCGGGCGGCTCAATGAGGAAGTAGTTGGCGTGCGCAGGGACGGGATGCAGGTGGACGAGTTCCCGGATGAGCGCTTCGCGCAGCAGGTGCGTTTCGGCATAGCGCGCAGAGTAGTAGTTGGGATCGCGAAGGGCTTCCATGGCAGCGGCCTGCGCGAGGAGTCCAACGGGCCATGGGGGAAGCCAGGGGAACAGGGTCTCGGCGCGATCGGGGTGGGCGATGATGTACGCGACGCGAGCGCCGCTCAACGCGTAGCACTTGGACATCGACTTGATGACGATCAGGTTCTCGCGGCGGACGGCCTCGCTCTCCAGGCTCTGAGCTGAACCGGCGTACTCGAGATAGGTCTCGTCGATGACCACGACGGTGCGGCCGGGGACCAGATCGAGGAAGCGAAGCACATCGGCGCGGGACCAGAGGCGCCCCGTCGGGTTGTTGGGATTGACGAGGAGGATGGCATCGGGCTCGAGCCGCCGGACATGGGCGAGCAAGGCATCGCCGTCGATGTCGAAGTGATTCTCCGGACTGAGAACGTGGCGATGGATAGTGCCTCGAAGGAGTGTACCGGCGATGTGCTCGTACTCGCTGTACATGGGGTCGAGGAGCAGGACTTCCGCGCCTCTGCGGAGCAGGCGGGGGAGGCAGGTGAAGAGCAGCGAGGAGGAACCGGAACCCGGAAGGATGGACTCGCGAGGGACGTTGCGGCTGCGGGCGATCTCGTCGACGAAGCCTTCGGCGTGATTGGGAGGCGAGGTGCGGAGGAGAAAGGGGAGGTGCTCGCGGAGGAGCGACAGGACGTTCGGCGAGGGGTCGAACCACGCATCGAGGACGTCGGCGCTGATGACAGCCGCGGAGCGCTCCAGGTGACGCAGATCGACGCCGATGGCTTCGAAGAAGGCTCCTCCGTGGTACGCGGCTTGGATCATACTTCGTTACCTGCTTCGAGGGCGGCGCGCTTGACGTTGACGCGCGTGAGGACCAGGAGGCCCAGGATGAAGAAGATGACGAGGGAGAGGATCGCGAGCTGATAGCTACCGGTAAACTGCAGGGTCAGGCCGAAGATCAGGGGCGCGAGCCAACTGGTGCCCTTGTCGCTGATCTCGTAGAGCGAGAAGTATTCGGCTTCCTTGCCCTTGGGGATCATGACTGAATACAGCGAGCGGCTGAGGGCCTGGCTGCCGCCCATGACGAGAGCGACAAGGGCGGCGGCGATGAAGTAGTCGCGGGTGTTGCGGACGACGAAGACGCCGCACATGAGCAGAGTCCAGATGACGAGGCTCAGCAGGACGGCGCGGTAGCCCGTGATCCACTTGGCGATCAGGTTGAAGAGCATTGCGCCGCCGAAGGCGACGAACTGAACCATCAGGATGGCCAGGGTGAGGGACTCCATCGGGATTTTGAGGTAGTCCGCTCCGTATTGGCCGGCGAGGGTGATGACAGCCTGGATCGCGTCGTTGTAAAGAAGGAACGCGACAAGGAAGGTAAGCGTCTGCGGGTAGTGCCGCATGTCCTTGATTGTGTGGAAGAGCTGGAGGAAGCCCTTCGAAAAGACATTCTCCCCGGCTTCCGTCTGACGGACCGGGGGCCTGTGTCGAAGGCCGAACATGGGGATCAGGCCGAAGACCGCCCACCAGGCTCCGGCGGATCCGAGGCTGATGCGGACGGCCATTTCGGAGCTGATGCCGAAAGCGTCGGCCTTTTGGTAGAGCAGGAGGTTAAGAGCAAGGAGGATGCCGCCGCCTAGGTAGCCGATGCCCCAGCCTTTGGAGGAGACGGAGTCTCGATCTTCTTCGGGCGCGATGTCGTTCAGGAAGCTGTTGTAGATGACGATGGACGCGCCGAAGGCGAGGTTGGATATCAGGAACAATATGCCGCCCATCAGGTACATGCCGTCGGTGAGGGCGAACATGGCGATGGTGGCGAGCGCGCCGGTGTAGGCGAAGACGCCGAGAAGCCGCTTTTTGTTGGGACTGTAGTCGGCGACAGCTCCAAGCACGGGCAGGCAGAAGACTTGCGAGAGCACGGAGAGCGAGATGAGGTAGCTCCAGTAGCTGCGTGCGTCCACCTGAATGCCCAGCGGATGAATGAAGCCGGAGGAATCGGCCGCGGCCCTGGCAAGCGAAGTCAGGTAGGGTCCAAGAAAGAGCGTGACGACCGTGGATGCGAAAGCGGAGTTCGCGAAGTCGTACATGTACCAGGCGCGCTGTTCGCGGCGGCTATAGGCAAGATCAAGCTTCTGGCTGTGCAAGCAGTTCCTCCAGCTTCTGGCTGAGCTTGGGGTAGTCTTTTTTCCCATTCCCGAGGAGCGGGATGTGATCGATGTAGACGACGCGGCGGGGGATAGCGAGATCAGGGGCGCCGAGCGTGCGCGCGGCCTGTTGGAGCTGGTCGCGCTTCAGATGCGTGTCCTGGGAGACGAGGACGATCATCTCACCGCGGCTCGAGTCGGGCAGAGACACCGCGCCGTGCATCTTGTGGGGCGAGGCGGTATCCGCGATCTTCTCGACGACTTCGAGTGAGACCATTTCTCCGGCGACTTTAGCGAAGCGTTTCATGCGGCCAAGGAGCTTCAGGAAGCCGTCATCATCTACAACGGCGAGATCGCCGGTGTTGTACCAGCCGGGGCCGAAGATGGATTCGGGCGGCTCCAGCACGCGCGGATTGGACTCGCGCCAGTAGCCGAGCATGAGGTTGGGACCCTTCACGTGGAGCATGCCTCCTTCTTCGATGCCCGGAACGGGCTCGAGACGGTACTCCATCAACGGCAGCAATTCACCGACGGTTCCGGCCTTGGCACGCATCGCCGTATTGACGGCGATGACGGGTGCGCATTCGGTAGCGCCGTAGCCTTCGAGCAGGCGGACGCCGAACTTGTCCATGTAGATGTTGCGCACTTCGTCGGTGACCTTTTCAGCACCGCCGAGCAGCAGGCGCACGCGGCGGAAGTCGTAGGGGTGCGCGCGCTTGGCGTAGTGCTTAAGGAAGGTCGGCGTGGCGAACATGATGGTCGCATCGCGGTCGTAGAAGAGCTCGGGGACGATGCTGTAGTGCAGCGGCGAGGGGTAGAGGAAGACGCGGATGCCGCTGACGATGGGAAGCATGAATCCCGCAGTGAGCCCGAAGCTGTGAAAGACGGGCATGGCAGAGAGGATCTTGTCGGCGCGGGAGGCGTCGACGACGGCGAGGGCCTGCTCGATATCGGAGAGGATCGCCCAATGGCTGAGGACGACGCCCTTGGGCTTGCCTTCGGAGCCGGAGGTGAAGAGGACGACGGCGGGGTCGTCGGGCTTGGAGCGGATAGTCGCGGCTCGCGGGAATCGGAGCGCGTAGAGGACGAGCCAGAGCTTGTCGGCGAGTGAAAGCTGCTTGCGCAGGTCCTCGAGCAGGACAATGCGTACGCCCTGGAGTTTTTCGACGATGGGCGCGAGCTTGCCGCGCTCGAGGAAGGCCTGCGAGGTGAGGATCGTTTTGATACGCGCTGCGCGGATGGCGCTCTGGAGGCCATCGACTCCGGCTGTGAAGTTCAGCATCGCGGGGATGCGGCGGATGCCGAAGATGCCCAGAGCGAGAGCGAGAGTGGCGGCGGCATTGGGCATGAGGACGCCGACGACCTCATCGGGCTGGGAGATCCTGGAGACGAGGCGGCCGAGTGCGAGGGAGCCTTTGAGGACGCCACCGTAAGTGAGCTCGGCGCCGCCCGCGTCTTCGACCATGAGACGGCCGCGGCCGTGCAGTTCAACGGCTTCGAGGAAAGCGTCGTGGAGAGTTCGCCTGGGTCTTGATTTCGCGAGGCAACGCTGGAGCAGGCGGCGCATCTCTTCGCCTGCTTTGCGGCGACGGAGCTTGCCGGAAGGCGCTTCCGGCATGGGAATGACTTCAGCGGGGAAGATGGCGGCGGTAATCTTGGGGAACCAGGCGAGCTGGTAATCACCGGTCATGCGTGTGAAGCCGCGGGCACGGGCGGCGCCGTCGAGGATGATGGGGACGACGGAGGCGCCGGACTTGGCGGCGATAAAGGCAGGTCCGTCGTAGACCTTCATCAGCGCGCCTGTGACCGTGACGCGGCCCTCAGGGAAGATGACAACGGGGCGGCCGCTTTCGATGACGTCGACTGTGGATTTGAGGGCGAAGGGATTAGTGGCGTCGATGACAATGTGGTCGGCGGCGCGGAGGAGGAATCGGAAGATCCACTGCTTCATGACCTGCGAGTGGACGACCCAGAGTGCGTCGGAGGGCAGGATGGTGAAGAGGATAGGCGCGTCGAGAAAAGACTGGTGATTCCCGATGATGAGGGTACGCGCGGTGCGCGGGAGTTGGCCACGGACTTCGAGGCGGTAGAGGACTCGCAACAGGAGCCGGATGAAGAGCTTCAGCATAGATTTAGGTCAGCCGCTCCATGCGAGGGGCAGTACAGGCAAGTGTACGACGAAGGGCTGGTTCAAGGTTTGACATTGGAGGGGCCCAGTTGATACAACAGAGATACACCAGTTGCTCCTCAGTAGCTCAATGGTAGAGCATTCGGCTGTTAACCGAAGGGTTGTAGGTTCGAGTCCTACCTGAGGAGCCAAACTATTTCTATCCGCAGTTTTCCTCCCCACCCGTTAACGCCAATGCCATTCGTGTGCCTCCGCAAGTCCTTTGGGACAGCGCACGTCCTGCCAACAACTTGCATGCCCCTATTCTCCGTTCGGCCCAAGCGGAGAGCGACGGTGAGTCCGCCGGTGAGCAGCCGGCGCCCCCGTCTGGCCGAACCTCTCCACTCCTCGGGAGAGGCCTTTCGGTTATTTAACGTCCTCAGAATCTCGCCAGTCCGGTGTGCACAGACTTCCGAAATCCTGCGTATGTTTACAGTGGGAGAGCGCTGATCGCTTCCCAATCCACCAGACAGCGGAACGACCGCAAAGCGGACCACGCTGTGGGTGCCGGAGGCCGGCTACGAGAGGCCGGCGCCGGAGCTCACAGCTCCCGCGTCGTTCCGGCATCCACGGCCTGTTTCCCATCGGTTCGGTAACGCTGGGGAGCACGGACCATTGGATGAATCGAACCGATCATTTGAAGACGATCTGAAGGCCCTCGCCGCAATCCTGACGGCTGGCTTCCTCCGGTACCGCGAACGTCGTCACCGCGAACTTTCCCTTGCTAGTGCCGAAGCTTCGAGCCCTCATGGACACGAGGTTAACGGCACAGAGAAAGGAGAATGATTTGAACAACGACGTTTCAAAGCAGATCGAGGAGTTGGCCCAGATGACAGTCAGCCAGCTTCGCGAGAAGTACATCGAGGTATTTGACGAGGAATCGAGGTCGAACCACAAGCAGTTCCTCTTCCGGCGCATCGCCTGGCGAATCCAGGCCCTCGCCGAAGGTGGCTTGTCGGAGCGAGCCCGACGACGCGCGATGGAGATCGCCAACGATGCGGATCTTCGGATCCGGGCACCGAAGACCTTCTTCGGGCAGAACACGGTCATCCCGCCGCATCTGGCAGTCCGCACGAAAGCATCGCGGAGCCTCGATCGCCGATTGCCCGCGCCTGGGACCATTCTCAGAAGGCACCACAAGGGTCGCGAGATTATCGTGCGCGTGCTGGCGGACGGATTCGAGTTCGAGCAGCGGATTTACCGATCGCTCAGCGCGATCGCCCGCGAACTGACGGGGACTAAATGGAATGGCTTTCTGTTCTTCAACATCCAGTCAACGGAGCCCCGCAATGCGAAGTAGGAGACCGAGACAAACCGAGGAGATCCCCCTCTCAACGATCGCCGCGAAAAACATCCGGTGCGCGGTGTATACGAGGAAGTCCACAGAAGAGGGTCTTGAGCAGGATTTCAACTCACTGGACGCCCAGCGCGAGGCGGCCGAGGCCTACATCACAAGCCAACGGCACGAAGGCTGGAGCCTGATCCCGGAGCGTTTTGACGACGGCGGCTACACCGGCGGCAACATGGATCGGCCGGCTCTCACGAAGCTACTGGCTGCGGTCGAGGCTCGCAAGGTTGGTTGCGTGGTGGTCTACAAGGTCGACCGCCTGAGCCGATCGCTGCTCGACTTCACCAAGCTCATGGAGACCTTTGATCGTTGCGGCGTCAGCTTCGTCTCCGTCACCCAGCAGTTCAACACAACGACCTCCCTCGGTCGACTGACGCTGAATATCCTTCTCTCGTTCGCACAATTCGAACGCGAGCTCATTTCGGAGCGCACGCGTGACAAGATGTCGGCGGCGCGGAAGAAGGGCAAATGGGTCGGCGGACACCCGGTACTCGGCTACGACATCGATCCGAACGGCGGCCGCCTTGTCGTGAACGCCGGCGAGGCCCGGCAGGTGAAGGAGATCTTCGATCTGTACCTGCGACACAACGCCCTGATGCCGGTGGTACACGAACTCGAACACGTCGGCTGGCACACTAAGCAGTGGAAGACGGAGGCCGGGCGCGAACGAGGCGGCAAGCCGTTCATCAAGAAGTCCGTCTACGTGCTCCTCACCAATCCGCTGTACACGGGCTTCGTCAATCACAAGGGAAAGCTCTACAAGGGCGAGCACGCAGCGCTTGTCGACGAAGCGACCTGGAACCGAGTTCAATCCAACCTACACCACAACGGTCACAGGAACGGCGGGGGGAACAAGAACAAGTACGGCGCACTGCTGCGAGGTCTCCTGTTCTGCACGACCTGCGGCGCGCCGATGGTCCACACATACACGGCGCGTGAACCGAAGCTATACCGCTACTACGTCTGCTACAACGCCCAGCAGAAGGGATGGAAGTCGTGCGAGACGAAATCGGTGTCGGCGCCGGGCATCGAGACGGCAGTGCTGGACAGCATTCGGGGGCTGGGCCGCGACGGAAAGCTCCGTGCGCAGGTCGTGGCCGGCGTAGAGGCCGAAGATCGCAACCGGCGCGCCCACATCGAGGCGGAGCAGGATGAGTTGCGTAGAAAGTTGCAGAGGCTGAACGGTGGCCTGACACGCCAGGCGGCCGACAAGAAGAGCGATTCCGCATCGCGGTTCGATCGGATTGACGGTCTGCGGCAGGAGGTCGAGGCTGTGGAGCGCAAGCTGACCCAGCTCGCCGTGAAGATGAAGGCCGCAGTAGAAGCCGCCGCCGATCAGGACGACATCCAGCGAGCCCTAGAGCGGTTCGAGCCGGTATGGGAATCGTTAACGACGCGCGATCGAGAGAAGCTTATCCGAACCCTGGTCACCAAAGTGGGCTACGACGGCCGCACTGGCAAGGTGACCATCGGGTTCCGTCGTGAAAAAGGGAAGGATCTATGCCACGCCAGCACGAACAACCAATGACCATCAGCTCGCAGATGGAGGCGGATACGGGGCTTCAAGTCGAGACTTTGCTCCCACGTCCGACGCGAGGCCGGCCTCAGATAGCCGACTCTCGACCTCGCGTCGAACCAGTGGGAACTCGCCTGCCACGAATCACTCGTCTCATGGCGCTCGCCATCAAGTTTCAGGACATGATCGATCGAGGCGAAGTTCGCGACTTTGCCGACATCGCCCGGCTGGGCCAGGTGACACGGGCGCGACTCACCCAGATCATGAACCTCCTTCATCTTGCACCGAAGCTGCAGGAGCAATTGCTGTTCCCGGAAGAACATCCTCCGCTGGCCGAGACTACGGAGCGCGATCTGCGAGCGATCTCCACCTCCGTTTGCTGGGAGGAGCAGCGAAAAGCCTGGAGCACCATCCTACGCTGTCCAACCGAGTGAAGAAGCATTGCTAAGCGACATCGTTCGAGCAGTCCGTGCTGTTTCCACACGCAGAGGATCGATCCACGTCGTATCCTTGGGATTTGGGAGGTGGTTTGGTTGAGCGCTGACAAGAACGGCCCGGAGCGCCCGAAGTTCAAGTCCGCGAAGGCCAGTCCGATGTACGCGAACCCCGAAGAGCTCTTCTACAAGCTCTCTGGGCGCGTCAAGTCGCACGGGTACCTTCGCGGTCCGCAACAGGACGTCCTCCGGGAATACGCCGACAAACACCAAGCAACCACGGATCTGGCGTTTGAGCTGCCAACGGGCACTGGGAAGACGGCCGTTGGCCTGCTCGTTGCCGAATGGTGGCGAACCCAGTCTCGCAAGGTCGCATACCTTTCACTCACGAACCAGTTGGCCGGCCAAGTACTGGAGGAAGCCAATCGGCTAAAGATCCCCTTCGCGGACGTCCGTGGCACAAAGGAGACTAGAAGTGCCGCAGAGGAAGGCAAGTACAGGACAGGGGCGGCGGTCGCGATCACAACATATTCGAACCTTTTCAACATCAAGCCTGTCATCCAGGAAGCTGACGTCATCGTCTTCGATGACGCACACGGCGCCGAGCAGTACGTCTCTGACACCTGGGCCGTTACCGCGAGTGCATCGCAGTACCCCGACCTCTATAACTCGCTCCTTGCGGCATTGTGCCCTGGACTAACCGAATCGCAGATTCGATCCGTATTGGACAAGTCGCCAATGAGCGGCGTCGAAATGCCAGATGTACACGGCCATCCAGAGTGCATTGCCAATGTCATCTCCGTTCTCGATTCTGCAACTGCGGATACGGCGAAGTTTGCATGGAAACTCATCCGGCACCGCATCCAGTGCTGCCTATTCTTGGTCTCCGCACATGCAGTCACCATACGCCCACTCGTGCCGCCAACCCATACCCACGAGCCATTCGCGCGCGCAAAACAGCGGATCTACATGTCCGCGACGCTCGGTGGTGAAAGTGATCTGCAACGTGCCTATGGCATCGAAAAGCTCAGCATCGTCCGCGCCAAGAGCCCGCAATGGGGAAGGCGCTACATCTTCGCGCCGGGCGTCTATGCTTCTCCAGCAGATGCTGACAAAATTGTGGCCGAGGTGTGGGATGGCCTCAAGGCTCGTCGCGCCGTATTACTGGCACCATCTGAGCGCATCGCGGATGAGACCGTCGGCAGGCTGGCGTCCGCGATGCAGAAGAAACCGAAGCGGATGGGCCCAGCGGATATCGCGGAAACCATTGACGGATTCGTTGGCAACACGGAGGTACTGCTGGCCCTTGCCGGACGATATGACGGGCTCGACCTCCCTGATGACCAATGTCGGCTACTCATACTGTCGGAGTCCCCAGCGGCGATTACAGCCTTCGAGAGGCATCTGATCGAGCGCTGGAAGATGGGGCCGGTGCTCAGAAAACGAGAGCGAACACGCCTGATCCAGGGGATGGGACGTTGCACGCGCAATGCGACCGATTTCGCCGTAATCATCTGGCTCGGTCAATCTCTGGTAAACGCTGCCACGTCGGCGCCTCTCCTAGGCGGTTTTCCCCCGGAACTCTCGGCTGAAGTCAAATGGGGTGTTCGACAGTCCGAAATTGCGGCCAAGAAGCCTGGCAGTCTCGTGCAGATGATCCTAGGGCTGATCCTCGATTCCGAATATAGGAAGGGGGCGGACGAGACCCTCGAAGATGTTCCCGCGTCCCCTGCCGAAGTGCCGCCAAAGGACTTTGAAGCGGCGGGCCGGGAGGAAGTGCGATTTGCGAAAGCAATGTGGGATGAGAATTACGAACAGGCGCACGAGGCGGGTCACCGCATCGCCGACGAACTGGTCAGCGCTGAGTTGTCAGGGTATCGCGCATGGTGGTGGTATCTATCTAGCGCGGCAGCGTCCTTGTCGGGAAATGCCAAGGCGGAGGCAGATTGCCTGCAGCGTGGAGCGAAGTGTGGCATCAACTCTGGATGGCTAAACCAACTCCTGCAGCACCGAAGCAATATCACCACTTACCAGAAGGATGCCAGCATCGAAGTGAACGCCGAAGGTGTGTGGGACCAGATTACGACATGGGGTTGGGCGGGTCCGACGTTTGAGGATCGACTTCAGCAGATGATCGCGCACCTCAAGGTCGCCTACCATGTCGCCTACCACGAAGGCCTGGATCTCCTTGGCCAGTGTTTTGGCGCCGCAACCACCAGGAAGTCCGAACAGGGCGCGCCAGATGTCGTGTGGTCGTTTGAAAACGACCTGCACATCGCATTTGAGGCAAAGACTGAGAAGAAAGATTCCGGCGAACTGGCGAAGAAAGATGTCACCGAAGCCAAGGGACATATTGACTGGGTACGCGATCGCTTGTGCCAGAACCCCGAAAAGGCCGAGATTCACGTCGTGGTCGTAGCACCAACGCCGGCACTGCACCAGGTTGCTCTTCCATTTGCCGGGGGGCTTTTCTACTTGGCTCCTGAGAGTGTGTTAAAGGTTTCGGAAAAGACCGTTGAGTGCATGCGCAAGCTGAGAGTGAAATTCGGTGGCCGCGAGTTCGCCGAGGCGGCTGTCGAGTTTTCGGCCGCGTTGCGTAACATGGGGCTCGACATCGAATCCGCAAAGAAAGTACTCTTGACGGAGCACCTCAAAAAATAACGGGCCACTTGTCTACACGACCCGGTCGAGTTCTGCTTCGGGCGCGTCCATCGGCTCCGCGACGCGACGAAGACACGCGCGCAGGTCCGAAAGAGTCTCTGGCCGCTTCAACCCGTCGGTCGTGTTGATCACGATCGCCGGGCAGGATCCTCGACTGTCCAACCAGCACACACCTGGTCCCGGCTGTGGATCGGTGTTCCCCAAAGAATCCGCCAGCGTTCGATTGAGGAAGGCCCCGCCGTACGAGAACAGCGTGTGGCTATCGGAGTGGTCATCGAACACGTCACCTGATACTGCGACCCGGAGGGGCTCCTTCATGCCTGGTAACAACGCCTGGTACGTGTGGGCGGCCAGCGTGTCCCAGGAAAGTTGCGGCAGCCGGACCTTGATGGCGCTCGCCATCAAGGTCCATGAAATGGTCGACGAGGCGAGGTCCGCGACTACGCAGAGATTGCGCGGTTAGGTTATGTGCCGAGGGTGAAGGTGACACAGATCATGAATTTGCTCCTCCTTGCTCCCGATATTCACCTCAGATTTGGTGTTGCGGCTTCAAGTTGCCGAACTCGGCGTGCGTGAAATTGTCACTGTGGTAGATTGGCGTGAGCAGAGGAGATGGTGGAACGCAAACATAAGGACGGTCGCCGCGATATGAATCGTCGTTCGAATCCAACGCGGCGAACCACCGTCCTTAGCCCCAATGGGCGTTTGCACTGCATCTCCGTACCGGTTGCCCATTCGATACTCTTGTGATTACTGAGGAAGAGGCATGGCACTCGTTTTCCAATACGGCTCGAATTGCTCTGAGAGTCAGATGAACAGTCCGGAACGCCTGCATGGCGACGCAAGATTCGTTGGCATCGCCGAGACTGTCGAGGATTTCGAACTCGCGTTCGACGTGTTCAGCACGAATCGCAGCTGCGCTGCCTCGGACATCGTTCGAAAACCCGGAGGCAAGGTCTGGGGCGTGCTGTACGAAGTGCCCGACTACCTCATGTCGCGCGGCAGCGCGCGAGCTTGTGGACGAAGGTCGTTCGACGCGATCGAAGGTGAAGGCACGAACTACAAGCGTGAGATGATCGAAGTTCGCCGTCCGAACGGGCAGGTAACGTCGGCTCTGACGTATACGGTCAAACAGCCGCAATCGGGGCTCACAACTAACATCGATTACATCCGCCACATCATCACAGGACTGCGCGAGCGCGGCGTCCCCGATGAGTACATCGCCCGCGTGAAGGCAATCGCCCGAGCGAACAACCCTGACGTTGCGGCGCAAGTTCAGATAATTTGAGCGTTGGGAGACCCTTTCAAGTCTTGGCTGTCGATTTCTTCTTCCACGCCGGGTCTATCGCCGGCTGAGCCGGTCCGAGCAAGCTCAGCACCGGATCGTCCTGTGCGACTTTCGCGTCACCTAGCGCAATGACTGTGCAGTCTGCCTTTGCCCGCGTCACCGCGTTGTAGAGCAGCCGCCGCTGTTCCTCGATCGACCATTTCGCCGCTTTGAAGCACGTCCAGAAAACGAACACGTGCTCGAATTCCCGATTCTTAGCTCCGTGCACTGTCAAGACCTCGAACTGCGGAGAACCCCAGCCGAAAGCCCGCCGATTGTGCACTGCGAGGGTGGCGAATTGCCCGGCCAGATCACTCGGCACGTCTGTGATGCCCCGGAGCCGACAGTAGCGCTTAACATCGCGGGCTACCGACCCGGCAAGGTGACTGAGCCCGGCGGCCTCTGGACGCCAGATCTCGTCTGCGCCGTTGAGACCGAGTTCCAGGAAAAGCTGTCTCTGCTGCTCCGCTTGCGAGACCGATCGCGACCATTTCACCTGTCGCTTCGGGTTACGTTTAGCCAGTTGTTTTGCGAACGATGCCAGCAGCTTCGGCAACAACGCGTCTTCCAGGCTGAGCAAAATGAGCGCGCAAGTTCCGGTCTTGATCCTGTCTGGTACCCAGGACCTGAAACGGCCGACCATGCGGAACGCCGCTGGGCCAACGTTCGGCGCGTAATAGACGGGAACCGTCAGGGTCGCAGACGGCAGGTCGTCGCGGAGCGCGCGCGCGGCGAGGAGTATGGCTGTGCTGTCGGTCCTTCGGCACCCCGCCAGCTCTTCATAGCTAATGCCACCGTCCGCCCTGAGGGCCTGCGCCCACTCGACCGCCGGACATCCACTGTTCACGTCCTGCAATTTCTGGAAATGGTCAGCGGCGAACAATACGGTGGATGCTTCGGCCAACGCTTGGACAAAGCCCAGCGTATTTCCGGTGCAGTCCTGAAACTCGTCGACGATGATGAGCGGGTAGCTAGCGGAAAGCATCTGGCGGGCGGTCGGGCTCGCAAGCACCTTGCAGCCGAGTTCCATGACTTCCTCGAATGTCGCCTGAGTCCGACCATGTCGCTCAGACAGATGACACGTGTGTTCGCAAACAGTCACCGGCATTGACAGGCCAAGACTTCGTCGCCACCGGTTCACGATAGTGAGCGCAACACTGTGGATCGTGGAGACAGTCACCGGCAGATCGGGGCAGTAACGCGCGAGCGCTGATCCCAGCCGCCTGCGCGCCCCATGCATCACCGCGATCGCCAGCGCGCGCTGATGAGGCTTTGTGATGAGTGCGCCACCCTGCAGGGCAGCCTGCTCCATCAACTTCCTTGTTTTGCCGGAACCTGCTTCGCCGGTGATAAAGAAGTGCTGGGGCATGCTTGTTCTTTGGTGATGTGCTTGGCCACCCAAACCTGGATTCCCGATGCGTGTGTTACTTGCTGCCATCCGGTGTTCCTGGGCTTTTCTCCATTCATGATCGCCGCGAAGTCGTTGAACAACTCCGCAGCGCGCGCACCGCATGCCGGTGTTCCAATCGCCTCCCAGACCAGGCATTCGTGCAGTTCGCGCGCCTTTTTGGTTGAACTTCCGTGCAGGGCGACTTGGAGCGCTCTTAAGGTTCGGCTAGACTGATCGGCGAGCAACTCTGAAAGATGCAGCCCCGGTGACGCAAGCGCCGGTTGCAATACCCAGGCGGCGACACACTCAACGGCTGCGCCCGGACCCATTTGGATACAGAGTTGCGGCGGCGTTTTGCATTTGGCCAAAGAGACAAGGTAGCCATCGCCGCCTCCGTCGCCATCCACCAGAGGCATCGAGTCTGGGCGAAGACGCGCCACTTCCGGATAGGTTTCCGCAAGCGAGTCCTGGGTCGGAACGATGCTAACCGGTGCGACCGTGAGGGGCACACCTGTTTCGTCTTCCGAGCATTCGGCGAGCTGTTGTAGTAGCCGCAACCAGTGGTAGTCGAGTTCACCCTCTGGCACGAGAGTGCCCGGGCCTAATATGGCTTCGTAAAAAGCTTCGCGTTTCTGAACATACAGCTTGCGGATCGGATGCGACTTGATATCTTTCACCGACTCGCGGCGCAGAAGTTGTGCGCTGAGCGAACCCTTGTCGTTCGAAAGGAACACGGCCTGCGCCGGCGGATAACTCGCAGCGACCAGTGGGGAATGAGTAGTGATGACCGACTGTGTGCTGACGGTGCGAATCCTGTTCGCGAGCCGCTTGTGCAGCGACGGGTGCAGGTGCAACTCCGGTTCCTCCGCCACGAGAATGAAGTTCTTCCCAGCCGCCCTGCGCCTTTCCGCGAAAGCTAACACGATCAGAAAAGCCTGGAGGGAGACCATTCCTGATCCCTGGCGACTCAAAGGCAGCAAGGCCCCCGAGCCGTCCTTAATGTGCGGTAACAGGCTTTGGAGCACTCCGTAGGTATCTAGTGACGTTGCACGATACGCAAGACTCCTGCCTGCTGCCAGCATCAGGAATCGCCGTAACTCCGCCTCGGCGGAAGCAAGAAGCGGCTTTAGAGTCGGTGCCTCCTCAATCGCGGCCGCCGAATTGCGTAGCTCCGCCTTCAGTTTCTCGATCGCCTCGCCGGGGATTGCGTCGGCTTGCCTCAGAACCTTGAGGAAACTCGACGAACCAAAACCAAGAAGCTTATCCCACTGCCGCTGCGCTGGCAGGATGAAGACGCCGAGTTCCTGGAGCAGGCTCGAACTGATCTTACTGCAACCGTCGGTAAAAGGATTGCCAGGACCGTTATAGAAGTAGCGCAAGGTCTCGAACTCGCAGCTCTCGTCTTCGTATCGCGCGGAGAGTGCGACCTGCGCGGCCAGTCTTCCGCCTTCCGGACGGTCAAGGTCAAACGTCACTTTGCCTTGGTCTTCATGCCACCAGACTGGATGGGCAGCGGATTCGCCTCCGAACCAGTCCGCATGATCATCCGGGGCGTCGCTCGGAAAATCGGTGACTGTGCAAATGATAGTTAACAGACTGTCCGGCTTCGGCGCACCGCCGAAGAAGTCCCAATCGGAAAGCTGGTAGGCCATGCGCTCGCGTCCGAACACTAGAGCCAAGGCGTCCGTTACTGCGGTCTTTCCGACGTTGTTCGCGCCAAGAAGTGCCGCGTGTTGCGGCAATACGACGCAACCGCTGTTTATCCCCCGGAACCCGGAGAATTCGATTTGGGCAATGCGCATGCTCGCAGAGGACCACTGTTGATTTCTGTCAAGACCCAAAATAACACTCTGAGATCCGAAAGGGGCATGCTGTCGACAACTTGCGGATTCAAACAGGGTGCTCCACAACGTCCGGATGTGGGGTGAACTGAAAGGATTCGGCTTCAAGCCCCATCCAGTCGCGCATGCGCTGGGCAAGACGCAGGAAGTCCAGGAGCACGCGCCCTGCGGCATTGGTTTGCCCACCTGCTCGGCGCTTAGGGGCGGGGCCATCGATCTAGCGAAGTCCGACCGCTGCAAGTTCGGAGCTGCCGATTAGGCCGCCGGCCAAGTTCGCCCGAGCTCATCCTGACCCTGGCGTGCGGGTGCTCGTGAGTAGGCAAGCATCCAGCGACCCAGAAACGATATGCTGACTGATCGAACAATGCTTCGTATTAAGCATGAGTAAGAATGGCCTCATTCCAGAAGTTGGACAGATCGTAGCGGTTCGCCAGCGTCTTTATCTTGTTGAACAGATCGTTCCTGCAGTGAATCCGGGGGACTCCACGCTGGTCCGGTTGTCCTGTGTGGATGACGATGCCCAGGGGCAGCCTCTCGAGGTGCTGTGGCAGCGGGAGTTGGACGCGCAGATCGTCACGGAAGAGGCTTGGGATTCCATCGCCAGTCGCGGCTTTGATCCGCCCCAGCGGTTCGCCGCGTACATGAACACGCTTCGCTGGAACTGCGTCACCTCGACCGATCCAAACCTCCTTCAATCGCCGTTCCGGGCCGGCATCCGCTTGGATCCTTACCAGCTCGAGCCTCTACGCAAGGCGCTCCGCTTGCCGCGCGTGAACTTGTTCATCGCCGACGACGTCGGACTCGGCAAAACCATCGAAGCCGGCCTGATCGCACGTGAACTGCTGCTCCGCAAGAAGGTTCGAGAAATCATCGTGGCCTGCCCGCCGTCGATGCTGTTGCAGTGGCGGGACGAACTCGATACTCGCTTCGGCTTGCTGTTCGAAGTCCTGGACAAAGACTATGTTCAGAGTGTGCGCCGTGAGCGCGGGTTCGGCGTCAACCCGTGGACCGCTAACTCTCGCTTCTTGATTTCACATCGACTCCTGATCGATGAGTCCTACGCCGGGCCGCTTCGTGACTGGCTTGGCACCTTCCGCCCAGGCAGCCTTCTCATCCTGGACGAGGCCCACCATGCGGCGCCCTCGAGCGGCCAGCGATACGCCATCGACTCGCACACTACGCGCGCGATCCGCGACCTCGCGCCGCGCTTCGAACATCGACTATTCCTATCCGCTACGCCGCACAACGGCCACTCCAATAGCTTCTCAGCGTTGTTGGAGATTCTCGATCCTCAACGCTTCTGCCGAGGCGTCAAGGCCAGCAAGCGCATGCTGGACGACATCATGGTCCGACGGCTCAAAGATGATCTTCGGCTGATTGTTGGCGGGTTCCCCAGACGCGAAGTCATTCAGGTAGATATCGACGGCTTGCCGGTGGACGCCCCAGAGTTGCGCCTGACCGCTCTCCTCGACGAATACCGCATGCTACGAGAACAGCGGCTCAGCGGTGAGACGCGCCGCACGCAGACTGCTTCCGGCCTGTTGATCTGCGGTCTTCAGCAGAGGCTCTTCTCGTCGGTCGAAGCCTTCTCGCGCACGCTTCGCGTTCACCAGCGGACTGTCCGCCGCCAGTGGGAGGCCGCGCAGGCGGAAGAATCTCAGGCCGTGCTGAAGAGAGGCTCGACTGTGCCACCCCGCATGGACTTGCTCAAGGACGCCATCCGGGCCGACGACGACCGCGCCGTCTTATCCGAGCAGGAACTAGCCGCGGAAGAAGACGCTCAAGTCACTGCGGTCTCGGAGGCCACCATCGGCCCGTCCGATACCGCCATCGCTCGTGAGCTGTTCGAGCATGAACAGAAACTGCTCGACACAATGACGGAGATAGCTGAGTCCAGCCGCGCCATTCCAGACGCGCGCGTCAAGAAGCTCATTGAGTGGATTCGTGACAAGATGTGCCCGGACCTTCCATCGGCGGGCGCAAAGTGGAACGACATGCGCGTCATCGTGTTCACAGAGTGGGAAGACACTCGGCGGTACCTTCAGCAGCAGATCAACGCCGCGATCGCGGACACTGATCGAGGCTCCGAGCGCATGGCTGTGTACTGCGGCTCAACGCCATCGAGACGCACCGATGGAGACGAATCGCGGACTCTTGATCGGGAGAGCATCAAGGCGGCGTTCAATGCAGAGCCGTCGCGCCATCCGTTGCGCATCCTGATTGCCACAGACGCTGCCCGCGAGGGGCTCAACTTACAGGCGCACTGCTGGAATCTCTTCCACTTCGACGTTCCGTGGAATCCGAGCCGGATGGAGCAGCGCAATGGGCGAATCGACCGCAAGCTCCAGCCCAATCCGGAAGTCTACTGCCACTACTTCTTCTACAAGCAGCGTCCTGAGGATCGCATTCTAGCGGCTCTGGTCCGAAAGACGAAGACGATCCGCGACGAGCTCGGCAGCCTGGCCCAAGTCATCGATGGACGCCTCGATGCTGTTATGAAGGCCGGCATCCGCCGTGATGACATCGACCTGATGGAAAGCGAGATTGAGACTGCTGATCTGGATCAGAATGCCAGAGAGGCGGTCGAGGATGAACTCGAGGCCACACGCGAGCGGCAACTCGACCTGCGGAAGCAGATCGACCGCCTGCGCGGTATGCTCGCCGATTCGCAGAAAGCCATCGGCCTCTCGCAGGACCATTTCCGCTCCGCGATTTCTTGCGCCCTGCGGGTCCTTGGTTCTGAACCGCTGAAGTCTTCATCCAATTGCGGATTGAAGGGCTCGGACTGTTCCGTATTCCCCGCTCTCGATCAGCGTCCTGGCGCAGATCCGACCTGGGCCGAGACCATGGACAGCCTGCGTGCACCGCGTCCGCGGGACCAGAAGTTTTGGGAGTGGCGTCGAACTTCTCCGATCCGGCCTGTAGTGTTTGAAGACCCCGGCGTCGTGACCGAGGAAGTCGTTCAGCTTCACCTCGAACACCGCGTTGTCCAGAGGCTGCTCGCCCGCTTCACGGCGCAGGGCTTTGTCTTCCATGATCTCTCGCGAGCCTGCATGGCGCAGGCAAGCGATGCAATTCCCCGCGTGCTCCTGATTGGCCGACTGGCCCTCTACGGTCCTGGCGCTGCCCGATTGCATGAGGAGTTGATACCGGTGACGGCCCGCTGGACCGATCCGGCAATCCGCAAGGGAGCCCTCACCCCATATGGGCGCGAGGCAGAGACCAAGACGCTTTCGCTGCTCGATTCCGCGCTCCTCCAACCCCATGCCCGACCGGTACCGGATGTGGTGATCTCGCAGTTGCAGGAAAGTGCTCCACGAGACGTCCGAGAGCTTCTACCCCAACTGGAGGCCCGCGGCGCAGAATACGCGAAAGACGCCATCGCCAGTCTTGCCAAGCGTGCTGAGGCAGAGGCCAAGATCATGCGGGAGATCCTGGAGACGCAGAAGAAACACATTGAGGACACCGTTACGCGACATGATCGCGAGCAACTCAAGTTCGACTTTGAGGAAGAGAGACGCCAGCTCGAATCGAACCGGCGTTACTGGAGCCAGCGTCTGGCTGCACTCGAAGACGAGCTTCGAACGGAACCGGATCGCATCCGGGATCTGTACGATGTACGGGCGCAAAGGATAGAACCTGTCGGCCTGATCTATCTGTGGCCGATCGCGGGGTAGAACATGGCGAAAGACTCTACAATCCTCGCGCATCAGGAATGGCTCGGCTACGTTCAGCCGTCCGGGCTGGTGGTTTCTATCCCCGCGCTGATCGAGGCGCGCGCCCACATCAACCGGAACATCTCCCCGGACCACCAGCGGTTTCTTGGCGCCTTGCCCACTGACGGTGACGGCGAGCCAGTACCGGAGATTGCGAATTTTCCGGAGTTTGCACAATTGGTGTTCGGTTGGGCGCCGGAGGACCTGTATGGAGCGCCAGGCGCGCCTACGCTCCCCGCGGCTCTGGAAGCCCCACTCCCCGCTTACGGCGAGACGCTGCGTCCCACATATGCGCTTCACGATTTTCAGCCGATAGATACTACGCGCGAATGGCTTCTGCTGATCGATGTCCTGCCGGCCGGCACCGATTTCGACAGCGTTGCTCCGATGGAAGCGCGCCGGTGGCAGGCAAGTCCTCAAGCGCGTTTTGAGCGTCTTCTGCGCGAAACCGGCGTCGCCAGCGGTCTGTTAGTCAATGGACATCAGATTCGGCTGGTCTATGCACCCCGGATTGAGTCGAGCGGATTCATCACATTCAATCTCTCGGACATGGTGAAGGTCGCCGGGCGACCGATTTTTGCCGCGCTCCACGAACTGCTCTACGCGGATCGCATGTTCGGCGACCCGAAGGAACGCCTTCCATCGATTCTCGAGAACAGCCGCAAATACCAGAACGTCGTCTCAACGCAATTGGCCGGCCAAGTTCTGGAGGCGCTCTATGAACTGCTGCGTGGATTCCAGTCCGCTGATGACCAGACGAATGGAGAGTTGCTACGCGAAATCCTGGCCCGCGATCCAGACCACGTCTATCGCGGGCTCCTGACGACCCTGCTTCGGCTGGTTTTCCTGCTGTACGCAGAGGACCGGGGCCTCGTTTCCACCGATCCGGTATACGCGAACTACTACTCCGTGGCCGGCCTGTATGAACGGTTGCGTTCCGATGCGGGCCGTTACCCGGACACGATGTATCAACGCTACGGCGCGTGGGCGCAGCTTCTGACACTGTTCCGCCTGATCTACGAAGGTGGCAGCCATGGAGGAATGCGCATACCGCCGCGCGAGGGCTACCTCTTCGATCCGGACCGCTACCCGTTCCTCGAGGGCCGCCACGCAAACGAGGCGCCTGCCATTCCGCGCGTGCCGGATGGAGTCCTCTACCAGGTGCTCTCGAAGCTGATGGTTCTGGATGGCGAACGGCTAAGCTACCGGACGCTCGCGGTCGAGCAGATCGGGAGTGTCTACGAGACGATCATGGGCTTCGAGTTGCACGTCGCCCGCGGCCGATCCATCGCGATCAAGCCCGCCAAGAGGCATGGTGCGCCGGCGGCCGTGGACCTCGAAGAGCTTCTCGCCGTCTCTCCGGACAAGCGCCAGAAGTGGTTTGCGGACAACACCGACCAAAAACTCACTGGACAGGCCGCCGACGCGCTCAAATCCGCGAAGACCACCGATGACCTGTTGGCCGCGCTGGAGCGGCGGATCGCCCGGGCCGTGACGCCCAACGTAGTCCCGAAGGGGGCGATGATCTTTCAGCCCTCCAGTGAACGCCGGCGCACCGGATCGCACTATACGCCCAGCACTCTAACCGGCCCCATCGTCGAGGCCGCACTCCGGCCGGTTCTGCGGCAACTGGGAGAGAACCCCACACCAGATCAGATATTGAATCTCAAGGTTTGCGATCCGGCGATGGGGTCGGGCGCCTTCCTCGTGGAAGCCTGCAGGCAATTGGGCGAGGCCCTTGTTGTCTCATGGCACAAGCACGATGAGGTCCCGGCAGTGCCGCCGGACGAGAATGAGCTTCTGCTCGCCATGCGAGTGATCGCGCAACGATGCTTGTACGGTGTGGATAAGAACGAAACGGCCTCTGATCTGGCCAAACTCTCCCTGTGGCTCGCAACCTTGGCGAAGGATCACCCCTTCACGTTCATTGATCACGCCTTGCGCCCAGGCGACTCCCTGGTCGGATTTAGCATTCGCCAGATCAGTTATTTCCATTGGAGTCCTGAAGGTCAGAAGAATCTGTTTGGCGAGCACTTTGAACAGAAGCTCGAGTTGGTTCTCAGAAACCGGGCGATTATCCTCGACGCGCCAGACTCGGTTCCCTACGCGATTCAGAGGCAACGACTGACGAAGGCGGACGAGTACCTGGCGGACGCTCGCATGGCTGGCGATGCTCTCGCCGCCGCATTCTTTGATGGTGCAAAGCCCAAGGACCGTGAGCGGAAGAGAACCGCAGTTGGCGCCTTGACGAAGAAGTCCCTGGATAGCATCGTCGATCTTGACGCGGACACCGCCTTGCGCCAGGAGATAAATGCTCTACACGCCAAGGGCGTTGAGCCATTCCACTGGGAAATTGAATTTCCGGAAGTGTTTCACAAGGGCGGGTTTGATGTCATTGTGGGTAACCCTCCCTTTGCGGGAAAGAACACCCTCATTGGAGCGCATCCTGAGGGGTATCTGGATTGGCTAAAGACTCTGCACGATGAGTCTCATGGAAACTCAGATCTCGTCGCACACTTTTTCCGCCGGGCTTTCACACTCTTGCGATCTGGGGGATGCTTTGGTCTGATTGCCACCAACACAATCGGCCAGGGTGACACTCGCTCGACCGGACTGCGTTGGATCTGCGCGCATGGAGGCACCATCTATCAAGCACGCAAGCGCCTCAAGTGGCCAGGGCAGGCTGCTGTTGTCGTGAGCGTGGTGCACGTAGCCAAGAGCGAATTGACAGGACCGTTCCTGCTGGATAATCGCGAAGTCTCTATCATCACCGCCTACCTTTTCCACGCGGGCGGTCACGAAGATGCCGCACACTTGAAAGCCAACGAGGACAAGAGTTTTATCGGAACATACGTGCTCGGTATGGGCTTTACCTTCGATGACACTGATACAAAAGGGGAGGCGACGCCTTTGGCAGAAATGCGGCGCCTCATTGGCCAGAACCCCAAGAATGGTGAACGCATCTTTCCCTTCATCAGCGGGGAAGAAGTCAACGACAGCCCCACGCACGAGCATCATCGTTATGTCATCAATTTCGAGGACTGGCCGCTACGGCGTGAAGACGTGGGCTCAACATGGGAGGATGGCAACGATGAGCAGCGCAAAGAATGGCTTCGTAGCGGAATCACACCCCTCGACTACCCCGGTCCAGTCGCGGCGGATTACCCCGACCTGCTCGAAATCATTGAATTGAAGGTCAAACCAGATCGACTGACTAAGAACCGCGAGAACTACAAGAAATATTGGTGGCAATATGCGGAACGACGACCGGGTCTTACTCGCGCGCTGGCCGGTAGACCTAGATTCTTAAGTAATCCCCTTTACAGTCCCTACCTATCGTTTATCTTCTTGCCGCCATCAGTTGTGATCGCAAACAAGCTTAGCGCAATTCTTTTTGAGAATTTTGCGCCGTTCGCGGTGCTCCAGAGTCGATTGCACGAAGTCTGGGCACGCCTGTTTAGCGCCACGCTCAAAGATGATCTCGCCTATGCCCCTTCGGACTGTTTTGAGACGTTCCCGTTTCCGGAGGGGTTCGAAACCAGTTCCGTTCTGGAGGACATCGGTCATGTGTACTACGAGTTCCGTTCCGAGGTTATGAAGCGCAATTCCGAGGGTCTTACGACCGTTTACAACTGGTTCCATGATCCCGATCGTGAATCCCCCGACGTCACCCGTTTGCGTGATCTTCACGATTCCATGGACAGAGCTGTTCTAGATGCGTACGGTTGGAGTGACCTCCAGCCGCTGTGCGAATTCAATCCAGAGTTTGAGGATGATGAGGAGGAGGATGGGCGGCTTCGTCGCAAGAAGTACCGCTATCGTTGGCCCGACGAAGCCAGGGACGAGGTTCTGGCACGTCTGCTCGAGCTCAACCGACAACGGGCGATCGAAGAAGGACAATTGCCAACGGCCTTGCCAGCCTTCGCTGGCCCGGCTGACGCGGATCCAAAACCTAAGCGTGGCAGAAAGGGTGTGAAGCGACCGACGGTAGCGCCCGATCAGAGCCTGCTGTCTCTGGAGGAGGGAGAAGCGTACCGTGGCGATTGAAATGAACTCCGATGATGTGCGCGCAAGACTGGTGCAGGCGCTTCGGCTCGATCTGGTCGGACCAGACGAAACCCTAGGCGACCCAACTGAAGTCCTGCCGCAAGCTCCTTCACGCTGGTACCTAACCGGCTTTCTGGTTCCGTTGGGCGCGGAAGCTGCCCAACGCACGGACGAATCGAGCACTGAAGACCTCGATCAAGCCGGTGAAAGCGGCGGTCTCGACGATGACGTTACGCCTGAACCGGCGCCAGCCCGTCAACGGTATCTTCCATCGTCGGTCGGAGTCAGCCTACTTGTGCAAGAAGGCGCACGTCACCTGAAGGTCACTGTGTCCTGGGGAGACTACCATGTACGCTCAGGTTCACCAGAGGAGTGGGCACGCGCCGCCCATTCTGCCGATGTCGCCGCCAATCTTGCACAAACAAATGAGAAGCCCCGTGAAGTCGAAGTACCTGGGAGCAACGGCTTGCGAGTGGCGTTCCTTGCACGTCCGGTCGGCTCCGTGACGGCAGATGCCGGGTTGCCTCCGGGTGCTCGCACTGTTTCGATCTTCCTGGTGAACAGGCGCACGCCTGCGCCAGATGAGAAGAAGGACGAGGCATTCGCGTTCCAAGTGCAACTCGAAGTAACTTGCGAAACCGGGTTCCTGCCACGTCCCGACTTGCGCAGCCTCGCCAGTAGCGATTGGGATGATCGCGTCGCCGATCTCCAATACCGCGACGCTGGTGAATACGCCGTTGGCCACAACGTTGCGACCGAAGCTGTTTGTGAAGAGCGGGTGTGCCGCACGATCCGCACCCAATGGATTCCGGAAGCCGAGGTGGAGCGAGTTGCACCCGCCGCAATTCCCGGCGTCGAGCTATCCATGGATGCGCTTGGCCAACTTCAGAGCGGCAGCGACGCCAACTCCAAACTGAGCCCGTTGGTGCGCGAATACCGACGCTGGATCGACGGCCAAGCCGGGAATGTTCCGGGTACCCCGGCCTCGCGCGCCGAGACAGGACAGGAGTTGCTGCAACGTGCGCGCGTGGCGGCTGATCGAATCCAGCGTGGTATCGACCTTCTCGGCGACGCGGATTGCCTCGAGGCGTTCCGTCTTGCGAACAAGGCCATGGCGGCGGCAGCGCGCCGGCGCCTCGGCGTGATGCAGGGCAGACGCCCGGAAGATATACAGCCCGCATGGCGTCCGTTCCAGCTGGCCTTCTTGTTGATGAATTTGCCTGGGATAGCGCAGCCGGAGCATCCAGATCGTGAGATCGTCGACCTGCTCTTCTTCCCAACCGGTGGTGGCAAGACCGAAGCCTACCTTGGCCTGGCGGCCTTTACTTTGGTCCTCCGACGGCTGCGCAATCCGGGAATCAGCTCTGCGGGCCTCAGCGTGCTGATGCGCTACACGTTGCGGCTGCTGACCCTGGACCAACTGGGCCGTGCCGCGACACTGATTTGCGCGCTGGAGCTGGAGCGTCAGAACGATGCTGTCAAACTCGGCGACTGGCCATTTGAGATTGGACTGTGGGTGGGACGCGCGGCGACACCGAACCGGATGGGCCGCAAGGGCGACAACGATCAGAATTCAGCCAGGACCCGCACGATCCGGTTCCTGAACGATGACCGCAAGCCTTCGCCCATCCCGCTGGAAGAGTGCCCCTGGTGTGGAACGAAGTTTACCCGCCTCTCTTTCAAGCTTCTCCCGAACTTGGATGAACCGGAGGATCTGCGCATCACATGCGTGAATAGGCAATGTCAGTTCGGCCGCGGTCAGTCCCTGCCCATCTTGGCGGTAGACGAGCCGATCTACCGGCGCCTGCCCTGCTTCATCATCGCCACGGTGGACAAGTTCGCGGCCCTGCCCTGGACAGGTCCTGTGGGAGCATTCTTCGGCAGGGTTGATCGATATAGCCAGGAGCGCGGGTTCTATGGTCCTACTGACTCACCCCAGGGCACGAAGTTGCCTAACGGCCGCCTTCTGCCGCCAGAACTGATCATCCAGGATGAATTGCACCTGATCTCAGGTCCCCTGGGCACTATGGCAGGTCTGTACGAAACCGCTCTCGATGAACTCTGCGTGATGGATGGTCATCACTTCAGGCCGAAGATCATCGCGTCCACAGCAACAGTGCGCCGTGCGGAAACTCAGATCCGGGCGTTGTTCAATCGCCGGCTGGTAGACATCTTTCCGCCGCCAGGCCCGGACCGGCGGGATTCATTTTTTGCGAAGACCCTTCCATCCACTGAAAGCAACGCGCGCCTCTATGTCGGCGTGGCGGCCCAAGGGCGCAGTCCCAAGGTGGCCATGCTGCGCGTGTACCTGGCCTTACTGGGTACTGCATTGAAGTGGCATTCCCGTTTGAAGAAAAGAGGCGAGCCCTTCACTCCCGCCGACCCTTACATGACCTTGCTCGGCTACTTCAATAGTCTGCGGGAGCTTGGCGGTGCGCGACGATTGATCGAGGATGAAATTCGGAACCGCCTCGCAGGATATTCAAATCGCAAACGCGTCGGTGAGTCCGAAGGACTCTTTGACGATCGGGAGATCAGCTACGAGCCGGTAGAACTGACCAGCCGTGTGAACACCGCCGATGTAGCGGATGCAAAACGGCGTCTGGCGCTCCTGTTCGCAGATAAGGGCCGCGTGGACGTGGCCATCGCGACGAACATGATCTCGGTGGGTCTGGACATCACACGGTTGGGGCTAATGGCGGTGTTCGGCCAACCAAAGACCAGTGCGGAATACATCCAGGCCACCAGTCGTGTCGGTCGCGATCCGGACAGGCCCGGTCTGGTCGTGACGATCTTCAACGTTCACAAGCCGCGCGACCGGTCACACTATGAGCGGTTTGAGGCATATCATGAGTCCTTCTACCGCAGCGTGGAAGCCACCAGCGTGACGCCGTTCTCCCCACGCGCGCTGGATAAGGGCCTGGCGGCAACACTCGTGGGTTTGGCCCGACAGGGGCATCGCCCGATGACTCCGCCGCGTGGCGCGATGGAGATACTGAACGAACGTACGCGGCTGGAATTTGTTGTCCAGGCTCTGACAGAGAGGGCCTACGGCCACTCAGATCTGCCGCTCGCGGAAGCAGAGCGGCTTCGGCAGCGCGTCCGCGAGCGGGCGATTGATCTGCTGGAAGTCTGGGCGAGGGTGGCACAGGAATACCAGGCCGTGGGCACGGGGCTTCAGTACAATCCCGCCGAGACCGGCGCGGCGAAACAACTGCTCTATGATTTCCTGAGCCCCGAGGTGAGGAACCTGCCCCCGGAACATCCACGCATGAAGTTCCGGGCCAATCGCTCTCTTCGCGATGTCGAGCCCGATGTGAATATCTGGGTCCGAACCCTTGAAAACGCCGAACTTGACGAGGAGACGGTATGACGCAAGGGAAGAAGGCCCAGGGCGAAATCCGGCAGAGCCAACTTGTGACCACTTTCGGGCCGGGATCGATGATGGATCTGCCCAACCACTCCGTATTGATCGCGGGGCTGGACTTCTGGTCTTTGGGCGGCCAGCCGATTGCTGAACCCAGACTCAGTCAAAAACTGGCGCGGGTCCTCGATGTGCCGACGATTGACTTGAGGACGCCTCCACCTACTGACGACGATCCTACGGCTCCTTCGACGGGGATCACCGGATTCCAGTTCCCCGAGTGGTTTGTAACGCAGGATTTGGAGGGACAAAGCGGCGGATCTCGCTCGCGGCTGCTGGTTCATCGGAAGGCGCTTACCAGAGGTAAATTTATCGACCGGGATAGAAATCGGCGTCCCGTCGTTCCAGTGCGATTCGTGCGGGCCTGCCGCGCGGGCCACATCAGTGATATCGACTGGTACACCTTTGCGCATGGTGGAGGTTCGGACTGCGCTAAGCAGCAACGCCAGTTGTTCATCGATGAACGCGGCACCAGCGGTGACCTGACGGAAGTCTGGGTCCGGTGCGAGTGCGGCAAGGGGGAACGCAGTCTGGCGTCGGCGGCGCTTCTTCAGAATCGCGCCCTTGGAACATGCGACGGCGCGCGGCCCTGGCTCGGACCATTCACAAAAGAAACCTGCAGTGAACCGAGCCGGTTGCTAATCCGCTCAGCGTCTAACGCGTATTTCCCGCAGACGATGAGCGTGATTTCACTTCCCGAACGGGATGAGGCCATTCGAAGTGCGGTAGATGCCGCATGGAGCTTTCTCGAAATCGTCGAAGACATTGATCAACTCCGTTATGAACGCAGACGATCGGCGGTTAAGGCCGCGCTCGAGGGGATCAGTGACGAGGAAGCCTTCGCCGAGATTCAGGCGCGCCGTGGGTTCGGCGTAAGGCAAGACAAATCGGTAAAGATCGCCGAACTGGAGACGCTGGTCACCGCTACCGAAGAAGTCGGTGAAGATCGCCCCGAAGGGGTGTTCTACGCGCGGTCGCTCCCCCGTTCCGTGTGGGGCCGGCCGTGGATGGCGCCTATCGAGCGCGTCGTCATGGTTCATCGGCTGCGCGAAGTGGTGGCGCAGGTGGGCTTCACGCGGTTCGAATCGGCCGCTCCGGATATTGAAGGCGAGTTGGACATGGGGGTGCGGCGGGCATCTCTAGCCCGTGAGATCACCTGGCTGCCGGCGTTCGAGAACAAAGGCGAGGGAGTATTCCTTCAGTTCAAAACGGACGCGATTCAATCGTGGCTGTCTCGGCCTGCAGTTTTGAATCGGGCAACACAACTGGGCCAAGGATTCGAAGCGTGGCGCGCAGAACACAAGGGGACTGGCCGGCAATTTCCCGGTCTCCCCTATCTGATGCTGCACTCGTTCTCCCACCTCCTGATCACAGCGGTGGCGTTGGCCTGCGGCTATCCTGCGAGCTCGATTCGCGAGCGCATTTACGCTATCCCGAATGTCGGGTATGGCGTGCTGTTGTACACCGGCACCTCGGATGCTGAGGGCACGCTGGGCGGGTTGGTCCAGGTAGGTCGCCGCATCTACGAGTCAGTCCGGAGCGCACTGGATCTTGGCGAGCTGTGTTCCAACGATCCTGTATGCGCCCAGCACGAAGCGTCCAGTGACCACGAGCGCCGCTTCCTGCACGGTTCGGCCTGCCACGGCTGCGTACTGATCTCGGAGACCAGTTGCGAGCAGCATAACGACTTCCTCGACCGCGCCCTGGTGGTGCGGACCGTTCAGAATCTCGGCGCCGAGTTCTTCCTGGAGAGTGTCACGGGCGATGGATCGACTTCTTAAGCTGCTTCCCTCCGACCTGCGGGCCTTGGCCGCGGGCCTTAGAACCGGTCATCTGTACCCGCCATATCCGCCCGCCAATATCCAACGCGTGCTGAATGGCGCCGTCGCCGCAGAGGTCTCGGCGGGACTCCAGGAATTGGCTGGATCGGGCCTGCCGGCGGTTGGGATCGCGCGGGCGCTCGAACTGGTGGCCTCAGGATACGAGAACCGGCCACCTATCGAGGACCTCATAGACCTCGTGACCACCGGAGGTGGAAGCGGCGACGGGAATCGAACCACGGGCGTAGTCGTCGAGGAGATGTTCCGGAACGCCGAAAAATCCGTTCTCGTGGCAGGGTATTCGGTCTATCAAGGTCAGAAAGTATTTCAGGCGCTGGCGGAGGCCATGCAGGAGAATCCCGATCTCGAGGTTCGGCTCTTCCTGGATATTCAACGTCGTCAAGGGAACACTTCCGCTCCGGCCGAATTGGTTCGAGAGTTCGCGCATCGCTTCCGGACGAGCCAGTGGCCAACTGGCCGTCCGCTACCGCAGGTGTTCTATGATCCCCGCTCGGTGTCAATGGAGTCGGGAAAGACCGCAGCACTCCACGCGAAGTGCATCGTGATCGACAGGTTCGATCTGTTCGTGTCCTCAGCGAACTTCACGGAGGCCGCCCAGCGGCGGAACATTGAGGTGGGACTTCGATTGCGCTCGCCGATCGTGGCCTGCCGCGCTGTCAGGTTCTTTGATTCGCTCCTGGCTAGCGGACACTTTGAGCGCGCGATCTAGCGACATTCGGAAATAGCAGGATTCTCAGCGAGCACCTATGCCAAAAGTTGTACCCAGTCAAATCGTGGAGTTCATCGACTCGACCCTTCCCGAATTCTTGTCACCTACAAACAGGTCGTTTCAAATGCATCCGTCAGTCTGTGGAGCACTGAATGCCCTGCTGAGGCTCCTAGAGCAGTTGCCGGACTTGTTGCTGCCGCGCGATGCTGATACCTATGCTCTTCTGCTTCGAAGCGAGGAATCTCTTCGCTATGCACTCAGGAGGGCTCAGGAGCAAGATCATCAGTCGAACACGATAGTCGGTCCGCCCATCCTTCGACCGGATGGCAATGGCGAGAAAAGTCAAGTGCAGATAATCCATGAGATCCTCTTGACTTGCCCCGACGAAATCCTCTCTCATCACAGCAAGGAATTACAATTCATCCAAGAACCTACATTTAGGGACTCGCTGCTGATTGACCTGGAAGCAACTCGATCTGCTCTCCATCATGCGGAATGGAAGGCCGCCACCGTCCTCGCTGGTTCGCTTATAGAGTCCTTGCTTCTCTGGGCAATCCAACAACAGAGCGTAGCTGTTGAACAAGCACGTGGTGACTTGGTTGGCGCCGGAAGATTACGCCAGAACACCTCGACCGATCCACTCAACTGGGGACTCCATGAGTTCGTAGAAGTCGCTGAAAAGTTGAGTCTGATTCAGCCAGACAGTGCCAAACAAGCACGGCTTGCGAAGGACTTTAGGAATCTGATTCATCCAGGGCGTACAATCCGCACGCAACAGTCCTGTGGCCGCGGGACGGCACTTGCAGCAAATGCGGCGGTTGAACTCGTATTGCGCGATCTGCAAGCGCGGTTTGGATAGGGTCAACTCTTCGGCTTGACGTATATTGGGTGGGCGCCAAAAGTAAGCACTCGGAGCGCAATGCGATACGCGGTGGTGATTGCCAATCGCCGGCGGTAAGAGGAGTTGCCGCAGACGAAGCAAGTTGTTTTCTTTTATGGCGGCCTGCTGCCGAGGCCGCATCGTAACCTGAGCACCGGTTGACAGCCACTTGTTGCCGCAGCTATCCAACTTGCGATACCTCCCAATTCGAAGGTACCCTGCCCAGGGCAAAGCCTTGGGCATGACCTCAGAATTGACCGCCATATCGTCGCGATACACCGCCATAGCACTTTCAATCGATGCGGCAAAAGAGTACATCGCACACGCGAAGGCCGAAAACACCATCAAAGGTTACCACTCAGATTGGAAGCACTTCGAGACGTGGTGCCGCACTCGTATTCTGGAATTCCTTCCGGCGAATCCAGAGACAGTGGCGCTCTACATCGCAGACCTTGCCAATTCGGGCTATAAGGTAGCCACTCTCAGCCGGCGGCTTGCTGCGATTGGAAAGGCACATCAAGCGGCAGGACACGATTCACCTACTTCCAAGCGAAATCGAGCCGTCTCTGAGGTCTGGGCTGGAATAAGGCGAGTCAAAGGGACAGCCCCGACACAGAAAGTGCCGGTCACGACAGATCGCCTGAAAATGATGTTGAAAACGTTGCCAAAGAGTCTACGGGGCGCAAGAGATCGCGCCCTCCTGCTGCTGGGCTTTGCCGGCGCTTTTCGTCGCTCAGAGTTGGTCAGTCTGACCATTCGAGATCTTGTATTTTGTCCAGAAGGCCTGACAGTCACGCTACGCAAATCGAAGACAGACCAGGAAGGCGAGGGCCGTAGAGTGGGGATCCCTTGTGGGAGGAGGAGTTCAACTTGTCCGGTCCGCTCCGTACGAGCGTGGCTTGAAGCGTCTCTGATCACTGAGGGACCGCTGTTTCGCTCGATGGATCGATATGGGCGGATTGGAGCCAAGTTATCCGACAGGGCAGTGGCCATTGTCGTGAAGCGATGTGCGAAGGCAGCTGGATTTGATCCCTCTGAGTACTCTGGACATAGCCTTCGCGCCGGCCTCGCCACTGCCGCAGCAATCGCAGGCGTGTCTGAACGGAGCATTATGAAGCAAACGGGTCACCGATCCACCACGATGGTCCGCCGTTACATTCGGGACGCCTCGTTGTTCAGGGACAATGCCGCTTCAAGCGTGGGGTTGTAATCGCCATCAGGTTGAGGGACGTTCCGGCTGCTCGCCCTCCTGACTTCCGATAACACCCATCTATCGGAGACCCGAAGAGGTGAGCGCAGTGTCCGCGAGCCGCTCGTGGACACAATATAATCGCGTTGATCACCATGCCAGTGAAATTGAAGTTCGTCGAGACCATCGAAGAGATCAGAGAGTCGCTGCACACGTTCAATGCTGAAGTGGGGGCTCAGCCCAAGGTAGCCAGGAGCCTGCTGACGCAGACGTCCTATTGGGTGTGGGATCCCAGCAGCAAGAAATTCGGGCCTTCGAAATTTGTAGGCCTGCAGCACATGAACGTTTCTGACTATGAGGCGGCACGGAAGGGCGACTATTTAGGCGCGCCATTTGATGGTCATCCTACGCAACAGAAAATCGCCAGCCTGATCGGTGAGGCTTACAAGCATGACGATGCTCTAGCCAAACAGCTAGACAAGTGGGGACGACTGTTGATCCCCGATGATCCGGCTACCGGATCCACGATTTTTGAAGGCGTTGACCGCGGCAAATGGAAGTTCATCGCTCTGCCCAAGCCGCACGGAGGTCCCGGCGACTGGACTAATGATGAGGTTCACCATATCATACATGACTACTTTTCCATGCTGGCAATTGAGCTTTCTGGCGGTCAGTACAGCAAGGCCGCCCACCGAGCGAAATTGTTGAAGAAACTGAACGGACGAAGCGCTGGGGCTGTGGAGTTCAAACACTGCAACATCAGTGCAGTGCTTGACCAATCGGGACTTCCGTACATCAACGGGTACAAGCCTCGTGGGAACTACCAAACTCAGCTCGAAGTCGCAGTTCAGAAGTTCCTCATCGATCATCCGGAGGTTCTACAAAGGATCGAAGCCAAGCTTTCCGAGCCGCCGAAGCAGGCGCTGGATGCGTCCAAGTTCAGGATTGAAGACATCGAAGAGCCTGCACCAACGCTATCTTCCAAGGAGAGCGCTGCGGGGGGAGCGGTCAAGAAGAACAATGGGGCATTTGTCGATTGGGGAAAGATGGGTGCTGAACAGACACGTCTCGGCAAACTCGGCGAGGAGTTTGTTCTCGGACTCGAAAAGCAGCATTTGATGGAGGCGGGCAGAGCCGACCTTGCCGCCAAGGTTAAGTGGATTTCGAAGGACGATGGCGACGGCTTGGGCTATGACGTTCTCTCATATCAGGATGACGGCACCCCCAAGCACATCGAGGTCAAGACCACCAATGGGGGCAAGACGGCGCCGTTCATCCTTACGGCCAATGAGCTGTCCGTGGCTGAAAGCCTTTCAGAGTCCTTCTGGCTGTACCGGGTCTTCAAGTACTCCAGCGGAAAACCAGGGTTGTACCGTCTCAAAGGTCCATTGTCGAAGAAGCTGTCCCTGGTTCCTATAGAGTACAGAGCGCGACCGAAAGGCTGACGAATCTGATGAGGTGCCGGGCTCAGTACGACGCATTGACGAATCCGGGAAGCTTTGCCACTCCCGTGGTGATCTGTATTTGCTCTCCTACTGGCTCGGGCACTCTGCAAAACTAGAAGCAATGGACTTTACGAAGCTTCTCGCAGAACTCAAGTCAGAACGGGAACGAGTTGAGCAGGCGATCATCGTTCTGGAACGCCTCGGCGGGCGAACTGGCAAGCGCAGGGGAAGACCGCCTAAGTGGTTGGCTCGGGTTCATGTCGATGCAGTCACCAATCAGGCGCCAACTCCCACAGTCGCCGGGAAGAAGCGCACATTGAGTGCAGAGGCGCGACAGAGGATAGCTGCAGCCCAAAAGAAGCGATGGGCGGCGGCGAAGGGCAAGAAATAAGCGGGAACAGCCAATAGGTTCTGGGGCGGAATTCGCCTACGATCCGGGCAGCAGGCGGACAGAAAGGCGCTTGTCTTCCGTGATCCAGCAGCGCTCATCACACTGGCACACACACTGCCAGAATCAGGTAATGAGAACCTCGGAAATGCGGTGCGGAACTCACGCCGCTAACTTTCTTGCGAGCGCGCCCACGGGAGCGGCGGGCGACGACTTCGATGGCGCTTGAGCGTGGGCCGGTTCTGGACTACGTTGGCACGTGCAGTGCTCCGGCCGAGGCCAAAGGCGCTCCGGGTCGGGGCAAGGGCACTGCTGCAGCGCGCGCGGTGTTTCCCGAACGCGGACAATCCGTTATATCTGGCGCTGAACGCCTTCAGAACGCGCCGTCGACTACTTTTGCGTTGGGAAACTCTCGGTGTGGGAGTTGCTCTCGCGCTTCTGCTTTTTGAGCGGCTGCTTGTTCTTGCTCGCCGTCATCTACGTGCTGCTTGCGGACGCGTAACGCGGCACCAGGCATGCGACACGCCAATGGAGTGGAACCAACCAAGCCGGCAAAATTGTGAGGTTGCCGGCCTGTGACGCGACGCTTTCTTCAGCTTTCCAGCGTCAGCAAGTAGCTTCGGCCCCTCTCTTGCTTTCGGAGTGACGACACTTCATCCGCAAAGCTCAGAGACCTCGAACTCCCCGAACGGAGGTGGATCGCTATGTTGCGGATAGGGGTTGACAATACGACCGGCATTGGGGCCGTAGGAGCCAGTCGTCAAGGCGCGGACTTGGTCCTCATAGCCGATTTTTGGTTCTATGGCGCGATAGTAGCCTTCTATCGTGGGTTCGACCAATACCGGCTTCTCAGAATTACCCTCTACACCTGAATGGGCGTAGTAAGAAGCGCCATCCACGTAATAGCCCCAGCCATGAGGCCCCTGCATCCAGGTTGGCCGGGTTCCTGGCGCGGCCCCAATGGGGGAAGAATGGGCCGGCGCATCAGCGCCCTGCGTCAGCCCGTCTTTAGAAGAAGTGCTCTGTAGAATCCAACTGCTGCCGAGTCGCACCCACGCCGGCAAGCCATGAGGAACGGCATCGTTCTCAGTCCCATTAGCAGTCAGTGCCGCATCAAATGCGGATTGATCTACGCCGTCAGGGGAAGGATGGATTCTCGCAGTACTGCCCTGGCGCCCAGCGGTAGAAGGCTCGCCCATCGGGGAAGTCATTCCTCGCGTTGTCATTGCTTCCTCCCTTTCTACGTATTCCGCATCGCGCACCAGTTGTTTCATGCCGCCAATGGGGCGCGGTAGTGACCGGTATGAGACAGACCCATTCCGGCTCAAATACACTAGTGGATCTAAATCGCCAATCCTCTCACGCCAAACGATTAGGGGTTTTCCAGCGTTCGGTCCCAAGCAATGATGGAGAGTTGCCTGGGAAGTCTAAGAGGGCTGCACTACTGCACTGTACGCTTGCCGCATCCGGATTCTGATCCGGGCAAATTCGGCCTCCGATAGGCAGTGCTCGGTGGCTGCGGCGGTCAAACCAATACAAGTGAGAGCGACTCATCAGCGGATGAATACGCTCGGTCATCCCGCGGTGCGATCCCGTTCCGTCGGACCATGGGACCATGCGTACCATCGCCGTTCCCGCTCCTCCGCGCGCTCGCAGGCCTCCGCGTGTGGCGATGCCGACTGCTTCGTCCGATGAGTCAGGAACCGGATGACGGCGCGGACAACAACCAGCGTACTGAATGATGCTGAAACCGGAAGTACAGGAGGGAGTTCCATAGTAAGAGAGTGCGGCGAGAGTCCAGAAGTTCTCACTTATAATGGCCGTCATCCTGCGGAGCGACAGTCACCGCTTGTCACTACCCATAGGGAATTCTTCTCACGAGAAAATCCGAAGATGCACATGACATCCATTGCATGGATAGTCTGCCGATTATCATCATCCCGACGTGCATCGCGTGTGTGTGGTGGCTCTTCACGGAGTAGCTCACACCAACAATCGTTCACGCACGCTGCCATGCTTGCGTGACCCCCTCACGGATGAGTGAGGGTGCAGGAAAGTGGAGCAGTTGCCGACTTGCCTGAAGGGAGGAGGCACCGCGCAAGGCGGCGGGTAGGCGCCCGCCGCCATTGGCTTCGCCTGAACTCGTGGCGATGCTGAGGAAGGTGCATAGCGCCGGCCGGCGCATCTCATGAATCAGGGAATAATCTGATGAATACCGCGATACAGCATCCGGCGGTGATGCGCATGTCTCAATGGCGCTTGGAGATGTGCCGCGCCGTTGCATCGGTTGATGGCGATCCTGGACGCGGAGCGTCGACGCGGGGGCGCAGAATGGCGGTGTCGTAGACTTGCCGCATTCTGGTGCGTATTCGTGAGAATTCATGTTCGGTCAGCTCGTGCTCGCGGCAAACGCGCTCCGCGCTCCATCCACCCAGATAGAACCTCCTGAGGGCGGTTCGATGCTCCGAGGACAACGCTTGCAGCGCGGTAATGAGCGCGTTCGTCCCAGTATCAGATCTCCCAGTACAACTGCCGAACGTGGTGGAGACAGATACTCTCCGGCTCCGTGCGATCACGTCAGCCATCAACCTCCGTGTTGCGGCGAGAAGTTGCTCGTTCGTGGCCACCTCTCCGCTGGTGACGGCCGCTACCGCGCTGGTGAGTATCTCGTCGGTCAGCGCATCCGCCTTGTCAGTTCCCGCCTGGCGCGAGACGAGGAATCGCACCCCTTGGCCAAGATGCCGGCGCAGTTCATGAACCGCCCGGGAGTCTCCCTTCCTGACAAGATCGAATAGTCTTTCGGCTGCGGAAGGGTGCGACGCACCCGCCGGACTCGGGTCTTCTGTGAGACCCCGGCGTTGGTTGTTCTCCAGCATGTCTCCTCCCCGAGCTTTGGACCACACTGAATCCGGACAATGTTTCTGTCCCACAGGTGACCGCCTGCAGAAGAGTAACCATTGGGCTAAGTCAAATAGTGTAGTGTGCGCCTACGTATTCTCACTTCATCAGAATTAAAATTCATCAATCCTGATGAAAGAGGGCACGGACAACGCGCGGAAACGTGAGGGACGCGGTGGAACTAGCTTTTCTTTGAGAATATTCGTCGCTTGAATGCACTACATTTTGTCACAGGCCGCGACGTCCTGACCATGGATAAAAGTGCCACCCTCCCTCGAGGTATCTGGAATGGAGAAACACACCCATGATATACGCTTCCCACGCACATCCGACCGAGGAGCTGGAAGACTACTTGTTTGGCCACGTCACCGCGGAGCGGGCAGTGGCGATTGAGGTGCACTTGATAGGCTGCTCGCCTTGCCGCGGCGAGTTGGAGGAAACCCGTACCTACATCGCTGATATGCGGGCTGCACTCGCGCTGTGGAATGAATCTTCGCCGGTCGCATTCTGCCATGAGACCTCTGAGCGGCGCGGCGCGCCCCGGATGAGCTGCGACACGCGGGTCGTGGTGAGCTACCGAACACACGGGCGTATGACTCATTTCCCCGGGCGTCTGGTCAACACCAGCGTCCGTGGCGGGGGACTGCTGCTACCCAATGCCCTGCCCGTCAATGCCTCAGCCCACATCCACATCCGCGGAGGGGAGTTTACCGGCACCGTGCGCTATTGCCGCAGGGATGCTGATGGCTTCCACGCGGGCGTTCAGTTGGCCGACGGTTGCCGTTGGGTTAGGTAGAGTTCACTTAAGAGCGGGTGGCAGGAATTCCTGCACACAGCCTGTCATCCTCGACGTGAGTCCCAGCGAAACGACTCAGGGTGATATGGGTAGCTTTTCGATCCCCAGGCAGGAGTGCGTCAGTTCTCTTTTTGGTCGTCGATGTTGCGGAGCGCTTTGCGGATCGTTTCGACGTAGTCCTTCGCGCTGGCATATTTGCGCCCGCACTCCACGCAAGTCCTGATATGTGCCATCGCTCGTTCAGCCGCATCTGGAGCTAACCGGCCCAACGCAAGCTCCTCAAAGATGGCCTCATCACAGTGTTCGCTCATTCGACGCTTCCATTCTCCTTATCGGCAGTTTCCATGCCAGTTGGAGAGTAGGGGGTGCCGACTGGTTTCCCTGAGGAGCTGGAAAACTGTACCTAGGAGCTTGCCGCCCGGCGAAGAGGCCGGATCGTGTTCGACAAGAGCCGTTTGCCTTTCTCTTCAAACTTTTGTTTGGCGCGCGACTTTGCCAAGCGAAATTGGGTATCGGTCAAGCCCATTTCCTTACAGATCTGCTCCTGCGTCTGTGCGCGGAGGTAGAAGCGGCTGAGAATCTCGCGATCCCGGGGGGGGAGCGACATCAAGGTCTCATGCATGATACGCACGCGCAAATCGGCCTGCTCTCGGGCGAGCACGTCCTTTTCTGGACAGTTCCCTCGGTCCGCGAGAGGCACCTCTGTCGCATCGACCGAATGAACTCGACGCGCAGTCGCCTCACGGATGCGCATGATGATCAGGCGCTGCATGACCGTCCGGACCCAGCCGGCCAGGCGCGCGGGATCCCGTAGCTCGCCTCGCCGGATCGCGGAAAGGAGTTTTACCATCGTCTCTTGGACGACATCTTCGGCATGGTCGCCGCCGATCTGCCGCAGTGCTATGTACCGTAAGCCATGGCGCAATTGCTCATAGAGCTGCGCTGCGGCACTCTCGTCGCCGTCTCTAATTAGATTGACCAGTTCAGCCCATTGAGCCGTGCGGGGCTCAGGATCCGCAACGCCCAAAGACAAGGAAGATTCGGATGGGCCCTGAGGTATGGATTCCAAGTGCATGCTATGACCGTCAATGCCGTGGACGCGAACTCGAGGGCTACTCTCGGGAGGTAACCAAGGTTTTAGAAGTACTAGTACCCCTCTGTCCACGGTCAGTATATGGCGTTTCATCGCCTAAGAGAAAGATCATTAGCGATATAAACACATTAAAATCTCTCAACGCATGCACATTCGCTTGTCGCGAAAGCAATACTCCCAAGGATATCCTGAGTACGTAGTCCATTCTACCCCTTTCAATACAATGGGATACGGGTCTGTTTTTATGAGAACCATCCAGGGCTTTTCGCACTCTACTTTCCGGAGGCGCACTGTCCTTGACGTATTCGGTGATCGACAGGATTGAATCAGCTCCGTGCTCCTGCTGCGGGAGCATTGAGAGCCCGGAGAGAGCAGTCTTGCTTGTTAACGGCCAAACATGGTTCCGGCAGCGCTGCGCGCAGTGCAGAGCGGTGCACGCACATCAAATCGAGACGGATAGATTCACGTCTGAGAAATGCATTGGCTGCGGGAAACGTGAGTACGCTGGTTTTCGGGGTGAACTCGGTACCGGCGGCTGGCGGATTCAGAAACGCTGCACTTCCTGCGGAGCGATCGTCGCGCATTGCCAAGGGCGGGATTGTCGTACGTGCACATGGCCGTGCTTGGGGAGTATTCCCGCGCGAGATTGCACCCTCCAGCCTTGGCTGCACTTTCGTGAGGAAGTCTTGGCCTAAAGTCTCCTCGAGATGAGCTGGACGGGTTCGTCCCACCCCAGCAATTTGAAATGATGAGCAGGGCGAGGAACAGGTGTGAAATGCCGTTTGACATGCATCTTCCAGATGCCAACTGCCAAGACAGCCGAATGGATGCTAGGGGCCCGGCCGGTGGCGATGATGCGGCGCATCGAGGTCTGGAATGAGGACAAGCAGGAGACCAACGTGTTTCTCACCAACCATCGGAGACTGGCGGCCGCGACCATCGCCGCGGTCTACAAGGAGCGTTGGCAGATCGAACTGTTCTTCAAGGCGCTGAAGCAATCGCTGCGGCTGAAGACCTTCGTGGGCACGAGCGCGAACGCGGTGGCAATCCAGATTTGGACAGCACTGATAGCGATGCTGCTGGTCAAGTATTTGCAGTTGCGCAGCAGTTTCGGCTGGAGCTTGTCCAATCTGGTGGCGCTGCTGCGGCGGCAGCTGTTTGTCTACCGCGATTTGATGGGGTGGCTGAACGAGCTGTTCGCGCCGCCAGGCGAGCCGGGCGTGCCGTCGCAGATGGCGTTTGAGTGGGGCTGATCTTGGACAGCACACCGCGGCGAACGGGAGAACCTGGTTTCGAGGACTGCGGGATACCGGAGGAAAAGCCGTGCAGAATCAGTAGTCGTCGATTTGAGAAAAGTATTTTAATACGGTCTGGCCGCGTGTTGTCGAGTCTGAAAAGTCCCCAAATGGGTGAACTTGCGCTGGCGTCAGTTCTCTGACTGAGGTTCGCAAAGGCTTCTCACCCGACCGACGAAATGCACGTCCCACGCGCGAATCATGTTCTGCTCCAAGAGAGCGTGCAATTCCTCCTGGGCGCCGTCCTCGAACCATCCACGGAGGTAATCTGCAACATCATCTCGATAGCCGGGTCCCATTCCATATCGGTCCGAGCATCGCCGCCACACGTTGCCGGCATCCCTCAATGCTGGTCGGAAGTTCGATTCGCCGAGTCTGGTGACAATGGAAACAAACTCATCGCGCCAGGTTCCGGCGTTAATTTGGAGTTCGCGGAGGAAGCCATGCGCCGGCGCAAGGGTCTCATCGCCAATCATGTTTGACAGTAATTCCTTCAGGCCCTCGACACACGGATTCGTGCGCTTTTTTGCGTCGATTGCTGCCCCAACACCGAGATAGTAGTAGACATCAAGGGCCGGCCAGCTTCCCGCACGATTCGCAGTTGCCCACACCGAACGCTGATGCTGCTCGCGGATTGCACGGTCGAGTCTCAGATGCGCCGGAGCCGTACGTGCCGGAAGCTGTTGATGTTGTCTGACAAAGATGGAGAGGCGCCGGAATAGCTCGGTCTGCGCGGTTGCAAGCAAGACACTCTCGTGGTCTCGGATCAAGCGGTCGAGTTCGCCGCTGATCTGAGCAATGCGATGTGATTGAGACATGCGCAATTGCCGAATTTTGTCGCCAAAGAAGGTGAGCAGTGGCGTCGGCGAATCGCTGTTGGCATTGTATGCGCGGACTGGAATGGCACTGCACCCCCAACGGCGTAGTTCGGACTCTGCTTGGTCGATCTTCAGGTCATAGCCTTCCTCTGTCGTCTGGGCAAACTCCCCCTCATCCCTCATCTTTTTCGCCTCGCCGTCACGCGCCAACGCCAGCCCGACACAGCGGCTAAAGACCGATTCGCTGGATCCGATCTCAATGGTCTCCTTCATCAGCTGTTCGAAGATTGGCCCCGGCGCTTCATTGAATGCGGAGCACAGCACGGTGATCATTCGCGGATTCTCCAGACAGGCCTTGAGATCGGGACGAAGTGGGGAGCCGTCAATGCCCTTGGTATCCACGATTGCGACGTTAAACGGCAGTTCAGGCAGAAGCTGGAACGGAACGATGACCGTAATCCTCTTCGGCAAGCCGACATCGGCGCGTTGACCCTTGTTGACCTCAGCAAATGCCCTTCTGAGCCAGGCTTTGCCTTCCTCTTCGTTTGTTTGCTCGTACACAAGCTGTGTAGTTGTCCGCTCCCACAGTCGCACTCGGCGAAAGACTTCGGCTCGAATCGCTTCGAAGCTGAGCTCCTGGGCAAGTATGGCTGCAGGGTCTGTGATCACCCGCTTGCCGTCAGGACCCTTCGATCGGAGCTTCTGAAGACCTGTCATATTCCGGAGTGCACGATCGATCTCCTTGGGGACACCGCGTTCGCTCACCTCGCTGTCGGATTGCGGGTCATACAATCCGGCACAAAAATCATTAACGAACTGAATGACTTCTTCCTCGTTGTACGGCTGCACCTCTAGCCTGAAGTCTGTGCCGGTTCGTAGGGCAACCTCACAGATCGTTGTTCCCCCGGCGCCGTACTCGAGAAGGATTTGCTCAACTGCTGGTCCTTCATCGCCCTCATCGACCAGACCGCAGAGTGTACAAAGTCCGGTCGTCTTTCCAACGCCAATTGGGCCGACAAACCCGAGAGAGTGATCAAGGTCCCAGAGATAGCTTGCCGCCCGCTTGAGACCATCCATGTGCATGCGGGCTTGCGCGGACAAAGCTGGTGACGGGTTCTGTGCAAGGTAAACGTCGATCCGCTGCAGTGCACACTCCGCCGCTTCCAGATGCTCAAGGTCTGGATGGTCGAAGGGGGGCCGCCTCACATGCTTCCAGGTCATCCCCAGATATTCCAGATATTGTTCGGCCTCCTTGGTAGCCAAACAGCGAATCATCGTGGTGATATCCTCCACGGAAGGTGTGACCTTGCCGTCTTCGATTCGGGAGATCTTGCTCGCATCGACGCCGAGAGCCGTGGCGACCTCAGCCTGTGTCCTTCCGGCCTGCCTCCTCAGCCGCGCCAGTTGAGAGCCCAAGTCGAACGGGAGATGAGAGCAGGAAGGAGAAGACATCGGAATACGAGTCTATAGCAAATTTGTATGCGTGTAAATGCAAATTTGTATTGATCCTATTGCATATCCTTTGATACCCTAACTACTTCAGGTCCCGGCCGATGTTCCTTACCCGGATGGAACCAGCCTCAGGAAACTCCTAACCCGTTTAGGTGCAATCACTTGACGCGGCTATTTAACAGCTATTCAGATCTCTATTTGCTGAAACAGTTTCACCCTCACACCCTGGTCCGGCTGCTGGTTCCCCATCGACATTTTTTCGCCAGAAAAGGTCTGCAACTGCCGTTGGAAGCGACCGCCGAGTTGGACCATGTCGAGGTGGCGCGCATTCTTGCCGAGCCGGACGAGACAGAACCCCCTGACTTGCTTGAGGCTCTGCACCTGATCCGTGAACTGGGAATCGATGCCAACTATAGCGATTTGGTTCAGCTTGCAGTAGCGGCTGGAGCCGAGATTGCAGATGACATGACGGCACCGGACCTAGCTGCCCAAATCTGGTTGAAAGAACCAAGACTGCTTGAGCGCAAGGAGCGCGAGGTCCTCTGTGAGCGACGCAAATCGTTTGAGAGCTTCCGCGTCGTCAACTGGCCAACCGCCACCTCATTGGAGGACCTGCCTCCTGACCTCCCCGCCCTGGAGGCAGCCCTCCGCGGCTATTTCAAAGAAGTGCACATGGGGGCAGGCTGCCGTGTCATTCCGCAATATTCCCAAGCGGAGATCCGCTTCTATGTTCGACACGGCCGGCCCTATCGGCGTGAGCCGAGTTGGAGCGACACTCAGTCAACCAGCACGTTTTTTCGGCCTGAGACGACGGATCTCGTCATCCTAGATGTCGTCCATCACGAACTGCGGATCGGCGCCGCCAACGCAGCAGATTTGCAGAAGTACCGTGAAGTCTTTGGCGTACACCTGTTCGGGGATCCGGAGATCTTCCGCTATGCGGAGAAGTACACGCTGGAACCACTGCGAAGCCAAGGCATTGCCGCGCTGCGGTGTCGCGATGTTGAGGGTGTCGATTCGGTCCGCTTGACGCAATTGGAATTCGACTTTGGTGGCGCCTTTGAGAATGTGGTCACTGAGCGCGCCCAGGATGTCTTCAAAGCGATGGCGATCCGTCACGCCAAGCTCCCAGACGAGCCAGCGATCCGCAAGGCGGTGTTCGAGGTGAAACTCAGCGGCCAATCGAAACCCCGTACCCTCTCGGTCATGGCCGGCAACAGGGCCGCTTACCAACGGGGAGAAGAGTCGGCGATTTTCGAAAAGTGGCTGCGGGCACGCGGCTTTGTCCTCGAGGTGAAGGTCCATGCGGAGGTCGCCTAGGCTCTGGCGAAGCCTGGAGCAAGTTACCGGTCTACTGGCTGTGCCGGCGATGTGGGAGGCCCAGTGCGGCGAGGATTTCTCCTTTGTGCGTCCTTTCCTCCGGGCCACAGAAATGGTCGGTTCGCGATACCCATGTCCGAACCGATTCGGTGAATGTCCTCGCAAGATCGTCGACTACGGCAATGGAGAGTTCGCAGCCCTCTGTCGTGACCCATACAAGTCCTGCAGACCCATTCCTCTCGGCACGCGAGAAGCGCTGCTTCACGATCTCGACCTTGCCGGATTTCTCCAGCCGATTCTGCAAGCTGCCTCAATTCGAGCCGAGGCCCCCAAACCTCGTGGATCAGGCGTCTGGAGTTTGGGGCTCTCCGGCCGTCGTAGCTCGCAGCACCAACCCGTCTTCCTCGTCATTGCGCACAGTGCGAGCGATTTTGAATCCGCCGTCTGCGACCTCCTGCTTGAAGTCCCTGGGCAGTTTGTCATGCTGGTCCCCACCAATCGTTATCGCAGCGTCGAAACCCAAGAGCGGATTCAAGCTCGTGGTATTCAGTATCTCTGCTTGGGGGATCTGATGTTCGTCGACGAAGAAGGCCGCTTTGCGGTAGCTGATTCAGAGGAGTCCGTTGAGGTGGCGACCGCAACACCCGCCTTAGACCGCAAGCGTGTGGTGAAGGAATTCAGGCGGAGGTACAACTGCAAGGTGGCGGATATCCAAAGAGCTGCAGGGGTCTATGAAACCGACTACTACGGGTGGCTGTATGGGAAGGCCCCCGATCATTACGCCCACTGCATCCGCATCGAGCGGGTCCTGCGACGCGGACTGCCGAAACCCGACCACCACAACTTTTCTTAGTTTTTTCTTGGTTTTCTAGTCTAGCTTTTCTTAGTATCCGAGGCCCTACCATCGCTTGTACGAAACGCGTTGAAAGCGCGTCGGACAAGCACAATGAACGAGCAAAACCTAGAAGTACTCCTGAATGAGAAGGAACTCTCGCAGCTGTTCCGGGTCTCCATCGGAACGCTGCGATTCTGGCGCACGATCGGGCGAGGACCGCGTTACCGCAAGGTCGGCCAGTCTGTCCGCTATGCACCATCTGACATCTTCGCGTGGCTCGACAGCCGCCCAACCGGCGGCGAGGCCGAAGTGGAGGTCGCAGGATGATCGGCGGCAGACCCACCTCATTGCAGGATTTGCAGCCATCGGAACGCCGACTTCTCGAGACGATCCGAGCGCTTGGCTTCGGGCAGATCGAGTTTCTGAGAATTCGCGCCGGAGAGCCGGTTCTCCACCCGTGGCCGACAGTCGTCCACCACACGAAGTTCGGTGCAACACAGCAGGAGCAGCCTCGAACCATCTCCGGCGCCAACTTCGATCTCAAACGCGAGGCGGCCGAGCTGTTCGAGTACACGCGCCAGATCGAGGACGGTGAGATCCGTGTGCTGATGGTGCGGCATGGCCTCCCATTCACCATGCAGTGTGAGCTTACCAGCCGGGGTGTGGACCAGGCAGGGGGCCGCCATGCATAGAGTCGCCTTTGAGGAGGCCTATCCGCCAGCTCGTGAATTGGCACGGCAGAAGGCGCTCCAGGTCATCGGTCGCTGCGGACTCACCCCCGAGGATTGCGACGACGTTGCTAGCCAACTTCTGCTGACCTTCTACGCGCGCTTCGATCGCTACGACAGCAATCGCGGCTCCATCCGTACTTTCGCTTCGCGCTTGATGGACAAGGAGCTCAATTCGATACTGCGCTATCGTTTGGCGGGCCGGCGTCGCCACCTGGGGGAAGGGCTCGTTTCCGAAGACATAGCCGCACTGGAGACAGCACCTTTGAGCTCAGATCCGGCGGCATTGACTCTCGCCGACCGTCAAAACTTCTGGCTGGATTTCGAGCGCGTGATGGACCAACTCCCGGACGTCCTTCGGGAAACGGCACTGGCCCTCTGCTGGTATACCCCGACGGAGCTGAGCCGCCTCCCTGGCCACAGTCGAACCATCATCTATCGGCGGATTCGCCGACTTCGCGAAGCGCTGGCCGCCGCCGGAATTGGCCCTGATTACTTCGCAGGCGCGGGCGGTGGGCAGTGACCAGCGGTCCTTTGACCTCCACCTACAGCATGTGGGCGTTGTTTCGAAACTGCCGGAAAGCATGCGAATACCGCTATGTCCTAGGATTGGTTTCTCGCGACAAGGATCAGAACTTGAGTTTCGGATCTTTGATCCACACTTGCCTGGAGCTCTGGCATAAAGACCGGGACCTCACGTCAGTTCTTGCGCTAATCGATCAAGCGTGCTCTGAGCGGAGCGCTGACGAAGCGGTTCGTAAGGACTGGCACCTCGCAACGGCAATGATGACCGCCTATGCCTCGCGATATGCGAGCGAGCCTTTCGAAGTCGTTGCTCTGGAGAAAACCTTCGAGGGTGCCATCATCAATCCAACTACCGGCTTCCCTTCCCGAAGCTTCTGCCTGGCCGGCAAGGTCGACGGAATCGTTCGCATCGGAGACGAGTTCTTTCTGCTGGAGCATAAGACCGCATCGCAGCTGGATTCGGACTACCTCGAGCGCTTGTGGACGGACTTCCAGATCACCATCTACGCCCATTATGTCGAGCAAACGATGGGCCTTCCCATTACCGGCATCCTCTACAACATCTTGGTCAAGGCGAAACTCCAGCAAGGCAAGGGTGAGTCTGTGGAGGAGTTTGAAGTGCGCCGCGCTGAACTGCTGGCGAAATCGAAAACGGGCAAGACCACGGCCAAGCGCAGACTCCCGGAATCGGACGCCGAGTTCCAGCAGCGTATGGCGGCCAAGTACGCCGAGCCGGCCATGCTCCATCGGGAAATGCTCTACCTCTCTCGGGACCGCTTTGACGTCCTTCGCAGCGAACTCTGGGAGCTGACTCAGGCGTTCCTGGACGCGCGCCGCCGCGGCGTCTTCTACCAGAACACAAGCTTCTGCTTTCACCACCACCGACCATGCTCGTACTTCGCACTTTGCCGTTCGGACGGCAATCCCAACGTACTTGAAAACTTCTACCAGCGCGTGGAACCTCACGAGGAACTGCGCCCGCTGCCCGAATCAGTTCCTACCACCACGACAGCCTTCTGAGGAGGAGATTGAACCCATGCCAATGCTTCCTACCGCCAAGACTCCGCCCAAACCGGGTCTGGCTGACTTGACCGTGCTCGTTTATGGGCAAACGAAGATCGGTAAGACGACCTTCTGCTCTCAGGCCGACAACGCCCTGTTTCTGGCCACAGAGCCGGGGTTGAATTCCCTGGACGTCTTCCAGGCGCCAATCCAGTGTTGGGAAGACCTGCTCGCAGCCTGTGGCGAGATTGCCGAAGGGAAGCACCCCTTCAAGACGGTCATCATCGACACCGTCGACAACGCCTATAAATTCTGCACTGATTACATCCTCCGTAAGTTCAAGATCGATCACGAGTCGGATCTCGGTTATGGCAAGGGGTACGCCATCGTCAACAACGAATTCCAGCGAGTGCTCACAAAGCTGGCGTTCCTACCATACGGACTCTTTCTGGTGTCGCACGCCAAGGAAATCGAGGTGGAGACCCGGACCGGCAAGTACACCCGAATCGTGCCGACGCTGCCGGACAAAGCCCGCAAGATCGTGCTCGGCATGGTCGACATGGTGTTGTTCTGCGACCTCGAGCTCAGCACGAATGAGGACGGTCAGCCGCAGATCCGCCGCGTAATCCGGACGAAGCCGAGTCTCCACTACGAGGCAGGCGACCGCACCGGCAAGCTGCCAGAAACCCTCGATCTAGATTTCCGGAAGTTCCTCGACGCCTTCAACGCAGCGACGAATACCCTCAAGGCTCCCACGGCTAGGCAGACCGCCGCCAAGTGAGTTCACTACAGGAGAAAACGGCATGAGCAAACAGAATGCGATTGATCTGACCCAGTTCGACGACGGCTTCCGCGCCGAGCAGGCCGAAGAGCGGACTGATTTCGAGAGCGTGCCCGACGGCAAGTATCAGGTGACCGTCGAGAAGGTTGAACTGACGGAGGCACAGAGCACGGGGAATCCCATGCTCAGGTGGACGCTCCGGATCCTCGGCCCCAAGTCCGCCAACCGTCTGATGTGGCGGAACAGCGTCATCACTGCGAACACGCTCAAGTTCGTGAAGACTGACTTGCATACTTGCGGGCTAGAACTTGAAAAGTTATCGGATCTGCCCAAGCACCTGAGCCGGCTCCTCGACGTGAAGCTCGAAATTACCAAGCGAACCAAGGGCGACAACGAGAACGTCTACTTCAACCGGCGAATCGAAACCGGCCGCGCCGCTGGCAACTTCCGGCAGGAGGCCGGTGACGCTCTTGTCCCCTTCTAAAGACAGCCTGGTCACGCTCGTCATCGATACGCGCGAGCAGGAGCAATACAGCTTCGATCCCCGGCTGGCGGTGGCGGTGCGTCGGGCATTGCCGGCCGGCGATTATTCCGTCGCGGGCATGGAGACATTCGTCGCAGTGGAAAGGAAGACATTGGATGACTTCGTGTCCACCGTTATCCACAGCCGGGCACGGTTTCGCCGGGAACTGCGGAAGCTGGCCGAATACCGGGCCGCATGCGTCGTCGTTGAGTCCGGCCTCGCGGAGGTCCTGCAGGGCCGGTATCGCGGCGGAGCACATCCGAATGCAGTCCTGGGTAGTGCTCTCTCACTCATCCTGGACTTCCGGATTCCAGTGTTCTTCTGCGGCAATCGCCAGGCCGCGTGTCATTTCGTGCAGTCCTACCTGCTCGGCGCGCATGAGAGGTGGGGCGAATGAGTCATGCACATGCGACCGCGGTGTGCACTTCAATCCGCGGCGTCGTGGAAACGGTGTTTTACTCGGGGCCCGCCTTTACAGCGGGCCGACTCCGTTTGTCCGATGGCAGCACGATCAGCTTCGCCGGCAAGGTGTTCGCGCGACCTAATGACGCTGTGCGGTTGGAGGGGCACTGGGGGAACCATCCGAAGTATGGGCGCCAGTTCACTGCCGAGACCATGGTCCACGACCTGGAGATGGATCCCGACGGCCTCGCCAGCTTCCTGGCCAATCATCCGGACGTGAAGGGGATTGGCCCGGCGAAGGCGCGGCTGATCGCAGATCACTTTGGAGGTAACTTCGATTCCGCGATTCGGAATCAGCCCGAGAGGGTTGCGGCTGTGGCCAAGGTTCGCATCGATGTTGTGCGTGAGTTGCAGCGGATCTGGGTCGCCAATAGTGATTTCAACGCTGCGATGGCTTACCTCGCACACTACGGACTCACTCATCACCAGGTGACAACACTCGTGGGGAAGTTCGGCAACCAAGTCGTGACCATCCTTGAGCGCGATCCGTACGTCCTTATTCGGGAGATCACCGGATTCGGATTCAAGCGAGTCGACAAGATCGCCCGCAAGATGGGAACGCCCAAAGAGCTGCCTTCTCGGATTCGTGCAGGAATCCAGTACTGCATCGCGGAGGCCCTCGACGACGGCGATTGTTGGATGGAACACGAGGAACTGTTGGACCGAGCCAACATGCTGCTCGTGATGGACACGCTCGATAGCCGGGAGATCATCGAACGCCACCTGCATGATCTGGTCGTGGGTGGGGCATTGGTGAGCGCACCACTGGACCAGTTGGCCGTTGCTGCCCCAGAGATTTACCAGATGGAACAGTATCTGGCTGCTGTCTTCGGTGTTGGCGTACGTCCGAATCCGCACACCGCGGACTTCAATGAGATCGATGGGCTTCTGGACGCAGAGGCGCCCGATCTAAATGAAAAGCAGCGGATCGCGGTCAGGAACGCACTGTTGTTCGGCATCTCCGTGATCGCAGGCGGCGCCGGTAGCGGAAAGACCTATACGGTCTCGACAATCACCGCCATCGCAGAACGCCTGGAATTCGATGTCACGCTGGCGGCCCCAACCGGAAAGGCGGCGAAGCGCATCGAGGAACTGGTCGGACACAAGGCCAGCACGATTCACAGGCTGCTGGGCTACGACGGCTCGACCTATGCGAAGGATGCGAAGGATCCCATTGAAACGGACATCCTCATCATCGACGAAGTGTCGATGGTGGACGTGCCCCTCGCATGGAGGCTCTTCCAAGCGATTGATCTCCGGCGCACGGCGGTTGTCCTCGTGGGTGACCACAATCAGTTGCCGCCTGTGGGGCCCGGCAATCTCCTTCGTGACCTGATCCAGTCCGGGGTGGTCCCCAAAGTCATTCTGACCGACGTCATCCGGCAAGCTGGTGTCCTAAAGGAGAACTCCATTGCAGTGTTGGACGGTGTTGTGCGGCCCACGTCCGGCGTGCAAAACGCCGGCCGCCGGCCGTGGTACGTCATCGACAAGTTCTCTGACCGCGACGATGTGCGCCGCATGCTGCTCCTGCTTTTCGAGGAGGTATTGCAGGAGCGCTTGGGATACGACCTGCTGCGGGACGTGCAGGTGTTGACACCGATCCACAAGGGGCCGCTCGGGACAGCGGAGCTCAATGTAGGACTCCAGCGATTGCTGCAAAGGAAGCTATTTGGTGTCGACGTGCCGGATGTGGAAGCTGGACGCCGGACTCGACCATGCGTCGGCGACAAGGTCATCCAGACAAAGAACGACTATGAGCACCAAATCATGAATGGAGCCCTTGGCTATGTCGCACACGTGGATTCGCACGGATTCACGGTGAACTTCGATGGCGCACTCGTCGAATTTGAAACGGGCTCCAACGAGGCCAATAACGTCCAACTCGCCTATGCCACATCAATCCACAAAATGCAGGGCTCCGAGTTCCCGTGCGCTGTCGTCATCGCCCACAAGTCGCATTCCTTCATGCATCACCGCAATCTCCTCTATACGGCAGTGACCCGCGCCAAGGATTCGGTGATCATCCTCGGCGACGGCTGGGGCATTGAGAACTGCGCATCAAAGCGCCAGGTAGATCAGCGGAACACCTTCCTTTCCTTCTTCCTCCGCCGGGAGAACCGCCAATGACTTCGTCCACGCCCCTTGACGTTCACGCCTACTATCGCCAAATCACGGATGTGGACATTGGCGTGATTGCGCGCGACCTCCTGGGCAGCCGCATCACGCAGGAGTCTGGGCGGAACCTGTTCTGTGACTGTCCGAATCACCGCAGCCAGTCTCATCGCTCATTGCATGTCTTTCTCGATAAACAAGGCTGGTACTGCTTCGGATGTGGCGTCGGCGGAGATGTCCTGCAACTCGTAGAGTTCGTTCTTCATGGGGCCATCACAAAGGGACAATCCGGCCTCATGCCGGATTCGCACCGCGATGCTCGCGATTTCCTTGCCGGACGCGTCGGGCTCCCGCCCATGTCGAAGGCGATTTCTGGGAGTCCGGTTGAGGCGGAGGAGTCTCACGGCCACACTTGGCGTGTGCGCGAGGCGTTGACGGCGCTGGCGGATCACTACCACAGCCGACTCGTCGACAACGCCGAAGTGCTCACCTGGTTCCGCTCCAAGTACGGCATCGGCGACGAGACCATCGCCCGGCTCAAGATCGGCTTTGCGATCAGCGATGAACCGAGTGTCGCGCGGGCGCTGATGGATGGGCCCGAAGCCTTCACGATGCGTGAACTGGTGGCGACCTCCGCCTTCCGACCCACGAACCAGGACGGCATCATCCCCTTCTTCGATCGCCGGATCGTTTTTCCGTATTGGGGCCGCGGCCACGTGGTCTTCATGATCGGCCGCCGCACGCCGTGGACGCCCGATCACGAATGGGAGAAGTCGAAGTACAAAAAGCTCGCAGTCCGCAACGACAGCAACAACAGCCACATCGCACGCTGCATTCGCAACGACGTCCTCTACAACGAGGATGTCTTCCTCACCCGTCCGGATCGGATCATCATCACCGAGGGCGTCACCGATTGCATCTCCCTCATGGAACACGGATTCCCCGCCGTCTCGCCGGTGACCGTTCAGATCCGGGAGGCGGACTGGGAACGGCTCCTCGCAAAGCTCGCCGGCGTCAAGACCGTCTACATTTGCCAGGACAACGAAGTTTCGGAGGCCGGTCTCCACGGTGCGCTGCGCACTGCGGGCATCCTCTCCGGGAGCGGGATCCTGACGCGTGTGGCCACCTTGCCCCTCGGTAGGCAACAGCAGGAAGCCCGACAGCAACTCCGTGAGAAGTATGGGGTCGGCGCCGGCGTCACACCCAAGGAACTCGCCACCCTTATGGAGGGGCGGGACCAGGCTGAAATCGTGGAAGCGGAGGCGCTCCTGGCCGGCGCCAAGATCGACGTCAACGAGTTCTTCTCCAGCGGAAAGACGGCTGCTGACTTCGAGGCCATCCTGGCGGCTGCTCAAACGCCATTGGAAATGGCCATCGCCAGGCTGTCGGCCGAGACCCCAGATTCAAAACTGAGCCGACTGCTCGATCCCATCTTGGCGGAGATCAGTCGTCTCGATCCAATCGAGCAGGACCGCCACTTCAGATTAATCCAGGACCGAATTGGGAAGGCCAGAGCACCGGTTGCCACCTTGCGCCGCCAAATGAAGGTCGTGCGGATCGACCGCAAGAACGGAGGCAAGACCAGCGGGAGGACCAACGGCAAGAGCCATAGCGGGCCAGCAGCGGCTCACGCCATCGACAGCGTCCACGCCTCCGGCAACTGGCGTGATGATCTACTCCTCAACCTCAACGGCACAGTGAAACCGATCCTGGCGAATGCCGTGGCAGTCCTCCGTGGTGCACAAGAGTGGGCTGGAGTGCTCGCTTGGGACGAGTTTGGGATACGGAGCGTGGCAGCCCGCCCCGCGCCGTGGATGGCATCGGACATCGAGCTGCCACATCTGTGGTCTGACACCGACGACAGCCTTGCGGCGGCATGGATGCAGCGGCAGGGTGTGACTGTTCCCACATCCATCGCCGGCGAGGCCATCGAGGTCGTCGCCCGCGAACGGAATTTCCATCCAGTGCGCGAGTACCTAAAAGGCCTCACATGGGACGGTCAGCCACGGCTGTGGAGTTGGCTGACGACATACCTGGGTGTGGATCCATCGCCATATGCTTCGGCCGTCGGAACCAGCTGGATGGTCTCCGCCGTGGCCCGCATATTCGTCCCAGGGGTCAAGGCAGATAACTGCCTCATCCTCGAGGGCCCACAAGGTATCAAAAAGTCTTCCGCACTTCGAGCCCTTGCGCAGCCCTGGTTCACGGACGAGATCGCCGACTTGGGGTCCAAGGATGCGGCTCTGCAAACCCAAGGGGCCTGGGTCATTGAGATCGCCGAATTGGATGGGATGTCCCGGTCCGACGTGGGGCGCATCAAGGCATTCATGAGCCGCCAAACTGATCGCTTCCGGCCGCCTTACGGACAACGAATCATCGAGTCTGGTCGCCAATGCGTGTTTGCCGGCAGCGTGAATCACAGCACGTATCTTCGCGATGAGACTGGCGGGCGCCGCTTCTGGCCAGTGGAATGCCGCGCACCGGCGATTGACGTCGATGGCATCACCGAAATTCGCGATCAGCTGTGGGCAGAGGCTGCGACGCTCTACTTCGACGGCAAGCCCTGGTGGCTCGACTCGCGCGAGCTCACCATGGCGGCTGCTTTGGAGCAGGCAGATCGTTACGAGGGGGATCCATGGGACGAACTGATCGCCAACTGGAGCGAAGTGCGCGACACGGTGTCGATCTCGGAAGTATTGGAGTTCTGTCTCGAGAAGAGGCGGGACCAGTGGACTCAGCACGACAAGAACCGCATCTCGCGCAGTTTGCGGTCAATAGGATGGGAGCGCTTCAACGCCGGCTCCAGGCATGCACGGGAGTGGAGATACCGTCGTCGACAGGAATCCAATTGATGCGGAAGGCAACGTTCCAGTTCTCGCGGCTGTGTACCAGTAGTGTTCCAGTATGGCGTTCCAGTCTAAGTGCCTTTCCTCTCAACATGTGTACCAGTGTTCCAGTATTAAATTACGCGCGTATATATAGAAACAATTTTTCTCTCCGGGAGAGAGAGGGGATATGGGAGAGAGAGAAAAATACTCTCTAGGGGTGTATGGAAATGAGTGGTGGAACTGGAACACTGGAACGCGAAGAGGTAACTCTCATGGCACCAATCGCTTGCGAAGTTCCAGTTGCCGGAGACGTGCCGAACCTACTGGAACAGCTGCACAGCAAGCCCGAGGCGCTCTACGTCTCGACTGCGCTCACTACCTGGAGGACGCACGAGCCGGAACGGATCGCTCGGGATTGCGGCGTGAATGGCACGGTTTACCGGCGACTCGATCCGGAATACTACGCCTGGCTTCGGTCCAGGATGTCCATGGCGAAGTTGGCTGCCAAGGCTGGGAACCTCGATGAAGCCGCGTTTGATGAATTGCGTGGGAGGTTCAACAAGGTCCACGAGTGGGCGATCGTGCGATTCGGAGAGCAGCAGTTGTCGGATGCTGTCCGGTCGTTCAACGCGAAGGGTTACCAGGCGCCCGTCGCGGTGACCGACGTCCTCCGCGAAGCAGCCAAAGCACGCCAGCGAATCGACGAATCCGCCTCGGCTGAGGCCATGGCCCTTGTGGATGCGATCCAGGAGAAGGCCATCGCCTTCGGTTGGAAGGCCGAACGGCTCTATGCCGCAGGCCGTCGCGGGATCGGCTCCAACCGCGGTTTGGTAAGCTACCTCCGCCCCAGCGATCGAATCGGCGAGGTCACACGCTACTCGATCGAGATCATCGGCTCGCCACCGATGAATGTCCGGCAACGGTTCTACAACCCGGATGTGGAACAGCCATGGGTGAGGCGAAAGTGCCCATGAACAATGGCAGAATAGCAGCGTGTCATTCAATGTCGTAGCCGCATGGCCCCATGCGATCGTCTGCGCGTCGGACCGCCGCCTGGTCGGTCTGACTGATGGTGCGATCCGCACAAATCGATCGACCAAGATGACGATCTTCGGATGTGCTGATGCTCATGGTGTCATCACCTACAACGGAATCGGGTTGGATGATGGGGGACAGACTCCGAGTGATTGGCTCATGGAGCTCGAAGAAAGGCACGGCATATTCAAAGCTCCTCTCGCAGAAGTGTTGGCCCGAATCAAGAGCGATCTAGAGAGCCGTCTTGGTGCCATTCGCGAGAAGTACGGCCCTCGCAAGGCCCGGCATACCTTTGTGTGCGCGGCTTGGAGTGGCCACAAGAACTCGGTGGATTGCATTTCGAACTACGAGAGGGTCGATACTGAGGACTTTAAGATTGAAGGCGCGGCCGAAGTCGAGATTAGTCGGTGGGTGCCCAGTTCAAAGTTTCCAGTCCTCGTAATGTCAACGGGGATACAAGCGAGACGGAGTGACATAAAGGCGATCGGTACTGCCATTCGAAAAGAGACTACTCACCGCGTGAAGCTTCTTTGCGTCCAGACTCTGAAGAACGTTGCTTTTGGAAAAGAGCGCGGCACAGGAGCCGTTGGAGCATCCGCCCAGTGGGCTGTGCTCGGACAGAATCGCAATGAGGTTTGGTGCGGGTTGGACGTGGTCGGAGGCAGTTCGATGCAGGAGTTGCCAAACCTCATCCACATCGCGGCAGAAGTTCAGCTTGGCAGATACAGCTCGCAAATGGGAGGCCCAGGTGCTTTGGTGAAGGACGCATTTGCCGGCGCGGGCGAGCCGCCATCGATCGGGGAGTATGATCCTGACGGTGAGAGATTTGTCTTTCACGAGCCGGCCTGTGGTTTCTGCGGAAAACCCTTGCCGCCGGTTCACCGTCGTTGTGAGGTATGTTTTTACCTCAAGTCCAGTGGCGGACGGAAGCGACGCATCAATCGATGACGCAGGCGATCATAGTCTTCGTCTTCGCAGCTGTGAACGATTGCTGGGCTAAATGCGAAAAATCTGTTTTGGGTGTGCACACTTCTCTCACTTTCTGCGTATGTTTAGAGTGAAGGCGCAATTCGACAGGCAAGCGTAAGGCGCACCCTCCGAAAGTTTCCTCCCCTGACATTCTGTGAGAGCCGGGACTCTCTTGAAACTCCTTCCCTCCAGTTCACGTGCCAGAGGTCTGTCTTCGCTTGGAAAAGTCCATCCCCTACTACGACGCAGAAGGCAGGCCGCGCGGCTACCGCACACATGAGGCAGCGCGGCGACTCTTGGCGAATGAAATCGTCACGGCCATCTACGGCCGCAAGGGGCACATCAAAGCGATCTTCGCAAAGCAGGCAGACGGCGCATGCGCGGTGCAAGAACATCTTCCTAGCGGCACTCGATACAGCTTTCGTCAGCACCTCGACAGCGGCCATGTGACGTGGGCCATGAAGAGGCTTGGGAAAGGCGACGAATTGCGCCCAATTTTTCTGACCGTCCTCACCGATTGCATGGTGAAGCATGAGACTACGAAAACCTGAGCATGACGCTAGCAATCTTGGGTCCTCCCAGGGCCATTTGGCGGCGGGTGGCCCGACGGCACAACTTCGCTAGCGTTACGCGCCAATTTAGGTTGTCACCGCGGGTTGTCGGTTGTCACTCGGAGTTCTGATTGACCGGAGTTCGGATCACGCCGGCGATGGCGAGCCGCATTGAGCTGTGGCCGGTGGAGCGGTTGGTTGCCTACGCGAGGAACGCGCGAACGCACTCGGCGTCACAGGTTGCCCAGATCGCGGCGAGCATCGCAGCCTTCGGTTTCAACGCGCCGATCCTTGTCGACTCCGCTTCTGGAATCATCGCTGGCCATGGCAGACTCCTTGCCGCCCGCAAGTTGGGCTTGGCCGACGTGCCGGTAATCGTCCTCAATCACCTGACGGAGACGCAGAAGCGCGCCTACATCTTAGCCGACAACCGGATCACGGAGAATGGCGGCTGGAACGAAGAACTGCTCCGGGAGGAGTTGGAGGCACTCAACGCGGAAGACATTGCGCTGGACCTCTTGGGCTTCAGCGACGAGGATTTGATCAGCCTCCTGCCCCAGGAGGAGGCGGCGCCCGCGACTACGGAGAACACAGAAGACTTCCCCGAAGCGCCTGCGACCGCGATTGCCCACCCGGGTGATTTGTGGCGCATCGGCCCGCACCGACTGCTGTGCGGAGACTGCCGGGATTCTGCGGTAGTGAAGAGATTGCTCGGTGGCGTGAGGGCGGCCATGGCTGTGACTTCCCCGCCCTACGCAACGCAGCGGGAGTACGACCCTTCGAGCGGATTCCGACCAGTACCGCCGGATGAGTATGTCAGTTGGTACCGCGCAGTCGCAGCGGGCATTGAATCGGTCCTCGCACCGGATGGCTCTTACTTTCTGAACATCAAGGAGCACGCCGAGGATGGACAGCGCAGCCTGTACGTGAAGGATTTGACGCTGGCCCACGTGCGGCAATGGGGCTGGCGCTTCGTGGATGAGTTCTGCTGGCGAAAAACGGACAATGGTGTGCCAGGCGGCTGGAACAACCGCTTCAAGAACGCGTGGGAGCCAGTCTTCCACTTCTGCCGCCAACAGCAGATCAAGTTTCGGCCCAAGGTGGTGGGCCATGCCTCAGAGGACTGCTTCGACTACTCGCCCGATAATCCGAAGTCGACGTCTGGCAGCGGCTTGCTTGGCACCGGGGCACGAGGATCGGCAGCCGGCCAGGCGGGTGCAGACGACGCCGATGGCCGCTTCGTCGGCATCGCGCGACCGAGCAACGTGATCGAGGTGAAGTCGGAAAGCAGCCAGGGTGCGCACTCGGCGCCGTTCCCGAGAGCACTGGTCGAGTTTTTCATCAAAGCGTTTACTGACGCCGGCGACATAGTATTCGACCCCTTCATGGGGTGCGGCACCACGATGGCTGCGGCCGCCATACTCCAGCGAGTCGCCTACGGCACCGAGATCAGTCCGGCGTACTGCGATGTGATCCTGCGCCGGATCGCTCAGTTGATTGGCGAGGAACCCACACTCGCTGAAACGGGGCAGACCCTAACCGCAGTCGCCGCCGAGCGCGGCGTGTCGTCTAAGTAAATCGACAAGGCAACCAGGACCACGATTTCAGCATGAACCACATGGACAAGGAGTCAAAGAGCATGCCCAAAGTCGCTACGCCCAATCAGGCCGAGCGCGAGTTCGAGACCGGGACAGACGAGTTCTTCAAAGGCCAGTCGCAGGTCAACGCCACCCACGGCAATGAACTGTTCGCCAACATCCGGCGCACATACGCCGAGTACCAGCAGGAATCGCTGGAGTCGATCAAGCGCAACCGCGCGATTGTTGACAAGCTCGTCTCCGACGCGCAGCAGTTCGACAACCAGCGCCAGGTGATCGCCAATCAGGCGCTGCAGAACGCGGTCGAGACCGCCAACATGGTCGGCAAGCAAGCCGTGCGTCACTCCGACATCGCCATTGATGCGCAGTGGAACCCCATCCAAAGTGGCGCCGCCGATACGATGCTGGCGCGCACCATGACCATCGACGATGCCTCGCTCAAGGCCATCGGGACGATGGTCGCAGCGGCGGTGGCCGAGGCGCTGA
>DBMU01000017.1 GCA_002298225.1 Bryobacterales bacterium UBA690
AAGGCCATCAGGACTCCGCTGAAAACGCGACTGGACCCCGCTGTACCCGCTCTCTACCGCCGCGAGCGGGTTGCCATCAAACTCACGCGGGCGGAAAGCCCGGCGGTAGACGCTTGACATGACCAGTGCGGTCTTCCAGGGCCGCGCCGATCTGCAGAAGCAGCGCCTCATCCCACGGCCGTCCCACGATCTGGCATCCCAACGGCATCCCGTCCCGCGAGAAGCCGGCGGGCATCGAGAGTACCGGAAGCCCCAATGCGTTGAAGCCGCGCACCAGGCGCGTGGTAGCGAGCCGTGTGTCTTCCATCTGGCCGTCGATCGCGATTTCGTTCTGTCCGATGAGCGGCGCGGCGATGGGCACGGCCGGCACCAGGAAACAGTCCACCTGTTTCAGTAGATCGAGATACACACCGAGGATCCGTTTGCGCAAACGCTGCGCCTGCAGATAGTCGGTGGCCGGCAGCACGCGTCCCATATCCACGAGCGTGCGCACATCGTCGCCATAGGAGGATCGCTGCTTGCGGATGTACGGCTCGTGCACCGACGCAGCCTCGGCGAGCAGCGTCACCTGCGCCAGCACATTCAACTGATGGCCGTCGGGCACGCGGATGTCGATCAGCTCGGCCCCGAGGTCCTGCGCGGTGTAGGCCATGAAGTGCACGGCGTTGTCGACCTGCGGGTCGAGCTTCTCGAAGAAGAAGTTTTGCGGCAGGCCGATTCGCAGGCCTTGCAGGGAAATCTCGCCGAGAGGGGGCATGAAGTCAGGCACGGGCTGATCGGCGCTGGTCTGATCGCGGCGGTCATAGCCCGCCATGGCCTGGAGCATCGCTGCGGCGTCGCGCACGTCGCGCGTCATCGGCCCCACGTGATCCAGAGAGAATCCCAGCGGCAGAGCGCCGAACTTGGAGACGCGCCCGAATGTCGGCTTGAGGCCCGTAATGCCGCAATACGCCGCAGGGACGCGGATGCTGCCTCCGGTGTCGGTTCCCGTCGCCATCAACGCCATGCCGGTGGCCACGGCCACCGCCGAGCCGCCTGATGATCCGCCGGGAATGCGCTGTGGATCCCATGGATTACGCACTGCGCCGAAGTGCGGGTTGTTCGAAGTGATGCCATAGGCGTGCTCGTGCATCCCTGTTTTGCCAACCATGATGGCGCCGGCCTCGCGCAGGCGCTCCACCACGGCGGCGTCGAAATTCGGGATGTAGGAGGAGAACACCTTGGAGCCGGAGGTGGTGCGCACGCCATGGGTGCAGAAGAGATCCTTGTGGGCCAGCGGGATGCCATGAAGCAGTCCGCGGTCGAGGCCCAAAGTCAATTCCTCGTCGGCCTTCCGCGCTTCGGCGAGAGCTGTCGAGGCAGTGATGGTAATGAAAGCGTTGAGATCAGGATTGTGCTTTTCGATCCGCGCCAGGCACTGCACCGTCAGCTCGACAGACGAGAGTTGCTTCCGCCTGAGCGCGGCGGCGGCTTCGAGCACCGTCATTCGGCGGAGTCCTCCTGCGACGCAGCCAGTTGAAAAATCTGCGCCGGTTCTTCGGTCCAATCGATGAGGCCGCGAAGGCCGAGCAGGGTCTTGGAGAGCCCTTCAAGCCTCTCCCTGGCGGTTTCGGTCAGCTCAATTTTCTGTGCGGCTGCCAGCGCTTTCCAGTCCGGGCCGAGACTCGTGGACATGGTCTAATGATGGCATGGCAACACCTGGGTTGACGACTGAAGGGACAGTCAGGGCCCTCACTTCCTGGAGTGACGACGAGCGCATGTTTCGCGATGCGGTGCGGCAATTCGCCCGCAAGGAGATCGGCCCGAAGGTCAGGTCCATGGACGAGAGCGGACTGTTCGAGCCTGCCCTGCTGAAGCAGGCGTTCGAGCTCGGCCTGATGGGCATTGAGATTCCCGAAGACTACGGCGGGCAGGGCGGGACGTTCGTTCAGGCGCTGATCGCCATAGAAGAACTCGCTGCTGTGGATCCGAGCGCGTCGGTCATCGTCGACGTGCAGAACACTCTGGTCAATAACGCAGTGGTTCGTTGGGGCAACGAGGAACAGAAGCGCCGCTGGCTGCCGCGTCTCGCTACCGACACCTGCGCCTCCTACGCGTTGAGCGAGGCTGGTGCGGGTTCCGATGCGTTCGCGCTTTCGACGCGCGCCGTGCAGGACGGGGATGCCTTCGTGCTGACGGGGCGCAAGCTGTGGATCACGAATGCCTACGAGGCTGGGCTTTACCTCCTCTTTGCCACAGTGGATCCGGAAGCCGGTTACAAGGGCATCACCTGTTTCGTGCTCGAGCGCAGCGCGGCCGGGTTTAAGGTCGGCAAGAAGGAGGATAAGCTCGGCATCCGCGCGTCGTCGACCTGTGAGCTGATCCTCGATGGCGTGCGCGTTCCCAGGACGGATGTTCTTGGTGAAGTCGGAAAAGGATACAAGATTGCCATCGAGACGCTTAACGAGGGCCGCATCGGCATCGGCGCGCAGATGACGGGCCTTGCTTCCGGGGCGCTGAGCCACGCGATCTCGTATGCCAAACAGCGGAAGCAGTTCGGCAAGTCCATCAGCGAGTTCCAGGGCGTGCAGATGGACTTGGCGCGCATGGCCACGGACGTGGAGACGGCTCGTCTGCTGGTCTACAACGCAGCGAGGCTCCGCGAAGCGGGCCAGCCCTTCCTGAAGGAAGCCGCGATGGCGAAGTACTGGGCATCGCAGGTGGCAGAGACAGTGGCATCGCGCGCCGTCGAGATATTCGGCGGAGTCGGCTTCACCAAGGACTATCCGGTGGAGAAGTTCTATCGCGACGCCAAGATCGGCCGGATTTACGAGGGCACCAGCAACATGCAGATGCTGACCATCGCGAAACAGATCCTGGCGTAACCAGCCGGGTTGCGCGAACATCTAGTTGAAGAGGCGATAGAGATGCGCACTACCGTTCTGGCACTGTTGGTGGCCGGCTCGCCCTTTTGGGCCGCCGGCCAGGCGAAGGAACCCTCCGAATCCGAAATCCAGGAGATCATCCAGAAGTTTGCGGCCAAGGAGACGGCGTTCGCCAAGGCTCGCGAAAACTACACGTATCATCAGAAGTACCGCTTCGACGAAGTCGGTCCCGGGGGCCGCTCCTTAGGCAAACTGGAGATGGAGTCCGACATCATCTTCAATGCCGATGGCAAACGGACCGAGCGCGTCACGTACGCGCCGATGAATACGCTGCAGCGCATCCAGTTCACGCCCGAAGACGAGCAGGACATTCGCAACGTCCAGCCGTTCGTCCTGACTTCAAAGGACCTGCCGAACTACGAGATCCGCTATCTCGGGCGCGAAAACGTCGACGAAATCTCCTGCTATACGTTCTCAGTCAGGCCGAAGAAGATGGTCGAGGGCGTCCGCTACTTCGCCGGCCAGATCTGGGTGGACGACCGTGACTTCCAGATCGTCAAGACCTACGGCCGCGGTACCGGCATCGGCAAGCGGCTTGCTTCACAGCGATTCCCGAAGTTCGAGACCTACCGCGAGCAGATTGACGGCAAGTACTGGTTCCCCACTTATACTGTCTCCAACGACACGCTGAACTTTGACAGCGGACCCGTGCCGATCAAGATGGTAATCACGTACAAGGACTACAAGCAGTTCAAGGCCGAATCCACCATCACCTTCGGTGACGTTGCTGGTGAACAGCCGAAGAAAGACGAAAATAAGGGCGCGAAGAAACAGTAGACGCCCGATCCGCTCAACCTTCTGAACGCGCATTTCAAGGGCCAGGAATCCCCACTGGATGCCGGGGTGTGCCATTTTCCGGCGGCGCGTTGGATAATGGTGTTCACAACATACACATGACGGACCACGGTTTCCGGGCCCGCCGCGACTGGGCAGCATTAAAGCGAAGACTCCGCGAGTTGAAGATGATTGCGTGGGGAGCGATCCACAAGGACCATCCCATCATGGCGCACATCATTCCCATCCGCCGCTGCAACTTGGCGTGTACCTACTGCAACGAGTTTGACGACTACTCCAAGCCGGTCGATACCGACGTGGTGATGGAACGCGTCGACAAACTCGGCAGCCTGGGCACCGGGATTATCACCATCAGCGGCGGAGAGCCTCTGCTGCACCCCGATCTAGATCAGATCATCGCCCGGATCCGCTCCACCGGCGCGATCACGGGACTGATCACAAACGGCTACCTGCTTACCGTGGACCGTATCGAGCGCCTAAACCGCGCCGGTCTGGACCACATGCAGATCTCAATCGACAACGTCATGCCCGACGAAGTGTCGAAGAAGAGCCTGAAGGTCTTGGATCGCAAGCTGCAGCTCCTGGCCAACCACGCCCTGTTCCACGTCAACATCAACTCCGTTGTCGGCGGCGGCGTGAAGGACCCGGACGATGCGCTGACCATCGCCCGCCGCGCGATTGACCTCGGCTTTTCCTCCACCATCGGCATCATCCACGACGGCGGCGGGCAGTTGAAGCCGCTGTCGGAAAAGGAACGCGAGATCTACCTGGCAGTAAAGGCGCTGGAGAAACGCAATTTCTCGCAGCTCAGCTTCTTCCAGGAGAACATCGCCAACGGCCAGCCCAACAACTGGCGCTGCCGCGCCGGGGCACGGTACCTCTACATCTGCGAAGACGGGCTGGTGCACTATTGCAGCCAGCAGCGCGGCTATCCGGCCGTGCCGCTCACCGAGTACACGGTCAACGACATCCGGCGCGAATACATCACGGAAAAGGCGTGCGCGCCGCACTGCACCGTCAGTTGTGTTCATTACGTGTCGTACTTCGATTTCTGGCGCGTGCCCCAGACGTTGCCGGACACCCGGCCCTACGAAGCGCCGGAGCCCTCTCTCGTTCAGATCCAATCCGCAGGCCGATGAACCCGCCCGAATCGTTCCCGGGAATCCGAGTGACGGAGCCCCGGAGCGTGCTGCTCTGGGACGGGCAGTGCGGATTCTGCGAGCGGTCGGTGCGCTGGTTTCAGCGCCACGCTCGATGCTCCGTGCAAACCCAGCCTGTCCAGGATGTGCTCAGCCGGTTGCCGGAGCCGTTGCGCACCGCTGCTGTGCATGAGGTGCTTTGGATTGAACCGGACGGTTCAGCTTTCGGAGGCAGTGAAGCCGTCATCCGCGCGCTGCGCGCATCGGGCCACCCGTTTGAAGCATTCGCGCTGCGGGCCTCGCAGCCGGTGTCGCGCTGGGTCTACCGCTCCGTGGCAAGGCTCCGTGGAGCGCAGGCTTCATCCTGCGCGCGGCGCTAGCTCCTCAGCTCCTGCACAATCTCCCGCGCCACACGCCGCGCTTCTTCCACCTGGTTGGTCCCGAAGCTGATGGCGCCGACGCGCGGATGGCCGCCGCCGCCATACCGCTCGCAGATCGAAGCCAGATTGTGCGTCGGTTCCTTCGGCGCCCATGGGTTGGATCCCACGCTGACCTTCGTCCGGAAACTCGACAGGCTCACTGACACCGTGTACGTCGAATCCGGGAAGAGCGAGTAGGGAACAAACTTGTTGTACCCCTCCATGTCATAGTCTGCGACGTCGAAGAAGATCACACCGTCCGAACAGCTTCCCTCTCGCCGGATGATGTCGATGGAGCGCAGGTGCCGCTCATACAACGGCTGGAATGCCGCCTGCACGTCCGGATCCGCCAGGATGTCCTCCAGCGCCTTGCGCTGCATCATGCAGATGATCTTCTGGACCAGTTCAGAGCCTTTGACGGCCTCGATCACCAGCGTCAGCTTCATGGCTGGCTCACGCATCGCCACCGCTTCCTCGGCGCTCTTGTACAACGCGCCGTCGATGATTCCGGCCCAGTGCACCAGGTCCGCGAGATCGGGCGCGTCGTAGCGGTAGACACTGCGGGCAATATGCGCGATGAACTCCGTGCAGGAGCGGTAAGTGGGATCAAAGTAAAAACGGCGCGAGTCTTTCTTGGCCTCGTAATCGAGCTGGTCCGCGTGGCAGAGAAACGCGCTCTGGTGATGATCGAACCACCACGTCACTTTGTCGCTGCTCGAGTACTTGAAATCGACGATCGCGTTTTCTTCGCCGTCGAAATCGGACTCCTCGAAAAGTTGAGAAGCCTTGTGCGCCATGCCGGTGTAGGCGAATTTCGCGCCGTTGTAGAAGCGCTCCTTCGCAAACCGGCTGAAGAACGCGGCCGATGCCGCTCCGTCAAAACAATGATCGTGGTAGAGGACGCGTACTTTCATGTATCCGCCAATCATTCCACCGCGGGATCGCGGATTCCTCCGAGGGAGAGAAACCTTCCAGATTGCCTCAATCCGAGGGGCTAATGCAAGTCCGCTTCATCGCGGATACGGATGCCCACGTAGGATCGTCAGCGCACGGTAGATCTGCTCCGCCAGTACCGCCCGCGCCAGTTCATGCGGCATCGTCATAAGTGAGAGAGACAGGAGCAGGTCCGCGCGGGGCTTCCACTCCTCCGGCAGACCGTCGTGCCCGCCCACCAGAAACACGATGTCGCGCGCCTCCAGTTCAGATTTGCCTATGAATGCTGCAAACGCGTTCGAATCCATCGCCTTGCCCGCCGGATCCAGAAACACCTTTCGCGCACTGGCATGCTTCGAGAACAGGTCCGCGCGTCCCGGCTGGATCTCTCTCATTTCGCAGGTCATATAGCGCGACGTCCGCTTGACGAACTCCTGCGCCATAGCGTTGGCGTGCTGGTCCCGCGGCTTGCCGATGAAGTAGAGAAACAGCTTCAATCTGTCAGTATGCCCTGTCAGGGGAGTTGAGTACACTATCTCCGAATTGTTACGGTGAATTGAGGCACATCTGCGCCCAGCCATGGATTGGTTCAAACACCCCAAAAAAGTCGCCAAGGTCACCGACGAAGAGCGCCACGTCAAGACCGAAGGCCTGTGGATCAAATGCGATGGCTGCCGGCAGATCATCTGGCGCAAGGACATCGAAGAAACGCTGCATTGCTGCCCCAAGTGCGGGCACCACTTCCGCATCGACGCGCGAACGCGCCTGAAGTATCTGCTCGATGACGGCAAGTGGTCCGAACACGACGCGACGCTGACCTCCAACGATCCTCTCGCCTTTGTCGACGCCAAGCCCTACCATGAGCGTCTCGCCTCTATGCAGAAGGCGCTGAAGCTGAAGGACGCCATCATCTCCGCGTCCGGCACGCTCCACGGCCGTCCCGTCAACGTCTGTTCGCTCGAATTGAAATTCATCGGCGGCTCCATGGGCACCGTGATGGGCGAAGCGATCACCCGCGCTATCGAAAGGTCCATCGCCGACCGTCATCCGCTGATCATCGTTTCGGCCTCCGGCGGCGCCCGTATGCAGGAAGGCGCAGTCAGCCTGATGCAGTTGGTGAAGATCAGCGCCGCCCTCATGAAGCTGGATCAGGCCAAGGTGCCCTACATCAGCGTGCTTACTGACCCCACAACCGGCGGCGTGACAGCAAGCTTCGCCATGCTGGGCGACCTCAACATCGCCGAGCCAGGTGCGCTCATCGGCTTCGCAGGCCCGCGCGTCATCGAGCAGACCATTCGCCAAAAGCTTCCCGAAGGATTCCAGCGCGCTGAGTTTGTCCTGCAGCACGGATTCCTCGACGCCGTGGTGAAACGAAGCGAGATGCGCCAGTTTATCGCCACCTCGCTCAACTTCTTCTGCGGCCCGCTGCCTCAATGAAGTTCCTCGCACTGATCCTGCTGTGCGCCGCGCCCGCGCTGGCTCAATACGATATCCTCATTCGCAACGCCCGCGTCATCGACGGTACCGGTAATCCCTGGTACCGCGCCGACGTGGCGGTGAAGGACGGCCGCATCGCAGCCATAGGCGCCATGCCGCAGGCGACGGCCACGCGCATCATCGACGCAGCGGGCCGCGCCCTCACGCCGGGCTTCATCGATGTGCACACGCATATCGAGGGCGTCATCGAAACGGCGTCCCGCGCCGACAACTTCCTGCTCGATGGCGTCACCACGGTGGTGACCGGCAACTGCGGCGGCTCTGTTCCGAACATGGGCGGCTGGTTCAAGATGCTGGAAGAAGCCGGGCTCGGCATCAATGTCGCCGCGCTGATCGGGCACAACACCGTGCGTCGCGAAGTGATGGGAACGGCCAATCGCGCCGCCACGCCCGATGAGATTGCGCGGATGAAGGAAATGGTCCACCGCGCCATGCAGGAAGGCGCCGTGGGCTTCTCCACGGGACTCATCTACATCCCCGGTACCTATTCCAATACGGATGAGGTCGTCGAGCTCGCACGCTCCGCCGCGGCTTACGGCGGGGTCTACGCGAGTCATATGCGCGATGAAGGCGCGCAGATTCTTGACGCCATCAACGAAGCAGCCCGCGTCGGCCAGGAGGCCGGCATGCGGGTCGAGCTGTCGCACTTCAAGATCGACACGCCGCGCCTGTGGGGCATGAGCGAGAAGTCGCTCGCGCTGGTCGAAGAGTACCGTCGCAAGGGCGTCGATGTCGTTGTCGATCAGTATCCCTACGACCACTCCTCCACCAATCTCGGCATCACCATGCCTTCCTGGGCGCTCGCCGACGGTGCGGAAAAGATCAAGGAGCGGCTCACCACACAGGAAATCAGGCAGAAGATCGCCGCGGAGATGGAACAGCGCCTCAAGGAACTGGGCCACCAGGACTACACTTACGCGATCGTTGCCGACTGCAAGGCCAATCCCGAATACGAAGGCAAGACCATTCCCGAAATCACTCGCATGCGCGGCATCGAGCCCTCCGTCGCCAACCAGATCGAGACCATCTTCGCCATGCAGCTCGCCGGCGGAGCGCAAATGATCTACCACTCCATGGGCGACGTCGACGTGGAGCGCATCATGCGCTATCCGAACACCGCATTCGCCAGCGATGGCGGCGTTCGCGTTTTCGGCGAAGGCATGCCGCATCCCCGCTCCTACGGCACCAACGCGCGTGTCCTCGCCGAGTTCGTCCGCAAGCGCGGCGTCCTCACATTCGAAGACGCCATCCGCCGAATGACTTCTCTCCCCGCCCGTACGTTCGGCTTCAAGGACCGCGGCATTGTGCGCGAAGGCGCGGCCGCCGATCTGCTCATCTTCGATCCCGCGCGCATCCAGGACAAATCGACCTACATCAAGCCGCACCAGTACACCGAGGGCATCGACTTCGCCATCGTCAATGGCAAGGTCGTCGTCGACGAGGGCAAGCTCAATGACGCCCGCCCCGGCAAAGTGCTGCGCCATGCGGCCAACTGAGTATTGCAATGATCTCTCTCGTCAACGCCGGAAAACGCTTCGGGCCCAAGGTCCTTTTCGAGAGCGTCAACTGGCTGATCACATCGCAGGATCGCGTGGGCCTGGTCGGCGCCAACGGTACCGGCAAGTCCACTGTCATGAAGGTTCTCGCCGGCATCGAAACGGTCGACTCCGGCGACTGCGCGCAGCAGAAGGGCATCTCCGCCGGATATCTCCCGCAGGACGGCCTGCGCCTCTCCGGCCGCAGCGTCTTTGCGGAGTGCCTCTCCGTTTTCGACCGCCTCAAGGATATGGAGCGCGAGATGGAATCGCTCGCGCATCAACTCGGCGAGCTTGATCCCGTGAGCCCTGAATACCACGCAGCCAGCGATCGCTTTGGGCAACTCGACTCCGAATTCCGTAACCGCGACGGTTACGCGCTTGAAGCAAAGGTCGGCAGCGTGCTCACCGGACTCGGCTTCCCCAAGGAAGACTGGACCAAGCGCACCGAGTTGTTTTCCGGCGGCTGGCAGATGCGCATCGCGCTCGCAAAGCTCCTCCTCGAGCAGCCCAACCTGCTGCTCCTCGACGAGCCCACCAACCACCTCGACCTCGAAGCGCGCAACTGGCTGGAAGACTACCTCACCAGCTACCCCAACGCGTTCGTCCTCATCTCCCACGACCGCTACTTCCTCGACGTCACCGTCTCCAAAATCGCCGAGATCTGGAATAAGAGCTTCCACTTCTACACCGGTGGCTATGAGCGCTACCTCAAGCAGAAGACAGAGCGACGCGAGCAGCTCGAAGCCGCGTACCGCAACCAGCAGGAGCGTATCCAGCAGCTCGAAGCCTTCATCAACCGCTTTCGCTATCAGGCCACCAAGGCCAAGCAGGTTCAGTCGCGCATCAAGGAGCTGGACAAGATCGAGCGAATCGAGATTCCGCCCGAAGAGAAGACCATCCACTTCTCGTTTCCCCAGCCCAAGCCATCCGGGCGCGTCGTCGCTGAATTTACCGGCGTTGACAAAGCCTACGGAGAGCGCACGATTCTGCGCGAAGTGAACTTCGCGATCGAACGGCAGGATCGAGTGGCGCTTGTCGGGGTCAACGGCGCCGGCAAGTCGACGCTCATCAAGCTGCTTGCCGGAGTCGAGCCGCTCACCCGCGGCGACTATCGCATCGGACACAATGTCCAGCCCGACTACTTCGCGCAGGACCAGTACAAGGAGCTCGATCCCGACGCGCGCCTGCTGGACGATCTGAGCGGCGTGGCCAACGGCAAGACTGTCACTGAGCTGCGCAGCCTTCTTGGCTGTTTCCTTTTCGGCGAGGACGACGTCTTCAAGCAGATCGGCGTGCTCAGCGGCGGCGAGCGCAACCGCTACGCGCTCGCGCGGCTCCTGCTGAATCCATCCAACTTTCTGCTGCTCGACGAGCCCACCAACCACCTCGATCTGCGCGCCAAGGATGTTCTGCTGGAAGCGCTGCGCGAATTCAGCGGCACTGTGGTCTTCGTCTCGCACGACCGCTACTTCATCGACAATCTCGCCACCAAGGTGATCGAGATCGCGGGCGGCGAGGTGCGAGTCTTCCCGGGCAATTACGAAGACTACCTCTACCGCAAGGCTGGCGGCTCACCGGTTGTCGAGGAATCGGCGCCAACCATCAACGATCAACCCGCCGAGGCGGAGAAGCAGGAGCCGTCCAAGGCAAAGCGCGTCAATCCGCTCAAGCTGAAACAGCTCGAAGACCGCGCCGCCGGCCTCGAAGCCGCGTCTCAAGAGCTGGAAGCCGAGATCACTCAGATCGAAGCCGATCTCCAGTCCTTCGTCTCCGCGGACGAAACGAAACGGCAGATGGATCTTCTCGACGCGCGTCGAGCCGAACTCGACCGCACCCTCACTGAGTGGGAAGACGTCTCGCTCCAGATTGAGGAAGCGCGCTAAGCACAAGGCCGGCCTCCAGGCCAGGCCTTGCGATACCATCTTGCTGATGAACCGCCGCCATTTTCTGCAAGCCTCCGCGGCCGCCCCGGCCCTGTTCGCCGCACAGTCTTCCCCTGACAAGCTCCCCAAAAAGGCGCGCCTCAAGCCCGCCCTTTGTGCCTATTCCTTCCGCAAGGAACTCGAATCGAAGTCCCTCACTTACGAGGACCTCATCCGCAGTTGCGTCGATTGGGACGTCGACGGCCTCGACATGACCGTCTACTGGGTTCCCGGCACGGATCCGGCGTGGCTCGCGAACCTGCGTCGCCTCGCCTACCGTTGCGGCATCGAGATCTACTCCATCGCCATCCGCACGGAACTGACCAGGGCCGACCCGTCTGCTCGTGACGCTGAAGTCGAGAACATCCGCAAATGGGTCGACGTGGCCGATCGTCTCGGCGCCGGCCACATCCGCGTCTTCGGCGGCACAGTCCCCAAGACTGCGACGGAAGAACAGGCAGTGCCGTGGGTGGTGGAATGCCTCAAGCACGGCGCCGACATTGCAGGCAGCCGAGGCATCATCCTCGGTCTTGAGAACCACGGCGGCATCTGCACCAACGCCAGCCGCATCATCGAGATGGTCAACAAGGTGAACTCGCCCTGGGTCGGCATCAATCTCGACACCGGCAACTTCCGTACTTTGGCCTTCCAGCAGATGCAGGAGTGCCTCCCCTACGCCGTCAACGTCCAGGTGAAATCGGAGATGACCTACGACGATGGCACACGCGGTCCGCAGGACTGGGACAAGGTCGTCAAACTGATCGCCGCCGGCGGCTACAAAGGCTACCTGTCTCTGGAGTACGAAGCCAAGGAGCCGGCCCCGACCGCCGTCCCCAAGGGACTGGCTCAGCTACGCACGCTGACCCGCAAGTACTCCGCCTGAGAGCGCGCGATGCTCATCGGAGTCGATCACCTCAGTGATACGACGAACCCTTTGATCTCGTTCAATACTGCCGGCTCGCGCGTCAAGAAGACGTAGTGTCCCGCCCCCGGGAGGTCCACAACCCGCGCGTCCGGCACGCCGATTTTCAAGTTCGCGATCCAGCGCTCCACATACGCCGCCGTCGCCCGGTTGAACGCCTCGGTCGCCGCCCGCTCTTCATCATTCTTCGGTTCGTACTTGCTCTTTCCTCCGGGCATTTCCATCAGCGCCAGGACCGGCACCCGTATGCCTCGGTAATCCCGCTTCTTCTGCCCGTCGCCACTCGCTTGATGAACCCAGCGCGGAGCCCTGAATGCGCCCATCGTCCCGTCTTCATTTATTGTTCGAATGTTCCGCAATTCCGACTCCGGAAACGCGAATCCTTCGTTCTTCACCTGCCGCGCCCGGTACGCCTCAAGCGTCAGCGGAGTCTCGTTCGGCCCGCCAGCGGGACCTCGCATCTCAGCCGGCAATCTCCGGAACAGCTCAATGTAGGCTGGATCGCTCCCTGGCCAATCCCTTGGATCACCCAGAGCGTCCAGATACACCAGTCCGCTCAATCGCTCCGAATGCTGCACACCCAGCGTGGTGAGTTCGCCTCCGGCCATCGAGTGTCCAGCCAGCACCGGGGACTCTATCCGAAGCGTGCGCAGCACGGCCAGGACATCATCTGCCAGCCGCTGATCGTCATATCCCGTCGGAGGCCGGCTTGACGCCCCGTATCCGCGCCTCGTGATCGCGTAAACGTGCGCGAAGCCGGTCAATTTCGGCGCAAATTCGTCAAAAACATGCGCCGTATTCCCCGATCCGGCCAGGAGCACCAGCGCGCGGCCCCGGCCGCCCCAGTCCAACACCTCCAGGTCGACACCATCCTCGACGGCCACCATCTGCACCTTGTGCGGCGACGGGTCCCGCCATTCTGCCAACGCAGCCAGCAGCACCAATGCGGCGATCATCATCGCCTCAACTCTGCGAGTTCGTCGATCTCGCGCTGCAGTTCGCGTGCCTGCTTCCGCCGGCTCCACACGCCCACTACCACCCAGACCACCAGCAGCACAGTAAACGGCGCCGCGTTCTTCAGCCGGCGCACGTCGGGCAATTCGCGCCCGATGAATGTCAGGAGCGGCAGGAGTATCGCCAGCACAAGCGGACCCAGCCACAGCCACGAGTTCCTCAGGTGATCCCGCCGCCGCTCCAGCTCTTTGTAGTAGAACTCGACTCCCGCCGATGCCGCATCCTCCCGGCCGCGGCCGCGGCGCAGCATCCACCACAACGTGACCCCTACCCAGGCGACCACGGCCGCCACCCCGATCCTCTGTATCGGCCCCAAGGCATCCCGGAAACTCCACCACATCACCGTCACGAAAAACAGCGCGGCTCCGATGCTGACCAGGATCTCCAGCCGCGTCTTCGACGCCAGTTCCCGCCTCCGCCGGTTCATGAACATCTCGAGTGTCATGGCGATCCTCTCCTCGGGTTGGCCCCGCCACACTCTACCCGGATCTCGCTCTTCAGGCATGATTTCGCTCCTTCGCAAACCGCTGCCCCAGAATCGTTTTGATCCGGTGGATCTTCATTCCTGCATTTCCCGCGGAAATGCCAGTGATTTCAGCGATCTCTGCCGTACTCATCTCCTCCAGATACAGAAGCATGATCTGCCGGTCCAGAGGCTTCAACTGCAGAATGAGCTCTGAGAGATGCGCCAGTGCGCGTGCCTGGTCGATGTCCGGCGCCTCAGGGCCCGCGGCCGTCTCTACTTCCTCCAGCGAAACAAACACGGCCCGCCTGCGCCGCTCCCGCGTCACATGCGAAACAGCGGTGTTGTGCGCCACGCGGAACGTCCACGTCTTCAGAGCGCACCGCCCGTCGAAATTCTCAAGGCTCCGCCAAAGCTGAAAGTGGATCTCCTGCCTCAGATCCAGGCGCTTTTCCGCGTCCGTTTCGTATCCCGCAGCCAGCCGGTCCAGCGCCCGGCCATACTCACGCGCTGCCGCTGCGTACAGCTCATCTCGTCCCACACCCTATATAGTCGCCGCCCCGGATGTTTTCTAACAGCGATTCTTGAGATCAGCATCAGGTACGAGGTTGTCTCTTGGTGCCCGCCAACGGAAAAGCCCCGCCGGGCTTGCGCCGGGCGGGGCTTTTCCTGATCCGATGCAGGATCGATTACAGACCTTTCTTGGCCATGAGAACGCACAGGTCGACGACGCGGTTCGAATAACCCCACTCGTTGTCGTACCAGGACACCACTTTGGCGAGGTTGCCGTCGAGCACCTTGGTGAGCTGCCCGTCCACGATCGACGAGTTGGGATTCCGCATCATGTCGGTGGAAACCACCGGGTCCATCGTGAAGGCCAGGATGCCCTTCATGCGTCCTTCCGCCGCTGCCTTCAGCTCGGCGTTGATCGCTTCGGCTGTGGCCGCGTTCTTCAGCACGCACACCAGGTCAACCACCGAAACGTTTGGAGTCGGCACGCGCATCGCATAGCCGTCCAGCTTGCCCTTCAACTCGGGCATCACCAGGCCGATCGCCTTCGCCGCGCCGGTCGAGGTCGGAATCATGTTAATCGCCGCCGCACGCGCCCGGCGCAGGTCCTTGTGCGGGAAGTCGAGCACGTTCTGGTCGTTCGTGTAGCTGTGGATCGTGGTCATCGACCCCTTCTCCACTCCGAACTTGTCCTGCAGCACTTTCACGAACGGCGCAAGGCAGTTCGTCGTGCAGCTCGCGTTCGACACGATGTTGTGCTTCTTCGGGTCATACTTGTCGTCGTTCACGCCGAGCACGAGCGTGATGTCTTCATTCTTCGCAGGAGCGGAGATGATCACCTTCTTCACCGTGCCCTGCAGGTGCGCCTTGGCCTGTTCCGCGTCGGTGAAGCGGCCCGTCGATTCGATAACGATCTGCGCTCCCAGGCTCGACCAGTCAATCGCGGCCGGGTCCTTCTGGGAGAAAACCTTGATCGCCTTGCCGTTGACTGTGATGGAATCAGGTCCGGCAGAGACATCCGCATCCAGCGGGCCCAGCACGGAATCGTATTTCAACAGGTGAGCCAGTGTCTTGGTATCGGTCAGGTCGTTCGTTGCAACGAACTCCACTCCAGGATTGTTGATGCCTGCCCGCAGGACGTTCCGTCCAATGCGGCCGAACCCGTTGATTGCTACTTTGACTGCCATTCAGGAGTATCCTCTCTGTAAGAATGAATCGTTCCCTTTCAGCATAGCAAAACCCCAGGAGAAGCCAGACGATTCGAGCAGCAGTGCTACTCTATTCGGCGAGTCTCGAGGTGCTACGGCCGTGCGGGACCCGTTGCCAGCAGCAGCGCCGCATTTGTCGCCCGCAGACGATCGTTGCCGATCATCAGCGGAGCCGATAATGCGTCTCTCACATACCGGCCCAGGGCGTACTTAGACGTATTGGAATATCCCGTAAGGCCGCACAAATCCATGCATCCGAGGCAAATCTCGCAAACAAGCTGAGAACACGACAGCTTCAGCGCGTTCATGCGCATCAGATACGAAATTCCAGCCGGCAAAGACTGGTTTCCGGGCTGCTGGAGCAGGTCCGAGTACTCCTGCGCCGCCTGCTTCACCGCCGCGCTCATTACCTCCAATTTGGAGACAATGTCCGCCAACCGCGTGCTACTCACTGAAACCTTGCCGGGATCCTTCTTCGCGGACTCGCGGATAAACGACTGCGCCGTCGCAACGGCCCCATGCGCAATTCCCAGCCACGTGGCAGACCACAGGATATGCGAGTACGGCACCATCGTCTGGCTTGCTACCAACCGGAAAGGCTCCGCCACGATCTGTTCGCACCTCCCTTCCGCTGTAATCGTCACGGCAGGGCTGCATGTGCCGCGCATTCCCAAGGTGTCCCAGGTACCCCAGTCCCCAAGCTGATAGTCATCCTTCGTGACCAGAGCCATCACCTGCTCACCAGGCGCAGCCTCCGGACCACGGCGGGCCGTCACCAAGATCGCATCCGCCTGCTTTCCGTAGGAAACTGCGGAACACCTCTTCTTCAGGCGGAACGTCTCGCCTTGCGATTCCACCGCGGCAATGCTGGAACGGATGTCGCCTCCCGTTCCGACCTCGGATGTGGCGGAAGCAATCAGCCATTGCTTCTCCGCCAACTCCCGCAGGTACTTTGAAAAGAACGGGCTGTCAGCCGCGTGCCGGACCAGGCTGAACACCTGGATCTGGTGCATCGCGAAAATGAGTCCGGTTGACGAACAATGCTCGCCGAGCGCAGTGCACATGGAGGCGATTTCCGGAACGGAGGAACCCAGCCCGCCTAATCCACAAGGAATAGCCGCCGCGAGAAGTTTCTCCTGTCGCAGTGCTGAAAAGGCCTCATCCGGAAACCGGGCATCCCCGTCAACCGAGTCTGCCGCCGCTCCAGCAATGGCAAGCGCAATATGCCTGATCTTCGACATCAAGCCTTGCCGATGCCGATGGTGCTGACCATTCTCAGCTTCGCTTTGCTGAGTGGTCATGCTTGCTGGCGCCGTATCTGCATCCATACTCTCACCGATCCTCTCCGCCACTCCTGACGCCCTAAGTGGCTCGGCTTCTAAAGTGTTAGAGGCGGCGAAAGGGCACAAGTCGCATCTTTTTTGCCTGATTCACCCTAAAGCGAGTGGCGGCAAGGTCATAGCGCGCGCGTCTCCAGTTCCACCACGCTGACGGATCCTGCCGGGAAACGCCAGCGCATGCCCACGGGACCAATGGCTTTTTCCACGGCACGGAACGGCTCCGGCTGTTCAGCGCTCGCGGCCGTCCGCAGTTCTCCCGGCGCTATTTCGAGCACTCGGCCGGCGTTCACCTGCCGCCCCGCCACCTCGAACGCTGCGTCCACGGCGTGCCTGTAGTCCGTGTTCACCACATGCAGAAAAACCTTGTCTCCTGTGCCGCTCGCGGCAATGTCGAGCCCTGACGGGGCGGACTTCACCGCCAGGCCGTGCGTTCCTGCATGCCTCCTGAACAGTCTGGCGACAGCGCCTGCCGGCGTCAGGTAACTGGCTCCTTTGGGCACCTGCAGCAGCAATGCGTTCACTGTCCAACGGTTCCCTTCAAAGTCCGCGATGGTCGCAATCCTGACCCGTGCTCCGTGCCGCTGATAGATGTTGAGGCTGCGCGCGTGATACGCCGCGCTCAGCCAATCCAGCAATATCGGATTTGAGTTGCTCGGCGGAACGGAAAGGTGCCCCTCAGTGATTGCGATCGGCATCTTTGGTCCAGCCGACTCCTCCATCTCCGTCAGTCGCGTTTCCACGCGCCGGGCGAGTTCCAACAATTCTTCCCACGCCTGCTCCGGCTCCTTTTGCCAGCGCAGGCCTCGCAATACGGTGTCCTTGCGAATCGGATTCTGTCCCATCATGTGGAAAGCGACCATGTCGATCCACTCTCCCGCCCGATCCACCATGTCGCGCGCCCAGTACCCTTCGCGGCCGCGGTCGCCCCAGCCGATGAGCTGGATACTCCTGTCGCGAGCCTTCATCTGCCGGGCAAACTTGATGGTGTGCGCAATCGCCTCATCCTTCCCGAATGTCGTGCTGCCGTATGAGGTTTCGTTGCCGATCTGCCAGAGCTTTATGCCGTATGGTTCCGCCACGCCGTTTGAGCGTCGCTCCCGGCTCGACGGATCGTTCGCGTACGACACCCAGTCCGCGGCCTCCTGCGCGCCGGCCGTGCGGTCGCCTTCCTTCGTTGTGCGATAGCGCGTCTCGCCGTCGCTGAGAAAGTTCACGCACATCAACGGTTCCGCACTGACGCGGCGGCATAGGTCCACGAACTCATGGGTCCCGACCCGGTTCGTCTCTTTCCCGCCCCAGACGTAGTTCCGCATCCAGGGCCTCCGGGCGGCGGGGCCGACGCCTTCACGCCAGCGATAGTAGCGGCTGTACAGCCCGCCCCAGCGCAGTACCTGGGGCCCGAGGTCCCTCGTCGTGTCGACGAAATCCTTCCGCCAGTCGTCGGCGTCGTAGTCCCACGCCGCTTCCACTGACGAGTCCGTCACTCCCAATGGCTCCATGAATTGCATGTACAGCAGCGGCGAAATCTCGAACTGCGGCCTCGGATCCACAACCACGGTTGCCGGTGCAGGCTGCATCAGCGCCGCGGGACTTGCAAGGAACTCTCTTCTGCGCATAGGCTCACCACAACCTTGCTTTCGTCCATGCATCCAGGAAATCCTTCCCCGCGAACCGGATGGTCCGGTCGCCGGTGACCTCGCCCCCCAATGCCTGCCCGGCGTCGATGCGCAATGAGTTTCGCGTGGTGTACTCGATCTCGATGGTCACCGGCCCGCCGATTTTGTACGGCTTGATCTTTCCAATCTTCGCTGCCGCCTTGCGCGCGGCCTCACGGATAGAAGAGCGCGCCTCCTCCGCCGACATCGATACGCAGACGTAACGCCCCAGCCCTTCCTTCACCGCCGCCGTCTCGGCCTCCGGCACCAGCGCTTTCATCTCCTCCACCGCCGCCGCATCGCCCGTCAGGAGGATGACCGGCGTGTTGAACCAGCCGGCCAGCATCGTGCGCGTCTCTGTTTCGCCCACGAACTCGCCGTTCAACCGGATATTCTGAATCGCCAGCGAGCTGTAGCTGTGAGCCATGACCCCCTTGCTCACTCCCGCCTTGGCATGCTGCCCGATGAACGCCACGGCGCTGTAGCCCCGCTCCAACGTCATCGTTCGCCCGACTCCGCCAATGACGAGCTTTGCTTTGGGATGGATGGTCTGCGCCGAAAGCGTGGCGCTGCCATCGTGCCCGTCCCACACGATCACCTCGTCCACGCCGCCCTGGAGAAATCCCTGCACCGCGGCGTTGATCTCGCCCGTCAGCAGTGCGCGAAGCTCCGGGTCTTTGGCCTCGGTCTGCTCCTGCCGGCAGATTCCGGCCACTCCCTCGGCGTCTGTGATGATGAAAACGGTCTTCCGTGTCTGGGCCGCCGCCGGTACGAAGACGGCAAGCAGTAGGGCCGCTGCGTATATGAACATGCACAAAGTATACGCACACACGGCGAAAACTCGTGGCCGCGTCGGTGTTCCTCTCCCTCTCCGATTGCGGACCCGCCGTGCCTCCAAGTACAATAGAAGCTGATCGGGGCGTGGCTCAGCCTGGTTAGAGCGCCTGGTTCGGGACCAGGAGGCCGGTGGTTCAAATCCACTCGCCCCGACCATTCATCTCTGTTCGTCTCCAACCCACCCCACACAATCCTTGCCCTGCCGCTTGCAGTTCCGAAAGCTCGGATCTCGTAGGCTTGCCGCTGTACGACTAATCTGTCCGGCCCCACGTCACCGGCGACTGGCCACAACTCGGGCTTGCGCTTACCGGCAAAGGATGATCAGATCGTTTGCGGTGGATGGCACGTGTACGGAGGTGAAGTGCGTGGTCAGGAGAATCTGGTCCGTAGCTGCAGCAGTTACCGTCGCAATCGTCTTGAGCGCTTGCTCGAAAGCTCCTCAGGCAACCACGAAAGGGGAAAGTGTAGCAAGGCACGAGCCGGCGAAGCCCCCGGAGGCTATTGCCGCGCGCATCGCTTACTTTGAGATGCGCAAGGCAGCGCGTGCCTGGGCGCCGGATCTTCTCAGTCTCACCCTGAAAAGCGGCGAGATACCGGCTGTCCAGAATGAGGGAGGGAAGGCCGGTCTGTGGACCGCCGTCTTTGTCTCTCCAAGCCGGCGCGAGGCCCGCACGTTCAATTTCGCTGTGGCCGACAAAGGGATGGAACTCCGCAAGGGACTCAACGTGAGTGACAAGCAGAGCTGGGCGGGAGCCACTCCGGCGAGCAAGACGTTCATCGACTCTGAGTTCATCGTCGATTCCGATGCCGCATACAAGGTAGGCGCGGAGAAGGCCGCGGGCTGGCTGAAGACTCACCCAAACGCTCCCTACACGATGACCCTGGGGAACGCGTCCCGCTTCCCAGCGCCCGTCTGGTACATCATGTGGGGCACCAACAAGAGCGGCTACATCGCCTATGTGAATGCCACAACTGGTGAAGTCGTCAAGTAGAGGCGGACTACCTCACCCGCAGAGTGACAGTATTCGAGTACGCCGACGACGCTGAACCTGCCAAACCGGGAAGTCAGACGTGATAGAAGACAAACAGACAGGACTCTACTATGTCTACCCTCCAGGACCACCCGATGGCCCTTTTTGCAATCAGTCTGCTGGTGATGTGGGCCTCATCATGGGTTGGCAACCGGCTTCGATTGAGGCGGCAGGCGTTCGAGGATGCCGAGCACGAGGATCTGATCGTTGTCGCAGGCGCCTCGCTTACGCTGCTCGCACTGCTGATCGGATTCGCTTTTTCCATGGCCGTTGGCAGGTACGATCAGCGCAAAAACTATGAGGAAGCGGAAGCCAACGCGATTGGCACGGAATACGTTCGGGCGGATCTGCTGCCGGCTGCCGATGCTGCCCGGGTGCGCCAGCTCCTGAAAAGCTATGTTGACGAGCGCATTCTGTTCTATACGACTCGCGATGCGCACCAACTCAAGCAGATCAATGAGGTGACAGCCCGGCTACAGCACGACCTCTGGGCCGCCATCCGGCCGCCGGTAACCGCCAACCCGACACAGGTGGCCGCGCTGGTGGCTTCCGGGATGAACGATGTGTTGAACTCGCAAGGATACACGCAGGCGGCGTGGTGGAACCGCATTCCGACGGCAGCGTGGCTTCTGATGATCATCATCGCAATCGCCTGCAACGGCCTGGTCGGGTATAGTGCGCTCCAGACTGCAGGCAAATTGAGGTTGTTTGCCTTCCTGCCGGCGATCGTCGCGGTCTCCTTCTTTCTCATCGCTGAACTGGATAGCCCCCACAGTGGTGTGATTCGAGTCGCTCCGCAGAACCTGATCAGCCTGGCCGGCTCGATGCACGAGCAATAGCTCGAGCGCAATTCTTGTGCTCGCTTTCGGTGTTTGAGCACCCGCGAGTGTCCCGGCCGCATCTGAATCGTTGAGAGAGGCACAAATGATCAGAGCGACGCTGGCGAGCCTCGTAGTCTGCGGGTGTGCCGTGACCTACCCGTGCTTTGCCCAGGAGATGTCACCGGATTTGAAACGCGAAGTGACTGCGGTCCGCGAAAACGTGGCTCGCAGTCTTGCGGCCTTGTCGAAGTACAAGTGGACCGAACACACTCAAGTGCTGGTCAAAGGCAAGGTTCACAGCACCAGAGACATGTCCTGCCGGTACGACAGCGAGGGGAAAGTGCAGAAGACCCCCATCGGCCCGGTGAAGGAGGACAAGACCCCCGACACGATGTCGAAGAGGCCGGCCAATCGCAAGAAAGCCGATATGGCGGACTACGTCGAGCGGTCGATCACCCTGGTCCACTCCTACCTCCCGCCCAAGCCGGACCAGTTGCAGTTCCTCCTGGAGCACGGCTACGCCTCCGTCGGTCAGGCGGGACAGGGAATGTCCGAGATTCGGTTCAAGCGATATCTCATGGACGGAGACTCACTTGTTTATACCTATGACTCGGTTTCGAAGGCGCTGCGCAGGATCGACATTAAAAGCAATCTGGGAAGCGAAAAGGACCCCGTCACCATGGCGGCCGAGTTTGAAAGCCTCCCTGGCGGCGTCAATCACCTGTCAAAAGCCAAGCTGAATGCGCCCGCCAAAAAAGTCGAAGTGAATACGCAGAATTCGGACTATGAGAAAATCTCGAACTGACGAAGCTCGGCTACCGCGATGAGGAGATTGCCTCCAGGCAAAGATCGGCGGCTCGAAGTGAAAGCGCAGCCGGGTCGAGGTCGGTGCGGTTGGCGAGGACGATCACCGTTACATCATCAGTCGTGAAACGCTGGATCACCGTGCGGAATCCGCGCGTGGTGCCGGTGTGGCTCATCCGTGGCCGCCCCTGGTAGGGGTCGAGAAACCAGCCGAAACCGTAGGCGACTTTGTGGCCGGGATTCAGGTTATCCTCGCCAGGTGTGGTTGGCCAGCGGGTCTGAGTTCCGTCATTCAGCACGGCAGGCGTCACTGCGGGTCGCATCTCCGCCTCGCTCAGCAAAGTGTGATGACGGAGCGCGCTGTCCCAGCGCGAGAGGTCGTCGAGATTCGAATAGATCCCTCCGTCGCCCAATGTTGCCGAGGTCGAGCTTTGGTCTGCTTCGACATATTCTCCGTCCTGTTTCACGTGTCCGTAGGCGCGGTGTGCCACCGTGTTCCTGTCAGCCTCGAACGCGAGCGTATTGTTCATGTGCAACGGCTGGAAGATGCGGCGCTGCAGGAATTCGCCGAAGGGCTCGCCTGAGACCTTGGCGACGATCAAGCCAAGCAGCACGTAGCCGGAGTTGCTGTACGACCAGCGGCCGCCCGCCTGGAAGTCAGCTTGGGGGTGCTGCTGCAGCAGAGTAAGGACCTCGGTGTCGCTGATCTGTCGTGTCGCTGTCCACGTGGGGCCGCCGTTCTTCTTCGCTTCCTCCATGAGTTGCTCGTAGTCCGGAACGCCGGAGGTGTGGTTGAGGAGTTGGCGCACGGTGATGTTGCGAGCGTAGCCGGGCAGGCCAGGGAGCAGCGCGGACAGGCGGTCGTCGTAGTGGAGCTGCCCGTCGTGCACCAGCAGCATCACCGCCATGGCAGTGAACTGCTTGCTGAATGAGGCGAGGCGGAAATTGGTGTGCCTGTCAATGGGCGTGAGGGTCCGCTGGTCACGCACGCCATAGCCGCCTTCGAAAATGGTTTTGCCGCCGAGGCGGACGAGGGCAGCGAAGCCGGGGGCGCCCCGTTCAGCGAACGGCGCGAAGATTGCATCGAGCTCAGCCGAAAGCTCCTTCGCGGGCCGCACGGATTGGCCGGGCGTTTGAAGGCAGGCAAGGCTGAGGGCAATGGCGAGCAGGCGTCTCACAGCGTGTCTCCGATGAAACTCTCAGGGTACCTGAACCCGCGGCGCAACAGCCGGTGGGTTAGCTGTCGCTGTCGCCATTTATTGCCTCTTTGTTCTCGCTGACCGGTAATTCGTCCACCGGCTGTTTAGGCCGCCGCTGTGAGATAGACTTGGGCCTATGTCTCGGTCAACATGTGCACGTCTGCTGGCGATTGGTGTGCTTATGTGCGGGTGGGCGGCGGGGCAGGAATACGACACATCCACCAGCGAATTGAAGCCGCTAATCGAGGGGTTCGCGGCCGACCGGGGCAATTTGGTACGCACGTACAACGTCGAGGGATCAGACGTGCGCCGCGAGCGGTTGAAGAAGTTTTACGAGTCTTATCGAGATCGTCTCTCAAGCGTGAAGTTCGATGGCATGAGCCAGGACGGCAAGGTTGATTACATCCTCCTGCGCAACCATCTCGATCGCGAACTGAAGAAGTTGGAGCTTGATGCACGGGAGGACGCTGAGACTGCCCCGTTCGTGCCGTTCGCGAAGGTCATTACGGGGCTGGAGGACGCGCGGCGCAAGATGGGCCCGCTGGATCCGAGGCAGGCGGCGGCGACGCTCTCCGTGCTTACCAAGCAGGTGGAGGAGACACGGCGCGGCCTGGAATCACAGAAAAGCGAGACTTCGCAGAGCCGGCGCGTGGCCGGAAGCCGCGCTGCGCGCAGTGTGAACAGCCTGCGCAACACGCTTCGGACCTGGTTCACCTACTACAACGGCTACGACCCGATGTTCACCTGGTGGGCCGAGGAGCCCTATAAGTCGGCCGACACCGCACTGCAGAACTACGCGAATTTTCTGCGTGAGCGCATCGCGGGACTGCGGCCGGCCCAGAGTCCGGACACGGCAAGAGCAGGCAACGGCCAGCGTGGCGGCGGTTCATCAGCCACTGCCGGGGCTCGAGCTGGCGAGAGTGACGACATCATCGGCGACCCCATTGGCCGTGACGGGCTCATGAACGAGCTCGCCTACGAGATGGTCCCGTACACGCCGGAGGAGCTGATCGCCATCGCGGAGAAGGAATACGCGTGGTGCGAGAACGAAATGAAACGCGCCTCGCGCGAGATGGGCTTCGGCGACGACTGGAAGAAGGCACTGGAGAAGGTGAAGACCATGCACGTGGAGCCGGGCAGGCAGCCCGCGGTGATCCGCGACCTGGCCGAGGAGGCGGAGCGGTTCCTCGACGAGCACGACCTGGTCACCGTGCCTGCGCTCGCGCGCGAAACCTGGCGCATGGAGATGATGTCGCCGGAGCGGCAGCTCGTGAATCCGTTCTTCACGGGCGGGGAAGTGATCAGCGTCTCTTTCCCGACGAACACGATGTCGTACGAGCAGAAGATGATGACGATGCGCGGAAACAATCTTCCCTTTTCTCGTGCGACTGTTTTCCATGAACTGATCCCGGGGCATCATCTGCAGATCTACATGGCGGCCCGATATCGCCCGTACCGCGCGGCGGCCGGCGGCACGCCGTTCATCACCGAGGGGTGGGCGCTCTACTGGGAACTGCTGCTGTGGGACATGAAATTCCAGAAGACGCCGGAAGACCGCGTGGGCGCGCTGTTCTGGCGAATGCACCGCTGTGCGCGCATCATCTTCTCTCTCAGCTTCCATCTGGGAAAGATGACGCCGGAACAGTGCATCAACTTCCTTGTGGACAAGGTGGGCCATGAGAGGGAGAACGCCACCGGAGAGGTGCGGCGATCCTTTGGCGGCGGTTACGGGCCGCTTTATCAGGCGGCGTATCTGCTCGGCGGACTGCAGCTCAGGGCACTGCGGAAGGAACTGGTAGACACGGGCAAGATGACGAATAAACAGTTCCACGATGCGGTGCTTAGGGAGAACCGCATTCCGGTGGAGTTGATCCGCGCCAGCCTGGCGCGGCAGCCGCTCACGCGTCAGTACGTGTCGCAATGGAGGTTCTATGGTCCCGCGGACAGTCAGTGAATCCCGCTAGTCGAAGAAGTTGCGCCCGGCCAGTGCTTCCGGCATCTCAAGTGGCAGAAGGGGAGTACTGCCATGAAACGGTTCGGTTTTGTTGCGGCCATGGCGCTCCTAGTCGTCGGAGCCACAGGGTTGTTCGCATTCCTTCAAGATCAGGGCGTGCTGTTCATTCGCCCTGGTCTGGTCATTCAGGTACAAAGTGCGCAGGTCGCCGGTGACGGCACGATCACTGTTGAGTACACGCTGGCCGACCCCAAGGGAGTGCCGCTGGATCAGACGGGAGTCAACACGGCGGGCACGATCTCGCTGAGCTTCATCGCTGCCACCATTCCGAAGGGGCAGGAGCAGTACGTTGCCTACACGACCAGGGCGGCGAGCGGCGCGGCAGTCCCCAGCACCAGGCAGGCCGCCGCAGACTCGGGAGGCGCCACCGCAACTGTTACCCAAGGGCGGTATCGTTACACTCTCGGCACTAAGGCGCCGGCCGGCTACGACGCCACGGCCACCCACACCATTGGTATCTACGGCTCCCGCGACCTGACTCCATTCGGTCTCACCACCAGCTACGGCAGCACGACCTACAATTTCGTTCCGGCGGGTGGAACTGTGACGAATGTTCGCGACGTGATTCGTACCCAGAGCTGCAATCGATGCCACGGGCAGCTTTCGTTCCACGGCGGCTCACGGCGCGGCATCGAGTTGTGCGTGCTCTGCCACACACCGCAAACCCTGGACCCCGATACCGGCAATACGGTGGATCTCAAGGTGATGGCGCACAAGATCCACCTTGGCGAGGATCTGCCCAGTGTGCAGGCAGGCAAGCCCTACCAGATCATCGGATTCCAAGGCGCCGTCGCGGACTACTCGACGGTAGTGGATCCCGCCGATGCGCGCCGCTGTGAAGTCTGCCACGATCAAACCTCCGGCGCCACACAGGCGAGCTACTATCTGAGCAAACCGACGCGCGTCACCTGCGGATCCTGCCACGACGACGTGAACTTCGACACCGGACAGAACCACGCTGGCGGCCCGCAAATCAGCGACAACCTCTGCGCCAACTGCCATATCCCGCAGGGAGAGCTGGACTTCGACGCATCGATCAAGGGCGCACACACGGTGCCGGTAGACTCCACGATGCTGAGCGGTCTCGTCGCCGAGATCACCAAGGTGTCGAACACGGCGGCGGGCAGCAAGCCCACCGTGACATTCACCGTGAAGGACAAGAGCGGCGCGGGCGTTCCCTTATCGCAATTGTCGAGCCTGTCGCTCACCATGGCCGGACCGACGAGCGATTACGGCTACACCAGCTTCGGGCCCAACATCACCACGCCGGGATACGTGACGGAGAGCGCGCGCACAGCTTCGAATTGCGGATCAGACGGTACATGCACCTACAGTTTCACGAACGCGATTCCAGCGTCCGCCAAGGGCACGTATGCGATCGGCATTGAGGGCCGCCGGACCGAGACGCTGCTCAACGGGACGCTCCAGCAGATGAGCGTGCAGTACGGATTGGTGAACAAGGTCACTTACTTTTCCGTCGATGGTTCTGCAGTGCAACCGCGCCGGACAGTCGTCACGATTGCGAACTGCAACCAGTGCCACTATGCTCTTTCCCTGCACGGAACGCTGCGGAACCAGGCCGAATACTGCGCTTTCTGCCACAATCCGAGCAACACGGATATCTCGCAGCGCACGAACGCGCAGGATCCGGCGCAGAAAGCGATGCCGCCGCAGGGCATCAACTTCAACCTACTGGCCCACCGCATCCACTATGGAGAAAACCTGCAGGAGGCGGGCCGGAGCTACATCGTGATCGGATTCGGCGGGAGCACGAACGATTTCTCCGACGTGCGGTATCCGCAGATGAGTCCGACGGGCAGCCCTGGAGACACGCGGTATTGCGCTGCCTGCCACACGAACGGATCCGAGCAGACACTGCCCGGGGACAAGAACGCGGTGGTCGATCCGCAGGGACCGATCAACCCCGTGCAGCCCATCACCTCGGTGTGCACGGGATGTCACGTCACCACTGCCGCCGCGTCGCACGCGCTGGCCAACACTACATCGCTTGGCGAGAGCTGCAACGTCTGCCACAGCTCGACTTCGGACCAGGCTGTGTCGAAGGTACACGCGCAGTACTGAGTCTCAAGCCACCAGGCAGCATCCGTGGCGCCGCTATCAGGCGGCGCCCGACACCTGCCAGTAGATGGAGTAGCGCCGGTCGAAGATTCCATTCAGCGGGACGAGCGTGACGTCCTTCTGCTGGCCGGCTGTGCGGAACGTGAGTGGCTTGCCGGCGGGCTTGATCCAGGATGCGGGGCCGCCCGAGGCGCGGAATGACGGGAGCTCAACGGGCGGCATCTTCTCCGGGCCGCCAGGGCCGATGATCATGGTCTCGGTGAGACCTTCCGCGCCGAGGTCGCCCGCGAGAACAAGCGGCCCATAGAGAACGGCCTGCAACGTGGGATCGTCGGGCATGGCCTCGATGTGGAGCTGCATGGGTAGATCCATCTCGATGCGGTCACCGGTGTTCCAGACGCGCGTGAGGGCCAGGTAGCTGCCGGGGGCGGCAGAGACTTCGAGCGGCTTGCCGTTGACACGCACCGTGGGACTCGCATCGAGCCACGATGGAATGCGCAGGCGCAGTGCGAGGCGGACGGGTTTGTCGGCGCTCACAGCGAGGCCCGTGCGCGGCTGTTCGGGGAACTTCGTCTCCTGGCGCAGGCGGAAGCCCTTCTCGCTCCAGTTGAGCTCGGAGGGGATGAAGAGGTTGACGTAGATGCCCTCGTTGTCGCGCCAGTAGATGCTGTCGTTGAGTTTTGCGTACTCCTCGACGCCCGTGCCCGTGCAGCACCAGAACGATTTGTCCTCCGTACCGAAGGTCTTCCATGCGCCGGGAGTGTGCGAGAGGTAGTACATCGTGGCGCCGGACTGCGGGCGGATGGTGCCGAGGCGGTGATTGAGCAGGACGCGCTCGTAGTAGTCGAAGAGGCGCGGGTCGGCGGACCAGGAGTAGAGCTGGCGCGTGAGCTTGAGCATGTTGTACGCGCAGCAGCACTCCGCGGTATCGACACTGCGCTTAAGCTCGGCGGCGAGCATGCGCGGCGGCGCGAGCCAGCCCTCGCCGCTGCTGGTGCCTCCTGTGACGTAGCTGCGGCCGTTGGTGATGGCATACCAGAAGAAATCGGCGACGTCGTGGAAGCGCATGTCGCCGGAGATCTCATAGCGGCGCGCGGCGCCGATGACCTGCGGGATGTGCGTGTTGGAGTGGAGCCCGCGCAGCTCGTCGCGACGGAGGGCGAGCGGGTTGAAGAAGCGCTTCTTGGTGAAGCGGTCGCCTGCGCGGGCCCAGCGGTCGTTGTTCGTCACGGCGGCGAGGTTGTAGAGCACATCGTTCATGCCGCCGTATTCGGTGCCGAGGATGTCCTGCATGTGGGCTTCGGACTTGGAGGCGGTCCACTGGTCGGCCCACTCGGACATGCCTTCGAGCACCTTGAGCGCCTGCTGGTTGCCGGTGAGCTGGTACATGTCAAGCATGCCGGCCATGACTTTGTGAATGGTGTAGAACGGCGCCCAGACCTTCTTGCGGGCATCGAGGCGGTCCCAGAACTCAGCGGGGAACGCGGAGAGATACCCGCCGCCGAGCTTCTGCTGGCACTGTGCGAGATCGGCGACCATCTGGTCGCCCTTGGCCTTGATGTCGTTGTCGCCGGTGGAGGCGTAGAGGAGCGCGGCGGCGGAGAGGTAGTGGCCGGTGAAGTGGCCGCGCAGTTCGCACTTGGGTTCTTCCCAGCCGCCAAAGGGCGAGGCGGTTGAGGGGAGTCCGGCATTGATGCGGAAGTTGTGGACGAGACGGTCCGCGGGGAGGCGATGCATGTAGCCGCGGTTCCACTCTTCTGCCTCTTTGAGAGCCCCCGGGAGCAGGCGCACCTGCGTCATTGGGAAGGGCTGAACCCTGAGCGCGACGTCCTTGCGTGCGAAGGCGAGTGTCTCCTGAAACGGCGGGACTTCCGCCATGGTGCCGTGACGCTGCTGCTCGGCGGGCGTGGTCTGCTGCGCGGTGAGCAGCGGGGCAGAGGCGGCAGCCGCGGCAAAGGCGCGGCGGGTCAAGCCCGGTGTGTTGTTCATGAGAGCATCTCCTATTTCGCTCGCCATTCCTGGATTCCGGCGGACCAGCCGCTCTGCATAGTGACTTCGAGCCGCATGGCTCCCGTTGTGACGGGCTTGAAGGTCACGCGATTGTACTTGTCCTTTTCGGTGCCGTAAGGCGTGAGGATCTCTACGGTCTTCCACGTCCCAGCGTCCCTATAGAGCAAGCGCCAGGAGGCGGGAACGCGAACTTCGCCTCGGCCTGTGTCGTCGAACCAGTAGAGTTCGCACTGGGAGACGGTCGAGGATTTTTCGAAGGCCATCTCGACCCACTCGGTTGTGCCCTTCGTGGGCCACCAGTCGAAGTAAGAGCTGGAGTCGCTGGAGGAGGCGGGCTCCTCGCCGTCGTTGATCATTCGCGGGTTTTTCTTGCCCGATGTGGTGACCTTGGCCGTGGTGGAGACCGTTGGGAATGCGGCGGGCTTCACGGCCGACTCGGCATTCGGAAGCCAGACGATCATCTGGCCGCGACCGCGATTGGCCCAGGCGTAATACGGAATGGCGGTGAGGGTTTGTTCGGTCTTCGTGACCTTGTCCTGAGCGTCATAGGCCAGCGCATAGGCCTTGGCGGTGACCACAGTGACGCCGTTGAGGAGAGCCGGCCTGAACTCCGCGTAGAGCGGGGAGGAGTCCGGGAGGAGCAGATTGCGGACGCGTCCGCCGGGGTTGTCGGGCCATTCGGCTGCGTAGACGACGGGACCGCGCTGGATGGCGACGCGGCCGCGGTCAGCGGCGACTTGATCGTTCGCGGCGACGCGGCGGACCGGCATGGGTAGTTCCAGTTCGATGGTGTCACCCTGCTTCCATTCCCGGGTGATCGTCGCGTAGCCTTTGTCGAGTTGGAGTGGGATGGACTCGCCGTTGACTTTGAGCGTGGCGGCCGCGGAGGCAGTGTCGATGAAGCGATAGAGATCGCCCGGAACCGGCTCATTGCGTGCCCAACCAGGAATGCGGACGTGAATGGTGAGGCGGGCCGCGCGGTCCGGATCGACGGTCATGCGGACAGCTCCGTCCCACGGGTAGCGGGTCTGCTGTGTGAACTTGACGGAGCGCCCGTTGTCGAGCTTGATGTCCGCGCTGCTCGCCATGTAGAGATTCACCCAGAGCGCGTCGCCGCGCTGCGCATACGCGTACCCGGGAACCGAGGCGAGGAAGCGCGTGATGTTGCCGGGGCAGCAGGCGCAGCCGAACCACGGGCTGCGCTCGTGCTGGCCGTTGGACTCCAGCGGATTCGGGTAGAAGAACGATTTGCCGTCGAGGGAGACGCCGGAGATGAGGCCGTTGTAGAGCGTGCGCTCCATCACGTCGATGTACTTCGCGTCGGCGTGCAAGAGGAAGAGGCGGTGATTCCAGTAGTCGTTGCCGATGGCCGCGCAGGTCTCGTTGTAGGCGGTCATGTTGGGCAGCTCGTAGTTGGCGCCGAAAGCTTCTCCTGCGCCCCGTGAGCCGATGCCTCCGGTGATGTAGAGCTTCCTGGTGGCCGCGTTTTCCCAGATGCGATCGATTGCGTTGATGTAGGCGGCGTCACCGGTGAGCGCGGCCACGTCGGCCATTCCGGAGTACATGTAGGTGGCGCGCACGGCGTGCCCGACGGCTTCGTCCTGCTCGGTGACTTTCTTGTGGGACTGATTGTAGGCGCGTCCACTGGCCGGGAGGCTGCCGGGCCCGCGCGCATCGAGCATGAACTTGGCGAGGTTGAGATAGCGCTCGTCGCCGGTGACGCGGTAAAGGCGAGCGAGGCCCATCTCGGTGATCTGATGTCCGGGCCAGATCACTTCCTTGCCGGGACCGAAGGTGCTGTCGAGGAGGTCGGCAGTGCGGATGGCGATGTCGAGCAGGTTGCGCTTGCCGGTGGCCTGATAGTAAGCGACCGCCGCTTCGTAGAGATGGCCGAGGTTGTACAACTCGTGGGAGAGGTCCGTTTCCAACTCCCAGCGCTTCTTGCCGGCCCACTTGTGGGGGTTCTCCGGATCGATGGTGCGCGTAGTGTAGAGGTATCCATCTTTTTCCTGCGCTGCGGCGACTTTGGCGATGAGGCCGTCGATGTATGCTTCCAGTTTCGCGTCGGGATGGACTGACAATGTGAAGGCGGCGCCCTCGATGACCTTGTAGACATCGGTGTCGTCGAATGGGTATCCGGGCGGTTCCTTATTGGCGAGCGGCTCGCCGCGCAAGGCCCGTCCGGCGCGGATGAAGTTGTCGACGCGCCCGGTTTCCTCATCCTGTTTGAACGCGAAAGGGATGGTGACGGCGCGATTGATCTCGATGCGCGGGGCCCAGAAGGAGTCGTTCACGTGGACGGCCGTGAAGGGGACCGGTTTGACGGGGTAGTCGCGCTTCGGGGCCGCCTGTTGAGCCGGCAGGACGGAGGCGGCGAGGGCCAATGCGGTGACGCTTGTAAGGCCTTTCATCGAGGGTATTGTATTCCTTTTGGCGGAGATGCGGCGGTTGGAATGGCTTTGTTCATGCCTGGGGAAATAGTGAATGGCTTTGTTCGGCCTGGAAAATCCTGCGCCGCACAGGCCCGGGTGGATTTGATCAGCCCTGAGAGTTCCTGAAATGGCTTTGGTCGGCCCGGGAGAGTGTTTCGCAAACTTGCCGGGCCAGGGCAGGAGGCTTGCGTGCCCGGCCGGCGGATCAGGTTGAGGCGGCAAGTGGGCACAACAGTCATTCTCCGCGCAGTATTGTCCGGCACGTCGCCAAGCGTTCTTGAAGAGGTTGGCTCCAAGCGATTGAATTTGATGGGAAAAATTCCCTGCGCACTGCGGTGATGACCCTCCCGGCCGCTCAGGTTTCGGCGGGACGTGTATGCTGAGTACCAATATGGAAAGTGTTTCCCGTCGAAGCATGCTGGCGCTGCCGTGGATCGCCGGACGTCCGCTGGCCAATCTTGCCTATGGGGCCCAGGCGGGAGCGGCGAGGCCGAACATTCTGTTCATCATGACGGACGACCATGCTGCGCAGGCGATCAGTTGTTACGGCAGCAAGGTGAACCAGACACCGAACCTCGACAGGATCGCGAAAGAGGGGATGCGGATGGATCGGGTTTTCGCGACGAACTCGATCTGCACGCCGAGCCGCGCAACCATTCTTACGGGCAAGTACAGCCACCTGAACGGAGTGCCGGTGTTCAACCGGTTCGACGGGTCGCAGCCCACAGTGGCGAAGATGCTGCAGCGGGCCGGATACTACACGTCGATGATCGGGAAGTGGCACCTGGGCAGCGACCCGACAGGGTTTGATTACTGGAACATCCTGCCCGGCCAGGGGGTGTACAACAACCCGACGCTGTACGACAAAGACGGCTCGATGGTGTACAAGGGCTACGCGACTGACATCATCACGGACCTCTCGATCGAGACGCTGAGGAACCGGCCGAAGGACAAGCCGTTTTTCATGATGTCGCACCACAAGGCGCCGCACCGCGAGTGGACTCCGGACGAGAAGCACAGGAAGATGTTCGAGAACCTGCGAATCCCCGAACCGCCGAACCTGCGGGACGACTATGCCGGCAGGACCGATGCGCTGAGGGAGCAGAAGCAGTCAGTATTTCGGGACCTGACGCGGCGCGACCTCAAACTGGCGCCGCCGCCGGGACTGTCGGGCTCGCAACTGAACCAATGGCTCAATGCGAAGCCGGATGAGGTCGAGATCGAAGTGGGGGGAGTCAAGAGGAGACTGGCAGGCAAGGAACTGGAGGACTGGAAATACCAGCGCTACATGCAGGACTACCTGGCCTGCGTGCAGAGCGTGGACGACAACGTGGGGCGCATGCTGGATTACCTGGATTCGAACGGGCTCCGCGAGAACACAGTGGTGATCTACACCAGCGATCAGGGCTTCTTCCTGGGCGAGCACGGCCTATACGACAAGCGGTTCATGTATGAAGAGTCGCTGCGGATGCCGTTCCTGGTCCGGTGGCCGACCGGCATCAGGCCCGGGAGCACATCGGACGCGATTGGCATCAACTGCGATTTCGCGCCGACGTTTCTGGAACTGGCGGGGCAGGCGACGCCGCAGGACATGCAGGGGCGCAGCTTCCTGCCGGTGTGGAGAGGGAAGACACCGGGGAACTGGCGGCGCGCGATGTATTACCGCTACTATCACGATCCGGGCGACCACAACACGCGCGCGCATTATGGAGTCCGCACGGCGACGCACAAGCTGATCTACTTCTGGAAGAAGGACCAGTGGGAGTGCTACGACCTGGTGGCCGATCCGCAGGAGATGCACAACATCTACGGCGATCCCAAGGCGCAGAAGACCGTTGCGGCGCTGAAGAAGGAGTTGTACCGGCTGAAGAAGGAGGTGAGGGACGACGACCAGTTTGCGGAGAAGCAGCCAACGGAGTCGTCATACGTCCAGGCGCCGCCCAGGAAGCAGTGATGAGGTTTAAGTTGGGCAGTTGACCTCAGGGCCTCAAAAGCCGCGCTCTCAAGGCGTCGATGTAGGTACGCACATTCCTAGCGTTCTTGCCGTGATCGTACATGACCATCGGATACAAGGAGTCGCTTGTAACTTTGACCAGCCAGGTATGCTCCGCGCCTGCTTCGATAGACACATTGAGTCTCTCTCCCCCTGATCGCCAACTCCGCGGTATCTTGGCCTCGAGTTGCTTCGACTGCTGATCCTGGCTTCCGAGGAGAGCACCCATCACCTTGACGGCATCGGTGCAGGCCACCCAAATTGCTAGAAAATCGCCTGTGACCGCCAGTTCTGATCGAATTAAAACAATGGAGTGAGGCAGCCTGGGGCCGCGTCGTGAGAACACAAAGGCAGCGGCGAAGATGGCGGTCCACACGCCGTAGAGCATCGTCATCACCGCGCTGTCGGCCGATGGTAGCAAAAACAATCTGAGGATGCCGGCCAGGAAGCCGACCAGGAAGGTTACGAGAAGGATGCCAACTGCGCAGGCCAGGAGGGTCCATGACCAAGGTCTGGCCCTCTGGCGCCCATTAGATCCGGATGCCTCCTGCTCCGCTAGCGCTATGGCCTGCTTGCGCAAGGCCCGCCATACAACCAGTGCAAATGGAGGCCCGGCGACAAGCGTAAGCACGCCGATCCAAATCACGGCAGTGTGGTACGACATGGTGCACCAAGTAAATCACAGCGCGGTCGCGCCTGGGGCTGGTTCAGGCGGATGGAGTGTATGCTGAGTAGTCACTATGGTGACTCGGCTGTTGGTGCTTCTTATGCCTTGCCTGGCGATGGGGCAGGTGACGCTGGCTGACTACCAGAGGGCTGAGGGCCTGCGGGAGAAGTACCAGGGGCTGGCTGTGGATGTGGCGGGGCCGGCGACGTGGATCGAGGGGACGCCGCGGTTCTGGTACCGGAAGTCAGTCAAGGGCGGCCATCAGTTCATGCTGGCGGACGCTGAGGAGAAGACCAAGAGGCCGGCGTTCGATCAGGAAAAGCTTGCGGCATCGCTGGGGGAGGCGTCGGGAACGAAGCAGAAAGCGCTCGCGCTGCCGTTCACGGAGATCGTCTTTGCCGACCAGGAGAGATCAATCGAGTTCGCTGCGGAGGGGTCAACGTGGCGGTGCGATCTGTCGGAGTACGCATGCAAGAGAGTGGGGATGTCACCGCCGGGCGGCCAGGCAGGCAGGCGGCCACCGGAAGAGGAGAGCCCGCGGGAGTTCGAGAACAACGTCGAAGACGGGATCGAACTGGAGCCGCCACAGCAGCAGGGGCAGCGCCCGCCGGCCGCGGCGGCGGGGCAGAACCAGCAACTGCGGCAGTCGCCTGACGGCAAGTGGGAGGCGCTGATCCGCAACTACAACGTGTTTGTGAGGGCGAAGGGGCAGGCCGAGGCACACCTGGTGAGTCACGACGGCTCGGAGGGCAATTACTACACGCTGGGGTCGATGGTGTGGTCACCGGATTCGCGGCACCTCGTGGCGTATCGAGTGAGGCCGGGATACAAGCGCGAGGTGCACTACGTCGAGTCGTCACCCGTAGATCAGTTGCAGCCGAAGCACACGGCGCGGGAGTACGCGAAGCCAGGCGACGTGCTCGACGTCGCGCAGCCGGTGTTGTTCCAGACCGAGTCGAAGCAGCAGATCGAGATCGACCGCGCGCTGTTTCCGAATCCGTACAGCCTGTCGCGGGCGGTGTGGTGGAAGGACAGCCGGGGCTTCACGTTTGAGTACAACCAGCGCGGGCACATGTTGCTGCGCGTGGTGGAGGTGAATGGGGAGAGCGGCGCGGGCGCTGATCACGGAGGAGAGCGCAACGTTTGTCGATTACCGTCCGCTGGTCCCGAATCCGCGCGACACGGGCAAGAAGGTTCGCCATGATCTCCACGACGGCAAGGAGATCATCTGGGCGTCGGAGCGCGACGGCTGGGAGCACCTCTACCTGTACGACGGCGTGACGGGCAAGGTGAAGAACCAGATCACGAAAGGCGAGTGGGTGGTCCGCGCCGTGGACAAGGTGGACGAGACGAAGAGGCAGATCTGGTTCCAGGCGAGCGGCATGGATGCAGGGAAGGATCCGTACTTCGTGCACTCGTTCCGGATCAACTTCGACGGGACGGGGCTGATGCGGTTCACGGAGGCGGATGCGGACCACACGGTACGGTGGTCGCCGGACATGAGCTACTACGTGGACACTTAGTCGCGTGTGGATCTACCTACGGTGTCCGTGTTGCGGAGGGCCGAGGACAAGCAGGTAGTGATGGAGTTGGAGAAGGGCGATGCGCAGTCGCTGCTGGCGGCTGGCTGGCGCGCTCCGGAGGTGTTCTCCGCGCCGGGCCGCGACGGCAAGACAGAGATCTGGGGCGTGATCTACAAGCCTGCGAATTTCGATCCGACGAAGAAGTACCCGGTGGTGGAGATGGTGTACGCGGGGCCTCAGGGCTCGTTTGTGCCGAAGACGTTCAGCGCGGCGGTGCAGCCTCTGACGGAGATGGGGTTCGTGGTGGCGCAGATGGATGGGATGGGGACGAACAACCGGTCGAAGGCGTTTCATAGTGTCGCGTGGAAGAACCTGGGCGATGCGGGATTTCCGGACCGGATCCTGTGGCACAAGGCGGTGGCGGCGAAGTATCCGTGGTACGACATCAGCCGGGTGGGGATCTTCGGGACGTCGGCGGGAGGGCAGAATGCGCTGGGCGCGCTGCTGTTCCACCCGGAGTTCTACAAGGCGGCGGTGTCGAACAGCGGGTGCCACGACAACCGGATGGACAAAATCTGGTGGAACGAGCTCTGGATGAGCTGGCCGCTGGGTCCGCACTATGCGGCGGCGTCCAATGTGGAGAATGCGGCGAAGCTGCAAGGCAAGCTGCTTCTGGTGGTGGGAGAGATGGACACGAACGTTGATCCGGCGTCGACACTGCAGGTGGCGAACGCGCTGATCAAGGCGAACCGGAAGTTCGACATGCTTTTCGTGCCGGGTGGCGGGCATGGGGCGGGAGGAGCATACGGGCAGCGCGTGCTGTGGGACTTCTTCATCCACAATTTGCGAGGGGAGGAGCCGCCGGAGTGGGGCGGTGTGCCGACGCCGGCGCCGCCGAGTGGGGGCGGTAGAAACTAGTGTCGGGCAGCCTTACATTCGTGCTGTATGCAGCACATGTCAAGCGGGCAGGCTGAAGGCCTGCCCCACCTTCCGATCAGACCAACGGGTGGCTACTGCTCCTCCAGCGTGAGATGGCGCTGCACATCCAGGCGGAAGTGTCCGCGGCCAGCCGGGGTGAGACCGATGAAGTCGCAGTGTTCCTGGAGGCGGCGGCGGAGGAGGATCAAGCGGGCTTCGAGGTTGTCTTTGAAGTCGGGCAATTGCAGGCTGGCGTCGAGGCGGAGTTCCTTGTTGCTGAAGTCCACGCGGCCACTCCGTGCGTAGCTCTGGAGGAGCTTCCAGAAGATGCGGCCGGCGATGCCCTTGATCAGGTAAGCGTCGTCGATGAAGATGCTGTCGTCGGACTGGTAGTGACGGATGGTGGAAGCGGCCGCCGGCTGCGGTGCGGGCGGAGGCTGTGACGCGTCGTGGAGCACGCCGCTTTCCGCGCGTTCCAGTAGAGCCATCGAGGCTGCCATCTGGCGGGCGGCGATTCGTACGACGCGCTCATCGCCGGACAGGAATCGTCCGGCCGCCGCGCTCTGAAGGCAGAGAATTCCGAGGAGCCTGTCCTGAACCACCAGAGGGACGGCGAGCTGGCTTTCGACCTGCGGCAGGCCGGGCAAGGAGATCTCGCGCTCCAGGAGGCTGTCTTCGCCGCGGCGCTCCACAGAAGAGCGCACGGCACTCGAGTACAGGACCTCACGGCTGAGACTCGATGTTCGCACCACTTCGCGGCGCTGGGCGGCGACGCCGAGGATGCCTTCGCCGATCCACGCCTCCGATCCGACTCCTGACTCGCCAAAGCCGCGGCTTCCCAGGGTGAAGAGGCGCCTGCCGTCCTCATCGGGCACCATGAGGAACGAGTGGTCATAGCCGAAGAGCGCGGACAAAGCGTCGAGAGAGACGCTGATCAATGATTCGAGGCTGCCGCAGGCAGCGAGCCGCGCCGTGAATTCTTCGATCTGCGGAAGAAGGTCCACCCTGGGGAGCTCTTCTCCGCTGAATTTCGCATTCATCGGGCGGCAGTCCAGGACCTCGAAGATGTCGACGCCGCGCAGATTGAAGACCCGGCTCATGCCGGTCTGCGAAGCGATGGCGTCGAGCCGCGTCTTCACACGGTCAAAGACGGCGCCCGCGGTTTCGGTCCGTTCGTAGCGGAGATCGAGACGGTATTGGCGCACAGTCTCGGGCGAGATCACGAGCACCTGAACAAAGGGGTTCTGCAGGATGTTCTCGCGGGTCTTGTTGAAGAACTGGTAGGACAGGCCGACATGGCGGCTATCGATCAGGTTGACGATGGAAAGAGAAGTGACGTTCGGCGTCCCGTTTGCGGAGCATGAGCAGATGGAGGATGGGATGACCCCCTCAAAGCATGCTGCAATGCTTTCGAGCGCGACGGCCAGAGGAGGGGCTGCGCTCATATTCTTCTGCCGGCGCCGGGCCCTGGGGTCTGATCGAAGATCTGCTCGGGCACGAAGAGGATTTTGACCAGCACGTCTGAGGTTTCGATTTCGGCCTGCCAAAAGGCTTCGATGCGCTGGCGAGATTGCCCCCGAGCCTCATTCACTGTCGCAAACCCGTCACGATGCCGTTCGACGGCGGCGAGGTCCGTCTCAGCGGGTTCGGCGGTCTCGGAGAGCCGGCCCTTCAACTGGATGGTTCGGTAATTCGTAGGAAGCGAGAAGGTGACGGCAATCTCGCCGTTGCTTTCCAGGTTGTCGAGGGTCTTGCCGCTGGTGGCCAGCGGCACGCACAGGCTGACGCGCTGCCGGTCGAAGACGCGCGGGCCCCAGGCGCGGGTGATTTCCGGAACGAGGCGCGAGTCGCGCGTGCCGACCAGAACCGACACGGGGCCTTCGAGAAAGGCCTTCAACTCGTCATCGATCGAAGCCTGCTGCCCGCTCGACATCACACTTCAGGCTAACGCAGGCCCGCGCGGCGCGCCGCCGCCGCTTAGCAAGTATTTAGGAATCCTCTAGGGATCATTTAGGAACGCGGGAATCAGATCGCCGATATTCTGAACTCGCCTAAGAAGGAGGCAACACAACATGTCGAGTCAGAATCAGACCATGGAGATCCGGTCCAGCCAGGACCAACCGAAGTTTGTGCCCGCCGGAACCGGTCGCGCGCTTTTCGGCCCGGGCACCCGGATGACTTTCCTGATCACCGGAGAAGAAACCGGCGGAGCATTTTTCATGTCCGAGTCGCTGATCGCGCCCGGTGGAGGTCCGCCGCCCCACGTCCACTCTCGCGAGGACGAATCGTTCTATTTGCAGCAGGGGACACTGGTCATCCGTGTGGGCGATCAGGTACTGAACGCGTCGGCGGGCGATTTCGTCTACCTCCCCCGCGGCATTGCGCATTCCTTCAGGAATGTGAGCAACGAAACCGCAAGACTGCTCTCGGTGTCGACGCCAGCCGGACTGGAACACTACTTCGAAGAAGTCTTCCTGCCCGCCGACGATATCGCCGACACGGCCGGCATCCCGCAGATCGATGATGCCATGATCGCCCGCGTCATCCAGGCATCTCCCAAGTACGGCCTGGAACTGTCGCTTCCCACGCCGCGCACCGCCGAGTGAAGCTATTGCCTGCCGCGCTTCGTCCACTCGGCGAGGAACGCATCGTAGGCGGCTTTGAGGGCCGACCCCTGAGCGGCGAACGAATCTTTCAATCCCTCAGGGGCCTGCCCTTTGGCGGCGAGTGCGGAGAGGATCTGGATGGCGACACTCGCGTCGTAGGAGTGCAGGTCTTTGAGCAAGGCGGGGCTTGCCGAGCCATGCTTCTGAAGAAGGGCCTCTGCGTAGTCGCGGGGCGACTGGAATCCGTTGCCGTCAACATCGACGCGGACGGCTTTGCTGACGCCGACGACGCGGGGATTCCAGTCCTTGCTCACCGGTTGATAGGGCTTGCGCACTTCCCAGAAGGGCTTGAGCACGCCGGGTCCGCTGGCCACGGCGACGAGGGTGGTGTCGCGCGCAGGAATGTTCAGGCGGAACTGATCGTGCCATTTCAATCCTGCTTTGTTGTTCGGCGGGATCTTCAGCTCGGCCGCGGGGAGTCCATCCGCGTATACGGTGAGGTGGTCCGCGGCGCTCCAGGAGGGGCCGTAGACTTCGGCGAGCAGCACCAGGCTGCGGCGATTCTCTTCCGCCGGGTTCACCTGCATGACGCGAAGCCGGGTTGCCAGGCCGTATGACACCAGGTTGTCTCCGGCTGCGAGACTCTTGAAGACCGCATCAGGGCGGCTCTTCCACTCGCCGTTGAGCTGCCCGACCTCGATGTAGGTGCGGGCTTGGCCGATGGGAACGAAGTCGACCGTGTGCGTGTCGCTCCCGCCAATGGCCGCGACACGAATGCCGTGGTTGAGCAGGCCCAGCCAGTCCCGGATGGGCTGCATGACGTCGGAATACGTGGCTCCGGAGTTGATGACTTCGACGGCGTTGGCGAAGAAGGGCCGGCCGTTCAGGTTCTCTCCAGCAGAGGAGAGATGATGCGAGGCGTCGAAGGGACGGTAGTTGGAATGGAGGTCGCGCGGATGGTTCTGCACGATGACGCTCGCACCCGTTTCGCGGATGCTGCGCTCGAGAGCAGACCAGTCTTGCGTGCGGCTGTCGGGCACAGGGGAGGCGGGGCGGAGCGGGAAGATATTGAAGTGGCCGATTGCGGTGGTCACTTCGTTGCCGCGGACCACGGTGAGCCATCTTTCGAGGCCGAGAGCGCGCAGCTGCTCCGCGTAATCCGCCATCTTGTTGTGCTCGGTGGCGACGATCATGTCCAGGCCTTCGCCGGCAGCCGTAATGACACGCTCGCGGACGCTGGCATCGCCGTGGCCCGATAGCTCGAGTGTGTGGACGTGCGTGTCCATGCTGACGCTGGCGGGCAGGTCTACTTCGCGGCGAAGCTGCAAGCGAACTTGCTCCTTCTGGCCAATCTTCAATTTCACGCGCTGAGACGGCGCGTTGTAGTCGAAGCCGCGGGATGCATAGACCTGGTAGGCGCCCGCGGGGAGGCCGATCTCGGTGCGGCCGTCGATGGTGTAGATCACTCCGGTGCGCACGGCCTCCTTGTCCGATTTGCGAAGCGCGGCCAAGGGCACCAGAACGCCTTGCGAATCCACTACGGTGATGCGGACCGGCATCGGGCCGCCCTCTGCCTCGGTTTCGACAGTCACTGACGACTGACGCAGGAACCCGGCGACGGGCTGCGGGTAGAGCTGGAGTTCCCGCACCTCGATGTCGTCAGAGGTGGGCCCGGGACCCGGTGCGATCTCCAGCGTGTTCGAGCCGTTCCGCAAGACTCCAGCAGGCACGGCGAGCGCGGTTCGCATGTCGCGCTCGTCATCGCTCAGCTTGCCCAGCTCACGGCCATTGATGAGCACCTTCCACGGGGTGAGCTTCACGTCGCGCTGGCGCAGAATGAGCGTGTATTCGGTGGGGTTTGCTGCAGCCCGGAATGTCTGGTGCAGCGCCGGCAAAGCCTGCGCTGGGAATTCCGACCACTCGCGGTCCGGTCCTGAACGCAGGTGTGCAGGCTGTGTGCGAATGTCCGTCTGCGCGAAAAGCCCGATGCCCGCGGTGAACGAGAGGGCGAGGCGGAAGAGTCTCTCAGTCATGCCGACAGCTAGTTTATCTGCCTGGCGGAGGGGCCGCGCGGAAGCTGGTGGCGGGGTGGACGAGAACAAGGCGGATCGTGGATTCGATCTGCCCTACGTACGGCCGTTACGAGAGACCCGCTGCGCTCATTCGGAAACCGTGAAGTGGAGCGGATCCCTCAGATTCTGCAGCTCCCTGTAGTAGTACAGTGCCGTGGGTCGTCTGCCTCTGAATCGCAGCACTTTCAAGAACTCGATCTCTTCGTCCGTGGCGTTGGCGCTCATGACAGGGTCCCGAAGGAACTCCTCGAAGCCCGGCTCAACGTGAAACTGATCCTCCGGCTCGCGCTCGACATACTCAAATCTCTTGAGGTGCCCAAGCGTCAGCCCCCGGTTGAGAACAATCTCGACGCCGAAGGTCTCCAGGTCGATATCCCACGCTTCGATCAGCGGATCGAGGAATGAGACGCAGTTGTCGATCGACACATGGAAGATGTCAGTGTCCAGGAATTCCAGGATCATGACTCGCGTGTGCTCGTAACTCTGCTTGCTGAGCAGAGCGACCATTCGCAGCCAGTTTTCGCTCTCGAGTTCTTCCAGCGCGACACTCTTTGCGACATCCAGCAGTTTCTGAGTCACCAGGCGCTCAAGCTCGCCGAACGGCTCCTTCTCGAAGATCTCCCGAATTTGTCTGCGCCTCTCGGAGCTGCACTTCCGCAAAATCAGCTCTCTGAATTCTTTGAACAGGGGCCGGGGAGGGTCCGCGATCCGCTTCTTCAAGTACTCTTGACGTTGCAGGCTCGCCAGCCTGGAAAGCTCGCCACCCGGCATCCCCAGGAACTCCTCCATCTTCTGGTAAATATCGGTCCGGTCTGGAGCGGGCGGCGTCTTCTTGCCCGCAAGTAACTGTGAAATATAGGATTCAGTCACATGGGCGGCGGCCGCAAGCTCCCTCTGCTCCAACCCGCGCTCCCTGAGCCGGCGCCTGACGAAGAAAGTGAGATCCATGAGTCCTGCCTTGTGCGCTTTACCGAACTTGATTAAGTTTCCGGGAAAATTGTCGCATTCTGCGATTGACAAGTAAAGTCACTTCACCGATAATAGTTAAGGAGCGGCTATTCAGTCTGCTCTGCGGATCATCTGGGCTAAGTCGGCTTGTCCGCCCTACCTCTTAGCAAAGCCACAACCAAGGAGGTTGTCGTGCTATCCCCAAGCCAGATGCCCACTGGAACCACCCACACCACCACAGTCGCGTTGTTGATGATGGCGTTTCTCTTCATTCCGGCCCTGGTGTTCGTCTCCCGCCCCATCGCGTATGAGTCCCTCTGGTTCGCCATCGCTGCCAGTTTACTATGCGCAATTCTGGCCGGGCTCAATTGGGCGAGGCTTTCAAACCTCACCATCCCGACGATCGCCGGCCGCCGAAACCGCGCCGGCTGATCAACCCAACAACCCATTGAGGGAAGATGACTGCGCAATCGCGAGGGACTGCATGACACAGATCAATTTGAGGCTCACCGTCAAGGAACTTGAGTTGTTGGCCACCTTGGCATCCGACCAGCTTTTCCGGAGGGAGTTCATCGATCCCAAGATGCCGGGATACAAATCCAATTTTGCCGAGGTGAGCATGGGCAAGGCGCTAGTCGCTCGCATGCGATCCATTCTCGACCCACGCTGTGCCGGAAGAACGCCCTCCGCGGCGCTGGCTGATTGACGTCAACAATCGCGAAAGCACAAGATGCCTTTTGACCAGCTCTTCCCCCGATCATTCACAGCCTCCTCCGTACGCACTTATGCGCCTCCCGCGTCTGGAGTCTACGGCATCTCGAATGCCACGGAGTGGATCTACATCGGTGAGACCGAGAACATCCGAGAGGCCCTGTTGGGACACGTTTTGGAATTCGATGCGTCGCGCCCGGGCACACGGCCGGCCGGATTCGTATTCGAAGTATGTGATCGGAGCCAGCGGCCGGGCCGGCAGCAGCGCCTTGTTCTCGAGTACCGCCCGGTGCGGAACTCCCTGGGGCCGCGCCCGCGGTAAGGAGACACTCGTGGAAAACACGAAAATGCACTTCGTTCTTGTGGGATTCAGCGAAAAAACCGGCTTTCGTATCTTCGAATTCGAGGGCGTCGCGGCAGATCACACGCGCACCGCTCTTACGGTGCGCACGGACCTGGCAATGGCCAGGCGATACGGCATCCGGCTCCAGGAACTGCCGCTCCTGTGCCGTGGGGTTCTCGAGCGACGCGGCGAGGGCGAGGTGGGACCGGCGTTTACTTATACGGAAGCGGCCATGTCCGAATATGCCGGAGTTGTCGCCGCCCGCGAAGCGGCAAACAAGAGAAAACCTCAGCAGCGCCCGATTTCCGATCGCGTCGGCTCCGCCTGGCGCGGCCCACAGCCTGAACCGCACCACAGCGAGCATTGACGTGGCCGCCGGTGCTCGCGCCGGCCGGCTGTCCACGTCTGTCAAATTCAACAGGAGAAAGATTTCATGACCAACATTTTTGTCGGAAACCTCAGTTTTCAGACCACGCAAGAAGACCTGCAAACCGCGTTCGCCAACTACGGCAACGTTGAACGGATCAAGATTGTCACAGACCGCGATAGCGGCCAACCTCGCGGATTCGCCTTCGTCGAAATGACGGAGCGCGGCGATGCCGAAACCGCCATATCCAAACTGAACGGCACGCATTTGAACGGCAGGGCCATCAACGTCAATGAAGCCCGTCCGAAGGCGGAGCGCCGGTGAATTCTGGCGCCCGCAGCGCCCGGCTCGCAAGCGAGTTCCTGGCTGCCGCACCTTCCCCGCCAGCGGATCCATTGAGCTGAAAGCCGCGCGGACCTAGTCCTTGTTGTGACGGTTGAACCGCGCAGCACAGCTTATCCCTATCAATCAGGCCGTGCGGCCCTGCATGATGCACAGGGTTGCGCGGCCATGCTCGTCGTTCTGATCGCCGATGTTGGGAGCGAACGCAATCGCGATTCCTATCCGCAGGCTCCATCAGGCGGGGTCCTTCAGCGCCGACGCCAGCTAGCCGCCAAAGCGGGCAGCCAGTCTCGCGGAGAGTTCCACGCGGCCGCGCTCGGCTGGAGAGCACAGGAACCGGCCTCGCCAGAGGGTTGCGCCAGTCAGAGGGACAACGCGGCGAGGTACACCATGAACTGCATTAGCGTGCCCTGACGAAGCGCACGGCCTGGTAGGGCTTGCCGGGGAGTTTGAGGGTGAACTTGCCTTCGTAGGTTCCGGGCGCGGGGGTGATGGTCATCTCCCATGGGTCGATGACGTCGGCCTTGAATTTCATGCCGGGCGGGAGTTCGAATTCGAATTCAGCAGGCTGGTGGTAGTCGAGGTAGTAGAGATAGAATTCGCCTTCGCGATAGGCAGCGGGAAACTGGTGATTGGGGAATGGGACGACGCCGCGCTCGGGCCACTGTTCCACGATTTTGCGGAGGAATGCGATGCGTTGCGGGCTCTGGCCGTGGAGCACGCCTCCTTTGGACCACCACAGAATGTCCTGGGGATGGATGTAGGTCTCGCCGTGGCCGACGTAAGCGCCTTGGGCGAAGCCGAGCCAGAAGCGGCGCACCATCTCCTGCGCTGAGATGTCGCCCCAGCGGCGCGGGATGTTGCCTTCGTACTTGCATTCGTCGAAGACAACCGGCTTCCTGTACGTGGTGAGCCATTCGACAGTCCTGTTGAAGTCATCGTGCTGGATGCTGGCGTGGGTGACCCAGGGTTTGGAGTGGTCGTAGAGGATTGCGCCGTTGTGGATGGAGCGGAGGTGCTGGTAGGGGTCGCTCTCCTGTGTGAGGCGGAAGAATCGGTCCCAGTCGGAGAGCTTCTTCTCCTTCATGAAGTCCCATTCGTTGGCCATGGACCACCAGACGTTGCGGAACGCGGCAAGGCGGGCGATGGTGTAGCGGAGATAGCGGTCGTCGACATCGGCGGGCATCTTAGCGTAGCCCCAGCGGTCGTAGGGGTGGAAGAGGATAAGGTCGGCTTCGATGCCCTGATCCATCAGCTTGCGGACGAGGCCTTCGAAGTGGCGGAAGAACTCGGGGTTGAATCGCGTGTAGTCATTGACGCCCGAAGCGTCGCGGGGGAATGGGTAGAACTTCGGCTCGTTCTGGTTGTAGACGTAGTCCTTGGGGAAGACGCACATGCGCATTTTGTTGAAGGGCGCGGCGCGGAGCGTGGCGAGAGTCTGCGATTCGAGCTCGTCGCCCTGATGAGCCCAGGCGTAGGCAGTGGTGCCGAACGGATAGTAGGGCGTGCCGTCGGCGTAGCCGAAGTGATAGGTGTGCCGGACGGTGACGGGGCCGTGGTTGTCGGGTGAGGGGCGCGTAACGTTGAACGCGCCTGTTTTGGCGTTGAGCCCCGGAGTGTTGCTGCTCGTGGAGTAGGTCCAGGCGCCGTCGGCGTCAGGCATGAACCGAATGCGATAGACGCCGGCGCCATCGTAGAAGCCCGTGACCGTGACTGCCCGGTGCTCGTGCTGGAATACGGCTGAGAGTTGGACGTCGATGAAGGGGTTGCCCGATTCAGGCCCGCGCAGGGTGATCTCGAAGACGCTCCAGCGCTCCACGGCCTGCGGAGCCGTCTGGGCGGCAGCGAATACGGCGCAGAAGAGTGGGAGGGAGATGAGTTTCATGGCCCAGGGGACGATGCTATCACGCCGCTTCTGACGGCGATATGATTGGCTCGCTATGCACGCGAAGAAACGATCCTCTCTCTCAGCGCTGTGTCTCAGTGTCGCGCTGGCCGGCGGCGCGCTCGCCGCGGACCGCGTCAAGACCGCGAACGGCACACTCGAAGCGGCGACGGCGGCAGGGGCACGGGTGCGGATGTTCAAGGGGATTCCCTTCGCCGAGCCGCCCACCGGCGATCTTCGATGGAAGCCGCCGCAGCCGGTGAAGAGCTGGAAGGGCGTGAAGCAGGCCGCGCAGTTCGGTCCGCGGTGTATGCAGCCGTCGCTGTACAGCGACATGATGTTCCGCTCCAACGGCATGAGCGAGGACTGCCTCTACCTCAACGTGTGGACGCCCGCGAAGAAGAAGAACGAACGGCTGCCCGTGCTTGTGTACTTCTTTGGAGGCGGATACCAGGCCGGGGACGGCTCGGAGTACCGCTACGACGGCGAGAGCATGGCAGGGAAGGGCATCGTGGCCGTCACGGTGAATTACAGGCTCGGGTTGTTTGGGTTCTTCTCGCATCCGGAGCTGGCCACGGAGTCGCCGCATCACGCGTCGGGCAACTATGGCCTGATGGACCAGAGCGAGGCGCTGCGCTGGGTTCATAAGAACATCGCGGCGTTCGGCGGCGATCCGAACAAAGTGACGATAGCGGGCGAGTCCGCCGGATCGGCGTCGGTCAGCGCGCAGATGGCGTCGCCGCTGTCGAGAGATCTGATCGCGGGCGCGATCGGTGAGAGTGGGGCGCTGATCTCGCCGACGCTGCCTCCGCGTCCGGCGAGCGAGACTGAGCAGGACGGAGTGAAGTTCGCAATGTCCACCGGGGCGGCGAACCTGGCGGCGATGCGCGCTCTCCCGGCAGAGAAGCTGATCGAGTTGTTGCCGAGGACCGGAGGGCTGCGCTTCCGTCCGAACGTTGATGGGTATTTCCTGCCCAAGACACCGGCGGCGATCTTCGAGGCGGGCGAGCAGGCGCATGTGCCGCTGCTTGCCGGCTGGAACTCGGAAGAACAGAATGGCCGCAGCCTCTTGGGCAGAAACGAGGGGACGCCGGAGAACTTCGCCAAGGCCGTGCGGGTGCTTTACGGAGATCGGGCCGATGAGTTGTTGAAGCTCTATCCCGCCTCTACCGCGGAAGAGACCATGCAGTCCGCAACTGATCTCGCCGGGGATCGCTTCATCGCGTTCAGTACGTGGAAGTGGGCCGAACTGCAGGCGAAGACTGGCGGCAAGCCTGTGTACCGCTATTTCTATTCGCGGCCGAGACCGGCAACCACGGCGGGCGGCCCGGCGGCGCGCGGCGCGGCGCATTCCGCGGAGATCGAGTATGCGATGGGCAACCTCGCTACCAACAAGGTTTATGCGTGGACGGAGGACGACCAGAAGGTGTCGAAGGTGATGCAGGAGTTCTTCGCGAACTTTGTGAAAACGAGGAATCCGAATGGGCAGGGGTTGCCGGAGTGGCCGGCGTTTACGCCGGGGTCGAATCCGCGGATCATGCACATCGATGTGGAGACGCGCGCGGAGCCTGAGAAGTACCGCGGACGCTATCTGTTGCTGGATCAGGTGATCGCGAAGCCGGCGAGCTAGCCAGTGTGCGCCGAGGACGCGGGGGAACGCGTTATAGCCGCTCGCTGCCGCTCGCGGCTGTGAGTGCCGGTGGATCCGCGAACAGGTTGTATCTCGCGGGCCGGATGACCGGCGCGATACAATCCTCCAGCAAGGAGGGTTTGCCGTGCCACGCCTGATCCCGTTCCTCGTTCTTGCCGCTTTGCCCCTGTTGGGGCAGTCGAAGAAGATTGTGGTTCAGGGCCTCTCGGCTTCCGAGGTGCGCGAGCTGCAACAGTCCGCTCCTACGGGCGTCACGATCGTGTCTGTCACGAACGACCGGCTGCCCGCGGAGATCAAGGACGCCGACGGCATCATCGGCGCTGTGAACGCGCAGCTCATTCGCTCAGCGCCCAAGCTCAAATGGATCCAGACCCACAGCGCCGGGGTCGATGGGATGCGCTTCCCGGAGCTGATCAACAGCGACATCACCCTCACCAACGCCAAGATCGTGATGGGGCCGAACATCGCCGACCACGCATTTGCCCTCCTCCTCTCACTCACACGACAAATCAACGTTGCATACGCGGACAAGACCAAGCAGCAGTGGGACCGCTCGCGTCACCATCCCGTCGAACTCTCCGGCAAGACCGCCGTGATTATCGGCGCGGGCGGCATCGGCATGCAGATCGCGCAGCGTGCACGCGGCTTCGGCATGTCGGTGATCGGCGTCGATCCGAAGGACATCTCGTACACGCCGCTGCTCGATCAGGTTGTACGGCCCGACCAGCTCGACGAGGTGCTGCCGCGCGCCGATGTCGTGTTTGTCTCCGCACCGCTCACGCCGCAGAGCGAGCACATGGTGGGACAGCGCCAGTTCGACCTGATGAAGAAGGGCGCCTATTTTGTCGCCGTTTCCCGGGGCAAGCTATATGACACGCCCGCACTGGTGAAGGCCCTCGACTCGGGCAAGCTGGGGGGCGCCGGCCTGGACGTCACCGATCCAGAGCCTTTGCCTCCCGGCCATCCGCTGTGGCAGTTCGAAAACACGATCATCACGCCACACTCCGCCGGCCAGTCGGATCTGATGCCGGGGCGCCGGATGGAGCTCTTCAAAGAGAACATCCGGCGCTTTGCAGAGGGCAAGCCGATGCTCAATGTTGTGGACAAGCAGAAAGGGTACTGAGTCCTACTGCACCCACATTCTCACTCCCTTTTGACTTGCACCAGTTGGTGTTGTAATCACCAATGGCACAGCGCCCGATGGGATGCCGTTGGGCACCATCAACGTCACTTCGTACACGCCGGGTAAGCCTGGAACCAGCGCGGCCGATACGACAGTGGCCGGGACTCCAGCAATCGATGCCGACACGGTGGTCGACACCGCCGGACCAGGGGCAGGCGGGGGCTCTCCGTCCGGCACGGGCGGCGATGTGGCGCCCAGTCCGACCGCCCGGACCTTCACTTGAGAGCCGGTAGCGGCTCCTGATCCTTCTTTATTCTCATTGCTGTCCGTATTGAAGACGATGGCATCTCCATCTCCCACCGGACTTCGCGTCAGAATCCCGACTGCCGATGAGGAGACGCCCACGCTAATGCTCTTGCTCGCCTGGCCGTTTGAAGTGACTACGATCGTCGTGGTGGTTCCAGGAGGCAGGAACGTGGGAACCACAGCATTGACGCGCAGGAAGGAGGCGTATGTGATTGGCGCCGTCGTACCTCCAATCATCACCGACACGCCTCCAAGGTTGGTGGGAAGGCTTGCGCCCGCCGGTGCGGAGACCGGCGGTGTGGGGCCAAGTTGAAGTCCGAAAATGCTGATGATCTCACCCGGGGCGATCGGTCCACGCTCCAGGCTGGCCTGGTTCACGACGGTCTGCGGGCTGAAGAGCGGTCCAGTGGTCACTGCGGAACGGCTCTTGAGGGAGCTTGTACTGGGGAGCGGCGTCAACGAGCCCGTGATCGTGATCGAGTAGCTGACCGCCCACCCGAAATTGTCGTTGCTGCCGTTGTTCTGGACGAACAGTGTCCACAGCCCGATTGCGTACTGGCCGCTGAAGTTCGACAACGGCTCGTTCCCCTGCCACGACCCTCCCGATTCAGCGGGACAGACGTCCGAGTACTTTGTGGGGGCGGAATCGTCGAAGGTGATGTTCGACAGAGTCCCCTGTCTGCCGCAGTTTTTTTCCACCAGTTTTGTGCGAGTTCCCTCCGGCGAGAAGAGAAATACATTGAGATCGCCCACCTGCGGATATGCTATATCCACGGTGACGGTGACCTTCTGAATGTATATTCCGCGCGGTACGGTAACGCCCATCAGCAAGCCAACTCCCGTGTCCTGAACCGGAATAGGGAGAGGCATGCCCACGTAGGTATATGTGAAGTTTGCAGGCGTCTGCCCGAACGCCAAACTGGAGAGAACGAGCCCAGTCCACAGAGTAGCCCTCCCCATATGGCTGATACAGTGCTGTTTCATGGGTATAGGTTCCTTTCTCGATTGTGGAGTCGTTCCGGGCAGTGTCCCTGTCGCGAGTGTGGCAAAAAGCCCGGAACAGCAGCTTGAAAAAGTAGCGGCAACCCGGAGCTCAGAATCCGGATGTCCCCGTCGCGCCATGATTCGCGCCGCCATCGACAACTTGGATGCAGATCGATTTCCGAGTGGTGGAATTGTCTGGATTAAAAGCTGATCTTTGTGATTCGGTCGCGGAGTAAGACTGGTGAATGATAGAAGAGAGAGGGGAATTGTCTTCGCGAATCCTACTTGTGATGGTCGAAATTCGTTGTGTGGATCTGCATCTTCTTCGCTGCCACGCTGAGGATGCTGTCAGCAAGGTAGTTCACGCCATCAGGCAGGGTCTGGAAGGCCGCGGTCAAGGTTACCTTGTCCTTCGGGTCATCCAGCCAGGAGTCGACCTTGACGTTGCGCACCCTGCCTTCGGAGAAGGTCAGCACAAACTGATCGCCTGACTTGGCGTAGTTGTTGATCGTCATCGTGGAAAGTGAGGATCCCTCGCCCCGTTGCACTTCCACCTTGCCCGCCTGCTGCGCTTCCCGTAGTTGCGCAGGATCGGGCGGAACATAACGACGGATCAAACTCACGGCCCGCTCCAGGTACTCCTTTGTCTCACCTGTTTTCTTCTCGACGAGCTTGCCTTTCAGTCCTCCCGGCTTCTTCGGTCTGTCGGCCAGCGGTGTCTTCAAGATCTCCCCTTCCGGAGAGTATTGACACTCGTTCTGCGTCCTCGACTTCAAGTCGCCCTTGACGCTCACCTCAATGCTTTCCACCCACTTGTAGGCGCGCAGTGCCTGCCTGTTCGCGGCAATTGACTCGCGGATAGCCGAAGCCCGGTCCTCCGCCGGCGGCTCCTGCGAAAGGCTCCATGTGAGCGTCGAACACGCTGCGATGAGGAGAAACGTCATTGTGTACCCCATGTTGAATGGATGCCAGAGTGAACGCCGGGACCTATTTCAGCGGTGTCTCTTCTCTCTGAACTCTACATCCACTTACTCTATCCGGGCATCAAAGTGGAGAATCCTGGCTTGAGTGCGACTGCAAGTACACCTGGGACATATGGCAGGTTTGCGACCTTCCCCATTGCTAGTCTGCGCAGCCTTTGCCGCCATCTGCACACATCGGGCGGAATTCTCTTCGCCGCAGGCTCTCCGCCCCGCCGTTCTTACGGGGTCCGCCGATATGATCTCCGCCATGACCGTCGATCAGGGCAACGAGACCTGCGCCCCCTGTCATGCGATGATGAGCCCGGTCCCTGGCTACCTGCCCTCCCAGCGCTTCTTCGACCACTACGATCTCGTCACCCTCGAAAGCGAGGACCGCTATCCGGACGGACGCGACCTAGCAGAGAACTATACGTACTCGAGATGGCTGATGAGCCCCTGCGTCCGCAACGGGCAGTTCGATTGCATCCACTGCCACACCTCCAGCGGACGATACAAGTTCGCGACCGAGAATCCGAACGGCGCCTGCCTGCCGTGCCACCGGGAGCAGGTTTCCGACCTTGAATCGCACTCTCATCACAAAGCCTCCGGGGAGGCCGGCAAGTGCATCACCTGTCACATGGCCAAGACTCGCTTCGCCAATATGAACCGCAGCGACCACTCGATGCTTCCCCCAGCCCCCGCGGCGACGCTCCTCTCCAAATCGCCCAACGCGTGCAATCTCTGTCATCGGAACCGGAGCGCCGCATGGGCGGATCAATATGTCCGCAGGTGGCACGAGGACGATTACCGGAAATCCGTGATCGAGCGCGGGGAGTACATCGAAGTCGCGCGCGGGCAAGATTGATCAATGCTTCAGGCTTCCAGGATCCGTCACCTCTCGTGCGAACAGCGGCTGCCTCGGCGCTAGCCGCCTCACCCGGATTCGACATGCAATGTCAGAATTCGTGCGGCTGCAGCGGTCTACCGCGCTACCTGAGCGGTCGCGCTCCCAACCAGCAGAAACTCGTCAGTCTGCCCCGCAAGCGTTACAATCGACCCCATGCGTTACTGCCGGCTACCTTTAATGCTCATCGCGGCTCTCGCTTTCCCCGTCTTTGCGCAGGAGAAAGTGGATCTCGACATTATCCACAAAATCAAGCAGGAAGCATTCGACAACTCAAAAGTGATGGAAACGCTCTCCGGTATCACGGACCTCAACGGCCCTCGTCTCACCGGATCGCCCGAGTTCCGCCAGGCTGCCGAATGGGCGAAGTCGCGACTGGAGAGCTATGGCATCGCCAACGTCCGCTTTGAGCGCTGGGGACCGTTCGGGCGGAGTTGGTCGGTCCGTTCGCATTCCGTCGAACTAGTCGAGCCGCGCTACGCGCGGCTGAATGCTATACCGCTCGCCTGGACAGAGCCCACCGCCGGGCCGGTCACCGCCGAGGCTGTCTACGCTTCCATTGAAACCGTCGAGTCCTTCAGCCCCAGGAAAATCCGTGAGGCGAACGCCAAATTCCAAGCGGAGTGGAGGGGAAAACTAAAAGGCAAGATAGTGTTGCTCACCCGATTCAAGCCTGCCGGCGAGCCTGCTGAAACGAAACCTCTGCTGCGACGCTACACAGATCAGGAGTTGAGTGACATCGCAAACGCTCCAACACCCGCGGTGAAAATCCCCATCGACCCGTCAAACCTTGAACCGCCGGATGATCCAGAGAAAGCCCGCCAGTTTTTCAACAGTATTCCGTTCTGGCTGCTCATGAAGATGTTCGATCAGTACATGGACGCCATGACGGAGAAGAATGCATTCCTCAAGAGCGAAGGCGTGGCTGCCGTCCTGACTACGGATGGCCGCTCGCACACGGGCCTGGTCTTTGCCGAAGAGGCCGGTGCATTCCGCGCGAAGGATACCCTGGCGCCTCCCACGTTCCGGGTCACGAAGGAAAACTACGGCCGCATCGTGAGGCTACTCGAAAAAAATAGTCCCGTCAAAGTGCGCGTCGAATTGAAAGCTGATCTCTCTCGCGGGGATGTCGACGCGTTCAACATCATCGGCGAGATGCCCGGCGGGGCGAAGGCGGATGAGACGGTGATGATCGGCGCTCACTTCGACTCCTGGCACGCCGGGACGGGCACGACGGACAATGCTACCGGCTCCGCGGTGATGATCGAGGTGATGCGGATCCTCAAGACGCTCGGGCTCAAGATGGATCGCACTGTCCGCATCGGGCTGTGGAGCGGGGAGGAGCAGGGATTGCTCGGTTCGCTGGCATACGTCCGCGAGCACTTCGGCGACCCGGCAACGATGAAACTCACGGGGCAGCACGCCAAACTCTCCGGCTACTTCAACCTCGACAACGGCAGCGGCAAGATCCGGGGCGTCTACCTGCAAGGAAACGACGCGATGCGGCCGATCTTTGCGCAGTGGCTTTCGCCATGGGGCGATCTGGGCGCGCGGACCATCACCATCAAGGACACCAGCGGGACCGACCACCAGTCCTTCGACGCCGTGGGCCTGCCGGGCTTCCAGTTCATTCAGGACCCGCTCGACTACGGGACCGTCACGCACCACTCCGATATGGACGTCTACGAGCACGCGATTGAGGCGGACCTGATGCAGGCTTCCGCGATCATCGCATCGATGGTTTACGAAGCGGCGAACCGTCCGGACATGCTGCCGCGCAAGACGCTGCCGAAGCCTGTGCAAGTGAAGTGACCTTTAACTGTTAACGCCCCGGTTCCATCATCCAGATGTTGCCCGTGACCTCACCTAGCGGGAACACCAGCCTGTCACGCGCCAAGGCCAGTTCGGAGTAGATGAAGTTCGCGGCCTCGAGCGATCTGCGGGGATCGTGCAAATGGAAAATCGCCTGGGGCGATCCGATCGGCTGCTTTGTGACCGGATTCAACCGCTGCATCCACAGGCACCTGAGTCCATCACGGTCGGATGTGAAGATGATTGAATTCCCATTCGGCGACCACCTCGGCTTGTCATCGAATTCTCCACCCGAAGTAATGCGGATCCACTTTTCTTTGGGGATGACGCCCGGACCGCGGAACGACGCCACTAGCAGGCCCTGCATGTCCATGAACACGATCCAACGGCCGTCAGGTGAGAAGTTCGATTGGAACAGGTCCTGATCCGGATCCTGGAGGATCTCGCTTACCTCCCCGGAATCCGTATCCGCCAGTTGCGCACGCCGAACATCTCCCGCAATGGTGAGCAGATAGCGGCCATTGGGAGACACGCCATAAGCTCCACCAGTTGCGCCGGTGACCTTTCGAGGCTGTGAGACGCCCGCACGTGAGACGTAAAGCCCCTCGTGCTCGGCTCCGCGGATTGTGTATGCCACCGTTTGCCCATCCAGTGAAACCCTTGGGAAGACTTCGTCCGCCCCGGTGGTAGCCAGGGGACTCTCCTGGCCCGTCTTAAGGTCCCTCACCCAAACGTCATAGTTGCCCGCCGAGGACTTGGTGTACGCCAGGACCCGGCCGTCCAGCGAAATGGATGGCCAGACCTCCGAAACGTCGCTATTCGTGATTTGTTCCAGAGATCCGGTCACCAGACCCTTGTCCGGATCGGCGCGCAGGCTCCAGAGGTGAGTTCTCGATGTCAGGTTCGCAAACGCGATGCGGCCGTCCCGCGTGGACGTTCCCGCTTGAGCCGAGCCCGGCACGGAGCTCAAGCGCTCGGCACGGGTTTCAATCCGCCATGAGCCAAGCGTGATGGCCACCCGCCAGAGGTCAATGCTGTCTCCCGAGCTTGCGGAGAACAGAATCCCCGCTTCCGTCCACTCTCGTGGAAAGGGCATCGGATCCCTGGTTTCCATGGGCCGGAGTTTCAAGCCTTGGCGTCTGAAGCTTTCGAACGCTCCTGTCTTGACCGGGGTCCCGCCGCCCACGGGCACAACCCACCAATCTGCATTATCGATGCCGGTTGCTGATAACTCCTTCTCGCCCAGGAGCAGCAGGTACTTCCCGTCCGGCGACCACACAGGCGATGCCACATTTGCCAGGTTCGCCTTCAATTCAACCGCAGGCCCTCCGGAAGCCGGAGCGAGATATGCCTTGCCTCTGTCGATGCAGCCGAGCTTGATCCATCCCCGGCCAATCCAATAGGAAATCCATTTCCCGTCGGGAGAGAATCTCGGGTTCCGCCCCTCCTCGGCAACTGGAACGGGCGTGCCCCCGATGGCAGGTACGATGTAGACGCCAACGCCCACTCCCTCCGACCGGTACGCAATTTTCGTCCCGTCGGGAGAGAATGCGGGCTGGATGTCATTGCGGTCTCCGTGCGTGACTTGCAGGGCCTGCCCGCCTGTCGCCACCTGTTGGACCCAGATGTGCAAACGGTCACTCCCGCGGTCTGATGAGTAGGCCAGCAGCCGGCCGTCGGGGGCAAAAGCGGGATCGGTTGTCAATCCCGCATCGGCGGTGAGCCGCGTGAGAGCGGGCATCGATCGAACTTTCTCTCGCAGCGCAAGTCCTCCAATAGCCAGGACAGCAGCCGCGACACATCCCGCCGCAAGCCAAGCAGGCCACCGTGGCCTACGTCGAGAAACCTGCGGCGTTGGGGGGATGAAGTCGGTCGTGGACGCAGGCCCGCCATTCAATTGCTCCACAGGTGCGATAAACCTGTACCCGCGCCGCGCCAGCGTCTCGACAAAGAGCGGGCGTTCAGACGAATCGCCGAGCGCGTCGCGAATCTTGTTCACCGCCTTGTTGAGGCTGTGATCGAAATCCACGTAGGTATCGGAGGGCCAAACGCGGGCGCGCAGGACCTCGCGGGTCACCACTTCGCCGGGGCGCTCCAGCAGCACTGCCAGAACCTGAAAAGGTTGCGGCTGCAGTTTGACGCGGTAGCCCTGCTTGAGAAGCTCGCCGGACGAGACGTCGACCTCAAACTTCGAAAAGCGGAAGCGGCTTGCGAGATTGCATCCTTCGTTCATCCCCGGATCCCCAGCCCAGCCTAGTCTCGAACTTAACACGGAAACACGGCAGCGGGAAGTCCTTTTTTTTACGGAAATTGAGGGGACTAGGCCTTGAAACCATCTGCATTTTCAAAGGCGTACGTGAGGAGGTGTTGAGGATGGGGAATTCCGGTTTCCAGGAGCGGCATTCCATTGTGATCTCGATGCCGAGAGCTCACCATCGGCGTCGCGATGACGATTCTCCAACTTCTTCTGTTCGCCGCCACGTTGGCTTCCGTGTTCGCACGAGGCCGGGATTACCGCACGATACGTACGGTGATGATCCATGACCAGGCGCACCTCCAACCGGAAGACTTGAGCTCCGCAACGCGCACGATGGCCAGTGTCTTTCGGCGGTCTGGCATCGACTTCTCCGTCATCAGCGGCTCGCCCGATGGGCCTGACGCTCAGATAGTCGACTTCAGAGCCTGCATCGCCGCCTCACCGCGCCATTCTGGATCCGTTCCGATTCGCCTGCGAATCATCGCGAGCGCTCCGCCCGGATTCTCCCCCGCGACACTGGGGTTCGCCCTTCCATGCGCACGCTACGGTGCGAACGCCACCGTGTTTGCGGACCGTGTCATGAGAGTCTCCTGTGATCTTTCGGTCCCGTTTCCGACAGCCCTGGGATATGCGCTGGCACATGAATTAGGACATCTGCTCCTGCAGTCGGACGAACACACGCCCACCGGCATCATGCGCGCGGTGTGGAGTAGAAGTGATTGGCGAACCCTCGCCACTTTCGGCATGGAGTTCGACGCGAACCAGTCAGAGGTGCTGCGGCATATCTGGTGAACTTCCTCTGGTTATGCGCGGCTCACCGCGACGGCGATGTCTTCTCCGGCCAACTTCAAGCGCGCGGCCCCGTCCTGCACCGGGCCTGGTTCCAATTGCTCCGCCAACAGTTCCTCGCGCAGATAGTCGGCGTGCGCCGAGATTGCTTCGACGATTCCTGTCGACGCCGAGTACACCACGGCAATGCGATCGGAGATGTCCAGTCCCAGCGCCTTCCGCTGATCCTGAACCAGGCGGTTGAAGTCGCGGGCCACGCCCTCTTGGAGAAGCTCCGGGGTCAACGCCGTGTCCAGCGCCATGAACACTCCCTGCTCCATCGTGCAGACGAGGTTTGAAGGGCCCTCGTAGCTCACCAGGATGTCTTCGGGTCCGATCTCGATTTCCTGCCCTTCGATCGCCATCGACCAGGTCTGGCCCTGCAGAACCCCCTGCCCGTTCGATCCTTCCAGCGCCTGGGCGATCTCCTTCAGGAATCTACCGGCGCGCGGCCCCAGTTTCTTTGCATCCGGTTTCATCCGAATCCGAACCAGCTCAGATTCATGCTCGATCAGCACCAGTCGCTTGATGTTGGCCTCCTCCTGGATTTGCGCCGCGTAGCGCGGATCTTCGAGCACGCCTCTTTCGGCGGCATCCTTGGGCCGGACATAAAGCACCCCGAGAGGCTGGCGGACTTTTACCCTGCTGCGCGTCCTCAGGCTCAAGGCGAGGTTCTTCATGCGGATCACTGTGTCGATGCTTTGCTCCAGGGCCTCATCGATCAGGGAGACATTCGTCTGTGGATAGGCGGTCAGGTGTACAGACTCGGATGCGCTGTCATCCACTCCGCGCACCAGATTCTGGTAGATCTCCTCCGCCAGGAAGGGCAGCATCGGCGCCATCACGCGGATCACCGTCGTCAGCACTGTGTAGAGCGTCTCGTACGCAGCAGCCTCGCTCCTCCAAAAACGCCGCCGCGACCGGCGCAGATACCAGTTCGAAAACTCCTCATCGAATATCTGGAAGGCTTCGATCAACCGGTAATGCTCGAAGTTCCGGAACGAATGATGAGCGGCTTCGATCAGCCGCTGCAGGCGGCTCATGACCCAGCGGTCCAGTTCGTGCGTTGAGCGCTCGCTGGCGGGTTGCGGCCTCCACCCATCTGCCGACGCGTACATCACGAAGAAGCTGTAGCAATTCCAGAAAGTGAGCAGCTTTCGGCGCGCCTCGGCATCGATGCCTTGTCCGGATTGCAGGTCCGGGAAATTCAGGTTCTGGCCCGTCTTCTGCTCGGCGTAGATGTAGCGCATCACCTCCGCACCCAGCGCATCAGCGGCTTCATCAAAGGCGATGGAGTTGCCCTTGGACTTGTGCATCTCGTCACCACGTGCGTCGCGCACCAGCGCGTGCCCGAGCAAGGCCTTGAACGGCGCGCGCCCAGTCATCATTGCGGACATTGCCAGCATCGAGTAGAACCAGTTGCGGAACTGTCCCGGGAAGCTCTCCAGCACGAGGTCAGCCGGGAACCACTGCTCCCAGTAGTTGCGATCCGTCGAGTACCGCATCGTGCTGTAGGGCACGATGCCCGCGTCGAGCCACGGATTGCCGACGTCCTCCACGCGCGAAGCCAATGCGCCGCACTTCTCGCACCGGATCTTTACTGCGTCCACATGCGGCCGGTGCGGGGAGTTGCCGTCGAAGACTTCCCAGCCCTCCACCGCTTTGTCTCGCAGTTCCTCGCGGCTCCCGATCACCATGAAGTGCTCGCACTCGCCGCACACCCAGATCGGGAGCGCCAGTCCCCAGAAGCGCTTCTTGGAGATCATCCAATCGCTCATGTTGCGCAGCCAGTCCTGCTCGCGGGCCTCGCCCTCAGCGGGTATCCAGCGGATCGTCGGCACTACGCGCTGGATGCGGTCGCGCCAATCCATGCGGATGAACCATTCATCCACGGGACGGAAGATCAGTTCCTCCTTGCAGCGCCAGCAATGCGGGTAGACGTGCGGATAGCGCTCGCGCGCCACGAGCAGTCCTTTCTGTTTGAGAACGGCGACCACATCTTCTGCGACGTCGCCCGCCTTGCGCCCAGTGAATTGCCCGAATTCTGCAACAAACACCGCGCCCTCGTCCAAGGGCGCGATCGCCGGCAGATCGTACTCCTTGCCGAGTTCCTGGTCTTCCGCGCCGCATCCGGGCGCAATGTGGACCAGACCCGTGCCCTCCGTTCCGCTCACCTGACCCCACGCGATCACGTGGTGGGCGTCAACAGCAGGACTGGCAGCGGGCAACTCGTCGAAGGGCCCTTCATACCGCAGTCCGATCAACTCGCGCCCTGCTTTCTCCTCCAGCACCTCAACACCGCCGCTGCCTTTCAGAATTGTGCGGATCGACGGCAGCTTGTGCGTTTCGTGCTTGCCCTCGACCTGCAACTCCTGCACGCGCTCGGCATCGAGATTCGCCTTCGCCACCCAGTACGTCCACTCACCGTGACGAACCTTCACATAAGGCATGTCCGGATTCACGGCCACGGCCACGTTGGAGGTGAGGGTCCACGGCGTTGTCGTCCACACGAGCAGCGCTGCGCGCTGCTCGCCGCGGACCGGGAACCGCACGAACACCGAGGTGTGCGTGGTGATGCGCCGCCCCTCGGCGACTTCCATCTGAGACAGGCCCGTCCCGCAGCGCCCGCACCAGGGCATCACGTCGTGGCCACGGTAGATGAACCCTTCCTCGTGGCACTTCTTCAGAAACGCCCAGATCGTGTAGTTGTTCTGATCGGAAAATGTGAAGTAGCTGCCGCCGTAGTCGGCGCTGCCGAGCTTCCGTACGATCTCGCTAGCGCGAGCTGTTTCAGTTCTGCCGCTGGGCAGCGTCACAGTGACGATCCGGTCGCCGTCCTCCAAGGCGTTGCACAGCGCGCGCAGCACATCCGGATCATCCCAATCGCACCAATAGCCGAGTCGGATCGACTGCTCCGTCTGACGCGCCGCGTACGTCAGCACACGCTGCTTGCAGGCACGGACGAACTTCTCGAGGCCGTAGTCGCGAATCTGCCGCTTGGTTTGCAAGCCCAGGCTCTTCTCGACTTCGACTTCTACCCATAGCCCCTGGCAGTCGAAGCCGTTCTGGTATCGCAGCGCGTGGCCGTTCATTGCGTGGTAGCGCTGGTACATGTCCTTCAGCGAGCGTCCCCACGCGTGATGGACGCCCATCGGGTTGTTGGCAGTGATCGGCCCGTCGAGGAAAGACCATCGCGGCCCGCCGGCGTTCTGCGCGCGCAGTTTCTCGAAGATGCCGTGCTCCTCCCAAAAGCGCAGGAGTTCGCGCTCCATCGAAGGGAAGTCGGGCATCTTGGAGACTGGTCTATACATCAATTCCTCCCCATCGCGGTAGACACTTCGATCAGCGCATCGAAGGCCCGGCGTCTTCCGATACCTGAATCAGCTTGTATATGGCTTCATCGATAAATGCCTGATCGGCGCCGCCGAAATGGCTCGACGTGCGCTGCAGCCGGATTGATCCCGTTTTGCCGACGATCCAATGCTGTCCAAGGACGACCTCGGGTATCACCTGCTTCGCATAACTCGGGCTGACCATCACGGGGAAAGAATAGCCCTTTCCATTCATGAATTGAGTGAGCTTCTCGCGATCCTCATCCAGACTCAGGGTGATGATCTGGATGTCTTGCCGGTCTTTGATCTTATTGTGAAGGTCTTGGACTGCTGGTAAGTGCGACCAACACGGTCCGCACCAGGAGGCCCAGAGGTAGACCATCGTGGACTTTCCCTCAAAGTCGTTCAGTGTCCAAGTTCGTGAGCCCAGCCCGGGCAAGTTCATCGGCGGGAGTTTGTAATCGAGTGTGAGCCACGGTAGAAAGCCGAATCCGGAGTAGCCGCCGGGCACGCCGTGGGGAAGCGGTGGAACCTTGCTGAAGATCGTCCACCCTTCGTCCGTCCCACCGATCATTTTCCAGAGCGAACGGGTTTGCGTCAATTGACCCTCGCTGTACTCCCTACGGTAGTACGGATTCCCGATGACTTTCTGATAGAACGCGAGTGCATCCGCGTTCCTTCCCTCAGCCTGAACAAGTTGCGCCGAAAGAATGTAGTATTTCGATTCATAGTCAGGGAACGCCTCAAGCGGATCCTGGTCGAAATAACGCTTGAAATCGCTATCCAGCCAATTGCGGATCCGTGCAATGGTGGCGCGGGCCTGGTCAAACTCCCTCAGTTGGATTTGCGCGGTTGCCAGTGTGCAAAGTGGTGGAAATGGCGTATGGTGAAAATACGCTTCCTCAACAAGGTCAAGCAGTGTGGGAGTCTGAGGCTTTGTGGGTTTCGGCCGAGCGTCGTGCCATTCGATCTCAGATTGGACCAGCGCCTCCGCATCTTTCAGGTTCACACGGGCCGTCACCCAGTCGTAGGCAATGCCGGAAGCGACAGTGTGCGGCGGGCTGAGCCGGATCAGATTTTCCCCTGCCTGCTTCCAGAGTTCTGGCGAGAGGCTTTTCGTCTCCAGGAGGGATTGCCTGCGCATGTTCCACACAAATCGGCTGTCCGGCCATTTCGCCATCCACTCCGCTGTTGCTTCAAAGAGTGATTTGGCGCGCGCATCGTAGTTCAACGTCTGATTTTCCCGCGACCAGGCCCGGTACGCCTCATATGCAGGGTCTGGCTGACTCTGGAAGATCATCACCAACACCGGCAGGATCGATAAGTACAGCATCCGACCTCCAGTTCTCCAGTGCGATCACGGCATCTCCCGTACGGTACCACCCCCGTGTTACGGGTTTGCAGAGCACCGCCGCAAAGACGGAGATATCACGTCCCATCGCAGGAAAGTCCGGCGGTCGAGCCACTGCCCTGCACAATCTAGTCGGACCCGGCCTTCAGCTTCTCCACGGACGGAAGCTGCGAGGCGTCCCAACCGCCGCCCATGGCTTCAATGAGTTGAACGCTCGCGGTCATGCGGCGGGTGAGGAGGTCCACAGACGATCGCTGATTCTGGAGCAGGAATTCCTGGGCCGTGATGACCTGAAGGTAGTTGACCACCCCTGCCTTGTACTGAGCTGTGGAGATGTCGAGCGATCGCTGCGCAGCGTCGACGGCCTGTTGCACCTGAACGGACTCGGTTTCCAGGATTCGCAGCGTGGACAGAGCATCCTCCACCTGCTGAAAGGCGTTCAGAACAGTCTGCCGGTAGTTGGCCACGGTGAAGTCGAAGAGGTCCTGCTGCTGTTTGAGGACTGCGCGCCTGCGCCCGGCATCGTAAACAATCTGGGAAACGGTGGGGCCCACCGACCAGAACCGGCTCGGCCAATTTACGAGTTTCGAGACGGCCGACGCTTGCAAGCCCAGCGAACCGCCGATGGTAACGGACGGATAGAACGCGGCTTTCGCGATACCGATCTGCTCGTTCTGCACGGCCATCTGACGCTCCGCGCCGGCGATGTCCGGGCGCCGCTCGAGGAGAGCCGACGGAACTGCAATTGGGATTGGCGGAGGCGGGACCGCCAGAATGCGCCGCGCCATGCTTAGCTCTGACGGCGGCTTTCCAACGAGGATGGCGATCGCGTGCTCGAACTGCGCGCGGGCCGCTCCTACATCGGTGAGCTGCGCGCGTGCCGTGTCCAATTGCGTCTCGGCCTGTGCGACGTCAAGCCCGCTCGCGACGCCGCCGGCAAATCTGTTCTGGGTCAGCGTCAAGGACTCTTCGTACATGTTGACCGCGGCCGCGAGCAATTCGAGGTCGCCGTCCAGGCCATGCAAGCCGAAGTATGCCAATGCGAGCTCGGCCTGAATCGACAGGCGTGCGTTCTCAAGCTGGGCCGCGGAGATCTGTGCGGTTTCCGCGCTCGCCTGGATGGAGTGTCGGATGCTGCCCCAAACGTCCGCCTCCCACGAGAAGTCCACGAAAGGGAGCTGAAATGAGGTGTGGATGCCGGATTGGGCTGCAGTGCCGGACACTCCGGACACGCCAGACGTGGGGGTTCGCACGCTGGTGATGGACGCTCCGGCCGTCACCGTTGGGAACAGGGCGGACCGTGCGGCGCGAATCGAGTCCCTGGAAGCACGAAACTGCGCTTCAGCCGCGAGAATATTCTGATTGGAGATGTCGATTCTGTCCTCCAGCGCATTGAGATCCGTGTCGTTGTAGATCTCCCACCACTTGCCTCGCAGAGCGACTTCATTCGGCTGCGCTTCCTTCCATCCCTCGGGGGGAGGTTCTTTGAAGGCGGGAGGCACAGGAGCTGTTGGAGGCTTGTACTTCGGCCCCACCATGCAAGCCCCCGATAGAAGCGCGATCGCAGCCACCAGGCTGAGTGTTCTCTTGTCCATCAGTCCCCTCCTCCGTCAGACGAGAGTGGCTCGAATGCTTGTGGTTGACGGTTGCGGAAGCGGTACCACCAATGCTGCAGCCGGTCGAAATAGAGGTAGACGACTGGCGTTGTATAGAGAGTTAGTGCCTGGCTCACGATCAGCCCTCCGATAATCGTGATGCCGAGCGGCCGGCGGAACTCGGATCCGACGCCTCTGCCCAAGGCCAGCGGAAGAGCGCCCAGCATCGCCGCCATGGTCGTCATCAGGATGGGGCGGAACCTCAGCATGCACGCTTCGAAGATCGAATCCCGTGAGTTTTTCCCTTCGGTCCGCTCTCCGGCCAGTGCAAAGTCGATCATCATGATCGCGTTCTTCTTGACGATTCCGATGAGCAGGATGATGCCGATGATCGCGATGATGGTCAGGTCGGTTTTGGTGAGCATCAGGGCGAGCAGTGCGCCCACGCCTGCCGATGGGAGAGTCGACAGAATCGTTATTGGGTGGATGTAGCTCTCATAGAGCATGCCCAGGACGATGAATACGGCGGCCAGTGCGGCGGCGATCAGAATCGGCTGGCTGCCCAGCGAATCCTGATAAGCCTGCGCGGTGCCCGAAAAGCCGGTTTGGATAGTGCGCGGCCGCCCCACCAGCTGCGCCGTTGCGTCGATCGCTTCCACAGCGTCTCCAAGCGCCACGCCCGGCGCCAGATTGAACGAGAGTGTGACTGCCGGGAAGAGGCCCTGGTGCGTTACCGTGAGCGGGGCGGTGTCAGTACTGTAGTGCGTGAAGGCGCTGAGCGGAACCGCCTGCCCGTTCGGAGCCCGCACATAGATGTCACGCAGGATGAGCGGGTTCTGCCAGTACTCCGGCGCGGCCTCCATGATGATGTGGTACTGGTTCAACGAGGTGTACATCGTGGAGACCTGCCGCTGACCGAATGCATCGTACAGCGTGGCGTCGATCAACTGTGGTGAAATGCCGAAACGGGCGGCTGTCCCGCGATCGTAGTCGAGCAGCGCCTGCATGCCGCGGTTCTGCTGATCGCTGCTGAGATCGGTGATCTGCGGGACAGTCCGGAGCGCCCTCAGCATGGCAGGCGCGAACTTTGTCAGGTCGGCCAGGTTGTCGCCCCGCATCGTGTACTGATACTGCGCGTTGCTGAAGCGCCCGCCGACCCGGATATCCTGTGTTGCCTGGAGGTACAGCGTCGCGCCAGGGACCTTGGCCAGCTTCGGACGCAGCCGCGCGATCACGTAGTCGGCCGTGATGCCGCGCTCGGCCAGCGGTTTGAGCGAGATGAACATCCGTCCCATGTTGGAGGTGCCGCCGGGGCCTCCGCCTCCCGTGAAGGCGTTCACCGTGTCAATTGCCGGATCGGCCACCACAATGCCGACCATTTGCTGCAGGGTCCGGTTCATCGCCTGGAAAGATGTATCCTGATCGGCCTGGATTGAGCCCATCAATCGCCCGTTGTCCTGCTGCGGGAAGAAGCCCTTGGGAACGTGTATGTACAGATAGATGTTCAGGGCGATCGTCGCCAGCAGCGCCACCAGAGTAATGAAAGAATGCCGCAGCACCACTGTGAGCGAGCGTCCGTACAGGTTCACCAATCCGGTGAAGGCCCGTTCCGCCGCCCGGTACACCTTTCCGTGCCCGGTATGGGGTTTCAGCAGGTAGGCGCACATCATCGGCGTAACGGTGAGTGAAACCAGCATGGAGACCGCGATGGCCACCGACAGCGTGACCGCGAATTCGCGGAACAGGCGGCCAACAATGCCGCCCATCAGCAATAGCGGGATGAAGACAGCCACCAGCGAGACGCTGATGGAGATGACGGTGAATCCGATTTCGCGCGCCCCTGTGAGTGCCGCTTCAAACGGCGGCATGCCATGCTCGAGATAGCGCGTGATATTCTCGATCACCACAATCGCATCGTCAACAACAAACCCGGTTGAGATTGTCAACGCCATGAGCGACAGATTGTCGAGACTGAAGCCGCACAGATACATCACGCCGAACGTACCGATGAGGGAGACAGGCACGGCCACGCTCGGGATCAGCGTCGTCCGCACATTCCGCAGGAACGCGAACACCACCAGGATGACAAGCGTCACGGAGATGATGAGTGTGATCTCCGTGTCCATGACTGACGCGCGAATCGTCACGGTCTGGTCCATGGCTACGCGCATGTTAATGGATTTTGGAATAGCCGCCTTCAACTGCGGCAACACGGCGCGGACGCCGTCCACGGTGGAGATGATGTTGGCGCCCGGCTGGCGGAAGAGAATCAGGAGAACGGAAGGCTTCCCGTTCGCATAGCCTGCGTTGCGGATGTCTTCTGTTGAATTGACGGCGCGGCCGATATCGGCGATCCGGACCGCAGTCCCGTTGTGGTAAGCCACCACGAGAGGCTCATAGTCCACAGCCTTGAAGATCTGATCGTTGGCGCCGACTTCCCATGTCCTGTAGCCGTCGGAGAAGTGGCCTTTGGGCACATTGGCGTTGGCGCTCGCCAGCACGGCGCGGACCTGCTCGAAGCCGATGCCGTATTTGTTCATCGCAGTCGGATTCAACTCGATTCGTACCGTCGGGAGTGAGCTGCCTCCCACGATCACCTGCCCGACACCAGGCATCTGAGCCAGTTTCTGAGCCATGATGCTCGAGGCCGCATCGTACATCTGGCCCTTGCTAAGCACATCGGAGGTGAGGGCGAGCATGAAGATCGGCGCGTCGGCAGGATTCACCTTGCGGTAATTCGGATTGTTGGGGAGGCTAGAGGGCAGATAGCCGCGCGCCGCGTTGATGGCGGCCTGCACGTCGCGCGCAGCAGCGTCGATGTTCCTGTTCAGTTCGAATTGAAGAGTGATGCTCGTCGCTCCCAGAGAACTTGACGAGGTCATCTCCGTCACAGAAGCGATCCGGCTGAACTGCCTCTCCAAAGGGGTAGCCACCGCGGAAGCCATCGTTTCGGGGCTGGCGCCAGGCAGACTCGCACCAACCGAGATGGTTGGAAAGTCAACTTGCGGCAGAGGCGAAACGGGGAGGAGTTGAAACGCGACGGCGCCGGACAACCCGATGGCCAGGGTCAGCAGTGCGGTGGCCACCGGGCGGTGAATGAACGGCGCCGAGATGTTCATCGGTCACTCCTGAGGAGCCATGGCCGCGTCAGCCGCTCCATGCCCCCCGCGCGAGAAGCGGCGCGCCAGCCGGTCGAAGTAGAGGTAGACCACCGGTGTCGTATAGAGGGTCAGCAACTGGCTCAGGATCAGGCCGCCGACGATGGTGATACCCAAGGGGCGGCGCAGCTCCGATCCTGTGCCCGTGCCCAGCGCCAGAGGCACGCCGCCGAGCAGCGCGGCCATGGTGGTCATCATGATAGGCCGGAATCGTAACAGGCAGGCCTGATAGATCGCTTCCATTGCGGGCAGCCCGTTCTTGCGCTCCGCTTCAATGGCGAAGTCGATCATCATGATCGCGTTCTTCTTGACGATACCGATCAACAACACGATCCCGATGAGTGCAATCACGCTGAAGTCGTTCCTGCACAGCAGGAGCGCCAGCAGCGCTCCCACACCGGCGGATGGAAGCGTCGAGAGAATCGTGATGGGGTGGATGTAGCTTTCGTACAGGACGCCGAGGACGATATACACCGTGATCAGTGCGGCCAGAATGAGAAGAGGCTCGTTTGCGAGCGAGGTTTGAAACGCCGCGGCCGCGCCCTGAAACTGCGACTGGATGCTGGCCGGCATGCCGATCTCCTGCCTGGCCCGGTTCACCGCCCGGATTGCCTCTCCCAGCGACACGCCCGGTGCGAGGTTGAAAGACAGCGTTACCACCGGAAACTGGCCCTGATGGTTCACCGCGATCGGCACCGTCCGGGTCTCCAGGTGAGTGAACGCGGCCAGAGGCACCTGACCCCCGCTTTGGAATACGGCCGATGACATGGGCTGCGCAGCAAAGACCGAGCTGGAGGCAGTACCGGAGCCGGAGGCCGAAGCCGCGGAAAGACTCGAGTTGAGCGTCGCCGCGGACGAACTCGAAGGGCCGTAGACCTGCGTCGTTGTGGTCCCGCCGCTCACCAGCCCCATCTGCGTTGGAAGGCTCGCGCCGGTGCGGATGAACAGGTTTCGCAGGTCCAGGGGCGAGGTGCGGAACGAGGGTTTCACCTCCAGCACGACGTGATATTGGTTGAGCTGAGTAAAGATTGTCGAAATCTGGCGCTGGCCGTAGGAATCATAGAGCGCCTGGTCGATCGACGATGGAGTGATGCCGAGCCGGGACGCGGTCACACGGTCGAAGGCGAGACGCGCCTGCAGCCCCTCAACCTGCTGGTCGCTGGCGACATCGCGGAGCTCAGGCTCCTGCCGCAGGCGCGCCAGCATCTTAGGGGCGTACACGCCCAGTTCATCCATGCTGGGGTCCTCCATCGTGTACTGGAACTGCGTCCGGCTGACCCGGTCCTCCACGGAGATGTCCTGCACAGGTTGCATGAACAACGTGATGCCCGCCACGCCGGCCAGCTTCGGTTGCAGGCGCCTGATCACGTCGCTTGCCGTGAGTTCACGCTCCTCCAGCGGCTTGAGGTTGATGAGGATGCGCCCGCTGTTCATTGTGGTGTTCGTGCCGTCGATGCCGATGAAGGAGGACAGGCTCTCCACCGCGGGATCCTGCAGGATGATCTTCGCCAGTTGCTGCTGCTGGCGTGACATCTCCGGGAACGAGACCGTCTGCGAGGATTCAGAGATCCCCTGGATCATGCCAGTGTCTTGGATGGGGAAGAAGCCTTTTGGGATAGCCGCATACATGTAGACAGTCAGCACGAGAGTCGAGATCGCCACCATCAGTGTCGTGAACTGATGCCGCAGCACCACTTGCAGCGTTCGATCGTAGAGGCCGATGATCGATTCCCAGACCCCTTCCGTCATGCGGAACAACCGCGACTGTGCGGCTTCCGGCTTATGCTTCAACAGCCGGGAGCACATCATCGGCGTCAGCGTCAGTGAAACTATCGCCGACACCATGATGGTGACGGCGAGTGTGACGGCGAACTCGCGGAACAGGCGTCCGACGATGTCTCCCCTGAACAGGAGCGGGATCAGCACTGCAATTAGCGAAATCGTCAGAGAGACGATGGTGAAGCCGATCTGCTCGGCGCCGACAAGGGCCGCGCGCAGCGGAGGCTCGCCCTGCTCGATGTAGCGCACGATGTTCTCGATCATCACGATGGCATCGTCTACAACGAAGCCCGTGGAGATCGTCAGCGCCATCAGCGTCAGGTTGTTCAGGCTGTAGCCCAGCAGGTACATGACGCCGAAAGTTCCCACCAGGGACAACGGCACTGCCACGCTCGGGATGATGGTGGCCGGAATATTACGGAGAAACAGGAAGATCACCATCACCACCAGCCCGACGGTCAGCATCAGCTCGAACTGAACATCCTCCACTGAGGCCCGGATCGTGTTCGTCCTGTCGGTGAGAATACGGACGTCGATCGATGAAGGCAGTGTTGCGGTCAACTGGGGGAGCAGATTCTTGATTCTGTCGACCACCGTGATGATGTTCGCGCCGGGCTGCCGCTGGATGTTCACGATGACCGCCGGCGTCGTGCCCATCCACGCGGCCTGTCGCACGTTTTCGACGTCGTCCACCACGTCGGCCACATCCGTCAGCTTTACCGGCGCTCCGTTGCGGTAGGCGATCACCAGAGGTCGGTAGTCGGCGCTCGACAACAACTGATCGTTCGCCCCGATCTGGTACGACTGCTGAGGTCCGTCGAAACTGCCTTTCGCCTGGTTGACGTTTGCGGCGATGAGAGCGCTGCGCAGGTCCTCCATGTTCAGGCCTTGGGCGGCCAGTTTGGTCGGATCGGCCTGAATGCGAACGGACGGCTTCTGGCCTCCGCCGATCGACACCAGGCCCACGCCCGGCAACTGGGAGATCTTCGGCGCCAGTCGCGTGTCCGCCAGGTCTTCGACTCTGGACAGCGGCATGGAAGAGGAGGACAGAGCAAGCGTGAGAATTGGGGTGTCGGCCGGGTTGACCTTGCTGTAGATCGGCGGCGTCGGCAAGTCTGGCGGCAGGTAGGTTCCCGAGGCGTTGATAGACTGCTGCACCTCCTGCTCGGCGACATCGATGTTCAGGCTTAAGTTGAATTGCAGCGTGATGACGGAGCTTCCGGCGGAGCTGGTGGACGTCATCTGCTTCAGTCCGGGTACCTGGCCGAACTGGCGCTCGAGTGGGGCGGTCACCGAGGACGCCATCACGTCCGGGCTCGCGCCCGGGTAAAACGTGGTGACCTGGATTGTCGGGTAATCAATCTCAGGCAGCGCAGAGACCGGCAACTGCTTGTACGCGACGGCTCCGGCGAGGAGGATGGCAACCATCAGCAGCGTGGTGGCCACCGGCCGGAGTATGAATGCGCGCGACGGGCTCATTGCAGCTGCCTTTGCCCTATGGCCTTTTCCCTCTCGAACTGGACGCTGACCTTGGCGCCTTCCTGCAGCTTGTCGACTCCCGTGAGCACGACGGTGGCGCCTGGATCGAGACCGGCGGTCACCTCCGTATCTGCCCCCTCACTGACGCCCAAGGAGATCTGGCGATGCGTGGCTGTGGAGTCGGGTTTGACCAGCCAGACATAAGTCATCTGGTCATTCCGCTGCACCGCGGCGGTCGGCACCAGTGTCACCCCGCGTTTCTCTTCCACCAGCAGACGCGCATTGACGAATTGATTGGGGAACAACTCGTTCCTGGAGTTGTCGAAGAGTGCGCGCAACTTCAGCGTGCCGGTCGTCTGATCGATCTGATTGTCGATGGTTGACAAAGTTCCCGACGCGAGCCTGGTTTTGAAGTCGCGGCTATATGCATCTACGGACAAGTGTGCCCCGGCCTGGACTCTGTGGATGACCGCAGGCAGTTGGTCCTCAGCGATGGTGAAGATGACGCTGATAGGTTGGATTTGAGTGATCACCAGCAGCCCGTTCGCGTCGGCAGCGTGGACAATATTGCCGGGGTCTACGAGCCTCAGACCGACTCGGCCGGTGATGGGCGCTGTAATGCGGCTGTAGAGAATGTTCAGCTTCGCGCTGTCGATCGCACCCTGGTCAGACTTGATGGAGCCTTCATACTGCGCAATCAATGCCCGCTGGGTGACCAGCGTCTGCTCGGCCACAGCGTTCTGCTTGATGAGGGTTTCGTAGCGCTTCAGGTCGATGCGCGCATTGTCGAGCAGAGCCTGATCCTTCGCGAGCTGTCCTTCTGCCTGCGCGAGCTGCACCTGGAATGGGCGAGGGTCGATCTCTGCCAGGAGGTCGCCTTTGTGGACGGTATCTCCCTCTCGGTAATGGATCGATTGCAGTTCGCCGTCCACACGGCTCTTGACGGTCACGGTGAAGATCGGGGTCACTGCCCCCAGGCCGTCGAAATACACTCCAATGGAACCTTTGCGAGCCTTTACGGCGACGACAGGGACGACACCGGCGCCTGACCCGGCTCTTCCGGGCCGCGCCTGCTGTCCGCCTGTCTTGAGTGCGCCTGGAGCCCCACGGCGGGACCAGAGGTAGAATCCTCCCGCGGACGACGCCGCGAGCAAGAGAAGAAGCCAGTACCAGCGCCGTCGACGATGTCCCCGTGCCGGAGTCGTCCCATGGTCAGGCTGTGCCGGCGTGACCGCCTGAGCGCGCTGAACCAAAGTTGGCTGAGATTCGTCCAATTTGTTTACAACCCAGCATTTGAATTTTCAATCAGCGGCTGTTTCTTGTTTGCCGGTCAAAGTCGCACGCAGAGTTCAGCAGCGCACCTGGCCGCCGTCCTCAGTCATCTGCTCCAATTTGAATAATGCGGACTGGCGCCAATGGCCTAAGCCCTCCGATCTCCATCAGCCAGTCCACATGTGCTGTTCCGGCCACGTCGAGGGAACACGCGACCCCCATCGAGTCAGCTCGGACCAACCGACTTACTGTCCCAGGAGAGGCTTGTCAAATATCTTCTCCGAGCAATCAATGCCGCTCATTCGGTACCGGCATTTCTCCTCTCACCCGTCACTCTTAAGGGCGACACCTCTTCAGGCCCGGAAACTGCCTTCGATCGGGTATTCTCACGCCGGAAAGCAAGGGAGAAGGAACCGGACAAGAGCGGGAGAGCCTGCCGAATTGCCGCCACGTGCATGCAATGCGGGTGCCGGGAGCGTACCATGGTCGCTATCCCCATGCCGGCGCGACGTGCGATCATCGCCACGGTTTTCACCCTGCTCCTCGTCTGCGGCGCCGGATCCCTGCAGACGGAAGGACCGTCCTTCCCGGCGAAGGCCGAGTTCCACTTTATCCGACTCGAGTACGTCGACCTGCCATACGCCCGCCGCGGCTTCAATCGCGGCTGGTGGCGGCAGGACTGGCCCGAAGCCGACGTCCACTTCACGCAGGGCATCCAGCGCCTGACCCGCATCGACACCGGCGAACCCCTCCACCTGCCTCTCACCGACGATCGCATTTTCAATTACCCGTGGCTTTACGCAACTCAGGCGGGCTTCTGGGACCTTGGCGACGCCGAGACCGCCCGTCTCCGCGAGTACCTCAGCCGCGGAGGCTTTCTGGTCGCCGACGATTTCTACGGCCCGCGGGATTGGGCCGTCTTCAAGGAGTCCATGGATCGCGCACTTCCTGGGCGCCCGATCGTCGACATGGACATCAACGACCCCGTCATGCATGTCCTGTTCGACATCAAGGAGCGCACATTCATCCCGGGCTTGCGCCACCTGCGCCGCGGGCCCGGCGGATCGGTCGTCATCCAACCTCTCGACACGCCTCCTTACTGGCGCGCCATCTACGACGAAAAGGGGCGCATGCTTGTCGCCATCAACTTCAACATGGATGTCGGCGACGCCTGGGAGCACGCCGACCTTCCCCTCTATCCAGAGCAGATGACAACGCTTGCCTATCGATTCGGCATCAATTACATCGTCTACGCCATGACCCATTGACGTTTTTGCGATATTCTCATGAAACCAGAGGTGACGAGATGAATCTTCGGAAGCTGTTCTCCTGCTCCCTGGCGGCGATCCTCTTCTCTGCCGCCCTCACAGCCCAGACTGCCAAGCCCTCCCGCGCCCCGGATGTGCCGTATGTCCCGACCACTGAGCAGGCTGTTCAGGCCATGCTCAAACTGGCGGACGTCAAGAAGTCCGATACTGTCTACGACCTTGGCTGTGGCGACGGCCGCATCGTCATCGCCGCCGCCTCCAATTACGGCGCACACGGTGTTGGCATTGACATCAATCCGGTTCGAATCAACGAAGCCAAGGAAAACGCCAAAAAAGCCGGCGTCGAGAAACTTGTCCGGTTTGAAGAACAGGACCTCTTTCAGGCAGACATCCATGAAGCCACTGTCGTTACTCTCTTCCTGTTGCAGAGCGTCAACCTGAAGCTCCGCCCGAAACTTCTGCAGGACCTCAAGCCCGGCACCCGCATCATTTCCAATACTTTCGACATGGGCGATTGGAAGCCGGAAAAGGAGTTCACACTCGGCGACGCGGAAGACGAGGACACTTACCTCAGCCGCAAGTTCTACCTGTGGATCGTTCCTCAACGCACAGGCAACAACGGGAAGTAGGGTACTAGTCCGGGAAATAGCCCTCACGGGAACGCACCCTGTATCCCTTGCCGCGCCGCACTACAACGTCCAGCCTGCGCCACTTGTCAGGAGCGCCGGACCCTGGCCGGATCATCAACAGGTAACTGTGTTCCAGGTCCCGTGCGATGGCATCGAACACGCCCTCGATCTCGCGGGCATCGCGGATCGCGAACGCCAGTCCTCCCGTGGCTCTGGCAACCGACTCCAGTTCACGCAGAAGCTTTCGGTTCGCCAGCGCCATTCCCTGTGCCACGGTATAGACAGGGATTCCCGCCGACTTCGCGCGGCGCTCTGCAATCTCCGCGTTTAGCGTGCTCGCGTTGTCGTCACCGTCGGTGAACAGGACAATCACCTTCTTTCCCTGCTGTCCGGAGAGATCGCGGATTGCCCGGGTCATCGCGTCATACAGTGCCGTCTCCCCACGAACCTGCACCTCCGCGACAGCGCGCTTCATCGCGGTCTTGTCCGTCGTGAAACCCTGCGCCAACGACACAACATCGTTGAATGTGTACACCGCCACCGGATCAGAGGCGCGCATCTTCGCGATGAGTTCCAGCGCCGCATTCTTGAGCGCCGGGATCGCATCCCGCATGCTCAACGTCGAGTCCAGCAGCAGCGCACATTTGAGATGAGCCAGCCTCGATTCGAACGCGACCACCGGCACAGGCTTGCCGTCTTCGATCACTTCAAACTCGCGGCCATCCAGATCGTCCACATACCGGCCGCGGCCATCAGAGACGGTTGCATGGATTTCGACCAGCCGAACGTCCGAGCGGAAGACAAACTCCGCAGCGCCGGCCGGGCCGCCGCTGCCTGCGCGTACAGTTGCAGACTCGATTTTGCGTTCCGCGGCGCTCAAACTGGAGAATTCGCCGCCAAATGCCAATCTGCGGGCCACCCCGGCAAAATCCATGTAGCCGCCGGTCAGCCGGCTGCCGGGCTGATGATTCGAGCGCTCCAGCGCCGAGCCCCGAAAAAGCGGCCCATTCGGCGATGTGTACTGATGCCGGCTCGACAGGCGGGCGTCTTCCGAGATCAGCAGCCCCGCGGGATCCAGGCGTGTTGCGTACACCACGGCCGTCAGCGCCGTCAGGACGGCGTGGTTGTCGTTCGATTTCGTTGCGGCTTCGAGGCCCATGCTGCTTTGCTGCCGCAGGACGCGGTCAAACGAGGCGCGGGAAGCGCCCTCCAGCCGAATCAGTTTCGCAGGCAAGCCTTCGTCCAGGCTGATGCCGTTTCCAACGAGGTCCCGCAGCAAGGCGATTGCCCGCATTGGAGCATCCGTACCGCGCAGCTCCCTGCAGGCTCTGCCGAATGCTGCCGCACTCTTCTGAGCATCCAGCGAGCCTGCTTCAGCGCCCTGGGCAATCAGCTCCACCAACGCGTACCACGCGCCCATCTGCGGGTTAGACCGTTCTTGTGCGGAGTGCTCAAACTGTGCGAGCGCTTCAAACTCCGCGCGCCCCAAACCCGGCAGCCGTTCTAAGTACACGAACAACGGCTGCCAGCCCTTGTAGTGCAGGCGCAGCAACTCAACGCTCGCGGCATCCAGCGGCGCCTTCCTCTTCTGCTCCAGTCGCGCCAACGCGAGCAACGGTTCCGCCGTCTCCTCGGCCTCGCCCCACGCACGCCTGTCGCCCGGATAGCGCAATTGACCTGTTTCATCGAGAGGCAGTTCAACCGGCACGGTCCCGGAGGAATAGTATGCTGCGGCGCGCTCCGGTGAATTCAAGTAGAAGCGTACACTCGCCGGATCCAGACGCGACAGCTCAAAGTAGTATCGCGCCAGCTTCCCGCCGTCCTTCTCGAGGAGAGAGCGGAAGAATGCTGACGCATTCCGCGGACTCGCCCCTGCGAGCGAAGACCAGGCTGCGTCCGAATCCCGGCCGCCTGGCGTGGCGGCGAACGCAGCTCCGCAGTGTGCGAGCGTTCCGGCGTGCCGTTCAACAAGCCTCCCCAGGCCCACGCCGGAGACGATCGCAGCGGCAGCATCGGGGCCCGCGGCGCTCAAGCCCGTGTAGACTTTGGCGAGCCTCACGTCGCGCAGAAAGGCCTCGGCCAGTCCGCCCTGCAGCATCTGTCTGTCGTGTACCAGCGCCATCCACGCGTCGCCACCCATCAACGGGGCTTCTCCGGAAAAGAGCTCGAACTCGAAGCTCTTCCCGGCCTCCAGCGCCTGCTGCATCGCAATCTCATCGATGCCGAGCGCCGCGCCAATGCGCTGTTTCGGTACATCGGAAGCGGTCTCGCTGAGCTTGACGCGGAGGGACCCGTCCACCTGCAACAAGCGCCAACCCAGCAGGCTCAGCACGCGTTGTGTCTGATTCCGGTGCGATGCCGTTGACAACGACAGCGTCACTATCGTGCGCCCGTCGTGCTGTTCGCCCAGGCTCGTCAGTTCGGGCAGCGCGGCGAAGTAGGCCCGCATGCTCTCCAGATACCCGGGAATGCCAACCGATTCGGACGGCTCCATGTAGCGTATGAGGGCGCGGCAATATCTTTCGAAAAAGTCGTGCTCCGTGAGCGGGCCTTCGACATGCGCGATGACCGCCAGCGCCTTCATCCCGCCAGGAACCAATGCCGGCGCCACGGCTTTCACATTCAGGTCCACGTCCAGTTCGGGACGCGTTTCAGCGCTCCCTGGCTTTCCCATGACTGCGATGCGCATCCTCACGGCCTCGCCGTTGCCCGCCGCAGGCTCCAGATCGAGATACCTCCGGTAGTGCTCCGCGGCTGCGGAATAGTCGCGCTGCGCCTCCAGGATCAAGGCATAAACGTACTCCGCTTTGGGGATTCGATGCCTGCTGTCCAGTCGTACCGCCTCTGCGGCGCTCTCGGCTGCCTTGTCCAGTTCACCCAGTTGATAGCAGGCCACGGCGAGATGCAGGTACGCTTCGGTATGCCGCTGCTGCTTGTCTTTCTCGATGACCGCCGCGGCGTAGCGCCTGGCGGCAGGCCAGTTCTTCGCGTCATTCTCCAACTGCATGAGCAGCAGCAGCGACGAGACCGATCCGCTATCCGCTTCCGCCCCGCGTTGATAGGCCGCGCGCGCCTCATCGAGCTTCTGCTGCTTCTCGCAGGCCGTGCCCAGCGCATTCCACGCGGGAGCAAACGAGGGCGCCCTCTCGGCCGCCAACCTCAGTTGCTTCTCTGCTTCGGTGAATGCTCCTGACGCCAAAGCCTTCAGTCCTGCGTCCCACACCTTCCGCGCGGCCTTGGGCGCCTGCTCCTCCGCGACCGGCAAGGCTCCGCCGCCACTTCCCTTCCGTCGCAGAACGAGTGGAGGCAGCGGCTGGATGCTGCCGGGTTTGATGTCGTCCACATCAATGGAACTCGACTCGTACCCGGACAGTGTGGCGCGCAAATAGCATTTCATCGTGCCAAATGTGCCCATCTGACGCGAACCCCAGTTGCCTACCGGATCGAACTGAGATCCGCGAAGCACGTACTCGCCATTTCGGTCTGTCACGCTTTCCAGAGTCACGCGGTCGGCACCGCAAAAGCGCTGAATGGCAACCGGCTTCGGAAGAGGCGAGCCGTCCGACATCGCCACCTTGCCTCGCACATGGGAGAACTGGGCTCGCAGTGCTTGCCCGGAGAAGCACACCCCGATCAGGAGCAATCCGGCGGTGCTGCTTGTGAAGAGACATCTCCTGCGTGGTGCGCTCAACGTCAATGAATCAAGACCCCGTGCTTTCGGTCCATTGTACAAAGCAGGGCAGGCGCAGTAGCATCGTTGACGATGCCCGTCGTCGCACACTCTGACCTGTACAAGTTCGCGGAAGACGTCCTGACCGCTTCCGGCGTGCCCGCTGGCTACGTGGCACAGTTCGCGTCGGCCCTGATTGAGACGAATCTGAGGAGCGTGGATTCTCACGGCGTGCAACTCCTGCCGCATTACGTTGGGCAGATCGAGCGGGGCGAAGTGGCCCTCCATGCGACTGGCAAGGTGCTGAAGGAGTCCGGCGCCTGCCTCGTCTACGATGCAGAGCACGGTCTCGGACAGGTGACCGCCCCGATTTGCTGCGATCACGCGATTCGTCTCGCCGCGGCCACCGGCGTCGGCATCGTCACGGCACGCGAGTGCAGCCACTTCGGCGCAGCATTCCTGTGGGCGCGCCGCATCTCCGACGCCGGTTATATCGGAATCGCACTATGCGACGCATCGATGCAGGTGCCGCCGTGGCAGGGACGAGAACCGCGCCTGGGCACCAACCCGATCTCGGTTTCGGTTCCTCATCCACGTCACAGGGGATGGCTCCTCGATATGGCCACCACCACGGTGGCATATGCGAAGCTCGAGCAGCTCAAGCTCAAAGGCGAGACGACGGTTCCTTCAGGATGGTCCCAGGACCGGGAGGGCGTGCCCACCACCGACATGGCAACCGCGCTGAAGGGATTGCTGATGCCGCTGGGAGGCTATAAGGGCAGCGGCCTCGGCATGATGGTCGAGATCCTGACCGGCGTTCTGGCGGGCGGCCCGGTCTTCGGGACTCAGGTGACCGGCCTGCGCCATCAGGGCAGACCCATGCGCGTCAATCACACATTCCTTGCGATCGATGTCGAACGGTTCATGCCGCTGGAGCAATTCCAGGAACGCATGGAATGGCTCATCGAAGAGGTGAAATCCGCTGCCCCGGCGAAGGGCTATTCTGAAGTGCTCGTCGCCGGCGAGCCGGAGTGGCGCGCGGAAGAGCATCGGAAGGAAAACGGAATCCCAATTGCGGATGGAGTCTGGCAATCGCTTGAGGATCTGGCGCGGCGCCTGAACGTCGCGCTTCCGGCAGCGTAAGATGGAAGAGCCACGGGGAGGTTCACATGGGCCAGCTATTCGCGGGCACTTCGGGTTACTCCTATCCCTCCTGGAAGCCCGCCTTCTATCCGGCCGACCTGCCGGCGAAAGAATTCCTCGCCTACTACGCCAGCCGGTTGAACGTCGTCGAGATCAACTACACGTTCCACCGCCTCCCGAGCGCGACGACGCTTGAGAACTGGGCGGCTTCCACGCCTGCCGGGTTCCTTTTTGCGCTCAAGGCGCATATGAGAATCACGCATGTACTGCGGTTGAAGGATGCCGACAAGGCGCTCGAAGTCTTTCTGAAAGCAATCGACCCTCTCCGTTCCAGCCGCCGGCTCGGGCCGATCCTCTTCCAGCTTCCGCCGCAGCTCAAATGCGACATCAGCCTGCTCACGGATTTCGTCAAGCTGCTGCCTGAGGATTTGCGCTACACGTTTGAGTTCAGGCACACCTCGTGGCTGAATGACGAAGTGTACAAGCTGCTTGAATCGTGCGGCGTCTGTTTGTGCCTGGCGGAGTCAGAAAAGCTCGAGATCCCTCACGTGATCACGTCGAACTTCGTGTATTTCCGCCTGCGGAAGGGGGACTACACTCCAGAGGAACGTGACGCGATTGCAGCCAATGTGAACGGCCTGCTGGTTGGCGGCAAGGAAGTGTTCCTTTTCTTCAAGCACGAGGAAACTGCTGAGGGCGCATTGTACGCCGAAGAGATGCTGCTGCGCTGCCAGGCACCCGTTGAGAAGCGCGGCCCGGGGAAGGAGCGCGTCCGCAAGGGCGCCGCCGCGGCTTCGGCCTGACGCGCTACTTCGCGATGCTCATTGCCAGACCTTCGGTCATCGTGGCGGTGACTGTGTCGCCAACCTTGAGCTTGTCGAGCGACTCAACTTTCTTGCTCACGTGGAGAGTCCGCTGCTTTCCGTCGGCGCCTTCAACCGTTACACGGTGATTTTCCGGATCGACATCGACGATCTTTACCGTGGCGGTCGCCGTGTTCACCATGATCATCGCCGGCTTCTCACCTTTGGGCGCGACAGCAATGACGCTCTGTCCGGTTGGACTCGCCGGCGGCTCATTGCCCACATTGAGAAGGACCTCCGTAGCGTATTTCACAACGAGTTTGTCGCCCACGTGGACCTGATCAAGGTTCTGCACTTCATCGCGAACCTTTACGGTCTTTTCGCGGCCATCTTCCAACTGAAGGGTCACCTTGCGGTTTTCAAGGTCGACCTTGGTCACTGTGGCCGTCATCTGCTCGACGTTGACGATGTCCAGGCCAGGGGTCTCCGTGGACGGTTCCTGGCCTCTCACCACGAAATTGGGCAGCGCACAAAGCGCGATTGTGAGCACAGATGCCGGAATGTATTTCATGTCGTACCTCGCAACGAATCTCAATCACGCGAACGCAGCGGCACGTCCGCCGACGCACACAGACAAGATGCCTGCGAGGACTATGGGCGATTATTTTCTCTGGCGAGCCAATCCAGGAGCAGCGTATTGAATTCGGCGGATTTTTCCATCATCAGAAAATGTCCGGCGCCGGCGAAAATCCGGTATTCGAGATGAGGAAACACGGTCCTCAGCCACGCTTCTTCTCCTTCGCGTTTGTTGGGTTGATAGACCGCAAGAACAGGGACTTCGAGTCGCGGCAGCTTCCAGACATCAGGATCGGAGAACGACATCAGTGTGTAGCCCGCTACCTCATCGGGCGTCGTCATCATTTCGTTGACGATGCGCTCGCGGAGCTCAGGTTCGAGGCCTTCGTTCATCATGCCGCGGGTCATCTTCTCGCGCTGTGCATGGGCATCCGGCGCAAAGTTCGCTTCTGCCATTTTTCTGAGACCCGGGGCGAGTTCGGGCTTGATGAGCAGTCCATCGACGATCACGATTCCATCGACACGTGACGGGAAGAGATGCGCGAAGTGAGCCACGACGATGGCGCCCAGGCTGTGTCCCACCAGCACGGCGGACTTTGTCCGGGTCTGATCCATGACAGCGGCGATGGCGTTCGCGAAGAGATCCGCGTTGTAGGCGCCCCTCGGGGGCAGGGAGCTGCTGCCGTGACCGGGCAAGTCCAGAGTGATGACCCGCATGCCGGCTTTCAATGCCGGAACAGTGGCGTTCCAGAAGGTGCGGTTGCAGGCCCAGCCGTGTACGAGGACAATCGCGCGATTCCCTTGCCCTTCCAACGCATAGTTGATTTTCAACTCGCCGAGACGGGCGGTTCCGGCGAACAGCGAAGGAACGAGGCCCAGCATAAGCAGCGCACGAGACATAGAACTGAGATTACTACGCAATATGCTCGATATTGCGCACTCAACACTGGGGCTCAAGCAGGATCGTCGAATCACGACGATGCCAGGCTCTGCATGTAGCTCTGGAAGCCGCTGCCGGACCACAGGTGTTTGTCCAGAAAGCGAATGTGCCCGCCCGCGCCGCCATACTGTTGCACCACCTCGTCCAGCGGCGCAGGCTTGCCCGTGGCGGAAACAGCCCCGGCTATGAGGAGCGGGCGCGGCGCCAGCGACTTCGCAAGTTGTGGGAGATCGGTGAATCTGAGAATGTCCGGGACAAAGTTCGAGAAAGGATGATGGTATTCCTCTGTTTCCACCAGATCGCGAAGAGACCTGAGCGGACTTGTCAGGTACAAGGCATTGATGGCTGGATCCAGGTGCGCTGCAAATAGGGCAGGTATCGCGAGCTGTCCCGATGCCGCGAGAATGATGCGGGAAGAAGCCAGGGCAGTGTGGCGCTTCAGGGCCGCGACGAGGGCGAGAATGTCGGTGACCCTCTGGCCGAGCACCGGCTTGCCGAAGACCAGCGAAGCCCACGCGTAGGCTTCTTCGTTGGCGTGATCGACGGCGTTGCGGACTGAGCCGCGCTGATATTCGCCGCGCATGTCGCCGATCCCGCGCAGGTCCGGCGCGCAGGCGGCGATGCCGGACGCGACCAATGACTCGAGCAACCCGCCTTCCTGCCAGAGATTGTTCCGGCCTGCGGGATCTATCACTACAGCGCACGCCCGCTGAGGTTCAGCCGGGGCGCCAAGCGCCAGCCAGGCCGGGAGCCAGACCGGCCCTTCGCTGCGAACCTCGATGGCCTCCAGGCTGCCGCCTCTGGAGGTGCGTGTGCGGGACAGCACCTTCAATTCAGAATTGGCCGCAGGACGCTCTACTCTCAACAATTTCTCAATGCCTTGCGGCCTGTCAGGAGTGCGAACTGCATCTGCATCGAGCCGATTCAGTTCAAAGGGTGTCACTCCTCCGAACGCCTTGCGCACATTCGCCTGAGGCGATACCCAGAGTGCCTTGTCAGATTCGGGCAGGACGGACGGTTCCTGTTCGATCGCCGCTTCTCCGGGTTGAAGCCAGCGGCGAAGCCAGTTGTAGACGCGCAGGCGCGCCTCGTAGCCGAGCGAGTGCGGAACGGGAATGTCCTGCCAGGCGAGCTTATCCTGTGCGCCCAGCAGACTGTAAATCCGGCGGAGCTTGGTGAACTCCTCCCAACCGTTGCGGATGTAGTTCGGCGAGTAGGTGCCGAAGAAGTCCTTTGCGCTGACAAGCACGAGCAACGGCTTGGGTGCGAAGGGATAGAGCGTATCCCAGCGGTCGAATCCGAGCGGAGCCGAGCCCGGGAAATTCTGCTCGGCGTCATCGGTGGATCCGGGGGGATCGAACGGTATGCACGCGATGTTCTCGGTGTTGCCGCTGGAGACCGCGATGGCGGCAGGGCGATCGTCAACGGCGGCGAGGAACATCGACAATGTTCCGCCGCCGGACTGCCCGGTGACGCCGATGCGTGCGCGATCGGCGAGCGGGTGCGCCGCGAGCACATCGAGGCTGCGCACGGTGTCCCAGAGCTGAAGACGCGCAGCGGTCCTGCCGGCTAGCAGCATCTGACGTCCGGGGACCGAGTGCTCTTCATCGGCCGAGCCGAGCCGGGTGAGCCAGCCATCAGCCTTCGGGTAGGCAGTACGCTCACCCTGGCCCATTGGGTCAAGCGTAAGCACCAGGAATCCGAGCCTGGCGAGTCCCTGGCAGCAGCGCTGGTAGGTGTCGGCCGACTTGCCGTTCAGGCTGTGGCCGCATTGGAACAGCACCGCGGGGAAGGGAGGCTGGCGATCTGTCGGGACATAGAGCAGGGCAGAGATATGAACGCCAGGGAAGCTCTCATAGACGAGCTTCTCGACGCGGTATTTATCGCGAGAAAACCCGTCGATTGTGCGAGTGTTGAGAGGCGTCCGCTCCGGCTGCCCGCCCAGCAGCTGCCAGAACGTCGTGCGAGCCCATTCCTGACGGCGAATTACGTCCTTGCGGTCCTTGATCTGCGAGAGTTGCAGGTTGCGCCCACGAGCGGCCACTTCGGCAAGAGAGCGCAAATAGTCAGGCCAGCAGCGGGAGTAATCACGATATTGGAGACCGGGGTAGGGATCACTCGCAATGCCGATGGCGGCTTGGGCAAGGAAGTCGCGGCGGAGCATGTGGGTTGCTAAAATCGTACACCAACGCTAGTCAGACTCGGCTAAGCGTCGTGTCGTGCAGGCTCCAACGCCGCGACTTTGGCCAGGCGCCGCAAGTGACGCTCCGCGCGGCTGAAGCGCGCTTGCAGGTATGCCTGGACCAAGTCCCAGGCCAACTCCGGTCCCACAATTCGTCCGCCCAGGCAGAGAATGTTCATGTCGTCATCCTCGACCCCCTGCCGTGCGGAGAAGTGGTCTTCGATGAGCGCGGCGCGAACGCCGGGAATCTTATTGGCACAGACAGCGGCGCCGACGCCGCTGCCGCAAACCGCCAGCCCGCGCTCCACTGTGCCGCCAGCAACAGCGCGTGAGAGCGGTATCACGAAGTCGGGATAGTCATCATCCTGATTCAAATCATGTGCGCCGAAATCGACCACTTCATGGCCGGCGGCTCGCAGCCTTGAGGCAAGTTCTTCCTTGAGGCGGAAACCGCCGTGGTCGGTGGCGATGCCGATCTTCATAAGCTTTCGCTGACTGTCCCTTTCGGCGGGTAGTTTTTCAGGATCCTATCAACGATCTTGGTGATGTCCTTTTGCCGTTTGTCCGGTCTGGCAGTGAGATCCATTTCCTTCAACCCAATGCCCCGCCAGACAAGTTGCCTGGTCTTCGTATCATATACGTCGATGACGAGCTGTCCGGCGCGGATGGTAGACGGGGTGGACGCGCTGGCGCCTGCGCCCCATCCGGGGCCATAGCCCCAAACTCCGCCCGCGTTGTAGGTTTCGATTTGCCTCTCGCCGCCCACGGCGATCTGGAAGCCGATACAGAGGTCGGCACTGTCGTCGTTGACCAGCCAGAGCGTTTTCTCTCCCAGAACCGCGTCGGCCGCTTCCCTGATCTGCTGGTCAACGAGTTGATCGGGGTGCGTGGCGTCCTTGATCTCAATCCATCGGTAGGTCCGATACGGCGAGAAATCCGCATTGCGATCGTAGGTGTACGTTGCCGGTTGGCCGAGCGCGACTCCGAGGCAGAGGCAGGCAGCCCCGGCGATCTTCAGCGCGTTCTTCATTTGGGCACTCCTTCCATTGCACAGCGAACCCTTAGCCTCTCTCTGACAATAGAGATGCCCTTCGGGCCAGGAAGTTACCGTTGCATTCTTAACGGATCGTGCGGGCGCTGGCGAGAACAGAAGAAGAAGCCTGCGACATGGAATCGTAGTAGCCGTTGAAGCGGCGCGTCTCCATGGCGTCGTATTTGCGCAGGTTCGCCGCCCAGCGATAGGCGATGGGCTGGAAGCGAAGCTCGACGTCGATCTGGAAGGGGCCTTGCGCACCGCTTGCCGGCATGGAGTAGCGGACGCGGTCGCCTCCGCCGCCGAAATCGGCGTCATCCGCGGCAGCTCCGACCACGGCGATGTCTCGGCCTGCCGTGTGTTTGTCGAAGCCGGCGGGTAGGAGACGATTGTCCTTGAGATATCGAACAGCGGAGAGGAGTCCGGTGGTGACGGCGCCGGAACTGTCTCCCATGACGGATTCGTAGATCTGCACCTGGGCGCTGTCTGTGATCTCGGTGTAATGCGGTTCGAACCGGGTGGGATCCTCATCCGCATCGTTGCCTTGAATCGACCCGTCATCATTGATCCGGCCTGATTCGAAGACAACGTGGTTGTTGCGGTCGCGAACCGAGACGTGCAGCCACGCGCGACGCGAGGGATATGCCGTCGGGAATTTGTGTCCGCTGAGATTCTCGACCGAGACCTCCATCTCGATCCGGCCCTCATGCAGCTCGGCGCGGCTGATGGCCATGCGCACGGTCTGCGATTTGAGGTGCGCGACGGTGCGTTCGGCCGCGGCCGACAACTCCTCCGGCAAGGCCGCCACGCTCAATTCGTTGCGATAGCGGTTGAGCATTCCGAGCATGAAGAAGTTGCCGCCGAGGAACACGTGCCGCGACACGCCTTCACGCGGCGTGCCGAGTACATTCGTGATCGGCGCTGCTCCCTTGACGACCGGCATGTGGCAGGACTGGCAGCTCTGCTTCTCCCGATACGAGCTGTGAAGCCACTCCTGATACGGCACCTGTTCGGGCAACTCTCCAATGACCTCACCTTTCGGCCCGAGCGCCTTCGTGATCAGGGTGTGGCAGGTGGCGCAAACTTCCGACTGCCTTATGTGCGGCGCCTCAGTCGGGCGGAATCCGCGGGAAGACGAGCGCATGACCCGGATGAGACCGGCGTCGATCGCGTACGGGCCGTACTCGGGCCGCTCCCCTTGCGGCGTGGGAGGATCGATGACGAAGCCGCCGACGAAGCTCTCGCGTGTCCCCAGCCCCTTCTTCCCGATCTGGTGGCACAGCGAGCACGAGACTCCATCAGCGGCGAGCCGATCTTCGTGCTTGTCCGGATTAAAGGGGAGATGCGAGAAGACCTCGCCTTCGTGGCCCCGCTGCCTCGATTCGTAACGGGCCATGGGCATGTGGCAGATGGAGCATTCGTCCTCAATGGCCGTGCGCGATTCGGGATGATCCGTGATTTCGCGGCGCACACCGGCCTGCCAGTACGGGTCACGCGCGGAGTTTGCCATCATCGTTGGCCGCCAGCTAAAGCCGATGGAGATGTCGTCGCCGGACGACGTGCTCAGGCCGTTGTGGCAGGCAACGCAGCGGTCGGAGGTCTGGAACTGCGGGCCGATGGGCTTGGGTTTGGATTCGCCGGCGGGAGCGGCCGAGGGGACCACCGCGAGCGATGCGAAGACGATGGCGGGTAGGAGGAGTCTCATCTATTTACCTCCACCCATCGCGAAGGCCGCCGTCGAACCAGTCCCAGAGCAGGTAGAAGACCACTTGAATAGGGCGCGATGCCGTGTTGTTTACGGGGAAGCGGATGCCGAAGTTGCCCCGTACGTGCTGGCGCCTGCTCAGCGTGACCTGCACCTCGGGCACGACGTCCCAATTGGTTTTCTGGCCTGTGGCGAATTCACGGTCTGCCAGCACTTCCAGCATCGGCGACCAGAGACGGCCGAAGTGCCCTTGCCTGATCCCCTGGCCGACAGCGGTTCGCCAGTACAGGGCCTTGTTGACCTGGCTTTGGTCGGTGGGGATTTCAAACCCGCTCTGAAACTGCAGGAAGGTGTTCTTCGGCAACAGTTGGTCGTACGCTGCAAAGCCTTCGAGGATCGTTGTGCCGGTGCCCAGCCCTTTCGTCTTGTTGCCGGTTGGCAGGGTGGCCTCTGCGGAGACGCTGAAGATGGAGCCGGTACGCAGGCTGCTGGCGATCAGGCGCTTGTAGCCCAGCGTCACGTCGCCTACTCCGCCGGCCCACGACCCCGATCCCTGTTGCGCCGCTCCGACCGGAACGTTGAATTCGAGCTGATTCTTGTTGCTGAGACGGCGCTCGTAAACCAGATTGTTCATCACCTGGCCGGAGGTCGTCTTCGTGTCGATAGTGGTTTCGACCACCACTTCGTCCTCGGGGAATGCTTTCTCCGTGAAGAGCGTGCGAGGCAGGTTCAACTCGCCCCGCGGCCAGGAAGGCTCGCGGCAGAAGCCGCGCACGTATTGAACGACTTTCTCAATCTGCTCAGCCGTCAACGCCTCGGTGAACGACGGCATGATCTCGGAGAATCCGCGCGAAGGGCCACCGTAGTGGACGATCGACTTCCAAGTTGGGTTATCCTCGCGAGTCGTGGCGTTACAGTCGGTGAAGTCCGGAAACGTGGACGGCGGCTCGAACCCGATCGAGGCCCGGGGAGCCCCCTTCCCGTCCTGGCCATGACAACCCACACATGCGGCCTGGAATATTTCCTTGCCTGTATTCGGCTTCGACGCACCGTTGCGGGACGTCTGCGAAAACGAGATGCCTTCCAGCCACACGATGGCGAGGAGCAGCACCACAGGGAGGTGTCCCCACAACGCGCGAGTCCTGGATTCGCCTCCACCGCCCAGCACGGGAGAGTGCGACTTTGTGGATTTGACGGTCATCCAAGACCCTATAGCTTATCAGAGCGCCATTGGGGGGCAGAGGCTGCCGCGTGAATTCGGAGTGCCGGACGCGATAGACTTCTGCTTGAGCCGGCGGGCGAGAAGGCGCCGGTGGGGAGTTATTTTATGAAGAGACAAATTCCGGCAATCCTGTTTAGCCTGATTCTGGCGGGAGCGTCCTTGCAGGGCGCCGCTCCCATCCGGGTGATGCTGCTCGACGGCGAACAGGGCGGGCCGTACCATGCCTGGCAGGAAACCACTCCATATCTCAAGAAAATGCTGGAGCAGGCCGGAATTTTTCAGGTCGATGTCGTGACAGCGCCTCCGGCTAAGGGAGACTTCAGCCAGTTCCATCCAAAGTGGAAGCACTACAAGGTGGTGGTTGCCAACTACGATGTGCCTGACGAGCGCTGGTCCGCGGAGCTGAAAGCCTCGTTTGAGGACTACATGCGCAAGGGCGGCGGCCTGGTCTCCGTGCACGCAGCGGACAACGCGTTTCCGAACTGGAAGGCATACAACCAGATGATCGGGATCGGCGGATGGAGAGGCCGCGATGAGAAGTCCGGTCCGCTCTGGTACTACAAGGACGGCAAGCTGGTCTCTGATCCTTCACCAGGTAAGGCCGGTAGCCATGGCGCGCGGCTCGCGTTCAAGATTGTGAATCGCATCACCGATCATCCGATTACCAAGGGCCTGCCGGTGGAGTGGATGCACGTGCCTGACGAACTCTACGCCACGCTGCGCGGGCCGGGCGAGAACATGACGGTGCTGGCCACGGCTTATTCGGATTCCTCCAATCGCGGCACTTCGCGGGATGAGCCGATTCTCATGGTCCTCCAGTTCGGCAAGGGCCGCATCTTCCATACGACGCTCGGGCACGACATCGCGGCTCTGAACTGTGTGGGTTTTATCACCACCTATCAGCGCGGCACGGAGTGGGCGGCGACAGGCAAAGTGAAGCAGAAAGCGCCCGCGGACTTCCCTACTGCCGACAAGCCGAGCCGGCGGGCGGAATACGAACCACCCGCGGGCTGGGTGTCTCCCGGCGGCGGACCGAGGCCCGCGCCGCGGAAGCCGTCGGCTCAATGAGACGCATTATTTGAACAATTGGGGCGCGAACTCGATGAGGTAGTCGCGCCAGTTCAGCCACGTGTGGCCTCCGGCCGTCTCGTTGTAGACGGGAGAGAAGCCGTGCTTCTTGAGCATTTCGAGCGTGGCCTTCGTCGTGTTCAGGAGAAAATCTTCCTTTCCTGTTGCGAACCAGAGGACCTTCAGGTCCTTCTTGAGCTTCGGGTTGTCGAGCATGGCCAGGCGCTGCTTCTCCCACTCCGGGGAGATCGCGGGAGGGGCCGGAGCGGAGCCGGCGGCCGCCGGTGTTCTGGGGCCGGTTCCGAAGACGCCTGAGCTGAAGACGCCCACGTAGCCGAACTTGTCGAGGTGCGACATGGAGATGTTCAGCGTCTGCATTCCGCCCATGGAGAGGCCCGCGATGGCGCGCTGGCCCCGGCCCTTCTGCACCCGGTAGTGCGATTCCACGTACGGCATGATGTCCTTGGTGAAGTCCTCGCCGAACTCATCCATCGCCGAGCTGAGGCCGCGACCGCCGGGGCCGAAAGACGTCGAGGTGTGGCCCGCGGGCATCACGACGATCATCGGTTTGGCCTTTTTCGCAGCGATCAGGTTGTCGAGGATAAAGCCCGCGCGGCCGACAGAGGTCCAGGCCTCGTCGCAGTCGCCGGCGCCGTGGAGCAGATAGAACACCGGGAATCTGCCCTTGCCCAATTCGTAGCCGGGCGGCGTGTAGATGTGCATGCGCCGCGGCCTTTTGAGCGCGCTGGAGTGGTAGTGGACGGCGGATACGGCTCCGTGCGGCACATCGGCGGTGTCCATGAGCGGGTTCCCCGGAATGGCAACCAGGCTCCACGCGTTGTTGTTCGACTCGCTGATCGCCGGGTTGCGCGGATCCATGACTGCAACGCCGTTCACCAGGAAGCGATAGCGGTAAGCTCCGGGCTCCACGGGCCCCAGGGTTGTCTCCCAGACGCCGTTGTCGCCCTTCACGAATTGCGGGCCGCCTTTCGGCAGGCCCTGAAAATCGCCGCCTTGCAAGGCGACCGTTTCCGCCTTTGGGGCGAGCAGGCGCAGCACGACGCGCCGGTCAGACAGTACCTCGGGAGAGTTTACGGCCGGCTGTTGCGGGGCCTGGGCATATCCGAGCGCCGCGGCGAGAGTCCCGATCACGAGCGTGAGAATTTTCTGAGTAGTGCGGACTTTCATGAGAATTGCCTCGTGGCAAGTCTATCTCACGCGCGACGGAACAGGAGAAAGCCTACCAATCGATCTCATCGTCTCGCACGTCCGGCAACACTGCGGCGGATGCGGTTGCCGGGACCGGCGCCTTTCTCCGGAGCATGAAGAGTGCGAGCCCGGCGAAGCCTAAGAACAGCGCCGCCAAAGGCGTCCAAACCAGCCACTGCGACTTCGCGCCCCGCGGCTCCAACAGGATTCGCTCGCCATATCGGGTGATGAAGCCGTTGAGAATCTCCCGTTCGCCACGGCCGGCGGCCACTTGCCGCTCGATCTCGGATCGCATCTGAGCGGCGCTCTCAGAACGGTGTACTCCGACGCTCTCGCTCCAGCAACAAGGCGCGATGACCTTTTCCTCAATTCGCCTGGCGGCGTCCCTTGGGCTTTGTGCAAACGATGCGATGCCGAGCGCGATGCCGATCGCGCCGAGGACAGACAGACGTCCAATCCACATAGATTCTTCCTCCCATCGATGGTCAGTAATGAATGAGTGTGGATCAGGAGCAAGGGGGAGGACGGCCGAACCAAGCAGTCCCGGCAGGAGTGAGACGGGCTGCTTCACGCGTCGCGCGCAGCTCCGTGCGCATCGCTGCGGGAGCGATCATGACAAGGCTCGGCGGCGGAGTTCCGCCATCGCTCGCCGGCATCACGGCACGCGGTGTGCATCCTTCCGCGCACGAAGTGTCAACTCTCCAGCCGAAGCCGTGATTCGCTTGCCTGGGGGCCTTTCTGCAACAGCAGGATTTTGCGCGCTTGCAACAGGCCATGCCGCACTCGACATCCGCAGGCCTGAGCAAAGGCAGAACGCCCGCCGGCGTGAGCACCGCCAGCGCAAGCGACAAAGCAAGCAGCCGTCCTTTGAGCGCGGTCGGTGTCATCTCTCCCGGATTCAATCTAGCAGTGGGAAAAGCGATGGGCCGTCCCCCTATCCTCTGCCGAAGGACTGGCGAGTCACGGCGGAAAGGTCGCGCTCCGGCTGTCACTTTTCCCGAAGCGGGCAATCCCGGCGGATGCTGGTTCATCGCGCCGGACGCGCAGGTGGACGAGCAATCGGTTATTGAATCGCGCCTTCCGGCGCGTGAGGCTCTCCTTACGAGAGCAGGCCGTAGTCGCGTAGTTTCCGATAGAGGTTCCGCTCGCTGATCCCGAGGGTTTTGGCGGCATTGCCGCGATGGCCGTGCGCTGCTTCGAGCGTGGACTTGATGTGCAGGCGCTCCAACTCCTCCAGAGTCAGTAGCTTTCCCTCTTCTGATGACGGGGGTGGTGCTCCAGGTTTCGACGCTTGGATTGAAGGTGGCAGATGTTCGGAAAGGATCGTGTCTCCTTCGCACACGACCATGGCGGCCTCAACGGAGTGCAGCAGTTCCCGGACATTGCCAGGCCAGCTATGCCTGAGCAACATCTGCATTGCTTGCTCGCTAATCTGTTTCGCGGAGCCGAAGCGCTCATTCAGGCTGTTGACGAAGTGCCTCGCAAGCAACTCCACGTCCCCGCAGCGCTCGCGCAGCGGAGGCAGCGACATCGTGATAGTGCTCATCCTGTAGTACAAATCCTCGCGGAACAAGCCCTGACGGACCATGGCCGAGAGATCGCGGTTGGTCGCCGCCAGGATCCTGACATCCACATGGACCTCGTCGGTGCCGCCGACGTGGCGGAACGTGGAAGTGTCGAGCACCCTGAGGAGTTTGGTTTGCGTAGCGGGACTCACTTCTCCGATCTCATCCAGGAAGATGGTTCCGCCATCAGCAACTTCGAAAAGTCCGAGTTTGGACTTCTCCGCGCCCGTGAAAGACCCTCGTTCGTGCCCGAACAGTTCGCTCTGCAGCAGGCTCTCCTGCAATGCCGCGCATTCGACTACTACGAAGGGGCGGGTACTCCGTGTGCTCCTGGCGTGAATCAGTTTCGCGGCGCGCTCCTTTCCCGATCCGGTTTCGCCAGTGATCAGAACAGTTGAGTCGGTCGGCGCGACCAGTTCGATCAAGTGGAGGAGCTTCTGGAATTCCTGGCTTTCTCCTACGAACGAGCCGCTGAGGTCGGGCGGCGTTAAACCCCTTTCGAGCAATTTTGCCCGCAGCCGGAGGCTTCGATTGTCGAGAGCTCTTTGGATGCGGATCTGCAACTCCTCAAGCGCGCAGGGCTTCAGTACGTAGTCAAACGCGCCCAGGCGGATCGATTCAATTGCGGTGTCGATGGAACCGTGGCCGGTGAGCATGATCACTTCGCCAGGGCAGTTCGTTTCACGCAACGCCTGGAGCACGGCCATGCCGTTCATGCCAGGCATCTGGAGGTCCAGCAACACGATGTCGGGCTTGAGCTGTTGCGCCGTCTCGAGGGCATCTTCGCCAGATCCCGCAGACTCGACCTTAAAGCCGAACCGTTTCAGCTCGCCCGCCATGACGTGACGAAACGCGCTGTCGTCATCCACCAGCAGTATGCTCGCACTCTTCTTCACCGCACGGCCTCTTCTTCTCTTTCGCACACCAGCGCGGGCAACAGGATCTCGAATGTGGAACCTTCGCCTTCGACGCTGGAGACGCGGATATCGCCGCCCCAGCGACGCACGAAATTCAGCGACAGGAAGAGTCCCAGGCCCGTGCCGCCCTTGCGCAACCCGTAGAACGGCTCGAATATCCGCTTCAGGTACTCCGGGTTGATGCCGCAACCGTTGTCGGCAACCCGGACATGGACGAATTCGTCGATCCGCGCTTCGACCACGACTTTTCCGCCGGGCTGGCAAGCCTGCACTGCATTGAGGATCAAGTTCACGAGGGCGTGTTGAAGCTCCGCCTCGTCTGCCCGGACAACCAACTTCGTTTCCGGCAGATCCACGGCCACTGTCACGGATTGAGTGCGCGCCGTGGGAGCGATCAAGCGTTCCACTGACTCGATTGCGGATCTCACGTCGACAACTTCACCAGGCGATCTGTGACCGCGTGAGAACCGCAGAAAGTGCTGCGTGATTCCGCGGCAACGCATTACCTGCTCGCGGGCGATGGACGCCACTTCCCGGATCCTGCCGAAGTCGGCATCGGCGGCGGGCGATTCCGGTACCTCCCGGAGAATCCCTTCCACGCAAGTCAGCACGGTGGCCAGAGGGGTGTTGAGTTCGTGCGAGAAGCCGGATGCCAGCAGGCCGAGCGAGCCCAGGCGGTGTGCTTCGGCCAAATGGGCCTCGGCCTCGCGCCGTTGAGAAATGTCACGCCAGACTTCGACTACCTGCATCAACTCGCCGGAGTGGTTTCGGATCGGCGAGGCGTGGATTTCTTCCCAGACCGTTGCGCCTTCCGGCGTCCTGCGCTCGCAGATCCTCACCTGCCTCTCGCCGGAACGCATGCAGGAGAGGGAGGGGCAATCCGTGACGGAGCATCCACCGGGCAGAGCGCGCTCGCAACAACACCCCATTACGAAATCCCTCGATTGACCCGCGCGCTGGAGGAAGGCGTCATTCGCGGCGATGATCCATCTCCGTGCGTCCAGCACGACGATGCCGTCGTCGATGCTGTTGATGACCGTCTCAAGCCTTTCGCGCTGGGTGCTGACCTCGCCGATCAGCCCCGTCACCGAATCGGCCATCGTATTGAACTCACGCCCTAGCCAGGCAAGGGTGTCAGTGCCTTCCGCGGGAACGCGTTTATTGAAGTCGCCTGCTGCCATGATTCGTGCGGTCGTCTCCAGACGCTGCAGCCTGCGCAGCACGAAGATGCGGATGACGAGAGCGATGGCAGCCATCAGAAAGATGGTGAGCGCGCCGGTGGCGGCCACCATCCACCTCATCTCGCCCGTAATCGTCGCGCGCATCCCGCTGGCGTCGTAGTCCAGCAGCAGGATCCCATTGATCTTCTGCCTCGGATCGTGGCACGCGTGGCACTCCGAATGGTTGGCGATGGGTAGTACGGTCCGAAGCACCGTGCCGCCGCCAGTTTCAATGACCCGGCTGGACCCTCTCTGCTCAGGGGGGAGTCTGTGACACGCCTGGCAGGTCGGCGAATTGATCTGCAGGTCCTCGTCGGCTTCGCCGGGCCGGCTCGTAAACCGTTTGGTACCATGACGGTCCAGCAATACCACCCGCTTCACGTTCGGCTGCCTTCCGAAGCTCTGGACCATTGCCGCGATCAGGCTTCGGTCGTTTTCCATCATCTGGTGTTCAAGAGCGGTGAGGATCAATTGTCCCTCGCCCAACGCACCGGCACGCGCCGTGTTCAGAAGGGCCTCAAAATGATGCAGTGCGTAGAGGTAGGCTCCGGCGGCGCACACAATGACGACGGCGGCGGTGACTCCCAATGCCAGCCCGGCTGTCATGCTGGCGGAGCGTAACTTCATCCCACTGGGCTCCTGATGACCCTGGAATCATGGCAGAGTCTCGGAGTCGCGTCAATGACTGACGTCTTGTCAGAGGGTGCATGACATTCTGGCAGGCTCCCGGGACGGGGGATTTCGCCAATTACGCATTTTGCTGGCCTGTTTGTCCTTTTTGAGGACTGGCACGACATGTGCATTGGATCGCCTGCGAAGGGAGATCAGCCCATGGAGATGTTCCTCATGGTTGTTTGTATGAGCCTCTTGGGACTCGGCGTGACCGCGCTGGCCTTCGGCGCCGCCACGAAGCCTGTTGAGGAGGAAACAAAGCCCCTACCCGAACAGGTCCGCGAACCAATAGAAGTTGTCGTGCCCACTCGCTTTTTCGCCGACACGCCGGCGCCGCCGCTTTCGCGGCCACGGGTGCCGATTGAGGCGCTGCTGCTCCAGATCGACAATCATGTCCGGCTCGAACAGGCCGCGGCTGAGTCGTTTCTCGAGAGTCCGTCCGTGGCGCTCTTGCACAGCCGGACGATCTCACCACTTGTCCACTGAAGGGTGATCCGCCATGACAAGCTTCGCACCAGACCTTCTCGCACATCTTCCGCCGGACCAGGCGGAACGGATCATGGCGCTGGGGACGCGCATCATCGTTCCCAGCGGCACGGAACTCTTCGGACTGGGCGCCCCGGCCACCCGGATCTTTGTTATCGAAAGGGGGCGGATCCGGCTTACGCTCCCGATGCAGGTACGGGGAGCGCAGGAGGACGTTCTCGTGGAAGAGCGGTCACCCGGCCAGACCGTCGGCTGGTCAGCGCTAATTCCTCCCTACCGGTTCACGCTGAAGGCGACCGCGCCACTGGATACCGACGTTATTGCTTTCTCGCGGGAGGATCTGAACCGGTTTCTGGCCGCGAATCCGGAGACGGGCTACGCAGTGGCGCTCAACCTCGCCGCGGTGATCGGGCAAAGGCTGCAGCTCTTTCAGGCAATGTGGCTCCGTGAGATGCAACGTGTGGTCGAGTTGAGCTGCGCCTGATTCTGGAGGGAACCGATGAAATGGGCCACACTGGCCGCGCTTGGCGCTCTCGTGACGTTCGCTGGCGTCGCCGCTGATCCGCCCTCGCGGCCTGCTCAGAAGAGCCAGGAACACCTTGAAGTACCCCCGCCTCCCTTCACCGAAGGGCTCTTCCCGTGTACAGGTTGCCACGCGGGCATGCCGGTGAATCGCACTCGCAGGAAACTCACGGAGATGCACGACGACATCGTTCTGAAGCACGACGAGGGACATCGCTGGTGTCTCGATTGTCACGATCCCACTGATCGGGACTCGCTGCACTTGGCAAGCGGTGAGAAGGTGTCGTTCGAAGAGTCCTATCTCCTCTGCGGCCAGTGTCACGGCGAGAAACTGCGCGACTGGCGGGCGGGCGTACACGGCCGGCGTACCGGAAGCTGGAGCGGCGCTAAGCGCTATCTGCTCTGTGCCCACTGCCACAATCCTCATCAGCCTCGATTCCGCGCCATCGCCCCGAAACCGGCGCCTGAGAGGCCCAGCCGCGTGAGCCCCTAGCGATTCAGGGAGAACAATCTGATGGAAAGCAACGCCCCAAGCCCTGCAATATCCCGCCGGCGATTCGCCGCAGGCGCCGCGACTGCTGCCGTATGGATCATGACGGCATGCGGTCCGAAGCGTCTCCACGAGGTGCCACGCGCAAGGCTAAAGAAGGCGATTCAGGAACTGGAACGCCAATACAGCTCAAATCACTCGAAGCAGATCACTGTTTCCGATGCGCCGCCGCTGCCGGGCGTCGAGTTTGCCTACGCGCTGGACCTCTCGCGCTGTATCGGGTGCCGGCGATGCGTCTATGCCTGCGTTCAGGAGAACAATCAGTCCCGCGAGCCTCAACTTCACTGGATCCGGGTGCTTTCCATGGAAAAGGAAAAGGGCGTGGATCTGTCACACGCGGATCCCTACTACAACCCGCCGGAAGTGCCCGAGCCTGGCCACTTCTACGTGCCGGTGGCGTGCCAGCAGTGCCGCAACGCGCCATGCACCAAGGTTTGTCCCACAGGAGCGACGTGGACCGAGCCTGACGGAATCGTGGTGATCGACTATGACTGGTGCATCGGCTGCCGTTATTGCATGGCAGCCTGCCCCTATGGTGCGCGCCATTTCAATTGGACTACGCCCGGAATCCCTGAAGCAGAAATCAACTCTCAGACGCATTATCTGGGCAACCGGCCGCGGCCGAAAGGGGTTGTCGAAAAGTGCACGTTCTGCATACAGCGTGTCAGGCAGGGGCGTTATCCGGCCTGTGTGGAAGTCTGCCCCGCCGGCGCGCGAAAGTTCGGCAATCTGCTGGACAAGGACAGCGAGATCCGCTACATCATCGAGCACAAGAGAGTGCTCGTGCTGAAAGAAGATCTCAACACTCTCCCCAGGTTTTTCTATTTCTACGCGACGTGAGGATGCGGTGAATACCATTCATAGGTTTTCAAGGTTTGCGCGCGGCAGTTTCAGTCTGATGATGCAGGGCCCGAGAAGTTACTGGCTCTGGTTGATGTTTCTCGTCGCCCTGATCATCTCCGGGGCCCTTGCATACGCCGCGCAAGTGAGCATTGGGCTTGGAGTCACCGCGATGCGGGACCAGGTGAGCTGGGGCTTTTACATTGGCAACTTCACCTTCCTGGTTGGCGTCGCCGCTGCAGCGGTCGTCCTGGTGATTCCCGCGTATGTGTACGACTGGAAGCCGATTCGCGAGATTGTGATCTACGGCGAACTGCTGGCTATCAGCGCCATCATCATGTGTCTCCTCTTCGTCATCGTCGACATCGGCAGGCCTGATCGCTTCTGGCACCTGATTCCGCCGTTCGGTTATCTCAACTTCCCGAGATCCATCCTTGCCTGGGACGTGCTCGTCCTGAACATCTACTTTCTGATCAACCTGCTGGTGGCCACTCACATCCTCTACCGCGCGTTCCACGGGCAGCGCTATGCAAAGCGTCTGGTGGTTCCGCTGGTCCTGCTCTCTATCCCGATGGCGGTCGGCATTCACACGGTGACGGCGTTCCTCTACAACGGCCTGGCAGCGCGGCCCTACTGGAATTCGTCCATTCTCGCTCCACAATTCCTGGCTTCAGCTTTCTGCTCCGGCCCGGCGATCCTGCTGGTGGTCTTGCAGCTTTTGAGGCGTTTTACCGCTTTTGAAATCCAGGATCAGGCGATTGGGAAGATTGCGGAGTTGATGGCCTATGCGATGTTCCTGAACCTCTTCCTCCACGGCGCCGAGGCGTTCAAGGAGTTTTACTCCGATACCGATCACCTGCTGTTCACACAGTATTGGTATTGGGGACTGGGAGAGCATCGCACACTGGTTCCTTATGCATGGTCGGCAGTAGCGCTCAACCTGGTCTCGTTCGCCCTATTCGTCAATCCGAAGGCGCGCCGCAACTGGATCACCCTGAATCTGGGGTGCGCGGCGACGTACGCGGGCGTCTATATCGAAAAGGGCATGGGCCTGATCATCCCCGGCCTGACTCCCGACGCCCTCGGTGAGATTTACGAGTACTACCCTACGCTCACGGAATTGCGAGTGGCCGCCGGCATCTTCGCGCTGGGTTTCCTGGTATTCACACTGATGCTCAAGGTGGCCGTTCCGATCTCCCTTGGGGAGTTCATCCGGCATGATCACGCAGATCCAGCCGCAGCGCGCACTCCTGCAGCGCATGAAGGGTCCGTCCTTGCCTAGCTGGTCCAAAAACGTTGGGCGATGGATCACTCAGCTCGGAGCGCTTCCACAGGGTTCGTGCGCGATGCGCGCCGAGCGGGGATGTAGCCAGCGGCCAGTGAAGAGGCAGCCAGAATCGCAGTGACCCCGGCAAACACCAGAGGGTCGCGCGCGCCGGTCTCAAACAGCAGGCTCTCCAGGTACCTGCCGACGATGAATGCACCCGCGAGCCCCGCGGCCAGACCCGCAGACGAGACCAGAGCCGCGCGGCCGAAAACGAGCTTGAGGATGCGGCCCTGTGTCGCGCCCAGAGCGGTGCGCACTCCAATTTCGCGCGTCCCCTGGCTCACGAGGTATGCCATCACGCCGTAGACTCCCGTCACCGCGAGCGTCAGCGCCATGGCCGCAAAGAGACCGAGCAGCACCATTGAGAAACGCCGCCGTGCCAGCGACTCGGTAACGCGCTGCTCCATCGTCGCAACGCGGTAGACAGGCAGATCAGAGTCCACGCTATTCACCGCGCGTACCGCGGCCGAGGCGAGCGCGGCGGGATCTGAGCCGCTGCGGATCACGATGTTCATCTCACGCGCCGGATACTGCGTCTGTGGAAGGTAGAACGCGATGCGCTGCTTCGATTCGAGCGACTCGTGCTTCACCTGGCCTACTACGCCGACGACGGTGATCCACTCCATCTTGGCGTCGATGCCGCCAGGGCGGAAGCGTTTGCCCAGCGCCTCCTGGCCGGGCCAGAGCTGCTGTGCCATGTAGTCGTCAATGATTGCCACGCGATCCTTCCCGGGAGAATCCTGCTCGTTGAAGAGCCGGCCTTGCAGCAGCGGAATCCCCATGACCTCGAAATAGCGGCCGCCGGTCACGCGCAGATCCGCGTTGATGAACTGCTCTCCCGGCGCCGGAACGCGGCCTTCCACGACGATGGGTCCCCACGCGAACATGCGGCTCAGGGGCAACGCGGTGATGCCGCCCGACGCGGAGACGGACGGAATCGTGTCCAATCGCTCCCAAAGTTGGTGGTACGTCTCGAGAATCGCGTCCTTGCTGCTGTACTTCTGCCCTGTCATCGTGACGCCCATCGTCAGGACATTGGCCGGATTGAACCCCGCGTTCACATCCTGGAGGCGGATGAAGCTGCGTATCAGCAGCCCCGCGCCCGTCAACAGCATCAGTGACAAAGCAAGCTCGGTGACCACCAGCATCCTGCGCAGGTTGTTTCCGCGGCCCCAGAGCGAATCTGCTGCGGAGGAGCCTCTGCCCGTCTCATGCAGCCGGCCCGCCGTGTTGATCCGGGAGACCCGCAGGGCCGGCGCCAAGCCGAAAAGAAGCCCGGAGAACAGAGAAACGATCAGCGTGAAGACCATCACGCGGCCGTTCAGCGAGATCTCCGAGATGCGCGGGATGCTCGAAGGTCCCAGCACCTGGATGAGCTGGATCGTCCAGCCTGACAGCACCACACCCGCCGCCCCGCCCATCAGGGCCAGAATCACACTTTCAGTCAGTAGCAGCCGGGTGAGCCGCCCGCGGCCGGCGCCGAGCGCCGAACGGATCGCGATCTCCCTCTGCCGGGAAACAGCCCGCGCCAGCGAGAGGTTCGTCATGTTCGCACAGGCGATCAGCAGGACCAGCGCCGTGGCGGCCCCCAGGATCGCGACCGGCCGGCGAACATCGCCTGTCACCTGTTCCTGCAGCGGGACGATGCTGAATGTCAGCCCGCCGTTCGGCGGATAGAACTGCGGGTAGTCGCCCCGAAGCCGGGCAGTGATGCCGTCCATCTCCGCCTGCGCCTGCCGGACGTCCACTTCCCGTTTGAGCTTGCCGATGATGTTGTAGTCCTCGCCGGAGCGGACTGTCGATGCAGCGGCGGCCAGCGGCAGTGACAGAATGATCTCGGCATCCTCTGCTCCCCCAAGCGTTGGCATCACTTCACGAGGCAGGCTGAATGACCGCGGGAGGATGCCGATCACCTGGCAGGACTGCCCGTTCAGCGTGATGGACTTTCCCACCATGTTGGCATCAGAGCCATAGCGCCGCGTCCAGATCCCGTGGCTCAGCAGCGCCGTGCGCGCCGCGCCCGCGGAATCGTCCTGCGCCGTGAAGAGCCTCCCGAACACCGCCCGCACGCCGAGCATCGGTAACAGGTTCGAGGAGACGCGCACGACTCCGACGCGCTCCGGTTTCCCATACCCCGTCAGGTTCTGATTGCCGCCGATAGCCAGGGCGAGTTGCTCGAAGCCTTTGTGGCCGTTGCGGATGTCGAAGTATTGCGCTGTCGAAAACCAGTCCTCAGCGATATTCAGCCCCGGCGAGCGGTTCCACAGGATGACCAGGCGGTCAGCTCCGTCGTACGGCAGAGGATGGAGAAAGAGAGCATCGGCGACGCTGAAGATGGCAGTGTTTGCACCGATCCCGATCGCCAGCGACAGCACCGCCGCCAGCGTAAAGCCGGGCGACTTCCTCAGGGCGTGGAATGAATACCGGATGTCCTGGAGCACCATGGAGGCAACGAGATTCCAATTATCCCAGACACGCTCTTGGCGCGCGTCTGGCCGCACGGAAGAGAGGAGCGGTCAGTCGTGGGGCTCTATCACCAGGTCCTCCCGGATCAGCAGGCTGCAGACCGGAATGAACACGTTGGCGAAGTACGCATAGTGCAGCGGTTCCGAAACAACGCCCTGGTCCATCAACCAGCCGAGCATGCCGATGTTCTCGCTCCATGTCTTGATGGCGACTTCGTCGGCTCTCATCGGCACATTCGGAAGGTTCACCGTGCACACAGCGACAGGCTCAGTCTCCACTCCGTTCTCGACCGCCATGAGGCGGAGGCAGATACGGCCGTTTCTCAGGTACCTGGTAAAGGAGAGCACCACATCGGCATGTCCGTAGTGCCGGACTCTCTTCCCCTCGGCGGTGCAATGGATGAGCATTGGAAGCCTCCATGTCACCAACAGCGTGGTGCAATGATCCAGTGTGTCAAAGGTATTATAACCCGTTTATCTGAAATAGGATCCGCGAAGTTCGACTGACTGTGAATCCTGATGCGGGCGGATAGATTTCGCCACATTCGACTAGCGGGCGTGTGCCACGGGGTTCCCGGCAATCCAGACCCCTAGGATGCTTCGGGTATTGCGGACATCCGCCAGTGGGTCGCGTTCCAAGGCCACGAAATCCGCCCACGTCCCTTTCGTGAGGGTCCCGGCGCCGGGCACGCGCATGGCGAGGCCGGCGTCGATCGTCGAGGCGCGCAGGACCTGGACGGGCGATAGTCCGGACTCCGCCATCATCTCCATCTCCAGGTGCTCGAAGTAGCCCTGGAAGCGGTCCGCGAAGGCGCCGGAGTCGGTGCCCATGGCGATCAGAAGGCCTGCATTCGAGGCGCGCTTCAGGTTTCGCTTCGCTATCTCCAGGCCGGCCTTATAGCGTTGCGCGCTCACCGCCTTGCGCATCGCTTCCTGCCGCTGCGGCTCCTGCAGCCGGGCGACGACGTCCCTGTCAGCCTCGCGCAAAAAGAGAGGATCCGCGAAGAACGCGGGAGTCGACTCGTACACGAACGCCGAAACTTCCCTTGTGAGCGTCGGACAGTACGGGACGTTGCGCTTGCGCATCAGGGCGACGAACTCATCGTCGATCTCTTTGTCGCGAACGCTGTGAGCGATCATGTCGGCGCCGGCGCGGAGCAGCTCTTTAGCATCGTCGAGGTAAAAGATATGCGCCGCGACCCGGAGCCCGCGCTTGTGAGCCTCGTCGATCACGGCGCGATAGACCTCCGGCTGCATCTTGGGGTTGGCTCCGAGGTTGTCGTCGACGCGGATTTTGATGACGTCGGGCTTCAATGCGGCGACCTTGGCGACCATCTGTCGCGCCTCGTCTGGCGTCTTGCCGGTGATGACGTCGCCGGCGAGGTAGATGCGGGCGCGGTCCAGTGTGGGAGTGTTCTGCATCTCCCGCGCTTTGAACGCCGGATCCTGCTCGCCGCCGAGGCTCCAGACGGTGGTGATCCCGTAGCGTGCATACACGCCGAGCTGCCGCAGAGTGTTCTCCATCGTATACGCGGGCGGCCGAGTGCCCTGCACTGCTGAAACGTGAACGTGCGCCGCGACAAGGCCGGGAATTATGTACTGCCCCGCCAGACTCTTGACCTGTGCATCCCGCGGCACTCGCACCCGCGACGCGGGGCCAATGGCTTCCACTCTCCCGTCGCGGACTACGATGACTGCATTGTCGGTCCATCTGCGGCCGGCGCTGTCCAGGACCCTCGCTCCTGTAAACGCTGTAGTCTGCGCCGGACTGGATAATGCGCCGAGAATCAGAAGCAAGGCAAGTGTGTGCATCCCCTGAGCCATGACTCCGATGCTATCCCAGTTCAGTCCACCTTCAGGCTTCCCATTGAGATAAGCTGTCCAAGTCAGTTAGGGAGGGCAGATATCATGAGCGAACAGAACACAGTCACCTCGCGCCGCAGTTTCCTCGGCGCATCCGCACTTGCCGGAGTCGCTCTTCCGCACGTGCACGCAGCAGAGAATAATACAATTCAAGTCGCCCTCGTCGGCTGCGGAGGCCGTGGCACCGGTGCGGCCATCAATGCGCTATCCGTCACGAATGGCCCCACAAAGCTGGTGGCCATGGCCGACGTGGTTCCCAAGAAGCTCAACGACAGCTACGACAAGCTCAAGTCGCAGTTCGCCGACCAGGTCGATGTGCCGCCGGAGCGCCGGTTCCTGGGCTTCGACGCCTTTCGCCAGGCGATGGACTCGATGAAGAAGGGCGACGTCGTCATTCTCGGCACTCCGCCCGCATTCCGCTGGGTCATGTTCAGCCACGCCATCGACAAGGGGCTGCACACCTTCATGGAGAAGCCAGTGACGGTGGACGGCCCCACCACGAAGCGGATGCTCAAGCTCGGCGAGTTGTCCGCGCAGAAGAACCTCAAAGTCGGCGTCGGCCTCATGGTCCGCCATTGCCGCGCCCGGCAGGAGCTTCTGAACCGAATCCGCAACGGGCAGATCGGTGAGATCATCGCAATGCGCGCCTACCGCATGGGGCAGGGAGGCGGCACGGCTCCGCCCAAGCCCGAGGGCATCAGCGAACTCGCCTACCAGATCTCGAGGTTCCACGCGTTTCTGTGGGCCAGCGGCGGCGTGTTCAGCGATTATTACATCCACCAGATCGACGAGTGCAGTTGGATGAAGGGTGCATGGCCGGTGGAAGCGCACGCGGTCGGTGGGCGGCACTACCGCGGCGATTCTCTAGATCAGAATTTCGACGTCTACTCGGTCCAGTACACCTTCCCCGATGGCACGAAGCTGTACTTCGACGGCCGCAACATGAAAGGCGCGCGCGACGAGTTCGCCAGCTATGCGCACGGCTCAAACGGCTCCGCCGTGATCTCCACGCTCTCCCACGCGCCCGGCATGACCCGCATCTACAAGGGCCAGAAGATCCCGACGGTCACTTCACGCAAGGACCTGCCGCTGCCCGAGGATCCGAATCTCGTCTGGGCGTTCCCCCAGCCAGAGAAGAGCCCCTATCAGTGGGAGTGGGACGATCTGATGGAGGCGATCCGCCAGGACAAGCCCTACAACGAAGTGAAGCGCGGCGCTGAAGCCAGCCTGGTGGCATCCATGGGACGCATGGCGGCTCACACCGGCCAGATCGTCACCTTCGACCAGATTCTCAACTGCCCGCACGAGTTCGCGCCCGACGTCGACAAGCTCACCATGGACGGCCCTGCGCCGCTCCAATTGGGACCGGACGGCAAATATCCCGTGCCGGAGCCTGGCATCAAGATCGACCGCGAATACTAAGTTACTCTTGCAGGCGGATCATTTCCGTAGTGATGCGCGCCAACTCCTCCCGGCTGGCCGAGTTGGCGCGCCCCTCCACAACCAGGGAGTTGAGGATCTCCGTGGCCTTGCGGTACTGGCCCAGAGCCTCTCGTTTCTGATTCAGGCGAGCGGCGACATCTCCCAGCGCGCCATACGACTCCGCAATCTCGCCCCGAGCCCCGGCATTCAGCGCGTGCGCTTCCGCAAGATTCTCCCGCATGGAGAGCGCAAGCAGCAGTTGTTGCCGCGCCTGCGGAATCTGCCCGCGGCGCAGATAAGCCCGGCCCAGCCGGTGATGGCTTGTGGCGAGAAGGCTCTGGCTGCGGAAGTCCTGCGGATCGGCGGCCGCCATATCCGTGTAGATCCCGTGCGCTTCACGCAGGCTGGCGATGGCCTGATCGAATTCTCCGCGGTCGAGTTGGACCCGCGCCTGCACACCCAACGCAGTTCCAAGTCCGAGCGTCAGCGTCGCGTCGCGCGGGAAGCGGCGCAAGCCATCCCTTGAGGTGCTCACAGCGAGATTCGCGAACCGTAGTGCGGCGGTCTTGTCTCCGTTTCGAGAGAGGATGCTGCCCATGCGCGTTTGCGCCAGCGCCAGTCCGTTGAAGTCGGCAGCCCCCGCATTGCTGCTGCCCGCCAACTCTTCATACAGAGCCAATGCTCTCCGCCGCGTCTTGAGCACCCCGTCCCAGTCACTCACCTGAAACAGACTTCCGCCCAGCGTAGTGCAGCTCTCCGCGACCAGCCGGCGATACTCCCGGTTGCCCGGCTCCGAGGCCAGCAGCGCTTCGCGCAACTGAAGGGCCTTCTGATCGCACTGCAGGCCCGCCATGTAATCGCCTGAGATCTTCAACGCGCCGCTGAGACGCGCGAGCGAGTTGGCCAGGTCTCGCTTCAGCTTGGGGTTCCGCGGATCCGCCGCTGCCAGCGCCTCGCGGATCGCGAGTGACTTTCGGTAACTGGCCAGCGCTCCTGCCGTGTCTCCGACATTGGCGCGGTCGGCCCGTCCCTGCACGTCACCCATCTTCTCGTACGCTGCCGCGAGTTCCTGCTGCAGTGTCGCATCGCCTGAACTCTCATGGGCCAGCCGGTCGAGATACTCCAGCGAATGCACGATCAGATTCGCCCGGATGCCTGTCCCGCCCGGCAATGCCGCCAGAGTGTCATGCTCCACCAGGAAGGAGTTCGCCAGGCGTCGCACATCCTGGAAACGCTGCTGCGCGCGGTCGCGCTCCGTCCTCGCTACATGAGCCTGCCAGACCGTTGCGCCGAGTCCGGCAATCAGGCTCAATACCACCATGGCGGCCGCTGTCACACTGCCCTTGTGACGACGGACGAAGCGGGAGGCGCGATAGCGGATCGTCGCTTCCCTGGCGAGAACCGGCAGTCCCGCCAGATGCCGGCCGATATCGCACGAAAACTGTTCCACCGACGAGTAGCGCTGAGCGGGCTCCTTTTGCAGCGCCTTCATCACGATTCGGTCCAGGTCGCCTTCCAGCGCGCGGCGGCTCAGCCCCGGCTCCTCATCCAGAACCACCGTGCTCGGCCGCGGCGGATCCACTTCGCAGAGCATCCGTTCCTTTTCGGAATCGGTGGCGCCCCGGAAGCTGTGCGCCTTCTGCCCCGAGAGAAGCTCATACAAGACTGCGCCCAATGAATATATATCCGTCGCCGTATTGACCGGCTGGCCGCGGACCTGCTCAGGACTTGCGTAATCCGGAGTGAAGAACCGCGGACCCACCGTCAGCGCCGGATCCAGCCCCTGGCTGTCAGGCACAAGGATGCGCGCGATGCCGAAGTCGAGCAGTTTTGGGACGCCTTCCCGCGTCACCAGGATATTGCCCGGCTTCACATCGCGGTGGACGATCAGGTTTCGGTGCGCATGTTCCACGGCGGAGCACACCTGCATGAACAGCCGCAGGCGTGCCGCGACATCCAAACCCGCGCGGCGGCAGTAGGCCAGCAGCGGCTGGCCCTGGACGTACTCCATGACGAAATACGGACGTCCTTCCGCGGTGGTGCCCCCGTCCAGCAATGAGGCGATGTTGGGGTGGTTGAGGAATGCCAGGATCTGCCGCTCATAGCGGAAGCGGCGCAGTAAGGCGTCCGTATCCATGCCCCGCTTCACCAGCTTCACCGCCACCTGATGCTCGTACTGCCCGTCGTCGCGGACGGCCACATACACCGTGCCCATGCCGCCGCGGCCGATCTCTTCCAGCAGACGATACGGGCCGATCGTCGTCCCGGCAAAGTGGGGCTCGGCGCCGTCGTCTTCTGAAAGGTCGAGCAGTCCGGCCGTGGAGGGATCGGACGCACGCAGCAGCGACTCCACCTCTGAACGGAGTTCCGGCTGGTTCGCGCATTCACGATCCAGATATGCGCAGCGCTCCTCCGGCGGCAACTCCAGCGCCCCGTACAGGACCTCTCTCACTTTGCGCCAGAGATCCGGGGTCATCCGCCTGCTCTCTCCACCTCCCGCATCAGCCATGCCCGCGCTGTTGCCCAGTCCCGTTTCACCGTGGCGGCCGAGATGCCCAGCGCCTCCGCAGTCTCAACGACGCTCAAACCAGTGAAAAAGCGGAGTTCCACGACACGGCTCTGCTGCTCATCGAGCTCGGCGAGCCGGTTGAGCGCGTCGTCGAGGGCCACCAGTTCCCACTCTCTCTTGTCTTCGACAAGCAACGCCTCGTCGAGGGAGAGCTTCGCAACGCCCAGCCCACGTTTGGCCGCGCTGCGGGCGCGAGCATGATCCACCAGGATCCGCCGGATCACGCGTGCCGCCACTGCAAAGAAATGCGCTCGGTTCTGCCACTGCGCGTCCTTCTGGCCGACCAGCCTCAGATACGCTTCGTGCACCAGCGCTGTGCTTTGCAGCGTGTGGCCCGGCCGCTCGTTCCTCAGCTGCGAGTCGGCAAGGCGGCGCAGCTCGGCATACACGAGAGGCAGGAGCTCGTCGAGCGCCGACTTATTGCCATCCCTCCAGCTCAGCAGGAGTTGGGTTACCGCTTCCGCAGGCATTGTCACTATTTTACGCATCCCCCCATGCTGCGAAAAAATTCGTTGATCCCTTCTGGACGCGCCCTACGCGTCATTGGTATGCAGAAACTTCTTCAAGCGGCCCTGCTTGCCGCACTCCTCTGCGCCTGCTCGCTGTCCGGCGCTGACTTACTGCCCTTACAAAGCGGGAATACCTGGACCTATCGCGAGGCGCTTACCGGTGACGAATTTACAGTGCGGGTCGGTGCTCCCATCGTGACGAACGATCGCGTGTACCACAGCCTGAGCGGATATACGCCGCAGCGCCTGCTCGTTCGGGTGAACGAGTACGGGAACCTTGTTTACATCGATGAGGAGACCGGATTGGAGCTCATTGTGAATTCGTTCGAGCCCTTCGAAGGCGGATGGTGGGACGCCGGCGGCAGGCCGTGCAGCCAGCTCGGGCAGACTCTTGAAAAGCGCGGCACTTTCGACGGCGCGGCAGGCCCGTTCCGCGATGTGCTTCAGATCCGATACCGCACTTACTCGTGCGCCGATGCCGGAACCGAGTTTGAGCAATACGCCGAGAATATCGGGATGGTGCGGCGGGTCACGCAGACCATCGCCGGGCCAAGGACGTACAACCTGGTGTACGCACGCGTGGGTTCTGCTGTGATCGATACGCTTCCACACGCGCGCTTCACTATGACCGCGTATCCGAAGGCCGGCGCCGATTCGATGATCGTTACGCTGCGGCTCAAGACCAACAGCTCCGCGGACCTGGTATTGCCGTTCCCATCCGCGCAGGAGTACGAAGTGCAGATCCTCGACGCCAAGGGGGAGGTTCTTTGGAAGTGGTCGGATGGACGGTTCTTCGATCAGGCCGCGCATGAGCGTCAAATTGGCGGCGAATGGCTGGTCAGACTGGAGATTCCCAATCCGCCGCGCAGTTCCGCCGGCCCGTCGGCGGAGATCCTCACCGTCCAGGCGTGGGTGACGACCTCCGGCACGCCACGCTTCGCGGCAACCGTGCCAGTAATCTTTTCTTCAAACGGGAACTGAACCGCCATAGAGTCCCCACCTGGGACGGGCCGGGAACAGGATTTCCAGTCGCCAACCGGCGGGGATCCTGCCACCCGGCCCTTCTTTTTTGCGGCAGCGATGATCCCGGATTGTGCGCAGCTACGCGTTTGTTCATGTATGCGCCTCACGTTTCTTACTCTCGCAGCCGCGGCCTTGTTAGCCGCCCAGACTCCCGCAGAAGACAAGCGTCTAGTCTTTTCCACGTTCCATGGCGGAGACAAGTATGACGACGGCGTCGCTGTCGCCGTCGACAAGGCGGGCTTCATCTATGTCGCCGGTGAAACCGAATCCCGGAACCTCGATGCGAAGCCCGTCGGGGGCAAGCCCCTGACATTCGCGGTGTTCAAAGGCTATCTGACCAAGTACGCGCCGGATGGGAAGGAAGTGATCTGGCGGGCTCTGATAGGCGGCTCTTCCAACACGGTGCCGCACGCTGTCGCTCTCGACGCGGATGGCAATGTCTATGTCGCCGGCACCACTGGCGCACGCGATCTGCCGCTGCTTCATCCCGTGCAGGACAAACAGACCGGGCTGAACATCTGCTTCATGATGAAGTTCAACCCTGATGGTGACCTTCTGTTCTCGACTTACTTCGGCGGCGAACGCAACGAAGAAGGCCTGGCGCTCGCCGTAGATTCCGCCGGAAACATGTACCTGGCCGGCCGCGCCTCCTCCGCGAATCTGCCGGTGAAGAACGCGCTGCAACCCACGATGGGCGGCGGCGGGCAGGATGCATTCATCGCCAAGTTCACTCCCGACTTCCAACTGGCCTACGCCACCTATCTCGGCGGATCCAGCGGCACCGACAACATCTACGCGATTGCCATCGGCCCCGATGATTCCCTCTACGTCGCAGGAGAGACCATGTCGCCCGGCCTCGCCACCCCCGACGCTTATGTCCAGCAGCCGCAGAGCTACTCGAGCTTCGTCGCGCGCCTCACTCCCGAAGGCGACGCGATTAGCTACTTCACCTACATCGGCTGGAAGGGCGGCTATACGAAGGTGCAGGCCCTCGCGGTAGACTCCCTCGGACGCGCCTATGTAGTGGGACATACATCGTCGCAGCAATTGCCGGTGACGGAGAACGCCGTCCAGCCAACCTACGGCGGCGGCTTCCGTGACGCATTCCTGATTCGCCTGATGCCCGACGGGACGGCTGCAGACTATCTCACCTACCTCGGCGGCAGCGGACGCGGTCCGACGGATCCGGACGAGACCGCGACGGCTGTGAAGGTGGACCCGTACGGCGAAGTCTACGTCGCAGGCCACACCAACTCGACCGACTTCCCCGGTTTTCGCGCGCTGCAGCCGCTTCACGGCGGCAAGTTCGACGCCTACCTGCTGCACCTGGACATCGACAACAGGCAGATTCTCTACTCCACGTTCTGGGGAGGCGCCGGCGACGATGAGGCCCTCGCTCTCGCGCTCGGACCGGGAGAGGCCGCCACGATCGTGGGCAAGACCAATTCTTCCGACGTGCCCGTGGCCCGCGCCACGCAGCCGTTGCCTGGCAGCACTGACGAAGCGTTTGTCACCCAGGTATGCGACCCGCGCCTCGGTGCATGGTTCGGCGACTTGCCCGGCGCCTCCTTCAGGTTCACCATTGGCAGCGATCTGCCGCAGCCGATCGAGGCCCTGGTCTACTCCGGCTGCACGCAGAGCTTTGACGCCATCGGGCCGGAGAACGATCAGCCCTGGCTCATCGTCGAAGCAGACAGCACAACCGTACCCATGAAGTTGAAACTTCGCGTCAACCCCGAGGGTCTGGAGCCCGGCGAATATAAGGCCGTGGTTCGTGTCACGGTGAACGAGGCGTTTCGCCGGACTCTGGAAATTCCGGCGATCTTCACGGTCCTGGCGCCCCCGCCCGCTGAGCCGGAGACGGAACCGGTCGATCAGAAAAATTGATCCCTCCCCTGGCTCCTTTACGCGTGTAGATACAGACACAGGAGAAAGCCATGAAGATCTGGACCAAGGTAGTTGCTGCGGCCGCGCTCGCCGTCGTCTCTGTCAGCGGTTTGACCGCGCTGTATTACGGTATGTACCTCCCTCGCACCGCGCCTCCGCGCGCGGGTAGCGTGCCTACCACTCCCGAGCGGATCGAGCGCGGCAAGTATATCTTCACGTCTGTCGCCTACTGCGACGGCTGCCACTCCGAGCGCGACTTCACCCGGTTCGCCGGGCCCGTTGTCGCAGGAGGCCGCGGCAAAGGACTGGTCTTCGAGGAGGAAGGACTGCCGGGCACGCTCGCCATTCCCAACATCACCTCCGACAGGGAAACCGGCATCGGCGCCTGGACCGACGGTGAGAAGATTCGCGCCATCCGTGATGGCATCGGCCGCGACGGCCGCGCCCTGTTCCCCATGATGCCTTACATCTACTACAAGAACATGAGCGACTACGACGTCGAGTGCCTGGTTGCCTACCTGAACACGCTGGCTCCGGTTCGCAACAGACTCCCTCGCACCGCCATGCCGTTCCCAGTGAATTATCTGGTGCGCAGCGTCCCCCAACCCGTGAAGAATGTGAAGGCTCCTGAGCCAGGCCGCACGGCCGAATACGGCGAGTACCTCGCCAACCTCGCACACTGCGTCGAGTGCCACACCCCTGCCGACAAAGGTCAGATCGACGAGAGCATGAAGTTCGCCGGCGGCCGCAAGTTTCAGTTCCCCGGCGTCTCGGTCGTCAGCGCCAACATCACGCCCGACCCCGAGACCGGCATCGGCCGCTGGACGCAAGACTACTTCGTGCAGCGGTTCACGCTCCAGCGCAGCATGGTCATGAATGGTGCGCCTCAAGTCACGCCCGACAAGTTCACCCTCATGCCCTGGCTCGGCTTCGCGCAGATGAACGATGACGATCTCGTGGCCATCTATCGTTACCTGCAGACGCAGTCCACCATCACCAACAAGGTGGCCAGGCAGGCCGGCTTCACACAAAAAGCGTCGTTCTGACGTGTTTTGTGGCTCGATGGGGCGGATTTTTGGGCACCGCCCCTTTTTTTGAATGGAAAAATTTTCCGCGTTCAGCACTCGCTGAAGTCGATCTTCGGCAGAGGCTCCCGCAGACCGCGCGTGCGGTAGACCAAGAACGCGATTCCCGCCAACAGCCACAGCCCGCCCGCGGTCTTCGACAGGCTGTTGAGGTTCCACCAGATCACCGCGCAGAAGCAGAAGCCCAGTGCCGGGAGAATCGCCGCACGGCTTGACCCCATACCCAGGCGCCGGAACGCCGCCGCATTCACTCCCATGAACGCCAGAAACGCGCCGAAGTTCAGAAGCTCTCCCGCGTGCTCGAACGCGTTTCCGATCGATGCCAGCGTCACTGCTCCCACATACGCGATCGCGCCGATGATCAGGATGTTCAATGCCGGAACGCCCGTCCTGGGACTGAGCGACCCAAACACCCTTCGCGGCAGTACTCCGTCTCGGCCCATCCCGTATAACAGCCTCGCCGCGCCCAGTCCGCCTGCAGTGCCGCTTCCCAACATGGCCAGCAGCATCACGATGCCCATCGCCTGAAACAGCGCATCGCCGCCCACCCGCTGGCACACGTCCAGAAACGCCGTCTCCAGGTTCGGAAAGGCTCTCCACTCCGGCCAGACCCGCTGGCCCAGATAGACGAGCAGCCCGCCCAACAGGCCGGTGAATACGCAGACCAGCACTGTCGCCAGACCGACGTTCTTTCTAGGATTGTGAACCTCTTCGGAGAGCGTCGTCACTCCATCAAAGCCGATGTAGGTGAGTGCGGCGAATGATGTCGCGCCCAGGATCCTCCCCGGGCGGAATGTGTGCGGGTCATAGAACGGCTGCATTGAGAACAAGCCGCTCCAACCCCCGCCGCCGTAAAGGAACCGAAACGCGAGAAAGACGAATGCGGCAATCACCGCGCACATCACAGAGAGCAGAACGCGGTTGGCCCGCGCGGAAGATTTCACTCCGCATAAGTTCAGCGCGGTGATAAGCGCCACCACCAACAGCGCTGTCACCGCATAGGGCACGCCCGGCAGATAGCGCGCGTGAATGGCCGTCGCGATCCACACTGCGCTCAACAGCGGCTGCAACAGATAGTCCAGCAGCATCGCCCATCCGACGACGAAACCGAGATGCTGGTTCAAACCCTGGCTGACATAGGAATATGCCGAGCCCGCCGACGGATAGATCGCAGCCATCCGCCCGTAGCTGATCGCGGTGATCACCATCGCTCCCATCGCCAGCAGGATCGTCGTCACGAAGTGGCCATCGGAGAGCGATTCCGCCACGCCATACAGCGGCACCGGCGCAGTCGGCTGGATCAGGATCATCCCGTAAAACACCAGGTCCCACAACCCCAGAACCCGGCGCAGCCGGGGAGGAGCCACGCCTGTTGGGGGGACCTGCATCGGGCTTACTCTTCTCCGGTGTCCAGAGCCTGGGCAAGCGTCGGAGCAGCAGTCTTGCGCATCTCGCGGAACAACAGCAAATTCGACCGCATCACGATGTGCGGCAGCAGATCGTAGCTTCTGGGCAACGGTGTGCCGTTGACAATGTGATCCACGGCCAGCCGCATGGCGATCTCGCCTTGCGCGAATGGACGGCCGTGAATGGAAGCGAAGATAGTCCCCCTGTCGAAGTAGCCGGCCATGGCGTCGAACAGGTCTGTCGTGATGACCCTGATCTTTCCTGAAAGCCCGCGCGCGCAGACGGCTCTCAGCACAGGGAGGCAGTTCACGGTGCCGACGTACAGCCCGGCGATGTCGCTCCGCTCGGACAGAAGCGCGAAGACTTTTTGGAACGCCTCCTCCTCGTCCTCATGCGCCTCCACAATAGTGACCGGAGAATCCTTCGAAATCCCTTTGCGGAAAGCCTCACTCTTCCGGCGGTGATCTTCAATCGCCATCATGCCGGTGACAACGGCCACCTCTGACTCCGGCGGCAGCGTGGCGCTCAACAACTCCGCCGCCAGCGCTCCGCAGACCTCGGCGTTCACGCAGACGGCGCTCGACCGCCGGCTCTCCGGCGCGTCCGTATCCACGCAAATCACACGGACGCCGCTCTCCTCCGCCTGATTGATCACCGGAGTCAGCGCCGCCGGATCGCCCGGCGTGAGAATCAGCGCGTCGATTCCGGCTTCCAGCAACTCCACGGTCCGGGCAGCTTCGTCCGAGCCCAACCTCTCCGTCGGACGGTACTGCACCTGAACGCCGAGCCGCTCCAGTCGGCGCGACTCGGCCTCGATGCCCTCCTGAAGGGGCCCAAAGTAGTGGCGGATCTCGCGGGGGATGCAGACTCCAATGCGGACCGGCGCGCGGCCCACGGAAAGCGCTCGTGCGGCGAGGTCAGGCTGATAGCCCATCCGCTCCGCAATCGCCAGAATGCGCTGCCGGGTCTCTTCCGTGATGCCCTTACGTCCATGAAGCGCCCGGTCCACCGTTCCTGGAGAAACCCCCGCCAGGTTGGCGATTTCCCGGACCCCAATCCGTTTCATTCCGCGTTCGGCCTCCTCAATTGATCGCGGCCCCGCCTTCGGCGCGGGGCACCAACCATTCTTCCAGTTCTGCCTCCGGCAGTCCCGCGGCCAGGCCGAAATCGAACAACCGTCCGGCATCCGCGTCCGGATGGATGGAATGAGGAGACTGAACCGAGAATGATCCCAACAGTACTCCCAAGTCGAGCGCTGACGCCAGTGACACGCGCTCCGGACCCGCTTCCGCCTTCAGGAACGGCATGCCTGCGGCGAGCCCTGCCAGTACGCCAGCCAACAGCGCATCGCCCGCTCCAGCCGTGGATGCGACCTCCGCCCGCGGCGCTCGCGAGCGCATCCACTGTCCTTGATCCCAGCCGAACGCGCCGTGTTTTCCGGCGCTGATCACCACCCGGATCGCAGGCTGAATCTCGAGCAACCTTTCAATGCAGGAGCGCAGGAAGGCATCCGGATCATCGGGGTCCAACGGCATTCCCGCCAGCACCTCCGCTTCTTCATCGTTCAGCGCCAACAGATCAATGCTTTCGAGCAGACCCTCTTCCCGCGCGACTGCAACCTCCGCCCGCGTCAGCGAAGCCGCTCTCAATGCATGGTGCCGCGTCGCCAGCGCCAGCAGATGCGTGCGGTTCTGCATGGCAACCTCGGGGGCCGCCACCGCGATGGCGCGCGATCCGTAACGCGCCAGCGTCTTCTCGCAGCGGTCAATATCGCCCGTTGACAACAACTCAGCCGCCGAATTGCAGGCTGTGATATTGCAGCCGGCGCCGTCCGGATACTGGAAGCAAACACTCGAGAGCGTTGGCTTGCCCGGCACCACGTCGACATATGAGAGGTCAGCTCCCGCCTGTGCCAGTTCCTGCCTCAGCCGCAGCCCCGCCTCATCCCCGCCGACCTTCCCGATGGGGACCACTTTGACGTCCTCCTCCGCCAACCCCGCGCCGGTCAGAACCGCAAAGTAGTGGCAGAGAATATGCAGCTTGCAGTAGTCGCGCACATCCAGCTTGCGGCCGCTGCGGCTCTCACTCCGTCCCAGCGTCTGGTCTCCATCCAGCGCATAGAACACTCCGGTCCCGATGCCACCGACGCCGAACAGTGCGGCATATCTCGCCTCGACAGCTTTACGCATCGCCCGGCGATTGCATCGCGATGGGGAGTTCAGAACAGTTGCCATGAGGGATTCTCGCTAAGGGGATGTCGCGCGGTCTCCATCGTCGCCGTGATCAGGGCGTCCGGATGCCGCTGCAGCAATGTCATGGGGTACTCCACAACGGGATCTGAGAACAGAGCCACGCGCAGTGCGGTCTGCTTCCACGCGCCTGTGTCGCTGAACACCCGGATCCGCTGCGCCGACAGGCATTCCTTCAATCCCAGCGTCACCGACATCGGCGGGACAAACTGATAGGCCGCGCCGAATGTCCGCTGCGCCAAAGCGAGGATCGTGTCCAGGTTATTCTCCTGCACGCGGATGCTCGAACGCTCCAACTGCTCCAGAGTCACCGGCAACAGGGGATGCCGCCGCGCCTGGTTGTACGCCACGTGGCCATCCTGGCCCCAGCCGCCGAGCGTCAGATCGATGGGAGCTTCCGCGATGGCGTCACGGACTCTATCGATCGTCGCGGGCAGCAGCCAGTTGCGCTGCTCTTCGGGTACCGCCAGTCCGGCGTCGATGCCGCCGTAGAAATGGCGCTCCATGAAGAAGCGGAAATTGTAGGGATGACCCGCCGGCAGCGGCTGCCCCTGCCAGTCCAGGCATTCGTCCATGTGGAAGACCGTCAACCGCCTCAACGAAACCGCCCGTTCATTGACGAGCCTCGCGAACGGCGCATACCAGCAATTGGGCCCGCAAGGCACGATGGCTCGCGTCGGACGTCCCAACGCGTTGTTCTCCTCGATCAGCCCGAGGAACTCCTCCGCCATGAGCAACCCCATCGCCTCGGAGTCCTTCACCAGGCGAAGAGGGACTCGCAGATCCTTGCGCCCTGCCAGTTCATCAGCCGGAATCCGGCACCACTCGCAGAGCTTTTCCGGTTGCACGAAAGGACTCACAGATCCAGCACCTCGTCGAATTCAGTCACTGCATCCGCAATGAACGGCGCCTGCTGCCGGTAAAGGGCCTCGTGCTGTGGATCTGCGGACAGGCGGGCCAGCGCGGACTCCGCCTCACGCAGCGTTTCGAACTCGCACTCCCAAATCAGCGTGTTCGATGACCGGTTGCCTGACAGCGGCTGCCGGCGCCGGCCCTGGGGCAACTCCGGACGGCTCCGTTCCATGGAGGCAAACTGCGCCTCCAGACTCAGGAACGCATCCCTGTCCTTCGGCAAATACCGCTGTACGAATCTGAGGACCACTGCCATGTGAGTTTCGGTATCGGTACCGTCAACGTGGAGTCTACCATTCCGTTGATCTGGGTGCAAGCTAAATGTGCTTGTTGGATGAGACTAATATTTCTTTGTATTGCTATATTTTAGCTTGCTCTCTGCTGGGGCTCGGTGATAACTTAATGATCGATGCGGTACCGATACCGTAATAGAGCGACCGGTCTCTCCTCCGGGAATGGACTCGTGCGTGCTGCCGTTCTGGCGGTAGTCCGGATGCGAACGCCCCTGCTTTTGCTCGCTTTGGCGGGACACTCTCTCCTCTGCGTTTTTGCGTCCACGCCCCCGCGCCTCTCCGTGGAGGAGTATCGCGACAAGGTTTACGCATCCTGGCTCGGCCAGTGCGCCGGCAACATCTACGGACTTCCGCACGAGCAGAAGTACTTCTACGAGCCCGGTCCGGACAACTTCCCGCTCGGCTACTCCGGATATGGCGCAGCGATGCTCAAGAAGCACAATGGCGCCTTTTCCGACGACGACACCGACATCGAGTACATGTACCTCCTCGCCATGGAGCGGCATGGCGTGGAGCCCACCTACCGCCAGCTCGCCGATTCCTGGCGCCGCCATATACGAGACAAGGTCTGGCTCGCCAATCGCGCCGCCGTCGGCATGATGCTCTATGGCTGGGATCCCCCCTGGACGGGCCGCCGCCCATACAACATGCACTGGTTCCAGATCGACCCGCAGCTTGTCAACGAGATTTGGGCCGTCACGGCGCCGGGCATGGTTCGGTATTCCGCCGCCAAGTCCGAATGGGCCGCCAGGATCATGGCCGACGACTGGGCGTTTCAACCCACCGTCGCCTATGCCGCCATGTATTCCGCGGCATTCTTCGAGCGGGACCTGCGTGCGCTCCTCGATGCGGCGAAGCGCGCTCTGCCTCCCGGTGCGAAGTTCGCCAAGACCATCGATCGCATGATCGAGATTCACGACAAGCACCCCGCCGACTGGAAAGCGGCGCGCAAGGAAGCTCTCCCCTCCCTCTACTTCGGCGAACCCGAAGAGAGCCGCACAGTGACCAACGCCAACCTCAATGCGGCGCTCGCTGTGCTGGCCTTGTTGTATGGCGGCGGCGATTTTCAGAAGACGATGGACATCGGCTGTGCGCTCGGTTTTGACGCCGACAATCAGACTGCGACGCTGGGTGGCCTGCTCGGCATCATCAATGGCACGCAAGGCATTCCCCGCCACCTGCTCTTTCCATATCCCGAACTCGAATGGAAGGAGCCCTTCAACGATCGCTACATCAACGTGACGCGCGTTGATTTGCCCGACGCGAGCCTCAAGGACATGGCTCAGCGCACTGCTTTGCTGGGCGAGAAAGTGATTCTGGCCGCCGGCGGGAAGAAGGTCGTAATGGATGGCAAGTCCTACTACGAGATCGCGAGCGACGCGGCATTCACGCCGCCCTTCGAGTTCCCCGCGGGACCCGATCCGGAGATCGCTGCCGGCGCGCCCGTCGACTTCGTGTTTCTCGCCTCCGGCGCGGGCCCTCACCCGGATTGGAAGATCGTTCAGGGCAAGCTGCCCGCCGGCCTCACGTTCGCACAAGGGCGCCTGTCGGGCGTCACACAGGATGCGCCCGGCGTATACACGGTTACCATCGAAGTGCGCTCCGGGAAGCCGTTCCGGCGCAGAGATTTCCCACTTCTGGTGCGCGGACAGAACCTCGCCCAGCACGCGCAGCGCATCCTCTCGCCACTCAGCCAGCCGGATTTCTCTCTGTGGAAATCGATTCCCTCCGACACGCCCCGGCTCTACTACGCCGCATCGCCCGAGGCATTGCGCGACGGCAAGCGCAGAGGCGCGGGCGCATCGTTCATCAGCCTCGGTGCGGGCGCTGCTCCGCGCGACGACTACTACGGTTATGAGTGGGACCAACCGCAGCGCATCGGCGTGTTGAGCCTGACCACCGGCGTCATCGAGGACATCTCCGGCTGGTTCACGTCGTTGAGCGTGGAGTACCGTGACGCCGGAGGGCAATGGCGAGCTGTGCGCGGCGCCACAACCCACCCTGCGTTCCCCGAAGGGGACGTGATTCCCGCCAAGGCGCAGTTCGTGGAGTATCTGTTCAGCTTCGAGCCGGTGGAGACGACAGCCATTCGCGTTGGAGGACCTGCCGGCCGCGTGAACGCAGGCACGAAGGATCTTCCGCGCTTCACTTCGGTGACCGAAGTCAGCGTATATGGTCCGGTGAAAGGCTTCAAGTGACAGTTCACAGATGGCTCGCGGCCCTGATCCCCCTGGCGTGCGCGATGGCGCAGGACATCGTGGAGGTGCGGTCACCACGCATCTCTGTTAGCTACGACAGCCAGTTTCAACGCCGGCTGGAGTGGAAAGGCGCTTCCGGCAACATCATTGCGTTCGACCCCTCCGCCCAGGAAGGCATCACTGTCTTCGGCGCGGCCATCACCACATTTCGCCTTGATCCGTCAAAGACAATCCAGCGCACCGTCGAGCATCCGGAATTCGGCGCCGCGCTGGAGGCCAAGATCCAAGGCGTCTTCACGGATACGGATCGCAAGCTCACCATCGAGCGCGTCACTCGCATCCTCCTTCCCCAGGCTTTTCCGGACGCGGCCATCTTCGAGACGAGTTACCGCAATCTCAGCGCGCGCCCTATTCATCTCGACCGCGTCGACACGCAGCGTGTCGTTCTCGACCGCAAACTCACCGAGCCGCAGGCCAAGTCCTACGACTTCGCCTCCTACCAGGGAGGCGCCTACAAATGGGGCCTGGAGTATGCGCTGATCCGATTGCAGCCCGACTTCTCGCAGAGCAACTTCCAGGGGCTCGACGATGTCCTCGGCCCGGAAGGCGTGGGCGGCGGCATGCCGTTCATCGACGTCTGGGGCCCCACCATGGGCGTCGCTCTGGCCCATCTCGCGAAGGAGCCGCAGTGGCTCTCACTGCCGGTGGAAGTGCGCCCCGACCGCAAAGTGGAGATGTCCATCGCGGAGTCCCCGCTCAGGAAGTTCGCGCAACAGGAGTGGCTTGCTCCCGGCGAGACGTACAGTGCTGTTATCAACGCGGTCATCTTCCACCGGCTCGATTACTTCGACGCCCTTCGAACGTACTCGCGGCTCCTTCGTCGCCGCGGCATCGCGATTCCCGACTCCTCACCCGAACTCGCCCACGAGCCCTACTGGAAGAGTTGGGGCTGGATGGAGCATTTCACCATCGAGAAGTTTCTCAACATCCTGCCCGAGCTCAAGTCCATGGGCATCCGCACCGCCAATCTCGACATGGGCTGGTATGACCAGATGGGCGACTGGCAGCCCAACCGCGAGCCCGGCAAGTTCCCTAACGGCGAACCTGACGTCGTCGCTTTCGTCCACAAGCTCCACGATGCGGGATTCCGCTCGAGCTTCTGGTGGTATCCGCTCGCAGTGAGTCCCAAGAGCCGCCTTGCACGCGAGCACGCCGACCTGCTCGTGCAGGACGAGAACGGCAACCATCCGATGGACGCAAACCAGTTCCACCAACTCTGCCCCGCCTATCCGCCAGCTCTCGCGCACATCCGGGCAATCCTTGCCCGTGCCGTCTCGGTCTGGGGCTTCGACGGCGTCTACACGGACTACATGGGCATGTCAGCCGTCCCGGCCTGCTTCAACCCGGCTCACCATCACCAGTCGCCGCTGGATTCCTTCAAGTCCATGCCCAAAGTCTATGAGCTGATTCAGAAGACGATCAGGGAACTGAAGCCGTCGGCGCTGCACGAGGTCTGCATCTGCTCCTTGCCGCACTCGCCGTACTACATGCCTTACTACGACATTGCCAACGCCTCGGATCCCGTGAGCACTGCGCAGGTGCGCAGCCGCGTCAAGGCCGAGAAGGCGATACGCGGAACCGGGTTCACCGTCGGCGATTGTTACCAGGTGCCCATCCAGGAATGGACCGGCTACTCCGTGCCGGAGTCATTCGAAACCGCCATCGGCACCGGTGCGCAACTCACCACTTTCTATACTCAGCTCGACGAACGCCAGCGCGCGCTGTGGACACGCTGGTTTCATGAGTACAAGGAACTCGATCTCAGCCGCGCCGAGTATGTGAACCTCTACGATCTCGCCTGGGACAAGCCTGAAGTGCACGTGATTCGCAAGGGACAGGATCTGTACTACGGCATCTTCGCCGATACGTGGCCGCGCGACAAATACAAAATTGAGCTGCGCGGTCTGGAGAAGGGCAAGATCTACCGCGTCTACGACTACGTGAACCGCCGCGATCTGGGAACGCTGGATGGGTCGAAACCCCTGCTCAATATCGGTTTTAAGGAGAGCCTGCTTGTGAGAGTCTCCCCGCAGGGCCAGTGAAAGGAAGCAATATGAATCGCAGAACCATGCTGGCCGCAATGTCCGGCCTGCTCCCTTCGATCAGGGCGGATGAGCCCAAGCCATCGGGCCTGAATGGAATCGGGGCGATTGACGCGCATGTTCACTTCTATTCCTTCCAGCCGCCTCTGCAGGAACTCATGTCGCGCAGCAATCTGCGCTTCGTCACCGTGTGCGTCCTCGACCCCTACGGTCCCGGCGGCTATGAGACGAAGGACCTGCAGCAGCAGGCCACCGCTGAAATCGCGAGGAGCAGCCAAGGCAGGGCGACATGGGTCTGCACCTTCGACCCGCGCGGCTTCGAAGATTCTCAATTCGCCGAGCGTGTCATCGCGGATCTCGACAAGTCCTTCGCGCAAGGCGCAGTCGGCGTGAAGATCTACAAGACCATCGGCATGGACCTCCGCCGCAAGGACGGCAGCTACCTGATGCCGAATGATCCGGTTTTCAGTCCAGTCTTCGAAGCAATCGCAGCGCGCGGCAAAACCCTCTATGCGCACATCGCCGAGCCGCTCACTGCATGGCGTCCATTCGACTCGTCGGATCCGCTTGCCCGCTACTACAAGGACAACCCGGCATGGCACATCTCCAGCCACCCGGACCGGCCGTCCAAAGAGGCGATCATCGCGGCTCGAGACAGGATGCTTGCGCGGCATCCGAAGCTGCGCGTGGTCGGCTGCCACCTCGGCAGCCTTGAGGAGGATGTCACGGAGTTGGCGCACCGGCTGGATCGTTATCCGAATCTCGCGGTCGACACCGCCGCGCGCATTCCCAACCTCGCCATGCAGCCGGCGGACAAGGTCCGCGACTTCATCCTGAAGTACCAGGACCGCATCCTCTACGCGACGGACTACTCCATCCTGCCGGGCAATGACGACGCGGCGAAGGCGCAGGCATGGGAGAGGTACCTCGACCATGACTGGCAGTACCTGGCGGGCAAACTCAGCCTTCCGTCCCCGGTCCTCGAAAAGATCTTCCGCACGAACACAATCAAGTGGACTCAAGGTTTCTGATCGGCAGCCATCGCCTTCCAGGACTCTTCATCCTGGCCGATGCTGATCCGGTTTCCTGATCGCACAAGCGGCAGCCGCAACAGCTTCGGATCGCGCTCGATCTTTGCGAGCAGCTCGGAGTCCGAGATCCGCATGTAGCTCAGCCCCGCATCCGCGTAAGGTTTTCCGCTGCTGTCGAGAAGGCCAGTCAAGCCGAAGCGATCGACGAATCGCTTGATCTCGCCCGGCGCCATCGCCTTCTGCTTGAGATCGACGAAGTGGATTACCGCGCGCCGCTCCTTGAAGAATCGCTCGGCCGCGCGGGTTTCATTGGAATTCTTCACACCGAAGATCTGGACGTTGAGCATGATCCTTGATACTTGATGATCGCATCCGCGGCGCGAGCCACGCCCCCGGTCGTGCGAAACGATTCGCTTACCGCCATTGCCTGCTTCGTGAATCCGGAGTCGCTGAGGAGCCGCCGCACTGACTCGCGCATCCGCTGTGCCGTCACCTCTTCGTTCGCGAGAAAGATCCCCGCGCCCAGCTCTTCCACCCTGCGCCCCACCATTTCCTGCTCGCTCATCTGCGGGATCACCAGCAGCGGCACGCCGTTATAGAGGCCCTCGTTCACGCTGTTCATTCCGCCGTGCGTCACAAACGCGGCGGTGCGCTGCAGCACTTCCAGTTGCGGGACGTGCGCGCGGACCACGAAGTTCGGCGGAGCAGTCCCCAGCCTCGCCAGGCCGACATTGGCTCCTGCCGAAAGAATCACCGGAAAGTCTTCTCCGCCGAACGCGTCGAAACACCGGCGGTAGAATGCGCCGTCTGCGTTGAACAGCGTGCCGAGCGAAACATACACCGCCTTGCGATCCCGCAACTCACTCCACGGAAACTCGTTCGAATCCGAACGCGCCGCCATTAACGGTCCCACGAACTGATAGCGCTCGTCGAAAGTCCCCGCGCAAGGCTGGAAGTAGCGGGAGGTGTAGACAATGTTCAGATTTGAGCGGCCCGCGACTGTCTCCATCCAGGCCGGACCTCGCGCTCCGTACCTGCGGCGCATCTCCCGCCGCAATCGCAGAGCCTTCGCGATGTGGCGCAGCTTGGAGAAGAAGACGCCCGCGGACTTGGGCCGCACCCCATGCTTCACCCCATAGGCCAGTACATGGCGGTTGATCGCGAAGGTCGGCGTCGATGTCACCACGGGGACGCGCAAGAGTTCGCCCACCCATTGCCCCCAAGGCGCAACAGAGTCCGTGATCACATAGTCCGGCCGCTCTCTTTTGAGGGACTCCAGTTCCGTTTCCAGCAGCTCAGAGCAGGTGCGCATCAGCAGCCACGAGAGCTCGTGAAGCTTTTCGGGGATCTGCCCCAGATCGCTTAGAAATTCGTTTCGATACGGGCGGTACTCCGCACCGGCCGCTTGAATTATCTGCGCGAACGGGCGGGAGGAGAAATAGACGATCTGCTCGCCGCGCCGCGTCAGTTCCTTCACCAACGGCAGTGAGGGATTCACGTGCCCGGACGCCGGCAGGCTGAAGAAGAGCGCCTTGGCCATCAGCGCCGCTCCAGACGCATGTTGCGGAACCACGCCTCGCTGTTGTGATGTTGAAGAACAATCGGCCCCGGTAGCGCCTTCGTGTCCCGTTGGTAGGCGAGCACGCGAATGCCATTTACCCAGTGCTCCACGTGAAGGCCGTCGCTTACCAGGCGCGCGTCGTTCCAGGTACCGGCAGGGCGTGAGGTGCGCTTCTCCGGCGCGAGCTTTCCATAGAGCCCGCCGGTCGCGCAGCGCGCATCCTCTATCGCGTGCGGCTCGCGCTCGTCATCCGCGAGCTGGAACTCCGGACCACGACCCCGCTTGTGGAAGCCCTTGCCGTCCGGCGCACGCCAGACGTCGACCTTCTCGATGTGGTACTTCACTCCTGAATTCGCTCCCATCGCCAGCTTCCACTCGAACGTGAACTCGACCGCGATGAATTCCTGCCTCGACCGCAGATCCTGGAACGCAGTCAGGCCCGCGATGGTTCGCAGGCAGCCGTCCTCCCATTTCCAGTTCTCCGAGGGAAAGGGAGTGCCATCGACAGCCAGCCACTCGTCCGAGCCGCCCAAGAGAAGCGCCGGCGCCAGTCCCATGAATCCCCGGCGTGTGTGCATCCGCATTCTGCCCAGCTTACCGCTGGCTTGCCTCTCCGGACTGCACCCGGCGCAAAAACTCCGCGGACTTGCCCCGCGGAATGCTCAGTGATTTCCACTCCGTCGACCGCAGATGTTTCGCCAGGAAGATGATCTGCCCGATGTGGCACGCGTAGTGCCCCACCTGCCGGTTGATCGCCTGCATCACCGAATGCGCCTCGCCGCGGATGTGTACCGTGCGCCCCAGGTCTGCGTCATTCAGCGGCTCGAGCGCTGCGAACACGCAACTCCAGCCGGACTCCCACACCTTCATCAGCTCCGCGCGCGTCTGCGGCGGTGTTTCGAACTCGGAGTCGCGCTGCCGGTCCGGCTTCTCACCGTCCGCCGTGAGAAAATCCGTCCACCGCGAGCGCATGTTCCCAGCCATGTGCTTCACGACGGTCGCGATGGAGTTCGACTCGGCATCTAGTATGACCAACAGCTCCTCGTCGGACAACTGCTCCATTGCCTTCTCCGCTATCTGCTTGTACTGGCGGAACAGCGCTAGACAATCGGCCAGATAGGAGGTCGAAAACTCATGTGCCATAGCGTCAGGATGGCACAGGCTGGTTCGGTCAGATCAGCCTGCGCGCGTACGCAATCTGCCGGCGGACATCTTCCCGGATGTCGCCCTCCTTCTCATACTCGAACGCCACCAGCCCCTTGAACCCGATGCGACGTAACTCCTGCATCACCTCCGGCACCCGCGCGCGTCCCTTTCCCAACGGCAAATTCACCTCGCCGCCCGCCGCCTGGATATCCTTCAAATGAACCAGCTTGAGCCGCGGTCCCAACTTCTTCACTGCGTCCACAGTGTCGTATCCGCACGACACGATATGCCCGATGTCCAGCGTGCAACCGACCGTCTCCGAAAGGTCCTTCAGCGCGCCCAGAACATCTTCGGGACTCTCGTACACGAACTTCTGTTTGAAGTAATGGTTATGAATCCCGAATGACATGCGCTCTGCGGTCATCCGCTCATCCACGTGCTGCAGGATCTCGCCTGTGGGATCTCCTGTGATGTTCGACGCGCCCAATATGCGGGCGAACCGGATCGCTTCGTCCAGGTCGCTCTTTGTCTTGATCACCGGCGCGTAATATGAGACACACCGGATGCCCGCCGCATCGGCTTTGCTCCGGAAATCTTCGAATCTCTCCACCGGCGGATGCGTGAAGTTCATGAACTCGCCGCGCGACATCTCGATCTCGGTGATCTTCAGCTCCGAAAGCTGCGAGATCATCTCACCGACGGAATAAGAGTGATACGTGTACGCGCCAATGCCGAGCCGCAGCTTGGCCGCCGCGGACAGGACAGCGCCTGCGCACAAGCCGCCAAACACGCGCCGCGTGATCATTGCGTCCCACCCGGCGCTGGCCGTGGCGTCACGTCCGCATCCACCAGTCCCATCGCCCACTTGATCGCCCCGATGTACATCTCCTGCACGTCAGGCCGGTCCCAGTTCTCCGGCACGTGCCCCAACGTGGAGTAGAACACCCGCCCTTTTCCGTACATCCTTGCCCAGCTCACCGCAAAGTCCCGATCCTTGCGGTGCACGCGCGGATTCGCGAGGTCCAGCTTCGACGAATCCAGCCACATCAGCACTCGCGTTCGGTCGCGCGAGAATGACTTCATCTGATAGATCTCATCCTTGATCGTGAACGCGGCCGGCCACTTCTGCATCCCGGGAAAAGACCGGTCTTCCATCACAACAGGCGCTTCGAACGTCCCCCATGGATGCTCGTCGAAGACCCCTCCCAGCATCTCGGCGAACTGCGGCCAGTTCGTCATCGTGATCGCCGCACTGTGCACGCCGACGAAGCCCTTCCCGTCGTCGCGGATGAACGAGAGGAAATCCGCCTTTTGCTGATCGTCCATCGCCAGCGTGCCGCCTGTGTAGAAGAGCACCGCATCGAAATCGTTCAGATTTTTCGCGTTGTACTCCAGCTTCTTCCTGGTCAGCGGCTCCGTGTCAGTCCGAATGTAGGTGTCCCACAGACCCGTCTCTCGTCCCAGTCGCTCAATTACGGCCATCGAATGTGGGATCGCCTCGTGCCGATAGCCCTTCTCATCGCCGATCACCAGCAGTTTCTTCTTCGCAGGTAAGGGCTGAGCCGCCACGTGCAATGCCGCCATCGCCAGCGCGCAGGCAGCGATCGTCCTGAGTTTCATGAGGCCCTCAATCGTCGTTTGATTCTATCGCGCCATCTGTCTGCTCCGTCCCGGCGAGCAAGCGTCGAAACAAGTTCATTTGTTCACGCCGTGTGGCCGCTCGCCGCATCGAATTGAGGTAGCAGAAAGGACGTGTTCCATGCACAAAGCCCTCGCAGCCACGCGGGCCAAGGCTCCGTTGGAGCCGTTCGAGTACGACCCAGGTCCCCTGCCTCACGACGAAATCGAGATCAAAGTCCACTCCTGCGGAATCTGCCACTCAGACCTCTCCATGCTCGACAACGACTGGCAGAACACCAAGTATCCCTTCGTTCCAGGACACGAGGCCATAGGGACGGTCCACGCCGTAGGCGAGCACGTGAAGAATCTCACCCCCGGTCAAACCGTCGGCCTGGGTTGGTACTCTCGCTCCGACAACGTCTGCCGCCAATGCCTCTCTGGCGATCACAATCTCTGCCCTAACGCCGAGCAGACCATCGTTGGCCGTTTCGGAGCCTTTGCCGACTTCGTCCGATGCCACCACACGTGGGCCGTTCCCATTCCTCCTGGCGTCGACCCCTCCAAGGCCGGGCCGCTTCTATGCGCGGGTATCACGGTCTTCAACCCGATCGTGCAATTCGGCGTGCGCCCCACACACCGCGCCGGCGTCATCGGAATCGGCGGTCTCGGCCATCTGGCCATCGCATTTCTGAACGCCTGGGGCTGCGACGTCACCGCATTCTCCTCCAGCGCTGACAAGGAAGCCGAGGCGCGCTCTCTCGGAGCCCACCGCTTCGTCAACTCCCGTGACTCCTCCAAGTTCTCCGCCATCGCTGGCTCGCTCGACTTCATCATCTCGACAGTCAACGTCAACCTGAAATGGAGTGACTACATCGGCGCGCTGGCGCCTCGCGGGCGTCTCCACTTCGTCGGCGTCGTTCCTGATCCGGTCCCCGCCACTGTCTTCTCATTGCTGGGCGCACAGAGATCCATCTCCGGCACTCCTGCCGGCAGTCCCGCGACCATCGCCACCATGCTCGACTTCTGCGCCCGTCACAAGATCGCGCCGATCACTGAGGACTTCCCCTTCGCAAGGGCCAACGACGCCATGGAACACCTTCGCGCAGGCAAGCCGCGCTACCGCATCGTTCTCCAGATGCCCCGCTAGTTCAGCCGCCCGCGGATTACAATAACGAAGTTGCTCCGGCGCGGCGCCGTTTGCCCCTGGACTCTGCCTGGTTGCAGGAGGTCTCTTTGAAACAGCCATTGTGGAAAGCGATACTCACCGACAGCCATTTCTGGTTGCCGGTGGCGGTCTTGATTGTCGGCATCAGCCTGTTGGCGGCGGTGAGGTAACAATGGCAGAAACCTCCTTCACCACTGCGAAGCACACTGCACGCAGCCTGCACTGGCTGGGCGTCGTCTGCGGATTCGGAGCGGGCGCCTGGCTGGGCGCGGCTGAAGCTCCCACCAAACTCGTCACTGCCGGATTCTCGCCGTTCATCATCTCACTCGGGATGGTGGCAGGTGTCTTTGTCGCGCGTTGGACTGTTCCGATGATCCTCAAGGGGACCGGCTACATCTGGCTCGACCTCAAGGAAAAGAGCCACCTGGCTGTGTGGGCGATCCTCGCCGGCATGTTGTGGGCCGTAGCCAATACCCTTACGGTCTTTGCGATCCGGAATGTCGGACTCTCCATTGCGTTTCCGCTCTGGAACACGAACAGTCTGGTTGGCCTGTTCTGGGGGTGGCTCCTTTTCAACGAGTTGAGGAAGTCCGGGGTTCAACAGTGGCTCAAAGTGCTTGGCGGCGCGGCGGCCATCGTAGTGGGCGCCTGTGTCCTCGCGTACGCGACTTCCCAACACACGGCGGCGGGCCCGCAGGGGGCAGCCACATTGGGGATTCTCGCCGCTCTCGGCGCCGGACTGCTTTGGGGGACGATGTACATCCCCTACCGCAAGGCCTATATCAGCGGGATGAACCCGCTCTCTTTCGTCACAGTATTCACGTTCGGCGAGCTCGGCACGGTGTTCGCCCTGGCTCTCGTGTTCGGCGGCGGCTACGACACCGTCATCGCGGATCTGGGCAAGGCGCGCCCCGTCATGTTCTGGCTGTTCCTGGGAGGATTCTGCTGGGTTCTCGGCGACCTGTTCCAGCAGTATGCGGCTAAATACATCGGCATCAGCCGCGGCATACCGCTCTCCAACACGAATCAGTTGTGGGGACTGGCGTGGGGCGCTCTTGTGTTTGGTGAACTCGCCGGCCACACTGCCACTGCGCAGACGCTCGTGGTCGCCGGATCACTGATCATGATCGCGGGCGCCGCCGCCATCAGCTTCGCGGAAGCTCCGGAATCCGAGCACTCCTCCTGGCGGAGCGCCATGCACCGGGAGTGCGCACGCTATGGGATGGATCCGGCGCGAGTCGAAGCCTCGATGCAGGGAGAGGACGTACTTGCCCAGCAAAAACCGCGCCGTCACTGGGTGGAGTACCTGATCGCCCTGGCAGCCGCCGGCACGTTCGTCTGGCTCGGCATGAACGCCGAGCGCGCGCCGATATCTTTGAATCCAGGCTGGACGGCTGTCCTGTGCCTGGCGACTCTTGTCTTGCTGGTGGTGTGTGGCGCGTTCCTATGGCGCAGGACACGCTTTTCCTAAATATCCTCAGGCCGCTACCGCCGGTGCGGCGACCTCTTCGAGCCGCACCGGTCTCCGCTCTTCGTACGATTTGCGAGCGGCCAGAGCCATCACGACGGGGCAGCGCCCGTCGGCGCCCGTGACCGGCGTTGGTCTGTCCTCCAGCACCGCGTCAACGAAGGCCTTCATCTCGGCGACGAAGCTCTCCGTATAGCGATCCATGAAGAAGTTGAGCGGCAGGTCACGGTGCACAGACTCTGCCGTGCTGACGATCGCCTGATTCGCATAGCAGTTACCCGTTGCGATAGAACCGGCGCTGCCCAGCACCTCGACGCGCTGATCGTAGCCGTACACGGCCTTCCGGCTGTTGTCGATCGTGCCGATCACGCCATTGCGGAAGAGTAGCGTGATGACGGCCGTGTCCACGTCTCCCGCGGCCCCGATCTCCGGATCCACCCGGACTCCAGCGGCTGCGTAGATCTCATCCACTTCGGAGCCGATCAGGAAGCGCGCCATGTCGAAGTCGTGGATGGTCATGTCGAGGAACATCCCGCCGGACATCTTCACGTATGAAACAGGCGGAGGTGCGGGATCGCGACTGATGATGTGCACAAGTTGCGGAGTGCCGATTTCGCCGTTCGCGACGGCGGCGCGCACCCGAGCGAAATTCGCGTCGAAGCGCCGGTTGAAGCCGATCTGGATCTTGACGCCGGCCCTCTCGACCGCGGCCAGCGCCTCGTCGATGCGCGCCAGAGAATGATCCACGGGCTTTTCGCAGAAGATGTGCTTGCCCGCCCTGGCCGCTTCGACGATCAGCTTCGCGTGGGTGTCCGTGGAAGAACAAATGAGGACAGCTTCGATGGACGGATCGGAAAGAATCTCCGCCGCATCAGCGGCAACGCGAGGAATGCCACAGCGCTCCGCAACGCTGCGCGCAGCCTCCGGATTGACGTCCGCGATCATGGCCGGATTCGCCTCCGGCAGTCGGAAAGCGAGCGTTTCGGCGTGGACTTTGCCAATGCGTCCGGCGCCTATGATTCCGATGTTGAGTCTCCTGTTCATGGTTCTTCCTCCTGCTCAGCCGAAGTTGTACTCGATGGACCGCAGATATTCGCGGTTGCGGAGCGCGCTCTCCGCGGGCGCGCCCATCCCAGGCAACACATCCTGCTCCACTAGCGTGTAGCCGCAGTAGCAGGATTCCTTGAGCCAGCGCAGGACAGCCGGAAAGTCGACGCATCCTTTTCCCAGCTCGCAAAAGATGCCGTGGCGGAGCGCCTCGAAATAGTCCCACTTGTTCGCACGTGCGGCGGCTGCGACGCGTGGATCGCAGTCCTTGAAGTGGACATACCAGACGCGCTTTTTGAAGCGCTCCAGCCCCGCCACCACATCGAACCCGCCCGAACCGTACACATAATGCCCGGTGTCGAAGACAAGGCCCAGGACCCGCGGGTCCGTCAGATCCAGGAATCTGGCAATCTCATCCGGAGTCTCGACATAGCCCGCGCAGTGGTGGTGGAACACCGTCCGCAGGCCAGTCTCGAACATCACCGCCTGCGCGATTTCGTTCGCTCCGCGGGCGAAGACTTCCCATTCCCGGTCCGACAGGCTCATCTCCGGTGTGATTCGGCCGGCGTTGCGAACACGGCCCGGGACTGTGCCGTTCTGGTCAGCCAGGACCAGGTAGGGCTTGGGCTGCGTGGCGACTGATTCCAACAGCCTGGCCGTTTTGAGTGCGGCGGCGACGCCAGCCTCAAGTGCCGATTCGTTCTTAAGGGCAACCGGAACGAACGCGCCTAACATCACAAGATTGCGCCGGGACAATTCCCCCGACAGAGCGCCGGACTCCGTCGGCATGTAGCCCCAGTCACCGAGTTCGGTACCCGTATATCCGGTTGAAGCCAGCTCGTCGAGCATCTGGCTGAAGCCGATCTGCTCGCCTTTGGCTTCCTCGAATTCAAGCGTGCCCCAGGAGCAGGGTGCGTTTCCGACTTTTAGTCTGGCCATACTGAATCACCCCTAAAACTTTCTGCTCCACTCTTTCGGCCACCGTTCGATCACCACTTTCTTGTCGGTGTAAAACTCCACGGCATCGCGGCCTTGGGCGTGGAGCACTCCCAGGAAACTACCCTTCCAGCCGCTGAACGGGAAGTATGCCATGGGCGCGGCGACGCCGATGTTGACGCCTACATTGCCGGTCGGAATCTGGTTGCGGAACTTGCGCGCCGCAGCGCCGCTCGAAGTGAAAATCGACGAAGCATTCCCGTAGGAGTTGCGCGAAATGATGGCGATTGCCTCGTCGATATCCGCTGCATGAATCAGGCTCAGCACCGGACCGAAGATCTCCGTCTCCGCGAGTTCGCTAGTGGCAGGCACGCCGTCGAGCACCGTGGGGCCGACAAAGCTGCCGTGAGTCAGGCCTGACGGCGCGATGCCCCGCCCGTCAACCGCTGCCATCGCCCCCTGCTCCGTCCCCGCCTTGATGAGGCTCTCAATGCGCCGTTGGCTTGCGTGAGAAATGACCGGACCCATCTGGACGCCGTCTGCCAGGCCGTCGCCGACTCTCAGAGACGCCGCCGTTTTCGTGATCGAATCCCGGAACCACTGCCGGGCATCGCCGACTGTTACGGCGACCGACACAGCCAGGCAGCGCTGTCCCGCGCAGCCATAGGCGCTATCGGCGATGATCTGAGTAGTTGTCTCCGGGTCGGCATCTGGCAAAACAACCACATGGTTCTTCGCCCCGCCCTGGCATTGCACCCGCTTGCCATTTGCTGACGCGCGCGCATAGATGTACCTGGCGACAGGAGTCGAGCCCACAAAACTCACGGCCTGCACCGCTGGATTGTCCAGCAGCGCATCGACTGCGCCCTTGCCACCATTCACGACGTTCACCACTCCCGCGGGCAGACCGGTCTGCCCGATCAGGTCGACGATGCGGGCCATGGAGAGCGGTACGCGATCCGATGGTTTCAGGATGAAAGTGTTTCCGCACGCTATGGCGTAAGGCAGAAACCACAGTGGAATCATCGCTGGAAAATTGAACGGAGTGATTGCCGCGACCACGCCGAGCGGCTGGCGGAACATCAGTTCGTCAATGCCGCGGGCAACGTCTTCCAGGTTATAGCCCTGCATCAACGTTGGAATGCCGCAGGCGACTTCCACGTTCTCGACGCCGCGCCGCAGCTCACCGCGCGCCTCGGCGAGCGTCTTGCCATTCTCCGTCGTGATGATGCGAGCGATCTCTTCGAAGTGTTCTTCGAGCAGATGTTTCAGACGGAACAAATATTGGATGCGTTCCGCCGGTGGTACCGCTCTCCAGTCCTGATAGGCCGCGGCCGCAGCCTGTACCGCGGCTTCCACATCGCCCTGGCCGCCCGATGGAGAATGACCAAGAACGTCGCCGGTTGCCGGGTTGATCACTTCCAGGCCCTCACCGGAAAGCGGCCGGCGCCACTCGCCGCCGATGTAATTCAGAATTTCAGTGCTCATCGTCTGTGCTACCTCACCGCGGCGATCTCGTGGCGCCGCTCCTTCCGAACCGCCTGCTCGTACTCCGCGCGGGCCTGTTTGACGGTGTCGATCTCCGACACTTCAGAGATGGGCACGTCCCACCACGACTCGTACCCTGGCACGCGCTGCTCCTTGTCCACCTCGACGACAACCGCTGCGGTTTGCTTGAGACCACGCATCTGTGCCAGGGCCTGCTCTAACTCGTCGCGAGTCCTGACGCGCACCGTATGTGCACCGAGCCCCGAGCAAAGTTCCGCGAAATCGACTGGCACATAGTCGCCGTCCAGTTGTCCACTGGCGGTGCGGCAGCGGTAGTTGGTGCCGAACCCACCGGAGCCGATCGACCGTGATAATCCCCCAATGCTCGAGTACCCATGATTGTCGAGCACTACAAGATTGAGCTTGTAGCCTTCCTGGACAGAAGTCGCGATCTCGGACGACATCATCAGGAAGGATCCGTCGCCGACCATCACGTACACCTCGCGTGACGGGTCCGCCATCTTGACGCCAAGGCCGCCGGCGATCTCGTAGCCCATGCAGGAGTATCCGTACTCCATGTGGTACCCACCCGGCCTTTTCGTCCGCCAGAGCTTGTGCAAGTCGCCCGGCAGGCTCCCCGCGGCATTGACGACAACGTCCTCGGGCTGTGCAACGCGGCTCACTGCACCGATCACCTCACCCTGGCTGATGGGCGGGCCGTGCCGCAAGTTGAAGATCCGATCCGTCTCCGCTTCCCAGCGGGTCTTCCACTCGCCGATGGCCGCGGTGTAGGCGGCTTCCACGGAGTACCCGGTCAGGGCGGACTCAAGCTGCTCCAGCGCGACTTTTGCATCAGCGATCAACGGCAGTCCAGCGTGCTTGAAGGCGTCGAACTCCGCGACATTCAGGTTGATGAAGCGCACTGCGGGGTTCTGAAATGCGGTCTTCGACGCAGTCGTGAAATCGCTCAGCCGTGTGCCGATCGCGATCACCAGATCGGCCTCGCGAGCGGCGATGTTCGCGCCTGGCGTGCCCGTGACCCCCACGGCTCCGAGGTTGCATGAGTGATCGAACGGCAGCGACCCCTTTCCCGCTTGAGTTTCGCCTACCGGAATCCCGGTACACTTCGAGAAGCTCGCCAGCGCCGCGCCGGCCTGGCTGTAGAGCACGCCGCCGCCGGCGACGATGAATGGGCGCCTGGCAGCGCGGATCGCCTCAGCGGCCCGCGCCAGCATCACCGGTTCGGGCACTGCGCGCGCGATGTGCCACACGCGCTTATGGAACATCTCTTCGGGGAAATCCCAGGCTTCGGATTGCACGTCCTGAGGGAGAGCCAGCGTCACAGCACCGGCGTGGGCCGGCGAGGTGAGAACGCGCATCGCCTCCACAACGGAGCAGGGAAGCTGGTCCGGCCGGTTGATCCGGTCCCAGTAGCGCGAGACTGGCTTGAAGCAGTCGTTCACGGAGGCGTCCTGGCTCTGCTCGCACTCCAGTTGCTGCAGCACGGGTGCGACGTTCCGCCTCGCGAAGATATCGCCAGGCAGGAGCAGCACCGGGATGCGGTTGATCGTGGCGGTGGCCGCGCCAGTGATCATGTTGGTTGCGCCTGGCCCGATCGAAGAGAGGCACGCGAAGGTGGAGAGGCGCATTCGCGACTTCGCGAAAGCTGTGGCGATGTGGACCGCCGCCTGCTCGTTGCGGCACAGGTAGTACGGAAAATCCGGATTCTGCTGCAGCGCCTGGCCGAAGCCCGCAATGATACCGTGCCCGAAGATACCCCACGCGCCTTCGAAGAAGCGGTTCTCCACGCCGTCGCGTTCCACATATTGGTTCTTGAGAAAGCCCAGAAGGGCCTGTGCCATGGTCACTCGCCGCGTTGCCATTGAATTACCTCCGGAGCCTGTTTCAGACGTACTTGGAGAGAGCGTCCAGTCCGCGGTCGCGGTTTGCCGGCAGGGATTCCAACGCCTGCTCGACGCTCCAGCCCTGATGGATGATGCCGCCGACGGCGCAAGCCATCGCCAGCGGATCCTCGTCGCCCGGGTAAAGGACATTTCTGCCCACCAGCGCGCCGCGCACATTCGGACCTGCCTGCATCGCGGAGGCGAGCTCAGTCAGGAAAGGCGCAGGGTTGCCGGCCGATTCGCCGCCGAGCAGGAGGATCGGCAGCGATGTGGATCGCGCCACCGTTTCATAGCCGGCGCAATACGGCAGTTTGAGCCACATGTAGCGGCTGCTGTCACCCAAAGCCGCAGCGACGCCTGCGATCCTCGCAAGCGCCTCGCGATCCTTCCTAACTGACCAGCCCGTCTCAGTCTTCACCACCGGGAGCGGCTCGAGGAACATCGGTAGCCGCAGCGAGTTGCACTCAGACACTGCTTGCGCGCTAGCCAGCATGGTCTTGAGAGAGCCCGGTTCGCTGTCCGCAATGCGGAGCAGGATCTTCGCGCCGTCAAGCCGCCAGTCGACGCAGGTCTGCGGAGTTGGACCTGTGATCGGATCATCCAGCTCCCACGCCGAACCCGCCAGTCCTCCGCGGTTCAGGCTGCCGATCAGCACTTTGCCATCGAGCAGCGGAGTGCCTCCCTCTTCCCGCACGAGCGCGTCGAGGACAAGGAGATCTTCCAGGATGTCCATCGTGGCCATCAGCCCATCAATGCTCTCTGCGGCAAGAACGCGGAGGATGCGGGCCAGGTAGTCCTGCCGGTCCGCCATCGCAATCGGGTTGTCCCCGACCTTCGTGACTCTTCGAGCCGGATGGTCCGCGGCAAGAATGTTCAGCCGCCCCGATGGCGCCAGTCTTTCCCGGCGCGTCCGGGCCAGCGCGGCGCTCCAGGCGCGCTCAGGGTCCGTCACCCGCATCTCCGTGATCCGGGCCATCGCGCCGTCTGTCAAATACTGGCGGCTTGAAAACATGATTCCTCCTCAGGCGCGCGGCGTTGTGCCGCGCTGGTTGCGCATCAATTCCTGGATCTCGGCCAGTGTGGGCATGGCTTCCGAACAGCTCAGCCTGCTCACGACGATTGCGGCCGCCGAATTGCCGTGATGCAGACACTCTTCCATGTCCATGCCCTGCAGCAGCGCGTACAGGAACCCGGAGGCAAACCCGTCGCCCGCGCCGATCGTCGAAACCACATCCACCGAGTACGGAGGCAGGAACACAGACGAATCGCCGGTCCACACCCTGGTCCCCTGCTCGCCGAGCTTCGACACCAGCACGGGAACGCCGCTCTTGCGCAGCTTCGCCGTTGCCTCATCCAGGCTCGACGCGCCGGCCACCAACATGAGCTCCGGCTGGTTGCCTATCAGAACGTCGACAAAGGGTAGCGCCAGGCGCACGGCGAGACCCGCTTCCTCCGAGCTCGGCCAGGACATGGCTCGGTAGTCCACATCAAGCACCACGCGGCAGCCTGCCTGACGGGCGCGCTCCAGGGCGCGGTACGTCGCTTCCCGTGAAGGCGAGGCGCACAGCGAGGTTCCGTTCGTGATGAACATTCGTGCGGACGCAACGTAGTCGAGGTCGCCCGGCGTGGCAGTGAGCTGGATATCGACGGCGTCGTGCCGATAAAACACCTGTGGAAAGCGGTCGGGCGGCGAAATCTCCGTCAGGCAGAGCGACGGAAGAAAACCGGCGCACCTCTGGACATGAGAAGTGTCGACATTCTCCGACTTCAGGAAATCGACAAGGAACTCACTGAGGCTGTCCGTGCCGAGGCAGCTCACGATCCCGGCCTTCGCTCCCAGCCTCGAAAGGCCGACCGCCATGTTGGCGCTGGACCCGCCCAGATAGCGCGAGAAAGTCCTCACTTTGGGCAAGGGGATGTGAGGTTCTTCCGAGTACAGGTCATAGCCGATACGGCCGAGAATGACGACGTCCATAGTGGTCACCTCAACGGACAAGCGGAAGTCTCGGGTCCTGCTCGCGCCAGGTCTCCCGCACCCAGGCGTACTGCGGATCATCCGAAGCGGCCATCGAGCGGGCTGAACCGGCCAGCGCGTTCAGGTAGTACACGTTGTAGCCATGCGCCGCCACCACCGGATGGTAGCCTTCGGGAACGAGCACGAGTTCGCCATCCCGCACCGTGATGGTCTCGTCGATGCGCCGGTCCGGCGTGTAGACCCTTTGGATTGCGTAGCCCTCAGGACGGTCGATGCGGTAGTAGTAGATCTCCTCGAGGTCCACCTCGCCCGGCGGATTGTGCACGTCGTGCTTGTGCGGAGGGTAGCTCGACCAGTTGCCGCTGGGCGTGTACACCTCGCAGACCAACAGGCGATGAGCCGCGAAGCCCGGTTGGATCATGTGATTGATCTGCCGGGTCGCGTTGCCGCCGCCTCGGATTTCCACGCGCACGTCCTGCGGTCCAACCAGCGCGGCGGGGTGCCGCTCTTCTGCTTTCGAATAACAGAAAGCAAGATCGGAATCCGACTCTGCTGTCAATTTGAAGCTGGTGCCGATGGGCAGGTAGAGCGTATGCGGCAGTCCGCCAAAGACATTCTTCCGGCCGCCAAACTGGGAGAAATCGCCCGCCGAACTGCGCGCGGAGCACGTGCCGCCCAGAAGAACGATCGCGAGTTCCCGGTCGGCGGTCTCCTCTTCAATGGACATTCCCGCTTTCAGCGGCGTCGTTTTGAAACCGAGGTATTCAAATCCGTAAGTCTCAATTCTGGTGGCAGACCGCGATGGATGGACTAGAAGGTTCATTAGAGACTCTCCTTGGGGGGCGCTGTCGATTCGCGAACCACCAACTCGCCCGGAACCTTGATGTTGACGTTGTGCTCTGCTTCGACGCCGGCCAGCAGCCTGATGAGTGTCTCCACCGCCAGCCAACCCATCTCACGCATGGGCTGCCGCACGGTGGTGAGCGGCGGGACCGAGTACTCGGCCACGAACAGGTCGTCGAAGCCGGCCACGGATATGTCGGCGGGGACGCTCAACCCGCGGGTCCTGATCGAGCGCAATGCGCCCAGAGCTGTCATGTCGTTGTAACAGAAGACAGCCGTGGGAGGACGCGACGCTGCGAGCAGAGCGTTCATTGCCGCCGCCCCTCCATCCGGTTTGCCGTTGCCGTGGGCGACATAGTCGGGACGGAATTCAATCCCGGCCTGATCCAGCGCAGCGCGGAAGCCGTCGAAGCGCTCCGTGTCGGAATCGTATCCATTGCGGTCACCGATGTAGGCGATACGCCGGTGACCCAGGCCGATCAAATGCTGCGTGGCCATGGCGCTTGCCGAGTGATTGTCGATCATCACTGAATGGATGAATTCGTTCGAATGGTGCTGGTTGTTCAGCAGCACGATGGGCACCCATTTCTGAGAGAAGCTTCCGGCGTAACTTGCCCCAACCCGCGAGGACGTGACGATGATCCCGTCCACGCGGCGCTCCTCGAGCGCACGCACCACCCTCATCTCGCGCTCCGGATCTACATTCGAACTCGCCAGGATCACGGAGTAGTCATGGTCGTTGGCGGCGTCTTCAATGCCGTTCACCACCTCCGCGGCAAAAGGATCGGCGATCGTCGTCACAACAACGCCGATCGTTGCCGTCCTGCTGGTCACCAGGCTGCGAGCCGCCGCACTCCTGCGGTATCCGCTCTCCTCGGCGATGCGCCGGATACGCTCGGTAGTCTCGGGGCTGATGAGCGGACTCCCACTGAGGGCGCGGGAGACCGTCGAATGCGAGACTTCCGCGATTCGAGCGATGTCTTTGATGGATGTTCGCCGCATATGCACACGTTTGCAAAAAACGCTCGGTTTCATCCTACTGCTCCTCGAGTCGCCTGTCAATCGATCGCAGTTCCGGTCTGTTTGAGCCCTCTCCTGCCTGTACAGTCCAGCTGCGGCTTGACTCAGGAATTCCGCCATAGCGCTCGAGCAACTCGACCATCTTCCAGTCCTGCTGGCTGTATGCATGAAACACCGGATCGCCGCTGGCGTAGACGCTGGCGTTGGGATCCGCAACCCGGGGAGCATCTCCGCCACCTCATACTTGCCCGACCCTGCGCAGTGCTCGTCTATCATGGATCAATGCTCCGCGCCTTACTCCTGCTGTCACTCTCTCTCGTCGCCGCTGCACAGGACAACGCCGCCTGGAAACGCCCATTCCCGCCGCACAAGATCGCCGGCAACATCTACTACGTCGGCACGGAGGACCTCGCCTGCTACCTCCTCAGCACACCCCAGGGCCACATCCTCATCAATACCGGCCTCGCCGATTCCACACCCTTGATCCACGGCAGCATCTCAAAACTCGGCTTCAAGCTGCAGGACATCAAAATCATCCTCAACATGCAGGCCCACTTCGACCACGTCGCCGCCATGCAGGAGATCCAGAATCTCTCCGGCGCGAAAGTCTACGCTACCGGGGCCGACGCACCCTCACTCGAAGACGGCGGCAAGAGCGATCCCGCTTTCGGGCCAAAGCCCCAATTCGCTCCCGTCAAAGTCGACCGTCGTTTGAAAGACGGCGACACCGTCGCCCTCGGCGGAACGGAGCTGAAGGTCATCCTCACGCCGGGCCACTCCCGCGGCAGCGTCTCCTACTCGACCACAATCGTTGACAACGGCCGGAAGCTCAATGTTCTGTTCGTCAACATGAACACCGTTGTGATGCCTCTTGTGGGCAATGCAAAATACCCACGCATCGCCGAGGACTTCACGCGGTCCTTTGAAAAGCAGCGGCAACTCTCGCCTGACATTTGGGTCGCGGCGCACGCGTCTCAATACGACATGGCGCGCAAGCTGAAGGCCGGCAGTTTCATCGACCCGGAAGGATACAAGAAGGCAATCGAGCGTCACGAACGGATGTTCTACGAGACCCTCGAGAAAGAACGCAGCCAGAAGCTGCGTTCCGAATAGCTCAGCGCTTCTTCAATGCCTGCTTCAGCACCGGCGTGATCGCCTCCGCCATGCGCAGGAAACCCGCATCGGTCGGATGCGTCCCGTCCACTGTCGCTTCGCCGTCTGCGCCGTACAGTCCCTCTGCACGGACGTAGAAGAGGTTCTTGTCGCCGTCTTTCCGCAGCTTCTCATATGCTGCCCGCAACGTCCGGTTCTTCTCGGCGATCAATGTGCGCCGCTGCTCGGAGAACAAAACATCGGCATAGATCGGGTTCTCCACCAGCACCAGCGGCATCTTCGGATGCGCCTTCCGCAGCGTGCGCAGGAACGGCTCCACTCGCTCACTAGCCTCCTGCGCGCTCAGGTTCGGCAGGCTGTCATACACAAAGACGCTCGCGTCCAACTCCGACAGCAGTTGAGCCATCTCCGGTTCCGACTTGCCGTTGCCCGAAAATCCGAGATTGATCGTTGGCCAGTCCAGCTTCCTGCCGATGATCGACGGGTACGCCATCCCCGGACGCGACGCACAGCCGCCCTGCAGAATCGAGCTCCCATAGAACACCACGGGCCGCGCTCCGGCGGGCCTCGCCGGACCCGGCTCGAGTGCCGCCTCCTGCGGGACGCCAATCTCAACCGATGCCGCGCCGTTGTACAGCGGTAAGTACAGCATGTACTCGCGCTTGCCGCCGGGCCAGTTGCGCAACAGCGTCTGCTCATTCGCGATCTTCTCCGGCCGTCCGTTCGCTACCCAATGCCACCCGCCCGGCAGCCGGACGTAGAGATCCAGCCCGCTGACGCCCGTCGCCGGCATGTGGGGCAATGCCAGAGCTTCTTTCCGTAGAGACCACCGCGCTCGAATCGTCGCCGCGTCTGTGACGAACCTCACAGAGACGCCCGCCGTCTGCTGTGCCAGATCCCAAACCGGCTTTCGAACCACCCCTTCCGCTCTCGCAGGCAGTCGGTCGAACGGATGCCGCGTCTCGCGCCAGCCCTGACCCTCCACCCGCAGTTCGCGGACATCCTTCCAGCGGACGGCTACTTCCGCGTCCTGCGCGAAGAGCGGCGCCGCCAGCGTCAACACCATGAGGAATCGCATCTTGGTTCTCTAGATTGTAGAACCGCCGGCGGTCCTTACTTGCTGCTCATCGAAGGCGGAGCCGCGTTTTCGGCCGCCGCAAACTGCAGGTTGGGCTGGCTTCCCATCTTGAAGACGATCTTCCCCCCTTGCGCGACCGCGGAATGCGGGAACCACGCCTTGTCGTACGGCTTCCCGTTCAGCGTCACCGACTGCACATACTTCTCATCCGGTGATTTCCGCACCGCTTCCACCACCAGCTTCCGGTTTCCGCCCATGTCGATCACCGCCTTATCAAACAGCGGTGTCCCGAACACGTAGTTCCCGCTGGCCGGATCCACCGCGTAGAATCCAAGCGCGCTGATCACGTACCACGCCGACATCTGGCCGCAATCCTCGTTGCCGGCCACCCCGTCGTCCGGGGTGTTGCCATACTGCTTCTCCAGCAGATCTCGCACCCGCTCCTGCGTCTTGTACGGCGCTCCCGCATACGCATAGAGGTAGGCGATGTGATGGCTCGGCTCGTTCCCGTGCGCATACATCCCCACAAAGCCCGTCATGTCGACAGGCACCTCGCCCTTGATCTCCAGCGATTGCGAAAACAGATCGTCCAGCTTCTTGACGAAGGCTTGACGCCCTCCCAGCATGTCGATGTAGCCCTGCGGATCCTGCTGCGCGCCCCACGTCGCCTGCCACGAGTTGGCTTCTGTGAAATCGCGCCAGTTCTTCGAAACACCCGTCAGCTTCGGATCGAACGGGCCTGCCCATTCGCCGTTCGCCAGCCGCGGCCGGATGAATCCCGTGGACTTGTCCCACAGGTTTCTGTAATTCGCGGCCTGCGCCAGCAGCTTCTTATAGTCGTCCATCTTGTCCAGCTTCAGCGCCACCTGCGCAACGGCCCACGCATCGTAGCTGTACTCGAGCGTCTTCGTCGCCGACTCCTCTTCCTTATCGCTCGGAATGTAGCCAAGCTTGCGGTAGTAGCCCAGCCCGCGATAGTCGTCCTCCATCGCCCGCTTCATCATTTGCGGATAGGCCCTCGCCAGATCGATTCCCTGAAAACCCTTCACCGCGGCTTCCGCGATCACCGGCGCCGAGTGATAGCCCGTCATGCAGCCAGTCTCGCGTCCTTGCAGCGGCCACACCGGCATGCCCGCCGGACTTTCTTCGGCCTGCCGGATCAGGCAGTTCACCAGTGCCGGCACCCTGTCACTGTGCATCAGTGTGAACAGCGGATGCAACGCGCGATACGTGTCCCACAGTGAAAACGTGCTGTAGTTGTGCGATCCCTTGGGAAGCTGATGCACCTGCAGATCCATCCCCCGGTACTGACCATCCACATCGTCGAACAGCGTCGGCGCCAGCATCGTGTGGTACAGCGCTGTGTAGAAAATCTGCTTCTGTTTCTGATTCGACGTCTCGACGCTGGCCCGCGACAACTCCCTCTGCCACGCGTCGTGTGCCTTCTTCCGAACTCCCGCAAAATCGAACGCCGGGATCTCCGCATCCAGGTTCTTTAGTGCGCCCTCCACGCTGACTCCGGACAGCCCCACCTTAACGTAGATCACCTCGCCCGCCGCAGTCTGGTAGTGTACCAGCGCCTTTAGCGACTTGCCCGATGTCTCGCGCGTCCCTCGATCCAGCGTCTGTCCGGAAGAAACGATCTCGGACGCTGCGAACGGTTTCGAGAACTTCATCGCGAAATAGATATGCCGCCCGTTGGCCCACATCCCCACTCGCCGCCCGCCCACGATGGTCGTGTTGTCCACAATCTTCAATTCCGACGAAAGCACTTTCGGCACGGCCTCGGGACTGCTGAGAATCGCGTGCGCCAGGTCCACGATGAAGTGGCTGCTCTCGCTCGCAGGAAACGTGTACTTGTGGATCCCCGCCCGCTCCGTCGCCGACAGCTCTGCCTTGATCCCGTAGTCCTTGAGCAGCACCGCGTAGTAGCCGGGCTCGGCAACTTCATCCTGATGCGAGAAGCGCGACCGGTAGCCCTGCTCCGGGTGCTCGCGGCTCCCCGGCTCTGTGCGCGCAGGCCCGGTTCCCGGCATCACCAGCACATCCAGCATGTCGCCCACGCCGGTACCGCTCAGGTGCGTATGGCTGAAGCCCATGATCGAGCTGTCCGAGTAGTGATACCCCGAACACCAATCCCATCCGGAGTTGAACGTGTCCGGACTCAACTGCACCGCTCCGAACGGCACCGTCGCCCCCGGATAGGTGTGCCCGTGTCCTCCCGTCCCGATGAACACACTCACATGCCGCGTCGGATCGTCAGCCGCAGCGGCGGCCATCGCCCCGCACAGTAAGAAAGCCAGTGAGATTCGTGACCGCATTGTCCGCAATTACCTCTCTTCTGAGTGTAGGACTGTGCGGTTACCTCAATGCGAGAGCCCACTCCTTGAGGACTCGAGCCATCTCGACGAATACGTCCTCAGAACTCGCGCGGGAGCGCTTGAGAACCTTGTATCCGTGGTCTGCCGTATCCACCAGGTGCAGCGTTGCCCGGTTCCCCAACCCGCTGGCCACCGGCTGCAACAGATCCAGATGCGCAAGATCATCCCGCGTGCCGCTGAGGAACAACATCGGGACCGTCACTGAACTCAAATGCTCCGCACGCTTCGTGTCCGGCGCGCCCGGCTGATGCAGCGGAAACGAGAAGAACACCAGCCCTTTGACATGCTCGATCGGCGCTTCCGAGGCCGCCGTCGACGTCATCCGCCCGCCGAACGAATGGCCGCCGGCCAGCACCGGCAGATCGGGCGCAGCCTTGTGAGCGGCCGCTACGGCTGCCCGCACTGTGGCCGTACACGTCTCCTTTGAGTCGCGCCCCTTCCTGTGCTCCATGTACGGGAAGTTGTACCGGAATGTGGCGATCCCTGCCTCAGCCATTCTGTCCGCAATCTTCTGTAAGGTTGCGTGCCGCATGTTTGTGCTAGCCCCGTGCCCGAGCACCAGCAAATGGCTCGCCTTACCCGGCCTCACCAGCAATGCCGAAACCTCACCCTTCTCCGGCGTCGCCACAAACTTCAGTTCCTGCATCTCCATGAGCAGATGATACGATGCCGCCCGCTCCCGCTCCCCCGCTCCACTCAATCAGCCCCGCTTCTCAACCTGGAGGTGATTCTCCACCGAGAACGCCCCTGGGACTTCATTTGCACGAATTCCTGCAATATTCTTGTCCGTTTCCGTCGAGACCATTCCCTCCAGACGGACATTGCCGTTCTTGACGATAATGTGGATCGGCGGGACCGCCTGCAGCGCGTACCGGTTCAGGTTCGCGTCCCCGTAAATCGACCGGTATGTTGCCAGCCGGATCCGGTCATCATTCGGCGACAAAGGCAGAACCTCGATCTGATTATCGACTCGCTCCACGCCTTCGATCCTCTTCACCACCGCTTCCGCGTCGGCCTTCAACGTCGGGCGCGTCACCTGTCCCCTCAGCGTGACTTTGAACCCGTCCACCTGATACGCCAGGTTGTCGAAGACGCCGTAGTACGGAAGCAGGACAAGTTCGTGCCGCACTTCTTTCACCAATCGCTCCTGCGCGCCCGGGGTCGCCTGCCCAGACGCCAACGCGCTGATTCCAAGACACAACGCTGCCAGGAGAGCTGAATGTCGTTTCATTGGAGCCATCTCCCTTCTTCTGTGGCAACTCTCTATGCTGGAAGCTTCCGTACATATTGATGGATGCGCCGTTCCGCCGGTTTCACCAGTTCGTCTGATTCTCGCCGCACCTTCGTCGCCCCGTCTCACGCGTGGGAAGGGAGCGCATCATATGGGAAGATGAGGCGTATCGATTTGATACTCGTAAATCCCTGAAATGGCCCACCTCCCTGTTCTTGAGTGAATTCAATGTGTTAGCTTCTACCGACTAGTATGTTTTATTTAGACCCCCTTGACGCCCATTTTTCCTCTCATTAGTATTTTTTTATCATTTCATGGCTGTTCACTCGCCCGATGTGCGCGCGAGTCCTGTAGCCCGGAATGTTGGCGGAGCAGAAAGGGGTCATTCGATGGCTAGGTGGATCAAGCTGATCACGCTCATTGGATGTGTGTGCCTGCTCGCCGGAATGGCGCAAGCGCAGTCGGTCTATGCAACGCTCACGGGCGTTGTCTCCGATCCTGCCGAGGCGGTCATCCCGAACGCGAAAGTGACGCTGAAAAATACGGCATCAGGGGACACCAGAACAACCCTTACCAACAGCGAAGGCTACTATACCTTCGCCTCGATCCCGGTCGGGACCTACGACCTGACCGTGTCAGCCCCCGGCTTCCTCGATCACAAGATAGAAGGCCTGTCGTTCACCGGGGCTGAGAAACGCAATTACTCCCTAACCATGAAACTCGGCCAGACGTCGGAGAAGGTCGAGGTGACCTCGGTGGTTGACCTTGTCGTCCCGGTCGATTCTGGCGAGAAGTCCGCCACCCTTCAGGTCAAGCAATTGCAGGACTTCTCCGTGGTCGGCCGCAGCGCAGCCGAGTTCATCAAGATCATGCCCGGGTTTGCCATCTCGGGCACCGGCACTGAAAACCGCGCCAATTTCACTGGCGAGACCATCGGCATCAATGGCAACGGTGACGCCGGCAGCCAAAGCGCCTTCAACGGCGCCTACAGCGTCAACGGACTCCCCACGAATTCGCTCGACATCACCGCCGATGGAGCGCACGTGTCGGATCCCGGCTGCAACTGCGCGACTCCGGTCAACCCCAACACAGACATGATTCAGGAGTTCAAGGTTCTTACCTCGAACTTCGGGGCCGACAACCAGAAGGGGCCTGCGGTCGTGAACTCGGTGGCCAAATCGGGCGGCCGCGATTTCCATGGCGGTACTTACCTCTATGCCCGCCATTACGCGTTGAACGCCAATGACTGGCTCAACAATCGCCAGGGCATCGACAAAAACACCGGCAATATGGTGGCTCCGCGCCCCAACAACAAGTACTTCTTCCCCGGCGGCAACATCGGCGGACCAGTTCTTATTCCCGGCACGAACTTCAACAAGAACCGCGACAAGCTGTTCTTCTTCGCTGCTTACGAGTTCTACTACCAGACCCTCGACACGGGCCTGCTGCGTGCAACGGTTCCCACCGCCGGCATGCGCAACGGCGACTTCAGCCCAGCCGAGGTCGCCAAACTGGGCAACATCACCGCGTCCGGCGGCCCTCCCCAGCAGATCAACCAGAGCCAGTTCCCGGGCGGCATCGTTCCTTCGAACCAGGTGGATCCTGGCGGCAAAGCGCTGATGAATCTCCTGCCGGTGCCCAACGCCGATCCGAACTCCAATGGCGGCTACAACTACGTCCAGCAGATCGTCTTCAATCAGAACAGCAACCAGTTCATGACCCGCGTGGACTACAACATCAGCGAGTCCACCAAGGTGTTTGTCCGCTATAACCGCCAGTGGGAGCAGCAGCAGTTCCCGGTCGGCCTGTGGTGGCGCAACGGCAACCAGGTCCCCTATCCCACTCCGGTCATTGGCAAGAACAGTTCAGACTCCATTTCGGGTTCGATCACGCACGTCTTCTCGCCAACCATGACGAACGAAGTGGTGATCGCCTACACTCAGATCCTCTTCCCGAACGTCTTCGAGGATCCCTCAAAAGTCGACCGGACGCAGGTCGGCTATCCCTATAAGGGACTGTGGAAGAATGGCGTCGCTCAGATCCCGTCTTTCACTGGCTGGGGCGGCGAAATGGCGACCCTCCTGAATCCTGGCGGATTTGAAGTGGGAGGCAGCCGCGGCCTCTACGCCGACAAGTTCATGCCCACGTTCTCCGATAACGTCTCCAAGGTCTGGGGCACGCACACCACCAAGTTCGGCGTCTTCTATGAGTGGATCCGCAACTCCCAGCCCGCCAACGGAAACACCAACGGGCAGATGGTATTCTCCAATACGGCCGTCAACTCCAGCGGCGCGGTCTACGCCGACATGCTGTTAGGCCGGGTCTCCAGCTACAACGAGCAAAGTTTCAACCGCATCAACGACATCACTTACAACACCTTCGAGTTCTTCGGAATGGACAGTTGGAAAATCAGTAAGCGGTTGAGCCTCGATTACGGTCTGCGCGTCTCCCACTTCGGCCCATGGTCCGATAACCAGGGATACGGATTCTCCATCTTCGACTACAACCGATACAATCCGAACGCCCCGGCTACCGACTACTCGGGCTTCTTCTGGCACGCGCGCGACCCCAATGTCCCGCTCTCCGGCTTCCCGAGCCGGGCCCTCTTCTACGCCCCGCGTGTCGGCGGCGCTTATGACCTTCGCGGCAATGGCATGACCGTCATCCGCGGCGGTTGGGGCCGGTTCTACTTCCATACCGCCCAATTCACAAACGGCCTCGACGTTTCTGCCGGAGTCAAGGCCTACAGCTTCCCCACACCCACCACGCTCAAGGACATCGAAGTCTTCTCCCCTGGCCCGGGCGACCGGCTTGGCGCCGCGGCTGTCAATAAACTCGACGACAAGTCACCCTATTCCGATAGCTATAGCCTCACCATCTCCCAGAGGACTCCGTTTTCCGGCCTGCTCGAGGTGGCCTATGTGGGCAACCGCAGCCACGACCTTCTTCAGACCGGCGGGGCGGGATCCAACATCAATCAGGTTCCTGCCGGCGCGCTCCTGAAGCCTGGCGTAGGCGATCCCAACAGCGCACCCTATGACTCCTTCCGCCCGCTGGCCGGATTCCAGGACATCCCCATCACGACTCATGGCCTCTATCAGAACTACAACTCAGGGCAGGTCACCTGGATCCGCACCAAGGGCCACTACAACCTCAATCTGAACTACACCTACGGCAAGTCGCTCGGTATCGTGAGTCCCACGTACGACGGTTTCAACCTCCGCAACAACTACGGTCTGATGCCGAACGACCGCCGGCACATCTTCAACGCCGCCTACTCCGTCGAAATGGGCCGCGTGGTGAAGTCGAACAAGTTCTTGGAAGGTGTCGTCAACGGCTGGCAGATCTCTGGGATCGCTCAGGTTCAGAGCGGCATCAACCTGATCGCCAACACCGGCTACAACTTCAACATGGATACCGGCGGCTACAAGAATCCCGCGACCGGCTATAACGTGAGCGCACGCTCCGTCAACGGCACGGATTCAATCGCTCTCCGCCCCATCCTCACCTGTTCAGGAACCAACGGGCTGGCAGAACACCAGTTCGTCAACGGCTCCTGCTACGGCATGCCCGTCAATCCCGGGAGCAATGGCCCCACCGTTTCGCCCGGCCTCTACGGCCCGGCCTTCATGAACTTCGACCTCGGCCTGTTCAAGAACTTCCAGATCAGTGAGTCGAAGAAGATCCAGCTCCGCTTCAATGGATACAACTTCCTCAACCATCCTCTGTACACCTTCGTCAATGGCTCCAACAACCTCAAATTGGTCTACAGCGGAACCACAGGTCAGATGGTGAACCCCAACTTCGGCATCACCACCGAGAAACAAGGTCGCCGTATCGTCCAAATGGCGATCAAGTTCTACTTCTGAGGTCCTTTCCCTCGTCTGCCCGCGAAGGGGTGGCTTCCCGCCACCCCTTCTTCATGTCCCCCTCCAGTTAGCTATCCCTCGATCCCTCCATCCCTGTACCGATTCATTCTTCTGTCAAGCAAGATTCACATAAGTCCAATGTTTTGTTCGTTTCCTATTGAAAGATAGGGGGTTAGTGTGCGTTCAGATATTGTTTGAACCTCAAAAATTCTTCTTGACGCCGCTATTGAGACCCACTAGTATTTTTATATCATTCCATAGCTGTTCTCTCGCTCAGCTAGGGACTGATCCGACCAAGCCTCGTTGGTCTTGGCGGATTAGAAAGGGGTCAGAATGACAAAGTGGATTAGGATAATCCCCCTTCTGGCATGTGTCTGCCTCTTCGCTGGCATGGCTAGTGCACAATCGGTTTACGCCACACTCACTGGCGTAGTCTCCGATCCTGCGCAAGCAGTCATACCCAATGCGAAAGTAACGCTGAAGAACACTGCATCCGGCGACACGCGCTCGACTTTAACCAATAGCGAAGGCTACTACACCTTCGCCTCCATTCCTGTCGGGGCCTATGAACTGACCGTCAGTGCATCCGGTTTCTTGGACCACAAGATCGAAGGCCTCTCTTTCACCGGCGCCGATAAACGCAACTACTCGGTGACGATGAAGCTCGGCCAGACTACTGAAAAGGTCGAGGTCACATCGGTGGCGGATCTGGTCGTCCCCGTCGATTCGGGCGAAAAATCGGCCACTCTCCAGGTGAAGCAACTCCAGGACTTCTCGGTGGTCGGCCGCAGCGCGGCTGAGTTCATCAAGATCATGCCCGGTTTTGCAATCTCCGGCACTGGCACCGAGAACAGGGCGAACTTCACCGGCGAAACCATTGGCATCAACGGCAATGGTGACGGCGGCAGCCAGAGTGCCTTCAACGGCGCTTACAGCGTGAACGGGCTCCCGACGGGCTCGCTCGACATCACGGCTGACGGCGCCCACGTTTCGGACCCGGGCTGCAATTGCGCCACTCCGGTCAACCCGAACACGGACATGATTCAGGAGTTCAAAGTTCTCACTTCGAACTTTGGCGCCGACAATCAGAAGGGACCGGCAGTCGTCAGCACAGTGGCGAAATCAGGCGGCCGTGACTTCCACGGCGGTACGTACCTCTATGCGCGCCACTCCGCCATGAACGCGAACGACTGGCTCAACAACCGCCAGGGTATCGACAAGAATACCGGTCTGATGGTTGCTCCGCGCCCGGACAACAAGTACTTCTTCCCGGGTGGCAACATCGGCGGTCCGGTCCTCATTCCCGGTACAAATTTCAATAAGAACCGGGACAAGATGTTCTTCTTCGCGGCCTACGAGTATTATTACCAGACCCTCGACACGGGCCTGCTGCGTGCCACGGTTCCCACCGCCGGCATGCGCAACGGCAACTTCAGCCCCTCTGAGGTCGCCAAACTCGGCAACATCACCGCTTCCGGCGGTCCGCCGCAGCAGATCAGCCAGGATCAGTTCCCGGGCGGCATCGTCCCGACGAACCAGATCGATCCCGGCGGCAAGGCTCTGATGAACCTCCTGCCCATGCCCAACGCCGATCCGAACTCCAACGGCGGCTACAACTGGGTGCAGCAGATGGTCTTCAATCAGAACAGCAACCAGTTCATGACCCGCGTGGACTACAGCATCAGCGAGTCCACCAAGGTGTTCGTTCGCTACAACCGCCAGTGGGAGCAGCAACAGTTCCCGGTCGGCCTCTGGTGGCGCAACGGTAACCAGGTGCCCTATCCCACGCCGGTCATCGGCAAGAACAGCTCGGATTCTTGGTCGGGTTCGCTCACTCACGTGTTCTCGCCGACCATGACGAACGAAGTCGTCGTCGCCTATACGCAGATCCTCTTCCCGAACGTCTTCGAGGATCCCTCGAAGGTCGATCGGACGAAGGTCGGCTACCCCTATAAGGGCCTGTGGAAGAACGGCGTTGCGCAGATTCCGTCCTTCACCGGGTGGGGCGGCGAAATGGCCACTCTCTTGAATCCTGGCGGGTTCGAGGTGGGCGGCAGCCGCGGCCTCTACGCCGACAAGTTCATGCCGACCGTGTCCGACAACCTCTCCAAGGTTTGGGGCACGCACACGGCGAAGTTCGGCGCGTTCTACGAGTGGATCCGCAACGCCCAGCCTGCCAACGGCAACACCAACGGCCAGGCCATCTTCTCCAACTGGGGCGGCAACACCAGCGGCAGCGTCTACAGCGACCTGCTCCTGGGCCGGGTCACTCAGTACAACGAGCAGAGCTTCAATCGACTCAACGACATCACCTACAACACCTTCGAGATGTTCGCGATGGATAGTTGGAAGGTCAACAAGAGGTTGAGTCTCGACTACGGCCTCCGTGTTTCGCACTTCAGCCCGTGGTCCGACCACGCCGGCTTCGGCTTCTCCATCTTCGATCAGTCGAAGTACAATCCGAATGCTCCGGCTACGGACTACTCAGGCTTCCTCTGGAACAAGCGCGACTCCAGCGTCCCGCTGTCAGGTTTCCCCAGCAAGGCGTTCTTCTACGCACCTCGCCTGGGCGGCGCCTTTGACCTCTTCGGCAACGGCAAGACCGTTCTCCGTGGCGGCTGGGGCCGGTTCTACTTCCACACCGCTCAGTTCACCAACGGCCTCGATGTCTCGGCTGGCGTGAAGGCGTACACCTTCAACAGTTCCACCACCCTCAAGGACATCGAAGCCTACTCGCCTGGAACCGGCGATCGCCTCGGCGCAGCCGCCGTCGACTCGAAGGATAACAAGTCTCCTTACTCCGACAGCTACAGCTTCACCATCTCCCAGCGCACACCGTTCTCGGGACTTTTGGAGGCTGCCTATGTCGGCAACCGGAGCCGGAATCTCCTGCAGAGCGCCGGACAGGGATCCAACATCAATCAGGTCCCGGCAGGCGCCCTGCTGAAATCGGGCGCAGGCGATCCCAACAACCCGAACAACGGCTACGACTCGTACCGTCCGCTGGCCGGATTCCAGGACCTCAATATCACCACCCATGGCCTGTATCAGAACTACAACTCTGCTCAGTTCACCTGGATCCGCACCAAGGGCCGCTACAACCTCAACCTGAACTACACGTTCGGCAAGTCCTTGGGTATCGTGAATGCCGGCTACGATGGCTTCAACCTCAAGAACAATTATGGTTTGATGCCGAACGACCGCCGTCACCTCTTCAATGCTGCCTACTCCATCGAGATGGGCAACATTGCCAAGACCTCCAACAAGTTTGTCACCGGTGTCGTCAACGGATGGCAGGTTTCCGGTATCGCTCAGGTTCAGAGCGGTATCAACCTCATCGCCAACACTGGCTACAACTTCAACATGGATGCCGGAAGCTACAAGAATCCCGCCACTGGCTACAACGTGAGCGCACGTTCCGTCAACGGCACGGATTCCATCGCCCTCCGGCCCATCACCACCTGCGCGGGCAGCGGCAGCCTGAAGGAGCACCAGTTCGTCAACGGCTCCTGCTATACCCTGCCTGTGATCCCAGGCAGCAATGGCCCGACCATCTCGCCCGGCATCTACGGCCCGGCCTTCATGAACTTCGACCTCGGCTTGTTCAAGAACTTCCAGATCAGCGAATCTAAGAAGATCCAGATTCGCTTCAATGGATACAACTTCCTGAACCATCCGCTGTGGACCTTCGTGAACGGCTCCAACAACCTGAAGCTCATCTACGATGGGACGACAGGTAAGATGGTGAACCCGAACTTCGGTATCACCACTGAAAAGCAGGGCCGCCGCATCGTCCAGGTTGCAATCAAGTACTACTTCTAGGACTTGATCTAGTCTCGCGACTCACCGAAAGGGGGTGGCCTCCGCCACCCCCTTTCTTTATGAATTGAGGGGACTTGAATCCCTCACGCTCTAGCTGCGCCCCCAGCACCCCTCTTCGATAGAATCTAAACATGGCAATGGGACGCATCGCCCTGACTGCACTCTTATTCAGCCTTGCCGCTGGTGCGCAATCCCCCGAAGCCGCGCTGAAAAAGGCCATTGCGGCCCATCAGGCCGGCGACCTTGCGACTGCCATCGCCGCCTATCGCGAGTGCCTGAAGGCCGATCCCGGCAACCTGACCGCTCTCACCAACCTCGGCGCCGCCTTGTCCCGTCAGGGCAGATACACCGAGGCGATTCAGGTATACCAGGCCGGACTGAAGCAGGCGCCCAAGGACAACAACCTCGCACTGAACCTCGCTCTGGCCTATTACAAGATGGGCGACATCGGTGATGCCGCAACGCAGTTGGCGGCCCTCCACACCCGTGCCCCCGGCAACAGGCAGGCCGCGCTCCTTCTTGCAGACTGCTGGCTGCAGATGGGCCAAAACAAGAAGGTCATCGAGCTCCTCACGCCTCTCAATCGTGAGAACCCCTCCGAGCTCGGCATCGCCTACATGCTTGGCTCCGCCTTGATCCGCGAGCAGAAGGACGATGAGGGACAGCGCGTCCTCGAACCCATCTTCCGCCGCGGCGACTCCGCCGAGTCCCGCCTCCTCATGGGGACAGCCAAGCTGAACCACGCCGACTTCCCGGGCGCTCTCGAGGAACTCAAAAAGGCGCTGGGATTCAATCCCAAGCTGCCTTCACTGAATGCTTACCTCGGACAGGCCTTGATGGAGACCGGCGACTCTCCTGGAGCCGCCGCTGCGTTCCGCCGCGAACTGGAGCTCAATCCCAACGATTTTCAGGCCAATCTCAACCTGGGAGTCATTCTGAAACAGCAACAGCAGTACGACGAAGCGCTCAAGGTGCTGGAGCGCGCCGCGCGTATCCGTCCTGGCGACTATGGCGTCCGTTATCAGCAGGGCGCTATCGCGCTCGCTCAAGGCAAAATGGAGGACGCTCGGAAGACCTTCGAATCTCTTGTGCACGATGCGCCCAACTTCACGGAAGCCCACGTGACGCTGGCCACTATCTACTACCGGTTGAAGAGGAAGGAAGACGGCGACAAGGAGCGTGCGATCGTCAACAAATTGAATGCCGAGGCGCAGGCGCGCCAGGCACAGTTGCCCGCCGACGCTTCGCGTAAACAGCCGGACGCCAACAAACCATGAGCCGCTCGGTCCTGTTTTCCGTTTCCGTCCTGTATGCTTCCATCGCTTCAGGCCAGCCCGCCCCTTCTCCCCCTCCCGCCATCGCCAAACTCGCGCACGCGGCTGCAGCGGCACGTGAGGCAGGACGCCTTGATGAAGCGATCAAACTGTATCGCCAGGCTCTTACCCTGGCGCCCAATTGGGCCGAGGGCTGGTGGCAGATTGGTACCATCCACTACGGACGCGATGAGTATCCGCAATGCCGCGACGCCTTCAAGAAGTTCGTTCCCCTCAGCCCCAAGCTCAGTCCGGGCTACGCGTTTCTGGGCCTCTGCGAGTTTCAAGCCAAGGAGTTCGCCCCGTCCGTGGCGCATCTCGAGAAGGCTGTCCAGCTCGGATTGCCGAACGGCGAGCAGTTGACTGATGTCGCGCTCTTCCACCTGGCAGTGCTGCACACGCGCGGCGGCGACTTCGAACGTGCGCTCCAATACTGTGCCATGCTCACCAAGAAGTCCGTCTCGGACCCGAGCATCGCAGCCGTTGCGGGCATCGCCGCTCTCCGTCGGCCCATCTTTCCCCACGAACTGCCCGAGCCCGACCGCGACCTCGCCGCACGGCTCGGAAACCTCCTGCTGAGTATCGGTTCACGTCCCGCGGAAGAGGTGATAGCAGGCTTCGAGGAACTCCTCAGCCAGTACCCTAAGACCCCAAGCCTTCACTACTCCTACGCGACATTCCTCCTTGTCAACCTGCCCGACAAAGGTGTCGAGCAACTCAAGAAGGAGCTCGAAATCAGTCCCGACCACCTGCCTGCCCTGATCTCGCTCTCGTTCGAATACCTCAAGCGCGGCGAGGCCGGTCTGGCCAAACCATACGCCGAAAAAGCCGTCACCATTGCGCCGCGCAGCTTCGCGGCTCGTGCATGCCTCGGCAGAGTCCTGCTCGAAACCGACGACAAGGACCTGCCCGCCGCCATCCGCGAGCTCGAAGCCGCGGCAAAGCTGGCCCCCGAGAGCCCGCAGGTCCACTTTTCCCTGGCATCAGCCTACTCCCGCGCCGGACGCAAGGACCTCGCTGCCCGGGAACGCGCCGAGTTCGATCGGCTGCAAAAACTGGCCAACGCCAGCAATCCGGCTGCTCCAAAATGATAATGAGGTCCGATAGGTGATACGATTCAGATGCCGCAGTGAGGCCCTATGAGAAGAACTTGGATCATCTCCGTCATCGTCGCGTCGCTGGCGCTTGCTCAACAGCCGCAAACGCCCTCTGCGCCGCAGTCCACGCCGCAGCCGCCCACGTTCAAGGCCACCGCGGAAGAAATCGTACTGGACATCATCGTCCGGGACAAAAAGGGCAAGCCTATCAAGGACCTGACAGCCGCTGACGTAAAGGTCAACGATGACGGAGTCGATCAGAAGATCAAGAGCATTCGTCTTGTCGAGGGCGCGGAGGCGATCGAGCAGGGAACCCGAGTGCCGCTCGACACGATGCGCCAGGTTCGCCTGGTCACTCTCGCCTTCCAGATGCTGGGTGATTCCGGCCGCCGCATCGCCCGCGATGCTGCTCTCAACCTCGTTAAAGGTGACCAGGGGCCGAACGTTTTGTATTCCGTCGTCAGTATCGGTGTCCAGCTCAACGTGCTGCAGTCCTTCACCAACAACAAGGACGCCCTCAAGAAGGCCATCGAACTGGCCACCAGCGGTAAATACACCACGTTTGCCGCTGAAAATGAACGGATCAAAGGGGAACTGAAGGAGATCGCCGGACGCGCCGGATCACCGAAAGGATCCGAGACCCCAGTCACTCCCGGGACACCTGCCGCCGGCGCCGCTGCGGGCGCTGCGGCCATCGAAAAACGGACTGCGGAAATCATGCTCGAAATGCTCTCCTTCGATTCGAGCTTCGGCATGAACGAAGGCACCCGCATGTCCATCTTCTCTCTACTCTCCCTGGTGCGCGGCCAGTACTCCATGCCGGGCCGCAAGAGCATTCTCTACTTCTCTGAAGGAATGTACATCCCGCCGCACTTGGACGAACCGTTCAACACCATCATGAGCACAGCCAACCGCGGCAATGTTTCCTTCTACTCCGTCGACGCGCGCGGTGTCATGACCTACAGCCAGAACCAGAGTTCGATGGACGCTCTGCGTGACGCCACGAACGAGATCAAGAACGACACGACTGCGACAGACGGCAAGGTGAGCAAAGCGCAGATCATGGCTGCCGACGCGGCCGAGACCAGCATGCGCAACAATACGCAACTCCCCTTGAGGACCCTCGCCGAGTCCACCGGCGGCTTCCTCATCGGCGACGCCAACGACCTGCGCCCTGCGCTCCGCCAGGTTAGCGAAGATGTCAGCAGCTACTACGAGATCACCTATAGCCCCGGCATCGAAAACTACGACGGCAAATTCCGCAAGACCCACGTCGACGTCTCACGCAAAGACACCGTGGTCCACGCCCGCAACGGCTACTTCGCCCTGCCGGTCAGCGTCCGCGGACCCGCTGTTTCCCCCATGGAATTCTCCCTGCTCAAGGCGCTCGATACGACACCCGCTCCCGCGGCCGTCGATTTCCGCTCTGGCGCGCTGCGCATTAACTCCGACGCGTCCGGCACGAACGGACTCGTGGTCGTCGAAGTGCCGATGAGCGGTATTCAATTCACCGAAGACATCTCCGACAAGACCTTTCGCTCCCGCGTCACCTTGATGGTCCTCATCAAGGATGAAAAGGGCGAGGTCGTCAAGAAGCTCACCAACGACCTTCCGCGCAAGGGCCCACTCGCCCTCCTGTCCCAGGCCAAGGCCGGCAACTTCATCTACACCCAGCCGTTCAGCCTGCCTCCCGGGCGCTACACCGTTGAAGCCGCCGTCATGGACAACGAGGCCAACAAGAGCGGCGTCAAGCGCACTCCGTTCGTCGCAGAAGCCAAGCCCTCCGGCGTTGGCATCTCCAGTCTCTGCCTGGTCCGCAACTTCCAGGGCAACGTCAAGGACCTCGATCCCAAGGAACCCCTCCAGTTCCAGGGTGGCAAGATCACCCCGACTCTCGGCGGACAGATCTTCGCAGTGCCCGGCGCGCAGCTCTCCACGTTCTTCATCGTGCGGCCGGATCCCGCAGTCAAAGAGAAGCCCACCGCCAGTATCGAGTTCCTCGTTGAAGGCTCTCCCATCGCGAATGCCGATCTCCCCCTGCCCGCTCCGAACGCCCAGGGGCTCATCCCCTACGTGATGTCCGTTCCGGCAGAGAAGATGCCCGCCGCGACGTACGAGATCCACATCACCGTGAAGCAGGGGGCCGCGAAGGCCGAGGACCGCATGAAAGTGACGGTCGCCTCACGCTAGACAAACCAACCGGCGTCGCGCATTACAATGTCCGATACCATGGAGATCAAGCTCTCCAGATGAAGCCCTCGCGTCATTACAGGACATCGATCGCGTCGCTTCTGCCGCTGCTCCTCGTCTGTCCGGCGACGCCTGCATTGCCCCAGGCCCAGCCCGTTGGCCCGACTCTCCGCGCGGAGTCCATGGAAGTGCTTGTCGATGTCGTTATCCGCGACAAGAAGGGCCGCCTCCTACATGGGCTCGGCCCCTCGGACATCGTCATTCGCGAGGACGGCGTCGTTCAGCCCATCACTGCCATCCGCGAGGTGAGCATCGCACCCAACACGCCCTCTTCGGAATCGCCGGCTCCACCCAAGCCCGGCGAAAGCCGCGTGGCCGTTCGCGAGCCGGTTCAGATGTCGAAGCAGATCCGTCTCGTGTCTCTCGTCTATGACCGTCTGGGCCCCGATGGCCGCCGTCTCAGCCGCCAGGCCTCCCTCCAGTTCCTCGATAAGGACCTGGGTCCCAACACCTACTACGGGGTCTTCACCATCGACCGGAGTTTCCGCGTCCTCCAAGCCTATACTAATGACCGCGCGCTCCTCCGGCTCGCGGTCCAGAAAGCGACCAGCGGCGAACGAAGCAACTTCTCTTCGGACTCGCAGGGACTGGAGGCGATGTCTGCCGCCACCAGCGGCTCCGGAGGCGCCGCCGACGCGTTGTCCGCCGCGTCACAGGGCGGGCGAGGCTCCGGCGCCGTCGATGGAGCCGCTCTCTCCAACGAAGAAGCCAACCGCATGGCCAAGGAGATGTCCGATCTCTCGGAGATGGTGAACCGCGAGGAGCTTGGCCGCATGTCGGTCTTCTCGCTCTGGGCCATCATCAAGGAGCTCCAGAAGCTTCCCGGCCGCAAAATGGCGCTCTATTTCGCCGAAGGTCTTCAGATGCCCACCGGCCTCGTCGAGCAGTACAAATCGATGCTCGGCGACGCCAACAGGGCCAATGTGAGCATCTACGCCATCGATGCCCGCGGCCTCATGACCAGCAGTGATCAGTCCGCCGCCAATGCCAAACTGGCCGAAGCTGCGCAATGGAGCCGCTACGCCCGGACCACCCAGCAGGAGACCGCCGCCGGGAACAAGCAGGAGTTCCGCTCCTTCGACCGCGCTGTCGACAGCCTCCGCGCCAACCAGCAGTACGCCATGGTGGAGCTCGCCGAAAGCACCGGCGGCTTCCTCATCGCCAACACGAACGACCTGCGTCCTCACCTTGATCGTCTCAGCGAAGACTTCCGCACCTACTACGAAATCAGCTACCGGCCCCTGAATCAGGCCATCGACGGACGCTTCCGCGCCATCAGCGTCAAGGTCAACCGCTCCGACGCCGTCGTTCAGGCCCGCGACGGCTACTTCGCGCTCCCTCAAATCGAGGGTCAGACCGTCTTCTCCTACGAAGCCCCCCTCCTGCGCGCCCTGTCGCAAACGCCTTTGCCGCACAGCCTGAACTTCCACTCCCGTGTGCTGCAGTTCCGCCAGTACGCAGGGTTGCAGCACTCCATGCTGGTCTTTGACCTGCCCATGACGGATGTCGCCTTCTCCCGCGATGAGAAGGCGGGGAAGTACCGCACTCATATCTCCGTCCTAGCTCTCGTCAAGGATGAGCAAGGTCGCGTCGTCTCCAAGCTTTCCCGCGATGTGCCGTTGAACGAGCCCCTGGACCGGCTTTCGGGCTTCAAGCAAGGCCGCTTCATCGCCACGCGCATCGTCAACCTCCCTCCGGGACGCTACACACTGGAGAGCGTTGCCGCCGACTTCGAAGGCAACCAGCTCGGCGCTCGCAAGTCTGTGCTTGTCATCCCGCCGAGTTCCGCCCGCCTCGGGTTGAGCGAGATCTGTCTCATCCGGCGCATGGACCGGCTGCCCGAAGTTCGCGACGTCACCGATCCCTTCCAACTCGCCCGCGGCCGCGTTATCCCCTCGCTGGCCGACACTGTCGCGAGCGGCAGCGGAAGAATGCTGTCTCTGTTCTTCACGATCTATCCTGACGAGACTGCGCCTGACAAGCCGAAACTCGTGCTGGATCTGCTGAGAGACGGCAAAATCCTCACCCGCTCCACGCCCGATCTGCCGCCCGTCGAAATCTCCGGAGCGGTCCCCTTCGTGGCCAACACGCCGATGGACAACCTCAAGCCCGGCCAGTACGAGTTCCGCGCAACGCTGATTCAGGGCGAGGCCGCGGCGCAAAGAAGCTTCTATGTCAACTTGGAGTAGGCCCGCACTGGCGCTGGCTTTGCTGGCAATCATCCCCGCGCCGTGGACCGGGGCCCCCGCGCAAACCAACCCCGCGCCCATCCGCTTCAGGTTCCAGCCCATCGCCTTCGAGCTCGACAGCAACGAGTCCGACCTTCGCCGCGTGCCCGAGACCATGGCCGGAGGCTTGGCCCTCTTCGACTACGACAACGACGGCGACCTCGATCTCTTCTTCACCAACGGCGCTGACCTCGCCTCGCTTAAGAAGACCTCCGCCCGCTTCTCCAATCGTCTCTTCGCCAACGACGGCTCCGGCCACTTCACCGACGTTACCGAAAAGGCCGGTCTCGCCGGAACCGGCTTCGACAACGGCGTTGCAGCCGCTGACTACGACAACGACGGCTTCACCGATCTCTTCGTCGGCGGTGTCCACCGCAACACGCTCTATCACAACAACGGTGACGGCACCTTCACCGACGTCACCGTCAAGGCCGGCCTCGCCCGCTCAGCCGGAGAAGCCAGCCCCTACTGGTCCGTCGGGGCGGTTTGGGCCGACTTCAATAACGACGGCTTCCTGGACCTCTTCATCATCAACTACCTCACATGGAACGCCGCAACGGAGCCCCCCTGCGAATATCGCGGCGTCCGCGAATACTGCCACCCCAAGTTCTATAAGCCCTCTCCCAATCAACTCTTCCTCAACAACGGGAACGGCACTTTCCGCGACGCTTCGGTCGAGTCGGGCATCCGCGCCTCTCTCGGCAAAGGCATGGGCGCCGCCGCAGCCGACTTCGACATCGACGGCAAAATCGATATCTTCGTCGCCAACGACGGCATGAACAACTTCCTCTTCCGCAACAAGGGCGACGCCAAGTTTGAGGAGATCGCCTTGCAAGCCGGTGCGTCTCTAGTCGAAAGCGGCCAGGCCATCTCCGGCATGGGCGTCGACTTCCGTGACATCGACAACGACGGCTTCCCCGACATCTCTGTGGTTGCCCTGGACTCTGAGACCTTCCCCCTCTTCCGCAACACCGGACGCGGCGAGTTTCTCGACTACACCATGAGAAGCCGCCTCGGTCCCCAGAGCCGCTCCATGGCCGGATACTCGCCGACAGTCTTCGACTTCGACAACGACGGCTGGAAAGACATCTTCGTCACCCGCGGCCACGTGCAGCCCCTGAAGGCTGCGCGCCCCATTCAGGCCGAGCAGCACAATACTGTCTTCCGCAACCTCGGCGGCATGAGCTTCGCTGCCCTGACCGCGGAAGCCGGCCTTACCGCACAGCCGCCCCGGCGCCACCGCGGCTCTGCCGTCGGCGACCTCAACGGCGACGGCCGACTCGATGTCGTCGTCAGCTCAATCAGCGGCCCCGCCGAAGTCTGGATCAACGAAAGTCCCCAATCCCACTACCTTGATCTGCGTCTGGAAGGCACGCGCAGCAACCGCGACGCCATCGGCGCCCGCGTCAAGGTAGTGACATCCTCGGGAACCCAATACAACCATGCCACCCATTCCACCGGCTACGCGTCCTCCAGCGCCGGTCCTATCCACTTTGGGATTGGCGCAGACAAGTCGGCCTCGCTGGTGGAAATCCGCTGGCCCTCCGGCCGCATCCAGACCCTCCGCGACGTCCCCGCCGACCGCGTCCTCAAAGTGCGCGAGGATCGCTAACAGAAGGTGGGTCGTCCCCCTGGCCCGCGACGGCGGGGCAGACGTCTCACAGCGCGGCGAGTTGGTTCTCAGGGCTCCCAGGATTGAATGGAGGTGAAAGCGCCGCCAGGATTGAACCGCAATCCGAGCACGCCAAACTGGCCTGGCGTGGATGTGAATTCGATCGTCCCTCTCTTTCCGTCCAGAATCGGATATTTGACCGGCAAGGCATAGACGTTTTTCGTCTGCCTGAGGAGTGTCACTTGCTGAAGGGGGAATATCAACGCCCCGTTCTCGTCTCGCGCCTGAATCGTGATGACGGCGTTTGTTGAGTTGCTCGGATTGACGATTGCCACCCCTGTCGAAAACGCCGATGTGTTGTCGAATGCGAGAAACGAATGTTGGCTGTTACTGCTCGAAAGCGGTGTAACCGCTTCAAAGTCCGGCCGGCCCACCACGCGCTGGCGGAACACCGCATAGCCTGTCACCGTATGGCAACAGGGGACGGAGAGGAAAGCCCAGCCGTGCTGGAAGTTGGTTACCTTCGCTGTCGTCAGCGTGATCGTCTGCTTCGGTTGGAGTGTGAAGTTGTAAAGGTCCGTCGTCGGTAGGCCTTCGAGTTGGATCTGCCAGGGGCCGCCTTCCGGTGCATAGAAATACAGCGAAACAGGGGCTGTGCTGTCACCGAGATTGGCGATGGTTACTGTGGTCGCCCATTCATCAGTCGCTGTTGGGCCTGAGACGATCTGAGGGAACACCTGGTCAAAGCTCGAGACACTGGCTGTGCGCTGGGTACTGGGCGCCATCAACGCACTCAAAAGCAGCAGATACGTCAGCATGGAAAATCCCTCCTGGAATGTCGACAAGATACCACGTCTCACCATGGAAGCGGCGAGAACAGGGCCGGTCAACCCATCTATCGGCAGTTGCTCAATAATTCTCCACTTGACATCCAAGTGAACCGCGGGTATTCTCTACTAGAATGCCAAGTGAAGACCCCGGCCGCATCACCGTTCTGCAGGGTACCCTCGACCTCATCGTCCTCCGCACGCTCCAGTCCATGGGCCCCCAGCACGCCTATGCCATCGCCACGCGCCTCCAGCAGGTCTCCGAGGATCTCCTCCACTTGAACCAGGGCACCCTCTATCCCGCTCTCGTCCGCCTCGAACAGCAGGGACGCATCAAGGGCGCCTGGGGCAAGACCGAGCACAACCGCGATGCGAAGTTCTACTCCATCACTGAAGCCGGCGCGAAAGCTCTCACCGAGGAGACCCTCCGCTGGCGCCGGATGGCCGGACTCGTCGACAAACTCCTCTCCGAGGGTGCTTGAGCCATGCGTCGCTTCCTCGCCCGCCTTCTCAGCCTCCTTAACGTAGGCGCCGCCGAGCGCGAGCTCGCCCGCGAAATCGAATCTCACATCACTCTCATCGAAGACGATTTCCTGCGCCGCGGATACAGTCCCGCCGATGCGAAACTCGCTGCCCGCCGCGCTTATGGTGGCGTCGAACAGGCCAAGGAACTCCATCGCGAAGCACGCTCATTCCAAGCAGTCGAGCACTTTCTCAAAGACCTCCGTTACGGCGCGCGCAACCTCCTTCGCACCCCCGGATTTACTGGAATCGCGATCATCACCCTCGCCCTCGGCATCGGTGCAAACACCGCTGTGTTCACGGTCGTCAACGCTGTCCTCATGCGCCCGCTTTCCTATCAGGACCCCGACCGCCTCGTCACGCTCCTCCACAACGGAACCGGCCCCGTTGCTGTCGCAAACTACATAGACTGGCGAGATCAGAGCCGATCCTTCGAGACCATGGCCGCGGCCGAATACTGGACTGCGAATCTCACCGGAGGCGATCAGCCGGAACACGTGGCCGGTCTGCAGATGACGCAAAACCTTCTGCCGATGCTCGGAGTCAATCCGCTCCACGGCCGCCTGTTCATCAAAGGGGAAGACCTCAAAGGCGCGGACCACTCCGTCATCCTCAGCCATCGACTCTGGCAGCGCAGTTTCAGCGGCGACCCAGCCATTCTCGGCAAGCCCATCTCTCTCAACGGTGAACCCTACACCGTCGTCGGCATCATGCCGCCGGACTTCAGATTCGCGCCTTTCTGGGCCACGCGTGCCGAATTCTGGGTGCCTCTCGCCTTCGGCGACCGCGTGTTGGCACGGGGCGGCAACAGCCTCCGAGTCTTCGCGCGACTGAAGCCGGACGTCACCCTCCAACAGGCCAGGGCAGAAATCACTTCCATCACGGAGCGTCTCGAAAGGCAGTACCCCGGCACCAACCGACGCGTCGTCGTCACGCCCCTGAAGGAGAACGTCGTCGGCAAAGTCGAAACGCCCTTGCTCGTCCTTCTCTGCGCCGTTGGATTCGTACTTCTGATCGCCTGCGCCAATGTGGCGCACATGCTGCTCGCCCGCACTTCGGACCGCCAGCGCGAAATCGCCGTCCGAACCGCACTCGGAGCCAGCCGCGCCCGCGTCATCTCTCAACTCCTCACCGAGAATTTGCTCCTCTCCGCAATCGGAGGATGCGCCGGATTCCTCCTCGCTCTCTGGGGAACCAAAGCGCTTGTTGCCCTATCACCTGCCAAGCTCCCGCGCCTCGAAAACATCGCCATCGACGCTCACGCGATCCTCTTCCTCTCCGCCATCACCGTTTTCACCGCCATCGTCTTCGGGCTCGCGCCGGCGATGCACGCGGCTGCCCTGAATCTCAGCGGCGCGCTCAAGGAAGGCGGCCGCTCCGGAACCGACGGCGCCCGCCGCAACCGCCTCCGCGGCTTCCTCGTGGCTTCAGAGTTCGCACTCGCATTCATGCTCCTGATCGGCGCCGGGCTCATGATCCGCAGCTTCTCCGCGCTCCATTCTGTCGATCCCGGGTTCAAATCCAACAACTTGCTCTCCATGGTCGTCTCTGTCGCCGGATCCAATGAGGCGGAGCCCGCCCGCCGCGAAGTCTTCTACCGGCAACTCGTTGAGCAGGTCCGTGCGCTGCCCGGCGTGCAATCCGCCAGCGGCATTAACCACCTCCCGCTCGCCGGCGACCTCTGGGAATGGAACTTTGTCGTCGAAGGACGATCCAAGCCGCGTCCGGGCGAATTCCCATCCGCCGCCTACCGCATCGCCATGCCGGGCTACTTCGAAACCATGGGCATTCCTCTACTGCGCGGCCGCACCATCAATGACAGTGACCACGCTTCTGCCCCCGGCGTGGTCGTCATCAATGAAAGCGCCGCACAGGAGTATTGGCCCGGCGAGGACCCCGTCGGCAAGCGCATCACGTTCGAGGCCAACAACGATCAGCCCATCTGGCTCACCGTCATCGGCATCGCAGCCAATGCGAAACAATACGACTGGCGATCGAAGATCTATCCGGAGGTCTATCTCTCTGCTCTTCAGAATCGCGGTTTCCTCACCAGCATGCGCGGGCCTTACCTCACTCTCGTCGTGCGCACTGCCGGAAACCCCGCGGATATGGCGCCCGCCATCCGCCGCACCGTCTGGTCCTTCAATCGCAACCTGCCCGTCTCCGACGTCCTCACCATGGATCGAGTCATCGCCGACGCCACTGCCCAACCCCGCTTTGAGATGCTCCTCCTCGCCGTCTTCGCCGGCGTCGCGCTGATCCTTGCAGCAGTTGGCATCTATGGCGTTGTGAGTTACTCCATTGCCCGCCGCCGCCATGAAATCGGCATCCGCCTCTCCCTCGGCGCCTCCCGCGGCAATGTCCTCCAAATGCTCCTCCGCCAGGGTCTGAAGCAGGCTCTCATCGGCGCCGCCGCCGGCGTACTCGGCGCACTGCTGCTCTCCCGTCTCATGACCAATATGCTCTACGCCGTTGAACCCACTGACCCTCTCACCTTCATCGCCGTCGCCCTCGTCCTCGCCGTCTCGGCGATCCTTGCCACCTGGCTCCCCGCACGCCGCGCCGTCCGCATCGAACCCATGCTGGCCCTTCGCAACGAGTGATGGCACGGCCCTTCTGCTACCTTGACCTCATAGGACATGTGTCGCAACATTCGAACTCTCTTTAACTTCGATCCTCCCGTCACCGACGAAGAGATCCGCGCCGCGTCCCTGCAATTCGTTCGCAAGATCTCGGGCTTTCACAAACCATCCAAAGGCAACGAGCCCGCGTTCCAGGCCGCCATCGACGAAATCGCCGCCATCTCCACTCGACTGCTCCACTCTCTCGAGACCAGCGCTCCGCCTAAGAACCGCGAGGAAGCCGCCGCCGTTGCCAAGGCTCGTAGCGCCAGGAGATTCCAGAGGGCCTAGACCGACGCATTAGTACGCGATCGAAACCGACAGGCAGCGCACGAGTTCCGGCGCGTCCACCGTGTACACCGCTTCGCCTCCCACAAAATCGCCAGGTCGAAAGACGTGCTTGTGGACACGCTCGCCCTTCTCCGTCGCATATCGGTAGACGACGGACAGCCCCCGGGACGGCACGGTGGACGCGTCCGCAACTTGAAATCGCACCGTGTTCCTGCCTGCGAACAGCGGAGGAATCGACATGATCCCGTTCTCGAAGTAGAGTTTCAGCTTGACCCTCGCGCGGGCCGGACCCTTTACGCGCAATTGGAAGCGGTACTTCCCGTGTATGTTCAACTTCATTCCACCGGCCGGCAGCATTTGCCAGGCCGACCACTGGTCTTGCTCCGACGCGTTCCGGGCCTTTGGCGCCAGCGTGCGCATCTCGATCAAGGCCGACGGCGGCGCGTCCAGAGTCCCGTCCACCAGAATGTACGGTGACCGTACGTCGATGATTCCCGCTCCGCCAGCCATCCGCACCTCCGGTTCGTACTCGATCACGCCGTACGCCTGCCCGATCGTACGCCCCCCGGCGAGTTCCTTCGGATATCCCTCGTTCGTGGGGATCGTCATCAGATACGGCCTCGCCCTCTGGTAATTCGGATCGTACTTTGCCCAATTGCCCCCATGCGATGTTTCGGTGACGCGGTAGAATCGTCCGCTCGCCAGAAACGGCCATTCGCGCTTTGTGTGTTCGCCAGTGGGGACATAAAACTTGCGCGCGGAGTTGTCCCAATAGCGCGTAATCGTCATCCCAGGCTGGAGGGTGAAACGCATGTCGTGCAACGGCGTACCTATCCGGTACGAACCGTTGCCGAAGACGTGCTCTTTCGGTGCGCCGCCCGCGCGCCATGCGCTTTCGCTATCGAAGTAGGCCGCATGCAGCAGCAGCGCTCGCTCCAATTCCAGCCCGCCGATCTCGAAAAATGGCCGTGAGCGGTTCGTATAGCGGCGGTTGATCTCGAACTTTCCGTTGAGTTCCGCCCAATCGAGCACCCGCGCGTCCGGCGCGTCGTGGTCAATCAGGTAATAGGCGTAGCGCGGGTCGAAAGCCGCGTAACTGCCATCCAGCCTCAGGCGGAACATGGTGTGGTACTCGCCATCGTCGTGCTGCGTGATCACACGCTCCGCTGCGCGCGCGTCCCGCTTGTACTCCTGCCACGCAGCCTCGGCGATCCTGCTGGTGGTGTCGCAATAGCCCCACCCGTAGACGAAGAGTTGCTTGTGGGCGTCCAGGACGTAAGCTTCCTTGCCAGGCGGGCCTTCGTAGGATTGGATCATCCCGCCCACCGCCATCCGGGAGAACAAACGCAGCCACTCGAAAAACGCTTTGCCCTGCGCAGCCTCCGCCGCTTTCTGCACGCCGGAAATGCGCATCACATCCGAGGTCCACTCCACCAGCGTGCTCGACCGAGGCCAGGCATCGTTGCTCAACGACACCCCTTCCACTGCGCGGTCCTGGGCCCAGACGCCACTCAGAGCCCAGACGAAAATGAGCAGGCGCTTCATCGGCGGCATCTTCTCCGAGTACATAATACGCGCTGCCGCTGGTGGATCTCGAGGAGTCCGCCAGTTGCAGCGGCAGGCCCTAGAAGTTTGCCGAGCCAGTCGCCGATCCGATGCTGTTGGTCAGCGTCACCTGGACCGAACTGAGCGAACTCGTGTTCCCGGAGACATTGAACGGGATGGTGAGCAGGAATTGGCCGCCGAAGCCCTGCGATGTCGCGCCCGCGTACCAGGTCTGGAAGATAGACTGGACTGCAACAGTGAAGTCCGAGGTCGACAGCGACGAGCCCGATGCTGCTGCAAACCGTAAAGATGCACCGGTGATCTCGCGAGTGTTGGAGTAGCCGGTGACAAGGACCTCGAAGCCGCTGGATGTGCGGTTGATGCGCACGCCGGTAATGACCGGCGCCGATCGTTCAACTCGGACAATGCGTGTCACAAGAGGATCAGGTTGCATGACGGAATCGCCCTGCCGCATCGTCACCGTCAGAGTGATGGTGCCCGCCGTGGTGCCCGCCTGGAAGGCGAATTGGGAGCCCGAGACGGGTACGGCGTTCGTATCCCCGGCCGGTATCGCGAAGTCGATGGATGTGCCACCAGTCGAGAAGCGGATATCGGGATCCTGGGGAGCGCCGCCATCGGGAACGAAGGAGAGTCGCGCAGTGCCCGCCAGCGCCAGTGGGTAGGACTGAGACAGCGCCATGCTGAATGCTGGTTGGCTGCCGGCTGGCGTGGAATTTCCTAGCGGAGCAATGGTCAGCGTGGGAAGCGGTGGCAAATCGACCTGAATGCTCAAGTCGCGTGTTGTGCTCAAGGCAGGCGCATTGCCGTCGGAGAGCAAGGCAGTAAAGCGGAAGGTTCCGGCGGACGCCGGGGTGCCCGAGATTGTGCCTGTGGCCACGCCGAGTGTGAGGCCTGACGGCAGCGAACCGCTGGAAATGGACCACGAGAGCGGTGCTGTGCCTGTTCCGGTGAGCGTGGCCGAATAGCTCGTTCCGACGGTACCGTTGGGAAGGCTGGTTGTTGTGATCACCGGGCGAGGCTGCACTGTGATGGAAAAGTCACGTTGCGCTGTGGCCTTGAATGCATCAGCGACGCGTGCCGTGAAGTTGAATGTGCCTGCGGACGTGGGCGTGCCGGATATGACACCCGACGTAGAGAGTTGCAGTCCGCTCGGTAGCGCGCCAGAGGAGATGTCGAACAAGTACGGAGGTACGCCGCCTGTGGCCGTGAGGCTGGCTGAATAGACGCTTTCGGAAATGGCCGTCGGCAGCGATTGAGTCGTCAGTTGGAGCGCGGCGGCGATAGACACACGATACGGCATGGACGAGGTGCGCCCCGCCGCATCGCGGGCAGTGATGGTGAAGGAATAAGTGCCTGAGGTTGTCGGCGAACCGTTCAGAGACCCTGCTGAGGTGAGAGTGAGTCCCGGGGGCGGACTGCCGGCGCTGACCGAGAAGTTGTATGGAGGAGTGCCGCCGCTCGCAATGACGGAGGAAGAGTAGATTGTTCCGACTGCCCCGTCGGGCAGTGTCCCCGTGAGAATGGTGAGGAGTGCGGGAGCTATCGTGATCCCCAAGTGGAGCGAGGCCGTCTGGCGCAAGGCATCGGTCACAGTCACATCAAAGGGAAAGAGACCTGCCGTGGTGGGAGTTCCCGAGATGAGGCCATCCTGACGGAATGTGAGTCCCGGTGGTAAAGAGCCGGAAATCAAGCTGAAGCTGTATGGCGCGATTCCGCCATTAGCGGTGATGCTGAAAGCGTAGGGCTGCCCAACTGTGCCGTCGGGCAGCGGAGCGCTATTTATGCTGAGGGGAAGCGGCTGGACCGTGATTGAAAAGAAATTGCTCGCCGTAGCGCCATTGGTGTCGGTGACTTGGGCGGAGAATGTCATTGTGCCAAGGACCGCAGGGGTACCGCTGATCTGGCCGGTAGATGCATTCAGGGTCAACCCGATAGGGAGAGTTCCACCGAGGAGAGTGTAGGTAAAGGGCGGAGTGCCCCCATTGACAGTGAGGGCTGCGGAATAGGGAGTTGAAATCAGAGCAGGTGACAGGTTTGGTGAGAGGGAAGGAGCAGGATTCACCGTGATGGCGTAGTTTCTGAACAGGCTTTGATTGATGTTGCCCGCTGTGTTGGCATAGACCTGTGCCGTATAGGACGTGGGGGAGGCCACCGAGGGGAAGATGCCGCTGAAGCTGATTGAGGTTCCGGCCCCAGATGGGAAGTTGACGGAAATGGTTTGCGGGAGAGTCGTGGAGCCTACATCCCAAAAGGAGGACGTGGAAGCCGTGATGGTCCTGGTCATGGCGACACCAGCAGTAGCCGGGGCAAGTGGCGAAGCAGTCACAAGAGATGCGCGAATGTCGGTTGCGAATGTGTACGTCCTGCTATAGACCACCGGTCCGCCGGTGAGAAGCTGATAGTTGGCGTCGACGCGGAAACTGGTGATTTGAGATGCCGGCGGTGTCCCGGCGAGCATGCCCGTTGCTGGGTTCAAAATGACGCCGGACGGCAAGCTGCCCGCGCCGATGCCCCAGTTCACGAATGTTGCAGATGGCGGCGGGTTTTGAACGGTGAGCTGTGCGCTAAAGCTCTCGCCCACATAACCCTCAAAGCCTGAGACGTTGGGGGCGATCGATGGAGCAGGCGGCTGGGCAGTCAAGGATGATGCGATCAGAAGGAGGGGCAGGAGCCTGACGCAACTCATTAACGGTCACCTCCTTCGGTGCCCTCGGAGTTCACAGGTTCGGGTGGCGGTGGAACGAAAAAGACACGGATGGTGCTCGAAGACATGTCAGCAAACCAGGCTGGGACATCATCTGTAGACTGCAGCCAGACCAAGCCAGGCTGGCCTACGCCGCGGATGTGAAGAACGCGCGCCGGGCATTGCGCGGCGGCCAGCAACTCGCCGCCTTCCGACCACAGGCGAACTTCGCTAGGAGATCCGTCTTGCTTTGTGTGAACGGCAAGGATCCGTCCTGGGGCTGGACTCACCAACATGGCTTGGCCATCGAGTCCGTTGGCGAACCGGCGCACTTCCGCATTGCCGTCATGTATCACGACCTGATCTCCTGAGGTGAAGGCAAATGTCGAACTGCCGGGGAAAAATGCAAAAGCGGCTGTGTCGCCGGATTCGGCAGCCACAAAGGCTCCGCCCTCACGATGAAGGGTGAGAGATGTGCCTTCAAGGGACAGCACAAACTTGCCGTCGTCGCTGACCGCGGCGTATTGGGCGTTGAAGGGAAACTCCTCGAGTAGCGAGAGTCCCTGGCCGTTTGCAGCCCAGACTTGTGCAAGCTGAGACTCGCGCCACGCGAGCAGAACCGCTTTGCCGGAGGGGCTCCAAACGGCGAGATCAGGCGATGCGTAGGCTCCCTGAAGTGAAGCAATCACGGGTTGCTCGCCCTCAGTCGCGAGCCGCATCAAGCCGACTCCGCCACTATCGCTCTGGAGGACCAGCGCCATCGGAGCCAGAGGATGCAAATCCAATAGCCGGACATTCTCGGGCAGAGGAAGCTCTTTTCCAACTCGGGCAGAGCCGGGTACACCGAAAACTGGCCGGGCGCTATGATTTTCGACGCCAGGCAGCCAGCCAAGTCGAGGAACTCCGGCGATTTGTGCTCCGGCCGGCGCTGTGGAAACCAGGATCACGCAGAGAGGAAGAATGGCCTTGTTCATGGGTCGATACTCCTATCGGGGCGGGCCAACAGTGGGTTGGCCGGGCGTGAGGACCACGGGAGTTGGCCCCGGAGGCGCGGACGAGCCGTTGTTTGTGACTGCCACGGCTGTTCCGACCGCCGCGGCGGCGCCGATTCCTGCGAGGATCCACCAAACCTTGGCTGAGATGCCCGCTGCCGTGGCCGCCGCTGCCGTTGCGGCGACATTCGTGCCATTCAGGACTGCAGTTCCGCGCAATCCATTCTTGCTGGCGACGATGCGAATCTGGAATTGGCCGGCCACCTGATTAGGAGTGATGTTCTTCACGCGGATGCGTCCCTGATCGTCCGTTGTGAGCGTGATGCTCTTGGCGCCGTTCCCAAAGCTTGCGCTGGCGCCGTCATGCGGCGAAATCAGGGTGACCAGCGCGCCCCCGACCGGCTTGTGATTTTCATCTTCGACCTGAACAATCGCTTCACGGCTGACCCGCTGCCGGACATTGACGATTGCGTTGTCACCCTCGATGATGGAGATCTTGAGGCCGCCCTCCTGCGGTTCTTGCGCGGCCAAGGCGGATAGCGACAATGAGGAATACACAGTGAGCCAAGCGGCCAGGACAGAGAGCCCCTTGCTCCTCCGAACCATGCTCGTCATACGAACTCCCAGGGCCGATCATGGTCTATTCGCCGGATCGGTCTCCCAATGATACATGAGAAACCCGGAAATGATCCGCCCCAAATGCACGACAACAGTAGCGGAGTTGCGAGCGTCATGAGATCCGATGACAGCCGGCTGGCGGGTACCATCTATGAGCCGCGGCGTGCCGCTGCCATGCGGGTCGCCGTCGTTGGACTGGGCGCGCTCGGCAATGAGTTGGTCAAACTGCTCGGACTTGTCGGCGTTGGCGACGTTCTGTTGATCGATCCGGATCGCGTAGGGCCGGAAAACTCCACTCGATGTGTTTTCTTTCGAAGTCCCGAGGCGCTTGGACAGCCGAAGGCCGAGGTCCTTGTCGATTCCTGCAGCCGCTGGTTTCCCGGCACGCATTGGCAGGGTATCGCCGCGGAGATCGCGGACGTGGGATGGAGGCGGCTGCAGGGGAGGGATGTGATCTTCGCGGGGGTCGACAGAGACTCGGCCCGAGTCGAGTTGTCGAGGATCTCAACACGGCTGCATCTGCCGGTGTGTGACGGAGGGCTCAACACCGCGGATTACTCAGCCGGACGCGTGACCTGGTTTCCGGGCGCTGGTGGCGCCTGTTTCTGCTGCAGGCTCAGCGGACGCAGGCGCCGCGAAATTCTGTCGAGCTGGCAGAGTCAGGCGCATCCGTGTCGGATGGACGTGGAAACTGGCGGATGGTCGAGTACTCCGACGCTGGCATCCATCACGGCGGCGCTGCAGGTGGAGTTGGGGATGCGCTGGTTGCTGCGAAAGGAGACGGGTGCCATCAACGTGGACATCAGACTCGACGAGGGGCCGCGGCTAGAGGCGTTCAATGTGCCTCAAAGCGCTGAGTGCCCTTTCCATGACGTCGTCCGCTGGGATACGGAATGCAATGGAACCTTCGCTGAGATCCTCGCGATTGGGCAGGCCGTGCAATGGGAATGGCCGATCTGTTTGAAAGCACGATGCCAGGGGTGCGGAATCGAGTTTGCGCCTCTCGTACGCTCGGTGAAGCTGCGGCGCGAGGGCCACTGCCCGTCTTGCGGCTCAACGAAACTACTGGAGTTGGAGTCGGTGCGTGAGGTACCCTCGGGAAACGCCCTGGCAAAAAAAAGGCCTGAGGAGATCGGGTTACCGGCCGATCACCTGTATAGTATTCGAGAGGAGAGGATGGGCTTGAAGTCGATATGAACGCGCGGACTGGGGCTGTATTCGCCGCGGGTGTATTTGTCATGGCGCTCGCTCAGTTCTTCGGAGCGATGGCGGGCGCGGGCGTGGGGATCGGCATTGCATGCCTGCTCCCGTTGATCTCACTGGGCCTGTTGCGGATGTTTGAAGTGGAACTGCAGAACCAGTGGCTCGGGGTGATGCCTCCTGTTTTGGCGTCCGGCATTGGCGTGATGCTGTGGGCTGCATCACGGCCCGGGATGGACCCGCTGTTGTGGATGTCCCCCTGTCTGGCCGGAATGATTACTGCGGTGATCGTCTGGTGGAAAAACCGTGACGCCCGGCGCTGCGCGCTGTGCAATTCGCGCGTGTCGAACACAATCACTTTCACCTGCCCGCGCTGCAATCTGGTGGTGTGCGAGTCGAAGTGTTGGGACTTCGAGAAAATTCGCTGCCGGCTCTGTGTCCAAAACGCAGTGCCGTTATTCCCGCCCAGCAAGCAGTGGTGGGACAAAAACGTGGGCTTGACGACTCAGCAGGGCCGCTGTCAGCGCTGCCAGGTTGGGCCGGAGGATGCGGAGCTGCGGACCTGCCCCAAGTGCGGCCGGCCGCAATGTCTGGAATGCTGGGACGATTCCAATGGGGTATGCTCGCGCTGCCAGCGGCGTGTGGAAGCGCTGCCGGACGCGCTCAAACAGTTCATGCAGTCGACGCGTTAGAGGGAGCAGGAGGTGTTGTCCATGCCGAAGTACCAGATTTACTTCGACACAATTCAGGGAGAGATGAAGTACAACGTCGATATTGACGAACAGGAAGTCCTCGACGACGTTCTTCACGAGATCCTGTACGATTTGCGTGAGCGCGGCGACGTGCTCCAGGGCGACGGCGAACCGCAGGTCGTGTGGAATGGAAACTCCCTTGAGTTCAGCCGGCCTCTACCCCAACAGGGCGTGCGCCCGAACGACGTGCTGCGCGTGTCGACGATCGCGACCAACGGGTAATGGCTGAGCCGCTCTTCCAGCTCGCCCGCGTACGCCGCATTGAGCGGGAGTGGGCAGCCTTGCGGATTTTGGCCGTATCCAATCCCGGCAGGATGCACGTGTCCGAGCCATGGGTGGAATTGAACGATACTCCTGCGTATCGCCAGGAGAACACTGCATCACCGGGGATCCGCGTTCGGTTCGAATTTCCGGAGTATTATCCTTCCGTGCCGGTGGAGGCTTTCCTGGAGCATCCCGTTGTCCACCCGAACGTTCACCCGGAAACGGGGTTTGTCTGCTTGTGGGACGGGCGCCATGCCGGGACTGCTCTTGTGGAAGCTGTACTGCAGCTCCAGCGCATTGTGACCTGGCATCTGAAGAACCGGAGTGCGGATCACCTCATGCAGCCTGAAGCTGGCGATCTCAGTCCTCTCACCTACACACCACTGGCCGTTCCAGCCGATTATTATCTGGAGCGTTCCGCTGGGGCAATGGCTGGAACGAGGAGAAAACGGCTAAGCTAATCTGAACCGCAAGCCATGTCCAACGCATCACGCAACGCGATCCGAGCCGCCCTGCATCAATTGATTGGCGACAAATATGAGATCCAGCAATGGATTGGCGGCGGAGGCATGGCGGAGGTCTTTCTCGCGCGGCACCGGACCCATGGGGCGCTGTTCGCCGTGAAGGTGTTGAATGATCAGCTCGCCGAAGAGCCGCAAATAGTGGCGCGCTTCATGGACGAAGCACGCACGTCTGCGACGCTCGGAGGGCATCCCAACATCGCACCGGTGTTCGATGTGGGCGAAGCCGGCTCGCTGCACTATCTGATCATGCCCTACATCGAGGGCGAGGACGTTAAGAGCTACCTGGAGCGCCACGGCCGCCTCTCGCAGGAAGAAGCCGTTACCATCGTGCGGCAGGTGGCGGACGCGCTCGTCTGGGCTTCGGAGCGACGCATCGTGCATCGCGACCTGAAGCCGGCCAACATCCGCATCGACCGCTCGGGCCGCGCCATCGTGCTCGACTTCGGTATCGCGAAGGCGGGAGACGCGCCTTCAGCACGGACTCGCGCCAACGAGACTCTCGGCACGCCCTACTACATGTCGCCGGAACAGATCAGGGCAGAGCCCTGCGATCACCGCAGCGATTTGTACTCGCTAGGCGTCATCTTCTTTGAGTTGCTCTCGGGGATGAAGCCGTTCACAGGCGACAGCTATCGCGCGATTGAGATTGGACACGTACAGAAGCTGCCGCCGGCTCTCAGTACGGTAATCCCCGATGTTGACACCGAACTCGAGCGGATCGTGAACAGGCTCTTGGAGAAGGACCGCGAGCAGCGTTACCAGTCGGCTCGGGAGTTGCTGGAGGATTTGCGCAACTCATTCCGAATGTCTCAGGAGGTGCGGCTGGAGCCGCTGAGCGACCGGCCGGACTTGCAGGCGGAAGCACTGGAGGAGACGGTGGACGTGGTGTCGCGCCAAGTCACGCCACCGGACCCGGCGCCGAAGCCCAAGAGCAAGGCGATCCCGCTGGCTGTAGGAACTGTCGGACTGGCCGTTGTGGCAATCGTGGGTTACATCACGATTCGTCCGGGCCCTGCATCCGAGGAGAAGAAGCAAGCCAGGCAGACGGCTGCCGTGGGACAGGCGCTCGCAGGCGTGCTGAACGTTCCGTCCGGTCCCATGTTTTTGGTCCCTGCGGGCAAGTTCATCTTTGGCGATAACGGCGCCGAATCGCCCAACAAACAGCAGGATTTGGATCTGCCCGCCTTCTATCTGGATGCGACGGAAGTTTCCAACGAACAATACGCGCGCTTTGTTCAGGCGACAAGCCACAATCCGCCCGATTCGGATACCTACAAATCCTCGCCATCCCTGCCTGTCACTTCGGTGAGCCTGGAGGACGCGAAAGCATACTGCGCCTGGGCAGGAAAGCGTCTGCCAAGTGAACAGGAGTGGGAGAAGGCGGCGCGTGGGCCCGATGGCCGGGTCTATCCCTGGGGTAGTCAACCGATGCCCAATCCGGGACAACTGGTGCCGGTGGATGACTATCCGGACCGCCAGAGTCCGTACAAGGCGCTCGGCATGTCGGGCAATGCTTTTGAGTGGACAACAACGCGGTTCCCCGTTACGGACCGCGAAATCGAGGACATGCAAAAGGCTCTCGGCGCAAACAATGCCGTGTCGCGGGACTGGTACAGCATCAAGGGCGGCAGCTTCTTGATCAAAGACGAGCGGTTTTTCCGTTTATATATGCGGAGGGGCTGGCCGGCAAATCAGCCCAATCGGGCAATCGGCTTCCGGTGTGTGAAAGATGCGAACTAACCTGATTCCAGTTTTCGTCGGTGTCTTCCTGGGTGGCGCTCTCGCGGCTCAGGATGCGCAGATCAACGCGAGGGATGCGTTTTTCTCTGCCGCGGACATGGTGGCTGTGAACAAGCAGGGGCAGAGTAAAGGGCAGAAGTCCGCCAGGGCAGCCAGCCCGGCGCCGGCCAAGCCCTCTACGGGCGGAACCAAGCCTGACAGCACACGGGTGAGTGGGCCGAGACCGGAGTTTGCCTCGGCGCCATCGGTGAAAGATGCCGAGTCGCACTTCCAGTTCGTATCGCAGAAGCAATCGCAGGCACCTCCGCTCGGCCTGCGCTACAGCATTTTGAAAAAGACTTCCAGCGGACTGGCGGAAGTGCGCAGCGATAGCGAGTTCAAGGCGGGCGACAGCATCAGGCTCAGCGTCATGGGCAATCAGAAGGGCTACCTGTACGTGATTGCGCGCGGAGCCAGCGGCATCTGGGCTCCGCTCTTCCCGCACCCGGAATCCAGCCAGCAGAGCAACGAGATCGTGCCGGGACGCCAGTACCAGGTGCCCGGCGGCGCCGGCGAATACTTCACATTCGATGAGCAGGCGGGCGAGGAGAAACTGTTCGTGCTCTTGTCGACGCGTCCGGTGCAGGACATTGAGGAGCTCATCCAGAGTGTCTCGGGCAAAGGCACGGCTCTTCCAGACCGCCCTGCAGCGGCTGGACGCCCGGCCACTATGCAGGCCAAGAACAGTTTCGACGATAGATGGATAGACCAACTGCGGCTGCAGGTGCAGTCGCGTGACCTGGTCTTCACAAAGGTCGACAAAGAAGCCGCCTCCTCCGCGGAGAAGTCCGCGCCGGGAGTTGAGGCCGAACAGGCGACCTACGTAGTGAACACGGCGAGCCTCTCCGGTACTGGGACCGGAGGCCGGGTCGTCGTCGACTTGACCTTGCGGCACAAGTAGCCGCGCGTTGACAGCTGGGAGGGGCAGACCATGCCGGGATTGATCCCGTCGGCGGTAGTGGCCGCAGCTATGCTCGCAGGGCCGCCGTCCGACTCGAAAGCGCCCGCCAAAGCCGCAGCGCCAGTCCGTGGCGCGCTGGACGCGCGGCCCGATTCGGACGGGCCCAAGCGCGTCGAGATCATCGTCGAGCGGCAGAAGGATGGCCGCACGGAGCGCATGGATCCAAGCCATGTCTTCGAATCCGGAGAGTTGGTGCGCTTCCGTTTCAGAGCGACATTCAACGGCTACCTCTACGTGATGAACCACTCGACTTCCGGCAGGTACGTGCTCCTTTTCCCGAAGGAGGAAACTGGGACGCAAAATCGCATTGAGGCGGGCCGCGAGTATCTCGTACCGATGACGGAAAGCGGTTGGTTCCGGCTGGAGGGGCCAGCGGGGCACGAGATAGTGTACTGGCTGGTCAGCCCCGTGCGCCTGAGCGAGAGCGGTCCCTCGCGGCTGGACATACCCAAGCTGCCGGCTCCCGCCCAATCATTGAACCCGTCGATTACTCCGCGTTGCGACGACACAATCTTCAAAGCACGCGGAGAGTGCATCGATAATAGCGCCGGTTTAAAGCCCCTCAAACCGAACTCGGCGCTGCCGGAGAATCTGTCGGAGTTCGAAGACATCACCGTTCGAGAGCTCACCATGGTGAAGTCGAACAAGGCCGCGGCGGTCAGCGCGCCGGCTGACTCTGACGAGCCTTTTATCTACACGTTGCGCCTGGCCCACCGTTAGGAGAAGAACGATGAAGTTGTACCCGGTGATGTTCGCGTCCCTGTTGACGGTGCTGGCCCAGAGTCCACCAGGAGAGCAGCAGCGTGATCTGAAGTTCACGCGCGAGCCTGCAAACCCAGTCGTGAAGCCCGGAGATAAGGTCGTCATTCCCCGCAGTTATGCGTTGGTGGTGGGGATCAGCGAATACGAGAAGCTCCCCCCGCAGGGCCAACTGCGCTTTCCTTCCCGCGACGCGGCCGCGGTGTATTCATCGCTGATCAGCCCCGAAGGCGGGCAGTTTCCTCCGGAAAACGTTCACCGGCTGATCGGCAAAGCCGCGACGCTGGCCAATCTCAAAAAGGAATTGGAGCAGTGGCTGCCGTCCGTTTCGAAAGAGGACGATCGCGTGGTCATCTACTTCGCCGGCCACGGCTTCGTCTCCGGCGGCAAAGCCTATCTGGCGCCCTATGACATTGACGCCAGGGACATCTCCGGCACGGCTTATCCGATGGATCGCCTGGGACGCGTGATCGGATCGCAGATCAAGGCCAGGTGGAAGGTGCTGCTCACCGACGCCTGCCACTCCGGTGCGATCACGCCGGAGGCCGATACGCAGCAGATCAATTCAAGCCTTGTGCAACTTGACAGGACGCTGTTCTCGCTCACAGCGAGCCGGGATCGGGAACAGTCGTTTGAAAGCGAGATTTGGGGCGGCGGACACGGCGTATTCACTTACTACGTGATGAAGGGCATCGAAGGCGAGGCCGACGAAAACGTGGACGGCGTTGTGACGGCGGATGAACTCGGTGAATACGTGCGCGTGAACGTGCGCCGCGACACCAAGACGCGCCAGAATCCCACCGCGGAGCGCGGCAGCTACGATCCCAACATGATCCTCGCTTACAACCCTGCCCGCGCCCCATCCGCCCCGGCGCAGCCCCCGAAATTCGGCTCCCTGGTGGTCGAGAGCAACATGGACGGCGTTGAGGTGTTCGTCGACGGGAAGTCGCAGGGCGTCGTCGACAAGGGCAAACCGCTGCGGCTGCCGGGCATCATGCCGGGCGTGCACACCATCAAGGGCGTGCATATGGGATATGAGCCGGATGGGCCGCGCGAGGAGACCGTCTACCCGGGCCAGGAGACCACCGTGTCTCTCCGTGTCGTCATTCCGCGGCAGCGTAAGAAGGCGGCCGTAGACGAGTTCAACCAAGGGATGGACTCCTACGAGAAAGGCTTCGAAAAAAACTATCAGAAGGCCGCAGTGCATTTTGAGAAGGCCCTGGAGATCGATCCGAACTACAGCCAGGCCGCCCTCTTTCTGGGACGTGCCTATCATGCCTTGTTCGACTACGAGAAAGCGCGGGCTGCGTTTCAAAAGGCCGTGACAATCGATCCCGACTACGCCGAGGCCCAGGCGTCGTTCGGCGGCATGCTTCTGGACGTCGGCGATCTCGACGGCGCGATCCGCCAGTTGACCGCCTCTCTGCAGCGGGCTCCGAACGTGTCTCTGACCAATGCTTTGCTGGCACAGGGATTCACGCGCAAGAATGCCTACGCCGAGGCAGAGAAGTACGCCAGGGAGGCGATCCGTCTCAATCCTGCACATGCGGAGGCGCATTTCTGGCTCGCTGAAGCCTTGCGCTTTGACAAGCGCTGTTCAGACTCGCGGAAGGAGTACAGCGAGTACCTTCGTCTCAGCGACTTCGATTCGAAACTCGCCGGCAAATTGAATTACTACGTTCTGGGCTACCTCGCGGGCATGGGCAAGAAGAAGCGCGCCGCGCAGACGGATATCTGGAAAGAACTTCAGTTCATGGCGAACTTCGGCTTATGCGATTGCGATCGGATGAGCAGGCAGTTCGATTCAGCGATCGCCTATTGCCAGAAGGCTCTGACCATGGATCAGAGCGATCTGTATGCGCACTATGCTCTGGGCATCGTATTTGCGGAAAAATTCAACGCTTCTTCCAGCGTAGGGTTCTTATCGGCTGCAAAAGGGCACTTCGAGAAGGTGATTCAACTCAACGCGGCGACGGTTGAAGCTGAGAGATCGAAGAAATATCTCGCAAACATCCAGCAGGTCGTATCCCAATTGGGGACAGGTACGTCACCGCCGTGAAAGCGATTCCTCTACCTTGCCCTCTCGCGAGGCGAATTTCTTTTGCACATGCATACGTCATCGGCTAAGCTGGGGAAACACTGGGATGAGCCTCTATCAGACTTTGTATTACATGTCTCTTGCTGGGGGGGTAGCTGGACTGCTTTCCTGGGGATTGACCGCCCTTCTCTCGGCGACTCTCCTTGCCAACAGGTCCTCGTCACTCTCGGACCTTTCCGCGGCCGTTTTGTTGGGCCTGATGATCGGGCTCCTGACCGTCGCATTCTCTGACAAATGGTCAGGGAACCGCGTGGTCCCGCGGTATGTGCTCGCTGGTGGAGGCATCGGGCTGCTGGCTGGGCTGCTGGGTGGCTTGGCGATGATTCCCATTACGTCGAATCTCGCCGAGGTACAACCGTTCCTCACGCGGCTCCTGAGCTGGATGTTGGTCGGCAGCTTCATAGGCTTGGGTTTGGGCCTGCGCTGGGTGATGGCGAACAAGATGCGTGTCGTGCATGCGTGTCTCGGCGGGCTGATCGGCGGTGCGGCGGGCGGCGCGCTGTTTCACGTCCTGGGCAGCCGTATCCCGGATCTGACACAAGCGCTCGGATTTGTTTTAATCGGCGTGGGTATCTGCTTCGGTGTCACGCTGGCGCCCATCCTTCTGCGCGACGGCATCCTGAAGTTCGTCTCCAGCGGCGACGGGAGGGCACAGGCCAAGTTCGGCCGCTCCGGCAAGGAGTGGGAACTCCAGCAGGGCGACACCTATCTCGTAGGTTCTGAGTCCCGAGACCTGAACAAGACCGCGTATGCGGTAGGCGTCCAGGTGTTCATTCCAGACGCAGCCATCGCCGCGCGACACGCGATGATCTTCGGCAAGGATGGGCGCTTCTATATCGCGCGCCACCCGGATTTGAACAATCCGGCGGGGCTGGCACGTTACGTTCTCCGCGTTCGTGGCCGCACAGTCACGGCATCACAGGAGCTGAAGGCCGGTGACGATATTCTGGTGGGCCGGACTGCAATCAAGTTTTTGACGAAGAAGGAAGGGTAGGGGCAGTGCGAACAAGCAGAACATGGCTTCCCGCGTTCATGCTGGCGGCGGTATTCGTCCAGCCGGGTGCCTTGGCGCAGAATGGAAGGCTCGAATTTGCCGAGCCGTTGAAGCTGGTCTCCTGCGAACCGGCTTCCACCGTGCCTTGCTTCCGAATGAAGCTCAACCTCGTCGATGACAAGGGCCAGCCCTTCAACGCGCAACTCCCTCCCGCCGAGAAACTCCCAGCGCAGATCAAAGTGAACGCAGGCGGGCAGTTGGTGACGCCATTCTACGCGTCGGCCGCGGGCGAGTCGTTGTCGAAGGTGCGTGGACGGACCGCGCTGGTGATCGTCGACATTTCGGGCAGCATGAAGAAGACGCTCCCCGGCGGCCAGACGCGCTTTGATGCGGCCAAGCAGGCCATCGCTCATTTCCTCGCCGGATTTGAAGAAGGCGCGGATCGCGTCGCTGTCGTCCCCTTCGAAAGCCACGGCGTGCAGTTACAGATCCAGTCTGGCGTTTTCGCGCGCACAAAAGCCGCGGCGCTGGCTCAGGTGGAAGCACTGCCTGCGCCCCAGGACCGAAACAACACCGCTCTCTATTCCTCGGTGGTCTTTGGCATTGACCGCCTGCAGGAAGCGCTGCCGGGCATCGAGAAAGAAACCGGCGAGTCGCCGGAAGCGATGGTCATCGTGCTCACCGATGGCAACAACGAGGTGTTCAAGGGTGACGATCTCGGGCTGCTCGCCGGGCCGTCCGGATTGGAGGAGGCCGCGCGCAAGGTGCGGACCTCGGGTGCGTCCGTCATCGCGATTGGCTTCGGTGAGACCGGTAGCCTCGACGAGACAGCGCTGAAGCAGATCAGTACGAAGTACTACCTGGCGTCGGACTTCGACGGCCTCAAACGCATCTTTCAGTTCACCCGCACGCTGCTGAACAACCGGCTTGCTGCAACATTCTCATCGCCATTTCCGGACCGCGCGTCGCTTGCCGGACAGAACATGGCCGTGACGGCCGAATTGCACCTGCCCAACGGACAAACGCTGCGCTCCAACGAAACGCTGTGGACCGCGCCGCAGATGGGCGTGCCGGTGTACGCGGGCATTTGCAGTCCTGAGGAGAAGAGGGCAGTTCTCGCGGCATTGCCGGCGAGTGCGGGCTGGATGTCCATCATCCGGCCGCTCGGCGTCTTCTGCGGGCTGGGCCTGCTGCTGATCATCTTGTGGAACTGGGTGCCGCGCCTCATTTGGCCCGAACAGTTCATAGGGGTGATGCCGGGCGCCGGGCAGGCGAAATGGGGCTCGCAGACACGGGTGGTGAACGGTGTGATCGCCGGACGGCCCGCCCCGCCGGGATTCCAGCAGGGGCCGCGTGGCGCCGCTATGCCGCCTCGCGGCGCCGCCGACAGGACTGTCGTCAATCCCCAGGCTCATCCGGATTTCTCTCAGACTCGACTTGGTAACCGGGAGGTGCCGCCTCGCTGAGATTATTAGCATCCCCCGGGTTCAGCTCAAGTTCAACAACTTCCAAGTTTTTAAACCAGACATTCGAAGTAGAAGGAGACAAGAGATGCCGTTAGTCAAAGTCATCCGCAAGGGGGTTACACCCTCCGTGCGGAAGGTGCCGACCTCGACCGCTGCGGTCATGCTGCCTATGACCTTGGGCCGCGTCGGCAAGGAAGCCGCCTCGGAGAATGAGGAACTCACGCGGGTGGAGGACGTCAATGACGCCTTCGCCAAGTTCAAGCCTGAGCTGAACTTCAAGGGAAGCGCCGGGGCCGAGGAGACGGAGTTCAAAGCTGAATTCAAATTCCGCAGCATTAAGGACTTCGACCCGGAGAACCTGCAGAAAAAGCAGGAGACCCGCGATGAGGACGGCAACATTACCTACTCGAGGAATGACATCGCCGACCTCAAAGCAAACATCGACTTGCTCTACCGCCTGAAGGACCGCTGGAAACTGCCCGCCGTGCGGCGCGCATGGAATAGCGAGGAGCAGCGCGGCGAAATCATCAAGGCTCTCGGCCGCCTGAGGGAAGACCTTCAGAAAGTGGCCGGCAAGGGAGGAGCTGAGTAATGCCCGAATTGGTGCAAACCCGGACCACGGCCGAGATCCTCGGCGATAGCGTTGCGCGCGACCTCCTGCAGGACATCTTCTCCGACCTGCATCCAGGGTTCCTGGATGAGTCCAGGTCGGTGTCCTCAATCTTCACTGCCCAATCCGCCGGCGACTTCCTGAAGCAGTTGATGGATCTGGAGTCGCTGCTCTCGGTGGAAGACAGCTACGAGCAGACCGTGCAGAAGCTTCAGGCGCAGATCACGCAGGCCGAGTCCATGCGCGATCAACTCCTGGAGCAGCTCTTCAAGCAGATCCGCCCGATTGAGCGGAGCTACCGGCACGTCCAGCTCTTCTTCGAGAACTCGAAGGTGATGGATGGCAAGGTGCGAAAGCCCGTGGAGCTCTATGTCCTCAATGCCGACGCCAAGGCGATGAAGGATGTGTTCTCTATGAACGTCGCGGCAGTCGATAACTTTGTTCGCAAACGCAACGACAATTTCAACTTCCGCGACGACATCTGCAACCTTGTTGTCCCCGGACACATTCCGCAGACGGTGCGCGAAAAGTTCGAGGATATCGCCAACATGTGGGGCATGCTGCTGCTCACGGACGTGGACGACGAGAAGTCGTTCAAGAACCTCGAGCGCAACTTCCTTCCCGGCGGTAAGTACGAATTCATGAAGCGGCCGGAGGACCGCGCCGCGGCCGATGTCGTCTGCTCGGGCTACCTGCAGGCCAGGGCCGCCCACTGGTTCGAGAAAGGCGTGGACAACGGCGACGATCTGTGGGTCACCCCTTCGCTCGTATTCGCTGGCGCTGTGGCGCGCGCCGACGACGGGCAGGGCATCGCGCAGGGCCCCGTGGGATCCCGCTTCGGCCAGATATCCGGCGTCGACAAAGTGCGCTTCGAGCCGCTGATCGGCGAGATGGAGCACATCTCAATGGAGCGCCAGTTGGTGCCGATCATCCGCGACGCCGACAACCACCTCTGCTTCTTTGGCTGCCGCACGCAGGCCGATGATCCCAACGGCGTGCTGAAGTTCTTCACCAGCTACCGCATCCTGCGCTATCTGGAACGCTGCTGCCGTCACTACCTCTTGCAGGTGGCCGGCCAGGTGCTGACGCGCGACTTCATGGATCAGAGCATCGAATCGCCTCTCAAGAGGCTGCTCGACGAGCAGGTGGAGCAGGGAACCATTCTCGGCTACGACCTCTTCGTCGACAAGGATGCCAACAAGCGCATGCAGGGTATCTGCGACATCAGCCTGAATGTGATGCCTACGGGGCCGGCCGAGACCTTCGTCATGAAGATCGACACGCCGGAATTTTCCAAGGGCGAGCAAAAGAGCTGACGGATCCCGTTATTGAAGGTGGAGAGGTTGCCGTGAGCGACGGACGAGACGACATGACGGGTTCGGCCGCAAGGCAGCACGAGCAGAGCGGAGGCAACGTTCCGGCGAAGGACTTGAACCTGCCATTCGGCGGGGACGCCGCCCGGCGCGCGGAGAACGAGGGTGACCGGATCAACGAGGAGCATGGAATCCGTACCGCCCCCCGCGCGCAATACCGCAGCTCGATGCAGTTGAACCTGCCCAGGGCGGTTGGCGCCCGCATGGTTGAGCCGGAGAAACCGGCCCCGGACATGTCGCAGCGGAAGGCTTCGGACTACCTCCCACCGCATTTGAAAGCGCAACTCATCGCGCAAGGCCGGCTCAGCGAGGATGGCGCAGTCATCTCTCATCCGCCGGCAGCCGCAGCGGGAAGCGCAACTGAAATGAGAGATTCGGAGCAGTCGCAACCAGCATCGCCTCCGGCAGATCCTGGGCGTGGCGTGCTGGACAGGCTGACAGGCTTCTTCAGGAAGCTGTTTCACTAGATTCGCGAGAACAGAGGGAGGGATTCATTCTATGGCCGCTGCACCTTACCGTTCCACGGTGACCATCGACGGCACCAAATTCGACGCGGTTTCCACCACCGTTCGTTTTCACAGTGAAAAGGACCGCGCGGGCATGCCTCAGATGGGCAGCCTGACCACCAGCATCCGCGTGATCGCGGATTTCCACGATGACAAGAACTTGCCGTTCTCCGCGATTAAGAAGTTCTTCGAGCTCTCAAACGTGGTCACCCGCGACAAGATCAAGGACATCAAGATCGAGTTCTGGAAGGATGACAAGCACGAAGACGCCCTGTGCAGCTACGGCTTCAAAGGCTGGATCAGCCGCTTCGAAACCTCCAACCCGCATCCTCTGGGCGCCGCGGCCAGCGATGGCGGCGACATGCTGGCGAATAGCCCCGCCCTCTCCTATGAGAGCCTCAATCACGTGATGGTTCTCGACCTTGAACCCACCCTCAACCAGGACAAATTCAAGGAAATCAAGATCAGCAACTAGGAGCAAGAGGACACAGGAGGAACTACCATGCCGAATCCATATCGCAGCACCGTTACTATCGACGGCACCAAGTTCGACGCGGTGAGCGTGCAGGTTGTCTTCACGACCGCCAAGGACCGCGCCGGCATGCCCGAAATGGGCAGCCTCAAGACCAGCATCCGCGTCTGGGCAGACTTCCACGACGACAAGAACCTCCCGTTTTCCGCGGTGAAGAAGTTCTTCGAACTCGCCAATGTCGTCACTCGCGACAAGATCAAGGACATCAAGATCGAGTTCTGGAAGGACGATTCGCACGAGGATGCCCTCTGCTCGTACAAATTCAAGGGCTGGGTCTCCAACTACGAGACTTCAAATCCTCCATTGGAGTCGAACGGTGACGCGCCGAGCCTCAACCATATGCTGGTGCTCGACCTGGAGCCGGTTCTGAACCAGCAAAACTTCCAGGAGATCCAGCTCAGCAATTAGAGCCCGTACTGCCGGGAGGGTCCCTGGCGGGCCCTCGTGGCGCTGGATGAGGAGTAGAAACCATTTCGTTCATCGCTTTTCCGCTGAGGTTGCAGGGCTCGTTTCTCAAGAGGACGGACGAGCCCGAGGCCGTTCTGCGTCTGATCGAGATGATGGCGCGCACGCCGGGCGGCTCCTGGAAAGGATGCCGCGCTTTTGGCGTGCGGGATCTGTTTGAGGGCATGCGCCTGCGTCCGGACGGCTTGAAACAGGCCGAGCAGGCGATCAACTCCACGCTGAAGGATCTCGGCATCACGCATTACAGGTTGGAATCCATCCGCCGTGATCAGAGTCCTAATGCGGATGTCGATGTCTACTCCGTCACCATCGTGTCGACTCTGGAGCCGGACCATAAGTACACGTCGAGCGTCGCGCGGCCGGAATAGGAATCTGAGTATGCCTTACCAGAGCGCAACTGCACTCGAAATCGACAGCAAGATGCGGGAGGATTTCCGCAAGCGCCTCAAGGAGTATGGCGTCAGCGCGGAGGCGACCGACCCCGTCCTTGCAGTGCTGTTTCGCACCTTTGCGCAGCAACTCGAAGCACTGTACAGTGACACGGGACGCATCCGCCTGTCCCTGCTCGATGAACTCATCGCCGGCCTGGGCATCGAGATGCGCAAGGCTCGTCCCGCGCAGACCGTCGTGCGGTTGAGCGGCGCGGCCGGACCGTTGCTGGTGGACGCCGGCACGACCCTTCGCGGCCAGACGCAGACCGGCGCACGCTTCTCGTTCTCGACAGACGCGGCCGTAACCATCTCCGGCGCTCAGGTCTGTTTCGGCGCCACCTACGAGGACGGCGCCATGCGTGTGCTGGCGGGAGTCGAAATGCCGGAGCGCTTCAATGCCGCGCGCCCTTCGTTGGAACCGGTGAAGGTGAACCTCGGGCCCAATCCGGCGGTGTTCCTGGCCATCGACGCCAGCCCGGAACATGTCAGCGGGCATAGTTTCTATTTCGATCTCTCTCCGGACGCGCGCCCTATCCAGGACGCGCTCGCGCAGGAGACATGGTGTCTCTCAGGCCCGCAGGGCGAGTTCTCGGCGCGCGGTATTCTCCGCCCGAAGCTGGCCAACGCGGGGTTGAGAAAGCTCACCTGGCTGATTCCGGACAAAACCGCGGCGGCTGAGGATGAGGTTCAGGACAAGACCCCGCTTCTGCCCGCGGGCTTCTATGCCGGCAAGGTATTCATCATGCCGGTGGTCCCTCAGGACCGCCGCCTCATCTGCAAAGTGCCGCGAGGACTGGATGCTCCTCTGGGGCGAATCTTCGGCCGCGAGGCCCCCGCGCTGTTCGGCGCCGATCGCGTGTGGATCAAAATCACATTGCCTCGCGGATTGCCGCCGCTTCACACCGGCATCGGCGGGGTTTCGATGCACGCCATCACCGCTTCGAATGTCGAATGCTTCAACCAGACCATCGTCTTCGAAAAGCACGGCACTGCGATTCCGATCAGCCGTGAAGGCGGCACTGATTGGCAGCTTGTCTCGCCTCTCTCGGTTATCAGTGAGAACGACACGCCCTACCTGGGAGAGATGGAGCCGTCCGTCGATCCGAACGTGGGGCGCTATGCCATTCGTAATGGCCGTATCGAGTTGACCCCCGCCCGGCGGCCGGATGGGCATTCGCAGTCGCTTGCCAACGTGCGTGTTTGGGTCAGTTCAGGCGAAGCTGCGAACCAGGTCGGGCCGGGTCAGGTCACTTCAATCGATTTGAAAGGCTCCTCGGGCAACTTGCGTGTCTTGAATCCGACGGCGGCCGCTGGCGGAACCAGCAGTGAGCAGTTCGCCTCCGCGCAGGAGCGCTTCTGTGCGGCCCTGCTTTCGCGCGATCGCGTCGTCACCCGCGCAGACCTCTATGCCGTAGTGAAGTCGTTCGATCGCCGCATCCGCAACGCGTCTATTCAATCCGCCGTCGAGCGGGTCGGTGGTGCTCTGCGGCGCGTGGAGCGCGTCACGCTTCAACTGAACAGCGATGACTTCAACGATCCCGAAGTGGAAGCCGCCAGGATGCGCGAAGAGCTGCATGCCACGCTGGCCTCGCGATTTCTGCATGACGTGGATCTCAGTCTGCGCGTGGAGTGGCAGGAGTCATGAGCGTGCCGATGCCGCATCTCGCTGTGAGTTTTCATGGCTTCCGCCACACCGTGGATTCGGCGCTGGAAGTGCTCTCCACCCTTGGCATCTCCGCAAACCGCGTCACTATCACGATGGATGGTCGCGGCTATCCGACGCGTTGGGTCGTCTCACAGTCGCCCGTTCCGGGAGCTCCGGTGGAAGCCGGCGACACGATTCAACTCCGCATCGCCGGCCTCGGCTACTTCCACAATCTCCCCGTCTGCTTCTGGGACACAGGCGGAGAGGCGGAACTCGGTACCCGTGAAATTCTCAGCCCCATCGACGATCCGTACCAGAAGGCCGCGCACTGGCTGCGCGAAGGTGCGCGTCTGTTCGATATCTCGGAACACAACCTGGAGGCCTGTGCGCGCTGGATCAACCTCTTCGGCCTGGATCCGGAACACTGGCCGCAGGAGTTGTGGTTCCGCCTCGCACTCCTCCTGCCGAATCTGCAGTCGCTGGCCGGTAAGGAGCATGGCATCCGATTCGCCCTGCACCTCATCCTCGGTCTGCCCCTCGAAGGAATCCGCCGCAAGCCCAGGTCTCGCTATCTCGCGGAAGAAGACCTCAGCCTGCTGGGGCAGGCTCATGCACGGCTGGGTGTCGATTCCGTGGTGGGCGATCATATCGAGGACCTGGCGCAGCTCGTGCTTGTCATCGGTCCGGTCCCCCTCGAAACCTGGTACGCATTCCAGGATGACGACAGGAAATATTTGCTGAACGCGGTGCTCTACCTCACCACTTCGTGCCACCAGCGCTGGAGCGTTCAGTGGAGCATTGAAGACCGCACGAAGCCGCCGCGCCTCGGCATTGAAGCCGCAAACTCGCGGCTCGGCCTGAACAGCTATCTGGGCGCGCACACTGGAGTACCCGCATGAACCCGAACGATTTGAAACTCAACTCCGTGAACTGGGAGCACGGCATGCTCCTGACACCGGATCATTTTCTCCGGCAGGAGCGCTATTTCGACTCGATGCTGTTGTGGGCGCTTCGCTATGCGACGAACGCCAGCGGCCTGGTCGGCGGCGGACCGCGCATTCAGGAAAATGAGCTCGGTGCCGCCCGCTTCGATCCCGTCGTCAGCCTGAGTGAAAACGAGGAAACTCTCGCCATCAGCGTCACCCAGTGCCGCGGCTTGACCAGCGCGGGCTGCATCGTCGAAGTGGATCCCTCCCACCCCGTGTCCCGCAGCTTTCCTAAATCTGAGCTGGAAGGCGTCCAGGAGACTGCGGTCTACCTGATCTGCGAGCCGCACGTGAAAGAGGCCGCCGACGGCGCACCCGATGAGTTTAATCCGCAGATGCAGACTGAACGGCAATGGACCGTAAAGCTCAGCTTGCAGCCCGCGGCGGATCGGCTCCAGTATTCCCTGGTGGCCGCACAGATTCGCAAACAGCGTTACGGGGCTGGCTACGAAAAGAACCCCGATTTCATCCCGGCGTGCACGACGATGGCGGGACACAGTGAGCTTGCCTCGGGGTACCGCAAGATCGTCGAACAAGTCACATTTCTCGCCGAGCGCTATGCGGAGCTCCATCGCGCCATGCGCGAGTACCTGATTCTCTTCACCGAGCGCGGCATTGAAACCGAAGTCGACTCGCAGACCGTGCAGTTCGTCGAACGCATGGTGTCGGGACTGCAGGACTGCGCTTACGAGCTGCTCGACTACACGCAACCGCCACAGAGATTCTTTGGACAGCTCCGGCGCTTCCTGCATTCCGCCGCAGTTCATTTCGATCTCACACCCGGCATGCAGACGTACTACGAGACGCTGAAAGAAGTCGGCGAGACGGAGTTCATCCAGCTCATCACGCAGCAAAAGCGGATTCTGCGTACGACTCGGACCTGGAAGGTGAACGCCGACCTGGGTGTTGAGGTGCGGTCCGTATTGGCCTCGCTGGACGCGCTGCAGCGGCTGGAGCGGGCGCTGGAAGGCAAGTACGTCGACTTCCGCGTCAGCCCGCAGCTTGAAGCGATGAACTTCGTCTTCGACCGCGGAGGCAACGTTCTCTATAAGCTCGCGGCGAAGCCCAGCCGCGTGCAGGGCGTCGGCGACGATCTGGTCACTTTCTTTAGCCAGCTCCGGCTGGAAGGCCGCGACCGCTACCGGCTGATCCTCGTTGGCGAATTGAACGCGCCATTCGAGAAGGGCACGCGGATTCCCGCTGAGATTCGTGTCAACGAAGGTGCGGGCTTCCAGCGCGCGCCGATGAATCTGACGAGTGAATCTGTCATCGAGGGCCAGACGAACTTCGAGTTCGATTTCGAGGCGCCAGACGTGCCGACCATCACGGATCTGCGCGTTGCCGTACCGGCGCACATTCCCATCCGGACGGCACTTCTGTTTAGCCGCCACCGCTTCTACGCGGGACGCGCGCAGGAGGCCCCGCGCAGCGTCGCGCCGATGGAGCGGATCAGTGAGCCCGCCGCGCTGCCGCCTCAACCTCCGCCGCCCCCGGCGACGCCGCGGCAGTACCAGGCCCCCGAGCCGCCACCCCCGCCGCCTCCTC
>DBMU01000024.1 GCA_002298225.1 Bryobacterales bacterium UBA690
GGCACAGCCCGTGATCGCGCTCACCGACACGCCCACGAAAAATACCCCATGCTCACCGGCAGGAATGCCGCCCGCCTTGTACAGATCGTGGAACGCGTCCAGTGCCGCCGCTCCAATGGCGGGCGTCGAGAGAAGGAAGGAAAACCGAGCCGCCGAATAGCGATCCAGGCCCCGGAACAAGCCGGTGGTGATTGTGATGCCGCTGCGCGAAGTGCCGGGCACTACCGCCAGTGCCTGCGAAGTGCCGATAGCCATCGCATCCATCCAGCTTACGTTCCCCACGTTCTTCTTCAGCCTCGCCACCCTCTCGGCGTAAGCCATCAGGAGTCCGACGCCGATCAGCATCCCGCCGATCACCCAGGGGGTGCGGAAAGTGGTCTCCGCGTGACGTTTCAGCAGCAATCCCGCGACGCCGACTGGCACGGTCGCGGCGGCAATCTTCCACATCAGGCGGCCGTTCTCACGCAGATCGGGGTCCGTTCCCTTCCACAGCCCGAAGCCGCTGCCGATCAACTGGACCCAGTCCTGGAAGAAGTAGATGAGTATGGCGAGCAGCGTTCCGAAGTGCAGCGCGATGTCGAACGTCAGCCCCTGATCCTGCCAACCCAGAAGCCATGGCGCCAGAGCAAGATGCGCGGAGCTGCTGATAGGAAGAAACTCTGTCAGTCCCTGGACGATGGCGAGAATGATGGCCTGATGCATGGGCATAATGGAAAATAGCATCGTAACGCACTCGGCTCTTCCAACTCTGCATGACCAATACAAAGATCGTCGCCACTCTGGGGCCGGCCACAACATCTCCAGAGATGATCGGCAAGCTGATAGAGGCAGGCGTCGACGTTTTCAGGCTCAACGCCTCCCACGGCACGAACGAACAACGGCTCGAGGCAATCGGGCTCATCCGTAAAGCGGCCGCCGCGGCTGGGCGCAACACGGGCATTCTGCTCGATCTCCAGGGCCCCAAGATCCGCCTGGGCACGTTCGAGGGCGGCCACGCCGTACTCGAACCCGGCTCGGAATTCGTAATTACCACGGAGGAGACTCAGGGCGACGCATACGCTGCTTCCACCACCTACAAGGACTTTGCCCGCGACGTCAAACCCGGAGACCGGGTCCTGCTGGCGGACGGCGCCATCGAACTCCGCGTGCTGGACACCGATGGCATCAAGGCGCGCTGCAAAGTCATCAGGGGCGGAGTGATCAGCGACAAAAAAGGCATCAACCTGCCCGGCGTCCAACTCTCCACGCCCTCCATGACCCGGCGCGACATGGAGAATCTCCAGATCGGGATCGAGGCCGGCATCGACCTCGTAGCCCTCAGCTTCGTCCGCCGGTCCAGCGATGTCCTGCGGCTGCGTCTCTTCCTCGAGGAGAAGGGCGCAAACCTCCCCATCATCGCCAAGATCGAGAAGCCCGAAGCCGTCGAGAACATCAAGGACATTCTCAGCGAGAGCGACGGCGTCATGGTCGCCCGCGGCGACCTCGGCGTCGAATGCCCGATGGAGAAGGTCCCCTTCATCCAGAAGTCGATTATCGAGCAGGCCCGCCGCGCGGGCAAGTTTGTCATCACCGCGACTCAGATGCTCGAGTCAATGATCGAGAATCCCGTCCCCACCCGCGCCGAGGTGAGCGATGTCGCCAATGCGATCTACGACGGCACTGACGCTGTGATGCTCTCCGGCGAAACCTCTGTCGGCAAGTACCCGGTCGAAGCTGTGCGCATGATGGATCGCACCGCCGCGCAGGCCGAACTCTCGATGCGCAAGTACGGCTTTCGCGAACTGCCCAGCCGCGACTACGTCACGCACGCCGAGATTGTCGCCGATTCCGCCTACCAGGCCGCACGACTGGCTGGCGCGCAGGCGATCGTCGTCTTCAGTTCATCCGGCTCCAGCGCCCGCCTGGTTGCCCGCTTCCGCCCGCCAGTTCCGATCTTTGTCTTTACGCCCAGCGAACAGACGTCCCGCGCCCTGTCCATCGTTTTCGGGATCAGCTCCATCGTCGCCCCGCACGTCGCCTCCACCGATGAGATGATGGCCCAGATGGACCGGGTCCTGCTCCAAAAAGGCTTCGTCAAGCCTCGCGACAGCATCGTCTTCGTCGCCGGCCAGCCCATCGGCCGCCCCGGCACTACCAACATGATGAAACTTCATCGGGTTGGTGAAGCCAGTTGACGATTTAGCGCCTGTTGGAACTACAATCTCAAGTAACCCGTAGTTGATTCGAAGAGCCTGTGGAGGGGCAGCTTCCATGAAGAAGTTCGTGCTGTGGACCCTGTACGCCGTCATCGCCATCGTCGGTGGGGGCTTTCTGTTCTTGCTCATGAAGGGGCCCGCAAAGGCGGCGCCCGGCAACATCAAAGTGGAGGCTACTGCCGAGCGCCTGCAGCGCGGCAAGTACCTCTTCGAACATCTGGCCGATTGCGCCGGATGTCACAGCCCCAGGAACGTTGAGAAGTTCGGAATGATGATCGTTCCGGAGGGCGTCGGCAGCGGATTCGAATTCCCCAAGGAAATCGGCCTGCCGGGCACCGTGATCGCACCCAACCTGACCCCCGATCCCGAGACAGGGTTAGGCAAGTGGACCGATGGCGAGAAAATCCGGGCCATCCGCGAGGGAGTCTCGCGCGATGGGCGCGCCCTGTTTCCGCTCATGCCTTACCAGGCATTCAGCCGCATGAGCGACGAGGATGTCTATTCCGTGGTCGCTTACATGAATTCACTGCCTCCGGTGAAGCGGCCGTTGGCGCGCACGGAACTCGACTTCCCGGTGAACCTCATGATCAAGTTCGCGCCACAGCCGGTGAGCGCCTCCGTGGGTCCCCCCGACCGTACCAACCGCTTGAAGTATGGCGAGTACCTGGTGACGATCGGCGGCTGCATCGGGTGCCACTCAAAGGAGGAAAAGGGTACGGTGGTCCCCGGAAGCGAGTACGGTGGTGGACGCGAATTCAACGTGTCGACCTACCTGGTCCGCTCAGCCAATATCTCACCCGACGAAGAGACCGGTATCGGCAAGTGGAGCGAAGATCGCTTCATTTCCAAGTTCAGGGGCTACTCCAATGTGACCTACGAAAACGCGTCCCGGACCAACCAGTCCAACTTTACCCTGATGCCCTGGGCGCCGTTTTCGCAGTTGACTGACGATGACCTGAGGGCGATCTACGCCTATCTGCGCACGGTCAAGCCGGTGCAGAACTCCGTCGATGTCCACCCGCCTGCCCCGCAGCCGCAGACGTAGAGGTAAAACGACGCGCCCCATCGATCGCGGCTCTGATCGGTTAGAGCCGCGACCGGTAGGGAGCGGGTGAAGCCGGGTCCGAACGTACCTCCCTATCGCTCCGCCGGCAGGATCGAGGTAAGCGAACTCCCTTTGAAGCGAAGGCCCAGGACCGACACCGCGCCGCTCGACACGGTGAAGTCCGCAGAACCTCGCTTGCCGAGCATGCCATTCAGGCCCGCCCGATCCCTGAGCAGGAACGCCTGGCGCTGCTTCGCGCCCAACGCCACTGTCGATGTCCCAATCTGATTGCCTTGATCGTCTCGCACGGTGATCGTCACGGTCGCATCGGTCGCTGACGGATTCAGCACGGCCACGGCGGTATCAAACGCCGTTTCGTCGAAGATGATTGTGTTCGTCGTCGACGATGTGCTGGAGAACGGCACGGTACCCTCCTGGTCATTCTGTCCCTGCGCGCTCTGGCGGAAGACGCCGTACCCATCAATGCCATCCGGCGCCTGGACTTGGATCCAACCTTGGGTCAGCGGGCCGGTGTTTGGTGCTTCAATGATGTCGGAGCCGTTGGCCGCGAGATTCAACGTGGCCGTCGATCCGCCGGAGGGCATGGAGAGCGGTGAACCATCAGCCCCGAAGAAGCTCACCGGTACCTGCACAGGGCTGCCGGTGGAATTGTGGACATACAGAGCCGTGTACCAGCCTCCCCCAAAAGCCAGTTGTGGCAGCGCTTTGGTCCCAGCGGACGAACTGCCGGGGCTTGACGGCAGGATGGATGTAAATGAAGTACCGTTGAATCGCAACCCCAGAACTGAGACTGCGCCACTGGACACTTTGAACTCCGCAGACCCGCGCTTTCCTTGTATCGCTGAGAACTCCGGACGATCCCGCAATTGGAACGCCTCGCGCTTCTTTGCGCCAAGCGGGAGGGATGATGTCCCAATGAGCGCGCCCTGGTCGTCTCTCGCAGTGATAGTGAGGGTCGTGTCGGTCGTCGAGGGATTCAGCACCGCCACCGCAGTGACGAAAGCGGATTCGTCAAACACGATCGTGTTTGAAGTCGCCGACACGCTGGAGAAGGGTACCGTCCCCTCCTGATCGTTCTGTCCCTGCACGCTCTGCCGGAAGATGCCGTAGCCGATCACTCCATCCGGCACGTCGGCCTGCACCCAACCTTGCGTCAGTGATCCGGAGTTGGGAACTTCGACGATCGCCTCGCCTTTCGCGTCCAGGCTCACGGTCGTCGATGAATTCCCGATGGACGGCACGGTCAGCGGCGAGCCATCCGCGGCAAAGAACTTCACCGGGACAGAGACCGCGCTCCCCGTCGTGTTTTGCAGATAGACGGCCGTGTACCATGCGCCCGCGCCTGACTGAGAGCCAAACGCGAGTTGCGGCAGCACCTTCGTCGTGGTCGTCGGTATCGAGCTGCCGGGACTGATGGTCAGCGACGAGGTGTAGATCAGATCGCCCGTCGGCTGGCTGTTGTTGTTGGCCGCGTTCCCGGCCGCATAAAACGTCACATTCCCGATGTTGGCCGATGCGGGAGGCGTCCACTGGACATCCCACGTGGACGACCCGCTGGTCCCTGGTCTGGTGCCCGTGGCTGTATGCGTCACGAACTGGATCCCGAAGTCCGTCATCAATTGTGTGTTTGTCTTGTCGGTGATTGTGAAGGATCCGGCATTGTTCATCGGGTTCGATGCCGTCCTTGCCGTCAGCTCAAAACCCCAGCGGCGCGCGTTCGGATCGCTCAGTGTCACACGCACGGTCACTGGCGTTCCAGGCGTCCAGTTGGTCGCATTCACAAGCGCAACCCGGACGTTGCCGGGGCCGGTGTTCGGCAACCCGCCGTGGCAATCGATGCAGAGGCCATCCCCGGGCGCGCCAGTAGCAAAGGTCGGTGCGCCGGTAATATGAGCCCACGCGCTCGCAGTAAAGAGTGTGCATAGCGCGATTCCCAGAATGTATCTCTTCATCCCCATGTTTCTTTAACCCATCCTCTGAATCGTTGGTTTCGAATCCACCAGACGTCTTCCCATTGGACCCAGTGCCACAGTCTTCCGTTGCAAGTAGTTCGTAAGAAGTTCGTGAAGAATTTGACTATTTCATCATGATTGCGGCCCTGCACACTGACCCCTGGCGCCACGGACTTGTTGCGCGTCATCGCGAGCACGGCGCTTGTAACTTTCCACCGTCAGGTTCTGCACTACGTTGACACTCTACATAGATCGGATATCATCCTAGATAGGCACTCAAGGTATGACCTTCAAGAAAACCGAACTCCTGCAGGGAACACTGGACCTGCTCGTTCTGAAGACGGTCGCGCACGGCCCCATTCACGGCTACGGAATCGCGCAGCGCATCCTGGTGACGTCAAAAGAGACGCTGCATGTCCAGCAGGGATCTCTGTACCCGGCCCTGCACCGCCTGGAACGTAAGGGACTCGTGACGTCGGAATGGCGGGAGTCTGGAAACGGCCCCATGGCGAAGTTCTATTCGCTGACACCGGCGGGCAGAAAGCACCTCCAGGACGAAGCGGCGCAGTGGCGGCGCTACGCGGGCGCAGTGGCGCTGGTATTGGAGTCGTAAGGAGCGGATATGCGTTTCCCCTGGAACCGTGCCGAATCCGAACTGGAGCAGGAGATCGCTCACCACCTGCATGAACTGGCGGCAGAGTATGAGCGGCAAGGCCATTCTCGAGCGGAAGCCATGAGGATGGCGAAGCGCGAGTTCGGCGGCAGTGAGCAAGTGAAGGAGTACTGCCGCGACGAGCGCCGCTGGGCGTGGATGGCCGGCCTGTGGCAGGACGTCACATTCGGACTGCGCATCATGCGCCGAACGCCAATCGTGACAATCGCGGCGATCCTGTCGCTCGCGCTGGGCATCGGTGCGAACACCGCCATCGTGTCGCTGATGGATGTCGTCCTCTGGCGCGACCTGCCCGTTCCCAATCCGCAACAACTGAGCCTGGTGAACTGGCAGGGGCAGGGGTTCCCCAGGGAATTGGCCGATGGCGCGGCCGGTAGCATGCTCCGCAGTGAAGAAGGCGGATCGGTAGCCAACTTTTTCTCTTATCCCGGTTTCCGCGCCATGCGTGACAGCGCTGGAGGTATGGCTTCGCTCGCCGCCTATGTCCACTCCGGAGCGGTCAGCGTCAGCTATGAAGGCCGTCCGTCGGTGGCGGAACTGCGGGCCGTCAGCGGCAACTTCTTCTCAACGCTGCAGACCAAGCCTGCTATCGGCCGCCTCTTGTCCGAAAGCGACGACGACGGCGCCGCATCGGCAGCGGTCGTCGTGACCCATCGCTTCTGGGAAGAGGCTTTGGGCGGGGATGATCGAGTGGCCGGCAGGACGATAAGAATCAACAACCAGCCCTGTATTGTTGTCGGCGTCCTGGAGCCTCGTTTTTACGGGCTTGTTCCAGGCGACGGTACGGAGCTCTACGCGTCGATCCGCCACGGCGCCCGTCTGCTGGACCCTGATAGCGGCGACAAGCGGCTCTTTGACAACCGCTTCTGGGGAGTCTCGCTGATCGCACGGCGCGCGCCCAACGCCACGGCGGCGCAGTTACAGACTGCGCTGCAATCGGCCTTCTCGGGCAGCTGGTCCGCTCAGCCGAAGGACGCCTCGAGAGCCCCGCGCGTTAGACTGGACGACGGCGGGCGCGGACTCGGCTTCCTGCGCCGCGAATTTCGCAATCCGCTCCTTGTGCTCGGCGGGCTGGTCACCCTGCTGCTGGTAATCGCCTGTACGAACATCGCGAATCTGCTGCTGGCGCGGGCGGCTGCGAGGCAGAAGGAAGTCGCCATGAGGATTTCGCTCGGCTGCAGCCAGGCGCGTCTCATGCGGCAGTTCTTTACGGAAAGCGGGCTGCTCGCGGGAGCGGGTGGCGCTGCCAGTATCGCCGTTTCATATCTGACGGCAAATCTGCTGGGTGGATTTCTGCAGGGCCGCAACAGAATTCCGGTAGAGATCACGCTCGATCTTCGGATGCTGGCGACGGCGTTTGCGACCACGGTCCTTGCCCTGCTGATCTTTGGCGTCTTCCCCGCGTGGCGCGGCTCCCGCATGCTTGACGCCGCATGGCTGAAGCAGGGTGGCGGCAGCATGGTCCACGCATCGCGGCGCAAGTGGAACACCGGGCGGGTGCTGGTGCTGGCCCAGGTCGCGATGTCGGTCGTGCTTGTTCTGACAGCCGTGATCTTCACGCGAAATCTCCTCGCCATAGAGTCGGCCGACCCGGGCTTTGACCGCCGCAACCTGATCGTCTTCGAAACACGGCCAGGCGCTTCTGGCTATGCAAAAAAGCAGTTACCGGGTTTCTATTTCAACCTGGAGCGTCGTCTTGCCGCGGTCCCGGGCGTCTCGGGCGCGGGACTGGCTTCGATGCGTCCCATGAATATCGGAGGCTGGTGGGACACTGTTGCTCTTGCTGGAGAGACTGAGCGGCACAGCGCCTCGATCAATGGTGTGACACCTGAGTACCTGCCCATCTTCGCAGCTCAGATGGTGGCAGGACGGAATCTGACCCGAGCGGACGTCGCCGGCGAAGCCAAGGTGGCCGTCATTAGCGAGGATCTTGCACGCAAACTGGGCGGCACAAGCGTGTTGGGGCGATTACTCGCGTTCGTGGACGGGCCCCCGAACGCGAGCAAGCCCACCTTTGAGATCGTCGGCATCGCGCCGGCGATGGCCGTCACCTCGATGAAGGAGCGTCCCTACGCCGTCTGGCTGCCGTTTGAGTCGGAGCGATCGGATGCCACCGTGGTGTTGCGCACTGCGCGTCCGCCGGCCGAAGTCCTCCCCATGATCCGGCAGGCGATTGCGGAGATCGACCGCAATCTACCCATGGTGGATGTGTTCACCATGGAGGACCAGATCGCCAAAAGCCTCCAACGGGAACGGATGTTCGCCACTCTGTGCAACGGCTTCGGAATCCTCGCTCTAACGCTGGCAGTGGTTGGCCTTTACGGCGTCATGGCTTTCAGCACGACACGGCGCCGTGGAGAGATCGGCGTGCGCCTGGCGCTTGGCGCGCTCCCCGGGGACGTTCTCGCCCTGGTGCTGCGCGATGGGTTCGGACTTGTCCTGCTTGGCATGATGTTAAGCATCCCAATCGTGTGGGTGGGCGCCAGGTACGTTGAAAAGGAGCTGTTCCAGATGAAGCCGCTGGATCCGGCGTCCCTTGCGCCGGCGCTGCTGCTGCTGCTTGTAGCCGCGCTGGTGGCTGTTGGCATCCCTGCCTTGCGCGCGTCGCGAGTGCAACCGGTGCAGACGCTGCGGCAGGAGTAACCGCGTCCTCCGGCAACCGGCGCGGCGGGCGTGATATTTTCAATTCGACCCCTTTGAGGAGCATCACGCTATGACAACATTGTCCCGCCGCCACTTCTTCCAGGGCGCCACGATGGCGCTCTCCGCAACCCGCGTCATGGGCGCGAACGACAAGATCAACCTTGGCATCATCGGCTTGGGCGGCCGAGGATCATCGCACGTCGGCTCTTATCTCACACTCCCTGAAGCGCAGATCACAGCGTTGTGCGACGTCAATCAGGCTGCCCGGGAACGTAACCAGGTGCGGCTCCAGAAGTCGAGCGTCGCGAAGGCGTCCGAATACACGGATATGCGAAAGCTCTTCGAGGACAAGAACGTCGACGCCGTCTCGATCGCCACGCCGAACCACTGGCATGCTCTCGCCACTATCTGGGCCTGCCAGGCCGGCAAGGATGTCTACTGCGAGAAGCCGGCCAGCCACAACATTTACGAGGCCTTTCGCATGGTCGAGGAAGCGCGCAAGCACAAGCGCATGGTGCAGATCGGCTCCCAGAGCCGCAGCACCCCAAATAAGATCCGGGCCATGGAACTGCTGAAGGCAGGCGAGATCGGCCAGCTCTACCTCGCCAAGGGTCTGTGCTTCAAGCGCCGCAAGAGTATAGGCAAGACTCCGCCGGAGCCCGTGCCCGCTGGTATCGACTGGGATCTCTTCCTGGGTCCCGCCCCCATGCGCGAGTTCACCAGGAACCGCTTCGCCTACAACTGGCACTGGTTCTGGGACACCGGCAACGGCGACATCGGCAACCAGGGCATCCACGAGATGGACATCTGCCGCTGGGGACTGGGAGACATCGGCATGCCGAAAACCATCGTCTCCACGGGCGGCAAGTTCGTCTACGACGACGACCAGGAGACGCCGAACACGCAGATGGCCAACTTCGCCTACGGCCCCAAAGAAGTCATGTTTGAGGTGCGCGGCCTTCTCACCGGCCCCGAAGGCGGGCAACCCGTCGGCACATACCCCGTCGGCAACCTGTTCTATGGCAGCGACGGCTGGATGTGGGTGGACGGCGCCGGCTTCCAGATCTACAAAGGCGAGAAGAGTGAAAAAACGATGGATATTCAAGCCGCGCGCGGCGGCGACGGCACCGCGGCCCACATGAAGAACTTCCTCGCCGCATGCCGCAGCCGGGACTACAAATCTCTGACCGCCGAAGTGGAAATCGGCGCGACGTCAGTCATGCTCGTCCACATGGCCAACATCAGCTACCGCGTCGGACATCAGGTGACTTGGGATCCGGCAAAGAAGAACTTCGGCAACGATGCCGCTGCCAACAAGCTGATTTCCCGCGAATACCGCAAGCCCTACGTTGTCTGATCCAGGAGCAGTACCGTCATGATCCAAGGCATTGAACACACCGCCATCGCGTCTCCGGACCCGGCGGCGCTCGCCCAGTGGTACGTCGATACCCTCGGCTTCTTCATCAACTACCGAGGCAGCACCGCGTTCTTCGTCAAGGCGCCCGACGGAACCATGATCGAGATCATTCCCGCGGAAGGCGACCGCGGCCCCGGCACGCTGAAGTCGCCCGGCCTGCGCCACCTCGCCCTCACCGTGACGGACTTCGATGCCGCCTATGCGGCACTGCAGGCGAAGAACGTGAAGTTCCTCGACTCGCCGTTGGAGAGCAAAGGCAACAAGGTGGTCTTCTTCACCGATCCCGAGGGGAACATCCTGCACCTGCTCCAGCGCGCGACACCGCTCCCCTAACTTGGTTTGAGATGGCCTCCCGGCCTAGGCCGGGAGGCCAATCCAAGCCATCAGAACATCAGCTTCAGAGCCATTTGCATCTGCCGCATGTCGGTACGAGTGGAAGTGATGTTCCCAAAGTTCGTCGAGCCGGGAATGAAGGTGCTGTTCGGGTTGGTGAAGTTCGGGTGGTTCAAGGCGTTGAAGTTCTCCCACCGGAACTGCAGCTTGGTGCGCTCGGTGAACGAGAAATTCTTAAACAGGCTCCAGTCGAAGCTCACCAGGCCGGGCCCACGCAGGAAGTTGCGGGGCGTATTGCCGAAGGTGTACTGCGCGGGGAGCGCGAACGCGTCGATGTTCACGCACCGGATCAGCTTGCCGCTGCCGCAATCGACGACGGGCTGGGGCCCCGCGTAGCTGGCGCGCCACGTGCCCTGCCCCACGTTGGCTTGATCGGCCGCGATGGTTACTGCGAACGGGAAGCCCGACTGCGCAGTGAGGATCCCCGTCGTCTGCCAGCCGCCCAGCGTGTACTTCAGCGCCTTGTTGTCGGTCTGTTTGAAGAACGGGATCTCATAGTTGAAGCTGGACACGAAGCGATGCTTCAGGTCCCAGTTGGCAAGACCATAGTCGAGCCGCGTGTTGAACGGATCCATGACGTTCGAACCGCCGTTGGAGTCCGTGGCCATATCGAGCATCTTGCTCCACGTATAGCTGGTGAGCGTGCTGAACCCCTTGAAGCCGTTCTGCCGGAAGACGACGCTCAGCCCCTGGTAGTTGCCGATCGTGTCGTTCTGAATCTCGCGGATGACGCCGAACAGCGGGTTCGGGCGCCGATCGTTGATATTGCCGGGCCCCGGACGCGGCGTGTTCAGATAGAAGCTGCGGTCGAGGTGATAGCTGTGGCTGCCGAGGTACTCCAACGAAACGCCGGCCGTCCTCCACAGTCCACGCTCCAGGCTGAAGCTCCACTGGTTCATGGTCGCATTCGGCAGGTATGGATTGATCGTGAACGCGTTGGGCCGCGTCGGACCGCTGCCGCCGCCCGAAGGGATCGGGTTGGAGAGCGTCAGGAAGCTCGAGCTCGTCGGCGTGTTGTTGAAAGTGTAGATCGTCGAGAACGGCGGGTTGGTGGTGGCCAGCGTGTAGCTGTTCATCTGGTTCGGGTTGTAGTACATGCCGAATCCGCCGCGGGCCACGAAGCGCGAGCCCATGCGATAGGCGAAACCGACACGCGGAGCAAAGTTGTTGTGGTCGCCGTCATGGTAAGGAATCTTGCTCGGGACCGTTGACGGGATGAACGCCGTCATTTGGGGATTGAGAATGGTGCCATTGCCCGTCGTGGACTCCGGCACAATTGGCAGTTCATAGCGCAGCCCAACGTTCAGCGTCAGGCGGCTGGTTACCTGCCATTTGTCCTGGATGAAGAAGCCGTAGCGCCACTGCTCGCCGCCGCCGGGATACAGCGGGCCCGGCGTCGTGATGGCCTGCGGAATGCCGATCATGAAATCGCCGGGCGCGTAATTGGTGAGCTGGCCATTGAAGGTGAAACCGCCTCGCGGATTGTTGTTGGCGGTCCGATTCGTGATCACCTTGCGGCTGTCGAAGCCCGCAGCCAGGTTGTGCGCGCCATGGATGTAGCTGAACGTGTCCGAGATCTGGTAGGTCGTGTCGTTCTGGAACCAGTTCGACGAAGACATGTTCTCGCCCCCGATCACGAGGTAGTTGGTGACGCTCATGGACGGCAACCCCGGGTTGTTGGCATCGGTGCTGAAGCCGGGGATGCCGAGATCTGCGCCGGCGGTGGGCGGGTAGAGCGAGCCGGGGGTAAAGAAGTTCAGCGAATCGATCGTCGTGTGCTGCCGCCCGAAGCGAAAATCATTGATCGCGCTCGGCGTGAAGACCCGCGTATAGCCGATGACGTAGTTCTTGTCGCCCACCGGCTGGTTGTAGCCGTTGTAAGGATTGATGCTGTCGTTGAGAAGCACAGTGTCGCCGAAGGCGTAGCGGAAGAAGAACCGGTTCTTCTCGCCGAGCGACTGGTCCAGCCGCCCGATGAATTGGTTCGTCGTGTTGTTCGTGGCCACGTTGCGGTTGTAATTCTGCAGGATTCCTGCACTGGTTGCCCTCGGCATGTACTGCAGTGAGCGAACCGCCTGCGGCGAGAGCCGGTTCGCTGGGATCACGTTGCCCGGAAACGGCGTACGGTTGTTCAACGGGTCCACCACCTGCGTCGTGGTCTCGCTGAAGTCCCCCTGCCTCTGCAGATCGGAAAACACGCTCGAGAGTCCTGGCGCGGCCGTCGTGGCCTTGAGGCGCTCCCATCCGAACATGAAGAAGGTGCGGTTCTTGCCGTCGTACAGCTTCGGGATGGAGAGCGGCCCGTTAATCTGCAGGCCGTATTGATTCTGCTTGAACGGCGGCTTGTTCCGGCCTTGCGGGAGGAAGAAGGGCTTGGCGTCCAACGCGTCGTTGCGCAGGAACTCGAACACCGCGCCGTGGTATTCGTTGGTGCCGCCCTTGGTCACCATGTTGAGCTGCACGCCCAGGTAGCCGCCGTATTGCGCGCCATAGGTCCCCGTCTGGACCTGCACCTCCTGCACGGCATCGACGCTCGGACGGTACGTCGTCGTGGTGATGAGGTTGTTCATGATGCTGACGCCGTCCAGCGAGACGCTGTTCTGAATTTCGCGCGTGCCGGCGCCGATGAATCCCTCTCCGCCACCAGGATTCCCGGACGGCGTTTTGAAACCCGGAAGGACTCCAGGCGTTGTCACAGCGAGCCGCAGCGGATTGCGGTTGGTGATCGGCAGTTCCACAGTCTGCTTCGTGCTGATCAACTCATTGACGGACGCTTCGTCCGTCTTGATCGGAGGAACGTCCGCCACGACTTCGACCTTGGTCTCAACTGCGCCCACCCTGACCTGCACGTCGGTACGCACGATCTGGTTGGCGCTGAGCTCGATGTCCTTGGTTGTTGAGGTGTTGAACCCGGGCTTCGTGAAAGTGAGCGTGTAGACGCCCGCCCGCAGGAATTGAAACTCGTAGTAACCGGATTCGTTGGTCGACGTGGAGAAGGCTTCGCCCGTCCCCTGGTTCTGGGCACGCACCTGAACCCCGGAGACCGCGGCGCCTGAGGCGTCGTTCACTGTACCAACCAGTGACGTGTTGCTGGCAAGTTGTCCAAACAGTGTTCCCACACTGAAAGCGAGGAGTAGAAGTTGTTTCCGCATCCCAGTTGTGGGGATTGTAATGCAAGTAGGTGAAAAGGGGCAAGCAACTTTTTGCACCGGGCCTTCGTTGCACAAAAACTCCGGATTCGCTACGTTAGTGTATGGTGAGGTGCGAGAGTGGTTGAATCGGGCGGTCTCGAAAACCGTTGAACCCGTAAGGGTTCCGTGGGTTCGAATCCCACCCTCACCGCCATCCGGATTATCTTCGGCCTCTGACGCCGAAGCCCCCAACCCTATTTCTGTGCAGACAAATAAAGCCGCCCAGCAGATCCGGTGGGCCTGCCAGGCGGCGTTTGAGTCACTCGCCCAGTCCGCGGCTAGAAGTAGATCTTTGCCGCGAGCTGAATGATACGCGGGTCACGTGTATCGGTCAGCGAGCCGAAGCCGAATCGTCCGCCGTTACCGCCAAGGGCGGTCGGCAGGTTGATCAGCTTGCCGCTCGTATCGAATGTGGCGCTCGTGTTCACGGAGCTGAACCGCGGATGGTTTGGCGCATTGAACATCTCGAGCCGGAGTTGGATGTACCGGGACTCCACCTTCGTGAACTGGAAGTTCTTGTAGACGGAGACGTCCCAGTTGTGATCGCCAGGCAGGCGCAGCGGCCTGATGGCGGAGTCGAAGCCCTGGCTGGACTTCAAGGCGGGCAGTGCGAACTGGTTCGATGAGAACCACGCGTATTGGTCTTTCGGATAGGCCGTCGGTCCAGTGTAGACGACCCGCGGGCCGATGTTCGGAGAGCCCGTGTAGCGTTCGTTCAGGTTACCCCAGCCGGTGACCGCGAAGCTGATGTTGGTCGGTGAACCGGTCTGCATCGTAGTGATGCCCGAGACCTGCCAGCCGTTCACAATCTGCTTTGCGAACTTCTCCCCGGTTGAATCGCCCTTCACGAACTTGGGCAGGTTGTACACGTAGTTGAAGACCAGGGTGTGGGTGTGATCGTATGGCATCGGCCCATAGTCCGCAACTCGAGTATTGAACGGGTTGTTGGATGTGTAGTCGTCGGTCGTTGTTCCGAGGACTTTCGACCACGTGTATGCGACGCCAAAAGTGAGGTCGCGGCCCATGCGGCGGTTCACGGCGAGCTGCATGGAATGGTAGTTGGAGTTTGCTCCGAACCCGACGACGGTGCTGTCGGCGTAACCCGCATACGGCCGGTAGAAGTTCACCGGCTTCGCGGTTGTGCCGTCGTATAGCGGGGTCTTGGTCGGATCCTGGTTCACCGGCAGCCAGGCCGAGCCGAGCGGCGCGGCGTTCTTGTTGTAGCGGTAGATGATGTGGTTGGCGATAGAGCCCACGTAGCCCACATCCATGAGGATGCTGAAGGGCAGTTCGCGTTGAACCGTAAAGTTGTAGTTGTACGTGGTCGGGATCTCGCCGTGTTTGTCGAAGCCGTTCACGTTGGCCGGGAAGTAAATGCCGGCCGAAGCGGGCGGAATCGCGGCCAGGTTTCCGTAGTAGAACTGCGGGCTGTTGGTGGACGGCGGGTTGGGCAGCATGTCGAAGACAGGGTTGCCCTGGAAGCGGTCGCGGAACACGCCGCCGCCAAACCTGATCACCGTCTTCGGATCGAAACGGTATGCGATGCCGATGCGCGGCGCAAGCTTGATGCCCGCCCCGTCGATGAGCCCTTCGGGATAGTTCTGCCCCGAGAGGCCCATGCCATTGGCATAGAGCCCGTTCACGAAGCCATTGCCCGTGTTGATGATCGCGCCGATCAACGCCGCCGGCCCATACTGCCCGGTGATCGGGTTGTACGAAGCGCGTTGCCCGTTAGCCGGGTTGATCCCCACCTGCGCCAGCACGGCTGAGTTCTTCGGATCGTACAGGCTGGGGTTGAACGAGGACGTTTGATGAGCCTGATCATACTGCGGCTGGATGTAGTAGAAGCGGATGCCGTAGTCGATGGTCAGCTTGTTGTTCACGCGCCAGTTGTCCTGCACGTACCACTCGACGTTCCAATATCGGTACTGTCCGTTGAGCACCACGTTGGACTGCTGCAACCTTTGGAATGTGCCCATGATGGCATTGGCGTAGTCCCAGTTGGTGTCGGCGGGGTTCGCAGAGTCGCGGTTGAAGTACATATTGCCGTTCACTGAAGTGAACGCCGTCTGGTCCTTCGCGCTCCTCTGCAGGAAGATGCCTGCCTTCAGCGTGTGTGGGCCGATGAGTTTGGAGACGTTGTCGGTGTAGTCGTAGGTGTGGTTGAAGTTCCGGAACGGCGTTCCATTGAACCCGGTGAACGGACTGTTCGTGAAGCTGTAGCGCCAGTTCTGCACCAGATTGAGCTTGTCGGCATCGGGGAACGGCATCTTGTAGCTCAAGCCGAGTTTGTCGCGGGAAAACGCCTGGTCGATCGGGTCGATGTTCAGGTTATTCTTCGATGACCCGAAGATGAACTCGTTCGTCAACGTCGGGTTGATGATTGTCGTGACGTTGGTGATGAAAGACCAGCCCGGGTTGCCGAAGTTCATCGCCGACAGCGGGATGTTGTAGTCGGCGTTCCACTGACCGTAGAACATGTTGGTCTGCGAGTACGTGTTCATGAAGCGGGCATAGGCGCGCCACTTGTCATTGATCACGTAGTCGCCGCGGAACATGCGTTCTCTCCTCGGGGAAGAGTTGGAGATCTGAGTCTGATAGTTGTAGTCCGCGCTGATGCCTTCGGCATTGGGCTTCGGATACCAGTTCAGGATCTTCTGGCCGTCCGCATTGATCCGGCTGGCCGGAATCGTCATGTTGGGGAACGTTGCGCCCGTGGTGGGATCGATCACGCGAACCGCATTCCCGCCGGGCTCCTTCGACTGCGAGAAGTTCCCCTGGCGATCAAGAGCCGACGGCAGCAGCACGTTCCTCAGGCTGTTAGGCGCCAACTGGTTCTGCCATTCGAGACCAACGAAGAAGAACAGCTTCTCCTTCTCCTTGTTCCAATGCCCCGGGATGTACGCCGGGCCGCCGACGTTGAAGCCCGCGAAGTTGTAGCGGTAGATCTGCCTCGCACGGTTATCGACGTTGTTGCGCCACTTGTTGGCATTCAAGCCCTCATGACGGTGGAAGATGTAGCCTCCGCCGTGAAAGTCCTTGGTTCCGGATTTCGTGACGACGTTGATCTGCGCACCAGACGAGCGGCCGAACTCCGCCTGCTGCCCGTTCGTGATCACCTTGTACTCGGCGATCATGTCGATGTTCACGGTGGCGAGCACGCCGCCGTTGGAGCCGGTGTCCACGTTGGTGACGCCGTCAACTGTGAGGTTGTTGGCGTTATCGCGGCCTCCGTTGATTTTGCCTCCCAGTCCGCTCGACTCCAGCCAGCCCGGAACCGTCTTGGTCAACGCAAGGAAGTCGCGGGTCGTCAGAGCCAGATCGACAACCTGGCTGCTGGTGATGACGCCCGAACGCTCCGCTGAGGTCGCCTGGATCATGGCCGCAGATGCTTCTACCGTGACGGATTCCGTAAGGGACCCGACCTGCATCATGATATCCGGCAGAAAGAGGCGGTCATTCGCGAAGATCTTCACATCGGTCTGCTCGTACTTTTTAAAACCGGCAGCCTCGACGTTGATTCTATAGGTACCCGGCAAGACCGGCGTGAAGACAAAGCCTCCGTCGCCGCCGCTCTTCATGTCGCGGCTGCTGCCTTGCTCCTGGCTCACCAGGGTCACTCTTGCATTGCTGATCACTGCGCCCTGAGCATCTTTCACGATGCCCGCAATCGAGCCGGTGATCTGTTGCGCGTGCAATCCCGCCGCCAGGAAAAACAGGGCAAATGCCCCTACCAGGCAGCGAAAACGTTTTAGATCTAGAAGCATTGTGCTTTGACCCCCTAAGATCGTCAGCAAGGCGGGCTGAGCAAATGCGGGCTGAGCCCTTATTCGCCCAACCAGACCTGAATGATACTAGTGCGATTAAATTGTAGTGTCAACGAACAAATTAACCTTGACGATTAGGTGCGAGCTATCTATCGAGCAGGTGCACCGTTGGCACGGAAGACGCTACTTCTCCAACATGAGAGCGTCCGACTCGATCCTCTGCCTGTCCCGTTCCGCTACGGCTTCCTTGATACGCCGCACCGCGGCAAACTCGGTCTTCGCGTCTGCCTCGCGTCCCAGCGCCTGATAGGTCCTGCCCAGCAGCAGGCGGATGGACTCATGGTTTGGCAGGATCTTCCGAGCTTTTTCCAGCTCCTGCAACGCAGCGGGGTAGTCATTACGGTAGTAGGCGATCCGGCCCAACTGATAGTGGGGATCGGCGTAGCCGGCGCGGAGTTGAAGAGAGCGATTCAGGAACGGGATGCCCTCGTCGGTTTTGCCGGTGCGGTCCAGCAGCACGCCGATCTGGTAGTGGGATTCGGCATCGGAGGGATTCAGTTGAATGGCCTTGCGCAGTAACAAGATAGCCTGTTCGTCTTCATGCTCGGCGATGTGGAGCCGCCCCAGAGCGGCCAGGGCGGAGGCGGATGTGGGATCGATATCGACCGCCTTCTGCAGGAGTGCCTTGGCTTCTGCATATCGTTCCCGACGGTATTCCATCAGTCCCTGGAGAAACGCCGACTGAAATGGGTCGGCTTCGGTTCTTGCCAGAAGGTCCCTGGCCCGATTTTCATCTCCGGCACGGACGCTGGCATAGGCGAGGGACGGCACGATGGAGCGATCTGCGGGATTGGCCTTGTATGCGGCCTCCAATTCAGTGATCGCGGCGCGATTGTCGCCGGTTTCAATCAGGCACAGTCCCAGCAACTGCTGTGCACGCGGCTCGCCGGGCCGAGCCTTCAGAAACTCCCGCAGGTGGTCGATCGCTCGCGGATCCTTCATGCGAATCAGCGTCACGGCGAGATTGAAGTGGATCGGGTAGAGACGCGGATTCGCCTTCAGCGCCTGTTCATAGAGCCGCACCGCTTCCGGATATTGCTCCCGGCGGGCGTGGACGGCCGCGAGATTCGAGAGCGCTTCCGCGGAGCTAGGATGGGTCTTCAAATAGGCGCGGAACTGCTGCTCAGCGAGCGTCAGATCGCCTGACTGCATGGCCGCCTGTCCCGCAGCGAGGGCATCAGACGCCGTCTGCGCGGATAGCGTGAAAAGGAATCCCAAAAGGACGATCAGCACCGGTGACATCTTATCGCTGCCGCGACCTCTCCGAGCGCCGCGACTCACTTGCGCCCCCGCGACTGGTAGGCGGCGATCCGCTGTTGGAGTTCAGCGACGAATTCGGGGTCGCGCCTCTGTGTGGCGGCGGACACTGCAAGCTGAGTCGTCCTGATCGCTTCGTCCATCCGGCCCGATTCGGCGTAGAGTCTTCCCAACAGAGCCAGCATGTTCGGGTCATTGCCGCTGGACAGCTTCACCGCCTGCTCCGCCTGCGGTACCGCTTCGTTCAAACGGCCGCTCATGTAGAGCGCCAGAGCCAGGTTGCGGCGCCCGTTAGCGTCGCCGGGCTTGTACTCCACGGCCTTCTGCATGTGAGGCAGCGCACGGTCGATGCGGCCCTGCTGCGCCAGCGCGGCTCCGAGATTGCTGTGCGCCTCGGCGTAGTCCGGACTGTACTCGACGGCCTTCTCGAACTCAGCAATAGCCTCATCCACTCGGCCCTTGGCCAAGAGGATCCCCCCGAGGTTGTTGTGCGCATCGGGGAACTCGGGGATCAACGCAATCGCGCTTCTGTAGTGCGTCATCGCCTCGTCGATCCTCCCCGTGTGCCCCAGGGCGATGCCGAGACTGTTGTGCACGAATGCTTCATTGGGATCCTCGGCCAGGGCCTTGCGCAACCCAGCAATCGCGGCATCATACTGCCCCTTCCGCAACTGATCCTCAGCGACGTCGATCACGCGGTAATAGTCGGTGACCGGCGCGCTGATCTTCAACAGCCCGTCTTGAGGAATGTTGATGAACTCGGGGATGTTGACTGCGCGGTTCGCAGCGGTGGAATTCTCGATCACGATGGCCGGGCTGTCGTTGCCTTGCTCGTCGATGTGCGTCAGGAACAATTGCGTGTACGGCGAACGGCTCTTGGAGGAGAAGACCATCCAGCGGCTGTTCGGCGAGAAACTGTGCCAGGAGTTCATCAGTGCCGTGTTCGCGGTCATGCGTCGCGGCATCCCTCCGGAGGCCGGCACGATGTAGAGCTTTCCGTCGGGACGCATCAGCAGGCCATTGCGGCACTGGACAAAGACCAGCCAGCGGCCGTCAGGCGAGATCTTCGGAAAGCTGTTGCTCATGCCGTTCTGCGACGCGCCGGCCACGGGCTCGGCCTGCCCCCCTTTGCCGCCGTTGAAGGGGACGCGGTAGAGATCGAACTGCACCTGCGTTTCGTTCGGGTCGTTGGCGCGCTCCGCCAACTTCACGCCGGAGGGGTACGGATCGCGGGCCAGAGCCCGCGCAAAATAGAGGTACTTCCCGTCGGGGCTCCACACGGCGTTGGTGTGCACATAGCGCGAATCGTCGGCTCCGGGGATAGGCGCCAGGCGGCCTGTCGCGCGGCTGTACCATGCCAGGATGCCGCGCGTCGGATAGAAAACCTGCAGGAAGCGGTAGTCCTTGAAGTTGGCAACGTAGTAATTCGAATTGAAATCACGCCGGTAGATGCGGCGTTCGTATTCTGATTCGGCGCGGACTGAATCGTTGATCGCCGTCACAACGTACTGGCCGTCCGGCGACACCTGCGACATGAATCCCACGCGCAGTTTCCCTCCGAGTTTGCCGCGGAACGTGCTCCAAGCCAACACGTTTTCGCGCTGAATAGCGGCTTGCGGCTGGATGGGGAATATGGCGTAGAGCCCCTTGTCGTTGCGGGGCCCGTCGAGATCCATTCCCATCGTTTTGCCATCGGCGGAGACGGAATGGCAGTTGGCGCAGGAGTGGATCCCCTCCATCACCACACGGCTGCTGGTCTCGCCGACGTTGCGAATGCGCCAGGCGATGAGCGGCAGCGCCGCGGTGGCCAGCGGCTTGATGACGCCCTTTTCCGTGTCGGACGGCATCAACGGCACATCGCGATAGAAGATGGGCGCACCGACTGAGTCGCGTGAAGTCCAGATAGTGACTTGGCCGCGCGAAACGGGCTGACTCTGGTCGGCGCCGCGATAGCCGGTGATCGTGATGGTGGCATCTGACTCGTTCGATCTCTTCTTGATCGCCGCCCACATCTCAGTGTCCGGCTTCCACGTGTGCCCCACTGCCTGCTCCGTCGTCAGCGCAGGAGGTTTGTTCGTCGTCGAAACGCAGCGCGGATCGATCCTGCCGAGTGTCAACCGCTCGCCTGCTGACCGGGCGTGCAGTACTGTCTGACCTCCGGAGAAGGTGACATCGATTCTCCACGAAGTCGCCCCCGCCGCGGCGTCGCGCCATTCGAAGGTGGGCGCCGGGAACTCAGGCGGGAAGATCGAGTCTGGGAGGGGATAGTCGACGGAAATCGCAGCCGGCTGCGGTGAGGAGGGATTTTGTGCCGCCGACATCAACAAGAGCGCTGCAGGGAGAACCGCACGTGTTTTGACCCAAATCACGAATCTGTCCTCTCAATACCGCTGCCCAAAGGCCGCAGAGCGGCGGCACCGGGTCCATCTTACATGGTTTGGGTTTCGACCCAAGCCCCATAGACAACTCCAAACGTGATGAAATGTCCTCGCGGAGATCCTGCTGGTTCAAGAGGACGCCGGCTCAGTCCAAAGACGGATCAGTTCCTGCCCATCAGCGCGGTCGATGCGCATGAGGAGATTGGAATGTTCCGTTCTATCGCACTACTCGCATTGTCGATCGCCATGTGTATCGCGGCCGTCGCGCAAACGGCCGATGATTCCATTCCGGCATCCACGAATCTGCCTTCGGCACAGTACCCGCGAATTCATCCGGATCTACGCGTGACGTTCCGAATCAGCGCCCCCAACGCCGCGAAGGTCCAACTCGTTCCGGGCGGCAGCGACAACGGGCTCGGGCAGGGCCCCTTCGACATGACGAAGGATGAAAAGGGCGTCTGGTCGGTGAAGATCCCGCCCGCAGTCCCCGGCTTCCACTATTACTGGTTCACGGTCGACGGTCTTCCCGTCAACGACCCGTCGACTTTCACATACTTCGGCTGGAACCGAGAATCGAGCGGCATCGACGTGCCGGACAAAACGCTGGATTTCTACGACGTGAAGGAAGTGCCGCACGGAGACGTGAGGATCCATCCTTACTATTCAAAGGTGACGGGCAAGTGGCGACGCGCCTATATCTACACACCGGCGGATTACGATCGGAGCGCCAACACGAGATACCCGGTGCTCTACCTCCAGCACGGCTCCGGCGAGAATGAACGCGGATGGACCTCCCAGGGCCGCGCGAATTTCATCCTCGACAACCTTATCGCCGCTGGCAAAGCAAAGCCAATGATTGTCGTGATGGAGAACGGCATGGTGGCGGCGAGGGCCGATGCCGCAGCTATGCCGGCCGCGTCAAACCAGCCCGCACGCGGCAACGAAGCGTTCGAAGACGTGGTGATCAACGATCTGATCCCTGAGGTCGACGCCGCCTTCCGCACGAAAGCGGATCGCGCAAATCGCGCCATCGCGGGGCTCTCCATGGGCGCAGGACAGGCGATGCAGATCGGCCTGCGCCACCTCGACAAATTCTCCTCCATCGGCGCCTTCAGCGGCGTCGGGATCCGCAACTTCGACGCGAAGACCTCCTTCGACGGCGTATTCGCAGATGCGGCTGCGTTCAACAAACGCGTGCCGGTGTTCTGGCTGGGTGTAGGCAGTGAGGAGCCCGCACGGATGACTTCAATGAAGACCGTGGTCGACACGATGAAGCAGGCGGGCATCAACGCCACGTGGTTCGAGGCGCAGGGGACTTCCCACGAATGGCAGACCTGGCGGCTGAGCCTGTACGATTTTGCGCCGCGGCTGTTCAGGAAGTAGAGGGGTATCGCTATGAATCGCGTCGTCACATTTTCACTCGGGGCACTCCTGCTGCAATCTTTCGTCCCGGCGGCTCCACAGCAAGGCGGCCTGTCCGTAAACGGCCTGAAGTGCGAATATCTGCAAAACCCGCTGGGAATCGACGTTGAGAAGCCGCGTCTGAGCTGGATGCTGGGGCCGGGCGAGCCCGGGCTGCGCCAGAGCGCCTATCGCATCCTGGTCGCCAGCACTCCCGAGTCCCTGCAAGGAGACAAGGGCGACCTGTGGGATTCGGACGTCGTCAAGTCCAGTCAATCCACTTTTGTGACCTACGATGGCCGCGCTCTCACGACGGGCATGCGCTGCTACTGGAAGGTCCGCGTGTGGGATCAGCAGAACCGATCATCCGCCTGGAGCGGTGCCGCCACATGGTCGATGGGCGTGCTCAAGCCATCCGACTGGTACGGCAAGTGGATCGGCATGGCCCGTCCCGCGGAGGTGAAGGAAGGAACGCCGCTGCCCTTCCCCTGGCTGCGGAAGAACGTCACGTTGAAGTCCAAGCCTCGCCGCGCAACGGCCTACGTCAATCCACTCGGCTACTTTGAGCTCTACATCAACGGCAAGAAGGTGGACGACCGCGTGCTCTCACCCGCGGTCAGCGACTATTCCAAGCGGAACCTCTATGTCGCCCTGGATGTCACCGACTATCTCGCCGCCGGCAAGAACTGTGTGGCGCTGTGGCTCGGCCGCGGCTGGTATGTGCGCGGACATCCGGGCGTGATTCACGATGGTCCGCTAGTACGAGCGCAACTGGACATGACGTTCGCCGACGGCAGCACCGGCAAACTCGGCACCGATGAAACGTGGAAGGTGAAGGAGAGCCCGCTGACTCCTCTCGGCGCGGGCAGAGTGTTCTTCGACTACGGCGGAGAGCGGTACGACTCGCGGCTGGAACTTTCCGGCTGGAACTCCGTCACGCTCGACGACTCCGCATGGCAGCCCGCAGCGCTGTTCGATCCGCCCCAGGTCACTACCGCCGCCGAGATGGTAGAGCCCAACCGCATTGTCACCACCATCAAGCCCAAGAAGGTGACGGAGATGTCGCCCGGCGTTTACCTGATGGAGATGGAGCGCACCTACACGGGCTGGTTTGAGTTCCGCATCCCGGCGGGCCTGAAGCCCGGGTCGATGGTGAAGCTTGAATTCGCAGACTTCCCGCCGGCGGGAAACCGTTTCAACACCAACAATCAGCGCGATGAGATCCTCGTCAATGGCAGCAAGGCGCAGACCTTCCGCTCGCGCTTCAACTATCACGCCTTCGGCTGGGTCCGCATCACCGGCCTGACCAAGCCTCCATCTCTGGATGACGCCAAAGGCATGCTCATCCACACGGGCTATGAACAGGCTGCCGACTTCGAATCGTCCGACGACCTGATGGACCGCATCTACAAGATGGTCGCGTGGACGTATCGCTGCCTGACGATGGGTGGCTACGTAGTGGACTGCCCGCACCGCGAGCGGCTCGGCTACGGCGGCGACGCGGGCACCTCCATCGAAACGGGCATGTTCAACTTCGCGTCAGGCGGGCTCTATAACCGCTGGACCGCCAACTGGCGCGATGCGCAGGACGCGAACACCGGCGATGTTCCCTACACGGCGCCGAACTACCAGGACCGCGGCGGCGGCGGCCCCATGTGGAGCGGCTTCACGGTCACTCTCCCCTGGCATCTCTATCTTCAATATGGCGACAAGCGGACGCTCGAGCAGAACTACCCGATGATGCGGCGCTGGCTCGATTTTGCCGAGACCAAAACCGTTGATCATGTTCTGGAATACTACAAGAGCTTCGGCATGACGATGGGTGAGTGGAACTACCTCGGCGACTGGGTGGCGCCCCGGCGGCCCGGCCAGCCCGAGATGGGCCGCGATACGCAGAGCGCGCGCCTCATCAACAATCTCCACTACCTGTACACGCTGCAGATCATGAGCCGCATCGCCGCCATCCTCGATAAAGGAGACGATGCAGCACGGTACAAGGCGCAGGCGGACACGCTGCAGCGCGTTCTGCACGAGCGCTTCTATGACCCTGCCAAAGGCATCTACGCCGGCGGCCAACAACCCTACCTCGCCTTCCCTCTGCTGGTGGGAGTAGTCCCGCGGGAGCTGCGAAACACCGTCAACCGCAGGCTCGAGCAGACCATCCTCGTGGATGACCAGGGCCACATCAACGCCGGCATGCACGGCACGTACTTCCTGCTGAAGTACCTCATGGAGGCGGACCGCAACGATCTCATCTACGCCATGGCCAGCAAGACGGACTTTCCGAGTTGGGGGCACATGCTGGCCCAGGGCGCGACGACCGTGTGGGAAGGCTGGGACGGCGGATCGCACATCCACGACACGCTCATCTCCATCGGCTCCTGGTTCATTCAGGGCATCGGCGGGATCCGCATCGACGAGCAATCGCCGGGGTTCAAGCACTTCGTGGTCAGGCCGGCCATCGTCGGCGATCTGAAGTTCGCGCGTACCAAATACATTTCGCCCTATGGACAGATCGTGAGCAACTGGCGCGTAGAGAATGGCGTCTTCCATCTCGACGTGACCGTACCGCCGGGCACCACGGCGACACTGCAAATGCCGCAGACCGCCTCCGCGGACGTGACCGAGGGAAGCCGTCCGGCCGCGCAAACGCCGGGCGTACGCGTTGCCGGAGTGAAGGCCGGGCGCGCCTCTTTCGACCTGGAGCCGGGCCAGTATGCTTTCGCGGCAAAGCTGGTCAAGTAGGTCAGTCCCGCCGGTACAACTTCACCTTCAGCACGCCGATAGGGCCGCTGCGCAGAAAAATGCGGCCCTCATCGCCGTTCAGGCGGCGGCCGGCGATCCATTGGCCGTTCGCGAACCTGCCCTCGTCGATCCATCCAATCTCTGCGATCTTCGGCCCCGATGAATCGGCTTCAAAGCTCACCAGCAGGCCCGCTCCCACGATCAGGAACTCGTCGGACCCGGTGGAGATGATCAACCCGAATGCCCGCTGGTCGGGCGGAGGCGGGCCGAAGGGCGCGTCGGGCTGAGGCTGAGGCTTGGGCGCCCCCGGCTCCAACGGCGCCTGTCCCGGGTCCAACTGACGCCGGATGCGCGACGGGACGATCTTCACGCGGTACCCGGCAAGGGTCCCCGTCTGCGCGTCTTCACCGTCGATCAGCACACCCATCACCTTCTTCTCCGCCTGCGCCTGAGCCAAAATCGGCATCATCTCACCGAGCACCTTGTAAGCATCCGCAAGCTGGCCGCCTTCGCGCACGTCCTCGATCCCAAACGGCGAGAATCCCATCGCGTTCTGTCCCAGAGCCCAGAACAGGTTGCCCACCATGGCCCGCGCTTCAGGAATGAAGAGCGGATTCCCTGATCGTGCATACAAAGCGCACGTCCCCTTGAAGTCCTGCACGTAGATGTCCGGCGCAAGCAGATCGTTTGCGGGCGCGGCCGCTCGCCAGATATCCATCACGCGCGCCACAGGACCGCCGCTCGGATACTGCCCCGGCTGATCCATGCCCGGCTGCGGGCCCAGCCACGCATTCACGTACATAGGCAGAGCCAGCTCTGCTTTGCCCGCCTCGATCACCTTCCCGACGTAGCGGCCTACGTGCCACGCCATGAAGACTTCGTCAGCGAAGTTGTCGGTCCCAAAAACTTCGGGCCACGTGCCCGACGTTTTGTAGCCGTTCCTGCCCCAGACCTGCTGCATCTCCGGCAGCAGCGTCTCCCTGTGCTTCGTCAGATAACTCATCAGCTCCGCGGGAACGGGCTTGTTCCACGCTGCTTCGGCGAGTGCGGAGCGGTCGCGGCTGTCCACCAACAGGCCCGATTCGTTCTCCACCTGCATCATGATCACTGTGTGGTCGGGGTCAACCTCCCGAATATGCCGCATCAGCGCGCGAAAGGCCTTCGAGTCGGCGGCGAGAGTCTCCTGGCCCAACGGAGTCAAGTCGGGCATCGGCATGTACTCGGTGAAGAGTCCCGAGATCGGCGAACGAAGATCCGGCCGGGGCTTCGTCTCCATCCTCGGGAAGCGCTTCGTATTAGTCTTCACCCACATCGGCGCGTAGGTCGATTTGCCGTTCTTCCATGTCGCGAACCAGATGAGCACCAGCCGCATGCTCCTCTGCCTCGCGCTTTGAATCTGCGCGTCGACAAGAGCGAAATCGAACTTCCCTTCCTCCGGCTCGAGAAGTTCCCAGTTCACGACGCCGATGACCGTGTTCAGATGCAGCGCCTCCAGCCTGCTCCAGATCGGCCGCATGTACTCGACGCTGGACGCGCTGGAATTGTGCAGTTCACCGCCGAGCATGATGAACGGCTTGCCGTCGACATACATCTGCGAGACTCCACCAGCTTTCCTGATCTCGGGCAAGGCGGCTGCAGAGAGGGCACCGGAGAAAAGAGCGACGAGAACAACGGATCGCATGGAGGTCCTCCTAGTACTACGTTCACAGTACGGCGACCGGAATTGCCTTGTCCAGTAACAGGCTCCGCCGTTCTACAATAGGCAGGCGTATTCCCGGAGGGTTGCAATGGTCGGACGTGTAGTGTCTCACTACGAGATCGTCGAGAAGATCGGCCAGGGCGGAATGGGCGAGGTCTACAAAGCCCGCGACCAGAAGCTCAACCGCTTTGTGGCCATCAAGGTCCTTCCCGCTGAACACATGCAGGATACGGAGCGCCGCCAGCGCTTCTTGCAGGAGGCGCAATCGGCCTCGGCCCTCAACCACCCGAACATCATCATCGTCCACGACGTCGTCGCCGAAGGCGATTGCGAGTGTCTGGTGATGGAATACGTCACAGGGCGCAATCTTGCCGACATCATCCCCAAAGGCGGGCTCACCTCCTCGCAGGTGCTTCGTTACGGGATCCAGATTGCGGATGCGCTGACCGCCGCTCACACCGCCGGCATCCTGCACCGCGACCTGAAACCAGGCAACGTCATGGTGAACGACAAGGGCCTGGTGAAACTGCTCGACTTCGGTCTGGCGAAGATCATGAAGCCGCAGCTCTCCGGTGAATCGGACGACGCCACAGACACCATCGACACCGGACCGAAAACAACGGCGGGCACGATTCTGGGCACAGCCAGCTATATGTCTCCGGAGCAGATTGAAGGCCGCGTGCTTGATGCTCGTTCCGACATCTTCTCATTCGGCCTGATCCTCTACGAGATGATCACCGGAAGCCGAGCTTTCCAGGGGACTTCGGCGATCACTACGCTGACCGCGGTCTTGCGGGATCATCCGAGATCGTTTGAGGAACTGTCGGTCGATGCCCCGCCGCAGCTTGAACGCTTGGTCAGCCGCTGCGTCGAGAAGGATCCCGCCCAACGCTGGCAGACCATGAAGGACCTGCACGCGGCACTGGCCGGACTCAAGGAGGATCTGGACTCGGGCAGCATCATCGCGTCGCGGCGGCATGCGGCCATCGCGGCTGCCGCGCAAAAGAAATCGGGCACGCCTGTTTGGGCAGCCGGCGCCGGAGCCGCCGTGCTCCTGCTCTCCGGCGGCCTCTGGATGTGGAGCCGCTCGCACGCGCCGGCGACGCCGGCTCCTTCGCAACCTGCTGCACAGGCGCCTTTGTCCCCTGCGCCGTCCGAAACCCAGACCACTCCGCCCGCGCCAGAGCAAGCGCAGCAACAAGCCGCGGCGCTGACGAAAGCTGATTCACCGAAAGCGCAGACCCCCAAGCCGCCCCGTCAGGCCGCGATTACAGGCGCGGACCCGCAGTCCGCGGCTCTATCCAATGCCGCACCGCTCGCCCCTGAGCCCTCTGCACCCCCGCCTCCCGCCGCTCCAGCCACACCGGCACTTGTCCCCGTCAATGTTCCGGATGGCACACGCCTCCGCCTGACGCTCGCGGCGGATGTGCCTGCCGGCGCCAAGAAAGGCGATCTTGTGCCCCTCACGGTCGCTCATGGCCTGAAGATCGGGGACGCCGTGGTAGTGGCCGAGGGAAGCTCCGTCTCAGCGGTGGTCGGAGAGGCGGGCCGTAGGTTCCCCCTGCTTCGCAAGAAGGGCTTACCTTTGATGCTCGATACGGTCGCCGCCGTCGATGGCACGCGTCTCCGTCTGCGTGGCAAAGTCGATCCGGGCACCAGCGGCAAAGCGCTCCCCCTTGAAACTCCCGACTCGAAAGAGCAGATTGCCCTGCCTCGCGGCTTCGCCCTCGATGCCTTCGTCGACGGCGGAGCGGATGTCAAAGCTAAGAAGCACTGATCTGGCGTCAGGCCCGCTTCACCAACCGGACCTGAAACAGCAACACTACCGCGCCGATAGTTGCCGTCACCAACCGCCCGATCAGACCTCCCGCGGTCACCCCGGCAGGCCAAGGAGCCATCCTCCGAGCATCGCCCCCAGGATCCCGACCATAAGATCGCCGACCAGGCCAAACCCTCCTCCACGTATGAACTGGCCGGCGAGCCATCCCGCGGCGACACCGATGATTAGAAACCACACGATGTGCATATCGCGCCTCGCGGTTTCCCCGCGGCGACGCTATTGGATCAAGACATACTCAATGCGGCGGTTTTTGAATCTCCCGTACTCCGTATCGTTGGAGGCCATGGGTTTGCTGTCGCCATAGCCCTTCGCGATAAGCATATTCGCCGGCGCGCCCTCATTCACCAAAGCGGATTTCACTGCCTCTGCCCGCGCTTGCGAAAGCCTCTCGTTCGCCTCGGCGTCGCCCACATTGTCCGTGTGGCCTTCGATTTCGATCCTGGTCTTGGCCGGCGCGCTCTTCATCGCCGCCGCCGACTGCTTGATCAGGTCCATCTGGTCGGGGGGAATCTGAGAACTGCCGGACGGGAAGTTGATGATGGTGTAGTTCAGGGCTTCCACCAGGCGAGGAGCCGCGAACCCAGTCCCCAACGCCACCAGCGCGGAAGTAGCCTTCTCAGTGGCGGCCCTCACGGATTCGCTCACTTTGTCGCCCATCCAACTGATGTTGAGCCCCGGGTAGATCCCTTTCAGCCGGTCCATCATCGACTGGCGGTCGGCTGCCGACAGCCAGCCGCTCAAGTGGAGTGAGTCGCCGTCGAAGGCCACCTCTGTCCCTGGCGTCTTCGCCATGGCGAATACATCAGGGAGCTTTCCGAACCAGGATGCTCGCTTCACATCCGGATCCACGCGGATATCGCCGCTGATGTTTCCTGCCCCATAGGTGCTCGCTAGCGAGTCGATGATCGATTTTCTCGTACTTTCGTCATGAACTCTTCCGGTATATGTGATTTTCCCGTCATTATTCATGAGAGATAGTGTCGGATTGATCGTGCCCGGACTGGGCCGCAGGAACAGCCATCCCAGCAATCCGAGCATGCCGAGTCCCAGCGCCCACCAGAGCGGATTCGTCCTCGTCCGGTGTTCTTCCACGGGCCGCGTTGTGGCGTACGCGGCTCTCGCCGGTTCACCTACGTCGAGGAATCCGCTGAGCTGCGACAGCAACCCGCTGTTTGTGGGCAGCATGCCGTTTGGCGTGATTGCGTTGATGATCTTCGGCAGCAGCCCCGCCAGCGCGCCGAGCACCGTTGAGGTCCCCAGGCCGGTCTTGTCTGCCAGGCCTGAAACGAAAGACGGCCCCAGGGCGCTCTCTACCTGATTCGTGCTGATGGGCAGACTGGGCCCGGTCCCGATCCATGAATCCACAATGTCGCTCAGTCCTGCCCGGCGGAACCGGTCGATAAACCCGGTGATTCCACCTTCCCGCTCTGCGGTCATGAACCCCAACACTTCGCGGAGAAGAAGCCCCGCTTTATTGCCAAGGCCATATTCTCTGCCAGCTTCGGAGAGTAGGTTGTCATACCACGCCATAGGTACTCCTTTCGCCCCTGCTCGTCTTCCGCGAGGCTAAACACTTGGATTCCTCCGAAAGTTGAGTGATGCATTCGTTGGAATCAGTATAGATTTGGTGTTTTGCTCAAAAACATTTAGCGAATAGGGAATCCGCGCAGCGGCCCGATTGGCGCCCTCCCGGACGATCTTTTGTGCGCGGAGTGAAGATTCCTGTCAACCGTCCGGTTCCATCTGCCGTCAAGAGGTTTGCACCATCTATTCGGTAACCAGCCTTTTGAAGCTGGCATCAAATATTCAATGGAGAAGACAATGCGCAACATTCGACTATCGCTTGCCAACTTCCGCGGAGGATTGCTGGCCGCCGTGCTCGCCGCTACCCTGGCGGCCCCGGCCCTGCACGCACAGGCCCCCGCCTGTGACGCCAGTTCCCTGAAAGGCGCCTTCGGGTACCGGTTCTCCGGATTCGTCTACGACAACCTCGGCTACATGTACATCCTGAACGCAGTCGGCCGGATGGTCAGCGATGGTGCGGGTAACCTCACCGGCTCCGATACCTACAGTTTCGATGGCAACGTCGGCAAGCGGCAGTACACGGGTACCTACACAATCAATGAGGACTGCACCGGATCTCTCACTCTCACCCCCGGCAGCGGCAGCGCCTTCCACGCCGACATTGTGATCGTAAACAATGGCAACGAGGTCGAAGTGGTTCAGAGCGATGCCTCCTACATCGTCTCGGGCACGATGAAAATGCAGAATCCCGCGACTCAAACGACAACACCGCCTACAACCACGCCCACCCCATCAGCAGCGGTCCGCTGAGACTGGCGGGCAGGCTAAAATCAACATCTGTGACCCGACGTCGCGCACTCTTCGTCCTCGCCTCGGCCCGGGCCGCGGCTGAGCGGCCCTTCGACGGCATCTCGTTCCGCAACTTCCGTACTCCCTCCGGCCTGACTGGGCCTGAGGTAAGCTGGCGCATCCATGACGGCGTCCTGGAAACGATCCCGGACGCCCGCCGCCAGTGTGACCTCTGGACCGTAGAGGAGTATTCAAATTACGATCTTGAGTTCGACTGGCGGCTCGCCCCGGGCGCCAACTCCGGCATCAAGTATCTGATCCAAGCCACCGCCACAGACCGTCTGCACGATTCCCAGGGTGAATTCCTCCACGAAACCTCGCTGGGCTACGAGTTCCAGCTCGTTGACGACGACTCGCCTGCCGGCCGCGATCAGCCTGTCCACGCCTCAGGCGCCCTCTACAATTACCTCCCTCCCACAGAGCGTGCGGCCAAGCCCGCCGGCGAGTGGAACACCGCCCGGCTGGTCGTCCACGGCGACGACGTCGAACACTGGATCAACGGGCGCCGCGTTCTCTCCTACCGACTGCATTCGCCTGAACTTGTTGCCGCACTCGCCGCAAAGCGCCTCAACAGCGCCCGAATGATGGAGCGGTTGGAACACCGCAAGACACCCATCGCTTTCCAGCACCACGAGTCCTCTGTCTCTTTCCGCAACATCCGCATTGCCAGCTTGAGCTGAGAGTGGGACAGCCCCTCGGGTCCGGCGCTGGCGCAGCGTAGGCTACGATGGAGGCGTTCACCGTACGCACGGCCCTTCGGCCTAAGGTTCCAGAATCGAGGTCCCTATGCAGATCCGAACTTGGCGCCTCGCGTTCGGCGCCCTCCTTCTCTCCGGCTCTCCTGTGCTATCCGCGCAGCAGGCCCCTTACCAGCCCGCCCCGGCACGAAACGTCAGCTTCCATTGTCCGGGGGGAAAGACGTTCACGGCTCGCTTCACCAACACCAAGCCGCAATCGGTCTCGATCCTCTTCGAAGGCAGCACCGAACCCGTCGAGCTCCCGCTCGCCATCAGCGCTTCCGGAGCCAGGTACACGGACGGCAAGACGACATTCTGGACGAAAGGAAACGAGGCACTCTTCGAGAGCCCGGGGTTGAACCTCAACGGCTGCAAGGCCGCCAGCGCCTCTGCGCCATCTCCATCCGCCGCCGGACCGCCTCTCCTCGAAACGTTCTGGAGGCTGATCGAGCTCAACAATCAGGCCGCTTCCAGTCCGGCCGGCGCCCGACAGGTCTACATACAATTCACGGGCGGCGACGAGAAGCGCGCGTCCGGATTCTCCGGCTGCAACAGGTACACCGGTTCTTACGAGTCCGAGGGTTCAGATCTGAAGTTCGGCCAGATGGCCTCCACCAGGATGGCCTGTGTCGGCCCCAATCGCGAAAGCGAGTTTCTCGACGCGCTCAAGCGCACGAATTCTTACCGGATCTCGGGCAACGCTCTTGAGCTGATGGAAGGTTCTAACGTCCTCGCCCGCTTCGAAGCTGCTCAGAAGTAGCATCTCGCCTCTGTGCCGGATTTCCCGACAACCTCGTAGGCAAATCCGGCACCCATGAAAGTCCGCTTTCTCCAACTCACTCATTCCACGTGCCTCACGAGTTGGCCCTGCGATTGCTGTTCTCCCCTGCGGACGGAACTACCGTTCCACGAGGTACTCATGTTTGGCGTGAATTGGAATGACCCCCAGACCCTCTGGCTCAACTATACGAATCTTGGTCTCGGCCTGGTGGTGCTGGCTTGCATCGGCGTAGTCGCGTACGGATTCGCCGTCGAGATCGCGGCCCGCATGCGCAAGACGGCTCCTGACGTCGACCACGAAGTCCGCAAGCTCCTCGACTCCATGCAGGGCTCCCACACCTTCGTGAGCCCCGAACTCGGCCTCACCATGGCCGACGGCGGCGAGCCTGAGCCCCCCAAGCCTCCCAAGAAAGGGCCGCGTGGGACCAATTAGGCCGCTTCCCCGCAGCAACACCACGAGGTAGGCGATGAAGTGCCCATTCATTCGGGAGACGCGTGTGCGTTCCTGCCGCAACTCAGGGATCCGGAAACAGATCCCCGAGTTGAGCGGAGCGGCCCCCGGCCGCTGCCAGTCGGCGGATTACGTCAACTGCCCCGCCGGCACTCCCGAAGCCCGGGAATCCGGCGACGCTGTCTGCCCGCTGCTTCAGGAGTCCCTGGTTCAGTACTGCGCGGCCGCTCCGGTCACCAAGTTCATCCCCTACTCCGAGCCGCTTCTGTCCCGGTGCGGCTCCGGAGCCTACCGCTACTGCGGCTTGTACCTGGATGTGATGCGCGCCGCCCGCGAAACCGACCACTCAGGCACCGGCCTTCCCGTCCCCGATGACCTGCTCTACACGCCGAATCACTGGTGGCTCGACGCCGCCGGGGACGGCCCCTGCCATCTCGGCATCGATTCGTTCCTGGCGCGGCTTCTCGGCCCCGTCGAACGCGTCGGCTTCGCCACTCCCCACGGCGTCTGCCGCCCCACCGTCGTTCTCACCCTCCGCGGCATCGATTTCACTGCCACGTTTCCCGGCTTGATCGACGTGCACTCGGCCAACCTCCACCTGCGGCTCGATCCGGCCCGCCTCACCGAGGAACCCTACTCCCTCGGCTGGATCTTCGAGGGCTTCTTCGGCGCCGATCAACGCCAAGCCCTCAGCGGCACCCTCCTCAACGCCGACGCAGCCCGTGAGCGCCAGGGAGCGGACAGCCGCCGCCTCAACCAGCGCATCCAGTCACATTTGTCTTCGACCTCCGCACCACTGGCCGCCGACGGCGGCATCTTCGAGCCCGGGCTCCTCGCCGCACTCGACCGCGACTTCGCCGTCGGGCTCTTTAATGAATTCTGCTCGCCCCTGGCGGGCGAAGGAAGGACATCGTAATGCTGCGGGCAACGCTCATCTTCACAGCCGGCTTTCTCGCCTCACTTGGCGCCGGCTGGCTCGCTCTCCCCAAAACGCTCTATCGCACTGAGGCCCAGCCACTGAGCTTCAACCATCAGGTCCACACCGGCGACAAGGGCAATATGGCCTGCGAAGACTGCCACAGTTTCCGCGAAAACGGCAGCTTCGCCGGCATCCCCAAGCTCGAGTCCTGCGCCGGCTGCCATGCCGAGGCGATGGGTGAAACCGCCGCGGAAAAACAGTTCGTCGCCAACTTCGTCAAACCCGGCCGCGAACCGCAGTGGAAAGTCTACGCCCGCCAGCCCGACAACGCCTTCTTCCCCCACTCGCCCCACGTCAAAGCAGCCAAGCTGAAGTGCGAGAAATGCCACGGTGATCACGGCAAGTCCACGACGCTCCCGCTCTACCAGGTGAACCGCATCAGCGGTTACAGCCTCGACGTGATGGGCCGCCCCGCGGGCCGCTGGGGCCTGCAACGCGCCGGCGGCATGCGCATGGACGATTGCGTCGCCTGTCACCGCCAGAACGGCCTCTCCCATAGCTGCCTGGACTGCCACAAGTGAGGAACTGCCTATCATGATCCGCAGAGACCTTCTCAAATTCGGCGGCGGTGCAGCCGCGGGCCTCGCTTTCACGCCCATTCCGTGGCGGCTCCTCGGCGACACCGCCATGTGGAGTCAGAACTGGTCATGGATGCCTCGTGTCCCTCGCGGCGAGGTCGCCGACAAGGACGCCCGCTGCACACTCTGCCCTGCTGCCTGCGCCGTGAAGGCGCGCTGCGCCGGCGGTGTGCCCATCGGGCTTTGGCCTCGTGAATCCGCCCTCTGCCCGGCCGGCTTCGTCGCCCACCATATCGCGTGGCATCCCATCCGGCTCCGCACCTGCCTCCATCGCGGCCAGCCCGCGAAGAACGAAGATGCCCTGCGGGCCGCCTCCGCCCGCCTCTCCGGCGCGTCCGGCTCCGTGGCTGTCCTCGATCTCGTTCCTGGCCGCACGGCTTCACTTCTCCACCGTCACCACCTGGCGAAACTTGGAGGCACGTACCTGGTTCCCCCTGTGGTCGAAGGCGCCACCGCCGCGGCCACCCAGTCTCTTCTGGCGCAGCCCGTCGCGCTCGCGGCGGTTCTCTCGGACGTGAAAACCGTCCTCTCTTTCTCCACCCCGCTCCTTGACGGCTGGGCTGCGCCGGGGAGAGTTGCCCGGCCCAATCGGCAGTTCCGAGTCATCCAGGCGGAAGCGCGCCGCTCCCGAACCGCCGGCATTGCCGATGAGTGGCTCGCCATCCGGCCCGGCTCCGAAACGACTCTCGCGCTCGCCATCGCACACTGTCTCCTCAAACAGCTTTCCGCACCCGCCGCGTCACTCGACAGATTTGCGGAGTGGACCCGCGCGGCCGAGGCCATGTCCCCGGCCTTGGCCGCGCAGTCCACAGGGATCGATCCCACCCGCATCGAGAAGCTAGCCGCCGAGTTGCGCCGCGAGCCGTCCCTCGTCCTCGCAGACGGCGATCCCGTTGGCGGCCCGCTCGGCAATGAGCTTCAGTCCGCCGCGGCCGCCTTGAACGTCATGCTCGGCCTGCACGGCCTCAAGGCCCGCCCGGCCATCCCAGTCCCGAAGGATTGGGCGGGCGTGGACGAGACGCCCATCTCCAATGCCGCCGACGGTTCCATCTCTCTGCTCATCATCGACGAGCCCACTCCCGGCCAGGCCTTACCCTGGTCGCTCATCGCCCCGAAGCTGGCGCACGACGCCCTCGTCGTCGCACTCACCTGGAATCAGCCCCACTTCGCCGCACAGGCCGATTACCTCGTCCCCGTGCCGGTCTTCCTCGAAGCGCAGCAGGACGCACCTGCCCCGCACGACACGCCCCAGGCCGCATTCTCTCTATCCCCGGCGCTTCTCCCAGCGCCGGACGGAGTCATGCACGCATCGGATTTCGTTGCGCGCCTCGCCGGGGACGAAGTGGCCTTCGCTGACCGTCTGGCCGAGCGCATCAAGGCGATCGGCGCCGATCCCAAGGAACTCGAAGCCGGCGGCCAATGGATCGCCCCTGCCGCCGCTTCGACACTCGCCGCGCGCCGCATTCTTCCCCCTGGAATGACAGCGGATCGCCTCCTCGCCGCTGCCCAGCGCCCGGCCGAGCCGCTTCATGTGGTGGCTCATGGCTGGCGCGCATCTGCAACCTCTCCACTCCTCGGCAAGCTCTGGCAGGAATCCGCCCTGCGCGACGCACCGAGGTCCGCTTCCGCCCATCCGGCCACGATGCGCAACCTCAAGGTCGTTGTCGGCCGGCCGGCGGTGCTCGATACGCCCTCCGGCCGCCTGCCGGTCAACCTCTCCGCGGACGAGAACCTCCAAGAGGGCGTGCTGGCTCTCTCCAGCGGCCCCGCTTTCACCCAAATCTGCCAATCCGACTCCAGCGGCGCCTGGCGCGTTCCCGGCGCAAAGGTGGTGCCCGCATGACACGAACTGACAAAGCCTCCCCGGCCGCACACTACGCGATGATCATCGACCTCGATCGCTGCGAAGGCTGCGGCGACTGCGTGGTTGCCTGCGCGCTCGAAAACAACGTCCCGCCCCCCAATCCAAAGGCCACGCCGCGGACCGGACTCAACTGGCTGCGCGTCTTCCGTCTCGAAGCCGCCGGCCGCGACGTATTCCTCCCCATGCCCTGCATGCAGTGCGGCGAGGAGACGCCCTGCCAGAGCGTCTGCCCGCAGAAGGCCGTGGAGCTCGATCCGGCTACGGGCATCGTCGGGCAGATACCCGAGCGCTGTCTCGGCTGCCGCTATTGCATGGCCGCCTGCCCGTACCAGGCTCGCGTCTTCAACTGGTGGGATCCGCAATGGCCGGCCGGCATGGAGCAGACTCTCAACCCCAACGTCAGCGTCCGGCAGCGCGGCACGGTCGAAAAGTGCAACTTCTGCCACGGCCGCTGGCACGCCGCCATCGAGAAAGCCGCCGCCGCTGGAGGGCGCGGCCCCGTCGCCTACACTCCCGCATGCTCCGAAGCCTGCCCTGCGCAGGCCATCACCTTCGGCGACCTGAACAACTCCGAATTTGCGGCACTTACCAACAAGCCCGAATCCTTCCGCCTTCTCGACTCGCTCGGCACCGGGCCCAAAGTTTTCTACAAGACAGCCAGCACCGCAGTGCGCGCTGCGGTCACCGGCGCAGCCAAGGACACGCCTCATGCATAGCACCCACCTCATCGCCCGCGGCGCCTGCCGCGCTCCGCTGCCGCGCTTCCTCATGTGGATCGCACCCTGGGTGGCGCTCTTCGCGCTCGGCGCTTACGCCATGTTCCTGTGCCTGAGTCAGGGCCTCTTCCACACCAACATGGACAACCGTTACGCGTTCGGGCTTTGGATCTTCCTCGACCTCACCGTCATCGCCCTGGGCGCGGGCGCATTTTTCACCGGATTCCTCCTCTACGTTCTCCATAAGAAAGAGCTCAAAGCCGTCATCAACAGCGCTGTCGTTATCGGACTCACCTGCTACAGCGGCGCCATGGTCGTTCTCGCCGTCGACGTCGGCCAGCCCCTCCGAGCCTGGTTCACCTACTACCATCCCAATGTCCACTCGATGCTTACCGAAGTCACTTTCTGCATCACCTGCTACCTCGTCGTGCTCGCCATCGAATACGTTCCCATGCTCCTCAAGAACCGCCGCCTGAAGCTCGTGCCCAGCTTCCTTGTGTTCGAGTGGGAGCTTCATAAGCTGATGGTCGTCTTCGCGCTGATCGGCACGCTGCTGTCGTTCTTCCATCAGGGCTCGCTCGGCGGACTGTTCGGCGTTCTCCGCGGACGCCCGTTCGCCTTCCGTGAAGGTCTCGCCATCTGGCCCAGCACCTTCTTCCTCTTCGTGCTCTCAGCCATGGCCGTAGGGCCCTCCTTCGTCGCGCTCACCACATGGATGGTCGAGAAGCTGGCGCGACGCCCGCTCGTCAAACCGGAGGTCTACGATACCCTCGGCCGCATCTCCGGCAAACTCCTCCTCGGCTACGTTTTCCTCAAAACCGTCGATACGCTCCTCTGGATTAACCAGACCGCACCGGACCGCGGCTTCGCTGCTCACCGCTTCTACCAGCACAGCGCCTTCGGCACCTGGATCCTCTTTGCCGAAATCGCGCTGTTCGGTCTCCTCCCGGCGTTCATCCTCTTCCAGCCAAAGCTGCGGCAGCGCCGCGGCTTCCTGATCCTCGCTGCGGTGATGGCCTGCGCCGGCGTCACGCTTAATCGCTTTGTCCTCACCATCCAGACCATGGCGCTGCCCACTCTCCCCTTCGACCGCTTCCTCTCCTACTGGCCAAGCTGGCAGGAGTTCGCCGCCTTCGGCGCCATCGCCGCTTATGCGGTGCTCGTCTATTCGTTCTCATACCGCTACCTCACGCTGTTCCCGCAGGAACGTGAAATCGCCCTCGCGGAGGAAAGGAGCTGACATGTTTCCCTGGGTCTACGGCTTCGAATGGCACGCCGGATATCTGATCTTCCTCGGCGTCTTCTTCACTGTGGCTGTTGTCGTGGTGTCCACAGTCATGCTCGCCCTTTTCCGCACCTTCCGCGACTTCCGCCAGGGACGTGCCGCCCAGCTCCAGTGGGCCTCCAACTTCCACGACCTTCCTCCCCAGCACCGCGCCTGCCGCCACGCCCTCACCGGTGAGCTGGAAGGACGCGTCTGCGAGCAGAACTTCGACTGCCGCGAGTGCACCATGCACGCCAGCCTGCTAGCGAAACAGTCCTCGGCCCCGGCCTGCTGTCAGGAGAGTGAGATCTTCGGCATGCCTGTCCCGCTCGACCGCTATTACCACCGCGGCCATACCTGGGTTCAGGCGGCGGAAGATGGTTCCCTGCTCATCGGACTCGACGAACTGGCCCGCCGCGTCATCGGAAAACCCGACTCGCTCACCCTGCCGGCTCCCGGCACGACGCTCGTCGCCAATTCCCCAGCCCTGAGCCTGAGCCGCAATGGCAGCGAAGTCAGGATCCTCTCACCCGTAGACGGCGCCGTCACCGCCGTCGCCGATCCCGGCGAGGACTGGCTCCTCCGCGTGAAACCAGCCGGCAATTTCAGCCCCCGCCATCTCCTCTCAGGACTCGAAGTCAAAGCATGGTACCTGCGCGAACTGGAGCGTCTCCAGCTCAGCATGGGCCTGCCCGAAGGCGCGCCGTCCCTCGCCGACGGCGGCGTCCTCGTCGAAGACGTCGCCTCGGTCTGCCCCAAATCGCAATGGGACACCGCTTGCGGCGACCTCTTCCTCAACGCCTGAGCTACCTCTCAATCCCGTACTTTTTCAGCTTGTCGTACAGCGTCGAGCGGTCGATCCCCAGGCCGCTCGCCGACTCCTTCACGTTGCCGCCGGTCCTCTTCAGCGCCGCCTCGATCATCAGCTTCTCCATCTCCTCCAGCGTCATGTTCGCCGGCACCCGGAACTGACGACCGCTGCCGTTCTCCTGCAGGAACGCCAGATCGTCCTCCCCCAACGTGCCGCTCCGGCACGCCACAATGGCCCGCTCCACTGCGTTCTCCAGTTCGCGCACATTCCCCGGCCAGTCGTGATCCATCAGCACTCGCATCGCCCCATCCGAGATCCCGCGCACGTCCTTCCCCACCTCGTGCGAGATGCGCTCAATGAAGTGCTCCACCAGCAGCGGAATGTCCTCCCGCCTGTCCCGCAGGGGCGGCAACTGCACTTCAATCACATTCAGCCGGTAGAACAGGTCCTCCCGGAACCGCCCTTCCTCCACTGCCGCCCGCAGATCCTTGTGCGTCGCCGCAATCACCCTTGCGTCCACCCGCACCTCTTCCGATCCGCCCACCCGGTAGAACGACTTCTCCTGCAGCACGCGCAGCAGATCCGCCTGCAGCTTCGGCGAGATGTCCCCGATCTCATCCAGGAAAATCGTCCCGCCGTCGGCCAGCTCGAACTTGCCCTTCTTCCGCTCCGCGGCCCCCGTGAAGGCGCCCTTCTCGTACCCGAACAGCTCGCTCTCCAGCAGCGTCTCCGCCAGAGCCGCGCACGACACGGCCACAAACGGCTTCTGCGCCCGATCGCCCGAAAAGTGAATTGCCCGAGCAACCAATTCCTTGCCCGTCCCGCTCTCTCCACGGATCAGCACCGTACTCCGCAAACTCGCCACCTCGCGCGCCATCTCCAGGATCCCCGCCATCCGCGCGTTCTTACTGATGATGTCGTGGAAGTGATATTGCCGCGCCAGCTTCTTCCGCAGAATCATGTTCTCGCGCTGCAGGTTCTTCACCTTGATGATCCGGCTCACCAGCAGCGAGATCTCCTCCGGATTGCACGGCTTGACGATGTACTCCTGTGCGCCCTCCTTCATCGCCGCGATGGCCGTATCCACCGTCGCATAGGCCGTGATGATGATGATCGACGCGTCCGGCCGGATCCGGCGGATCTCCATCAGCGTCTCGATCCCATCAATTCCCCCAGGCATCTTCAAATCGACGAAATGGATCGCATACTCCGTGCGCCGCGCCATCTCGATCGCTTCACGCCCCGATGACGCCGTGTCCACCGCGTAGCCGTCTTCGCGCAGCCACGCCGCCATCGATTCGCACATGATCTCTTCATCGTCGACAACCAGAATCTGCCATTGTGCCTTCATATCACTCTCTCCATCAGCATCGCCGCGCAGCCTGAACACAGCCGGTCGCCCTTCATGTCCAGTTGCCGGATGTTTGTTGATAGGCGCATCGCGCAGTCGGGCGCTTCACAGTGCACCAGCCCGAATAGGTGTCCGGTCTCATGCACGGCCTCTTTCCGGGCGCGCCCCGCCAGCAGCGCCGCGTTCGCCGGCAGCCCGTAATACTCCTGCCTCAATCTCGCGATAGAGACCACGGCTGCCCGCCCGCCGAGCTGCGCCTGCCCGTACACAAAACTCAACATCGGAATGAACAGATCGCCTCCGGTCACCGCCAGCAGTTTCGGCGGCTCTGAGGCTGCCCCCTCCAGCACCGACCTCAGCACCAGCGGCGCGTTGTACTGCCCGCGCTGCCTGTCATAGGCGCCATCCGGGATCCAGGCCTGTTGCCGCACAGTCACCCGCACTGCAAACACGTCCTCCAATGCCTGTGCGATCTGCTCCGTCACCATCTCCGCCGATCCTCCCTCCGGCGCGTCCATCACGGACAGCCCCATCTCGATCAAGCCGGCACCGCCTTCTCATGCGGCACGGCTCGCTCCGGCGGCTTCAACGGCAGTGTTACCGTGAAGCTCGTTCCCTGCCCCGGCTGGCTCGATACTTCGATCTCCCCCCCATGCGCCTGGATGATCCCGTATGTCACCGCCAATCCCAACCCCACACCTTTCCCATCTGCCTTCGTCGTGAAGAACGGATCAAAGATGCGCGGCAGGATTTCCGCGGGGATCCCTTCGCCGTGGTCCGTCACGCGGAACCACACAGCGTTGCCGCCATTGAAGCCGCTCTGGACGAAGACCTCTCCGCCGTGCTTCGCGTGCATCGCCTCCGCGCCGTTCAACACGAGGTTCAACACCACCTGTTGCACCTGCGAACGGTCGCACAGCACCGGCGGCAGCGGCTCGCCTAACTCCAGCCTCGCCTGGATCCCCGCCAGCTTCAGCTTGTGCGCGGCCAGCGACATCGTGTTGCGGATCACTGCGTTGATGTCCGTCTCGGCCCGGTGCGGGCTCGGCCGGCGCGAGAACGACAGCAGATCGCTGACGATCCGCCCCACTCGCGAGGTCTCCTGCACCACCTGCCCCAGGTACCTCCGGAAATCGGCCACGCGCTCCTGCGGTACTCCGTCGTCCTTCAGAATCCGCTGCATCAGCATAGCCAGGTTCAGCACACCAGCCACCGGGTTGTTGATCTCGTGAGCCACGCTCGCCGAGAGCTGGCCCAGCGATGCCAGACGGTCGCTTTGCAGCAGCTTCTGGTGCGCGACCTGCAGTTCTTTCGTCCGCGCATCCACTTTGCTTTCCAGCTTCTGTGTGAACTGGTTGATCTCCCCGACCGCGTCCCTCAGCCGCACACGCATTTCGTCGAAGCTCTGGGCCAGTTCCGTGATCTCTCCCGCGTTGGGCGGCACCGCCACCGGACGGTCCAGGTCCATCTGGCTGATCGCATGTGTCCCGGCAATCAGCTTCTCAATCGGACTCCTTATGAAGCGCCGCGCGAACAGGTAGACCATCGGGCAAATCAGCAAAATCTCCACGATGGCCCGCCACGCCACACGCTGCTGCATGCCCGACAGCTCCGCGTCCACGACGTCGAGGTTCAGCCCGACTTCCAGCACCCCCAGCACTCGGATCTGCTTCGGATGCGCGTGGCATGACGCCTCGCTGCAGTTTGCCTCATTCGCAATCGGCGTGATGATCGACAGGTTCCGCCGCCCGTTCGCAAGCTGGTGCAACCGAACCCGGTCGTTCAGCACAAGCTGCTCCACTCTCCTCCCCGAATGGTGGCATCCCCGGCAGGAATCGCTGTTCTTGTCCACCGTCCTGTTGCGCTCTACCGGCTTCGTCGAGAACGTGATCTCTCCGGCTCGGTTGTACATCCTGATCCCGTCGATCCCCTGCTTCACCGCGATCGTTTCCATCGTCTGGTATGCGTCGTCGCGGCGGTCCGCCAGCATCGCGTGCCATGTCGCGCTGCTGATGCTGCGCGACAACTGGTCCGCCCCCATCACCACCACATTGAGAAGCTGCTTCTCCTCCGACTTGTACATGTATACGCCCGAGCACACCGCGATCACCACCACAATCGCGAGCAGCGCCAGCGTCAGCTTTGTAACAAGATGCATGGCAAAAAAGACTTACCGCTCTGATTATATTGATATGTACGTACCGTTGCGACCTCGCCTTTGTGACTAAAGTCATCGTCCCCACCCTCTTCCGCCCTCTACCCTGTTGCTGAGGACAAACTCCAGTGAGCGAAATCATCGACAACCGCGCCCACCGCATCGGCGCCCTCAAGGACATCATCAAGCGACTTCACGGCGGCGAATCCCCCGAGACCGTCGAATCGGGGCTGCGTACTATCGTGCAGCAGACCGACTACTCCGAGATCATGGCCATGGAGCAGCAGTTGATGGCCGACGGCATGCCCGTCGAGGAGATCATGTCCATGTGCGACCTCCACTCCCAACTCACCCGCGAGGTCCTCGTCCAGCTCCCACCGAAGCCCGTTCAGCCTGGCCACCCGGCCGATACTTACCGCCGCGAAAACGACGCCCTCCGCGGCGTCCTCCTCAACATCCGCGTTGCCCTCAAGGAACTGCGGTCCTCGCCTGAGCCTGCGCTGCTGAAGTGGCGCCAGGGCTTCAACGATCTGATGGATATCGAGAAGCACTACCAGCGCAAGGAGCACCTCTTCTTCTCCTGCCTGGAGCGCCACGGCATCACCGGCCCCTCCAAGGTCATGTGGGGCAAGGACGACGAAGTCCGCGACCTCCTCAAGGAACTCGCCCGCGCCCTGCGCGTCACCGCGGCTTCGCCCGATGAATGGCAACTCGTCGCCTCCACCCTCGGCCAGTCCGTCGTTGGAGCCGTCGAGGAGATGATGTACAAGGAGGAGAGCATCCTCCTGCCCATGTGCCTCGACACCTTCACTGAAGAGGAGTGGGCGCAGATCTGGCTCGACTCGCCCCGCTACGGCTGGTGCCTCGTCGAGCCGCTCGACGGCTACCGCCCGCCCGAATCGGTCGTCAAGGAGGCTCTCCGCCTCTCGACCAGCGATGCCGTGCAACTCCCCACCGGGAATCTCAGCCTCCAGCAACTCACCGCGATTTTTTCCGCCCTCCCCGTCGACATTACATTCGTCGACGCCGATGACCGCGTCGCCTTCTTCTCTGAAGGGCCCGACCGGGTCTTCGCGCGATCCCGGGCCATCATCGGCCGCAAGGTCCAACACTGCCACCCGCCCCGCAGCGTCGAAGTGGTCGACCGCATCCTCTCCGACTTCCGCGAAGGACGCCAGGGCGTCGCCGAGTTCTGGATCAATTTCCAGGGGCGCTTCGTTCACATCCGCTACTTCGCCGTCCGCGACGAACAGCAGAATTACCTCGGCACCCTCGAAGTCACGCAGGACGCCTCACGAATCCGCGCTCTCGACGGCGAGCGCCGCCTTCTCGAATATAACTAAGGAGCCCCGCCATGAGCCTGATCATCACCCCAGAAACGCGCCTTGCCGCCCTGCTGGAAGCCTATCCGGCTGTCGAACAGGCGCTTATCCACGCCGTTCCTACTCTCAACGCCCTGTCGAATCCCGTATTGCGCGGCGCTGTCGCTCGAACCACGACGCTCGAACAGGCCGCACGCCTCGCCGGTATCCCCTCAAAGGACCTGGTGCTGCTCCTTCGCGCGGCAGCCGGCGATGAGGCGATCCCCGTTCCTCAGGTCGCTCCAGATTGGCTCGCGCAGGCGATCGTCCGCCACCACATCGACGCCGGCGCCATGCTCGCCACGGGCGTCCATCCAATCGGCGCCGTGCGCCAGGCCGCAGCCTCACTCTCTGAAAACGAGGCCCTCGAAATGACCAGTCCCTTCCGCCCCGAGCCTCTCCTCGCCACCATGGCCGCCTCCGGCTTCGCCGTCTACTGCGAGGAACGCCGCCCGGGCCTCCACGTCACCACCATCGCCCGCATCGCCGGCGCCGCCGCGCCACAACTCGACCCCAACTTCTCCGGTTGCGGCTCACACGGTTCCTGCGGCTAACCCCTACATCTGGTACCGCTCCTTCATCGCCTTCGCGATCTCCTTCGACACCGACGACGACTTCCTGTTGGCGTCAATCTTCACGATGTCTGCATTCGGAAAGTACGAAGTCAGGAAATCCATCTCGCGATGATAGTCCTTCAAGTCTTGCTCCACCAGCGCCGGACTCACATCCTTACGCCGCGCCCGCGTCACCTCGTCGGGCACCTCCAACTGCAGCACCAGCGGCTTCTGCATCCCCCTCTCTTGCAAAGCCTTCGCCAGAAAATCCGCCTGGTTCATGCTGCCCGGATATCCGTCCAGCAACAGGCCTTTCTCGACCGTCGTATTCTCGAGCCTCGCCTGAAACAGCCTGTTCAACGCCGGGTCCATCCGTGGCTCCATCCCCTGGATCCCTGCCTGGCCTTTGAATTGCCCGGGATCGTCCTGCATCAACTGCTCCCGCGAGATGACAGTAAACCCGTACTTCTTCTTCAGAAACTCGGCTTGCGTCGACTTCCCCGACGCCGGAGGCCCCACCAGCACCACAACCGGCTTGCCCGGTGACTGCGCGCCCGCCGGCGCCGCCAGCAGTCCCGCCAGCCCTATCGCCACAAGAGAAATTCGGCGGTGCATCATGCCTCTCATTCTGCAGCCGCAATGCCGTTCGACGCTACAGGTTCTTCAACCACCGCCACGTCGCCGCCGCATCCGCGCTGCCGCAAATCAGCGACCCCGGCACGATCCCATCCGCGCCGGCCGCCCGCAGCAGAGGAACCGTATTCTCCCGGATCCCGCCGTCCGCCACCACTCGCACCTCTGTCCCCTCCAGCAATGCCTTCACTTCGGACATCCGCTCGTAGGCCCGCTCATCCAATCCGCACCCCTTCACGCCCATGGCCGTCCCCATCAACACCACCGTGTCCACCTTTTCACGAAACGGCCGCACCATCGTCCCAGGTGTCTCCAGTTCCAGCGAGATCCCGGCTGCCTTCCCTCTTTCCCGCACCCGTTCCACCACCTGCCACACGCGCTTGCCCACTTCCAACGGCACCGTCACGCGGTCTACCCCTGCCTCAAGAAAAGCGTCCAACAGATCCAGCGGCCGCGTTGCCAGCAGGTGCAAGTGGAATGGGACCTTCGTCACTTCGCGCAATCGAGCTACCAAGTCCGGGAAGAAGAGCAGCGTCGGGACATAATGGCCATCCGCCGCGTCCAGATGGAAGGAGTCGGCGAAAGGCTCCAGCCTCCTGACTTCTTTTTCAAGGTTTGCCAGGTCCGCCGACCAGAGGGAGATGTCGAGCCAAAGAGGTTTCAGGAGCGCCACCATGCGTGCGGCAATGAGGCTTCTAAGGGCCGCATGCTACATTCAAGGTATATCACGATGAAACTGGCCTTCTCCTTAGCTTCGACACTCTTCGCTTCCAGTCTGGTGGCACTTCCACAGACGCCAGCCGCACCCGCGGACGATCCAGTAGCTGTCGTCATGGCTGGCAAGGCATGGAAGAAGTCCGAGCTTGAACGTCTTGCACAATCCCTCCCTACACCTATCGCCCAAAATTACTATCGGGATAAGCGTGCATTTCTCGAAAATTTCGCCCTGATGATCCAGCTCGCTTCGATGGCGGAATCCGAAGGCCTCGACAAGCAGGATCCCTATTTCTTCCGCCTCTATTACAACCGGCTTGCCTACCTTGCACAGGTCAGCTTGAACTACCAGAACAACAAGGGGCAGATTACTTCCGACGATCAGAAGAAGTACTACGAAGCCCACAAGGCTGATTACTCTTCGGCACAAGTCAAGGCGATCTACATCGGCTTCAGTGGCACGCCTGCTGCGGGAACAGATCCTGCGGCGAAGAAACCACTCACTAGCGCCGAAGCCGAGAAGACTGCCTGGACCATAGTGCAGAAGGCTCGCGTGGGAACCGATTTCGTGGAACTCGTCCAAAAGTATTCGGACGACCCGGACTCCAAGGCCAAGGGCGGCGACTACCCGCCAATCAAGCCCTCAGACACGAACCTGCCACCGCAGATCAAGTCCGCCATCTTCGCATTGAAGCCTGGCCAGGTTTCAGACCCCATTAGCCAAACCAACGGCTTCTGGGTCTTCCGAATGACCGAGTTCGTTGCGACGCCCTATGACGCCGTAAGGGACGACGTGTATAGGGCAATTCAGAACCTTCGGTTAAGCCAGTGGATGGAGAACTTCAAAAAATCGGTCACCGTCGAGTTCAAGGACCAGAGCTACTTGGACGAAAAGTCCCCCGCAAAATAACGGGCGCGCTCTCGCGCCTCCCGCGGCTCGACGGTAATCCGATCGTGGTCGAGTGGCAGAGCAACCTCCGCTCTCACCGCGGCCGCCTTGTGTCCGGGCCCGGCTCCGGCCCAGGCACCCAGGTCCACGCCGCTAGCTATCTCCGTGAGCGCCGCATCGTCCTCGACAGGGCTCTCCTGGCTCATCACAACGAACTCGCTCGTATTCTGACCCACGAGATGTTCCACTTCGTCTGGCTTCGCCTCGGCAACCCCCTCCGTCTTTCGTGGCAGAAGCTGCTCCACTCGGAGATGCAGAGCCGCGCTCGCGGCGAGCTCGGCTGGTCCGCCGAGCTGCGCAAGGACAAACTCGACCCCACACGGCTCGACCTCCGGACCCGCTCATGGCGCGACTATGCTTGCGAGAGCTTCTGCGATACAGCCGCCCGCCTCTACTCAGGCAGCAGGAACCACCCTGAATTCACACTCGCCCAGCGCTTCGTAGCCGCGCGCCGCGAGTGGTTCGCTGACCTCGTCCGTTACCGCGAAGGCGGTCTCCGCATCTGAATTGATAGAATTTAGACAGGATCTCCCGCTTCATGACCGTTCCCTTCGCGCGCCACGCAGTTCTCCTTGGCATCCTCTCCTTCGCCCTGGCCGGCTGCGCGTTCAAACCGTCCCCCCACAGTGAGACAGGCTCCAAGCCCCTGAAAGAGACCTCAAAACGCAACAAGGCGCCTAACTTCAACCTGAAGGACGCCGACGGCCGACTCGTCAGCCTCGCTGACTACAAAGGCAAGGTCGTCCTCCTCAACTTCTGGGCGACCTGGTGCGGCCCGTGCAAGATCGAAATCCCCTGGTTTGTCGAGTTTCAGAAGACCTACAAGGATAAGGGCTTCACCGTCATCGGCATCGCCGTGGACGACGAAGGCTGGGAGGTCGTCAAGCCCTACATCAATGCGAAGCAGGTCAACTACCCTGTCGTCGTCGGCACCCAATGGGTCGATAACGCCTACGGCGGCATTGAAGCCCTTCCCACAACATTTGTCATCGATCGCGAAGGCCGCATCGCCAGGACCCACGTGGGCCTCGTCTCCAAGAGCGACTATGAAAGCGACATTCAACAGCTTCTTGACTAGCGCCGCACTCTCCCTGACTCTCGTGCTGGCTGCCGCCGCTGCTCCTCCGGAACCGGCTAAGCGCATAGCCCCCGCGTTCACCCTCAAGGACTCCGCCGGCAAGCCCGTCCGCCTCGCCGACTATAAGGGAAAAGTCGTCCTGCTCAACTTTTGGTCCACCACCTGCGGACCCTGCCGTCTCGAGATCCCCTGGTTCGTCGAATTCCAAAAGACTTACAAAGACAAGGGCTTCACGGTCATCGGCATAGCTCTCGACGAAGAATGGGATTCAGTCAAGCCCTACGTCGCCGACAAGAAGGTCAACTACCCCGTGGTGATTGGCACTGAGACCATCGACAAAGCCTACGGCGGCATCGAAGCGCTTCCCACGACGTTCATCATCGACCGCCAGGGCCGCATCGCCTCCACCCACATCGGCCTCGTCTCTAAAAAGGATTATGAAATTGAGATCCAGCAGCTTCTTCGGTAGAGCCGCCCTCGCTCTCCTTGCCCCCGCACTCTTCGCCCAGACGCCCGGCGTCCTCACTGTCCCCGATCCGCCCAAGCTCACGGTCGGCCGTGCCGCCGACCCCGTCCTCAAACTCAAGGTCTCCATCCGTCCCGGTTACCACGCCAACTCCAACTCCCCCAGCGAAGAGTACCTCATCCCCATGAAACTCACCTGGGACACAGCCGGCCCCATCCAGCCCGTTGACGTTCTCTACCCCAAGCCGAAGATGGAGAAGTACGAATTCTCCGACAAGCCCCTCTCCGTCTTCGACGGCGACTTCGAAATCACCACCAAATTCAAGCGCGCCGCCAACCCTCCGCTGGGCCCCGCCTTCCTCACAGGCAAACTCCGCTACCAGGCTTGCAACGATAAGATGTGCCTGCCCCCAAAGACGGTCGAGATCAAGCTCCCCGTCCTGATGCAATAGTGCCTCGCCGACTCCTCATCCGCCCCGGCGCCATCGGCGACACCATCCTCAGCCTACCCGCTCTCGAGAACCTCATCACGGGCGAAACCGAAATCTGGGCCCCCTCGCAAAACCTACCCCTCTTATCTCACCTCGCCCCGGTCCGTCCACTCATCGACACCGGCATCGATTCGCTTACGCTCGGCAACGCCACCCTGGCGCGGCTCGGATCATTCGACGAGATCATCTCCTGGTACGGCGCCAATCGCGACGGCTTCCGCGATCAAGTCAAACACCTCCCCTTCCGATTCCTCACCGCCCTGCCACCTCCGGACTGCCCTGTCCACGCCGTCGACTTCTATCTGAACCAGGTCGGCGCCACACCGGGCGCCATTCCCCGACTCCCAGTCGCCCGCAGTGACGAAGGCTTCGCCGTCATCCACCCCTTCTCCGGCAGCCCCAAGAAGAACTGGCCCATCGAAAACTTCCGCGCAGTCGCCCAGTTCCTCCCCATGCCCGTCCACTGGTGCGCTGGCCCAGATGACCTCCTCGACGGCGCCATGCGCTTCGACACCCTCGCCGGTCTGATCCCCTGGCTCTCCCACGCACGCCTTTTCATCGGCAACGACTCCGGTATCGCCCACCTCGCCGCCGCCTGCGGCGTCCCCGTCATCGCCATCTTCGGCCCCACCGACCCGCGAATCTGGTCCCCGCGCGGCCCCTCCGTCCGCATTTTTCCCTGGGACACCCCTCCCTCCCGCATCGACTGGGGACAGAGACCATAATTCCCGAATTCGTCCGCGTCCTGTGTCCTCCGGACACGGCAAGTCATTGAAAACTCGTCGCCCGAAGACCGGGACAGAGACCCTAACTCCCGAACTGCCCTACGCCTGACCTCATATCCTGATCCGGTCCCCTCGCGCCCTGTCTCCGCCGACCGCTTGGAGCACTCCCTCCCCGCGTTAGGGGCGATGCGAACGCTCTAGTGCGCAGGAACTCCAAACCCCACCCCCGTCACAATCATCCCCAGCTTCCGGTCATCCCCCCCCACGCTAAACTCCTTGTCGATCGCCAGCGTCACTGTCGCATTCCCCCCCTTCGACCGCACCGGTCCACTCTCCAGTCGATACTGCCCTGGCGACTCGAACGTCTTCCGCGCGACTTCCTCCCCATCCAGCGACAGCGTCACCGTCCGGCCCGGCGCTGAATCCGGAATATAGAAATCCACCGCCACCGGCCTCGCCTCGCTCGGCGGCTTCAATAGGAACACCGCCCGGCCGCTCATCCACCGCCACTGCTCACCCTCCAGCGAATACACCCCGCTCACAATCTGCGACTCCGCCGCCTTCGACGTCATCGGCAACCACTCCAGTTCCGGAGCCTTCTCCACGATCAGCGACATCGTTACCACGTCCACCGGCGCCGCCGACACATCAAATGGCCGCAGCCCGAATCCTACCGTCGAATACCCCGACTTCGACCCCAGCCCGATCAACCGCAGCGGCAACGTCGGCCGGATCTCCCGCCTCATCTGCTCCACCAGTTGCCCGCCGCCCGTCGTGAACGGGATATTCTCCGCTAGCGCGCTCTGGATCACGTAATCCCCCGGCCGCAGCACCTGCCCCCGCACCACCGGCTCCGCTCCCTCCGACTCCACGTAGTACCGTAGCCCCCACTCCGCGCTCACCCAAACCCGCCGCCCGCCGGCCCCCCTCATCGCCTCCTCCGCGAATCGGCGGTACCCATCCCAGTGTTGATAGTTGACCCACGCCAGCCCGAGCCCCAACGACAAGGACAACCCGAAACACGTCCAGATCCATGCGGGCCTCGCGCTGTAATACATCGCGACGATCATCGCGAACGGCGCCGCCAAAGGCAGCAGGTAGCGTGCCGACCCTGCAAAAAACAACACCAGCGCCGCCGCGAAAAACACCGCCACCCACACCGTCAGAAACCAGTCCCGCTTCCGCAACAGCGCCCAGAACCCGATCGGCGTGAACATCACCAACAGGTGCCCGCTCAGCGCCGCCGCGCTCTTCAGCTTCATCTCCATGCGCTGCAGCCCGTAGTTGTGGAAATGCTGGTTCAACACCTGCACGGGCAGATCCCCCGACGTAAGCCGCTCAAACAGCAGCCATCCGCCGATGACAACCGCCGGAATCGCCAGCGCCCACCCGTTCCGCCGCAACTCCCCCCGCCGCCACATCCACCAGCCCAGAATCGGGATCATCACCACGCTCTGATACGCCATCAGCGAGCACACCGCCATCGCCCCAGCCGCCAGGCGGATCCTCCCCGACACCACCAGCGCGAAACTCAGCATCCAGAAGGCGAGAAACGGCAGATCCGCTTCCAGCGAATTGCCATTCACCAGAAACGCCGGCACGGCGCAGAACAGCAGCGTCGCCTCCAACGCCCGGTCCGGCACAAACCGCCTCGCAAGCGCCAGCATCGACAAAGCTGCGATCAACGACAACACCACATACGCCGCATGATACGGAGCTTCGCGGATGTCCCCCATCGCCCCCAGCAGCCCCGCCAGCAGCCACGCATTCCCAGGCGGATGCGGATGCCCCCGCATATCCATCGGCACACCCAGAAACACGTACTTCGCATGGTGCGGATGTACTGGATCGATCTGCGCGTGCTCCGCCGCCGCCAGATAGTAAATGTCGTCCCCCTGGATCGCCTGCCACAAGAACGGCAGCCGTACCAGCAGCACAAACAGAATCACGATGACCGCTTGCTTCGGCAAGTTATCAGTGTAACCGTGGCGGACTCTCTACTCGCAGACTGCTGATGCCGACGTCTACCCTACTCTCCCGTCCACCGCACCTTCGGCTTGCGCGCCGCCGTCACTTCGTCCACCCGCGACGTCCTCGTCATATGCGGCGCGTGCTTCACCATCTCCGGATCCTCATCGATCTCCTTCGAGATGGCGATCAGCGCATCGCAGAACGCATCCAGCTCCGACTTCGGCTCAGTCTCCGTCGGCTCGATCATCAGCGCGCCCGGCACGATCAGCGGGAAGCTTACCGTATACGGATGGAAGCCGTAGTCGATCAGCCTCTTCGCGATGTCGCCCGTCCGCACGCCCTTCCTCTCCTGGCAAGCGTCGCTGAACACGCACTCGTGCATCGACCTCGCTTCATAGGCGATCTGATAGTGCTGCTCCAGCCGCGCCCGGATGTAGTTCGCATTCAGCAGCGCGTCGATGGTCGCGTTCCGAAGACCCGGCCCGCCGTGCGCCATGATGTACGCCAGCGCCCGCACCAGCACGCCGAAGTTGCCGTAGAACGCCCGCACCCGTCCGATCGACTTCGGCCGGTCGTAGTCCCACGACCAGCGCCCGTCAACCGCCTTCAGCCGCGGCCCCGGCAAATAGGGCTCCAGGTGCGACATCACCCCCACCGCGCCCGCGCCCGGCCCGCCTCCGCCGTGCGGCGTCGAGAACGTCTTGTGCAGGTTCGAGTGCAATACGTCGATTCCGAAATCGCCCGGCCGCGCCAGGCCCACCAGCGCGTTCAGATTCGCGCCGTCCATGTACACCTGCGCGCCCTTCTCATGCAGGATCCCGGCGATCTTCACGATGTTCTCTTCGAACACGCCCACCGTGTTCGGGTTCGTGATCATCATCGCCGCCACGTTCTCGTCCACGGCCGCAGCCAGAACAGCCGGGTCGATCATCCCCTGCTCGTTCGATTTCAGCGTAGTGACTTCGTAGCCCGCGATCACCGCCGTTGCCGGATTTGTGCCGTGAGCCGAGTCCGGCACCAGCACCTTCTTCCGCGGATTGCCCTGCGCCTCGAGATACGCGCGCACCAGCATGATTCCCGTGTACTCGCCATGCGCGCCTGCCGCGGGCTGCAGCGTCACCGCGTCCATCCCGAATATCTCGGCGAGATACTTCTCCAGCAGCGCCACCACTTCCATGGCGCCCTGCGAGAGCTCCTCCGGCTGATACGGATGCGCCCACGCCAGGCCTTTCATCCGCGCCACCACTTCGTTGATGCGCGGGTTGTACTTCATCGTGCAGGAGCCCAGCGGAAACAGGCCCAGGTCGATTCCGTAGTTCCACGTCGACAGCCGCGTGAAGTGGCGGATCACCTCCACCTCGCTCACCTCGGGGAACCCGGCGATCTCCGCGCGCACATTCTCCGCACCCAGCGCCGTCGCCGCATCCACCGCCGGCACATCCAGTTCCGGCAACTGATAGCCCTTCTTCCCCGCACTCGACTGCTCAAACAGCAGCGGCTCATTCTGCGTCAGGTGGGGACGAACCTTACCTAGCGTCTTCGGCATTAGCGGAGCACCTCGTTCACCACGTCCATATCCGCGCGCTTCGACATCTCCGTCGCGCACACCAGCATCGCGCCCTTCAGTTCCGGGAAGAACCGTCCCAGCGCGAGGCCGCCGATGATCCTGCGTTGAAGCAGCGCTGCGTTAGCTTCTTCCGGGGTCTTGCTCCGCGGTCTCACTACGAACTCGTTGAAGAACGGTCCCGCAAACGGCAGGTCCAGCCCCTTTGCCACGTAATGCGCCTTCGCCAGGTTCTGTCCGGCAAGCTCTCGCAATCCCTGCTTGCCGTACACGCTCATGAACACCGTCGCCATCAGCGCAATGAGAGCCTGGTTCGTGCAGATGTTCGAAGTCGCCTTCTCGCGCCGGATGTGCTGCTCGCGCGTCGACAGCGTCAGGCAATATGCGCGGTTGCCGTCGGCGTCCTTCGTCTCGCCGACAAGGCGCCCCGGGATCTGCCGCATGTACTTCTCTTTGGTGGCCATCACGCCGGCGTACGGCCCTCCGTAGCTCGGCGAGATCGCGAACGATTGCAGCTCGCCCACCACGATGTCCGCGTCCTTCGGCGGCTCCAGCAACCCCAGCGACACCGCCTCCGCGAACGCCACCACGAGCAGCGCTCCGTGCTTGTGCGCCAGTTCGGCCGCGGCCTTCACGTCTTCCACAACGCCGAAGAAGTTCGGCGTCTGGATGATCACGCACGCTACGCTCGCGTCGAGCTTCGCTTCCAGATCGTGAAGGTCGAACCGCCCCGTCTTCGTGTCGTACCCGAAGCTCTCCACGCTCCAATGCGAGTGGTTCGCATGCGTGTTCAGAACCTCACGATACTCGGGATGCAGATTGGCAGCCGCCAGAAAATGGCGGCGCCCGGTAATCCGCATCGCCATCATCGCCGCTTCGGGCACCGAGGTCGAGCCGTCGTACATCGACGCGTTCGCCACCTCCATCCCCGTGAGCTGGCACAACATGGTCTGGAACTCGAAGATCGTCGTCAGCGTGCCTTGCGCGAACTCCGCCTGGTACGGCGTGTACGACGTCAGGAACTCCCCGCGGCTCACCACCACGTCGCACAGGACCGGCCTGTAGTGCGAGTACACGCCCGCGCCCAGGAACGACGCATACGCATTCGCATTCCGCTGCGCCTGCTCGTTAAACCAATCCGCGATCTCGTATTCGGATTTCCCGGCGGGGATATCGAGCGGCCGGTGTAGCTTCGCCTCTTCCGGTAGGTGGCGGTAAAGATCTTCTAAAGATTGCAGCCCACAGGCATCCAACATGGCGCGCCTGTCGGTGTCGGAGTTAGGTAGGTATCGCAAGAACGATGGCTCCTTGAGGCCCGATGACTGAGCATCAGGCCTCAAAGTAACCATTGTAACCAAGGTGGGGCAGGCTTCAGCCTGCGCGGGGTTTCAGTCCCGGCCGGCTATTCGCCGATATATGCCTGGTAGTCCGCCGCCGACATCAGTGCCGCGTCCACTGGACTGCTCAGCCGCACCTTCACAAGCCAGGCGGCCCCGTGCGGATCTTCGTTCAGTTTCTCCGGCGACTCCGACAGCAGGCTGTTCACTTCCACTACTTCCCCGGCCAACGGCGAGTAAATATCGCTCACCGCCTTCACTGACTCCACAGAGCCGAAACTCTGGCCGACATCCACACTCGTCCCCGTCTTCGGCAGGTCGACATATACGATGTCGCCCAACTCCTGCTGCGCGTGAAACGTGATGCCTATGGTTCCTGTGTCTCCCTCGATGGAGACCCACTCGTGCTCTTTCGTGTATTTGAACTGTTCAGGGTAGGTCATTTGACTCGCTTGTAGAAGGGGATGGGGATGGTTACTGCCTCCACCGGCTGATTGCGCACCATTACCTCGATGCTGAGGCCCGGCTGCGCCTTGTCGATCGGCAGATAACACATTCCGATGTTCTTGTTGAGCGTCGGCGCCGGCCCGCCGGAGGTCACCCATCCGGCCGGTTCGCCCGCCACGCGGACTTCATAACCATCGCGGCCGATGCCCCGGCCGCGCATCTCAAATCCGATCAGCTTCCTCTTCAGCCCCTCCGACTTCTGCTTCTCCAAAGGCGCCTTCCCCAGGAAATCGCCTTTGTCGAACTTCACGATCCACTGCAGCCCCGCTTCCAGCGGCGAGATCGAGGCGTCGATCTCATGGCCGTACAGCGCCATGCCCGCCTCCATGCGCAGTGTGTTTCGCGCTCCCAGCCCTATCGGTTTGATGCCGAACTCGCGCCCCGCATCCAGCAACTCGCTCCAACGGGCTGCCGCCCGGTCCGGCGCCACGTAGATCTCGAACCCATCCTCGCCGGTGTAGCCCGTTCTCGCGATCCGCGCCGGTTCGCCCGACACCTCGCCGTCCTTGAACCAGTAATACCGGATCGCCGACAGGTCCGTCTTCGTCAGCTTTTGCAGCGTCTCCAGCGCGTGCGGCCCCTGCACGGCGATCTGCGCATACCTGTCGCCGTTGTTCTCAACCACGCAGTTCCATCGGTTGTTCGACGCGATGTGCTCGTAGTCCTTGTCCTGGTTCGACGCGTTCACGCACAGGAAGTAGTGATCTTCTGCCACCTTGTGCACCAGGATGTCGTCCACGAATCCGCCATGCGCATAGAGAAGCCCGGCGTAGTGCACCTGCCCCACGGCGAGTTTTGCCGCATTGTTCGTGGAAACGTGGTTCACCAGGCTCAGCGCCTCCGGACCCTTGACCTCGATCTCGCCCATGTGGCTGACGTCGAACATCCCCACCGCCGTCCGCACCGTGTTGTGCTCGTCGATGATCCCCGTGTACTGCACGGGCATGTCCCATCCGCCGAAATCCACCATGCGCGCACCAAGCGTGCGATGCTCGGCATTCAACGGCGTCTGCTTCAACACAGCAGGATGGCTCATAGTTCCTCGGCTCAATCTAACACACGCGCGCCTGACCCGGCTCTGCGCGGCCTCGTTGTGATCGGCCTCCTCGCAAAGCTACAATCGGTTAGTCACTGGACGCAAGATTCCCACACATAAGAGAGGCTAGATTCATGAAGGGTGATCCGAAAGTTCTCGAGTTTCTCCAGGATGTGCTCACCGCCGAGCTCACTGCCATAAATCAGTACTTCCTTCACGCCGAAATGATGGAGAACTGGGGCTATGAACGCCTCGCCAGAATCACGAAGAAGGAATCCATCGAGGAGATGGTCCACGCCGAGAAGCTCCTGCACCGCATGCTCTACCTCGACGGCTCCCCCAACATGAGCTCCCTCTTTCAGCTCCGCATCGGCCAGTCCGTCAAGGAGCAGTTTGAGAACGACCTCGCGCTCGAGCTCGAAGCCATCCCGCGCCTCAACAAGGCCATCAACGCCGCCGTCGCCGCCGGCGACAACGGCTCCCGCGATCTCTTCGAGTCTATCCTCACCGACGAGGAGCACCACGTCGACTACCTCGAAGCCCAGCTCTACATGATCAAGGAAATGGGCTACGAAAACTACCTCGCCCAGCAGATCAAAGAAGAGAAGTAGCCCGGCGTGCGTTTCCTACTGACCCTTCTCCTCGCCAGCTGCGGCGTCGCCCTCACCCAGCCTCCGCGCATTGAAGACATCAAGGGCAAGACGATCCTGCTCTTCACGCCGCATCCCGATGACGACGCCTTCTGCTGCGCCGGCACGCTGGCCCGCCTCGCGCAGCAGGGCAACAACATCAAAATCGTCATCTACACCAACGACGACAAGGGCTCGTATGACCTCGACATGACGGGCGAACGCCTCGCTCGCATTCGCAAGGCCGAGGAGGAGGCGGGCAACGCCATCCTGGGCATCCCCAAGGAGAACCTCATCTGGCTCGGCCACCACGATGGCATGCTGGAGTACGTCGATAACAGGAGCCTCATCGAGCAGGTAGTCGGCATCCTGCGCAAGTACCGCCCCGACATCGTCATGACCGTAGACCCCGGCGCCGACTACGTCCGCTGGCACAAGAGCGACCACCGCATGGCGGGCATGGCCACCCTCGACGCCATCCGCGCCGCCGAGTGGCATCTGTACTTCCCGAATCAGCGGCTTCAGCAGGGCCTCGAACCGTGGCGCGTCCCCGCGTTCCTCTTCTTCTACACGCTTGAGAAAGACGCCAACGTCACCGTCGACATCGAGCCGGTCCTCGACAAGAAGATCAACGCCAGCCTCGCCCACGTCAGTCAGTTTGAGCCCGGCGTCCACAAATACCGCCCCGACTGGACTCCCGAAGACCGCAAGAAGGCCGAGCAGGAAGTCCGCTCCATGATCCTCCGCCGCAACGGCCGCCACGTCGAACTCTTCCGCTACGCCACCGAGTTCAATCAATATTGAGGTGGCGAGGGACTCCAGTCCCCGCCCGGCTGGCAGCACATCGCTGGTGAGTACAATAAGAGGACCCATTGCCATGCTCATCCGCCTGCGTAGCCTGTGTGCCCTCATCCTCGTGCTGCTTAGCCCCCTCCCCGCCGCGAACCTTCGCGTCTCCGGGGCCTCTGCTCTCAAGCAGCAGCTCGAACGCCTCCGCGTCGTCGGCAGCGTCCTCATGATCGCCGCCCACCCCGATGACGAGAACACCGCGCTCCTCGCCTACTGCGCCCAGGGACGTAAACTCCGCACCGCCTATCTCTCCCTGACTCGCGGTGAGGGCGGCCAGAACCTCATCGGCAACGAACAGGGCGACCTCCTCGGCGTCATCCGCACGCAGGAGCTCCTTGCCGCCCGCCGCATCGACGGCGCCGAGCAGTATTTCACCCGCGCCATCGACTTCGGCTTTTCCAAGACCGCGGACGAGACCCTCGCCAAGTGGGGCAAACAGGACGTCCTCTCCGATATCGTCTGGATCATCAGACGCTACCGCCCCGATGTGATCATCCTCCGCTTCTCCGGCACACCGCGCGACGGCCACGGCCATCATCAGTCCTCCTCGATCCTCGGTCAGGAGGCCTTTAAGCTCGCCGCCGATCCCAACGCCTTCCCTGAGCAACTGAAGTTCGTACAACCCTGGCAGGCCAGGCGCATCCTCTGGAACGGCTTCAGCTTCACCCGCCAGCAGGAGCAGGAGATGGACAAAACGCCGAACCGGCTCGTGGTGGACACAGGGGAGTACAACCCCGTCCTCGGCATGAGCTACGGCGAGCTCGCCGGCCTGAGCCGCAGCCAGCATCGCAGCCAGGGTTTCGGCGCTGCTGAGCGCAAGGGCAGTCTTCCCAACTACCTCTTTCTCTACGGCGGCGAGCCCGCCAAGACCGACTTCATGGAAGGCATCGATACCTCCTGGTCCCGCCTGCCGGGCGGAGCTGCCGTCGAGGCCGCCCTGAATGCCGCAAACGCCGCTTACGACATCGACGCCCCCGAAAGAGTCATTTCCGATCTGATCAAGGCGCGCAAGCTCATCGCCGCCATCGATCACCCCGACGCCCGTCGCAAACTGGCCGAGATCGACGAGACCATCGCTCTTGCCGCGGGACTCTGGCTTGATGTCAGTGCCTCGAAGGCCGAGACTGCCCCCGGCAGCGCGGTCAACCTGGCGCTCGCCGCGGTCAACCGTAGCAGCGCCAAGATCCAGCTCGACGCCGTGTCTCTCACCGGCATCCCTGGCGCGCCGGCCTTCACTGGCGCGTCGCTCGAATTCAACAAGCCCCTCACCGCACAGGCCAGTCTCAAGGTCCCCGAGAATCAGCCGGTCACCCAGCCAATTCAGTTGCGCGAGCCACGCCACGGCAACCTCTACACGATCTCGAATCCCATGGACATCGGCCTTGCCGTAAGCCCGCCGGTCCTGCAGGCGCACTTCCGCCTCACCGTCGACGGCCAAGCCATCGAGATCACGCGTCCTGTCGAGAATCGCTACGTCGAGCGCGTCCGCGGCGAGCTGACTCGCCCGTTCGTCATCGTTCCCGCCGTATCCCTCAGGCTCTCGGAAACACCGCTGCTCTTTACCACCGCGAAGCCGCGCACCGTCACCGTCGAGGTCAAATCGACGACCGGCGCAGCCTCCGGATCTGTCGCAGTGAAGGCGCCGCAGGGATGGAGTGTGGAGCCCGCCGGGGCGGCATTCCAACTCACCGAGTCAGGACAGGTCGCCACCACCGCATTCACCATCACGCCGCCGGCCTCCTCCACACGCGGCGAATTGCAGGTCACCTCTCGCACCGACGGCGTCACCTGGTCGAACACGGTGGTGCATCTCGACTACGAGCACATCCCGCCGCAGACCATCATGGTCGCGTCGAAGACCCGCGTCCTGCGAGACGATATCCACGCCACCGCGCATCGCGTCGGCTACATCATGGGCGCCGGCGACACCGTCCCCGAAGCTCTCCGCGAGCTCGGCTGCGAGGTCACGATGCTCGACTCCGCCGCACTCGCCCAAGGCGACCTCTCGCGCTTCGACGCCATCGTCACCGGCGTCCGCGCCTTCAACGTCCGCGACGACCTCCGCGCCAACTTCCAACGCCTGCGCGACTACATGGAGCGCGGCGGCACGCTCGTCGTCCAGTACAACGTCCTCGACGGCGGCTTCCTCGCCGGCAATCCCGATGCCCTGCGCGCCATCGGCCCGTACCCGATCAAGATCGGCCGCGACCGCACCACCGTCGAAGAGGCGCCGGTCACGTTCCTCAAGCCCGATCATCGACTTTTGCAGACGCCCAACCGCATCAGCCCCGCCGACTTCGATGGCTGGGTGCAGGAGCGCGCTCTCTACTTCCCCTCCGAATGGGATCCGCGCTACGAGGCCATCCTCCAGACCAACGATCCCGGCGAGCCGCCGCAGAAGGGCGGACTGCTCTACGCGCGCGCCGGCCAGGGCGCCTACGTCTTCACGTCCTACGTCTGGTTCCGCGAACTTCCCGCCGGCATCCCCGGCGCCTACCGGCTCTTTGCCAATTTCGTGAGCGCAGGCAAATAGTATGCAGGACGAACGGCCTCCCTTCCTCGGCAGTTGGCGGAACATCTACCTCGGCGTCATCCTCTATCTCGTCACCCTGATCGCCCTCTTCGACACCTTCACGCGGAGCCTGAACAAGTGAGGCCCGCGGATTGGGCGGTGATGATCTGCGCCCTCTCGGGCGTCGTGCTCTACGGGCTCTACCGTGCGCGCGGCAACAAGACAACGTCGCAGTACCTGCTCGCCAGCAAGACCATGCCGTGGTATGCGATGGCGCTCTCCATCATGGCCACCCAGGCCAGCGCCATCACGTTCATCTCCACCACCGGCCAGAGCTACGTCGACGGCATGCGCTTCGTGCAGTTCTACTTCGGATTGCCGGTCGCCATGGTCCTCGTCGCCGCCATCGCCGTGCCTCGCTTCCTATCCAGCGGCGTCTACACGGCCTATGAGTATCTCGAGAAGCGCTTCGACTCCAAGACCCGCACCCTCGTCAGCGCCGTGTTCCTTGCCCAGCGCGGCCTCGGCGTCGGCATCGCGCTCTCCGCGCCCGCGGTCGTCCTCACCGCCATCCTCGGCTGGCCCGACCAGTGGACCGCGCTGATCGTCGGCTGCGTCGTCATCGCCTATACCGTCAGCGGCGGCATCGCCGCTATCACCTGGGCCGACTTCGTGCAGATGATCATTATGACCACCGGCCTCGTTGCCGCGCTGATCACGGCCATCGCGCTGCTGCCTTCGCACGTCTCGTTCGGCGACGCCCTTTCCATCGCCGGCGCCGCATCACGCCTCAACCCGGTCGTCTGGAAGTTCGATATGAACGACCGCTACAACGTCTGGAGCGGCCTCATCGGCGGGACGTTCCTCATGCTCGCCTACTTCGGCTGCGACCAGAGCCAGGTGCAGCGCTACCTTACCGGCAAGAGCATCACACAGTCCCGTCTCAGCCTGCTGTTCAACGCAGTCGCCAAGATCCCGATGCAGTTCGGCATCCTCTTCATCGGTGCGATGGTCTTCGTCTTCTTCACCTTCGAGAAGCCGCCGGTCCTCTTCCACCGGGTTGCCCTGGAGCGGATCGAGAAGACACCCGCTTTCGCAGATATCCAGTCGGCCTATGACAAATCGTTCGCGTCCCGGAAGGCCGCCGCCGATGAACTCGTCCAAGCCCGCCGCGCCGCAAACCCGGAGGCCGAGCAGCAGGCCGTCGCGCACTTCCAGTCGGCCCAGAAGACGATGGACGATTCCCGAAAGAAAGCTGCGCATCTCGCAAATAACGGCAATGGCGCCGTCGTCGACACCAACTACATATTCCTGACTTTCGTCACCAAGTACTTGCCTGCCGGGCTGGTCGGACTCCTGATGGCCGCCATCTTCGGCGCCGCCATGTCAGTCAGTTCCGCCGAGATCAACTCGCTCGCCACCGTCTCCGTGATCGATGTCTACAAGCGCCATTTCAAGCAGGAGGCAACGGACCATCACTACCTGCGCGCCTCCCAATGGGCCACCGCCTTCTGGGGCGTTTACGCGGTGATCACAGCCCAGTTCGCCAAGAACCTCGGCTCGCTAGTCGAGGTGGTGAATCTGCTCGGATCGTTCTTTTACGGAGGGTTGCTCGGAGTTTTCACGCTGGCCTTCTTCTTCCCGCGCGTCAAGGGCACTGCGGCCTTCGTCGGTGTCCTCTGCGGTGAAGCCGCCATCTTCGCCGCCTGGAAGTTCACCAATATGGCCTTCCTCTGGTACAACGTTGTCGGCTGTGGAGTCGTAATAGCAACGGGCGTGGTGCTCACCGCACTCACCCCCGTAGAGAAGAACCGGACTAATCTCAACTAGCTTCGATCACGCCGGCGCGCCAGCCCGACCATCATCAGCAACCCGCCGGCGACAAAGGCATACGCTGACGGCTCGGGAACAGCCGACACCGCGCCGTAATCGATCGTCAACCCGGTCGTCCCGCTAATCGTGCTCGAGATGGATGAACTCACCGTAAAGTTAGTTGTGCAACTCTTGCAATCGTTGGCGTAGTTGGGATTGGTAGCCCCAATTTGCAGCATTGTGGACGCCTGCTGCCAAGTGAGAATTATGGAGTTGCCCGCTGCCAGTTGACCGGCAAATGCGGCGTTTAGCGCGAGGATATCTCCGCTGAATGACGAAACCGGCGACGCGAAGGTGTATGACGCAGAGCCGATCGTGATTCCCACCAGCCGGGCGATGTTTGGTGAAGTGGGATTCGGGTATCCGCTAGCAGCGCTTGTTACAGGCACCGGAATGCCCGTAGTCCCGCTAGCATAGGCTGCATTCGTGGTCAAAGCGCTGCTGACTGCCCAAACGAGCGAGGCGCTGTTCACTACAATGGGGCCACCTGGCAGCGTATTGGAGATTGTCGCGTTGAGCCCGTTGTTTGGTCCAGCCGATAGGATTGGAGAAAGATCGACTCCTCCAACCTCGGTTCCGCCCGCAAAGCCGGTCTGAGAAGCGTTTATTGCATTGTTGCCGACCGTCCTCAGTGTGTAGGTTTGATTGGTGAAACCTAACTGCGAGTTGGTCGTCCCAGATAGGGAGTTCAGGGTAACAGTCGTCGCCCCAAGCGCGCCGCTCGTAAGCAGACACAATACCCCCACAGTCACAATACGTGGTCCCGGCATCTTCTCTCCTCCATGAATCCTGGAGTGGGGATGCTTGCACCCAATCCGGGATCGTCTCCTCCGCCAGGACCTCCGCGAGCTAGTCGGTAAGTGCTGGCCGTAGTACGAGTGTACAACGGGAGTATGCCCGAGGACCGCACCTATTTTTGGTACTAAGTCTCTATTTAGAGAGAATTAAGGTGTTTCTCTGAGCCGGGAATGTTTGATTCGTGGATAGCGGATTTACCGCGCGATTACACCTCGATCGACGACACCTGCACCCGCGACCGGCGCCCTTCGACAACGACGATCCCGGACTCAGTCACGTGGTACCTCTTCCGGTCGGACTCAGGGTCGAAGCCGATCACCGTCCCCTCGGGCAGTTGCACGTTCTTGTCGAGGATGGCCTTACGGATCTTGGACCGCCTCCCGATGTCGCAGTTGTCGAAAACGATCGAGTCTTCCACCGCCGCACCGGAGTGCACTTTCACCCCGCGGCCGATGATCGAGTTCTTCACCATGCCGCCGGAGAGGATGGATCCGGACGACACGATGGAATCGACGGCCTGTCCGCGGCGGTCCTCCTGATCGAACGTGAACTTGGCCGGCGGATCGTCATAGCCGGCGGTGCGCAGCGGCCACTGGCGGTTGTAGAGGTTCAGCACCGGCGTCACCATGCGCAGGTCCATGTTGGCGTCGTAATAGGCGTCGATGGTTCCGACATCGCGCCAGTAAACGGGCGCGCCGACCGGGTCGCCCGGGATGCGGTTCGTCTGGAAGTCATACGCGAACACCTCGCCGCGCTTCACCCACTCTGGCAGAATATCCCGGCCAAAATCGTGGGATGAGCCGTCGTCGTGCCCGTCGTTGTGCAGGAACTTCAGTAGTGGGCCTGTCGAGAAGACGTAGTTGCCCATCGAGGCCAACACCATCTGCGGATTGCCGGGCATGGTGGGGGCATCGGGGTTCTTCTCATGGAACGCAATGATGCGTCCGTCCGGGGCAACTTCGATCACGCCGAATTCGGCCGCGAATTCCTTCGGCACAGGAATCGCCGCAACGGTCGCCTGCGCCCGCTTCTGCTCGTGGAACTCGATCATCTCCCGGATGTTCATGCGGTAGATATGGTCGGCGCCGAATACCGCGACAATGTGCGGATCCGATTGCTCGATCAGGTTCAGATTCTGATAGATCGCATCCGCGGTGCCGCGGTACCACGTCTCGCCCGCCGATCGCATCTGCGCCGGAACCGGGATGATGTAGCGATCCTTCAGGATCCCCGAAAACTCCCAGCCGTCACGCAGGTGCTGAAGCAGCGACTGGCTTTTGAACTGGATCAGGACGTAGATCGAATGAATGCCCGAATTGACCAGGTTCGATAGCACGAAGTCGATGATCCGGTATTGGCCCCCAAATGGGACTGCCGGTTTGGCGCGTTCCTTCGTAAGTGGATAAAGACGCGTCCCTTTGCCGCCGGCCAGCACGAACGACAATACCCGAAGCTGCATTCAGCGCACCTCCATGTGCGAGCATAATACCACCTGTATGTTCTGGGCGCTGAAGAAGTGAAGCCGTCGTCAGGCGCACGCGGCCAGAAGCGCCACTCGCAGCGACACAGCAGTTTCTGCGGAGAGCTTCTCGCCCGAACTGGTCACGTGAAACACGTCGAGAGCTTTGTGGGCCTCTGTATCCACCAGAACCACTTCAATGTTGCAGCCGGCGCGGGAGATCGCCGACGCAAGGCGGTACAGCAGCCCGGGGCGGTCCTGTGCCACGACTTCAAAAACTGTCGCCGACGGCGACGCGTCATTGTCCATCGCGACAGTCGGCCGCACCGCTCCCAACTTGCTGGGCGGCGCCTTGACAGGGCGATTGCGCAGCAGATCCTCCGTGCGGACCTGTCCGAGCGCCACCTTACGAAGCACGTCGCGGAGCCGCTCCTGCTCCGGTGGATTGAGATCCAGTGAGCGGTTGGGGTCCGTGAACATGAATCCGTCCGCGACGAAGCCGTGCGCGTTGCAGAACGCCTCCGCCTTCAGGATGTCGAGGCCGAACGATGACAGCGCGCCCGCGATGGAAGCAAACAGGAACGGCCGGTCCGCGGCAACCATCGTGACCCGCCACGCGCCATTGCGGCGCTCCAGCGCGACTTCGGCCCCTGACCGTAGCGCGCTTTGGAAGAGCGCGGCGTGCGCCTCCGCTTCGCCGGCTGTGTGCGTCCAAAGATAGCGCCGCGGCAGACCCTCAAGGAACTCCTCGGCCTGTGCGCTGATCTCGCCCAGCGCCGCGTGCGGATTGTCGTGCTGTTGGGCCGTGAGCTCGCCGGTGAGATAGCGGTACACCACGCGGTACAGGCTCCACAACTGCTCCATGCGCCAGACCGACATGGCCGAAGGATTCACCGCGCTGATGTCGGCAAATGTCAGCAATGTCAAGAGCCGCAGTCTCTCTACGGTCTTGACCTCGGCGCCCAGCGCGGCCGCGGTTGCAGGATCGGCGATGTCTTTCGATTGCAGTGCAGCGGAGAGCATCAGGTGCTTCTCGATGAGGAACAGCGTCAGTTCAGTGTCCAGTTGCCCGGCCCCGATGCGCTGCAGGAATCCGCGCGCCAGTCGGACGGCCTCCTGGCTATGATCCAGCCCCGAGCCCTTTCCGGTGTCATGAAGCAGCAGCGCCGTGCGCAGCAGCCATGTGCTGTCTTCGGATTCCTCCAACAGCTCGGCAAAAGGCTTCTGCGCAGGGTCCCTCGCGCCGGGCAGCGCGGCCAGCACTTCCAGGGTCACGGTCGTGTGTTCGTCCACCGTGTACTGATGGTAGAAGTCGCGGACCACCAGATGGTCGATGCGCTCCCATTCCGGCAGGATAGTGGCGAGGAATCCTGTGGCCCGCATGGTTCTCAGCGCTTGTGCGGCGTGCGGCAGATTGAGAAACTCGCGCCAAAAGGAGGTTTGCGGCGGGTGCTTCTGAAAATGATCGGCCCAATCGGCAACGTGCTCGCCCACGCGGCTCTCCGTTTCGCGGGCCAGCGGAACGCCGTGGCGCGCGGCGAACAGAAACAGGCGCAGGGGGATGTCGGGATCGGTTTCAAGCTCCCGCGGATTCCTCAGGAACACAAGATCGCGCGACACGGTGAATTCGGCGTTCGACAGGCGCGACCGCCAATCCCTGAAGCTGGACAGCAGTCCGCGGTCCTGCGCTTCGGCGGACTCCAGTTCAGCCACTGCGGCGCGCATGATGAATGACGCGTGACGGTAATACGAGCGCATCCAATCGGCGGGGTCCTTCCACCGCGAGAACGGCGCTGCGGCGATCTCGTCCTGCGCCTCGAAGTTGAGCAGATTCTGATCGCGCCCGGCGCGGAAGTGCAGAAAGCACCGCGTGGATGCAAGGAGCGACGTGTGCCGCGCCTCGTCCTGCGGAGCGAATCCCGATTCCCTCAACAGGCGAAGCCAGTGAATGGTCTGCAGGTCGCGCAAGCCGCCGGGCGTTTCCTTGACGTCAGGCTCGAGGCGATAGATCGTGTCGTGATACCGGCTGTGGCGGGCGCGCGCCATGCGGCACATGCGCCGCAGCAACTCCCGCCGCTCGGCGCCGAGAAACTTGCAAAAGCGGCTGCTGAATGACTGGTGCAGCGCGGAATCGCCTGCGAGCAGGCGCTGATCGAGCAGTGAGACCGTGAGCTCGAAATTGCCCTCATGCACGGCGCAGCACTCCTCCACAGTACGGACGGAATGCGAAGCCCGCAGGCCGGAGTCCCACACAAGGCGGAGGAAATCGCTGAGCACGCCCTTCAGTCCGGGCGTATCCAGTGGCCTCCGGGTCAGAACCAGCAGGTCAACGTCAGAGTAAGGAAAGAGCTCGCTCCTCCCGTATCCGCCGACGGCGAGCAGCGCAATGCTGTCTTCAGCGGCAGTCCCGAGCGTGGAGGCAAACGCCGAGCGCACCACCTCGTCGACGAGCCTTGTTCGATCCTGCAGGACAGACTCGGCGTGTCCGTCCTGCATGAACCGGATCGACCAGGTTTCCAGCTCCGATTTACAGCGCTGTTTCGCCGCGGTCGTCATTGCGTATCCGAATGGCTTCCTCCACGGGAAGAACGAAGATCTTACCGTCGCCGATCTTGCCGCTGCGGGCCGCCGAAGAGATCGTTTTGATGATCTCATCCACGCGGTCGCTAGGCACGATCATCTCCAGCTTGACCTTCGGAAGAAGATCCACCTGGTACTCCTGGCCGCGGTAGACCTCTTTATGTCCTTTCTGGCGGCCATGGCCGCGAACTTCAGTAATCGTCATCCCGTCGACGCCGATGCCCTTGAGGGCTTCCTTCACGTCCTCGAGCTTGAACGGTTGAACAATCGCTTCAATCTTCTTCATGGGTTCCTCTGATCAAGCCTCCAGATTGTAGCCCTCTTCGCCGTGCATGGAGAGGTCGAGTCCTTCGGTCTCGTGCTCGGCGCTGGCGCGCAGGCCGCACACCAGATCAGCGATCTTCAGGCAGACAAAGCTGCCTACCGCGCCCAGAACGATTGCGATACCGACGCCGATTGCCTGGTTGGCGATCTGCGCGGCATTGCCGTCCACGAGACCCAGCGGCAGCGGCTTGCCGGATGGATCCTTCAATCCGTTGTTGATGAGGTTGGTGGCGAAGACGCCGGTGAGCAGGGCGCCGAGAGTGCCGCCTACACCGTGTACGCCAAAGGCGTCCAGCGAATCGTCATAGCCGAGCTTCATCTTCACGATCGCCACCATGAAGTAACAGACGACGCCCGCAACGAATCCGATGAGCAGCGCAGGCATCGGCTGCACGAATCCGGATCCGGGCGTGATGGCCACCAGCCCGGCCACGGCGCCGGAGATCCCGCCGAGCACCGACGGCTTGCCCGACTTGAGCCACTCAGCCAGCATCCAGCCCGCCGCCGCGGTCGCTGCGGCAAAGTGGGTCGCCACAAATGCGGAGGTCGCCAAACCGCCGGCTCCGAGCGCAGAGCCCGCGTTAAACCCGAACCAGCCCACCCACAGCAAACATGCGCCGATAAAACTGATGACGAGGTTGTGCGGACGCATCGGCTCCTGCAAGTACCCCGACCTCGGCTTCAGATAGAGCGCAGCGACCAGTGCCGAGACGCCCGAGGTGATGTGAACGACGGTGCCGCCCGCGAAGTCGAAGCAAGGGATCTTGCCGCCGAGGAAGGCATTCAACAGACCGCCCTTGCCCCATACCATGTGCGCCATGGGGTAGTAGACGATCAGCATCCAGAGCGTTGTGTACAGCAGCATGGCGCTGAACTTGATCCGCTCGGCGTAGGCGCCTGCGATCAAGGCCGGCGTGATGATCGCGAACATCAACTGGAACATCATGAACGTCTGGTGCGGGATAGTCGCCGCGTAATCCGCATTGGGGTCGGTCCCTACTCCGTTCAGGAATGCGTACTTCAATCCGCCCACAACGGAGCTTCCCTCACTGAATGCAAGGCTGTAGCCGACAACAGCCCATAAGACGGTCGCCAGCACCATCAGAATGAAACTGTGCATCATCGTGCCCAGAACATTCTTCTTTCTCACCAGCCCGCCGTAGAACAGCGCGAGACCGGGTCCGGTCATCAACAGCACCAGCGCGCAACTGACCAGCATCCACGCGTTATCGCCTGACATCTGCGCGGATTTCACCGCCGAGTCCAGAGCAGCAATTTTCTCGTCGACGCTCGCCGGCCCATCGGCCATGGCAAGCCCCGCAGTGAACAGTGACATGGGAATCAGGAACTTCATCGACACTAGCTTCAGATCTCCTCTCGAGGCACCCGGAGGTGGCTACAACGATGGGTTCACCGGACGGGGGAGTGCGCCGAACACGTCGCTCATTAAGCCCAGAGTGTTCAGGCCGCAAACCGGACTGGGGTTTGGTTTCTCATCCTACAATGGCGGCCATGGCATGGCTAACAGATAAATCTTTTGAAGGCCAGTAAAAAATTTGATCGGGCTAACTCCAGCAGGCTCAATGAGGTGCGACGCCTCGGCGTATCGGTTAGGGTAAAATGAAAGGCCCTCCTCTTCATGCCTCTGCCTCTCGCATTTCTCTCTGCCTCCCCCGAGGGCGCTCACCTGCCACTACAAATGCTGCTGGTGTTCGGCTCGGCGAAGCTCCTGGCTGAAGTGGCGCAGCGTCTACGGATGCCCGGCATTGTTGGGGGATTGCTGGCCGGCATTCTGATCGGCCCATCGGTACTGAACTGGATCAGGTACGACGACCTGCTCCGGGCCCTGGCAGAGCTGGGGGTGATGTTTCTGCTGTTTCAGGTAGGCCTGGAAGTGAAGGCCACCGAACTGTTGCGCGTGGGACGCGTCGCGATGCTCACGGCGATCCTCGGGGTCATCCTGCCGTTTCTTCTCGGTTGGGCGATCCTCGTGGCGGCCAGGCACCCGCCGATTGAGTCCATTTTCATGGGCGCCGCGATGGTCGCAACAAGCGTGGGAATCACGGCGCAAGTGCTGGCTGCCAAGGGGATTCTTCAACATCAGACGGCGCGCGTGATCCTGGCAGCAGCGGTGATCGACGATGTGCTGGGCCTGCTGGTGCTGGCGGTCGTCTCCTCCATGGGAGAGAAAGGCGGCATCGACTTCGTCGGCATCCTGACGTCTGCGGCCGTCTCAATTCTGTTTGTCGTCGCCGTGGTCGAGTTTGGGGCACGGACGGTGAATGTGGTCCTGCCCCGAGTTACGCGCCGCCTCAAGGTGGAGGAGGCGGAGTTTGCCGTAGCCGTGATCTTTCTGTTCATCATGGCGTTGCTGGCCACATATTCGGGTGTCGCCGCCATCATCGGAGCGTTTCTGGCAGGAATGGCACTGGCCGAGACAGCCTCGAAGCGGCTCCATACGTTGGTGCATGGTGCGGGCGAACTGATGGTTCCGTTCTTCCTCGCCTCCATCGGACTGCAGATGGACCTCTCCGTGTTCGGCGATGCATCCACACTCGGCTTGGGAATTGCGATCCTGATCGCGGCCATCCTGTCGAAGGGTGTGGGATGCGGTCTGGGCGCGTGGAAGCTCGGCTTCAAGGATGCTGCCCGGATCGGCGCAGGCATGATTCCGCGCGGCGAGGTCGGCATGGTGGTGGCGCAGGTCGGGTTGAGCAAAGGTGAAATCAGCCAGTCTGTCTATGGCGTTGCGGTGTTCATGTCCGTCGCGACGACCATCCTGGCCCCACCCTTGTTGAACTTCGTGTACCGCGACATTGCGCCGGCTGAACCGCCACCGGATGATGATCTTCCTCTCGAATTGGGCTGAACCCGCCTCATTTCGCGCGGTACAATCAGCCAGAAGCGAATTCGAGGAGGACTTCCCCGTGGCCGACACCATCACCATCGTTCCCTACTTCTCAATCACCGTTCCCGACCGGACCGGCGCCGGAGTGCAGATTCTCGGCGCTCTCAAGGAGGCCGGCGTCAGCCTGATCGGCATGTGGGGTTATCCCATCAAGGGCAAGAAGTCCCGCATTGACTTTGTGCCTGTGGACCCCAAGGCTTTCGCCAAGGCCGCGAAGCAGTTGAAACTGGAAGTCGGCCCGAAGCAGAACGCGATCTGCTGGGCCGGCGAGGACCGTCACGGCGCTGCCGCCGATGCGGCCTCCAAGCTCGCCGCCGCCGGCATCAACATCTTCGCCGCCCAGGTCATCTGCTCCGGCGAAGGCCGCTTCGGAGGGCTGATTCAAGTGGCGCAAGAGGACGTCAAGAAGGCAGCGAAAGCGCTGGCGAAGTAGCAACCACCGGTCTTGAGCTGATCGCTGGTTGCTGATCGCTGATGCTCATAAAAACAGCTTCGGCAGATACTCCGGCGCGTTGGCGAAGGGTGGCGTCTTGCCCGACGCGACATCATACATGCGCTCGTGGCTGGCGATGGCGGCCTTGCCCATCTCGTCGTACGCGCGCTGGCAGATGTCAAGGAAGCCGATGTTGTAGTTCTCGCCGTCGAAGCGTCCCATTGCGCTCTGGTCGTAGAGAGTGAACCAGTGCGCGCCGACACAGTACGGGTCTGCCGCGGCATCTTCCAGATAAACGCGATACGCCCTGGCGCGGTCCGCCTGATTCTTCAAATGGCCGATGCCCGACGCGGGCAGCCCGGCGTCCAGCGCGCCGAAGTGCCATTCGCCCACCATCACCGGCATCTTCAGCATCGAGTTGATCTTCTCCGCCTGCGCCCGCGGCAGCTTCTCCTCATAGCAGTTCAGGCTGTAGACGTCGAAGCTCTTCATGCCACGCACCGACCACTCGGGCGGAACGCCCGCCCACCTCATGCCGAGATTGAGATGATGCGGATCCACCTCTTTGCAGGCCTTTGAAAGCGTTTTGAAGTAGCGCTCCACCATCAAGACGCTGAACTCGCGCAGATCGTCGAGAGCCTCCTTGGAGAGCACGCCGCGCCAGCGCCCCAGCGCCACTTTCTCGAAGGTTGCGGGCTGCGTCCAGGCCTTGGTGAGCGCGTCGTTGCCGTCATACTTCCGGCGCAGCCAGCGCGCCAGTTCCTCGCGTGTGGAACACGCGTCGATGTTGTAGAGCATGCCCGCCGCGGGCAGCTCCGATGAGAAGCCCCACGTCGGCTCATTCATCAGGAAGTAGCCGATGAACGCAGGGTCGTTGGCGGTCGTCTTCAACTGCGAGGCATAGTCCGCCGCGTCAGCTTCAAATCCCTCGTGGAAGACGTCCGGGAAATCACGGTACACCATGCCGCTCCGCGCGCCGCGGAAGCTCATGGGACGCACGTAGGGGAACTGGGCCTTGGCCGCGAACTCCCACTCGCTCCAATTGCCCACCGTGTTGAAGCGCAGCCGCTTCATCTCACCCAGCGCGACACGGGACCACTTCTCGCGCCACCCATCCTGCCCGAACGCGCGGATCATGTTCGCGGCCAGGTAGTTCACTGACTTCGCGCCAGGTCTGGCACGGCCGCCGTTGTTGATCGCGTCAGCGAACTCCGGCAATTCCGGAATCCACTTCAGCGCGCTCTCCAGGCCGTCCACTCGCGCGTCGCAATCCACGCGCACGCAATCGAGCCCCGTGGACCAGAAAGCGTAGCCGTCCGGATCCGCCAGCCACCATCGTCCGCTGTCGTTGTGGACGCGGAACCAGCCCGTGCCCTCGCCAAGCTTCTTGAGTTTCCAGCCGCCCCACTTGGAGAATCCGGCCGGCCATTCGAGCTTCGACGCGTTCTCGGCCTGCGCCAGTGTCCGGGACTTCATCTCCGCTACGCTCCGGGTCTTGCCCGGCCACTCGCGCTGCGCGTTCTGGCCGAGCTCGTCGAGCAGCGCGCCCTTCGGCAGCACCACCTCAGTGAGCTTCGGCGGCATCGCGGGCACGGCCTTCAGATCTGTCATGCACCAGCGCACAGGGCGAGGCCCTTTGCGCAGAACGCGGAACGTCATGCGATCCACCAGGGCAAGATCCACACGGTCGCCGCCGCAGGTCGGCTTCAGGAAGGCGCCTTCACGATCCGCCATCCACTTGTTCTGATCCACCAACGACAGGTCCAGCCGCATGCGGAGGGAGCACTGTGCCAGCACGCCGAACCGGAAGTTGAACGACCTGCCGTTTTCGCCTTCGCGCAGCACTATCTGGAAGACGGCCAGGTCCTTACCGTCGAGCAGCAGGTCCGTGGTAATGCACTTCGACTTGGCCAGTGTTCCGGCCGGGAATTCGAACGCCATTCCATCGCCTGCGCTTTCAGCGGAAAACCAGTGCGCGCCTTCCACAGGCGCCGCGCCGTCCTCTTCGCGCAGACCGCCAAGCGTCTTCCACACACCCAGCTTCTGGCCCTGCGCAGCGATCGTCCCCGAGGCGCCGATCGCTGTCACAGCTACAAAAGTCCTGCGTCGCATAGTTATGACTCCACCTGGAAGCTATCAGACGAACATCTCCGTTTACAAGCGCCCCCATCACCAGTATGATGACCACGGCTAATGAACATGGGCTTGCTGACGCTTCTCGAACGGCTGGGACTCATGAAGTCATCGACGCGCCGCTTTTTCGAGGAGTCGAGATCTCTGCGGGATGCAGTCCACGGCTACGTCTATGGCCGGTTCACGCAGACCTACGTCAACTTCCTCCTCAGCCCGCGGCTCAAGCCGTCAAGGGAGGGTGTCGAGTGGCTCGCGGAGGGCTACCACGGGAAAATTTTGACACACGAGCACGCCCGTTCAATCGTGGTGAATGAGCGCGTTATCCGCAAGGATCTCGAACAGGTGATCCCCTTCCCCACGGCGCGCGACCTGGTGTTGAACGGCCCGCCGGACATTGCAGTCTACGAGTGCGTCTGCCGGCATGCGCGTTCGTCGCCGTGCCAGCCCACCATGGTGTGCATGGTGGTGGGGCAGCCGATGGTGGACATGGTGCTCGATCATCATCCGGGCGCCAGCCGCCGCCTCACGCGCGAGCAGGCTCTCGGCCTGCTCGAAGCCGAGCACGCCCGCGGCCACATCCATGCCGCGTGGTTCAAGAACGCAATGCTCGGACGCTTCTACGCAATCTGCAATTGCTGCAAATGCTGCTGCGGCGGCATTCAGGCGATGAAGAACAGCGGCGCCTTGCTGCTGGCGTCATCAGGCTTCGTCGCGGAGATCGACCGCCACACCTGCTCGCTCTGCGGCTCGTGCGTGGACGCATGTCCCTTCGACGCGCTGGCGATGAGGGACGACTTCGTCGAACGCAATTGGGAGTCGTGCCTCGGCTGCGGCGCCTGCGAAGTGCTGTGCACCACCGGCGCCATCCACCTTGCGCGCGACGAGCGCAAGGGGATGCCGCTCGACGTCCGGACTCTCAGCTAGTGCCACTGGGGCGTGACCCGGCCCTGTGGCGGCCTCTACCACCTTTGGTGCCTAGCGCCTGCGATACTCGCCCTCCAGCAGGCTGTACAGTCGCAGATCGACAAACCCGCCTTGCAACTTCTGCGCGTGCCGCATCACGCCTTCATACGAGAATCCCAAACGCTCCGGAATAGCGCACGATCGCTGGTTGAATTGCGCGCAACGGATCTCCACCCGCTCCATCCCCAATTCGTCGAACGCCACGGCGAGCACCGCTCGGCACGCAGCAGTCATCAATCCGCGGCCCTCAAACGCCTTGGCGATCCAGTAGCCGATCTGGACATTGGCGTTCACCAGGCTGATGTCGTGCAGACCGATGATGCCGCAGAACGAGCCCTCCAGCCGCAGGCCCCAGGCGAGCGTGGCTGCCTCCTCGCGTTTCCGGGCCACATCCACGAGGAACTTCCGTGTGTCGGAGAGTTGCAGCGAGCCGTCCACCCAGGGGAGCCACTGGCGGAGGTGCTCCCTGTTGGCGTTGACGGTGTCGAAAATGACCTGGGCATCTTCGAACTGCAGCGCCAGTAGCATGAGTCCGCCGTCGAGTGTGACGGCCGCCGAAGGTTCCTGCGCGAAGGGCATAGGATACAGACTAGCTCCTTTCGGAACATGAGGCCCCATTTAGCCGTATTGAAAGTGGAGACTCCCATGGACGCGCCACACAGAGACTTGCGGTTTGCCTTCCGGTCGTTGATGAAGACGCCCGGATTCACTCTCATCGCCCTGTTGACCCTGGCTCTCGGCATCGGCGGCACTACCGCGATGTTCACGTTGGTGAACGGCGTTCTGCTGAAGCCGCTGGCCTACAAGCATTCCGGCCAACTGGTCGCGATCAGTGAAGTGGTGAAGGAAGTCTCCCATCTGGCGCCCTCGCTGCCGGTGAACGTGCGCCATTTCGACATCTGGAAGGCACGATGTGCGGCAATGGAAGATGCGGCCCTGATGAGCAGTTCTACTCTGAACCTCACAGGCCGTGGTGAGCCGGAGCAACTCGAAGCGATCCAATCCACGGCCAGCCTGTTCAGCACATTGGGCGTTCAGCCGATCCTCGGGCGCGTCTATGTGACGGAAGAAGAGGCAACGGGCAAAGACAAGGTCGTGGTGCTGACTGAGGGTCTCTGGCGGCGGCGCTTTGGCGCCGACCGGGGCATCGTCGGACAGAACATCGAACTTGACGGCGTGCCACACACCGTCCTCGGCATTCTCCCCGGGGAGTTCCAGTTGCCGCGGCCCACCGTTGGCCTGATCCAGGGCATGGTGGCGAAGATCGACATCTACAAGCCTTTCTCCATGGATCGCAGCAAGATCCGCATGATCGGCGAGTTCAACTACATGGTGCTGGCGCGCCTTCGGCCGGGCGCGAGCATCGATCAGGCGACGCAGCAACTGAACGCCCTCCAGGCTGAGATTGCGCGCATGGGTGAAGAAAAAGTGACGCTGTCCGCGGCAGTGGCGCCCCTCATAGATGTTGTCGTTGGCAGGTCACGGCAGCCTTTGCTGCTCCTGCTGGGAGCCGTGGGCGTCGTCCTTCTCATCGTGTGCGTGAACCTGGCAAACCTGTTGCTGGTGCGCGGCGCGGGCCGCAGTCGCGAGGTGGCGATTCGGATGGCGCTGGGCGCGGAGCGCGGGCGACTGGCGCGGCTCGCCCTTACGGAGAGCATGCTGCTGGCGTTGCCGGGCGGCATCGTGGGTCTCGGCCTCGCATGGGTCTCAGTGAAACTGGTTGCGACCAGCGCGGGCGCGGCGCTCCCGCGCGCCGACGAACTGGCCGTGGACTGGCAGGCCGCGGCGTTCGGCATCGTGCTGAGCGTCGTCACCGCGGCTGCCTTTGGGCTGCTTCCGGCGCTACGCATGACGGCGGTGGATCCGCAGGAGGCTCTGAAAGCGGGCAGCCACACAGTTACGGATGGCCGCGGCAGCGCACGGCTCCGCAGCATGCTGGTGGCGGCGCAGGCCGGACTGAGCGCGGCGCTGCTGGTTCTCGCCGGACTTCTGAGCGTAAGCCTGTTCAAGTTGACGCGCATCGACAAGGGCTACTCCACGGAGCGGGTCCTGGCGTCGGCAATTGTGCTGCCGTCGTCGCAATACGGCGAGCACAAGGTGCGCTCGCAATTCTACGAAAAACTGGTGCGGGCTGTGAGCGAGACGCCGGGCGTGGAGTCCGCCGGCATCCTCAGCCACCCACTGCTGAAGGGCGAGACGTGGGTGAACCCTGTGTGGGTAGAAGGCGACACGCGAACGATGCTGGAGCGGCCGATGGCGAACCTGCGCTTCGTGAGTCCCGATTACTTCCGCACCATGAGCATCGACCTCCGGCAGGGGAGGACGTTCACAGAGGCCGACCGCGGGCGGGACGTCGTTGTGCTCTCGCACAAGATGGCCGAAACGCTCTGGCCGGGCCAGAATCCCATCGGCCGCAAGGCGTACTCCTTCACGGGCGGCGAGCCATCGTTGATGGAGGTGGTGGGAGTCGCTGCCGACACGCGGAGCACAAACCTCGAGCGGGAACCTGGGACGATGATCTATTTCCCCTACTGGCAGTCATCGCGCGGCCGGGCCACGCTCCTCTTCAGGACTTCTCGTGAACCTGGCGAGTTGGCGCCGGTGTTACGCCGCCTCGTGCATGAGGCCGACTCGGTGGTGCCCGTGGCGGAGATCGAGACGATGGACTCCGTGGTTAGCGAGGCGGTGGCCCGGCAGCGCTTCCAAATGGTGCTCGCGCTCGGATTCGCGGCCTTCGCCCTGCTGCTGGCGAGCCTGGGCATTTACGGTGTTGTGGCGTATTGGGTGGAGCGCCGCAGGACCGAGTTGGGCATCCGCAAGGCGCTCGGCGCAGGCAGCGGAACTCTGGCGGGTATGGTCCTGCGGCAAGGTGCAGTGCCGGTCGTCGCAGGCATCGTCTTGGGCCTCGCGGGCGCATTGGCCGGCGCGAGGATCGTGGAAAGCATCCTGTTCGGCGTCAAAGCCACGGAACCGTGGGTCTACGGAGCAGTCGCCGGTCTGCTGGGAGTGTGCGCCGGTCTGGCATGCCTGCTCCCCGCTCTCCGCGCCGCCCGAGTCGAACCCGCCAGCGCGTTGCACTACGAGTGAGGGGCACGTCCACGAGAACTTGTCCCTGAATTCAACATCTGGAAAGTTGGTTTAGTGGTCGTGGACAACCTCAAAACGGTACGTCCTCGTCCGAGATCCCACCGCCGAAGTCGGGTTCTTCCTGCCTGGAAGCAGGCGCGGAACCTGCGGCCGGGCGCTGACGCGGCATGGACACGGGCCTTGACGAAGCTTCGCCCCAGCTCTCGTCTCCGGCAGACGGGCCGGCCTCACCGCGAGACGTCAGAAGGATGAGATCCTCAGCGACCACCTCAGTCGAGTACTTTTTCTGCCCGTCCTTATCTTCATAGCTCCTGGTCTGGAGCCGGCCCTCGACATAGACCTGTTTGCCCTTGGTCAGGTACTGAGCGAGATTCTCCTGGCGCCACACCACGACGTTGTGCCAGTCCGTCTCATCCTTCCACTCGCCGGTGGTGCTATCTTTCACGCGGCGATTGGTCGCTACAGAGAATCGGGAGATGGAAACGCCACTGGGGGTGAAGCGGGTCTCGGCATCACGGCCGAGGTGGCCGAGGAGGATCACCTTGTTGACACTACGGTTGGCCATACTCAGGCAGCGTAACACATCAGGTCTGCGAGTACTGGCAGGAATTGATGTTGACCAATGCACCCGAATGCCGCATGACGCGATCTATATCTCTAGAGCCGCAAGATGGTGGGTACAATCAGGGTCTGGCGGCAGTAGAATACGAATCGAGAGCGGTTTGGGGGTATGTTCAATCAGTTCAGCCTTCCTCACTCCCTGACAGCCATAACGGCCGCCGCTATCGCGCTGTGCGCCGGAAGACTGCCGGGCCAGACGTTGATCGAGGGGGCGCCGATGCTGGTCGGCAGCGACTTGGCGGTGCTGGAAGCGCACGAGGAACGGAAGGACCTGCCCTGCACAGTCACGCCGGCCAAGCCCGTTCTGGGCTTTGACCTCAAGTTCCACACCGGCTACGACATCGCGGTTCCGTTACGCGAAATCGCCGGCAACGAAAACTTGTTAACCATCGTCTTCCGGGTGACGTCACACGAGAAGAGCGGCGATCCGGTTTACTTCTCCCAAAGGATCCGGGTTCCCGCCATCGATATGGACGCCAAAGGTGACGCGTCCCTGCAAGGCACGTTTGACTTGGGCGAAGGGAAATACAAAGTGGAGTGGCTGATGCGGGACCGCACGGAGCGGGTTTGCGCGCATTTTTGGGAAACCGAGCCGGAACTTCCGGCGAAGGACAAGCTTCTTGCGCTCAACCTGCAGCCCGGCCGGATTGCCGCAAGCGACACGGAAGAATTCGCTGAGGATCCTCCCATACAGCGGGATGCCACGGAGGGCCCTCTTTCAGTCAAGGTGCTGGTGAATTTCGCGCCGCAGAACGCGAATTCTGCCACTCTCCAACCGGCTGACACGGCGGCGCTGGTTTCGATTCTGAGGACCATTCAGCGGGATCCGCGGATCACACGCTTTTCGGTAGTCGCCTTCAACCTGCAGGAGCACAAGGTGCTCTACCGCCAGGAGACTTCCGACCACATCGACTTCCCCGCCATCGGGGAAGCCTTGAAGGACCTGCAGTTGGGGCGCGTCGACATCGGCCGCATGCAGCAGAAGAACAGCGAAACCGAATTCCTCGGCCGCCTCATCCAGGACGAATTCAAGGTGAGCCCGCCCGGAAAGCCGCCGGACGCGGTGATCATAGCGGGGCCGAAGGTCATGTTGCAGGAGAACGTCCCAACCGAGGCGCTGAAGGAAGTGGGCGAGACGTCCTATCCGGTCTTTTACATGAACTACAACCTGTACCCGCAGACGACGCCTTGGCGGGATAGCATCGGGCACGCGGTCCGCTACTTCAAGGGACAGGAATACACCATCAGCCGCCCGCGCGATCTGTGGTTCGCGGTATCGGAGATGGTGGCGAAAATAGTAAAATTCAAAGCAGCGAAGCGTCTGGCATCGGATGCGTCGAACAGGGGTTCTAATGTGGTTGCGTCACAATAACTCGTGGCCGCTCGGGCTGGTTCTGTGCGTGGGTATTGCCGCACAAGCGCAGGTTCCTCCGCAACCCAAGGCCCAGAAGCTGGCCCCGTTCGTCACTTCTCCTCAGCCTATCGTTGACAAAATGCTGGAAATGTCGCGGCTCAAGAGTGGGGAGATGCTCTTCGACCTGGGCTGCGGCGACGGCAGGATTGTGACGGCAGCGGTAAAGAATCACGGCGCGCGCGCGGTCGGCGTTGAACTCTCACCGGTGCTCGCCAAGCGGGCGCAGCAATTGGTGGAGAGCCAGGGCCTGCAGGACCAGGTCAAGATCATCCAGGGCGACATGATGGACGTGGACGTCAGCGGCGCAAACGTCGTCGCGCTGTACCTGATGACGGACGCCAATGAGCAGTTGCGGCCGAAGCTCGAAAGAGAGCTGAAGGCCGGCGCACGCGTCATCTCGCTGGAGTTCAAGATCAAGGGCTGGAAGCCGGCAAAGGTGGAGAAGGTGGAGGCGCATCGCCACCCCTACACCATCTACCTCTACGAGTTGCCGCAAAAGTGACGCGGTATCGCTCTACGCTATCCTCAGATTCATGATGAGAGTGATGGTGCTCCTGGCTGCCGGGAGCGTGCTGATGGCCCAGCCCGCGTTGAAGCCCGGGCGCAAATACACGACAGTTGAGAGGCTTGCGCCGGAGCGGCTCGCCGCCGTCCATGCGGCTCGTGAGGAGTTGGCGCGGCAAAGACAGAACCTGCAGCCGGTAGGCGTATACCAGGACTTCCCCGCGGTGCTCCACATTCACGCGGAAGACGCGCCGCACACGCTGGGCAAGCGGGCCGAGGTGCTCGCAGCCGCGAAAGCGACGGGCCTTCGGGTGGTGATGTTCAGCGATCACGGAGGGCCGAAACCGGACACGTGGCAGGGCATGCGCGATGGAGTGCTGTTCTTCGCGGGCGCGGAGAACGGCGGGCAGCATGAGCTGGTCTATCCTACCCCGGCGCCCGGATTGCGTTTCCACTCTCATGTCGAAGGACAGATGGATGCCTCGCCCGACGGCTGGGACGGCATGGAGATCTACAACCGCCACGCCGACGCCGAGGACGATACCGACATGATGGCGTGGCTCAAGGAGACGTCGAAGTCGCCCGAAAAGATGCGCGCCCTCGCGGAGCTCTACGCCAGGTACCCGGACGAGATCTTCGCGTCAGGCTGTGACTACTGGCCCGAAATCTTCGCGCGCTGGGACCGCATCCTGGCGCAGCGGCCCTTCAGCGGCATCGCCGCGAACGACGCGCATCAGAACACCGTGCTCGCCGGCGGCAAACTGGTTCTGGATCCGTATCCGGTCGCCTTCCGCAACACGGTGACCCACATTCTCGCGCGCGAGCTGAGCGAGGCTGCGATCACGGCTTCGCTGCGCGCCGGCCGGGCCTATGTTTCGCACGACTGGCTGTGCGATCCCAAAGGCTTCTCCTTCATTGCCGTCAATTCCCTGGGCGTCTACGAAATGGGCGACACCATCCCGATGACCGGCAATACACGCATCGTGGCGAGGGCGCCGGTGGCAGCCCGCTGGAAGTTCTTCCACAACGGCAAAGTCGTGCTGGAGAAGTCCGGCGACACGGTAACGCTGACAGCAGCGGAACCGGGCGCCTATCGCGCCGAAGCGTGGCTCGAAATCGACGGCGAGCAGCGGCCCTGGATCTACTCAAACGCGGTCCGCCTGGAGCGCCCGAATCTGCTGAGCATGGCGCTCCCGGCGCAGACGCTGGATGCGGGTATCGAAGCGGAGAAGGACATCGAGTATACACAAGGTGCGCCCGAGGATGCGGCAAAGCACAAGCTCGACATTTACAGGAAGAGCGGCGCACAGAACGTGCCCGTCCTGTTCTTTGTGCACGGCGGAGCCTGGCGCCAGGGCGACCGGGGGCAGTATCCGTTCTTCGGGAACCACTTCGCGAAGGCTGGGTACGTCGTCGTCGCGCCGAGCTACCGGCTCGCGCCGAAGAACCCTCACCCGGCGCAGGTGGAAGACGTGGCCGCGGCCTTCGCCTGGACAGTGAAGAACATTGCTGCGCACGGCGGCGACCCGAAAAAGATCGTGATCGCGGGCCACTCGGCCGGCGGCCACCTGGTGGCGTTGCTGGCAACCAATCCGGAGTGGCTGGCGCGGCACGGCCTGACGACTCAAAGCATCCGGGGAGTGATGGCGCTGAGCGGGGTGTACGACATCGGCGGGCCGATTGCGGAGGGCAGCAGCGTCTTCCCGCCAGACCCCGAGGTCAGGCGGCGGGCGTCGCCGGTGAAGTGGACGAAGAGCGGGCTGCCCCCGTTCCTGGTGACCTACTGCCAGTGGGATTACGCCGTGCTGCCGCAGCAGGCGGCCGCCTTCCACCAAGCCCTGCAGGTGGCGGGGGTGCGGAGCGAATTGGTCTACCTGCCCGGCGAAAACCATATTTCCGAGATGACCAATCTCCCGAAGCCAAGTGACCCGATGAGCGCCGCGATGCTGAGCTTCATGGGAGGTTTGCATTGATCGACAAGAAGTTTGACGTGGTAGGGGTGGGGCTCAACGCCACGGACACGATGATCCTGATCCCTCACTTCCCTGCTTATGGCGGAAAAGTGCCGTTCCTGGAGGAGATCGATAGCCCCGGCGGCCAGGTGGCCAGCGCGATTGTCTGCTGCGCGAAGCTCGGGCTGAAGACCAAGTACATCGGCACGATCGGCGACGACGAGCGCGGCCGGATTCAGTGGGAAAGCCTGCAAGGCACCGGCGTGAATCTCGACCATGTGCAGCGCCGCAAGGACACGCCGAACCAGTCCGCCTACATCCTCATTGATCAGACTACCGGAGAGCGGACGGTGTTCTGGAGCCGTCCTGACGGGCTGCGCATCGACCCGGAAGAGATCACCGAAGACCAGATCATTTGCGGGCGTCTGCTGCACATCGACGGCCACGACACGCCGGCTGTGGCGCACGCCGCACGCATTGCGCGGCAGCACGGCATCCCCGTCACCGTGGATGTCGACACCATCTACAAGGGGTTTGAGAACGTTCTGCCGAACGTGGACTACCTGATCACGTCGAGCGAGTTTCCGGAACGGTGGACCGGCGAGTCCGATCCGTTCAAGGCTCTGACGCTGTTGCAGGAGACCTATGGGATGAAGGTGGCGGCGATGACGCTGGGCGCGCACGGCGCGCTGGCGCGGCTCGACGGCAAGTTTGTCTACTCGCCCGCGTTTGTCGTGAACTGCCTGGATACGACGGGCGCCGGCGACGTGTTCCACGGCGCCTTCTGTTACGCTGTGGTCAAGGGTTATTCAATCAACGAAACTCTCGAGTTTTCCAACGCGATGGCAGCCCTGAACTGCACGGCCCTCGGGGCCCGGGGCGGCATCGCGACAGAGTCAGAGGCGCGCGCCCTGATTGCCCGCGGCGAGCGCCGCTCCCGGCCCGAGTTCAAGCCATACCGCACCTGATCTCATGATCCCGATCAGCGATTCGCAGCAAAGCTACTCCAAGCCCTACATCACCATTCTCATCATTGCTGCGAATGTGCTGGTGTTTCTGTTCCAGTTGTCCCTGGATCCGTACACCCGCAACGATTTCGTGTTCGTCTTCGGCATGGTGCCGGAACGATTCAACTGGATCAGCCTGCTCACCTCGATGTTCCTGCATGGCGGCTGGATGCACCTGATCATGAACATGCTGTTCCTGTGGGTGTACGGCGACAATATCGAGGACATCCTCGGTCACGGCAAATACCTGCTGTTTTACCTGCTGTGCGGAGCCTCGGCGGCGCTGGGCCAGTACGGCGTCGCGCCGGATTCGCGCGTGCCAATGATCGGCGCCAGCGGCGCCATCGCCGGCATCATGGGCGCGTACATGATCAAGTTCCCGCACTCCCGAATCGTGATGGTGGGTTGGTTCATCATCCTCTTCACGCTGGAGCTGCCTGCCTACGTGGTGCTGCTGTACTGGTTCGGGCTGCAGTTTCTCAGCGGCATCGGCTCCATCGCGGACGTCTCCACGCAAAAAGGCGGGACCGCATTTTTCGCGCATATCGGCGGCTTTGTCGCCGGCATGATCCTTATCAATCTGTTCAAGACGCGCGACCGCTACCGGCTGCGCCGCGACCTGCTCTGGTAAATGTTCTATCCTCCCGCTCTCGATCTCGACAACGCTCCTGAACTGGACGTGCTCGCCCTGGCGGCACATCCGGACGACATCGAACAGACCTGCGGCGGCGCGCTGCTGAAGATGGCCGAAGCCGGCTATGTGACGGGCGCTCTCGATCTCACCGCAGGCGACATGGGAACGCGCGGCACACCGGAAATCCGCATGGAGGAGGCGCGCCACGCTGCTCGCATCCTGCGCCTCTCCTTCCGCGAGAACCTGCAGATGCCCGACGCACGGCTCGAGAACAACGTGGCCTTCCGCATGACGTTGATGGGCGTGATCCGCCGCCTCAAGCCGAAGGTGCTGATCCTGCCTTACTGGGAAGCGCGGCACCCTGATCATTACGTCGCATCGATTCTCGGCTTCGAAGCGGCCTTCCTCTCCGGCATCCGGAAGATGGACGACCAGGCCGAGCCGCACCGGCCGTTTAAAGTGGCGTACGCGTCGATGTACGCCAACGTGACGCCGTCGTTTGTCGTCGACATCACGCCGTACTTCGAACGGCGCATGGAATCGCTGTTCGCATACGCCTCGCAGTACGGCGCCGCGGCGGAGGGCGCCGCGCTCTTCCCGCAGAAGGATGAGATCTATGACCGTCTGCGCTCCATCGCGCGCTTTTACGGCAACCTGATCGGAGTCAAGTACGGCGAACCCTACGTAGTGAAAGAGACGATGCGCGTGGACGACATGCTGACAATGGGAGTACGCTCGTTCTGAACGAGCAATGCCCCTTACCCGCCGATCCTTCATCGCCGCCTCCCTGGCTGCCGCAGCTCAGCGAAAGACCGTTGTCGAGATCCACGGCGACAGGTTCCACATCAACGGTAAACCTACGTATGCGGGCCGCACCTGGAAAGGACACCGCATCGAAGGACTGCTTCTGAACACGCGCATGGTGCAGGGCACTTTCGACGATGAGAATCGGGAGACGGTATCGAGGTGGGCCTACCCGGATACGGGCAAGTGGGACGCGGAGCGGAATACGCGCGAGTTCCTGGCCGCGATGCCGGAGTGGCGTAGTCACGGCGTGCTCGGCATCACCGTGAATCTGCAGGGCGGCAGCCCGCAGGGTTATTCGAAGGAGCAGCCGTGGCGCAACAGCGCGATCGCGCCGGACGGATCGCTGAAGCCTGCGTACATGGCGAGGATGGAGCGGATTCTCGACCGCGCCGACGAGCTCGGCATGGTGGTGATCTTCGGCATCTTCTACTTCGGGCAGGACGAGCATCTGCAAGGCGACGACGCCGTCCGCCGCGCTGTGCGCGCGGCAGCCACGTGGCTGCGGGAGCGTGCTTACACGAATGTGTTGATCGAGATCGCCAACGAGTGCGACAACCGAAGCTATGAACAGCCACTGATCCAGGCGGCGCGCATCGACACGCTTCTGCGCTTGTGCAAGTCCTGGGCGCCCAGCTTTCCTGTGAGCGCGAGCTACAACGGCGGCTCGATCCCCACGTCGAATCTCGTGAAAGAAGCGGACTTCCTGCTCATCCATGGCAATGGCGTGAAAGAGCCGCCGCACATTGCAGAGATGGTGCGCAGGACACGGCAGGTGGTGGGCTACCGGCCCATGCCCATCCTTTTCAACGAGGATGATCACTTCGACTTCGACAAGCCCGAGAACAACTTCGTGGCCGCAATTTCGGAAGGCGCCTCATGGGGCTACTTCGATCCTGGCGAAAGCAACTACCGCGACGGCTACCAGTGCCCTCCAGTGAATTGGGGCGTCAACACGGAACGGAAGCGCGGGTTTTTCCGCCTTGCCGCGGAGATGGCAGGAGCGGAAGCAGCGCCGCGCCCCTAGGTGGACTCCCGCTCGTGGCTGCAGGTCCGCGTTAAAACCGCGAGCGGTTGCCTCCCGGGCACGGCAAGACCCGCGAATAGGGCCGCGACCGGTAGTGAGCGGGTATGACGTGGGTGAGTCTGCCCAGGGCGGCTTCAGTGGTGCGGGCATCAATACGGAGCCGGGATGGCCTCAAACTCCATCGCATTGAAGTCGTACAGCATTCTCGGCGCTCCGAGCCCTTTCTCGTGAATGGGGGCTCGATACAGACATCCGCCGTGCGCGTAGACCATCGTCTTGCCATCCAGTTCAGCCCATTCCCAATCGGGCGCTTCAATGCGCGTCCCTGACTTCGTGTGCTCCAGTTCATGCTCGTCCCAATAGCAGCCGCGGCCGGGAGGCGCGCCGACCTGTTCGTGCGCGAGTTTTCGAAGCAGCCAGCCGTGCGGCAGCTCCTTTTCGAAGACAGCGCAGGAATCGAAGCGCACGGCGCTGAGCATGTAGCGCAGGCGCCAGCCGTCGCGTTGGAGCCTGACATAGTACACGCCCGTACATTCTCCGCCGTAGCAGCCACTGGGGGTGTACTTCGAATCCTGTGTGAGTGACGGGCTCTCCTGCAGCGGGAAATGCATGCACGCGCCGTTCAGCCAATAGCGTGTGTTCGACGTAAAGAGCCCGCCGCCCTGCCAACAATCGCCCTTGCCGTACAGGACCACCGCTTTCAGCCACGGGACGCGGGAGATCGCTGTCCACGATCCTCTCGTGGGAGGCCGGCCCCATCTCCCGTTGCGGGCGAAGTAGATCATGTGCCGGCCATCCGGCGAGATATCCGCGCGCCGCTCGTAAATGCGGCCGCGCAGCCACTGGCCCAGGCTGAATTGATCGCGGTCGCGATCCCAGAGCACTGAGCAGACGGCATTGGACGGCCCGCGGCGCAGCACCACCGCTGTCCGCGACTGCGAAGCCGACAGGACGTGGAGCCTGGCAGGGTATCGTTTGGCCATGGATTCTACCTGGCTCTGGCATCATACCGGAGCAGGGGTGGTACCGTTACTTCCTGATTGAGGCGCCCGGCACTACTTCGGGCATCATATGAAGTGATGGTCATTCACAACGTGGCTGGGCTTGGGGAATTCACGGCCGGGAAGATGAACAAGGTCACGCTGGCCGCCGGCGGCCATTTGTATGCGGGGTTGAATTGTTTCCAGCCCGGGCAGGAGCATCAGGCGCACACGCACGCCGACCAGGACAAGCTGTACCTGGTGCTGGCCGGCAGCGGCGAGGCGCAGGTGGGAACGGAAACTGCCGAGGTGTCGGCAGGCGACCTCGTATTCGCGCCGGCAGGCGTGCTCCACGGCATGAAGAACAGAGGTCCGGAGCCTTTGACGGTACTGGTGATCTTCGGCCCTCCTCCGAAGCAGAAATGATTCGCACCGCCCTAGTGCTGCTCGTCTGCGCGACCGCATACGCGGATGATGCGAAGGTCCTGGGCGGAACGCTGCAGCACATCGAGCAGGAGTCAGGCGGCGTCCTCGGCGTGGCTGCATTGCACATCGAAAGCGGCCGCTCCATCGGTTGGCGTGCCAAAGAGCACTTTCCGATGATGAGCGTGTACAAGGTCCCCGTCGCTCTGCGGGCCCTCGCCATGATGGAGGTGGGAGCGTTGCCGTACCGCAAGATGCTGAGGGTGGAACCGTCGGATTTCAGCACCGGATTCAGCCCTCTCCGCGACAACTATCCGGCAGGCACGGTGCGCACAATCGGCCAACTGCTCGAAGCCAGCGTCAGGGACAGCGACAACACCGCGAACGACGTGCTGATGAAACTCAGCGGCGGAGCGCCGGTGGTCCACGCTCCGCTGGAGAGGATCTTCAAGGGAGCGATCCGTGTCGACCGCTCCGAAAAGCAGATGAATTCAGACTTCGAAAGGGTCGGCCCCGTCGCGTTCGACGAAGACGGGCGCGACTCGGCGACACCGGAGGCGATGGTGATGCTGCTTTCGCTCATCCAGCAGCGTAAGCTGCTGCATCCTTCCACTCTGGATCTCATGGTGCGGTGGATGGCGGAGACGGAAACCGGCCCGAAGCGCATCAAGGGAATGCTGCCGGCGGGCACGCTGGTCTGGCACAAGACGGGCACGGGCGGCATGAAGGACGGCATCAACCTCTGCACGAACGATGTAGGGGTCATCTCCATGACGGACGGCAAAGGGCACATCGCCATCGCCGTCTTCCTGAAGCTGTCCACGAAGGACCTGGAGACGCGCGAGCGCGCCATCGCGGAGACCGCCCTGGCGATCTACAGCTACTTCGACGTGCCGGGCTCGAAGTAGAACTCCCCTCCGGCAACAATCTCCGCGGGTCCCACCATATGAAGGCTGCCGTCTCCGGACTGAAACTCCAGCGGTCCGGCAAGGGTGTTTACGGTCACCGGGCTTTCGACAAGGCCGCGCGCCATGGCGGCTGCAACCGCACCCGTGGACCCGGTCCCGCTGGACATGGTGAAGCCCGCGCCGCGCTCGTAGAAGCGCACGTCGAGAGTGTGGAGGTCCATCACCCTCACAAAGCTCACGTTGGTGCGATTGGGGAAGTGAGGATGGTATTCAATTTCCGCGCCCAGAGCTTTCCAATCGAAGTCGAAATTTCCGACGAAGAGCGCGCACTGCGGATTGCCGACGTCGAGGATCGCGCATTCGCGCACGCCATCCCGGCAGGCCAGTTGAAAATGGAGATCGCCTTCGCCGATGCGCGGCACGCCCATGTCCATCTCGAAGACGAAGTGGAGCCTATCGCGATGGAGACGGCGCAGATGCTTGAGCCCCGCGCCGGTCATGATGGTGATCTCCTCGCCGAACAGGTCCGCATCGCTCAGAAACGCGGCGGCGCAGCGGGTACCGTTGCCGGAGATCTCGGAGTCGCTCCCGTCGGAGTTGTAGAGGCGGATCGCGGCCGGCTTGCCGGCGGAGGGCGGAGTGACAAGGAGCCAGCCGTCGGCTCCGATGCCGGTGTTGCGGTCGCAGATGGCGATGGCGGCGCTACGCTGCAGGTCACAGGCGGGAGCCTCATGCACCCAGGTCAGGAGAAAGTCGTTGCGCGCACCGTGCGCTTTCGTAAACGGGATCTTGATCATTGGATGTGGCGCCAGATTTCGATGACTGGCGAGTCTTTCACAGCGTAGATTCTGACACACTCATAGCGGCGCGGGCCGCGCCGCATGCGGTTCATTGCGGTTGAGACCTTGTCGCCCGCGGTGGCGATCGCCCACTCCTGCCAGAGAAAGAGGTCGGGACGGGCGGCCGATGCCAGCCACATGGGGCCGTCACCTTCGTGGAGCGATTCGCGGATGGGGATGCCGGCGACGCGGAGGATGCCCGTGGCGTCGCCGAATCCCATGAATATGCCTGCGCCAGGATGATAGCGCGGTTTCAGGTATTCCGCCGCTTCCTGCGTCCAGGCGCGCCGTCCGGCGGAGTTCACCTCGGATTCCTTCCAGCAGATCCACGTGGTCTTTCGGGGATAGGCGATCCACGGCGAAACGGCCACAATCACCAGCAGGGCCGCGACAGCTCCCCGGAGTTTCGTGGGCATCAGGGCTGCGATCCCGGCGAGGCCGAGGCACGCCAGCGGCAGAGCGTTCAGGCCGTACCGCGTGTTGTACCAACTATTCGGCCAGAGTTGCGGAACGAAAATCGGCGTGCCGGATGAGTAAAGGCTGAGCACGTAGAACGCGGGTGTCAGCGCAAGCAAGAGGACGGCCCACCAGGCACGTTTGATGACGGCCGCAAGCAGCCCCACGATGCCCACAATCGCGAGCGGCGTACCGAGGCACAGCTCCGCGGCAGCCCGATAGTATTGCCACGCCTTCGGCCAGTCGTGGTCGCCTGGATACCGCGCCAGTCCCCTGTCGAGCGCGCGTTGATAGATCGCTTTCGCGGACCAGGGACCGTTGTAGAAATCGAGCGGATTGGAGTAGAGAATCCAGTTGTGGGCCAGCCAATACAGCGGACCCAGCGCGGCCACGAATGAGAACAGCAGAACGCTGCGCCAGCGCTTCTCGCCGCCTGCGAGCAGGAAATACAACGCGGCAAAGGGCAGCAGGATCCAGCCTTCGTAGCGAGTGAGGGTACCGAGACAGGCGAGCGCCCCGGCAAGCGACGCGTCGAGAGGCGAGCGCGTATCGCGGAACCTCGCACAGAAATAGAGCAGGCCAAGGGCAAAACACAGAGACATCGCCTCAGTCATCGGCGTGCCCTGCAGATAGAGGAGGTTCGGGTTGAGCGCAAACGCGGCCGTGGCCGCCGCGGCAGGCGCGGCATGGGAGAAGATGCGGCGCACCGCCTGGAAGAGGAACCATCCGGCGAGTACGAAACAGAGCGCCGCCGGGATCACGCCGCCGATGCCGCTGCGCCAGAGCGCATCCGACTGCACGAACGGCAGCATCAGAACATGCGGCAGCGGCAGCCAGACCGTGCCGATCTGCTCGTAGCCGGGCTCGCGGGAGTCGAAGATCCGGCGGGCTATGTTCAGATGCGCCTGCGCATCGCCGTACCAGAGCGTCCAGCCCTGCGCGTAGACGTACCATGCAGCGGCGATACTCAGGGCGAGAAGCAGTGCGAGGACGGCGAGCCCGCTGCCTTCGTTCGCCGGCTTAACCGGGCGCGGCTTAGAACGTGGTGAACGCGCGGAACTCTTGGAAGCGATCTTCGATTTCATCCCGGGACAGCGTGCGGAAGCGACCGACGCCGAACTCCTCACAGCAGAAGCTGCCCATCACCGAACCGTAGACGACGGCACGCGCCAGGTCGGTAGCGGGCGCACTATCGACGGTCACCCCGCGCGAAGCCAAATAGCCGATGAAGCCACCCGCAAAGCAATCTCCGGCCCCGGTCGGGTCCTTGAGGCTCGTCAGGAGGTATCCCGGAACGCTGAAGTGGCCAGCGTCGTGGAACAAGGTAGCGCCGTACTCGCCGCGCTTGATCACCAGAATCTTCGGGCCGAGAGCGCGAATCCTCGCCGCCGCTGCCTGGAGGTTGCTCTCGCCGGAGAGCATCTTCGCCTCGCTGTCGTTAATCAGCAGGAAATTCCAGCCTTTGAGCGTGTTGAGAAGCTCGGCGCGAAAGTCGTTGATCCAGTAGTTCATGGTGTCGCCACCCACGAGGCGGAGACCGTTCATCTGCTCGCGCACGGAGTTCTGCAGTGCCGGCTGGATGTTGCCGAGCATGAGGTAGGGCTCCGACTGATAGCTCTCCGGCAGCTTGGGGCTGAAAGAGGCGAAGACGTTGAGATCAGTGGTGATTGTTTCGCGATCATTCATGTCGGCCGAGTAGACTCCGGCCCAGAAGAAGGTCTTGCCCGGCACGCGCTCCAGCCCTTCGAGGCCAATGCCGCGTGAGGCGAGCAGATCGACGTCCTCCTGCGCGAAGTCATCGCCGACCACGGCGACGATGTGCGATTTCGTGAAGTAGCTGGCGGACAGCGAGATGTAAGTGCAGGCGCCGCCCAGCATCCGGTCGACTTTGCCCGCGGGGGTTGTGACACCGTCGTAAGCGACGGATCCGACGACAACAAGAGACATTGTTTCAATTGTAGCCATCCGGGCCCTGGTGAAACCGAGGCTACAATATAGGCAATACCCATGGAAGACCTGCGTCGTTGGTTGCCCATGCTGGCTGTGATTCTCACCACTCTGGGGCTGCAGTGGTACGTGGCCAGACGTCTCTGGCGGACGTCGTGGATTTCCGGCAATGCCTTCAGACGGCGGGTGATCTACTCCCTATTCGCGCTGGCCTGCATGTGGATGTTGGTGATTGTTCCCATCCTGATGAGCCATCGCATCCAAATCATTCCTCCCGCCGCGATGACGTACATGATGGCCGGCTCGCTGTTCTGGGTCGCGGCAGTGGGATCAGCCGCGCTGTGGACCGTGATGACGCGGCGCCGAAGCTTCGATCCGGCTCGCAGGCAGTTTCTCGCAGTCGCGGCGCCGATAGCAGCAGCGCCGCTGGTGAGCGCAGGGTATGGGATAGTCAGTGCACGCGCCGGGCTTCACGTGGAAGAGGTCAAGCTGAAGGTTAAAGACTTGCCGCGCGATCTGGACGGGCTGCGCATCGCGCAGCTCACAGACATTCACTTCGGACCGTTCTTCAGCCGTGAGGACCTAAAGCGCGCGGTGTCGATGGCGAACGAGTCGCGGCCGCACATCGCCGTGCTCACCGGCGATCTAATCACGCGGCGAGGCGACGATCTCGACGGATGCCTGGACATCCTGCGCGGCCTGCAGTCGGAGGCGGGCGTCTATGGCTGTCACGGCAACCATGAGACCTACTCCGGCGTACTCGAGTACTGCACGAAGAAAGGCGAGGCGTACGGATTCCGCTTCCTGCGCGGACGAGCCGAGACTCTTCGATTCGGCAGTGCGGTGGTGAACCTTGCCGGACACGATTATCAGAAGATGAGCCACAAGTACCTGCCGGGACTTGAATCGATGGTCCGGCCTGGAGCGGTGAATATTCTTCTGCAACACAATCCGGACGTCTTCCCGCGTTCTGCGCAGGCGGGATTCGATGTCATGCTGAGCGGGCACACCCACGGAGGCCAGATCAACGTGGAGATCCTGCACGAGAATTTGAACGTTGCGCGATTCTTCACGCCGTACGTGCGCGGCGAGTACGAGATCCAGGGCAAGCGGGTGTATGTGAGTTCCGGCCTGGGCACCATTGGTGTCCCCGTGCGGCTGGGTGCGCCGCCTGAGCTAACATTGATCAAGCTGTGCGCCGCCTGATCGTTAGCGACATCCACTCCAATTTTGAAGCGCTCACCGCGGTACTGGAAGACGCCTCCGGCGAGTACAAGGAGGTGGTGTGCTGCGGCGACGTGGTCGGCTACAACGCGAATCCGGCAGAGGTGATTGCGTGGGCGCGGAACCACGCGGACTACATCGTGCGCGGCAATCACGACCGTGCGTGCGCGGGGTTCGTGGAAGACGAAGACATGAACGCGTACGCGATCGCGGCCAACCTGTGGACACAGTCGGTTCTGCCTGCTGCTGATCTCGCGTGGCTACGCGACCTGCCTGCGGGTCCGGTGTTCGGCGATGGATTCCAGGTGGCGCACGGGTCTCCGATCGACGAAGACGACTACCTGCTCAGCAGCATTGACGTCGAACCTCTGGAGTACGCTCTCATGAGGCCAATCTGCTTCGTGGGGCACACGCATCATCAGGGCGGATGGTCCTGGCAACGTGGGGGCCTGGTGCCAGTTTCGCGCCCGGTGGCTGCGGAAAAAGAGCGGGTGCTCGACCTGGACCCTGATTACCTCTACATCATCAATCCGGGCTCCGTGGGGCAGCCGCGCGACCGGGATGCGCGGGCCGCATACGCAATCTGGGACAGCGAGGAGCGGCTGCTGTACCTGCGTCGCGTGAAGTACGATGTCCGCGAAGCGCAATCTCGGATTCTGGAGGCGGGCCTGCCGGAGTTGTTGGCGGAGAGGCTGGCGTTCGGGAGGTAGCGGGGGGGCTGGCTCCGTCGGCTCCTTTCGCCCGCAGACGCTGTTTGAGCACGCTCCGCTGGAGACGCGATTGGACCCCGCTGTACCCGCTCGCTACCGCTCGCGGCTCTAGGATTCGCTACCGTTCGCGACTGTCAGCGAGTGAAGCCGCGTCCGAGAGCGCGGCGCGGAGTTTCGCGGCGACGGACTTGCCGACGGCGGCAGCGAGGTCTTCTTCAGTGGATGCCTTCACACCGGAGAGGCTGCCGAAGCGCTTCAGGAGCTTCTCGACGGTGCGGGGTCCTATGCCGGGAATCTCGGAAAGCTCGCTGGTGAGGGTACGCGCATCACGGCGGCTGCGATGGAAGGTGACGGCGAAGCGGTGCGCCTCATCTCGGATCATCTGTACGAGATGCAGCACAGGAGAGCGCCGGTCGAGGATCACCGGCTCATCTTCCTGGCCGTAGACATAGAGGATCTCTTCACGCTTGGCGAGCGCGGCCAGAGGCTGGTTGATGATCCCCAGCGATTCGAGGGCATCGGCGGCGGAGTGGAGCTGGCCGAGCCCGCCGTCGATCAGCACCAGGCCGGGCATGGGCTTGTCCTCCTCCTGCAGTCGCTTGTAGCGGCGGGTGACGACTTCGCGCATGGAGGCAAAGTCGTCGCTGCCCTCGACCGTGCGGATGATGAACTTGCGGTAGTCGGACTTCTTCATTCGTCCGTCTTCCCAAACCACCATGCTGGCCACTTTGTCGGTGCCCTGGATGTGCGAGATGTCGAAGCACTCAATGCGGCGCGGGGCGTCGGGGAGATTCAGCGCTTCTTCGAGCGCCTGACTGATGGCCTTCGAAGTCGGCCTCAGGACGCGGAAACGCTGTTCGAAACTGTGCCGGGCGTTGGAGCCTACCAGAGCAAGCAGAGCCTTCTTCTGCCCGCGCTGGGGTGTGTGGACATCGACCTTGCGTCCGCGCTTTTCCGAGAGCAGCTCCTCCAGCACCTCGCGGTCTTCGAGTTCGAGCGGCACGTGAATGTTGGCCGGGATGGGCTGCCCCTGACTGTAGACCTGCATCAGGAGCGTGGTGAAGAACTCGTGCGGCTCATACTCGGGGAGGTCGTCCCAGAAGAATTCGCGGCGGTCGACGATGCGGCCATTGCGCAGATGAAAGAGGTTGACGGCGACCTGCGGAGGTTCGGCGTGGACGGCGAAGATATCAGTGTCATCGCCCGAAGCGGCAGCCATCTTCTGCTTCTGCTCGATCTCTTCGACGGTACGGATCAGGTCTCGGAGCGCGGCAGCGCGCTCAAATTCCATGGCCTCGGAGGCGTGCTCCATGCGTTCGCGCAGCTCACCGGCGAGATCGCGCGTGCGGCCTTCGAGGAACATGCGGACGTCGTGGACGCGCTCGGCGTAGATCTGATCGGTGGTCAGACCCTGCACGCAGGGGCCGAGACATCGATGGATGTGGAACTCCAGGCAGGGGTGAGTGTGATTGCGCGTCAGATCCACGGTGCACGAAGGGATCTGGAAGTGGCGATGGATGAACTTGACCAGGCGGTGGGCGAGATTGCCGGGAAAGTAAGGGCCGAAGTACTGACCATCCTTGCGGAGCCGCCGGGTGACATAGACGCGCGGATACTTCTCATTCGTCAGTTTGATGTAGGGGTAGGTCTTGTCGTCGCGCAGGAGGACGTTGAAGCGCGGCTTGTACTGCTTGATGAGGTTGTTCTCGAGCGCCAGGGCCTCTTTCTCGTTGTCGAGGAGGATGTAGTCGAGGTCGTCGGCCTCGTAGATGAGGCGTCCAGTCTTGGCCTCGGCGAGGCGGTCCTCGTTGAAGTAGCTGCGGACGCGCCAGCGCAGATTTTTGGCCTTGCCGACGTAGAGAACGGAACCATCGGCGTCCTTGTACAGATAGACGCCGGGGGCCGTCGGCAATTGGGAGGCTTTATCGCGGAGCGCGTCGATTCGGGAGGCCATCTCGGGAGCCTATACTTTGATTGTGGCACGCGTGTTTCTCCTGATCCTTCTGGCATGGCCTGCAATGTGTGTACAGAATCCGTCTGCACAGCCGCCGAAGCCGCAGCATGCCGAACCGGAGGAAGAAGACGTCACGGAGAAGCCGAAGGAGTATACGCTCAATCCTTTACAGGCGGAGAAGGAAATCAACATCGGCAAGCAGTATCTGAAGAAAAAGGCGTACAAGGGGGCCGCGGCGCGCTTCGAGGAGGCGCTGAAATGGAATCCGCAGTCGGCCGATGCGTGCCTTCTTCTCGGTGAAGCACGGGAGAAGCTTGGCGACGCCAAGCGGGCAAAGGCGGCGTATGAGAAGTATCTGGAACTCGCGCCGGGGGCGAAGAATGTGGACGAGATCCGGAAGCGGGCGAGCAAACTGGGGAGCTCGAAGAGCTGAAGCCCGGGGTGGTTCGGCCCGAATTCGGTTTGACCGTAGCTGGGAGCGCGAGGCGGTGGGTTTGATCGACCATGGGGGATTCGGGAGCGTGTATCGGCTGGCTGCCCGTTGGCTTTGATCAGCACTGGGAATTCGTGGCGGTGGGTTTGATCGACCGTGGTGAATCCGCGGAAGCGGATCAGCCTGATCGTCTTGGCCCAGGTGTGAACGGGGACTCCCACCGGGGGGCGGGCAGCCCACGAGCACTCTCAGGGGGAGAGGGATTCGTTTTTCAATGATCGATGGCCCCGTTCAGGCAATCAGCCTTTGCCTCTGAACGCCTGTGGGACCGCGGCCCGGGCCATCACTCGGCGGGGCGGCCGGCGCGGCGTTCGACCTCGCACCGGATCAATTGGATGAGGCGGCGCGCGCCTGAGTCAAAGCTGGGAAACAGATCAATGTACTGGAGCTGTTTCCGGATCTCAGCCGGCACGTCGCAGCGATCGAGCCGGACCGGGACGAAGTAGATATCGTCGAATGGGGCACGACGGGCGCAATCTAGGGCATAGCGCATCTCGCTCTGAAAGGTGCCTCGCTTGCGGACCGAGCGGCGAGAAAGGCAGGCGACGAAGAAGTCGGCGGTCTCAATGGCGCCTTCGATGGCGCGAGGCCAGTTCTGTCCGGGCAGCAATTTACGGTGATCCATCCACGGAGCAAAGCCGGCTTCCTGGAGTTCAGTGAAGAGCTGATCCACGAGCGGCCTATCCTCAGCAGCATAGGCGAGAAACACGGTTGGTTTCTGATCGGGGATGAACTCGAAGCCGCCGCTACGGGCCGGCTTGAAGACACCTAAGCGCTCGATTTTGACGCGACGACCTTCGAGGAGACACTGGCGCACAAGCCGCGCCACCTCAGCAGCCGAGTGTGCGTTACCGGCGGGCACGAGGAGCGCCTTTCGACCTGGTTTCCTTCTCGAGATGGAAGGTGGGCTTCGGGCCAGGAACCAGCTTCCCGAGTCCGGGCAAGGACACCGTCTCGCCCTTCCGAAGCCGTTTGAGAATATCCTCCACCGCGCGGTCGAGCTGGTCGGCAGCCTCCGGCACACTCTGTCCGCCGGCGGTGAATCGCTGAACGAGAGACTTCTTCGACATCGCGCAAATCTTCGTGAGAAGTCAGACGATCCGGACGGCGCCGACGAGACACCAATAGAGCAATTACTCTCGAATCAATCAATTACCGGCGAAATATTTATTTCTCCGAGCTGTGATCACTCATGCGGCCCCTGCGGGTTTCGCACAACGAGGGATCAAAACGGGCGCGATTGAGGGCATTGTTGTGGGTGCCGCCGGCGATTGGAGGTCGGTTACCCGTTGGCGCCTTTGAGCCCGCCTGTGAGTCTGGCCCGGGACGGAAGCGAGACCGCGAGCCGCGAAACAGTCAGCTCCGACCGGCACATGCCCGACCTGCGCCAAGTGGGGAATCCCGTGCATCCATGCATGGCGTCAAAAAAACCGAGGGCAACTTGCCGATACTTCTGCCGGCTCAGATACTTAGACCAAGGAGTTTTCGAAGGACCGGCGTTTTCACAGGGCGTGCAGGAGAGAAGGAGTGGGGAATTAGGAGCGCCAGGCTGCCGAGTTCGGAACCGGTGCGGTCGACAATGTCGCGAGGCAGATGCTATGGCTCGCCAAGCGCAACAGCGAATGATTGATAGCGCTCGACGAGGGGCGTGGCTGTGCGGGGGTTGTGCTCGTCGTGGAAGCGATTGAGCAAGGCCACGGCGGATTGAGGGTCAAGGGCCTGCTGGGCCATGCGGAAGAGGACGTTGTCTTCCTTCCAAATGTGATTCTGGAGCAAGTCGATGTACTGCGCTGCGAAGGAGCGGAGGGCCGCGCGGGCTTCAGGGATGCCGGCGCGGGCGGCGGGGAGGTTGGCACGAATGCCGGCCAGGCATTTGCGTCCGATGGTGTGCTCGTAGAGCATCATGCCGATGGGGCCGCCTTCGACAGCAAAGCCGCACTCGGCGAGGGCCGGGAAGAGAGCTTCTTCCTCCTTGAAGTGATGGCAGCCGTCCGCGAACTCGGTGAAGAAGTCGAGTGCCTGTTCGATGAAGTCGACGGGAAAATCGGAGTCGCCCACAGAGCGCAGTTTCGCTTCCAGGGCGGACATCACTTTCTCAATCAGGCGGTGATCGTTCATTAGCTCAGTGACGGGGTGATTTGAAGTCATGGCGCCTCTACGGTTGGAGTTGAATGAGATCGCTGCCGGCGGCGGAGGGGCCGCAGGTGATTTCTGCTGAGTCGTCCTCCAGGATGTCGGGATTGCCGAGAGGGAACGCGCTGCGGGGCGACGGGCCTGTGTGGCGGAGGATGGTTCGAGCGGCCTGGATGAGGTAGTCCGGCGCGAAGGATTCGAGGGTGCGGGCGGCCGGTTCGGCGAGGATGGCGAGGTGGTCCTTGAGGAATGAGGCGGCGGCATCGGCGGTGATGGCGGCGTGCTCGTCGTCGCCGGCGGCGAGGGCATGTGCCTGTTTGAGCTTGAGCCAGGAGATGAAGCCGGCTTCGACGGCGATGTGGTCAGGCGACTCTTCCGCGGCGGGAGAGTAGCCGAAAGCATCGTAGTAGGCACTGAGCTCGGCCATGAGGTAGCCGAACTGAACACCACCCTGGTAAGTGACTTCGCGAACAGAGACAGTGCCGCCGGGGCCGAAGAGGGCGATGTGGAGGCCGGGGGTAGCCACGTCCAGCGCGGCAGCGGCGAGCCCGCGCAAAGACTCGTCTTTCAGATCCGGCACGAGGGCGGAGATCTGGCGACGCCAGGACTCGTAGGGGTACTCGAAGAGCAGGCCGAGGAGACGCCACTCCGCGGCTTCGGCGAGAAGTTGTTCAAAGGCAGACATGCTTATTGACCTCTCCGGACCATTTCTATTGGTCCCTACGGACCAGCGGGATCCAGCCGGTCCTCATCTTTCGGGCTCCCGCTTCCTGCTTCGAGCCCTGCCAGACGGCGAACGCGACGTGCGTGCGCTGATTGGCGGCGAGTCCGTCGGGCAGCTTGCGGATGATGACCACAGACCAGCCCTGCTTGCCGAATTCGCCCTTGCCTTTAGAACCGAGCGATGGCCCCGGAGCGAGTGTGCCCGGGCCTTCAGCGACGAGATCCTCTACTGGCTCTGAGCGAGGACCGCTGCGGATGTTGCCGAGTGCGCGCGCCGGGGCGTAGCGGAGGGCCATTTCCTTTTGATCCGCGGATTCCTTCTCCAGCGGCTTCGCCTGGAAGGGGTAATGATCGACGGCGGCGTTGGGATAGAGGTCGCGGATGGTGTCGCCGCGGCCGTTGACGGTTGCCTGCCAGTCTGATCGCCAGTAGGTGACCTGGACGCGCTTGCCGGCCTGTCCCATCTGCGGCTCGGCGAGGTCCTTTTCGATCTTCTCGGGGATCTGCACGGCACAGGCATCCACCATTTTTGCGGGACCGGGCATGTCGCTCTGGTCGGCGTCGTCCCAGTCGATGCGAAAGGCTATCTCGGAACCATTCGTGAGAGAGCGGACGCGCACTTCAGGAGTGGATGAGGTCATCAGCCGCGGCTCGACGAGATCCTGCGGAATCATTTTGGCGAGATGAACGGGAGCATCGTTCCAGGCCGGGTCCGCGGGTGAAGAGGGCAGTTTCGCAGAGCCGACGGCGACGACTTCGTTCACGACCTGCGGAGCCTTGGTGCAGGCGGCGGTGAACAGCAAGAGCGCGAGAGTTATGTATCGCATGTAGGCAACTCCTTACGGGCAGTTGATGCGGATCAACTGATTCTTGGGATCGACGGCGGGGCGGATGTGCACGGGCTCGCGCAGAGGGACGCGGACGAGCTCGTCTTTCCCGTTGCTGCCGACGACGGTGTCGCCCTGACGGCGGAAGTGCGGCACAACGTTTTCGGTGGAGCCGAAGAGGCAGAGCAGTCCTGAGAGATCCGGATCGTTCATCGCGTTGCGATAGGTCTTCATCGCGTCGGCAGCGCCGGGTCCGAACAGCTGACGGTTGAAGGAGACAGGCGCGTGAATGGGCGGGATGTAGTAGACGTTGGGCTCCAGACCGAATTGCGGGAAGAGCGGCAGGGCGACTTTCTTGATGTGCACGAGGTAGTCGATGGGATTGTCGGGGCGGGCCTGCTCGGGCTTGGAGATGAAGCCGGCGAGACGGATCTTGCCGATGCAGTTGACGAAGCACTGAGGCTGGATGCCCTGCTCTATTTTCGGGAAGCAGGCGATGCACTTCTCGGAAGTCCCGGTCATCGGGTTGTAGAAGACCTTTTTGTAGGGGCAGCCGCGTACGCATTCCTGGTAACCGCGGCAGCGGCTCTGATCGACGAGGACGATGCCATCCTCCTGACGCTTGTAGATGGAGCCGCGCGGGCAGGAGGCGAGGCAGGCCGGATAGGTGCAGTGATTGCAGATGCGGGCGAGGTAGAAGAACCAGTTCATGTGCGGCAGGGAGAGGAACGAGCCGTGGTCCACCTGACCGGCGCAGTCGTCCTCGCCGACGTTGGGATACGCGTAGTCCTGCTGCTCAGGACGCCAACCGAGCACGCGCTCACCGGCGGGGGCCGATTCGAAGATGGTCTGGCCTTCGTACTTGTGGCCGTTCCACTGCTGGCCGTTGAGCATGTCGAGGAGCTTCAGATCGTAAGCCAGCGGGTAGGAGCCGTAGGGCTTGGTCTCGACGTTGTTCCAGAGCATGTACTCCTGGCCCTTGCCCGAGGTCCAGGTGGTCTTGCAGGCCAGTGTGCAGGTCTGACAGGCGATGCACTTATTGGTGTCGAAGACCGCGGCGAATTGCTTCTGCGGGCGGTTTTCCGGGTACCAATAAGACATTTCGCGGCCGAGCTGCCAATTGTAGACGCGTGCCATTATGCTTTCTCCTCCTTCTCATTGATGAAGCCGCCGGAGAGGTATCGCTTCATCGCTTCTGATTCGTAGTTAGGACGGATGCCCATTGCCGCGGGGCGCCAGAGGCCCTTGCCGCCGATGCCACCAGGCTCTGCCTTGGTGATCTTGACGAAGGATTCGCGCGGAGCGCCAGTGGGACAGTGGATGTCCGGCTCGAAGCCTTTACGCATTCCCTGCCCAAACATGGCCTTGTGGACGAGTGAATCGGTCATCCATGTGGGCTTCAGCCAGCCGCGTGTGGCGGATTGATGCGAGCCGGAGCGGAACATGGCCTGATACCCGGAACGGGGATTGCGGGCGAGACCGTCGGCGCGGGCCTTTTGCCCCTCCACCGAGCCGGGCGTCGCGGTGTACATGTTGAACCACATGCGGGTGACGCCTTTGGGCGTCCCGGGGTAGTACCGCGCGCGACAGAGGAGGCGCGCGAACTCCATGTTGCGCTTGTCCTTCTGCCACCCGCGGAAGGGACGGTCTTCCGGATCCGGATCGATCCAGACATAGTCACCGTCATCGACGCCCAGCGCTCTCGCATCGGAAGGATTGATGTCGACGTAGCCTTCAGTGACGAACGGGCTGCGCTTATCGTGCCGGTAGAGATCGCCGAAGGGACCGAAGAGGACGGCGATCATGTCGACATCGATGGGCGTGGTGTGCGCACCGTGGCGGTACTTGGGGGTGTGGAATATGAACTTGAAGCCGTCCTTCATCAGAGGGTGCTTCGTCTTCTTCGCTTCCTCCCAGGTGTAGACGACGTTGCGGCCGCAGCGGACTTCGCAGGAGAGATCTTCGCGCTTGACGCCGTACTGCTCCGGACCGGTGGGCCGCAGCGCCTCGTGCTTCGGGGCGATGATGATGTTCGGCTCGTAGAAGGTGGAGTCGACGGGCTCGCGATGGACGGGGAGATTCTCGCCGGCCTCGATGAACTCGTTCTCCTCGCGGTAGAACTCCAGACGCCCGCTCTTGGTGTACCAGGGTATGGAATCGGTGACCTGATCGTAGCCGACCGATTTGGGAGAGGTGCGGCTGTTCAGGATGGCAGGTATGCCCTGTTTGGCTTTGGCTTCGAGGTCGCTGAATCGATAGCCCTTGGTGTTGGTGGAGTGATCCAGGATGCGCTGCAGGTGGATATCCGTGCGGTTCTCGCGGACAAACTTCCAGTAGTCGATGAAGCGCAGGTCTCCGGTGAGCTCGGCCAACTTGGAGCTGACCAGTGCCTGGACTTCGATGTCGCCCATCGTGTTGAAGGACCGCTTCAAGGGCGTGCGCGGAAAGGTGACGAGGAAGGGATTGGTGACCGAAGCGGTCATGTCGGGGTGCTTCAGCTCGAACCAGGCATCGACGCCGAAGACGATGTCGGCCCACTCGCAGGAAGCGCTCCACCACCATTCATTGACGGCGACCATCTCCATCCGCGGCAGGACGTTGAGGACCGTGTTGAAGTGCCACTTCACGTTGCCGAGAATGGAATTCGCATTGGCGAACCACATCGTCTTGGTCGGTGTGGGGATGTGCGTTTTGCCGGTGAGCAGTTTGTTGCCGACGCGGAGGGGATGGTCCTCGTGGTTGTAGTAGTGCGCGGACTCGGCCGCCCAATACTGCTTGGGACGCGCAGGCTTGGCGGGATCTAGCTCGATGTCGAATGGATTCTCGTTGATCCACTGCGGCGAGCCGTTGAAGAGGGCGGTGCGATAGTTGCCTGCGTAGGACCCGATATTGCCGGTGATCTTGCCGATGTTGCCCGTGAGAGCCGCCAACAGCATGGTGTCGCGGTCCTTGTTGTCGCTGTTGAAGAACTGGTTGGGACCCATGCCGAGCGCGAAGAGCGTGGTGCCGGGGTCCTTGGCGAGATGGCGGGCGAGCGATTCAACGGCAGAGGCCGGCGCCCAGGTGATCTCCTCGGTGGTCTTGGGATCGAAGTGCGCAGCGTACTCGCGGACGAGGTCGAAGGCAGGCCTGCAGCGCACCTTCTTGCCGTCCGCGAGCGTGACTTCCACCGAGCCGTCCAGGAGCGGATCCTGCACGTTTGAGTTCTTGCCGACCATGTCGCGGGTGAGGGGCTTGGGGGAATTCGACTTGCGATCCCACCAGACGTAGTCGCCCCACTCCAGGCGCATTTCTTCGCTGACGAGCGTCTTGGTGTGATGCAACGGCGGCGGTTCTTTTTCGCCTTTTTTGAGCACGGTCGTGTTCTTGAGCTGCGCGACGCCGCCGCCGAACACTTCCTGCGCGCGCAGGTACTTCAGGTTGTCCATTCGCACGAGGATGGGCAGGTCAGTCCATTGGTTGACGTACTGCGCATCGTAAAGCTTTTCGCGCAGGATGACGTTGGAGAGTCCCAGAGCGAGAGCGGGCGTGGTGCCGGGGCGGACGACGATGACTTCATCGCCTTTCGTCGCGGTGGCGGAGTATTCGCAGGCGATGACGACGACCTTGGTGCCTTTGAGGCGTGCCTCGGTGAGCCAGTGCGCATCGGGCATTTTGGTGGTGATCCAGTTCATGCCCCAGACGACGAGAGTTTTGCAGTGGTCGACGGAGCAGAGGTCGAACTCGACGGTCTGCTGGCCGGAGACCATGGGGTGGCCGGGCGGCAGATCAGTGTGCCAGGAGTAGTTGTCGAAGCCCTTGGCGCCCATCGCTTTGTCGGGCCCGACGTTGCGCACTTTGGCGTCTAGCAGCGCCATGGAGTTGGCGAGGCGGTACATGCCGAAGACGCGCGTGATGCCGAGGAGCGGCATGCCGCCGCGGAATTTCATCGTGCGAACGCCGGCGCCCTGTACAGCCTCGATGGTGGCGGGATCGTAGTGCTGCGCTGTGAGGCGACGCTTCCCTTCCTCGCCGCTGTAGGTTTCGGCGACGTTTTTCAGGACTTTGGCAGCGATTTTCGCGCCCTCGTCGTGGCTGATGCGGATCCACTCGTCGCGGCCGCGCTGGAAGTACTTCTTGGGAGGCAGTCCGTCGCTCTCGCGAGGGAATCCGGCGTCGTGCCACTCCTTGTAACCCTTGCGGATCATGCATCCCATCACGCGTCGGTCGCCGTAGAAGCGGCGAGTCAACGCGAGGCCCTTCTGGCAAACGCGCGGATCCCAGCGGTGCGTGACCTTATTGCCGAGCAGGTCAGTGGCCTCGCCGTATTTCATGGAGGGACCGATGCGGACCACAACGCCGTTGCGGACGTAGGCGTTGAGGATGCAATTGTGCGTGTCGTTGGGGGCGCAGGTGAAGGTGTAGACGGAGTCGTATTTCCAAAGATCGCGATAGACGCGCTCCCAGCCGCGATCGGGGTAAGCGGCCAGAGGATTCTTGACCGCCTCCAGTCCCCAGGCTTCACGCGTAGATGCGACCAATCCGCCGAAGCCGGCCGCGCTGATCATGCCGAAGAAGTCCCGGCGGTCGATTTGCTTACTCATGACTTGCCTCCCAGCAGCGAGCGAAGATAGGCGACCACGGCTTCGATGTCTGATCGAGTGAGCGCGGGCCGCACGGGCGAGGGTTCGAGGAAAGATGCCATGGCAGTGCCGCGGCGTCCGCGGCTGATGGTCTCGACGAGGTAGGAGTCAGTTGCCGATTCGAGGAGAACCTTGTTGTTGAGAGCGGGTCCCTGACCGCCCTTGCCCTGCGGGCCGTGGCATCCGGAGCATATGGATTCGAAGATGGATTTGCCCTGTGCGGCCGACGCGGTGATCCAGCGCGCGGGGCGAGTATCGGGCTGTTGTGACGTATTGCCGAGAGTGCGGACATGCGCGACAACGGCTTTGATCTCTTCGGCCCTCAGTCCACCGTCTTTGAGCCAGCCGGGCATCTTGCGTCCGGGGCGGCCGTTCTGAACGGTATGAGCGAGGAAGTCGTCAGAGACGCTGGCGAGAAAATCCGGGTTTGCGATGGAGGGGAAGGAGACGAGGCCCGGCAGGCGGCGTCCCTGGCCGTCTTCACCGTGGCACCCGGCGCAGAAAGCGCCGAAGAGGGTTGCGCCATCTGAGGAGAATTCGCGCTCGTTGAACTTGACGGCGCGGAGGCGGTCCTTGGGGAGATAGATCTCGCGCAGTTCTTTTCTCCGAAGCGAGAGTGTGAAGAGCGTGAGCTGATCGATCTCCTGCTGCGAGAGGTTGGCGGGCGGCATTTGGGAGCCGACGACGACGCTGGCGGGGGCGCGGAAATGCTCGGCCATCCAGTTCTGCATGGTGGGCTGGCCGGGCACCTCTTTGAAGCTGACCTGGCCGGGGTCTTTTTCGCCGGCGCGGGAGAGGTCGGGACCGTCGTCGCCGCCAACGCCGCTGACTTTGTGGCAGCCGAGACAGCCGTGGGAGAAAAAGACACTCTTGGCCGCGACAAGCTGCGGCGCTGCAATGCGTGTATCCAAGTAAGTCTTCAGGAGGGCTTGGTCAGTTGTGGAGACTGGGCTGAAGGAAACTTTCCACGGCCCCTCCGGCGCAGCGGCGGATTTCTGGACGTGCTTTTCGTGCCAGGCGGAGTCGTAGCCTTTCAAACCGGTGCGGCTCAGATCGGGCCCCTCCATGCCGCCGCCCCCGGGGCGGACGGTGCCACCGCGTCCATCGACGCGATGACAGGTGAGGCAGTCGAGGCGCTCGAAAGCCTGCTGTGCGCTTGCCAACTGTTCGCGCCCGGGGACATTCAATGAGGCGTGACAGCGGCCGCATCCGGCGTAGCTGGCGTTCTTGGGCAGCATCGGCTCTGGCCAGAAGTGGACGTCACCGTGCGCGTCGGCCTTCTCAGTAGCCTGGCCCTGGCCGCCATGGCAGACAGTGCATCCGAACTCAGCGGGATCGTGGACCACCGGCTTGTGGGCAACGAGGATGGGGTTGCCGCGGACGGACTGTTCGCCGGGGCCCATGCTGACGTGGCAGGAGACGCAGCGGTCGCTGACGCCGAGGCTGGTGTTGACGATCTGGCGGAGTTGAACGGGAATGGGCCCTTCGTCGGAGCGGCCCTGCGCCTGGATGCGGCGCCACTCTTTCAGAAAGCTCTCCTGGATGGCGGCGCCAGCGAGAAGCACCAGAACCGCGAGGCTTGAAGCGAGCAACAGGTATTTGTTCTTTTTCATTGCTCGAAGACCTCAGTGTTTCGGCCAGTCGGACGGCGACAAATAGAAGACCCAGTTCGGCCCGCGGAAGTACGTGCCAATGACGGTGAGAACCAGAAATCCGCAGAGGAAGCAGGTAAAGAGACCGAGCGCTCCCGCGCGTGCGGACTGGTAGCGGCGGATGCACCAGATGGAGAACAGCGCGTATACCGTGGTGAGGATGGTGGCGGGATTCACGCAGGTGATGATGAGCTGCGGGATTTTGGGGAACCACTCGCGGAGCCAACCGAAGCGGATGGCGAAGGACTCGATGAGGATCGGGGTACAGAAGCCGATGACCATGGAGAAGCGGACCAACCGCCAGCCTCCGGGCCCGCCGAACCATTCGCCGGTGCCTTCGGTTTCGCGGTCGAGGTAAGGGATGAGTCCCAGGCCGAGCAGGACGATGGAGGGAATCCCGATGCCTCCCATGAAGGCAGAGAAGGAGACCATCTCCTGCAGGCCGAGGAAGTACCAGGGCGCTTTGGCGGGGTTTTCGGGAACGCTGGGATTTGCGAGTTCCTTCAGCGGAGCGTCGGAGACGAGAGCGAGGGCGACGCAGACGAGGAGCGTCAGCATCATGACGCCGAGTTCGGCGTAGAAGAGGTGCGGCATGGAGGGCACTGTGTTTTCGGGCCCGCGGCCGACGACAGAGGTCTTGCCACGCACGATTGCTGCGAGGTGGTAGGTCTTGGCGGGTGCTTCCGTGAAGACGGGGTATGTCTCTTCGTTGCGCACGCGGTTGAGGCGTTCGTCGGCGTCGGCGGGGCGGACCATGCCGCCGTCTTTGCGGATGCGCCAAAAGTGCACGCCCATCAGAGCGGCCAATGCCAACGGCAGGATCATGACGTGGAGCAGATAGAAGCGGATGAGAGCCTCCGCGCCGACAGTGTCAGAACCGAGGAGCAGCAACCGCTGCAGGCCACCCGGATCAAAGTACTGAGTAATGCCGAGTGCGTCGGTGATCTCCCGGGGCGACTGCGCGATGTTCGCACCGATGGTGATCGCCCAGTAGGCGAGCTGATCCCACGGCAGCAGGTATCCGGTGAATGACAGGCCGAGAGTGACGACCAGCAGTCCGAGGCCGATCAGCCAGTTGTACTCGCGCGGGCGGCGATAGGCGGCGGTGTAGAAGGCCCGGGCCATGTGCAGGATGACGGCTACGACCATGATGTTCGCGGCCCAGCGATGGATGTTGCGGATGAGGCGTCCTGTGGGGACGACGAAATGGATGTCTTTGATGCTGCCGTAAGCGGCTTCGGGGAAGGGCTTGTAGTAGAACATCAGCATCACGCCGGTGACCAGCGTGATGAGGAACGCCGAGACGCTCATGATGCCGAGTCCGACTGTTGTGGTCCAGCGGAGGCTCCAGCGGTGAGTGCGGACGGCGTGGAGGTGCAGGAAGACATTGCCGAAGACAAATGTGGAGCGCGTGCGGTCCGTGGTGGGCGGACCGCCACGGAAGGCGGTTTCGTAGACGCGGCGCGGGACGGTTTTGAGGTTGTCGACGAACTCGCGGAGCGCGTCTTTGTGAAAGGATGCCGGATTCATTACGCCACCTTCGTACCGGAGGGAACGGTTGTGCCTTCGTCGACGGTGAGAATGCCGCCGCTCACACTGACCTTCAGCCAGGGAAGAGCGCGCGGGGCTGGACCACGCGAGACGGAGCCGTCGTGATGGAAGCGGGAGCCATGGCAGGGGCACTCGAAGCCTTCCGCGCCGGGCTTCACAACGCATCCCAGATGGGTGCAGATGGTGGAGATAGCGTGGACCCCTTCGGCATCCCTGAACACGGCGACGGAGCGGCCGGACGGGACGAACGCTTCGCCGGCCGCGAGGGTCTCTGGCAGAGTTACTTTGAATTTCTTCGAGGGGGAGGCGAGCACGGCGGCCTTCGGCAGTTTGAGCATGCCGAACATGCCGAAGAGCAGTGCGCCGCCCATGCTCCAAAGGCCGCTCAAGCCGAGCCAGTCGCGGCGGGGCATGGGCTCTGGATCGAGTCTGGAACGAGGGGGTTTGGGCTGCAGAGTCATACGGTCCTCCAGGTAGTGCAGTAAGAGACGCGCTCCATCGTGATGGCCTCGACGGGGCAGCGCATGGCGCAGGCGGCGCAGCGGATGCAGCGGTCTTCGTCTTTCAAAATGGCGGAGTGTTGAGAGAGGTCCTCGTCCGGCCCGAGGGCGGCCTCGATGGCGGCGCGAGTCTCAGGTGAATCAGCGATTTCGCTGAGAGTGACGAGTTTCAGGCAGAGCGTGGGGCACACATCGGCGCAGCCTCCGCAGAGGACGCAGCGCGACCCGTCGAAGACGGGAGTGACGCCGCAATCGAGGCAGCGCGACGCTTCGCGCATCGCCTGGTCGCGGTTGTAGCCGATCTCGACGAGGGCTTCGGGGTGGTGCAGGCGCTCTTCCGGATGGCAGAGAGGGATCTCTACACGTCGGATGGACTCGTAGCCCTTCTCGCGGCGGTAGCGGTCCTGCACCAGGTGGACGGTGGTTGCTTGCGGTTCCAGCGCGCGTCCGGTGAGGTATTGAAAGACGGAGCGAGCGGCCGCTTTGCCGGAGGCGACGGCGTCGATGAGCAGGCGGGTACCGTGGGCGAGGTCACCGGCGACAAAGACGCCGGGGGCGGTGGTGGCGAGAGTTTTGGGATCTGCCTTGGGCCAACCCGGGCGGAACTGCTCGACATCCTGGCCGCCGTTCTCGAGGAAGGAGAGGACGGGCGCCTGGCCGACGGCGAGAAGCACGGTGTCACAGTTGACGACGAGTTCCTGGGCATCGTCAAAGACAGGCGAGAAGCGGCGGTTCTCGTCGTAAACACGCAGGCAGCGGCGGAACTTCACGCCGGAGACCTCGCCAGTGGTGTTGCGAACGATCTCCACGGGGCCCCAGCCGTTAAGGCGTTCGATGCCCTCTTCGTCGCCTTCGAGGATCTCGACGGTGTCGGCGGGCATCTCCTCCAGTCCTTCGAGGGAGACGAGTTTGACGCTGGAAGTGCCGGCGAGGCGAGCGGCGGTACGTGCCGTGTCGTAGGCGATCTGGCGGAGGACGGTGCGTGCGACGTCGTAAGCTACGTTACCGCCGCCGATGACGATAACCTCGTGTCCGATATCCACGCCTTCGCCGAGAGCGACGGCGCGGAGAAGATCGACGCCGCCAAAGACGCCAGGTCCGCGTTCGCCAGGAAGGCTGAGGCTGCGCGAAGATTTGGCGCCGACGGAGATGATGACGGCAGCGAATTCGTGGCGGAGATCGGCGAAGGAGATGTCCTTGCCGACGGTGACGCCGCAGCGGATCTCCGCGCCCAGCGCGCGGATGACGTCGATCTCCTTCTCAATGACGGCGCGCGGAAGGCGGTAGGCGGGCACGCCGACGTAGAGCATGCCTGCGGGAACGGGCTCGGTTTCGAAGACGACGGGGGAGAAGCCGAGGAGGGCGAGGTCGTGCGCGGCTGACAATCCCGCGGGGCCCGCACCGATAATCGCAACTCTTTGTCCTTTGTTAGAGCGCAAATCGGCGCTGACGCCGGAACGGAGGAGTGCGGCCATCTCCTCGGCGTTGCCTGCCACCGGGGGGATGAAGTCTTCGATTGACTCGAGAACCTCAGGAGCAGAGCGTGCTTCCGGACCGTACTGTTCGCAGACGAAGCGCTTGAGCGCGCGGATAGAGACGGGACGGTCAGAGGAGACGAACTGGCCGTCGTCATCGACGCGCGGGACCTTGCCGCGGCGGCAGGCGGCTTCACAGGGCGCGCCGCAGATGCGTCCGCACATGGAGGCGAATGGATTGGGTCCGCGGGCGATCAGGTAGGCCTCTTCGAAACGGCCTTCCGCGATGGCGCGCACATAGCCGCGCGCATCGGTATGAACGGGACAGGCCACCTGGCAGGAGATCAGACCCTGATGGTAGGTCTCGTTCGGGACGTCGATATGGAGTGGAGGAGCGCTCATGCTATTTGCCAATCCGGATCCGCGAACGCGCCGGTTGAGCGATCTCGGGGAAGAGCAGCCCGTTCGTCATCACACATGCGACGCCACCGCCATGCACGCCCGACGGGTGCGGTTTTTCGATCATGTGTGCAAGAGTCCAGCGCGCCAGAACTCCCGTGATTGAATTGTGGAGCTCCAGTGCTGCCTTATGGAAGTTGCAGAAGGTGGAGGCGGGACGGGAAGACTGGCAGAAGTCGCCCACGATGACGCCCTGGCAGGCCTCAACGATGGCGAGGAGGGTGATGTCCGATGGGTGCAGGCCCAGGCGGACGCCGCCGTGGACCCCCTTTTCAGCGCGGAGGATGCGAGCCTTCACCAGGTGACGCAATGCTTTTGCCATGTAGGTAGGCGACTCGTCGAGCGCCTCGGCGATGCGGCGGGGGGAGAGGCAGGAGCCATCGTCCTGTTGAGCCAGGTGGACGAGGGCTCGAAGGGCCGAGATGGAGGTTTTGCTCAGCATATCAGCTAACTCGGATAACATATATCCGAATTAGCTCCCGTGTCAAGCCCCAGGAACGGGGCGAACAGCGGGCTCAGGGAACGGCGATCTCCAGGCCGGACTGCGGGAAGCGGCGGACTACGCGCACTCCGGTGGGGCGCGGCAGAGGCTCATCGGTACGGAGCAGGTAGACGTCCGCGGTGACGCCGGGCTGAAATTCGACGGCGGGCGGCATCGTGCCGAGTTTCCAGGCACGTTGGTAGAAAGCCAGCATGTGCCGCAGGGGGTGATGAGCGGCGGCGCGCGCCTTTGGATAGTTGTCCTGCAGGAAGCGCACGACTTGGCGATTGTCGGAATCGAAAGGCCATTCTCGATAGCGGAGGGGACTGACGTTCGCGATGAACCACAGAGCGCAGAGGCCGATGGGGATGGCGGACCAGCGGGCATCGCGGGCCAGCGCAGCGACGAGAAGCAAAGCAAGCAGGAGGACGTAGAGTCCGGTGCGACCGTGAGGCCAGGGACGGCCTAGACCGAAGTGGAGCACGGCGAGGCCTACGAGACTGAGTCCCAGAGCGATGGCCAGTTCGGAACGCTCACGCCACGCGCCGGCCAGGACGAGAAGCGGAAACAGCAGGATCAAGGCGAGAGTGAGGAATTCGGGACCGGGCACGTGCAGCAGGCCACGAAGGCTGCTGGCGATGGTTCTCTGCCCCAAGTAGAAGTTGGATGCGGCTGCGCGGCTGAGTGGAATGGCAAGGATGACGCAGGCAGCCACAGCGCCCGGAGCAGCGAGTTCATCGAAGCGCGACCAGAGTTTGCGGCGGAGGAGCAGCGCGGCGCCGAATGCCATCGCAGGGACCACGAAAACGAGGTTGGCGGCGGCCGAGAGTCCCAGCAGGAGAGACGTGCTCCGCCAGCGCTCCTGGCGGCCTGCGACCAGGGCGGCAGTGAAGAAGCCCAGAGCCAGGCTGTATCCGCGCGCGAGCGACAGGTACTCCGACATCTCGGGCCACCAGACAATCCAGAGGCAGAGAGCGGGCAGCAGTGGCGTGTCTCCAGCGAGTTCGCGAAGCAGCCGCCAGAGGCTCCAGAAGAAGAGCGCAGTGCCGAAGAGAGCGGGGAGGCGGAGCGAGAATTCGCTCCAGCCGAAGGCGGAGATAGAAAGTTTGCAGAGGAAACTGTGGAGAACGTGGTGATTGGCGTCGTAGTCCGCGGTGAGGATCTCGAGCCAGGAGGGCGCGACGAACGAATTCGCGGTGAAGGCTTCATCCGCTGTGATGGATGCGCTGGCCGCGCGCCACACGTGAAAGGCGAGCGAAGCGGCGAGGAGAACCGCCGCCAGCCTAGTCCAACTGAAAGAGAACCGCGCCATGAGTTTCGCCGATTTCCGTCACGCCCCAGTATGGCGCGTTGACGGAGAGGTCCGCGACAGCGGATGAGACTGCAGGGAGGAACAGGTGAGTGACGCCGCGGCGGCGAAGTTCGAGGACGGCGGCGCGGCGCAGTCCGGGAGGCACGGGCGCGAGATCGCCCAGAGTGCCTGTGATCCGAACTTCATCGAAGACGACGTCGCGGCCAAAATCGATCTCCAGGGCGCCGCTGCAACTGGTGACCAGGCTGTTGTCGAAGGCGAGCGGCGCGCAGGAATCGCCGGAGGTGGTGCGCACGCGCCAGTCGCGTGAGCGGGGCAGTTCGACTCCGCCTCGGTAGAAGCGAACTTCGGCGATGGAACCGCCGGGCGGCGGCAGATAGCGGCGGCGCGGTTTCGGTGCAACGCGAAGAACCCGGGAGCGCGCGGGGAGGGCACGTTCGTCATAGGCGGCACCGAGAATCCGCAGCAACGCGACATGGGCCAGCCGGCGGGAGAGCCGCGATTCAGGCAGGATCTGATCCGTGAGGATCGTTCCTGCGGGCGGCACGAATTCTTCCAGGTAGCGAGTCTGCGGGTAGCCGGACAGGTGTTCTGTGAGGAAGCTCTGGACATCGCCGCCAAACTGGTGGGCCTCCAACACGGGTCTCTTGACGAGGCACGGTGTCAGCGGCGGGAACGATGTGAGTAGATGGAAGCCGACGAGGGTGCAGGCCGCAGCAGTCTGGCGGCGGAGCAGCCAGCCGAGTGCAACGGCAGCCAGTGGAATCAGGACCCACGGCAGGCGGGGGTAGATGAATCCCGGAAACGCATCGGCTCTGACCGGGATGCACTGTGCCGCTAATCCTCCGGAGAGGAAGGCGGGTATGAGAAGTTGCAACTGCCGGGAAGAGACCGCCAGTGCAGTGAGCCAAACCGCCGCGCAGGCGCAGAACCAGAAGAGGATTTCCGTGCCGGCCCGGGAGGCAAATAGCAGAGACGCCGGCGCCGTGCTACAGAGCAAGGCGGCGATCACTGCGGCTTGCGTGGTGCTGTATCTGCGGATAGCGGCGAAGACGAGCGCGGCCAGCGATGCGAAGAAGAGCAGGTGCAGCAACGCCGCGGATGAATGCGCGCCGAAGCGGAAGGGCGCGGCCCAGAGTGCGGAGGCATTCCAAAGCGCGTCGCGTGCTCCTTCACACAGATGCCGCGCCGAAGCGAGTGCGGCGTCGGCTCCAGCCGGAGTGAGGTCGGGGGCGAGCAGTGCTTGCGCCGGGAACCAGGCAAAGACGAGCAGCGGCACGATCAGAATTGCGAGAGCGAGCCTGGGTGGCGGAGCTGTGCGCTCGATGTGCAGGCGGCGGGACAGCGCGGCGCCGAGCAGCGCGGCGACGATTGCCGCCGCGGTCAACACGCCTCGTCGAAAGAGGCCGGAGTGGGCGAGAACAGTGCAGAATGCTGCGAACAGCGGCCCGCCGCCAGCCAGCGCGGCGGGATAGATCTCGCCCAGCCGGAGACGCGCGCGCAGCAGGCCGAGCAAGGCGAGGCCCAGACCCAGGGCGGCGATCCAGGCTGTGGCAGCGCCCTGGAGGACGGAGAAGATCGGGGTCATGGATGGATGAACCCCGCGGCGGAGATCAAGACCCCCAGTTTTGCGCCGTCGCCCTCCGCGATGAAGGGCTTGTCGATGGTGGCCTGCAGCGTCAGTTCCGCGCCAGCCCGGCTGAGCTCCGGCGGGAGAGGAGCGCGGAAGCGGCGAGGCCCCGGCGCGTCGCAGCGCATCTTGCCGATCTCCCGGCCATCGACGCTGAACGTCAGCGTGATGGGGCCGGTCTGCCTGAACGTCACGCCGTGGACATCAAAGTCGAAGACAGCGAGCCAGGGGCCATCGTCTGGCAAAGTGCAGTGCAGAGTGGGTTGGGGGCCGGTCCAGCGGATGCGGCCCAGCGCCGGGTCGGACGGAATGTCACGGACGATGTGGGAGGCAAGGGCGGGGTCCGACATCGGGAAGAGGCAGGCGCGGGAATGCGGGTCGGCCGCTTCGACGGGTGTGACTTGCGGAGGAATAGGCTCGAACGGGCGGGCGCAGCCGCACAGGAGCAAGAGCGATGAGCAGAACAAGGCCGCGCGCACGGGATCAGGGTAGCATCACGCGGGGCAAGAGGGATTGCCGGCAGAGTCGCAGGGCCTACCCGCTCACTGACGTTCGCGGGTCCGGAGTGCGATCAGTGGAGGACGATGCGGGCCAGGCCGGGATTGCCGGCTGAGTCGAAAGCCCGCACAACGAGGCTTCGCTCTCCTGGAGCGGCCGGGAGGCGCACGATGAAGCGCTCTTCGCGGCTGTCGCAGATGCCGTCGGCGGCTTCCAGGATGCGCCAGGCTGAGCCGTTGAGCGAGTACTCGGCGCGGCGGATGGGCGAGGCGCTGTCGGTGGCGGTCACTTCGATTTCGATATCACTGCCGACGGTGCGCGGGGCTCCCAGAGTCACGTGGGGCGGCGTCTGATCGATGAGCACCGGCTGGCTGACGAGCTCCGCCTCTCTTGCAGTGGAGGGGCTGTTGGCGAGCCGGTCCGAGGCGACGACGCGGAAGAAGAACCGCCCGTCGGCGAAGACTTCGGTTTCCTGCATGTAAGTGTTCTCGGTGAAGTCGGCTTTGAGGAGCTTCCACTCGCGCTCATCCTCGGCACGGTAGTAGAGGGAATAGATGAGCCGGTCATTGTCGGGATCGTCGGCCTGCCAGGAGATATAGAGCTGCGGAGTACCGCTGCGTGAGACGCTTTGCGTCGGCGTGCCGCCGCTGGTGGCGCTGCCGGCGTCGCCCGAGTCAGTGACGGTGATGCTGTAAGCGACAGGAGCCGGCTGGGCCGGCGCCGCGGTCTTCTGCGGAGTGGCGACCCACTGCGGAGTGACCTGAATGCTGCGCACGACGGGCCGGCTGTTTTGGGGCTGGTAACTCACCGAGACTGCGTCGAGCAGGGGTGCTCCGCTGCGGCCCGGCGTCAGTTCCACCTGCCATTGAATGTAACGCGCGTTGGGGCTGGAGATGGCGGCGCGGGCGGGATCGGTGACGGATCCGGACCATTCGCTCCAGGTCTTGTCAGGACGGGCCGAGTTGCCGGTGCGGGTGCGGAAGGCGAGTTTGCCGTCATTCAGTTCGGCATGCCATTCCAAATGCCCCCAGCGGGCGGTATTGCCGGCATCGTGGACGGGGGACTCATACATGCCTGACTCCGCGTACTGGCCGTCGAGGCGAAAGACCTTGCCGAGATTGCTGGTGGCGGCGATAAGCCCTTGAGCCACCGGGAGGAGCCTCGTGGTTTCGGCTTCGCGGGTCTCAACCAGCAGCGTGGCCTTGAGGTCGGGGGAAAGGCGATAGATGCGGCCGCGCTGGTCAGTGGAGAAGACGACGTTACCCTCGCGCATGGCCACGTCGTAGACGTTTTCTTCCTTGGATGACCACAGCGTCTCCACCATGGAGTCCGGACCGATGCGATAGAGGGCGGCTTTTTCCGCACTGAGGTCGACGGCCGGGGCAGGTGGAGGCAGTTCAGTGGCCCCGGCGGGCGGTTTCGGCTGCTCGGGTTTGGGCTTGAGATCGATGCCGGTCTGGGCCGCAGAGTCCGCATCGGCGCTCACAGTGATGGTGGTGGTCACCACTCCGAGACCGGGCTGGGCCGCGGCCGCGGAGGCTGCCGCCTGGGCCTGTTTTTGCGCGAGGGCTCCGCCGAGGGCCGCAACGTAGATGGACCCATCGGTCGCGGGAACGATGGAGCGGATTTCGGGCAGGTTGGAATCGTAGAGAACGAAGGCACGATCCTTGGAGTCAATGCGGTAGAGGATGCCGTTCGGCTCAGTTCCGGCGAGCAGGCGGCCCTTCTGATCGAGGGCCAGCGCGGTGACGTGGGTCTGGCCGGTTTCATACCAGAGCTCGCCCTTGCCATCGGGAGAGACGCGCCAGACGCGGCCCTGGTCGCCGGTGCCGACGTAGAGAGTGCCGTCCGGCGCGGCCACAAGCGACCACACGTACTTGGCCTTGGGATCGAACAACTCTGTGGCTTTGCCATTTTCGATGCGCCAGATCTTGCCGTCGGGAGACGCGGCGGCATAGAGGCGGCTGCGCGAGTCGACAGCCAGGGCGAAGATCTCGGGCTGCGGGGCGCTCCACAGGAGGGAGGGCTGGCCGCCATTCTTCATTTGATAGATCCGGCCGCGATGGCCGGTGCCGAAGTAGATAGTTCCGTCAGCAGAGGCGGCGACGCTCCAAACGCCCGCCTCGCCTGTGGCGGCCAAGGCTTGCATGGCGGGGGCCAGGGTCAGGCGGCCGTCACGCGTCAGCGAGATGCCGTTGAAGCGTCCCTTGAGAAAGTCGTTGAAGGTGTTGCACTCCCAGGAGGCGGAGCTCCCTGCGAGCAAAACCGCGGCGCCGGAGAGCACAGCGCTGATCACACGCGACGCAACGGTCATTCCTTCACTTCCACTTGAATGGTTTTCGAACCGGAGAACAGATAACCCGCGGGGTCCATGGGGATCTCGGCGACGAGGGAGTTGGCGACTTGAGAGGCGGTGCGCCCGAGGATTGCCGCCATGGACGGAGGCGGGGCCGGGAGGTTTTCGCCCATGACCTGCAATGTGGGTTGAGTCCGCCAGACGCGGACGTAGGCGCGGTCGTTGGCGTGCAGCCCGGTGAGAAAGTCACGCAGCTGGGAAGAGGAGCGAGGCGGCGTGACGAGGAACTGACGGTATTCGGCGAGGTTGGCGGACGGGCCGTCGGTGATGGTGAAGTACAGGGTGCCAGCAGGCGCGCCGACGGGCACGGCGTATTTGGAGGTGCGGGTAACTTCGACGCCTTTTTCGCCGGTAAAGACGGCGGTAATTTCGACGGTCTCGCCGGGCCGCACCTCGCGGCGCGAGGGCCACGCACCATCCAACTGCAACTGCTTTTTCTCGTTCGAAACGTCCATCTCGATCTCGAGGCCGCGGAGCTTCAACGAGTCGAAACCGCTCTGCAGCAGGGCGGCGGCAGGTGCGGCAACGGCGGCCGATACCTGTTGCGGGGCTCCCATTTCGGCCGCATACACATTGTTCAACAGAACGGGGGGGCCGCCATCCATCAACATGCGTCCGCGGAGGGTAATGGTGGAGAGGCCGGAGGTGCGCTCTGTGGCGTCCAGCGCGGAGTAGATCGCCATCTGGAGGAGAAGCGGCGTGAACAGGCGATCCTGCACCATGCTGATGCGGTAGTTCCATTCGCGGGGCGCCGGGGTGCGGCTCTTCACTTTGATGGAAACGGGGAGCAACTCAGCCTGGCGTCCGAGCTCTCCGGCGATGGCGGTGCTGCGGTCCTGGGTGATGGAGCCCATCCATTCGCGGGGAGTGGATATCTTGAAGGACGCGTTCTGACTGGACAGGAGCGTAATCACCTCAGCGCGCGCGAACGGGAATTCAGTGTCGCCGACAGCAAGGAAGCGATGGCCGAAGGCATAGACGCGATTGCCGGCGATGTGGGTGACGGTCCCGTCGGCGCCGGCGCTAAGATCGCCGGTAACGAGCTGCACGCTGATCATCGAGCCGGGCTCGAGCCTCGGAGTAGAAGGACCGGAAGCAACGGGCTTGCCGCCTCCGGAAACGCCCTGGACCGGCTCGAGGCCGGCGGAGCGGAGTGCCGGGGCGAAATGCTCCACGGCGGCGCGAGAGAATCCGCTCAGCCAGAAGGGAGTGGCAATCTCGGCGAGACGCGAAGGGCCGAGAGTGACTTCCTGGCGAGGCGGCAGGGCGGCGGCGAGGTTGAAGGGATCCAGCTTGATAGCCGCTCGTTTCGGCAGGGGCGCAACGTCGAGCATCTCCTCGATGGGACGAATTCCGGCGACCGGCTCCTTGGAAAACGGAAAGGAGAGAGCGACGGCGCCGATCAGGCGGCCCTGGAAGTAGACGGGGCTGCCGCTCATGCCCTGGAGGACTCCAGTCTCGGCGAGAGGCCCTCCGGACAGACGGGCAAGGATGATGGACTGTTTGGGGCCGGCGTTTTCCAGAACACCGAGGATCTCGCACTGAAATTCCTCGATGCGCCCGCCGGAGAAGACGGTGCGCCCGGTCGCCTTCATTCCCGTCTTGACATCCTTCAGGGGAAGAATGGGCGGAGATTGGGCGTATGCAGTCCAGACCCCTGCGGCCAGGAGGAATCCGAGGCCGAGAATACGAATCACGTCACCATTGTAGACGCCGCAGCGGCGCAAAACGGTCCAGTGGGTTATAGTAGAAACGTACCCAGCATGGTTGGGCGCGGTAGCCAAGTGGTAAGGCAGAGGTCTGCAAAACCTTTATTCGCCGGTTCGATTCCGGCCCGCGCCTCCAAAACCGATCCCGCCTTCGGTAGTCCTGCCTTTGCGGCGCCATAGTTGCCGCTGTCGAACAAATAGTGCGGAATGTGCGCGCTACTTCTTCTTGACGTTTCCTGACCAGCCTTTGAGCTGCGCCTGTACCTGGTCCAGTGTGTAGCTGCGGTCGATGAGCGCCGGGGCGGGCCTGGGAGGCTTGCCCGTCGTGGGGCGGTCGTTCAGGAACCGGATCACGTTTGGGAAACCCGAGATGAAGGTGTTGCCTGTCCAGGTGGAGCGGGCGGCCTGAATGGAGGGGTCAGAGCCGCGCATACAGTAGTCCAACCCCTCGTTCCTCCCGCACTCGGTCGAGCTGTACCAGACCGGCGCATAGGCAGCAGCGTTGGCGAGCGTGTTATTACGGAACGTGTTGGTTCCGATGTCCTGCGTTTGCTCGGCGCTGCCCAAGTCCACGCGGATGGTAGGGTGTGCATTGCCTCTCTCGATGATGAATGTGTTGTTCTCGATCACGTTGCCAACCTGGTCGTAGGCCATGAGACCGGGGTAGTTCTTTTGGTCCGGCGAGGGATAGTCATAAATCACCAGCGCCTCGCGCTGGCCCTGACTGGCGACGTTGTTTCTGACGATTGAGTTCGACACCCCCATCTCGAGACTGAAGCCGGAGGCGTTGACGAAATCGCGGCACACGTTGCCCTCCAGCAGATAGCCGGTCACGCGGCCGTTGTGCTGGGCGCACGTGGAGCCCGTCTTGTACAGCACGTTGTTCCTCACGACCAGATCAGAATTTGGTACATCGCGCGAGCCGAGGTAGATGCTGTGCGAGCCGGTGTCATGGATCACGTTGTTTTCCACCAGCAGATCCTTCAGGCCCTGCATGGCGAACACGCCATTCGAGCGCCCGTAGATGTGGCAGTTGCGGATTGTAATCCTGGCAGCGCCGCCGACCCTGGATGCGCCGAAGAAGAACGTGCGTCCCAAGCCGGGGTTGACGCTGTTCGTGAAGGCCAAGCCGTCGAAGACGATGTCGCTGTTGCCCGCCGTCGGGTCGCCGCCGCCTGCGTCGTGAATCGAATCGATGACTGGGGCCTCGCCGGGATAGGCCAGAAACAAGATTGGATGGCCCTGTGAGCCGGAGGGGTTCGGCCATGCTAACGCCGGACCCTCCGAATAAGTACCCGCGCGCACGATGACGGCGTCATCCCCGGTGAGGCGGCGCGCCGCTTTGAGCCCCTCAAACGTCGCGAACGGTCTGGAGGGATCGTCAGCCTTGCCATTCCGGTCGTCGCCGGAAGGCGACAAGTAGTAGTAGTGCGCCGGGGTGTAGCCGCGATGGCGCCAGAACACGGAAAGTCCGTCACTCGCCCTCGACCCACCAGGGTACTTCGCCCTCGCGTGATCTGCGGTTTGAACCGACGCGTCCCCATCGTCGGCGTCCGGGCCTTTCAGGCCAGGGCCTACTCCGTAGCCGTCGCCATCCCGGTCAATATTGGTGGCCTGCAGGTCGAGACCGGAGGCATTGGCTGCCGCGAGTTCGAGTCCGGAGGCTGGAGGAGGAGCGGCCACCGTGCACGTGGATACGATCAGGGCAGCGCAGGACAAAGCCAAGACAATCGACAGGCTCAATGTTTTCATGGTTCCCCGGAGAAATGCGATCCCTCTCACTATGACAAATCAAGAGCAGGGGGAACAAAGGGAGCCCGGCATTAGCCTGTGGCGCAGATGCGAAACGCAGGGGCCGGTCTTTCGAAATCCGAGGCCTTCCGGTGTGCCACGTCCGGCCGCCCATTTGTCACGACGGGTGAACTGAGGCTTGCGGGCGAGCCCTCACAGTGGTGGCGCCAGTTGCCTGCGCGCTTCCTGCACTGCGCTGACGAACCTCACCGCAAGTTCGTGAATCCGGTGCGGCTGCCTCAACTCGACGGCCTTTCTCGGGATCAAGTGCGCCCCTATGCCGACCGCCGAGGCTCCCGCCAGGATGAGGTCCGTGACATTCTGCAGATTCACCCCGCCGGAGGCGATGAGCGGCACCCGTGGAAACGGCGCCTTCAGGGCCTTGATGTAAGCGGCCCCGCCGAGCTGCGAGCAGGGAAATACTTTAACGAAGTCCACGCCTGCCTTCCACGCCGTCATTACCTCGGTCGGGGTAAGAGCGCCGGGGAAAATCACGACGCTCTCCTGCGTCGCAAGCTCCACGGTCGCGAGATCAATTCCGGTGCTTGTGATGAATTTCGCTCCGGCATCCAGGCAGCGGCGGGCCATGTCTGAATCCCAGACCGTACCCGCGCCGACGATCAGGTCCGGAGCGTTGCGGACCAAGTGGGTGATCACGTCGATCGCACCGGGCACGGTCATGGTCATTTCGACGATTGGAATCCCGCCGCTCGCAACCGCTTCCGCGGCAAACAGAGCATCCGACGGCGAGGAGGCGCGGATAGCGGGTATGACACCGGTCTTCTCGATACGGGATCGTACTTCTTCACGGTTCATCGGTCTTCCAGTCCTCTATTCCTGTTCGTCGAACTCCGCTTCAGGTTCGGGAAGCACGTCGCCTGCACGAGCGACCCACACATACAAGGTGGGCAGCAGGATGAGATTGATCAGCATGGCCACCAACAGCCCGCCGACGATCACAATCGCAAATGGACGCTGGGAATCGGAGCCAATGCCGTGCGAGAGCGCGGCCGGCAGCAAACCAAGCGTGGCGACAAGTGTGGTCATCATGATCGGCCGCAGTCTCAGGACAGCGCCCTCCACCGCGGCATCGGTGACATCATGACCTCGAGCTCGAAGTTGATTGATGTACTCGAGCATGATGACCCCGGTCTGGACGCAAACGCCAAAGAGGGCCAGAAACCCAACTCCGGAGGACACGCTGAAGTTCGTTCCGGTGACGAGCAACGCCAATAGTCCGCCCAAGGGAGCCATTGCGATGTTCGCGAGCATCAGCGTAGCCCATTTGAACGAGTGGAACATTGTGTAGAGGATGATGAAGATCACCAGAATCGTGATGGGCAGCACGATCATCAGGCGCTTCTGGGATCTCTTTTGGCTGGCGTATTCGCCCGCCCAATCGATCCGGTATCCCGGCGGCAATTTCACCTGTTTCCCCACTTTTTGGATTGCCTCTTCTACGGTGCTGCCCAGATCGCGGCCGCGCACACTGTACTTGATGGCAATGTACCGGGAGTTGCCCTCGCGATAGATCTGCGATGCTCCATCCGACGTTTGGACCGTGCAGAGCTGGGCCAGTGAGACGCGCTCTCCGGACGGCGACACCAGACGGATCTTCTCGATCGCCTCCTGTGTATTCCGATAGCTGGGAAGATAGCGGACGACGAGGTCATAACGCTGCTCGCCCTGCAGAACCTGGCTGACCACGCCTCCGCCGACAGCGGTTTGAACCGCGTCCTGCACATCGGCCACGTTGATCTGATAGCGCGAGGCCTTCTGGCGGTCCACAATGAGGTTCAAATTGGGCTGCCCAATGACGCGGAACAAGCCCAGATCCTGAATCCCCCGGATGCGGCGCATCACGCTCACGATCTCGTCGCCTTTCTCTTCAAGCGGCTTGAGATCGGCCCCGTAGACCTTGATCGCCAGCTGCCCTTTGACGCCGCTCACCGCCTCCTCCATGTTGTCGGAGATGGGCTGAGAGAAGTTCCAAAGAACGCCGGGAATCTGCTCCAACTGGCGGCTCATGGCAGCGATGAGCTCTTCTTTGTTTTCGTGGAAGACCGGCCTCCACTGCTCCTTCGGTTTGAGATCGACAAAGTACTCGGTGTTGAAGAAGCCGGTCGTATCAGTGCCGTCGTCGGGCCGCCCGACCTGGCTGGTGGCTACGGTGACCTCGGGGAAGGAGGCCAGGAGGACTCGGGCCTGATTAGCGAGACGGATTCCTTCGGTGGGTCCAGTGCTCGGCGCCAGAGTGCCGCGCACCCAGATAGAGCCCTCATCCAAGTGCGGCAGGAATTCGGAGCCGATCACGCCGCTGGTCATCAGGTAGCCCGTCACCGCCATGCAGGCGACACCTCCACCCATGACAACCCAGCGGTTGCGGACTGCCCAGCGCACGGTCGACTTGTACCGCGCCGTCAAAAACGTCATTAGCGGGTTGCGCCACTCCCGCATGCCCGCCCGGAAAAGGAAACTCGACAGCACCGGCGCCATCACCATTGAGAAGATCAGCGCGCCCAACAGGGCAAAAGCGACGGTCCAGGCCATGGGTTTGAACAACCGGCCTTCCACGCTTTCCAAGGTGAAAATTGGCAGGTACGCGGTGATGATGATCGCGATGGCATAGAAGACGGGCCGCTGAACCTCGTGCGCAGCTTCGCGGACCCGGACCATCACGGGCTTGGACACGTCCTGGCGGCCCATGTGCCGAACGATGTTCTCGACCATCACGACAGCCCCGTCGACAACCATGCCGAAATCCAGCGCGCCGAGTGACAGAAGATTTGCCGGAATGTGGCGGAGGTCGAGGCAGATCGATGCGAACAACAGAGAGAACGGGATGGTCAGGGCAACGACCAGCGCTCCTCTGGCGTTTCCAAGGAATAGGAAGAGGACGAGGGCAACCAAGACGATTCCCTCGGTCAGGTTGTGCAGAACGGTGTGCGTCGTGTAGTGGACCAGGACGCTGCGATCGAGGAAAGGAACGACCTGTACGCCCGGGGGCAGGACGTGCTCATTCAACTCCTTCACCTTGTCATGGACCCCGTCCAACGCCGAATCGGGATCGGCGCCTTTCCGCAGGAGAACGATGCCTACGACCACATCATCGTTGTCAATGATCCGGCCATCCTCACGATGGATCGCCTTCCCATTTCTGCCCAGACGGATCCTCGGACCTTGCCTCACATCTGCGATGTCTTTGACGCGCAGAGCCGTTCCGTTTTGGGTCTTGATGACCGTATCTTCTATGTCACGCACGCTCCTGACCAGGCCTATCGCGCGGACGTTCACCTGCTGAAGGCCTTTTTCGATGAAGCTGCCGCCTGCGTTGACGTTATTGTTCGCGAGCTGCTGCTCGACCTGGCCGATGCTCAGCCCGTATGAGACCAGCTTCTCCGGGTCGACACGCACCTGATACTCGCGGGTGACGCCGCCTAAGCTCGAAACGTCGACAACGTTCGGCACGGACTTGAACTGCTTTTCCAGAACCCAGTCCTGCAGCGACTTCAGCTCCATTACGTCGTATTGAGGATTGGAGCTTTTCAACGTGTACCAGAAGATCTGGCCGACCGGGCTCCAATCCGTGCCAATTTGCGGTTGCAGCCCCTGGGGAAGATTCACCTGGGAGAGCCGTTCCAGAACCTTCTGGCGGTTCCAGTCGTTCTGGGATTCTTCATCGAAGATGAGAGTCACGCTCGAGAGGCCAAAGATGGAGATAGACCGCAAGTGTGCCATGTGCGGCAATCCGTTCAGCACGGTTTCGATCGGAATCGTGACCTGCTGCTCTACCTCTTCAGCCGCACGGCCGGGCCACTGCGTGATCACCTGGACGTAATTGTTAGCGACGTCGGGATAGGCTTCGATCGGGAGTGCCAGAAACGAGATGACACCCCAGGCAAACAAAAGAATCGCAATTACCACAACCAGGAAGCGGTTGTTCAGCGCAAAATCGACTAAGTTCCGAATCATATCCCGATCACTGCTCCACCGTGTTCTGCAGGACCAGCGCGTTCTGTACCACGCGCTGCCCCGGCTCAATGCCCGACCGAATCTCTTGCAGATTCCCGGGCAGCATTTCTCCACCGGCCACTTCTACTCGCCGGAACTGCCCGTTTTCGAGAGGCACATAGACCCAGTCACGGTCATGAAGATGCAGAACTGCGGTAGCGGGAACCGTTGCGCGCACTTCTTTTGACTGGCCACGGAACGTAGCTGTGACGAACATTCCGAACCGAATGAAGCCAGGGTTCTCCACTTCCAGCCGAACTTTGGCTGTGCGAAGATTCGGGTCGAGGTTGGGGCTGATATTGCTGACACGCGCCCGGAGAACCTTCTCGGGATAGGCGTTCAGGCGGATTTCGGCGTATTCGCCGACACTGGCGAAGGAGAGGTCATTTTCATAGACGTCGCAGATCACCCACACGTGGGAGAGATCGGAGATCGTAAACGCGCTCGGCGACGCCAGCCCCTGCGTTCCAGCAGCCGCCGTGACTTGCTGGTCAGTGATCACACCTGAGACAGGCGCGACGATGTCCACGACTGGAGATGGGTGATCCTTGTCTGCTCCGAGGATTCGGAGACGCTCGGTCGTGGTTTCGACCGTCACCCTGGCCTTCTCGGCGATATCCTGAGCGACTTCCAGGTCCTTCTGCGCAACAGCTCCCCTGTCGTACAGAAGTTTTGTGCGTGCGAGTTGTGCGAGCGCCAGCGTCTGATCCGCAAGCGCCTGCCGGTAATCAGAGAAGGCGGCTGCGATATCGGCGCTCTGAACCCGCAGCAAAAGTTGTCCCTTCGTTACCGAGTCGCCCAACCGGGCATGGATCTCCAAAATGCGTCCGGAAGCAAGGGAGATCACCGGCACATTTCGAGAAACATCGGCATTGACGACTCCGGTCACATTCAGGACCGGCGCGGAAACGAACTCAGTCGCTGTGGCGATGGGGAACTGCTCCCGGTGGGCCACCTTCACTAAGTCGGCACGCCCGTCCTGCTCCACTTCTGCGGGCGGAGGAGCCGCGGCTGCAGGATCGTTTGCCCTGGTCGAACCACAGCCGGCTAGGAGTGTAGCCAGCGCGAGCAAGGGAGCCAAGAAAATCGTGTGTTTCATCTGATGACCTCCATCCTGATGGCAGTATTTAAGTCGGCTGGGAGCCGTAGCGACGTGCGTAGTCATGGGACCAGCTCCGTTCCCATGGCCATACCGAGTTGGTTGACCGCGGAGAGATAGCCCGCGATCAGGTTTCGATAGTTCAGCTGGGCGTCCCGGTATGCCTTCTGGGCGTCCAGGAAATCCAGGAGCGATGCGCCGCCTTTGGAGTAGGCGAAAGACACGGTATCCCTCACCTCGGCCGATTCCGGCAAGTAGCGGTCCTGGTAGGGCTTGATCAGTTTCAGCACACCCTCGATGGACTGATAGGCCGAGGCGACATCCCGATTGATATCAGTGACAATGCTTAGACGGATCTTTTCGGCCCGCTGGATTTCGAGGGTGGTCCTCTCCTTCTCACCCTGGTTCTTGTCGAATATGCGGAGCGGGATGCTAAAGCCGAGACCGACTGTGTTCATCGGCCCGATTCTGCCGTAATCCGCGCTGACCACAGGGTCGGCGGAGCCGTTGGCGATGGCCAGGCGGTGATCAGCCTGCGCCTTCTCCACGGCGGTGGCAGCCGACAGCAGATCAGGCCTGGCGGCCATAGCGGCTCGAAGCGCGTCGGACGGCTCCGGGAGAACAACGGCGGCATCGAAACGGCCCGCGACGTCGAACTGATCGATCGGAGTCTGTTCGTTCATCAGAGCCAGGAGTGCGATCTTGGCTGTGCGGAGGTTGATCCTGGCGTTCTCGAGGTCGCTTTCGTACTGCACCCGCTGCAGCTCCAGCCGCAGGAAATCGACTTTGGAGATATCGCCTGCGTTGAGCCGCTCGCGATTGAGCGCAAGGACATGGTCGTAGTACTTGAGGTTCTCCCCGGAGAGTTCGAGGATCGCTTTGCCTTGCAAGACGCGGATGAAGGCATCGCGCAACGCGAAGGCCAGGTTCCGATCCAGGTCGGACAGGTCAGCCCTGGAGATTGCTGTCGCCAGGCGGGCGCTGTCCACGCGCAGCGGACGTTTTTTCCTCCGCTCCACGAGGTAGCTCAGAGTCTGCGTATATTGGCCAGTCGCCAGGGGCTGATAGGGGTTTAACGAGAACAGATTCAATTGTTCGTTGGCGGACGTAAAAACGGGATTCGGCCGCAGCCCGGCCGTAGTTTCGTTGGCCTTGCTCTCGCGGATGGCGATCTCGCCGGCCGCAAGGTTCGGATTGTTCTGCCTGAAGCGCTCTTTCACCTGTGCCCAGCTCATGGCCTGCTGTGCCATGGCCAAAGTGGCGCAACCGCCGAGGAGCACGGCGAGCCGCAACTGCCTGTACATTCAACCTCCAGATCGATCTTGAAAACTAGAAATGTAAGAGGATTGCGATGGAGGAGAAGCCGGGCGGAGCACGGCCGGCGCTTGGAGAAGGGCCGGTCTGCCCGGAAATCAGGGGAGCATCCAGGATCGCCAATTGCGAAGCTGCAAAGTACAAGGACGCCGACGGCGAGCGGGCATCCACAATACCGTCATGGGGCGGCCCGCCCGAATGGTGATGAGTGTCATCTTCGGACGCAAGGATGACGCTGGTAATCGTGGTTTCGGCGGCGGTCGCAGCCGTTGACGGCAAGAGGAAGCCGTAAAAATCGTCGACGGTGGTCAGGAGACAGAGAAAGACCACCAGCGCCAGGCTGAAGCGCTGGCGCGCGGCACGTTTTGGCTTTCTTCCGGCTCCCATTGATTCACTCACCAATTACCCATCCGCACCACGAGGCCCGTGGTAAAGGAGATGCCGTTGTTGAACTTGTTGCCGTTGATGGGTGGAGAAAACGTGTGTCTGTAGTCCAGGCTCGCGATGCGCAGGGCAAGCGCGCGGTTGAAGCGCATGTCTACTCCCGCGCCGGCGGACATTGTGAACCGGTTCCAGTCGTATTGGGTTGTGTATTGGTCATGCAAGGGAAGATCCTTGCCCTGCGCTTGCGCGGCTTCGATGAGCGAGGCCTTCAACTCGGGATACATACGCTCTTCGGCGACCTTCGTGCCGCCGGCTAGAAACTCGACGTAGGGGCTCCAGCGTTGAGACGGCCGCGGCGTCCACCGCGGACCGATCGTGTAGCGGAGAGAATCGCCGGTGAGATTCCGTTCGAGGTTCATGATCTTGCAACCGTCAACAGCGAGAACCATCTGCCAGGAAGCAGAGACACGGAAACCGGTCTCGGCATACCCACCCACGCAAGCGCCAAGCCCGCCCAGATAGTACTGAGGCCTGAAGCCGAAGGACATTTCGAATGGAGCGATCCCGTATTCGCCTTCACGATCCGGCTTCGGCGGTCTCGGCAGGTTGATCAAACCGGCGCGCTGTTGCGCGAGGTAGGAGTCCAACCGCGGGGAAAACACGCCCGGCCGCGTGTCCCGAGCCCATGGGACGCGTAGAGCCATGGCGTTGGCGAATGAACGCGAGGGGTTCAAGCCGCCCCTGACCAATACACGCAAATACGGATTGTGGACCCGCTCCTCAAAGCGCTTGATGACGTACTTATCCAGAGCGTCTTCGGTGATGATCCAGCCGGTGCCAACGACGGGAGTAATCACGTGGTCTACAAACCCCTGCTGTGGGAAGCTAGCCTGGATCTTCCCCATCGACGCTTCACTGACGGGGCCAATTTCGAACTGCACGCTGTAGAGGTACTCCCAAGCCATTGCCCGGAGACGGCTTTTCCAGTAGAAGCGGTCCATCCCGAACTCGTGCATGCGGTAGTTGCGGTCATTGTGGACCCAGATGAAGCCGGTGACAGCGCCCTGCATCGGATGACCGACGTAGTTGACCATGAACTCGTCGCCATCGGCCCACCCATGTAGATTCTCAGCCGCGTGCATCCATCCCTGAAACCAGTGGCCGCTCATGCCATCGCGAGTCCCCTGCTCTGTCGCAAACCGGAACCCATGCTCAATGCCCAGAAACAAGCCAGACTGGAGCAAGACTCCCTTCCAATCGATGCCGCGCCCGTATTCCGGGTCGAGCCATGGCCCAGGGGGCGTCGGCGTCCTCTTGACGAACTCGCCGGATACCGAGGAGATGTCCGGCGACGGGCTCAATTGCTGAGGGCTGGCCTTCCCCCTTGTGGTTTCGGGCCTTTCTTCTTGAAAAGCCTTGGAGCTCACGGAACCCACCGCGGCCAGGAGAAGGGAAAGCAAGATGAGGCGAGCCGAGGGTGTAACTACTAAGCGCCTGGGATCCAATGAGATGGGCAGCCGGCGCTCCGGCAAGAGGACACACGGAATCGCCGCTCCGGAACGGAACGGACGGTCGGCGATGTGCCTCGCGCCGATGAATAGCATGATGCTCCTTCAGAGCTTCGACTCGGTTTGTTTCGTAATCCCAGCGCACGCTCAGGCGGCGCTACTTGATCACACTTTGGGCTGGAGACGGGAGGCGAGGAGGACCTAAGGAGCGCGGATGGACTGCAGGGGGCAAACAAGGCGGGAGAGGAGTACGGGGCAGGACCGACGCGGCGCAGCAGATTGTGGGGGAGCGCGCAGCGCGATCGCGGCGCCGGAGCAGGCGATGTCGGTGGACTGCTGCGGCAAGCTCCACGCGGGAGCGAATCCACCGCGATGCGCCTTGGCGAGGATATCTGAATCGGAGGCGGGAACAGAAAGGAACTTCCCACTGGAGTCGAGGGTGAATCCTCCCTGGCCGTCGTTTAAATATACGGCGATGCGCTCCTGCAAGCCGCTGACGAGGATCAGATCAAGGTCGTGATCGAGGTCGACGTCCGCGGCGGCGATCCGAGTTCCGGGCCGCAAGGCAGGAACGAAAAAAGTGCCTGTGCCGGCAGCATGGCTGAGCCGGACCGCAATGGCGAGGTCACCACCGGCGTACAGCGAAACTGGAGTGGATACGGCGGTATCGAGGACACCGTCGCCGTCCAGATCCGCCATAATGCACGTCCCTCCGAAACCCAGCACCAGCGATGGGGAGCACGCCGGGGGCGAGGAAGGCGCCGCCACACACACGAGTGACGACGCGACCAGGATAGCGGACCACGTAAGCCAGAATCGGGAATGCAGGAATAGCCTTCCCATTGATTTGATTCTAGCCCACCACAAATTCGCAGTCAGCCTATCTACACGGCAGCGAGTTCGTAAAGATAGTCGACGTAGGACTTGACGGCGCCGTCAAGGCCCTGGAAGTTGGGGTTCTTCGATTCGATGACGAAGTATTCACTGGGGGCGTGGGCGCCGCTGCCGTGGCCGAGGCCGAAGTGTGTGGCGGGGAGGCGGAGGGGATCGCCGGTGAAGACGTACCCAGGCCAGGAGCCGGCCATGCGCGGCCAGAGGATCGGATCGATGCCGCCGCCGCGGTAGACGGCCTGGGCGGCGCGCACAACGCCGGATCCGGACGGGGTGGATGTCGGATCGTAGCCGCCGGTCATTTTCACCTCGATGTCGCTGAATCCCCGTTTGGCGAGATGGGCTCTCAGGGCAGCGAGCGCACCTTCTGCAGTCATGTCGGGGACAAGACGCAGGTCTAGTTTTGCCGTGGCTTTGTGCGGGAGGATCGTCTTGCCGCCGGGCCCGGTGTAGCCGCCGACCAAGCCCTCGATGTTGACCGTCGGCCTGCCTGCGAGCAGTTCGAGCGATTCGAGGAAGTCCACATCGTGTACCCAATGCTGCACGCCGAGCTGCTGCTTCACGATGGCCTCGTTCTGCTTCTTCGCGGCGACGCGAATCATCTCCTTCTCGTCAGGAGAGAGCGGGCGGGCTGTGCCGGCGAAGCCATCGATGGCGGGAGTATGGCCGTCCTGAGCGACCAGGGTGTGGAGGGCCTGGATGAGCCGCCAGGATGGGCTGTCGACGCGAGCCTCGTTGCTGGAGTGAATGTCTTCCTTGGGTCCGCGGCCCCAGCGCTCTCCGCTGGAAACGAGTTCCACTTCGATTACGCCTTTCGCGCCGAGCGCGATGGTGATGGAGCCGTCCGGTGACTGCATCGGCATCGGCATGAAGATGCCTTTGCATTTCCTGAACGCGGCGAGAATCTCCGGCCGGCGAACGATCTGCGAGAAGTGAGGCGAGCCGATCTCCTCCTCGCCTTCGGCGATGAAGACGAGATTCACAGGAAGCTTGCGGCCCGCGGACCGAAATGCGGCGAGGGCCGCGAGGAAAGCGGCCTCCGGACCCTTCTGGTTCACGGCTCCGCGGCCCATCAGGACTTTGCCGAAGCCGGGTTTCTCGACGAGCGCGGCCTCGAAGGGCGGCGACGACCACTCCGAAGGATCGGCCTGCTTGACGTCGTACATGAAGTAAACGCCGTACGTGGATGATGCGCCGGCGTCGAGCAGGCCGAATGCTCCGGGGTAGCCGTTTGAAGGAACTTTCGCAACTCCGCTGAAGCCGGCTTCACGGAGCAGGCTCATCATGAGCTCGCAACCCTCGGCCATGTTGCGGTTTTCCGCGGCAATGGAGGGCAGGCGGATCCACGACTGCAGGCGGCGCACAGCCTCATCCTGCCGTTTCTCGACTTCGGCGTAGAGCGGCTTCCGATTATCGTCAGCGGCTCGGGCCACCGCGGTGGCAGCGAGCGATGCTTGCAGGAATGTGCGGCGGTGCATCGCCTGATTGTAGCCGGGTTGTATTCCGGACTAAATGGGCCGCGGCAGCGGAGTCGCCGGCGTATCGTGGCGATGGCTTCTGAGCTTGAGGCCAAGGATGAGCAGGCTGACTCCTGAGAAGAGCGCGTAGACCGCGATGTAGGCTGACACGGCCAGCGCCCCGGCTGCCGGGTTCGTCAGGATCAATCCTCCGAACAGTACGGCAACCACACCCATCAGGATCATGATCCATTCATGGCGGAGGATCTTCCTCAGCTTGATGCCAGCAACGATGGCCGTGGCCCCGGTGAAGATCGCCCAAAAGCCGATGACGTAGAGTAGCGCGACCGTTGTCATACCAGGCCAGGCGAACGCGACTACGCCTGCGCCGATTCCCAGAATGCCTGCGCAGAGATGTCCCCACTGGATTCCGCCATGGAATGCTGTGGAGAAGTTAAACACACCGTCCAACAGGGCATAGGCCGCGAAGAGCGCAACGAGGAACACCAAGCTGATTCCAGGAACCATCAGAGCACAGAGGCCGAAGAGGATCGCAACCACCCCTCTCAAAGCAAAAGCCCACCAATGTCTTGACATGTAATCCAACAGCATTGGGACTCCTTGTGCTTAGTGCGGTCCAGGGAAGGGCCGCAAGATCGGGAATTGTTCCGCGGCGAAACGGCCGCGGCGGGTCGCTCCCTATGAGACGCCGGGGGTCAGTGCCGGGATGTAAATTCAAGGTGCGCCGATTTCGGCGCATCTTTTCTGATTTTGCAGGGTTACCATTAAAGCAGCGTGGAGGCACGAGATGAGACTGGTGCTGATCGCATTCTTTCTGTTCTCCCTGGCGGGGCAGGAGCGGCAGGTTCTGCGTCCGGGCGGAACGGCCACAACCAACAGGGTCCTGGATGACGGCAGTTGTGTTCTTATGGCGGGCACACGCATTCCGCTGTCGCTCATGAACACCGTCAGTTCACGAAATGCAGCGGCAGGCGATCAGGTGTACCTGCAGACGATCATGCCGCTGGCCGTGGATGGCCACATCGTGATCCCGGCCGGGACGTATGTGACGGGGACGATCACCGAAACCAAGCGGCCCGGGAAAGTGAAGGGCAAGGGCGATATCGCAGTGCGCTTCGATTCGCTCATGTTCCCGAACGGCTCAACGATCGACCTTGCCGGCCGGATGGGAGCGATGGATGGCTCGAATCCAGGCTCGCTCAACCGGCAGGAAGGCAAGGTGACGAGCGAAGGCTCCGAGACGCGCGATGCGATGGTTGTCGGCAGCACTACAGTGGCCGGGACCGGGATGGGCTACTGGATCGGGGGACAAGGGAGCAATGCTGCGATCGGCGCGGGGGCGGGCGCCGCAGCAGGACTTGCCGCAGTGCTGATGACGCGCGGTCCGGACGCCGTCCTGCATCGGGGCAGCACAGTGGAGATGCTGCTCAACCGAGAGCTGAAGATCCCGGCGGATGTGCTGGACCAGGCAACCGGTGCAAGGTACCGTCCGCCGCGGTCGCCCGCTCCGCGGCGGTAATCACGCCAGCTTCCAGGGCGCACGATAAGGAGCGGAAAGCAGCGCGTTGGCGGCATCGTTGCCCTTGGCCCGCCCTGCCTCCTGATCCCACTGAATGCGGCTCTGCGAGCGCAGGGCGATGTTGCCCAGTTGCGCCACGGCGGAAACGTGATAACCAACGTCGAGGTTTTCCACCGGCTGCTTGCGGGACTTGACGCAATCGAGGAAATCGCGCGCATGGTTGGCGCGCACTCGCTCATCGGCGAGGGAGAAGCGCTTCATCTCGACGACGGAGGAACGCTTCTTCGGCTCGGCGAACACCTCCCATCCGCGCGCGTCCACGATTAGGGTCGCCTCCGTTCCGGTGAACATGACGCCATGCTCGCGGCGGTCGGGCCCGAGGCCGCACTGCACTTGATGCTCCCAGATGAGCGTGTAGGAGGGGAAGTCGTAGACGGTGATCTGTGTGTCGGGCGTCTCCGTGTTGTCCTGCAGTATGTACTTGCCGCCGGAGGAGATGACTGACTTCGGCCATTCTGGCCCCATCGCCCAAAGCGCGATGTTGATGAGGTGTACACCCCAATCGGTCATGAGGCCGCCGGCGTAGTCCCAGAACCAGCGGAAGTTGAAATGAAAGCGGTTCTTGTTGAAGGGGCGTTCGCGCGCCGGACCGAGCCACATGTTGTAGTCGACGCCCGCGGGAACGGGCGCATCCGGCGGATTGCCGCAGTCGGTGACCCAGTCGAGATAGGCCCAGCAACGCACCTGACGCACTTTGCCAATCTTGCCGGCCTGGACCATCTCAACGGCCTCGCGGTAGTGCGAGCCGCTGCGCCAGTGAGTGCCCATCTGCATGACGCGGCTATAGCGTCGCGCGGTGTCGCGCATCACCTTGCCTTCGCCGATGCTGGTGGCGAGCGGTTTCTCGACGTAGCAATCCTTGCCCGCCTGGCAGGCCGCAATCGCCGGCAGCGCGTGCCAGTGGTCCGGCGTGCAGATGAGGCAGACGTCGATGTCCTTGCGGTCGATGATTCGACGGAAATCCTTCGCTGCGTCAGGCTGCTTCCCGCGCAGTTCGGCGAGGCGCTTGGCCGTCTTGGCGATCTGCGCATCGTCGACGTCGCAGACGGCGACGATTTCGGATTCCGGATGCGCGAGGAAGGCGTTCGAGTCTGCCACGGAGATGCCGCCGCAGCCGATGAGGCCGATGCGGACGCGGTCGCTGGGAGCGACGGAGGCGGTCTGCGCGCGGGCAGCGATCGCCGCAGAAGTGAGGGATGCGCCGAGCAGATGGCGCCTGGATAGTCCGGCCATACGGGTCTCCTTGCCGGCTCTCAGTATATTGCGATGCGGCTCGAGGCTGGAGGGCCGGGAGATGGGTTCCGCCGAAGACGCGCTGAATTCGCGACACCCGCTCGCTACCGCTCGCGGCTCTACGGCATGTACAGCAGCTAGCGCGTGCTGAGGCGCAGTGTGCCCCGCCTATTTGAGGACTTCGCGGGACATTCGAGCGAGAGATTCACGCATGGAGCGCAGCTCGGCGGTCTCGCTTTCGTCCTCATAGTCCGGCGCGAAGAGTGCAGCGGAATTGGCGACGAAGTTCGGCTGGCGCACCATTTCGCAGAAGACGGAAACCAGTTCCGGGTCGCGCCAGCCCTGCTCGGCCTCTTTTTGGAGCATGGAAATGGCCGCCTCCGGAGAGTAAGCGGACTTGTAGCTGCGGCGGGAGGTGAGCGCGTCGTAGATATCGGATAACTGCAGGATGCGGGAGAGGAGGGGAATCTGCTCGCCGGCGAGCCCGTCGGGGTAGCCGGATCCGTCCCATTTCTCGTGGTGATTGCGGATGATGGGCAGCACCGGCGCCAGCGACCGCATGGGACGGCAGATCTCCTCTCCTTTGATGGTGTGCGAGCGCATCACCACCCACTCCTCCTCATTGAGCTCGCCGCGTTTGAAAAGGATGGAGTCCGGGACGGCGATCTTGCCGATGTCGTGGAGGTAGCCTCCGCGGTAGAGAGCGACGAGATCTTCTTCCGGGAGTCCGAGCGCCGTGCCGAGCGCGACACTCAGTGAAGCGAGCCGCTGGCAGTGATTGCCGGTCTCTTTGTCGCGCTGTTCCACGGTCTGCGCCAGCGCAAAGAGGATGGTCTCCGCTTCTTCGAGAGAGTCGATGGCACGCTTGTTGCGCAGCATGGTGCGGATGCGGGTGCGCACGGCCGCTGGCTGCAGAGGCTTGATCAGAAATTCATCGGCGCCCGACTCAAGCACCGACACCTCGTTGTCGATGCCCTGAACGCTCGTAATGATCAGGATGGGAATCAGGCGGGTGCGGCGGTTGGCCTTCACGGCTGTACAGAATTCCTGGCCGCCGTAGGTCCTGCCGCCATCGCCCATGATCAGTTCGGCGATGATGAGGTCCACCGGTTCGGAGTCAAGAATCGCGAAAGCCTCGGCGGCGGTCCTGGCCTCCAGGAGCCGGTAGGGCCCGGCTTTCAGAATGCCCTTGATGAGCTGGCGGTTGATGGCAACGTGATCGACCAGGAGGATGGTGGCGCGGCCGAGCGATTCGGTCAGAGGAGATACGCCAGGCAGAAAGAGACGCCGCTCCTGTCCGAGTTGCGACGGCGAGTGGATTTCCTCCTGTTTGAGCGTTGTTTCGATCCGATCCATGGCCTGTGTGTCATATCGGCCCTTCGCAGAATAGCCTTTAGGAGCAGCGGTACTAGAGGAAGTACTAGAGAGTGATACCTTGGAATGCATGATCCGGTCTGTTCTCTGTTGCCTCACCCTGACTGCCACCGCCTGCCATGCCCAGACACTCACACAGGGAGATCGCGACTTCGCAGTCAGCGCGATGCATGCGACGCGCAAACTGTTTCTCGACACGGTGTCCGGACTGAGTGATGCGCAGGCCAGGTGGAAGCCCTCGCCGGATGTCTGGTCGGTGATGGAGACGGCCGAACATATCGTGCTGAGCGAAACGGCCATTCCACAGGTTGCGGCCAAGGCGATGCAATCGCCCGCCACACCGGAAAAGAAGAAACCCAACCCCCGGCAAACGGAAGAGATGCTGCTGAAGGTGCTCCCGGCGCGGGAGCAGAAGGTCAAGGCGCAGGACATCGTCGTGCCAAAAGGGACGTTCAAAAACATGGCGGAGATCACGGCAGCGTTCAAAGCCGCGCGGGACAAGAACCTCGCCTACATCCGGGAGACGCAGGACGACCTCCGCAGCCATTTCGCGCCGAATCCGGCGTTTGGCGACCTGGACGCACTGCAGTGGTACGTCTTTATGGCCGGGCACACGGAGCGCCACGTCAATCAGATTAAGGAACTCAGGGCAAATCCGGCCTTCCCGAAGAAGTAAACCGTCAATCGAAGTAACGTAGCGCCCATTCCAGGGCGTGCAGGTGGTCTATATGGTCGGGGGCTGAGTTGCCGGCAAATCCGACCACCCGGAGATGGCCAGCCTTTGTATCGCTAAGCATCTGCATGCCGTGCGGTCCCCAATGCAGAACAGCGTGGCGCTTCAATCCGAGGGCGGCCAGCAGGGCGTCCGTTGTCTCTGTGGTACTCGCGTAGGCGCCGGGAAAGATCTCAGAGTGCAGGATGATCATGCGTGCACGGCCTGCAACGGCGAGCCGTGCGTACTGCATGAACGAATCGAGGTCGGACGCCATCGGCTTGCGAGCTTCTTCCGGCGGCTCGTAGCCGGAGTGTATGCCGTCGAGGAGAGCGACTCCGGTGACGCGGGCAGCATTCTCCGGTTGGCGAAGGATTTCGCGAACTGCCCCGTAGCCGGCGCTGAAGGCGGTGAGATACACCTTGCTGACGGGACGGTTAACAGCAGCGAGAATCTCCTGGAATGCTGCCGGATCGCGGAAGGGCTCGGCATAGATGCGCGATCCCGATCCTAATTGCACCCCCAGGACCGCTGCTTTCGGAAAAGCTTCGCGGACCGACTGATCGGCTAGCCAAGGCTCCCCGTGGAAGTGCACCACCAGGGGCAAAGGCTTGCCGGGCTTGGCGTGGGGCGGCAGCACGATCTCGCCGAAGCGCGTGCTGATGCGCTCGCCGGGCGTGTCGCGACGATCCAGGCGCCGGTGTTCACGCGTGTTTTCCACCATGGGCGAAGGCGCTTGAGCCAGTTGGAGTGCCAGCAGCAGGATCACTCAAGCGAGCTTAGCGCAAGCGGTCCAGGATGTCGCTGACACAGGACTGTGCCTCCGGGATCAGAGGAATGAGGCCGATGGGCCTGATGCAACTCATGCCGGACACTGCATCCAGCCTGCAAGTCATTGATCCGTTTGATTCGGAGGGGAGGCCGAGGGAAGCGGCTGCCGGCAGAAAGCCCCAGCTCGGGAGACGGCGCAGGGCCGGAAGGCGGACTCTCTGCGGATGACGGCACGCAGCAGGTCTGGAGTGAGAGAGTTTTCACGTGCGCCCATGGTGAGGATCGGCTCCGGGCGTGGTGAAGTGAGCACCTCGCAGTTGGAGCCAGCACTGGACGTCAGCGCCGGAGTGGCGGAAGGCCGGGCAACTACCGGTTGACGGGCTACTGAAACCTTTTGTTTTTCTATAGATGCAGCCTGCCGGGCCAAGGCGCCGTCCTGCGCCTCCAGCGTCTTGCCGCGCGACGGCGGCTACCTGTGGTGACTGCGGCCACACGGCGGGGACCAGCAGGCAGAAAAGCACACTGCTCCGCACATTCCCATCGGCAAAAAAGCTTCTAACTCATTACATGGCTTAACAATCGCCCTGTAATCTCCTGCTATCCCCACGGCGTCTTCCCAGTTGTGGCTTTCCTCGTTCGAATCTCCAGCGTTCTGCTTCTCGGCAGCCTGATGACATTGGCTCAGGCGGAATCCCTGCCTGCCGGCCGGGTGACCTATTCGGGTCGCGCGGTTCCGGGTGCAGTGGTCACAGCGAAGCAGGGAGCGGAGACGTGGACGACAGTGACGGATGAGGACGGGCGCTTTTCTTTTGAGAACCTGCCGGCCGGCCCGGTGAACCTGGATGTCCGGCTGTTTGGATTCCAGCCGGCGCGGCGGGAAGTGGCCGCGGACCAGCGGTCCACGCCCGTGGATCTGACGCTCTCTCTGCAGCCCTATCGACCTGGCGGGCCGGGCGCGGGAATGGCTCGGGGACAGCAGCAGGCGGCAGCACAGAACGGCGAGAACGTCGAGACACAGGTGACACGAGCCTTGGAGTCGGCGCCCTCGCCAGCTGCGCCAGCCTCCGAGGCGAGCGATTCCTCCGAGGCGTTTCTGGTGCAGGGATCGATGAGCCGCGGGCTGCAGGAGGCGGACCGGCCCGGATTCATGGAGGGCGGTCCGGGCGGGATGATGGGCGGCCCCGGAGGGCAATTCGGAGGGCAGGGCGGCGCACCGGGATTCGGGGGACAAGGCCAGGCCGCCGGAGGACTGGGCGGAGGCGGCGGCATGATGGGCGGCGGAGGTCGCGGCGGATTCGGAGGAGGTGCGGGCGGAATGGGCGGGCCCGGCGGGATGGGTGGACCGGGCATGATGGGCAGAGGTGCAGGCGGGCCCGGTGGCGGTCAAGGCCGCCCCGATTTCGCCAACATGACACCCGAGGAGCGCGAGAAGTTTCGCCGGGCAATGGCGGAACGGGGTCAGGGGCGGGCTCCAGAGGGGTTCGGCAACCGGTCGCGGCGCACGCGCGACCAAATTCGCGGCGGCGGCTTCGTCACCTTCCGCAACGACGCCCTGGACGCGGCGCCCTATGCAGTGAACGGCAGGAGCGTCGTCAAACCGAACTACTCGCAACTGCGGTTCGGCGTCTCGCTCGGCGGGCCGCTGTCGCTCGGCAAGATCTTCACGCCCAGCACAACCTTCTTTTTTGTGAACTACAGCGGCATGCGCGGCGATCAGGTCTACAACGGGTACGGCACTCAGCCCAACGAAGCGATCCGCGCGGGAGACTTCTCCGGAGTCTCCGGCCTCACTCTGTACGATCCGCTGACACACACTCCATTCGCGGGAAATCAGATCCCCGACTCGCGCATCAGCTCGATCGCGCGAGGGCTGCTGCCGTTTATCCCGCTGCCCAACCAAGCCGGCGCTACGCAGAACTACCGCTATACGACTACCAACCCGCAGACCACCGACAACCTGAGCGTGCGCCTGAATCGCACTTTGACGCGCAAGGATCGTCTCGCGTTCGACATGAGCTGGCAGCGGCGCAACACGCAAAACCCGCAATTGTATGGGTGGTCCGATCCGAGCGAAGGCAGCGGCGTGAACTACAACCTGAGCTGGAACCACACGTTCAGCTCGCACCTGATTCATAACCTGAGGGCGCGCTACAACGACAACTACAACGCGCTGTTTCCCTACTTCTCGTATGGAACCGATGTAGCGGGCATCCTGGGTATCGCAGGCACGTCGCGCGATCCTGTCAACTACGGGCCGCCGAACCTGAACTTCACAAACTGGGGCGATCTGACAGACGGCAACCGCTCCATCCGTCACGTGCACACCTTCAACTTCGGAGACGGTTGGACGTTCGTCCGCAAGGCGCACACCTTCACCACCGGCTTCGATTTCACGCGGACGCAGCAGAACACGTTGTCTGATCCGAATGCGCGCGGCACGCTGTTTTTCGGCGGCCTGGCGACCAGCGGATTCGACTCCGCCGGGCTGCCCCTGCCCAAGACCGGCAATGATTTCGCAGATTTCCTGCTCGGCTCCGTGCAACAGAGCATGATCCGCTACGGTTCGCCCGATGCGTACGCGCGGCAGAGCAACTACGGCGCATTCGTGCAGGATGAATGGCGTGCGCGGCCGAACCTGACACTAAATCTCGGGCTGCGGTACGACGACTGGGAGCCGTACACGGAGAAGTACTCGCGGCTGGCCAATCTCGACCTGGCGCCGGGCTTCACCGCCGCGGCGGTGGTCACGCCGGGTTCGACGGGGCCCTGGTCGGGACCTGTGCCTGCAGGCGTCGTGAAGCCCGACCGCAACAATTTCTCGCCGCGGGCAGCACTGGCGTGGCGGCCGTTTAAGAAGAAGCGGACCGTCGTCCGCATGGGATACAGCCTGTTCTACGACAGCAGCGTGTACACACGCATCCCGTCGATGCTCGAATATCAGCCGCCATTCGCGGTGAGCTCCACCTTCAACACGTCGACGGCGGCTCCGCTCACGCTGAACGATCCGTTCACCGGTCCGGTGGACACGACGATCCTCAACAGCTACGCGGTGAACTCCCAGTTCAGAGTGCCGTACGCGCAGACGTGGAGCACGTCTGTGCAGCACGAGATCAAGGGGTTCGTCGTCGAGGCAGGCTACCTGGGGACGAAAGGCACGGGGCTGGTGATTCAGCGGATTCCCAATCGTGCGGCGCCGGGCTCGCCCGCAACTTCCGAGGATCGCCGCCCCATTCCGTACGCGACCGGCTTTACCTACCTCAGCCCTGAAGGCAACTCGATTTTCCACGCGGGGCAGCTGCGGGTAATGCGGCGGATGCGGCACGGAATCAGTTTGAGCGCACTCTACACGTTCTCGAAGTCGATCGATAACGCTTCGACCATTGGAGGCTCCGGCAACACAGTGGTGCAGAACGATCAAAGCCTGGCCGCCGAGCGAGGGCTCTCTGCGTTCGACCATCGCCACCAATTCCAGTTCAACGGCATGTTCGTGTCGCCATTCGGACCGAACGGAACCTGGCTCCGCCAGCGGAACGTGTGGACGAACGTGATCAAAGACTGGAGTATGACGACAAGCATCAACGCAAGCACGGGCGCGCCGCTGACGGCCCGCTTGCTGGGCTCTGTGGCCGACGCCGCAGGCAGCGGCGCCACGGGAAGCGCGCGGGCCGATGCGACGGGCCAGTCCATCTCGGCGGGCACGGGCTACTTCAACACTACGGCCTTCAGTGTGCCTCCGGCCGACCGGTTCGGCAACGCGGGACGCAACACGATCCCGGGTCCGGGCGCATTCGTGTTGAATGCGACGTTCGGACGGTCCTGGCAGATCGGCGATAGTGCGCGGCGCCGCCTGGAAGGACGGATCGAGGCGAACAACGTTCTGAATCACGTCAATATCAGCAGCTACGGTACTGTAGTCAACGCAGTGAACTACGGCCTGGCCACGGCAGCAGGCTCGATGCGCAGCGTCCAGCTCACATTGAGGTTCCGGTTCTAGCCATGAAGCGCACCTTACTTGCACTCCTCACGTCATTCACGCTCCTGGCGCAGAAGCAGGACGACATTCCCGTATTCCGGACATCGGCCAATCTGGTGATTGTCACCGTATATGTGCGCGACAAGGACGGCCGTCCGCTCACCGGTCTCAAGAAAGAGGATTTCGTCCTCAGCGAGAACGGGAAGTCCCAAACGATCAGTGTCTTCGATTTCCAGCAGCTTTCGGCCGCGGGCGCGGCATCCGAGCAGCCTCCCACTGTTGCCGTGCTGGATGAATCGGCAAAGCCCGCTGCAGCTTCGTCACCACTGCGTGCAAACGAGGACCGGCAGCGATTCCGCGACAAGCGCCTGCTCATCATGTTCTTCGATTGGACATCGCTGCAGCCGGCCGACCAGGTGCATGCCAAAGAGGCGGCAGAGAAGTTCCTGACGGAGAAGATGACGCCGGCCGATCTCGTTCAGATCGTCAGCTTCGGCTCTAGGCTGAAGGTGGATCAGGAGTTCACGTCGGATCGCGATGCGCTGCTCGACGTGATCAGGAAGTATCAGACGGGCGTGATGAGCGAACTCGCGACGCCGGGAGAAACCAACCCGGACACCAGTGAGGACGCGTCGTTCACAGCCGACGACACAGAGTTCAACATCTTCAACACGGACCGCAAGCTGGCAGCACTGGAGGACCTCGCACGGCGGCTCTCGGCCTTGCCCGAGAAGAAGGCGGTGGTCTACTTTTCGAGCGACGTCTCGCGGACCGGCGAGGATAACCAGGCGCAGCTCCGGGCCACGGTGAACGCCGCAGTGCGGTCAAACGTGAGCTTCTATCCTGTCGATGTGCGCGGGCTGATGGCGGACCCTCCCGGCGGCGCGGCATCCGCGGTCGGAGGGCGTGGCACCGGGCTATACACCGGTCAGACTCATAGCCAGCAGCGCCAGGCGCAGCTCGACTCGCAGGATACGCTCAACATGCTCGCCGCAGACACCGGCGGCAAGACCTTCATGGACAATAACGAGCTGGTGCTAGGCATCCAACAGGCGCAGGAGGACATCCAGAGCTACTACATCCTCGGCTACTACTCGAGCGATGAGCGCAAGGACGGGCAGTTCCGCCGCGTCGATGTAAAGCTGGCGCCAGCGGCACAATCGAGGCTCCAGGCCAAGCTGGACTACCGGCGTGGTTATTTCGCGGAGAAAGATTTCAAGGCGTTCAACAGCTATGACAAAGAGAAGCAGCTCCAGGACGCGCTCTTGCTGGGCGATCCGGTCACCGATCTGCGCGTCGCACTGGAAGTGAACTGGTTCCGGCTGGGCCGCGACCGCTACTTCGTGCCGGTGGCGCTCAAGATCCCAGGCTCCGCCATTCCTTTGAAGAAGCAGGGCAGCGCCGAATCGACGACGTTTGATTTCATCGGCCAGGTTAAGGACGCGAAGGGGACCACGACCGGATCGGTGCGCGACTCGATCAAAATCCAGCTCCGCGAGCAGAACACGGGGCAACTCGCGTCGCGCAGCCTGATCTACGATACGGCATTCACGCTCTCGCCCGGCGAGTATCGCATCAAAATGCTTGTCCGCGAAAACCTGAGCGGCAAGATGGGCACCTTCGAGACGAAGTTCAAGATACCTGATTTGATCGCGGTGAAGGATGGATTGCGGCTCAGCTCCGTCGTGTGGTCTTCACAGCGCGTGCCGATCGCGGAGGCGGTCGGTACCGCGGACAAAAAGGCGTCGCGCAAGCAGGATTCACATCCGCTGGTGCGCGAGAAGCAGAAGCTGCTGCCCAGCGTGACGCACGTATTCCGGAATGGGCAAAGCCTGTATGTGTACGCAGAGCTTTACGATCCGACGGTGCCTGAGGCGCAGGGCAGGCCGGCGGTGGCAGCGGCGCTCACGGTGTACCGCGGCGGGAAGCTGGTCTATCAGTCGCAACCGGTGAACGTCGCGGAGCTGAAAGAGGGGCGCAACGGAACCGCGCCGCTGTATCTGGAGGTGCCGCTGAAGGACCTGCCACCGGGCGAGTACATTGCGCAGTTGAACGTGATCGACCGCGCGGGACAGAAGGCGGCGTTTTCACGGGCGCCTCTGGTGGTGCTGGCGCGGTAGGGGCCGCTCAAAACAGAGCGGGCAGCATCGAGAGCTCATCCACCTTCACGGTCTGCCCGGGTTTCAAAGGGAGAGCGCACAAGCCGCCATCACTGCAGAGAGTGAGCTGGTGCAACTGCAGGTCATCCGGCTTGACCACATACTCGCCAGTACGGACGTGCGCCGCATCGTTAGAGCTGTGCATGACGTATGGATTCCGGTGCCGGGCCACAACCTGAAAGGCAAGTGACCCGGCCTCATAGTTCTGATAGCTGAAACAACGGCCGATGCAAGCTCTCTCGGCGGGGAATTGCCAAAGCATCGTCCGGCTCGACCAGTCCTGCATGGCGCTGACGACGCGCGCCCCCCTGGGGAGTTGTTCGACTGCGGCTGCGGCCTTGTCCTCCCAGTGGTTCAACGCACGGGTGTCGACATACAAGAACGAGAAGTAGACGCCGGCGATGATGACTAAGGCCCATCGCTGCCAGGCCATGGGACGCGCCCTGCTGAGCAGCAGGCAAACCAGGAAGCCGAACGGGAGTGTCATTCGCTCCGTGATGAACGACAGCGCCATCCGGTATCCAGAGAGCTCGACCCGCGTCGGCAGGATGAGCACAGCGAACGACATCACCGCGCAGAGTTGTAGGGGGAGGCTGCGGATCAGGCCCTTCTCGTGAGACAAGCTGAGCAGAAGGAAAGCCCAGATGAAGGCCAGCGCCAGGGAGATGCCTATGTACTTCGGGCCGAACACCCAGAACTGGTCAATCCCGACCATTTCCAGAAGCTGATGCGAAGTGGAGAGGGTCTTGTACTTAGCGTCCAGCACGAGGCGGAGGGCGCCGATAGCTCCGCAAGATGAGACGGCCAACCAAATACTCCTGTCTTCGGGGATGCGCCGCCATACAAGAACATAAAGGAGTGCGGCGCATCCCCACAAGACCGGGAGGGCATGAGCCAGGTATGCGACCCCAAAGAGGAGGAGCGCTCCTCCCAATCGCAGCGGAGTGGGCTTCCATGCCAGCGACAAAGCCCAGAACGTGAGTCCGGTCGCAAGGTAGAAGTTGAAGAAGCCGTTGTGGAACACCCAACCATACGCCAGCATGGCGAGACATGGGACAAGCGCCCAGGGAACAAATCCGGCCGCAACGCGTATCCACATCAAACCGCCCCAAAAGAGAACGAGGACTGCAAGCGGGACAGCGATGTGCTCGGCCAGGGCCGGCCCGCCGGACTGCATGAGCCAGAGCAGCATCCGGTCAAAGAGGAAATTCGTCGAAGGCGTCACCAGATCGAGTCCGGCCGCGCGGCCCGCAAGGATCTCCGTTCCCAGCCAGGCGTTGTACAAGTGGCTGGACAAGTCACCGGCCTGAATACGGCTGTGCCAGAAGCACGGCAGAAGAAGAGCAACCGAGACCAGAACGATGAGGAGAGGACCGCGAAGCGAGCGCGCATTCATATCAGGAAACACCAATCCCAGAAGCATTAGAGCCGCAACCCCTGAGTTTGAGCGCCGTTTTCATACCGCCGACCACGTCCAGAACGCGAACAGGAACACGCAGTGCATCAGCACGAACACCGAAGCGACCGGAACAATGATATACGGAGAGCGGAGGGCTTTCGCCAGATGAGAGCAGCCCCCGAACGTCAGCAACATCACCGGAAGCAGAAAGCCAATCCAGCTCACCGTGTCCCACGACTGGTCAGGCGACGGCCACCAGTACAGGCGATACATCTGAAGCGGTTGCGGCATTCCAGCAAACCACAGCGCGGCAGGATAGAGGAACACGCCGGCAACAGCAGCAGCCAGTGATGCCGGAAGCCGCTGCCGGTTGCGCGCACAGGTAACGACGAGTCCGATTACCGCAGCAGCGCCGGAGGCTTTCGTCACAGACGCGAGGACCGCGCACAATGCCGCGGGCCACCAGCGCTGATTGCGGGCGAACCAAGACGCCCAAACCGTAAGGGCCAGGAGGAGCGAATCAGGATAAGCGGCGCAGAACAGGAATCCGCCTGGCCAGGCCAGCAGTAGAGCAGCAGCGACGAGTGCTTCGCGAGGCATCAGTTTCAAGTCCAGCAGCAGTAGCAGGCCGTAGAGCAGGAGCACCAGGGCGAGCCGCGCGATGACGAGTGCTGCCGCAAGCGGCGGCAGGCCCAGCCACGAGAGCGCGCGGATGAGCAGCGGATAGAGAGGGTAGAAGACCACGCTGTGAGGATCCCGATAGCCGGCCGTTGCGATATCCATGTACCACGGAGTGTCGAAGCGCAGCCATATGCCATCGAGCAGGTACGACGGTGTCAGCGATGGCGCTTCGGCGGACGGGGTCTCCACTCTGTGGACTGCGACGTCAGCGCTCTTTACGACGCCGGACAGGGCGAGCGCGGCTGCGGCTGCGTACACGAGCGTCAGTGCGACGACGACGATCAACGCGAAACGCAGCCTTCGATCCACTTAACGCGGCTCCTTGTATGCGTCGATCACCCATGCCGGAGGATCCGGTTCGTCGCGCATGCGGTTGGGTTTGTTCACGGCCATCGCCCAGCGGTGCAGCCAGGAGGGTCCCGATTTGCCCACATAACCATCGAGGCGAGTGTAGTTGCGGTCCTTTGTTGCCTCGTCGAGGGAGACGAACCGATAGCCGCGCTGCTTCAGGCGTGACAGCATCTCCGGCATGACGTCGGCGTTCAACTGGTTCGCGTGGACCAGGAGTATCTGGGGGATCTCCTCCCCCAGCGTGTCCACGCTCAACCGCTCGAACCAGGCGGTCATCCGGTCGTTGTAGGCCAGATACTCCGCTCGCACCTTTGCCGCGAGCGCGTCATCGTTCCTTTGCAACGCCCTTGCATATACCGCCTGAAAGACGTAGTCGGAGTTTTCGATGGTGAACGGGGCAACGCGATAACCCTTCCTCTTCAGGAAGGTGTCCAGGTTCTCCTTCGTCTGAGCGTCCGCTCCTGTGTGCGTAAACGGGTGCCGGAACCACTCGAGCTTCAATCCCTTCTCCTCCATCAATTGCCTCGTCACACCTTCGCCCTTGAGGACATCCTCCTGGTAAATGAGCAGCGACGTCGAGTTGATGTCGGGGTGCGAATAGGTGTGGTTGCCCAAGGGAAAGCCGGCGTCGAGCCACATCCTGAGAACGGCGGTGCGGCGCACCTGCTCCCCCTCCACTTCCAACTTGCTCTCGTTCACGAATCCGATCGCCGGAGCCTTTGCGCTTTCCAGGGCGCCAAGGAGTTTGCGGGTCATCGATTCGAGGGCGTCTATGGGCATGGGCGCGCCGCCGTTCGGCAGATCATCGAACGTCAGCGCGATGGTTCGTTGCGGCGGCGGAACATCGTTGACCAGACAGGCAAGGAGGGGAAGAAATAAAATCATGTCATGCGCCAGGCAGTTCTCTTAGTTTCTATCGTCAGCATGGGGTTTGCCCAGCAGATTCCCCGCCCCGAACATCCACAGCCGCAGTTCATGCGCAATGCGTGGATGAGTCTGAACGGCCAGTGGGAGTTCGAGTTCGACGACGCGGACCAGGGTCTGGCCGCAGATTGGGCAGGCAGCACCAGAAAATTCAATAAAACCATTACAGTCCCGTTTTGTTTTGAAAGCAAGAAGAGCGGTATTGGCGACACGTCGTTCCATCCTGTCGTCTGGTACCGCCGGACGCTAACGATTCCCGCGGACTGGAAGGATAAGCGGGTGCTTCTGAACTTCGGCGCAGTCGACTATCGCGCCACGGTATGGGTCAACGGCCGCGCCGCAGGCGAGCACGAAGGCGGCAACACTCCGTTCAAGTTCGACATCACACCGCTGCTCAAGCCCGGTTCTAATACGGTCACTGTTCGAGCCTGGGATCCCCCCACTGATCGGGCAATTCCCCGCGGCAAACAGTTCTGGGAGCCCCAATCCCGCGGCATCTTCTATACGCGCACATCGGGAATCTGGCAGAGCGTCTGGCTGGAAGCAGCCGGTTCGAGCTACCTCGAGTATTTCCGCATCGATTCCACGCTCGACGGCAACGTGGGCATCGACGCGCGTGTCGCCCATCCAGAGAAAGGACTCACGCTCGCCTACACCATTCGCGGCGGGGACGCTGTTGTCGCGACTGGCTCAGGCGCTGCCGCCGACGGCAAGTACCTCGCCGCGGGAGCCTTTATCCGCAACCCACGCCTCTGGTCCTTCGAGCGGCCGGCGCTCTATGACGTCACGCTCGAAGTGAAGAAGGGGACGCAGACGATCGACACGGTCCAGACCTACTTCGGCTTCCGCACCGTGACCATCGAGAACGGCCGCGTCTGCATCAACCACCGGCCCGTCTACCTCAAGTTTGTGCTGGACCAGGGGTATTGGCCTGAGAGTTTGCTCACCCCGCCTTCCGATGAGGCGATCCAATACGACATCCGGCTCACCAAGGAGATGGGTTTCAACGGCGCACGCAAACACCAGAAGCTGGAAGACCCGCGGTTTCTCTATTGGGCGGACAAAATGGGCTTCCTCGTCTCGGACGAGATGGCCAATGCGTACCTCTTCGACGAGCAGTACGCGCAGCGTTTTCAGAAGGAGTGGATGGAGGCGGTGGAGCGGGACATCAATCATCCGTCCGTCATTTTGTGGGCGCCGCTGAACGAGAGCTGGGGCGTGCCGAATCTGCGCGATCCACGGCAGCAGTCTCATCTCCGCGCTTTGTATCACATGACGAAGTCGATGGACCCGACCCGTCCCGTGATCGACAACGAAGGCTGGGAGCATACGGAGGCAACGGATCTCTATGCGGTCCACGACTACACGGCGCGGTACGACGGCCTGAAAGCGCGTTGGGCGAAAATCGAAGTGAAACCGGGCGTCAAACTGCCGCCGAACGGCCGCGAGTACGCGGCGCCCGGCCACGTCTACAACGGCACGCCTCTCTACTTGAGCGAGTTTGGCGGTATCGCGTACATACTCCCGGGGAGCCAGGTACCTGAATCGGCCTGGGGCTACTCAGGGGTGGAAAAGACCGCGGATGCTGTTCTGGACCGCCTGGAAGGCCAATACAAAGCCATCGCCGAGAGTCCTTTCATCGGTATCTGCTATACACAGATCACGGACGTAGAACAGGAGATCAACGGGCTGATGACCTACGACCGCAAGCCCAAGTTCGACGTGAAACGATTAAAGGCGATCAACGATCTGCTGAAGTAGGACGATGCGACTCCTGATCTGCGTTCTGGTTCCCCTGCTGTGCAGCGCGCAATTCGCGGCGGCGCCGCACACCGTGGGGCAAGGTGAAGTGCTGCACGTCACTGGCCCGAGGGAGGCGCAGTCCGCGCGGCTGTTGGGCCGGACTATCCGCCTTTTCCCGCAGACTGGCGGGGAAAGCCTGGGCCTGATGCCGGTGGAGATCGAGGCCAAGCCCGGCGAGATGCCTCTGGAATACCTGGACGGACAGGGGAGAGTGGTGCACACGGAACTGGTCACGATTCGCCGCGTCCCTTACCGGGAGCAGAACGTCACACTCGGCAAAGCGCAGGTGGAATTGAAGCCCGCGCCGGGGGAGCTGGAGACTGTGCGCGCGCTGCGCCAGACCGTCAGCATCCAACGTTTCTGGATTGAACCGTTCGGCCCGCCGTTGCCAGGGTGCGTGATCTCGCCGTACGGCGTGAAACGCCTGCACAACGGCAAACCGACGGGCAGCTATCACACCGGACTCGACCAGCGGGGAACCGAGGGCGAGCCCATCCACGCCGTGGCCGCAGGCGTCGTGCGCGTAGTGCGAATGTTCAACATCCACGGCGGCACAGTGGGCATCGACCATGGCCAGGGCGTAACCAGCATCTACCTGCACCAGGCGCGCTTCGCCGTGCAGGAGGGCGCGACAGTGAAGGCAGGCGACATCATCGGCTACGTCGGCAGTACGGGCCGTTCAACAGCGCCGCACCTCCATTGGAATCTGCAGGTCAACGGCGTCGCGGTGAATCCGCTGCAGTGGGTGAGCATCCAGCCGTGCGCCAGCGCTGAGCCCGCCAACTCCAAGAAGAAGACCTCAAAACGCTGACTTATGCCGTACACTCTATGAATGCGATTGAGCTTCCTGGCAGCCGCGCTCCCCTTTGCAGCGTTCGCTCTCGATCCTCCGCCTCCCACGGAAAAACGGCCCGTCACCGATACGATTCACGGCGTCGCAATCACGGACAACTATCGCTGGCTCGAAGACCAGAACAGCCCCGATACCCGCGCCTGGATTGACGCACAGAACAGGCACACCGAGAGCTATTACGCTTCGATCCGCGGCCGGGAAACGGTGCGCGCGAGGCTCGCGCCGTTCTTCAGGCAGGACTCAGTGACGGCGCCCACAGTCAGGGACGGACGCTACTACTTCATGCGCCGTCTGGAGTCGGAGACGCGTTCCTCCATCTGCGCCCGAACCGGTTTCAGCGGGCCAGTGGAGGTACTCATTGCTCCCTCCACGATCAGCCAGGACGAGTCTGTGTCCATCGGGCTGATGAGCGTCTCGCGCGACGGAAAACTGCTCGCCTATTTCGTCCGCAAAGGCGGCGAGGATGAGACCGAGATTCGATTCTTTGACATCCGTGCGAAACAGGATCTTCCGGACCGGCTCCCTCGGGCGCGGCGCTTCGGGGTCGATCTGCATCCCAATAACAAGACGGTATTCTATTCGATCCTGACGCCGGAAGGCTCGCGCGTAATGCGCCACGAGATGGGGACGGCCGTCTCTGCCGACAAGTTCATCTTTTCGAAGGGCAAAGGGCTGGTCCCCACGGACGGCGTCTCCCTCTCCGATGATGGGCGTTTCCTGCTGCTCACGCTGAACTACGGCACGTCATCGCGCAGCGAGGTTCGCTTCATGGATCTCTCCAGGGGCTTCGACGTGGTGACGGTGGCGGAGGGGATCGATGCGCGGTTCTTTCCCACTTTCGTCGATGGCAGGCTCTACATCCGCACGAACTGGAAAGCGCCTAACTGGCGCGTGCTGCGCGTGGATCCGCAGAACCCTTCCATTGAAAAGGCGCAGGAGATCATCCCCGAGCGCCAGGTGGCTCTGGGGGGCCTGACGTACAGCGGCAGGCGGCTCTTTGCCGGCTACCTGGAGAATGCGCTGCCCAGGGTCCTCCAGTTCGATGCGGAAGGGAAGGCACTCGGCGAGTTAAAGGCGCCGGGCGCGGGCGTGATGTCGACACCCGCCGGCGACTGGGACTCTAGCGAGGTTTTCTTCTCGTTCTCGTCCTTCTCGGAACCGGGCACGACATACCGGCTGAACGTGGCCAACGGCGAGCGCGACATCTGGCATCGCTCGAAGGCCCAGCCCCGCGTGCCCATCGAGGTGAAGCAGGTCTGGTACACGTCGAAAGACGGAACCAAGGTGCCGATGTGGCTGGCCCATCGTCAAGGGCTGAAGATCGACGGCAACCGCCCCGTCTTTCTCACTGGATACGGCGGATTCAACCTGCCGCAATTGCCGTCGTTCAACGCCACTGCCGAACTGTGGGCGGAGATGGATGGGGTCTACGCCTTGCCGAATCTGAGAGGCGGCAACGAGTTCGGCGAGAAGTGGCATGAAGCCGGGATGTTCGGGAAGAAGCAGAATGTCTTCGACGACTTCATCGCCGCGGCTGAGTGGCTGATTGCGAATCGATATACGAAACCGGCCCGGATCACCGTCAGCGGCGGGTCCAACGGCGGGCTGCTGGTCGGGGCCATGTTTACGCAGCGCCCGGATCTGTTCGGCGCCGTGCTCTGCGGAGTTCCGCTTCTCGACATGATCCGATATCAGCGGACGCTGCTCGGCCGTTTCTGGGTGAGTGAATACGGGAGCGCGGAAGACGCGCAGCAGTTCCCGTTTCTGCTCAAGTACTCTCCGTATCACAACGTGAGGCCTGGTGTGAAGTATCCAGCGGTGCTCTTGCACACCGGCGATTCCGACACGCGCGTCGATCCGATGCACGCGCGGAAGATGACGGCGCTGCTCCAGGCGACGGTGAAGGAAGGCGGCCCTATTCTCCTGAAGTACGATACAAAGGCGGGACATTCGGGCGGTCTGCCCGTGGATAGGCAGATCGAGGAGACGGCGGACCGCCTGCTATTCGCGCTGAACGAAACTGGAGCGCTGCGGTAGGGGGCTGGGAGCGTGGAGCGGCCTACTTCTCTGCTTCCAGCACCTTCCTGACCTCCAGCAACTGCGCCTTCTGCTCCTTGGTGACCCCCGGGTACGCGAGCTTCAGCGACCGCATCGTCTGGTAGATCACCCCCGCCACGGCAACGCGCGTAAACCACTTGTTATCCGCCGGCACGATGTACCACGGAGCCCACTTTGTGCTGGTCGCGTTGAAGCAATCCTCATAGGCGGCCATGTACTCGCCCCAATGGCCGCGCTCCTTCGCGTCGGCGGCCGAGAATTTCCAGTTCTTCTCAGGCCGCTGGACCCGGTCGAGGAACCGCTTTTTCTGCTCTTCTCTCGACACGTTCAGAAAGAACTTCAAGACCACGATTCCGTTTTGCGTGAGGTACTTTTCGAAGTAGTTGATCTCCTCATACCGCCGCTCGTAGATCTTCTTGTCTTTGAACCGGCGGGGGATCTTCTGCTTCTCGATGATCTCCGGGTGGACCTTGGTGACCAACACTTCCTCATAGTAGGAGCGGTTGAAGATGCCGATGCGCCCGCGCTCCGGAAGAGCCTTAAAGCAGCGCCAAAGGTAGTCGTGATCGAGCTCTTCGGGCGATGGGGCTTTGAAGCTGTACACCTGGCAGCCCTGGGGATTCAGGCCGCTCATCACGTGCTTGATCACGCCATCCTTGCCCGCGGCATCCATCGCCTGGAAGATCACAAGGAGCGCCCAATTATCCTGGGCGTACAACTTGTCCTGATATTCGGCCAGTAACTGCACGCCATTCTGGAGAATTTCGGCGGCTGCCTTCTTGTCTAGCTTGCCCAGGGTCCAGCCGGGATCGTAGTCCTTTTTCAGCGAGATCTTCTTGCCCGGCGGCACGATCATCCAGTCGATCACTTTGTCCAAATCTTTGCCCGGCTTGTTGGCCACGAGGTCCTCCTTGTCGCACTAATGAATAGATGTTCAGAAGTCTAAACCTTCGCCGAGAAAAGCGATAGGGGAGCACGCTTTCCGGCCGCTGGGTGAAAATAGGAGCAACCAGCGGGCCCCTGGTCCGTATTGGCTGACAGATGGCTACATTGCCCGAATTCGCTGACATCGTCCGGGAGTACCAGGGCATGGTCTACAGCATGGCGTTCCACGCCTTGCAGGACCGTCATGCGGCCGAGGACATGGCGCAAGACGTCTTCCTCTCGCTGCATGAGAACCTGCACCGCCTGGAATCCGCACAGCACGTAAAACACTGGCTGGCGCGGGTGACCAGTAACCGGTGCATCGACGAGATCCGCAAGCGGCGCTACCGCCGCGGACCTTCGCTCGAGGAGGTACCGGAGCCGCGGGCCCGGGCTGAGCAGCGCGATTTGCTGCTTTCCCGCCAACTGCGGCAAACCGTGGCGTCCTTGCCGGCCACGGCGCGCGTGATGATCATCCTGCGGTTTCAGGAAGACCTGGAGCTCAGCGAGATTGCACGCATTCTGGAGATTCCGGTGCAAACAGTGAAGAGCCGGCTGCACCGGTCAGTGAATTTGTTGCGGGATAAGATGCTCCGCCGGCAGACGGCGGTAACGGAGGTGAAGAAGGTATGAGCGACATCAACCGTTTCGAAGACCAGTTGCGCGAGTCATTGCGGCGCGTCGAAGCGCCGGCGGGGCTCGAACAGCGGATTCTGGCGCGGGTGGAGGCGAAGCGCAGGTTTGTGGTCCGCCGCTGGCTGGCCGCCGCCGCTTCGGTCGTCGTCGTCGCGGGTGCCTCATTTACCATCCACATGCGGCAGCAGTCGATCGAACAGCAGCGCAAAGCCCAGGCTGAAGCAGTCCGCCAGCAGTTCGAAGTTGCACTGCAAGTCACTTCCCGGCAGCTTTACAAGGCAGACCGGCAGTTGCGAGCCATCGGAGTTCAGAACATCGAGATCAGGGAGGTTGCTCAATGAAATTCCCATGGCTGGCGGCGATTGCGGTCGTGCTTCCACTCTCCGCCCAAACCATCGACTATAAGTTTCTCGACAAGCTCGCCGACAAGGCGAAGGAGTCGTCCATCGTGGACCTCGGACCCGAACAGCTCGGCCTCTTGCAGGGCTTCACGGGCGAAGGGAAGAAGGGTGAACTCGGCGAACTCTCCAAGACCCTCAAGTCGATCCAGGTCCGCTCATTCGAGTTCGATAAGCCCGGCATGTACAACATGGATGAGATGCGGGCCTTCCGCGACAAGATCAAGGCCGGTGGCACGTGGGTCAGCCTCGTAACCGTCCGTGAAAAAGGCGGATTCACCGACATCCTCGTCGAGAAGGGTACCGACGGTAAACCCAAGGGGTTCTTCATTATCGCGGCCGAACCGGAGGAACTCTCGGTTGTGCACATCGTGGGATCTGTGGACCTCTCCTCGCTGGGCAAGCTGAGCGGGTCATTCGGCGTACCAAATGTCAACGTTCCGAAGGCGCAGCCCACGCCGAAGCCCAAGGCCGAGAAAGACGAATAGGCAACCCTGAAGGGTTGCCTATTCTTTCCTGGGGACTGCCGGCGTCAGCCGCCGGCGGTTCTCGTTCGTTCTATCGTTCCACCAGGCCCGGTGTGACCTTTTCGGCCGCCGCTTGGCGTTCCTGCCCGCTCTCGATCCGCATGCCGTAGAAGGAGCGGTAGACAAACGCCATCGACACCGCCAGGAACACGACTGCCAGGATGTGAGTCAAGGTGCCGTTGCCCTGGTTGCGCATGGAGACGGCCAACTCGACGGCCAGCAGCCCGAACAGCGTCGTGAACTTGATGATCGGGTTCAACGCCACCGAGGAGGTGTCCTTGAACGGATCGCCAACCGTGTCGCCGACCACCGTGGCCGCGTGCAGTTCAGTGCCTTTGGCCTTTAGCTCGGTCTCGACGATCTTCTTCGCGTTATCCCAGGCGCCGCCCGCGTTGGCCATGAAGATGGCCTGGAACAGACCGAACAAGGCGATGGATATCAAGTAGCCGATGAAGAAAAACTCTTCGACAAAGGCGAACGCCAGCGTGCCGAAGAACACCGAGATGAAGATGTTGAACATGCCCTTCTGCGCGTACTGCGTACAGATCTCAACCACCTTCTTGGAATCGCTGACACTGGCCTTGGTAGCGCCTTCCAGCTTGATGTTCTGCTTGATGAATTCCACGGCCCGGTACGCGCCGGTCGAAACCGCCTGGCAGCTCGCGCCCGTGAACCAGTAGATCACCGCGCCGCCCGCGATCAGGCCGAAGAAGAACGGGGTGTGCAGGATGGACAGTTTGGCTACCAGCGTCGGGTCGAGACCATTCGTGAGCAGCACGATGATCGAGAAGATCATCGTCGTCGCGCCGACCACCGCCGTGCCGATCAGCACCGGCTTCGCGGTCGCCTTGAACGTGTTGCCCGCACCATCGTTCTCTTCCAGGTTGTCCTTGGCCTTCGCGAAGTTCGGCTTGAAGCCGAACTGCTTCTGGATATCGCCTTCAATGCCGGGGATTTCCTCGATAGTAGAAAGTTCGTACACAGACTGCGCGTTGTCAGTAACGGGGCCGTAGGAGTCTACCGCGATGGTCACGGGACCCATGCCGAGGAAGCCGAAGGCCACCAAGCCCAGTGCGAAGACCGCCGGCGCCATCATCAGCGCGCCGAGGCCCAGCGTGGATACGCCGTAGGCAATCGACATCAGGAAGAGCATGGCGAAGCCCAGCCAGTAGGCGGAGAAGTTGCCCGCAATCAGCCCGGAAAGGATGTTCAGCGATGCGCCGCCTTCCTTGGAAGCCGTCACAACCTCACGCACGTGCCGCGATTCCGTGGAGGTGAACACCTTCACGAACTCGGGGATCACCGCGCCGGCCAGCGTGCCGCAACTGATCACCGTGGCGAGCTTCCACCACAGGCTGGTGTCGCCCCGCAGCTCCGGAATCATCATGTAGCTGACGATGTAGGTGAGAACGATGGACAGGATCGAGGTGAGCCACACCAGGTTGGTCAGCGGTGCTTCAAAGTTCATCTTGTCCGCAACGCCGTACCTGGCCTTGGCGACGGCATGGTTGATGAAGTAGCTTACGCCGGAGGCGATCACCATCATCACGCGCATCGTGAAGATCCACACCAACAACTGCACTTGAATGGTCTGGAAAGTCGGTCCGGCGAACTTCTCATTGATCCCCAGCAGGATGAAGCTGATCAGCGCGACGCCCGTCACGCCGTAGGTCTCGAAGCCGTCGGCCGAGGGCCCCACCGAGTCGCCGGCGTTGTCGCCAGTGCAGTCGGCGATGACGCCAGGATTGCGCGCATCGTCTTCCTTGATCTTGAATACGATCTTCATCAGGTCGGCGCCGATGTCGGCGATCTTCGTGAAGATGCCGCCTGCCACGCGGAGTGCCGCCGCGCCCAGCGATTCGCCGATGGCGAAGCCGATGAAACAGGAGCCGGCCAGGTCGCCTGGGATGAAAAGCAGGATGAAAAGCATCAACATCAGCTCAACCGAGATCAGCATCATGCCGATGCTCATGCCGGCCTGCAGTGGAATGTCGTAGCACGGATACGGCTTGCCGCGGAGGCTGGCAAACGAGGTCCGCGAGTTGGCAAACGTGTTCACCCGGATGCCGAAGGCGGCCACACCGTAGCTGCCGCCGATACCGATCAGCGAGAACAGCAGGATGATGCCGACTTTGTAGATCGGCATGTGCTGCAGCAATGCGAAGTAAAACACGATGATCACGCCGATGAAGCACTCCAGAATCAGGAGGAACTTGCCCTGCGTGTACAGATAGGTTTTACACGTCTCGTAGATCAGCTCGCTCACTTCGAGCATCGACTTGTGCACCGGCATGTTCTTCAGCCTGGTGTAGATGATCAGGCCGAACAGCAGGCCCAGCGCGCTCACCACCAGACCGGCCATCAACAACGTCCGTCCGCCGATTCCGCCCAGGAACTGCGCCTGGTTCAAATCCGGGAGCACCAGGTTCGCTTCACCGCCGTGATGCTCGGGCTGCGCGAAGACCGGCATCGACCCGGCCATCGCTAAAAATGCCATCAGCGCCAGGAACATGGCGGCTCGCAGCCACCCGCTCCCTGCTTCGCTTCGTAATGCTTTCCGCCTGTCGGCGGACACAGCTTGTGTGTGGAACATCAATCCTAACCTCCCGGTCTGCCGGATTACTGTGTTCTCAACAAGTTGGGCCGCAGCGTTGAGGACTATCAGACCTGATTCGTAGTAAGAAGAATGACCCAATTAACACTATATAAGACTAGAGTATCGGGATCAAGACGGTTCGGGACAAGCAGGTACTGAAATGTCAGAGTCACCCCATAGCTCTATTTCACCGCAATCTTGACCCATTGGGTAGTGGAAGAGCCGTCCAGGAACAGGAGCAGTTCCGCGGCGGGCTGGTTCGTACCTTCGGGCAAGCTCACAGGCAGCTTCACCAGCGCCTCCATGACTCCCGAGACCCACTCCGGCGCCTGTTGAAAGGTCAGGACTTCCGCATCCGTAGAGGCTACGCTGGCCGTCAGCCGCGCGAGCGGCTTCGCCAGAACGGGATGGCCGACTTCGCCATCCACTCCGGGCGGGTTGGTCGCCCCGGCGCCCGAGCCGAGGATACGGATCACCGATCCAAGCGCTGCGGGATTGTCTGGCGAATTCACAGTGCCATCTCCATTGAGAATGCGGAAGACTCCGAATGCCTGGGTCGCCAACGACAGTTTCCGCGATCCGGCGCTCTCGCCTTCGCGCAACAGTTCCACCTGAATTGCTCCGGACGTCGAGGCGACATTGGGAACCACAGCCTCCACGCGGTCTGCTTCCACGTGCAACAGCGGCGCTGCCATGCCACCAAACAGCAGGCGGGCGCCGCCCAATTCCTTGGAGATGCGACCGTCCGCATCCAATCGCCAGTCCAGCGCGTTTGCGGGCCCGATGTCGCGACCACGAACGGTGACGAGCGCCCCTGGCGCGAGTGTCTTTTGGAGTTCCGCCGTGGGCCCGATGCAGGCCAGAAACGGCCGCGCCGAGCGGCTCAAGTCCAGCGCCCACATTTCGTCACCTGCGGCGAGAATTGGAACGTCGAGGCGGTCCAACCCCATGCCGGCGAATCCCAGCAAATAGGAACCGAATTCGACGCTCATGTCAGGCGAGAGTCTGGCGATGTAGGCGCTCCCGGCGCAGGGGGACCGGAGTACCGCATCCGCAGTCAACGGCAGATCCGCGCCCTGCTGGAATGTTCCTCCACTCACGAACAGGTACGCATTGCCCCCTGCGTCCGTCTCCAGTGCGCCCAAAGGCCAACCCGTGCGAACGTCGGCTCCTGACTGTGTCAGGCGAATCAGAACCGGTTGCGATTGGTTCTCTGATTGCTGGTATCCGGAGAGCCATACCCCGCCGTCTGGCGCAACTGACATTGAGAACGGTAAGACGGCAGGCGGGAGTTCAAGGCTGAAAACTGGCGCGCCGGTTTCGTCCAGCCTCTCCACAGTCCGCTGCCTGGCGAGACGCAACACCCAGAGGGAGCTATCGCGCGCAACCCGGAATTGCTGTATGTCGCGCGCGTCGGGGTTGTCATAGTCGAAGCTGCTGAACGACTCATGGAGCCTGACCAGGCGCAGGCCCCACGCCGAATTCGGGCTTGCGTCCGACTGCCACGCAAGGCGCATCGTTACTCGACCAATGTCGTCGGTCTCGAAGCTGAGTGGCTGGTCGCTCTGTGCACCGCCGACAAACGTGGAGTGGATCAACGCACCGTTGCCGCCATAGAGCTTAACCGCGAATGCGTCCCCGCCCGCGGACCCGCGAGGGTACAACAGCATGTCATCGGGACCCGAGTAGTCGTGTTGCACCGCATCTTCCGTGACCGGGAAGTCCCGGGAATACGTCGTACCGGCAACGTAGATGTTAGCGCCTGCGTCTGCACGAATCCCCACCGCTGCCTCGAACCGGCTGCCGGCAAGATAGGTGGCAAAGCGCAGCTCTCCGCCGGGCGCGTACTTCGCGACAAGGATGTTGGGGCACGAATAGGGCAAAGAAGAAATAAAGCAGGTCTCCGTGCGGCTGTCCAGACTTGCCTGTCTGTCTGTTGATGCGACGACCAGCCAGTTGCCTTCCCTGTCGCGCGTGGATTGTGAATCAGTCAGGCGGAAGGGCTCCGCGGGCAATGTCACGGAGAGCGTCAGAGGTACGGCGGCGTTGGTGTTCTCGACCTCAATCGCCGCTTCATGGCTGCCGGGGTAAACAACCCACCTCGCATTGAGCCCGTGCTTCAACTGCAGCGCAGCCGGCCGCGGAAGTGTGCCGATATCCGCTACAAGTTCACCTCCGGAGCCAACGTAAGGCGACCCGCCCACGCGAAGCCGCAACGTGCCGGATTGCACTCCCGGGTTCAGGTCCCAACGCCACTCAATGCCCGTATCGCGCACCTGGAACTGCCAGTCCACTCCCGGAGCGACACCGCCGAAGAACAGGATATTGAATCGCGGAAGAGCCTCCACCCACTGGCTTCGCTCCGCCCCGCGATAGTAGTTCGCGACACCCGGCGCCTCAAACGCCATCCTTCCCTGACACGTCGCGCTGCCGGAGAGCGCCATGGTGAGGACCGGTCCACCCCGGAACGACGGGCTCCGGTACAACGTGCCGCAGGAAAATCCCCATCCGCTATCCGCCGCTAAATGAGTTGCCGGGCTCTTGACCTGCCCGCGGTTCTCTTCGAAGGTAACCGGCAGCAGCGCGTCGAACCGTTCCAACACTGCCGCCCGCGCAGCGATTGCCGCCAACACGGCCAGGCACACACATCGAATGCGGATCGTCACCCATACCCATTCAACCACGCTGTCTGGTGTGATATTTTCGTATTCGCCATGAGTATCATTCATCCTTCCCGCCGCTCATTTCTCGCGGCGGCAGGCGCCATTTCGCTCGCGCCCGCCGCGTTCGCGAAGAAGAAGCCACTTGTTGGCATCGAGATGTACTCCGTTCGCACGGAGATGGCCAAGGACGTTTTCGCACCCGTCAAAGAGGTTGCCAGGATGGGCTACGAGTGCGTTGAATTCTACGGCCCGTACTATAGCTGGAGCACGGCTCAAGCCACGGAGATGCGCAAGCTCCTCGACGACCTTAAGATCAAGTGCCTCTCCACCCACAACGACAGCAAGAACCTCCTGCCGGAAAACCTGAACAAGGCCATTGAGATCAATAAGATCCTCGGCAGCAAGTACATTGTAATGGCCAGCGCCGGGCGGGTCGATCCGTCCGTGGATGGCTGGAAGAAGGTTGCCGACACCCTCTCGAAGGCCGCGGATATCACGCGTCCCGCCGGCCTCGCCGTCGGCTATCACAACCATCAATCAGAGTGGAAGCCGATCGATGGCCAGAAGCCGATGGAGATCATTGCCAAGAACACACCGCGAGACGTGATGCTGCAGCTCGACATCGGCACATGCGTTGAGACCAATAACGATCCGGTGGCCTGGATCAATGCAAATCCCGGCCGGATCAGGTCAATTCACTGCAAGGAATTCTCCAGGAAGCCGGGCGAGGGCTACAAGGTTTTGTTCGGAGATGGAGATGCGCCGTGGAAACAGATCTTCAAGGCCGCCGAGAAGAACGGCGGTGTTGAGTTCTATCTCATCGAACAGGAAGGTCACGCCCTGCCGCCTTATGAAGCTGTCGAGAAGTGTCTCGCCAACTTCAAGAAGACCCACGGCTGATCGCTGAATGAGGGGGGCGAGTCCCGCATCGCCCCTCTCCTTACTCGATCACCACCACTTCCCCCTCGTTCACTCCCCCCTCAAGCACCGTGTGGGTCCCCGACATCCTGCCCTTGGTCACCACTCGCTTTTCGACGCCGTCGCCTTTCTGCACATAGACGAATGACTGGCCGTTTTCTTCTTTCACCGCATCGGACGGTGCGAGAAGCACGTTTTCGACGCGGTCGATCACTACCTCGGCGGAGGCAGTCAGGTCGGGGAACAGTTTCTCATCCGCATCCATCACTTCGACCCGAATCGGGACGGTCCGGAGATAATACTGCTGCCGCCCCGGGGTCACAGCCATGACTCCAATGGAATGTACCCGGCCGTGATAGAGTGCCTCTGGATAAGCGTCCAACTGGATCCGTGCTTGCTGCCCGATGCGGAACTGTTCGCACTCCGCCTGGTTGATCGCACCCTCCAATTGCAGGGTCCGCGTGTCCACCACCCGCATGAAAGGCTGGCCAGGTGTCAGCCGGTCTCCCGCATCGATCGTCACCTGCTCTCCTCCATGCCGGTAATAGCTCTGCAGCACGACCATGCCGTCCACCGGAGTATGGACGTCAAGACGGGCAAGGTCCTCCTCGTGCCGCTCCACGTGTAGCCGCTCTATTTCCTCGCTGATCTCCGACATCGCCTGTGATGCCGCCTGCGATTCGAGCCGGAGCGGCAGTTGCGCGAGCAGTTCCTCATACTCGGCTTGCGCCTGTTCGAGATTGAGTTGCAAGCCTTCCGCGGCGTTCTTCGAGCGGACAGAAATGCTCTTCAGATCCCAGCGCGCCTTATCCACCTTGCCCCGCGCCTGGTCGATGCTCTTGAGAAGAGCGAAGAACTCTACGTCCAGTTGGACCTTGGCCTTGGCAAGCGCATTGGAGCGATTGTGCAGGCCGTCGCGCGTGTCGTCGAGGTGGTCCTTTGTGGCCTGAGGGTCGAACTGCGCTACGAGGTCACCTTTTCTGACCCTCGCTCCGGCCGGCGCCACTCGGATCAGCGGCATCGCACGGTCATTCTCGGGCGTCCGCAACCGCGGCGCCACAATGTTGGCAAACACGCGAGCCCGCATTGTGCCGGAGACCTTAACGCGGACTTCCAGCGTTCCGCGATGAACCGGCACGCGCCGCGCACTGCGTATCGCCGCTAACCGCTGCTCTTCAAGATGATTCCGCTGCAGCGACCGCCAGATCCAGAAACCGCCGGCGCAAGTCACGATGAGGAAGAGTAGCAGTCCCAACGCGGCATTTCGCCTCGACGGCGGAGGCACAGGTGTGAGTGGTTTGAGCGCGGGTTCGACGACAGGTAGTGGTTCGGGCAGGGCAGACATGGCTTGAGCAGGAAGTACCAGAATATCGGATTTCTCGCTCTGAAATCACCGCCCCCTTAGGTAACCTCAGACGAGGAACTTCATTGTAGCGCACCACCTTCGTCTCATTCCGTGCGCCGCTCTTGAGTCCGCGTCCTGAACCTCGCCCCGAGACTGCGCGCGCTCCCCCGCCAGTAAAGCTGATATGCTCACCCATCAGGCACAGACATGAAGCTTCAACTCGTCGACTGGATCATCGTCGCCGTATCCATCCTCATCTGCTTCGTCCCGGCACTTTTCTTCGGACGGCGGTCCGGCAAGAACACTTCCGAGTTTTTCGCATCAGGCCGCTCGGTGCCGTGGTGGCTCGCCGGACTGTCGATGGTCGCCACGACTTTTTCGAGCGACACGCCCAACCTGGTCGCCAACTTCGTGCGCACGCAGGGCGTGGCGGGCAACTGGCAGTGGTGGGCCTTCACGCTGACCGGCGTGGCGACAGTGTTCTTCTACGCCCGCCTGTGGCGCCGCTCCGGCGTGTTGACGGATCTTGAGTTTTACGAGCTGCGCTACTCCGGCAAGGCCGCAAGCGCGGTGCGCGGCTTCCGCGCGGTGTATCTCGGACTGTTCTTCAACTGCATCATCATGGCGTCGGTGAACCTGGCGGCCTGCAAGATCGCCAATGTGCTGTTCGGCCTGTCGCGCTGGCAGACGCTGGCCGTGGTCGGTGCGCTCAACGTTGTGTTTGCGGCCCACTCCGGCTTGTGGGGCGTGCTCGTCATCGACATGGTGCAGTTCTTCATCAAGATGTCCGCTGTGATCGCCGCGGCGTATTTCGCGGTGCAGCTTCCACAGGTGGGCGGGATGTCTGGCCTCGTCGACAAGCTCTCCACAATGAGGGGCCCCGGGGGCGTCAATTACCTGAACATGCTCCCCGACTTCACGAATACGTGGGAACTGGCTGTCGCCGTGTTCATCATGCCGATTGCAGTGCAATGGTGGGCCGTGTGGTATCCCGGCGCCGAGCCCGGCGGCGGGTCGTACATCGCGCAGCGCATGCTCGCATCGAAGTCCGAGAAGGACGCGCTCGGCGGCACGCTCTTCTTCAACCTCGCCCATTATGTGCTGCGCCCGTGGCCGTGGATCCTCACCGGTCTCGCTTCGTTGATCGTCTATCCGCAGCTCTCCGACATCCAGCGGGCATTTCCGCACGTCGATCCGGCGCTGGTGGGTCACGACATCGCTTTCCCCGCAATGCTCAAGTTTCTGCCCGTCGGCTGGATCGGGTTGATGGTCGGCGGACTGATCGCAGCTAATTCCTCGACCATCCTCACGCACCTCAACTGGGGCGCGTCTTATCTCGTGCACGATTTCTACCGGCGCTTCATCCGGCCGGACGCGGAAGAACATCACTATGTCACCGCCGGCCGCCTTGCCACGGTCCTGCTCTTCGTCGTGTCCTCCGCTCTGGTCTTCGTCCTGCAAACCGCGCAGGAGAACTTCAATATCATGCTGCAGGTGGGTGCAGGCACCGGACTGCTTTACCTGCTCCGCTGGTTCTGGTGGCGCATCACGGCCTGGTGCGAGATCGTTGCGATGATCAGCTCCTTCGGCATCTCGATCACATTCCTCTTCCTGCGCCGCGGCGGCATCGTTCTTGGCACGCACCAGGAACTGTTCATCACGGTGATCTTCACCACGATCTGCTGGGTCGCCGCCGCATACCTCGGCCCGCAAAACGACGATGCGACGCTGATCAACTTCTACCGCAAAGTCCATCCGGCAGGTCCGGGCTGGACAAAAATCCGCAGAATGGCCGGTATTACGGACGCCGAAGTGGCCGACTGGTCCCACTCGGACAACATCCCGCTGGCGCTACTCGGCTGGGCGGCGGGCTGCGCGGTAATCTGGTCCGGCCTGTTCCTTGTCGGTAACGTGCTCTACGGCCGCGACGAGATTGCGTTCGCCCTGGGCGCCGTCCTCCTCCTCAGCGGTTTCGTTCTCGTGAAGGTGACTAAGAGGCTGTGGACGTAGGGCGTCCTTCAAGGACGCCGGAAGGTACCCAAATCGCTGCCGTCTCATCGCCCAATGGCTTGGTCAATCCAGCCAGAAACATCACGCCAACCCAGGCGCAGACCAACGCATCCAAAGTATCTTCGTAGCGCTTCAGACGATTGGGTGAGGCAACGCTCGGTACTTCCGGAAGCTCAAAGCGAAGATCTCCAAAGATGCGTCTCAGCGCTTCAAAAATCTCAGTGAATACCTTGATCAGTTCGTCGATCCGATCCCCGGTTTGCCAGAACCGGCTCGCCTTCGAAACCTTGTACCGGACACGCTCGCTTCGATTCAGGAGCGAGAGCAGCGCCGGATGCGGATAGACCTCAAGAAGGTGTCGCCCTAAGCGACTCTCGGTTGAGGTGGTCGCAAGAGGGTAACCAGAGCGAAAGAAACCACACGACAGTTCCTGCCCGATAACTCCTGGCCGGTCACTGTTTGGGCTGTGCGCTGAGCACTTCCTCGCACCGAACTCACGGGAGATGGCGTTGTCCGCCTCTCTCCGCCCGTTGATCTTGGCGATTGAGACTGGCATATCGACCGCGGCAATATCCACATCCGCCCCTGCGAGTCGCCGCGCCGCGGCGAGGAAACCATCCACATCAGGCTTACAGCCGCTGTAGTGAGGCTTCTTCCAGTCGATCCGCCCTTCCAGGCTCAAATTGCAGAACTCCTCATAGCTCGGCGCCGCAGCGACACAGCGCCAGCCAATTCCGTCAGAGCGGACAAGCGCCACGCCGCTAGGCTCTTTCTCAGTCCATGCAGCATCAATTCCAAGGACTACGCTCATAATTTGGGAACTTCAGCCCCCAATCAATGTTACCGATCGAATCTCACTGACCATCTGCATACAACTCATCCAAGCACTTTCCACTTGCATTTCACAAGTGATTCCTATAGTGTATCTACAGTGCCTGGGAAGACCACGCCGAAGCGCCGTTCCGGTTGTCCCGTGAGTATCTCCCTTGAACTGCTTGGCGATCGCTGGTCGCTGCTCGTCATCCGTGACTTGATGGTCCGCGGCTACCGCACGTTCAAGGAGTTTCAGGATGCTGGTGAAGGCATCGCCTCAAACATCCTGTCTGACCGGTTGCAGAGACTCTCCGTGGCTGGAATCATCACGGCGAAACCGGAAGAGACGGATGCAAGAAAAGTGAATTACCGGCTGACGGAGAAGGGGATCGACCTCGCGCCGCTGCTCCTGGACCTGCTCGTCTGGGGCGCGCGGTACGAAAAGACCGGGGCGCCACCCGAGTTCATCAAACAGATGATTGAGAACCGAGAGGCAGTTCTTGGCGAGGTCCGGCGGCGGTGGCAGCAGCAGGACTTGACTCCGCTGATCCCCAGGTTCGAGCGGCGTCAACGAAGCAGTTAAGCTGGAAAGACTGGAACAAACACACAGAGGAGCGAGGGATGAGCAAAGTACGGGTACTGGTTGGCACCAAGAAGGGTGCGTTCGTCCTGACGTCGGACGCAAAGCGGGAGAAGTGGGACGTCAGCGGCCCACACTTCGCCGGATGGGAGATCTATCACGTCAAAGGGTCTCCTGTAGATCCAAACCGGATCTACGCATCACAGACCAGCGGCTGGTTCGGTCAGTTGATCCAGCGTTCCAACGACGGCGGCCAGACGTGGGAACCGGTTGGCAACAAGTTCGTGTATGACGGCGTCCCCGGCACGCACCAGTGGTACGACGGCACGCCGCACCCCTGGGAGTTCAAGCGGGTCTGGCATCTCGAACCGTCGTTGACCGATATCGACACCGTCTACGCGGGCATCGAGGATGCGGCCCTCTTCCGTTCCAGCGACGGCGGGCAGAACTGGGAGGAACTCCCTGGACTGCGCGGCCACGGCTCCGGATCCAAGTGGCAGCCGGGTGCTGGCGGCATGGGCCTGCACACGATACTGCTCGATCCCAAAGACGCCGCGCGCATGTACATCGCAATCTCGGCCGCGGGCGCATTTCGAACGAGCGACTCCGGCAAGACCTGGCAGGCGATCAACCAGGGCCTCAAGTCCGAGTACATCCCCGATCCGAACGCCGAGGTCGGTCATTGCGTGCATCGCATCGCGATGCACCCCTCGCGGCCCAACGTGCTGTTCATGCAGAAACACTGGGATGTCATGCGCACCGATAACGCCGGCGACTCGTGGCATGAGATCAGCGGCAACCTCCCCACCGACTTCGGCTTCGTCATCGACGTCCACGCTCACGAGCCTGAGACCATCTACGTCGTTCCCATCAAGAGCGATTCCGAGCACTTCCCGCCCGAGGGCAAGCTGCGCGTCTACCGCAGCCGCACCGGCGGCAACGAGTGGGAACCGCTCACCAAGGGCCTGCCGCAGAGCGACTGCTACGTGAACGTCCTGCGCGACGCCATGGCCGTGGATTCACTCGATTCGTGCGGCATCTACTTCGGGACCACCGGCGGCCAGGTCTATGCTTCCGCGGATGCCGGCGATACCTGGAATCCGATCGTCCGCGACCTGCCAGCGGTGCTCTCCGTCGAGGTCCAGACACTGAAATGATCCGCGTGGTGCTGCCGGCGCATTTACGGACGCTCGCCAAGGTCAACGGGGACGTGCTGCTCGATGTTGCGAACCCGGTGACGGTGCGCACGATCCTCAACGCGCTCGAAGCCTCCTACCCGATGCTCGAAGGCACTATCCGGGACCACGGCACACAGAAGCGTAGGCCGTTCCTGCGCTTCTTCGTGTGCTCTGAAGATTGGTCCCTTGAATCGCCCGACGCGTTGCTGCCCGAAGCCATCGCGTCGGGCACCGAGCCTTTCTACGTCATTGGCGCGATTGCCGGGGGTTAGCGCTTAGTCAAACGGGAGGATCCTCACTTAGGTGCCCACGGGTCGTATGTGCCTATGTCCCAGACGTGGCCCTCCAGGTCGCGGCACGTGAAACCGCGTCCCCCATACGGTTTGTCCTCGATGTCGAACACGATCTCCGCGCCCGCCGCTTTGGCCCGGGCGTAGACTGTATCGGCGTCTTGCACAATCAGGCTCGTGCTGCGCGTCTCTGCGCCGCCGATCTCGTCCGGCTGCTTCATCAGGCGGCTATAGGCTCCGTCATTCACCGAGCCCAGCATCACCATGCCTCCGCCCAAGGTCAGTTCCGCGTGCATGATGGTGTTGTTCTTTCCCGGATACACCGCATGCTTCTCGAACCCGAACACGCGGCAGAGCCATTCGATCGCCGCCGGAGCGTTCCTGTACATCATGCCCGGAATGATGGTGCTACGAGTTGGTGTGTCCCCAGCCATGCCTCAAGCATCCCAAAATCACTGAAGCACTGCACTCATGATTCCGGTCACCGCCCGCCGCGCGATAATTGACCCCATGCCGAAGGCACGGCCTCTCGCCAACACCGAAGAACATCTCCAGCGCCTCCGCCGCATCTGCTGCTCGCTGCCGGAGACATGGGAAAAACTCTCGCACGGCGAGCCCACGTTTTTCGTGAAGAAGCGCGTTTTCGCGATGTTCGACAACAACCACCACAACGACGGCCACATCGCCGTTTGGGTCCCAGCGCCGCCAGGGCACCAGGAGGTGCTCACCAGCACTTTCCCTGAGAAGTACTTCCGGCCGCCCTACGTCGGCAGCGCAGGCTGGATCGGCATCGAACTCGACCGTGTCAGTGACGAGGAGCTCGCCGGGCACCTCAGCGAAGCGTGGCAGCTCGTCAACCAGCGTCAGAAGCCGCGCAAGCAGCCGCGCTCACTTTAAGCGCACAACCACCACCCGAAATCCGATGTGATCCGACCGCCGAGGCGGCTCATATCGCAGCCGGCACGCGGAACGGCACGCCCAACTGTCGTCAGCGAAGCTTCCGCCCCGGCGGACTCGCGAGTACGTCCCGTCTCTGTTCATCACGCTCTGCACCTGTGAGAGATCCGGATCCACTCCGCCCGGGAGCTTCGCGTGATACCAGTCCCGAGTCCACTCGTAGATGTTGCCGTGCAAGTCATACAGGCCCCAGGCGTTCGGCGGGTAGCTTCCGACTCTTTCAGCGCGGTTGAGCGATGGCCCCTCCTCGCCGCTGTTGTACGACTTCCCCGCGTAGTTCGCCTGCCTGTAGCCAAGCCTGTCGCCGAAGGCAGTCGCGGTTGTCGTGCCTGCGCGGCAAGCGTACTCCCACTGGGCCTCCGTGGGCAAACGGAACTCCCATTCGGCGGGCAGCCCGCCTGAGTCGCGAGCGGTCTTTGTCAGACGTCGGCAGAACTCCTCCGCCTCGCCGAAATTCACCCAGTACACCGGAAAGTCGTCACCGTTGCCTGAGGTCTGAGGCTGCACGAACGCGCCCATGACTCGCTTCCACTGCCCTTGGGTCACCTCGTATTGACCCGCCCAGAAGCCGCGGCTCAGAACCACTTCGACCTGCTCCTCATCCGGCCGCTTGAGCGTCTCCCCCTCCGGACTACCCATCATGAACCGGCCTGGCGGACACCAGCGCAGCTTGACTCCGCCCGCCTCACGCGCTTCTCCCGCCTTCGAGCCCGAAAACGAATCGTCACGGACCTGGCTTTGCGCAACGACAGCCAGCAACACCGGGAGGAAGACGCTCTTCATCCCGGCGCCGCCCATCATTCCGGCCTGCCAACTGAAATGGAGACAGCCGGGCTGGTCTTCCCGCCGATGCTGATAGTGCACGCATGCTTGTCGTCCGGCTCCAGTTCCGCGGGAACCTGGATCCACACGCGGAAAGTGGAGCCGGGACTGCCCGAGACCGGTGAGAATCCGACCACCGGTGCGAACTTTCCATCGATGGTCGCCGTGACTTCCTGGACGGGCCTGGGATCCACCGACTCATCGGCCGACATCTCCACAAAATCGCTGGGTGGATTGGTGACCCCGAGCCCTGTGGCGAGGATCGAAACGACTGAACCCACCATGGCCGGATTCGGCGGCGAGTTGGAGGTTCCATCTTCATTGAGGAACGCGCCCGGCCCTGCTCCCGATTCATCTTCGGTCTGGAGTCCTGGATGTGCTGCCTCCACTGCGAGTATGCGCGGCCCCGAGGCTCTGTCCTGATACCGCACCTCCACTGTTGTGGTCTCACTTCCCATGACCGAGTACGGGACAACGACAGTCACCGTGTCCGCAGAAGCGGAGACCACGGCGGCTGGCTGGCCGTCGAACAGCACAGTCACGCCGCCCAATTGAGTCGGCAGTTGTCCGTTTACATCAGGCTGATACTGAATGGAGCCCTTCGGCCCGATTCCGAGACCTTTGATAGTCAACAGTTCGCCCGGCGAAACCGTGAGGCCGAACTGGCTGAAGGCGTTCAGAATATCGATGTCCGCTGTCCGGTTCGCCTCCGATCGCAAACCGTACACGACCACCTGGCCTGAAAAAGTCGGCAGGTAGACCCTGCCGTTGGCCACTGTCGGCGCGACAAACTTGGAGAAACTCGAGGGCCGGTCGTACGGATCCAACTCGCTGTTCCAGAACTCGTGCGTCAGATCGTTGGCGTCGTAGGCATGCAATATCGAGGGCCAGGCAGTCCCGCTCGTCCCGCCAGTCGTGCTCGTCACCCACAGAATGGCTGAAGGATCATCCTCACTTCTCGAGGTCACCGTCATGCCGCCGTAAGGATAGATGAACTCCTCATTGGTCTGGCTGGCCGGAGTCCGATCCAACTTGCCGTCCACCACGCGATATGCCCTGAGAGGATCGCTCCATCCCTGCACAAACACCAGCGCATCATCGGACCTTTTCCAGAGAGCCAGATTAAAGATGCCGGAGCGAACCGCCCTGTACATGTCCACCACACCGGTATTCCCCATCGTCAGCTTTCCCAAGTCGGACTGCCGGAGCACGTAAAGGACTCCCTCCTTGCCGCCGCCGATCAGAAAGTCGGTGCCAGGAATCAACACCGGCGATGTGGACCCCAAATCAATGTCGAACTCGTCCAGCCTTCTCCAGTTCTCCGGCCCGAACCAGTCGAGAACGGCCAGTCCGTTCTCGCCGTCCAGCTTGATGAAGGCATTGCCGAAGTTACGCTCGCCATCCAGGTCGCCGTTGCCGGTCTCGGCATAGATCGCGCCGTTCTCGTCCGCGGCCATGCCGTGCCCCGACATCCAGATTGCGCCTGAATAGCCGGCGGGGTTTGCGTTGAACACGGCTACCTGCTGAGTGATGTCCGCGGCGCTGTATCCCATGATCCAGCCGTAGAAGACGCCCTGATCGCCGTGCGATCCAAAAGCCACGTACACGGCTCCGTTCAGCAGGAGCAGCCCCGGACGCTGGAGATGGATGAACGAGTCGAATGAGAGGACTCCATCCACATTCCCTTCCCCGGTGCCAGGGACATGGGCCTGAATCGAGACAGGACCCGTCAACACCTTCCCCGTCGCGGCATCGATTGCGTGCAGATTGTGAGAGTACAGGCCGCCCGATTGATTGGCGGAAACGACATAGATCGTGTTGGTCGCCGGATCGATCACTGGCGTGCTGAGAATTCCGACCTCGGGGTTCACATCGGTGAAATAGTAATCGGCACTGTAATCCGCTGTTTCCACCGTCGGTCCCAGCGATGTCTTCCACAGCGGCGCCGGAGAGCTGCTGGCCTGCGCATCGAACGCGTAGAGGGAATTGTGCATGGTGGCCACAATCACCAGGTCGCGGGATCCCTGCCCGGGGATATCGACTCCCGTGATTACAAGCGGCTGAGCATACACCTGTCCATCCACGTGCATCGAGTAGAGCTTCCCGAACTGCTTACGATTCACATTGGAGGCGTCGAGTATGGACTCGTTGCGATTGGAGTTGGTGCGTGAATTGTCGTAGTTGACCGTCAGCACGTTCACTTGGGCCCGCACAGGGGCCAGCAGAGCCACGATCAGCGAACACAATACACGCATCCTGGACAATGTCGATTCCCTCCGGATGTCACCGATTACGGGGAAGCGGCCGCACCCAGAACTGCGACCGTCAGCGGACGTCTACAGGGGCCCCGTCTCTCCTTAGGATGCCGAATCCGGCTTTGAAGCTGCAATAGCCGCCAGTTCCAGGGCTCCTGCCGACGGCGCTGCTTCAATCAGGTGCCCGCCGGCAACTCCTCCGTAGAATCTCTCTTCGATCCCTCTACGAATCCGCTCCCGATCCCCTTGCAGGCAGAACACCACGGCACATCCACCGAACCCCGCGCCAGTCAGCCGCGCGCCCAATGCTCCGCTCTGCTGAGCGGCCTCCACCAACCGGTCCAGAGCCGCGTTGCTCACCCGCAACTGGTCCCTCAGGCTCTCGTGCGATTGGTAGAGGAGACGCCCGAACTCCTCCGCGTCCCCTGACTCCATCGCCCGTGCCGCCGCCCTCACCCGCAACGCTTCTTCGGCGACGTGGAGAAAGCACAGCCGCTCATCCTCCGGGAGCCGCCCCGCCAGCTTGCGCAATTCCGCCGGCCCGTAAGTGTCCAGTGCCTGGCGGAACGAGGTGAATCCCATTTCCTCCAATCCCTGGGTCCCCGCCCTGCGACGCGAATTGTACGCTTCCCTCATCGCGCCGGACTTCTCCGCATGGCTGAGGCTATGAGCGACAAAAAACGACCATTCCGGCGGCATACGCACTGCACTCGCCCGTACAGGAGCGAATTCCACCAGCAGCGCGCATCCGCTGCGCGCCCCAAGAACTGCTGCGTGGTCCATTCCCCCGCCCCGCGTTCCCACGAAGTGCTCCCCCTCAGGCAGCACCTCCATCAGTTCCTCAAACGAGGCGTGGACACCGTTCGCCTCCAGCAGCGCCAGGGTACAAGCCGTCAACAGGGCAGAAGACGAGGATAGCCCGGCTGCCGCAGGCAGATCGGACGACACCTGCATGTCCACTCCGCGAGTCAACTGCCACTTCCATTGAGCCGCTCGCGCCGCCGCCTTCACATAGTTGGCCCAGTCGCCGTCCGGCCCCGGTTCCAGCGCTTCATTCAATGAAAATGCGCGTTCCCCGTACTCCGCACTCACCGCATGCACCAATGCGTCATCCCGCCGGCTGAAGTGAATATCGATCCGCCGCCCCAACGCCATCGGCAACACAGCCAGGTTGTGATAGTCGATGTGCTCTCCAATGAGATTCACTCGCCCGGGCACTTGTACTCTTGATCTCGGCACATCCTCCATCCTAGCCCGGGCCAGTCACTGGCTTACTGAAAGCGGCTGTCCGAATTTGGGCATCCCGTCCGATCCCCATGTGAACCTCTGCGCCCTCGGCGACCGCTTGCCTCCGCAACCCTGCCCCGCCGCTGAATTCGCGTGGTACAGGATCCAATCCTCTTTACCATCCGGCGATTGGAAGAACGAGTTATGGCCCGCCGCGAACGTCCCTCCCTCGCCAGTCGCCTTGAAGACGGGTTCCGGCCACTTCTTCCACGATTCTGCTTTCATCAGATTCGCGCCGGCATCTGCGTATACCATTCCCAGAGCATACGCATCGGTCCAGCACCCGCTGGCCGAGTAGACCACGAACACTCGCCCGCCGTGCACCAGTGCTTGTGGCCCTTCGTTCACATCGACGTGTGGCTTGTCGTCTGGCCCCGGCCTGGCTATGTCTCCAACCTTCTCCCACGCGAACTCCGGCGTCGAGATCCGCACCCGCGGCCCCTCCGCAGTCCACGGGCTCTTCATCCTGCACAGGTAGATGTCCTGCCGGCCGTTCTCATCCCCCTCCCACCCGGACCACAGCAAATAGAGTCGGCCGCGATGCTCAAACACCGACCCGTCAATCGACCATTTATCCTCCGGCGTCTCCAGCTTGCCCTTAAAGAGCCATTCCCCTTCCAGCGGATCCTGCGATGAGTTCTCCAGCACGTACAAACGGTGGTTCCGGTTCCGTCCATCATCGGCGGCAAAGTACAGGTACCACGCTCCGCGCAGCCAGTGCAGTTCCGGCGCCCAGATCTCCTTCGAATAGGAAGTCCCTTCAGGAGGAGTCCAGACCACTTTCTTCTGCGCCTGTTTCAGCTCACCAAGACTTCTGGTCTTCCAAAGCGTCAGATTCCTGCCCGTCGTGTTCGTGTAGTAATACCACCCGTCGCGATAGATGCTCCAGGGATCCGCACCCGCCGGCAGCAGCGGGTTCGCAATCTGCGCGTCCACGGACAACCCCATGCATATCGCGATAACCAGACGCACCATCAGTTGCAGTCTAGCGTGCTTTGGGGGGGGAGAAGAGGAGGGGGTCTGCGACCGGAACTTGATGACGAATCAGTGAGCTCGAACGCGAACGGTCGGTCGCAGGATTCCATCCTATCACATCAGGACCTTCAGGAGATCCATTACTCTCATACCGCTGTTTTTACGCCTTCTCCGCCGTCACCACGACAGGGACGCCGTTGGTCACGCTGTCGAAAACCGGAGAGAAGCCCGGCCCCAGCCGGCAGATTTCCTCAATCTTCTCCTGCGGAACATCGGCCTTAATGCGGAACTTCATCCGGATCTGCTGGTACCCCTTCCGGATGTTTGGATCCAGGCCCAGGAAGCCGTGCAGATCGATATCGCCGTCCACGTCGGATTCCACTTCATCAATCTCGATCCCCCTGGCCGCTGCGTGGTAGACCATCGCCGACGTCACGCATGCCGCCAGTGCATGCAGCAGGTGCTCCACCGGATTCGCTCCCTGGTCTTTTCCGAGCAGCAACGGCGGTTCATCGGCTTCCAGGACAAACCTCCGGGCGTGCGGCCTCTCCTCGCCGGCGCCGTAAAAACCGTCCACGGTCGAGCGGTTATAGCCGCTGTCCACCCACTCATTGCGGATACGGAACTTGAACCGCGCCAGCGACGGCATGCCTTTCAGCGCTTCGATCGTCTGGAAGAGCTGGCCCACATCCACGCCGTTCACGGGCGCCTGTTTCGTCGTCGTTGAATTCATCTTTGTTCCCTCTGCTTTCCGGAACCTCAGGTTCCGCAAGAGGGGAAAGCACTCGATAGGCCAGAAGACCAGCTGAGTGATTTCAACGGCTTAGGCTGTACCTGCGCTCACGAAATTTCGCAACTCACGGAATCTCGCTACTCTCGCTCGCGACTTCTCGCGGCCGGTGGATGCCCAGGGCTTTCATGCGGGACGTCAGGGTGGAGGGGGGCAGTCCCAGAAGCTTGGCAGCACCGCCTGAGCCCGCGACCTTCCATCCGCACCGTTCCAGCGCGCCGCGCAGGCTCTCCTCCTCCAGGCGACGTAAGTCCTGCTTTGTCCTGAGCCCGTCGGTGCAGGCGGGAGCTTCCCGCGCCAGCGAGAGCACTCCGGCAAGCTCTAGCTCAGGCCCCTGCGACACGATCACCGCCCGCTCCATCACGTTTTGCAGCTCTCTCACATTTCCCGGCCACGAATAAGCCCGGATCCGCCGCAGCGCATCAGGAGTAAGACGGAGCGGACTCCGCCTCATCCGGCGGCAAGCCCGCTCCACCATCGTCTCCGCCAGCAGCACCGAGTCGTCGCCCCTCTCGCGCAAGGGCGGCAGGTGGATGGGAAACACATTCAGGCGGTAGTACAGATCCTCGCGAAATCGTCCGGCTTTCACTTCGGCCGCCAGGTCCCGGTTGGTCGCGGCGATCACCCGCACATCGACCTTCCGCATCTGCGAGCTCCCCACCGGCTCGAACTCTCCTTCCTGCAGCACTCGCAGCAATTTCGACTGGAGCTCCAATGGCAGCTCCCCGACCTCATCGAGAAAGAGTGTCCCGCCGTCCGCCAGTCCGAAGCGCCCCGTGCGCCTCTGCGTTGCCCCTGTGAACGCTCCCTTCTCATGGCCGAAGAATTCGCTCTCCATCAACGCGGCGGGAATCGCGGCGCAGTTCACCCGCACCAGGGCCCTGCCGGAACGCCGGCTGGCCCGGTGAATCTCGCGCGCCACAAGCTCCTTGCCTGTGCCGGTCTCGCCAGTGATCAGCACGGCGGCATCCGCCGGCGCCACCTGCCGCACCGCCCGCAAGACCCCGCGCAATGCCCGGCTTCGCCCCAACATCTCGGATCCGCCGCTGAGTTCCGCAAGCTCCTCGTGCAAGCAGGCAGCCGCCCGTTCCAGATCCGCAATCTTCTGCTCAGCCGCCATCTGGTTGTGCACGTTGCGAAGGATCAACACATAGCGAGGCGATCCGCGAACTTCGTATCGCGACAGGCTCCCTTCCGCGGGAAATGCAAACCCATCGATCTGCTTCATCGTCAACCCACCGGCAATCCACACGGCATTGCTCCCGCTGGCCTCGATCAGGGACGTAAGCTTCCGAGAGCTGTCTCCGCTGAGAAATCGTCCAATGCGCTCCCCCCTGACATCTCCGCCGAATGCCGCCAGCCCGGCTTGGTTGACTCTCTCGATGGCGCCCTCCGGACTCAACTCCACGATGACGTCCATGGCTCCGTCAAACAGCCGCATCTGGCGCTCCTCGCTCTCGCGGATCTGCTGCTCAGCTCTGATCCGGCGCAGCTCCGCCGCGGCCCTAGCGGCAAAGATGCGGAATACCGCCTCCACCTCTTCAGTCAGATCCAGCCGCTTGGTGTCGAGCACCGCCAGGTGTCCCAGCGTCCGCGCATCACCTTCCAGCAGTGGCATTCCCATGTAGCTCACTGCGTTCGATCCTTGCAGCTCCGGATCTTCCGGGAACAGCTCAACGATGCGCTCCGGGTAATGCACCAGGCTGCCGCTGTCCACCACTAATTCACAGGGTGTTCCCCGCACGAAGTATTCGAAGTCCTGAATCCACTGGCCTTCATACAGGAACGCGAACGAACGCAACTTGCGTTGCTCGGCATCATATTCCGTGACCCAGGCGCCGGCGACGCCCAGTGCTTCCGTCAGGCGTTGCACCAGTGCGCCAAAGAACTCCTGACCCGTCTCCGCGGCTGTCCCCTTCAGGAGCGTCAGCAATAGATCCCGCTCACTCTCCACTGCTCCGCTCCTGCTTCGGCAGAACCTCGCCGATCTTGTGCAGCAGCTCCTGGAATGTGAATGGTTTCCCGAGGAAATGCACACCGGGCTCAAGAACGCCCTGATGCTCGACCACGTTCTCCGTGTATCCGGACATGTACAGAACATGCATGCGGGGCCGGCTCTTGGCTAACTCGTCCGCCAGTTGGCGTCCGGTCGATCCCGGCATTACGACATCAGTCAGCAATAGGTGAATTGTGCCCTCGTGGCGATGGCTGATTTGAATGGCCTCCACCGGATCGCAAGCCTCGAGCACAGTAAATCCTCTGCCGCGGAGCACCTCCCCGATCATCCGCCGCACTCCCTCTTCGTCTTCCACAACGAGAATCGTCTCCGTGCCTTCCGCCTGGCTCTCGGCCGCCTTTTCAAGGTCAGACAGCGGATCGACCGCCCTCGGCAGATAAATTTTGAATGTGCTGCCCTTGCCCTTTTCGCTGTACACCCAGATATCACCGCCGTTCTGCTTCACAATGCCGTACACCGTGGCCAGACCCAGCCCGGTCCCCGCACCTTCAGCCTTCGTTGTGAAGAACGGCTCAAAAATGCGCTTTCTCGTCTCAGAGTCCATCCCCGCTCCGTTATCGGACACAGCCAGCATCACGTACTGACCTGGCTTCACACCCAGGTGAGTCTTCGCGTATTCCTCATCCAGAGTCCTGTTGGCAGTCTCCAGAACGATTCTCCCCGCACTCCCAATCGCATCGCGGGCGTTAATCACCAGATTGATCACTACCTGAGTCATCTGCCCGGGATCCACTCTTACGTTCCAAACGTCTTTCTGGTGCAGAAAGGCCATCTCTATGTACTCTCCAATGAGCCGGCGCAGCATCTTCTCCGTCTCATTGAGGAGCGTGTTCAGATCCACGATCTTCGGCTGAATCACCTGCTTGCGGCTGAAGGCAAGCAATTGCCGGATCAGCGCAGCGGCCCGCTCCGCTGACTTTTGAATCTCCTCGCAGTACCCGCGCAAAGGATCCTGCGGCGAGAGCCTGTTCAGCAAGATGCTGTCGTAGCCGGAGATCACCGTGAGGAGGTTGTTGAAGTCATGAGCGATACCTCCCGCCAGCCGACCCACTGCTTCGAGCTTCTGTGATTGCAGGAGCTGTGCTTCGAGGATCTTTCTTTGCGAGATGTCCGTGACAAATGCAATAGCCAGAAGCCCGTACAACTCGGAGTTCACATAGCTCAGGCTGATCTCTACGGGGAATTCCGTGCCATCCTTGCGCCGGGCCAGCAGATCCAGGCCGCTTCCCATGGGCCTCACCCGCGGCGTTTCAGTAAAACCGGCGCGATGTCGAGCGTGACCTTCGCGCAGCGCTTCCGGCATGAGCGTCTCGACCGTCTGCCCCACCAGTTCATCAAGGGCGTAGCCGAACATCTCGGCCGTCCGCGAGTTAGAGGCGAGAATCTCGCCGTTTTTTCCGCAGGTGATGATGGCTTGCGAGGCCGAATCCAGAATCGCCCGCAGCATCTCTTCGCCGATGGACGAAAACGCAGCGGTACGATGTGCCGTTCCCGCCGCAGTCCGTACTCCCTGACCGCGCCGCCGCCCGTGATGTGCCATCAAAGGTCCCCCAATCCCAGTTGGAGTCTTTGGACTGCTTCCCTCTCTTATATCACGGGAATCCGGCGATTAATCCCTATTTTGGTGAAGTTCAATCCCAGGGGATCGCGACCCTCGGCACGGGCACCTGTGCCGTGAATCCAAAGGAAGTTCCGGCCGGCGCCGGCTTCGCTTCACTCGTGCTGGAGCGCCCGCACCGGATCCACGCGTCCCGCCCGCCGCGCCGGCATCACACAGGCCGCCACTCCCGCGGCCATCAAGATCAGCATCACGCCCGCCCACACCACCGGGTCCAGGCCGCTGACGTCCGGAAACGTCTTTCGTACCAGTTTAGCCATCGCGATCGCTCCCAACGCGCCTGCACCCAGACCCGCCATCAGCGCCCGTGCGTTGCTCTTCAGAATGAACCCCACCATCTGGCCCGGACGCGCGCCCAGCGCCACACGCACGCCGATCTCCCGGCGCCGCTGCTCCACCGAATAGGCAATCACTCCATACACGCCCACGCTCGCCAGCACCAGAGCCAACAATCCCAGCGCCGCCGCCATCGCCGCACCGATCCGCGTGGGGCCCAGCCAGCGCTCCAGTTGCTGCCGCATCGGAGTCACGCTCACCACAGCTCCCTTCTCCAATTCGGATACGAGCGCCGCGGCCTGCCGCCCCGCGGCCTCATTCGCGCGAAACACCAGCACCGCCCGGTTCCCGCCGTCGTACGGTTCAAAGTACATTGGCTCCGCGGGTCCGAGTCCGAGGATCTCCGCATCCCGTGCCACGCCGACGATCTCACGCCGGTCTTTTCCCGTCAAAATTGCCGATCCCACTGGACTGCCCGACGGCCAATAGCGCCGCGCCATCGCCTCATTCACGATGATCGAGTGCCGTCCCCTGTCTCCCGGCACAAAACTCCTGCCCGCCAGCATCGGAATGCCGAGCACTTCGAAGTACTCGCCCGACACCGCCTGGCCGGCCAAAGGCGACTCCTGCTCCTCGCGTTGGCCAGGCATCCTGAATCCGGTCACGATTCGCGCATTGCCGAGCGGTGCTAGCAGCGCCATCGCCACTTTGCCGCTCCCTGCAATCGGCCCGATGCGTTCAGCAGCCTCCGCCATCAGCGCGCTCCCTCGCTGTTCGTCGTACCGGTCCACGGGCAGGTCGACAGTCAGGATAGTCACGCCGTCCACGGCAAAGCCCGGATCGCGGTCCTCGGCTCGTCTCAGCCCTTGCAGGAACAGTCCCGAGCTCATCAACAGGACCACGCTGATCGCCACCTGGACACCCAGCAAGACGCTACGCAGCCGGAACCTGGGGCTCACGTTCGCACTCTGCCCCTTCATCGCCTCGTTCACACTCATCCGCGTCCCGCGCAATGCGGGAGCCAGTCCGAACAGCACCGCGGTAAGCATCGCAATGCATGAGGTGTAGGCCAGCACGGCGGTGTCCGGCCGTAAGTTCAACACCGGTGGAGCGTCAGCCATTTGCCGCAAAACAAAGTCCGGCAACACTTGCGCCAGCCCCAATCCCAGCCCTCCGGCGGCAACCGCCAGCAACAGGCTCTCCGTCAACAGTTGACGGACGATTCGCCTGCGCCCCGCGCCCAGCGAAAGCCGCACGGCGATCTCCCTCTGCCGCGCCGCCGCGCGGGCCAGCAGAAGGTTGCTCACATTCGCGCAAGCCAGCAGAAGGACCGCAGCCACTGCCGCCATCAGCAGCCCCATCACGGTGATCACCTTCTTCTTCGAATCCGGCCGCGCGAAGAACGCCGTCCCTGTCAGCATGACGTCATGCGGCTTCTCACCGAGCTGCGACTGGAACTGCCGCGTCAAGGCCGTCAGCTCAGCCTGGGCCTGCTCTCGAGTCGCGCCGTCCGCGAGTCGTCCGGCCATGCTTGAACAGCAGAAGTGAGGATCCGTCAGCATCTGGCGCGCCCACTTCTCCAGCGGCCTCACTACCGGCAGAGTGGCCATCGGCACCCACACGTCATGCCGGTCCATCGATGTGCCAGTGAACGCTTCGTCCGCCACTCCGACCACCATGAACGGCGCACCATCCAGCCGGATCGTGCGCCCGAGGATGCCCGCGTCACCGCCATACCGCGTCTGCCAGGTCTGATAGCTCAATACGGCAACGGGCCGTGGATCTTCGACTTTGTCCTCCTCGGCAGTCAGTCCCCGGCCCAGCGCCATCTGAACACCCAGGACGTCGAAATAGTTGCCGGTGACGAAGTGGCATCGGCTGCGCTGCCCTTCCACTTGCTCGTCAATCCGCACCTGTTCGCTGCGCATCAGGATCACGCCCTGCAATGTGCGGCTATTGTCCCGCAGAAAGCGGTATTCCACGGCCCCAAATCCGCCGAACCGCTGATGCATCCGCCCCGGTTCAGTGGTCAGGATATTCACCATCCGTCCCGGTTCGAGCACCGGCCAGGGCCGTAGAGCCACTGCATTGAACACAGTGAACAGGCTCGTGTTCAGGCCAATCCCCAGCCCCAACGCGAGCAGCGCCATCGCGGTGAATCCCGGCTGCTTGATGAGTGAGCGCGCGCCGTATTGCAGATCCTGCCACACGCCCTCCACCCACGGCGCGAGCCAGACGCCGCGCGCCTCTTCGCTGGCCTGCATCATGTTGCCCATGCGCCGCCGAGCCGAGTCGCTCGCGTCCGGCCGGCCATTCTCCCGCTCAGCGGCTTCCGCCATCTGCCGGTGAAACTCCATTTCCTCGGCCAGTTCCACCTCGTGACGCCGCCCCCGGAACACGTACATCAACCTTCGCAGGATTCTCATGACGCGGCCCCCATCACACGCTGGATCGCCCCGATCATCCGGTCGAATTCCCGCGACTCCGAAGCCAGTTGCTTCCGCCCCGCTGCAGTGATTGTGTAGTAGCGTGCCCGGCGGTTGTTCTCCGACGCGCCCCACTCCGCCTTCACCCAGCCGTTCAACAACAGCCTCTGCAGCGCCGGATACAGCGAGCTCTCGCCCACCTCCAACACATCCTCGGAGACCGCTTTCAGATATTCCGCGATGCCGTATCCATGCCGCTTCTCGCGCGCCAGCGACTTCAGAATCAGCATGTCCAGCGTGCCCGGCAGTATTTCCTGTTTTCCCATCGTCTCTCGATGGGAGTATGCAGCACCTCCCGGGAAAAGTCAACTCCCCTCGACAGACGATGGGAGGGGAAATGGCGTTCGCACCAAGACGGGTTCGTTCCGGGTTCGATGCAAATGCCATGCCCCTCCACAATTCACTGATGCTCCGAGACTTAATCTCAAATCTTGCTCAATTTGAGGGGCGCCCAGGAGGAAGTCAACCTGGCCCGCCGGACGATGAAGGTTCGGCTTGAACAGACGCCGGGCTTTTCAGCATTCAACCAGGATTTCAAAGACCAGTGGGACCATCGCGCGCAATCACGCGGCGGTGAACGCGGCAGGACTCGAGCGCCATGACGAAGCTGCTCCGCTCCCGGCGCAAAAAAAGGAGCGCACGGAGCGCTCCCGATTCAAGAGTAGCAGGACTTGTCAAGCGGTTTCGGTGATTTCAGACATGTCGGTGTTGAAAATACCGGGGTTACCCGTCAGACAAGTGCTGTGAACGGGGTTTTGCCGGGGCAGCGAATCGGGGTTGTGAGGTTACTCCCACCTCAACGTCTCTACGGGATTCACGCGGGCCGCACGCCGGCCTGGCACCCACGACGCCGCCATCGCCACCACCCCCAACGCCAGGACAGCGGCTGCGAACGTCGCCGAATCCGCGGCCTCCACTCCGAACAGCATCTTCTCGAACAGGCGCGTCACCGCGAATGCCCCTGCCAGCCCAATCACGCACCCCACAACCAGCAACCTTCCCGTTTGACCCAGCACCATCCGAACGACGGCTGCAGGTTTTGCGCCCAAAGCCATCCGGATCCCCACTTCCTTCTGGCGCCGCGCCACCTGAAACGCCATCACTCCGTAGATCCCCACCGACGCCAATATCAGCGCCAGCGCGCCAAAGATCCCGGCCAGAGCCGCGAGCATCCGTTCGCGCAGGATGGTTCGCTCCACATGCTGCTCCAGCGTCTTCGGCTCCACGATCCGGAGTGCTGCATCCACTCGCTGCACCGCGGCATCCGCGGCCCGGAACATCTCGTCCGCGGGCAAGCTGGTCCGAAAGACGAATGAATACCAGTCCGGCCGCGAACCCACGTCCTGCATTGCGGAAAAGAAGACGGTTCGCGGAAACTCCTGCCGCAGATCGCGGTACTTGATGTTCTTCACGACCCCGACAATCTCTGCGCGCTCCGGCCCCCCCAGAGACAGCCATTTCCCCACGGCCGGCTTTCCCTTGAAGTAGTACCGCGCAAACTCCTCGTTCACCACGGCGACTCGAGGCACGCCCTGTCCGTCCCGCTCGTCAAACTCTCTCCCCATCAACACCGGCGTCCCCATCAACTTGAAGTAGCCCGGCCCGGCGGCGTTCAAATGCGACGTCTTGTCCTCTCCCCGGCCATACGTGTATCCCTCCACATCGACATCTCCATCCCACCCGCCGCCGCTCACAGGCGGCATCAGCGCCATACTCGCCGCCGTGACTCCCGGCAGACTCTTCAACTCGGCGATGACCCTTTCCTGCGCCACTCTCAGCCGGTCGTCCTTGTATCCGGCCTTCTTGAAATTGGCGGAAAACAGGAGCACGTTGTGCCGGTCAAACCCGGCATCCAGCGAGTACATGTTGAACAGCGTCCGTCCGAACAGCCCTGCACCGATCAAGAGCACGAGCGAGATGGCGATCTGTGCCACCATCAGGCCCTTCCCCAGTCTCCACCTCGAGCCGCGCACCTCTGCCAGCGCCGGTTGTTGGCCCTGCCTTGTCGACTGCCACGCCGGGGCCAGGCTGAACAGCAGGCATGCGGCCAGCGATACTGCCAAGGCAAAACCAAGCACGCGCCCATCCGCAGAGATGTCCAACGCCATGCGCGGCCCGCCGTTCGACATCATCGTCACCAACGCGTTGGCCGACCAATACGCCAGCACCACGCCCAGCGCGCCACCCATCAGGGCGAGGAGGAGTCCCTCCGTCAACATCTGGCGCACGATCCGCCCGCGCCCGGCTCCGATCGCCAGCCGCACCGCAATTTCACGGCGCCGTGCAGCCGCCTTTGACAGCAGGAGGTTCGCGATGTTCGCGCAGGCCATCAGAAGAACCAGTCCGACAATGCCCATCAACACTTGCAGCGGTTCGGAGAACTTCCGCCGCAAGTCATCGAACCCGTTTCCCGCGGGTTCAACTCGGAGCCTCATCGCGAGCGTGTTCTTCTTTTGAACCTCGTCCTTCTGGCGCTCTGCGTCCGCTTTCATCAGATTCCCGTAGAATCCCCCGGTCTCCGCCCGCGCCTGTTCCAGCGTGGTCCCCGCCTTCAGCCGCGCCATCACCGACAGCCAGTTGTAGTGCGACTTCTGCATCACCGGTTGCGCGCCGCGCGCCTCGGCCTCCATTCCCAAAGGAACCGAGATGTCCGGCGTCTGGCCCACAATCGTTCCGAAGAACTCGGGCGGCGTCACGCCGACGATGGTGAACACCGTGTCGTTTAACCGGAAGCTCTTGCCGATGGCGCCCGGATCCATGGCGAATTTGCGCTTCCAATACGCATGGCTGATGACCGCCACCGGCTCTCGCTCCGTCGTCTCGTCGAACGTCCGGCCGATGGCTGCGCTCACGCCGAGAACTCTGTAGTAGGCTCCCGAAACCAACTCCACCGCAGCCTTCTCATCCTGATCGCCGAATCGAATATCTCTTCTGCCCTGCCACGACTGGGCCAGAGCGCCGTCAAAGCTGCTCAACTTCTGAATCTGCCCGAACAACGGGCCGGAGATTGCCCCGCGCCCGTAGACAGGCATGATCCTTTGAAACTCCACTAGTCGATCCGGCTCCCGCACCGGCATCATCCGCAGCATCACCCGATCCATCAGGCTGAAGATCGCCGTGTTCGCGCCAATCCCGAGCGCCAGCGACAGCACCGCCGCCGCCGTGAAGACCGGGCTCTTGCGCAGTACCCTCAGGCCGTACCGGCAATCGGCCACGAAGTCTTCCAGCCACCGGACGCCCCGCGCGTCGCGGCACTCTTCCTTGATCTGCTCCGCGCCGCCGAACAACAGCGCAGCCTGGCGCCGCGCTTCAGCCGGCTCCATGCCGCGCGCCACCAGGTCCGCCACCTGCCTCTCCAGGTGATCGCGCATCTCCGCGTCCAACTCCCGCTCCAGTCTCTCCCTCTGCAACAGTCTATTGAGCCAGGACATGTGCTTCACTCCGCCGTCCGCATCACCAGCCGGATCGCCTCCGACAACCGCTCCCAGTTCTCGCGCTCCGTTTCGAGTTGCTTCGCACCGAGCTTCGTCAGCGAGTAATACTTCGCCTCACGCCCGGTCTCGGACGTCTCCCACTCGGCCTTCAGCCAACCGCGGTTCTCCAGCCTGTGGAGCGCAGGGTAGAGAGACCCCTGCTGCACCTGCAGCACATCCTTTGAGATCTGCAGCAGCCTCTGCGCAATCCCATACCCGTGCAGCGGCCCCAGCGCCACTACCTTTAGAATCAGCATGTCCAGCGTGCCCTGCGGCAGATCGGCTTTCGCGGAGTTCATCGATACCTCTGGCTTCTACATATCCCACATCATATGTCGAAGGTCAAGGTATTCCCTGCGAGAATGAGATACTGTGGCGAGGTCGCTATGAGATTGAATGCACTCTCTCTGTTCCTGCTCTGCTCTGCCCTGCCAACCTCGCCTGGACAGACGGTGCCGGGGCTTGGAACTCGCAACTCAAAACCGCTTCCACCGATCGTCGTCGTACGCCCCGAGGTCGAGCCCGGGAGTCCCGATTCCAACCACAAACGCCTGTTGGCCGAAGTCGAGGAACTTATCAACGAAGCCAAGACTCTGCAGGAAGAGCTCCACGCTGCGCCGGCAGGCTCGCTGCCGGCACAGTCTTTCAAGCGGTCACAGAGGATCGAGAGCCTGTCCAAAACGATCCGAAAAACACTGAAGCAGAATTGAGCGCCACCCGGCGTTCGAGAGTGGGCCTAAACTATCTCCCATGCGCCCCACTCTCCTTTGGGCCCTCGCCGCCACGACCCTCCTCTGCGCCGAAACCCACAATGTCGCACCGGACCGTTACTACAACTCGTTCCATCACCGCCATGCTGTCCTGAAGAGGATCAGCCCCGGCGATACCGTGATCACGAAGACCCTCGACGCCTGGGGCGACGACGAGCGCGGCGTAAAACGCGCCGACAATCCCAATCCACTCACCGGTCCGTTTTACATCGAAGGCGCCGAGCCCGGCGACGCCCTGGCGGTCCATTTCAACAGGATCCGCATGAACCGCCCCACGGGCTGGTCCAACTACCGGCTGTTGCTCTCAGCCCTCACACCGAACAGCATCGAGAGCACATATCCCAACCGCTACAAGCCAGACCTCGTCCACCAGGGCCTCGCCTCGCGCGTGCCCTGGGATCTCGACCTGAAGACCAACATGGTTCGCCTGCGCGAGCCGGCGAGCGCCGCAGCCAAATTCGAATTTCGCGCGCGTCCCATGCTCGGCTGTGTGGGCGTCGCGGCAGCCGGCGATTTCGGTCCGGCCTCTTCTATCTCCGGTCCCTATGGCGGCAACATGGATTACAACGAGATCGTCGAGGGCGCCACCCTCTATCTGCCCGTCTTCCACCCCGGAGCCCTGTTCTTCCTGGGCGACGGTCACGCCCTCCAGGCCGATGGAGAGCCCACCGGCACCGGCGTCGAGACCTCCATGGACGTCGAATTCACCGTCGAACTTCGCAAAAAGGCCGGCATGTCCACGCCGCGAATCGAAAATGAAGACTCCATCATCAGCATCGGCAGCCAGCCCGAATTCCAAAGTGCACTCGACCGCGGACTTCAGATCGCCACCACTGACATGGTCGAATGGCTGACCAGGGTCTACGGCCTCGAGCCCTGGGCCGCGCACCTCCTCATCGGGTATCAGGGCCGCTACGACGTCGTCACCGTGCAGGGCACCGTGGCTCTTAGGGTTCCCAAGAAGGTCCTCCCCCGTAGGTAAGCCCCCGATCCTCCCCCGAATTTGGTATTTCGGACAGAACCCCGAGTGTGATCTAATGGCTCGCACGATCGCATGACCGCTGCTCTGATTTGTTTTCTGCTCCGTTCAGTCCTCCTCGTTCTGATCTATGTTTCGGCCTCCGCCGCAGCGGATCCGTCTCAGGACGTGAGCCTTCGTCTCGAGACGCCGCTCGCCAGCTACTCCAAGCCGGGCACCCCATTCAGCGCGCGGCTTCTCGGCCCCGTTGACCTGAAGGGCTCCTCGCTGTTGCCGTCGGGCAGCCGGATTCACGGCATCGTGCGCGAGGCTCACTCCGTTGGACTCGGCTTGCGCCGCGAGCGTGCGTCGCTGGCTCTCGAGTTTCAAGGCTGCGTCCTCCCTGAAGGTCAGTCTGTCGATTGCGATGTTCGATTGCTGGACATCGACAACGCCCGCGAATCAGTCCGGGCCAATAACCAGATCCACGGAATTCTCGCAGCCAGCCACCCTTACAGTTGGCTCAACGGTCTCTGGTTCCGGCCTGCCGCCGCGCTCCTGCACCGGCCTACTACAGGACTCAACGGCGCAGGCGGATTGATCTATACCCATCTCGCCCCGGGTCCCGCTGGCGCCGCCACGATCATCGCGTCGCGTCTGATCCTTTTCCGTCTGCCCGACTCCGAAATTGAGCTTCCGGCCGGCACAGACCTGATCGCGCGTCTCGCCGTCAGCGAGACTCTCACGCCTTCCAATCCACTCGCCAGCGCTTCTCAGCCCGCGCCACTCGCCCTCCTCGACCCGCTCGCCTCCGTTCCCCATGAAGTCCGCCGTCCCAACAGGGAAGCCGCCGGAGACATCATCAACCTCGCCTTCGCTGGTTCTTCCGATGACCTCTCCCGCGCCTTCGAAGCGGCAGGCTGGTTCACCACCGACTCTCTTGATGCCCGGACGTTCGCACGGACCTACTCCGCATTCGCCGGCATGAAGACTTACTCGCGCGCTCCTGTCAGCACACTTCTCTACAATGGCCGCCCGCCAGACCTTGTCTTTCAGAAGTCGTTCAATTCGCTTGCCAAACGCCACCACATCCGGCTCTGGAGAGAAGACAACAACGGGTCCCCGTTCTGGCTCGGCGCCGCCACGCACGACACGGGCATCGCGTTCGACTTCGGCCGCATGAGCTTCAGCCACAAGATCGACCCCCGCATCGACCGTGAGCGATCCAAGGTCCTCAGCGACCTCTCCGCCGCCGGCTGCCTGGATGCTTTCCAAGAGATCGAGCGCCCCGCCGTCACGCGCGCTCCCGCTGACGGCGCGGAAATTGTCACCGACGGCGTCCTCGTCCTCGCCTCCCTCCGGGCGTGCGATCCCGTTGATTCCCCCGCCGCCTCCCTCACCAGACCGCGGCGCAACCTGGCACTTACCGCCCTCAGCCGTTTCATCCTCGAAACCCGCCACTACCTCACCCGCGGCAACGCTTACTACTGGACCTACCGCGCAGTCCGCTGGCAATTCTCTTCACGCCGCGCGCCTGTCACTGAGACTGACTGAAGATCTCCCATCACCTCATGGCAGCTTCCTGCACAGGAAGTACGCCGATCCCGGTGTTCTGCCCTGCTCTACGACCCGCAGCCGTACCTTCTCCAAAGACCCTTGCCAGTAGTCCGGCCACACGCCTCTCATGTGCATCAGCATCGGGCCGTACACGACTTTCAGCCACGCGTCCGAACTGATCACCATCAACAAGAACTCCCCTTCCGGTTTCAGCACCCGCGCCACCTCGGCGAGAGTCTGCTCGATCCCCTTCCGGTTCAGATGGTCGATCGCATAGCTGCTGACCACGCCATCGAACTCTCCATCTTTCGCCGGAATGTGACGCATGTCCGCCCGCAATACCCTCACCCTCCCGTCCTCAATCCCTGCTACTCGCAGGTTCTGCCTCAACAGGTCCTCGCCGTTGTTGCGGATGTACTGCGCGCTGAAATTGTCCAACGCGGCGATGCGCACCCAGGGCCGCGCCAGCCCCACCATGATGGTCGTCCTCCCCGATCCACACCCGATGTCCAGCACCTCCCCTCTTGCTCCCAGCATGAATCTGTCTGTCGGCATCCTCTGCGGCGAGTTGTAGCCGAACACCAACTGCACAATCAGGAACCCCGCAAACGCCCACGCCGCAGCCCCATACAGCGCAAGGGATATCCACCTGCCCAGCTTGTTTCTCCCCAACCGCCCGGCCCCCGCCAGAGCTAGCGCGACGATCAAATGCCCGTACGTCCATGGCCACGTGTAGGCAAAGTCATAGCCGGCGAACAGATGTGCAGTCACCTGCTCACATTAACCCTGAAGCAGTCTTCGCTCAACACCCTTTCCTGCGTTTCGCTAAACTACCCTCATCGGCACAGAGGAGCTTCACATGACCTACTACGGCCCGAAAGAAATCGCTGCGTCCTTACGGACGGTTCGTAACAATACCATCACCATCGCCGAAGAAATCCCTGGAGAGCACTATGGCTTTCAGCCCGCTCCCGGGACCCGCACGGTCGCCGAGACCCTCGTCCACATCGCAGTCATGTCACGCGTCCCCGAACAGATCCACTTCATCGAGCGCCGCAATACCCTTGTCGGATTCGACTTTTTTGGCATAGTCGGGAAGCTGGCCGCTGAGCAGCAGGTGCCCCGCTCCAAAGCCGAGATCCTCGACCTGCTGCGCGCCGAAGGCGAACGCTATGCACTTCTCATCGAAGGCATCGACGATGCATTCCTGGCGGAGCGCGTCGAGTACCCCGAGGGGATGTTCCCGCCTGCCAAGACACGCTTCGAGATGCTCATCTCCGCCAAGGAGCATGAAATGCACCACCGCGGTCAGCTGATGCTGATCCAGCGAATGCTCGGCATCACTCCGCACCTCACGCGCCGCATGCAGGAGTTCATTGCCGCCCGTCAGGCCGCGAAGGCCTGATCACCCCACTCTCGGTCACGATTCCCGTCCACCACTCCAGGGGCGTCGTCTCAAAATAGTAGTTCGACGCCCTCATCCCTCGAACGATCTCGCCGCCTGGCTTCGCCTCTTCGGGTGGCAGCCTGACTCCTTGAGCCAGGATCTTGTCCGACCCGCACACGGCATACCTCGACACGCCTGCTTCCACCGCCGCCCGCGCCAGCATGCTCGTCCCCACTTTGCTGATCACGCCCTCGTCCGTCACGGCATCCGCGCCGGTCAAGACAAGATCCGTCCTCTCCAAGTGCAGCACTATCGCGGCGTCGACGATCACCTCAACCTCAATGCCAGCCCTCCTGAGCCGCCGCGCCTGCTGCACCCCTTCCAGCTTCGGCCGCGACTCCGTCGCGATCACTTTGACTTCGCTCGCCGCGCACAACGCGGTGAACACAGCTGCGCTCGCCGAATGCGTCATCACAGTCGATCCCTTGCGGATCAACTTCGCCGCCCGATCTCCCGCCTCGCGCGAAAGCCGCGCCACCTCTTCATCCGCGCACACGCCATCTTCCAGCGCCCTCCGCACCACGTACCGCACCGATGCCATCCGCGGCTGCGCCGTCAGCAGGCCTCGCGCGACTTCCTCAGCGATTCCCTCGCCCATCGCCTTCTTCATCACCCGCGCGGCCCGCATGGCGATCGCCGTCGACCCGCTGACGTGATCCTGCGCAATCCTCCGGATCTCCGCACGGAGTGACGCCGTCATACGAATCCCCGCACCGCCCAGGCCCGCGCCTGCAATTCGAACGGCTGCAGCTCATCCCGAATCCCCAGGCGCCTAACCATCTCTCCGCGCAGCTTGTCCAGACGCGTTGTGTCCAGGCTCTTCACGTACTTGCCCGCCGGTCCCTGCCCTAATAGGAACGGATCCCAGTAGTCCGCAAAAGATGGAAACCGCATCGCAATTTCCAGGGGATGCTCCACGATCTGCTTCAGCCCGACGCGCATCCAGAGCTGCGTCAACTCCCCGGCCCGGCACAACGGCATGTCTTTCTCATCAAGCTTCGCTGCCCCATGATCCATACTCACCGCCGCATCCCAGAAGATGCGCAGCATCCGCATGCCAGCTCCGTAGTCCCAGACGGCCGCGGCGATGCACCCGCCCTTCTTCGTCACTCGCCGTGCCTCTTTCAGCGCAAACGCCGGATCGGGGATGAAGTTGAACACGAGAAGAGACACGCTGACGTCAAACAACGCGTCCGCGAATTTCAACTTCTGCGCATCTCCGGTTTCGAATCTCACGCGGTCCTGTGCAGAGTTTCTGCTTTGGGCATACGCCACATACTGCTCCGAGGGATCGATCCCTACTACCTGGACTTCGCGCTTCATCCCCGCGATCGCAAACGTCAGCGCTCCACTGCCGCAGCCGATGTCCAGAACGCGTCCTTTGTCCGGCAGTGCGGCAAACTCCGCAAACGGCAAGGCCAGAAGCCGGCTCCAGCGCCCCATGAATCGCTCATATCCTTCAGCATCCGCGAACATGTCCTTCTGCCCTCTCGCAGCCGAGCCGGCCAGCGCAAGAATCGCCCTGCGCGTCATAGCTCCTCCCAACTCCTGTAGCCGTGCGCCCGGACCACCATCTCTCGCGCGTCTTCCAGCGCGAATTCCTTCCCGTCGCGCGCCAGCTTCAACTCTTCTTTCAAAGCCTCCCATCGCAGCTTTCGCTCCGGCTGGAAATGCGACTCCAGCCGCCGCATCGACTGGGAATCGCCCGACTCATACGCGCCCACAAGCATCCCCAACGATGATTGCGTTGAACAGCGCCCAGACATCCGCAGCCCCCGCAGACCACAGCAGTTTTTCGTTCTTCCTGAGCCCCTCAGGCTGAATCATCCCTCAAGCATCTCACTCCGGCCGGCATGCATCAAACCATTACTGGCAAGCAGAGAACAAATCTATGCGGTCATTGACGCCGCCTGCGTTCCGCTCGACCGCAGCCACACCTCGGGTACGCTCGACGACGCCAACGCACTCCTCGCGACCCATCCCGACATCGCCTCTTGTACCATGCAGACCGCCGCGATCCTCGGCGATCACGCTGCCGTCAGCCGCTTTTTGGAAGCTGATCCCCACTCCGCCACTGCCAAAGCCGCTCCTCGCGATTGGGAACCACTCACGTACCTCTGCTTCTCCCGCTACCTCCGCCTCGACGCTGCCCGCTCCGGGAACTTTGTCCGCACCGCAACAGCGCTGCTGGATGCCGGCGCCGACGCGAATACCGGCTTTTTCGAGCCCAGCCATCTGCCCGGCCCCGAGTTCGAATCAGTCCTTTACGGCGCCGCAGGCATAGCCCACCACCCCGAACTCACCCTCCTTCTCATTGAACGCGGCGCCGATCCAAACAACGGTGAAGTCGTGTATCACACGCCCGAAACCTACGATAACCGCGCGATGCGCGTGCTCGTTGAGTCCGGAAAACTCACTGCCGACAGCCTCGCCACTCTGCTTCTCCGCAAGCACGACTGGCATGATTTCGAAGGCGTCCGTTACCTTCTGGAACACGGCGCGGACCCCAATCGCATGACTCACTGGGGACGCACGTCTCTGTGCCACGCCATCCAGCGCGACAATCACCTCACTATCATTGCGCTCTCGCTCGATCACTTCGCCGATGGATGCAGTGTCGCCGCCCTTGCCGCGCGACGCGGGCGGGGCGATGTCCTCGATCTCTTCCAACAGCGCGGTATTCCGATCGAACTCAACGGCATCGACCGGCTCCTCGCCGGGTGTGCCACGGACGACACTGCCGCCATCCAGTCGATCAAGTCAGCCGGCCCCGAACTGCTCCTCCAACTCCGTGTTGACGGCGGCACGCTCCTCTCCGAGTTCGCCGGCAACGGCAACGCGGCCGGCGTCCGCAACCTTCTCGACCTTGGCGCCGACATCCAGTCCCTCTGCAGGGAGGGCGACGGCTACTTCGGGATCGCGAAGAACTCCATGGCCCTTCACGTCGCCGCCTGGCGCGCGCGGCACGACACCGTTAGACTGCTCATCGAACGCGGTGCGCCCGTCAACGTCATCGACGGCGCTGGCACACCTCTCGCGCTCGCGATCCGCGCCTGCACTGATTCCTACTGGATGAACCGCCGCTCCACCGAATCCATCGCCGCGCTCCTGAATGCCGGAGCCTCCAAGGCCGGTATCATCCTCCCCACCGGCTACCCCGAAGCCGACATCCTCCTCCGCTGATCAGCAAGCCTTTGCACATATGAGCGCGCTCCTTCGCGGATCTCCCGTCCATCCCCAAATAACCAGAGCTTCGTCGCGACGTATTCCACCCGCGCCTCCCGCATCTGCCCCTTCGCCCCGGAGGGCCGGTCCTCGAAGATGTCATTCAGCAACGCGTGGAGAAGCTCATGGAGACACGTGTTCACCGCCACAAACGGCACTCTGTTCCCGTGCGCCAGATCGAGCGCCACCATGCACAAGTGATGCCCGCGGTACAACGTCGTCACCCCGCATAGACTTCGGCCTCCATCCCAATGCATCGGAATCCGGTTCGTCGCCACAAAGTTCAACGAACCCCACTCCAGACCACTGATCACCGGTTCCCTCTCCGGCGGCCTCTCTACCTCCCCCTTCCCCTCCACTACCTGTAGGCGCACGCCGCAACTCAGCAGGTTCCCCACAGCTTGAGCCCACAGGTCCTTCCGGAAGCTCTCCACCTGTTCCGGGCTCCACTTCACCTTTCTATCCACCAGCAACCGCAGCGGCACGACTATCTCATCTCCTGGCGCAGAAAGCGCGCCAACGATCCCCAAGAGCTGCCGCCTCGTCATCATGTCATTGCGCATTACTGTACTAGTTAATTAATACAATGTCAAGGCCTACCTTCGTAACCCTGACTGGTACAAATAACCTGCTCCGGCATTTTATACTTGCTCGGCTTGCAGAAGTACGAACTGCCACACCATGCTGAGGCATTGTATTTCCTGGACTTCTTGCACTGGCGTTGCGTTTGCCTCAATTCCACTCGTTGAGTACATCTGCCCGGTGACGGGCAAAGAAGGGAGGACCGAGATGAAATACCTGAGAGTCGCGCTGATGATCGCCATATGCGCAGGCGCTTCGTACGGACAGGAGCAGCCTACGCAGCCCGACAACACTAAAGTGAACAAGCGCGATCGAAGCGCCGCCGAAGTAACGGCCGATCAGCAGAAGATGAATGCCGCGGACCGCGATCTCACCCAGAAGATCCGGCAGTCCATCATGGCAGACAAGTCTCTCTCCACATACGCGCACAACATCAAGATCATCAGCCGCGACGGTGTTGTGACCTTAAAGGGGCCGGTGAGGTCGGAAGAAGAAAAGAGCGTCATCGTGGCGAAGGCCTCCGCCGTTGCCGGTGCCGGTAAAGTAACGGACCAATTATCCGTAAAACAACAGTAAATCGAAAAGGGGTTTCACATGGATAACAAGAACACATCAGTATTCGGCATTTACAAGAACAGCACAATGGCGGAACGGGCGGTCGATCTCATCGCTGAATCGGGATTTTCACACAACGACATCTCTGTCCTCCTACCCGACATCCAGAGTTCACGCGACTTCGCTCACGAGAAGAAGACCAAATCCCCTGAAGGAGCGGCCACCGGCGCGGCCACTGGCGGAGTTCTTGGAGGAACCCTTGGGTTGCTCGCCGGCATCGGCGCCATTGCCATACCTGGAGTGGGCCCGTTCATTGCGGCTGGCCCGATCATGGGCACGCTCGCCGGACTGGGAGTAGGCGGCGCGGTCGGTGGTCTCCTTGGCGCGCTTGTCGGCCTGGGCATCCCGGAATACGTAGCTCAGCGCTACGAAGGCCGCGTCAAGGCTGGCGGCGTCCTGCTCTCAGTGCATTGCGACACCTCCAACGAAGTGTCAAGGGCCGAGAAACTCCTGAAGGACACCGGCGCAGAGGACGTTTCCTCCGCCACTGAAAAGGCTGCCGCCAAGTCAGCCTCTCGGTAACGACCAGGCCGCCCAGCGCCCCTCGTTGGGCGGCCCCCTACTCCTTCCGTTTCAGATCCACTTTCGCCTGCATTGTCTGCCCGTCTTCGTTCTCGCCGGCCGCACTACCCTTAATCGTTTCCCCATCAAACTCCAGCGCGAATTTGATCGTCTGTCCCGATGGAGTCACCACTTCGAATGTCAGCTTGGATCCATCCAGCTTCCCCTTGCTGATCGCCATCTGCTCGGATTCGGTCGGACCAGCCGTTCCCGTCACTTCCTGCCCCGTCAATTTCAATTCCATGTGCGCCGGCCCGGGCTTCTGCGTCCCGTCCGGCCTCGTCACGTCGAACGAGCCTGTCCATTTCCCTGTCAGTTCCCCAGCCCAGGCCCCCGCAGCCAATATGAGGATCAGCAGCAGTTGTTTCATGTGTCGAAGAATAGCATCGAGTTCCCCTCATCCCCTGTAAACAATTCCGTGCCATGCTGTCCCAATGGACCTCTGGACGCTTTCCGACCTCTCCACTCCCTGGTGCATCCACGTCGTAGCTACCCTTCGCATCGCCCGGCACGTCGACGGCGGGATCACTGAGATCGGCCAACTTGCCGCTGCGGCCGGAGCCGATCCCGATGCTCTTCACCGCGTCCTGTCTCACCTCGTCAGCCGCGGCGTTTTCGAAGAGCCCACCCCCGGCCGCTTCGCGCTGAACGATCTCGCCCGCCAGTTCCTCGACAGCCCCACACTCCTCAGCCTCGACCTCGACTCATTCGGCGGCCGCATGGCCTATGCCTGGAGCACCCTCCTCTCCGCCGTCCGCACAGGCAAGCCCGCCTACCACGAAGTCTTCGGCCGGCCCTACTGGGAAAATCTCGACGCCCACCCCAACCTCGCCGCTGCATTCGACGAGCTCATGGGTCCCGCCGGCCACGGCGTTCCCGATCCGCAGATCCTCCCCGATCCTGCGGATTGGCCCTCCATCCACACTGTCGTCGATGTCGGCGGTGGCACGGGCACCCTGCTCGCCGAAATCCTCCGCGCCCAACCCCACGTCCGCGGCACGCTCGTCGACCTCCCCAGGACCGTCGCACGCTCCGCCCCCATCTTTCAAAAAGCCGGCGTCAGCGATCGCGCAACAGTCATCGGCCAGAGCTTCTTCGATCCGCTGCCCGCCGGCTGCGACCTCTATGTCCTCAAGAATGTCCTTGGCGACTGGCCCGACACTGAATGCACAGCCATTCTCAAACGCTGTGCCGGAGGCGCCCGGCCCCACGGCCGCGTCATCACCTTCGCCTCCTCCCGACCTGATCCTGAACTCCTCATGCTGATCCTGGTCGGCGGTAAAGCGCGCACGCCGGACGACTTCCGTCCGATCGCAGAATCCGCCGGACTCCGCATTCATGCCACTGCCCCACACTCCTCCGGCCGCCTGCTCATCGAATTCCGCCCTCTTTAGCTGCGCCGCCGCATTAAGATAGTGGGGTCCGAATACCCAAGGACCTCACATGACCCGCCGGGACCTTATTCAACTCACCGCCGCCTCAGCGCTCCCCCCGCCGGCAGCGATATCCGAGCCTCCGAAGATCGACTTCCGGTACAGGCCGCTCCAGTGGCAGACCGCTTACTGTTTCCCCGACGATCCCCACAAGAGCCTCGTCGATGATCGGGGCCGGCTCCTCTACGGAAATCCGGGGCGCCGCGGCGCAGACTTTTACCCTGCCATCGTCGAGTTCGCCCTGCCGGGCGCCGACAACCTCCCCATCACACGCCAGGAACTGGAATCGCCAGCCGTCCCAATTGTTCACACCCGCATCGGGCACGACAAGACATCCATCGAACTGGTCTCTTTCGCCACCAACCGCGCCAGCGAAGGCCGCGTCGACAACCTCATCGTCCGCATCAACTCGACTCACCGCGCCGCGCCCCTGCTGCGCATCCACACTCGCGGTAAACTCGCCGTCGAGGGCACAAAAGCCACTCTCGACGCGAAACCGTTCCTCACCTCGTCCCGCCCCCTCGTTCTGCGCGACGCCGGCAGTTCGTATGCCCTCCAACTCCCGGCCGAACCCGTCACCGGCGACATCCTCTTCCGGTTCCCCCAGCAAGGCCAGTCCATCGAAACCGCTGACCCGGCCGCCGTGCTCGCCGAGGCCCGCGCCTTTTGGTCCTCGTGGCATCCATTCAGCGGCGGCATCGAGTGGCAATTGCCAAAGCCCTACGCGCACTTCCTCACCGCCTGCGCCCGCAATATCCTCCAGGCCCGCGAAGTCCGCAATGGCCGCCTCACCTTTCAGGTCGGCCCCACCTGTTACCGCGGCCTCTGGGTCGTTGACGGGCACTTCATTCTTGAAGCCGCACGCTACCTCGGGTACGACAAAGAAGCCCTCCAAGGACTCGCTACGACCTGGACCTACCAGCGCCCCGACGGCGCGCTCGACGCGGGCGGCGGCCCCGAACACTACAAAGACGCCGCCATCGCCATGTTTTCCACTGTCCGACAATCCGAGCTGAGCCGGGACTGGCGGGCCTTCGACGAATTCCTCCCCTCCATGCGCCGTGCCGCCGCATTCCTCCAGTCCCGGCGCGACAAAACTCGCGACGGCCTCATCGTCCCCGGCTTCGCCGACGGCGGTTTCACAAAGGGCTATGAATTCACCAACACGCTCTGGACTCTCGCCGGACTGAGGAGCGTCGCTTCGCGGCCAGGAACAGATGAATTCTCATCCTTCTACCAGGACCTCCGCGCGGGTTTCGAGACGGCAGCCAAACGGGAGATGATCCAACATCCCTCCGGCTTCACGTTCCTCCCAATGGTTCTTCGCGAAGACTCCGCCTGGCAGCGCGACGAATGGTCACGCCCCAGACCCCAAGCTGCGCAGTGGGCGCTCTCTCACGCAATCTATCCCGGAGTGGTCTTCGATCCTGCGCACCCCGTCGTGCGCGGCCACATCGACCTCATGAAGTGGTGCAGCCAGGAAGACGTTCCCGCCGAGACCGGCTGGCTGCCCCACGAAGGCCTCTGGACTTACAACGCTGCATTTGCCGCGCACGCCTACCTTTGGGCCGGCGAGCACGAGTGGGCGCGCCGGACATTCCATGGCTTCCTCAATCACGCATCCCCGCTTTACTGTTGGCGCGAAGAGCAACCCCTCCGCGGCTCGCTGGTCGCCGGCTATGTCGGCGACATGCCCCACAACTGGGCCAGCGCGGAGTGCGTCCTCTATCTCCGTCACATGCTCGCTCTCGAAGACGGCTCGCGCCTCCGTTTGCTCGAAGGCATCGGAGCCCCTGAAATGTCGATGCGTGAACCTTTCCGGCTCAAGAACACGCCCACGCGCTTCGGCCCCGTTAGTCTGGAGCTGATCCCGGAGGGTTCACGCTGGCGTCTGCAATTCGAACGCGGCTCGGGCCCCGCCCCAAGCGCCGTCACACTGCCAAAAACTCTGGGTGGCCTGCGTCTTTCGAGCGGCGCCAAGATCGATCCTGGCGCCGCCATGTTCACCGCTACCTGGGGTTGACTCCTTCACTCATTCCGCAATGCCACCATCGGCTCCACGGCCGCAGCCCGGCGTGCGGGTACAAATCCCGCAGCCAGCCCCACCAGCACCAGCAGGCCGACCGCACCCGCCATCGCCCATGGATCCCACGGCTTCAGCGAGTACAGCAAGGTCGTGGCCCCCCGCGCCGCCCAAAGCGCAAACACCAAACCAATCGCCAGCCCCGCGCCCAGCAGCAACGCTGTCTCCCGCAGTACCAACCGGATTACCCTCCAGCGATCCGCCCCGAGCGCGATCCGCACTCCGATCTCATTCCGGCGCCGCGCCACCATGTACGCGATCACGCCGTACAGGCCCAGCGTTGCCAACAGGCCTGCAAGTAGCGCAAATGCCCCGGACATCATCGCCATCAGTCTCTCCCGCAGCAGAGACTCTTCCAACTGCCCCGAGAACGACCGGAACTGCAGGCTCATTGCCGGACCTGCCTTAGATACCGACCGGCGTACACCCCTCATCGTCTCGCTCGGAGATCCCTGCACGCGCAGCACGAAAGTCGCCTGCGGACCCGGCTCCTCCTCCTGCTCCACCGGAAAATACCCGATGGGCTTGAACTCTTCCCGCACCTCATAGTATTTCGTGTTCCTCACTACTCCCACGATCTGGAACAGATCCTCCGGCTTGCCGGCCGCCGCTTCAACCCGGAAGGTTCGTCCGACAATGTCCGGCCTTCCAAAGAACTTGCGGCCGAACTCCTCATTCACGATCGCCACCTTCGCCGACGACAGCGTGTCCTGCCGCGTGAACTCGCGGCCCGCCACCAACTGGGTCCCCATCGTGTAGAAGTACCTTGGCCCGACTCGGTTGAAGTTCGACAGCTTTCCGCTGGCGGCCGCAGTCGATCCATCGGGACCGATCTCGTTGTTCCACCCCGCGCCGCTGACCGGTGTCCACCACGTCTGCGAGGCGGACACCACTCCCGGCTGGGCGGACAACCGTTCGAGCAGATCACGGTTCAGCGCCACACGCCGCTCCTGTGGGATCTGGCCGCGGCTGTAGTCGATTGACACAGTCATCACCCCTTCCGCCTTGAATCCCATGTCGGTCGTCATGAGGTTCCGCAGACTCCGCACGAAGAGCAGAGCACCAGCCAACAACACCAAAGAGAACGCCACCTGCGTCACGACCAGAGCGCGCCGCAAGCTGAATCGCCCCGGCCCCTCCGTCACACTGCGACCGCCTGACCGGATCGCGGAAGCGGGAGCCGCCCCCGTCGCCCGCAGCGCAGGCACCAGTCCGAACAACAGGCAGGTCACCACTCCGAGCGCCGTGGCGAAGCCCAAGACCCGCCAATCCACTGACAGTCCCACAAACAGCGGACTCTCCGACGTACTGATGAATGCGATCAACGACTGGCTGAGCATTTGCGCCAGCAGCACGCCCAACGCCGAACCGGCCGCCGCCAGCAGCAGGCTCTCGGCCAGCATCTGCCGCAGCAGCCGCCCTCGTGACGCCCCCAGCGCGAGCCGCACGGCGACCTCCCGCTCCTTCGCGCTCGCGCGCGCCAGCAGGAGATTCGCCAGGTTCGCGCAAGCGATCAGCAGCACGAGCGCAGTCGTCGCCAACAGCAGCCACAGCGGCTGCTCGTACTCCCGCCTCAGCCCGGATACGCCCGTACCGCCCTCCGTCGCGCCGATCTTGTTCGCCAGATACTTCTTTGCGGTCTGCGGCTTGTACTGGGGCGGCACTGTCGCCTCCATCAGACCGGGCGACAGCGTATGCAGGTGCACGTTTGCCTTTTCCAGAGTCCACCCCGGCTTCAGCCGCCCGATCATCGCCAGCCACCAGGCGTGTTTCACCGGAATGCGGCCCTTCTGATCCTCCGAGATCATCTTGTCCGCACACAGAGGAATGGCGACCTCAAAGCGCCGCCCCACCTCCACGCCGAAGAACGAGGCGGGGGTCACTCCGATCACTGGGAATGTGTGGCCATCCAGACTGACAGTCTTCCCCAGCACTCCCTGATCCCCGCCGAACTCCCTCTGCCAGAACGAATGGCTCAGCACCGCCCCGGGATTCGAACATGCGTCCGTATCTTCTTGCGCCGTGAATGTTCTCCCGACCGCCGGATTCACTCCGAGCGAGCGGAAGAAGTCGCCGTTCGCATACAGCCCCTCCGCATACCGCACCTCGCCACCCTGGGCCAGGTTGAAGCGCGTCGCGCTCCACACCGCCAGCCCGTTGAACGCCTCCTGCTTCTTGCGGATCTCGTCATACTGGGCATACGTCAACCGCGCATTACGGGTGGAGAACCATCCCGAGCGGGTCGAGTTCTTCTCGAAGTCGACGAAGGCCAGTTCCCCTGGACGCTCCACAGGCAGCATCCTCAACCGGATTGCCTCCACCAGTTCGAAGATCGCCGTGTTGGCTCCAATCCCCAGCGCCAGCGACGCCACGGCCACCAGCGTAAAACCCAGACTCTTCTTGAGCTGCCTCAGCGCATAAGCCAGATCTCGCATACCGCTTAGACGCCAGGCCCCCTCCCGCCGTTGGCAAACGCGAAGATAAACCCCGCCGGCGTCGCTGTTCCCTCATTCCCGGCAACGCCACCTGTGTTTTCAATGACATAGCTAAATGAATATGGCAAATACGGTGACCGTCACCATAATTCCATATTTCCCCGAACCAATCCTGAGTCTCTCGCGTACCCTGATCAAAGAGAGGGCTCCCATGAAACCTGCGCTGCTTGCCGTGCTGCTCCCTGTGTTGACACTGAACGCCGCCGATCTCACCGGCACCTGGCACCTCGTCCTGATCCGCTTCGGCGAGGAGTTCGCTCCCGCCCGCATTGAATTGAAGTCCGATGGCTCTAAAGTCACCGGAACACTCAACGAGCTGAAAATCGAGGGCACTTCTGAGGGCGACACTGTCAAGCTCACCGCCACCCGGCCCAACGGCAAGCCATTCGGCGTCCTCGACGGCCGCGTCACCGGCGACACTATGAGCGGAACCGTCACGCAGGGCGATGACCACTTCAACTGGAAGGCCACCCGCCTCAGGCCCTCCGAGCGTCCTGCCCAGACTCACACCTTCGAGCCGGTCAAATTCCACCGCGTCTTCTCCGGCGCAATCGAGCCCGCCCTGCGGCTCCAACCGGGCGACACTGTCAGCACCTGGGCAGTCGACGCCGGCGGCACCGATCCCAAAGGCGTCCGCCGTTCCCTCGGAGGCAATCCACAAACCGGACCCTTTTACATCGAAGGCGCCCTGCCCGGCGACACAATCTCCGTCAAGTTCAACCGCATCCGCCTCAACCGCGACTCAGCCGGCAGCGGCGACAGCATCGTCCCCTCCGCTCTCACCCCGGGCTATTTCAAGAACGCCAAGACAGACGACAACTTCAACTCCGAGTGGAAACTCGACCGCCAGTCCGGTTACGGCATGTTGGCCAAGCCCACCGAGCGCCTCAAGAACTTCCGCGTCAAACTCAACCCCATGCTCGGCTGCGTCGCCGTCGCCCCTCCAGCCAACCAGTCCTTCCGAACCGGCTACCCCGGCTCCTTTGGCGGCAACATGGACTACAACGGACTCCGCGAAGGCGTGACCGTCTATCTCCCCGTTTACGTCCCCGGTGCCCTGCTCTTCGTCGGAGACGGCCACGCCGCGCAGGGCGACGGCGAACTCAACGGCGATGCTCTCGAAACCTCCATGGACATCGAATTCACGGTCAACCTCATCCGCGGCCGCAGCACCCAGGCCCCCCGCATGGAAAACGATGAATGGATCATGGCCTCCGGCATCGCCAACTCGCTACCCGAGGCCCTCCAGCAGGCGACCACGGAACTCGTCCGCTGGCTCGAACGCGACTACAAGCTGAGCCCGAACGAAGCCGCTATCGTCGCAGGGACCTCCATCCGCTACGACATCGCCGAAGTCGTCGATCCGCTCGTGCACATCGTCGCCAAACTTCCCAAAGAGGTCCTCGCGCCTCTCAAGCCTTGAATCGCCGGGAGTGGTTTGTTTTGGCGCAGAATGGGTAGATGCTGATCGGAGGCTCAATCCCACAGGTGGATGGATGCAACAGTTGAGTTTTGGCGACGCCGCGCCGACCGTTTTCACCGTCACGAGCCTGACGGCGGAGATTCATCGGGTGGTGTCGATGAACTTCGACGATGTGCGCGTAGCGGGAGAGATCTCCGGCTACAAGGTCTGGGCGTCAGGACACGCGTACTTCACACTGAAAGATGCGGGCTCGCAGATCCGGTGCGTGATGTTCCGGAGCGTGGCACGGTACTTGAAGTTCAGGCCGGATGACGGGCTGGCGGTGATGGCGCGGGGCTCCGTCGAAGTGAGGCAGGATCGGGGCGAGTATCAACTGGTGGTGTCTTCGCTGACGCCGCAGGGACAAGGCGCGCTGCAGCTTGCATTTGAGCAGTTGAAGAAAAAGCTCGCGGCTGAGGGGCTGTTTGCCGAAGAGAGAAAACGCCCGCTGCCGCCGTATCCGAGGTGGATTGGAATCGTGACGTCGCCGCAAGGAGCGGTGATCCGCGACATGATTCACGTGCTCAACCGGCGCTTCCCGGGACTGCATATCCGGCTCTATCCGACACCGGTGCAGGGTGAAGGCGCGGTGGAAGGGATCTGCGAGGGGCTGCGTTACTTCGGTGCGTCGGGGTGGCCGGACGTAATCATTGTGGGGCGCGGAGGCGGGTCGCTGGAGGACTTGTGGTCCTTCAACGAAGAGGCCGTGGCGCGGGCCATTGCAGCTTCACCCGTACCGGTCATTTCCGCCGTGGGCCACGAGACGGATTTCACGATTGCCGATTTTGTGGCGGATCTCCGGGCGCCGACGCCTTCAGCCGCGGCGGAATTGGCCGTTAAGAATCGCGACGATGTTCTGGACCAGGTGGATACCGCGGCGCGGCATGCATCGCAGGCCATTCGTTACCGGGTGGCTCACGCAACGCGCGAGTTGCACGAACAGGGCATTCAGCGTGCGTCCGTGCTGCTGCAGCAGCGCATTGGCCGCGCGTGGCAGCGCATCGACGAGGCAGAACAGCGGCTGCGCGCGTTCGATCCTCGAGTGCGGCTGGCCCAGGCCCGGCACCGTCTGGAGGTGTCTGAGCAGAGTCTCGAAGGACTGGTGCGCCGGCGTACCGGCGTGCTGCATCTACGGCTGCAGCCTGTGGCAGCGCGGTTGGAGGCGCTCAGCCCGCTCAGCATTCTCGAACGCGGGTATTCGATCCTCACGACGGACGCGGGCCGCGTGGTGAAATCACCCGAGGATGCGCCGGTGGGAACCGAAGTGGAAGCGCGGCTGGCACGAGGCAGACTGCGCGCGACGGTAAGAAGGACGGCGTCAGAACCAGGATGAAGGCTGTCCGGTGACGGCCAGCAAGCCTTTCCATAACTCGCCGTCGAGCGGCACTTTCTTCCGGCCATCCGTCGCCATGCTGATGGGGACGTGGACAAAGCGATTGTGGACGTATCCAATCACAAGTCCAGTGCGCCCGCTCATGGCAGCATGGACTGCGTTGCGCGCAAAGTAATCGCAGAGGACAGCGTCCTCGGTGTTAGCCGCGAGTCCGCGGATGGCGTAGCTCGGATCGATGTAGCGGACGTTGATGGGGCGTCCGAGGCCGCGGAAATGGGCGGTGATCCGATCCTTGAGGAAGCCCCCGATGTCGCCGAACTTGATGTTGCCCGAAGCGTCCTTCTGCTGAGTCTCCTTAGGAAGCAGGTTCTGTCCTGCGCCTTCGGCCGCAACGATGACGGCATGACGTTTGCGGGCGAGGCGTTCTTCGAGCACGCCCAGAAGGCCGCGCGGACCGTCGAGCGCAGCGGGTAGCTCGGGGATCAGGCAATAGTTGACTTCGCCGCTCGCAAGGGTGGCCGCGGCGGCGATGAAGCCGGAATCGCGGCCCATCAGCTTGACGATACCGACGCCGTTGAGGACAGCGCGCGCCTCGGTGTGGGCGATATCGATCACGGACCGTGCCGCATCGACGGCCGTTCCGAAGCCGAAGGTCCGTGAGACGTACTGAATGTCGTTGTCGACTGTCTTCGGAACGCCCACGACGGCCAGCGGGTAGCCTTGGCTTTTCGCTTCCTCATACACCTTGAGCGCGCCACGCTGGGTGCCATCTCCACCGACAGTAAAGAGAATGTTGACGCCGAGCCCTCTGAGCGTCTCGACCATCACCTTCGGATCTTCAGGTCCGCGCGACGTGCCGATGATGGTGCCGCCAGTCTCGTGGATGTCACTCACGGCGTCGACGGTCAGTTCGACAGGAGCATGGCCGTTGGCAGGGTTCATGCCGTGGTAGCCGTAGCGGATGCCATAGACGCGCTGAATGCCGTAGTGGCAATGCAGGCTCATCACCAATGAGCGAATGACGTTGTTCAGGCCAGGACAAAGGCCACCGCAGGTGACGATGGCGGCACTGGTCCTGGGGGCATCGAAGAAGGTGCGCTCGCGCGGGCCGGCCTTCTCGAAGAAGATGTTGCCGGACCGCTCCGCAGCCTGGTCGAAAGTGATGTGCAGCGGGACGAACTGAGTATCAGAGATGTACTGTCCGGCATGAGAGGGATCGGTGTCCCTCGCATGCAATGGTGAATCGTAGCGCGTCTCGCCCAATCGATCGACAGCAGCGATGGTTGATTGCATGGCTGTTATTGGGCTGATTCAAAAAGTGCGCAAACGGTCCCGGATGGATCTTGAATGACGCAATAGCGGCCGTGGCCTTCAGCGACCTTGGGACCGGAGAGAATCCTGCCGCCGAGCTCGAGACACTTGCCCATTCTTTCGTCCAGCTTGTCCACCATGATGTAAATGAGCCAGACGGGCGGCAGTCCGGCATTGCCGCCACGGGCATGGCAGATCCCGGCAGCGGGCTGCCCGGTGCCCGAGGCATTCATCACGTAATCGGAGTAGCCGCCCATATCAAAGGACTGCGGAGTCCAACCGGCCACCGCGGAATAGAAGTCACGGAGCGGGCCGGCATCCGGAACAGTCAGATCAACCCAGCCGATGGTCCCAAGCTTTTGGGCGCTCATAGTGGCTACTCCATCTGGTAGTTCGGAGCTTCCTTGGTGATGATGACATCGTGGACGTGGCTTTCCTTCAGTCCGGCAATGGAGACGCGGAGGAATTCGGCGCGCTCCTGCAACTCGGGGATCGTGCGGCAGCCGCAGTAGCCCATGCCGGAGCGGAGGCCACCGACCAACTGGAAGACCAGATCGGCGAGCGGGCCCTTGGCGGGCACGCGGCCTTCAATACCCTCGGGAACGAGCTTGCCGCCGCCTTCCTGCGCGTAGCGGTCGCTGCTGCCCAGCGACATGGCGCCGATGGAGCCCATACCTCGATACGCCTTGAAGGTGCGGCCCTGGTAGAGGATCATCTCCCCGGGGCTCTCGTCGGTGCCGGCAAAGAGGCTGCCGATCATGACTGAGTCGCCGCCCGCGGCGATGGCCTTGGTGACATCGCCTGAGTATTTGACGCCGCCGTCTGCGATGAGCGGGACGCCGGTGCCGCGGCAGGCGCGGGCGCATTCGGCAATGGCGGTGATCTGCGGCACTCCGGCGCCGCTAACGACGCGCGTGGTGCAGATCGATCCGGGGCCCATACCCACTTTGAAGCCGTCAACGCCGAGGTTGATCAGATCTCGAGCGCCTTCAAAGGTCGCCACGTTGCCTGCGACGACATCGACCTGCGGGAAAGCGCGCTTGATGGCGACCACCGCTTCCATGACTCGTTCGCTGTGGCCGTGCGCGGTGTCGATGATGAGAACGTCGACCTTGCGTTTCACCAGTTCCTGCGCGCGCTCAAGGAAGTCGCCCGTTGCGCCGATCGCGGCGCCGGCCCGGAGGCGGCCCTGCGAGTCCTTGGCGGCGTTGGGGTATTTGCGCTTTTTCTGAATGTCCTTGACGGTGATCAGGCCCTTGAGAGCGTAGTTGTCATCCACGACGAGGAGCTTTTCCACGCGGTGCCGGTGCAGCTCTTCCTGGGCTTGCTCCAGAGTAGTGCCGACGGGAACCGTGAAGAGCGGGTCCTTCGTCATGACGGAGCTGATTGGCTGATCGAAGCGCGTTTCGAAGCGCAGGTCGCGATTGGTGAGGATGCCAACCAGCTTGTTGCCCTTGACCACGGGCACGCCGGAGATCCTGAAGCGGCGCATGATGTCCTGAGCTTCGTAGATCTTCTGGTCGGGGCCGACGGTGACGGGGTCGACAATCATGCCGCTCTCAGAGCGCTTCACGCGGTCGACTTCCTCGGCCTGCTTCTCGATGCTCATGTTCTTGTGGACGATGCCGATGCCGCCCTGGCGTGCGAGTTCAATAGCCAGGTGGCTTTCGGTCACCGTATCCATCGCGGAGCTCACGATGGGAATATTGAGCGAAACATTTCGGGTAAATTGCGTTCTGGTGTCCGTTTCGGCCGGCACGACCCCACTGCGTGCGGGCTTCAGAAGGACATCGTCAAAGGTCAGGCCTACGATCAAGGACTCGGGCAACATGATTTCCTCTTATGGTAGCAAAGGCGGTCTGGCCGGCCTCTTATGGGTTTTTCACGACGGGGAGAATGAGCTGTGAAGCACTCTGCCCTCCGTGCCGCACCTCCTGACGCGCGGTGCGGATCTCCTTTTCCTCCGCCTGAGGACGCCCGGTGTTCAAGTTGCGGTCATATTTCGGGAAGTTGCTGCTGGAGATGTCGAGCCGGATGCGGTGGCCGGACTTGAAAACATTGCTGACCACGCCGGCGTCGATCTCGATGCGTTCAACGCTGCCGGGATGGTAGCGGGTAGGGCGATCGATGCTTTCGCGGTAACGGAGGCGCAGCATACCGTCACAGAGGATCGAGGCGCGTCCAGCAGGGTCTACATCGACGAGTTTGGCCATGAAATCGGTATCGGGCGCGCTACTGGCGACAAACAACACGACGCGGACGGCGCCGGCGATGGTGAGATCCTCTTTCAGCCGATCGCTGGTGTAGACGAGCACATCGCGGCGGCCTTCGACGGGACGCTGGTCGAAAGGTCCCCAGGGGAACACCTTGGCGTTGCAGCAGACAGCGCCACCGAGGGTGGGGACGGCCTTGCGGGGATCGTAATCGTAGCGATCGATGCCCGACTTTCGAGGATTCTTGAGCTGGAGCCGGCCGTCACCATTCAGGGACTGTGCGCCTTTGCGGGAAGACAGGTAGAGCGCCCGCGGAGCCGTGCCTTCCGGCGGCCAGGATGCAGACTCCCGCCACTGGTTGGCGCCCATGACAAAGTAGCGCACAGCGTTCGGTGGAGGCGGAGCTGACTGGCGCACCCAGGCATCGAACCATTCGATCTCCGTACGCCTCAGGGGTTGGCGCGCCTGAGGGCCGAAGTCGGCCTGCGGCATGTCGGGGCTCAGGTTGTGTCCCCAGGGGCCGACGATGATGCGAGCGGGGCGGCCCGCGGCGCGGAGCGCTTGCCAGACTTCCAGGTCAGACTCGACGAAATTGTCGTACCAGCCCGCCTCCAGTTGCACCGGCAGCTTTATCTGGTCGAGATGGAGACGGGTGCTGAGAGCGCGCCAGTAGTCGTCATAGGAGGGATGGCTCATGGCGGCCTGATAGAAGTCGATCACCTGCCCCGTGAGAAAGCGGTCCGCCCGGTTGAGCGGGAGATAGGTGATCATCTTGTCGAAATCGACGACGGACTGCTCAGGAGGCTTGAAGTTCTCGGCGATCCAGCGCAGCCGGTGTGCGAGTCTGAATCCGCCGCCGCGGGAGTAGTAGCGATCCATGTACTCATCGCCGCCCGCCACGGCCGGGCTGATGGCTTTCAGGGCGGGGTGGCCGGACAGCGCCGCCCGCCACTGCGCCATCCCGACGTAGGAGCCGCCGAACATGCCGATGCGGCCGTCAGACCAAGGCTGCCGCGTGATCCAGGCGATGGTGTCCTCCCCGTCGTTCCTCTCCTGGAGGAACTGGTGGAATTCGCCCTCGCTGTCGTAGCGGCCGCGCACATCCTGTGTGACGACGGCGTAACCGCGGTCGATGAACGCGCGTAGTCCGGCTGTCAATTCGGGCACTTTCCGATACGGAGTGCGCTGCAGCACGACAGGAAACCGTCCGCTTGCCGCCGGGCGGAAGATATTCGCGCAGAGTTTCACGCCGTCGCGCATCGGCACCTTGACGTGCAGGCTGATGGCGGGTTCTGCGAAGCAAGCCGTGTTCAGGAACACCAGAAGCGCGCTGTGAATTGCCGTCCGCCCCATCAGTCTCTTTTCTTCCTCGATCCGAACAAGGCGGTCCCCACGCGAACCATCGTGGCGCCTTCCTCGATCGCGACCTCAAGGTCATGAGACATGCCCATGGAGAGTTTCGTTAGGCCGTGATGCCCGGCCAATTCGCGTAGACGCGCAAAGTAGGGTCGGGACACCTCGGCGTCATCAGACCAGGGCGGCATGGTCATGAGGCCGGTGAGTTGAAGGTGAGGGCAGCTTCTGATGGAATCCACGAGGGCGGGAAGATCATCCGGCACGCAGCCGTACTTGGCCTCCTCGCCGGAGAGCTTGACCTCGATCATGACTTCGAGCGGCTTGGCGAGTTCCTCGAGACGGCGGGCGAGTTTAGGGGCATCGACGGTCTGGACGACATCAAACAGCTCGCCGGCTTTGCGGCTTTTGTTGGATTGCAGGTGCCCGATGAGATGGAAGCGGGCGTCCATCAGAGAGCTGACCTGCGGAGATTTGCCCTCGAATTCCTGAACGTAATTCTCCCCGAATTCACGCAGGCCGCAGGCGTAAGCGTCGAGGATCACCTCGGAAGGGAAGACCTTGGTGACGGCGAGGAGCGCGACTTCATCGGGATGACGGCCCGAGCGGGAACAGGCAGCGGCGATGCGCTGCCGGACTTCATTAATACGAGCGGGCAATCCCTGGTGCACTTGACGCCATTATAAATTGGGACGGATATAATCAGAGCGGTGCCAGCCTCCCGAAAGGCGGCTCGCGCGACGCCTGCCGCGGCGTTGCGTGAAAAGGTGGAGAGTTTTCTCGCCGGATGCCGCCGTCCTGTACTGCTCGAGCCTGGTGAAGCGCCTTTCTCGTTGTGCGACGCTTCGGAATTCAGGTTGACAGAGCGGCCCGACTGTCTGCTGCTGGAAGCGTGGGATGAGACGCGCACGCTGGCGCGCCGTGTGGTGGCGGCCGAGCAGCCGAAGTCCGGGCGGATGACGCTGACGGTGGTGCGCTTCGGCGGCAAGTCCGGCTTCATCACGCTTGTGGACAGAGAGAAGCCGCAGACAGCCGCTGCGCTGCTGCGCGGATCGCGTGAGATCCTGCGCGAACAATTGCGCCGCTGGCTCGCCCGGCAGTACCCGACATGGCGGATGGCGGAAATCACGTGCGGAGCGGACCTGGAGCATACGCTGTCGCCCTCCTATGCGCGGGCGCTGATCGTACGCGGCGAGAACAGTTGGGCTGCGCTCGCAGCGCCGCCCGCGGGTGTGGATGCGGCGCTGACATTCGGGCTGATCTGGCTGGCCTATTTGCGCGGGCGTGAGCAGACGCGCGTGCAGGGCCTGATTCTGTTCCTGCCCACAGGCTCCGAAACGAACACACTGCTTCGGCTGCGGCAGCTAAATGTGCGCGCCGAGTTATATCGATACGACGGAGACGGGAAAGAGGAGGCGATCGATCCGGAGGACCATGGCAACCTCATGACGCGGATCGAGCCTTGGTATCAGCCTCCGCCGGTGCCCACAAACGAAGCCGAGACCTGGCTGCATCAACTCTCGCTGCACCCCGACGTGCAGACGGTTCGAGCGTTGCCGGGAGTGGTGAGTCTGCGGGTTTGCGGCCTTGAGTTTGCGCGGTATGCGAACGGAGAACTGCACGCCGGAGTGGATCGGAAGCGCAAAGCGCGATCGCTGGCGCAGGTAGAGTCGCTGGCGCGCGAGATCGCGGCGATCCGGAATGCGGATGCGCCGCACCCTGGCCATCCATGGCTGATGCGGAATCCCGAAGCCTGGCTGGAGTCGTCGCTCCGGGGGAGGCTGCGCGTGCTGGCAGCGGATCTGATCGAGGAGCCTGTGTACGGCCAGGTGCCCGCGTTCGCCGGGGAAGATCGCGGCATTCTCGATCTGCTGGCGGTTGACCGGACCGGGCGGCTCTGCGTGATCGAGCTGAAGGCCAGCGAGGATCCGCAATTGCCTCTGCAGGCACTGGACTACTGGATGCGGGTAGCGCACCATGCGGAGCGCGGCGACTTCGCGCCGCAAGGCTACTTTCGGGGACTGCCCTTGTTGCCTCAGCGGCCCAGGCTATTCCTGGTTGCGCCGGCGCTGCAATTCCATCCGAGCAGCGAGACTGTGCTTTCCTTCTTCTCTCCGAATGTTGAAGTGCAGCGGATTGGCCTTGGCGTAGAATGGCAAAAGAACCCTCAAGTCGTTCTGCGTGCCTTTGGAGCGCGGAGCCCCGAGTGGGGTTGACGGACTGGTGAGCACTCCATGCGTTTCCTTGATCAGGTGCGCGGCGCTCTGGGGAGGATCAACCCGAGTGACATCCGCGAAGCCGCTGAACGGCGCGTCAGGATCCTGCTGCAGGCTTCTACAAGCGCGACATACGCTGAGATCGAAGACTACCTCTGTCCTGCCAATCTCTCACGTGAGAAGCGGATGGAGGTCGCCGAGACGCTCGTGCGGGACACCGACTCAGATCCGGACGGGCGATTTCATCTCGTTTTCATGGAACGGGGGACTCCCATCCCCGATAACTGGGAGATTGGGAGAGACGCCTTCGTCTTCGACCTGAACCACCCCGACCGGCTGCCGCATAACGTCCTGGAGAGACGCCCGGAGATGGCGCTGCCACTGGCGCGCGTCTTCCCGCCGTTCCGGGAGATGGTGGTGAAGTCGACGATTCACGACGTGTCCAAGGAAAACGCCGTGTTCAGCGTGATGACGGCATTGCCCAACATCGTGCCCAGCCTGGCGGAGCTGCCATGGATTGCCGGCGAGTTCGCGTCGGACACGGCAGTGCTGACCGCCAACCAGATCCGGATGTCGTTCCTGCTGGCGGCAGCCAGCGACCGCCCTGTCGGATTCAAGGAGCAGCGGTCGGAGATCGGGTCGATCATCGCGGGCGCGTGGGGCTGGCGCGCGGCGGCGCGGCAGTTGGTCAGCAAGGTTCCTTTCGGCGGAGGGATCATTCCGAAGGCGGCCATCGCCTACGCCGGAACCTACGTGGTGGGGCTTTCGCTGGAGCGCGTCTATCGCATCGGCTACGGGCTGACGCGCGACGAACGACGCGAAGCGTACGATGCGGCGCTGGCGAGGGGCAAGGAAGTGGCGGCGGGGTTGTTGGACTCGGTGAAGAAAAAATGAGATTGGCTGCTGCACTGCTCCTGACCGGATCCTGCATGTTCGCACAGAAACCACTGATTGAAGGACGGGCGGACAGTCCCGTGCGCGTCGTCATTTACGAGGATCTGCAATGCCCGGATTGCGCCGCCTTCCGGGAGATGCTGGACGCGAAGCTGATGCCCAGATACGGCGCGAGAGTGGCGTTCGAGCATCGCGATTTTCCGCTGGCAAAGCACGCGTGGGCGCGGCAGGCTTCGGTGGCGTCACGATACATCCAGGGTTTGAGTGTGGAGAAGGCAGTGCTGTTCCGGCGGGAGACGATGCGATCACTTCGGCAGATCAAGGCCGAGACGTTCAACGACTGGCTGAAGGCATTTTGCGCAAAGAACGGGTTGGACGGGGCTCAAGCCGTGAACGCGTTGAACGACGAAAAGCTGCAGGCGCTGGTACAGAAGGACTTCGACGATGGTGTGGCTCGCGGCATCGCGCGGACGCCCACCGCACTGGTCAATGGTGAACCCTTCATTGAGACGTTTACGTTCGAAGAGATCGCCAAAGCCATCGACAACGCCCTGAAGGAGAACGGGATCCAATGAGCAATCCTAAGCCTGTCGCGATCGTCACGGGCGCCTCGCGCGGCATCGGCCGCGGCATCGCGATGGAATTGGCGCGAACCCACACGGTCGTGGGTACGTACCGCGGACGGCGCGATGCGGCGGAGAGTCTACAGGCGGAATGCGGCGCAGACATCGTGCAGTGCGACATCGGGTCGGCGGCGGACCGGGAGGCGCTGATCAAACACGTCCGGGAACGGCACGACCGGCTGGATCTATTGGTGAACAACGCGGGCATTGCACCCCGCGAGCGGAAGGACATCCTTGAGGCGGCGGAAGACATCTTCGATGAGGTGCTGGACACCAACCTCAAGGGACCGTACTTCCTCACTCAGCTCGCGGCGCGCTGGATGGTGGAGCAGGGCTCGGGGCGCATCGTCTTCGTGACGTCGATCTCTTCCTACACCGCGTCGGTGATGCGTGGCGAGTACTGCATTTCGAAAGCCGGACTGAGCATGGCGGTGCAGCTCTGGGCTGCCCGTCTGGCCCCGCACAATGTGCAGGTGTTCGAAGTGCGCCCCGGGATCATCCGCACGGACATGATCGAGAAGGTCCGCGACTCGTACGAGGAAAAGGCCCGCGGCGGATTGCTGCCGCAGGGGCGTCTTGGCGATCCGGCCGATGTCGCCCGCCCGATCAGGGCGATTGCCGACGGGCTGCTGGACTATGGAACTGGCACAGTGGTGAATGCGGACGGCGGATTTCATTTGCGGACACTGTAGACGAAGTCAATGGCAGGCTTGCCGGAGGGCCTTTCCTGCTGCTCGCTGTGATATAACAGACGTTTCATTCAGGGCCTTCAGGCCCTGCCGAGGAGTTTTGTGTCCATGAAAAAATCCTTCTACGGCGCCTGGATTGTCTTCGCCGCATTCATTACCTTCGGACTTTCGACGGGCATTCCGTACTACAACATTTCGTTCTTCTACGACTACTTCCAACGCGACTTCGGATGGACGCGCGAGGACATCACGCTGGGCTTCCCGCTGGCCGCGGCGTTGACAATCTGGATTGGGCCGCTGGTGATTCACCGGTTCAGCCCGCGGAAGCTGATCCTGATCGGAACAGGACTCACGTTCATCGCGTTGTGCGGGTTTGGCAAGATGCCGGGCATCTTGTGGATTTACTACGGCTTCTGGGTCGTTTACACGGTCGGCTACTTCCTCTCGGGGCCTCCGCCGCACCAGATCATCGTGTCGCAGTGGTACCGGCGAAACCGCGGAAAAGCGATGGCGATCGTGTATGTCGGCGTCGGGCTGATGGGCTCGCTCGGCAGCTTCCTGGTGAAGCCGCTGACGGAGAACTTCGGATATCAGACGGCGCTCGTCATCCTGGCCTTCATGATGTTCCTGGCCTGGCCGCTCGTGTTGCTCATGTTGAAAGACAAGCCGTCGGACATCGGCCAGAATCCGGATGGCGATGCCGAGCCGCCGGTGGAGCAGGCGGTAGTGTCGAAGACATTCGGCGAATTGATGGCGAGCCCGGCGTTCTGGCTGCTGCTGCTGGGGAGCCTCTGCTCGATCGGATCCATCGGTGCCGTGAACTTCCACATGAAGTTCGTGTTCCTGGATGCGAAGTTCGCGCAGGGATCTGAGGTGAACAGCGCGTGGCGGACTGCGTCGATCCTGATCCTGTGGTCGTCGATCGCAGGGAGATTGTCCATCGGCTACTTCGCGGATAAATTCTCGAAGAAGTGGGTGATGTTCGTGACCTACTTCATCGTGGCCGCTACGATTCCGCTTCTGCTCCACGTGAGGCCGGGCGAGGACTTCTACCTCTACGCCTTCGCGATTCTGTTCGGCTTCGGCATGGGCGCCGACTACATGATGATCCCGCTGATGGCGGCGGACCAGTTCGGCGTGAATTCGCTGGCGCGCGCCATGGCGGTGATCCTGCCGGTGAACACGATCGGACAGACGTGGTTTCCTTACCTGGTCTCGCACCTGCGGCGCCTCATGAACGGCTACGACGGAGCGATGAGCGTGGTGCTGGGCGTGGCGATGCTGGGCGCCCTGGCTATCGCGCTGCTTCCGAAGCACAAGCCGATCGGCGAGCGGGAGCCCGCCGTTGCGCGAAAATAGCTAAGAACGAATGCGTCACTTTACGTATAAGTCTCTGGCCGAGTTGCAGGAAGCAGCCCGGTCGATGGGCGCTGCCTACATGCGCTTTGTCTGCGACAAGGCGCAGGTGCAGCGGGTGTTGCAGCGCAAGGTTACAGTGGGATCGCGGATCGCCGGCAACAGCATGGCGATACATCCCATGGAAGGCTGCGACGGGACGCTGGATGGCCGCCCCGACGAATTGACGTGGCGGCGCTATGAACGCTTCGCGCGCGGCGGCGCCAAACTGATCTGGTTCGAAGCGAGCGCTGTCCGCGAGGACGGGCGCGCCAATCCACGGCAGATCTGGCTGAACGATAAGACGGTCGGCGACTTTGCGCGCCTCTACGAGATGATGATGCGGGCGCACGAAGAGGAGTGCGGCTCCATCGAAGACCTGATCGTCCCGATCCAGCTCACGATGTCCGGCCGCTACGCGGTACCCCGCAAGACCATCGCCTATCACAATCCGCTGATCGACCAGAAGAGTGGAACGCCTGCGGACTATCCGGTGATTAGCGACGATGAACTGCAGCGCCTGGAAGACGCCTATGTGGACGCGACCGGCCTGGCTTTGCAGGCGGGGTTCACGGCAATCGACCTGAAGGCGACGCACGGCTATCTGCTCAGCGAACTGCTGGGGGCGAAAACGCGTGAAGGGATCTATGGCGGATCGCTGGAGAACCGCACGCGCTTCTTCAGGAATGTGTTCGGCAAGATCCGCGCTAAGTACGGCTCCAGGGTACTGCTGTGCATGCGGCTCGGATGCTTCGACAGCGTGCCGTACGTCAGGGACGAGGCGACCGGCCTCGGCAAGCCTCTCCCCTACCCGATCCCGTATCCGTGGGGCTGGGGCGTGAATCCGCAGAATCCTCTCGAGGAAGATCTCACCGAAGTGAAGCAGGCCATCGGCTGGTTCCGTGAGTGGGGCCTGCAACTGCTCAACATCTCGCTGGGCTGCCCTTACTACAACCCGCACATTGGGCGTCCCTTTGAGAAGCCGGACGAGGGAAACTACGAGCAGCCCGAGCATCCAATGCTGGGAGTGGACCGGCACTTCAGAATCGCGGGAGAGCTGCAGCGTGCGTTCCCTGATCTGCCGATAGTCGGGACGGGTTATAGCTGGCTGCAAAAATACGCGATCAACGCTGGAGCGGCGAACATCGAGGACGGCAACATCGCCTTCCTTGGCTTGGGCCGTGGTGTGTTGTCGTATCCCGATTTTGCGAAGGACGCGTTGGCGATAGGCGATCTGGATGAGATGCGCGTGTGCAAGACACTCACGTATTGCACGTTCCTGATGCGGCAAAAGACGAACGAACTGGGGCAATACCCGGCGGGGTGTCCCCCGTTCGATAAGCTCGTCTATGGCCCGATCATGAAGGACGCGCGCGAAGCGAAGCGGAAGGGCTCGAAGTAGCGTACTACTCGCGGAGCGCCTTGCCGGGATCCACTCGCGAGGCGCGACGGGCCGGCACAACGCACGCGATGGCGCTGGTCACAAACATGAGAGCTGCGACACCGCCGAAGGTGGCCGGATCGATCGGTTTCACGCCGAAAAGCATCTGTCTCAGAGCCTGTGTTGCCAATGGCGCGGTGATCAGGCCCGCGGCGAGGCCGGCGGCGGTCAGCCCGAGACCCTGGATCAGAACCATCCGGAGAATTGCCCCTCCGTTGGCGCCAAGCGCCATGCGAATACCGATCTCGCGAGCTCGCTGAGCGACGGCGACCGTCAGAACACTGTAGAGGCCGACTGTGGCCAGCACAAGCGCCAGTGCGGAGAAACCGGTAAGCAGCACAAGCGCCAGTTCCCGCTGCGCCATGACTCGCCGCACCAGGGCGGACATGGGTTGAAGCCGGTCCACGGGAACTTCCGGATCGATGTCGAATATCACCTGCCGCGCCGTTTTGGCGACGGACATCGGATCGCCTGTCGTCTTCACAACGAAGAAGAAGAAGGGCCATGGGCGTTGCGCGTGCGGCTGATAGATGGCCGCGCGCGGCTTCTCATCCAGACGGCGCAGAGCGATGTCGCGTGCGATCCCGACGACCCGTGCAGTGGTGGTCTCCTGCCGCACTCGCATTGTGATGTTCCGCCCGACCGGGTCCTGATTGGGGAAATACCGCTTTGCGAGAGACTCGGAGACGATCACGACGGGAGGAGTCTGCTCATTGTCGGCCTCGGTAAAGCCGCGGCCGCGGATGATGCGCGCTCCGATGGTCTCAAAATACTGCGGGGTGATGGAGTTGTAATTAGCCGACTCAGGAGGGGCGTTCTGCCCGTCTGCGATGGTGAAGTCCACCAGCCAGTTGGCGGGGAACATGGGCAGAATAGCCGCTCCAGCGGCGCTGGTGACGCCTGGTATTCTTCCCAGGCTCTGCACCACTTTGCGGATCAGATGAGCACGCGATTCGTCGGTCTCGTACTTCGCCGACGGCAAGATGGTTCGCATGCATAGGACGTTGTTCGCCTGGAAGCCGGGGTCGAGGCTGATGAGTCCGACATAGGTTCGCAACAGTAGGCCAGCAGCCACCAGGAGAATTGCGGAGAGAGCCACTTCGGAGACCACCAGCAGAGAGCGGGTGAGGCTTCGGCGCAAGGCGCCTGAACTGCCCCTCGACTCTTCGCCGAGAGTTCTGGCCAGACTGAGCCGCAGCACCTGCCAGGCCGGCGCTGTGCCGAAGAGCACGCCCGCCGCGATCGACAGAAGGAAGGTAAAGAGCAGGACGGCGCCGTTTACCGATGCGCCTTCAACCCGCGGCAACTTCAGCGCGCCCCACTGTTTGACGGCGCTGATGCACCACCAGGCCAGACAGAGTCCAACCACGCCGCCGATCATTGACAGCAGCACGCTCTCGGTGATCATCTGGCGGAAGATTCGTCCCTGGGACGCGCCCAGGGCGCTGCGAATCGCAATCTCCCGCATCCGTCCGGAGGCGCGCACCAGCAGCAGACTGGCGAGGTTGGCGCACGAGATCAACAGCACCAGGCCCACAGCCACCGCCAGCACTCCAAGAGGTTCCGCGGCATCTCCGCGCACTTCATTCATTGCCGGTATCAAATAGGCTTCCAGCCCGCCGTTAGACTCGGGATAGGCCTCGGCGAGGCGTCTAGAGACGGCGCGGAGTTCCTCGGACGCCTGCGCGGGAGTAGCACCGTCCCTGAGTTTCGCCAACACCGTCATGGTACGGGTATCGCGCCGGGCGATAAGGTCGGGAGTATACGGAATCGGAAGATAGAGGTCCGCAACGTGGACCTGCCCCCTGAGTTCCGGAAAAACGCCGACGATGAGGTGAACTTCATTATCCAGGCGCACTGTCTGGCCCACTACGGCCGGGTCTGCCCCGAATTGAGACCGCCACAGACTTTCCGACAGGATCGTAGCCTGATTTTTCCTCGGGTCATATTCTTCTGGGAGAAATGGGCGTCCGAGGATCAGCGGAACACCGATGGTATCCAGGTAATCCCTGGTCATGAAGGCGCCAAGCACAGTGACGGGGGCGCCGCCCCGCGCGAGCGTCACTGACTGGTGGAGCAGCCCCGCCATGTGCGCAAAGCTGTTGACATGGCCCTGGTACTCCAGAAACTCAGGTGCGGAGAAGTACGCCGGCGGACGGCCGCGGACAAGGTCCCGGACCTGCAGGAAATAGATGCGGTCGAGATCCTTATATGGCAGCGGCCTGAGCAGCACGCTGTCCACCAGGCTAAAAATCGCACTGTTTGCACCGATACCCAAGGCCAGCAGCAGCACGGCGGATGCTGAAAACCCAGGCTGCCGCGCCAAGAGACGCGCGGCAAATCGGATGTCCTCCCAAAGAGACGACAGCATCAAACTCCTTCGATCAGGAATATGCTATCGCATTTTTAGGAAATCGCTCAAATTATAAAGGCAGGGTGAGGCGGGCTTCGCAGCCTCTTATCCCCTGACGATTGGACAGCATGAGCGAGCCGCCGTGCGCTTCGGCGATCTGCCGGCACAGGACAAGGCCGATGCCTGAGCCGCCCGGCTTGGTGGTGAAGAAGGGCACAAAGAGGTTCGCGGTATTGGAGAGACCGAGTCCCTCGTCCAGCACGAGAAGAGTCGCGTGCTGGTTGTCGTACTCCCAGGTGAGAGTCACGCCTCCGCCTGTCTCCAGCGCGGCGTCGGCGCCGTTGCGCACGAGGTTGATCAGCAACTGCTCCACCTGGTCGCCGTCGGCCTGCAATGTCACTGCCGGCCCGTCCTCCACGGTCACAGGCACGCGGGTCTCCATGCTGGCGGCGCGGTGAACCAGGGGGTAGAGTTCTACGGGCGCCAGTCGCGGCCGCGGCAGTTTCGCAAGGCGCGAGTAGGCGCCGATAAAGCGCGACAAGGCCTCGGATCGCGAAGCGATGACAGTCAATCCGTCGCGCATGTCGCCTTCCCAGTCTTCCGGGAGCGGCTTGCGATTGAGAATCTGCGCCAGGCTGCCGGCGATGGACTTGATCGGAGTGAGCGAGTTGTTCAACTCGTGCCCCAGCACGCGCACCAGGCGCTGCCAGGCCTGCAATTCCTCTTCGCGGAGAGCGCGAGTCAGGTCCGTAACAACCAGCAGTGTGTGCGGCAGTCCCGACTCACGGAACGTGCTGCGGCGAATGCCCCAGCGGCCGCTGCCCCCGGGAAACGCGCGCGCCACCGCCTGGGCTTCATCCTGGTGATGCAGGTGTTCGGCCAGATGCAGTTCCGCAGCCGTCTTCTCGAGCAACTCCGCCGCCGGTTGCGCGAGCAGGCGTTCCCCGGCGCGGTTCACGAACTGCAGCTTCTCCGAGCCGTCAAACGTGAAGACGGCGACCTCAATCTCCTCCATCACTTTGGTAAGCAGCGCAGTGGCTTCGACCGCGCCCAGCCTCTGCGCCCGCAGTGTGGCGCCGATCGCATTCAACTGGATCATCACCTCGCCGAGGGCATCGTCGGGGCGCGCGCGCCGGCCGCGGATGGAGTAGTCTCCCTCTCGCATCGCCTCCAGCAGATTGGCCAGGGTGCGCAGCGGGTTGACCACACGCTCACGCGTCGAGAATGAAAAGCCAAGCCAGAAGAGAAGGATCAGAATGGTCATCGTCCAGCGGACCTTGGTGCTGAACGTGTCGCCGCTCCAAAGCACCGCCAGGGAAAAAATGACAGCCACGGAGCCTGCCATGAGGGCGGAGTAGAGGACGCGGTTCTCGAGAGCTTCGAACCAGTTCGACAACCGCCGAAAGAGGCTCATAGTCCGTGGATCCGGGCGCTCACAAGCCGTAGCGCTGGATGCGCCGGTAGAGCGCGCTGCGGCTCAGGCCCAGGGCGCCGGCGGCCTGGCTGACGTTGCCGTTGTACCGCGCCAGGGCCTTCTTGATCAGGAACGCCTCCACCTCCTCCAGGCTCATATCCTCCAGTTTGCCGCTGCCTTCGCGCGAGGGACGCAGTGCCAGGTCGGCGGGGCGGATCAGGTGGTCCTGCGCCATCAGGACGGCGCGCTCGATCACATGGTTGAGTTCGCGGACGTTCCCCTGCCAGGAATGTTCGAGCATGGCCTGCAGGGCCGCGGGCTCGAATCCGGTCACCTGCTTCCTGTAGCGCCGGGCCATCTGGGAGAGGCAGTGGGCTGCAAGCAGCGGGACATCCTCCCGGCGTTCGCGCAGCGGCGGCAGGTGGATTTCGATTGTGTTGAGACGGAACAGGAGGTCCTGCCGGAAGCGGTTCTCAGCCACCTCCTGATGCAGATTCGCGTTGGTGGCGGAGATGACGCGGGAGTTCACCCGGCGGGTCTTGGAGGATCCGACCCGCTCCATCTCGCCGGTCTCCAGCACACGCAGCAGTTTGGCCTGAAGGTTGAACGGCAGGTTCGCGATTTCGTCGAGGAAAATGGTGCCGCCGTCGGCGAGTTCGAACCGCCCGACCCGGTCCGCTTTGGCGTCGGTGAAGGCACCCTTGACGTGGCCAAACAACTCGCTCTCGAACACGCCTTCCGCAAGTCCGCCCATGTTGACGGTGACCATGGGCTGCGAGGAGCGGTCGCTGATTGCATACAGCGTGCGGGCGACCACTTCCTTACCGGTGCCGGGCTCACCCGTAATGAGGATATTCGCGTCCGAGGGGCCAACCCGGGCGATGAGCTGCACCACGGGCTGCATGGACGGCGACTCGGCGATCATGATCGGGCGTCCGTCGGCCTGCAACAGGCGGTTCTCCGCCTCCAGGCGCGCGCCGCGCTTTAATGCCGCCGACAGTTCGAGCTGTGTCTTGACGATGGCCACGAGGCGGGCATTGTCCCAGGGCTTCTGAATGAAGTCCTTCGCGCCTCGCCGCATCGCCTCTACGGCCACATCCACGCTGCCCCACGCCGTCATGACCACCACCGGCAGCATGGGGTCAGCCTGCTGCACTCTGGGCATCAGGTCGAAACCTTCCTGCCCTGAAGTCGTATCGCGCGTGTAGTTCAGATCCATCAACAGAAGGTCGTATTCCTTCTGTTCCAATGCGGAGAGAACCGCCTGCGGAGAGGTGACGCAGTCGAGCGTCAGGCCTTCGGGCTTGAGGAGCAGCCGCAGTGCGGCAAGGACGTCTTCCTGATCGTCGGCGATGAGGATTCTGGTTTGATTTTTTACGGACATCGGATCGAATCTCTACTGCTGTTCAATCCAGCCGTCCACGATGCGGACGATGCGATGCGCGTAGGATGCGTTGACCTCCGAGTGAGTGACCATGATGATGGTGGCGCCAGCCTCATTCAGCTTCTTGAACATCTCCATGATCTCGATGCCCTGCGAGGAGTGAAGGTTGCCGGTAGGCTCGTCGGCAAGGATCACCTTCGGATTCGCTATGATCGCACGGGCGACGCCGACCAACTGCTGCTGTCCGCCGGAGAGCTGTGATGGGAACAGGTCTTTCTTGCCGACGATCTGGAAGCGGTCGAGAACATCGGCCACGATCGCCTGCCGCTCGGACTTCTTGATATCGCGGTAGGAGAGCGGGACGTCGAGGTTCTCCGCCACAGTCAGGTCGTCCAGCAAGTGGTAGCTCTGGAAGACGAACCCGAAGTGGCGCTTGTATACCTCCAGGCGCTGCTTGCGGTCCATCTTATGGATGGGATGGTCCAGGAACAGATACTCGCCTGTCCAGGCGGTATCGTGCATGCCAAGGACGTGCAGCAGCGTCGATTTGCCGGCGCCCGACGGGCCCATGACGGCGACAAACTCACCAGGCTTGATGTCCAGGTTGATCCGGCGGAGGACATAGAACCTGTCCGGACCCTGCTGATAAAACTTTTCCAGGTTACGTAAGGAGATCATGAAAACTACTCGTGGCGAAGAGCGGCGATCGGATCAGTGCGCGTGGCCCGCTGCGCCGGCAGGAGACAGGCAGCTGTGAGGACGCAGACAAGCACGGCAGGCATCACCATGAATGTTACAGGATCTGTCGCGGACACGCCGAAAAGCAAACCCTGCATGAGGCGGGCAATGCCGAAACTGCCGAGGATACCGAGGCCGAGGCTGAGCGCAGCAATGGTCCCTCCCCGGCGGAGTACCATCCAGCGGATCTCTTCACGCGTGGCGCCGAGGGCCAGCCTCACGCCGATCTCGCGTGTCCGTTCCGTCACGGACCACGCCATCAGGCTGTAGACGCCAAGCACCGCCAGGAACAACGCGACCAGGCCGACCACGGCGAACATGGATGCCGCGTGGGCGATGCCGAGAATCGAATGATCGATCAGTTTCCGGAATGACCGGATGAGCGACAGCGGCTGCTGCGGATCAATGGAATAGACGGCTTGGCGTATAGCGGCGACCAGCGATAGCGGCTCGACGGCGGTGTAGATTGCCACGTCGAAAGCACCCTGCGTCGACTGCTGGTAGGGCTGATAGATCACGGGGCCCACACTGCGTTCTGTGAAGTCCTGGACAATGTCGCCGGTCACGCCCGTGATGGTCTTCCACTTGCCATCGCCGAGGTGGAACCGCCGGCCGACCGGGTCCTGCCCGTCAAAGTACTTGCGCACGAAAGTCTGATTCACCATCGCCACGGATTGGGTGTCCGCACCCTCAGCGCCGGTGAACATGGAGCCGCTGACCAGAGGAACACCGATGGTGCGGAAGAGATCTCCGCCGGTGACCTGCACCTGGGTGATGTTCTGAGGGCCGCGTTCGGCGGGGCGGCCTTCAATGGTAACGAGCGAATAATTGTTGCCGCTGCTGCCGTACGGGAGCGAACTGAGCAGGCCGACGCTGACCACGCCGGGCGTAGCGCGCAGACGCTCGATCAAATCGCGCTGGAACTGCACAATCATGCTCTTGCTTGTGTAGTGGGTGAGGGGCAGATCAACGCGGAACGTAAGAACGCGGGCGGGATCGATGGAGACGGGCAACTGGCCAATGGCACGGAACCCTTTGACCGTCAGGCTCGCGCCGACCAGAAGGACGAGGGCGAGCGCGGTCTCGGTCACCACGAGGATCGTCCGCAGACGCTGCCGTCCGGCGCTGCCGGTGGCGGAGCGGCCGGATTCGTGGAGATTGGCGGCGACGGGAGTGCGGCTGAGCCACAGTGCCGGGCCGATTCCCGACACCAGGCCTGCGGCGACCGCGGTACAGGCAGTCCAGAAGAGCACCCAGCCGTTCAAGCCCATGCTGGACCAACCCGGAAGCCAGCGCTCCACTTCAGGCGGCATGTTGGACTTGATGAGATCGAGAGACCACACGGCGATCAGCAGTCCGCAGGCGGCGCCGATGAGGGCGGTGAGGACGCTCTCCGCCAGGGTCTGCCGCAGCAGGCGGGCGCGGGAGGCGCCCATCGCCAGCCGGACAGCCATCTCCCTGGTGCGGGCGAGGACCTTGGCGAGTTGCAGGTTGGCGACGTTCAGGCAGGCGATGAACAAAAGGAAGAGAACGAAGCAGATGGTCATCCGCGTGAAGCTTGCCGTGAGGTCCCCGGAGATCTGTTCACGCAGTGCGTCCACGTGCGCGGAAAGCCGGGTGTGCGTGTCCGGCCGCTGTTTTGCGATGCGCGCGGCCAGGGCCCTGAACTCGGCCCGCGCCTCATCCAGAGTCGCTCCCGGCTTCAAGCGCCCGACTGCGCGGAGATAGAAGGAGCCGGAGTCGGCCCAAGCCTTGTCGTCGAGAGCCAGGGGCACCCAGAACATGCCGGGCTGCGGGAAAGTGAAGCCTTTGGGCATGACACCGCAAACCGTCACCTTCCGCCCGCTGATCTCAATGGTCCGGCCGATGATGTTCGGATCCGAACCGAACTGGCGCTCCCAGAGGATCTGGCTGAGGACGATGGAGTGATTGCGGCCCGGGGTCTCCTCTTCGCTGGTGAACACGCGCCCCATCAGCGGTTGCAGGCGCATCACGTCAAAGAAGCTGGCTGTGACCCAGGCGCCCTGGATCTGGACGGGATCTCCGACGCCTGTGAGGGTGGCGCTGAAGCCATGCGAGACGGCAAGCGTTTCAATGCTGCGGGCGGAGGACTTCCAGTCGGTGTAATCGGTAGCGGCGATGGTGCGGTGCCCGCGGGCCGCTCCCTCTTCACGGCCTGCGATCAGGATCACTCGCTCGATTTCAGGAACGGGCAGCGGGCGGAACAGGAGAGCATCCGCGACGGAGTAAATGGAGGTGCTGAATCCGATGCCGACGGCCAATGCGAGCACAGCCGCCGCGCTGGATCCGGGATTGGCAGCCAGGCGGCGGAACGCGCCGCGTACATCTTCCCGCAGCCCGGCCATGGGGTTAGTCTCCGTCTTCGAGCATTTGGCAGGAAGCCGAACGTACCTGTGGGACGGCCGCGCGGTTGAATCGCTCCTCGAAGGAGCGCATCCGCTGCTCCAGCCGCTCCCAGACCCGGATGGCCCGCTGATCCATCTCGTACGCCGTGCGGTCGCTGGCAAACGTGAGGCTCATACGCGGGCCGGCGTAGCCGAGGTTTGCTGTGAACAGGACGGCGATCACCGCGATCGCGGCGATGTCGGGGTTTGCACGGAGTGACTGCAGTATGCCACGTGTCATGAGGCTGTACCTACACTTTCCTCCACGATGCGCCCGTCAAACAGGCGGATCGTTCGCTGTGCCAGCTCGGCGTACCGCGGATCGTGCGTCACCATGCAGATCGTCGCGCCACCACGGTGCAACTCGCTCAGCAGTTCCATCACGGACTCGCCGTTGGCCGAATCGAGGTTTCCAGTCGGCTCGTCGGCGAGCAGGATCGAAGGACTCCCGACCAGCGCGCGCGCGACAGCGACGCGCTGCTGCTGGCCGCCAGACAACTGCGACGGATAGTGCTTCACACGATGAGACATGCCCACTCGCTCCAGGGCCTCGTGGACACGCTTCTTGCGCTCGGCAGACCCCATCCCGCGGTAGGTGAGCGGCAATTCGACGTTCTCGTACACTGTCAGATCGCCGATCAGGTTGAACGCCTGGAAGATGAAGCCGATCTCGCGGTTGCGGATGCGGGCGCGGTCACCCAGTTTCAGGCTCTGAACCGACTGCCCGTTCAAGACGTAGGTGCCATCGGAAGGCGAGTCCAGCAAGCCGAGGATCGCCAGGAGCGTCGACTTCCCGCAGCCCGACGGGCCGGCGATGGTGACGTACTCCCCTTTCTTAATCTCGAGGTGAATCCCCGAGAGGGCATGAGTCTCGACGTCTTCGGTGGTAAAGACCTTCGTGACGCCATCCAACTTGATCATCGAGTCGTTCATTTCTACGTCTCCTTCGCTCTGCCGGCTTCCGGCGCTCCCGTCATCATCCGCTCCACCAGCCACGTACCCTAATTCAACCGCAGGCGGTCGTGCCCATCCCACGCAGACATGTCGGACAACACAACCTTGTCACCCACTCTTAGACCATCAAGGATCTCAACCGTTTGCACGGAAACCCTGCCGATCTTCACCTGTACCCGGGAGGCTTCTTTACCGTCCGGGCTCACCTTGAACAGACCAACCAGGCTGTTCGGCTGCCCGAATACGGGCCGCTGTACATATAAAACGTCCGTCAGGCGCTCAAGTTCCACAGTTCCATCAACACTCAGGTCGGGGCGAGCTCCGGGCGGGAGAGCGCCTTCCAGGCGAACGTCCACCGTGACGTTGCCGTTGACGGCGGCCGGGTCGATGCGGGAGACCACGCCCGGGATGACGCCGTTGTGGGTGTCCACTTCAGCATGCTGGCCGATCATGACGTCCTTGGCCTGCGTTTCGGGGATCTTGATCTCTGCCTTGAGCTTCTCAGGCTGCGCCACTTTCGCCAGGATGGTTCCCGCGGGAACCCGCTGTCCGACTTCCACAGGCAACTGCTGAAGGACCCCGCGTGCGCCGGCGCGAATCTTGAGGTTTTCCACCTGCTCCCGCTTCAACTCATAGGAGGCCTTGAGCTTTTCGATCTGCACCTTCTGGGCCGCGAGTTGCGCCTCAGCGGAGGCGGAGCTGATCTCCAACCGCTTCCGGTCGATCTCCAGGCGCTTGCCGGCTTCATCGGAAGCGGCTCGGGAGAGCTTCACATTGAGGTCCGGCGTCAGCCCTTCCTTGCCGAGGGCGTCGTCTCTTTCGGCCTTGAGCTTCGCCTGGACGAACTCGCTTTCTACACGAGCGACGGCGGACCGCAGGTCCAGCTTCGCGGTTTCGAGCTTCACCTGGAGGTCAGTGAGCGTTGCTTCTGCCGCTTTCACCTGCCATTTGAGGTCTACGGCCGCCAGTTCAAGCTCGGGATTCGTCAGGATGAGAATGACGGTGTCGGGATTCACCTGGGCGCCTGGCCGAAGGATGATCTTCTCGACCCGGCCTTCATTGATTGCTGGAATCCACAGGATCTCTTCAGGTACGAGGGTTCCTAACCCGCGGGTCTGCCTCAGCATTGGCCCGCGCTTAACGGTGTCTGTCCACAAAGTTCCGCCTTCTACGGATGGTGCGGCAGGTTTGAGTCTGGAGAGCCCCCAGGTGATCAACGGAATCGCCGCCAGCACCACTGTGATCAGGATGGTGCGCCTGATGATCTTCTTTCGCTTCGCGCCTTGCCTTGGAACGTCCATGCCAAACCTCGCCAGAACAGGGGCAAACTGAGTGCCAGCCGGGCTTTGGCCCAAAATCCTATTTATTCTGAATAACTTAGAGCACAGCGAGGACTCAGTTCATGGGTGTGGGTGTTCGTTTTTGGGACGTCAAGTGACCGGAAACGCGGGAGGCTAATAGTGGACGGCAGGTCTTGCATGGGCGTGCGCAGCGAGACGCTCCGGCGCCCCCATGAGAACAGCGACATCTTCGCTCGACATGGGATTGCCGATGAGGTAGCCCTGTACGAGGTCGCACCGGGCTGCCAGCACAAGTTCCAGCTCCCCTTCCGTCTCGACACCCTCTGCAACCACCTGGAGCCCGCGGTTATGCGCCATGACCGTAATCGTGTGGACCACGGGCAGGCTCCCCGCCGGTTTCGTGATCTGTCCGACAAAGGAACGGTCCACCTTCACGACATCCAACGGGAGCTTATGCAGATAGGCGAGCGGCGAGTAGCCGACCCCGAAATCATCAATGGCGATTCGCACTCCCATGCTCCTCAATTCGGCCATGCGGCGCGCGGCCTCCTCGATGTCCTGGAGGATCGAGCTTTCCGTGATTTCCAACTCGAGAGACTGCCCGGGAAGTCCGGTCGTTTCAAGGACGGACCGCACCGTCTGGACAAAGTCCGGGCTCGAAAACTGCTGAGGCGAGACGTTCACGGCAACACGAGGTACGTCGAGGCCGGCCTTCCGCCAGTCCATCACCTGCCGGCAGGCGTGTTCAAGAACCCAGAGCCCAATGTTGACAATAGCGCCGGTCTCTTCGGCAAGCTGGATGAAGGTACCTGTCTCGACCCGGCCGAGATCGACGGAATTCCAGGAGAGCAGCGCCTCGAACCCCTGCAGCCGTCCGTCCTTGTCGATCTGCGGCTGATAGCGGATGGTCAGTTCATCCCGCTCCATGGCCTGGCGCAAGGCGTTCTCGAGGCGGAACCGTTCCTCTGGGAGAAGCCGCTCGGTCCGCCCGCTGCGGTCCACGGCGTTGCCGCTGCGCTGTTTGGCATGATCCAGGGCCGCCGACGCACGCCGCAGCAGCTCCGCCGCGGTTGCGCCGTCGGCGGGATAGCAACTGACACCCACGCCCGCGGTGAGATGAAACTCGAGCTCACCGATCGTCAGCCCTTCCACCAGCTTCATCAGCATCGACTCCGCCGAAGCGAGTGCGTCCACCTCGCTGCACCCTGGCAGCGCGACGGCAAACTCGTCCCCGCCCAGCCTGCCAGCCACCGCGCCTTCGGGCAGCCAGCCTCGCAGCCGCTTCGACAGTTCAATGAGCGCCTGGTCGCCGGCCTCGTGGCCGAGAAGTTGATTCAGGCGGCGGAACCGGTTGAGCCCAAGGACCAGGATGGCGTGCGGTTTGGCAGGCGACTGACGGATGATCCCGTCGACGAATTTTTCGAAGCCGCCCCCTCTCAACAGCTCTGTCATTGAGTCGTACATGAGTGATTGCGTCTTGAGCCTCCGCCCGACCGTAGAGAGTGTCCTTTTCAATTCTAGTTAACTCGGCGTTACGATCCAGACACAATTTAGTGAGCGAACACCTGACGGAATTCTCACTATTCCTATTACCACTACCAGGCAGGACGCCATGGTACTTGTCTCTTCGCCTCGATCAGGCCTCCTGCCTTCAATAGCCAGTTCTCACCAAGTGGCTTACCCGTCAGTAAGATACCAACTGGAAGCGCTCCCGACTTCCCGCAGGGCACTGTCAAGGCGGGAAGCCCCGCGAGATTTCCAGCCAAGAGCATCGGCGGCAAATCCTTGAACGTAATAAGAGTACTGGAGCGTTGGATTTTTCTCTCAATTTCACTCAGTAGCGGCGGCAGATGGAATGAGGCTGGACTGACGAGAATATCTACGTCCGCGTATGTTTTCGCTATGGAGTCCTGAACCATGCGCCGGAGGCGCATCGCCTGAAGGTACTCTGCCGCTTTGAGGCCGGCGCCCTCCAGCAAACCTGCCGCCTGCCTTCGGTCAGCCATGGCCTGCAGCCTGCCTGCATTGATCTCATCGGCAAAGAACGATGAGGCCTCGGCAGCCATGATGACTTGTGCGATGTCGGCCAACGGCAAATCCGGCCATGTGATCTCGGCCATCTGGGCGCCGCCCTGGCGCAGCAGAGCCAGCGCGGCTTGCAGGGGCGCGCGCATTTCCTCGCTTGGCAGCCTTTCGAAGTCGTCCCGAACATATCCGATGCGGATTCCCTCAATAGGCCGGCTGTACTGGGGCGTGAAGCGGAATCTCTTGCCCGAGCAGGCGGGATCGCGATCGTCCCCTCCCGAGATTTCGTCCAGGACGTGTCCGCAATCTTCGACCGTCCGGGCGGCGATCCCAATCTTGGCCATGGACCACGACCCGGTCATGGCGCCATACAGGCTGACAAGCCCGTAAGTCGGCCGGAGCGCGGTGACCCCGCAGAATGCAGAAGGCAGAATCAGCGATCCGCACGCCTCCATCGCGAGGGCGAACGGGACCAGTGCTGCGGCGACAGCCGCCGCCGCGCCTGAGGCGGCGCCGCCCGACCAGCGGGAGCGGTCCCAGGGATTGACGGTGAGACCGGATGAGCCGGCAGCGGAGTCCGGTCCGCCCCCTGCGCCGCCCAACTCGACCGTCGACAGTTTGGCTATGATGTTCGCCTTTGCGCCAAGAAGCCGGGAGACGGCCGCTGCATCGTCGTCGAACACCTGGCCGGCGAACAGTGCGGATCCCCAGGCAGTCGGACGGCCGGCGACGCTCATCAGGTCGCTGACCGCGAAAGGCACGCCCTGGAGTGGGCCCCGAGTCCGGCCCCGCTTCAGCTCCTTGTCCACGGCCTGGGCGCGGCGCAGTGCATCTTCACGCAGTGAGAGAACAAGCGCGCGATAGCGCGGACCCATCTGCTCCATGCGCGCCGTGAAAGCCCGCATCAGTTCCAGGGCCGGGAACTCTTTCTCGCGCAGCCTCCGATTCAGTTCGACGGCGCTGGCAAAGAAGAGATCCTCGTCCCAACGGGCCATGGTTCCTCAAGGTTGAAATCGGAATGCGGGCTGTATCCGGCGCGGAATCTTCACGGCAGCCACACGGGCCGCGGCCTGCCGGAGATCGGAGCCGGGCTGCTCCGGGGCAGACTGGACGGATTCCGTCGCCGCTTTCCCCCGGAGGCTCCCGGCGACGGCGAGCGCCGCCAGACCTCGACGGGTGATTGGCGCGCCGGGCCGCATCAATGATCCGCCTTGTGGTTATTGTTGGCGATCGCCTGCTGCTCCGCCAGCGCTTCCAGCGCGGCGCGCTCCATCACCGCCTTGGGGGCCGACTCGCCCGTGAACAACTGGAACTGGCGCGCGGCCTGCTCCAGGAACATGTCAAGCCCGGGGATCACCGCCTTGCCCTGTTCGGTCGCGCGTTTCAGCAGCGTCGTTTCCTGCGGCGTATAGACGAGATCGAATACGAGATCGGCCGGGATAGAGTCCTGAAAGAAACAGCCTTCCGTGTGCGGCCACATCCCCAACGGAGTGGCATGGAGAATCGCGTCGAAATAGTGTGATTTGACCTGCTCAGGCATCAGGGGCTCGGCATCGCAAAGCTTGGCGAGCGCCCGGACACGGTCAGGATTGCGTCCCGTAATGGAGAGCCTGGAGCCGGCCGCGGACAGCGTGAATGCAGCGGATCGGGCAGAGCCGCCGTTGCCTACGACGAGCACGGACGCTTTCGCCAGCCTCAGCCGCTTCTCCAACGGAACGCGAATCCCTTCGGCGTCCGTGTTGGTCCCGCGCCACTTGCCTGCCTTCTTGAACACGGTGTTCACAGCCCCGATGCGTTTGGATAGCGGATCCACGGAATCCAGGTAGCGGATAATGCGCTGCTTGTGCGGAATCGTAACGCTGAAGCCGGCCAGAGGCAGTTTATCCGCCAGCACGAAGAAGTCCTTCAACTGGAGCGGCGTAACCAGGAACGGCAGGTAGAGTCCGGGAAATCGCTTCGCCTGGAGCGCCCGGTTATGCACAGCGGGAGAGATGCTGTGCCGGACAGGGTCGGCGATCACGCCGAAGAACTTGGGATCCTTTTGCAGCTTGTCGATGCGATAGAGGTGCCGGAGGATCCGCGCGGTCACCTGGCCGGCTGCAGTACCTTCCGTGGCGGCGGGCGCGGCGTAGGTGTAGACGCCTCCCATCACCGTTGACAGAACACGCGTGGGGAAACCGGTTTCCGTCATGGCCAGCAGGATCAGCGGCGTTTTTGGGTAGCTCTTGGCCAGGGCCAGGACACGGAGGTTGTCCGACGGCTTCCGCGCCGTAGTCACTATCTTGTAAGCATCGGCGGGCACCTTCAACATTCGGCGCATCACGGGCTCCATCGCCGGAGTGCCTTCAAAGTTGTGATAACTGATGACGATCTGCGCCTTGCCTTCGAGCAGCTCCCAATGCGCCATGGGAGTCTCGGCGCTCTCGATCTCGATGTCGATGGCCCGTGCCCCGGCGGCGACTGCCCCCGCCAGAATCCGGAATTCCTCTTCAATGCTGCCGTTGAACCGCCCGTGATTCTGATGTCGCCGGCATGTCGCCAGCAGCGTCGCATCGGGATACTCTTTGAGGAAATCGCGGATTACCGCGAGTCCATCTTCGGGCCGGGGCAGGTAGTCGAGCCGGAACTCCAGGAACCGCTCTCCGGCCTCCGCTTCCCGCCGCGCGTGTTCCAGGAGCTTCTTGGCATCCGGAAGTCCGAGGGCGATGCAAATTCTCGGTAAGGGAGAGCGTGTAGTCATTTCGGCTACGGTTTTCAAGAGGATACCACTTTAGACTACCCCGGCAGTTCCACCCACTCAGGTGAGTGGCTCGGGCGTCTTCGCCTCAGCCTCCAGTCTCGTTCGCCAGGCATCCAGAATAGAAGCGGTTTGAGAAACGCCAATGCGGTCAGCGCCCAGAGCATAAGCCTCCAGCGCCTGCTCCAGCGTGCCAATCCCGCCCGCGGCCTTAATGCGGCACATGCCCTTGAGCATTCGCTGCATCAGACTGAGGTCGGCGGCCGTAGAGCCTGAAGGGCCGAATCCAGTGGATGTTTTGACGAAATCCGCCTCGCAACGCTTGCAGATTTTCAGCGCGATGACCTTCAGGTCCTCAGTCAGGTAAGCGTTCTCGAGAATCACCTTGAGCAGCGCGCCGGACTCGTGGCAGGCGCGGCTGATCTGCAGGATCTCGGTCTCGACATACTGAAATTGGCGTGAGATCAGCTTGCCGATGTTGAGGACCATGTCGATCTCTTTGGCCCCGCGGCGAAGCAGGTCGCGCGTCTCGTAAACCTTTACCGCCGTGGTCGAGCCGCCATGTGGGAAGCCGACCGTGCTGCCTACGGCGACGCGAGCGCCGTCGAGAAATCGCACTGCGGCGTCGAGATCCGAAGGACGCACCGAGACGGCCGCGACGCCGTAACCCACAGCGAGCCTGCAGCCTTCGGCGATCTGTTCGTCGCTCAACTCCGGACGAACCAGCGAGTGGTCGATCAATTGGGCCAGCGATTCGTAGGTGGTGAGGGGCGCGCGGGCCTCTTGAGTTTCCATGAATTCCCCCGAACGACCGTGCAGGATCCGCTGACTACCGCTTCTTGGATGATGAGGGCGGTTTGGGCGAAGTGCTCAGGCCCAGATCCTTCAGTTCGGCCCTGGCGCGCATGGCGGCATCGCTGTTGGGAGCGGTACTCAGAATGGAACGGAACTCCGCCTCGGCCTCGCTGCGCTGGCCGAGTTTGACGAGAGCACGGCCCTTCATCAGGTGCGCGTCATTGGTCTTGCTGTTCTTGGGATACGCTTCCAGCACTTTGTCGAAAGCTTGCACCGCGCCGTCGTACTGCTTCTGGTTGTAGAGGATCTCACCGACGTAATACTGAGCGTTCGGCGCCATCTCCGTATCGCCGAACCACGACAGGTAGTCCGTAAAACCCTTCATCGCGAGATCCAGGTTGCCCCCCATCTTGTCCCGCATCGCATCGTCGTAGAGTGACTTGGCGGAAACGCCGGCGGGCGGTCCGGACGTCGTCGCGCCGCCGCCGGAGTACGCGGCCGGAGGCGCAGGAGGCGCCTGCATGGTCTTGACGGCGTTGGCCAGGTCGGCCACTTTCTGATCGAGCTTGCCGAGGCGTGAATTCACTTCAGCCACGGATTCGCGGATAAAACCGAAGTCCTGCGACAGAGTGTCGACTTTGGTAGTGACGCCGGAGAGCGGGCGCGTCATGGAGTCCTCCATGCGCTTCCGCATTCCGCTATCCAGCACGGTCACTGCACGGCTTGTCGCGGCGATCTGCTCCTGAATCGACTTGAGCGTCGCCTCGATGTCGCTCAGGCGATCGCTCTGCGCCTTGTTCATCGAGCGCACTTCTTCCTGCAGCAGAGCAAGGTCCCGTCCGAGCTCCACGAGTTCTTTCTTCTGCCCGTAGGAAGCGGCAGGAAGAGAGCAGATCAACACCGCGATGATCAGTGTCAGGCGCATCATCTCGTCTCCCGATGGTGAACAGGACGGCTTGGAGCCCGCCCTTCCAAATTGGCGAACGGGGCGGGCGGCAACCCGCCCCGCTTACCCTCTATTACTGCACGCCCACGAAGTGAGCGCGGCGGTTCTGCTGCCAGCACTGTTCATTGGAGTCCGTGCAGAAGGGCTTCTCCTTGCCGTAGCTGATGGTTTTCAGCCTGTCGGCGGGGATCCCCATCTGGGAGAGGAACTCCTTGGTGCTGGTGGCGCGGCGATCGCCGAGGCCGAGGTTGTACTCAGCCGAACCGCGCTCGTCGCAGTGCCCTTCGATGGAAATGACCGCGGAGGGGAAGTCGTTGAGGATCGCCTTGATGGCGTCAGCATTGCGCTGCAGCGCTGCGCGGGCATCCTCACGAACCTCACTCTGGTCGTAGTCGAAGAAGACGTCTTGCACCTCTTTGGCCATGCGCTCGCTCAGCGAAGCCTTGGGGGCAGCCGGCGGCGGAGGCGGCGGAGGCGGGTTGGTAACAGAGACTGTGGCCGCGGAGACGGCGTCACCGCCGCCGCCCTTGGCGGTCATGCGGTAGGTCGTGCTGGCCGACGGAGTCACCTGGCGGCTGCCCCGAGCGGGCACGGTGCCGACGCCGTTATCGATGGTCACCTCAGTCGCGTTCGAAACATCCCAACGCAGCGTGGAGGACTCGCCTCGCACGATCGTCGAGGGTTCGGCCCTGAAGGAGTTGATAACTGCGGCCGGCCCTTTCTCCACACGGGTAGGTTGTGCAGGCGGCGTCGGCGGAGGTGGCGCGACCGGTTGTTTCTTCTTACAGCCTGCAGCAAACATCAGGATCGAGGCTGCAAGCAGCATAACTGCAATGTGTCTTTTATTCATGATGGGCGATTGAGCCTCCTCGTCTAACTGTCTTGGACCTGATCTGGCTGACTCGTCGTGGCTCACTTCGTCCACACCGGCATCCAGTTACTACCTTGGGTTGTGAGCTGCTTGACCTCCGTGCCGTCCGCGAGCATCGAGAAAATCTGACTGCCTCCAGCCCGGTTCGAAGAAAACACGAGATGACGCCCATCGGGCGCCCAGGTCGGGTTCTCGTTTCTGCCTTCTCCATGGGTCAACTGCACCGTCTCCCGGGACGCAACATCCATGATGAAGATGTTCCAGTTCCCTGGAGCGTAACCGCGGGTCCACGCAAACGCGATGTGCTGGCCGTCGGGGTGCCAGGCAGGGTTCGAGGCCTCACCCTCCCCGTTGGTCAGCCGATCGACGTCGGCGCCGTCCATATTCATTCTATAGATTTGTTGGAGCCCGCCGCGTCCGCTCACGAATACAATATCAGTTCCCGTCTTCGGATTCACTTTCGGCTCGGCCTCGATGGCGCGCGACGTGGAGATCCGCCGCGGATTCGTTCCGTCGGCATTCGACATGTAGATCTGCAAGTAGCCGCTCACCGACGACGCGTACAGAACGTGCTCGCCGTCGGGAGTGAACGAGGCCTGCGCGTTGGTCGGCGCCGCGGAGTTGCGGAACGGTATGAAGCGTCCGGTCTCGGTCGAATACATCATGATTTGGGGCTGCCCCTTCGCATAGGTGGTGAAGGCCAACCGCAAGCCGTCGGGCGAGATCGCGGGCATGGTCGAGATGGAGCGGAAGGACGTGAGCGGCTTCTGATTCGCGCCGTCAAAGTCCATCTGCCAGATTTCCTTCATGCCGCGCCCGGTCCGATCGCTGACGAAATAGATCTTGGAGCCGGCAAGCGAGGGCACACCGAACTGCTTGAGGATGTCGGCTGCATATTCGTGCGCCGCCGAGCGCGCGCCCTCTTCGGTCAGAGGCGCCGTGTACAGCTTGCGGAACAGCTTGGCTCCCGCGATATCGGGCACGGCCGTGTTGTAGAGATGGCCGAAGGCGACGAACTGCCCGCCCTGATCTGCCGTATAGCCGAAGCCGAGATAATTCGCGCTGAGCGGCGCGCCGCCCCAGTCCGACAGGCAGCGCCCGCTGCAGTTCGGCGCCTGCGGCTGTTCTCCGCGACGCGCGGGCGTGGGCGCCGGCGTCGGGCGCAGATCGCTCTCCTGCTGCGGAGGGTTCAGCGGATAGAAGCTCTTGGGCGCCATGCCCATCATGCCGGAGCGTTGGACATCCTCGAACACAGTCCGGTTGAACGTATCGGTAAACGGCGCCGCTCCGCCAGCACCGCGGAAGTCCGGCAGCGCGATCACCTTCTTCGTTCCGCCGGTCAGCTTAATGACAATGTCGCTCTGCGCCTGGCTGTAGGCGACTACAGCCAGCGCGGCGCCCGCAAAAAGAATGGCAAGGGTCGTTCGTTTCATCGTTGCAATTGGAACCAGAATTCGATCGTTGCCGAATTCCCTTCGTAAGCCGCAGGAAGCGGCTGGAAGGGAGAAGCTTCTGTGACAGCGCGTTGGGCCGAGACATCCAGCGCGTAGTTGCCGCTCGACTGGGTAACACGTATGCCGCGCACCAGGCCGTTCCGCTGGATCTCAAATGTCACGATCGCCGGCGGAAGTTTGTGGATTCGTGAGTCGACCTGCTCGGTCCGCCACTTCTCAGCGACTTTGTCGCGGATGAGCATCGCATACGCGCCGAAGCGGTTGCCGAACGGAGCGCCCGTGCCAACGCCGACACCGCCCGCGCCCGGCGACATCTGAAACATCGGCGACGTTGCCGCCTGGCCGGAGCGGCTGAACACCTGGTTGCGATCGTACTCGCGTGCATCCCTGCGGGTGGAGGCGTAACGCTCCGCTTTTTCCGCCTTCGGCTTCTTCTTTGTCGCCAGCGGAATCGCGTCCTCGTCTGCCTGCTTGACGGCCTTCTTCGGCTCCGGCTTCACGGGCTCGGGGATCTGCGATTCGGTGTTGCTGGCGACTCGATTGATGGGGCCGGTGCGGCCGGGCATTGGAATGCTCTTCACCGCGGTGACGCTGAACGCGCCCGCCCCCATGGAGTTGGGATCGCCCCATGTCTCCTTGCGGCCGAGATGCGCCACGGTCATGAGCGTGATCGACGCAAAAACGCCGGCGTGGAGCAACACCGAACCGAACAGAGGTTTCCTGAGGGAGTCGCGCTCGTCCAGGACTTCGGTGTGCCGCGGGTTCATGTCTCTACTTGGATCCGCCTGCGTCGTCGGGCTGCGTCACCAGACGGACGTCCAGCCCGGCCTGACCCAACGTGCTCACCACCTGCGCGATGGGGTCGTAAATCGTCTGCTTGTCCGCCCGCACGTAAACCGCTTTCGAGCCCGGGAATCTGATTTTGAACTGGTCCCCCAGTTCGTTGATGTTGACGGGCTTCTCATTCAGGAACAACTCGCCGCTGCTGCTGATGGACACCACCGGCAGCTCCTGAGCCTCGTTCTTCACCTGCTTCACCTTCGGTACGTCGATCTCCAGGCCGAACTCCATCACGTGCGCAGTGAGCATGAAGATCACGAGCAGAACGAGAACGACGTCCACCAGGGGGACGATATTGATCTCGGCCAGTGCCTGTCCGCCGCCGCGGCGCCGGAAGCCGCCGCCATTGTTCGTCGAGAAGGCCATTGTCTTATTCCTCGAAATGCCGTTCGGTCAGGTTGAGGAACTCCAGTGAGAAGTCGTCCATCCGCGCGGCCAGTTCGCGGATGGAGTGGCCGAAGACGTTGTAGGCAATGGCGGCGGGGATCGCCGCGGCCAGTCCGGCCGCCGTTGCGATGAGCGCTTCCGAAATGCCAGGCGCCACCGCGCGCAGGCTGGCGCTGCCCGCCGCACCGAGTCCCTGGAACGCGTCGATGATGCCGAGCACGGTGCCGAACAGTCCGACGAAAGGCGAGACCGTGGCCGTGGTCGCCAGCCAGCTCATGCTGCGCTCCAGCCGCGTTACCTCTTCACTGATGCCGAGCTGCAGGGTACGCTCCAGGGCCACCTTGTTGGCGATCTGCCCCTTCGCCTTGACCTGCCGCGCGACTTCCTGATACCCGAAATCGAAGACGCCGGTCAGCGGAGCCTTGCGGAACTGCTCCGCCGCCACAGCCACCGCGTCCAGGCTCGGCGACTTCCGGAAGGCGCGCAGGAACGAACTATTGGCTGCGGCCGCCGACTTGAACTGAGACCACTTGGCAAAAATCACGGTCCAGCTCATCAGCGACGCGACCAGCAGCAACACCAGCACAATCTGTGAAACCAGGGATGCGCTCCTCACCAGCTCCCACAACGAGAGCTGGAGGAATGCGCCTACGAATGGATATGTCAAATCAGGGCTCCCTCAGGGGTTTTCAAAGACTATGATATCGAAGCCGCCGCGTCCAGCGGGCCTCAAACAAATACTCCCTTTTTTGTATGACGCGCCGAGCCCGCCAAAAAGTTGCCGCTACTTAATGTTGCTGTGGGGTTCCATCGACCCTTTATACTTGTCCTGATGCTGGTGGAACTCGTCGTTGAGAACCTGGCAGTGGTGGAACGCCTGCGGCTTGCCCTCCATCCGGGGTTCAACACCCTCACCGGCGAGACGGGCAGCGGAAAGAGCCTGCTGGTGGACGCGCTGAGCCTGCTGCTGGGCGGGCGGGCATCCACCGAACTGATCCGTACCGGGGCGGCGCGCGCGTTCGTATCGGGCATCTTCGAACTGCCGGATGACGGCGGCCTCCGCGCCAAGTTGGATGAGTCAGGCATTGAGGCCGAGGACGGCGAATTGCTGCTGGAGCGGGAGATCCTGTCGAACGGCAAATCGCGCGCCTGGGCCGCTTCGCGTCCTGTCACGGCGGCGTTCCTGAAGGATCTGGCCCCATTTCTTGGCGACATCCACGGCCAGCACGATCAGCAGAAGCTCTTCTCGCCGGACTCGCAGCGCGAAATCCTGGATGAGGCCGCGGGTGCGGGTGACACACTGGCCGAAACGGGTGCTGCCTATCATTCGTGGCATAACGCTTTGCGCGATCTCACGGAGTTGAACCGCACGGAGCTGGAGAAATTGCGTCTCGCGGATCTGTGGTCGATGCAGCGCAAAGAGATTGAGGCGCTGGAGCTCTCGCCGGGCGAGGATGTCAGGCTGGAGAATGAGAAGCGTGTGCTGCGTAACGTGTCGCGGCTGAGCGAGTCGATCACAGTGGCACTCGATACGCTGTCGGAGTCCGAGCACAACGCTGCCGCGTCACTGGCGCTGGCGGTCCGCAAGATCGAAGAGACGGCGCGGATCGACGAGAGTCTCGCACCCCTGCTGGAGACGTTGAAGCCCGCGCAGATCGCCATGCAGGAAGCGATCCACGAACTGAGCCACTATTTAGGCAAGCTGGAAGCCGATCCGCGACGGCTGGAGGAAGTGGAGTCGCGCCTGGTTCAGATCGAGAAGCTCAAGCGTAAGTACGGCACGAGCATCGAGGAGATCCTGGCGTTCCTCGATCAGGTCACCGCGCAGCTCAATGCCGTGGAGACGGCAGGTGAACGGCGGGCGGCTCTGGAGGTGTCGATAGCCCGATTGGAGAGTGTGTACCGGGCTGTCGCGGAGAGACTGCACACGCTCCGCGCGAAGGCGGCGCGCAAGCTGGAGAAGCAAGTGGAAAGCGAGTTGGAATCGCTGGCCATGCGCGGCACGGCGTTCCGCGTTTCGATTGAGCGTGGCGAGCCGGCGGCGCACGGCGTCGACAACGTGACATTCCTGGTCTCTGCGAATATCGGCGAGGAGCCGCGTCCGCTCGACAAAGTGGCGAGCGGCGGTGAGCTGTCGCGCATTGCTCTCGCGTTGAAGACGTGCGTTGCGCCGAGGGTGCGTGCGAAGGTGCCGCGGACGCTGGTCTTCGATGAAGTGGATGCGGGCATCGGCGGCGCAGCGGGAGAGACGGTCGGTCGGCGCCTGAAGCAGATTTCGGGCGCGAACCAGGTGTTGTGCGTGACGCATCTGGCCCAGATCGCGGGCTTTGCGGATCACCACTACGTGGTGTCCAAGCGCGAATCCGCGGGCCGCACCATTGCGGAGATACAGGCGCTGGATCAGGCCGAGCGCGTCCGCGAGATTGGGCGCATGCTCTCCGGGCAGCGGCTCACCGATGAGGCGCTGCGCCACGCCGAGAAGCTGATCGAGGAGTACGCCCGCCGTGCCTGACGTGCAGCTCATCACGCGCGGGTTGATCGGCGAAGTGCGCGCAAGAGCCGAACAGAGCCCTCGTTTGCGCATGAATCACAACTTTCACGCGTCAATGGAGGACAATCCACACCGGTTCCTGAACGTGCTGCTGCGCGGGACATATGTGCGTCCGCACCGGCATCTGGATCCGCCCAAGGCGGAGAGTTGGGTGATTTTGGAAGGCGAGGCCGTGCTGCTGACGTTCGACGATGCTGGGGCGGTGACAGGGCGGTGGGTCTTCTCGTCAGGCGGCGACGTGATCGGCATCGACATCGTGCCGGGCATCTGGCACACGGTCTGCGCGCTATCTGAATGCGCGGTGATCTATGAGGTGAAGCCCGGACCGTGGGCCCCGGCGACGGACAAGGAGTTTGCACAGTGGGCGCCCGCGGAAGGCGATCCGCGAGCGCCTGAGTTTCTTGCGCGCTGGGTGGGATACGTCTAGCAGCCCGTCGCGGGCTTGTGCCAGTACATTTCCCAGTCGAGGTAGGTGCGGCCGGCTTCATAGACAGCGGAAGCCACCTGCGACATGTTCGCCGCGACGTGGTGCTCGAAGCCGTTCTCGCAGATATAGCGCAGCAGGCCCTGGAGGTTCGGGATCTGGACCACGCCCGCGCCGCCGAAGGTCTCCAGCGGATCGTTGGTGAACTGGCCTTCGCCAACGTACGCGGCGATTTTGCCGGTCGTGTCTGACGTCGAGACGCGCAGATACGTCATCGGACTGGCCTTCACCTTGCCCACCACGGTGCCGAACGTGTTCAGCTTGCCGACCGTGCCGGCAATGATCTCCTGGTAGTCCATCCGTGCACTCTCGAAGAAGTGCTTCGGCAGGTTCGAGCAGTGGAAGCAGACGGCCTTGTCGGGATCGCTGCCGTAGTTGTTGTTCCAGTCGAGCAGCGCGCTCGGCGTTTCGGACGCCAAGGCGAGAGCGTGCATGCCCACCACGCCGGGCACGTCCACCTCGCAGGCGCTGGGCAGCAGCTTGTTCGACATCATGCTCATGACGGTGCACGGCACTACGCCGAAGTACTCTTCCATTGAAGTCCAACACTGCACGGCGGTGATGGTGATCTCGTTCGACTTCATCCAGCCGTCGATCACCGCGCCGAGTTTGGCCATCTTGAGCAGAGCCGCAGCGTCGATGCCCTGCGTGCTGACGTAGCCCCTGATCTCGGCGAGCTTCGACTGCGCCGCGTCATCGTCGTCCTTCATCTTGGCGATGCGGCCGAAGATTTCAGAGAGGTCGATGGTGTCGACATCGACGCCCATGCCTTCAAAAAGCTTCTCGCTGTAGCGCACCGTGTTGAAGGCCGTTGGACGCGCGCCGATGGCGCCGACGCGGCAGTTCCTCAAGCCATTGGTAACGCGGCATACGGAGGCGAACCAGGCGAGGTCCTTCGCAAATTCCGGCGAGTCCGGAGCCTCGGTGTGGAGAGTGGTGAGCGAGTAGGGGATGCCGTACTGCTTGAGATTATTGCAGACGCTCATCTTGCCGCAGAAGCTGTCGCGGCGGTCGGCGATGGTCATGGAGCCGGCGCGATCGGGAGTAGCCTGGATGAGCACCGGGACCTTCAGTCCCGCTCCGCGCAGCGCTTCGGCAACGCCGCGCTCGTCGCCGAAGTTCGGGAGCGTGACGATGATGCCGTCGATCTCGTGTCGGTGCTTGTCGAAGAGCTCCGCGCACTTGCGCGCCTCCGCCCGGGTTTCGACAGCGCCGTACTTGGTGTCTTCGGGAGTGAGAATGATGACGCCGTGGCCGGCGCCTTCGAGTACCTTAATGATTTCTTCGCGCCCGCTTTTTGCCAGATGGTCCGGAAAGAAGCCCCGGTTGCCGACAATGACGCCGAAAGTCTGTTTGCTCATGGTGTTGCCTGTTCTGTAAACGATTGCAAGAGGCATTTTATCGAGCCGGCCCGCGGCGGTCAACCAGTGTTTAGGCGCGCGCGCGGCAGCGGCCCTCCATAAGAGCGGCGAAGTGGCACCGTGATACGATAGGAGTGGTCAGACATCAGACCACTGACCACGCCCATGATCGGCATTGACAAGATTCCCAGGCACAAAGTCTTCGAAGAGGTGGCTGATCGCCTCCAGGCGTGGATCCGCGACGAACTCGGTCCCGGCGACCGGTTGCCGCCGGAACGGGAGCTCGTCGCCCGCTTCGGCGTCAGCCGCAGCTCGATTCGGGACGCGATCCGACGGCTGCAACAGGACGGCTTCGTGGAAACGCGTCACGGTCTCGGGACCGTCGTCACAGAGCCGGTTCAGCACCTTGCGGCGGCGCCGCTCGCATCCGCGCTGAAGGACCGGGACGCCGTCGTCGCCGAATTGATGGACTTTCGCCGGATCATAGAGCCGCCGTTGGCCGCGCGCGCCGCGGATCGTGCTTCAGCAGAAGACATTGCCGATCTGCGAGAGATCCTGGAACGCCAGGAAGGCAAGCTGAGACAGGGCGTCCCTGCCGTCGAGGAAGACACGCAGTTCCACTACGTGATCGCCCGGTCCGCCAGGAATGCAGTCGTGCTCAAGCTTCTGGACACGCTCATGAAGCTGCTGTTCGTCACGCGGGAAGAACAATTCCAGAGCGCGGCGCGTTCGAGCCGTTCCCTGGCGGGGCACCGCACCATCCTCGACGCCATCGAAGCCGGCGATGCCGCAGCAGCGGCCGAGGCCATGCAATTGCACCTGGAGCAGGTCGAGGCTGCCATCAGTCCGGACAACGCGAGCGCCGCGTGCGAGACTCCTACGGCAAGAAAGAAGGCACAATCGTGACATACACCGCGAGCACGGTCGCTGCGCTCTTTGCGGGCGCATCTGTCGCCGGCTTTTTCGGGGCACTGCTGGGCATTGGCGGCGGATTGTTCATTGTCCCTCTCCTCGTCCTGGTTCTCCATCTCCCCATGAAGACGGCCGTCGCGGCGAGCCTGATCGCCGTCATCGCCACCTCCAATGCCGGGGGATCGAAGTACGTCGACCAGCGCATCACCAATCTCCGCCTGGCGATGTTCCTGGAGATCTTCACCACCGTGGGAGCCATTGCCGGCAGCATCCTGGCGCTCTATCTGCAGGACTGGATCATGCTGCTCATCTTCGCGGCCCTGCTCATCAACATGGCGTGGAACTCTTTCGCCACGCGCAAGCTCGACGACCGCCGCATCGCCGCCGGCACGTTCGCCACCGCCGAGCAGGATTCCATCTGCCGGAAATTGCGCTTGCGCGGCCAATATTACGACCAATCGGCCGGCCGCACGGTCGACTACGTCGTCACCGGCGCGCGCACTGGCGCAATCGTCTCGCTACTCGCCGGCATCGCCTCCGGTTTGCTCGGCATCGGCGGCGGCGTGCTCAAGGTCTCGGCAATGAACCGGCATATGAACATACCGATGAAGGTCGCCGCGGCCACCAGCAAGCTCATGATCGGCATCACGGCCGCTGTCGGCTCGCTCGTGTTCTTCATCGCCGGCGTCATCCAGTTTGGCCTCATCGGGCCGATCGCCATCGGCACCACCTGCGGCGCCACCGCCGGCACGATGGTCATGAACCGCGTCTCCAGCGCATTGTTGAAGAAGACCCTGACCGTCCTGATGATTTACATGGCGTACTCCATGGTCGTCAAGGCGCTTCAGATCCGATTCGGCATCGTGCTGCCGCACTTGGGGTAGATACTCGTATGAACCTGAATCCGCAGACTGGCAGTGGCGAAGTCGTCGCCGACGATATCGTCTACTCTGCCGTTTACCACATTCTGGTTGCTGGCATGATGCTCGCGACCGCCCTGTTCACCATCGGCGTCATCCTCGCTTTGGCCCGCCCGGGCGGCACGCCGTTCGTTCTGGACAGCGCGCACCCTTATCGGCTGGGCGGCATGCTCACAGGACTTCTGAACGCTGATCCCATCTCCTTCATGGCGGTCGGCACGATCGTCACGATCCTGACACCGATTGCGCGGGTGGTTGTGTCCGTGGTCGCCTTCCTCCGGGAGCGCGACTACGCCTTCGTCTGGATCACTCTCTTTGTGCTTTTCACCACTTTTCTCAGCATCGGTCTCGGCCTGCTCGGTTTCCGCACGTGACCGCGACCAGCTTTGAACGCGGCTTGAATGCCCCGTCGCGGAAGAACCATCTCGCTGCAAGTCGCCGCTGCGGGCCAATGCATTGAATTCAAAGGACTTGAACTTGTTTTGAATCTGGTTTAGAATCAATAGTGTAGACAGTCGGGGCGTAGCGCAGCCTGGTAGCGCACCTGCCTTGGGCGCAGGGGGTCGGGCGTTCAAATCGCCCCGCCCCGACCAAACCTTCAATAACCTACCTCGTATCAGTAGCTTACAGCAGCAGCCCCTAATCGCTCAAGCCTCAATTCTCAATACTCGAATAACCCATGGCAGGGGGTCGGCGCGGGAGTCAAATCCACGCACCCGGGAACCGCTGAATATTCGTGCGCCGTCAGTGTGCATCCGAAAAGTCCTCACGGCCAGGTCTGGCGGCTCCAGCGAATCCTCATGGCTCCAGTACGATTCCATCGGCCACCTTCTTCTCGCCTTCGTAGAGAGAGAACATACACGATGGTTGCAGCCATTTTGTCGGCCCGTCTTCAGCCAGGAACCTGATGTCCGCAAACTGGTAGCCAGAATCGTCAGGTTGACCATGAAGATCGATCACCAGACTCCACGCTTCGTGTCTCCACTGCTCTTCGGTCTGTTCTTCAAAAAGAGCGACGGTCGAGTAGCGTGGACCCGGTGGTGGCTGAAGACGACCACCCTCATCCGCTCGAAGCCAACGAATTCGAGCAGTCGCCATCACGAGTCCCCAATCCCAAGTTCGGCCAAGAATTGCACCGCCAGTTTAGGTTTCACTTCAACGCCTGTACGAGCTTTATAACCGAGTCTGCAAGGCGCGGCGAAAAATAGATAAGGATGAGGAGCAATATTAACCCCTGCGCCATCCCTGACAGCTTCTGGAACCAGATAAAGGGTGATGCTAAGACTTTTAACAGAAGCTGTACGGTCCCGCCTGATCTCCGCCTCCAGGCTTCGGCGGTACGCTTACGCTCGGCTTCTGCCAATGACACTTGGCGATCGCGGAAGTAAACGCAGGTGTCTGGGCACAGAAAACGGTGGCCAACGTAGGACTCGGGCTCTCCGTTCGTCGCGAAGCTTCTCTCTTCACAGCAAATCACATAAACCGAACTAAGCCCGAACGGCCCATCGGACTCTGCAAACTTCAGATGGCTGCAGTCCTTGTACTGACCCTCTTCAATGCGCCATTGGATGCCGAGGACTGCTTCGTTCTTGGTATTGAAGCTTTCCATGACTTGCAGAGTATCAGGTCGAGAAGTCAAGAATTAGCAGTTTTCATTGAAGCAATTGGACTGAGTCTGAGACCCGCCGCGAGTGGCTTCAGTGCACTTGCTGATATGTAGCCTAGCTGGGGCGGCGGCAGGAGGTACTCGATTTCGGCATAGGGGGCTCGTCATCCCGAACTACTGCATGGAGATGGTGGAGGGTGGTCGAGGCAGGAGTATACTGACGGCATGAATTTGGTGTTGGTGAGCCTTGTGTTATCGGGGCTTCTACAAACAGGCGAGAAACCACCTGAAACAGAGCAGCGAGTCCACAACCTGGATCGAGTATCCGCGCCGCGTGATGCGGAGATTCGCACGATCAGGGATGCGAAGGACTGGACCAATCCATTCATTGTCGTGTGTCCTGAGGGGTATGAGCTGATCCTCCACGGGGTGCCTCGTAACGAAAAGAGGCTTACGGCGAAGGATCTTGAGGCCACCTTGTCGAGTCTCCCGGTTAGCCGTTGGCCCTTGGGCAAGGTAATAGCGGCCCAGAATACGGGGCTCAAGTCGATAGGTACGGACGTGCCGATACGCGAAAACCGGAAGGCGCTAGAGGTTATGCTGAAGCGGCTCCGAGTAAGAGTGGACTGGTGGCCGAGCGCATAACACTCCTTCGAGTCCCATAGCCAGTCTTGCCGCGATTGTGCTTGCCAATATACATCCTAGTTGGCCCAGCCGCAGGAGGTACTCGATTTCGGCAAAGGGGCGCCTCCGAAGGCTCATCCCGCTTGGGTTCCGGTGTGGTCGATGCGACTCCACGCAGAGACTACTTCTTTTTCGGTCTGATAGGAGGGAACCATGACCACACGAACAAAAGAAAGCCTACAATGCCGAGAATTGTAAACGGTGTTGCGATGCCCCACAGGAGAATTCCTGAAGTCAAGACGATTACAAAAGAGCCTATGAAAGCAATGCCTAGCATGAACCCGCCAAGGACTCTCAATAGGAGTGCTGGGGTTGCCTCGTCTTCCATTTAACTGTCCAGTCTCGTTCCGCGAGTCTCAGTCGACTTGTCTGTGTCACTTGGTTGTAGTCGTTCCAGATGCGGGGAAAACGGCAACCTTTGTACGAATCCGTTGTAGCACAACGTTTTCACGAGCGCCGGAAGTCACGCAGTCGCCACTCTCCCTCTCTAGCCGCTTGGCCATGGTTCGTATTTGTGTGTGCTCTCGCAGATATGTATCCTAGCGGCCCAGCCGCAGGAGGTGTTCGATTTCGGCATAGGGGGTGCTCGTCGTCACCGCGCTCGGGCCGTCTCACTTGCTTCTGCGCAGCCGTGAACGGCGCGACTCTGATGCTTCAATCAGTTGCGCCGAAATTTCGTTTTGCGCTGCGCTGCGTTCGAGTGCGACGCTACTCTGACTTCCGATAATACCCACTTATCGGAACCCAGAAATGCACACTGACCTGATCCCCGCATCGCCGCTAACCGCTGTCGTCGCTCCCGCCGTTGAGGCCGCGAAGGAATACATCGCTCACTCCAAGGCAGAGAACACACTCAAGGCGTACCGCTCCGACTGGCAGCACTTCGAGACTTGGTGCCGATCCCGCGCTCTCCCGTCCGGAAATACCACCCATAGCGATTGCCCCCGTCACAGAACTACGATCTGCTACTGAGCACGCCATCCGTGTGGCAACCGGCGTTCAAATCGCCCCGCCCCGACCAATCAAACCACCAAGCTTAGATAATCCTGCCGCTCAGGTCGCGTCTGACGCGTCTCTGCTCTCGAAACGCGAGATTTGCCATGTGTGGTCCGGTGACTGCCATGGCGGCTGTTTCGACCGGGCAGTTCGGCTGCATGCGTGAACGGACGCAATCGAGAAAGTTCTGTTGGTGCGCTTCGCTCTGGCCGGATTCCGGCAGCTCTTTGACCGGATCCTCTGAAGGTCGCTGGGTCCACGGCTCGGGCGAGGGGCCTCCGTCACGATAGAGCCGCAAGCCCCTCCGGTCGAGCTGCAGGACGGCCTCCTCACCGACGAAGCGGATTGACCAGTCGAAATCGAAGGTGGAGCGATAGTCGAGCGTCCAGGTGGCGAGGAGGTCCGGATATTCGAACACTGCAGAGAACACGTTCGGCACCTCAACACCTGCAGCGTTCACAATCCGGCCTTCGCAGACCGCAGAGGCCGGAGCGCCGGCGCCAGTGATCCATTGCACGACATCCATCAGGTGCGTGCCCTGGTCGGTCATGTTGCCGCCTGAGTAGTCCCAGAAGCCGCGCCACCAGCGGAACCGCACCGGATCGAGCGGGCGTTTCGGCGCAGGTCCCAGGAAGCGCTCCCAATCCAATTCACCGGGCAGCTGCGAAGCATCTAACGGCAGGCTGAAGTGCCAGTTCCACGCCGCTTTCACAATCGAGATCTTGCCCAACGCGCCTTCGGCCACCATCTTCCTGGCGCCGATGATAGATTCCATGCTTCGACGCTGCATGCCGATTTGCACGATGCGGTCGGTCTTTCGAACCGCAGCGGCCATATCGGCGCTCTGAGTGAGGTTCAGCGACAGGGGCTTCTCGAGGTACACATCTTTTCCGGCAGCCAACGCTGCATACAGCATCGGCGCATGCTGATGATCGGGAGTTGCGATGACCACGAAATCGAGCCCCGGCTGCGCAAGCAACTCCTGATAGTCGACGTAGGCTTTGACACCGCGAGGAGATTGCGCTTTCGCCTTTTCCAGATAAGGCGAGTACACGTCGCACAACGCCACACACTGCGCCCCAATCTTCTGGAATGCCTGATTCAGGTAACCGCCGCGGTTGCCGGTTCCAATGGTCCCGTAGGCCAGGCGCTCATTTGCCCCTCGGGCGCGCGAAGGAATGAAGACTGGGGCCGCCGCTGCAGTTCCGGCCAGAAACTGCCGTCTATTCGGATTCATCATTCACCTCTCCCGGTTCCACCCGTCATCGATCTCAACATAGAACCAAGCGCTGCCGCAGTCCACCGTGTTCGGCGCCGGCATCTCCCCTGGCAGGGCGTTTATGGTCTTACACTCCTGCAATGCAGAAGCGCAAAATGGAAGGCGCCGGAGGACAGCCCATGATTTCGAAGAGGAAAACACTCGTTCTCGCTATGCTGCTGGGTCTCTCCCTGGCGGCTGCACCCATGCCGCAAGTGATGAAGGAGGGCCGGAAATTCACGTTAATGGTGGACGGCAAGCCATTCATCGTCCTCGGGGGCCAGGTGAACAACTCCAGCGGGTGGCCGGGCCGCTTGCAGGAGATCTGGCCGGTGTTTAAGGCGCTGAATGCCAACACCGCGGAGATCCCGGTGTATTGGGAGGCCGTGGAGCCGAAGCCAGGGGAATTCCATTTCGAGGCAGTCGACCAGATCATCCGCGATGCGCGCGCTCAGCGCCTGCGCCTCATCCTGTTGTGGTTTGCGACCTGGAAAAACGGCGTCATGGACTACGCGCCCGCGTGGGTGAAGGAAGACACTGTGAAGTTCCCGCGGATGATCGACGCAGGCGGCAAGCCGGTCCGCGTGCTCTCGCCGCACAGCGAGCCAACCATGAACGCAGACCGCGCCGCCTTTACGGCTTTCATGCGTCACCTTAAGGAAATCGACGGCGATGCGCACACCGTCATCATGGTCCAGGTCGAGAACGAGCCGGGCTCCCTGTTCACAGACCGCGACCATTCCGCCGCCGCCAATCGCCTGTTCGAGGGCCCGGTGCCGGCCGCGTTGGCCTCCGCGCTCAAGCGGCCGCAAGGCTCGTGGACGCAGGTCTTCGGCCCTGAAGCCGATGAGGCATTCGCCGCGTGGTACGTGTCGAAGTACATCAATGAAGTCGCGGCAGCGGGCAAGAAGGAGTACGGGCTGCCGCTGTATGTCAACGTCTGGTTGAGAGAGCAGAAGAACTTCATGCGGCCCGGCGAAGCTTATCCCAGCGGCGGCGCCACTTCGAACATGCTCGATGTATGGAAAGCGGCCGCACCGGCCATCGATATTCTAGCTCCGGACATTTACGTGATGGACTACGCCAGTTACAGGAAGGTCTGCGAGAGTTACAGGCGGCCCGACAATGCATTGCTGATCCCCGAGACCGGCGGCTTTGGCGCGTTCGCCCGCTACATGTTCTATGCCATTGCCGACTACGACACTCTCGCCTTCTCTCCTTTTGGAATCGATCGCCTCAGCGCTGCGACGGTTCCCGAAGGCGTCCCAGGCGTTGCCGCGGGCACGAGCCTCATGGATCTCGTCCGGCCCATGATGGACAACTATCGCCTGCTCGCACCCGCACTCGCACAGATCGCTGCATGGCAGGGCACGGGTAAGCTGCATTCCGCCGTCGAGGAAGACCAGATCACCGAACGTCTTCTCACATTCACGAACTTCGAAGTTCTCGCGCAGTTCGGCCGGCCCGTCGTGAGTTATGGTGGAACATTCGCTTCCGGCACTGACAAGAAGACCGGACGATCGATGATCGCCGAAGTCGCGCCCGACGAGTTTGTCGTGATCGGGTTCGATACCCGCATCCGGTTTGAGCCTCGCCGGGGCTCAAAGCTCCAACACACCCAATTTCTGTGGGTCGAGGAAGGCAAGTACGAAGACGGCGCCTGGAAGCCCGCGCGCCGGCTCAACGGCGACGAGACTTTCTTCGGCCTCTCACTTCCCGCACAGGGTGCGATTCTGCGCGCAAAGCTGATGTCGTACTAGAGCCTGGACCGTGGACCTCTACGTCGAGGTCAAGGAACATTTGCGGCAGCCGCGCAGTCTGTTGTTCTAGAAGACATCTGGAAAGGCGAGTGCACATGATCCGCGAATCCTGCGTTCTCCTCTTTGGACTTGCGGCGAGATTGATCGCCGCCGACCTGCCAACTGCTCAGAAACTCCCGGCAGTGGCTGTGCGCGGCGTTTCGGTCGAGATGGTGCGCATCCCCGCGGGCGAGTTCCTGATGGGTGCCGACAATGAAGGGGAACGGCCGCGCCACCAGGTGAAGGTCCGCAGTTTCGACATGGCAACCACCGAAGTCACCGTCGGCCAGTTCCGCGCATTCACTCAAGCGACCGGCTACAAGACGGAAGCGGAAAAGGAGAACTGGGGGTTCGTCTGCTGTTGGTCCAAGCCAGGAGATGCAGGCTGGCGCAGCCGCGGCTACTGGAAGAAGGAGGAAGGCGCCACTTGGCGCAATCCTGGCTTCCCGCAGTCGGATGCGGATCCTGTGATCCTGCTCAGTTGGCAGGACGCGGCAGAGTTCTGCAAGTGGCTCGCCACGGAGACAGGACAGCAATTCCGCTTGCCGAGCGAGGCGGAGTGGGAGTACGCGGCGCGCGCCGGCAGCGAAGCGGATTTGCAGGCAGGTGCGGACACCTATGGCTGGTCCAGAGAGAATTCCGAGTTGCGGACGCACCCTGTCGCGCTCAAGAAACCCAATGCTTGGGGCTTATTCGACACGGCCGGCAACGCGTGGGAGTGGGTGGCGGATGTGTGGACCAGGGATTACGAAGGTGCGCCCACAGACGGGAGTGCCCGGATGGACGGGGGGAGCTCACATCCGCAGATCGCCCCCGGCGACGGACGTATTCTGCGCGGCGGCGGATGGGGACTGGAGCGCGCCACGCTGCGCTTCGCGGATCGCTCACCGTTCGGGTCGCACCAGCGCTGTAACAACAGCGGATTCAGGATTGCCCGCTCGATCCAGTAGACTCCGGCGCATCGTCAACCCGGGACTTTTTGCGGAGCCGATGAAACTCCATTTCCAGCCGCGACAACTCATCATCTGATAGTTCCTCCAGATGAACCAGCCCGGTGCGTGCCTTCGCAACGGCCCTGATCAGCTCATCGAGCTTGAGGTGCATCGCCTTGGCATCGTGATTCTGAGTGTTCTGAATGATGAACACCAGGAGGAACGTCACGATCGTCGTGCCGGTGTTAATCACCAATTGCCAGTTCTCCGAATACCTGAAGTGCGGACCCAGCGCCGCCCAGATGACGACTGAGCAACACGCCAGCACAAAGACTGTTGGAGTCCCCACAAGATTCGCTGTCCGCCGCGCCAGCACACTGAAGAGCTGCTTCATGCTCATATGGTGCCCCAGCCGCATCCCGGCTTGATAAGATCGGCTCCGCCGGGCTTCCTATGTGGCACTCCATCCTCATCACAATCGCGGCGGCCTGCTGCCTGACCGCGCAGACAAATGCGGTCCTCGATTCCAAAGACGTCCGAGTGGAGGTGAGCTTAGCGGGAGGCCGCCTGCAGGAGCGGTGGCTCGCGAAGAACGCATCGGGGCTCGTGGAACTGCTCACCACAAACGGAAAGACTGCCGGGGCGGTCACCGTTCAGCGTGCTGGCGGAGTTGCCGTACAATCAACCGCCGTCAGGATCGAGAAACGCGGCGAGAGCATCTTTGAGGAGATCGCCGCCGGCGGACTGGCTGTGCGGAGAGTAATCACTCTAGAGAATGGCCCATGGGTCCGCGTGACAACGAGCCTCGCGGCGACGAAAGAACCTTTGCACGCCGTTCGCGACGACTACCGCTTTGCGCTCAGGCCTGACTGGTCCTTCTCGCCGGCCATTGGCGGATTCAATCCCGACGGCACATACAAGGCGCCGCTGATTCTCGTGCAGTCGGGCCGCGTCGCGGCGGGGATCGTACCGGAAGTAGCCACCTTGACTCGCGAGGTTCTGAAGCGCTGCAGCCACGCGCTGGATCTGGACGTGCCCGCGGGACCATTGCTTTCCGTCGGCTTCATCCCCGCGCGGCGGGCGTTCCACTCGGTCTACGAGGAGGACATCGACCGACAATGGAGCGCAGACACAGCGGCGGAGAACGCGTATTTCGTCTACGTGAGCGCGGCTGCAGCGCCGGGACAGGCATTCCGTGACGCGGTGCGGTTGCACTGGGAGAAGTTCGCGCGACCTCTGCTTGCGTCCGCGGCCGGCACGCAGAGCGGCACGGATGAGCGCTACAAGACGCTCGGATTGTGGAACGATTGGCGCCGCATGGCGTGGAGCGAGGAAACCAAGGCAATGTGGCTGGAAGTGCCGCTGCCGGATGGCACGAAGGGCGGCGCCGTGCGCATGCTGCGCCTCGGGCAGCCGAAGCCGTCGCTGTACCTTGGCGCATGGTTCAACAGCATGCGCACGGCGTTTGGCATGGCGCTGTACGCGCGCCGGAGCGGCGATCAGGAGCTGCTGCGACTGGCGCAGCAAACGGTGCGGGCTGCACTGAAGGCGCCGGGCCGCGACGGGGCGTTCAAGTGCATTGCGATCGATCAGGGCGCCGGTCAGCCGCCCGTGTGGGCTGCAGGTGACGGTTCCGGACGCAGCACGCGCGATGGCTATCTCGGCTTTGACATGAGCTGGACAGCCTACTGGCTGCTCAAGTGGCTTGAGGCGAAGCTGCCGGGCAGCGAGGAGATCCTCGAGAGATCCAGAAGGCTCGCAGCGTTCTTCATCGCCCGTCAGACCCCGGACGGCATGCTGCCCTCGCGGTTCGACGAGGACGGCGCTACTCAGCCCACGCTTTCGCGCATGACGATGGCAGAGACAGCGCCCATCGCGCAGTTCCTGCTGGAGCATTATCAACACGATCCGCGGCCGGAGTATCTGGCCGCGGCCCGCAAGGCCCTTGCCTTCCTCGACCACGCGGTCGTGGCGCCCCGCAAATGGTACGACTTCGAGACGTTCTGGAGCTGCAGCCCGCGCGTGGAGGTCTTTGACCAGCGCACGCGGCAGTGGCCGGCCAACAACCTCGCCCTCATCCACGCTGCCTCCGCATACCTGAAGGCGTTCCGGGCGACGAAGGATCGAGCGTATCTCGACAAGGGCCAGCAGGTGCTCGACTACCTGCTGCTCTATCAGCAGTCGTGGACGAATCCAGTACTGGAGAACCTCACATCGTCCAACATGCTGTTAGGTGGACTCACGACACAGAACTCGGACGCGGAGTGGTCCGACGCGCGGCAGAGTCTGGCAGGAAACGTCCTGCTCGACTACTATCGCGCCACGGGGAACGCAGAATACCTGGAGCGCGGCGTGCAGGCGCTGCGCGCGCAGTTCCCCATCTCGCCCTCGGAGAACTGGGCGCACGAAGGGTACGGAAGGAAGGCGGGCGTCAGCGGTTTTCATTGGGGCACGGGCAGCGGGATGGCGGGGATCGAGATTGAGGAGGAGTTCCTGCGCGATGCCGTCGTGGACGTTCCGTCCCGCCGGGCGACCGGCGTGAATGGATTGAATGTCACGCGGTGCAGGGTGGAGAAGGACACCATCGACATTGCGCTCGAAAGCCCGTATGAGTGGAAGAGCAGGCCTGTGGTCACGTTCCACGGCGTCGAGGAGAAGAGGCTCTACCGCGTGCGCTTTGACACGTCCCCATCTACGCAGCACACAGGCGCTGAACTGCAGCGCGGCATTGAAGCGCCTGCGCCCAGATACACAGGAGTGGTCCGATGATGTTCACGCGTCCGGCGATGATCTTCTGCCTGCTGATGCAGGCCGCATACTCGCAGACAGGCGTGGCGGTCCTGAGCTCGCCCGACGGCCGGCTTACCGCCACCTTCCAGACCGTCGAGAAGCGCCAGCCCAATGCGCGCGGAGAGATGCCTGCGCCTGGAGAAGTGGCTGTGCCGGCGGGCGGCCAGCTCGTCTACAAGGTGAGTTTTCAAAGCAAGCTGGTGGTGGAGCCATCAGCGCTGCGACTGAACTTCCAAGGCGCGGCGCAGCCGCTGGGGCAGGACGTCCGCCTCCTCAACGCCTCGACGTCGAAGACCGACGAGACGTATACACTCCTCGCCGGCAAGGCCGGTTCGGTTCGGAACCACTTCAATGCCACGCGGCTTGAACTCGTTGAGAACGGCGCGCCGGCGCGCAAGCTCATTGTGGAGGCACGGGCATACGACGACGCCATCGCGTTTCGCTACATCGTTCCGGAGCAGGCGGGTCCGCGCGATTTCCGTCTGACGAGCGAAGCTACCGAGTTCCGCATCAGCAAGGACCCGTTCATCTACGCGCTCTTCCTACCGCATTTTCGCTCAATGTACGAGAGCGAGTTCATCAAGCTCTCAGCGAGCAGCCTTTCCAACCAGGGCGGCGTCGCCAGCACTCAACTGCTGGGATTGCCGCTGTTGATGGAGGTGCCCGGCGTAGCGTGGATGGCGATCGACGAGGCGGACGTCCGCGGCACTACGGCCATGTACCTGATGAACCCTTCTGGCGGCTGGACCAGCCATAAGTTCGAATCGAGACTCGCGCCCCACATCGATGACGCGAACGTCGCCGTCGCAGGCAATCTGCCGTTTCAATCCGCATGGCGCGTGTTGACGGTGAGCGACGAGCCGGGGCGGCTGATTGAGTCGAACGTGCTCACCAGCCTGAACCCCTCTTCGATGATCCAGGACACGTCGTGGATCAAGCCGGGCAAGGCATCCTGGGACTGGTGGAGCGGCAGCCTGGGCCCTGACGGCAAGAGTGCCTACACCACCGAGAACATGAAGTATTACGTCGACTTCGCAGCGCAGTCGGGCTTCGAGTACATGCTGATCGATGCCGGCTGGGCGACGCCCGGCGACATCACGAAGATGAACGGCCGCGTGGATATTCCCGAGGTAGTGCGCCATGCAGCGTCGAAGAAGGTGAGGGTCTGGATCTGGCTTCCTTACTCCGGCACCAGAAAGCAGATGGAGGAGGCGTTCCCGCTATTTGAGAAGTGGGGCGTGTCAGGCCTGAAGATCGACTTCATCGAACGCGACGATCAGGAGGGCATGGCCTGGTACTACCGGGTCGCCGAGCTCGCCGCACGGCACCATTTGATGTTGGATTTTCACGGCTCGACGAAACCCACGGGCATGGAGCGCATGTGGCCGAACGTGCTCGGCTACGAAGCTGTGCTGGGCATGGAGCAATCCAAGGCGGGCAGCCGCGACAACCCCGATCATCACGTGATGCTGCCATTTACTCGCATGTTAGGCGGATTGATGGACTACACGCCGGGCGGCTTCGAGAATACGACCAAGGCCGGCTTTGAAGCTCGCGGCCGCGCACCGATGGTGATGGGAACGCGCGCGCATCATCTCGCCATGTATGCGATCTATGAGGCGCCGATCCAGATGGTGTCGGATCATCCGGCGGCCTACAAGGACCAGCCGGCGTTCGAGTTCATCAAGGCCGTCCCCAGTTCCTGGGATGAGAGCAAGGTTTTGAACGGTCTGCCCGGCGAGTACATCACGATGGCGCGGCGCCGCGGCAAAGAGTGGTTCCTCGGCAGCATGACGAACTGGGCGCCGAGAGAACTGGATGTCCCGCTGTCATTCCTGGGCAGCGGCAAGTACCGCGCGGAGATCTATGCCGACGCGGAAGATGCAGATCGCCTGCCCAAAAACGTGTCGATTGTGAAGCGCTCCGTGGACCACACAATGCGTCTGAGAGTGAACATGGCGCCGGGCGGCGGTTGCGCGGTGCGGTTCGTACCGGAGAAGCCGTGAAGGGACGCAGCGATATAATCGGGTCGTGTTCAGGTGGTTCCTCTGCGGCCTTGTATTCGTCCTTCCCAGCGAGGCGCAGAACATCGATGCCGCGGTGAAGCTCTGCTTCGATCGGATCCAGCAGGGCTCGCATGACGCTGTCAAGGAATGCAAGGCTGCGGTCGCCATCGATCCGCAGTCCGCCGCCGCGCACATGTTCCTCGGGCAGGCGTATCTTGCGATGCGGAACATTAGCTTCGTCGCGGAGGCCAAGGCGGAGCTCCAGCAGGCTCTGGATCTGAATCCCGATCTCGTCTGGGCGCGGTTCTACCTGGCCAAGGTCTACATCGACATCGGGCGTCCGGACAAGGCCAAGACCGAACTGGAGGACGCGCTGAAGACCAAGCCGGGTGTCGGCCATTTCCTCTCGCTGCTCGGCGAAGCGGAACGAAAGAGCGGCAACCCCCAAGCCTCCTTGGAGTTGCAGGCTAAAGCGCTGAAGGCGGACCCGACTCTGTCGCCCGCGCATTACTATGCGGCTCTCGCCGATCTCGACTTGAAAGACGACGACGCGGCGGTAACGGAACTGGAGCAGGCGGTGCGGTCTCCGCACGTCGCGCCAGACATGCTCCTCACGCTGGGGTCCGTCTACGCACGGAGGAAGAACTACAAGGAGGCTGAGGAGCTCTGCAGGAAGGGCATCGCCCTGGACTCGTCCCGTTCCGAGGGATATCTGAACATGGCGCAACTGCAGAACGCGCAAGGGCACAGCGACAAGGCGCTGGCCGCGCTGCGCCTCGCCGTTCCCGAGGGAAAGACTTTCCCCACCTCACCCTACTATCAGAAACTCCAGGCCGACATTCACTGCGAATTCGGACGCGCCTGGGAGGGTAAGGGCCAAACGGCCAAGGCCAAGCAAAGCTACCGGCAGTGTCTTGAATTGGATTCGGCGCGTACTGAGGCTCAACAGCGTCTCGCCGTATTGGGCGCAAAATAGTCACCGCACCGCATTTGCTTCGTCGAGCGTCAGGCACTGATCCGCGGCCACGTTCTCCAGCGCCTGCTTCTTTCCACTCGGCCATTCGATCACCAGGCGATCTGCAACCCTGGCGGCTCCGAGCCCGATGTGGAGCCTGATGTCGCTCGTCGTCAGGTAGCTGCCGGTCGCATTGATCTCGCGCAGCATCGTGCGGCCGCCTGCCGTGACGCGCACCTTCGATCCCTGGCCAAATCGGTTGCTCTCGCGGCCGCGAGCCGAGATCATCAGCCAGTGGTTGCGGTTGCCGCCGTCGTTGCGGAACAACAGAGCGCGGGCGCCAATATCCGCTATGACGATATCGAGATCGCCGTCGTTGTCGAAGTCGACGACCGCCGCTCCGCGCCCTACATGCTTGATACGGAACGCTGGACCGCTCATCGCGGAGACGTCCACCAGCTTCCCCCCGCCGACGTTCTCGTACAGCAGGTCTGTCTGCTTGTAGCTCAACTGCGGATCGTAGAGTTCAACGTTGTCTGTGACATGCCCGTTGGTGCAGTAGATGTCCAGATCGCCGTCGTTGTCGTAGTCGAATAACTTCGTTCCGAAGGCCAGCGTCAGGAAGCCGGACTGCAGTCCCGCTTTCAATGTGACGTCCTCGAAATTCAGTTTTCCGAGGTTGCGATAGAGCGTGTTGTACTCGCGCGAGAATGCGGTCAGGAAGATGTCCGGCAGACCATCGCCGTCATAATCGGCGATCTCCGTGCCCATGCCTGCCATCGCCTTGCCGTTCATGTCGAAGCCGACGCCGGCGGAATAAGTCGTGTCCGCAAAGGTCCCGTCGCCCTTATTCCGATAGAGGAAATTTCTGACGCCGTCGTTGGTGACGAAGATGTCGGGCCAGCCGTCAAGGTCAACGTCGCCGATCACGACGCCCAGCCCCTTCCCCGCCCTGTTGGCAATTCCCACCTTCCGCGACACGTCCGTGAACGTGCCGTCGTGGTTGTTGTGGAAGAGCTGCGCTGGTACGCCGTCGAACTGCTGCGGGTCGCAGTACATGCGGTAGCCTGCCTGCTGGTAGCCGCAGTAGGGAGCGTTCTTGATGTCGTATTCGAGGTAGCGGACCACGAAGAGGTCAAGGTAACCGTCGCGGTCGTAATCGAACCAGGCCGCGCTGCTGACCCAGCCGGTTCCGCCCACTCCGGCCTTCGCCGTCACGTCCGTGAACGTGCCATCGCCGTTGTTGTGAAACAACTGCCGGTTGTTGTAGCCGCCGACGAAGAGGTCCGGGTAGCCGTCGTTGTCATAATCACCCGCGGCGGGTCCCGTCGCGAACATGCCGTTGCCTGCCACACCGGCTTTGGCCGTCACATCGACGAATTTTCCGCCGACGTTGCGAAACAGCGCATTGCCCGGCGACGGCTTGCCGTGCGCCATGTCGGCGCCGTTCGCGAAGAAGAGATCAGGCCAGCCGTCGGCGTCGAAGTCGATCACCGCCACGCCGCTGCCGAAGGTCTCCGGCATCAGTTTCTCTTTGGAAGCGCCGTTCTCATGATGGAACGTCAGGCCTACCTGCGCTGCAACCTCGTTGAACTGCACACGCGGTTCCGCCGAGAATCCAACGGTCACCACACACGCCAATATCAGGCCCCTGCGCATCTCAACACTCTATTTGAAGACAGGAAGGGGGAGTCTTGCGACTCCCCCGTTTCTTCTCGCAGCCGGATCTCAGAACTCGATGCGGAACTTGAGATCCACCTGGCGGTAGCTCTGCTTCTCCGGCTCATAGTTGGGCCGGGTGGCAGTAAACATGCCGGGGTTCGGGTTGGAGATGTTGTTGTTGATGGTGGAGAAGTGAGGATGGTTCATCAGGTTGGAGAATGAACCAGTCAACGTCGCCCTGATGCGCTCAGTAATCGGAATCGACTTGGCGAGGCTGAGGTGCTGGACGTTGATCGGGAACGATTCCAGGCTGTTCGGCGCTGCATTGCCGAAGTAGCCGAGCGCCGGCACCGTGAAGGCCGCCGGATCAAACCACTTGGTCGGAGTGCGTGAGCCGCCTAGGTTGCCATCGGCGATACGGTTCGGCAAGCCGCCGCTCGTGTTGGTGCCGGAGGGATCCGAACCCGAGAAGGCCGGAGAGAAGTAGGTGGGGGATGCGAAACTCGCGATGAACTGCGTGGTCCAGCCGCCAAGGACGTAATCCACAGCGGCAGGTGCGCTGGAGAGGAATCGCCGGTTCTTCCCGACAGGCAGCGCCCAAGTCAGGCTGTTGACCCAGTACTTCTCGCGATTGTTGGCATCGCGAGCCCACTTGTCCGTGATGGCGTACGGGTTTTCCGTGTTGGCCCAGTTGTACATGTTCTTCGACCAGGTGAAGTTGGAATTGAACATGAAAGAGCCAACGCGCTTCTGGACTTCCATCTGAACGGAGTTGTAGTGGACCTTGCCGTCGGTGCCGAACACGTTGACGGCGGTGAACAGGTTGTACGGCCGTCGCGACTGAGTAAACGGAATGGTGCTGGGCTGGGGCTTATCCATGTTGTAGGTGCCGTAGTTCAGCCCGGTGTTGCGCATACCAATATAAGACAGGCGGAAGCCGAGGCTCTTGAGCTGCCGCTCGATGCTCAGGTTGAACTGCCGGATCGTGCCGTTCTTCGTGTCGAGAGGAAGAACGGTCACGGTCTGGCTGGGCACCGTCGCGGAGCTGAGGCTCGCCGGGAACGGGTTGGGGAACGTGAACGCGGCGGCGTTGTTGGTGATGACGTTGTTGTATGACTCCGCCAACTGGAACGGCGAAGCGCCTGCGCGCCGTGAGTTGTAATCCCAACTATCGGTGTACTGGTTGTATCCGCCGCGAATCACCATGTTGGTGCTGAGCCGGTATGCGGCTGAGATGCGGGGCTGGAAGTTCTTTAGCGAAGCGTTGGGAACCACTTGGCCCGTGCCGATCGGAATGTTCTTCGGATAGAGCGGATTGATCTTGGACAGATTCTGCTCCTCCACAATCACTTTGCCGCTGGTCAGGTCGAAGTTGTACATCAGGCCATCGTCGTACCGTGGGATGCCGTAGTAGTCCCAGCGGATGCCGTAGTCGAGAGTCAGCTTCTGCGTGACCTTGTAGGTGTCGTTGAAGAACAGGCCGTACTGATTGTTGCGGCTGGTGCGATTCACGATCGGGTCCAGCCGGGTGCTGGTGAACGGAATCCCGAGCAGGAAGTCGCCATATGCAACGCCGGTGATGTTGGCGTTGAAGGTGAAGTTGCCATAGACCTGGTTGGAGATGGAGCCGGAAAAGAACCAGTAGCGGCGGAACTCACCGCCGAATTTCATGACGTGCTTTTCCTTGGACCAGGTCATCGTGTCCAGGTAGCTATCGACGCCATTGTCGCTGTTGACATTGTTGATGGCGCCATCAGCGTTGTTCAGCGTCGCCAGGCCGTTAATGGTGATCTGGGGGAAGCCCATCGCCTTGTAGCCCTTGGCGTTGACGCCCTGCAGCCCGATGGCCGCCACTGCTTCGGCTCCGGTCAACGCCTTGATGCCCTTTTCCTCCTCGCCATAGAGGAAGAAGTCCGTCTGGTGGCCGAAGGTGAAGGTGTTGATGAGCGAAGGCGTGAAGATGTGCGTATCGGAAACCACCAGTTGCCGGTGATCGCGCTTCTGCGTGTACGTGGCCCATTCGAAACCTGATCCCGGGCGGATGTACGGAGTCTTGCGCTGCATCCAGCGGACGAACAGGTTGTTCTTGTCGTTGACCTTGTGGTCAATGCGGAACATCGGCCAATCGCCCTTGTACAGATCCGAGTTGTAGGGGAACAGAAACCCATAATTGTTCGTCAGCGTGTTGGCGTCGCCTTGATTCGGATTGGGATAGTACAGATCCTGCACTTTCTGCGAAACGGGGCTAAAGCGGCTGGCCGGAATCTGCTTGTTGGGGAACGGAGCGTTGTTGTTGAACGGATCCTTCACGGCCGTCGTGAACTGGCTCAGATCGCCGTTGCGCATCAGGAGTGACGGCGTGTTCCGGTTCGCCCAGGAACCCAACGGAATTGTCTGATGGAACCAGGCGGCATAGAAGAAGGTACGGTCCTTGATGATCGGGCCGGTTGCATCGACGTCAGTCTCGTGCAGGATGTACGGCGTCCGCTTCGGCGTAAAGAACTCGCGGGCGTTCAGGCCGGCGTTTTCGTGCTTGTAATAAGCTGAGAAGTGCCAATCGTTGGAGCCGCGCTTGGAGATCATGTTGAAGCTGGTGGCGCGTGAAGTATCGGCTCCGGCGCCTACCTGGTTCACCTGGACGGTTTCGAAGAAGGCGGGATTGTCATTTTGATCGCCGGCGGTGTCGTTCGGCACGCCGTCCATGGCCCAGGTCTGCTTGTTGCGATCGGAAATGCCAGACATTACGAGGTTCCAGCCGTTGCCCTGAATGCCCGGCATCGTGGTCATCAAAGCCAGCGGAGACGGATACACGTCCACGAGCGGCCGGTCGAGGAACTTGCTCTTGTCCAGTTCGCCCGAGATCATGCCCGAGTCGGTCTGGATGAGAGCCGCGCCGGCCTGCACCGTCACCGTCTCCGAGGTCGCACCCAATTGCAGAGTTATATCAAGGCGGCGAATCAAGCCCGCGTCCAGCAGGATGTTATCGGCAACATGGCTCCTGAATCCCTTGCCGTCCACTGTCATCCTGTAGTGCCCCGGCTTCAATGCCGGCGCCTCAAAGTTGCCGTTATCGTCTGTGTTCAGGCGGCGAGCCTCGATGTTTGTTGCCAATTCAGTGATGACGATCTCGGCGCCAGGCACGACAGCGCCGGAAGGATCGGTCACAGTTCCGCGCAACGTTGCGCGGTCCGTCTGCGCCGCCGCCACAAACATCAGGCAGACGATTAATGAAAATACCTTCACGATACGACCCACGAAAGACCTCCCAACGGATCTGAATAGCTGAATGCTATTAGACGCTGTAATAACTGTCAATAGATTGGTAGCGGAATATTTCCGGAGGGCGGGGAGCAGAGACAGCGCTTTCATTTCGACTGGCATAGAATGAACTTCGGACGGAGTTATCTCAAATGCGCATCACTACCTTCGTGCTCGCAACGCTGATTGTTCCCGCGTTCGCCGGAGACATAAAGATCGGCTCAGAACGCCGCATCCGCCTGACCGACGACTGGCGGTTTCTGAGGGGCGACGCCCCCGGCGCCGAGCAGCCCTCATTCAACGACTCCACCTGGCGTAGCCTCAATCTTCCCCACGACTGGGCCATCGAAGGGCCATTTGACCGCAAGATCAGCCCGCACTCCGGCTCCCTGCCCTTCTTCGGTACCGGCTGGTATCGCAAGCACTTCACGCTCTCCGGCGACATGAAGGGCCGCTACTACTCCGTCGAGTTCGACGGCGCCATGTCCAACTCGCGCGTGTGGTTGAACGGCAAAGAGCTCGGCGGACGCCCGTACGGCTACATCGGCTTCTCGTTCGATCTCACGCCGGATCTGAAGACGGACGGATCGGAAAATGTCCTGGCCGTGCGTCTTACACCGGAAGACCGCAGTTCGCGCTGGTATCCCGGCGCGGGCATCTATCGCAATGTTTGGCTCGAGGTCACTGGCCCGGTTCACGTTGCGCGCTGGGGCACCTACGTCACCACTGCGGCGAAATCGGACGCCGAGGCCACGGTGACGGTGCGCACTGAGGTCCGCAATCGAAAAGACTCGAAATCTGCTATTGCGCTGAAGTCCACGCTGCTCGATCCAGCCGGCAAAGTGGCGGGCAGCGGCTCCTTGTCCGGCGAGATCGAGCCTGGCGCAACGGAAACCTTCAAACAGGACCTCGCCGTCTCCAAACCTCAGGTGTGGGATATCAACCACCCCAGCATGTACANNCCAATAATCGAGTGGTCGACCGTTACACCACGCCCATCGGCATCCGCTCCATCGCGTTCGACAAGGCCAAAGGTTTCGTGTTGAATGGGCGCGTCGTGAAGCTGCAGGGTGTCTGCATGCACCACGACCTTGGCGCGCTCGGCACGGCCGTCAACCGCCGCGCAACGGAGCGGCAGCTTCAGATCATGAAGTCGATGGGCGTGAACGCGATCCGCACCAGCCACAATCCGCCCTCGCCGGAGGTGCTCGAATACTGTGACAAGCTCGGTTTGCTGGTGATGGACGAAGCCTTCGACGTGTGGCGCCGCGCCAAGATCCCCAACGACTACAGCAAGTACTTCGATCAGTGGTCTGAGCGCGACATCCGCGACATGGCCCGGCGGGACCGCAACCATCCCAGCATCATCATGTGGAGCATCGGCAACGAGATTCACGAACAGGGCAGCCCGCAGGGGGCTGAAATCGCTGCGACCCTCAGCCGTTATTTCCGAGAGGAAGATCCAACGCGCCCCACCACGGCTGGTTTCAATAACCACCTTGCGGCTATCAAGAACGGGCTTGCGGTGAATGTCGATGTGCCCGGGTTCAACTACAAGCCGTGGGACTATGCCCGGGTGCTCGACGAGCACCCCGACTGGCTGCTGGTCGGTTCCGAGACCAGCTCCGTCGTCAGTTCGCGCGGCGTCTATCACCTGCCGCTCGAAAAGTACCAGAAGCACGACTCGCTCCAACTCACCAGCTACGACATCATCTCCCCGCCATGGGCGTATCTCCCCGACCCCGAGTTCGCGGCACAGGAGAAGTCGCCGCGTGTGATCGGCGAGTTCGTCTGGACCGGCTTCGACTACATCGGCGAACCGACGCCCTACTTCCTCGGGCGAGGCGCTGAGAACGACAAAGACTGGCCTGCACGCAGCTCCTACTTCGGCATCGTCGATCTCGCCGGATTCCCCAAGGACCGCTTCTACCTCTACCAGAGCCTGTGGAGCAAGGCCCCCATGGTCCACGTGCTGCCGCACTGGAACTGGCAGGGCCGCGAGGGGCAGGCGATCCCCGTGATGATCTACACCAACGCTGAGGAGGCGGAGCTGATTGTCAACGGCAAATCGCTCGGCAGGAAGAAGCGAGGCTCAGAGCCGGTAGAGCTTCCCGTCGGACCCAACATCAGCAAGGATGGCAAGTACCAATCCAAGTTCCGCCTGATGTGGCAGGTGCCTTACGCGCCAGGCTCGATCAAGGCGGTGGCATACAACGGAGGCAAGGCTGTCGCGACGAAAGAGATCAAGACCGCGGGCGCACCTGCCCGTGTCCGTCTGATTCCCGATCGCACGCAGATCAGCGCCAACGGCGAGGATCTCTCGTTCGTCACCGTCCGCATCGAGGACAAAGACGGCAACCTCTGCCCTGCTGCCGATAATCTGGTCCGCTTCAAAGTGGAAGGCGCGGGGGCCATCGCCGCCGTAGACAACGGCAACGCCGCCACCACCGAATCGTTCCAGGGCGACTCGCGCAAAGCGTTCAGCGGCATGGCGCTGCTCATCGTCCGCAGCAATCGCGGCAAGGGCGGCGCGATCAAGGTCGCTGCCGCCTCCGAGGGCTTGTCGCAGGGTAATGCCACGGTGACCGCCCGAGAGACCGCGTCCGATATCATGTAGGCGATGCCACTGCCTCTCGGCTTCAACACCTATTGTCTGCGTGCGCTGCGCTGGAACGACGAAAAGCTGCTGGACTTTGCCGCCGCGCAGAAACTGGACGCCATTTTCCTGCAGGATTCGCTGGACCCGCGCAGCATGGAGCCGGCCCACTGGACCGAGGTCCGCGAGCAAGCCAAGCGTCTCAATCTGCACCTGGAGACGGGCGGAGGCGGCATTCTACCCAAGTCCGCCGAAGGCATCGACGCGAGCATCGCCACGCTTCGAAAGAACATTGAGCGTGCGGCGGCGATGGGCTCACCGTACGTCCGCTGCGTTCAAGCCAGCGAGCGCTCCGCGTTCCCCGTGCCGGTCGAGCAGGCCATGGAGTGGAGCGTCAAAATCCTCCGCGCCGTCCGCCCGCAACTCGAGCAGGCTCATGTGAAAGCCATCATCGAGGTCCACAAGGACCTGCAGGCTTGGGAACTGAAGCAGGTGATCGAAGCCGCCGGCAAGGATCTGGTTGGCGTCTATTTCGACACGGGCAATCCGGTCTTTGTCCTCGAAGATCCGATGACCACGCTCGAAGTGCTCGCTCCCTACGTCGAGTCGGCGCACCTGCGCGATTCCGTCGTCTATGAGCATCCCCGGGGCGTTGCCGTCCAGTGGGTTCCGCTCGGCGAGGGCGTCATCGATTTCAAGGCGATCGTTGCGAAGCTTGCAGAGTGGTGCCCGCGCGTCCACGTCTACAACAAGCCCATCACCGGGCGGCCGCCCGCCATTATTCCTTACCTGGAGCCCGGTTTCTGGAAGCTCTATCCGAAGACGCGCGCCGGCGACCTGGCCCGCTTCCTGCAGCTTGCGCGCAAAGGACGGCCCTACGAAGGGCACATGGTGATCGAGGATCTGCCCGGACGTCAGACGCCGGAGCCTTTCCAGGCCGCCATTCAGTTCCAGCAGCGCGACCATGTCGAGCGCGGTATCGAATACGCCAAGAAGACCCTGGATCTAGGCATCCGCTGGCGGTCCTGAACTCTGCTCAGCCTCCTAAAACCCACGACACTCCGCGTATGGCCCGTCTCTCCGTGCGCACCCATTTTGGTCTTCGGCGCTTGCCCGCGGCCGACTGCCTTGCCGTCCAAAGGGAATTTCGCCTTCGCCAGGCAATTCCACGCAGTTGCTGCGCAGTAGCTGTACCTCTCATCGAACCCTCCGAGGTGAAAGAGCAAGGGGATGCGCGCCCAGTGCGCCTCCTCCGAAATATGAGGGGAGTGTACGCTCTATCCTCCCCTCATTCCATACTGCGTTTGGTTAGGTAATGGCCGGGCTACTTTGCCGCCTCAAAGCGCGTCCACGGATTCGAAGGCAGATCCCTCAACAGCGGTTTCATCCATGCTTCGTCGGGATGCCTGGCGAGGTACTCCGCAGCGCGGAATTGAACACCGCAGGCATGGCCCATGGCAGCGTCCAAAGTCATCCGCTTCGCCATTGCGGCATCGGCGATCTTATTCTGTACGGCTCCCGCTGCTCCGTATTCGTGTTGCCAGGGCTTGAGCCCGCGCGGCGACAGATCCACATGCCCGCACAAAGTCCGCTCGCTCGGTGCGTTGGCGGCTTTGGCGTAGGCATCGTAGTGGTCGGATAGAAATGCCTTGCCCGCCGCAACGTCGATGCGTCCCTTGTGTTCCTTCATGACCTGCTCCCACCGGGTACGCCGCGCGCAGGCGCTGACTGACAAGTCATTTGCCGGAAAATCCGTCTCCTCAGCCGTCAGCTTCGGATTGATGGGGAAATTCGCGCCGGTGTAGTAACCGTCCTTCGTCCGCTCGAGCGTCACGTTCTTCAACCCGAGTTCAAGCCGCCCGATCTCGTTTCGGTTCAGGTCCGCCACCAGCCACGCATTCGCGTAGCCGCCGTTGTTGCCGTCTTTCATGATCGCGGCGAACTCGTCGATTGACGACGCGTACTGCATCGCCTTTCGCGCCCTCGCGAACTCCGGGACGCCGTTCGGATCGAATCCGCGAAACTGCGTGATCGTGGTCTCAGTAATCGCCAGCCCGCCCGAGTTGATGCCGAAGTCGTCGCCGCTGTGGATGAACCCAGGAAAACCGTCCATCAGGATGCGATGGCCCTGCGCCGGGCGGATGTCGTAAATAACGTTCCACCGGGCGCCCTCCAGATAGCCGGACCAGTTGTTGTGTCCGATGACCACCTGCCCGTCTTTGGTCCAGCTCCCAGTCGCCACAAACGCGCTGCAGCGGTCCGGAGCAGCAGGCTTGCCGTTCTTGTCGAGCCACGCGGTGTAGTAACCCAATTCGATGCTGGCATTCAACACGGTCAGGTCTAGCGCATCCGCCGTTACACCCTTGGCTGCCAGCCCCGCGGCCATCCCCTGAATCTCCTGCTGGTACTCCGCCGGCACCTTCGGCCACAGAACTTTCTCCGCGGCAGTGCGATAGAACATCCAGTCCCGCTGGGTATCGTGCAGCAGGTTCATCTTGGTCACTGCCAGTGAGTCTTCAATCTCACGCGCCAGCAGGTAGCCGTGCTGGAAGCCGATCTGCTCCGGCGTCCCCTGCAGGCGCACGGGGATCCAGCCATTTTTTATCGCCCCCCGATGCGACCCGGCCAGTCGCGGATCTGTTTGCGGCTCACGCGAGAGCAGCGTGGCTGCCAGCATCAGGAGCAGGAGGGTGCAGAGCAGTGCCCGAAGTCTCATAAGATTCCCAGATTATAGACCCTCGTGGCGTGGTCAAGGGGACTCCCAGGCCTGCAAACTCAATGCGGGGTTGGACCGGAGGCGGTCCAATCAAAGCCCGACGGACCTCGAAGGCCAAAGCCAGTAGAGATGCTAACGTCAATGCCACGGCCGCGATGCAGGCAATCCACAGATAACCCAAGATCTCCGGCAACACCGCGCCCCACGCCGGCATGCTTTCCAAATCGCCCATGAGAACCTCCTCAGGCCGTCGGATCGATTTGGGAAATCTTAGTCAATGTTGTTACAAAGATCAATGGGAATCTTCAACACCCTTCTCCGATCACGCCGTTCAGTCGATGGAGTAGTGTGCGGTATTTGTGGCTCGCCATCCCATTGTTGTGGTGTGCCTGGTGGGTCCGAGGTGCGCGGTTTGAGCCAGGAGCGCGTGTTACCGGCGAGCCGGAACAGCGGGCAACGAACCCGCGGACCTGGGGGCATAGGGGATATCGAGTTACCGCGCTCGCGGAGTATCGCATCCGCGCACGGCTTCTGAGCCGCGAACACTACTGGATCGATGGAGGCGCAAGCATTTCTCCCATGGATCTCGCGCTTGGATGGGGCGTGATGTCGGATCAGGCAATGCTCGATCAGCTCTGGTGGAGCCAGGGCCATCGCTTTCTCAATTGGTCTTATCCCAGTAACGGTTGGCCCATCCCGTTCGAGGAACTCAACTCGCACTCCGCCAATGTCCACGTCGTTCCCGCAGGCGATAGCGTGAGAAGCGCCATCGAGTGGACCCGCACCGGCCGCATCGTGACCCTGTCCGGAGAACTCATCGAGGTAGAAGGCCCCGGCGGAACGAAGTGGCGCAGTTCGCTCTCGCGCACAGACCAAGGCGCCGGCGCCTGCGAGTTGATGTGGGTCCGCGAGTTCAAGAGCGAGTAGACCTCAGGGCTTGACGTCCAATTCGAAACCCGCAATGCGCAAGTGATCGGCATCCGAATCTGTTATCCGGACAACTGAGCCGGGCTTTGCCGCAGCGGCCTCCCATCTTTCAAGTCACGAAATTCCTCCCCCACCCGAAGGAGGTGGTTTCGCCTCAATTAAAGACTATGAGATCGTTTTATCCATGAAATGGCTTTCTCCTCCGGCCCTCCTCGCGATCGCGCTCTCCGCCGGCGCACAGACGGCCAAGGAGATCCCGACGCTCGAACTCGGCGTCGAGCAGCGCATTCGTAATGAGAACTGGAACAACAGTATCGACTGGTCCAGCGCAACGGACGATCAGCGCAACCAGATCCGCTATCGAACGAGGTTCTGGGCCAAGATCCCACTCGGCGCCAATCTCGAGTTCGTCACAGGCCTGGACCAGGAGACCAACCAGATCATCGGGCGCGACAACCACTTCGATGAGGTGATTTTCGAGACTGCATACCTCGACGTCCACAACCTGTTCTCAAAACACCTTTCGATGAGGGTCGGCCGCCAGAACCTCATGAAAGGAGAAGGTTTCCTGTTGTTGGATGGGAACCCGTGGGATGGGTCCCGCAGCATCTACCACAACGCAGTCGCTATTTCCTACAATTATAATAAATCAACTTTGGACTTCATCGGGATCAGCGATCCCGCCTACGATCAGTATCTTCCGAGGATCAACGACCAGCACCGACTGCTCCAGGAGTGGGACAGCGCGGCAACTGGTATTTACTACACAAATAAGAATTTTGCGAAAACGAGCATCGAGTCGTACTACTTCTATAGCAAAGAGGTCCGCGATTGTCGTCCTTCGACGCACCCGCAGTTCCAGCCCGACCGGCACCTCCATACCACCGGCGCACGGCTGGTGCGGCAGTTGCCCCGCGGCTGGAGCGCTACCGGGGAATTTGCCATTCAGCGGGGTGCCCAGCACCCGGGGATCCCGATCTCGGCCTGGGGCGGGTACAGCTACGCGAGGAAGACCTTCGCGGCAACCTCCAAGCCCTATCTTCAGGCCGGTTATTGGGCGATGTCGGGTGATGATCCACGCACGCCGGGCCGGCTGGAAAGCTGGACGCCTCTGTTTTCACGCTGGCCCAAATGGAGCGAGATGTACATCTACAGCCAGCTCCCCGAGCGAGGCGCGTCCTATTGGACGAACACCTCGCTGTGGCAGGCCGAATTCGGCATGACCCCGATCAAGCCGCTTGATCTGCGGCTCACCTGGTACCGGATGGGCGCATTCCACCCGTTCCCGGGCTCGCCACAGACGTTCGGAAGCGGCACGCTGCGCGGAAACCAGTTTCAGGCGAGGCTCGATGTGAGGGTGAGTCCCGAATGGTCAGGCCACGTCCTCTACGAGACGCATCATCCCGGCGATTTCTACCACGGCCAGGACACGGGCTACTTTTTGCGCTTTGAGGCAATATTCAATCACCGCTGGCGCATTCCGATTCAATCGACGACGTTGCGCTCAATCTCGTCCAGGATCTGCTGGCGCTCCGGACCGGTCAGATCGCGTTTCAACCGGTGCAGCGCCAGGCCCACGACGTCGCGATGGTGCAGCTTGTGCCCCGGTCCTGCGTGGGACATGTCGCGCCACAACTGGTGCAACAGGTCGATGTCTTCAGGCCACAGCCGCGGCGGGTGCGGTCCGAGGTTGACGAAGAACGGCTTCACCTCCGGGTCGTCGTAGACGATCTCCAGCGACACTGCGGGCCGTGGCTCGGGCAGTCTCTCCCAGTGCAGGCCCACGGCGTGGCCCTGCTGTGCGGTGGTCATTTTGGGCGAGGTGCCGATGACGATCCGTGCTGAATTCAGTTGAGCAGCGGTCTGCACCAGGGCGTAGTTGGGATCATCTCCAGGCACCGTCAGCAGTTTCACCGTCTTGCCTGCCTTCTCAGCCAGTGTGACGACATGCGTGAACAGCTCTGACTCCCGCTCTGAGAATGGCTTGTTCTCGTCGGAGATGGAGACGGCAACGATGTCGATCTTGCGCGGGTCGGTCTTTTCGAGCACCCGCTGCAGGTGGGCCAACCGATGCGGGTTGCGCACCGCGACCAGCACGTTGCCGGGACGCACGTCGAGGACCCGTTGAGACACCTCTTCGGCGTCGTCCAGGCGGAACTGCTCATGGGACGCGTTTGCCGCGCCCAGCCTTCGACGGTTCAACGCCTCTGAGACCTGGAAAAGGACGAAGAACGAAATCGTGAAGACGGTGCCCCAGATTGTTGCGACCTTCTTCGTCAACACGTTTGTGATCGCCAGCGTGAACAACGTCAGGGCGATCAGCCCGAGTCCAACGGGGATCTCAACGCTGCCAAGTCGAAGATTGAACGGCACACGCCATTCGCGCGGGCGCTTGTCCTTGAAACGCAGGATCAGCACCGAGGTCGCGTTGAACGCAAAGCTCCACACCACGCCGAAGGCGTACGCCTCGCCCAACAGATATACGTTGCCGCCGCTGAGTAGGATCGTCGCGAGTTGCAGCAGCACGATCATGTTCACGATGCGGTACGTTGTCCCGAACTTCGAATGCGGCCGCCGGAACCAGATTGGCAGGACATTGTCTTCCGCCACGCGGTTCAACACGCCGTTGGAGCCGATGATCGACGTGTTCACTGCTCCGGAGAGGATCATCGCGCCAACAAATACGACGAAGGCGTGGAACAGCAACCGCAGCGTCTCCGGTCCCGCCAGGTTCATGGCAAGCCCGCCAATCAGGTTGTCGAGGAACTGCTTGCGCTGGCCATCCGGGATGATCATCACAGCGAAGAACGACACCAGCGAAGTGAACAGGAGCGAATAGATGAAGATGACAAAACCGGCGCGCTCCAGGTTCTTCAGCTTGGGGTGGGCGATCTCGCGATTGACCTGCGCCAGCGTCTCCTCCCCCGACATCGCAAGCAGCGAATGCCCCAACCCCACCAGCACTGCGATTGCAGGAATCGACGTCGCCCAACTCAGCGGCAGCCAGCCCAGAGACTCGCTGTTCAAGTGAAGATTCGCGATCACCGGCGCCGGCACCGCCTGCCCGCCCTTCACCAGCAGCGTGTAGAGCGACCACAGAATCAGCGTTACCACCATCACCGTAGTGATCTGCATGATTCGCAGCGCCTTCTGCGAACTTTCGTGGATGCCGATAATGTTCTTGCGCCAGAAGTAAAACGTGACGCTCAGGGCGAAGAGCACCGCAAAACTCGCTTCGTTGACCGGGTGCTGCTTGTGCAGGTAGTGCTCGGCAGCTTCATTCAACCACCCTGACAGATACAGTCCTGCCGAGACCGCGGAGATCGGGCCGGTGAGCACATAATCGAACATCAATGCCGACACGGCGATCTTGGCCATGCGCGACCCCAAAGCCTCGTGCACCACGCGATACACGCCGCCGCGGACGTACATCGCGCAGCCTTCGATGTACACGGCCCGCACCGCATAGGAGAACAGCATGATGCCGAGGATGAACCAGGGCGCCGACTTGCCGATGGCCTGTTCCGCGATGCCGCCGACATAGTACGCCGAGGATGCGAGGTCAGACAAAACAATGGCAGCGGCCCGCCAGAAGGAGATGAACGACAATGCGACGGTGGAAGCTATAACGACGCGCTGGCGGGACAACTGCGCGCCGTCCACTGAGGTGGACACAGGCGGACTCCTTTCGCGCTGCACTTCACGGCAGCGGCTCTTCAATTCGCCTGCGAGGTTAGCTGACGGGCTCGGGCTGAAAAGTACCCCCCGGCATTCATAGCCGGTACGCCCCAATACGTGGATCCCCCGCCTCTCCGGTCAACCGGAAAGCTCGGCGATTTCATGGTACCACTGCTGTATGCGCCCGACCGCGCCCGCCCTCCTGTTCGCCTGCGCCGCCATGGCCTTCGGGCAGCCGTCCGTTTACACCAAGAGACTGGAGCCAGCCCTCACCAGGGTCCAGCAGGAACAGAATCTCCCTGGCCTGGCGATCGGGGTCGTCGAAGACGGCCGCCTCGTTTACGCCCATGGCTTCGGGGTGATGAACATCAACGAGCCCAATCGCCCGGTGACGCCCAAAACGCTCTTCCACATGGCGTCGATCACCAAGCTGTTCGTTGGGACTTCCATCATGCAGCTTTGGGAGCAGGGCCGCGTCGACCTTGACAAGCCAGTCGTCACGTATCTGCCCTACTTCCGGCTTGCTGACCCGCGGTACAAGACAATCACCGTCCGCCAGATGCTCCGCCACGTCTCGGGGATGCCCGACGTCGAGGATTACGAGTGGGAGAAGCCCCAATACGATGACGGTGCGTTGGAGCGATACGTTCGCAGTCTCACCGGCAAGAAACTCCGTTGGGACCCGGGCTCGAAGTTCGCTTACAGCAACATGGCGTACGAGGTGCTCGGCGACCTCATCGCCGAGATCTCCGGCATGAGCTTCGACGGCTACGTGGACGCGAACATTCTCAAACCGCTCGGCATGTCATCGAGCACGCTGCTCTACAAACAGACAGATCCGGCCAAACTCGCCGCCGGCCACACCAGGAAGAAGAACGGCCCCGTCAAGGTAGTGGAGCACTATCCGTACAACCGCGCCCACAGTCCCAGTTCGAATCTGCATTCCAACGTCGCTGACATGGCGCGCTGGGCCATGGCCAGCCTCAATCGCGGAGAGTTCGACGGCCGCCGGATTCTCAAAGCCTCCACATACGATCTCATGTGGACGCCTGATCAATCTGGAGGCCCGGCCACCGTTGTCGGTCTGAGCTGGTTCGTCAGCGAGATCAAGGGGAACAGTTGCGTCCTGCACAACGGCGGAGACGACGGCTTCCTCAGCAGGCTCGTCGTATTTCCGGATCAGAAGCGCGCCGTCTTCTACATGACCAACTGCGACTTCGCGGACATGAAGGCCATCGACTCAATCGTGATGGACAACGTCCTGTCTGCGCGATAGCGCGGCGCTGAGTTGCTCTCGTGTGAGACTCTCCTGTGTGGCCGTCGCCATGTTCTTCAGCGCGTATACCCCGGCGGCGATCTCGTTGTCGCCCAGGATCAAGGCGTACCGGGCGCCCAACTTATTCGCCGTCTCCATCGCCCGCTTCACTTTCTGATCCGCGGACAACTCGACGGAGGCTCCGCCGCGCCGCAACTCCTGCGCGAGCACCGCTGCGTGTTTCAGTGCCGGATCGCCCATGGCGATGAGGAACACGTCGAGCCGCGCAAGTTCCTCACCCTTGACGTGCTCTTCGATGGCCATCACCAAGCGGTCCTCGCCGATCGAAAATCCGATGCCCGGTGCGGCCACGCGCGACCCGAGCGACTCGGCCAGGCCGTCGTACCGTCCGCCGCCGAGAATCGAATTCTGCGCGCCCAGCGCTCCGTGCGTCACTTCGAACGTCGTTCGCGTGTAATAGTCCAGGCCGCGCACCAGGCGCGAACGGATCTCGTAGTCGATCCCGCGCGCCTCCAAGTGCCCCTTCACAGTCTCGAAGTGCTTTGCGCACGGCTCGCAGAGGTATTCGAGAATCGACGGGAGCGAATCGATGATGTTCTGATCCTCGGGCACCTTGCAGTCCAGCACCCGCAGCGGATTCGTGTCGGCGCGACGCTGGCAGTCCTGGCACATCTGCCCCTTCACGTCCTGCAGCCTCTCGCGCAGCGCCTGCACGAACTTCGGCCGGCATTCCTTACAACCCACAGAGTTCAGCAGCAGATGCGGATTCTGAACGCCGCAGCGCGACAGAATCTCCAACGAAAGCTCGATCACTTCCGCGTCGATCAGCGGAGACTCCGATCCGATGCACTCCGCGCCGATCTGCGAAAACTGCCGGTAGCGCCCTTTCTGCGGCCGCTCACGACGGAACATTGGGCCGATGTAATACAGCCGCTTCAAGCCGGGGATCTGGTCAAGCCGGTGCTCGATGTATGCGCGGATGACAGACGCAGTGTTCTCCGGACGCAGTGTGATGGAGGTGCCGTCGCGGTCCTCCCACGTGTACATTTCCTTGGAGACGATGTCGGTGTCTTCGCCGACGCCTCGCGCGAACAGTGCGGTCTCTTCAAAGATCGGAGTGCGGATCTCGTGGTAGTTGAAGCCGCGGCACACCTCACGCGTCGCCGATTCCACGTGGTTCCAGAGCGCCGACGCGGGCGGCAGGATGTCGCGCGTACCTCGAATCGCTTTGATCATTTAGTGCGCTGCCTCGTCGCGGTAGTCCTGGCGGTACTTAATGTAGCGCTGCGCGTTCTCCTTGAAGCGCGCCTTCTCCTCTTCAGTCACCTGGCGGCGCACCTTTGCAGGCACGCCCATCACCATTGACTCCGGCGGGATCTCCATATTCTCCGGCACCAGCGCGCCTGCCGCGATCACCGAACCGCGCCCCACACGGGCTCCGTTCAGCACGATGGAGCCGATGCCGACCAGCACATCGTCCTCTACCACGCATCCGTGCAGGCACACCATGTGCCCCACTGTCACGCGGTCACCAAGGATCACTGGATACTTGTCCAGTTCGCCGTGCAGTACGGAACCGTCCTGGATATTCGTGTCTTCGCCGATTTCAATGCGATTGACGTCGCCGCGCAACACGGCGCCGGGCCAGACCGAGGCGCGCTCGCCGAGCGTCACATCGCCGATCACCGTTGCCGCCTGATCGATGTAGGCGGACTTCGCAACTTTGGGGTAAACCCCGCGATAAGGCCGAACCATAGGAGTTTGAGGTGGAAACCTCCATCGTATCATTGGGGTATGTTGTTTCGTCTGCTCTTATCAGTTCTGTTCTTGGCGAGTGCCGTTACCCAGGCGCAAAAAGCGCCCTTCACCGCCGAGGAAATGTTGAAGATCAAGCGCATCTCCGAACCCTCTGTGGCGCCGGATGGAAGCGCAGTGGTCTTCACGGTCGGCGTCGTCGATGTCGAGAAGAACTCGCAGGTTCGCAACTTGTGGCTCGTCCCCCTGGCCGGCGGAGCGCCCAGACAGATCACCTTTGACGGCCGCAACACGAGCGCGCGCTTCTCACCGGACTCGAAGAAGATCGCCTGGATCTCCACGAAGGGCGGCTCGGCACAGATCTGGGTGATGGATGCGTTCGGATCCGGCCCAAAACAGATCACGAAGCTCGCGACCGAGGCCGATGGCGTCATCTGGTCCGGCGACGGCAAGAGCCTGGTCTTCACTTCCGATGTCTATCCTGAATGCAACGCCGACGACGCGTGCAACGCGGCGAAGCTCGACGTGGAGAACAAGAGCAAGGTCAAGGCACGGGCCTACACTTCCCTGCTCTACCGCCACTGGACCGAATGGCGCGGCAAGCGGGTGAAACATCTCATGGCCGTGCCCGCCGATGGCGGCGCGGTGAAGGACCTCACGCCGGGATTCAAGTATGACGTGCCGCCCTTCTCCCTCAGTGGCGGCGGCAACTACGCCGTCTCGCCCGATGGCAAGGAGGTCTGCTATGCAGCGGATTTCGATGAGGACCAGGCCACGAGCACGAACTGGGAGCTCTACACGGTTCCGATCGAAGGCGGCGAAGCGAAGAAGATCTCCACCAGCGCCGGCGCCGACGCCAGCCCGCTGTACTCACCTGACGGCAAGTGGATCGCCTGGCGAATGCAGGTCCGCTCCGGCTATGAGAGCGATCGCTGGCGCCTCGTCGTGATGGAACGTGAAACCGGCGCCGTCAACGTCCTCACCGAGAACATCGACCGCCACGTCACCGGATTCACCTGGCACCCGGATTCCCGCCGCATCGCATTCACTGTGGAAGACCGTGGCCGGCAGCAGGCTCAGATGATCCCCGTCACCGGCGGCGGCACACGCGCTCTTACCCAGGGCCCGACCCACGTCGACGACATCCAGTTCACCGGCGACGGCAAGACGCTGGTCTACACAGAGGTTACGGGCGCGAGTCCCACTGAAATCTACAAGGCCTCCAGCAGCGGCGGCGCGGCAGTCCCTCTGACGAAGCTCAACGATGAGTTCCTCGCGGCGCACGACCTGCGCAAGCTCGAAGAGTTTACGGTGACCGGCGCGGAAGGGGCGCAGGTCCACAGCTACCTGTTGAAGCCGCCCGGATTCGACGCTTCAAAGAAATACCCGGTGCTCTTCCTGATCCACGGCGGACCGCAGGGCGCGTGGGGCGAGTCCTTCTCCTACCGCTGGAACCAGCAGGTGTTCGCCAGCGCGGGCTTCGTCGTCGTGATGCCCAACCCGCGCGGATCCACAGGCTACGGCAGCAAGTTCACCGACGAGATCAACGGAGACTGGGGCGGCCGCGCCTATGAGGACATCATGGCGGTGACGGACCAGGTGGCCAGGCTCCCCTACGTTGACGCTGACCGCATGGCCGCGGCAGGCGGCTCCTATGGCGGCTATATGGTCAACTGGATTCTCGGCCACACGGATCGCTTCAAGGCGCTCGTCTCTCACGCTGGCGTTTACGATCTATACAGCATGGGCGGCGAAACCGAGGAGCTTTGGTTCTCCAAGTGGGAATTCAAAGGTTTTCCCTGGGAGAACCCCGAGATGTATGAGAAGTGGTCGCCGTCGAAGAATGTGACCAAATTCAAGACGCCCACGCTGGTCATCCACGGCGAACTCGATTTCCGCGTCCCCTACGGCCAGGGACTGCAGTTGTTCACAGGTCTCCAGGCGCAGAAGGTCCCGTCGAAGCTGCTCATTTTCCCGGATGAGGGCCACTGGGTGCTCAAGCCGCAGAACAGCCTGCTTTGGTATTCGACATTTCTTGATTGGGTTGGAGAATGGACTCAAAAGAAGTAATCCGTTGGATCGCCGCTCTTGCTCTGGTGTCGACCAGCCTGGCGAGCGCACAGTCGATCGAAACAGTCGCAGGCTTTGATCCTGACGGGGTGCGCGCCGCCGATGCCGGGCTCACGGTCCCGTGGGGTCTGGCCTCGGACACCGCGGGCAACATCTACTTCAGCGAGCCGATTCGCCATCGCGTGTACAAGGTGACGCCGGACGGGCTGCTGCAGATCGTCGCAGGTAACGGCTCTCAGGGCAGTTCCGGCGACGGCGGCTCCGCCCGCGATGCGCAACTCGACAATCCCACAGCGATCGCCGTGGACCAGCAGGGGAACCTCTACATCGCCACGAACACAAGCATTCGATGCGTCGCCTCGGACAGCGGCGTCATTCGAACCGTCACAAAAGTAGGAGGCGATGCTCCCCTCCGATCGCTGAGCGCGATCACCGCCGGGTCGCCAGGGTTCATTATCGCCGCCGATCCGGAGGACCACCGCATCAAACGGATCAATGTCGAGACGGGCGAAGCCGCCGTAATCGCCGGCAACGGGAAGCCGGGCACTCGTGGCGACTCAGGACCCGCGACCGCAGCGACCCTGGCATATCCCGCCTATCTCGCTGTCGACGGCAAAGGCAACATTTACTACTCGGAGCTTGCCGAGGCCCGCGTGCGCCGTATCGACGCCTCCAGCGGCATCATCTCCACCGTCTCCATCCAGCCCGCTGGAGAGGATTTCCCGGACGAATACGAGGTTCCCAGCGGCCTCGCCGCCGATGTGCAAGGCAACCTGTACGTCTCTCAGGTCAACCGTTCACGCGTACTGAAACTGGCAGGAGGTGATGGCGATGTCACCGTCTTCGCGGGCACCGGGTCGCAGGAGTACAACGGCGACGGGCAGCTCGCGACTGCGGCATCCGTGCCTTTGCCGGAAGGCGTCACTGCCGACGCCGGCGGCAACGTGTACATCGCCCAGATCTTCGGCCCGCGCATCCGGCGCGTGGAGGCTGGTACTGCGATGATCTCGACCATCGCAGGCAACGGCTTGAATTCTTATAGCGGCGACGGCCGCGGCTCTCTTGAAACACAGCTCTACGAACCGGCCAATATCCTCCCTACCGCGTCCGGCGACATCATCATTACCAGCGCCTTTGCGAATCGCGTTCTCCGCGTCGATCCGACGGGCCACGTCGCCACTGTCGCAGGCAGCGATCCGACCGAGCATCTCTCGAACCCGCAGGGCCTCTGGCTCGACGCGAATGGCGATATGCTCTTCTCCGATCTCGACAACCGGCTGCTCCGGCGTATTCCGGTGAGCGGCGGCAGCAGCAGCATCGACGCCGAAATGCCTGTGGCCGCCTTGTCCTTCTCGACCAGACTCAACTACCCCGGGTCGATCGTGAGCGACGGAACGCGATTCTATCTATCCTCACCCAACGACCACCACGTGTGGGTCATCCAGCCCGGAGGGGAAGGCGGCTGGCAGGTGAAGCCATTCGCCGGCACCGGAGAACCGGGCTTCAGCGGCGACGGCGGCGCCGCCCACGATGCGCAGATCCGCTTTCCCTCGGGCCTCGCACTCGACAGCGAGGGCAACCTCTATTTCGCCGACTCAGGCAACCACCGCGTCCGCAAGATCGACGCCACCGGCGCCGTCTCCACGTTCTGGCCCGCCGGTGATCCGGACCCCGCCAGCGTTCCCACGGGCCTCGCCTTCGACGCTGCAGATAACCTCTACGTCGCCGACGCCGGACTGCACCACGTGGTTCGAATCGGCAAGGACGGCGGCGGGACGGCCATTGTGGCAGGCTCGGGCGTTGCGGGCTTCAGCGGCGACGGCGGCGCTGCCGCCGAGGCGCAACTGAACCGCCCCTGCGGAATTGCTTTCGACAAGGCCGGTAACCTCTACGTCGCCGATACAGGCAATCAGCGCGTGCGCCGCGTTAATCTCGCTGCGCAATAGGGCGACTAGCCAAGCACCTTCCGACCTATCGGGCCCGGCCCGAAGTCCACACGCGCGTCCTTCAGTGCGAGTCCGGCGATCTCGATCTTACTCAGATCAGCGGATCCGAGCCCCACTTCCTCCGCCAGCAGCAACGTGTTGTCGCCGCGCACGAACGGGCCTTGCCCGCGCGTGGCGCGTGGATCGTACCCCATCACCGCAGTGCACACCGTGTCGACGCACACCTGGTTGCGGCCGGCGATCAGCACACCGGGCTTGATCATCTCGACGCCCTGGTTCCATTCACCCTCGCCGCCTCGGATCGTGTCGATTCCATCGACGATTGATAGATCCACGGGACGGATCGCGCAGAGATCGACGACGATGCGCGGCACGCGATAGCCGGGGTCGCGCGGCGACTCGGGCTTCAGCTCCTGCGGCACTCCTGTGGGCGGCTTCTTCGTGCCGTTGTGGCCGATGGCCGGCCGCTCCTGCTTCGGATCCTCGTTGCCGGATTCTCCTGCGTCGCCGCCGTACAGCGAGCAAGGCGTCAGCCCGAAGTTGTTCTTCATGGTCATGGTGACGCCGGCGATCCAGTGGTTCTTCAGCTTTGACATCGACACGTAGGCGTCGCAGTCCGTGAAGGAGTGATTCAGGTCGTACGCCGGAAACACGTACCCGCCGAAGGGCACCTTGCTCCGCACGTACTGCTTGCCGTAGCCGAGGTTGTTGGTGTTCTCCCATTCGACCTTCGTGCCGCAGTTCTCGATCGCGCGGATGTCGAGGCCGTAGCGCGCCCAGAGATCCATGTCCTGCTTCGCTGGAAAGAAGCTCTCGATGAGCCGGATGCGCTTCGCTCCCGCGTGGGCCATCAACTGACACATCGCCATCACGGTGGAAGGATCGTTGCGATAGGGCAGACCCGGTTTCACCGGGAAGCGCGCCGGGTTCCCAGTGAGATTGAGCTTCACCGCAACCGTCTTGTTCTTGACAATGCCGGCAAGCCCGCCGCACTGATCCGTCAGCTTCTTCAGAGTGTCGTAGATCGACCCGTCATAGGCGCGGGCGCGGGCGATGGCGACTGTCGAAGCGGGACTGGACTTCGCAAAAGCCAGGGGCGCGGCGGCGGCCAGAGTGAGTGCATCGCGGCGAGTCATCGGCATGGCATCAAACTCCTCGACTGCCATTCTATGCCCTTAACGGACAAAAAATGCCGGCTTGTCCACGCCCACGTCCACGGCGACGTCGAAGAAACCGATCATCATCTCCTCCCAGGACTGCTCCCCGTAACGCACCTCCTGCGACGGGTCGGGATTCCACGGGTTGTTTGCGGAGTTGTCGTACCACGCCGTACAGCGCAGACGCGTTCCTTTTTTCAGCAGCCGCGGCGTGGCAAGAATGTAGTTCATCTGCCAGTTGAAACGATAGGGCGCGACGCGTAGCAGCGTCTCAACACGCCCACCTTCGGCAACGATTTCGTACTCGAAGGCCTTGCCGCGCAGATGCATATGCGGAAAGAGGCTCAGCAGCAGCGAATCGTTCGGGAGCGTTCCTGACACTGACACACGGTGGTTCGCCTCCTGCGGCGGAATGACGAACTCCGTCGTGCCCAACTGCAGAGTGTGGATACGCTTTTGCGGCGTCTCTCCGGCGAAGCGCAATCCGACTCGCGTCCGGTCGCGAACGGCAGTGCCGTTCGGCGTGTAGTGAAACTGAAGCACCAACTCCGAGCCTGCGCGAATGAGCTTGGCCATGCCGGCCGGCGCGATGAAGGGCTGTTGTCCGGGCGTGTAGATCGAAAGGATGTCGTTCCGCGTCACGCCGTGCGCACGGAATGCCTTGCCGCGCGGCGCCTCCTTGAGCCACTCCGATCCCGGTTCACGCAGGTAGGCCACGATGTGGTGGACCGCGTCGCGCGCCCCGGGGCGAATCTCCGCAGCGCTCACCCAGCGGTCCCCAGAGAGTCCCAAAGGCAGGATCACGAACTGATAATCCACGCTACCAGTCGCCGGCACATCGAAAGGCTCCGCCATCTCGATCACGGAATCGGGCGTACCGATGTTCCAGCCGGGCGTCCACTGCACCGGCGCCGGCGCATCCCGCTTCAAGCCTTCCGGTGCACCCGCCTTTGCCCACGACTCGATGATCTCGATTTCGCGCGGTGTGAGACGCGAGTCGTTCGCGAAAGGGCCGCCCTCAGCCGCGCCCCAAGGCGGCATCTTCTTCAACAGCACCGCTTCGCGCATGGCCTTGGCCCACGGGCGCGCCTGCGTGTAGGTCAGTAGCGGCATGGTCGCGATCTCCCCGGGCCGGTGGCACGGCTGGCACTGCTTCTGCAGAACCGGTTCCACGTCCTTGTGAAACGTGACCGGCGCAAGCAGGAGCAGTGCGAGGATCACTGGAGTCTGAGGCGCAACAGGTTCAGGGCCGTCTGTACCGCGAACAGACGAACGCGGCTGCGTCCCGAGGGAAAGCGGAACATCTTTGCGTCGACGCCTTCAGGCGTAGCAACGCCGATCCAGACCGTGCCCGGCTCGATGCCTGCCGTTGCCGATTCAGGTCCCGCTTCGCCGGTGATCGACAGGGCATAGGTCGCTCCTGTCCGATCGCGGGCGGAGTCAGCCATGGCACAGGCCACGGCTTCGCTCACAACGCCGTGCCCGTCGACGAGTTTCTCGTCGAGGCCCAGCAGGCGAGTCTTCATCGCCGTGCCGTACACCTGGAAGCCCCCAAGGAACCACGCGGAGGAGCCAGGCACCTCGGTGACCCGGCCTCCCAACAGCCCGGCTGTGCAACTCTCAGCGACTGCCAGTGTCGCCTGACGCGCGCAGAGCATGTGGCCGACCGCGACCTCCAACGGATCGCCGTTGGTCGAATACACGCGCTGCCCCAGCGCAGACAGGATTTTCGCGCCAAGCTCTTCGACAAGCGACTCAGCTTCTTCCGCCGTGGAGCACTGCGCGCGCAGATGCACTTGCACGTCGCCTTCCGCGGCGAGGATCGTCGTCACCGGGTTCGTGTACGGCTTGTAGATCGGCGCAATGATTGCGTCCAGGTCGGACTCGCCGATGCCCGCTGCGCGAAAGAAGCGCGTCCGGATGAATGCCTGCGGCAGCCGCTCTTTCAAGCGCGGCAGGCAGTGATCGTCGAACATCGGCTTCAGCTCGCGCGGCGGCCCGGGCAGAAGAATCAGCATTCCGCCGGGCATGTCGATCCATTGGCCGGGAGCCGTCCCGTTGGGGTTGGGCAGCGCTTCTGCACCATCGATGAGAAACGCCTGACGCTTGTTGATCTCCGCCATCTGCCGGCCGAACCGTTTGAATCGCGCCTCAATCCAATCGCAGATCTCCTGCGAAAAGAGCAGCCGCCTGTGCAGAGCCTGGGCGACGGCTTCGCGGGTGACGTCGTCCTCCGTCGGGCCCAGCCCTCCTGTGAGGATCAGCACCGGCACGCGGTCCAGCGCGGCGGCAATCGCGGCCGCAAGCCGGTCGCGATCGTCCCCCACAATCATCTTCTGCTTCACCTCGACGCCCAGATCGTTGAGCTTGCCGGTGAGCCATAGCGAGTCCGTATCCACACGGTCTTGTGTGAGCATCTCGCTGCCGACCGCGATGATCTCTGCGTTCATGCCTGTCGGCCGCGGACCTTCACCGGCACGCGATACAGGGCGCCGGTCGTGGTGATGAGCATGTCGCCGTTGGGCGTCAATGCCAGGCCGACAATATTCGGCCCGGAGAGGAAGAGCGACGCTTCGCGCTGCGGCGTGATCTTCGCAATGCCCTTCCGGCCGTGGAGAGACGCGGCGACGTAGAGGTTACCGTCGACATCGAAGCCCATCCCCTGGGGGCGGCCCAGTCCGCGGTAGAACACCTCCACTTCGCCGGCTGCGGAGATCCGGTACACCGCATCGAAACTCGATGTCGTGGGGCCCGTAACGTACAGATATCCCTCGGGGCCGAACGTGAGGTGATACGCCGAGATGGATGGCTCCATCGTGGCAAAAACGTAGATCTGCCGGTCGCGGCTGATCTTGAAGATGGTGCCGGAGCGGTCGCCGACGTAGAGGTCACCGTTTTCGTCGAATGCGATTCCGGTAGCGACGCCCATACCCTCGACGTAGACGCTCATTTCACCGCTGGCGGTGGCCTGGTACACCACGCCATCGAAGCGGGAGGAGACGTGCAGGATGCCGTCCCGATCGAGGGCCAGCCCGGTCGCGTTCATCAGGTCGGTGAGAAAGGGAGTGACGTCACCGGAGCGGTCGATGCGGTAGACGGCGACAGGCGTCTTCTGGCCGCGGGAGCCGGAAAAGGTCGTGTAGACGTTGCCCTTGGCATCGACGACAGGATTGGCGACGGGATGCAGGCTGTCGGCGAGCAGCGCGCCAAGCGCGACAGGCGACGGAGTACTCTCCTCCTCGCCGTTGCTGACGATCACTTCGCCGCGTCCGGTTCCGTCGGGAACACGGGCGACCACCAGGTTGTTGGATCCGACCGTAAGCGGCGCAGCAACGCCGCCGATGGCGACGATGGGCCGGGCTCCCAGCACGAAGGACTTGCCGCGTATCTGGAGGTCGCCGCCCGGTAGGGCAGCGAGCGGCGAGATGGATTCGATGATGGGACGCTCCGAAGAATTGCTTTTAAAAGGCATCCGAGTACCGGCTTCTATTTAGAATTGAACCACGATTCGCAGCGCTGCGAGCGCCGCAGCCGCATAGATTCCCGCGGCGAGGTCGTCACAAACGATGCCCGTTCCGTCAGGCAGGGCTTCGAGACGCCGAACGGGCCACGGCTTGGTGATATCGAACAGGCGGAAGAGCAGAAAGGCGCCAAGGATCTGTTTCCAGTCGAGGACGGAGGCGCCGCCGAGAGCGATCCACTGGCCGAGCACTTCGTCGATGACAACGATCTGCGGGTCCTTCTTGTTGCTGATCCGGGCCGTGAGGGTCGCGGACCAGATCGCGGGGAGAGTCATCGCTGCCGCAAGGAGCACAAAGTGCCATGGGGACCAACCTGCCCACTGCATCAGCGGCCAGGCGACCAGTAGCGCGCCGAGCGAGCCGGCGGTGCCGGGACCCTTGGGCCAGTAGCCGCAGCCGAACCAGGTGGCGAGAAGCAGAGCGAGACGGTTCATTCGTCGTCGCTCTCTGGCGCCGGTTGTTCCGGCGGCGCCGCAGGCTGCGCGGACGGAATGCGGTACTCCTCGTCGGACCACTTGCCGAGGTCGATCAGGCGGCAGCGCTCGCTGCAGAACGGCATCTGCGGCGAGCCGAACTCAACTTCTTTCTTGCAGATGGGACACTTCATTGGTGCTGGCGGGGATGGCCTGCGCTGGTGGAGATGATCGGGAACGGGTTCACCTGAATCACCGGCTCATCGGCGGGCGCATCCACAAGGTCTCCGACCAAATCATAATCGTGCGCCTTGGTGATGCGCATCTTTCGGAACTGTCCAGGACGGGGCTCCACGTCGAAATCGCCGACGTAGCAGACGCCGTCGATATCCGGCGCCTGGGTCGAGAGCCGGGCCTGCCACAGCAGCTCGCTTTCAGGAGAAGGGCCTTCGATGAGAACCGGCAACTCCTGCCCGAGGCAGCGGCGGTTCATCCTATGCGAGATCTTGCGCTGCAGCGCCATCAGGCGGCGCTTACGGTTGTAGATCGTGCGGGCGTCCACCTTGCCGTCGAGGTGGAAGCTCTCGCTCGTCTCCTCGTCCGAGTAGGAGAAGACACCGAGCCTGTCGAACTGCGCAGCCTCGACGAACTGGCACAATTCGTCAAAATCCTTGTCTGTCTCTCCGGGGAAGCCGACGATCATCGACGTGCGGATCGCCACGCCGGGGATCGCACGGCGGATCTTGTCGAGGGTCTTCAGGAAGATGTCGCCCGACGCACCGCGTTTCATGCGCTTGAGCACTGCGGCGGAGGCGTGCTGCAGCGGCATGTCGATGTACTTGACCAGCTCATCGTGCGCGGCAATGGTGTCCAGCAGCTTGCGCGTGATGCGGTTCGGGTAGCAGTACAGGAAGCGGATCCACTTCTCGTGATCCGTCTTGATCTGCGCCAGGCGCTCCAGCAGGGCGGCCAGACCATCCTGTATTCCGAGATCGTCGCCGTAGGCAGTCGTGTCCTGCCCGATCAGGTTGATCTCCCTTACGCCTTGTTGGAACAGGCGCTGGGCTTCGATGATGACCGACTCGAACCGCCGGCTGCGGAACGAGCCGCGGAACTGCGGGATGACGCAGAACGTGCAGGGATGATCGCAGCCCTCGTTGATCTTGATGTAGGCGTAGTGGCGCGGCGTGGCAAGCACGCGCGGCGTCAGGTCGTGATAAAGGTACGGCTCCAGCGGATTCGAGTTCATCTCCGCGCCTTCGCAGAGCGAGACGATCGAGTCGAGCTCGTTCGTGCCGAGCACGGCGTCTACGTCGGGGATTGTCTTGCGGATGTCGTCACGATAGCGCTCGACCAGACAACCCGCGACGATCAGCCGGCGCGCCTTGCCCGTCTTCTTGAACTCCGCCATCTCCAGAATGGTGTCGACGGACTCCTGCTTGGCGGGATCGATAAAGGAGCACGTGTTGACGACGATCGCGTCGGCATCCTCGGGCGAGTGCGTAAGCTCGTGGCCGCGCGCGGTCAACTGGCCCATCATGACTTCGGTGTCCACGAGATTTTTGGGACACCCCAAACTGACAAATCCTATTTTCAAGAGTGTTTCCAGGGGTTCTGGAGAAGAACCAGGGTGAAACTCCAGGATAGCAGTTATGCGCGCCTCGGACCCGGTGAAAGAAGAGCAAGCCTCGATCAGGCGCCCGGTTTCAAGAACTTGGCGTCGTCCACGGCAGCGCCGTGAACGACCGATTGCAGGCGAATAATCCACGTCATCGCCGCACTCTCGTAACGGATCACGTGCGGAACCTTCACGCCATCCACTGCGCGATAGTCCTCGTAACTCATGGTGAACGGAGTCACCTCGCCGTTTCCCGCTGTCTCCTTGGATTCGAGCCGCACCAGCAATCCGGTTTCGGCGTCAAAAAGCAATTTGTCGGCGATACCGCTGGCCCCAACCGCCTCTATGACGATGGAGTCCCGGTCGCCCGCCTTGGCCCGGCCAGTGACCGTCAATTTCGAGTAGAGAGTGCCGACGATCGAAGGCCAGAGGATCCCGTTGGTCCGGCGAACCTCCGCCGCGCGGATACCGCTCAGATCTTCGACGCCGCTTTCAGGGCTCTCAGCCCATGCGGTCTTGCCGTCCACGCAGCGTTGGACAACCCCATAGTTCACGACATCGAATTTCTGAATCACCTTCCCCGGCGTCTTGGCAAACTCACTGAACTTGCCACTGGCGCCGAAGGTAGGAACCTCGAAAGTTCCGTTCAAGACGCGCGACTGAACCTTCTGCAGCGCGGAAATGCCGCCCAGAGCCTCGAAGTAGCGGCCGACCACGGCCTCAGTGGCAGGCAGCCCGCCCGGCGCCTGCTTCAACTGAGACGCAAGGAACGCAATGGTGGTCTGCGAGATGGATGCGATGTCTTCGGGGCGGAAACCGTGACCTGCGCCTTTGATCACCACAAGTTTCTCCGCGATGCCAGCTCCCGCCAGCGCCTTGTGCAGCCATTCCGACTGCTCCAACTTCACGACTGTGTCGGAATCGCCGTGGAAGGTGAGCACGGCTGCGCCCGTCTTGCCGATCAGGCTGATCGGCGATGCGGCGCGGAGCACCGCGGAGGTGCGATCAGACGTCCCGAAGACGCGCGAGAGCAGCTCATCAGACGTCATCTGAATCGCCTTCTCGCCCTCAGGATCGGCTTTCCAGCGCGCGATGTCGGAAGGCCCGGAGAGATTGACGACGGCATGGACGCGGCTCGGCGTGTCCTGCAATCCGAGCAATAACGCAAGATGTCCGCCAGCCGAATCACCAAGTGCCGCGATGCGCTTGGGATCGATCTTGTACTCGGCCGCGTGCGATTTCAGAAACTCCACAGCGCGCCTGACGTCTTCGATCTGCGCCGGGAATTTGTACTGCGGCGCGAAGCGGTACTCGATGCTCGCCGCCACGTAGCCGTTGCTCGCCAGCATCGGCAGAATCGCCGCATATCCCGACTTCGATCCGCTCTGCCACGCGCCGCCGTGGATGCAGATGACCGCTGGAAACGGGCCTGCTCCTTCTGGCCGCACGAGGTCGAGCTTCAGATCAACCCCCTGCGACTGGCCGTAGACGATGTCTTTCTCCATCGTGGCTTGCGCCAGACAGGTCAGGGCCAGCGGAACGAGAAGGAGCAGGCGTTTCATGAATTACCTCGGGAATCGTTCCTCGCGCGAGAGCATCGGCGGGAACGGCTTGTGCGGTTCGGTCTGATACCAGTAGGCGACGCTGGAGAGATCGTCGGTCAGCGGCTGGAACTTGCCGTTCGGCCACCAGCCGAGAGTCTGGATGGTGACGCGCAAGTCCTTCTTGAATCGGATGGGGTCCGGCACGTGCCAGCGATACAGCGAGTGCTTCGGGATCTCCGCGGCGACTTTCCGGTGCAGCGGATAGCCGACGAATGGCGCGGAGAAGGTGTCGCCGAAGCCCCAGGCGCCGCCGAAGTAATCTTCGGTGCCGGTGCCGCAAATAGTCGGGTTTTTGCCGTCACCGTCGATGTAGAACTTGACTTCGCCTTCGCCCCACCATCCGTTGGAGAGCTGCTCCCAACCGATGAACGTGCCGACATAGTGGCCCTGGCCAGTGATGCCGTCGACGATGACGTGTTCGGGGTTCTCACGCTTCGTCATGCTGCGGCGCCAGCTGGCGTGGAAGTATGCCGCGTCGTCAGGCACGGGTTCGAGCGCATAGGTGATCTGGTAGAAGAAGCCACCGATATCTTCGGGGCTCTGGTTCTCGATGGTGATCCGCGCCTTCTTTCGGAAGGGCATCGGCCAGTACGAATTGAAGCCGCCGGAGGGATTGACGGCGACCATCATTGAATTGACGTTGTAGCGGATCCCGTGGGCATTCGCAAAGAGGTCGCCGAGCGGACTCTCAATGGAAGGCGAAGTCTCGCCGTCCCAATAGAAGCGCAGAATGCAGTTGCGATACGCCTTCTCGGTGACAGTGATCCAGATGTGCTGGATGATGCCGGGCCCGTCGACATCGGCGAGGGTGACGGTCTGGCGGCGGGGAAGATCGATAGCGGGCCGGACCTTCCAACCCGCGCCGAGCTGCGAGGCCGCGTTGGGGCCGGCGGGTACGGCCTTGGCGCCGCCGCCGCGTTCACCCGTGGGATTCTCGGCGGAGATGGAACGCGTCTCGCTGTTGCGCAGCGTGGCGAGCCCGGCGCCGCCGAAGAATCCGCCCTGGCTCCCGGAGGATTGAGCCAGGGCGGATCCTGCGAGAAGTAGCAACGCTGCAAGGGGTTTTGGGAACAGCATGGGCCTCAGTCTACCAATAGAGCTTCAAGGCCAACTGCACTTCTCGCGGCAGGTTGCAGGTACGCGTGACGCTTCCGAACTGACCGCCGTCGATGGTCGTATTGGGGCCGCAGAACTGCGGGTGATTGAAGGCGTTGAATCCCTCGGCGCGGAACTCCATATAGGCGCCCTCGCGGAGCCAGTTCATCTCAAACGCCTTGAAGATCGAGAGGTTCGCGTTGTTCACACCAGGGGTGCGAATGCTTTCGAGAGTGCGCGGCGCGTTGCCGAGCGTGTACGGCGCGGGCCGGACGGCCGCGGTTGGGTTGGCGAAGTACTGGTCGCGCCAGTTCGAACCTTCGTTGCGTGTGAGATCCGCGGTCAGGTTCGGCCGCTGCGTACCGTAGGTGGGAAGAGGGGTGCTTCCGTTGAAGTAGAGCGCCAGCGGCTGTCCGGTGGAGAAGCGCCAGATGCCGTTGGTCTTCCAGCCGCCGAAGATGGCGTTGGTCACCCCATTCCAGTTGGCGCCGAACGCTTTCTTGTGTCCGAAGGGCAGGTCGTAGACATAGTTGAAGCCGAAGACGTGCGGGATGTCGAACTGCGAGACGCTGCGCTCGGCGGCGCGGTCGTTCGGATTCTGGAGACTGCCGGAGCCGCCCATCCAAGTAACGCTGCCGGCCGAGGAGTCGTCCACAGACCGCTGATACGTGTAGGTCACGAGGAACTGCAGGCCGTGCGATAGGCGCTTCTCGGCGCGCAGTTGGAGCGAGTTGTAGATGGAGTTCGCAACCGGAAGCGGCGGCGAGGAGACGCCGGTGAATTGCGGATAAGGCATCTGCAGCCGATACTTCTGAACAGTCTGTCCGCCGAGCGGAGTGTTAGCCGGCACATAACCGTAGAACGGGTTTGCGACGTAGGTGTTCAGGTCGGCGAGCTGTGCGGCGGTGTAGGATTCGATCTGGCGGCCGAATGTGTTGTAACGGCCCGAACCGTTGTAGTAGAGCTTGGTTCCCTTTTTGCCGATGTAGTTGGCGTCGAGCACGATGCCTCCTGGAATCTCGCGCTGGAAGCCAAACGACCAGGACTGTTCATACGGAGTGGCGTTCAGCAGGCTGCGCTCCGGACCGCTGATGCCCTCGCCGACGAACGACATAGCGCCGCCCGATGCACCGACAGGCAGGTTGGGGCCGGTGATCGGATAGGGATCGTTGAGGCGCGCCCATGGAGTCTGGCCGTCGTAGCTGATGACCCAGGTGGTGGAGCGGCTGAAGCCGAGAGTGCTGCCTGCGCCCGTGCCTGCGGCGCCGCGAAGGCTGGGCACGAAGAAGAGACCGTAGCCGCCGCGAAGAACGACCTTATTTGCGACCTTGTATGCGAAGCCGACGCGCGGACCGAAGTTATTGCGATCCCAGCCGTAGGGGCTGCGGTCGTCGCCGCCCGCGAACATCATGCCGCCTTTCAAGTTCGGCATGCCAGGGACCTTGAGCGGGGAAGCCATGTTGAGATCAATCCAGGACTGTCGGTCGTAGCGTTCCGTGCGCGGTGTCTCGACCTCGTAGCGCAAGCCGAGATTAAGGGTGAGCCGGTCATTGACGCGCCAGTTGTCCTGCACATAGGACGAGATGCCGTAGTTGTGGGTGCTGACCCAGGCCGGAATATCGTAGCTGCCGCCGCCGGCTCCGATGCCGGTGAGGAAACTGGCGAAGGAGTCGCCGCCACCCTGGACGTAGTATTGCGAGGTCGCGGTGATCCAGTAGCCATAAGCGCCGCCGGGCGCGCCAGGCTGCATGAAGTTGATGCGGTGGAGGCGAGTCTGGACTCCGGCCTTGATATCGTGCTTGCCCTGCACGCGGCTGATGCTGGGGCTGAGGTCCCACGTCTCGCTGCCCTGGCGGAGCAGTGCGTACGGAAGGGAGCCCACGCTGACGCCCTCAATGGAGGCGTAATCACTGATCACGATGGCGGGAGATGTCTTGATGCCGGAGCGGCGCATGTACTCGGGCAGGCCAAGTTGCGAGACGGCGTCGAAATCGAAGCTCTCGCTGATGTCGTGACGGTTCTGGTAGTTGCGCGCTAATCCGAAAGTCACGTTCAGAAGCGTCTTCGAACCCAAGCTCTGATTGTGGTTGATGGAGACCATGTGATTGCGGACATCGACGGGACCACTGAAGCTGGGGTTCAGGGCATTGCCAAAGGGGTTTGTGAAGGAGAAGTCGCCGGCCTGGCGGACGAACTTGAATGCAGTGCGGGCCTTCTCGCTGAAGGAGTGGTCGATCTTGATACCCCACTGGTGCGCGGTGAAGAGGTTGGAGCCGGTGCCGAGCCAGTTGTCGAGCCGGTTGTAGTTCGGGTTGCCGACATTGACGTTAGGCTGCGGGTAGTACTGCATCATCTTCATCGCCACCGGGTCGATCAGGTTGCCGGGCTTGGCGGGGAGGTTGCGGCCGACAGCGGCGAGAACCGGACTGCCGGCGCTCATGAAAGTTGCCATGTTGTTGAAGGGGATCGGCACGCTGCGGATGGGGACGCCCAGCGTGGGTACGAAGGTTCCGGAGTAGGGATCCCAGAGTTGGCCGTTGGGGTTATTGCAGATGCCGGCGGCGTTGAAGCCTTGCGGGCAGATTTCGGAGAAGTCGCCCTTGCGCATGGCGGCGCTGGGGACGCCGGCGCGGAAGGTGCGCGCATCGACATTCTTGCGGCCTTCGATATCGAAGAAGTAGAGAGTCTTGTCCTTCTTGATGGGGCCTGCGAGCGTGCCGCCGAAGTCGTTGTAGCGGCGGCCGGCCAGGGGAGTGTTGAGTGAGTTGGCGTACCAGTCGTTGGCGGTGAGCTTGTTGTTGCGCAGGAAGTAGTATGCGCTGCCGTGGAGTTGGTTCGATCCCGAGCGGCTGACGACGTTGATCACCGTTGAGCCGGTGAAGCCGATGTCGGAGCTGAAGTTCGACTGCTGGACCTTAAACTCCTGAACAGAGTCAACAGAGGGCTCGAGGAGCGGCACTTGCACGCCGGTGGCCTGTTCATTGTTCGTGGTGCTGACGCCATCGACGAGGATGTCGGACGTGGCGTTGCGGCTGCCGTTGGAGATGAAGTTGTTGGCGTAGTTGGCGAAGGAGAAGCCGCCGGAGGTCTGTGTGAGGCCGGAGGTGAGGCCCGCGAGATCGAAGACCCCGCGGCCCAGGAGCGGGAGGTCGTTGACGAAGTTGCGGGTCAGTTCCTGGCCGGTGACTGCGTCCTGCGTGGCGAGCGCACCGGCGGTCGCCGACACTTCGACGCTCTGCGAGCCGGTGCCGAGTTCGAGGCGGACGTCCAGCGCCGCATTCTGATTCACGGCAACCTGGATGGCGTCCTGGACGAATTCCTTGAAGCCCGCAGCCGTGGCATTGAGGCGATAGGAACTGGGAGGCAGTGGCCGGACGAGGTAGCGTCCACTGGAGTCAGTGGTGGCGCGATAGGTGAAGCCCTTGGCCGTGTCCGTCACGGTGACGTTGACATTGGGGACGACGGCGCCGGAGGGATCGGTAATGACACCGGTCATCGAGCCGCTGTAGACCTGCCCCCACGATAAAGCAGCCATCAGAATGAAGAGGGCGAGCAGAGCGGGCCCTCGGGAAAGTGCGCTCATTTTATGCGTCAGACTCATCGGACTAACCTCATAGGTGACCTCGGGACACGAGACGGCGGCATTAGCGTTACCGGTACCGCAACGCCCCAGATGCTATCAGGGAACCATGTCGAAGGCAAGAAGAATGTGACCCAGAAAGCGTCCTGCGTCTGTATGTTACTAATTTTACTTGGCAATATTTTCCGATCCCCCCTTCGCCGGAAAAGGGAACCAGGTTCAAACAATGAGTCTCAGAGCCGGTCTGGATGATTCATGGTACCGTTACCGGACCCGCGAGGCCCGATTATGGCCGTTGCGTATTTCACACACCAATGTCCGGAACAACGCACCAGCCTTCCGCGTCTACGTTTCAAAACAGGAGGCCCAATGAGAAAGCGGAGCGTCTGTGCTGCGGCTGCATGTTTGCTGTTCACCTGCTCAGTAGTCGCCCAAACCGCCGAGAAAGTGCGAATCTGGCGCGAGTTCATCGAATGGGCCGAAAGGCCGGACTCAGCCTTCACTCTGGAGGGATACAGGTCCCACCTGAATGCCCAAGGACTCGCAGCCTCTCAGGTGGATGAGCGCGTGGCGCTGATCCCCAAATTGATTGAAAGCAACCCGGAGTACAAGGCGCAGGCGGCTGCGGTAGGCTTCAACAGGCTGTACAGGACGCCTGACCAGACGCGTTTCACGCTGCAGCCGAATGCCTTCCTGGTCTCGAAGAGTCTGGAACTGAAGCCGGGGAAGGCGCTCGATGTTGCGATGGGACAGGGGAGGAATGCGGTCTATCTGGCCACAAAGGGTTGGGACGTTACTGGCTTCGACGTGGCGGAGGAAGGCTTGAAGATCGCCGATGAGAACGCCGCGAAGGCCGGCGCGAAGATCACGACGGTGCGGGCGACTTTTGAGGGTTTCGATTACGGGCAGGAGAAGTGGGACCTGATCTACTTCGTCTACACGGACGCACCGATCGTGGACGCCAGGTATGTGGAGCGCATCCAGAGGGCATTGAAGCCGGGCGGACTGCTGCTGATCGATCGGCCGTTCCGCTCTCTGACCAATCCGCCGCCGGAGTGGAAGGAGACGGAGCAGGACAAGGTGAACGCGCTGTTGAAGGCTTGGTCAGGCATGCAAATCGTTTTCTACGAGGACACCACCGGATACGGGGACTGGCAGCAGACGAGCGCGAAGCGTGAGGAGTACAAGCTGCGGATCGTGAGGTTGGCGGCGCGGAAGATGTAACCGCTCGCTGCAGTACCTCTCCGCGCGCCGCTTCCGTGATCTCGCGCTCCGGTCAGTTCAGCCCGCCGGCCACGGGGATCACCTGCCCGGTGATCCACCCCGCCTGATCGGAGGCGAGGAACGATACCACCGTGGCGATATCATCCGGCTGCCCGATCCGGCCCAGCGGGGTTTGAAGCACCACCTGTGCTGTCAAAGCATCGAAACCCGGCATCGCGTGAGTCCCTTCGGTTTCCACGGGACCGGGCAAAACGGAGTTCACCAGGATTTTCCGGGGTCCCAGCTCCGCGGCCAGAGTCTTCGTTACGGAATCGACTGCCGCTTTGGTGGCGCTGTAGACAGCGGAGTTGGGGACCGGCCTCTGCGAGACCACCGAGCTGATATTTACGATATGCCCGCCCTTGTCGCCGAAAGCGTTCACCGCGGCCTGCGTGACGAACAGCAGCCCCTTCACGTTCAAGTCGAAGATACGGTTGTAGTGCTCCTCGCTGATCTCGGGGAGCGGCTTGAACTCGTAGACGCCGGCGTTGTTCACCAGGATGTCGATGCGTCCGAATTCCGCCAGGGTCGCGTCGATCAGCTTGCGGGCTTCAGCGGGATGACTGACGTCTGCGCGCATGGCCTTCGCGTTTCCGCCTGCAGCCTTGATGCCGGCCACAACCGCTTCAGCCTGATCGGGGCTGTTTGCGTAATTGACGGCCACGGCAGCCCCTTCCTGCGCGAGTTCCCGCGCGATGGCGGCCCCAATTCCCTTCGAGGCGCCGGTCACCACTGCGACCTTACCTTTGAGCTTTGCCATTTTGCTTCCCGTTCACATTTACATATCGACAAGCGTCTATATGATGGAGTGATCGGCTCAGAAGATTCAGGTTCGCTTGCGGCTCACCGGCACTCGCCTTCGCATCTCCGCAAGATACTCCGCCCACACTTTCCGGTCCAGGCTGTAGAAGCTGAACTTCGCTTCGCGGCGCGGCTTGATGAGTCCCGCCGTCGCGAGCTCCTTCAAATGGTGAGACATCGTGGGCTGCGACACGTGACACCCTTCTGCCAGGGCAGAGCAGCCGACCTCGTCCTCGGCCGCAATCCGCTGAAGAAGATCCCTTCTTCGCGGATCCGCCAGGGCTCGGCTAATGAGACTGAACTGCTTGGTGTCCACAAGATTGATGCTATCGTGACCGACGCAGCCCGAGTGCGTTGCGGCGTCAGATCCGTGGTCCCAATAGCTGTTCTATTTCAGAACCCTCTCACCACCGGCAGAACAATCGCACTCGGCTTGTCCGGCGCGTGCCAGATGGTCTGTGATGCCACTCGCGGCTGCGTGCCATTGCCGAGCGGATCTCCGGTGTTGAGGTTGCGGTCGAACTGGGGAAAGTTGCTGGACGTGATGTCGACACGGATGCGGTGGCCGGGTTGGAGGACGACGGCAGTGCCGACCATATCGATCTTATAGTCGTAAGTCTGGCCTGGCGTAAGCAGGGCAGGTTTGTCGAGTCCCTGGCGGAAGCGGGCGCGGAGGATGCCTTCGGCCATTGGATATGCCTTGCCGCCAGGATAGACGTCGATGAGCTTCACCATCCAGTCGGTGTCGTGTCCGTCGGTGGCGGCGTAGAGTTTCATCGAGACCGGACCGGCGATGGTGACGGGCGTCGTCAACAAGTCGGATTGGAAATGGATGATGTCCTTGCGTCCATCGAGCGGCGCCTGATCGACAGGTCCGGCGATGGTGGGCGTGCCGCAGCAGTTGTTGCCGCCGGTGGTCGGGACGGGATCCGCGGGGTCATACCGATACCCGGTGGTCGATGCGGATTTCGGCAGTTCACGTGAGAGCTTGCCGCCTTCCTGCAGATACCAGGAAACGGACTTCGTCCCGGGAACCGGCCAATTCTCCTCACCGCGCCAGCGGTTGATGCCCATGTAGAAGATTTGAACGGGCGGCTCCTTGTCGAGTCCGTTGTCGAGGCCCTTGAGATGGAAGTCGTGCCATCGGCGCTCGTAATCGACGAGTTTGCGGTCTGCGTCGGGGCCGAAGTCGAGGTCACCATACTTGCGGCTGGGCCCGTGGCCCCAGGGACCGATGACGACGCGGCTCTGGCGGCGCGCCTTTTCGGTGGCGCCGTAATTGCGCACGCCGGTGTAGCCGTTGATCGTGCCTGCAAGGAAAATATCGAACCAGCCGCCCTGCGTATGCACCGGCACGTTGATGTTGCGGAAGCGCTCCTCGTCGCTTACGGCCTTCCAATAGGCGTCGTAGCTTTCGTGAGCGATCCAGTCGCGCCAATGCTGCACCGGATGGTGGTAGGCGGCCTCATCCATGGTGGCGAGCGGCAGATGGGCGAGAATGCGCTCGTAGCGCAGTTCGGGCGCGGCGTCCGGGCCGGTAAAATACCACTGCGGCTGCATGATGCGGAAGGGCATGCGGATGACGCCCCATCCAAAGTTGAAACTGAGCCGGAATGCGCCGCCCTGCGTGACCCAGTTGGCGTAGAGATTCGTCGAGGCCACCGCAGGGAACATGGCGACCAGGCTGGCCGGCTTTTCAGATCCGGCGGCCCACTGCACATGGCCGAGATAGCTCCCGCCCTGCGTTGCGACCTTGCCGTTGGACCAGGGCTGTTTCGCCGTCCACTCGATCACGTCGTAGCCGTCCCTGCCCTCGTTGCGGAAGGGTTCCCATGTGCCGCCGCTCTCGTATCTGCCGCGGCAGTCGGTGTTGACGACGGCGAAGCCGCGGCGCGCAAGCGCGATGAGGTTCTCGTGGATGCCGGTATTCTCGCGCTGGACGCCATATGGAGTCCGCACAACGACGGCGGAGAATCGGCCGGCGCGCGCTGGGCGATACACGTCCGCGTAGAGCGCGACGCCGTCGCGCATTGGGATGGAGCGGTGGTGATCGATCAGGATCTGTTCGAGTTCGGGTTCTGCGCAAAAGAGCAGGGCCGCGGCTGCGCAGGCTCCGGCCGCAGTGAGTACGGTAACCAGTTTCAAGAGCCACCTCCAAAACGCGCCGGCCGGGAAGTCGCTCCGGCGCAGGTATTCAGAATACATGCGAGGAGCAAACGGCACTTGGGGCCGGGGATGTTCCCACGAGCATGCCGGAAGGCGAGACTCTGTGACAATCAGTCTTCGAGCTTCTCGATCTCCAACTGATCGCCTTTTTGCGTGCCTGTCTCGGCGATGCGGCCTTCAGGGAGTTCGATTACGGAGTGCGCGCGGAGCGCGCCGGCGATGCGCCAGGGTTTGAGCGATGGCCGGATCTTGACGACCTTTTTCGCCTTGTTAATGAATACGACGTCGATGGTGAACTTCATGAAGAAGCAGTGGACCGCTTCGCAGGGGACGATCCAGAGTCCTTCCCCGGGAGCGAGGCCGGCACGCTTCAAAAGCCCTTCGCGGCGAGTCTCGCTGGAGCCGGCAAGGTCGGCGGCGTCAGCCAGGCAGGTGCCGCGGGTTCGGTTCATCACTCGTATCTTCATGATTCCGTTTGTCCGTTCAGGCTATCCGATTCCCCGATGACTGTGCAACGCGATTCGGAGTATCCTGTGGGCAACAGCACGTGTCGCGGGGAATCACCGCGGCAGTCTGGGCGCCACGGCTGCGGGTAACACCACCGCGCCAATGCGGGCGTCCGAATCACCAACGCTTTTTCGGCCCTCTTTTTGGTGCTCGTTATGCAGAACCAGATCGAGCAGTGGTCCGATGTGCTGGCACTCATGCGCAACTGCGCGCACCCGCGCCGCAGCAACTCCACTTCGACAAGCAAATCAACGAACTCAATCAATGGAGGCAACGATGAAAACAAGAGCATTGCGGATAGGGGCAGATGTGGCACAGGCGGCGGTGGAAGCCGCGGGGCTGAGGAAGCCCTCGCTCAAGTCTGCGTTGGCGTTTGAAGGCGGCGTGGTTTTGGCGAAACGCCTGGCCAAGCGGGGGCGCTATGCCGCGGAAGACCTCATGGACGAGGCGGCTCACAGGATCAAGCGGGAACCGTTGCGCCTGGCTTCGACCATTTTTGCGGTCGGACTAGGCGTGGGCGTGATGAGCGGGATGCTGATGATGCGCAACCATCACAGATAGCCGGCGTTCACGAATCGGAATGCTTCAGATGTTCCACCCCGGATCCCAAACGATCCGCGTCTTTTTCTGATAGGCCTGATTGGCCATGTAGCACGCAACCGAGGAGTAATAACCCTCCTCCTCATTGGCGACCGGCTTCCTGCGCGTCTGGATGCATTCCAGCCAGTTGCGCAGGATGCCGTCGGCAGCAGGGCCGGTGCCTGGCCCGTGGGCAGCCGCCTCCTTGCTGAACTTGCCGTTGGGCACGTACTGCCATCCTTTGTCGACGACATAGCGCTCGGCCCAGAGCGTCCCGCCTGTGCCACGCAGCTCCACGCCGGCACTGGTCCGGACTCCAGGCGCACTCAGGCACTCCGCCGTGAACGTGACGGTGCTCTTGTCGGGATATTCGAGGATACAGGTGATGACGTCCGGAGTGTCGCGGCCGTCGTTGTAGAAGACAGTGTTCCCCCCGGCGACGGCCGAAGCGGCATTCTTCAGCCCGAGCCAGTGGTGGGCTGAATCCACGACGTGAATGCCAATGCCCATGATCATTCCGCCGTCGTAGTGGAGCCACTTGTAAGGCGAGAAGTAGATGCCCGGATTCCAGGGCACCTTGGGCCCGCGGCCGAGCCAGCGGTCCCAGTCGAGCCCCTCCGGCTTGCGCTCCATACCCGCCGGGGGCTCCTGGATGTAACCGGCGTTGGAGAGATACCACGTGCGGGCGATCCCAACCTTCCCCATGACGCCGGAATCGACGTACTTCTGCTTTGCCTCCACGAACTGCGGCATCAGGCGGCCCTGGGTGCCGACCTGCAGGATTCGCCCGGTTTCCCGCACGGCCTTGACGATGGCCTGGCCGTCCGCGGGGTTGTGGACCATGGGCTTCTCGACGTAGACGTCTTTGCCCGCACGGAGGGCGTCGACCGCGATGGGCGCGTGCCAGTGGTCTGGCGTCGCGATAATCACCGCATCAATCTCCTTGTGCTCCAGCAGGCGGCGGTGATCGCCGTACTTGGGAACGCTGTGCCCGGCGAGTTTCTCAGCCTGGTCGCGGCGAACGTCGTAAACATCGCAAACGGCGATCCAGTCCACATCCTTGAGCTGATTGACGGAGCGCATCAGGTATTGACCGCGTCCTCCGGCGCCGATGACGCCAAGTTTCGGACGGTCGTTGGCCCCAAGCACGCGAAGGGAGGAGGCGGCGGTGAGAAAAGTGCGGCGGGTGGCGGCGGTCATGGTACTGACTAGACCTCCGCGGACAGCATACCGTGTTCTTGGGCTTCTCACGCAGGAACAAATCTGTTACTCTCGGTGCAGTTAAATTCTGGGCAACCTCCAGTCGGTCCCTGACGGTCGTAGTCAGGGCGTCTTCATAGGTATCTGTTTCGCCTGTTGGAGGGGCTGCCATGAGTTTACTGATCAACGGGGCTCTGCCCCGGACTGACACGCCCGGCCGGGCTGAGGAAGCTCAACCACTATTCCCCGGCATTCTCACCACATCCGACGGCGCCGGAATGGTCGTGTGGGTGGAAACGCACGTCACGCAAGGTGCTTGCGCCTACCCGATTACGTCATCCACGACCATGGGCGGCGGCTATCAGGCCGAAGTCGCCAACGGCAAGCGGAATCTGTGGGGTGAGGAACTGGCCTTCATTGAACCGGAGTCCGAGCACAGCGCCGCAAGCACGTGCGAGGGATTCGCGGTAGCTGGCGGGCGCGTGACGAACTTCACGTCGGGGCAGGGCCTGATCCTGATGAAGGAAGTGCTCTACACGATCGCCGGGAAGAGACTACCGATCGTCTTCCACATCGGAGCACGGGCGCTGACCTCGCATTCGCTCAACGTTCACGCGGGGCACGACGACGTGTACGGCGTGTCGGACTGCGGGTGGGGAATCCTCTTTGCACGCACAGCTCAGGAGGCGGGTGATCTCGCGCTGATCTCACGACGAGCCGCCGAGGATTCGGAGACTCCGTTCCTCAACGTCCAGGACGGATTCCTGACGACCCACACCATCGAGAATGTCCGCCTGCCGGAACCGGAACTGATGGAACTGTTCGTGGGCTCGCCGGCGCGGCTGCGGAACCTGATGGACCCGCAGGTACCGGTGATGTCAGGAGTGGTCCAAAACCAGGACAGCTACATGAAGGGCAAGATCGCGCAGCGGAGATACTACGCGAACGTGATGCCTGCGCTGAAGAAGGCGATGCGTGAGTTCTACGAGTTGACTGGCCGGCGCTACGACATTGTGATGCCGTACCGCCTGGAAGATGCGGAGTACGCGATCGTCGGGTCGGGCTGCATGATGGAGACGGCGCAGCCGGCAGTGGATTGGATCCGCGAGAACCTGGGTCTCAGGGTGGGGCTGCTGCACATGACATGTTTCCGTCCGTTTCCAGCCATCGAAGTAGTGGAAGCGCTGCGGCACGTGAAGGGCATTGCGGTGCTTGAGCGGCTCGACATCCCGATGATGCAGTCCAACCCTCAACTGCTGGAGATCAAGGCTGCGTTCGCGGATGCGATGGCGGAGACGCCGGGGTATCCGCCGGTGACGCACATGCCGCGGTTCTGCGGAGGCTCGGCGGGACTGGGGAGCCGGGACGTGCGTGCGGGAGACTTCATCGCCATCGCGCAGAACCTCGCTTCGGCGCAGCCGCAGCCGTACTTCACCGTGGGTATCAGGCACGAGACGGCGCTGCCGGCGCTTGTTGATCCTGACGTGCGCTCGCCCGGTTCGTTTTCGATGCGCGGACATTCGGTGGGCGGCTACGGCTCGGTGACGACGAACAAGGTGATTGCAACCATCGCCGGAGAAGTCTTCGGCATGGACGTACAAGCGTATCCGAAGTATGGGTCCGAGAAGAAGGGCCTGCCTACGACGTATTACCTGACCATCGCGCGGGAGCACATTCGGGTGCACTCCGAGCTGGCGCACGTGGAGTTCATTCCGCTGAACGACGTCAATGCTTTCAACCTCGAGAATCCGCTCGCCGGCCTGCAGGAACACGGGATGGTGTTTGTGCAGAGCCAGCAGACGGACCCGGTGGATATCTGGAACTCGGTGCCGGCGTGGGCGCGCCAGGAGATGACCAAGAAGAACGCGAAGCTGTTCGCGCTGGACACGGTGCGGATTGCGAAGGAGGTTTCGTCTCGGGCAGACCTGCAGCAGCGCATGCAGGGCATCGTGCTGTTGGGCGTCTTCCTGCACGTGACTCCGTTCCGCGAGCAGTCGGGGCTCACTGACGCGCAGTTGTTCGAGGGCGTGGAGAATTCGCTGCGGAAGTACTTCGGCAAGCGCGGCGAGCGCGTGGTGCAGGACAACCTCCTGGCCGTGCAGCGCGGCTACCAGGAAGTGATCGAGGTCCCGAAAGCGGTGATGCTCGCCACTGCCGCGAAGGACAGGGTGAATGGTTCGCTGCGGGTAGTGATGTAAGGAGGCTGCCGTCATGCCGGAGATCGTGGAAATTCCATTGGAGGCACGGATCGAGGACATGCGGGCGAACGTCGTGGACGTCGCCGATTTCAACGAGCGCGTCGTCGGCGCGTACAACAACGGCACGGCAGAGCGTGGCCTGGAGGCGGACGACCAGGCGGCGCGCAGCGTGGTTCCCGCAGCGACGGGCGCAATGCGGGACTTCAGCTACATCGCACCTGACATCCCGGAGTTCATCGCGGCCAATTGCGTGGGCTGCATGGAGTGCGTGACGCAGTGTCCCGACACGGCGATTCTGGGCAAAGTGGCGGAGCCGGGAGTGCTCGATGAAAGAGTCGCGCAGGTTGGCGACGAAAGCCTGCGCGAGAAACTCGAGGTGCAGTGGACGCTGACCAACAAGTACTATCACGTGCTGGAGAAAAAGGGCGTGGGCGGCGGTAAGTTCGGTATCTTCATCGATCCGACCAAGTGCAAGGGCTGCGCGGAGTGTGTGGACGCGTGCGGCGATCACGACGCCCTGCGCATGGTCCACAAGAACAGCGAGAAGATGCAGTGGTACAAGCAGTCCTTCCAGTTCTTCCGCAGCATGCCGGAGACGCCGGAGAAGTTCATCAACGAGAAGGCGCTTTCGGACATGATGCTGGCGGAGCGCTCGCTGCTGTACGTAGGCGGCGCGGGTTCGTGCATGGGCTGCGGCGAGGCGACGGCGCTGCGGATGATGCTGGCGGCGACGGGGTTCCTCTACGGGCCTGAGAACATCGGGATTGTCGCGGCGACGGGGTGCAACACGGTGTACACGTCGACATACCCTTACAACCCGTACCGTGTGTGCTGGACCAATTCGCTGTTTGAGAACGCGCCGGCCGACGCGATGGGCGTGCGCGCGCGCTGGGATCAAATGGGCTGGAAGTCGAAGAGGCTTTGGATCGTGGGCGGCGACGGCGCGATGCTCGACATTGGGTTCCAGTCGCTGTCGAGGATGCTGGCCGCCGCGGCGGACATCAAGGTGCTGGTGCTGGATACGCAGGTGTATTCGAACACCGGCGGGCAGGCTTCGACGAGCTCATTCAAGGGACAGGACGCGAAGATGAGCGCCCACGGCTCCATAGTGCCGGGCAAGAAAGAAAACCGGAAGGAACTCGGAAACATCTGCATGATGCACAAGGACGTCTACGTGGCACAGACGACCTGCGCGCATCCGAACCACTTCTACAAGGCGGTCATGGAGGCAAACCAGTTCCCAGGGCCGGCGATCATCAACGTCTTCACCACGTGCCAACCGGAGCATGGCGTCGCGGACAATATGGCGGAGCACCAGGCTAAGCTGGCGGCCGATTCGCGGAGCTTCCCCGTGTTCATCTACGATCCGCGCAAAGGCCCGCGGTTTAAGGACCGGCTCAGCCTGGTGGGCAATCCGAACGTGAAGGACGACTGGTACATTCATCCGAAGACGGGCGAGCAGATCGACTTCGTCTACTTCGCACGCACCGAAGGGCGGTTCGCGAAGCACTTCGACAAGGAAGGCAACCCATCTCCCACACTGATCGCCACCCGCGACGAGCGCCTGGAGAACTGGCACCTGCTGCAGGAACTGGCTGGGATCCGGTAAGCGCGGCTCATCCAGACATGCCAAGAATCCTCTTGGCACTCTGGGCAAGCGCCAGTAAGATACTCAAATGGTGCGAAGTATCCTGGCCGTTTTGGCGGGTTGGGCATCCGTCGGAGTGCTGGTGGTTCTGACGGATGGCGTCTTGAACAGGCTGTTCCCAAACGACTATGTCTCGGGGAAGCTGCCTCCCGACCATCTCCTCGCTGTCAGCCTGGCGACGGCAATCCTCTATTCGGTGATCGGGGGTTGGGTCACGGCGCGGATCGCCGCGATCAAACCGTGGCGCCACGTTCTGGGCCTCATCATCTGGGGAGAGTTGATGGGCATTGCGTCCGCCGCGGCGACTTGGGGCAAGATCCAGAGCTGGTACCAGATCGGGTTGCTCCTCCTGTGGGCCCCGGCTGTCATCCTTGGGGGCTGGATTCGGGCGGGAAAGCCGCGGTTTGGGCCGCTGGATCTCGCTTAGGCGCAGCCTTTTGACGCGGCCAAGAGCGCGGTGATAGTGTGACAGGCGGAGCCGCCATGAACCGATTCAAACTGATCGCCGTCCTCATTGCCATTGCCAGCCTTGCTGCTTCCGCCGCCGACAAGCCGGGCACACGCACCATCTCGTTGTCTGATCTCCGCGACCGCATCAAAGGCGGCTGGGCCGGACAGATGTTCGGCGTCTCTTACGGCGCGCCCACTGAATTCCGCTACAAGGAAGCGATCATTCCGAAGGACAAGCTGCCGCAATGGCGTCCCGAGAAGGTCGACAACGCCCTGGACCAGGACGACCTCTATGTGGACATGACGTTCGCCAAGGTCCTTGACGACAAGGGCCTCGACGCCACCACTGAAGATTTCGGCGCCATGTTTCGCGATGCCAAGTATCATCTCTGGCACGCCAATCTCGCAGCCCGGCGCGCGTTGAAGCGCGGCGTGCCGGCGACGTTGAGCGGCACCCCGAGGTTCAATGCCCACGCCAACGACATCGACTTCCAGATCGAGGCTGACTTCATCGGCCTGATGACGCCGGGACTGCCGCAGGAAGCGAACAGCATCGCCTGGCGTGCGGGCCGCGTGATGAACTACGGTGACGGCATCTACGGCGGCATGTTCGTCGGCTGCATGTACGCCGCGGCCTTCTTCGAGAAGGATCCCCACAAGGTCGTCGACGAGGGGCTCAAGTGCATTCCGGCAAAGAGCCCTTACGGCATGCTGATCGCTGACTTGATCGCCTGGCACAAGCAGTATCCGAACGACTGGGAGAAGGCATGGACGGAGATCGAGAAGAAGTGGAACAAGCGCGAGCCGTGTCCCGAAGGCGCGCTGAAGCCCTTCAACATCGACGCCAAACTCAACGGCGCCTATATCGCACTGGGATTGCTCTATGGCGACGGCGACATGACAAAGACGATCGAAATCACCACACGAGCCGGTCAGGATTCCGACTGCAACCCGGCTTCGGCCGCGGGCATCCTCGGCACCATGATGGGCTGGGGGAAGATCCCCGAATTGTGGAAGAGCGGCATCCCGGCCCTGGCCGACCGGAAGTTCTCGTACACCGATTTCACATTCAACACGATTGTCGACAGCACATACAACCGCGCGGTGGCCATGGTGAAGAAGGTAGGCGGACGCGTGGAAGGCGACAAGCTGATCGTCCCTCCGCAGCCAGCCAGGGCCGCGAAACTGGAGGCCTGGGACGACTACGGCTCGCCGGTGGAGCGCGTCGCGGTCGCGGATCCACGCTGGAAATGGAACGGCAACTGGGTCGAAGATTCCAAATCGAAGACGAAGTTCAGCGACACCAAGGGAGCCACCGCCGAGATTGAGTTCGAAGGCACGGGATTCATCATGGTGGGACCGTATCTGCCGGACGGCGGTTTCGCCGAGGTCGAACTGGACGGCAAAAAGCTGAACAACGTCGATGTTTACCCGGATGAAGACTCCGCCAAGGGCGGCGAGAGCGTGGTTCACATGTTCAAGCTGAAGCCGGGCAAACACACGGTCCGGCTGCAGGTGCTGGGCGTGCGGTACACCAACTCCAAGGGAGCGAGGATTGGCATCACCGATCTTGTGGTGTTCCGGTAACCACTCGAAGCCGGGCGGTAGAATCGGGGCATGAACCCTGTCGTTCGAGCCCCCCGAGGCACTTCGCTCCGCGCAAAAGGCTGGCGCCAGGAAGCGGCGCTGCGCATGCTGATGAACAACCTGGATCCGGATGTGGCGGAGCGTCCGCAGGATCTGGTCGTCTACGGTGGTACGGGCAAGGCTGCGCGCAATTGGGAGTGCTACCACGCGCTCGTCCGCGAGCTGATGCGGCTCGAGGATGATGAGACGCTGCTGGTGCAGTCCGGCAAACCGGTGGGGGTGTTCCGCACCCACGAAGACGCGCCGCGCGTGCTGATCGCCAACTCAAACCTTGTGGGCCGCTGGTCCGATTGGGAACATTTCCGCGAATACGAACGGCTCGGCCTGACCATGTACGGCCAGATGACTGCGGGGAGTTGGATCTACATCGGCAGCCAGGGAATCCTGCAGGGCACCTACGAGACCTTCGCGGCGGCGGGGCGCAAGCACTTCGGCGGATCCCTGGAGGGCAGGTTCCTGCTCACCGGCGGCATGGGCGGCATGGGCGGCGCGCAACCGCTGGCTGGCACGATGAACGAGGCAGCGATTTTGTGCGTGGAGGTGGATCCGTCGCGGATACGGAAGCGGCTCGAAACGGGCTACTGCGATGTGATGACGGAATCGCTCGACGAGGCCTTGCGGCTCATCAATGAGGCTCGTAAGGCACGCCGCGCGCTGTCAGTAGGACTGGTGGGAAACTGCGCGGAGGTGCTCCCCGATCTGGTTCGCCGCAGCGTGACACCCGACCTGCTCACGGACCAAACCAGCGCACACGACCCGCTGAACGGCTACATCCCGGCTGGCCTGAGCGTGGAGCAGGCAGCGGCACTGCGCGCGTGTGATCCGAAGTGCTACGTCGCGCGCTCGATGGAGTCCATCGCGCGACACGTCGAGGCGATGCTCGCCATGCAGAGAGCTGGCGCCGTGACGTTCGACTACGGCAACAACATCCGCCGCATGGCCGCCGATCAGGGTGTGAACGACGCGTTCAACATCCCTGGCTTCGTGCCCGAGTACATCCGGCCGCTGTTCTGCGAAGGCAAAGGACCATTCCGGTGGGTGGCGCTCTCCGGGGAGCCCTCGGACATCGCTGCAACGGACGAACTGGCCTGCGAGATGTTCCCGGAGAACGAGAGCCTGATGCGTTGGATCCGCCTGGCGCGAGAGAAGATCCACTTCCAGGGATTGCCCGCCCGCATCTGCTGGCTCGGCTACGGCGAGCGCGACAGGTTCGCGCTGGGGATGAATCGCCTGGTGGCCGAGGGCAAGGTGCAGGCGCCGATTGTGATCGGACGCGATCATCTCGACTGCGGCTCGGTGGCGTCGCCGTATCGCGAGACCGAAGCGATGAAGGACGGCAGCGACGCAATCGCGGATTGGCCGATTCTGAATGCGCTGCTCAACACTGCGTCCGGAGCGAGCTGGGTCAGCGTGCACAACGGAGGCGGCGTGGGCATCGGCTACTCGCTGCATGCGGGACAGGTCACTGTGGTGGAGGGCACGGAAGCCAGCGCGCGCAGGGCAGAGCGCGTCATGCTTTGCGATCCGGGGACAGGAGTGATGCGCCACGCGGACGCGGGCTATGAAGAAGCGCGGAGATTCGCGCAAAACAGCAGTCTCCGGCTACCATGATGAAAGCTCGGGTCTGAACTCGGAATCAATTTTCAGTCATGGCAAAACGGTTGTTGGTGCGAGGTGCGCGGCAGCTCCTGACGCTGCGCGGCCCTTCCGGCCCCCGTCGCGGGGCCGCCATGAGGGAACTCGGAATCATCGAGAGCGGCGTGATGCTGGTGGAGGACGGAGTCATCACCAACATCGGGCCCGCACGGCGCGTTGAGAATCTCGGCGCCGCACGCGATGCGGAGGAATTGGACGCCACCGGCTGTGTCGTGATGCCGGGATTTGTCGACAGCCACACTCACCTGATTCACGGTCCGCCGCGGCTCTCCGACTACGAAGCACAAATCGAAGGCAAGAGCTACAAGGAAATCAGCGCGGCGGGCGGCGGCATCCTGTGGACCGTAAAGATGGTCCGCGATGCGACGGCGCGACGCCTTGAAGCGCAGGCTGGCGCGGATGCGCGGCGCATGGCCGCCTGCGGGACCACAACCGTGGAGGTCAAATCGGGTTACGGGCTGGATGAGGGCGGCGAGCTGAAGTGCCTGCGAGTGGCTGCGTGGCTCGACAGCAGGCCGCTGGAGGTGATCAGGACTTTCCTCGGCGCGCATGTGACGCCCCCGGAGTTCAGCGGCCACGCCGATCGCTACATCGACTGGCTGATCAGCGAACTCCTTCCGGCGGTCGCGGCGCGGAGGCTGGCGCAATTCGCCGACGTCTACTGCGACGAAGGCGCATATACGCTGGCACAGGCCCGGCGATACCTTTCAGCGGCGAAAGACGCGGGACTGGGGTTGCGGATCCACGCCGCGCAATTTCAGGATTTGGGAGCGGTTCGAATGGCGGTCGAGTTGGGCGCCCGCAGCGTGGATCACCTGGAGAATCTGGATTTGCGCGACATCGACATGCTTGCGCGTTCGCCCGTGGTGGCGACACTTCTGCCGGGCTCGGTATTTCACATGGGGCTGAGCCGGTACGCGCCGGCTCGGGCGCTGATCGACGCCGGCGCTGCCGTGGCGCTGGCGACTGACTACAATCCCGGCACGAGTCCGACGTGGAATATGCAAATGGTGCTCGCGCTGGCATGCACTCAGATGCACATGACTCCGGCGGAGGCGATCACCGCGGCCACGCTCAACGGCGCACATGCCCTGGGCCTGGGGGGCCTCACCGGCTCCCTGGAAGCAGGCAAGCAGGCGGACTTCGTGGTGATGGGCGTGCCTGACTATCGTGAGGTACCGTATCATTTCGGCGCCAATCATGCCCGGGTCACCGTGAAGCGGGGTGAGATGATCGCAGGCGCAAAGGAGTACAAAGAATCATGAGCCGCAAACTCGTCGAGTGCGTTCCGAATTTCAGCGAGGGCCGGGACCGCCAGAAGGTGGACGCCATTGCAGCGGCGATTCAGGGCGTACCGGGTGCGATCGTGCTCGACATGGAGATGGATGCGGATCACAACCGAAGCGTCATCACCTTCGTCGCCCCTCCGGAGACGGTGATGGATGCGGCGCTGGCGGCGGCATCGAAGGCCGCCGAGCTGATCGACCTGACAACACACCAGGGCGTGCACCCCCGTATCGGAGCGACGGACGTGATCCCGTTCGTGCCGCTGGAGGGCGTGACGCTGGAGGAATGCGTGCAGATCGCTGGGAAGACGGCTGCTGAGTTGTGGAAGCGGCTGCGGATTCCCGCGTACTTGTACGAGGCGGCGGCGAAACGGCAGGACCGGGTGAATCTCGAGAACATCCGCCGCGGGCAGTTTGAGGGGCTGCGCGAAGAAGTGCGGACGAATCCTGATCGCGCGCCGGATCTCGGAGATCCAGAGCTGCACCCGACCGCGGGAGCGACCGTTGTCGGCGCAAGGAAATTTCTGATCGCCTACAACATCAACCTCGGCACTGCCGATGTGGAGATCGCCAAGCGCCTCGCGAAGGGCATCCGGCACTCCACGGGCGGCTTCCGGCATGTGAAGGCCATGGGCGTCCCGCTGGAATCACGTGGTCTGGCTCAAGTATCGATGAATCTCACCGATTTCGAGGCGACGCCGGTGCACCGTGTATTCGAATGCGTTCGCAGCGAGGCGGAGCGATTCGGCGTGCCAGTTGTGGGCAGCGAGATCATCGGGCTGATTCCGAAGAAGGCGCTGGAGATGACCGCTGATTTCTACCTGAGGGTGGAAAACTTCCAGCCGTCGATGGTGCTGGAGAATCGCGTCGCCCAGGAGATGTCGAAGAAGAGCGGGCTAAGTGAGTTCCTGGACGCACTCTCCGCGGCGACGCCCACGCCGGGAGGCGGAAGCGCATCGGCGGCGGCCGGCGCCATGGCAGCAGCTCTCGGTGCAATGGTGGCGCGGCTCTCGAAGCTGGACTCCTCGCACTTCGAAGAGGATCGGGCGTTTCTCGCCGAAGCCGTGCAGCGGGACGCGGACGCGTACAGCGCGGTTGTCACCGCATATAAGAAGCCCAAAGATGAGCGCGGCCCATTCGTCGAAGAAGCCATGAAGGGAGCCACCCAGGTGCCCCTGGAGGTGCTGGAACGGACACGGGCGCTGTCGCAGCGCCTCGAGCAGCTCGCCGCCTCGTCGCCGTCGAAGTTCGGCTCTGATGTAACTACCGCGCGAGCGCTGGCCGAAGCTGCCCAGAAGGGTGCTCGGGCGAACGTGGAAATCAACCTGCCGTACCTGCCTGAGGGCGACTACCGCTCGGCGGTGGAGGCAGTGCTACTCGCGAGCTGAGTAATAGGTCTGGGAGTGTGACGCAATAGGGTGACGTTCACCACATTTCCTGCCAGTCATATTACTTTCAATTACTTACGTTGAGGATCCGCAAGTATGGTGTATGTCACACCTGGCTTGCTTGGCTGTCCGATTCCGGGACGGCCGAGTCTGGCAACCGAACAGCCAAACTCAGATACATCCAAGGCTCGGCACGTCTTTTCAATAAGTTAGCGACTGGCATACGTCCTGCCACAACTCGAACATCATGACTGAGCTCCGCTATGCCATCCGCGCCCTCACCAAGACTCCTGTAATCAGTCTGGTGGTGATTCTCTCTCTGGGATTGGGCATCGGCGCCAACACGGCGATCTTCTCCCTCATGCACCAGGCGTTGATGAAAAGCCTTCCGGTCGAGAAGCCCGAAGAACTGGTCCTGCTCAACTCGCCGGCCGATTTGAAGGGCGGACGCTCGTCGTCGAACAACGCGGGCGGGATGGACTCCATCTTCAGCTACCTGACGTTTCGCGGCCTGGAGCGCAATCCGGCCGGCGTGAAGGGCGTGGCCGCCTACCGGCTGCTCGGCGCCAACATCGCATTTCAGGGCAAGACGTTGAACGGCGGAGTCAGCGTGGTCTCGGGAGGCTACTTCCCGCTGTTGGGAGTACAGCCCCACATCGGCCGGATGCTCTCCTACGAAGATGACCGTGGCGCAGGACAGTCCGTCGCGGTGCTCAGCTATGGCTACTGGCAGGACAAGCTGGGCGCTCGCAGTGATGTGCTCAACCAGCCTCTGCGGGTCAACGGCCAGGTATTTACGGTGGTCGGCGTCGCCCCGAAGGGTTTTCTCGGCATGACTCTGGGCGATGAGCCGGACGTCTACGTGCCGCTGGTGTTCAAGCCCGCCATGACACCCGGCTGGAACGGCACGGATCGCTGGAACGACTATTACCTCTACCTGCTCGCGCGTCTGCAGCCGGGCTCAACGGCCCAGGCCGCGGAGAGCGCTCTGAACGGTATCTACAACGGGCTCAAGGAAGAGCAGCTCAAGTCCGGACAGGTTCCCAAGAGTCAGGCAGAAAGATTCCGCGAATCGCGCCTGAAGTTGCTGCCTGGGGCCATGGGCCAGAGCAGCCTCAGAAAAGGGATGGAGACCCCGCTGCGCATCCTGCTCATCTGCACGGGGCTGGTATTGCTGATCGCTGCGGGCAATGCGGCCAACCTTCTGCTGGCGCGGGCCGTGCAGCGCAGCAAGGAGCTGTCGATCCGTGTAGCGATGGGCGCGAGCTCCCTGCGCATCTTGAAGCAGATGCTGGGCGAGGCCATGCTTCTCTCCGTGGCGGGTGGCGCGGCCGGCCTGCTGATCGGCGTCTGGATCCTGGATGTCTTGATCTCGACGCTCTCGGGCTCAGACGAGACCGTGTACTACCTGACCGCGCACTTGGATCCGCCCGTGCTGCTGTTCACAATGGCCGTGGTTGTGCTGACCGGCCTGATCTTCGGACTCTACCCGGCATGGACGGCAGCTCGAGTCTCTCTGGCAGGCAACCTGAAAGAGGAATCGAACCAGAGCTCGGCGAGTCGTGGCGGCGTCCGCGTGCGCAAAGCGCTGGTGACGGCGCAGGTAGCACTATCCGTGCTGCTGCTGATCCCGACAGGCCTGTTCCTGAAAAGCCTGGTGAACTTGATGCACGTGAATCTCGGCATCCGTACGGAGAACCTCCTCACGTTCCGGGTCTCGCCCGAGTTGAACGGCTACAAGCCCGAACAATGCCTGCGGTTCTACCAGCGCGCTGAGGAGAATCTGCGATCGATTCCGGGAGTGCAGTCGGTGACGGTCGCAATGGTGCCTCTGATCGGCGGGAGCCGCTGGGGGAACGACGTTGACGTGGAGGGATTCCAGAAGGGCCCCAACGTGGACAACAACTCCATGTACAACGTGGTTGGCGCGGGTTTCTTCGGCAAGATGGGCGTGCCGCTGATCAAAGGGCGCGAACTCACGGAGAGCGACACGGAGACCAGCCCGCGCGTCGCCGTCGTCAACGAGACATGGGTGAAGCACTTCGCGCCGTCGCGGGAGCCGATTGGACTCCGCATGCGGATCGGCGACGCCAAGACCTACAACGTGGAGATCGTGGGCGTCGTCAAGGACACGAAGTATGCGGGCGTGAAAGACGAAGCGTTCCGCCTCTACTACCTGCCCTACCGGCAGGAGAAGGACACGGGAGAAATGTCGTTCTACGTTCGGTCGGGCCTGCCGGTGGAGCAGTTGTCGGCGATGGTGCGGCGCACGATGTCCGGTCTGGATCCGAACCTGCCCCTGGAAAACCTGCGGACGATGGAGGCACAGGTGCAGCGTAATATCCGCGCCGATCGTCTGGTGCTGCAACTAGCCTCAGCCTTCGCTTTCCTGGCCACATCGCTGGCCATGCTCGGCCTCTACGGCGTGATGGCCTTCGGCGTGGCGCGGCGCACGCGCGAGATCGGGATCCGCATCGCGCTGGGCGCGGGCTCGGGAAGTATCCGAGGCATGGTGCTGAGGGAAGTTCTGCTGATGCTCGGGGTTGGCGCGCTACTCGGCGTGCCTGCCGCGTTGGGGCTTTCACGCTACGCCGAGACGCAGTTGTTCGGCGTGAAGCCGTTCGATCTGATGGTCGTGACGGGCGCCCTGGCTGCGCTGGCCATGGCGGCGCTGATGGCGGGCTGGCTGCCGGCGAGGCGCGCGGTGCGTGTAAATCCGGTGGAGGCGCTGCGCTACGAGTAGCCCGCGATATCATTGAAATAAGCGTGCTGGTTTCCATCGAGACAAAACCCAAACGGCCCGTGTGGCTGAAAGCCCCCGCACCGGTGGGCGACAACTACCGCAATCTGAAGGGCCTGGTGGAGCGCCTGAAACTCCACACGGTCTGCGAGTCCGCCGCCTGTCCGAACGTCGGAGAGTGCTGGAACCACCGCACCGCTACGTTCATGATTCTGGGCAATTTCTGCACCCGGCGCTGCGGTTTCTGCGCCGTACAGAAAGGACAGCCGCTCGATGTCGATTGGGATGAGCCTAACCGCGTCGCCGAGGCCTGTGAGGCGCTGGGCCTGCGCTACGCCGTTGTCACCAGCGTCAATCGCGACGACCAGAAGGACGGCGGCGCCGCGCTGTTCGCAATGACCATCCGCGCCATCCGCGAACGCATCCCGGACTGCAAAGTCGAAGTACTGGTGCCCGACTTCCAGGGCTCGCGCGAGGCCATGGCCATCGTCATGGATGCAGAACCCGATGTCCTGAACCACAACATCGAGACGGTGCCGCGCTTGTACAGGCAGGTGCGATTAGGCGCGCGGTACGAGCGTTCACTGGAGATGCTCGCCTACGCGCACAAACTGCGCCCTCACATCCCGACGAAGTCCGGCCTGATGGCCGGGCTTGGCGAGACGAAGGAGGAGGTCATCGAGGTGCTTCGGGATCTGCGCGCTCATCACGTCCAGATCGCCACCATCGGCCAGTATCTCCGCCCGACGCTGAAGCATCTCCCGGTGCTGCGCTACGTGCCGCCGGAAGAGTTCGCCGAATACAGGCACGCCGGCCTCGAAATGGGATTCGCGCACGTCGAATCCGGCCCCCTGGTTCGCAGCAGCTACCACGCGGCGGAGGCGCTCTAAACTGTCCACGGTCAACGAACTTCTCGACGGCGGCATCTGGCGCATCCCCATGCCCATGATGTTCGGCCCGCCTTGGATTAACGTCTACCTGCTGCCCTGCCCCGGCGGCTGGATGCTGATCGACACCGGCATGTCCTCGGAAGAGAGCTACTCGACGTTGAGCCTCGCGCTGGCCGAGACCGGCGTCGCCCCCGAGCACCTCCGCCATATCGTCCTCACCCACATGCATCCGGACCACTGCGGCCTCGCCCTGCAACTGCGCGACATCAGCGGCGCCGAAGTGTGGATGCATCGTGCCGATGCCGATCTCTTGACGCAGTTGAAGACCACGGACCGTACCCGTGACCAACTCGAGACCGCCATGCGCGAGGCCGGCACGCCGCCGGCCATGCGCAACGCTGTGCTTGAGAGCCACGCTCGAGTCTCACACCTCTTCCCTGCCCTCAGCCTGGACCATTTCCTGGAAGACGGACTGGCGCTCGAGAGCTGGGTCGGGCCGCTCGAAGTCGTGTGGACACCCGGCCATTCGCCCGGACACTGCTGTCTCTACGCGCGAGATGCCCGCCTTTTGTTCTCCAGCGACCATGTCATCGAGGACATCACTCCGCACGTCGGCTGGATGCCTGGGGAGGACATGCTCGGCCTCTACCTGCAGAGCCTGGACCGGCTGGAGCCGTTCGACGTCGAGAGGATCCTGCCCGCCCACGGGCTGCCCTTCACCGGCCTGAGCGGCTGGATCGCCCAAACCCGCAACTTTCACGCGAGGCGGCTGGAGGAGATCGATGGCCACCTCAAGGATGGCGCGCGGACCGCCGACGACCTCGTCCGGCGGCTGTGGCCCCGTGATCTTCGCCCTCTCGACTACCAACTGGCCGTCACCGAAGTGCTCGCCTACCTGGAACACGCGCGGCGCAAATCTCGTATCCCCGAGTGAGGGAGACCCGCCGCAATGGTGAAGTTCCTGCTGTTCTGCATTCTTGCCGTGCTGTGCTGGCCGCTGGCGCTGCTCGCCCTGATCGTCTATCCGTTCGTGTGGCTCATCCTGCTGCCGTTCCGGTTAGTCGGCGTCGCAGTGACCGGAGTCTTTGAACTCATCGGAGCGCTCATTGCGCTGCCGGCCAAGATCCTCAAAGCGATCTTCTAAGCCTCCACGCACGATAGACTGGGGAGTTCTTCAATGCGACTCCTCGCTCTTCTTCTCATCACATTTTCCTTGTGGGCCCAACAGAACTATGACGTGGTCGTCTACGGCGGCACGAGTGCGGGCGTGATTACCGCCGTCGCTGCGGCGCGCGAGGGCGCGAAGGTCGCGCTGCTCGAACCCGGCCGCTGGATCGGCGGGATGACGACCGGCGGCCTCAGCCGCACCGACCACGGCAAGATGGAGACCGTCGGCGGCTATTCGTTGGAGTTTTACCGACGTGCCGGAAAGAAATACGGCAAGGACGTCGAGTGGTACTTCGAGCCGAAGGTAGCGTCGCAAGTCTATGACGAAATGCTGAAGGAAGCCGGCGTCGCGGTCTTCACCCGGCATCGATTGAAAGAGAAGAACGGCGTGCAGAAGAGCGGGACGCGTGTGGTGGAGATCCGCCTGGAAAACGGCGCCAGATTCGGCGCCGCCGTGTTCGCCGATTGCACCTACGAAGGCGACCTCATGGCGCAGGCCAAGGTGAGCTACACCTGGGGTCGCGAGGCTTCTCAACAATACGGCGAGTCGCTTGCCGGAGTGCGTCCGAAGGACCGCAGCCACCAGTTCGACGTCAGTATCAACGCCCGTTCCTCCGACGGCAGGCTTTTACCAGAGATCCAGCCGGACCCGCGCGGCAATATCGGCGACGTCGATCGCAAAGTGCAGGCATACAACTTCCGCATGATCCTGACGAAGGATCCGGCCAATCGCATTCCGTTTGCCAAACCCGCGGGTTATGATCCGGCGCGATTCAATCTACTCGCCCTCTGGCTTGACGCGGAGACCAGGCGCCGCGGCCGCGAGCCGAAGTTCAACGAGGTGACGCTGCCTGGTCCACTGCAAGGCGGCAAGATCGACCTCAACAACCGGGGCGCGTTCTCCACCGATTACATCGGCAAGAGTTGGGGCTACCCTGAAGCCGGCTACAAACGGCGTGCAACCATCTGGCGGGATCACGTCCGGTACACGCAGGAATACCTGTACTTCATGGCCAACGACCCGCATGTCCCGCCTTCACTGCGCGCGGAATTCGCATCATGGGGGCTGGCGAAGGACGAGTTCGCCGACAACGCCAACTGGCCCTATCAGCTTTACGTCCGTGAGGCGCGCCGCATGGTCGGCGAGTACGTCATGGTGCAGAAGGACATCCAGCAGGACCTCACCAAGCCCGACGTCATCGGCATGGGCAGCTACAATTCGGATTCGCACAACGTCCAGCGCTTCGTGCAGGAGGACGGCGCCGTTCAGAACGAGGGAAACATGGAGGTCTCCGTCTCGCCCTACCAGATTCCCTACCGAATCCTGCTGCCCAGGCGCACGGAGGCAGAGAACCTGCTGGTGCCGGTGTGTCTCTCAGCAACTCATGTCACCTACTCGACGCTGCGCATGGAACCGGTCTACATGATCATGGGCCATGCTGCCGGCGTGGCCGCCAAAATGGCCATCGATAGCAACAAACCGCTGCACGACATCGACATCGCCGCGCTGCAGGCGAAGCTCAAGTCGCAGGGCTCAGTGTTCGTGTGGAAGAAGCCGTAGCTCAGCGCGAGGCTCTTACCTTCGTCGCCGTCCGCAACATCTCCGCAGTCTGGGGCGAATCGTACTGAATCTCGCTCGCATGCTTGAGCGGTGTGAGCCCAAACCGGTCCACCTGGCTCGGATTCGCGCCCAGTTCCAGCAGGAGCTTCACCATCTCATTCTTGTGGTTCAGAGCCGACCAGGAGAGCAGCGTCATGCGATCCTTGTCTGCTTCGTCCACGTTGCCGCCATAGCGCATGAAGACACGGACCTGATCGGAGTACTCGAATCCGGTCGAGATGAACAGCGGCGTTGCCTGGAAGATGCCCACTACGTTCATCTTCCTCTGCAGGCTGGCGCCGTTCTGCAGCAGCAGTTCAGCAACTTCCGCATCGCCGGTAAAGGCCGCATGCGCGAGCGCGGAAGCATTGAACATGATGCCTGTCCGCGGCTTGGGCGAAGCGCCATGCTGGAGGAGCAGGCGCACCGACGGCGCGCCTCCCTGGAACATCGCCGCCATCATCAGCGCGTCGTACCCGGATTTGGCCTTCGCATCCGCCTTGGCTCCCCGTTCCAGCAGCAGCCGGATTTTTTCGGGATCGTGAGCGGACATCATCAGCAGACTGGTGCCCTGCGCCGTGGCGCTGTCTGGATCGAGCGGCCGGTCAAGCTCGCGCTTCAGATCCTCAACCGGTCCGAACAGCGCGATTTCCGCCCAGTCCGGCACGCCTTGCGGACGCGCGGACTGCACCGGCAACGGTCTGGCCGGCGCAGCGGCGGGGGGCAGTGCAGCCGACAACGCCATCACCGCCCACGACGTGGCAGCGCACGAGAGGAACTGATTGTGCCATACGGGAAGCCCGTCTCCATGTATGGCGGGCTCACGGGCGCAGGCGTATGGATCCAGGACTTCACCAGCCACGAGCCGTCGGGCTCCTGCGCTCTGAGGAGCCACGCGATCCCGCGCTGCCAGCGTTCGTCAGCCGCCTGAATGCCGCCCACGGTGTGCAAGGCATAGAGGCTCTGGGCAGTAGAGTAAGCATCACTCTCGAGGCCCTGCATCCCCGCCCAACCTCCGTCCGGGCGCTGCTCCGCGAGCAGGGTCGACGCCACACTTCGCTTCTCGCCTTCACCCGCCCCGCTCCAGGCGATCCCCAGCAATTGATAGACCCGGTCTTCCGTGCTCACCGGCTTCGCATTCAGCAGCCAGGCCCGTGCCTTCTCCAGCGAAGCGCGCTTCTGCGCTTCCAGTTGCGCCGGCATGTACAGAACAAGCGCCCGCACGGAGACGGCTGTGGCCGTAAACAGGCTCGCCGATTGGGGCGGGCGTCCGTCCAGCGTCGGCCAGTGTCCGTCCGCACGCTGGAAGTTCCAGATCCGCCGGGCGAGAACGCCCGTGGTGATGCTTGGCTCGATCCCGGACGCGTTCGCAGCCAGCAGGTAATTGCCGTCCGACAGAGCAGGGTCAATCAGATTGCGCCCTTGCACAATCCCGTCTAATCCCGCGAGCGGTGCGAACGTCTTCGTGCTCGCCGATTGCGCCGCACTTTCATCCACAGCCACTCCGTGTGCGCGCGCCTCTGCCAGCGCCATCATCGGCAGTCCCTGATGATGGCAGGAAAAGCAACTGCCTTTCCATTCCGACGCCACTTTTTGCAGCAACCGGACGGAGCGCTCCGCGGCAACTCGTGCGTTTTCAGTGTCGGCAGCCTGGCCCGTGAAGGGCAGACACAGGCAGCCGAGAATCAACAGTAGTCGCCCAAGCGGCATGGGGAGTCTCCCAGGTTTGAGTTGCCAGCATCCCTCGACTGGCGCAATTGCAGATTGTGGTATCGCAGCCCCGCACCGGAGTCTCCCCTGACGCGAAAAAGCCGGGACCTTGCGGCCCCGGCCTTTCCTTGCGGGATGCGGTGATTCTTACGCTTTCGGCGCCTTGTCGACGACCTTGAAGTTCTTCTCGTCGAAGTACAGCACCTTGCCCTGACGGTAGCTCTGCACCGCCATCGTGATCACGACCTGCGCGTGGCCCGCGGTTTCCACGTCCAGCGTGGGCTTCTGCCGCGTCCGCATGCACTCCAGGAAGTTGCCGATGTGGGTGAACATGGTGTCCTTGTCTTCCACGTCGATCTTGATCGGCTCTACGCCGTACTTGGCCTTGTACTCCGCGTTCACCACGCGGCCTTCCGGCTTCACCGTGATGTACTGCGTGGAACTCTCGAACCGCCCGTGCTCCACCATGATCAGCGAGCCCTCATGGCCGCGGATCAGGCCTGGGATGTGCTGGGAGTTTGCCATGCAGCTCGTCAACACCACCGAGAAGCCCTTCGCGTACTCGGCCACGAAGTGGAACGTGTCGGGCACTTCGCGCTCGTCCTTGAACTGGTAGATGCCGCCGCTGCCGGCCACGCGAGTCGGATACTGCGCCTCGCCCCAGCAGATGTTCATCGGCGCCATCACGTGGAAGAACAGGTCCGTGGCGATGCCGCCGGAGTAGTCCCAATACTTGCGGAAACGGAAGAAGCGGTCCGCGTCGAACGAGCGCTTCTGCGCCTTGCCGAGCCACATCTTCCAGTCAATGTAGTCGTCGCCCTTGCCGTCGGGACCCGCGGACGGGTCGATCTTCCAGTTCCACTCGCCCTCGTTCGAATTGCGGTGATAGCTGCCCTGGCTCATCAGCATCTTGCCGATCATGCCGTCGGCGATAGCCTTGCGGGCCTTCCACCACTGGTCGCCCGACGTGGTCTGCGACCCCACCTGTACGATCCGCCCCGTCTCTCTCGCGGTCGCGATGAGCTGCTTCACCTCATCGATCGTGTGGCACATGGGCTTTTCAAGGTAAACGTCCTTGCCCTTGTCCATGGCCGCCAGCGCGATCGGAGCGTGCCAGTGGTCAGGCGTCGCCACGATTACCGCGTCCACATCCTTGTTGTCGAGGATCTCGCGATAGTCGAGCGTCCCCATGCACTTGAAGCGCTCCTTGGCAGCCGTCACGCGCTTCTGATAGACGTCGCACACGCCCACAATCTGACAGGCGCCCGGCTTCACCTTCTCGGCATATTTATCAAACCGGTCGGCGACATAGGAGCCGCGTCCGCCCGTGCCGATGACTGCGACATTGATCTTGTCATTCGCGCCGATGACTCTGGCGGGGCTCATCTTGTTCGTGTGGGACGCCTTGGCCATCGCAGACGATGCCAGCGTCATGGCTGCTGTGCCGGCAACAAACTGGCGGCGGTTCGTCTTATCTTGGATCATCCGTGGTTCACCTCGAGGGGAATCGTACTTCACTCAATCTTACCGCGCCGGCTGTGAAGAGACGGCGGCCCTTCCCCGCTCTTTCACTCTTTTGGCACCTTTCTGCGGTAAGATTGCCACTCGAAGGGGGTTCTCGCGACATGGAGATCTACGCTGTCGAATGGTGGCTCTGGATGCTGCTGGGCCTCGCGCTGCTCGCAGGCGAGATTCTCACGCCGGGCGGCTTCTTCCTGTTCTTTTTCGGAGTCAGCGCCCTCGTCGTCGGAGCCCTGAAACTGCTCGGCCTTACCACCGGCCTGACCAGTGAGGGACTTCTCTTCGCGGCTCTCGCCGTCGCCGGCGTCGTCTTCTTCCGCAAGCCTCTGCTGCAGCGCTTCCGCCGCCTCAGCCCGAATGTCCAGGTCGACAACATCGCCTCGGAGACCGCCTGGGCCGTGGATGAGATCCCGCCGCACGCCATCGGCAAGGTGGAACTGCGCGGCACTGCCTGGAACGCTCAGAACGACGGCGACACAGCCATCCCCAAGGCCGCGCGCTGCCGCATCGAGCGCGTCGACGGCCTCACCCTTCACGTCCGCAGCCTTTAGGTCCCCCGGAGGAACCCATGGAAATCGGATCGATTCTGGTTGTCTTCTTCTTCGTTCTCCTCGTGGTCATCATCCTGGCAAAGACCGCTGTCGTCGTGCCGCAGCAGTCTGCCTACGTCGTCGAGCGGCTCGGCAAATACGCAGGCTCGCTCCAGGCCGGATTCCATATCCTCACGCCCTTCATTGACGTCATCCGCTATCGGCTCTCCCTCAAGGAGCAGGCCCTGGACATCCCCGAACAGATCTGCATCACACGCGACAACGTGCAGGTCGGCGTCGACGGCATCCTCTATCTCAAAGTCCTCAATCCGGAGCGCGCCTCCTACGGCATCTCCGATTTCGTCTTCGCCATCCGGCAGCTCGCGCAGACCACGCTGCGCTCGGAGATCGGCAAAATCGACCTCGACCGCACCTTCGAAGAGCGCTCCAACATCAACGCGCTCGTCGTCAGCGAGCTCGACAAAGCCACAGAGCCGTGGGGCGTGAAGGTCCTTCGCTACGAGATCAAGAGCATCAATCCGCCGACCGACATCCTCTCCTCCATGGAGAAGCAGATGCGCGCGGAGCGCGAAAAGCGTGCGACCATTCTGAACTCCGAAGCCGTCCGCGACGCGGCCATCAACACTGCCGAGGGCGAGAAGCAAAAGGTGATTAAGGCGTCCGAAGCCCGCCGCCAGCAGCAGATCAACGAAGCGGAAGGACAGGCGTCCGCCATCCTCGCCATTGCCAACGCAACCGCCGAGGGCATCCGCCACGTCGCCGCGGCCATCAATGAGCCGGGGGGTTACGAAGCCGTCCAGCTCCGCGTTGCCGAACAGTATGTCAACGAGTTCGGCCGCATCGCGAAAGCCTCTTCCACCATCGTCGTGCCCTCCAACCTGGGTGACGTTGCCTCCATCCTCTCCGTCGCGATGAACGTCATCCGCAAGCAGCCTCATACTGGAGGAGATGCTCCAATCAAAGCCTGAGGATCGGCGCGAAACCGAGGTTAAGCTGGCGGTCTCATCCGCGGAGGGAGCGCGTGGCTTGTTGTTGCGCTCGGGGTTCATGCCTCTCCACGACCGCGCTTTCGAAGCGAACTCGGTCTTCGACACGCCCGATTCCGTGCTGGTGCGCTCCGGCCGCCTGCTTCGCATGCGAAGCTTTCGCGGCGAGACGATTCTCACGTTCAAAGGCGCACTCGAGCCCGGTCCGCATAAGGTCCGGCCCGAGTTCGAGACCAGCGCCGGCGATGCCGCCGCGCTCCAAACCATCCTTGAATCCCTCGGCTACCAGATCCTTTTCAGGTACGAGAAGTATCGGACCACGTTCCAGCGCGACTCCGAGCCCGGCCACGCGGTGCTCGATGAGACTCCCATCGGCGTGTACCTGGAACTCGAGGGCCCGGCCCCGTGGATCGACTCGACCGCCTCGATCCTCGGCTACTCGCCGCGCGACTATATCCTGCAAAGCTACGGTGCGTTGTATCGCTCCTTTTGCGAAAAGCGCGGCCTCACCCCCGCCCATATGGTCTTTACACTTTGAAAATCTCTGCTGAGCCGCGAGCCGTAGCAAGCGGGTAAAACGGATTCAGCGCCGTCTTCAACGGAACGGGTGAAACGATAGGACCCGCGAACGTCAGAGGGCGGGTAAGCGCGTCTTCCATCGGACCGGAAGCGCCCCCTCCATGACCTACAATGGATTCGTGTCCACTTCTCCTCTTTCCGAGGCTGTTGCGCGCCTCGACCTGGTCCGCAAAGAGATCGGTAAGATCATCGTCGGCCAGCAGGATGTCGTCGATGGCGTCCTCAACTGCCTGCTCTCCGGCGGCCATGTCCTTCTCGAGGGCGTACCCGGACTCGGCAAGACCACACTCCTGCGGACGCTCGCCCGGGTCTTGCATCTGAAGTACTCGCGCATCCAGTTCACGCCGGACCTCATGCCCGCCGACATCGTCGGCAGCATGATCATGGAGACGCAAGACGGCGGCGCCAAGGGGCTCAAGTTCCAGCCCGGCCCCATCTTTTCCAATCTCGTCCTTGCTGACGAAATCAACCGCGCCACGCCGAAAACGCAGTCCGCGCTGCTCGAAGCCATGCAGGAGCGCACCGTCACCTCCGGCGTCGTCACGCACCATCTCGAGTCGCCCTTCCTGGTCATGGCCACTCAGAATCCCATCGAGATGGAAGGCACCTACCCTCTGCCAGAGGCCCAGCTCGACCGCTTCCTCATGAAGATTCTCGTGGAGTACCCGACCCGCGATGACCTCAACCGCATCGTCGAGCGCACCATCCAGAAGGAGGAGCCGGAACTCTCGCAGGTGATGGACGGCGAAACCATCCTCTCTATCCGCCGCGCCTGCCGCGAGGTCCTGGTTGCTCCGCATGTGCAGGACTTCGCCATCTCCGTCGTCATGGCCACGCAGCCCGGCACCAGCGGCGCTCATGAGCTCGCCAACAAGTACATCCGCTACGGCTCCTCGCCGCGCGGCGCGCAGGCGCTGGTCGAATGCGGCCGCGTCCACGCCTTCATGCGCGGCAACGCCCACCTTTCCATCGACGACATCCGCGCAATCTCCCACGCCGTCCTCCGCCATCGCATCATCCTCAACTTCGACGCCCACGCGGACAACCAGACTCCTGAGACGCTGCTGAAGGAGATCGTCTCTTCGACCGCCGCGGCAGCAGCACGTTAACCATGGCCACGCCCCTGCTGGACCGCCAGCTTCTCGAACGGCTCGAGCGCCTCACCATCCGCTGGCACAAGTCGTTTCGCGGGCTGGTCGGGGGCCACAATACGTCCCGCTATGCCGGTCCCGGGCAGGAATTCCTCGACCACCGCCACTTCCATCAGGGCGATGACCTCCGCGCCGTCAACTGGCGCGCCTATCTCCGCCTGGAGAAACTCTTCCTCAAAATGTTCCAGGTGGAGCCGCGCACTCCCGTCCGCCTCCTGGTCGACGCATCCCTCTCCATGGCCGCATCGCCGGCCCCGGGCGAGGCCAGCAAGTTCGACTACGCGCGCCGCATGGCCGCGGCACTGACCTTCGTCGGACTCGTCCGCCACGACTCCGTCCTGGTCCAGCCCTTCCGCGAAAGACTCGAAGACAGCTTCCTCGCTTCCGGCGGACGCCATCGCTTCGGCCCTGTCAACGACTTCCTCGCCGCCCTCGAGCCCGGCGGCAAGACCGACTACCTCCACATCGCCCGCCAGTTCATCTCCACCTACACCAAGCCCGGCTTATTATTGATTGTCTCCGACTTCCTCGACGACGCCGACGTGCTGCGGCCGCTCCAGCACCTGGCCGACTTCGGCAACGAGCTGATGCTAATCCAGATCTGGTCGGATTCCGAGCGCACCCCGCACCTCTCCGGCGACGTTGTGCTCACCGACGCCGAATCCGGCGCCGACATGGAGCTGACTCTCGACGCCGAAGCGTGCCGCGCCTACACACAAGCTTTCGACCGGTACTCCGGCGCCATCGAACACCTCGCTCTGCAGTCAGGCGGCCGCTATACCGGCTTCTCTAGCTCTGTCCCCCTCGATGAGGCCATCTTCCAGGCGCTCGACCAGACCGGCGCAGACCTGCAGCGCGCCGCGAGGAGCGCGTGATGTTCTTCGCCAATCTCAGCGCCATCGAGTTCCTCGCTCTCCTGGCCGCGGCCTCGGCCGCGACGGTCGCGCTCTACCTTCTCATCCGCACCCGCCGCCGCCAAACTGTCGCCACCCTCCGCTTCTGGGAGTCAGCTCGCCAGAAACTGGAGCAAAAACGCCGTCGCCGGATCGACCAGCCCCTCTCACTCCTCCTCCAACTCCTCGCCATCGCCTGCCTGCTGCTCGCCATCGCGCAGCCGCGCTTCGGCAGCAAAGAGACAAACGGCGTCGATCACGTCCTTCTGGTCGATACCTCCGCTTGGATGCAGGCGCCCGCGCTGCAGTCCGAGGCGAAGCGCCTCGCCATCCAGTGGCTGAGAGTCGTGCCGCCGCAGGACCGCGTCATGGTGGTGCGCGCCGACGCCCTCGCCACGCCCATCACCCGCTTCGAGTCGAACCACTCCGCACTCCAGGCTGCCATCCGCGGCGCCGAACCCTCCTACTCCGCGCTCGACCTCCAGCCCGCCTTCGACCTCGCGACCCAGGCCCTCCATATTCAGGCGCATCGCGGCGGCGAGGTCGTCTACGTCGGGCCCGCCCGCGTCGACAGCGACGCCAATCTCAACCTCCCCGCCAATCTCCGCGTCATTTCCACAGCGGCGCCGCCTCCCAATGTCGGACTGACCCGCGCTATCGTCCGCCGCGATCCCGCCGACCCGGCCGCCTTCCGCGCCTCCGCCACACTTCATAACTACAGCGCCGCCCCGCGCACGTTGACCTTCACCGGTGGCCTCGGCGGTGCAATCGTTTCCAGCCAGATCGTCACTGTCCCCGCGCACTCCGACAGCACGGCCAGCTTCAACTTCCGCGCCACCGCCGCGGGCTGGCTGGAAGCGCGCATCGACGGCAAGGACGCGCTCCCCGCCGATGACCGCGTCTCTCTCGAAATCCCTTCCCCCGTCCGCCTCCGCGTCGCCGTCTTCTCGGCGGAGCCCGACCTCTTCCGCCCCATCCTCTCCTCCGACGCCCGCGTTGACGCCCGCTACCTGAGCCCGGCAAACTACCAACCGGATTTCGACGCCGATCTCCTCGTGCTCGACTCCTTCTCGCCGGCACAGCCGCCCAGTCGCCCCGCGGTCTTCATCCGCCCCGGCACAAACGAGGCATCCATCGCCCGGTGGAGCGCGACGCACCCCGTAACCTCAGGCATTCGATCACAGGACCTGCGCCTGGCCGGCGCACGCATTATTCTACCTGCCGGCGGCGATGCGGTCCTCGCCGAGTCCGCCCAGGGCGCGCTGATCACGGCCCACGACGCCACTCCCCGCTCCGTCACCCTCGGCTTCCATCCGATGCGCTCTGATCTGCGCTTCGCACTCACCACGCCGCTGCTCTTCGCCAACATCTTCCAGTGGATCGCCCCGGAGACTTTCCTGCGCCGTGAGACCATCGCCGCGACACCCGGACCGGTCAGTGTCGAGCTTCCCACGGCGACTCCCGCCGAGAGCATCCGCGTCATCGACTCCCGCGGCACCGCTCTTCCCTTCACCGTCGATGAGCGCACGGTCCGATTCTTCACCGCTGATCCGACAACGGTCCGAGTTCTTACACCGTCCGCGGAGATGGTTTTCACGCTCTCGCTGCCGGGCCTCGGCGCAACGGCCTGGACGCCTCCCGCTGCCGCCGCCCGCGGGATCGGAGCGCCCGGCGCCTCGGTTCCGCTGCCGAAGGACTTCTGGCAATTCCTCGCCCTGCTCAGTGCGGCCCTCATCGCGGTCGAATGGTGGTTCTTCCGCCACCGCCCTGCCAACCGTCTCGCCCTCGCCCTGAAGATTGCATCCATCGCCGCTGCCGTCATCTCTGTCTTTCAACCCGACGTCTCCATCCATGAATCCAAGCTCGCCGTCGCGGTCCTCGCCGACACCTCCGCCAGCATCCCGGCGCAGGATTTGCAGCGTGCATCGCAGATCGTGTCATCGATCGAGTCTGCGCGCGGGCGCAACCTGGTCCAGGTCCTGCCTTTCGCCCGTTCCGTCCGCGGCGCCGCTCCGCAGGAATACGCGTCTGGCTGGAAGCTGATGCAGACGGGCGGTGAGAACGGCCGCGCCACCAGCCTGGAGTCCGCCATCCGCGAGGCTGCGACGGCTCTGCCCGCCGGCCTGGTGCCTCGCATCGTTCTGATCTCCGATGGCCGCGAGAATCAGGGCTCGTCGGCGCGCGCCGCCTGGCAGGCCCGCCAGCTCGGCATCCCCATCGACACCTTTGCCCTCAACGGCCGCGCCGCCCCCAAACTCCGCATCGAGTCCGTCAGCCTGCCTACCGTCGCCTTCACAGGAGAGCGCTTCCCCGTCATCCTGACCGTCAACAGCCCTTCGCGCACGAATGCGACGCTCGTGATCTCCGCCGAAGGGCGCCCCCTCGGCTCCACATCCGTCGCGCTCGACCCCGGCGGGAATCAGCTCTCCGTCCGTGCCGCCATCGCAACCCCCGGCGCAATCGACCTGGTCCTTGAGCTCAAATCCGAAGAGTTGGGCGAGGTTCGATTCGAGCAGGCCGTCTCAGTCCGCCGCCCCCGGCTCCTCTATCTCTCCATGGATCCGCAGGGGATGGAGTCGCACATCTTCTCCACCCTCAATGCCGCGCAGTTCGAGGTCGTCTCCCACGTCGCGTTCAAGGATGCCCGTTTCGACGACTACCAGATTGTGATGCTCAACAACTGGGACCTCGAATCGATCCCTCCCGCGCGCAAGGCGGAGCTGGAGTCCTTCGTGCAGCAGGGTGGCGGCCTGATGATCATCGGTGGCGAGCGCAACGTCTACGCCGAAAAGAAGCAGCCGCAGCTCGATCCCCTCGACCGCACACTGCCCGCCACCATAGCCCCGCCGCGCAGTCCGGAAGGCGCCACACTGGTCCTCATCCTTGACAAGTCCTCCTCCATGGAAGGCCGCAAGATGGAACTGGCCCGTCTCGCCGCCATCGGCGTAGTGGAGAACCTGAAGCCCATCGACCACGTCGGTGTCCTCATCTTCGATAATTCGCACCAGTGGGCCGTACCCATCCGCAGGGCCGAAGACCGCACCATGATCAAGCGCCTGATCGCGGGCATCACGCCGGACGGCGGCACCCAGATCGCGCCGGCCCTCGCGGAAGCCTACAAGCGCATCCTGCCCGCCACCGGCGTCTACAAGCACATCGTTCTCCTCACTGACGGCATTTCGGAAGAGGGCGACTCCGCGAATCTTGCCCGCGAGGCTGCCGCCAATCGCATCACCATCTCCACCGTCGGCCTCGGCCAGGACGTCAACCGCGCCTTCCTGGAACGCGTCGCCCAATTCGCCAAGGGCAAGGCCTACTTCCTCACAGACCCGTCCATGCTCGAGCAGATCCTGCTCAAGGACGTTCTGGAACACACGGGCACCACGACGGTGGAACGCACCATCCACCCCAAGGTCAATCACCAGGCCGAGATCCTGGCCGGGCTCCCCATGGACCAGGTGCCGGCCCTCCGCGGCTATGTGCGCTTCCAGGCCAAGCCCACAGCCGAGACCATCCTCTCCATCGCTTCAGGCACCGGCGAGAAAGACGACCCCCTGCTCAGCCGCTGGCAGTACGGCCTTGGCCGCGCGGCCGTCTTCACTTCCGACGCGAAAGCCCGCTGGGCGCAGGCATGGGTCTCGTGGCCCGGCTTCGATAAGTTCTGGGCCAATGTCCTGCGCGACCTCTTGCCCCACGCCCAACCCGGCCAGTCGACGCTCTCTTACGACCCCACCAACGGTCAGTTGATAGCCGAGTACCGCCATGCAGCTTCCACTCCGATGCCGGCATCGGCGCCGGCGCTCTTTGCCATCGGCCCCGACGGCTTCCAATCCCCGCTCACAGTGGAACGGCTGGGCGCCGATCTTTATCGTGCAAAGACGACCATCGGCAACCGCCGCGGCCTCTTCCGCGTCCGTCCCCTCGCCGAGTCGCGCGCCTTCCCCGAGATCGGCCTCTACCTTCCCGAACCGGAGATCACCACCTTCGGCAGCAACCCGGTGCTCCTCCAGCAACTGTCTTCCTACACTGGCGGCAAATTCAACCCTGCGCCGAAACAGGTTTTCGACCCCGCCGGCCGCGGCATTCCCGCCACCCTTAGACTCTGGCCCGGCCTGCTGGCAGCGGCTTTGCTCCTCAACCTCGCCGAAGTCGCCTGGCGCCGCCTCCACGGCGGCTCCCGCTTCGCCCGCCCCCTCGCCCAAGCCGCATAAGAGCAGCGGAAGCGGACAGACCTTCCGCCCTCACCTCACAACTCAACCACCTTGATCCCATTTGTCGCCCGGATCGCCTCCCACACCCGGTCCCGCACTCGTTCGAACCCTCGTGAGTCCGGTTTGTGGAACAGCCGCTTCACAAGATTCAACCCGGGATCGTAGTCCACCGAGACAACCCACTGCGGCGGCTCCTCCTGCGGCCCGTCTCCCACATAGCCCAACGAGATCCAGTACGGGTCCTTTCCTCTCGAGGCCCAGATGCCCCAGCCATAGTCTTCCTGGATCGGATCCGAAAACTCGAACCCTTCCGCCGCCAGCACCGCCAGTTCCTGCTTCAGCCACCCGGCGAAGTCCTCCCCGAAACAACACGGGTTGATGAAGTGAGGCTTGACCTCCCTATGCTCGAACAGGTCTGTCTCGATGGTCATTTGGTCATGCATGGCGACCCCTTGGCGACGTTCGGGTTTCAACGCACATCCTCCACTAACGCCCTGCCATTCCATCACGGCTTGACGGCCAGGAACCAGGCGAAGACCTCCCCAAGCGTCTCGGCCCCATTCAACTCCAGTCCGAATTCCTGCATGCCGCGCTGAAACGCACGGGCTCCGAACCGATCCGATTGGGGATGATCAAGGAATTGTCGGGCCATCGGATGCGTAATGAATCGGTCGAGTACCTCTTCTGCATAGAAACGCCCGCCTGGCTTCAGAACCCGAGCAACTTCCCGCAGTGCTGCGCGCCAGTCCGGCACATGATGAATGATTCCGAAATTAAAGACCGCATCATATGTCGCGTCTTTCACGGGGATTGCCGTACAGTCTCCCACCCACAGCCGCACCTGCTCTCGATTCTTCAGGCGGCGTGAGGCCAGCGCAACCATGCGCCCATCGAGATCGAATGCATCCACAGCGCCGGCCGCAAACTTGTCGAGGATAATCTCAACGCCGATGCCACGCCCGCAGCCAATCTCAAGAGCCTGTCCGCCCCGTATCGCACCGCCCATGCGCAACATCCGCGTGGCTTCCACGTTTCGCTGAATCCAGGCCCGCACCGGGTTGTTCATCATCGCGAACTCGACTTGGTTGAGTATCATCCGGGAGTCTCCTAGCAGCCTGAGAGTGTAATAAGAAGAGAACATATCACCCCACCCCCGGGTTTGAGCAAGGTCAGGCATGCAATGGATGGCTGGATGAATCCGCTAACCTACTCATTCAACAAGAAAAACACTTGCATCCCAGAACAATCTGCCGAATCTTGACAGGATAAGTACAGAATTGGGATCATGGGGTCAACTCTGTGATTCGGGTCCAACCTCAACCCTGGGACATCATGCTCCGTCATGCCAGCGCGTGCTACCCGCGCGAGTGCTGCGGCATCCTGCTCGGCGCCATCGCGGAGGATGACACGCGCACCGTGACCACGGCGGTCCCTTGCGCAAACGCCTACCAAGGGGATCAGTCCGACCGGTTCGAACTCGACCCCAAGGATCAATTTGAAGCCCAGCGGCTCGCCCGCACCCAGAACCTCGAGGTCCTCGGCTTCTTCCACTCGCACCCCGACTGCGACGCCTACTTCTCTGCCACCGACCTCGCTAACTCCTGGCCCTGGTACTCGAACATCGTCATTTCCGTCCGGCAAGGCGCCTACGATCACGCACGCGCCTTTCGGGCCAACGAAACGCAATCAGAATCGCATCCGGAAGAACTACAATGCCCACAGTCCTGATCCCTGCGCCGCTGCGCCCCCATGCCGGCGGCAACGCATCTATCGACGCCTCCGGCGTCACTGTCGCTGAGGTCCTGGCCGCTCTCACCAGCACGCATCCCGCGCTGAAGCAGCACCTCTTCAATGACGAAGGCAAGCTGCGCAGCTTCGTGAACATTTACCTCAACGACGAAGATATCCGCTACCTCAACAAGCAGGACACCGCGGTCGCCGCATCCGATACACTCACCATCGTCCCGTCCATCGCCGGAGGCGCGCAGTGAGCCTGTCTCCCCAGGAACTCGACCGCTACTCGCGCCACATCATGCTGCCCGAGGTCGGGGTCGAGGGCCAGCTCAAGCTGCGCAATGCCCGGGTCCTCTGCATCGGAGCCGGCGGGCTCGGCGCGCCGCTCTCTCTCTATCTCGCCGCCGCCGGCGTCGGAACGCTCGGCATCGTCGACTACGACACCGTCTCCGCCTCCAACCTTCAACGCCAGGTCATTCACGGCACCAAGGACATCGGCCGCAAGAAGCTGGACTCTGCAGCCGACACACTCATCGACATTAACCCCGCCATCAACATCGTTCGCCACGAAGTAGCACTCAACTCCTCGAACGCTCTTGACATCATCGCCCAGTACGACGTCGTCGCCGACGGCACCGACAACTTCCCCACTCGCTATCTGGTGAACGACGCTTGCGTTCTCACCGGCAAGCCCAACGCCTACGGCTCCATCTTCCGTTTCGAAGGACAGGCGTCCGTCTTCGCCACTGAAGACGGTCCCTGCTACCGTTGCCTCTACCCCGAGCCTCCGCCGCCCGGACTTGTCCCCTCCTGCGCCGAGGGTGGCGTCCTGGGCATCCTTCCCGGCATCATCGGACTGGTGCAGGCCACCGAGGTGGTCAAGATCATTCTTGGCATCGGCGATACGCTCAAGGGCCGCCTTCTCCTCTATGACGCCCTCGGCATGCGCTTCCGCGAGCTCAAGCTGCGAAAGAATCCCGAATGCCCCGTCTGCGGAGCAAATCCGTCTGTCACCAAACTCATCGATTACCATCAGTTCTGTGGTATGCCCTCTGAGATCCTGCCGACCGAGGTCAAAGCCAAGATTCAGCGCAACGACGATTTCCTGCTGATCGATGTCCGCGAGCCCCACGAATACCAGGCCCGCAACATCCCGCAGGCTGTGCTCATCCCGCTCGGCGAACTGCCAAAGCGCCTGGATGAGATCGACCGCTCACGCAACATCGTCATTCACTGCAAGTCCGGCATGAGGTCCGCCAAGGCCTGCGCCATTTTGAGAGAGAATGGCTACGTCCAGGTCTTGAACATGAAAGGCGGCATCGACGCTTGGTAGGTCCCTCTCTCCTGCTTGTGCTTCTCTCTTCCGCTCCCTTCAACGAACCCGCGGCGCGCGCCTGGCTCGAATCCATGCGCAAGGATGCGCGCCGTAATATGAGCGTCGATCCCGTCGACGGCGCCTATTTCTACAAGGTCACTACCGAGCTCAAAGCGAAGCGCGTGCTGGAGATCGGCACCTCCACCGGATACTCCAGCGGCTGGTTCGCCCTGGCGCTGAAGAAGACCGGCGGCAAGCTGATCACGCTGGAGATCGATCCCGACCGCCATGCAGAAGCATTGAAGAACTTCGAGGCCATGGGCGTCGCCGACATCGTCGATGCCCGCCTCTGCAACGCGCTCGTCGAACTGCCCAGACTCGAAGGGCCGTTCGACATCGTCTTCATCGACGCCTGGAAGCCCGACTACCTCAAGTACTACGAGCTCACCGTCAACAAGGTCCGCCCCGGCGGAGTGATCCTCGCCCATAACACTACCAACGCCGCAGGCCCTATGCGCAGCTTCCTGGAACGCATCCAGAAGGATCCCGCAGTCCGCACCGAGTTCCTCCAGGAATCCATCCAGGGACTTTCCATCTCCTGGAAGAAGTAGCGCCTCAAGATGTTCCCTGGGGCGTTCCTTTCGGCAATTTTCCTCACAGCCGCGCCGTCCGCCGGGCCGCAGCACCCATCAGTATGGTTCGTTGTATCGGCCGATTCGCAGCAGGGCTATCGGCTCTCTTCTTTGTTCCGTGTCGCAGGGGACAGGATACTGCCTCCTGCCTCGTCCAATGAGGCTTGTGCCGAATTCCCTCCCGAATACTTCGAATCCGGCCGTTCATACAGGTACCTCTATGGCGGATCTGTTGCCGGAACAATCGCTCCTCAGGGACTCAGCGCCAGCGTCACTCCCGCATCAGCCACTAAACTCGGCCAGACAGAATTTGCGCTGGCGACAGATGCGCGTATCTACCGAAAGACTTCTACTTCAAGGCGCACGCCCACCGCGGCCCAGCGCGACAAGGCTCTCGCTCAGGCACGAGCCCTCTTGGCCGCACGACAGACCAGTCCCGCGCTCCTGAGGCGGCTGACGCTTCAATCGCTGACATCCACGGATATAAACGGGGACGGACGGCAGGATTGGATCGCCACCTTCGAAGTCCCTGAGACAGATGCCCCCTCTCCCACTGTTCGATCGCTATTCGTCGTTGCGGAAGCTGTGGACGGCGGTGACAGGCCGGCCATAGTGCATTACCATCGCGGCGGCGGCGAGTCCTTCCTGACAGAGCGTTACATCGACCAGGCGGACATCGACGGGGACGGCCACGACGAACTAATCACCCGCAGCCAAGGCTGGGAAGGGTACAGCTATCGGGTCTACTCGCAGCGCGGAGGCGCCTGGAAGCTCCTCTTTGAAGGCGGCGGCTGCGCGATCTAGACTACCCTTCGCTCTTCAGCAACTCCTCCCACGTCACCTCCCTCTTCAGGTCCACCGCCAGCCTCCCCAAAAGCGCCGTCAGCGTCGAGTCGCACGCATCCATAGCCATGTTCATCTTCCTGCCTTCAACAATGTGCGTCAGGAACTGCTCGATCGCGTCGATCGTGATCTCGCGTTTCGATTCCACGCGCTTCAGCGGCTGCCCGTCCTGCTGCACTTCGTAGTACCTCCGGTGCGTTGTCACCGACGCCTTTTCGCAGAACATCTGCTCCCGCACCTCTCGCCACCCGCTGGCGATCAACTGCGTCCCGTGCAGGTACCCGCACAGCTTGGGCGCATAGTTGAACGTCACGTTGACGTGATCCAGGTTGTCGCCGATCGCACGCCGGCCCTTGCCTCCTCCCCCGATCGCGCTTACTGGATGTTTCGATGCGAACCAGTTCAGCACGTCCACGCCGTGGCAGTCCTGCTCCACAATGAAGTCTCCCGACTTCGCCCGCCACGGATACCACAAGCGCTGCTCCATCTCCGGCGTCATCTCCGGACGCACACCCGGCCTGATCCCGCTCACCATCCATTCGGACCGCAGCAGGAGCAGTTGTCCGATCTCTCCACCCTTCACCAGCCTCTCCGCCGCGATGTACTCCGGACTCCAGCGCTGCTGGAATCCGAAGAAGATCACCTTGTCCGGACGCGCTGATTCCGCCGCCCTCCGCAGCCGCTGCACGCCCGCCACGCTTGCCCCCGCGGGCTTCTCGCAATAGATATGCTTGTTCGCCTTCACCGCCGCTTCGAAGTGTTCCGGATGCAGATAGACCGGAGTGGTGATCTGCACGGCGTCAATGCCCGGCTGCGCCAGCATCTCGGTGAACTGCTTATACGTCTTTGCCTGCGCCGCGGCAGGCACCTGTGTCTTCGCCTTGTCAATCTGGTCCGAGTAGAGGTCGCACATCGCGGTGATCAGGGCACGCGCGTCCTTGGCGAAGATATCCATGTCGTATCGCCCGCGGTTGCCAGTACCCACTACCGCTACCTGCACCTTGGAGTTCGCCTGCGTTCCGAACGCCGTTTCCGGCTTCACCAGCAGGATGCCGCTTGAGGCTGCCAGAACAGATCTACGCTTGATGTCGCTCATGCCCGGATTCTAGTACAATCTCACTCGTGCAACAGCACACCGGCTCCGAAACGCCTGTTTGGGCCATGCGCCTGTCTTTGCTGACGGGCGTTGTGATGCTGTTCGCTAAAAGCGCGGCATGGCTCATCACCGGCTCCTCAGCGATCTTCTCCGATGCCCTCGAGTCCGTCATTCATCTCGTCGCGGTAGCCTTCGCCTCATTCAGCCTGGCGCTGAGCCGCAGGCCCGCCAACGCGCGCTTCCATTACGGCTACGAGCGCATCTCGTTCTTCTCCGCCGGATTCGAAGGCGCACTGATCGCAGCCGCCGCAGTGGCAATCATCGTCACCGCCGTTTACAAATGGATGCACGGCCTCGAGCTAGAGTCGTTGGGAACCGGCACTCTCATCACGCTCGGTGCAGGGCTTGTCAACGGCGCTCTCGGCTTCTACCTGATCCGCACCGGGCGCCGCACCAATTCGCTCATCCTCGTCGCCAACGGCCAGCACGTCTTCACCGACTGCTGGACCAGCCTCGGCGTCATCGTCGGACTCTGCCTGGTGCTGGTCACGGGCTGGAAGCCATTCGATCCCATCTGCGCCATCGCCGTCGCACTCAATATCCTCTGGGCTGGAGGAGTCCTCATGTGGAAGAGTGCGCGCGGACTGCTCGATTACGCCGAGCCCGGGTTGGAAGCCCGCCTCCGCTCGACGCTCGACTCCCTCGCCAAATCCCAAGGCATCTCCTGGCATGGTCTTCGCCTTCGCGAGACCGGAGGGCGCTCATTGGTCGAAGTTCATCTGCTGTTCCCCTATGAATGCCCCCTCGGCGAAGCGCACCACATCGCTACCCTGATCGAAGAGACCATCGAGCGCGATTTCGAGCAACCCGTGGAGGTAATCACTCATCTCGAAGCGCAGGAGGACCACGCGGAAAGACACTCCCGTCCCCACCCGCGCTGAAGGCGCTCCGGTGCTATCCTTGTGAGGTTCCAATGCAGCCCGGTCTCGACACGAAAGTCTCAGTGCCGCCCGAACTGGATGATCTCTTCCGGCATCTCGCCCACGAGCTGCGCCAGCCGCTCAGCGGCATTGAATCCATCGCCTACTACCTCGATATGGTCCTCGGCGAGTGCGAACCCGAGATTCAGCAGCAGTGCGATCGCCTGCGCCGCATGGTTCAGCAGGCTCACTGGATTCTCGAGGACGCTGCATTGGCAATGCGCCTGAAGGACCGCTCGCAGCCGCAAACCGACTTCCTCTCTGTCTTTACGAAGCTCGGAAGTGAGCTCGCACTCCATGAAGAGCGCAATCTCGAGATTCGCTGCGCCGATCAGTTGCCCTTCGCTCTCGCACCCGCGGCTGCGGCGTATCGCTGCTGCTGCCACCTGCTCAATTTTTTGCGGGGCGTGGCGCTCGCCCAGGACCCGATGCGCGTCAGCCTCTCAACTGACGGCGATTCGGTATCAGTCCGCATCGAGGCCGTTGCACTCGCTGACTCAGACGATCTCTTGCGCTTGCTCAATCCGCCCCAGCAGAGCAGTGGTGTGCAGCGCTTCGTGGACTCCTGCCACGGATCGTTCCATGCTTCATGCGAGGGAGGCGTCCTACGCGTCCTCCTGACCTTCCCCGCCGCGTCCGAGTAAAGCCAGCAGCTTTTCATCCTCCATTCGATCCGGATCCACCACCAGCAGCGCGTAGTCGTGAGGCAGCTCCCGCACAGCGCGCGTCGACTCCACAATCCAGTTCTCCGATGCCTCCAGCCGCCTGCGCAGTTCCGGCAGCGCGGCTTCGAAGTCGCCGTACAGCCACCATGCGTGCGCGGCGCCCGCGGAAAGATAACGCCTCGTATCCCCGTTTCCGCCTGCTTCCTTCTCCTCCCTCAGCGCATAGGCCGTACCATCCTCTGGCGCGTGATGAGAGACCTTCACCACGGTCCATTGCAGTTCGGGCGTCAATGCGATGATCCGGCACACCAGCGCCGTCTTGCCCGTCTTCCGCGACAATCCCCCGACGATGATTCTCATTCGCCCTTCGACTTCTCCAGCGCCTCCAGGCGGCGCGCCAGCTCCTCCACTTCGCGCCGCAACTGCGGCAGCCGGGCCACGTTGGCCAGCGATTCGAGATACTCCTTCAACGGCCTGGCCGGCGTGCCCCAGTGCACTTCGCCTCCGCCTCGCACTACCTTCGAGCTCAGGATGCCCGCGCCTGATCCCACCACCGCGCCGGACTTCACCGTCACGTTGTCGCCCATGCCCACCTGGCCGCCGATCACCGCGTAGTCCTCAATCACGGTCCCGCCGGCCATCCCGGTCTGCGCCGCGATCACCACATGCTTGCCGACCCGGCAATTGTGGCCGATGTGCACCATGTTGTCGAGCTTCGCGCCGTCGCCGATGCTGGTGACGCCCAGCGCCGCCCGATCCACCGCCGAGTGCGCGCCGATCTCAACATCGTCGCCGATCAGCACACGCCCCACCTGGGGGAACTTCTCGTAGTGTCCCTCCGTGAAGACGAACCCGAAACCGTCGGCGCCAATCACCGCGCCGGAGTGGATTACACCGCGCGCCCCGATGGTGACGCCGGAGTAAATCGTCACGTGCGGATAGAGGATTGTGCCCGCGCCTACCGTCACGTCGTCGCCAAGCACACAGTACGCCCCGATGGAGGCGTCTTCGCCGATGCTGCAGTTCCGCCCGAGCACAGCGGTGTGATGCACCCCCTTGGCGGGCGCCGGCGGCGGCTGCAGCAGACGGATCAGTTTCGCACACGCGCCCCGCGGATCGACGCACCGGATCACTGTGCGGCCTCCGCTCTGAAAGTCCGGCGTCACCAGCAGGCAACCGGCCGCGGAGGCCTGCGCATCGCGCACCGCGCGCCGGCTGCCGACGAACGAAACGTGCATCGCGCCCGCCGTGTCCAGCGGCGCGATTCCTGCAATCTGCCGCTCGCCGTCCCCTTCAAACGTCACGCCCAAATAGGCGGCAATCTCTCGCACCAGCACTGTTGTCAGCCTCCTTCCGCGCGGGTGGCTTGTATCATTACAGTGTATGCCGGTCGATCCTTCCGCTTATGTCGCTCCTACCGCCCGTGTCCATCCGGATGCTGTGATCGGCCCGCAAACCAGAATCGGCGAGTTCTGCGTCATCGAGCAGGACGTGGTAATTGGCGCCAGCTGCATGTTCGAGCCGTACGTCTACATCAAGCGTTGGACCACCATGGGCGACAACAATGAACTCAGCGCCGGCGCCGTGATGGGTACCGATCCTTTCGACAAGAGCTTCACCGGCGAGCGCAGCTATCTGCGCCTCGGCCACCGCAACAGGATCCGCGAGCACTGGACCATCTCCCGCGGAACCGCGCCGGAAAGCGAGACCGTCATCGGTGACGACAACTACTTCATGGGCTCCGGGCACGTCGCTCACAACTGCATTGTGGGCTCTGGGAATGTCATCGCAAGCTGCGCGCTCGTCGCCGGCCATGTAGAGATCGAGGACAAGGCCTTCATCAGCGGCGGCGTCGTCGTGCATCAGTTCTCGAAGATCGGCACGCTGGCCATGGTCGCCGGTAACGTCCGTGTCAACAGCGATCTGCCGCCTTACTTCCTCTACTCTGATTTCAACGTCGCCGCAAAGGGGCTGAACCTGGTCGGGTTGAAACGAAACGGCTTCAAGTTGGCCGACGTGTCTGCTCTGAAAACCGCGTACAAGCTGCTCTACCGCTCGCAGCTCAAACAGGAGGAGGCGCTGCAGAGGATCGAGTCCGAAGTGCCGACTCCGCACACGCTCCATCTGGTACAGTTCATCAGAAACAGCAAACGCGGGATTTGCAGCGAATAGGATATGGATCGTGCAGCGTGGATTTGGTACTGGGGCCTGACCTTCGCACTGATTGCGGCGATTTGGGCTGTCGACTACGTGCCGACACAGGATGGGCCAGCGCATGTCTACAACTCAGCGCACCTGCGTGAGTGGCTCCTGGATTCGCATTCCCCGCTGCGCGAGGTCTACGCATATAACTCGCGCCTCACGACGAACCTCACCGCTCATCTGCTGCTCGCCCCGTTGACCGCCTTCATGAGCCCCGCGTCGGCGGACAAAACGATCATCACTCTGTTGTTGCTCGTGTGCGCAGCGGGCTGGACTGTCTGTCTGCGGAAATCTCCGTTTCTCCTCATGCTGGCCGCACCGCTGGTGGTGAACGGCCTGCTCTTTCTGGGCTTCTACTCGTTTCTCTTCGGAGTAGGCTTCATGCTCCTGGCCTTAGGCGGTGTTCCCTGGCGCTGGCTGTGGCTTGCGCTCTGCTGGCTGAGCCATCCGCTATGCTGGGCCGCCGCGGTGGCAGGCGTTGCGGCGGCAGAGTGGCCGCGCTGGCGGCGCGTTGCGCTGGAGGCCGCGCCCGGCGCTGCTTGCTTCGTCCTGTTCACTCTGCACTTTAGAGGGGGCTTGAAGCGCCCGCCCCTCATGGACGCCGATTGGACTGGCTTCCTGCTGGGAGAGAATCCTTTCGTTGCCATCGACCCTTCGTTCTTCTGGCTCTCGGCGGGAATTGTTGTCATAATCCTCGCGCTTGCGATCACAGCCATCCGGGAAGGTGTCCGCGAGAAGGTCCTGGCTGCGTTGGCGGCCGCGGTCTGGCTGGCCTGGCCGCTCGCGCCGCGCGGAACGATGACGGGCGCGATGCTTCCGCGGCGCGTCCTGCTCTTCGCTCTCGTGTTCACATTGGTATGGCTTGGACGCCAACAGCTCTCCTCCCGCCGCCGCCGGGCAGTGCTCGCCGCAAGCGGACTGCTCTCCACCGGACTATTCGCCGTCACGGCCTGGAAGATGGTCGCCGCCCAACCTCTGCTCGCTGAATACATGACTTTGAGCGTCCAAGGCCGCACCCTCGCCTTGCGCCACTTGTTGAAGTCGAGCGGTGATGCCTCCATCGGAGGCATCGACATCTTCCTCCACGCCGGGGACTGGACGATGCTGCGGGATGGCGCCATCGACGTGGACAACTACGAGGCCCGCGCCGCCCATTTCCCACTGCGTTATCGCGACACCTTCTCCCGTGGAGCCGTCATTGGCGCGGATAAGGAGCCGCCCTGCGTCAGGCTGGCCGAAACAAGCCCGCCTGAGACTGTGCTGCTGTGGGACTATCCCCGTATGCCGCAGGATGCCTGTTCGAAAGCGCTGCTCGCTCAACTGGAGTCCGGCTATGCCATCACTCATCTTTCAACGCCTTCGGCCCGGGGCGCCGTGTGGAGCAAGAACCCCACAAAGGTCGGTTCTGCTACAGTTCGTAGGAAGCCGCGAACGGGGGACTAGCGGCGAGTAGGAGGCATGTCGTGCGGTTCTGGGTTCTCTTGTCGATCTCACTGGCACACGTGTCTGCGCTGCAGGCACAGTGGACCTTGCCCGAAGTGGTTCAGCGTGCCGGTGAGAAATACGCAGGCGTTCAGGTGTCGCTCGAGCAGGCAGCCGTCGCGGCTGCGGCAGTGCAGCAGGCCCATATCGCGTTCCTGCCCAAAGGCGACTTCTACGCGCAGCTCAACCGCGCCACCCGCAACAACGTCTTCGGCATGCTGATGCCAAATTCCTCCATACCTCCCATCTCCGGCCCAGTGCAGACGGCCAATGCCGGGACGAACGTGTGGGGCTCCGCCACAGGCTTCCTGGTGCAGTGGGAGCCCTTCGACCTCGGCCAGCGCAGCGCCAGAGTGTCTACCGCCGACGCGGGCCGCGTCCGTGCGGAGCGCGCCTACGCACGCACCCGGTTTGAAGTGGAGGCCGGCGCCGCGGACTCGTTTCTCACCATCCTCGCCGCGGACGAGACCGTGAAGAACGCGAAAGCAGGAGTCGATCGCGCCTCCAGCCTCGCCACGGTGGCCGGCGCTCTCGCCCGGGCCGGCCTGCGCCCCGAAGCGGATGCCGCCCGCGCCCAGGCCGAACTGGCCGCCGCGGAGGCGCAAGCCATTCAGGCCGAACAGGCGGCTCGCCTGGCGCGCATCGCTGTCGCGCAACTCACCGGCTCGCGTTGGGAAGAAGTGAAGCCGCAGGCGCCGTTCACCGCCCGCCAGCCCGGTTCGATCCCCACTACCCTGGACACACACCCTGCCTTGCGCGAGCAGGAAGCCGCGCTGAAAGAAGCGGAGCTTCGCAAACACGAGGCCGACATCGCCTGGCGCCCTCGTTTCAATACTCAGACCGCCCTTTACGCCCGCGGTTCAGGCGACGCCGCGCAGATCGGCCCGCACTTCTACAACTGGGGCATCGGCTTCAGCGTGCTTTTTCCGTTTCTCGACCTGCCCGCCATCCGCGCGCAGCAGCAGTCGGACAAGCACAAAGCCCTGACGGAATCGGCACGGCTCGCGAAAGTGACGACGGATCTGAACGCCGACCTCGATCGGGCCCGCGCCGCCCTCGATGCTGCTCAGCGCATCGCGCGCACAACGCCGGTTCAGCTTGCGGCTGCTCGCACCGCACATGAGCAGGCCCGCGCCCGCTACCAGTCCGGCCTCGCCAGCATCGTCGAAGTCGCCGAGGCGCAACGCCTGTTGCTCGCCTCGGAGATCGACGACTCGCTCGCCCGCCTCAATATCTGGCGCGCTCAGCTCGCCGTGGCGGCGGCAACCGGCGACCTCCTGCCCTTCCTCGAACACACAAAGTAGGCGCTCATGAAACTGGTCCGATTCGCACTCTCCCGCCCCGTCACAATCCTTGTGGCCGTGCTCGCCATCGCACTCTTCGCCGGCCTCGCCCTGGTGCGCATGCCAGTGGACATCTTCCCGAACCTCGGCGCACCCGCCATTTACGTCGCTCAGCCCTACGGCGGCATGGACCCGTCACAGATGGAGGGATTCCTCACTTACTACTTCGAGTACCACTTCCTCTACATCACCGGCATCGAGCACGTGGAGAGCAAGAGCATCCAGGGAGCTTCTCTGATGAAGCTCGTCTTCCATCCCGGTACGGATATGAGCCAGGCTTTCGCTGAGGTGGTGGGCTACGTGAACCGCGCACGTGCATTCATGCCGCCCGGCACCGTGGGCCCGTTCATCACGCGCTTCGACGCTGGCAGCGTACCCGTGGGGCAGTTGGTCTTCTCCAGCGAGAAGCGCGGCGCCGGCGAACTGCAGGACATCGCGCTGAACCGCGTGCGGCCGCTGTTCGCAACGCTGGAGGGCGTCTCCGCACCTCCTCCATTCGGAGGCAACCAGAAAACTGTCGTCGTCCGCGTGCAGCCGGAAAAGCTGCGGCAATACCGCCTGTCGCCGGAAGAGGTCATCTCTGCGGTGAACCGCGCCAGCACCGTGATGCCGTCCGGCAACGTCAGAGCCGGCGACTTAAACTACATCGCGTCGAGCAACGCCGTGCTTGGCGCAAAGCTCGACGAACTCCTCGACGCGCCGGTGAAGCAGGGCGTCTACCTGCGCGATGTGGCAAGCATCGAGACCGGCACCGACATCGTCACCGGCTACGCGCACGTGAATGGCCGCCGCACGGTCTACATGCAGGTGACCAAGCGCGCCGACGCCTCCGCGCTGCGCGTCATCGACCGCGTCAAGAGAGCGCTGCCGGACATGCGCAAGGTCTGCCCCGAGGACGTGAACGTCACACTGGAGTTCGACCAGTCCGGCTACGTGGCCTCGTCGATCCGCAACCTCGCCCTCGAAGGACTGCTCGGCGCCCTGCTGACCGGCCTGGCCGTACTGCTGTTTCTGCGCGACTGGCGCGGCGCCCTCATCGTCATCACGACCATTCCTGCATCGCTGCTGGCGTCCCTCGTGTGGCTGTGGGCCTTCGGTCAGACCCTCAACATCATGACGCTCGCCGGTCTCGCGCTTGCCGTCGGCGTGCTCGTGGACGAGGCAACCGTCGAAATCGAGAACATCCACTCCCACATGGCCACGGGATTGAGCCGCACTCAGGCAGTGATCGAAGCATGCAGCAAGACGGCGATGCCGCGCCTGCTGGCGATGGTGTCGATCCTCGCGGTGTTCGTACCCGCGTATTTCATGACCGGCGTCGTGCGCCAGTTGTTCCTCCCGCTCGCGCTGGCGGTCGGCTTCGCGATGGTCTCTTCGTACCTTCTCTCCAGCACGCTGGTCCCGGTGATGGCCTCTCGCCTGCTCAGAGTGCACGCGGACGACCGTCTGAGAACGGGCGGGCTGTACGGCAATTACATCGGCCTCGTGATGAAATTCAGATACGCTGTCGTGCCAGTCTATCTGGCGACTTCGGTGCTGCTGCTCTGGTGGCTCGCCCCCAAGATCGGACGCGAGGTTTTCCCCCCCTCGGGTGAAGCGATCTTCCAATTGAGAATGCGCGCGCCGACTGGAACGCGCATCGAGAAGACTGAGGAGCTTGCCCTGCAAACTCTGAACGCGATCCAGCGCGTGGCGGGCAAGGACTCGATCGCGATCACCACCGGCTTCATCGGCGTGCAGCCGCCCAGCTATCCGATCAACACGATCTACCTGTGGACCAGCGGCCCGCAGGAGGCTGTACTCAAAGTGGCATTGAAGAAAGATGCATCGCTGAAGGGCGAGGCTCTGCGTGAGAAACTGCGCGAGGCACTCACTCGCGAGATGCCCGGCGTGCAGTTTTCCTTTGAGCCCGGCGACATCATCGGCCAGGTGATGGGATTTGGCGCCGCCGCGCCGGTGGAGGTCGCAGTCCAGGGCCCGAGCCTGCCAAGCAACATCGCGCATGCGGCGAAGATCAAGGCCGAACTGCAGAAGATCTCCGCGCTGCGTGATCTCGCCTATGCGCAGGCGATGGACTACCCCGTGCTCGACGTGCAGATCGATCGCCAGAAGGCTGGGCAGTTCGGTCTGACCATGGCGGACGTCGCGAAATCCATGGTCGCCGCCACGTCGTCGTCCCGCTTTGTGGAGCCGAACTACTGGCGCGACCCCGCCAGCGGCAACGCCTTCCAGATCCAGGTGGAGATCCCTTACCAGCGCATGGACTCGGCCGAGGCCCTCAAAGGTGTGCCCGTGACGATCAACGGCGAGGCGCGGCCGCTGCTCGGCGACGTGGCAAGCGTGAAGACGGCTAAGGCGATGGGTCTGGTCGAACGCTACAACATGCAGCGCGTCGTCAGCATGACGGCGAACGTGCACGGCGTGACGCTCGGCGAAGCAGCCGCGGACATCGAGAAAGCGATCGCACGCGCGGGCGAACCGCCCCGCGGCGTCACTGTCAAAGTCCGCGGGCAGATCCCGCCGCTGCGGGAGACGGAGCAGAACCTGAAGTACGGCATCGCGGCATCGCTGATCGCAATCTTCCTGTTGTTAAGCGCGTTCTTCGAGAGCTTCCGCATTGGCCTCGCCGTGGTGCTGACCGGGCCCGCGGTGCTCGTGGGCGTGGTCTTCGCACTGCTTGCGACGGGGACAACGATGAACGTGCAGTCGTTCCTGGGCGCAATCATGGCAACGGGTATCGCGGTCGCGAACTCGATTCTGCTTTGCTCGTTCGCGGAAAGAGAAAGATCCCAGGGGGCGGATGCCGTGGACGCCGCCCGAGTGGCCGCCGTCCGTCGTCTGCGCGCGATCCTGATGACGGCGACTGCGATGATGGCCGGCATGCTCCCCATGGCCTTCGGCCTCGGCGAAGGCGGCGAGCAAACGGCGCCGCTGGGTCGGGCGGTGATCGGCGGTCTGCTGTTCGCTACCGTTGCGACCCTGACTGTGCTGCCCTCGATCTACGCAGTGTTGATGCGAGGAGCGAAGAGGAGAACTCAAAGTGCGTCTTAAGTCATTCCTGTTCATTCAGAGGCAAGCCCCAGTCCGGATGCTCGGCATGTTGCTGTCCCTTGGCAGCGCGGCCTGGGCCCAGAGCGCGAGGCTCCCCGCGGAACTCCTCCCATATCAGAAAGTCACTGTCACGGCGCGCGTCACGGGCATCGTGGAGAAGGTGCCGGTCGACAAGGGCAGCCTCGTGAAGGAAGGCGATCTGCTGATCGAATTGTCGGCGCCGGAGATGAAAGCGCAGATCGCGGAAGCCGAAGCCAGGGTGCAGGCTGTCGAGGCGCAAAAGGCCGAAGCCGAAGCGCGCAGGTCCGCGGCGCAGAGCACCTACGAGAAGCTCAGGACTGCCTCCGCAACCCCTGGCGCCGTCGCCTCGAACGATGTGGTCCAGGCCGCCAAACAGGCCGAGGCCGCTCAGGCCTTAATCGCCGCATTGGAGAAGAGCGCCGGAGCCGCACGCGCGCAGGTGAACGCGCTGAAGGAGTTGGAGGCGTACCTGCGAATCGCGGCCCCATTCTCCGGCGTGATTACGGAACGGCTCGTGCACCCCGGTGCGCTCGCATCGCCTTCAGCCGGGGGCTTACTGGAATTGGAACAGGTCTCCAGGCTCCGCCTCGTGGTAGCCGTGCCGGAAGCCGAGTTGAAGAACGCCCCGCGCGGATCGAGAGTGACTTTCACCGTGCCCGCTCATGCCGGCCGCGTCTTCAGCGGAGTGATCGTGCGCGTGCCCCGCTCCTTGGACGCCAAGACCCGCACTATGGCAGTGGAGGCGGACGTGGATAACACATCCGGCGCCCTCGCGCCCGGCATGTACGCCGAGGTCACTCTGCCGTCGAAGGCAAAGTGACCGAAAGCCGCCCGTCGCGCTGCAGAGTAATGCGCCGGCCGCGCCAGTAAACGGTCCGCTTCACGAGTGCGGCGAGCCAGACTGCGAACGCCCACAGATCCCATAGCGGGATCAGCGGCGCCGCGAGAAGCGCTGGCCAATGGCGCAGCACCACGAAGCCTGCCGTCACCCCCATCGTGACGCGTCCCAGCCAGAGTGCAACGGCAATTCCCAAATTCCCTGCGGCAAGGTTGACCACGGCCCACAGTCCCGCATGCGTGGTGGGCAGACCGTAGTAGCCCCCAGGCCGCGAACAATAGATCGTGCGAGCCCACCGCGCCTGATGGCGCCAGACGTCGCGCCATGCAGGCCTGCCAAGACTCGTCTCCACAACCACCTCAGAGAGCTCGCAGCGGCGGCCCAGCGCCGTGATGCGTTTGGCGAGCTGATAGTCGTCGGCGATGTAGTCCTGCAGCACGGCGAATCCGCCCATGCTATCCAGATCTTCGCGCCGGAAGCAGAGCGTCGAGCCCAGCCCAAACTCGTTCACCCCGACGAAGGGCGCAACGAGCGTCGACGGGATGAAATCCGTGGCAATGCCGAGAGCTTCAAACTGGCCCGGCAATGAGCCTGCCGACGCGCGATATAGACACGTGACCATGCCCCCCCCCGGATCGGCAAGCTGTGCCGCAACCCGGCGCAGGTAGTCGCGCGGCACGGTGATATCGGCGTCGTTGACGAGCAACACTGCGTGCTTCGCTGCCGCGGCCAGATCAATCAGCGTGCCGACCTTGGCATTGGGCGTCTGGCGGCATGAATGAATCAGCCGGATGGAAGCGCCCGGATGAGCTTCAATCAGGCTCCGGATCGCAGGAACCGCGGGATCGTCGAGCGAGTGGACTCCGAAGAGGACTTCGAATTCGGGATAGTCGAGGTTGGCGTGGGATTCGATGGCGGCTTCGAAAGCGTCGTCGAGACCGTAGACGGGCTTGAGGATTGAGACTGGCGGCGTATGCGCCGCCATCGGTTTCGCGAGTCGCAGCCGCGCACGCTCGATAAACGCGAGTGACGCAAGGATCGCGACGGCCTGATAGGCCAGCGCGACGAAACCGAGGACAAGCAACAGGATCGGCATCAGTGCGCGAGAAGCGCCACACCGGCTGCGACGAGCAGCGCGCCCGCCCATCGGCGTGTCGTTACGTTCTCCTTCAGAACTATCCTGGCAAGAATTGTCTCAATCACAAAGCTGGCTGCCGACGCCGGAACGGCAAAGCTCAAATCAGCCACCTTCAGCAGTTGCGTGAACGAAAAGAAGGACGTCGCCATGAAGACAATTGAGAGCGGCAATTTCCATCGCGCGCCGCCCCGGCGCATTCCGTGCGACTGCAGCAGATCCGCGCACACCGTGGAGAGCACAACACCCGCAACCAGCAGCCACTGGAGGATCATGACCAACCGCCTCCGGCCTGGGCATCCTGGGACAGACCCTCCGGGACGGCGACGCTTACCGCCTGCCCCCTACTCTCCGCTCGGTGTTCCATTGGGAGTCCCTGTGGAATGGGGCGTCAGCGAGGTGAGCGCAGCCCCTGCAACAATCAGCAGCGTCCCGGTCCAGCGCTCCGGCGAGACATGCTCGTGCAGGAAAACCGCGCCCATCACCGCGTTCAGCACATAGCCCACGGCCGTCACCGGTAAAACATAGCTCAGATCCGCCAGGCCCAGCAGCTTGATGCGCAGCAGCGTCCACGCGATCAGCAGGCCGATGCCGAGCAGCACCAGCGGTTCGAGCAGAGAAAGAACCGGACCCGCACCGGCAGGCGCATGCTTCATGCCCCAGCCGAGGGCGAAGTTCCCCAGCACGTTCGACACGACCACAGCGCCCGTGAGAAGAAGTGTCGCCGGCCGCATGGTGGACTAGTCGCCGTTGGCCATCGCGGACGAAGCGCGCTGCTGGTCCGCAACGAATTGCTTCCGCTTGGAGCGCAGGCTCAAATACTCGCGGGCTTCCTTGTACAGCCGCTTCACGTCGCCGTTCATGATGGCCTTCGAGACGACGCGGAAGGCGGCCTTCGGACGGTAGTAATACTCGTCGTAGAAGCGCTGCACTGAATCGACCAGTTCGGCGCGGTCAAGCCCCGGGTGGATGATGTTGGGAAGCTGGTGTCCCGCGTCGTCCGTCATCGACGCCCCGATCTGGATCAGCCCGTTCTTCTCGGCGTGGTCGTAGAACTCCGTCCCCGGATAGGGATGCGCGATCGAGACCTGAATGGTCTCGCAATCGAGTTCCTTCGCGAACTTGATGGTGCGATTGATTGACTCGCGCGTCTCGCCCGGCAAGCCGACGATGAAGTCGGCGTGAATCGTCAAGCCCAGCTTGTGCGCGTTGGCGGTGAAGCGCCGCGCCATGTCCACTGTCGCGCCCTTCTTGATGTTCTTCAGGATCTGCGGGTCGCCCGATTCGTAGCCGACGATCATCAGCCGCGCGCCCGCATCCTTCATCGCCTTCAGCGTGTCGTAGTCGGTGGTCACGCGGGAAGTGCACGACCACGTGACGCCCAAAGGCTCCAGCTTCTTGCAGAGCTCGATCGTCCGCGCGCCCTTGTAGTTGAAGGTGTCGTCGTCGAAGAAGATCTCCTTCAGGCCCGGGAAGTTCTCCTTCGCCCACGCGACTTCGTTGACCACGTCATCCACCGACCGCAGCCGCCAGCGGTGGCCGGAGTGCGTCTGAGGCCATAGGCAGAACGTGCACATCGCCGGGCAGCCGCGCGACGTATAGAGCGCGATCGCCGGATTCAAAAGGAATGGGACGTTGTAGCGGCGGAAATCGAGATCCCGCTTGTAGACTTTGGTAACCCAGGGCAGCGCGTCGAGGTCCTCGATGTATGCGCCCTCCGGATTGTGAACGATCGTGCCGTTCTTCCGGTAGCTGGCGCCCGGGATCTCTTCAAGCGGCTTGCCGTTCGCGAAGTCGACAATCTGGTAGTCGAACTCGCGGCGGACGACGAAATCGATCGCCTTGTGCTGCAGGGCCTTCTCGGGCTCAACCGTCACCGGCGGACCCACGAAGCACACCTTCAGCTTCGGGTTCGCGTCCTTCATCATCTCCGCCATCTTCACGTCCACATGGAAACCCGGAGTGGAGGTGAACAGCACGAGGAGCTCGAAGTCTTTGCCGATCTCAACTGTCTGCTCGATGCTGATCTTGTGCGGCGGCGCGTCCACAACCTTCGAGTCGGGAAGCATTCCCGCCGGGTAGCAGAGCCAGACGGGATACCAATAGGACTCGATCTCGCGAGTGGCCGGCCAGCGGGAACTGGCGCCGCCGTCGAAGCCCTCGAATGACGGAGGATTCAGAAAAAGTGTTCGCATACCCAGAAGACTTCCAGGGGAAGTGACCGCAGACTTCTTATTGTATCAGGGGTGGCTGCTCATCCAGCCTGTGCGACAGGGAAAACGTCTGCCATGAACAGGATGAGAACGAGGATCAGAACCGCGCAAGCCGCCAGCACCCATCGCCGGGGGGCCTGTGCGCGGAGAGGGAGTACATCGGGCTCAAACGCCTTAACCTCCGGGGCTGCCCGGTGCGTGATCACAGGAACATAGGCGCCCGGCGGTAGATCAATCTGAACCGGATGGTCAGCCCCTTCAGTGGCGTAGTATTCACGGAGCCGCTTGCGGAGCCGGTGCGCTTCCACCCGGACCAGCGAACTCTTCTTCTGGTCAAACTCAGCCGGACGGCCCAGGGCCTCAACCGCGATGTTGTGTTCCTTCAGGACATGCGCTTCCCCGGCGAAGTGCTTATTACAAATATAGGAGAGGAACTGGGCTAGCGAAGTGGACCGGGTGAATATAGGACTACTCAGCACTGCCTGCAATTCCGCCTGTTCAGCCAGGCGTTCATTCTGTCGAGCGTCCTGCATGGGACCAGGACTACTATATCACAATGCTGAACAGGGGTTAAGTCGCCGTGTAACGTTCTCTATATCATTTAGTTTCATCTATTTAACGACCGAGAAAGAACAAACTACATAATTCGTAGCCGCTACTCCAGCAGATGCGGATATGCCGCTGCCACGCGGTTGATCTCTTCAAGTTGTCCGGGCGAAAGATCCTCAGAAGGTTCCAGGCACCACCTCCCGGCCATCAGGTTCTGACGGACAAGAATTTCGTGGATCCCCGCGATGCAGCCGTGGAAGTGATTGGCAACGTCGAAGAGAGCCGAATTCAAGTCGGTGAGCTGGACCCCGAGGGCCAGCAGCAAGCTGGGATTCTGCCCCTCGTGGACACGACGGAGCAAATTAACCGCGCTTTTCGTTCCCACTGCCCACTGCCCCAGCAGTCCGCCCACGATCCGGACCGTAGTCCCCGAAAAGGTGAAGGGGGTGATCAGGTCCGCGACAATATTGTCGTCGTTGCCGGTGTACAGCGCGATATCGTTGGCCCGTCCGGACTCCGCAACCGCTCGCACGACGTCCAGCGTCTGGTAGCGGTTGAAAGGCGCCATCTTGATCGCGATCAGGGACTCCACCTCGGCGGCGCAACGCCAGAATTGGTACGGCAGAACCCTGCCCCCTACGGCAGGCTGCAGGTAGAAGCCGAAGACCGGTAGAATCTCACCCACCGCACGGAGGTGCTCAATCATCTGCGCGATCGATGCGTCCTGCAGTGCGGAGAGCGACAGCAATCCCGCGTGGTAGCCAAGCGAGCGTGCCAGCTCTGCCTCCCGGAGCGCCCGCGACGTGGGGCCGCAAACTCCGGCCACCAGGATTGTGTCCGTGCCCTTCGCCTCTTCCGCCGCAAGTTCCAGCACTGGCCTCAGCAGGTTGATCTCGGGCGCGCGGATCGCGAACTGCGTCGTGTGGACGCCCACGGCGACGCCGCCCGCGCCTGACTCGATGTAGTAGCGCGTCAGCGCGCGCTGCCGTTCCTCGTCCAGGGTCCGTTGGCGGGTGAGGCAGAGAGGATGAGCGGGAATCACCAGGCCTTGTTTCAGACGATCGCGCCAGTGCATGACTAGAACTTTCCTTCGCGCATTTCAAAGTGGGTGGGCTTGTTGAGAGACCGTCCGCCGCGTTCGATCCACGCGGCGACCATGTCGAGCACCTGTTCGAGCCCTACCTGCGGCGGGCCGAACAGCTTGTGGCAGAGCTCGGCGTTGTTCAGCAGCGCCGTGGGCTTCTCCGTTCCGGTGACGCGGGCGGGCTTGCCGAACCGGTGGGCGAACTCATGGGCCAGATCGCGCACGCGTAGCGTCCGGGGCCCGGTGAGGTTCAAAACAAACGGAGGCGAAGACGCGCGATTGAGTGATCGCAATGTAACGGAGTTGGCATCGCCCTGCCAGATCACGTTGACGTGTCCCATCGAGACGTCAATGTCCCGCTCGTTGAAAACCTTGGTTGCTATGTCGAACAGAACCCCGTAGCGCTGCTCGACGGCATAGTTCAACCGGAGCAGCGCGACGCGTGTGCCATGCTCGATCGAGCCGTGCTCGAACATCCGCTCGCGGCCCAGGACGGACTGCGCGTACTCGCCGATCGGATCGGTGGGCGTCTGCTCTGTCGCGCCGCCGGACTCGACCGGAACCAGTGGATAGACATTCCCGGAAGAGAACGCCGCGATGCGCGAGTCCTTGTAGCGTCGTGCAACCAGTCCGGGGAGGAACGTGTTGATCGCCCAGGTGAGCGCCGGGTTTCCCGTCGAGCCGAACTTGCGCGCGGCCATGAAGACGACGTTCGGCGCGTCGGGAAGCTTGTCGAGGGCGCCGGTCTCGAGCAGTTCGCACGAGATGGTGTCGATACCCCACGACTCGAAAAGCGCTCGTGACTCGGGCTGCGAGAAGCGCGAAACGGCAATGACTCGTGCGGTGTTGCCCGAAGCATCCAGCGCGCGCCGTGCGCGGCGGGCCAGCGACGGCCCCATCTTTCCCGCTGCGCCGAGGATCAGCAGCGGCCCTTCGAGTGCGCGCAGATCGGCAATATCTTCAGCCGACGGCGTACTCAGCAGGTCTTCCAGTTGAGCTTCTGTGGTGATCACGACTTCTTGATTGTGACAGCGTAGCCACCCTCGGCGGGGGGCGCTGTGGTGGTCAGCCGGATACGGCGGACGGTGTTGCCCCAAATCGGTTGCAGCCGCGCGTCTTCCGAAGAATGTTCGTCGAACACGGGCCTCAGCGACTCGGGATAGAGGATCGAGAACCCGCCGTCAAGAGTAATCCGGCCAGGACCCGCTTCGTGGGCTGCGCGGGTCGTGATCAGGCTCAATTCGAGCGTGCTCGGTTTGGAGAGCTGGAAGTCATCCTTGATGACGACTGTGTCTGACTCGCGATTCAGTGTGATCACGCGCCGCCATGATTTCACCCCGGCATCGGCCGGATAGGCCGCCGCGAGATTCATCGAGACCGAACCGGGCGTGGCGGAAAAATTGTGCGCTTCGAATTGCCGCCCGGCGGACTGCATGACGCCATTGATCGTCGGGCAGTTGTGCCAACTCGATTGCATCGTCCAGATCTCGTAGCGGCGCGAGGAGAACGTCTTCGCGGTGTAGGTCTCAACACCGACATCAATGAGCACCGGTTCGCCATTGAAGAACACGATGAAATTGCCGACGTCGTTGTGGTTGTGGCTCTCGTTGTTGTGCCCGCCTTGCGCGGCAACGTAGAACCCGTCCGTCGAGCCTTCCCTGAGCCGTGCGGCGAACACCTGCGTACCTGGCAGCGAGACATCGCGAACCAGCGGCGGCCTTGCGGAAACAGCGGCCTTCTGCAGGTCGCCCAAGTGGAAGAGCGCATCCAAAGCCCGCCCCATCGCATCGGCGCCGGTCGCCGCCTCCACGCGAGTCGAGGCGAGCCACGCGCCGTGCGCAGCCAACTTCGGATCGTTGACCCGCACTCCATAGCGCCAGACAAGATTGGCATCCGGCGAGACGCGCGCAGACGCGTCGGCGAAGTTCGTATACCACGATCCGGCGATGTGGGCGCGGTAGATGTACGCGCCGATTTCGCGCACCAGCGGCATGGTGAAGTAGTTCAGTTTCCCGGCCGTCGCGGAATGAACCAGCTCTAGGCAGTCAAAGAGCGACGCACCCGCGCGGGACCAATAACCCGGCCCCTCGTCGCAGCCGCCGTCCGGATGATAGGCGTCGAGAAAGCGGTCAAGCGAAGTGAGGATCTTCAGTGTGTCGGCGGAGCGGCGCGGCTCGTCCTCCTGCAGCAGCACGCACGTGAGCCAGTTGGAGTTGATCCACGGATTCCAGTTGTTGACGTACCTCGGATGCGCGGCATCGAGCCCCATCCACCCGAAGTCATTGCGTGCGGTGCACGGATCAAGCACACGGCGTTTGATCTCGGCGCGAATGCGCGGCCGCAGCAGCGCTGACAGCGAGTCGAGTTGCGGGGCCAGCAAGTAGCAAATCCAGGCAAGCGCGTTGGCAGTCTCAGCCGCGAACAGATCGACGATCGGCTCGGTCACATCGGGCAACCCCGTGCCCGCCTTCTGCGCGCCGAGGTGCGCCGAAACTCCCCAGAACGATTCCTCGCAGATCAGCCAGATGCCGTCCATGATGTCGTCAAGGAAACGGCCCTGATTCTCGATGCACTCCGCCAGAGCGGCGAGCCGCAGCCGGTTGCGCCGCGGGAAGTGGAGTTGCTCGAACCGTGATCGATTCCCATTCCGCTTGAAGTCCATGAAGACCGACGCGGGCAGCGACGGCCATGGCTGCTTCAGGTCCTGTACCGCGGCCGTGACGATCGCCTCGCGCGCCTGTTGCGGGAGCGCCTGCCACGAGGTTCGGTCCGCGGACTTGGGGTATGGCTCCCAGCGGCCCGCCGGAATCAGAAGCGACGAAAGCTTCTGATCATTGACCCCAGCCGTGAGCGCGTGCCACTCCGGTGGCGCCAGAGGAAAGTCCTGAACCAGAGCGAAGGCCGGAGATGCCAGGAAGGCGCGGCGCGTAGGATCAACTATCACAAGACCTTTTTACATGATTTGCCGCGAGTGGGTGAAGATGGAGTTGTCATGATCAACCGGCTGCCTGAGAAGAACGCGTATCTGAGTAGACTGGCGCCTACGCCGCTCGCCCCTATCCAGTTGCGCGACGAAGACCCGGTCGTGTGGTGCAAGCTCGAATTCCTGAACCCGAGCGGCTCGACGAAGGACCGCATCGCTCGCCACATCCTCGAAAAGGCCTGGCGCGAAGGAGTCGTGCGCTCCGGCAGCGTCGTCATTGAAGCCTCCAGCGGATCCACCAGCATCGCCATGGCGCTCGCCTGCGCCCAGTTCGGCATGCGCTTCATCGCCGTTTTGCCGGAAGGCGTGAGCAGCGAGCGAGTCTGGATGATCCGCGCCTACGGTGGCGAGATTCGCCTGACGCCCAAATCCGAGGGGATTCGCGGCGCCATCGCCGAAACGGAAAGACTTGCCGCAGAACTCGGTGCGTTCCTCCCCCGCCAGTTCTCCAACCCCGAAAACGCTCGCGCCCACGCAGTGGCAACCGCCCGCGAGATCCTCGACCAGATCCCTGGCCGTGTCGTAGACGGCGTTGTGAGCGGCGTCGGCACCGGAGGAACGCTCGTCGGCCTTTACGATGGCCTGCACGAGGGTGGCTGCGAGCCGAAGCCCGTCTACGCGCGCCCCGTTGATGTAGGCTTCTCTCCGGCGATGGAGATTGAATGCTGTAGCTACAGCGCCCGCATCCCCGGCGTCGTGGAGTGCATCTCCACCATCTATCAGGACGCGCGCCTTCCCGGCCTTGAAGTCATCGAGGTCCGCGATGAAGACGCCCTCGCCGCCTCCCGCGCCCTCATGCGCCGCGGCTTCCCCGTCGGCCCCAGTTCCGGCCTGAACTACGTCGCCTCCGTCGAAGCCGCCCGCCGCCTCGGCGACGGCGCCCAGGTCGTTACAGTCTTCCCCGACCGAATGGAGCGCTACTTCACCACAGAGCTCTTCGCTGGCATGCGCGAGGCGTGAGGACGATGCGCAACTCGCCACCGAGATCCTTCGGCTCCCAGTCGGTAGCCGGCGTGACTGTTCAAGCCGCGAATTACCCGCTCGCGGCTGTAAATGCACGGCCAGCCGCGAGCGGTAGCGAGCGGGTGTAACGGATTCGAGCGCGTCGCCTGCGGTGCCTCGAAATGCGGCTCTAGTGCTTCCTTGAGGTTTGCCAGCGCCTCTTCCTCGGGTTCCCGTTCGCTGGCCACATCGACTTCGAGGACTGCGGGACGTACCAATCGCCTCGCGCCAGACGATCTGCAGCGAACCGTCTCTTCATGCCCCTATCCATTCGCACCTCCAGCGCCCAAACAGGCTCCAGCAATCCTCTGGCCAAGCGGGCTACACTTGGACCCAGAAACGCGAGAGGAGCAGTACGATGCAGGCTGTCCGCCAGGTTGCGGTTTTGGGCGCGGGGACCATGGGAGCGCGAATTGCGGCACACTTTGCCAATGCCGGAGTCGCCGCCCAACTACTGGACTTGAGCGCCGAGTTGGCGCAGAAGGGAATCGAGGCCGCAAAGAAGCAGTCCCCGGGCGGATTCTTCAGCGACGCTCGCGTCTCTCTCGTCACTCCCGGCAGCTTCGACGAGTGCCTCCCCCGCATCAATCAGGCCGACTGGGTCATCGAGGCAGTCTCGGAAAACCTCGGCATCAAGCGCGCGCTCTGGGCGCGTGTCCTGGAGCACGCAAAGCCAGACGCCACACTCTCCACCAACACTTCGGGCATTCCCCTTCGCTCTATTTGCGAGGGCTGGGATACAGGCGTTCAGAAGCGATTTCTCGGCACGCACTTCTTCAACCCTCCGCGCTACCTGCATCTGCTTGAACTGATCCCCGGCCCTGCCACCGACGCGGGCCTCATGCAGCGCGTCGGGGAATTCGGCGAGCGTGTCCTCGGCAAAGGCGTCGTCATCTGCAAGGACACTCCGAACTTCATCGCCAACCGTATCGGCGCCTTCTTCGGCTCCACAACCTCCAAGCTCATGCAGGAACTCGACCTCACCATCGAAGAGGTCGACCTCCTCACCGGCCCCCTGATCGGCCTTCCCAAATCCGCTTCCTTCCGCCTCGTCGACATCGTCGGCCTCGACGTCTGGGTCAACGTCGGCAAGAACCTCTACGATCTGGTGCCGGACGACCCCTGGCGCGAACGCCTCGCCCCGCCCGCATTTCTCGAGGAGATGGTGAAGCGCGGCTGGCTCGGCGAGAAGAGCGGCCAGGGCTTCTACAAACGCGTTGGCCCCAGGAAAGAGATCCACTGCATCGACTGGAAGACGCTCGAATATCACCCCGCCGACAAACCCAGGCTGCCCGCGGTGGAAGAAGCGAAACTCATCGAAGACCTTCCCACCCGCCTGCGAGCGCTCGTCAAGGACAAAGGCAAGGCGGGCACGTTCCTGAAGACCCTCTTCGACGAGACCTACCGTTATTCCCTGGAACGTCTGCCCGAAATCGCGCACTCGCCCCTCGACATCGACCACGCCATGCAGTGGGGCTACGCCCACACCTACGGGCCCTTCGAAATGGCGGAGATCCTCGGCCTGGAGCCCAAACCTCCGGCCCGCGGCCGCGATGAGCGAAAGGGCGTCGTCGCGCTGAAGAACCTTCGCGAGGTGAAAGCGAACCCTGGCGCCTCGCTTCGTGATTTGGGCGATGGATGCCTCTGTCTGGAGTTCCACTCCAAGATGAACTCGCTCGGCGACGACGGCGTGGGCATGATCTACGACTCGCTGAAGGAAGTGGAGCAGAACTGGGATGCTCTCGTCATCGCCAACCAGGGCGAGAACTTCAGCGTCGGCGCCAACCTCATGCTCGTGCTGCTCGCGGCGCAGGAGCAGGAGTGGGACGAGCTCGACCTGGCCATCCGCCGCTTCCAGAACGCGAGCATGGCGATCAAGTACGCAGCTAAGCCGGTGGTCGTCGCACCGCACCAGCGAGCGCTGGGCGGCGGCTGCGAACTCGTTCTGCACGCCCCGCGCGTGCAGGCGCAGGCTGAGCTCTACATGGGCTTGGTCGAAGTGGGTGTCGGCGTCATCCCCGGCGCCGGCGGCTGCAAGGAACTCACGGTGCGCCTGAAGGACCCGCGCAAGGTGTTCGAGCTGATCGGCATGGCCAAGGTCTCATCATCCGCGGAAAACGCGAAGGAGCTCGGGCTGCTCGACAAGAGCGCCGGCATCACCATGAACCGCGAGCGCCTGATCGACGACGCGAAACGCGCCGCGCTCGGCATGGTCTCCAGCTATCGCCCGGAGAGGCCTCGCACCGACGTCAAGGTGGGCGGCGATCCGGCATATGCCGCGCTCCGCATGGGCGCCTGGCTCATGCGCCAGGCCGACTACATCAGCGATCACGACCTGCTCATCGCGGACAAGCTGGCGCGCATCCTCACTGGCGGCGCCCATCCCTCTGAACGTACGGTGAGCGAGCAGCATCTGCTGGACCTGGAGCGCGAAGCGTTCCTTTCCCTGTGCGGCACATCGAAGACACAGGAACGCATCGCCTACATGCTGAAGAACGGGAAGCCTCTGAGGAACTAACGATGGAAACCCCTGTCATCATTGATTGCCTGCGCACGCCGGTGGGAAAATCAGGACGCGGCGCTCTGCGCACAGTGCGGCCGGACGACCTGGCCGCCGCAACCATCGGCGCACTGTTGAAGAAGTACCCGCAAGTCTCCCCCTCGGCGGTGGACGACGTGATCCTCGGCTGCGCGATGCCGGAAGGCGAGCAGGGCATGAACATGGCGCGCGTCGCGGCCCTCGCGGCGGGCCTGCCCGTGGAAGTCCCCGGCGTCACCATCAACCGCTTCTGCTCATCGGGCCTGCAAGCGATCGCCATGGCCGCTGAACGCATCCGCGGAGGTGGGGCGGAGATCATCATCGCCGGCGGCGCCGAATCCATGTCGATGGTGCCGATGGGCGGCAACAAGTTCGCGCCAAATCCGCGCCTGACAGTGGAGTGGCCCGAGATCTACATCTCGATGGGCCTCACCGCGGAGAACCTGCAGCGCAAGTACAGCATCAGCCGTGAGGAGCAGGACAGTTTCGCGTGCAGATCGCACAAAAACGCGCTCGAAGCGCAGTCTAAGGGGCATTTTGACGACGAAATCGTGCCCGTAAACGGACTTTCGAAGGACGAAGGGCCGCGCGCCGACACCTCGATGGAGGCGCTGGCGAAACTCAAGCCGGTCTTCCACGCCCGAGGCACGGTGACGGCGGGCAACGCGTCGCAAACCTCCGACGGCGCGGCGGCGGCGCTGGTGATGAGTGAATCAAAGGCCCGCGAGCTCGGCTTGAAGCCCGCGGCGCGCTTCGTGTCGTTCGCGGTGGCAGGCTGCGCACCGGAGATCATGGGCATCGGCCCGGTGTTCGCAATTCCGAAGGCGCTCAAACTGGCGGGCATCGGCTTGAGCGATGTGGGCGTGATCGAACTGAATGAAGCGTTCGCGGTCCAGGCGCTGGCCGTGATCCGCGACGCGGGCCTGAACGAGGAGATCGTGAACGTGAATGGCGGCGCGGTGGCGCTAGGCCATCCGCTGGGCTGCACCGGCGCAAAACTGACCGCAACGATCCTGCGCGAAATGAAGCGGCGCGGCGCGCGCTACGGCATGGTGACGATGTGCATTGGCGGCGGGCAAGGCGCCGCCGGAATTTTGGAGAATCTGCAATGAGCCAACTGAAAGGCGGAGAATTTCTTCTGCGTGCGGCGAAGATGGAGGACGTCTTCTCGCCGGAGGACTTCACGGACGAGCACCGCGCCATCGCGCGCGCGACTGAAGAGTTCTGGGACAACGAAGTGGCGCCGCAACTGGAGGAGATCCAGCACCAGAATCACGACGCCGCCGTGCGCGTGCTGCGCAAGTCGGCGGAACTCGGCCTGACCGGCGTCGTCGTGCCGGAGCAGTGGGGCGGCATGGAGATGGACATGATCTCCGCGATGATCGTCGCGGAGGTGCTGGGGCGCGACGGCTCCTACGCAGCCTGGCACGGCGCGCACGCCGGCATCGGCACACTGCCGCTGGCGCTATTCGGCACCGAGGTGTTGAAGAAGAAGTACCTGAAGCGGCTCGTGTCCGCGGAGTTCGTCGGTGCATACGCGCTGACTGAGCCGCACGCGGGATCCGACGCGCTCGCCGCGAAGACTCGTGCGGACCTTGCGCCTGACGGCGCCCACTACGTCATGAACGGCTCGAAGATGTGGATCACCAACGCCGGCAAGGCGGACATCTTCACCGTCTTCGCGAAGGTGAATGGCGAGCAGGACAAGTTCACGGCCTTCATCGTGGAACGCGCGTGGCCGGGGGTTAAAGTAGGCGCGGAAGAGAAGAAGATGGGCATCAAGGGTTCGTCGACGTGCGCCGTGTACTTCGACAACGTGAAGGTGCCCGTGGAGAACGTCCTCGGCGAAGTCGGCCGCGGACATGTCATCGCATTCAACATCCTGAACGTCGGCCGTCTGAAGCTGGGGCCGTTTGCGGTGGGAGGTTCCAAGCAAGTCCTCGCGCAGAGCATCAAATACGCGAAGGAGCGGCAGGCGTTCGGCGGCCCCATCGCCCGGTTCGGCATGATCCGGCACAAGCTGGCTGAGATGGCGATCCGGATCTTCGCTGCGGAGAGTGTCGCCTATCGCGCCGCTGGCGATGTGGAGCGCTTCGGCGATCACCTCAAAGGAGCGGAAGAGTACGCGGTGGAGTGCTCTTACGTGAAGGTGCTGGCAAGCGAAGTGCTGGACTTCGTCGTTGATGAGGGCGTGCAAGTCCACGGCGGCTACGGCTATCACCAGGATTACTTCGTCGAGCGCGCGTACCGCGATTCGCGCATCAACCGCATCTTCGAAGGCACGAACGAAATCAACCGCCTGTTGGCGACAGGGATGCTGCTGAAACGCGCCAAGCGAGGCCAGCTCGCGTTGGTCGAGGGCGTCAAAAAGCTGCAGGACGAGTTGATGTCCGCAACGGGCCCCGTGGATTCCGACGTCGCCGCGAACGCGAAGAAGATCGCGCTGTTCGCCTTGGGCTTGGCCTACCAGCGTTTCCGCGATCAGATCGAAGACCAGCAGGAAGTGCTCGCCGGGATTACGGAATGCGCGATGAACGCCTACGCGATGGAGAGCGTCTCCGTGCGGCGCTGCAAGCTGGCATCCACCGGCAAAGCCGCGGCGGCGCAGGACGTGTGCGACGTCTATCTCGACGAAGCGATGAACGTCGTCGAGCAGAGTGCGCGATCCGTTCTCGCCGCGTCCAGCGAAGGCGACGCGCTGCGCGTGAATCTGGCAATTCTGCGACGCCTCGCAAAGCGGGAACAGGTGAACGTCATCGGCGCGCGCCAGCGCATCGCTTCGAAACTGCTGGAGAGCGGGCGATACCTGTTTTGATCGGGACCACTCAACTCGGAGACCTCATCGGCATCATCATGCCCGCGTTTCTGGTCAAAGGATCGCCGGGCACGTTGGTGGCAAGGCTCTTCAGCGGTGGGGGCAACATCGCCACGCTGTCGGCTGTGGATGAGCCGGTCTCCGCAGTCCTGTGCAGGAACGCGCGGGGTTCCGGCTCCTTGACCGCCTATCAGGACTCTGAATTGGTCTTGCGATACGTGCTGGACGCTCCGGGCCAACGTCAAGCTTTTGTGGATGACCGTTCCGAGGCGCTCTATCCCTCGCCCGCTGTCGCGGGTTGGTCCTGGAACCACAACTATGTCCGGCTCTCGGAAGGGGCGGACACTCAAGTGGAGATAATCGGAGGCTTCCTCGCCTGTCTGGCCCAGCGAAGTCCCAAGGATAGCGCCTTTCTTGAACTCTGGGTCAATCTCGGAAAGAGAATCCCTGTGGCAGCCATCCGGCGTGATACGGACTCGATGCTGGGGCTGATCGCGGAGTTATTCACTGAGGGCGAACCGGACGCGGCGGCGATCCAGTGGCCGTCCGGCTATCGAGCCGTCTCCGCCGGCTGAGTTATGAAGATCGTCGTGCTGGTGGGATTGCCGGGGTCGGGCAAGTCGACATGGCTGAAAGGAAAGCCCGCACTCTCTTCAGACGCAGTGCGCGAGTTGCTGAGCGGCGACGCGACAAATCAGAGCATCAACCGGCTGGTGTTCCGTACCATGCGGCTGTTGCTGAAAGCGCGCCTGGACGCGGGCGCGGAGATCACGTACATCGACTCGACGGCGCTATCGCTGTGGGAACGGCGCTGCTGGGTGCGGTTTGCCGAACTGTACGAGTGCGAGATTGAAGCCGTGTTCTTCGATACGCCGGTGGAGGAGTGCCGGCGGAGAAACGCACTACGCGACCGGGTGGTCCCGGAGGACGCGATGGAGCGCATGGCAAAGAAGCTGGTGCGGCCTAGCGTCGAGGAAGGGTTCCGGCGGGTTTCCATAATCTCTGCGACGCCAGCCACGTAAAGGCGGGAACAAGGCCCAACACCCCTGTGGCGAGTGCGATGGCGCGCACACCGATGCCGAGATCGACGAACTGGCCCGCGGAGTAACTCACCAAGCTCATAACGAGGAACAGTCCGCCGAAGTCGGCCGAGAAGACGCGGCCGCGGAAGCGGTCCTCCGTCATGCCCTGCAGCATGGTTGTCGAGTAGACCCAGGCCATCGACGTACCCGCATGTCCGACTGCCACGCAGAAGCACGCGATCGCAAGCGAAGGGGCAAAGCTCAACGCCGTGTATGATGCGGCGGAGATCAGAAACGCCCAAAAGATTCCCGTGCGCATCCTGCGCTCGTCGTTGCGCGCCCAATACCCCGACGACAGCGATCCGATGAGCGCGCCAATTCCGCGCGCGCCGAACATGAGGCTCATACTCAGAGTCCCGCTGCCGTTCAGCGGAAAAATGCGCTCCCCGAAAATCGGCAGGATCACCCAATGCGCACCCAGCAGGCCCATGCCTGCTTTCACCATCATCGTGGCGAGCATGCGCCCGTCACGCTTGACGTACCGCACTCCTTCCCAGACGGGCTTGAAGTCGATGAGATCGATCAGCCGGAAGGGCGGGTGCGCCTCCGTATGCGTTTCCTTGTGGCGCATCGCAGCGAGCAGCATGGCGGAGAGCGCGAACGACAGCGCGTTCAGGATAAATACGGCGTTGCGCCCGAACTTCCAGGCAATCAGTCCGCCGATGCCGCTGCCGATCGCCAGGTTCACCGCCCACGTCGTCGAAGAAAGCGCGTTGGCGACGAGAATGTCCGTCTCGCCGCGCACAATGTTCGGGATAATGGCGCTGCGCCCCGGCTCGAACAAAGCCCACATCACGGTTTCGAGAATCAGCAGGATCCACACCAGCCACACCATGCTCGCCGAGGTAACAAACAGCATGGCGATCACGATGAAGATGCGGCAGATGTCGGCGAAGATCATCACCGCACGGCGGTTGAGCCGGTCATTGAGGACCCCCGCCGTCGGCGCCATGAAGACCTGCGGCAGCAGTTGCAGCACCACGGCCAGACCCACCGACTTTGCCTCGCCGGTGAGCTCCAGCAGCAGGCTGTAGATGGCTACGGCATAGAACCAGTCGCCAATTTCGCTGACCACCTGCGCGGTCCACAACAGCCGGAAGTCGCGATTACTGGAAAGCAGGCGGACGTACGCCGCGAGCGAATACGACTGGGCTCCGGCTTCTGCCATGGCGGCCTAATCCGAGTAGACGCCCATGCGCTGCTTCACGGTGTTGACGGTCTCGTTGGCGATGGGAGTGACTCGCGCGGCACTTTCGCGAAGCACGCCGCGAAGATACGCGGGGTCGGCCGTGATCTCCTTGTACCTCTTCTGAAGCGGCTCCAGTCCGGCCACGACGGCTTCGGCAACGGTCTTCTTGAGGTCGCCGTAGCGCATGCCGGCGAAGTGCGATTTCACCTGGTCGTCGGTCCAGCCGCTGAACGCCTGGTGGATCGTCAGCAGGTTCACCACGCCTGGGCCCATGTTGACGAGGTCCACGTGAGGATTCGAGTCTGTGGTCGCCCGCATGATCTTCTTACGAATCACCGAGGGCTCATCCAACAGTGAGATCGCGTGGCCCGAGCCGGTCTCAGACTTGCTCATCTTCTTCGTCGGATCGTCGAGCCCCATGATGCGAGCGCCGATGGTCGGCAGCTTTGTCTCTGGCATCACGAACGTCTCGCCGTAAAGCGCGTTGAAGCGCTGCGCAAGATCGCGTGTCAGCTCGAGATGCTGCGACTGATCGTCACCCACCGGGACCGCATTTGCCTTGTAGAGCAGGATGTCCGCGGCCATCAACACCGGATACTGCAACAGCCCGTCGCCGATGCTCTCCTGCTTCGCGGCCTTGTCCTTGAACTGCGTCATGCGTTCCAGCCAGCCCAGCGGCGTGCAGCACGTGAGCAGCCAGCACAGCTCGGCATGCGCGGCCACCGTGGATTGAACGACGACGGAGGAGATCTGCGGGTCGATCCCGGCGGCGATGAAGATGGCCGCGGTCTGTTCGATCTTCTGGCGAAGCTCGGCGGGATCCTGATAGACGGTGATGGCGTGCAGATCCACGATGCAGAACACGCACTCGTAGTCATGCTGCATGCGCACCCAATTCTTCAATGCGCCCAGATAATTGCCGATGTGGAGAGACCCGGTAGGCTGGATCCCGGACAGAACTCTTGGTTTCATGCTGAAGTGGATGTGAGGAACTCTTTCATCGTAAGGGATGCGGATGGCTGAAGTAAAAATTGAAAAGTGGGTCTATGGCGGCGCCGGACTGGGACGCGTTGAGGGTCAAGTGACGCTTGTCCCCTTCGTTCTGCCGGGTGAAGAGGTGAAGGTGGAAGCGGTGAAGAGCCGCGCCGGCCTCGTGGAGGCGCGCGCGGTGGAGTGGACGGCTCGCAGTGAAGACCGCATCGATCCGCTGTGTGGCTACTTCGAGAAGTGCGGCGGCTGCCACTACCAGATGGCGCCGTACGAATTCCAGTTGAAACAGAAAGTGGAGATCGTCCGCGAGGTGTTCAGGCGCGTCGGCAAAATGGAAGCGCCGGACCAGATCGATGTCGTCGCTGGCGAGCCCTGGGGCTACCGCAACCGCAGCCAGTTCCACTTCAAGGGTCATGTCCTGGGCTACAAGGCGGCAGGCACCGACAAGGTCGTGGACGTCGACAATTGCCCCATCTCCGCGCCAGCAATCAACGAAGCGCTCAAGAAGCTGCGGGCACTGCGCCGCGACAAACACTTCCCGCGCTTCCTGAAGGAAGTCGAACTGTTCACCAACGGCGAGCGCACGATGGTGAACGTGCTGCAGACGGAGCAGGATCGCGGAGTCGCGAAGGGCTTCTTCGAATGGGTGGCGAAAGAAATCCCTGGCGCGGCGGATGGCGCGCTGGAGTATAAGGCCGCCGGAGAAACCTTCCGTGTCAGCCACAAGTCCTTCTTCCAGGTGAACCGCTTTCTGGTGGATGCCATGGCGCAGAAAGCCTTGGAGGGGGCGGAGGGCGAAAATGCGCTGGACCTGTACGCCGGCGTGGGACTGTTTACGATTCCACTCGCACGGCGCTTCAAGAAGGTGACCGGCGTGGAGAGCGATGGCAGCGCCGCGCGCGACCTGGAATTCAACGCGAGCCAGGCTTCGTTGAGTGTCGAAGCGCTTCGCCTCCAATCCGAGCAATACCTTGAAGGGTGCGAGAAAGCTCCGGATTTCGTCCTCGCTGACCCACCGAGAACCGGCCTCGGCAAAGGCGTCGTCAAGCACCTCGCCCGCTTGCGTCCTGAGAACATCACGCTGGTCAGTTGCGATCCGGCGACGCTGGCGCGTGATGTTGCTTCATTGGCCGAAGCCGGATACAAAACAACGCATCTGACGCTGATCGATCTGTTTCCGCAGACGTATCACGTCGAGTCGATCCTCCGGTTGAAGCGCCAGTAGCTTCAGAAGGCTCTTACTTGGACGAGGTGGCCTTAAACTCGCCCTCTACCCCGAATTCCACAGCAGCGATCGTACCGGCAATCTTGCCGTCTGCCTCAACGATCCCCTTGTAGACGACGGTCACCGGACCGCCTTCAGAATCCGTCTTGTACGTCCAGGTGACGTTCTTGCCCTCCACCTTCCCGGTGGTCGCCAGGTCGCCCCGGTCCGAGGTGCAGGTTCCTGTCAGCTCGCTGTCTTTTTGCGTGAATGTGCACCCCAGCTTGCCCTCTCGATCAGCAATGCTGTACTGAATCTGCCATTTGCCGCTCAGCGAGGCGTTATCACCGGCTACAACGACGGCGGCCGATGTGAGCAGGAAAGAGAGGAGGAATAGTCGCATTGGCTTTCCTTTCATCACGGTTTGGCACTCTGTGCCATGGAGTGATTGTATTTGACAATTGACTGCCGCTGACGACCTCATGCCTGACGTTCTTTCTCGCCCGACTCTCACCGTGTGAATCGGATATTGGCCACGCTTCACAAGTTGATCTGCAGGGCACAACCTCGTTAGGTCCACGGTCCCCGTATACAGCCTGAAAACATCGCGTCTTCGTGGATGTTGCTTCCTTGACCGAAACCGGCTACTGGACAGCGCATCTAACGCTCATCGATCTGTTTCCGCAGACGCATCACATCGAGTCGGTCTTGCGACTGACTCGCTGAATCGTTTAAGGAGGGGATTTCGATGCGGGTACTCTGGGTGTTTGGACTCAGCGCGTGTTCACTCTTTGCACAAGTGACGCCGCTGTGCGGGCAAATCATGCCGGGGACGCCGTGGCCGAATCTGCGTGCGGTATTGGTGGCAAGCGGGTTGGACCTCCCCCTGGACATTCAAAGCGCACGCGACGGCAGCGGCAGGCTGTTCATCGTCGAGCAAACCGGAAAAATCAGAATCTGGCAGAACGGCCAGGTTCTCACGACGCCATTTCTTGATCTCACTTCAAAGGTGCGTTCCGGCGGAGAGCGGGGCCTGCTTGGCCTCGCATTCTCACCCGGCTATGCCACTACGGGTGCGTTCTACGTCAACTACACGGAGGGAACCGACGCGCCGGATCTGCGATCGATCATCGCCCGTTACAAAGTGAGCGCGGCGAATCCCAACGTTGCCGATCCCGCAAGCGAGGAACGGTTGCTGATCGTGAACCAGCCGTACGACAACCACAATGGCGGTGGACTGGCTTTCAGCCCGAAGGACGGATTTCTCTATATCGGCCTGGGCGACGGCGGCAGCGGCTACGATCCACAGAACAATGCGCAGAATCCCTCAATTTTCCTCGGCAAGATGCTCCGCATGGACGTCGGGAGGATCTCTCGCCCGAATCCGGAGATCTGGGCAATCGGGTTGAGGAACCCATGGCGTTTCTCATTCGACGTGAATACGTATGACCTGTGGATTGCCGATGTCGGCCAGGACCAGCGCGAAGAGATCGACTTCCAACCCGCCGACGCGGGTCCGGGGCTGAACTACGGCTGGAATATCTGGGAGGGAACTAACTGCGTCCAATCAGGGGGCTGCAGCTCGGCGGGATTCGTGTTCCCAATCTTCGAATACAACCACACGTTGGGGATTGCCGTCACCGGCGGCTACGTCTACCGCGGCCTGGCTCAGGTGAACTGGTGCGGCGTGTATTTCCTGGCGGACTACGGCTCCGGCCGGGTTTGGGGAATCCGGCGCGAGGACAGAACGTGGAACACGCAATTGCTCACGCAGTTCAGCGGATTCAGCGTCACGAGTTTCGGCGAAGGCGAAGACGGGGAGTTGTTTATCACAAATCAAAATAGTGCTCCGAACGGGGCAGTCTATCGCCTCGTGGATCAGACGCCGGCGACGAGAAGCGACATGGTGGTCAACGCGGCAACCGGCCAGCCGGGCGCGGTGCCTGGAAGCCGCATCAATATCTACGGCTGGGGCATCGCCCTGGCGCCGGACAAGACGCGCGTGTTGTTCGACGATTTGCCGGCGCAACTGGAAACCGTGGAAAACCGCGGCGGCCAGGAGTTGATTGTGGCAGTTGTCCCCGCCGGACTGGCAGGGAAGACCACCACGAACGTCGTCGTGGAATCGGACGGCCACCAGGGCAATCCGGTGCAAGTCGATGTTCCTCGCGTGCAACCTGGGGTGTTCGACCTCGGTTATGAGGCGGTGCAGGGCGGCTTCGTGGACCTGGAGGTCACCGGACTCAGCAACTGCGCGCTGCAACTGTCAGCTTTAGCCGGAGACACGCCCGCGCCCGTCTCGGGCTGCAAGCCGTCGGACTGGTTCGGCGGCGCATTCCGGGTGACGGTCCACCTGCCGGACTCCATAGCTCCGGGAGATGGAAGTCTGCGCCTGATTGCCGACGGCGTAGAGAGCCCGTCAGTCAGAATTCAACTCAAATGACGAGATCACGCGCAGGGGACCGGCTCAGGGCCGGCGCCGCTCAATTGGGACAGTAGAAATTTGCCCAATTCGGGGTGCTCCGCCACCGCGGCCTTCCAGCACTCCTGCCCCTCCTGGGTTCTTCCCATGGCGACCAGCGCGCTGCCCAGGTTGAACCGCACTTGAGCCGACTCCGGCGCAACTTCCAGAACCTGCCGGTAGAGTTCGGCCGCGCGCGTCAAATCGCCTTCCTCGTGGTGCAGCACTGCGATGGAATTCTTCAGTTCCGTGAAGGCTTCGGGCGGCTCCCCTGTAGAGAGGCCCGCCTTCTGCGCGACGTTGAGAGACGATTCGGCATCTGCGATCTCGCGATCGGCGCATTGAAGCAGGCCAAGCTGGAGCCAGCCCTGTGAGTCCTGCGGCGAACATTGCAGCGCCATCTGCCAGGCTGTCTTCGCACTGGGACGATCGCCGGTGGCAGCCAGTGCAACGGCGAGGCCCTGCCAGGCTTCAGCATCGGTCGCGTCCAGGCGCAGGGAGTTGTCGAATGCGAAAGCCGCATCCTGGTGCCGCCCCAGCCGTTGATAGCAGACGCCGAGATTGTACCAGTGGTCGAACGACGCGGGGTTGGCCTCGGCGAGTTTCTGGCAATACCCGGCGGCTTCGTCGAACCGCTCCTCCTTCAAGGAAACTTGCGCCAGCGCAAATAGCGCGGCAGGGGAGTCCGGGCTGATTTGCAGCAGACTCTCTGCCAGTTCGCGAGCCCTGGTCAAATTCTCAATGGCGATAGCGGCGTTGGCGGCGTTGGTAAGAATCTCGATGTGGCTCGAATCGAATTCGATGAGGCGTTCCCAAATCGCAAGCGCCTCCTCGTTGAGCCCCATCAACTGCAGCGTCGCAGCCTCTCCGCAAACCGCGGGGACATAACCCGGCTTCAGTTTCTGGCTTTGCCCGAACGCAGCACGCGCCTCGGGGAGCCTCTGTGCGTTGAGCAGGCTCGCTCCAAGAACAAACCAGGCTTCTGGACTGCCAGGCTGTAGCACAACGGCGCGCTGCAGACTGTCGATCGCCTGCTCCCACTGGCCCATCCGGACCTGGCACAGGCCCAGGTTCAGTGTGGCGTACGGGTGCCCTGAAACAGAATCCGCCAGGCGCGCATAGTACTCCGCTGCCTGCGCCGTATCTCCCTTTTCGAACGAAATGTGAGCAGCCAGTTGGAGCGCGTCGGCATTCCCTTGCGTCACCGGTTGACGCAGATCAGCCAGGGCGCGCTCGGCATCATTCTGCATCCAGTTCCGCATCGCGCTGACGACTGCGGGGTGTGTGGCCGCACGCTTCGCGAGACTTGAGCTCTCCGGCTGCGCGCTGAGTAAAGCGCGGACAAGTTCCTCATCCAGGATCCATAACCACTGATTCAGGCGTTCATTCATCGTGCTCTTCCGGGACTACTTGCGCGCGGACGCCCGCGTTGCGGGAATCACTCCTCCCTGGGGCTTGTCTTCTGAGCGAAAGGGTATCACCGTAGCCCCGCCGGGTGTGCGGGGGGCCGCGTCGCCGCGAGCAGCAGGAAGGGGACCGAACGCATAGGACGGCCTCACCGGAAGCAGAGCAACGCGCGGAACGAAGACACTATGCGGCGCGCCCGAGATGCTCCGCAACCTCAGATGACGGCTGGAGCCTGCGCTGGCTTGGAAGCCCTGAGTTGGGGCACAGCTCAAGGTCGCTTCCTGCCGGGCATACATGGGGTCGGAATAGAGCTGCGCTTCCCCGGCAGTCGACAGCAGCTTGCTGAATGCCACTCGCACACGAAACGCAGTCTGGAGACCGGGAATCGAGCTCTCTCGCGTCTCACCGAGGATCACAGGCGGGACATTGGCTTGACGAACGCCGCTCAGATGAAACCGGGGAATGCCGGGAGCCTCTGCCGTGGCCGCGAGAGGCGCCACCTCCGATTTGAGGACCCGGCGCGGCAGCGCGAGTACTTCGCCTGCCGTGATTTCCGCTGGATCGCCCTGCGCCAGCGCTCGTTCCGGAATGGACTGAGCCGGAGAGGCCGGCAGGCAGAGAGGCTCCTCGGAACTCGATTCGAAGCCGGCGGGATTCGCTGAGCCGGAGATTCTAGTCCCGGAGCCCGGCATGACCTCTGGCTCGCCGGTCTCCAGGAGCGTGGACTCGCTGCGCAACGCAGGTTCGTTCGGCGGCACAGCCGGCTGGACCGGATGAAATGGTTCCAGGGCCGGGCTGAACGGAGCAGCCGCGGCGTCTGCGTTCTGAACAACCGATGGCCTCCCTTGCCCGGCCATCGGTTCCGGTTCGGGAAGTTGCAGCTGTTCAACCGCCTTCTCCGGCTCCAGTTCATCCGGGGTCCGCGCCGGGAAGACAGGGTAGAAGGGAAGCTCCGTGATGAATGAAGCGGAAGGCGAGTTCTGGGGCGGCAGGCCCTGCGCCTGGGAGAGGTAGCCTGGCATTCCCGGATTTGCCAATGCGTCCGCAAATGGAACGCTCTCCTGAGCGGCCTCTGGCTCAGGGCTGGCCGGCATTCTCGGATTGAGTGTCAGCTGCTCCCACACAATCGGAAGCTCAGTGCCTTGCTCGATACTGCGCGGCCCGGGAGCAATTGGATTCGGGGAGATCTCCACCTGTCCTGCCTCGGCCAGCTCAGCGTTGGGCAGCGCCAGGTCGAGGCGGGGAGTGAGCCAGCCCTCTGCCGGAGGTAGCGGCGAAGCTGCTTCCTGTATATGGGCCTCGGCGACAAGGGGCTGGGAAACCGGCAGGTCTGCAGCCGCAGCCTCCGCCGGATGAGGTTCCGCCGGAGAAGCGCCAGAGGAAGAGACGCGGATGCGCCTGCCGAAAATCGGGTCGGGGCTCGCACCTGAATTCAGGATAGGCTCTGGAGGATAGGGCTGGATGGATTCGGAGACGAATCCCCACTCCGGAGGCGTCGGAAGTTCAGGAGGTGGCGCGGCCGGGGTCGCCGGCAGCTTGACTGGGGCCAACACTGGGGCGAGCCCCCCGAGCGGCTCGCGGCGCTCGGGCTTGTGCTCAGCGCCCGATCGAAGCCGGCCCAGCGCCTCAAGCGCGAGCGCCTCCACTTCCTTCTGATGGAGTTCGAGATGCTGCTTGGAGCAGAAGCGTGCCGTGCCGAGCACACGGTGCAGGAGTGGCAAACGTCGACCGCAATAGACGCAAACACTCATCCCTCTGCAGAACTCCTCAGGAATATAGTATCCCGGATTTGTCCATACTGAGACCGCATCAGTGGAACGCTCCGGCGAAGCCGGGGATCGCCCACGGACTTCTCAGGTAGATTACCCATTTTTGTGGGTCGGACGCGAGTCCCGCTATCGAACTGCCGATAGTCTGAGGAGCACCCATGAAAGCCTTCGATCGACTCAAACAAGCAGCGCAGGTCTTCAAACAGGCAATTCCGGAAGGATCGGGCTGGTTCGACGGCGCGAGTCCTGAGTGCCAGGAGGCCGACCGCCTTCTGCAAATGGGCCGCTATGCCGATGCCGAAGCCATCTTCGAGCGCATCGCCGCCGATAACCGGCCGCGTGCATTCGGCCGGAAACAGCAAACCCGAGTACTACTCGCACTGGCCACTGCACAGTTCAAGCAGGATAAATTGGCGGAGGCTGAGCGGACCGCGTCGAACGCGCGATCCCAGCTCGACGACAGGCATCCGGGCAGCGAGCTCGTCGATTGCCTGGAATTGCAGGGCCGCATCGCACAGAAGCTCGGCAACATCGAGACCGCTCAAGGCCTGCTCCAGCAGGCTGTCGAGAACCAAAAGCGCCTTCGCGAGCCGGATCCCACCACCCTGACCAAGCTCCAGCGCTGCCTGGCAACCATCCTGACCGAAGCTGGCTGGCGCGAAGACGCGCGTGACACGTTGCGGGAAGCTGTCGTCATTGCTGAAACGCAATGCGGCGAGTACACTCGCGTCACCGCGGATTGCCTCATTGATCTCAGCCACTCTGAAGCCGGCCTGGGCCGCTTCGCGGAAGCTCGTGAATTGGCTGAGAGAGCTCTGAAGATTCACCGCTCCGTCTGCGGCACCGACTCAGCTGAAGCGGGCCAGGATCTCGAAACCCTGGCCGGTTTCTGCCAGTCGAACAAGGAACTGGAGGCGGCGGTTTCCTATCTGGAACAGGCCCTGTTCGTCCGGGAGCGGCAGATCGGCGGCAATGCCGCGCAATTCGCGCTGCTGCTGATGGCCCTCGCCGACATCTACACTCTGATCGGCCGCCTGGCGCCGGCCCTCGAGTTGATGCAGCAGGCCGTCACAAAACTCAGCCCGTCCCGAGATGAAAATCTGGCTGCGGCGCTGGAAAAGCTCGGATCGATCTACTTCCGCACGGGCCGCCCGGAAAACGCCTTCGACTGCTATCGAAACGCCAGGCAGTACTGGGAACTGAAGCCTGAGGAAAATTCCGAGGCGATATCCGCGAACGGCCGCTTCCTCGAAGAACTCGCCCGGCTGCTTCCCGAACCCAAGGAATCCGCTGGTCATGGAGGGCCGGAGGACGAGCTGGACGATGGGCGCAGTGTCCTCCTCTCAGACGGACCGGCGCCATCAAACGCCGGCAAGGACCCCGCGCATCCCAAATCCGGCACTGCCGCGCCCCCTGCAAGTGCGGGTGTCCAATCCTCTCAAATCCCCGGCCCGGCAGTACCTCATACCCCATTGGTACTTCAGGTGATTCCCGGAGCCGCGACTCCGCCGCTTCAACCCTCGGGACCAGCCGATGATTCTCCGTCAGAATGGACGCCGGTTGTTTCCGAAGGGCTGCCCGGCCCTGCCGGCCCCCTGATCGTGCCGGCGGACTGGACGCCGATTACTTCTCAGGTGACGCCCGGATCCTCAGCTTCCTCCAGCGGGTCTGCAGCACCCATCACTTCCCAAACGCAGCCGGGGACTCCCGTCTCGACAAGTGCGCCCATGGGGTGGACGCCGATTACTTCCAAGGTGATGCCCGGATCCCGGAGCTCCGCAGGCGGGTCTGCGGGTCCGATGCCGCTCCCGTCCCAATCGTCGCCCGGACCCGGCTCATCAACGACCGCGCCCGCGGGTTGGACTCCCATTACTTCCCAGATGAATGCTGTCTCGCCCGGCGGCGCCGCGACAGAACCGGCTCAACTAGCTGTGATCGCCGGGGAGAATAGATCCAATGCCCCGGAAGCTGCTCCCCCCACTCTCTGCGGATGGGAGGATCTCGCCTTCAACGTCTTCGAATCCGCCGGCTGATAGCGTGCCTTATTGCAGCCTCAGCAGCGAGAGGATCACGGAGAGTGTCCGCGGCCCTTCGCTGTCTTCGAGGAATGCCGGCGACGCGAGGATCTCCACTAGGTACTCGGGCGCCTCTGGCAATGCAGCCTCCAGCACGAACAACCCCGGGCGGTCCAAGTCCCAACTGCCGGCCGCGGCGCCATTCGCCCGCACCTCCACCTTGGCCACCTTCGGGGCATACCCCTGGATGCGCAGCGTCGGCGCTCCCGGCCGCATCTTCGTCAGTCTCGCGACTCCGCGTGGCCCCATCCAGCGGTACTTGTTCCCGAATTCACCCTCAACGTCGTAAAAGCCCTCGACCAGACCTGCTTCATGGCCCGGCTTCGAGAAATCGAGCGTGTCGGGCCGCGCGCCGGGATACAGTTCCGCCTTCAACTCCGAGCTCAGCAGGTTGTAGACTCCCCCCTCGTTCGAAGCAGAGTAGGAGCAGGCAGTGCAGGTCAAAGAGTCTTCCCCCTTGCAAAGCGCCGCTCCGCAATCCGGACACGCCAGGCACTTCATCAGCGGGCGCGGCGCGGGCAGTTCCCCTGCTTTCTTGCAGAAAGCCGCAAGAGTCCCCCCCAGGTACTTCGCTGCGCGAAGATCCGTGTATCCGGGAACCAGGTGGAGCGCCGAGATCACGGCCTGATTCGACCAGCCTCGCTTCCGCGGGAACGTCATGATGCGGCAGTCGCAAAAGTACTTGCCGATGAGGCCCAGCCAGTCCTGCAGTCCGAAACTGTGATTTTGCCGGATGCCGAACGACTCCTCCTGGTGCGCTCCAATCACGTCCTTGGCGATAAAGTCGATCAAACCGTTCTCATACAGCCTCTTCTCCCACGGCTTCATCCGCTCGGGGTAAGGCACCCGGTACACGCCCAGCGTGAACTTGCGGCGGACCGGCTCCTCGGCAAAATAGTAGACCCCTCCGGGAGCCAGAACCCGGTGCGCTTCTCGCACCACCGCTTCCATGTCGAGGAATTGCGAGAGCGTCTGGAACGACATCACGAACGCCAGCGAATTGTCGCGGATCGGCAGACGCGTCGCATCGCCTGCGACCAGGACCGGCGCGTTGGGCAGGTTCCATGCCGTGCGAAGGAACTGGCCATGCCGCAAAGCGTCGGCGGACAGGTCCAGGGCAAATCCCTCCGCGCCGAAATCGTTCGCCAGCATATACGAACTGTGGCCCGCGTTGGCGCCGATCTCGAGGAACGGCGAAAGCGCGGGGCAGAAGCTCATGAACGCTTCGAGAATGCTCTTGCGGCGGAAGTTCTCGTCGGCGTACGCTGCCAGCGCGCGCGACGGCTCTCCCAGCGATGCGAAGTTATGGAAATCCACCTGGGCGCGCTTGACCGATAGCGATTGCGCGCCGGAAGGACCGGAACCATCTGGGTGTTGCGACATCAGGACCTATTTTTTGTACCGCACCCCGTAGGGTGACGGCAATCATTCCAGATCCAGCGTCTGCACCGCGGGCGCCTGTCCATCGAGAAACTGCAGCGCGGGGTTCTCTCGCCACAACTCCTCCTGCCGCCGGGCCAGCCAGTAGATGCAGCCGCCAAGCAGCCCGTACACGGTAACGAACAGAACGGGATTCGCGAAGAGGATGGTTTCAACGCGCACCGTCGCCCAGGTGAAGATCGCGAATGCCAGCGCCCATAGCGCGATGGCGAACGTCACATTCCACTTGGCTGCTCCGAATGCGCAAGTGAAAGCGACCTTGCGGTATCCGAGGAACAGCGTCTCGATCAGCGCAGCCGAGAGGAGCAGACAGTACAACGTATGTGCTGCCGCCGCCAGGGGAGACAGCAGCACAAAATTGATCGGAGTGATGACGGCTCCCAGGATGATCAGGGTCAGCCGGTGAAACGTCGCGGGCCTGCTCCGCCATGAGAGCCGGAAGAGCCAGTTGGACGGCAGTTCCGCCGGGATGTCGAACAGAAACCGGTAACCCGTGATCAGGAAGAAACAGACGATGAGCGGCGCCGCCAGCAGATACTGAGCCGCGTTCCGTGCGTCAAAGAAGACCAGGGACAGAATGTCGGTCAGGATCATCGCCACAGCCAACGCCAGGAAGACTCCAAACAACAGGCGATGCGTCCGGCTTCGCGTGAATACTCTGAGCGTGAAGCCGAGCAAGGCTCGGTGCTCTGGCCGCTTCTGGAACCGTGCCACGAGATGATCGAACGCATTCCAGATCGGGACGGCATGCATGGATCCACGCTCGAGAATCTCGGGGATTCGACGGAAATGGCGTGAGTAGCTGAGCGTGTAGGCAGCGGCTGCGGTAACGGTGCTGATCACCAGTGCCCGGGTCGCCAGTGAAGCCAACGCAGAGAATCCCGCGTCCCCTTTGCCCATCAGCATCTGGTAGAGCCCCAGGAACCACCACGAGGGGATCCAGGCGGCAACGGGGGTGCTTCTGAGTTTCGGAATCAGCGAGGCCAGCGCGGGCGAGAGGATCAGCAGCGTTAACAGCGCCGTGAGGATCAGGAACTGTAAAGCAGCGGAGATCCGCCGGAAAGTCTCCAGCCCCAGCAGCGACAGTCCGGTGCCCTGCACCGCGATGAGTACGAAACACGCGGAGAACGATGCGGCCATCGTGGCGAGGAAATGCGCCGAAATGAACTGCAGCAACTCCAGAAAGGTCCCGGTATCGCCGAGAACCACACCCGGGTACAGGAAGGAGGCTGCCAGGTTCGCTGCGACGGCGAACAACAGCACGAACGTGCCCAGCGCTGCTGCCTTGGCGAAGAAGATTGTGCGGAGCGAGATGGGAAACGGAACCAGGATGGAGTGGTCGGAGCGCGTGGGAAAAAGAGAATCCCACTTGAGCAGCAGTGCCAGCGCGGGGATGACGATGGCGAGCGCGAGCAGGACGGACTTGTCGGACCACGTCAGCGGATCGCGATTCGTGATCAGCCGCGCACGGAGGAACATGATCAGCGATGAGTACTTCTCAAACAGCATGATCGGGATGACAATCCCAGGAGTCGCGACGATGGCAAGAATGCCGGTGAGCCCGGATCGGAGCTCTCCCGCCGGCGCAACGAGCTCGTTCTCGAAGAACTGCCCCAGAAAGTGCCGGTAGAGGATCCGAAACGCGCTCGCCGGAGCGTTCATCGCGAGATGACCTCCAGGATCTCCCGGGCCACCTCGCCGGAGTCCTGATGCTGGACAAGCTGCGTGAAGATCTGCTCCAGCGACGGCAGCGTGGACATGTGCCGCAGATCGTCCACCGAGCCGTCCGCGACGACGCGGCCTTTGTGCAGAATGATGACGCGGGTCGCCACCTTCTCCACGACTTCCAGCACGTGCGAAGAGTAGAGAATCATCTTCCCCGCGCCCGCCAGGCTCTTGAGCAGCGCCTTCAGCACTTGCGCCGCCGTGACGTCGAGCCCGGAAAACGGCTCATCGAGAATCAGCAGATCGGGATTGTGGATCAGCGCCGCTGCCAGCAGAATCTTCTGGCGCATTCCCTTCGAGTAAGAGGCGATAGCCGCGAAACGCGCCTCCGAAAGTCCCATGAGTTCCAGAAGCGCGTCGATTGTCTTGTCGAGTGCCGGCTGACCGAGTCCGCGCAGCGAGCCGCTGAGCTGTAGATACTCTCTCCCGGAGAGGAATGAATAGAGATGCGGCTCCTCCGGCACATAGCCGAGACGCAGCTTGTAGCCGGACGGATCGTCATTCAGCTGCGCGCCGTCCAACAGTATCTGGCCGCGGGTGGGCTGCAGAAGGCCGGTGATCATCTTCACCGTCGTGGATTTGCCTGATCCGTTGGGCCCGAGATAGCCGAGGATTTCGCCGGGCGCAATTGTGAAAGAGACATCCTGGACAGCCGGGATGCCCGAGTAGAGCTTCGTCAATTGGCGCACTTCGAGCATGTTTTGATTAGACTCCATGCGCCTGGAAAAGAGCGGAGAGATTCAGCGAAGGATGGTCTGGGTCTTCTCAAGCGTCTCGGAGCGCATCTTGTCATAGCGCGCTCGCGCGGCGGCGGCCTCCTGCCTGCGACCGAGAGACTGATAGGCGCGCGCAAGCTGAAACCAGACCGCGGCCTCATCGGGATTGATGGCGGACGCCCTTTCCAGCAGCGGAAGAGCTCTGGGGGCCATGCCCTTCTGCAGGTAGGCGCGCCCGAGATAGTAGTAGCCGCCCCAAGCATCGGGTCGTGCCCTGCGCGCCCGCTCCAGATACGGCAGCGCTTCATCCTCGCGTGCCAGCAAGACAAGCAGGCCGCCCAGATAGTAGGCAGCCTCGACATGCGACGGTTGCGATTTGAGAATCTCCCGCAGATTTTGCTCCGCGTTCTCGTTGTCGCGCAGTCCGATCTGCGCCTTGGCCAGTTCGAAACGCGCCGCGGCGGAAGCGGGATTCAGGTCGAGCGCCTGCTTGAGTTCGACAATTGCCTCGTCGAACTGCGCGTTATCGGAGTAGGCCCGGCCCATCAGCAAGTGCCCCTGCGCCGGAGATGCGGAGGCGAGCAGATCCGCAAAGGCGCGCCTGGCATCCTCAGGCTTTTTCAACCGGAGATACGCGGTGCCTTTGAGGTAAGAGACTTCAGCACCCGTGGGGAGCCCGGCGATCAGATCCAGAGTCCGTTGCGGATTGCCCGTGAAAAGCTCGCACGTGGCCTGGAGCTGCAGGGTCTGCGCGTTCCGCGGAAGGCGCGCAAGCAGCGGCTTGGCCGCTGCGTAGTCTTCCTGCTTCACATAGGCAATCGCGAGGTTCAGCAGCAGCCCCGGCTCGTTCGGCGCCAGCTTCAAGGCCCGCTGATATGCCTTCACCGCGTCGGGAAACCTCTCCATCCGTGAGTACACAACCCCAAGATTCCCAAGCGCGGGAACTGAATTCGGCTCCAGCTTCAACACTTGCTGAAACCCCTGCTCCGCCTCCGCCAGGTTGCCTGCTGAGAGCGCCTGCGCGGCCCGCTGAAACACAGCGGCCGCGCCACCCGTTTGGGGAGGCGCGGCCGCGAGAATCAGAACTAAAAGCGCAATACTCAAACTGCGATTCTAGAACAGGAACTTCAGAGCAAGCTGCATGGTGCGCGGATCGCGCGTGGCGTTCACTTCACCGAACGAGCCCTTGTTCGCCTGAACCATGGCCATTCCGGGGTTCGGCAGGCTGAGGCCCGTGTTCACGCCCGACCACTGAGTGTGATTGAACGTATTGAAGGTCTCCCAACGGAACTGGAAGTTCATTCGCTCCGTCACCCGGAAGTTCTTGTAGAGGGACATGTCCCACTCGTTGATGCCGGGCAGGCGGATGACGGTCTTCCCGGTGTTGCCCAGGCTGCCATCTACCGGCCGTCCGAAGGCGTACACGTTGAAGTAGTTGTAACGGTCCTGCGTCGTGGGCGAAAGGTCTCCGCCCAGGTAATTCGCGCGGATGCCGCCCACGGTCGCACCGGCGTTACCGTTCGAAGTGATGCCGGCGGGCGGGCCGCCCCAGAAGCGGGCGATGCCGTTGACCTGCCAGCCGCTGAACATCGTCTTCGCCACTCTGTTGGAGCTGCTTGCGAAGAACGGCAGCTCATAGATGAAGTCGACAGTGGCGATCTGCAGGCGGTCGTACCCGGCCAGTCCGTATTCGCGGTGGCGGTCGTACGCGTAGCCGATGTTCGTCGTGTCGCCGTCGATTTCGCTCATGGTCTTGGACCACGTGTAGTTGAAGTTGCCCGTGAGGTTCTTGGCGAAGCGCCGGCTCACGCGCAACTGCAGGGCGTTGTAACTGCTGATCGCGCCGTACTCGGTGAAGTTGATCGCCTGGAAGCCTTTGTAGGGTCGCAGCGCGTCGGTCGTGCTGTTCACCGACGACAGAACGCCGGATTGCAGCGTATAGCCGAGTGGCAGCATGTTCAGATCGCGGCGGTATTGCAGGTGGCGTCCGGCGTTTGCAACATAGGAAGCGTCCATCGACATCTTCCACGGCAGCTCACGTTGGATGCCGAAGGACCACGCATAGATCGTCGGAATCTGCCCCGCTCCGTCGAAGGCCGACAGGCCGACCGGGAAGCGCGTGCCGCCCGCCACCAGTTGCGGTCCGAGGTTGTCGATGTTGCCGACATACACGGACGGAGTGTAGGAGAGAGGCGGATTGCCGAGGCCGTCGAAGTTGTTGGCATTCTGGCGGATGCGCTCGTAGAAGACGCCGCCGCCGCCGCGGATCGAGGTCTTACCGTCGCCGAACGGATCATACGCGAAGCCGAAGCGCGGACCCCAGTTGTTGAACCGGTGCTGCGCAAAGCCATTCGGGATGCTCCCGGAACCCTCCTGGATGAGCCCGTTGAAGGGATCCCCGGAACCCGGCACGATCGAACCCTTCCTCAGACCTGACGCTGTCTCAATCCGCACAGCCTTCGTGGGATCGTACAGGCGCGGGTCAAAGTAGTTCTGCAGGAACTGTCCGTAGGTGAACGTCGGCCCCATGTAGGCCCAGCGGATGCCGTATTCCAGCGTCAACTTGCGGTTCACTCGCCAGGAGTCCTGCGCATACCATTCCATGCCGTAGAACTTGAACGACCCGTAGAAGCGGCCATTCGTCTGGGACACCGAGGTGTAGTTGCCCAACAGCGTGTTGGCGAACTGGTTGCCCGTGTCCATCGTGTTGTCCACATTGGATCCGAAGTTCAGGTTCGGCACGTCCGTCCAGGACGGCTGCTGGCCATTGATGTTGAAGTTGAACAGCCCTCCGAACTTGAGCGAGTGGTTGCCCTTGATCCAGCTATAGTTGTCGGTGAACGCGAACTGCTTCGCCTCCGACAGCCACCCCGACGGGAAACCGCTGTAGTTGCATGAGCCGACGCCGCAGTTGAAGCGCGGGAAACGGTTCTGCAGATTCACGCCGTCATACAACTCCTTGTAGGTGAACCCCAGCTTGTCTTTGTTCCAGATGGAGGGGTCGGCCGAGGTGTCGTTGTCCACCAGCTGCGTCAGCCGGTTGTAGCCGAAGATGAACTCGTTCGTCATGGTCGGCGAGATCACGTTGATCAGGTTGTACGACCAGGACGAGCCGGGCTTCTTCCTGTACTGCGGGAAAATCGGCGAAGGCAGCGTCGCGAAGATGCCCAGGGACTGCGTCTCCTGCTGCGCGTCATCGGCCCAGCGGAAGAAGAAGTTCATCTTGGAAGAGATATTCCAGTCAACACGGGCGATCTTGGCGTCCTTTTCGAACCCGTACATCTGCTGATAGGGATGACGCACCTGCTCAGGGATGTTCGGCGTGCCGGGATCTCCTGCCACATTGAAAAACTTCATCACGTTGATGAAGCCGGTCGCGTTCTTGGCCCATTCGGACTTCGGAATGATGTTCCCGACATAGGGATCGCCGCCAATGATGCGGCCGCCCGTCTCGCGAACCACTGTGCCGGGCCGGAAGACCTGGCCCACTTTGAATCCGGTCGGCACACCGGCGGACGTGGTCAGGTCCTGGTTGCGATACAGCCGGCTTAGATCGCCGTTCAGCAGATCCGGATGCGGCAGATCCACGAAGTTCCCGCCGATCGGCCGCGAAGCGCGCGTTCCCTCATAGTTGAAGAAGAAGAACAGCCGCGGATCGGTCTTGGGCGACACCTTCGGCAGGTAGATCGGACCGCTCAGGTTGCCGCCGTACTGGTTGAACCGCAACGGGGCCACCTTGCCCGTCGTGTCGAACGGCACGCGCGCGTCCAAAGCGTTGTTCCGGAAGAACTCATACGCCGTGCCATGGAATTGCTTCCCGCCGGACTTGGTGTTGATCGCGATCATCACGCCCGGGTTGCGGCCATACTGCGCCTGGAAAGTCGAGGATTGGACCACAAACTCACCAACAGCGTCGAGCGAAATCTGCGTGTACTGTCCGTCGTTCGCCCCAACGTCCGTGTTGATCGTCCCGTCGAGGAACACGTTGTTCATCGAACCGCGCAACCCGTTCACGTTGAACGCGTCGGTGTTGTTGAACGCCAGCCGGAAATTTGAACGGTCGTTCGACACAACACCCGGCAGCGTACGCATCAACGACTGGAAGTCCCGGCCATTGAGGCTCAACTCCGTTACCTGGCGCCCTGTAACGACGAAACTCTTGTTCGCGGTGGACGTTTCCACCACAGGCACACTCGCCTCAACCGTTACAGACTCCGTCGTCTGGCCGATCTGCAGCGATATTGTCCCCAGATCCATGATCTGGTTCTGGTCGAGCTTCAATTGTGTCCGTTCCAGCGACTTGAAGCCTGAAGCCTCGCCCTTCACCGCGTAGTTGCCGGGGAGGAGGTTGCGGAGATAAAAGTGACCGTCTGTCTGGGTGACCGTCTCGCGGACCACGAGTTGCTTGTCCTCATCAGTCGCGCTTATTTTTGCATTCGGAACTGCTGCCCCCGAAGCATCGACGAGGATCCCCTGGATGGTTCCAGTCTGTGCAAAGACCGATCCGGCCAGAAGGATTCCCGCTGCTCCGGTTAAAAGGAGCTGAAAGAATCGATTCAAGGAAGAACCCCCTAAAGCCAATTGGGTACGGCACGAGATCCTCGTGCCATCGACTGGCTCTGATATAACACGGATCGATTACCCGGGAGAAGTAAGGAGAGGTAATTCACGGTGTAACACAGGGCGTTACCGCACACAAGTTTGCAGAGATGAAGCCGTAAAGGCGAAAAGGACCCTCTGATATGAAAAACCGGAGCCCGTATGGGCTCCGGTTGTGAGATCAGGGATTGTGATCGGCGCGGTTAGCGCGCGGCCAGAAGCGCTCGCAGGTGACGCGCCCGCTCCGGCGACCGGAGCTGCCGCAGCGCCTTGGCTTCGATCTGCCGGATCCGCTCTCTCGTTACGTCGAACTGCTGGCCGATCTCCTCCAGCGTGTGCTCACGCTCGCAACCGATGCCGAAGCGCAGCCGGATGACCTTCTCTTCCTTCGGGGAGAGCGTCTTCAGGATATTGGCCGTCTCGTCGCGCACGTTGGAGTCGATCACCGCATCCACCGGCGATCCCACCCAGCGGTCCTCGATCAGATCACCCAATGCGGATTCGCCGTCGCGCCCCACTGGGGTCTCCAGCGAAACCGGATCCCGCGAGATCGTCTTCAGCTTCTGGACCTTCTCGACCGGAATGTCCATGCGCCGGCTAATCTCTTCATTTGTAGGAGCGCGACCGAGTTCCTTCTCCAGCTCCCGCGTCGCCCGCAGGAACTTGTTCATGGACTCGTTCATGTGCACCGGGATGCGGATCGTGCGAGATTGGTCCGCAATCGCTCGCGTGATCGCCTGCCTGATCCACCACGTGGCATACGTCGAAAACTTGTAGCCGCGTCGGTATTCGAACTTGTCCGCCGCGCGCATCAGGCCGATGTTCCCTTCCTGGATCAGATCAAGCAGGTGCAGCCCGCGGTTGACGTACTTTTTGGCCACCGAAACCACCAGTCGGAGATTGGCTTCCACCAAGTCCTTCTTGGCGCGTTCCGCTTCGTGTTCGCCGTGCCGGATCACAGTCAGCGAATGCCGCAGGTCTGCCAGCGATGCTCCAGCCTGGGTCTCTCGCTTCTTGATCTCTCGCTTCAGCTCCCTGATCCGGGACTGGTTGTCCGACTTGTGCGCTTCCAGACGCCGCACCTCGACCTCGAGATGCGTCATCTCCTCCACCGCCTTCTCAATGGCCGACGAAAAATGACGCCACTTGGGTAACAACCAGGGAATACGGCGGATCGCCAGGGAGGTCTCCACCCGGGCACGGTGGAACTTCATCAATGCCTTGCGCCGCAGCTTCTTGTTGGAAACAGCAACCGCATCCAGTTTCTCGCGGAGCTGCTCCTGTTTCTTGTACAGAGCGGACAGCTTCTCAAATTCACTACGCAGCTCGTGGAAGCGCTTCTCATACGCCGAAGATGCTTCCTCGAAATCGCCGATGTCGACCAGGTCATCGAGATCGAGCGTTTCCCTCCGGACCTGCTCCGCCAGTTCCATGATCTGCAGTTGCACCAGGACGGAGCGGCTGATCGCCCTCTGCATGCGCAACTTGCCGCGCTCCATCTTCCGCGCCAGGTCAACCTCGCCTTCACGCGTCAGCAGCGGCACGGCGCCCATCTCGCGCAGGTACACGCGGACCGGATCATCCGTGTAGATGGACTCTTCTACGGGCTGAGCGGATTGAAACTCTTCCTCCTGTACATCTTCAGGATGGAAGTAATTGGTCTCCTCGTCGAAGGGCAGACCGAGGGCCTCGGTTGAATCGGCGAGAATATCTTCAAAGTGATCCACTTGGGAAAAACCTCCAGGTCGAAACCCAGAACCTCTCAACTATATAGACGTGCCGGACAAAATCGGCGTCACTTTCGACCGGTCCACTACTTCAGTTCCGGCACTGGCTCGGCATGCAGGGACGTGATGATATCGCGAATCGGCATTCGGTTCAACCGCCTGTTCAGTCTCCTTGCCAGCGGTCGGCTGACACTTTAAGACGCTTCCGGCGCTTTTCCACGCCCTGGACACAGGCGCAGAGAGTCAGACTGCCGGGCGACATTAGGGTTGGAGCGTAGGGGGAGGCCAGACACTCCGAACAAGGATAACATGGTTTCGATTTCGTGTTAAGTTCCTATTGCATAGGATGCTCAGGAGGCCAAATAGTTACAGGCAAGCTCGATTTCGCGTCTCTTCCGTTTGGGCCGTCTGTGGCTCTTCAGCCACGCTTCTGCCTCATTAAGTCCTTCAATTCACTCAGGAAAGCTTCTACATCCTGAAAGTCCCGGTACACCGACGCGAATCGCACATAAGCGATCTTGTCCAGGGTGATCAAACGGCGCATCAGCATCTCTCCGACTTCTGTCGTGGATATCTCCCGGTCCGCCCGATCCGCCAGCATCCCTTCCACCTCATCGACCAGTTCCGCCAGCTTCGTCATGCTCACGGGCCTCTTTTCGCACGCCTTCAGCAACCCGGAGAGCACCTTCTGGCGGTCGAACTTCTCCCGCCGGCCGTCCTTTTTCACCACCATGTATGGTACTTCGTCAATTCTTTCATATGTAGTGAATCGGCGAAGACACTGCAGGCATTCCCGCCGGCGACGGATGACGTCGCCCTCCTTGCTCTCCCGGCTGTCGATCACGCGGTCTTCCTTGAAACCGCAGAAGGGGCAGTTCACGAAGCGGCCTCCTCTTCTATTTCGATGATTTTACGCCAGGAGAGCCCCTCGAAGAGCGCCAGCAGCACTCCCACTGGAATAATCCCCACCAGCGTCACACCCCAGGTCATCAGGGCGATCCCCGCCGCTGGCTCGATTCCCAGGTGGAACAGTTCGGTCAGGACCAGCACCGAAACCAACTGGAAGCCGCCCCCCACCCCCGGGATCTGGACAATGCTCCCGAATGCGACGAACCCGATGTATGCCAGCACGTCGATCACGCTCAAGCTGGAAGTCTCCGGAAACGCAAGGAACAAGGCCTGATAACACAGGTAGATAATCACCCACTCCAGCGCTGAATATGCCACCAGCATCAGGATGGACCTCGGACTGCCAGTCGATCGCAGCCCATCCACAGCCGCCCGGACCAGCTTGCCCGCCCGCTCCTGGTGATGTTCCTTGAGAAACCCCAACGCGTCGAGGATGCGCTGCTCCAGCCTGTCCGAATAAACCTGCAGTGCCACCAGCACCGCCAGGCAAATGCTGCACGTGATCCCCGTGACCCACCCGCCCCGCAGCAGCACCCACTGCAGTGTCGGACCCACCGGACGCGACGAATGCAGCACGGCCGCCAGCGAATAACCGAACACCGCCAGCACGATCAGCGTGTCGTAGATCCGCTCCAGGAACCACGCCGCCATCTGCGACACAAACGGGACGCCCGCGGCGCGCGAAATCAGCCACGGCCTCACCACCTCCGCGGGACGCCCGAACAGAACCACAGCGCTGAACCCGATCGCAGTCGCCCGGAACACCTGCCCTTGTTTGGCGTTCGGCGCCAGCGGCTTCAGCATCACCATCCACCGCAGCACGCGGCCATAGTAGCTGAGCAGACCCAACGCCCACGCGGTCAGAACCCAGCGCCAGTCCGCCGCAGAGATGGAATGGAGAAACTGGCGAAAATCGAACCCGGAGGTCGACCAGCGCCGCATGATGTAGACCACTCCGGCGATCAGGAGCACAGCCATCAGCCAGACGCCGTAGTGGATTGACCTTCTTGTATCAGAACGAGTGATGTTTGCTGCCTCTCTTCCCCTTTTTTCCGGGGCCAGACCGAAGACGCCGGAGCCCGGATGCAATAGAATAGTGAATCCGGCAGCCGGCTCCTTCAGTTTGAGCGAACTTCTCATGATAAATCCTCGTTCTACAGACTGGAAGGCAAGATCCGGGATCGTTGGAGTTGGGGTCGTCCCAGTTCCGGCGCCCCCCGGGCCGCTCGGAGCCGCAACCGCAAGGAAGCGGACCCGCGGCAGAAGTGAGAAGTTCCTCGGAAAAGGAGTTCAAGGCGGCCATGGCTGCGGTTCTTCAGGCATTGACACAGGGAGCGGTGGGCGGCGCTGTTGCGCTGCCGTTCGCCCAGCCCTCCGGCCTGAGATCCGAATGGGGCCGAACTCCCGTGAGTGACCTCGACCTCGATGCTCAACTGGTGGAGCGCTGCCTCCGCGGCGACGAAGGCGCCTGGGAGGATCTCGTCAAGGCGCACACCCGCCGTGTCTACGCCATCTGCTACCGCTTCACTGGCAGGGAGAGCGAAGCCCAGGACTTGACTCAGGACGTCTTCCTCCGCGTCTTCAAGTCCGTCAAAAGTTTTCGCGCGGGAGAGGGCTCTTTCACAGTCTGGCTCACCCGCCTCACGCGCAACCTTCTCATCGACAACTACCGGCGCTCCAAAATGGACCGCGCCACGGATTCGATTGAAGACCAGCTGCCGGTGCTCGAGGAGCGTACCGCCCTCGGCGGCAGAACCGATGCGGTTCTCGCCGGCAGGGAAGCGAGCGAAGTACTGCAGGGCGCGCTGGCGAAGCTCTCGCCGGAATTGCGGGAAACCGTGATCCTGCGCGACCTGGAAGAGTTGGAATACCGCGAGATCGCGCAAGTCCTGAACGTGCCCGAGGGCACGGTCAAATCGCGCTTGAATCGCGGGCGGGCCGAGCTGGCGCGGATTCTCCGCCGGCAGAAGGTCCTCATATGAAGTGCACTGAACTCGAAGCCTTGATTTGCGACTACGTCGACGGCGCCCTCTCTGCCGCCGAAAAGGCGACGGTGGAGCTGCACCTCAAGGATTGTGAGGCTTGCCGGGAACTCGTCAACGATTCCCTCGCCGCTGTGGAGTTCATGGCAACCGCGGCCGCCGTCGAGCCGCCTCCCGCGCTCGTCAACGGAATCCTCTACGAAGCGCATCACGGCAAATCCGCTCCGGCTCGCAGGAAGAGCTCCAGGAACTGGTTCTCGCGGCTCCTCGAACCCATCCTTCAACCGAAATTCGCGATGGGTATGGCGATGACGATTCTGAGCCTCTCGATGCTCGCCCGCTTCGCCGGCATCCCCATCCGCCAGATGAGGCCGTCGGACATGGAGCCGGCGAAGTTGTGGGCCACGCTCGAAGACAAGACCTACCGCACTTGGGAGCGCGCCCGGAAGTATTACGAGAGCCTGCGGCTCGTCTACGAAATCCAGCAGACACTCAGAGACTGGAACGAGACCGCCGAGGGCCAGACCGCTGGCCCGAAACAGGCCGGAGTTCAAAGCCCGGCTCAGGCTCAGCCTGGCAATTCAGCCTTGGAGGGGCCGATCGAAGTGAAGCCCCAGGGGGAGAACCAGAAGAACCGAACCGACGGGAGGGCAAAACAATGACGGCTGAAAGCGTGAATCCGAAACCCGTGACGGCTTATTGCCGTACGTGTGGGAAGCCGTTGACGGAAGACACGGTCAAGGTGGCGCAGGGTACGGTGTTCTGCGAAGACCACATACCCCAGCAGTCGGGCGCCCAGGCGTCCAGCCCCTATACCGCTTCGGCGGCGCCCAACCCTGGCGTTTCGCCAGGCCTGGCATTCCTCCTCGGCCTCATCCCCGGCGTCGGTGCCATCTACAACGGGCAGTATGCCAAGGGCCTCGTCCACGTGCTGATCCTCGGCATGTTGATCAGCATCATGTCCACCGGCTCGGCCGGCGGCCTGGAGCCTCTCTTCGGCATGCTCATGGGGGTCTTCTACTTCTACATGGCGTTCGAGGCCTATCACACCGCCCGCAAACGCATGCTCGGCGAACCCGTCGATGAGTTCTCGTCCCTCATACAGATCAGGGGCGGCCGCGGCGGACTCCCCATTGCTCCGGTGCTGCTGATCATCCTCGGCATCCTGTTCCTGCTGAACAACCTCGACCTCCTGCGGCTCCGCGAAGTGCTCCGCTACTGGCCCGTGGTGCTCATCGCCGCCGGCGGCTGGATGCTCTACTCCCGCCTGAAGGGCGAGACTCCCGCTGAGCCGCCCCAACAGCCCGGCGACGTGCAGCCCCCGGCCGCGGGAGGTGCGCTGTGAACTCCAACTACATGCTGATCCGCGCCGTCCGCGGACCCATTCTCCTCATCACCCTCGGCGTCCTGATGAGCCTCCACCGCTTCCAGGACATCAACTTCTCCAAGACCTGGCCCGTGCTGCTCATCCTGCTGGGCCTGATGAAACTGTTCGAACGCATGGCACTGCGCGCGGGCGAGACCGAGACCGCTGGCCCCTTCACCGGTGCCGGGCCGCACATTTAAAGGAAGGGAGGGCACAGCCATGAGAAAAGCTTCGATAGTCGGACCAGTGGTTCTCATCGCCATCGGCCTCGTCTTTTTGCTGAAGAACATTCGCCCGGACCTTCCGCTGTTCGATCTCTTCATGACGTATTGGCCTTTCCTGCTCATCGCCTGGGGGTCGCTACGTCTCATTGAGATCCTCGTCCTGCACTTCCGCGGCTCCAAGCTCCCTATCTCCGGCGTCTCCGGCGGCGAGTGGGCTCTCATCATCATCCTCTCGATCATCGGCTCCTCCGTCTGGGGCGTCCAGCGCTTCACCCACGACGGTTTCGGCCGTATCCGCGTCGGCGGCATGGAAGTCTTCGGCGAAAGCTACGACTACACCGAAGCGCCCTCCAACGTGAAGCTCGCCTCCACCGGGCGCCTCGTCGTCGACAGCGCCCGCGGCACCACTCGCATCACCGGCGCCGACATCGACGAAGTCCGCGTCAACGGCCGCAAGACCGTGCGCGCCATGCGCCGCGAGGAGGCCGACAAGGCCAACGGCCAGACCAGGATCAAACTCGACAAGGCTGGTGACACCCTCACCGTCTACGGCAATCAGGACCGCGCCGACGGACCGCGCGTCACCACCGATCTTGAAGTCACCGTGCCCAAGGGCATCTCCGTTGAAGTCCGCGGCCGCTCCGGCGACATCGAAATCGCCGACCTCAACGGCGAAGTCAGCATCAGCTCCGACAACGCCGGCGTCCGCCTCCAGAACCTCGGCGGCCGCGCCAAGATCGATACCCGCAAGAGCGACATCATCCGTGCCGTCGACGTCAAAGGCGACCTCGAGCTCAAAGGCCGCGGCCGCGACATCGAGCTCGAAAACATCGGAGGCCAGGTCACCGTCGGCGGCTCCTACTCCGGCGAGACCATCATGCGGAAGATCGCCAAGCCCGTCCGCTTCGAAAGCTCCATGACCGAGTTCCGCGTCGAGCGCGTACCCGGCGAGCTTCAGCTCAGCCTCTCCACTCTCACCGGCACCAATGTTGTCGGCCCCATTACCGTCCGCGCCAAGTCGAAAGACGTCCACCTCACCGATATCACCGACGCCGTCAGCCTCGATCTCGATCGCGGTGACGTCGAGATCCGCCAGTCCAAGCTTCCCATCGGCCGCTTCGACGTCAAGACCCGCTCCGGCGACATCGAGCTCGCCCTGCCCCAGCAGGCGAAGTTCGTCCTGAACGCCGAAACCGATCGCGGCGAAGTCAGCAACGATTTCGACCCGAGCCTCAAGGTCGTCTCCGAATCCAACGGCGGCAGAATTACCGGCTCCCTCGGCGCAGGCCCCGAAATCAAGGCCACCACCAACCGCGGCTCCTTCACCATCCGCAAAATGAGCCCGGCCGAGGCCGCCTCCGTCGAAGCCCCCGCCGCCCCCAAACCGCCCAGGACGCCGGTCCCTCCCGCCCGCGCCGACAACCAGTAAGTCAGTATGGGGCAGACGCTTCCGTCTGCCCATAGCACGGTCGCAGTGCGCAGCAGTATGTGGGGCAGACGCTTCCGTCTGCCCACAGCACGGTCGCAGTGCGCAGCAGTATGTGGGGCAGACGCTTCCGTCTGCCCATAGCACGGTCGCAGTGCGCAGCAGTATGTGGGGCAGGCGCTTCCGCCTGCCCATAGCACGGTCGCAGTGTGCAGCAGTATGTAGGGCAGACGCTTCCGTCTGCCCATCAGCCTTCCCCCCAACCCGCACTGGACCATCGCCACTCCTCTACCGAGCGCGCCAGCCCCGCTGAAACAGGATTCCGTTCAATATACTCGACCGTCCGCAGAACAGACTTCCCATTCCTCAAGTAGTGATCGTAGGACTCATCCTGCCAGAACGGCTGCCCCGTCCGCCCCAGAATCAGGTTCGCCCTCCGCGCAGTCGATCCCTTCAGCCACCGCATCAAAACCGGCACTTCCACTTTCGGCACAATGAGCAAGTGCACGTGATTCGGCATGACGACCCAGGCGCGAAGTTCGTAAAACTGCCTGAGGCAATCCCCATAGACAATCCCCGCAGCAACCAGATCGGCAACCGATGGATGTGCAAGCCAGCACGGCCCACTAGCACACCGGTCCAGAAGACGATCCCGCGCCACGAACGCATGGGCGGGTGTTGGGTAGCGGGCAAAACTCAGTTTCGCAGGAAGCGAGCCCCAAAGCCGCCAGGTCAGGAACAAATGGGCGTCTCCAGGTTGAAGATGCGGCAGTCTCCGTCGGTACTCGACCATTGAGGATCCGGCAGGCGAAAGCGCCTGCCCCACCTAAACAGTGTCCAGAGAACGCGCCGTCTCTCAGCCGAGGTTATGCCCGCACCAACACCAGCCGCACATCCATCACATTCGTCCCCGTCGGCCCCGTCATCACCAGATCCCCCAGCGCCTCGAAGAACGGGTACGAGTCATTGTTCGCCAGAAACTCCTGCGCTGGCATCCCCATCTCCGCCCCCCTCTCGCATGTCGCCCCATCCCCCATAGCCCCCGCCGCATCGGTCGGACCGTCCGTCCCGTCGGTTCCGGCGCTGAAAGCCAGCACCCCCGGCACCCCTTTCAACCCCATCGCCGCCGCCAGCGCGAACTCCTGGTTCCGTCCGCCTTTGCCCTTCCCCCGCAGCGTCACCGTCGTCTCTCCACCCGAGATCAAACACACCGGCGCCTTCGCCGGCCGTCCCGTCGACACCACCTCCCGCGCAATCGCCGCGTGCATCCACGCCACATCCCGCGTCTCTCCCTCGATCGTCGTTGACAACACCAGCGGCCGGTACCCCAGCGCCTTCGCCCGCGCCGCCGCCGCGTCCACCGCCAGCCGGTTGCTCCCCACGATCACGTTCTTCGCGTGACGGAAGCACGCGTCCCCGGCCTTCGGCGTCTCCTCAATCTCGCCGCGCACCCCCGCCTCCAGCCGCGCGCGCACCGGCCCAGGCGCCCGGTCTTCCAGACCGTACTTGAGGATCACCCCCCACGCATCCCCGAACGTTGACTCATCCGGCGCCGCCGGTCCCGACCCGATCACGTCCAGCGGATCCCCCACCACGTCCGACAGCAGAAGCGCCAGCACCGTCGCCGGAGCCGCCAGTCGCGCCAGTTGCCCGCCCTTGATCCCCGACAGGTGCTTCCGCACCGCGTTGATCTCGTGAATCGTCGCCCCGCACGCCAGCAGCAGCTTCGTCGTCTCCTGCTTCTCCTCAAGCGTCAGCGGCGCAGCAGGCAGCGGCAACAGCGCCGAACCTCCACCGGAGATCAGGCACAGCACCAAATCCTCCGCTCCGGCCTCTTCCGCCAGCGCCGCGATCCGCCGTGCCCCCTCTACTCCGCGCGCATCCGGCACCGGATGGCTGCACTCGTTCAGCTCAATGCGCTTCAAATCGGCGAGATGCCCGTCCTTCGTGTTGATGAGTCCCGCCGCGATCCGCCGCCCCAGCACTTTCTCCGCCGCATGTGCCATCGCCGCCGAAGCCTTGCCGGCGCCCACCACGATCACCCGCCGGTACTTGCCCGCGTCGATCCGCCGCAGCTCTCGAGTCACCGCGAGCTCCGGATTCGCTGCCTTCAATGCCGCCTGAAAAATGGACAGGGCATGGCGGCGCAGAGTCTTTTCCGGCTTCATACGTGAGCTCAAAAAATCGGCAGCTTCAGGATTGCATCCACCGCACCCGTAGAGCCCTCCGGTCCCACCTCAATGCGGTAGTCCGCCCGCTCGTACGACACGCGCCGCGTCTCGAACAGATTCGCGAACTTCTCCGGATCCCGCGCCAGAGGCCGCGTCGTCGAATGCCCCACGCGCGACCGGATAATCTCCAGCGGCGCATCCAGCCAGATCGACAGCCCGTGATTCGAGATCAGCTCGAAATTGCGCGTCTGCGCGAAACACCCGCCGCCGACGGCAATCACCCACGGCACTCCCCGCGCCACGTCCGCGATCCGCCGCTTCAATGCATCGTGCTCCACCCGGCGGAATTCATCCTCGCCCTTCTCATCAAATATCTGCGTGATCGGCCGCTGCTCACGCGCCTCGATATCTTCATCGAGATCCGCGAACCGCCAGCCCAGGTGCTTGGCCAGCGATCGCCCCACCGTGCTCTTCCCCGAGCCCATGAAGCCCACCAGGTATAGTCCCGGAGTCCTCTTCAGCTTCAAGATCATCCTTTACGCTCCAGTATTGCCCAAAACTGAGCTGCGACCGTCTGGGAGCGGAGGCGCTTCCCATTACCCTGTCTATCCCGGATTCTCATCCCGTATGAGCCATAATACAAGCATGCAAGAGGGACTGCTGCCCATATTCCCGTTGGAAGTGGTCCTGCTGCCGCATACTCCTCTCCCGCTCCACATCTTTGAGGAGCGCTACAAGGAAATGATCGGCGAGTGCCTCGATTCCGGCGGCGAGTTCGGCGTCGTCCTAGCCAAGGGCGGCGGCGTTCTCCGCGTCGGCTGCACCGCCTCCATCGAGAAGGTCCTCGAACGCCACGATGACGGCCGTCTAGATATCCTCACGCTCGGCCAGCGCCGCTTCGAAATCGAATCTATTGACACCGAACGCAGCTACTTCCGCGCGCACGTGGCCTTCTTTGATGATGATGACTACGAGCCCGCCAAGCCTCAATTAATCCACGATGCCATCGAAGTCTACGAAGAACTGGCCCGCCTCACCGAGTCCGAGTTGGAGCCCCCCGACTCCGATCACCCCGAACTGAGCTTCCTCCTCGCCCACATCACTGCCGACCTCGGCTTCCGCCAGACCCTCCTCCAGATCCGCTCCGAGGCCCAGCGCATGGAGCGCGTCGCCGAGCACCTCCGGCTCCTCATCCTCCGCCAGAAAACCCGCGACGAAATGAAAAAGATCATCCGCGCCAACGGCCACGGCAAACACCTTCCCCCCAACCCCTCCCAAAACTAAGTGGGGCAGGCTGCAGCAAAGTGCTTCAGCATGTGCTCGCAGTAGGTGGAGCAGGCGCTTCCGCCTGCTCATAGCGCGAATTGCAGAGTGCAGCAGTACGTAAAGCAGGCTCCCCAGGCACAGTGAAGCCGCCTTTCTGAAATCATGGTCTCATCCCATGCGCCAGTTCCTCCTCATCGACGCCGACGACACCCTCTGGGAAAACAACATCTACTTCGAAGCCGCCTTCGAACAATTCGTCGCCTACCTCGAACACTCCAGCCTGACCTCCGTCGAAATCCGCGCCATCCTCGACGAAATCGAGCTCGCCAACAGCCGCGTCCACGGTTACGGCTCCCTCAATTTCGGCCGCAATCTCCAGCAGTGCTACGCCAGGCTCGCCGAGCGCGAAATCCGCCCCGAAGACCTCGACACCGTCAAAAGCTTCGCCCTCCGCATCCTCGAACAGCCCATCGAGCTGATCGACGGCGTGGCAACCACTCTCGAATACTTGTCAGAACACCACGACCTCACCCTCTTCACCAAGGGCCACCCCGACGAGCAGAAGATGAAGATCGAAAGCTCCGGCCTCGGCCGCTGGTTCGCCCACACCGCCATCGTCAAGGAAAAGGACCGCACTTCTTACTCCGCCCTGGTCCGCGAACGCGGCATGGATCCCCGGCAAACCTGGATGATCGGCAACTCCCCCAAGTCCGACGTCAACCCCGCCCTCGAAGCCGGTCTCAACGCCGTCTTCGTCCCCCACGCCCGCACCTGGACCCTCGAACGCCAGGCCCTCCGCGAACCCGGCCCCGGCCGCCTCCTCATCATCGAACGCTTCCCCGACCTCCGCGGCGTCTTCTGAACAACGGGGACAGAGACCCTAACTCCCGAACTCAGGCCCGCGCCTTCACTCCGCAGTCATCTTCGCAACCGCCCCAGTAAAACGCCGGTCGCTACGCACCTCGGCCAGCTCCGGCGACACCTTCACCCACACCATGCTCGGAACATGCCGGTCTACAGAGAGATTGATCACCTCCAGTGCCCGTTCGCGTTCGCCGGTGGCCACTGCCGCGGCAGCCAGCGCTAGCGGCGGACTGAAGGAGCGTGAACTCGTCTCGATCCGCTGCCAAGACCGGTCGAGTGATGTTTTGATCCGGCAGTGCCCCGCCCCGGCGGAGTTTAAAGCGCGCTCAACTCCCGGTGCACCTCCCGCCCGAGACGCACAATCAGCCGCTGCACCTCTTCCATGTCCGCGGCGGAGGCACGGAAATTCACAACGCAGGCGCGAAGCGCGTACTTGCCATCCACCACCGCATTCGACAAAAACGCCTCACCGCTCTGCTCGATCGCATCCTGTAGCCTCTGGTTGAGGCGATTGAGATACTCCTCCGTCTCCCGCGCGCCGAGCTTCGCGCGAAGCTCGGGCGGGACGTAGCGCAGCGTGGTGATGCTAAGTTGATGCGTCAGCGCCTCCAACTCCGGATGGTCCTCCGCAAGCTGAAACAGGTGCCCCGCCACCGCGATGTCGTCCGCGATCATCACGCGGTAGCCGGCCGCCCCGGCATGCTGCAGCGCCAGCCACACCTTCAACGCCCGGAACCCGCGCGAGTTCTGCGGGCCGATGTCGAAGAAGTTCACGCCCTCCTGCTCGAAGTTGTAATAGGCCGGGTGATACGAGAAGGCGTCGCGCAGCGCGGAGCGGTGCCGCACCAGCGCGCAACCGGCCTCCAGCGGCGCATAGAGCCATTTATGCGGATCCACCGCGATGGAGTCCGCCAGTTCGATGCCGCGAAATGCCGCCGCGGCCGAACGGACCCCGGCAGCGAACGCGCCGTACGCGCCGTCAATGTGGAACCAGAGCCCGCGTTCCGTGCAGAACGCGGAAAGATCGGCCAGAGGATCGATCGCACCCGTGCTGACAGTGCCCGCGGAACCCGCCACTAGAAATGGCCTGAACCCTTCCTCGACATCCCGGCGGTATTGCACTTCCAGAGCGTTGAGATCCAGCCGCTGCTGCGCGTCTGTGCGGATCCACCGGATGGCCCCGGTCCCCAGACCTGCCAGATCGGCCGCCTTCTGGATCCATGTGTGCGTTTCTGAAGACGCGTAGACCGCCAGGCGCGGACCGCCTGCAACGCCCTGCTCGCGAATGTTCCAACCGGCCCTCGCGGCGCGGGCTGCGAGGAAACAGGTGAGGTTAGCCATGTTGCCGCCGCTCACCAGCAGTCCCGCACAGTCGCTCGGGTATCCGATAAACTCGGCCAGCCAGCGCACCACCTGCAGCTCAATCTCGCTCGCCATCGGAGAAAGCTTCCACGCGCCGACGTTCGAATTGACCGCGGAAGCCAGCAGGTCCGCCAGCATTCCCATCGGAGCGGGGCTGGAGGTGACGTAGCCATAGAAGCGCGGATGGCCGTTGAAGAGCGAGTGCTCAAACAACAGGTCCCCGGCGCGCCGCAGAAGCGTGGCTGGCTCGGCGCCCTCTTCCGGCAAACCCCTTTCTGATTCCAATGCCGCGCGGACCACACCCGGCGCCCCCGCAGGCGTCACCGGCCGGCCCGGCATTGAGTCCAGAAACGCGCCAATTCGATCCACCAGTTCGTGCCCCAGCGCGCGGAACTGCTCCCCCGTCATCTCCAGCGGTGCCGAACGGGATTCCATCTTCCCCAGCGGAACTCGAGTAGCCATACGATCCACCCTACCCGCAAACTGGCAACTGGCGGTGACCGCGGAAGCAAAAATATTCTCCGCAATTAACCCGCCTGCCCTCTATCACCTACGGGCCGCGCTCCTCAAATCCCCGTCCGGCGTTTCGGCGCAGCCTCTTCAAATATGCACCGTGGGAGAGGACTCACTCGTATGCCGCTCATCAGAATGACGCCGGCTAAGCTCGCCGCCAATCGGGCCAACGCGAAGCGATCCACCGGCCCCCGGACGCCACAAGGCAAAGCCCGCTCCGCACAAAACGCAACAACCTGGGGCTTCACCGCCGCCCTCAGTGGCATGCCGCCCGACTGGCGCCAGGCCGCCCTCGCAAAAGCCGCTGAGATTTCCTCCGAATTCTCCGATCCCACCGAGCGCGCCCTCGTCGCCCAACACGTCTACCTCATCATCTGGCGCCGCTACATCGCCTGGCTGGAAGCGGAAGCCTTCAACCAGTTCGACAACTGGCTCCAGATCTTCCGCCACCCTACCCTGTATCAATCCATGGACCGCGCCTGCGCCCGCATCGACCACCTCGCCCGCCGCGTCGGAATCTCCCTGGCCAAATACCGGAAAATGCGCAACGATCTTGCAAGCACGAACCCATATCTCGTTGAAACGACAACCCCGCGCGTCGCCGCCGCAGCCGCGCAGAGCGGGGACAGGTCCGCGACCTGTCCCCGCGGCTTGCGAGCGGCCACTTGCGGGCAGGACACGCGCAATTCCGCAAGCACGAACCCATATCTCCCTGATTCCACTAGACCGCCAAAACGCCTCGACACCAGCTAAGTCACTCCTCCCTCGAAACAAGCCCCATGTGAGCCAGCCGGCGTTCCTCGGATTGCCGGCTCAGGCTCTCTGATCTTTGACAACCTCATCGTCTACCCATGGGCCTGCGGCTCCCCCCAAGTCGCGGGCCCATCCGGGCGGCTGCGGACACACCGTCCCGAAACCGGACACGACCCATACCCCCGAGCTCCACTAACCAGCTCTTACACAGTAACTTACGGATTGGCTCCCGTCATGCCCTCTCGATCTTAGTCATGTTCGACGATCTGCTGTTCGCCGCCCGGTCCCTCCGCAAAAGCCCCGGATTCACGCTCGTCGCCGTCCTCGCCCTCGGCCTCGGCATCGGCGCCTCCACCGCTATGTTCAGCGTCGTGAACTCCGTCATGCTCCGGCCCCTGCCCTACCCCGAGCCGCGGCAGCTCGTCCGCATCTGGGAGGACTCCTCCGCCTGGGGCTTCCCCGAAAACACCCCGGCCCCCGCCAACTACACGGACTGGAAGGCCCAAGCCAATTCCTTCAGCCACATGGCCGCCTTCCGCCGCTGGCCCTACACCCTTACCGGCAATGGCGAGCCGGTCCGCCTCGATGGCATGAAGTGCGCCGCTGACATGTTCCCCCTGCTCGGCGTCCAGCCCCTCCTCGGCCGGGTCTTCAATGAACAGGAAGACAACGCCGGCGCCCCCGCCGTCGTCGTCCTCGGCTACGGTCTCTGGCGCGACCGCTTCGGCGGCGATCCCGCCATCGTCGGAAAGACCGTCTCGCTCGACGGCGCGCCCCACACCGTTGTCGGCGTCATGCCCCCAGGCTTCCAGGTCCCCGGCTGGGAAACCGAGTTTTTCACGCCTCTCGCCTGGGACTCCAAGGAGCGCGCCCGCCGCGGCGCCCACTTCCTCCAGGTGATCGGCCGCCTCAAGTCCGGCGTCTCCCTCGAACAGGCCCGCACTGAAATGCGCGGCATCGCGAAGCGCCTCGAACAGCAGTACCCCGACTCCAACACCAACACCGGCGCCGTCGTCAACAGCCTCCGCCATCAATTGAGCGGCAAGTCCCAGCCCATGCTGCTCGCCCTCCTTGGCATGGTTGGATTCCTGATGCTCATCGGCTGCTCCAATGTCGCCGGACTCATGGTCGCGCGCGCCGCCGGCAAGCAGCGCGAGCTCGCCGTCCGCTCCGCCCTCGGGGCTTCCCAAGGCAAGATCCTCCGCCTCGAATTGGCCGAATCCACCCTCCTGGCCGTGCTCGCCGGCGTCGCCGGCGTCACTATCGCCGCCTGGACCCGCACCGGCGTCCAGGCCTTGCTCCCTCAGGATATGCACGGCGCAAGGGACGTCCAGCTCGACCCGCTCGTCCTCGCTTTCTCCGTCCTCCTGGCCACGCTCACCGCGCTGCTCTCCGGCATCGCGCCCGCGCTCCTCGCCATGCGCTCCGCCGTGGCCGATACACTCCGCCAGGGCGGCCGCAACCAGGTCGGCGGCCGCACACGCCTACGGCAGGTTCTCGTCGGAGCCGAAGTCGCCCTCTCCGTCATGCTCCTCACCGGCGCGGACTCTTCCTCCACAGCTTCCTCAAACTCCAGCAGCAGGAACTCGGCTACGACCCTTCCGGCCTCGTCACCATGCGCGTCATCTTGCCCGACACCCTCTATCCGAAGGACGAGCAGCAGACCGCCTTCTATGTGCGCGCACTTGAACGCATCCGCGCTCTCCCCGGCGTTGAAGACGCCGGCTGGACCTATCGCCTGCCCACTACCATGGCCGGCGGAGCCAGCATGGTCACCATCGACGGCCGCCCGGCTCCTCCCCGCGGCCAGGAGTCCATCGTGCCTCACCGCTATGTCTCGGCGTCCTACTTCAACACCATGCGCATGAAGCTCAAGCAGGGCCGCTGGATGGAGGCTCGCGATACACAGGGGCCCGTCTTCGGCGTGGTGGTCAACCAGTCCTTCGTCGATCGCTTCTTCCCCAACGAGCCCGCCCTCGACCGCACCTTCGTCAACAGCAACGAAAGCGCCAGGTGCCGCATCGTCGGAGTCGTCGCCAACGTCCGCGAGTACAACATCAACGAGCCGGCCCAGTCGCTCGTCTATATCCCGCTCGAGGCCAACCCGATGATCCGCGACCTGGTCATCCGCACGCCGCTTGCCCCCGACGCCATGGCCGCCGCGGTCCGCCGCGAGATCCAGTCCATGGACCCCGGTCTCGCCGTCTCGCATGTGAAATCGATGGATGACATCCTCGCCACCGCCGTCGCCGGACCTCGCGTCACCATGCTCATCGCTGGTGTCTTCGCAGTCCTGGCCCTGCTGCTAACTGGCATCGGCCTCGCCGGAGTCGTCGCCCAGGGAGTCGTCGAGCGCACCCGCGAAATCGGCCTGCGCGTTGCCCTCGGCGCGCGACAGGGCAATGTCCTCTCCCTCGTCCTGAAACAAGGCGGCGCCCCAGCCCTCTGCGGCCTGATCGCCGGCCTCGCCGCCAGCGCCGCGCTCTCTGCTGTCGTCCGCACCCTCCTCTACGAAGTGCAGCCCCACGACACCATCACGTATTTCGGAGCCGTGCTCCTGTTGGCCATCGTGGCCGCCTTGGCCATGCTCCTCCCCGCCCTCCGAGCCCTCCGCATCCAGCCCATGACCGCCCTCCGCTGCGACTAATGTGGACCAGCAAAGTGGGGCAGGCGCTTTCGCCTGCCTTGGACGGAATGACCGTTCTACCGGATGAACGACGCCGACTTCCCCGCGTAGTCCAGCACAACCGACGGGAACACCCCGAGAAACACCGTCGCCGCCGCCGCAGCGAACATAGCAGCCTGGATCCCCACGCTCGGCGCCGGCAGCTCTTCCATCTCGTCCGACGGCGCCTGCATGTACATCACGACAATCAGCCGCAGATAGTAATACGCCGCCACCGCGCTGTTCAGCATGCCCAGCACCGCCAGCCAAACCATGTTGGCGTCCAGCGCCGCCTTGAAGATATAGAACTTCCCGAAGAACCCGGCTGTCAGCGGAATCCCCGTCAGGGATAGCAGGAAGATCGTCAGCATCGCCGCCACCACCGGCCTGCGCTGGCTCAGCCCGGCGAGATCCTGAATCTCCACGTGCCTCTCGCCCTTGCGCGCAATGTATGTCACCACCGCAAACGCTCCGATGTTCATGAACGTGTAAGACGCCAGGTAGAACATCGCCGCCGCCGTGCCGATGTCGCTGTGCGCCGTCAGCGCCACCATGATGTAACCGGCATGCGCAATCGAGCTGTACGCCAGCAGCCGCTTGATGTTGGTCTGCCGCAACGCAGCGAAATTGCCGATCACCATCGTCGCCAGTGCCGAGGTCCACAGCAGCGGTTCCCACCGGTCTTTCACCGGCTCGAACGCCGTCATCAGCACTCGCAGAAACATCGCGAACGCCGCCGCCTTCGGCCCCACCGACATGAACGCCGTCACCGGCGCGGGCGCGCCCTGGTACACGTCCGGCGCCCACATCTGGAACGGCGCCGCCGACACCTTGAACGCGAAGCCCACGAACATCAACGCCGTGGCCGCGCTGATCACCACCATGTTCTGGTTCGAATTCGGATCCAGCAGCACCCGCCGGATCTCGCTCAGGTTTGTATACCCCGTCGTGCCGTAGATCCACGCCACCCCGTACAGCAGAAACGCCGTCGCAAACGAGCCAAGCAGGAAGTACTTCAACGCAGACTCGTTGTTCCGCTTGTCGTCCCGCAGAAAGCCCGCGAGAACGTAGCTGGCGATCGACGAGCACTCCAACCCGATGAACAGCATGATCAGCTCGTTCGCCGACACCATGATGCACTGCCCCACGATCGAGAACAGCACCAGTGCGTAATACTCGCCGGACTCATGCTCCTCCATGCGGAGATAGTTCGTCGAGATCAGGATTGTGAGTACGCCGGCCACCATCACAAGAATGCGGAAGAAGGTGGAAAAGCCGTCGACAACAATCATACTTGAGAAGGCCGCGCCCGGATCGCCCGCCGCCGCAACGCTCAATGCAATTGCGGCCGCCAGCGACAGGAAAGAGATCACCGCGAACTTCCGCTTGCCATCCGCGCCGCTCAGCGGCTCCAGCACCATGATGATCGTCGCCACGAGCGTCAGGAGCATCTCCGGGGCGAAGCGGAAGAGCTCCTGTGGAGTGGGCATGAAATTAACGGGCATTGGCGACTTCCTTGGCGGCGGGCTTCTTCATCAATTCAAGAATCTGGGCGTTTTGGGCGCTGACCGCTGGCAAAAAGCTCTGCGAGCCGATTCCCATCCAGACCATCATCACGATCAGCGGGACCAGCACGGCCCATTCACGAGCGGAGAGGTCATTCACATGGTGCTTCACTTCGCTCGGCGTCTCGCCGTAGAAAGTGCGCTGCACCATCCACAGCATGTACACAGAGGAGAGAATCACGCCGATCGCCGCGAACACGGCATACAGGAAGTTCACCTGCGCCGCACCCTGCAGCACCAGGAACTCCCCGACGAAATTATTCAGCAGCGGCAGGCCGACGGACGCCAGCGTCGTGATCACGAACATCGTCGACAGCCACGGCGCGGACGTGCCCACGCCGCCGTAATCCGCAATCTCAAGCGAGTGCCGGCGCTCGTATAGCATCCCAACCAAAATGAAGAGTGCTCCCGTGGAAATGCCGTGGTTGAGCATCTGATACACCGCGCCATCGAGTCCCACCTGCGTGAACGTGAACACACCCAGAACGACGAAGCCCAGGTGGCTCACCGACGAGTACGCTACCAACCGCTTCATGTTGGGCTGCACCATCGCGACCAGCGCGCCGTAGATGATGCCGGTGATCGCCAGCCCGATGATCCACGCCGCATTCTGGCGCGCGGCTTCGCCGAACAGCGGCAGGCAGATGCGCACCAGCCCATATGTGCCGAGTTTCAGCAGCACCGACGCCAGCATCACTGAACCCGCGGTCGGCGCTTCGCCGTGCGCGTCCGGCAGCCACGTATGCAGCGGGAATAGCGGCACTTTGATCGCGAACGCGAAGAAGAACGCCAGGAACAGCCAGAAGCCTTCCGTGCCGTTCAGCGCCAGCCGCCCCTTCTGCATCATGTCGAGCATCAGCGGCATGTCGAACGTGCCGGACTTGTTATACAGGTAGATGATCGCGATCAGCATCAGCGCCGAGCCCGCCATCGTATACAGGAAGAATTTGACGGCCGCGTAAATGCGCTTGTCGTGGCCCCAGATTCCCACAAGGAAATACATGGGCACCAGCGAAATCTCCCAGAACACGAAGAACAGGAAGAGGTCCAGCGCCACGAAGACGCCCAACACTCCGAAAAGCAGGGCGAGCAGGAACGCGTAGAATTCTTTGACGCGGTTCTGAATGTACTTCCAACTCACCAGAATTACGATCGGTGTCAGGAATGTGGAGAGGATCACCAGCCAGAGGCTGAGGCCGTCGAGGCCCACGTGGTAGCGGATCGACGGATACTCGATCCACTGCGTGTTTGTCTCGAAGGTCATGTGGCCGGGATTGGACTGCACCGGCCCGATCAGCCCGAGCGACAGCACGAAGGCGATCAGCGAAACGAAGAGAGTGAAGTTCCGCACCAGCGCCGGATTGTCCTTAGGAAGCAGCAACGTGAGCAGGAAGCCCGCTGCCGGAATGATCAGCAGTATATCCAGCAGGTTCATCGCAGGCCTCCCCAGAAGCTGACCGCGGCTATGATGACAATGCTGCCGAGCACCACCCACGCCGCGTAGCGCCGTATGTATCCGGATTGCATGTTGCGCAGCCCGCCGCCGATCGATCGCGCCAGGCTGCCGACGCCGTTCACGGCGCCGTCAATCAGTCCGGCATCGACCACCCGCCACAACACTGTGGTCGAGCCGTCGCGGATCGGATGCACGATCACCGCGTCATAGGCCTCATCCACGTAATATTTGTTGTAGAGCACGCGATACGGCCAGCTGAACAGCCGCGCGACTCCATCCGCCAGGCCAGGGCTCACCACGTAGAAGAGCCACGCAATGGCGATGCCCACGACGCCGGCGGCCACAGAGATCACGACCAGCGCTTCGTCGTGCTCTCCATGCGCTCCGCCGAATATCGGCGCCAGATAGTGGGGCACGTCCAGGTAGCCGCCGCCGAGGCTGAGCAAGGCAAGCACGCCCAGCGGCAGCGTCATCACCAGCGGCGATTCATGCGGATGCGCCGTGCCGCGGTATGTGCCGAAGAAGCACAGGAAGATTGCGCGGAAGACGTAGAACGCGGTCATGCCCGCCGTCACGACGCCCACCCAGTACATCCACGGATGATGCGCGTGCGCGGCCAGCAGGATCGCATCCTTGCTGTGAAAGCCCGAGAAAGGAGGCACACCGGCGATGGCAACCGCCGCGCACAACAGCACGCTGAACGTCACCGGAATCTTCGACCTGAGCCCGCCCATCATGCGCAAATCTTGCTCGCCTTCCAGCGCGTGGATCACAGAGCCCGCGCCGAGGAAGAGCAGCGCTTTGAAGAACGCGTGCGTCATGACGTGGAAGATGCCCGCCGAGTACGCGCCGCAGCCCAGGCCCAGGAACATGTAGCCAAGCTGCGAGACCGTCGAATATGCGAACACTTTCTTGATGTCGTACTGCGTCAGCCCGATCGTCGCCGACATCACCGCCGTGATGAGTCCGACCCAGGCGACCACTTCCATCGCCGTCGGCGAGAGGTTGTACAGCGGCGCCGATCGGGCCACCATGTAGACGCCCGCGGTCACCATCGTCGCCGCGTGGATCAGCGCAGAGACCGGCGTCGGACCTTCCATCGCGTCAGGCAGCCAGACGTACAGAGGCACCTGCGCGCTCTTGCCGATCGCGCCCACCAGAAGCAGCAGGCAGATCAACGTGATCGTGTTGGGCGCCAGCCCGCCGCCGTTCGCCGCCGCCTTGGTGAAGACGTTCTGGAAGTCCAGCGAGCCGAAGTTGAGCATGATCAGGAACATCGCCAGCGAGAAACCAAAGTCGCCGATGCGGTTCACTACGAACGCCTTCTTGCCCGCGTCGCTCGCGCTCTTCTTCAGGAAATAGAAGCCGATCAGGAGGTAGCTGCACAGGCCCACGCCTTCCCATCCCACGAACAGCAGCAGGTAGTTCGCCGCCAGCACCAGGATCAGCATGAAGAACATGAACAGGTTCATGTACGCGAAGAAGCGGTAGTAGCCGCCTTCATGCGACATGTACCCGATGGCATAGATGTGGATCAGCGACCCTATGCCGGTGACGATCAGCAGCATCACTGCCGTGAGCCGGTCCACGCCCAGGTCGAAACCGACGTTGACGTAGCCGCTTTGGATCCATGTGAAGTAGCGCTCGACGTATGGCGCGTTGAGCGGATCCAGCGCGAGCAGAATCTTGACGGTCCAGAGAAACGACAACAGCACGCTGCCAATGGCAAACGCGTTCACAGCCGCCTTGGGCAGCTTGCGGCCGAAGATCCCGTTGACGAGGAACCCGGCGAGAGGCAATGCGGGGATGAGCCAGAGTTGGTGCATCGGATCAGAGCTTCATCGAAGAGACTTCGTCGACTTCGAGCGTCGAACGGTTCTTGAACACTGTAAGGATGATGGCCAGGCCGACGGCGGCTTCCGCGGCGGCGACGACCATGACGAAAAAGCTGAATACATTGCCGTCCACCTGTTTCAGCTTGTGGCTGAATGCAATGAAGGTGAGATTCACGGCATTGAGCATCAGCTCGATGCACATGAAGACGGTGATGATGTTGCGGCGCAACAGGAAGCCCGCGGCGCCTGTCACGAAGAGAATCACGCTGAGAATGAGGTACCAGCTCAGTGGAACCTGCGAAGGCAATGCGATGGGGAGTTGCGGCACCGGCGTCAGATCTCCTTCCTTGCGAGGACGATCGCGCCGAGGATCGCGATCAGGATCAGGATGGACGTCACCTCGAAGGGCAGCAGGTAGGAAGTGAAGATGGCCCTGCCGACTTCTGCCGGCCCTGCGGTGTATGCGCCGAACTTCACGGCATCTGTCTTCGGGGTCTGCGTGGCGGCGAGCCATGCGCCGACGCCGGCGAGCGTGAACAGCAGCGGCAGCGCGACGGCGGTACGCAATACTTTCCGCGTGGGCCGCTTCTCCGCCCCGGCATTCAACAACATGATCACGAAGACGAACAGCACCATGATGGCGCCGGCGTAGACAATTAACTGCACTGCCGCAATGAACTCGCCACCGAGCAGCAGGTAGAGCACCGCCAGCGAACCCATCACGCCGATGAGCGAGAGCGCGCTCGAGATCGGGTGCGTCTGCAGCACCAGGTTGATGGCGCAGCCCACGGCGACCGAGGCAAACAGGAGAAATAAGACAACGTCCATTCGCAACTACCTCTCTAATTGCCCGCCAGGGCCACCAGCAGCCCCGTCACCAGAAGATTCACCACAGCAACGGGGAACAGGAATGTCCACGCAAAGCGCATCAATTGGTCGTAACGGAAGCGCGGCAGCGTTCCACGGATCCAGATGAAAACGAAGATCAGGAAGCCCGCTTTGAGCAGGAACCAGAACAGAGGCACCAGGATCGGCTTAAGCAACGGAATGAAGAAAAACCCGGAAAGTCCGAGGAAAATCACGCCGATCACGGGAAAAGAGAAGCGGTCCCAGGAACGCCAGCGGACGGCCTGGCCGGCATGGAACAGCAGCATCGCTCCGGCGGCCGCCAGCAGCAGCGGCGGCACCAGATCGCTGCCATAGCCTGCAGGCCACAACGGATGCCAGCCGCCGAGGAAGAGCACCGTCGCCACGCAGCAGATGGTGATGATGTTGGCGTACTCGGCCATGAAGAACGACGCGAACATCATGCTCGAATACTCGGTGTGGAAGCCGGCCACCAGCTCGCTCTCCGCTTCCGGCAGATCGAACGGCACACGGTTGGTCTCCGCAAATCCGGCCGTCATGAAGATCAGAAAACTGAAGATCTGCGGTACCGGCATCGCGAAGACGTTCCACTTCGGGATAACCCCGAACCAGTAGCCCGACTGCGCTTCAATGATGGTCCGGAAGTTCAGCGTGTTCATCAGCAGCAGCGGCGCGACGATCGCCAGCGCCAGCGGCAGCTCATAGCTGATCATCTGCGAGGCGCTGCGCAGGCCGCCCATCAGCGAGTACTTGTTGTTCGACGCCCAGCCGCCGATCGCGATGCCGTACACGCCGAGCGAGGAGATCGCCAGGACGAACAGCACGGCGATGTTGAGATCCGTCAGGCCCATCGCTGTCTTCACGCCGAAGATCTCGAACTCGGGCGTGAATGGGATCACCACGATGGAGGTGAGCCCGAGAGTGACCGCAAGAAATGGCGCGAGCAGATAGAAGAATGGATTCACGCTCGCTGGGACCACACCCTCTTTGGTGAGCAGCTTGATGAGATCCGCCAGCGGCTGCAGCAAACCGTGAGGCCCCACGAAATAGGGTCCGGGTCGAAGCTGGATGTGAGCCAGCACTTTGCGCTCGATCCAGACGAGATAAGCGCAGGCCGTCAGCAGCACGAATGCCGTGAGTGCCATTTTCACAAGGGTGATGATGATGAATTCCATTGCTCTACGGTTGCTGCTCTACGGTTTGTACAACTGTCCGGGCGCTTCCATGACCTTGTTGAGCATCCTGGAATATCTGCCCAAAGTCCCCGAGGTGAAAAGAGTGTCGCCCGACGGCCTGATGAGATCGGGCCGCGGGCTGACCGGGATCCGTCCGTTGACGGGCATCGTCGGAGCCGCGCCTCCGGTGGCAATGACAGGAAGCGCGACGTTGTAACCGCGCACGCTCCGGCGGATCTCTTCAAACACTTTGTCCGGCGTCCAGATGCCGAGGTTGAGTCCCATTTGCTTCGCGAGCAGGCCCATGATCTCGAGGTCGGGCTTCGCGCCCATCACCTTCGGACCAGCCTTCAGCCGCTGTACTTCGCCGCACACGTTCGTCACGGTGCCGCTCTTCTCATACGCGCTGGCCGCGGGGAAGACGACATCGGCGCGCTGCGCCGTTTCAGTGAGGAACAACTCCTGCACGACGACGAATGCTTTCTCATTCTTGAGCTGCGTGTGCTCCAGAGGATTCGCACCGACCACCCACAGCACATCGAGGGTCGGCGAGGTGAGCATTTCGTCGATGTTCATGCCCGGCTTGTCGACTGCCTTGTAGCCGGGGGCGAGATCGGGCAACACGCCCATATCCATCGCGCCGCGTGAATTCGAGTAGTCAACGAGGCAGACGTAAGTCACCGGGATGCCCAGCGAATCGCCGAAGGCCACGAGGCTGCGCACCGCGTCGCCTTTCACGGACGCGCCGAATAAGATCACGAGGTCGCCGTGTTTCTTGAGGTCTTCACGCAGGCCTTCGAGCGCGGCCAGTTCCGCGCCGGCCGCGGCCCGGACGCTCTTGGCGGCGTACTGATCCTCGCGAACCGGCCCTTCGGACACCACGTATGTGGACGACTGGTGGTGACGCCAGTTGGCGCGCAGTTGATAGGCGAGCAGCGGGTGCTGCTGCGCGAGATCCGCACCGACCACCAGCGCGGCCTTCGCGGTGTAAAGATCATTGACTGTCGCGAGCGCTTTGGTCTTGCCGCTGAGCGCATCGAGCAGAGTCGCCACGTCGCCGGAACGGTGGTGATCGATGTTGTTCGTCTCGAGCCCCTGCCGCGCGAACTTCTGCAGGAAGTAGCTCTCTTCGTTGGTTGCGCGCGTGGAGCCGATGACCCCGAACGAACCGCCGCGAGCGGCCACTTCAAGGAACTTGTCGGAGACCAGGCCGATGGCCTCGCTCCAGGAGACCGGCTCAAGCTTGCCGTTCCTGCGCATCAGCGGAGACTGGAGGCGCTCCGGGCTGTGCACGAAGTCGAAGCCGAAGCGGCCCTTCACGCAGAGGAACTCGTCGTTGATGCCGGAGCGGTCGCGGTTGTTGGCGCGGATCACCTCGCCGTTGCGGACGCTGAGCGTGGTCTTGCAGCCGTCGCCGCAATGCGTGCAGATGGTGCCCGCGTAGTTCATCTCCCACGGGCGCGACTTGTAACGGTACGTGCCGGAAGTGAGCGCGCCGACCGGGCAGACATCGATGCACCAGCCGCACTCGTCGCATTCGAGGTGATCGCCGTGGCTCGGAGTGATTTCGGCGCCGACGCCGCGATAGGTCAGGCCGAGGGCGCCGACGCCGAGGCCTTCGTCACAGACGCGGATGCAGCGGTAGCAGAGAATGCAGCGCGCCGCGTCGTAGTAGACCGCGGGGCTCCACTGCTTCTCGTCGACGTGGTGCTTAATCTCCACGAAGCGGCTCTCGCCTGCTCCGTAGCGGAACGTCATGTCCTGCAATTCGCACTCGCCGCCCTTGTCGCATACGGGGCAATCGAGGGGGTGATTCGTAAGCAGGAATTCGAGCATGCCCTTGCGCGCATCGACGACTTTGGGCGACTCGGTGTGGATCACCATGCCTTCAGCGGCGGGCAGTGTGCAACTGGGCTGGAGCTTGGGCATCTTCTCGACTTCGACGAGACACATGCGGCACGCCGCCTGAAGCGAGAATCCTTCGTAATAACAGAATGCAGGGATTTCGATGCCGACCTGTTTCGCGGCTTCGATCACCAGTGTGCCCGCTGGCACGTTCACCTGTTTGCCGTCGATTGTGAGTGTAATCGGGTCCGCCATGTCCTCTCCTACAGGACCACCAGGGGTTGCGTCTGAGGCGCCGGAACGAAGACCTGCGTCGAGTTGAGCTTAGCTTCGAACTCGTCGCGGAACTTGCGCACGTAGCTCATGGCCGGCATCGCCGCGGCATCGCCGAGGGCGCAGAAGGTGCGTCCGAACATGGATGTGGCCAACTGGTCCACCATGTCGATGTCGTTCTTCGTGCCCACGCCTTCATCAAGACGCGCCAAGATTTTTTTCAACCAGGCTGTGCCTTCGCGGCAGGGGATGCACCAGCCGCAGCTCTCGTGCGCGTAGAAGGCCATCAGGCGCGAGAGCACTTTCACGATGTCGGCGGTCTCGTCTAGCACGACGGTTGCGCCGGAGCCGAGCATGGAGCCGGCCTTGGCCAGCGAATCGTAGTCCGCGGGAATGTCGCACTCTTCGGCGCGCAGGATCGGACTTGAACTGCCCCCTGGGATCACCGCCTTGAGCTTGCGGCCCTTCCACACGCCGCCGCCGATCTCGTTGATGATCGTCAGCATGTTCATGCCGAGCGGCACTTCGTAGACGCCGGGCCGGTTCAGGTGGCCTGAGAGGCAGACCAAACGGGTGCCGCCGTTCCTGGGCGTGCCGAGCCCCGCGTACCAATCGCCGCCGTTGAGGATGATGTCCGGCACGGCCGAGTAGGTCTCGACGTTGTTCACGATGGTGGGGCACTGGAACGCGCCCGAGGTCGCCGGGAAGGGTGGCTTGAGACGGGGGTTGCCGCGCTTGCCTTCGAGAGACTCGAGCAGCGCGGACTCCTCACCGCACTCATAGGAGCCTGCGCCGGTGTGCGTGGAGAGATGGAAGGTCCAGCCGGAGCCGAGGACGTTGTCGCCGAGGAAGCCGCGCGCGTAAGCGTCGGCGATGGCGCGGTCCATGATGTCGATGTATTTGCGATACTCGCCGCGGATGTAGATCCAGCCGCGGTTGGAGTTGATGGAGCGTCCGGCGATGAGGCAGCCTTCGATGAGCCGGTGCGGCTCGTGCTCCATGATCACGCGATCCTTGCAGGTGCCGGGCTCGCCTTCATCGGCGTTCACAACGATGTATTTCGGCTTGGGCGACTTGCGATCGACGAAGCTCCACTTCATGCCGGTGGGGAAGCCGGCGCCGCCGCGTCCGCGGAGCGAGGACTTCTTCACTTCGTCGATGATCGCCTCAGGCGTCATCTCCAGCGCCTTGCGGATGCCGTCGTAGCCCTGCTGCGATACGTATTGGTCGATGCCGATGGCGTCCTTCTGCGGATAGACGTATCGCCGCGTGAGCACCCTCGATTCCAGGGGATGTGGTTCGTTCAGTAGCATTACTGCATCTTCCTCAGGCTATCGATCAGCGAGTCGAGCTTCTCGGGAGTCATGTTGAAGTGGAAGTCGTAGTTGACCAGCATGGCCGGGGCCCAGGAGCACGCGCCGATGCATTCGACCTCTTCGAGTGAGAACTGGCCGTCCGCAGTTTTCTGTCTGTTGCCGATGCCGAGCTTCTTGCAGGCGTGGGCGTAGAGCTCCTCGCCGCCGGTAAGCATGCAGCTCACATTGGTGCAGACCTGAATGTGGTGCTTGCCCCGCGGCTCGCGCGTCAGCATCGTGTAGTAGCCGAGCACCTCTTCGATTTCCACCTGCTTAACGTGCAAGCGCTTCGCCACCTCGGCCAGGAGCTCCGGCGTGACTGATCCGATCTCATCCTGCGCGTAGAGGAGCATGGGGATGAGAGCGCCCTTCTGCCTGCCGGGCGGATAGTTCTCAATCAGCCGGGCGAACCGTGCTTCGAGTTCAGGTGAAAAAGTCATTGGCGGTCTCGTCAATCTTCAGCGAACTTGCCTGGCGGAGCTCAGCGATCCACGTCTCCCAGCACGAAGTCCATGCTGCCGAGGGAGGCGATGGAGTCAGCGATCAGCTTGCCCTCAAACAGGCCGGGCAGGCATTGCAGGTTTCCGAAGCTGGGCGTGCGCATGAATACACGCAAGGGTTTTGAAGTACCGTCGCTCACCACGTAGAAACCGATTTCGCCGCGCGGCGACTCGACGGGCACATAGGCCTCGCCGGCGGGCACGCGGAAGCCTTCGGTCACGATCTTGAAGTGATAGATGAGCGCTTCCATCTGCGTCTTCATCTTTTCCCGGTCAGGGAGCACCACTTTCGGCGCATCAGCCTTCCAATCGCCCTCGGGCATGCCCTCGAGGGCCTGCTGGACGATCCGCACGCTCTGGCGCATCTCCTCGATGCGGACGAGGAAGCGCGAGTAGACGTCGCTCTCCTGGAAGACAGGCACATCGAAGTCGAACTTGTCGTAGCTGGAGTACGGCTCACTCTTGCGGATGTCCCATTTCAGTCCGGCGGCGCGGATCATGGGGCCGGTGACGCCGAGGTCCAGGAGGCGCTCAAGGCTCAGATGGCCGACGCCCTGGGTACGCTTCAGGAAGATTGGATTCTTGGTGAGCAGGTCTTCATACTCGTCGATATTCGCGGCCATCCCGCTGATGAATTTGGTGACGACCTTCTCCCAGCCGCGGGGTGGTTCGAGTGCGACGCCACCGATGCGGATATAGCTGGTCATGAGGCGCTGGCCGCTGAACATCTCGAAGATCCTGAGGAGGTTCTCGCGTTCGCGGAAGCAGTAGAAGAAGACGGTCATTGCCCCGAGGTCGAGGGCGTGTGTGCCGAGCCAGACGGCGTGGCTGTTGATGCGGCAGAGCTCGGTGAGCAGCACGCGCAGCCATTGGGCCTTGGGCGGGATCTCGAGGCCAAGCAGTTTTTCGACGGGGAGGACGTAGGCCAGGTTGTTGGAGAGGTTGGCCAGGTAGTCCATGCGATCGGTGAGAGTGACCACCTGCTGCCAGCCGAGGGCCTCGGCCTGCTTCTCGATGCCCGTGTGGAGAAATCCGATATCCGGCTGCGCCTTGGTGATGATTTCGCCGTCGAGTTCCAGCAGGACGCGCAGCACGCCATGGGTAGAAGGGTGCTGGGGTCCCATGTTGAGGACCATGCGGCGCGAACTCGCCGCTTCAGTTGCTTCCGCGGCGTGATCCGCCAGCGCGGCTGCCGCGGTCTGGTCGTTGTCGCTCATGGTCTGCCCCTCAGTCATTTTGATAGCTGTACTTATGGCCATGGACAGGGAAGTCCCTGCGAAGCGGGTGGCCTTCCCAGTAGTCCGGCATCAGGATGCGGCGCAGGTCGGGATGGTTCAGGAAGCGGACGCCGAAGAGGTCGAACGCCTCTCGCTCATACCAGTTTGCCCCCACCCAGACACCTGTCACGCTCTCCAGTGCGGGGTCAGCTCCCGGCAGAGCCACCTTGAGCTTGATGCGCTGATTGTGCTGGATGGAGTGCAGCAGGTAGAGGACCTCGAAGCGCGGCTCCATCGGGTAGCGATCGATGCACGTCAAACCGGAGAGTCGGACGAACCCCAATTGCTCTTTCAGGAAGCGGCAGACCGCGACGATCTTTCCAGGCCGCACCCAGAGCAGCGTCTCTCCGAATTCCAAACTCCCGCCCGTCACGGCACCGGCATCCCATGCCTCGACGGCCGCGGGCACGCTCATTTCCTTCAAGTTGTCAGGCAGCATGTCGGCGCCCCTTTAGCGCGTTTTCCCTTGCTCGCTCTCTTCAATCGCCCAGTTCAGCACACCCTTCTTCCAGATGTAGAAGAACCCGGCGAGGACCAGGACGATGAACAGAAGCATCTCGAAGAACGCGAACAGCTTCAGTTCCCGGTACACGACAGCCCAGGGGTAGAGAAAAATGGCTTCGATATCGAACAGGATGAAGAGCATCGCCACCAGGTAGAACTTGACGCTGAAGCGCTCCTTGGCGCTGCCGGTGGGAGTGATGCCGCATTCGTAAGGAGTGTCTTTAACCTTGTTCTTGACACGCTTGCCCAGCAAGACACCCAAGGCAATCAGCGCCCCGGCGATGGTGGCGGCCAACAGCACTTGGAGTAGTACCGGGAAGTAAGCTTCGATGATTGAAGTGGGCATGAGTACGACGCGATAAATGCCGCAGCTACTAAAACTTAACTATAATGAGGGGCGTAAGAGCGTGTCAAACCAACCCATCGATTCTCATATCTCCATTACAATCAACGGCGAAGAGACGCCAATCCCATCAGGTCTGAATATCCTGAATCTTCTGCTGCATCTTCGGCTCGACCCGGCGCGCGTGGCCGTGGAATTGAACCGCGCAATCGTACGCAAACCCGAGTGGGAAACGACCCTGGTGGAGCAGGGAGCGTCGGTGGAGATCGTGACCTTTGTCGGCGGCGGGCGCTGGTAAAGGCGATTGGAACCCCACTACATGCCATAGCGCTTCTGTTGCGGGCGCCACCATATCTTGCGAATTGACTTCCCCCACCCCTCCTATAGACTTATGCATGTGTTTTGCGCCCAAACAGAAAGGGGGAAAGATGTTCAAAACAAAAGCACGATCTTCTGCGCCAGCACCCGGTGAACGCACCTTTTCCAGCGCCGACGTCTCCCGGCTGTCCGGAGTGAGCCTCCGGCAGCTGCAATGGTGGGACGAGCAGCGGGTGGTCTCCCCCCGGCATGAGGGCCACAAGCGAATTTATCTCACGGATGAAGTGGTGGAGGTGAGCGTCATCGCCGAACTCCGCAGAAAGGGATTCAGCCTTCAGAAGATCCGCCGAGTTCTGCGCTTCCTGCAGCGGGAGATGGGCAAGCGGCTGGCGGATGTCGTCAACGGCGATGGAGAGTTGAACCTGCTGACCGATGGCAAGTCGATCTACCTGGAATCGGACCGTGACCGGATTATTGACCTGCTAAAGGGCGCCAAACAAGCGATGTTCCTGGTGTGCGTATCAGACCAGGTGCGGCGCCTGACGGCGACGCCGCGCAAGCCGCCGAAGAGCGAAGCGCCGGTGGCCGCGCGTAAGACAAAGGCAATGTAAGGACCCGAACTGGCCGTGGCGTTGCAGCAGCCAGGAAAGAACAGGAGCTGCCTCGGAGGAAGCGCCACGGCCGGAGGGGAGATAAGAACCTCAGTGCCCTTTTTGAGCGTCCAGCTCCCCCTGGACGCTCATTTTTTTCAGAACCGGTTCGCGTTGTAGCTCGTCAAAGGGGTGAGAGGCCGTGCGCTATACTTGGGGCAGGCCGCGGGGAGGCCGAAAGAAAGATGCGTCAAATTCGCGCTTTTGTATTTTCTTTGCTGGTGATCGGTCTTTGTGCCGTCATCGCCGGTAACTTTGGTCCGGGCGCCGCCGCCCGGGCAGCGTCTGCGGCGCCAGCCCCGTCGGGGCCTGATGACGACCTCGCTGCGGGGCTGAAGACTTTCACCTCCCTCTACCGACTGGTGGAGGAGAACGCCGCGGAGAAGGTCAACCCTGACAAGGCCATTTACAAGGGCGCCATCCCCGGGATGCTGCGCACGCTGGACCCGCACTCGAGCTTCTTCGATCCCCGCGACTTCCAGCAACTTCGCGAAGATCAGCGCGGCTCCTACTACGGAGTCGGCATGACCATCCAGCCAAAGGACGGCCGCATAGTGGTGGTGGCGCCGTTCACCGGGTCGCCGTCCTATAAGGCAGGCATCCGCCCGGGTGACGTCATTCTGGAAGTCAACGACAAGCGGACGGACGGGATGACCACGGCCGAGGTCGCAGACCTGCTGAAGGGCCCCAAGGGGACTCCGGTGCAAGTGGTGATCGCACGCGAGGGCGTAGATAAGCCGATGACCTTCAATCTGGTCCGGGGCGAAATTCCCCGTTTCAGCGTGCAGAACGCCTTCTGGGTGAAGCCGGGCATCGCGTACGTCGACGTTGAGAGCTTCAATGAGCAGACCTCCCGCGAGTTGGAGGACGCGATCAAGAAACTGGGCGAATCCAATATCAAAGGGTTGGTGCTGGATCTGCGCAGCAATCCAGGTGGATTGCTGAACGAGGGCGTGGCCGTGGCCGGCCGTTTCCTGAAGCGCGGCCAGACAGTGGTGAGCCACCGCGGCCGGACCTCTCCGGAGAAGCCGTACCAGGCCAACAACGGGAGTTCCTCGCGCGATTACCCGATCGTGGTGATGGTGGATCGCTATTCCGCCTCAGCCGCTGAGATCGTGGCGGGAGCGCTGCAGGATCACGACCGGGCCTACATCTTCGGGGACAACACCTTCGGCAAGGGGCTGGTGCAGACCGTCTTCCCGCTGTCCGAGAACACCGGCCTGGCACTGACTACGGCGAAGTATTACACCCCGTCCGGACGGCTGATCCAGCGCGACTACGGCAGCGGATCCTTCTACGAGTACTACTACAACCGCAAGGATGGCCTTCAGAAGGACACCAACGACGTGAAGATGACCGACTCGGGCCGGGCAGTGTACGGCGGCAACGGGATCCAGCCCGACGAGAAGTTCAGCTTCAAGTACAACAAGTTTCAGGTTGAACTGATTCGCAAAGGGACCTTCCGGGATTACCTCCCGAAGTACTTCTCCGGCCACGACACGAAACTGGCCACGAACTGGACGCCGGACAACGAGATGATGAACGACTTCCACAAGTTCCTCCTGTCGAAGAACGTTCAGTTCACCGAAGCCGAGTTCGCTGAGAACCAGGAGTGGGTGAAGGTCCAGTTGAAGCGTGAGGCGCTGATCACGGCGGTATCGCTGGATGAGAGCCTGCGATACGCGATAGAGACCGATCCGGCAGTGCAGAAGGCGGTCGAGGTGATGCCCAAGGCAAGGGCGCTGCTCGACAGCCAGAAGAAGCAAATGGTTCAATTGGACAAGAGGTCCAATCGCGATTGAGCCAGCTGTCATCTTCCGGTTCCCTACCCCAGATCATTGTTCTCGATACAGGCGGGCAGTACTGCCACCTGATCACACGCAAGATTCGCGAGCTAGGCGTGTATTCGGAGATCCGTCCGAGTGAGACGCCGGCGGAGGAGCTTCGCGGAGTCAGAGGCATCGTCATTTCGGGCGGTCCGGCGAGCGTTTACGAGCCCGGCTCGCCGCAGGTAGATCCGGCGATTTTTGATCTGCCCGCTGCCGTCCTTGGGCTTTGCTATGGGCATCAATTGATTGCGTGGCATCTCGGCGGCACAGTGCAGAAGGGCGAGAAGGGCGAGTACGGAATGGCGCACCTCGAGTTGTGCGCATCCGCCCCGCTGTTCCACAACGCGGAAGGCCGTCAGCAGATCTGGATGAGCCACCGGGACACGGTGAGCCGCGTACCGGAGGGGTTCCAGCTCCTCGGCTCCACTGAGACGTGCGGCATCGCCGCGATGGGAAATCCGGAGAAGCGGCTGTACGGCGTGCAGTTTCATCCGGAGGTAGTCCACACGCGGAACGGGCGGCAGATCCTCTCCAACTTCCTCTTCGACATCTGCGGCTGTGAGACGGACTGGAGCCCGCGCGATCAGGCCGGGAAAATCGAAGACGAGATCCGACGCACGGTGGGCGACCGGAACGTTTTCTTCTTTGTCTCGGGCGGCGTGGACTCAACGGTCGCATTCACCCTCTGCCTGCGGGCGCTGGGGGAGGACAGGGTTCGGGCGCTGTACGTGGACACGGGCCTGATGCGGCAAGGCGAGACGGAGTTCGTCTCGAACGTTTTCGAGTCGCTCGGCCAAGGGATCTTCCGGGTGGAACATGCGCAGGAGCGATTCCTATCGGCGCTGGACGGCGTACGGGACCCAGAGCGCAAGCGCCACATCATCGGCGAAATGTTCGTCGAAGTGCAGGAGCAGATCCTCGCCTCGGGGCATTTCCTGGAGGGCAATTGGATTCTGGGGCAGGGCACGATTTACCCTGACACGATTGAGAGCGGAGGTACGGCCAAAGCGGACCTGATCAAGACGCATCACAACCGTGTCTCCGGGATTCAGAAGCTGATCGAAGAGAAGCGCATCGTGGAGCCGCTGCACCTGCTGTACAAAGACGAGGTGCGAGAAGTCGGGCGGGAGTTGGGCCTGCCGGAGGAACTGCTGTCACGTCATCCGTTCCCCGGGCCCGGGCTGGCGATCCGGTGCCTGTGCGAGGACACGACGCAGCCGGTGGTTCGGATGGAAGAAGGCTGGCAGGCTCCGCTGCATTCGGTGGGTGTTCAGGGAGACTCGCGAAGCTATCGTCCGGTATTGCTGCTGGAGGAGTCGCCGGCGGCGGAGGGGATCCACCTGCGGGCGACGGAGTTGATCAACCGGATCCAGGCGATCAACCGGGTGACCGCGCTGGCGGCGTCGCATGCGCCCGTGAGCGAACTGCGGACGAGCCAGGCGTATCTGAGCGCGGAGCGCCTGGACCGGTTGCGGCGCGCGGATGCGCTGGTGCGGGAGATGTGCCATACGTCAGGATTTGAGAACAGCGTCTGGCAGTTTCCGGTGATTCTGGTGCCGCTGGGGACGGCGGAGCGGACGGACTCAATCGTGCTGCGGCCGATTGATTCGGTGGATGGGATGACGGCGCAGTCGGTGGTGATGCCCGCAGAGTTATTGGAGATGATGTCGGCGGCGTTGTTGGCGCAAGAGGGGATTTGCTCGGTGTTGTACGACCTAACGCACAAGCCGCCGGGGACGATTGAGTGGGAGTAAGGGACACGCTGCAGCGGGCGGGGCTGAAGTCCCGCGCAGGCTGAAGCCTGCCCTACTTGAAGAGTTGTTGGGCGGCGGGGTAGGTAAGGGTGGCCTTTTCGATCAGTGAGTAGGTGCCGTGGTCGAGCAATTCCCGCGCGACGGCCTGGGCTACGCTGAGGGCCGCGCGGGCGGGGCCTGAGCCGAGGCTGACGCGCTTCACGCCGAGATCCTGCAGGCGTTGAAGCGGCGGGGAGCCGGCGGTGGCGAGGATGTTCAGCGGCAAGGGCAGCGCCTGGACGAGCCGGGCAATGGCGGGTTCCTGGACGACGCCGGGCGCGAAGAGGCAATCGGCGCCGGCTGTGGCGAAGGCGCGGAGGCGGTCGACGGCGCGGTCAAAGCGGGTCTCCTCGGGGCCGACCCGCGCGAGGAAGACGTCGGTGCGGGCGTTGATGACGATGTGGACGCCACGCTGCTGCGCAGCGGCACGAACTGCGCGGATTCGCCGCATTTGCTCATCCAGAGGCACCTGGCGATCGCCATCCATGTCTTCCAGGTTGAGTCCGACGGCGCCTGCGTCAAGCAAGCCGTTCACGGTTGCGACAACGTCGCCGTAGCCGGCCTCCATGTCGGCGGTGACAGGCACGCGAACCGCGGCGGCGATGCGCTGGACGGCCGCGAGCATTTCAATGAGGGAAACCTGCTGTCCGTCGGCGCGGCCCATCGTATAGGCAACGCCGGCGCTGGTAGTGGCGATGGCGGGGAAGCCCGCGTTCCCGATGATCTTCGCGCTGCCGGCGTCCCAGACATTCGGCAGAACGAGGGGCCTCTCTCCGTGATGGAGAGCAAGCAGGGCCTCCGCTTTCGCCTTGAGTGACTCACTCATCGCAATCCCTCCAACACCTCTGAGGATCTCACCACGGTGCAGTATTCACCGTGGAGGTTGGCCAGCGACATGGCGTGCACGTCATCGGCGCTCCGCTGGTTGCCGCGCCAATCGGGCTTCGCGAAAGTGAAACAGGCATCTTCCACCAGCAGGACCTGGTATTCGAGACATCCCGCATGACGAACCGTCGCCTCGACCGAGTTGTTGGTGATGACGCCGAAGACAACGAGTGTTTTCAGACCACGGCTCTGGAGCAGCTCGTGCAGGCCTGTTCCGACGAAGGCGCTGCCGGTGTGCTTGCCGATGAGGGCCTCGTCCGGCAGTGGGATGAACTCCGGCTTGAAGTCATGGAGAGGCTGGCCGGGACGGTAGGTGGATTGCGGCTCGACGGAATCGTGGCGGATGTGGATGACGGGGCGTTTGGAGGAGCGCCACTGGCGGAGAAGCGCAGCGCCGGTTTCCTCGGCGGCGGGGTTGTTGCGCACGCCCCACGACGGGTGATCGATGGCCTTTTGCAGATCGACGAGGATGAGCGCGGCATTCTCCGTGATCTTCATATGCGATGGAAGCTCTTGAGGATGTCGCGCGTGGAGTAGCGCAGCGCCACGGGCCTCCCGTGTGGGCAGCTCATCGGGTATTGGGTTTTCGCAAGTTCTCGGAGCAGCCAGTCCATCCTGGTCTGATCCAGGCGCATGTTGATCTTAATGGCGGCACGGCAGGCGAGCGAAGCGGCGATGCCGCGGCGGAGATCGTCTACGCTCACGCGGCGCATCTCGCCCTCGGCGATCTCGAGGATTTCGTAGACAGCGCGCTCGAGGTCGGAGGCGGCGAGATCGGCCGGCGCGGCCTTCACGGCGATGGTGCGGTTGCCGAAGGGCTCGGTTTCAAAGCCGGCTGTTTCCAGTTCGCCGGCAATCCGCTCATACTCAACCTGCTGCGCGGGAGAGAGCTGCAGCACCATGGGCAGGAGCAGACGCTGCTGTTCGACGCGTCCTTCCCGCTGCTGCCGGAGCACCTTCTCGAACAGGATGCGCTCGTGGGCGACGTGCTGATCGATGATCCAGAGTCCATCGCGGCCGGCGGCGACGATGAAGCTGTCGTGGATCTGGCCCAGCACGCGCATGTCGTCGAGCGACACCATGCTTTGGGGAGCGTCGATGTCGACGTCAACCGGAAACCCGCCGTGGGTGTCGGGCACTTTCAGCCGGAGCGGCTGGACGTCGGTCTCCGGCACTCCGACGGCGATGGGGTCGCCGGCGCTGAAATTGAATCGCGCGGGCGGAGGCATGGTGGGGCGGAGAGTGTAGTCGGGCAGGACGGATCGGGGCTGCTCCGGCGGGTTGTCGCCGAGACGCTGCTCGTTGAAGCGGAAGTCCTCGATCTGCTGGGAGAACTCCGAAAAGGGGAGACGTGCGCCGGGCTGGACGCCGGGCGTGGGCGTGCCGCCGGGAACAGGGCTGGTGGGCAGGGGCGCACTTGGTGCGGGACGCTCGGCAACCAGCGTTTCGCGCAGAGAATCGCGCACGAAGTCGTGGACGAAGCTGCTATTGCGGAAACGCACCTCGGTCTTCGACGGATGGACGTTGACGTCGACTTCCCCGGGATCGCAGTCGAAGAAGAGCAGCGCAAACGGATAGCAGGCCGGGGGCATCAGGTTGTGATAAGCGGAAGAGATGGCATGCAGCAGGAGCTTGTCGCGAATGAGCCGGCGGTTGACGAACAGGAAGATCGAATTGCGATTGCTCTTCTGGACCTGCGGGCGGGAGATGAAGCCGGTGAGGCGGAAGCGGCCTTCCTGCGCAATGCGCTCGCGCAGTTCGACGAGGTCCTCCAGGGCATCCGCGCCGAAGACCTGAAAGACGCGCTCGCGATCGGATTCCACGGGTGTGACGCGGAGCAACTCTTTGCCCTCATGCGTCAGCTCGAAGCTCTTTTGAGGGTGAGCGAGGGAGTAATGGGTGACAAGGGATGCGATGTGAGCGAGCTCGGTCTGTTCGCTGCGGAGAAATTTCTTGCGTGCGGGGACGTTGAAGAAGAGATCGCGCACGGTGATGATGGAACCGGCGGCGAGCGCGTTTTCCTCGCACGCGATCAGCTTTCCACCGGAGATCTCGACGCGGGTCCCGGTCGGCTCATCTGCGGAGCGCGTTTCAAGCAGGAGCCGGGACACGGACGCAATGGAGGGGAGCGCCTCACCGCGGAAGCCGAGGGTGGCGATGGACTCGAGCTCGTCGACGTTGGAGAGCTTGGACGTAGCGTGGCGCTCAAAGGCGAGGAGCGCGTCGTCGCGGAGCATGCCGCATCCGTTGTCCGAGATGCGGAGCAGGCGGCGGCCGCCGCTTTCGACGTCGACGCGGACGTCGGTAGCGCCGGCGTCGAGCGAATTTTCGAGCAGCTCCTTCACGACGGAGGCGGGACGCTCCACGACTTCACCCGCGGCGATCTTGTTGGCAACGTTGTCAGAGAGGATTCGAATGCGGCCCATGAAACAAAAAGGGCGGGCCCGTAAGCCCGCCCCTCCATGATAAGAGGTTTCGAGTTACTGGATGACGATGCCCTTGTCTTCGAGCAGCGTACCCAGTCGCTGTTGCAGTGTGAGCACATTGCGGCGGTAGGTGACCGTCTGGTTGACGACGTTCGACTGCGCCACAGTGAGGTCATTCTGCGCCGAGAGGAGGAAGAAGATGTTGATGACACCGAGGTCGTACCGCTTCTGGTCCGCGTCGGCACGCTTCTTCGCGTAATCGAAGGCGATAAGGGCCAGTTTCACGCCTTCGCGGCTGCTCTCGACGTTCGTGATGGCGGTGAGCACGTCCTGGCGGACCTGCTGTTCGATGGAACGTTCGCGCAGGGCGGTGAGGCGCTTGTTGACGACGGCGTCGGCGAGGTTGGCCGATGCGGTGTGGTCCCTCAGCGGCAGATTGAGCGTGAGCTGGAAATTGTAAGTACTGTAGTTAAACCCAAACATCTGGCTCCAGGCATCACCGGGGCCGCCTGGGACAAAGATCGGCGGGACGTCGCGGGTGTAGCCGGGGCCGCCGCGTCCGAAGGTCTGATAGAAAGCAGAGAGGTTGAGTACGGGCTTCAAGCCTTCACGCGCGCTGCGGATCTGCAGATCGTTGACTTCGAGGTTGGCGAGATTCGACTTGAGGTCGGGACGCCGGGTGAGGGCGAGCGAGACGAGCTTTTCCTTATCGTAGGCAGTGTCTTCCGGAGGTTTGGAGACGTCTTCGGTCAGTTCGAGCGGAAGCTGGCGGACATCCGGATCGAGATCCGCGCCGATGAACCGGCGCAGCACATCTTCGAACTGGCGCAACTGATACTCCACTTGAACCAGGTTGATGCGGGCGGTGGCGGCGTTCTGTTCGGGCTGGAAGCGCTCCAACTCGCTGGTGGCGCCCAACTCGATCTCGCGATTGGTTCTCTCCAGCGCGGCCTCGGCCAGTTTGAGGGCGTCCTTCTGGACCACGATTCTCTCGCGCGACCCAATCACGTCCCAGTAGGCGTTCTCGGCGGTAACGAGGCTGCGCAGGATCGAATCCTGGAAGGCGATCTCCTGCTGGACGCGCTGCGCGCGCGCGATGGTGATCGGCAGCTTGGTAATGTACTTGCCGCGATTACGCATCAAAGGCTGTGTAAAGCCCATCTGCCAGTTGTTGGAATACGCGGGATTGAACAGAGCGAAGGTGTCGTTCGTCGAAAGTTTCTGCCAGCTCAACGTGCTGAAGACCTGGGTGGAAGTGGGCAGGGTCTGCTGATAGCGGAAGTTGTAGGGCTGGGTCAGGTTGCTGACGACAGAGGCGCCCTGCAGCGCGTTGGTGGCGGGGTTGGTGGACCGGGTCGCACCGAACGAGGTATTCACCAGCGGATCGAAGACGGAGAAGGCGCGCTCGATGGCGTTCTTTGGGATCTCGAGGTTGACGCGCAGAATGCTGAGATCCGTGTTGTTGGCGACGACGAGGTCAAGGAAGCCTCTCAGAGACAGGCGCAGCTTGCCGTCGACGACATAATCCTTCAGGCGAACCGGCGGAGAGAGGAGCACCCTCGCGTCGGACTGAAAGGTCTTGCGGAACCAGGCGGGAGAACCTGTCCAGCGGGTTTCCAGATCGCCCAAATCCGACATCATCGTGGCTGAGGCTCCGGCACCGAGGGTCGGCTGAGAGGTATCGGGCTGCCCTGGTGCGGTGGCCGGTTGGCCCGGCTGCTGCGCGGCAGGCGGCTGGGCTGGCTGCTGGACGGACTGCTGAGCAGGCAGAACGAGAGCGGTGATGAGAAGTACGGCAACAAGACGCATGGATTTGACCTGAACTTTATGGAAACTACTCATAGCGGATGGCCTCGATCGGATCGAGTTTGGCAGCCTGCACGGCCGGGTAAATGCCGAACAGCAGCCCGATGCCGACCGAGACGCCGAAGGCCACGGCGATGGACGTGAAAGTGACCACCGTGGACCAGCCTGCGGCGGTGGCAATGATCTGGGCGAGTGTGACGCCGAACAGAATGCCGAGGAATCCGCCGAGGATAGAGATCATGACCGCTTCTGTGAGGAACTGACGCACGATGTCAGCCTGGCGTGCACCGATAGCGCGCCGGATGCCGATCTCGCGCGTGCGCTCCAGCACGGTGGCGAGCATGATGTTCATGATGCCGATGCCGCCGACCAGCAAACTGATGCCGGCGATACAGATCATGACGATCTTGAAGATGTTGCTGGTGCGCTTTTTCTGCTCGAGGAGGCCCGCGGGAACGGTGACGCTGTAGTCGCCCGCGTCCTTATGGGTGGCGGCGAGGATCGCGTTGATGACGCTGGCGGTGTCCACGGAGTCGGTGCCGGGCTTGACGCGCAGGTAAACGCCGTCGATCTCGTCCTTGAGGAAGCTGTTGTTGTCTTCAAAGCGGAACATCACGGTGCGCAGCGGGCTGACGACGAGGTTATTCCGCGAGAGGATTTCAACGCCTTCGACATCGGTATCGCCGCCGGCCTGCTGCGCCATGACGCCGACGACCTGGAGCCAGGTGTCGTTGATCTTGACGAACTTGCCGACCGCCGGCTCGTAGCCGAGGAGGTTGACCTTGGCGGATTCGCCGAGGACACACACGGGCGCCGCGGTTTCATTCTCCTGGTCGTTGAAGAAGCGGCCTTCGACGAGCTTGAGGCTCTGGATGTCCTTGTAGCCGGGCTCGACGCCGATGAGCATGGGGGGCTCGGCGTTGGTTTTGGGGAGGACCTTGAGCGGCTTGAAGCGCTTCCTGGGTGTGGCGAGGTCGATGCCCTGCGTATTCTCCAGGATGGCCCGATAGTCACGGAAGGTCATGCCGGGGCTCACGGCGCGGCGCGTCTGCAACTCATTCCGGTCGACGGCCTCCTTGGCCTCGATGATGATGTTGTTGACACCCAGCAGGTCGATATAGGAGAGCATCTCCTTCTCGACTCCGGCGGTGATCGCGAGCATCGCGACAACGGCGCCGACGCCGAAGATCATGCCCAGCATGGTGAGCATGGTGCGGAGCTTGTGAACCAGGAGGCTCGAAAGCCCCATGTAGATTTCTGGGATGTAGGCCTGAATGATCGCGCTCATGACTCACTGGCCTCCCTTCGACGCGCCCACGGGGAGTGCGGAGGCGGCGCCACCGGAGGATTTCTTCTCATCTTTCTTCTTGTCGCCGGGCTTGGCGGTGGGATCCTGCAGGGCGACCACCTCGCCGGGCTGCAGGCCGGTCTCGATCACGGAGACGGACTCGGAGCGCTTTGAGATGTGGATGGTCCGCTCCTCGAAGGTCTCGCCCTTTTTGACGAAGATCACGCTCTTGCCGTCTTTTTCGAAGATGCTCTGATTGGGCACGTAGACGGCATTGGGAACCTTTTCGACGATGATCTCGACATCGGCGAGGAGGCCGGGGCGCAGCAGGACATCCATGTTGTCACCCTCTTCGGGAGGAGGGGGAATCTGGGCGCTGTCCAGATCCTTCTGAGAGAACTGAGCACCGGCGCCGCCCATCATCATCCCGGGGAATCCGCCGCCGCCGGCGCCGCGGTTGCCGCCCGCGCCGGGAGACTGAGGTCCGAGCGCCATATTGGCCGGACCAGATCCCGCGGCAGCGCTCCTTTGCGCATCGCCGCCCTGAGCATCGCCGCTGTCGCGCCGGCGCTGACCGCGCTCCGGCAGTTCGATGCCGGCCTTCTTGGCCTCTTCGCGGACTTTCTGGAACAACGCCTGGCGATCCTCCTGCGACATCTCCATCATGTTCTTGCCGGCAGTCGCCTTCTGGAAGATCTCGGCCATTTTCTTTTGCTGCTCGGGCGTGAGGTTGGCGCCGCCCATCATGCCGCCGCCACCGCCCATCTGGAAGGTGCGGCGCTGTCCGCCTTCGCCGCCCTGTCCGCCCTGTGCTCCGGCTCCGCCCTGCATCATCATGGGCTGGCCGCCCTGGGTGTCGCCGCCGGGCATGCCGCCGCCCATGGCGCCCATGCCGGGGAGACCGCCGGCGAACATCGAAGTGGTGGTTGTCGCGATCGGCTTCTTGCGATTCTCCTCGGCGGTGGCCATGATCTTCGCGATCTGGTCGGGCTTGACGCCGAGCGTCGTCAGCAGTTGCCGCATGTCAATGGAGAAGATGACGTCGAACTTCTTGCCAGGATCGGCGCTGAACACGTTGGCACTGGCCGTGCCGCTCATCGACTTGATTTTGCCATTGAAGACCTTGCCGGCCAGTGCGTCGAGCCGGAGGAGGACATCCTGGCCCTCCTTGAGATTGGCGCGATCGAGTTCGCCGACGCGGGCTATAATCTCGAGCTCGGAGAGGTCGAGCACGTCCGCGACGGGGATGCCGGGCTGGACCTGGTCGCCTTCGCGGATGTCGGGCACCTGTGTGCCGAACATGCCGGAGAATCCGCCGCGATTCTGCTTGATCGCCACCAGGCCGCTGATGGGGGAGAGCAGCTTCACCTGAGAGAGGCGCATCTTTTCGCGGTTGATGTCGAGGAGGCTGCGGTTGCGGCGCTCGCGGAGGACGTTCAATTCGGCCAGTGCCTGTTCCTGCTTGGACTTGATGTCACTTTCGAGCTGCTTGAGGCGGCGCTGCGACTCTTCGAGGTTCAGCGTATTCTTCTTCTGGTCGATGGTGGACATCAGCTCGTTCTTCTTGACTTCGAGCTCGGCGCGGCGCACGGCGTAGCGGGCACGCAGGAGATCCACCTGGTCCTGGTTATTGCGGATGGCGAGGTCCGCCTGCGATTTCTTGATCGACTCGTCCACCTGTTCGAGTTCAAGCTGGCGTGACTCCAGGCGGGAGAGCACCTCGGAGTCGTCGAACTCGACGATCAGGTTCTTCTCGCGAGCGAAAGCGCCAAGCGGAGCGAGGCGGGTGACCTGCACGGTGCCGAACAGGTTCGGCGCCGCGAGGCTCGCGGTGCGGACCGCGCGCAGTTCCCCGCGCGTGAAGCTGCGGACCACGACATCGCCACGGCGCACTTTCGTGGTCGGCACCACTTTGTGGCGCTCAGGCAGGCCTTGGAAGAACCGGTAGACGCCGTATCCGGCGCCCAACACGATAGCTATCAGGACGAGGCGAAAGACAACTTTCTTCATTGTTCAGATCTCAATCCGGCCCTTGCGGGCACGGCACTCACACGTCTCGGTCCACACGCCCGGGACAGGCGGCGGCGGTTTATAACTTCTTTGACCTCTTGGCGACCTCGGCGGGGTTTTCCAGTGCGATTCGTTCGCCTTCCTTGATCCCCTTGAGGACGATGATGTCGTTCTCGTTGCGCTTGCCGACATCGATCGGCCGCGATTCCCAATTCGCAGCGCCGCGCTGGACCCAAACATGCGGCTTGCCGGCTTGCAGGAAGCTGGCCTTATTCGGGATCAGCAGCACGTTGGGTTGGCTCTCGATCAGCACCACGCCCGTGGCGCTCATGCCGGGGCGGAGGCGCGGATCGGTTGCCTTCAAAGTCGCACGCGCAGGGAACGATTTTTCATTCGCGCCCATGCCGCGGAAGGTGAGCTGTGCGATCGGGCTAATCCAATCGAGCACAGCTTCAAACTCTTTATCCTGAATGGCGTCGACTCTGACTTTGACGGTCTGGCCGAGCTGGATCTTGCCGCGGTCAACCTCTTCCAGTTTCAGGTCGAGCCGCATTTCGCTGAGGTCGGGGATCTCGGCGATGACGGCGCCGGTCCAGGCGTTGTCGCCTTCCTTGAAGGCGGGAGGGGTCTGTCCGAAGTTGCCCTGAGCCCGGAAGTTCGGCATCACGTTCAGGATCCCGTCCGATGGAGCGCGGATGACCATCTTGGAGAGGTAGCCCTTGACGCGATCCATATCGCGGATGGTCTTGCTCTTGCGCGAATCAAGGCGCTCGAGATCGGCCTGCTGCGTAACGTCGTGCGACTTCACCGAGGCCTTGGTCTGCTCAAGCGCACCCTTGGAAAGACCGACCTGGATGCGATTCTTGGCGCCTTCGATCTCGGAGAGGATCTCGGCCTTCGAGGCTTCGAGCTCGGCGCGCTGGACGTCATATTGACCCGTCATGAGATTCATGGCGTCCTGCTCGTCCGTGATCTTGTGGCTGGCCTTGGTCTGAACGATCTCGCTATCCACAGTGCGGGCGCTGGTAACAAAGTTAAGGTAGTAGTTCTCGTATTGAGCGGTATCGAACTCGACCACAACATCACCGGCCTTGATCGGCTTGCCGGACTCGGCCAGCTTGGTGATACGCGGATTCGGCACCTGCGGCGCGCTCAGCACGACGGAGCGCGTCGAGCGGATTTCGCCGCGCGCACGCACTGTGATGGTGAATTCGCCTTTGCGGACGCTCACTGTGGGCACTTCAACGGGCTTCGCTGTCGAGTAGCGGTAGGCAGCAAAACCGCCGCCGGAGAGCGTGAGCAGCAAGACGCCCCAAATGATGTACCGGCCCTTGCCGTTCGTTTGACCGAGTTTCTTCGACGGTTTCAGATCCTTAGACATGGAAAACTCCGAGGAATGGGTTGCGTGCCGGCAGAGCTTCCGGGACGCGTCCCATTGAGGCCTCCTTCGTTGTGGCATTTTGCCCCTGCGGCGACTGCGGCCGTTCCAGGGCGACCACCTCGCCGGGCTTCAAGCCCGAGCGAACGGAGGTCTGAATATGATTGGCCAAGCCAAGATCGACTTCGCGCTTCTCGAACCCGGCAGCCGTCTTCACGAAGACATAGGGCTTGGCAGAAGGGGAATCGCGGAAAACGGACTCCATGGGAGCCAGCGTCAGATTTTCGGCCGATTCGACGATGATATCCGCGCTCACGCTGAGATCCGGAATGACTCGCGGATCCATCTTGTCGATTTTGAGGAACACGGGCACTTCTTTAACGAAAGTACTGCGCATGCCGCCGGGCTTTGTGATGGCCGCGATAGAGATCACGTGCGCGGGCAACTCCAGCCCCGGATACGCATCGAACCGGAGGATGGCCTTCGCGCCGACGCGCAACATCTCAATATCCGCCTGATTGGCAGTAGCCGAAACCAGCATCGAACTCGGATCAACGATGCGCGCGAACATCTGTCCGGGGAAGAGCTGGTCGCCCTGTTGGATCTGGGCGAACTCGCTGCCGCGCATGATGTTCTCCATGACGAGCATCCCGTCCATCGTCGCCTTGACGCCCATCAGTTCAACATTGCGCTCGGCGCGCTTGAGCTCGATCTTGGCCTGATCCAAGTCCAGTTCCGAGGTCCGGCGCTGGCTTTTCATACTGGTCTCCTGATAGGGGACCTGAGTTTCATACTGCTTCAATCGCGCCTGCGACTCTTCCAAAGAGAGCTTCAGAACCTCGGCGTCGATGGTGGACCGCACGGGAGTCGTCTTCAGATCCAGTCTGGACTGCTCCACGGCGCCCTTGGCGAGGGAGATGTTCTGTGTGAAAGCCTTGCGCTGCACATCGATCTGCGCATCGATGGAGCGCATAGTCCTTTCGGATTGCTCGATCTGCGCTTTAAAGTCGTCGAGGCGCTGCTCCTGGAATTGGCGGTCGAATTCGGCAATGACCTGGCCTTTCTTCACAATCGAACCCGGCTTGGCCACGGACTGCAAGACCTGCATGAAGTCACTCATGCCGCCGCTCAGCCGGTCCCCGCCACCACCACCGCCGCCACCTCCACCACTCGAAGATGCAGAGGAGGACGAACTGCTCGCCGACGATGTCCCCGAGCTCGAACCGCTGCTGGATGCAGACGAACTTGAACCGCTGGACGAGGTGCCAAAGCGGTTGGAAGCGCCGCGGAACGATGAAGAAGTGCTGGACGAACCACCAGAGCTTGCGGCGGCACTGGCGGTGGAAGATGATGCCGAACTCGCGCTGGAACCGGAAGTTGAGCCGCTGCTGGAGCTTCCTCCACCACCGCTGCGCCCAGGCGCGTCTCCGCCGGAGACCTGAATCGAGACAGAAGTGCGCCCACCGCCGCCGGAAACGCTCACCTGTACGCCGCCTCCACGATTACCGCGGAGTTGCGGCGCAATGAGCGAAGTGTACCTTTCAGCCGCCGTGGTACCAGTCAGCCGCAGTGTCCGCTGCAGGGAACCGGCCGCCACCGCCGCCGTACGCACCGTTGCGATGCCCGATCCGCCCGTCTTGGAGGAGGGCATCAAATTGCGCCAGGCAAACCATCCGGCGGAGGCCACAACAGCGAGAAGCAACAGAACGAGCCCGCTGAAGGAGCGTGGCCGTTTGGGTGCCTGGGAGGTTGGCGCCTGGCCCGGTACACCCTGCGGGCTGGGGAGCGAAGATGAGTTCATCTGCGGCTGCATATTCGTATCGCTTGTGTCACTCGGCGAGAACCGGGATAGATAGAAAGATAGACAGGTCTTTCCAGAAGGTTAAGACGACGGACCCTTCGAAAAGGTTATGCCTCGCTTCGCGAAAGAAGCCGCCGCAGTCCGAACAGTCTTATTCTACGGCACTTAAGTAGCGAATGGAATTGGAGTCAGGGTGAAGAGGTCTTCAGGTTTACTTGGACATGGTCGCGAACACCGCCACCGCCGCACCTCCGCCCGCTGCGGCAACGGCGATCCCGACCTTCGCCCCGTGGCTCAATCCGCCACCACCGCCGTTGGGCTTCGTGCCTGATGGGGGTTTGTTCGCCTCCGTCGGCCGAGCTCCACCGCTCTGCGGATCAGGTTCCATGTGCGTTAGCGTTGCGACCTCAATCACTTGCGATTCGCGATCGGCGGTCGGACTCGATTTCCCGCTCACCTCGACGAGGCGGCCGACTTCGCGCGCCAGGTTGCCGCTGCGGAGTTCAACGTCCAGATTAGTGATCTGGTCCTTCAACATGAACTTGCCGCCCTCATTGCGCACAATTCCGGTCATTCTTGACTCGCCCGCAGCGCCCGCGCCCGGGGCCAGATCCAACGCCTTGCCGGGAATGACACGAGCCAGGACCATTCCGTCAGCGCCCTTCACTTTGACCGAACCTCTGAGGGCGGCAACTTGCACCCCTCCGTCCAGGAGGGCGACCTGGGCCTGCCCTCCTTCCGCCGGAATCACATCGAATCCCCTGGCCTGGGCGCGCATGCTGGGAGTCGACACGTACCCTGTGCCCTTCTCCAGCACGAAGTGGTCTCCGAACACACGCGCCGAACTGTTCGGTGCGAGTGCAGCCTTGGCTCCGCTCTTCCATTGAATGCGGCCCGCTTCAGCGCGCGTCCGGACCGTCGACCCTTCGCTGAGATTTGCATTGCCGGTCACTTCGGACCGGTCCACTTCAAGTCTGCCGTTGGAGACGGCGACGCCGATCACATCACTACCGGCCCATGCCGCGGAAGCCGCCAGCACGATTGAAAAGACTGAGGAGAAAAGAGTTCTGTTCAACAATGCCTTGTATTCCCTATCCTTTTGTTCACACGCCGGCCCCGACAATCCAGCCTACTCGCAAGAGAGCCATTTTTTCAATGAATTTCGTCGCGGGCAGCCTTCGCTAAGCATTTGCCTGCCAATCAGTTACGAAACCTGATGATACAATCGAGCACGAATTGCAACGGCCGGACAGACCGATAGCGGACGCCGCACGAGCCTTCGCCGCCGCCCTGCTGGCGACGATGGCAGCGGTTCCTGTTTCGTTGACGATCTGGTCCCGCCTGCGCGCGTCGATGCTGGCTGAGGACTCGCCGAGCCTCGAACGGATCGACCGGGCGATTCAGATGGACCCCGCAAACGATCTCTATCTGATCCTGCGCGCCCAGCGGAAGGAAGAACTCGGTGGCAATTCGCTTGCCGACTGGCAACGTGCGATTGAGGTGAATCCACGGCGAGGGTTCTCGCTGACGCAGGCCGCCATCGCCGCGGAGATCTCGGGCGACCTCGCCACAGCGGAGCGGCTCTTCCTGCAGGCGGAGCACTACAATCAGCTCTGGCTTCCGCGCTGGTCGCTGGCGAACTACTACGCCCGCAACGGCCGTTCGCAGGATCTCTTCCGCGCCGCCCGGCTCGCCCTGGAGCGCGCGTGGCCGGATCAACTGCCGCTACTGCGGCTGTGCCGGGAGAACGGTGCTTCGGACTCGATTTTTCTCTCGGAGATCATCCCGCCGCGCCCGCGGAACCTCGCGGCGTTCATCTCACTGCTCATTGAGGAACAGTCGTTCGATCACCTGCCGGATGCCACTCTCCGTTTTCTACAGTCCAGCCGCACGGCGGGGGAGCCAGGGGCGGCCGCAGCACCGGTGGTTGCCACAGCAGTCACTGCGCTTCTCGACGCCAACCGGCCCACAGATGCGATCAACATCTGGAATGCGGCGTTCACCTCCCGATGGTCCAAGGATGCGCCTCTCATCAACCTTGGCCTCGACGCACCGGCCGAGCCGCCCGGCCTCGATTGGAGCATCCCTATGATCGCGGGCATCGATACCAATCGAGGCCTTCCTCCGGGCGGCATCAAGTTCACGTTCTCCGGCTCGCAACCCGAATCGGCGGAGCTGTTGAGCCAGACAGTGTACCTTCCTGGAGGCCGCACGTGGACGCTGGGATTCGAATTCCAGACGCGGAATATCACGGCCTCGCAGGAAGGCATCACGTGGGTACTGACGCCGCGTGGAGGCGGCTCCCACTTGAGTCCTCTCCCGCCGCCGTCGACGCTGGTGTCCGAGGATTGGGCCCCTGCTTCGGTTTCGTGGGCGCTGCCGGCGGAGGATCAGATCTACCGGCTGGCCCTGACGTTGCGCAGGCCCGCCGGGCAGGTGCGGCCGGAGGGTGAACTCTTCCTGCGCAGTTTCTCTTTCCGCTCGAACGGGCAGGCGCGATGATTTCCGGTGTCACGCGTGCCTCTGCCTGGACACTGGGGGCCCTCGTCGTCTTTGGCATCCTCACGCTTTGGGTCCGCGAGCGCTGGGCGCTGTCAGTGTTTCAGTTGGGCGCCCTGGCGCTCACTGTGGCCTGGTTGTGGATCAACGCACTCAGGCGCGGGCAGGTCAGGATCCATGCGGCGCTGGCTCCGCTCGCTTTTCTGCCTCTCTGGGGCGTGCTGCAACTCGCGGCGGGCCGAAGTGTCCAGCCGTGGGCGACGGTAGAGGCGGTCACTGCCGGGACCGTCACGTTATTCGCATGCCTGCTGCTGCTGCAGGCGTTGCCGGACGGCGCGCTGGCGCGGCGGATGCAGGATGCACTGCTCGTGTTCGCCACGCTCATTGGAGCCGTGGCTGTCATGCAGGTCTTCTCGAGCAGCGGGAAAGCATTCTGGCTGTTTGACACTGGCTACTCAGAGGGAACCCTGGGCCCATTCGCCTACCACAACAAGTATGCACAGTTCGTTGAACTGGTCTTTCCGCTCGCGCTCTGGCGTGCGATCGAATCACGGCGCCGCGCGCCTCTGTACCTGACAGCCGCGGCGGTTCTAGCCGCCGGTGTTGTGGCGGGTGCATCGCGGTCCGGAGCCATCTTTCTGCTGGTCGAAATCTCGGCCGTGCTGTTGTTGGCGTGGCTCCGCTCGGCTCTCTCCGGCCGGACCGCGGCCCTCACCGCTCTGCAAATCGTAGTCCTCGTCACGCTCTGGAGCTTCGTGGCCGGCTGGGACATGTTCTGGCAGCGCATTACCGGTCTGGATCCGCTGCGGGACTATCGCTGGCCTATCATGACGTCCACCCTGGAGATCATCCGGCGCAACCCGTGGTTCGGCACGGGTCTTGGCACCTGGCCTGTCGTCTATCCTGAATTCGCCAGGTTCGACATCGGCGTGGTGGTCAATCAGGCGCATTGTGACTGGCTACAATGGACTGCCGACGGCGGCATCCCCTATCTGGCCGCGATCATCACCTTCGTCGTCATCGTGCTGAGAGGACTGCTGCGCTCCGTGTGGGGGATCGGCTTCCTCACGGTGCTCCTGCACGCGGCCGTCGATTATCCCTTCCACCAACTGCCGGCCTTCGCCACGCTGCTGTTCCTCGCAGCCTTCCTGGCAGCCAGGCAGGGCGAGTCGCGCGGCTAGGCGGACAGCTACACTGATATTTCCCCGTGCCGTTGGATCTGTCCACGCCAGTCATGTACGTGAAAGGGGTCGGCCCCAAGCGCGCCGAAGACCTGCAGGCCAAGGGTCTGGAAACCGCGGCCGACCTGCTGACCTACGCTCCCTTCCGCTACGAGGACCGATCCAACGTCAAGCCGCTCTCCCAACTGGCTCCTGGTGAAATGGCAACGGTACTCGCGGAGGTCGCATCGGTTCACTCGCCCCGTTTCCGGCGGCGCAATCTGCAGTTGATCGAGGTCGTGTTCGAGGACGACAGCGGCCGCTTGACGGGCAAGTGGTTCCATCAGCCGTATCTGAGCAACGTGTTCACGGTCGGCACGCGCGTCGCGCTGTTCGGCAAGGTCGAGTTCGACACGTACAGGGGCGAACTGTCGATGCTTCATCCCGAGTACGAAGTGTTGCGGGAAGACGAAGAGGATGACGCGGCACTGCACACCGGGAGGATCGTACCGATCTACGAGGCAGCCGGAAAGGTTTCCACGAAGGTGCTGCGCAGCGTGCTCAAGCGGATCACGGATCAGCTTCCGGCGCTTCAGGATGCGCTGCCTCCCCACATCCGCCAGCGGCTCAAGCTTCCTGATCTGCAGGCCGCAACGCGGGAGTTGCACTTCCCTTCCCCCGATGCCGATCTGCGTCTGCTGAATGCGTTCCGCTCTCCGGCGCAGTACCGCATGATCTTCGAAGAGTTTTTCTGGCTGGAAACGGGGATGGCGGTGAAGCGCGGGCAGGCGCGCACGGAGACCGGCATTGCGTTCGAACTGGGCGACAAGGCTCGCGAGCAGATAAAAAAGATGCTGCCGTTCAAGCCGACCGCAGCGCAGAAGCGCGTGCTCGGCGAGATTGCACGCGACATGGCCACTGCGGCGCCGATGTCGAGGCTGTTGCAGGGCGACGTGGGCAGCGGCAAGACTATCGTGGCAGCGCAGGCTGGGGTGATCGCGGTGGAAAACGGCTATCAGTCGGCCGTGCTCGCGCCGACTGAGATCCTGGCCATGCAGCACTATCTCTACTTCAAAAGGATCTTCGAGCCGCTCAACTACCAGGTGCTGCCACTGACGGGATCGATGTCGAAAAAGGAGAAGGACTTCGCGAAGCGGGCCATCGCCTCCGGCTTCGCCAGCATTGTCGTGGGCACGCACGCCGTGCTCGAAGAGGACGTCGAGTTTCACAAGCTCGGCCTGGCCATCATCGACGAGCAGCACCGCTTCGGCGTCATGCAGAGAAAGGCGCTGCAGCAGAAGGGCGTTACTCCCGACGTGCTGGTGATGACTGCGACGCCTATCCCGCGGACACTGGCGCTCACCATCTACGGCGACCTCGACGTCAGCATCATCGACGAGCTGCCGCCAGGCCGGAAGCCCGTCCACACGTCGCACAAGACAAAGCTGGAACTGGAGCAGGTCTACAGCTTCATCCTGCGCGAGGTCAAATCGGGGCGGCAGGCGTATATCGTCTATCCAGTGATCGAGGAGAGTGAAAACGCATCGGAGCGCGGCCTCGCACTGAAGGCGGCGCAGGCTGCGTATCAGGAGCTGTCCAAAGACGTCTTTCCGCAGTTGAAGGTCGGGCTGCTGCACGGCAAGTTGCCGCCTCCCGAGAAGGAAGCGGTAATGGACGCGTTCAAGCGGGGCGAGATCCAGGTGCTTGTCTCCACCACGGTGATTGAGGTCGGCGTGGATGTGCCCAACGCGACGGTGATGGTGATCGAGAACGCGGAGCGCTTCGGTCTCGCGCAGATTCATCAGCTCCGCGGACGCGTGGGGCGAGGTGCGGCGCAGAGCTATTGCGTGTTGGTGACGGACAAGCTGAGCGACACAGGGCGCGAGCGCATCCGGACATTGGTTGATTCGAACGACGGCTTCTACATCGCGGAGATGGATCTGAAGCTGCGCGGACCGGGTGAGTTCCTCGGTACCCGGCAGAGCGGGCTCCCCACGTTCCGGATCGGCAACCTGCTGCGCGACCGCGAGATTCTGGAATTGGCGCGCAGCGAGGCGCAGGGCTTTGTCGAGAGTCCGCCATCGCAGCAGGACCTGCAGCAGGCGATGCGCTACATTCGCGATAACTGGCAGCGCCGCTACGGTCTGGCGCTTATAGGATGAAGGAGAATCAGGTCAGTCCATGAGAGTCATTGGTGGCGAATTTCGAAGCCGGCGGCTGAAGGCGCCCGCCGGAGACAGTGTGCGGCCGACGCCGGACCGCCTGCGCGAGGCGCTGTTCAACATCCTTGCGCCTCGCATTGACGGCTGCGTTTTTCTGGACGCTTACGCGGGCTGCGGCAGTGTCGGCATTGAGGCACTGAGCCGCGGGGCGAGCCGCGCGGTCTTTCTGGAGAAGAGCCGGCCGGCGCTACGCGCGTTGGAAGAGAACATCGAGAGCCTCGAAATCGGTGAGCGCTGCGAGGTGCATCCTGGCAACGCCGCCGCGGTGATCTCGAAGATCGAAGCCGACATCGTGTTTCTCGATCCTCCCTATCCGCGGGAGCGCGAGTACGGCTTGTGCCTGGAGGCGCTGGGCGAAGCGCCGAGACCGATGATCATCGTCCAACACGCGTCCAGGTTCACGCACCATCTGAAGGAAGCGTACGGCCAACTGAAGCGGGTGAGGATCCTGAGCCAGGGGGACAACTCGCTGAGTTTCTACGAACCGAGGTGACGCCATGAAGGTGTTGATGACTGCATTGCTCGCGGCCTGCAGCGCCTGTGCGCAGGTTGGCATCTCCGAGGCCATCGAGTTAAAGGGGTTGAAGGCCGAAGTGGTCGACTACAAGGGGCGGCGCGCGATGAAGTTTATCGAAGCACCCGGAGCACAGGGCGACGGACAGCTCTGCATCCTGAAGCAGTACACCATCAAAGACGGGACGATTGAGGTATGGCTGGCGGGCGAACCAGGCGCGAGCGCGGGCACCGGCGCGCGCGGCTTCGTAGGTGTGGCGTTCCGCGTCCGGCCCGGCGGCGAGAAGTACGAGGCATTCTATCTGCGCCCGACAAACGGCCGCGCCGACGATCAGGTACGGCGCAACCATTCGGCGCAGTACATCTCGCATCCGGACTATCCATGGCAGCGGCTGCGTAAGGAGTTTCCGGAGAAGTACGAGTCGTACGTGGATCTGGCTCCAGGTGAGTGGACGAGGGTCCGCATCACGGTGAAGGGCCGCCAGGCGCGGCTCTATGTGCACGATGCGGCGCAGCCGACGCTGATCGTCAACGACCTATTTCTCGGCGAGGACGGAGGCGGCGTGGCCTTCTGGGTGGGTCCCGGCACGGTCGCGCACTTCGCCGATTTCAAGGTGTCCAACTGAATCTTTTCGAATATCACGAAGCGACCAAGCACACACCGGAGCGATTGCGCCGGCTGCCGCATACACTGGACTGGGCTAACATGCCCGATCCGTTCCGGCACTATGAGGGCGTGCCGCTGATCGATCTGCCGGCGGACGAGGGATTCGTGCCGTCGCTGCTTTACTACTCGGCCGCGATCAGTGCGACGAAGGTGACGCCAACGGGCGGCCGCTACGCGCTGCGCGTGAATCCTTCGTCCGGCAACCTTCATCCGACAGAATTCCACTTTGCCACGCGCGGGCTGCCGGGCTGGGAGGACGGCTGCTATCACTACCGGCCTTCGTCGCACATGGTGGAAATGCGCGGCCGCGGCGATTTCCTGAAAGGAGTGAGCGACGCGCCGCTGGTGCTCTTGTTGTCGAGCATTGTCTGGCGCGAGGCGTGGAAGTACCGCGATCGCGCCTATCGCTACATCAATCACGACATCGGGCACGCCTGGCAGGCGCTAGTCTATGCAGCAGGCTCGTTGGGCTGCGCAACGTGGGCCCGCGGGCTCTTTGCGGACGCTGACGTTGGTGAGCGATTCCGCCTGGCTCCCGACGAGTGGCCGATGCTGCTGGCGGAGATCGGTGCTCCAGCTGAGCCACGGTTGGCGGCGCAGGGAGAGTGGTTCGGCGGCACACCCAACACTCTGTCGCCCGAAGTTGCCGCGTATCCACTCATTGAAGAGATGCACGCTACAACACTGCTCGGAGAGACTCCCGTTGTGCCCTCCGCGCCCGCGCTCGACGATTTCCCGTGCGACAACTTCGGCGCACTCGCGCGCCGCCGCAGATCGGCACTCGACTTCAAACCTGAAGGCCGGCGCATGGCCCTGGAGCAACTCTCCGGACTGCTCAACCTCGCTTCGCGTCCTCTCGCCAAGGACTGGGAGGGCCGCTTCATCACGCTCTACGTGTTCGCCCACCGCGTGGACGGGCTCGCCCCCGGACTCTACCGCTACTGGGACAGTGCGCTGCATCTGATGAAAGCAGGCGATCAGCGCGTGATCGCCGCCGCGCTGAGTCTGCACCAGGATCTCGCGGGCAACTCCGCCGTCACGCTCTCAATGATCGCTGACCTGCGCCGCGCTTTTGATCGATACGGCGACCGCGCCTACCGCTTCGTGCACCACGAGGCGGGGGCGATCGGGCAGCGGCTCTATCTCGGTGCTGAGTCGCTGGGTTTCCAGGCCACGGGCATCGGCGCCTTCTACGACGATCACGTTCACCGCTGGCTTGAAATCGAGGCAGACGCGGGACAGGTGGTCTATCACTTCGCCATCGGGGAAGCGATTCCCGATACACGGCTTGCCCCTGAGGTTTGACAGAATATCGGTGATGTCTGCCCTAAACCTCAGCCGCCGGACGGTTCTGGCGGGCCTCGCGCCCGCTGCCCTCGCAGCCGTTGAACCCGTGAAGCTCCCGCGAAAGGTACGCGTCGCCGTTTGGGGCCTCGACGGTCATCCCGGCGAGTACACGAAGCCGCTCGCCCGCTATCCCGACGTGGAAATCGTCGGCGTGCAGGACCAGAACCTCGCCGCCGCGGAGAAGTACGCGAAGGGCAAAGCCAAGGTCTACACCGATCCGCGCAAGATGCTGGACGAGCAGAAGCCGGACGTAGTCGGCGTCAGCAACAATGACGGAGAGCGCGCCGCCGCGATCCTCGAGTGTGTGCAGCGCAAGATGCATGTCATCGCGGAGAAGCCAGTGGCGATGACCCATGCCGACCTTGGACGGATCAGGAAGGCGGTCGCGGCCCAGAACGTCGAGCTGGGCATGCTGCTGCCGATGCGCTGGGAACGGCCATACCAGGCGCTGAAGAAGATCGTCGAACAGGGAGAGATCGGTGAGGTGATCCAGATCTCGTCGCAGAAGTCCTACGTGCTTGGAGAGCGGCCGGAGTGGATGCGGAATCGCAAGACCTACGGCAGCACGATCCTGTGGATCGGCATCCACATGTTCGATCTGATGCGCTACACAAGCGGCCGCGAGATGAAGTCGGTGTGCGGATTCCAGGGGATCGCCGGCGATCTACGCCAGGGCGACATGGAAAACACCACGACCAGCTCCTTCCGGCTCGACAACGGCGGCACTGCCACTCTGCACATGGACTACTGCCGGCCAGCGGCTGCCGGCTCGCACGGCGACGACCGGCTGCGGCTCGCCGGCACGAAGGGCATCGCGGAGTACATGGCGGCCACAGGCGTCACGCTGCTGGCTCCGGGCCGCAAATCTGAAAAGGTCACCGAGCTCCCGCCCGAAGGTTCGATCTTCGCCGAGTTCCTCGATCACGTCTACCTTGGCAAGCCAACATCGCTGTCCCACGACGAGATCTATCGGATCTGCGAAATCACGATCGCCGCACATGAGGCGGCCATCAGCGGCAAAGTCATCTCTCTATGAAGATCAATTCGACACTCACTCCACGGGCGCTGGAGAAGAAGGTCCATCGCGTCTTCGAAGCGTCCGCGGTGAAGATCCGCTCCCTGGAGAGCTCCTGGAATCCGGAGAAGGGCTCACCTGTCTTCACGATCAACGGCAAGTACACCAGCCGCGGCTGGACCGAGTGGACCCAGGGTTTCCAGTTCGGCGCGGCGATACTCCAATTCGATGCCACCGGGGAAAACTCTTTCCTCGACGCGGGCCTCAAGCAGACTGTCGAGTTCATGGCGCCCCACGTGTCGCACGTTGGCGTGCACGACCACGGCTTCAACAACGTCAGCACCTACGGCAATCTGCTCCGGCTGATGAGCGAAGGCCGCATCGCTGCCAACGTCTGGGAGAAGCACTTCTACGAGATGTCGCTGAAGGTCTCCGGCGCCGTGCAGGCCGCGCGCTGGTCGCGCACCAGCGATGGCGGCGGCTATATCTACTCCTTCAATGGCCCGCACTCGCTGTTTGTCGACACCATCCGCAGCCTGCGTGCGCTTGCTGTGAGCCACCGGCTGGGCCATGTCCTGATGGGCGAGAACGACAGGAAGATCTCTCTGCTCGGCCGGCTCGCCGACCACGCCCGCGCCACCGCGAAGTACGCCGTCTACTACGGCGAGGGTCGCGACCACTACGATGTCCGCGGGCGCACCGCGCACGAGAGCGTCTTCAACGTCAACGACGGCAACTACCGCTGCCCCAATTCACAGCAGGGCTACTCGCCGTTCAGCACGTGGACGCGCGGACTCGCCTGGGCCATGTGCGGATTCGCCGAGCAGCTCGAGTTCCTCGACACGCTCAAGGATGCTGAACTGGAGGCGTTCGGAGGGAAAGCGGCACTGCAGGCTGTGATGCGCAAGGCTGCAGAGGCGACCTGCGACTTCTACATCGCCAACACGCCGCTTGACGGTATCCCTTACTGGGACACCGGCGCCCCGGGCCTGGCGAAGATGGACGGTTGGGTCACGCGCGTCTCCGATCCCTTCAATCCGCACGAGCCGGTGGATTCGTCCGCCGCGGCCATCGGCGCGCAAGGCCTGCTGCGTCTCGGACGATTCCTCAAAAACGATATGTACTGGCACGCGGGCCTCACGGTCTGCGACAGCCTCTTCGCCGAGCCGTACCTCAGCATGGACCCGAACCATCAAGGGCTGATCCTGCACTCGGTGTACCACCGTCCCAACGGCTGGGATCGCATGCCGGACAACGACGGAGTGCCGCGCAGCGAATCCTGCATGTGGGGCGATTACCACGCCCGCGAGGCCGCGCTCTACGTATTGCGGCTCATCGAGAACAAGCCGTATCTGACGTTCTGGAGCTGAGGTCGGGGCGGTGCAATTCCGCCGGATAGTTGCTTATTTCGCGTCCTTCGCGCAGCGGAAGCCGCGGCTGGCGGCCATGTTCAGCACGCCGTATATGCTCACATCCTTCTCCGGCTTGGCTCCGCGGGCCGCCTTGGCCAGCTCGTCGGGCGTGGGCAGGCGTTTGCCCGCCCACTCACAGAAGGCGCGGGCTTCGGCCTCGGTCGCGTTGGCCGCCGGCGTCCCGAGGAGGCCCTTCTCTTTTGCGAACTGCTCGTATTGGCCGTCGGTCACTTGAGTTTTGTCGATGTAGAACGTCCGCAGCGGCGGGGCGTCGTGGCCGGGCTCAACCTGGAACTCGCCCTCAGGCACGATGACCATCTCGCCGGTGGGCGTCCGCAATATCGGCTTCTCCGCACGCCGCACGGCGACAGAGGTGCGGATCTTGTCCATGTTGAACAAGGCGAGCCCGGCGAAAGTGCCGACCACCACGACCATGGTGCCCAGCAAGATGTACACGAGTTTCCGGCCGGAGATGGTAGACATGACTTACTTCTTGAAGTGCATCAACAGAATGCCGTAGCCGACGCCCGCCTCGTCCGCGCCTCTCGCCACCTGGAACGCCATCATCTTTCCGTCGGTTGACACCACGGGGTTCGAGGCCTTCCAGCCTTCATAGTCGTTGAAGTAAGTGAGGCGCTCGAAACTCTTGCCTGTGCCGTCGAGCTTCAGCTTCCAGATGTCGATGTCACGGAACAGCTTCGTGGCGCCCATGCGCACGCCCTGCTGATCGGACTCCACGCATGCGTGCTGTCCGTCCGGGAAGATCCCCTCCACCTCGTTGTAGCTGCCGATCGACTGGGTTTGATTCAGGTTCTGCCTGGTCTCCAGATCGATGGTCCAGACAGACGCGTGGCCCTCACGCTCATAGCAGGTGTAGGTCATTTTGCGGTCATTGTCGAAGAAGTCCTGTGCTTCCAGGGTGCAGGAGTTGTCGGGACTGGATCTGACAATACGCTTGTCTTTCAAGGTGGGCGCCGGTCCGCTGAGATCCACTTCCGCAACGATCAGGCTGGACGCGCCGCGCGGCAGTTCCGGATTCTGCCCGCTTGTCTCAGAGAAAGAGATCAACATCGACTTCTTGGAGATCGCCGCTCCCTCGCTCATCTTCTGTCCGAGCTTCACGGGCTTCGAGCCCGGCTTGCGCGAGAGGTACCACAGCTCGTTATCCCTCCCGCGGCTGGTGCGGATGTCGGTGAACTTTTCAGCGCCGATGAGAACGTAGTCGCCGTTCGACAAGTGCATGACGCGCAGAAATGCCGCGCCGGGAATGGAGCATGTGAGGCAGCGGATGGCGCGCGTCTTGAGGTCGATGACGAAAGCGTCGCCGAAGCTCTTCGCCATGAAGGCGACTTCGGCATTTGACGGAGAGAAGTCTGCGCGCTCGCCGAAGTGGGTGAGAACCTCGATGTTCTTCGGGAGCGACTCCAGCGGGCTGCCCTGCTTGCGGGGCGATTGAGCGAATGCGGAGAGCGTCAGAAAAACCAGAACCGCGTATCTCATGGCTGCACCTGATCGAAGCCCACGTATTGTATCTCTTCCTCGACGTCGAAGCCGAAGCGTTCGCGGACGCGCCGTTTCAGCTCTCCGGCCAGCTCACAGAACTGCGCGGCCGTGCCGCCGCCGGCGTTGTAGAGCGTGTTGGCGTGGTAGTCCGTGACGCGGATTCCGCCCACAGACATGCCCTTCGCACCTACCTCTTCCAGAAACCAGGCCGACGGTACTTTGCCGCCTTTGATGACCTTCTCCGGCACCAATGCGCGCACGTGCGGCGGCAACTCGGCCATGATCAGGTTCTTGAAGATGCTGCCGGCGCACTTCATGTCGGGCGGGTACTTCTGGTTGCGCACGGCGAGAATGCCGCCGGCTTTCTCCTTCATCGCCAGGGCGTCGCCAGCCGGGAATTCGAGCTCGGCCGAAAGGATCAGCCACGCCTGCCCCGCGTGGCGGCGGCGCTTGAAGAGGCTGTCGCGATAGCGGAACTCGCAGCCGGCGTTGTCGGTTTCGCGAATGGCCTCGCCGTCAAAGTAGCGGACACGCGCCACGCGGTCGGAGATCGATGAGCCGTACGCGCCGGCGTTGCCGTAGATGGCGGCGCCGACGTTGCCGGGGATGCCGGTCATGGACTCGATGCCCTGCAGCCCGCAGGCGATGGAGTGATCGACGAGGCTCTGGAGCTGAGCGCCCGCCTGGACGCGCACGGTGGTGCTGCTGCTCTCGATGCCCGCGCCGCGGTAGCGGAGCACGATCCCAGCGTAGCCCTGGTCGCTCACGATCAGGTTGGTGCCGAGGCCGATAGAGATCCACGGCAGTCCGCTGTCCGCGGCAGTACGCAGAGCTGCGACAAACGCGGCCTCGTCCTCGGTGTCCACGAACAGGCGTCCGGGCCCGCCGATGTCGAAGCGCGTGTGCCGCGCCAGCGGTTCGTTGCGTGTAATCTGAAGGGGCGAGACGGCGCTGAGGCGCTGTTGCACCTCGTCGAAGGAATACATTCATCACAATTGTAGGGGAGGCAGCCGAATGGGTGCCAGTTTTCCGGGCTTCTCGAAAGAGGCCGTGAAGTTCTTCCGCGACCTGGAGAAGAACAACAACCGCGACTGGTTTGAAGCGCGCAAGCCTGTTTATCTCGAGCAGGTGAAGGCCCCGATGGAGGCGCTGGTCACCTCGCTCGGCGCGGAGATGATCAAGTTTGCTCCGAACGAGGTCACTACGCCGCAGAAGGCGATCTATCGCATCTATCGCGACACGCGCTTCAGCTCGGACAAGACCCCCTACAAGACGCACGTGGGCGCTTCGTTCTTCCGCCACGATCTTGGACGCCACATCGCGGGCGGCTACTACTTCGAGGTGTCGCACAAGCACGTCGGCCTGGCCGGCGGAGTCTACATGCCGACGCCTGACAACCTCCGCATCCTGCGCGCCCACATCATGGAGAACCACGCGCGCTTCGGCAAGCTGGTGCGCGAAAAGAAACTGGTTTCCGCCATGGGGGAACTGCAAGGCGAGAAGCTGTCACGCCCTCCAAAAGGCTTCCCCTGTGAGCACCCCGGGATGGAGTGGATCAAGTTCAAAGCCTGGTACTACTGGAAAGAACTGGCCGCCGATTTGATGACCTCGCCGCAACTGCTGAAGGAGATCGTGACGCGCTTCAAGCTGATGCAGCCCGTGATCGCGTTTCTCAACGAGCCGCTGCTGGCCGACAAGAAGCGCCGCGCGCCGCTGGAAACCGGGTGGGTGTGAGATGGCTATGGATGAGAAAACTCCCGCGCCCGCGGAATGAGCTCCTGGTACATCCACTCCGGCACGGGTGAGTGCCAGTGGCCGGTGAGCATCGCGACGCCAGTGAGGCCGCAGAAGATCACTCCCACCCCGACTGCGAATACCCAGGCCGGCACCGGCTTCTTCGCAGAGACCAGCGTCATGTGCAGTGTGTCCTCCACCGGGCACACCGCAACGCACTCCAGGCAGCCGATACACTCCGCAGAGCGGATCTGCACGAGCTGATCCACCGGCAGCCGCGACGGGCACACCCTGGCGCACTTCGCGCAGTCGATGCAAGTCTCCACTCTGCGCCGGATCCGCAGCGGGCTCAGCATGGACGCCAGACCCATCAGCGCGCCGTACGGGCAGAGATAGCGGCACCAGAAGTTCTGCACGAAGATCGACGCGATCACCAGGACCCCCACCGTCACCGCCGCCGTCGTCCCCATGTAGCGGAAGAAGTTCAGCATCTTCACGTCCGCCACCACGCCGTATGGCGACTCCAGGAACTCCGCCAGAGCCCGCGCGGACATCGATACCACGGCATAGAGGAACAGCCCCATGAGGATGTACTTCAGGCTCCGCAGCCCGATGTCCAGCCAGTTCGGCAGGCGGAAGTTGCGCTTGAAGGTGTCGCGGCCCAACTTCCACAGGTACTCGGACAGTGTCCCCACGGGGCACAGCCAGCCGCAGAACGATTTGCGGAACAGCACGGACATGGTGAGGAAGGCGATGAAAAGGAACATGGCCGCGGGATGCATCACCGGGATCTCCCCTGTGATGAGCCAGTACTTCGTGTTCATCATCCCCGCGATAGGCAGCCAGCCTTCGACCCCGGGAGGTCGTGAAACGGCCGGCGCTCCGGCCACTTCGTAATGTTTCACCCAGTGATAGAACTGCACGCCGATCCACAGGTTCAGGGCGAAGAAACAGAACTGCGCCGTCCGCCGGATGGCCTGCGAGTGGTCCTTCCCCACGCGGCGCTGCCAGACCCTCTTCTTCTCCTTCGGGGCTGCGGGAGCGGCGGTCATGACTCTATTTTCGACTCGGACCTCCGCAATGCGCTGTGACCGCAGTCACCCGGTTTTCGGGCAAACTGGAGAGACCATGGCGACACGCGAAGAGCTCATCTCCAAAATCGAAGCCCTCCCCGGGCTGGTCCGGGCGGCCGTTACCGGCGCGACCGACGCGCAGCTCGCGCGCCCCTACCGCGAGGGCGGCTGGAACGCCCGGCAGGTGGTCCATCACCTCGCCGATTCCCATATGAACGCTTTCATCCGCTGCCGTCTCATCGCCACGGAAGACAATCCGTCGCTGAAACCCTACGACCAGGACATCTGGGCCACCCTGCCGGACTCGCACACCGGCCCGCTGGAGCCCTCCCTCGCCATCCTCTCCGGCCTGCACACACGCTGGGCCGCCTTCTTCAGGGCATTGGCGGAGGATGCATGGTCACGCACCGGCCTTCATCCGGAAAACGGCGCAATGTCGCTGCAGCTCATCCTTGATAGCTACGCCGCCCATGGCGAGCGGCACCTGGGCCACATCCGTGCGGGGATCGGCAGCTAACTGCGCGCCATTCCGACGATCGCGTTGATGAAGATGGCCGCCAGCGCAGTCGGGATCATCACCTTCCAGCCGATGTTCATGAGCTGGTCGTAGCGATACCGTGGGAAGGTCCCGCGCAGCCAGATGAAGATGTAGAGCACGGTGAAGAGCTTCAGCGCCCACCAGAAGACCGGGATTGACGGGCCGTTGACTGCCGGGATCATGAAGATCGCGGCCACCAGCAGGAACACCACACCAAGACCCGCGATGCCGATCGCGTAGCCCTGGATCGGCTGGCGCCGGGACAGATACAGGCAGCCGAGGCCGGTTCCGCCAAAGACCACCAGTGGCACACCGTAGTTCAGGGGAATCGCCAGCGCGGCGACATTGGGGAAGGGCCGGAGCCAGCCGCCCCAGAACAGAGTAATCAGAACGCTGCCCACGGCGAACATGTTGATGTACTCCGAGAGCATGTATATGCCCCAGCGGAAACCGCTGTACTCGGTGTGGAAGCCGGCAACCAGTTCGGACTCCGCTTCGGGAAGATCGAACGGCGCGCGGTTCGTCTCAGCGACGGACGAGATCAGGTAGATCATCATCGGCACGAGCATCAGGCCGTAGTTGTCGAATGCAAACCAGATGCCGCGCTGGAGCTGAGCCTTCACGATGCCCGTCATCGACAGCGTCCCGGCGGACATCACTCCGCACATCAGGGCGAGACCCAGCGCCACTTCGTAGCTTACTAGCTGCGCTGCGGACCGCAGTCCGCCCAGCAGCGAGTAGTGCGAGTTCGAAGACCAGCCGCCAAGGATGATGCCAAGAATGCCGACCGCCGACATGGCCGAAATAATCAGCAAACCGACATTCACGTCGGTCACCTTGATCGCCTCAGAGAACGGCACAACGGTGAGGCACGTCGCAGCGGTAAAGAAGCTCACCACGGGGGCGAAGCGGAACAGCCATTTGTCGGAGTCGCTGGGAACAACGTCTTCCTTGGTCAACAGTTTTACGGCGTCAGCGATGGTCTGCAACACGCCCTGCGGGCCGACGCGCATCGGGCCCAGCCGCGCCTGCATGTCCGCCAGCACCTTGCGCTCCAGCAGCACAGTGAAGGCCACGGCCAGCGGCGCCAGCGCAATGATGACGACGCCCGTCACCAGCGGAATGAACCAGGGTTGTGCGAGGAGATTGATCATCGCCGATGTGCCTCTTATCTCGATATGCTCAATTGCGCCAGGCGCAGGAAGGGTTCGGGGTACAACCCGATGCCGAGCGTGAGCAGACACGTCACACCCAGCGCCACCCGAGTGCCGAAACTGACCGTCAGCGGCGGCATGTCGGTCTCGCCGGTTTCAACGAAGACCGCCTTGACCATGCGGAAGTAGTAGTAGATGGAAACCGCCACATAGGCGCATCCGACAACGGCGAGCACGTAGTGGCCGGTCTCCACCAGCGACAGGAAGATGAAGTACTTGCCGAGGAAGCCGGCGGTCGGCGGGATACCTGCAAGCGAGACCAGGAAGATCAGCATCGCCAGCGCGTGTCCCGGAGCCTTCTTCATCAGGCCGCGCAGATCGTTGATGTCCTCGCCGGCCAGCCCCCGCCGCGTCAGCGACGTCAGCACCAGGAACGCGCCGAGGTTCATGAACGTGTAGACCAGCACGTAGATGAGCACGCCCATGATCCCCGTCGGGTTGCCCGCGATCAGCCCCAGCAGGATATAACCCGCGTGGTTGATGGAACTGTACGCCAGCAGGCGCTTGGTATTGGTCTGAGTCACGGCGGCGAGGTTGCCGATGGTCATCGAGAGGATCGCCGCTCCGATCATCAGCGGCTCCCAACTGGGGCGCGCCGGACCGAGCGGTCCGATGAAAACCCGCAACAGCAGAGCGAAAGACGCAGCCTTCGACCCGACGGCGAGGAAGGCCGTCACCGTGGTCGGCGCGCCTTCGTAGGCGTCCGGCGCCCACATGTGGAAGGGCGCGGCCGAAATCTTGAACAGCAGCCCGACACCGGTGGTCGCCATGGCCAGAAGCAGGATCGGGTTCCAGGCGTCGCGCGTTGACACCGCGGCAGCGATGTCCCTCAAACGGGTAGAGCCCGCGATTCCGTACAGGATCGAAAACCCATAGGCGAGGAAGCCTGAACTGAAGCTCCCCAGCAGCAGGTACTTCAGCGCCGCTTCATTGGAGCGCTGATCGGATCGCAGGAATCCCACCAGGATGTAGAACGAGATGGCCATCGTCTCCAGGCCGACGAAGATGGTGACCAGGTCCGTCCCGCTGGCCAGGAAGTACATGCCGCACTGCGCCAGCATCAACAGGCCGTAATACTCGCCGTGATGCTCGTCGCGCACTTCCAGGTATCTGTAGCTGATCAGTCCGACAATCAGCGTCGTCACCAGGAAGATCCAGTGGAAGAACAGCGCGTAGTGATCGATCACCAGTGCGCCGTGGAAGGCTGAGAGATCCCCGCCGTGCGAGACCAGGAACATCTGCTGCCGGAAGTAGGCGACGCCTGCGAAAACCTCGCCCAGCACCAGGAAGATCAGCAGCCAGCGCCGGTGCTTGGCTTCAGGAAAGACCCAGAAGTCGAACAGCAGTGTCGCGCAGCCGAACAGGGCCAGCAACAGCGCGGGCAGCAGCACGAAGTGGTCAGTGGAGGTGTAGTAGACGCTCATCGGGAGGCGGCCTCCGTGGCGGCGGGCGCGTTCGCCACTGTGTTGGCGGTCTGGTGGACCCGGTGCACGATCTGCGCCACGGGCTTCTCAAGAATGTCGAAGTACGGCTTGGGATACACGCCGATCGCGACCGCCCAGATCATCAGCGGCACGAACACGGCCCATTCGCGCCAGTTGAGATCGGGCAATCCTTTGTTCTTTTCATTGGTCACTTCACCCAGCATCGTGCGCTGATAGAGCCACAGCAGGTACGCCGCGCCGAAGATGACGCCGAGCACCGCGAACGCCGCCCAGACGCGGTTCGCGTCGAACGCGCCTTGCAGGATCGTGAACTCGCCGACAAATCCGTTCAACAGCGGCAGTCCCGCGCTTGACAGCATCGCAAACGCGAAGACGATGGCGTAGTTCGGCATCACGTGGGCCAGGCCGCCGTACTCCTTGATCTCGCGCGTGTGCCGCCGCTCGTAAATGACGCCCACGATCAGGAAGAGCATTCCGGTGGAGATCCCGTGGTTGATCTGCTGGATCACCGATCCCGCAATGCCGCTCTGGTTCAACGCAAAAATACCCAAAGTGCAGAAGCCCAGGTGACTCACCGAGGAATACGCGACCAGCTTCTTCCAGTCCTGTTGCATCAGGCTCACCAGCGCCCCGTAAAGGATGCCGATGATCGACAGCACTGCGAGAATCGTGACGATCGTCTTGTCCGACGACGCGCTTGGCAGTAGGGGCAGCGAGAAACGGATGAATCCGTAGGTGCCCATCTTCAGCAGCACGGCTGCCAGAATGACAGACCCGGCGGTGGGCGCCTCTGTATGCGCGTCCGGCAGCCAGGTGTGGAAAGGAAACATCGGCACCTTGATGGCGAATCCGAGGAAGAACGCCCAGAATACCCACTGCTGCATGCCCAGCGGCAGGTTGAGCTTCATCAGTTCGCTGATCTCGAACGTGTAGCGCCCAAACTGCGTTGCGTGCTGGAAGTACAGCGTCAGGATGCCAAGCAGCATCAATACTCCGCCGGCCAGCGTGTAGAGGAAAAATTTGATTGCCGCATAGAGCTTCCGCGGCCCGCCCCAGACGCCAATGATGAAGTACATGGGGACCAGTACGAGTTCCCAGAAAATGTAGAACAGCAGGAAGTCGAGCGAAATGAACACGCCGATCATGCCCGTCTGCTGCAGCAGGAACATGGCGTAGTATTCTTTCTCGCGCTCCTTGATCGAGTCCCACGAGGAGAAGATCGCGATCAGCCCCATGATGGTAGTCAGCATCACCATCAGCACGCTGATGCCGTCCACACCGATCAGGTACTGCACGCCGAGCGAGGGGATCCAGTCGGCGCGCTCGACGAACTGATAGCCGTCGAGGTCCTTGTTGAAGTTGAGGATCAGCGGAATCGAGACCAGGAAACCCGCGGCCGCGACGATGTTGGCCCACAGGCGGATCATCCTCTTCTGCGTCGACGGGATGAACAGCAGCACCAGCAGTCCGGCGAGCGGGGTGAAGAGGATAATGGAGAGCAGGTTAGATGGCATCGTCATTCTCCTCTAGTGCACCCACCAGTAGTAGCCAAAGATGGCCAGCACCCCGGCCAGAAAGACCAGTGCATACGACTGGATGAATCCGGTCTGGAAGAACCGCACAGGGTATGACATCGCCCTTACGCTGAACGCGCCCAGGTTCACCGCCCCGTCCACGATCCACGTGTCATACCACATCGAGATTCGCGAGATCAGCCGCGTCATCCAGGCAGTTCCATTCACGCCGCCGTCGACTACCTCCCGGTCGAACTTCGCCATCAAACCGCCGCCGCCGAGCGAAAGCCCGTTGACGAACAGGAAATCGTACAGCTCATCCACGTACCACTTGTTGTAGAGCACCGGATACAACACGCCGCCACTCGGCCGCTCGGACTCTTTCAACCGCAAATAGACGTGCCGCGCCAGCAGGATCCCCGCCAGCGCCGCGCCGATCGACAGCCCCATCAGAACCCACTCCGTCGTCGTATCGTGGTGTGCGGCCTCCGCCGCATGGCCCGCCGCTGCATGTGCTACTTCCTTGCCGCTCTCGAACACGGGAGCGAGCCAGTGCTCGAGCGCCTGCATGAATCCGTTCTCTCCGAACACCTTCGGCATGCCGATCCATCCAGCGCACACCGACCCGCCAGCCAGCACCATCAGAGGCACGGTCATCGACTTCGGCGATTCGTGGATGTGATGCTTCGTGTGCTCGTCCATGCGTCCTTCCCCGTAGAAGGTCATGAACATCAGCCGCCACATGTAGAACGCCGTCATCGCCGCGGTGCACAGGCCCACGGCCCACAGAATCTTCGAGCCCAGCACAGGATTCGAGTAGGCCTGCCACAGGATCTCATCCTTCGAGAAGAAGCCCGCCAGGCCCGGGATGCCGGCGATAGCCAGCGATCCAATGAACATTGTGCGGAACGTTACGGGGATCTTGTCCTTCAACCCGCCCATCTTCCGCATGTCCTGCTCGCCGCTCATCGCGTGGATCACAGAGCCCGAACCGAGGAAGAGCAGGGCCTTGAAGAACGCGTGCGTGTAGAGGTGGAACACCGCCACCCAGTACGCCCCGACGCCAACCGCCACGAACATGAAGCCGAGTTGCGACACTGTCGAGTACGCCAGCACACGCTTGATGTCGTTCTGCACCAGGCCGATCGACGCCGCGAAGATCGCCGTTGCAGCGCCCACCGCCGCCACGATGTGCGACGTCTCGGGCGTCAGCGAGAACAGCGCGTTGGACCGCGCGCACATGTAGACGCCCGCCGTCACCATCGTCGCCGCGTGGATCAGAGCGCTGACCGGCGTCGGACCTTCCATCGCATCGGGCAACCAGGTGTACAGCGGGATCTGGGCGCTCTTGCCCGTCGCGCCGATAAACAGCAGCAACGCCGTCAGGCTCAGCAGCCCGAAGACGCCCGCTTCCGGCCCGAAGCGCGCCGACCGCAGCACCTCGTTCACCTCGGTGAACTTCAGCGAGCCGGTCAACTGGAACAGGAAGAACATGCCCAGGATGAAGCCCGCGTCGCCGATACGGTTTACGATGAACGCCTTCTTGCCTGCATCGCCCGCGCTCTTCTTGTGGAAGTAGAAGCCGATCAGCAGGTAACTGCACAACCCCACGCCTTCCCACCCGACGAACAGCAGCGCGTAGTTGTTCGCCAGCACCAGCGTCAGCATGAAGAAGACGAAGAGGTTGAGGTATCCGAAAAATCTGTAGAACCCGCCATGCCGCGGCCCATGCTCGTGAGCCATGTAGCCGGTGGCGTAGACGTGAATCAGGAAACCGATGCCTGTGACCACCAGGATCATCACGCTGGACAGCGGGTCCAGCAAGTAGCCCATGTCCGCCTTCAGCAGCGGGAGCCAGGGATACAGGATCACCTGATGCGCCTTCTCGGGCAGCGAAGCGAGTTGCATCACGGCACCGATGGAAAGCGCGAAGCTCGCGCCGACCGCCCCGGGACAGATGATGCTGATCGCGGACTTCGACAGCTTGCGGCCGAACAACAGCATGGCGGCTGCCCCGATAAGGGGGATGATCGGGATCAGCCAGATGAGGTCGAGGAAGTTCATCCGTGCGCTCCTGCTACCACTTCAACAGGTCGATCTCGTCGACCAGCACCGTTTCTTTATTGCGGAATAGGGCGATCAGGATGCCCAGCCCGACAGCCGCTTCGGCGACCGCCACTGTGATCACGAAGATTGCGAAGATCTGACCGTTCAACTTGTGCAGATACTTGTCAAAAGCCACGAGGTTGATGTTCACAGCGTTGAGAATCAGCTCGATCGACATCATGATGACCACGACGTTGCGCCGCATCAGAATGCCGACGGCGCCGATGAGCAGCAACGCTGCGCTCAGCACCAGGTAGTGTCCGGTTGTAATGGGAGCCAGCATCGTCAGATCCTCTTCTTCGCCATCATCACGCCGCCGACGATTGCGACCAGCAACAGCAGCGAGGCCAGTTCGAACGGCACGAGATACTCGCGGAACAGCAGCATGGAAAGAGTCTCGATGTTGCCTGCGCCCGGAGCCGCTTCTGCGGCCGGCGCGCCCAGCTTGAAGCTCTCCGCACCGCGTGTCAGGAACAGTGCCACCAGCGCGCCCGTTCCGGCCAGACACGCCAGCGCGGCCAGCCAGTGCCTGTGGAACTGCCGTTCGCGCGCCGCCGCATCCAGATTCACCAGCATGATCACGAACAGGAACAGCACCATCACGCCGCCGATGTACAGGACAATCTGGACGGCAAACAAAAACTCAGCGTGCTGCAGCAGGTACAGGCCCGCGACGCCTGCCAGCGAGGAGATCAGCGCGATGGCGCAGTGCACTGCGCTGCGCATGGTCACCGTGAGGATGGCGCCGGCCAGCGTCAGCGCGGCAAAGGCATAGAAAAAGACTGTCTCTAGCATGGGTGTGCCTCAGAACCGCCACCGTCAGGGAGCGGACGGGGTGCGTCAGAAGCGGTATTTGGTCGGCTTAATGCCTTCTTCGAGCGTCTGCCGGTCAAAGATCGCCCCTTCCCGCGAGTAACTCGCCAATTCGAAATCCTGCGTCAATTCCAGGGCGTCCACCGGACAGGCGTCTTCGCACAGCCCGCAGAACATGCAGCGCGAGGTATCGTAGGTGAACGTGACCAGGTCCTTGCGCTTGGTCTCCGGGTTGCGCTCCCAGCCCACAACGATCAGAGTTTCCGGACAGGCCAGCGCGCACAGATCGCAGGCGATGCACAACGTCTGGCCGTTCTCCGGATTGATGTTCAGCCGCGGCGCCCCACGATAGCGCTCAGCCACTTTCGGCCGCTCCGCGGGGTACTGTTCGGTAACGATGTTCTTCGGATTCTGCGTCCGGAACGTGACGCGGAGGCCCTGGAAGAGGTCCGCGAGGAAGATCTTTCTGAGGAGTCCCATCATGCGATTCAGGCCGCCTTAGCGGTCCACCTCCCCCAGCACGATGTCGGTCGTCCCGATGATTGCCACAACATCGGCCACCAGGGCGCCGCGCGCCATTTTGTCCAGCGCCTGCAGATTCACGAACGACGGCGGCCGCACGCGCACACGCCACGGCTGCGTCGATCCGTCGCTCACGATGTAATAGCCCAACTCACCCTTCGGCGCTTCGATCGACACATACGCCTCGCCGACGGGCGGCTTGATCACTTTGGGCACCTTCGCCATGATCGGCCCCGCGGGGATGTCAGCCACCGCCTGCCGGAGGATCCGTACGCTCTGCCGCATCTCCTGCATGCGGACGATGTACCGGTCGTAGGTGTCGCCGTTTTCCCGCGTGGGGATCTCGAAGTCGTACTTCTCGTAGCCCGAGTACGGCAGCGCTTTGCGGATGTCCCACTTCACGCCGGCAGCGCGCAGCATCGGTCCGGTAACACCGTAATCTTTGCAATCGGCGGCGTTCAGGATGCCTACGTTCGTGAGCCGCTCGATCCAGATGCGGTTGCCAGTCAGCAGCTCCTCGTACTCGTCGACTTTCGGCAGGAACATATCGCAGAACTCGAGCACGTCCTTCTCGAATCCGTCGTAGGTCTCGTACTGCAGGCCGCCGATGCGGAATGCGTGCGTGGTGAGCCGCGCGCCGCAGTATTTCTCGAAGATGTTGAGCGTGTACTCGCGCTCACGCATGCAGTAGAACAGCGGTGTGATGGCGCCGATGTCGAGGGCGTGCGTGCCCAGCCACAGCAGGTGGCTGCCGATCCGGTTCAGCTCCGTCAGAATCACCCGCACCGCCTGCGCGCGCGGCGTTGCTTCCGCGTTCAGCAGTTTCTCCACCGCCAGACAGTAGCCCAAGCCGTTCGAGACCGCAGCCACATAGTCCATGCGGTCCACGTAGGGAGCGAACATGGCGTAGGTGCGGTTCTCCGCGATCTTCTCCACGCCGCGGTGCAGGTAGCCGATGACGCACTCCGTCCCCAGCACGCGCTCGCCGTCGAGTTTGAGGATCACGCGCAGCACGCCGTGAGTCGACGGGTGCTGCGGCCCCATGTTGAGGACCAGTTCTGTCGAGTCTAGAAAAGTGCCCGCCATCGTCATTGCCCGCTTTCGATTCCCAGGTTCTCCTGAACCCAACGCTGATCCATGTTGAGGATGCTGTTCTCTTTGCGCAGCGGGAAGGTGGACCATTCGTCCGGCAGCAGGATGCGCTTCATGTTGGGGTGTCCCTCGAATTCGATCCCGAACATGTCGTAGACCTCACGCTCCAGCCAGTCGGCGGTAGTGTGCACCTTGGTGACCGTGCGCGGCCTATCGCCGTCCTTAATTCTTATTTTCACCCGGATGCGCTCATTCCTGCTGAAGGAGTACAGGATGTAGATCACATCGAGCGGCTCCGGCCGCTCCGGGTAATGAACCGCGGTCACATCGACCAGATAGTCGAATCCGTGGTTGAACTTGAGCGACTCGATCACAGGGATCGCGGAGTCCGCCTTCACAACCAGAAAGCTCTGACCGACGTACGAAGAAAACTCGCTGATGGCCGCGCCAAACTCTTCGGCTAGCGCCTTGGTCAGATCGCTCTCCCAGGGAGTGACGGCCATCACCGCCGGGGCCTTGGGGACCGGCGGCTTGGCTGCGGCAGCGGGTGCAGGCTTTGCCGCTGCGGCCGCGGCAGGCTTCGGCGGCGCAGGCGCTGCAGGCGGCTTGGCCTCTGGCGCAGGCGCTGCCGGCTTCGCGGCTTCGGCGGGTTTTGGCTCCGGAGTTGCTGGCTCGGAGGGAGGGGCAGACTCCGGTTCGGGGGCGCCTTCCGGCTTGGGATCGTCAGGCATGCGTGAATCCTAACTGAACATTCAGGGTTATCACAGCGGGAAAATCGGTGTCAAATGTCCGAAGTTCCTGAACTCCCTCTCCGCAAACGGAAACCGGGAACGCCGATGGGCCGTTCCCGGTTTGTTTTGAACAGGTTCGAGCTGGCTCTAGAAGACGAATTTCGCTCCCACCTGGATCTGCCTCGGCGAGTTGTAAACGCCGGTCACCTTACCGAAGGTCGTGCTGGTGACATTCGTGTTGCCGACTGCAAAGCGAACCCGGTTGAACACGTTGAACGCTTCACCGCGGAGCTCAAAATGCATCCCTTCCCGGACCGGGAACAGCTTGGAGATGGACAGCCGTTCGTTGTAGGCCGGAAGCTCTCTCAGTTTCGGGTTGTACCGCGTCTGGTTACCGATGGTATTCGCCGGCTGCGCGCCGAAGAACGACACCGACTGGAAGAAGCTGTCGACGTTCGGATCGAACTTGTCGCCCTTGACGGCCCCGCGCCAGTTGTCATAGCCGGGAACCCAGGGGACCGCGCGGCCTGCATTCAGCGGGACGGTGACGCTGGTGCTCAGGCCAACCGGCCGCCCGCTGGAGTACGTGCCGATGAACGCCGTCCGCCAGTCTCCTACCAGCCAGGTGGCCCAACCGTTGTTGACCCACTTCTTCCCTTTCCCGAACGGCAGGTCGTACACGCCCGAGAATTTGAAGTTGTGCGTCGCATCGTAGGAGCCGATGGACTTCTCCAATCGGCGGTTGTATTGATCGGCGGCCCTGGGGTTGTCCGTGATCCAGTACGTGTCTGCGTCCGTGATCAGCTTGGAGAAGACGTAACTCGTGGTGAACGTGAAGCCTTGGGCGAAGCGTTTGTCCAGCTTGAAAATCGCAGCGTGGTAGCTGGAGTGGCCGCTATGGTCGCCGTTGCCGTCCCAAGTGTTGATGACGGTGTACTGCGGGAAGGGCTTCAGCGCCTGCATCACAGAGGGATTCTGCTTCTTGCTGCGCCAGAACGCGGCGAAATCCGGCCACGGCGGCGTAATTCCAGCAGCGACGGCCGCAGGTGAATCGATCGCGCTGTTCAGGATAGTCGCCCCATACTTCTGCAAGGCGGAGAACGGCACCTGATTGTAATTCAGCAGGCCCGCCTGCAGGTGGCTGCCGATGACGCCGTTGTAGCTCGCATCCACAATCATGCTGTTGGAGATCTGCCGCTGGATAGAGAAGTTGACGTTGTTCTGCTCCGGCAGCCGGCTTACTTCCTGCCCCTGCCACCACGGCATGTCCGCGCCGTTCTGGAAGGTCGGGCTGATGAACGGCGGCACTGGATAGGGCGGCAATCCGTCCTTGAACAGGAACGTCGGCGAGACTCCCGAAGAGGAGTTCCCAAATGCAACTGTTTGCGTGAACCCCTTCTGGTGCGTAGAACCCGTTGTCGTGGTTACGGCGGAGAACGACCGCGCATAGTTGGCGCGGATCACGGTCTTGTCGTTCAGGCTGTATGCCACGCCGATGCGCGGGCCGTAGCCGCCGTACCAGGAATCCGCCAAAGTGCGGGTCCCCTGGCGGCCGTCTCCGGTGCCTGCGTAGATCAATGCGCCTTTGACGCCGCCCGCGCCGGGATTCGGCATATTCGGGTCGAGGTCGCTCCACCGGTCGTTCTCTTCCATCGGCGGTAGCGTGGTCTCCCAGCGCACCCCATAGAAGAGCGTGAGTTTCCTCGAAATCCGGTAGTCATCCTGGATGAATCCAGCGAAATACCGCCATTGTTGGCCGATATAACGGACGGTGTCGATGCCGCCGTCTGTCGCCCAACCCAGCAGGAATGAGGCAAATGAGTTGCCGCCGCCTGTGGTGACGTTGGAAATGCCCGGCAGGCTCGTGCCGATCGTCTGGAAGTTCGCGCGTCCCGCGACGTCCTGACGGCCGAAGCCGTTGTAGTTACTTTGCTGGAACATCCCGCCGAATTTGACCGTGTGCTTGCCCTTGATCCAAGTCGTATCGTTGTTGAACGCATAGATGGCGTTCTCAGAGCCGTTGTTGGCGGGGCCGCCCCAGTTCGAGTAACCGTCGAACCTCAGGTTCACGAGGTTCTCGGCACAGTTCGGGGCATTGGGAAGACAGATCTTGTCTTTCCAGTCGATGCCGCTCTTGATGGTTGCCTGAATCGGATCGTGGTTCTCTTTCCAGTTGTTGCCGCCGGCGTAGAAGTGGTTCAACAGCGTGGGGCCGAAGTTGTGGTCCCAACTGAAACGGTACACGTCGCTATTGCGCTGCAGGTCGTTGTAGTCGCTGTAGTAGCCCGGCAATGTGCGCGGTCCGCCCGCGCCCGGCTCAGCGCCAGTGCGGTTCCAGCCGATGTAGCCCGAGAACCTGTCGTTGGCGCTGAGACTGTGGTCGAACTTGACGCTGTACTTGGTCTGCGGATTGACCTCCGTCCCGTTCGTGATGAGGTAGTTGTTGTTGACATAGCCCACAGTGCCCGGCGTCACGGCGATGTTCGGCTTCAAGACTCCGCCGTACTGCTGGAACACGGCGAGGGCCTTCACCGACAACGGATCAAACAACGAGGTCGAGATCTTGTTGTTCGGGAACGGATCGCGAGTCTGCGCGCCCGTTGTGGGATCGGTTTTCAGGCTGAACGGATTGTAAATCGGAATCATCGCGCCGGAAGCGTTCACCCACTTACTGAAATCGCCCTGGTACATCTCTTCCGTGGGGACCGTACCGTACGAAGGGCTCGCCCCGACTCGATTCCGAAAAGCCTCGTACGAGAAGTAGAAGAACGTCTTGTCTTTGCCGTTATAGATCTTGGGGATCCAGACCGGACCGCCGACAGCGCCGCCAAAGTCGTTCTGCTTATAGACCTTGCGCGGCTGATTGTTGGCATTCGCAAACCAGTCATTGGCGTCGAGCTTGGTGTTGCGCAGGAATTCGTAGGCTGCCCCATGGATCTGGTTTGTCCCCGACTTCGACACGAACGTCATCTGCCCGCCGCCGGCATGGCCGTATTCCGCTTTGAAGCCGTTGGTCTCAACCGTAAACTCGGTGATCGCCTCCAGCGAAGGGGTATTCACTGCCACCCACGAGTTGGTCAGCGCGCGCGTCGTATTCGCCGAGACGCCATCAAGACTGACGCCAAAACTCGCTGCCTGCCCGCCGCCCATCTGGAAATTGTTATCGCCGTAATTCTTCGATTCCGGCGTCAGGATCGCCAGGTCGAACGGGCTGCGCATCGCGCCGCCCACCACCGTCGGCAGTTCGTCCACCAGCTTGTTCGTCACGACTGTCGCCGACTTGGCGCTGTCCGTTTGCAGCGCGATCGCTGTCGCGCTCACCTCTACCGTCTGTTGCGTTGCGCCTACCTCCAACGTGATATCGGCGCGGAGGCTGGACGCCGCATTCACCTGCAGATTCTGGATCGAAGCGGCCTTGAAACCCTCCCTTTCCACGCGAATGTTGTAATCGCCTGGCGGCAGGTTCGGCACGACATATGCCCCCGCCTCATTGGTGGTTGTCGTGGTCAGCACATTTGTAGCCCTGTTCACGACGCTCACTTTCGCGGCCGGAACGGTGCCGCCCGATGGATCGACGATAGTACCGGCGATCGTTCCGCGCTCGGATTGCGCAGGCAGGAGGAACGCCGCCATGGATAAGGACATCGCCAGCGCTGCGAGGCGCCGGCACACTATGGACACGATCAACTTAGTCTTCATGCGTTGAGACCCCTGGTCATCAAGGTTTGGCGAAGTATATCACTGGCCTTTCCTGAGATGAACCAATATTTCGATCTGTTTTTGTTGCCTGATCGCCCCGGCGCCACCCGGTGTAAAATGGGACTATCTACTGCGACTCCAAGGAGTTCCCGATTCGATGATGACCCGTGCACTGACTGTTTCTGTCCTGATCCTCAGCCTCTCCACCGGCCTGGCACTGGCCCAGAAGAAAGCCGGAGACGCCGCAAAGGGCAAGGAGGTCTACGAACAGTGTGGCGTGTGCCACTCCGCGACCACCGACGAAAAGAAGATGGGGCCGAGCCTGAAGGGCCTTTTCAAGAAGGACAAGCTAGCCAACGGCCAGAAGCCGACTGACGCAAACGTGCTTGCCATCATCAACAAGGGCAAGACGCCCATGCCCGCGTTTGCCGACGTGCTCTCGGCCGAGGAAAAGGCCGACCTCCTCGCCTACCTCAAGACCCTTTAGTTCCTGGCCGGCGAATTTGACCGACCGCCTGCCCGACCGATACAATAAGAAAGTGCGGTGACGACCTCGTCACCCCTGCGTCCCCATCGTCTAGCCCGGCCTAGGACACCGCCCTTTCACGGCGATAACGCGGGTTCGAATCCCGCTGGGGACGCCATTTCTTTCTCTCTTCTCCCGCCCGGCCAGTGACCTCAGCGCCTCGCGGCTCCCAAGGAAGCTATGATCAGTCTGTTGTGCGAAGTTACCGCTTGTCTCTCGTGTTACTCTTGGCAGCCTCGTCGAACCTCAGTGCCCAGGTTGCAACGGCGAGCATCAGTGGACAGGTTCTGGAGCCGTCGGGAAGCGGTCTTCACCCGGCCACTGCAGAATTGCACTCCACCGGCGATCCGCGACGGGTCCTCTCGGTCGAAGGAGATAAGTCTGGCGAGTACCAGTTCATCAACGTCCCTGTCGGAAGCTACTCCTTGAGGTTGCTGAGCCGGGGCTTCGAGAAAATGGTAGTGGAATCAATCGAAACCTATCCTGGCGAGCAGAAGCGCATACCGTCGATCACGTTGATGGTGGGAAGCGTTGCCAAGTGCACCGATGACGCCGCATTTGATTCACTGCACCTGCTTTCTACACAGACGCGTTACGGTGATTTCCATGGTAGCGTTCGCGTGGAACCTCCGAAGAACGCCACCGCGAATGAGCCGTTGTCTGATGTAGTTGTGAGCCTCATATCCACGAACGGACCCTTTTACGGTACCGAGAAGACGGACCATGATGGCGAGTTCCGATTTAGAGGCATCCCCTCGGGAAGTTATATCGTCCGTATAAACCATCCTGGGTTCTACGCGCTGGACAAGCCGGGCTATCGGATTCAAGGTGGATTCGTAGCTATATATCAGCCGATTTACATGGAGAGCTGCGCAGACCCTCGCTGCGATCCGAAACGTCGTCCAAAGAAGCCGCGGCCTACGTGTGAGTAGTAGAGGGCATTGCTTCCCGAAAGCAGCTAGGTCGACAAAGGTCGTGCTGGCAGGCCAATCAGCTCGTACGGAGGTTCCACCCTACATGAGGATAGTGCGTAGGCCAGTTCGCCGTCTCCACGGGTACGCAGGCTGTCGGCCGTTTCTAGCGCGTCCAGCCAAGATCCTTTAGTGCGCAGATAGACTGAAGCCACTCCACAAGCGGGTTCCAACTCTGACTGATTAGGGACGCCAAATCTTTTTCAGGGACATCAGACGACTGTACCTTCGGGTCAGCGGACGCGGACAAGTGGAAGGCGACGGCTTTCCTCGCCAGAGAGCCGCGATTCGAGCTTATGCCGATGCGAACGGTCTGAAGATCGTTCGATGGTATGAGGAGAAGGGAGTCAGCGGCGCACTCGACCTTGACAATCGTCCAGCCCTATCAGACTTGATGGTTGCTCTCCATGGCAATGGCGTTCGCACGATCCTCGTGGAGAGGCTCGACCGATTAGCCCGCGACCTAATGATTCAGGAATCGATCATTGGCGAGTTTCAGAAGGGCGGCTTCACCCTCGTGTCAGTCAGCGAACCGGACCTCCTGCAGGATGACCCAACTCGAAAGCTAATGCGCCAATTCATGGGGGCCATTGCTGAGTGGGAAAAAAAGCATGATTGTCCGCAAGCTCAGAGCAGCAAGAGGCCGTGTACGGGCCAAGGAGGGACGCTGCGAGGGCAGGAAGCCCTTTGGGTACTTCGAGGGTGAGCAAGCCGTTGTTGATCGAATGAAGGCCCTCAGAGCTGAGGGGTACGGATACGACAAGATCGCAACAATCCTGAACGGAGAAGGTGCGAAGCCGAGAGCTTCCAATCGCTGGCATGGAGTCGTCATCAACCGCATTCTGAATGGCGGTATTGGCAGCAAGAAGTCCTGAAGGATGGATGCTCAGGCGAAAGTGCACACTGTGCACTTGAGTTCCATACATAGTGGGGATAGTGGGTGGCGTCCCGATTACCTGGCTGAAGCGGTCACTGACCTATTATGCAGCCAGTTCTGGACGCCCTTGAAAACGACGAGTATTGCAGTTACGATCCAGGCCAGGACAACCAGCAAGAAGCAGAGCATCCACCAATCTAACCGCAACATCAACGATGCGGGAACGGTCAGCAAACGGACCGCGATGTACCACCACGCCAGCTTCGTCCACCTCGGTCGCCAGACCTCCAGGCTACGTCCGACCGCATACCAGAAGACGGCTGCCAGACAGAGATGGAGACCAGCCAACCGAAAGTCGAAGGGCGTGCTGACCTTCCAACTGAGTGAGCCGTTCGCAAACAGCGCATCCGCAATCAGTCCCGCCACGAACGTAGCGGGCAGAGTGCCTATGTGCATGGCCTGAAGAGGTGCTGGCATTCCAGGGCCGTCCGCGTTCCGCAAAAAGTCCGGGTCTACGCGCCGGTAATCCTGTTTCCAAAGAGGCCAAGGGTGCCTCAGACTTGATCGGAAAGCATCCACAGCATAGACAGTGGCGATCAGCAATGCCACGTCGATGGCTGCGTTGCACAAGGGAAGGAGAGCGCGCAGACGTATGCTCATTCATCTCCATTGGACACCGAATTAAGGCGGCGCGCTAATGCGACTTACGCGGCCATTGCGGTGCGGGTCAAAACGGGCGCCGGAGGGCTGCAAGTTTCCGATAAGCCCGGTTTATGGAACGAACTTAAAAGGGAGCGTTTCTTGGATGTAGCCGAACGGGTCAGTGCCCTGGTTGAAGGTGGGCCTTCGGAACCGCCATAAAACGGCTGCCGATTCCGCTGCCATTCGCAGCTCTTCAGGGCCAACGCTGCACACAAGCGCAACCGATCCCTCTCTGTTGATTAGGACGAAAACATTGACGGTGCCTCCTACTCCTTTGAGGCGCGCCTGAACTGGATAGGAAGGTATTGCACGGTCAACGACTCCAGCTGGCAGCCAATCGGAAATGCGCGTGGGATGGTATTCGCTGAAGTCACAACGATCTGTATGTTGCGGAGGAAAGTGAGTTGGGTCCTGAACGTTAAGAGGTAGCGTCGGGTCCGATTGCAGCGGCCTTACAGAATGGCGTTGAACCTTCTGTTTCGCATCACCGGAGAGCACCCCAGGTGACGAGGTGAGCAGGAGCGCCACGCCAATGCTGGCTACGACCACACAACAGACAATGAATGCAGTTGCCCGCATACCTTGCAGATCCACCAAAGTAGACAATCGACATGCAACAGAGGTTCCCGACAATGGCTTTGAAGCGGTCATATCGGAAACTTGATGCCCCCCTTGGGGTGTTGCTGACCACGACAGACCTTCCAATCTACAAACTGCAGCATCTGCAGTTTAGCTGCCTTGCCGAGTGAGACACCCCCCGCTCCTCCGCCACGATAGGAGTGAGGTTCCAGACAACATGGGGATAGTCCACCAAGGCAAATCCCTCTGACAGTGGCTTAAGAAGCCGACAGATTGGCCGCGTACAGGGCCATTTCGCCACTGTTAAGGGCAGGTAGTGTGCCGTTTCCCGAGCATCGGAGTAACTGCCTTGAGCGCCCCGACAGCTTGGAGCCACTCCATGAGCGGGTTCCAACTCTGACTGATTAGGGACGCCAAATTTTTGTCCCCCCTCCTGGAAACGTCAAGGCTCTCCGGCCCTTCTCGAGAACCGGGGACCACATCCCAGACCCATGCAAGCATAAATCACCTAACGGGCACTCCGTAATTTTCGAAGTCGCGGAGACCGCAGGGGGGTGATCATACAGATGTCGCGGTGGGGACTGCCCCCGTGGCAGCCCCCTGAAGCGTGGTCACCAACTGAACTTGAGGCCGAACTGGAGGTCGCGGCTGTCGGAGTTGGTGGACGTGATCTGGCCGACGGTGGGGGAGCCGATGCTGGCGTTGGGGAAACCGAAGGCCGGAGTATTGAAGATGTTGAACGTGTCGAGCTGGAAGGTAACGGCGTAGCGCTCGGCGAAGACGGTGCGTTTAATGAACGAGAAGTCGAAGTTGACGATGCCGGGCGAGTAGAGGACGCTGCGCCCTGTGTTGCCGTAGGTGTTGGGCGGCGGCGCCTTGAAGGCGGTGGGGTCGAACCAGAGGGCGCGGTCGGGGTTGTCGAGCTTGCCGCTGGCGATGCGGTCGGGCCAACTGGGCGCGCCGTTGTTGACGCCTGAGGCGAGAGAGAGGGAGAAGGGGCGGCCGGTGGAGAGGGTGGTGATGCCGGCGAGGGTCCAGCCACCTACGATCCAAGTGACGGGGCCGCTGGAGGCCCAGCGCTTGCCCTTGCCGAAGGGGAGTTCGTAGAGAAAGTTGCCGATGAAGCGGTGGCGGACGTCGAAGCCGGAGGGTCCACGGCCGCCGCGGATGTTGGTGATGGTCTGGGGGCCGCCGGCAGCGCCACCGCCGCTGGCGGCTGAGCCTCCATAGTCGAGATTCTTGGCGAAGGTGTAGGCGGCCAGGAACTGGAGGCCTGAGGAGAAGCGCTTTTCGAGTTTGGTGGAGAGGCCGTGGTAGACGGAGGTGTTGCGGGGGTCGAACATGCTGATGGTAGCGACGTTCGCGAGGGGCTGGATGAGCCGGCGGGAGGCATTGGAGCCGATGCCGGGCTGGATCTCATTGGCATTGTAGCCGAAGGTGATGTGGGACCCGACGCTGCCTGCGTAAGCGACTTCCGCCATCAGGCTGGAGGTGATCTGGTGTTCGACATTGAACGTCCAGGTGTTCATGGACGGGGTTTCGTTGGTGAAGGAGTGTCCGAGGACGACGGGGTTGGCGGCGTTGAGCTCTGCGGTGGTTTTGGGCTTGACGACGACGATGGCCGGGAAGGGCTGGGCGATGGTGGGGATGACGGTCCAGTCCACGGGGTTGGTGGGGATGTTGCCGAATGGGGCTTGGGAGACGGTGTAGGGGACCTGCTCGCCGAGCATGTTGGAGCCGGAGGGGTTCACGGGGAAGTACGTGCGGCCGAAGCCAGAGCGGATGACGGTCTTGCCGCCGAAGTTGTAAGCGAGGCCGACACGCGGCCCGATATTGTTGGTTCGGGTCTCCTTACCGACGGTGTCAGAGATGCCGTTTTCGCCGGCGTAAGCGAGGACGCGGTTGGTCTGGTCGAAGTTGACGAGGCGGTTGCGGATTTCGCGGTCGGGCACGAACAGGTCGTAGCGGACGCCGAGGTTGATGGTGAGGCGGGAGGTGACGCGCCAGTCGTCCTGGAAGTACATGGAGTGGTCCTGGGCGGTGGCGTAGTAGGGCTCGAGGAGAATGCTGCGGCCGCCGCCGCCGCTGATGTAGCCGAGCAGGAGAGTGGCGAGCCCGGTGCCCTGGGTGTTGGTAACGGGGTCGTTGGTGAAGTTCTTGCCGAAGGTCATGTCGCCTCGTGGGCCGCCTCCGGGAGGTCCGGTGTAGGTGGACGTCATACGGCGGACGTAGCGGTAGCCGAACTTGGTTTGATGCCTGCCGAGCGTCCAGGAGATGCCGTCCTCCGCCTGCCAGTGGGTTTCGCGGGGGTTCGCGGGAAGGAAGCCGGGGCCGCCGCTGAGGCCAGTGAAGTCGGCGACATTGATGTTGGAGATGCCGGACGTATAGGAACTGATGTTGATGCCCTGGATGCCGAGGGAGGTATTGGCGTTGTGGCCGTAGTCGGACTGGCGGGTAAAGGGGTTGGTTCGGGCGAAGCCGCCGCGGAATTCGTTCACCACGTTGGGCTTGAACACGTGGATTTCATTAATGGCCATGCCTTGGGTGGTGAGGTTGGTGACCTGGAGCCCGGCGACGTAAGGGCCGAGGTCGAACTTGCTGGCGGCGTCGGCGGGAGTGGGCAGGCAGCAATTGGCCTGTCCCTGGGGGGCGCTGAGGCGATAAGTCTCGTAGCTGTAGCGGACGAAGAGGTTGTCCTTGGAGGTGATCTGGTGATCGACTCGGACGTTGAAGCCGTCGTCGTCCACCGAGCGCGGGATGCTGGAGGTGTAGTTGTTGAAGCTGCCGGGGCCGTTGGGCAGCGGATAAATGCTGGCGACGTTGGCGCTGACGGGGTTGATGCGATTGGACGGGATGAGATTGCCGTTGAAGAGGTTGCGGAGGTACTGCGGGTTGGTGGAGCTGACGGGCTTCGATGCGTCGAAAGCCGGGTTGAGACGAGTGGTGAGAGGGTCGTAGATGGAGATGAGCTTGCCGGAGGAGTCTGTGAACGCGCTGAAGTCGCCGAGCCGGTTTTGGGCTGTGGGCACTGTGTTGACGAAGGTCAGGCCCTTGCGCTCCTTCATGCCGAAGTAATCCATGAAGAAGAATGTGCGGTTCTTGCCGTCGTAGATTTTCGGCAGGACGATGGGACCGCCTGCGGCGGCGCCGTATTGGTTGCGGCGGTAGGGGGGCTTGGCCTGGGGGCGGGGGTTGAAGTAGTTGCGGGCGTCGAGTACGTCGTTGCGGAGGAACTCGAAGGCGTTGCCGTGGAGGTCGTTGGTGCCGGACTTGGAGGAGACGGAGACGACGCCGGCGCCTCGGCCGAACTCGGAGGAGAAGCTCCCGGTGAGGACCTTGAACTCGCGGACGGACTCGATGGAGGGCTGGACGATGACGGTGTTGAAGGTGTACTCGTTGTTGTCGATGCCGTCTACGAGCCATGCGTTCATGTTGGCCTGGCTGCCGAGGGCGTTGAAGTTGGAGGCGGCGCGGGGATTGAAGGAGCTGGAACCGGATAGGTTTTCGCCTTGCTGCCCGGGGGTAACGTTGGGGGCGAGGTAGACGAGCTGGGCGAAGTTGCGGCCGTTGAGAGGGAGCTCCTTGATGGGGCGCTCGGTGATGACCTGGCCGAGCTCAGCACTATCGGATTTGACGAGGGGAGCGGCGGCCGTGACTTCGACAGTGGAGGTGACGTCGCCGACGGTGAGGGCGAAGTCGATGCGGGCGCGCTGGTCCACTTGGAGCTCAAAGGTCTGGCTGGCCTGGGGCTTGAAGCCGGCCTTGGTGACCGTCACCTGGTAGGAACCGGGAGAGAGAAAAGGGGCTGTGTAGGCGCCGTCCTCGTTGGTTTGGAACTCGACGGTAGTGCCCTTCGCGACCTCCTTGATGGCGATTGCGGCTGAGGGGACGGCGGCGCCGGAGGCGTCGCGGACAGTCCCGGTGATGGTTCCAGTGGTGACTTGGGCGACCGCGGACGTGGCACAGCAAAGGCACACGGCCGTGAAGATGAACAGGGGAGAAAGACGTTTCATTGTCAAACACCCTTCAATAAAAAGTCTCCGTCTTGGCCTTGCGGCCACGGGTAGTATACACCCGAACCTATCTTTCGCCGAGCGCGGCGATGCGTCGGAATTCCCTGCGCCTCGCACCGTATCACGCAGCAAACTGAGTGCGGACAACCACTCAATCACGGGGTTCTCACTTCGACTGATTAGGGACGCCATTTCTTTCAATCCGCATCTTCGGCTGTAAGCCCCCCTCCACCGCCTTCCTCTTGTGAATCCGCTAGCATACGACCAGATGCGAACGCCGGATACGTGGATTTCAATCGCGCAGCGGATTCAGGCGATTTCCCAGACAGGGCTGACCTACGCCCGTGACCCCTACGACATCGAACGATATAGCGAGCTGAATGCTATTGCCGCGAAAATGATCGCCGGGCCGGAACCGGAGAACATTCGCCTCGCCGCGCAGTTATTTGCTGGCGAGTCCGGGTATGCTACGCCCAAGGTGGACGTGCGTGCGGCAGTGTTCCGGGACAATCGCCTTCTGCTGGTTCGCGAATTCGAGGACGGCCTCTGGACACTCCCCGGCGGATGGGCTGAGATTGGCCAGAGTGCGGCCGAATCAGTGGAACGCGAAGTCCGCGAGGAGTCAGGGTACATTGTGAAAGCGGTGGAACTGCTGGCGTGCTGGGACCGCAACAAGCATCCACATCCCGCCATTCCCTTTCACGCCTACAAACTAGTGTTCCTCTGCGAACTGCTGGGTGGCGATCCGAGGACTAGCGTGGAAACGACGGAGGTGGGCTTTTTCGAAGAAGACCAGATTCCGGCGCTGTCGTTGACTCGCACGCTCCCCGAGCAAGTGCGATTTCTATTCGAACGCCTGCGCCGCCCCGCGGCGTCGACTGCATTTGACTAGTCCCTATGCGATTCGGGCGATCACACGCCATGCCTCCAACCCTCCCGATAAGTCCAGAGCAGTGTTTGAACGATCCTGCCCGCATCCGCCTTTCTTTCTATAGGCTTTACACGAGATCCACGCCGGCCCTACACTTGCCCATTGTGAAATCGGAAAGGGGCTGTTCATGCGTCTGACACTTGGGAAGTTGACCGTCTGCCTGCTCGCTCTGTCCGGATTGGCCGCTGCCCAGATTGTTTTGCCGTCCAATTGCGGCATCGTCAACGATACCGGGAATTCGTATCTTTTCTGCCCGGTCCCCAGCAAACCCAATGCGCCGCTCGTCGTCTATGCGCACGGCTATGTAGCGCCGGACCTCCCTGTCGGTATCCCTTTTGACCAGTTGGTTCTCCCCGACGGCACGTTCATCCCGTCGCTGGTCAACCAACTGGGTTACGCCTTCGCGGCTCCGAGCTTTCCGGAGAACGGATTCGCGTTCGCGTCGGGACTGGCGAGCGTCCTGGCGTCCGTCGCGCGGTATGGCGATTTTCCCACCACGGGTGCACAGTCGCCGCAGCGCGTCTATGTCGTCGGAGTCAGCGAAGGTGCGGTAGTCGCCGCCAAAGCTGTCGAGTCCCACGCCGATGTGTTCGCCGGCGGCATGGCTCTGTGCGGTCCGATCGGAGACTTCAAGAAGCAGGTCAACTACATCGGCGATTTCCGCGCCGTTTTCGACTACTTCTACCCGGGCCTCCTTCCCGGCTCGCCGGTTTCGATGGACTCCGCCGCGACGATGCGTCCGCAATGGGATGCAATCCAGCAGACAATCCGGCAGGCCGCGTCATCAGCGCCTTTGAAGTTCCTGCAGGTCTACAACGTCGGCGGGACGCCGCTCACCCTGGCCGATGTTCCCCTCTCCGCCGTTAACGTGCTCTGGTACAACATCTTCGGCACCGCCGACGCAATCGCGAAACTGGGCGGCGACCCCTACGGCAACCAGGGACGCGTCTACTCCGGCTCGTTGAATGACCTGCTGCTCAACCTGCGTATCAAGCGTTACACGCAGACCGCAGGCATCCCCGCCTCCTTCCAGACGACAGGCATCCTCTCCAAGCCTCTCGTGACGATGCACACGACGTCGGACCCGTTGGTCCCGTACTGGCACACCACCCTCTATGCAGCCAAGGTGGCCGCCAGCCGCAGCGGCGCCAACTATGTGAATGTACCCGTCCTGCGCTACGGCCACTGCAACTTCAATCAGACCGATGTCTTGATCGGCTTCGGGCTGATGGTCACGCGCAGCGGCGGTAGCGTACTGTCAACCGCAGGCGCGCTGCCCGAGCCCACCGCCGATCGCTGATGCAGCCTTCGGTCACACCATCAGCGCTTTGTTCATGGCGTCCCCCGGCACAAGGCCCAGCGTGGCGAGCATGGGCATGAAATCCACTGCGTTCCAACCTTCAACGATCTGGCCGTCGCGGACACGCGCAATGATCATGCCATGCACGGTCACCGCTTTGTTCGTCCCCTTATGGGTCATTGACCCCTGAAACCTTGCCGCTACGGTGTCGCCGTTGACCACCTGATCCAGAATTTCCAGGTGAATGCCGCTGAATGCGCTCGCAAACGTCGAATGGAATTGTTTCCAGTCGGCCGGCCCCTTCATTGGGGTCTCGCCAATGCCGTGCACCAGTGCATCCGGCGCCAGCAGATCATCGATGGCCGTCACGTCTAGCTCATTCCAGACCCGCCTCATCCAGGTCTTCGCGATCGTCTCGGGAGTCTCCATAGGTCGCCCCTTCTCACGCTTGAGTTTTGTCGGATTGTTTTGGGATCCCAGCGGGTATCAGGATAAACCCGATCGTCGGCGGCATCAACGGGCCGAATCCCTTCACAACCCGGCTCACATAGTGGACAAAAAGGTTCTTTTAGTCCTTGAATCTTGACTCGCAAGTGTTATACTGACCGCGGCTCATTAGCCTACTGCACCCTGCTTCAGGAGGGTCTCAACCTATGAGGAATAGGTTTGTCCCCATCTCTCTCGCCACCGTGCTGGTGTTGGCCGCCACACCCGCATGGTCACAATCCTCGTATACAGCTTCGGCTCGCGGAACTGTCACCGACCCCAGCGGCGCCGCGGTGCCGGGCGCTAAAGTCGTACTGACTGAATCCGATCGCAACATCCCCCACGCCGTGAATACCGACGAGGCAGGCCGCTACTTTCTGACTGCTCTTCCGCCTGGCAAATACGCACTGTCCGTCGAAGCCAGCGGATTCAAGAAGTACTCACTCAGCAATATCCCGCTCGCCGTCCAGCAGCAGGCGACCTTTGACGTCAACCTGCAGGTCGGCGACATCGCCAACGCCGTCGAGGTCACCAGCGAGGCGGCCCTGCTCAACACGACCATCGCCACCATGGGCCAGGTCGTCGAAAACAAGTACATGACCTCGCTGCCCAACATCGGGCGAAACCCGCTGTACTATCTCACGTTGACCCCCGGCGTCGTAGGTACAAACAGCCAGACGAACACGCCCACGAACACGAATTTCGTCGCCGCCGGGGCACGCAACTCCACCTCGGACGTACTGGTGGACGGCGCGATCGTCAACACCACGGAACAGAACACTGGCGCGACCGACCTCAAATACACGCCCTCCGTTGACGCTGTTCAGGAGTTTAAGATCCAGGTCAACTTTTTCGGCGCTGAGTACGCCGAATCCGGCGGCGCCGTCGTCAACCTCGTCACCAAATCCGGCACCAATCAGTTCCACGGCGCGGCATACTACTACCGCCGCGACTCCACCCTCAACGCCAATAGCTGGTCCAACAACCGCTCCGGCGCTCCGAAGACCTACTACCGGCGCGACCAGCCCGGCATCGTCGTCGGCGGCCCCGTCATCAAGAACAAGACCTTCTTCTTCGCCACCTACGAGCGAACCAAGTCAAAGAGCCCCCAAACTTACACCGGCAGCGCCCCCATCGCCGACTTCCGCACCGGCGACTTCCGCAAACTGCTGTTCAGCGACGGCCGCCCGATGACCATCTACAATCCGTTCGACACCTACAAGGATGCGAACGGCGTCGTCAAGCGGAATCCGTTCGCCAACAACATGATTCCGTCGAGCATGATCGACCCCGTCTCGGCAAAGGCCCTCGCCTACATCCCGCTGCCGAATTCAGCGCCGACCAACGCCAACACGTTCGCCAACAACTTCTACGTGCAGGGCATCGATCTCGGCGTCACCAACCAGTCCGATATCAAGATCGACCACGTCTTCACCGAGAAGTGGCGCATCACCGGCCGCTATAGCCTCATGCGCAATGAGGGCTCGCCCGCCAACATGTGGGCAGCGTCCAGCACCGCTATCGGCGCCGCCAACAGCCCCAATACCGGCCCCAACTACACCCACACCCAGTCCGCCGCGGTCAACGCCACGTTCATGCAGAACCCAAGCACCGTCTGGGTGATGAATTACGGCCTCGTCTACTCCGACTACGGCCGCCTGCCGTTCCAGGACTTCGACTCCACCACACTCGGGCTGCCGAAGTACATGTACGACAACGCCGCTTACAAGGCGTTCCCGTTCTTCAATGGTTTCGGGATCGACATCGGCACGCAGGGCTGGCTCATCATGGACCGCCAGGAAGGCGTCCACCAGTTCTCGGGATCCATGACCAAGACCATGGGTGGCCACACTATCAAGGCCGGCGCTGAAACCCGCCATAACTGGCTCGACTACGCCCAGCCCGGCTATCCGCAGGGCCACTTCTCCTTCGGCCAGCAGACCACCAGTCAGGACCTCAGCTCCGGCAACAGCCTCCAGGGCAGCGCTTTCGCGTCGTTCCTGCTCGGCTGGGGCAACGGCAGCGACTACCACCTCGATCCCAAGGTTTTCAATCGCGCCAAGTACTGGGGCTTTTTCGTGCAGGACGATTGGAAGCTGACTCCCAAACTCACGCTGAATCTCGGCTTGCGCTATGAGTTCGACCTCCCCCGCTACGAAACCCAGAACCGCTTCAGCTATTGGGACCTCGACGCTCCTGCGCCCATCAGCGTGCCAGGCTATACCCTCAAGGGCGTCTACAAATTCACGGACGACAACACCCGCTCCCCGTTCGACCGCGACATGAACAACTTCGCGCCGCGCATCGGCTTCGCCTATGCCCTCAACAACAAGACCTCCATCCGTTCCGGCGCGGGCATCTTCTACACGCTGTCCCGCGCAACGGTCTCCGGCCACACCGGGTCTGCATTCAACACCGACTCGACAGTCACCTGGAGCCTGGACAGCAACGCCACTCGCTACACCACACTCTCCAACCCCTACCCGCAGGGACTCATCACGCCTCCGGGCAGCAGCCTGGGCGACAAGACCTTCCTCGGTCTCGGCGCCGGAACCATCCTGCGCGATACGGCCGCCAATCCGACCATGTACCAGTGGAACTTCTCCATCCAGCGCGAAATCGGATGGGGCTCTTTGATCGAGGGCAACTACCTCGCCAGCCGCGGAGTGAAATTGACAAACGCGGCCGCCACCAGCCTCAGCAACCTCGCTCCCATGTACTGGCTCAATCCAGGCAAGGGTGCCCTCTACACCCGCACCCAGCTCCAGGCCTCTGTTCCCAACCCGTTCTACGGGATCATCACGGACGCCAGAGCCAACAACCTGAACAAGTCCACCGTGCAGTTCTACCGCCTGCTGCGCCCCATGCAGCAGTTCGACGGCGCCGGCAACTCCGAACGGGGCACCGGCGACTCCTGGTACAACAGCCTCCAGCTCAAGTACGAGAAGCGCTTCTCCCACGGGCTCCAGATGCTGGCCCACTACACCTGGGCCAAGTTCCTGGACGACGTTTCCAACGGATCAAGCAACCTGGACTGGCTGAGCGCCACGAACGGCCGTAATCTCCAAAACATCTGGGACTACCGCCAGGAGAAGTCGTACTCATCCAACGACGTGGCCCATCGCTTCGTAGCCACGGCCGTCTACCAGCTTCCCTTCGGGCAGGGCCGCTCCTTCGCCAAGGACGTCAATCGCGTCATGGACGCCGTTATCGGCGGTTGGGAGATGAGCGGCTTCTTCACGCTGCAATCCAGCCAGCCGCTCCAGGTCACCCAGAACGGCGGCACGCTCTGGAATGGCACTCAGCGGCCGAACCTGATCGGTGATCCGACCACCTCCGGCTCGGTCTATGACCGCATGGGCACGTGGTTCAACGTGAACGCGTTCTCCCAGCCCGCCGCCGACACCTACGGCAGCGCACCGCGCTTCCTCAACTACCGCGGTCCGCGCCTGAATACGCTCGATGCCGCCGTCGGCAAGAGCTGGAAGACCACCGAATCACAGCGCCTGGAATTCCGTATGGAGTCATCCAACATTCGGAACCACCCGGTCTTCAACCCGCCGGGAACCACCTACGGCTCCAGCAGCTTCGGACAGATCACCTCCACCAAAGTCGGCTCCCGCAACATCCAGCTCAGCCTGAAGTACCTCTTTTAACTCGGGCTCGGCACCAATTCAAAAGCCGGCGCTCATCCCAGCGGACGGGCGCCGGCTTTTCATTTGAGTCGCACACTCATTTCGTCTTGTTCGGATCCGGCGGCCGCGACGGCAGCTTGCGTCCACCTTCGCGTATCCTCTTCAACACTTCCTCCACACCCCGCTCGAGCTGCGGGTCGCGGCCTTCAATCACCGACTTCGGATCGTTCTCCACCACGATGTCGGGCTCCACACCGATGCCCTCGATGATCCACTCGCCCTTCCTGTTCGCGAATCCGAACTCCGGCACGTTGACGACGCCGCCATCCACGAGGTTGCCGTGATTGGTGATCCCGACCACCCCACCCCAACTTCTCTTCCCGATCAGCGGCCCCAGCCCGGCCTCACGGAACATGGCCGGAAAGATATCGCCGTCCGAAGCGGAAGTCTCATTCAGCAGACAGACCATCGGACCAATCACCACGCCATCGGGATACGTTGACGTCAGTTCGGAGTTGCGTGAGAAGCCTGTGGCCAGCCACTTCCGGCCCAGACGCTCGATCAGCATGCGCGACACGTTGCCCCCGCCGTTGCCCCGGTCGTCGATGATCAGCCCGTCCTTGCGGGTCTGGCTGTAGTACCACTTGATGAACTCGCGGATACCAGGTGCGCCCATGTCCGGCACGTGCAGATAGCCCACCCGCCCGTTCGTCATCTTGTCGACGCGGGCGCGATTAGCTTGAACCATCTCCAGATACAACAGGTCCGTCTCGCTCTCCACAGGCTGGAACGTCACGCGCGTGGCGCCATTGAAGTCCGGCTTGCTGTTGACGGTAAGCGTCACCGGTTGTCCGGACTTCCCGCGCAACAGCTTGTACGGATCCTCGTCCTGCTTCAGAGCCTCTCCGTCCACTGCGAGCACGTAGTCGCCGGTCTTCACATTCACGCCGACCTCGGTCAGCGGCGAGCGGTACGTTGGTTCCTCGTTCTGACCGGTGAGTATTTTCGCGATCCGGTAGCGGCCCGACGCTTCATCCAACTCGAACCGGGCGCCCGGCAGCCCGACCTTCGGACGCGCCGGACGGTCCCACTCCCCGCCGTCGATGTAGGTGTGGCCGGAATTCAGCTCCGCGATCATCTCCCCGATCACGTAGTTCAAATCCGACCGGTGACCTACGTACTCGAGCTGAGGCGCATACTTCTGCTTCAGCGCCTCCCAGTCGTAGCCGTTCATGTTCTTCGCGTAGAAGAAGTCGCGGAATCGCCGCCAGACCTCGTTGAAGATCTGCGTCCACTCCTGCGACGGGATTCGCTCGATGCTCAACTCCGCCGTCGAGACTGTCTTCTTGGACTCCTTGCCCTTCGGGCTCACGTCGTAGAGGTTGAAACTCGACCCCTGCCGCACCAGCATCTTCGACCCGTCGAACGACAGCGCGTAGCCCTCCGCATCCTCCACCAGGACGGTCTCTTTGCGGTCCTTCATCGCATAGATCGCCACGGCGGGCTTACGCTCGCTATCCCTGCCGTAATATGGAAGGCCCGCCTTCACGTAGACCAGGTGCCCCTTCACGGCGCTCAGGCCGCGGTAGTTGTCGGCCGGGAGCGGCACTCGCGCCACCCGCGACGACAGCCCTTCAAAGTCGATCTTCACCGGCTTCGGTTCAGCAGCCTTCTTTTCCTCCTGCTTCGTCTCTTCCGGCTTTTTCTCGTCAGCCTTCTTCTCACCGGCGATCTGGACTTCGTCGCTCTCGGGTCCAAACGGATTCTTGCCGTCCTTCTGCAGCGCCAGCGCGTACATGAATGTCGACCGGCCGGTGGCATAATTGAATTCCGCCGAGCTGATCACGGGCGCATACTCGCGGTCGCTGAGGAAGAAGAGATAGCTGCCATCCGGATCCCACGCAGGATTCTCCGCGTTGAACATTTCGTTCGTCACACGACGCTGCTGCTTGTCGGCACTGCTCCAGATCCAGATCGAATCGAACAGGTTGTCGTTGGTCAGAGTGTAAGCGAGGTACGCGCTGTCGGGAGACCACATGAAGTCCCGCGGCGCGCCGGCCTTGTTGTGCGCAACCTTGACGACGCTCTTGTCCGCCAGAGTCAATACGTACAGATCGCCGTCCTTGTCGGAAAAGGCGATCTTCTGCGAGTCGGGCGACCACGTCGGCCTGTAGCGCATCGCCTTGCCGCCCTTGGTGATCTGCTCGGGCGCGCCTGTGCCGTCCTGCGGCGTGATCCACAACTCCTCTTCCCCCGTCACATCACTGATGTAGGCGATCCTGCGCCCGTCCGGCGACCATGCCGCCTCCTTCTCGTGCGCGTTCGAGCTGCGCGTCAGGTTCCGCACAACGCCCTTCTCGATCGGCGCCGTGAAAACGTCTCCGTGCGCCACGAATAGCGCACGCTCGCCCTTGGGGCTCAGGTCCCACTCCGACACTTCGCGGGATACATTCTTCAAAGCCGGCCGCGACGCCACTCCGTCCGTAGGCACCGTGATGGTGAGCTTCTTCGACTGGCCGCTCTTCACATCGCAGATGCTCAGCTCGCCATCCATCTCGTACACGATCCTGCCCTGATCGCCCGCGCTCGCCCACCGCACGTCATAGGTGGTGGAGTTCGTCAGCTCCCGCAGCTTCTTGCCCGCAGGGTCGTACTCATACAGGTTGAACGTGCCGGACCGGTCCGAACTGAAGTAGACCTTCGACCCGATCCACATCGGCTCCCGTTCCGTGCGCGGAGAGTTCGCAATCGGCGTGATCGACGAGGTCTTCAGGTCGAAGATGTACAGGTCCTGCTGCCAGCCGCCCTGATACCTCTTCCAGGTGCGGAAATCGCGGAACAACGGCGAGTAGAGCAACTGCTGCCCATCCGGTGAGAACGCCCCCGCGCCCGACTTCGGCATGGGCAGCGGCTTGGCCGGCCCCCCGGCCATCGGCACTGTGTAGAGCCGCGGGTCCGACACGGCATGGGAGTCCCGCAGCGAGCGGAACAGGATCGACTTGCCGTCGGGAGTCCAACCGTAGACCTGGTTGTCGTAGCCCCATCGCGCAGGCAGCGGCCCTCGTGCCGGGTAATACGTCAACTGCTTCGGCACGCCGCCGGTGGACGGAATCACGTACACTTGCTCGTCGCCGTCATACTGGCCGGTGAAAGCGATCCACCTGCCGTCGGGTGAGAACTTCGCAAACAGCTCCATTCCGGGATGAGCCGTCAGCCGCGTCGCTGTGCCACCGGACGCTGGTGCGGTCCACAGATCGCCGGCATAGGTGAACACCACCTTGTCGCCGTGCAGATCAGGAAAGCGCAAAAGCTTGGTCTGGCCGGAGACAGTCGATAACGCCAGTATCAGGAGAATCAACAAGGTACGCATACTGTCCGCATGCTAGCATGCGCAGTCGGCACGACAGTCCCATCATGGTCCGCCAAACGCCCTCGGCGGCCGTCAAACCCTCGCAGGAGCAGGAGCAGGAGCAGTCGCAAGTCACGGGACATCGCCCACTCTCGCGTGGGACCGGCTGGCGGCGGGTCGCCTTACAGCGCCAACTTGCCGTCGAACATCATCTCGTTAAGCGGGAAGGTGAGCCTGATTGGCACGGGAGCCGCATCCGTCCTGAATTCGACTGCAGAGTCCTCGAGCAGGACCGGGTCTGTCTTTTTGAAGTAATAAACGAGAAAGATCCCATCGTCGCGCGGCCCTATTACCACAGCGGGGTGAAGGTCGTTGTGCTTCGGCCGGCGAAGCACGGTTAGACTTTTGATACGGTTCTGCGCTGCCTGATCAGGCTGTTTAGGCCTGTCAACTTGGGCATAGCCCCCCGCGCTTAACGAGATGATGTAACAGTCGTCCGTTCCCTCAGCCTCCATCGGCGGCCAGGAAAGCTTGGCCTGCCCTCGATGCTTACCCGAGCGCGCAAGGGCTTCCTTAATTGGAGCCGCGCTTTCCCAGCGAACAAGAAACTTGAGAGGTTCAGGTTCGCTTACGGGCGCACTGGGGCGCATCGGTCGCCCTGGTCCTGCGCCCGCACTGATCGCTGGCTCGGGGCCGCGACGCTCGACGGAGAAGACGCGTGCCCAGGGAGAGTCATTCAGCACCCGTTTGATGTCCTTCCCGCTCCAAGCAGAGGGTGGCTTGCTTAGCCACGGCTCGGATACATCCCCGCAAAGCGGAAGGGGGAGCCCACCCAGAGCGAGAATCAACTCACGTCGACAGATGGGATACCTCTTAGCATCTGCTTGTTTAAGCATTGAGCCCTATGTGCCTCCGTTTACATCGGTCACTAGTGGCAACGCAGTGCAGCCAGCGGGAAGCTAGCTGCACTGTCGGCGCGTTCGCTGCATCGATAAACTCCCGCCACAACCATTGTGGCTCGCACCGGAGCTACAGAAGGACCAGAAATTTCCGTTGGCGTTTACAAAATCGGAGGGACAGTTTTCGGGTGTGCCTTAGCTCGCAAGAGATGGTCCCTACCAGTCCGGCCGCTTCCGCTCCGGCTTCGGCTTCTCACCCTTGAACGTCAGAACGATATCCACCAGTAGCGACTGATCGTCCGCCTTTTCCTCAGCCTTCGTCTCTCCCAGGTTATCGAAGACGCCTCGCTCCCTCACCTGGTTCAAAAACATGTCCCCGTAGCCGTGCCGGAACGGCTCGCCGGGCTTCATCGCCCAGATCTTGCGGATCACCGGCTCTGTCTCCAGATCAAGTCCCTTGATGAGCAGCTTCCCGAACTTGTACTGCGGCCCGGCATCCACATCCACAAAGACCTCAACCGTCTTCTTCTCATCGTTCAGCCGCCGGCTCGCGTTGTACTTCGCGTTCATGTAGCCGGTCGATTTCAGGTGATCGATGATGCGCTGCATCCCCTTACCTATCTCGGAGAAGTTCACGGTCTCGCCCGTCTTGAACTGCCCTTCGTCCTTGAGTTCCTGAGGCGACAATGACGTCCCGCGCACCTCGATGTTCTCCAGCGCATACGGCGACCCCTCTTCCACCTGCACCGTCACCACCACGCCGCGCCCGCCGGTCCACGGCTCCAGCGTGAGCTTGGGAAATGTCGCGCGCAGCCGCCCCGCCGCTTCGTAGATCGGCCGGATCTGGCTCTCCAGCACCATGCGGAAGTTCGTCTCGATGTAAGGCATCCCCACGGCGACGTCCGAAAGCGCCTTCACCAGGTAATGCGGATCAATCACCCTCGCTCCGACGAACTTCACCTGCGCCACGTTCGGCGGAGCCACCTTCGGGCCGAAGACAATCCCGATCTGGTCCTTGCCGATCAGCGTCACTCGCCCCGCCATGGGCTCGGTCAAACCCTTCTCCGCTGCCATTTTCTGGAGCACGTCCGCCGCTCTCTGCAACATGATGTCCGTCGGCGGCAGCTTGTCGGCAAACAGCGGGTACGCCTGCTTCGCTCTGGCCGAGAACGCTGCCGGCTCCACCGGTACCCGATCCAGGATCCACGGCAGGAACTGCTCCGGCTCAGTCACCTGCAGTGTCGCCCGCATCCCTCCGCCCTCCAGCGGCTCATACTTCCAGCCAAAGCTCTCGAAACACCCGGTCGCCAGCACACGGTCGCGCGCCTTCTCAAAGTTCACTTTCGTGGCGGCGTCGCCCACTTTCATCCCGCTTGAAGCAATCACCTGCTCCACTGTGTAGAACTTCACCCCTTCGACGCGGATCTCCCTGATCGCCGTAGGGTCGCTGGCCGTTTGCGCCGTCTTCGCCGGCGCTGCCTTCTGCGCCGGGCGCTTCGGCACACCCGTCTGCCCCCACACCATCAAGCCCGCCAACGTCAACGCCGCAAAGACTTTCATCGTTGATTCCATTATGTGAAAAAACGCCAATGCTAGACTGAATATGATGTCCTACGATCTGATCGTGATCGGCAGCGGACCTGGGGGCTACTCCGCTGCGATCCGCGCCGGCCAGTATGGCCTCAAAACTGCTCTCGTTGAAAAAGATCCTTACCTTGGAGGGACGTGCCTTCACGTCGGTTGCGTTCCCACGAAGGCGCTCCTTCACACCGCCGAAGTCTGGGACTACTTCAAGAACCCCGAAGCCCAGGGCATCTCTTGTCAGGATCCCCGCCTCGATTACCTCAAGGTGCTGGAACGCAAGAACAAAGTCGTCATGAGCCATGCCAAGGGCATCGAGTTCCTGATGAAGAAGAACAAGGTGGACGTCGTCAAAGGCTTCGCGCGCCTGAAAGGCCGCGGCCAGGTCGAGGTCCTCTCTGGCAACGAGTCCCGCACCCTCGAAGCGAAGAACGTCATCCTCGCCACCGGCTCCGAAGCCCGCATGCTCCCGGGGCTCACTCCCGACGAAAAGACCATCGTCACCAACATCGAGATCCTCTCCCGCAAGGACGTGCCCAAGAGCTTGCTGGTCATTGGCGCGGGCGCCGTCGGCGTCGAATTCGCCTCCATCTTCAAGCGCTTCGGCAGCACGGTGACGATCTTCGAAATGCTCCCCCGCCTCGTCCCCGTTGAGGACGAGGAGGTCTCCAAGGAGCTCGAGCGCCAGTTCAAGAAGCAGGGCATCGTCTGCGAGACCGGCGCCAAGGTTCTCGAAGTAAACCGCACTCCGGAAGGCGTCCGCATCCAGGTCCAGCTCTCCAGCGGCAAGACACAGCAGTACGAGGGCGAGATGCTCCTCGTCGCCGTCGGCCGCAAGCCGCTCACTGAGAGCATCGGCCTCGAAAACACCCGCGTCGAGCTCGACCGCGGCTTCGTCAAGGTCAACGCGCACCAGCAGACCGCCGAGCCCGGCGTCTACGCCATTGGCGACATCGTCGCAGGCACGCCACAGCTCGCCCATGTCGCCACCATGGAGGGCATGGTCGCCGTCGCACACATCGCCGGCAAGCCTCACGCCCCCATCAACAAGAACCGCATCCCCGGCTGCACCTACACCGAGCCCGGCATCGGCTCCGCGGGCCTCACCGAAAAGCAGGCGCGCGAGCAGGGCTACGACGTCAAGGTCGGCAAGTTCCCCTTCGCCGGCAACTCCAAGGCGTCGATCCTCGGCAGCCACGGCGGATTCGTGAAAATCGTGTCCGAAGCCACATATGGTGAGATCCTCGGCGTCCACATCATCGGTCCGCACGCCTACGAGCTGATTGCTGAAGGCGTCGCCGCCATGGAAGCCGAGGCCACAGTCGAAACCATGATGTCCACCATCCACGCCCACCCGACCCTCTACGAAGCGGTGGGCGAAGCGTTCAACAGCGTCTACGGCCTGGCCATCAATGCGTAAGCTCGAGGTTCGTGAGCTCGGTCGCCTGCCCTACGGCGAAGCCTGGGATCTGCAGAAATCCCTCGCCGCACAGCGCAAGCAGGGGTTGATCCCCGATCAGTTCCTGCTCGTCGAGCATCCTCACGTCCTCACCCTGGGCCGCAATGGCCGTGAGCAGAACGTCCTCGTCACCCGTGAGCGCCTGGAGCAGCTCGGCATCGACTTCTTCGAAATCGATCGCGGCGGCGACATCACCTATCACGGGCCGGGCCAGATCGTCGGCTACCCCATCGTCGATTTGCGAGAATGGAACCGGGATGTCGTCGCCTACGTCCGCGCCATCGAAGAGGTGGTCATCCGGACGTTGCGGCGATTCAATATTGAGGGCAGCCGGGATCCCGGCGCCACTGGAGTCTGGACACCCGAAGGTAAGATCTGCGCCATCGGCGTCCATATCTCCCGCTGGGTGACAACCCACGGCTTTGCTCTCAATTGGACCACGGATTTGAAGTACTTCCAGTACATCGTGCCGTGCGGGCTGCAGCGGCCCGTTGCGTCGATGCGATCGCTGGGAGTGGAGGTTGCGCGCGAACAGGTCCACCAGACCATCGTGGAGGAGTTCGCGCAAGTGTTTGAGTACGAACCGGCGCTCGTGAGTGCAGCCGCCTGAAAATGAACTGGAGAACCACACCATGGCCGATGTCGTGATGCCCCAGATGGGCGAGAGCATTGTTGAAGGGACGCTGACCAAGTGGCTGAAGAAGGTTGGCGACCGCGTGGAGCGCGACGAGCCCCTTTTCGAGATCTCCACCGATAAGGTTGATACCGAGATCCCCTCTCCCGTCGCCGGGACGCTGACCGAGATCCTCGTCCAGGAAGGCGCGGTTGTTGCGATCAATACGGTCGTCGCGCGCGTCGGAGACGGCGCCGCGGCAACCGCCCCGGCTCCCGCAGCAGCAGCTGCGCCCCCTGCGCCTGCTCCGGCGCCGCCCTCT
>DBMU01000003.1 GCA_002298225.1 Bryobacterales bacterium UBA690
TTCCTGGGCCGGGCTGGAACACCACTATGGATGTCACTGGAACGACTCTGAGGCATCCTGGCCGTTAGGGCACAAGAGGCTGCGATCCAACTCACCCGTCTAGCCGGTGATCACTTATCCCTCGCCGTCAGCTTCCTTGTGCCTGGTCCCCTTGGCTGCCCACAACTTCAGACAGAGATGATGCCAATCATGGCTACCGGCTCATGCTGATGAGCTCATCGTGGCAGGTAGGAGCATCGTTTTGTTGTTTGATGGATAATTCACGCCGCGCGCAGCTCTCCCCACAGCCCACTTCCACACCGGCCAACTTGGCCGACAAAACAACCCCATCTTGCAGGATTTCTTTGGCGGGGTAGAAGTAGCCAGGAGTTAGTTCGCTTAGTTGTTATCGCCGCGCGGCGCCCTGGCCCTTCCGGCCATAGTCGAGTCCATTGGACTTGTTGAAGATTAGCTGCCCACATATTGAAGTTACCCGCCACAACCCACCCTCACATCCCCCACCCTGCCCGCCCGGCGCTGCATAGCGGGCCGTGGGACCGCATGAAGATCGACCATGGCTTCGATGCACGATAATCGATCTTATCGAGCGCCCCGACGCAGACGCTGCTTTACCCCCGCGGACCGAATCGCCGTTGCTCCTGGCGGGAGGGTTCATTCGGCTATGCAGAGGGACAGCGTACTCCGCGACTTCATTAGCACACGCTTGGATGCCAGCGGAATTTTCCACGCGGACAATCGCCCCCAGGCCACTGCGGGCCGTCTCTCGGAACTCCGCCGAAAAGGATCGCCACGGACGCGATGATGTGAGCCGAACCGGACCGATTCGCAACTCGCACTTTAGTGCTTTTGCTGTTGGAAACGTACGCTTGGAATCTGAGCAACCAAACCAGCGAGAGATTGAGGGCTCCAACTTTCCATCGCCACGGCCTGGAGCATCCATCGACGCCAACTCCCCCGGCCGGCTCCATGTGAGGCCAAGTATGAGGCTGGCCTTGAAACGCATATAATTGTCTCTCGTGCCCAGAGAACAAACGAAAATAAAATCTCGAGACGTCATGCCCGAGATCCTCGATCTCCTCAAAAGTCAACAGAGTCTTGCTAGGCAAGCGATTAGTTTCCAAATGCGAGCCGTAGCAGATCGGAAGGGTCTGCTGTTCCGCCAGGAAGCTGTGAGCTTCTGCCTCACTCTTCTGAAGAGGCGCGGCTGGGCGTCAAATCCCAATCGAGGCATTTGGTCGATTTCCGAAGCAGGGAGGGGCGTCACTCTTCACAAGGACCAAGTCGATGGAATCGGGAGGGACCTCTGGGGTAGTTAGCGACCCGTCGCCCGGCTCCTTAGGGCGATTAACTCGAACCCAAAAAGAAGCGTTCAGTTCATCGCCGGCCGTTATGCCGATGCTCTTGCAGAAATGCGCGGTCTCTTGGCGAAGCTCCAGCGAAACACTCCCGCCCCGTGGCGGGAGAACGAGCCCACGCGACATCGCTCCTGAAGCTTATAGAGGAATGCGATGGCAACGACTGTTCGGCGAGAACGCTGCTGGCCCCCGCCCCGGGACGAAAGGGGGCTGACTAATCTCGCGGCGGGACATCTGGGATACCTGAAGTCATCGATGAAATGAGCGACAAACGAAATTTCAACCCACCACGTGAGGAACTCGAGCGCCTCTACCAGACCCTCAGTATGAAGCAAATCGCTAAGCATTATGGTGTCGGCGAAACCGTCGTCCATAAGCGCATCCATGAACACGGTATTGTGCTCGAAGGTGTTGGCAAGGGCGGTCACAGGAAAAAGACCGGCAAGATTTTCAGCAAGGAACACCTGGCGAACCTGTCCAAGGCACACAGCGCCCGGCTCGCTGGTCTAGCCCCTGAACTGAGACCAAACTGGAAGGGCGGGCCGGTTCAGATTCAATGCGCTTACCCCCCGTGTGGAAAATTGTTTACGGTCGTTCGTGCGCGCAAAGACACGGCAAGGTATTGCTGCCATTCGCATCGCAGCAAGCACCTGAACCAAGGCGAACAACATCCCAAATGGCGCGATGATGCCGACCGAACCCCGAAGACATGCGCTCTACCGGACTGCGGAAAAGTCTTCGGGCCAGAAGATTGCGGAAACATCGCGATCTTCCGAAACCGCAAGTTTTGCAGTAAAGCGTGCGCTGACATCGGAGGGTTGCGGTACGAGGGAGAAGCCCATCCGAGGTATAAACCAGACTCCCGCCGGAGGTCCCCTCGCGGTAAACAGGGCGCTTGGGAACGGAAGGTAAAGAGCCGCGATCATAATACATGTCAGGATTGCGGGGCTACTGATCGTCCCTTGCACGCGCACCATATTGTCGAGTTCGTCGATTCCGTAGAGCTCCGCTGGGAGGTATCCAACGGTGTCACTCTATGCGACGATTGCCACCTGAAGCGGCACGGTTGGGTTACGTCTGATGCGCCGGTCGAGAAAGTCCACAACGGTATTCGCCAACGACGCTGGGAGGGCAATTGCGAGTGGTGTGGCGAATTCATCTCGAGGCGCTGGAGTGACGCAAGAGGGAAGGCGCATCTGTTTTGCGGTCGGCCGTGCGCGTCAAAATGGCGGGCTCGGGTCAAACGAACTTTTGACCCACCACGTGAGGAACTCGAACACCTCTACCAGACCCTCAGTATGAAGCAAATCGCTGAGCACTATGGCGTCGGCCAAAGCGCCGTCCACAAGCTTATCCATGAACACGGCATTGTGGCTCGGAGGAATTGGCAACGGCGGTCACAGCAAAAAGGCCGGGAAGGTTTTCAACCCGAAACACCTGTCGAGCGTGTCTGAGGCAACGAGCGCCCAGAATGGAACGTGGCTCTTATCCACTTGGCAATCGCCCGGATAGAATGCTCGATTCCGTTGAAATAGTCAATACACCTTGACCGCGCCGCCAGAGATCCCCTCTCCCCAGCGATACTCCGGAATCAGCATTCAAACCCCATAGGTGGCGGCATTCTGCGCCGCGCCAGCCGCTTCCTTCTTACGACTCGACCCGAACAGGCCCGGCTTATGCCCATCCCCGTCTTCTCGAGGATCTTCGCCGGGCCGCTTGCGATAAAGATCTAGCGTGACTCGGGAGCAATCCGGACAGCGCACATGCATCAAGACTTGCGACAAGGCAACCAAGTGCCCGCGGCAGCTGCTCGTCTCAGCCCCACGCCGGATGTCCGCTTCCAAATCACTGACTAAAGAGGATGCTTAACGAGCAGAGGGCGGTGAGGAGGGAACGACTTGCCGTAAGGCTTCGTATCCTCAAATGAAATGAAATCAGTGACGGAAATGTGCTCGCTCGCTTCCGTTCGTCGAAGCCGTTCGACTATCCAATAGACCTCGCCCTCCCAAACATCCGTTTGCGCCGCTAACATCGGGCGGTAAGGCTTGGCCTCATGCCTGTCGGGCTCAAGGCGGACGTACTTCGCGTGCCAAGTGGCCTTCCCCTCGAATGAACCTCCTGCGTGCGACGCGTAGATGTAAACGTCCACAGGCATTTTCATTCTACTTTTGTCCAGTTTGTCGAATAACTCCCAGTCTCTGGTTCCGAATGCGATTTGCCCGGCGGGCGTGTAGGTCTCAAGAGCGGACACTAGAATGTCAAGCGGAACTGGAGCGAGCAGAGCAATGTGCGCAGCGGTCTTGTCGTCTCCCATGTCGATCACATATTACATGGAATGGCGGGAAGCCTGGAAGGCCCTTTCGGCTGGGTAGCGCTCTGCATGCTAATTTGTGACATCGGATCCAGTCCGTATCGCCGGCCATCCGGAAGTTGGCTGAAGAAACGGCTCCGACGGTTTCGGTTTTCTGAGTTAGCCGTTGCTCATCTTGAACATGCTTGGTGGTGACGCCTGCATTCTCGGCAATGCATGATAACCGTACTTATCGAGCCATGAGGCTCCTTCGAATGACCTAGCCACGAATGCTGATTAGCGGGCCAAAGTCTCTGCGGTCTATACCGTTGGAATCATCCCGCCGCCGATGACGAACTCTGTCCCCGTGATCGCAGCAGCCCGAGGTGACGCTAAGGACGCGACGCGCTCTGGCGACTTCTTCCGGCCTGTTGGCCGCCCCAACGGAATGCCGCCGAGCATATCCATCAGCCTTTGCCGGGGCGCCTGGCGTACCCATACACCGTGTGTTAGCGTGGTCTCGTTCACTATGAGAATGCACATTTCTGCACGCCTCGCTTGGCACGATAACGGCTGGAACGGTCATATCTGCGACGATCCCCGCAAGAACGTCTACTGCTCTGGGCGCTATTCCTATCCGGGCGATCTCATCGCCATTGCTCGTCGGAAACACGATTGGGAAGCTCAACCGGAGTTGTTCGGCAAGTGTTGTTCGAAGCTGGAACGCATGCCGCCGTGCATGTACAGCATCAACGCTTTCGGTGCCAAGCAGTTGAAGGCGAGTGCTGAACCGCCGGATTTTTCCGATTTCAAGGCACAGAGCCGTGAATGGGAAATGCCCCCCTCCACCGTATGTGTCTGGCCCTACGAGGAGATGTATTGCGACGAGGTAAAGAAACAAGGCGGCGGGTATGACAACGTCAAGCGCCTTGAGAGGGCGAAGGCACTTTTCAACCAGCTCACCGAAAACAAGAGCCTCATATTCTACTACGCGAATTACAGCAATCCGTTCAGTGAGGAAAACAATCAGCGATATGTCGTTGTTGGAATGGCGCGGATCAAGAAGCTTGGCGACTGGTTGTACTATCCCGCTGCCGACGAGCATACCCGACAGAAATATGGTGGCGCTTTTGTTTGGCAAAAGCCCGTCACTTCTCATTATCCAGAAGAGGGCTTGAGGCTTCCTTATCACTTGTATAGGGATCGCCAGGATGTACTTGAGAAGATCCTCTTCGTTCCCGACAACTCACGCAATTTCAAGTACGCGGCGCGGCTGATTGGTGACGATGACGCACTGAGCTTGGTGGAGCGCTTCCTTGGCCTCGCGCGATACCTCGAAAGCATCGATGACCGAAGCGAAGATTGGGGAGCGCGGGCGCGCTGGATCGAACAACTCATATCCGAACTCTGGCGCAACCGGGGACTGTATCCCGGCATGACCGAGGTCCTTTCCGTCCTCAACTTCACCAACGCGATCCCCTATTTCAAGGCGGAAGCTCTGGCCGGGCGAGAACAAGAGGCCCATACCATTTTGTTCAAGTTCCTGGACGGGGATGCCGATAGCGTGCCCGGGGTGATACTGACGCGACCGGAAGTGAAGAACGTTCAGCGCGAATGGCGGCTGAAGCGGGCGCAGCACGATTTGTTGCGCGATGTTCTGACGCGTTTTGCGTTGAGCCGCGTGCATATCGAACGCATTCTAGGCGCTGATCGGGACGCCTACGGTATTTCCGTGAGGCATCCGGAGATCGTTGACAACCCTTACATCCTGTCCGAACAATACATTGGCGACAACGCAGACGATGTCATCCCCTTCTCCAAGATCGATCAGGGGATGTTGCCCTCGCCGGAACTCGGAGGTCCTTCGTTGGCCTCACCGAACGACGCTCGACGGCTACGCGGCCTTTGCGTGGAGCGCCTGATGCGAGAGCAGTCGCACTCCTTCCTTCCGGCGCGCGTGGTCATTCACGACATCAATCACCGCCTCAGTTTCCTACCAGACTACAAGAGACATCAATTTACTGAAGAATATTTGGAAGTCGATGAGGAACTGCTGTCCGAGGCGCTCACCATTCGATCAAAAGACGAGGTTAGGTATCTCTACCTCAAAGGCACTTACCAATTCGAGCGTGCGATCGAAACAGTCATTCGCGATCTCGCCAATCGGCCCGCCATCAAGCTCAAGGCGCCCGTTACCGAGAAGCACTGGCGGGAGTTCCTCTACGACGCCGAGAGCACACTGGCGCAGAAGTTCCCCAAGCGCTATGCCGAACTCATCGAGTCGCAGGCGCATATCTGTATGCATGTCTTTTCACTTCCCATTTGCGTGATTTCCGGCGAGGCCGGCACCGGGAAGACTACGGTCATCAAAGCGCTTCTGAAAGCAATTAGAAAGATCGACGGCATCGGCGCTTCGATTCAGATGCTTGCCCCCACAGGCAAGGCTGCTGATCGCATCCGGCGTGCCACCAAGGACACCTCGGCACTCACGGTTCACTCTTTCCTCGCGAAAAAGGGCTGGCTCAATAAGAATCTGACGTTCAAGCGGTTCGGCGGTGAACAGGCCGACAACGTGCAGACGGTCATTGTTGATGAATCGTCGATGCTCAATCTTGAACTCACGGCGGCCCTCTTCCGGTCCATCAACTGGTCGGCGGTTAAGCGCCTGATCTTGGTAGGCGATCCGAATCAACTGCCGCCTATTGGTCGCGGACGATTCTTCGCTGATGTCATAGATTGGCTCGAAGTCCAGGGTGCGGGAGCTGTCGGCGTGCTTCCCTTGAACGTTCGTCAGGAAGAGAGCCGGCTTATGAACCGCGGCACCGGAATACTCGATCTCGCTTCGGTGTTCATCAATCGCAAGCGCTACGGAGATGATATGGAGCGCGAACTCGAAATAAAGAAGGCTCGGGATGAGCAGATCCTTGGGCGAGTCCAGGAGGGAGGAGACATCGATAAGGATCTTCGCATCCTCTACTGGAAGGAGGCGCAAGATCTGGAATCGCAGCTGCTGTCGGAACTTGTCACGGATATGGAGGCAATGACCGGAAAGAAGCTCAATCCCGACCGCCAATTCGAGCTCTGGGCGGCAGCACGAAAGGACGCATCCGGCAAGGACGACCCAACCCTTACGCAAGTCCTCTCGCCCTACCGCGGCGAGCTCTTCGGCACCGAGAGCCTCAACAGCTACATTCAGTCCGAGGCCAACGGCAGCGCGCTTGAGCGATACCGGCCTATCGATGGCATCACGCTTTTCGACAAGGTCATTCAGTACTTCAACCGGCCAAGATCTAATCCGCTACCTGCATTTAACTGCATGACCCGGAAGACGGATTACATCGAAGTGTTTAACGGCGAGATCGGAATGGTGAAGCCACACGGATTTGATATAAGGGACTTCAAAATACCGAACTTCTGGTTCAGACGTTTCCAGGTGGTGTTCGCAGGGAAGGAGAATCACTGGGTCAACTACGGGCGCGATCTTGGGAAAGATGAGGAGGGGCACTGGATCACCTCTGAGAGCGTAGAAGGGAATCTTGAGCTGGCCTACGTCATATCCATTCACAAGGCGCAAGGCAGCGAGTTCAGCCACACCTACCTCGTCGTTCCCAAGGGGAAGAAGGCGTTGATGTCCTCGGAACTGCTCTATACCGGGATTACGCGCGCCCGGACCCGGTGCACGATCTTGCTTCAGGACGATATCAGCACCCTGCTGAGTATGAATCGGCTGGAAAGCTCGAAACTCGCGCGCATCAACTCGTCCTTGTTCGACTTCAACCCCCTACCGGAAGCATGGGTGGATCTGTATCCGTGGTATGAGGAGGGCAAGGTTCACACCACACTCACCGAGTACATGGTTCAATCGAAGTCCGAAGTGATCATCGCGAATCTGCTGGCCAGCTGCGGGATGACCTTTCGCTACGACCTCCCATTGTTCGCCAGCGATGGTACGTTCTACCGGCCCGATTTCACGATCAGGTACGCGGGTGAAGACATTTACTGGGAGCACCTGGGAAGGCTGGACGACGAAGGGTACGCTAACCATTGGAAAACGAAAGAGGCGTGGTACAGGAAGCACTTCGACGGGAAGCTCGTCACGACTAAAGATTCTCCGAAGCTGACCGGCGAGGCCACCAAGATTTTGAAGGAGCGGTTTGGCTGCCAGATTCCTTAGCATCCGGGTCTTTCACGTTACTCGGTCCACCGCCTGTTTGGCGCATCCGCCCTGAAAAGCATGTGTCCAATTTGAAGTGTTGTCCCCTCTAACCGCAGAAGTATATCGATTTCTGTGTCGCTCCTGTAACGCGCCCATCCGGAAGCATTGCAGTCCCAAAACGCGAAGCACTGCATTGGCTCCTCCAGGATGGCCAGCTATCCAAACTGGCCCTAGAGAATGGTCACAACATCCTCAGTCGCTGGGTAGTCTGCTGCTTCTACAGAATCGTCTGGACGTCAATGCCCTCAACTTCCACCAAATGCGTGATAAGGACACTTATCGCGCGTTCGCGGTTTCGCAGTCGCAGACAGATGTGAGCCAGGGGATGAGGCCTGGACGCTAGCCTGGCCACAAAAGAGCGTGCATCCTTGTGCCTGGCGCCACAAACGGCAGACGCAGTTCACTCAATTTGCTGCGTAGATGTTCCTCTGCCATCCCGCCGACACGGACGATCTCTTGTGGTGCAACCTGCGGCTCCGATTTGGCGGAGCTGAACTCGTTCAATTTCTCCAACAAATCAACATCATTCACTAATCGACACTGCGTTGTCGTGATGTCAACCATCACTGCCACTGTCGATGTTTGAAGAGCTCCTGCGTGCTCGGTCACCTGATCGTGGATCTGAAAGACGACAGTTGGCAATGTGAGTCCCCTAACGGCTGCAAGGCTGACTGACGATTCTAGGGCTTGACGAATGGCCTGATCAAATGCTCGATGTCCGACACCGATTACGTCATCGCCCCGTTGCGAACGCGAAAATACGAGGCCTTCGTACTTCCGTCTTACACCACGGTCCGTCAGCCACACGTCAGGCGTAATGAAAGATAGGGCATCACCTTTCCACATGGGCTTACGACCATTTCTGCGCAAGGCATTCTCGAAGAATGTCTTGAGCGCAGGAAGGTCCGTCTTTGGGATCTCACCCAAGCCCTGATAATCAAACTTGGCAGCGTGGCCAACTAGTGCCTTGACTGCCTCAATCGCAGTCTGCCCGCCAAACGTTCCGGCCTTGCTGTCAAACCAGTCGGAAACCTGCTCTTGCTTCATGCGGGTTCCCTCCGTAAAGAGCTCTTCGAACACCGCAGAGCCTGCCATGCCAAGGACAAGTTGGAGCAGATCCTCGGGCTCGTCCATAGCGCTGCCCAAGGCAATCATGATATTCCGCAGCTTCTCGTTCAGCTTGTCCCAAATCCGGCTTTCAACAGTATCGGGATTACGAAGTGTGACTACTTGAACCCCATGCTTCTGGCCATAGCGGTTCAGTCGGCCAACGCGCTGGTGCAAGCGCATGGGATTCCAAGGGAGATCGACATGGATCAACGAGTGGCAGCGGTGCTGAAGGTCGATGCCCTCTCCGCCGGCTTCGGTCGACACAAGGAATCGCACTGCACCCGAATTGAATGTTTCTGCAGCGAAGGTTCGCGGCTGGCGAATCTGTTCGGCTCTACCAGAACTGCTGACCACGCCCTCGATGTGTTCATCACCGTTGATAAAGGAGACACATCCGTCACCATAGTGCTCTTGCAAGGCGGACATCACTAACGCCTGCGTCGCTTTGTACTCGGTAAAGAAAAGAACTTGGTCGTTCGCAAACCGACTGTCCACAACTTCAATCAACCGGTCAATTTTCGTTTCGCGTACAACAGCACAGGCCGCTTCGAGAAGTACCTCTAAGTGATGGATTTCATCTCTCATCAGCATCATCTCGAAGTCGGGCTCCGAAACCGCTTCCTCCACAACTGGCTGCTGCTCATCGAGTAAGCCGGCATCTGGGTTAAGCAATGCGGAAAGGTCCGCTTTTGGCAGTTTGGCCGCACTGCCGCGACGAAGACGATCCAGCCGACGTTCAATTGCCCGGCGTATCGCAGCAACAGAACTCGATGCTAGCTTCTGCATCGCGATCAGCACCAAGATCACTTGTTGCCCGCCCTGTGACGAGAGAGACGAGGCGTAAGCACGCCCGGTCTCGATGAAGTCCGTCAGAGTTTTGTAGAAGAGCTCTTCTTCCGGACTATAGTGATACGTTTCCGGATGCTGATCCACACGCCTGAACAACTTATTACCATGCATGTCCGTAACAGTTTGCTTATTGTTGCGGATGAGCACTTCTGGCAGACGGGCATACTGTTGTTGATCGGGAAGTTCCGGATCAAATAGGTCGCTCCGTAGCAATCGGAGAAGATCCCAGAAGCCATACTGCTTACCGCGGTGCGGTGTGCCCGTAAAGAAGAGACATGACTCCACCCGATTGTGCTCTATGAGCTGATCTAGTAACTGATAGCCGAGCGTCGTACCGGTTTTCTCATCGCTGTTGAGGTGATGGGCTTCATCCACGATCACCAAGTCCCATGGTTCTGCTGAAAGCAGGCGGTCGTGCCTTCCTTTGTGATCACCGCGAAGGGTGTGAAGTGATGCGACCACTTGCGAATGGCTGTTCCAGAAGTCTGAGCGCGCGGTGTCCAACTCGGGGAGATATCGATGGAGGCGGATGTCGAACATTGCGCGGAGCCGCTCCTGCCACTGTTCCACGAGTTTGGCCGGACAGAGCACGAGCAGTCGCCTCACAAGTTGCTTGGAAAGAAGGGGCCAAAGAATGAGCCCGGCTTCTATCGTCTTGCCAAGGCCGACGTCGTCAGCTATTAGCCAGCGGACAGGCCATCGGCGCAAAACACGATGGCATACCCAGAGCTGATGAGGAAGCAAAGTGATGCGCGAACGCGAAAAGACCCCCCACGAATCGTTCAAGGAGGTGATCGCCGCCGCTTGAGCCTTTGTAATGACCTCTAATGGGTCGCTCCAGGCGAGTTTGGCAATTGCCTGCTCGACGCTTTGGCGCGGCTCAAGGGTAGAGCGCTCACAACTATGGTATTGCTGACCAAAACGGACGAGGATCGTTGTACCGCGGTCAAGCTCAACTTCGCCGATCCCAAAACGCGCATGGTACACGGGAGTGCCCGCCGGCCAAAGGGGTGGCATAGACATTCCTATTCTCGTCCTCCTATTGGCGCATGGTTCGTGAGCAGTTTTCCTGCTAGCTCTGGATCTGCGGAGATGATTTGAAACGGGATGTCGAAAGCCATGCCGAAAGTGGCTCGCTGTCTTCCAATGTGCTCTGCGACTTGCTCATATATCTGAGCCGACACTGAGACATCGGGACCATTGTCCACTGCGAGGCCGATGCGTTCTAGCAAGCCCCGGACGGCTCCAGTAGGAACGAACGCGTGCTCGTGAGCGTATTCATTATTGATCTTGCGCATGCGCAGCAATTCGCGAACGACAAAACACGAACCAATACCAAGGCTGGGCGGAGGCGCCTCGATGCCACCGCCACCTCGTCCCTCATCAATCCTGCTGTTGATGCGCGACTCTAAGTCATAGTCACAAGTTTCGCGATCCAGATCCAAGAATATCTCGGCGTATTGCTCTAGTCGACAAGCCAGCTTGTAGATTGCAGGGAAACAGCGCATCCAGTGTTCCCATCTTTCCTCATCTACCTGATCATCATGGAATTCGTCCAGAACGCCCATCCATTCGTGCGCCCGTTCGCGGGGCCTCTCTGCAGAGAAAACTTCCCACCACCCCCGATTCTGAACATACTCAATGTAATTTCGGTGTTGTTGATCTCCAGCGCGACCCAGCCTGTAGAATGCGGCACGTGTGAATAGGACTAGCCATTCACTTCGATTGAAATCACCTTCCCATGGAGTGGTGAGCCTTGGCGACTTGCCGCCGGGATATACCCGTCGATTGTAGAGACTAAGCTCACGAGTGCAACTGTTGTTCCACCATTCTGAGATTCTCTCAAGAATCGCACGAGGATCCCGAGTAACTGATAGGGCAACGGGATATTGAGGGCGAGCCAACACCGGTTCATACAAGGGTTCGAGCAGGTCATCCGGGAGCCCAAGATGCGCGTCTGGGTCTTTCAGCCAGGTCCCGGCCATACCATGGTTACGCAGGTGCTTCCTGACGTCCCCGGCAAGTTCCCCTTCAAGTAGGTATCGCAACGACGCTGCTCGTGTCTGCGCCTCTTTTGCATTTAGGACCCATTGCGCTAACTCAGGTGCTCGGATACTCATCGGCCCACGACAGAAGCGGAAGAACAAGCATGCCGCTTCGTCGTACTCTCTTGAGATCCTACGATTTTCCGGTGCGAATGCTGCACGACGTGTCTCATCATCACCACCAGATGATGAAATTAGGTCTCGCGCTCGCTCAGCTGTCCGGCCTTCGGACTTACACCGAGAGGCCGACAGACGGTTTTGACTTGGAGCATGTGAATCCGGTTGTCCGACTCCCTCTGAGAGCATACATTCGAGGCGATCCTCTGCTTCAGGAGTAGTTCCTGCTTGGGCCGATCTTGGCTGGCGTCGAACCCCGGTGTGGATGGTGACTGAGATCTGATCGGTCGAGTCACCCTGGGAGTCACGGTAGTTGTTGTCGTTCATGTTCTGCTCCAAAACTGCTCCATTAACAGGAGCCTTGGAGCAAGTCGTTGAAAAGAAGGCTGCTTCTATCGCCTCAAACTGCGCCCGTGGATGCCATGTTCTTGGTGTACATCACACACAGCATTTCCCAAGCTGGACGTCGCGGGTTCGAGTCCCGTCTCCCGCTCCATCAAATCGAGAGCCGCCAGCCCTCCGCCAACAACGGGGGCAGTCCCGCCAGTCATCCAACTGGATTCACTGCGTGCTGCCAGGGAGGGGAATGAGACAGAACCTACAAAACACTATGGCGCTGCTGGTGCGGTATCCTGCGGCGCTGAATGCGCTGCTGCGTGGACTGCCGGGTGCGTGGATTCAGGCGAACGAGGGAAACGAGACGTGGACTGCGTTTGACGTGGTCGGGCACCTTGTTCACCTGGAGCGCGGGCACTGGATCCAGCGGGTGGAGCAGGTGGCGCTGAACGACGGGGAGCCGCAGACCCTCGAGCCAGTTGACCGGTTCGCACAGATGCGGGGCAATGAGGGCAAGACGCTGGAGGAGCTTCTCGATGAGTTCATCCGGTTACGGGCCGCCAATCTCGCCACACTGGAAGGGCTGAAGCTGCGGGAGGAGGATTTTGCGCGCCAGGGGCGGCATCCTGCCCTGGGGGTTGTGACGCTCTCCGAGTTGCTGGCGACGTGGGTGGGTCATGACCTGACGCACCTGCACCAGCTCTCACGGATTCTGGCGGGCCTGTACCGGGAGGCGGCGGGGCCGTGGCGGGAGTATCTGGGCGTGCTGAAGTGCGCGGGGCATGGCTCGTGATCGACGGGTGATTTATTCGGACGCCGGATAGCGGGGGAGTAGGAGGAAGAGGAGCGAAGAGCCGAGGGTGGCCGCAGCGAGGAAGGCGAGGAGAGTTGCGTAGGAGCCGGATAAGTCGAAGGCGCGGCCCATAATGACGGGGCCGATGGCGCCGGCGATGGCGTAAGCGGTCCAGGTGAGGCCGTAGAGAGTGGAGAACGAGCGGAGGCCGAAGTAGCGGGTGAGAAGGTAAGGGGTGATGTCGGCTTCGCCGCCGAGGCCGAGTCCGATGAGGGCGGCAGCGGCGATGCCCTGGGCGGTGGAGTGGGAAGTGGCAAGGAGTGCGATGCCGGCGGCCATGAGGGTGGCGAGGACGAAGCCGACGCGGGGTCCGAAGAAGCGGTCGAGGAGGAAGCCGGTGAGGATGCGCCCGCAGAAGCTCGCAAATCCAAGGACGGAGGCTGCGACAGCGGCGGAGGTGGGGGAGATGCCGCGATCGGTGAGCAGAGGAGAGAGATGGGTGATGGCGCCGTTGACGCTGATCGAGCCGAGGAAGAGAGTGCCGACGATGATCCAGAAGACCGGCGAGCGGAGTCCAGCGCGGAGGGTGGCGCCCTGGGCGTGATGGGCGGCGGAGCGGTTCGACGAACTGGGGCGCTCACGCACGAATAGCCCTGTGAGCGGAATGCCTGCGACAAGGACGAGAGCGCCGAGACAGACATAGGCGTTGCGCCAGCCGTAGTGATCGATGAGGAATTGAGTGAGAGGCGGGAATATCATCGCGCCGGTGCCCGTGCCGGCCATCACCAGAGCCAGTGCCGTGCCGCGGCGGCGGTCGAACCAGGTGGAGACGGCGCGCGAGTAGCCCATCTGCGTCGTGCCATTGCCGACGATGCCGAGGACGATGAAGACGGCGTAGAGGTGAGTGAGGTTGGGGCTGAGCAAACTGAGAGATGCGAAGGCGCATCCGAAGACGGCCATGCAAGGGAGGATGACGCGGCGCGGGCTGTGGCGGTCGAGCAGGCGTCCGAGAAAGGGCGAGCAGACGGCTACGGTGAGGGCGGCAAAGCCGAAAGCGGCGGAGGCGGACTCGCGGCTCCAATGGAATTCGGCCGTGATGGGCTTGAGGAAGATGCCGAAGGTGAAGACAAGGAGCGAGCCGAAGCTGACCAGCACGCCGAAGTAGGCGGCGAGGACGACGCGCCAGGCGGCGCCCTCGATTCGCGCGGCGGGCTCAGTCTCGGCTGTAGCCGTTGGCGGCAGTCCGTTTTCCTCCCTGGCGGTGGGCTTCATCGGAGAGGGCGTGGACGCCGCTCGCGTCGATCCAGCGGTTGTAAAAGTTGAAGAGAGCGCAGACGGTGATGGTGAAGTAGATCGCGTCGTCGTCCCATCCGGCTGCGTACAAGGACGCCATGTCCGCCTCGGTGATCCGTGGCGAATCGTGGTTCACCTTGTCGACGAAGCGGAAGAGAGCCTTGTGCTTTTCGTCGAGCAGCGACGTTTCGAGATCCGTCATAACGCTTTGGACGAGCGCATGGTCGCCCAGCAGTTCCGCCGCGACCGCGGCGTGCGATTTCACTCAAAACGGACATTGGTTCCGCACCGACGTGTAGGCGGCGATGAGCTCGCGGATGCCTGGGCTGATCGGAGCGGGTCCGCGAAGAATCTCTTGCGTAAAGCGCGCGAGATGCTGAGTTGCCTGGGGCAGGTAGGCGAACATGTGCCAGATCTGCGGGTATTCGGCGCCCGCCGACTGCATCATGCGGATGCTGTCGGCAAAGGAGGACGGCTTGGGGTCCCGCTCGACGCCGGGCAGGAACATAGGTTTCATGTTGGGATGTCTGTCTGGCATGACTAGAAGAGCAATTTCAGGCCGAACTGGAAAAGGCGCGGCGCACCGGCGCTGAGGACGCGTCCGAAGTTGGGCGAAGCGATGTCGTTCTCTGGGAGGCCGAAGTTGGCGTAGTTGGCGATGTTGAAGCACTCGGCGCGGAACTGGAGTCGCGCGCGCTCAGCCAGGGAGATGCCCTTCAGGAGCGAGAGATCGACGTTGGCGATGCCGGGACCACGCACCGTGCTGCGTCCGGCGCTGCCGAATTTCCCGGCTTGCGTTTGCGGGTCGAGCCGGCGGAAGGCGGAGCGGCTCATCCACTGGTCCGGCGTGCGCGGGCCCTGGTTCGGATCGGAGAGGGCGTCGGGGCGGCTGGAGTAGAAGCCGGTGATCTCGGGGGCGGAACCCTGCAGCGAGACGTTCGCACTGTCGTAGACGGTGAAGGGCGTGCCGGATGCGAAGTTGGCGATGGTGTTCATTTGCCAGCCTCCGAACACGCCGCGGACGAGACGAGTGGCGGCGGCGGGCAATGGAATCTCGTAGCTGCCGCTGAAGACAAACCGGTGCCGCGCGTCGAACAGCGAAGGGCCGTGCTCGGCCTTCAGGTTGAAGGGATCCTGAGCCAGATCGTTCTCGCCGCCGACGAGGCGGGGCGCGGAACCGGCGACATTGAAGCTGGAAACGTAGTCGAGCGTCTTGGAGAACGTGTATGACGCCAGGAAGGCGAGCCCATGACTATAGCGGCGCGAGAGCGCGGCTTGGGCTGCGTGATACGTGGAGTTGGTCTGGTTGGTGATGAGGCCGACGGAGGCGAAGTCGCAAGGGCCGGAATCGCCCTGGCAGTTGGCGTAGATGCGCCGGCGGTCGGCGTCGTTGGAGCTGGCGCCCGGACGGTAGACGGCGGGGTTGGCTTCGATCATGCGCGGGAGCCGTGTGCCCTTGTTGCCGATGTAGCGCGCATCAATGAGGTAGCCGTTGCCAAAGGAGCGCTGCAGAGCGAGGTTCCAGTTCTGGGAGTACGGCGGGCGCATTCCGTTCTCAATGGTGAGAACTGTCGTGGGTTGAGGGAACGTGCCGGGCTGGAAGGGATTCAGGCCGTTCCAGGGATCGGTGTAGTTGATGGGCGCGGAGAGCTGGCGGGCCTGGGTCCACGGCAGCGCGCTGAGAGGCGCCTGCAAGGGGCCGCCGACGCCGTTGGTAAAGGAGTCGTAGAAAATCCCGTAGGCCGCACGCACGGAGGTCTTGCCGGCGCCGTCGGGATTCCAGGCTAAGCCGATGCGCGGCATGATGCCTTTGCGGTAGACGGGCGCGATGCCGCGCGGAACCCCCGGATCGCCGGGGAAAAGGAGGCCCTTGGGCGCATTTGGATAAACGGTGGACTGTATGCCCGGTGACCACGAGTACATGCGGTCGCGGATGTCGACAAACGGCGTGCTGACTTCATAGCGCGCGCCGTAGTTGATGGTGAGGCGCGGCGTGAGGCGCCACTCGTCCTGGGCGAAGAATGAATAGTCTACGTTGCGCAGCCCGCGGTTCATGTCGCCGCCGCCCTGGAAGAAGACGACAGGGAAGCCGACCAGGAAGCTGGCGAAGGAATCGCTGATGGGGAACGGCGCAAAGACGAAGAACCCGTTCGATGCGATTCCCTGCATCATGTTGATCTGATTCCGGCGAAAACTGCCGCCGAGCTTGAAGCTGTGCCGGCCGCGGATGAGTGAGAACGAATCGAAGATCTCGTAGGTGTTCTGCGTGGTGTCCCGCGGGCCGGTGATGGGGTTGCCGACGCTGGCGTACCCGCTGACGATGAAAAACGGCGGGCCCTGCGCAGCGTCGAGCGAGGAGTCGTAGTTGAATCCCAGTTGGCGGGGAGAGGTGCGATTGACGGGGCTATTCGTGAAGAAGGCGTTGCGGAAGAAGCCGGCGCGGAAGGTGTTGATGGCCGAACCGCTGAAGAGGTGGGTCTCGGAGAGCGTGGCCTGCGTGGTGTTCAGCTCCTCGGCCACGGGGAAGCCGGGCACGTCGGCGCCGGAGATGGAGAGCGGATCCTCGTTCGCGGCGGAGGACCGGTTATAGTGAACGGCGAGCTGGTCGCGATCGCTGAAGATATGGTCGAGGCGGAACCCGCCCTGGTCACTCTGGTTCTTCACCTTCTGCGTGGTGATGAACAGGTTCGTGCCGCTGTTGGCGTGCGGATAGAAGCTGAGGATGCGCTGGGACATAGCGCTCATCGCTGGAGCGGGGATCTGGTTATTGGGGAAAGGCTGGCCGGTGAAATAGTTGATGAGCGGAATGGGCTGGCCGGTTTGGGGATCGCGCAGCTCAGAAAAGTCACCCTGCCTCTGCTTGTCGCTGGGTACGGTGGCGTTGCGGGTAACGCCCTGCCGGTTGCGGAAGCCTTCGTAGTAGCCGAAGAGGAAATCGCGGTTGCGGCGGAGAGCGCCGCCAAGCGTTGCGCCGAACTGATTCTGCTTGAGCGGCTCAACCTGGGACGCGAAGAAGTTGCGGGCGTCCAGAGCATCGTTGCGGAGGAATTCATAGACGCTCCCGTGCACCTGGTTGCCGCCGGATCGCGTGACCACCGTGGTGGTCGCACCACCGGTTCCGCCATATTCAGGCGGTGCGTTCAAGGTGAGAATGCGGAACTCCTGAATGGCGTCCACAGGCGTCTTCAAAGCGTAACCGCCATCGACGCGGTTCACGTTGGCGACGCCGTCGAGCAGGTATGTATTTGTCTCCGGACGCTGGCCATTGACGGAGTAGGCCTGGCCTGCGCGCAGAGACCCGCCCGCTTCGGCGAGCCCGGCGGTCATGGGTGCGACACCGGGTTGAAGCAGTCCCAGTTGTGTGAAGTTGCGGCCGTTGAGGGGAAGATCGACCAGCTCGCGGCCTGTCACAACGTTGCCGATCACGTTGGAGCCGGTGTCGACCAGGGCAGCGGTGTCCGTGACGTCGAGCACTTCCTTCCCTTCGGCAAGCTGCAATTGAACGTCGATGCGAACGGTCTGGCTGACATTCAAGGCAACGCCGGACCGGGAGTAGCCGGCAAGCTTGGGCGCCGTGATTGTGAGGTTATACTCGCCGACAGGCAACGAGAGGGAGTACGTTCCTGCGGAGCTGGTGGTTTGAGTCCGCGCGACTCCAGTGTGCTGGTTGACAGCCTTGACCACCGCGGCGACGGAAGCGCCTGAGGGGTCGGTGACCTGGCCTTCAAGTACGGCGCGCGTGTCCTGTGCCGCAGCCACGGCAGCGATAAAAAAAGCGATTGTGAGATACCTCAAATGCGAGCCCCTTAGAAACGGTTAATGGAGCTTAGCCTTTTTCGAACAACTTAGGCAATAAACGAAATCTATTAACGGATTTAACTACTGCAGAGCAGTTCGAGCCTCAGAGGAGCAGACGCGCGAGTCTTTCGCCGGCGGCATGAGGGAGGCGATCGGCAGCCATGGAGTCCGGTCCGCTGAAGCAATATACTAATTGCGGATCTTTCGCTCCGAGACTGGACTCTCAGGAGGACCGATGAGGATAATCCTTGCGTTGTTGTTTGCGGCGGGGTCTTGTGCTGTTCCAACTACCGCCAGCGCTGCCTCCCAGGAACCCCAGGCGCCGGTCTTTCGCTCCGGAGCGAATGAAGTTCTTGTGGACATCGTGGTTCGGGACAAGCGCGGCAAACTTGTCCGCGACCTGAAGCCGGGTGACGTGACGGTTCTTGAAAATGGCGTGCCGCAACAGGTGACGTCGTTTCGTGAAGTGCGCGGGGCCGGCACGTTGCGGCCGGACCGGGAGGCAACAGTCCAGACGGGAAAGGGCGCGGAACCGGCGGTACAGTTGCAGCGGCAGATCCGGTTGGTTTCGCTGGTGTTCCATGGGCTGGATACGGACGGGAGGCGGAATGCGCGGAACGCGGCACTGGAGTTCGTGAACTCGGATCTCGGCCCCAACGTCTACTACGCGGTCTTCTTCATCAGCAGGGTTTTCCGGCCGGTGATCGGCTACACGAACGACCGTGCTCGAATTCGCAAGGCCATCGATCTTGTCACGGGATGGCAGAAAGCTGATACAGGGAACTCCGCGGGCATAGCGGCGGACCGTGGGCCGCGGGACGGAGCGCCGCCGGAAGCCCCGGGGAACGCGGAACTGCGCGGCCCCAATTTCGGCGCGTCCATCTCCGCGATGGCTAACTTTAACGCACACATGGACCTGAATATGTTTGGGGCGATAGACATCTTCGGCCTGTGGGGCATCGTCTCCGAGCTCGCCAAGCTGCCAGGCCGCAAGACGGTTCTCTACTTTTCAGAGGGCCTGGGCCTGCCCTTCGATTACAGGCAACACTATCTCTCCATGATCAGCGCGGCCAATCGCGCCAACGTCACGTTTTATACGATCGACGCGCGAGGACTGGTGACCAGCAGCGACATGACGGCGGTACGGCAGAGCATTCACGCGGCCGTGAACACGACGCAGGACGTGACCACGCGCGCCGCAGTGGAAGGATCCGGAATGTATGGCCAGGGGGAGATGGGCTTCGACAAGGCCATGCAGTCGATCTACAACAATACGCAGCAGAACCTGTTTGACCTGTCGGAGAAGACCGGCGGATTCCTGATCGCCAACACGAACAACTTCACGCAGCCCATGCGGCAGTTGAGCGAAGACTTCAACACCTACTACGAGATCACCTATCGCGCACCCGAGATGAACTACGACGGCCGCTTCCGGGCCATTTCGGTGAAGGTGGAGCGGCCTGGTGTGAAGGTCCAATCCAGGGACGGCTACTTTGCCCTGCCCGTGATGGAGGGACAGGCGGTGTTCCCGTTTGAAGTGCCGCTCCTGCATGCTCTCGGACGGCCCACACTGGCGCGCGAGCTCAAATACCAGGCCCGCGTGGCGCAGTTCCGGAACAGCGCCGGCGAGAGGCAGGCGGTCCTGGTGTTCGACATGCCGCTGGATCAGATCTCATTCATGAAAGACGAGAGCGGAACGAAGGCGCGGAGCTACATTTCTTTTCTTGCGCTGGTGAAGGACGAGCGCGGCAAGGTGGCGGCGAAGCTCTCCCGCGATCTGCCCCTGGATCATCCCCTGGATCGAGTCTCGCAGTTCAAGCAGGGCCGTTCCATTTTCACGCGCCCACTCAAGCTGGCGCCTGGCCGGTACACGCTGGAGAGCGCCGTCTCGGACAACGTCGGAGGGAAGACTGGGGCAAAGCGGTCCGTCCTGGTGGTGGGTGCGGGGGATGAAGAGGCAAGAATCAGCGACGTGCTGCTGGTGCGGAGGATGGATCCTGCTTCGGCGGAGCCGGATTTGTCGGATCCTTTGCAGACAGTCGCGGGTAAGATTGTGCCCACGCTGGAGGACCATTTCACCGGCGGCTCCGGCGGGCAACTGGCGGCGTTCCTGACGGTCTACCCGAAGCCGGATTTGCCGAAGCCTGTCGTGTATCTGGACCTGCTGCGCGACGGAAAACTCGTCCGTCGTGCAGAGCCACCAGTGCCTCCACCAGGAGCGGACGGCGCTGCTGCGCTGATCGGGCGGATCTCTCTAGCCTCTCTACCTCCGGGGTCGTACGAACTGCGCGCTGCCGTGGTGCAGGGAGACCAGGGGGCGCGCCGAAGCCTCAGCGTCACAATCGATTGAGGCGCCGGGTTAACTGCTCATTGAGCGGCGATTTTCTTTCGGCAGGTACAATGCGGGTATCCGACCAAGAGGGAGCGTGATCGCCGATGTTCTGGCAGACTGGTTCCCCATGCCTGTTTCGCGAACTCATAGTGGGGCTGATCCTGTGTGGGATCCCGGCCACCGCGCAAGGCCCCGCCGCGCCGGCCAAAGCTGGCAAAGCCGAGGCAAAGCCGGAGGCCAAACCCGCGGAGGCGAAGGAAGCGCCGCCGGAAACGGTCAGCGGGATTCCCGAGCGCATGCAGAAGACCGCGGGGCTCGTCCGGACGGCGCAGGCGGATGCCGCTCCGCAGGACCGCATCCGGGAGATCGACCGCACCCTGCCTGAGTACGCGAACGGCGTCAGAGCGCTCCTGGCGACAAGCCGCAGGTTCCTGAAAACCGAAAAATCGCCGGGTTTGATCCGCGAGCTGCGGGGCGCATGGAGCATTTCGCGGCGCAGGCTGGATGGGTGGCAGTCGACACTGAAGAAGCGCAGTGCCTCGCTACAGCAGGATTTTCAGTCGCTCCAGCAGCAGAAGGACGACTGGGAAGCCATTGTCGCCGGCGCGTCGGACCTGAAGCTTCCTCCTGCAATGCTGGCTGAGATCAAAGATCTTCAGAAATCCATTCTCCAGGCCCAGAACAGCGTGTTGGCGGCGCGAAACGATTCACTCAAGCTGCAGGGCACAATTTCATCGCTGGGAATCGAGATGGACACGATGGACGGCGAGCTCAACGCCGCGGCCGGCGATGAAAGGTGGAGTCTCTTCCGGCGTGACGGCCCTCCCATTTGGAGGCCGGACCAGGCGGTGACGGAGCACAAAGAGGCGGTACGAACACGAGCTGAAGCCACTCAGACCATGGGGGAACTGGTGGAGTATTACGTCCGAAGCGTTTCCGCGGTCGTACTCGCTCAGGCCGGCTGGTTTCTGGTGATTCTCATCACGCTCCTTGTGGTGAGACGGCGGATCGAACGGTGGCTGCATGACGAAGATGAATGCGTCCGGACTCTGGCCCTGGTGGTGGGCCGGCCTTTCTCGCTGGCGTTGCTGTTGAGCCTTCTGGGAGGATCGCTCTGGTACTCGAAGGCGCCTCATTTTCTTGTGGAAGGGGTATGGCTGATGTTGCTGATCCCGTTGTTGAGGATCATGCCGCTCGTCCTGTCCCCGGATATCAAGCCTGCCTTGTGGATTCTGGCGGCTCTCTATTTCATGGACGGATTGCTTGGCCTGCTGCCCACCTATGCGACTTCGACGCGCGTTCTGGTGCTGGTCATGCTGTCTGTGGCGGCCGGCGGCCTGTTGTGGATCGACAGGCGCCTGCGGACGAAGCTGGCTCCCAGCGGCGGAAGGAACCTGTCGCTGATCTGCATCCGCATTGGATTCGCCCTTCTGGTGGTCGCATTCGCGGGCGAGGTCGCCGGAGCCACCGCGCTCAGCCGCTTTCTGGAAGGAGCCGTCCTCAAGAGCGTCTATGCAGCCGTGATCCTCTACGGCTCGTTTCCCGTGGTTTTGGGCATCCTGCATCTTGCGATGCGGCGGCGGCCGCAGGCTCTGCAGAGGGCGACATTGCTCGCGGAGAGCAGGCTGTCGAGAGGATTGCAGTGGCTGGGAATGATCCTGTTCGCCTACATCGTGCTCCGCGCTCACGAACTGGATGAACCTGTGACGCAAGGCCTCAAGGATGCCTTGAACTACAAGTTCTCGGTTGGTGCGATTGAGTTCACTACGGGATCGATACTCACTTTTGCACTGGTGCTGATTGTGGCATCGCTGTTCTCCCGCACCATCCGGTTTTTCCTGGCAGCGAGGCTCTACAGAAGCTCCACCATCGGGCGCGGCGCCGGCGAAGCCGTCTCTAAGCTTCTGCACTATGCCGTGCTCACCGCGGGCTTTGTACTTGCGCTGGGAGCCGCGGGGATCGACCTGAACAAATTCACCATCCTGGCGGGCGGACTCGGAGTCGGCGTCGGCTTCGGCATGCAGAACATCATCAACAACTTCGTCTCCGGACTGATCCTCCTGTTCGAGAGGCCATTGCAGGTCGGAGATGTCGTCACTGTCGGGACCACCGCCGGAGAAGTGAAGGATATCGGCATCCGGGCCAGCACGATTCGAACCTGGGAGGGCGCAGACGTCGTGATCCCCAATGCAAGCCTGATCTCCGGCGACTTTACCAATTGGAGTCTCTCCGACAAGCACCGCAGGGGCGAACTCATCGTTGGAGTGGCGCTGGGGTCCGATCCCGAACGCGTGATCCGGATCCTGAAAGAGACGGCGTCGGTCCATCCCAAAGTCCTGAGGTACCCGGACCCCGTCGCGCTGTTCGACGGTTTCGGAGAGAGCTCGCTGCGCTTCATACTGCGCTACTGGACTCTCCTGGATGACTACGGGGACGTCAGAAGCGATATTCACGCCGGCGTCTGCCGGCGCCTCTCCGAAGAGGGCATCAGGATCCCCGTCCCGCAAAGGGACCTCAACGTGAGAAATGTGGATGTGAAGTTCCCGACCTCAGACCAGCAACCGGCGCCCTCCCCCCGTGAATCCGCGGCAACTCCTGAACTGCGCTCCCGGGAATGAATATCACCTGATCTCGATCTCGCTCAAGTCGTACCAGCCGTCCGGCTGCCGGCCCTCGATTGCGAATCGGATGGCTGGCAGGGCCGTGCGAGGATCGACCATCGCCACACGGACCCGATATCGCCCTGGCGCAAGCGCGCGGTCCAGCGGCAGCGTCCCTTCATAGATCGAATCGCCCGGCAGCCACTTGCGGATGTCCGCGGGAAAAGGAACTCGCGCAGAGGCGCTGGATGAGCGGAACTCGAGCTCAAGCCGGTAGTCACCATACACCGGCGCGACCCCACTGTTGAGCCACCACATCTTGACAGGGATCATTTCGCCTGCTTTGGCCGAGGCCGGATGCTCCAGTCGCTTCAACTCGAAGCGATAGCCGATCTTCTTCTGAAACTCATCGAACGCAGGCTTCCACTCCGGCGGAATCGCCGTGGACTTGATGTTGATGGTCGAAGCATGCCACCGCAGCGCCTGCTCGAAGATGGGCTTCAGATCGAATCCCCAATCTTTCCACGACGCCGGCACGCCGCAGGCTTCCAGCGAGACAGGTCCCTGCCGCCACACGTCGCCCAGATTGCCGCGGGCGATCTGCTGCGGGTAGACATCGAGCATGTGCGACCAGCCCTTCCTGCCGGGCCTGCCCATGTCGCCCCAGCAGTCGAGCCTCCAGCCGCTGCCGCGCTGCGCCGCATACGTGAGCGCTTCGAGCAGATCGAAGTTCGCCATCAGCGGAGTGCGGTGGAACGCTTCGAAGTGAACGTCGAGCATCGCCTTGTGCACGGGCCACTCCGGCAACGCCGGTCCCCACCCCTCGCCCCAGTACCCGACAGCCGAGATGTCGACGGCATCGAGATCTGGATGCCCGTCGTAACGCATGCCGGCTTCGCGAACCAGCGCGTTCCAGGCCCGCGCGTAGTGCGGATCGTTCGCATCCGGCTGCCACACCTTTCCATCAGGATCAGTGGGCTTGTTGGCGCGGCGCGCACCCGAATTGCGGTACCACTCCGGCAGCGGGTTCGACTGATCGTAGGGCATCAGCCTGATCGCCAGGGTCTGGCCGTGCTTGTGGGCTTCGGCCAAAGCAGTGTCGATGATCTCCCACCGGTACTTCCCGCGCTCCGGCTCGAGCTGGCTCCAGAACCAGCGCAGATAAGCCACCGAGGAGGCCGGAAAATCGATAGGCTCCTGCGAATCCGGCACAGCCCGCTCCGGCCCGACTTCGGACCAGCGTTTGCCCGGATTCAACACCTGCCTGTTGTAGCGCTGAAAGGTCTGAATGCCCATGCCGGGATTGACGAGCACCTCGTCGATCACCTTCGGCCGCACGATGACGGACTGCGCGAGAACAGGAAGAAGAGGGAGGATCTTCAGGAAGAGGACTCTCTGAAACATGTGCGACTCCAGCCGCCCGGCAGCGTATCGAACCCGGCAGTCATGCGTCAATCCGGATCCACGCCCGCTGTAAGCTGGTCGCAGTATGCGCGGTCTTCTTCTTCTCTCTTTGACACTCGCCTCCGCCTGGGCGCAGCCGTCGCTGGACTGGTTCGATATGTCGCGTCTGAAGGACTTCTCGGCGTACCGCGCGTCCAGCAACAATGCGGACTGGGCCAGCAACGACGACAGCAAGCGCCCCATTGCTGGAGAGACTGTCGTCCTCGCGGACCTGACGGGGCCCGGAGTGGTGACGCACATCTGGCTCACTGTGGCCGCGAACGAATACGGCTGGCCGCGGCTGCTGCGTTTCCGCGTTTATTACGACGGCAGCCCGACGCCGAGCGTTGACGCGCCGCTGGGCGATTTCTTCGCAGTGGGGCACGGCGTGGAGAAGCCGGTCGAATCGCTTCTCATCCGAAACGGTTCCAGCGGACGCTCGAGGAACAGCTACTGGCCGATGCCGTTCCGTAAGCGCTGCCGGATCACGGTGACCAACGAGGGTCGGCGCCGGTTGTCGAACCTGTACTACCACGTGGATTGGAAGAAGGTGCCGAGCCTCCCGACGGATGTCGCATACTTCCACGCCTGGTACAAACAGGAGCTGCCCGCGGTGATGGGCAGGCGGTACGAGATTCTCAACGTCAAAGGGCGAGGGCACTACGCAGGCACCGTGCTGAGCGTCGTGCAGAATCAGCCCGGTTGGTTTGGAGAGGGCGACGAGTTTTTCTATGTGGACGGGCAGAAGAAGCCGTCGATCGAAGGGACTGGCACGGAGGACTACTTCAACGACGCGTGGTCATTGCGCGTGGCGGAGGGCGCTTATACGGGCGTGCCTGTGGCCGAGGGCACCGGCCTGGCATCGCGCATGACCGCGTACCGCTGGCACCTGCCGGACCCCGTGCCGTTCCGCACGTCACTGAAGTTCGAGATGGAACACGCGGGCTGGACCTACAACGCCGACGGCACGGTGCGGTCGGGCTTCGAAGAGCGCGCGGACCTCTTCAGCAGCGTCGCGTTCTGGTATCAGCAGGGTATCGCGCAGGGATTGAAGCCGGCGCCATACGGAGCGGCGCGGCTGCCGCATGGCAACGCACGGCAGATCGAGGTGGAGCAGAACGACTGGGATGTCAGGACCCAGCGCGGCAAGGCGATGGTGCAGAAGGAGGTCTTCTGGTCGCGCGATCTGCTGTTTCTCCAGGCGGAAGGGCCGGGCGCGCGGATGGAGATCCCGTTCGACGTGACGGAAGATGGACGCTACGAGCTGCTGGCGCAGGTCGCGCACAGCAATGACTACGGAACGTACAACGTGCTGCTCGATGGCAAGCCGCTGGGACAGGACACGGAACTGGAGCATGAGCCCGGTGCGAACATGGGCGGCGGAATAGTGGTGGACGGCTATCACACGGAGCTCTATGTCGCGGAGGACCACGTGCTGGGGTGGCCTCAATTGGCGCGAGGACGGCACACGCTCGCGTTTGTGTGCATGGGCAAGGACGCGCGCTCCAGCGGGTACAACATCGGCATCGACACGCTGATCCTGGCGAAAGTGGCGAGTCCGGAACCGGTGGGAGGAGCGCGTGCGGAGCAGTTGCGCGGCGGAAGCATCACGGCGGCGGATTGGACGCACGGATTGAAGGATGCTGATCCATACGTTCGTGGAGCCGCGGCGTGGCGCTCCACGCAGGATCCGGAACTGGCTGCTCAGTCGATGCCCGCGCTGATCGAGTCCTTGAAGGATACGGATCACGTGGTGCGGGGACTCGCGGCCGTGACGGCCCGCGCTCTAGGAGAGCGGGCTGTTGCCGCGCTCGACGGCCTCACCTCTCTGCTGAAGGACCCGGAAGCCGGCGTGCGTATGATGTCCGCCGAGGCTATCGCCGCGATAGGCGTCAAGGCTGCTCCGGCCGTGCCGGCTCTGACCGCGGCCTGCCAGAACACCGCCGAGCACGTTCAGGTACAGCGCAGCCTGGCGAACGCTCTGGGGGCCATCGGCCCAGCGGCGAAGCCCGCCCTGCCCGCTCTGCGCAGGCTTCAGGCGATACCGCGCGTGAAGTGGAATGCCGACGCGGCAATCAAAAGGATCGAGGGCACGAAGTGAAGCGGCTTCCCCGAGCGAGGGGAGAGCGATACCCTGTTCGATGAGGTGATGCAATGGCGATATTTCGCTTCACTGTGAACGGACAGGAACGAAAGGTGGACACGGAGCCGGAGCGCCCGTTGCTGGAAGTCCTGCGCGAAGACCTCAAGCTCACGGGCACAAAATACGGCTGCGGCGAGGGACAGTGCCGCGCGTGTACCGTGCTGCTCGACGGAAAGCCCATCGTCTCCTGTGTCACGCCCGTACGCACCGCCGCGGGCAAGCGCATCGTCACGATCGAGGGTCTGGCCGAGGGAGGCCGCCTCCACCGCGTGCAGCAGGCCTTCATCGACGAAGGAGCAATGCAGTGCGGCTACTGCACTTCCGGCATGGTGCTGCGAACGGCGGCGCTGCTGGATGCGAATCCGAATCCGACGGCCGCGCAGGTGATCGACGCTCTCGACGGCAGCCTGTGCCGCTGCTGCGGCTACCCGCGGATCCTCGCCGCCGTGAGAAGAGTGGCTGATGGGAAAACGCGTGCGGAGGTGCGCCATGACTAACAAGCCGCCCGCAGAGTGTTTCGAACCGGAGCGCCACGAGCTGCGCGAAGGGCCGGCCTATATCTTCGAAGTGAGCCGGCGCCAATTCCTGGAGACCGCCGGCGCGGGGCTGCTGATCATTGCGGTGCAGCAGTCCGCGGAGGGGCAGAGGCAGTCCAATGGCGGCGGGACTCTGGAGGCGCGCCTGCATATCGGGGAGGACGGGCGGATCACGATCCTCACCGGCAAAGTGGAAGAGGGGCAGGGCCCGCGCACGGAGCTGGCGGCGGCCGCAGCCGAGGAGTTGCGCGTCCCGCTGGACCAGGTGCAGGTGGTGATGGCCGATACGGACGTCGTGCCGAACGATGGGATCACGGCGGGCAGCCGGAGTACGCCTGGCACAGTGCCGCTGGTGCGGCGCGCCGCGGCGGCAGCGCGCGAATTGCTCGCCTCCGCGGCACAGCGCGAGAATCGTGCGCTGACATACAAGGACCTGGCCCGCTCTCCGGAACTCGCCAAAGCGTACAACGCACCGCTGCCCGAAGGAGTCAGCGTCACTCCGGCGAAGGACTGGAAGCTGCTGGGCACGCCGCAGCCTCGCATGAATGCGCGCGACGTCGTAACAGGCGCACACCACTTCCCCGCGGACATCGAGCGGCCCGGCATGCTGTACGGGTCCATCCTCCGCCCGCCTTCTTACGGGGCAAAGCTGGTTTCCGTGGATCTCGACTCCGCGAAGAAGCTCCCCGGCGTGACCGTGGTGCGAGAAGGCGAGTTCGCCGGCTGCGCCGCGCCGACCTCTTTCCAGGCGCGCAAGGCCGTTCAGGTGCTGGCTGCTGCCGCGCAGTGGAAGGAGAACGAGCAGCAGCCATCGAACGATGCGCTGTTCGATTATTTGAAGTCGCACGCTCAGTCCGACGGCGGCCGCAACCGCCCGCAGGGAAAGGGCGACGTCGACGCAGCGCTGGCCCGTGCAAAGACGCGCCTCAAAGCCACATATCGTACCGCCTACGTGCAGCACGCCCCCATGGAGCCGCGCGCCGCCGTGGCGGAGTGGCAGGACGGCAAGCTGACCGTGTGGACCGGCACGAGCAATCCCTTTTCCGTGCGCGATCAGCTCGCGCAGGCATTCCAGATGCCGGCGCAACGCGTGCGCGTGATCGTACCTGATTTCGGCGGCGGCTTCGGGGGCAAGCACACGGGCGAAGCGGCAATCGAGGCTGCGCGGCTTGCGAAGGAGGCTGGTAAGCCGGTCTCGCTCCGCTGGACACGCGCCGAGGAGTTCATGTGGGCCTACTTCCGGCCCGCGGCGCTGATCGAGATCGACGCGGCGGTGGACGAGAACAAGGCGCTGACCGCGTGGGATTTCGTCAATTACAACTCCGGCACGGCCGCGATCGATACGCCCTACCGCGCGCCCAACTCGCGCGTCCGCTACGTTCCCTGCGATTCGCCTCTGCGCCAGGGCTCCTACCGCGCGCTGGCCTCCACGGCCAATAACTTCGCCAGGGAAGCATTCACGGATGAGCTGGCGGCTGCTGCGGGCGCCGATCCCCTCGAGTTCCGTCTGGCCAACCTCGACAATGAGCGAATTCGCGAAGTTCTGCTCGCCGCGACGAAGAAGTTCCAGTGGGCAGACCGGCGGAAGACGCGTGTTGCGAATCGCGGCGTCGGCCTGGCTTGCGGCACGGAAAAGAATTCCGTAGTGGCGGCTTGCGTCGAAGTGGAGGTGGATCCGCGCACCGGAGCGCCGAAGCTGATCGAGATCTGCCAGGCGTTCGAGTGCGGCGCGGTGCTGAATCCGCTCAACCTGCAGTCGCAGGTGGAGGGCTGCATTCTGATGGGCCTGGGCGCGGCGCTGCGCGAGGAGATCCTGTTCGACAAAGGCCGCTTGAAGAACGGCCGCTTCGCCGGGTATCGCGTCACACGCTTCCGCGACGTGCCGAAGATGGACATCGTGCTCGTCGACAAGAAGGACGCCGAGCCCGTGGGTGCTGGCGAGACGCCGATCATCGCGGTGGCGCCGGCCATGGCGAATGCGATGTTCGCCGTGACGGGCCAGCGCGTCAGGTCATTGCCCCTGCGGGCTGCGCCGGCCAAGGCTTGAGTTGTCCTGCGCCTTCTCCACTTCCACGGCGAACGCATATGTTTCGCCGAGCATGTTGGATCGGAAGATGACCCACTTCCGGTCCGGAGAGAACATCACGTTCGGCTCCAGCCGGTAGTCATGCTTTGCCATGTTCACGAGCTTCTCAGCGCGGAGCACTCCCGGCTGCACAAGCGACTTGTCGTCAGCACCCCTGTTCGGCACGAGTTCGGGGCGGAAAAGATAGATCCACCGGCCGTTCTTCGCGTGCGCCACCTGCCCCGGATCGCCGCCATCGCCGCAGAAGAGCGGGCCCCCGGGGACCGTGTTGAAGTGAATGGACCACTCATCGCGGGCCAGGCTGTACCAGGTGCGGCGGCCGGTGTCGGGATTGTATCCGGCGAGCCAGAACACCTCGCCGCGCGGCGTCTGTAGGTCGTACCAGATCGTCTTGCCGTCGGGATCGAAGAACTCGTGGCCGAAGATCTCCATCGCCATCGTGCGCGTGTGAATCTTGGTGAGCTTGCTGCCATCGGTGCGGATGGTCCAGATGCGATCCACCTTATGCCAGGGCCCTTCGTGGCAGAACATCAGCAGCCCCGGATCGGTGGGTGAAAACTGCAGGTGATTCAGCCAGTCTGTCGCCCTGTGGATGATCTTCACCTCGCCTGTCTTCACGCTCATGGTGAACATCGCCATGGGAAGGCGCGCCGCAAGGCGATCCTCCATCATCTGGCCCTTGTTGGCCGGCTGGACGAGGTTTTGCGCCTGAGCCTGGGTCTGAGTCTGCTGCGACCCGCTGCCCTGGTTGTAGTCGCGGCCGTCGCCTTCGATGTATGTGCCGGCGAGCAGCGTCTCGTCGGCGTTCACGGTCGCGGCAGAGCCGCGGCGGGGTAGTTTGCCGATCTCGCGCTCTGCGCCTGTGTCGACGTCCGCTGAAAGCACCGCGCCGTCGCGCGTGAAGTAAACGTTCTGTGAATTGCGGCCGGCGAGGATCAGACGCGCGCGTCCGGGCACAACCAGCTTCGACACGCGCGTCTGGAGATCGATCACATGGATCCCCGCCGGACTCGTGTACACCATCTTCCTGCCACCGGCGGTGAACGGATTCTGGTGGAAGTACAGGCTCGCGCTGCCGGGCTCATCAGTCAGGCGGATGACGCGATGGCCCGTGTCGGGATCGATCCAGCTCTTGGGAGCCGCCGATTGCGCGCACAGCAGAGCCGGAGCGGCCCAAATCACTGCAATCAGCAGAACCCGTCGCATGAACGTCCTCCTTCTCGGTACTTCTCGACAATACCCCGCAGAGGGTACTCACGCAAAACGTGCGATAGGATGAGGACGCGCACAGAACGGAGGCTATCCATGATCCGCGCACTTTTCCTCGGACTCCTCATCCTTTCCGCCGCGTTCGCCGGCGGAAATAACTACAAGAACTTCGATGTGGCCGTCTATTGCCGCGTCTACGAAGTCCGCGAAATGAAGGACCCCGCCTGGCTCGAAAGCCGCTGGAATGCCATTTCGAAGAATGTGAAGATCGACAAAGTTTATCTGGAGACGCACCGGGACATGATCGTCGCCGACCAGGCCACGCTCGATCAGGCCAAGCGCTTCTTCACGAGCAAAGGTGTGAAAGTGGCGGGCGGCATCACCACGACGGTGAATGAGGCGAACCTGTTCGAGACGTTCTGCTACACCAATCCCGCGCACCGCCAGAAGCTGAAGGAGGTGGTCGAGTTGACCGCAAAGAATTTCGACGAGGTGATCCTCGACGACTTCTTCTTCACAAGCTGCAAGTGCGACAACTGCATCCGCGCGAAGGGCAGCAAAAGCTGGACGGAGTTCCGCCTCGGCCTGATGGACGAGGCCGGCCGCAGCCTGGTGTTGGATCCCGCCCGGGCCGTGAATCCGAAGGTGAAGGTGATCATCAAGTACCCCAACTGGTACGACCACTTCCAGAACCTCGGATTCAATCTCGAGACCGAGCCGAAGAATTTCGACAAGATCTACACCGGCACCGAGACGCGCGACGCCGTCTACAGCAACCAGCACCTGCAGCCATATCACGGCTACTCGATCGTGCGGTACTTCGACAACATCAAGCCAGGCGGCAATGCCGGCGGCTGGGTGGACACCGGCGGTATGCGCTACCTCGACCGCTATGCGGAGCAGCTCTGGCTGACGCTGTTCGCCAAAGCGCCGGAAATCAAGCTATTCGATATCCGGCAGATCTACCAGCCCGTGCGCAAGGAGGACGGCGCGATGTTGCCGGACTCGGAAGTCACACGCGTCGCAGGCTACGTCTTCGAGCAGGTGGACGGCTTCCTCGGGCAGTTGGGCAAGCCCATCGGCGTCAAGACCTACAAGCCCTATCACTCCTCTGGCGAGGACTTCCTGCCGAGCTATCTCGGCATGCTCGGCATCCCCATGGATATCGTGCCGGAGTTTCCGGCTGAGGCGCGCACGGTGCTGCTGACGGAATGCGCGCGCTACGACAAGGCCATCGTCGAAAAGATCAGGAAGCATCTCGTGGACGGTAAGAGCGTGGTCATCACCTCGGGCCTGCTCAAGGCGCTGCAAGGTAAAGGCATCGAGGACATCGTCGAGCTGGAGTATACGGGCAAGACCGTCTCGACGCGTGAGTTCTACGGCTGGGGCGTCAACGCCAAAGCAGAGACCGACATCCTCATCCCCGAGATCCGCTACGCCACCAATGATTCCTGGGAGCTGATCAGCGCGTTGACTTCTCCGTCGCGCACCACTGGGACTCCTCTTCTGCATCAAGCCAAGTACTCGAAGGGCACGCTCTACGTGCTCACGATTCCGCAAAACCAGGGCGACCTGTACAGCCTGCCGGCTGATGTGCTGCGGGTCATCCGCGACATCGTAGCTCGCGACATGTACGTCCGCCTGGAGGCGCCGGCGAGAATGGGCCTGTTCGTCTACGACAACAACAGGTTCATCGTCGAGTCCTTCCTGGACAACATGGGCCCGGTGCGGATTGTCGCCGACAAGCGCATCACGAAGCTGCGCGATCTGACGAGCGGGCAGCAGCTCTCCGGACAGCCGCGGGGCAACACGACGGTCTTCGAGACGTTTCTGCGCGGCGGCGGATATCGCGTCTTCGCCGCGGAGTAGCGGGGCTCGACAATCAGGCCTGATCCGTCGCATCATGCTCGCATGAAGCGCCGGTACTTTCTTACTTCAACTCTCGCTCCGCTTGCCATGGCCTCGCAGGCGGTCACCGATGGCACCGCGACCTCGGCGGAGATCATCGTGGAGCACGCTCGACCCGGCAAGCCCCGCGAGGGCATGGTGGTCGCCGCGATTCAACCTCATGCCGATGACATCCCTCTCTTCGCGGCCGGCACCGTCGCAAAACTCATCGCTGAAGGCGCAACCGGCTACCTGATTCGTATGACCAACGACGACATGGCCGGCCCGGGCACAGTCGGAGAGACCGTGCTCGCCAATGAGCGCGACAATGACGCGGTGGCGAAATCGCTGGGCCTGAAACAGGTCTTCAACCTCAACTACAGCAACCACCAGATGGACAAGGAATCGCCTCTCGAGATCCGCTGCCGGCTCATCTTCCTTTTCCGGATGCTCAAAGTCGACATCGTCGTCTGCTACGACCCCTGGGGGCACTATGAGGAGAACCCGGATCATTACGTCACTGCCCGCGTGGTGGAGGCAGCATGCTGGATGGCCGGCGGTTCCAAGGATTATCCGGAGCACTTCGCCGCGGGCCTGAGGCCCCATTCAGTCCAGGAAAAATACTACTTCGCGCGCGGCCCGCAATTGGTCAACCGCGTGGTCGACATCACGGCTCACATCGATCGCAAGGTTGCAGCAAACCGCGTGAACCTGGCGCAGGGTCCGGCCGGCAATGCCGGCGCGCGCCTGCGGCGTAGTCTCGCCGAGAAGGGCTTGAAGCTTCCCGTTCTAGGCAACGACGATGAGAGCGCCTCGAACCAATACATACGCCAGATCGTGCTGCAGCGCGATATCGATACAGGCAAGGCGCACGGCCTCGGCTGGGCGGAGCCCTTCCACTACATCGGCCCCCAAGCCGATCTCATCGGCGATTATGTGAAGAAAAATGCGGCGCAGTTGCGCTGAAGACGCGCACACCCACTCGCTACTGCTCGCTGCTCTACCGGCGATAGCCTCAGCATGCCCTGCGGGCCGCCAAAGGGCGATCCTTGACCTACTGCCAGCCGCCGCCCAGCGCCTTGTAGAGCTGCACCAGCGAGGTCAGCTCGTCGCGCTGTGCCTGCGCCAGAGTCTGCTCCGCGGCCAACCGCTGGCGCTCGGTATCCAGCACTTCCAGGTAGCTGGTGACGCCGCCGCGATACCGCTGGTCCGACAGGCGGCTCTGGTCTCGCAGGGTGTTGGTGAACGCCTCCTGGCTGGTGCGGTACTCTTTGGCCTTGGTATAGCCGATCAATGAATCGGATACGTCGCGGAAGGCGTTGTTGATTGACTTTTGGTAGTTGATCAGCAACTCCTCGTTGAAGGCTTTCGCGGTCTTGTAATTGGCTGCACGCCTCCCCGCATCGAAGACCGGCACGTCGATTGTGCCCCCCATGCTGTACCCGGCGCCGGTGCGCCCGAGCACTCCCAACAGATCCACCGACTGATAACCGCCCGCGCCTGTGAGGTTGATGCTCGGGAAGAACGCTGCCTTGGCCACGCCGACCCGCGCGTTCGCGGCAACCAACTGCTGCTCGGCCTGCCGCACGTCCGGACGCCGCTCCAGAAGGGCGGAGGGAATCCCGGCGGGTACCTGCGGGGGCTGGTATTGCGCCGTCAGCGCTTGTCCGCGAACCACCGGAGCGGGCAGCTTCCCGATCAGGTAGTTGATCAGGTTCTCAGTCTGCTCGACCGCGCGTTCCAGTTGCGCTGCGGAGGCTTTGGCGGACTCCACCAGGCTCTGCGCCTGATCGACGTCCAGCATGGTGCTCACGCCGCCTTTCTGCCTGGCCTGCACCAGGCGGAGCGACGCCGTGCGTGTCTGGATGGAGTCGCGCACGAACTTAAGCTCCGCGTCGTACTCGAGCAGGTTGAAGTAAGAGATGGCGACCTCGGCGACCAGCGCCTGAATCACAGCATTTTTGTTCTCTTCCGTGGCGAGCATATCCGCCTGCGCTGCTTCCGTCGCCCTTCGGATCTTTCCGAACAGATCGATCTCCCAGGACGCGGCCAGGAAGCCGCTATACATGGACTGTACGGGTGCCTTGGTGCCGCTCCGGCTGGCTTGCCCCACTGCGTTCAATTGCGGAAAGAGGAAGGACTTGGTTGCCGTCACCTGCCCTTCAGCCTCGATCACCCGCTGTGCCGCGATCCTCACGTCGTAATTGGCGGCGAGCGCCTCCTTAATGAGCCCGCGGAGTACGTCGTCCTGGAAAATATCGAACCACTTGAACTCACCGAATGAAGGGGTCGCGGGAGGCGATTCGCCCGCGCGATATTGCGGCGGCGCCGCGACGTCAGGCCGCTTGTAGTTGGGCCCGACTTTGCACGCCGTCATCAGGGCAACAGCAATGAGTGAACAGAGTGCGCGGCGCATTAGTGATGCCCTCCTTCCATCACAGGCACGCCAGTCGGGTGTCCTTGCGCGGCTTCCTTCTTGCCGGTGATCCGGTAGGTCAGGCCCTGGACCAACACGTAAAGCAGCGGGATGAAGAACAGACCCACCGTGGAGGCAAACAACATGCCGCCGAACACCGCGATGCCGATGCTGGCGCGAGCCGCGGCGCCGGCGCCGCTGGCGATCACCAGAGGAACTACGCCGAGGATGAACGCGAGTGCCGTCATCATGATGGGACGGAAGCGGAGTTTGGCGCCCTCCATGGCGGCGTCCATCAGAGACATCCCCTTTCTCTCATGCGCCTCCTTGGCGAATTCGACGATGAGAATGGCGTTCTTGGCGGCCAGGCCCATCAGTGCGACGATGCCGATCTGCACATAGACGTTGTTCTCCAGACCGGCCAGCGAGACCGCAAGAATTGCGCCGCCGATGCAAATGGGCAAACCGAAAAGCACCGAAAACGGAACCGCCCAACTCTCGTACTGCGCGGCGAGGACCAGAAATACGAACACCATGGCCATGGTGAAGATCGGTCCCTGGGTGCCGCCTGCTTCCTTTTCCTGGAAGGCAATGCCGGTCCACTCATAGCCGTACCCCTGAGGCAGTTCCTTGGCCGCGAGGTCTTCCATCACCTTCAACGCTTCGCCTGTGGAAATGCCCGGAGCATTGGCGCCGTTAATCTCCGCCGTACGGAACATGTTGTAGCGCTGCAGAATATCCGGGCCCGTCATCATGCTGACCTTGCTGATGGTGGACATGGGCACCATCGCGCCGTCGTTTGACCGCAGGTAGATGTCGTTGATGCTCTCCGGCGTCTTGCGGAAATCCTGCTCAGCCTGCAGCATCACCTTGTACGTGCGGCCAAAGAGGTTGAAGTCATTCACCTGCAGGCCGCCGAGGTAGATTTGAAGGCCTTGAAAGACGCTGTTGATCGGAATGTTGAGCGTGCGAGCCTTTTCTCGGTCGATGTCCAGCTTGATCTGCGGAATGCTGGTTCGGTAGCCCGAGTAGATGCCGGTCAGCTCAGGCCGCTGGGCCATTGCCTGCATGACCTTGTCCTTGGTGATGGTGAGCTCCTCAGGCGTGCGGCCGGCCCTGTCCTGCAGCTCGAAGACGAAGCCGCTGGCATTGCCGAGTCCGTTGATGGGCGGAGGCGGGAACACCAGGGTCACGGCTTCAGGGTAGGCGCCGAACTTGCGCGAGACGCTCCTCAGAATGGCCTTGAGCTGCTCCTCCTTGCTCTTGCGCTCCTCCCACGGCTTCAACATCCCAATGATCGACGCGTTGTTGGAAGTGTAGGCGTTGGTGAGAAGATTCAGTCCGCCCATGACGAGCACTTCCTGTATCCCGGGCACGCCCTTCAGATCCACTTCTGCCCTCCGCATCAGGTCATCGGTCCGCTCCATGGAGGCGCCATCGGGCAATGTGAAAACAGCGAAGAAGTAACCCTGGTCCTCATTCGGCACAAAGCCGGTAGGGATCTTCATCAACAGGCTCCCGGCGCCAAACCAGAGGCCGGCAAGGCAGGCCAAGCCGATGACCGCCCGGCGCAGGAAGAAGCCCACGCCGCCGAGATAGCCGCCAGTGATCTTGTCGAACAACTTGTTGAAACCCCGGATGAATGCGCCGATGGGGCCGCGCATCTGCTTGCGTGGCCGAAGCATCATCCGGCAGAGCGCGGGGGTCAGTGTCAGCGCCACAATCACCGAAAGCACCACTGAGATCGAGATGGTGATGGCAAACTGCTTGTAAAGCTGGCCAACGATTCCGCCCATGAAGGACACCGGCACGAACACAGCACAGAGAACGAGGCCGATGGCCACGACAGGGCCGCTGACCTCATCCATCGCTTTCTCGGTGGCTTCTAGCGGGCTCAGCCCATGCTCTATGTGATGCTCCACGGCCTCCACGACAACAATCGCATCGTCGACCACAATACCCACGGCGAGAACAATCGCAAGCATGGTGAGCGTGTTGATGGAGAAGCCGAGCGCCACGAACGCAGCGAAGGTGCCCACCAGGGATACAGGCACGGCCAACATGGGAATAAAGGTGGCGCGTAAGTTGCCCAGGAAGATGAAGACCACGATCAGCACGAGGATGATCGCGTCGCGCAGCGCACTGAAGACTTCTTCAATGGCCACTTCGACGAACGTGGTCGTGTCGAGTGAGATTCTGTAATTGAGGCCTGGCGGAAAGGTCTTGCTTGACTCCACCAGGAGGTGTTTCACTTTCTCCACCGTCTCAATGGCGTTCGCGCCGGGCAACTGGTAGATGATGAGCAAGGTTGAGGGAATCCCGTCCTTGCGGCCGAAGCTCGTGTAGCTTTTGCCCGACAACTCCGTGCGAGCCACATCCTTCATGCGCAGGATGGATCCATCCGGCAGGGTGCGGACGACCATATTTTCGAATTCGGAAGGGTCGGTCAGCCTGCCCTTCACGTTTACCGAATACTGGAACTGCGTACCCGCCTTCGCCGGAGGCTGTCCCACCTGCCCGGCCGCGGCCACCAGGTTCTGCTCACCGATCACGTTGGCGAGATCGGTGCCGGTCAGCCCGAGCTTGGCAAGCTTGTCCGGACGCACCCAGAAGCGCATGGCGTAGTCGCGCTGGCCGACAATCATCGTGGAGCCGACGCCCGGAGTGCGAGCAATGGCGTCCACGAGGTTGATCGACGTGAAATTCGAAAGGAACGTCTCGTCGAAGGTGTTGTCCGGCGAGTAGACCGAAACCACCAGCAGCATGTCCGGTGATTTCTTCTTGACCGAAATGCCGTAGTTGATTGCCTCCTTGGGAAGCTTTGCCTGCGCTTTGTTGACGCGATTGTTGATGTCCACGTTGGCCAGGTCGAGGTTCGCTCCCACCTTGAACGTGCACGTCAACACGTACCGGCCGTCGCTCGACGACTTGGAGGACATGTAAATCATGTTCTCCGCGCCGTTCACCTCCGCCTCCACATTGGTGGCGATGGACTGCTCCACTGTCTCCGCGTTGGCGCCCGGGTAGTTGATCTCCACCTCAACGGTGGGCGGCGAAATCTGTGGGTACTGCGCGATGGGCAGCGTGCCGATGCTGATTCCACCCGCGATCAGGATGATTAGGGAGATCACGATCGCAAAGACCGGCCGGTGTATGAAGAATTTGGCCACGAGTCACGCCCCTTTCCTCGCTTCGGCTGATTCTGAGGTGACAGGCTTCTCGGTCGGCGTCACAATAGATCCCGGCCTGATCTTGGCAATCCCTTCGACGATGATCTTCTCACCCACCTTCAGCCCTTCGGTGACGATGTAGTCCTGCCCCACGCGATCCCCAAGTGTCACGCTGCGTAGCTGAACCTTGTTTTCGGGGCCCACGATATAGACAACCGTTGCGCTCTGCATCTCCGTGACTGCTTTTTGCGGTACAAGCAGTGCGTTCTCAACCGTGGTTGCGGCCAGGCGCACGCGGCCGAACTGGCCTGGACGCAATATTGCGTCGGGGTTGGGAAATTCGGCGACGATGCTCAACGTGCCGGTCTTCAGGTCCACTGCACGATCGGCGATGATGATACGCCCTTTGTGCGGAAACACGCTCCCGTCCGCCAGGATCAATTCGAGCGTCGCGGCGCCTGGCTTCGTCTTCCCCCCTCTCCGCATCCTGTCGTACATCAGGTATTCCCGCTCGCTGATACTTACGAAAACGCGCATCGGGTTCACGTTCGAAACGGTCGTCAGCAGCGTGGCCTCCCCCTGGCCGACCAGATTGCCGGGCGCCACCTGGCGCGTCCCGGCGATTCCGTCGATAGGCGACGTGATATTGCAGTACTCGATGTTCAGCTCGGCCTGTTGCAGGTTGGCCTTGGCCGCTTCCACGGCCGCCTGGCTCTGTTGGATGCTCGCCGTCTGATTCACCTTGGAGGTATTGAGCGCGGCCTTCCGGCCTTCGACGTCGGCCCGTGCCGCCTGCTGCTCAGCCAGCGCATTGTCGTAGTCCTGCTGCGGCACGGCTTGCTGCTCGGCCAAGGGCTTCAGACGGTTGACGTCCTGATTGGCCTTGCCCAGCTTGGCCATCGCGATTTCCAGGTTGGCCTGCGCCGTATCAACAACGGTGCGCTCCTGAGCTTGAGCCAGATCCGATTGGGCCTTGGCAAGCTGCGCCTTCGCTTGCAGAAGCTGCGCATCGTATTCGCGCCTGTCCAGGGTAAAGAGGGGCTGCCCCTTCTTCACCATCGTGCCTTCCTGATAGTTTTGCGAGTTCAGGTATGCTTTCACGCGGGCACGAATATCCACAGAGTCGCTCGCGTCCGTGCGGGCAGTCAGTTCCGTATAAATAGGAACGGTCTTCTGCAACACGGAGGCGACAACTACGGTTACTGGAGGCCCGGCTGCGGCCGCAGCCTTCTTGGCTTCCGCCTCTTTCCCGCCGCTGCATCCCGCCGCGGCCAGGATCACCACCACAAGCGCAAGACCCAGAACCGGTCTTCTTCCACAACGGACGGAGCCAGAAAACATCTCACCCTCCGAGCCTCTGCGAAAGTCTGCTCTTTTAGCCAAGAGCATAGCAGGAGACATGCGCCCGCGCATCGCTCCTGCACTTGCCGTCCCCTTCTCAGCGAAGAGGAGGGCTAGTTTTTAACTCTGTAGAGCTTGACGTTGCCTGTGGATGCCCCGATGCAAGAAATCTCTTGCTTGCCGTCTCCGTCGAAATCCTCGATCTTGCAGTCCGCCGCCGCAATCCCCCCGTCGTCGATCACTTGGCTGGTCCATCGCTCGCCCGAATCGTCTACAGACTTGTATACGGTGAGCCGGTAGCCTTTCCCCCGGAAGCCCGCGACAATTTCGTCGCGCCCATCTCCGTCCAGGTCTCCTACGGCCAGGGCATGCCCGTTCACCATCGCGTCTTCGATCACGATCCGCTTCCACGCCTTGCGGTCCTGCAAATACACCACCACCTGATTGCCGTGCCACGGTTCAATCGTAACCAGGATTCGTTTCTTGCCGATCCTCCCGAGACGCACTTCGCTCGATCCACATTCCGGACACGGCCTCGGATCTCCCTTGCTGATCTCCGTCCACTTCCACGGGCCGGATTCGCTGGGCTCGTACAGCCGCAACCCCAGGAAGCTCGCTGTCAGCAGGCTCTCTTTCTTCCCCGCCCACTGCACGGGCGCTATCGCGTGCACAATCCCGTGCAGATTGTTGATGATTGTTTCGCGTTTCCACTCGCCCGGGCGGTAGAGATAGACCGGCGTATCGTCGTCATAGTCGGGTGCGCGTGCCTTTAATCCCACCAGCGGCGAGAGCAGCAGGGCTTTTTTCCCGTCCCCTTTCAGATCGATCCAGCGCACGCGATGGGCAGTCGGCACACGATCGATTTCCTTCTTCGTCCATGGAGCCCGGACGTCCGGTCCGCTCTTCAGTAGCATCAGCTCCCCAACGCTCTTTTCGGGGTTTGTCTCAAAATGCATCGCGACAACGCACTCTGGAATCCCATCATTGTCAACGTCGTAGCAGTCCACATTGATGGGGCGCGGAACGTCTTCCGCAAGAACATGTCTTTCCCACTTTGGATTCTCGAACCATGCCAGCTCGGTCGACCGCTCATCCAGGGCGATCAGGTCCTTCTTCCCGTCGCCGTTCAAGTCCACCGCAACGAGTTGGTATCCCATCTTCAATCCGGTAGTCACGGTATACTCAGGGAAGATTCGGAGAGGCTCCGCGCCGCGCACTTCCAGGAGGAAGGCGAGTCCAATAACTACAACGCTGAGGACGTGCATGGTCAGCACATACTGTACCACTGCCACGCCCCAGTGAAACGAAATCGGCCGCGCACACATCTTCGTTCTTAGGGATATCGGAGACCCATGGTGACAGCCACGCCGCAACGCGCGAGTTGTATTATCTACTGGCTCGCGGCATTTATACTCAGCTTTAGCACTCTTGCCGCTCAAACTTATTCGGAGAGCGCGCCGGATGAAGGCAGATCGACCACTTCTCCGGCTCCCCTGCTGATCTCTCCCCCCGCCTCATTCATCCGCCCGGTGGACCCGGTGACGATTTCAATCTCCCCCCGCGGCAGAGGCGTGGATTGGGGCGGATTGGCCTGGCAGTCCTCCTTCTTTCTGGGCATCCAGCATACTTTCCGCCTGATGACGGAGCCCGGCACTCGAGAAGGCATGAAGGGGCCGTTTTTCAAGGGTTGGATGCAATCGGCTGGCAATCTGCACGGCTGGGGCGACGGCGATCCCTTCTACGTCAACTATGTCGGACACCCGTTTCAGGGCGCCATCACGGGCTACATCTGGAATCAAAACGACCGCGACTACATTGGGGCGCAGTTCGGCATGAACGCTCCCTATTGGAGAAGCCGCGCACGCGCCACCGCTTATTCCTGGGCATACAGCGTACTCTTCGAGATCGGCCCGGTGAGCGAGGCCTCCCTCGGCAAGATACAGAGCACCTATCCCCAACAGGGCTTCGTCGATCATGTCGTCACCCCGATCGTCGGCATGGGCTGGATGATCACCGAGGACGCGCTGGACAAATACCTCATCCAGCGATTCGAGGAGAAGGTCAGAAACCCCTACCTTCGTGTGGCTGTCCGCGGAGGTCTCAACCCTGCGCGTTCGTTTGCCAACGCGCTGCGCTTCAAAGTGCCGTGGGCACGCGACGACCGTCCGGGGGTCTGGTCACCTCTGCTGACTCCATACCTCGAGGGACGCCGGAACGGCCGGATTGATGCGCCGAAGCTGCCGGAATACCGGAAAAACGCGGAAGGCGAGTTCGGTCTGGCCACGTTCGAAACCAGCATGCAGTTCAGGCCGGTCGTTTATTTTGGTGAGGGCTATTGCCTCGGAGGAGGCGGCGAGGGCGCGCTCCGGCTTAACAGCTCGTGGCAATTTGTAGTCGATGTCAGCGGATGCAAGCTGCCGGGACTCGGCAAGAATGTGAGCGGTGATTCGCTCACCTATGTCGCCGGCCCCCGCTGGTCTGCGCGCCCCGCGGGCCGCTGGAATCCGTATGCGCATTTCCTGCTGGGCGGCACCACGATCACTCAGGAACGCGTCGACCCTGAACGTGAAGCTTCCGTGACCGCAGCCGCGACGCTGGCAGGCAAACTCCCTGATCGGGACCTGTTCGCACAGAACTTCTCCGCAACAGGACTCACGCTGGAGGCCGGAACAGGCATTGACCTCCGCATTCATCCCTCCCTCGCCTTCAGGTTCCCCAGCCTGGAGTACCGCCGCTCCTGGTTGCCGCCCGTAAACGGCCGCGACTACCGGAACGGTCTCGCCCTGACGATGTCCGTCGTCCTCCGCATGGGCACCTGGTAAATCGCATCGTGGGGCCTGCGGCAGCGAGTCCCGATGGCCCTGTGGGCAAGACCCACATGTCACGACGCCTTCTGGCGAAACACCGTTGAGTTCATTCCCCAATCGCCAGACGCAAAAAGGGCGAGCCGTTGGGCTCGCCCTTTTTGTTCGTCCGGCTGCTGAGCCGGTCTAGAAGCCCAGTCTCAGGCCGAAGCGGATTTGCCGCTCGCCCGAGGAGCTGAGGATCCTCATGAAGTTGGTATTGGTCACACTGCCGCTGGCTACGCCGCCGAAGTGTGACGTGTTCGGGAAGTTGTAGAACTCGGCGCGGAAGGCGGTGCTGATTCTCTCCGTGATCTGGAAGGTGCGGTTGATCATCAGGTCCGTGTTCCACAAGCCGGGGTTGCGCAGAATGTTGCGGCCCGTCGTGCCGAAGCGGTAAACGCCGCCGGTTCGTGCGAGCGTCACGTCTGCGAAAGCGGTCGGGTCGTAATAATACGAGCCCTGGCCGATGGCGCCGATGCGGGATGCGGATCCAACCTGATCGGCCGTCGCCGTGTTGCTGGAGGCGTTCAACGCGCCGCTGCCGCCGGTGACGGTGAACGGCGTGCCCGTGTAGTTGGACATGATGCCGTTCACGGACCAGCCGCCCAGGATGTAGGAAGCCGGGCCGTTGTTGACCCACTTCTTGCCCTTGCCCATCGGAAGTTCGTAGACCCAGCCCATCTGGAAGACGTGCGCGCGGTCATATCCGGCCACGGCGCGGTTCCGGTAGAACGCCGGCCCCCAGTTCCAGCCGACGCTGGCCCAACCGTCTTCATCGGTCATGTTGATGGTCTTGGACCAGGTATAAGCGCCCTGCACCATCAGCCCTTTGGTGAGCGACTTGCGAACGCTCGTCTGGAGCGAGTGGTAATTGGAGCTCAGATAGCCGTCCCACATGTTCGTGGCGAGGTTGCGTCCGAACCGGTCAAAGTATGGGCGGCGATTCGCGGCGGTCGCGGAGGGTCCGGGGCTGCCTGCGTTGATGTCGTAGTCAGCCAGCAGGTGCACTGACTGCGTTCCCACGTATGCGATGGTCCCCAGGATGTCCTGCGGCAGCTTGCGCTCGATGGTGAAGTTCCACGATTGCGTGTAGCCGCGGTGGATCTGCCCCTTGTAAGGGCTGCGCATGTCAGCGTTCTTCGGCAGGGTCAGGACGCCGCTGCTCAGGTCGGGCAGCGGAGTGGCGGGGATACCGCCTTCCAGCGTTCCCGCCGAATCGAAGCTGCCTACGCTGTTGTTTGCGATGTTGATCGTCAGCGGATAGAAGCCGCGCAGCGGACGCGAGAACGGCAGCGGATCGAAGTTGATGCCGTAGCCGGTGCGGATGACGGTCTTGTCGTCCAGGCGGTAAGCGATGCCCATCGTCGGTGCGAAGAGCTTGTGGCTCACGCTCACCCCGACGTCCTTCGGCACGTTGCCGCGGCCGCCCAGGTACACCAGGTTGGTCTCCGGATCCAGACGCTCGATGCCCTTGCCCGTGGCGCGGGTCATCAGCGGGTACAGTTCATAGCGGAGGCCGAGGGTCATGGTCAGCTTGCGGGTGACCTGCCAGCGGTCCTGCGCGTACCAGCTGAACTGGTACTCGCGCGGCGTCATGATGATGTACTGGTAGCTCTTCTGGATGCTGTTGGACTGGCCCAGAAGGAACGCGGCGTAGCCGTTGAAGTTGTTCACGGCCCCGCCGTTCAAAGCGGTCGGTCCGCCTGTGAAGTCGAATGAACCGCGCGGGCCGGCGCCGAGCTCCGGCTGCCAGTGGGTCATGCGGTAGTTCACACCGTTGAAGCCGAAGCGGAACGAGTGCTTACCCTTCATCCACGTGACATTCGAGCTGAGCGTATAGTTTTCCTCAATGCGCTCCAGCGGCATCCAGCCCGGCACGCCGAAGCCGTTGTAGCCGTTGATGGTGATGTTCGGGAAGCCCTGCTGCCGCGGGTCGGGGCCGCCGAGGCCGGGGATGCCCAGCGTCGTTGCGAAGTCCTTGCCGTAGTCAACGCCGCGAACCGTCTGGTCCTGGCGCTGGTAGCCGATCACGCCGTCGAACAGAATCGAAGACGTGATGGTGCGGTTCAGGCCCGCGGACATGTTCTGCACACGAGTGTCACCCGTGCCGGGATCCGCGCCGGGGGCCGGGCCCACGCCATCGCCGAACAACGCCTTGCCGACCACCAGGGCCTTCATGATGCCGTAGTGGCCCCAGATCTGCGTCTTGTCGTTCATGTTGTAGTTGATCTTGATGTCGTTGTAGTCGCGGTTGAATGCCGGAACTGCCGACCCAAAATAGTTGCTCTGCGTGCCGGCCAGGTTCGCCGTCGGGAAGTAGCTCTGAATCTTCGCCGCCGCAGGGCTGAACCGGGTGGAGGGAATCTTGTTCCCGGCGAATGGCGTACGGCCCACGCCGTCCGGGGTGCCGGTAGCCGGATCGTAGATCACCGTTGAGATCCCGCTGAAATCGCCCGCCTTCATCGCCGTCGTCGGCACCGAGTAGGTGCCCACCGCGCCGTCGCGCTGCCGGGTGCCGTCAAAGCTGTAGAAGTAGAACAGCTTGTTCTTCTTGATCGGCCCGCCGATGGTGCCGCCGTAGTTGTTGTAAATGCGCAGCGGCTTCGGCGTCGCCGTTCCATCCGCGCGAGGCTGGGCCTTCGCGAAGTAGTTGAACGCCTTCAGGTGCTGGTTGTCGTGGTACTCGAACAGGCTGCCGTGGATCTGGTTCGTGCCCGACTTGGTCAGCACCGTGATCGCAGCGCCGCCGGCCATGCCCTGATCGGAGTCGCCCGCCGCGGTGGTGACATTCACCGTGTCCACCATCTCGGCCGGCATGACGTAACCGGTGTGGTGCGGCAGCCACAGGTTCACGCTGGCCGCGCCGTCAATTCGGGTCACGTTGTTGTTCTTGTTGGTACCGTTGATGTTCGTCGCCAGCGAGCGTCCCGGTGAATCGGTCACCGAGTTCTGGAGGCCCGCCGGCGTCGCGCCCGGCACCAGGTTGATCAGGCTCTGGTAGTTCCGGTAGCCCGGCAGCGGCAGAGTCGACACCTGCTTCGCATTCAGCTCGGTGTGCGTATCCGCCTTGTCTGTCTGCAGCATCACGGCCGAGGCCGAAACCGTCACCTGCTCGGTGACCGCGCCGACTTCCATGTTGAAATCCGCGCGTGTCACGACGCTGGCCACAATGCGGATGTCGGTTCGCGTCTGCGACTTGAACCCCTGCGCGGTGACCTTGATGTCGTAATCGCCCGGCAACACGTTCGGGATGGTGAAACGGCCACCCTCGTCCGTCTTGCCTTCATAGGTTTGCCCAGTGCCCTTGTTGGTGAGGAGTACTGCAACGTTCGGCATCACTGCCTTCGATGAGTCCTCGATCACTCCGACGACTGAGCCATAGAGCGCCTGCGCTTGCACAGGCGCGTTGAAAACGAACGCTATTGCGCCCAACAACAACACGGGCAACAAGCGTTTGAATTGAGTCATTCTAACCCCCTAAACTATCGGACACTGACGTGTCCCAACTCCCAATCAGCCGGCAGGGCGCCGGCTTTGTGCCTAACTCCACACAGGCCTGACTACCGGTTCCTTACCCCAAACGAGAGTACCGGTCGATAGGCCATGGGTTTAATTGAAATCTATTAAGAGGCAACAAGTCAAGGAGGTTACATCTGGGGAGGAGTAATCGAAACGTCCTCGCCGGCTGCTTCCTTGCGGATCTTCTGGTACGCTGCCAGCATCTCCGCCGCCAGTTCCGGCTTGCCGATGGCTTGGTAGGCCCGGCTCAATTGAAAGTGGAGGCTACCATCCGTGTCCTCGGAAAGACCGGCCTTCAGGTGCGCAACCGATTGTTCCGCCTGCCCTGTCTGCAACAGCACCCGTCCCAGAACCGCGTGCGCCGCGGCATAGTCCGGACGCAGCGCAACAGCCTTCTTCAGTGGATCGATCGCCTTCTCCAACTGCTGCTGATTCACCAGGCTATCGCCGAGAATAAACTGCAATTCCGGACTCTTCGGATCGTCTACTAGCAGGATCTCCGCCATCGTTGCAGCTTCAACATAGTCCTTGCTCAGGTAAACGGATGTCGCCAGCTCTTCGCGCAAATGCAGATCGCCCGGAGCCAAGGTGAGGGCTGCCTTCCATTCGTTGATCGCATCCGCGTGACGCCCCTGATTGCGGTAGAGCTCCGCCATCACCTGGTGCGATTCCGCCGACGGCGGCAATTGTGCGAGCCTCGTGAACGCCTGCCGGGCCAGCTCATTGGCGGACCGGCACTGCCAGTACAGCGCCGGCCCGGTCTTATGTTGCAGCGCCAGCGTCAAAGCCTGCTGATACCGCCCCTGCACAAACTGGCATTCCGCGGTCGCCGCCGTGCATGGGGGTGCGGAGATCTTCTTCTCCCTCTCCTCCTCAATCGCGGCCCAGTCCGGATGTTTGGTGTTCCGGTACACCTCGGCAATGCGGGCATGAGCCCCCCGCATCGACGGCTGCTTTTCCAGAGCGGCGCGGAACAAGGTAAGCGCGGCCGTATTCCGGCCCAGCTTCAGACGCGCCTCTCCCGCCAGGAACAGCCACCACGGCGAATCCGGCCCCTGCCTCTCCAGCGACTCGAACGCCCCCTGCGACACCGCCTCGTACGAGCGGCCCAGCCCGTACCAGACCCTCGGATTCTGTGGCTGCAGCTCCGTCATCTTGCGCAGGTGCGGGATTGCGGCACTCTCGCGTTCCAGCATCAGCAGCGCGTCGATCAGCATCGACCGGGCCTCGACGTCGTTCGGAATCTGGACCAGCGCCTTCTCGAGCAGTGGAGCGGCCTTCGCTGGTGCGCCTGTCCGCATGTAGGAAGCGCTCAACAGCATCAGAGCAGGCAGGGCCTGCGGCTGCTGCTTCAACACCGCCTCGAACTCCGGGATCGCCCGCTGGTCGTTGCCCGACAGGTGCAGCGCCATTGCCAGATTCAGCCGCAGCCCCGCGTTCGACGGCATCGCCTGCAGGAGCTTCTCGTAGATCGGCACTGCCTCGGCAAATCGGCCCGCGGCCATCATCTCTTTTGCGCGCCGCGATTCAGCCGCCATCTGGTCCATCTGCGCCCAGGCCATGGTGGCCAATAGCAGCGACACCAGCACGGCGGCAGCACTCCGTAGCATCATGAACTCTAGTGTGACCGAGGACGGCTTGTTCCGGCGAGGGGGTACGATTTGCAGCGGTTGTTGATACTGATGGCGCTTCTGAGCGCGGCCGCGCCGCAGCCCGTGCGTTTCCGCAACGTGGCGGAGAGCGCCGGCCTGCGCTTCGTCCTCGACAACTCCCCCACGCCCGAAAAGCTCATGATCGAAACCATGGCCGGCGGCGTGGCCGCGTTCGACTACAACAACGATGGCCGCACCGACATCTTCTTCACCAACGGCGCCGCGCTGCCGTCGATGAAGAAGGAGGGTCCCCGCTACTGGAACCGCCTCTTCCGCAACGACGGCAGCATGAAATTCACCGACGTGACCGCGGAGTCCGGCCTCGCCGGCGAGGGCTACGCCATGGGCGCGGCAGCCGCGGACTTCGACAACGACGGGCTCGTCGATCTCTTCGTCGCCAATGTCGGCAACAGCCGTCTCTATCGCAACCTCGGCAATGGCCGCTTCGAGGACGTCACCGCGCAAGCCGGGATTCGGGACGATTGGTGGGCTGTCGCCGGACTCTGGCTCGACTACGACAACGACGGCAAGCTCGACCTCTGGGTCACCCACTACGCCAAATGGCCCGCCGCGGACCGTTTCTGCGGCGACTCCGCCAGGAACGTTCGCGTCTACTGCCACCCGAAATACTTCCAGGGCCTCCCCAACCGCCTCTATCACAACCTGGGCAACGGCAAGTTCGAAGAGGTTACTGAGAAGTCAGGCATCGGCGCATCCGCCGGGCGCGGCATGGGCATCGCCGCAGCCGACTACGACGGCGATGGCCTGATCGATGTCTTCGTCACCAACGACAACGAGCCGAACTTCCTCTTCCACAATCTCGGCAACGGAAAGTTCGAAGAGGTCGGGCTGCTCGCCGGAGTCGCCATGATGGACAGCGGCAAGCCCGTGGCCAGCATGGGCGCCGACTTCCGCGATTACGACAACGACGGCTGGCCCGACCTTGTCTTTGTCGATCTCTTCCGCGAGACATTCCCCCTCTTCCGCAACACTGGCAAAGGTGGATTTAAGGACGCAACCTATTCGAGCGGCCTCGGCCGACTCAGCAACACTCGCAGCGGCTGGGGCCCTGGCCTCTTCGACTTCAACCTCGACGGCTGGAAGGATCTGTTCGTCTCCAGCGCACACGTCAACGACCGCGTGGAGCAGTTCGAACCCACGCAGTACCGCACTCCCAATCTCGTCTTCCTGAATGACAAGGGAGTCTTCCACGACGGCTCCGCCGATGCCGGCCCGGACTTCCAGGTTCCGCGCGCCCATCGCGGCGTGGCCTTCGCCGATTTTAACGGGGACGGAAAGATCGATGCCGTCGTGTCGTCTCTCCTCGATCCTGCGGAGCTCTGGGAGAACGTCACCGAAACCGACGGCGACTGGCTGATCGTGAAGCTCGAAGGCGTCAAGGCCAACCGCGACGGCATCGGCGCGAAGCTCAAATGGGGCAACCAGTGGAACATCATGACCACCGGCGCCGGCTATTCTTCTTCCAGCCACTTCGGCGTTCACTTCGGAGTAGAGAAGGGCCGCGGCTCAGACACGTTGGAAATCGAGTGGCCCGGCGGCAAGAAGCAGGTCGTCACCGGCGTCAAGCCCCGCCAGGTCCTGGTCGTTCGGGAAACCCCGTAGCCTCACCAGCGCGACCCGTTCCGCGGACGACGCGCTCACAGCCGCGAGCGGTAGCGAGCGGGAGTAACGATTTCAAGCACGCTTTCAGCGAGCTGGTATTCGCACGGCTGTGCGCACCACCCTCCCCAAACGCAAAAAGGGCGAGCCGTTGGGCTCGCCCTTTTTCTAACAGTTCGCTGTGCAGCCTCTAGAAGCCCAGCCTCAGGCCGAAACGGATCTGCCGTTCGCCCGAGGAACTGAGGATCCTCATGAAGTTGCCGCTGGTCACACTGCCGCTGGAAACACCGCCGAAGTGCGACGTGTTCGGGAAGTTGTAGAACTCGGCGCGGAACTCGGTGTTCACTCGCTCCGTGATCTGGAATTTCCGGTTGACCATCAGGTCCGTGTTCCAGATACCGGGGTTGCGCATGATGTTGCGGCCCGTCGAACCGAAGCGGACGTCCGTCACCGCCTTGAACGCCGTCGGGTCATAGTAGTACGACCCGCGGCCGATCGCGCCGATCTTTGTCCACGACGCTACCTGGTCCGCCGTCTGCGAATTGCTAGGTGCGTTGAGCGAGCCGCCGGGCGCGCTCACTGTGAACGGTGTGCCGGTGTAGCACGCCATCACTCCGTTCACTGACCAGCCGCCCAGGATGTAGGAAGCCGGGCCGCTGTTGACCCACTGCTTGCCCTTGCCCATCGGCAGCTCGTACACCCAGCCGACCTGGAAGTTGTGCGTCCGGTCGTAGCCGGCCACCGCGCGGTTCCGGCGGAACACCGGAGCCCAGTTCCAGTTCACACCGGCCCACCCGTCGTCGTCGGTCATGTTGATGGCCTTCGACCACGTGTAGGCGCTCTGCACCAACAGCCCCTTGCTCAGCGACTTCCTGGCGCTGGCCTGCAGCGAATGATAGTTCGAGCTCAGGTAGCCGTCCCACATGTTCGTCGCCAGGTTGCGCCCGATCGTGTTGTAGTACGGCCGCCCCGCCGCGCCCATGCCGGGCGAGCTGGAGTTGATGTCATAGTCGGCCAGCAGGTGCACGGACGAAGTGCCCACGTAGGCCAGGCTGCTCAGGATATCAAGAGGCATCTTCCGCTCTACCGTGAAGTTCCAGCTCTGCGTGTAGCCTCGGTGGATCAGCCCCGCCCACGGGCTCCTCATGTCCGCCGTGTTCGGCAGCGGCACGATACCCGTGGAAATATCCGGCAGGCTGGCGGTGGGAATGCCCTGCGCCAGGCTGTAGGAGTAGGCGAAGCTGTTCACGGGCTGGTAGGAGTTATTGATGGTCAGCGGGTAGAAGCCGCGCAGTGGACGGGAGAACGGCAGCGGATCGAAGTTGATGCCGTAACCGGTGCGGATCACCGTCTTGTCGTCCACGCGGTAGGCGATGCCCAGCGTCGGAGCGAACAGTTTGTGGCTCACGGTCACTCCCACGTCCGTCGGCACATTGCCGCGGCCGCCCATGTAGACCAGGTTCGTCGCCGGGTCCAGCCGCTCGATGCCCTTGCCGGAGGCGCGCGTCATCAGCGGGTACAGCTCGTACCGCAGGCCCAGGGTCACCGTCAATTGGCGGCTCACCTGCCAGCGGTCCTGCGCATACAGGCTGAACTGGAACTCGCGCGGCGTCATCAGAATGTACTGGTAGCTCTTCTGGACATCGTCCGAGAGGCCCAGCAGGAACGTTGAATAGCCGCTGTAGTTGTCCTGGCCCGCGCCCCCGTTCAGCGTCGTCGAGTTGCCGTTGAAGCCGAACTGGCCGCGGGGACCGGCGCCCAGTTCAGGCTGCCAGTGCGACATGCGGTAGTTCACGCCGTTGAAGCCGAAGCGGAACGTGTGCTTGGACTTCGTCCAGGTCACGTTGGCGCTCAGAGTGTAATTCTCTTCCACGCGCTGCAGCGGCATCCATCCCGGCACGCCGAATCCGTCGTAGCCGTTGATGTAGACGTTCGGGAAACCCTGTTGCCGCGGGTCAGGCCCGCCGATGCCCGGGATGCCCAGGGTCGTGGAGAAGTCCTTGCCGTAGTCTACGCCCCGCACCGTCTGGTCCTGCCGCTGGTAGCCGATAATACCGTCGAACAGCAGCGAGGAGGTGATGGTCCGGTTCATGCCGATCGACGTGTTCTGAATGCGGGTGTCGCCCGTGCCGGGGTCCGCGCCCGGCGCCGGCCCAACGCCGTCGCCGAAGAGGTTCTTGCCGACAACCAGAGCCTTCATGATGCCGTAGTGGCCGAAGATCTGGGTCTTGTCGTTCATGTTGTAGTTGATCTTGAAGTCGTTGTAGTCGCGGTTGAACTGCGGCACCGCCGATGCGAAGTAGTTCGACTGCGTTCCAGTCAGGTTCGGATTCGGGTAGTAGCTCTGGATCTTTAGAGCCTGCTGGCTCAGCCGGTTCGCCGGGATGATGTTGCCGGCGAACGGGGTGCGGCCCTTGCCGTCCGCGGTTCCCGTCTGCGGATCGTAGATGACCGTGCTGAATGCGCTGAAATTGCCGGTCCTCATGTCCGCCGTCGGCACCGAGTAAGTGCCCACCGCGCCCTGCCGCTGCCTCGTGCCGTCAAAGCTGTAGAAGTAGAACAGCTTGTTCTTCTTGATCGGGCCGCCGATGGTGCCGCCGTAGTTGTTGTAGATGCTCAGCGGTTTCGGCGTCACGCTGCCGTCGGCCAGCGGGTTGGCCTTGGCGAAGTAGTTGAACGCCTTCAGATGCTGGTTGTCGTGGTACTCGAAGGCGCTGCCGTGAATTTGGTTGGTGCCGGACTTGGTGATCAGGCTGATGGCTGCGCCGCCGGCCATGCCCTGGTCGGAGTCGCCTGCGGCCGTGGTCACGTTCACCTGCTCCACCATCTCGGCCGGCATCACGTAGCCGGTGTGGTGTGGGAGCCAAAGGTTCACGCTGGCTGCGCCGTCGATGCGCGTCACGTTGTTGTTGGCGTTCGTGCCGTTGATGTTCGTGCGCAGCGAACGGCCGGGTGTGTCGGTCACAGAGTTCTGGAAGGATCCAGGGGTCGAGCCGGGAACCAGGTTGATCAGGCTCTGGTAGTTCCTGAAGCCCGGCAGCGGCAGCGTCGACACCTGCTTCGCATTCAACTCCGTGTGGGTGTCGGCCTTGTCAGTCTGCAGCATGACAGCCGAGGCGGACACCGTCACCTCTTCTGTGACAGCACCAACCTCCATCGTGAAGTCCGCGCGGGTCACAATGCTGGCCACGATGCGAACGTCCGTCCGAGTCTGGCTCTTGAAGCCCTGCGCGGTCACTTTGATGTCATAGTCTCCAGGCAACACGTTCGGGATGACAAAGCGCCCGCCCTCATCTGTCTTGCCCTCATAAACTTGTCCGGTCCCTTTGTTGGTGAGGCCCACCGCGGCGTTCGGCATCACTGCCTTGGATGAGTCCTCAACCAATCCAACAACGGAGCCGTAGAGTACCTGCGCCGTGGCAGGCATTGTGCAGATCGCGAACAGGGCGATCAAACATAGAAATATACTGATTCTTGATTGAATCACGAGACAAACCTCCGTAGATCCCATATGCCCAGAAAGCCTATAAGAGTGCAATAACTTACAGGCTATCTATCGGCCCTATCTTGTTGGGGTCTCCAGGGCTTCGGCGCGCAATCCCTATCTTGTACCGGAGATTTCCCGAATGCCTTCGGCGAGGTCCGCCGGACGGTAAATGTTGAACACTTTTCCGCGCACCGCTCGCACCAGGCTCGACACCGAGTCCTGATCGCCGGCTAGTTGCGGCGTCGTGAATCCCAGAAACCACGTCTGAGGCATCCACTCCTTCACGTCGGCCGAAAGCCCCTGGAGCTTCGGCCCCGCGCGCCAACGCGTCCCGATGAAGACCACCGCGTCGCTTTGTGGCCCTTCCTTCAACTCAGCGCGCATCATCTCCTCCAGAAACTCGCGGGGCGAAGTCGGATCCTGGAGTGTCTGCATAGAGATTGTGCTGAGGTCGACGGCCATCAGTTGCCGCGCCAGACGCATCAGCGCCCTTGCGTCGAACTCCGGCTCCCGATAGATCACCTTGCGGCGCTGAAGATCGAATACGACGACGCGCGCCGACGTGAACCGCCCTGAGCTCAGCAGCGAGTTGAGGGTGCTCAGCAGGATCTGCCGGTCCCACGGCGACAACCGCGAGACGTAGCGCCGCGGCCACACGGGCGCCGCATTCACGAAGATCGTGGCCCGCGCTTCTTTCCCGTCGTTCCGCTTCGGGAATCCGCGCCAGATCACGGCTTCCAAAGACTCGACGGTGTCAGGTCGCGTCGGCAGGTCCTTGCCCTTTGCCGTGAGCTTCCACGAAGCCTTGCAGACTCGCCCGTCGCTGTGCAGCATCATCCAATCTACGCGGTAGCGCCCCTCTCCCAGGAAATAGCCGCCGCCCATCGTCAACTCGGCTTTGCGTGGGTCCGTCACTCCTGCCGGCAGTCTTGGAATGTTGACCCGCTGCCAGAAATGCGAGGCCCCCGCCGGGTTCGCTTCAGGAACGACACGGAGCACGACGGCGGCGAGCTCGCCCTGAGTGAACTTGAATTCAGAAGCCGGAACCCTGGCGCCGTATCCGCTCCACATGCGCAGACCGTAGTCCAACGCGGGATGATACGGCGTCACGGAGCACTTCAGCGATCCGAGGTCTTTGCGGCGCCACTGCTCTTCAAAGCGCGCAGGCAGTTTCTGGCCATCCTCCGAGCTGGAGTCCACCCGGAGTTGCCCGCGAAGCGAACCTGCCGCCAGCGCCAACAGGATGAGAAGAAGTGGTTTCACGCCGGTTCCGACTATCATAATGACGAAACCGCCGCGACTGCGTTTCAATTGCCGATATAGCGTGAGTACAGGCTGCGCGCCACACCCGGATCCTGCGTGCCTTTTATGATCGCGCGGCCGTCCGGAAAGACGGTCATTTCATACGGCGGCGCAATGAAGCGCAGCGCAAACCCGTTGGATCGCACCTGGCCAAGCGGTGACAGCCGCCTGCCCAACTCTTCCAGATCCACCGGCCTGTGGCGCTCGTGGATCTGTACCGCGTTGCGCCCGCACAGGCTGATTGGCGCCCGGCCGCGTCCGCTGAGATGGCGGCAGGTGCGCTGCCCGCAGGCCGGGCACGACGCATCGGGCGCCGGCATCGTAATCTGCCGCACTGTGCCGCTCCACGCATCGAAAGTCGTGATCCGCGCGTCCACCTCTTCGCCGCAAAGAATCCGGACCGCGAGCGACACCTGCCAGGAGGCCACCAGCGAAGTGATGGTATTGAGCACCCCCGCGGTCTCGCAGGTCGGCTGCGGCCCTGCCGGAGGCTCGGGATAGACGCACTCGAAGCAGGCGGTCCGGCCGGGGATGACGGGCATCGCCAGGCCATACGAGCCGACTGCGCCGCCGTAGACCCATGGCACTCCACGATCCACCGCGAAATCATTGATGAGATAGCGGGTCTCGAAGTTGTCCGTGCCATCCAGGAGAATCGAAGCACCCTCCAGGAGGTCGCCTGCGTTGTCCGCCGAGAGATCGGCCACCAGCGCCTCGGCGTGGACGCCGGAGTTGATGCGCGCGACGGCGCGGGCCGCCGCGACGGCCTTGGGCAGCGCGTCGCGCGCGTCGCTCTCTTCGTAGAGCCACTGGCGCTGCAGGTTGCTCAGCTCAACGAAATCACGATCGATCAGAAGCAGGCGCCCGGCTCCGGCACGCGCCAAAGCCCCCACATGAAACGCGCCCAGTGCGCCGCACCCGATCACGGCCACTGTCGCTTCCCGCAGCCGCTCCTGCCCTCCGGGTCCGATGCCCTGAAAGAGAATCTGGCGGCTGTAGCGTTCGCGTTCGGTATCGGTCATCCATTCAAATCCTAGCAATCAGGGCGGTGCTGTTAAGATGACAGGCAGTGAACGGGCTCCGAAAAGCCACGGCACTGATGGTGTGCCTGTTCGGTTTCTTCTCGCAAAGCGCGGGCCAATCCGGCCCGTCTTCTCTCTACGGCAAGCGAATTTCTTCCATCCTCTTCGAGCCCAGCAAGCAGCCCCTCACTCGCGACCAGTTGGGCCTCAGTCTCCAGATCCGTCCCGGAGATGTCCTGGAGGAGGTGGCCCTGAGCAGCGCCATCGCGCGATTGTGGGCGACCGGCCGCTATGAAGACATCGTCGTCGAGGCCGCGGGTTCGGGTGACGGAGTCGAGTTGACTTTTCACACCTCGCCGGCTTTCTTCGTCGGCAACGTCCGCGTGGAAGGAGTACCCGAGCCTCCCAACCCGGCTCAGCTCACGAACACCACAAAGCTGAACCTGGGCGAGCCCTTCGACGAGAGCCTCCTGCCGCAAGCGGAAAAGAACCTGTACGAGCTGCTGCGTTCGAATGGTTTCTTTAAGGCGAAGATCAGCTACGACACAACTGCCGAAACCTCGACGGGCGAAATGGACATCCGCTTCGTCGTAGATCCCGGAAACCGGGCTCGCTTCACCATGCCGGTGTTCGAGGGCAACACCGTTCTCAGCGACAGGAAACTGGTGCGGCTGACAGGCTGGCAGCGCTGGTACGGGCTGCGCGGATGGCAACCCGTCACTGCGAATCGCGTCCAGCGGGCCCAGGAGAGGATACAGGGCGCCTATCTCAAAGCAGGCTACCTTCTCGCTAGCGTTCGCCTCAATCCGCTGGAAGCCGACCCCGCCAGCACTTTCGTCAAGCCGGTGTTCACCATCAATCCCGGCTCGCGAGTGCAAGTCGAAACCATCGGCGCGAAAGTGTCTGCCAGCGATCTGCGCCGGCTGGTTCCGATCTATCAGGAGCGGACCGTGGACCGTGAGCTTCTGATGGAAGGCCAGCGCGTCCTTGAAGCCAGGTTCAGGAATCAGGGCTACTTCGATGCCAAGGTCACCTACTCTCTCGCCGACCCCAACGCAAACGGGAACCAGACGATTCAGTACCACATCGTTCGCGGCCCAAAATACCGGCTCGCTCTCGTCGATATCACGGGCAACAGGTACTTCGACACTCACACGATCCGCGAGAGACTGACCATCACTCCCGCGCGGTTTCCCCGGTATCCCCACGGCCGGTTCAGCCAGGACCTCCTGCGGGATGACGAGGCCGGGATTGAGGGCCTATACCGGACGAACGGCTTTCGCGACGTCAACGTTTCCACGCGTATCGAGCGGAATTGGATGGGCAAGCCGCTGGACGTCGCCGCCTTCGTCGACATCGAAGAAGGCGTCCAGTGGCTGGTCGCCGATGTCGAACTGACCGGGGTGGACCTCAAATTGATCGAAGAAATCCGCGGCGTTCTGAGCCTTCTGCCCGGACAGCCCTACGCAATCGCCAGCGTCGCCGCGGACCGCGACGCGGTGCTGAACTGGTACTTCAACAACGGCTACCCGGATGCGACGTTCGATGCGACGGTCACCCCAGCGGCCAGGCCGAACCAGGTGAACCTGAAATACTCCATCGTGGAAGGCCGGCGCGTGTTTGTCCGGGACGTTCTCATCAAGGGCCTGAAAACCACCCGCCCCAGCCTGGTCGCCCGCCGCATTCTTGTCTCCCCCGGAGAGCCTCTGTCCCAGAGCACCATCGTCGAGTCGCAGCGGCGGTTGTACGACCTGGGGATCTTTGCCAAGGTCGACGTGGCAGTGCAAAATCCCGATGGGCGTGAACGCAGCAAGTACGTCGAAATGCAGGTGGAAGAGGCGAAAAGATACTCCCTCAATCTCGGCTTCGGAGCTGAGGTCGGACGCATCGGCGGAGGCAACAGCTTCAACGCTCCCGCCGGCACGGGCGCCTTTTCGCCGCGCGCGCTGATTGGCATCACGCGGTCCAACATTTTCGGGCTCGCCCACACCGCCAGCGCCACCGCGCGTGTCTCGAGCATCCAACAGAGGCTGGTGTTGAGCTATCTGGCTCCCCAGATTCGCGGCAACGAGAAGTTCAACGTGACGTTCAGTTCGCTCCTGGATCAATCCATGGACATCCGGACCTACACCTCGCAGCGCTGGGAGAGCGCGGTGCAGGTGGGTCAAAAGCTCACCCGGACGATTGAGCTTCAGTATCGCGCCACTGCACGGTTTGTCTTTATCGATAAAGGAACGCTCAAGATCGACCCTTCTCTCATCCCTGTTTATTCCCAGCCGGTGAAAACCATTGCCGCGTCGAGCTCGCTCGTGCAGGACCGGCGCGACGATCCTATCGAGTCACATAGCGGCTACTACAATACTCTCGACTTCGGGTTTGCGCCCCAGTTTTCAAAATCCAGCACAAACTACACCCGTCTGGTAGCACGCAATTCCACGTACCACCCCGTCAGCCGCGAGGTGACCTTTGCCCGGACAACGATGTTTGGCTGGCTCTATAACCTCTCTCCCAATCCGGTGCCGTTGCCCGAGAACTTCTACTCCGGCGGCGCGTCGACCCATCGCGGCTTCCCCGACAACCAGGCCGGGCCGCGCGACCTCATCACGGGCTTTCCCATCGGCGGTCAATCGTTCCTCATGTTCCAGCACGAATTGAGATTCCCCCTCTACGGCGCCAACATCGGCGGCGTGCTGTTCCACGACATGGGCAACGTCTACTCCACCCTGGACAAGATCACATTCCGCTATCGCCAGAACGACCATCAGGATTTCGATTACATGGTGCAGGCCGTGGGAATCGGCTTCCGCGTCAAGACGCCGGTGGGCCCGTTCCGGCTGGATCTCGCCTTCGCGCCCAATACGCCAAGGTTCGTGGGCTTTGAAGGCTCGTATGATGATTTGATTAACGGCACCGGAAAGTACAACGTCCCCCAAAGAGTAAGCCGTTTTCAGTGGCATTTCTCCATCGGGCAGACATTCTGATGAGGAAGCCGGTCTCCAATCCGATTCTCGCCTTCGTGGGGCTGGCCCGCGGCGAGTTTGGCCGCGTCTTCCGCGCAGCGGCGACGAAATGGATCCTCATCCTGGCCCTCGCCGGCACTGCGACGGCGCAGATCCAAGCACCTCTCGATATGGTGGCGATAGCGGCCGGATCCCAGGTTGTCACGCTCGGCGCCATCCGTCGCCAATTACGGCTGGAGCAGCTCACCTCGGGCGACCCGGTGCCGGACACTCCCGAAAGCCGCCGGCGCGCCGCCTCCAGGCTCCTCGATCAGAACATCATTCACCGCGAGATCGAATTGAGCCGCTTCACTCCGCCCACCATGGCGGAAGCGGAGAAGGCCATCGAGCAATACCTGAAAAACACGGGCCGCACCCGGGAGCGCCTGCTCGCGGAGATCCACCAGCTTGGTTTCAGCGAAGATGACTTCAAGCGCGAAGTCCAATGGCGGCTCAGCGTCTCCCGCTTCATCGATTTCCGTTTCGCGCCCGGCGTTTCGGTCACCGACGAGGAGATCGCAGAGTACTATCGCGGGACTTTCACCGCGAACTTCCAGAAGCTCAATCCCGGCGGCGAGCCGCCCCCGCTCGAGGAAGTTCAGCAGTCGATCCGCAGAATCCTGATCACCCGCAAGACCAACACGACCATGGAGCAGTGGCTGGGGCGTATGCGCGAATCCCTCCACGTCCGATACTTTGAAGAGGCGTTCCAGGTGAAAGCGGGGACCCCATGAAGTGCTGGCACTGGTGGGCGCTGATTCCCCTGGTCCTGATCACCGGCGCCGCAATCGCCGGCATCGCCGTTCTGCGCAGCGACTGGCTCAGGGAGAAGATCCGCGCCAGGATTATCGCCGAAGTGAATCTCGCTTCCGGCGGGCAGGTCGAGCTCGGTTCCGTCGACATTGACTGGGCCTCGTTGCGCGCGCGGGCCGTCAATTTCACTCTGCGCGGCAAGGAAAGCCAGGATCGCGCTCCTTTCTTCACCGCTGCCCGCATCGAGGCGGGAATCGCCGTCCGCTCATGGTGGGAGCGTGACGTCCGCCTGAAATCACTGCTCGTCGAGAAGCCGCAGGTGCACATCTACGTCAACCCTGATGGCACCACCAATTTGCCGGAGCCCCGCGTGAAGAAGGAGCAGGCCGACCCGATGGCCGAACTGCTCCGGCTGAAGATCGGGCGCCTGGACGTGCGCGACGGCGTATTTGAGTACGACACAAAGGCGTTGAACTTCGCTGTGCTCGCCGATGGCCTGGACGTGATCCTCGGCTACACCCCCAGCACCCCGCGCTACAACGTGGATCTCGCCGCCCGCCGCGTCGTTCTGCCCGGCAAAGTGATGCCCTCGCTGCAGCTCAAGGCCGGATTGGAATCCAACAGGGTTGTCATCGACAAGGGCACGGCGCAGATGGGCGACAGCCACGTGGAGTTTACGGGGAGCATCGACGATCTCAAGAAACCCAGAATTGCATTGTCCTATCACGCCGCCGCCCTGATGCGCGACATCCCCATCTCACCTCTCCATGAAGGCTTCGCCAAAGCGTCGGGCACATTCCTATACGACGAGCGGGAGGGCTTGCGCCTGGAGGGCGACCTGCATGCGGAGCAGCTTGGATACGCCTCGCGCGACTTCCAGTTGCAGCAGGTCTCCGTCGATTCGCGGTTCAAGTTGCAGCCTCATCGCGTGCGGCTGACCGGTGCGAGAATGCAGAGCCCGTACGGTGACTGGGAAGGCGATGCCACGCTGGAACATTGGCGCGCGTTTCAACTGGAGGGGACTCTGACACGGCTGCCCCTCGACAAGGTGCAGGCGATCGCGATCGAAAGGCCCTATCCGGTTAATGCGCTGGTCACCGGGCCTATGTCGTTCTCAGGAGAGCTGACTTCCGCCGGCCTGCGCAAAGGCGCCGTAGAGGCAAAACTCACGGTCGCGCCGCTCGAAGGCGAGCTCCCGGTGGAAGGACAGCTTAACTTGTCATGGTCCCAGGAATGTAACTGCATCGATTTCGGATCCTCGTCGCTGGCGACGGAGTCGGCGCGCCTCACTTTTCAAGGCGTCCTGGGCCGCCGGCTGGATGTAGGCTTCTTCGCGACGCGGCTGCGTGACATCGAGCCGGTGGTTGCGCTGCTATCGCGCGAGGAGAAGTTCGAACTGCCCGTGTCCCTCTCGCACGGCACGGCGCGCGTGCACGCCGTTGTTACCGGCGAGCTGCAATCGCCGGTGATCGAAGGGCAGGCCAACGCCACGAATCTCGTCTACGACGACATCCAATTCGAGAGCGTCAGCTCGCGCGTCCTCCTCAACCAGTCGCGGCTCGAGCTGAAAGAGCTTTCCTTGCGTCAGGATGTGGCACAAGTCTCGGGCGATCTGGCGTTGGATCTGCACGGTTGGACGCCTGAGAGCTCGAGCGGCATCCAGGCCGATCTGAAGGTCGCGCACGGCGACGTTTCCAAGCTGCTGGCGCTGATGCGCGTGAAAGCTCCCGTGACCGGCAGCTTCGAAGGGGCCGTGTCCGCCTCCGGCACCGTGGGCACGCCGAACGGGAGGCTGCATTTCGTAGCGAGCAACGGCACCGTGGGCGATGAAAAGCTGAAGCGCGTCACGGGAGAGTTCGCACTGGACCAACAAGGGGCGCTGAAGGGCAACATCACGCTGGATCAGGCGAAGGTGGACTTGACCGGCGACTGGACTCATCCCGACGGCGATTTTCGCAATGGCGTGCTGAAGGCAAACACGAAACTCACAGCAATCCAACTGCGGGAGTGGGAGACCGTCCAATCTTTAAAACGTGGACTGGACGCCACGCTCAACGGCGAAGTGCGGACGGAGGTGGCGATTACCGGCGGCACAGCGCAGTTGAAGGAGCTGGATGGCGAACTCACCGCGCCGTCCGTTCACTTCGGGACCAGGGACCTCGGCCAATTCCGGATCAGCGGGGAAACCCATGGCGAGGTGCTGGCGCTGAAAGCCCGTCTCGATTTGCCGCAAGGGCCGGCGGAAGCCGGCATGAACATCACGCTCGCCAACGACTACGCCACCGAGGGCAATCTGCGCCTGCCGCGCATCACCTTCGGCATGCTGCACGATCTGATGGCCGACTCCGCGCAAGACGCTGGTGAAGCCTGGCCGGTGCGCGGCTTCTTCGAAGGTTCCGTAACATGGCGCGGACCGGCCGCGGATCCGAAAAAGATTTCCGCGCAGGCGACCATCAACAGGCTGCAGGTCCGGCCCAGGCAGGGCGAAGTGCTCGAGACCCAGGTCGACACCAGCGAGCTCACGCTGCGCAACAACGGGCCGCTGGCTTTCGAGGTTTCCCAGCAGACGCTGCGTGTTGTCAGCGCCAAGGTGACGGCGCTGAACACGGACCTGTCGCTGTCGGGCAGCTACGCGTTCGGAACGCGTCTGCCGTGGAACCTGGAGATGAAAGGCAACGCGAACCTGGCCGTGCTCGGATCGTTCTACAAGGACTTGATGGCCTCGGGCTCAGCGGAGATCAGCGCATCGTTGCGCGGCGCGGCTGACGATCCGCAGTTAAGCGGCCGCATGAACATCGCCGATGCTTCGTTTTTCCTGGAGAACCTGCCCAACGGCATCGAGCACGCGAACGGCACGGTGTTTTTCGACAAGAACCGCGCGAACATCGAAAAGCTCAGCGGCAAGACCGGCGGCGGACAGTTCGACATTACGGGATTCGTCGCCTTCAGCCAGGAGGAGTTGAACTACCGCCTGCAGGCCGCGGCGGAGAACGTCCGCGTGCGATATCCCGAGGGAGTGAGCACGACTCTGGATGCGGATCTCACCCTCACCGGCTCATCGGCGCGCAGCACGCTCGCCGGCACGGTGGTGGTCGACCGGTCCGGCCTCATCATGGGCGGCGACATCGCCAACATCGTCGGCAACACAGGAAACCCAATCCCGGCGGCGGCCACGCAGAACGACTTCCTGCGCAACCTGCAGTTCGACGTGCGGGTCCGCACATCCCCCGACGCCGTCTTTGTTTCGAATTACACTTCCGACCTCCAGGTGGAAGCGGACATGCGGCTGCGCGGCAGCCCTTCGAAGCCCGTTCTGCTCGGCAGCATCAAGGCCAATCAGGGCATCGTCACCTTTTTCGGCAACAAGTACACGATTACCCGCGGTGAAGTGCTGTTCTATAACACCGCCGTCATTCAGCCGAATATCGATCTTGATCTCGAGACCAGGGTGCGCGGCATCACGGTCTATCTGAATGTGAGCGGCCCAATGAGCCGTCTGAATGTAACGTACCGTTCCGAGCCGCCACTGCAATCCTCCGAGATTCTGGCATTGCTGACAGTGGGCCGCACTCCGGCGCAGGCAACCTCCTCCGTTGCGACCTCGGACCGTATCCGAAGCCAGACAGTGATGGAGAACTCCGCCGCCGGCAATACTCTTCTCGGCGGTGCGCTGAGTGCGGGGTTGACCAGCCGCACCGAGCGGTTCTTCGGAGCTAGCCGGATCCGGATCGACCCCAGCGCGATCGGCGTTGACAACCTCCCGCAGGCGCGGCTCTCCATCGAGCAGTCCATCTCCCGCGACATCACGCTCACCTACATCACGAACCTGAGCCGGGCCCAGCAGCAGGTGGTGCAGATCGAGTGGGACCTGAGCCGGCAGTGGTCGGTCCTGGCGACGAAAGATGAAAACGGATACTTCGCCGTCGATTTCCTGTACAGAAAGCGATTCAAGTAGCCATGCGTCTGCGCGCGAACCAGAATAAGCTCAAGATCGAACACAGCATCATCGACGGCCTGCGGCCCGTGCTGGAGCGGCTACTGCTGCACGAAGAAATCCGCTCGGTGATTCCCGGCGTCATCAGGCCGGTTCGCGGCGCGCGCGGCGCCGTCAAAGTACGTATCACAGTCCCCGTGCAAAACGGCTGGAAAGCGATCGCGCTGGCTGCCGGAGCCCGGCAGGAACTCTTCATCAGCACCGCGCTGGCCCAGGAGCGGGTGGAGCACCTGATCGAAGAGGCATTGAAAGCATAGGCTCCGCGGCCGAGGGCTTTCCAAGGATATCCCCTCATCTCGTGGAGTTTCGCCCCCTACCGGCGGTAGTCACCAAATTGCCGCGGCGAACCTCTCACTAATGTATGAAGGGCTTCGTCTGGCTCATCGCCTTGCTGACGCTGGGGAGCGGCATCCTGAATCTCCATTCCGCGTTGGGGCGTCCCGAGCCGAATGCGTTGCTGCTGGACATCTTCCCGCTGGCGCTCGAAGGCTTCTCCCGCACGACCGAGATGCTGACCGGCCTTGCCCTGGTCATCACTTCAGTCCATCTGCTGTGGCGGCGAAAGCGCGCCTGGCAGGTGGCGCTGGCTTTGGCCGGAGTCTCCATCCTGCTGCATATCGACCAAGGCATGAATTGGACCGAGGGATCACTGTTGGTTGCCCTGCTTGGCCTGCTGCTGCGGGGGAGGAGCGCGTTCACTTATGGGAGCGGCATCCCGTCGCTGCACAAGGAAGGACGGCGCATCGGGTTGGCGGCATTCACCGCACTGGCGTACGGATCGGCAGGGTTCTGGCTCCTGGAAGTAGCGGAATTCAGGCACAACTTCCACTGGTGGGAAGCTCTCCGCCAGGCTGCTCTTTTCCTGACCTTCGTAGGCGACCCGGCGACGCAACCATATACCGCCTACGCACACTGGTTCCTGGAATCGCTGCAATGGATCTCGGCGGCCGTCCTTTTGTATGCGAGCTACGCACTGTTCAGACCGGTGTTGTACCGTTTCCAGTCGCAGCCGCAGGACCTTGCGGCGGCGCGGCGCATTATTGTCCGGCACGGGCGCAACGCGCACGACTTCTTCAAGGGCTGGCCGGACAAGTCATACTTCTTTGACTCGTCGCGGGAAGCCTTCATCGCCTACCGCGTGGCCAACGGGATGGCGGTGGTCCTTGGAGACCCGGTCGGACCGGTGGAGAGGCTCGCAGGGACGATCGAGCAGTTCGAGGCGGCGTGCCGCGAGAACGGCTGGCGCGTCGCATTCCACCAGGCCACTCCGGAGATGCTGCCCGCCTACGAGCGGCTGGGCTTCCTGCGGATGAAGATCGGCGATGAAGCCATTGTGGATCTCGAGAGCTTTACGCTGTCCGGCGGTAAGCGCAAGAGTCTTCGAACCGCCTTGCACCGGTTGGAGCGCGAAGGTGTCCGTGCAGTTCTATACGAAGCGCCGCTCAGTGCTGAGGTACTGCAGCAGGCGCGGGAAGTTTCCGACGACTGGCTGCGGCAGCCGGGTAATCGCGAGCGGGGCTTTACGCTCGGCTCCTTCATGGACATCTACGTGGCAAACACACCGTTACTCGCCGCGATAGATGCGAATGGCAGGATGCTGGGCTTCGTCAACATCGTCAGTTCGTTCCGGACCGGCGAAGCCACATCGGACCTGATGCGGCGGCGGCTGGACACGCCGAACGGGCTGATGGACTTCCTGTTCGTGAAGGTGATCGAGATCGCCAAAGCGCGCGGATATCAGCGCTTCAATCTGGGGATGGCGCCGCTGGCAGGATTCCAGCCCGGTGAGGAGAAGCACATCCTGGAGGAGGCGCTGCACGCGATCGGACAGCGCTGGAACGTAGGCTTCCGCTTCTCGGGGATCAAAGAGTACAAAGCAAAGTTCGCCACGCATTGGGAGCCGCGCTATGCGGTGTTCCGCAGCCGGTTGGACGTAGCGCGTCTCGGCCTGGCGCTTTCGCTGGTGTCGGAGATGCCGTCGGGAGGAGAGCGATGAGGCTCACGCTCCTGATAATTGCAGCGACGACGGCCGTGCCTGCGGGCGCCGCGTGGCGTCCGGGCCGCAACAACATGGTGCTGCGGGGCCAGGAACAGGCAGCTTATTTTTTGCCGGCGGAGGGAACGAGCCATGGGCGGGTGCTGTATTTTCCGGGCGACGCCGGCTGGCGCGGCCTGGCCATCGACATCGGCAAAGCGATAGCGCACCGCGGTTATGACGTTATTGGAGTGGATACGAACCGCTATCTGAGCAGCTTCACGGGCGACCGGACTCTGACGGAAGCCGAGATGATGGCGGACATGCTGGAATTCGGGCGGCGCGCCGGTGAAGGGCAGACAGTCCTGTTTGCCGGCTGGTCACAGGGCGCGGCAATGGGGGCGCTGGCGGGGGCAGCGCCGGATGCGGCCCGGGTATTTCACGGCATTGTGGCGATCGGCCTGCCGGCCGGTGCGGTGCTCGGCTGGCGTGTCGTGGACAACCTCACCTGGATCACGAAGAAGGCGCCGGGCGAGCCGGTGTTTCAGGTCGGGCCGCATCTGCGAAAGAACAGCGTGGTGCCGCTGGTGATCGTTCAATCGCGGGGTGATGAGTACACGACGACCGGCGAGTTGGAAGGACTATATGCGGCGGCCGCCGCGCCGAAGAAGTTGTTGTGGGTGGAGTCTTCCGACCACAAGTTCTCCAACGCCAGAGATGCTTTTTATCGCAGTCTCGAGCAGGCGCTGGTATGGCTGGAGCAGTTACGGAGCAAGGGATGAGGCGTTTGAAGTTGGCGGCGGTGTGGCTGTTTGCGGCCGCCTGCCTGGCTTTGGCCCTGCGGGGTGTAGACGGGCGAGCCTTCCTGCAGGGACTGGCGGGGATCCACTGGGGCTGGGTGGCGGCCGGGATTGCCTTCGACGTGTTGAGTTATGTGAGCCAGGGCTGGCGATGGCGGATGCTGCTGGAGCCGGGCGGGCGGCTCTCCACGCTGAAGGCGACTCAGGCGATCTACGCGGGGCTGTTCACGAATGAAGTGCTCCCTCTGCGACTGGGCGAAGTGGTGCGCGCCTACCTTGCATCTCGCTGGACCGGATTGGGACTGAGCGCCATCGCGCCGACGCTTGCGCTGGAGCGGCTGATGGACGGCCTGTGGCTGGTGGCAGGTGTCGCCGCCGCGACGGTGTTCGTGCCGTTGCCGGGTTATCTGCAGACAGGCGCGTGGCTGCTGGCCGCGATGCTGGCGGCAGGAGTGATTGCCCTGATCGTGCTGCTCGTCAGGAAGCCGGCGCATCCGCCGCGGACGCGGCTGGGCATGCTGCTGCGCGAGATGAGCGGGCAGGTGCGCGAGGCGTCGAGGACGGGCGCGTTGTGGCGGAGCGCCGCGGCGTCCGGGATGCTGCTCGGCGGACAGATCCTGGCGTTCTGGTGCATCCAGCGCGCGTGTTCGCTGCCTCCGGGATTGCTGGTGGCAGCGGTGGTGCTGCTGGTGGTTCGGTTGGGGACGGTGATTCCCAATGCGCCGGCGAACGTCGGCTCCTACCAGTTCTTTGTCGTCGTGGGGCTATCCTTGTTCGGCGTGGACCGGAGCGCAGCGGCGGTGTTCTCGGTGGTTGTCTTTGTGCTGCTGACCGTACCTTTGTGGGCGCTCGGCTTCCTGGCGATCCGCGCGAGCGGCACGACCTTCGCGCAGCTTCGCCGGGCGGCCGTGGGCGGCGATCCTCAGTGCGAGGCCGTCGGGACGACGTAGCCTTTGCGGGCGCGGACACGCGCGTTCTTGAACCGGGCTTGATCTTCTTTACTCAGCTCGACACGCACGGTGCGGCGGTCTCCGGGCTGCGACTCGGGCATCGGGTAGTAGAGGCTGTAGCGGCGGCGGATGCGCTCCATGAGATTGGCGAAGTCCGCGCCGGGATTTTCGGCCTTGATCAGCGCGCCGCCGGTCTTATCGGCGACAGTGTCCATGTGGGTCGCCATGGCCTTGCTGAGCGATGCGCCGAGCGGGGACATACCCCAACGGAGGGCTTCACGGCGGCGCCAATCCTCGGGGCGCACGATCAGGCCGTTGACTGTGGCGTCGGCTTCCCAGAGGCGTTCGACGAGAGCATCCTGATCGAGTCGTGAGGGGCCGCCGACGTTGTCGGTGACAACCAGGACGGCGCGACGGCGCTGGGAGCGGGGTTGGGAGGCCACGGCGCGGCCGGCGTGGTCGATGGCGCTGAGGAGTTGCGTGCCTCCGCCGAAGCGGCCTTCCGAGACTTGCTCAACCACCTCGCGCACCGAGTCGAGGCTTTCGGTGAAGCGAAGCAGCATGCGGGTTTTCTGATTGAACAGGGCCACGGCGACGCGGTCGCCTGGACGGAGGTGATCGAAGGCGGCGCGCGCGGCTGATGCCACTCTCTGGACGGCGGGCTTCATGCTGCCGCTGACGTCGAAGAGCAGGACGATATCGAGCGGCTCCAGGTCCTGCGAAACGTGGCGAATGGGCTGCGGCTGGCCGTTGTCGAAGACGAGGAAGTCCTCGGGGCCGAGGCCGGTGAGGGTGCGGGTGCCGTCGGTGACTTCGCAATCGACGCGGACTTCGTTGACGCGGGCGCGGAAGACGGCCGGCTCCTGTGCGGAGGCCCCGGCGATCACGAAGAGGAAGGCGCGCCGCTGCATCTTGAGGCAAGACGTTTGAGGGTAGGGAGAGGTTGCGGGGTGGCGCGACGCGTGCCTGGCCCCGGCCTCACGGCCGGGGTAATGAAAGGGGGCCAACTCGGCCTTTTGGGGAATCCACACTGACTCATTGGGGCGCACAATCAGACCATTAACGGTGGCGTCCGCCTCCCAGAGGCGTTCGACGAGAGCATCCTGATCGAGTCGTGAGGGCCCGCCGACGTTGTCGGTGACAACCAGGACGGCGCGACGGCGCTGGGAGCGGGGCTGGGATGCGACGGCGCGGCCGGCGTGGTCGATGGCGCCGAGGAGTTGCGTGCCTCCGCCGAAGCGGCCTTCCGAGACTTGCTCGACCACCTCGCGCACCGAGTCGAGGCTTTCGGTGAAGCGAAGCAGCATGCGGGTTTTCTGATTGAACAGGGCCACGGCGACGCGGTCGCCTGGACGGAGGTGATCGAAGGCGGCGCGCGCGGCTGATGCCACTCGCTGCACCGCGGGCTTCATGCTGCCGCTGACGTCGAAGAGCAGGACGATGTCGAGCGGCTCCAGGTCCTGCGAAACGTGGCGAATGGGCTGCGGCTGGCCGTTGTCGAAGACGAGGAAATCCGCGGGCCCGAGGCCGGTGAGGGTGCGGGCGCCGTCGGTAACTTCGCAATCGACGCGGACTTCGTTGACGCGGGCGCGGAAGACGGCCGTCTCCTGTGCGGAGGCGCCGGCGATCACGAAGAGGAAGGCGCGCCGCTGCATCTTGAGGCAAGACGTTTGAGGGTGGGGAGAGGTTGCATCCCCACTGACTCAACGGAGCGGGGAATAGGCGGCGGCCTTGAAGAGGGCGATCTGGATGACGCTGGAGATCTGGCCGTGTTTGGCGATGGACTCGGCGCGGACTTTGGTCCACTCGGGGTCGGCGCCGAAGGCGGCCCAGGCTTTTTCGCGGGCGGCGAGGTCGTCGAAGGGGGTCAGGTAGACCAGGTTTGGTTTATTGGGGCCGATGAGTGTCGAGCTGTAGAGCACGGGGTGGATGCCGCAGCGGTGGAAGATTTTGATCTCGGGTCCGGCGAAGCGCTCGTGGAGGGCCTTCAACTGTTTCTCCGTGGGGGAGTGGTAGACGCGGAGCTCGAAGACGCGAGGCTGGGGACGAGGCTCCAACTGGGCGAGCGGCGGGGAGTAGGGCGCCGTTTCGAGGAGCGTCTCGGAGTAGTGCTCGTAGGGGGCTTCAGCGTCGTTTTCCCAGGCGGCGAGGGCTGACTGGTACTTCGCGCCGGTGCGCGATTCGCGCGTCTCGTCGAGCGACGAGTACGGGGTGACGACGGCGACCTGGGGCATGTGCGGGGCGACGAGGGCCTCGAGGACAACGTAAGGCGCCGGGGTTTTGACGGCCTTGAGGAAGTCGGCGATGCGCGCTCCCTGGCTGCCGTTTTTCAGGAAGAACTGCTGGAGGAGGAAGAAGCGCGGGGCCGGGGCGGCGGCGAAGAGCGAGCTCATGAGGGGGACTCCGGGAAGCTGAATGAACGCGCGGCGTTGCATGATGAGGTCTTGCTTTGACAGGCTATCAGATGAGAACCGCATGCGCTTCCTCCTGATCCTGTTGTGCGCGCTGCCGCCGATCTTTGCCGCTGCCGAGTATAAGCCGCCCGCAGGGACGCGCCCGGCGGCGCGGCGGCCGGGCGCGGAGTCGATCCTGCCGGGCGGGCGGATCGTTCAACCGCTAGGGAGACAGTTCACGACGGGGCCGGGGGCGTTCGGTCTGGCGCTGAGCCCGGACGGCAAGATTGCGGTGACCGCGAACGGCGGGCCGAACCGATACTCGCTGAGCGTGCTGGACATGTCCGGCGATCCATGGCAGATCAAGCAGCTCCTGGCGAAAGCCCAGGACGAGAAGGCGGCGAGTCCGGAAGAAGACTGGCGCAGCGTCTTCATGGGCCTGGCGTTTTCCGACAACCGGCGGCTGTTCGCGTCGGAGGGCAACTCGGGGCGGGTGCGCGACATCTCGGTGCCGGGTGGGAGGGTAAACCAGCTCCTGCATCTCAACCAGGGGCAGTGGAGGGACAGTTATTCAGGGGATCTGGCCTACGACGCGGAGCGGCGGATCCTGTACGTGGTGGACCAGGCGAATTTCCGGGTGGCGGTGTTCGACGCTCACTCGCGGAAGCTGCTGACGTCGGTGCGGACGGGGCGGCTGCCGTTCAAGATGGCGCTGTCGCCGGACAAGCAGCGGCTGTATGTGACGAACATCGGAATGTTCGAGTACAAGCCGGTGCCGGGCGCGGATCCGAAGAACGCGGTGCGAACGGGGCTGCCGTTCCCGGCCTTTGGGTTTCCGTCGGAGGCTGCCCGGCACGGGGTGAAGCGCGAGACGGCGGAGGGTCCGGTGGAGGTGCCGGGGCTGGGCGATCCGAACGTGGAGGAGTCGAACTCGCTGTGCGTGATCGACGTAGCAAATCCGGCGCAGGCGCGGGTGATCCGGTTCGTCAGGACAGGCGAGCCCTTCGGGGCTGGAAGCCTGGGGGGCTCGAGCCCGTCGGGCGTGGCGGCGATGGCGGGGACGATCTACGTGTCGAACGGGAATCAGGACACGATCACGGTGATCGACGCGGTGACGCTGACGGTACGGGCAATGATTCCACTGCGGATCCCGGGGCTGGAAAAGTTCCGGGGGGTGCTGCCGGTCGGGCTGGCGCTGGACCTGCAGAACGGGCGTCTGCTGGTGGCGGAGGCGGGGATGAACGCGATCGGCGTGGTGGACCTGACGTCGAGCAAGCTGGTGGGCCACATTCCGGCGGGTTGGTTCCCAACGGCGGTGATCGCCGACCGCAGCCAGATGCTGGTGGCCAGCGCGAAGGGGCTGGGGACGGGTCCGAATGCAACGAAGACCGGGCCGCTGGAGCGAAGTTTTCAGGCGGAGCTGCGGAGCGGGCTGCTGAGCGTGTATCCGGCGCCGCTGAATCGCGTGCTGCCGATCCACACGGAGCAGGTGCTGGCGAATAACGGCTTCAAAGCGGCGAGGGATGAGCAGCGGCCGCTGCCAATCGAGCTGCGGCACGTGGTGATCATCGTCAAAGAGAACCGCACGTTCGATGAGGTGTTCGGCGACATCGAGGAGGATTCGATCGGGACGCTGCGAACCGCGCCGGAGCTGGCGCGATTCGGGCGGCGCGGCTGGGTGCAGATCGACAAAGAGTCGCTGCGGGCGCGGACTGAGAAGCGGTTCTACAACCTGACGCCGAACCACCATGCGCTGGCGCAGAAGTACTCGTTCAGCGACAACTTCTATGCGGACAGCGAGGTGAGCGTGGACGGGCACCACTGGATAGTGGGCTCGTATCCGAACGCGTGGACGGAGAGCTCGCTGATGGCGTCGTATGGGGGCCAGAAGGACTTCCGGTTTCCGACGACGGCGCCGGGGCGGCTGAGCGTGGCGCAGAGCAACTCGAGCGTGCATCCGGAGGATCAACTGGAGCAGGGCGCGCTGTGGCATCACCTGGAGCGGAACGGGATCACGTTCCGGAATTTCGGCGAGGGGTTCGAGTTGGCCGGTGTGGCGGAGGAGCCCGGTGAAAAGCCGACGGGGGCGCGGTACCTGACGAACGTGCCGATGCCGCATCCGCTGTTCGAGAACACGTCGCGGAACTATCCGCAGTTCAACATGAACATCCCGGATCAGTACAGGGTGGACGCGCTGATCAAAGAGATCGACGAGATGTACGTGAAGACGGGGAGGGATCTGCCGCGGGTGCTGTTCATCCACCTGCCGAACGACCACATGACGAAGCCGCGTCCGAGCGACGGGTATCCGTTCAGTGCGTCCTACGTGGCGGACAACGATTATGCGCTGGGGCGGGTGATGGAGTACCTGACGGCGAGCAAGTGGTGGCGGAGCATGGCGGTGTTCGTGACGGAGGACGACGCGCAGGGCGGCGTGGACCACATCGATTCGCACCGGACGGTGCTGCTGGTGGCGAGTCCGTTCGCGAAGCGGAACTATGCGTCGCGGGCGAATGCGAGTTTCCCGGCGCTATTGAAGACGGTGTTCCGGATTCTGGGGGTGCCGCCGCTGAATCTGTACGATGCGACGGCGGCGGACCTGCTGGATTGCTTCACGAGCATCCCGGATTTCGGGAAGTTCGATGCGATCCTGCCGGAGCCGGAGATTTTCGTGCCGGAGAATGCGAAGGATCCGGGGGATGGGGCCGGGCCGTCGCCGCGGATGGATGATCCGAATGTGCTGAGGGAGCAGCACCGGCGGAGGTAAGTCTGTAGCGGCCGCTTGCGGACAGGGAGAGCCCGCAAGCGGGGCGTGGAGAGGACGATTCAATTCTCAAAGATCGCGCCCGGCGGGCCGGGACTGTTTCGGGGGGAGGGTTGCTCAGTTCGGGGTGGGTGGGGGCGGGCGGGTTTTCGGAAGCAGCGAGCTTGTGGAATCAGGGAGATATGGGTTCGTAGTAGCAAAGTTGCACCCGCTCCCTACCGGTCGCGGCTCTGCCTGCCCCACGTTTGAGGCGGGGGCTCGCATGACCAGGGGCGGGGTTGCGGTTTCTAGGAGATATGGGTTGGTAGTCGCATTCTTTAGCTTGCGGTAGCGGGCGAGGGAGAGTTCGACGCGGCGGGCGAGGTGGTCGATGCGGGCGCAGGCGCGGTCCATGGATGGATAGAGGGTGGGGTGACGGAAGATTTCGAGCCAGTTGTCGAATTGGTTGAAGGCCTCGGCTTCGAGCCAGGCGATGTAGCGGCGCCAGATGATGAGGTAGACGTGGTGGGCAACGAGGGCGCGCTCGGTGGGGTCGGAGAATTCGGATGAGATCTCCGCGGCTTTCGCGAGAGCGCCTTCGTGCCAGTCCTCGGGCATGCCGCGGAGGGCGGCGGTGAAGCCCCAGGTTGTCGCATTCCGCGCAGAACGGGCTTTGCCTTCGTCTGTTTTGGGGCCAGTGGAGCGCTTCGCGTTGGCGCGGTTGGCGGCGAGTTTGGCCGGTGTCATCCGAATGAGCGCCATAGGGGTTACCGCGTCTGCCTGCGATGGAGGAGGAGGTCGTGGTCGAACTGGCGGCGCCGGCCGTGGACGCGTTCTTCATGCCGGAGGATGGACTCGAAGGACTTCTGCGATGCGAGGTTGCGCATGGCGAGGAAGATGCGGGTGCCGGGGTCGAGGTCTTCGAATTCGCGGTCGACCTGTTCCTGATCGTCGAAGAGCTGGAGGTGGAGGCCGCATGTGCGGCTGGAGGCGGTGCGGACGAATTCCCAGGCCTGGTCGACGAGGCCGTCGGCGAGGAAGCGGGCATAGCCGCCGGAGGGCTGGAAGTGCTCGTGGACGTCGGAGCGGAGGGTGTGGAAGTTGACCGCGGACTCGATGTCGAGGAGGGCGGCTGATTCGAGTTTGCCGAGTTCGGGACCGGAGCGGCGGCGCAGGATTTTGCGGGGCCGTGTGGAGGTGGGAATTGAAGTGGTTTCCATGGTGCGTATTAGAGGAGGGGGACTAAGGGGTCCGGACGAGGGCTGAGCAGGTTGAAGTGGCTAAGTTGTTTGGACTGAGTTCGTTGGGTGGTCGAAAATGTTTCTCGAACTGCTGTCACTGACTTGGATGGGACATGCGCAATCTAAATAATGCGACCAGCAACCGAGAGAAATAGGATAAAGGGCACACTGATATCCTGTGAGAGATTCGACCGGAGGCGAGGAAATTGGAACAAGAGCAGGCGCGGCTCGACTTTAGCGACGCGGAACTGGTTTTTGGGGTGGTTTGCGCTGTTGGCACGAACTATCGCAAGGTGCGGGACGCTTTGGCTGACGGCTTGAGGCAGTTCAATTATGAGCCGGTGGAGATCCGTTTGAGCCAGCATCTTGAGATCCTGGCGCCTGCCATGGGGCCGGGACAGTATGAGCGCATCAATGGCTTGATGAACGCCGGCAATGAAATCACGAAGCAGACCGGCCGCGGTGGTGTGGTCGCTCTGGCCGCACTATCGAAGATCAGCGCGAGCCGAGAATCGGGGGAGTGCAGCTGCGCCAGGCGACCGCTCGAGCGGCGGTCTCACATTCTGTTAACGCTGAAGAATCCCAAAGAAGTAGAGACCTGGTGATCGCTACGACGCGACTGCGGTGACTCCGAGTTAGAGATGCCGCCCCCAAAGCCATATGCCATCTTTCGCGCCAGGAGGGAAACAGGAAGTCCTTCGACTGGGAGGCGCGCCCTTTTCTCATATGTGAAGAGCGGGCACACGCTCTTGAATTGTGCGGCTGGGGAGGTGGTGCTGCAGCGGAGTGCAAGTCGCACGGTAGTGGGCATGACAAATCAGATTCCCCAACCACACCTTTGATCGTCGCCCATCAAACACTGAGGCTCCAAGCGAGTGATTCTTTCTAGTACCGGCTCCGGCACGCATCAGATTCGTTGGAAAACTAAAAGTCGTTATACTGCTTGCTGATGGAACAATCGAAGCCAGACGTCCAGCACCGGCTCGATCGGATTGAAGAGGAACTACAGCGAGTCCGGCTGCTGTATCTGAGGACCTTAAAGTACAAGGACGACGATCCAGAGACGTTCCTGATGCATGCCCGTCGTGCGGCAGAGGCCATCTGCCGGCAGCTCTTTATCGAGCACGTCAACCCTACTCCGGGCAACATAATGCTGGAAGGGCTGATCGAGAAGCTCAGTGGCGCTGGAGTGCTGCCGCGCTCGATCGTCATTCCGCTTCGGACGATCCAGGGATACGGAAATTTCGCGGTGCACGACGCCTCCGAGCAGGGGGTCTTCACCCCCGGATACATCCAGCCATGCTTGCAGGCTCTCTCAGTTGTCGCGGACTGGTACTTCGCCGAGCACCTGCCGAAGAATGGACCGACTGAGTCCGTACCAGCAACTGCGGATGCTGCCACGTCTATCAGCGTTGCTGAATTCGCGCGTCGCAGCGGATTGACCTACGCGGCCGTGATCCGGGCAGCGCGCGAGGTGCTTTCGTGCGAACTGCGGACGCCGTCGGCTCTATTGACCATGGCACAAGTAGCCGCCCTTGAAGACGCGGAACGCAGCAGACGTGCCGATGCCTCGACCAGTGGTCAAGTGGCCGTGCGGTCATTCGAGCTCGCATCGTCCAATGTTCTCGAACTGGTCCTGATCCCGGCCGGCACGTTCACGATGGGAAGTCCGGTCGCAGAGGACGGCCACAACGACGACGAGGTCCTGCATACAGTCACGATTACCCGGTCGTTCTACATGGGGCGGTATCCGGTGACGCAGGCTCAGTTTCGGGCGGTGCTCGGGTTCAATCCCAGTTACTTCCAAGACGAGCGCCATCCGGTGGAGATGATTTCGTGGTACGACGCGGTTTCATTTTGCGAAGCGCTGACCGAACGGTTCGGCAAACGCTTCCGCCTACCGACGGAAGCTCAGTGGGAGTACGCTTGCCGAGCTGGCTCTAGCACGGCTTTTCACGGCGGAGATTCACTAACCACTGAACATGCGAACTTCGATGGGCGGCTCGGCCCAGGTAGCGCGCAGGAAGGGGTGTCGCGCCGGACCACAACGCCCGTAGATGAATTTCCTGCGAATTCCTGGGGGTTGCATGACTTGCACGGCAACGTCTGGGAGTGGTGCCAGGACTGGTATGGGCCGTATTCGTCAGGCGCGACAACGGACCCGGAGGGACCCGCCGAGGGCCACATCCGAATCCTTCGGGGAGGCTCATGGTTTCACAGCGCGGCCGATGCACGTTCGGCGCAGCGCGACGCCCTGGACCCTGGGCGCCGCCACGCGATCTATGGGTGTCGCGTGCTCTTCCAAGATTGATCACGAGATAGGCATTATGATCGAGGTCAAGGAATTACGCGCGATCGATATCGAACATGTGTTGTGCGTGCAGAATCAGTGCTACCGGCCAGAGCTGATTGAATCGGCGGAATCGTTCTTGACGAAGATCGCCATCTGTTCGAGCACTTGCGTTGGCGCATGGGAGAAGGAAGCCTTGTGCGGCTATCTCTTCGCGCACCCATGGAAAATCGGGTTGCCGGTGCAACTGGATAGACGCTCGAACCAGATGCCGGAAGGTGTCGATGGGATTTACCTGCATGATCTCGCGGTGACTCCTGAGTGCCGCGGGCGCGGGGTGCCGCGGGCGCTGCTACGACCGGTTCTCGAATATGCTCGTTGCACAGGATTACTGCGGTTCGCGCTCGTATCTGTTCAGGGATCGGAGCCGTTTTGGGAACGCTGGGGCTTTTCGTTGAAGTATACGCTGCCGTATGCTCCTGGCGTGACCGGCTCATACATGACATGCGAGGGATTACCTTCATGGCGCTGACGGTTCGCGATGCGCAGCTCGAAGATCTGCCCGAGATATATGCCCTCGGCAGGTCCGATCCGGCTTTTCGAGTCAGTGAGGTCATTCCGTTCTATGAGGAGTCGGAGTTAATGGAGTGGATCTCGAGGCCGCAAGAGAACGTACTCTGCGTGGTGCTGTCTGAGACCGGGATTGCAGGCTTCTGCTTCTGCAAAGTTATTTCTTACCATTGGGCGATGTTGGACAATTTCTATGTCCGGCGAGAGTGCAGGGGGGGGCAAGCAGGGCCGATGCTTTTTGCGGAGCTTGTTCGTCGCTTGAGGGACAGAAAGATAAGCTACGTCTCCACCCTGATCCAGCGAGACCGGTCGGCGCTGGCTCGCCTCACGCGAAGGTATGGATTCCGTCATGCCAATTCGTACGAGTGGTATGAGATGTTTCTGAATGATTCCTGCGATCCTGCCGCATAGCGCTTTGAACCGAATATTCGGGAGTTACTCTACAGCGATTTAGCCCGCGCAAGAAACGAACTCCATAACCACGTGACGCAAATCACGATGCACCCAGAGCATGAGCACTATGTGGCAGAAGGAGTTTGGGATTTGTTGGAGAGCGCCCGCGCAGAAAAGCGCGTTTGGATGGTTGCGGGGGACTGCAACAATCTGAATGTGCTTCGATCCCGAGGGCAGGGCGTTCTTCTACTGGTTTGACCACGGACAACCCCGATTCAGCCTTCCGCAGGGCCAACCATGGCATCCCTGCAATTTCCAGACTTGTTCCCAGATCATCACCTACGAAGGCTATACACAGCCAAGGGGGCCTGTGCAGGTCATACAAGGATTCAAGTGTTCCGTTACCACTCTCCCAGAGCGGATCTGCGTCCAGGCTCCCCGGTCTAGGTGTGGAGTAAACAAGAATGTCGTATTCGTGTAGCGGACGCTGAAGGGAGGAGTGGAGACGAGGGAAATGCGATTCCTGAACCCATCCTAGACATCCAATTTCTGCCGCAAAGCCCAACTTGAGGAGCCTTTGTAAGTCACGTTCTGAAAAATTGATAAGTGCGATGCCATGCGAATTCTGTGCGGCCATGCTTCACCTCACGAACAGTGTATGAGAGATGCCCGGGATAGGGAAGTCAAGCCGCCCGGCTCGTAGCGGCGCACCTTCGTCACGCCGGACTTCAGATCCGGCACCACGATCTCGGTGACGCCCTCAAAGAATTCGAAGGCGCGGATGTGCGAGCCGATCCAGCCGCCGAGCCCCTGCGTCCACGCGGCTTCGGCGAGAGTGCAACTGCTGGCGTCCAGTCGGCCACGAAGCTGGGCCTGGCGAGTTTCGCCGCTGGCCGGATACTGCACGGCGATCATGTCGCTGGCATAATCGACAAACAGCTATTCACCGGCCCGGTGCTCATGCCGCAGCACGACGTCCTGCCGCTTGAGCCAGGTCCCGTACAAGACGCAGTAACGGCTCTAGCCGTAACCTTCCGGCTGCTGCTGGCGGTACTCCTCCCAAGGCAGTTGCAGCGCGAGATGCTTGTGCGTCTGCAGCTCGCGCCGCATCGAGGCAAAGTCGGGCTCGGCGGCTTTCCGCCACGCCGCGGCGGGACGCTGCGTCGGCAACAGTGCGGCCAGCAACCGGTCTTCGTCCCAGTCCGCCACGTCCGGCCACTTCAGCCCCGCCTGATCGGCCCCGCTCACGTAGTCGCAGACCGTGGCTTGACCGATCTGACAGCTCAGCGCGATCTGGCGCTGACTCAGCCCAAGGCCGGCCAGCCTCAGGACAGCTTTGATCTTATGCGAGGACAACCTCTCCACATCTTGAGTGGAGTCCGGTCGGCCGCCGGATTGCCCAGCGCCGACGCTCGCCAGAGTGCCAGCGCACCGTCCTACGCCTGCCGAACAGTGATCGGCATGAGTTTGGAACGGTGATTGCCATCACTTTGGAATGGTGATCGGCATGACTTTGGAATCGCGATCGGCATCAGTTCGGAACGCTGATCGGCATCGCTCGGAATACGCACGTCAATCAACCAATCGCCAAGACTAACTGGTCTTGGACGACGCTTTCCGGCGGAACGATTTGGACAATCGTTTTGATCGGTTCTTTTCCTGGTTCCTGAACGATCACAAGAACTTCCTCATCGTTGAGTTTCTTGTACGTGATCGTTCGGCGTTGGTCGCTCTTTTGTCTCCCGGTAAAGAGTCCCATGATGTTCCCTTTGGCAACTACTGTTTCTTGCCACGATACGAACCGGACCGCAAACTGCAGTACCGACTCACAATTGGGTGCAGACAGTCTGCGACTCCCCTGACCAATTCAACATCCATGCGCGTCGAAAACACGAATCTCGAAGTGCTGTCGACGCAAAAGTAACCACCCACCCTGAAGGCACGAACCTGGTCATCGTCAGCCTTTGGTGAAATCGGGACCACGATTGTACTCCTGTATGGCAGCGGCCATAGCAGGTCCCGTACGATTTGTCCTAGAATCGGGACCCCTAACCTCGGGGGCATACCGTAAACCTCAAAACTGGTGTTCTTGTAGTCCGATAGCCACGGGAGGCTGTTCGACGCAAAAAAGCGCTTCGCGCTACGCTGGGCGAACAGTTCCTCGAAATCGGAATTCTGATCAATCCAGTCCTGGTTCTTGCCGGGCCGCCGACGCGCTTGGTCGCTCTCAGTGTCCCTGCATAACGTGACCACCTTCAGCCGAGTGTCGTCGCCCAGCCCTGTACCAAAATCACCTTCAACTATTTTGATACATGCGGAACACCGCGACCCCGTTATCCTGGTGAAGACTTCTGCGAGGGCATTGACAGACTCTTGACAGGCTGCCTTAATGTGTGCGGCTGATGATGTCCCACGCTGAGATGCATCGACAATCTCGAAGAAGACTCTGTTGAGACGTCGTGAAGCATCGCCGTAGGCTGCCCTGCGCGAAAATCGGAATCGTTGAAGGGCAACAGTGAACGAAAGCAACAGCGTGAAGGATGTCAGGACAATGATCGCTAGCTTTCCTTCCGACGTTGCCGAAGGAAACCACTCCTGATACGCCAAAACGAGGCTAACCACCGACGCGGCGACGGTCAAAAGTGTGATCATGGCCGTCCACGCGTTTCTCAATGCAACCTCCTACATCCAACAAATTCCTCCTAATCCTATACCAGAGCCGGAGGAACCCGCATTCTATCAAACAAGATCGAGCACAAATGTTTTGGACCTCAGCATACGTCAAATTCGAAACGATTGAAAGCGTAAAACTCCAGTTGGAGCGACTGAGCGCAATTCGTACATATGCCTAACTTGGCAGCGGGTTGCTTGTGGCTGCCAGTTCAACCTCGCTGTGTACATGGAACTTTGTGTACGTGGATTCTAGATAGAAGTCATCAGCCATGGCTGCTGTGCTAGCGCCGCCCCGCGAATAACCGTGCCGACTGAGCGGAGGGGCGCACCGAGAGTGCGGACGCAGTGCTCGTTTTGAAGAAGAGGCCGGACTGGCGGACTCCGGGGGCGAGGCAGAGGATGAGGGAGCCGGGGTTGAACCAAGCTTGGTGGCGGGCGTGGTGGAGGGTGCGGATGGCGGTGACGGTGGATTTGCCCCACTGGCCCACAGCAGAGGGGCGCGAGTCACCCTCTCAGTGACACGCGAGCTATTGGCGTCTTCGGCGAGTGGATTGGCGTGTTCTGCCAGTGAAGCCGGCGGCTTTCGCCGGTAGACTGAGAATGAAGAAGGACGCGGTTAATTGGGTGATCTGAGGCCATGACGGACCGGTTTCGACTTTCCGGAACACTTGGGCGGAGGCTGGAGGAACTTGGCGTCTCCACCGAGGCGGTGTTGCGCCGGGCTGGACTCCCCATTCGGTTGTTTGCCCAAAGCAGGATCTGGGTCACAACCGAGGAGATGTATGCCCTGTACAGCGCCATCCATGAGATCAGCCGTGATCCTGCCATCGGGCTCAAACTCGGGAGCGAGAACCGGCCCGAGTATTACACGCAGATCGCGATTGCGGCGCTGTACTGCCGTACCTTTGGCGAGGCGCTGCAGAGAATCGCGCGCTACAAACGCCTGACCTCCCCCCAGGAGATCCGAATCACGGAACGGGCGAAGGAATGCGCGGTTGAATTCGTGTGGCTGCTGGCGGAAAGGACAGAGGCGCCGACATGGGTTGACCTCTGCTTCGCATGGACAGTGACGATCGGCCGGCGCGGTACAGGGCTGCCCATCAATCCGGTGCGCGTGGAACTCAGGCGTCCGGAGACCCACCGGCGGCTCTATGAAGAGTACTTCGGCTGCCCCGTCAGGTTCGGCGTTCGAAGGAACAAGCTGTTCTTCCGCACGGAGGACATCCATCAGCCGTTCGTGACGCACAACCCTGAACTGCTGGAACTGGTGGCGCCGCAGTTGGAGGCGGAATTGGACCAGCGGCTGGCCGACGGCCCTTTGAAGGAGCAGGCGAAGGGGATTCTGAAGAGGCTGCTGGCAGGAGAGAAACCGCGGCTGGAGGACGTTGCCGTCGAGTTGAAGGTCAGCGCGCGGACGCTGCAGCGGCGGCTGTTCGAAGAAGGGATCACATTCCACAATCTCGTGGAAGAAGCGCGGCGGGAGATGGCACAACATTATCTGCGCCAGCCCTCGCTCGAGTTGAACGAAACGGCATACCTGCTGGGATACGAAGACCCGAACTCCTTCATTCGGGCATTTCACAAGTGGGAAGGAACATCGCCCGGCGAGTGGCGAGCGGTCCACCGCCAGGGCGCCAGCTAACCCGGCAGGCCGCCTGATCCAAATGGCCTGCCAATCAAGACCGGCCGGCGGCGCCGATCCGCCCGCAAGACGGAAGTGTGCGCCCCGGGCCGGGTTCTTTCACTTTGACTCCAAACACGAGGATCCAATGAGGCACAGCGAATCAGATTCCGAACAGAGTGACTTCAGTTACTTCAGCCGGCGCGGCTTCTTCAAAGCCGGCCCGGCGATTGGAGCGGCCCTGTGCGCGCCGGCGGCCCTGGCGAGCACCACCGCGGCCTCCCCAGAGCATGGCGGCCCATCTAGCCGATTTCTCATTCCCCAGCGCCGCACGCTCGGCGCCGGGAGCAGCGGGATGGAGGTGTCCGCCCTCGGATTTGGCTGCATGGGCATGAACTATCATCGCGGCACGCATCCCGGCCGGGAGGCGATGATCCGGCTGGTCCGGCAGGCGGTGGAGCGCGGCGTCACGCTTTTCGACACCGCCGAAACGTATGGTCCGTTCATCAATGAAGAACTGGTGGGCGAGGCCCTGGCCCCTTTGCGCAAGGAGGTGAGGATCAGCACCAAGTTCGGCTTCAACCACGAAGGTGGAAGGGCAAACGGCCTCAACAGCCGGCCGGAGCACATTCGCCGGGCGGCCGAGGACTCTCTCAAGCGCCTGAAGATCGAGGTCATCGATCTGTTCTATCAGCACCGGCTCGACCCGAATGTGCCTATCGAGGACGTCGCCGGAACAGTGAGGGACCTGATCCAGCAAGGCAAAGTGAGGCACTTCGGCCTGTGCGAAATCGGCAAGGAAACCATTCGGCGCGCCCATGCCGTACAACCCATCACCGCGATTCAAAGTGAATATCACCTGATGTGGCGGGAGCCCGAGAAGGAAGTGCTGCCGATTTGTGAAGAGCTTCGAATCGGCTTTGTTCCATACAGTCCGGTGAACCGCGGCTTTCTCGGAGGGGCCCTGAATGAATACACGCGGTTCGACTCCGAAAACGACAATCGCAACACGCTGCCGCGGTTCAAACCGGAAGCGATGAGAGCCAATCTGGCAATCGTGGAAGTGCTCAATCGATTCGGGCGGACCCGGGGAGCGACATCGGCCCAAGTTGCGATGGCCTGGCTGCTGGCCAAGAAACCGTGGATCGTGCCCATCCCCGGCACCACGAAACTGGCTCACCTGGAAGAGAATCTGAGAACGGCGGAGTTTAGTTTCACAGCGGACGAGATACGCGAACTCGAGGAAGGCGTTTCAAAGATCGATATCGTCGGCGATCGCTATCCGGCGGAGCAGCAAAGACAGATCTCGCGCTGAAACTCGAGTACTCAACGGGAACCGCTGCCCTGACGCACATCGCCATTCAGGAACAACTCGACGGCAAGGTTGTTGAGTGGCTCGAAAAGGTCAGCGACGATCAATATCGCAAGCAATGCCGCGGAGTCAGCGTACATGAGCATGTGGACAAAAGATGATTTGCGCAAAATTGCCAGCACCGATGACCTGCACATCTCACCGTTCCGGGAAGACGGCGTCACTTATGGCACACCGACGTGGATCTGGTCCGTTGCCGTCGACGGCGCCCTCTACGTGCGTGCGTACAACGGGCGGAACTCTCGTTGGTATCAGGCGGCTGTTCACCAGAAAGCAGGACGAATCATTGCCGCCGGCATGACGGTGGATGTCACATTCGAGCCCGTGGACGGGGCAATCCACGACGTCATCGACGAGGCATACAGGCAGAAGTACCGGAACAGCCCTTATCTGAACCCGATGATCAGCGCACGGGCTCGCGCGGCGACTGTCAAGGTGATGCCGCGCGGGAGCAATCCGTGAGGAAGTCGATGAACCTATTGTTTGAGAAACAAGGTGGCACTCATCACTGGCGGCGTCGCGCAGATCGGTAGGGCGCCACTTGCCGCCCTACCACGGCCGGGTCCGCCGGAGACGCGCGGTAGAGGGGAGCGCAAATCACTTTTACGTCATGACAGGCAAGCGCGCCGCAGTGCCGCGCCTGGCAAGAAAGGGGACACTCACCCCTGGCCCAAAGCGGCCAGGGGTGGGTTCCCTCGGCTCCGAGGTTAGTGGTCTCCGACGGGTTTTGTGGGCCTCGGTGTCCCCATTTCTTGCCTGGGCCCCACGCTATTTGGCGAGCCACGTCCCCGCGCAGATCGGTAGGGCGCCACTTGCCGCCTTGCCACGGCCGGGTCCGCCGGAGACGCGGGGTAGAGGGGAGCGCAAATCACTTTTACGCCATGACCGGCAAGCGCGTCGCAGGGCCGCGCCTGGCAAGAAAGGGGACACTCACCCCTGGCCCAAAGCGGCCAGGGGTGGGTTCCCTCGGCTCCGAGGTCGGTGGTCTCCGACGGGATTTGTGGGCCTCGGTGTCCCCATTTCTTGCCCGGGCACCGCGTTATTTGGCGAGCCACGTTATGGGTTGTCGAATTTGGGTTGCCGAGGGAGGTCAACTGGCGGCGTCGCGCAGATCGGTAGGGACGCGTGGTAGAGGGGAGCGCGAATCACTTTACGTCATGACCGGCAAGCGCGTCGCAGGGCCGCGCCGGGCGCTATTTGGCGAGCCAGGCGGAGAGGGCAAGGGAGAAGGCGAGGTCGTCGTGGGTTGTCGAATTTGGGTTGCCGAGGGAGGTCAACTCACGGGTCAGGGCATCGAGATGGGGGAGGGTTGAGGGGATGGAGAAGAGTTTGACTTCGATCATGCGGCGGAGGTTGTTGAGGAGGGTATGGCGGGGGATGGAGTCGGCGTGGGGGAGGTGGCCGACGGAGTGGCCGGCGGTGATGACGATGGGGACGAGGCGGGCGTCGAGGCGGGCGGATTTGAGGAGCTCGACGACGGGGTCGCCGGCGCCGGTGGCATCCACTGCAAGAACCTTGCTGGAGGATTTGGGGAGTTCGGTGAGGATGCCGCGGAGGATGGAGGAGATTTCGGCGTAGGGGGTCTGGAGAGGGAAGGGCTGGATGCGGTGGAGCCCAGTGACGGTCTCCATTTTGAAGGCCCAGGTGAAGGGGTCGCGCTCGCCGGTGGGGCGGGTCTGGCGGCGGATGACAGCGAGGGCGGTAGGATCGCGGCGGAGGCCGAGGTCGAGGCCGAGGAACCAGGTGTCGGACGGGCGGGCGTCGATGGGGGCGGGGTCGGCGGGGAGGGGTTGGCCTTCAGGAACGATGATGGCGTCGATGATGGAGCGGTCGATCATCTGGTGTTCGGAGGCGAGGAATTCGCAGAGGTATTCCTGGCGGAAGGCGTGGTCGCCGAGAGAGGCGCGCTCCTGTTCAAGGAATTCGGGGCGGATGCGGGAGCAGGCGGTGGCGGGGGCGGAGAACCTGGTCCAGTGCCGGCCGCGGGTCCACTCTTCGAAGAAGAAGCCGGACTGGCCGGCGGGGGTGGAGAGGAGCCAGAGGGGTCCGCCGGAGACGGCGAGGAAGGGGCGGGCGGCGTGGTAGAGGGAGTCGGGGATGAGGGCGGCTTCGTCGAGGACGAGGAACCCAACGGCGGAGAAGCCGCGGATGGTGTCGCCGTCGCCGGGGAGGGCGATGAGGCGGGAGCCGTTGGGGAGGACGAGGGAGAGGGGGTGGAGGGGGTCTTTCCTGACCGGGGCTTTGAGAATACGAAGGAAGTGCTCGGCTTTTTTGAGGAAGAGGCCGGACTGGCGGGCTCCGGGGGCGAGGCAGAGGATGAGGGAGCCGGGGTTGAACCAGGCGTGGTGGAGAGTGCGGATGGCGGTGACGGTGGATTTGCCCCACTGGCGGGAGCAGCAGAGGATGAGGTGGGACGAGGAGGAGTCGAGGATTTGGTTTTGGAGGGGGTCGAGGTGGAAGTTCAGCGCCTGGGCAGCCCAGAGGGAGGGGGGCGGGACGGCGGCCGGGCTTTGCGGGGCATTTTCCGAGGGGGCGCGGCGGCGGGCGAGGTTGATCGGAGTCGAGACGGATCTCATGGCGGCGGCATTATCCATGAGGGGTGCAAGGGGGCGGACGAGGGAGTTGGGGGAAGGCTTTTGTTTTCAACTCAAGAAATATTTCCGAGGGCTGTCAATCACTCATGCGGCCCCTACGGGTTCCGGAGCCAGACCAGGATGTGAGATTGCGGACTGTCCCATTGCCGGAGGGTATGCTTGTACAGATATGGGTGAGAGTTTTACGCGCCGGGAGGCGCTGGCGCTGGCGGCTGCAACCGTGCCGGTTGTTCAACCCAAGGGAGGGAGCATGGAGCTCGGGGCGTTTTCAGTCAGCCTGGCGGTGAAGGACCTGGCGGCTTCGAGGCAGTTCTACGAGAAGTTCGGGTTCAAGGCGTTCATGGGCGATTCGAAGAAGTGGCTGATCCTGAAGAACGGGGATCACGTGATCGGGCTCTTTCAAGGAATGTTCGAGAAGAACATCATGACCTTCAATCCGGGCTGGGACCAGAACGCCAAGAAGCTGGCTTCGTATACGGACGTGCGGGAGTTGCAGAAGCAACTGAAGGCGCAGGGGGTGAAGCTGGTGCAGGAGGCGGACGAGAGCACGACGGGGCCGGCGAGTTTTGTCGCGGTGGATCCGGACGGGAACACGATTCTGTTCGATCAGCACGTGTGAGGGGGACTTCGCCTGGCGCGCCGGGCTCGTCCGGCTCCCCACGTTGGAACGAACCTACGAAGCGTATAATCGTGACGCAGAGCAGTGTCTGATTGTCCGGAGACACGATGCTGGAGGTAGGAGTCCATGCCAGATCGCAAATTGTCGTCCTGGCTCTATCCGACGCCGACCGGCGATCCGGGCCTCGACCGCAACGCTCGAACTCTCCAATTCGCCTGTCTCCTGCTATTTTCCGCTATTGGCCTGGCCGCGTTATTGAACACCATTCCGCGGGAGACGCCGGAGGCGCCGCTGCTGGTATTGGCCGCGGCGGCCATGGCCGCCGCCGCAGTGCTGAATCGCGCGGGCAGAACGACATGGGCGGCACGAGCCGCCTTTGCGGCCCTGTTGATGACCGCCGTTCTGATGGTTTTCGAAGCACGCGACGGATTCCGCAGCAACGCAATGCTGGTGTTTCCGGGTCTGCTGCTGATCACGATCATGCTGCTGGACGGGGCCTGGTACGCGACAACGGCGGCGATTGTGCTGGCTGCGGTGGCGGCGCTGGGGATCGCCGAAAACAACAATCTCACCCGAGCCATTCCGGGGGTGCGCTCCGCGACCAACATCGGGTCCATTTTCTTTGTGGACCTGTACCTCCTGGTAATTGCCCTGATCGGGAGCCGGATCGCCCGAGACACGCAGAGGAACGTGGAGGACCTGCGGACGGGCGTCGGCCAGCTTTCGGCCAAGAACCGGGAGCTAATGGAATCCGCGGCGGCGTTGCGCATTTCGGAATCGAAGTACCGCCGCCTGTACGAGAGCATCACAGATGCGGTGGCGACCGTGGACATGGAAGGACGGATTCTGGAATTCAACTCCGTGTACCGAGAAATGCTGGGATACAGCGACGAGGAGCTGCGGGGGTTGTTTTACCAGGACATTACGCCCGAGCGGTGGCACGCATTCGAGGCCCGGATTGTGGCAGAGCAGATTCTGCCGAACGGGTACAGCGGGGCGTACGAGAAGGAGTACCGGCGGCGCGACGGAAGCATATTCCCGGTCGAGCTGCGGAAGTACCTTCTGCGGAACGAAGAGAATCAGCCCACAGGCATGTGGGCCATTGTCCGGGACCTGACCGAGCACAGGCGCGACGAGCAGGCCATCCGCAGGGGAGAGCAGCGACTGAGACTCGCCAAGGACGCAGCCAAGCTGGGGATCTACGAATACGATGTCGCAACGGGGACCATCCTATGGGACGCGCGCGTGAGGGAACTCTGGGGTGTTGGCGCCGATACGCCAATTACGATCGATACCTTCTTTTCGAGAATGCATCCGGATGACCGCGCCAAGATACAAGTTCTGCTGGACCGCGCGCTGGATCCGGCGGGAAACGGCGAATATTACGCGGAGTACCGCGTGATCGGCCTTGGGGACGGGAGCGAGCGGTGGATGGCCGCGACCGGACAGGTGTCCTTCGAGAACGGCCGGGCGGTGCGCATGATCGGGACGGGACAGGACATCAGCGAACGGAAGCGGACAGAGGCGGAACTGCGGGAGGGCGAAGAGCGGTTCCGGAACATGGCCGATACCGCGCCGGTGATGATCTGGGTCTCAGACACGGACAAGCAGTTCACGTTCGTGAACAGGACGTGGCTCGACTTCACAGGCCGGACGATGGAGCAGGAATTGGGGAGGGGCTGGGCCGCCAGCGTGCATCCCGACGACCTACAGCGGTGTTACGAGCTCTTCTGCACGGCGTTCGACGCGCGGAGGAGATTCCAACTGGAGTGCCGGATTCGGCGGGCGGATGGGGATTACCGGCAGATCCTGTGCAGCGGGGTTCCGCGCTTCGCACCGGGGGGCGTTTTCGCAGGCTATATCGGCTCCGACATCGATATTACGAATCTGCAGAGCGAAGAGCGCTTCCGGCAGCTGGCGGAGAACATCGATGAGGTCTTCTGGATGCTCGAACTGGAGGGCGAGCGCGTACTGTACGTCAGTCCGGCCTTTGAGAGGGTGTGGGGCCGCAGCGCCGCGCCGCTGTTTCGAGACCGCGAATGGCTGCCGCAAACGGTGCACCCCGAGGATCGGGATCGCCACATCGAGTTTCTCACGAAGGTGAAATCGGGGCCGGCCGAGGAGTCCTACCGGATTGTCCGCCCGGACGGTTCCGTGCGATGGATATACGACCGGGCCTTTCCCGTGTACGATCCGGAAGGCAAGCCGTACCGCGTCGCGGGGATCGCGGAGGATGTGACGGTCCACCGGGAGCTGGAGGAGGAGCTCCGGCAAGCGCAGAAGATGGAGGCGGCCGGCAGGCTGGCGGGGGGGATCGCACACGACTTCAATAATCTGCTGACGGTGGTGGGCGGCTATCTGCAACTCGTGCTGGCGGCAACGCCGGCCTCCGATTCGCGTCACGACAAACTGCAACAGATGCTGAAGGCGTCCAATCGCGCGAGTGCGCTCACCAGCCAACTGCTGGCATTCAGCCGCAAGCAGATGGTGGAGCCCAGGCAGGTGAACGTCAACAAGCTGCTGACCGACATGCTGGGGCTGTTGCGGCCGGTGATGGGCGAGCGCATCCGGCTGGAGACGGACCTCGCGAGCGAACTGCATTGCGTGACGGCGGACCCGAATCAGCTCGAGCAGGTGGTGATGAACCTGGCGGCCAACGCACGCGATGCCATGCCGGAGGGCGGTGAGTTTCGGATCAGAACGGCGCTGGTGGGCGCCCCTGACGGCGCAGGCTCCGGACGGTGGGTCCGCATTCAGATCAGCGATACGGGCTGCGGGATGAGCCAGATTGTCGTGCAGCACGTCTTCGAGCCGTTCTTCACGACCAAGGGCGCGGGAAAGGGCACGGGGCTGGGACTGAGCACGGTATACGGCATCATTCAACAGAATCACGGCACGATTCAGGTGACGAGCAGCCCGGGCAGCGGCACGACGTTCGAGATCCTGCTGCCGGCGTCTTCAGAGAGTGAAGAGGCGAAGCCGGCCGCTTCGCCGGGCGGGAGCCTGCGCGGGACCGAGACCATTCTTGTGGCTGAAGATGAGGCGGGAGTGCGGGAACTGGTGTGCGAGACGCTTCAAGAGTATGGGTACACGGTGTTGCAGGCGGCGGACGGATCCGAGGCGTTGCGGGTCATGGAAGCGCACGGCCGGATCGACGCGCTACTGACGGACGTAATCATGCCGGTGATGGGCGGACCGGAGCTGGTGAAGCGGGTGAGGTCGCTGGCGCCAGGCACGAAGGTCATTTACATGTCGGGGTACACGGACGATACGCTGGCATTGTACGGGCTGCCGCAGCCGGGCACGGCGTTTCTTCAGAAGCCGTTTGCCCCGGCAGCGCTGGCGGAGAAGTTGCGCCAGGTGTTGACGAGCAGGGGCGGAAGGGCGAGTTAGGACAGGCCGGGACGGGGAAGGCGGAGTCACGTGCGTTTCGGTGAGAATAGAAGCTTCTCGCATGATTGGTGTTTTCGATAGCGGCTTTGGCGGGCTGACGGTGCATCGTGCATTGATGGAAGCATTGCCTGAGCGCGATTTCGTTTATCTTGGCGACAACCGGAACGCGCCGTATGGAGTCCGGCCGCCGATCGAAGTGCTGAACCTGACCTGCGCGGCCCTGGAAAGGTTGTTCGGAGACGGCTGCACGCTGGTGGTTGTCGCGTGCAACACGGCGTCGGTGGTGGCGCTGCGCTGGATCCAGCAGCAATGGCTGCCTGTGCGGCGGAGGGAAGATGGCGTGGCGCGAAACGTGATCGGCATCGCGGTTCCCACCATCGAGGCTGCGACCGAAGCGGGGACCGGGCTCTCCAGAGTCATTGGGGTTTTCGCGACGCGGCGGACGGTGGAGAGCGGCGTCTATCCACTGGAGATTCGCAAGCGCCGTCCCGAGATCACGGTCGTGCAGCAGGCATGCCCGGACCTTGCGGGCTCGATCGAGCGCGGCGCGCCGCGAAGCCATCTTCGCGAACTTGTCGAGCGAGATGTGATGGAGATGATGGCGAACGCGGGAGAGGCGCCCGAGTCCGTCATCCTGGCCTGCACGCACTACCCGCTGGTTGCGGATCTGTTCGCAGCCGCACTGCCGGCCGGCGTGCGGATGGTCAACCAACCGGAGGCCGTCGCGGGAGCACTCAAGGGATACCTTGGCCGCCATCCCGAATATGACGCATCGAACGGAGGCAGACGGCGTTTTCTGTCCACCGGATTTTCCGCGGGGGCCATGCCGCTGGTGGAGCGGTTCTGGGGCGGCAAGCTGCCATTCGTGGAGGTTTGAGGGGCGTGCTGCGATCGATCTGGAGATGATCTGGGAGTACATTGCCGCCGATGATCCGGATGCCGCAGACGTTGGATCGGGAAGTTGCGTAGCGCGTTCGAGGAGTTGGGGCGAATTCCCCGCAGGCGCGACGATCTCACCGCTATCCAGTCCTTTTCCGGCCTGGCTATGGACCCACCCATGAATTACCGCGACCCGGAACAGGAAGCGCAACGCATGTTTGAAGGTGCAGTAGTGCAAGCAGGGGGCGCGGCACCCCTGGTGCGCTGCCGTGGGGAAGCATCTTCGTGAGAGCGACGCGCCGTCGGGCCGCCGCGGGCGGGCTTGCCGCTTTCTGAAATTCGCGGGTCGACGCGCATCGACTTCACCATCTTTGCTGGGCCGCAGGACAATGGGGACTCCACTGGGGACGCGCTGAGCTTCGTTACACCCTCTGAAGACGCGCTTGGACCCGATGCACCCGCTCGCTACCGCTTGTCGCGGATTTGCACCGGATTTGGACGTAGGATGGTGTGATGATGTTTGATCCGGTGCGGGATCTGGCGGTGCATTGGCCCGGGGCTTCGGCGGCTGTGGCGGATCTGCTGAAGGGACTGGGCGCGCAGGCGCTGCTGACGGAGAAGGCGCCGGCGGATTTGAAGGAGGCATGCGCGCAGGCGGGGATTGGTCTGGTGGCGGATCTGGGGGAGACACCCGATGCCGGTCAGGCGCTGAGCGAGGCGAAGGCCGCGGGGTTTGACGCGGCTTCGATTCGGGCGTCGGGGGAGGCTGCGAATTTCCGGAAAATCATCGGGGAGTTTCGGGATTTCGTGTTGTTTGTGCAGTTGAGTCCCGAACAGATTTCGTGGGACGTCGCGCCGGCGCATGCGGTGCTGCGGTATGGGGTGTGGCCGGGGATTGCGACACCGGATCCGAGCGTGGCGGGCGCGACGGAGAGCATCTGGCTGGATGCGAACACTTCGTTGATCGCGCAGCTCCGCGCGCAGTATCCGAAGCGGCGGGCGATTCTGGGCTACCGTCCGGACAAAGAGGGCGGAGTGCCGGAGACGCGGAGTGTGCCGATGCGATCGGCCGAGGTGGCTCTGGCGGACGCGTTCTCGGCGGGAGGAAGCGTGATCCTGTCGCTGCCGGGGGATTACCGGAAGGCGCTGCTGGAGCGGGCGCCGCGGGCTTTGGAGGCGTGGAAGGAGCTGGCCAAGGTGCTGGCCTTTCTCCGGCGCGAAACCGCGGTGACCGACAGGCCGCTGGCGGGAAAAGTGGCCGTGCTGTGCGGGACGATCGAGCAGTCCGGCGAGATTCTGAACCTGGCGTTCCGCAGGAACCTGTGTCCGGTGGCGATGCCGGCGGACGCACCGCAGCCGTTGACGCCGGAGCGGTTCGACGTCGTGGTGGCAGCCAACCTGATCCCGCCGCCTCCGGTGGTGGAGAGCCTGGCGCGCTATGCGGCGGCGGGCGGCTCAATCATGGCAGCTCCGGAGGGTGAAGAGAAGAATCCGTGGTGGACGCAGCGAGGATTCAAGAAGCTGCGCACGGAAGAGGACCGGGACGTTTACGCGGCGGGGAAGGGGACGATCTACGCCTATCAGACGGCGATTCTCGATCCGGGCGTTTTTGCAATGGATTTGAAGGAGCTGGCGGGAGAGCGCAGCCAGCCGGGTTTCGGAGTCAAGAACTTCGATCTGCGGATCTGGGCGGCGGACTCGGTGCTGGGGGTGCTGCACCGGCTGACGCCGACGTCGCTCGCGGTGGTGCTGACCGCGTACGGAAATGCGCCGAGGCATGATTTTCTGGTGAGCCTGCGGGGGCAGTTCCGGAAGGCGACGATCCGGCAGATTGGAAGCGAGACGGCGGCGCCGGTGGCGGTGATGCAGCGGTCGGGGCGGGTCGAGCTCAACTTGACTCAACTCTCTAGAATTGCCATTTTGACAGTGGAGGGGTGACAGGGATGCTGACCACTCGCCGTGAGTTCTTCGCCTCCGCCGCCGCGGTGGCCGTGCCGCGCCCGGCGGCAGCGTATTTCGGGCTTCATTCGTTCATCGAAGCCAATCCGAAGGCTGTGTTTATCCGGCGCACGAAGGTGCCGGAGAAGATGGATTCGGCGCGGAAGAGAGAGGAGGGTCTGCAACTGGCGCGCGAGATCTTCGTCGCGCAGCCGCAGGGCGGGATCCCGATCTCGCACAAGATCGTTCTGAAGCCGAACATCACCAGCGTGCGGAACCAGCGTCCGGACGTGGAGAACTGGGGCACGGGAACGGATCCCGACTTCTATGAAGGCCTGCTGATGGGCCTAAAGGAACTGGGTCTGAAGAACTTCTACTTTGCCGAGTCCAACCTCTACTACTCCTGGCACTACCGCGGGTTCATGGACATCCACGAGCGCCACGGAGTGAAGATGAACGAGCCGCAGCAGAGGCTCGACGTGAAGCGGCTGAATCCGGAGATCTCCTGGAAGACTGTACCGGACGCGGTGGTGTACAGCCGGATCCCGCATTATGCGCCGGTGGGGGATACGGACTCCTGGCTGCTGAACATTGCGAAGTGGAAGGGGCACAGCATGTGCCTGACGCAGTCCGTAAAGAACGAGCAGGGGCTGGTGGCGCATCCGTACGTGCGGTTCTGTCCCGGATGGCGGATGGTGACGGGCGCGCCGGAGCACATGAAGGAGAACATCGCGCAGAACGTGGAGCAGCGGGTGAACACGTACTTTGCCGACCACAAGCGGCGCGGTTTCGACCGGTACGCGGCGCCGGATGCGCAGACAGTGTCGCCGATCGCGCAGGAGATCTGGGCGCACAAGACGTGCGACAACCAGAGCGTGCTGAAGACGGGGCTGGCGATGATCGAAGGGATCTACGGCCGCGACGGCGACGGCTTCGGCGTGGGCAACGATCACCTGACAAACCTGGTGATGTTCTCGAAGCACAAGTTCCGGCTGGACGTGATCGGCCTGTGGCTGGGCGGGCATGAGCCGGGGAACGTGCACCTGTACCGGATCGCGAAGGAGCGGGGGCTGACGGATACGTTCAACCCGTGGGACATCGAATTGTACGAGTGGGTGGACGGGCGCGCGGAGCAGCGGAAGCTGAGCGACTTCCCGCGGACGTCGCTGAAGAGCCCGTATCTGACGATGCCGGGAGAGGCGCTGATGCACCTGGCGAACGAACGGTTCGATTACGACAGATACAAAGTGTAGCGGCGGGGCTATTATAGGAATCAAACTACACACCGACTCGCACGGAGGAGCCGGACGCAGAGTGGAGGGTATCTGTGTTCGTCGTCACCGAATTCCGTCCGCAAGAGACCATTGAGCGCCTTTCGGAGGCGTGGTCGCGGCCTCCGACTTTTGCTTTTCTGCCGGGGAGGAGCAGCTTCACGCCGGCGCAGGCGGAGGAGGCGCTGAGGGCGCTGCCGGAGCCGCTGCAGAGGGATCACTTCGCGCTGCTGACATCCGGGAGTACGGGTGTGCCGAAGCTGGTGATCGGCTCGCGCGCGCGGTCTGAACATCTCACGGATGTGCTGCACGAGGTGCAGCATAGCGGTCCGGTGCGGGAGACGATCCTGACGCTGCCGCTCTCCTACTGCTACGCCTTCGTGAACCAGTTCCTGTGGGCGCGGACACAGTCGCGGCGGCTGGTGCTGACGGGCGGGCTGGCCATGCCGGGGCTGCTGCTGGAGGCGCTGAAGGACGCGGACCACGCGATGCTGTGCCTGGTGGGGTCGCAGGTTCCTCTACTGATGGAGCACACGAAGGGGAACCGGTATCCGGGGGTGATCCGGGTGCATTTCGCCGGTGGACGGTTTCCACAGGAGCGGCTGGACGATCTGCGGGCGCTGTTTCCGGAGGCGCGGGTATTCAACAACTATGGCTGCGCGGAGGCGATGCCGCGGCTGACCATCCGGCCGGCGGAGGCGAACGCGGAGGGGGCGGTGATCGGCAAACCTATTCCCGGGGCGGAACTGTCGGCGTCGCCGCAGGCGGAACTTCTGTTCCGGAGCGTCTACCGGGCGGTGGGGCAGATCGTGAACGAGGTGTTCGAAGAGTACGGTGACGAGACGTGGCTGCCGACAGGCGACCTGGGGATGCCGATGCCGGACGGGCAATGGCGGCTGCTGGGGCGCGCGAACGAAGTGTTCAAGCGATTCGGCGAGAAGATTGCGGTGCCGATCATCGCGGCCACGATCAATCCGCTGTGGACGGGGCAACTGGCCAGCTACCGGGAAAGGGATCAGCGGGGTGAGGAGGGGTACGTGTTCGTGTTGTGCCCCCAGCCGGAAGCCGGTGTGCTGAACGGAATGCTGCAGGCGCTGCAGCGCAGCCATCCGAGGACGCACTGGCCGCTGCGGATCGAGAGCGTCGGCAAGATGCCGTCGCTGGCTAACGGGAAGATCGATTCGAACGCGCTGTCGGGGCTGCCGGAGCGGGTGGTGCACTGGCGGTTGAGCGGGTAGGAAGGTCTACTCAGCTGAAGACGCGCTGAATCCGTTACACCCGCTCGCTACGGCTCGCGGCTCTACCGCGGCCACAGGTGCCAGCGGTAACGAGGGGGGTAAAGCGCGTGGCAGCGGAGCAAGTGTCGTCATCTCCTTTGGTGGCTCGCAGGGCCGTGCGGACTCCGCCGAAGACGCGCTGAATCCGTTACACCCGCGTCCACAGCGGCGAGCGGTAACGAGGGGGTAAGGTGGCAGCGGAGCAACCACACACGCGCTTCACCATGCGCAGAGGGATTCGACGTAGGCGGCGCTGCCGTCGCGGAGCCAGCCGTCGAGTTGGGCTACCTCTTTCAGTTGCTGGCCGCGGAGGCGAGGCACGACGGCGTAGCGGCAGTCGAAGTCGGGCAGCGCGGTCATGTCGCCCCACAGTTTTTCGAACTGGGCGACGGGGTAGATGTCTTCCTGGCCCTTGCCCCAGCGTTTCATGACGTCCTTGATGGTGACGTAGGTGGGCATGCGGGCGGCGACGGCGCGGACGGCTTCGGCGCTTTTCTCTTCGTCGCCGAGGTCCGCGGGCGAGAGGCCGAAGATGTCCAGCAGCCGCGGGATGGAGATCCACATGGTGTTGCTGTTGTAGAACGACAGGTCGAATTCGACGCGCTCGTCAGGGAGGGCGAGGCCTTCGATGAGGCGGACTTTGCCATCGATGCGGGCCAGGCCGCCGCCGCGGTCCTCCACTTCGCGGCCGATGACTTCCGCGGTGAGGGCGGCGCCGGAGTCGATGTGGAGGCCGAGGAGGGCGGGATCGAGGGATGCGCCGAGGGTGTCGATGTTGTGCAGCATCAGGTAGCGCAGTTTAGGGTTCTCATCGAGAAGTCGCTTCAGCACTCCGTTGCGGAGGAGGTTGGGGACCTCGTACCAGTGGCCGACGGGGTGGAGGCACTGCTCGGGGAGATTGTCGGTATAGTCGGCGCCCTCGCCCATCGAGCGCGCCCAGTGAATCAGCGCGGCGCGCACGCTGTCGCGGACCTTTTGCTTCTGCACATCGAGGATCTGCTGGGGCATCTCCTCCCAGGCGAAGCGGAGGTCGCGCGCGGTGGGGATGAGGCGGAGTCCGATGGAGCGGCCGGGGGAGAGCAACAGGGGGCCGGAGTAGCCATAGTTGGCGGCGCGGGTGAGCGAGTCGTGGATGGCGGCGTGCGTCATGTAGCTGGTGGTGAGGACATGAGGCACAGGCCGGCCGAACAGCGCTGCGGTCTTGCGGGACTTGGCGAGATGGATCTCGACGAAGTTGCGGTGGCAGCCGCCGAGTTTGGCGAAAGGATTGAGCGCCTTGACGACGCCGGCGCCCTTGGTCCAGCGGGTGCCGATGCCTCCGGCGAGGGAGAGGACGGCGACGGCGCCTTCGGAGATCGCGTCTTGGCCGAGGCGGAGGAGGGTCGCTGGGAGGGGGCGGCGGGCGTCGATCACGTCGTCAGGCAGGACGTCTTCCACGCGGCTGCTGATGGGGAGGCGATTCTGGGAGAGTCCGATGCGGCCGCCGCGGAGGTCGGCGCGGATCTTCTGATGCTGGACGGGATCGAAGCCGTGTGCCGCGAGGAGGGTCTCGAGGCTGCCCGAGGTGTGGGAGGCAGTTGCGCCGGCGTGGGGAATGAGACGGTCAAAGAGGTGGTGGACCATGCCGGCGAGGCCGGGTTCACGGCGGCACGCCTCGCCGAAGGATTCGAGCTCGCGGCGCTGTGCGGGGGAGAGGGTGCGCGAGTCGCGGCGGACGAGCTCGGGGACTCGGAGGGAGTAGTAGGCGGAGGGCATGAGCGCATCGCTGCCCGAGAACAGCTCAGCCCAGGTGCCGCGTTCGTTGATGGTGAAGTCGTAGACGACGGGCTCCATGGCAAAGGGCACGGCGCGGTCCAATGATCGTTTGGCGGCGCGCATGATTTCGCCCATGCGCCGCTGCGCGCGCGGCTTCACCTCGGGCGCAAAGAGGAAGCCCATGCCGCCGCCGGCCATGCCGCCGAGCATCCAGAAGCCCCAGAAATCCTGGCCGAACTCTTCGCGAGCGGCGCGGATCAACTGCTGCGTGTAGTGGTTGGCGGCCCAGGGGATGATGGCCTGGATGGGGCCGTCGAAGTTGCGCTGGGTGCAGGCGCCGACTCCGCGGATGTCGCTGCGGCGAAGACAATCGATGATTTCGTCAAGGATCCTGGTGGCCTGGAGGCGGGCCTTCCATTCAGCCTCGCCGCGCAGGAGGTATTTTTCGGTGACCATCTCGAGGATGGGTCCGACGTCCTGGGCCATGCCGCCGTGGACGAGGACGAGGCTTTCCTGAAGGCGGCGGCGGGTATCGGCAGTGATTTCGTCCAGCGGGAAGACGCGATGGCGGGGCAGAAGGCAGCCGCGGCTGATGCCGTACTCGACGTCGCCGGGCTGTGCGATGACGCCTTCGATGAGCTTCATGCCGGGCCAGACACCGCCGGAGTCCTGCCAGCCTCCGCCGCTGCCGCCGAGCCATTCGCCGAGGATGGCGCGGGCGGCGACGATGCGGCGGTCGCTTTCCTCGAGGCCACCGGAGAGGTTGCGGATCTGTCCGGTGGCGCGCATGCAGACGGAGATCAAGGAGGCGAGCAGATTAGTGGAGACGGCGAGGCGCGAGCCCTTGGGGATGTCGTTCACGCGGCTGACGATTTCGATGCCGCAGCCGGGGTGGCCCGTGAGGCGCGCCAGCAGGTCTTCGAGGGATTGTCCGGAGCCTTCCATGCCGGGCGGAACGATGCCCGCGGCGATGATGGCGGCCTTGAGCAGGCCGAGGTAGTCGCGGCCGTAGTCGAAGACCTCGGCCATGGAGGTGATGTCGGCGGAAGCGCCGAGATCGACGCTGACCAGGCGCAGGAGGGGCTCGTCGATAACGCGGAATGAGGCTTCGACGGGCGGGCGCGGCACGGCTTGGGCGGAGCCAAGGACAGCGAGATCGATGGAGGTGTTGAAGACGCGCGCGCCCTCGGGGTAGTCCATGCCGAGGAAGAAGATGTCGCTCCAGCCGCTGTGGGAGAGGTCCATGCGGACCGGCGTGGCCTCGCGCAGGACGGGGTAGAGGCCGGATTGCGCTTCGCGCTCCGTGAGTACGCGGCAGATGCGGAGAGGGGCGTCGGCGGGATGGCCGGTGCGGAACATCCACTGGTTGCCGCGGACGCTGCGGACGCTGCGGCGGACCTGATCGGCGAGCGTTTGAAAGGCGAGGCCTTTGTAGGCGGCGGCCAGCGCGCTGGAGATGGAGTTATTCGGACCCTGGGATTTTTGCCCGGCGAGGAATTCGCGGATGGCCTCGACGAAGCGACGCTGGAGCAGGTGATTGTAGCCGCTAAAGGGGACGCGGCCCTGTTCCGCGACGCCGGGCTTGCCGGGGAGATGGAAGCGGTGGATGGCGGAGAGGAAGAAGAGCGAGCGGACGCGCTCATAGAGGCTGTCGCGTTCCAGGCGGAGGCGTTCCAGGGCTTCACACTCGGCGAGGAGCTTCTCCGCGGAAGCCTCGCGGCAGAAGGCGTCCAGGGACTGGTTGCGCGTCTCGAGATCGCTGGCGGTGATGATGCCGGCAAGGCGGCTCATTGTTCGCTCCCGTTGGCGGGGCAGTCGCGCTGGGCGAGCAGCTCCACGAGTTGGGAGAGGATCTCGTCGCGATCGTGGCCGTTGAGAGCGAGAGCGAGCTGGGCGTGGAGCAGGCCGTAACGCGCGCCGAGGTCGTAGCGGCGGTCGTTCAACTGGAGAGCGAGGTAACGTTCGCGCGTAGGCAGCTCGGCGAGCGCGGAGGAGAGGGAGATGCGCTGATCTCCGGCGCGGGCAAGGTGCTCGCCGAGGAGGTCCATCACGGCCGGAGTGAGCACGTGGATGCCGAAGAAGCAGAGATAAGAGCCGGCGCGGAGGCCGGGGACGATGATCTTCTGCTCGGCCTCAGTGGGCGTCGGCTTTTCGAGGACGGTGTCAATCCTGTAGAGGGGATCATCGCCGGGAACGCGCTGTCCGCCAACGGCGCCGAACTGGGTGAGCAGACCTTCGCGGGTGGCCTGCACGGCGGAGACGGCGCACTCTTCTGCCTCGGCGAGGGAGACGATCTTTGCGGCGCAGCCGCGAGTGTCGCGGCTGACGTGCAGATGGTCGCTGACGAGATGGAGGAACGGCTCGCGGCCAATGAAATCGCGGGCGCACCAGACGGCGTGGCCGTAGCCGCGCGGCTGGTCCTGCTCAATGAAGCGGACGCGTCCGGCGTGATCACCGGCAACCTCCGCATAGACATCGGCGTCGCCGGGACAGATGACAATGCAGATCTCCTCGATCTTGGCCTGAACGATCTCCTCGAGGAGGATTCCCAGCACGCTGCGCTCTCGTCCGTCCCTGTCGATGAGGTTCTGCAGCGGGAGGCGGCGCTGCGAGGGGGAGGCTGCCGTGACGACGGCCTTTCGGATCCGCATAGATTCCTATGTACCATCGAATCGATGGCCGCGTCGAAGACAAATGCAGTCCGGATTCTGGAGAGCCTCGGGATCGAGTTCGAGTTGAAGGAGTACGAGGTGGATCCGGAGGACTTGTCGGCGGAGACTGTCGCCACGAAAATCGGCTTTCCGATTGAGAAGACTTTCAAGACGCTGGTGGCGCGCGGGGACCGCAACGGCGTATGCCTGGCGGTTATTCCGGGCAATGCGTCGCTGAATCTGAAGGCGCTGGCGAAGGCGACCGGGGACCGCAGCATCGATACGGTGCCGCTGAAGGAAGTGCAGCCACTGACGGGCTATATCCGCGGAGGCGTGACCGCGCTGGCGTGCAAGAAGGATTTTCCGGTGATCATCGACGAGTACGCGCAGCTCTACGACCGGATCTCAGTGTCGGCGGGAGTGCGGGGGATGCAGATCCTGCTGGCGCCGGAGGACTACCGGCGGGCGGTGAACGGGGTGTACGCGGGGATCGCGAAGGACAAAGAATGAGGGGTGGGGCGAGGACACGGATCACAAACTTCACCTCACGCGGAGGCATGGCCTACCTCCCATGACGCCGGGTCTCAGGTGAGACGCGGGGACGGTTGAGTTGGGGTGGCTCCGCCCGGCTTTCTGAGAGTCTTTTGATGCGGTTGTAAAAGATTCGACTCTAAAACTAAAGGCCTGCCTTATACTGTCCGTGCTTAAGGAGACCCCGGCAAGGTTCTCCGCAGGGGCGAATCGCGGCATGCTTGCGGGGTGAGGGGTCGCGTCTTGGGAGGCTTCGCATATGACAAAATCACTTCGTAAGCGATGGGCATCATGTGCCCTCGCTGCGGCGGCGTTATTCAGCGGCCTGACTGCGGTGGTCCCGGCGCTCGAAGCGCAGGTTCTGTACGGAACCATCGTCGGCAATATCACGGATCCGAGCCAGTCGGCCGTGCCCGGCGCGACTGTGAAGATCGTCAACAAAGGGACTACGCAGGAGTGGAGCATCACCACGAATGAAGTCGGGGTGTTCTCCCTGTCCACGGTCCCGCCGGGGACTTACGACGTGAGCATCAGCGCGCCGGGGTTCCAGACTGTCACGCGCGAGGGGGCAATCGTGGCGGCCAACAACGTGGTGCGCATCGATGTGGCGCTGGCGGTCGGCACCGTAACCGAGACGCTGCGCGTGCAGGCCGAGGCAGCCGTCCTGCAGACCGACAGCGGCGACGTGAGGAAGGACCTCGGGAAGGATGACTTCCAGAACATCCCGGTGCCGTTCACCCGGAACTATCAGAGCCTCCTGATCACCGTTCCCGGCATGGCCTTGCCCGGCAACGCGCACTCCGTACCGGCCAATCCATCGCGTTCGCTGCAAGTGAACGCCAACGGCACTAACGGGCAATCGGCCAATTTCCGCGTGGATGGCGCGACGACGGGGCACCCGTGGCTGCCGCACGTCTCCGGCTACGTCCCGTCGATGGACGCGATCGAAGTCGTGAACATCGTGTCCAACAGCTTCGACGCCGAGCAGGGATACGCGGGCGGGGTCGCCGTTAACGTGCAAATCAAGAGCGGCACCAACGATATGCACGGCACGGCGCACGAGTATCACACCAACCAGCACCTCAAGGCGCGTCCCTACTTCCTGCCGCCGGGGCGGGACAAGGACAAGCGCGTAGTGAACCAGTTCGGCGGCACGCTCGGCGGTCCCATCCTGAAGAACAAGCTGTTCTATTTCGCCTCGTTCGAAGGCACCTTTGACCGGCAGGCGTCGTGGACCAGCACCGCCACGGTTCCGACCGCGCTGATGCGCCAGGGGAATTTTTCGGAGGGCACACGCCAGATCTACGATCCGCTCACCGGGGCTACCGACGGCTCCGGCCGCGCACCATTCGCGGGCAATATCATTCCAGCCAACCGCCTGGACGCGACTGCGAAGACGCTGGCAGGCCTGACGCCGCTCCCAAACCTCGGCACCGGGTTCACCAACAACCTGTTTGCCAGCGGCCCATCGGTGTTCGACCGCAAGACGCTGGATTCGAAGGTCAACTGGGCGGTGAACCGCAAGCTCAACCTGGCCGGCCGCGCGAGCCTGCTGTACTGGAACTGCCAGGATCCCGCGATCCTGGGCGACCTCGGCGGCGGCGGCATCGGGCGCTGCACCTATGACGGCCAGTCGCTGGGCCACACCATCAGCCTGACCTTTTCCGGCCTCTATACCGTGACGCCTTCGTTCGTGATCGACGCCAACGTCGGCTACACGTTGTACGATGCACGCGCCGAACCGATCCGTCTCAATGAAAAGCTGGGTTCGGACTTCCTGAAGCTGCCGGGCACCAACGGTCCCGACCTCTATCAGGGGGGCTGGCCGGCCTTCACCATCAGCAGCTTCACGACACTCGGCCGCGGAAACAGCAATTCACCGTGGTACTACCACAGCCCGCAGTCGCAGTATGTAGCGAACGCGGCCTGGATCCACGGCAACCACAATATCCGCTTCGGCTTCGACTCCATGCGCGTGTACCTGCGGGGCAACGAGCCGAACGCGGCGGGAGCGCAGTCCGGCCAGTTCGATTTCACCGCAGGCGTCACCGCGTTGCGCAACGGAGCCACCGATCAGTTCAACTCCTACGCCGCATTCATGCTCGGGCTACCGTCCAGCATCGACAAGACTGTGATGTGGGAAGAGAACACCGAGATCACACAGGCGTATAGCCTGTACGTCCGCGACAAATGGCAGGCCACCCGGCAGCTCACGTTGACCTACGGCCTGCGCTGGGACTACTTCGGAGTCCCGCACCGTGCCGACCGAGGGATGGAGGTCTACGACTTCACCAACAACACGATGCAGTTCTGCGGGGTGGGCAATGTGCCCTCCGACTGCGGCGTGATCAGCATGGGGAAGAAGAACTTCGCGCCGCGCCTGGGCGGAGCCTACCGTGTGAGCGACAACACCGTGATCCGGGCCGGCTACGGCATCGCGTTCGACCCGGTGAATATCGGCCGCAACGCGCTCCACAGCTATCCGGTGCAGACCATGTTCCAGGCGGTGGGCGTCAACAGTTACCAACCGTCCAGCAAGATGAGCGACGGCATCCCGACGATCCCCGCGCCAGCTCTTGGAAACGGAGTCGTTACCCTGCCGAGCACCATCGGCGTGGAGATCTTCGACCCGAAATTCCGACGCCCCTACGTCCAGTCCTGGAACTTCATGGTGGAAAGGGAACTGGGCAAGAGCTGGGTCGCCGAGGCGGGTTATGTGGCCAATGGCATGCGGCACATGCAGAACCGTTGGAACTCGAACTACGGCTACATCGGCGGCGGCACCCCGAGCCAGGTGCTGAACGCCAAGTTCGGGCGCACCGCCACCACGAACTACTTCTCGGATACGTTCGGGTTCACGTCGTCGTTCAACGCGCTGGAAAGCTCGCTTTCGCGCCGCTTCTCCAACGGGTACATGGCGAAGTTCGCGTACACGTGGAGCAAGGCCATCGGTCCGAACGGAAACGCCACAGGGGTAGACGGCTACCAGGACAACACGCCGCAGTACAGCCTGCTGAACAAAGCGCTGCAGAGCTACGACCGCACGCACCAGTTCACCGCGTCCACTGCCTTCGAATTGCCTTTCGGCGCCGGCAAGCGTTGGGCGACTCAGGGCGTGAGCAAGGCCATATTCGGCGGCTGGCAGATCAACGCGCTGCTGGCGCTGTACTCCGGCCCGCCGTTCACGGTCACGAGTTCGGCCACGTCGTTGAATGCACCCGGCAACGCCCAGACGTCCGACCAGGTGAAGTCCACCGTCCAGATGACGGGCACACGCGACAGTTGGTTCGATCCGTTGTCTTTCGTGCCAGTGACTGCCGCGCGCTTCGGCAACGCCGGCTGGAACACCCTGCGGGCGCCGGGACTCGCCAACCTCGACGCGAGCGTCTACCGGCAGTTCAGAATCACCGAGAGGTTCGGGCTGCAGTTCCGGGCGGAGTCGTTCAACGTGACCAATACGCCGCACTTCGCAGCCCCGGGCTCGAACGTGAGCAACCTGCAGCTCAACAGCGACGGCACGGTCCGCAACCTGAACGGCTACACTGTCATCACTGGCGTTCAGAACACAGGGAGAGAGGGGCTGGACGAACGGCTCTTCCGCTTCGCGTTGAAGCTCATGTTCTGACGCCGGCCAGCTAGACCTTTTCCGGGATCACGAAAGGTTTGCGATAGCCTCGATCCGCGTCGCGCAGCAGGCGGTTGGCCTGCTCATCGCCGATCACCTGCTCCGATTCGGGATCGAAGTTCAATGTGCGCCCCAGGCGGTAGGAAGCGTTCGCCAGATGCATTGGGCGAGGCCGGGAGGCCTCTCGCGCTCACTTCTGCCTGGCGATGATAAGGTCTTTGATCTTGTCGTAGGTGGCCTGGGGGATGATCTTCTTCTGAACGAGCTCGTTCTTGGCCCTGTAGGGGCGGCCCTTGACGATCTTCTCGGAGTAGGCGTCGCCGATGCCGGGGAGGGCTTTGAGCTGGTCGACAGAGGCGGTGTTGATATCGAGCGGCTCGGCCGCTTTCGCCGGGGCGGCTGCCTTCGCGGGAGCGGTGGTCTTGACGTCGGCCTTCTTGGGGGGCGCCTGCGCGAATGCGATCGACAGCCCCAGCGTCACCATCAGGAGCAGACGGAGAAGTTTCATAGCCGTCAGTTATAGCACGCGGAGGCGCCGCCTGCTACTGCTCGAAGAAGGCGTGACTGAACCAGACCAGCACGGCCAGCAGCACGACGCCGAGGCTGAGGCTCCAGACGATCAACGTCTTTTCCACGGGCAGCAGCGGTTCGTATTCCGACTCCATGCGGCGGAGTTCGTCAGTGAGTTTCGTTTCGTCCACTCGAATCATCCTTACGCAACAGGGGGCTTCACTCCGTGGAAAAACAGCCAGGAGATGAGGAGTCCGATCCAGATTATAAAGCCGAACAGGCAGAGCACGTAGACGGCGGCGAGCCGTCCGATTCCCTCAGCCCATAGCTTTTTGAAGTTGGAGATAACGCCGATGGTGAAGAACGTGAGCACGAAGAAGATGCCGCGGAAGACGTTCGCCTGGCCCATGGCGGATTTCAGTTTCGGCACGGCAGCGGGAGCGAGCGCGCCGATGGCGACGACGATCGCAAACGTCGCGAGGTAGCCGAGGATGAACTTGGGGAAGCGTTGCCAGATCTGCGCGGCGCTGACGTTTTCGCCGTCGCGCGGCTCGATTTTGCGCGCCCAGATCCAGGCGAGGATGAACGCCCAAACGGCGATGAAGACATCGATGAAGACTTTCACCGTCGTGGTGGTGGCGAGGATCCAGCCCGGCTGAAAACGGATGCCCTGCATCTCAAGCGATTTCGCAACGATGAGAGACTCAGTGATGGCGCCGCTGGCGACGGCGGCGCCGTCGGTCTTGACGGCGAGTCCCATCCACGCGCCCGCCACCATCGGCTCGTGCCACAAGAAGCTCTGCGCGAGGAAGGGGAGGAGCAGCAGCTCGATGACAGCGAAGATCACCACCAGCGACGAGACCATCACGGGCACCACGGGGCGGGCCTTGATGGCGGATCCGGTGGCGATGGCGGCGGAGACGCCGCAGATAGAGATGCCGGAGGCGAGCGGCACGCTCCACTCGCGGCTGAACTTGAAGTACTTGCGCGCGATGAAGTAGACCAGCGCCCAGTAGATGAGGTACGCCTCGACGATGGCGCAGAGGCCGCGGAACATCACGGAAGTGGCGAGCCCCACCTGCTCCGCCGCGGTGACGCCGAGATAGCCGCCGAGGATGACGATGGCGGTCTTGATGTACATCTCGGGGCGCAGGGCCTCCTTCCAGGAAGCCGCGAAGCCGGGGAAGAAGTTGCCCACAACGAGACCCGCGACGAGGGCCAGGATGTAGCCGGCTTCGTTGGTCAGGTTCAAGGACCAAGAGAGGCCGAAGCCTTTCAGCTTGTCGGGAGTGGCGGCGATGCGCGCCCAACTGCCGAGGAACCAGCAGAGATAGCTGATGAGAAACACGGCCGCGAAGCCGCCGGCGAAGCGCCTGACTTCGAGGCCGAGGAGGCGCGCACCGATCGAGAGCAGCGCAAGAAGGAAGAAGAACGTGGCGGCGAAAGCACCCGCGCCTTTGATGCCGGCGAAGGCCTTGGAAACCGGCGCAAGAGCCTTGGCCGGATCCATCCAGACGGACGTGGTGACCGCCCAGCCGAGCAGATCCGCGCCGGCCATACTCGCCAGGGCGAGGGCGAAGATAGAGAGTCCAGCAACGACGGCGAACCAGTCCTCGGTGAGTTTCAGGCGGGCGGGCATTGGGTGCATCATAACGCACCCAGCCCTTGGAGCAGGATGGGTGCGAGGCGCGCGATCAGCAGCAAGCCGATGTTGTCCTCCGAGTAGTCGATCTGCTTCAGGCCGTCGACGGTGACGGCCAGGGCGACGCGCCCTTTCGTCGTGGTGACTATGCCGACATCGGACCGCAGCGCGTCGAGCGAGCCGGACTTGCTCTGCACTTCAAACTGCCCGAGCTTGCGCCCGATGCCATCCTTGAGTTGCTGGCGCTTGAGGATGGCCAGCATCTCGCGTGAAGCATCCGGACTGACGACGCGGCCGTTGGGGAGCATGGCGAGCAGCTCGACCATCTCGCGCGGAGTGGATGAGCCAATGCCAAAGCGTTTGTTCTCTTCGAGGAGCCCGGCCTTGCTCCAGCCGCTGGGGGCCTTCAGTTGATTGCCGTCGCCGCGGACTTTCCGCATGGAGCGGGTGGCAGCGAGGCCGAGCTTATCCATCAGATCGTTGACGGCGTCGGCGGTGATGCGGTCGATCACGAGATTGGTGGCCGTATTGTCGCTGACGACGATCATAAGATGCACGAGGTCGCGCAGCGGGAGCTTCACGCCGCCGGAGAGCTCATGGAGCACGCCGGACCCGGAGACTTTGTCCTCTTCGCGCAGCGTGAGGGGCTCCTCCCAGCTCGCCTGGCCCGCCTGCACCGCGGCGAACACCGCGGCCATGATGGGCAGTTTGATGGTGCTGGCAGTGCGGACCTTGTCGTTCTGGCGCAGTCCGAACGAGGCGTTGGTGTCGAGGTTGCGCGCGTAGAGAGACACGGTGGCGTCGACGCCGGCGATCTCCTTGCGGATGGCATCTTCCAGCGACTGCGGCTCCAGGAGCACCGCAGCGGGGAGGCTGAGCAGTGTGCGGCGGCGCATCTATTGCAGCTTGGAGAAATCGGTGGGATCCATGTACACGGATTCCACCTTGCTGACGATCTTGCCGTCGGCCTCGGAGGTTTCGCGCACCTTCTTCCACTCAGGATCGTTGCGGAACGCGTCCCAGGATTTCTTGGCCGCTTCGGTGTTCTTGTGAGCCAGGATGTAGATAAGAGTGTCGCTATGGGCAGCGCCGTCGGCGGGCACCCAGTAGCCGAGGTTCGTCATGCCGTGCTTTTCAAACAGGGCCGTGGTGTGATTGCGGAAGCGGGCGAGGAGGTTGGGCAGCTTGCCGGGCTCGCAGTGGTAAGTGCGCAGCTCGTAGAGCTGGCTGGAAGCGGCCTGGGCTGTGACGCCGCGGGCCATCCAGCCGGCGGCCGCGGCAAGCGCGGCCACAGTAAGAGTGCAGAGGGTGTTGCGAAATGTCATGGTGATCGGGTCTTTCTAGCGCGCGAACGTATTGCAGTCGGCGATCTGTCCTGAATTGTATCCCCGTTTGAACCATTCGACACGCTGGGCGGAGCTGCCGTGCGTGAAGGATTCCGGAGAAACGCGGCCGGTGGCCTGTTTCTGAATGCGGTCGTCGCCGACCGCGGCGGCCGCGTTGATTCCCGACTCGAGATCGCCCGACTCGAGAATGTTGCGCTGCTCCGTGCTGTGTCCCCAGATGCCGGCGAAACAATCGGCCTGCAGTTCCATGTCGACGGAGAGTTCGTTGCGGCGTCCTGGATTCTCTCTTTGGGCGCGGCGCATCTGGCTCTCGATACCCAGAAGATTCTGCACATGGTGGCCGATCTCGTGGGCGAGGACATAAGCCTGCGCAAATTCTCCGGGCGCGCCGAAGCGCTGGCGCAGCTCGTCGTAGAAGCCGAGGTCGATGTAGACCTTCTGATCGCCGGGACAGTAAAAGGGTCCGGTGGCGGACTCGGCCATGCCGCAGGCGGAGTCGAAGGCGTCGCGGAAGAGGACGAGCTTGGCGTTGCGGTAGGCGTCGCCTTCTTTGGCAAGGATCTGGCGCCAGGTGTTTTGGTTGTCGTCCAGGACGAAGGAGACGAATTCGACGAGCTTCTGCTCGCTGGCGGTCTTCTCGGGGTTCGGTGCGGAACGCCGGACAGAGGATCCGCCGGTGAGGCCGAGGAAAGGCGAGATCAGGTCGGTCTTGAAGATGAAGCTCAGGACGCCTAGGAAGAGCAGCCCGCCAATGCCAAGACGGAAACCGCCGAAACCGCCGCCTCCCCCACCTCCCGAATCGCGCTGGTCTTCAATATCGCCGCTGACTCCACCTGGTGTCCATCGCATGGCACCCCTCCTAGGTCTGGAATGAACTCAGGATGCCACTCCGAGGAGCGGTCGGCAATTAGATCTCCTTCTCCATTTCCTCCAGCTTGCGGACGCGCCTGCGGAATTCCTCGCTGGTGCTGAAGCGGGCGTTGAGGAAGGACTGGAGGATCTCCTCGGCGAGCTTCGGGCCGATGATCCAGGCGCCCATGCAGAGCAGGTTGACATCGTCATGCTCGACGCTCTGGTGGGCGGAATAGGTGTCGTGGCAGAGCGCCGCGCGGATGCCGCGGACCTTGTTCCCGGCGATGGTGGCACCGATGCCCGTGCCGCAGACGAGGATGCCGCGCCCAGCGCGGCCGGACTTGATCTCGGCACAGACGAGGCGGGCGATGTCGGGGAAGTCGACGGGCTCGGTGCTGAAGCAGCCGCAGTCCTTCACTTCGTATCCCCAGGATTTGAGGACCGAGAGCAGCGGGCCTTTCATGGGGAAGCCGGCGTGGTCGGAGCCGATGACGAGCTTCATTTTAGGCTCGGAGGGTGCGGCCACTACTGGCAATGAGGCTAGGATTGTGCGGCGTGTCACCATGGCGTCATTCTACGCCGAGGAACCGAGCGGACTCCCGAAGTCGAGCGCCACAAATACAAAACCGGCGGCTCGTGAGAGCCGCCGGTCTTCAGAAAGTGGTGCGGACGAGAGGACTTGAACCTCCACGGGATTGCTCCCGCTAGCACCTCAAGCTAGTGCGTCTGCCAATTCCGCCACGTCCGCGTTTGTCGAATCCAGCTAGTGCCGGACCCGTTGGCAAATAACCATTATACGCCGCAGAGAAGCACCGTGCTGCAGTTACTTCTTAGGAGCCTGTTTCTCGTCGCCCTTGGCCGGAGCGGCCGGAGGCGGCACACTCAGTTTGATGGGGGCTGAACCAGACTGCCCGGGATTGACTTGAATCGGCGCGGGTTGGGCAGGAGTCGACTTCGCTGGAGCAGGCGTCGCAGGAGCCGACTTCTCCAGCACGGAGGAGCCGACGGTGCCGCCGCCGACCCTGGTGTAAAGGACGGAGAGCGACAGCGACGTCACCATGAACAGCGCCGCAGCGATAGTGGTGGCCTTGGAAAGAACGGTGGCAGCGCCGCGGGGGCCGAACGCGGTCTGGGAGCCCATGCCGCCGAATGCGCCGGCCAAGTCGGCCGCCTTGCCGCTCTGGAGCAGCACGACGATCACCAGGAACAGGCACACAATCACGTGCAGGACGGTTAACAAAATCAACATATGGGGTCACCTACAAGAGAAACCCGCGCCCGGTGAGGAGCGCGGGTTCGCCAATCAATTAGTATACCGCGTTCAACTCCGTTGTCAGAAGGTGATGCGGAAGGCCGCCTGCATGCGGCGCGCGTTGGTGCCGTCGGGGAAGCCCTGGGACGCGGTGCCGTTGCCGACGTTGGCGATCGGCTTCAGGACACCGGCGGCTGCGGTGTACATCGCAGTGTTGATGGAGGTGTTGTACTGCGTGTTGAACATGTTGAACGCTTCGAACATCAGGTTGCCCTTAATGCGTTCCGTGAAGGGAAGCGTGCGCCCGATGCGGCCGTCCACGCGGTAGATCTGATCGACATTCAGGTTGCCGACAGGCAGGAAGGGAACACGGCTCCAGCCGCCCGCACCGTTGAGGGTGGCGAAAGCAAGATTGACGCCCGGGAACTGGCTGCTGGTGCTGCCGCTGAACTGGATCGTGCTGGTCCAGGGCTTGGCGGAGGCCATGGTGGTGATGGTAGAGAGTTCCCAGCCGTTGACGAAGTACCGCTCGAAGACGGAGTTGCCCTTGGTAAACCGGGGCGCCCAGAGCCAGTTGATGGTGGCGCGGTGGCGCTGGTCGAGGGAGGAGCTGCCCCTGTCGAACGAGTAGTCGCCGTTGTAGGTGGCGTTGTTAAAGGTGGAGGAGATGTTCCAGCTCGCACCCTGCATGTTGGCGGTGTCGATGGAGTGCGACCAGGTGTAGGAGACCTGCAGCGTCAGGCCATGGGACATGCGCTTCTGGAGTTGGAGAGCCAGAGCGTTGTACCAGGACTGGCCGCCGTTCTCCACCTGGAGGATCTTGCTGTAGCGGGTATCCACGCGATTCGAGAACAGGTAGACGCGGGTCGGGAACTCGCCAACCTTGGTGTTGCTGGCGTCCATGATGGAGTAGTTGACCGTCGGTCCAAGCGGGCCGAGGTTCATGTCGCGCTGAGTGAAGAGGCCGATGCCGCGGCTCCAGACGTAGCTGGCGGTCAGGCCATAATCGCGGCCGAACTGGCGCTCGATGCTGATGTTGCCCTGCTGCGAGTAGGGGTTGTGGAAACCAGTGGACGCGTATTGGAGGCTGATGGAGCCGCCCGGCAGGCCCGCCGCGGTCGGCACGATGTTCGGGAAGATCGGAGAACCGGCCTGCGTGTTGTTGATGGAGATGGCAGTCTGGTACCGGCCGTTGCCGAGGAACAGCGTGTCGAGCAGGTTGCCGTGGATGCGGGCATAGAAGATGCCGTAGCCTGCGCGGACGACAGTCTTGTCGTTTATGTTGTAGGCCAGGCTGAAGCGCGGCGCGAAGTTCAGGTTGGGCGAGGGGACGCGGCCGGTGAGCGGCCAGTTGGGGTCGACCATGGTTGGCTGGGGCAGGAAGGTCTTTTCGTAGCGCAGGCCGTAGTTCAGCGTGAGGCGCTTGTTGACTCTCCAGACGTCCTGCACATAGGCGTTGATGTCGGAGGTGCGGAGGCTGTGGATCGGGTTGCCGAACGCCTGGGTGAAGGTCTGGTAGTTCTTGGCGTTGAGGGTATTGCCCGAGAAGTCCTTGGCGAAGGCGGTGATGTTAGCGTAGCTGTAGCCGCCATTGCCGTTGTAGAGCTGGTTCATCCAGTCGCCGGTGGTCTGATAGTCGAGGCCGAACTTGTAGGAGTGTGTGCCGTAGGTCCAGCTCAGGTTTTCGACGATCTGGTGGCGCTGCTCGCTGGGGTAGGTACGGGGGTAAGCTTGGGCGGCGCCGACGGTGGTGCCGGCGACGGTGATGTAGAGGCCCTTGGTTTCGGCGGGCCAGAGGTCGCCTGCGGCGGGGTCGGAGAGCCGGTCCTTGAACCAGCCGTAGCGCAGCTCGCTGACCAGGTTGGGGGTGATGATGCGGGTCCAGGAAGCCTTGCCGTAGCGGGTCTCGACGGTGGAGTTGCCGTTGTTGGCGATCATGTTGCCGTTGGTGAGAACGGCCTGGGTCTGGATGCCGTACGGCGAGCGCCAGTGCATGGCGTTCAGGCTGACGCTGAAGGAGTCGCGATCAGAGGGGCGCCAATCGAGCTTGGCGAAGCCCATGTAGGAGCTGACCGTGCGGGGAACCAGCACGTTCATCTGCCGCTGGATGAAGTTGATAGCGGCCGTGCACTGATCCGGCGTGGCCGTGCAGCTCGAGGGCGGGATGAAGTTGCCCGTGGGGTCCGTGAGGCTGTTGTTGATGATGCGGTTCTGGCCGGGGAAGTTGCGCTTCACCATTTCGAAGTTGCCGAAATAGAAGAGCTTGTCCTTCTTGATAGAGCCGCCGAGGCTGCCGCCGGCCTGATGACGCCACTCGGGGGCGTTGAGGCCGTTGGCGTAGCGGTCAGTGGCGTTCAGGGTGCGGTTGCGGAAGAACCAGTACCCGGTACCGTGCAGGTCGTTGGCTCCGCTGCGGGTGACGGTGTTGATGACGCCGCCCATCGCGCGCCCAAACTCGGCGGAGAAGCCGTTGGAGAGCACCTGGAACTCCTGCACCGCGTCCTGGGAGATCTGGGTGGAGATGCGGGTGCGGCCGGCGTTCTCGTTGTAGAAGCTGTTGGTGGTGTCGTTGCCGTCGGTGAGGAAGGCGTTGCCTGCGGCGATGCCGCGGAAGCTGATGAGACCGAAGGTGCCATCGTCGGTGACAGCGGGGGTGAGCAGGACGAAGGAGTCCACGCGGCGGCCGTTGATCGGCAGGTTGTCGATCTGCGACTGCCCGACGACTTGCGCCACACCGACGTTCGTATCGGAGACGAGTGGCGCGATCGCGTTGACTTCCACGGTGGTCGCCGTGGAAGCGATGTTGAGCACCACGTTGAAGCTCTGGGTCTGGCCGACGGTGAGTTCGAAGTTCTTCACTTCCCAAGCAGCGAAGCCCTGGCGGTTAACGGTCAGAGAATAGCCGGATGAAGGGGGTAGAGACGGAGCGTTGAAGACACCGGACTCATTGCTTTCCATGGCGCGGCGGATGCCTTTGGCCTCGTTGGTCAGAACAACGGATGCGCCGGGGACGGCAGCGCCGGAGGCGTCGCGAACCGAACCTGATACGCCGGCGAGGCCGGCTACTGCCTGTGCCCAGACTGGCGATGCTACTAGTGCCAGTATGAGCAGGGATAGGACGAATCTAGCTTTCATAGGGATCTCCCAAACAACGGTAGCGAGACATAGTTTCTACCGCGTAACAACTGTGTGAATTCCGCGCCACGGAGCGATTCCGGCGATGGGTATGAAGCCTTGAGACACTTGCCATTGGTGCCTGGACTTGCGTCACACCGCACGAGTGTCGGACGTGGGCTTCCCTGAAGACTCAACGTCTATCAGGATAGCAAAGCTGAGGCGACAACTGTATCCGAAATGAGCTGTTTCGTCCCATCAACAGGGTACTGCCGGGCCTGCCGGGAAGAGATGTAGCATGGGGAGCGATGAGACGTAGAACAGCCATCAGGGCGCTGGCGGGAGCGCCGGCTTTCGTGCGGGCATTGAGCGGCTCGGCGGGGGACCGTCCCAATGTCCTCTGGATTCTAGGAGATGACCTGGGCTGCGAGCTGGGCTGCTACGGAGCGCCCATTGTCCGAACGCCGAAACTCGATCGGCTTGCGGGTGAGGGCGTACGGTTCGAGCACTATCACACCACGGCTCCCGTTTGCTCGGCCAGCCGCTCGGGTTTCAACGTGGGCCTCTACCAGACCACGACGGGCACGCAGCATCACCGGAGCCACCGCAAGGACGGCTACCGCCTCACGGCGCCGGCGTGGCTCATTACGGATCGCTTCAGAGAGGCGGGCTACTTCACCGCCAACGTCCTGGACATCGCTCCCGGGGTACGCGGCACGGGCAAGACGGACTTCAACTTCACCGTTGAGAAGCCCTTCGACGGCACGCATTGGAACCAGCGCCAACCGGGGCAGCCATTCTACGCTCAGATCAACTTCCAGGCGCCGCACAAAGGGCCGGCGTTCAAGGAGGCGCGGCGGCGGACGAGGCTGGTGGATCCGGCGCGCGTAGTGCTGCCGCCGTTCTATCCGGATCATCCGGTGGTGCGCGACGAGTTTGCCAATTACCTCGACGCCGTGGAGATGCTGGATGAGCAGGTGGGCGTGGTGCTCGACCAGCTCCGAAGAGACAAGGTGCTGGACAACACCGTGATCTTCATGTTCGGCGACAACGGCCGCTGCCTGATCCGCGGCAAGCAGTGGCTGTACAACTACGGCACGCACGTGCCTCTGATCGTGAGCTGGCCGGGCGTGGCGAGAGCCGGCAGCGTTCGCCGCGATCCATGCACGGCGCTCGACATGAATGCGGCATCGCTGCACGCGGCAGGGATCGCGATCCCGGAGGTTTATCACGGCCGGCCCCTGTTCGGACCGCAGGCGCAGCCACGCGAGTACGTCGTCACGGCCCGGGACCGCTGCGACATGACGGTGGACCGCATCCGGTGCGTCCGCGACGGCCGCTATGCCTACATCCGCAACTTCATGCCGGAGCGGCCGTACACGCAGTTCAACCAGTACATTGAGACGGAGTACCCGACACTGGGAGTGATGAAGGAGCTGCATGCGCAGGGAAAACTGAACGCGGCGCAGTCCCTGTTCATGGCACCGCGCAAACCGGAAGTGGAGTTCTACGATCTGCGCAATGATCCGCACGAGGTGCACAATCTCGCGGGGAGCCCGCGGCACCGGAAGCTGGTTCAGCAGTACGCGGCACGGCTCGATCGCTGGATGGTCAAGACGAAGGATCGAGGCGGGGAGCCGGAGACGCCTGAGGCGCAAGCGTTGTGAAGCGGGCGTTCCGGTCTATGGCGCAACGGGGCGCGGGTGGGATTGTGATATGACGGCAGCATGAAGTTGAAAGGCAGTACGGCCGTCATCACCGGATCCACAAAAGGACTGGGCCGCGAAATGGCCCTGGCGTTTGCCCGCGAAGGCTGCCGCGTGGTGGTGCACGGCAACGACGCGGAGCGCGCCGCACAGGTGCGCGAGGAGTGCGGCGGTTGCGCCGAGGTCTTCCTCGGCGACATCGCTAAAAAGGACGTGGCGCAGGCGTTGATGGATTTCGCCGTCGAGAAGACGGGGCGGCTCGACATATTGATCAGCAATGCGGGCGTAGTGCGGATGGAGCCGTTCCTCGAGTTCAAGGCCGAAACGTGGCAGTTGCTGTTGGATGTGCATTTGAGCGGCGCGTTCTATTGCGGGCAGGCGGCGGCCCGGCACATGGCGCGGTTGGGCCATGGCGGGCGCATCATTCACATCTCGACCATCGCCGCGGCTTTCGGACAGTTCGGCTTCACGGCCTACTCGCCGGTGAAGGCGGGAGTGGAGGCGTTGACGCGCGTGATGGCGGTGGAACTGGCGGCGCACGGCATCTCAGTGAATTGCATCGCGCCCGGTCCGGTGTGGAACGACATGCTGGAGAATCTGTACGGCGCGGAACGCCTCAACGAGCGCAAGCGGACGATTCCGATGCAGCGCATGGCGGAGGCTTCGGAGGTGGCTGCGGCGGCGCTGTACCTGTGCTCCCCGGAGGCCGGGTACATGACGGGGCAGGTGCTGCACCTGGACGGCGGCGCTTCGGCGGCGGGGCCGTTCACGATGGAAGTGTACAAGCGGGCTACTTCTTGTTGAGGTATCGCACCGCAGCTTCTTTGTTCCTGCGTGCGTTTTCGTAGTTGGGATTGATGGCGAGGGCGCGGTCGAAATCCTTCACTGCGTCGGCCCAGCGTTGAAGACGCATGGACGCGAACCCGCGCGCGTTCCAGGCCGGCGCCAGATCGGGATTCCTTTCCACGGCACAGGTGAGTTGGACGATGGCTTCGGCAAATTTCTCTTGTTGCAGCAGGGCCCGGCCAGCGGCGTGGCAGGCATCTGCGTCCTTGCCGGAGGGAACCGGTGCGGGAGCGGCGGCCACGCGCTGCGGCTCGCGCGCGGGTTGGGACTCCGCTTTCGACGGGTCCGGGTTCGTCAGACCTGCCAGCGCGGCTTCGCCGCTATGTGAGGAGGCGGGCTGTGCCTGGTGCGCCGCGGCGATCTGCGCCTGTTGCTCTTCGAGAGCATGCTGCGTCTTGTTGAGCACTTCCTTGATCTCGGCGTTCGCCGGATCCAGGCTCTGCGCCTGCTTGAGGTCGAGCAGAGCCTCTTCATACCGGTTCAGGAGGAAATTCGCGCTGCCTCGTACAAACCATGCCTGCGCGCTGCCGGGAGCAAGCTCGATCGCCCTGCTCCGGTCCGCCAGTCCTTTCTCGTGCTCGCCAAGCGCGTGGTAGCTGCCGCCACGCGCCATGTAGGTGACGGGGTTTTGCGGTTCAAGTTTGACGGCCTGGTCGCGATCCGCCAGCGCCTCTTTGTGCAGCCCCATGCGGGCGTAGAGATCGGACCTGGCCAGATACGCGCGCACGTTGGCCGGATCGGCGGCCACAGCGGCGTTGTACCCGGCAAGAGCCTCTTCCCGCTTGCCCGTCACATCCAAGGCCGCACCGCGAAACAGCAGCGCATCGGCGCGCAGCGCCCAGCCCGGCTCGGGCCGGTATTCCAGAGCCGCGCTGAAGTCGCTGATGGCCCGCTCGAAGTTGCTGAGCTGGCCGAAGGCGTACCCGCGTTCGTACAAGGCGTCGGCATAGTCGGGCTTGAATGATATGGCGCGGTCGAAATCCTCGATTGCGTCGCGGTACCGTTTGAGCCCGGCGAGCATCCGGCCGCGGGCAAGATAGGATTCTGGATTATCGAGGCGCATGCGGATGCACTGCCCGTATGCCTCGAGCGCCTGTGCCTGGAGGCCCGCGCCTTTGTACGCGTCCGCCAGTCCGCGGTACACAGCGGCGGTTTCCAGTTTGTGGGCCAGGGCCTGCTCATACGCCTCCGCGGCCGCGGTGTAGCGCTTCAAACCGAGGCGGGCGTCGCCGAGCAGCTTCCAGATCTCCGGGTCGCCGACAGTCAGATCGGCCGCGGCGTGGAGATCCTGCTCGGCCAGGTTATATGAGCCTTTTTGCAGGTAGATTCCCGCCCTCCGCCGCAGCGCGCCGGCGGATTGGGGGTTCGCGCGAAGCACTTCGGAGTAAGCCGACAAGGCATCATCGAGGCTGCCCGCCGCCTCCGCGCGGACTCCGCGTTCATAGGCCTGCTGCGCTCTCCGGGTCTCCGTCTGGACCGCTGATGCGAGCGCTGCAGACTCCAGGATGAGCACACTAAGAGCGGTGCAAAGCCTGATCATCTGGTCACAGCATCTTACATCGACCGCACCAGCTCTTCAAGCTGGCGGGCCAGCGAGACGTAATCCTCGCCGTCGAGTCTGACCGGCTTGCCGATCTTCACCTGGACAAAGCCGGGACGCGGAAATTTCCATTTTGGGTGCAGCACCCGGTTGGATCCGTGGATGCGGATGGGCACGACGGGAACCTTCAATCTGGACGCCATCATGGCGATGCCCGGCAGGAAGCGTCCGACGCTATCGTCCTCGCTGTGCTTGCCCTCGGGGAAGATCAGCGGGCACCAGCCCTCTTCCACCAGCTCTCCGACGTAGCGCAGCGCCTGGCGCGTGCCTGCCTCCCTCTGCGGGATGGGCATGCCGTTGAACACCAGGCAGGAGAGGTAGTAGTTCAGGCTGTTTGTAAACCATGCAAACCAGCCGAACTTCTTCCTGTTGAAATGCGCATCGAAGAACTCCTTGCGCATGGCGGGCGCCAGGAGATGACGCCACTTCCACCTCATCGCGATGAAGACGATGGGCGTGTCGAAGTAGCCCTGATGGTTGGATGCGAAGAGCACGGGCGCTTCGACGCCGTCGAGGTTATCGCGGCCCTCCACGCGCACCCAGGCGAAGAGGCGCGCCAGGTTCAGCACCCAGAGGTTGAGGTGGAAGACGCGATGCCATAGCGCCCATTTCCGGCGATTCCAGCGCGGGAAGTCGATGGGTTCCTGCGCGGCGGCGGCGCCGGGCTTGAGCTTCTCGAGATCGGCGATGGTCCTGGCTCCGGCGAAGGCGGTCTCATCGACAGGTGCGCCGAGCTCGTGCTCCAGGGCAACCATCAATTCGACCCGGTCGAGCGAGGACAGTCCGAGGTCGTCGAGCGAAGTAGCGGCAGTGATCTCGCGCCCGCTGCTCCACTTCGCCAACAGGGCCTCTACGCCATGCTCCGCTCCGATGCGCGCGGGCGCCTTCACTTCACCGCTGAGCCGGCCTCGTATCTCGCGGCGCTTCAGCTTGCGCGTGCCTTCCGTGCGCGGCAGCTCTTGCTCGCTCCACAGCGTGTAGCCGCGCACCTTCTGGTGCTCTTCGAGAACGGCGTTGGCCTGCCGGACCGCGTCCTCGCCAGTCAGGCTGTTCTCAAGCACGAGCACGGCATGCACGCGTTCGCCGCCTTCGGTCTTCAGTCCGACGACGGCGGAGTCCCTGACGCCGTGTATGCCGTTCAGCACGCGCTCCACGTCCTCCGGATAGACGTTGCGGCCGTCGGGCAGCACGATCATCTCTTTCTTGCGGCCCTTGATCATCAGGCGGCCGGACTCATCCAGCTCGCCGATGTCGCCGGTGTGAAACCAGCCGTTTTCGAATGCTTCCTTGGTCGCCTCGGGGTTGTTGTAGTAGCCGCCGGTGACGTTGCCGCCGCGCACCAGCACTTCGCCGTCATCCGCAATGCGAAGCTGCACGCCCGCGATGGGCTTGCCGACGGTGCCGCGCTTGGAGTGGAACGGGTGATTCAGTGTGACGATCGGCGCCGCCTCAGTGAGTCCGTAGCCCTGAATCACCGCCCAGCCGAGATTGCCCCAGAACTCCTCCAGCTTCGGATCCAGAGCGGCGCCGCCGACGATGAAGCTCCAGAACTTCATGCCGAACATCCTGTGCGCGCGGCGGTAGCGCCACCAGCGAGTCCAGAACTTCTCGCCCGCCGGGGCGGGTTGCGCGGTCTCGGGCGACGCAATCGCCAGATACTCCTTCAGCACTTCGAGGATCTTCGGCACGGAGACCAGCACGGAGATGCGTCGCATCTTGATCTGGCGGATGATCTCGCGGGGGTCCTGGCTGCGCTGGAAGACCACCGTGCCGGTGATCATCGGCGGGATGAAGATCGCCATGGCCTGCCCGAACATGTGGCTCAGCGGCAGCAGGTTCAGAAAGCGAATCGGAGAGAAGGGACGCGCGTACTTGAGATATTTCTGGACCTCGCGCTCCACCGGCACGATGTTGGCCAGGATGTTGCTATGCGTGATGACGACGCCCTTGGGCTCCGCCGTTGCCCCTGAGGTGAAGAGGATCTCGGCCGTGTCGCCGGGCGAGGCGGGGACTTCGTCGTAGGAGTAGTCGGATGTGGTCCAGTCGAGTTCGGAGAGACGCCACACGGGCGGACCGCCGGCGTGCGCCGGCATCTTGACCTCGTCGCCGATGAGGATGGCCTTGGGCGCGGTGATCCGCTCTACGCGCTCGAGGAAGTCGTGTGAGTGGCGCTCGTCGATGGGCGCCACGGCGACTCCGCGCAGGATGCAGCCCCAGAACGCGGCCACCCACGCCGGACGGTTCTCGCTCCAGAGGATGACGCGGTCGCCCTTGCCGATGCCGTGGGCCTGGAGCTGCGCGGCCAGGTTGTGGGCGGCGCGCGCCGTGTCCGCGTAGCTATAGGCGCGCGGGCGGTATCCATCGTCGTAGACGAGGTATTCACCCTGCCGTTCCGTCACGGAGCGGAAGTAATCCAGCAGTGTTTCGCGCACCATTCCAATACAATGCTATCCGCGCGCGTTACTGGATGGTGCTGGAACCCTCGACGCCCAGGTCGTCCGGAATCACGTTCCGGTTGATGTGGTTGTCGAGGTTGATGACGTAGGTCTCGGGCGCGTCGATCATCACCTGCGAGTGCGTGGCGCAGATGATGCGGAACTTTTTCTTCTCCACCAGCTCCATCAGCATCTTCACGATGCGGCGTTGGTTGGAGAGGGAGAGCGCCATCTCGGGCTCGTCCAGCAGAAGGACGGTGCCGTCCGGCAGCGAGGGGAACGTCTCCCGGAACATCGACAGCATGACCTGGCCGTGGCTGGCCATCTGCACGAACTCGCGCATCTGCGGGTTGTTTTCGAACAGCTCCAGGTGCATGCGCGGATTGTGCTGCTCGGCGTCGAAGAGAAAAACCTTGGGCGCGGCCACCTTGTTCTCCAGGCGGTAGACGTAGCCGTCCACCTGATCGCCGCGGAGGGCGTAGTGGATGGAGTGGAGCAGCGTGGACTTGCCGCACCCGTTCTCGCCCGTGAGCAGGATCAGCGGGTGGGACAGGTCCACCACGATGGGCATGTGAAAGTTCAGGTTGACGAAAACGGGGTGTGAAAGAATTTTGAGGAACATTCCAGAAGTGCTGATTTCAGGATATCGGAAACCGGATGACCCTCTTCCGGTGTCCATGTCTTGGTATGGTACGCTGCCTGCCCTTTTTGTGCCTCGTCCTCCTGTTCGCCGGATGCTCGGCGCGCAAGCCGGACGTGTGGAAGTTCGTTCCCGAGGATCGCGGGCACACGCTAGTGCCGCCGCGGCCGAATGCGATGCAGCCGGATTTCGAGCTGAAGCGCGCCCGCAGCGTGAAGACCAACGCACCGGCGTGCGCACTGGACAAGCCCGGGATCCGTTTGCAGTGGAAAGGGAAAGCCGCCCGCGTCCATGCTGATTCCGCCGCTCTCGCGCCCTTGCCGGGAACCGTGCTGCAAGGCGTGGGCGGCGGCGCGCCCGGGCAGTTGCCCGCCGATATCATCGTGCGCACCAACTGGTTCCAGGACGCCTTCAAGCCGGCGCTGGTCCAGCAGGAGCACGAGGGATGCATTGCGGCACAGGATGCTCCGCGGTTGACGCAGCGTCTGATCGACAGCATGCCCTTGCCGTCCTCGGCGTCGTACAGGCTGCGCTACGGCGAGTACATCATGGCCGGCTATTTCGATCTGGAGCCGCAGTTTCGCTTGCGTGCGGTCGAGCCGATTCGTGAGAAGGGAGTGGCCGTCGGTTACCTCACGTCTTTCTATCTGCTCCACGCCGCTGCGCAGGGCGGAGTGACGGTCAGCGCAGGCCAGTCCGAGTCCAATGTGCGCGGCGCAATCACGACGGGCATCGCTGCCGATCACGAGGTGATGCATCTGCCGGCCGGAGCCACGTACCTGCGATTCTTCTTCCGGAGCTGGAGCGTTGATCAGGATCGCAAGATCGCCCTGCTGGCCGCGCCTTCAGCCGCCGACCTCGAGAAGGCGACGAAGGACTTTGAGGCGAGCCCGGAATCGTATTGCGCAGTGGCCGGGCAAAAGGGAGCGGCCTGCATCTCCGTGCCCAAGGACATGGTGATCGGCCCCGAACTGAAAGTGCGGGCCAATGGCAAGGATGAATATGTTCCCGTCGGCGGCAATATCGCGGATCTGATGCGAGGCGCGGGGGTGCGCGATCCCATGGCCAAGACGGCGACGCTGAAAGTAACGCGGCCTTACGAAGGAAAGTTGGCGCCGGTCGAGTTCGACCACAGCAAGAGTTCGATCCTGTCGCTTGTGCTGATCGGCGGCGAAGAGCTGACGTGGTGAGAAGAAGACGCGCTCGACCCCGTTACACCCGCTCGCTACGGCTCGCGGCTCTATTGCGTCCACAGCCGCCACCAGTAGCGAGCCGGGTCTATGTAGTGAGCTTGAAATTGCGAAAGCCGGCAGTGTGGAAGAAACTCCCCAACCCGAGACGGCCGGCGCCGAGGCTCAGGTCGATGCCCTTCAGCGACGGACTCGTCTCTCCATCGACCCACGCTTCCACCAGCCCTTTTGAGCCGTCATAGACCACTTTCACCTTGTGCCACGCTTCGCTGATCAGCGTGGCGGGGCCCTGCGCCGGGCTGATGCGCACGCGGTCGCCGCCGTAGCAGTGGAAGATGCCGTTGTGTGCCTCGACCTTCGATGCGGCGTCGTCGGACAAGTGAACGTAGTTGAAGTAGCCGTCCTTCTGCCACGCATAGACGAGGATGAGCGAGCCCTTAGGCTTGGACCGCTGCACTTCCACTTCGAGGGTGAATCTGTTGATTGGATCCGTCTCCGCCAGCGCGAACTGAATCGGCCTGCGGGGATTCGCCTGTTGCGGACGCGCCGTCACCAGTTGAAGTTCGTTGCCCTGCACCTGCCAGTCGGCCGCGGCGATCACCTGCCACTTGAGGCCGTAGGCTTCGATCCTCTCCGCCATGGGCGGAAGCTTGGCCTGGGTCTGGGAATAGAGCGCGGTGGGGATCAGGGCCGGCGCTGCGAGAAATCTGCGGCGTTGCATGCAGCCATCATAAACTCTCGAAACCGTACCGGATACTCATTCATCGCCAGCGCGTGGATGTCGTTGTGGTGCGCGCCGTGGACGGTCCAGAACGATTTCGGCTCCGGAGCCGCTTCGTACAGTTCGCGCCCCAGTTCGTAGGGGATCACTTCATCACGATCTCCCTGGATAAAGAGCAGCGGAGCGCGAACGCCTTTGATGCGGGCTCGTGAATCGAAGCCCCACACCAGTGCCGGACCAAGCACAGGCAGCACGCGCGCGGCAACCGAACGCGCCGACGGGAACGGCGCTTCAAGCACGACTCCGGCGCAAGAGAAACGCGATGCCAGTTCGATAGCCACCGCCGATCCCAGTGACTCTCCGACGATGATGATCTGCCGCGCGGTCCATCCTGCTGCAATCAGATGACGGTAGGCGGCCTCGGCGTCGCGGTAGAGACCGCGCTCCGTCGGCCAGCCCTCGCTCTTGCCGTAGCCGCGGTAATCGATCACCAAAACCGAGGCGCCGGCTGTTGATAAATCCTGCATTGTGCCCGCTCGATGCGTGACATTACCGGCGTTGCCGTGCAGGAATAACGCCACAGCGCGCGCACCGGAGGTCGATTTCCACCACCCGTGGAGCTTCACGCCGTCTGAGGCGGTCAAGTATACGTCGTCCACATGCGCGCTCTGCTGCTCCTCCCAGTAGCCCGCGGGGAACTTCATCGGGAAAAAGGCGCTGCGGTTGGCGAACCACACTAGTACGCCCGCTCCAAGTACGACGGTGATGAGCAATGATCGCGTGTCCATGCAACCGGACCTTCGTTCGCGGCATCCATATTGAGCAGAGAGGGGGATTTAGATGCTCGGCTCTATGTTAGCTGTTTGGGAGAATTTGTCCCGGACTTGGTGCCGCGCTTTCCACCGGGCTCCCATGTGGCCAGTGAACGGACACTACCATTGCCCGCAGTGCCTCCGCACCTACCAGGTTCCCTGGTCCAATCAACCATTGCCTGCACGAGCTCAGCTCCGAATGAAGCCTCATACCGCGCGTGTCATCAATATTGCGAAGGTATGGGGAAAGACCGCCTAGAGCCAAGCTTCTTTGACAAAACCTGTACTTCGTTCGCCCTTTTGGGCATATAGGGGCGAGTAAATTTACAGGTGCATCAGAGCAAAAGTCCGTTTGCTCCAACCTGCGTGTAGCCGGGAAAGACAGAAGCGAGATCGGTCTGTCCGTACTGGCGGCGCACTATGCTTGAAAGGACATCCCGGTAGTCCGTTGTCACGGCGAGGTCGCGGCCCTCGTAGAGTTGTTCCGCTGCGAGTCCGGGCCAGCGGCCCAGCACCTGGCCGCCACGTGTGCCTCCGCCGGTTACAAACATGAAGCCGGCGTGTCCGTGGTCTGTGCCGCGCGCGCCGTTCTCACAGGCCGTTCGTCCGAACTCGGTCATGGTGACCACGACAACATCCTGCATGCGGCTGCCGAGATCCCGTGAGAACGCGGCGAGGGCCTGGGCCAGTTCCTGTGCTCTCGCCGCGAGCTGCGGCGCTTCGTTCACGTGATGATCCCATCCGCCCAACTCCGTGAATGCCGCCTCCAGCCCCACGCCGGCGCGGATCAACTGAGCAGTCTGCCACATGCAGTCCCCGAAGCGGCCGCGGGGGTAGGTTGCCCCGTTCATGGGCGAACCTGAGCGGGCCACGGTTTCCAGCAAGCTAAGGGCTGCAAAGGTCTCCGCGCCGGAACGGCGCAGGCCGGGATCGGCGGTAGATGCGTACTGGGACTGCCATTGGGCCGCGGCTTCCAGATCTCGTATACGAAACTCACCGATGCTGGCGACGGCGATAGCCGGGTTGGTACCGCGCAGGGTACGCGCCAGCGTGGTGGTGCAACTCACCGCGCGGAGGGGCGGAGCTTCCGTTCGGGCCGGCAGCGCGCGATTTAGCCAGCCATCTGTTGTGGAGCGGCGTCCAGGCGTGCCGCACTCCATGCAATCCTGCGCGTCGAAGTGGGAGCGCGATGAGTCGGGCGAGCCGGCGGCATGCACAATGGCAAGCTGCTTCTCCTGATAAAGGGGCAGCAGAGGCCGGAGCTGCGGGTGCAGGCCAAAGAAGCCGTCGAGATCGATCACTTCGCCGCGGGGCACGGCGAGATTCGGACGCAGCTCCGCGTAGTGCCGGTCGCCATAAGGCACGATGAGATTCAACGCATCGGCGGCGCCGCGCAGAAACACCGCGACCACCACTTTGCCTCGCGATTCACCGGGCGCCGCCCGCAGCAGCCATTGGGGCGCGAGGCCCGTCCCGAACAGTTGCAGAGCAGTGCTGCCGAGCCACGTCCGTCTGGTCATTCGCGCCTCCTAACGTTTCTGAAACTCGGGTCCGCCCAGGCGGAGACCGGCATTGCCGTACTTCGCGGGGTCGATCCGCACGCCGGGCAGCCGGTTGGCGGTCAGCGCCGTAGCGAAATTCATGCGCTCCACCAGCGCGGACGCATTCAGCCAGCGCTGAGATTCGTTCGAGTAGCCGGTGGGTGCGGGCTCGCGATACAGAGGTTGCCCGAGGCGCGCCACTGTCTGCGCCAGCGCGAAACCCGACGTCACATCGGCCTCGGTGCTGCGGGCCGCGCTCATCACGAATTCGAGCGGCGATTTGACTTTCGCGCGATAGGCGTCCGCCGACCAGAATTCTTTTGAATAGAACATGACGCGGAGAACCTGGCGGATGTCGCCATCGGTCTTGCGAAACTCAGCGGCCATCTTCTCAACAAGCGATTTGGGCGGATCGTCGCTGACGAAGCGCTGTGCGAGTTTGCGGCTGATGAAGCGGGCCGTGGAGGGATGGCGGGCGAGCAGGTCCAGCACCTTCAGGCCGTCTTCTTCGCCACCGGCAGTGATCCGGACTCCCAGCACCGTCTTTGCGTCGCGGTCGTGCAGGCGCTCTGCGAAGAAGTACGCGCCGCCCTCGCGCGGATTGCGAATGGTCCACCCGGTGAAACAGCGCGCCACCTCGATCACGTCCTGCTGCGTGTATCCGCCGTCGACACCGAGCGTGTGCAGCTCCAGCAGCTCGCGCGCATAGTTTTCGTTGAGGCCTCGGCGCTGCGGGAGGTTTGTGCCCGGCGCGACACTCAGCCAGTTGTCGAGATAGAACAGCATGGCGGGGTGCCGGGCCGTGGCCTGTAGAAGGTCGCGAAACTTGCCCAGCACGTGGGGCCGGATCGCGTCGCGTTCGAACGAAGTGACCAGGTAACGGTCGGCGCCCTTGTCGAGAAAGACGTTGAAGTGGTTGAACCAAAAATCGGCCAGCACCTCCTCCAACTGGCGTGTTGAAAGCAGTGCGCGATCGATCTTGGCTTCCACCAGATCGTGCCCCACCACGCGGACGGGCGCCGCCTGCAGGAGATAGTCGCGCCGCTGCTGGACTGGCGCGCCGGCGAGGCGGAGCGGCATCGGGGGCGGCGGCAGTACTCCCTGCTTCGGCTGCGGATACGTCTTGACGAGCTCCGTCGACTGCATGGTGAGGGATTCCAAAGGACGCAGGCGCTCCTGCAAGACCGGATTCCCTGGGATCCGTTCAGGGTGAAGCTGCTGGTCCAGCCACTTCTTCCAGCCGATGCGCTGCAGTTCCTGCGCGTCGCCCGGCCGTGCGCCGTAGGTTGCCCGCGCAAGAAGGTGTTCCGCGCGTTGTTGTGGGGTGAGGCCGCCGGCGAGGACCGCGACCTGGACGCAGAAGACCAACGCAAGCCTTCGCATACACCATTCTTGACGCAGCTTTAGGGTATTGGGTTGACTCGCCCGCTTCTATGATGGAACAGTCGCGCGAACTTGAAGGAGATTGTCAGCGCCTGTCCGGCCTAGCGACGTTTTAGGTACGAGCGGCCAGAGGTATCGGAACGACACGAGGTCAGAGTTCAGTCCCTTGGCAAAGATGGGCAGTTGGATTTCGGGGCTGGGGCCAAAGACGCGGCCATGGGGACTCCGCTGAAGACGCGGGACCCCGTTGTACCCGCCCGCTACCACTCGCGGCTTTATCGTTGTTGGTGGCCCGCAGAGCCATGGGGACTCGCTTGTGGACGTGCACTTCGAGCCGAGTAAAGAAGGGCGAGGGCGAGTTGGAAGGGGATCGACTAAGGAATGGAGCGGGAGACGGGATTCGAACCCGCGACTTCAACCTTGGCAAGGTTGCACTCTACCAGCTGAGTTACTCCCGCTCGCAGGGTCACCTCAATTGTCGCTTACGCGCATGAGCGTGTCAAATCCTCGGTCTTCGCCTCTGTGTTCGCTCTGTAAACGGAAGCCCCAATCGCATCAGGCAGTTGCATGTTTGCCAGAACAAAAACAGGTCGAAATGGGAGGGCTTTAAAAACCCGGACAAACGTGTATAGTCCTGTGTTTTTAGTGAGTTACAATTTCGTTGCAGAAGGGGGTTGCACCTGTGGAAATTATGCTATGCTGATGATCGCCAGCGCGGGAGCAGGCGCCTTGGAAGGACGCTTCCGGTCAATAGTGCTTGTGTTCGTGAGGAGCCGCGCGGCGGAATTCATAACAGGTAAGAATCGGGTTTTCCACTACTGTGAATAACCTGTGGAAATCAAGTGGGAGTGTTGTGGGCTGATGCTGGAAAAAAATACATGGGAATCAATTAAGGAACAGCTCCAAACAAGACTGACCTCGGAGTCATACCAAAACTGGGTCGCCCAGACGCAATTTTTAGGGCTAGAGGGTTCCAGGCTGCGGGTTGCCGTTCCGGATGAAGTGACCAAGATCTGGCTGGAGAGCGAGTACGCGACCAAGGTGAATACCGCGATCGTGGATCTCCGCCTCCCGATCCAGGAGATCCACTACGAGTTGGCTAGCTCGGGCTCAAACGGCCATGCGCGCGTTCCACCGCCGCCTGTCCATGCTCCGAACGGAGCACATCACGGCGCTGGGCCGGAGTTCGTCGCCGCAGCAAGCCAGCTCAACCCGAGATTGACGTTTGGCAGTTTCGTCGTGGGCTCGTGCAATCAGTTCGCGCACGCCGCGGCGTTTGCAGTGGCGTCATCGCCATCAAAAAGCTACAACCCGCTGTTCATCTATGGCGGCAGCGGCATGGGCAAGACGCACCTAATGCACGCTATCGGACGGACGCTACTGGCCGATCATCCGGGAATGCGAGTGGTCTACACTTCGGGCGAGCGTTTCATGAACGAGATGATCCACTGCATCCGCACGGACCGCATGGGCGCGTTCCACCAGCACTACCGCAATGCGGACGCGCTGTTGATCGACGACGTGCACAGCCTTGCCGGCAAGGAGCGAACTCAGGAAGAGTTCTTTCACACATTCAACGAACTCTACGATCATCAGAAACAGATCGTGATCTCAAGCGACCAGATGCCCAAGAATACGCCGGGCCTGGTGGAGCGCCTGCGCTCGCGCTTCGAGTGGGGCTTGATGGTCGACGTGCAACCGCCAGACCTCGAAACCAAGATGGCGATCCTGGACAAGAAAGCCGAGGCCGAAGGCGTGCGGCTACCCGAAGACGTTCGCATCTTTATCGCGACCAAGACAAAGAGTAGCGTGCGCGAACTCGAAGGCGCCTTCACGAAGCTGCTGGCGTACTCATCGGTCACACGGATGCCGATCAACATCGCCATGGCACAGCAGGCGTTGCGTCAGCTCTTTCCGGCCCAGGAGAAGCGTGTGACGATTGACTCGGTGCTCCGCGCCGTAGCCGAGCGGTACTCGCTGCAGCCTTTCCAGCTCAAGCAGAAGACCAATGCGCACGAGATTTCGCGGCCGCGCCAGGTGGCAATGTATCTCTGCAAGGAGCTGACGTCCGCCTCTCTGCCTGAGATCGGACGCCACTTTGGAGGCAAGCACCACACCACCGTGCTCCACTCTGTGAGGAAAGTGGAAGAGCTACGCCAGTCCGACCCTGATTTGAACAGGCTGATCCACAGTCTAATCGATTCATTCAATTAAACTTGTTGCGTTTCCCACAGGCTGCCCTGTGGAGCGCTTCTGGAAGCTTGTGAGGATCTGGCGGACCGGTCCGGAACCTACCTGGGATCGAAAAGCTTTCCACACTTGCCTAAGCCAGGAACGCTCAGAGTTTTGTATAATTTAGAGAGATATCTACATTTCCACAGGCCCTATGAATCCGATTCATAGACTTGTTGAAAGAAAGACAAGGGAAGAGTAGCAGTAGAGGGAGTCGTTCCAATGGAGTTCACTGTCAGCAAGGCCGATCTCGTCAGGGAGCTGAACCTCTCGCAGGGCGTGGTGGAACGTAAGACCACCATCCCGATCCTTTCGAATGTTCTTCTAGAGGTATCGGGCGAGCGATTGACGATGACGGCGACCGATCTGGAGCTCGGTATCCGCTGCTCCGCCCCAGCCCGGACGAAGTCCGGGGGCGCCGGAACGATTCCCGCCAAGAAGCTTCTGGAGTACGTCAGGCTGTTGCCGGACTCCGATGTGAATTTCAAGTTCAGTGACAATCACTGGGCGAGTCTCACCTGTGGACGGTCGCGCACAAGGATTGCCGGCATGTCGCGGGAGAGCTATCCGGAGTTGCCGCAGATGCCGGAGGCGCTGGCGCAACTGCCGATCGGGTTGCTGGCGTCGATGATCTCGAAGACGATCTTCGCCATTTCCGCCGAAGAGTCGCGGTTCACGCTGAATGGAGCGCTGTTGCTGCTGCGGGACCGGACAGTGACAGTGGTGGCGACTGACGGGCACCGTTTGGCCCTGGTGGAATGTGAGAATCCGCTGGACAGTCCGGCAAACTACAAAGCTCTGCTCCCGCGGAAGGCGATGGCCGAGTTGTTGAAGCTGGCATCGGACACGGAAGACAAGACGGCACCGGTGGACTTTGCCGGGGACGACAATCACCTGTTCTTCCAGCTTGGGCCGCGGCTTCTGATCAGCCGGAAGCTGACAGGGAACTTCCCGGACTTCGAACGGGTGCTGCCGAAGTCGCACTCTCACACAGTGGAGGTGGATCGCGACGAGCTGCGTGCATCCATCGAACGTGTTTCACAGTTTTCCGATGAGCGTTCGCGCGCCATCAAAGTCCGCTTTGGCGACAACGAGGCGACACTGCACTCGTCGCTGTCTGAAAGCGGAGAATCGGAAGAAAGCCTGGCAGTCGAGTACGGCGGCCCTACCGTCGAAATCGGTTTTAACGCTCAGTACCTCCTCGAGTTCCTGCGAGCCGTACCCGAAGCCAAAGTGGCCTTCCACTTCAAGGACGCACAGAGCGCCGGCGAATTGAGCCCCGGCGGCGAGGGCGTCGACTACAAGTACCGCTACGTCGTGATGCCCATGCGCATCTGATTAGCGGCTAGAAGGACGAAACAGATTTGAGCACACCTGGCGCTTACGATTCCTCGAGTATCAAAATCCTCGAAGGCCTGGAGGCGGTGCGCCTCCGGCCCGCCATGTATATTGGGTCCACCAGTGAAGGCGGCCTTCACCATCTCGTCTATGAGGTGGTCGACAACTCCGTCGACGAAGCGATGGCCGGCTACTGCGATGAGATTCGTGTAACCATTCACATCGACGACTCGATCACGATTGTGGACAACGGGCGCGGCATCCCGGTCGACATTCACTCGACCGAGGGCGTTTCGGCCGCGGAGGTTGTTCTCACGAAGCTCCACGCCGGCGGCAAGTTCGACTCGAACACCTACAAAGTGTCGGGCGGTCTGCACGGTGTCGGAGTAAGCTGCGTGAACGCACTGGCTGAGACTCTGCACGTGGAGATCTGGCGCGACAAGGCAACCTGGGAACAAGAGTACGAGCGCGGGATCCCCAAGGCCCCGCTCACGAAGACTGGCAAAGCCGGCAACAAGACCGGCACCAAGATCACATTCAAAGCCGACAGTACTATTTTTGAGACGACGAAGTTCAACTTCGATGTGCTTTCAACGCGTCTGCGCGAAGTTGCATTCCTGAACAAGGGGCTGAAGATTGTTCTCAGCGATGAACGCGTGGAGCCCGTCAAGTCGCACGAGTTCTACTACTCGGGAGGCATCAGCGAGTTCATCAAGCACCTGAACCGCGGCAAGTCCGTGCTGCACGAAAAGCCGATCGCCATTGAAGGCGAGCGTGAACTGCCCACCGGCGGCGTCCTCGCCATGGAAATCGCAATGCAGTGGAACGACAGCTATTCGGACCAGATCTTCAGCTTCGCAAACAACATCAACACGCGCGACGGCGGCACGCACCTGACTGGCTTCCGCACGGCGCTTACGCGCACGCTGAACGCCTGCGCCCGCTCCGCAGGCCTGCTGAAGGACGTCAAGGACGCAAACCTCTCCGGCGACGACGTGCTGGAAGGCATCACGGCTGTCGTCAGCGTGAAGCTTCCTCAGCCGCAGTTCGAAGGGCAGACTAAGGGCAAACTCAACTCCGACATCGGCGGGTACGTCACGCAAATCGTCAATGAGAAGCTGACCGAGTACTTCGACAAGAACCCGGCGGTGATGAAGAAGATCATCGGCAAGGCCGTGGACGCAGCCCGGGCGCGCGAGGCCGCGCGCAAGGCCCGGGAACTGACGCGCCGCAAGGGAGCTCTGGATTCCGGCGGTCTGCCGGGCAAGCTGGCGGACTGCCAGGAGAAGGATCCGGCGCGCTGCGAAGTCTTCCTGGTGGAGGGCGAGTCGGCCGGCGGCACGGCGAAGACGGGCCGCGACCGCCGCTATCAGGCGATCCTGCCGCTGCGGGGCAAGATCCTGAACGTTGAGAAAGCGCGCTACGACAAGATGCTGGGGCACGAGGAAATCCGGACGATGATCACGGCCTTTGGCACGGGCATCGGCAAGGACGACTTCGATATCAGCAAGCTGCGCTACCACAAGATCATCCTGATGACGGACGCCGACGTGGATGGCAGCCACATCCGCACGCTGCTGTTGACGTTCTTCTTCCGGCACATGCAGGAGCTGATCACGCGCGGGCACGTTTACGTCGCCCAGCCGCCGCTCTACCGTATCAAGAAGGGCCGCAGCGAAAAGTACATCAAGAACGATCAGGAGTTCGTCCGCGAGATTCTGCGCCGCGCCACCGAGAACGTCTACGTGCAGGTAGGCGAGAACGGGAACGGCGGCAAGCTGGAAGGCGGCGAACTGCGCAGCTTCCTCATGGCCCTGGACGAGTTCCAGCAGATCTTCACGCGCATGGAGCGCCGGCTGCGCGAAACACGCGTCGTCGAGGTTCTTTCCGACCCGCAATATGCGATCGATTCCAAAGCGGACTTCGCCAACAAGGCGGAGATTGAGCGCGTGGCCGCAGCTATTGCCGGGCCTAAGCTGAAGGTGCGCGTCACGGCTGACGAAGAGCACTCCACCTGGAACATCGTCTATCACGACGAATCACACGGCGACCGCGTCATTGGCGTCGAAGTTGCGCAGCAGCCTGAATTCAAGCGGCTCCGAGTTCTCGCCAAACAATCGCAGAAGTACAACCAGCCGCCGTTCCTGGTGGTGAAGGACGCGCGCCGCGAGACTATCTCCAACTGGCGCGAGCTGATCGGACACCTCAAGAACGAAGGAACGCGCGACTGCAGCGTGCAGCGTTACAAAGGTCTGGGTGAGATGAACCCGGATCAGCTCTGGGAGACCACCATGGACGCCGAGAAGCGGACCCTGCTGGAAGTGAAGCTGGAAGACGCCGTGGAGTGTGAAGAAATCTTCTCGACACTCATGGGTGAGGACGTTGAAGCCCGACGCAAGTTCATCGAGGAGAACGCACTCAACGTCCGAAATCTGGATGTTTAGCTACCAGCGATCAGCATTCAGCATCAATCCAGCCGGCTATCGAAGCTGACCGCTAGACCACTATTCCACGTATACCCTGGCTACGCGATTGCCGATCCCGCACAGCACCGCGTAGCTGATAATGCCCGCTTCGCGCGCCATATCTTCGGCGTCGTAGCGGGCATCATCTTCTTTGCCGATCAGAGTCACGGCATCGCCCGCCTGTACTTCCGGGGCGTCCGTGAGATCAACGCTGCTCAGGTCCATCGAAACCGCGCCGGCAAGCGGGACGATCCGGCCGCCCGCAATCACGTGCCCCCGGTTCGACAACGTGTGAGGCAACCCGTCCGCATATCCAGCGGCGATTACACCGATGCGGGATGCGCGCGCAGTGCGCCAGCGGGCGCCGTATCCCACCGGCATGTCCACATCTATCTCCTTGACTTCGAGAATGCGGGCCTTCCACATGAGCGCCGGCTCCACCTGCAATAGCAACTGTGGCGCTCGCCCTGCCGGCGGGCTGACGTAGCCGTACAAAGCCAGGCCGGGCCGCACCATCGTGCCGAACGCACACTTCAGTCCAAAGGCCAGGGGGGCGCTGCTCGAAAGATGAACCAGCTCCGGCACTATGCCTGCTCTGATGAACGCCTGATGCGCCGCTTCGAAGGCGCTGATCTGGTCGCTGGTCTGGGATGTGGTGAAGTCCGACGCGGAAGCGAAGTGCGTCATCAACCCTTCCAGGCGGAGATGAGAGGCTTCGCGCACCGACTGGATCATCTCCTCGCATGTGGCGCGCGATCCCAGCCTGCCCATGCCGGTGTCGATCTTCAAATGAACGGGCAGCACAGCGCTGCGCGAGACTGCGTACCGGTTGAGCTCACGCAAAGTGGCGAGAGAGTGGATCACCGGCGTGAGTGAGAACACGGCCAGCGCCTCGCGTTCGCAGTCGAGGAATCCGCCCATCACCAGAATGCGAGCGCCGATGCCTGCGTCTCGCAGTTGCACGCCCTCGGCGCTGTTGCTCACCGCCAGCCAGGACGCCCCCTCAGCTTCAAGGCGTCGTGCCACCTGGACCGCGCCATGACGGTATGCGTCCGCTTTCACCACCGGTGCGACCAGCACGCCCACTCCCGCTGCACGTCGCAGCGCGTGGTAGTTCGCCGCAATGCTCTCCAGCGAAATCTCAACCCACGTTCGATGCATCATTCCTGTCCCAGCAACCGCCTGAAGAGAGCCTCGTAGGCGGTGGTCACGGCGTCCCAGCTATAGTGCTCGCAGACTCTGCGCAGCGCGGCTTCGCGGTACCGGCTGCGTTGCGCCTCTTCCATTGCGAGCACCTCAGCCAGGCGATTTTCGAGATCGGCTTCGTCTTGAAAAGGAATGCCCGCGCCTCCGGCCACTTCGTGGTTCTCCGCGGTCATCAGGTAAAGCACCAGCGCTCCGCGTCCCATCGCCTCGATCAGAGCCGGATGCGTCCCTCCCACCTCGGTCGCGTGAATGTAGGCGAAGCTGTGAGACTGCAGCTCGTGATAGCCATCGCCGTAGATTGCTCCGGGGAGCAGGACGCGCTGGTCCTTTGTGTCGCGCACCTGGCGGATATAGTCGGCCGCGTAGGGTGCGTCGCCGATGAGCGCCAGCTTGAGATCCGTTTTCACGCGCTCAAACGCCCGACGCACCATCAGCGGGTTATTCTCAGGCTCGAAGCGCGTCACATAAAGGAAGTAGCGCCCGCGCTCCAGACCGAGACGGTCCAGCACCGCGGATGTTGGCAGTTTGCCTGTCGGCGCGCCATAGGGGATGAAGGTGGAGTCCGCTCCATAGCGAGTGCGGTAGTATTCGCGGATCTGCGCGGCGTCCGTGACGATCTCATTCGGGCAAAATGTGGAGAGCGCTTCGGAGAAGAGGTACCATGCGCGCGCGAGTGCGTTCCACTTCTTGCGCTTGCGCTCCAGGCCGTCCACGTTCAGCGCCACCGGCATCCCCGCGGCCCGCGCCAACGGCGTGAAGATGGCATTCGCTCCGTTGCAGTAGAGCGCCACATCGTGCGGGCCCTTCATCACGTCCAGCGTGGAGACGAACGTGTGCGCGATGGTCTCTAGATATTTGTGGCGCACTGGAGGAATGTAGCGGAGGCGGACGCCGCGATACATGGCTTCTTCAAAGGGCTCCCGGCAATAGACGGTGACCTCGTGGCCGCGCGCGGCCAGACGCGCGGACAACTCCTCGGCGAACGTTTCGAACCCGCCATATCGAGCAGGAATTCCCCGGGTGCCTAGAAGAGCTATTCGCATTACTGAGGAGCGCGGACACAGGCGTCGCGCAGCATCTCCTCATGCTTGCATGACGGCAGTCTGCTTGGGAACCTCAGCTCTCTGCCACCTGCGTGCGCGAACGCGCCGGACTGAGTTCCGACACAGCCTTCTTCGGCGCCGGGCGGCTCACCGGTTCGTAGTGGAACCAGCCGGCCATGTACTCGTCCGTGACGCGTTTCCTCGCCATGATCTCCCGGCGCTTTTCGAGCACCGCCTGCCAGGTTCGCAGGACCTTCCAAAAGGCTCGCAGCGAATAGTGTTCGTACAGCAGGCAGCAGCCGACAACGACGGCGTCGCGGGCGGTGATCGACATCCAATAGCGCTTGTACAGATCGCCGGTCATGTTCTTCATGCGCATCAGGAAGCGATTCTTCACCGAGTGCATGTTGATCTCGCGGGGCAGTGCACGGCGGTTGCCGGGCAGAACCGCGCGCACGTGATAGCCGCGCGCGTAAGGCGTGTACAGGCAGCGCCAGCCCATCAACTGCGCCCGCCACGCCACATCCGCGTCCTCGCGGTAGACGAAGAAGTCCGAGTCGAAGAACTCGCCGTTGATGGAGATGTCCTCGATCATACTGCGGCGATAGAGCGCCGCCGCGGCCGTCGCGCCGAAGACATACTCGCGCTTCAGGTAGTGCCCGTTGTCGATCTGCCGGCTGCCCCGGTCGAGATGACGCAGGTTGGGTGTGAAATAGATGCCTGTCGAATCGACTCGCGGCTTCGCGTCGATGTCGAAGTCGGGGCTCATCACCAGCAGCTTGCCGCACACTGTCCCGATCCGGTTGTCCAGCCGCCCTGCCTCCAGAAGAGCCTGAATGAAGTAGGGCATCAGCAGGACATCAGGATTCAGGGTCAGGATCCAGTTCCCGCGGGACAGGTTGATTGCCTGGTTCTGCGCAGCGGCGAACCCAACATTTTTCGTGTTGTAGACGATATGACAACGTTCCTCATATCGTTCAAGGATGTCTCGTGTGCCGTCCGTCGAGTCGTTGTCGACGACGAGGATCTCGACTTGCGGACCCTTTTGCGCCAGTACGGACTCCAGGCAGCGCTTAATGTAGCGCCCACTGTTGTAGGTCACGATCGTGACCGAAACCAGGTCGTTGTATGCCATGTGAAAAAAAAGTCACACCAAAGAGCCGGGTCGCTTCAGCGCCCCGGCTGGCTCACACTCCACAGGTGAAGACATCGTAGCCATCTCGGACCGGATACTTAAAGCGGATCCCGTCCACAGATAGGTAATAGCGAGCCCAATCACTTTCAAACCAACACCAAAAGGTCGAATGGACCGCTGCAGGAACATCCCCGTTACCATTCGCGGCAATATACCTAAGATGACAGCCCCGCATATCAAGATCCTTTTCCGATCCTGAAAATACAGAGAAGCATACCGTAGCAAACTACTATACCAATATAGCTGGCGGGACGCCCAAGACAGCGAACGAACGGAGTGGGCCCCCGCATGACGGGCGGAGAAAGCGCAAATATAGCGAGTGGTCCACCCCTCGCCGCGAAGCCGCTGCAGAAGGTCCACTTCCTCAAACCAAAGAGGATAGAAGCCTTCGTCGAAACCGCCAGCCGCATGCCAGGCGGTGCGGCGAATCAGCAGGCAGGCGCCGGCGGGCTGGATATTTTCGGCGTTTCGCCCCGGGTCCAGATCCAGCGCCCGGTAACGGCGGTTCACCGGATTGCCTGGAAGAAGGCGATTCACGCCGAGCACCTCGAACGCGAGCGCCGCGGCCGTGGGAAAGCGCCGCACTTGAAATCCGCCCTGCGGGACGCCGGATTCGTCGAGGAGCTGTCCGCCCACCGCGGCCAGGCGAGCATCAGATTCCAGCTCGCTCGCCAGGAGAGATGGCGGTGAGAGCAGGACGGCGTCGGGATTCAACAGCAACACCGCATCCGCTCCCTCAACCAGCGAGAAACCCTGATTGGCCGCGCCCGCAAAGCCGCGATTGGAGTTGTTCGCAACCACGCGCACGCCTGCATAGCGGCCGGCAATGTCGCTCGTGCCGTCCGGGGAGGCGTTATCGACCACGACGATGCCCGCAGCAAACTCATGCTGGAAGCGCAGGCATGCTTCCAGGCAACCGCCGATGCAGCCTGACGAGTTGTAAGTGACGATGACCGCGGCGAGTTTCATGGGGCCAGGGTGAAATACGCGCGCCAGTAGGTTTCCCGGCGCGAAGCAGGTTGGAGTTGGCGGATTTCCCGTTCGCAGGCGCGAAGGATCGGATCGAGCGCCGTCCTTGCCGCCGGCGACGCCGTTGCGCGGACTCCCGAGAAGAGTCTCAGTCCCGCGACCTTGCCTCGCAGCCAGGCAGCGCCGGCCTTGTGCCGCAGCGCAAGCGCACCCCACAACGACTGTCCCACCAGGACATTCCACATATACGACGTGGGAAAGTGCTTGGCCGCCAGCAGAAGCTGATTGCGCGACAGCAACTGCACCATGCGTGGACTCCAGGGGCCGAGCGTGGAGCTCCCGGCGTGATATGCCTCCGCCTGCGGCACGTACACTCCGCCGAGCGACTGCAGCGCGCAGCGCAGGCCGAATTCGACGTCTTCGAGATACGACTCGAACCGCTCATCCAGCAAACCAGCGCGTTCGAAGAGTTCGCGGCGCAGCAAAGTCGCCGTCAGCGGTGCGAACGCAATCGTCCGCGGTTCCGCATAGGGTCCTTCATCCGATGCGCCATGCCCTGCCCTCCACGCGCACGCCGATCGCGCCAGCAGGTCGAAGCATCCATCCAATTGACCCGGCACTTTGAGCTGCACCAACCGCGGCGCCGCGAACCACGCCTGGCTCCGCTCCGCCTCGTCGAGAAGCGTCTGCAACCACAGGGGGTGCAGCTCCACATCGTTGTTCACGACAGCGACCCACTTCGTGCTGGACGCCGCTACGCCCCGGTTCACGGCGTGCGCAAACCCCCGGTTCTCGTTCAACGCCATGAACCCGGCGCCGTGCTGCGCTGCGACGTCCGCCGACCTGTCCGTCGATCCGTTGTCCACCACGAGAACGCGCGCCGGCTTCACGCTTTGCTGTCCGATCGTCGTGAGCAATCGATCCAGCAAAGCCGCGCGGTTCCAGTGAGGAATGATCACCGTGGTCTCGGACGGCATTCAGGGGTCTCTTCAAGAAAGCAGCTTGGCAGGAGGGGGGAACAGGCGGGAACAATAGTAGGTTACCACCATTTCATTTGCGCGCAACCCGCTTTTTCAACAGGAAGACGAGATTCTGTATTCCATCCCGCCAGGGATTCAGTTTGATCTCGCCCAAACGAGAGGAGTACAAAATGGAAATCTCCACGAAGCGCGCCGTGGGATGGAGCAAAGCTTCGATCTTGATCTCCTCCGAGAAGGCCATGCCGTCCGATTCGAGCTGCATCTTCTCCAGAATCCGCCTCCGGAACACCCACATACCGCTCTGCGAATCGCGCACCCAGCGGAAGAAGAGCAGCGACATCGCGATGGACAGCACAAGATTGCCGAACTTGTGCTTGAAGCTCATCGCCTGGCGGTCTCTCACCGGGAAGCGCGAAGCGTTCAGGAAGTCGGCGCCTAGGTGCAGGAACGCTTCCAGCAGATAACTGATCGCGTCGGGAGGATAGCTGTGATCCCCGTCCAGCGTGACGATGATGTCGCCGGTCGCCATGCTGAATCCCTTCTTGTAGCTGCGTCCGTAGCCGCGCACATCTTCCCGGATCACCTTGGCGCCGTAGCCGCTGGCGACTTCGGCGGTGCGGTCAGTGGAGCCGTTGTCGACGACGATGACCTCGTCGACAAACTCAGGCATCCGCTGCAGGACTTGTTCAATTCCCTGCTCTTCGTTCAGGCAGGGGATGACGACAGTGATTCTTTGGCTCTTGTACACGCGCGTGTTCGACTTTCCGAGGCGGCAAAACGTCTATTGTAAAGTGTGGCAAAGCTAAGATGAGGAGTTGAGATGCTGACGATTGCACTATGTCTGATGTTGCAGCAGCCGCAGGCGCCCGCGCAGGCCCATGCCCCCGCCCCTGCAACTGCGCCGGCTCAACCGGCTCCCGCGGCGGCTCAGCCTGCCACACCCGCCGCCGCCACTCCGGCGCCGGCCGCTCCGCGCACCAGCGAGCTGCTTCAGGTGAAGAGCGTGTATCTCCTCCCGATGTCCAACGGCTTCGACCAGTTCCTGGCAAGCGAGATTTCCCGGAAAGGCGTGTTTCAGGTGGTGACCGATCCGTCGCTGGCGGATGCGCTGTTGACGGACCGGCTCGGCAAGGGCTTTGAACTTGCCTTCGGCCAGCTCTATCCCGAACCCAAAGCCGAGACGCCTCAACTCCACCAGGGACAGGAAGAGGAAGAGGAACAACCCGCGAGACCTGAGTTGAAGGCTTCGCCGGTGGAAAGGGTCACCTCATTCGGACGTGGCAAGGGGACTGTCTTCCTGGTGAGCCGTAATTCGCGCAACGTCGTCTGGTCCATGTATGCGCGTCCAAAGACGTCTGCAGCGAAAGACCTGAACAACACTGCACGCGATGTTGCCGGCCAGTTGAGCTCGACGGTGACGAACCTGGCGAAGACCGGCGGCCAGGCTCCGGCCAAGTCGAGTTGGTGGCACTGGTAAACAGAGGCCCCGCTTAACCCTCATTGAGGGTGCGTCCCAATCCGTCATGACCGGCGGCCAGTGGGAAATCCGTTGTCAGGCCTTCTCACCCAGTCCGGCTCTCTTGCCTTTCCGCGCCAGTGTGCTGCGGTAGGTCAACTCCAGCCTCCGCGTCATGGCAGCGATGTCGTGGCTTGTCTCCACGAATTTCCTCGCGCGTTCAGCCATCGCTGCCGCCTTCTCCGGCTGCTGGAACAGAGTGACGATGTGCGCAGCGAACTCATCGGGCTTGTCCGCCAGCGCGCAGTAAACGCCGTCCTCGGCGCCCAGACCCTCCGCTCCGATTCGCGTGGAGACAGTCGGGATGCCCGATGCGAATGCCTCCAGCAGTTTGACGCGCACGCCGGAGCCGCTGAGAATCGGACACACGAACACGGCGTGGTCCTTTAGCGGCTGTTGGATGTCTTCCACGAAACCCAGCAGTTCCACCGCGCCGTTGAAAATCGGGAGTGTGTGCAGGGCCGGCGGCGTGGACCCGATCACGCGCAACTTCGCCTCAGGCTCCTGTTCCAGCACCCTTGGCATCACGTCCCGCAGGAACCACTGCAGAGCCGCCAGATTCGGCTGGTGCCGGAAACTGCCCAGGAACAGCATGGTCTTCGGCAGGCGGCCGTCTGACTTGAACTCATAGCGGCTGGTGTCGATGCCTGCGCGTAAATCGTGATGCAGCCGGCCGTTCAACTCGGGGAGGTACGACAGCAGGTGCCGCGAATTCTCTTCCGTGCAGGTCTGGATCTCATCGAGCCCGGGCAGTAGCTTCAACTCATATCGCAGGGCGCGCAGGTACTCCATGGTGCCTTTGATCCGCCGTAAGGGGCTCAAGCTCTCCAGCACGCGCCGCACGGACTGGAAGTACACGTCGTGTTCGAAGAGCGCCCAGGCAATGCGTCGATAGGGTCCCGCGTACTGCCCGAGCTGCGTGTATTCCAGTTGCACGGCATGGATTCTCTTGTTGAAGATCTGCCGGTGGATCATCCACTCGAACTCCGGGTCGTCGAACTCGCGAATGGCGTACGGCGTGACCGCGCCGATCCCTTTCGGCCGGCCCTCGAGCCGCACCATGAACTCCATCGACTTCGTGCAGCCGAGCAGCTCATCGTGAGCTTCCATCTCGTGAGGTTCATCCACCAGCACGAGCAGATGCAGGTCCACCAGCTTTCCCAACTGCTTCACCGTCTCGCTCATGAAGACACCACCGCCATGAACCGGCGGGCAGATGGCGTAGGGAGACACAAAAAGGACGCGCAAGCGTTCCGGCTCGTCTTCAACAGGCTCAAAGCGATCCCGGAAGTAGCCGGCCATCGGCCGGCGGAAAGCTTCGGAATCGTCGATGACGGCGAGACTGCGCGCGTGCCAGCGCGATGCCGCTACGCCGGGTAGCTGCAACAGCGCGCGCCAGATGCCGTCGAGACTGGCGCGTTCCATTGATTCTCCAAACAGCGCGCTCAGGATCGCTCCGGCCCAGGCGTAGAAGAAATGTCCGGCCAGACGGGCGGGCTCGTGAATGTTCTTCCAGCAGAACAGCAGGAAGTTCTTGCGGATCACGCCGTCGATGTAGCTGCGGTTGAACGTCTTGCCTATGGTGCCGCGATGCTCGTGCCAGACATGGCTGTGCGGTTGGTAGAGCACCTTCCATCCACGCTTCCAGGCCATGTAGCCGAGATCCGTGTCTTCGAGATAGAACGGCCGAAGCAGTTCGTCGAATCCGCCCAGCTCCAGAAACTTGCGGCGGTCAAATGCGCACGAGCCGCCGCCTCCATAAAAGCACGGGTACAGCGAGGTCACCTGGCCGTCGTCGTGATGCCGCACGCGCAGCCCGCCGCGAGCCCACCTGCCGTGCGTCAGGCCCGTCTCCTCGCGCTTCTTGTTTGGATCACTGAAAAAGATCTGGCACGAGACCGCGAACACGTGCTCATCTACGAAGCCGTCCAGCAGCGGCTGCAGGAAATCCCCGGCGACGCGCATGTCGCTGTTCAGCAGCACGACGATGTCGTTTTTGGCCGCGCGGAAGCCGGCGTTTGAGCCGCCGCCGAAGCCGAGGTTCTGCTCCAGCGCCACCACTTTCACTTGTGGGAAGTTCTCTCGCAGGAATTGCGCGCTGCCGTCCGCTGAGCCGTTGTCCACGACGATGATTTCGTTGGCGGGATTGCCTTCCATCGCCGCCACGACGCTCGGCAGATATTTCTCGAGCAGGTCGCGCCCGTTCCAGTTCGGAATGACGACGCTCGCCGCGGTGGTATCAGGCCGCGAATCCTGCGGCTGCCTGCGCCGTCCGAAGAGGAGCCAGACGAAATCAGTGAGAACCAGCGATAGCCAGGCCGCGAAAATCAACAGCGGCGACACGGCCGCCAGTGGCAACAATCGGAGCAAGCGGGAGAACGTGGCTGTCATCTAGTACTTCTGAAGGTCCGGCCCGATTCCAAATGTGCGGCCCAGCCGGACCCATCGCGAGCCTTGGGCTGTCTGGAGGACCTGTTCGAGTTGCTTGATCCGCTCGCCGAGCTGCAGCGCCCAGTTTGTGCGCTCCACGACAATGTTCTCGGCAGTTTGCAGAAGATCGACGCACTTGGCCAATTCCTCAGCCTTGGCCTGCAGGAGAGCAGTGTACTCCTGCTCCACCTCGAAGACACGATTCGTCCGCGCGGTCAGCTCCGCTTCCAGTTCGGAGATCTTGGACTCGTAGCCGGTTGTGAGCTCCTCGACCTCCTTCTGGAGGGCAAGGATCCGGGATCGTGCCTCCTCCAGTTCCTTCTCCAGGTTGAGCGCCCATGTCGTGGTCTTGCGCGCGTCCTCCAGCCACTCGTCCTTCTGCCGCAACTCCCCTTCGAGCTTGAGAATGTGCTGTTCGCGCTCGCGGAGCAGATTCGCCGAGGAAGGCAGGTAGACGTAAAACGGATTGCCCGTCTGCGGGGTCAGCGCGCAGACCGCCAGGAAGAAGTGGCTCTGCTCGGGCTGCGGCGGGTCTTGATCGCCGGCCAGCTCTGCCGTGACGGCGGGACTGCCGGCGGTGGGATGAAAGGAGATGGCGCCGACATGGTTCTGCACGAAAAGCGCGACGGAGGGGAAAACCTTCTCCAGCTCGCCGCGGAATTCCTCGTACGTGAATTCGTGAACGTGGAACGGATTGGGTCCGGAGAGCCGGCGCGACTCCGCGTAGTATTCTTTGTTCGGCGTTGAGATGATGAGCTGTCCGCCCGGAGCAAGCAGGCGCCGCGCCTCCGCAAGCAGCCGCGGCCAGTCCTCAAGATGCTCGATCACTTCGAAGGCCACGACGAGATCGAATGATCCGTCGTCGAAGGGGATCGACTGCGCCGGCGCGGCAATGAACTGCAGGTTTGGCTGCGGATATGCCTCGCGCGCCGCATTCACGGCCTCATCGGAAACATCGAGTCCCACCACGCGCGCCGCCACCTTAGCCAGTTCGGCCGAGCCGTACCCCATGCCGCAGGCAACGTCCAGCACCCGCTTGTTGCGCGCCAGCCGCGCCGCGAACGCGTATCGCGCCAGGTGCTCATTCAAGAGGTCTTGATCTACCTGGCCTGGAACCAGCCGCTCTCCAGTGAACTCAACCAAGCTGCGCCTCCGCGACGTCCCGCTTGTCCTCCAGGCGCGCATTCACTTCCACTTTGCAGGGCAGGTGGATATAGCCGTAGATCTGACCTTCCGAGTGGCCCATCTGGAGCGAAATCGCATTGTCGATCCAGTCGCACATGCGGTACGTGATGAGTGTACCGTCTGCGATCGCCGGAGAGAAAGAGAAAGACGACGGATACAGGCTCGGCGCCTGAACGTGGAAATCGACGGTGTAGACGTCGCCGGGCTCCATGGGCGGCAGCTCGCAGCCCTCTCGGGTTGTGTTGGTTCCCGCGAAGTCCACTCCCAGATGGTTGCGCAGCATGAAGCCCACGTTCGGATTGTTCAGCCGCTCCTTGGCGCGAACGCTGATGCGGACAATGATCTCGGACTGGGGCTGAAGTATCGGAAGCTTGCGGCCGAAGGCGTCGAGGACCACAATGCCGAGCACCTCTGCGCGCCCGTCCCCATAGCGGTGATCAATGTTCGGAATCTGAGTGACGACTTCCGGTGCTTCCACCGGGCCGGCCTCCGCACGTGGTTCACGTTTCTTCAACTGCAGATAGGCTGAGTCCTTCTCAACCATGGCGGCCAGGTATTTGGCAACGACGCGGTCCGTTTCACCGATTTCCCGAATGCGGCCGTTGTCCAGCCACATGGCGCGGTCGCCGATCGCCTTCACATCTCCGGCCGCATGCGACACGAACAGAATCGTGATCCCCCGGTCGCGCAGCTCATGCACCTTGCGCAGGCAGCGCTGGCGGAAGTAGATGTCGCCGACTGCCAGCGCCTCATCGACTATCAGAATTTCAGGGTCAACGTGGATCGCCACCGCGAACGCCAGCCGCACGACCATGCCGCTCGAGTACGTCTTGACGGGATGGTTGATAAAATCGCCGATCTCGGCGAAGGCTTCGATCTGCGGGTAGATGCGGTCGATCTGTTCGGTGTTGAAGCCGAGGATGGCGGCGTTGAGATAGACGTTGTCTTTGCCGGAGAACTCGGGATTGAAGCCGGAGCCTAGCTCGAGCAGCGCCGAGACGCGGCCGTCGACGCGGATCTGTCCTTCAGTCGGCGCCAGGATGCCTGCGACGATCTGCAGCAGAGTGCTCTTGCCGGAGCCGTTCTCCCCCACGATGCAGAAGGTCTCTCCGCGCGAAACTTCGAACGACACGTCCCTCAAGGCCCAGAAATCTTCGTGAAACTTCCGGCGATTGAACGTGAGGAGTTCCTTCAGTCGATCACTCGGGGAGTTATAGATCGGGTAGCTCTTGGAGACGGCCTGGAACTGGATCAGGCTCACGGTGTCTACTCGACTCTACCGCAAAAACAGGAGGGAAAGCACGTACTGATATGCGAACAGGGCGACCGCCGGTTCCTTCACCGCTTCTCCTTCCTCTTCTTGAAGGAGCATTCAACTGCTGCGTGTTGAGCCTCATCTTTCAGCGGTGCAAAGTCCGCGCGTCTGAGCTCTCAATCGAGCCGATGGACGCTGGAGGCGCTCGCGCAGGCGGATCAGCCAACCGGTAGTCGCCCTGTGAGGTGGTCTATTTCGATGGGTCAGCCTCCTCGGTTAGCCCAGTCGAGAGACCAGGCAAATCCCAGCGATCCTGACCGAATTCTTGGCCCGACCGTTGGGCAAGATCAGGTATCGATCACCCAATCTCTGGCTACACTATGGACCCGGTTGGCTATTCAGTCAATACCTTTAATTGGGTACGCTTCAGAGCCGAAACTCCGCTGCTGCGCTCCCCGGTGAAGCCGCCTTGAGCCTCTCTGAAATTGACAGATTCCTCACCCAACGCCTACTCTGGTAATTGGACCTGCCGGTGTAGCTCAGGGGTTAGAGCGACGGTCTCATAATCCGTAGGTCGTAGGTTCAAATCCTACCGCCGGCACCACTCTCCCGCCCGACTCACTCCCCGACAATCGCTTCGTAGATCCGTGCCAGATCGTCCTGCGAGTAGTATTCGATCTCGATCCGGCCGCGCTTCTCGTTCTTCCCAACGATGCGGACTCGAGTGCCCAGCACGCGCTCCAGTTCCTGAATAGCAGCCTTGACGTTTGGATCAACTCGGACCTCTTCGGTCCGAGATACGGTCTCCTCAATAGGTGCAGTGAGCTTTTGCACCAGTTTTTCCACCTGGCGAACTGACATTCCTTCGTCAGCCGTGCGAATAGCCAGGTGAATCTGCTCCTCCCCGCCCGGTAGTCCGAGGAGGGCGCGGGCATGTCCCATGGAGAGGCGCTGCTCGGCAAGCAGGACCTGGATCTCAGTGGGAAGCCGCAGTAGCCGCAGCATGTTGGTGATGGTGCTGCGATCCTTGCCCGTGCGTTGGGCAATCTGTTCGTGAGAGAGGTGGAACTCACGGGCGAGGCGTTCGAAGGCGTGGGCGACTTCGATCGGGTTGAGGTCCTCGCGCTGGATGTTCTCGATGAGGGTGACCTCCATCAGGCGGTCATCGGCGAAGTCCTGCACAACCCCCGGTACTTGGGTCAGACCGGCGAGCTTGGAGGCGCGGAGCCGGCGTTCGCCGGCGATCAACTGGTACCTGGATCCGGCCTTGCGGAGGACGAGGGGCTGGATGATGCCGTTCTCGCGAATGGACTGTGCGAGCTCGGCGAGGCGTTCTTCTTGAAAGACGGTGCGGGGCTGAAGGGGATTCGGGTCGATCGCATCAATCGGCACCAGCAGCGGTCCGGGTGTCAACTGCGCAGCTGCGGCTTCGGCAGGCTGCGCATGGACGGGCGGGTGGACCGGGCCGGCCGGCTTGTTTGCGGGGAGCAGGGAGGAGAGACCCCGTCCCAGGGCCTTACGAGGCTGATCCGTTGCGCTGCTCATTCTCGAGAATCTCCTTGGCGAGTTTGATATAGCTTTCCGCGCCGCGTGAGCGGACGTCATAGCTGAGGATGGGCTTGCCGAAACTCGGCGCCTCTGCGAGGCGGATGCTTCGGGGGATGATGGTGTCGAACACGTCATCCTGGAAGAACTGCTTCAGGTCGTTGGCGACCTGACGGGCCAGGTTGGTACGGTCGTCGAACATCGTCAGGAGCACCCCTTCGAGCTTCAGATCGGGCTGAAGGGATTCACGGAGGCGGTCCACGGTGTCGAGGAGCTGGGAGATCCCTTCCAGGGCGAAGAACTCGCACTGTATCGGGACCAGCACTGAGTCGGCGGCCACCATGGAGTTGACGGTGAGCAGATCCAGCGCCGGGGGGCAGTCGATCAGCAGGTAGTGATATTGACCGCGGATGTTTTCCAGGGCGTCGCGCAACCGGTATTCGCGGCGGTGCATGTCCACGAGGTCGAGATTGCCGCCGACGAGGTTCTTGTCGGCGGGGACAATCTGGAGGCCGTCGAATTCGGTATTCACGATCATGGCGTCAATGGGCTGCGTGCCCATGAGGGCATCGTAGACCGTGGCCATGCCTGGTTCCTTGGCGATCCCAAGGCCCGTAGTGCAGTTGCCCTGCGGGTCCATGTCGATCAAAAGAATGCGGAGATCATTGGCCGCCAGTGAAGCGGCGAGATTAATGGCGGTCGTGGTTTTGCCCACACCGCCTTTTTGGTTGGCGATTGCTATGACTTTGCCCATGGGGCGTCCCTGAGGATAAGTGTTTGGGAAACGACTATGCTATCACGGACGTTTCACGTGGAACCATTGAAACCGCTCACGCGGTTGTTCCACGTGGAACATCACCCAGCAAAAGTACTCCGCCGGGCCGATAGGGCAGGGGAATCACCTTGACCCCATCCAGTTTCACGGCCGCCGCATCCGTCTCCGCCAATAGCAGCCCAACATGCTTCCCTACTCTGCGTGCCGCCTTGAGGACATCAACTGGCTTCACGGCGCGCGAGACTACCACGTCAAATTCCCCCTTCAACTGTTCGCTCCGCACCGTCTGAACCTCGATGTTCCGTGCCCAATCCCGCGTTTCCCGCAGGAAAGCAGCCTTGCGCTGATCTGACTCCACCAGCGTCACTCGCGCCTCACCCTGCAATACCGCGATTGGGAATCCAGGGAACCCGGCCCCACTCCCGATATCCGCCACGCTCTTCACATCCTCCGGGAGATGTGACGCCAGGAACAGTGACTCCGCATAGTGCCGCTCGACCGCCTCCTCCAGGCTCTCTATCCGCGTCAGGTTGATCGTCCGGTTCCAGCGCACCATCAACTCGTAGTGAGACCGCAGGGCTTCCGCTTGAGCGTCGTTCAACTCGACAAAAGCCTGTGTTTTCAACCGCAAAAGGCGTCCGAAGTCGTTGAAAGCGCTCATCCCTGCCTCTGAATGGTCAAAAAGCAGTCGAGCACCGCAATCGCCGCCGGCGTCACCCCCGGAATGCGCGACGCCTGACCCAGCGTCTCTGGCCGTACTCGCTCCAGTCTGTCGCAGATCTCCCGGCTCAGCCCCGGAATGCCCCTGTATCCGAAATCCGTCGGGATCCGGCGCCCTTCAGCTTCCCGCAACCGCTGTACCTGCCGGTCCTGCTGCAGCATGTAGCCTGCATACTTCACCTCGGTCTCGACCGTCGTCAGGACCGCCGCAACCGCCGGCTCACCCAGCTTCTGTTCCAGATCCGCCCGGATCGCTTCAATCTTCGACTCGGGCCTCCGCAGCCATACCTCGTGCTTGCCCGCGAGAATCTCCAGCAGCCGCTTCTTCTGGGAGCGCTTCCTCTCGAGGAGCTCCCAGCGCCGGTCGCTGACCAGGCCGACGCGCCGGCCCTGCGGCGTCAACCGCTCATCCGCGTTGTCGATCCGCAACTGCAGCCGGAACTCGGCGCGCGAGGTGAACATGCGATAGGGCTCATCGGCGCCTTTCGTCACCAGGTCGTCGACAAGAATGCCCGCATAACCGTCGGTTCGGCCCAAAACAATCGGATCGATGCCCTTTACCTTGCAGGCGGCATTGATTCCGGCCAGCAGCCCCTGGCAGGCCGCCTCCTCGTAACCAGATGTCCCGTTGATCTGCCCAGCGAGGAACAACCCCTCGATTCGCTTCACTTCCAAAGCATGGTTCAGCTCGCGCGCATCGATGGCGTCGTATTCGATCGCGTATCCCGGCCGGATCATCTCAGCGCTCTCGAGGCCCGGGATCGACGCGACCATCCCCTCCTGCACATCCACGGGCATCGAGGTCGACATGCCATTCACGTAGACTTCGTACGTGTCCAGGCCCTCCGGCTCCAGGAAGATCTGGTGCCGGGTCTTGTCAGGGAATTTCACGATCTTGTCTTCGATCGAAGGGCAGTAGCGCGGCCCGATGCCCTCGATCTGCCCGCTATACAGCGGCGAGCGCGGAATCGCTTCTTTCAGGATGCGGTGCGTCTCGTCCGTCGTGTATGCGATGTGGCACTCGATCTGGCTGCGCTCGATCTTATCAGTGAGGAACGAGAACGGCGTCGGCACGGCATCGCCGGCCTGCGGCTCGAAACGGCTCCAGTCGATTGTGCGCCCGTCGAGGCGCGGCGGTGTGCCGGTCTTCAGCCGAGTCCACTGCAAGCCGAGTCCGCGGAGATGATGTCCCAGCAGGTTCGAGGGCGCCTCACCGCTCCGGCCGCAGTTGTACTTGGACTCGCCCACGTGCGCGAGACCATTCAGAAATGTACCCGTCGTCACCACGACGCATGAGGTGTGGAAGCCGCGGCCATCGGACAACCGGACGCCCTTGACGCGCCTCCTCCCCTCCCCCAGGTCGGCGTACTCGATCTCAGCCACCTCCGCCTGGACGATCCGCAGGTTCGGCTCGCTCTCCAGCGTCTCGCGCATGCGGATGCGGTACTGCTTCTTGTCCATCTGTGCGCGGGGGCTCCATACGGCTGGGCCGCGGCTTGTGTTGAGCAAGCGGAACTGGATCCCCACCTGGTCGGCGACCACACCCATGATGCCGCCAAGCGCGTCGACCTCGCGAACCAAGTGGCCCTTCGCGATGCCGCCGATCGCGGGATTGCAGGACATCTGCGCGATCAAGTCGATGTTCATCGTCACCATGGCCGTCTTGAGACCCATGCGGGCACAGGCATGCGCAGCCTCGCAGCCGGCATGGCCGGCGCCGATGACCACGACGTCATAAACCACGTTCTTCATTGGCAGGCGGGGAGGATCCTCGATATCCTATTGATTCTACCGACAGGAGTTAAAGCTGTGAAAGTGCTTGTCCTCGGGAGCGGCGGCCGCGAGCACGCCATTGCGTGGCGGCTCCGCCAGAGCCCCTCTGTCTCTCAAGTTTATGTGGCGCCTGGAAATCCAGGATGCGCGGGCGTGGCGGAGTGCCTTACTTTAGATTCTACTACACCTGAAGGATTTCTGGCTCTCGCAAGACGGACAGGGATCGACCTGACCGTAGTCGGCCCGGAGGCTCCCCTGGTAGATGGTGTCGTCGATCTTTTTGTTTCAAAAGGTCTTCTGATCTTCGGTCCGGCCCAAACTGCAGCCCAACTGGAGGGAAGCAAGATCTTCTCCAAACGTTTCATGGAGAGGGCCGGCATCCCCACAGCACGGTTCATTTCGACTGACGATCTTTCTTCGGCGAAAGAGGCGCTCGGCCAATTTACTTATCCTGTAGTAGTTAAGGCAGACGGCTTGGCGGCGGGCAAAGGGGTTGTGATCTGTCCTGACCGGCAGACTGCGGAGGCGACGCTCGACGGGATGTTCTCCGGGGCGTTGGTGGGAGCGGCTGGCGCAAAAGTGGTCATCGAGGAGTACCTTACCGGGGAAGAGGTCAGCTTCATTGGATTGAGTGATGGGGAGCGGGTGCTACCGCTGGAGCCGTCGCAGGATCACAAGACCATCAACGAAAACGACGAGGGGCCGAACACTGGCGGGATGGGCGCCTACTCGGATTCGCGGATCATCACAGCCGAGCAGCGCGAGTTCATCATGCGCGAGGTGATGGACCGGACCGTGCAGCACATGAAGGCCGAGGGCACGCCATTCAAGGGTTTCCTGTATGCCGGGCTGATGATGACGGCGCGGGGCCCGATGGTGCTGGAGTTCAACGTGCGTCTGGGCGATCCGGAGACGCAGGCGCTGCTTCACCGCATGGACTGCGATTTCGGCGCGTTACTCTATGAGGCTGCGCGCGGGCAAGTGAGGCCGGAGCTGCTCAAGTTCAAAGCGGATCCTTCCGTGTGCGTGGTGCTGGCGGCGCATGGCTATCCCGGCAAGGTCCGCACGGGCGATGCGATCAGTGGGATCGAGCAGGCGGAGCAGACCGGCGCGACTGTCTTCCATGCGGGCACGAAGATGGCAGGCGGGAAGCTCGTCACGTCGGGCGGCCGCGTGCTCGGTGTGACGCGCAGCGGGAAGACGCTGCAGGAAGCGATTGACAACACCTACCGCGCCTGCGATCAGATCAGTTTCGACGGCATGCAGATCCGCCGCGACATCGGCCGGAAGGGCTTGAAGCGCTGGGGCCCGCAGACGATGAAGGCGGGCGGCTGATTGACGGCAGCCCGTCGCGAGGGCGGTATATCGAGGCCGATGGAGAAATTGCGAGTTCGATGCGCGGAGAGCGAAGTGCTGAGCTGGAGTCCGGTTACAATAGATACACGTGGGGACGTAGCTCAGCTGGATAGAGCGTCCGCCTCCTAAGCGGAAGGTCGGCAGTTCGAATCTGCCCGTCCCTACCACCTGACTGACTACGCCGCCGATGTCCGATAAGCCATTCGTCCATCTACACTGCCACACCGATTATTCGCTGCTCGACGGCGCGTGCGAGATCGGCAAGCTGATGAAGCTGGTGGCGCGGCAGAAGCAGCCGGCGGTGGCGTTGACGGACCACGGCAATCTGTTCGGTGCGGCGGAATTCTTCTTCAAGGCGAAGGAAACCGGGGTGCACCCGGTGATCGGCTGCGAGGTGTACATCTCGCAGAACGACCGGAAAATCAAGGACGAGACCAACCGGCGCTACAACCACCTGGTGCTGCTGTGCGAAACCCAGGAAGGGTATCGCAACCTGGTGAAGCTGGTCTCGACGGCCCACCTGGACGGCTTCTATTACAAGCCGCGCATCGACAAGGATCTGCTTGCGCAGCACAGCAAGGGGCTGATCGCGCTGTCCGCTTGTCTCAAGGGCGACATCAACGAAACGTTGATGCAGGACAAGTACGACGACGCGCGTCGCCTGGCGTACGAATACCAGGACTTGTTCGGCCGCGGCAACTTCTTTCTGGAGATCCAGGACCACGGGCTGGACGAAGACAAGCATGTGATGCCGCAGGTCTACCGCATGTCGGCGGATACGGGCATCCCGCTGGTGGCGAGCAACGACGCGCACTACCTGGAGCACGCCGATCACCGCGCACAGGACATTCTCACCTGTATCCAGTCCGGCAAAATGGTGAGCGACGAGAAGCGGCTGAAGTTCTCGACCGAGCAGTTCTACCTGAAGTCGCGCGATGAGATGATGGCGATCTTCGCTGCGGTGGAGGACGCGCTCGACCGCACGTGGGAGATCGCGCAGCGCTGCCAGGTGAAGATGGAGCCGGTGAAGGAGCCGTTCCCGCGCTTCGACGTGCCGGCGGAGCACTCCATCGACACATACTTCGAATACGTCGCGCGCCAGGGTTTCGAGAAGCGGCGCGGCCGGTTGGAGAAGATGGCGGCGGCGGGCACGTTGCGATCCCACATGCCCGAATATCTGGAGCGGCTGGATCGCGAGATCAAGCTGATCCAGCAGATGAAGTTCTCGGGCTACTTCCTGATCGTCTGGGACTTCATCCGGCACGCGAAGGCGAACGGCATTCCGGTAGGACCGGGCCGCGGCTCGGCGGCGGGCTCATTGGTCGGCTACTGCATGGGCATCACGGACGTTGATCCGCTGCAGTACGGGCTGCTGTTCGAGCGCTTCCTCAATCCCGAACGCGTCAGCATGCCTGACATCGACGTGGACTTCTGCACAAACCGGCGCGGCGAGGTGATCCAGTACGTCACGGAGAAGTACGGGCGGGAGCAGGTGGCGCAAATCATCACGTTCGGCACGCTGGCGGCAAAGGCTGTCATTAAGGACGTCGGGCGCGTGCTGGAGATGAGCTTCGGCGAGGTCGACAAGATCTCGAAGCTGGTGCCTGCGGATCCGAAGATGACGCTGCAGAAGGCGCTGGCGGAAGAGCCTGCGATTCTGGAGGCGGCGGAGAAGGATCCCCGCGTGAAGGAGATGCTCGACATCGCGCAGCGCCTGGAGGGCATGGCGCGGAACTCGGGCGTTCACGCGGCGGGCGTCGTCATCTCGCCGGTGCCGCTGGCCGACATCGTCCCGCTGTACAAGACAAACAAGGACGAAATTGTCACGCAGTTCGACATGTCCATGCTGGAGAAGCTCGGGCTTCTCAAGATGGACTTCCTGGGCCTGACGACGCTCACGATTATTCACGACGCGCTGGAGCTGATCAAGAAAACGCGCGGCGAGAAGATCGTGCTGGAAGATCTTCCTCTGGACGATAAAAAGGCGTACCAGAATATCTTCGCGCAGGGACTGACCGACGGCGTATTCCAGTTTGAATCGAGCGGCATGAAGGATGTGCTGCGGCGATCGCATCCGGAGCGCATTGAAGATCTGATCGCGTTGAACGCGCTGTACCGTCCGGGCCCGATTCAGAACGGCTTCGTCGACGACTACGTTGACCGCAAGCTGGGCCGCAAGCCCGTCACTTACGACCTGCCCGAGTTGAAGGCGATTCTCGAAGAGACCTACGGCCTGGTGATCTACCAGGAGCAGGTGATGCAGGTGGCGCAGAAGATCGCCGGCTACTCGCTGGGTGAAGCCGATCTCCTCCGGCGCGCCATGGGCAAGAAGAAAAAAGAGGAGATGGACAAGCAGCGCGAGCGTTTCCTGCAGGGCGCCAGGAGCAATGGCCATCCGCCGAAGAAGGCGGAGAGCCTGTTTGACCTGCTGGCGAAGTTCGCGGAGTACGGATTCAATAAGTCGCACTCGGCAGCGTACGGCTACCTCGCGTATCTCACCGGCTACCTGAAGGCGCACTACGCGGTGGAGTTCATGGCGGCGCTGCTGACGTCGGAAACGGGCAACACCGACAAGGTGGTGAAGTACATCAACGAGTGCCGCTCGCTGGGCATCGAGGTGCTGCGGCCTGACGTGAACCAGTCGGATCTGAACTTCACGCCGGTGGGGCTGGACAAGATCCGGTTCGGGCTGGGCGCGGTGAAGAATGTGGGCGCGGGGGCGGTCGAAGCGATCGTCAAGGCGCGCGAGGAGAGCGGCGAGTTCAACACGCTGGACGATTTCTGCGAGCGCGTGGACCTGTCTGCGGTGAACCGGCGGGTGATTGAGAGCCTGATCAAGGCAGGGGCGATGGACAACCTGCGCGGCACGCGCTCGCAGCTTTTTGCGGTGATCGAAGACTGCATGGAAGCGGGCCAGCGCGCGCAGAAGGACCGCCTCAGCGGTCAGACCGGCCTGTTCGGCGAATTGCTCGCGTCAGAGGCCGATTCGGCGCATCACGACCGGGCGCTGCCGAAAGTGAACGACTGGACGCAGAGCGAGAAGCTGCGGGGTGAGAAAGAGACCATCGGCTTCTATGTCAGCGGCCACCCGCTGGATCAGTACCGCTGGAAGGTGACCGAATTGACGGCTTACGCGAGCGACAACCTGGCGGACTTGCAGAAGGGCCAGGAGATTGCGCTCTGCGGGATCATCACGGGCATCCAGAAGCGCCGCAACAAAGAGCAGAAGCCGTGGGCGTTCATGCAGCTTGAGGACTGGAACGGCTCAACCGAGGTCCTCTGTTTCGCGACGCGCTACGAGATGCTTCAGAGGGAGATCGAGGACGACAAGGCCGTGATGGTGCGCGGCAAGGTAATGCCGGAGGACGACGGGTCGGTCAAGCTCAACGTGCAGGAGATCATCCCGCTGGATGTGGCGCGCGTGAACTTCCCGTCGCTGGTGAGCATCAAGGTGCGGCTGACGCAGAACGGGATCGACAAGGCCGATGAGCTGAAGAAGTTGTTCGACGCCAAGCCCGGCGACACGAGTGTGCGGTTCAAGCTGGAGCGGCCGAGGGATTTCACGGTGGTCCTCGACGTCAACGCGAAGATCCGCCCGGACAAGGAATTCAAAGCGGAAATCGACCGCATTTGCGGATCGGAAGCGCTTGAAGTGATAGCCTCTTAAAAAGGAACAGGATATGAGTGATCCTTCGCAAGCCCGGATTGCGGAGCTGGAGCGGGAGATCGCTCAGCTCCACATGAAGTCGACAGGCGCACAGGCACGCCTGGCGGAGATGCAATCGGAGCTGAAGAAGCTGAAGGGCGAGGACGGGGTCAACCTGGCGTGGCAGCGGGTACAGCTCGCGCGCCACCCGAAGCGGCCGCACGCGCTCGACTATATTCAGCGGCTGGTGCCGGATTTCACGGAGATCCACGGGGACCGTGCGTATGGCGAGGACCCTGCGATTGTCGCCGGTTTCGGCACGTTGGCCGGCGGGCAGCAGGTGATGATCGTGGCGCAGCAGAAGGGCCGCGACACGAAGCAGAAGCTGTTCCGCAATTTCGGCATGCCGAAGCCAGAGGGTTACCGCAAGGCGATGCGCGCCATGGAGGTGGCGTCGAAGTTTGGGCGTCCGATCATAGCGTTGCTGGACACGCCGGGCGCGTATCCGGGGATTGACGCGGAAGAGCGCGGTCAGGCCGAGGCGATTGCGTATAACCTGCGGGAGATGTCGCGTCTGGAGACGCCCGTGGTCACGGTCGTCATCGGTGAAGGCGGCAGCGGCGGCGCGCTGGCGCTAGGAGTGGGCAACCGCGTGTACATGCTGGAGAACGCGGTGTACAGCGTGATCTCGCCGGAGAGCTGTGCGGCGATCATCTATCGAGATTCAAGCAAGGGCGAGCTGGCTGCGTCGGCACTGAAGATCACGGCGGGCGATCTGATGCGGCTGGGGCTGATCGACGGGATCATTCCGGAGCCGGCCGGCGGCGCGCAGGAAGACTACGACAAGGCGGCGGAATTCCTGTTTACTGCGCTGGTCGCCGCGCTGGACGAGATGAAGGCGATGAAGCCGGCCGAGTTGATTGCGCAGAGGTACGACAAGTTCAGGCAGATGGGGAATTTCTTCACGGAGTAGCCGCTGGTGAACAAGAAGACTCTTGTAGTGCTGTGCGTGCTGGGGTTCGTCGTGTTTCTGGCGGTGACCACCTATTTGATGGTGGGCAACCGGAAGAACCGGGTCGAGGTGTGCATGGAGTTCCAGGGGCGGACCATGTGCAAAGTGGCTTCCGGGCCGACGAAAGACGATGCGCAGCGGGCGGCGACGGACGCGGCGTGCGCGCTGATCGCTTCGGGGATGACGGACACGCAGCAGTGCTCGCACAGCCGGCCGGTGAGCGTGAAGTGGCTGGAGTGACTGTAACCGCCTGCTGACGCAGGTGGATAAATCCTATACCATGGCGGGGTGACTCGCAGAGCATTACTTCTCGCTGTGGTGTGCGCCGGGATGGGGCTGGCGCAGCAGAAGCCTGATTTCACTGGCGTCTGGAAGATGAATCTCGATAAGAGCACGTTCGACAAGCAAGGGCCGCCGCCCGGGCCGGTGGTGCTCACTGTGGAGCACAAGGATCCGGTCCTGACGGAGAAGGTGACGCATTACACCGCCGACCAGAAGGCGCAGGAGATGGGAGCACTGAAGTACGTCACCGATGGGTCGGAAGGCTCCAACGCGGTGATGGGGAATCCGCTGAAGTACACGGCGAAGTGGACGGGCTCGACGCTGGTGGTGGAGACCTGGGGCAAGTTCGGGCAGAACGAGATGCGCCTGACCGACAAGTGGTCGTTGTCGGACGACGGCAAAACCGTGACGATTCTGCGGCACTACGAGGGCAACGGAGGTCCACAGGACCAGAAGCTGTTGTTCGAGAAGCGGCCCGCGAAAAGCAACTGAGCCTACGCCAGCACTAGCGCGAAGAGGGAGGGGCTTCAATGTTCGCGAACCTCATGAAGGGCGCCCTGATCGGCGGCCTGATTCTGTTTGCCTACCAGGCGGTGGCCTGGATGGCGACTCCCTGGCATGAATCGACTCTGCACGGTTTCCCGAACGATGCAGCGATCCGGGAAGCGGCGGCGGGGATCACGGAGAGGGCAATCTACATGTCGCCGAATCCGAAGAGCATGGAGGGCGGCCAGGCCCCGGGGGGGCCGCTGGTGTTTGCATCGGTGAATCCGGCGGGCGTCACGAACATGGGCCCGGCGATGGCGGCGCAGTTTGTTTCGTTGGCGCTGTGCTCACTCTTCGCGACGTGGATGCTGGTGCAGACGCGCGGGCTGACGTTTGGCGCGAAAGTGTGTTTTGTGACGACGATTGGCGTGATCGTCGGGCTGGCGGGGCATTTGCCGTCGATGTTGTGGTGGGGCTTCCCGCAGGGGTACACTGCAGTGGAGGTCGCCGACGCGGTGATCGGGTGGGCTCTGGCCAGCCTGGCGTTGGCGAAGGTCGTGAAGACCGCCTGATGGAGCGGGCGAGGGCCTGCTTTGACGAAGCGCGCGTGTGTGCGCTATCCTGGACAAGTATAACTTTGGGTAAAGGTCTGTAAGTAGAACCAATGGCGAATCATTATTCCTCGCTGAAGCGCGTGCGCATTACTGAGCGCCGCACTGCTGTCAACAAGATGCGCAAGAGCCGTCTGCGCCATGCGGTCCGCGCCATGCGCCGTGCGGTGGACAAGAAGGACACGGCTGGGGCGGTGAAGCTGCTGCCGGCGACGTTCTCAATGATTGACCGGGCGGCCAAGTGGGGCATTATCAAGGACAACACGGCCTCGCGGTACAAGAGCCGGCTGCATGCACGGCTGAAGGCGCTGGAAGGCGCCCCGGCGGCGGCGTAATCTCACCAGTCAACCGACCAAAAACAGATTCGAATCACGGCACGCTTCGGCGTGCCGTTTTTGTGTCTAGGGGCTTGGAACTCGAATCCAATTCGTTCTGGAACGAACTCCATCCGTCCAAGTGAATGATATATAGTCACTCACGCTGCTTTCCCGACTTGCTTTGCATGGAGGAGGGGGGTCACCGCCGCAGCCCGGCACCCTCGGCCGGGCTGCGGAGAGACACGCCGATCGCGGCAGCTGCTAGAAGGGCGATTCAGTTAGCAAAGACCACGTCGACCAGACTATCGGAGGCGCGCAGGCGGCCCCTCTCTCACATTGTCTCATCCAAGTCCAAATGTTCGTCTGTAAGTAATTGAATCTACGTTAAAGCGAGGCTGAGCTGGGACTTCGCCAGAGCCTCACACCCGGCGAACCTCGATGCCCAAGTCGAGGAAGGGCTCAATCATCCCGTCGGTCGCTCTGTGGCGGTGATGATCATGTGAACTTCGATGGCGGGGCAGACCAGTCACGACTCCGAGCTTGCCGTGGTCGGCCACCACGATCTTCCGTTTGGCTTGGCGGATCATGACGAGGTCCTTGGTGGCTTCCTCGGGATGGAAAGTCGTCAACCCGCGCGCTGCGTCGATCCCATTCACGCCGATGAAGATCTTGTCGACGAAGATCTGCTCCATCGCCTGCATAGCCGCCCCGCCCACCAGCGAGAACCATCCACCATGCAGGAATCCCGGATTTCCTATCCTTCCGTCACAACGTCAATGTCCTGGACGGCGACAAGGCCCTCAATGACCATAGGCACAATGGCCGGGAGGACGGCTTCGATCTTCTTTTCGTCGTCGATGCAGAGGATGGTGACAGGTTTCTCGTCGGACATGCCGAAGAGGCCTTTGCGGTGAATTTGGCGGTGCCGTCCGTAGCCCATGATGCCGCTGGCGACGGTGGCACCGGCCAGGCCTTGCCTTTCCAGAACCCGGACGATGGCCTCGTACAGGGGGGCGTCGTGCCACATGTCAGTCAGGTCGATCAGCACCAACAGCATCTTTTGCGGTTTGGTCGTCATTGCGGGCTCCTCTCGCGCCTCAGCATGAGGTAGTACATGCTCGGCAGGGCGAGCAGGGTCAGGAACAGGGTGGACACCAGGCCACCGACAACCACTGTTGCCAAGGGGCGTTGAACGTCGGAGCCGATTCCAGTCGCGCGGGCAGCCGGAACCATGCCGAGTAGCGCGACGCTGATCATCATGAGCACGGGGCGCACTTGCGCCGTCGCTCCGGCGATCACGGTGTCGATAAGGGGCTGCTCCTCATTCCGCCTCTGGCGATTGATCTCCGCGACCATGAGGACCCCGCTCATGACCGCGACGCCGAATAGAGAAATGAACCCAACAGCGGCGGACACGCTCAAGTTGATCCCGCGCAGCCAGAGGAACAGGACGCCCCCGACCAGCGAGAAAGGAACATTCATCAGGACTAGCCCGGCGTGCGAAGGCGAACCGAACGTCATGAAGAGCAGGGCAAAGATGAGGGCCACTGTGACAGGCAGCACGATGCTCAGGCGCCTGCGCGCACGATCAAGATTCTCAAACTGGCCGCCCCACTCGACACGGTATCCGGCGGGGAGCTGGATCTCCCGGGCGAAACGGGCCTGTGCATCGCGGACAAATCCCCCCTGGTCCCGTCCGCGAATATTCGTGCGAACGGTCATCTGCCTTTCGTTATCGCGCCGCGCGATGATGCTGGCTCCGCTGATCACGCGGATCTCCGCGAGCTGCGAGAGCGGAATGCGGCTGCCATCGGCGGCGTGAACCAGAATCGAGCTGAGAGCCGCGATGTCGGTTCGAGCTTCGGCTCGGTAGCGTGCGGTTATCGCAAATCGTCTCTCTCCCTCGTACAGGGTGCTGACTTCGCTGCCGCCGACAGCCAGCTCAATCAACTGCTGGATGTCTTCGATATTGATGCCATACCGCGCGACCTGTGCCCGGTCGATGAGAATGCGCAACTGGCTTTGGTCGGCCTCCTGCTCGATGGCCGAATCCGCCGCCCCGGGCACTTTGCGGATCAAGTCGAGAGTCTTTTCCGCGGTCCCTCGCAGTTCTTCCAATTCTGGTCCGATGAGGATGACGGCCAGGTCCGCCGAAGAGCCCGTGACCGATTCCGTCACGGTGTCGATGATGGGCTGCGTGAAGTTCAGCGACGCTCCCGGAATATTCGTTTGCAGCCGTCGATTCAGCTCTTCCACCAGTTGAGGCTTCGTCTTGCCCTGCCATGTGTCGTAGGGCTTCAGGGTGATCAGCAGTTCGTTCCGGTTGGGGCCAAACGGGTCCGTACCCGAATCATTGCGGCCCGATTGGGCCGCCACCGTTTTTGTTTCATTCGACTGCTGGATCAGTTTCGTCATGTCGCCGGCGATGTCCGCCGATTTGGAAAGCGATGTGCCCGGCGGCAGATTAGCGCGGATCCAGATCACCCCCTCGTCCAGCTGAGGCAGAAACTCGGAGCCGAGGGTCGCAGAGAGCGCGAATGCCGAGACAACTACGGCAACTGCCACGGTCACCACAACTCCGGAACGAGGCAGCGTGGAGCGCAGGATGCGTTCGTAGCGCCGGTACACCCAGCTCAGCATCGGATTGTCCCAGCTTTTGGCGCCGTTCTTGAAGAAGTAGGTCGCCAGGACGGGAATCACCGTCAACGTCAAGAGCATGGATCCTAGCAGGGCGGCGCAGACAGTGAATGCCATGGGCGTGAAGAGCCGCCGTTCGACCCGCTCCAAGGTGAAGAGCGGAATGTAAGCTGAGACCAGGATCAGCAGCGAGAAGAAGATGGGCCGTTCCACCTCCAACGCCGCTGCGCGCACTCCCGACAGGATCGAGGTCCCTTCCCTCTGCTGAGACAGCCTGTGGACGATGTGCTCTACCATGACGAGCGTTCCGTCGACGATGATGCCGAAGTCCAGGGCTCCGAGACTAAGGAGATTGGCTGGGATGCCCGCGGCGTGCATGCAACTGAACGCGAAGAGCAGGGAGAGCGGGATGGTGATTGCAGTCAGAATCGCGGCACGCACGCTGCCCAGGAAGAAGAACAGAACCAGCACGACAATCGACAAGCCCTCGAGCAAGGTGCGGGAGACGGTGTGCAGGGTGTTGGAGACGAGGTCCCGCCGGTCATAGATAGGCCGGATGCGGACTCCTTTTGGGAGGCGGGTTTCGTTCAAGCGGTCGATCTCGGCGCTCACGCCGGCCAACACTTCGCTGGGGTTCTCGCCGCGGCGCATCAGGACAATGCCTTCCACGCCGCCGGCTTTTCCGTTCAGGCCGAATTTCCCAGTGGGCGGCGCCGCTCCGATCTGCACGCGTCCGACGTCGCGCACAAACACAGGAACTCCGCCCACGGCCGCCAGGACGACGCCCTCGATGTCCTCGACGGAACGGATCAACCCCACTCCGCGGATCACCATCGATTGCTGCCGGTTGTCCATCAGCGCTCCGCCGGCGTTTTTATTGTTCGCCGACACCGCAGCGGCGATCTTGCTGATGGTGAGGTTGTATTTCTCCAGCTTCAGAGGATCAATTTCGATCTGGTACTGCTTAACCAGTCCGCCGAAAGGCACGACGTCGGCGACTCCGGGAACCTGTAGCAGCCTGGGCGCAATCACCCAATCCTGCAACTCTCTGAGGTCCGCCTCTTCCACGCCGGGCGGCGCCTCCAGGTAATAGCGGTAGAGTTCGCCGATCGGCGTGGAAAGCGGGCCCAGCACCGGTTGGGCCCCTTCGGGGAGCTCAGCGTCGCGGAGCTTCTCCAGCACCACCTGTCGCGCGAAGTAATCATCGGTGCCATAGGCGAAGGTGATTTCCACGACAGAGAGGCCGTAGATGGTTCTGGAACGCCTCGCGATCACGTTCGGCACGCTGTTCAGTGCACGCTCGATGGGGACGGAGACCTGCTGCTCCATTTCCTCTGCGGCGTGACCCGGAAAGACGGTGATGACGGTCACCTGCGTATCGGAGATATCCGGGTAGGCTTCGATCTTCAATTGGCGGAATGAGTAGAAACCCAGCCCGATGAGAATGACACCGAGCACGACGGTGATGAATCGCTGATGGAGGGCAGCCCGTAGAAGTTGCGCAATCATGCCGGCTCCTCCTCAACGGCTGCCACGCAGCAGCATGGCGCCGTCGACCACGACGCGATCGCCGGCTTTCAGGCCGCTGGTCACCGGGACGAGGCCGTCGCGCTGTTTGCCGAATGTCACGGTGACCGGCTCAAAAACGCCGCGGCTGCGCTCGCGGAACGCGATACTCTTTTTGTCGCTCTGGATGATCGCCCCCGCCGGGATCACAGGCACGCTTTGGATGTTCTCTTCGTGCTGGATTTCGCCGAACATGTCGGGCCGGAAACGACCCGTGGGATTCGGCAGCAAGGCGCGAACGCGAATGGTTCTCGTGGCAGCGTCCACAATGTCGGCTATGCGGACAACGCGGCCTTGAAGAACCTCCTGCGGGTACGCCGCGACCCGGATGGAGACGGCCTCGCCGACCGTGAACAGGCGGATGACGCTTTCCGGCACGTCGGCCGCCATGAAGACGTTTCCGAGATCCGCAATGGTCATGAGCGGCTCGCTGGTGTCGGTGCGGTACTCGCCTGCGGCGACGGCGATCTCCAGCACTTTTCCGGGCAGCGGGGCCCGGACGGTGATCTCCTGAACGGCGTCGCCCGGCTTGAGGTTGAAGATCTGGAGCCGTTTCAGCGCTTCCTCGCTGGCGGCCTGCGCCTGCTCAACGTCTGCTTTGGCTTGCGCAAGCACCGCCTGGGCGTTGATCACCTCTTTCTGCGCGACAGCACGGCCTGCGTAGAGGTCCTGCACTCGCGACAGATCCGCTTCCGCTTTGAGGAGCGCGGCCCTTGCCTGACCAAGGCGCGCTTGAGCCTGCCGGTAAGCTGAGATGGCTGCACCGACTTCCGGGCTTTCGATGGCGAACAGCGGCTGCCCTTGAGTCACGGCGTCTCCGATGCCGATCATGACGCGCAATACGCGTCCAGCGACAGGCATAGTCACGCGGGAGATGCGGTTCGGATTCGCCTCGATCTTGCCGGGAGCGATCACCTCTTCCAGGGGCACGCGCTGAATGGTGACCTCCTGAACGCGGATTCGATCCAGTTGCGGCGAGTCCGCGGGAAAGTGGATCGTCCCGGTCTCGTCAATCATGGGTTGAGCTGGGACCGGCGGGTTTGCGCGGGGATCGGGCGCCCGGCCGCATCCCGACAACAATACGACCGCCAACGGAGCGGCGTGCCAGAACTTCAGCGTCACTTGGTCCCCGTTCCTGTGGCGGCGTCCAGGGCGTAGAGGCTCTTTGCGAATTCTGCTTGTGCTTCGCTATAGGTCTGCATCGTCTCGTTGTAGGCGCGCTGAGCATCGAGGAACTCAATCAATGTCGCTTCGCCCCGCTTGTAGGAAAACTCAGTAATCTGGCGCACGTCGCGCGCCTTCGCCAGCATGGTGGTTTCGACGCGTGCCAGCAATGCCTTCGCATTTGCGTACTGCAAGTACGCCAGCTCCACGTCGTTCTCCACATTCAACTGCAACTGGCGCAGGCGCGCTTCAATCTGCTTCTGCTCCTGGAGAGCGCGTGCGATTTCGCCCTGATTCCGGTTGAACACCGGGAGGGCTGTGCTGAAGAAAAATCCCAGGGAATTGCCGGTCCCCGCCAAACCCTGTTGCCTGCGGTACTCGGTGCCGACCGTGTAGTCGACCTTGCCTTGCGCGATCTGCAGCCTGACCTCCGCGACAGACCGGGCTTGGTCGCGTTGCAGGGCGAGCAGATCCGGCCTGAGCGTCATCGCCTGCTGATGCAGCGTTTCGAGCTGGACAGGCTGGTCCTCCCGCCGCTGTGTGCCTTTCACATCGACCAGGCGGGCGTTGCGGCCTCGTCCCACCAGAATCGTCAACCGGCTTCTGGCAGAATCCAAACGGAGATGAGCCTGGCGTACGGCGTTCTCGAACTGCAGCTCCGCCAGTTGCACGCGGAGGAGCTCGACTTCAGCCAGGTCTCCCGTCTTGAGCCGCAGTTCGTTGACCTTTACGATCTCACGAAGGGCCTGCAGGCTTTCCTCGGCCAGCGCCAGATTCGCCTTCGACATCATCACTTCGACGCACGCTTCCTGCACATTCAGGGTGAGGGTGCGGACGGCGTCCAGAAACTGCATTTCCACGACACCCTTGGAGTTCTGCGCTGTCTCGATCCTTCGTTCCCGCTTGGAGCCGCGCTCGAGGATGAAATCGGTCCGTGCACTGTACTCCGGGGGCCCCGCGTTGTTGACGGAGTCATAGCCCGTTCCGAGCAGATCGAGATGGTCGCCTTCGAGCGTGAGGACGGGGTTTGGTCTGAGGCGCGCGGTGATGAGCCTCGCGTCGGCGACGGCGAGGTTGTACCGTTCGGCCAGCAAGCCGGCGTTACGCTCGATGGCCTCGGAGACAGCCTGGTCGAGCGTATACTCGTCCAAGCCTCGCGGGACGCCGGGTTGCGCTAGCGCAAGCAGAGCGATCACGTGCAACAGGGAGAGTCGAAGGACCATAAAGGCTAGAGTACCTCCGTGAACTTCTTATTCATCAACGATCTTTCAGCGATGGTGCATATTCACTACTCACGCCTGTCTCAAGTTCGCCGCCGGGGCTGAATTAGTGTTTTCCGCCGAACAGGCCGGCCAGTTGCAGCACTCGACAGGAAACAAGAACGGACATCAGGATCAGTTAAGCTCTGAGGCTCAGCAGGGACCATGTTTGCGTTATTCCAGGGCTTGTTGGCGTAGGGACCCAGAAGCTCCTTGACAGAAACTTGGTGCATTTCGACTCTGTTTGTACTGCCGAGCCTGTACTACGTCGCGGTCCCCAGGAGGAGGTTGCGCCGTTAGGCTCACATTTCCCAGCGGATCCGCACCGAAGCAATTGAAACAGGGCCGCGGTCGCGATTGTATGCGGGGTTGGCAATCCGCTGAAAATCACCACTCAGCGTCAAGCCGGTGTACAGGTGGACCGCATAGTGAGTTTCGAGAATCTGCTCCGGCAAGTAGTTCAGTCTGCCGTCTCGATGAAATTTCCCAGTCCGCCGGCCGCGAGATAGTCCTGGTGGATCCTCGACAGGCCATTGCGGACGAATGCGAGGCCGACCGATTTCGGCTGGTCTGTGCCAGCGTCTCCCCCTAATAGATGCTCCTGCGGTGAAGGAACATTCGATTTCCGTGAAGGCGTCAGTTTCGGTTTCGGCCGTCGTTCAGAGCATGGGTTGATGGTTCGCGAACATTGGGTACTCCTCGCGGGCGCCGGCGGGCCGGCCGGGCCCAGGTTGTCTGTGGTCCCGGCTTATCAGTCATCAGCTCTTGCCCAATTACGCCGCTGTCCCGCGCTTAGTGGCTTCCGCCGAACAGGCCGGCGAGTTGCAGAACGCGATACGAGACCAGCACGAACATCAGGATCAGGTAAGCCCTGAGGCTCAGGAGGGACCATTTAACGCTTCGGGTCATGGGGAGAGGGCCAAGGGTCTCGATATCGATCTTTTCCTCGGGCATGTCATCGAGCGGGTGGACGATGACGTACCGGTCGAGGTTCTCGTCATAGCCGTGCCTGAGGAACTCTTCGTTGTTGAGCAGTTTCATTGTGGCGGGCATGGGAGGGATCTCCTTTCTAATTGGTCCCGTCGGAAGCGGGGAAAAGACCGGGTGCGGCGACCTGGGCCGCGAGGATTAGGGAGAGTGCGAACAGGACGATGATGATGGTCCAGTTGATGGCGTTATTCCAGGGTTTGTTGGCGTACTCGCCGAGAAGTTCCTTATCGTTGAGGAGCAACTGGAGGAAGATGATGGCGGACGGCAGCATGACGCCGGCGAGCACCTGCACGCCGAGGATGATCAACTGGAGCGGTGCGCCCGGGATGAGCACGATGGCGGCCGCGGCGGCAACGCACAGCAGATAGACGGCATAGAAGCCGCGCGCCTTGCGGAACGGCATCTGCAGGCTGTGGGGCCAACCTTTGACCTCGCCATAGGCCCAGGCGCTGGAGAGGGAGATCGCGGTCGTGCCGAGCACAGCGGCGTTGATCATCAGCAGGAGGAAGGCGTTCTTCAGCACGGGGCCGGCGATCGTGCCGAGGTCGACCGCCATTTGAGCAGGGTCGGTGAAGTGAAATCCGTGCAGGCGCGAAGCGTTGCCGGCGAACATCATGCACGCGGCGATGGAGATGGTCATGCAGGCACCGAGGAAGGTATCGAGGCGCGCCCAGGGGATGTCCGCGAAGCGCAAGCGTTTGTCGGCGATGCAGCTTTGCTGGAAGAAGAGCTGCCAGGGAGCGATGGTTGTACCGACGATGGCGATCACGAGGAACAACAGGTCGGCGGTGAGGCCGCCGGCGGGAAAGGATGGGACGGCGAGAGATCGCGCCACCTGCCAGCCTCCGGGATGCATCTTCCACGCGATCACGAACCAGGCCAGATCGAGAAGGCAGAGAATGACGACGGTGCGCTCCCAACGGCGGTAGCTTCCCGAGACCGTGATCAGGACCAGGCCGATGGCGACGAGGGGGATGCCAAGCTTCGGGTCGACGCCGAGCTTGGTGAGAGCCAGGTTGATGCAGGCGAACTCGGTGACGAGCGTGAGGAAGTTGACGATCTCGAGATCGAGGAGCGAGAACATTCCCCACCACTTGCCGAAGCGCTGGTAGATCATCGCAGCGTGACCCTTGCCCGTTGCGATGCCCAAGCGGACGACCATCTCCTGCACGAAGTAAGTGACCGGGAGCAGAAACATCATCAGCCACTGCAAATGGGTACCGTACTGCGCCCCGGCTTGCGTGTAGGTTGAAACAGCGCCGGCATCGTTATCAGCCACCATCACGATGAGTCCCGGGCCGAAGACTGCGAGGAACGTGAAGAATCTATGCGCCCACCGGGACTTGACGACTCTCCCGCGGACGGGCTGCGCTCCCGCCACGCCCGCGGGCATCGTGATCATTCGATTTGTCATGGCACACCTCTCCCTGCGTACTTCGCGTGCATACACGAGGCGTGCGCGCGTGCTTCATCGCGCCCATGGGGCGGACCATTCTCTGTTTCGAAGGGGAAGAAGCGAGGTCCTCACCCTCCGCGAAATTCCGAGTGGAATCGCGGGGGTGAAGCAGCAGGCGGGCCTAGCGGATCACGTCCGGCGATACCACGATGAAGTACTCCCAACTGGGAGGCTTATCTTCGTTCTTTCGCATACAAAATTCCTGGAGACGGGCGGAAGCTTCGGAGGGAAACGAAAAAGCCAGTTCCCGTCGGAAGCGGAGAAATGGCCGACTATCAAGCGATGGCTGGCGGTTTCCCCACTGGCCTAAGCTTCAGCACCGCACGCCGTAGAGGCCTTTGGAGCCTCAGCCACGTTAGAGAAACCCTTAACCCGAGAATCCCTGGTCACCCTCCACGCAACATCTTTCGATGCCTGGGGGTAGTGGCCTGTTTGCCGCGCGGACGCCTCGCCTGCCGAGGATCCTTCACACATGGAAGAATATTTCTATCTTCCATCTTCTTTGTAGACCACGGCCTCAGTGGCTGTCAACAGAATTGGGAGTGCATGGTGTAATTTCGGTGTCTTTCGTAGGGCAGACTTGTAAGCTCCGCTGAAGACGCGCCTACCCGCTCCCTGGCAGGGTTGCGGAGGACAGCAGTCAGTATTCGCCGGGCACGATTTCAGCCCTTGTATCGCGTTGACGCGCCTAAATACTCAGCGACCGGACAGCCTTCTTCCTTGCCAATGACGCACCTAATCTCTACGCCGAGCCACTCTCGCCCAATAGCGACCAATGAGGAATGCAATCCCGGCGAAGAGCAGCGGTAGCATGATCGGCCACTGCTGTCCGCCCGCCCAATGCTGCGCGACGAGCATGGAAGGCACACCGAGCGCCACTCCGACCAGGGTCGAAAGGAACTGCGAGTAACCCGAGTGAGGCATCCCCAATCCAGTCACAGATAAGCGACGGCACGTATCGAGATACACCAGCCACGCGATCGCCGCGTTCAACAGCAGACCAGACGCAGCATCGGGATAATCGCGTGCCAACACCAGCACCATCTCGCCGTTTCGAAACACCGTCGTCATGGGCAAAAAGGTGAAGAGCAGGGCAATTCCCAGGACGAAGGATTTTCTCGCCAACAGCCGGCGTGTGCGATTCAGACTACGCAACTCGAGCGAATCCAATCCGTCCCGAGGGTTCACCTCAGGCATATCCGCTCTTCTGGCAGCGTCGGCCAGCGCACGGAGTTCGGGATCCCGAGCCAGAAACTCCTCGACGAGAGTTTGAGTATCCTTACTAGCTTCCCCGGCCACATAGACAGGCAGCAAATCACGAATCACGGCTTTCGAAACTGGCATAGGCTGTCCCTCCTTCCACAGATCTCGGCCAGTCGCAACCGCGCGCGATGCACCTTGACCCTCGCAGTTGACACTGGCAAGCCCAAAACTGACGCGATCTCCTCATAAGTGAGGTCACCCTGGGCGCGCAGCAGCAGCGCTGATCGGTCAATTTCCGGCAATTCCCGCATAGCAGCGAGGGCCTGTTCCAACTCTTCGTGGACCTCAACTTCGTGGGCTAACGAGCGCAGCCCCGGTAAGCCCCCAGCAAGCGGTCCCTCACGCTTCCCTCGCCGACGTTGTTGAAAATACAGATTCCTCGCGATCGCGCAAAGATAAGAGTGCACTGTTGGCCATTGGATGCGCTCCCAACGGGCCCACAGCCGTAGGAATGACTCTGCGGTCAGATCTTCGGCCGTCGCCGGGTCACCGCTCAAGTACAGGGCAAAGCGGTAGATCCTTGCAGCATACCGGACCCACACATCGTGGAAGTTCTCCGGCTCCAGGGCGTTCACATTCCTAAATATCCGCCAAGCCTTACAAAATTTCAGCCGTCGCTCCAAAATACGGCAGAGGAGCATTGAGGCCCGTCCGTTGAGGAACGCCCCGATCGCAGCGCGGAGACTTCATCGAGTGACAGGTCTGATACTCCGGTGGGCATCATCACCGCGGGAGATGCCGGTGATGCAGGAAAAAGAGGATGCCCGCGAGCAGCGGCGGTCCGCTGAAGACGAGGGTCGTGGCGGCGCGGGCCATGGCCGGCAGGTGAGTGGGCGCCCAGATGGAATAGGCCACGCCGGCCAACGCGCCGGCAGCCACCAGGAGGAGGCCTCCGGTCTCTTCCCAGCGCCATGCGACCGCAGCGAGCAGAACAAAGAGGAGGCCGACGCCGGTCCAGGAGGCCATCACCAGCAGCGGAGTGTTCCAGGCCAGCGATTCGACGATAAAGAACAGCAGCCAGAATCCGGCCCACAGCATTGCCAGCGTGCGAGCCAGGAGGACCGTGCGGAGCATGAGCTTGGACCTCCGAGCGAAGTATGCATCCCACGGGCTCCCGGAACAAGGGTCCGCCGATTCTGATTTGCGGTTGTGAAAACCGGTGCTAGACTCGTGTGACGCGCAAGAGAGGGGATGATGCAATCCACGGCTTCAGCCTGTACGACGGAGTATCCGCCGGTTCGGCGGGCGTGGTATGCGGTGGCGGTGCTGGCGCTCGCCTACATCTTTTCGTTCATCGACCGGCAGATTCTGAGCCTGATGGTGGCGCCGATCCGGCGGGACCTGCAGATCAGCGATACACAGATGAGCCTGTTGATGGGGATCAGCTTTGCGCTGTTCTACACGCTGTTTGGATTCCCGATCGGGCGGCTGGCGGATTCACGGTCGCGGCGGAACCTCATCATGGCCGGGATGGTGACGTGGAGCCTGTTCACGGCGGCGTGCGGGGTGGCGGGCAGTTTCCTCATGATGTTCCTGATGCGGGTTGGGGTGGGGATCGGTGAAGCGGCGCTGTCACCTCCCGCATATTCGATGATCTCCGACTACTTTCCGCCGCAGAGACGAGCGCTGGCGCTGAGTGTCTACGGGATGGGGATGTTCCTGGGCGCGGGCATGGCCCTGGTGCTGGGAGGCATCATTGTTTCGCGAACCGCAGAGCCGGGGATCGTGGTGTTGCCCCTGGCAGGGATTTCGATCCATCCGTGGCAGCTCACGTTTTTCATCGTCGGCCTGCCGGGCGTCGTGCTGGCGGCGCTGGTGCGCACGGTGCAAGAACCCGAGCGCCGGGAGAAGAAGGCGCTCACGATTCCGCCTATCCGAGCTGTTGCGTCGTTCATTCTGCAACACCGGAGGACGTTCGCCTACCACCATCTGGCGACAGCCATGATCTCGTTTGCCGGGTATGGGAGCATGGCCTGGGTCCCGAGTTTCCTGATGCGGAGCCATGGCTGGAGCGCGGGCCGGGCCGGCCTGGTGTTCGGGCTGGAAGTGACGGTGTTCAGCAGCCTGGGGATCCTGGCGGGCGGTTGGGTGTGCGACCGGCTGTCGTTGCGCGGCTATCGCGATGCGCATTTTCGCGTGGGCCTGGGAGTCGCCCTATTGGCCCTCCCGGTGAATCTGGCGTATCCGCTGGTGCCGGCTCCTTGGATGGTGATGGTGCTGCTGGCCGCATGCGTGTTCCTGCATGCCGCGATGTTTGGGGTGGCTCCGGCGGCGCTGCAGCAGGTTGTGCCAAATGAGATGCGGGCGCAGATCAGCGCGATGTACCTGTTCGTCGTCAACATCATTGGAATCGGCACGGGGCCGACGGTGATTGCCCTGCTGACGGACCGCCTGTTTCACGACGACAACATGCTGCGGTACTCGCTGCTGATTGCGTGCGCGGGCGCCTACGCAGTTTCCGCGCTGCTGTGGCGGCTGGGCTTGAAGCCGTATCGCAGGTCGCTGCGGCAGGCCGAAGAAATGTGCGGGGCGAACTCCTGATGCGGACTCACCCTCCTGCGGCGAAGTACTCGGCCAGCACCGGCGCGAGCACCTTGGCTTTGACCATGTGGGTCTGGCCGTGGAGGGTGTGCAGTTTGGCGTTAGGGAGAAAGCCGGCGAGCGCGTGCATGGCGTTGCGCATCCAGGCGGGGCTCTTGCCGCCTTCCAGCACGAGGGTGGGCGCGGTGGCGGAGGCCCACTGGCCTGGCGGGAATGGCACTCCGCGCTGGTTGCCCTGCACGATAGTGATGTCGTAGGGAAGGGTATGGGCGACGGCCTCGAGTTTGGACCAGTTCGGCATGAGGCGCATCAGCATGACGAACACGGGAGGAACGCCCACGCGGCGCATGAAGACGCGAACCGCGTCGCCGCGGCGATTCGCGGAAACGAGGCTGTAGAGCTGGGCCGCGAAATCGCCGGGACTGGGGGGATAGGTGGCATCGACGATGAACGGGGCTTCGTAGAGCGCGAGCTTGCGGATGGGAAGACCGTGGTTGGCGGCTTCGAGGCCGAGAGCGGCGCCGGAAGAGAATCCGCAGACAAAGGCGGATCCGCCGGCTTCTTCGATGAGCGCGGCGAGGTCTTCGATTTCGCGCTCGATGGAATAGGGGGCGGTGTTGCCGCTGTCGCCGCGGCCGCGGCGATCGTAGATGTAGACGGTGAAGCGTGCGGCGAGCAATTCAGCCACGGGCCGGCTGGGGCCCATGGCGCGGTGGCAGAGTGCGCCGTCCACGAGGATGAGCGCCGGGCCCTGGCCCATGCGTTCGAAGGCGATGCGGGTGCCGTCTTTGGAAGCGACAGTGTTCATGACATCAACTCCGCGAAATCTTCAGGTTCAAAAAGCTGGCGGATTTCGATTTCGGCTTCGGCGTCGATGGGCGGCCAGCGCCTCGCCCATTCGATGGCTTCTTCCCTGGATTTCACCTGGATCATGGTAAATCCGGCGATCAATTCCTTGCTTTCTGTGAAAGGCCCGTCGGTCACGGAGGGCTTGCCGCCAGAGAGTTTGACGCGTGCACCCTTGGCGCTGGCGCGGAGTCCTTCGCCCTGGAGGAGGACTCCGGCTTTGGCCAGCTCCTCGTGATACCGGGTCATAGCGGCGAAAACCTCTTTGCTGGGGAGGATGCCCGCCTCGGTCTCTTTGTCGGCTTTGCGAATGAGCATGAATCGCATGGTGGTCTCCAGTCGAGGTCTGTTAGACGCGCTCTAACGCGTTCTCGCAGCTAAAGACGCGCCGAATCCGTTGCACCCGCTCGCTGCCGCTCGCGGCTCTATCGCATCCATAATCCATACCCGCAAACAGTCATCTCTCTTGGCGTCTTCCCAGAGTGCGGATCTATTTAGACATCGAATGAGTGTAGGGGAGATCGACGGATCCAGCAAGAATTTCTCCGCCTACTGGCAGCGCAGAGCGTCAACGGGGTCGATGCGGGTGGCGCGGCGCGCTGGGAGGGCGCCGGCGATGAGAGCGACGAGTGCGAGGAAGAGGGCAGCGGCTCCGAAGGCTACGGGATCGGCCGGTCCGATACCAGCGAGCATGCTGGCCACGGCGCGGGCGACGGAAAGAGTCACGGCGGAGCCGATGAGCCAGCCCCAGAAGGTCATGCGGACGGACTCGCTCATCACCATGCGCAGGACCTGAGTGGGCCGTGCGCCGAGCGCCATGCGGACGGCGATCTCGCGGGTCTGCTCGCCGACTGTGTAGGCCGTGACGCTGTAGAGCCCGATTCCCGCGAGCAGCAGCGAAATGAATCCCAAGGTGCTCATCAGACTTGCCGTGGCCAGCAGTACGAAGTAGGAGCTTTGGAGGTAGGAGTTTAGCGGCCGGGCCTGATACAGGCCGCTGGCAGGCGTGATGCCGCCGATCGCCGCGCGCAGTGCGGAGAGCGCTGCGGCGGGGTTCCTGGCGCGGAGCAGGAAGTAGTTCTCGTGGCCGGAAGCGAACATCTGCTGGAAGGGCGCGTAGAAGGCAGGACGCGGCGGATCGAGGGGATTGCCCTGGCGGGTGTCTTCCACGACGCCGATGATGGTGAACCAGACTCTGCTCAATGTGAGGCTGATCCGGCGGCCGATGGGATTCTGATCCGGGTAGTAACGGCGGGCGAAGGCCCGGTTGATGATGACTACCGGCCGTTGCGATTTAATGTCGTCTCTTTCCGTGAAATCGACGCCGGCGACGAGAGGAATTCGCAAAAGGCCGAAGTAGCCGGGGCCGACGTTGTTGCGGGCGATCATCATGCTCTCGCCTTCGCGCGGAGCATAGCCCTCCACCTCCACAGCTTCCGTGCCGCCGCCGAGGAGGGGAAGCTCGATGGAGTAGCTGGTGGACTCGACGTCAGGGTATTCGCGCAGCTTCCTGGTCAGGGTCAGACAGAAGCGCTTCTCCTCCTCGGCTGAATAGCCGGCGGAGGCGAGATTGAGCCTGGCGGCGACGACGCCGTTCGAGTCGAAGCCCAATTGAGCCTGGCTGGCTTTGTGGAAGCTGCGAACGAAGAGACCGGCGCCGACGATTCCGACGCACGCGAGGGCGACCTCCCCGATAACGAGCCAGCGGCGGGTGAGGCGGGCGGCGGGACTCGACGTGGCGTAGCGGCTGGACTCACGCAGGCTGCCCGCGACATCGGAACGGAAGACGTGGAGGGCCGGACCGATGGCGGCAAGAACTGTGACCGCAATGCAGAGGACGAACGAGAAGAGGATCATGCGCCCGTTGACGGCGATGGAAGCGAAGGATGTGCGGGGCATGTCGGAGGCAGGCAGTAATAAGCTCATGGAATCGCCCATCCACATCGCGAGCAGCAAGCCGAGTCCGGTGGCGGCAATGGCCAGCAGGGCTCCCTCCATGAGCATCTGGACAAGCAGGCGCGCGGGGCCTGCGCCCATGGCGAGTCGGAGCCCATATTCCGACTGGCGGGCGAGGGCGCGGGCGAGAAGGAGGTTGGCTACGTTGGCGCAGGCAATGAGGAGCAGGAGGATGGACGTGCCGGCAAGCGCGACCAGAGGGGAAAGCAGCGCGCCCTGGAGCCCAAGGTGCGAGCGCCACAGCGGCAGCACGATTGCGTTGTGTCCTGCGTGGGTCTCGGGATATTCGGCGGCCAACCGCTGTGCCACAGCCTGGGCCTGATTGCGGGCCTGTTCCATTGTGGCGTCCGGGCGGAGGCGGCCGAAGAGGGTGAGGGGGGTGGCATTACGGTCGGCGACCGGCCACGATCCGACGCCGCCCATCAGGTGGATCATGCTCAGGTGCACCCAGAGATCCATGTTGTAGCCGCCGAACGAGCCGCGGAACGCAGGAGGCGCGACGCCGATGATGGTGAGCGGGTGGCCGTTAATGCGGATGGAGGAGTTCAGGACAGCAGGATCGTTGTGGAACTGGTCGCTCCAGAGACGGTAGCTGATGACGGCGTAGGGGTAGGCGCCCTCGACGTCGCGGTCTTCCTCGAGGGTAAAGAGCCGGCCGGCGGCGGGACGGATACCGAAGACGTCGAAGAAGCCGGCGGAGACGGCCTGTCCGTAGACGTGCCGGGCGTTGCGGTCAATGCCGATGGTGAACGGCATGAGGTGGGAGCCCGCGAGTTGAGAGAAAGCGGGGCAGCCGCGCTGGTAGTCACGCAGATCGGGATACGCGCTGGCTACGGACTCGCCGCAGGCCGAGACGCGTTCGAGGGCGACGAGCGATCGCGGTTCGGCGGCGCCGGGTACGGTCTGCAGGAGGACGTTGTCGATCCAGCCGAAGACGGTCATGGTGACGGCGAGTCCGATGGCGAGGCTGAGGATGGCGGCGAAGGAGGGAGCGGGCCGCTTGACCAGGAGGCGAAGCGCGGTGCGGAGGTCCTGCAGGTAGCCGGAGATCATGATTCACTCCCTCAGGCCGAAAAGGGCAAATGAAGAGCCGCCCGGGAGTAGTTGATTCTGCAGGCCTTCGTATTCAGAGTGACGCAGCCGGGTGTCCGAATACGGGATCGTGATGTGGGATAGCGGACGGACCCTGCCGAATTCCGGGATCTCCGGACTACCCCCGGCAGGGGATGCCGCATTAAACCCCAGGGGGCTTGGCAACTTTTTCGCCTGCAGTGCGTTCAAGTAGCTGAGTCAGCAAGCCTGACCCGAACACGGAAACGAAGAGAGGATTCGAGATGAGAACCCTGAAATCTATCATCGCGCTTGCGGCTGCGCTTGCTGTATCGGCCCCGGCCTTCGCGCAGAAGATTGAAGAGCGCAAAGAGGCGCAGCAGAAGCGGATCGCCGACGGCATCCAGTCCGGGCAATTGACGCCAGGGGAAACAAAGAACCTGGAATCGAAGGAGCAGAAACTGAACCAGCAGGTCCGGGCGGAGCGCCAAGCCAACGGCGGAAAGCTGACTTCAGCCGAGAAGCAGCAGATCAACAAAGAGCAGAACCAGATCAGCAAAGACATCAACAAGGACAAGCACAACGTCCAGAAGCAGAACTTCAAGGGGGAAGTGGGCGAGCGGCAGAGCAGCCAGCAGCAGCGGATCGCGCAGGGCGTGCAATCAGGCCAGTTGACGGCGGGAGAGACGAAGCGGCTGGAAGCGCAGCAGCAGAAGATCAACCAGGAAGTGAAGGCGGATCGCCAGGCCAACGGCGGGAAGCTGACGCCGGCAGAAAGGGCGCAGGTCAACGGGCAGCAGAACCAGGCCAGCAAGCGGATCTACAAGGCGAAGCACAACGCGCAGACGGGCGTGCGCGCGCAATAGCTAGTTTGTAAGGCGCTTGATTAGGGGTCTTGGGAGCGCGACCGGCTAGCGGGACCGGCGCGCTTCTTGTTTTTAGGGCCGGCCGTTCAGTACCGGCCACTGACTTCGCGAGCCCGATGCGGAGCAGAAACTCCGCCCCGCCAAGCGCCTTCTACTCGTGGCGCAGGGCGCGGATGGGGTCGAGGCGGGCGGCGCGGCGGGCGGGGAGGTAGCAGGCCAGGGCTGAGGTGGCGAGGAGAAGAAGGGCAACCGCGCCGAGCGAGAGAGGGTCGGCGGGGGTGATGCCGAACAGGAGGGAGCGCAGGAGGTGGGCGATGGCGACGGCGGCAGCGAGGCCCGCGGTGAGCCCTGCGAGGACGGGCTGCATGCCTAGGGAGAGTACCCAGCGGAGGATGTCGCTGCGGGCGGCGCCAAGAGCGATGCGGAGCCCGATGTCGCGGGTGCGGCAGGCGACGGAGTAGCTGAGCACGCCATAGACGCCGACGGCGCCGAGGAGCAGGGCGAGGAGCGCGAACAGAGCGGTCAGCACGAGTTGGAAGCGGCGCTGGGCGACGGAGGCGGAGACGATCTCGCGCATGGTGCGCATGGTGGAGATGGGGAGATTGGCGTCCATCTTCCGGATCTCCGAGCGTATGGCGGGTGCGAGAGATCCGGGGTCCTGGGCAGTGCGGACGATGAGGGTCATGGGCCCGCTGGCCCACTGGCCGTGGGGGCAGTAGAGAATCGGGGGGAGCTCGCGGTCGACCGCGCCGGGGCGGACGTCCTCGACGATACCGACCACTGTGGTGAGAGGACCTGAGATGTTGCCCTGGCGGAGGGTCTGGCCGACGGCGTTCTGCAAGGGTACATCGGGCCAGAGGCTATGGGCGAGGGACTCACTGATGACGGCGACGAGCGCGGGCTCCTGTCCGGTGAAGAAGCGGCCGGCCTTGAGGACCGTGCCGCTGGCGGCGAAGTAGCCTTCCGTGACGCTGCGAATAGTGGCGACGGGGCGCTGAAGGACGAGGCTCTGGAAGTCGGTGTCGGAGGAGCGGAAGATGGTGCGGCTGGCGCCGGCGGGTCCGGAAGTGGCCGGAAGGTCGCTGATGGCGCCGGCGGCGAGTACGCCTGGGAGCGAGCGGGCGTTTTCAGTGAGCCGGCGGTAGAAGGCGATGCGGCTGTCGCCGGTGGAGTAGCGGTCGCCGAAGAGGGAGAGGTCGACGGCGAGGACAAGCTCGATTTCGTAGCCGCGATCGGCGCGCATGACGTTGACGAAGGAGTGGAGGAGGAGTCCGGCGGAGGCGAGGAGCGCGGTGCCGAGGGCCATCTCCGTGGCGACGAGGATGCGGCGGGCGTGAGCGGCGCGGCCGCCGCCGAGTGCGGAGCGGGCGGATTCCTGGAGTCCGGCGGCAGCGTCCCTGCGATAGGCGTGCCAGGCGGGAAAGACACCGCAGAGTATCCCGGTGGCAAGGCTCAGCGCCAACGCGAAGAGAAAGACCGGCAGGTTGAAGCGGGCTGCGGGGAGGAGCACCATGTCGGCGGGGCCGTAGGAGGCGAGGATGCCCGCTCCGGATCCTGCGAGGAAGGCGCCGAGAGCGCCGCCGCACACTGCCAGGAGAACGGTTTCGGTCAGCATCTGGCGGACGATGCTGCTCCGTCCGGCGCCGAGGGCGATTCGGGTGGCAAACTCGCCTGCGCGGCTGGCGACCCGGGCGAGAAAGAGGTTCGCGATGTTAGTGCACGCCGTAAGGAGGAGCAGGGCCGCGGCGGCGAGGATGAGCAGGAGGCGGAGACGGAACTTGCCGGAGTAGATCTCGCGCAATGGCACAAGTTGAATCGCGAAATCGGTTTTGATCTGTGGGGCCTTGGCGCGGAGCAACTCCTGCAGGATGGCTCTCAACTGCGAGCGGCCCTGTCCGGGAGTCTCACCCGGCTTGAGGCGGACCAGCACACCGTGATCCCAGCTTTCGCTTTCCAATTCTCGTGGCGTGGGGGCGATGGGCTTCCAGATGTCGACGCGCGGTGCAAAGGGAACTAGCGCATGGAGCAGAGTTCCCGTGGGGACGAGCAGAGAAGGATGCGCGACGCCGACGACCAGGTGCGGCACCCCGTTTATATCGACGCTCCTGCCGACCACGGTGGGATCCGCGGCGAAGCGCCTGCGCCACAAGGCATCGCTGATGACGACGACTTTCTCGTTGCCCGGCTGCTCTTCCGCTGCGTTGAAGCCGCGTCCGAGCGCGGGAGGCATGCCCAGGAACTCGAAGAAGTTGGCCGAGACGCGCGCGCCGCCGAGGCGCTCGGCGTCGCCATCGCCGGTCAGGTTGCACTCCCACGGGCGGAGGGCGGCCATGCCGGAGAAGGCGGTGTCCGATCTGCGCCATTCCAGGAAGGCCTGGATGGTGACGGGGATGCTGGGGAACTGGCTCCGGCGTTCGGGGATAACGATTTCGGCCGCGTAGATGCGGTTGGAGCCGGTGTAGGGGAGCGGCTTGAGGAGAACGGCGTGGACGACGCTGAAGATGGCGGTGTTGGCGCCGATGCCGAGGGCGAGGGTGAGGATCACTGCGGCGGCGAATCCGGGGCTGCGGCGGAGCCCGCGGGCGGCGTAGCGAACGTCGCTAAGGAAATGGTCGAACCATTCGGCGGGACGCTCGTCGCGGCACTCGTCCTTGGTGAGGTCGAGGGAGCCGAACTCGCGCCGGGCGCGGAGCTCCGCTTGTTCGCGGGTGAAGCCCTGGCTCATGTAGTCGCGGATGAGGCTGTCGAGGCGGAACTGCAGCTCTCTGTCCATCCGGGCTTCCCAACGGCGGCGCTTGAACCAGGCGTCCCACATCATGTCGGTGTCCTCACTCGGCGGTTTCGAGAACGAGGGAGATGGCGTCGCAAAGACGGCGCCAACCGGCGGTTTCGACAGCGAGCTGACGGCGGCCTTGCGGGGTGAGGCTGTAGAACTTGGCCTCGCGCCCGCCCTCGGTGGTCCGCCAATCCGCCTTCAGCCAGCCGCGGTTTTCGAGGCGGTAAAGGGCTGGGTAGAGGGAGCCCTGCCGGATCTGGAGCGCATCCCTGGAGATCTGCTGGATGCGCTGTGCGATCGCGTAGCCGTGGATGGGCTGGAGTGCGGTGACCTTGAGGATGAGCATGTCGAGAGTGCCCTGGAGGAGTTCGGCCTCGGAGGATTTTTCTGGTTGCCTAGACATTCGACATATCAGAATAGGGCGAGATGCCTAGGATGTCAAGGTATGCTGCGGAGGGTAGCCGATGCGGATCGCGACGCCCGCACGCACCTCACTCGTGGCGCAGGGCGCGGATGGGGTCGAGGCGGGCGGCGCGGCGGGCGGGGAGGTAGCAGGCCGCGAGGCTGACGGCAAGGAGCGCGAGGGGTACTGCGAAGGTTGCGACGTAGCGGGTTCCCTGGCCGATGCTGCCGCTGGTGAGCACGGGAGCGAGCAGGGCCGCGAGAGCGGAGCCGATGGCGATTCCGGTGAATGCGAGGATCAGGCCCTGGCGTAGCACAAGGCGCAGGACATCTTCGCGGCTGGCGCCGACGGCCATGCGGAGGCCGATTTCCTGTGTGCGCCGGCTGACGGAGTAAGAGATGAGGCCGTAGAGTCCGACCATGGCGAGGATCAGGCCGAGCATTCCCACGGCGGTGACCATCTGGAGGAAGACGCGCCAGTTGCTGATGACGCGTGTTTCGTAGGTGGCAACGGGCATGAGGTCGAAGACGGGAACGTCGGGGTCGGCGGCATGGACGGCTTCGCGCAAAGGTGCGGCCAAAGCGGTGGGGTCCCCGAAGGTCTCCGCGATCAGGGCCATTCGACTGCGCTGGTTCTGCTCGTAGGGCAGGTAGACGTAGGGCCTGGGCGCCTCGGATGGAAAGAGGTAGCGGCAGGTCTTTGCGATGCCCACCACTTCGACGGGCGGCCCGTCGGGGCTATTGAGCCGGATGTGCTTGCCGAGGGCGTTCTGATTGGGCCAATAGACCTTGGCGAACTCCTCGTTGACGATGGCGACGCGCGGGGACGCGGCCCGATCGGCGGGGCCGAAGGGACGTCCGCGCAGCAACTCGATTCTCAGAGCTGGGAGGTAGTTCTCATCGATCGCTCCGCCCATGACGGTGGCCTTCGTCTGGCCTTTGGGAAACTGGAAGCCCTCAGGGAGGACGGCAACGGAGGTCTGCGCGTAGGAGTAGGGCAGGGCCTCCGCCAAGGCGACCGAACGGACGCCGGGCAGAGCGTGGATGCGGGCGCTGAGATCGCGGTAGAAGTCGTGGGCCTGGGCGGGCGTATAGCGGCGTGCGCCGGGGTCGAGGCCCATGCTGATGAGATGGTCCGTGCGGAAGCCTGGATTGGAGCCGATGATCCAACGCAGGCCGTCAACATACATGGCGGAGACGATAAGGAGCACCATGGCGAGTGCGATCTGGCCAACGACCAGGATGTTGCGGCCGATCACGCGGCTGCGCGCGCCTCCGGACAGGCCGCCGGACTTGAGCGCCGGGACCAGTTCCGTTCGAGACGACTGCAGGGCGGGAGCCAGGCCAAAGAGCACGCAACTGACGAGGGCTGCGCAGAGGTTGAAGGTGAGAAGGCGCGAGTCGAGCGCCAGGCCGAGGACGATGGGAATATCGTTGGGGACCTGCAGCGTGCTCAAGAAGCGCATGGCAGCGCTGGCGACACCGAGTGCCGCGACTCCGGCGAGGAGCGCGACCACCAGGCTCTCAATCATGAACTGGCGGACGAGGCGGAGCCTGCCGGCGCCGATGGAGAGGCGGATGGCAACTTCGCGGCCGCGGGCGCGCGCCCGGGCGAGGAGAAGGCTGGCCACGTTGGCGCAGGCGATGATCAGAACCAAGCCGACAAGCACCATGAGCATGGTGACAACAATCAGGCGGAAGGGCGTCTGCTGGATGCGGGCCTTGATCTCAGTGCGCACGGCAACGCGCCGGTTGAGATTCGTCCTGGGCCAGGAACGCTCCAGGTTTCGGCCGAGGGCGTCGAACTCCGCCTGCGCGGATTGGAGAGAAGCGCCAGTGGCGAGCCGGCCCTTCACCGCGAGGTCATGGCGGGCGCGGTCCTCCACCGGATTCTCGCTGCCTGGAGACAGGCGGCCCCACATGGAGAGCGGAACGAACAGGGCAGGCCGGAAGAGCTGCTCCATACCGGTGAAGGACTCAGGCGCGACGCCGACTATCTGGAAGTCGACTCCATTGAGACGCAGGGTGCGGCCGACGACGGAGGGGTCCGCGCCGCACTGCGTACTCCAGAAGTCATAGCCGAGGATTGCGATGGGGTCGCGCCCGGGGATCTTTCCCTCCTCGTCGAGGAAAGCGCGACCCAAAGCGGGAGTGATGCCGAGGACATTGAAGAAGTTGTCGCTGACCATCATGGTCATGCGCATCTGCGGCGGGGCCGAGGAGGAGAGAGAAACGCCCATCTGTGGCGCGCGGTAGGCTACCAGACCTTCGAAGGAGTGGTTGGAGGCGCGGAGGTCGCGGTAGTCCGGATAGGAGAGGCCCTCCGAGGCATTCTCCGGCGTCGAGTTGCTGACATTCAGGACTTCGCCGGGATGCGCGATGGGCAGGGGGCGGAAGAGGAGAGCGTCGGCGAAGCTGAAGATGGCGCTGTTGGCGCCGATTCCGAGGGCGAGGGAGATGACGGCCACCGCGACGAATCCGGGCTGGCGACGGAGAGTACGGAGAGCGTAGCGGAGGTCGGCGAATGTGCCGTCGAAGGTTGTGAAATGCCAGGTCTGGCGGGCGTTTTCGGCGGCGAGGGTCAGGTTGCCGAGCTCTCCGGGCTCGGCCATTGCGGCAAGGGCCTCCAACTCCTCCAGCATCTCGCGCTCTTCGGCGCGTCGGCGGGAGGGAAAGATGTATTTCAGGTTCGGCCAGTTCATCCTTCGGCCTTTCCGGGGTCTTTGCCCATGACGAGGCCGATGGCGTTCACGAACTCGGCCCATTTGGAGTGTTCGGCGTGGAGCTGCTCGCGGCCGGATTGGGTGAGACGGTAGTACCTGGCCCGGCGGTTGAGTTCGGACTTCTCCCAATTCGACTCAATCAAGCCCTTCATTTCCAGTCGCTTGAGGGCCGGGTAGAGGGACCCGAACTCGATGTCGAGGGCTTCGTTGGACGTGGAGCGGATGGCCTTGGCGATGCCGTATCCATGCAAGGGCCCGAAGAGGAGGGTCCTCAGGACGAGCATGTCGAGGGTGCCTTGCAGGAGGTCCATATGGAGACAGTCTATATAAAGATTGTCTTAAGTACAAGAGGTAAATGCGGAGGCGGATGTCTTTTTTCTATTCCTCGCGGAGGGCGATGATCGGGTCGACGCGCATGGCGCGGCGGGCCGGGAGATAGCTGGCGAGGGTGGCGGTGAGGAGCAGCACTGCGCCGACGGCGACGAAGGTCATGGGGTCAGTGGGCTTGATGCCGAAGAGCATGGCGCCGATGAGGCGGGAGACAGCGAGCGCACCGGCGACGCCGATGGCGATGCCGATGAGCGTGAGCTTGAGGGCGTGGCCGACCACCTGGCGGAGCATGTTGAGGGGAGCGGCGCCGAGGGCCATGCGCAGTCCGATCTCGGGGGTCCGCTGGCCCACGATATAGGCGAGGACGCCATAGAGGCCGATAGCCGAGAGGATGAGCGCGAGTGCCGCGAACCCGGTGAGGAGCATGGTTTGGACACGGCGCTGGAGAACTTCCCTGTCGAGCACCTGTTCCATGGTGGCGATGTCGGTGATGGGCTGATCGGCGTCCACGGACCAGATCGCCTGGCGGACAGCCGGCGCGAGGCTGATGGGATTGACGCGGGTGTGGATCGCGAGGGAACTGGGGGGGTAGGGGACCTGGAGGGCGGAGAGGTAGAACTCGGGCTTGGGGGCGGTGTCGAGTCCGGCCTGATGGACGTCGGCGATCACTCCGATGACCTGGACCGGCTGGCTGGCGCCGAGGAGGAAACTGCGGCCCAAAGGATCCTGTCCGGGCCAGAGGGTGCGGCCCATGGTCTCGTTGATGACGCCGACGAGCGGAGTCCCTTCTGCATCGCGTTCTTCAATGTCGCGGCCGAGGCGGAGGGGAATGCCCATGGTGCTGAGGTAGCCGGGTCCGGCCATGCGGAAATGGCACTGGAAGCGCTCCTTCTCGCCACGGCCTTCCGCGCCGACGCCGGTGATGTCGCCCTTCATGACGAGGGGAATGTGATTGGCGAAGCCTGCTGAGACGACGCCGGGAATCGCTTGGACGCGCTGCAGGATTTCACGCTGGAAAGCGGCGCTCTGCGCGGGTCCGCGCCGCGATTTGGGCGGCGGCACTTTCATGGTCAGGATGTTCTGAGTCCGGCAGCCGACGTCGACCGCGCGGAGGCGAGCGAAGGTCTGGATGAGCAGGCCGGCCCCGATCAGGAGAACGAAGGCGAGGGCTACTTCGGAGCAGATGAGAACGGATCGCAGGCGGCTGGAACTGGTTGAGGCGGCGAGGCTGCGGGCGCTTTGCTTGAGGCAGTGGCTGACGTCCAGGCGGCGGATCTGGAGAAGCGGGATCAGGCCGAACAGGAGAGCCGTCCCCAGGGCGACGGCGAGTGTGAAGACGAGGACGCGCCAATCGATGCTCAGAGTGTTGAGTCCGGCCATGCGGTCTGGAGCAAGGTGGGTGAGGAGCTGGAGCGTCGACGTCGCGAAGAGCAATCCCAGCGCGCTGCCGAGTCCGCAGAGGACAAGACTCTCCATGAGGAAGCGGCGCACCAGCTGAAGAGCTCCGGCGCCGAGCGCGGCGCGGACCGCGACTTCCTTGCTGCGGTTCGCGGCCCGGGATAGCAGGAGGTTAGCGAGGTTGGAGCAGGCAATCAGAAGAATGCACGCCACCGTGCCGAGCAGGACGGCAAGCATGGAGCGCCGGGCGCTGACGAAGTGCTCGCGCAGGGGAGCGACGAACGCGCCCACCTTCTCATTGGTATCGGGATACTCGCGAGCGAGGTTCTCACCGATGCCGCGCATCTCGGAATCTGCTTGTTGGAGAGTGACATCAGGGCGCAGGCGCGCGATGACCATCCAGTTGTGCCTGCCGCGTTCGGACATTCGCTGTGCGGAGTAGGAGCTGCCGAGGTTCGTCCAGAGCTCGCCGATGGTGGGATTGTATTCGGACGGGGGCTCAGTCCCGGGCGCGAGGACGCCGATGATGGTGTGCTTTTCGTCGCTGAGAGTGATGGTCTTGCCGAGGACGTTCGGATCGGCGTTGAAGCGGCGCCGCCAGAAAGCGTCGCTGAGGACAACCACTTTCTGGGCGCCCGGTAGATCTTCCTCGGCGCGGAAGAGCCGGCCGAGGGCCGGGCGGGTCCGCAGGGCGCGGAACGCACTGGAGGTCAGTCCGCCGCCACGGACGACCTCGGGATTGCCGTCGCCCGTCAGCCGGTAGGAATTGTCTTCCAGTCCTCCCATCTCTTCGAAGGACTTAGCGCGGGCTCTCCAATCGACGTAATTGGCTGGGGATACGGGGCTGTCGTGGAGGCCGAAGAAGGGCGCACTCTCCCAGACGAGGACGAGCCGCTCCGGCTGGTCGTAGGGCAGTGGCCGGAGCAGGGTGGCGTTGATGAGGCAGAAGATGGCTGAATTGGCGCCTACACCCAGGGCGAGGGTGAGGACGGCGACGGCTGTGAAGGCAGGGGCGTTCCTGAGCGACCGAATTGCGTACCGCAGGTCCAGGAGGAGATTGGGCACTGGGCCTCCTATTCGGGTAGGGATGTCTGCAATCATCCTGCCATGAGTGTAGAAGTATCAAAATAAGGCGCTTATGGGTGGCGAAGGAATAGCCGGGGTGTCCGGAAGCGGGATGGTATGCGCGACAGCGGGACCGGTTGAATCTTTTCTTGATTTCAAGCATCTTTATATCAAGACAATGGCACCACAAGGCAGCGAAACAACCGGAGTTCACGTCTGGCTCGTGCTCTGGAAGGCGCAGAGGGCAGTGGATGTCCATGCGCGCCGCAGCATTGCCGAGTCGGGGATGTGCGGTAGCGACTTTGGGGTGCTGGAGGCGCTGCTCCATAAGGGCCCGATGCCGGTAAACGTGATTGGGGCGAAGGTGCTGTTGACCAGCGGGTCGATCACGACGGCAGTGGACCGGTTGGAGCGGCGGGGGTTGGTGGAGCGGAAGAGCGATCCGAACGACCGCCGGGCTCGGATCGTGCACCTGACTGAGGCAGGGCATGAGTTGATCGTGCGGCTGTTTGAGAAGCACGAGCGGGATATGGAGAGAGCGGTGTCGGGTCTGACACCGGCCGAGCGCGGCTTCCTGGTGGATCTGCTGCGCCGGTTGGGCCGTGGAGCAGAAGGGCTTCGCTAACGATTTAAACAACATAAGGAGATGACGATGGCTGAGAGAAAGCATGTGCTGGGAGTGTATGGACCGGGGTCGAACCACTGGGTTGGGGACGGTTTTCCGGTTCGGAATCTGTTTCCTTCAAACGGGCTTTCGCGGCAGGTGGATCCGTTCCTGATGCTGGACTACGCCGGTCCTTCGTACTTTCCGCCCTCAATGGAGCCTAAGGGCGTCGGTGAGCATCCGCATCGCGGGTTCGAGACGGTGACGATCGCCTATCAGGGCGCAGTGGATCACCGCGACTCGGGCGGCAACTCGGGCACGATCTTTCCTGGAGATGTGCAGTGGATGACCGCGGCGTCGGGCGTGGTGCACGAGGAGAAGCACGAACGGGAGTTCGCCAAGAAAGGCGGCACGTTCGAAATGGTGCAGCTCTGGGTGAACCTGCCGAAGGCGCAGAAGATGTCGAGCCCGCGGTATCAGGGCATCACGAACGAGCAGATCCCCGTTGTGGATCTGGGCGGCGGCTCAAAGGCGCGGATCATCGCCGGTGAGCTGGATGGAGTGAAGGGTCCGGCGAAGACCTTCACTGCGGTGAATGTGTTCGACGTGCGCCTGGCGGCGGGGAGCCGAGTCGAGCTGAACCTGCCCGATGGACACAACTCGTCGCTGGTGCTGCTGAAAGGCGATGTGCTGCTGAACGGCGCCGAGAAACTGGAGGGCGAAGCGCAGATGGCGGTGCTGGGTCCGGAGGGCGGCGCGGTACTGCTGGAGGCGGCGGCGGACTCGGTCCTGCTTGTGTTGACCGGCGAGCCGATCGGCGAGCCAGTGGCGAGCTATGGTCCGTTCGTGATGAACACGAAAGCTGAGATCATGCAGGCGATGGCCGACTATCAGGCCGGTAAGATGGGGCACCTGGTGTAAGAGGAGCGCCCTGCCCGTCCATCATCGACAGGCAGGGCGCATTGAAAAATGTGATGGAACCGGAGCGATGCTGGGTCGTACTAATCCCTACAGGAGCGATTGCACTTGTACGATCTGATCCGCGACCTCAAGCATACATTCCGCCGCCTCGCCCGGACGCCTGTCTTCACCCTTGCGACGCTGGCCACCCTCGCACTGGGGATCGGCGCAAATACGGCTATCTTCAGCGTGATCAATAGCGTGCTTCTCAAACCGCTGCCCTTTCCCGAGCAGGACCGGTTGATCGGTGTGTGGCAGACAGCCCCGGGCGTGAACATCAAAGATCTCAGCGCATGCATCGCTGACTACGTCACCTACCGCGAAGATTCCAAGACATTCACCGATGTCGCGCTTTGGAATGGCCGGTCCGTGACGGTGACGGGATTTGCCGATCCAGAACGTGTCGATGGCATGGTTGCAACATTCCGTCTTCTGCCGATGTTGGGCGTTCACCCAGTTCTTGGCCGCGATTTCATCGAAAAAGACAACGAAAACGGCAGTCCTGACGTCGTCATGCTGGGCTACGGCTACTGGCAGAGGCGGTTCGGCGGCGACCCCAAAGCCATCGGCCGCAGGATCATGGCCGATGGCGTGGCCCGCGAGATCATCGGCGTGCTGCCGCAAGGGTTCTGGTTCATGGACACAGGGCATGATCTCGTTGTGCCGCTGCGATTCGACCGCTCAGCCGTGCGCCTGGCCGGCTATAACTTCAAGGCCATTGCTCGTCTGCGGCCGGGAGTGACTCTGCAGCAGGCGAATGCCGACGTCGCCAGAATGATCGGGATCGAACTCGGGAAGTTCCCGCCTCCCGCGGGCATGACCAGGCAGATGATGGAGGATGCACGGCTGGGGCCTAACGTCCGGCCGCTGATTGACGATGCCTTAGGGGACATCGGCAAGAGCCTATGGGTGGTGATGGCGACGATCGGGATCGTGCTGCTGATCGCGTGCGCGAATGTCGCCAATCTACTGCTGGTTCGCACCGAAGGGCGCGCGCAGGAGCTCGCGGTGCGCGCTGCGCTGGGCGCCGGCCGCGGCCGCGTCGCGCGAGAGCTGTTGGTGGAGAGCCTCAGCCTGGCCGTGATGGGCGGCGCGGCGGGAATCGGCTTCGCCACTGCCGCGGTGAAGCTGGTTCTAAGGATGAGCCCGGCGCGAATGCCGAGATTTGAACAGGTCTCTGTGGATTCGACAGCACTGCTGTTCACGCTGGCAATCTCGCTGGCGGCCGGATTGGCGCTTGGCGCGGTCCCGCTGCTGAAACAAGGCGGCGCGAGTCTCGCCGAAGCACTGCGAGCCGGAGGCCGCAATGCGAGCGTAGGACGGGAACGCAATATTGCGCGCAACGCGCTCACGGTGGTCCAGATGGCGCTCGCGCTGGCTCTGCTAGTCGGTTCAGGATTGATGATCCGCACGTTTCAATCCATGCGCAGCGTGCATCCGGGCTTCAATGATCCTGAGGGGCTTCAGACCCTGCGCGTTTCAATTCCCAGAACCGCAGCTCCCAAAGATCACGAACTGCTGCTCATCCATCAGAACCTGGTGAATCGCCTTGCGGCTGTGCCTGGAGTGACGCAGGTGAGCCTGATCGGCGAACTGCCGATGACGGGCGCCACATCCCAGGACCCGATCATGGCCAGTGATCACAGCTACGAGGCGAATCAGATTCCGCCGCTGCGCCGCTTCATCACCGCGGCTCCGGCAACATTCCGGACGCTGAGCGCGTCTCTGCAGGCCGGCCGTGAATACACATGGACCGACATTCACGAGAAACGCAACGTAGTGATCATCGGAGAGAACTTTGCCCGGGAGTACTGGGGTTCGGCGCAGGCGGCGATCGGCAAGCAGATCCGTTCAAATCCGAATGATCCGTGGAGCGAAGTGATCGGCGTAGCCGGCGATATCCTCCACGATGGCGTCGATAAGAAAGCGCCCTCGACGGTCTATTGGCCGCTCAAGTATGCGCTATCCATGACGTATCTGGTGCGAGGACCGCGGGCGGGCTCGGAGAGTTACGCCACAGAGATCCGCCAGGCCGTGTGGGCGGTGAGCGGCTCTTTGCCGGTGACCGATATGCGAACGATGAAGCAGGTCTATGACAAGTCCATGTCGCGGACCGCATTCACTTTGACTCTGCTGGGAATCAGCGGCTTCATGGCGTTGCTGCTTTCCGTGGTTGGGATCTATGCGGTCATTTCGTACAGCGTGGCGCAGCGCACGCGAGAGATAGGGATTCGCATGGCGCTCGGGGCACAGCAGGGCAAGCTGAAGATGATGTTCGTCCGCCATGGTCTTCTCTGGGGTGGCATCGGCGCAGCGGCAGGACTCGCGGCCGCGGCCGCGCTCTCCCGGCTGATGTCCGCACTGCTCTTCGAGATCAACCCCGTGGATCCGCTGACATACTCGGTGGTTGCCGTTGGCCTGCTTGCAGCGGCGGCAGTGGCCAGCTACCTGCCGGCGCGACGGGTGACGCGTGTCGATCCAGTCGAAGCGCTGCGGGCAGAGTGAGCCCTATCTCTTCTGAAACCAGAAACGGTGGACGGGCGTGGGCATTGGCGAGTCCGCGCCTTTCACACTTTTCCAGATGATCTCGTTGAGCGCGAACATGGGAGCCTGGTCCACTTCATCGAGGTTCATCTCCATGCTTTCCTTGGCGCCCCAGGCGAGCGCGGTATTCTTCTCGTTGACATCGATCTTCGGTGCGATAGCCGTGTAGGGTGCGAGGTCAATGGTAGTGCGGAAGGTGGCGTACATGACTGGCGCCGCAGCATCGTACTGCGTCATGGGTGGAAGGCCGAGAAGGAGTTCCATGGTGCGCAGCATTGAAGAGGTGGTGTAGAGGGTGGAGTCCAGGAAGCCGCGCTTTGTGTAGGGCGAGATGACAAGCCCCACGGTGCGGCGCGCATCGACGTGGTCCGGGCCGTTCTGCGCATCGTCCTCGATCACGAAAATGGCGGTCTGCGGCCAGTACTTTGACCGGGTAACGCGCTCCACCAGCATTCCAATGGCGTGATCGGCGTTGCCGACCATGGCCCGCGGTGTGAACGCGCCGGGGCGAGTTCCCGCTGTGTGGTTTTCCGGCAGGCTCATGACGATCAAGTTAGGCAGGCGCTTGTTGGGATCGGTGGAATCGAAGTTTCGCTCGTACTCGTCGAACTCGGCGAAAAACGCGCGGACGTTGTCGGTGTCTCTCATGCCCGGCAGCTTGAACTTAGGGGCCACGTGGCCGACCAGTCCGCCGACCCCGGGGGAGGCCTCCATGGTGGTGCCATCACTGGAACGCGAGGCATACTCGCCATAACTGCGGTAGGTGAGTCCTTTGCGGGCGGCGAGATCCCACAAGTGCCCGCCGGAAGGGACATATGCCGCCGCGCGTGTGGTCTGGCTGTGACCGCCATACTGCGCGGGCCACATCTTCTCGTTGTAGTCAGTGGCATAGGCGGAGTTCGACCAGGAGTGTCCATCGACAGAGACCTCGCCGTCGCAGTAGAGGTTGTCGAACAGCACCCACTGCTGCGCGATGGCGTGGTGGTTTGGGGTGATCTTCTCACCGAAGATGGCCAATCGGGCATCGCCATTGCCCTTGACGACATCGCCGAGCACCTGATCGTAGGTGCGGTTCTCCTTGATCACGTAGATAACGTGCTTGATGGAGCTGCCGGCGACCGGGTCGTTCGGGACAATGGAGGGTTCTTTGGCGGGTGCGGCTTTAACCAGGAGTTCGTCGCGGTAAGGGACGTTGTCGTAGACCTGTGCGGTCCAGGCCTTGATCCGCGCGCGCAGATTGGTGATGGACACGATGTTAATGGTGCCTCGTTGGATGTCGCGCACGGACTGCGTGTTGGGTCCTGGTTTGGCCAAAGGACTGGTGGGGCCTTCCGGATTTGCGTGAGCTGTGAGGCCTTTCGAGTTGCCGATGTAGAGCACGCCCTTCGGAGTGAGGTGCAGAGCGGAAGGATACCAGCCGGAAGGAATAAAGCCCATCACCTGGCTCGCACCAGACTCCGCCACGTTGACCACAGCGATACAGTTGTTGTCCGCGTTGGCGACAAAGAGCATGTGATTCTTGCGGTCGAGTGCCAGGGCATTGGGTGTGGACCCTTCTGGTGCTTTTGGAGTAAGCGCGACATTGATCGTCTCGATGGCGCGGCGCTGCTTCGTATCGATCACAGTCACGGTGTTCTGGTTGCCGTTAGAGACGTAGAGGCGCCCGTCAGTATCCATCTCCATGTCGTTGGGGTTGATGCCAACCTGGATGTCGGCAATTACCTTGTTGGCCGCCGTATCGATCACCGAGACGGACTGACTGGACCAGTTGCTGACGTAGAGCGTGTCGCCAGCGGGGCTGAGGACCAGGTCATAGGGGCTGGCGCCCACCTGGATGCGGGTAATTACCTTGCCGCTGATAGTGTCGAAGACAGTGACATTACCTGCCAGCGGGTCATTCCCGCGGTTCGCTGCGTACAGGAGGTTCTTCCGGGGGTGCTGTACGAGGCCAGACCAGTATGTCTGGCCCGCGGGAAGCGCATCCTTCCATTCAGCGACGGGCTTTTCGCTGAGGCGGCCGCCGGTGTACGAGAAGACGTAGATCGGTGCGACGGCCATACCGTTGCGAGCGTGATTTGCGTTGCCTCCTGAGACGAAGAGGCGTGAGCCATCGGATGACCATGCCAGCCCTAACCATGCGCTCTTCAGCGGAAGGCGCTGCACGGCTTCTTCGGATGCCGTATCGACGACTACGAGGCCGTGAGGGTTGAAGCCGCCATGCTGCGCGACGACCACCTTGCCGTCAGGCGCGGCCTGCATGTTGAGCAACAGGTCCTCCGTTGGGATTGCTTTGCCGGCAGGAGTGATCTTCCAGCCATTCGGGAGGGCATAACCACCCTGCGGGAGCGGATGCGGGGTCTGGGCGGAAAGCATCAACACCGAGAGAAGGAGGACGACAATTCGCAACATGCCCCTTATGGTATCGGGTCCATTTGAATTCCGGGTGACAAATCTAAAGAGGCTGCCAAACGAAAGCGATAGTAGAGCGTCTACCGTCGCAGCGGTTCTGATGGTAGGATGTCTACCATACATCATGTCGAAGCAACCGGCAGACCGGACAGAGCTATTGCAGGGGACCCTGGACATGCTAATCCTGCGTACGCTGCTCTTCGGTCCTTCGCACGGGCACGCGATTGCGAAGCACATCCAGCGGACTACGGACGAGGTACTGCAGGTGGAGCACGGCTCCTTGTATCCGGCTCTGCATCGTCTGGAAAAGAAGAAGTGGATCGCCTCGAAGTGGGAGACCGCGAAGGACAAGAATCGCGAATTCAAATACTATCGGCTGACTCACGACGGCAAGAAACAGCTTGCGGTGGAGGAGTCGAAGTGGAAGCGGTTGGCCGGAGCGATTGCATGCGTGATGTGGCCGGCAGAGGAGGGGTAGATGTTCGGGAGGCGCCGTGATGACGAGCTCGACCGCGAACTGAAAGCTCATCTGGAACAAGAGGCGGATGAGCAACGCGAGGCAGGGCTCTCTCCCGAAGACGCGCGCTTCGCCGCGCAGCGAGCTCTTGGCAATGCGGCGCTGATTAAGGAAGAGAGTAGGGACGTGTGGACCTGGACGTGGCTGGAGCAGCTCGGGCAGGATGTGCGCTACGCGCTGCGCGGCATGAGAAAGAGCCCGGGTTTCACCGCAGTTGCGGTGATCTCGCTGGCGCTGGGGATCGGCGCGAACACGGCGATCTTCACGCTGATTGACCGCCTCATGCTGCGGATGCTGCCCGTCCGGGAGCCGCGGGAGCTGGTGCTGATCAAGCTGATCGAGAAGGGCCGCACGGGCGACAGCCTTTCATACCCGGTGATCCAGGCGCTCGATGAGCGGCGTGACATCTTTGCGGGAGTGGCGGGATTCAGCGGGGCCATGTTCAATACGGGGCCGTCCAGCGCGGTGGAACGCGTGAGCGGGGCGTGGGTGAGCGGCGCGTACTTCGAGACACTCGGGCTGACGTCGCCGCTGGGGAGATTGCTGGCACGGGAGGATGACCGGCCGGGTGCGCAACCGGCGGCGGTACTCAGCTACCACTACTGGGAACGCCAGTTCAATCGCGACCCGTTGGTCATCGGGCAGACCCTGCGGATTGAGGGCAATCCGATCCCGATCATCGGTGTGCTGCCGGCGGGCTTCAATGGGGCCGAGGTGGGCTGGACCGCGGACATCACCATGACGCTGGCGGTGCTGGCGCAAATCCAACCCGAGCGCGCGGCCCTGCTGGAAGCAGGCCCGCAGTGGCTGCGAGTGCTGGCGAGGCCGGCGCCGGGCCTGACGCGCGATCAGGTGAACAGCAGGCTGGCGGTGATCTGGCCAGGCATGGCATCCGTCGCCGTGACTCCGAAGATGCACCCTGAGCGGCGGCAGGCGCTGCTCAACTCGACACTGGCCGCGGAACCCGGCGGCACGGGATGGACGCCGCTGCGCAACGAGTTCAGCAAGCCGTTGATGATGCTGATGATCGTGGCGAGCCTGGTGCTGTTGATCGCCTGCGCCAATGTGGCCAATTTGCTGCTTGCGCGTGCATCGGCCCGACGCAGGGAGATTGCCGTCCGGTTGGCTATTGGCAGCGGGCGGGGACGCATCATCCGCCAGCTCCTGACGGAGAGCGTGCTGCTCTCCTCGATCAGCGCCGGGTTTGGGCTCGGAGTGGCCTGGTGGGGCAGCCGCCTGCTGGTGAATCTACTCTCGAGCGGCCGCCGCCAAACGCTGGAATTCGACCTGCAGCCGGACTGGCATGTGCTCGGATTTGCGATCGCGGCTGCATTCATCACCGCAATTCTGTTCGGCCTGGCGCCAGCGTTTCGCGCGACCACGGGCGGTCCCGGCGCCGCGCTGAAAGAGGACGCCCGGAACAGCCACGGAGTTCGCGGCAAGCTGCCGCCGTCGCTGGTGGTCTTCCAACTGGCGCTCTCACTGGTGTTGCTGACCGGCACAGGGCTGTTTGTCAGGTCACTCTGGAACCTGCAGCACCTTGACCCCGGATTCCGGCACGAGGGCGTTCTGCTGATGAACGTCGATGCGCGGCGCGCGGGGTACGAAGGCGAGCGGCTGGCCGTGTTCTACCAGAACCTGCTGTCGCGTTTGGCGCAGCTTCCAGGAATCCAGTCGGCGAGCCTCTCGATGAACACGCCGTTGAGCGGCGGCATCTACTCCGGGCGCATTGCCGTGGACGGTCAGGCCCCGTCCGGGAATGCTCATTTCAATGCAGTGTCGCCGGGGTACTTTGCGACCTTGCGAACGCCCCTGTTGACCGGCCGTGACTTCACCATGAGCGACGATGCGAACGCACCGCCTGTGGCAGTCGTCAATGAGGAATTCGCGCGCAGGTATTTAGGCGCAGGACAGGCGCTGGGCCGACACGTGGCCACGGAAGGCGACTTGAAGAGCAGCGCGGAAATCATCGGTGTGGTCAAAGATGCCGTCTCGTACAGCCTGCGGGAGCCTCCGCCGCCCGCGGTCTACATGCCTTATTTCCAGCGTCCGAAAGAGATGGGCGTTGCAACGTTTGAAGTGTACGCAGCTGGGTCGTTGACCCAGACTGCGCAGGCGCTGCAGAGCGAGCTCCGTGCCGTATTGCCCCAGACTCCGGTGCAGATGCAGGTCCAGCCGCTGACAGAGCAGGTAGGGCGGGCGATGATCGCGCAGCGGGTGATGGCCACGCTGGCGACGGGATTCGGAGTGTTGGCCTTGATCCTCGCGGCGGTGGGCCTCTATGGGTTGCTGGTGTACACCGTCGTGCGGCGCACGGGGGAGATCGGCATACGCATGGCGCTGGGCGCACGCCAGCGGCAAGTGCAATGGCTGGTGCTGGGTGGAGCGCTGAAACTGGTGACGCTTGGGATCGTGCTCGGATTGCCCGCGGCGCTCGCCGTCACGCGTCTGGTCGATTCGATGCTCTATGGATTGAAGCCGAACGATCCTGCGACGCTTGTGTCGGCCGCAGCTCTGCTGGCGGCGGTCGCGGTGCTGGCCGGATACCTGCCCGCCCGGCGCGCATCGAAGGTGGATCCGATTGTGGCGCTGCGGTACGAGTGAGCTCATACAAGCCGGTTCGGGCGCGACCAGCGGATGCGGGCGATGCGTGTGACGCCGCGGAAGTTGGCGGGGATCACGGTGCCGCTTGAGATGAGCGATTCATCGGGGCTGATCGCCGTTGCGTGGAAGTTGCCGAGGTGCTCCACTTCGCTGCCGCGGTGGATGCCGTCGCCGTGGAGCGGGATGGCGATGCGCTCGGTGGCGCGGATCAGGCACAACTTCTTTGGGTCTACTTCGGCGAGGAAGAGCGGTGCGCGCCAGCGCATCACGTTGAGATTCGACGGATCCTTGCGGGTGTAAACGAGGAACAGGCGCTCGCTGTGCGGCAGCCAGCGTTGCTGCGTGGTGGAGAGGCTGAGGGGCTCACCGTCCTCCCATGCCCACGGGCGCATCGTGTCCCACTCCAAGCCGTCCCTGGATGAGGTGACGAAGCCCTGGCCGTTTTCAGCGCGGATGGTCATGTAGAACACGTTGTCGAGAAGGGTAACGGAGGGTTCGAGCAGGCCACGGCCCACAGAGAGACGCAGCACGTTGCCCTGGCGGCGGAACTTCATCTCCTCGCCGTCGAAGCTGTAGCGCGCGGTGCAGACGGCGCGGTCGGGGCGTCCGGTGGGGCCGAAGGACAGAGGCACCAGGATGTCCCCGTTGGAAAAGGTGACGCGCTGGGCGCAGTTGCTCGAATACATCGCCGAGGCCTCGGGGTTGTTCCATTCGAGCTTGCGGAGCGGTCCCCAGCCGCCGCCCATGCGTCGCACGATGTAGACGGGCCAGCGTTCGTCGTTGGGGCGGGTGAGCTTGTTGTCGCGGTAGTAGAGGTTCTGCGCCATGGCGAGCACAGTGCCCGTCTTCGCGTGGAACTCGGGCACGGTGTCGGAATAGCCTTCTTCTATGCCGTCGGGATGCTCGCGCCGGCCCATGCCGGGGATGGGCTCCGGTTCCGGCCATGTGCGGCCCAGATCATTGGAGATCGACCAGTGCACCGGGCCGTAGACGTCGGAGCCGCCGATGGTCTGAACGGTCATGAGGAGTGTGCTGTCATCGGTGCTGGGCAGGCGGCAGATGCGCGGGTGGAACCAGGTGACGCCGAGGCCATCGAGGTTGCTCCAGAGCTCCTGGTGTTCGATGGAGCCGATCAGGCTTTCCGGAGCAGCGAGTGCGCCCGCTGCCAGTTGAAAGCATTCGCGCCGCGTCATAGGTGAGCATCGTAGCATTTCGTTCCAGAATGGTGAACATGGGGCGGCTGATCCCCGTGCTGCAGCAGCGCGGGCATTCGGTTGCGGCGGTGGTGCGGACTGGCTCTAAAGGGAAGCTGCCTGCGGGATGCATGGCGGTTGTGGGCGACGCGCTGGACGCTTCCACGTACATGTCGAAAATCGAGGCCGGCGACACGTTCATTCAACTGGTGGGCGTGGCGCATCCCAGTCCCGCAAAGGCTGCCGAGTTCATTCGCGTGGACGGGAAATCAGGGATGGAGGCGATCCGCGCCGCGGCGGAACGCGGCGTCTCGCACTTCATCTACGTGAGCGTGGCGCATCCCGCGCCGGTAATGCACGCCTACATTGCGCCGCGCGTTGGGTGTGAGAGAGCGATCAGAGACAGCGGCATGAACGCGACCATCCTGCGCCCGTGGTACGTGCTTGGTCCGGGACATCGCTGGCCCTACATGCTGAAGCCGCTTTACTGGCTGGCGGAGCGGATCCCGTCGAAGCGCGGCGCAGCGCGGAGGCTGGGGCTCGTCACTTTGGAGCAGATGGTGGATGCGCTGGCTGCGTGTGTCGATGCTCCTGCCCGGGGCGTGCGCGTGGTGGAAGTACCGGAGATCCGGAGAGGGGTCACCGCGTCAGCCGCAACACGAACTCTTCCATGACGAGGCGATCGTCGGGGCGGGATGATTTGAGGTCGCGATCTGCGCGGAAGACGGATTGGATGCCCTCTTCGAGCTTTTCGCGGGAGAACTTCGAACTGGCAGTGTAGATCTGCTCGGCGCGGGAGCGCCACATGGGCACGCCCTGGCGCTGGAAGTGGTTCTGAACATCCTGAGACGACCGGAGCCCCTGCTCCTTAGCCGCGAGCGCCATGCGGAAAACGCCACCAAGGAACATGAGGGCCAACGGCAGGTACTCGCCGGCGCGGACCAACGTGTCGAGCAGTTCCATGGACTCAGCCCGATTGCGGCGTGCGAGTGCGTTCACGAGGTTGAACACCGTGGTCTCCTGGGCGTCCGGCACGAGGGCGGCGATATCGGAGGCGGTGACCTGCGCGCCGCTGGGGCCGGCGTAGAGCGCGAGCTTTTCGATTTCGGTGGCGATGCGCGATGCGTCCGCCGCTGTGGCTTCGACCAACAGATCGAGTTCCGCGGCGCCGAGCCGCAGCTTGTTCTCGCCGGCGAGGGTCTGCGCCATACTGCGGGCTTCGGCGATGGAGAGCTTTCTGAATTCAACTACGGATCGGATCGGGCTGAAGTACTTCAGCAGGCGATCCATCTTTGTTTTGTCCTCACCCTCAAAGTCCCACTTGTGGGCGTCGAAGACGAGGACGACGCCGGGCGTCGGGTCCTTGCAGTAGGCGGCGAGGGCCTCCGGACCGGCGGCCTTCGAGCCGCCGGAATCTTCATCATCATCCGACGCTGTGGCGCGGCCGCGAGGCAGAGCGGACTCCGCCCCGCCGACCCAGATCAGCCGGTTGCGCGCAAACAGCGACATGGCGCGCGCGTCGTCGATCACCTCGCTCAGGGTCAACTCGTCAAGATCGTGCCGGCTGAAGCCCTCCTCGCGATCCTCAGGCGGGAGGATGCGATCCAACAGCAGATGGCGGCAGGCATCGCGGCGGTGAGTTTCGGGACCGACGAAGAGGTAGACGGGCTCGGGGTCCTGCTTGGCGGCCGATCGGAGGAACTGGTCGGGGGTCACCTACTAGAAGGCCTCCAGAATGGAGCTGACGACCTGCCGGGCGATTTCGCGGCTGATGCGATCGAGCGCGGTGCTGCTCTCATCGAAGTACTGAATTTCGTTCGTAGTCACTTCGTAGCGGCCGTGCGACTCCATGCGGCTGCGTTCGAAAAGCATCTTGCCGCTCACACGGTCCACAAGCTTGAGTTCGATCACCACGTTCATCTGGATGCTGGACGCGCGGCCAGTCGCCTGGTCGAAGATGATCGGATATGAAGCGGAGCTGACCACGGTGCCGCGGAGGATAGCGTCGGCCTCGTTCGGGTCGGCCACGATGCGATAGCGCGTGCGGGTGATGAACTCGCGTCCGATGGCGCCCGGCAGGATTTCAGTGAGCTTGTAGCGAGTCGTGTTGTTGCCGAAGGCGGGGATGGCGATGGTGTGCAGGGTGGAGGGGAGCAGGTCCGCCTTGCCGCCGACATGATAGCCGCAGCCGGAAAACGCCAGAGACGCAAACATCGGGATCACGAGCGCGCGTCTCACCGCGACTCCTTCTCTTTAGTCAGCATCGCGGCGGTGAGCAGCGCGTTCTCGGCGAGCGACCGCAGATTGTCGAAAGCCAGCCAGAGCCAGAGCCCGCCGCTGCCTGCGCGGTCCCACTGGATGTCGCTGACGATCAGGCCGCTCTGGCCGGCGACGGAGACATTCGAGCCGGGCTCCACATCCGCGTTGCGCACATCGATACCGGCCTCGGAGAACGCCGCGGAGACTTCCTCGGGCGCAGGGCGCGACGCAAAGTCCACCCACACGTTCATGCAGTAGCCGTGAAACACTGGCGCCTGCACAAGCCGGATCGACGGCAGCGGCACTCCATGCGGGCCCAGCATTGAAGCCATGTGGCGCTCGATGCGCAGCTCGCCGTGCTCCAGGCTCACGGGTGCTTCCTCGCCGTAGCGCGGGAGGAGATTGAAGCTGACCTGAGCGTCGAATACTGCCGTGGGCATCTTGTGGAAGTTGAACAGGCTCATCGTCTGCTGGTGCAGTTCGTCGATGCCCGGCTTGCCCTGCTGGCTCACGGGTTCGAGGATGGTGACGACGGCCCCGCGCAGCGGCTTCACGGCGTGCAGAAGCAGGAGGAGGCGTGTCAGTGCGACGGCGGCCGGGTGCGCGAGAGTGTGAATCGAGTTGGCGTCGTGCACCGGAGGCGCGGCCTCGAGTAGAGGCGCGCGGAGCACGGATTCGGGCAGATCCTCAAAATCTCCGAACAGGTCGATGAACGAGGGGCGCGGCTTGAGCGTCCGGGCCATGGCCAGCGCTTCTTTGCCGAGATCCGCCCCAGCCGCGAGCAGCACCACCTCGGCGCCGGAGAGCAGATTCCCGTCGAGCGGTTCCATGAGGGAGAGCTCGCCTTCGTCCTCGGTGAGAATCGCGTCGGACGTCTGGCTAGAGCTGAGGCGCAGCACCACGGGCAATTTCCGTTCATCGACGAGGTCCCGGACCTCTTTGCCGGCCAGAGAGTCACCACCGAGCAATAGCCATTGAGACTTGGGCATGAGCGTCAGTTATTCGGCCACCGGCTCAACATGCGCGTGCGCGGGCGCCCGAACCTGCGGCGGATGATTCCGCCGATGCGGACAACAATGCCGCTGCCCACATACGCCAAAGCAACGCCCAACAGGAAGGGCTTGGAGAAATTCCAGATCAGGTAGATGATCATCGCCAGCAGCAGGACGCTGCGCGGGCTGCGGGGGCTGACGAGATTGAAGTCTTTGAAGCTGCGGTAGCGCCAGGTGCTCACCATGAGAAACGCGAGAAGGGCGAGCAGCGCGGACCAGGCCGCAACCTCGTACCAGCCCGTGAGAGGCACGGAGTCGAGCGCATAGATGGCCGCGGCCACCATACCCGCAGCGGCGGGGATGGGGAGGCCCACGAAGTATTTGCGATCGGGGCGGCCCGGATTGCGCGGCACGGGATTGGTGGTGATGTTGAAGCGCGCCAGCCGCATGGATCCGCAGCAGACGAACATGAACAGGATGAAGTAGCCGGCCTGCAGCAGGTACTTACTGATTTGCGCCGGAGTGGACGGGTCCAGGAACTGGAAGCCGAAGACGAAGGCCAGCACGGCGGGGGCGATGCCGAAGCTGATGACGTCGGCGAGGGAATCGAGCTCGCGCCCGAATTCACTGGTCGTGTTGGTGAGGCGCGCGATGCGGCCGTCGAGGCCGTCGAAGAATACGGAGACGCCGATCACCTTGGCCGCCATCTCCCAATGCGGGTTCGGGCCGAGGTTGCCGGAGTGGGCCCACAAGGCCCCTTCCACGGCCTTCATGATGGCCACGAAGCCCATGAAGAGGTTGCCGGCAGTGAACAGCGTGGGTAATGCGTAAGCAGCGCGCCGCGGGCGGCGGTCCGGCGAATTCGGATCGATCAGCCGCTCACGGATGTTCAGGCGCGGGGACATCATGGTTCTTTCCTGCTGGCCAGGATCGACGAGCCGGCCGAAACCCGCTGCCCCTCCTGCACCTCAATCTTCCACTCGGGTCCGAAGGTGATGTCGACGCGCGAACCGAACTTGATCAGCCCGACCCGCTCGCCGGCGGTGACGAAATCTCCCGGCCTCTTGTAGCAGACGATGCGGCGCGCGATGAGTCCCGCGATCTGAGAGAACGTGACCACGGCGCCATGCCCATCGATGGTGATTGTGTTCATCTCGTTCTCGATGGAGGCCTCATCCTTACTCGCCACCAGGAACTTACCCTGCTGGTATTTCACGTCCACCACCTTGCCTGCGATGGGGGCGCGGTTCACGTGCACGTCGAACACATTGAGAAAGATGCTGACCCGCGTGGACTCCGGCTTACGCTTAATGAGCACCACCTTGCCGTCGGCCGGCGAAACAGCCACCGGTCCCGAAGGAATGGCGCGATCCGGGTCGCGGAAGAACCACAGGCAGAACAAGGCCAGGATGTAGAACGGGATACCCGCCCATCCCCGGGTGAAGTAGCCGAGCAGGGCGCCAGCCCCGGTGAGAAACAACGCGTAATAGAGACCAGTGATGACCATGCTTGGGCAGAGATCCTATTTATTGTCCCAGATGCGAGGTCAGGAGGGCGAGCAGGGCGGTCCGGTCGGCGACGCGGTCGACCAGGATGCTTTCGTTGATCGCGTGCGCGCCTTCGCCGACGCCGCCGAGGCCGTCGAGGGTCGGAATGCCCAGGCCCGCGGTGAAATTGCCGTCCGAGCCGCCGCCCGTGGACGATTCATCGAGTTGCAGGCTCAGGTATTTGGCGGCGAGGATGCGGGCGGTCTTGTAGAGCGCGGCCACGCCTTTGGTGCGCTCCATCGGCGGGCGGTTGAGGCCGCCGCTCACTTCGATGGAGCAGCGCTTGTCTACAGGCTTCAAGCTCTGAAACCTGCGATGGAGAGGCGCGTAGTCCCTGATGCGCGCGATGCGGATATCGATCTCAGCACGGGCCTCCGCGGCGATGACGTTGGTGCGCGTGCCGCCCGCAATGACGCCGGGATTGACGGTGAGACCTTTGGAGAGATCGGTGAATCCGGCGATGCGTTCGATCTGTCGCGCGAGTTCGACGACGGCGCTGGCGCCGCCGCTGAAGTCGACGCCCGCGTGAGCCGCCTTGCCGCGTACCGTGACGACGTAGTCGCCGACGCCCTTGCGGGCGGTTTTCAGCTTGCCTTGCAGGCCCGTGCCGGGTTCGAGGACGAGCACGGCGGAACTCTCTCTCGCAAACTTCTCGGTCAGCGGGCGCGATGCCTCGCTGCCCACTTCTTCATCGCTGACCACCCAGAGGGCCACCTGCCGCGAAACCGGGATGTCGAGTTCGCGGATGATCCGCATCGCGGTGAGGAAGAAGGCGATGCCCGACTTCATGTCGAAGACGCCCGGTCCCCAGAGCCGCCCGTCCGATTCGCGCCAGGGCATGGTCTTGAGAGTGCCGAGCGGCCAGACCGTGTCGCCGTGGCCGACGGCAAGGATGCGTCCCGCCTGCTTCCGCCGCGGTCCCGGCAGGTTGAAGGTCAGCAGCAGATTCCTGCCGAAACGGCCGCCGGGGAATGTCCTGGGTGTGGCCAGATCGCCCGCTTTGGACGCGAGAAGATCCACGAAACGCGTCACGGAAGCTGCATCGTCGCTCGGGGATTCGCACTCCACAAACTCCTTCAAAGTGCGGATGAGAGCGGCCTGCATGGCCTGTGCGCGGGGGAGGATGGCTTCCATCGTTTGTTAGAATAGCCTTTTTGCAATGCCAGTCCTCGAAAACATCGACATCCGCGACATCCTGCCGCACCGCTACCCCATGTTGCTGGTCGACCGGATCCTCGAAATCGAGGAGGAGCGCATTGTCGGCCTGAAGAATGTCACGGCCAATGAGCCGTTCTTCTCCGGCCATTTCCCCGAGTATCCGGTGATGCCCGGCGTGCTGATCGTCGAGGCCATGGCGCAGGTCGGCGGCGTGCTGGTGCTGCTGAACGTGCCGGATCGCAAGAACAAACTCGTGCTGTTCGCCTCGATCGAAGAGGCCAAATTCCGGAAACCCGTCCTGCCCGGCGACACTCTGATGATCGAGTGCAAGACCTTGAAACGGAAAGCCAGCATCGTGAAAATGCAAGGCACGGCCACCGTGAACGGACAGGTGGTGGCCGAGGGCATTGTGATGTGTAAGCTTGCCGACAAGCCCGCGCCGGGAGTGCCCCCGCAGGCTTAACCCATGCCGATTCACCCGACCGCGATCATCGACCCCGCGGCTCGGATCCACCCCGAAGCCGACATTGGTCCCTTCTGCGTCATCGGCGCGGAGGTGGAGGTCGGCGCGCGCACGCGCCTGATGGCGAACCTCTTCATCGAGGGGCCCGCCTGGATCGGCGAGGACAACATCTTCTATCCCTACACGACTGTCGGCGTCGCATCGCAGGACCTGAAGTATCACGGCGAGCGGGCCGAAACGCGCATCGGCCACCGCAACAAGATCCGCGAGTTCGTGACGATCCATCGCGGCACGGAAGGCGGCGGTGCGCTGACGCGCATCGGCGACGACAACCTCCTGATGGCGTACGCGCACATCGCCCACGACGCGAATATCGGCAGCCACTGCATTCTCGGGAACGCGGTGACACTGGCCGGGCACGTGACGATAGAGGACCACGCGATTGTCGAGGCGTTTTCCGGCGTCCATCAATTCTGCCGCATCGGGAAGCACGCGTTTGTCGGCGGCTACAGCGTCCTCACGCAGGACGTGCTGCCCTACTCGATGACGGTGACGCCGCGAGAGTCGAAGGTGTATGGCGCGAACAAGGTGGGATTGAAGCGACGGGGCTTTGCGCAGGAGACGATCGACGCGCTGCAGAAATCGTTCCGCCTGCTGGGCAGCGATTCGCTGAACACGACGCAGGCGCTGGAGCAGATTCAGTCCGAGGTGCCGCCGGGCCCGGAGGTGGAGGAACTCATCGAGTTCATCCGCTCCGCCAAGCGTGGATTCATCAAGTGAGATACGGACTCATCGCAGGCAGCAGCCGCTTTCCGGTGCTTGCGCTGGAGACAGCGCGGCAACTGGGCCACGAAGTGGTTGTGATTGCGTTGAAGGACAATGCGCCGGCGGAGGTGGAGCAGCTCGGCGCGAAGTGCCACTGGATCACCATCGCGGAGCTGGGCAAGCTGATCGACATCCTGCACGAGGAGCGGATCACCGAGGTCGTCATGGCCGGGCAGGTAAAGCACGCGTCGCTGTTCAGCGCGCTGAAGCCGGACTGGCGATTGTTCAAGCTGCTGATGTCGCTGCCGTCGCGCAATACGGACGCGCTGATCGGGGGCGTGCAGAAGGAACTGGAGAAGGAAGGCATCCGGCTGGCGGATTCGACGCTGCTGTTGAAGCCGCTGCTCGCGCCGGAAGGACTCATCGCGGAGCGCAAGCTCGATGAAGACGAACGCAAGGATATCGACTATGGGCGGCGGGTGGCGCACGCGCTGGCCGGGTTCGACGTGGGTCAGTCCGTGGCGGTGAGTGAACGGGCGTGCGTGGCGGTGGAGGCGATGGAAGGCACCGACGCGATGCTGCTGCGGGCTGCATCGCTGGTGAACGGCCGTGGGCTGCGGCTGGTGAAGGTTTCGCAGCGCCGCAAGCATTTGTTGTTCGATGTGCCGGTAGCGGGGCCGGGGACCATTCGGACCATGATCGAGACGGGCACCACGGCGCTGGCCGTGGACGCCGGGCGCACACTGTTGTTGGACAAGGCGGAGATGCTGGAGCTGGCCGCGAAGCACAAGATCGCGGTGGCCGGGTACCCGCCGGAGGAAGTATGAGCGAGAGCGAGCTATTGGTTGGGGTGGCGGGAGCGGGTGCGTTCGGCAGGAACCACCTGCGCGTGATCCGCGAGTCGGGGCGTGCGGAACTGGCGGGCGTCTATGATATCGATCCGGCCAAAGCCGCCGCGGCGGCGCAGGAGTTCGGCTGCCGGGCGTACGAGTCGCTCGACGAACTGGCCGGACACTGCCAGGCGGCGATCACCGCCGTGCCCACGATCGCCCATCGCGATGTCGCCTGCCGCCTGCTGGACGCCGGTCTCGACGTGCTGGTCGAAAAGCCCATCGCTGTGACGGTGGAGGAGGCCCGAGAGATGATCGGCGTGGCCACGCGCCGCGGGCGCATCCTGCAGGTGGGCCATCTCGAACGCTACAATCCGGCGGTCACCGCGGCGCAAAAGCTGGTGACTTTGCCACTGTTTTTCGAGATCCACCGCCTCAGCGTTTTTACGCCGCGCAGCCTGGACATCGATGTCGTTGCCGACCTGATGATCCACGATCTTGACATCGTTCTCGCCATGACCGGGCGCATGCCGGAGGAGGTGCGGGCCGCGGGCATCCCCGTGCTTTCCGACAAAGCGGACATCGCCAATGTTCGGCTGGCATTTCCGGGCGGCTGCATCGCCAATCTCACGGCCTCCCGCGTGTCCACGGAGCGCGTACGGAAACTGCGCTTCTTCCAGCCGCGTCAGTACATTTCCGTGGACTATGCAAAGCAGGAGTGTTTCGCCATCGGGGTCGACGACAACCGCCAGGTCCGGCTGATGCCTCAAAACGTGGTCAAGAATGAGCCGCTGAGGGTCCAGCTTGAGTCGTTTTTGGATTGCATTGCCGGCCGGGCGAAGCCCGTGGTGGACGGCGAAGCTGCGGCGCATGCACTGGAGTTGGCACATGTCATTGTCCGGGAGATGGAGGACCATAGAAGCGTAGTAGCCCGCTCGCTTGCGGCGACGTCTATCCAGTCAGGATCCTGATCCGCCCTTCCGAACAATGCTCGAGGCTTTCGAAAAGTACTGGCATGGTGACCAGGAGGAGCCACACTTCCTTCTGGAGCGCGCCGATGCGGACGCAGGCGGACGGCTGCGTCTGGCGGTTCCCGGGGCCGTCCTATATCACGTGCTGATGATCTTCCTGGCGCTGAATTTGCCTGCCGGCGGCGGCCGGCGGGGCGAGGCACTGCGGGTGAATCTCGAGTGGAAGCATGCCACTCCTGTAGTGGCTCCGCGCCTTCAGGAAGAGTTCAAACTGACGCAGAAGGAGCGGCAGCGGTCGAAACCTGCGCTGGAGGCGAACCTGGCCGAACTGTTGCCGAAGCCGGAGATCCGCCAGGCGCAGCGGACGCCGCCGGGCCGGCCATTTACGCCGCCACCCGCGCCCGCGCAGGCGCAGGCTCCGGTGCTGGAAGCGCCCAAGATAGAGGTCGCCCAGCAGGGGCTGCCAAATCTCCCCGGCGGAGTTGCGCCGCGGATCCCCAACACGCCGCCTCCGGATGCGGCCAAGGCGAACCCGTTCGAACGCATAGGCGGGCCCCAGGGGCAGCCTAATTCGAGCGGGTCCAAGATCGCGGCGCCCAAATCGTCGGTGGAGGAGGCAGTGAAGGCGGTGACCTCGGGACAGAGCGGGCAGGGCATGATTGTCGGAGATGTCGGCGGCGCCGGGAGCGGCGGCATCAGCGAGGCAATGAACCAAAGTCCTTCGCCGCGCCGCAGCGCCAGCACACTGGAACTGCTGAGCGACCCGAAGGGCACGGACTTCCGGCCTTATCTGATTCAGGTGCTTGCCGCGGTGAAGCGGAACTGGCAGGCGGTGATGCCGGAGAGCGCGCGGTTTGGACGCCAGGGCCGAGTGGCGATTCAGTTTGCCATCGACAAGTCCGGCCATGTGCCGAAGCTGGTGATTGCAAGCCCTTCGGGCGCGGATGCATTGGATAGGGCGGCAGTGGCCGGCATCAGCGCGTCGAATCCGTTCCCTCCGCTGCCACTGGAATTCCGCGGAAGCGAGATCCGCCTGCAACTCGTGTTTTCGTACAACATGCCGCGGTAGCGGCGGGGTTCTGTTACCGATCCCAGACGCCCAACGCGCGATACTGGTGGGGATGCCCCTCCGTCCTCGTTTCAAATGGGCACTTGGCGCCTATGCAGCGATCGCCGCGGCCGCGGCGCTCACTCTCGACGGCGTCTTCCTGTGGATCGTGCTGATCGTTCTTGCGGCTTTGGCGGTGAAGAGCTGGATCGCCGTCCGCCGCGAAGAACTCGAATGATCCGAGTGGCTTTCGGGCCTAGACCCTAGTTGGTTTTCTACTCTTTCCTTAAGTAAATCCTACCTGCGAACTCAGGCGAGTCGTCTAGAGGAAAATCCTCAGAACGGCGCTACCATCAGCCCAAGTGAGGGAGGAATCGGTCCCCGCCTCAAGGTCACAACGCCTTAATTTGTTCCGGATTGGAACTACGTGTTTCAGGTTGACGAGGATGCACACGGTATCTCGGGCCAGAACGGGTAAAAAACGGGAAAACTGCCAGGAGCAGGGTTTTCTGTTCGATTCGAGCATCCAAACCGAAGCCTTCGATCCATTCAAGGAAAGCCTAAAGAATCTATCAGTTGCAGTCGATAGATGTGAATCCTCGGGGGAAAGACTTAAGCCGTCCAGAAGTGGTCCCCCGATTGCCCTTACAGGTTTGCCAGGCGAGACCAGACGGAACTGGAGCCGCCCGGCGGTCCCAGATCAAAGCGGACAGCTCTCCGGTAGAGAGAGCGGCGCGGGACCGGACCTTGGCAAGAAGGAGACGGTCATGACGGCAAGAGCGACGGCAGCAACGATGGCGCAGGACGGGCGAGCCCGCACAGCGCAGACGAAGCGGGTCCCGAGGAAACCGGGCGCCTCCAAGAAGGAGACCAAGCAGGAGCAGCGCGATCGCGTTGTGATGGAAAACCTGCCGCTGGTGAAGGTGATTGCCGTTCGCGTGCATGAGAGCCTTCCCGTCCACGTGGAGCTGGACGACCTGGTTCATGCCGGCATCCTGGGACTCTTTGATGCCGCCACCAAGTACAACCCCGACAAGCGCGTCGTGTTTTCCAGCTACGCCAAGCATCGGATCAAGGGCGCGATCCTCGACAGTCTGCGCCAATTGGATTGGGCCTCCCGCGACCTCCGGCGCCGTCACAAGCAGGTGGAGCAGGTGACGCGGGATCTATGCGCGACGCTGCACCGCCAGCCGACCGAGGACGAAGTCGCCGCCAAGATGGGCGTGGACGTAGCGCGCTGGCGCCAGATGGCTTTGGACCTCCGCAACGTCGGCCTGATCTCGGCCTCCACCCGAGCCCCCGAAAACGAAGATCTGCCCGCTCCCGACTTCCCCAGCAAGCCGGAGACGCAGCCGGATTCCATGTGCGCCCGCGAGCAGATGAAGGAGAAGCTCGAGATCGCCATGCGCGTGCTGCCTGAACGCTACAAGAAAGTCGTCGTGCTCTACTACACGAACGAGATGACGATGAAGGAAATTGGCGGTCTGCTGGGGATCAACGAGAGCCGGGTGTCGCAGATCCACAAGTCGGCTCTCGAGAAGATGGCTGTTGTGCTGCAGTCCAACGGAATCACGTCGAGCCAGGCGTTCTAGCTACCTCGCTGATATCGGGAGGGCAGGTTGGGTCCTGCTCCTGCTCAGCGCATTTCCAGGCGGAAGGGCATGACGCGGAGCATGCCTCCCTGCAGCCAGGGAGCGACGCCGGGCGGCAACTGGCGCACCAGGATCGAAGCTTCGGAATCAGGGAACGGGCTCTCAGCGCCGGACGCCGACTTCATCAGCTCATCGAAGAAGCTGCGGCGCCCGGGGAACAGCATCAGCCGCACCTGTTCGTCGTCGGGGATACCGGCCTTCTTCTTCAGGACGGCAATCGCCCGATCCAGGCCGCCGAGCTCATCCACCAGTCCGTTGCCCTGAGCCTGCGCTCCGATCCAGACGCGTCCTTGCGCGAAGGGTTCGATCTCCTCCACCTTTTTGCGCCGCCCGTCGCTGACGCGTTTCAGGAAGCCGTCGTAAATGAATTGCAGCGACTCGCGCAACTTGGCGCGGCCTTCCGGCGTGAGGCGCTGGAAATCCGAATCGATGTCGGCGAACCGCCCGCGTTTCAGGATCTCCTTGCTCAGTCCGATCTTCGAGTAGAGCCCTTGCAGATTGACCTTGCCGTAGATCACGCCAATGGAACCGGTCAGAGTGCCGGGGTATGCGACCACTGGGTCGCCGGTCATTGCGATGTAGTAACCGCCGGAAGCGGCGACGTCGGACATCGAGATCACCATCGGCTTCTTCTTCGAGAGCTTCTTCAGGGCTTCCAGAATCTCGTCGGAGGCGATGGCGTCGCCGCCGGGCGAATCGACACGAACGATCACTCCTCGGATGGAGGTGTCATCACCGATGAGCCGCAACTGTTGATCGATGGCGCGCGGCGTGATGACACGATCCTCACCGAAGAGGTCCGCCGAAGCGCCGCGGAGGATGTCGCCCTGGGCCACGAGGTAGGCGATATTGCGTGTCTTACGGCCGGCAACGTCGCCGGAGGCGCGGAAAAAGTCCCGGGCGCCCACCACCTGCTCCGGCTCCAGACCTGTTTTGGCGGCGAGTTGCTTGTCCACCTCGCCCTCATACTCCAGCCCATCGATCAGCCCGGCTTCTTTTGCTTTCGGCGCGATGAACGGGCCTTGATCGATGATCGTCCGAACCTGTTCTGCGCTCATCTTCCGGCCGCCGGCGATCCCGGCGCAAAGGCGCGAGTAGAGAACATCGAGCACCGCGTTCAGCGATTCTTTCGTCTCCGGACTCATCGAGGTACGCGTGAAGGTGTCTCCAGCATCCTTGAATTTGCCGATGTGCTCGACTTCGACCTCCACGCCGAGCTTATCCAGCGTGCCTTTCAGATAGGACGCCTCCACGCGCAATCCCTTGAGGTCGAGCAGATCTTCCGGCGAGAGAAAGACGCGGTCGGCGGCAGAGGCGAGATAGTACTCGCGGGCGCCAGGCGAGGCGAGCCAGGCATATACCGGCTTGCCCGCCTTGCGGACCTCGGCGATACCCTCGCGGATCTCCTCGACTTTGGCCCAACCGGCGGCCAGGCCGCGCGGCTTCAGCACGACGCCCTTGATCCGCGGGTCGCGGGCGGAGCGCCGGAGCACGCTCCACACCTCGGACACCGTCATTGGGCTGCGAGATTCGAAGGCCGGCAGGGGGAATGTGACAGGGGGCGCCTCGGGCAACGGCCCCTCCAGGCGCAGCGACAGCCACGCTTTCGCAGGCAGCTCCGGCGGCCGCCTGGCGAATTTCAAGGCGGCGAAAAACAGGACCACTGCCGAAACGCCTGCGATAATCAGGCCGGCCAGGATGCCCAACAGGAATTTTTTCATGGCAGCAAGAAGGGGGCGGATCCCGCGGTTCGCCGGGAACGCGCCCCCTCATTGTGCACACTGTTTACTGCCGGAGTCTATCAGGCGCCTTCGAGGATCATGTCGACGCGCTGGCTGAGGTCCTTCAGATATTCCGCGGCGTTCTCCGGCCGGGCGCCGGCCACTTCCACAGTGGCGTCGCCCTTGTAGCCGATCTCCGCCAACGCTTCGTACACGGCCTTCCAGTTGATGTCGCCCTCGCGCAGATTGACGAACTCGGGCACACGCTTGCGCGCGGGAGCAGGCTCCTGCGGAATGGTGTAGTTCTTCATCCCGAAGTCTTTCAGATGAAGCTTCGCGATGCGGCTGCCGAGCGTGCGGATCCAGTCCTGCGGATATCCGTAGAGCACCATGTTGCCCACGTCGCAGTAGGCCTTCACCCAGGGGCTCTTGAACTGGTCCACGTAGCTGGCGAACTCGATCGGGCTGAGGAGGAACTTGTTCCACACTTCCTCGACCGCGATGATGACCTTGGCCTCGGCGGCCTTCGGGATGAGCTTTTTGATCTGCGCGGTCGAACGGTCCCACGCCTGTTGATAGCTCACCTTGCCGTCGACGACAGCCGGGACAAGCAGCACGGTCTGCGCTCCCCAGAGCCTGGCATTCGCCAGACTGGTCTCCATTCCCTTGACGCTTTTCGCGACGACCTCAGGATCCGGACTGGAGAGCGGGAACTGCCAGTGGTCGCGATTCATCACCGAATGGATCGGCATGCCGGTCTTCATGCTGGCGGCCTTGATCTCCTCGGCCACTTCCGGCTTGTCCTCGGTGCCGCACTCCATTGACTGGAAGCCGCAATCCTTCGCCAGTGCGAAGCGATCGGCGATGCTCAACGGCCTCTCACCATCTGCGGTCTTGAGAGTCCTGGGCAGCATGCTCAGCAGCATGCCTTTGCGGATCGGCAGGCGTTTTCCCGCAGTCTGCGCCCCTGTCAGTGTGGCGCCTGCCGCAGTAGCGGCGGCAGTCATCATGAATTGTCTTCTTTGCATAGAAAAAAACCCCGCGCCAGATGCTGCTGGCTCGTTGTCGATTGTACATCGGAGCGAGGCCAGCGGCTGGGGCGACGGGGTTGGGCCTATTGGGCGCCACGACTCCGGCAAGTGAGCGCGGCGCCCTCTCCTCCTCAACTAGGCCAGATTGGGGATCTTGATGATCTTCTTCTGGATCGCGTACTGAACGAGCTGCGCTTTGTTGTGAATATCGAGCTTGCGCATCAGGTTGAACTTGTGCGCTTCCACCGTTTTCACACTCAGGTTCAGGTCACAGGCAATTTCCTTCACGGAATTGCCTTCCGCCAGGAGCTTCAATACTTCGCGTTCGCGAGTGGTCAGAGTCGCAAAGCGGGGCAACCGGTTCGCCGACTTGATCCTCGATCGGAAATCATCCACGAGTTGGGCGAGCATGCGCGGGCTCAGGTAGCTGCCGCCTCGGCACACATCGCGGATCGCCGCAGTGAGCTGATTGGCCGGGCTGTCTTTCAAGACGTATCCGTTGGCGCCGACTTCCATGCCTTCGACGAGATAGTCCTCATCGTCGTACATGGTCAACACCAGGACCTTGGTTTCGGGGCGGTTCTTCTTGATCTGGCGGGTGGCTTCGAAGCTGCTGAGTCCGGGCATGCCGATGTCCATCAGCACCAGGTCCGGGCGTAATTCCGCGGCCTTATCCGCCGCGTCGCTGCCGTTGGCCGCCTCGCCGATCACTTCCATGTCGGGTTCCGAAGAGATCAACTGGCGGATGCCCTGACGAAAGAGCGTGTGGTCATCAGCCAACAGGATTCTGATCTTGGCCATAAATCAACTCCAAAGCTTCATCTATTCAGCCTCATGCAGGCTGCTTCCGGCCCGGACGCGTTCGGCCGCCGGGCTGGGCTTGTGCCGGCCCTGACTTCCTTGGCGCCCGCCTGGGGGCCTTATCCCCCCGGCCGTCCAACGGTAATTCCACCCAAATCGCTGTTCCATGCCGATCGATGCCGACCTGCCGCTGCTTTTGGGATCGATCACTCCGCATGCCGGCTGTGCCGGCCAGGCGTGCCTTTTCCGCTCCCGAACCAGTTGTTGAACGACCTCCGGGAGCGTCCTTCCTCAGGCTGCGGACTTCAAGAGTCCCGCCCATCAGAGCAACCCGCTCGCGGAGCCCGGACAAGCCAAAACAATCGTGGCGCGCAAACGCCTCATCTACGTCAAATCCGATGCCGTTGTCTTCGACATGCAATCTGAGATATCCATCGGCGGAATCCAGCAAAAGGTTTACACGGGAGGCCAGAGAATACTTGGCGATGTTGTTCAGGATCTCCTGCACCAACCGGTAGACGATGATTTCCACGCGTTTCGGCAGGTCCAGTTTGCGAGGGATCTGAATGTGCACCTCGGCCGAATGCACGGTGCGGAAGCGGCCCACCAGCTGGCGAAGCGCCGCGGCCAGCCCCATCTGCTCCAGGATTGCCGGGCTTAACGCTGCAATCAAACGCCGGATCTCGATGATCGTGTGTTCAGTCATCACCCGGACTTCGGAGAGCTTGTTGCGCCACTGCGACATCTCGCCGGGAAGGTCCTGCTCGAGCATCTCCATCTGCAGGCGTACGCAAAGCAGTGATTGGCCCGCTTCGTCGTGCAACTCGCGGCTGATCCTGCGGCGTTCGGCCTCCTCCACTTCGACCATGTGCGCGGCGAGACGCCGCACCTGCTCTTCGCGCGAGGCCAGGTCTTCGAGCAGCCGGGCTTTGTCGGCCGCCATCCAGCAGCGCTCAGCGGCAGCTTTCAACAAGTCATGTTCGCGAGGCAGCCAGTGGTAATTCTTGTGAAACGCGAACTGCAGCACGCCCTGCAGCCGGTCCTCGGCCAGCAGAGGGACTGACCAGCACGTCCTGTACTTCCCCAGCCACGCCGGGTCCAACGCGACGTGCGCGGCGGGTCCGGGCATGAGTACGGAACGAGGCCTGGAGACCGCGGCTTGCAGGCGGGCATTCAGCTCGACTTCGCTCCCGGCCGCCCCGCGCGGCAGGCTCGCGGCAGAATACAGCACCCCTGGGTCCTTCAACAGGTACAACCGCGCTGCCTGTGCCCCCGTATACTCCGACAAGACGGCGAGGAACCGCGGCAGCATCTGCAGCAGCGTATGTGACTCCACCTCAGCCCGGAACAGTTCATAGAACGCGTGGCTCTCGGCTTCGCGCACCTGATAAAACGAGGTGTTTAGCGAGAGCACCGCCAGAAAGTGCAGTTGATTTCGAGCCCAAGCCAGGTTCGCGGCCTGCGCCGGCAGGCTTCGCGAGATCTCTTCCTCGACGATCACGTCGTACTCACGGAGGGCGGAAACCACGGAGGCGGGCGTCAACCCCAACTTCGCCAGGCGCCGCCCGCGATATTGGACTTCCTCCAGGTACGCCCCCAGTTGCTTCCCGGCGACCAGCATCGCCGCCGCCGCTCCCGGGGTGATCATCACCAGCGATTCGCACTGCTGCTTCGTGTAGCTCAGCTCTTTCAGGCGCTGCCTGAAGCGCTTCTCCAATGCCGGCAGCCGCTTCTTCATGGCGGCGGCCATCCACGTCAGGTGCGCCTGGAGCTGCTGGCTCAGGCCGGCTGCGGCTTCGGCGAGGACTTCAATATGCTGTGCGGCCCGCACGCAGGTTCTATCGGTTCTAAGGTGTGTGTACTTTAGCCTCGGGGATTTGCCCCAGATTGCGGCCTGCGTGCGGGTGCGGCTTGCGGGGAAAACCGGAAAAGGTGCTTTGTGTGGGGGAGGCCCGCTCCTCCTGGCTCTCTAGTATCTAACGAGCCTCGCCCCACCTGCCCCATTCTGCTCTCGTTCGAGCATCCCATCAATCCGATCTGGTACTGGAACCGTCGTAGTACCGGTGCTGAATCGTTGAGGCTAAAAAGGTAAGGGCCCGCATGGAATCCGGAGCACAACAGCGGAACGCGCAGGGGCGCTGCGCGTCTATAATGTTAGTGAGTGCAAACACCATCCGCCGCGCCTGTGTCCGCGTGGTGGGCGCCCCGGAATTTGCGCGTCGTCGATTAAGCAGAGAACAAATACACTTCTGCCGGCGTCTTAGACAGACAGGAGCCAAACATACGTGAAGCGCAAATGGAAGTGGATCATCGGAGTGGTCGTGCTGCTTGCGGTCGGCGGGGGCATCTTCGCCAGCGTTAAGATGAATCAGCGCGGCATCGTCGCCGTGCAGACAGGCAGGGCGGTGAAGCAGGATCTCACCAGCCTGGTGACCGCGTCGGGCGAGATTAAGCCCCGCAACTATGTGAACATCGGCGCCAACGTGATGGGGCGTCTGACGGATATCAATGTAAAAGAAGGAGATCGTGTTCACAAGAACCAGGTGCTCGCCCGGCTCGAATCCATTCAGGCGCAGGCCGATGTCCAGGCGCAGCAGGCCGCGCTGAACTCCTCGCTGGCGGAATCCTCAGCTTCAGAGGCTGGATTGAAGGCGATGGATGAAAACCTGCGTACGGCGCAGGCCGGGGTGGACCGTGCAAGAGCCGAGCTTGAGCGGGCCCGGCTCGACTTTGATCGCGGCCGCCAACTCTGGGAAAGCAAACTGATCGCCAGGCAGGATTTCGACTCGCGCAAAGCGCAGTACGACTCTCTCGCCGCCTCCCTGCGTGAGGCCGAGGCCCGCGTCTCGCAGATGAAGGCCCAGCGGGAGCAGACCGCCTCGCAGCTCGCGGTCAGCCAGCGGCGTGTGGCGCAGGTCCGCGCGACCCTCAACCGCTTCGACGACGTGCTTCAGAAGCACAATTCAATCACGCCCATCGACGGCATCGTCACCAACCTGCCCGTTCGCGTCGGCGAAACGGTGGTTCCCGGCATCCAGAATTCTTCGGCGTCGCTCATTATGACCATCGCCGACATGAGTACCATCACCGCGGAAGTGAAAGTCGATGAGACAGACATCGTCAATGTAAAGCTGGATCAAGCTGCGGACGTGACTATCGATGCGATCCCCAACCGGACATTCAAGGGGCATGTCATCGAGATCGGCAACACCGCCATCCTGCGCTCCAGCGGCCTCGCCGCGAACCAGAGCGCCGTCTCCAGCCAGGAGGCCAAGGATTTCAAGGTGGTGGTCGCCCTCGACGATCCTCCGACCGAGATTCGTCCCGGCCTGTCCTGCACGGCCAAGATCATTACCGCTACGCGGCAGAAGGTGCTCTCCATTCCGATCCAGGCACTTACCGTCCGGCAGCGCGGCGATCTGGAGCCTGAGGCCAAGAAGGGTAACGTTCAGGCGGCATCCAACGCCGATCCAGATAAGCAGAAGAAGATGAAAGAAGAGCTCCAGGGCGTCTTCGTCGTGAAGAACGGCGCCGCTGAGTTCCACGAAGTGAAGACCGGCATCACCGGTTCCACTGAAATTGAGGTGTTGAGCGGCGTGAAGGAAGGCGAAGAGATCGTTACGGGCAGCTACAGGGTCATCCGGACGCTTCGGAATCAGGCGAAGATCAAGATCGACAACAAGGCGCCGACGAAGGCGGAATCCTAGGAAGAACCGCGCTCTCAGCAGAATCCGAATCAAGGAAAACAAAACCCTATGGCTACAGCGGCAGTGAACGACAAAGTCGCCCGCGGCGATGAGTTAAAGCGGAATAACATCGTCATCCGGACGTTCGACCTCTGGAAGACCTACGTGATGGGCGACCAGGAGATCCACGCGGTGTCGGGCGTCGACGTCGAGATCAAGCGCGGGGAGTACGTCGCCATCATGGGCCCCTCGGGCTCCGGCAAATCCACGCTAATGAACCTCATCGGCTGTCTCGATACCCCCACCAAGGGCGAGTACTTCATCAACGGCAACCTGGTGAGCGAGATGTCGGACGATGAACTGGCGCGGATCCGGAACAAGGAAATCGGGTTCGTCTTCCAGACGTTCAACCTTTTGCCGCGCGCAACGGCGCTGCACAATGTGGAACTGCCGCTCATCTACGCCGGCATCTCCTCGGAAGAGCGCATCGAGCGTGCCAAGCACGCCCTGCGCCTCACCGACCTCGAGAAGCGCATGTATCACAAGCCGAGCGAACTCTCCGGCGGACAGCGCCAGCGCGTCGCCATCGCCCGCGCTCTCGTCAACGACCCGTCGATCCTGCTTGCGGACGAGCCCACGGGAAACCTGGACTCCGCCACCAGCGCCGAGATCATGGGCCTGTTCGAGCGCCTCTACCAGCAGGGGAACACGATCGTCCTTGTCACGCACGAACGAGACATCGCCGAATACGCGCACCGCATCATTACCATCCGCGACGGCAAGGTCTCACGCGATGAGTTGAACCCGCATCACCGGAGCTAAGCCCTCCGTTATGCTGTGGAGAGGAAGGCTCTCCACCTGATGGCTCCATCACCTGTCCTGCAGCAGGCCCGGAATTCATACCTGACGCTGCTTGCCGGCAGTTCCAGTCAACAAGCCTGGTGGGACACGGTCATTCTCACGGCATCTTCGCCGCGGCAGGCCGAGTCCTGCCGGTTTGAGATACACCACCGTCTCGAACACGGCCACTTGCCGGCCTCTGCGCGTTACCTTGTGGCGCCCGATCCGGCCGGCACACGCATCGGTTCCGGCGCGGCGACGCTCAATGCACTGCTGAACCTCGACGGAGCGCCCGGCCGCACCCTTCTGATCCATTCGGGCGGGGACGCCCGCCGCCTGCCGCAGTACTCGCTTTCCGGCAAGCTGTTCTCGGCGCTGCCGGTGCGCACACCGTGGGGCGAGGCGTCCACGGTCTTCGACGAGTTTCTTGCCCTGTCCGCGCTCTGGGCCGCGTCCATGCCGCCGGGTTTGCTTGTCAGTTCCGGAGACGTGCTGCTCGTCTTCGACATCGCTGAGGTCCAGTGGCCGGAACGAGGGGTCCACGGCATCGCCATGCGCCAGCCCCCCGAGACGGGCACGCAACACGGCGTTTACATTCTCGGACCGGACCAGCGCGTTTACGCCTTCCTTCAGAAGCCATCACTCTCCGAGGTGGTCGCGGCCGGCGGCGAACTGGCCGGCCCTGCGGTGGCGGTCGACACAGGCCTGCTCTACTTTGATCCGCAGACCGTGGCGGCGCTCTCCGCGGTGTCGGCATCCATTAATTGGACGCACCCGCCGGTGATCGACCTCTATCGCCACTGCACTCTGGCTCTGACATCTCAGTGGAGCCCAGCGCCGGGCGATCCGCCGGCGCTGCACCATCTGGCGGGTGTGCTCCGCGGAGTGCCGTTCACCGCCTCATTGGTTGAAGGTGAGTTCACGCACATCGGCGCCACCCTTCTCTTTCGCGAGATGATGGCCGGCGCGTCCGGTGTCGCGGCGCTCTACGCTGCCCATCAGCGGCTCGGCGCTTCAACACTGCCGGGAGTGAGATCCAGCGGCGTCATCGTCGACAGCGTCCTCGGCTGCGGGGAGATCGATCCCGGTGCAGTGGTGATCGAGTGCTCGCTGAAGGAGCCATTCCACGCCGCGCGCGGCAGCGTGGCACACGGACTGGACGGCATTGACGCCAAAGTCGAGATCCCCGAAGACACTGTGCTGCATCAGGCGCCCGTGCGGCTGCCCAGCGGCGTGCGCGGCACGGTCATTCGCGCTTTCGGCGTACAGGACAACCCGAAGGACCTGGTTTCGGACGGGAAGTCCACCTGGTTCGGACGCCCTATCGTTGAAATGCTCCAGGCGCTGGGCCTGGCGGCCGATCTGGTGTGGCCCGACGTTCCGCCCGCGGAGCGCTGTCTATGGAACGCGAGGCTGTTCCCGCTGACGGGCACAGGCGCGGCTTGGGAATGCGCACGCTGGCTGATGGGGCTCCCATCCAGATATTCCGTGCCAGAGTGGTGCGAGTCCGAACGACTTTCGCTTGCCAGCAGCGCGGCGTACGCCGACGAACTGGCGCTGCTGCAAACACGCACACGCCGGGCGCGCGCACAGTGGGAAACCGCAGCCGTGCGTCTGGCCGCGGATGGCGCTGACGTCCGGCCAATGCTGGCGCAGTCTCCTGGACTCGGCGCGCTCTCATCGGTGGCGGCGTCCCTGGAGGGACAAGCGCGCACCGGAGAGAACGGTCCGACGGAGGCCGCCAGCCTCTCATATCAGGCCGGGCTCTTCTACAAACAGGCGGGCCTGGAAGCGCAGTCGCTACAGGCGCGTTCAGCCTCTTTTGAGCACGTCGCCCGCGCAGTGCGGGCGGGAGTAGTTACTCCGGCTTCACCACAGGCCATAGCCTGGAGTCATCGCGAGGTCCGCGTTGCGGCGCCCGCGCGGATCGACCTGGGCGGGGGATGGTCCGACACGCCGCCGTTCTGCCTGGACTGGGGCGGCACCGTGCTGAACGCGGCCGTCTCACTGGATGGCGCCTTTCCCATCGAGGGTACGATCCGAGTCATTCCCGAGCCCGTCATCCGGTGTCTGGATCTCGGCGGCGGGGCAGTGGCCGAGTACTCGCAATCCGAGCAGCTCTTTGAGCCGCCCGGCCCGGGGGATCCGTTCGCGATTGCGCGCTCCCTCTTTCAACTCAGCGGGCTGTTCACGGCTTCAGAGCCGCTGGGCCGCACTATGCAACGCTTGGGCGGCGGGCTGGAGTTGACCACGTCGGTGCAGCTTCCGATGGGCTCCGGCCTGGGCACCTCCAGCATTCTCGCGGCTGCCGTGCTCCAGGCTTTCCAAACGCTGACTGGCCGGCCACTGGAGGCGCAGCCGTTGAGCGACGCTGTGCTCGCGCTGGAGCAGTACATGTCGACCGGCGGCGGCTGGCAGGATCAGGCGGGCGGAATCTTCCCGGGTCTGAAACTGATTTCTTCGGGGCCCGGCCTGCGGCAACGCATTCATGCCCGGCAGCTGGTTCTGTCGCCGCAGCGGCTGGAAGAACTGGAGTCTCTGCTGGTGCTTGTCTGGACCGGTATCACCCGCGTCGCGCGCGGCCTGCTGCATGAGGTGGTGGGGCGCTATCTCGCCCGCGAGACGCGCGCCGTCGAGGTATTGCACTCCATCAAGACACTGGCCCTGGAGATGGCGCATGCCATCGAACTCGGGGACTGGGACTATCTCGGTGAACTGCTCGACCGGCACTGGGCCTTGAATCAGGTGCTCGACCCCAACACCACCAACGCGCCGATTGAAGCGATGCTCTCGGCGGTGCGCCCGCACGTGCGTGGCGCCAAGCTGGCCGGCGCCGGCGGCGGCGGATTTCTGATCCTGCTCGCAAAGTCGCGGACCGATACGGCGGACCTCCGCATATTGATTGAACGCGAATTTGCTCCCTCGGGTGCAGCGGTCCACGGGTGGCGACTGGCGGCAGACGGCCTGCGGCTGACTACGCGGCAATAGGCACTCGTTATCGCCCGGCGCGCGAATTACGAAAGCCAGGCGGCTGGCAGACTCAGCGGCGCCGAGGGACAGACCGGGCACGAATTCGGCGTTGCAGCGTGTCAGTTGCCTTTGAGCACGGCCAGAATGGCGATCGCGATCAGGATGCAGACAATGAATAGGATGATCTTGGCGGCGCTGTACGGCCTTTCGCCGGAGACCTCGCCCGTGCGGGCGTTCACGGCGATCTGATAGACCTTGCCGTTGAAGCGGTAAGCACCGAGCCAGACGGGCAGCAGCAGGTGTTTGAAGGTGACCTGGCTGACGGTTACGTTCATGGAATGAATCTGCTGCTCGTCACCGCCGATGTCGTTGCGGACGGTATCCGCAATCGCCCCCTCCATGCGCTCGCGCGCAACGCCGAAACCCTCTTCGAGTTGGACCTGGTAGCGCTGAGCCTTGAAGCCAGCGAGGTATGACTCATTGTAAGGCTCGATCTTCTCGAGACCCCAAGGTTCGAGATCGTCCAGCCGTTTCGCAGCGATCGCCTTGGAAGCAGGGATCAGGATGTCGTCGAAGGAGTTGTGCACCCTGCCGGAGGCGGAGTACCAGTGCGTTTTCCGGACGTTGCGGGTGCGCTGTTGGGGCTCACCATTGACCATCTCGGTGTAGGATTCCTGCACCCAGTAATGCTCGCCCCGCTGGCCTGTGTAGGAGGTATCGGCGGCGGCGTCGTAGGTCCAGAAAGGCAGATAGATGCCCTCCAGCCGGTCAGGATTGGCAACCTGCTTCAGACTGTTCGGGGCGAACCAGCGGGAGGTTAGCCAGGCGCGCAGGCTTTGGATGGAATTGGCTCTGGGAACCGCGAAAGGGAGCAGGCCTTGCGGCGCAATCAGGGGGTCGGGTGAGTGCGGCTGAACGACGATCTTGGCGGTGCAAAAGGGGCACTGTCCGGCGACATCCGGAGGCTGAAACACGACTGCGGCGCCGCAGTCGGCGCATTCCACCTGAACGGCGCCGGAAGAGAGATGCCCGAGACCCGCGGCGGCGTCCTGCGCGGCGCGGCGCCGAGCCTCCTCGTAATCCATCTCCACTACCGGCTGCGCATCCGGTGTAGGCTGCACTTCGAGAATGCTTCCGCAATACGGGCACTTCAACCTGGACGTGGAAGGATCGTATTCCAGGGAGGCGGAGCAACCCGGGCACTTCAGCGATTTCGTCGATGCCACTCTGTCATGAGAGCACAAGCGGCGGATCAATTCCGGGCGATCACGCACCATCCACGGGCGTCCGCGGCGCTTTCTCCACTTCGCTCCAATCCACCACCTGCGCGCGCTTCGCCCAGTCCGCATAGCGCGATTCGAGGCGCGCTGCTACCCGCGGCTCGCGCGCAGTGAGATCGTTCATCTCGGTCCGGTCAGCGGCCAGGTCGAACAACTCCCAGCGATCCGGATAGCGCGAGACGAGCTTCCAACGGCCTTCGCGAATTGCCCGATTCCCTTCGTGTTCCCAGAACAGCGCCGCGTGAGGCTCGCGACGTTTCCCTTCGATGCACGGAACCAGGCTTCTGCCTTCGAGCGGGGTGACGGGCTGTCCTGCGCGCTGTCTTGGATAGCCTGCTCCCGCGGCATCCAGGCAGGTTGCCATGATGTCGATCAGGTGGCCGGGCTCACCGTTGAGGGAGCCTGGCTTCTTCAGGTGTCCTGGCCAGTGGGCGATCAGCGGTGTGGAGATTCCACCCTCATGCACCCAGTGTTTGTACAGCCGGAATGGAGTGTTTGAAGCGTTGGCCCATCCGATGCCATAGCTTTGGTACGTATCCGGCCCACCGGGCATTACATCCGGCAGGTTTCCGCGCCGGACCGGGCGGCCGTCGCGGGTTCTTTCCGGAATGTGCAGACCGCCCGCCTTCGGGCCGAGCTCTTCGGCGCATCCGCCGTTGTCGGACAGGAACAGGATCAGCGTGTTGTCCATCTGCCGGGTCTCTTCGAGCGACTTCACGATACGGCCGACGTTCTGATCCATGCGATCGATCATGGCGGCGTAGATCTCCATGCGCCTCTGCTGCCACTCTCTGTTCGGAGCGACGGCCCAGGCGGGTACGCGAGGATCGCGCGGCGACAGCGGCCAACGCTTGTCCACGATGCCCATGGTAGCCATGCGCTGATGGCGCTCATCCCGCAGCGCATCCCAACCGTCCTTGTATCTTCCCTTGTAGCGGACCGCATCTTCAGGGAGGGCGTGCATCGGCCAGTGCGGAGAGGTAAACGCGACGTACAGGAAGAACGGATCCTGCGCGGGGTGTTCCTTCAAATAGCTGATGGCGTTTGACGCGATAGCGTCGGTGAAATAGTAGTTGTCTCCCTCGGGCCCGACGATCTCGTTGCCGCGCGTCAGCGTGACAGGATCGTAGTAGCTTGCCGCGCCGTGGATGATGCCGCAATAGCGGTCGAATCCGCGCTGCAGCGGCCAGTTGTGCCTGGATTTGTTCACCGGGGTGACGTGCCACTTGCCGGACATGTAAGTGCGGTAGCCAGCAGGCTTCAGCGCCTCCGCGATGGTGACGCAATGCGCGCTGAGGTCGCCGCGATAGCCGGGGAAGGGTTTCGGATTGTCCACCATGTGACCCACGCCTGCCTGGTGCGGGTAGAGGCCGGTGAGCAGGGAGGCCCGGGTCGGGCAGCAGCGCGCGGTGTTGTAGAACTGAGTAAACCGCACGCCTTGCGAGGCCAGCCCGTCGAGATTCGGAGTGCGCACCTCGCCGCCATAGCAGCCGATGTCGGAGAATCCCATGTCGTCGGCCAGGATGAGGACGATATTGGGCTTCGTTCGCGGTGGGAGAAGAGCGGCCCCCGCCATCGCGGTCAGGAATTCGCGCCGTGAGTGTGCCATCGCCACTCAGATTACTCCTCCGTCCATGCTGCCGCCGGTGTCGGATATGATCGCCTTGCCATGTCTCAAATGCCGCGCGACGTTCTCAAGTGCATCGGCAACACGTCGCTGTTGGCCCTGCGCAACATCGTGCCTGCAAATGGGGCGCGGATCCTGTTGAAGATCGAGAGCGAGAATCCGACGCGGTGCTTTCGGGTGGTCCGGCGGGCGCCCACAAGATCGACGGCATCGGTGCGGGTTTTGTGGTTCCGCTTTGGAAGCCGGACATCGCCGATCACATCGGTCATGTGCGACACCGGGATGAAGTATCTCAAGCCGTTTGGAGCCGCACTAAGCTAGGATGCTGACGTATCAGCCGGCGTCGTGAGCGATCCGGTGACGGTCAACTCGCGGACTCGCAATCGATCGACCGCCAGTTCCCCGATCGAGAGAGATTTCAGACTGGCCCGACCGACCTTCAGCCTGCCAATGGTCAGGCGGCCGATGGCTAACGCGCCGAGCGCAAAGGCGCCAACGGCGAGCGCGCCCAGAGCATTCGCACCGATAGCGGCGCGCCCGATGGTGAATTGTCGAAGGTTGGTGTCACGCATTCCCGGGATCCCCTCGTCCAATTGTGTCTTGAATTCCAGATGTCGTGCTAACATGACACTGTTGTGCGGACACTACTGGGGTATCCGTTTGCGGCAGTCCTCGCCCTCGCAGTGCCCGTCCATGCTCAATCCACCAAGGCGGAGCTGTTCGGACTGGTTCGAGACCCTGCCGGCCGCTCCGTGGAGTCGGCCCGCGTGGAACTCTCGAACAGCGCGACCGGCCTGACTTTCCTATCCACTACGACACTGGACGGCAGCTACCAGTTCATGGCGCTACCTGCCGGCGAGTATCAACTGCTGGTTTCCAAGCAGGGCTTTGCGCCGCTGAAGCGCGGCGGCATCGTTTTGCGGGTTGGAGACAGGCAGGAGTTGAATCTGAAGCTCGCGCTCGGCAGCGCCAGCACGTTCGTGGAAGTCACAGCAGCCGCGCCGTTGATGCAATCCGGCCGCGGCACATCGAGCTACGTGGTGGAGCAGCAGAAAGTGGTCACGCTGCCGCTGGACGGGCGCAATTTCGTGCCTCTCATCGCGCTTGCACCTGGCGTCAATCTGCCGCCCGGCAACCTGCTGCCGCGCATCAACGGGAGCAGGCCGCGCGTGAGCGAGTACATCTACGACGGCATCAGCGTGCTGGAACCGGAGCCCGGCCAGGTCGCATTCTATCCCGTGATCGATGCCATCGACGAGTTCCGCGTCGAGACCAACAGCTACTCCGCCGAGTACGGGCGCTCGAACGGCGGCGTCATCATGGTGAACCAGAAGTCCGGCACGAACAGCATCCAAGGGACGCTGTTTGAGTTCTTCCGCAATGAGAAGCTCAACGCGCGGAACCTGTTTGCCACCACGGGGCAGAATCCGCGGTTCCGACGCAATCAATACGGCTTCGCCGTAGGAGGGCCGGTCCAAAAGAACAAGACGTTCTTCTTCGCCGACTGGCAGGGGACTCGGCTCAACACCGGCGTGATCCGCACCAGCACCGTTCCCACAACGGCGCAGCGCCGCGGGGTGTTCACCAGCAGCATCTTCGATCCGGCCACGACACGCCGCACCGACGCTGGCTACCAGCGCGATTCCTTTCCGGGCAATACAATCCCGGCCAACCGGTTCGACCGAGCCACGCTGGCCGTGCTGGACCGCTATCCCGCCCCCAACGTCTTCGCAGCCAGCGGCGCTGAAGCCACCGCTAACAACTACCGCCGCCTCGGCAACGATAACACCGCCGCCTCTCAATTTGACGGGCGTCTCGACCGCTACTTCGGCGCGCGCCACCGCGTGTTCGGCCGCTACTCGTTCCTGCGAGACGACAGCAAGCCCACGACGCCGCTCCCCGACGGCAGCGGCAACCTGACCACTAGTGTCATCGGCAACACCCTGACGCGCGCTGATAGCATCGCGGCCGAGCACAGTTGGACCCTTTCTCCTGCGGCCGTGAATCAGCTTCGATTCGGCTATACGCGCCGCAAGTTCAATCGCGAATCGCTGCGGACCGGACAGCCGGCCGGCGAGGTGACGCAGATTCCGAATCTCCCGGTCACTTCGTTCCCCGACGTCCTCCCGACCTACGATGTCGTCGGGCTGCAACAAATCGGCCCACCTTCCAGCGGGAACTCTGATTTCACGACTTCGGTCACGCAGTTCGTCGACATCTTCTCCTGGGTCCGGGGCAGGCACAGCCTGAAGCTGGGCGCCGACATCCGGCACGAGACTCTGGACGTCCTTCAGCCGCCGAGCCCTACGGGCAACTTCCAGTTCACGAGCATCTTCACCGCGGGCCTGACGGCTACTGGTTCGGTCGCTGCCAATACCGGCAACAGCTACGCATCCTTCCTGCTTGGACAGGTCGGCCGCTTCAGCATCGACGCTCAGCCCGAGATGCTGAAACCGCGGGCCAACATCAGCGAGTTCTTCGTGCAGGACGACTGGCGCGCCACAAACCGGCTGACGCTGAACCTTGGCGTCCGGTACACGCTGAACTTCCCCTCCACTGTCGTCGAGGATCACGGAGCTGTGTTCAATCTGAAGACGCAGAAGCTCGACTTCCTCGGCGCCAACGGATTCCCGCGAAGCGTGCGCGATCTGGAGAAAACCAACTTCGGCCCGCGTGTGGGGCTGGCTTTCAAGATCACCGATAGCTTCGTGGTCCGCTCGGGTTACGGACTGACCTGGATCGAACAGGCCGGTATCACGACACCGTTCACGACGCCGCTGTTCCCCTTCATCCAGACCCTCGGGCAGCAGTCCCTCGACAACATCAATCCTGCATTCATTCTCTCGCAGGGCCCGACGGTGCAGGTTCAAAGACCCAGTCCTGATTCGGGCCTCGGCCAGGGCGTCTTCGGCGTGCAGCGGGATAACGGCAGCGGTTACGCGCAGCAGTGGAACCTGGCGCTTCAAAAGACGTTCAGGCAGGACTGGAGCGTGGAGGCGGGCTACCTCGGATCGAAGCTGACGCGGCTCGGCGTGCCGGACGTCAACATCAATCAGCTTTCGGTGGAGCAATTGGGGCTGGGCTCGTTTCTTACCCGGCAGGTGACGAATCCGTTCTACGGGGAGATCCCGCCCAATACGCCGCTCGGCACGCCGACCATCGCCCAGGGGCAACTCCTTCGCGCCTATCCGCGATTTACCACAGTGACGATGTACCGCAACAACATCGGCCACTCCAGCTACCACTCCTTGCAGTCGCGGATCGAGAAACGGTTCTCGCAAGGCCTCACTTTCACTGCCGCCTACACATTCTCGCGCCTGATCGACGACGCCGGCGCGGTCTTCGATTCCGCGGTGCTGACAGGACCTGTGGCGAATTTCCAGGCTGCGGACAGCTTCAACAAGCGGCTCGAAAAGGACGTTTCCACCGGCAACATCCCGCACATCTTTTCGAGCGGCTTTGTCTACGCGATGCCCTTCGGGCGCGGACGTGCGCGTCCTCTCAGCGGCTGGCGCGATGTGATTGCCGGAGGCTGGCAGGCGGGGGGTATCGTGCGACTCCAGTCCGGCTCCCCCATCGCTGTCACGCAGGCCACCAACCTGAATGCATTTGCGGGATTCGGGATCCAGCGTCCGAACCGATTGGCGGACCCGAATCTGCCGGCGGATCAGCAGTCAACCGGACGCTGGTTCAATGCATCGGCGTTTTCGCAGGCGCCGCAGTTCACTATCGGGAACAGCTCGCGCAACCCCGTTGTCGGCCCAGGCTACAGGACATTGGACCTTATGGTGGGCAAAACCTTCACCTTCACAGAGCGCCTGCGGGCGGAACTTCGCGGTGAAGCCTTCAACTCGACCAATACTCCTCCGCTCGGGAACCCCAACGGGAGCTTCGGCAACGCAGCTTTCGGCACGATCACAACCGCGCTCGATCCGCGTGTCTTCGAAATCGTGCTCAAGCTACAATTCTGATGCGGGAAGTCGATGCAGACCAGCGTCAACAATCAGTTGAGCGCCATCCGGAGAAGCCGCGGCGTCGGGGCGGCAGAACTGGCGCGGCAAGCCGGCGTGAGCCGCCAGACGATCTATGCGATCGAAGCGGGCTCGTACGTTCCGAACACGGAAGTCACGCTGAAGCTCGCCCGGGCGCTGGAAGTCTCCGTCGAGGAATTGTTCTCGCTCTGGACCGAAGCGGTCGAATCTCCCAAGCCCGTCCAGTCCGAGGTGCTCAGCGCCACCATGCCGGCACATGGTCAGGCAGTGAGAGTCTGCCGGCTGGGCAAGCGGCTGGTGAGCATTCCCGTGGACGCTGCTCCGGCGTTTCTTCCGGAAGCCGACGGCGTGATCTCGAAGCCCGGCCGCTCACGGGACAAGGCGGAATTGGTCATCTTCGCGGAAGACGAGAGCTTCGGCAAACGACTGGTGCTTGCCGGGTGCGATCCCGCGATCGGATTACTCACACAGATGGTGGAGAGGATGAGCGGTGTGGAGTTGATCCCCGCCGCGGCGTCGAGCCGGCTCGCCCTTTCCTGGCTCAAGGCAGGGAAGGTGCACATCGCCGGTTCGCACCTCAAGGACGCCGACACCGGAGAATTCAATCTCCCCTTCGTGCGCCGTGAGTTTCCGGACGAAGACTTCGCTGTGGTGACTTTCGCGCGCTGGGAGGAAGGTCTTGTCACGGCGCCCGGCAACCCGAAACGGATCAAGGCGGCCGGCGATCTTGCCCGCAAGACGCTCCGTTTCATCAATCGGGAAACTGGCTCCGGCAGCCGCGCGCTGCTCGACAGCCTGCTGATTCAAGGCGGCATCCCCGCGGACAAAGTGACCGGTTACGACCGCATCGCCTACGGCCACCTTGCCGCCGCCTACGCCGTCTACGCCCAGGACGCCGACTGCTGCATCGCCACCCGCTCCGCTGCCCGCACTTTCGGTCTCGACTTCGTTCCGCTCCAGAGCGAGCGCTATGATTTCGTGCTGCGCCGAAAGACGCTCGAGTTGCCCGCAATCCAGGCCTTCCTGGACGTTTTGCAGAGATCCGCGCTGCGCCGCAAGCTCGAACTGCTGGCGGGCTACGACACCGCACAGACCGGTGCGGTATTGGCGTAGCCGGGGCAGCATATTGCGGGATAATTGCCCAGAAACCGATCTTTCGATGCATTTGTTTGTACTCCAAACTTTTCCTGATATGATTCCTTCGCCTTTCCGCCGGAAAGGGACAGAGGGAGCTGAAAAATGCGAATACTGCGATTAGCAGCGGTGTGCGCGGGGGTATTGGCGCTGGCACCGTCGGGGTTTTCTCAAACGTCAACCGGTTCGATTTCAGGAAGCGTGCGCGACACGCAACAGTCTGCTATTGCGAACGCTTCAGTGGTCCTGACCGAAATGGACAAGCAGACTTCCACGTCCGTCAAGAGCGACGGGGAAGGACGCTTCATCTTCACAAACCTCCTGCCGGGCCGCTACAGCCTGAAGGTGGAGAGTAGCGGCTTCAAAAAGGTCGAACGGACGGACGTAAACCTGCTGGCCAACGACAAGC
>DBMU01000033.1 GCA_002298225.1 Bryobacterales bacterium UBA690
GACCCCGTGCACCTTTACTGCACCCTATCAATGAATTATGGGGCGGTCTGCGCAGCATAGGTGGGAGGCTTTGATTCCGGACTCTCGGGTTCGGAGGAGCCAACATTGAGATACCACCCTGATCGTTCTGTGATTCTAACCTAGCTCCGTTATCCGGAGCAGGGACATTGGTAGGCGGGTAGTTTGACTGGGGCGGTCGCCTCCTAAAGAGTAACGGAGGCGTGCAAAGGTTCCCTCAGGCTGTTTGGAAATCAGCCGCAGAGCGCAATGGTATAAGGGAGCTTAACTGCGAGACACACACGTCGAGCAGATGCGAAAGCAGGTCATAGTGATCCGGTGGTTCCGCATGGAAGGGCCATCGCTCAACGGATAAAAGGTACGCCGGGGATAACAGGCTGATCGGAGTCAAGAGTTCACATCGACGCTCCGGTTTGGCACCTCGATGTCGGCTCATCGCATCCTGGGGGTGTAGAAGCTCCCAAGGGTTAGGCTGTTCGCCTATTAAAGCGGTACGTGAGCTGGGTTCAGAACGTCGCGAGACAGTTCGGTCCCTATCTGTGGTGGGCGTAGGAGATTTGAGGGGGTCTGCCCTTAGTACGAGAGGACCGGGGTGGACGAAGCTCTTGTGTTCCAGTTGTCACGCCAGTGGCACCGCTGGGTAGCGAACTTCGGTCTGGATAAGCGCTGAATGCATATAAGCGCGAAACCTTCCCCAAGATGAGATCTCCCAACCGAAAGGTAACAAGGGCCGTGGTAGACGACCACGTTGATAGGCCGGGTGTGTAAGCGTAGTAATACGTTGAGCTTACCGGTACTAATAGCCCGTTCGGCTTGACCATAAGATTTACTCCCTGCACAGAACAGACACTCTGTCGCAACTTTAGTGGATTCCCGTCAATATTCGATTCCTGAAGCTCTCACAAGCTTTGGGTGACCGTAGCGAGAGGGTCCCACCCGTTCCCATCCCGAACACGGAAGTTAAGCCTCTCAGCCCCGATGGTACTGCATGCGCAAGTGTGTGGGAGAGTAGGAAGTTGCCCGATTAACAAAAAAGCCCCGGTTTCAAACCCGGGGCTTTTTCTTTTGCCGCGACACCTTCAGGACTGCACGCTCTCGTCCGTCGGCTCCAAGACCATCACGAACCCTTCCTTCCAATCCTCGTGCAGCTTGTGGAGAGTCCAGCAAGCCTGCTCGAGCGCGCAGAGAACCTCCTTCATGGCGAGGCGATTCTCCTCCGGATAGCGAGCGACCACCACGAGCCGGCCGCCTTCGGCCAGAAGGCGCTTTGCATGGTCGAGCAGCGAGCGGCGGTCAGGAGCCTGATGGATGACGTCAGCGAGAACAATCAGGTGGCACGATTCCGGCTGAACTGATTCAAGCGAATCCGCAACCGGAGTTCCCACTTCCCCGTGCACATGCTTGCCGTAGTAGCCGGGTTCGGTTTCCAGGACGACGGCGCGTGTTCCCCGTTCCAGTTTCAGTCTGGAAATCAGCTCATTTGGTGCGAGCCAGTGTTCGACGATCGTCATAGCGCACCCCTCCCCTGGAAGCATGACGCAAGCAAGCGGCGGTGAGAAGCGAATATTCAGGATCCGGCGTGAGCCCAGGCTGAGAGTATGGCGAGGGCGGCGATTGCGGCCGTCTCCGCGCGAAGGATCTGCGGGCCGAGAGAGACGGGGGTCCAACCGGCCTGGCGCGCTGAGGCGCGCTCGCGGTCATCCCACCCTCCTTCAGGCCCGCACAGCAGCGAGGCTTGGGTTAGTGGACCGGGCAGCGCCTTCAGAATTGGTGGTGCTGCGTCGGACTGTTCCTCGAGCCAGAGATGCGCGGGCGCTTCCGCGGTGAGGGCGTCCTGGAGTTTGACCGGATCATCGAGGGAGGGGGGCGCCAGCCGACGCGATTGCTGACCGGATTCGAGCAGGATGCGCCGCCAGCGTTCCATGCGCTTCGCGGCCGCGTGATCGAGCCCCTTCTCGACGCGCAGCGAGTACACGGGTGTGATGCGCTCCACGCCGAGCTCGGTCGCCTTCTCGATCAACCATTCGAAGTGGTCGAACTTGATCAGCGCCGCCAGGAGGTGGATCCGGGCCGCCGGTCGCGCGGCTTCCAATCGTTCCAGCAACCGGAATTCCACGAGGTCCTTGCCGAAGTCGGCGATTTCGGCGAGCCACAGGGAGGAACCGTCGGAGATCTCGTACATCTGGCCGCGCTCGGCGCGCAGGACCTTGCGCAGGTGCTGGGCGGTCTCGCCATGGAGGTAGGCCGCGGCGCCCTTCAGGTCCTGCGCATAAAACAAACGGCGTGCCATATGTCTTATGGGATCAACGTGACGAAGGGGTCGTCAAGGACGTTGGTCCAGGTGCCCTGCACGTACTCGCGTCCCTGTTCGATGTACTGCATGAGTTTGTTGCGCATGTCCGCAGCCAATGCCGGCTGGTCCCAGACAAGATTGACTGTCTCCAGCGGATCCTTTCGAACGTCGTACAGCTCCAGATAGGCCTCACCGGGGTTCCAGCGGTCGATGTAGTTCCACTCAGGCGTGCGCACGAAGCCGTGGTTATCCCAGCCGCCGACGATGTACTGGGTCGGGACACTGTCGCCGGACTCGACATACTGCCGAAGGCTGCGGCCCGTGGCTCGGCTGGGGATCTCCACGTTGAGGAGATCGAGGAGTGTCGGTGCGACGTCGGTGTGCTGCACCAGGCCGCTCAACTTCTTGGGGGACTGACGCGGATCGTAGATCAGCAGCGGCACGTGCGTGAGCTGGTTGCGCAGCAGGCCCTCTCCCTTGTGGACTTCGCCGCGCTCGCCTTGAAACGTACCGTGGTCGCAGGTCAGGACGATGATGGAGTTCTCCATCAGACCGAGCTCCTCGACATGCGCGAGGAACTGGCCGAGCCGGGAGTCGACGAAGCGGACGAGTCCCTGGTAGAGGGCGCGAAAGTGCGCAATCTCCGCGGGATTGAGCACGCTGGTGCTATCGGGCGGATGGATGAGGCGTGGTCCGGTATACGGGACCCGCATCATTGCCTGGTAGTAGTCCTCCGGCGGATCCCAGAACTCATGCGGCGAGTAGGACTCGATGTGCAGATAGAGGGGCTGCTGGTCGGTCACATTCTGGTCGAGCCAGGTCATGGCCTGCGAGAAGAGCCGTGCCGTGGGCCAGTCGTCCTCGGTTTGCCATTGGCGGCGGGCGATCAGGTAAGTGAACAGCCAGCTCAGCAGCCCGGCATTCTCCGGGACGTTTTGCGACGGGTGGATGAACTGGTTGATGTCGATGCCGGCTCTCGGGCCTGTCGCGTAGCGGTCTTCCTCCTGGCCGCGAATCCAATGGACAGCGTCGAAGCCGCGGCCGAAGTTCTTTCCGGGCTTCCAGAAGTGGTAGTTGTCGGAGACGAGGGCGGTCCGGTACTCGACGGACCGGAGCTGCTCGGAGAGAGTGACGTCCTCGACGAAGAGGCTGTGCCAGCCGCGGAAACGCGGGTCGTCGGGGTTGTCGACGAGCAGTCCGGGGAAGGCGCGGCGACCGGTGGAAAGGACACGGCGGACTGGGACTGTAGGCAGGATCTCCGAATAGCAGTCGAGAAACATGGTGGACTTCGCCGCAAATGCGTCGGCGAAGGGCGTCTCGAGATTTCCGTAGCCGTAGGCTCCCATGTAGTGGGCGCCCCAGGTGTCCACGACAATTTCGATCAGGTTGAGGCGGCCATCGAGGTTCTGAGCCGGCCGCGGTGGAGTGTTGGGTGTGGCACGCAGGGCGCGCGCAGCGGCCAATCCGGCCAAAAAAGAACGCCTCTGAATTCCAGGCATAGCTCTCCTTCTATTCTGGACGGAACTTTGGCGGCGCGGAGTACAAGGAATAACGGCGGCACGGCTGGGGCGGGGGGAAGAGGGGCGGCGATCTGCTAGACTGCATCTGCGATGTGGAGAGCGTTGCTGATGCTGTGGGGCGGCGTGTGCGTGGCGCAGGGGCTGGAGGAATCGAACAAGGCAGCGGCTCGGCGGTTCCTTGAGCAGGCGTGGATGGGCGGAAAGCCGGAAGCGGCGTTGGAGCTGTTCGCGCCGAAGTACAAGTCGTTCGACCCGCGAGGGGAGATGGGTGTGGAGGCGGACGCGATTAAGCAGGTGGACGTGGCGCGGCAATGGTGCGTGGTCAACGGCGACTGTTCGAAGAGCGAGATCATCCTCCAGGCGGCGGAAGGGGATCTGGTGACTACGTATTGGGTGCTGCGGCAGAAGCAGAAGAGACTCTTCTCGACCGCGCTGGCCCGCGTCCTGGGGCGCGATCCCCTGGAGCGGCGGATGGTCAACATCTTCCGCTTCAAGGATGGACGCGTCGTGGAGACGTACAACCAGCGGGACGACCTCGGGATCTACTCCGACCTGGGGCTGGTGAACTTCGCAATTCTCGTACTGTGGGCGCTGGGCGGCGCTGCCGGGATGGGGCTGACTTGGCTGATGACGCGCGTTTCGAGAAGGCGGGCTTGAGAGAATAGGAAGACCATGATTGCGCATCTTCGAGGAACGCTGCTTGAAAAGCATCCGAACCAGGCGGTGGTGGAGGCGGCAGGCGTCGGCTACGACGTGGCGATTCCCGTCTCCACCTTCACCGCGCTGCCGGATAAAGGCGCGGAGGTGCGCCTGCGCGTGCACACCCACGTTCGCGAAGATGCCATCCTGCTGTTCGGCTTCATGACGGCGGAAGAGAAGGCGCTGTTCGAGAAGCTGATCGGTGTGAGCGGCATCGGGCCGAAGCTGGCAATTACGGTGCTGAGCGGGATCGTGGCGCCGGACCTGATCCGGGTGATCCGCGCCAGCGACGTGCAGATGCTGACGCGGGTGCCGGGCATCGGGAAGAAGACCGCGGAGCGGATCGTGCTCGAGTTGCGAGACAAGATGGACGGTCTGGGAAGCGCGCCGCCGGGCGACGTGAAGGGACCCGCGTCGGTGGTGTTCTCGACGGAAGAGAGCGATGTCGTGAGCGCGCTGGTGAACCTGGGCTGCCAGAGGCCCGCGGCCGAAGCGGCGGTGCGGAAGGCGGCGCAGGAAGTGAACGGGCAGGGTTTCGAGCCGCTCTTCCGGCGTTCGATGGAGCTGCTGCGCTAAGCTGAGAACTTCGCGGAGATGGGTGACCAGAACAAATCGCGCCGGATTGTTTCGCCCGCGGCAACGCCGGAGGAGCTGCAGTTTGAGGCCAGCCTGCGGCCGCGCCGGCTGGACGACTTCACTGGCCAGTCCAAGGTGAAGGAACTGCTGACCGTCACCATTGAAGCGGCGAAACTGCGCGGCGAGGCGATGGACCACGTGCTCCTGATCGGGCCGCCCGGCCTGGGCAAGACGACGCTGGCGAACATCATTTCGCAGGAAATGAATGTTCCATTCGATTTGACCAGCGGGCCGATGCTGCAGAAGAAGCTCGACCTGACGGGGATTCTGTCGAACCTGCGGGACCGGCAGGTGTTCTTCATCGACGAGATCCACCGGCTGATGCCGGACGTGGAGGAAGTGCTGTACTCGGCGCTGGAGGATTTCCGGGTGGACATCGTGATCGGGCAGGGGCCGGGTGCGCGGACGCACTCGCTGCCGATTCAGAAGTTCACCGGTGTGGGCGCGACGACGCGGCAAGGGCTGCTGAGCGCTCCACTGCGGGGGCGCTTTGGGCTGATCCTCTACCTGAAGCATTACGACGTGGCGGAGCTGCAAAAGATTGTGCTGCGCGCGGCGAGGCTGCTGGAGACGCCGGTTGATGAGAACGCGGCGGAAGAGGTGGCCCGGCGGAGCCGCGGGACGCCGCGCATCGCCAACCGGCTGCTGCGGCGCGTGCGGGACTTCGCGCAGGTGCGCGCCGCAGGTCACGTGACGCTGGACGTGGCGCGGGACGCGCTGGATCTTCTCGAAGTGGACCGCTACGGGCTCGACGAGATCGACAAGAAGATCATGCTCACTGTACTCGAGAAATACGGCGGCGGGCCGGTGGGCCTGGGCACGATCGCGGCCTCGACGGACGAAGAGCCCGATACGATCGAGGAAGTGTACGAGCCGTATCTGATGCAGCTCGGATTCCTGGACCGTACGCCCCGCGGGCGCATGGCGACGGACCGAGCCTTCGAGTACTTCGGCGTGGAGCGGCGACCGATGGGCTGGGGCTCGCAGAACAGGCTGTTCTAGCAGGTGATGTTCACGGAGCTGATCCTGGTGCCGGGGCATGCGGTCTGGAATCTGAGGGACGATCCGGAGTGCGACTCCTCCTGGTTTCTCAAGCCGTTTCAGAACGGCGAGCCGAAGTATTTCATAGAGCACATCCGGGCAGGGGTTGAGGTAGCGGCGCAAAGACAAAACAGCCTGCTGATGTTTTCGGGCGCTGCCACGGACGCCGCGGCTGGGCCGCTGACCGAGGCGCTGGGCTACTGGATGATCGCGGACTGGTATCGCTGGTGGAATCAGCCTGGGGTACGCGGGCGTGCGGTGCTCGAAGAGCACGCACTGGATTCGTTCCAGAACGTACTCTTCGGACTGCACAGGTTTCGCGAGCTGGCCGGCGATTGGCCGCAGCGCGTGACGGTGTGCGGTTGGGGTTTCAAGCAGCGCCGCATTGCGGAGCTGCACCGGCAGGCACTGGGTTGGACGAGGCCGTTCGATTACGTCGCCGTGAACGATCCGCCTGAGCTTTCGGAGGCATCGCGGCGCGAAGAGATCACGTGCGCGGAGTTCGAGGCAGACCCGTGGGGCGAGCGGCCGCCGATCGCCGAGAAGCGCCGGTCCCGGGCATCGTTGGGACGCGTGGTGCACTATGACCTTTCTGCCGTCGGTTGGGCCTAGGCCAACTGACGCGCGGAGTCGAAGCGGGCTGGATCGAGTGCGGGTCTGCGACGTGAATGACCCTCCGGGTTTTGCCGAGGACGCCCGGAGTGAAGAGATCACGTGCACGGAGTTAGGAGACCGCCGATCACGGAGAACAGTGGCTCCGCAGCCCGGTGGGCGAATTGGGGCGATCTGGAGCATCGCTAGGCAAGAAGCCGCGCGGCGGCGTTGTGATAGACGCGGGCGGTTCCGCCTGAATCGAGAGTGAGAGTGGCGGCGAGGCTGGAGGGCTCGTCCGGCCGGTCGGCGAGTGCGGCGGTCGCGTCGACGAGCAACAGCGAGCCGAGGGCGACGAAATCCTCCTTGGCATACAGCCGGGTGAGCCGTCGATGGAAGGCTCGCACGAGGGTGGCGCTGTACCGGGTGAGGTTCCTGACTGCGATCTCAGGCCTGACCTGAGCGAGGGATCGCAACTCGCGGCCGCAATCGGCGAGGCGGACGAGCTCCTCGATGAAGTAGGAGTCGGCGGCGAGAAGTGCGGCGAAGTTGCGGCGTTGCCGTTGGACACTGGCGAGGATGAAGCGGGTGTCGGCCGGATCGTAGTAGGTGGCGGCTTCCTTTTTGCCGGCATTCAGGAGGAGCCGCTGGATGGAGGCGAGAACCGGTGAGAGAGTGCGCGCCGAGGAGGCGAGGGCGCGTTCAATGGCCTGGTCGTCCATGAAGTCCCAGCAAAAGCTGCCTTTCTTGATGCCGGTGTAGGGCTGGGAGCATTGCCAGGCGAGGAGGGGGTGCACGACGCTCGGGGTGCGGTACTGCTCGATCGAGGCGAGGTAGAGTGCAGGAATCCAGCGCCGCATCGTGGACTGCACGGCGCGGGAGACGCGGCACATGGTGGGGAAGAAATTCTCGTCGCGGGAGTGCGGCGCGGTGGTCCAGGACTCGACCAGGCGCCCGGGCACGGAGACGGAGAGAGCCGCAGTGCAGGGCTGCGGAGGCAGAGCGGGCGTATCGATCCCGTACGCATCGAGGAGCATCAACCAGGCGGCATTGTCTCCACCGGCCTGGACAGTGCGAGTGTCAGAGAAGTTCAAAGTGTAGTTGTCGTGGATGGCCTCGCCGTCGCGGGCGGAGAGAGCGGCGGAGAAGACCAGCACGCTGTGGCAGCGGTTGAGCCGGGTAGTGGCGTCGGACGCCTGGGCCGAGTAAGCGGCCAGCAGCCGGCCGGATTCGTCGGGCACGACTTCGGCCTGGGCGACGGCGCTGCGTTCGTATTGCCAGGCTCGCCGGTCCATGAAGGGCAGGTGGAGTTCGATGTGCCGGGTGCGGCGGATGTGGTGGGTGAGGAGGCCTTGGCGCAGACGGAGGTTTAGCTTCGTTTTGTAAAAAACGGGTGTGAGGTCTCCGGAGAGGACCTGACGGAAGAGAGCAAGGCCGTCAGCGGTCATCGGGAAGGAGATGTCCGCGAGCACATCGTCGCCTGAAGCGGCCGAGAGGAGGACGGAGATCTCGCTGGTGAGTTTCTGACTGAGGGTCTGCCTGGCGCTGGCGTAGGCGCGGTCGCGGAGTGCGGCCCAATTGGAGGTTTTGTCCGCGAAGTTGTCCCTGGTGGGGACCTCGCCGAGGATCTCCTCGAAGCGTTTGCGGGCCCAGGGCCAGAGTTCGTTGAGCGACAGTTCGCGGAGGGATTTCAGGGGGAGTTTGCGCATCAGCCGTTCGAGAGCGGGTTGCCCGGCGAGATTCTCGACGAGCACGGCGCCGTTCCGCACGGTCTGAAACGAATGTGAGGATGAAATGGAAGACAACGCCGCGCCCGAGACCGCCTCCAGCCAGCGGGCCGCGGGCGAGGCGGCGAAGGTGGGGTCGGCGTCGAGGGTTTCGCGGATGCGCTGAATGAGCGCAGGTTCGGAGGTGTCCGGGGAGGCGATCCATTGGGTCCAGGCGCGCAGCTGCTGGAATGCGGATTCCGAAGAGATGGCATGCCAAAGGGCTGCTTCCGTCCGGACGCCGAGGGATTGCCAGGCGTCCATCAGGGCCTCCAGGTGGCGGGTGGTTGCGCCGCAGTTCTCGGCGATACGTTTCCATCGGACGCTGCCGATCTCGCTGATGGCGTCGCGGGCCCACTGCAGAGGATGGACGCCGAGGATGGCGCGGAGCAGTTCGTCGGGGGAATTGGGGAGAGGGATGTCGGCTTTGGCGGAGACTGCGGCGCGGGTGGTGGCGGAGAGTTCCCTGCCGGAGGAACTGGAGAGCACGAGCCGGAGCCAGGGCTCGCCGTTGACGTCGTCACGGAGGACGACCGCAAGGAATCGGCCCGTGATGTCGGCGGAGAGGTGAGCGCTGGTGGAGGCGTCAATGCGCAATCCTGTTGTGCCGCGCAGGACGGATGTGGCTACCTCGCGGATCCAGTGGAAGTCGTAGCCGAAGGGCGACTGGGTCTCGATGTGGATTTGGCGGTCTTCCTGGGAAGTCAGGATGATGGCTGCAGGCAGGTGTTCCGGGCCGCTGATCTTCGCGAGCGGGCGGACCCACGGCGCCGCCTGCTGAGGCAGGGGAGCGATGGCGGAAAGCTTTGCCGGCCCGTCGGGCGTCTGCGCGACGTCGTACAAACCGTTGCCGGGAAGGAGGCTCGCGGGAGCGCCGGGGGCCGCGAGGGCGAGCGCTTCCGCAGCCGTGCGCGCCGTGGCGACGGAATTCTGTTCACTCATGTCAGCTCCTTGAAATGGAAAGGCCCCCCGGCTGAGCGGGGGGCCGCTAGAGGAAGGCTGATTGAGTGTACACTCCGCGGCCCAAAAAAACGGACCGCCGAGAGGCTGACAATGAGGCAGAGGCGGTCGCTAAAACGGTGGAACGACTCGGTTTTTCGGTGTCTTGAAATATATTTTCAAGTGTTGTGACCGGCTTTTGCGAGTGGTGCGAATTCGCAGCCAGTCGTTCATTTCGCCGAGGGAAGCAAACAGGCCGACGAAGCGGGGATCGTAGCGGCCGGGAGCGCGCAGGTAGCGGCGGAAGTCGCGCGGCGTGAATGTGCCGCCGGCGCCGATGACGGCGGCGCCCATGGGGCGGTATTCATGTGTGCCTTGCGACCAGGCGGTGTCGTCGTCGATCCAGAGTGCGAATCCCATGCGCTGATTTCAGTGTGCCTCAACCGATGGATTGGTTTCAGCGGCGGGCATCAGCAGCAGGACGAGGAAGACGACCAAAACTGCAGGGTAAAGGAAGAGGAGTGCTGGATGGAGGGCGTAGGACCACACCGTCCAGAGCGGCCGGACGCTCCAATCCACGGCGCCCTGGGTGTTCCACGATCTGGAGAATCCAGTAGCAAATCTCCAGGCAAAAGAAAGCGTGGAGTAGGCCGTGCTCAGGAGCACGACACAGGCGGTGAGCAGGATTCGTCGAGTCCTCAGGTTGAGCCAGTCCTGTGAAGCGAAGTAGAAAAGGAGGCAGATGGGGGCACTCATGACAAAACTGTAGATCAGCCGCGGGTAGGGAGACGGAAGCGGCAGTCCGGCTTGAAGCCCGTGCGGGAACTGCGCCCACATGATGGCCAAAGACACAACCAGGCTCACAGCGTTCGCAATAAAGGCGTAGTAGGCCGCGCGCGAGGGTTGGAAGTAGAATGGCAACCCGCGAAGGACGCGATGGAATGCAGCGAAGAATATCGCATTGGCGGCAGGTACAACGAGTTGCAGTAGAAACAAGATGATGGATTGCCCGGGGATGTGCGCCTGGGGATTGCCGATCGCGGGCCAGAGGGCGGTCGCGTATTGAATTAGCCAGGAAACAGTGAGGAGGGAAGACAGAATGGCGAGCAGCAGCGTGACGAATTGCATGTCAATCGAGCCCTCCAGGCATGATAGTCCAAGCAGACGGATGCTGTGTGAAGCCGATGCGCGGGTAGTAGTCGACGGCCTTGGGGGCGGCGAGGAGGACGATGCGGCACGGCGCGGCGGCGAGCACGGTGCGGGGTAATTCTTTGCCGATGCCTTGCCGCTGATGGGATTCGCGCACGCACAAATCGGAGCAGTAGGTGACGTAGGCGAAGTCTGTGAAGCAACGCGCGGCGCCGACCAGGAGGTCGCCATCCCAGGCGGTGGCCATGAGGTTGGCGTGGCGCAGCATCTGGCGGATGCGGTCAGGTTCGCCGACCGGGCGGCGCTCGCCGAGCGTGGTGGCGTTGAGGAGATCGATATACTCGGCGACGGAAAGCGAGCGATCCGTGCGATATTCCATATTGATCCATTATGCGTGGAACAAAAGTCCGGACGGCCGTAACCGCGGGCGCCGCGTCAGCGTTCAATCCTGCAGCGGTGATTAGTCGAATGAATTCAAGAGTAATTCGTGCAATTGCGGTTCTTGGCGCGTTGGGTGCGGCCGCGCTTTCGGCACAAACGCCGCAGGAGGCGCCCATCATCCGCATGAACGTGGACCTGGTGCAGGTGGATGCCGTGGTGACAGACCGCGGGGGCCGTCGTGTGACCGATCTGAAGCCTGAGGATTTCGAGATCCGGCAGGACGGCAAGGTGCGGAAGATCACGCACTTCTCCTACGTGGCGGAGACCAGCCGCGGCGCTGAAGTGCGTCCGGCCCGAGCGCCTTCCGCGGTGGGATCGGGCAGTGTCCGGCCGCCGGATTCGCGGAAGCCGATGCAGGCGTCGGACGGGCGGCGGACCATCGCGCTGGTGGTGGACGATCTGGGGCTCGCCTTCGACAACATCACATATGTCCGGGAGGCGTTGCAGGCGTTTGTAAATCAGCAGATGCAGTCGGGGGACCTGGTGGCGATCGTGCGGACCAGCGCGGGGGCCGGCGCGCTGCAACAGTTCACCAGCGACAAGCGCATTCTGCAAGCCGCGATCCGCCAGGTGAAATTCAGCTTTCGCAACAGGGTGGGCATCAACTCATTTGCCACGATTCGCGATGACCGGAGCGGCGCGGAGATGATGGGCGGCGTGCCCACGGCGAACGACCCGGAAGGGAACAGCCCGCAGGGCGCGTCGAACGCGGGCGATATGCTCAAGACCCAATCGCTCAACAAGAATGTCGATGTGCCTGTCATCCTCCAGCAGAACATGAACAACTTCGAGCGCGACTACTTCACGGTGGGGACGCTGGGCGCGCTGCAGTACGTGATTCAGGGAGTGCGGCAACTGCCGGGGCGCAAGGCGGTGGTGCTGTTCTCGGAGAGCATGTCGCTGTTTCAGAAAGAGACCATGGGGATCGGGATGCTGGAGCGGCTGCGGTCGATCACGGACATGGCGAACCGGTCGGGCGTGGTGCTGTACAGCGTGGATCCGAGAGGCGTGCCTGTGCTGAGCTTCCGGGCAGAGGATGAGATCCACGACGATCCACGGCGGGACAATCCGGCCAACCTGCTGCAGACGCGCGATACGCGCTGGCAGGGCTACTACGATTCGCAGGTGGGGCTGGGCTATCTGGCGGGTCAGACCGGTGGATTGTTCCTGTGGGGAGTGAACGATATTCCCGGCCTGCTGAAGAAGGCGGTGGACGACAATTCCGGATACTACCTGATCGGCTACCGGCCCGACGAGGGTACGTTCACGGGGCCGGACCAGCGCAAGTATCGCGAGGTGAAGGTGAGGGTGTTGCGGGACGGGCTGCATGTCAGGTCGCGTAACGGTTTCCTGAGCCAGCCCGACGCAGAGCGAGGAGTGCAGTCCGATTCGGAGGCGGAGCGTGTCTCTGCGGCACTGGCCTCCCCGTTTCAGGCGAGCGGGATCCGGCTGCGGCTCACCTCGATGTTCGACGTGACGGCGGCGACGGGTCCGGCGGTGCTTTCGATGCTACATGTGGACGCACGGGACCTGACATTCCAGGAAGAGGCGGACGGCCGGCGAAGCGCGTCGATCCACGTGGTGACCACAACGTTTGGGGAAGATGGCAAGACCTCCGATACGCTGACAGGCTCCTACGCATTGCGTGTGGACGCCGAAGCCTACAATCGTATTCGCGAGGATGGCTTCATCTTCAAGGCGACTCAACTCCTCAAGAAGCCTGGGGCCTTTCAATTCCGCGTCGTGGTGAGTGACGGGCATTCGCAGAATGTGGGCTCTGCCAGCCAGTTCATCGATGTTCCTGATCTGAAAAAGAACCGTCTCGCGATGTCCGACATTCTGATGATGAGCGCCACGCCGGACGCGGTGAAGAGCCTGACCGGCAAGGATGAAGGGAGTCTGACGGGCTATGCGGAGGGCCATCCTGCGATCCGGCGGTTCCGGACGGGGCAGAAGGTCTCATACGGATACAAGATCCTGAACGCGTTGAAGGGGAGCGACTCGCATCCGCAACTGGAGTCGATGCTGCGGATCTACAGGAGTGGGCAGGAAGTATTCTCCACGGCGCCGAAGCCCGTGTCCATTGGTGCGGCAGTCGATCCGCGGCGACTGCTGGTGGGCGGGACACTGCAGTTGGGTACACAGTTCGCGCCGGGCGACTACACGCTGCAGGTGATCGTGAGGGACCGCCTGGCGAAGGCGGAGTCAGCCGTGGCCGTGCAGGCTGTCGACTTCGAACTGGTGGGTGATCCGACGGCGAACTGAGGAGCGGGCTGTGACGCGCGGGGCGGGTCAGTTATACGATAGCTGTGCTGGACAGTTTCCTCCGAGGATTCCACGATGACCCGAAAAGAATTTCTCTTCTCCGCATCTGCAGCGCCGGTAGTGGCGCTGAGCGCACAGACGAGCGAGCAGAAGGTGCAGCGCAAGAACAGACTGAAACAGGGCGTGTGCGGCGGCGTGTTCGGCCGCCAGATGCCGTTTGAAGAACGTGTGAAACAGGCGGCCCGGCTTGGCGCGCACTGCTTTGACCTGCAAGGTCAGCAGAACTGGCCCGTTCTGCAGAAATACGGGCTGGTGCCGACGGTGGTGCCGGGTGGCGGCAAGCTGACGGACGCATGCAACGACAAGTCGCTGCATGCGGCGATTCTGGCGCAGTTCAAGGAGAACATCCCGGCGGCGAAGAAGGCGGGGGCGCCCAACGTAATCACCTTCTCAGGCAACCGCCGCGGCAAGAGCGACGAAGAGGGCATGGACAACTGCGTCCTGGTGCTGAAGGAGGCGGCGAAAATCGCCGAGGACAACGGAGTGAACATCTGCATGGAGCTGCTGAACTCCAAGGTGGATCACAAGGACTACCAGTGCGACCACTCGGCGTGGGGCGCTGAGGTGTGCAAGCGGGTGGGTTCGCCGCGGATGAAGCTGCTGTTCGACATCTACCACATGCAGATCATGGAGGGAGACATCATCCGCAACATCCGCACGCACTACCAGTACATCGGCCATTTCCACACCGCGGGGAATCCGGGCCGCCATCAGTTCGACGACACGCAGGAGATGAACTATCGCGGCATCGCGCAGGCGATCGTGGACTTGGGGTACACGGGGTATCTCAGCCACGAGTACTCGCCGACGACGGACGATCCACTGAAGACACTGGACGAAATGATGCGGATTTGCGACGTGTAGAAGACGTCGATTGACAGCAGTAGAGAGAGCCGGAGCATATGCTGCCGGCTCTTTTTGTTTTCAGGCGTATCGGTGCGATTCTGCTAAGCTCTGGAACTATGGGGCCGCTCATTCCGCTCCAACGAACCGTGCCTCAGCCGTCGTTGGAGTATAAGTCAGCGGTGGGGCGCTGGCTGGCGCGGGGCGAGTCGCTGGACGAGCATGCGCACGCGCCCGTGCAGACGCATCCCTGGCACAAGGTGCTGTGGCTGACGGGCGTCGACTACTTCTCGACGCTCGGGTATCAGCCGGGGATTGCGCTGTTGGCGGCGGGAGCGGTGGCGCCGTTGGCCACGGCGATTCTTGTTGCGGTGACCCTGCTGGGCGCGCTTCCGGTGTATGTGCAGGTGGCCGGCCGGAGCTTTGCGGGGCAGGGTTCGATCGCGATGCTCGAGAATCTCCTCTCCGGTTGGAAAGGCAAGATTCTTGTGCTGGTGCTGCTCGGCTTTGCGGCAACGGATTTCGTCATCACGATGACGCTGTCGGCCGCTGACGCAGCCAAGCACGCAATTGAAAACCCGTTCCTGAGTCCGCTGCTGGGCGAGCACCAGGTCTGGGTGACGCTCGCCTTGCTGACAGTGCTTGCGCTCGTGTTCCTCAAGGGGTTCAAGGAAGCGATCGGCGTGGCGTCCGCCGCGGCCATTCCTTACCTTCTGTTAAACGTGGTGGTGTTGGGGCGCTGCGGGTGGGAGATTCTGAATCACCCGACGCTGATCGACGATTGGCGCAGGGTACTCGCCCTGCGGGGCGACTTCGCGACCGTGATGGCGGGGGCGTTGATCGTGTTCCCCAAGCTGGCTCTCGGTCTGAGCGGCTTTGAGACGGGAGTCACCGTGATGCCGCTGATTGATGGGGGCAAGCAGGACGAGAGCTTTCACCCGCGCCAGGCCGGTGTAGCGCCGCGTGGACGGATCAATAACACGAGAAAACTGCTGGCATCGGCGGCGCTGATCATGAGCGTGATGCTGGTGGCATCGAGCTTCGCCACGACGTTCCTGGTTCCAAAAGAGGCGTACCAGCATGACGGTGAGGCCAGCGGACGTGCGATTGCCTATCTCGCGCACAAGTACCTGGGGAGCGCGTTCGGGTCGCTTTACGATATCTCGACGATCATCATCCTTTCGCTCGCCGGCGCGTCGGCGATGGCCGGGTTGCTGCACCTGATTCCGCGCTATCTGCCGCGTTACGGCATGGCGCCGTTGTGGGCGACGCTCTCGCGGCCGCTGGTGCTGGTGCTCTACGCGATCACGGTGATTGTCACGCTGGTCTTTCGAGCGGACGTGGAGGCGCAAAGCGGCGCATACGCGACCGGCGTTCTGGTCCTCATCCTGTCGGCGGCGTTTGCCTCGACGCTCTCGTTGTGGCGGGAGAAGCGCTGGACGCTTTCACTGTATTCGGGATTTCTGACACTGGTGTTCCTCTACACACTGGCGGACAACTGCCTTGAGCGCCCGGACGGCCTGATCATTGGCGCGATTTTCATCGTGTTGCTGCTGCTGGTGAGCGCGATCAGCCGATCGACGCGGGCACTCGAGTTCCGCGTGACGCAGGCTTTCTTCACGGATGTGCAGTCCCAGACTTTAGGCAGGGAACTGGTGGGCCGGAAAATTCACATGGTGCCCATCAAGACAAATTCCCGGGAAGCGAGAAAGCGCAAGAGAGCGGAACTTCTCAAACATTACAGGGCACAGGGGCCGTTCCTCTTTGTGCACATCAATCTGCTCGATAATCGCAGCGAGTTCTCCGCGCCGCTGGAGTTCCATGTCGCGAAAGAGGACGGCGATTATGTTGGCACGGTGTACGGGGCTCTGGCGATCGCCAATACGCTCGCCTTTATCAGCGAACTGATCGACCCGATCTCCATATTCATCGGGCTGACACGGAACAATCTCATGCGGCAGGCGTTCCGCTATCTGCTGTTTGGGGAAGGCGAGACGGGGCTGATGCTCTATACAATCCTGTTGAGCTATTGGAATTGGACGCCGGAGGACGATGTACGGCCGATGATTTTCCTGATGTCGGATTAGGGCTCCACTCCGCTGAGGATGAGCTGAATCCGTTACACCCACTCGCTACGGCTCGCGGCTCTATTGCTGAGCGTCTTCATCAACTTTGGTTGTCCGCAGGGCCACGCTGACTCCGTTGAAGACGCGCTTGGACCCGTCTTTCATTGCGATTGGTGGTCCGCAGGGGCACGCGGACTCCAATGAAGATGCGCTACCGCTTTGGCGTTTGCGAGTCCGATGCTGCGCTTCGCCCTAACTGAGCGAGTCCATCACTTCGAGAGCGGTGAAACGGGCGATCTGATCGAAGTCGCGATCGCGATGCCAGACCGGGACGCGATGCCGCAACGCGATAGCAGCGATCAGGGCGTCATTCGCGGAGCGGATCGTTGCCCCCTTACGGCGGAAAAGCCGGTAGAGCGCTGCGGCTTCCAAGTACAGATCGGCGCTGACCGGGTCGGCGAGACAGCGCAGGGCGCGCAGGTCGCGCTCGATTCTGTGGGCGGCAGGCTCGGAGCCTATGCCCTGCATCACTTCCTGCAGGACGGGTGGGCAGATGAGGAGTGTATCCATCCGCTCCACGTCAGGCGGCGGCACCTCGCCGCGGAAGAGGCCGATCCACACGGATGTGTCGACGAGGATCATTTGCCGAGCTTTGCCGAGTCGGACTTGAGCCAAGGCTCATCGGAGGCATGGTCCTCGCGCATCTCGCTCAGGTCTCCGGCCCATTCGATTTTGCCGAAGATGCCGTGCAAGTCGCGCAAGCGGGACATGCGGATGGCGTCCGCCATGGCGCGATTGATGGCTGCAGAGTAGGTCTTCTCTCCGTAGACTCTAACGACTTCCTCCATGAGATTCTCATCAAGCACAAGATTTGTGCGTTTCATGTGTATAGTGTGCTGATAACGGGAGTGGAATGTCAAGAGAGGGCAGGGAGATCTTGACCCAGTATGGAAAATTAGATATTCTCTACTGAGAATAGGGAAATGGCAGTCAACACCTTAATGAACGTGTCCGTGAAGTGCGAGTATGCGCTTCGCGCGGTCCTGGATCTGACCCTGATGCCCGGAGACCAGCCGACGCGAATCGCGGACATAGCGGCCCGGCAGAAGATTCCGCAGAAGTTCCTCGAGACGATTCTCGCGGAGCTGAAGAAGAACGGTTTTCTGGAGTCGAGGCGCGGGGCCGAGGGTGGATACATGCTGGCGCGGCCGTCGGAGACGATCACAGTGGGCCAGGTGCTGCGCAGCGTGGAAGGCGGCCGGACGGGGCGAGCGACGCTGGATTCGGCGGGGCCTTTGGAGGAGTTCTGGGGCAAGGTCGATACGGCGGTGTCAGGAGTGATTGATAAGACGACATTTGCCGAACTGGCGCGGCAGTGGCGTGAGAAGCAGGCGAGATACGTACCGAATTGGGAGATCTAGAGGTAACGATGAGAGTATTCGAAGACAACTCGTACAGCATCGGCCGGACCCCGCTGGTGAAGCTCAACCGTGTCACCGGAGGAGCCGGGGCGACGGTGCTGGCCAAGATCGAAGGCAGGAATCCCGCCTATTCGGTGAAGTGCCGCATTGGCGCATCGATGGTGTGGGATGCAGAGCAGAAAGGGATCCTCAAGCCCGGCAAGGAGATTGTGGAGCCGACCAGCGGTAATACGGGAATTGCCCTGGCGTTTGTTGCGGCGGCGCGCGGCTATCCCATCACGCTGACGATGCCGGAAACGATGTCGCTGGAGCGGAGGAAGGTGCTGAAGGTTTTCGGCGCGAAGCTGGTGCTGACAGAAGGCGCCAAGGGCATGAAAGGCTCGATCGCGAAGGCGGAGGAGATCTATAACTCGGATCCGGAGAAGTACGTGCTGCTGCAGCAGTTCCAGAATCCGGCGAATCCGAAGATCCACTTCGAAACGACCGGACCCGAGATCTGGGAAGACACGGACGGCTCGATCGACGTGCTGGTGTCCGGCGTAGGCACAGGCGGCACGATCTCGGGCGTCTCGAAGTACATCAAGCAGGTGAAGGGCAAGGCGATCACCTCGATTGCGGTCGAGCCGACGGCCAGCCCGGTGATCACTCAGACGATTCAGGGACAGCCTCTGCAGCCTGGTCCGCACAAGATTCAGGGCATTGGCGCTGGATTCATTCCTGGCACGCTGGATATGTCCATGGTGGATCGCGTCGAACTGGTCACCAACGAAGAGGCCATGGAGATGGCGCGCCTGCTTTCGTCGGAAGAAGGCATTCTGTCCGGCATCTCGTGCGGCGCGGCCGCGGCTGTGGCCGCTAGAGTCGCTCGTGAGCCGGAGATGAAGGGGAAGACGATCGTCGTGGTTCTGCCTGACGCCGGCGAGCGCTACCTGTCGTCCTCGCTGTTTGAAGGAATGTTCGCGGAGTAGACGCTCCGCACTGTCGCAGATACCAGAGCCTGTTGCCCGCGAGCGCAAGTCTCGCCGGGCAGCAGGCTTTTCGTTTTGGGGGGGTCGCGGGCGCCGGGTTGGGTGTTGGGGTGAGGGCGCCCGCTCTCGTAACGGGGATTGACTGTAGAGACGTGAAGTCGCGGCGTTTGGGTTACACCACAAAAGTTCTTGCTCTATTTCGCTTTTTGTTCTATTCTGTGGAACACAAAGAAAGGGCGAACAACTATGGCACAAGGCGACCTTTCCATCGGACCAGCGGGATGGGCGCGTCCTGACTGGGCCGGCAGTGTCTTTGTTGGAAGCCGGCAGAGGCGTCAGCACCTGCTGAGGAATCTGAGCGAGTACGTGAATCTGGCAGAGATTGACTCGACGTTCTGGGAGCCATTGAAGCCGGAGATCGCGAAGTTATACGTGAAGCAAGTCGCCGAGCGAAGTGATTTCCTGTTCACGGCGGTCCTAGGGAGGAGATTCACGTATGACCGGGATCTCGGTGACGATTTTGTGGCGGCATGGAAGGCCGGCTTGATGCCTGTGCTGAAATCGGGGCGGCTGGGTGCGCTGGTGATGCAGTTTCCCTGGGCGTTCCGGTTCAGCGGGGAGAACCGGCAGTTCCTCATCCAGCTGAGGCGGGCTTTTCACGAGTTCCCGCTGGCGGCTGAGATGCGGCACGACTCGTGGCTGCGGGACGAGGCAGTGACGACGCTGGTGGATTACCGAATTGGCATGGTGAACCTCGACCAGCCGGAGTATTTCCGGGGGACGCCGCCCGGCGCACTGCTGACCTCGGGGGTGGCGGTGGTGCGATTGCATGGGCGGCGGAACCCGGAGGCGTACCGGGAGTTTGAAGGCCGTCCAGACGGGGGCTACTTCTACAGCCTGGATGAGTTATTGGAGTGGAAGCCGCGGATCGAGCGGCTGGCGGCGAATGCAGCCAGGACGCTGGTGGTGACGGCGAACGGCGCCCGGGGCCGGTCACTGGTCAACGCGCTGCAACTGAAGGAGGTGCTGTGCGCAGGCCGGCTGGAGGCTCCGGAGCCATTATTGGCCGGATATCCGGCGGAGCTTGCCGCTTTCCGGGCCAGGCGGCCGGTGCAGACGCTACTGCCCGCGCACGCGGCGTGAGAGCCTGCTAAGATTTCTGGCTATGCCGGAGTTGTGGATCAAGACAAAGGGTGGTAGGACGGAAGCCCGCTCGTTGGCGGGGCGCCCGGTCACGTTGGGGCGTGCAGCCGAGAACGATTTGTCCTTCCCGGATGATTCGGTTCTTTCAAGGAGGCACCTGTCCGTAGAGACGGACGGAGAGCGTTGGTATGTTCTCGATCTGGGGAGCAAGAACGGGACACTGGTGAACGGCGAGAAGCTGGTCGGGCGACACGCATTGTCGCACGGCGATGCGATCGAGGCCGGGGGAGCACGGCTGGTTTATTCGGAGGGCCTGGCTGCGGCGGGACAGACTGTGATCTTCACTCCGCAGAAGACGGAGGAGGTGCTGGGGCAGACCAGCGTGCACGTGAGTCTGCGGCAGGCGATGGTGACCAGCGGTCTGGAGAGCGTGCTGGGCACGCCGGCCACGGGCGGCGTGTCGCGATTCCAGGTGCTGCTGGACGCGGGCCGCGAGCTTGCCGGGCACAGCCCGCTGAGCGAACTGTTCGGGCGGATCCTGGACATGGCGCTGGGCGCCGTGGGGGCCGAGCGTGGCGTGCTGCTTACGATTGAAGGTTCGGAGCTGACGATGCGCGCCGCGCGTGGAGCGGAGTTCAGGATCAGCAGTTCGGTACGCGACCGTGTGCTGGAGAAACGCGAGTCGCTGATCGTTGTCGATGTCAGCCAGGACGAAGCCCTGCGGTCCAGCGCGACCATCGTCTCGGGCGGCGTACAGAGCCTGATGGCGGTGCCGCTGCAGACCGAGGAGAAAGTGATCGGGATGCTGTATCTCGATTCTTCGAACTTCGTCCGAATGTTCCGGCAGGAGGATCTGATCCTGGTGACGCTGCTGGCTAACATCGCGGCAATCCGCATCGAACATGCGCGGCTGATCGAAGTGGCGCAGGCGGAGAAGATCAACCAGAACGAGTTGAGGCAGGCGGCGGAGATCCAGACGGGACTGCTGCCCAAGGCCGCGCCGCAACTGGAAAGCTGGGATATCGCAGGGTTCAGCATACCCTGCCGCGCGGTGGGAGGCGACTATTTCGACTATGTGCCCATGGCCGGCGGTCAGCTAGGTGTGTTGTTGGGCGATGTGGCGGGAAAAGGCCTGCCCGCGGCGCTGCTGCTGGCCGGATTGCAGGCGCGAGTGCATGTCCTGGCGGAGCAATGTTCGACTGCCGACGAGCTGATGTCGAAGCTGAACCGGGGAATCGCGCACGCGTGGCCGGGGAATCGCTTCATGACAATGTTCATCCTGGCGCTGAATCCGGCGACAGGGGAGTTCTCCTACTGCAACGGCGGGCACAATCCGCCATATCTTCTGCGCCGCGACGGCACCTTGCAAACGCTGACCGAGGGCGGGCCGGTGATGGGAATCCTGGCTGCGGCGCCGTATAGGTCGGGTTCGGATATGCTGGCGCCGGGCGACACGATTCTGATCTTCACTGACGGCGCCAGCGAGGCCGAGAATCCGGCAGGTGAGGACCTGGGAGAGCCGGGTGTGCTTGAGCTGATGAAGGCGTCGGCGGGCGAGGAGGCGGAGGAGTTGATTCAGTCCGTGTACAGAGGAGTGCAGCAGCACCTTGCGGGCGCGGCTGCATCGGACGACGTGACGCTGCTGGCGTTGCGGCGGGTCTGATTCAGGGCAAGCCTTTTTCGCGCATGTACTCGGCGGTGGCGTCGCGGACACGTCCTCCGGCGACGTCGAGAACCACGGCCTGACCAGCGGCTAGCAGAGGGAAGGATTTCTCCGGCTTCATGACGTAGAGCGGTGCGATGCCGGCGGCGTCGTGGATGTTCTGCTCGGCGCCTGGTGCGAGGAGGACGTTGAACATACCGTGGACCTCGAAGGGCAGGTCGCCGAATCCGGCGACGAACTGATCGGTATCCATGCCGGTCAGCAGCAGGAACTTGCCGGGGTGGGCCCGACTGTAATTGATGACGCCAAGAACGAGATCGCGCGAGATGTGGCTGCGGGCGTGGTTCCAGGTGACGACCTGCCACGATGCAGGAAGGCAGACCGCGAGGTAGAAGACGCAGAGCGTGACGACGAATTTCCGCCACGAAGTAGCGAGGGCCGCGCCGAGGATGATCGCGAGTCCCAGCGACGGACCGGTGAGGAGGTAGTCCATGATGTGGTCCGGCAGGGGAAGCACCGGCGCGAGGAGGAAGAGGTAGATGCCGAGGCCGAGGAGCCCGGCGCGGCGGGAGGCGTAGAGCGCCGCGAGGACTCCGAGAACCATCAGCGCGGTGCCGGCGGGCAGAAGCCAGGAGGGCCAGTTCCATTGGAAGTGCATCAGCCGCTCAGGTCCCAACACCATCTGCGTATAGGCGGCGAGAGTCTTCACGATGCGCGTGTCGAACTGCAACGCGTACGGGCCGGAGTGAGGGGCGGGCGCGACCCAGAAATGGAGCACGGTGAAGGTGGCGGAGATCGCAAAGAGCGGGAGTGTGCGCCGGAGTTTGTCCCTTTCGTAAAGGAGCACGTAGAGAGCCGCGATGGCCGGGTACATCACAACCAGTTCGAGTGAGCCGAGACCCAGCGCAAAGACGATGGCCTGAGCGAGGTAGCGGCCCTGCATCAGCAGCAGCAGTGGCAGGAGGATGAAGAACACGTACTGCGCCTGGTTGTAGATGCAGGTCCAGCACAGAACCGCGGCGACGGCGGGGTTGGCCAGCCAGCAGAGCTGCGCGGCGAGCGACGCCGCGGCGGATGAGGTGAGGCGGCGCATTACGGCGTCGAGCACGAAGAGGTTTGCCGCCATGGTGGCGAAGACGACGATGCGGAAGGGCAGGGGATTGACGCCGAACAGGGCTTTCAGGCCGTAGAAGAAGAGGTTCTCGCTCCACGGCCGGATGTTGCCGTGGGCCTTGGGTGCGAAGAGGATGTGGAGGAAGTCCTGGAAGCTTTTGGCGGGGCCGAGGTGGAGCCAGCCGAAGTCGTCCTGGAAGAACCAGCAGTCGAGTCCGCGCCAGTAGAACAGAAACAGGAAGAAGGTTGCGGTGAGGGGAGGGGCCCAGCGGATGAGGTCAAATCTGCGCGGCAATGGCTCTCACCACCCCTTCCAGTTGTCTGCCCATCTGCCAGATGATGCGGATTGTCAGGGCCGCCAGCGGCAGGGCCTCCAATCGCCTTCCGCCGGTGAAGGCGCGCAGGGCCAGCAGCGCAAGCAGCGGTGTGAACGCGCGGGCATAGGAGTAGATGTCTTTCCAGAAGCCTTTCGCGCTCGCCAGGAAGAAGAGCGCGGCGAAGAGCAGGATGATCGAATCGCGAAACTCCGGATGCCGCCAGGGGAAGCGCAGGATGCCAGACGCGACGGCGGCCACGACAGCCGCAAGCGCAAAGAAGTCGAGGGTCTGGGTGAAGAGTTCGGCCCAGTGAGGCAACGGGTAGGAAACGGGGTCGAACATCACCAGGAAGATGCCGTAGCCGGAATGGCGCAGCGCCCAGAGGGGCAGAACGCCGGAGACATCCTTGTCGAGGCTGGAGACGATCATGAATCGCAGCCAAAGCTGCCAGGCGGCGATGGGGATGCCGGCTGTCGCCCAGGCGGCGGCCCAATTGAACCGGCGGCGCCGGATTTCGTCAAAAACGGCTGCGGCGATGACGAGGAGACCGAGGTCGCGGACCAGGGGGCAGAGGGCGAGGAGGAGCCACTTGAGGCGCGGACGGTCCTGCCTCCAGCAGACGAGGAGGCCGGCGATCAGCGCGAAGAGCGCGATGTCCACGGTCATGCGGTCAATGGAGATCAGGCAGCCGGGCAGCAGCGGGAACGACAGCGCCCAGAGGTCGGGGAGATTGTACTGGTGCAGCAGCAGGGCGAGGCTCGACGTGCCGGCAAATACGCAAAGCAGGATGACGGCGTAGTACGCGGTGTCGATCCAGCTATCCTGGCCGAGGGCGAGGAGCCAGGCGAGAGCGGGCACAAGGATACGGCGGTAGCGCACGGCGGTGTCGTCGACGTACATGTCGTAGCCCTTCTTGAGCCAGGGATCGTGCGCGACGAGCCTGTACATCTGTCCGTCGTACCCGTTTGAGCCGGTGAAACGGTATGTTCCCTGGTCGATGGCGACAGGCATGAGGCGCAGCTCCGCCGTGCAGAAGAGGGCGGTCCAGTCACCGCGATAGTTGGCGTGGACGGTTGTCCACTGCCAGCAGAAGACTGCGAGCGTGGCGAGGATGCCGAGCAGGAGCGCGCGGCGGGCGGGCGTGCTGCTGTCCGCGAGAGTGGATTTGGACACTGGAACAGGGATCATCGCAGACTCGCGGGCCGAAACTCAATCGGACTAAACGCGGTGAGGGTGTGTCAAGTACAAGGATCAGCCGCTGCGAGATCGTGCAGCCAGGGCCCGCGGCAGGTTCCAGGCAATCGCCAGGTTACTGGCGGGATAGAATGGTCTCCTCTATGCGCCTACTTCTGCTGGGTCTTGTCTTTGTCTTTTCACTGGGTGCAGCACCCGGATTCCAGGTCTACTTGAAACCGGAGCTGCGCACGAAGCCTGTGGATGGGCGATTGATTGTCATTGTGTCCAGGAGCACCCAAGGCGAACCGCGCTTCCAGGTGGCATGGGGCCTCCAGACGCAGCAGATCTTCGGCGTTGACGTGGATGGCTGGAAGCCCGGAGATACGGTAGAAATGCGAGGTGAGACGCCAGGGGCGCCACTCCGCACACTGGCCGATCTGCCGCCGGGCACGTACAACGTGCAGGCCGTGTTGAACGTCTACGAGACGTTCCACCGGGCCGACGGCCACGTTCTGAAGTTGCACCCGGATCAGGGTGAAGGCCAGCAGTGGAACCGGTCTCCGGGTAACCTGTACAGCAAGCCGCAGCGGGTGGAGGTGCAGTCGTCCTCGGTGACGCGAATAGAACTGACGGAAGTGATTCCACCGATCGATCCGCCGCAGGACAGCAAATACATCCGCCATCTGCGCGTGCAGAGCAAGCTATTGACGGAGTTCTGGGGGCGGCCTGTGTTTCTGAATGCGTCGGTGTTGGTGCCGCGGGATTTTGACGGAAGCACTCAGCGTTATCCGGTGGCGTTCTACCAGAACCACTTCAGCGGCGACTTTCGAGGATTCCGCGAGACGGCTCCGACGGGCAACCCGGGGCGCGGAAACGAGTCGGCGGCCTACCAGTTTTACCAGGATTGGACTTCGGGGCGATTACCCCGGATGCTGCTGGTGGTGACTGATCACGCAACTCCGTACTACGACGATTCGTACGGTGTGAATACCGCTAATGCCGGTCCTTATGGTGACGCGCTCACGCAGGAGTTGTACCCGGCTCTCGAGAAGCAGTTCCGTGCCATTGGAGAGCCATGGGCGCGGGTTGTATTCGGTGGATCCACCGGCGGATGGATGACACTGGCGCAGCAGATTTTCTATCCCGACTATTTTGGCGGTGCGTGGGGGTTCTGTCCGGACCCCGTTGATTTTCACGCGTTCCAATCCATCAACGTCTACGACGACAAGAACGCTTATTACGACCAGGGGCCTTTTCAGCGTCTTCCGAAACTCTTGGGCCGTTTGCCGAATGACCACGTGCTGGCAACCATGGAGTCGTTCAGCCGCCAGGAGGCGGTGCTGGGGACACGCGGACGGTCGGGAGGCCAGATGGATGCGTTCCATGCGACGTTCGGGCCGACCGACGCCGAAGGGTATCCCGCGAAGCTATGGGACGCAGAGACCGGCGCGATCAACCCCGAGGCAGCAAAGTACTGGCGGGAGCACTACGATCTGACAGCACTGCTCCAGCGAGACTGGGAGCGGCTGGGGCCGAAGCTCCAGGGAAAACTCCACCTCACCATGGGCACGAAAGACACTTTCTACCTTGACGCGGCTGCGCACCGGATGGAGGAGTTTTTGGAGAGCACCAAACAGCCAGGGAAGGGTCCGTACTATGGCGGGTCCTTCGAGTTCGGGAACAACAAGCCTCATTGCTATCCGGGAGAAATCCCTGAAGGGGTGCCGTTCATGACTCATTTCGTGCGGGTCTTCGCGAAACACATGCGGAGCAACGCCCCCAACGGCGCGGATCTCGGGTGGCAATGATTCAGAGGCCGCGAGGCTGTACTGTTGCCGAAGTCGTGGAAGACTGAAAAGGAAGCCCAAGGCAGCCACAGATTGGCTTGGGACTTAAGGCATGGATTTTTCAGCTTTAACTTCAGGCGCGCCGATTCCGACTGTCACTCCCGGAGATCTGCGTGGTGTTTGCGAACTCGTGCACGAGGCGCGTGCGGAATCCGGCGGCCAGCAGCCGGCGATTAGCATCGATATCAAACTGCTCACCCAGGTGTCCGGACCGGGCGCGGATGTCCTTGCCGTGTGGGTCCGCAGCGTATTGCTCTACAGCTTGGTGGAGCAGGGGCGGCTGACTTCCTGGCGGTGTGGCACTCAACTGGCCGATGCTGTCTTCGACGTCGCTGCAACATTCCCTATTCCCCGGTCTGATCGGTTTGACCCGGAGGCCTTTTTCCAGGAACTCGGCAGCCGACGAGGTTGACCAAGGCATTCTTGCCGCAGCCACTTCACCCCAGAACCGTATCTTCCATGTCCGGGTCCTCGTTGGCTTCGTCCGCGCCGGCTTCGTCCAGATCAATCAAGTTGCCGGGGTCTTCTTCCCTGGCTTGAGCTGCCAGTTGAGAGAACCATCCGCCCGATTGGGCCAGTTCGCTCGGCGAGCCTTCTTCGAGAATCCGGCCCTGTTCCAGCACGATGACGTGGTCGGCGTCCTTGATCATCGAGTAGCGGTGGGCAATCACCAGCATGGTCGGCCGATGGTTCAGCCGGTTGAGCGCCTGCTTCAGTTCGGCCTCGGTGGCGTAGTCGAGATTGGCCGTTGCCTCGTCGAGCACAAGTATGCGGGGACGATCCGCCAGGACGCGCGCGATCTGCAGTCTTTGGCGTTCGCCCACCGAGAGCCCCACGCCGCGTTCCCCGATTTCGGTGTCGAGTCCGTCGGGAAGCCGCTCCAGGGTGCGCTCGAGGCCGGCTGCCAGCGCCGCCTCGCGTACCTCGGCGGCTGTGGCGTTTGGCCGCCTGTAGCGGATGTTGTCGGCCACCGATCCGAGAAACACCGCGCCATCGGTGGCCACCATGCCGATGGCCTGCCGGACCGACGCGGGATCAAGTTCGCTCAGGCGTTGCCCGTCGATGCGTATGCAGCCTGAGTCCGGTTCCCAAAGCTTCAGCAGCAGATCCGCCGTGGTGGTCTTGCCCGCTCCCGACGGGCCGGTGATGGCCGTCACCTTACCTGGTTCAACCGTGAAGCTAATGCCGTGCAGAACCTCCCGCTGCGGGGTATAGCTGAAGCGTACGTTGTAGAATTCCACCCTGCCCTGACCGCATTGCAGCAGCTCGCCGCGACGTTCTTCAGGGCCGGTTTCCAGGAGGCGGACCGCACGGCTGAGCGAAACCGAGTTTTGAGGCAGGTTGACGGCCAGGCTGCTGAGCGAGTCGATCGGGTCAAACAGGCGGTCCAGGTAGGCGACGAACATGACGACGTCGCCCGGCGTCAGCCGGTGCTCCATCACCATCCAGCCACCATAGCCTAGCACCAGAGCCTTGCTGAGATGGCTCAGTATGGTCTGAACCAGCATGTAGCGGTTGCCCACTCGCGTGCGGCTCAGATAGTCGTCGTAGGCTGAGCCCGTCATCTTCTCCAGGCGGCTGGATTCGCGGGGCTCCGCTCCTGACAGCTTCACCGTCTTGATCGCCGCCAGCGCGCCCTGAATCCGCACCGAGATGTTCTCCCACATCTGGTAGTACTCGGACATGCCCGACTCCAGGCGCCGCGCCGCGCGCCAGGTGATGAGCACATATGGCGGCAACACGATCAACGAAGCGAGCGCCAGGCGCCAGTTCTGCGTCAGCATGATGGAGCAGATACCGATCAGGCGCAGCACGTCCGGCGCAATCTGCTGTGAGAATGCCGTCACAATCGGAGCCACTTGGTCCGACTGGTCGACTTGTTTGGCCAGCGCGCCGCTCGGCCGGCGGACAAAGAACGAAAGTGGGAGACGCAGTACGTGTCCGAAGGTGGATTGGATCAGGCCCGCCTCGATGTGACTCGCTACAATAGTGCTCTGATAGTCAGCCGCCAGCGAAAGCCAATGACCCGCGACGCCGATGAGGAACAACAGCCCAACCGCCCAGAGCAGCGTCGAAACGGTCTGATGACGCGTACGGGGAGCGATCGCGTTGGGGCGGTGCGGCAGCCGCGTCCGGCCGGACTGCTCCAGTTCCTTGTCCTGTTTCTTGTGCAGCGCTGCAACTTCCGAGCGGTTGTGCGCGGGAGTTGGCGTCGTGACGGCGGGGCGCTCGACGAATAGCCCGGCGACGTCGTTGATCGCCGTGCGGTAGATCAACGGCTGCAGCAGATCGGCGCCGGTGGCGAGTAGCGCCAGCGCGGCAATAATCAGGAATCTCTTCCAAAAGGGTCGTGCGAGGCCGAGCAGTGCACGGAATACACCTGCTGCCGGCGCAGACGTCTGCGGCTTGTCCATCGCGGTCCAGATTATTCTAGCAACCGACCGCGCACAAACAGCCGTTGGGGGGAGGCCACGGAAGGCGCCTCCTGATTACGATGCGCTTGGTGCCCGGGCAGCACGCTTGAGCATCGACGCAGCTCTGATGGCGGCAGGGCACGCGCCGAACCCTGAGGCTCAGGATCCGGCGCGCGGGAATGTGAACTGACACTGAATTCAGGCCGTTACGCCATAATCCAGTCACAGAGGACCTGCGGCGAACCGGGCCCTTCCTGCGTCCGAGTGAATCTGTTGATCGGGTCGGGGCGAGGTTGGACAGATATCCCGTTCGCCAGCATCTGCAACGTGCTCGCAGGCCGAACGCCTCTCGACGAAGACTGGCGCGTACGTGCCGACCGGGAGCTCGATCACGATTGGATCGCACAGGCCCTCGGTCTGGTAATAGTCGTGCAGTTTGCGCCGGAGCCGTCTTGCCTCGACTCTGACGATGGAATCAAGACGCGGGTCGAATCTCGGGCCCTTGCCGAAGACCTCCGTGCCGATCACGTACTCTTTGAGATCGGCGCCCTCGCCGCGTGTCGTCGTTGAAACAACCAGTTCCAAGAACCGGATCATGCGTGAACTCGACCGGAATCCTGCGCTCAAAACTATTCGCTTGAGCTGGTTCTGAACCTGTTCCGCACTAATGGTATTTTGCTGTTGTGTTCCCGCCATGAGCCCCTCCGAGGCAGTAACACTTTTCATCCCTCTGATGAGTAATGCAGCAGTCACCCCCTGACGCTACTCAACAACTCAGCAGCGCGAACTGCCGCCAGTTTTACCTCCCCAGTTTGACATAGACCCCTGACAGCGAACTCAGTATCTTTTGGGTCAGAACTGAGCCTTTCCACTACCCAACAGGCCTCCTCCGACCCGACGCGCCTCTGTCGCGCCGGGCCCTTGCGCAGCATTCCGATTCTCCAACGCCCCGTGGATCTAACCGTGAGATGAAATTATTTTCATTGACTCCCGAGCGGCACGGCTGGAAACTGGACTCCCTTGTTCGAGACGAATGGAAGGAGGGGTTTATGGCTACGGTTTCCACGACGGCTAAAGCCGGTTCGATTGACGCGATTCAACAACGCCTGAACGAACGCATCGAGGATCTCCTCGCCTCACTCCCGGAGATCGACGGGCTCTCAGCCGACGAGCGGCGGGGGATGATTGCCCGGTACTCCGCGGTGCTCGAAGGCAACTTCATCTACTGGATGACAGGAGCCTATCTGGCTGCAAAGTCGGAAGAAGCACATGCGATCATCCTGGAAAACCTTCACGAGGAGGTACGCGATTCCCACCCCGGGATGATGCGTCGGTTCGCACTGGCTGCAGGGGCGGCGCCCACCGACACGGATGCGGCTGCCGTGTACGAGGGCCTCACGAATGTCCGGCTTTTCGTAGGACGGCTCCAGGCCGTGCCGATCATCGTCATGGAGGCCTTCTTCGAGGGCTGGATCCAGCGATTCATGGCCTATCTTGAGGAGCTTGCTCGACGGCAGGGCTCAACCGAGTGGGAATACACGCAGGTACACGGAGTCTGCGATGTCACACATACCCGAGAACTCTACCGCGCCCTGGAGCGGGAACAGGACATGGCGAACGGCGCAGCGGAATCCGAAGATCTCCTTGAAGGCGTAGACCTGCTGGAGACCTTGATCCGGAAGATCGTTGCCGGCTGACGTTTCGGGCACCCCACGCACATGTCGATCAGAGCAGAAATCATCTCTCAGATTGAGCAGATTGCCAAGGAAAACGACGTCAGCGACTTGCCCGTTTTGTCGGATGACCTCGCCTTGACGGCTTCCGGCTTGGACTCCCTGATGATCGCGGTCCTCGTCGCAAGGCTCCAGGATAACTTCGGGGTTGATCCGTTCACTGATTCTGCTGAGGATTCGTACCCGGTAACACTGGGTGACTTCATCCGGCTCTATGAAAGTGCTCCGACTCAATCCGACATCCCTGCAGGAAAAGATCGGTGACGCGACCGACTGTCCGGCTTTCAAGTTGTGGGGCCGGACAGTCTCAGTCTCCGTAAGCAACCTGCTTTCTGGCACAAGCCTGGGCGGCCGTGCGCGTGAGTTGTCCGGCCGTTCGGTTCTGCTGAGCGTTCGCGACCAACTCGCGGCGGCGATGGCGCTGGTGGAGTTGGATGGAGTCGCCGCCCGGATCATCATCTGCCCTCCGGACCTGGCCTCGGAACATCTCACGACTGTCATAGCCAACGGCGAGGTGGACGCCCTTGTGTCGGATGGCGAACTGCCCCACGCCGAGTTGGGTGTTTCGATGAGAGTCCGTTGCGGGTTTGAGATTGTTCCCGCAGAGATTGTGCGGGACAGGGCTTGTCAGACCGAATGGGTGCTTTTGACTTCCGGAACCACCGGCGTTCCGAAGTTGATCGTTCACACTGTAGCGAGCCTCACGGCATGCATTCCTGACGAACACAAACCCGGAGTTGTCTGGGGCACGTTCTATGACATTCGCCGCTATGGGGGCTTGCAGATTCTGCTGCGCGCACTGCTGGGGCACACGCCACTCGTGCTTTCCGGCCCGGACGAGCCGACCGCGGATTTTCTGTTGCGCCTGGGAGAGCTCGGCGCGACGCACATCTCCGGCACCCCATCTCACTGGCGTCGGGCACTGATGAACCCGCACGCCCGTGCCGTTGCACCACGCTACATACGGCTGTCGGGGGAAATCGTGGACCAGGGGGTTCTCAACGCTTTGAAGGAGACTTACCCGGACGCTGCCGTCAGCCACGCTTTCGCCTCAACGGAGGCGGGCGTCGGATTTGAGGTCACGGATGGCCTCGAGGGATTTCCTGCATCCATCGTAGGAGCCCGCGATGGAATGGAGATGCGCGTGGAGAGCGGATCCTTAAGAATCCGCTCCTCGCGTATAGCGTCCCGGGCTTTGGGCGGGCAATGTGACTGGCTCGACGACGAAGGTTTCGTGGACACGGGCGATCTGGTCGAGTTGCGTGGTGACCGGTACTACTTTCTGGGGCGCAGGAACGGCGTGATCAACGTTGGTGGCCTGAAAGTGCACCCGGAAGAGATCGAAGCGGTGATCAACGGCCACCCCGCAGTGAGAATGTCGCGCGTCCGTGCCCGCCGGAACCCGATCACAGGGTCGCTGGTCGAGGCGGACATCGTCCTGGCGGATCCCCTTTCCAAAGGAGATCCAGAGATGACCGGCAGACGCTTTGCGGAGTACAAACGCGAGATCCTGCAACGCTGTCGAGCGAGTCTGGCAGCCCACAAGGTTCCTGCTGTCGTCTATTGGGTCGCCGCGCTCAATGTGACGGCCGCAGGAAAGCTGGTGCGGAGCCATGACTAGTGTGATCGTGACGGGCGGGAGCCGCGGATTAGGTCTGTCTGTTGCGAGCAGACTCACCGCGGAAGGGTACAGGGTAATTGCGATCGCCCGGAATGAGAACGACGGATTAACTCGTGCGATGGAACAGGCGCGCCCAGGCTCTCTGAACTTCGTTCCTTTTGATCTCAGCGATGTCCGGAAAATACCGGAACTGGTTAAGCAACTGGTGAAGTGCTACGGCCCCATCCATGGTCTGGTCAACAATGCGGCACTCGGGTCTCACGGCGCCCTGGCCCTGATGAGCAATGCGCAGATCGAGGAACTGATCCGGTTGAACACGGTCTCGCCCATCATTCTGACCAAGTATGTTGTTCGCCACATGATGGCAACGGGGGGCGGCCGCATTGTCAATGTCGCATCCATCACGGCCATCAAGGGCTACCGGGGACTTTCCGTCTACAGCGCGACCAAGGCTTCCCTGCTCGGATTCACACACTCGCTCGCGAGGGAAGTCGGCAGGATGGGAGTCAACGTGAATGCTGTTGCCCCGGGCTTCATGGATACCGACATGACGCAGGATCTCAACGGCGAGCATCGGGAAAAGATCGTCCAGCGCAGCGCCCTGCTCCGATTTCCGCGCGTGGAGGACGTGGCAGACGCGATCGAGTTTTTGCTCGGCCCCAAGGCGGCGAACATCACCGGTACGGTGCTCACCGTGGATGCGGGTGTGACGGCTTAGTTTGCGTATGAGCAGATTATTTGACAGTGCGACCGAATTCGACTCCGCCCTGGGCGAGCGCCGCGCTGTCTCTGCCGCAAGGGCCTGGCAACGCGCCCTGGAGTTGACGGCGCCCATCACGCGCAATCCTGCGCGCATCCTTCCTACCGTGATCGAGGAGGGCGCTCGACGGTTCCGGGAGAAGCCCGCCCTGCTGTCGGAACGCGAGAGCCTGACCTACCGCGAGCTGATGGAACGGTCGAACCGGTACGCGCGATGGGCGCTCGATATTGGACTCGAGAAGGGCGATGCGGTTTGCCTTCTGATGCCGAATCGTCCCGAGTACCTGGCGGTTTGGCTCGGCATCACGAGTGTGGGCGGAGTCGCCGCCCTGGTCAACACGAATCTCGTCGGCGCCTCACTGGCGCACTGCGTGAACATTGCCCGGCCCAAGCATATCATCGTCGCGGCGGAACTCCTTCCCAACTGCCTGCCGGCCGGTTTGACGGGTGATGCCCGCATCTGGGCCCATGGTGACGGATGCGATGGATTCCCGCGCGTGGATCATGCGGCAAACCTCTACTCGGGCGAAACGCTGGCCCGCTCTCAACGCCGGGACGTCACCATCGAGGACTGCGCTCTCTATCTGTACACCTCGGGCGCCACCGGCATGCCCAAGGCGGCCAATGTGAGTCACGGCAGGCTTTTGCAGTGGAGTTCCTGGTTTGCCGGCATGATGGACACGCGGCAGGACGATCGTCTCTATAACTGCCTTCCGATGTATCACAGCACAGGCGGTGTGCTGGCGACAGGCGCGGTCCTGATTGCGGGAGGCTCCGTCGTCATCCGCGAAAAGTTTTCGGCAAATCAGTTTTGGAGCGAAGTCGTCCGGTGGGACTGCACTCTCTTTCAGTACATTGGCGAGCTCTGCCGGTATCTGCTGCAGGCCGAAGCGAATCCGTGCGAAATGCGGCACCGGATCCGGATGTGCTGTGGGAACGGATTGAGGCCCGATGTCTGGAGCGCTTTCAAAGACCGCTTCGGCGTTCCGCAGATCTTCGAGTTCTATGCCTCGACAGAGGGCAACGTCTCTTTGTTCAACATCGAGGGCAAACCCGGCGCGGTTGGCCGCGTTCCTCCTTACCTGGCTCATCGTCCTCCGGCGGTCCTGGTGCAGGTTGATTACGAAAAAGGCGAGCCTGTTCGAGATATGCGCGGGTGCTGCATTCGCTGCCGCGCCGGCGAGCCCGGAGAAGCGATTGGCAAGCTTCGGAACGGTTCGCCCAGCGTCGGCGCCTGGTTCGAAGGCTACACCAATGATGAGGCAACGGAGCAGAAAATACTCCGTAACGTGTTCGAGCCGGGAGATGCCTGGTATCGCACAGGCGACGTGATGCGGCAGGACGAGCGGGGCTTCTTCTATTTTGTCGACCGCTTGGGCGACACCTTCCGCTGGAAAGGCGAGAACGTTTCGACAACCGAAGTATCGGAGGCGCTTTGCGCGTTCCCCGGCATCGGGCAGGCCCTTGTTTACGGGGTGGCCATCCCGGGGTGCGATGGCAGGGCCGGCATGGCCACAGTGGTTGCCCGTGTTGATCTGGATTTGGCAGCCCTCAGGAGGCATTTACTCAACTGTTTGCCCTCGTATGCAGTTCCGTTGTTTCTGCGTGTCCGCAGCGAACTTGAACTGACCGCCACCTTCAAACCGATAAGAAACGTTCTGCAGCGCCAGGGGTACGATCCGGCCTCCGCCGGAGACGTGTGGTTCCACTCCAAAGAACAGCAGGCCTTTGTCCGGGTTGACCAACACCTCTATGTGCGAATCCAACAGCGACAAATCCATCTATGATTGCGGTGCCAACGTGCCGGACCAGTCTCGGGTGGCTGGCGCAAGGCGGCTGGACATCGCCCTCGTCAACAACATGCCAAGCGCGGCGATAGGAGCCACGGAGCGGCAGTTCCAGGCCCGGCTCAATGCGGCGGCCGACGGAGTTCAGGTTCGTGTCACGTTCTTTGCCTGCCCCGAGATCACTCGAACTGAACAGGCCAGGGAGCACATCAGGCAGAACTATTCGAGCATTGATGAGCTCTGGGGCGCGCGATTCGATGGCGTCATCGTGACAGGCGCGGAACCGCTGGCCCCAACCCTAAAGGAAGAAGCCTACTGGGGAACGATGCTAAGGCTCATCGAGTGGGCCGAGCAAAATACCGATTCGGCGATATGGTCCTGCCTGGCTGCGCATGCCGCGGTTCTCCATCTGGATGGAATTTCCCGATGCCGCCTCGAGGAGAAGCGGTCGGGAGTGTTCGAATGTGAAAAACTGTCCGCGCATCCGCTATTGCTGCGCGTGCCGGCGCGATTCTGGATGCCTCATTCCCGGTGGAACGACCTATCGAGATCAACACTGGAAGAAAGTGGCTATACGCTTCTCAGCGGGTCGCCGGACGCTGGCGTGGACGCATTCGCGAAGAACGGCAAAAGTAAGAGTCTGTTTCTGTTCTTTCAAGGCCATCCGGAGTATGAGCCGGCGACTCTGCTGCTGGAGTACCGCAGGGACATCGAACGTTATCTCAGAGGCGTGTGCGACCGCTACCCTTCCATGCCTCAAGGCTATCTGGACGACAACACGGCCGGCATGCTGACCGCTTTGCGGCAGCGGGCCCAATCGGCCCGGGGGGTGGAACGGCTGGCGGAGTTCCCAACCGCCGACCTGGTGAGCCGGGTTCGCGATACCTGGAGTCCGGCCGCCGTCGAAATCTATCGTAATTGGCTGCTTTATCTGGTAGCACGGAAGGAACAGCGGCTGAGGACGACCCGCCGCCGGAGCGAACGAAAGGCCGGTGCAGGCCAGCAGGCGGCGTGAGCGGGGATACGCGCATGGAGAATCTCCACATCCAGCCGGTATTTGCATCCGCGATTCATGACGCTGCTCAATTTCTTCAGGAGCAGACCCGCTCTGAAGTTGGCTCGCACCGTATGGAAGAACGCCTCAGGTGGCTGCTGCTCGCCAACCCTTTCGCGGACCCCGGTTGCCCTCTCGGCTTCTGTATTCGCGACGCTTCGGGCGTGATGCGAGGGCTTCTGCTTTCTTTCCCGAGCCGTTGGATCGCCGGTGAGCAGAAGCTGATGGCCTTGGCTTCCGGCGGGTTCTTTGTGGAGCCGCAAGCCCGCAGCATCGGGTTTTTCCTGTTCAAGAAACACCTCAGGCCAAAGGGGTACTCGTTCTTCTTCTCCACCACGTGCAACACGAACTCGGCGCCGCTTTGGCAGGTGGCCGGCGCTTGTGCTGTTCCGAATTCGGATTCGGAATACATCCTTCCGTTCAGACTACACACACTATTGCCGGCGCTCCTTGCGGGCAGAACGGCAAGCCGGACCGCACGGGCGGTGGCGCACGGGCTCGGACGGTGCGGCAACCAAATCATGCGATTGGCAGAGGGGCGTTCGACCGGGATTACGGCTGAGCCTTGCCGGGACTGGGAGAAACTTTCACACTTGTTCCACCGCAATCGGACCTCCCCGTTGATGACGGCCGACCGTTCGCCAGAGTTTCTCGAATGGCGATATGGCCGAGCCTCGGACCCGTTTCCCTCGGGCGTTTACTTGTTCCGTGACACACGCGGCTACGAGGGTTGGTTCTCGTTGGGCATGGGGATGCGGGGCCGCGAGGGTCAGATATCAGGGGCCGTATTACTGGATGCGGTCTGGCCCGGCGAGAAGATCGGATTCACGGAGATCCTCCCCGAGATCATCCGGCTCGTGGCAGGGAAGTGTGACCTGCTCTCGATCCGCCCTCGGCCGGGAATCACACTCAGGGGATGCAGTCGCTGGGTCATCCGGCGCCGTTTCGAGCCTCCGACTGGGTTTGCCATTGGGCCGAACGGACATTCTCGAACAATCGCAGAGGCTCTTGACCTATGCCCCGCGGACGGCGATGGCGCTCTGCCCACCTCGTTTTCTCCCAGTCCGCAAGCCGCGAATGTGATGAGCGGAATCGTTGCTGACGAGCCGGTTGGGACGGCAACACTCCCGTGTGCGGGTGCCAAACCATGCTGAACAACGGAGTTTCCTCGAGCGCGGCTTTCTCCGAACTCTGTGACGCGTTTGAGAATACCCAGCGCGAAATCGCGGATGGCCCGATCATCCCCTTCGTGACGCCGGAAGAAATCCGCGAGTATCTCACCTCGCGCTATGACTTCCGGAATCCGATGCCCCTTGACGAAGCGGTTGCCGATGCTGAACGGATGTTGCGCGGCTGGAACGTTCAGATTACGCATCCCCGGTACCTGGGCCTGTTCAACCCGAGTGTCACGCTCGCATCGACGATTGCCGACACGCTGGTGGCGCTGTACAACCCACAGCTCGCGAGCTGGCGAACCTCTCCCGGATCAAACGAAATTGAACGGCACACGCTGGGATGGCTCAGGCAGAAGTTTGGATTTCCAGCCGAGACTCTTGCCAGTTTTACGACCGGAGGCGCGGAGTCGAGCCTCTCGGCGGTGGTGGTTGCCCTGACGCAGGCCTTTCCGAATTACGGCGAGGACGGCCTGCGCGGTCTCCACGCCAAGCCGACTATTTATCTGACCGGGGAGGCCCATCATTCCTTCGAGAAGATTGCACACCTGACGGGGCTCGGCCGCCGCGCGCTGCGCAGGGTAGCGACTGACAGTGATCTCAAGATGGACATCGGCGATCTTGCACGGCTCGTCGCCGAGGACCGCAATGCCGGTCTGGCTCCTTTCATGGTCATCGGCACGGCCGGGACCACGGCGGCCGGTGCGATAGATCCTCTGGAAGAGTTGGCACGCTTCGCCAAGTTGCAGGGTCTCTGGCTTCACGTGGATGGGGCCTGGGGCGGAGCGGCCATCCTCTCTTCGCGCCTGAGAGGCTATCTCCAGGGGATCGAGCAGGCCGATTCAATCACCTGCGATGCGCACAAGTGGTTTTCCGTGCCCATGGGCGCCGGAATGTTTTTCTGCCGGCATCCCGAGGCGGTACGCGCTGCTTTTCGCGCCGAGACGCCCTACATGCCGGGAAAGATGGCCGGCGCAGTCGTCGATCCCTACACGACCTCCGTCGAATGGTCCCGCCGCTTCATCGGGTTGAAGCTGTTTCTGGCGCTCGCCGAGCGCGGCGAGTCAGGCTATGTCGACATGATCGAGCACCAGGCACGGATGGGGGACGTGCTTCGGGAAGCTCTGACGCACGCCGGGTGGAAGGTAGTCAACAAAACTCCGCTGCCGCTGGTTTGCTTCACCCGCGAGGGCGTTGTGCCCGGGAAGCTGCTGGCGAGGCTGTACGAACACCAGATCGCGTATATGTCGGAGGTCACGCTCGGCGGTCATGAGCCTGTCCTCCGTGCCTGCGTGACCAGCTTCCGAACCACCGAGCGGGAGATCGGTTGGATAGTGCGTGAGATGAGCCGCCTTGCGGCACTGGGGGAGACTGCCAACTCATGAGACCAGAGACAATCGCCATTCACGGCGGCTTTGACGCGGACCCGGCCACGAAGTCCGTAGCCGTGCCCATCCATCAGACGGTCGCCTATGCGTTCGATAGCGCCGACCATGCCGCAGCCCTGTTCAACCTGGAGGCCGACGGCTTCCGCTACAGCCGCATCAGCAACCCGACCGTTGCCGTTTTAGAGGAGCGAGTGGCGGCTCTCGAAGGCGGAGCCCAGGCGATCTGCGTCAGTTCGGGGCAGGCGGCGGTCCACTGTGCCGTGCTCAATCTGATCCAGCAAGGCATGAACCTCGTCTCTGTGCCGATGCTCTATGGGACGACTCATACGCTGTTCGCCCACATGCTGCCGAGCCTGGGCGCTGCGGTTCGCTTCGCAGAGTCCGATCAACCTGCCGACATCGAGCGTATGATCGACGGCAATACGCGCGCAGTCTACTGCGAAAGCATCGGCAATCCGGCGGGCAACATCTGCGACGTCGCGGCACTGGCTCGGGTGGCTCACCGGCACGGAATTCCTCTGGTCGTGGATAATACCGTCGCCACTCCAATCCTGCTCCGGCCCATTGATTACGGTGCGGATATCGTCGTGCATTCCCTCACCAAGTTCATGGGCGGGCATGGCACGACGCTCGGAGGTGCAATCGTCGATAGCGGCAGGTTCGATTGGAAGGAGCATGCCGAACGCTTCCCCATGTTCAGCCAGCCTGACCCGTCGTATCACGGTCTGGTCTATACCGACCATTTCAAGGAGGCTGCCTACATCGGCCGCTGCCGCAGCGTCTTCTTGCGCGTGGGCGGCTCCGTGCTGTCGCCTTTGAGTGCGTTCCTGCTCCTGCAGGGCATAGAGACCCTCCCGCTGAGAGTGGAGCGTCATGTCGAGAACGGCAAGGCGGTGGCCGAGTTCCTGCGCAATCATCCCAGTGTGGACTGGGTCGAATACGCGGGTTTTCCCGAGAGCCCCTATTTCGGGCTCGCCCAGCAATACCTTGCCGGCCGCGCGTCCTCCGTGCTGACTTTCGGGGTGAAGGGAGGGTTTGAAGCCGGCAAGAGGTTCTATGACGAGCTCAAGTTGATCAAACGGCTTGTGAATATCGGTGACGCCAAATCGCTGGCTTGCCATCCGGCTTCCACCACCCACCGGCAGATGTCTCCGGAAGAACAGCGGAAAGCCGGCGTCAGACCCGAAATGATCCGGCTGAGTGTCGGCATCGAGCATGTCCTCGACATTACGGACGATCTCGGCCAGGCCCTTGAGCGAGCATCCGGCGCGACAGCAATCAGGGAGGCGCCTCTGGAGCTCGTGAACACTCCTTCAAATTCTGAGTACTTTCATGAATCGAACCATCACTTCTACAAACCGTGAGTTGGATCTCAAGCACGTCTGGCACGCCAATACGCAGCACCGGTCGCTCGCGTCTCGTCCGCCTCTGGAGGTGGTGAGCGCCGAGGGATGCTACGTCTTCGATACCGAAGGCCGTCGCTATCTGGACGGCATGGCGGGCCTCTTCTGTGTCAATGTCGGATACGGCCGCCGCGAGATCGTGGATGCGGTCGCGGCTCAAATGGCGGAACTCGCGTATTACCCGCTGACTCAGTCGCACGGGCCCGCGGCGCAGCTCGCCGCACGCCTGGCCGGATTGCTCCCGGAGGGGCTCAACCGCGTGTTCTTCACAAACAGCGGATCGGAAGCGGTCGAAACGGCGCTCAAAATGGCGAGACAGTGCTCCAGGCAAAATCACCCGGGCGAGAACCGCTACAAAATCATCGCGCGCCGCCGCGGGTACCACGGATTCACGATGGGCGCGCTCGCCGCTACCGGCCAAACCACGCGTCGTGCTGCGTTCGAACCATTACCGCAAGGCTTCTTCCACGTAGCGCCGCCGGACCACTACCGCTGTGCCTTCTGCGCTGAGAAGAGCGCCTGTTCGCTGGCTTGCGCCGACGAGATCGAGCGTTTGATTCGAATGGAAGGTCCCGAAACGGTAGCGGCAGTAATAGCCGAGCCTGCCATCGGCAGCGGCGGAGTTTTTCCGGCGCCGGAAGGATATCTGGAAAGGCTTCGCGAAATCTGCGACCGCTACGGCGTGCTGCTCATCCTGGACGAGGTCATCACCGGTTTCGGGCGCACAGGCAAGCTCTTTGGTCTTGAGCACAGCGGCATCCGGCCGGACATCATCACATTCGCCAAGGGGATCACCTCGGCCTACCTCCCGCTGGGCGCCACGGTCGCCAACGAGCGAGTCTTCGAGGCGTTTCAGGGCGAGGCCGAAGGCTCGAAGTTTGTGAATGTGAGCACCTTTGGCGGGCACCCGAGCTCCTGCGCCGCGGCATTGGCGAACATAGACATCCTCACTCGCGAGCGGCTCTGGGAGAATGCCGCCGCCGTCGGAGCCTGGCTGATGGAGCAATTGCGCGGGATTCACTGCAATGCGATTGGCGAAGTCCGGGGGCTGGGGTTGTTGATCGGAATCGAGCTGGTGACGGATGACCGGAAGACCCCGATGCCGGATGCCCAAATGTTGCGGCTTCTTCGTGAGTTCCGTGACGCGGGCGTTCTGGTCGGCCGGAACGTAGAATCGGCGCCCGGATTCTGCAACGTCTTGCTGCTCTCGCCGCCTCTGATCCTCGACCACGAGCAGGCCGGCATAATCGTGGCGACAGTTGCGGATGTCCTCAACCGGTGTTGCTGACAGGAGATGGCCATGGCAATCGGAAGTGCACCCGAGGTGGCGATGAGTGCCGCCATCTCAGCGACGAAACTTCTCATCAACAATGAATGGGTCGAGAGCAGTTCCGGGAAGACGTTTCCAACCATCAATCCTGCGACGGAAGAGGTCATCTGCCACGTGTCCGAAGCTGATGCAGACGATGTCGATCGGGCTGTGAGGGCCGCGCGGGAAGCCTTTGAGCGCGGGCCGTGGCGGAAGGCCCCTGCGTCCGAGCGCGGCCGTCTGCTCCATCGGCTGGCGGACCTGATCGAGAATCATGCCGACGAGTTGGCGCGATTGGAATCGCTCGATAACGGGAAACCCTACTCGGTCGCCCGCGCGGCCGATGTGCCCAAAGCCGCTGCCTGCTACCGCTACTTTGCCGGCTGGGCGGATAAGGTGCAAGGTCGCACGATTCCGATCAAAGGGGACTATTTCTGCTATACACGCCTGGAGCCTGTCGGAGTCGTGGGGCAGATCATCCCGTGGAACTTCCCGCTGATCATGCAGGCGTGGAAACTCGCCCCGGCCCTGGCCACCGGCAACACCGTGGTGATGAAGCCCGCCGAACAGACACCGTTGACCGCGCTGCGCATCGGCGAACTCATTGTCGAGGCGGGCTTCCCGCCAGGCGTCGTCAATCTGCTGCCCGGGTATGGACCGGCCGCCGGCGCCGCCATTGCCCGGCATATGGACGTGGACAAGATCGCCTTTACAGGCTCGACCGCGGTTGGACACTTGATCATGGAGGCTGCCGCGCAATCGAACCTCAAGCGGGTGACGCTGGAACTCGGCGGAAAAAGCCCGAACATCATTTTCGCGGACGCGGACTTCGACCAGGCGATCGAAGGCGCGCACATGGCCCTCTTCTATAACCAGGGCCAGTCTTGCAGCGCCGGATCCCGCACGTTCGTCGAGGAAAGGGCTTACGACGAATTTGTGGAGCGGAGTGCGGCGCGCGCCCGGCGGCGCAGAGTCGGCGACCCGTTCGATCCCGCCACCGAGCAGGGACCGCAGGTGGATCAGGAGCAGTATCAAAAGGTGATGCGCTACATCGGGAGCGGCAAATCCGAAGGCGCCCGGCTCATGTGCGGCGGCAACAGGGTGGGCGAACGCGGCTGGTTCATCGAACCTACGGTGTTTGCGGACGTGAAGGATGACATGGCAATCGCGAGGGAGGAGATTTTCGGTCCCGTCATGAGCATCATCAAGTTCCGCGACCTGGAAGAGGTTGTCGACCGCGCGAACCGCACCGAATACGGCCTGGCCGCGGCCGTCTGGACGCGTGATATCGGTAAGGCTTACTCGATCGCGAACAACGTCCGTGCGGGCACCGTATGGGTCAATTGCTACAACGCGTTCGATCCCGCGGCCCCATTCGGCGGCTTCAAACAATCGGGTATGGGGCGCGAACTCGGCGAGTATGGCCTGCAACAATACACGGAATCCAAGACGGTAACGGTGAAGTTGTAGAGCCAGAAGAAGGCGGGGAGTTGGTAGCGCTAACGGGATTCGAACCCGTATTTGAGCCTTGAGAGGGCTCCGTCCTAACCCTTAGACGATAGCGCCGTGGGCTCCTTTCACTATAACAGAGAACCCCGAATTCAACCAGCGAGGCGCGGGCTCCGCGCGATAGAATCCAGGACAGCGAGGTTTGAAATCATGTCTGAGAATCCGTTTGCATCGCGGCGAGGCTTCCTGGCCACGGCGGTGGCCGCACCGGCGATACTGAGGGCGCAGGACGCGCCCGCCAAGATGAAAGTCGCCTTTATCGGCGTCGGCAACCGCGGCGGTTTCCTGCTGCGGCAGATGCTCGATGTCCAGGGCGTCGACATTATCGCCATCTGCGGCATCGAGCCTGAGACGCTCAAGAAAGCGATCGAGGTCGCTTCCGCTGCAGGGCACAAGCCGAAGGGCTACGCCGACTACCGCAAGATGATCGACGAGATGAAGGACATCGAATCGATCGTGATCGCGACGCCCGTGGACACGCACATCGGTCCGACCATCGCATCGCTGGAGGCGGGTAAGCATGTCTATTGCGAGAAGCCGATGGCGCTCACGCCGGAAGAGTGCGCCACGATCATGAAGGCGACGCAGAGCGCGAAGGGCATCTATCAGGCCGGCTTCCAACTCCGGCATGATCCGAACCGCGCCGCGGCGATGAAGTTCGTTCAGGGCGGCGGCATCGGCCGCGTCCTGTATGCGCAGGGATATCGCCACACGGGCGACCTGCCGCGCAATGAGCCGTGGCTTTTCGACCGCGTGCGCAGCGGCGACAATATCGTCGAACAGGCCTGCCACATCATCGACCTGTTTGTGTGGGCGATCGGCAAGCCCCCGCTGCGCGCAATGGGCTCCGGGGGCATCAACCTTTACAAGGACGTGCCGCCCGGCCGGACCACAATGGACAATTATTCAGTGATCTACGAGTTTCCCGATGACGTGCGCGTGACGTTCTCGCACATCTACTTCGATCCTCCCGGATTCTCGGGCATCAAGGAGCGGGTGTATGGCAGCGAAGGCGCCGTCGATCTGTCTGCAGCGAAGTGGATCAAGCTTGAGCAGCGAGGCGAGATCGCACTGGACGTGCCGGATACGGGCAAGCGCGGGGACTTCCTCAGCGTGAAGGCGTTCATCGACAATGCCCGCGAAAAGAAGGCGCCGCTGAACAATGCCAACTCCGCGCTGCGCTCGACCCTCACGGCCATGATGGGCCGCAAGGCGATTCACGAAAAGCGCATCGTTACCTGGGCGGAGATGATCAAGGCGTAGCCGCCGGGTCCACGACGAGGTTGCGGATCAGGAAAGAGAGCCGCTGCGCATCGGAGCTTTGGGCCGGTGCGGGCGGCTCTTCCGTTTCGAAGACGATGTCCGCAGCGCCGGCCGGCTCGACCGGCCAGTCGAAGGCGTGGGCCGCCGGGGCGCCTGCCTTGAACTGCGCAATCTCTCTGCTATTCAGCCGCACGCGGACCAGACGGGGCTGGAGGGCCTGTGATTGGAAGCGGATACGAATAGCCCGGCAGTCCGGCGGCAGGCGGTAGTTGAATCGGAGCGAACTATCCGTCCAGTGCCACCAGCCCTGTGCATCGAGCCCTTCCGGGTAGCCGCCTTCGACCGATTGCAGGAACGCTGCGCGCGCGGCTGGGAGGATCGCGAGGGGCCGCCGTCCTGCGATCAGCCAGGGTGCATGATCGGCATCACCCGTGACTTCGCGTTCGGGGAGGTACTGTGCGATGTAGTCATCGCCGCGCCAGTCCGCGGTGATGGGGTGGTCGAGGAGCACCAAGGAGAGGAACTGCTGGGCCTTTCCTCGTCCCTGGAAACCCGCGAGGCCGATGGGCTCATTCGCGGGAACGCGCGTGGCGGCGTGATGCAGAGAAGAGAGTTGCCCGAAGCAATCGTTCGCGCATTGCAGGCCGGTCTGCAATGGAGCGATGCGGACGTCAGCCAGCGTCCAATGGCGCAATGCGCCGGTGCCGAGCCAGCATGCGAGCAAAAACGTCAGAGCGACGCGCGTGTCACGCCGGTGCTTCCATAAGAGACCGAGGCCGGCAGCAATGAGCGTGAGCGCCGGGTACACCGCCCAGGAGGCCGCGCGGGCCTGACGCCAGGGATTGCCGCGCGTCCCATCCCAAGGGTTGATCTCGATCCACCGGAACACGCACCACGCCAGCGCCAGCGCAACGAGCACGGTTCCGAGGGCCGCGATCCCCGCCCATTTCGAGGCATGCCGCAATCCTGCGGCGGCGAGCGCCATGACCACGAGGCAGACCACCAGAGCCGGGCCGGCGCCAACTGCCAGCAGCGTCCTGTCGGCGAATGTGCCGGCGAAGAAGCCGGTGGCGTGCGCCAACGCCTCCACGGGGGAAATGGGAGAGTTGATTCCGACCACGCTGCCTGACTGGAGGATCAGGCCCGGCACGGCGCGGAAGAGTTCAGGAGCGGCGAGGAGCGTTCCCAGCCCAAGCGCCGCCAGCGCGCAGGTGCGTGCTGATCGCATCGCGAGGAGCGGCAGGAATCCAAACAACGTGAAGGGAAGAGCCTCGGGATAGCAGTAGACGTGCGCACTGAAGCAGATTGCGGCTGGGATGGCCGCCCTGCCGCCCAGACTCGCCAACGCAAGCGCACCGAGGCTGAACAAGAGCCCGTAGCTCTGAGGGAGGAATCCGTTGCTGACCGCGAAAGTGGCGCCGTTCAAAGTGAGCCCGGGTAGAAGCCCGAGGGCAAGACACCACTGCCGGTGTCCGCGCACCACGCTCCAGACTACGCCCGCAAGTGCCAGTCCGCCGCAAGCAACTGGAAGGGTGATGGCCGCGGGGTACGCGTGCAATGCGTCGAGACCGGTCAGCGACTGGATCCAGGCCAGGACGAAAGATGCGCCCATGCGGAGATGTCCGGCCTGATAGAGCGCGATCTGCGAAAGCGCAGGATGCGCCGCTGTTGCCGAGACTCGCTCGGAGAACGCGTGGGACTGCAGCCACTGCGAATGGACCAGGTAGGTGAACGCGTCGTGGAAGGGATTGAACGCCGAGTACTTCCAAAGCACTGCGAGAAGTGACCACGCGCCCGCCACCCCGGCGATCGTCATCGGGCCGAAGAGTCCGAGCCGCGGGCGCAAATCGCTCCGGAGTTGGATGGCGGCGAGCACGGTGAGTGTCACGGCGATTCCTGCAGCAGCGGTCCAGGATGGGCCGGTGGTCCAGCCGACCAATGCAGCGGCGTGGACCAGCAGACCCATCCCGGTCACCGGCCCGAAGAAGAGGCTGTGCGCCCTCCACCGCTTGACGCGGGCCGCAGACAGGAGCGCGCTCCCCCAAAGCCCGCAGGCGAAAAGGACAAAGAGGATCAGGAGCAGGCTGCCGGCAGCCGCCATCTGCGCGCCTAGGTCTCCCGGCTCAGTCCGAGAGGCCGCTTGAATCCGGCCCAACTGATGTGTGAGGTCCACTCGCGGCAGTATCGTGTGCGGTGGTCCGGGTTGAGCAGAAGCCCACTCAGAAGGCTTGCCAGGAATGCAGGAATCGATGGCTCAAGTGGTTCCGTGAACTGATCCTTCCCGTTCCGCTGATGGACTTCCCGGCAGTAGACCCAGTTGAACGGGACATAGCCGTAGTGCCGGGTGAGCACCTGGATGCTCTCGTTGAACATCGTGCGCTTGTCGCCTAGCGATTTGTTGTTCGCGTGCATGCGTGAGAAGGCCCAGCATCCGGGCACATAGACCATCGGGCCGAGACGGGCGAGCCGGATCCAGAGGTCATAGTCAAACGCAGAATTCAAGGTGGGGTCAATTCCCCCGGCAGCCCGATAGGCATCCGCACGGAAGAAGCATGCAGGCTGACAGATCAGGCACTCGCGGTTGAGTTGCTGGTCTGCGTCGGCGGCGACAGGATACCGCCTGATCGGAGTCCCGTTTTCGGCGATCCAAAACGCACCGCTGAAGACTGCGACCGCGTGCGGATTGGCCTCGAAGGCCGATACGGCAGCAGCCACGGCGCCGGGAAGCAGCGTGTCGTCCGCGTTCAGCCAGCCCAGAATCTCGCCGCGCGCTGAATTGAAGGCGGTTGCCAGGGCATCCGCAGCGCCCCGGTCCGGCCGCGACCACCACTGAAATCGAGCGCCGTATGTGCGGAGCAGTTCGGCCGTCCCGTCGTCAGAACCGCCGTCCGCGACCACATATTCGATCCCGCTGTAGTCCTGAGACAGGACACTGCCGATCGCATCAGGCAGATATCGACCCATGCGAAACGTAGGTGTAACTAGAGTGACCGAAGGTGGCAGAGGCGATCTCTAATCTTGTGCTACGGTGAAGGGCGAGGCAGCCTCTCTCCCGCGCACCTGATGGATATAGTCGTCAACCTAAGACAGTACTACAAAGGTTGCATTGGTGGAATAGAGCACTACGTCGTAAACGTACTATCCGCTCTCGAGGGCGCCGGCCACTCGCTCACAATCCTGGCACCCCGCGGAGAAGAGGCGAATATTCGCACCTTTGCTCCCGGAGCGGAAATCCTCGAAGCGGGACCCGAGGGCGGGGCGAATGTCCGCGATCGGATCCTCGCCGGCGGCTGTGATCTCCTGTTTTGCCCCCTGCTGGTGCTTGAACCGCTGAATGTCTCCGTGCCATCTGTTGTATTCATTCCGGATATCCAGCATGAGTTTTATCCTGAGTACTTTCCGGCAAGGGTGCTGCAGTGGCGGCGCAGGAACTTCCTCCCCAGTGCTGAGAATGCTTCAGTTGTGCTGACGTGCTCGGAGTATGCCAAGCAGACCATCGTGGGGCATTACGGGGTTGCACCGGAAAAGGTGCAGGCAGTCTACCCGGGCGTGGAGGATGACTTTCGCCGTCCGCCGTCTGCGTCCGCGATCGCTTCTTTTCGCCGCTTGGGTCTGCCCGAAAGATATTTCTTTCTTCCGGCCAACTACTGGCCGCACAAGAACCATGTGAGTCTGCTGAAGGCTCTGCAGAGAGTGCATGCGGCGGGCATGAGCGACATACAACTGGTCTTCACGGGCGCCGCCGGGCCGGACCGCGACCGGGTCGCCGGCGAAATCCAGCGGCTCGGGCTGACGGGTTCGGTCCGCCTGTTGGACTATCAGCCGCGAGGAGTGCTGCCCGAGATCTACCGGCACTCGCGGGGCCTGGTCTTTGCCACGCAGCATGAAGGTTTCGGGATACCAGTGCTGGAGGCCATGAGTTTGGGCGTCCCCGTGATCACGTCACGGGGCGGAGCGACCGAGGAAGTCGCCGCCGGAGCTGCATTCCTGGTCGAGGCAAAGGATCCTGCTTCTATCGCGGAGAGCATGGAACGCCTGGCGGGGGACCGCGGGCTTTCCGAAGAGTTGGCCCGGAAGGGCCGGCAGCGCGCCGCCGACTTTGCCTGGAAGAAGAGCACCAGCGAAGTGCTGCGGACGTTTGAAAGAATCGCGAGGGAGGGCGCGAGAAGCGCTTCCCGGGCCACTGAGGTCGCGGAGTATCCGGTCATTAGTGTCGTCACCCCGTCCATGAACATGGGGCGGCAGGTCGAAAAGGCGATCGAAAGCGTACTGTCCCAGGACTACCCCCACGTTGAGTACGTAGTGATGGATGGCGGTTCGACCGATGGGACGTTGGAGATTCTGAGACATTACGAAGGCCGCCTCCGCTGGCGTTCTGAGCCTGACCACGGACAGGCGGACGCAGTGAACAAGGGATTCGCGCTGACTCGAGGCAAGGTCTTCGCATTCCTGAAACCGGGCGACACTTACCGGCCGGGCGCTCTTGCCGCCGCCGGTGACGCCTTCCGCAGCCATCCCCGGGCCGGCCTGGTGTATGGGGAGGCCTACGACGTTGGCGTGAGCGGGGCCATCCTCCGCCGACATGAGACGCAACCTCTTGACTACGAAGATCTGAACTACGGCTGCCACATCTGCCAGCCGGCAGCCTTCGTGTCGAGAGATGCTTTCCAACGTGCCGGGATGCTGGACACTTCGCTGCATCTCATACCCGACTATGACCTGTGGATTCGCATAGCGGCGGAAAACCAGATGGTCCACATCGCGCGTTGCCTCGCTGACCGGTGCATCTATCCGGGCATCAAGACCCTGCGGGACGGCCGGGCGGTCTACCGTGAGGTCTTCTCCACGGTCCGGAAACACTTCAGCTACGTGCCGTATTCCTGGCTGAACGGCTACGCGTGCCAACTCGTCGGTAAGGGTGAACAGTTCTTCGAGCAACCCGTCACCACCTGGCCCGCCCGGTTGCTGAGTCTTTACCTCGGCTTGAAAATGAATCCCGGGCAGCGGCGCCGCTACCTCGCTGACTGGGACGGGTTGGGCTCTGCAGGCGCGGCGGGATTTGACGGGCAATGGGAGGATGGCTGGGTTTCGCGCAGATTCCGGCGAACGCTCCATCTGCCGCCGGGCCCTTTCCGGCTGAGAATCACGGGCCGGCACGCCTCTCCGTTCCTGCTTCCGCTGCACATGCAAGTGCGGCTCGACGGAACGGCGGTTGGGGAGAAGACCGTGTACTGGAGAGGGCCATTCCGGATGGATCTCGCTCTTTCGGGCAGAGCGCGTCCTCGCGCTGCTAGCCTGGTGCTCGAATTCAACAAGGCATGGAGGCCGGGCGGTCTGGACCAGCGGATGCTGGCGTGCATCCTGGAGCAGATCGAGATCGGGCCGGGAGATCATCCAGCATGAGCCGGCCCGCCGTCACGATCGTGACGCCCTCGTACAACCAGGCCCGCTACATCCGCGCAACGATCGAGAGCGTTCTGTCGCAGGACTATCCTGACATCGAGTACATCGTGATGGACGGCGGCTCCACGGACGGCACCGCGGCGATCGCCGCCGAATATTCAGGGCGGCTCACCTGGGTGTCGGAGAAAGACCGCGGGCAGGCCCACGCCATCAACAAGGGCTTCCAGCGTGCCAGAGGCAGCATCGTTGCGTGGATCAACTCCGATGACGTTCTGCTGCCCGGCGCTGTTAGTGCGGCGGTCAGCGCCTTCGAGGAAACACCCGGCGTTGGCGCCATCTACGGCGAAGGCTACTGCATCGACGGCGAGGGACGAACGACCACGCGGTTTCCCTTTGTCGAGCCGTTCAACCTCTGGAAGCTCCACTACCTTTGCGATTACATCCTGCAGCAGGCGGTGTTCTTCCGGCGTTCCGCGCTCGAAGACATCGGCTGGCTGGATGAAACACTTAACTGGGCTCTCGACTGGGATGTGCTGGTGCGGCTTGGAGACAGGTTCGGGCTGCGCCATATCCAGGTGGATATGGGATGCCTGCGTGAATACGGAGACACGAAAACGGCATCCGGTGGGATCAGACGTTTTCAGGAGTTGAGGCACGTCCTGCAGCGCCAGACGGGTGAACTCTGGCCCCCGGGTTGTTGGTACTACGGACTGGATACCTACGACAAGATATGGAGCGGTTTCGTGAGGAGGGCGGGCGCCGGGCCACTGAAACCGCTAGCCGGCTTAGCCGCAGACCGGCTGTTTCATCTCTGCCGGTACAAGATCGACCAGACTGCTGTGCATGCGCAGGGATACTATCGCGGCGGTTGGGCTGGGAGAAGGCTTTATTGGATGTTGCCCCGAGGAACCACGCGATGCACTGTGCTTGGAGAGATTCCGCCGTGGGCCGGCGCCCCCGGTGCGATGCGGCTACGGTTCTTCGCTGGCGGGAGGCCGCTGGATCGTCGGATTCTGGAGCCTGGGCCGTTCGAATGGATCATCCCTCTCCCCACCGCCCAGCCGGACACGCCGGTCTCCATCCGAATTGACGCTTCCAAGAGCAAACGCGCTCCGCTTGATTCGAATGTGCCGGCAGGTGCGCTTCTCAGTTGGCGGCTTCGCTCGATCGGTTAAGCAAGAAAGCAAAAAGCCTGGCGCGAACGCCAGGCTCTTTGCCCGAATCAGATCTTTGGAGTCCGAAATTAATCCTCGTAGGGTCTCGGAGGATCGCCCACCTTGATCGTCAGATCATAGGGTCTCGGAGGATCGCCCACTTTGATCGTTAGATCGTAGGGTCTCGGGGGATCGCCCACCTTGATCGTCAGGTCGTAGGGTCTCGGAGGATCGCCCACCTTGATCGTCAGATCATAGGGTCTCGGAGGATCGCCCACTTTGATCGTCAGATCATAGGGTCTCGGGGGATCTCCCACTTTAATCGCCAGACTGCTATCCGCACTGGCTGGAATAACCGTAGCAGATGCAACACCCAGGGCGAGTGCTGCACAAATCATCACCATGCTAATCCGCTTCAGCATCTCTTCTTACCTTCAGCGTTTCTTCAGGCCCCTAGGCGACGCTGGGACCCATAGCTACACCTGAAAACTCAGGTTTCTCACTGATGCTAGCGGAGGACGGGAGTCCTATCTCATAGGATTTTTCCTAGGTACCTGTTAAGTTCTAACACTTAGTTGGTCTAAGGTAAAGACAAATATGGTACTTCTCTCTACCTTGGTACTGAATTATTCTCTTTGGTTAACTCGCGATTGAGGAAGGGTTCAGTACGGATCTCGCGGGGAGAGGAATGGCGCGGGCTCGACGGCTTCCGGCGCCAGCGGGGTGCGGGATCTCAATCGGTGGCCGGGCCACTCTAGCCGCATGTCATTGCAGACCTCTTCCAGCATTGCGAGCGAGGTGACCTTGCTCTCTTCGGCAAAGGCGGTCAGCAGGAGGTTGTCGCACAAGGCATTGATGAGCCTAGGGATGCCCTGGCTGCGCAAGTGGACCTCCTTCAGGACTTCATCGGGGAAGACACTCTGGTCGGGCATGCCGGCCTTCTTCAGGCGCGAGACGATGTATTCCTCGGCTTCGGCGAGGCTGAACGGCGTGAGGGAGCAGCGCAGGACGATCCGCTGTTTGAGCTGGCGGAGATTGGGGGCATCGAGTTTTCTGTCGAGTTCCGGTTGACCCGCCAGAACGATCTGAAGCAGCTTGCCCAGCCGCGGGTTTTCGAGGTTGCCGAGCAACCTGATCTCTTCGAGGACATCCCAATCCAGGTTGTGCGCTTCATCGACAATGAGGACGGTGGTCCGGCCCTCGTTTGCCTGCTGAATGAGCAGATGGTTGAGAGCGAAGAGCACTTCCGTTTTGGATTTGGCGGTGCAGCGAAGGTCGAGATCGTACGCGATCATCTCGAAGAACTGCTCGGTGTTGATCCTGGAATTGAAGAGGAAGGCGAACTCGATGTACTGAGCTTCGAGATAGTCGCGCAGGCATTCCAGCATGGTGGTTTTGCCTGTGCCCACTTCGCCGGTGAGGACAATGAAGCCCTTCCGGCTATGGACGCCATAGATCAGATTGGCAAGGGCTTCTTCGTGCTGAGGGCTGCGGTACAGGAATGCGGGATCCGGGCTCAGGTTAAAGGGATTCTCGCGGAACCCAAAGAAAGCATTGTACATAGTCAGCAGGATCCCCCAGCCACAGTCTCTTCAGGCGTACCTGTCAGCGACAGCCACATTCTAGCATGGTAGATCGGCGGCTTTCGCCCGGTCCCATAGGGGGGAGACCAAGCCGTTTTGGCGGCTGAAGGTGTATCAAGCCTCCTCGAAGGCGAGTTCAACCCACCCCGGAAGGGCGGCCGGTTGGTCGTTCAGGAAGACGATGCGCCGGGTCTTGGGGAAGGGAAGACCGCTTCGGAGGGGCTGTTGATAGACGGGCAGCGAGCGGAGGATCTGCCGGAACGGGTCCGCGTTGATGTCTGCGGCTGCCGCCTTGGCGAGGAATCCTGTCCCCCATCCGAAGCAAAGCAGACAACTCCTGCCTTCTCCGCGGATGGCTTGAAGACGCTGCGCCAGTTTGTCGATGGACTGCGCGACCAGAGGCAGGTCCGCTGCTTCCGCGTAGCGCCTCTGCACGGCGAGCAGGCGCTCGGATGCCTCATTGGCGGCGGCGGCGAACTCTCTCGGCCCGGCGGCCTCTTTCCACCGCAGCGCTCGGAGCATCTCTTCCCTGGACAGGCCTGGGCTCCTGGCAACGGTCCCCTCGAAGACCGTGCCGGGCACGGCCATCTCAGCGAAGTGAGGGGTGGAATCCGCCGGGCGCCGCGATTCGACGGCGCCGCGCGGGCTCATCTTCCATCCCAGCTCCAGACGGTTGCCGCGAGCCAGCAGAGTCGATGTACGCAGGAGGAAGATCCGTGTCGCACCGCCCGGCGCAATTGGCCGGGAATCGGCGATCATCAAGGACCGGCTGCGGCTGACGCCCGCGGATCCAAGCGCCAGACTCTCCAGTCCCTCCGCAGGATACCGGGGCGGACGTTCCGCGATTTGCAGCTTTGCCGCGAAGGCCTGCCATTGGCCCTCACTGGCGCGAGCCATCAGCAGCGCCGTGCGCAGCGGCCCCTTCAGCGCACTGGCCGGGATGTAGATCTGTGCGCCGGGTGTCGTGGCAAAAGTCGGAATGAACAGATTCTCCGGGGAGGTCCTGGAGTAGTACTGCGACGCGGAGGGATGCTCGAATGGAATCCGGCGGCTGGCGTAGTTCTGGGCGTAGCCGCCCCAGGACGCAAAGTCCAGTTTCTCCGCTTTCCGGATCTGGCTCAGATACGGATCGAGCCTGGGGCCCTTCGCCAGAAGCTGAAAGATGCGCCGCTGGTCGAGCACGTTGACCTGATCCTTCCAGACCATGTAGTCGATCGGCGCCAACTTCTGCCCGTCACCTACGAGCAGCGGAGTCAGGACTGTGAGGCGGTAGCTGTTCATGCGTTCACCGGCCACGGGATGGGGAGCGCGACGGCGTATCCGGCGCGATAGACGGGATGGGGGCACCCGGCGGGAGCGACGTTTTGCACGCATCCGACCGGCGGATTCTCCGAGAGGATTACCGACCCCTCGGTGACCAGGCGCGAAGAGAGCTTCTCCCGGCCCCCGCCGGCCACGCTGCCGGTCCGGCCGCTGCGCTGGGTCAATTGATAGTTTCCGGACTCCCACTGCACGCTGTCGCTGTCGGCCGGACTCAGGAGCGAGAGCAGCCAGTAGGCGTTGCCGTTCTTGACCGGTGCGGATTGTCCGAACAGCAGTTCGTGCAGCAGACCGGGCTGAAAATCGACGCTGCGCGCGCGGCCGAAACCGCGGGAACGCAGCCCGCCCATGCCGCTATCTGCCAGCAGCCGGAAGGCGGCCTGGATCTTCGGCGCCCAGACGGCGTAAGTATTCTGGTTTGAGAACTGGGCAGCGCACCACAGCCCGGAGGCGGGTGCAAACTGAACGCAGGCGACGCTGTGCGGGGTGACATTGCCACCCGTGATCCTGTCCACTGCCGCGCTGGAACGGTGGACGAAACGGAAGGGCCCTGTGGCGGAACGGCTCGCGGACGGCACCAGGCATGCACTCTCGCCATCGACCACCCACTGATCCTCGGATGGCGCGGTCCGGTTCATCAGTCCGGCGATGATGCTGGTTGGGATCAACCTCGCGCCCTTCCACCTGAGCTTGAACGACGGCGCCTGCGGCGGCCATAGTCCCGCCGGAGGAGGCGCGTACAGATAGCCGCGCTGCCAAGGGAAACACGAGCTGAAGCGCACAGCCGGCTCGCTGAATTCACGCGCGGTGGCATTCAGCCACTCCTCGAGCAGCCCGAGCTGCTCCATGGCCTGGCAGACAGCGGAGTAGAGTGAATCGCTGTGCAGCACGGGCGAAGCCTCGCCGCTGGCGCCCGAAGAGGGTCCGATGCGCCATGGCGTGGAGGGCCGCAGCCGGATGAGCAGTGCAGGGTTCATTTGCGTTGCCGGTTCAGGACAGCTTTCCGGCGAATCCTTCTTCACGGAGGGCGGCCTGCAACTCGGCGGTGCCCGGGGCGGAATCCACCAGTACCTGCTCCGCGTCACCGGAGACATAGTAGGCCTTGTTGCGCCAGGTCACCTTCCAGCCTGCGAAACGGACGCGCCCGCTGCCGCGGGATCCGCCGCCGCCCAAGGCATCGTCTTCCAGGAGGCGCAGGCCCTGCACGAAGGGCGCCACCAGATCTCGATCCTCGGAGCAGAGGATGTCCAGAACGAAGCGCACGCGGAACTTCGCGCCGGCCGGCACGCGTTCCAGTGTGCGGGCGTTGGACTGCGCAGTGATGCGGTCGATTGCGTTCTCGCTCTTCACTTCGGTGAGCTCGTCGTCGAGGTTCTCGCGCATCTGCGGCGTGATGGAATCCAGGTCGAGGGGCGCGTCGTAGGCGGTGAGGCGGGCGGGTGTCGCCGAAGCGGGCTCCAGGGCATCGCCGGATACGCGGTCCATGCGTCCAGGGTTGCGCCCAAAGAGCAGTCCGATCTCGTCACCCGGCTCGTCGCTCTGGTGGATGCGCACTTCCTGGCCGCGCCGGCGGGACAGGTAGATCAGGTCCGAAGGCGAAACCATGCCGTTGGACTGTTCCAGCAGGCTGCGGATCCTGCCGCGCAAGGAACTTCCGGGCACGTAGGGGCGCCCGAAGGCGTCCTTGACCACGGGATTATCAGCCCCGCCGAGATCGAGCGAACCCTTGCCGGCGCCGATGTGCAGGCCGGTCTCGCAGATCATCTCGCCATCGAGGAGCAGCTTGCCGATCAATCCGAGCTTGGTGGTGGCGGTGTGAGAGCTCATGAAAAAACTCCAGAATCCTTCCCTGTGGGCTTACTCGTTATAGGCGACGATTGCTTCGAACAGGTCGCGGAAGCGCTCATAGCCGCGGGTGTCGTTTTTGCGCGTGACCTGAAGCAGGAGCCGCTCGAGGGGATCGAGGCTGCGCAACTGATGGCGCGCTATGGTGTAGGCGAGCCGTGCGCGAAGCATCACGAACTGGTGTTGACGCTCCGCATCAGTGGCCCGGCAAGCCCGGCGCACGGCGCTGTATAGCCGGCGCAACTGGCTGCGCGTGCCCGAGTCCATGTCGCGCATGCGCGCGACCACGGCATGGGCCTGGTTGTCCAGATACAGGCTGTCGGCCACGAGTTTTTCGATATCGATGTCGGCCTGTGGCTCGGGGCCGCGGCGCTCGCCGCCCTTGCCCTGCTCGCGCGGTCCCCGGCGTTCGCCTCGTTCACCGCGTTCACCGCCGCGTTGCTCGGGCCCCCGGCCGCGTTCCTGGCGCTCGCCCTTCTCTTGCCGCTGCCCTTGCCGTTCGGGACGTTCACGCCGTTCCTGGCGTTGCCCCTGCGCAGGTCTTTCCGCGGGCTTGGCAGCCGGGGGCTTGGCGGGAGGCGGCTCGGCAGCCGGAGCCGGTGTTTCCACCGCAGCCGCGGCGGGCTCCTCCGCGGGAGCCTTCTCGGCCTGCGCCTCAGGCGCGGGGGCCGTCTCCGCGGTCTCAGGGACCGCTTCCGGAGCCGGGGTTTCGGCGCCGGCGGCTTCCGCCGCATTCTGTTGCTGTTCGAGTTCGCTCATGTTACTCAGCCTCTTCCGTGAAACGCGCCCACTCCAGGGCAACCCGGCCCGAGGGCCTCAGCTTCAATTGCGCCTGCCCGCGCGTCAAAAACGCCGACAGGACCGCGTTACGGGCCTTTTGAAATTCCTTGTTCCGCTCCGGGCCGTCCAGCACGCGGTTCAGCCTGCGATGCAGCCGCCACGGCCGCTGCTGCGTTTCCACCATCCGGCGGGAACTGCGTGCGGGCAGCGTGCGGTCCGTCTCGCGATAGAACGCGCCCAACTCGCCCAAAAACTGCGGCGAGCAGCCAAAGTCGCCGATCAGCCGCAGCATTGCATCCTTCAGCTCGGCCGCTTCGCCCAACTGTTTCCAGTCGAGCACGCGTCCGAGAACGGCGATCGTGTCGCGCCCGGCGCTCTTGGCGATCTCCAGTTGCCGTCCGGCTTCCACGTACACGCTGACCGCATCCGCTTCCCCCGCCGGCGCCAGGGCTGCGGCCATCGACAGCGTCTTGCCCTCGGCACCGGGGAACTCCTTCAGGAACTCCTCGACCGAGCGCTGGAAGAGCCGTTCCATCTCCCGCGCGAAGGGGATCAACGCGTCCCAACTGCCGCAGATGCAAAACTCGTCGCCGCCCGTGTAGAGAACCGTCGTTCTCCTGTTGTACTCGGGTTGCGAGCACAGCACCTGAACCTCGCCTGCAAAGAACTGCCTGAAAAACACCGAGAGCTGGATGTACTCTTCCACCGACTGCGCTTTGCGCAGGCGCGCCGTGAACTGGTCGGCATCACCCCGCAGAATTCCCCACATTTTTTTACCTGATGCTCGTGACGCCAACTCTTCGGGACCGGCAGGCCCCTGGCCGGAGCCGGAGGGCGCGAAGTGCGTAGCCAGCCAGTGGGGCTCGCCTTCCACCTTCAACATTGCCGTCGACTCCGGGTCCCACACCGCGGCAGCAGAATCGGGCAGCCCCTCGAACAGGCCGCGGAAATACGCGTCGGTGGAGGCTTCGGGTTGAAACGGCTGGAAGAGGCCGTTCTGATCCATCGCGTCCGGGCCGCGCCAGCGCGTCATCGCGTCGTCCAAACGCTTGCGCACGTCGCTCCAGGCGCCGAGATTCTCGGTGGAGCCCCAGGCCAGGCGCAGACGGTGCTGGCTGAACGCCGCAATGCGGCGTGTCACGTCAACCAGAAATGCATTGGCCTGCGGCAGGCTTTCAGCCGTCAATACGGCGAGAAACTGGCCGCCGCCGCTCGATCCCAGCAGTTCGGGCGCAAGTCCCAAACGTTGGAGCAATGCGCGCGGGATGGCTTCCGACAAAAGGGAAATATAAAGACAGCGCCCGGCGAGGGAGGAGAACCCTCCACGCGCATCCTGCACGAACGGTTCAACACCGAGTAGCTTGCCTTCTAGAAATATCTGCACGGGAACGGCCTCAGGCCTCGATCAACTTCTGAATCTAGCACAGAGGCAGGCGTGCCATCGCACCGCGGCAGGAATGCGACAGCATGACGGTGAAATTCAAACTGCTTCGGGGCTTTATGCCCCTGCCCTTGGACGATAGCCGGGACGGGCGCTCACCCGATACTTCTTGGCCGCGTCGCTGCGAATCTCCACTGTGATCTTCCGGAATCCGTCATTCGGATTCGGAGCGGGATAGTAGGTGACGGTGTACGAATTGCCGAGATCCTCGCGGATCGCTTCGAATGCCTCCACTTGTTTTTGCCAGGTCTTGGCGAAGAAGGTCTTACCGCCGGTTCGCGTCGAAAGCCGGCGGAAAACTCCCGTCGAAATCGGATCCCTGTTCACATCGCTGGTCGAAATGACATAGATTGGAATCCCTTCGTCCTCCGCCACGGCGCGCACGTCATCCGGAGCGACCATCGAAGCCGAATCCGGTCCGTTGGAGAAGACGATGACGACTTTTCTGCCGGGAACCTTGGCGGCATCGCGCAGCGTCAGCAGCAGCGAGTTGTACAGCGCGGCGTCATCGCCGGCCACGGCTTTGCGCAGGCCCTGCAGCACGTCGCCGCGATCGCGGGTGAGGGAGGCGGCGCGGGTGAGATTGCGCGAAAACGTGTAAACCGCCACCGAATCGGCGCGATCGAGTCCGCGCACGAAGTCTGCGATTGCATCCGAGGCATAGACGAATCCCCGGTACATGTAGTTGGAGGTGTCGAAGAGCACGAAGACGTTGGTGCCGACGAACGCGTCAGTGGCGATGCCACCCCTTTCGGGGTCGGCCTGCGCCGTCACCATCGGTTTGGTTGTGCCGTCCTGGAGGATCTGCATCGGCGCCTTATTGCCTTCGGCGAAGGTGTTGATCTGCTGCGCGATGCCGTCTTCGAGAATGCGGAAGTCGGTAGACCTCAGACCGTTCACATAGCGGCCCTTGGCGTCGGTCACCGTGAAGCTGAGAACCACCATGTCGACCTTGACACGGAACGTGGGCCTCTCCTGGTTCTGCCCCAAGAGCAGAGGCGGGGCCGCGACCACGGGAACTAGCGATCCCGTTGCAGTGGCGAAAAAGTGTCTGCGAGTGAACTTCATGGTCATCCCCCTGTCGTCAGTCCTCTATAGACGCCTTCGTTTCCAATGCCTGATTCTTCCGGGCCTGCACGCGGACTCCGTCGGCTACCGTGCGCATCGAACGCAGCAGGGCCGGCCAGTCTTCCAGGTGCGTCGCGAAAATCTGTTCCACTGTCCTTTGCGTCCACTCGGGCAACAACACATTGAGCTGCGACGGCCGCAGGTAGAGTTCATCGGCCAGTGCGGCGAAGAACAGATTGTTGGACTCCCAACTCTCGGCAAGGATGCGGCTGGAATAGCCCATCAGTGTCGGGAACGTGCGCAGGTTCAGCAGCTCCGGGTGCAATGAGTTCGCCAGCGTCGGCTTCGGAGTGCCGAACGCTTCAGAGATTGCTGCGGGGCTGCAGAGCTGGGGCGACGCCGCGCTCAGTGCCTGAATCTCTGACATGAACGCGGATCCGGTTCCGGCATTATCCGGCGTGATGTGCATGCCGAGGTAATACAGCTCAGCCGGTGTGACTTGTTCTATCGCGTCCTTCACGCGGCCAGCGGCTAGCAGGTCAGACACCAGACGGACTCGCGCCGGGGGCGCCAGCCGCTCCAGTTCCTGCAGCGTGCGGGCCCGCGTCTCGGGTGAAAGCGCGGACTCGGCCACGAGGCTCTCTCCGAGCCGCATATGCAAAGCCACATAGTGGGATTGCACGGGCTGCACAGTCCAGAACCGCGGCAGTTTCGAACTGACCAGTAACTGCGGAACCAGGTCTCCCCAGATCAGGGCCTGCTCCCGCGTCGGGATCAGGAAATTCTGCTCCGCTTCGGCCAGGGCGTAGGGCAGGTTCGCCATCGAGCCTACCAGGCGGCCGCCTGCATTCGATGGCCATCCGGATCCCAGCACTTCCGTCGGCTTCCACGTTTGCTGGATGCCCTGGATCCCGATGAAATCGTGGCTGCGCACGAACAGGGGATTTGTATACAGAACCTGGGCGCCGGGCGGGGAGTAATGGATGTAGAGCAGGCCGACCAGCGAGTCGCGGAGCAGCGGCATGAGAAGCGCCCTCGTCTCCTTGAGCTTTTCCGGCTGTCCCAGCGCTTTCTCCACGGTGGCCCGGAAATTCAACTTGCGCTGAGCATCAATGTGCTTCTCCGTCCAGTACCCGAACGCGAATGAGGTCTTCTCCTGCGTTGTCAGCGAGGCCTTGGGCAGGTTCAGGTCGGACACGCGGCTGGCCAACCGGTTGAGCAGCGCAGTGTTGGGCTTCTCGCCCTTAGCCAACGCTTCGACGTGATCGGCAAGGTCGAAGAGCACTTTCACCGAAACCAGCTTCTGCGCTTCGAAGCCTCGCATCATCTCCATCAGAATCTGCTGGTGCGTCTCTTCATCGGAAGGCGAGGCGGCGCCGGCCAGCAGATCCGTCAGGCGGTCCTGCGGGTTCACGTTCTCAGGCGCTCCGCTGGACTTCAGCAGCAACTGCACGCCGGCTCGACCGCAGTCAAACAGGTCGCGGCTGTTCTTCGCGCTCCTGAAGGGCTCCAGGATTCCGGCGAGCGTCGCGTCCGCCTCGGCGGGAGGAATCAGCTTCTGGCGCACGAAAACCTGCCAGATCCCGGACAGCGATTGCACGATTCCGGCGGCGTCGGACTTCACTGCGTTGTCCTTGACGTCTGCCACTTGCTGGGCGAGGTCGAGGAACAGGTTGATCGTCTTGTCGCTGATCTCGGGCGATTCATTCAGCAGTGGGTACTGCGCTCCGTATAGCTTCCAGGCCGCCGCGAGGCGTGAGACCGTGGCCGGCTCCAATGGCTTCCTGCGTTTGCGGTCAATGTCGCTCACCGACAGGAAGATCTTCAGCGGTTCGTTCTCCACGGCCTTCCGCGACAGGCCGAAGAGGGCCTCGATGAGATCGTCCGGGTCTTTCCATCCGGCTGCGGATTTGGTCAGTTTGCCGTCGTACTTGCCGGCGGGGTGTTCGACGAAGAGCTTCTTCCAGACATCCATCCCGCCAGGAATCTGCGGCTTGCCGTTCTCCACGCGCAGGCGTGTGGTCAGCAGCATCAGATCCGTATTGGCGCGAAAGACAGGACGCGCCGGACCGGGAGAGGTCACCTTGCCGCGCAGCGCCGCGTAGAATCGCTTCAACCGCGACGGCTCTGTCAGGTAGTCGAGCGTCGGGCCTTGAATTCGCGACAGCGCATCGAAGTAGCTCGCCAGCCACCCGTCGTCTTTCGTGACGATCTTCTCGATGAACTGCACGCCTTGCGACGGCGGAGATCCTGCCAAATCAGCCCATGCCGCCGCCGACCGGTCGCCTCCCGGCACGTTCGCCTTGCCGTCGCGAATCCGGAACATCCCGCCGAAGAAGTCGAAGACGTGCGCAAAGGCGCGAATGCGGGTGACCGGCAGCGCTTTCCTCACCTCTTCTGCGGTCTCCGGATCCAGCTTCGCCAGACCGAGGTACAACCGGCACAGCACCGGATCGCTCAGGAATGCGTCGATGAATTCGCCGCTCTGTTTTTCTTTGGAAGAGAGCCAGTATTCGGGTTTGTACAGCACCGGGACCACCGCCGGCTTGTAGTCATAGACAAACGGCCGGTTGGTGCGCAACGCCTCTTCCAACTCGGCGAGCGGGAAGCCGGAATCCATCGAGAGGAATGCGCGTGTGGCGTTCACTGTCTCCAGCACCACTTCGCTGCCGCACCCGCCCCTCATGCGGAATCCCAGAATCTTCAGCAACTCGCCGGTGCGCGGCGAATCGCAGGCATCAATCTTGAGCACCCTGGAATCGCCACTGAACCTCTCCAGTTCTCGCGCCTGGCCTAAATAGCGGACGACGAGCTTGAGATACTCCGTCTGCTCCAGCGACTCGCTGCCGCTCACTGCCTGATATCCGTTCGTGACGATGTTGCGGGCCAGCGCCAGCAGCACATCCTGCGGTGGCAGATCCGGCGATAAGGCTGCCATGCGCGAAAAGGAGGGCAGCGGCCCGGGAATTTGCACTATTCCTGACGGCAGCACCGACACCGGCGTCGATTCCGGGGCCAGCGTCAAACCGCTTCCGCCTGCCTGCCTCCATGCATCCAACCGCCGTTGCGCTGAGGCCCGGTCGCCGGTGAGCAGGTCGATCACGGCCAATCGCCGCAGCGCCTCTTTGCCCTGCGCGCTAGACGGACCTGCTGCAGCCAGCACCTTCTCATAGGCGGCGCGCGCTCCCGGGTCGTGCCTCTCATCGAGGAACAAGGCGTACTCCGCCAGCACGGCGGGATCGCGCGGATTGGCTTTGACCGCTTCCTCCAGCGCCTGACGCGCAGCGCGGCCTTCCCCCTTTAGCTCCATCTCCCGAACGCGTGTACCCACGTCGTCCGCTCCACACAGTAGCCCCGCGGCACCCAAGATGCCGAAAACGAAATTGAAGAGTCGTCTCCTGAGCAACACCGTCCCCTCCGGTCTAGCCCTGGTCTCAAAACATGGTGTAAGACTCTACCACAACTGGAGTTCTATTGCACTTTTCCTCGCCGGGTTTTTTCTCACACCCAATACTCACCATGGATGCCCCAAACTCGATTTGGATGCAAGGGGTTGGCACGGCGTATCCTGGAATTTGGAGGTCCGAACTGAAAGAATGCGCTTATCTGCCGCACTCCTCGTCATGATGCTCGCTTTGCCCCTCTCTGCCGCTGACCACACAATCGCCGTCGTCGGCTTGGTTCACTCCCACGTCTGGGGCCACCTGAACAAAATGATCAAGGGCGAACCCGCCAAACTGGTGGGCGTCGCCGAGACTGCTCCCGAACTCGTCGCGGAAGCTCAGAAACGCGGTGTGCCCGCCGATCTGATCACCGCCGACTGGAAGAAAATGATCGATGAGAAGAAACCCGAGATCGTCTGGGCCTTCGTCGAAAACAATCGCCACCTGGAGATCGTCCAGTACTGCGCTCCGCGCAAGATTCACGTCATCTTCGAGAAGCCTCTGGCGTCGACATACAAGGATGCAATCGCGATCCGCGATCTCGCCGCCAAGAACGGCATCTACGTGCTCTGCAACTACCAGATGGCCTGGTGGCCAGCCAACTACGCTGCAGAGGAAGTCGCGAAGTCCGGCCAGCTCGGCGATGTCTGGCGCATCCGCGGCATCGTCGGACACGGCGGTCCCGGCGGCCCCACCGGCCTCAACAAGTACTTCTTCGAATGGCTCACCGACCCTGTCAAGAACGGCGCCGGCGCGCTGGTCGACTTCGGTTGCTACAACGCGCTGTGGAGCCTCATGTACCTGGGCCGGCCTGAAACCGTGTACGCCCAGACCAACCAGCTGCGTCCGTCCGAGTTCCCCAAGGTGGAGGACAACGCCACCATCATCCTGCACTATCCCAAGGGGGTCGCCGTCCTTGAAGGGAGCTGGGATCTGCCGCGCAGCTTCCAGGATCTCGAGATCTTCGGCCGCAAGGGCAGCATTTACATGGTGAACGGCAAAGTGGAGATGCGCCAGGGCCGCGAAACCAAGGAGGTGCCGCTCAAGCCGCTGCCGCCGTCTGAAGCAGAGCCCATCGCGTACATGATCAACTGCATCGAGACCAAGACCGCGCCGAAGGGCATGACGTCCATCGAGCTGAACGCCGGCGTCGTCGAGATCATCGAAGCCGCCAAGGAGTCTGTGAAGACCGGCAAGGCGGTTCGCCTCAAGTAGGTTCCTGATAACCCCCGGTCGTCAGCCGGGGGCTCGCGCGAATCCTATCGCGGAGCGCTTTCGGGCGCTCCGCGCTTCCTTGTCAGCAGGCCCGCGCCTAATAACGCCAGCCCCACCGCGATCCACTGCGTCCACGACAACGGTCCGCCAAGCGGAAATCTCTGCTCGTGATAGCGGAAGAATTCGATCGCGAACCGCGCCACCGAGTACAGCAGCAGATACCATCCCAGGATCCGCCCATCCCGCTGCGGCTTCAGGCTTTGCTTGTACAGCCACCACGCGAGCAGCCCTACCACGACGGACTCGTACAACTGCGCCGGGTGCAGCTTCACCCCCAGCGGCACGCCCGTCAATTCGTGCGCCTCGGGATTCGTGAACGTGACTCCCCATGGCCTGTCGCAACTTGAGCCCCAGCAGCAGCCTGCGGCGAAACATCCGATCCTGCCGACCGCATGGCCTAGCGCCACGCCCGGTGCGAACGTATCCGTCGTCCTGAGCCAAGGCAGCCCCTGCCGCTTCATGTACAGCCAGGCGAACCCGAACGCGCCCAGAAACCCGCCGTAATACACGCCCGCCGACAGAAGGGTGTCGAACGAGAAGATCCGGCCCGGATTCTGCGAGTAGTAGCCGAAGTCCATCATGAACATCAGCAGCTTCGCGCCCAGCAGCCCGGCCAGGGCGCAGTAGACCGCGAGGTTCATCACCTTTTCCGGGTCCAGCCCTTTGCGCCGGGCCAGCTTCATCGTGAGCCAGATGCCGGAAAGAAAGCCCGCCGCCACAAACACGCCGTACGTGGGGAGGAAGAAGCTGCCGATTGAAAAGACTTTTGGAAACATAAAGTCAGACGGGCCTGCGCGCCGCAATGCGCAGCCGCCTGTAGTCCACGCGCCACTCGCCCGATGTCTGGTCGAACAACTGCGGCTTCAGCTTTTCGGCCATCCGGTTGAAGAGCGACGCCTTCCACTCCTCGCCCCCCCGCGCCAGCGGAGCGCCGAACACTTCCAGCCAGTCGCGGAGGCCGTTCTCTCCGCCTTCCAGCGGCGTCAGGCGGTCGAACAGGATTGCGTACACAACTTCAAATCCGGCGCGCTCCAGCACCAGCGCATACTCGCCGATGCTCGGGAAGTACCATGGCATCTCACCGGGCTCGCGCACAAATCCCATCTCCGTCAGCGATTCATTCGCCGCCCGCACCAGCGATGCCACGTTGCCGGTCCCGCCCAGTTCCGCCACCAGGCGTCCGCCGGGCTTCAACGCCGCGAACTGCCGTTCAGCGGCCCGTTCCGGCGGCTTGATCCAGTGCAGCGCCGCGTTGGAAAAGATGCCGTCGAACGGCTCGGCTGGCCGAAACTCCAGCAGGTCGCCTTCCATGAACTCTCCGCGAGGGCAGGCGAGCCGGGCCTGTTCGAGCATCGCCGCCGATAGATCCAGCCCCGTCACATGCGCGCCGGTCGCGGCAATCTGCGCAGCCAGCCGGCCAGTCCCGCAGCCCACGTCCAGGATCCGCTCACCCGGCTCCGGTGAGAGCAGCTCAATCAGATCCTCCCCGCGCTTCCAGACGAACGAATGCCGCTGCTCGTAAAGTGTCGCGTTCCAGTCCAAAAGGGGTTCAGAGCCTCATCACAGATGGTACAGCATCACGTACACCACCACTCCCGTGACGGATACGTACAACCACAGCGGCAGAGTGATCCGTGCCAGCTTCCGGTGCTTGTCGAACCGGTTGTGCCACGCGCGATACAACGTGACCACCGCCATCGGCGCCACTACCGCCGCCAGAACCGTGTGCGTCAACAGAATTGTGAGGTACACCGTGCGGATAATGCCCGTTTTCTGGAAGCGTACCGACCCCACGTTGTAGTGGTAGAAAAGATAACTCGCCAGGAAGAGCACGGACACGCTAAACGCCGCCAGCATCGTCTTCTTGTGCGCTTCGATGTCGCGTCTGCGAATCAGGAAGTAACCGCGCACCAGCAGGACCGCCGACGTCGCGTTGAGCAGGGCGTTCAGCGCCGGCAGATCCCGCATCTCCATGGTTCAGAGAACCTCTTTGCGCAGCTTCTTGATATCTTCCACCAGTTGCTGGATGGACTGCGTGTCCGAGATCTCGTAATACGCGCGGATGCGGCCCTTTCGGTCCACGACAGCGAACCGCGTCCCGTGCTCCTCGCCGACGCCAGCCAGGTGGAACGTGTCGTTACCGATCCGGTTCAGTTCTTCAACGGAACCTGTCAGGAAGTGCCAGTGCTCCGAATCATACCCGAAGCGCTGCGCGTACTCCTTCAGCTTTTCCGGCGTATCGTTCTTCGGATCGATGGTGATGCTCACCAGTTCAACATCCGCGAAGTCCAGCGTGGCGTCCTGCACGCGCTTCATATGCGCCGTCATGCGCGGGCACGGACCGTGGCACGTGGTGAAGATGAAGTCCGCCACCCACACTTTATTCGCCAACTGCTCCGAACTGCGGAACGGCTGTCCATCTTCGCCAGTCAGCGTGAAATTGGGGACCTGTCCAAGTGTCGGCAATCCTGAGCTTAGGCATCCCGCCAGGGTGAGACACACCGCGCAGACCGCGGCGAGTCGAACAATCTTCTGCATGCTACTAGAACCAGGATGACTTGCTGCCCAGAATCAGCGCAAGGTAAAGCAGCGGCAAATAGATGACGCTTGCCTTCAGGACGCCGCGCGCATTCAGCGCCGAGCGGTCCCGGCTCAACTTTGCAGCGGACTTCAGGAACAGCCCGCCCAGCACGAGCGCGGCAGCCAGATACCAGTGCCCCGTCATGTGCAGGAAACTCGGCGCCAGGCTGACCGGAATCAGCAGCAGGGCGAAAGCCAGAATCTGCCGCGAAGTCGATGCGCCGTCCGGCTCGACCACCGGCAGCATCTTGATACCGGCGCGCCCGTAGTCTTCCCGGTACATCCACGCAATCGCGTAAAAGTGCGGGAACTGCCAGAGGAAAATAATCGCGAACAGGACCCACGCTTCCGCCGACAGCGACCCGCGTGCGGCCGCGAAGCCGATCAGCGGCGGCATTGCGCCGGGGAGCGCCCCGACCGTCGTCGACCACCACGTCTTCTGCTTCATCGGCGTGTAGAGCAGCAGATAGCTCGCCACGGTGAACAGGCCCAGCCACGCGGTCAGCGGATTGACCCCCAGCGCCAGCTCGACCTCACCCGCAATCAGCAGTGCGATGCCGAACAGCAGCGCGTTTCGCGCCGTCACCTTGCCGGCCGGAATCGGCCGCATGGCGGTGCGCTTCATCAGCGAGTCCGCGTCGCGCTCGTACCACTGGTTCAGCGTCGCCGTGCCGGAGGCGATCAGCGCCGTCCCCAGCAGGCAGTGAAACAGCAGCAGCGGATCCAGCGCGCCCTGATGTCCGAAGAAATAGCCGATACCCGTGCTCATCAGAATGAGCCAGGTGATCCGCGGCTTGGTCAGTTCCAGGTAACTCGTCATGAATGCCGTCCGGTCGAAACCATCTCCTGCCCCTGCTGCGCGGGTTCGGCGCAGCGCAGTACGAATGCCGAAAGTATCAGCGTGCACGCCAGAATCAGCGAGCCCGTTCCCAGATGCAGTCCCGTCACCACGGGCATCCAGGCGGCCCGTTGGATGTCGGAGACGCGCGCCAGCAGCGCCCCCACGCCCAGCACCACCTGCAGGCACGTCAGCGACAGCAGCACGGTCGCCACCGTCTTCATCGTCCTGCTTGCCTGCGATTGAGTGAGAACGTAGGTGCCCATCATTAACAGCAGCACCGCTGCCGCGAAGGCCCACACCGCGTGCGGGATTACGGAAATCAACTGATAGCGGTACCCAGCGCCCAATCCGATCTGCGTCATAACTGCCAGCGGCCCGATCACCGCCAGCGACCGCAGCGTTGGCCAGCCGCCGTCTGCGAATCGCGGCTGCTCCTGCTTCCAACTCTCCGACGCCGCCAACGCAACCAGCGCCAGCGCTCCGAACAGCAATTGCAGCGCCACTGCGCCCAGCGCTTCAAGCTGAGCCGAGCCCAGGCTTCCCGCGTACGGATAGCCCGCTGCAATGGCCGCCAGCGTCAGTGCGCACAGCACTCCGGCGAGGATGGATAGCCACGATCCCTTCATGATGTCGTTTGGTGAGCCCAGTGGAGGATCCGCACACGAATCCCCTTGCTCCCTATTCTATCCCGGCAAGAATTTTTTCGCACTTATCAGATGCGCACCGCTTCAAAAAGGTCGCGCCACATCCGCGGTTTCTTCTTGACGGCGACTGTACTATCTGTCATAGTACACGCGTGATTGCCATCCGGCTTACCTTCCAGCCCGGCATCCCCATCTTCGAGCAGGTGGTCTTCGCCGCCCGGAAGGCAGTGGTGACTGGCCACCTGAAGCCGGGCGACCCGTTCCCCTCGGTCCGCGCGCTTTCCACGTCCCTGAAGATCAACCCGAATACGGCGCACAAAGTGGTGACCCATCTCATCAACGAAGGCTTGCTGGAGGTGCGCCTCGGCATCGGAACGGTGGTTGCGGAACCGCGGATCCCGCCGCGCAATGAACGGCGCGTCATCGTCGACGCCCAGCTCGAGCAGCTCGCTGTCGACGCCCGTAAGCTCGGCTTCACGCTCGAAGAACTGCAGGAAGCTCTGGCTGCCCACTGGCAGCAGCTCGACCCCGTCGCTAGGGAGGATTCATGAGTTCCGTCGTCGTTACTGAGAATCTGGTCCAGCGCTTCGGCAGCCGCACAGTGCTGGACCGGCTGACCTTCGAAGTCCCCGAAGGCGCCATCTATGCCTTCGTCGGGCCCAACGGGGCGGGGAAGACCACCACCATCAAGACCCTGCTCAATCTGCTGCACCCCGCCTCCGGGCGCGCCGAGGTGCTCGGCAAGCCGACGCGCCGCCTGGCTCCGCGAGATTTCACCGATATCGGCCTCGTCTCCGAAAGCGCCCGCCTGCCGCTGTGGATGACGGTCCGCTACTTCCTTGACTACCTCAAGCCGTTCTATCCGCGCTGGGACGATGCCCTGGCCGCGCAGCTTCTTGCGCAATTCGACCTCCCGTCGGACCGCCCCTTGAAGCACCTTTCCCGAGGTATGCGCATGAAGGCGGCGCTCGTCTCGGTCCTCTCCTTCCACCCGCGACTGCTCTTTCTAGACGAGCCCTTTTCCGGCCTGGATCCGCTGGTCCGCGACGACCTCACTCAAGGCCTGCTCGCCCGCGCCGAGGAGATGACCATCTTCATCTCCTCCCACGACCTTAGTGAAATCGAATCGTTCTCCAGTCACGCCGGCTACCTCGAAGAGGGCCGCCTGAAGTTCTCGGAGGAGATGTCATCTCTGGTGAACCGCTTCCGGGAAGTCGAAGTGACGCTTGCCAAGCCGCCCGCCCTGCCACCCTCATGGCCCGCCGCCTGGCTCCAACCCGAAAGCGCGGCCTCTGTCGTCCGCTTCATCGACTCCGCCCACGACCCCGGACGCACCGAAGCCGAAATTCGCCGTGTCTTCCCATACGCGCAGTCCATCGACGCTCGCCCCATGTCGCTCCGCGCCATCTTCGTTGCACTGGCCCGCACCGCCCGCAAAGCCGCTTGAGGAACCCGATATGCGCCTCGCCCTGCACATCTTCCGCAAAGACGCTCGCTGCCTATGGTACGAGTGCGCTGTCGTCCTGCTGCTCACGGTGCTGTTCACTTGGAATAACGCGCAACCTCCACGCTCAATGATGGGCACGTTCGATGCGCTGATCAATGTGCTTGCTCCAATTGCCTGGTTCCTGCTGGTGTTCCGCCTCATGCAAGCGGATCCTTTCCCAAGCTCCGATCACGACTGGCTCACCCGGCCAATCCCCCGGACCACGCTCTTCTCCGCCAAGGCGCTCTTTATCGTTACGTTCCTATTTCTGCCTGAGGCTCTGGCCTGCTGCGCAATCGCGGCAGCTCAAGGTTTCAATGCCTTCGCCTATCCTGGCGCTTTCGCCTGGCATCTCCTCGGCTTTCTGGCCATCGTGGTGCTGCCGGCCGCGGCGATCGGCGTCATCACGAGTTCAATCACGGCAGCAAGCTCCGCCGCGCTCCTGTTGACCGTAGCGTGTTGGTTAACGCTCTCGATGACTCTGATTCGATGGCAAGGTATTGTCTGGTTTCCACTCCTCCTGATGCTGGCCGGCTTCACTGGACTCTGTTCGCTCGTGCTCGCCATCCAGTTCCGATGGCCCTTGACCACACTGGCCCGCGGAGTGGCCTTCCTTGCGGTACCCCTCTTGGGGGTGATTGTTGCGCTGTTGCCTTTGAATGTCGGTTTTGCAGCGCAGCACCTTTTCATCAGGGAGCAAGCTCTACCCACGCTGTGCATCGAGATGCTGAGGCATTCAAACTCCGATTTGCTTTTTCGCGTGGTTGGCGTCCCGCAGCCTCTACAGGGGCGCATCCAGCGCTTTGATGGATTCGTGCGGACGCCCCGAGGCAAATCCCCGCTTCACAGGAGCGGAACAAGTTCGCACTCGATGAACTCAATTGATGCAGACGGAGTCCGCCACACCACGATGGAGTCCTACTACAGCTACGTCACAGAACCGCAATCCGTCTTTGCCGGGGAACCATTGATTGACGTCGATGGTACCGTGTGGGTCGTTCTCTACGAACCTCTGGAGAGGCCGGAAGTTCATGCGTTATCGGCGGCGACGATAAAGTCCCCTCTCATGGGGTCCTGCTCGATTGATCGATTGGGCATGTCAGAGCGTTGGAACTTCCGGTGCTCTTCCCCGTTTCGTAACTCTGCGGACGTCTGCTGGACTCTCCGCGATCGGAGAGATCCCGGCTTCCTGCAACAATCCGGCTGCATGCATGGCTACGACTACTCGCCGGTCCACGCGCCCTTCCCATTGTCTGTGGCGGCCTCTACGTATTTCAGTTTCTCGAATGTCGATGCCAGGCGTCTCGAAGACTTCACCATCACTGTCCAAGCGCTGGCAGCCCGTTGCCTTTGTTGAGCGCAAACTCAATTTCAGGGAAGTGAGCGTCCACAAGTGGTAATCAACCAGCAAAGCCGCGTGAGGAACTGAAATGCGCCTCGCTCTCCACATATTCCGCAAAGACGCTCGCTGCTTCTGGTACGAATCGCTCCTTGTCCTGCTGCTCACCGGGTTGTGGATGCTGCGTCCCTCCGATCTTCACGCCCTGTCCATCGTTCTAATCGTTCGTTCCTTCAGCGCGGTGCTCGTCCCGATTGCCTGGATCCTGCTCATTCTCCGTGTGATGCAGGAGGACCCCTTCCCCGGTAACGACTACGACTGGCGCATCCGCCCCATCCCCCGTGGCTCACTCCTGCTCGCCAAAGGGCTGTTCATTGCCGCCTTCGTGCTCCTGCCATTTGCTGCGCTTTGTACCGCGCTTGTCGTCCAGGCAGGCTTCGACCCCCTGTTGTATGGTGGCGGCTTTACCTCGCATCTTCTCTGTTTCCTCGTAACCGTCGTGTTGCCCACAGCCGCGGTCGGAACCATTACGGGTTCTGTCACGGCTGGCGGCTTTTCTACAATTCTCTTGGTTGCGCCTCTTTCGTTCGTGAGCGTTGCCACAATGCATGGGATCCACTGGTTCCAGGTTCTTCTGTTGCTGCTCAGCGCAGTTCTATGGTCGGCGATGGTCATAAGCATTCAGTTCCGAGGGCCGTCGATCTGGCTTGCCCGCGTTGCAGCATACCTTGCCCTCCCTCTCACGGTCCTGCTTGTTGCGCTCCTGCCGTTCGATGTGGGCGCGGCTGCCCATCGTCTGGTAGCCGGTTCTCCGCCCAACCTCGACGCCGTGCGCCTCGAGTTGACGAGTCCCCATACCGAGTCTGGCTCGCTCAAGCTCTACTTCATCGTGCAAGACGTCCCCGAGTCGCTGCCGTCCTCTATCGTGAGGATGGATGGCCGCGTCCGCACGGTGGCCTGGAGTTCTTCCCTAAGGCGCCACGATACGCCAACAAGCCGCGATAACTCCCTAGGCATCTATACTGCGGAGTTACCCGCACGCGGGTCAGGCCGGATCCCAGTTGATATCGAGGGGACAGCCTGGATCGCAATCTACCGCGTCGTGTCGGAATCACCCGTGCATGTGCTTTCGGAGCGATTCGACTCCACTCTTGCTGGGACCTGCCGGATCAACCCCAGCGTTGCACCGACAGCGATCATTAACATTGGCTGCATGCAGCCGTTCAGGAGTGCTTCAGGCGTCTGTCTGCGCCTGCGCGACAAGCGCAGACCTGATGCGGAACTCGGGTTGTCCTGCGCTGCGGGAGAGTTCACCCCGCTCCCCGCCACTTTTGGAATGCCTCCGGCTGTGACGAACTGGTCCCTTTCCGGCATCGACATCAATCGCCCTGACGACTTTGTGATCGTCGCCGAACGGCGGGAGCCCGTCGCCTTCGTAAAGCGATCATTCCATTACCGGCAGGTCGCCGTCTCCGTGCCTCGATAGCCGTCCCTCGCCTCGTTTGGTATCCTACCCAATTGGGGTGACTTGCGCCCCGAAGATCCCTTTCTAACGGCAATTCAGAGGTTTCTCCCATGTCCGGACATTCAAAATGGGCGACGATCAAGCATAAGAAAGCCGCCCTCGACGCCAAACGCGGGAAAGCGTTCACCCGCCTCATCAAGGAAATCGTGATCGCCGCTCGCAGCGGCGGCGACCCCGACGGTAACCCCCGCCTCCGCACAGCCGTTCTCGCCGCCAAAGCGGTCTCCATGCCGGCCGACAACATCAAGCGCGCCATCATGCGCGGCACTGGCGAACTGGAAGGCGGACAGATCGACGAAATCATGTTCGAAGGCTACGGCCCGGGCGGCGCAGCCATTCTCGTTGCAGTCGCTACCGACAACCGCAACCGCACTGTCTCCGAAATCCGTCACATCTTCTCCAAGCAGGGCGGCAACATGGGTGAAGTCGGCTCAGTCGCCTGGATGTTCGACCGCAAGAGCCAGATCCTCATCGAGAAGGAGAAGGCCACCGAAGACCAGCTCATGGAGTTCGCCCTCGAAGCCGGCGCTGACGACGTCAAGGATGAAGGCGATTCCTGGGTCATCCTCTCAGCTCCCGAATCCCATCACGTGGTGATCGAGGCGCTGGAGAAGGCAGGCATCCCCACGGTCTCCGCCGAAATCGCCATGGTGCCCAAGAACCTCGTCGCTGTCGATCCCAAGCACGCAGGCAGCATCATGAAACTGATGGAAGTGTTCGAAGATCACGACGACGTGCAGAACGTCTACACCAACGCCGATTTCGGCGATGAAGTGGCCGAATAGCCGCTTCCGCTTTTTACCGAGGGGCGCGTGCGGATCCTGGGCATCGACTGCGGCAGCCAGTTCACCGGTTATGGCCTGATCGACACCGACGGCACGCGCCATCGCCTCGTCGAGGCAGGCGTCATCAAAACCAATCCCGCCGACCCATTCCCCCAGCGCCTCTGCACCATCGGTGTGCGCCTGCGCGAGGTCATCGCCGAGCACCACCCCGATGAAGCTGCCGTCGAAGACACCTTCATCGCGGCCAACGCCCGCAGCGCTCTCAAGCTCACCCATGTCCGCGGCGTCGCGCTCTTTGTCCTCGCCGAAGCCGGACTCGGCGTCGCAGAGTATCCTCCCGCGCAGGTCAAACTCGCCCTCGTTGGCAACGGACGCGCCGAGAAGCAGCAGGTCCAGTGGATGACCCGCGTGCTCCTCGGACTTTCGGAACCCATTTCATCGCTCGATGCGTCCGATGCTGTAGCGGTCGCCATATGCCATGCCGCACGCCGGCCTGTGAGTGCCATCCGATGAGAACTCTGACTCTTCTGCTCCTGCCTCTGCTCGCGCATGCCGCCGAGCCCCCGAAGATCTTCTACTCGAAGAACTTCCCGGGCAGCAAACCCGCCTATATGGAGATCCGCCTCGACCGCGACGGCAAGGCCGAATATCGCGAAGCTCCGAACGAAGAGGACCCCATCGTGTTCAAATTGCAGCCCACCGATGTCGACACCGTCTTCGCGCTCAGCGACAAGCTCGACCACTTCAACAAGCAGCTCGAATCAGGACTGAAAGTCGCGCGCATGGGCGACAAAGTGCTCCGCTGGGAGTCCGGCGCCGAGAAGCACGAAACGAAGTTCAACTATACGCTCGACCCCGATGGCCAGAACATCTACGACTGGTTTGAGCGTATGTGCGAATCCGCCTATCTCTATATCGAGCTCGAACGCACCGTCAAATATGACCGGCTCGGCGTCAATCAGGCGCTTCTCAAGCTCGAGGCCGCGTGGGACAAGAAACGTCTGGTCGGTGCGGAGCAGTACCTGAAACTCCTCGACCGCGTCTCCGCCAGCGAGGCCTACATGAACATGGCCCGCGACCGTGCCGCCAAACTCGCCATGCTCTTCCGCGACCCCACGCCTCCCCCTCCCCCCGCGGACAAGTCCGCTGAAAAGCCCGCCGACAAAGCAGGCGCCCGCCCATGATCCTCTCTCTTCTGCTCGCGCTCGCGATGTTCCCTCAATCGGCGGCGCCTGACAAGAACGCTGCATCCAAAGAGGATCAGGACCTCGAACGCGCTCTAGGCGAAGCCGGCAACAGCCCCATTGAGTACTCGCGCGCCATCGAGCGCCAGCTCAAGAAATACCCGAAGAGCGAGCGGCGCACTGAGTACGAACGCGTCCTCGCCCAGGCCGCCATCGACATGCGCGACAAGCGCCGTATCCTGCTCTACGGCATTCCCGCCATCGAATCCGGCGTGCGCAGCGCTCAGCTTCTCGATCACGTCACCCGCACCCTCCTCGACAAAGAGGACCAGGAAAGCAATGAGCGCGCCTTGAAATACGCACGCATCCTCGTTGACGTCGTCTCCGATCAGCGCAAGGCGCAGCTCGAATCGAAAGAGTATGTCCCGCTCCGCGGCCGCCGCCTCGACGAAACCGAGTACGCCATCGCCCGGGGCCGGACATTCGAAGCCCGCGCGCTCGCCAACCTCGGGCGTTTCGACGAGTCCGTCGACGCCACGCTCAAAGGCTGGGAGATCTGCCCTACTGTGGAAAACGCCCGCGAACGCTCCCGCTCCCTTGATAAGGCAGGCAAATCCAAAGAGGCCCTCGCAGCTTTCGCCGAAGCCCTCGCGCTCGCTGGTGACCGCACCGGCTCCACTGAGCCCTTCAAGGACCGCGCCCGCCTCGCCGAGCTCTCCCGCAAAGCCTCCGGCAGTGACTCCGCATTCGGCGAAGTCCTCCTCGCCGCCTACGACCGCGTCGGTGCCATCCAGGCTGCCCGTGACAAGCGCATCAAAGCGTTCGATCCCAACAACAGCGCCCGTACCCCGCACGAGTTCACTCTCAGCGGCACACAGGGCGATCGCCTCGACCTCGCCTCCCTCAAAGGCAAAGTCGTTGTCATCGACTTCTGGGCCACATGGTGCGGCCCCTGCCGCGCCCAGCATCCTCTCTACGAACAGGTGAAACAGCGCTTCAAGTCCGACCAGAACATCGTCTTCCTCGCCGTCTCCACCGACGAGTCGCGCGATGTCGTTGTCCCCTTCCTCAAGGCGCAGAAGTGGTCTCCACAGGCCTACTATGAAGACGGCCTCGCGACGCTCCTCCGCGTCTCCTCCATCCCCACCACTGTCATCCTGGACCGCCAGGGTGCGGTCGTCAGCCGTCTCAACGGCTTCATCGCGGACCGCTTTGTCGACATGCTCAGCGAACGCATCCGCGAAGCGATGCAGGAGAATTGAGCGTGCCCTTCCGCCGCGTCGTCCTGATTGTGCTCGATAGCGTCGGCATCGGTCCCATGCCTGATTGGCAGGCCTTCGGCGATGACATGCCCAGTGACACGCTCGGCAATTGCGCGAAGCTCCGCCCGCTCAAGCTGCCCCACTTTGAAGCCCTCGGCCTCGCCAACATTCGTCCCTTCGATCACCTCACCCCCTCGCCTGAACCGCTTGCTTCGTATGGCCGCTGCGCCCTCGCGTCTCCCGGCAAGGACACCACCACCGGGCATTGGGAAATGTCCGGCATCATCCTGAAGAAGCCTTTCCCCCTCTATCCCAGCGGTTTCCCCGCCGATCTCATGGCAGAGTTCGAGCGTCGCATCGGCCGCGGCACGCTTGGCAACTACGCAGCATCAGGCACTGAAATCATCAAGGACCTCGGCGTCGAGCACATGGCCACCGGTAGACCCATCGTCTACACCTCCGCCGACAGTGTCTTTCAGATCGCCGCCCACGAAGAGATCATTCCCATCGAAGAGCAGTACCGCATCTGCGAGACCGCGCGTGACCTGCTCCGCGGCCCGCACGAAGTCGGCCGCGTCATCGCCCGCCCCTTCATCGGACAGCCCGGCGCATTCAAACGCACCGCTAACCGCCACGACTACGCCGTTCCCCCGCCGCAGGGCATGCTCCTCGACGCCCTCGCCGAACAAGGAGTTCCTGTCGTCAGCGTCGGCAAGATTGCCGACATCTTCCTCGGCCGCGGCGTCACTCAATCCCTCAAGACCAAGACCAACGCCGACGGCATGGCACGCATCGTCGAGGCGATGAATACGCTCGACACCGGCCTCATCTTCGCCAACCTCGTCGACTTCGACATGCTCTACGGCCACCGCAACGACCCCGAAGGCTACTCGCAAGCCCTCGAAGCAGTGGACGCCTGGCTCCCCCAGTTGCACGCCACCGCGCGTCCCGAAGACCTCATCATCTTCACCGCCGACCACGGCTGCGATCCCACCACTCCGTCCACCGACCACAGCCGCGAGTATGTCCCCTTGCTCGCTTACAGCCCAGCGAGGACGGCCGCCAATCTCGGCACCAGATCCTCCCTGGCCGACGTCGGCCAATCCATCGCCGCTAATTTCTCTACAACCATCCCCGCCGGCCTCAGCTTCATCCCGGTAATTGGCTAGGCATCCCTACCCATCGAGCTTTCACCGCAACGCGATTCCCTCACTCCATGCCGCGACGGCGATCCTGCCCTGGTGGAATTAGAAGGGTTGCGGGCGCCCTGCCGGTCTGGCTGGTGACCCTTGCTGCACTCGGGGCAATCAAGCTCGCCTGCTATCTCCGGACGAAAGGCGTGGCCTCCTACGGCAGATAGCCCTTCTCCACCCACCACGGATGGATTTCCAACACCAGCCGTCCGGCAACTACTGCTGGATCCGCATTTGCCCACTTCCGCGCTTCCTCAATGTCTTTCGTCTTGTAGATCAAGATCCCGCGAATGTCTCCATCGTCGCCGAACGGCCCGGCCAGCACCAACGCCCCCGCTTCATGCGACTTGCGCATGTGCGCCAGGTGCCCTTCCTGGATCTTCTTCGTCTCCTCGGTGACCTCCGGTGTCCACTTCGGTCCCTTCCTTAGAAATCCCATGTAGTACTGCACCATCTGCGTCTTCGCAGGCTCCGCCTTCTGCCCCGACCTCTCCGTCTCCGGCGGCGCCATCCCCCTCAGTCGCATGTACGTGACCAGGTTCCCGTAGTGCAGCGCACTGTGCGCCAGCATGATCATCACTGGAACCGCCTTCGGCCCTTCACGCGGCCCCAGCTTGATCGAAGTTGCAAGGTCCGCGTCCGTCAACCCCTTTACCACCGGATCGCAATAGTCGTTCGTCCTCTTCACCGCCGCGATCAGCTCGGCCTTCGTCATCGGCGACTTTTCCAGCGAGGGCGGCGCCGCCTCGCCCTTCAACGCCGCGCACACCATGTTGTTTGTGTCGAGGATGTGACCGGCCATCTCACGGAATGTCCGCACCTCCGCGGTCGGTCGGAAGTCCAGATACCCCTCATGGACCTGTTCCACCGCCTCGGTGAGATTTTGCTGCAACTGCCCGTACGATCGCCGCCACGCGTCGCTCATCGGATTCTGCGCGAAACACAACACTGGCAGCAGGAACGGAAAGAGTCTCATGAGGTGCATCATACCCCGGACTTCTTCAATCGCACCCCCGCCTTTCTGCCTGCCTTGAATCGCAGCTCAAGAATTCCGCCGCGATCCGTCCGAGCTTCGAACATCTCCTCATCGTCCACTTCCACGTCGTAGCGAGTATTCGGCTCCAGGCCCGCCAGAAATGCCACTTCCTCCGCCGGCTTCAGAGCTTCCTCGGGCTCGGGTAGCCAGCCCGTCTCGAAGCGCATCCCCGCGCTCGCGAAGAATACCTTCACGGCCCCGAGGCTCAGCGGCGCCGGCTTGCCGTCCAGTCTCACCGCCATGCGCCTGCCCTGGCTGAACACCTGCGCCTGCCCGTTCCAGTAGCCGAACCAAGTCGCATTCTCATCCCAACTGCTTCGCACCAGCAGTTGCCCGCGGCCGTGAAACAGGTCCGGCATGTAGGTGAAACTCAGGCCCGGCTGATACGGATTCGCCCACAAAAATTCGTATGCGATGCCGAACTCGCCGCGCATTAGGAACCGGTCCTGCAGCAGCCAGCCTTGCAGGAACTGGTGCGGCTGCGCGTTCGCGTCGTACGCGACCAGCGCCAGCTCCGCAGCGCGCGACAGCGCCGCCTCCTTCAGGTCCGGATCCCGGTTCCCCGTATAGGCTGGAATGCGATACTCGTTTTCCGCCGCGGGCCATGGCTGCGGATAATACGACAGCAATTGCAGCGGCCCCAACTCCTCAAACCATTGCCCCGCGCCTTCGCGCAGGTCCACTCGAATGTTGTCCCGGACCACGTGCAGAAACTCCGTCATCGCATACAGCTCAGCCCGCGTCGTAAACGGATTCTCCCCCGCCTTGAGCTTTGGCAGAGTCCGCTGCTTCCACCACAGTTCCACCGCCCGCCGCAGATAGTCCTGCGACGCCTGCGAGTCCACGTCGGCGATCGCCAGCGCCGCGAACGTCCTCGACCGCACCGCCTGCGCGCTCTCACCTGTCTCTTTCAACGACGATGCCAGCTTCCTCGCCAACAGGTTTCCAAGTACATCGCCGATCGAGGCCTGGCACCAGTCGTAGACCAGCGCCAACTGCCTCAACTCTGCCGCGTCCGCGCCATTTGCCTTCACAGCCCACTCTGCTGCTTCCTTGCAGGGCGCGGCCTGACCCATCACCTCGGACCACAACCCCAGTGCGAATCCCGGCTCGCTCATGCGCGCCTTGCCCCGCATCAGCGAGTCGAACTGCTGCCAGCGCATCGACTCGCGTTCCCGCTCCCGCTTCAGCAGCCTCAGCCGCCGCTGATTCAACAGCAGCCGGGGCGCTTCCGTGTAGATTTGATAATCCACCTCCTGTTGCGCCCACGCCTCACTGATACACAGGAGTGCCATCGCCGCCACAGTCTTTGCCACACTCCGCCACGTTTGTGTCACAGTGCCACACCTCGTGAGGCCGGTGGGCCCGCAGGGGATCCAATAACCCTCCAGGCGTTTTGAAAACAAAGGACTTTATTATCCAGCATCCTTGGTATCCAGTTTGCTACACTCTAAATCGAATTGATGAACTCTCTTTGAACCTGCCCTCTGATTGCAACAGGCCGGCGGGAGAGCGAATCGGAGTTGGAAACGTCGTGCTTGCGGGAGCCGGTGTTAAAGTTCTCTTCCATTCGTTCAACTGTTTGCATGTTGCATCAGAGGGTCTTTTTTGCCGCGCAACTCAGCCGGCGGATGCGGGTTTCGACCACAGAAGCAGTCTGGGTTCGTCACAAAGTTTATTCTCCCCCTGGGGTGCGGGTACCGGTTTTCCTGGAGTCGCTTGGTGAAGAGTAGCTGAACGCGGCAGCTTCATCAGGAGCACAAGGGAACATAGGCTTAAGCGATCCGGCAATGCCGTCGCCGCACTCCGAGCCCTCACAGGGCCGGCCGCATTGGATTGGCTCATGCCGAGTGACCCCTCCCTCGAGCGATCCAATGCGGCTTTTTAATTGATCCGCCTCAGTAGCAGAGCGTTCCGCTCCGCGGCACTTCTTCTTCGTTCGGCAGATAAATCGACTTACACTTCTCGCAGCGGTAGATCTCCGCATTTTCGCCGAATCGCTCTTTGATCTCTCCATCGAAGAAGTACCACCTCTTCAGATGCCCGGCGCAGAGCTTCCCCTTCTCATCCTTCAGCCCGCAAGACCGGATGCGCGGCGCGCGCTTCATGATCTTTCGCCCGTCGCTCAATTGCCCCACTTCCGTCGCCTGCGGCACCGGCCGGGTCGCTTCCGCATACTTGGGATTTGCCATTTCAGTCCTCGAAGTCCAATTATGTCACACAGGCTTTACCGCAACGCCGGTCTGCTCGCTTCCATCAGCCGCTCCAACCTCCTCAACTCCGCCAATTCCTGGGTCAGCGTCCCCTTCTCGATCCTCGCCACCGACTCAGCAATCGCCCCGCGCGCGGCCGCGTTGTTGATGCTCGCCTGCGATGTCCGGTTTGCTCTCGTCGGCTGTGGCAGGGAATCAGACCACTCCTTCAGCCCCGTCATTACCGCCGCCGTGTCCTCCCCCTTCTCGATCCGCCCGATCAGTTCGCGCGTCGTCGCCAGCACGAACCGCCGCCGCTCCACGATCTGCCCGGCCCGCTCCGGCGCCCCGCTCGTGGATCCGTCCGCAAATACCGCGGCTTGCAGCTTGACGTACTCCGGCGCCGCGCCGACCGTCATGTTCGTGACCGGAATCCTCTTCACAGCCCCTGGCGCCAGCGGTTGGCCCGTCACCTCGTCCTGCCAAAGCGCATAGTAGCTGCCGGGGTAGTTGACGAGCTCGATGAGATACGCCGTCAAGGGCTGTGATGCCGTGTTCCGGACAAGGAAAACAGAACCCCCATCCGTTGCTTCCGTCTTCAATTCGGGTAGAGGCGGTTCGGCAGCAGTTGCCGCAATCGCCAGCATGAGTACTGTCCCAACGGCTCTCAGTGGCATCGCTCCCCATTATCTACGCGGAGAGATACACTTGCTGTAATCCAATGCGACTTGCACTGCTCATTTGCATTGCCGCCTGCTCGGCCCTCACTGCGCAGGTCCGCTACTCCGCTGAGAGCCATTCCATCGAGATCGACGGCAAACCGTTCACCACCTTCAACTACGGCGCCGACGCCGGCAAGCCCTTTCTGGCTCCCATCCGCTCCGCCTCCGGCACAATCGTCAACCGCCGCTTTCCCATGGAGACGGTGCCCGGCGAGAGCCGCGACCACCTCCATCACCGCGGCCTCTGGTTTACCTACGACGACGTCAACGGCGTGAAGTTCTGGGAAAACGATCCTTCCTACAAAAAGGGGCGCATCGGCCGCGTCGTCGTGCGCGACTCCGCATGGAAAGCCCCCGGCACTCTCTCCGCCACTATGGAATGGCGTGACCCGGAAGGCGAAGTCCTGCTCGTCGAAAACCGCGACATGGTCTTCTACTCCGATCCTAAGCTCCGCATTATCGACTTCCTCATCACCCTCACCGCCGCGAAAGACGTTACCTTCGGCGATACCAAGGAGGGCGCCTTCGCCATCCGCCTCGCTGAGAACTTCACCGAGCGCCGCGGCGGCAAAATCGTCAACGCCGACGGCAGGACAAAGATGATCAACGTGTGGGGCAAGCGCTCCAACTGGGTGGACTACTCCGCCGATCTCGACGGCGAACTCCTCGGTGTCGCCATCTTCGACCACCCCTCCAACCCTCACTCCCCCACCTACTGGCACGCCCGCGACTACGGCCTGTTCTCGCTGAACCCTTTCGGCCAGAACGCCTTCGACCCCAGCGCCCCGGAGAACATCACCAAACTCCCCGCGGGCAAGAAGATCTCCTTCAAATGGCGCGTCGTCATCCACCCCGGCGATGCGGACTCCGGCCATGTCGCCGACCTTTACAAGGAGTTCCTCTCGAAGCGCTGAGCTATTTGAACCGCGCCACCAGCGTCACCAGGCTCCTCGCAGGGATCGTGTATCCCTTCACTTCCTTCAACGCCGGATAAGCCTTCAACTCGTCGCCTTCTTTTGACGACGTCACGTAAGGCTGCACGCTCTGCAGCTTCCATCGCGTGTCGAACGACACCGTCACTCTCTGCTCATCCGAGCTCATATTGACGTACACGGCCACAATCGTCCGCGCCTTCTCATCCTTATACGCCGATCCCATCAGGCCGCGTATATCGTGTCCGTCCGCGTCCAGTTCAACCATTTTCATCCCGGGCCTCACGAAGCGGCTGTAGTGCCCAAGCGCCCACAGGGTCCGCGACGCATACACCGTCTCCAGGTCTCCGGGCTTCTTCCAGTCTGTCTAGATCAGCCCGTCCTTGTAATCCTCCGGCGAGAACGCCGTCCACCACTGCCACGCCGACGCGCCCGCCACCGCCAGGTCCATATGAATCACACGCGCCACGTCCAGCGCAGTATCCATTTCCAGATCCCGCTTCCGCCCGCCGCGGCCCATCGGCCCGTCAAGAATGCAGTACTCCGTTTGCCACAGTCTCCACTGCGGGTACTTCTTCATCTCCTCCGCCAGCCGCTGGCGGTGCTCCAGCAGTTGCCCCTGCACGCGGTCCGACCAGTAGCTGTGATAACCGATCAGCCCGCCCAGCAGCGGTGCAAGCTCCTTGTCGCCGCACAACTCAGCCAGGTAGTTCCCGTACGTCGTCCCGTAGTCCCGCGTCATCTGCTCGTGCGTCCGCCACATGTCCGGCAGACTGCCGCTCTCCACCAGCAGCATGCGCGTCTTCAGCCCGCGTCTTTTCAGCTCCGCGTTCAGCGCTAACGCCACCCTCTTGATGTCTGCGTTCGAGTACCGCGAACCCTCCTGCGAGTGCCCGTCCCACTGCCACTGCGGCTCATTCACCGGGCTGACATAGTCGAACTCGATCCGCTCCGCCATGTCCCTGTTGTCGCGGAAGTGCTGCAGGATGTCGCCCAGGTAGCGCGCATACTGCCCCTCGTATCCTTCCTTCAAATTGGTCGTGCCCATCCCCTTCGTCGTGAACGTCAGCCCGTTCCGCGTCATCCGCCCCGGCGGGCTGTTCACGAACGCGATGAACTGCGGTACCCCGCGTTCCTTCACCGCACGCAGGAACTTTCGCTCGTTCTCCTGCCTCGACCAGTCGTACTCGCCCGGCCCCGTTTCGAACGTCTCCGGACTCCTCCAGGGATGCGTGATCTGCGGATTCACGCCCCCGCCGAGATTGAACCGCCAGCACGACAGCCCGATCCCCTTCTCGCGCGAGAACAGCAAATCCGCGATCTTTTCCCGGTTCTCCGCCGTCCACCCGCCAACCTTCTGAAAGCTCCAGCAATCCGACGCGCCAAAATTGTCGATCGTCTGATGCTCAACCCCAGCCTTCACCGTATCCGCATGTTCCTGCGGCCCGGCCATCCAAAATGCCAACAATAACGGCAGCATGTCAGCACCTCATCTCAAAAGACCAGTCTGCCCACCGCGGGAACGCGCATCTGTCGCGCCAACCGGAACTGCACCCAATCCCGCAACGCTTCTTCGAGTTCCTCGCGGCACCGCTTCAGCCGCTGCCTGCAAGTACCGCTTCAGCATGTGCCCCTCACCCCACCATCCCCGACGCCGTCAGCAAGACCTCCTCTACCGCCATCTCGACATCCGGCGTCACCGCCAGCGGCGACTCCCCGCGAACCGCTGCCGCCAGCGCCGCGATGTCTCCCGCGTACCTCTCGTACGCCGGCAGCGTCACCCTCTGCTTCCCCGCCGCATACGGTCCCGCCGCCTTCACCAGGTCGATCTCCATCGACGGCGGCTCAATCGGCCGCAGCACCGCATTCCCGTTCGTTCCGAAGATCTCCACCGTCCGGTGCGCGTTCGCATTCGGCTGCAGCACGCTCGCCACCAGCACGGCCATCGCCTTCGGATACTCCAGTACCGCCGCTGTGTTGTCCTTCAGCGTGTCGTCGAACGCGCCGTCGTGCCGCAGAAACGGAGTGATTCTCTGCGGCCTTCCCATCAGCCGCACCACGATGTCCACAAGGTGCGCGCCCTGCTCGAACATCTGACCGCCCCGGAACAGGTTCCACTCCGGCCGCCGGTCCGCCCCGATCAGTGTATTCATCCGTGCGTGAATCATATATACGTCGCCGAGCCACCCCGACCGCGCCGCCTCCAGCGCCCGCTCCACCGCCGGATTGTGCCGCCACATGTATCCGCTCTGAATCACCAGCCTTCGCGACTTCGCCAGCTCCACGATCCGCCGCATGTCGCGCAAATTCTCCGCTGCCGGCTTCTCGATGTGGCAGTGCTTGCCCGCCTCCAGAGCCTCAATCGCCAGCGGCCCGTGCCGCTTCACGTCGCTCTCAATCAACACCGCCTCGATCGAGCGGTCCCCCAGAATCTGCTCCTTCATCAGCCACCGGATCTGGCCCAGCTTGTCGTAGCTCGCGCGCACCTGAGCGTCTTCTTCCCACACGCCCGCCAGGTCAAAGTCTGGCGAACTTTTCACCAGTCGCAGCTTGTCGAACGCATGCGAATGGCTTGCCCCCAGGAAGGCGGCTCTCACTTTGCGCTTGCCCTGCATCGCGGCTGCCGCCGGCATCATCACGAATTCGCGTCTTCCGATCATGGCAACGGCATTATAATCGACCCAATACCATGTCGATGACCAGACGCGAACTCCTTGCCTCTGCCGCGCTGCAGGCTGCTCAGCCTCGGCCCGGCGTCACTCATTACGTCCGCTACTCTGTCAACGGTGGCGCCCCCACATTTGGCCGTCTCGAAGGCGACCGCATCCAACCCCTCCGTGGAGACCTCTTCTCCTCGCCTCAACCTGCCGGCAAGCCCATCGCCGCCTCGTCCGTGAGGATTCTCTGTCCTACTGCGCCTCCCAAAGTCCTCGCCGTCGGCCTCAACTACAAATCCCATATCGGCAACCGCCCCGCTCCCACGCGCCCCGAGATTTTCTACAAGCCCATCACCTGCCTCCAGAACCCCGGCGACCCCATCACGATCCCCGCCGACTCGCGCAACACCCACTACGAAGGCGAACTTGTCATCGTCATCGGCAAGACCTGCCGCCATGCCTCCACGGCGGAGGCCAGGGCAGCCATCTTCGGCTACACCTGCGGCAATGACGTCAGCGAACGCGACTGGCAGGGCGGCGCCGACAAGGACCTCCAGTGGTGGCGCGCCAAAGGCGCCGACACCTTCGGCCCCGCCGGCCCGGTTATCGCCACCGGCCTCGATCCCACGACCGACCTCCTCCTCCAGACCCGCCTCAACGGTCAGGTGGTCCAGAAGCAATTCACCAGCGACCTGCTCTTCAACGTCGTCACCATCGTCGAGTTCTGCTCCAAGTACGTCACCCTCACCCCCGGCGACCTCATCTACACTGGCACTCCCGGTTCCACCAAGCCCATGAAGCCCGGCGATACCGTCGAAGTCGAAATCGACGGCATCGGCATCCTCCGCAACCCCGTCCGCGCCGCTTGACGCAAGAGCAGGCTGTAATATGAAATCGATGGACTTGGCCGATGACTTGAAAGTCGATCGCACCCAGCTCTCAGTCGCCCGTCTGACCGATCCGGACGATTCGCGATGCTATTGGCTATCCCGGCCGGTGGAGGAGCGTCTGCAAGCGCTCGAACTCCTGCGCAGGACATTCTATGGCCCCAATTACGCTGCCGAAGGACTTCAGAGAGTTCTTGAGATTGCTAAACTCGAACGGCGTTGAATATCTTCTTGTCGGCGGCCATGCTGTCAGCGTATATGGTTACATTAGGGCCACGAACGACCTCGATATCTGGGTGAAAGTTAGCGGAGAGAACGCGGTGCGGATGAAAGAACCTTGCGGGAATTCGGATTCTATACTCCGATTCTCTCCACGGACCTCTTTCTCGCTCCAGATAACATCGTCCGCATGGGCGTTCCACCGATGCGTCTTGAGATTCTCACTTCGATCTCCGGCGTCGAGTTCGATGACTGCTACGGCGAACGCAAGATGATCGAGATGGACGGGATCTCGGTACCTGTCATCAGCCCCTCTCACCTCCGGGCCAACAAGGCTGCGGCCGGCCGGGCAAAGGACTTGGCGGATTTGGAGAATCTCGCCCAATAGCCCTGCCCGCAACGGGTCGTCACGGCACTCGCAAATTTTCTAGTCCACTCATCCCGCGGGACTTCCCGTCCAGCCGGGATCCGGACTCTTGGCGCCCCCATGTACACTATTGCGCGAAATGGGCGTCTTGCGCCCACTCGTGAAAGGAGCACAGCAATTGACGGCGACAAGAATCACAAAACGAAGCAACCGCGGCCACACCCGCGTTCTGCAGATGTGCAGAACGAACCGAAACTCAGGCGCGGCCCCATCTGCGCCTATTCGGATGTCCCTGTGTGATAACCTAGTAAAGAATTTGAGCGCCAGCGATGCCGGCTCGCGTCAGTGAGGCGTTCGTCCTCCGCACCTACCCCTTTCAGGAAGGGGACCTGATCGTCAGCTTTTATACCCGCGATCAGGGTAAGTTGCGGGGCGTTGCCAAGCGGGCGCGCAAGCCGACAAGTGCATTCGGGTCGGCGCTCGAACGTCTCTCGCAGGTCAGGATGTCCTACTACCAGCGGGAAAACGTCGAGCTCGTCCGGCTCGATTCCGCTGAGCTGATTCAGACGCAGTTCGGTCTGCTTGGCTCCTACGACGCCGGCGTGGCTCTCGATTACATCGCGGAGGTGTCCGAACACTTGCTCCCTCCATCGGAGCCCAATGAGCGATTCTTCCGGCTGATCGGCGCAGTCCTCGCCGACTTGCGTGCCGCCGCGCCGGAACAGCTCCCCTCCGCCGTTTGGCGCGCTGTCACCTACTTCTCCTTCTGGGCCGTTCGCCTCTCCGGCTTCCTCCCCGATCTTCCGGTGTGCGACGCCAGCCGCGAACTCGCCTTCGAAATCTCTACCTCGCCGGTCGCGGAGCTCTCCCGTTACGAGTGGTCCAAGAAGACCGCCGCCGACCTGCGTCGCTGTCTCTATCGCGAAATCGAAACTCACGTCGAGCGCAAGCTCTTGACCGTCCCCCTCATGGAGGCTCTCTAGACTTCCGCATGGATTCCTATCAGGAGACCATCTTCAAGCTGAAACGCTTCTGGGCGAAGCACGGCTGCGTCATCCAGGAACCGTATGACATCGAGGTCGGCGCCGGCACCATGTGCCCCGAAACCTTCCTCCGCGTCCTCGGCCCCAAGCCCTACAGCGTTGCCTACGTTCAGCCCTCGCGCCGGCCTGCCGACGGCCGCTACGGCGAGAACCCCAACCGTCTCTACAAGCACTCGCAGCTTCAGGTCATTCTCAAGCCTGCCCCGGCCAACGTGATGGATCTCTACCTGGAGTCCCTCGAGGCCATCGGGATCAAGCTCGACCAGCACGACCTCAAGTTCGAAGAGGACAACTGGGAATCGCCCACCCTCGGAGCCTGGGGCATCGGCTGGCAGGTGATGCTCGACGGTCTCGAAATCACCCAGTTCACCTACTTCCAGCAGTGCGGCGGCGTCGACCTCGACCTGGTCCCCGCCGAGCTCACCTATGGACTCGAACGCCTCGTCGCCTTTCTCCAGGACCGCAAGTCGGTCTACGACATCGAGTGGGTCAACGGCGTTTCGTACAAGGACGTCCGCTTCCTCGACGAGCAGCAATTCTCCGTCTACAACTTCGAGAAGGCCGACGTGAAGATGCTCTGGCAGCTCTTCGATCTTCACGAAGGTGAGGCCCAGCGCCTCATCAACGAGTTTAAAGGACTCAACTCCGAGACCGACGCAGCCGAGAAGCGCCGCTACCCGCTGCTCGCCGCCTACGATCACGTCTTGAACTGCTCGCATACCTTCAACCTGCTCGACGCCCGCGGCGCCATCTCAGTCACTGAGCGCGTCGGCGTCATCTCCCGCGTCCGCAAGCTCGCCGTCGGCGTCGCCACAGCCTGGGTCGAACAACAGTCGCTCCTCGCAGAGCCGTGTGCTCCAGAGCCGCGCACGGTAGTAAGCGGGTCTTCGGAGGTGGCACAATGAGCGACCTCCGCCCCTTCCTCTTCGAACTCGGTGTTGAAGAGACCCCCCACTGGATGATCCCGCCCGCTCTCGCCGAGATCGACCGCCTCTTCCGCGACCTCTGCCAGAACCATCAGATCGATCCCGGCACACTGCAACTGGACGGCACTCCACGCCGCCTCGTCCTGCGCTCCTCCGGCCTCCCCACCCGACAGGCCGACCGTGACGAGCTCGTCATGGGCCCGCCCAAGTCCGCCGGCCAAGGCGCAGCCATGGGCTTCGCCAAGAAGAACAACGTCCCCGTTGAATCTCTCACCACCGAAGTGACTCCCAAAGGCGAGTACTTCGCCCTCCGCCGCCAGATCCCGGGTCGCGAAATTTCCGACATCCTCGCCGAAGCCCTGCCGGGCCTGATCTCGAAAATCCCCTGGCCCAAAGCCATGTACTGGACCGGCAAAGGTGGCCCGACTTTCATCCGCCCCATCCGCTGGATCGTCGCCCTCTTCGGTGACTCCATCGTCGAATTCGAGTTCGCCGGCGTGAAGTCCGGCGCCCTCTCCTGCGGACACCGCCGCATGGGCTCCTGTGAGATCGCCTTCGACCACTCGAACTACGAAGAGCGACTCGAAAAGAACGGCGTCATCCTCTCCGCCGTCAGGCGCAAGAAGCGCATCCAGGACGGCATCAGGAAACAGCTGCGCGGCAAGGGTCTCACTCTGATTCCTGACGAGTCCCTCCTCGACGACCTCGTCTATCTCACCGAGTTCCCCACGCCCATCCTCGGCAGCTTCAACCCGAGCTTCCTCGACTTGCCGCAGGAAGTCCTCTCCACTGTCATGCGCCACCACCAGCGGTATTTCACGCTGCAGGGCGCAGATGGCAAGATGGCCCCGCACTTTATCGCCGTCATGAACATGAAGTCGGACAAGAAGGGCTACGTCGTCAAGGGCAATGAGCGCGTGCTCGAAGCCCGCTTCAACGACGCGCGCTTCTTCTGGGAAGTCGACCGCCAGAAGACGCTCGCCAGCCGCATCGGCGATCTCAAGAACGTCACCTTCCAGGCCAGGCTCGGCTCCTATCACGACAAGACCGTCGGCGTGCACGACGGCATCACGCGCCTCGCTGCCTGGCTCAACCTCGATCTCGATACCGCGCGCCGCGCCGCACTGCTCTGCAAAGTCGACCTCATGACCGAGATGGTTAAAGAGCTCACCGAGTTGCAGGGCGTGATGGGCGGGCTCTACGCGAAAGCCGACGGCGAACCGGAAGCGGTCGCCCAGGCGATCTACGAGCACTACCAGCCGCAGAGCATGGAGGACAAAATTCCCTCCACCATCTACGGCCAGTTGCTCTCCGTCGCCGACAAGCTGGATACGCTCGAAGGATGCTTCGGTATCGGTCTCATCCCCACCGGCTCCAAAGATCCTTTTGCTCTGCGGCGCGCTGCCCAGGGCGTCATCAAGATCCTTGTCGAAGGCCGGCTCCGCCTCGACCTCAAGAAGGCGGTCGGCGCCGGGATGGACGCCACGACGCTCCTCTTCGCGGACCGCTCGGCCTCTGATGGCACAGCCCTCTGGGACTTCCTCCTCGACCGCATCCGCTACTACTTCCGCGACGTCCGCGGCTTCGCCTATGACGAAGTCAACGCCGTGCTTGCAGGGCAGTGGGAGCACCTGCCGGACGTCGAGTCGCGCCTCTACGCTCTGAAGATGGTTCGCCAGACCGAGAACTTTGAGCCGCTGGCAGCCAGCTTCAAGCGCATCCGCAACATTCTCAAGCAAGCCGCCTGGGTCAACGGCGACATCGATCCCTCGAAACTCGAGCCCGGCCCCGAGCAGGACCTCTACGACGAGATGAGCCGCGTCCTCTCGCTTGTCGCCGGCTACCGCAAATCCGAAGACTACATGCAGTCGCTCGCCGTCATCGCCACTCTCCGGCCGGCCGTCGACAGCTTCTTCGACCGAATTCTCGTGAACGCGCCGGACCCGGCCGTTCGCGCCAATCGCCTGGCCCTTCTCGGCAGGCTCTTTAACGAAGTCTCGTCGATCGCCGACTTTTCGGAGATCGTGACCTCATCAACGTCCGAATGAATTCATCACTCTGCTGATCAATCAGGAGCACATAAGCGCTATGAGCAAATACGTCTACTTCTTCGGTGGGGACCTCACCGAAGGTAACGGCACAATGCGCGACACGCTCGGCGGCAAAGGCGCAGGCCTCGCCGAGATGTGTCTCGCCAAGGTGCCCGTCCCCGGCGGCTTCACCATCATCACCGACGTTTGCAACGTCTTCTTCGACAACGACAAGAAGGTTCCGAAGGAAGTCGACGAACAGATCTGGGAAGCTCTCGCTAAGCTCGAGGGCCTGATGGGCAAGAAGCTCGGCGACGCCTCGGACCCGCTGCTCCTCAGCGTCCGCTCCGGCGCCAAGTTCTCCATGCCCGGCATGATGAACACCATCCTCAACCTCGGTCTCAACGACAAGACCACTGAGGGCCTGGCTGCCAAGACTGGCAATCCCCGCTTCGCCTACGACTGCTACCGCCGCTTCATCCAGATGTTCGGCGAAGTCGCCTGCGGCGTAGAGATGGAGCACTTCGACCACGCCTTCGACTCCGTCAAGGCCAAGAAGAAGTACAAGCTCGACACCCAGCTCACCGCCGATGACCTCAAGGTCATCTGCGAGGAGTTCAAGAAGATCTTCAAGAAGCACGCCAAGCGCGACTTCCCGCAAGACCCCAAGGAACAGCTCATCATGAGCCGCAACGCGGTCTTCATGTCCTGGTGGGCCCCCAAGGCGTCTTACTACCGCAAGATGGAGAAGATCTCCGACCGCCTCGGCACCGCCTGCAACATCCAGGCCATGGTGTTCGGCAACATGGGCGACACCTCCTGCACCGGCGTCGGCTTCACCCGTGACCCCGGCAGCGGCGAAAAGGTCTTCTACGGCGAGTACCTCGTCAACGCCCAGGGCGAAGACGTCGTCGCCGGCATCCGTACCCCCACGCCGATCTCCGAGCTCGAAGGCTGGAACAAGAACGTCTACAAGCAGCTCCGCGACATCACCTCGATGCTCGAGAAGCACTACAAGGACATGCAGGACTTCGAGTTCACCGTGCAGGAAGGCGTCCTCTGGATGCTCCAGACCCGCAACGGCAAGCGCACGGGTCCGGCAGCTGTGAAGGTCGCCGTCGCCATGTGCGAAGAGAAGCTCATCGACGAGAAGACCGCAGTGATGCGCGTCGCGCCGGCTCAGCTCGATCAGCTCCTCCACCCCGTGTTTGATCCTGCCTCGCTGAAGAAGCTCACCAAGCTCGCCACCGGCATCGACGCCTCCCCCGGCGCTGCCGTCGGCCGCCTGGCCTTCACCTCCGAAGACGCCGTGACGATGTCGGAGAAGTCCCCCGTCATCCTCATCCGCAAAGAAACCACTCCGGACGACATCCACGGCATGGACGCAGCCAAGGGCATCCTCACTGCCGTCGGCGGCAAGTCCTCCCACGCGGCCGTTGTGGCCCGCGGCATGGGCGTGCCTTGCGTCGTCGGCTGCGGCGCCATCTCCATCAATGAGCGTGGCAAGACCGCCGCTGTCAAGACCAGCGACAAGACCATCACCATCAAGGAAGGCGACTGGGTCTCCATCGACGGCACCACCGGCGCTGTCTATCTCGGCCAGGCCGCCACGAAGGACCCGGATCCCAACTCGCCCGCCTTCGCCAAGTTCATGAAGATGGCCGACAAGTTCCGCGGTGAGTTCGGTGTCCGCGCCAACGCAGACATCCCCCGCGACGCAAAGGCCGCTCGTGCCTTCGGCGCTGAGGGCATCGGCCTCTGCCGCACTGAGCACATGTTCTTCGCCGAGGATCGCCTCCCCCACGTGCAGGCCATGATCCTCACCGACAACGAGAAGGACCGCCGTAAGGCCCTCGCCAAGCTGCTCCCCATGCAGCGCAAGGACTTCGCCGGCCTCTTCGAAGCGATGAACGGCTTCCCCGTCGTCATCCGCACGCTCGACCCACCGCTGCACGAGTTCGTGCCGAAGCGGGAAGAGCTGATGGTTGACATCGCCAAGCTCCCCTCGGCCGACATCAAGGCCAAGAAGGAGATGGTCGGCCGCTACAAGAACTTCGTCAAGGACGTCAAGGAACTCAAGACCGTCCTGCCGCAGCTCCTGCACCGCGTCGAGCAACTCCACGAGTTCAACCCGATGCTCGGCCACCGCGGCTGCCGCCTCGGCATCACCTACCCCGAGATCACCGAGATGCAGGCGCGCGCCATCTTCGAAGCGGTCGTCCAGGTCGCCAAGAAGGGCAAGACCGTCATCCCCGAAGTCATGATCCCGCTGATCGGCGGCGTCGAGGAGCTCGAGAACCAGAAGAAGATCGTCAAGACGATCGCTGAAGAAGTTCTCGGCAAGGCCGGCCTGAAGAAGCAGAAGTACATGATCGGCACCATGATCGAGATCCCCCGCGCTGCTCTCACCGCGGACCTCGTCGCCAAGGAAGCCGAGTTCTTCAGCTTCGGCACCAACGACCTGACGCAGACCACCATGGGCCTCTCCCGCGACGACTACACGAAGTTCTCGAAGGAGTACGAAGACAAGAAGATCTTCAAGGCTGACCCGTTCGGCGTCATCGACCAGCAGGGCGTCGGCAAGCTCATCAAGATGGCTGTCGACCTCGGCCGTGGCACCAACCCGAAACTCGAAGTTGGCATCTGCGGCGAACACGGCGGCGAGCCCAGCTCCGTCGAGTTCTGCTACCGCGTGGGCATGGACTACGTGTCCTGCTCTCCGTACCGTGTGCCGATCGCCCGCCTCGCCGCCGCGCAGGCCGCGATCCAGAAGAACGAAGCCTCCGCGGAAGCCAACCGCACCGCATAGCTCTTCTTTACGATCCATCAGGGCCGCGTCCCCCCACCAGGGGCCGCGGCCCTTCGTGTTTCCGCGTCCGCCGGCCCTGCCCCACACACCGCCGCCCGCGCGCCCAGTTCTTTGCCAATTGAATCGCCCTCCATGGGGCACAGCATCAATTCGGCGAAGCGCATCCTGTCGATGCCGTATATTGGCCGGACGCAGTACACGGCGCCGCCTCAAATACGTCCAACTGATTGGAGCGAATCACCATGAGACCATCAACGAAGGCGATGACCTTCAGCGCCGCTCTGCTCTGGGGAGGCGCGATGCTGTTCGTCGGATTGATTCACATGCAGGTGCCGTCGTATGGCGGAGAGTTCTTGCGTGCGATGAGCTCAGTCTATCCAGGGGCTGATACGGCGCCCACTCTGGGACGCGTCCTGCTCGGCACAGTCTACGGAATGGTCGACGGCGCGATCGCAGGCTGCCTCTTCGCCTGGCTGTACCATGCATTTGACCGCGCCCTCAGCCACGCACGGGTCGCTGTCCCAAAGTAGAACTGTGCACACTCAGTCCACCTGCATCACGTGGTCCCCTCTGCGGACTCGGCCGCCCTGCACCACTGCGGCGTAGACCCCCACGCCCGCTCCGTTGTGCTTGACGGCTGTCTTCAGGATGCCCGTGTCGTGCGGCAGATCGCCCTGCGCCAGCGTCGTCATCACGCAACGCGGACAAGGCCCCGTGATGCTCAAGCGCACTTGATCGCCGATCGACAGTACCTTGCCGATCCATTCATTCTCGACGAACCCCGCCGCCGGAGTTTCCACGACGATGTTCGGCCGGAACCGCCGCGCTTCGAACCGCCCCTGCGGATACAACTCCCTTAGCCGGTCCAGCGTCGCAGTGGTCAGCAGATGCACCGCAGCGGCGTCGAAGAACGTCCCCTCCGGAATTTCGAAGTCGGTCACCGTATCGCGTTTGTCGAGACCCTCAATGTCCAGCCAGTACTCTTCAGCCTGAGCGGCGCGCACATCGGCCAGCAGCGCCACCTCACGTTGCAGGGCAACCGACAGGATCTCGTTTGTGCCCGACTGATCGCTGGAGACCAGGGTGCCGTCCGGCAGCGTGATCCGGGCCGGCGGCATTGAGGCTCCGGGCTTCGGCACAGCCGTCAGCACAGCGCGAAAGCTGAACAGGCCGGGCCACTTCTTCGGGTTTTTCGCGCTTGCGATCTTCCCGTCGGATCGGTCGACCAGCGCATAGGCGCGATCGCCCAACAAACCGCCGCTTCCGATATCCGCCGCGTTCAACTCCTCGCCCATCATGGACTTGACCGGATAACGCCAGAGCGAAACGACCGAACCAACAGCCCCGTGATTCATGTCGGCCCCTTTCCCAACCGCGATTAGCGCAGATGGATGTCTGGTGAATGGCCCGCACCGAATGCCCGCACGACCGACCGTGGCGTCAATACATCCACTTCAGCATCCCGCGGCCTCGGTGTCTCGCCTGCGTAGCCCTCCGGCGACCATGCCAGCAGCCGCTCGCCCAGCACGAGATGTATGCCGCAAGACCACCGCACGAACGTTCCGTCAGGCAGCACGTCCATGCGCTCGCGGTGAACTACCTTCTCGCCGCCGCTGGTGATCCTCTCCGCATGCAGCACCTCGTCTAATTGGCGTGCTGTCATTGCCGCGTCGAAGCCGAGATCAGAATTGCCCGCCAGCCAGGCGGCCTTGAATGCAATCGCCCTCTGGCGGCGGCACTCCCAGCACGGCCTATGCCCGGCTGCGAAGGCCGTGGCCTCATCCAGGAAGAACAGCTCCGTGTAGCGCCCCGGCTGCATGATGTCGCGATCTCTGCCCTTGAAGGCGAGCAGACACGTTATCCACGCGCGGCCCCGGTACAACCGCCGGATCTGCTGCCGCTCATCATGCAGCACTCCGCGATTGCCCATCAGCGTCCCGCGTGCGCTGGTGCGGATCAACGCACCCTCAGGTGTAACTCGATTCTGGAATGGCACGCCTCAGCGTACTGCGCTTGCCGACTGCTGCGGTGTATTCCTTCGCACGTAGCGGTATAGCGTCGACGGATCCACGTTCCGGTCGAACGCCATCTCGAAGAAGCCGGCCATCATCTCGTCCCAGCTCTGGTCGCCCCACTTCACCTCGACCTTCGGATCGGGGTTGTACGGATTGTTCGGCGAGTTGTCCCACCACGCCGTGCACTCGATCTTCGTGCCCTTCGGCAGTTCCAGTGGCTTTGAGAACTCATAGTTGAGCTGCCAGTTGAAGTCGTACTTCGGCACGCTCAGGATCGTCTCCTGCCGCCCGTCGGGATAGGTCAGTCGATACTCGAACGCCTTGCCGCGCAGGTGCATGTGCGGATTCAACGCCACCAGCTTCGCAGGCTGTAGCATCTCGATCGCCGCCTCTTCCTTGTGGTCGTCCGCTCCGGGAGGGATGGTGATCCGCGGGTTCATTACCGCGTTGGTCATCACGCGCTCGGCCGGTGGCTCCTTGGCGAACTGCATGCCCACCAGGGTCTTGTCCTCGAACTCGGTCCCGTTCGTCGTGAAGTGGATCTCGTAGACGAGATCCGATCCGGCCGCTACGAACTTCGCCCTTCCGCTTTGCCAGACGCTCGACCGGTATCCCGGCGCATAGCCCACCAGGAACTCGCGCCACTCGTGGGCCTTCTCCTCGCGCGGTTTCTCCTCGCGGGAGCGGTGGTCAGGCACAAAGTAGGTGTGTGCCGGATAGTCCTTCAGCCAGGACGACTTCGGCGACCGCACGTACGCAATCACGTGATGGACCACGCGCCGGGCTTCCGGCCGGATCTCCACACCCTTCACCCACGTGTCTGCCTTAAACGCGTTCGGGATGATGTAGTAGGTGTACTCGACTGTGCCCTTGGCCGGAACCTTGTATGGGCTCGACGGTTGGAAGACCCGATCCGGTTCGCCCATGTCCCAACCCTCGACCCATTGTTTTGGCTTGGGTGCGTCCTTCGGGTTCCCCTCCGGGGCGCCGCCGTCGGCCCACGCCCGCAACACAGCGAGCTCGTCCTGACTCAGCCGCGGGTCATTCCCAAACGCGTGCGGCGCGCCCTGCGCCGCTCCCCACGGCGGCATCCTGCCGGTCGCGGTCGCCTGCTTGATCGACTTTGCCCACGGCCTCGCCTCCGCATACGTCAGCAGCGGCATCGGGCCGACTTCGCCCGGCCGGTGGCACGTCTGGCAGTGCTTCTGCAGCACAGGCTCGACATCCTTGTGGAACGTTACGGTCCCGCCGGACACAGTGCCGGCCAACGACAAGGCGAACACGCACACGACAGACTTTGCAACCATTTGGGGCTCCCAGGTAGGACTAATGACAGGCTAGCGAATCCTGCCTCCGGTCTTCAAGCGACTCGCTATACTCATCGAAATGAACGTCGACTGGGTACGCACTGTCTGTCTCAAGCTGCCGAAGGCTACGGAAAACGTGCAGTGGGGCGCCGACCTCGTCTTCAAAGTCGCCGACAAGATGTTCGCGGTCGCATCGCTGGAACCCTCCAAGGTGTGCCTCTCCTTCAAGGCCACACCGGAAGACTTCGCCGAACTGACCGAGCGGCCGGGCATCATTCCGGCGCCCTACCTGGCGCGTGCGCAGTGGGTGGCGCTCGAATCCTTCGACGCGCTTCCCGCCTCTGAACTGCGGAGGCTCATCGAGAAATCCTACGCGCTGGTCGTCGGGAAGCTTCCCAGGAAGCTCCGCCAGCAGCTACTCGCTCCTTAGAGCTTTGGCTGGATCCACGCCGGCTGCACGCCGGGCGGGCCAGAAGCTCGCCGCGATCCCGGCTACAAACAGCAACGCCGCAACCCCGGCAAACGAGATGGGATCGAACTTCGAGATCTGCCACAACTGGCCCGAGAGATAGCGCACGGATGCGTAGCTCCCGAGGAGTCCCAGCACGATGCCTGCTCCCAGCAACAGCGCGCCGCCGCGCAGCACCATGCCGACCACCTGCTTGAAACTGGCGCCGAGCGCGATCCGGATGCCGATCTCCTGACGCCGCTGCTCCACGCCGCTTGCGATCACGCCGTAGACGCCGAACAGCGCCAACGTCAGCCCTAGCACCGCGAAGAACCCGAACAGCACCAGGTTGAACCGCGGCCTCGCATAGACGTACTCGCCAAGCAGCGTTTCGACGGTCGCCGGTTCGCGAACCGGCTGGTTCGCGTCCACCGAGTAAACGCGCATCCGGACCGCGTTGGTCAGGTTCGCCGGCGCACCATGGGCCAGAACATAGATTCGATCCGCAAAGCCCGCTACTGTGTACGGGATGTGGATCTCCGGCACGGTCTCATTCGTCATCAGCCGGTTCGGTGAGTCCTTCAAGACGCCGATCACCTGGAACGCGTCATCCGCGATTTTGATCGGCGCCTCCCGCAGCCTCGGCATCCGTACTGTCCGCCCGATGGCGTCGCGATCCGACAGGTACCGCTTCACGAAGGACTCATTCACCACTGCCAGATGCAGGACCGAATCGACCTCCTGCCGCGTGAAGTAACGGCCGACGACCAGGCGGCTGTTCATCGCCTGCGCGAAACCTGCGTCAGTCTGGTTCAGCAGCACGCGGCGTGAATCCTGCTGCGCGTTACCCGGCACCTCCACAGGCAGGTTCCAGTTGTAGATCGGTGGGAGCCCTGTGTTCACTCCGACAGCCGCGACGCCGGGAATAGTGCTGATGGCGTCCACCATGTTTCGTATCACCACGTTTCGCCGCGCGGCGTCGGGGTACTTCTCCTCGGAGAGAGGCAGCGAGAAAGTGAGCACCTTGTCGGGGCGCGCATCCAGCTTCACGTTCTGGATGGCCAGCAGTGTGCGCACCATGAGGCTCGCGCCCACCAGCAGCATCAACGAGAGGCCCACCTCACACACCACCAGGCCGCTGCGCAGAAGCTTCTGGCGAACGCTCCCCGAGCTGCCCCGTCCGGACTCCTTCAGCCGCCCTACGATGTCGCACCCCGCCGCGTGCAGCGCCGGCGCGAGCCCGAACAGCAGCGACACCACCATCGACACCGCCAGCGTGAACAGCAGCACGGGGACGTTGATCCTGACGTGAGACTCGTCCGGAATCGTGTCCCGGGGGACCATGGCGAGGATGCCCTGCAGGCTCCCATACGCGAACAGCACGCCCACTGCGCCGCCGAGCAGCCCCAACACCAGGCTCTCTGCGAGCAGTTGCCTGACCAGCCTGTTGCGGTTGGCCCCCAACGAAGCCCGGATCGCGATCTCCTTCTGCCGCACCGTCGCGCGGGAGATCAGCATGTTCGATACGTTCACGCAGGCGATCAGCAGCAACAGGCCAACGGCGCCGAACAGGATCCAAAGCGCCTCTTTGATGTCGCTGGGGAACGTCTCCTTGAACGACAGCAGATCCACCCGCCATTTGTCTGGGAACTCCTTGGGGTCGCGCTGCTTCAGTTCTTCCACAATGGGTTTGAGATCCGCCTCTGCCCGGGCCGGCGTGACGCCAGCCTTCAGCCGCCCCACTACGTGGACGTCGCGCACGCCCTCCACCACCTCGCCCCGGCGGAAGACCACGGGGATGTAGACGTCGGCGCCGCGGAACATGAAGCGCCGCGGCATCACGCCGATTACCGTGCGCACCTTGTCGTTCAGACGCAGCTTCCGGCCCAGCACATTCGAATCGCCGCCGAACTGGCGCTGCCAGAACTTGTATCCCAGCACAACGACGGGTTCCGCGCCTTCCACCCCATCGCTGGTTGTGGTGACGCGGCCGATCAGCGGCTCCACGCCCATCACCTCGAACATGTTCATCGGGCAGACGTTGCCCCGCAGCCGCTGCGGATCGCCTTCTCCCGTCCATGTAATGTTGCTGATGGTGGACGCCGAGACGCCCTCGAAGATGGTGCTCCGCTCGGCGAACTCGAGATACTGATCCACCGAATAGTAAGTGCGGCCGCCGCGGCGATCCGGCTCATGGACCCGGATGCTCATCAGCGAATCCACGTCTCTGTAAGGGAACGGATCCAGGATGACGGCGTGGATCACGCTGAACATTGCCGTGCTCGCCCCGATGCCCAGCGCCAGCGACCCGGCGGCGATGGCCGTGAATGCGGGACTCCGCAGAAGATTGCGTGCTCCGAAACGCGCGTCGCGCCACGCCTGCTCGATCCAACGAAAAAGTCCCATGGCCCAGCCTCTCAACCTTGGAGTCCAACTCCCAAACAAGCATTAGACGTTTGAGAGTGAGAGTTTGTTCGCTTTAAATCAGCGGGTAATCTGCCAGGCCGCGATCTCACCGAGGATCGCCGCTTCCACAGCCTTCCAGACGACCGGATCGTTATCCATCTTCCAGTGGGCAACGCCCAGCTTCCTCGCTGCCTTGGGGTAGTCCGACATGTCCACGTCCCGGAACATGTAGAAGAAGCGTAGATTGCCGAGGATCGTGGTGTGGGATGGGTCATCCGCTCTGATTTCAGCCCTGCCCTGTACCGGGCCGGGGTCTCGCTGATAGAGGTTCAACGCACGCGAGACGTTCGGCGGTATCCATTGATCCTTGCGGCCCACACTGTCCACCTGCACCGTCATGCGGACCGGAATGCCGATCTGGCCGAGTTCGCGCGCCAGCATCACTGCCGCCGCGCCGCCGAAACTCTGCCCATAGAGGATGAGCTGCACGCTGCGCTTCTCCGCCGGATCGAGCTTGCCGTTGCGGTTCTGGTCCAGCGCCTCCTCGATAAAGTGCAGCACCGTCCTGCGGCTGTGGTTGTCCGCAGTTTCCACATAGACGCCGGGGATGTTCCTGTCGCGCAGAGAGAGCGCCAGCTTCCGTACGCTGCGCCTGTCGTTGTCCCACTCCTCCCAGGCCCCCAGAAAGCCCACCACGAGCAGGCTATCACGCGGCATCGGGGCCGGAGTGCGGATGTCTTTGCGGTCGAGCTTGTGGTCCGCTCGCGCCAGCAGGGCGAACAAGGCGGCAAGCACGGCAATTCGGCGCATCATTTCTTCCTGAGAGGATCCCGCGGCTTACAGCTCAATGCGTTGGACAGTATATCCACCAACGCCGACAAGACTTTGACGCGCGCCCAGTACTTGTCGTTTCCTTCGACGAGCGTCCACGGCGCCGTGCGGGTGCTCGTCTTCAGTAACATCTCCTCCGCCGCCTCTTCGTAGGCAGCCCATTTGCCGCGATTGCGCCAGTCCTCATCGGTCAGCTTCCATGCTTTGTAGCCGGTGCGTTTCCGTTCCTCGAAGCGCTTCAGTTGCTCGTCCGGAGAGACGTGGAACCAGAACTTGGTGAGGACCGTGCCGAAGTCGCGCATTTGCCGCTCGAACGAGTTGATCTCCTTGTAAGCGCGTTTCCACTCCTCTTCCGTGCAGAAACCCTCCACGCGCTCCACCAGGACGCGCCCGTACCAGGAGCGGTCGAAGATGGCGATCTGGCCCTTCTCGGGCAGCCTGCGCCAGAAGCGGTAAAGGTAGTGGCGGATCTTGTCCTCCCCTTGCGGCGCGCTGATCGGATAGACCACATACCCGCGCGGATCGAGCTTCTCCGTCGTGCGCTTGATCGCCCCGCCCTTGCCTGCAGCATCCCAGCCTTCGAAGACAATCACCACGGGCCGCTTCTGCTGGTACACCTGCCAGCCCAGTTCGCGTAACTGGATCTGGCGGCGTGTGAGCTGCTCAACGTACTCTTCTCTCGCCAGCCTGCACTTCAGATCAAGCGTCTCAAGCATCGGTAAGAGACTCCATCGCGCGCCGCAACTCAGCGTCATGGCGGGACCGCGCGGCGTCCGCTTCTTTGGGCGGCGCGTTATTTCCCAGCGCCTTCTCCAGCGCCGCAATGATCGTCAGGAACACTTTGCGCCGGGCGTACCAGCGCGAAGTCGCTTCCACGATCGTCCACGGCGCGAACTCGCTCTCCGTCAACTCGAGCATCTCCTCGGCGGCTTCCGCGAAATCCCCATAGAGCTCATGCCGTGCCCAGTCGCGTTCCGACACCCGCCAGCTCTCCAGCGGATCCTCTTCGATCTTCCGGAATCGTTTCTTCTGTTCCTTGCGGCTGATGTGAAACCAGAACTTCAGGAGCACAGTGCCGTCGTCGGCCAGCATCCTCTCGAATTCGATGATGTCCTTGTAGCCCTGCCGCCAGACCTTTTCCGGTATGGTTCTCTCGACGCGCTCGTCCAGGACACGGTGATACCAGGAGTGGTCCAAGATCACCATCTCGCCGCGATTCGGTACGGCCAGCCAGAAGCGCCGCAGCCACGGAAAGCTCAGCTCATGGGTGCGCGGCGGATGAACCACGTGCAGCTTAAAGCCGCGCGGATCCAGACGCCCGGTCAACGTGGAAATGCAGCCGCCCTTGCCTGCTGCATCCCAGCCTTCGAAGACGATGATCGAAGGCCTGCCGTGATCCCAGCACGCCTTCTCCAGGTCGTACAGCCGGCGCTGCAGCGCCGGCAGCGCCCGCTTGTATTCTTCGTGCGAGAGCGCCCGCTCGAGATTGACGTTTTCTAGCACCTGCTTCTCAACAGCAGCGCCTGCGCATTCACTGCTTTCTCGCCGTCCTTCCGGGGGACGCGTTCGTAGGTCCCATCCGGCTTCATACGCCGCGCCTTCACATTATCCGCGAGATAAACCTGGAGGATCTTGTCGCGGATCTGACGGATCAGCGCATGCTTCTGGATGGGGAACAGCGTTTCGACGCGCCGGTTGATATTGCGCGGCATCAGGTCAGCCGAGCCGATATAGATCTCCTCCTCGCCGAGGTTGCGGAAATAGAAGATCCGGCTGTGCTCCAGGAACCGTCCCACCACGCTGATCACCTTGATGTTGTCGCTGATTCCGGGGATTCCCGGACGAAGGCAACAGATGCCGCGGCACAGCAGATCGATGCGCACCCCTGCTTGCGAAGCCTTGTACAGGAGCTGAATGATGCGCGAGTCCACCAGCGCATTGACCTTGAAGATGATCCGCGCCTCCTTGCCCGCCTTGGCGTGAGCGATCTCGCGCTCGATCAGCCCCTCCAGCCTCTTTCGCAGGTTAATGGGCGCTACGAGGAGTTTGCAGTAGTCGGACTTGGCCGAGTACCCGGTGAGATAGTTGAACAGATCCGTGCTGTCGGCGCCGAAATCCTCCTCGGAGGTGAAGAGCCCCAGATCCGTGTAGAGATGAGCGGTCACCGCGTTGTAGTTGCCGGTGGAGAGGTGAACGTAGCGGCGCATGACGGGGCCTTCGCGCCGCACCACCATCGCCGCCTTGCAGTGCACCTTCATGCCGATGAGGCCGTAGACGACGTGAACGCCCTCTTTTTCAAGCGCTCTCGCCCACTCGATGTTGGACTCTTCGTCGAAGCGCGCCTTCAGTTCCACGAGCACTGCCACCTGCTTGCCGTTTTCGTTCGCCTCCAACAAAGCTTCGACCACGGGCGCGTTGCGACCCACGCGGTACAGCGTCATCTTGATGGCCAATACGTTCGGATCCTTCGCCGCTGCGCGCAGGAAGTCCACCACAGGCTGGAAGCTGTCGAAGGGGTGGTGCAGCAGCGTGTCGCCTCGGCGTATCAGACTGAAGATGTCCTCCTCGTCTGAGCGTGTCCGCAGCGGCGCCGGCGTGAAGGATGGGTCCTTCAGGTCCGGCCTGTCCTGCGCGGCGATGCTCCTCAGCCGCACGAGCGAGAGCGGCCCCTGAATCCGATAGATCTCGCCGTCATCGATTTCGAGGTTGGTCTTGAGGATATCCAGAAGCCGCTCGGGCATCTCCTTCGGGACTTCCAGTCGGACCACGGCGCCGAAGCGTCGCTGGCGGACGCCTTCTTCCACAGTCTCCAGCAGATCTTCCGCTTCCAGTTCCTGGATCGCCATCTCGGCGTCCCTCGTGACGTGAAACGGGTGCGACTCGACGATCTCCATGCCAGGGAACAGCGCGCTGAGGTTCGCCTGAATTACCTGTTCGATCCACACATATGTCCGGGGCTTTGCCACGCGTTTCGAACTCGGCTTGTCCAATGCGATCACCTGCGGGAGAGTGTCCGGCACCTTCAGGCGTGCAAAGTGTTCGACCCCGTCGGGGTCGCGGATCAGCGCTGAGAGGTTCAGGCTGAGGTTTGAGATGTGCGGAAACGGGCGGCCCGGGTCGAACGCAAGTGGCGTCAGGACAGGGTAGATGGTCTCATCAAAGTAGCGCTTTGCGGCCTCCTGCTGATTCGAGCTCAACTCGGAGTAGCTCAAGACCACGATGCCCTGCTTTTTCAACTCCTCGAACAGCGCCCTTCTGCACACGTGCGCGGCCGCGATCAGCTTCTGATATTCCTTGCGGATGGCATCCAACTGTTGGGCCGGCGACATCCCGTCAGGCCCGGTCTCAAGAATCCCTGATTCCAACTGGTTCAGCAGCCCCGCCACTCTGACCATGAAGAACTCATCTATGTTCGAACCCAGGATGGACAGGAACTTGACGCGCTCCAGTAGCGGAGTCGTCGCGTCCACGGCCTCCTCCAGCACCCGCTGCTGGAACTGCAGCAGACTCAACTCCCGATTGACGTATAGTGCCGGATCCGTCAAAGCTGACGGGGCGGCCGGCGCCGCCTTTCGGGCCTGTACCCTGGACTTCTTCGCTTTTTTTGCTGCCATAGCCGCTTCTTCTTAGCGTACAGCGGCGCACAATTGGGCGAAGCCATGGCCCGACTGGCATACAATCAATAGTTCGTTTCACCGAATGACCGCCCTCCGACTATCGCAGCGTTCCGCCCATGGCCGCCGACCCGCATGGCATGCCCGTGCCTTGCTGATTCTGTCCAGTCTTCTCTTCGCGCAGGCGTGCGCGGTGCGAAGTTGGGACGACCGCGATTACCGGGTCGGCGTGGATCACGCTCCCCCCTACAATATCCTTGCTCCGGGCCAGGACCCCAGGGGGATGGCCGTGGAGATTCTGAGCGAAGCCGCCCGCCGGAAAGGGATCCGTCTCAAGTTCGTCGAGTTGAGCATTCCCGTGGACGACGCGTTCCGGCAAGGCCTGGTTGACCTCTGGCCCGCGGCGACGGACACGCCCGAGCGCCGCCAGTGGTTGCACGTAGCCGAGCCCTATCTCGCCAACCGGCTCTGCATTGTCTCGCGTCGCGAGCGGCCGGTCCGCGAGGTTCGCGACATGTTCGGCATGAAAGTCGCCGTGCACCGCAATCGCATTATCAACGAAATCGTCGGACGCGCATTCTCGTCGCGTCTGAATGTCATGGAAGTGACGAGCCGGGAGGAGGGACTCACGACACTGTGCAGCGGCGGGGTGCAGGCAAGCGTCCTGGAGCAACGCTTCCTCGAGCAGTCCCTGCTCGACCGGCCCAAAGGCTGCGAGTCCGTCGCGTTCCAGGTACTCAATGCCGCCGGCGCCGACCGGATGCTCACGATTCTCTCCACGAAAGAGGCCGCCGCCGCGGCGGACGCGCTGCGGGACGAGATCGGCGAGATGATCGACGACGACTCCTTCAGCGGCATCATGGATCGCTGGTCCGCGTTCTCGGGCAGCGAGATGAGGGTGGTGACCGCCCTGCGCGAGAGCCAGCGCTTCACGCGGCTGGTCGCGGCTGGACTAGTCCTGCTTGCCTGTGCAATCGCAGCATTGATCTTTCAGAACAGGCGCCTCCGCGCCGCGCGCAAAGCCGCGGATGCCGCCGCACTGGCCAAGAGCGATTTCCTCGCATCCATGAGCCACGAGATTCGAACGCCGATGAACGGGATCCTGGGCATGACCCAGCTGCTGATGGCCACGCCTCTGAGCTCCGAGCAGCGCGAGCAGGCTGACATCATCAACGATTCCAGCCGCGCCCTGCTCCGCCTGATCAACGACATCCTCGATTTCTCCAAGATCGAATCCGGGCACCTGCAGTTGGAGCAGATCCCCCTTGACCTCAGTGAAATCGTCGAGCAATCTCACGCCCTGGTGCGGCCGCAAGCCGAGGCGAAGGGGCTTAGTTTCGACCTCGCACCGCTCGCGGGAATTCCACCCGCGCTGCTGGGCGACCCCGGCCGAATCCGGCAAGTGCTGCTCAACCTGCTAGGCAACGCCGTCAAATTCACCGAGTCCGGCTTCGTTCAGACCCGTGTTGAATGCGATCCCGCGGAAGGCGGCAAAGTGCGCGTGCGCATCTCCGTTCAGGACACCGGCATCGGCATCGCGGCGGACAAGACCAACCGCCTGTTCGAAAAGTTCTTTCAGGCCGACACCTCCACCACGCGGCGCTACGGAGGCACTGGGCTCGGGCTTGCCATCACCCATCAACTGGTCACCCTGATGGGCGGCACCATCGCGGTCGAGAGCACACCGGGGAAAGGCTCACAGTTCGTCGTCCACCTCTACCTCCCGCTGCTCGCTGAGGATGCCGGCTGCCGTCCGCGCCATGTTCTCGTCGTGGAGGACAACCATGTGAATCAAGCGGTGGCGCGCAGACTTCTCGAGCGACTCGGCTGCGCGGTCCAATCCGTGGACAGCGCCGAAGGGGCGGTCAGGCTGGTCACAGGCGCCAATGGGCATCCCCCGTTCGATCTTGTCCTGATGGACTGCCAGATGCCGGAGAAGGACGGACTGGAGGCGACTCGGGAGATCCGGCGGACGGAGCAGATGCTCGGCCGCCGCACGCCCGTCGTGGCGATGACCGCTTCCTGCCTTGCTGAGGACCGTTGCCGCTGCCTGGAAGCGGGCATGGACGATTTCCTTGCCAAACCCCTCCACATTGAAGAACTGCGCAACATATTGCAGCGATGGGCTGTGCCGGCGTCCCGCTGAGCGGCACTGCTGTAAGATCACTTCAATGCCCCCACCGGATCATCCGTCGCGCGAGCTCACTCTTAAGTCCGTCGCGCTCGGCCTCTTTCTCGCCTTCGTCTTTGGCGCCGCCAATGCATACCTCGGCATGAAAGCCGGACAGACCGTGGCCGCGACCATTCCCGCCGCGGTGATCGCCATGGCGCTGTTCCGGATTCCGGCGTTTCGTGGAGGGCTGCTGGAGCAGAATATCGCGCGCACAGCGGCCAGCGTCGGGGAGGCGCTTGTCGCAGGCGCCATCTTCACGTTGCCGGCGTTCCTGCTGGTCGAAATCGACGGCCACAAGCTATGGTCCGATCTCCGCGGGCACTACTGGCAGGGTGTCGGAATCCTTCTGGCCGGAGGCCTGGCCGGCATCTTCTTCATCATTCTGCTGCGGCGCGCACTGTGCGTCGATGCCGGCCTGCCGTGGCCCGAAAGCGTCGCCAGCTACGAGATCGTCAAGGCGGGGCAGGAGTCAGGCGACGCGCCCCGCCTGGTGTTCGGCGGTATGGCGTTCGGCGGGCTCATCCAGATCCTCAAGAGTGACAAGGGGCTCCAGATCTTTCGCGAATTCAGTGAAGGATTCATCGCCTTCCCGCGCAGCGTCGTGCGCCACTTCGACTTCACCAAGGCGCCCATCGGCGCAGTGGAGCACGCAGGCGGCATTCCGTGGTCGACGCCTGCGCTGTCTCCCGCTCTCATGGGCATCGGCTACATCATTGGCCCGAGGCTCGCGTCCATCAACGTGGCCGGAGGCGTGCTCGCGTGGTGGGTGCTGATCCCGCTGCTGCTCTTCTTCGATCCGGATCTGCCGCGCCGCATTGGCGGAGCCGGGACCGACGTTGCGGCTTACACACTCTGGTACAACGTCGTGCGCCCCATCGCGGTCGGCATGATGCTGGTAGGCGCGGCGAACACGATGTTCTCGATGCGCAAGTCCATCGCGCAGTCGCTTGCAGGGGCTCTGAAGGCATCGTCGTCCAGCGCGCACGCCGGTGCTGTCGAACGAACAGAGCGGGACATCCCGACCCGCTGGGTCCTGCTGAGCATTGCGGTGCTCTTCATCCCCGTCACGGCCATCTACTTCGGATTTACTGGAAGCATCGGGCCCGCGCTGGCAACCGCCCTCATCATGGGCGGCGCCGGATTCCTGCTCGCCGCGGTCGGCGGCTATCTGGTCGGGCTCGTCGGCAGCTCCAACCAGCCGCTCTCCGGACTCACGCTCTCCGCGCTGATTCTCTCAGCGCTGCTCATGCAATTGATGGGAGTGCGGGGTGGGGCGGGGGTTGCCGCGGTGCTCGGAGTCGCGGCGGTCGTGGCCGTGGCGGTCTCCGTTTCCGGCTCGCTCATTCAGGATCTGAAGGCCGGTCATCTGCTCGGCGGCACGCCGTGGAAGATGGAGATTGTCGAGATCGTGGCCGTGGTGCTGCTGGCGCTGTTCCTATTGGGGCCGATCATCGCGTTGCATGAAGCGAACCTCGCTACCGGTGGCATCGGCGGACGCGCCCTGCCCGCGCCCCAGGCGGGGTTGATGGCGCAGCTGGCCAAAGGGATCATCAGCGGCGACATGGCGTGGGGATTGCTCGCCATCGGCGCCGCTTTCGGCATCGCCCTGTTGCTCTGTGGCGCGCGAGCCATGATGCTCATCGCCGTCGGCATGTATCTGCCTTTCGATACCAGTTCCGCCATCTTCGTGGGCGGGCTCATCAAGTGGGTTGCGGACCGGCTGATCGCGAGCCGTTCCGAAGCTGCTAGAGCCAAGGCTGAAGAGGCCGGCACGCTGCTTGCTTCCGGGTTGATCGCTGGAGAGGCTGTCGTCGGCATCCTCCTCGCCGTGTTCTTCCTCACGGGCGTGTCGTCGATTACGCACGTGCTCACCGGCGCGGACCAGTTCTCCTGGTTCCCCGCGTTGGGCGGCTGGCTCGCCTGGCTCGGCTTCGGCGCGATTGTCTGGGCACTGATCCGTGTGCCGCTGAAGCGCGCCCGTTAGTGGTTTCGCGCTTGACCTGCAATACCCGCTCGCTAACTAACGCTCGCGGCTCTATCGAATGCGGAGCACGACTTCAAAGTCCCAGAGGGCCGTCGTCAATACGGCTTCGCGTCCTTCGCCACCGGCTTCAGCAGCAGATCGTGGAAGTCGAAGCTGAAGTCGGTGGCCGGCGAGACGGCCGACATCTTGACCTCGTCTACTGACCCGTCCGGCTTCAGCGAGAAGGTGACGTAGGCGTCCGCCAGCAGCGTCCTCTTGTGCCAGCGGGCAACGAAGGTGTCCTGCTGCCAATGCTCCAATGTACCTGCGAGATCCGGCGAGTGCGAAAAGCGGATACCCAGCTTGCCGTCCTTCTCTTCGATCAGCACGTCACCGTACCATGCGTCGCGATAACGTCCCGCGTAGCTTGCCACGGGAAGCGGCGACTTCGACGCAGTGTCACGCTTTGAGGCGGCCTTCGTCACCGTCGCCTCCGCTTCGGCCTCGCGCTTCTTCTGGGCGGCCGACATCACGGCCACCCAATCCGTGCCCGACGCGCCCATGTAGTGGTCGAGTACCGTGTAAGTCACCGAGTTGAAGGCGCTGCCTGTCTCCTGGTTGGTCAGCACGACAACGCCGAGGTTCAAATCAGGCGCCAACGTCACGCGGGTCACCATGCCGGGCAATCCGCCGGTGTGATGCACCAGTTTGCGGCCGCGGTAGTCGGAGACGTTCCACCCCAGCGCATACGTCGAAAACGTGGGCGACACCGCCGCCATGGGGCCGTTGCCCGGCCGCGTCGGCATGATGGTGACCGGCGACCACATCTCGCGCGACTGCGCCTCACTGAACAGCTTCGTCCCATTGCTCGTGCCGCGGCCCAGTTGCAGCAGTACCCACCTGGAGAGGTCTTCGAGATTCGAGTTGATGGCTGCAGCCGCGCCCCAGTTGTCGCAGTTGCCCGGCTCGATGCTCTGCAACTTTCCGTCTGCCTTCGCGTGCGGCATTGCGATGTCGTCGCCCGGTTTGAAGTCGCGAATCGTGGTGTTCGTTGAGTTCATGCCCAGCGGTTTGAAGATGCGCTCCTTCAGAAAGTCGTCCCAGTTCTTGCCCGAAGCCGCTGCCACCACTTGCCCGGCGGCGATGTACAGCGCGTTGTCGTAGGCATACCGGCTGCGGAAACTGGTGGCGGGTTTCACGTAGCGCATGCGCCGCAGGATCTCGTCGCGGCCCAGGTCCGTCGGCGGGAAGTACATCAGGTCGCCCGCGCCGAGGCCGAGGCCGCTGCGGTGGACGAGAAGGTCGCGGACGGTCAGTTCCCGTGTCACGTACGGGTCGTACATTTGAAACCACGGCAGATACTGGAGCACCGGGTCGTCCCACTTGAGCTTGCCTTCCTCCACCAGCATCGCCAGCGCGGCGGCGGTGAACGCTTTCGTGTTTGATGCGATTCCAAACATTGTCTTCCGCGTGACAGGCGCGGGATCCCCGAGCTTCCGCACGCCATAGCCTTTGGTATGGAGAACCTTGCCGTCCTTCACCACCATCACGGCCATGCCCGGCACTGCGAACTCCTTCAGCGCGCGCTCGACTGTGGCGTCGAGATTCTCCTGCGCCAGTGCGGAGGCAGCGAGGATGAGTCCAAGGAAGAGTCGGCGTGAAACGGGCATACAGAGCGATGATACTCGCCTGGAGGAGCCGTCTGGGCCCCGAGCGGGCGACTTCAGAACTTATACGTAGCTTCCAGGTAGCCGAACTTCCCGCTGCTGCCTTTCGGGTAGATGTTCTGAATGGCCGCTTTCCCGTCAGCGTATCCGAAGTAGGCGTTCAGGTTGATGTGCGCGTTGAGATTCCAGTCGGAGCTGATATCCCATTGGTTCGCCAACCCCCGCCCGCTGCTGGTATTGCGGCCGATGTAGCCGAAGGTCCAAGGTTGGAAGGCGCCCCCGCCGAGGTACCAAAGATCATTCTGTTTCGTCAGGCGCAGCGCATGAAACTCGCTGCGCAAGGTGATCGCCTTGTGAGGACGAAGCGTCAGCATGGCGAAGCGGTCCTCGTTGTTGACCATATCGTAGAACGGAAATCGGGCGTACGGCCGGGGCGTCGGCAGCAGTTGGAAAAACGTATTGTGTTTGTTGTCCAACGCGTTGCCGTCGCCGCTCGCATGCAGGAATCCCGCGGAGATCCACGGTTTCAACCTGGGCAGCGCCTTCGGTTGCCACCCGGTCTCAAAATCCAGCGCACCAGATGCCTGATCCTGCCTGCCCCATTTTCCGTTTTGCAGCACTCCCCACAGCAGGAAATTGAACGTGCCTGCGCCTGTGTCGAACTTGTGGATGTAGTGCCCGCCGTACGTGCCAATGCGAATGTTATTGAAATCCCGTTGCCGCAAAGTGGCGGGACGGTTATCGGTCTTCAGGATATGCCGCCAATCCTGGTAGTAAATGGCCATGGCTCGCCACTCGCCCGCGCTCTTCCCGCCGCCGACCTGACCGGTAATGGAACCGTAGGCAAAGCCCACCTTCAGCTCGCCCCATCCGTCCACCTGATACGCGCCGCGAGTCGGCAAAGCGCCCACGAGGGTGTAGTTGATCCTGCCCTTATTCGCCGTGTAGTGGAACCCGTCGAAACTGCGCCCCACGTGTGACCAGCCAAACGGCCCGATCAGCCGCTGGTTGATCCGGTCGCGCTTCAGAGCAGCAAGCGTAGCGTCCTTCGGCGTGGCCTCAGAACCGTCCATCCATTCAAACCGGCCGACCCGCAGGGATTGGTCACGGTCGCCGAACAGACCCTTGAATCGCACGAATCCCTGTTTTGCAAACACCATGCCGGCATATTGGCTGTTCTTGTTCGCCGCGTAGTAATTGCCTCCCAGCCCCAACTGAAGCTGCGGAGCCGGCGCGATGGCGTCATTCGGCAGTGCCAGCAGGAACGGAGCGGCCAATTCGAACTGCCAGTCCCAGCTCTTCATGTTCTCCGAGAAGCTCAGCCGGAAGATGTTTCCGCTGTATGAATAGTCGTTGTTGGCGTTTCCTTCAAACCAATCCCAAATCTCCAGACGGGAACGCAGGCTGCCGCTGACCGTGACATTGCCCCACTTGATCGGCTCGGACGCTGGGGGCGCAGGATTGCGGTTTTCGGACGTTTGAGGATCGGTATCCTCCGCGGCAGCGCACGCTGGAATGAGAAGGGCGGCCAGCATCCCAAAGATGACTCGGTTGATTCGCGACATCGCTTTGTTTCAGACTATCGGGTCTTTGATTTCGGGAATGTAACCAAAGTCACGTTGCGCCGCGACGGTCTGCGGATACACTGAATCGTGATGAACGAGAAGGGCAGCCTGGCCCCCGTGCTCCTTGGACTCCCGATTGGCCTCCTGTTGGGGATTGGAATCTACACTTTCGGGTACGCGAAGGGCGCGTCTTATATGACCGACGATCCTGCGGCCTGCGCGAACTGCCACGTCATGAAGGAGCAGTTCGAAGGCTGGCAGCGGTCTTCACATCATGCCGTGGCCGTCTGCAACGACTGCCACACCCCCGCGGGGTTCCTCCCGAAGTACCTCACCAAGGCCATCAATGGCATGCATCATTCGATGGCCTTCACCTCGGGTCGTTTCCCGGATGACATCATCATCACCCCCAGGAATCACCGCGTGGCCGAAGAGGCCTGCCTGAAATGCCACGCGGACATCACGGACATGGTGCGCTCAACCCGGCACAGCGGCGATTCCTTCGCCTGCACGAGTTGCCACCGCAATGTTGGCCATTCCCACTAGTGAATGAATTGCTCAATGGACTCCTATGCCTGACCTCAAACTAAGCAAGCAGCTAGTCTGGACCATCGTCATTACTGCTGTCCTGACTATCGGCGTCACCGCATTATTGATCAACATCTTCGAGCACAAGCAGGAGGCCCAGAACGCCTTCTTCCGCGTGGTCGAGATCACCGACGAAACCGACGATCCAGCCGTCTGGGGCCGGAACTTCCCGCTGCAGTACGACGCCTACAAGCGCACCGTGGATCAGACCCGCACGCGCTACGGCGGATCCGAGGCATTGCCCCACGGGCCGTCACAGGCGGACCCGCGCTCCGTGGTCTCGCAGAGCAAGATCGACGAGGATACGCGCCTGAAGGTGATGTGGGCCGGGTATCCGTTCTCGGTCGACTTCCGCGAAGAGCGCGGCCACGCCTGGATGCTGGACGACCAACGCTATACCAAGCGCGTGCTCGACTTCAAGCAGCCCGGCACCTGCCTGAACTGCCACGCCTCCACGTACAACATCATGAAGAAGCTTGGTGACGGCGACATCTTCAAGGGCTTCGACAAGATGAATCACATGCCGTACGCCGAGGCCTCCAAACTCGCGAAGCACCCGGTCTCGTGCATCGATTGCCATGATCCCAAGACGATGGCGCTGCGAGTCACCCGGCCTGCGTTTCTCGAAGGAATCAAGAACTACAAGGCATCTCAGGGCGTGAAGGACTACAACCCGAACACGATGGCCTCCGCGCAGGAGATGCGCAGCTTCGTCTGCGGACAGTGTCACGTCGAATACTACTTCAAGGGCGATGAAAAGCGGCTGACCTTCCCGTGGAGCAAGGGTCTCAAAGCTGAGGAAATGTATGCCTATTACGAGGAGGTGAAGCACAAGGACTTCGTGCACAAGGAAACCGGTGCGCCCGTCCTCAAGGCCCAGCATCCCGAGTTTGAGTTCTGGAACCAGGGTATTCACGCGCGCTCCGGTGTGGCCTGCGCGGATTGCCACATGCCCTACAAGCGTGAAGGCGGACAGAAGATCAGCGATCACTGGGTCCGCAGCCCTATCCTGAACATCAACCGCGCCTGCCAGGGATGCCACCGCTTCTCCGAGCAGGAAATGAAGGATCGCGTGGAGCAGATCCAGAACCGCTTCCATGAGGCGCGCAACGTCGCCATGGACGCGCTGATGGATCTCATCAAGGACACGAAGCAGGCGCGCGAAGCCGGCGCGACTGATGATCAGCTGAAAGAGGTCTGGGCCGCTCAGCGCAAAGCTCAGTTCTTCATCGATCTCGTGGAGGCCGAGAACTCAACTGGATTCCATGCGCCCGGCGAGGAGCTCAGGGTGTTGACCCAGGCGCTCGACACGATTCGCAAAGGCCAGATAGCGCTCAGAACGATCAGTCCAAGGCCGGCCGTGCGGGCTGCCGTCGCAACACACAAACCGGCATCAGACTGAAGCTCTACGGTCATACGGTTGGAAGCCGCCGCTTTGACGCGTGGCGGCTCCCGAAAACTTCAGAAATCACGGTCTTAGCGTCTGACCGCTGCTTTGTTGATTGGGCTGGAGAGGGGACTGCCCGACTGGCAGTGGTGGGCTCGGCAGAACTCGAATCTGCGACCTCTACCGTGTCAAGGTAGCGCTCTAACCAACTGAGCTACGAGCCCGTTTCGGTGGGACTTTTCCATCCTACCACGCCCGCTCCCGCGAAGGCGATTTCTGCCTGTTCATCCCGCGTGTTTCTGACGCCTTCCCCTGCGGCACCGCATCAATAGTCCTACGTATCCGCAGTGCCGAAAGAGGTTCCTCATGTCCATTCCCGTTCTCGTGTTCCTCATCGGCGTGGTGGCCGGACTCCGCGCGCTGACCCCGCTCGCCGCAGTCAGTTGGGCCGCCAGCCTTGGCTGGCTCCACCTCGAAAACACGTGGCTGGCCTTCCTCGGCTATGCCGCAGCCCCTTACATTCTCACCGCGCTCGCGCTCGCCGAATTGGTCAACGACAAGCTGCCGAAAACGCCAAGCCGCAAGGCGCCGCCGAGTTTCGCGGTCCGGCTGATCACCGGGGCACTCTCGGGTACGGCGCTTGGCCTCCCCAGCCAGTCCTTGGTTACCGGAATCGTGTGTGGGCTGATCGGCGCAGTTTCCGGCACTCTCGGCGGTTACGAACTCCGCACACGTCTGGTGAAAGTCACGGGCGGAAACGATCTCCCGATTGCACTCCTGGAGGATGTCATCGCCATAGCCTTGGCCGCGTGGACCGTCTGGCGATTCTCCTGAGGGTCACTCAAGACCGCACTACCGCGACCGAGTGCATGCCCAGCGTGGGGATTTCTGTTGTCCATTCACCGTTCCTCTGAGACAGGACGAGTCCGCGGTCTTCGGGGACAAGCCTCACAGCGCCTGGTTTCTGCCTGCCCAACGACAGCCGCACCGGTCCCACCGGCGGCACGTATTCCGTTGTTGAGTAGTCGCCGGCCACCTGCATATTCGTGGTGTTGAGCAGGTGCACGAGCAACTGCCCCTCCTTGCGCCGCAGGACCACCTCGACAGTGGGTGGCGCGGCCACTCGCACCAGCGGCGTGAATCTCGGCGCCACCAGCGATTCGCCGAACTGCCGCACGGCCTCCGCATGTGTTGCCGCATATACGCTCCCGATCGGCCCGGGGACCAGCACGATCTCGCCGTTGCCTACGGTAGAGGCGACCGCCGCGGGCCTGCCGCCGCTCCGAGAATCCATGACGGGGAACCGTTCCGCCAGCACCTTCGCCGACCCAGGCTCGATGTCCTGCCACAAGCCCTTCGCGTTGCCAAGCACCTCTCCGCGTACAAAGCACGGCTGCTCGGACGGAGTCCCATTCAACCGCACGCCCATCTCCTGCACGAACAACAACGCGTTCTTCGCACCCGACACCAGCAGTCTGCCGCCTGCTCGCGCGTAGCCCAGTAACGTCTGCTTCACGGGTTCGCCCGGCTCCGCCCAATCCGGCAGCACAATGAACGGATACTGTGCGGCGATCCGCTCCAGTTTCCAGTCCGGCAGCACGTCCACTGACCAATTGCACGCCAGCAGCAGATCCAGCCAGCCGCGCGCCGGGTCCGACGCCTTGCCCCAACCGCCGAACAGCTTGTTCGTCGTCCGGTACAGCGTCTCCTTCGAGAACACAACACCGATCTGCGGTACCGTCTCCGTCTTTTGCGACACGCGCTGCACGGAGCGGCAATGCCGTCCCACCTCGGCCATCGTCCTGACGTGGCTCTCTTCAAAGTGACCCGCGCGCGAAGGCACGTAGTAGATTTGGAAACCGCCACTCTGCGCAAGCACCACGCCTGCTTCCTGCTTCAATTGCACGGCCGGCTTGTGCACATGCCCGATCGAGTTGGATTGAGCCTGCTGGAAACCCCACGCCATCAGGTCCCACGGCTTCCCCGTCTGGGCCAGATAGCGCGCCTCCAGGCGTGCGGTGCTGATGCTCGCGTTGCCAAGGTAATCGCCCGAGAGGAAGTCAACGGGCAGCGAAGGCTCTTCCGGTACGAACGTCGAGTACAGCCAGTTGCTGGCTATCTGAAATTGCGGATTGGTCTTGTGAACTTCATCGACGTAGTGGCGCACGTAGCGCCGGAATTGCTCGCGATTGAACTCCAGCCACTCCAGCCAGTGCGGATCCTTCGCGCTCCTGGGCACGGCCTTGCCGAAGCCTCGCACGGCCGCGTCGCAATAGTCGGGATTCGTCGCCCAGCATTCGCCGTCCACCCATGCGCCGTCCAGCGAGTACTTGGCCGCTGCCTCGCGAAGCTGCGGAATCATCAGCCGGTCCGCGTATGGGCCGAATGTTGAGGTCTGGTTCGGCTCGGGCTTGTCGTCGGGGCGGACGCGCGCCCACTCCGGATGACGCCGCACTGCCTCACTGTCCCAAACTCCCGAGAAGTGGATGTAGAGAGCCACGCCGCGCTTTGCTGTCTCGGCCCGCCAGATTTCGAGCGAGTCCTTCACGATCCCCGGCGCGGATGGACCTACTTGAGAGGGCCAGCCCAGCCAGCCGGGGTGCCCCTTGGAGTCGTATTGAACGAAATCCGGCTTCGCCGCGTCCAGCAGCGCACCCACCATCTCCGGAGTTACATCGCGCCCCAGGACGGTATCTTGCTCATTCGGATGCAGATCGAAATGCAACCCGAAATAGCTCTCTGCCCGGCGCAGACGCGGCTTCGGGTTCTGCATGGAACGTGCGGCGGCGGGGAAGGCGCCGGCCAAGGCGCCTAACTGCCGGCGCGTGATTGCGGGGAACTTCATAGCACATACAATATAAGTTCCCGATGTCTTTCGAGATTGACCGAAGAGAACGCGACGGGGTCACCGTCCTTGCGCCGCACGGCCGCATCGTGATCGGCGAGCGTGTCGAGACCTTTCGCAACACCATCGACAGCCTGATGGCGGAGGGGCATAACCGTATCGTGCTCGATCTCACGGATGTGGACTACATCGACTCCAGCGCGCTCGGCTGCCTGGTGTTCGCCTACACGCGGATCACGAAGGCCGGTGGTGCGATGCCCATTTTTGGTCTGAACCGCCGGAACATCGAACTTCTGGTCATCACCAAGCTCGCCACCATTTTCCGTATCGCCGACAACGAGATGGACGCGATCAATCTCTGCTACCCCGACCGCGCGACCCGCCCCTTCGACATCCTCTCTTTCGTCGAACAACAGCGCTCCGAGGCGAAAGGCAGTTCCGTCGAATGAGGATGGTGGTCGTCGGCGGAGTGGCAGCCGGGCTCAGCGCAGCTTCACGCGCCCGCCGTCTCGACCGTTCGCTGGAGATCGTCGTTCTCGAAAAGGGCGCCCGCATTTCGTACGGCGCGTGCGGCCTTCCCTACTTCATCGAAGGCCAGGTTCGATCCATCGAAGATCTTGTCGTCTACACGCCGGAGTTCTTCGAACGCGAGCGCGACATCCGCATCCGGACGGGCTGTGAAGTAATCGCGGTGCAGCACGGCCGCCGCGAAGTCGTTCTCCGCAGCGGGGAGCGCATCGGCTACGACCGGCTGGTCTGGGCCGCAGGCTCTCGCCCCATTGAGAAAGCTCCCGGCGGGCACATTCTCAACTTTCAGACCGACGAAGACGCTGAACGCCTGCATGCGTTCCTGCGCGAAAAACATCCTCGCAACACGGCGATCATCGGCGGCGGCTACATGGGACTCGAAATGGCGGCTGCACTTCGCGCACGCGGCCTCGAGGTCACAGTGTTCCATGATGCCACCACGCTTCTGAACCGCGAGGACGACTGGCTGACCAAGAGAGTTGCCGCGAGGCTGAGCCGCTGCCGCATCGACCTGCGTCTCAATACGCGCGCCGGCTCGCCGGAGAGCCTGCCCTTCGACCTGGTTCTGCTCTCCTCCGGCGCCAGGCCCAACGTCGAGCCGCTGGTCGACGCCGGCGCCGAGACCGGCCGCGGCGGCGCCCTTCGAGTGGATGACCGCATGGAAACCTCGCTGCGAGGCATCTACGCCGCAGGCGACTGCTGCGAGACCAACCACGTCGTCACCGGCCGTCCCGTCTGGATTCCGCTGGGCACCACGGCCAACAAAACGGGCCGGGTTGCCGGAGCGAACGCCACCGGTGCGCGCGAGCGTTTCGAAGGAATCGCCGGCACCTCGATCGTCCGCATCGCGGGTCTTGCCGTCGCCGTGACCGGCCTCTCTTCGCAGCAGGCTCGGCGAGAGGGCTTCTCGCCCGTCGAGGTGGTCATCGAGGAGCGCAGCCGGCCCAAGTACTTCCACGGCCGCAAGGTAGCCGTCCAGCTTGTCGCCGATCGAAATTCGCGCCGACTCCTCGGAGCCGCGATCACGGGCGACGATGGGGTCATCGGCCGCATCAACGTCCTTGCCACGGCCCTGGCTGCGAAGATGCGCGTCGCCGATCTCCTCTCGCTCGACCTCGCTTATTCGCCGCCCTACGCACCTGTGATGGATCCTCTGCTCATCGCCGCCCAGCAGCTCATCAGAGTGCTGGAATGAAGAGGAAGTGCTCCGATTCTTCAAGTTGCTAGACTGGAAAAGGAACGCGACGGCGCCGATGAAGACGCTCGAGACAGGCCAAATTGCACCCGAATTCACGCTGGACTCCACCAACGGCGAAAAGCTGTCGCTGAGTGAGATCCTCGCGTCCGGGCCGGCACTGCTCGCCTTCTACAAGGTGACTTGTCCAACCTGCCAGCTCACCCTGCCGTTTCTTGACAGGCTGCAGGGCGGGCCGTTCCGCCTGTTCGCCATCAGTCAGGACGACGCAGACAGAGTGCGTGAGTTCAACGACGCCTTCGACACCAATCTACCGACTCTGATCGATAAGGCCTCCGATGGGTATCCCGTGAGCAACGCCTTCGGCATCACGCATGTGCCGTCGATGTTCCTGGTGGAGCCGGATCGGCGCGTCTCGTGGTCGTGGGTCGGTTTTCAGAAGCGCCAACTGGAGGAGTTAGCCCGGCGCGCCGGCCGCTCCATCTTCCGCCCGGGCGAGCAGGTGCCGGAATCGAAGTCGGGTTGAGGGTCCAGAAACTAGGCTCCCGGAGGGAGCCGCAACATTAGTGGGAATTGAGAATCTCTGGGAGAGTATGCCGAAGATCAACGAAATCCTGTCGGGCGCTGCTGCAATTGCCAAGGGCATGACGGTCACCATCAAGGAGATGATGAACCCCGTCATCACCGACGACTACCCTGACGCGCCGCCGGTGTTCCAGGAAAGGTACCGCGGCCTGCATGTCCTGCAACGCGACGAGAACGGTCTGGAGAAGTGCGTCGCTTGCTTCCTCTGCTCCGCTGCGTGCCCGGTGCAGTGCATCTACATCGAGGCCGCCGACAATACTGATCAACTTCGCATCAGCGGCGGTGAGCGCTACGCCAGCGTCTACAACATTGACTACAGCCGCTGCATCTTCTGCGGTTACTGTGTTGAGGCGTGCCCGACGGACGCGATCACACACGGCCACGGCTTCGAACTGGCCAGCTTTAATACGTCCACACTGATCTACCGCAAAGAGAAGCTGCTCGCGCCTCTGCCTGAAGGAACCACCGGCGCATTGAAGCTCGACCATCCAGTCGCCGTGGGCGACGCCGGCCATTAACCCTTCAACACCCGATACGCGCGCCGGGCCACGATCAGCTCTTCGTTGGTTGCCAGGGCCAGGACCTTGACCTTCGATCTCCCCGTCGAGATGACTCGGTCTCCCGACCCGTTGTCGTTCAGCTCCGCATCCAGTTCCACGCCGAGGAACTCCAGTCCGCGGCAGCAGGCGAAACGCAGCGGCGCGCTGTTCTCGCCGATGCCGCCCGTGAAGGCGATAGCGTCCAGGCCGCCCATCGCCGCCGCATAGGCGCCGATCGTCTTCTTCACCTGGTACGCGAACACTTCCAGAGCGAGTGCAGCGGACCTCACTCCCGCACGCGCCGCCTCCGTGATGTCGCGCACATCGCCGCCCGGGACGCCGGAGAGGCCCGCCAGCCCGCTGGTTCGCGAGAGCTGCCCTCGCACCTCCTCGGTGCTCCAGCCGTTGCGGTCCATCATGTACAGCACGGCGAACACGTCGAGGTCCCCGTGGCGCGTCGCATTCTCCAGGCCTGATTGCGGCGAGAAGCCCATGGTCGTGTCGATTGACACGCCGCGGTCGATCGCGCAGATCGACGAGCTCCCGCCGAGGTGGCAGCTCACCAGCCGCAGGTCCTCCCTCGCGCAGCCCAGCATCTCCGGCACGCGCTGGCTCACAAACTCGTGTGAGGCGCCGTGGAAGCCATACTTCTCTACGCCGTGTTCCTCGCGCCAGTCCGACGGAACTCCGTAGCAGCGGGCGTACTCCGGCTTGGTGCGGTGAAACTCAGTCTCAAACGCGGCGACCAGCGGAACGCCGGGCATCGCCTCCCGGAATGCCCGGATCGCTTCCAGGTAAATTGCGTTGTGCAGCGGCGCCGCCAGGAGGAACTGCGCCATCGCCTGCTCCACACCGTCGTCGATCACGTAGGTGCCGCAATATCGCGGGCCCGCATGTGCGGCCTTGAAGGCCACCGCATCCACTTGGGTGTTGCCGCTGCGGATCTCTCCGATCGCCGTGCGGTAATCCGTTACCCTCTCAAATCGCCCCTTCGCCAGGGGCTTCTCTTCCGGCATCGCCAGAATCTGGTACTTGAGTGATGTCGAGCCAAGATTCGGAATCAGGATGTTCATGACTACTTGCCGGCCGCCATGGCGGCCAGGTTCTTCTGCGCTACCACCTGGAACGGGCTCTTCAGCGCGGCGCACGCAGTGAAGTACTTCCGCGCCTCCGCAGTTCGCGCCGCATCCGGCTTCGCACTGGATTTAGCAAAGGTGTAGTTGGCAAACCCAAGATAGAAGTATGCACCAGGCAGCAGTTCCTTGCCCGCCGGGTTGTCTTCGAGCAGCGGCAGCGCTGCGCGCATCGACTTCTCGCATGCCGGCCAGTCCTTCTTCTCCGCATACGCGGTGCCGGCGATCCAATAGGCGCGGCCCATCGTGTTCTTCTTCCTGATCTCCCAATCGGCAGGCGAGAGCCCCGCGGGCGCGGCCTCTGACGGCAGCATCGACGTGAGCTTTTCCGAGTAAGCGATCGCCTTGTCGAAGTTCTTGGCCGTCGTCAGGTTGGCGTCGGCGATGAACAGCAGCATGTCTGCGTTCGCTCGGTTCTTGTCGGCTGCCTTCTCCGCGAAGGCTTGCGCCTGGGCGGCCTCTTTCAACTGCAGCAGCGCGATGAAGTAGCGGCCGCCTGTTTGCCCGATGTACTCGCTCTCCGGGTTGACCTTTTCAAGCGCCTCGTACAGCGCAATCGTGTTCCTCGGATCGGAAGACTTCAGCGCCGTCGCGTAGAAGGAATACTCGCAGCGCGCAATCACCTGCTTTGCGAAGTCGACTTCGTGCGCCCAGGCGGCCGCATCGTCCTCATCATCGGGCTTCTTGCTGGCCAGCTTCTTCTTAGCCGCATCGATGGTCCGGTTCGACCAGGAGATAATGCAGGGCACGTCGTTCTTCTGTTCGCAGGCCTGCAGAGCGTCATATGCAATCACCGAATTGTCAGGCTCCGCCGCCAGCACGGCCTCTGTCCCGGTGATCACTTTGTCGAACATTTTGGCCTTGAGCATGAGCGGTACAGCATGCGCCCACGCGTGGACGGCGCCTTCATGCTTCGGATACTTTGTCAGGAATTCCTCATAAAGCGACAGCCTCTTTGCCTCGTCGCTCTCCTGTCCCGCCTTCTGCAGAAGCTGCCCTTCCGGGGTAGACGCGTTGAGCATGTACTTGCCATGCTGACCAGCCGCCGGCAGCAGGAACAGAATGCCCGCGATTGCGAGTAGCCCGGTTCTCATTGGAATCCTCCCTCTGTTCGCTGTTATATATTACAGAGTTCGAGCTTTTCCGTCGAGATTGACTACCTCACCCATATGATGATTCCTGGCACGTACGCTGTCGCCCTCCTGCTGACCGTGATCTCCATGCTCTGTTGGGGTTCATGGGCTAACACCATGAAGCTCTCCGGCAAGTGGCGTTTCGAGCTTTTCTACTTTGACTACTCCATCGGCGTTCTGCTGTGTGCCATCATCGCAGCCTTTACGTTCGGATCCATCGAAAGCGCACCGCACGACCTGCAGGGACCGGCGTTCTCATTCATGGACAACCTGAGCGTCACGGGAAGGACCCAGATGGCCTATGCCGCAGCGGGCGGAGTGGTCTTCAATCTTGCCAACATCCTGCTGGTCGCCGCCATCTCGGTTGCCGGGCTCTCCGTGGCCTTTCCGGTTGGCATCGGCATCGCGCTGATCGTCGGCGTCGTGTTGAACTACATCATCAAGCCTGCGGGCAATCCCGCCTTGCTGTTCGGAGGTGCGGTTGTCATCCTCGTAGCGATCATCGTCACCGCCCTTGCCCACTCTGCATACGCGGCGGGCAAACTCCAGGCAGCGTCAACGGCGCAGAGCGTCGCCGGTCCGCTGGCCTCGCAGAGGCCGGCCCAGCGCCGCTCGGGCGGCTCCCCGTTCAAAGGGATCGTTCTCAGCATCGGCAGCGGTCTTCTGATGGGCCTGTTCTATCCGCTCGTCGAACTGAGCAAGCGCGGGGAGTTGGGCCTCGGCCCTTATGCCGCTGCGTTCTGCTTTGCCGTCGGCATTATCCTCTCAACGCCCGTCTTCAACCTCTTCTTCATGAACCTGCCTGTTGAAGGCGAGCCTGTGAGCATCGGCGAGTACTTCAAGGGCACAGCCAGACAGCATCTCCTCGGCGTTCTGGGCGGGATGATCTGGTGCGTCGGGACCATCTCCAACTTCGTGGCCGCCAGCGCGCCCGCGTCCGTCAATGTCGGACCGGCGGTCAGCTATGCGATCGGCCAGGGCGCCACGCTCATCAGCACTCTGTGGGGATTGGTGGTGTGGAAAGAGTTCGCTGGTGCGTCCGGAGGCGTTAGAGTGCGCATCGCTCTGATGCTGATCCTGTACGTTGCCGGACTGGCGATGCTCTCGCTCGCGCCCCTCTACAGGTGAGCCAGCTTCGCGAGCAGTACTTCGAGCGCCTCGGCCGAGGGAAGGCTTCCCTGCGCGTTCTGCGCGCTACCACCTCCGCGTCCTCCAGCGGCCGCCAGCAGTTCTTTGAGCACGTTGCCGGCATGGATCCCCACGTCGGCGCCGGCTGCCAGCATCACCGCGGGCGGATTCGAGGAGGCGGCGATGAAGATCGCGCCCGGCTGTGCGCAGAAGCTCTGTGCCAGCGCGCGGGTCTCATCGCCAGGCGCCGAAGTCGTCCGTTCGATGTGCCGCTTGCGACCCTGATCGTCAAATAGGCACGCTTCATACAGCGTCTTCCCGCGATATCCGGCCATCTCCACAGCCAGCTTGCGACGCGCCTTCTCCGCGTCCTTCACCTGCTCCAGCAGAGAGCTCACGTTGGCTGGCGTCTCCTCAAACGAGCATGAGAAGAGTCTGGCGACCTGCGTCAGCGTCTCGAAGTCCGCGCGGGCCTTCTTCACGGCCCGCTGGCCGCACAGGAACTCGACGCGAGCATTGCCTCGCATCTTCTCGACCTTGCGGATCGTGATTACGCCGATCTCGCCAGTCGCGCGAACGTGCGTGCCGCCGCACGCCGAGCGGTCGCAACTCTCGATGGTGACGATGCGCAGGGTCCCCTCGCGGCCCGATTCCTTCCGCAGTCCCTGCACCTGAGAGGCGTTCTCGAAGCTGACGCTCAACGGGCGATTCTCACTGACGATCGCGTTGGCGCGCTCCTCCGCAGAGCGGATCTCGGCGGGCTCCAGGGCCGCTACGGCCAGGTCGATGGTGCTCGATTCCGTGCCGAGATGGAAGCTGACCGTGTGGTGGCCGTAGAGTTCAGCGAATACCGCGGAGAGCAGGTGCTGGCCGCTGTGCTGCTGCATGTGATCGAATCGGCGTGCGCGATCCACGATGCCCTGGACCGAATCCGCAGGTCCGAGAGGTGCGGCGAGAACATGGACGATGCGGTCCTCTTCATGCACAACATCGGTGACCGGTATGCCGTTGATCTCGCCTATGTCGTTGGGCTGCCCGCCGGAGGTTGGATAGAAGGCAGTGCGGTCAAGAACCACCCGCGTACCAGTCGGATCGGTCTCCAGAACGCTCGCCGTAAATTCCAGTGCGAGCGGATCCGTGTAGTAGATGCGCTCAGTTACTAGACCCACTCAAGGGCGCCCTTCTTGTACGCCCAGATGTAGCCCACCACCAGGATTGCCAGAAACACCGAGATCTCAGCCACGCCAAACCACCCGAGCTGCTTGTAGCGCACTGCCCAGGGGAACAGGAAGATGGTTTCCACGTCGAAGATGACGAACAGGATCGCGATGATGTAGAACCGCACCGTGTATCGCCCGCGGGAGTTCGACGCAGCCTGGATACCGCATTCATAGGCCTCCAGTTTCGTGATCGACGGCAGTTGAGGGCGGATGAAACGCGCCAACACCAGCAGCACGATGGGGAACAAGGCCGCACAGACCAGGAAGATAAAAATGGGCAGATACCCTTCCGGCATGCAACCAATATATCATCGGGGACACCTGAAGCGGACTTTGAGGTCCGCATTCGCTGCCCTGCTAGAATCGAGACTTGGCGACCGCCTCCATTCCTGCCACTGCCCTCCGGCTTCCCGGGTTCCAATTCCTGCGAGTGCTGCTGGAGCGGCGCTCGCTCATCTACCAGATGGTCCGGCGCGACTTCGAGCAGAGGTTCGTCGGCAGCGCGGCCGGCTACCTTTGGACGCTGATCCATCCGCTGGTGCTGCTGTTCAGTTGGGTGTTCGTGTTCCAATACTGCCTGAAGGTCCCACCCCCCGAAGGGGCGGGGAACAACTACACGCTCTATCTCTTCTGCGGCTACCTCCCCTGGCTGCTGTTCTCGGACACAGTGCAGCGTTCGGCGAACTCTTTGATCGATCAATCGAACCTGATCACCAAGACGCTGTTCCCTTCCGAGATCATTCCCGTCACACTGTTCCTCTCCTCTCTTGCCAGCCACGTCATTGCGGTGACCCTGGCCGTGGTGATGGTCCGCTCCATGACCGGCCACTTCAGCGTCACGATTGTCCTTTTGCCTTTCTATACATTCCTGCTGGGCCTCTTCGCCATCGGAGTCGGCTGGATCGCATCCAGCCTGCAGGTGTTCCTGCGCGACACAGCGCAGTTGGTGATCGTCCTGCTCACCGGCTGGTTCTGGCTGACGCCGATCTTCATTGACGAAACGCACTTCCCGGAGCGCGCCCGCTTCCTGGTGAAATACAACCCGCTGGCGCTGGTCGTGAAAGCCTACCGGCAGCGCCTGATGACCGCGGAACTGCCGGTGCTGTCGGACTTCCTGACGCTGGCCGCCATCTCGCTTGCGACTTTCGTGGCGGGCGGCATCTTCTTCCGGCATCTGAAGCGGGGCTTCGCAGACGTCCTGTAGGCTATTAAGTTTGGAGTCACTGAGATCATGACCTGGACCCGACGCTCGTTCTTCGCCACCGCTGCGGCCCCACTGTTCGCGCAGAAGTCCGCACCCGGACCCCGGCCGAACATCGTACTTGTGCTTGCCGACGACCTGGCCGCCTGGATGTTGGGCTGTTACGGCAATCAGGAGATCCGCACGCCGAACATCGACCGCATCGGCGACGCAGGAACGCGCTTCATCAACAGCTTTTGCTGCACGCCCGCCAGTTCGGCCAGCGTGGCCACGCTCTTTACGGGCCGCACTCCGGCGCAACATGGCATCCAGGACTTTCTCACGTCCTCTCCGACTGCAAACCCGCCGCAAGGCCAGTCTGCTCCGCCAGCCTCCTTCGCCAACGAGATCATGATCTCCGATCTGCTCGCGCAGGGCGGATATCGCTGCGGCTATGTGGGCAAATGGCACATGGGCAACGACGAGAAGCCGGGCCACGGTTTCTCCTACACAGCCATTGCCGGCGGAAAGGGCTACCAGGATCCCACGTTGTCCGTGAACGGCAGCGGTGTGAACGAGAAGGGCTATCTTGCCGAAGTCCTCACCCGCCACGCGTGCAGCTTCATCGATCAGCAGCAGAAGGGCACGCCCTTCTTCCTCACGGTGGGCCACGCAAATCCCCATGTGCCGTACGAGGGCCACCCCGGGAAGTACTACGAAATGTACAAGGGGTCGAAGTTCGAGAGCTTCGGCATCCAGCCCGCGGCCGCGCATGCGCTGCTTGGGAAGGAGTATCTTGAAGATCCTGTCGCCAATATGCGGCGCTGCGCCGCGGCGGTGACCGCTCTCGACGACCAGATCCCCGCCCTGCAGAAGAAACTTCTGGAGAAGGGATTCTTCGAAAACACGATCTTCATCTTTACCAGCGGCAACGGCATCCTCTTGGGCCGCCACGGACTCTGGAGCAACGGGCACGCCTCCGACCCCATCAACATGTTCGACGAAGTGGTCGGAGTGCCCATGATCTGGCAGTGGCCGGGCCGCGTGCCTACTCACTCGGGCCGGCCTGAACTCGTCAGCGCTTACGACTTCCTCCCCACCATCTGCGATGCAGCGGGCGTCAAGCCGCCTGCCAACCGCAATTTGTGCGGCCGCAGCTATCTCCTTCCGGTCACGAACCGCCCGCTGCCGAAGAAGCAGTCGTGGCAGAACGTTGTGTTCGGCCAGTTCCGGTACACGGACATGGTGCGCGACAACTACTACAAGCTGGTCCTTCGACACGACGGCCAGGGCCCGAATGAGCTGTACGATATGCGCAAGGACCCGCGGGAGCGCGTCAACCAGTACGAGAACGCCAGCTTCGTCACCGTGCGCGACTCGCTGGCCAAGCAGTTGACAGCGTGGCGGCAGAAGTACGCTTGAGGGACGTGCCGGGAGGGGCGAATGAACGCACCCCCGGCTCGCCCGGCTGGAGCCGGGGTTGAAAGTGCGGATGCATGGGTGTTTACCTGGTTGCTCCAAAGACGGCCTGGACGCCGGCGGGTCCTGCGAAGACGCAAACGGCGGAGTGGCCGCAGCCGGGGGCGAGTGCGAAGTTGTGCGCCGCGCTGAACTGGCTCTTCATGTAGTTCCAGAAGGTGGTCCCGCGTTCGCGGCGATTTGACCCCTGCGCGACGGCGGGGCAGCTCCTGTCGAGATTCGGGTCATCGGTGCGCGTGTCGAGTTCTCCCACCAGGTAAGTGACCTTGCGTTTGGCGAACTGCTCGCGGATCTGCTCCGGGGGCGTGCCGACGGCATAGCCGTTGAGTTTCTCGAGGCCATAGCGGTAGTCGTTATATGTCGTGCAATTCCCCGCGTCCCAATACTTGGTGAAGGCGCCTGTGCACTCGCCTTTCTCCGAGCAGGCGGCGCCCTGTCTCAGCCTCAGTTCGTTCAGGTAGACATAGCTCGACGGGTTGGCTACGACGTAGCGCACGGGCACGCGCATCTTTGGCTCCATCCGATTGACGGCCGCGTAGCGCTGCACGTACTGGCCGCCTGCGGAATGGCCTGCCACGACGATCTCCTTGAGGTTCGGGAAGCGGGATTGATCGTTGAAGCACTCCAGGATTCGATCCATCACGTCATAGGAAAACACCTTGCCGTTCAGAGCCGCTTCCCCGGCCTTCCACCCTTCATTGGTCCAGAACCACTCACCCTTGCCGACTTCATCCCCAGGGCCTCTGTTTGTTCGCGCCTTGAAGTGGGGCGCGACCACGGCGGTTTGAGAGACGCGGTCCGCCACCATAGCCGCGGACATGGCCCAGCGGAAGTAGTCTTCCGCATTGCGGTTGGTGCCGTGAACCATGATGAAGGCCCGCTCCACTTGCGGGTTGATGCCATCCTCCAGGGCGTGGCTGCGCCACACCAACACATACCCTCCGTTCAGCTTCAACTGCTCGGTCCCGCCAGTTGCGGCCATCAGCAGGAATGTCATCTCAGTCAGCATGGGCATCACCTCGACTCAACGCACACGCCTCAATTCACTATTCGTCAGGCGGAACACGGCTGCGTAATCGCTCCACTGCGACTCGGACGTTCTTTGGTAAGGCACCTTGTCGCGGGAGACCTGGATTGAATGATCGCCGGCAACCAAGCCTGTCAGGAAGTGCAGAGTCCACGTGTCTGCGTCGAATGGATCCTCGGCGAAGTGAACCTTGCTGCCGGGCGGCAGACCGGGCCAGCCCCGATGGATCGCCTCTCCGGGCCCTTTCAGGCGCTGCTCCATTTCGTAATACCAGCGATGACTCCACTGTGACATTCTCTGATGCTCCGGCCATAGCAACAAGGCCAGCAGAGCGGCGGCAATGGCAGGGAAGACATTCCCCCGCGGCCCCAGTGCACGCACCAGTCGGGTCAGCGCCGCCGCCGCGAGCAGGCAGAATCCGAGAAACGGGATGTATAAGGCGTAGAGGTTGCGCTGAGGCACGAACAGTACCGGGAGGGACGAAACAAAGATCAGGAGAGTCGCCCACCAGGCCTCTTTGCGTCGCACGACAGCGGCCAGCACCACGCAGGCGAGCAGGAAGATGCGGCCGTGGGCGACGGTCCACGCGTCGTTCGTGTAGTTCAGCTTCATGAGATAGTTGCGCCATCGCGCCTCGTACACGTCCACGGTGAACACAGGCCGGTACGCCTCATTGCCGGACATCGCCGAGCGCCCGATGATGGCGGCGAGCATGACCGCGCAGACCGCGCCGCAATACAGCGTGGTCCGCCAGTGGCGCCGGTTGCCACAGGTCCATTCCGTGACAACGAGCATGACTGGCAAAGTGACGGCCATCTCCTTCGATCCCATCGCCAACAATGCCATTGCGCACAATCCGAGTTCCTCTAGCCAGCTTGGTGTTCTGCCCGCCTGCCGGATCACCGCGTACCACAGCAGCGCGCCGAAGTAGAAGGCAAAGCACAGCAAGTCGTAAATCGTGCCTGTGCTGAAGTAGAGATCCGTCAGCTCGGAGTGAAAGCTCAAGAGAATGGACCCGAACAGCCCTACGGCTCCTGAACCGGAGATGCGAAGCATGAGCGCGGCAGCCAGGGCGACGTTGCCCATGATGAGAGCGAAGCAGACCAGACGGTAAGGAGCCGGTTGGAAGCCAAACATGCTCCAGAGCGCCTTGAGGAAGAGGTTCGCCACGGGCCGTTCGAAGCCGGCGAGGAATTGGCCCACCGACCTGCCCGAAGCGAAATAGAGGTTCATCAGGTCGTCGTCAGTGAACCAGGCGTGCAGACCGGCTCCAGCGAAATACAAGATCCACGCGGCCATCAGAACGCCGACGATGGCCGCCCTGATTTTCATCGCCCGAAGATGTAGCGCGACCGCCTGGGGTCGGCTCCTCCGTCCAGCACTCCATCCTGGATGCGGATCAGGGTGGGCGCTGATGAATTCGACCAGGGACCGGGCACCGAAACGCGGTGGCCCCATTCCTGCAGGCGGCGAACGACCTGCTCGTTGAACCGGGATTCGAGATTGATGCGGCCGGGCGTGAACTCGTGGCTGGCGAACGAGCTGTAGAAGTGCTCGGTCTGGAAGCGCGGAGCCTCCACTGCTTCCTGCGGACCCATCCCGAATTCGATCAGGTTCAGCAGCACTTGCAGCATCGCCTGATCCTGGTTGTCTCCACCGGGTGTAGACATGACGAGCCACGGCTTGCCGTCTTTGAGCACCATCGTCGGACTCAGCGTCACGCGGGGGCGCTTGCCGGGGGCGAGTTGATTGGCGTGGTCCGGCGTCATGACGAACGACTGAAGACGTGTGCTGAAGGGGATGCCGGTGTCGCCGGCGATTACCGAAGGGAGCCAGGCGCCGCTGGGTGTGGCGGTGAAGACGTTGCCGAAGCGGTCGACGACGTTCACACAAGTGGTGTCGTGGTCGCCGGTGGGCCGGACGCGCGGGGCGGCGAGTTCCATCGGACCGCCGAACGTGCCGGGGCGGTGCTCCATCGATGCCTTGCCAGGTTCGATCAGCTTGCGGCGCTCGGCCGCATATTCTTTCGACAGAAGCTTGTCCTCGGGGATCTTGGAGAACTTGGGGTCGCCGTAGTAGCGGTCGCGGTCAGCGAAGGCGAGCTTCACGGCCTCGATCACGGTGTGGATGTATTCGGGCGAATTGTGGCGCAGGGCGCGGAGATCGAAGCCCTCGAGGATGTTCAACGCCTGAAGCATGACCGGACCTTGCGTCCAGAAGCCGGGCTTGACGATCTCGTAGCCACGGTAGGTGGCGGAGCTGTACGAGTCGGTGGTGGCGCGGAAGCCGGCGAGGTCCGCGTAGCGGATGAGGCCGCCGTTCTGTTCCGAGAACGCGGCGAGCTTTTTGGCGATTGTGCCTTTGTAGAACTCGTCGCGGACGGCCTGCAGTTTCTTCACGCGGCTGCCGCGGGCCTTCTTCTCGACGGTGCAGAGGGACTCGAGGGTGTTGGCGAGAGTGGTTGAGCGGAACATCTCGCCGCGCTGTGGGGGCTTGCCATCCGGAAGGAAGAAAGCGGCTGAAGCCGGCCAGAGTTTGAGGTAGCCTTGCAGGTCCGCGATGAAGCGCGCGTACTCTTCGGGAATGGGGAATCCGCGCGCCGCCTCGATGGCGGGTGCGGCCACTTCGCAGTAAGACTTGGTGCCGTCCTGGGAGAGGGCGAGAATGAGGCCGTCGAAGACGCCGGGCAGGATGGCGGCTTTGATTCCGTTGGCGGGGATCGCGGGCATGCGGCCCGCGTCCTCCCACGGCTCGGGGCCGCGAGTGCGGTAGTAGTCCATCGTGGCCAGAGCAGGAGCATTGCCGATGCCGGAGAACGCGACAGGTGGTTTGCCGGCCATCTTGATGAGCAGTGGCATCTCGCCGCCGAGGCCAAAGCGGGACTGCTCGGTGACGGCGGCAGTGAGGACGGCGGCGACCCCGGCGTCGACGGCATTGCCGCCGGCGGCGAGCACACGCCAACCGGCTTCCACCTGGAAGTTATTGGCGGCGCCGACCATCTCATGGGTACCGCGCACCGGCGGGAACATGGTGGGCGGCTGGGCCAACGCGGCCGCCATCGTGAGAAGCACTGCCCAGATCAAACGAGTCATCTTTCCTCTGCTTTCTTGTGTTGCCGGGCGGGCCTTGCAAGGGGCTGCGCCGGTGGGGACACCCTTGCGAGTTCCCTGGGCTGCGCCTCGGTGTTCCCGAGACGGTGCTTACGGAGCAGTTCGTAGGCGACGATGCCGCCGGCGGTGGCGACGTTGAGCGAGTTCTTCTCGCCGAACATCGGGAGCCGGACGCGAGTGTCGCATTCAGCGATCAGGCCGTCGCCGAGTCCGTCGACTTCGTTGCCGAAGACGACGTAGACGGGCCATCGCGGCTGCCAGTCGAAGAGGTCTTCGGCGGGATCGCCGGTTTCGATCGCGGCCAGTTGGTAGCCGCGGGCGCGCAGGATGCGCAGGGCGACGAGGGCGTCGGTGTGATATTCCCAGGGAACCGACTGCTCGGCGCCGAGAGCGGTCTTGGTGATGCCGTCCTGCGGCGGATGCGCGGTGATGCCGCAGAGCACCAGGCGTTCGAGCCGTACGGCGTCAGCGGTCCGGAAGAACGCGCCGACGTTGTACATGCTGCGGACGTGGTCAAGGAGGATCACCACCGGGAGCCGCTCAGCCATGCTTCAGGGACTAGGATAGCCTGAAGCAATGGTGACTCTGAACGGAGCCTCGTTGACTCTGGAAGAGGTCGCGCGCGTAGCGCGGCACGGCGAGCCGGTCGAACTGGACCAGCACGCCTCGAAGAAGATGCGGGCGTCACGGGAAGTGGTCGAGCGCCTGGCCGCGGGGGAGGAGCCGGTGTATGCGGTGAATACCGGCGTGGGGCTGCTGGCCGACACGCGCGTATCCGCGGAAGACCTGGACCAGTTGCAGCGCAACGTGGTGCGTTCGCACGCCTGCGGGGTGGGGGAGCCGCTGCCGCGCGAAGTGGTGCGGGCGATGATGCTGATCCGCGCGAACGTTCTGGCGATTGGGGTGTCGGGCATCCGTCCGCTGGTGGCGCGGCGTCTGTGCGGGATGCTGAATCACGGGGTGACGCCGGTGGTGCCATCGCGCGGGAGCGTGGGGGCGAGCGGGGACCTCGCGCCGCTGGCGCACATGGCGCTGGTGCTGATCGGCGAGGGCGAGGCGGAGTATGGCGGCAAGAGGATGGCAGGCGGGGCGGCGATGGAGTCGGCGCAGATCGAGCCGGTGAAACTGCATCCCAAGGAAGGCATCTCGCTGGTGAACGGCACTCAGGCGATGCTGGCGCTGGGTTCGCTGTCGCTGCTCGACGCGCAGGATCTGGCTGAAGCGGCAGACGTGGCGTGTGCGATGTCGACGGATGCGCTGCGCGGAACGCCGCGGGCGTTCGATGCGAGGATTCATGAAGTGCGGCCGCATCCGGGACAGCAGGCGAGTGCGCGGCTGCTGGAGAAGCTGATGGAGGGGAGCGAGATCCGGGCATCGCACAAACACTGCGGACACGTGCAGGACGCCTACTCGATGCGTTGTGCGCCGCAGGTGCACGGTGCGGTGCGGGACACGCTGACCGAAGCCCGGCGTGTGTTCTCGATCGAGTTGAACTCGGCGACGGACAATCCGCTGGTGTTTGGCGAGGACATTGTGTCCGGCGGCAACTTCCACGGGCAGCACCTGGCTCTGGCGATGGACTACATGGCGATCGCGCTGACGGCGCTGGCTGGGATCAGCGAGCGGCGGATCGACCGGCTGGTGAACCCGATGCTGAACGAGGGGCTGCCGCCGTTCCTGGCCGGGCATGCGGGGTTGGAGTCGGGCTTCATGATGGTGCAGGTGACCGCCGCGGCACTGGCGGCGGAGTGCCGTGTGCTGGCAGCACCCGCTTCGCCGGGCTCGATCACGACGAGCGGGAACAAGGAAGACTTCGTGAGCATGGGCATGACGTCGGCGTTGAAGCTGCGTCAGGTGGTGGAGCATGTGCGCACGGTGATGGCGATCGAGATGATGACGGCGGCGCATGCACTGGATTGCCGCGCGCCGCTGAAGACGAGTCCGGTGCTGGAGCGGCTGCGCGAACGGCTGCGGGAGGTCTCTCCGCAGCGCAAGGGAGACGAGCCGTTCGCGCAGGCGATCAGTGCGGTGAGCGAGTGGCTGCAGCGGTGGAGCGAGCACAAGACATGGTGACGGCGTCCGGCGCAGCGGCCGGTGATGGTGCGTCGCGTGCAGCCTGTTTCAGGTGGTGGCGAAGACGAAGTAGCGTGTGACTTTACGGAACCCGAGGCGCCGGTACAGATCAAGGCCGGCGGGGGAGGATTGGAGGAGGAGCGGACCGCCCGCGCCGCGTCCGCGCATGTCTGCAATCGCGTGGCGCATGACCGCCTCGGCGTAGCCTTTGCCGCGCCAGAGAGGCATTGTGGCGACGGAGTAGATGCCGATGCCGCCTGCGGCGTCGATCACCGCGGCGGAGCAGACCGGGCGCTGGTCGACATAGCCGAGCCAGATCTCGAGTCCACTCTGCCAGATCTCCTCGTGCTCGTAGATGAGGCGAGAGATGGAGACGGGGATGTGGAAGCACTGCGAGACGATGCTGGAGAAGTCACTGCGTGTGGCTGCGTCGCCGACGCGGCAATAGTCCATGCAGGGCAGGGAACGGCGTGGGGCGGGGAGGTCGTCGGCTTCCATGCCGGGGGAGTCGGCGATGCAGTGGAGGCCGTTGGCATCGAAGATCCGCATCAGCCGGCGTGACGTGCGGGAGCCGAGGAGGTTCTCGCAGATCCAGAACGACCATTGGCGGTTGTACTTCCTGTAGTGCAGGTGCGCCATCTGGATGCGGCGCTCCATCTCACCGTCGATGTCGGCGACGGGGTCGGCGAGCAGCGCGATGTTGAAGACGGAGTAGGCGACGCGGGAGGTGATCAGGTTGACGCCGGGACGCATTTCGGGCGGGCCATAGAACGAGAGCGATGCGAAGAGGTTGGCGGCGTTGCGTTCCCAGGGGCGCATTACAGGTACCTCATAGCAGGCTCATGGGGTCGACGTCCACCACCAGGGCGGTCGCCGGCCACTTTTCGTTGAGGGCGTGTTGGCGCAGCGTTGTCAGCAACGCATTGAGTTTGGGCCTGGAGAGGGCCTTGATGAGCGTCTGGTAGCGGAACTCGTTTTTGAGGCGCGGCACGGGGGCTTCGGCGGGGCCGAGGATTTTGATGCCGTCGCCGGGATTGGCAAGCAGCGTTGCGACCTGGCCGCTGAGCTTGAGGGCGTCCTCCTGCTTTTCGGCGCGCACGACGACGTTGGCCATGGCGCAGAAGGGCGGGTAGCGCATGAGCCGGCGGAACTGGAGCTCCTTCTCGTAGAACCTGGCGTAGTCCTGGGCGGATGCGCAGACGATGGCGTAGTGGTCGGGGTTGATGGTCTGGATGATGACAGTGCCGGGGAGATGGTGGCGGCCGGCGCGTCCGGCGACCTGTGTCAAGAGTTGGAACGTGCGTTCGGCGGCGCGGAAGTCGGGCATGCCGAGTCCGATGTCTGCGTTCACGACACCGACGAGGGTGACGTTGGGGATGTCGTGCCCCTTGGCGATCATCTGTGTTCCGACGAGGATATCGTAGTTGCCCTCGCGGAATCCGCCGAGGATCTGCTCGTATTGGTTTTTGCCTGATGCGGTGTCGCGGTCGAGGCGTGCGATGCGGGCTTTGGGGAAGCGGCGGTGGAGCTCGTTCTCGACCTTCTCGCTGCCGCTGCCAAGGAAGTGGATGTGATCGCTGCCGCACTGGGGGCAGACCTGCGGGACGCGCTGGGCGTAGTTGCAGTAGTGGCAGAGGAGGCGATTGTCGCGGCGGTGGAAGGTGAGGCCGACGGCGCAGTGGACGCATTGGATGCGCTCGCCGCAGGAGCGGCAGGCGACGGAGGATGAGAAACCGCGGCGGTTCATGAGCAGGATGGTCTGCTCGCCGGCTTCGAGCTTGGCGTTGACGGCGTCAACAAGCTTGCGTGAGAAGAGGGCGGTCTGGCGGGTTTTGAGGAACTCCTCGCGCAGATCGACGATCTCGACGGAGGGCATGGGACGATCGGCGATGCGCGTGGGGAGTTCGAGGAGAGTGGACTTGCCGCGCTCGACGTTGTAGCGGGATTCGAGGCTCGGTGTGGCGGAGCCGAGCACGACGACGGCTTTGGCCTCGTGGGCGCGCATGATGGCGACGTCGCGGCCGTTGTAGCGCGGGGTCTCTTCCTGCTTGTAGCTGTTGTCGTGCTCCTCGTCGATGATGATGAGGCCGAGGTCTTTGACCGGAGCGAAAACGGCGGAGCGGGTGCCGACGCCGACCATGGCCTGTCCGGAACGGAGGCGGCGCCACTGTTCGGCTCGCTCGGAGTCGTTGAAGGCGGAGTGGAGGATGGCGACGCGATCGCCGAAGCGCGCGTGGAACTGTCCGGCGACGGCTGGGGTGAGGGCGATTTCGGGGACGAGGAGCAGAGCGCCGCGGCCAAGGGAGAGGGCGGTCTCGATGGCGCTGAGGTAGACCTCGGTCTTGCCGGAGCCGGTGACGCCGTGGAGGAGGAAGGTCTTGTAGGTCCTGGATTCGAGGGCCTGGCGGATGGCGTCGAAGGCGGCCTGTTGGGCGTCGTTGAGCTGATGCTTCGGTCGCGCCCAGGCGGCGGAGGCGGCGAGGGGCTCGGGCTTGAGGTTGAGGAGTTTGCGGCGGGCCAGCGCGCGTGCGGCCTGGGATGCGCCTTTGACGGCCAGCTCGAGCGACTCGAGGTTGTGCTCGCCAGGATGGAGTTCGAGATAGGAGACGAGCTCGCGTTCGGGCTTGGTGAGTTTCACGCCGGCGGGCCGGCCTGAGAATTCGACGCGGAGGCGGGCGGCCGGGGCGCGGAGGGGATCGCGCTCGGCGAGATTCTGCTCCATCTCGACTAGCCCCTTTTTCTCGAGGCTCTTGATGATCTTTTTGGCGGAGTCGATTTTGCGTTCGAGGGTGGCTTCGGAGAGGGGGCGCTGTTCGAGGGCGCGGAGGAGCTCGACGGCGGGGTCGGTACCGGTTTCGCCGATGAGGAGCTGGCGGGTGACGTCGCGGCCCTTGTCGGTGAGGCCCCAGACTTTGGTGTGCCGCACTTCACCGGAGAGCGGAGCCATGGCGCGGAGGACCTCGCCAAGGGGGGCGCAGTAGTAGGAGGCGACCCACTGGCCGAGGGCGAGGAGCTTCTCCTCGAGGATGGGCTCGGGGTCGAGGAGGCGGAGAGCGTCTTTCGTTGCGACAGTGGGGGGATCGTTATGGGCACGGAGGACCACGCCGGTGAGCTTGCGGGGGCCGAAGGGGACGATGACGCGGCAGCCGGGCTGGACGCGGTGGCGGAGGGTTTCGGGCAGGCGATAGGTGAAGGGCCGGTCCAGGGGGACGGGCAAGCTGACATCGATGTACTCAAAAATCCTGTCCATGCGGGTAACCTTTACTGCCCGGCCTGACGTATTGTTATCAGCAGGAGCATATCCATGAAAACTCTTCTCTCCATTTTCGTCGCTTTTGTCTTGCTTGCCGGGGTGGCCTTTGCGGCTGCCATTGATGGGAAGTGGGTCTCTGAGCGGAAGGTGAATCGTAATGGTGAAGACGTCACCATCACGCAGACCTTTGACCTGAAGTCCGACGGGAGCAAACTGACGGGCACGATCACGATGTCCTTTGGGCAGGGCGACCCCCGCGTCACCGAGATTAAGGACGGCAAGGTGGACGGCAATAAGTTCTCGTTCAAGACGACGATGCAGGGGCCGAACGGCGAGATGACTTCCACGTACGAGGGTACGGTGGAGGGCGACATGCTGAAGGGCAATGCAACGCGCGGAGAAGGCCAGGCGCGGCCGTTTGAGGCGAAGCGCAAGTAGGGCTTTTTCACAGGTTGAATGGACGGGCGCGGGCAACTGCGCCCGTTTTTTGTTGTCTGGAGCAACTGCATTAGAGGGCACTGGCGGGGCTCCTGGGAGGGAGGGTGGTCTCGACGGACATGTCGTCATACATCCACTTGGAGAATGGGATTTAAGGTCTGAATTGAAGAGGCGGTCGGTTTGCTTGGTCAGACTGGTAAATGAGGCCGCGGGGGCAACTTCGCGGAAGGCTTCCTGGGCGATGGGCTCCTGCTGTTCGAGGATGAGACGGTTGATCTGGAGTCCTGAGGGGTTTGAGGGCTTGTGGTAGTCGCGGGTGTGGCGGGCGCGGTAGCGGTCGAGGGTGCAGAGACGGACCGCGTTGTCGGGGTCATCAAAGGGGATAGGGAGACGGGAGAGGAACGCGAGTTCCATGTCGCGGACCTGTTCGAGACACCAGGAGGCGTGGGTGAGCTGTTCGAAGACGTCGAGCTCGGCCTTGTTGGCCGGTGTGTAGTTGGAGAGCAGAGCGGCACGAGGGGCTTCGTAGGCTTCGCAGACGTCGTCTTCTGCGTTGTTGCTGCAGGCGGCGAGTTTGACCGCGGAGGCGGATGATGGTTAGGGGCGAAAATAAAGTTGGAGGGCTGTGACTAGGGCAGAGCGCGGTGGTCGAAACTGATGACGCGGTTGATTTTCCAGACGCCGTCGCGGTTCTCCCAGATGTGGATGAACTTGGCGATGCCTGTGGGCTCACTGGGCTTTGCTGAGTTGGTCTGGTAGAAGCGATGGACGCCGATTTCGACTGCCCGAAGCCGCGGAGGGGGTAGACTTCGAGGGATCCGGCGACGAGTTCGCGGCGGACTTTGCCGCAGATGTTGTTCTTGACGGCTTCGACGACGGACTGGCGGGTGCGCATGAGGCCGGCCTGGTCGTGATAGAACTCCACGTCGTCGGGGAAAAATCCAGCGAACTTCTCCAGGTCGCAGCGGTTGTAGGCGTCGAAGACGGCGGTGTCGAGGGAGGAGATGGTGCGGAAGAGGTCGTCTTTGCCGGCTTTCTCGGTTTGGGCGAGGAGAGGGAGAGAGAGGAGGATGGCGGAGAGGATCTTCACGCAAGGGAATACGGGAGCGGGGGGGGGATGTTCCGGCTCGTCAGGCGCGGGTGATGCTGGCGAGGAGTTCGGCGGGGAGGACGGTGGCGGTGCCGAGTTTGCCGACGGCGACGCCGCTGGCGTGATTGGCGAGCTCGGCGGCCTCCTGGGGAGTGGCGGAGGCGGCGAGGGCGAGGGTGAAGACTGCGATGGCGGTATCGCCGGCGCCGGAGACGTCGAAGACCTCGCGGGCGCGGGTAGGGGTGTGATACGGCTCAGATCCGTTCTGGAAGAGCATCATGCCCTGCTCGCCAAGGGTAATGAGGACGAGGGAGGCGCCCCAGAGTTTGAGGAGGGCGGCTCCGGCCTGCTCGGGAGGAGCGTTGGGGGGCAGGGAGGCGGCGGCGCGGGCTTCCTTGAGATTGGGTTTGACGGCGGTGACGTTGCGCCAGGGGAGGGGGTTGAGGGGGCTGGGATCGACGGTGAGGATTTTGCCCGCGGATTCGGCACAGATGCCGTCGACCATGGCGGGGGAGAGGAAGCCCTTGGCGTAGTCGGAAAGGATGATGGCGTCCCACTCGTGGATGCGGGCGTGGAGGCGGCGGAGGATGTCGGTGATCTGGGCGTCGCTGGGGGCCATGGGGGCTTCGCGGTCGATACGGACGACCTGCTGGTGGCGGGCGACGACGCGGGTTTTGACGATGGTGTGGCGGCTGTTGTCGGCGAGGACGGGGCAGGCGTCGATGGCGGAGTCTTCGAGGAGGCCGAGGAGGCGGTCGCCGGCTTCGTCGGCGCCGGTGAGTCCGGTGACGCTGACGCGGGTGCCAAACTCGCGGAGGTTGCGGGCGACATTGGCGGCGCCGCCGGCGTAGAAGGACTCGCCCGTGACTTCGACGACAGGGACGGGGGCTTCGGGGGAGATGCGGGAGACGTTGCCCCAGATGAATTCGTCGAGCATGAGGTCGCCGGCGACGAGGACGCGGAGGGAGGTGAAGCGGTGGAGGAGGTCTTCGGCGCGGGCGGGGGAGAGCATTGAAATCAGTATGGTAGCAGGTCGGGTGGAGGATATCGGGGAAATGAGGGAAATGTGGTGAACGTCACCATATCTACCGTGTGGGCTTGCGCACAGGCCTGATTGGTGTAAAACTTTACACTGGACATGCGGACAGTGGTGCATTGGGATGGGGACCGGTTCTTCGCTTCGATCGAGCAGGCGGCGGACAAGCGTCTGCGCTGGCGGCCGATTGTGGTGGGGGGAGAGAAGCGGGGGGTGGTGCTGTCGGCGAGTGGGGAGGCTCGGCGGTTGGGGATCCGGCCGGGGTGGCCGACGACGCGGGCGCGGCGGGCTGTGCCTGCGCTGATCGTGATTCCGGCGCACTACGAGATGTACGAGCAGTTTTTCGATCAGATCCTGGGGTTGTGCCGGGAAACGACGCCGCTAGTGGAGCCGTCCGCGGTGGGGGCGGCATGGCTGGATCTGACGGGTGCGGAGCGGGTGAACAAGCAGGATGCGCCGCACGTGATCGAGAAGATCCGGCGGACGGTGCGGGACTGGATGCGGGTGTCGTTGTCGGCGGGGATCGCGACGAACAAGCCGGTGGCGCGGATAGCGGCGCGTCTGAGAAAGCCCGGGGGGCAGGTGACGGTGGCTCCGGGGACTGAGCGGGCATTCCTGTCGCCGCTGCCGCTGCGGGCGCTGCCGGGGATGGAGCGGCGGGATCTGGATGCGATGGAGATGGCGGGGCTGCACACCATTGGGCAGTTCGCGGCGGCTCCGGTGGATGCGCTGGCGACGGTGCTGGGGCGGAACGCGCTGCTGTTGCAGCGGCGCGCGCAGGGGATCTCGGAAGAGCCGGTGGGGAAGAAGAAAGCGGCCGAGCCGGGATGGGTGGAGTTTGTGGAGTTCGATGAGGACGTGTGGGAGGAGACGTTTCTGCACGGCACGCTGCGGCGGATGCTGGAGCGGCTGATGGCACAGGTGCGGGGCGGGGGAGTGGAGATCCGGCGGCTGACGCTGGAACTGCGGTATACGGACCGCGAAGAGTCGCGGCGGGTGCTGGATCTGGGGGAGCCGACGGCGCTGGAGTCCGAGACGTTCCATCTGCTGCCGGGGCTGCTGGAGGGGGCGTGGACGCGGCGGGTGCGTCTGCGGGCGCTGGCGTTGAAGGCGGGGCGCGTGTACCGGCCGTCGCCGCAGATGGATCTGTTCACGACGGCTCCGCCGCGGCGGGAGCAGGATCTGAAGCTGGCGGCGGTGATCGACCGGTTGAGGCGGGTGCACGGCGATGGGATCGTGCGGCGGGGGGACGAGTTGATGGAAAAGACCGCGTGATAATGAACCCATGTCTCTTGCTGTTCCGTTCCTGCTCGCTCTTGCCGCCGCCGCGCCGCCGGGAGTTGTGATCGACCATCATCCCGCGGCGACGAAGCAGTACATCGGGTCGCCGTCGATTGCGATCTTGCCGGACGGCGCGTATGTGGCGTCGCATGATTTCTTCGGGAAGGGCTCGACGCAATCGACATCGGCGGTGACGCGGGTGTTCCGGTCGACGGATCGGGGCAAGACGTGGACGCGGACGTCGGAGTTCAACGATCAGTTCTGGTCGAGCCTGCTGGTCCATCGCGGGCAGCTCTACCTGATGGGCACGACGTACGAGTACGGGCGGATTGTGATCCGCAAATCGTCTGACGGGGGCGTGACGTGGAGCGCGCCGGCGATGCTCACGGAGGATACGGGCTACCACACTGCGACGGTGCCGTTTGTCGAGAAGGACGGACGGCTGTGGCGCGGTATGGAATATCATCCGGCGGGGAAGTGGGGTTTCTTTCAGGCGTTCGTGATGTCGGCTCCGGTGGATGCGGATCTGATGGACCCGAAGAGCTGGACGATGACGGAGCGGCTGCCGTATCCGGCGGATGCGGCCGGGGCAGGGGAGCACTGGCTGGAGGGCAATGCCGTGGTGGACCGCGACGGGACACTACTCGACATTCTGCGTGTCCACAACATCGAGAAGGCGGCGATTACGCGGGTGCGCGGGAACCGATTGGAGTTCGAGCGGCTAATCGACTTTCCGGGCGGCGCGAAGAAGTTCACGATTCGCTACGACCGGAAGAGCAAGCGGTACTGGACGCTGTCGAATCCGGCGCTGAAGGAGTATGCGATGTCGGCGAAGGATCCGGCGTCGGTGCGCAACACGCTGGTGTTGATGTCGTCGAAGAATCTGCGGAAGTGGAAGATGGAGCGGACGATGCTGTCGCATCCCGATCCGGTGAAGCACGCGTTTCAGTACGTGGACTGGCAGTTCGACGGAGAGGATCTGGTGGTGGCGTCGCGGACGGCGTTTGATGATGACGAGGGCGGCGCGCCGCGGGGGCACGATGCGAACTACCTGACATTCCACCGTGTGGAGAGGTTCAGGAAATAGATTAAGCCGGTAGTTGTTGTGGTGCGGCGGCGGTATACTGTAAATACTTACACTATACCGAGCCATGGGATACGCCGCGCTCCATTGCCATAGCTTCTATTCCCTGCTCGACGGGATTATGCCGCCGGAGCAGGTGGCGGAGGCTGCTCATGTCTCGGGGATGACGGCGGCGGCGCTGGTGGATCGGGATACGGTTGCCGGGGCGGTGCTGTTCTACAAGAAGGCTCGGGAGTTGGGGCTGCATGCGGTGATCGGGTCCGAGGTGACGCTGCCGGACAAGAGCACGCTGGTGTTACTGGTGGAGAATGCGCGGGGGTATCGGAACCTGTGCCGGGTAATCACGGCGGGGGCGGGGGATGAAACGCTGGGGGAGTATTGCGAGGGGTTGATCTGCCTGGCCGGGCCGCGGAGTTCGGTGGCGGAGGCGGTGCGGCGGAATGAGGCGCCGGAATTGGCGCTGCAAAAGCTGCGGGAGCGGTACGGGCGGAGCCTGGCGCTGGAGATTTCGCCGCACAACGATGAAGACCTGCGGGTGGCGCGGTTGTTTGCGGAGTTGTCGCGGCGGGAGCGGATCCCGCTCACCACGACGGTGGACACGCACTATTTGAGCGCGGAAGACCGGCTGCAGTACGACATTCTGCAGAGCATGCGGACGCTGACTCTGTTGAACCAGCGTCACCCGGAAAAGCTGCCGGCAGGGCGTCACCACTGGCACACGGAAGAGGACATGTCGCGGTACTTCGGCGCGCTGCCGCAGGCGATGGCGAACACGGCGCGAATCGCCGAGCGGTGCCAGTTTGATTTTGAGCTCGGCGACATACGGTTTCCGAAGTATCCGTGCGACGACGCGGTGGCGCTGTTGTGGTCGAAGGTGCGGGAGGGGCTTGTGGGGCGCTATGGCGCGAATCCTGAGGCGCAGGTGCATGAGCGGCTGGCGCTGGAGATGTCGATTATCGAGGAGGTCGGGTACGCGGAGTACTTCCTGGTGTTCGCGGACATCGTGGAGTGGTGCGGGCGGCAGGGGATCGCGACGCTTGCGCGGGGGTCGGCGGCGGGGAGCCTGGTGTGCTATCTGCTGGGGATCTCGAACGTGTGCCCATTCCGATTCGGGTTGTGCTTCGAGCGGTTTTTGAACCGGGAGCGGATGCAGTTTGCGAAGCTCGCCGATATCGATCTCGACCTGCCGTGGGACCGGCGGGACGAGGTGATCCAGTACGTATTCAACCGCTACGGCAAGGAGCACGTGGCGATGATCGGGGCGGTGCATACGTTTCAGGGGCGGTCGGCGGTGGCGGATATCGCGAAGGTGTATGGGATTCCGGAGCGGGAGGCGCGGCGGTTCACGGAGCATCTGCCGTGGTATCGCGGAGACGCTCAGGAGGCAGTGCGGGAGCGGCCGGAGTGTCGGGATCTGCCCTACAACGAGGAGCCGTACAAGACAGTGCTGGCGATGGCGGGCTCGTTCGACGGCATTCCGCGGCACTTCGCGATGCATCCGTGCGGGCTGGTGATCTCGGGGGATCCGATTGCGGATCGCATGCCGCTGTTCGAGTCGGCGAAGGGGCTGATGACGACGCACTATGCGATGGACGATGTGGAGGAACTGGGGCTGCTGAAGCTGGATCTGCTGGGGCAGGCGGGGCTGAGTGTGCTGCGAGACACGCTGGAGAACCTCGGCGACAACGGGCTGGAGAAGCCGGATCTGGAGAGGCTCGACTGGCAGGACGAGGAGACGTGGGATGCGATTGCGACGGGCAACGCACGGGGCGTGTTCCATATCGAGTCGCCGGCGATGACAGGGCTGCTGGTGATGACGAACTGCCGGGACATCGATTGCCTGACGGCGGTGGAGTCGATCATCCGCCCGGGAGCGGCGAATGAGGGGAAGAAGCGGGCCTACGCGCGGCGTCATCAGGGGCTGGAGGAGGTGGCATTCGCGCATCCGTCGCTGGAGCCGCTGCTGGCCGACACCTATGGGCTGATGGCGTTCGAGGAGCACATCCTGCTGGTGGCGAACGGATTTGCGGGGATGCCGTGGGGGCGCGCGGATCTGCTGCGGCGGGCGCTGGTGAAGAACAAGGATCGCGCGCGGATCGATGCGCTGGGCGAGGAGTTCCGCGAGGCGGCGCGGCAGATGGGGCGGACGGAGGAGGAGATCGCCAATGTCTGGGACCTGTTGAAAGACTTCGCGGGGTACATGTTCAACAAGGCGCATTCAGCGGCGTACGCGGTGGAGGCGTACTCGGGAGCGTGGCTGAAGACGCGGTATCCGGTGGAGTTTCTGGCGGCGGTGATGACGTCGCGGCGGGGATTTTATGCGCCGATGCTGTACGTGCTGGAGGCGCTGCGGAATGGAGCGCAGTTCGAGACGCCGGACCTGCATGCGTCGGACGTGCGGCGGTTCCTGGTGCACGGGGAGAGGATTCTCTTGCCGCTGGACCAGGTGCGCGGGCTGTCGCAAGCTGTGCTGGACAAGATCGGGGTGCAGCGGCCGTTTCACGACGTGGGGGATTTTTATCGCAAGGTGAAGCCGGGGCGAGGGGAGTGGCTGGCGCTGTTGAAGTCGGGGGCGCTGGACATGTTCGGGGAGCCGCGCGGACGGCTGTTCTGGCGGATGCAGCGGCTGGAGGCGTCGGCCCAGATTGAGAAGAAGCCGATGATCGAGACGGATCTGCCGGAGAGTTTTGAGGCGTCGACGCGGGCTCGCGCGCGGTGGGAGCACGAGGTGCTGGGGTTCCCGGTCTGTATGCATCCGCTGGAGTATTTTGCGCCGGATCTGAATTGGAGGAAGTTCAAGACGGCGGCGGAGCTGATGCGGGAGCAGCACGCTCTGTATGGGAAGGAGGTGCGGGTGGCGGGGCTGGTGGTGGCGGACCGGCATCATCCGACGGAGAACGGGACGATGAAATTTTTGACGCTGGCGGACCGGACGGGATTTTTGGAGGTGTCGCTGTTCGCGCAGGTGTATCGCGACTACGGGCATTTGACTGTGCAGCCCGTAGTCGCGGTGGAGGCGACGGTGGATCCGTTCGACAACCGGCGCGGGTTTGCGCTGAATGGGCGGCGGGTGTTGAAGACGGGCTATTCGTAGCGCAGGGCGAGCACCGGGTCGATGCGGCTGGCGCGGCGCGCGGGGATGAGTCCGGCGACGGCGGCGACGGCGACGAGGATCATAATGGTGACGCCGGCGGTCCAGGGGTCGCGGGGCTCGATGCCGTAAAGCTGGGTGGCGACGAGCTTGCCGAGGGCGAGCGCGGAGGGAACGCCAACGACGAGGCCGATGACGAGCAGGATGAGCACCTCGCGCATGATGGTCCAGAGGACCCAACCGGGCTGCGCGCCGAGAGCGAGGCGGATGCCCATCTCCTTCTTCCGGCTGGCGACGGCGAACGCCATCACGCCATACACGCCGATGGCGGCGAGCAGAGTAGCCAGCAGCCCGAAGCCCGCGGAGAGCAGGGCGATGAGCCGCTCCGTCATGAGAGTCTCGTCAAGCTGGGAGGAGAGCGTCTTCATGTCGCTGACTGGGAGCCCCGGGTCGATCTTCTTCACCTCATTCCGCAGCACCGAGGCTGCGGTTCGCGAATCCATGACTGTGCGCACATAGAATGACGCGCTCATATGTCCGAACGCAGGCACGAAGACCTGGCGGTGCGATCCTTCGCGCGGCCCTTCGTAGAGGGTGTCGCCCACCACGCCGATGATTTCGATGTCGAGTTTCGAGTTGGGGCCGTTGCCCCAGGAGATGTGTCTTCCCAGTGCGGATTTGCCCGGGAAGAAGTGATCTGCAAACTTGCGATTGACGATGGCCACCTTGGGGAGTTCCGGTTCGGGGCGCTCGGGCACCGGCTGGACCGGAACGTCGCGGAGTTCGAAATCGCGGCCCTCTTCGAGAGGAATGCCCATCGTCTGGAAATACCCGGGCGAGAGGGCGTTCATGAACGCCTGCATGTCCTCGCCATCCTTGGCCTTGTGGCCTTCCACCCCCATGGTGTTATCCCATTCATCGCCCGCGAGCAGGCCCACGGAAGCGTGCGACGCCGTTCGCACTCCGGGAGTCGAGCGCACTTGCTCCAGGATTCTGCGGTAGAGGTTTTCAGTACGGGGGCCGTCATAACCGTTGAGCGCCGGGGCGAGCCGGAAGGTCACCAGGTTGTTGATGTCGCGGAAGCCTGTCTCCTTCAGCTTAAGGTTCTGAAGGCTGCGCAGGAACAGGCCGGAGCCGAACAGGAGCAGGAAGCTGAGGGCGACCTGGGCGGTGACGAGTCCCTTCTTGAGAACGATGGATCCGCCGGCCCCTCCTGCGATGCCGCCCACGGTGTCCTTGAGTGTCGGTGCAAGATCCGGGCGGCTGGCACGAAGCGCCGGCACCATGCCGAAGACCAGCGCCGTAATGAAGGTCAGGCCGAGCGTGAAGGCCAGGATGCGCCAATCCGGAGTGGACTCGATCAGCAGCGGGTTACCCTCGCTGGGGACCATGGCGAGCAAGACGCGCGTCATCGTGACGGCGAGGAAGACTCCGATCGCGCCCCCCATCGCCGAGAGGACGAGGCTCTCGACGAGCAACTGCCGGATGAGGTGCCAGCGCGTGGCGCCGATAGAGAGGCGGACTGCGATCTCCTTCTGCCGCGCAAAGGCGCGCGCAATCAGGAGATTGGCGACGTTGGCGCAGGCGATCAGGAGGACGAGGCCCACCATGCACATCAGGACGATGAGAGGTTTAGAGAAATCGTTGCGCAGGTTGGAGTATCCGGTGGCGGCCTTTTCGACGTGGATGGTGCCTTCGAGGAAGCGGTCGCGGACATATTTGGACCAGTCCTTGGCGGCGGGAAGCGTAGATTCGTACTCACGGATCTGGCGGAAGAGTCCCTGCATGGGAGCCTTGGCGGTTTCGACCGTGTAGCCGGGCTTGAGGCGGGCAAAGACCTGGACCCAGCGGGCGCGGCGGTCGGCGAATTGCATCCAGCTCCACTCGGGCGCCATCGCCTCTTTCATCAGGATAGGAACGCGGATCTGGACGGCGCGGGCCGGGTCGATCCCCGCAAAACCGCGAGCCGAGACACCGACGATCGTCATCGGGTAGTTATTGACGAGAACCTTCCTGCCGAGGACGCCGGGGTCGCCGTTGAAGCGCGACATCCAGTAGTCATAGCCGAGGACGACGACCGGGTGTCCCATGTAATGCTGGTCGTCTTCCCTGGAGTTGAAGACGCGCCCGATGGCAGGCTTCACGCCCAGCATCGTGAAGTAATTGCCGGAGACCATCTCGGCGCCGACCCGCTCTGTCTGGTTATCCAGGCTGAACGAGGCGGAGATGAGCCTGCGGCACAAAACTTCGGACAACGGCGCAGCCTTCTGCTGGTAGTCCTGATAGATGGTGTAGGAGTGCATGCGGTCGCCCATGTTGCTTCCGTTGTGGGGGCCGCGCTGGTACAGCATCACGAGCTCGTCCGGGTTCTTCACCGGGAGGTCGCGGAGCAGCAGTTGGTCGAGCAGCGTGAAGATCGCCGTATTTGCTCCAATCCCCAAGGCCAGCGAGAGGATGGCAATGACCGCGAACAGGGGACTCCGCCGCATTGCCCGGATCGAGAACTTCGCGTCAGACCAGAGATTTCCCATGGAAGGTTATACGGTCCGGCCGCGGTGGGGTTCCCCGATTGTCGTGTAAACAGGCGAGGGGGGCTAGACCCGGTAGCAACCGAGGACGCGGAGCATGTCGGCCAGTTCCTCGAGGTGGCCTAGGGCACGTTGCACGCGGATGTCGTCCACGCTGCCGAGGAGGTCGACGTAGAAAAGGTACTCCCAGGGCTTGCCCCGCAGCGGGCGCGATTCGATTTTGGCGAGGGAGAGGTCCCGGAGGGCAAAGGCGCTGAGGGCCCGGAACAGCGATCCGGGTTGGTTGCGGGTGGAGAAAACGAGGGATGTCTTCCAGCCCTTTTTGCCGGGTTCTTTCAACGCCAGGGGCTTCTGGTTCCGGCGGCGCAGCAAAAAGAACCGGGTGTAATTCTGCCGGTCGTCTTCGATCGAACGCTTGAGAATCCGCGCCCCGTAGATCTCAGCCGAGACGGCGGAGGCGATGGCAGCGGCGTCTTTGAGTCCCTCCTCCATCACCATCTTGACGCTCCCTGCCGTGTCATAGAACGGAACGCGCTCGATCTGCGGGTTTGAGGCAAAGAACTGCAGGCACTGATTCAAAGCAACGGGGTGTGAGAACACGCGCCGCACCTGATTCCAGCGGACCCCGGGAGGGACGATCAGGTTATGGATGATGCGAACATTCGTCTCAGCGACGATTGTGTGGTCAAAATTCAGCAGGTGGTCGTAGTTCTCATGAACGGATCCATGCAGCGTGTTTTCAATCGGGACCACGGCTGCGTCGGCTTCGCTATCTCGAAGAGCACAAAAGACTTGTTCGAAGCGCTGACATGGGAGGATTGCGGCGCCCGCACCGAAGAATCGGAGCACCGCCTCGTGGCTGAACGCGCCCGGCTCGCCCTGGAACGCCACGGCTTTCTTTTGCTTGGTAATGGTAGACATGGGAGTAAGGAGGTGCGAGAAAGGTACTACGGACGGTTCTGAGTGTTTCGAAATTCGCCGGTGTCGCTTGCACTTGTTCCGAATTCAGAACAGAATCGAAATAGCCGCTTGGCCCAGGCTCACTCTGTTCCAGGCAACTCTTTGTAACTGAGCTACTTGTTTGAGTCAATCCGGCCCCCAGCAAACCACCGTCGGTGACTTCAGGCGCTCCCGATCATAACATGGATGACCCCGGCCAAAAATTTAAGCGCGCCCGAGAGCGACTGGGGCTCAGATACCGCGATGTCGAAGAGTTCAGCGTCCAGATCGCTGAGCGGCGGAAGAATAGTGAGTTCACGCTCGCCATCAGCCGGTTGAGCGATATCGAGAACCGTGGAGCCATCCCCAGCCTCTATAAGCTCTATTCGCTGTGCGTGATCTACCGGTTGGAGATGGCAGAGGTGATGCGTTGGTACGGGATTGACCCGACCTGGCTGGCCTCTGACGCCGTCAGTGTCGGCGGCCCGGATAAGACTCATATCATTGGTTTTGGCAAGGAGAGCCTGTCCAAGCGGATGATGGGAGAGATCCAGGTGCCATTGTCGCTTGATCCGGGAGTGGACCTGGCCAAGACCACTTTCCTTACGCGATTCATCCAGAGTTGGGGTGTACTGCCGCTGATGCTTGCCGGCAATTACGACCCCGGTAACTACCGCTACGCGTGGATCGGCGAGGAGGATTGGTTCATGTACCCGATGCTCCAGCCGGGGAGCCTAATCCTGGTGGACGACACGATGCGGAGAATCGCTACCGGGGGATGGAGCAGCGAACTGGACAGGCCGCTTTACTTTCTGGAGCACCGCGACGGCTGGGCTTGCGGGTGGTGCAGTATCGCGAATGAGACCCTGGTCGTCCTTCCGCATCCGGCGTCAGGCGCCGAGCCGATGATCTTCGATTATGCCAGCGATGTGGAAGTGGTCGGGCAGGTAGTGGGGGTCGCCAATCGGCTTACGCGCGTGGCCCGTCCGCGTATTCGTTCCTGAGCAGCGTCAGAAGAATCTCGAGGTCGCAAAGGAAGAGGTTCCGTTCAGGTCCCGAAGCCGAAACGGGCGAGAGGCTGCGGTAAGGCGAGAGCCGTAACCAGTTCTCTGCCAGCACCTTACGTTTGGTCGGAAGCGAAGACAGGTAAAGATCGAGATCGGCCTTCTGCTGCTCCAGATTCAGGGTCAGCCATTGCCGAAAGACCCGGTCGTGGCTATCCCGCAATGCCCGGTCCGCGGCTTCCTCCCCGAACACCAGCTTCAACCCGTGATGCTCATAATGTCCCGAGTTCGCATTCCGCAGGGACGACAGATAGACAAGCCGCCCGTATAGGGTGGGGATTTGTGACAACGTTCGCCGCCACAAATCTTCCACGGGCCGGGGGCCGTTCTCCATTCCTGGCTGTCTGATCACAGGGCGTCTCTTTATCTTTCCGCCAACTTGGCTCGCTGGTCAACGTCTAATCTTCCGCCCGAGGCCGTTTCAGGGCAATTTTTCGCAAATTCTCAGACAACATCCTGCTCTGTTCCATTCTCAGAAAAAATCAAGCAAAAACCTGAGCGCCGCAAGAAGACGGGGTAGTCTTTGTTTCGGAAAGCCCATTTCCACACCAGAAAGGACCTAAACACCCAGATGAAACGCCTCGTTCTCGCCGCCCTCCTCGCCTTGCCCATGATCTCGGTTGCCAACCGTATGAGCGATCCGTTCCCCGGTTGCTTCCCCTGCCCGGACAAGCCGCCGGCAGCCCTGGTCTCCGTTGCTGCCGATGCCCGATAAATGACTGCGGGGGCGGCCTGAACCCGGTTGCCCCCTGCCGCCACGCTTCTGAGAATCACGCCACTTGCTCCCACCATTCCTGATATCATCAGGACGTTACCTGAATGGTCGAAGGTAACGCCCCCCCATGGTTGCTCCGGACAGGCTCGAAAACTTCCTATGGTATCTGGGCATTTTCCTGCACGCGGCCCTGCTGTGCCGGTTAGTCTGGCTGGGCCTTGCAGGCAAGTACAAAGCGTTCACTTTATGCCTGGCGCTGCAGACTGCCCGGTCTCTCATCCTTCTGCAGATCGCTCCCAATACGACGTCCTATGGGATCGCCTATTTCGTCACTGACTTCCCTCTCATGGCTTGTCGAGTCGCCGTGGTTCTGGAAATCTACGGCCACGTGTTGTCCAGCTATAAGGGTCTTTCGGTGCTCGGCCGGGGCACTGTCCTGGGGGTTCTCACAGTCAGCGGACTGGTTTCCGTTTTGACCCACCTGCGCGAGTTCGATTTCTCTCACGAGCAGTTCCAGTTTCTGCGTGCCCATCATCTATTGGAATCAACAGTTTACACCACTCTCCTGTTTTTTCTTGTTGCGCTGGCGGCCTTTATTCTGTGGTATCCGGTCCAGTTAAAGAAGAATCTGCTTTTATATAGTTTTGGCTTTGCGATCTACTTTGTTGGGGTCGCCGCGGCTGCTTATCTTCGTAATCTGGACTCTTCGATATGGACTCGTCTTGCGAGCACCGGGCGGCTGCTCATTACTGATGTCTCACTTCTGCTGATGGTCTGTCTGATGCGGAAGTCGTGGGAGGAGGAGACCCGCGGAGCAGCGGTGCGATTCGCGCCGGATAGCCAGGAACGCCTCCTGGCGCAGTTGGAAGCCCTAAATCGAGCGCTGGACTCGCCGCAATAAGCGAATTAGCCGGAAGATCCCTCTTGCCGGCCGGAAAAGGGCTCCGTGCCTGTTGCACTCCACCGAAATTCAAGATAGGATATTCACACGATTCTGGTTTGTGGTGAGATTTATGTTGCCAGTTCTACTTACGGCTTTCTCCACTCTCGTTCTTGTCATCGTCCTTGCCGTCCTGTACCACCGTCTGGCTCTTTCTTCCCGCAGACCCGCCTTTTCCGCGGAATGGTGGAGCGAATTCTCCCCGGAGCGCTACCGGCCGCTCCAGCGGCTGCTCTCGCAAGATGATTTCGAGTTTGTGAGAACGCTGCCCGGTTACCAGCCCGGAATGGACCGTTCCTTCCGCAAGCGCAGAATCGCAGTGTGCAGGGCTTACCTCTCTGAAATGCGCCTCGATTTTCTGCGGCTGCAGGCAGTCGGCCAGGCATTGATCATCGCTGGAAAAGCTACTCCGGGCCTGCAGGACGAGTTGTTCCGGCAGAAGGTGATTTTCACCCGCGCATGGTGGCGGGTTCGTCTGCAAGTCGCCGCCTACAGCATCGGAGTGGGGTCCGTCGATACTTCCGGCTTGCTTGAGGCCCTCGACCGGACTGCTGTCACGTTCCGTCCGGTGCTGACGCCGGCAGCGTAGTCAGGCCAGCCGCCTCTACAGTTGTTTCAGCATTTCCTTGGCTTCTTTCAGCCCTTCAAAGAGCCTCTCGTCTTCCCGAAAGGCGGTGGTATGCACGCGGCGCCGTGATCCACGATGCTCCACCGGATGCTTCAGGTGCAGCATCTCGTGATACAGGATGTAGTCCACCGCCAGTTTCGGAACATCGGGGCCGTCGAGCAGTTTGCTGAGGATGATCGCATTATGCGCGTGGTCGAAATGCCCCAGCAGCCATCGAGACGGGCGCCGGCTCCACCCCAGTTGCGGTTTCGCCATCAACGGCTCGAAATACTTGTCGCGTAGCTGATCGAAGATCTCACCGAGGTCAAAGTACTCTCCCCGCGGGCCGGACACGTATTTTCTCCCCCGGGACTGCCGGACAGCCTGGTGCGTCCGGCGCACCTCCCGGCGGTTCATGAACTGCCGGTAGTGGAGGACCCAATGAGCCGGGGCCTTGCGGCGGAATAGCTTACACAAGAGGATCCACGCCAGTGCCTCCCTGACCGTCGCCGGAGCCCCAGCGATTAGATCACTTACGGCCACTTCGAGCACATCTCCGCGCAAATGGAGCTTTCCCATCGTGTTCACATAGGGCTTCACGCGGAAGTCCACTCTGGCGAGTTTACGACCCCTGCTCAACTCGCAGTAAACACGCTGAAAGATACCCTCGTTCGTTTCTTCGGCCCACGGCAGCGTCGTCTGGACTTGCATCCCTCTCCTGAATAGCATATCAATGGAGTTTTACGTCCGATTCACACTGACTTGTCCTCAAAGGGCCCGCCGTGTCGCCGGTCGCAGATCTTTCCACTCTGTGCGCACGTAAGGTTCCGGCGGGATGGGAGGCATTTTGCGTAACGTTAAAATCAGCGCGGTTGGCGCCTGGGCTCCTCCGCGCATTCTCACAAACGACGAATTGGCTCGGATGGTCGACACGTCCAACGAGTGGATCCTCGAGCGCACCGGAATCCGGGAGCGTCACATCGCTGACCCGGAGATCGCCACTTCGGATATGGCCATCGCCGCGGCCAGGGAAGCTTTGGCCCACAGAGGGACCACAGCGGAGGATGTTGATGCGATCATCCTCTGCACGGTGACTCCAGATCACATGTTTCCGTCCACGGCATGCATCGTCCAGCACAAACTGGGGGCAAAGCATGCCTGGGGCTTCGATCTCATTGCCGCATGCTCGAGCTTCGTCTACGGTCTCACCACCGCGGCGCACCTGGTGGGCTGCGGCACGCACAAGAAAGTGCTCGTCATCGGCTCCGATACGATGAGCCGGATCATCGACTACACCGATCGCACCACGTGCATCCTGTTCGGGGACGGCGCCGGGGCATTCCTCATCGAGCCGGCTTTGGACGGCGAGCCCGGATTCGTCGGCTTCAAGAATGAAATCGACGGCTCCGGCGGGGACGTGCTCAAAATGCCGGCGGGCGGCTCCCGCATGCCGCCTACCCATGACACCGTTGACCGCCGCCTCCACTTCGTTCACCAGGAAGGCCAGGCCGTTTTCAAATTCGCAGTCAAGAAAATGGGCGAAATCTCCGCCCAGCTTCTCGAAGCGCACAATCTCAAGCCCGAACAGGTCAAGCTCATGGTGCCGCACCAGGCGAATCGCAGGATCATTCTGGCCTGCGCCGACCGTCTCGGCATGCCGCACGAAAACGTGCTGATCAACATCGAACGCTACGGGAACACCACCTCTGGAACCATCCCAATCGCCACCCATGAGGCCTACAAGACCGGCCGCCTTCAGAAGGGCGACCTCGTGCTGTTTGCCGCTGTCGGCGCAGGGTTCACGGTGGGCGCCAACCTCTGGCACTGGGCCATCTAAACCACGCCCCTCCGGCTGCTATCCTGAATTCAGTCAGGAGGGGTTCGCATGTCTACACTGTCTCCACGCTATCAGGAAGGCAAGAGCCAGGAAGAGTTCCGCCACTATGACGACAACACGCCGCCCGTGGTGCGCGAATTCTATCGACTGAACCATACCAACCAGACCGTCGATTTCAATCGCGCGATGCGCGACAAGTGGCTCAAGCTGGATCATGCGCGCTTGAGCGTCTGGGAATTGATGGTGGAGCTGAACAAGCTCGTCGACGATTCCGATCCGGACACAGACCTCTCCCAAATCGAGCACAACATCCAGACGGCCGAAGCTATCCGGGCCGACGGACACCCGCGCTGGTTCCAACTGGCCGGCCTGATCCACGACCTCGGCAAGGTGATGTGGCTCTGGGGAGAGCCCCAATGGGCCGTCGTGGGCGACACCTTCCCCGTCGGCTGCGCCTGGTCACCGAAGATCGTGTACCCCGAGTATTTTGCCGACAACGCGGACGCGCGAGTCCCCGAGTATCAGACCCGCCTCGGCATCTACGAAGAGGGCTGCGGACTCGGCAAGGTGATGCTCTCGTGGGGGCACGACGAGTATCTCTATCACATCGTCAAGGATCACCTCCCCGAGGAAGCCCTGTACATGATCCGCTACCACTCCTGCTACCCGATTCACCGTGAGGGCGAGTACGGCTATCTCATGAACGATCACGACCGGGCCATGTTCGAGTGGGTCCGCCGCTTCAACCCCTACGACCTCTACTCCAAGGGCCACACAAAGCCCGATGTCGCGAAGCTGACCCCCTATTACCAGGAGCTCATCGCCGAGTACTTCCCGCCAACGCTCAAGTGGTAGGACAGGTCGGATCGGCTCCGACCTGACTTGTTTCAGCCACAGGTACCCGCGAGCTGCGGCCTATTCGACACGTGTGCCCCAAGGGCCACACAAAGGCCGGTGTCGCGAAGCCGCCCTATTGCCAGGAGCTCATCGCCGAGTACTTCCCGCCGACGCTCAAGTGGGGATATGCGCTGTCTGGCGGCGGCCAACTTGCGTGCGCATGCCCCTTCGATAGGTTTACTCCAAGGGCCTCGGGAAACCTGATCACGCGAAACCGGCTCCTATGTCCTGAAATCCATCGTCGAGTACCTCCCGCCAACCCGCACGTGGCAGAGCGGTTGCTTATTCAGTTCGGTCATCGCATCCGCCTGCAGCGGCTTAGGAGTGTACAGCCGCTCGTTCGATATGTTGACAGTGTGCCAGGCCGTAGAGTATTTTTGTGAGCGGTTTGCCAAAAAACGAAACGTGGTTTTGTGTAGTTATTGTTAATGTTCAGTAATTGTTCTGCTGCAGTGCAAAGTTGAAATTGGCTTCAGGTCTAGGTCAAGTTCGTGAGGCGAGAAGTAATGACACGTAAGTCCTTGAGTCTGTTAGTAGCACAGGCTGTATTTCTGGGGGCCGCTGTGTTGACGGCCCAGGTGCCGACCGGAACGATCTCCGGCTCAGTCACCGACCCAACCGGAGCCGTGATTCCGAACGCCAAGGTGGTAGTCACCAGCGCGGAAACCGGCTTCAAACGCAACCTATCGTCCGGATCATCCGGCGATTTCAGCGCTTCGGCGCTCACCGCTGGACACTACACGGTACAGGCGGAGGCGCAGGGATTCAAGAAACTGGTCCGCGACGTCGAGGTCACGGCCGGCACGGCCGCAAGGGTTGATATGCAACTTGCCCTTGGCAGTTCGTCCGAGTCGGTCACCGTCCAGGGCACGGCTGCAGAACTCAATTACGAGAGCCATGCTGTGGAGGGGACAATCACTCGCGAGCAGATTCAGGCGCTTCCATTGAATGGACGGCACTTCCTGCAGTTGGCGGGATTGCAGCCGGGCGTCGGGGTCTCTCCGCAGAGCGGCAGTATCTACAACAACATGTTTAACGTGTCCATCCTTGGCGGTGACGCAAGCCAGACTCACATCACCATCGATGGCATTACAAACCAGGATCAGGTCCAGGGTGGCACGCAGCAGAACTTCTCGCAGGAAGTGGTCCAGGAGTTCCAAATCTCAACGACGAACTTCGACCTGTCCACCGGGCTTTCGGCCAGCGGCTCCATCAACATCGTGTCCCGCACCGGCGGCAACGACTTCCACGGCGGCGGCTACTTCTTCTTCCGCGACCACAACATGGCCGCATACCCTGGCTTGAAACGCGACCCGCTGAATCCGGATCCCTTCTTTGCACGGCGGCAGTCGGGCGGAACCCTCAGCGGCCCGATTATCAAGAACAAGCTGTTTTTCTTCGCCAACCTCGAACACACAAACCAGACGAGTGTCGCGAACATCCAGCCCTCATCGCCGTACTTCGCGCACTTTGGTGTTATCCAGCAGAACCCGTATAACGGAACGCAGCCGAGCTTCAGATTTGACTACCAGCTGAATCCGTCCAACACCCTCTTCGCGCGTTACTCACACGACGGCAATGGCAGCTTCGGACCCCGCGGCAGCGGAATGCCTTCGAACTGGGTGAAGAACAAAAACTGGGCGGACCAGAGTATGCTCGGTTGGACTTCGACTCCCAAGTCGTCGATGGTGAACGATCTGCGTTTTGCCTACACCTTCTGGAGCAACCGCAATCTGGACGCGCCTGCGGCAGACTGCCCCAACTGTCTCGGTCTCGGCGGTCCCCAGATCACCGTCGATGGAGCAGGCTTCAGGATCGGCAACCAGTCAGATTCGCCGCAGGGACAGATCTCCCGGCACTACATCCTGACCGACAACTTCTCCTGGCAGAAAGGGTCGCACCGGATCCGCCTGGGGGGTGAATTCGACCATGTCGCCCTGGATGGATTCTACGCCTTCGACAGCCCGGGGCAGATCAACCTCTACTCGCCGGAGGAGGTGCTCGCCTACAACGCCAGCGTCCCCGCGAACAAGCAAATCCCCATTCCAACCACTTTCAATACCCTGAACGACATTCTGTCGCTGCCGCTCAGGAACTTCGAAGTTGGCGTAGGTGATTCCAGGCAGCCGCCGCCATTCCAGGCCGACCAGGCGAACTCCAGCACACGCTACCACTTCTACGTTCAGGACACCTGGAAGATGACGCCGCGCCTGACTGTCAATTACGGCCTCGGCTGGCACTTCGAAACCAACCTGCTGAACCATGACCTGAACAAACCGGCCTATCTTGCGCCGGTGCTGGGCGCGGGCAATCTTGGCGCATCCCAGCGGTATTACAAGAACATCTCGCCGGCCATCGGCTTTGCCTATTCTCCGTTCAAGAGCTCGGATACAGTCATTCGCGGCGGCTTCGGCATCTACTACGACTCCATGGAGTTGTGGAAGCGCCTCGGTGAGCGAGCCATCATCGGCCCCATCGGCAATGGCCGGTATCCTCTTCCCGGCTCTCTGGTCCCGAATCCCATCAAGGGTATCCCCGGGGTTCCGCAGGGGACGCCGCTGGAGTTCAACACGAACCCCACGGCATTCGCAGGGGCCTACCTGATGCAGATGATGCAGCCCATCGCCAACGCCCTGGCGCAAGAACTCGCCAGCATCGGCAGCCCGACGGATCTGACCTATCGTGGCGTGAACCTCTTCAAGACCGCCAGCGACCTCTACCCTGCGAACTACCGCCCGCCGCAGTCCGAGCACTTCAGCCTGGGCGTGCAGCAGAGGGTGGCTAAGGACTGGGTCATCGACGGCAATTTCGTCTGGCGGCACACCATCCGCATGGACATGGGCAACATCGATTACAACCACTGGAATAGCGCCGCCGGTCCGGTAATGCCCGCGTGCAAAGGCGACCAGCAGCTTGACCTCACCGCACTCTGTTCCTCGGACTCGATCGAGATGCGCACGCCAGCCGGCCGGTCCAGGTACGCTGGCCTCCTAATCAAGGCCGAAAAGCACATGTCCAACCGCTTCTCGCTGATGGTTGGCTACACGCTGCAGAGCCAGGTTGGATACAACGGGCTCATCGACGCGAACAACTGGTTCGCCAGTTGGGGGCCGCAGGCGCCGCACCATATCTTGACCCTCTCCGGCATCTACAAGCTGCCTTGGGGTATCGAGGCGTCGCTGATCAGCACCATGAGCAGCAAAGGCCCAATCACAATGGGGATTTCGGGCATCGACCTCACCGGCACAGGGCTGGGCAGCTCCATTCTCCCCGGCTCGACCTCGGGAGCGTTCAACATGTCGATGGGCAAGGACGACCTCGCCCGTCTCGTAGATCAGTTCAATCAGACCTACGCGGGCAAGCTGACTCCTCGCAACCAGCCCATTCCCAAGCTGACGCTGCCGTCAAACTATCAACTGGGTCAGGCGTTCTACGATCAGGACATGCGCGTCACCAAGACCATCTCCTATCGGGAGCGTTGGAAGCTCGCGGTCTTCGGCGAGTGCTTCAACTGCCTCAACCTGGCGAATCTCGGCGGCTATAGCAGCGACTTGAGAAACACCGCCAGCTTCATGCAGCCCACATCGAGGATCTTCCAGGTGTTCGGCTCTGGAGGGCCCCGCGCGATCCAGGTCGGCACTCGACTCTCCTTCTAGTGCTTACTGGACCCTCCATGCGGAGAGGGCACGTAACGCCCTCTCCGCCGGAGCTTACTGCCCGTTATCAGACTCCCCTCCCCGGCCGCCCCACTGCCTGCGCCTCTCCCGGCCCCCCCCACCTGCTCGATCGCCGCCCGGATGTATTCTCCCAGGAACTCCCGCTTCGAGTCTTCTCCCTTTTCAATCCTGATATGCCGCACTGAGGTTCCCGTGCCGCGCAGCACTCCCTCCGGATCGGGCAGCGATGCCCCGTGGTTGAAGCCCAGATTGACGTGCCGCGAGTAGGTGGCGATGTGGATGAAGCCGTCCTTCAACCTGCCGGTGAACGAGAAGCCGATGGCAACGGCGTTGTACGCATCGTAGATCGACTCGACAGCTTCAGGCGCCTCCCGCAGCACGAGTCTCCGCGCCGCTATCGCCAGTTCCGCGATGCGATTGTCATAAGCCGGGAAGGAAGCTCAGCAACCGGGAATTAGGAGGCCGGATCATGCCGAGCAAGCCTTACACAATCCGCGCCGCAGTGCAGCGGATACCCGATTGTTGGTACTGCTCGTCGCCCAGCTTCCACGCTAAACTGGAGTAGACAGCGGGATGCGGAGCTTCGGTCGTATCAGCCTGATTTTTCTCTCCGCCATCCTGAGCGGCCAAGGGCCCGCGTCTCAAAAAACAGGCGACATCCAAAGAGCTGCCGAGGAGTTCAAGGTCCTCACGCGCGACCTCGGTTTTCGCGAAGGCGGCGGCCCCCGTATCAAATCGCAAACCGGCGCGCGTCGTGCCCAGTTCCACGGCCGCCTCTACGAGAATCTCCGCAACGATCTTCTCGATGCCGTCCCGCATGAGATCGTGCAGCGCGGTGAGGACAAGAACCTGCTGCGCCGCAACCAGTTCGGCTTCAATGTCAGCGGGCCCGTCTACATCCCAAAACTCTACACCGGATCCCGCACCACGTTCTTCTCTCTCAGCTATGAAGGCGTGCGCGAGCGAGTTGCCCGCAGTTACCTCCGCACAGTGCCCATCGCTTCCGAGCGCAATGGAGACTACAACCAGGTGGTGGACGCATCCGGCGCGCCTCTTCAGATCTTCGACCCTTCCGCCGTCCGCGCGAATCCCAACTACAATTCGTCGCAACCCGTCTCTGTCGACAACCTTCAGTACATCAAGGATCCGTTCCCCGGGAACACCATCCCGCAGAACCGGCAGGACCCGGTGGCTCGCAAGGCGCTCGCCTACTACCCGCTGCCCAACGCCCACGCCGGTCCCTTCTGGAGCAACAACTTCTTCATCGTCTCTCCCGAAACAAACAAGGCCGACGGCATGATTGCCAAGGTCGATCACACGTTCCTGGAAAAGCATCGCCTGGCCGTGTCCTACGCCTTCACCAATGGCCTCACCGGCAACGCCCACTTCATCGAAAGTCCCGCGGACCCAGCCCCGTCGGACCGCAACTATACGAATCGCCGAGGCTCTGTCGAGCACGTTTTCACACTGTCGCCGCAGACGGTCAACACGGCCACGGCGGAAGCCTACAGCGACGTTTCCGAAAATGTGGCTGACACTTCCGGCTGGCCCGAGAAACTGGGTCTCAGCGGAGTTCCCGGCAACACGTTCCCATACTTCAGCCTGGGCGGCTATGTCCCGATGGGGCGCTCCAGTCCGGTTCAGCGGACCGCCCGCAACACCTTCGTCTTCACCGAGGCGCTCTCCCACAAGGCCGGAAAGCACAACCTTCGCGGAGTGTCGCAGTTCGTCCGCTACCAGGTGAACACCTTTGTCCCAGGCATGCCCTCCGGCGCCTTCTATTTCACTTCGGGACTCACCAGTCTCCCGGGCATCGTCAACACCGGACAGAGCTTCGCCTCCTTCCTTCTCGGCGGCCCGGAATCCGCCGACTACAGCAATGTCCCGTCCCCCTCTTACTTCCGCAATTGGACCTGGATCAACGCCCTGCAGGACACCTGGGAGGTGCGCACCGGCCTGACTTTTTCCTTCGGCCTGAACATGCTCACCGCCGCTCCGCGGTCTGAGCGTTACGACCGCCAGGCGATCGTCGACCTCACGCAGATCAACCCCGCCAACAACCGTCCCGGTGCTCTTGTCTTCGCCAATCAGGGCGGCTACGGCCGCGCCTTCCAGCCCACGGTCGTCAAGCCGCAGCCAAACTGGTCGATGGCCTGGAATCCGCGCGGGAACCGCAAAGCCGTGCTCCGCACCTCCTACGGCATGAGCTATCAGGCATACCCCATCTACAACGGCCAGTGGGGCACGCGCGGCTTTACCGGACACCCCTACTACTACTCGTCCAACTCCCAGCTCTCGCCCGCGTTCAATCTCGGCGACGGTGTTCCTCCGCCGCCCCGTCCCGTGCCGGATCTCACGCCCATCGCCGCCAACGATACCAACGCGAACGTCCTCAACAGTGACGGCCGCCTTCCCCGCTATCAGTCCGCAGGACTCAGCTATGAGCGTGAGATCCCGGGAGCATTCGTCGTCACCGGATCCCTCGGAGTAGCCTGGGGCCGCGACCTCTTTGTTGGTAACAACGCCGTCCGTCTCAATGCCATCAACCCGGACCAGCTCGTTCTCCGCGACCAGCTGAACGACCTTCAGTTCAACCGCTCTCTCCGTCCCTACCCCCAGTTCCTCGACATCGACGTCTTCTCCCAGTGGCCCGATGGCCGCTATCGCCGTGAGGCGGCTGCGATGCGTGTCGAAAAGCGAACCTCCCAGGGCCTCTCCCTCAGCGCCTCCTACGAGTATTCGCGTCAGTACGACGACTACTCAGGACCCTACGGCAAGCAGGATATGTTCAACCGCCACAACGAGTGGGCGCTCTCGGCCTGGAACAACCCGCAGCGCCTCTCCCTCTCGTACATGTACGAGCTGCCCTTCGGTTCCAATAAGCCCCTCCTGAACTACGCCGACTGGCGCCGCTATCTCGCGAACGGCTGGTCGATCTCCGGCATCTCCTCCGTCGCGTCCGGCTCGCCGCTCGCGCTCCGCGCCCAGTTCAACAACACCGGCGACGTCCTGCAGACGGTGAGGGTCGATCCCGTGCCAGGTGTCGATCCGCGCTCCCCGAACCAGGGGCCGGACATGTGGTTCAATCCGGCGGCGTTCACACAACCGGCGGACTTCACACTGGGATCCGGGCCTCGCACGCATCCGTTCCTGCGCAATCCCATGTCCCAGAACCACGACCTCTCCGTCGCCAAGCGCTTCGCTCTCGACCAGGAGCGCTCCGTCGAGTTCACAGCCTCGGGCTTCAATTTCATCAACCACGCCAACTGGACCGATCCCGACGTGGTCATCGGACCGGCGTCCGCGCCCAACGCGAATGCGGGCCACATCATCGGCTCGCGCGGAGGCCGGGTGGTTCAGCTCGGATTGAGGTTTAGCTTCTGATGCGGAGAAGGGAAGCGATCGCCCTGCTGGCCGCGCCCCTCTGGGCCGGCGGCGGCGCTGCGACCAGCGCTCCCGGACCCGTGCGGCGCGTCTGCGCCTGGACCTCGGCTGAACATCTCAGCGGCGTGCGTGCCAAGGTGGAAGGCAAGAACGTGCGCGTTCTCCGAGTGAAGGGTCCGAGCGAGGATCTGCTCCTCGTCATCGTTCTCGACGTCACCGGCGATCTCACCCTCGTCGATGCCGCGCGGCAGGCCACAGTCGCCGAGATCGAGAAGCTTCCGGCCTCCGTCTGGACCAGCATCATGCGCTCTCAGGACGGGCTCCGCGTCCTCATTGATCCGACGGCGGATCGCGCTGCCGCCACCGCCGCGCTCACCGGTGCCACAGTCTCCGGACGCGCCGGACTGCTCGAAACCATCGAGCCCTCCGCTAAACTGGCCACTACGATCCTCCGCAAGACCACTGTGCGCGCAGCTGTCCTCTACCTCACCGATTCCAACATCTACAACTATCGCGAGGACTACACCAACCCGGTGATCAACATGAGCGACTCGAGCGATCTGAGCCGCCGCTTCCCCGACGCTCTGATCCGTGAGAAATGCGCCAAGCTCGCCGGCGCTCTTGCTGAGACCGATGCACCCGTATTTGTCGTGCACCTCGCCTTTCTCCGCGATCGTCTCAACGAGGCCTACCAGACCGGCCTCCAGCAGATGGCGGAAGCGACGGGAGGCCAGGCGAACTTCTGCCGCACACTCGGCGACATCCCCTCCACCATCGAACAGGTCTTTCAGAAGATCCGCTCCATGTGGGCCATCGACTTTGAAGTGCCGGGCGGCTGCCCGAGAAGTTTCACGATCCAGCTCGCCGCCGAATCGGCCGATCTGCAGCACCGCACCCGCCTCGTGAACGGCGCCCGCGGAAAGGAGTAAGATGCAGCGATGAAAAGATCCGTCCAGGCGCCGCTGCTCGTTTTGCTGGCTCTGTCTCTCGGCGCCGGTGCGTGGCTGCTCAACACGCGCGAGCGCACTCGCGCCGGCTTCCAGGCACGCATCGACGAATTGCAGAAGCAGTCCTCCACTCAATCTGCCCGCGCGGCCGCCGCCGAATCCGAGAATCAGCTCCTCCGCGAACAGCTCTCGGCTCGCGGCATCGAGCCCGCCGTCGCCGCTCAGAAGCCGCAATCCCACGAGGGCGATGCGAAGCGACTGGAAACCGTGCGTGAGCTTTCCCAGACCCAGACCCGCCTCTTCGCCGCCTCCTCCTCCATCACCGAACTGCAGAACAAGGTTCGCGAGCTTGAGGCATCCCTTGACCGTTTGAGCGCCGAGAACAAGCGCATCTCCACTTCCGAGTCAAACCTCAAAGAGGATGTCGAGAACGCAAATCGCGTCGTGCAGGCCATGGAAACCGAAATCAGGACCAAGAACGAGCGGCTCGCTCAATTGGAGCCCGCCCTGCGGCGCGCGCGCGAGGATGTGACGGCTTTGAATCAAAAGCTCGCTCAATCAGGTGCTCAGCCCGCCGAGCTCGCCGACATCAACCGCCGCCGCGAAAACACTCTCAATTCCCTCCAGCGACGCTACCGCGATTTGACCGATCAGCTCCGCGCTCTTGCAGTCCGTCTCGACACCGAGCGTGACAACCCCACCGCCGCCGTCCCTGACATCTCCCGCATCCAGACCGCCGTGCAGTCTGCCGAGGACGACCTCCGACAGCTCATCAGCCTCAACACCCAGGCCCAGCGGCTGACTCAGAAGTTCGCGCAAAAATAGCATTGCTTTCCAGACCGTCCCACGGGGCCACGGGGACTCGCGCCGATAGCGGCTCTGGCACACAAACGGCCACAAGCGGTAGCTTTTGTGAAGAAGTCCCTTCTGTCGCGCCGGGGCTCCCGTAGGGGGTAACGAAACCATTGGACGGCGCGAGAGAACGCTTCCTAGGGCGTCTGGCGACGGCATCTACTCGCCGAAATTTGCAGCATCTTGCGGAAGGGATTTTTTCACAATCTCGGGTAGCGAGCGGGTGCAATGTGGTGGAACGCGTATTCTGCGGAGTCTGCACGGCCTTGTGGGCCACCCAAGAAGATGACGACGCTTGCTCCGCTGCCACGCGCTTTACCCGCTCCGTTGAAAGTCGCGCTTAGACCCCGTTGTACATCGTTATTTGCGGCCTGCAGGGCCTGGGGACTCGCTACCCTTCGCGGCTGTGGAGGCAATGGAGCCGCGAGCGGATTCGGCGCGTCTTCAGCCGAGCGGAGTGTGCCGCAGAAGTAAGGCCGATCGACGATGAATGGGTCACGCGGGTGCTGTTAGCCGCACGCGCATGCTCACGGCAGATAAACCTGCAGCGCTACACCCAAAATCTTCAAATGCCGGTCCGAGGAGCGCGTGTCGATCTGGTGCATGTAATAACCCTCCAGCACGATGTGATTGTTGATCTCCCACTCCGCTCCCCCAGCGAAGCGGAAGCGGTGGAACACATCGTACCGCCAGTCATAGAAGGCCTCGGCATGAGCGTACGGCGTCAGTGTCCACGAACCCACTCCAAAGCTCCGCTCCGCCTTCAACCGGTTCCTGTAGCGAGGGGTATACAACTCATTCACAAAGCGAAAATCGCCCCGGTTCCTATCGCTGATGATGATCCGCCTACCTGCTGAGAATCGCGTAGTCAACTCCACTGTCGGCATGTGCTCGACGAATGGATCCTTGTTGCCAGGCGGGGTTCCCGCGTACACGTACCCCACGCGCAACATCAGGAACCGGTTCCGCGGGATATCCGGATTCCTTTCGATTCGGCCTTTGAAGATCGGCCTCGTATAGAGATCGTAGTGAATGCCCAACTGCCCGTCCGTGTAGCCCTCCTCTCTCGTTCGAGCGCCGGTATAGAAGAAGTAGATGCGGCTGTCGGCGTTCAGCTTGAAGAACACATCCAGCTCAGGCCAGAACGTGTCGAGAAACGCGCCCGATTCCGAGGTAGGAAACTGGGCGGCGGCGGGTGAGAGCAAAGCCGCGCAGAGGAGACACAGTGCGGACCCGTTGCCAATCAACGTTGACACTGTGAACTCAGGCTAGCGCAAAAAAAAGGCGGCGCCGGAACTCCCAATACCGGCGCCGCGCCAAGGAAGATCACAAACCTGCTGAACTTAGAGTTCCGCCTCCAGCGCGATCGCGTCGCCGTTCTCCTCTTTCATGGGGCCCTTCACCAGCAGATCGAGTCCGTATCGATAGCCGCGCTCGAACGCGTCGAGGTTCAGCTTTCGGAAACGCTCCGGCACGCTGTCTGTCACAGCCGCCACGCACGCGTCGTGGCTCAGCGACTTCGTGATCGCGCAGAAGAACCCCACCATCACGACGTTCAGCACCATCTTCTTCCCGAGTTCTTCCGCGAACCGCGTTGCCGGGATGCCGTACACCTGAATGTGCTTCGGCAGATTGTCCAGCCGCACCAGGTCTTCTTCCACGATCAGCACGCCGCCGTCTTTCATCTCCGGCGAGAAGCGCGTGAAGGCCTCCTGCGACATGCACACCAGAATGTCCGGCGAGGATACGTACGGGAACAGCACCGGTTGATCGCTGATCACCAGCGCCGCACTCGCCGCCCCGCCTCGCGCCTCCGGACCGTAATTCTGCGTCATCGTCGCGAAGCCGCCTTCATGCAGCGCCGCGGCGCGACCTAAAATGTGCGCGGACAGAATCACGCCCTGCCCGCCAAAGCCTGCGATGCGAATTTCTTTCAGCATTCCGAACAGCACCTCTCGGCTTCTTCTTCAGCCTGCGGCGGGAACTCGGTGTAGTTCGAGCCCAACTGCCGCCGCATCAACGTCAGGTAATCTTCTCTCTCGCGATCGACAAACTCGCCCACGATGATGTCGCCGCCCGGCAGCAGCGCGGTCTCCCATGTGTTGCAGCCGTTCTTGATCTTCGACCGCTTCTTGTAGTCGACCATTGCCGCCAGCGCGTCGCCCAAATTGTTTTTGCGCTGATAATACGTCGGGCACGGGCTCAGCACTTCGATGAACCGGAATCCCTTCTTGTTGAGCGCCTTCGCCATCGTCCGTTCCAGTTGCTTCACGTGGAAGGCCGTCCAGCGAGCCACGAAGCACGCTCCCGCGGCATCTACGAGCTGCGGCATGTTCAGCTCCGGCTCGAACGCGCCATACGGCGTTGTCGTAGACATGGACGTGCCCGGCGTCGTCGCCGCCGCCTGGCCGCCGGTCATCGCGTAAATCATGTTGTTCACGCACACCACCATCAAATCGATGTTGCGCCGCGCCGCGTGAATCAGGTGGTTCCCGCCGATCGACGTCAGGTCACCGTCGCCCGAGTACACGATCACGTTTAGCTCGGGATTGGCCAGTTTCAGGCCCGTGGCGAATGGAATGGCGCGCCCGTGCGTGGTGTGGAACGAGTCCAGGTTCATGTACCCGCTCACGCGACCGGAGCAGCCGATCCCGCTGACAATTGAGGTCTTCTTTAAATCGATGCCCAGCCCCAGCAGCGCATGCGCGAAGCTGTTTACCGTTGTCCCGATGCCGCAACCCGGGCACCAAATTGTCGGAATCCGGTCCTGCCGCAGCAGGTCCTCCACGGGATTGTGAACGTGCAATTCCACCGAACTCATCGCGCACCCCTTTCGATCGCCGCCAGAATCTCCGCCGGTTTGTGAACCGTCCCGCCGGGGTGCGGCACGCTGATCACGCGGCACTGGCCGGAGGCGCACCGCTCCACTTCCAGCACCACCTGTCCCATGTTCAGCTCCGGGACCACGAGCGCCTTCACCTTCGGAGCCAGATCGCGGATTACCTTCTCGGGGAACGGCCACACGCAAATCAGCCGCAGCTTCCCCACCTTCAGGCCCTTATCGCGCGCCATCTGGATCGCCCGTTGTGCCACTCGCGACGTGATCCCGTAACTGACTACCACCACATCCGCATCGTCTAGGCCTTCGGCTTCGATGATCGTCAACTCGTCTGCCGCACGCCTGATCTTGTCGAACAACCGCGTCACCAGTTCGCGCTGCGATTGGGGATTCATCAGCGGATACCCGCGCTTGTCGTGCGTCAGGCCCGTCACATACACCTTGTATCCCTCGCCCGCGTGCGCCATCTCCGGCACCAGGTCCGGACCTGGTTCGAACAGCTTGAATTCACTCGGCGGCTTCGACGCGTGCCGCCTCGGCTGCACCTCAATCTGATCTGCTGCCGGGATCACGACCTTCTCGGTCATATGGCCGACGCATTCGTCCATCATGAACATCACCGGCACGCGGAACTTCTCCGCGAGATTGAACGCTTTGATCGTCAGGTCAAAGCACTCCTGCGGCGAGTTCGGGCACAGCGCGATGGTCAGGTAATCTCCGTGCGAGCCGAAGCGCGCCTGCATCATGTCACCCTGGGCGGGAAGCGTCGGCAGCCCCGTGGATGGGCCACCGCGCTGGACATCGACGAAAACGCACGGCGTCTCGGTGATAGCCGCGAAGCCGATGTGCTCCATCATCAGTGAATAGCCGGGGCCCGACGTGACTGTGAACGACTTCTGTCCAGCCCACACCATGCCCTGCAGCGCAATCGATGAGGCGAGCTCATCCTCCATCTGGATGAACAGCCCGCCTACCTTTGGCGCGCGCGCGGCAAAGCGCTCTACGATTTCCGTCGACGGCGTGATCGGATAACCTGCGGCAAATCGCGCACCCGCGGCAAGAGCCCCTTCACAGCACGCCGCATCTCCGTTAATAAAGTGTGTGCCCGTCAGGACACAGCGAGGATCCGCGTGCATCAGGCGTCCCCTCCTTTCTCCGACTGCTTCCCGTCGGGGAACCTGTACCCGAAGATGGCGAAGTCCGGACAATACATGCCACACAGGTTGCAACCTGAACATTTTTCGGCATTTATCATGTGTGGCGGGTGATACCCCTTCGCGTTGAACGCGCTGGCAAGCTCCAGCACGTGTGTGGGGCAAAATTCAACACAGAAGCCGCATCCCTTGCAGCGTTCGGCGGTAATGGCTACGGAGCCTTTGGGCATTGCGCCCCTCCTTGACGAAAAGGTGCATGCAATCCAGTTGCCAGTGTTTCAGGTGTGGAACTCTTCTACACCGATCGCCAGAAATCAACAGGATGCGCGCTGCGCCGACTTCGCGCAGCGCCAATTGCCCCACCCAGCAGCGCTAGAGGATCATATACGTCGCCGACCCCGACGCAATCATCCGCCCGTGCGGATCATGGACCTCCGCAGTCCCCATCGCCAGCGTCTTGCCGACCTTCAACAGCCGCGCCCGAGCCTGCACTTTCCCGTGCGTGGCTGGACGGAGGTAGCTCACACTCAACTCCACCGTAGTCGCCTTTCCCCCGCCGAGCTGCCCGATCAGCGCAATCCCGATGGCCGCGTCCACCATCGTCGCCGTCACCCCGCCGTGCAGTGTGCCCATGCCGTTTTGCTTGAGCTCGGTGACCTCGCACTCCAGCGAGAGCCCATCCTTAAACAAACGCGTGACCTTGAACCCCAGAAGGTGGTTGAATGGCATCTGAAGGATGAGCTCGTTGAGCTCATTGCGTGTGAGCGGCCTCGGTTTCAAATCACTAGTTTAGGACAAAGCGGTCATGAGTGAACCAGTCCGGATCTCCCGCCACGACGGAGTGCTTGTGGCGACCATCGACAACCCACCAGTCAACGCGCTCAGCCCCGGCGTGCCCGAAGGAATCAGCGCCGCAATTGCGGAAGCCGCACGACATGACGAGATTCACGCCGTAGTCGTCATTGGCTCCGGCCGGACATTCATCGCCGGCGCCGACATCCGCACTTTCCCAAAAATCGTCTGCGGCGAACTCCCGCCCCTGAGCCTGAACGAGCACCTCACCAAGATCGAAAACTCCCCCAAGCCGGTGATTATGGCGATCCATGGCACCGCTTTGGGCGGCGGGCTCGAGACCGCCATGGCCGGCCACTACCGCATCGCGCTGGACTCCGCCCAACTCGGCCAGCCCGAGGTCAAGCTGGGTCTCATTCCAGGCGCGGGCGGCACACAGCGCCTGCCCCGCCTCATCGGCGTCGAAAAGGCCATGGAGATGTGCGCCTTCGGCTTGCCCATCTCCGCCGCCGAGGCCCTCTCGCGCGGCCTCGTCGACCGCGTCACCAGGGGCGCACTCCTCACCGCCGCGCTCGAATTCGCCAACGAACGCCTGCCCGTCCGCCGCACCCGGGACCTCTCCGCCAAGCTGGTCGATGCGCCCGCGGCCGAATCCCTCGCCGGCCTCTTCAAGGACGCCTGCCGCAAGCGCCTCCCCGGCCAGACCGCTCCTCTCGCCGCGCTCGATGCCATCGCCGCTACTGCCCGCCTCTCCTTCGACAACGGCCTCGCCTTCGAACGCAAGCTCTTCGAAGAGTGCCTGTACGGCGACCAGTCCAGCGCCCTCATCCACATCTTCTTTGCCGAACGCGCCGTCTCCAAGATCCCCGGGCTTTCACCCGAAATCCAGCCGCTCCCCGTCCGCGACGCCGCCGTCATCGGCGCGGGCACCATGGGCGCGGGCATTGCTATGTGCTTCGCCAACGCGGGCATCCCCGTCCTCCTCAGGGACACCACCGAGGATCGCCTCGATCGCGCGCTCGCCGCAATCCGCCGCAACTACGATTCCGCCGTGGCCAAAGGCAGGATCTCCGCGGACGAAGCGGAGTCTTGCATGGGCCGCATCAAGCCCACGCTCCACTACGACCTCTTCCACACGGTTGATGTCATCGTAGAAGCGGTGTTCGAGGAACTCCCCCTCAAGCAGCACGTCTTCCGCGAGATCGACCACGTCGCCAAACCGGGCGCCGTCCTCGCCACCAATACCTCAACTCTCGACGTCGATCTCATCGCCGGATCCACACGCCGACCCGAATCAGTCATCGGTCTCCATTTCTTCAGCCCGGCGAACGTGATGCGCCTTCTCGAGATCGTGCGAGGCAAGGCCACTTCACCGCATGTTCTCGCCACTGCGATGGACCTCGCGAAGAGGCTCCGCAAGATCGGAGTCGTCTCCGGCAATTGCTTCGGCTTCATCGGCAACCGCATGTTCGCGCCGTACCGGGCCCAGGCCGTTCAGCTCGTCGAACAGGGCTGCACTCCCTGGCAGGTCGATGAGGCGCTCACCTCCTGGGGAATGGCCATGGGTCCTCTGGCAGTCGGCGACCTCGTCGGCCTCGACACTGCCTGGCTCATCCGTCAGGAAGCACGCCGCCTCGGACTGCCCCACACGGAAGCCGCCTCCTTCGAGGACGAACTCTACAAACTCGGCCGCTTCGGCCAAAAGACGGGGCAGGGCTGGTACCGGTATAACGAACACCGCCTCGCTTCTCCGGACCCCGAAGTCGAGCGCCTCGTCCGGGAATACGCCTCCTGGCAGGGCATCGAGCAGCGCACCTTCAACGAAATCCAGATCCGCGAGCGAACGCTCCTGGCCATGATCAACGAAGGCGCGCGCATCCTTGAGGAAGGCATCGCGCTCCGCGCCTCCGACATCGACATCATTTACACGAATGGCTACGGCATGCCCGCCTGGCGCGGGGGCCCCATGCATTACGCCGAATCCCTCGGCCTCGACCGTGTCCACCAGAGGATCCAGGCCCTCTACGATCAGTTCGGCCACTTCTGGAAGCCGGCGGCCCTGCTCGAAGATCTGGCCCGCTCCGGCCGCCGCTTCTCCTAGCTACTTTGTTCAATCTTTCACTTTACATAATAAAGTACTCGGCGTATTCTGACACCATGCGCCTCACATGGACCGCCTTTCTCCTGGCCCTGAGCTCTTGCGCCACTATTCACGATGCGCCCCCCATCATCGGCGCCGCCCGCAACGGTGATAGCCAGCTCATCAGGTCCCTGATTCAGCATGGCGCCGACCCCAACGTGACCGCGGGCGTCAACGGCTGGACTGCGCTTCAGCACGCGATCCACAAGAACCAGTCCGCTTCCGTCGAAACGCTGCTTCAGTCCGGCGCGGATCCCAATCTCCGAGGCACGCAGCACCGCATGACTCCTCTCATGATGGCCGCCGGATATGGCTACGCGGACATCGTCCGCATTCTCCTCCGGCACGGCGCCGACCCGGCCCTGAAAGACGAAAGCGGCCGCACCGCCCGCGACTACGCCCGCTCCGGCATGATGGACATCGACCGTTTCACCTATGGCCACACCCAAACTGCCGCCCTGCAGGCCCTCGACGAGAGGCGGGACACATGGTGACGTTCACCATATTTCCCCATTCCGCTGGCTCGTCGCTTTGTTATGAAAGGCTTGAGATGTCGAGCCAGGAAAAATGGTGAACGTCACCCCTCTCACCCTGTCGCGCTGGCGCAGCTCGGCTCGATAGACTGTTCATGAGATGCCCTATCTGACTCTCCCTCCGCTCTCCCGCCGCGTCTTCGCCGCCACCTTCGCCGGCGCTGCAGTCACCCTGCTGCACTCCGCCAATGCTGAAATGCGCTGGGCCCTCCTCTCCGACACCCACATCCCCGCAGACCCCAACGACGCGTATCGCGGCTTCAAACCCACCGATAACCTCAAAAAAGTCGCCGCCGAAGTCGCCGCGGCTAAGCCGGAGGGCGCTCTCATCTGCGGAGACCTTGCCCGCCTCCAGGGACTCTCCGGCGACTACGAGCACTTGAAATCCCTTTTGGCTCCGTTGAGCGGCGCCATTCCAATGGCCCTCGCCCTCGGCAATCACGACGACCGCAAGAATTTCCTGGCCGCATTCGGAACCAGCCAGCCTGGCGCTCAGACCATCCCCCATCGCCACGTACTCATCATCGAGAACCCTCTCGCACGCTTCATCGTCCTCGATTCCCTCATCGAGCCCAACTCCGTCCCCGGCTTCCTAGGCAAGGCGCAGCGCACCTGGCTCGCCAACTACCTCCAGACCGCCTCAGATCTTCCGACACTCGTTTTCGTCCACCACACGCTCGACGACAACGACGGGTCCCTTCTCGACGCTCCGCGCCTCTTCGACATCATCAAGGACCACAGGCAAGTCAAAGCCATCGTATACGGCCACTCACACCACTACGGGTACGAGACCTGGCAGGGGATCCATCTGATCAACCTCCCCGCCGTCGGCTACAACTTTAACGACAGGGAGCCTGTCGGCTGGGTCGACGCGATCCTCCGCCGCGACGGCGGCACGTTCACATTGCGGGCCTTCGGAGGTAACACGGAAGCGAACGGAAAATCCACATCTCTCACCTGGCGCTAGGCGGATCGCATATAATGCACGCACCATGACCAGGAAACTCTTCCTCTTCCTCACGATGATCGCCCTGCTCGCGAGCGGCGCTCTGGCCGCTGATGTGACGGGCAAGTGGACTGCCCAGGTGCCCGGCCGCGAGGGCCAGACGCGCGAAGTCACCTTCAACTTCAAAGGCGACGGCGATAAGCTCACCGGCACCATGTCCGGACGCCAGGGCGACACACCCATCTCGGAAGGCAAGATCTCGGGCGACACGATTTCCTTCGTCGTCGTGCGGGAAATGGGCGGCAACCAGATCAAGCAGTCCTTCACCGGGACCGTAGCCGGCGAGGAGATCAAGATGAAGCGCGAAGGCGGGCAGGGCCAGCCGATCGAGTTCGTCGCGAAGCGCGCCAAGTAGTCTTCATAACCCCCGGCGTTAGCCGGCGGTTCGCAGGGCCAATTGCGGTGGTGGGGCCGGTTACGGCTCCACCACGATCTTCCGCGCTTCCAGCGTGGTCCCCGTTGCCTGCTGAATCCTGGCGATCGCCCGGTTCCTCAGCAGCAGCGACTCCACCACACGCCGGCGCGAATCCAGCAGTTCATTCTGCCGCGTGAGCACCAGGAAGTTCGTTGACTCGCCCGTCGCGAACAACCGGATCTCGGACTCCAGCTTTTCGTTCGCTGCTTTCTCCGACGCCCGCGCCGCTGTGATCCTCTGATCCGCCGTCGCTAACCCTTGGAGCGACGAACGCACCTCAGCACCGATGCCCTGCTCCAACTGCGTCCTCGCCAGCTTCAGCCGCCGGTCAGCGATCGCCGCCTGATCCAATTGCGACTCCGCCGTGCGGTTCCTTGCATTCCACTCGATCGACACCCCGCCGACCACTGATTGATACCCGAACCCGAACGCATTGGCAATCGCTTGCCCCCCGCCTCCCGTGAAGGACGGCGGTAGAGTCCCCCCGCCCAGATTCACGGGCGGCAGCGGCGGATATCCTGCCAGTGCGGACAGATCGTTTACCCTCTGAAACAGCGGCGTGAACGCGGCCGCAAATCCTCCTCCGTTCGCCGGCGGCACCGTGCCCGCCAGCCCTGTCGTTGTGTATGCTCCGGTGAGATTCACCTGCGGTTTGGTCGCCGACCGCGCCAAATCGGTCTGGATGTCGTTTTGCTCCAGGCGCAGATTGAGCGACTGAATCTCCGTCCGCTTGGCAATCGCCGTCGTCGTCGCATCTTTCACGTCCGTTGGCGGGAGGTCCGTCGTCTGCGTGTCCACAGGAGTGACCCGCTCATTCCAGATCGGATCCTCCTTGCTCGGCGCCAGGATCGTCTTCAAAGTGTTCTCTGCCACAGTGATCACGCCGACTGCCGTCACGTAAGCGTCGATGCGCCGCTGGAGTTCCGCTTCCGAAGCCGCCAGTTCCACAGGCGCCAGCGTTCCGGCGCCGATCTGGCGCTGGGTCCGCTCGTATTGATCCCGCGCCAGTCGCACTCCGTCCGAGGCCACCACCGCGTCTTCGATCGAGGCCACCAGATCCCAATACGCACCTTGCGCTCGCGTGATCACGTCAATCGCCCGCGTCTCAAAGTCCGTGCGGGACTGTTGCGACTGCTTCGCCCGCACCTTCACCAGCGCTCTGTCGAAATCAGTCGCTCGGTATCGCCACAGAGGCATGGTGAATCCTGCCGTCAGCCGGGACGTGTAGTTCGGATTCAGCGACACGAACGGGTTATTCGTCGATTGCCGCTGATTGTCCCAGTCCACCGCCAGCGTCAGGCCTTGCCACGGCGTCCGCTGCCGGAAACCCATCGAGTTCGTTGCATAATGCTCCGACACCTTGCCGTTTGAGGATGCCAGCGTATTGGCCACCGGCGTGTTCCGCGTTTCAATCGACGGCCGGTACAGCAGCAGCGGATCGAACGCGCCCTTCGCGCCCGTCAGAGCCGACGCCGCAGTGGCCACGTTGGTCCGTTCAATCTCGATGTCGAGATTGTTCTTCAGAGCCAGCTGCACTGCGTCTTCGAAAGTCAGCCTGCGTTCGACATCCGTCACGCCGACGCGCTGCTCCTTCAACACCTGCTGCAGCGCCTTCTTCATCGCTTCATCCTGCGCCAGCGGCTGTGCCTGCTGTGCACGCAGCGGCGTTCCGGCCAGCAGCACGCCGATCAGCAGCAGCGCCGTCATGCTCGGCACGGCCTTTCGCCTGCGCGAGAAGACCCGCCTGAACCATGCCGCCTGCGCGATGTCGTCGAAGATCGAGTAGGCCACCGGCGTCACCAGCAGCGTCAGCAGCAGCGCCATCGACTGGCCACCGATGACGACAATCGCCACCGTACGCCGAGTTCCCGCGCCGGCTCCCGAGCCGAACGCCAGCGGCAGCATGCCCGCCACCAGCGCGGCCGTCGTCATCAGAATCGGACGCAGCCGGTCGTCGCAGCCCTGGAAGATCGCCTCCAACCGCGGCATCCCTCCGCGCCTCAATCCCTTGATGTGGTCGATCTGCAGAATCGAGTTCTTCTTCACGATGCCGAACAACACCAGCACACCCAGCGATGTGTAGACCACCGAGAAGTTCTCACCCGCCAGCAGCAGGCTGAGAATTGCGAACGGGACTGAGAGAGGCAGCGACAGTAGAATCGTCACCGGATCGATGAAGCTCTCGTAGTTCGCCGCCAGAATCATGTACATGAAGATCACGGACAACAGAAACGCGAACAGGAAGTCCCCCACTGCGCGGCCCAACTCGCGGCTGCGGCCGACTGCGCCGTGGCGGTACTCCGGCGGCAGGTTCATCTGATCCATCTCGCTTTGCGCGATCTTGATCAGATCGCCCAGCGCCAGGCCCTTCGACAGGTTGCCGTTGATCATCACGCGGCGCTGCCGGTTCCAGCGGTCGATCGACATCGGGCCTGCTCCGGGTTGCAGCGAGGCTACGTTCGAAATCGGAACATTGCCCAGCGTGGACGAGGGCAGGTACAGCCGCTCCAGCGCCTGCTGCGAATTGCGGAACTCCTTCTTCACCCGCAGCAGCACGTCGTAGCGATCGTCGCCTTCCTTGTAGGTCGTCACCTGGTCGTCGCCCCCCACCAGCACGCGCATCGCGTTCGCCACCTGAGCGACGTTCACGTTTAGATCCGCCGCCTTGTCACGATTGATTACCACTCGCACTTCCGGCTTGCCGGACTCGTATGTCGACTGCAGGTCCATCATGCCCGGCACCTGCTTCAGCTTCGTCATCAGTTGTGTCGCGTACTTGTCCAAATTCTCCAGATCAGGGCCCTGGATCGAATACTGGAAGTCGTACGCCGTTTCGCCGCCGATCAGGCTGGGCATCTGCACGCTGACGATCAGGTCCTTGTACTTCCGAAGCATTTCGCGGGTTGCGTCCATCAATTGCCGTTGCGATCGCTTCCTGTGGTCCAGGTCTACGAGTTCAATGGTGAGCGCGCCGCGGTCAACCTGGCGCCGCAAGTCCGCTCCGACCGTCGTCAGCACTTCGCGGACCTCCGGCATGGACCGGATGTCGTTCTCCACGAGTTCCAGAACCTGCGTCGTACCTACCAATGAACTGCCCAACGGTGCGCGGACCGTTACTTCAAACTCGCTCTGGTCTTCTACGGGCAAGAAGTCCACGCCAATGCGCTTCATCATCGGCACGGTCGACCCCACGACCAGCAGGGAGATGATCACGATCACCCAGCGGTGCGCCATCGACCACTCCAGCATCTTCCGGTACGGAACCGCCGTCAGCTTGTGGAACAGTCCGGCCTTCGTATTGTGATCCGATTTGCCCAGCTTCAGGAAGCGCGAGCACAGCATCGGCGTCAGCGTGAAGCTGACCAGCAGTGAAATGCCAATGGCGAACGCCGCTACGTAGCCGAAGCTCGACATGAACCGGCCTACAATGCCCGGCATCATGGCGATCGGCAGGAAGATGATGATCAGCGACAGCGTCGTGGCCAGTACGGCCAGGCCAATTTCCTTGGTTCCCTCGGCTGCGGCCTCCATCGCCGTCATGTTCTTCTCTTCCATGTGGCGGAAGATGTTTTCGAGCACCACGATCGCGTCGTCGATGACAATACCTACAATCAGCGTCAGCGCAAGCATCGTGATCTGATTCAACGTAAAGCCCATCGCGTTCAGCAGCGAGAACGTCGAGATGATCGAGGTCGGAATCGCAATCGCCGCGATCAACGTCGATCGCCAGTTGCGGATGAACAGCATCACGATGATCGCCGCGAAGACGCCACCCAGCACCAGGTGCTCCTGCACCGCCTCGAAAGCGGCGTGGATAAAGCCGGACTGGTCGCGCGAATAGGTGACCTCGAAATCCGCCGGCATCGACTTCTTCAGTTCATCGATGCGAGACTTCACTCCCGCAATCACGTCCAGCGTGTTCGTGCCCGCCTGCTTGCGGATGGCGAGAACTACCGCCGAATGTCCGTTCAACCGCGCCACCGAGCGCGGCTCCTCGTACCCGTCCACCACGTCTGCGATGTCCGACACGCGAATCGGCGCGCCGCTCAGATTGCCGACCACGACGCGCTCGAAATCCAGCGGGTGCTCCACGCGGCCCAGCGTGCGCAGTGACAATTCGCGGTTCCCCTGGTCGATGCGCCCACCCGGGATCTCGATGTTCTGTGCCGCCAGCGCCCCGCGGACCTGCTCGATGTTCAGGTTGTACGCCGCCAGCTTTTCCGGATCCAGCACGACCTGGATCTGGCGCTTCCTTTCGCCGACAAACCGCACCTGGCCTACGCCGCTCAGCGATTCAATGTTCTTCTTCAGCCGGTCGTCGACGATCTTGGTGATCTCCCGCAAGTCGCGGTTAGACGAGATCACCACGTTCAGGATCGGCGCTGCGTCCGTTGCAATCTTCTCGACAACGGGCGGCTTGGCGTCCTTCGGAAGCTGGCCCAGCACGGTCGAGATCTTGTCCCGCACCTCCTGTGCCGCGACCTCCGGGTCCTTCTCCAGCGTGAAACCAATCGTGATGATCGAAATGCCTTCGGCTGAAGTCGAATTCAGGTCGTCGATGCCGCTGATGGTGTTGACTGCCTCTTCCAGGACCTTCGTGACCTGCGACTCCACCTCCTCCGGCGATGCGCCCGGCAGCGTCGTCGAGATGTTCACAAAAGGAAACTCGACCTTCGGGAAGTAGTCCACGCCGAGCTTGCGGTAGCTGTCCAGCCCGATCACCACCAGCGCCAGAATCAGCATGGTGGCGAAGACAGGTCTCTTGATACAGATCTCTGCGAGTTTTTGCATGGCTGGGCGAAATCTCCTACCGGGCCGTCACGGCGGTTCCGTTGGTCAGTAGCGGCACGTTGCTCACCGCTACCGTGGCGCCTGCCTGCACCACGCCCTCCGGCATCTCTACCCAGCCGTTCGAGGCGAGAATCTCGGGAATCTTGTGCTCCACGGCTTTACCGTTCTCAATAGTGAAGAACTTGTTCAGCCCGGCAACCGTGTACACTGACGCGCGCGGCACTGCCACCACAGGGAACGCCTTGTCCGTGATCAGCCGCACCTGCACGAATGACCCAGGCTTCAGCCGGGCGTCATTCGCCGCCAGACGCGCTTCCGCCGTCAGCGTCCGTGAGCGGTTCTCCAGCGACGGGTTCAGCTCCCGCACTACCGCCTGAAACGTCGCGCCCGGTACCGCTTCTGTCGTGAAGGCCAGCGTCGTTCCGGTCCGCACATCCGACACAGCGGACTCCGGGATGTCCACTCTCAGCCGCAAAGGCCACGCCTTCACCAGCGTGTAGATCGGCACGTTCTCCTTGATGTACTGACCCGGCGAGACGTGCTTCACCTGAACAATCCCGTCAAACGGCGCCACCACCGATGCGTCGCGCAGCCGCTTCTCCGCGAGTTTCACGTCGGCCTGGAGTGAGCGGATCATGGCAAGCTGCGTCCGCAGTTCGTCCTGTGTGGCCTCCCACGCCGCCTGCCGCGCCCGGTACCCTTTCTCCAGTTCGTTAAACCGCTCGGCCGAAACGTCTCCGGTCTTCACCAGCTTCGCCGCATTGTCGTACTTGGACTTCGCGTCTTCCATCTGCGCCTTCGCCTGCCGCGACAGGGGCGTCGAGTCCGGCTCCTTATCGCTTCTGCCGTCCATTCCGATCCGCGCCATGGCCTGCGCCAGCGTCGCCTTGGTGCGCTCCAGTTGCAGGACTAGTTCCTGGGTGTCCAGCTTCGCGATCACCTGGCCCTTCTTCACCGGCTGGCCGAAGTCGGCTGCCAGCTCGGACACCCGGCCCGGCACCTCGGCGCTCACGGTCGTCGTCTCATCCGGCTGCAGCGAGCCGGTCACCATGATCGACTTCTCCACCGACCTGGCCTCCGCCGTGGCGGTCTCGACAGCGATTGGGTCCGGCGCCTTCGAGGCCGCACTGGCCGTGTTCTCTTTCTTGCTACCGCAACCGGTAACCCACAGAGTAAAAAGCAGAATCAGAGGAAAAAACGTGTAGCGCATTGCGCGAGTCATGACTGGGCTCCTGAATCTTGCCGTGCAAGGATTCCGTACAGATAAAGGTCCACAAAACTGGAGACGACTTCTTCTTGCGAAAGTTCGAGATCGTTGCAGCGAAATAGAGTGCGTGACAATCCGTAGTGCGCGATGGCGCCGGTGAACGCTCTCGCGGCAAGACGGGGATTCGTGTCGGAAAATGCCCCGGCCGCTATTCTGCGGCTGACGTACTCCTCCACGAAACAGGTGAACGTGGTGATCGCCTTGTCATGCCAGAGGTCCGCCAGTTCATGCCCCTCCAGGGCGGCAAAGTACAGCAGTCGGGCATGCTTCGTTCTGGTGGCATGCCACGTCAGGATGGTCTTGCCCAGCCACTGGAAGAATGTGCGGTCGTCGCAGTCCGCCCCCAGCGCGTCCCGGGAGTTTTGGAACGCCGCCGTCGATTCTTCAATCAACTGGTCCACGATCGCCGTGTACAGATCCCGCTTCGTCGCGAAATGCTGATATAGCACCGGTTCGCTCACCCCCACCGCCGACGCCAGCTCCCGGGTCGTCGTCCCCCGAAATCCCCGCTGGCTGAAGAGGTCCACCGCCGCATTCACAATCGCCGCCCGCCGCTCCGCGCCCGACAGGCGCTGTTTGGTGTGCGGCGGATCAGGTACACGATTAGCATCCGCTAACATAGCACCCACTAAGATAGCAAACGCTAATGGCGCGCACAAGTCGCCCCCACCAGCCGCACAAAAGCCGCTAGTTCTGCCTGTACTCTGCCTCGAGCTTCAGTTTGGCCTCGTCCAGGGTTCGCTCCGTCGAAGCGCGTGTGCGGCTCAGAATCAAAGGACGCAGCAGACGTGCAATCCTGGACTCCAGCAAGTCGCTCCGCCCCCGATTAATGGTCACAAGGCATGTGGCCGGCGTCCCCGGACCAGAATCCTCGGCGATGAGGTGATCCACCTGGAGGCTGGCCTGGAAATACCGGCTGGCGTAGATCTGTTGATTAACGATCAGCGCCTCCCGAGCGCTGCCTCGGACCTGAACCCAAATCGTCACTTTGGTGAGGCGCACAAGGTTCCTCAAGCCGATGTTGACCTTCGCCCAGGTGAAGTGCTCCCGCGCACCCTGCCCGTCGGCGACGGGGTACTGCTCGAAATACTCCTCCAGATTCGGTCCGTAGTATCGGAGGTAGGGAGAATTCGACAGCAAAGTGCGGACTTCCTGGGCCACTGGCCGCTTCTTGGATCCTTGCCGGAGCGGTTCCAGGCTTCGGATGCCCTCGTGTTGAAAGCCGCGGACCAGCCGGACCAGGAACTCCTTGGCAGCCCGCTCGGACTGTCCCGCTGAAGACTCAACTTCCCCGATCGGCGCCAGGTCGGATGCTCCCAATGTCAGGCCTGCTAGATCCTCCACGGAGGGATTCGCGGAAAATGAGCCCACCTGCAGTAGCGTCGATCCGCGCCGGTAGAGATCTCCCCGGAGCGCCCGGTCCACATAGTAGTCGAAGGGGATCTGGAAGCGCGTCACCCCCGCGGTGACCATCTCCTGGACGATCCCCGGGTCCAGTGTCTTCACCACTCGCTGCCCGGACCGCGCCGCCGCCAATTCCCGGTCCCCAAATCCCGCGTTGAGACGCAGGAACTCCTCCGTCGACCGGTCGATACTCCAACTGGATACGCTTCCCCCAATCAGGTGACAAACCGTCAGCGCCGCAAGTGCCCAAATGACAGACGCCCTCGGCATGAAGTCTCCTCCTAGTCCGGAATTCGACCTGCAGCCTTAAGTGAAGAGATGCTTCAAGAGCCTCGCGGGTGGAGGTTTCTTCTTGGGGAGAGCTTTTGTTCCGTGCCGGACCTTCCGGTCCGGCTAGTCTGCCCTAGTGCACCGCCCACGCCCCTTCCTCCCTAAGACTCCATCTACTTCACTGCGCCGGGGCCACCGGCACGCACGTCGCTCTCGCGGCCACGATAGGCATCGGTATGCCCGGTCCGTCGGGATCGCCAACGGACCATACAGTCAGTTCAATTGGGAAGGGGAATGAGAGAATGGATCGACCACCAGCAGTCTTTCAAAGCGGCGGCCGGCCGCGAAATCCTCCGAGAGCAAGTACCGCGCATCAGCCAATTCGGCAGCGGCCACTATGAGCGCATCCCAATACGGGACATGGGCTGAGTCTGACCAATGCCACGCGCGCTCCGAAGATAGTCCAGCCATTCAGCCACCCTTGCCTGCTTGGCAAAATTTGCGGAATCGATCGAGTGGAAGAGGATGTTCGTATCTACGAAGAAGCGTTCAGCGGCGTTCATGAGCCTCCTCGCGGGTCAATCGGCGGGAGGTATCCACTCCAGATGCGGGGGGAGCGATTTCCACTCCTGATACGCCTTCCAGTACTCGTCCGTCAACCGCATTTCGCGCTCCAGCATCCGCCCCACCAATTTGGAGACAGAAGTGTTCTCCTCCGCGGCCTTCCGGCGCGCCCAATGCGCCGCTTCGGCCGAGATCTTGATGGTAATGGTCTTTTGCACGAACTTGGTTTAGCACGAATCTCGTGCTATCTAGTGCACCACCCTCGCCGCATCCTCCTTCACCTGCACCACCTCCGTCCCTCCCCACATCGCCTCCACCGTCTCCCTCAACTGCACGTCGAACGGCTCCAACCGGTCCCCAATATCCGACAGCACTCGTCGGAGGGCCGCCTCGACTTCCGGCGACAGCGGCCTGCCAATCTCCGAATGCCCCAATGCGATCTGAAGTAGTGTGAACAGGTACGCCGCCACTCGCGGCTCCATTTGAACCTCGACCATCCGGGCCTCCCTGAACTTCGAAGCGGCGGGAACCAGCAGGCCCCCGCACTCCTACTTCTAACCCGCACCCAGGCTCACCGGCTGAGCCTGGCTTGGAGTCGGTCCCGCGCCTACTCCTTCAGCGCGTTGTCGTCGTACCAGGGGCTTTGCAAGTCGCTCTGGTCGTCGTGGAGGTGAAACCCGGCGTGCTCTTTCAGATCGAGATAGAACTTGACGCGGCGATGGAGGCTGTCTCTGTAAACCCGCCCCTCCAGTTCCTTCCCGATCAGGCTCTCGAGGTTCTTGAAGTAAATGGCGGGGAATACGAAGGCGGGTCGTTTCTGCAATTCGGCGTCCTCCGCAGTGAGGACGTCGTGAGTGCGGCAGTAGCACTTTGCAACGTTGGTCATGTGGTCTTCCTCGCCGAGTTCGCGCGCCTCGGCGACGCGGATCTTGTAGAGGCGTCCGACGCGAAACTCGACGGTGTCGTAATCAGGAGCTGGAACGTTTTCCGGAGGCATGGAGGCTGCGAAAGAGTATATCGGAACGCCAGCTACCTGCCCATCACTGACCGGCGGCTTGCATACCAGGCAGGGTTGCACTCCTTATCGAAATTCGATAATATCGTTTATCGATAAGGAGGGCCAATGAGAACCGTGGGCAAGGGATCAATCGCGTCGTTCGTGAAGCTCGTTTTAGACGTGGTTTGGTGGGCTGTCGCAGTCGGTTTGGGGCTGCTGGCGACACTACTGGTGTGCAGCACCTTCCTCAAACTCCCTGGCGACAACCTGACGATGAGCCTGCCGGTGGCGGTGCAGATCGACGCCCCAATCTATGATGCCGGCGGCGAAACAGACGCACATTTCGAGAAGCTGCAAGGCAATCTGCGGTTCCCTGCAAAGAAGGGTCCCTTCCTCTTCGGAAGCCTGGTGGTGGTTGTGTTGCTGTTCGGAGTTCTGCTTTGGATCGTGACGCAACTCCGCCACGTCTTTCGATCCCTGAGCCAAGGTTTGCCCTTCGTCCTGGCAAACGCGCGCAGAGTTCGCTGGGTTGGACTCGCGGTGATCCTCGGCGAACTTGGACGCGCCGCGAGCATCTATTTTTGGAGTTACTACACCAGCTTGCATTTCACGGCGGACGGCCTGCGTTTTGCTGCATCCGTGGACTTGAGCCTGATCACGATCGTCAGCGGTCTGGCCATTCTGGTCATTGCTGAAGTCTTTCAACAGGGCGCTCAGTTGCAGGAAGATCAGTCACTCACCATCTGACCTATGGCCATACATGTCAAACTCGACGCCGTGCTGCTGGAGCGAGGGATCACGCTCACGGAATTGGCCGAGCGCATCGGACTGACGCTGGCGAACCTCTCCGTGTTGAAAACAAACAAGGCGAGGGCCGTTCGCTTCTCAACGTTGGACGCGCTGTGCCGCGAACTGAATTGTCAGCCGGGCGATTTGTTGGAGCGGGTCCCTGACTGAACTCGGGCGGCAAGCTGATCCAGGAACCTCGTCTGGCCCTTTAGCAACTTCATCCTCGCCGCTTCGATTGGGAACCAGCCAGCCCGGTCCACCTCCGGAAACTCCTGCATCCTTCCCGACTTTGGCGGCCACTCCATCGGGAACAGATTGCTTTTCAGTAAGGACGCGTCGCAGTCGCCTTCCACCGCCCATGCCGTCACCACTTTGCCGCCCGCCTGTTTGATCTCCCCCAGAGGAGTAAATCGCCCCTCCGCTGCGAAACCCGTCTCCTCTTCGAACTCCCGCCGCGCCGCGGCCAGCGGATCCTCATCCTCCTCATATTCGCCCTTTGGAATCGACCATGCCCCATCGTCTTTCCTAGCCCAGAACGGGCCGCCGGGATGCACGAGGAAGACCTCCAGCGTGCCCTCCCTCCAGCGGAACATCAGCAATCCGGCACTGCGCTTCGGCATTGTCGTTCTCGTGACTCAGATGAAACGGATTCTGCCGGCGTCCCGATCAGTCCTCTCTCAACAAGGCCTCGAGAGCCGCGGTGTCGCCCTGCTCCAGCGCGGCTTCGACGCGAAGACTCAGCCGGTCGCGCCCGATTGTCGCAACTGCAATCACTCTGGCATCCCGGCGGTAGATTGCGCATATATCGCGCTTGTCGAACTCGCCGCGAACTTCACAGCGATCCCAAGATGACGCGTGTCCAACATATGAGATCGTGACGTCGTAGTGCTGGCTCCAGAAGAACGGCGCATCGCGGAACGGGCCGCCGATTCCGAGCATCGAACGGGCAACCGCCTGTCCCTGGCGCTCCGCTACAACCCAGTGTTCGATTCGTGCTCCCTCGATGGAAACGGGTTCGGGATATCGCGCCACGTCGCCTGCCCCGAACACATCCTCGGCGCTGGTGCGCAGTTCCTCATTGACGATAATTCCGTTGTGCACGGCTATCCCCGCGGCTTCCGCCAGCGAGGTCCGCGGCGACACGCCCACGCCGAGGACCACAAGCTCGGCTTCGACGGACCGTCCATCGGCGAGCTCGATCCGATCCTCTCGAATCGCTCGGGGCGTCGCGTTCAGAAAGAATTGGACTCCGTGCTCCTCGTGCAGTTTCTGAACGAACCGGCCTACCTCCTCGCCTAGAACCTTTCCCAGCGGAACCGAATCATGCCCGATGACCGATACCTTCAATCCCCGCTGGCGGAGTGAGGCGGCCACTTCCAGTCCGATGAAACCGGAACCGATTACTACACACGTTCCTGCCCCCTGCGCTTTGGCGATGATTGCCTTGCTGTCGGCGAGAGTTCTGAGCCGGAATACATGTGGCAGATCTGCGCCCTGGATCGGCAGCGAACGAGGCTCCGCGCCAGTTGCCAGCAGGAGCGCGCCGTAGTTGAGCGTTCGGCCGCTGCGTAGTGAGACCTGGTGCTCGGCGGGGCTGATTCGAACCACCGGGTCGCTGCTTATCATCTCTACTTGAATCGACTCGTAATATTCGCGCGTCCGGAGGGGAATCCAGTCATCCGGAGCTGTGCCGGCGAGATAATCCTTCGAGAGATTGGGACGATCCACCGGGCCTGGTTCCTCGTCGCCTGCCATCGTGATGGGCCCGGCGTATCCTTTCGCTCGCAGCTTCTCCGCGCACGCTGCGCCCGCGGCTCCGGCCCCGGCGATCACGACAGAAGATGGGTTCAGCGGGCAAAGGACTCGAAAATCCGCAGCTTTTTTTCCCTCCACTATCACCAGATCGCCCTGATGCCGGACATTGAAGCAGGACACCGGATTCAGCGCCGGCGCTCCTTCAGCTTCTCCGGTCTGCAGGCTGAATCGCGCATGGTGCCATGGGCACCGGATTGTCCCGTCCACCACAAGGCCATCCGCCAGCGGGCCGCCGTAGTGCGTGCAGGTGGCGCCTGTCGCCAATACCAGATTGCCCTGTCGCACCAGAATCACCGGCTCGCCCTCAAAGTGACCCAGTAGCGGCTCACCTTCTGCGAGCGCGTCGTACTTCACCCCTCGCCCGAGGTCGGGTCCGGACAACTCCTGCGCTTTGTCTTCTGACATGTCTGACTCCTGTGCCCCAGTGATGACCCTGATCGGCTTAGATGTTCCAACTCGCCCTGAAGGAGTCATGTTTTCCAAAGCGGGAACCCCTGGGCCTGCCGGTGACAGTGCGGACCGACGTTTCCGCTTCACGACCCTGGACGCGCTACCGGGAATTGCCGGAAAGGCGATCTGTTGGAGTGGGTTCCTGACTAGCGGGGCCCGATCTTCGCACGACGAGCCCGCGGCCTTCCCGTCCAGGTGCTCTATGCAACCATGGATTTCGTAAGCAGAGGTGGAGCGACGATGCGAACGGATTTGCTGCGATTCAACGGCGCTGTCGAGCGGGATCACGCCATCGATGCTTGGATGAATGAACGTGGTGGTGAATTGGGAGACATCGCGCGCCAGTGGTTTGAGGTGATGCGAAACTGTGGGGACGAAGTACGGGAGCTTCTGCACGACGGCTGTCCGGTTGCGTGTTTGGGAGATGCGCCGTTCGGCTACGTCAATGTATTCACTTCGCACGTAAACGTGGGGTTCTTTCACGGCGCAGCGCTGCCGGATCCGGCCCGCTTGTTGCAAGGCGCCGGCAGGTTCATGCGTCATGTGAAGCTGAGGCCCGGCATGGCATCAAACGGCTCCGCTCTCAGCAGGCTCATTGATGCGGCGTACTCCGACATCAAGGCACGCGTCGAGCACGGATAGACCAGAGAGCGCCTTCGGAGGCCACAATTCCAGTCTTCGCCGCATAGTAAATTGTGTTGATTGCACGCGTAGCTCGAAATGAACATCCAACCGAGGAAGGTATGGCTCGATGATCCTGTCTGGTAGAGCGTTGATGTGCCGCGCCCTGGTTTCCTGCCTGGCATTTCTTCCGGCATTCTCAGCCCAGCAGCACAGGAATGCGCCGGCAGTCTCCTCTGGAGACCGTGCCCCATCAGTGAGTTCGCCGGCTGGGACGGTCCAGGGGCTGATGGAGGGCCGGATCCGCGTCTTCAAAGGCATCCCCTACGCCTTGCCTCCGGTGGGCGCAGCGCGCTGGCGGCCACCGCAGCCGGCATCAAAGTGGGCGGGAGTCAAGCTGGCGACGGAGTTCCAGCCGGCATGTCTCCAAACCAAGCCCCGGCTTTCCAATATCTATACGCGCGACCCGGCGCCGATGAGCGAGGACTGCCTCACGCTGAATATCTGGACGCCGGCAGACCCGCAACGTGCGCCGGTCTTCTTTTGGATCCATGGCGGGGCCCTTGCCGGGGGCGCCGGCAGCGAGCCGGTCTACGACGGCGCTCATCTCGCCGCCCGCGGAATCGTGGTGGTCACGATCAACTACCGGCTCGGCGTTCTGGGGTGGCTCGCGCATCCTGAGCTCAGCGCCGAATCGCCCCTGGGCGTCTCGGGCAACTACGGCCTGTTGGATCAGATCGAGGCGCTGCATTGGGTCCAACGAAATATCGGCGCGTTCGGCGGCGATCCTTCGAATGTCACCATCGCAGGCGAATCCGCCGGTGCTCTCAGCGTCATGTACCTCATGGCCGCGCCGCCTGCTCGAGGTCTGTTCGCAAGAGCGATCGCCCAGAGCGCATACATGATCTCCACCCCCGAGCTGAAGCAGCGCAAGTTCGGTTCGCCGGCGGCGGAAGAGAGCGGTTCACGCCTCATGGCGGCGCTGCATGCGCCGGACCTCGCAGCGCTTCGAGCGATGGATGCGGGCGCGCTGACGGAAACCGCGCCAGCGGCGGGCTTTGCACCTTGGGGGACAGTCGACGGGCAAATCTTGCCGCGTCAGCTCGTCGATGTGTTCGACCGTGGCGAACAAGCCCGCGTGCCGCTGCTGGCAGGCTTCAATAGCGGCGAGATCCGCTCTCTGATGGTGCTGGCGCCGCGTCCACCCGCGACTGCGGCTGAGTACGAGTCGATCATTCGCGATCGCTACTTGGATCTCGCCCCCGAGTTCCTGCGGCTGTATCCGAGTACCGACATGAAAGAAAGCTGCATCGCCGTGGCGCGCGACGCGCTTTACGGCTGGACGGCCGAGAGGCTGGTTCGAAAGCAATCCGGGCTGGGCATTGCGTCGTTCCTGTACCTCTTCGATCACGGTTACCCTGCGGCCGACTCGGCGGGATTGCATGCCTTTCATGCCAGCGAATTGCCGTTCATCTTCGGGACGTTTGATGGCACGCCGCCGCTCTGGCCGAAGATCCCGTCGACGCCGCAGGAGACGCGGATCTCCGAAGCGATGCTCGACTACTGGAGTGGGTTCGCTCGCACCGGCCGGCCTCAGGCCGCGAATGAGGCGGCATGGCCGGCCTACAGCACAACGCGCGAGTACCTGTCCTTCACCGACGCTCCCCACCCGGCGCACCACCTCATGCCGGGCATGTTCGAACTGCACGAAGAAGTCGTGCGCCGAAGCCGCGCGAACGGCAACATCGCCTGGAACTGGAGCGTCGGAGTCGCATCGCCAAAGCTCCCCGCTCAGGACGGCAAATAAGGCTAAGGCGCTTCCGTTTCCTCCTATCCGAGTTCATCTGCGTTCACCTGCGGCTCAATTCAGGAATCCGCTGACCAAACCCGGATTGATAGCCTGACTCCAAATGCTCAATTTCCGCACTCACCCCGGCGAATGGGCGATCTGCAAACTTTCGCCGGCCTCCCTAATCCCCGCGTGGGCAGCCCAAACGAAAACCTTCCTCTCCATCACCAGGACCCCTGCTGAGCTCTCCCTCATCTGCGAGGCCAACACCGTCCCTCCGGACGTACAATGCCAGCGCGGTTGGGCCGCCATCGAGTTGATTGGCCCCTTCCCCTTCGAACTCACCGGCATCCTCGCGTCCGTCCTCCACCCCCTGGCCGCAGCAGGCGTCCCTATCCTCGCAATCTCAACATTCGACACGGATTGGGTCCTCGTTCCCGCAACGCAGCTCGCCGCCGCAGTGCAGGCGCTCACAGAGGCAGGTCATAATAAAAGTTGACGATCTCTGCAAAAACATTGCCAAACACTGTCCCACAGAGAGCCAAGGACTTGGTGCGTTCCGCCACGCGTGTGGCCGTCCTCACCGGCGCAGGCATCTCCGCCGAAAGCGGCGTCCCGACCTTCCGCGGACCCGGCGGCATCTGGCGTACCTATCGCGCCGAAGACCTCGCCACCCCGCAGGCCTTTCACCGCGATCCCAAGCTCGTCTGGGAATGGTACGACTGGCGGCGATCCGTCCTTCGCACCGTCAATCCCAACCTCGGCCACTACGCGCTCGCCGAACTGGAGCAGAAGAAGGGTGACGGCTTCATGCTCATCACTCAGAACGTCGACGGCCTTCACAACCGTGCGGGCTCCCAGCGCATCCTCAAGATCCACGGCGATATCTGGTGGACGCAGTGCTCCGCCTGCCGTGAAGTGAAATCCGATCACCGCGTGCCTCTGCCGGAGATCCCGCCGCGCTGCGCCTGCGGCGGCGTGCTCCGCCCCGGCGTCGTCTGGTTCGGCGAGTCCCTTCCTGAAAGGACCTGGCAGCAGGCCCAGGAGGCCGCCGAAAACTGCGACCTCATGCTCGTCGTCGGCACCAGCGCCGTCGTCTATCCCGCCGCCGGACTTGCGCCCCTCGCCCAGCGCCGCGGCGCCCGCGTCATCGAGATCAACATGGAGGAAACGCCGCTGAGCGGCGCGGCCGACATCTCACTGAGAGGACCCTCCGGCGAGATCCTGCCGCAACTGATTCACGAATGAAAATCGCATACATCGACGCCTTCTCCGGCATCGCCGGTGATATGACTGTCGCCGCCCTCATCGACGCCGGCGCAGACGCCCAAGTCCTGTTCGCCGGACTCGACTCCCTCGGCACCGGCGCACGGTTCAAAGCCGAGAAAACCAAACGCAAAGGCATCAGCGCCACCAAGTTCGACATCGAATTTGAGGACCAGAAGAAGCACCGCCACCTCCCCCACATCGTCAAGATGATCGAGGCCGCCGCGCTGCCCGAACGAGCCAGGCAAAACGCCATCAAAGTGTTTGAAACACTGGCCGCCGCCGAAGCCTCCATTCATGGCACCACCATCGAAAAGGTCCACTTCCACGAAGTCGGCGCGATCGATTCTATCTGCGACATCGTCGGCGCCTGCCTTGGATTTGAACTGCTCGGCGTCGAGGCCCTCCACGCCTCGCCCGTCAACACCGGCAGCGGCACCGTCGAGGCCGATCACGGCGTCATGCCCGTGCCCACACCTGCCACGGCGCTCCTGTTGAAAGGCATTCCCGCGTACGCCCGCGGACCCGAAACCGAGCTCACCACGCCCACCGGCGCGGCCATCCTTGCCGCCATCGGCCAAGGCTTCGGCCCCATGCCCCCCATGGTCATCGAGCGCTCCGGCTTCGGTGCGGGCACGAAGGACTTCCCGATGATGGCCAACGTCGTCCGCGTTCTCATCGGCGAGGCAACCGGCGCCCGCGAGGCTACGCGCATCGCCGTCATCGAAGCATCCATCGACGACACCACCCCCGAGGTCCTCGGCTACGCCATGGAGCGGCTTCTCGAAGCCGGTGCGCTCGACGTCACTCTTCAGCCCGTCATGATGAAGAAGCAGCGCGCCGCCACGGTGGTCCAGGTTCTCGCCAATCTCGAAGACCGCGAGCGCCTCGCGGATCTCCTCTTCGCCGAAACCACAACCTTCGGCCTCCGCATCTGGGACGCCGAGCGCCGCGTCCAGGGCCGCCGCCACGTTGAGGTTCAAACGCCTTATGGCGCGGTCCGCATCAAGGTCGCCTCCAACGGCGCCGCCTCGCCCGAATTTGAAGACTGCCGCAAACTGGCGCTCCAGACCGGCACACCCTTAAAAGAGATTCTCGCCGCCGCCACCGCGGCCTACCGGAGTACCCTCGCATGAGCGACAAGTTCTACCTGACCACGCCGATCTACTACGTCAATTCCGCGCCGCACCTCGGCACCACCTATTGCACTCTCGCCGCCGACACTATCCGCCGCTACCAGGCCATGCTCGGCAAGGAGACGCTGCTGGTCACCGGCAGCGACGAGCACAGCCAGAACGTCGAGCGCGCCGCCCGCAAGAAGGGCCTGACTCCCCACGACTTCTCCACCGAGCTCTCCAATGAGTTCAAGCGCGAATGGGATCTCTTCAACGTCCCCTACCGCTTCATCCGCACCTCTGATCCGCGCCATCACGAGACGGTGAAGTGGCTGTTCGAGCGCTGCCGCGCCAATGGATACATCTTCCCGAGCACTTATACCGGTCAGTACTGCGTCAATGACGAGTTGTATGTGAACGACGCCCAGCCCGGCGACCCGTGCCCGGACTGCGGCCGTCCCACTGAGACCGTCACCGAAGAGAACTACTTCTTCAAACTCTCCGCCTTCCAGGACCGCCTTCTCGAGCTCTATGAAAAGCAGCCCGACTGGGTCCAGCCCGAGTACCGCAAGAACGAGATCGTCTCTTTCGTCAAAGGCGGCCTCCGCGACCTCTCCATCTCGCGCAACAACATCCAGTGGGGCATCCCTGTTCCCGTCGAGGGCAACCACGTCTTCTATGTCTGGTTCGACGCGCTCATCAGCTACATGACCGCCGTGAAGGACGAAGGCTGGTGGCCCGCCGATCTCCACCTGATCGGCAAGGACATCCTCCGCTTCCACGCCATCTACTGGCCCGCGTTCCTCATGGCCGCCGACCTGCCACTGCCGAAGAAGATCGTAGCCCACGGCTGGATCCTCAAGGACTCGGTCAAGATGTCCAAGTCGCGCGGCAACGTCGTGCGCCCGGAGCCCTTGCGCCAGGTGATCGGTGCGGATCCACTCCGCTACTTCCTCCTCCGCGATATCCCCTTCGGTCAGGACGGCAACTTCAGCTATGAATCGCTGATCACCCGCATCAACGCCGACCTCGCCAACGGCCTCGGCAACCTCGCCTCCCGCACGCTCACGATGATCCGCCAGTACCGCGAGGGCAAAGTGCCCGCGTCCGCAGGCTCCGCCGAAATCGCCGAAACCGCGCGCCAGGCCGTCGCCGGCTATCGCTCGTCATTCGAGAACTACGAATTCAACCGAGGCCTGGAACAGTTGTGGGGCTTGATCAGCACCGTGGACAAGGCGATCGTCGCCTACCAACCCTGGATCCTCGCCAAGAAACCGGACGCGGAGTCTCAAGAGAAACTCAACGAGATCCTCTTCAGCGCCGCCGAGGTCATCCGCATCGCCACGGCACTACTCCACCCAGTGATGCCTGAGGCGACCACGCAGATCTGGTCCCAACTCGGCATGACCACCCCCATCACTGCCGTCCGCCTCGATCAACTCGCCTGGGGCCAATTGCCCGCCGGCCAGCCCATCGGCGAAATCGCGCCAGTCTTCCCGCGCCTCGAAGCCGCGAAGGTGATCGACAAGATCCAGGAGATCGACGACCAGGAAGTGGACCGCATCAACGTCCTGCTCGGCAAAGCCGAAGCCGCTCCAGCCCCGTGGTCTCCTCCTCCTGGAGTCCTCCCTTTGGCGCCTGAAATCACCATCGACGACTTCGTAAAGGTCGACCTCCGCGTCGGCAAAGTTCTCACCGCCGAGAACGTGAAGGGCGCCGACAAGCTCCTCCACCTGACCGTCGACATCGCCGAGGAGAAGCCGCGCACCATCGTTGCCGGCATCGCCAAGGCCTACACGCCTGAACAGATTGTCGGCCGCAAAGTCGTGATCGTCGCCAACCTCGCCCCGCGCAAACTCCGCGGCCTCACCTCCCAAGGCATGATCGTCGCCGCCTCCCTGGAGGACACCCCGCCTGTCCTCGCCGCCTTCCTGGAGGACGTGCCTATCGGCGCACGTTTGAAATGAACTGTGTGCGTTTTGATCGCGTTCCTCCCCTGAGTGGCGCGAGCCACCGGCTCGCGCTAGCCCTTGAAAGGAAGGGATGCACCGGAGAAGCACTTCTATGAGCGTTCCTCCCCTGAGTGACGCGAGCCCTCTGGCTCGCGCTGGTGGCCGAGCCGATTTAGCGCCTGATTTGCCCCTCGTCGACTCCCACTGCCACCTCGACGGCGACCGCTTCGACACCGACCGCGATGCCGTCATCGCGCGCGCCCGTACTGCCGGTGTTGAAACCATGGTCGCCATCGGTACCGGCGACGGCCCGCCGGACCTCGAAGCCGGCATCCGCCTCGCCGATGCCTACGACTTCATGTACGCGACTGTCGGCGTCCACCCGCACGACGCCGCCAAGGCCACCGACGAAACCTGGCCCGAACTGAATTCACTCACGGTCCACCCCAAGTGCGTCGCCGTCGGCGAGATCGGCCTCGACTACCATTACGACTTCTCGCCCCGCGACACACAGCGCGCTGTCTTCGCGAAGCAGATGGAGATTGCCAGCACCGCCGGACTCCCCATCGTCATCCACACTCGCGAGGCCTGGGACGACACCATCGCGGCCATCCGCGATCACTGGACCCCAAAGGCCGGCGGCATCTTCCACTGCTTTTCCGGCGGACCCCGCGAAGCCGAACAAGTGCTTGAACTCGGCTTCCACATCAGCTTCTCCGGCATAGTGACGTTCCCGCGCGCCACCGACATCCACGAAGCCGCGAAGTTGGTCCCCGACGACCGCCTGCTGATCGAGACCGACGCCCCTTACCTCGCCCCTATCCCCTATCGCGGTAAACGCAACGAGCCCGCCTACGTCGTCGAAACGGCGCGCCGCCTGGCGGAGCTGCGAAGTACGACTCTCCACAACATCGCCCGCCTTACTACGGAGAATTGGAGGCGGCTATGTTTGCAGCGAACTCGCAGCAAAAGCTAGACTGGAAAGAATCGATGGCTACCGGCAAGCTGGGCCTCGCCCTGAGCACGCGCGAAATCATGGCACTCGTTGCCAAGGACCTGGAACAGGTCGAGGCGGAGTTTCGCCTGGAGTCTGTCGGCAGCGTCGAAGCCGTCTCTCAAATCGCGCGCTATCTGCAGAGCAATGGCGGTAAGCGCCTCCGGCCCATCCTGCTGCTCGTCTCCTGCCGCGTCTTCCGCGAGCCTTCTCCGGAAGCGATCCGCCTCGCCGCTGTGGTTGAGCTGATCCACACCGCGACGCTGGTGCACGATGACGTCATTGACGACGCCAAGACCCGCCGCGGCAAGCCCTCCGCCAACGTGATGTGGGGCAACCATACCTCCGTCCTCGCCGGCGACTGGCTCTACATGCAGGCCTTCCAGATCGCGCTGCGCTTGCGCAACTTCGAAGTCCTCGATCTGCTCATTACGCTCACCCAGCAGATGGTCGACGGCGAGCTGCTCCAGTTGGAGCTCATCGGCAAGATCGACGTCAATGAAGCCGATTCGATGGAGTTGATCGACCGCAAGACCGCCAGCCTCTTCGCCGCCTGCACGCGGCTCGGCGCCATCGCCGCCGGCGCTCCCGAATCGGAACAGGTGTTGCTCGGCGAATTTGGCTGGAACCTCGGCATGGCCTTCCAGTTGGTCGACGATGTGCTCGATTTCACCTCGCGCGAATCGATCCTCGGCAAGCCTGTCGGCAACGATCTGCGCGAAGGCAAGGTTACGCTGCCGCTCATCTACGCACTGGCCGAAGCGACTGCCGCCGAGCGCGCAAAGGTCGGCGCGGTCCTGCGCGACGGCAGCTACGACAATGTGAGCTTCGACGAGATACTCGAGATCCTCGAGCGCCACGACGGCATCGCCAAGGCGCGCGCCCGCGCTCTCGAGTTCACAGCCAAAGCACGAGCCTTGCTTGCAAAGTTCCCCAACACCCCGGCGCGCAGCGCCTTGTACGCGGCCACCGACTTGGTTGCCGATCGAGATCGGTAAACTCCCATGAAAATCCTGCTGCTGGCAATCCTGGCGCTCGCCGCCAACGCCCAAAGTGCGCCTGGGCTCCCTCAATCCGAAATTGACTCCCTCGTCGAAAAGACCCGCCGCGACTTCAAAGCTCCCGGCATCGCCATCGGCATCATCCGCGGTGATCAGGTTGTCTACCTCAAAGGCTACGGTGTGAAGCGCCTCGGCGGCTCCGATCCCGTTACCCCCGACACCCGCTTCGCCATGGCCTCGACATCGAAGGCTGTCACCACCGCCGCCATGGCGCTCCTCGTCGACGAAGGAAAGATGCAGTGGGACGACCCCGTGCGCAAGCATCTGCCCGGCTTTCATCTCGCCGACCCTTCCGCCAACGAGCTAGTCACCATGCGCGACATCGTCTCCCATCGCACCGGCCTGAGCCGTAATGACGCTCTTTGGTATTCGACCACCTGGAACCGCCAGCAGGTCCTCCAGCACATCGGTGAGGTGCCGCTATCAAAGCCCTTCCGCAGCACGTACCAGTATCAGAACATCATGTTCCTCGCGGCGGGCGAAGCCGTTGGCCGAATCATCGGCGGCACGTGGGAACAGTTCGTCGCCGCACGCATCTTCGCGCCGCTCGGCATGACCAACTCCGGTTTCAGTGCGAAAGACACGCAGCAGGCCCCCGACGTGGCCACTCCCCACGTCTCCCGCAAGGGCGTCGTGAAGGAAGTCCCATGGAAGGACATCTCCAACATCGGGCCCGCGGGTTCTCTGAACTCCTCCGTGCGCGACTGGACCAGGTGGCTGCGCTTCCAGATGGCCGACGGCACATTCGAGGGCAAGCGACTGATCAGCGAGAAGAACCTGCGCGAGACACAGTCGCCGCAGATGGTGATCCGCGACGAAGCGCCGTGGGCCGAGCTGAACCCTGAGACAACAATGAGTGTCTACGGTTTGGGGTGGAGAATCCAGGACTATCGCGGCAGGCAGCTCATCTCCCACGGCGGCAGCATCGACGGTTTCCGCGCGCAGGTCGGCTTCCTGCCGAAAGAGCAGCTCGGATTTGTGATCCTCACCAATGCCGGTGTGTCGAGCCTGGTCGAAGCGCTGCGCTACGGCATTCTCGACATTCTGACCGACGCGCCCCGTCGCGACTGGAACACCCTCTACCTCAGTGTTCTCGCGCGGCAGGACCAGGATGCCGAAAAGAAGAAGCGAGAGCGCATTTCGAAGCGCGTCCCCACAACCAAGCCTTCCCTTGCGCTTTCGGAGTACGCGGGCGCTTACGATAATGCCGGCTACGGCACTGCCCGCGTCAACGCGACGGCCGATGGCCTTCAACTGGAGTGGGGTGCGCTGAAGCTCACTCTCAACCACTGGCACTACGATACGTTTCAGTCTCCGGACGACGAATCCGACCAGGCCAACACCCCCGTCGTCTTCCGTCTCAACGGCGACGGTCATGTGGAGAGCCTCAGCTTCCTCGATCAGGACTTCCGCCACCGGCCGGAGAAGGTTGCCCCATGAATTTGCATGACGCCTGTCAGGGCTCAACGTGGGGCAGCCATTCAGCCTGCTTGCGGGAGTTCAGTTCCGCCCCTGCCCCAGAGGCCAGCGGGCATACCGCCTGCGGCTACAAGTGGGTGATAAAGCCGCGAGCGGCAGCGAGCGGGAGTTACGGGTTCGAGGGCGTCTTCAGCGGAGTCCCCATGGCCCTGCGGGCCACCAAAGGAGATGACGGCGCTTGCTCCGCTGCCACGCGCTCTACCCGCTCGCAACAGCTCGCGGCTGTGGACGCGGTAGAGCCGCGAGCCGTAGCGAGCCGGTGTTACAGTGTGCGGCGCGTCCTCAGTGGAGAAAGTCAACCATGAACCGCCGCCAGTTCACACTCACACCTCTGCTCGCCACAGCGGCCTGTGCCCGCAAGGAGCAGGCCGAGACCGGCTGGCCCGCCCGCTGGGACAGTCTCCTCATCCAAAAAACGGTTGAGGCCTCCAGCCTGCGATACGACCCTGATCACTCGATGATCCAGGCCATCCTCGGCCCCGAATACCGCTATCACACGCGCATGCGCGAGTGCCGCGTCCACCCGACGCGCGACTCGCTGGAGTATGCGCTGTATCTCCTCGAAGAGGGTTCGCCGCAACGCGTCGAGCGAGCGAAGAAGATCCTGCAGCGAGTGCTGGCGCTGCAGGTGACCAATCCTGAATTGCAGTGGTACGGCATCTGGGGCTGGTACGAGGAGGAACCGCCAGACAGGATGGCGCCCGCGGACTGGAACTGGGCTGACTTCAACGGCTCCCTGCTCCTGCTTGTCGAATTCCGCCACGGCGCGAAGCTCGGCGAGCCCTTGCGCGCGCAGGTCCGCGAAGCGATCCTTCACGCTGCCCAATCGATCCGCCGCCGCAACGTCTCGATGGCCTATACCAACATTGCGGTGATGGGAACCTTCGTGACGCTCGCAGCAGCGGAACTCCTCGACGATTCAGACCTCTTGAACTACGCGCAGGACCGCTTGCAGCGCCTGGCCGCGCAGATTGACGAGACCGGCAGCTTCGCCGAGTACAACTCGCCCACCTATTCCCGCGTGACCATCGCGAACCTCACGCGCATCCGCATGTACGTCAGGAACGAGGAGGCGCGCCGCCGCGCGGCGAACATCGAACGCCGGGCGTGGCTTCACACTGCCGTGCATTGGGATGCAGCGCGCAAGCAGTTCACCGGACCGATGAGCCGATGCTACGCGAACGATGCAGGCTATCCGCTCTGGATCGAGAAGGCTCTTCAGGGCCGATTGGGACTGGCGAAGCCCGACCAACACTCCGGCGCTGATGGCGATGTGGGCATTCTGGATTACCGCTGCCCCGCCGACCTCGCCGGCCGCTTCCTGAAACCAGCGGCCGGCACTGAGCACCGCGAACTGTTCATCGCCAGCCCTCCAGCCACCGGCACGACCTACTTCGCAAACCGATACTCACTCGGCTCCGTCAACCGCGGCGACTTCTGGGTGCAGCGGCGGCCGCTGCTCGCCTACTTCGGCGATGCGAGCCGGCCCGCGCGGGTTGTCCAGATGCGGGTCGTCAAGGACGGCTACGACTTCGCGTCCGCGCTGCTATTCGCCGTGCAGAAAGAAGGGCGCGTCCTCGGGCTGATCAACTTCCGCTCGCCTGGCGGAGACAAGCACCCCTCGCTTGATCCCATCAAGGACGGGCAGTTCGCGTGTGGACGGCTGTTCGTGGAACTCGACTTCGAGGGCCTGCCGGAGAGCTTTCAACACAATGCCGGCACCGGTATCGTGGATGTATCCTCGCCGTTGCTGCGGGCGCGCTACCGCATCTGCTCAGCGCAGTTTGGCGCGTTCAAGCCGGTGCTGAACGTCACTCCCGGTTCGCAGAGCCTCACGGCGACACTTGATCTCAAGCCCGTCGGGGGACTCAGGATTGTGAACTGGAAGTCTACTGGTTTGGCCTACGCCGCATTCGCTCTCGAACTCGCGGATGATGGTGAGTTTGCTGAGGAGACGCCGCAGGCCACGCTGAAGCCCGGTGCCATTGGACTCAAGTGGGGCGGACTGGAGCTGACCGGGCTCACCAAAGTCGCAACCGTCGAAGTGCACAATGCCGGATTCGCGGCCACAATTGACGGCATGCCCGCGCCGGCTCCTCGCCTCAGCGAAGAGAAACTGGCATAGGATGGAAGACGCCATGCTGAACCGCAGACAACTCCTTGCCGCCGCCGGCGCCGCCGGCGTGCTGCCGCTGTTCGGAAAGAAGAGCAATCTCAAGATCGGCGTCACCGACTGGAACCTGCACCTGGCCGGCAAAGTGGAGGCGGTGGAACTCGCCGCACTACTCGGCTTCCAGGGAGTTGAGGTGAGCCTCGGCCGCAAGCCCGTGGACGGGAAACTGTCGCTCGACAATGCCGAGCTGCAGGAGCAATATCTGGCCGCCGCCAGGAAGCACAAGATCGCGCTTGCCGGGACGTGCCTCGACATTCTCCACGTCAACTACCTCAAGAACGACAAACTCGGTCTCAAGTGGGTGGCGGATGGCATCCCGATCACCAGGAAGCTGAACGCCAGGGTCATGCTGATGCCCTTCTTCGGCAACGGCGCTCTCAAGACGCCCGAGGAGTTCGATTACGTCGGTGACGCACTCAAGGAACTTGGCAAAGAGGCGGAGAAGGCGGGAGTCCTCCTCGGCCTGGAGGACACAATCTCGGCGAGGGACAACGTCCGGATCATGGAGCGCTCCCAGAGCAAAGCCGTGAAGGTGTACTACGATGTCGGGAATTCCACCAATAACGGGCATAACGTCCTGGAGGAGATCCCCTGGCTGGGCGCCTCCCGGATCTGCCAGTTCCACCTCAAGGACCGTGGCTACATCGGAGAAGGCCCCATCGACTTCCCGGCCGTCATGAATCGAATCATGAATTTGGGCTTCGAGGGCTTTGCCAACCTGGAGACGAATTCTCCCTCCAAGTCGGTGGAGAATGACATGAAGCGCAATCTGGACTTTGTCAGAAAATTAGTTTCCTGAACACCGATCAGTTTCGCAAGCCCTTCAGGATCAGCACTCTCCATACCACCTGACAGCAGTGGCATCGTTTGATATTTGAGACTGAGCAATCCGAATATCCCAGCGTGTACGAGGGATTTGCGAGCAAGATTAACTTAGCTAAATGCCTTCGATTGATAGTTTTGCGCCGTCCCGCAGGGTTGACAAAGGCGCTGGTTCAGTTTACAGTTGGGTACTACTGTAAAGTAGATTCGATTACTACTTCCGCGAGTGGCAGTGAGGTCCGTGCATGACCTTTCAAGTCGGTGAGAAGGTGGTCTACCCGAACCATGGGGTGGGCACAATCGAGAACATAAGCGCTCGAACCTTCGGCACTCAATCCGAGAAATTCTACCTGCTCAAACTCTCCTACAACAGCCTGACCGTGATGGTCCCGTTCTCCCACGTGGGACAAGTCGGGCTGAGAAAGGTGACGAAGAACGGGGAGATCACCAAAGTCCTCAATTATCTGTCCGGTGGCGAGAGTAAAGGTTGCCAGGACTGGAAAGACCGGTTCAAAGAGAATTCGGCCAAGATGCAGAGTGGGAGTCTGCTGGAAGTGGCCGAGGTCCTGAAATGCCTGGTGCGGATACAGTCGCAGAAGCCTCTGTCATTCCGCGAGAAGAAGATGCTCGATCGCGCGCGGATCATGTTGGTGACGGAGTTCGCCACATCGCGCGGAATGAGCGAACCGGACGCCGTCGAACTGTTGAACAAAACACTCGGGAAGCACAATCTCAAGTTTCCGGAACCGCTATAGCATTCCAATTGGTACAGATGACGCCCCTCGCTGCGTACAACCGCGGCGAGGGGTTCAGTCTTTTCAGGCATGAAGATCACCGCTGTTGAAACCATCCGTCTCCGGCGCGGGCTCAATGTGCACGCAGGGCCGATCGGCTGGACGTGGGTGAGGATCCACACGGACGAAGGACTGACTGGGCTAGGGGAGACGTATCCGCATCCGGCGAGCGAGCAGGCCGTCGTCCTGGAACGCCTGGCTCCGAAGCTGGTGGGGCAAGACCCGCTGGCCATCGAACAGCGGTGGGCTGAAATGTTTCAGGAGGTCAGCTATAGCGGGTGGGCCGGCGCGGAGATGCGCGCGATCAGCGCGGTAGATTTGGCGTTGTGGGATCTGCTGGGCCAGGCGTGCGGGCGGCCCGTACACCAGTTGCTTGGCGGGCCATGCCGCGAGCGGGTGAGAGTCTATAACACCTGTTACGATCACTTCGACTTCCTGACGCAACCGGTGGAACTGGCGCGGTCACTGCTCGAAATGGGTGTACGCGCGATGAAGATCTGGCCCTTCGATCCAATCGCAAAAGAGACGAATGGCCAGTGGATCACGGCGGAGCAGATGCGGCAAGGGCTGAGCGGCCTGGAGTCGATTCGCAATGAACTTGGGGACGAGATGGACGTGGCGATGGAGTTCCACGGCTACTGGTCGCTGCCTTGCGCCATCGAGATCGCGCACGCGCTGGAACCGCTTGCCCCGATGTGGCTGGAGGAGATGCTGCCGCAGGACAACCTCGCCGCCTACCGCGAACTGGCGCTCTCCACTCGCCTCCCGCTGTGTCTGAGTGAGCGCCTGATGACGATTTGGCAGTACAGGGAACTGCTGGGACTGAGGGCGGCGCGCATCGTCATGCCAGACCTGGCGTGGTGCGGCGGCTTCACTCAGGCAAAGAAGATCGCCGCCATGGCAGAGGCGCACTACCTGCCGGTGGCGCCGCACAACTGCGGAGGTCCGGTGCTCCACTGGGCGAGCGCACATTTTGCGGCCGCGATCCCGAACCTGCGCATCCTGGAGACCGTGCGGCGGCACTACCTGGATGAGTACGACGGTCTGATGGATCGGATGCTGGTTCCGGTGGACGGGTGGCTGCCGGTCCCGGGCGAGCCTGGCCTGGGAGTCCGCTTGAATGAGGACCGGCTAAATCAGGACGACGTCGAGCGCCAGCGCTTTCCTCGGTAGAACTACTTAGTACGGGAAAAGAAGATTTCTCACCGATTCAGGTGATTCCTGCATACACTCCCGAACCAATCGCGCCGATCATTGGGGAGGAAGGACAAGGAACCGAGCATGCGATGCCTGCATTGCGGCAAGAGGCTTTCATTGTTGCGAAAGTTCTCGGACGGCGAGTTCTGCTCAGCAGAACACAGGCACCAATTCCAGCAGCAGCAGAGTGACCTTGCACTGGCGCGGCTCATCGAGGCGCAGAGCCGCATAGACAAGCCGAAGCCCAAGCTTCCGGTCCTCGCGAAACCAGCAGCCAAACCCAAGTCAACAGATCCGGAGCAGGTCTTCCCGATGGCGCAATTGCTGGCTGAGGTTCTCCGGCCGGCAGGCAAGATGACGATCTTCAGCCCTGCACTGGAACTCGAAGCCGTAGAAAGCGCAGTGTCGTTGCCCGCACCTCCACTTGGGCTGGAGATGAGAGGGTTCCCACGAGAGGGAGCTGTTTCGCTGAATAGCCCTGTGTCGTTGCACGGTGAGCACCGTCTCCCGACGCCGGGCCGCGTGTTGTTCAGGGTGGGCATCGTGATTCCGACGCGGGAGGCGGCGGGTCCTCAGCCGGCATTGCAGAGCAGCAGCGGTCTCTTCGCTCTTGAAGCACGCGCGGTGGTGGATTCCGGTTTGAGGGTACGAGCATTGGTCTCGGAGATGCTCGTACTCGACCGGCTTCCCGGTGTGCCGGACTCTCTCCTGGACGTCACTCCGTTTGAACTGCCGCCGGAGCCGGTGCGTGCAGAGGAGCCTGCTCCTCCGATGGTTGAGCAATCCAGGCCGTTGAGCGTGCCAGTGCCACAGAACGCACAACTTCGGCGGCTGGAACCGGCGCTGGAATGGGCGAGCGCCGAGTACCTGGTCTACCCGGGGTGCGCGCTGCAATTGGCGAGGGTGACGCAGGAGGAACCGGCTCAGCCGCCAGCGGAAGAGATTGCACCGCACATGGCGGAGTCTGTGCTGAGCCTGCCGCTGCCTCAATTCAGGAACCAGAGGTTCGCGGCAGCCGCCCCGGCAGTTTCCTGGGCTCTGACTGAAAGGTCGCCGGACTGCCCGCGATTGGTGGCGCTGACGGCTGAACGCGCGCCGGCATCGGCGGACGGACTCCCGGTGCAGTCGTCCGGTCCAGTTGAGGGTCAGCGCTCACAGCCGCCCGCAGCAGTGCAGGCGGAGGGCGTCGAGGTTGCGACACGTTTCCCGGCGATGTCCGGCATGGCGCCGGCCGCCCCCTCGCTCCAGATGGTCCAAGGTCTGGCGGGCGTTCATCTGAAAGCGATGGCTGCGGCTGCCGGCGCTGGATTCGCCGGGTTCGCTCCTCGAACAGAGGCAAACTACGGAGAAACGGAACTCCCGGTGAGAGGCAGAATCTCGCCGGAGGTCGCAGGATTGCAGGCGTGGGACAGTCTGCAGGCGCTGGTGCCGGGTGAAGCCGCTTCCGGCCAGCCCTTCGCGATACAGAGCGCGGTGGATGCGGTTGGCCCAATGTGGGCCTCGTCTGAGGAGAGCGGATATCCGAAAGCGAATCTTCGGACCGCGCCGCCTGAGATGCCGGCGGTTTCGGAAGAGACCGGCGAGCCCTTGCCTGGTCTGATCGAGAGGCAACTGCCGCTTTCGTCTGTCCGGCCCACCGACTCAGACCGGTCAGGTCCATTGGCAAAATCGGGCGGGATGGCGAGCAAATGGGAAGACGCAAAGAATGCATCTCCTTTTATGCCGGCGTCCAGGCTCACCGTCGATCATCCGGACGGTTCCGGGTCCAGACAAGGCAAACGCGGCGAGAACCGCTCCGCGGCAAGCCTCCTGAATTTTGGCTCGCGGAAGCTGCCGGGCGGCCAATTCTGGTCACATGCTCCGGGGGACCTGAAGTGGGTCGCACTGGGGCTGCCGCTGCTCCTGGTGCTGGTGGTTTACAGTTTCCGCGGGTCATCGACACAGAAGGCAGAACCGACGACGCAAGTGGCATCAGCCGGGAGCGGCAAGACCGTGCTGGGCGGCCAGCTCAATGCAGTCCAGCGCGTGATCTATAACCGCGCGGCGGTGAAACTTTTCGACGATTTTCGCGGCGGACTCGGCTCATGGCAAGGTACTGAGGGCTGGGCCAAGTCGTGGCGGTATGGTGAGGCCAGCTTTCTCGAGCCCGGACAACTGGCTCTGTATACGCCGTCCGTCGGGATGAAGGACTATACGCTGCAATTCCTCGGCCAGATCGAGAAGCGGAGCCTGAACTGGGTATTCCGCGCGTTCGACGAGAGGAATTACTATGCCATGCGGATCGTGATTACTAAAGGTGGTCCACTGCCCGAAGCGCAAGTGGTCCGCTACATGGTGATGGACGGTAAGGAGCAGAATCTAAAGATTCTGCCGATTCCGTTCACTGTGCATACCAACACGCTGTACCTGGTGCGCATGGATGTGAGCGGTGACAAATTCACGACGTACATCCAAGGACAACTGGTCGACAGCTTTAACGACGACCGGTTGTCGGAGGGCGGAGTAGGCTTCTTCACCCCCAAAGGGGACAAGAGCTACCTGCGGTGGGTAGAGGTGACCCACCAGTACGACTATCTAGGACGGCTTTGCGCCTTGCTGGCGCCATATAATCTGCAAACCGAGGGGAGGAGAGCCGAATGAGTGGCTCGAAGTCAAAGGCGGTAAATATGCGAGAACAGAACCGGGCAAAAGAGACAACAGGGCCAGCAGAAGGAGGATCGGCGCTCTCGAGAGCTGTTACCCTGCACCTGGAAGGGAAGGGCCGTGAGGCGCTGCAGGAGTTGGAGCGCGCACTGGAGTCGGGCGATCCGCCGCGGGAAGTCTACGCAGCCAAGGGCCACATCCAGTTCGAGCTGGAGATCTACGAGGAGGCAGTGAAGAGCTATGAATCGCTTCTGACCCTCGATCCGAACTCCGTGTCCGCGTTCTTCAATCTCGCTGTTTGCCAGGAGAAGCTGGGCCGGTGGAATGAGGCTGCCGCCAACTTCCAGCGGACGTTGTCGAGCGACGGCGGGCGCATGGATGCGCGGCTGGGCCTGGGCATCTGTCTCCTGCACACACGCAATGCTGAGAAGGCGCTGGAGTGCTTCGATGCGGTGCTGCGAAAGACTCCCACCGACGAGACGGCCCTGTTCGGCAAAGCCGTGGCGCTGGAGATCATGACGCGGTACGACGAGGCCTTGGACCTGTACCGTCAGATTGTCTCGGCGAATCCGAATGCTGAAGAGCCGATGTCGAACATGGTGCACATCGGGATGAAGAAGGGCGACTCAGCGATGGTCGGCGAAGCGAGCGAGAAGCTGCTATCGATCCGGCCGTTCTCGCAGACTGCCCTGGAGGGCCTGGCCTGGTGCGCCTTTGCCCGGGAGGACTACGACGCCGCGTCCAAGTGCTGCGCGAAGCTGGTGGAGTTGACGCCGGAGCATTTCGAACGGCGCTACAACCTGGGCGTGGCCTACCAGAAGATGAACAAGCTCGATCAGGCCGAGAAGGCATATATCGAGGCGGGCAGGCTGAAGCAGGATCATGCACAGACCTGGGCGAACCTCGGCGTGGTGCGGCAGGAGATGGGCAACGCAAAAGGCGCACGTGAAGCGTACGAGATGGTGATGCGCTTGAAGCCGGATCTGCCGGAAGTCCTCTCCAATCTCGCAGGCCTCCTGGAGGAGCAGGGCCAGACGGCGGAAGCCGAGGAGTTATACGGCAAGCTGTTGGCAAAGAATCCGGATTGGGAAGAAGCATGGTTCCGGTTGGGGTACCTGAGGCTGTGCCGCGGCGACGCCCTGGGCGCCATCGAAACGCTGGAGCGGTGCGTAGCGAAGAGGCAGGATTGGATCGAGGCACAGATCAACCTGGGCCTGGCGCACAAGCAGACCGGCGAAACGGAGAAGTCGGCGGCGCACTTTGAAGCGGCGCTGGCGGCGAAGCCGGACAGCGTGGACGCGCTGCGCGGGTTGGCCGCCCTGGCCGTGGAGAAACAGGACCAGACTCGTGCGCTGGAGCTGCAAGGGAAGCTGATCGACATCGGCGAGCGCACGCCCGAGCTGTTCTACAACACGGGCCTGCTGCTGCAGAAACAGGGTCAGGTGGAGGATGCGGTGCAGTTGTACCGCGAAGCTCTCGGCCTGCGCCCGAATTTCCCCGAGGCACTGCTGAACCTGGGGCATGCGCTCAAATCACAGGGCCGGTCGGAGGAGGCGCGCACCTGCTGGCGTCAGGCGCTGGAACTGAAGCCGGAGATGGCCCAAGGGTACTTCGGCGACTGACCTGAGTAGCATCGGTCGGGGCAGGTCGGGAAGACCTGCCCCACTCACTTCTGGTGAAATGGTGAGGAGACCACCCGCGGATGGCGCGTGGCCGGAGAATCACCATTGAGCACAATGTATTTAATCCGGCATGGGCAGGCCGGCCAGCGTGACGACTACGACCGCCTCTCCGGCCTCGGACGGGAGCAGGCGAGGCTGCTCGGGGACTATCTCTGCCGCGAGGAGCTGCGATTCGATGCCGCGATCATCGGCGGGCTGCGCCGGCAGGCGGAGACGGCCGAGATCGTGCTGGACGCGCTGAAGACGGCCGGGCTCGCACCGCCGCGCGTCGAACGCGACATGGGCTGGAGCGAATTCGATCTCGACGAAGTCTATGCCGGCATCGCACCGCAGATCGCCGCTCTGGATCAGGAATTCCGCGCCGCCTATGACGAGATCCAGCGGCTGATCAGCAATGGCGACGGCCACATCCACAGGAGTTGGACTCCGGCGGATACGCGAGTGGTCAAGGAGTGGATCGCGGGCCGCGTTCCCTACACAGGCGAAACATGGCTGCAATTCACGGGACGCGTCAAGGAAGCCTGCACGAGGTTGGGCCGGTTGCCGGCGGGCACAAAGACGGCAGTATTCACCTCGGCGACGCCGGTTTCGATCTGCGTTGCATCCGCGTTTGGCAGCTCGAATCCGGCGCACATCATGAAGCTCGCGGGGGCGGCGACCAATTCGAATCTCACGCGTATCGACTGGAAAGACGGCGAGCCGTGCCTCGTGTTTTTCAACAGCGTTCCGCACCTGGTTGAGCCAGCGATGCGGACCTTTCGCTAATGCGCGACATTCTGATTCCCGGCTGCGGGTACACGGGGCGGCGCGTAGCGTCGAGGCTGGTGGAACAGGGCTACCGCGTGATCGCAACGGCCAGGCAGCCCGATTCGCTGAGGGACCTCGAAGGAGTGCGGGTGTTGCGGCTGGATGTTGACGATCCTGACACGCTCGCAGTATTGAGCGAGGCCACTCCGGAGGGCTGTGCCGTGCTTGATTCAGTGCCGGTCTTGCCAGGCCCACTGGACCGGACCGCGGCGTTACTCTCGGCGCTGGGCGCGCGTCCCGCGCGCGTCGTCTATCTCTCCACCACTAGTGTGTACGGCGACCAGCGCGATGTGAACGAGCACAGCCAAGCCACTCCATTGACCGAGGCATCGCAGCTGCGAGTGCAGGCGGAACAATTGGTGATGAGCGGGCCATGGTCGTCGATGGTCCTGAGGCCGGCGGCCATCTACGGGCCAGGACGTGGTGCGCACATTTCGATCCCGCAAGGGCGCTTCAAGCTGCGCGGTGACGGGGCGAACTACGTGTCGAGGATTCACGTGGATGACCTGGCCGACCTGGCAGCGTCAGCCCTTCTGAGCGATGCGACAGGCGCATGGCCCGTGGCGGATGAAGAACCGGCCCGGTCGCGCGACGTTGCGCGGTTCGTCTGCAACCTGATTGGCTGTCCGATGCCCGAATCCGCCGACGTGGAAGAACTGCATGAAACGCGCCGGGCGGACCGCCGCGTGGATGGAGGTGGGGTGTGCAGGTTGCTTGGTGTCCGCTTGCAATACCCCACCTTCAGGGAAGGAATCCCCGCGGCGATCCGAGGATGAGTGGAACGTTGCGGAATTGTGGCGCGTCCAGGGACTGTATGACTGTTGCGGTGAGGTTCAGTGCGGCCATGCTGGCATGCAGCCTTGCACTGACTGCACAGGAGCGGCAATTCAAAATCCAGTCGCGGCTGGTTCAGGTCCCCGTGACGGTGACGAATGCGAAGGGACGTTTCGTGGAGGGGCTGGGTGTTGAGGATTTCAGAATTCTCGACAACGGGCGGCCGCAGAAGGCGGTGGCGGACACGCTGTCCTCCGGCATCGCTCCGATCTCTCTCGTCATCGCCGTACAATCGGCGGGGATCTCCGCGCCGGTGCTGGCGAAGGCGCAGAAGATCGGCGCCATGATCCAGCCGTTGATCACCGGCGACCGCGGCTGCGCGGCGCTGGTCAGCTTTGCCGAACGCGTGAACTGGCTCCAGGAATGCACGAACGATCCGGTCAAGCTGTCGCAGGCCTTCCAGCAATTGCGGCCTGGAGAGCAGAAGAAGGCGAGGATGCTGGATGCGGCGTTCGAGGCAATTCACCGTTTGAAGGCCAATCCAGATGCACGGCGCGTCCTGTTTCTGATCTCTGAGACGAAAGATCGGGGCAGCGAGACGGATCTGGAAACAGTCGCAACGATGGCCGATGCCGCGGCCGTGACTGTGTACGCGGCCACATACTCGGCGTTCAAGACTGCCTTCACCACTGGATCCACGCCGAACCCGAAGCTGCCGGAAGGCAACCGGCGATCGACCGTCGGGCGGGATGAGCCGGGCAGCCCGCCGAGACGCGACCGCGTGGCGGCGCCCACGCCGCCGGAGCAGCGGGTGGATATCCTTGGCGGGCTCAGTGAACTGGCTCGTCTGGGAAAGGTCAGTACCACCGACGTCCTGGCCGGACGCACCGGAGGACGCCTGTACGATTTCACTCGTCAGAAGGGCCTGGAGGATGCGGTGGAGGCGCTGGGCGGCGAGCTGCACTCGCAATACATCCTCAGCTTCGCCCCCGAAGCCCCGGACGCCGGCTACCACAACATTGAGGTTCAGGTGCATGGGTGCTCCGGTTGCCGGGTTCGCGCGCGCCAGGGCTATTGGGCGACAGGCGAAGCCCGCTGACATCCGCCCGGCGTCGCATCGCGCAGCGCGCTACAATCCATGACTTGAAGTACCGCAAACCGGAAAAGAAGCGGAAGCCGCCGCAGCAGCATGTTCTGAAGACGCTGGACAGGATCTTCTCCAAAGCCGGAATCTGCTCGCGCACCGAGGCGCGCGAGTGGATCGTCCGCGGCCGCGTGAAAGTCAACGGCAAAACGCAGCGCGACCCCGAGCATTGGGTGGATGTCGACCAGGACGCCATCGTGCTTGACGGGCGTCCGCTGCGCGCCGAAAAGAAGATTCACATTCTCCTGTACAAGCCAAAGGGCTACCTGACGACTTACAAGGACCCCGAGGGACGTCCCACTGTGTACGACCTGCTGCAGAAGCTGGACCAGTGGGTGTTTCCCGTGGGACGGCTGGATCAGGACACGTCGGGCCTGCTGATCCTCACCAACGACACCGACTTCGCCGAGCACATCACGAATCCGGATTATCACGTGGCGAAGACCTACCTGGTGAAGACATCCACCTTGTTGAGCGACGAACAACTGGAGATGTTGCGGCAGGGCCTGGAACTGAAAGACGGCCCGACGCGGCCCGCAAAGGTCAGGCGGATGCGCGATTCCGAGAGCCGCTCCTTCATCGAGATCACGATTACCGAAGGGCGCAACCGCCAGGTCCGGCGGATGGTGGAGGCGCTGGACAGCAAGGTGTTGAAGCTGGTGCGTGTCGCGATCGGGCCGATCAGGATCGAACGGCTGCAAATCGGGAAGTGGCGGCACATGACGCAGGATGAAGTGCGGGTGCTGCGCCGCAGCGGGCGGAAAGGGGCAGGGCCGGTGGAGTCCGCGGCGAAGCGCGCGCCAGCGGCGGAGGGCGGTGATTCAGGCGCCGTTTCCGAGTGATGGGGGTATATCGCCGCGGGAGACCGCTGCGGGCATCGCCAGACATGCAAGGGTCATGCCTAGAACCTCGCTGTCGCCAAGGTTGTATTCGAAGAGGCCCGTGATGAGAATGCCGATCATCACAGCCACCATGCCGCGGAGCAGCCACTCATGCGCGCCGGCGCCCCGGTAGAGGCGAACCAGCCAGTCCTTCATGGTGAGCAGGAGGAAGATCATCAGCGCGATCATTGCGGGCAGGCCTCGTTCCGCGGCGAAGTGGACATAGATGTTGTGGAGGTGGGCGTAGTAGCCCTTGGGGAGTTCCTTGGGGAGGTCTGCGGGAATGTACTCCTTGAAGTGCGGACCGACGCGTTCGAGGCCCAGGCCGAACCACGGGTGGGCTTTGATCATCTCCACGCCGGTGCGGAACGTGTAGACACGGTGCATGTTCGAATCGAGTTCGCCGTGCGGGCGAACGAGTGAAGTGACGCGCGCGCGCAGTCCCGCGGGTCCGGCGATGAAGAGGGCGAGCGCCGCCAGCGGCACCAGGGCGACCGTCCATCGCCGCCAGCACCAGAGCAGGTAAATGGCGCCGATACCGGTGGCGATCCAGACCCCGCGCGTGAAGGCCAGCACCAATGCGGAGGCGATGATCGCGAGGCAGACGAATACTACACGGCGCAGCCAGCGCTCCGGTCTGGCCCACAGCAGGAAGGCGAATCCGGCGAGAAGAATGATCATCATCTGGCCGCTGAACGTCATCCAGTGGCTGTTGAATCCGGTGATTCTGCTGGCGACATACTGCGTGTAGAAGTCGCCGCCCGGTCCGCCGAACGCCTTCAATTTGCGCACGAATTGCTCGATGCCCCACAGGGAGGAGAGAGTGCCTCCCGCTATCCAGGCGAGCACCAGCCAGCGGGTCTGAGTCAGCTTGCTGAAGGTGCTGGCGATAACGAAAAGAAACAGCCAGACATAGAACTTCTTGATCTGGGGGAAGCCCGCGCGCGGGGCGTCGCTGAAGGCGAGGGCGAGCAGCGTCCAGGCTACAAAGAAGAACAGCCATGGCCAGTGCCGTGGCAGCTCCCAGCGCATGCGGCTGGCGAGCATGGCGGCCAGTGCGATGCCGAGCAGAATTTGAGATAGGGCGATGGAAACGGCGCAGGCGGCGGCGCCGCCCAGCGCGCAGCAAAATGCTGCCTCTTCGATGAACGAACGGCGCAATTCCATCGGCTAGAAGACAGTGTGACACAATGGCGTGCAGGGAGATGGCCCATTGCAGATCTACCTGCTCCGCCATGGAATCGCTGAAGATGCGCCCGCGGGCAAGCGCGACGGGGGCCGTGCGCTGACCGCGGAAGGCAGAAAGAAACTGCGCGGGATTCTGAAGTGCGTCAAAGAGGCGGGAGTGGCGCCGGGCCTGATCCTGACGAGCCCCTACGTCCGCGCTTTGCAGACCGCCGAGCTGGCTCAGGCGGGTCTTTCGCCTGAAGCGATGATCGCCCGAACACAAGCTCTGACTCCGGATGCGGATCCGCAGGACGCCTGGGAGGAGATTCGCCTGCACCGTGATCAGGCCCAGATTCTGTGCTCGAGCCATGAGCCGCTGTGCGGCCGGCTGACGGCTCACCTGCTGCAGTGCCCTGAACTGCAGATCGACTTCAAGAAGGGCGCGATCGTGCGGATCGATGCGGAGAACTTCGGACCGCGTCCGAAGGGTGTGCTCAAGTGGATGCTCTCTCCCAAGCTCGCCTGATGAACTGGATGGCCTGATCGCGGGTGGTGATTCGGCCCTCCAGTTGCTCTTCCTCCAACTCGTGAAGGACGCGTGAGAATCGCGGTCCGGGCTCATATCCAAGTTCAAGCAGGTCCCTGCCGCGCAGCAGCGGTTCGGGCCGGAGTTCGTGTTCCTGCAGGCCTTCGCGGCGCGCGCGCACGGCATCGTAGTTGGCCAGTGGGCGCTGGCTGGCGATCAGGTCGATCCGGTGCAGTTCGAGGAGAGTGTCGAAGTGCTCCTGCCGGACGAAGCGCTTGAACGTCGCTTCGGTCATGCAGGGCGCATCCTTGAATTTCATGTGCTGCGCGACCATGGACTCGACAGCGTCGATGATCTCGTTGGGGTAGTGCAGTCGTGTGAGGATCTCGCGTGTCATGGCTGCCCCGATGCGCTCGTGGCCGCTGAAGCGGATGCGGTCCTCGAACGTCTGGGTCGGCGGCTTGCCGACGTCGTGCAGCAATGCGGCGAGCGCGAGCTCCAGCGAAGGCGAAGTGAGGAGATCGAGCAGGCCGAGCGTGTGGACCCAGACATCGCCTTCCGGGTGGAATTCGGGCGGCTGCCTGACGCCTTTCATGCGCGCCACTTCGGGCAGGATGGCGGCAAGCAGCCGCGACCTATCGAGCAGCTCGAAGCCGCGCCGCGCGGCGCCTTCCGTGAGGATGCGTGAGATCTCTTCGCGGACGCGCTCGGCGGAGATGCGTTCGATGGACGGGGCCATGGCGCGGATTGCCGAGAGCGTGCCGGGCTCGATGTCGAACTTCAGTCGCGCGGCGAAGCGGACGGCGCGCAGCATGCGGAGGTGGTCTTCGCGAAAGCGTTCACTGGGATCGCCGATGGCCCGCACGACGCCATTGTGGAGGTCGGCGAGGCCCCCGGTATAGTCGATGATCCTGCCGCTGAACGGATCCTGGAGGAGGGCGTTGATGGTGAAGTCGCGGCGGAGGACGTCGGCGCGTGGATCCGTCTCAAAGCGCACGGACTCGGGATGGCGGCCGTCACGGTAACTGTCTTCCGTGCGGAACGTCGCAACCTGGACCTCTTCATTGCCGCGGCGCACCAGCACGACTCCGAAGTGCGCTCCTACCTCCTCTGCGTTGGGAAAGAGATTACGCAGTTCGCCGGGACGCGCATCGGTGGTGATGTCGCAATCGTGCAGGGGACGGCCCAGAAGCCCGTCGCGGACGAATCCGCCGACGAAATAGACCTGGAATCCGGCAGCGCGCAAAGCGTGCGCGACGTGGAGCGGGAGTCCGTTCCCTTCAGACTGGGGCACCATTCGATCGTAAAATAGTCCGAGTAGAAAGACTTTTCCCTCACATGGCAGACCTTGCAGGCCGGCCGCAGTCGACCGCCAAAGTGGTGGTGGCAACGACTGTGGCCTTATCGTTCATCTCCTTCTGGCGGGGCGCTTCGATCGTACTCAGCGATCTCGCCTCCACGATGTTCTATGTCGGCGGGATCGCCGAACAGGCGATCGGGAAGTCCGCTCCATGGTTCGTGCTTGCGGTCCTGCTATTCGGCTTTGCCATCCGTTCCATCTACCTGGAAAGCTGCGGGATGTTCGTCCGCGGCGGCGTCTACGTGGTGGTGCGCGATTCGATGGGACCGCGCATGGCGAAGGTTTCGGTCTCCGCCCTGGTAGTGGACTACATCCTGACGGGACCGATCTCATCAGTTTCGGCGGGACAGTACCTGGGGCGGCTGCTGAACGAGGTCTTTGAGCTGACGCACTCGAGCCTGCACTTGAATCCCAATCTGTTCGCGGCGTTCTTCGGCGTCTCGGTGACTGGGTATTTCTGGTGGCAGAACATCAAGGGGATTCACGAGTCCTCCACCAAGGCGCTGCGCATCATGCAGATCACCACCGTAATGGTGGCGATCCTCCTCATTTGGTGCCCCCTGACGCTGCTTCTGCAGGACAAGGTGGAACTCCCGCCGAAACCCACACTCGAAAATCTGAAGTTCGATTCGACCTCGCTCGGCTGGCTGGAGGGTACATTCTGGCCGACCATCTGGCCCGTGGCGCTGATCATCGGATTCGGACACACGCTGCTGGCAATGAGCGGGTTCGAGACGCTGGCCCAGGTGTACCGCGAGATCGCCTACCCGAAGATGAGAAACCTCAAGATCACTGCCAACATCGTTTGCACTTATGCGCTGCTGGCTACCGGGCTGGTCTCCTTCTTCGCGGTGATGATCATCCCGGATGCCGCGCGGAAGGACTACTACGACAACCTGATCGGCGGCTTGTCGATGAGCCTGGCCGGGCCGGAACTCCTGAAGCTCGCGTTTCACGTCTTTGTCGTCATCGTTGGCGCGCTGATCCTCTCCGGGGCCGTGAATACTTCGATCATCGGGGCCAACGGGATTCTGAACCGCGTGGCCGAGGACGGCGTGCTGACGCCGTGGTTCCGCAAGCCGCACAAGCGGTTCGGAACCACATCGCGGCTGATCTCACTGATAGCAATCGCGCAAGTGCTGACGATCATCTCATCGCGAGGCGACGTCTACCTGCTGGGCGAGGCGTACGCGTTCGGCGTAGTCTGGAGCTTCACGCTGAAGGGAATGGGCGTGCTCGCGTTGCGCTTCCAGCGGCACGACCAGGAGTACAAGTTCCCCTTCAATCTCTATTTGGGAAAGACCGAGATCCCGATTGGACTGGCCGTGACCACGTTGATGCTGCTGATGGTCGCCATCGCCAACCTGTTGACCAAGAAGGTGGCGACGATCTACGGCGTCAGCCTGACGATCCTGCTGTTCATCGTGTTCACGGTCTCTGAGCGAATGAACGCGAAGGCGCGGAGCGTGACAAAGGGAGAGCACGCGTTGGAGGAGTTCAACCTGGATCATCAGCCCCAGGTGGACGACGCGAAGGTCCATGCGCGGCCGGGTTGCGTGCTGGTGGCCGTGCGCGACTTCAACCAGATGGACCATCTCAAACGGGTCCTTGAGAAGACGAACCTGCGGCGGCACGACATCGTGGTGATGACTGTGCGCCCCGTGTCTGCGGGTTCCGGCGAATACGATCTGAGTGAGGATCAGCTCTTCTCCGACTACGAACAGAAACTATTCACGAACGTGGTGTCGCTGGCGGAGAAGGAAGGTAAGCCGGTGGAACTGCTGGTGGTGCCGTCCACGGATCCCTTCGTGGCGATGGTCCAAACGGCGCAGAACCTTAAGGCTTCGCGGCTGGTGACGGGCGTCTCGCGCTCGATGGCGAGCGACGAACTGGCGCGGCGCATCGGACTGGCCTGGGAGAAGTTGCCCGAGCCGAGGCAGCCATTCTCGCTTGAGATCATCGCTCCGGACCGGCCGTCCACATACGTAAACCTGGGGCCGCATCCGCCCCGGCTCTGGCCCGAGGACGTCGACAGGCTGCATGACATCTGGCTGCGCCTGACCTCCAAGGAAGGCTTCGGCTCCAACCTGCACCATCGGGATGTGGTGGGCGCAGCGCTTCGGCGGCTGGAAAAAGAGCTGGATTCCGGCAACCGGCAAGAGGTTTTAGACGAGATCCGGCGGCAGACGCCGAAGAGCTAGGATTTCTTGCGCCCCGCGGGCTTCTTATCAGGGTCGACGGCAGGGTCTGCGGCAGGTTCGGCGCCGGGCATCGTGCTGAGCACCGCGTTGAATAGCGCCGCCTTCTTAAGCTCCTTCTTCGACGGGGGCGCTTCGCCTTTGCGGTACGGACCTTCGTGATAGCAGGTGCGGCAGCGTACCTTCGCGGGCTCGCCGTCCACAAGCGAAATGACTGAATGGTTCGTCAGGCGCTTGCACTTGATGCAAAAGTCATCGACGTCGTCGCCCAGGCGGGTTGCTGGCATCGGGGAACCTCACTGCCGAGCCTAACACTACTTGGGCAGTGCGCTCAATCCCCCGAATCGACCGCGCCGGCTCAGCGCAATCCCCTATCATCGGAACATGGTTCGCGGCAAGTGGATTCTGTTTGCGGGGATTGTCGGATTTGTTGCGGCCGGAGTCGGCGCCGTGGTCTGGTACAAGCGACAGTCCGATCAACGGCAGAAGACGACGGCGGCCGCGCCGCCTGAGCTGGCCCGTGGAGCAGAGGTGACGCTGACGGGAAAGATCCAGGCCGTACACATTGTCCCCATCGATGCGCCGCTGGACGGAACGCTGGAGGAGTTTGCGGTGAAGCCCGGTGACGAAGTGGTCGAAGGCCAGATCCTGGGCCGCATCGCAAACAGCACTCTGCAACAAAACGAAAAGGAGACGCAGTTGGAGATCGACCGGACGCAGGCGCGGCTCTCCGCGGCCGAGGCGGAGGTCACGGCGGCACGGTTGGAAGACTCGCGTCTGACCGCCGAACTCTCGCGGGTGCGCTCTGAATTGTCGCGCACTGAGAAGACATTCCAGCGCGAGCAGATGTTGTACCGGGAAGGCGCAACGCCGCGTGTCGCGTATGAGAAGGCGGACAAGGAGTACCGCGCGGCAAAGGAGGAAAGCTCCCGGGTCCTGGCTCTCTCTGAGGGCGCACAGGAGAGAATTCAGAAACTGACGGGCGACATTGAGATGGCAAAGAAAGCATCCGCCGAATCCGAGCAGGCGCACGATGCCGCGAAGAACGATCTTGCCGCCGCCAATCTCACCGCGCCCATCGACGGCCTTGTGCTCTCCATCAAGAAGCAGGCGGGAGAGGAAGTGCAGAAGGGCATGCCCGGGATCATCGAACTGGCCACGGACCTCTCACAACTCGAACTCGTCGTAGAAGCGCCCGAGGCCTATACCCGGCGGCTGGGTGCAGGCCAGCCCGCCCAGGTGATCATCGCGGAATTGCCAGGTAATGGTCTGAGTGCGACGATCCGGTTGGTGGAAAAGGATCGAATTGTTGTTGAGTTTTCGAGTCCGTCCACCCTGGTTCAACCCGGCATGAGCGCGGCGGCACGCTTCAAGCTCAACTGAGTACTCGAAGAGCTCTCCGGCGCCGCCCGCTCTGGTTCGGCTTATCGGTTGTTCTTGGCGTAGATCACGACCTCATTCTTCTTCGCGCCGGCGTGGTAGAGCGGCAACTGTTGATTTTTCGGGCTGAGAATCTGGTATCCCAGCGCCGTCCCGCCCCGCCACACCTGGTAGAGGTAGTAACTACTCCCATTTCGCAGGAATAGCAGCTGCGCCGGCTTCAGCTGTTGTGAGTTTCCGCCGGCGTAGAACGTATTCACGGCTACCCTGCTAGCCGGGTCATCGATGCCCGAAATCTCCATTACCGCCGCATTGATGGGTCTGATTCGGTATTCGCCCGCCGGCAATGTCTTGGAGCCGGCCGTGAAGGCAAACGGCACACTCGCCACGAGGTTGTAGTCCGGCCCCTGGGCGGACAGATTGAAAGCAAACGTTCCGAGCAAAGCGGCGCCGAGCACCGCCGCAAAGTGATTTTTCCTTGTCGTCATTGAACAGCCTCCGGTCATTTCCCAGCGTTGGCCGCACCGTCGAAGGTGAAGCCCTGTTTCCGGAATGGACGTTTCAGGGGCGGGGAGGAAAGCGAACCGGCCGGAACATTGCGGCTGTAACATGTTCTGTTGATCCGAATCACCGTTTAGCCGTCAGAATCAATGTCTCCGGTGCAGGCGCCGAAGCTGTGTAGAGTTCTCTAAGGAGTCTGCGCTGGCCTGGCAGCTCAAATCCGGTGGCCGCGCCCTCGCCCCAAATCTGGCTGAGAAAGACGTGGGAACCGTAACGTTGAAACACGATACGGGCGCTCCGATCGGGGACGAAAGGTGGTTGAGTGGGATACGAGAGAAAAGCGATGCGGGTTTTTCTGCTTTGTTCGTTCATCAACTCGAGCACTCCGTTTCCGCGTGAACATACCTCGTAATCACCGGCCGGCAGGGTCTTACTTCCGACAATGAATTCGAACGGGACGCTGAAGCGCAGGGTCTGTGTCATGGTTTGCCCCAGCGCAGGAAGCGCAAGGGATGTGAACATGAGAGCCAGAAGCGTCACGATTTTTCGCATTGTTTTGTCCCAGTCCTTTTGGAGGTCGATCTGCGCCGCAGAGCAGCGCTGTTGCCCCTTAAGACGCTTGCGGTGCCTTTGGTGTTCGTGTGCGAAACGTAACACTCTCTGCCCTGGCGTCCGTGACAATTCGAACTTCATCCGCACGCCGCACAGCGGCACACGAAGGGCAGGCGGTACCATAGTCAATTAAGGGATTGAGGAGATTCGCATCATGGAATTCCTGTTCGACAGCCTGCTTGAGTTGATCACACAGACGTCCACAAACCTGCCGCCGGACGTGCGTGCCGCGATGGGCCTGGCGCTGGAGAAGGAGAAGCCCGGAACGCAGTCTCACCAGGCGCTCTCCATCATGGCGACCAACACGGATATGGCTTACGAGGATGAAGGGCCGATCTGCCAGGATACGGGCATGCCGACCTTTATCGTGCACACTCCGGTGGGCGTGAATCAGTTGACGATCGCGAAGGCGATCCGCGCCGCGGTGGCCGAGGCGACGAAGCGCGGCAAGCTGCGTCCGAACTCGGTGGACTCTCTGACCGGAAAGAACTCCGGCGACAATCTCGGTCCTGAGACGCCGGTGATCCACTTTGAGCAGCACGAAGGCGATGAGATCGAAGTGAAGCTGGTGTTGAAGGGCGGCGGCTGCGAGAACAAGAACATCCAGTACTCGCTGCCGTGCGAGCTCGATCACCTGGGGAAGGCCGGGCGCGATCTGGCCGGCGTGAAGAAATGCCTTTTGCACGCGGTGTGGCAGGCGCAGGGACAGGGCTGCGCTCCCGGCGCGATTGGCGTCTGTATCGGGTCGGACCGCGCGCACGGCTACATGCTCGCGAAGATGCAGTTGTTCCGAACGCTGGATGATGTAAACCCGAACCCCGAGTTGGCGCGGCTCGAGAAGGAAATCGTCGAAGAGGCAAACACGCTGGGCATTGGCGCTATGGGGCTCGGCGGCGGTGTGGCGCTGATCGGCTGCAAAGTCACCGCGGCAAACCGGCTGCCGGCATCGTTCTTCGTGTCGGTCGCATACGACTGCTGGGCGTTCCGGCGGCTTGGTGTGAAGCTGGACGCGAGCAGCGGAGCGATCACGGGCTGGCTGTATCGCGATCCGGAGAGGCCGGTGGAACGCCTCGCAAAGGAGTCCGGCTTCCCGCTCACCAGGCGCGAGATCATCCTCACCCCGCCGCTCAGAGCGGAGCAGATGCAGCAGTTGAAGGTCGGCGACGTGGTGTTAATCCGAGGCGAGATGTTCACAGGGCGCGACGCGGTGCACGCACACCTCATGAAGAATCCGCCGCCGGTGGACCTCAACGGCGCGGTGCTCTATCATTGCGGCCCGGTGATGCTGAAGCAGGGGGATGAGTGGTTCGTAAAGGCGGCGGGTCCGACGACGTCGTCCCGCGAAGAGCCCTACCAGGCCGACGTGCTTCGCAACTACGGCGTCAAGGCGGTAATCGGCAAAGGCGGCATGGGCAAGAAGACGCTTGCCGGGCTGCAGGAGTGCGGGGCCGTATACCTGCACGGCGTGGGCGGCGCGGCGCAATTCTATGCGCGCACGGTGAAGAAGGTGCTAGGCGTTCATCTCATGGAGTTCGGCATTCCCGAGGCGATGTGGCATCTGAAAGTGGAAGACTTCATGGCCATCGTCACGATGGACGCGCACGGGAACTCTCTGCACGCCGTCGTCGAGAAGGCGACTGGCGACGTTCTCGAGACGCTGAAAGCGTAAGAGTGAGGGCTCGATTGAGCCCCTCGCAGATGATCTGCTAAACTGAAAATCAGTCGATGGCCAGGTAGCTCAGTTGGTAGAGCGCGGCCCTGAAAAGGCCGGCGTCGGCGGTTCAAGTCCGTCCCTGGCCACCA
>DBMU01000005.1 GCA_002298225.1 Bryobacterales bacterium UBA690
ACTGCTGCCTCCCGTAGGAGTCTGGCCCGTATTTCAGTGCCAGTGTGGCCGTGTGCCCTCTCAGGCCGGCTACCGATCGTCGCCTTGGTAAGCCATTACCTTACCAACTAGCTAATCGGGCGCGGGCTTCTCTCTCTGCGCCTTTCGGCTTTCTCCTCTCGGACGTATGCGGTATTAGCCCCGGTTTCCCAGGGTTATTCCCCACAAAGAGGTGAATTACCCACGTGTTACTCACCAGTGCGCCACTGTACTCATGGATTGCTCCACTTTCTCGTTCGACTTGCATGTGTTAAGCGCGCCGCCAGCGTTGATTCTGAGCCGGGATCAAACTCTCGTGTAAATAGTTACAGAGTTTGTTCGCCCCGGTTTGACTCAAGTCTGAAACGGAATTAACTTCGCGTTCAACCAGATTTTCAAAGATCTGGACAGCCCCAACCGATCCTTGCGGAAGAGTTGATCACTGCCGGCCTCGAAAGTTGTTTTGGCGCGCACTTGACTGAGCCGGCTTAGCCGGGCGTCAACAAGTTCCTTGCCAAAAACTCGGGAAACTTGAGAACCGCTTGGACTTCACTACCGACCTGAGCTCAGCGTCTTGCTTCGCATTCCGCTTGTTGCTACTTCGTCGGCGCCCATCAGTCAGACTATCAAACTCAGCAGAGCCTTGCAAGCTCTTTTTTGCTTCTTTCGTCTGCCCGACGTCGTTCCGTCGCGGCCACAGGTTTAGATTAGCATCCCCCCCCACCCTCCGCAACAATTCGATCAATTAAGAAACATTAAAGTTGTGCTCGCAGCGCGCAACTCACTCTCTTTCCATCACTTAACTCTCTCGCTCCCATGCTATGCTGATGGGCGAATCGTGTTCAGCCGGCAGCACCGCAAAACTCGACCGTTCTTCGTCATCGCCGATATCTTATTGATTTGGCTGGTCTTCGAAGCAGCTTATTTTACCCGGACCGCTCTTCACCTCGAAAGAATCTTTTTCCTGTCCGCCCCCGCCAAGGCTTTACTCCTTCTCACCGCCCTGGTGGCATGGACTCTTGCCGGATTCTGGCTGGGCATCTATGATGCCACCGTCCGGACTCAACGTTGGATTGTCATCTTGCGTACGCTCCAGCAGTGTTTCTCGGGAACCATCGCCGTCCTGCTGGTCGAGTATATCCAGCGCATCGACCTTAGCCGTCCCTTCCTGGCCCTGCTTTTTCTCTACAGCCTGTTGATCCTGCTGTTCTTCCGTATTGCCGCCGGTATTGTGAGCCGCGGCATTCTGGGCCGCGACTCCGCCAGACGATTCCTTTATGTTGCCGGCACCGGCGAGACAGCTCAACGCGTCGGCCGGATCCTTGAGAAGAGCGAACCCTATGGACTCCATCTCGCTGGCTTCCTGGATGAGAGACCCGGCAAGCTCAGGCTGGAGAAAGAGTACGAAGTGAAGGAACTCGGCCGCCTGTCCGAGCTGCTCCAATGCCAGGTGGTCGACGAGATCATCTTCGCCATGGATTCCCATCGGCTTGGCCAGTTGGAAGAAGTCTTCCTGCTCTGCGAAGAGGAGGGCGTTCGCACGCGCCTCCACGTGGATTTCTTTCCTCACTTCCACGGCCGGGTCGACCTGGAGCGGATCGAGGGAGAAGACATGCTCACCTTCGCCGGCGCTCCTCATGACGACGTCCGGCTCCTCGTCAAGCGAGCCGTCGACCTTGTTCTGGCTGTCTGCGCGCTCATCGTGCTGGCGCCCGCACTGGTCCTCATTGCCACCCTTATCCGCATCACCTCCCCCGGCCCTGCGATCTTCAAGCAGCAACGCTGCGGGCTGAATGGCCGCCGCTTCACTCTCTACAAATTCCGCACCATGGTAGCGGACGCCGAGCGGAGAAAGGCTGAGCTCGAGCATCTGAACGTCAAGAAGACGGCATTCAAGATCCCCAACGATCCGCGCCTCACCGCCATCGGAGGATGGCTGCGCAAGTACTCGCTGGATGAACTGCCGCAGTTGTGGAACATCGTTCGGGGAGAGATGTCGATCGTGGGGCCGCGCCCGCCTGTCCCGGAGGAGGTGGAGCACTACCAGCGCTGGCAGCGGCGCCGCCTGCGTATGCGCCCCGGCTTGACGTGCCTGTGGACGCTGGCAGGGCGGGACGCTCTGGATTTCGAGGAGTGGATGAGGCTGGATCTCGAATACATCGACAACTGGAGCCTGGCGATCGACGCCTCAATCCTACTCAGAACGATTCCGCACGTGCTGATGGGCCGAGGCGCCAACTGAACCGCGAATGGCGGGCCGGAGGCCAGGCTGATCTGGCTCTCCGGCCTCAACCAGGCTCAGACCCGGCTCTTCTCGCGAATCGAAGCCGCCTCCTGAGGCGGAATGTGCAGGAACTCGAGGAATTCCTGGTGCTGTTCGGGCGCCGTGCGCTCGAACTCCTTGTGTAGCCGCCGCATCTGCTCCTCAGTGATGCCGGCGGCCTTCAAAATCGCGACGAATTGATCTTTCGTGATCATTGCGAATCTCCTTTCGAAAACCAGCTTGAACTATAAAGCTATAGACGGGTCAAGACGAAAGCTTGAGTAGCGGCAGTAGACTGACAATCAGCGAAGGAACGCGAAATCCTCCGCTCGCATCCAAGTGTTCAAGCCTGCAGGCGGCAGTGAATTGCCGGCAGGAAAGCGAGGCCCGAGATGAAGAGCAAATTGATACCTGCGGGATTACTTCTGGGAGCGATCGCCGTCCAGGCACAGTGGTCCGGATCGGTGACCACGCGCCGCGCCGACATTCGGGGAGGCGGCGGAGACCATGGGAAGTGCACCATTGAAGTGGAAGTCGACGGAGTCGCCGAGGTAGAGATCCGCCAGGACATGGGCCGGTTGAGGACGCTTACCGGCCAGCAGGCCAACTGGCGCAGGTTTGAATGCAACAGCGCGCTGCCGAGGAATCCGGCGGAGTTCCGGTTCCGCGGCATTGACGGGCGAGGCCGGCAGGAATTGGTCAGCGATCCGGGCCGCAACGGAGCGGCCGTGATCCGTATCGAAGACCCGAAGGGCGGACGGGAAGGCTACACATTCGACATCGAATGGCGCGGAGCGGGTTTCAGCGGCGGGAACGCCGGGTATTGGGATGGGAACGGGACGCCCGGCTCCGGGGGGCTCAACTGGAACGATGAGGTGGACTTCCGCGGCAACGGCCGCGGCTACTTCCGCACTCCGCGAAGTCCCGAGGAGCGGTTGGGCGACTGCCGCGTGAATATCACGCGCCGCGGCGACATTGAGGTTTCGTTCGAAACGGACAAGTCCTATCGCATGAACCTGCGGGGGAGGCTGATCCGCGTGGAGGGCGACCGGCTGATCGCCGACATGTCCGGCAACGGCATCGCGGGAGGGATGGTGATCGTCACCAACGGACGGCGGCGCGTACGCGACATCGAGATGTCCGGCAGCGGCCGCCAGCGCTTCGAACTACGCTGGAGCAACTGACGCCAGGATCGTGGGGCGTGACCCCGGAGTCCCTATCGTCTATACTGCGGCCAAGGCGTAACGGCGCGACTCTGCCGCTATGGTGGGCAAACGAACCGCGGAGGGCGAGATGAAGCAAGCCTATTCCGATGGGATCCCGATCGCCTACGACGACTTGGGACGGGGCGATCCGGCGTTTTTGTTCTTAACCGGGTGGTGCGCGGACCGTAGTTGCTTCACCCCACTGATGCACTTGTTGGAGCGCCACAGGAGAGTCCTTGCACTGGACTGGCGCGGCCATGGCGAGTCAGGCAAGACTCCCAGTGATTTTGGCACGGCGCAACTGGTGGAAGACGCTCTGGCCGTGGTGCGGGCGAGCGGCGTCGAGAATGTGATCCCGGTTTCGCAGGCACATGGCGGATGGGTAGCCCTGGAGCTTCGGCGCAGGCTGAAAGAGCGTGTGCCGCGCATGGTGCTGGTTGAATGGCTCGTCCTGGGAACAACCGCGCCGCTGGAGGAAGCATTGCGCGGCATGCAATCCCGCGATCACTGGCATGCCACGGTGGAAGCCGTGTTTGAGAAGTGGCTCCACGGCGTGGATCATCCGGAGGTGGTGCGATTCGTACGGGAAGGCATGGGCCGCCACCGCTACGAGATGTGGGCGCGCGCGGCGCGGGAGATCAGCCACGCCTATGCCGAGCAGCACAGCCCCTTGCACGCGTTGGCGCAACTGGACCCGCCCGTGGAGACGCTGCATCTCTACGCTCAGCCGGACGACTTCACCTTCCTCCATCAGCAGGAGAAGTTCGCGGCCGGCCACCCCTGGTACCACGTTCGCAAACTCCAGGCCAGAAGCCATTTCCCCATGCTTGAGGCAGCGGAGGAGATCGGCCATGTGATCGAGAGTTTCTCTGAATCGGGCGCTCGATCCGTCCACGGAACAGCGGCAGGCCGGTAGAGTCAGTTCCGCGGGCGAAGCTCTTCGAGCAACTGCCGGTACTGCGGATCCTTGCGGCCTTCGGCCGCGCCTGCCCTCAACCCACTCAGTACACGGCGCGCCATCCGCCGCGACGGAGAGTCGTCAGGAGATCCAGCCTGACGGGATACCTCCGTCAATCTTCGGCGCAACTGCTGCAGCGATGAAGCGCGTGTGGACGGATCATCCAGACCCCGTTCGAGGGTGCTGATCTCGATCATGAGCTTCTCCTCGTGCTCCAGGTCATCGGCTGCCAGCTTCAGTTCCTTTTTCACCAGCTTCTGTCTGCGGAGTTCAGCGGCCTGCGTGCGCAGACCGGCGACGTCACGCAGGCCTTCAAAGTCGGCAACCATGTGCCCGAGTGAGAGGCAGAGCGCGGCGCCCTCAGTGAGATCCCGGATCCCTGCCATCCTACGCTCGAAGAGGCTGGCGATCAGCGCCTCATCACGCGGACGCAGCCCGGACCGCATCGCCTGGATCTCAAGCCATTCGACGGTCGAGCGAGCCACCTCTTCAGGCGGCCAGCCGTGCCCGCCGTCGAAAACCTGCAACCGGTGGGGGGTCTCCAACGCCTGGTCCAGCTTGCTGAGTTCGTAGAAGTTGAAATCTTCGGAGCCTGCAGTGGCGTAGAGGACGAAGGAGACTCTGCGGCGCGGTTTTGAATCTGGATAGCCCGCCGCGGAGGCGATCACACCCGCCACGCTCTTCGCGGAAAGAGCAACGCCCAATGCCACACGCGCGCCGCCGCTCATGCCTGCCAGATAGACGCGATTCGGATCGACGGAGAAGCGCGCTGCAACGTCGCTCGAGATGGCTGGGAGCGCTGCCGCCGTCGCCTGCGGATCGCTATTGCGCGAGTTGTTGGAACCCGCCAGGATGTAGCCGTACTCCTCCGCCGCGGCGCGGAAGCGCTCCACAGGCATGCGCCCCCGCGCCCGCGGATCGAACGCAAAGATCACGCTCCACTGCCGCGCCGGAGTGTAGTTGGAGGGCAGGTACAGCGCGTAGGACTGCGACGGATTGGAATTGCAGATGACCTGATCGATGATCTGCCCTGGAGGCAATGGCTGGCCGTGCAGACAGAGCGGCAGAATCGCCAGGAGACTCAGCCGCGTCATTGAGGTATTAGATCATGCCTCCGGGCTAGCCGCATGGCCCGCATGAGTGACACAATAGGGGCGGCTGCGCGTCTCCTTGTGCGAGGCGATGCCGCCGGATAGACAAGGAGCATGAACACCCATGCAACTGATTCCCACTGAAGATGAAGTCGTCGCCCTGTTGCGAGAGACGGGAGCCCTGCGTTCGGGCCATTTCCAGTACCCCAGCGGACTCCATTCGGACGTGTACCTGCAGGTCCCGCAGGCGATGCGGCACTATGAAACCGCCAAGCTGCTGAGCGTCGCTCTCAGCCGCAAGCTGCGCGCCCACACCGAGATTCGAGCCATCATCCCCGAGCTATCGATTGTGACCCCGGCCACGGCCGGTCTGCCTGTGGCCTACGGCATCTGCGAAGCGCTACGGGCGAAACAGGTCTACTGGGCCGAGCGCGGCGAAGACGGAGGTGCAATGCGCTTTCGTCCCTATGTGTCGCCCCAGCCGGGCGAGAAGGTACTGCTGGTGGATGATGTGCTGCGCAGCGGCCGAAAGCTGACGGAGCTGCGGAAGATGATCGAGTCCTGCGGAGCCGAGGTGGTTGGGCTCGCTGTCATCGTGTATCAGCCCAATCCGGAGACCCCCAGCTTTGGGGATCTGCCCTTCTATTACCTGGCGCAATTGGACGCCATGTACTACTGGGATTCCGCCGAAGCGGCCGCAAAGGTAAAGATCGCTGGACCGGTTGAACCCGTCTGGATTTAATGGGGCTCTACCAGTAGAACTTTAACCCGAACTGGAACTGGCGGGCGTCGTAGGCCGACGTGTAGGCCAGGGGAGTCGTCGGTGATGTCCCCTCGATTCCGAGGATCGGCTTCGGGAGTGAACTGAATGGCACGGCGCCGACGGTGTTGTTCACGGTCTTGAAGTTAGTGTGGTTTGCGAGGTTGAATCCCTCGGCGAGGAACTCCAGGCTGCGGCTCTCGCTGCCGAGCCGGAACCGCCGTGAGAGGCGGAGGTCGAAGGAGACGTAGGCAGGACCATGGCCGATGTTGCGCCCTGCGCCGTACGGACGGTCGTTGGTGGTGTAGTTGTCTCCGTTCACGTCCACTCCGGTGAGTATGTTGAAGGGCCGGAAAGAGTTGGTACTGAAGATCGGGGCGATGCTCCAATCCGCCAGCAGCAGGTTCTTCGCAGTGGATTGATAGACTCCGTTGATCACGACGCGATGGGCGTGATGGAACGGCGAGAGTGCCATTTCGCAGCGTTTGCAGAGCTGGTCCATTGGGGAGAAGTCGGAGTTGTAGTCGGTCACGTCATCCATCGCCTTGGACCACGTGTAGTGCGCGGAGAATGTCAGGTTCTTCCGCATGCGCCGCTGAACCTGCAGGATGCCCGCATGGTAATTCGAATTGCCGTCGTAGGTGAAGATATTCTTCTGCAGCAGCGTTGGATCGATGCGGCCATAGATGGGTGAGCCATCGGGACGAGTCTGGCCGGTATAGTACAAATTCCGGCCGGAGATGCGCGGGATGCCGAGACCGCGGTTGAAGTTGTACCCGGCAGAGAATGCCCAATCGCCGACCGCGCGTTCCACCTCGAAACTCGCCTGCTGCGAGTATCCCTGCCGCAATGGGTCGGAGCCGAATTCGACGCGCAGAGGGAGGCCGGGGCCGACCGGCACGCCGAACTGGGCGAGGTCCTGACTGGTGATGGGACGCCGTCCGATGACGCCCTGTCGAAGCAGGCCCTGGTAGATGTCCGCCGAAGTCGTGGGGCGGCCAGTGCCGGGATTGATGATTTGCGGGATCCCGGTCAAAGGGACAAAGACCTGGTTGATGTACTTACCGGAAAGCGCATCGGCGACGTTGGCGACCTGCAGACTCGTGGGCATGTAGTAGAGCCCGTAGCCGCCTCGCACGACGAGTTTCTGGTCGCCGGGCGACCATGCGAAGCCGACGCGAGGCGCGAAGTTGTTCTTGTCTGTGCCAAGAACAGGCTCGTTGACTTCGAGGTCATAGCGGAGTCCCAGGCTGAGCGTGAGGGCGCGGTTGATCCTCCAGGAATCCTGCGCAAAAAAGCCGAAGCGCTTGGACCATCCCAGCCAGTTCGGATCGCCAAATCCCTGCTGGTAGAAGGTCGGCAGGCCCAGCGACATGGCCTGCAGGGCCGACACAGGCTGATTGAGAACCGGGACCAGCGCGGACTGTCCTGTGGCTTGCAGATATTGAGTGATCTGCGTCACAGCCGCAGTCCCGGCAGCGCCCGCAATCACGTTGGACAGAGGCACGGCCTCGCCGAAATTGAATCTGCCGCTGAAGAATGTTTCGGTCATGGCGCTGTCGCGCACAGGGTTGATGTCGAAGCCGAATTTGAAGTCGTGCGAGCGCGTGTGGCCGTTCCAGTTCTGCATCACCTGATAGTGCCGCTCGTAGATGCGGGAGGGCAGGAAGATCTCGCGCCCGAAATAGCCGAAGCCGGTGACGTTCTGCTCGGGGCCGTTGGGGTCCACCGTGGTCACCACGATGTGGTTGAAGTTGAACATCGCCCGCGTTTCGACCACCCACTTGGAGCCCAGCACGATGCTGTCATTGACCATCGTGGTGCCGTCCCAGAAGTCGAAGTTGCGGCCGCGATTGTACGCCACCAGTGCGCCGAACTGGTCGTTCTGGTTGTGCAGGGTGGCCATGTTGCCGCGCCAGGTCAGGCTGTGGTTGTTCGAGAAGCGATGATCGACGCGAGCCGAAAAGTTGTTGTCGGATTCACTGAAGGGAAATGTGCCGCTGTTCTGAGTGAAGAGCCCGGCGACATATGGGTTATTGCCCGGCGTCAGTGCGGCGCCAAGGGCTTTGCTGAGTCCGATCAACTGGGCATTTCCGGAGACATTCAACGCGTTGAAGAGGCTCTGTTGCGGTGCCGTCGGCGCGGTGAATGCCGAGTGGTCCTGCAGGATTGGGACAAAGGATGTTTCGTGACGATCGAGACGCTCATAGGCGAGGAAGAAGAAGGTCCGGTCCTTGATGAGCCGCCCGCCGAAGGTCGCGCCGGCCTGCGAGCGCGTGTAGGCGGATTTCTGCGGATCGAAGTAGTTCCGCGCCTGAATGTCCCGATGGCGGAGGAAGCCGAAGACGTTGCCGTGATATTCGTTGCCGCCGCCGCGCGTGACGATATTGACGGTTCCGCCCGAGGCCCAGCCAAACTCCGCTGAAGAGGTGTTGCGGTTGATCTGGAATTCCTGCACAGCCTCCTGGCTTACAGAGAGGCGGACGCCTCCGGAGTTGATGAAGTTCTCAACTCCGTCGATGAAAAAGCCGTTGCCGCGCCCATTGCCGCCGCCAAAGCTGATGCCGGATTGCGGAGTCTGCGCCACTCGGTAGTCGGTGCCGTCAACCATATCCTGCGTTGAGGCTGTGCCCGGCGAGAGCATCGCGAAGTCGAGGTAGTTGCGGCGGTTGATGGGCAGATCGCGGATGCGTCCCAGTTCGATCGTGCTGGATTGCTGGATGCGCTCGGTGTCAACCGCCTGCGCGTCGGCCTGAACCTCGATCTGTTGCTGGACATCGCCTACCACCATTTGCACAATGAGTGAGACGGTGTCGCCGACTCGTATTGTCACGCCTTCCATGACCTTGGGTGTGAAGCCATCGGCCTCCGCCCGCAACCGGTAGCGTCCTGGCGGAAGGAGGGTGAAGTTGAATTCCCCTGCGTCGTTGGACACGGCGGAGCGGTTGATCGCGCGCTCCGGATCGGAGACCAGCAAGCGCGCTTTGGATATGGCAGAGCCTGATTGATCGAGTATGCTGCCTTTAATATCACCTGCATTGCTTTGGGCTTGGGGGAACGCCGGCAGGAAAGCGACCAACGAAAGGAGGAGGGTGCTAAAGCGCAACGTCATGGTACTTCCAAACTCTCTGACTTGACGCGATCCCTCGGATTCTAGCACCGCCGTGTAATGAGTCAAAAGAATATTGCTTTAGCTTTCTTCATGTGTGCTTGCTTCTCGCTTCAAGGCGCTCAGATGCCCAAGGCCGGCGCAGGGAGAATAGACATTACTCCCAGCGGTCCGATCTGGATGGCGGGATATGCGGCACGTATCAAGCCAAGTGAAGGAGTCCTGGCGCCGCTTTGGGCAAAAGCGCTGGCGATTGAAGACGGCAAAGGGCATCGCGCTGTCTTTGTCACGACAGATTTGATTGGTCTTCCGCGCGAAATCACGGACGTCGTTTCCGCTCAGGCCATCGACAAATACAAGCTGGAGCGCAGCGGGATTGTGTTCAACTCTTCGCACACACATACCGGCCCAGTGGTGCGAGGCAATCTTTCTGTGATGGGTGCGCAGACCCCGGAGCAACGCCAGATCGTGGCCGCCTATGGAGAAGAACTGAAGACGAAACTGCTTGGTGTAATCGGCGCAGCGCTGGCCGACCTTTCGCCGGCTACTCTCGCGTTTGACTACGGCGCGGCCGAATTCGCAGCCAATCGCAGACAGTTGACCGACAAGGGTGTGATCATCGGCGTGAATCCGAATGGGCCGATGGATCACAAGGTCCCGGTTCTGCGCGTGACAGCGCCGAACGGCAAGGTGCGGGCGATCCTGTTCGGCTATGCATGTCACAACACGACGCTGACGGCTGAGTTTTTCCAGCTCAGCGGCGACTATGCGGGATTCGCGCAGGCGGCGGTCGAGCGGCAGTTCCCCGATGCGGTGGCGCTGTTCGTGTTGCTTTGCGGAGGCGACCAGAACCCGAATCCTCGCAGCAAACTGGAACTCGCGGAGCAGCACGGGAGCGCGCTTGGAGCTGAAGTCGCGCGCGTGGTCCGCACTCCGATGCAGCCTGTGAGCGGTCGTCTGCGCAGTGCGTATCAATTGGCAGACCTGCCCTTCGCGCCTCACACCAAGGAGGGTTATGAGAGAGACCTGCAGGACAAAAACATTTTCAAAGTGCGCCGGGCCGAAATGATGCTCAAGCTCTATGAAGAGAGGCGCGAGCCGCGGCGTCTGCAATATCCGGTGCAGGCCATCCGGTTCGACAAGGGATTTACGTTCATCGCCCTCGGCGGCGAGGTGGTGATCGACTACTCACTGTGGGTGCAACGGGAGTGGCCGAGGGAGCGTCTGATAGTGGCGGGCTATTCGAACGATGTGGCCTGCTACATCCCCAGCGCACGTGTGCTGCGCGAGGGAGGTTACGAGGCAGTGGACAGCATGATCTACTACGGCCAGCCTGGACCGTTTACGGAGGAAGTGGAGCCGCGCATCCAGGATATGGTGCGCCAGGTGATGAAGAGAGTCAGTAAGTGACGGTACTTCTTTTAGTCGCGCTGGCGTTGGACACGTCGGCGGATCTCTTGGACCGGATCTATTCGGCTCCGCCGGAGATCGCGGCCAACATCCTCCTCAGAAACCTTGACAAGGACCGCGCAAAGCGCGGCGCTCAACTGGAGGAAGTGTTCCGCCTGGCGGGACAGGCGAAGATGCCCTTCCCCGTGATGGCGCAAGCCAACTCCGACACACTTGCGGGCAAGCAGATGGAGGCGCGTCTCGAACAGCTCGACGGGTTGAGTCTGCAGGTACGGGCCGTGCGGAGCATGATTAGCGTCAATCCGCAGCGCGCGCTCGAAATGGCGATCGAGATGCCGGTCCCAGCGCCGCCGCTCATTTCGTGCAAGGATGCGAGCGTCGCTCAACTGGATCAGTATTACGGCCTTGTGCTCGACATGGCGCGGCGCGGGTTCACGGCGAAGCAGCGGGAAGACGGAGAGCATCTTCAGTACATGTTGCGCGTGATCTACGCGTCCATCAGGCCGGAGCAGTTGCAGGGTGCGACGGCGTTGGTTCGCACGTATGAGGGACCAGAGGAGGAGATGGCGGCGTTGTACGCGGCGCTCGCTTCATCGCTGCGTGCAGCAAGCGCCAACCCGCGCGCCTTCGCCTCAACGCCCGCGCTGGCGATGGAGATGGAGGCACTCCAAAAGCGTGCTCGCTCTCCCGTACTCGATGAAGCACTTGCGGCGTACCTGAAGACGCAGCGGTCCGAGGAAGCGTGCGGCCCGGCAGAGAATTTCCAGTTCTGGGAGAACGGTGAATCGCGCGAGATTTCAAAGGAACTATCGAAGCTGCGTCCGGCGCCAGCCAAGCCGGACGCAGACTGGGAGTCGCGATACACCGCTGCGCTGCATCGCGTGGAGAGCTGGCTAAAGGAGGATGAGACTCCGGCGATGGCGCACTTTCACATGAAGGCGCTGGCGTTCCGCAGCCTGCTGGAGGCGTCAGCAACAGACGATTTGCTGGGGAAGACGGTGGCCTCGTTCATCGCTTTCCTGAAAGACGCACCGGCGAAGATGGAGAGCCCGGCGGAGTGGATGATCCATTTCCGGAGAGCGACTGCGCCCTGGGCGCCGGGCGGGCCGAGGAGCACGGAGATTGCGCGGCAGGAGATCCGGCGGGGCGGCGATGCCGTGATGAACCTTCTGCTGGATGCGAAGATGACCTGGTAACGCAAACCGGCGCGGCATCTATACACTGTTTGCATGAGTCTGTACGGAGCAGTGGAAGCGGGCGGGACCAAGTTTGTCGTTGCCGTCGGGGAGACGCCGGAAGAGCCGCGCGAGGTGGCGCGGATTGCGACGTCGAACGATCCGTGCGAGACCGTCGCGGAGGTCGTCCGTTATTTCGAGCAGCATGGACCGGTGAAGGCGCTGGGGGTTGCGACGTTTGGACCGGTGAGCTTTGAGACCGGATGCATCACGACGACGCCGAAGCTGGCGTGGCAGAACTTTCCGTTGCGAGCCTCATTCCGTGATGCGCTGCGAGTGCCGGTGGCTCTCGACACCGATGTCAACGGCGCGGCCCTAGGAGAAGCGCGCTGGGGCGCGGGCCGCGGCGTAGACGATCTCGTTTATGTCACCGTTGGCACTGGTATCGGCGGCGGAGCGCTGTCGGGAGGGCGGCTGGTGCACGGGCTGATGCACTCGGAGATGGGACACCTGTTGGTGCGGCGCGCGCCGGGTGAGTTGCCGGACTTTCGCGGCGTGTGTCCGTTTCATGGAGATTGCCTTGAGGGGATGGCAAGTGGCCCCTCGATTGAAGCGCGCTGGGGACGGCCGGCCGCAGAGCTGCCTACCGATCACGAGGCATGGCAGTTGGAGGCGGACTACCTGGCGCAGGCCTGTGTCAATATGGCATGCGTCCTCTCGCCGCGAGTCGTCGTCCTGGGCGGCGGAGTGATGGAACAGCGGCACCTGCTCGAACTGGTGCGTGCCAGAGCGGAGCAGCTCTGCAATGCGTATCTGCCGCTGCCCCTCATTGAGGCGCCACAATTGCGGTATCCGGGACTCACAGGAGCATTGGCGCTGGCGAAGGAAGCGATCGGATGAAGCGAATCAAAATCTCGTCCGGCACGACGTGGGAATCCTCAGTGGGCTACTCCCGCGCTGTACGCATCGGGAATCTGGTCTGGGTTGCGGGCACTACGGCGGTGGATGAAAGGACCGAGGTAGTCGGCGAGGGCGATGCGTATCAGCAGGCGGCGTTCATCTTCAGGAAGATCGAGAAGGCGCTGAAGGAGGCGGGCGCGACCCTCGACGACGTCGTGCGGACTCGAATGTTCGTGGTCTCGATGGAACACAGTGGCGGCGTGGGGCGCGCGCACGCGGAGGCCGTCGGCCACGCCCGGCCCGCCGCCACGATGATCCAGATCTCGGGACTCGTGGATCCGCGCCTCCTCGTCGAGATCGAAGTGGACGCGTGTATCGCGGACCAGGCGCGGGCGCTCGACAAGTGAATCTTCCGCGTTGCCTCCGGGCATGAAGTTGTCAAAGAGCAGTGAGCCCTCGGCTCGCAATCAGTGCAGCTGAACGCGAGTTGGCTCGGGGGATCGCAAGTCGGTCAGTGAGTAGAGGCGGCGGCCGTGCGGTGGGGAATGGCTTCGTTCGGCTGGGAGCCGCGACTCGGCTCTTGGCGTGTTCTGCCGGCCGGGGCGTCCGTGCGGAGTCGAATGGGTTTGATCGACCGGGGAAATCGATTGCAGTCCATCTCAGCCAACGAAGGCTTGCGGGTGCCGGTAAGGTTTCTGGACCTGGCTGGATTGAGGATGCCGGCGCGTGTTGCCGCGCAGCGCTTCGCTGGGACATTCATGGGTCAATTCACTCCAGCATTATTGTCGTCGCGGGGACCAAGCCTTTTTGGAGTGATTGCCGGGAAACTACTGAGAACAGAGAGAAGATAATTTCGCTTCCCGTGTCACAACGCCAGAGAAGCATGACATGGAGCCACGCGGGGGGAGGGGCGCCCGTGAGGACGCCCCTGAATAGTTTGTTTAGAACACGAAGCGGGCGACGACCTGGATAGACCTTGCGTTGCTAGGGAAGATCTGGCTCCAGTCGCCGAATAGCGAGTTGTACGGATACAGGAATGTTCGAGTGTTGGTGTTCGACGTGAGTCTGACGGAGTTGATGTAGCCCGGCGTGTATTGGGGGTGATTGAAGAGATTGGAGAAGTCACCGCGGAACTCCAGCGCGGACTTCTCCGTAAAGCTGAACCTCTTGCCGAGCGAGAGGTCCCAGTTGTTGATTCCTTTCATTGGCAGGGTGTTGCGTCCTGCGGTTGCCAGAGCCCCGGCGGCGGCAGTGATGTACTGGGCGTTCGGATTCGTGGCCAGGTAGGCAACAGTCGACCCTGCAGTGTTTTTCAGCGCGGTCACATTGCTGCCCGTATTGGCAATGCCCTGCGGGTTGATGATGACCCGGTCGCCTGCGGAGTCTCCATTCATGTTGCTATCGACGCCGCTCTGCACGGTCGCGTACTCCGGCGTCTCGTAGGTATAGCTCATGACCAGGCGCCAGTTACCAGCCAGGTTCTTCATCGCCCAGCTTGAGGAACCGCTGTACCACTTGGGTTCATAGATTCCATTCAAGGTGAGCCGTTGTGTTCTGTTCAGAGCGGAGACTGAACGCTCAGACCGGAAATTCTGGAAATCCTCCGCCCGCCGCGGAGTCAGGACCGTCGAGAAGTGGGTGGCGGTGGAGTCGTCGATGTTCTTACTGAAGGTGTAGGCGCCGACCATCTGCCAGTCGCGTGAGAAACGCTTGTTCAACTGCAGAGCCAGTCCATGGTAGATCGAGTTGCCGACGGGAGCGAAACCAGTGATGAAACTGGTAAAGCCCAACGGCCCGTACAACGGATTGTTGCTGAGCGCCTGCAGTTGAGCAAGATTCACAGTCAGCGAGTCGAGGACCGACTGCGAGGGAGCGGTGAGGTATGTGGGTAGATAGGCGCTAGGCGTTACCTTTGAAAACGCGTTGAACCTGGTTTGCTCAAGCAGGTGAACGCCTCGCGTCCCCAGGTACCGCACCTCCACCGTGTAGTCCTTTGCGAAAACGTGCTGGATACCTGCGTTCCAGGAGATGGAATACGGCAGCTTCTGGTCGTAGATGTAGCTCGATGTCGCGGCACGCGCATCCGTTTGGGAGAGGTTGCCGCCCGCGGCGATACTGCCGGGGTAGATTCCGCCGTTACCCAGAAATGGTGGCTTGTAGACGTTCGGATAGGATCCGGCGTCGAATGTCGCGCTCAATTGGGGCGGATAGGCGGTGCTGCCCACGTTATCGAAGATCACATCGTAAGCCATCCCAAAGCCTGCCCGAATCGACGTGTTGCCGCCTGACCCTGGAGAGTAGGCGATGCCGACTCTCGGGGCGAAATTTTTAGCCGCTACCTTTGGCGAATCGAAGGTAATGAGCGGCGGCGCGTTCGAGATGGCATTCAGACTCTGCAGCTTCTGTGTCTCCGGCACAGTCGTCAGTTCCCACCTCAGGCCGAGGTTGAGCGAGAGGTTGGACTTGATCCGCCACGTGTCGGTGCCATAGAGATAGTTTGCCCACTGGTTGCCGTAGTAGCTGGTGCTGCCCAGGTTTCTTTCTGCGATGGTATCGGGGATCTGGTCCTGGAGGAAGAGCTGCAACGTCGAATAGCCGTAGTCACCGCGCTCACGCTGGATGAAGTGCTGAGGCGAGATGACGTTGCGGCCATCGTAGCCGACCTTGAGAGTGTGCTTGCCCTTGGTCCAGATCAGGTTCTCCACCAACTGGTAGGTGTTCTGAATGGAGTACTGAGGAGCGTTGGCATCCGGACCGATATTGATTCCGCCGAGGTCATCCAACGTGAGATTCGGGAAGGCATCCAACCCGGGAAACTTGAGATCCGGCACGACATAGTACTGGCTGAAGCGGTTGTACGCCAGACGAAGCTCGTTGGTGACATTGGGCGTGAATGTGTGGAACCAACTTGCGGTGGCGAGATAGTACCTCTGCGGAAGAGTGGTCCAGAACGTCGGCAGGTTGGCAAAGTTGTCGAGGGAGTCGTTCTTGTTGTAGATGAAGCGGCCGCGCACCTGATCCTTGTCGGAGATGTTGTAGTCCATCGAGCCCACTCCGCTGTATTGGTTCGAGTAGAAAACTCCGGGGATGGGCAGGATCCCGACGGGAACCTTGGCGCCGCCAACGCTGACGGTGTCTGAGGCTACGGGTGCGGGGTTGACGTAGGTTTTCAGAACCTGGTAGTTGGTTTTGGAGTAGCCCGACTGGTTCACAATCTGGTCGAGCATGGAATAGCCCTGCGCCGTAGGGGCAAACACAGGCGTGCCCGGCACCTGATTGACGCCCAGCGGGGCGTACTCGAAGTTGGCGAAGAAAAACAGCTTGTTCTTCTTGATCGGTCCGCCAATACTGGCGCCCAGGCGGTTCTGGTCGTAGCGCAGGTTGTTGAGGAACCCCTGCCGCGCCAAGGACTGGTCCACGGCGTTCATGTTCCGGTTCTGAAAGTACTCGTAGAACGATCCGTGATACTCGTTGGTACCGCTCTTCACGACCGTGTTGAACTGCCCGCCGGTGGAATGGCCGAACTCGGCCCCAAACTGGTTTTGGAGCAGCGTGAACTCGGCAGTGGATTCGGTCGGCACGTAGACGAGCGGCCCGGTAACGGTCTTGTTGTTGTTGTCCACGCCTTCGACGGTGAAGTTGTTGTTCATTGGGCGCTGCCCGCCCACGGATGGTCCGGTGCCCTGCCCGACGCCTCCGTTGCTCGTCACGCCTGAGCTGAGCAATGAGAGGTTGAGCGCGCCGAAGAGTCCGGTCGAATTCTCGATGATCGGCATGTTGACGATCTGCGACGCGCCAAAGTTCGAGCCAACCTGAGCGGTGGTGGTATCGATAGTCGCACTGGCCGCGGAGACTTCCACCGTGGTGGCAACGGAGCTGACTTCGAGCTTCACGTTGATAGTGGAGATCTTGTTCAGCGTAACCTCGACGTCCTTGATCTCGGTAGTGCCAAAGCCGGTAGCTTTGACACTGACGCTATAGCGGCCAATGGGAACGTTGTTGAACCGGTAGATGCCTTGAGCGTCGGTCTTCGTCGTCGAGGCCACTCCGGTCGCCACGTTTTGCAGATCCACGGTCGCACTAAACACAGCAGCACCGGACTGGTCAGTGACTGTACCAACGATGCTGCCGTCAGTTGTCTGAGCGAAGATTGGAAAGGCGAAGGCTGCCACCATCGCCAGCAGGACCGTCATCCGTTTGAAATTCACGGTCAAGTTACCTCCCTGCGAGGCCGCGGGCTATCCGCCTGCGCCCCGCGTTCCGCAACGCTGATATGAAACCGGCGAAAGCAGGATCACCCCCGCCGGACCAATATCCATACCGGTGGCATGATGGAGGCAGCACAACTGGCTATGTGGAAGTGACGCGGCAGCGTCGATTGAGACGTCCTCGAACTCCAGCCCGCCTGAGGCGCTCATGGACACCTCCAACTCACCACCGGGGGGTCTCCCCAGTGTTTACGAGAGCCTGGGCTTATGACGAGGGGCCAGCGAAGCGTGGCAATCTAAACGCGGATTGAAGAAGCTCGTTTTCGCACGCACACTCCGCACTTACCGAGCCCCCTGAAACAACAGCAAGAATAACTCTCTAAAGAAAGTTTAACATTTACAGGTGAGGCGTCAAGAAACAACATCTTAAACATTTGTAAACAAGGACGTTACCAACCTGTGCGTATTAATGTGGCTTGAGGGGGTCTGTAAAACAAAAGAGGGCGTCCCCGTTGGGGGACGCCCTTTGATTTGAGTCCTGCTTCCTCTAGAAGAAGAAGGTCAACTGCAGGCGGGTCGAGCGCGGGCCCTGGAAGCCGTTGGCAAGACCGTACTGCGGATCCATCCGGCGCGGATGACCGCTAACCATCTGGGTCTGCATGAGCTGCAGGGTGTTAAAGCCCTTGAAGATGTCAGCCTGGTTGGCGAAGGCCAACTGGCCGTCATCGTCGTGCAGCATGTCAGTGTACTTGTTCGTCACGATGCTGGAATTGAACAAGTTGAACACCGTGAACTCGAAGCGGAGCTTCATGTTCTCATGCGCCTTCAGCGGAGTGAAGTCGTGCAAGAGGTTCATGTCGAAGTTGTAGAACACGGGCGTGCGGCCCATGTCGCCGCGTCCGTAGGGATAGACCGGCGTCGTTGAGATCGCATTGATCTGCGAAGTCAGCGGGATGCCGGAATAGAGCTGGACGTTCGGCGAAATCGTGGTGGCGCCGAGGATGCTCTTGGCGGTGTAGCCGCCGAAGAACTTCAAGGTGTGCGGCCGATCAGTGGCGAGGAGGCCTTCCGCCATCTTGCCCTTCTCGGTGTAGCCGAGCCAGGGAACGTCGAAGTAGCGGTTGACGTTGGGGCTGGTGCGGCCGTCCTCGTCGGAGCTGGCCAGACCGGAGTAGTTGCCCCAGGAGCGGGACCAGGTGTAGCTGGCGGCGAACTGGTAGTTCTTGGCGAAGCGCTTGTCGAGGCGGAACTCGACGGCGTCGTAGTCGCGAACGGCCTTCGGAGTGGTCGGGAAGCCGGCCTGCCAGTTCTTGGGGTCCGCGACGAGCCCGTAACCTGGATTGGCGATGTAGTAGACTTCGCCGGCCGGTGTCAGGGTACCGACATCCTCGATGGTACGGATGAGGCGGCGGTTGGTGTAGCGGATCGACGCCATCAGCGTAGAATTGACACTGTAGTCGTAGCCGAGGTCGAACATGCGCTGCTTCATCGGCTTCAGATTCGGATCGACAGTGTTGTCGTTCGGATCGTTGGCCGGGATGCGCCAGTTGATGCCTTCAAAGAAACGGCCGGGCAGCTTGGATGGATCAGACGGATAACCGTAGTTCCGCAGCTTGCTGATGATGGCCGGATCGTCGATGGCGTAGTAGTAGGTGAGGTAGATGTCGCCGCCGAAGGAGCCGCGCGGCATCTCGTACTTCATCACGTCGTAGAAGTAGCCCCAGGAGGCATAGAGACGCATCTTGCCGTCGCCCTTGGGATCCCAGGCGCCGCCGATACGCGGGCTGATCTTCTTGCCCCAGGAGAATTCGATTGGGGGCGCGGCCGCGATGCCTTGTTTGGAGAAGCTGGGGAGGTACTCGCGCTCCGTGCGGAGGCCCAGGTTCAAAGTCAGGTTCTTGTTGACGCGCCAGGTGTCCTGGAAGAACAGGCCCTGGTTATCGCTGGAGGCATCACCAAGCGTGCCGAACGTGTACCAGCGGTAGTAGCCGTACTTGCCGCGCTGCGAACCGGTGCACTGGCTGGTGACACAGGAGTAGCCCTGATCCCAGTAGAAGCGGTAGTAGCCGGAGGGGTAGGTGAGCGAGTTGACCGAGTTCGAGAGGCGGTTGGTCTGCCAGCCGAACTTGATGTTGTGCTGCCCCTTCCAGTTGGCCAGGTATGAGGCATCGGCGTTCAGGTTGGTGCGGTTGTAGATGTTGTACAGGGTGCTGGCGCTGCCCTGCTGCACCCAGCCAGTGGACCGCGTGACGTCGCTCGCAGGAATGTCGCTGAACATCGTGTTCGCGGTGCTATAGATGAACGTGTCGTTCGACAGCGCGTAGCGGTCGGTGAAGTTGTAGTGGTTGTAGCCGCCGCGGAAGCTGATGATCAGCTTGCTGGTGGCGAGGTAATCGACCTGGCCGGACAGGATCTGGCCCATCGTATAGTCGCCGCGGCCTTTCCAATTCACGTCGGGGGAATCCGTGCCCTGGAGAGCCGGCAAAACGCCCTGGTTGTAGCTGGGGTTCCAGATCCAGGATGCATTCACGCGGAGCTTGCTCGCCGGAGCGTAGTCCAGTTTGCCGACCGTGTAATTCTGCCTTTCCTTCCGGGTATAGTCCTTGGTCTGATTGTTCGACAGGAAGGTGACAGAGCGATTGATCGTCTTCGTCGTCGGCATGAAGCCGGCAAAGAAGAACAGCTTGTTCTTCAGGATCGGACCGCCGATGTTCACGACCGGGTTCCAGGTGGTGTAGTCGTCGAGGGTGTTCTGGAAGTAGCGGGCCCGGGTGCGGGTGGCATCTGTGGGATCCATTTCAAGCGTCGGACGAGGCCGCGCCTGCATACCGGCGTTATTGAAGTAGAAGCCGCCCTGGCCGTGGAATTCGTTGGATCCGCTGCGGACCACTGCGTTTACGACACCGCCCATCGCGCCGCCGTACTGCGCGTCCATGACGCCGTTCTTCACCTGAACCTGCTGCACCATTTCGACCGGAACGCGGTTCTGAGAGTTCAGGACGCCGGTCTGAATGTTGGTGACTTCCATGCCGTCCAGGTAGAAGGTGTTTTCCGAACCCGAGGCGCCGTCCACCTGGATGCCGCCAGTCTTGGATTCGCTGCGCGCACCGGGCGCGATGGTGACCAGATCGTAGAAGCTGCGGCCCTTCGGCATCAGGTCGAAGAACGACTTGTCGACGTTGATGGCGGATGAACTGGAGGTCGTGTCGACCATCACAGCATCGGCCGCGACCACGACGCTCTCCGTCACCTTGCCGACTTCGAGCTTGAAATCCACACGGGTTGCTTTCCCGATCACGACGGGCGTGTCGGTCTTCTTGACCGTGGTGAATCCGCTCGCCGTCACAGTGACGACGTAGCTGCCCGCGGGAACTTGCGGCAGGATGAAGCCGCCCGAGGCATCGGAGGTGAGGCCGACGGGCCGCGGCAATGCGCCGCCGCTGACTTCGACCTTGGCGCCGACGACTGCCGCGCCGCTCGGGTCAGTTACTTGCCCCTGAATGCTGCCGGTAGTTTCCTGGGCGATTGCCAGGCCACTGAGCAAAACGAGAAGGGACAGCGCCGCCAAGGTCAGGCGCGCCACCCCCCTGAAGCTCGCAAGAGTGTTGCTATTCACATAGACCTCCCAACATGGATCGATTGATTTCTCCCGATAGAAATGCCCTCACGACTATGCAGACTGTACCTGAGACAGAGGTAGCTCCGTGCTGGGGGATCGTTCGACGTCCTGGGTCGAGATACTGCCGAACGCGTCCTTCTACCGGCAAGGGCAACCGGATGCACGATCATCCGCGGCCTCGTTCCATGGAGGCGGCAGGCGATCGTCGGACACTTCGGAGTTCTGCCGGCTTTCCCCAAGTCCCCCTGATGACTGGGTATGCCGGTCAAATCACTTTTGGTCAAAAACGAACTCCTGAAACTCCCTAGCTATACGCACAGGTATAGTCTGATGTGAGGATCGTAACATAGAATTCGCTTATCAAGTCAATCTCATCCTGTATTAAAGATCATATAAATGGCGGATCAGGGATCGACTAGCTGGAATGTAAGCCTATCATAATAAATCAGTTACTCTGAATGTTCGGATCTCATGCAACTTAGGCAGAAATCGCGACTGCCGGACTTGTCTGTCCGATTCAGGGGGAGTATGTAACGGGCCTGCCCCTCTGATTTGAAACACACCGCCCCAAAAACAAGAAGAGCGTCCCGGTGGGGACGCTCTCTTGTTGGGCCGCGAATGGCGGCTGCGATTGGGATGCGCTTCCTAGAAGAAGAAGGTCAACTGGAGACGGGTAGAGCGCGGGCCCTGGAAGTTCTGGGCGAGGCCGTACTGCGGATCCATTCGGCGCGGGTGACCGTTGACCATCTGGGTCTTCATGAGCTGCAGGGTGTTGAAGCCTTTGAAGATGTCGGCATCATTGGCGAAGGTCAACTGGCCGTCGTCGGGGTGCAGCATGGTGGAGTACGTGTTGGTCACGATGCTGGAGTTGAACAGGTTGAACACTGTGAACTCGAAGCGGAACTTCATGTTCTCGTGCGACTTCAAGGGAGTGAAATCGTGCATGAGGTTCATGTCGAAGTTGTAGAAGACGGGCGTGCGGCCCATGTCGCCACGGCCGTACGGATAGACCGGGGTCGTGGATATAGCGTTGATCTGCGAGGTGAGCGGGACGCCCGAGTAGAGCTGGACGTTCGGCGAAATGGTTGTGTGGCCCAGGAGGCTCTTGGCGGTGTAGCCGCCGAAGAACTTGAGGGTGTGCGGCCGGTCAGTGGCGAGCAGGCCCTGAGCCATGACGCCCTTCTCGGTGTAGCCGAGCCACGGCACGTCGAAGTAACGGTTGACGTTCGGGCTGGCGCGGCCGACGCCGTTGGCATCCGCCTCGTCAGAGCTGGCGAGACCGGAGTAGTTGCCCCAGGAGCGAGACCAGGTGTAACTGGTGGCGAACTGGTAGTTCTTGGCGAAGCGCTTATCGAGGCGGAACTCCACGGCATCGTAGTCGCGGATCGCCTTGGGGGTAGTCGGGAAGCCAGGCTCCCAGTTCTTGGGATCTGCGACGATGCCTTCACCCGGGTTGGCGATGTAGTAGACCTCGCCGGCGGGCGTCAGGGTGCCGACATCCTCGATGGTCCGGATGAGGCGGCGGTTGGTGTAGCGGATAGAAGCGACCAGGGTCGGATTAATGCTGTAGTCGTAACCGAGGTCGAACATGCGCTGCTTCATCGGCTTCAGATTCGGGTCAACGGTGTTGTCGTTCGGGTCGTTGGACGGGATGCGCCAGTTGATGCCTTCGAAGAAGCGGCCGGGCAGCTTGGACGGATCGGACGGGTAGCCGTAGTTCCGCAGCTTGCTGATGATATCCGGAGTGTCGATGGAGTAGTAGTAGGTGAGGTAGATGTCGCCGCCGAAGGAGCCTCGGGGCATCTCATACTTCATCACGTCGTAGAAGTAACCCCACGACGCATAGAAGCGCATCTTGCCGTCGCCCTTGGGGTCCCAGGCGCCGCCGATACGCGGGCTGATCTTGCTGCCCCAGGAGAATTCGATGGGGGGAGCAGCCGCAATGCCCTGCTTGGAGAAGCTGGGGAGGAACTCGCGCTCCGTGCGGAGGCCGAGGTTGAGGGTCAGGTTCTTGTTGACGCGCCAGGTGTCTTGGAAGAATAGGCCCTGATTGTCGCTGGAGGCCTCGCCGAGCGTGCCGTAGGTGTACCAGCGATAGTATCCGTACTTGCCGGTCTGAGAACCGGTGCACTGGCTGGTGACGCAGGTATAGCCCTGGTTCCAGTAGAAGCGGTAGTAGCCTGAAGGGTAGGTGAGCGAGTTCACCGAGTTGGAGAGCCGGTTGGTCTGCCAGCCGAACTTGATGTTGTGTTGGCCCTTCCAGTTAGCGAGGTAGGAAGCGTCGGCATTCAGGTTGGTGCGGTTGTAGATGTTGTACAGCGTGCTGGCGCTGCCCTGCTGGACCCAGCCCGTGGCCGTACGGACGTCGCTCGCCGGAATGTCGCTGTACATCGTGTTGGCGGTGCTGTACAGGAACGTGTCGTTCGACAGCGCGTAGCGGTCCGTGTAGTTGTAGTGGTTGTAGCCGCCGCGGAAGCTGATGATCAGCTTGCTGGTGGCGAGGTAATCGATCTGGCCGGAGAGGATCTGGCCCATGGTGTAGTCGCCACGACCCTTCCAGTCCACATCCGGGGAATCCGTGCCCTGGAGAGCCGGCAGAACGCCCTTGTTGTAGCTGGGGTTCCAGATCCAGGATGCATTCATGCGAATCTTGCTGGCGGGCGCGTAGTCCAGTTTGCCAACCGTGTAGTTCTGACGGGCCTTCCGGGTGTAATCCTTCGTCTGGTTGTTGGACAGGAAGGTGACCGAACGGTTGGTGTTGGTCGTGGTTGGCATGAAGCCGGCGAAGAAGAACAGCTTATTCCTCAGGATCGGACCACCGACATTAATGACGGGGTTCCAGGTGGTGTAATCGTCGAGAGTGTTCTGGAAGTAGCGGGCGCGCGTACGAGTGGCGTCCGTGGGGTCCATTTCCAGCGTCGGCCGCGGCCGCGCCTGCATGGAGTCGTTGTTGAAGTAGAAGCCGCCCTGGCCATGGAACTCGTTGGAGCCGCTGCGGACGACCGCGTTCACAACGCCGCCCATCGCGCCGCCATACTGAGCTTCCATGACGCCGTTCTTCACCTGAACCTGCTGCACCATCTCGACCGGGATGCGGTTCTGAGAGCTCAGGACACCCGTCTGAATGTTGGTGACTTCCATGCCGTCCAGATAGAACGTGTTTTCCGAACCGGAAGCGCCGTCCACCTGATAGCCGCCGGCTTTGCCTTCGTTGCGCGCGCCAGGAGCGAGGTTGACGAGGTCATAAAAACCGCGGCCTTTCGGCATCAGATCAAAGAACGTCTTGTCTACGGCGACCGCCGAGGAACTGGAGGTCGTGTCGACCATCACGGCATCGGCCGCGACCACAACGCTCTCGGTCACCTTGCCGACTTCCAGCTTGAAGTCCACGCGGCTTGACTTGCCGAGGACGACTGGCGTGTCGGTCTTTTTCACAGTGGTGAAGCCGCTTGCCGTCACCGTGACCGAATATGTGCCAACGGGTGCCTGCGGCAGGCTGTACGTGCCCGTGGCGTCGGTGGTCAGTTCGATCGGCCGCGGCAGAGCGCCGCCGCTGATCTCGACCCTGGCGCCGACGACCGCCGCGCCGCTCGGATCAGTTACTTGACCCTGAATGCTGCCGGTAGTTTNNTCCTGGGCGATTGCCAGGCCACAAAACAGAGCGAAGAGAGCTAGCGCCGCCATTGTCAGGCGTGCCAGACCCCTGAAGCTCCAAAGAGTGCTGCTATTCACTTAAACCTCCCCAAAGGATCGATTGGTTTCTCCACGGACAAGGGCCCTCATTCTTCTTGCAGACTCACCTGAGACAGGCGACGGGGTCTTCGTTCGACGTATTGGGTCGAGATACTCTCGAACGTATTTCTTCCGGCAAGGGCAAACCGGACATACAAACGCCTACTCTCGCTGCTTTGCGAGAGTAGGCAACTGCTGGACAAATCAGAGTCCCGCCGGCTTCTCCCGGAATCCTCTGAGAACCGGGTCCGCCGATCACGGCAATATACATAGATGTCAAACTTCCAGAGAGCCTCAACTGACAGGGAGGACCGCGTCATGTTAGGCACTTGATACGAGGTCAATCCAACCCGTACTCAAAACTCCTGAATGCATGGTACTGATGATGGATTGGGATCAGTATATGGTGCGTTAATAATCACTTGCAAAGAATAAGTATAAAAAGGTCTTAATGGATTTTTGAGCAGAAGCAAGACTTCTCTATCCGATTCCGGACTCATCGCTGCGCCAACCGTTTGAAATTAGTTGATTTGCAGCCAAGGCCAGCACAAGACAAGGAGGGCGCCCCGGTTGGGGC
>DBMU01000036.1 GCA_002298225.1 Bryobacterales bacterium UBA690
CTCCCCCCACCCCCTCCCCCGCCCCGCGATCAGGTCCGCGACCTCTTCCTCGACATCACACACGGCTACCTCACGAACGCCGCCAAGACCTCGAAATCCCTCGCAGTCGTCGAGTACCCCAACGCCACCGTCACCAGGAATTTCCTCGCCAAGTCCGGACTCAGCGCCACCGGCGTCACCCGAATGCTCCCCGCCCTCGCTGCATGGGTCGCCGGCAAGCGCCAGCCCGACTCCGGCGTAGCCGACGCCCTCGTCGCCGCCTTCAGGAACGGCACCGATCCAAACTCCCCCGACTACTGGCTCCCCAGCCCCAAAGACGCCCAAAACCAGCGCCAGGTCGAGTCCTCCATCATCGCCTGGAGCCTCTGGCTCGCTCGCGACAAGGTCCTCCCCGCCCTCACCGAAACCGAGCGCCGCAACGTCTCCGCATGGCTCGCATCTTGCACCCAGGTGCCCGTCCGCAATAATAACTGGGCCTGGTTCACTACCGTCAATCTCGCCGTCCGCGCACGTCTCAGCGAGCAATATGCAGAATTCCAGGGCGACGAGCCCTTCATGCTGTCGGACTTGAAAGCCCTCGACGCCATGGCCACCGGCGACTCCGGCTGGTACAACGACGGCTTCACAGGCGCATCGTACGACTACTACAATTCCTGGGTCTTCGCGTCACACTTCCTGTATTGGAACGAGCTCCTCGGCCCCCGCTACCCCGAGTGGCAAAAGCGCTTCGCCGACCGCCTCGCCCGTTACCTCGAAACCACGCCATATTTCTTCGCGGGCAACGGCGGCCACGTGCTCTTCGGGCGCTCGCTCATCTATCGCTGGGCCGTGCTCACACCACTCGTCCTGGCCTATCAGCAAAAGCTCTGGCCGCACTCCCCCGGGCTGCTCCGCCGCATCGTCGAACAGAACATCCTCTGGCACGCCGCGCTCGGCGGTTTCGACAAGGACGCCGGCAAGCTCCGCGAGTCCTTCACGCCTGAAGGCACGATGGACATCAAGGAAACCTACATCGACGGCGGCCACCCCTACTGGGGAATGCAGGCCTTCGTTTTCTGGCGCACGCCTGACGACGATCCTTTCTGGACCGCCCCCGAAGAGCCGCTCCCCGTCGAGAAGAGCGACTACGCCATCGCCCTCCCCGAGCCCGGCCTCCTCGTCGTCGGCACGCGCTCCTCCGGCCAGGTCCGCGTCTTCAACGCCAAATCCACTAAGACCGAACCCCATTACCGCGACAAGTACAACAAGCTCGCCTTCTCGTCACACTTCCCCTTCGCAGTCACGCACGACCCCAGGCACGCCACCATCGACAACACCCTCGTCCTGCGCAACACAAAGACAGGCGAGACCGCCGGCCGCGGCGAAGTCACGTCATCCAACGTGGAAGCAGAAACGATTGAGCTCGACTACGCGATCCAGCTCGGCGGCGTCACCGCCAAGGTTCACACCGAAGTCCGCTTCCGCGGCGAATTCGAAACGCGCCAGCACCTCGTCGAAGTCACAGGCGCGCCAACCGAAGACGTCGAGCTCGTCGAAGGCGGTGTCCCCTACTCTCCCACGCCCATCTACAAAGACGTCCACCTCAAGACCTGGATCATCAGAGGCTGGAAAGCCTCAAAAAACGAAGATGCCAAAGGCAGCGTCTTTTACGCCGCGCACAAAGTGCAGACCCTCACCACCCCCCTGCAGCCCCAGATGAGCCTTGCCTCGCTCCGCTATCAAAGCCCCAAAGCCCTGCCCAAAGACAAGATCGACGAGGAAGCCCAGTCCTTCATCTCCACAGTCCGCATTTGATCCACCTGTCCGCGACCGTCGCTGAAGCTCTTTAGGCAGATCGGACAGTCGACTCCGGCTTTGAGAAGTTTTTCGGATCCACGATCAGCCTCGATCCCCGCTGCTCCGTGAAATACGCCCATACCCACTGCAGGAACACGCCCATCCGCATGTTCGGCAGCGCGAGCGACAGCACGTGAATCATGCTCCAGATCAGCCACGCGATGAAGCCTGAAAACCGGATCGAGCCACGCTCGAAAATCGCGAAATTCCGCCCCACTACCGCCATGTTGCCCTTATCGAAATACACAAACGGCGACGGTGGAGCGTTGTTGCGCAGCCGCGCGGCAATCACCCGCGCCACATGCTCGCCCATCTGCATCGCCACCTGCGCCACCCCCGGCAGCGGCTTCCCGTCCTGCTCGTAATACGCCACGTCCCCGATCACGAACACGTCAGGCATCCCCGGCACGCTCAGGTCGTACCGCACTTTGACCTTGCCCCTTGGTAACCCCAGCCAGCCGGCAACCGGCGACGGTGCTACGCCTGCCGTCCAGATCACATTCTTCGATTCGATGAACTCCCCGCCCACGCGGCACCCGTTCTCATCGATGTCCTCGACGGCACGCCCGGTGATCACCTCCACACCCATCCGCCGCAGCCGCTCAGCCACACTCTGCGACAGCGATGCATCAAAATTCGCCAGCAGCCGCGGTCCCGCTTCGACGAGAATTATCCGCGCCTTCCGCGGATCGATCCTCCGGAAATCTTCCTTCAGGGTCAGCCGAGCCAACTCCGCAATCGCCCCCGCCATCTCCACGCCCGTCGGACCGCCCCCCACAAGCACGAACGTCAGCAGCCCCCGCGTCTGCGCCTCGTCCGGCTCCGCCTCCGCCGCTTCGAACGCCTCGAGAATTCGGTTCCGCACCATCGTCGCGTCCGGCATCGTCTTCAGTCCCGGCGCGAACTCCGCGAACTGATTTTTCCCGAAGTAGGAGTGCTGCACCCCGGTCGCAATCACCAGGAAGTCGTACGCAACGTCCATCTGGTTATCCGGCGTGGCAACGCTCAGGGTGCACGACCCCGTGTCCACACGCGTCACCTCGCCCAGAATCACCGAAGCCCGCTGATCGCTCTTCAACACCTGCCGGATCGGCGCGGCAATCTGCCCCGGCATCAGCATCGCAGTCGCCACCTGGTACAACAACGGCTGGAATAGATGGTGATTCGTCTTGTCGATCAGCGTGACCCGCACCGGCAGCCGCCGTAGCGCGTGCGCCGCAGAAAGACCGCCAAAACCGCCGCCGACTATGACGACATGTGGTAACGCATCCCCGGTCCCCATGCCTCCATTGTCTCGCAGTTGCCCGTTACATCCCCAGAGACAGCCCGATCGCCTCGTAGAACGTCAGCACTGCCGGCCCAAGCGTCACCACGAAGATCGACGGCATGATCAGGAAGAACACCGGGAAAATCAGCTTCACGCTCAGCTTCCGCGCCGATTCCTGCGCCTCCTGCCGCCGTCTCACCCGCAAATATCGCGCGTGTGTCCTCAACGACGGCCCCAGGCTCGTCCCAAACCGGTCGCTGTCGATCAGGACTGTCACCAGCTTCTTCACCTCGGCGCAGTTCGTTCGCTGCCCCATCGCATACAGCACTTCACTGCGCGACCGCCCCGCCCGCGTCTCGGTCTGCACCTGCCCGAACTCGCTCGCCAGCTCCGGATAGATATTCCGCAGTTCCCGGCTCGTCTCGATCAGTGCCGCGTCCAGTGACTGCCCCGCCTCCACACTCAGCACCAGCAGGTCCAGCGCATTCGGCAGCGCCCGCTCCAGATTCTCGCCGCGCCGCTTGATCCGCGCATCCAGAAACCGGTCCGGCAGCAGATAGCCGAAGCCCGCCCCGCAGACTCCGAGCATCAGGCTCATCGACAGGCTCTCTTTATCCAGGAGCCCGACCCATCCCAGCGTCAGCCCCAGGACCACCGCCGCCGCCACCTTCGCCCCGTACAGCACCGTCGGAGCGTACGGCGTCCTGAATCCCGCGCTCACCAGCCGTGCCCGCAGCGGATCCTTCTGCTGCTTCTTCCCAGCCAGTTCCCCAATCACGAACATCGACTGTACCAAGCCCGCCGACAGCCCCTTCTGCTTCGGATCCTTCGGCAATTCCAGCGCCACGTCCTGCAGCCGCGGCTCGGCCGTCCAGCGGAACAGCAGCAGCACTGCGCCCACGCTCGCCATCACGAACAGGAAGAAACACAAAGTCAGCAGCAATTCACTCATGACGCCTCACGTCTTCACCTGTGCTACCTTGCGGATCACAAAATGCGCCGCGATATTGGCCAGGACAGCCACTCCCAGCATCATTCGCCCCTCCGGCCGCCGCAGCATGATGCCCATGTACTCCGTGCTGAGCACAAACATCAGCACCGCAATCACGATCGGCAGGATCGTCAGGATCATTCCCGTAATCCGGCTGTGAGCCGACACAGCCCGCACTTCTCCTTCCAGCGCCGCATTGTCCCGCATCGTCTCGCCCAGCCGCAGAAGGACGTCATTCAATCGACCGCCCACACGATTCTGCATCTTCACCGCCGCCACGAATAGGGCCACCTCGGGTAACGGAATCCGCTCAGCCAGATGATCCAATGCCAAATCCCAGCCCACACCCAAATTCCATTCCTCGCGCGTCCGCCTCATCTCCGATGCCAGCGGCTCCGGTTGCTCCATCGAAAGCAGTTCCACCGCCGCCGCCAGCGGATACCCCGCCTTCAGCGCGCGCGTCAGCGACTCTAATCCCTCGGGAAATTGATCGGCAAACTTCCGGAAGCGCCGCCGCCGTCTGCTCCGGATGTACAGATAAGGCGAGCTCCCCGCCAGCCCCACCAGAAACAGCGACGGCAGCAGCGGGACGAATCCGATCTGCCACAACAGCGTAGCAGTCGCCGTGCTGCCCAGCAGCATCATCAGCGTGACACGCCCGACAGTCCATTTCAAATTCGCTTCATGGATCTGCCTCCGCAGATCCTCCACATGGCCGAAGCGCTCGAGAACCTTCCCCCACACACGAATCGTGCTCAGGTCGTCGTCCTTCAAGACCTCCCCGCCCGGATCCGGCTCACCCGTCTCCAGCACGAGTTGCGTCCCCGCGCGCCTCGCCCGCACGTGCAACGACGCCCAATAGAAGGACACTGCCAGTAGCGCCGTCAGGAAGGCACCCGAAAACATCAGGACGAAGATGATAATGCTGAGCATGGCCGGCTCACGGACGTTCAGTTGGAGCCGGACCGCCCGGCGAACGGTCGTTCGGGTTACGCACAATGACTCGTAGTTGCATGGACGCATCGGCCAGACTCAGCCGGTCTGCCTCCTCCGGAGTCACCAGTAGCGTCACCACCGGCCTCGGCGACTCCGCCCCCTGCACGCTCAACACCTCGACGTCGTCCATGATCCGCTTCAGTTGCGCCTGCCCCCGCGTATCGATCACCTGAATGTCCAGCCGGCTTCCCGACCGCAGCATCGTCACCACACCGCTGGATTCCAACGGATGAATGCTCACCGCTCGCCGTCCCGGCGGGATCGCCAGCGACGCACCTCCCGCGCCCCGTCGCGCCACCAGGTTCGTTGTCACCGGCTGGTTCGCCGCAATCGGCTCCATCACTGTCGCGCCAATCACCTGGTCCGCGGCCGAAATCGCATTGGCCGGAGGAGCGCCGTCCCATCCCACCACTCGCATGTCTTCAGCTTTGAGGACAGTACCTCGATCCAGCGCCTTCCCCGCCACCACCACCGTGCGCGGGCTGTCCGCGGATGCCGAGTTCCTCAGGCGCGGAATGAGCAGCCCGTAGAAGATTCCGGTCGCCACTACGGCGGCCACAAAGGCCACGCCGAGCAACGGCATCAGGTTCCTTTTCATAGATTTCCCTCACACCGGCTCTCCTGGCCGGTCCAGCCCCAGTACACCATGTGAGGAAATCACCACAAATCAGTTCGACACCTTAGTACTTCGCAGGAACCACCTGAATCGCCGCCGCCACCCGCCTCTGTACAATGAGTGAAGTGGAAAATCGCCGCATGTGCCCGCATTGCCGGGCATTTATCACCACCCAGGACAAAGTCTGCCCCTACTGTGATACCCCCGTTGGCCCCCGCGCCATTGACCTGCGCGATCCCGGCGGCATCCTCGGCGGCCTCGTCCCCAGCGCCCAATTCGTCACCGTTGTCATCCTCACCATCAACGTCGGTATGTACCTGGTGACGATGCTCGCCAGCGCCAAGATGGGCGAGGTCCAGGCGCTCATTCGCTACGGGGCCGCGCTGCCGGAGGGCGTCTTCGGAGGCCAGTGGTGGCGGATCATCACAGCCGGCTTCCTCCACGGCAGCCTGATGCACATCGGCTTCAACATGTGGGCGCTCATGGACGTTGGACGCCACACCGAAGAGGTCTACGGCCCCAAGCGCATGCTGGTCATTTACATCCTCTCCACCATGGGCGGATTTGCTCTCAGCATGCTCCGCGGCACTCCTCTCACCGTCGGCGCTTCGGCCGGACTCTTCGGCCTCATCGGCGCAATGATCGCTCTCGGTGTCAAGTACAAGTGGTCCTCCGAAGCCGCCGCCATCAAGGGCTTCTACCTCCGCTGGGCCATCTACGGCCTGCTCTGGGGCCTGCTGCCCTTCTTCCGGGTCGACAACGCCGCCCACATCGGCGGCGGCATCACCGGCTTCCTCGTCGCCTATGCCGCCGGCACACCCCGCGAGTTCAACGCCACCCGAGAAAGGGTCTGGACCGTCCTCGCCACCCTTGCCGTCGCCATCACCGCCTACAGCTTTCTCCAACTCATCCTCTGGCTCTCCGCCGCCTGAGGGGACGTCTAATGGGGACAGAGACCCTAACTCCCTAATTCAACCCCGACCACCCCCGGAACCTCGCCCCTCTCCCTGGAGTCAAAACCCTCGATGCCGGGATCCACTCCCACCCTCGCCCCTCTCGCTGGCGCTCCTGGCATCCCTCCATTTGCAGCCCTGCGAGCCCGGATTCCAACTCTGGGAGAAAAGCCGCCATTCCACAACGCCCCTCTTCCGCTTCATCGAAAACGGACGCGTCGGGTTCATCGACCGCTCCGGCGCCGTCATCATCCCTCCCCGCTTTCCCAGCAATCGCGTCTGGATCGATGACGACTTCCTCGAAAGCGTCGCCCGGGTAGGCAACTCTCCTGACCGCCATCCAATCCTCATCGATACTCGCGGCAACCCGCTCCCCCTCCTGATCCCGCCTTCCCTCATCGAATCCGGACTCCATGAAGGCCTGATGATTGTGCGACGCGCGGGCCGCCAGTACCTCTACGGCTTCGTCGACCGCCACAGCAAATTCGTGATCCCTCCGACCTTTCAATCCGCAGACATCTTCTCTGAAGGCTTGGCCCCGGCCAAATCCGCCGGTTTCTGGGGCTATATCGACAAGTCCGGCAAATGGGCGATCACCCCCCGGTACTTGGTCGCCGCCCCTTTCGTCAATGGCGCAGCCCGTGTCATCGAGACCGGGCCTTGCCGCATCATCAGCCGGAGCCCTTGCTATGGCGATTTCGCGATCTCCGGATTCGGCCGGCCGCCGGAAGACCTCAGCCGCCTCCCCACCTGCGAGTACTCCTACATCGACCAACAGGGCCGGCGCATCTCTCCGCACACTTTCGTGGAGGCCATGGATTTCTCTGAGGGTCTGGCCGCCGTGGGCAACGGAACAGTCTGGGGATTCATCGACAAGTCAGGCCGCCTCCGCATCCGCATGCAATTCGACAGCGTCCTCCCGTTCAGCCAGGGCCTCGCGGCGGTGCAACGTCGCGCCGGCGCCCGGTTCGATACTCCCCTGGCGTGGGGATACATCGATCAGGAAGGGGAATTTGTCCTACCACCGCGGTACGAGTGGGCCGGCAGCTTCTCGGAAGGCGCGGCGGCGGTTGGAGCGTGAGACGAACACGTCTGGTTCATCGATCGCGCCGGCCGCAAGCTCTTCGGCGACTTCCGCGACGCAACCGCCTTCCACCTCGGCCTCGCACACGTTCGGCTGAAGCGCCTCGTCAGTTCGCATACATCAACTCCACCGGTCGCCAGGTCTTCCGGTACGAAGCCCGCGAATAGCCTCGCCCCGACCCGCTCACAGGCTGTATTATACTGAAAATAAAATACTTATATCCATCGTGCTTTGCCGCGCCTGCTACTCTGAATGTGGGGAGGTTTTGGCTGTGTGCCAACGGGTTCGGCCGATTACGACGCTGCAGATCCTCCCCGTCCCCAGTGTGCAAAACGAACCGACCGCGTACCCATCACTCGCCGGGGGCCTCTTTCCTGGCTCCTGCGCTACCATATCATTCATCAACTCAGTGGGGCCCATGCGTTCGTTCCATTTAGCCTTCTCAATCTGCCTCGTCGCAGCCACCGCCGCCTACGCGGCGCCCGTCGACTTCAACCGTTCCGTCCGCCCGATCCTGTCCGACAAGTGCTTCACCTGTCACGGACCCGACGACAAGAGCCGCATGGCCGGACTCCGCCTCGACCAGGCCGAATCCGTCGCAGCCAAAGCCGTCATCAAACCCGGCGACTCCGCCGCCAGCAAGCTCTACCAGCGGATCAGCAACCCCAAGCCCGCTCTCCGCATGCCCCCGGCTTACTCCGGCGTCACACTCTCCGAAACTGAAATCAAGACCGTCAAACAGTGGATCGACGAGGGCGCTAAGTGGCAGACCCATTGGGCTTACACGCCGCCAAAACGAACCGACCCGCCTGCCGTCAAGAACCCCGCCTGGTCCAGGAACCCCATCGACGCCTTCATCTTCGCCCGCCTCGAACGCGAAGGACTGAAGCCCTCTCCCCAGGCCGACAAGTCCGTCCTCCTCCGCCGCGTCACCTTCGACCTCACCGGACTCCCGGCCACTCCCGCCGAACTCGACGCCTTCCTCAAAGACCGCTCCCCCGACGCCTACGAAAAAGCTGTCGACCGCCTCCTTGCCTCGCCCCGCTACGGCGAGCGCATGGCCATGCAGTGGCTCGACCTCGCCCGCTACGCCGATACCCACGGCTACCACATCGACTCCCATCGCGACATGTGGCCCTGGCGCGATTGGGTCATCTCTGCTTACAACAGCAACCTCCCCTTCGACCAGTTCGTCACCTGGCAGATCGCCGGCGACCTCCTCCCCAACGCCACCCGCGAACAGAAGATCGCCACCGGCTTCAACCGCAATCACATGATCAACTTCGAGGGCGGCGCCATCCCCGAGGAATACCAGGCCCAGTACGTCGCCGACCGCGTCGAAACCACTTCAAACGTCTTCCTCGGCACCACCCTCGGCTGCGCCAAGTGCCACGACCACAAGTACGACCCCATCCGCCAGAAAGACTTCTACCGCTTCGGAGCCTTCTTCAACACCATCCCGGAGAAAGGCCTGGACGGCACCAAGGGCAACGCCGAGCCCTTCCTTCCGCTTCCAAGCGACGAGCAGAAGCTCCTCCGCGATCAGCTCAAGTCCGAAATCAGCCGCCTAGCCGGCTTGCTCGATCCCCTCGACGTCGCCATCATCCAGTCCGGCTGGGAGAAGGGGCAGTTCACTTCAATCGAACCCCACGCCCCCACCGACGGTCTCACCGCCTGCTATGAGCTCGATGGCAGCCTCTCGGACTCCTCCGGCCGCTTCCTCTCCGGCCGAGTCCTCGCCGGCGACATCAACTACGTTCCTAGCGGCCCCATCAACCGCGGCGCCGAGATCGACTCATCCACGCAGATCCGCCTCCCTGCCGCCGCCCTCGACGCCGGCAAGCCCTTTACCTTTGCCTTCTGGTTCCGCATCGGCCGCCAGACCGCCTCGAAAGCATTCCAGCAAATCGAAGCGAAGCGCGCCTTCGAAATAGGATTCGGCACGCCAGAAACCCTCCCCCGGCTCCGCCGTGCCCACCACCTGGAAATCCGCTGGTCCGATGCACAGGGCCGCGAACTCCTCCTCCGCTCCAGGGAGTGGATCGAACAGGGCGACCTCTACCACGCCGCCATCTCGTCCGACGGCAGGAACATCACCCTCTTCCTCAACGGCGAACCCTCCCCTCTCATCACCGCAAAACAGACCCTCGCCGGACCCGTCTCCGTCAACGCCTCCATCGATATCAACAACACCGCCACCGGCGGCTTCTTCCGCGGCCGCCTCGACGACCTCCGCTTCTACTCGCGCCCGCTCAACCAGTCTGAAGCCGCACGCCTCGCCATCCACTACCCCGCCGAGGTTCTCCTCGCCACTCCGGGTAAGCGCACGACTGATCCGGCCATGCGCCTCCGCAACTACTACCTCGGCCACGCCGCACCCGCCGACTGGCGCCAGTCCTACGTCGAGCTCCAACCGCTCCGCGAGCAGCTTGAGGATCTCGATGACCACATCCCCACCACCATGGTCATGTCCGAGATGGCCAAGCCCCGCGACACCTTTGTCCTCGCTCGCGGCGACTATGAGAACAAGGGCGACAAGGTGACCCCCGGCGTACCCTCCATGTTGCCGCCTCTCCCAGCCGGCGAACCGGCCAACCGTCTCGCCCTCGCCCACTGGCTGGTCTCCCCGGAGAATCCGCTCACAGCACGCGTCGCCGTCAATCGCTACTGGCAGATGTACTTCGGACAGGGCATCGTCAAAACCTCCGAGGACTTCGGCTCTCAGGGCGATCCGCCCGTCCACCCCGAGCTCCTCGACTGGCTCGCTACCGAGTTCGTCCGCAGCGGCTGGGACGTCAAGGCCATGCAGCGCCTCATCGTGACTTCGGCAGCGTATCGCCAATCTTCCAAGGTCACGCCCGAGCTGCACGAGAAGGATCCCGAAAACCGCCTCCTCGCCCGCGGACCCCGCTTCCGCCTCCCCGCCGAGATGGTCCGCGACAATGCCTTGGCCGTCTCCGGCCTGCTGCGCCCCGAAATCGGCGGCCCCAGCGTCCTGCCCTACCAGCCCGCCGGACTCTGGGAAGAGCTCGCCTTCGGCGAAGCCTTCTCCGCCCAGGAATACAAGCAGGACCACGGCGACAAGCTCTGGCGCCGCTCCATGTACACCTTCTGGAAGCGTACCGCGCCGCCCGCATCGCTCAACACCTTCGACGCCCCCGATCGTGAGAAGTGCACCTCGCGCCGCGCCGTCACCAACACACCGCTTCAGGCGCTCGTCACCTTGAACGACCCGACCTACATCGAGGCCGCTCGCAATCTCGCGCAGCACGCACTGGAGCAGCCCGGCACCGACGATGCACGACTCAAGGAGACATTCCGCCGCGTCACCGCCCGCGTGCCGGAGAGCAAGGAACTCCTGATTCTGCGCGGCCTGCTTCGCAACCAGCTCGACACCTACGCGAAGGACCCCAAGGCCGCCGCCGCGCTCCTCCGCATCGGCGAATCGCCCGTCGATACAAAATTGCAGCAAAATGTTTTGGCAGCCTGGACCAACGTCTGCACCGCCATCCTCAACCTCGACGAGGCCATCACCAAGGAGTGAATGAACACCATGACCCGACGCGAACTCCTCACCCGCCTCCCTGCCGGCATCGGCGTTGCGACTCTCTCGCACCTTTTCGGCGCACCCCACTTCGCCCCCAAGGCCAAGCGTGTCATCCTGCTCCATCAGTCCGGCGGCCCGTCGCAGATCGACCTCTTCGACTACAAGCCCGGCCTCCGCAAATATCAGGGCACCGATCTCCCCGCCTCCGTCCGCATGGGACAGCGCATCACCGGCATGACATCGGGCCAATCGACGCTGCCCGTCGCCGCGTCCATGTTCAGGTTCGCGCAGCACGGCCAGAACGGCACATGGGTCAGCGAGCTCATCCCCCACACCGCGAAGATCATCGACAAACTCGCTGTCATCAAGACCGTCAACACCGAGGCCATCAACCACGACCCCGCCATCACGTTCTTCCAGAGCGGATCCCAACAGCCCGGCCGGCCCAGCATGGGCGCCTGGGTCAGCTACGGCCTCGGCAGCGAAAACGAGAACCTGCCTGCGTTCGTCGTCATGGTCTCCCAGGCCCATGCCCTCAACACGGACCAGCCCCTCTTCTCGCGGCTGTGGGGCAGCGGCTTCCTCCCCTCGAACTACCAGGGCGTGAAGTTCCGCGCGTCTTCGGACCCTGTGCTCTTCCTCTCCGACCCCGAGGGCATCTCCAAGACCACGCGCCGCACCATGCTCGACGCCGTCGGCAAGCTGAACGAGCAGCGCTTCAAAGACACGGGCGATCCCGAGATCGAGACGCGCATCTCACAATATGAGATGGCGTACCGCATGCAGACTTCGGTGCCTGAGCTCGTCGATCTCTCCAAGGAGCCCGACACCACCTTCGAGCTCTACGGTCCCGAGTCCCGCAAGCCCGGAACCTACGCGCGCAACTGCCTGCTGGCCCGCCGCCTCGCCGAGCGCGGTGTCCGCTTTATCCAGCTCTACCATCGCGGCTGGGACCAGCATAACGACCTCCCCCGCGACCTCGCGCTGCAGTGCCGCGGCACCGATCAGCCCACCGCCGCGCTCGTCACCGACCTCGCCCAGCGCGGACTCCTCGACGATACCCTTGTTGTCTGGGGAGGCGAGTTCGGCCGCACCGTCTACTGCCAGGGCCGCCTCACCGACACCAACTACGGACGCGACCACCATCCGCGCAATTTCACCATGTGGCTCGCCGGCGGCGGCATCAAGCCCGGCACCGTCCTCGGCGAAACCGACGACTTCAGCTACAACATCACCGCCGACCCCGTGCACGTCCACGACCTACAGGCCACCATTCTGCACTGCCTCGGCATCGACCACAAGAAACTCACCTACAAGTTCCAGGGCCGCCACTTCCGCCTCACCGATGTCCGCGGCGAGCTCATCGACAAGGTCCTCGCATGACCCACACCACACCCGCTCGCTTCCTGGCAAGGGCCTGCGGCGTTTGTCTCCGCGCCTTGCTGATCCCCTCCGCCTTTCTATTGGCCACCCCGATGCCCTCCCCCACTCCCCTCGACCCCACCTCCGCCGCCCGCTTCGCCCGGCTCGCCCTCGACTGCGTCCACAAAGAGTACCCCAACAAGATCGCTCACGCGATGAGCTCTGACGCCGACGCGAAGCCCCCGCGCGAGCTCACCCCAGCCTTCTACGGCTGTTACGACTGGCACTCCTGCGTTCACGGCCACTGGCTCCTCGCCCGCCTCACCCGGCTGAACCCGTATGCCGACTTCGCCCCCGACGCCCGCGCCGCCCTCTCCCGCAGCCTCACGCCGAAAAACATCCAACAGGAGGTCCTCTACCTCACCACCGACGGCCGTCAAACATTTGAGCGCCCTTATGGTTTGGCGTGGCTCCTCCAGCTTGCCGCCGAACTCCGCGAGTGGGACGACCCCGACGCCCGCCAGTGGTCCGCCAATCTCCGCCCTCTCGAAGACGCCGTCGTTACGCGCCTCTCGAACTGGCTCCCCAAGCTCCAATACCCGGTGCGCGCCGGCGAGCACTCCAACACGGCCTTCGCACTCGGCCTCATCATCGACTACGCCCGCACCGCAAAGAACGCTGCCTTCACGACGCTCACTGAATCCCGCGCCCGCGACTTCTACCTGAAGGACAAGGCCTGTGCACTCGCTTACGAGCCCTCCGGTGAGGACTTCCTCTCCCCCTGCCTCGCCGAGGCCGACGTGATGCGCCGCATACTCCCCTCCGCGGACTTCGCCCGCTGGCTCACCGCCTTCCTCCCCAGCGTCGAGTTGCAGCCCACACGCGTCTCCGACGTCACCGACGGCAAGCTCTACCACCTCGCCGGACTCAACCTCAGCCGCGCCTGGATGCTCGAAGGCATCATCTCCGCGCTGCCTTCAACCGACAAGCGCATCTCGAAACTGCGAACCACGGCGGAGACCCTCCGCGCCGCCGGCATCGCCGCCATCACGGCCGATCACTACGAAGGGGGCCACTGGCTCGGCTCCTTTGCCGTCTACCTCACCAGCGGAAGGGGCCTCTCAAGGTAGTCTAGAGTTGATGAAACGTCGCGACGCACTTTCGATCATCGCTGCAGCGCCGCTCGCCGGACAATCGCAGCCGAAACACTCCTTCGGCATCCAGGGCGACCGCTTTGTCCTCGACGGCAAGCCATTCGTGATCCGCTCCGGCGAAATGCACTACGCCCGCATTCCCCGCGAATACTGGCGCGACCGCATGAAGAAGATGCGCGCCCTTGGCCTCAACACGCTCTGCATGTACTCCTTCTGGAACGCGCATGAGCCGCGTCCCGGCCAGTACCGCTTCGACGGCAACCTCGACATCGCGACCTTCATCCGCACCGCGCACGAAGAAGGGCTCTGGGTCATCGTCCGCCCCGGCCCCTACAGCTGCGCCGAGTGGGAGTTCGGCGGCTTCCCTTCCTGGCTCCGCGAGTACCCCGATATCAAGGTCCGTACCACTGACCCGCGCTTCCTCACCGCCGCTGATCAGTACATCAAGCGCCTCCTCGCCGAAGTTGTCCCGCTGCAGATCACCCGCGGCGGCCCGATCATTATGGTGCAGGTCGAGAACGAGTACGGCTCCTTCCCCAAGCCCTACGGCGCTGACAGGGTCTATCTCAATGCCATCCGCAAGTCCATCGTCGACGCGGGCATCGACGTCACTCTCTACACCTCAGACGGCTCGCTCGACTACATGCTCGCCAACGGCACGCTGCCCGACCTGCCGTCGGTGGTCAACTTCGGCGGCGCGCCCCAGCAGGAGTTCGCCAACTTCGCCAAGTTCCGGCAGAACGTCCCACTGATGTGCGGCGAATACTGGTGCGGCTGGTTCGACCACTGGGGCGCCAAACACAGCACCGGCGACAACTCCGTCCACCTCGCCGGCATCGACTGGATGCTCCAACGCAACATCAGCTTTAACCTCTACATGGTCCACGGCGGTACGTCCTTCGGTTACATGGCCGGCGCCAACTTCGACAAAGGCGGCTACGAGCCCGACACCACCAGCTACGACTACGACGCGCCCATCGACGAAGCCGGCCGCCCCGCGCCCAAGTTCAACCTGTTCCGCGAAACGATCAAGAAGCACCTCCCGCCCGGCGAGACACTGCCCGGAGTGCCGTCGCCGCTGCCCATCATCGAGATCCCGCGATTCTCGCTCGATGAGTCCGCGCCTCTGTTCCCATTGCTCCGAAGCCCCGTCACCGCCGCGCGACCGAAGACCTTCGAAGCCATGAGCCACCCCTACGGCTTCGTACTCTACCGCACGAAGCTGGACGGACCGAAGAAGGGCAAGCTCGTCCTCAATCAACTGCACGACTACGCCATCGTCTACGACGGCTCGCGCCGCATCGGCGTCATCGACCGCCGCCTCAATGAGCAAAACTCGCTCGACGTCGATCTCTCCGGCCGCGCGCCGCTCCAGATCCTTGTCGAGAACATGGGCCGCATCAACTACGGTCCCCGCATGATCGACGATGCCAAAGGCATCACCGAAAAGGTCACCCTCGACGGCGTCGAGCTCACGCAGTGGGAGATGCTGCGGTTCGGCCCCGAGCGCCTCGTCGGCCTGCGTACCGCTCGCGGCTCCAGCCAGGCGCCCGCGCTGTTCCGCGGCAGTTTCAAGCTCGACACTCTCGGCGACACCTTCCTCGACATGCGCGGCTGGGGCAAGGGCTACGTCTGGGTCAACGGCAACATCCTCGGCCGCTACTGGTCCATCGGCCCGCAGCAGACCCTCTACCTCCCCGCCCCCTGGCTCCGCCGCGGCGAGAACGAAGTCGTCGTCCTCGACCTCGAAGAACCCAAAGGCCCGCGCTCCCTCGCCGGCCTGAAGGACCATGTGTGGGAGAACGCCTGATCAGCCGGCAAGGATGAGGACAAGTATGAAGAATAGAGCGCGCAGCGGCGTGTTCCGCCTTGCCAATGTTCAGTCCGCAATTCCCGGCCCGGCCGGGGAGCATACCGTCAGCATTTTCCAGCGTGGCACCTTGAGCGCCATGCTTGCGCTCAGCCCCGCGGAGCGCCCAAGCCCCCTGGCCCGCCATCAACAGGATGAGCTCTACGTCATCGTCCGCGGCCGCGGCGTCCTCTTCCACGATGGCAAGCGCGACCCCTTCGAGTCAGGCGACCTCCTGTTCGTAGCGGCCGGAACCGAGCACCGATTCGAGGACTTCAGCGATGACCTCGCCGTGTGGGTTCTGTTTTACGGCCTGCTCGGCGGCGAGGTCTCAGCTTGAGCATCTCACCCGGCCCAGCCGGAATTCCCCGGCATGTCGACGACTGCCTCGGTGACCTGGCCGAGATACTTGCCGTCCCGCACGACGTCGGCAGCGATGGCGAAGCGCGGGCCTGCGCCGTTCCATGATTTCGGGATGGTGATCTCCACTCCTGCGCTGCGGACAGTGCCGGCGGGCACTTCGAAGCGCGCCACCTCTGGCGTGATGGACCACTCCGACGGCGCGATCAGTGCGACCTCCATCTTCATCGGCGCAGTCTTGTAGTTCTGCACGCGGATCTCGAGCTTCTGCCGCACGCCCGGCGTGGCCAGGATCTGATACGGGTAGATACTCACCCAGCTTGGATCGAGGCCGAATCCCGCCTCGCCCTCGGGCAGCAGGTCGAAGAAGAAGCTCTGCTGCGTCCGGAACTTCTGTTCAGTGGCGAGCATGATCGCCTTGTCCACAGGAAACGACTTGCCGTGGCCCGGGCAGATCATCTCGGGTTCGTGGTCGATCAGGTTGCGAATGGACTTCAAGTGGCTGTCGTTCTCGACGTGGTTGCGGAAGATCAGGTTGTGGCGGAGAGTGCCGTCGTTGCGCGGATTCGTGAAGAACGCGTCGCCCGTGAACGCCACGCGCTTGCCGTCCACTGTGACGAATAGCGCCATCTGATACTCGGTGTGGCCGGGCGAGTGTGTGATCTCGAACTCGTACTCTTCCCAGCGGAACCGCTCGCCGTGCTTGAAGGAGCGGTCCACTTTGAAGGGCTCGCCGAGAGTGCAGCCGAGATTGTGGCCGCGCGGGTTCTGGAAGATGTCGACCATGTTCTCGTAGCACCAGACCCTGGTGCTGTAGCGCCGCTGCAGGTGCGGAAAGCCATTCATGTGATCGTCGTGCATGTGGCTCGGCATGGCGACGTCGATGGACCTCATGCCGTACTCGCGCTTCAGGCGGTCAATGGAGTGCTCGACGAAGCGGATACGGTCGGTCGTCGCCGTGGCCCGTTCAAAGTTACCGAAGTGGAGGCCGGAAGCGGCGCCATAGTCGATGAACATGGCTTTGCCGCTGTTGCTGATCAGCGCGTAGAACGAGGACGTCGTGAGGTGGTGGCCGATGAGGTGCGGGCTGATCACGTAGGGCTGATTGGCTTCGACGGGGTCGTTGCCGGTCTGGAAGCGGTAGTAATCGGTGAGGCGCCGGACGGTCTCGCGCATCGCTGTGTCGGGGTCCGTCATCGGCTCGCCGTGGGAGGGGCACAGCAGTTCCGGCTTCCACTCGCGTAGTCGCTCCAGCGAGTAGATGCCGAGATCGATGCCCTCCGAGCCGCCGTAGTTGATCTGCGTGTCGTACAGGTTCTGGATCTTGCCGGGCGAGTAGATCAGGTCGCCTGGGAAGGCAGTCTTCTTCCCGTCAATGGTGGTGCAAAGCGTGATGGAGCCGAGCGTGTGACCCGGCGAGGGCATGATGAAGAATTCGAGCTTACCCAGACGCAACGTTGTGTAGTCGAAGAGGCGGCGCGTCTCGGGAATGTCCTCGGTGATCGTGTTGAAGTCGTTGCGGACGTAATAGAGGTGGAAGACGCGACGGTTACGCCAGAAGTCTCGAGCATCAGAGAAGAGATGATGCTCATGCGCTGGAACGTAGATGGGGATGCGCCTCTCGACGGCGCGCTGGTCGCCCTGGCACTGGTCGCGGTGGTGATGAGTGTGGAGGATCGCGTCAACACTCGTGATGTTCAACGCGGCGAGGTGATCGAGGATCTTTCCGGATCCGAAGTCGATGAGGACGCAGCGCGAGCCGTCGCGGATCACATAGACCTGGCAGGTATCCTCGAAAGCGTAGAGATTGTCTGAGATCTTATGTGGGGCTCCGCCAGGGGAGAAGCGGCTTTGGCGGTAATGAGGGTTTGACTGGGACTGCGCGGCGGCGGCCGGCGCTGCGGCCATGCCGGCGGTCTGAAGGAAGTCGCGGCGGGAGGCCTTGCTCATGGAGCATATGCTACTCCCGCCGCGACTCAACGACTAGTAACGGTAGTGATCCGGTTTATACGGCCCCTCGACCGGAACGCCGAGATAGTCCGCCTGCTTTTGCGAGAGCACGGTGAGCTTCACGCCGATTTTTTCGAGGTGCAGCCGCGCCACCTCTTCGTCGAGCTTCTTGGGCAGCGTATAGACGCCGACCGCGTACGCGTCCTTGTTCTTCCAGAGATCGAGCTGCGCGAGAGTCTGGTTGGAGAAGGAGTTGGACATCACGAAGCTGGGATGGCCAGTCGCGCAGCCGAGATTGACCAGGCGCCCTTCGGCAAGCATGAAGATCTGGTGTCCGTCCGGGAACGTGTATTTGTCCACCTGCGGCTTGATGTTGAGCTTGGTGACGCCCGGCGCCGAGTTCAGCCGGTCGATCTGGATCTCGTTATCGAAGTGGCCGATGTTGCAGACGATGGCCTGATCCTTCATCTTCTCCATATGCTCGAGAGTGATGATGTCGCAGTTGCCGGTGGTGGTGACATAGATGTCACCCCTACCGAGTGTGTCCTCGATCGTGGTGACTTCGAAGCCTTCCATCGCTGCCTGCAGCGCGTTGATCGGATCGATCTCAGTGACGATAACCCGTGCGCCGAAGCCGCGCAGCGAGTGCGCCGAACCCTTGCCTACGTCGCCGTAGCCGCACACCACCGCGACCTTGCCGGCCACCATGACATCGGTAGCTCGCTTGATGCCGTCGCTCAGCGATTCGCGGCAGCCGTAGAGATTGTCGAACTTCGACTTCGTGACTGAGTCGTTCACGTTGATAGCGGGCACCAGGAGCTTGCCCTCCTGCTGCATCTTGTAGAGGCGATGCACGCCCGTGGTGGTCTCTTCGGAGACGCCGCGCCACTCCTTCACGATGTCGTGCCAGCGAGTGGGATTCTCGGCGTGGACCTTCTTGAGCAGGTCCTTGATTACTTGCTCTTCGTGGTTGCCAGAAGGCGTGTTGACCCAGTTCGAGCCCTCTTCCAGCTCATGCCCTTTGTGGATAAGCAGAGTGACGTCGCCGCCGTCGTCGACGACGAGCTGCGGGCCCTTGTTGCCGGGATGAGAGAGCGCCTGGTAGGTGCACCACCAGTATTCTTCGAGTGTTTCGCCCTTCCAGGCGAAGACCGGCACGCCCGCAGCGGCGATAGCGGCGGCGGCGTGGTCCTGCGTCGAGAAGATGTTGCACGAAGCCCAGCGCACGGAGGCCCCGAGATCGACCAGCGTCTCGATAAGCACCGCGGTCTGAATGGTCATGTGCAGAGAGCCGGTGACGCGAACGCCGGCGAGCGGCTTGGAAGGCGCGTACTTCTTCCGGATCGACATCAGGCCCGGCATCTCGGACTCGGCGATGGTGATCTCCTTCCGGCCCCAATCGGCCAGGGACATGTCGGCGACTTTGAAATCCGTAGTGGCGGGATTGATGACTCCGCTGCTCATGCTCATGCGCTCCTTCTTAAGTTGAATCGACAAATCGCGATACGTTGATATATTCTCAAATAAGAGGCCATGCCGTCAATCCTCAAGTCCTTCCGGGTGCTCTCCGATCCCAGCCGCGTACGGATCCTCCGCCTGCTGGAACAGGAGGAACTCTCCGTCGCCGAACTGCAGGAAGTGCTGGGCATGGGTCAGAGCACGCTCTCGACGCACCTGGCACAGATGAGACAGTCAGAGCTGGTGGAAGATCGCAGAACGGGGAAAAACGTGCTGTACCGGATCAAGCCCCAGACCCAGCCGGCCCTGCTCCAACTGTACCGCGAAGCAGCGGAAGAGATTCCCGAGTGCGGGGAGGACGCTTCAGCGCTGGAGTTGATCCTGGAAAAGCGGCGTGACCGCGTTCGCGCGTATTTCGACGAGCTGGCAGGAAAGTTCGGGAAACACTATGTGCCGGGGCGGTCTTGGAAGGGCCTCGCCGAAGCCCTGCTGAAACTGATGCCGCCGATGGTGGTGGCCGACCTGGGGGCGGGAGAAGGGACGTTCTCGCAGTTGTTGGCGCAGCGGGCGAAGAAAGTGATCGCTGTCGATAACTCCGCGCGCATGGTCGATTACGGATCGTCGCTGGCGAAGAGCCATGGATTGACGAACATCGAGTACCGCATCGGCGACATGGAGCAACTCCCGATCAAGGATGCGACCGTGGATGTGGCGTTCTTCTCGCAGGCGCTGCATCACGCGCAGCATCCGCAGCGGGCGGTGCGGGAGGCGTACCGCATTCTGAAACCCGGCGGGAGGATCGCGATTCTCGATCTGGCGAAGCACCACATCGAGGAGGCGCGGGAACTGTACGCGGATGAATGGCTGGGGTTCTCCGAAGTGGAGTTGCGAGGCTTCCTGACGAAAGCGGGGTTCAGTGGTGTGGAGACGGCTGTGGTTCATAAAGAAGAACAGGCGCCGTACTTTGAGACGCTGCTGGCGGTGGGGGATAAAGGCCGGGCGTAGCGGGAAGCCCAATTCCTAGTAGAGGGGATCGGAGACGCGGTGTCCGTAACGATTGCTCTGCGCGAGGCGCGCGAAATGGGCGTTCACGGCCTCCACAACATCGCGGATCGGATTCGACTCACCAGCCAGCAGTGACGACATGATGCTCAGCACATATGGGCGTCCCTCCAGATATACGATGCCCGCTTCCGTGTGCACGCCGGGGACGGAGCCGGTCTTGGAGGCGGGGACCACGGCGGGCGGCAACGCGGCGCGAAAATCCGCTTTCACGAGCTTGAGCATCGCGATCATCGCCTGACAGGCCTCCGGGCTGACGAGTTTGCCGTTGTAGATCATCTCGACGAGTCGCGCCATCTCCAGCGGCGTGGACGTGTTCTCGTCTTCGCGCTTGGCTGCGTCGGAGTCCATCATGATGCGGCGCAGGCGGGTGTTCGGCAGCTTCAACTGCACCATGAGGGCATTGACTCGCTCTTTCGTGACCAGCGAGATCACCTTGTTCGTGGCGGTGTTGTCGGAGTCGCGGATCATCAGCGTCAGCAATTCGCGGAATGTGAGTTCGAGCGGTTCCTTGCCGAGCTTCGCGTCGAGGGTGCCGCTGCCGCCAGCCTTGTCCTTTTCCGTGAGCGCGAATTTCCGGTCCAACTGAAGCGTGCCGGCATGCACGGCCTGAAATGCGGCGGCGAGGATCGGGACCTTGATCAGGCTGGCCTGTGTCGTGACCAAATCGCCGTGATATGAAAATGTTCTGCCGGTCTTGAGGTCGATAGCTGCGACGCCCAGTACACCATCCAGGCCGTTGTCGATAGCTTCGATGCGCGCCAAAGTCTTCTTCTCGAGGAGTGCGGCGGGCTCCTGGGCCAGGAGGGGCAGGACGAGGCTGAGAACAGAGATGAGCTTCACGGGAGTAGGATAACTGGAAGTGCACTATCTCTGGGTTGCAGCCGGCGCCGCTTTGGGCGGCGTCCTTCGATACTGGTGCTCGGGCGTTGCGGCGCGACTGGGCGCCGAGACATTTCCCTGGGGCACTCTCTTCATCAACGTTACGGGCTCGATGTTCATCGGCTTCTTTGCCGCCTTCTCGGGTCCGGAAGGCCGCCTGGTGGTGGCTCCGGGCCCGCGGTTGTTCGTCATGACAGGCATCTGCGGCGGCTACACGACGTTCTCCACGTTCAGCCTGGAAACGCTGCGGCTGCTCCAGGATCGTGAATGGGGCTACGCCACACTCAACATCTCCACTAGCATCGTCCTGTGCCTGTTGGGCGTGTGGCTGGGGCATCAGATCGCCGTCGCAATGAACCAAAGGTAAATCGCCATGCAGATTCCGGAAGACGCCGTCCTGCTCCGCATCTTTCTTGGAGAAAAAGACCGTTTCGGCCATCGGCCGCTCTATGAGGCCATCGTGCTCAAGGCTCGGGAACTGCACCTGGCCGGCGCCACGGTGCTGCGTGGCCCCATGGGCTTTGGACACTCCTCGCGGCTCCACTCCGCCAAGCTGGAGCGGCTTTCGGAGGATTTGCCCTTCGTCGTGGAGATCGTCGATGCGGCTCAGAAGATCGAGGACTTCCTGCCGGTGCTCGATGCGATGATCGTTGAAAGCAAGTCGAGCGGTCTGGTGACCTGGGAGGGAGTCAAGGTGCTGCGCTATGGCCAGGGGACCTGAGATCGATTCTTCCTGCTGCGTTTTGCAGAGACGCCGACGAACCTTGCGGCAAGCCCGGTCATCTCCGTCAAAGAGGGCCAATCGAGTCGAGCAGGCAGGAGACAATCTCGGACCACGTTCCAAACTTCTGATACGGCTCACCGCGGCGCTCAAGCTCTTCCGCCAGGAACGAGCGGGCGTACCGCAGATCTGCGCGTACGAGGAGAGCCGGGTCAATATCGGGAGGGCCGTCGCCCGCGAAGGCGACATGGTCGTAGCGCGACAGTGCGTCGCGCACCACTGCGCACTTGTCGATACCTACTTCATCGGAGTAAAACGGCGAACCGATGGGCTTTTCGATCACCAGCCCGTGTCCTTCGACGATGCGACCGGGGTTAGAGTGCACGGTGGCGGAGACGCCGGCCGCATCGAGGATGCGCTGGATGTACCAGGAGGAGCCTGCGGAGACGATAATCAGGTCCCACCCCGCGGAAGCGAGCCGCTCGGCGCCTGACTTGAATCCTGGATCAGGCTCTGTTGCGCGGAGCAGAGCGTCGAGCACAGACGAGTCCGTTGGCGCATGCGAGAAGTATGCCGCCATGGCGTCGAAGTGGCTGCGGCGGCCTGCGCGGTATTGAGCGAAGTAGTCCGGCGCGGCCGGCGGCACATAGCGCTGCCAGAGGAGCATGAAGAAATCATTGCGCGTGATTGTGCCGTCGAAATCGGAGACCAGTGCATTCATGGACGCCTCCATGAAAACACGAAAGGCGGCGCCATGGGGCGCCGCCTTTCCGCGAAACAGATTGCCGCCGGTTTACCAGAAGGCCTTGATGCCGAGCTGGATCTGGCGGGGGAATATGTTCTGGTTCGTGGCCACTGACGGGAAGATGGTCCCGAAGTTGGCGTTGTTCGGGTCCGTGGTGAAGGACTCACGGCCGAAGTAGTTGTGGTTGAAGAGATTGAACGCCTCGGCGCGGAATTGGACGCGGAGCCGTTCAGTGATATTGGTCATCTTGCTGATTGACGTGTCCAACGTGAACGCGTGGTGCTTGCGGATCTGGCCGGAGCGCGACGAGGTGTAGCGCGACGGCGCGAAGTTGGCGACCTGCAGCCAGGCGTAGTTGCTGAAGTCAGTGCCGCAGCCCTTGTCCAGCGAGTACTGTTTGGGCGCGATCCTGCCGTCGTCGAACTGCTGAAGGACGCAGGGGTTCCAGGCGTGAACCTGGTGAGCCTTCCAGTCGGGGCTTCCAGTGAAGCCGCCGCCGGGAGTCTTGGGATCCTTCAACATAATCACGTTGCCGGGGAGATCGGACGGTTCGCCGCTGGCGTTGTTGTAGAAGGCGGTCGCCTGCCAACCGGAGATCAGCTTCTTGGCAAATCCGGTGGCGCCGGCCCCTTACTTCTTACCCTGGCCGAACGGGAGTTCGTAGACCGCGGTGAACTTGAACCAGTGGGGGCGATCGTTGAAGTACAGGCCCTGCTGCATGACGTTGGCGTAGGGATCAGTGTAGCCCCAGAGTTCCACCATCTTGCTGAACGTGTAGTTCGTATTGATGTTGAGGTCGCGGCCCCGCGGAATTCCTGAGCTGGCGCGAACGATGCGACCAGACACAGGGATAGAGCGAGAGTCGAGACTCTGCGTAGATTCACTGAGACCCCCCTGGTTTTCCTCTGACGCCGACAGCATTCGACGTGTGCTGTCGAACTCCGGCAGCCCGTTACGGCGGCTGCGAATGCGAGGGATAATATCACAAGTCCGAAACAATGCATACCCTTACATTCAGTTTCTTGTTGATCCTACAAGTTCTTAGTAAGCAGCCATTTGTAGCGATAACTACGCCTCTGCCCTTCGTGTTGCGGAATAGTCCGACTCCGGAGAAGCACCAAATCGAAACGATGCCGGGAGGAGTAGCGGTATTTGACTTCGACAACGACGGCCGGCCGGACCTCTATTTCGTGAACGGAGCGCCTCTGCCTGCTCTAAGAAAGACAGGTCCGGAGTGGCACAACCGGCTCTACAGGAACCTCGGGAACTGGAGGTTCGAGGACGTGACGGAGAAGGCCGGACTGCAGGGCGAAGGCTACGGCATGGGCGTGGCGGCGGGCGATTACGACAACGACGGGTGGGTGGATCTGCTGGTAACCAGCGTCGGATTCAGCCGGCTGTACCGCAACCGCGGCGACGGCACGTTTGAGGATGTCACGCAGAAGGCCGGCATTCCGGCGTCAGGTTGGCCGATCTCGGCCGGTTGGTTCGACCTCGACAACGATGGCAAACTCGATCTCTTTGTCGTCAATTACTGCCGCTGGAATCCGGCAACTGAGCCATTCTGCGGCGATATGCGCGCCGGTTACCGCACCTATTGCCACCCGAAGTATTACGAAGGGCTCGCCAATACGCTGCTGCGGAACAACGGGGATGGCACGTTCACGGACATCTCACGGCCCTCGGGGATCGGCGCGAAGGTGGGCAAGGGGATGGCGGTGGCCTTCGCGGACTACAACAACGACGGCCGCATGGACGTGTTTGTCACCAACGACACCGCGCCGAACTTCCTGTTCCGCAACGACGGCAACGGCCGGTTCACCGAGGTGGGCGTGGGGGCGGGCGTCGCGATCGCCGACGACGGCAAGGTTCTCTCTTCGATGGGGGCAGACTTCCGCGACATCGACAACGACGACAGGCCGGACATCTTCCTCACCGCGCTGACGAACGAGACCTTCCCGCTGTATCGCAACCTCGGCAGCGGCGTGTTCCAGGACATGACTTACCGAAGCAGGATCGGTGCGTCGTCAATGGCGCACAGCGGATGGAGCCTCGGCGTCTACGACTTCGACAACGACGGATGGAAGGACATGTTCACCGCCAACGGTGACGTGCAGGACAACACGGAGCTGTTTTCGAGTCGTGCGTCGCGGCAGCGGAATCAGGTCTTCCTCAACCAGGGGAATGGCACGTTCACGAGCGTGCTGTTCGGCGAAGCGGCGCAGCATCGCGGGGCGGCGTTCGGGGATCTTGACGGAGATGGGCGCGTGGATGCCGTTGTGACGCGGCTCAACGAACCTGCAGTGCTCCTGCGCAACACGATGGGAGAGGGCAACCACTGGCTCGCGTTGAAACTCACCGGCAAGAAAAGCAACAGGGACGCGCTCGGCACGAAGGTAGGCGTGGCGGCGGGCGGAAGGGAGCAGCACAACCACGTGACGACGGCGGTGGGCTACCTCAGTTCCAGTGAGAAGCTGGTGCGTTTCGGGCTTGGGAAGGCTGCCGAGGCGGAGTTGGTGGAGGTGATCTGGCCGGCAGGAGGGAAGACCGTGCTGCGGGGAGTGAAGGCGGATCGCGTGGTGGAGATTACCGAAGAATGAGCCGGGCGGTCCCCCTGGAGCCGCCCGGCTCGCAGCTAAACTACCAAAGCACCTTGAATCCGATCTGGATCTGGCGCGGCAGCATATTTTGCGTGCTGACAGTGCCCGGGAAGACGGTGCCGAAGTTGGGATTGTTGGGATCCTTGTTGAACACATCGCGACCGTAATAGTTGTGGTTCATCACGTTGAAGGCCTCGGCGCGGAACTGCAGCTTCAGCCGCTCGGTGATGTTGGTCATTTTGTTGATCGACGCGTCCATGGTGAACGCGTGATGTTTGCGGATCTGGCCGGAACGGTACGGCGTGTTGCGCGGAGCATAGCCGGCGGTCCAGAGCCAGGCGTAGTTGGCCATGTCGGTGCCGCAGCCCTTGGCGATGCTGGTGGAAGTCGGCGCCATGCTGCCGTCGTTGAGTTGGCGCATGACGCAGGGGTTCCAGCCGCGAACCTGGTGGGCCTTCCAATCGGTGGTGCCGTCCCAGCCGCCGCCCGGAGTCCTCGGGTCTTTCAGCTGGATGACGTTGCCATCCGGATTGTCGGCGGGTTCGCCGGAACTGTTGGTGTAGAAGGTAGTGAACTCCCAGCCGGAGATCAGCTTGTTGGTGAACCCGGTGGTGGATGAGCCGAATTTCTTGCCCTTCCCAAACGGGAGGTCGTACACGGTGGTCAGCTTGAAGATGTGCGGCCGGTCATTGTAGTACAGGCCCGACTGCAGATTGTTGCTGTAGGGGTCGTTGTAACCCCAGGCTTCCATGCTCTTCGACCACGTATAGTTGCCGAGGAGGTTGAGACCGCCACGGAACCGCATGTTGTAGGTGACCTGCGCGGAGTTGTACTTCATCCACGAATCGTTGCGGCCCTGCTGCGTCATGTTGCCGCTGAACTGCGGGAACGGACGCTGCATCTGGAACCAGCTCAGAGTATTGGCTGTATACCAGCTTGTGCCCTTGAAGGCGTCGACGCCCTTGAAGGGGTTGGGTACCTGGGAGTCACAGAAGATCGGGCTTCCGCCTTCCTGCAGGAGGCACTTCTTGCGGACGTCGATCGACGGGATATTGAACGCCTTCTCATGCGTCATATCCTTGCCGCGGCTTCCGACGTAGGTGACTTCGAGAGTGGAGGCCTTGTTGACCTGGTATTGGAAGCCATATGAGAACTGCCACACGTAGGGCGTGCGGAAGTTGGAGTCGAACCAGGAGAAATCGCGGCCGGCCCAAGCGAGCGAACCCTGGGAGGAACCGACGGGGAAATTGATGCCCATCGGGAACGGGTTGGAGAGGACGTTGGCGATCGGGGTGCGGCCGCCGTCGTTCGAGTTGGTCGCTGACGTCGAAGTGCTGAAGCCGTTGGTCTTCTGGATGTCGTTGTTCGGGTTGGAGTAGTAACGGCCGATGCCGCCGCGCATGACCAGCTTCTCGCTGAGCTGATAGGCGAAGCCGGCGCGAGGCTGCCAGTTCCACTTACTCAGCTTGGCGACAGTGGTGCCCATACCGTTAACGCCGGCCCAGGTCATGGAGCCCTTGAGGTTGGCGAGTTGCGGATACATGGCGATCATGTCAGCGGGAATCTGCTTGCTGATGGCACTGGCCGCGGTGGGATCGAACGGCCCGTTCTGCCGGTTCCATTTCTCGTGAGCCGGAGTGTTGAAATCGAGACGGAAGCCCATGTTGACCGTGAGCCTGCGGCTGACTTTCCAGTCGTCCTGGAAGAACGGAGCCGAATAGTAGTTTCTCCACCACGGGTAGAGCGGATAGTTGGTGGTGATGTTATTCGGCACGCCCAACAGGAAGCTGGCGAAGCCATCGCCCGAGGTTGATTCGCCCTGGTTGTAGAGGCGCTGTGTGAAGTTGGTCTGGCCCTGAGCGTAGAAGATGTTGCCGCTGTTCTGAAGCAGATAGTTTATCTGACGGGTTTCGAAACCCATCTTCATTGTGTGGCTGTTCCAGATCTTGGTGGCATTAGCTGCCAGAGTGTAAGTGTTGGTCTTGTTGATGTCCTGGTATCGGCCGAGTGGCGAGTAGCCGTTGTGGAATTCCCAACGGCCGAAGTATTGCGGGCCAGGCATCTGGCTGACGAGCGAAGCGGGCAGGCCGAGAGACTTGAGATCGAAGCCCTCGTTGCCGCGGCCCCAACCCTGCTCGATGAAGCGATTGTAAGAGGCACGCGCGTTCAGGATGAACGTCGGAGAGACGGTGCCGACCCAGTCAGCGACGTAAGCATCGTTGATGCGCTGGAAGGGCTGCTGGCCGGACTGGCCTGGGCCTTCCCACACGCCGTTGTCGTTACGGTCTTCGGTACGGTCGTTCGATGCGTGACGGAAGAAGGCGCGGTGCTTGTCGCCGAAATTCCAGTCGAACTTGAGGATCAGGTTGTAGAACTTGTCCTTCGCGAAGTAATCGGGGTAGACCAGGTTCTGGTTGGCGTAGTGCTGGCCGGGAGGCGTCGGCTGGTTCGGTTTGGGCATGAACTTGGCCACGTTCGCAGCCACAGGATTGATCATGCTCTGCGGGATCTTGTTGCCCGGGAAAGGATTGCGGACCGGGTCGCCGTTTACCAGGGTGTAGTCGAACGGGTTGTAGATGGTGACCGGTTTGTTGGCCGCATCATAAACCTTCGAGAAGTCGCCTTGACGCATTTCGGCTTCGGGATAGGAGAGGGTGAGCGGAGTGGGCGTGCCTTCGCGGTAGTTCTCGAAGCTGCCCATGTAGAAGAGCTTGACGGGCGCATCCTTCTTGAGGATCTTCGGAATGTAGACGGGGCCTTCCAACTGGAAGCCGTATTGATCGAGATAGTGAGTGGCGCGCTTTGCACCGCCGGTGGGGTTGGTGGCCGAAGCTGGGATGGCGTTGTTCTGGAAGGTATTCGCATCCAGCGGAGTGCGCCGCATGAACTCCCACCCGGTAACGTGGAAATCGTTGGTGCCGGACTTGAGCATCACGTTCATGACGCCGCCGCCGGTGTGGCCGTACTCGGCGTTGTAGGAGTTCATCTGCATGTTGAACTCCTGGACCGCGTCGACGATCGGCACATAGGCGATGTTGTTGTTGCCCATCTGGCCGTTGTTGGACGCGCCGTCGAGCATGAATTCGGTGGAGGAGTTACGGCTGCCGTTGACGGACCATTCGGCGATCGCGCCGTTATCGAACGGGCGCTGCCAGATGGCCGCGCCGCGGAAAGTCACGCCGGGCATCATCGCGCCGAGCATGAACGGATTGCGCGCGTTCAGCGGGATCTCGGTGATCTGCTGCGTGGTGACGACTCCGCCGCGGCTGGCGGTCTGAGTTTCAAGCATCGCCGCTTCCGCGGTGACGTTGATGGACTCGCTGACTGCGCCGACTTCCAGGTGGGCGTCGATGCCGGCGACCTTGCCGACCTGCAGTTGGATGTTTTCTTCGTTGTACTGCTTGAATCCCTGCGCCGTGACGGTGACTTTATAGATACCGGGCCGCAGGAACGGGATGGTGTAGCTGCCGGAACTGTCGGTGGTGGCTGTCGTCGTTTCACTGGTGGCGACGTTAATGGCCTGAACCTTGGCGCCGGGAACGGCTGCGTTGCTCGAGTCGTAGACGTGACCCGAAATGGTTGCACGAAACTCCTGGGCGAAAGTGAAGCCGGTCAGGAGTAGGAGACACACAAATAGAGTGATGAGTTTGCTTCTCACCTATGACCCCCTGCATTCGAACTAATGGTTCCTCGTTTCTCGACAATCGAGGAGGTTGCCTTAAGCGAGACTATTGCCGTGGCAACCGGAAGGATTCTATCACAAACGGAACTACCAGGCCTGATGGTCCTTTAACGTTATTGGCAGGTGGGCAAGCGATTACAGTATTTGCCGGATCCGCTTTCTCCGGCGGGCGCAACTCAACCACGTGGCGGCGCGGTGTGAATCTGAAAGCGAGGTATGGATATCAGGAGGGAATGAGCCGGGCGGCCCCCTGGAACCGCCCTACTCGCAACCGTACGCCCCTAGCATCAGCGAGACGATTGCACCGTCGACCCGAAGGAGTTTATCACAAAAGTCCGGACGATGCTATCTTTTGATGCCAAACGGGTTACTGCCGATGGGGCTCGAGGCGGGCGCGGACCTTGGCAAGCAAGACTCGCGCCGCTTCATGCTGCGGATTGAGCTGCAGGGCGCGTTGAAGAGCGGCGGCGGCTTCCTGAAGGCGGTCGCACTGGGAAAGCGCGAGGGCCAGTTCGTAGCGCGAGTCCGGAGTCTCAGGGTGCTGAGCGGCCTCGGCTATAGCGACCGCCTCCCTGGGGCGGCCCTGGCGCACGAGGAAGCGGGAATAAGCCAGGCGCGCCTGCTGGCCGGCGGCGTCGTTGCGGGAGAGGGCCGAACGAAAGTGCTTTTCGGCCTCGACGGCGTCGCCGAGCGCCTCATAACACTGTCCGAGAGCCGTCTCAGCGCGGCCCTTCACAGCGTCTGCATGGAGCGCCTTCTGCAGGGGGGCGATGGCCTTGTCGTACTGATCGGCAGCGTAGAATGCGCGGCCTGAATAGTAGCAGACGTCGAGAAGCCTCGGGTCGAGCGTGCAGGCCTGGCGGAAGGGTTCGAGCGACCCGCGGTAGTCCAGCAGGCCGGCATGAGCCACGCCAAGTGCTTTCCAGTACAGGGCGTTCTTCGGCTCGATCTTCGCAGCCTGCTCCAGCAGAGGAATGGCCTCCTCGGCGCGGCCGGATTCCAGAAGGGAAACGCCCTGGCGGTAGGCCTGCTCGGCCGCCGGCTGAGCGAGTACCAAAAGCAGGATCAAACGGGTCAAGCTTTCTGAGTTTACCCTGAGGGGAGTGTCATGACCATCAGCCAGCTCGCCCGCAAGCATAAACTCTCACGCACCACGCTGCTCTACTACGATCAGCTAGGGCTGCTGAAACCATCGGGACGGATGATGAACGGGTACAGGCTCTACAGGCCGGCCGACGATGAACGGCTGAGGCAGATATGCGTGTACCGGCAGACAGGCCTGAAACTGGCCGAAATTCAGGGCCTGCTCGACAAGCCGAAGAAGGAGCTGGCGGCGGCCCTGGAGCGGCAATTGTATGAGTTGGGCGAGCAGATTGAGGCGCTGCGGCGCCGGCAGGCCCTGATTGTGGAGATGCTGAAGGACCGGCGGCTGCTGGAGAAGGTCAGCATCATGAACCGGGAGACCTGGACGCGGCTGCTGCGGGCGTCGGGGTTCACAGATGCGGACATGCAGCGCTGGCACCGCGATTTCGAGGCAGCCGATCCGGAGTATCATCAGCGCTTCCTGGAGTTCCTGTGCATTCCGCAGGAGGAGATTGTGACGATCAGGGAGTGGTCGCGAGGCCGGATTTCCCATTCCTGAAGTGTGCAATAGGACTTGGATCCTGGAGGAACTCTGCTTATACTCGCTGGACTGATGTCCGAACAGGCTAAAGGAGATGTAGATGGCGAGATTCCTGGGAATGACCGGCCTGGCGGTTGTGCTCGCACTGACGGGGTGCAGTCCTGCGCCGCAGACGACGGGAGCAGATACTCGAACCGCCGATGGAGAGGCAATCCGCAAGGCGGATGCGGAATGGGTGAAAGCCGCCCAGACGAAGCAGGTGGACGCGTGGATGGCGTTCTACGCCGATGACGCCGCGGTCCTCCCACCCAACGAGAAAACCGCCACCGACAAGGCGGCCATCCGGAAGTCGATCGGAGAATTGCTGTCGTTGCCCGGGCTTTCGATCAAATGGCAGCCCACGAAGGTCGAAGTGGCCAAGTCCGGCGATATTGCATATGCCTACGGCACATACGAGCTGATCATGAATGATGACAAGGGCAAACAGGTCACCGATCAGGGCAAGAACCTCGAGATCTGGAAGAAACAGCCCTCCGGAGACTGGAAGTGCATTGTAGATACGTGGAGCTCGGATTTGCCCGCGGCACCGCCGTCGAAGAAATAGAACAAGTCCGACAATCGACTGTTAACCTCCCGCCGCCTGTCGCGTAATCACCGTGCAGAGGAACACGAGAATGATACGAACGAGATACTGGCTGGCGGCGATGTCCGGTCTGCTTGGAGCAAGCATGGCACTGGTGTCTCCAGCAGCCCGGGCGCAGGTGAGGCCGCGAACGGAAGCCCCTGTGCCGACCCAGACTATCGTCAACGTGGAGCAGCCCGACGCACAGCGCACAAGGGAGGAGTTCTCCCGGCTCATGGAGAGGTACCCGCCGACGTTGCGGGGCGTCTTGTCGATGGATCCGACGCTTCTCGGCAACCAGGCGTTTCTTGCGCCCTATCCCTCGCTGGCGGGGTTCCTGAACGCGCATCCGGAAGTGATGCGGAACCCGGCGTTCTTCGTCGGTGAGCCGCCACGCCCGCCCCGGGACTCCGCGCAGGTTGCAGTCGATCTGTGGAGGGATGTCCTGGCCGCGGTGGGCGTCTTCGCCGGATTCAGCCTGGCCATCGGCTTGTTGGTGTGGCTGATCCAGACAATGATCGACTACCGGCGATGGAGCCGCCTGGCGAAAGTCCAGACGGACGTGCACACGAAGCTGCTGGACCGTTTTACGGCCAACGAAGATTTGTTGGCCTACATCAAGACCCCGGCGGGGTCGAAGTTTCTGGAGTCCACTCCCATTAAACTGGATGCCGGCCCGCGGTCCGTGGGGGCGCCGCTTTCCCGCATTCTCTGGTCGGTGCAGGGCGGGCTTGTGTTGATCGCCGGAGGCATTGGCCTGGAGGTGGTGAGTTGGAGAATTCCGTTTGAGGCGGCGCAGCCGCTCCACGCGGTGGGCATTCTGGCGCTGGCCATCGGCATCGGCTTCGTCGTGTCCGCCGCGATCTCGTATGTGATCTCGCAGCGGCTGGGCCTCATCGAGTCGTCGCATGTTTCATCGCAGACTGAGCCCCCAGCCGTCTAGAATCAAATGGCGGACCGTCCCCCTATGTTTCGAGACGCGACATACACTGATCTAACCCGCACGGAGGCGGCGGGTGAGGAAACTGCCGCATTTGTCATGGACGAGGAGACCTTCCGCGGCTTCTACGAGAGGACTGCGCGCGGCCTGTGGGCCTACCTCGTCCGCGTCACGGGCGACCGGGCGCTGGCCGACGATCTGCTCCAGGAGACCTTCTATCGCTTCCTGCGGGCCGCCGCGACGTACGAGAGCGAATCGCACCGCCGCAATTCGCTGTTTCGCATCGCGACGAATCTGGCGCGCGACGCGCGGAGGCGGAGTCTCATTCGTGCCGGCTCGATCCTCATGGGTGAGCGGATCGAAAACGTTCCCTCCAGCGTCGATGCGGCGGTGTCGGAGCGCAATGCCGATCTCTCCCGCGCCCTGGCGAACCTCAAGCCACGCGAAAGGGCGATGCTATGGCTGGCCTATGCCGAGGGAGCGTCGCACGAGGAGATCGCCGGAGTCATGGGCCTGCGCGCATCCAGTCTGCGGCCCATGTTGTTTCGCATCCGGAAAAAGATGGCGGCGCTGCTGGGCCGGAAGCCGGAAGGAGGCGCGCGATGAGACATGTGGAATGCAGGTTTGAAGAAGACGTGCTGTCTGCCGTGGTGCAGTCGCGCTGGCCTGAGAGGGTGGATCCGCAACTGCAGGCTCACGTCGAGGGGTGCGGGATCTGCTCCGACATCGTGGCGGTGGCCGGGACGTTGGATGCCGATCATGACGAGATGCTCTCGGCAGCTGTGATTCCGGAGGCGGGGAGGATCTGGTGGCAGGCGCAGCTCCGCGCGCGCCGTGAGGCGGCCGAGGCGGCAAGTGCTCCGATCACGTGGGCACAGGTGGCAGCATTCGCGAGCGCGATGGGTCTGATCGGCGCCTGCTTCGGCGCCAGTTCCACTTGGTTCCAGGCCGCACTGGGAAGTATCAAGTCTGGCGTGAGCAAGTTCGAGCTCGCTGCGTTTGTATCGAGCGTTGCCGCAGCGGTAGGCCATGCTGCATTTGCGTTGGGGCTGGTGCTCATCGTCCTGCTGGTTCCGACGGCGCTTTACATTGCGCTGGGGCGGGACTGAGAGTAGAGCGAATGCTGCGGCGGGCATCGTAGGATCTGCGGCGACGCCCGCGGCTCAGCTATTGGATGGTGATCGCGACTGTTCCCGAATAGTTGGGGCCATCCGAGGTCGTCAGCCAGCCCTTCAGCGCGTACCGGCCCGCAGGGATGTCCGTGAGCGGCGCCTCCACCAGCCACGATTTCTCACCGCTCACAGTCACGTGACCCACTACCTGAGTGAACGCCTTCCCGCGCGACCATTGGTAGACTTCCTTCCCGTTTTCGTCGTAGAGCACGACATCAAACTGCTGGCCGGAATTGAAGTTGAGTTCGGTCGGTGCTGCTGTGGTGTTGCGAAGCGAGAGACGCACGTCCAGAGCAGTCTGCGCCTGCGACGCGGCCACGGTGAAACTCACTTCGGGCGCGGTCAGCACCGTCACTCCGCCGATCCGGGCGTACACCAGGTCGTACTTGCGCGGCCCCGCGATCGTCTGGGCCGTCCGCTGCACAATTCCCACCCAGGGCTGGAGCACATCGCCGTCGAGCCCGGCATCCGCACAGCTTCCGTAGGAGTAGCGCACAGACAGCGCATTCGTGAATTCTCCGATCGGCCCGCTGTATTTAGCCTCGCGCGACTCCACCCGGCTGAACTCGTTGCAGGGGTCGACTCCGGTTGGCGACTCGCCGGGAACCGCCGTCGCGGTATCCAGCCAGATCTTCTCGGTCTTCGTCTGCGCATCCCACATCAGGATGCGCCCTTCATCCGTATTGCGCAGCCACACCGCTGGGGTCGACGGGAAACCGCGAACTGCAAAATACGAGGCGCCGCCGAATGTCTCGGGCTTTCCGACCTCTACTGTAAAGGAGCCCGCATTGCTCCTGTAGATCCAGGTGTTGCCGGTCTGCAGCGGCAGATACTCCGTCTGCGCCCACAAGGCGCTACAAGCGGCGAGGCTAAGAATAAAAGTTTTTGCTCCAGGCATGTCGTCTCAGCAGCTCTTTGATGTTTTCGGGCAAAGGCCCTTCCTCAGAGACGGCCATATTCTGTTCCACGTTGCGAACTTTTCTCATCCCGGGGATCACAGTCGAGACCGCAGGGTGCGAAATGCAGAAGCGCAGCGCCGTGTCAGCCAGCGGCTTTGTCACACCCGCAACCTCCAGGTCCGCGCGGAGTTTGTTTACTTTTTCAAACACAAGCTCCTTGCGATTCTCGCGAAAATACCAGGCCCGGAATTCCTGCGGGTCGAATTGGGTCTCCGGGGTAATTGCACCCGTCAGTGCTCCTTCATCCAGCGGGCACCGCCCCAGCACGCCGACATTCAATTCCTGGCAAAGCGGGTACAAATGATGCTCCGGCGTCTGGTCGAAGATGTTGTAGATCACCTGGACGGTATCGATCAGGCCCGTGCGAATCGCTTCCAGCGCGGAGTCCGGCTGATGGTCGTTGATCGAGATGCCCCAGAAGCGCACTTTGCCGGCTTTCTTGAGATCCTCGATTGCGCGGCGCCATTCATCGCGCCCGACCCACTCTGAATTCCACACGTGGAACTGCTGCAGATCGATGGTCTCCACCGCGAGATTTTTCAGCGATGTTTCGGTGCACTCGACAATGTAATTGTATGGGAACACATCGTCCAAACCGATGCCGGGCTGCGCGGGCCAGATCCGGTTCTTCGGTGGGACTTTCGTCGCAACGTGTGCCTTCGCGCCGGTTTCCTTGACAGTCTTCGCGATCAGTCTCTCGCTGTGGCCCTCGTTGTACGCGAGCGCCGTATCGATTAGATTCAGGCCCAGCTCCAGTGCACGGCGCAAGGCAGCCAGGGCGTCGTCTTCCACGTGGCCGCGCCACTGGTTCCCGCCCAGCCCCCATGCACCGTAGCCAATCTCACTGACTTGTAAACCAGTTCGTCCGAGTGTGCGTCTGTTGATCACGAATCCATAATAGAAGAAGGAACGCCATGCGAGTGTTGATCGCGCTACTGTTGCTGGCTTCGGCCCTCTGGGCCGAGACCTTCCGGCTCTATCTCAAGGACGGAACCTGGCACATGGTACGCGAGTATCAGAAGCTCGACGACCGCGTCCGCTACTACTCCACGGAGCGCAGCGACTGGGAGGAGCTCCCGCTCGATCTCATCGATCTCAAGAAGACCGAGGCGGAACGGCAGTCACGCATAGAGGCCGAAAAGAAGGAGGCCGCGATCGAGGACGCTGAAGAGAAGTTCGATCGCGAAGTTGCCCGCGAGGTGGCGCGAGTCCCTGTGGATCCGGGCGTCTACTTCGTCGAAGGCAACGAGATGAAGACCGTGAAGCGCTCCGAGTTCAAGTCGATCACCGACAAGAAGCGCAGCGTCCTGAAGGTCATGTCGCCCATTCCCATAGTGCCTGGCAAGTCGAGCATTGAACTGCCAGGCGAGAATGCGGTAGTCAGCGTGCCGGACGAAAAGCCAAACCTCTATTTCCGCATTGACTCCACGCAGCGATTCACCATCGTGCGTCTGAAACCCAAGAAGAACGGGCGCGTGGTCGCCGTGATGCAGATCGAGCCGGTGACGAATCTCGTTCACTTCGACATGGATACGATCGATGTCTTCCGGCAACAGCTCCAGGAAAACCTCTACAAGGTCTGGCCCACCAAGCCGCTCACTCCCGGCGAATACGCCATGGTGCAGTACGCGGAGGGTGAGGGAGGCGAGATCCTCGTGTGGGATTTCCGCGTCGCCGGCGCCGCCAAGGCCCCGTGAGGGAAACTACGCTTCCATTGTTCTCCTGAAGAACTCGAGGGACTTCTCCGCAGCCAGTCTCCAGCGATAGTGACTCTCCGCGTAAGCCTTGCCGGCTGCTCCCAGCCTCGCCCGCTCGTCGGGGCTTTCGAGCAGCGAGATGAGCGCCTCGCGCAGCTCTTCCATTGACTGCGGATTCACCAGCCTCGCGCCCGGCCCCGCCACTTCGGGCAGCGAGCTGACGTTGGAGGTCACGCAGGCCACACCGCAAGCCATGGCCTGTGCCACCGGCAGGCCGAAGCCTTCGTACAGCGAAGGGTATGCAATGAGCGTCGCGCCCCGTGTCAGTGCCGGCATCTGCTGCTCCGGCACGTATCCCAGCCAGACCACACCTGGCGGCCCAGCCTTCAGTCGTTGAATGGTAGACGTCGATCCCCACCCCGCCGGACCCGCCAGCAGCAGGTCGTAGTCGTTGCGCACCCTTTGAGGTAGAGATTCCCAGGCATCCAGCAGACGATCGATGTTCTTGCGCGGCTCGATCGTTCCCGTATGCAGCACATACGGCTTCGCGCCCTGCAGCGGCGCGCAGTTCCCGAAGTACGGTTCGCTCACTCCGTTGTGAATCGTCGTGATGCGCTCCGGCTCAAGGCCCAACACTTCGATGGCATCGCGGCGTGAGTTTTCACTCACGGCAATGAGCCCGTCCGCCTTCGTCAGGACATGCTCGGCATAGCGCCGGTCGGCGGCGACATTGGCCTGCGTGTGCAGCTCGGGCATCTTCCAACACGTCAGATCGTGGATGGTAGCGGTGAGGCGCGCGCTGGACGGCGGCGTCCTCACCTGGTTGGTGCAGTGGAACACGTCCATGCCAGCCGCGCACCATTGCGGGAAGTTCGCTCCGAGCCGTTGATTCGCGACAACCATTGCAAGGCCCCGCAGCGTGGCCCAGCGCGACGCGACACTGTGCTCATGGTGAAGTTCCGACACCCTGCCCATCGGTGGATAGAGGTGAATCGTCTCCGGTTCGGACTGTTCGGTCAGCGCCTTGATCCAGTGATAGAGAACGCTCTTCACGCCTGCGCTGCTCAGCAGCAGGGGCGTCGCGTCGATCATCACTTTCACGGCCGCACTCCCGCGGTCCAAAGAAAATTCGAGTACAGGTACTTGCCGCCGCTTGCCTTCACGAGATGCATCGATTCCCGCCCGAGGACCTTCTCGACGTCGGCCACTTTGGGTCCTTCGAGAATCAGGTATGCGCGGTCCGTCTGCTGCCAGAGCTGCTTTAGCCCGTCGTCATTCAGGAAAACGTTCGGAGCGTCGGGTGCGTAGGAGCCGTACTCCAGGTTGTTGTAGCGCCCGTTCAGGAGCAGCGCCTCCTTGAGGTCTCCGTAAAAGAAGACCGAGCTGAAGACATAGTACTGGTCGCCGAAGATTACGGTGCCCTGCGGCGCCGACTTCAGCGCGGCAGCCAGCGGCTGCGAACTCAAGTAGGGGTCGAAGGTGCGCATCGCGATCCGCGCCGCGTTGAGGAACAGCAACATCATCATGGCGAGCCCGACCTGCGTGAAATTCCCGCGCCAACGCCAAGCCGCCACTGCACCGGTCAGGAACGCGATTCCAGCCAGCACCAGCGGCGTACGCAGATAGGCGAACGACTTCATCGTCAGATCGCCCATGTGGCCGAGCGAGAGCGTGTACATCTCCGGATTCTGTGTGAGCGCGTTCGAGATGTCGCCCGGCGCGGGCAGGTTCCAGACGTTGCTCAGGATCACCGCAATCGCCCCGCAGGCCAACGCCGAGGCAACCGCAATGACCTTGGCGCCGCGCGAGATCCACGCCGAACCCGCGGCCATCGCACAGCCAAGCAGCAGCGCAAATGCCGGATACGCAGGCATCGAGTAGTATTCCTGCGTCGTCGAGAACGTGAAGAAGACCAGGATGAAGCCGATCCAGCAAAGGCAGAGCAAACGCAGCCGTGCGCCGCGATCCTCGCCGCGATAATTCAGTTTGACCAGCCCCGGCAGATACGCCGACCACGGGAAGAACCACAGCAGATGGAACAGCCAGAACAGGTGTCTCGGCACCGTGTTGTAGTCGCGCGGCCAGCGCCGGTTGAGGAAGCGCAGGATATGTTCGTTGAAGAAGTAGAACCAGAAGAAGCCGCGGTATTGCCCCGGTCCCGAGGTCATTGAGAAGTCAAAGTAAGGTGGATTCTTCAGTGTGGCAAGGATGTGCCACGGCGCTGCGACCATCAGGATCAGCAGGGTTCCGGACACCGGCCGCAGCCGCTGCCAGGTGCGCCTGACAAAGAACTGCCTGGAGAACAGCAGGAACAATCCGCCGGCCGCGCAGGGAAAGAGCAGCGCAATCAGCCCTTTCAGCAGCAGTCCCACGCCTATCGACACTGCCATCAGAGCCGCCCAGAGCCGCGGCCGGCGCTCATCCTCGTCCAGCGCGCGCATCATCGCCCACAACGAGAATGCGATGGTCAGTGTCAGAATCACGTCCGGGATCAGGATTCGCGTAAACAGGAACAGCCCGATACACGTCCCGAGTGAGAGTCCTGCATAGAAGCCGGCGGCCTCCGTGAACGCCCAGCAGCCCATCAGGTACACAAGCGCGCACAACCCGATTGTCGAGAGAGCCACCGGCAGGCGCGCCGCCCAATCGTGTATGCCGAATACCGCATAGCTCGCCGCCATCAGCCAGTACTTCAGCGGCGACTTCTCGAGGTAGAGCACGCCGTCAAGCCGCGCCGACACCCAGTCGCCGGAGTCCAGCATGTTGCGCGCGATCTGCGCCTGCACTGCGTCCACGTCGTCCATGAGGTGCGGAGGAGCGGTCAGCGCGGGCAGGTAGATCAACGCCGCGAACGCGAGCACGATCAGCAGTCTGAAGCGGTTTGGACGTTCCATCTCTTCATCCACAGGAACAGCGTGAGCAAGCCCCACAACTGGTAGCCGTTGTTGGCCCGTCTTCGAAGATGATCCTGTTTCACTTTCTCCACGGCCTCAGACGAGAAGAGTCCGGTGGCGCGGACATTTTCCGGCGACAGCGTCTCTTCCATCAGCGGCTTCAGGGCGCCTCGGAACCAGCGGTGCGCGGGGATATCGAAGCCCTCTTTCTTGCGAGTCAGCACGCATTGCGGCAGCTTGTCGCGCATCAGCTCACGCAGAACATATTTGAGCGTGCCCTCGTGAATCTTCAGCGACTCCGGCAGCGTTCCTGCAAACTCGACGATGCGGTGATCGAGGAATGGCGGCCGCACCTCCAGCGAATGCGCCATCGACATCCGGTCGCACTTGTACAGGATGTCGTCGGCCAGGTAATAGCGCTGATCGAGCCACAGGAACCGGTTCGTGTCGCCGCAGCGGAAAGCCTCTGTGGGCAGCGTGTTCATCAATTCGCCGGGATTCGGGTAGCGCGGCGCCCTGTAAAGACCCCGTTTCGTGCGGCTGTCGAACGTGCCGTTCCAGAACAGGTGCGCCTCAGCCGGTGGCAGCAGCGATCCTTCGAGGAATCGCTTGGCCTTGTACTCAAGGCTGATCTTCTCGTCCGACACGGGCAGCAGTCGGGCAAAGGCGAGGCCAGTACGCCGCAGCCATGCCGGATACATGCGCGCCTCGGCCGCGTATTGATCCGCGAGATAAGTGAGGTAGCCGCCGAACAGCTCGTCGGCGCCTTCACCGGACAGCGCCACCTTCACGTGCTTCCGCGTCATCTGTGACAGGAACCACACAGGCAGCGCGCCCGCGTCGGCCGAGGGCTCATCGGAGTAGTAGCCGATCTGTGAGATCGCATCGGCGAGATCGTGCTCGGGGTTCAGGTCGAATTCGTTGTGATTCGTTCCGTAGTGCTGCGCAACCGTGCGGAAGAACTCGCTCTCATCGTGCCCGGAACCGCGGAACGAGATCGAAAACGTGTTGAGCTTCGGCACTTCCTGCGCCGCATAGTGCAGCACCGTGGAGGAGTCCAACCCGCCAGAGGACCACACGCCCAGCGGCACGTCGCTGATCAGATGCTCTTTCACCGAGAGTCGAAGGAGTTCATCGAGCCGCGCCTTTGCGTCCTCCAGAGTCATCGAAGGATCCGGCGCGAAGCGGACGCTCCAATAGAGCTCTCGATGCACCTGACCATCGTGCCATTCCAGCCATTCACCCGGCCGCAGCTTTTCAAGGCCCTCGATCAGCGTGTGCGGCTCCGGCACGTAGTTCAACGAAAGGTAGTAACTGAGCCCGTTCAGGTCAATGCGCCTCGGAATCTCCTGGTGATGCAGGATGGTCTTCAGCTCCGAGCCGAAGTAGAGATCGCGCCCGCGGTGGAAGATGTAGAGCGGCTTGATGCCCATACGGTCTCGCGCCAGCACCAGCCGCCGCTGCGATTCGGTCCAAAGCGCGATGGCGAACATCCCGCGCAACTTCTCGAAGGCGAGCGTATCCCACTGAAGAAAAGCCTTCAGGACGACTTCGGTATCGGAGCGTGTCTCGAACCGGTGGCCGAGCGATTCCAACTCTTGACGGACTTCCGCGTGGTTGTAGACTTCGCCGTTGTAGACGATGACCGTGTCGCCGTCCGGTGAAAAGATCGGCTGGTCGCCCTGCGCGAGGTCGATGATGGAGAGGCGCGCATTCCCCAGCGCAATCAGATCGGATTCATGCGTTCCCTGATGATCCGGTCCGCGATGCCTGATGGACTGAATGACTGCGTCGATGCGCCCGCGCTCAACGGTATAGTCGAGCTTTGTATACCCTGCAATGCCGCACACAATCTCACAGGATAGCGAATCAGGCTCACCGGGCGTTATTCTGACGACTGATGCGGACCTCCATCTGGCTCGCCCTTACCCTTACCGTCTTGCCGCTGAGCGCGCAGCGCAATGAGCCCATCGGCGAACCCGGCAAGTTCGATTATTATCTCCTCTCGCTCTCCTGGTCGCCCGCCTATTGCGCCTCCCGGGAGTCGAATGCCAATGATCCACAGTGCGCACAGGAACGGCACTTCGCGTTCGTGCTGCATGGCCTGTGGCCGCAATACGACGATGGCCGCTGGCCGCAATTCTGCAGCCAGAAGCCCGGACCACCGGATCCCAGGCCCATGCTCGACATCATGCCGTCGCCGAAACTGGTCAGGCATGAGTGGGAAAAACACGGCACCTGCTCCGGCCTCGATGTGTCCGGATACTTTGGCCTCGCCCGGAAGGCGTTCAACAACATCCGGATCCCTGCGAGGTTCCAGAACCCCACCCAATATGTCACGATCGGCCCCGGCGAGGTGAAGAGAGAGTTCCTGGCCGCAAATCCGGGCTTCAGTCCGGACTCAATTGCCATCCAATGCAGTTCGAACTACCTCAGCGAAGTCCGAATCTGCATGAACAAGGACCTGCGGCCCACGCCGTGCCGTCACCAGCGCGAATGCCGCGCTTCCTCAGTCCGCATGCCGCCTGTTCGTTGAATCGCTTCGGCTTCCTCTTGCCACATCCACGGAACGAATTACCGGCGGCAGGAAAGAACTACCAGCCGGCACGGATCAGCCGTCCTTGTCTTTTCAATCTGTTGCAGGCCAACTCGAAATTGGCATGCCGCTTGCTCTTCACATTGCAGTCAGACTCCGAAGAGAAGGAGCAACCAATGATGGAACCTGAAGATAATCAAACAACCGGCGGCTACGGAGCTGGCAAGTGGACTGTGCCTCTGCTGGTCGGCGTGTTGGGCTTGGGAGCGCTGGTCGGTGGAATTGGGGCGGCCTGGGAGCGTCACAAGAATGGGCAACTGGCTGCCAGCAACCAGTCTTTGACGGCATCTGTGAATGACATGCAGTCGCGTTTGCAGACCATGACGCAGCAGATGAGCGACTTGCAACTGTCTCTCCAGCAAACAAAGACGCTACCGGTCGAGACCGTGCAGTTGCCGCCGGAAGAGTCGCAGCCTCAAGCCGCCAGGCCGCGGCCAAAGGCCCAGAAGAAGGCTGCCAAGCCGGCGGAGATGAAGGATCCACGGTTCGACCAGCTGCAGTCGAAGCTGAACGATCAGGAACAGGCGCTCGCCAGCACGAAGGCCGACGTGGCCAGTGCGCAGCAGGAACTAATCAAAACGCGTTCGGAGATCGACCGCGCGAAGCAGGATCTTGAGGGCCAAATCGGGAACACGAGGTCGGAGCTGAACGGCGCGATCGCGAAAACGCACGAGGAGGTGGTCGCGCTGCAGAAGCGCGGCGACAGGAACTACTACGAGTTCGACCTGCTGAAGTCGAAAGACTTCTCGCAGGTGGGTCCAATCGGCCTCTCGCTGAAGAAGGTCGACACCAAGAAGAAGAACTACGAGATGGACATGATGGTGGACGATCAGAAGCTGAAGAAGAAGAGCGTCAACCTCTATGAGCCGATCTTCCTCAGCACGCCCGACAGCGCGCAGCCGACGCTGCTGGTGGTGAACTCTGTGACCAAGGACCGGGTCAAGGGGTACATCAGCCAGCCGAAGTACAAGAGGTCGGAACTCGCATCGGGAAGGAGCGAGGTAAAACTGCAGGAGTTGCAGCAGCGCTGACGGGATTGGAGGAGAGGGGCGAGTGGCGGGGCTCGCCCCCGGAGGCGCTTGCCCGTTGGGCCCGGGGTGGCGACAACGTGTGGCTCACCCTGAGGAATGTTGGGATGGCGTGGACAGGTCGGCTCAAGGTTCGACAGCGATATTGGTTTCTCCGTTGGCGAGGCCCGGCGCGATAGCGCGGACGGTGATCCTGCCCGACCCGGCGGTGGAGCGCACGATGGCTACGGCGCGCCCCTGATAGAGCTTGACCTCTTTGCCGGTCACTGAGCTGTTGTCGGTGAGGTCGGCATTGCCGACGGCGATGAGGCGGCCGGGGCCCGACAGTTCAAAGGTGACGGTGGGGGCTGCGCCCGGGACGCGGTTGCCGTTGCGGTCTACCACCTGGACTTCGATCGTGGACACCTGGCGGCCGGCATCCTTAAGGGATTTCAGATCCGAATGCAGCTCGATCCTTGCAGGCTCGCCGGCGGTTCTCAACTGGAAGCGGGCGACGGGAGCGCCGGCTTTCTTCCCGACGGCTTCCACGGTTCCGGCTTCATTGGGGACCGGCCAGACGAGTGCGGGGAGCAGGTGGTCGGTGATCCGTTTTTCGCCAAGGGAGCGGCCGTTCAGGAACAACTCGACGAAATCGCAGTTCGAGTAGATCTCGACGGGGATATTTTTGCGCGGATCTTTCGAGGCGATCCAGCTTTCCACGAGCGGCATGCGGCCGAAGTTCCGGGGCCATTCGGCAATGCGGGTTTCATCGGCGTCCGGGCCCCAGGCTGCGGCGTAGACCATGGGCTTTTCGCTCCACAGTGCCTGCCGGATCCACGCGTCGCGCTTCCAGAACCCCTCGAGATCGAGCAGACCGGCGTTGGAGCCGTGGACAGGCCAGCGCGCGGCCTCGCCGATGAAGTTTATTCCTGTCCAAAGGAACTGGCCGCCGACGTAGTCATTCAGAGCAACGGCGCGCCACTGCTCCAGGCCGCGGCCGTTCTCGCTGCCATAGATGACGCGGGTGGGATACGCCTTGTGGTCGCGCTCGTAGTACTGCTCCTGGTAGTTGTAGCCGACAACGTCGAGCATATCCGCCACGCCGGTTGCGTTGGAGGTATTGATGTCCGCAAGCGCCATGGTGACGGGGCGTGTTGCGTCAAAGCGCTTCACGGCGGCGATCAACTGCCTGGCGATGGCTGGCATGAGATTGGCGGAGGGGCTGGGCGGAGCGGCAGGATCGATAGGAATGTTGGGGTCGAGGCGTCCGCGAGGGTGAACGAAGGGATCGTCAGGGTAGTCGATTTCGTTGCCGATGCTCCACATGATGATCGACGGGTGGTTGCGGTGCTGGATCACCATATCCTCCGCGTCGCGGACGCCCCATTCGTCGAAGGCCTGGTTATACCCGCGTCGCGCAACGGCGCCATTGTTGCGGCCCTCGGCCCATTTACGCTTGCCAACGATCCATTCGTCGAAGGCTTCGTCCTGCACGAGGAAACCGAGGCGGTCGCAGAGGTCGTAGAACTCGGACGCCATTGGGTTGTGGGAGCAGCGGATGGCGTTGACGCCGATGTCCTTGAAGCTTCTGAGGCGGCGCTCCAGCGCTTCCTCGAAGAAGGCCGCGCCCAGCGCACCGAGGTCGTGGTGGATGCAGACGCCACGCATCTTGATGGCCTTTCCATTGAGGATCAGGCCGCGGTCCGGGCTGAAGTTGAAATGCCGGATGCCGAATGGCAACCTCGCCTCGTCGACGAGTTTCCCATCGATGTAGATTCGGCTGACAGCCGTGTAGAGGCGAGGCTGATCGGGGGACCAGAGGTTGGGGCGAGAGACCGTGACCTGCTGGGCGCAGTTGCGCGGCTTGCCGGGCGCGACGAGTTCTTCGGTTTTGGCGGCTGCGACCTCTTCCGATTTCTCGTTGAAAATGGTGGTGACCAAAGTGGTTTTCACCGCGCCAGACGTTTCATTCATGATGCGGGTCTCGATGGAGACCAGCGCTTCCGCCTCGCCGGCAACCGGCGTGGTCACATACGTGCCCCATGGCGCGATGTGGACCGGCCCGGTGATGTTGAGCCAGACGTGGCGGTAGATTCCAGAACCGGGATACCAGCGCGAGTCCGCGATGACGCTGTGGTCGACGCGTACGGCAAGCACGTTCGCGGCCGGACCAAAGTGGAGGTGCGGGGCCAGGTCGTACTCGAACGTCGCGTAGCCGTACGGACGGGAACCAAGTTTTGCACCGTTGATCCAGACCGTGGAATCGCGGTAGACGCCATCAAAGCGGATGGAGATTTTGCGGCCGCGCAGCGCTTCCGGGAGTTTGAACGATTTGCGGTACCAGGCAATGCCGCCCGGCAGAAAGCCTGTGCCGCTGGCGTTCTTCTGGCTGAACGGACCTTCGATGGACCAGTCATGGGGCAGGTCCACCTGACGCCAGTCCTGGTCAGCAAGTGCAGGAGATTGGCCCTGCGCGACGTCGCCGAGGCGGAAGCGCCAGCCGTCATCGAAGAGCCGGCGCTCGCGGGGCGACTGGGCATATCCGGCTCCGGCGGCCAGAAAGAGCACGCCGAGGGCTGCGGGAAGGATCCGTTTTGCTGCGCTGAGTGGCATTCTCACATCCGTTTTTGACATTTGGACCTGGACTCGGTCATTTGTAGCGCGTGCGTAGGCGCTGGACTGGCGCGGCGCATGGCAGATCCTTCGCGCTAATGCCAATCCATGCGGCGATCATATCAGGCCAGGGGGAAACCGGTTCCTTTATCCGAGACGCTCGTGTCCGCACCTCCTATAGGCTCAAGGTACGAAGTGCGTCAGATGGATGCGGCTTCGGACTGCGATTGGCCGTGGCGGTGTACGCGTGCGGCGCGTTCAGCGTAGCGCGGGAGACTGGCGGCTGGCTCCTCAGGAGGCCGCGTTTGCGCGAATTCTTCGATCGCGGCGGATTCCTGGTGGTGGCGATGCAGTTGGGCGTCAATTAGGTGAAGTACGCGATGACGCTTTGACGCTGCGCCTCCTGTTCCATTCGATGCAGTGAAGCAAACCTGAGAATGGCACATCCATGTCTTCAGGAGGCTTCGTATGGCGACGCTCTCGAAACTTAAAGTCCGGGACGTGATGAGCACTAACCTGATCGCGCTTGGCCCGAATTCAACCATTAAGGACGCGGCCCAGGTGATGCGCGACTCCGATGTCGGCGCCGTCCTCGTCAATACCAGCCGCGGCACTTACGGCATGGTTACTGACCGTGACATTGTGGTCCGGGCCATTGCCGAGGAGAAGGATCCTAAGAACATCAAGCTCGAGGAGATCTGCAGCCGTGAACTGACCACCGTGACACCCGAGGACGACTTGGACCAGGCTCTGCAAATGATGCGGGTCCATGCCATCCGCCGGATTCTCGTGATGGATCACGGCAAGGCTTCCGGGATCATTTCCATCGGCGACCTGGCGCAGCGCCTGGACCGCGCTTCGCTGTTGGGCGAGATCAGTGCTGCGCCGCCGAATCACTGATCATGCCGGATCAGGCCAACCGTGGTCCGCAGAAGAGCCGCACACGCGGGGATGGGATAGCGGTGGGCGCTGCAAGCCGCGGCTTGGTAAGAATGCCCTCATCATCCTGTAAAGTTGCACTCGGCTAAGTTTGCAGGTTGCCGTTGATGCGCACGTCGCGAATGACCAGGCCGCGGACATTTTCGAGGCGGCTGGGCTGCTGCACATTGTCGAAGGTGCAGCGCTCCAGCGTCACGCCCTGGATCGGCGCACTCGGGAAGGCGCGCAGGTAGAGGGGGTACTTGCTCTTTGAGCAGGTGACATTCTGCACCGCGATGTTCTCGACGCGGGGCTGATAGGGCCCGTTCGCACCCTCTTCGTAGTAGAAATCGACGTGCACGACGGCATCGGATACTTGTCCAATGGTCACATTGCGCATGTAGACGTTCTCGATGAAGCCGCCGCGGACGGCGTTCGTCTTGAGACGCAGGGCGCGGTCGAGGTTGGGGCTGTCCATGTGGCAGTCCTCGGCGAACACGTTTCGGACACCGCCGGACATTTCGCTGCCGATTGTGACTCCACCGTGGCCGTCCTTCATCTCGCACTTGCGGATGACGATGTTTTCCGACGGCACGTTCAGGCGGCGGCCGTCGGCATTGCGTCCCGCCTTGATGGCGATGCAGTCGTCGCCGGTGTCGAATCTGCAGCCTTCGATCAACACGTCAGTGCACGACTCAGGATCGCAGCCGTCGTTGTTGGGACCGTGCGAGTTGATCGTCACATTGCGGACAGTCACGTTGCGGCAGAGCACCGGATGGATCTCCCACATCGGCGAGTTGACAATGGTGACTCCCTCGATCAGGACATCCCGGCACTTGTAGGGCTGGATGAATTGCGGGCGCAGGTATGAGCCGTCGGCGAACACACGATCGGCGACCGGCGCGCCTTCCTCGCACAGCTGGATGAGGCGGTCGCGCGCGGGCGCCTGGCTGGGATCACCCTGTTTCCAACCGCACTCAGTGCGTCCTTTCCAGGGCCACCACCAGGTGCAATCGGCCTGCCCGTCAAGCGTGCCGCTGCCGGTGATGCCGATGTTCGACTGGCCGAACGCGTAGATGAAGGGCGAGTAGCCCATGCACTCCATTCCCTCCCAGCGCGTGAAGACGGCGGGCAGGTAGGCTTTGGGGTCCCGGTTGAACAAGAGGACCGATCCGGCTTCCAGGCGAAGGTTGACATTGCTCTTCAGATGAATCGGGCCGGTGAAGAACCTTCCGGAGGGCACGACGACGTGGCCTCCGCCGGCCGCGGAGCAGGCGCCAATCGCTAGTGCAATAGCCTGCGTGCAATCCGTTGTGCCGTCGGGTTTGGCCCCATGGCTGGTAATCGGGAAGGTGCGCCGCTGGAAACGTGGCTCGCGGATTCGTCTCAGGACGTCCGGAGGCTGCTCCCATGGGTCGGCATAGACCTGGGGCGCGGCAGCCGCGGCCATGCACCCCAGCATGGATCTTCGAGTGAGTGGCACGGAAAGGATATATCAGATTTTTCACTCTGAAAGAACGCTGTGGCGCTGCGTCCAGGTGGGCCGTGCAAGAATGAGTGGTTCGATGATGCCCTCCTCGCGACGACAGTTTCTTTCCGCAAGCCTCGCACTGGCTACCCCGGCCCCGAAGCCGCCGAACGTGCTCTTCGTCCTGGCCGACGACCTGGGCTGGGCAGATCTTTCCTGCTACGGCAGCACATTCCACGAGACTCCGAACCTGGACCGTTTCGCCGCCTCAGGCGTGCGCTTCACCGACGCTTATTCGGCGGGATCCGTTTGTTCTCCGACGCGCGCCAGCATCATGACGGGCCGCTATCCGGCACGGGTGGGCATCACCGACTACCTGCCGGGAGACAGAGCCGAAGGCCGCAAGCTGAAGACTCCTGACGATCTCGATCAGTTGCCGCTCTCCGAGGTTACGATCGCCGAAATATTGAAACAAAGCGGCTACCAGACGTTTTATGCGGGCAAATGGCATCTCGGCGAGAATGGCTACAGTCCGTTGGAGCAGGGCTTCGACTCCTGGATCGAAGAGGGCCGGGGCAAGAACGACCCGACGACAGGCGAGCGATTCACAAAGGGCGCGCTCGCGTTCCTCGACAGCCACGACCGCGCCAAGCCGTTCTTCGCGTTTGTGTCCTACAACGAGGTGCACGCGCCCATCACGGCGCGCGAGCCGTGGATCGGCCATTTCCGGCAGAAGGCGGCATCACTGCCGGCGCTGTCACAGCCCGCGATTCGAGAGCGTGAGGGCTGGAGCCGCGTCCGGCAGGACGATCCGGCGTATGCGTCGATGGCGTCGGCGCTGGATGCTTACATGGGCCGGCTACTTGGCCGAGTGCATGACCTGGGCCTGGACGAGAACACCGTGGTGATCTTCGCATCGGACAATGGCGGGCTTTGCACTTTGAACAAGCCGGGCCCGACGAGCAACGCGCCCCTGCGAGCGGGAAAAGGCTGGCTGTATGAAGGCGGAATCCGTGTTCCGATGATGGTTCGCGCGCCGGGCGTGACGCGCGCAGGGTCCACCTGCCATACGCCTGTGATCAGCACCGATTTCTTTCCGACGCTGCTCGCGCTCGTGGGGCAGCCGATGCTGCCAAAGTTGCACGCGGACGGCAAGAGCATGATGCCGCTGCTGCGCGGAGGCAAGAAGCAAGAATCGCGCGCGCTCTACTGGCACTATCCGCACTATCACGGCTCCATGTGGACGCCGGGAGGCGCCATCCGCGAGGGCAACTGGAAGTTGATTGAGTTCTTCGAGGACAACTCTGCCGAGTTGTACCGCCTGGATCAGGATCTCTCAGAACGGCGCGACCTTGCGGCGCAAGAACCGGCCAAGGTGCGGGAACTGCGGATAAAGCTGGCTACGTGGCGTAAGGTGACTGGTGCCCGGATGCCGGAGGCGAGAGGCTCTTAGCGCCACCCTCCTACTGCTGCGGAGGCTTCTCCTTGATCTTCTCTTCCTTCAGCTTGTCCTCGGGGATGGGCTCCATGCTGTTCGTGTCGAAGGTGATGGTCGCCTCGGCGCCGAACTTACGGTAGTTGCGGAACTCCACCTGGTTCTTCACCAGCAGTTTGCTCTCGCGCATCCGCATTTCGGAGCGCAGGGGGAGGAGGAACTGGCTGCCGGCGATGTCGGTGAAGTCGTAGTCGAGCATCGTGCGCGCTTCCTGGATCGGGAACGACACGGGGATGTTGACGGCTTCGAGTGTGACGCGCATCACCATCGGCACATCGCGATCGATGTAGACGAGCCCCTTGTACGCCGGAACGATGTCCAATTGCCGCTGCCAACTGATGTGCCACTGGGATTTCGATTGCCGAACCTGGTAACTGTAGACGTGGCAGATCTTGCCACGCAGCTTGGCCCAGCGCTCCCACTGGAATTCGGCTTCAGTGGAAGGCATGAAGATCTCCTTGAGCATGGAACCGAATTCACCACTCGATGTCGCGCCGCCGAGCCTGTTCCTGTCCGCATTCGACAACGTTCCGTTGATGGAGATGAGCTTGTAGTCTTCTTTCTGCTCGAAGTAGCTGAGCCGTTCGGCGACCGTGTCCATAAGGTGGAACATCTCGAGACCGGAGGGATCGACGTATCGGCGAGTCACCTGAAGACAGATGAAATCGGGAAGGCGCTTGATATAGCTGAGCGCGAGTTCGCGAGCTTCGGAGATCACCTTTGCCTGATCTTCCGAGTTTGGCGGCGGCATCGGCGGTGGAGGGGGCCCGGCCGAAACGGTGGGATCTTTGGCGGGTGGAGTGAGCGAGGCGGTGGCAGTGACCATGCTGCGCAACAACTCCGCCGATCTCGGCCCCAGACCTTCGCCCTGCAGCTCTTCGATGTCACGCTCCGTCAGTTTCTCTGTCAACGTCACATTCTTGAGGTAGTTAGCCACCTGCTTGTCAGGGTGATTCAGTTGAATGGACGAGCGCAGAAAGCCCTTGAGCTGCCCCACGGTCATTTTCATTCCCTGAGCGAAGAGAAGGAGACCTGCAAGGCCCCACACAAGCACGATGCGGACAATCATGTCATTAGAATAGACGCCGCTTCTTGGCGGCAGGTTGTGGCGGATTCAGACACTTTTCTATAGCCTGAAGCGCCAGTGGAGCCATGTTCCTGTATCCGGCGGGATTCGGATGGAGCCCGTCGTCGGCAAGGCTGGCCGCCAGTTGCCCGTCGGGGCTGCTCAATGCCGGATAGTAATTCAGATAGGCGTAGCCGCGCTTCTCGCACTGGGACTGGATCCAGCGGTTCATGTCCTGGATGGCAGACAGCGGACGCTGGCGGGTGCGCTCATAGCTCGGATTCACGTTCTTGTGGTAGTCCGAGACAGGCAGGATGGACGCGAGAATCACCTTGATCTTGTAGGCGTCGGCGAGCTCACACATCATTTGAATGTTGTTTTGGATCACCGCTGGATCCACGCCGCGGGCGATGTCATTCGTGCCTGCGAGAATGAGGACAGCCGCGGGCTTGAGAGAAATGACGTCCGCCAGGAAACGGCCCAGCATCTGGCCCGTGATCTGGCCGCTGATCCCACGATTGACGAAGTCCTTGCCGGGGAAATACTCGTTGAGCCGCCAGAAGTCCGTGATGGAATCGCCGAGGAAGACGATGCGGGGATTCCTTGGATCGGTAGCGGGAAGCGTCTTGTTGGCGTCGCGGTAGCGCTTGAGGTTGTCGCGATCCGGCGAGCGCAAGTCGGCCTGAATCTGATCCAACTGGTTCTGGAAATACGTCTCTTCAAGCAGCAGGTTCTCTCGCAGCTCGCTGAGCTGCTGCTTCGCCATCGTAGGGAAATTGGCGGGCTTTGGAATCGAGTCCGAGATCAGCAGGTATGCGCGCAGGTTCATCATGTAGCGGTAGTGGAGTTGTGGGTTGCGCACGCCGAGGAACTTGAGGCTCTCCACTGTCTGGCGCATGTTTTCGATAAGCGGCGCACCCGCACGCCCCAGCTCCGGGCTGGCGACCCCGCCAGCCTCGATCAACTGAAGGCTGCGCTCATAGAGTGGAATGATCTGCTGGTCGGTGATCGGCTTCGGAGCGTCCTGCGCGGCAGAAACCGGCGCCAATGAAGCAAGGGCCAGAAGAGCAATCGTCTTAAACATAGGCATATGGTTATTGCGCCTTCTCCAATTGAACAGTGATGGTTCCGACATAGAACGGCAGTTGTACCTTGATCTGCACGGGCAGGCGCTTGTCGTCGTCGCTGATCCAGATAAACATGCGCCCTTTGCGCGCATAGAGCACCCCATTGAACAGGTACGCTTCATAGCGGATTGCCGAGAACTGCCCCATGGGCGTGCGGACGTTCTCGCGAGCCTGTGCCTCGATGCGGGCCATCACCACTTTCTTGCCGTCGCTGATGGGAAGCTCCGTCGTGGTTCCGGGCTCCGGCCGCATTTGCCGCAACCGCCGCAGTCCGCCTGTGACGTCGTGGACGCAGGCTGGCACATCCAGCTCCTTCGTCAGCACTGTCGCACCAGTGTTCACGTCTTTTTCGAGGTAGCTGGCCTTCTTCTTCTCGCGGTCGAAGGCAACCTTGGTATCGCGGTGACGGCGTCCTTCCTGCGCATCCAGGGACAGCGAAGTCGCGCAGTAGCCGGGATCGAATATGGCGCGATACGTGTCGTCAACCTTGTACAGCGCGGCGACAATCCCGGCGCTCTTGAGCTTCAGATCCGCCTGCCGGTCTCCAGTCCACTTCAACTCAACGTCCCCCGCGCGGACAAAACGCCACTCTGCTCCGAAGATCAGAGTTTCATTGGCTGGTGCGGGCGCGGCTGACGCCGCCTGCTGCCCTGAGGCAACGGCGGTGCAGACGAGCGCGGCCAGTATGAGCGCGCCCGCCGGCGCGATCCGCAATTGCATGCCTCCTTCAGTCTTGCAGATGCGCCTGAACCGCCGCAAACAGGATAGAATCCAGCACATGAAGCGCCTGCCTGTCCTCGCGCTGGTCCTCTTCTCCGTCTCCGCTGCCCCGCGGATCGATAAGCTGGATCCTCCCAGTTGGTGGGCAGGCAGCACATGGTCGCCCATCCGGCTGCTGCTCCGCGGGCAGGATCTGGCGGGCGCGACACTGCAGGTGAAGCCTCCGCTGCGGGCCAGCCGCGTTTCTATCAGCGCATCCGGGACCTCGATCTTCGCCGACCTCACCATCCCTGCCGGCGCACGGCCCGGACCTTACGCTCTCACAGTCCGCACCGCCTCCGGCTCCGCGAACGTCTCATTTGAACTACTCCCACCGCTCAACCGCCGGGGACGCTTTCAGGGTTTTGGGCCTGGAGATGTCCTCTACCTGATCATGCCGGACCGCTTCGCGAATGGCGATCCCACGAATGACAACCCCGCTACGGCGCCCGGGCTGATGGATCGGACAAAATCCCGCTACTATCACGGGGGCGATTTCCAGGGCATCCTCGACCGCATCCCTTATCTGAAGGAACTCGGCGTCACTGCGCTCTGGCTGAATCCGTGGTACGACAACGTTGACCATCTCAACGCCAAGGAGCGCTACAACAATCAGGACATAACCGACTATCACGGCTACGGTGCGATTGATTTCTACGGCGTCGAACAGCATTTCGGCGACCTTGCACTGCTCCGCAAGATGGACGACACGCTGCATGAGCAAGGCATCAAGATAATCCAGGACCAGGTGGCGAATCACACAGGACCGTATCACGCCTGGGTTGCGGATCCTCCTACCCCAACGTGGTTCAACGGCTCGGCACGACAGCATCTGGCCAACGACTGGCAGACGTGGACCCTCATGGATCCCCATGCCACTCCGGCGACGCGCCGCACCACGCTGGAAGGGTGGTTCATCGATATCCTGCCCGACCTGAATCAGAACGACCCGGAAACGCGCCGCTATCTCATTCAGAACAGCCTCTGGTGGGTTGGCGTGGCAGGACTGGACGCCATTCGCCAGGACACGCTGCCCTATGCGCCGCGCGACTACTGGCGCGACTGGATGCTCGCGCTGAAGCGCGAGTTCCCGAACACCCGCGTCGTGGGCGAAGTGCTCGACGGAAACCCCGCGTTCGTCTCATTCTTCCAGGGCGGGGTGAGGCGCTTTGACGGCATCGATACAGGCGTCGACGCCATGTTCGATTTCCCGCTCATGTTCGCGCTGCGCCGCTCCTTCGCAGAGGGCAAGAGCATGCGCGAGACCGCCCGCGTGCTCGCGCACGACCATCTCTATTCGAACCCGGATATGCTCATCACCTTCGCGGGGCTGCACGACGTTACCCGCTTCATGAACGAGCCCGGCGCGACGGCGGAAGGGCTGATGCTGGCTTATACATTCCTGCTCACCTCGCGCGGGATCCCGATGATCTATTACGGTGACGAGATCGCGATGCCGGGCGGCAACGATCCCGACAACCGGCGCGACTTTCCAGGCGGCTGGCGCGAGGACTCACGCAACGCGTTCACAAGGGAGGGCCGCACGGCACAGGAGAATGCTGTCTACGGCCACCTCCGCCGCCTCATCGCATTGCGCAAATCAAGCGCCGCTCTGATGCGCGGCAAAACGCAGAACCTGCTGGTCACGGACCAGCACTGGGCCTACTCGCGCACGGCCGGCGAGGAGACCGTCATTGTCGTTCTCAACAACGGCACGGCACCGGCTCGGCTGGAGATTCCCGGCCTGAAGTCAGCGGTGGATGTGCCGGCGCGTTCCGGAGTGATTCTCGACGGGAACGGTTCGCCCATCCGCTATTAGGAGTCGCACATGATCGCGCAGAAACCCCGCCTCTCTACTCCGCAGATCTGGAACATGAGCTTCGGTTTCCTGGGAATCCAGTTCGGCTGGGGGCTGCAGATGGCCAACATGAGCGCCATCTACGAGTATCTGGGTGCAAAGGCGGGAGACATCCCGATGCTGTGGCTGGCCGCGCCGCTGACGGGTCTCATCGTGCAGCCTTTCATCGGTGCGATGAGCGACCGGACGTGGGGGCCTCTTGGCCGCCGCAGACCGTACTTCCTGATCGGCGCCATCCTGAGTGCGCTGGCGCTGTGCCTGATGCCCAACTCATCGGCGCTTTGGATGGCGGCCGGACTGCTCTGGATTCTCGATGCCTCGATCAACGTGAGCATGGAACCGTTCCGCGCCTTCGTCGCCGATCTGCTGCCCGACGAGCAGCGGACCAGCGGCTTCGCCATGCAGAGTCTCTTCATCGGCCTCGGCGCCGTGATCGCTTCTGCGATGCCCTGGATGATGACCAACTGGTTCGGAGTCACCGGTCGCACCGAAGGCGCCATTCCGTTGAGCGTCAAGCTCTCGTTCTACACGGGCGCCGCCGCCTTCCTCGGCGCCGTGCTCTATACGATCCTCACGACGAAGGAGTATCCGCCTGACGACATGGACGCGTTCAGGCGCATGCAGAAACGCACGCGGGGCTTCGCCGCCTCGATCCGCGAGATCGCATCCGCCATGAGCGAGATGCCCATGGTGATGCGGCGGCTCGCGCCGGTGCAGCTCTGCACCTGGCTCGGATTGTTCTGCATGTGGCTCTACTTTCCCGTTGCCGTGGCGCGGAATGTCTTCGGCGCACCCGATGAGAAGAGCGCCCTATATCAGCAAGGCGTCGAGTGGGCCGGGCTCTGCTTCGGCATGTACAGCGCCGTGACGTTCGTGTTTGCGTTTTTTCTGCCGCGGCTGGCTGCGTGGATCGGACGCCGGAAGACGCATTCGCTCTGCCTCCTCGCCGGCGCGTTGGGGCTGGTTTCAGTGGCATTCATCCACAAGCCCGCGCTTTTGTTCCTATCGATGACCGGAGTCGGTGTTGCCTGGGCCAGCACTCTGGCGATGCCGTATGCGCTGCTCTCCGCGGGACTGCCCGCGCACCGCACCGGCGTCTACATGGGCATTTTCAACTTCTTCATCGTGATCCCGGAGATCCTGGCGTCGCTGTTCTTCGGCTGGATCATGACGCACCTGCTCGGCGACAACCGTCTGGCTGCCGTGATCCTCGGCGGCGTCTTCCTGGCGCTGGCGGCGCTGTTGGTGCGGCGTGTGCCGGCGTCGAATCAGTGACGCAATGACGCCGCTGCGGACGCGCCTGACGAGCTATGCCAGCTCGCGAGCGGGTCTAACGGATTCAGCACAACTTTCAACGTTGGGGGGGTACGCAGCATCCTGAGTCAACCAGGAGGTTGCCTGTCATACAGTTCCACCAGCCGCGCCAGCCGGCTCGCGATCTCCGGGGTCAACTGCCCTGGAGTCAGCCGCCAGAGCCAGTTGCAGCCCAACGTCGACGGCATGTTCATCCGCGCGTCCTTGCCCAGCCCCAGCAGATCCTGCGCCGGAAAGACCACTGTGCTGGCCACGGAGGCCGTCAACGCGCGAACGAAACTCCAGTTCATCTCGTGCCCGTCCTGCAGGCCGAGATACTCCAGCGTGTGCTGCCGTTCTTCGAGGATGTCCGCCTCGGTTCGCGTCGAGTCCCCTGCGCCGGATGAAGTCCACCAGCCCATGGTCGTGTCGTTGTCGTGCGTGCCGGAGTAGGCGACCAACTCACGAGGATAGTTGTGCGGCTTAAAGTCCGGCGCCTGCGGATCTTTGCCGAAGGCGAATTGCAGGATCGCCATGCCCGGATACTCGAACTGCTTTCGAATGGCCTCCACCTCCGGCGTGATCACGCCGAGGTTCTCGGCAACGATCGCCAGCTTGCCCAGTTCCTTCTCAACAACTTCAAACAGGCGCGCCCCCGGGCCGGGCTTCCACTCCCCGCGTGCGGCCGTCGTCTCGCCGCCCGGCACCTGCCAATAGGCCTGGAAGCCGCGGAAGTGATCCACGCGTACTACGTCGAACAGCTCGAATGTCGCGCGGAAGCGGTCAATCCACCAGCGGAATCCTTCGTGCTCCATCACGTCCCAGCGGTAAATTGGATTGCCCCAAAGCTGTCCTGTCGCGCTGAAGTAGTCGGGCGGCACGCCCGACATGAACGTGGGGCGGCCCGAGGCGTCCAGATGCCACAGGTGACGTTCCCGCCAGACGTCGGCGCTGTCTCCTGCCGCGTAGATCGGGATATCGCCCATCAGACTGATGCCGCGCGCATGGCACGACTCGCGGATCGCCTGCCATTGCCGGAAAAAAGCCCACTGTGCGAACTTCACCGCGTGGATGTCGTCTTTCTCGGAGGCGCGGAGCCGCTCCATGGCGTGCCGTTCGCGGTCGCGGTGCGGCGGATCCCATTCGTACCATGGGGCCAGGTTGTACAGGCGTTTGGCCGCCATGAACAGCGCGAAATCGTCGAGCCATGCAGCCTGACGCGCGCAGAAAGATTCGAACTCTTCCCGCTGTGCGGCGCTGGCGCGCTCGCCAAAGCGCGCCGCGGCGTGCGCCAGCAAGGGCAGCTTGAACGCGTGCGCTGCTTCATAGCTCGCGCGGCCCTCGATGAACTGCACGCCCTGGAGTGACGCGGCGTCCAGCCATCCCTCCTCTGCCAGTCTGTCCAACGAGATGAGCAGCGGGTTGCCGGCAAACGCCGAGAAACACTGGTATGGGGAATCGCCGTAACCGGTGGGACCGAGCGGCAGCATCTGCCACAGGCTTTGCTTCGCGCGAGTCAGAAAATCGATGAACTCAAGCGCGGCGGAGCCCAGATCGCCGACTCCGTGACCGCCTGGGAACGAGGTGGGATGCAGCAGAATGCCACAGGAACGGGGTGACCGCATATCCCTGAGCTTACGAGTTCTGGTAGCCTCTCGGGATGAGGCTTGTCATCCTTGGCCTGATCCTTTCTTCTGTACTGTGCGGCCAGAACTTCAAGGACATCCGTCCGAGCCCGCAGCAGCTTGCGTGGCAGGATCTCGAGATCGGCGTGCTGATCCACTTCGGCCCGAACACATTCATGGATCGCGAATGGGGCGATGGCAAAGCCGATCCATCAGTCTTCAATCCAAAGCAGCTCGACGCTGAGCAATGGGTGAAGGCTGCCAAGGCCGGGGGCGCGCGTTACCTGATCATGGTGGCGAAGCATCACGACGGGTTCTGCCTGTTCCCTTCACGCCACACCGACTACAGCGTGAAGCGCAGCCCGTACAAGGAGGGCAAGGGCGACGTGGTGCGTGAAGTGGCCGAAGCGTGCCGCAAGCATGGGCTGCAGTTCGGAATCTATCTGTCGCCGTGGGACCGGCATGAGCCGAAGTACGCCGATAACAAGGCCTACGACGCGTATTACACGAATCAGCTCACTGAACTGGCTACCCGCTACGGGCCGCTGACGGAGTTCTGGCTCGACGGCGCCGGCAGCGAAGGCCACGTCTATGACTTCGTTCACTACGTCCGCACGATGCGCACGTACCAGCCCAACGCATTGCTGTTCGCGAGCCTCGACTTCATGCCGAATGGTGACATCCGCTGGGTGGGCAACGAGAGCGGATTTGCCAACGAGGAAAACTGGAACGTCATCGACGGCTACGGCATCATCCGCTGGCGTCCCGCCGAAGCGGACACGCCGCTGCGCGAGAGCCACTGGTTCTGGCATCCCAACTCCGAGAGCCGCCTCAAGTCGCTCGACAAGCTGATGGACACGCATGAGAAGACAGTCGGGCGCGGCGCGCAGCTGGTGTTGGGTCTCGCTCCGGACGACCGCGGCCTCATGCCGGATGTGGATGTGAAGCGCCTGCAGGAATTCGGCGCTGAAGTCCAGCGGATCTACGGCAACGACCTTGCCAAGGGCCGCGCCACGGGGACCTACGCGCAGTTGCCGCCAGACACGAGGCTCGATCGCGTCGTGCTCGCCGAGGATCTCAATGAAGGGCAGAACGTGCGGTCCTACGAGGTCCGCGTGCGTGTGGGGCAGGGATCGAAAGTGGTAGCGCGCGGCACTACGATCGGACACAAGAAAATCGAGGTGTTCGAGCCAGTGGCGGCTGACGCTGTGCAGTTGATCGTCACGTCCTCGCTCGCCGAGCCCAGGCTGCGGCGTATGACAGTGCACTACGGCGGCAAGTGACGCGGTCCGTCACTTCATGCCGAGCCACTCGTTGTAGAGCTGGTTGCTGATGCCGATCCGCGCGAGCGCGCGCCCGACGGTGGCGTTGATCAGGTCGTCGATCGTCTGCGGCTTGCCGTAGAACGCCGGCGCCGGAGGCATGATGACCGCGCCGTTTTCCGCCGCCTGCGTCATCAGCCGGAGGTGCCCCTTGTGCAGCGGCGTTTCGCGGACGAGGAGAACGACGGGGCGGCCTTCCTTGAGCTGCACGTCCGCGGCGCGGGCGATGAGATCGGCTGAATAGCAATTCGCGACCGCGGAGAGCGTCTTGATCGAGCAAGGGGCGATGATCATGCCCATGGTTTCGAACGAGCCGCTGGCGATGGAGGCGCCGATGTTGGCGACCGGATGAGCGACGCTCGCGAGCGATTCGACGTCCTTCGGCTTCCAGTCTGTTTCCTGGGTGATGGTGGCGCGCGCGGCCGTGCTGAGGATCAGATGCGTTTCGATGGACTGCGACCTGGCGAGCGTCTCCAGCAGCCGGATACCGTAAATGACTCCGGAGGCTCCGGTGATGGCGATGATCAGTCGTTGGGGCACGGTGCTGGGTCCAGAAGTTCGGATTCGATGACCAGCGTAGCGAAATGCTCGATCTCTTCGCCAGGGGGAGCGTAGGCTGCGAGGTTTTGGCGGAGCAGCGCGGGGCCGGGACGAGCTTTGAGGGCACGGGCGATCATGCGGTCGTGCAGCGTGCGCTCCTCGGCCTGCTCCGCTCGAAGCTCGGCGTAGAGGAGCATTCGTTTCAGCGGTCCGCGCAGCTCTTCTTTGAGCTTCGGCTCTCTGCTGATGCGGCGGCGGACGGCGCGGATCGGCTCGATAGCCGCTTCACGAATCGGGGTGCATTGCCGTTGCAGTTCGGACCACAGATCGGCGTCAATCGAATACCCGAGGCGCGCCGACCAAGCGGCGAGCAGAAGGCAGTTGACGTTGAGACCGAAGTGATCCTGCAGCCTGAGGCATGTCTCTTTCATGCCGGTGCGGGAGTAGAGGCGCAGAGCGAACTGGATGAAGTCGGCGGCAGAACTGTAGGGCAAGTTCCGGCCTTGAGGATCAGGGCCTGAGGGTCTCACTCGTTCAGGCCCTGAGCTGGAATCTGGCGGAGGAAGAGGGATTCGAACCCCCGGTAGCCTTTCGACTACTGCGGTTTTCAAGACCGCTGCCTTCAACCACTCGGCCATTCCTCCAACTCTAGGCTACCCGATTTGAACCGGTCGTTGCCTTACGAAAGGATTTTTGCGCCAACCGTTTCCTCCCGGCATCTGATGCAACAGCCATGTTTTCCCGCGTCATCGCCTTTGCGTTTATCGCCTCTTCTCTGGCTGCCCAGAACGTCAAGGTCAATTGGGACAGGTCCGCCTTCTTCTCCAACTTCAAGACCTACAAATGGATGCCTCCTGCCGAGGGCGACGGCACCAATCCCCAGATCGTCGACACCATCGTCTCCCAAACCAGCCTTCAACTCGAAGCCAAGGGAGTCGCCAAGTCGAGGACGGATCAAGCCGACATCCTTGTCGCTTACCAGACCTCAATCGACAAGCCGATCGCACCACCCTCCTCCGGTTCCTCCGCACCCTACCAGCCCGGACCCTCCTGGAACGGCAAGACCGAGTCCCTGCCCGTCGGCACCCTGCTGATCAATCTCTACGACTCCAAGTCCAAGGCCCTGGTCTGGCGCGCCCTCATTACCGAGCAGGTGGGCGAGAGCCGCCCATCGGACAAGGTCAAGATCGCCAAAGGCATCTCCAAGGCATTCGCCCAATACCCGCCAATGGGCAAGTGAGGGGCACGCTACCCTGAAAGAAGTGCCCCGCCTGGACCGCAAACCCGAAGTCATGAGCCCGGCCGGATATTGGCCTCAACTGCGCGCCGCCATCGAAGCCGGCGCCGATTCCGTGTATTTCGGCTTGAAGCATTTCACCGCGCGGGCCAAGGTCGGATTCACCCTCAGTGAACTCCCGGAGGCGCTGCAGACGCTCCATCGCCGCGGCGTGCGTGGCTTCGTCACGTTCAACACGCTCGTCTTCGATCACGAGCTCGGCGAAGCCGCACGAGTCCTGTCGCTCATCGCTGAAGCCGGAGCGGACGCCATCATCGTCCAGGATCCCGGCGTACTCGCGCTCGCCCGTCGCATCGTGCCGGATCTGGAGATCCACGCCAGCACGCAAATGAGCATCACGGATGCAAACGGCGCGCGGCTTGCCGCTGAGATGGGCGCCCGGCGCGTCACGCTGGCGCGCGAGCTCTCTCTCACAGAGATCCGAGCCATCCGCGAGCAGACCGATCTGGAGCTGGAAGTCTTCGTCCACGGCGCGCTTTGCGTCGCCTACTCCGGACAGTGCTTCTCTTCCGAAGCGTGGGGCGGCCGCAGCGCCAATCGCGGCCAATGCGCCCAGGCCTGCCGGCTCCCATACGACATGTTCGTCGATGGAAAACTGGAGCCGCTGGGCGACGCGCGTTACCTGCTCTCTCCAGGCGATCTGTACGCGCTCCACCAGATCCCGGAACTCGTCGAAACGGGCATCAGCGCCTTCAAAATCGAGGGCCGCTACAAAGAGGCGGACTATGTCGCCGCGGCGACGCGCGCCTACCGGCTGGCGGTGGATAACGCCTGGGCCAATCGCCCGCTCAGCATCACTCCCGCGGAGGAGTTGCAGCTCGAACAGGTCTACTCGCGCGGCCTTGGCGCGCATTTCGTCACTGGAACGAATCATCAGACCGTCGTCCGTGGACGCGCGCCGCGCCATCGCGGCGTGCTGATGGGCCGCGTCACGAAGGTCTCCGCGGAAGCGGTGATCGTCGCCCCCGAAGCGGCGCAGAAGCTCTCGCCGTTGAAGCCGGGCGACGGCGTAGTCTTCGACGCCGCATCCTGGCGCAGTCCGGAAGAGCCCGAAGAGGGCGGCCGCTTGTACTCCGCCGCGCCGTTGCCGAGCGGCAATGTCGAACTGCGATTCGCCAACGGGGCCATCCAGCCAAAGCGCATCCGGTGCGGCGATTTGCTCTGGCGCACAGACGATCCCACGGTTGAGAAGAGCCTGAGATCCTTCACGCAGGCTCAGTCTCCGCTCCGTAAGCTAGGCCTCCGTGTGCAGGCCACCGCGATTGCGGGTGCGCCCCTCGTGCTGGACTGGTCCCTCGTCGATCACCCCGAAGTTCGGACCACCGTCGTTTCAGCCGATCCGCTGGAGGCCGCTCAGAACCGAGGCCTTACGCTCGATACGCTTCGCCGGCAGCTCGACAGGCTGGGCAATACCGCCTACGAACTTGCGCAGCTTGAACTTGAATCGCCGGAGCCCGTCTTCGCGCCCGCGTCTCTTCTCAATCAGCTCCGGCGCGAGGCCGTCGAGCAGTTCGAGGCGATGCAATCTCGGCCGCGCACCGCAGCGGTTCAGGAAGCTCCTCCTATCGCGGTGGCCGCTCTCACGGGCGCTGATCCCCAGCCGCTGGAACCGGCTGCACCTTGGATTCATCTGCTGGTCCGCACTCCCGAGCAGCTTGACGCCGCCGTCGATCTGACCCCCGCGAGCATCACACTCGACTACCTCGACCTCTACGGCCTGAAGCCCTCAGTGCAGAGGGTCAAGGACGCAGGCATTCCCGTCCGCGTCGCCAGCCCGCGCATTCTGAAGCCCGGTGAGGAGCGCATCACGGAATTCCTGCTGCGGCTGGACTGTCCTATCCTGGTCCGGCCTGCGGGCCTGCTGCACGCTTTGCGCGGTCAACGGCATGCCGAGCTCACCGGCGATTTCAGCCTGAATGCCGCCAACGCCATCAGTGCCCGCGCATTGCTGGATCTGGGCCTCGAGCGTATCACGCCCACCCACGACCTGAACGGCGCGCAGATCGGCGATCTCGCCCGCCACGCCGGCGCGCATCGCATCGAGGCCATCGTCTACCAGCATCTGCCCGTGTTCCACACGGAACACTGCGTCTTCTGCCGCTTCCTCTCCACCGGCACCAGCTACAAGGACTGCGGCAGGCCCTGCGAGACGCACCGCCTGGAGTTGGGCGACGTTGCCGGACGCCGGCATCCGGTCCTCGCCGACACGGGCTGCCGCAACACGGTCTTCGGCGCGGAAGCTCAGGAGGCGAGCCTCCATCTGGAAGCCTGGCTCGACTCCGGCATCAGGCACTTCCGCCTGGAGTTCGCGCACGAATCCGCCCGGCAGGTGTCGCAGATCACCGAAGCATTTCGCGATGCGCTGGAGGGCCGCTCGAGCTTCCGCAGTCTCAGCGAGACGCTCCGCCGCGTGACTCCGCAAGGCGCCACCCAGGGAAGCCTCTACGTCCCGGCCGACTACCTAGCGCTGCCCATCCTCCAATGACACCCGATATCCACAAGGTGGGGCTGCTCGCAGTGCGCAACAGCCGCATCCTGCTCTGCCGCCAGACGGACTCCCCGGCTGTGCTCATCCTGCCAGGCGGCAAGATGGAGCCGGGAGAGACGGAGCTCGAATGCCTCCAACGTGAGCTCGAGGAAGAGCTGGGCCAGGTGTGCGTGGAGGGCCTCTGGAAGATCGGAACGTACGTCGACAATGCGGCGGTCAATCCGGACAAACCTCACCGAACTATCCAGGTGGAACTGTACGGCGGCGAGTTACAAGGCGAGCCTGTGGCGTCATCGGAGATCTCCGAACTGGTCTGGTTCGGCGAGAATGATGACCCCGCGCAACTGGCGCCCAGCATCCGTAACCGCATCCTGCCGGACCTGACCTCGCGCGGCCTGCTGCCTTGGATGTCCGGATCAAAGACGCCGGGTCGGGAATAATCAGACACATCAGATCGTATTGTCTGATGTGAATACGCATCTGGCCGCTTCTCTTCTGCTTCTTGGAAAACTCGCGTTTGCCATTGAGCCTCCCTTGCTCGAGGTACTGCAGGCGACAGGCGTCGACTCGCGAGGCATGGTTCAGGCGTCAAGGCACCCGCGCGCGGCTGATTTCGAGAGCGCGCTGTTGCGCGGCTACTCAGGACGGCTCCTCCAGGTGTACCGCTGGGAGCAGAACTATCTGCACCGCGCAACTGGACGTCCGCCGGCGCCCGCATTCCTGATCCTGACGAAGCAGCAGGGCGGCTTCGCCAAGTTTGGTTTCTCGTTGGATGGCCGGCCGCAGCCGGATGCCGCCTATGTGGATCTTCATCAGGCCAAGCGAATCCACGGCTACGGCGCCATGGATCAGATCTTCCCGCACGAACTCGCCCACATCATCCTGATCCGCGCCTCGAGCGCGCCCGGAGGCGGCGGCTCGAATCAACACCACGCAATCGGCGTGCGTACCGATCCCGTCCAGGCGTTCCACGAAGGCTTCGCCGAGCACTGTCAGGTTCTGGCAATCAACGATCCCGACGCCGATCCGCACACGAGGGACCTGGCGCGCGACGCTTACTTGAACCGCTACGCCGCTCCAATTCTGCGGAACTATGCGCGCGAGATCTCCGCGGAGCGCACCATCCCAGGCCGGTGGCGGCTGACATTTTTCGCGTGGTCCAACATCGTCGAGGGAATCATGCGCTACCACGCAGTCCGCGCAAACGCCTACGCCTGGGAGCCCGAGATTCCAGGGCGGATTTCGGCCTACAACGACTACCTCCTGCGAAACCTCCTCCCTGGAACACCCGGCGGCAAGCCTAAACCCGCGGCGGTCATGCTATCGACCGAAGGTGTCGTCAGCGCCTTCTTTTACCGTTGGACCCAAAAGCCCGAACTACGCAACACTTACCGCAGCGCCGCCTATTACCAGCAATTCGGCGCGTCGCCGGAGGAGGTGCGGCCGCTGGAGAACTGCTACCTGAAACTGATCCACGCCATGGCGCAGGGAAAGCCCAGGACGACGGCAGACCTCATTCGTGCTTACAAGCGCGAGTTCCCCGATGAGGCATCTGCCGTCGACGCGGTTGTCAACGATGTTCTACTCGGCCAGCCTCTGCCGGATTCACCTCAGATCTGGCTGGCCAACGATGGATTCCACACGGGCACAGGCCTCATCGATCAGTTCCGTGTCGCTCCCCTCGTCCATACCTTCGACCTCAACGCGGCTTCCCATGCTGACCTGATTGGCGTCCCCGGCGTTGACGCCGCTCTGGCGTCCGCTATCCTGGCTCGCGTACCGTACGCCAGGCTGCAGGACCTGCAACGCGTGCCTGGCGTCACACCGGCGCTGCTGGCCCGCTTCGAGAAGATGTCCAGCGCCATGCAGGCACTCGCCTCAGAGGGTGAAGCAGGCGACTCTCCCGGCGTTGCTGCGATTCTGCTCTCATTTGCGTGGCGCGTGCTGCTGACCATTCTGGCCGTCTGGATCGCGTGTGCCCTGCTCTACTGGCGAATCCGGAAGGCCACGGTCAGCCGGGCCGTCGCCGCCGGACTCGCCGCGGCGGTGGTTGGGATCGTGGCCGGATGGGGCATCGACGGGAACCCGCTCACCCAATTGCTCGCGCTGGTGCCCCTGCCCGGTTTCCGCAGCACCTGCGGCACGGGGATCACGGCCGTCGCGGCTGTGCTCCTGCTTTGCGCCTTGCCTTGTGCGTCTATCGCCCTCTGGCGGACAAGGTCAACCTCCGCCGCATCTAGAGTCCTTGCCGCGTGGGCGTTGGCTTCACTGCCGGCCGCGTTACTCTCCTGGCCTTGGTGAAACCACGGCGCTGCGCATTTCCGCTTTGAGGCCCTCTACGCAGTCCGGGCAGATCCCGTGCGTGAAATTGATGTCCAGCGTGCGCTTGAAGTACACGTCGACGCGCTGCCAGTACTCGTCGTCATCCCGGATCTTCCGGCAGTGAGCACAGATCGGCACCAGGCGCTTCAACTGCATCAATTCGCTCACGTCTTCCAGCGCAAGCAGCACCAAAGTTGCATCCGCGTGGCGGAGCGGAGTCGCGGTGACCAGAACTTGGACTACCACCGCGCTCCCGTCCGGCTTCTTCCACTGCATTTGCGCCAATTTCCGCCAGGTCTTGCCCCCTCGATATGCTTCGCTCACTGAGTTGCGAATGACGCAATCCGAGCATGCCGGCGCCGAGCCGCAGCCCCACGGAGTCTCTTCGGAGTGGATGCAGTGCAGCGCCTCCCCTCCGCGTTGCTGCAAAACGACAGTCCGGCCGGCGCTCAGCAGATCTCCGGCCGCCAGGTTGTAGCCAAGAATCCTTACATCCTCGTCAACCAGGAATATCGGCGAGGGCATCGCGTCGAAGATGCTGCGTGCCAAACCCGAACCGGCCTCAAGTAATTCGCCTGTCATGCCTTCGGTCGAAACCTAACCTCCAGATCATATTATCCCAAAAGGAGTTAGCAAACACTTTTGTTACAAAGGGAGTACTGCGCGCGCGCCTTCCGCGGGGTATCCTGGAGTCCTGGGATATATCGAAAGATAGTCATCTAGCTGCGCCCGCCACAGGGCTGTTTGACACATTCAATCTCTCTCCGGTGAATCACTAACAACTATGACTGGGCAAAAAGTCTCACTTGATCCAACTTCCGGGAACTTCTTCAAATACGACGGCCCTGCCGGGACCGTGGTCTTTCTCGTGGCGTTGCCTCTATGCCTGGGAATCGCCGTTGCATCGGGAGCGCCTCTGTTCGCCGGAATCATTGCCGGGATCGTCGGCGGCATCGTAGTTTCCCTTCTCTCCGGTTCTCATGTCAGCGTCAGCGGACCCGCGGCCGGGCTGACCGTGATAGTGGCCTCCGCGATTCAGAGTCTGGGGACCTACCAGACTTTCGTATTGGCTGTCGCGCTCGGCGGGGTTCTTCAACTCGGCCTCGGCGTGGTGCGTATGGGCGTGGTCGCCGATTACGTCCCAAACGCGGTGATCAAAGGGATGCTCGCCGCTATCGGCCTGGTGATCATCCTCAAACAGATCCCTCACGCGCTCGGCCGCGACAAGGACTATGAAGGCGATTTCGGCTTCTTTGAGAAGGGCGAAAGCAACACGATCACCGATCTGCTCGCCAGTATCGTCACCGCACACCCCGGAGCGGTGACCATCTCTGGGATCTGCCTGGTATTGCTGCTCTCCTGGGAGAAGTTCGCGCCGCAGATGGGCAGATTGGCGACGCTGATCCCCGGCCCGCTTCTCGCCGTCGCGATGGGCATCGGCCTGAATCAGGCGTTCGGCCTGGGCGCACCGCAGATCCAATTGAAGGAAGCCGAGCACATGGTAGCCCTGCCAGTGGCGCAGTCCGTCGGCGACTTCTTTCGTCAATTCACGCTGCCGGACTTCTCACAGATCACGAACCCGCAAGTTTGGGTCGTCGCGTGCACGCTCGCCATTGTCGGCAGCCTGGAGAGCCTGCTCTCGCTGGAAGCAGCGGACCGGCTCGACCCATACAAGCGCATCTCCTCGCCGAACCAGGAGCTGCGCGCGCAGGGTATCGGAAACTTCATCAGCGGTTTGCTCGGCGGTCTGCCGCTCACGAGTGTTGTCGTTCGCACTTCGGCGAACGTTTACGCCGGTGCTCGGACCCGCATGTCCTCGTTCATCCACGGCGTCCTGCTGCTCGGCTCCGTGCTCTTCATTCCCAGCCTGCTCAACCTCACTCCGCTCTCCTGTCTGGCCGCCGTTCTGATCCTGGTCGGGTACAAGCTCACCAAGCCTGCCATCTGGGCCGCCATGTATCGCTCGGGCTGGAGTCAGTTTCTGCCCTTCGCCGTCACCCTCACTGCCATCGTCTTCACTGACCTGCTAAAAGGGGTTCTGATCGGCATGGCGTTCGGACTCTTCTTCGTGATCCGCGCCAACCACCGCGCCGCGATCACGGTCGTCAACATGGACACCCATTACCTCATGCGCTTCAACAAGGATGCCTCCTTTGTGAACAAGAATGAGCTGAGGTCGAAGCTGCGCCGCATCCCCGCCGGATCGCACCTGATCATCGACGGCTCCCGTTCGCTCTACACGGATCACGACATCGTCGATGTCGTCAACGATTTCAGACTCCTTGCTCCCTACAAGGACATTACGCTCGAGTTCAAGCATTTCTAAAGGAGACTGCCCAATGGATTCCTACAAGAAACTTCTCCTGGCCAACAAGGCTTGGGTCGTTGACAAACTCAGCGTCCACCCCGACTATTTCTCTCGCCAGGCCGAGCACCAGAAGCCGGAGTTCATGTGGATCGGCTGTTCGGATTCGCGCGTTCCCGCCGAGGACATCACCGGCACCGAGCCCGGTGAGCTATTCGTCCACCGCAACATCGCCAACCTGGTGATCCACACGGATTTCAATGTCCTCAGCGTGCTGCAATACGCCGTCGAGGTGCTCAAGGTGAAGCACGTGATCGTCTGCGGCCACTACAACTGCGGCGGCATCAAGAACTCGATGACGCACCACGACTTCGGCCTGATCAACCAGTGGCTGCGCCACATCAAGGACATCTACAACCACAACGCGGCCGAACTCGCGGCCATCACGGATCCCCAGGCCCGCGCCGACCGCTTCGTGGAAATCAACGTCGCGCAGCAGGTCCGGAACGTCGCGGAGACTTCCACGATTCAGAAGGCTTGGTATAACGAACAGCGCCCCATTATCCACGGCTGGGTTTACGATCTGCGCACCGGTTACATCAAGGAAATCGCAACCCTGGAGCCCGGCTCGAAGCTCGATGGCATCTACGAGTTCGACTTCAGCGACAAGTTCGAGCCCTACGCGCCGCCGGCATCCGAACCCGTCGCCTGATACTCACCCCAAAGCCCGAGTTGTACCCGCTCGCGGCTGTAATAGACCGCAGAGCCGCGAGCGGGTGTAACGGAGTTGGAGCTCGTGCCCAGCGCACCAGGCATCGCGCGGACTTCAACCGCTTGCCCTACACTGGAATCTATGAGTCTGAAGGGCAAGCGTGTCGCAATTTTTGTCGATCAGCAATACCAGGAAATGGAGGTCTGGTATCCCTACTACCGTCTTGTCGAGGCTGGCGCTGAAGTTCACTTCGTTGCGGCCGAGGCGGGCAAGAGCTACCCCTCCAAGACCGGCTATCCCTGCGTTTCGCACAAATCCTACAGCGAAGTGAAGCCCGCGGACTACGACGGCGTTGTCGCTCCCGGAGGATTTGCGCCGGACTTCATCCGCCGCCACCCCGCCTCGTCCCAGTTCATCGCTCACCTCGATGCCCAGGGCAAACTCGTCGCGGCCATCTGCCACGGCCTGTGGTGCCTGTGCTCGGCCAATGTCCTCCGCGGCAAGCACTGTACGTCGTTCTTCGCAATCAAAGATGACGTCGTCAATGCTGGCGGCCAGTGGCAGGATTCGGAGGTCGTCGTCGACGGCAATCTCGTCTCTTCCCGCAAGCCGGACGACCTGCCTGCTTTCATGAAGGCCTGCATCTCGGTTCTGGGCGGCCGCTAGATCTCATGCCCGAACCCGCGATCTCCGTCCGAGGGCTGAGCAAATCCTACGGTGACTTCCAGGCCGTTCGCGGCATCGACTTCGAAGTCGCTCAAGGCGAGGTCTTCGGACTACTCGGCCCCAATGGCGCCGGCAAGACCACTACAGTAGAAATTCTGGAAGGCATACGCACCCGCTCCGGCGGCGATGTGTCCGTGCTCGGCTTCGACCCCGCCTCCGACACCATGGCTGTGAAGGACCGCATCGGCGTCTCCCTCCAGGCCACGAATCTCCCGGATAAGATGCGCGTCCGCGAGGCCGCGGAGCTTTTCGCCGCGTTCTACTCCCGCTCCACCGACATCGATGCGCTGCTCAAGCGCCTCCAACTTTGGGACAAGCGCGCTGCTTTCTACCAGACGCTCTCCGGCGGCCAGAAGCAGCGCCTGGCTCTCGCTCTCGCTATGGTCAATGAGCCGCAGGTGCTCTTTCTCGACGAGCCCACCACCGGACTCGACCCGCAGGTCCGCCTCGAGATCCACTCCCTCATCGAGGAGCAGCGCGGCCAGAAGCGCACCATCCTCCTGACCACGCACTACATCGAAGAGGCCGAACGGCTCTGTGACCGCGTCGCCATCGTCGACGAGGGCCGCATCATCGCCATGGGCACGCCGCGCGAGTTGCAGCAGCGCGTCCTCGGCCATGCCCGCGTCGAGGTCTCCACCGTGCACCCCATGCCCGATGAGTGCCCCATCGACTGCGACTCCGAGCGGCCGCTCCTCTTCTCCTCTGACCGCCGCCACCTCACCGTCAGCTCTCCTCATCCCGCACGCTCCGTCGTGGAGATCGTCAAATGGCTCGATTCCACACGAGCCGGGATCGACGACCTCCACATCAAGCGCCCTACCCTGGAAGACGTCTTCATCGAGCTGACAGGAAAATCTCTGCGCGACTGAACCAAGACCATGCGCTCATACATCGCTTATATCAAGTCAACGCTGCGCCTCACCCTTCGCGACCGCATGGTCCTGTTCTTCAACTACCTCTTCCCGCTGATCTTCTTCCTCACCTTCGCCGAGGGCTTCGGTGGAAAGACCAGCTCCGGCTCGCTCGCCCAGGTAATCAGCATGGTGCTGATGTTCGGCGTCCTGGGAACTGGCTTCTTCGGCGGCGGTATCCGCGCGACGCTGGAACGCGAAACAAATATCCTGCGCCGGTTCAAGGTCGCTCCTATCACGCCCGCACCAATCCTCGTCGCCTCCATCGTCACCGGTTGGGCCGTGTTTCTACCCTCCGTGTTCTTCTTTCTGATCCTCGCCAAGGTCCGCTACGGGATGGAGATGCCGGCCAATCTGGGCTCGCTTCTGATCATTGTCAGTGCCGGAGTGTTCGCGTTCCGCAGCGTGGGCCTCATCATTGCCGCGGTCGCCAACAGCATGGCCGAGAGCCAGATCATCATTCAGCTTCTCTACCTGCCGATGCTCATGCTCTCCGGCGCCACTGTGCCGCTCAGCATCATGCCGGAGTGGCTCCAGTCCGTCTCGCAATTTCTCCCCTCCACCAACCTCTATCTCGGCACGCAGGGGATCCTCGTGCGCGGCGAGACCATCTTCGATAATCTGGGCGCTCTCGCCTCGCTCCTTCTCACTCTGGGCGTCTCTCTCTTCATCGCCATCAAGCTGTTCCGCTGGGAGAAGGAGGAGAAGCTCAAGCCCGCCGCCAAACTCTGGGTCGTGGCCGTGCTGGCGCCCTTCATCTTCACTGGCGCCTGGCAGGCCCACACCAAGTCCAACCTGCGCAAGACGCAGATGCTCACCCGCGAGATGAAACGCGCGCAGACCTGGCTCATCCACGACGCCCGCATCTTCGTCGGCGACGGCCGCGTCATCGACTCCGCGGCTATCCTCATCCGCAACGGCCGCATCGAGCAGATCTTCCAGGGATCGTGGCCGAAGCCCGACGAACTGAAGGCAGAAGCAGTCCAGGCTTCCGGCCGGACCGTGATGCCCGCTCTCATCGACTCAGGTGTCAACCTGATGCTGCCAGGCACCGGCGCCCCCGCCTCCGACTACGGCAAACTCACAAAACAGATGGAGCGCGAGCTCGCCTCATACGTCTACTGTGGTGTGGGCGCCGTGCGGACAGTACCCGACCCGATGGGCATCGCGCCCACACTCCAACGCCGCGTGGAATCTGGCGAGATCCCGGGCGCGGAGGTATTCATCTCCAACCCTGATTCTGTCGCCCCGTCCCTCGTCGCTTCGCAGGTCGCCGCGGGAGACCTCGGGATCCTGAAGGACACGCTCCTGCAGCAGATCCTGCCGGCGTCCGAGAAAGCGCAGCTCCTGAACCTCGCTTCGAAGATCACCCCCAACCCCGGGCCCTATCAGCAGGCTGTCAATTCGCTGAAGGCGCTAGCTGGTGCCGATGTCGCCGTCGCTCCACTCACCCGATCCGGTGCGCTCTTCCTGCCGCATGGCCCCGCCATCCACCGGGAACTGAAACTGTGGGTCGAAGCCGGCATACCCGCCAAAGAAGCCCTCCGCGCCGCAACCTTTGTCGCGGCTCAGAAGCTCGGCGCCGCCAATCGCCTGGGCCTCATCCAACCCGGCTATGAAGCCACTCTGATTATCGTGGAGGGCAATCCCCTCGACGACATCTCCGCCACCGGCCGTATCAACCTCGTGCTGTCCAAAGGCGAACGTGTCTTCCGCCAGGACATTCTCGAAAGGGCCCTCGAAAAAGACAGGGAGGAAAAGAAATGACGCTGCTGCTCGCCGCTGCCCTGCTCATGGCGCCCGCGGACTGGAAGCCCGTCCGCGCCACTGCCTCCGCCGACACGCGCCTGACTCGCGACGGCAAAGCGAGTCTCCGCATCGAGCCGGGCGCCGCACCATCCGATGCCCTCGTTCGCGGCCGCGGTGTGCAACTCACTCCCGGCAAGCGATACCGCCTGGAGGGCTGGCTGCGCACCGAAGACCTGCGCATCTCCGACGGTGACCGGACCACTGTCCCCACCGCCGTGTCCTTATCCATGGCGTCCATGCCATGGGACGTTCACACGGAGTCCGTTGCCGGTACGCGAGCCTGGAGAAAGGTCTCTCTCGATTTCACCGCCACCCGGACCACCGACGCTCCCGAAGTACGCATCGCGCCCGGCGCGGCGTTCAGCGGCAAGGCCTGGGTCGAAGGCGTCGCCGTCGAAGAGATCAATACCCCTGCGGCGTGGCCGTCTCGCATCGCCGTCAAGTCATTCGGTCCGGCCTATCGCTACCCGAAGGGCGGCTGGATCTACCTTCACGTGGAAGGCAAGCCGTACGAGCGCGGCTTCCAGCACGGCTACCTCATGGCCCGCGAGATTGAGGGCTACATCGATCGCTGTGCCGCGGAGATCAACCCGAAGGACCGGACGCAGGGCTGGCAGCAGGGCCGCACCATCGCCGACGCCGTCTTCCTCCGCGGCTTCGATGAGGAGATCCTCTCCGAGATGAAAGGCATCGCCGAAGGAGCAGCCGCCGCTGGAGCAAGATACAACGGCCGCAAGGTCGAACTCGCCGATATCGTCTTCGCCAATACGATCACTGAGATCGGCCTGCTCAACCCCGCCGCCCGAATCACGCCCACCGGCCTCGAGGGTCTCGGCCTCACGCCACCGTCGTACTTCGATCCGAAGAAGAGTGTCTCCGCCACCGATCGTTGTTCCGCCTTCGCCGCCACCGGCAAAGCCACGCGCGACGGCAAAATGGTCATCGGCCACACCACATTCTGGCCCCTGACTCTTGCGGAGCAGACCAACGTCATGCTCGACATCAAGCCCGAGAAGGGCCACCGCGTGCTCATGCAAGCGTATCCCGGCGGCATCCAAAGCGGCACGGACTGGTATCAGAACGATGCCGGCGTTATCCTCACCGAGACCACCATCCGCCAGTCGCCGTTCGACATCAATGGAACACCGGTCGCCTATCGCGCCCGCCGCGCTATTCAGTATGGCGATAACGTCGACGGAGTCGTGCAGTACCTAAAGGAGCGCAACAACGGTCTCTACACCAACGAATGGCTGATCGGCGACGCCAAGAACGACGAGATCGCGATGTTCGAGCTTGGCACGAAACGCACGAAGCTCTGGCGCAGTTCCAGGAACGAGTGGTTCGGCGGCGCCGAAGGATTCTACTGGGGCTGCAACAACTCCAAGGACCTCAACGTGCGCCTGGAGTACGTTCCCGACCCGCAGGGCCGCCCCACACACCTGCCTTACACGCCCTCCGACCGCGACCTCAAATGGCAGGAGATGTACCGCACCTACAAGGGCACAATCGACGAGGGCTTCGGATTCCTCGCCTTCCGCACCGCGCCGCTCGTTTCAGCCTCTGCCTTCGACGCCAAGGTGACGACTTCAGAGATGGCCCCGAAGATGATGGTCTGGGCCGTGCTCGGAAAACCCAACGAGCGCGAGTGGGTCCCCTCCCAGTGGCAGAAAGAGCAGTACCCGAACAATGAGGGCATCCATTCCTCCGGCTACCGCCTCTTCCAGGCGGAGTCCGCTGCTCCCGCTTCAGCCGAGCCTGAGGCTGTGAAGAAAGAAGCGTCCAAGCCTGTTTTGAAAAAGGTGCCTGAAGATCAGCTCTGGAAAGGCTGGGTCCTGCCCGCCGCCGAGGCCGACGAATGGATCACGCTCGGTTCCGCGGCCTGGCATCGAATCCTCTCCGCCGACAATCCCGACGAGAGCCTGAAGATCAATATCATGCGGGCGCGGGAATCCGAGACCGCTGCGCGTGAGGCGCGCGCCATCCTCCAGTTCGACGCCATCCGCAGCCAAATGGGCGATGAGTCTTTCCTCAAAATGATGCGGGACTTCTACGCGAAGTACACGACCAGGACCGTTCGCACGGCGGACTTCCCTGCCCCGCCACCGCAGGTCCAGTTGCCCGATGCTCCCCCGCTCTTCCTGGCGCTCATGTCCCGCCTCTCGAATACCGTTGTTGTCTACGGCACCGCAATGGAAGCAGGCGCCAACCGCCATGCCGCCGAACTGCTCCAATCCAGCTTCAACGGATGGTTTGAAACGCGCATCCCTGTCCTGCGCGACTTCGAACTGACGCCGGAACTGGCCCGCACGAAGTCCATCGTCTTCATCGGGCGGCCGGAAACCAACTCGGCATTGAGTGAATTCTCTGCGCAACTTCCTGCGCGGTTCGACGCCGCCACTTTCACCATAGACGGCAGGACGTTCGCCCATGAGCGCGACGGCGTCTCCTGCGCCGCGGCGAACCCCGGCAACCCCGCGGAAATGATCCTGGTGTTGGCCGGAAATTCCGCCGTCGAAACCGTCCGCCTCGCCGCCTTCCAACCCGCGCCCCGCGTCTGGCAGGTGACTCGCGCGGGCAGGATGGTCTCCTACGGCTTCTGATTGCCCGACAACTTCGACTCCAACGGCAGGCTGACGAATGATTTCGTCGGCAAACTCGTTCGGAAGCGCTCTTTTGCGCATTAACATTAGTACATCAATAGCGAAGTCAATTTATTTTTCCTTTGCAATCAATCTGCTATGAGGATTTAGCCTAAAAACCGCGCGCCGGTCCATAGCCTATTTTGCGGGGGCGGATTCATCCGCCTCCTGGTGAAACTATGGACAGCTTGCCCATCATCATCATTCCGACTGTGATCTTCTGAGCGCAATCTCAGGAGTAGCCAATGCATATCGTGCGGACCACAGCGCACGTTTAACAAAAATACGCGAATAATTCGCTCCAGATGAGGCGAACATCTGGTACACTGCCTAGGAGTACTAATAGAACTAGTACTTCTAGGCCATCCCATGCCCAACAAGCGCCACCGATCAAGCTCAGGCGCGTTACGCACACGCGCCGCCGCTTTGTTGTTTTTCGGCGTCCTACCTCTGCCGACGCCCGCCGCCTCGACCGCCTGCAACGTGGATGCCCTCAAGTCCCAGGGGCTGAAGCAGGCTGCTGATTACGACTTCGCACAGGCAAGAACCACTTTTCAACTCGCCGCCGATTGTGCAGTTCGCGCAGGCCGGAATGACCTCGTTCATCGCATCTGGAACGCTGCCGGAGCGGCAAATCTGTACCAACTGCGATACTCCGAAGCTCTCGACTATTTCCTTCGCGCGCGCGACGGAGCCTGCAAGCTCAACGATCAAGAACTGCGCGCGGTCTACGCATCGAACATTTCCTCTATCTACACAATGCTCGGCGCAGGAGAAGCGGCCCGGTCAGCTCTGGACGAAGCTGTTGCAGCGCTCCCCAGTAGGAGCAAGTACCTTCCTCAGTTGATGGCCCAGCGAGTCCGGCTGGCCTTCCGCCGGGGCGATCTGGAGGCAGCGCTGGCGCTTTGGCCCGGCGCGATGCAGGCCGCCCAGGGAGATTGGCAGTCTGAACGTCACCTCTGGGACGAGCTCGCCCTGATCTGCCAATCGCGCAGTGACCTCGCCTGTGCGGAGCGCGCTCTGGATAATGAGTTTCGAATCGTCACTCTCCACCGCTTGCCCTTCCGCGACTACGTCTTCATGCGATTGGGACGCTTGCGCCTTGCGCAGAGGCGCCCGCAGGAGGCCCTCGTTTGGTTTCACCGGGCCCGGACGCAGCGCCGGCTTGCGCCCAGTCCCATCGTGCCCTGGATGAGTGATCAGGACGTGGCCTCCGCCTTGATGGAGTGCCGGCGTCCCGAAGAGGCGATCTCCGCCTATCGCGCTGCATGGAAGACGGCAGTCGCCTGGCGCCAGGATGTCCTACCCTCGCAGACTGCTGAAGTCGCTGCCGACGTCTCCCTTGCCAATCTCGCCAGAAACTACGCATCCCTCGCGATGAGGCTGCCGGCGGACCGGCCCGCAACCACCCTCCAGCGCGAGGCGTGGGCCGCCGTCGAATTGGAGCGTGCCTCCGGCCTGCGCCGCATCGCCGCCGCGCGCCAGTCCAATCGCGAGCGGCTCGGGAGCGAGTATGCTCAGACGCTCGCTACATGGCGCAAGGCTCTCGCCGCCTCCCTCAGCGCTTCAGCTCCAATCCGCCGGCCTGACATTGAGGCGCTCTCCGCGAAGCTCACTGACCTCGAGTCGCGCGCCGGCGTCGGACCCGGCCCGGCTGTACCCACGGCATCGCCGGAGAGCCTCTTGCAGCTCATCCAGAGGAATCTTCGCTCTGATCAGGTCCTCTTCACGTTCTTCCTGGACGACACCCGCTCGTGGCGCTGGACCATAACGCGCGAAGGTTTTTCGACAGCCCCGCTGCCCGGCCGCGGCGAAGTTGTTCCTCTGCTCGCCAGCTTCCGCCAGGCGGTCATGGAAAACAGGCACGAAGCCTCGAATCTCGGCGCGAATCTGGCTGGCAAGCTCTTCGGCGGCTTGCCTTCAGACGCCCGCAGCCGGAACCGCTGGCTCATCTCCGCCGGCGACGAGATCCTGCTCGCCCCGTTGGCCGCGCTGCCCTCGACTCCTTCAGCCGGAGCACCCTTCCTGGCCGAGACCCACGAACTCCGCCTTGTTCCGTCCGCACTCTGGCTCGCTCACTCACCCCCGCGTCCTCAGCCGGCTTCCTTGCTCGCAATCGGTGACGCAATCCACAACTCAGCCGATCCGCGCGCACCTCGTTGGACCCGCCGGCAGCCTGACGACACGTTACTCTCATCGTTCCCTTCCTGGATTCGACCGGTCCAGGCCGCTTCGAAGCCGTTTGAATTGCCCGCACTGCCCGGCAGCCGCGCCGAGATCGGCATGGTTGTGTCCCTGTTTTTGCAGGCTCAACTGAAGGCTGCCTCCCTGACGGGAAACAACGCGGTCGAACAGAACGTCGAGGCCGCGCTGCGGCATCCAGCTTCTGTCATCCACTTCGCCACACACGTCGTGCAGGTTCCCCGCGAGATGCCGTCATTCCTCCTCAGCCAGCACTATCAGCCCGGTGCCGGGGCGGGCTTCACCGCCATACTGCATCCCGATGAGGCCTTCCTGGCTCTCTCGTTGCGCGACGACGGCACTCGCGACGGCATCAGCTCGGATCTCGTCTCCGCCTTCCATGTCCCGGGCAGTCTGGTGGTCTTGAGCGGGTGCAATTCCGGACTCGGCGCAATTCAGCCCGGTGCAGGATTGATGGGCTTCACACGTGCGTGGCTCGCGGCGGGGGCGCGCTCCGTTGTGGCCAGCCTCTGGCCCGTTCCCGACGACGGCGGCGTTCTCTTCTCGAGGTTTTACACTGCACATCTCGGCGGCCGGCCCTCCGCTTCCGCGCTGCGCGATGCCCAGATCGCGATGATCCGCCAGGGGTCCTGGGCCTCGCAGCCTCGCTATTGGGCCGCTTACTTCACGGTGGGCTCGGAGTAAACCAGATGAGTTCGCACCCCGACGGACCCATTGATTCTTCTCCGTTCTTCGCTCTCCCCTCCGGCCCGGCGGACAATGCCGCGCCGGACCTGACTCCGGAACGCTGGACCGGTCTCGTCGAGCGCATTCGAAATCGCGATAATGAGGCCGTCGAAGAGCTCTACGAGGTCTTCGCCCGCGGCATCCGTTACTATCTCTGCCGCCATCTTGGACCACAGGAACTCGATGACAAGGTTCATGACACCTTCCTCATCGTGATTCAGGCCATCCGGAACGGCAGCCTTCGCGAACCCGAAAGACTCATGGGCTTCGTACGCACCGTCGTTCGCCGGCAGGTTGCCGCCTTCATCGATGAGACGGTCCAAACCCGCCGTGACTTCACCAACCTCGAACTCGGCAGCCACGTCCCCGACCACCGGAACAACCCGGAGGAGAATGCCATCCGCGAGCAGCGCAACAATCTCATGTTGAAAGCCCTCAACGGCATCTCCAGGCGCGACCGTGAGATCCTCACCCGCTTCTACCTCTATGAGCAGACTCAGGAGCAGATCTGCCAGGAAATGAAGCTCACGGAAACACAGTTCCGTCTGCTCAAGTCCCGCGCGAAGACCCGCTTCGGCGAACTCGGCCGCCGCCGCCTCGCCAGGAACCCGCTGCTCGACTTTATCCGGCGCAAACTCTCCAGCAACAACGATTAGCCCTCCCTTCCACGCTTTGCGCCGCCCGTGGGCCGCCGAGCTGGGCCCCACCCTGTGGAAAACTCTGTGAGTTTCCTGGGCATACTCTGTGAACTTGATGAATCCAGGCAGGTTGCGCTTCGATTGATTTCCACAATTTGAAAATGCCGGAGCTCTGGGCATTCCGTTGACTTTGGTTTACATTGAGTTAAGGGCGATGAATCTCCCGAACGCGCTCACACTGTTGCGAATCTTCTTTGTGCCGCTCCTGGTGGCTGCCTTAGTCCAGGAGGACGCTACCTATTCGCTGGGCGGACTTGTTCTCAGCAACGAGATCGTGGCGCTGCTCATTTTCCTCTCGGCCGCGTTCACCGATCTGCTGGACGGCTACCTCGCCCGCCGCTGGAACCAGATCACCACAGTCGGTATGCTCCTCGACCCGGTGGCCGACAAGCTCCTGATCTCCGCCGCGCTGGTCGCGCTCGTCCAGGTTCACCGCGTCCCCGGCTGGATGGCCGTGCTCATTATCGGACGTGAATTCGCAGTGAGCGGACTGCGCAGCATCGCCGCCAGCGAGGGCTACACGATCCAGGCCAGTGAGCTGGGCAAGACGAAGATGGTGACGCAGGTGCTGGCCATTGCGCTGATCCTCGCGTCCGACAGCCAATCCTGGCTGGCCCCGTGGGCGCGCTTTGCCCTCTGGGGCACCATGCTGTTCGGCCTGGTCTCGGCGGCCGACTACGTGCGCAAGTTCTGGCACAAGATCGACGAGAGCATCAAAGAGCGCCGCCGCATGGAGCTGATCCGCCTGGAGCGCGAGCGCCAGCGTGAAGTACTGAAAGCCGCGGCCGCCTCCCGCGGCGAACACTCGCGCTAGCCTGCAACCCAATCCATGATACGGTGGCTGGGCAGGAATTCTCTTATGTTGAAGACCGCCCTCCTCTGCACGGCTTTGTGCGCTGCGGCCGCAGCCGCGCCTCCGCAAGCCCATATCAGGAACGCCGCCATTGCCGCCACCTTCTATCTCCCCGACGCGACGAACGGCTATTACCGCGCGACGCGCTTCGACTGGTCCGGCCAGATCTCCAGCCTCAAGACCAAAAACCACCAGTACTTCGGCCAGTGGTTCGAACGCTACGATCCCAAGCTCCACGACGCCATCATGGGACCCGTCGAAGAGTTCCGCACCGGCGACGCCGCGCTCGGCTACGCCGAGGCCGCACCGGGCGGCGAGTTCGTCCGCATCGGTGTCGGCGTCCTCCGCAAGCCCCAGGAGAAGTCCTTCCAGACCTTCAGCACCTACGAGATCGTCGATCCCGGCAAGTGGAGCGTGAAGCAGGGCAAGGACTGGATCGAATTCACGCACGACCTCAAAAGCCCCAACGGCTACGCCTATCGCTACACGAAGAAGATCCGCCTGGTGAAGAACAAGCCGGAGATGGTCATCGAGCACCGCCTGAAAAATACGGGCACGAAGCGCATCGAGACCTCGCAGTACAACCACAACTTCCTTGTCATCGACGGCCAGTCCACCGGCCCCGATGCCAGCGTGAAGTTCCCCTTCGATCTGAAACCCTTGCGCGAATTCCGCGGCGGCCTGGCCGAGAACCGCGGCAACGAGATCGTCTTCCTCAAGGAACTTCAGAAGGGACAGAGCACCATCGCCGAGTTCCAGGGTTTCGGCCCCAGCGCCGCCGACTACGACATCCGCGTCGAACACCGCAAAGCCGGCGCGGGCGTTCGGATCCGCGGCGACGTGCCGCTCTCCAAGATCGTCTTTTGGTGTATCCGCACCACGTTTTGTCCCGAGCCGTACGTCAACCTCGCCGCCGATCCCGGCCGTGAAACGAAGTGGGCCTACACCTACGAGTTCTACGACCTGCCCGCAGGCAGCCGCTAAAACCGGAAGGCGACCAGGACATCGTGGACGTCCCTTGCCGCCAGAGGCAGTTCGCTGAAGCGCGTGAAGCGGTATTGCGGCTCGATCGCCAGCCAGTTCGTCACCTTCAGACTGATGCCGCCACCAATCGCAGCCCCGTGAAAGATGCCTTTCTCCTCGACGTCCACCGACACCGGATTCTGGCTGTATGCGTTGGTCCGGACCGAGTGCTTGTGCACGCTGCGCAGAACGTATCCTCCATCCACGAACAACCTGATCGGGCGCTCATCCGGCGTGACGTACGCTTTCACCAGGATTGGGAAATCCCAGACATTCAGCCGGGAGTGGCTCAGCCAGATGTTGTCCACATTAGCCCCGGCGGGTGGAGGTATAAGCCAATCGGCTTTGGAGGTGTCGGCGCCCTGCCTTCGATACAGTACGTCCGCGGTCATTAACAACTCGCGCCAGACCCGAACCTCACCGAAGCCACCCAACACGTATGGCTTCGATTCATCCATCGTTTTGTAGTAAGTGTCATTAGCCGTGAATCCAGCGACAGCGCCATAGTGCAGGCGCTGTCCCCACCCGATTGAGCAAGCAAGAGTAGCGATGAGAAAGACCCTGTTCCGAAGCACGGTTCAAAGGACGGAACTATCCGTTATTCGGTTTCAATTTCTCTTCAACGTTTCGCGGGCGGGCAACGTATCTTGTTCAGAGTGGCTCCGGAAGGAATTCAATTGGCGGCAGCGGTCGTAAAGCCATCAGCACTGAAGGAGGATCGCCTGGAGGCATTCCAAAGGCTGATGATCCTGCACGAGAAGATGGTGCTGCGCACGGCCTTCCGCATGCTCGGCCGCCTCGAAGACGCCCAGGACGTCTCGCAGGAAGTCTTCCTGCGTTTCTACAGGCACTTCGAGGGCATCCGTGAGGACCTCGGCGTCCCGGCCTGGCTCTACCGGACCACCATGAATCTCTGCTTCGATCTGTTGCGTGCGCGCAAGCCGGTGGAGTCCATCGAATGGGATCCGCCCGTCCGCGCCACGCAGGAGGACGACGTGGAGCGCGACGAGCGCCGCCGCCTTCTCGCCGCCGCATTGCAGCATTTGCCGGAGAAGGAGCGCGCCGCCGTCGTTCTCCGGGAGATTGAAGGTTTGGACACACGGGAAGTCGCCGCGATCCTCGGCTCTACCGAACAGACCGTGCGCAGCCAGGTGTCCGTGGGTAAATCCAGATTGCGAGGCCTGATGGAGCTCTTCGCGGGGAGGACGTCATGAACTGGAACGGCGACGATCTCGATCTTGCGTTGCGCGAACTGCGCGACGAAGAGCTGCCGCTGGGCGCGGTGGAGGCGGTGCGCGCGCGGGTCATGGCGGAGGTCGCAGCACCCCGACGCCGCTGGTGGATGTGGGCGTGGGCTCCGGCGCTGGCCGCGATGCTCCTCATCATCTGGCTCATCCCCCGACCCGCTGTCCCGCCCCCGCCGGTGATCGCCAAAGCTCCGGCCGCCCCGCCTCACTCTATCGCGGGCACGGCAGCGACTGGCAATGAATCGCGGCACATCGTACCCGCGACCGGCAGGGAGCGGGTAAAGCCTGTCGCTCCAGCAAGCGAGTTCGTCAAGCTCGTCACCGATGACCCCGACGTGGTCATCCTCTGGGCAATGAATTCCGAAGGAGACTCTCAATGAAACGACTGCTCGTACTCATCGCCACACTCGCCCTCACCCTGGGCGCGCAGGAGGCGCAAACCAGAAAATGGCTCCAGAAGGTGATCGACGTCAAATACGCCGACGTGCAGGCGTTGGCAAACCTCATCGCCTCGGGTGTGCGCGACGCGCGCATTCAGCCCAACCGCGAACTGCGCGCCATCAGCATCGGCACTTACAACGACTTCGATATGCAGATGGCCGAGGAGATCATCAAGCGCTACGACGTCGCCCGCGGCGCTGCACCCACGGGCAACCGCAACATCGAACTCGTGGTTTACATGCTCCTGGCATCGCCGAAAGGCAACGCCGGCGAAGCCGTCCCGGCCGACCTGGAGCCCGTCACCAAACAATTGAAATCTCTCTTCGGCTACTCCGACTTCCGGCTCCTCGACAGTGCCCTAATCCGCACTCGCGAAGGCGTCCAAGTAGGGAGCAATGGCACCGCCGGCATCATCGACCCCGACCTGCCTAATGCGAGCGCGCCATATCAATTGAGCATCAGGAGCGCCAATTTAATCCCGTCCGACCGTGGCAGCGCCATCCGGCTCGATGGCTTCAGATTTGGCATCCGCGTACCATACCCTACTGCACCCGGCGGGGGCCATAGTTTCTCCGAGGTCGGCATCAGCACCGAGCTCGACGTCCGCGAAGGCCAAAAGGTCGTCATCGGCAAAGCCAAAGTCGCCAACTCAAACTCCGCCCTCGTCCTCGTCGTGACCGCCAAGGCCATCGACTGAGATATTCTGGTCGCTTCATGAGAAGCGCTCCTCTCGTCGCACCGAAACGACTCGAACTGATCGAAGCCCCTCTCCCTGACGGCCCGCGCCCCGGCGAACTGCTGGTGAAAGTGCGGGCCGTTGGTTTATGCGGCTCCGATCTCCACTGGTGGGCCGAGGGCCGCATCCACTCCGGACAGGCGCGGTACCCGCAGGTCCTCGGCCATGAACCCGTCGGCGAAGTCGTCGAAGTCGGCCCCGGCGTCACTCACTTCAAGCCCGGCGACCTCGTCGGCATGGAGCCCTCTCTCACCTGCGGTCACTGCGAGTTCTGCATCGCCGGACGGCACAACCTCTGCGTCTCCTCCCGCTTCATGGGCGGCCCCGAGGCCCAGGGCTTCCTCCGCGACTACGTCGTCATCCCCGAGCACAACGCCGATCCCGTCCCCGCCAACCTCACCATCCATCAGGCCACGCTCATGGAGCCCGTCGCTGTGTGGGTCCACACCTATGAGCTCGCCCCGGTGCGAATGGGCGACACCGTCGCCATCCTCGGCACGGGATCCATCGGGCTCCTCGGCATCGCCATGGCAAAACAATCAGGAGCGGAGATGGTCCTGGCCTGCGACCGCGTCCCCCACCGCCTCAAGCTCGCCAAAGACATGGGCGCCGACGTCGCGCTCAACATCAACGAGGACGACTTCCTCGACGCCGTCATGCAAAAGACCAACGGCCGCGGCGTCGACATCGTCTTCGACGCCGCCGGCGCGCCCCAGACCATCAATCTCGGCCTCAACTGCGCGCGCAGCGGCGGACGCTTCGTCCTCATCGGCATCCCCGAGCCCCTGAACTTCGAAGTGGACCTCCACGCGGCCATGGCCCGCGAATTGAACATCCAGGCGATGAAGCGCTCCAACCACAAAGGCCGCGCCGCGGGCGCGCTGCTCGCCGCAGGCCGCATCCCCACCGGCCTCATCACCCATCTTCTTCCTCTGGAGCAGGCCCAGCAGGGCTTCGAAACGCTCCACAGCTACGCCGGCGGAGTCGGCAAGCTCATCTTCGATCTCGACCAGAAAGCCTGAAGCCCATGTCCCACTACCTTGCATTCGATCTCGGCGCAGAGAGCGGACGCGCCATCCTCGGCACGCTCGAAAACGGGCGTCTCCAGCTTGAGGAGCTCCACCGCTTCCTCAACGAGCCCGTCCGCCTGCCGGACGGCATGTACTGGGACACCTTCCGCCTCTTCCACGACATTCGCCAGGGGCTGCGCATCGCCGGGCGCGAGCGCAACCTCAAGCTCGACGGCATCGCCGTCGACACCTGGGGCGTCGACTACGGCCTGTTCGACTCCAACGGCGAGCTCTGCGTCACGCCGCGCCACTATCGCGATCCGCGCAACAACGCAGCCTACGAGAAAGCGCTGGCCAAGGCCGGGCGCGAGACCATCTTCGAGCACACCGGCCTCCAGTTCATGGCGCTGAACTCGCTCTATCAGCTCTACGCCGCCAAGCTCGCCGCCACGCCGGGACTCTGGTCCGCGTCGAAACTCCTCTTCATGCCGGACCTGCTCAGCTACTGGCTCAGCGGCACGCAGAAGAACGAGCTCACCATCGCCAGCACCTCACAGTTCTACAACCCCGCAAAGAAGCGCTGGTCCACGGAACTCCTCGACATCCTCGCCCTGCCGAAACATATTCTGGGCGATGTGGTTTTGCCCGGCACGAAGCTGGGCGGCCTGCTCGACGAGATCCAGGACACGTGCGCCCTCGGCGATGCGCCGGTCTTTGCCACTGCCAGCCACGACACCGCCTCAGCCGTTGCCGCCGTTCCCGCCGCCGGCAATCGCCCGTGGTGCTACATCAGTTCCGGCACGTGGTCATTAATGGGCCTCGAGATCGACGAACCCATCGTGACTCCCAAGGCGCTGGAGCTCACGCTGACCAACGAAATCGGCGTCGAAGGCAAGGTCCGTCTGCTGAAAAACATCGCGGGCCTCTGGCTGGTGCAGGAGTGCCGCCGCCAGTGGCTGCTGGAAGGCCGCGACTACAGCTACGCGCAGCTCACTCAGATGGCCGCCGAGGCCCCGCCGTTCCTCGCGGTGCTCGATCCCGATCAGTTCATCGAGCCCGGCCACATGCCGCAGCGCATGGCCGAGTACTGCCGCAGGACCGGACAGACCGTGCCCGAGACGCCCGGCCAGTTCGTGCGCATCTCGCTCGAGAGCCTCGCCTACCGCTACCGCCAGGTGCTCGAGATGCTCGAGGCCATCGCGGGTTACCGCATCGAAGTGATTCACGTCGTGGGCGGCGGCTCGCGCAACGGCCTGTTGAATCGCTTCCTCGCCGGAGCCACCGGGCGCATAGTGGTCGCCGGACCGTCGGAAGCCACCGCCATCGGAAATCTCCTCGTGCAGGCCATGGGCGCGGGAGAAATCAGCGGCCTCGCCCAAATCCGCAAAGTGGTCCGCAACTCCTTCGACCTCGAAACCATCGAAGGCTGCGCCGACCCCGCCTGGGACCGCGCCTACGAAAAGTATCTGAGAGTGAGAGGGTAGGGCAGGCCCCCGGACCTGCCCATGAGCCCGTTGCGAGGCTGAGAAGACCCTACTTTTCGCGCCGCGCGATGATCTTGTCGATCATCCCGTAATCCAGCGCCGCCTGTGCTTCCATGATGTAGTCGCGGTCCACATCCCGCGCAATCCGGTCCACAGGCTGATTCGTCGCGTCCGCCAGCACGCCGTTCAGGATCTCCCGCATGCGCAGAATCTCCTTCGCGTAGATGTCGATGTCCGTCGCCTGCCCGGCCAGCCCGCTCATCGACGGCTGGTGGATCAGGATCCGCGAATGCGGCAGCGCGTACCGCTTGCCCTTCGTCCCGCTCGCCAGCAGCACCGCCCCCATCGACGCCGCCTGCCCCACGCAGTACGTCACGATGTCCGGCTCGATCAGATTCATTGTGTCGAGGATCGCCAGACCCGCCGTGATGGAACCGCCCGGCGAGTTGATGTAGAGAGAGATGTCCTTCTCCGGGTCCTCCGCCGCCAGAAACAGCATCTGGGCGATGATCAGGTTGGCCACCTGATCGTCAATTGGCGTGCCCAGGAAGATGATGTTTTCCTTCAGCAGCCGTGAGTAGATGTCATAGGCGCGCTCGCCCCGGGATGTCTGCTCGACCACCATCGGGACCAGCATGTCGTGCGGAACCGGGACGCCGCCATTGCGAATGGGCATTCTGCCTCCTTGAGCATCACCTGCGCCGCCCGCGGCGCCGCTGCGGCGTGCCCCGGGGGCTCAAGCCTTCTTTGTCGTGGAGCGCTTCGCAGCTTTCTTGCTCATCTTCTCGAGGTTCTTGCGCTTCTGCTCGAAGCCCTTCGCCAGATCCTCGATCGTCGTGCGCTCCAGATACTCCATGATACGATTCCGCAGGGCCTTCCAGTTGTCGTGCATCCCGCACGGCGCCTGGTCGTTGCACTCTGCCATCCCGGCCGGGCACCGCTCGAAGTCGGCAAGGCCGTCCACGGAGTCCACAATCGCCAGCAGCGTCAGGTCCGTCGCAGGCATCCGCAGGCTGAACCCTCCCGTCGGCCCCTTGCTCGAACGGAGGAAGCCCTTGCGCGCCAGTTGTTGCAGGATCTTCGCCAGAAAATGGGAAGGGATGTCCGCATCTTGAGCAATCTGCTTCACCATCGCATACTTGCCTTCCGGCACCCTTGCCAATTGCACAAATGCCCTGATGGCATACTCAGCCGAGCGGGAATAGATCATGGACACTCCTCGAGAGGTAGACCAGAATACACGTTTATCTTATTTGTACTACGCAGTTGATGCAAGTGAATCTTGCAGGGATTCAGGTATTTTGAACACCTACCCTCTTTGTGCAAAACCCGCCCGCCGCGCCGATCCATTGTGGAACAATATTGTTTCTAACAATTTGCTGGGCGTTTGTCGCACTGTGACGTCCCCTCGCTCCTGCCCCCGCCTTACGTTAAGATCCTCCCATGCGGCCACTCATGCTCTCCCGTCGCGCCCTCCTCGCATCCCTCGTGCCCCTCCCCGAGGATCCCCTCCGCCCCCGCTTCCACTTCCTCCCTCCAGCCAATTGGATGAACGATCCCAACGCGCCCATCTTCCACAACGGCGAGTATCACCTCTACTACCAGCACAACCCCAAAGCCGCCAAATGGGACACCATGCACTGGGGCCACGCCTCCAGCCCCGATCTCCTCCACTGGAAACATCTCCCCATCGCCCTCGCACCTACTCCCGGCGGCCCCGATAAGGACGGCTGCTTCACAGGCTGCATGGTCATCGACAACGGCAAGCCCACCATCATCTACACCGGCGTCCGCCCCGAAGTGCAGTGCCTCGCCACCTCCACCGATATGAACACGTGGCAGAAGCACCGCCGCAACCCCGTTGTCGCCGCACCGCCCCCGGGCGTCGACACTCCCGGCTTCCGCGACCCCCACGTCTGGCGCGACGGCAGCGACTGGCTGATGCTTGTCGGCGCAGGCTTCCGCGGCAAGGGCGGCACAGCCCTGCTCTACCAGTCCAAAGACCTCGTCGAGTGGACCTACCTCAACCCGCTCCTCTCCGGCGCCATCAACCCCAACGCAAAGGGCGGCGACGTCGCCCGCGGCGAGATGTGGGAGTGCCCCGACTTCTTCCCCGTCGGAAACAAATGGCTCTTTTATGTTTCAACCGAGGACAAGGTCCTCTACTGGCTCGGCGACTGGAAGAACCGCCGCTTCTCACCGCACTCCAACGGCGTGCTGGTCTACGGCGCGGGCTACGCTCCCAAGAGTTCCAACGCCTCCGGCAATCGCCGCATCATCTGGTCCTGGCTTCGGGAGCAGCGCAGCCAGGAAGATCAGTTGAAGGCCGGCTGGTCCGGCGCCATGTCGCTCGCCGTAGTGCCGTCGCTCGCCAAAGACGGCACGCTCCGCCTCGACCCTGCCGCCGAATACCAACAACTCCGCCACCGTGAAGCACTCACTGAAGATTGCTGCGAGCTGCACGTCACGCTGAAAGACAATCAGCCCTTCGGCCTCACCCGCGGCGGCACTGAGCTCGTCGGCTACGATCCCGACTCGCGCATTCTCAGCGCTGGCCGCTCCGAAGCCCCCGCCCCGCGCGGCGACCTCGATCTGCGCATCTTCATCGACGGCTCAGTCGTCGAGGTCTTCGCCAACCGCAGCGTTTGGCTCACCGGCCGCGTCTACGGCCCTATCAGCGGCCTCAGCATGAGCGCCAAAGCGAAAAAGATCGAGAGCTGGGCGCTCACACCCGTCTCGTCCAACCGCCTGACAAGCTGATCACCTCGCCCAATTGTCCACGCCATCCCGCAGCCGGAACGGCCTCGGCTCATCGCGCCGGCAGATCAGCTCCTGCCCGCGCAGGTCCAACTTCGCCACCTGGATCGATGTGCGGCGCGTCGCATACGGCTCTACTCCCTTCGCCGTGCGTGGCGCCGTTTCCCAACCCGGCGTCCTTTGCGGATGCGTGAAGTAGAAGATCCACGCGTCGTCGCCCTGCACCAGCACGTCGCCATGGCCGCCTTTGACCCCGTCCTCGTTACGCGTGCCAGGCTCCTTCAGAATGTTCCCCGTTTGCCGCTCCCAGTGCTCCGCGTCCTTCGAACGGAACACGCCCATCCCATCCCAGTGGTCCGTCACCATCCACCACGAGCCCTGCCATCGAAACACGTTCGGGCCTTCGTGCCCCTTGCCCGTGATCACCGGGCCGATCGTTGTCCAGTTGCGCAGGTCAGCGCTCTCCGACACATACGTGTGCGACGAGTGCGCCTCGTCCTTGTACCACATGCGCCACTTGCCCGACCGCATCCGCTCCACGCACGCATCGATCACGCGCTCCGACGAAAGCTGCAGCGGCCCGTGACATTCCCACTTCCACAAGTCCCTGCTCGTGTAATGCACGATGCGCCGCGGCCCGGACCAGTCCACCGGCACGCCCGGCACGTAGCTGCAATACATGTGATACACGCCGTCGTGCCACAGAATCTCCGGAGCCCAGAACGTGTTCCGCCCGCGCTCGAATTCGAGCCCCGGCAGCGCCCCGAGATACCGCCACGTCCACCCCGCGTCGAACGACCGCGCCACGCCGATGTCGCACCCGTGCACCCACGCCACACCCGGCGTGTCCACATTCGCGCGGCGCTGCGTGTACAGCATCCACCAGCACTTCTCCTGGCGATGCCAGATCACCACTGGATCCGACGCGCCATCGTAGATCGGATCCCGATACAACGGCGCCCGGGCCGGCGCGTCCTTCTGCTCGTCCTGCAACCAGCCCGCCGCCGCTGTGCCCAAAAACTCCCGCCGGTTCATGCGACCTCCAGAAACTCCTTCACCTGCGCCTCCAATCCCGGCACGCAGATCACCCCATCTCCCCCATAAATCGTGTCCACGCCCTTGTAGTCAAAGAAGCGGCACCCGGATTCTTTCGCGATCAGCGAAATCGCCGCCAGATCCCACGGCTTCAACGACGGTTCCATCCAGACCTCGGCGCTCCCTGCCGCCACCATCATCGCGTCCAGCGCGCCGCCCAGACTCCGCTGCGACCAGAACTTCGACAAGTACGGCAGCACCTTCTCCGATCGCGGATACTCCAGCACGTGATTGAGCTGATTCATGCACACCACCGCGCGCTGCGGATCGCTGATCGTCGAGCACCGGATCTGCGTCTCCACCATCCCCTCGACGCGCCATGCCCCTTCCCCGAGCACCGCCCAATACTGATTGTTCAGCGCCGGAAACGTCGCCACGCCCACTACAACCCTCTCCGCGTCCTCCAGCCCGATGAGGTTGCACCACAGCCGGTTCCCTCGCACGAAGTCCCGCGTCCCGTCGATCGGATCGATGATCCACCGCCGCCCGCTCGTTCCAACGCGGCTCGTGCCCTCTTCGCCGAGGAATCCGTCCGCCGGAAAAGCCTCGCTCAGCACCGCCACAATCAGCTTCTCGCTCTCGCGGTCCGCCACCGTCACCGGTGAATCGTCCGGCTTATCTTCCGCCGCAACTCCCGTCCGGAAGTACCTCAATGCCAACTCACCTGCGCGCGAGGCCGCCGCCCGCGCCGCCTCCAGTTCTCTTTCGAAGGGCATGTCCAGTATTCTAAGCTGGATAAGAAGGACAGCAGCCATCCAAGCCGAGGGGCTTCGCGCGTGCGGCGGCTGCCAAAGGAGATTCGCGATTCATGGGCAAAATGGCGCCCGCGCTGACGCCAGAGCGACGTACGATTTACCGCCTCCTCAAACAATCGGAGGCCACCTGGGGTACCGCTCCAGCACTTCACCAGCCCGATGGACAGGCCGGATATCGCACCTGGTCCTGGGTCGACTACCGCCAGATCGCCGAGGAAATCGCCGCCGGCCTGCGCACCCTTGATGTCTCGCACGGCGACATCGTCGGCCTCGCATCTGAAACCCGCGCCGAGTTCTATCTCGCCGACGTCGGAGTCATGACCAACGGCAGCATCGCCGCCGCAGTCTACACTTCCCTGCCCCCGGCTGACCAGGTCAAGACCCTCAAAGCCTGCGCGCCCAAAGCCGTCTTCGTCGAGAATCCCAAGATGCTCCGCGCTCTCGACGCAGCCGGCCTTCGCGACCTCGACATCCCCCGCATCCTCCTCGACGGCAGCACTGACGACGCCATCACGCTCGGCCGCCTCCTCGAACTCGGCCAGCATGCCATCACCGAGGATCCCCTCCTCCTCTCCCGCATCGAAGCCGGCGTGCAGCCGCACGACTACGCCATCCTCTACCTCACTTCCGGCGCCACGGGCGAGCCCAAGATGGGCCTCGTCACGCACAACGCCGTCTGCGCCAATTGCGAGTGCGGCCCGCCCGTGCTGCCCGTCAACGACGACGACTGCACCCTCGCCTTCCTCCCCTCCGCTCACATCACGCAGCGCATGGTGATGGAGCTGCTCATGATCCGCATGGGCGTCCCCGTCTATTTCAGCGAAGGCCTCTCCAAAATGCCCTCCGAGCTGCGCACCGTGCGCCCGACGTTCTTCGTCGCGCCGCCGCGCGTCTGGGAGCGCGTCTACGCCAGCATCACCACAGAGATCCGCAAGAAACCCGCCGCCGTCCGCAAGCTCTTCTACCTCGGCCTCGGCGCAGGCTCGGAAGGCGCGCGCGCGCGCCAGCAGGGCAAGCAGCCCGCGCCCTGGATCACCTCCTCCCTGAAGTTCTTCGACAAGGTCGTCTTCCAGAAGATCCGCCAGCGCCTCGGCGGGCGTATGCGCATCGCCGCCAGCGGCGCCGCTCCTCTCGGCAAAGACCTCGCCGAATTCTACGCCGCCATCGGCCTCCCGCTCATCGAAGGCTACGGCCTCACCGAAGGCGGCGTCGTCGCGCTCAATCCCATCGGGCGCCCGCGCCCCGGCTCCATCGGCAAACCCCTCCTCGGCGCCGAGCTCAAAATCGCCGACGACGGAGAACTCCTCATCCGCGGCGAAATGGTCTTCTCCGGCTACTTCCAGGATCCCGACGCGACCGCCGCAGTCCTCCGCGACGGCTGGCTCCACACCGGGGACCTCGCCGAAGTCGACGCCGACGGCTACTACTGGATCACCGGGCGCAAGAAGGAACTGATCGTCTCCTCCAACGGCAAGAAGATCTACCCCTCGCGCATCGAGAGCCTTTTCAAACTCGAGCCGCTCGTCAACCAGGTTCTCCTCATCGGTGACCGCCTCCCCTATGTCACCGCGCTCATCACCATCAACGCGCCCGCCGCCGAACAGATCAAAGGCGTCGACGCCGGTGGAGGCCTCGCCGCCCTCGCCAGGAACGGCGCCGTGCAGTCCGAGATGAAGCGCATCGTGCAGCAGGTGAACCGCCAGCTCGCTCCCTTCGAGCAGATCCGCAAATTCCGAATCCTCGAACGCGACTTCTCCCTCGAAGCCGGCGAGCTCACACCCACCATGAAACTCCGCCGTTCGAAGGTGCTCGACAATTTCCGCGACGACATCAGCGAGCTCTACGTCGGCCGGGAAGATTTCGGATAATGCTGTACGCACTCTGGCTGCTCGCGGCGCCGTTGTTTCATTTCGAAGACGTCCGCCCCTGGCGATGGAGCGAGGGCCGCCAGGAGCGCATCCCTGCTCTCTCCGCCAGCCTCGACAATCAGAGCGGCGACGATTGGGCGGAAGCCCGCTTCCTTGTCCGCGTCAACTGCTCAAACGGCGGGACCCGTGAGTACAACATCCTGCTCCGCGATGTCCTGCTTGGCACGCAGAAAGTCGAAGTCACCGCCTTCGACTCCATCGGCGTCGTCGAAGCTTGCGAGGGCACTCCCGAAATCGACTTCGTCTCCGGCCGCAAGTACGACGACGACAAGCGCCCCTCCTACATCCTCCTCGGCTTCTCCATGCAGTACGGCGACGACGATCCCCCTTCCCTCCACCTCGAAGGCATCCTCGATTACCGCCACCGCTCCGATTCCGATAGCGAAACCCATCCTCACTTCTGGCGCGACCACGGCCGCCGCTTCGAGCTTCCTTCAGTCCCGGGCGTAGCTTTCTACGGCTTCCGCGTCGAGCCGGGCACCCTCGGCCTCTCAGGCTTCCTCCTCAACCGCGACCCCGCCTCCACAGGCCCCCTCTCCCGCTTCCTGCGCTTCTACTCCATCCCGCCCGGCAAGGTCGCTTACCTGGGGATCTTCCACGTCCAGCGCGGCCCCGGCCAGCTCAGCAGCGTCACTCAGGAGGCTGGAGACCAGGTCCTCAACGACCTCCCCGTGCTTGATGCCCGCCCCGTCATCCGGTCATCCCCCGTTCGCCCCGGCACTACCTCCAGCCTGACGCTGGGCCGCTGACTCGCAGGTTTGTGCCCCCATAAATCCGTACCAAATTGTAGTCAAAAATAAATACTTCTTCATCGCCAAATCTGCGCTTGCAGCTCCGGCAAAATCACTGTTAGGATTAGTTCATCTAACGAGGGTGTGGCCATCGAGCCCACCCCAAAGTCCTGTAGAATCTTTCACTTTCATTCGGAGGCCGAACGTGAGAAATTCCGCTCTCATCCTGAGTTTGCTTGGGTCATCGCTCTTTGGGGCCCAATCATCGATGGGGACTCTTCCGCCTGGTAGCTCAATCCCGATTACAACACAACAAGTTCACGCACAGACCATGTCTTCTGAGGATTTCCCGTTCGGCCTCCTTGCTTTGGCCTTCGCCGGATTTTTGATCGGCGCTCCACGGCGTCACCGCAATCCGTGACCACCTCCCGTTAGGGCAGGAGCACTCCCCGCTCCTGCTCTGGCCGGAGGGAGTGTTTACTCCGGCCTCACCTTCCCAAAGTAAATCGACGTCTTGCCCTCGTGCGTGGAGTAATAGCTGACCCAGAGCACGCCTTCGCGCAATGCCAGTCCGGGATAGCTTGTGTCACCACCCGATGGGAGTGTTGCGAATTCCCGTATTCCCTCTTTCTGCACCCAGAACAGCGACGTTCGCGCCTTGCCGTCGTAGAGTCGTCCGGCGCCCAGTAGCCGCCCGTCCGGCAGCCGCAACAGCACAGGTCCACCGATCCTTGTCCCCAGGTCCATCATGTCCCATCGCTGATAGGGCGCTTCGCCCTGAATGAGCACCGCACTGTTCGGCTCGCCATCGCGACGGAGCAGAATCGTGAGGCGCCCCTTCTCTGCCAGCACCCCCGTTTCATTCGCATACCCCGAGGGACTGATCCAACCCCGCACCCGCTCAAAGGTCTTGCCATCCGGGCTTCGGTACAGCCGCGTGTCCTTCTTCTGTCCCGATGTGTCATACCCGATCCCCCACGCCGTCCCGCCATCCCACACGACGCGCCACAACCAGTAATCGGGCTCGCCGATCGCCACCGCCTCACCCCACTCCACACCGTCCTTCGAGAACCACGCGTAAGTCTGGTGATGGGCCGGCACGCCTGGCCTGAATGCCGCCGCGGCAATCAGCATCATCTCGCCGGCAGGCGTCACCGATACCTTCGGGTCGCGCAGGTCCCCCGCCTCGCTGCGCACCAGCGCGGCGCTGCTCCATGCCGCGCCGTCCTTCGACCGCAACACGCGGACCGCCCCGTCCGCCGAGACGTGCTTCTCCCCTTCCCGGAACACGCACCAGAACTCACCCTTGTGCCAGACCAGATCCGTAAACGCGTTGTGCGGTGCCGCATCCCAGATCTTCTTCGACTCCAGCACCTCTCCGCGGCACGCCAGCGCCGCCAGCAACCCGGCCAACCATACCCTTTTCAATCGACATTCACCTCCTATATACTCTTTTCGTACCTTCTGGTATGGCAACACCTGCTTAGGATATCTTGGAAGGTTCACCGCAGTTCAGAGGGAATCACTACATGTCTGTCAAAACCCCTATCACAGTCGCCAAGGGCGACGGTATCGGCCCGGAGATCATGAACGCCACGCTGCACATCCTGCTGGCAGCGGGCGCGCGCGTCGACATCGAAGAGATTGAGATCGGCGAGAAGGTCTATCTGCGCGGCAATTCCGCTGGGATCGAGAAGAGTTCCATTGAGAGCCTCCTCCGCACCAAGGTCTTCCTCAAGGCGCCCATCACCACACCGCAGGGCGGCGGCTTCAAGAGCCTCAACGTCACGACTCGCAAGCTGCTCGGCCTCTACGCCAACGTGCGCCCCTGCGTCGCTTATGCGCCCTATGTGAAAACGAAGCACCCCGGCATGGACGTCGTCATCGTCCGCGAAAACGAAGAGGACCTCTACGCCGGCGTCGAGTACCAGCAGACTCCCGACGAAACCACGTCCATCAAGATCATCACCCGCGCCGGCACCGAGCGCATCGTCCGCTACGCCTTCGACTACGCCCGCCGCAACAACCGCAAGAAGGTCACCTGCTTCATGAAGGACAACATCATGAAGATCACCGATGGCCTCTTCCACAAGGTGTTCGATGAAATCGGCGTCCTCTACCCCGACATCGAGAAGGAAGCCTGGATCGTCGACATCGGCGCTGCCAAGCTCGCCGACACGCCCGAGGCTTTCGACGTCATCGTCATGCCGAACCTCTACGGTGATATCCTCTCCGACGTGGCCGCGCAGATCGCGGGCTCGGTCGGCCTCGCCGGCTCCGCCAACATCGGCCTGAAGTACGCGATGTTCGAAGCCATCCACGGCTCCGCACCTCGCCGCGCGAATCAGAATCTCGCCAACCCGTCCGGCCTGCTGCTCGGCGCCGTGATGATGCTCGTCCACATCGATCAGCCCGATGTCGCCGCGCTGGTCCACAACGCCTGGCTGCGCACCATCGAAGATGGAATCCACACCTACGACATCTTCAAGGAAGGCATCAGCACGCAGAAGGTGGGCACCAAGGAGTTCGCGGAAGCTGTCGCCGCGCGCGTCGGCAAGAATCCCGAGAAGCTCAAGCCCGTCTCCTACAACGCCGCGCCGAAGCAGACTGTCGACTCCCACACCGTCGCGGAAGTCTCTACCAAGCAGCGCGACCTCGTCGGCATCGACGTCTTCGTCTATCACGAGCCTGGCGATCCCAACAAGGTCGGCAGAATGCTCGAAGCTGTCAACGGCGACGGTCTCAAGCTCTCCGTTGTCTCCAGCCGCGGCGTAAAGGTTTATCCCGATCCGCTGCCTGACACCATCACGTCGGACTCCTGGCGCTGCCGTTTCATCAGCTCGACCGATAACGCCGTCGTGACCCCTCAGCAGTTGCTGTCGTTGTTGAACCGCGTCGCTGCCGCCGGCATCGCCTGGGGCAAGACCGAGCACCTCTACAACTTCGACGGCAAGCCCGGCTTCTCCGCCATCCAGGGACAGTAAGTCCCACGTCATGCCCCCCGGCGCAAGCCGGGGGTTCGTGCGGCTCCGCTATCCTATTCTTGATGACTCCACAACCCCTCATCGCCGTGATCATGGGCTCCAAATCCGACTGGGAAACCATGAAACACGCCTGCGACACGCTCGATCAGTTCGGCGTCGCCTACGAAAAGAAGGTGACCTCCGCCCACCGCACCCCCGAGCACGCCGCGGAGTTCTCCAGGACCGCCCGCGACCGCGGCCTGAAAGCGATCATCGCCGCCGCCGGCGGAGCCGCCCATCTCGCCGGAGTCGTCTCCGCGCACACCACGCTTCCCGTGCTCGGCGTCCCCATGAAAGGCTGGGCTCTCGACGGCCTCGACTCCCTCCTCTCCACTGTTCAGATGCCCGGCGGCATCCCCGTCGCGACCTTCGCCATCGGCAAAGCCGGAGCTATCAACGCCGCGCTGTTCGCCGTCTCCATGCTGGCGCTTGAGAACAAGGATCTCGCCAGGAAACTCGACGACTTTCGCAAAGCGCAGTCCGAAAAGATCCTCGGCGAATCCCTGCCCTAATGTCCGCGCCTCGCATTCTCGTTGTCGGCGGAGGCGCTGTCGGTCTCGCCTCCGCTTACCGCATCCTCCAGCGCTTCCCCGGCGCGCGTCTCACTCTCCTCGAAAAAGAACCCAGGGTCGGCCAGCACCAGACCGGCAACAACTCAGGCGTGATGCACTGCGGGCTCGCCTACCGCCCCGGCACCGCAAAAGCGCGCCTCGCCGTCCGCGGCATCCGCCAGCTCACTGAGTTCTGCATCGAGAAGAACATCCGCCACGACGTCTGCGGCAAGCTCGTCGTCGCCACACAGCCCGGGCAACTCGCCCGCCTCCAGAATCTCTACGAGCGCGGCACGGCCAACGGCCTTAAGTGCCTTGAGCTCCTCGATCCGCCGCGGATGAAAGAGTTCGAGCCACACGCCGGCGGCATCAGGGCGTTGCGGGTTCCCGAAGAAGGCATCGTCGATTACCCCGCTGTCTGCGAAACCCTCGCGCGGGCAATCGAATCGCTCGGCGGCAAAGTCGTCTGCGGCGCGGGTGTCACCGGTCTCGATCTCCGCGGCGGCGAATGGCTAGCCGAAACAACACAGGGCGAATTTGTTTCAGACTTCGTCGTGACCTGTGCGGGCCTCCAGGCCGACCGCGTCGCCCGTCTCGCCGGTGAGCATCCCGAGGTCCGCATCGTCCCCTTCCGCGGCGACTACTACCAGCTCAAACCCGGCCGCGAACATTTAGTGCGCAATTTGATTTATCCCGTCGCCGACCCCAAATTCCCCTTCCTCGGCGTCCACTTCACCCGCATGATCGCCGGCGGCATCGAAGCCGGCCCCAACGCAGTCCTCGCGCTGAAGCGCGAAGGCTACACCCGCACGTCTTTCAATCTGAAGGATGCCGCCGACGCACTCACCTTTCCCGGCCTCTGGCGCTTCATCGGCAAACACTTCCGCATGTGCGTCAGCGAACTGGAGCGCGCATTTTCGAAGCAGCTCTTCTGCCAGTCCCTCCAGACCCTGGTCCCCGAGGTGCAGCCTGATGACCTGATCGCAGCCGGCGCCGGCGTCCGTGCCCAGGCCATGAAGCCCGACGGCTCGCTCGTCGAGGACTTCGACATCATCGCCCGCCCCCGCGCCGTCCACGTCCTCAACGCTCCCAGCCCCGCCGCCACTGCCTGCCTCGCCATCGGCGAAGAAGTCGCCGCCCAACTCTCCCCCGCGCTTGAAGCCTGACCCGCTCAGTTGTAAGTCGCGTTTGGATCCAGCGAGTCTTCAGCGGAGCGGGTGTAACGGGCTGGAGCGAGTGTTCGATAATTAGGCAGGCTCTTCAGTCCCGCTCCGCCGCATCATCCGGCGCTTCGAAAACTCCCGCCTCCGCCGCCAGTTCCTCGTCCGACACCTGCACCGATAGCAACTCCTGCGCCCGAGCCAGCGACGAGGCCGGCACCATCAACCTGCACCCACCCGTCGCCAGTCCCCACAATGGCTGCACATTCATAATGTGCTCGTCTCGCAGAAATGTCTGAATCCCCTCGGACTCCAGCAGCGACTGCGCCAACTTCGCTTCGTGCGGATACAGGAACGCCGCAACCATCACGAGCTCGTCATCAGCCATGTACGACCTCTATCTCAGTCCAGGCTCTCCGGCTTCAGTTCGATCCCCGTCTCGCCCGCCGCCCTCTTCTCCACGTACTTCTTCACCCACGCTTCCCAGCTCTTGCCGGCCGCCGTGTCGCGGCCCGTGAATTCCAGCCCCACGATGTCTGCGTACGACACCGGCACGCGCTCGCGCCTGTCCTTGGGAATGATCCGGACCACTGACTCCGCCAGCGACCTGCCGCTCCGCCGGTCGAAAATGTAGCCCTCGATCCGCGTCCCGTTCCGCAGCGTCAGCATCACATCGCCGCGATAATCGAACGCCCGCTCCAGCATTTCACGCAGCTCGTCTTCAGTCGCCGCCGCCCACGTTTCACCCTGCTTCGCTTCTTTCATGACACCCGCTCCCTCGACTCCTGCACGCCGCCAATGTGCACCAGTTCCCACGGATGATGCGCGGGCTTCAACGCCTCCAGGTCCGCGGCCGCCTGCGGATCCTCGTACTTCGCGAACGTCGCCTTGATGGTGGCGAGAAAACCCTTCCACGAATTGAACGTGTCGTGCACCGCCGTCGCCTCGTATCCGCTGTGCATCATGCAATTCGCGCACTTCGGATTGCCGGACTCCGTCCCGTACTGCTCCCACTCCGTCGCTTCCATCAACTCCTGGAACGTGTCGGCGTATCCGTCCTGCATCACGTAACACGGCTTCTGCCAGCCGAACAGATTATACGTCGGCATGCCCCACGGCGTGCACGCATAGTCGCGCTTCCCCATCAGGTATTCGAGGAAAAGCGGCGATAGGTTGAACACCCATTCTTTCTTGCGGTTCGACAAGATCAGCCGGAACAGGCTGCGTGTGCGATCCTTGCCGAGCCACTGCTCCTGGTTCGGCGCCTTGTCGTACGCATAGCCCGGCGAGAGCATCATCCCCTCCACGCCAAGCGCCATCATTTCGTCGAAGAATGCTCGGACGCTCTTCGGATCCGCGCCGTCGAACAGCGTCGTGTTCGTCGTCACGCGGAAGCCGCGCCGCACGGCCTCGCGGATGCCCTCCACCGCCTGCTCGTACCCGCCTTCCTTGCACACCGAAAAGTCGTGGTGCTCCTTCTCGCCATCCACGTGCACGGAGAACGTCAGATACTTGCTCGGCTTGAACTGCCCGATCTTCTCCTTCAGCAGCAGCGCGTTCGTACAAAGGTAGATGTACTTCTTCCGCGCCACCAGCCCTTCGACGATCTCCGCGATCTGCGGGTGCATCAGCGGCTCCCCGCCCGGAATGCTCACCATCGGCGCGCCACACTCGTCCACGGCCTTGAAGCACTCCTCCGGCGGCATGTTCTGCTTCAGCACGTGCGCCGGATACTGGATCTTGCCGCAGCCCGCGCATGCCAGGTTGCAGCGGAACAGCGGTTCCAGCATCAGCACCAGCGGATACCGCTCACGCCCCTGCATTCTCTGCTTCAGGACGTAAGTCGCTACCGTCCACATCTGTGAAATTGGAATCGCCATGAGTGTTCCAGACGAGATTCGCGAACGCGAATTCTCTTTCGCTTTTTACCATCCGGACTGTCATAATGTCAATTCAGGTCCATGCCCCGTACGCAGTCCTCATCCGAGCCGTCCGTTCGCCGCAAGCCCGTCCAGGAGCGCAGCGCCGGCACCGTCGAAAGCATCTTCGACGCAGCTTCGCGCCTCCTCACGCGCATCCCCTTCGAAGAAGTCACCACCAGCCGCATCGCCGCCGAAGCGGGCATCTCGGTCGGCGCCCTTTACCGTTTCTTCCCCGACAAGCAGTCAATTATCGACGCCGTCGCCGTCCGTCGCATGGACGAGTTCCGTACCGCCATGACCGCGGTCCTCGCCCGCTCTGCGCTCTCTTCCGGCCCCGTCTTCCTCGAGCGCATGATCGACGCCTACGTCGACTTCCTCGACCGCTATCCCGATTTCCGCACCCTCGCCCTGGGCGGCCACATCAGCGCGCTCACCCGCGAAAAGCAAACCCGCCCCGGCGCCGGACCCGCCGGACTCCTCCGCTGGTTCATGCGCAAGCGCCTCGGCGCGAAAGATAACGCCGCACTCGATCTCAAACTGCAAATGGCCATCGAAACCGGCGAGCGCCTCATCGCCTACGCCTACTCCCAGCCCACTGCCGCCGCGCGCGTCCGCATCCTCGGCGAACTCAAACGCATGCTCGCCGGATACCTATTTTCCTGAAGCCGCCTCGATCCGCCTCCGCTCTTCTTCAGTGATCCGCAGAAAGCTGCCGTGCTTGCAGTGTTCAGGGAAGCTCATCTCGCCCGTCACGTCCTCCCACGTCCTCATGTCCCTTGACCGCATCGCCTCATACCGCAGCGGCGGCCGGTAGTGATCGTAATAGACGATGACACTGTCTCCGATCTTCAACGCCGACGGCCCCTCCGACCACGACGGTGTGAACGGCCGGCTCACCTGCCCCCAGGGCCCCATCAATGACGGCCCCTCGGCGATCTTCAGAGACTTCCGCAGCGGCGCCGCACGTTCGTCTTTGAACACCAGGTAGTACTTCTCCCCATCGCGGAGGATCGTCCCGTCGATCGCCATGTAGCCCATGTCGAAGTACACCTTCGGCTCGCTGAACGTCTGGAAGTCCTCCGTCGTCGCGTAGTAGAGCCGGTTGCCGTAGTGCCGCTCTTCGATGACGCTCGACCAGATCACCAGCCAGTGCTTCTTCGACTCGTCCCAATAGATCTCTGGAGCCCACGTGTTCTTCGCGCCGGTGCCCCGCATGATCGGAATCTCGCGCTGCTCGGACCAGTGCACCAGGTCCTTCGAATGTGCGCACCCGAGCGTCTGCCCGCGCCACGCCCACGTCCACACCATTTGGAATTCGCCATCAGGACCGCGAGTCACAAATGGATCGCGCATCAGCTCATTCGCGCGCTGGATGCCGATCCACGGCTTGCCGCCGTTGAGCTCCTTCCACTTGTATCCGTCATCGCTGACCGCATAAAACGCCCCCATGTTCGCAGGTTCGCGAAAGTACACGAACAGGAACGACTCGCCCGCAGTCGCGGGCAACACAGCCAGCGCCAGCATCGCCCATCTCATGACCAATGACTTTATACGATAGATGGAATCGAATGAACCGCCAGGCCTTCATCGCGGCACTGCTCACTCCCAGCACTTTCAGGCACTACGTCGATACCTTCAACTCGACGTACCCCGAAGACGTCGTCAACCTCATCCGTGACTCAGAGGCCGCCGCTTGGATGTCACGCAACATCCCGCTCTTCACCTGCCCCGCTCGCGACTTCGAGCTCAATTGGTATTACCGCTGGTGGACCCTTCGCAAGCACATCAAGCAGCCTCCTGACGGCATCATCATCACCGAGTTCCTAACACCCGTCAGCCACGCCGCCATCCCGGCTTCCGCATCGCCTACGACGGCGACGACTGCCAGTGGAACGGCCCGAGTTGGCCCTTCGCAACCACCATCACCTTGCGCGCCCTCGCCAACGTGGTCTCCGTCAACAGGCGCGGCTACTTCGAGACGCTTCGCCTCTACACTCGCAGCCAGCGCAGGAGGCTCGACGACGGGCGCGTCGTCCCGTGGATCGGCGAGAACCTGAACCCCTTCACCGGCGAGTGGCTCGCCCGCGAACGCAAACGCCGCAAGCTCAATTTCACCGGTCGCGGCGATCACTACAACCACACCGGCTACTTCGACCTCATCATCACCGGACTCTACGGACTGCGGGCCCGCGCCGACGACACCGTCGAAGTTAACCCGCTGCTCCCGCCCGCCACTTCGGACTGGTTCTGTCTCGATCGCGTCCCTTAGCACGGCCGCCTTCTCACCATCCTCTGGGACCGCACCGGTGCGAAATTCTCCCGCGGCCGCGGCCTGGTCATATACGCCGCTATCGCGAACTCGCGCGCGGCTCCGAACTGCGACGACTCACCGCGCGGTTGTAGAATATTCAGATCCCTTCCGCCAAGGACTCGACGCATGCACAGTCCCTCGGCCCAGCTGTCCTTCCGACAGGTGCTCGCCATTCCTTCTGTGCGACGACTCTGGATCGCGCAGCTCATCAGCGTCTTCGGTGACTTCCTCGCCATCTTCGCGGTTTTCAGCGTCGTCACCTTCAACTTCCACGGCACGCCCACTCAGGTGAGCCTGATCCTCATCTCGTTCCTGACGCCGCTGGCGATCATCAGCCCTATCGCCGGCGTCTATGTCGACAAGTGGAACGTCAAAGCGACAATGATCGCCAGCGACCTCATCCGCGGCGTGCTCATCCTGATCCTGGTCTTCGCCAAGGACCTGAACACCATCTACGGCGTCTTCGTGCTGCTGAGCGCGGTCTCCAGTTTCTTCATCCCCGCACAGGCGGTTGCCGTTCGCACCATCACTCCGCCCACTGGGTTGCTCGCGGCGAACGCCCTCATGTCGCAAGCCATTCAAAGCATGCAGATCATCGCCCCCGCGCTCGCCGGTCTGCTGGTGCAGTGGGTCGGCGCAAACGCCTGCTTCATTTTCGACAGCGCAAGCTTCTTCTTCTCCGCAGCCATGTTGTCGGCGATTACGATCGACCGCGCTCCCATTTCCGCCGAGCATGCGGCGCGGACGGTCTTCTCTTCGCTGAAGCAGGGCGTGACGTTCATCTTCACGCACAGTGCCATTTCATTCGTCGTCATCGCGATGACGACGGGCATGTTCGCGGTGCGCTGCTTCGGCGCGCTTCTCTCTGTATATGTGCGCGACGTGCTCGCCGCCGGCTCCGCCATATTCGGCGGTCTGAACTCTCTCATCGGTGTCGGCATGATCATCGCCAGCCAGATGCTGCCGCGACTGGTGCGCCGCGCCGGCCACGAGATGCTCGTCCTCTGCGGACTCGGCGGCATGGGCATCGCCGTCCTTGCCACCGCCACGTTCGGCAGGATCTCCGTCACCGCCGCAACCATGCTCGGCCTCGGCTTCTTCGCCGCATTCGTCATGATCCCTTCGCAGACGCTGCTGCAGCGCGAGACGCCGCAGGAGATGCTCGGCCGCGTCAGCAGCAGCCTCATGTCGCTGCTCGCCCTCTCGCAGGTGTTCGCAATGTTCGCCGCCGGACCCGTCGCGCAATCGGCCGGCATCCGCAATCTATATTTCGCCAGCGCGGCCATGCTGCTCACCATCGCGAGCATCGGCGGCTGGCTCCTGCAAGCAAGGAGATCCCGCAGCGCAGCCACCGCGCCGCCGGACTAGGGCCCACGCTACACCCGTTCCGCTGAAGTCGCACCGAATCCGTTACACCCGCTCGCTTCCGCTCGCGGCTCCAACTGCGGCACAGCACGGTCCTCAGTTCTTCTTCACCAAGCGGCTCGCCAGCAGCGCCACCAGAGCCTCCGACGCCGATGACGCCTGGCCGTTCCCGCCGCCCGCCACCAGCACGTCGGGTGTCAGCCGGATGCCCTTGTCAGCAAGCGACGCAAAGATCTGCAGCAGTCCGTAGTACTCGCCCATCGCCTCCACACCCTTGCGTGCGGCTTCGGCTTTCGCCAGACCCACGGCCTGGATCGCGCGAGCCTCGTTCTCACCCTTGATGGCTATGATCTCCGCTTCTGCGGTGCCTTTCTTGCGAATCGCTTCTGATTCACCGGCCGCGCGCGTCGAGATCGCCGACGAGTCGCCCTCGGCCTGCCGCACCGTCGCCTGCGCCTTGCGCTGCGCGATGAGGATGTTCTGCTCCTCGTTCACCAACTCGCGCTGCTTCTCAGCCAGCGCTTTCTCAGCCTCCAGCGTCTTGCGCGTCTCCTGCGCCAGCCGCTCGGCTTCGTACGTCTTCTTCTGCTCCTCTGCGAGCTTGCGCGCGGTCAGTGTATCCATCAGCGCCTCAGGCGGCGTGATGTCGCCGATCAGCGAGTCGACGCTCTGCACGTCATACTCGGAGATCGCCCTGCTGATGTGCTCGCGCGCTTCGCGCTGCCGGTCGGAACGCGCCGACAGAAAGTCCAGCACTGTGTACGTCTGCGCCGAGTTGCGGAAGTAGTTGCCCACCAGCGGCTCCAGCACCTGGTTCACGAGGTTCTTCACGCTGCCCACGCGGCTGATCACCCACGGCGCCTTCGTCGCGCCGATGTTGATGATCTGGCTCACGTCCAGGTTGAACGTGAAGCCGTCGCGCGAGCGCACCGTGATTGTCGAGAGCTTTTCGTCGAGCTTGTGCGCCTCACTGCGCGCGTTGGCCCAGTTCAGCACGATGTTCGTCGTCGGCACCAGTTCCACGCGCATGCACTTCAAGTTCAGCGGATGCTTGCCGGGATACAGGGGGTCCGACCAGACGCCTTTGCCGCCGCGCGGCACGATGTTGCCGTGCGTGAATGTCTCACCGCTGATGTCCTTCTCGTCCGAGCCGACGAAACTCACCACGACGCCGACATGGCCGATGGGCACTTCGTACAACTCAGCGAGTTCCAACTCGAGAAACCACGGGTTGAGGTTGTACTGGCCGGCGAGGATGATCTGCTCCTGCAGGCCGCGGCAGCCGTTGTTGGCGATGAACAGGTCCGGCTCCTGAAAGTTCTTGTGCCCTTCTACCACCGGCGCAGCCATCTGCCCGCGCGGCATCGGAGCGCCGTCAAGACAAGTGATGATGCCCACCTTGTCCGGCGGCACTGTCGTCACGTCGCTCTTGAAGATGTCGAACAGGACGAGGTTGATGCGGTACATGCCAGCGGTGAGCACCCCGGTCTGTTTGCCCTTCTGGCCGCCGTTGCGCAGGAAAGCATCGGCATCCTGGAAGTTGTTGCAGTCCACCTTCTGCGCGAGGATGCGATCCGCGGGCAGCGGGTTGCCGTCCTTGGCCAGCACCAGTCCGATCTTGCCCGGCTCGATGGTCACCACGGGCTTCTTGTCCACTCGGTACATCCACGGCCAGAGCCAAAGGTGCAAGCCCGGCGCCAGGGTCATGGCCTGGTAGCCCGCTTCGCCGTTCAACGCGACGATCCGCCCCTGCGGCAGTTGCGTAGCGCTGATCTTCTTTACGACGTGCCCGACCTGGTCCTCCCGGATCAGGACCCATCCGAAAAGGAACTTGCTCAGAATCACCGCGCTGACCAGAATCAGGGCGGCAAGAACGTAGACCATATAGCCATCCATGGCTCCTCCTGCAAATACACAAACACCGCAAATTGTTTGAAAGGGAATCCGCTCCCGTGTCGGCGGCGGGACCGCCGCTCTCTATGGAAGCGTCACTCGGTTGGTCATCATGGCCTGCCGGACCCGCTCTCGCGGACCGGCCTCCATGACCATATACGAAATTTTCCCCCGCGTGTTCCATGAAGAACCGGAGAATTGGAATTAACCGCAAGTCTGCGTAGAATGGGCGCAAACCTGACATCGAGGGGTTCATGCTGCATACAAAGCTGACGGCCATCTACCGCCTCGATCTGCCGCTTGTTTCCGCCGGCATGGAATTCATCACCGTCCCTCCGCTGGCTGCGGCCGTTTCCGAAGCAGGCGGATTGGGCCTGCTGGCGGCCGGACCTTCGCCTCCGGAAATCCTCCGCCGGTCGATCGGCGACACGCGCCGGCTCACCGCGCGTCCCTTCGGCGTGAGCCTTGTCGTGGAAAACACCGCCTTCGGTCCCCTGGCGCAGGACGCGCACATCGACGCCTGCATCGAAGAACATATTCCAGTAGTTGTGTTCTCTTGGAATCTGCCTCCCAACGGATGGATCCGCCGGTTGAAGGGCGCCGGCACGCGGGTGTGGTTCCAGACCGGATCCATCGACGAGGCGCGGAAGGCCGTGCTTGCGGGCATCGACGCTCTTATCTGCCAGGGGGCGGAAGCGGGCGGCCACAACAGTGGCACTGCCGGTTTGTTCACGCTGCTGCCGGCGATGGTCGATACGGTCCCGGTGCCAGTCATTGCGGCGGGCGGCATCGCCGACGGCCGCGGCGTCGCAGCCGCCCTCGCGCTCGGCGCGGAAGGAGTCTGTCTCGGCACCCGCCTGATTGCCACCATCGAGGCCAACGCGCACGACGAGTACAAGCGCCGCATCGTCACATCCCGCGAAACCGACATCGCCCGCACCTGCATCTTCGGCCCCGAGTGGCCCGACGCGCCCATGCGCGTGATCCGCAACCGTGTGGTTCGCGAATACGAACACCACAACACCAGCACGCCGCCGCACCCCGATCCGCCCGAATCCATCGGCAGAACGCTCCTCAACGGCAAGCCCTATCTCATGCCCAAGTTCTCCGCAGTGCTTCCCACGCAGGACACCTCGGGCGATTACGAGGAGATGTGCCTGGCCGCGGGCGAATCCGCCGCGCTCGTGCACGACATCCGCCCGGCGGGGAACGTGGTCCGCGAAATCATCGCGCAAGCCGAGCAGATCATCGCCGGCCGGCTCACGGCACTCGCGGCCACTGTGGCGAATCGCTGACCATTGCCAAGCGTATGATCGGGCTTCCATGCGCGCCGCTCCGCTGGGCAAACTCGCACGAGCGGCCTAGTGGCCGCACTCGCACGCCTGTCCGCGCAGTCCTGCGATCCCTTCCTTCACGATGATCGGGACCATCACGATGCCGGCGAGGGGATCCGCCCACCACCAGCCCACCGTTGCGTTGAGCAGCAGACCACCGAGCAGGATCGCCGACAAAAAACTGCAGAGCTGCGTCTGCTTCGAGTCCGCCACCATTGCGGCACTGTTCAGCTCACGGCCCACGGCGCGCTTCTTTCTCGACAGTACCGGCATGACGATCAGCGAAGCGCACGCCAGTACGATGCCGGGGATTGAACGGTCCGGAGCCTCGCGCGTGATCAGTTTCTCAGCCGCCTCGTATCCGACATAGGCAGCGAGGATCAGAAAGGACCAGCCGATGAGGCGCAGCGCGCGCCTCTCGAACTCATCGCGCCGGCAGTGGCTGTCCTGCCGCAACCGCCAGAGCATGATGCAGCCGGAGATGCTCTCGATGACCGAGTCGACGCCGAAGCCGATCAGCGCAATGCTGCCCGCCACGAGTCCTGAGGTGATGGACACCAGAGCCTCGACGACGTTGTAGCCCAGCGTGATGTACTCCAGCCGCAGGCCGCGCCGGACCTGCACCTCTCGACTCGCTGCGGTTCCCGTCGCTACGGAGAATTGCATTCAACTCTATTGTCCAACGCGCGGTAACTGGACCTCGGTATCCTATTCTCGGAAGGTTTCTCACCATGAAGCGTTTGCTCTTTCTTTGCGCGGTCCTCGGTGCCTCCCTCACTTGGGCGGATGAAGGACTGTGGCCCTACAACCAGGTTCCAAAAACACAGCTTGCGAAGAAGTTCGGTTTCGAACCTGCGCAGGATTTCCTCGATCATCTGCGGCTCTCGTCGGTCAGGTTCGGCGGCGGCTCCGGCTCGTTCGTTTCTCCGCACGGCCTCATCTTCACGAATCATCACGTGGCGTCGCGCTGCATTCAGAACGTCAGCTCTAAAGAACACAACTACATGCGCGACGGCTTCGCCGCGGCCTCGCAGGACGGCGAGCTGAAATGCCCAGGCCTTGAAGTGAACGTCCTGCTCAACATCGAGGATGTGACGGACAAAGTGTCCGCGGCCGTGAAGGCAAAGCCGGACAGTGCGCAAGCCAATCAGCAACGCCGCGCTGCCATGGCCGCCATTGAGAAGGATTGCGTGACCAAAACGGGCGGCATGTGCAATGTCGTCACGCTCTATTCCGGCGCACTCTATCACCTCTACCAGTACAGGAAATACACCGACGTGCGGATGGTGTTCGCTCCCGAAGAGTCCATCGCTTTCTTCGGCGGTGATCCAGACAACTTCACCTATCCGCGCTTCGACCTCGACATCACGTTCCTGCGCGCCTATGAAGACGGCAAGCCCGCCAGTACGCCGCACTATTTGAAGTGGAGCCGCGGCGGCGTGAAGGATAAGGAACTGGCTCTGGTCTCAGGCCATCCCGGATCCACTGACCGCTTCATTACGCTGGCCCGCTACGAGTATCTGCGCGATGTCAGTTATCCGGCCAACCTGCGCATGCTCGAATCCGCCATCAAGGTCCTGAAACAGTATGGGGCGCAGAGCGAGGAGAACAAGCGCGTCGCGCGCAGCAAGCTGTTCGGCGCGGAGAACTCCTATAAGGTGCGCGCTGGCGAGTTCAAGGGATTGCAGGATGCGAAGCTGCACGCGCGCAAGAAAGAACTCGAAGACAATCTGCGGGCTGAGATCGCGGCAAATCCGAAGGCGCGCGCGGAGGTCGGGCAGGCGTTTGAAGAGCTTTCGAATGCCTATGCCCAGTGGCGCAAGAACTCGAAGGAGTATCTGCTTGAAACCGGATCGGCGTTCTGCGATTTGTTCGGGATCGCGCGCAATTTGCTGCGGCTCTCCGTGGAGAAGGCGAAGCCCAACGATCAGCGGCTTCGCGAGTACACGGATGCCGCGCTGCCATCGCTTGAGCTGCGGCTCTATTCACAGGCGCCGATGACGGAGGATTTGGAAGCGCTGATGCTCGCGAATTACTTTGAAACGCTGGTCGCCGAGCTTGGCGCGGACCATGCCACGGTGAAGGCGATCCTCGTGGGCCGCACACCGGCAGACGCAGCGCGTGAGTACGTCGCAACCAGCAAGCTGAAGGACGTCGCGGAGCGCAAGCGGCTCGCCGGCAGCACGGAGGTGCTGAACGCGTCGGAAGACGGCATGATCAAGCTGGTCCGCCTGATGGATCCTGCGGCGCGCGCTGTGCGCAAGATCTACGACGATCATCTCGACGCCGTCGAACGCTCCAGCGCTGCGCGCATCGCTCGCGCCCGTTTTATTCTGCGCGGCGCCAGCGAGTATCCCGACGCCACCGGCACACTGCGGCTGTCATTCGGCGCGGTGCGGGGCTATCGCAATTCGAAAGATCAGCCTGTTCCGCCGATGGTGGACTTCGACGGCATGTACAAGCACGCCACCGGCGAGGAACCTTTCAAGCTGCCGCAGCGCTGGCTGGACGCGAAGAACTCTCTGGCCTTGAAGGTGCCGTTCAACTTTGTCAGCACCGCCGACATCATCGGCGGCAACTCGGGCAGCCCCACCGTGAACACGAAGGGCGAAGTGATCGGCATCGTGTTCGACACGAACTACGAGGCCATGCCGAACCGCTTCATCTACAGCATGGACGAGGGTGAGCGCTGCGTGCACGTCGCCAGCCAGGGCATTGTCGAAGCGCTGCGCAAGGTCTACAAGGCCGAGCGCGTGCTGGGTGAACTCGGATTCGCGGGGCAATAGAGCCGGGATACCGTACGACCCGCTCCGTTTGATGACGCGCTCAATCCGTTCCACCCTCTTTCTATCTATCGCTCGCGGCTCTAGCCGTGGCAAAGCCGCGAGCGGCAGCGAGCGGGTTAAGCGCGCTTAAGCCCGTCTCCGACGGAGCGTGTATGGCGACCGAGTTAGCATAGTAGCAAGGCTGAGAACGACTAATGCACATGGACTTCACGAGGGCGTTGCTTGACGTCCTGATCTTCTGGATGTTGACGACGCCGCATGAGTTTGCGCACGCCTGGGTGGCGGATCGTCTGGGTGACGATACGCCGCGGCTGGAAGGGCGCGTGACGCTGAATCCGCTGGCGCACGTGGATTGGATGGGGACGGTGTTTGTCCCGCTGGTGTCTTCGCTGTTCGGCGGAGTGTTTTTCGGCTGGGGGCGCGCAGTGAATACGAATCCGTCGAAGCTGCGCGGCGGGCCGAACGGGCTGCTTGCCGTGGCGCTGGCTGGACCGGCCAGCAATGTTGTGTTCGCGCTGGTGCTCGGGTTGATCGGGTTGTTCTGGACGGGAGGCACGCAGATCCTGTTCCGCGCCGCCTATATCAGCCTGTTCCTCGCGCTGTTCAACATGATCCCAATTCCGCCGCTGGACGGATCGAAGTTTTTGATTGCGGCGCGCATCCCTGTCGCGGCTTACATCGAGCTGAGCCGGTTTGGATTCATCCTGCTGCTGGTGGTGATGTACTCGACGGGGCTGGGGCGCTGGATTTCCGAGGCGAGTTATATCGGCGCTGTGCGCCTGTTCACGATGTTCCGAGTGTAAGGATAGAGAGAAATGATACGGAGACTGCTTTTTGTTTTGGCCCTCCCGGGCCTGGTCCTGGCACAGCCGCCGGCACAACCACCGAAGCCGCTGACGGCAGATCAGGAGCGCGCCGAATACATACGGCAGAACTACACGAAGTTCGAGTTCCAGATCCCGATGCGCGACGGCGTGAAGCTGTTCACGTCGGTCTATGCGCCGAAGGACCGCAGCCAGCAGTTTCCAATCCTGTTCCTGCGGACGCCCTACACCGTGGCGCCCTACGGCATCGACAACTATCGCACCAACCTGGGTCCGCGCAGCGAGAAGTTTATGCGCGAAGGGTTCATATTCGCCTACCAGGACGTGCGCGGGAAGGGCCGCAGCGAAGGGACATTCGTGCACGTGCGTCCGCATATCCCAAACAAGAAATCGAACAAGGACATCGATGAATCCAGCGACACCTACGACACGATCGACTGGCTGGTGAAGAATATTCCGAACAACAACGGGCGCGTGGGGATGTATGGTATCTCGTACCCGGGCTTCTACGCGGCGCAGGGCGCGATCGATTCGCACCCGGCGTTGAAGGCAACGTCGCCGCAGGCGCCGGTGATCAACTGGTTCATCGGCGACGACTTCAGGCACAATGGCGTTCTGTTCCTGTCGCACGCGTTCGGCTTCATGGGCGGATTCGGCCGGCCGAAGGCCGACCAGGCGCTGCTGCCCGGATCGAAGTTCGACATGGACACGCCGGACGGCTACAACTTCCATCTGTCGATGGGGCCGCTAGCGAACTACGACGAGAGGAATTTTAAAGGCCAGGTGGAGTTCTGGAAAGATCTCGTCGACAACGATACATACAACGAGTTCTGGAAGAGCCGGGATCTGCGGCCGTACGTGAAGAACATGAAGCCGGCAATGATGACAGTCGGCGGATGGTTCGATGCGGAAGACGTGTTCGGGCCGCTGCGGCTGTACGAGTCGGCGGAGAAGCAGAACCCGGGCGCGACGAACATGATCGTGGAAGGGCCGTGGAGCCACGGCGGGTGGTCGCGCACCGACGGCACGATGCTCGGCAACGTGAGCTTCGCGTCGAACACTTCGAAGTTCTTCCAGGACGAGATCGAGTATCCGTTCTTCCTGTACCACCTGAAGGGCAAGGGCGAAGGAGGCAAGCTGCCGGAGGCCTACGTGTTTGAGACTGGGCGCAACGAGTGGCACAAGTATGACGCCTGGCCGCCGAAACAGGCGCAGGCGAAAACGTTTTATTTCCAGGCGGGCGGGAAGCTCGCTGCGAAAGCGCCCGAGGCGGGCGGCGAGGGGTTCGACGAGTACACCAGCGATCCGAACAAGCCGGTCCCGTTCGTGCCCTACATCACGCGCGGCATGTCGTACAACTACATGACCGACGATCAGAGGTTCGCCTCTACACGGCCCGATGTGCTGACGTATGAGACGGAGGTGCTGGACAGTGATGTGCGCGTGGCGGGTCCGCTGAAGGCGACGCTGTATGTGTCGACGACGGGCACGGATTCCGACTGGGTGGTGAAGCTGGTGGATGTGTATCCGAACGACGCCCCGGATCCGGCGCCGAATCCGGAGAACATTCGCATGGGCGGGTATCAGATGCTGGTCCGCGGCGAGCCGTTCCGCGGCAAGTTCCGCAACGGTTTCGATAAGCCAGAGGCGTTCACGCCGGGCAAAGAGGAGAAGGTGGAGTTCGAACTGCCTGATGTGTTCCATACGTTCCGGCGCGGGCACCGGATCATGGTGCAGGTGCAGAGCTCGTGGTTCCCGCTCGGCGACAGGAACCCGCAGAAATTTTTGCGGATTCAGGATGCGAAGTCGAGTGATTTCGTGAAGGCGACGCAGCGGGTGTACCGGTCGGGGGATCGGGCGAGCGGGTTGACGGTGCGGGTGATCGAATAGATTACTTCGTCGCTGAGTGGAGGAGCCAGAGGAAGACGAAGGTGCCGGCGGCGATGGTGACGGCGCGAGGGAGGCCGAGAGACTGTTCGTTGCCGGCCTCGAGTTCAGGGGCGCGGTCTTTCGAGAACATGCGAGTCATGTTGCGGAGGGTTCTCAGCAGCCGTCCCTTGAAGATGATGAGGACGAGGGCGGCGGTGGCGGCGAGGAGAGCGTCCAGAACAAAAACGACGAACATGTTTTCGGCTCCGGCGAGCGCGCCGATGGCGCCCATGAGCTTGATGTCGCCGCCGCCGAGCCAGCGCATAAGGAAGATGGGGATGAAGATGAGCGCGGCAAGGCCGAGGCCGATGCTGGCGAACTTCAGTCCTTGCCAGCCGTAGAGGCCGGTGTGGAGAACCAGACCCGCGACGATGCCGCCGAGGGTGAGCCAGTTGGGAATTTCGCGACGGCGGACGTCCGTCGTAGCGGCGGTGAGAACTACGGCGGCGAGAGCCGCCTGGGCGGCGGTTGGTAGTGCAGTCATCGCGAGTTATGATTCAGCGTATGGAATCATTTTCGCGCAGAATGTTTTTGGGCGCGCTGGCCTCGACAGCGGCCAGCTACTCGCAGATTGTGGGGGCGAATGAACGGCTGAGGATTGGAGTGATCGGCTGCGGCGGGATGGCGACGTCTCACATCAGGTCGCTGGTGAAGACGCGCCAGAAGGACAACATCGACATCCTGAACGTCTGCGACATCTGGGAGAAGCGGCTGGATGCGGCAGCGGCGCTGACCGGGGGTAAGAAGGTCAAAGAGTACAAGCGGATTCTGGAGAACAAAGATATCGATTATGTTTTGATCGCCACGCCGGAGCACTGGCACGCGCACATGTCGCTGGACGCGCTGGACGCTGGCAAGCACGTGTACGTCGAGAAGCCGATGACGCACACCATCGAGCAGTCGAAGAAGGTGATGGCGAAGCTGCAGCAGAAGCCATCATTGAAGCTGCAGGTGGGCGTGCAGGGGATGTCGGACAACAGCTACGAGACGGCAAACGAGTACGTGAAGAAGAATGCGCTGGGCAAAGTGGTGCTGGCGCAGATCGACTACTCGCGCAACTATCGCGGTGACTTCTGGCAGAACAAGCCGGATCCGGATGCGAGGCCGGGAGAGAATCTCGACTGGAAGGCGTGGCTGGGACCTGCGCCGAAGCGGGCGTGGGATCCGGAGCGCTTCTTCAGTTGGCGGCGGTATTGGGATTACTCGGGCGGCATCGCGACAGACCTCTTCATCCATCGCGCGACGCGGATCATCAAGGCGCTGGACTTGAAGTACCCGTCGCAGGTGGTGGCGACGGGCGGGAAGTTCTACTGGAAGGACTCGGTGGCGGAGATTCCCGACACGTTCAACGTGCTGGCGGATTATCCGGAGGGGCTCACGATGCAGCTCGTGTCGACGATGGCGAACGATACTCCGGTGGAGCACATGCTTCGAGGGAAGGATGCGACGCTGATTTTCACGAACACAGGGTTCACGATCACGCCGCAGCGGGGATCGTCGGCGAAGGCGGTAACGTTTAAGAAGTCGGGGGCGGAGGAGGTGGAGTTGCATCACCGGAATTTGCAGAATGCAATCCGGAAAGGAGAGGCGTTGAAGTGTGACGCGTCGCTTGGGATGTACGGAGTGGCGGTGTGCGAGATGGCGGTGGAAAGCTACCGGAAGCGGAAGTATCTGAAGTGGAAGGTGTAGGGACACTACGGCCTCACTCCACGCGAACCGCCGGCTGACGCCGGCCGTTATGAATCGCCCGGGGCCTCCGAGGAGGCCCCGTACTTGGTTCAGGCTCATCAGGACTTATGATGGCCGGCACTCTGCGCGAAGCAGTTGCCTGGATTTAAAGCGGACACCGAAGCATCCGCCGCCCTACTCGCAGGCGATGAGAGGGGACGCGCTGGCCAGCGGTTTGTTTCCCCACAAACATTGTCCACCCGGCCGCAAAGCGTTTTTCCGCAAGTTGTTCAAAACAATCTGTCGATTGTTTGTGACGGGGTTTTCTGAAGGTCACAAAGTCACGATGAAGGCGAGGCTTGAGGAGCTGGTCGAGGCGGGCCTCCTGCTCGTCGAGTTGACGGGTGTAGCGCTGGACGAGGGGCTTTTCTTCCGCGGTACTCTTCAGAGATTTGATGTTCTCGCGGAGGCGCTGCTGGTCGTCGAAGATCGAGGCGCGTTCGGCTTCAAGATTGGTCAATTGTACCGGCGGAGGGCGGTATGATTGGCGCTATGCGAGCAGGGCTGCTTTTGACTGGGATGGTGATGATGATGTCTGCACAGACGCGGTATGACCTGGTGCTCAAGGGCGGGCGAGTGATCGACCCGAAGAACGGGATCGACGAGATGATGGACCTCGCGATTAAGGATGGGAAGATCGCCGCCCTGCGGACGGGGATCGAGGCGAGTGAAGCGTCGAGGGTGCTGGATGTTTGGGGGCTGGTGGTGACGCCGGGGCTCGTCGATATTCACGTGCATTTGTTTTCGACCACGGGAGTTGCGGGTGCGTGGGCGGGGGACAACAGCGTGCGTCCTGACGATTTCAGTTTCCGCACGGGCGTGACGGCAATGACGGATGCGGGGAGCGCGGGGTGGCGCAATTTCGAGACATTCCGGCACACGGTGATCGACCGGGCGCAGACGCGGGTGTTCGCGTTCATCAATATTGCCGGGCTCGGGATGCTGACGAACATCGTCGAGCAGCATCCGGAGGACATGAAGCCGGATGAGGTGGCGCGGCTGGCGAAGAAGCATGGGGATGTCGTGGTGGGAGTGAAGACGGCGCATTTCGAAGGGCCGTCGTGGGTGGCGGTCGAGAAAGCAGTGGAGGCGGGGCGGCTGGCGGGCAAGCCGGTGATGGTGGATTTCGGGTATTTCCGGCGCGAGCGGCCGTACTGGCAACTGGTGACGGAGAAGCTGCGGCCGGGGGATATTTCGACGCACGCGTATCGCGCGCCGGCTCCGTGGGTGGACGAGCAGGGGAAGCTGTATTCATATTTGACCGACGCACGAAAACGGGGAGTTTTGTTTGATGTGGGTCATGGCGGCGGGAGCTTTGCGTGGCGCAACGCAGTTCCTGCCGTGAAACAGGGATTCTATCCGGATTCGATATCGACGGATCTGCATACGGGGAGCATGAACGCCGCGATGATGGACATGCCGACGACGATGTCGAAGTTTCTGGCCATGGGGATGGAGTTGAGGGATGTAGTGGAGCGGTCGACGTGGCGGCCAGCGCAGATGATTCATCACGAGGAGTTGGAACATTTGACGGTGGGGGCGGAGGCAAATGTGGCGGCGTTCCGTGTGATGGATGGAGATTGGACGTTTTTGGATACGGACGAGGGGGCGTATTCGGGGAAACAGAGGTTGATGTGCGAGCTGACGGTAAGGGCGGGCAAGGTGGTTTGGGACTGGAACGGGCGGAGCGGTTTGGATTACCGGACGCTGGGGCCGGAGTATGGGGTGCGGCCGGGGGAGGCGATTGTGCGGCCGTAGGTCAAGCGGTGAGTCTGTGAGGAGCGGCGGCCACGGCGGCTGCGGGTTTGCGGCCGGCTTTCTGGAGTTGGAGGATGTTGCGGAGGGTTTGGTGGAAGGCTTCGTACTGTTGGCGGGAGGCGAGGAGATCGTTCCAGGCCGAGAGTGACCAGTCGTTGAGCCACGGGTGGGGATCGAGAGGGAGGTCGGAGGCGGCTAGTCCGGCGTGGAAGGCGGCGTCAGGCGGGGGTGACGAGGGTGGAGGTGGGGTTGGAGCCGACTGGAATCATGGTGAAGAGGGGGGCGGATTTGGAGCGGCCGCCGGTGATGGCGGCGATGCGGATGACCGCCATGTCGCCTGAAGCGCGGTTGAGGACCAGGGCGAACTGCTGGTCCGGGGTGATGGTGATCGCACAAGGCTCGACGCCGACGCCGGTGATAGCTACCACCTTTTGCGTAGCGATGTCGAATACGGTGACGGAGCCGGCTTCGGGGTTGGCGACGAAGAGGAAGTCAGGCGTCGAAGCCACTGCCATGCTGCCGGGCTTGCGGCCGGAGAGGGACGTCTGGGCGATCTCGGTGCGGTAGGGGTAGGCGATGACGACGGCGTCGCGACCCTGGCCGGTGATGAAGAGCTGGCCGCCGTCAGGATTCATGCACAGAGTGTCGGGGCTGAGGGCGAGGGGCAGTTCGGTCATCACCTGGCGGGAGGCGACGTCGAGGACAGTGAGCAGGTGGCGGCCGCGGCCGGCGACAAGGGCGACCTTGCCATCAGAACGGAAGCGCACCGCGCCGAGCGTGTCGTCGAGCTTGATAGAGGCGAGGATGCGGCGGGCGTCCAGGTCAATCAAAACCGCCGAGCCGTTGTCGAGAGTGATGCAGGCCAGCGGAGCTTTGGGGGAGATGTCGAGGGCGACGGGGGACGCCGGCAGCGGAATCGGCTTCGAATCGAGGGGGAGGAGTTGGGGCTGGTCGCGGAGGAGGCACCACAGCTTGCCATCGCGGGGGATGACGGTGAGGGGCACTCCGGACAGCTTGATGCTGCGGGTCCGGGCGCGGGCGCGGGTATCGATCTCCTCCAGCGTGCGGCTGCGGGGACTGACTGCGTAGATCAGGTTCCGGCCGGGGACAGGATGGTGGACGAGATCGGACGGGGACGCGGGGAGTTCGATGCGCGTACGGACGGCGAAAGCGAGCAGGTCGACGGCGACGACCGAAGACGCGCCCTCGGTGGCAACGAAGGCGGCTCCGCGGTAGCCGGTGCCGGGCTTGCGGTTGCAGGCGGCGGAGGCGGCCGCCAGGGTTGTGAGAAGGGTACGGCGGGAGATCACAGGAAAGCAGTCGTCTTGATGCCGGAGACTTCAAAGGTGCGGCGGCAGCGGGCCTGGCCGCACTGCACTTTGTCGTCGAGCAGCACCATGTAGCTCTGAGCCTTGGCGAACTTGGCGCGGTCGCGCGCGTCGGCGCCGCCGGGCAGGCGGTCCTTCTTCTTCCGGACGAGCCAGCGGAGCTGGTAGTCGCTCATCGTGCGGCAGAAAGGGCAGTTGAGACGCGCCGGTTTGGTGGCTTGGGATTCAGAGTAGAAAAGCCGCTCGTCCACGACTACTCATGATTGCACACAATAGAGAAGATGACGGCATCGGCCCTGGTATTGTCAGCAGCGCTGCTGAGCTGGAAGGCGGAGATCGAGGAGAAGTCCGGGCTGCCGCTCCTGGTGGCGCAGGTCGAGTATGAGAAACAGGCCAACGAGCTGTGGCTGGCAGAAGACACCCCGAAGCGCGAGTTGTTCGTAAATTACCTCAGCATGGACAGATTCACGGAGCAGTTCGCCAAGATGTACGCAGTGACGGTGCATCACATGACGCCGGGGAAGCAGGCGTACCTCATCATGATGAACGGGGCGAAGGAGGAGGCATGGCGCGGGCACGAAGAGGCCGTGCTGGCGCACGAGTTCGGGCATGCCTGGGTGCGGGCGCAGGGGTATCCTGCGCCGGTATTCACAAATACCCCGAGGGCCTGCATAGGCATCCACGCCGGGGACATCACACAGCACGTGCTGATCAGGGCAGAACTGGACGGGCGGGACATCGACTACCGGACTTTCTGGTTGCAGACGCTGGGCGAGGCGGCGGCAGACATGGAGAAGGCGGACCCGCCGCCGGAGTCGGACGGCTGCAGCCGGGCCCTGCTGGCGGCGCAACTGGTGGATGTCCGCCTGGGGTTGCCGCCCCAGCCGGACTTCGAGCGGGCGGCGAAAAAGTGGATGCCCAAGGTGCTGAGGACGGTGGACGAAATCGTCACCTACTTGCGGCGTCACAACATGTCGGATCGGGGAGAACACCGAGAAGCGCTGAAGTTTGTCTTCGAAAAGTTGAAAGAACTTGCCTATCAGCGGACGAAGGACTACCGGGTCTATGTTACGCTCAAAGAGAATCCACACGTCAGTTGACGTCGCGCAGCGCAATCTTTTAGCGGCGTTGCGCGCGGGCATATCCTCCACATGAATATTCGCTCGCTCTTTAGTTTGTTTTCATCTGACCTTGCGATTGACTTGGGAACAGCAAATACGCTGGTCTTCGCGCGCGGGAAAGGAATTGTCGTCAACGAGCCGTCGATTGTCGCCATCAACAAAACGAATGGCGAAGTGGAGGCGGTGGGCAAGGAAGCCAAGGACATGCTGGGGCGGACGCCGGGGAACATCGTGGCGATTCGTCCAATGAAGGACGGCGTGATCGCCGACTTCAAGGTGACCGAGCGCATGCTGAACTACTTTATTCAGAAGGCGCACGGGCGGAAGATGCTGGTGCATCCGCGAATCGTGATCGGGGTGCCGAGCGAGATCACGCAGGTGGAAAAGCGGGCGGTGATCGACTCGGCGTACCGGGCGAAGGCCAGCGAAGTGCACCTGGTGGAACAGGCGATGGTGGCGGCAATCGGCGCGGGCTTGCCGATCACCGAGCCCTCGGGCAACATGGTGGTGGATATCGGCGGCGGAACCACCGACGTTGCGGTGATCTCGCTGTCGGGCATTGTGTACTCGCGATCCGTGCGCGTGGCGGGCAACGAGATGGACGACGCCATCATGCAGTACCTGAAGAAGAAGTACAACCTGCTGGTGGGCGAGCGGACGGCTGAACAGGTGAAGGTGCAGGTGGGCAGCGCCTATCCTCTGGATAAGCCGATCACGATGGAGATCAAGGGACGGAACCTGATCGAGGGCGTGCCGCGGACGATCGTGATCAACGATGAGGAGATCCGCGAGGCGCTGGGCGAGTGCGTGGCCACAATCATGAACGCGATCCGCGTGGCTCTGGAGAGGACGCCTCCGGAGTTGAGCGCGGACATCAGCGACCGCGGCATCGTACTGACGGGCGGCGGCGCGCTGCTGAAGAACCTGGACAAGCGGATCCGCGAGGAGACGGGGCTGCCGGTGTCGATCGCGGAGGATCCGCTGGCGAGCGTCGTCCTGGGGACCGGCCGGATGCTAACGGATTTCAAACTGCTGCGCAGAATCGCGATCGAGTAAGAGCTTGGGGGAAATCTCGAGCTTCGGATCATGGAAAGCTTCCTGAGCCGGTATCGGAACCTGAGCGTGCTGCTTCTCCTGGTGGTGGGGCAGTTGATGCTGCTGGCGTACCAGGTGAAGGCGCGCGAAGACGTGCCGCTGATCCGGGTGTGGGCGGTGACGGCGGTGACGCCGCTGGCCAAGAGTATCGAGTGGGTCCGCAGCGGCGGTGGCGGTTTCTTCAAGAACTACGTTTTTCTGCAGGCGGCGGAGACGGAGAACCAGCGGCTGAAGCGAGAGGTGGGTGAACTGCGTCTGAAGAACCAGTTGCTCACATCGGAGATCCAGACAGCGGACCGCGCCAAAGTGCTGGCGGAATTCCGGGCGCACGCGCCCTCGAAGACGCTGCCGGTGCGGGTGATCGGAACGGGGACGGGGGCAAATTCCCGAGTGGTGTATGTGGATCGCGGATCGGCAGACGGAGTGAAGCGGGGCATGGCTGCGATCGTGCCGGAGGGAATCGTAGGCCGGGTAATTGCGGCGTATCCAACGGCAGCGCTGGTTCAGTTGATCACGGAGCCGGGATCGATTGCCGGGGTAGTATCCCAAAAGAACAAGGTGCGGGGGACTCTGAAGGGAAATGGAGCGGACACGTGCGTGGTGGACTACGTCCAGAACCAGGAAAAGCTCGACATGGGCGAGTGGTTCTATACTACCGGCGCGGACCGTGTATTTCCGAAGGGTCTGCCTGTGGGACAGGTGAAGATGGTCCGGGATGGGCGGACCGGAAAAGAGATTGTGATCTCCCCCAGCGGCCTGCTGGCCGGAATCGACGAGATGCTGATCGTCATCGACGGGGTGCACGGCTTGATCCCCGAGCCTGCGGCTCCAGCATCGACCGAGGTGAGCATCCTGGCGGCGCCTCCGGCCGAGGGTGGAACCGGAGTGGAGGCGGCATCGTCGCAGAGCGGCTCGCTAACTGACGCAGACCGGCTGAAAGAGAAGTACCGGAAGATCGGGGAGAGTCAGGGGATCGATTTCGGGGGAACGAAGGGGCGGGTCGTCGACTTTAACAAGCCGGTAACGCCGGGAGCCCCGGGGCAACCGGGTGCGGGACAGGCGGGCGCCGGACAGGCCGGTGGAGTGCAGCCGCCTGCGGCGGGCTCAGTGAAGCCTGCGGCGGGAGGGGCGCAGACGGCGCCGGCACAGCCCGCGGCAACGGGGACGGTAAAGCCGCCGCAGACAGGAAGCGGGCAGCCGGCGGGCGTGAAGCCTCCGGCGGCCAGAACGGCGGAGCCGGGCAAACAATGACGGGTATCGACGACAGGCTGCTTCCGGATCTGCCGGTGAAATCGAAGGTCTCGCGCTTCCGCCCGGTGGCCTACATTGTGCCGCCGCTGATCGCGATTCTGTTCCAGGTCTATGTGCCGCGGTTCGTGGATTTTCTTTCCTACCTGGAACTGCCGCTGCTGGTGACAGTGTATTTCGCGCTGATGCGCAGACAGCCGGTGGCGGGCGCAGTGATCGGCAGCGCGATCGGGCTGGTGCAGGATTCACTGTCGCAGCATCCCCTGGGATTGTTCGGCATCGTGAAGACGCTGGTGGGGTATTTCGCGGCGTCGATCAGCCAGCGGTTCGACGTGGAGAACGTGGCGCTGCGGTTCATCCTGAGCTTCTTCTTTTTCCTGTTCAATCAGTTCTTTGCATGGGTTCTGGAGCGGGGACTGCTGGGCCAGGCGGTGGAGCTGCAGGTGCCGCAGACGATCATTTTTGGATTCCTGAACGCGGTGGTGGCCGTGCCGCTGTTCATGGTGCTGGACCGGCTGAAGACTGAAGAAATGTGAGGAGTTTCGGCCCAAGGCAGCCGTAGAATTTAGGAAGAGGGACAGGCAGTGGGATATTTACCATCGGAGAGACCGGCAGACACAAAGCCGGCACCGCGCCTGCTGAGGGACGACGAGACGAAGTTCGCGGCGGGGCAGATCGCCGCATTTCAGTATTTCGCTCTGGCCGTCTTCGTTTTCCTGCTGGTGGGTTTTTGGGATCTGCAGGTGCGCAACGAAGAGTTCTACTTCGAGAAGGCGCAGCAGAACCAGATCAAGAGCCTGCCGATTCCGGCGCCGCGCGGGAAGATCCTGGACCGCGACGGCCGTGTGATCGTGGACAATCACTCGTCGTACCGGCTGATCATGTCGCGTGAGAATATGCGGGAGGATCACATCCGGCCGATCGCGATGGGGCTGAACCTGGATCCTGAGGAGCTTGAACTCAAGGTCCGGCGGTTCAAGCGGCAGCCGAGCTACCTCACGATCCCGCTGAAGGAAGAGCTGAGCGTCGATGAACTGACGTTCGTGGAAGCGCACAAGGGCGGAGAGAGCTTTCCGGAGCTGGAGCTGATCAAGTCGCAGAACCGGATCTACCCGCAGGGCGGAGTAGCTGCGCACCTGCTGGGGTACGTGGGTGAAATCAACGACGCGGAGCTGAACTCTCCGGACTGGGCGAACCACAACCCGGGCGATCTAATCGGCAAAGTCGGCATCGAGCGGCAGTACAACGAGCAACTGACGGGGATCGATGGACAGCGCCAGGTGAAGGTCGACAACCGGATGAACACGCGTGAGGTGCTAGGCATCAAAGACGCGCTGCCGGGCAAGGATCTGAAACTGACGATCGACCTGGATCTGCAGGTGGTGGCGGAACTGGCGATGGAGAACAAGCGGGGCGCCGTCGTGGCGTTGGATCCGCGGACGGGAGAGGTGCTGGCGTTTGTGTCCACGCCTGCGTTCGATCCGAATCACTTTGTGGGACGGATCGATCAGAAGGAGTACGCAGCGCTCGTCCAGAATCCGTACAAGCCGCTGTTCAACCGGGCGATCCAGGCGCAGCAGGCGCCGGGTTCGACGTTCAAGCCGATCATGGCGCTGGCCGGGCTGGAGACGGGGGAGATCGATGAGAACTTCTCCGTGCATTGTCCGGGTGGCGCGACGTGGTACGGCCGTTATTTCAAGTGCCACAAGAAGAGTGGTCACGGGACCGTGACGCTGAAGACGGCGATCGCGCAGAGCTGCGACGTGTATTTCTACGCGGTGGGCAACAAGCTGGGGATCGACAGGATCGCGGAGTATGCGGAATTGGCGGGCCTGGGCAAAAAGACGGGCATCGACCTGCCGGGAGAGAAAGAAGGCGTGGTGCCGTCTTCGAAGTGGAAGATCCGGACGCAGCGGGAGAAGTGGTACGCGGGCGAGACGATTTCGGTCTCGGTAGGCCAGGGCGCTTTGACGATCACGCCGCTGCAACTGGCGCACGCGATCGGCGGAATCGCGACGGGCGGCGTTTGGATGAAGCCGCACCTGATCAAAGATGACAAGCCGGCCGAGCCGGCGCACAAGGCGAACCTGAACCTGGACAACGTGAATAAGGTGATCGGCGGGATGTACGCGGTGGTGAACGAGTGGGGCACGGGCGCGGCATCACGGATTCCGGGGATCGAAATGTGCGGCAAGACGGGGACTGCGCAGTTGGCGTCGAACGATGCGCTGAAGCAGATGAAGGGCGAGGAGTGGAAAGACAATGCGTGGTTCGTCGGATTCGCGCCGCGGCAGGGGGCGGAGATTGTGGTAGCGACGCTGTTTGAGAACGGCGCGCACGGCGATCAAGCGGCGCCGATTGTGAGAGATGTGATCAAGGCATACTTTGACAAGAAGGCGAGATTGAACAAGCTGCAGCAGCCGGCGCCGAGCCTGGCGATGGGCTTGGCGAATCCGGCGGCGGCGGGACAGTCCCGCACGGCCGATGGCGGGCAGGCGCCGGCCCAGGGAGCGCGTTGATGTCGTCGTACCGTTCGCTGCGGGGTCTGGACTGGACGATGCTGCTGATCGCGATAGCGATCTGCGCGCTGGGAATCCTGCAGATCTACAGCGCGACACTGGACACGGCCTGGCGGTCTGCGTGGTGGAAACAGATCCTGTACCTGGCGGTTGGGCTGGTGATGATGTGGCTGATGACGCGGATCGACTACCACACGCTGATGGGCCAGGTGCCGCTCTTATATGGAGCGAGTCTGGTGCTGCTGATAGTGACGCCGCTGGTGGGACGGCTGGTTTGGGGGTCGAAGCGGTGGATACCGCTGGGGCTTGGATTCAAGTTTCAGACTTCGGAGTTCGTGAAACTAGTGATAGTATTACTGGTAGCCCGGTATGTGGCCGAGTTGAAGACCGACCGGTTGGATGTCCGGGACATGCTCAAACTGGGAGCGCTGGTCGGATTGCCATTCGCCCTGGTGGCGGCACAGCCGGATCTAGGCACATCCCTGACGTATTTGCCGATCCTGCTGATTGGATTGTTCTTAGGTGGAATACGTTGGCAGCACGCGGCGGCCGTCGCGGCGCTGGCAGCGGTATTGATGCCGGTTGGCTGGTTCTTCCTGAAGGACTACCAGAGAGCGCGTCTGGAGACGTTCATCGATCCGATGAGGGATCCGGCGGGCAAAGGGTACCAGGTGATCCAGTCGAAGATTGCGGTCGGCGCTGGAGGGATTTGGGGCCGCGGAGCAACCCGCGGATCTCAGACGCAGATGCGGTTTCTCCCTGTGGCGCATACAGATTTTTTGATCTCGGCTTTTGCCGAGGAGCATGGTTTTGTCGGCATTCTGTTCGTGTTGGTGCTGTACTTCCTGCTGTTGATGCAGATCGTGCAAAATGCACAAACGGCGCCGGATCGGGCGGGGATGCTGATTTGTATGGGTGTTTGCTCGCTGCTGCTGTTTCATCTTCTGGTGAATGCTGGAATGGCGGCAGGGCGGATGCCGGTGACCGGGATTCCGCTGCCCCTGATGAGTTACGGGGGATCGAGCATGTTGTCGGTATTTATGATGCTGGGGCTGGTAAATAATGTCCGGCTCCGGCGGTTCGTATCGTGAGCGAGACGGACATGAGAGTGAGCCGGAAGGGATGTCCCTCCGGCGCCAGGTGACAATTCAGCAAGATTTGAAAAGCGGCCGCAATAGAAAGACGGTCGCCGCCGCTTGAGAGCGCCGCCAGGTCTTCCGGCAGAGACAACCGGGAGGAGCGGGCGCCGGCGGTAGAGCAGAAGAGTTTCATGAATTGGCGGGCTGCCCCGGGGAGAAGCCTCGAACCCGGCAAGCCAGCGTCCCACCTGAGCCCCGAAGGCCAGACCGGTCCTCCATCGCTCCCATGCTGTCCTTGCCGCGAAGAGCGGAGGACTGAGATCGATGTCATCAAAAGAACTGGTGGTCAGCCAGAGCCGCCACGAGACCAAAGTAGGGATTCTCGAGGAAGGGCAACTTGTCGAAGTGTTTTTCCAGCGGGCGAATGAGTATTCGCTGGCGGGGAGCATTCACAAAGGACGCGTGACGCGCGTCCTGCCGGGCATGCAGTCGGCGTTCGTGGACCTGGGTCTGGAGCGCGACTGCTTCCTGTATGTATCGGATTTCTTCGAAGAGCACGCGGACGAGATCGACCGCGTGCAGGACGACCGTCGCGGGCGCGACCGGGATCGGGACCGGGATCGGGACCGCGATCGTGGCCGCGGGCGTGATCGGGATCGGGACCGTGATCGGGAAGCGCGGCCGGCAGCGGAGCCTGCGCCGGAGGCCGTGATTGCGGCGCCGGTGGAAGAAGCGCCAGCCGAGGCCCCGAGCGGCGAAGAGGCCGCGGGCGCGGATGCGGGTCGTGACCGGGGCGAGCGCCGGGGGCGTCGATCGCGCAGACGGAGGCGCGGCGGACGCGGATTGCCCGAATCGAAATTCGCCAGCGTGGGCGAGACGGCGGGTGAGGAATCGGCGGCCGGTGAAGAGGCGATGGAGCCCGCCGAAGAACTGACGGAAGAATCCGTCGAAATGGAAGAAGTGGTGCTGTTGCCCGGCGAATCGCTGTCCAAGTACAGGACGCCGGACGAGGCAGCGGCTCCGGTTGCGGAGGAGGAACTGGAAGCAGCAGCGGAAGCTGCCGCGGAAGAGGCGGCTGAAGAGATTCTGGACCGCGTCGAAGCAATCGAGCATCGCGCCGAGATGTTGGTTGACGTCGCAGGCGAGGAACCTGCATCGGCGGTAGTTGAGGAAGCGGCCGAGGAAGCGGTTGCTGCAGCTCCGGCCGAGGAAGTCGAAGAAGACGAAATCGCGCTGGAAACCGCGGACGAAGTCGAAGCGGAGCCTGCGGTGGAAGCGGCTTCGGCGGCCGAGGAAGAAGCGGAAGAGCCCGCCGAGGGCGTTGCGGCAGAGGAAGAAGAGGGAGTTGAGCCGGCGCGCATGCCGCAGAGCCTGACGGCGACGCTGCGCGCGCAGGGCGGCCGGGCTCCCCACCGGATCTCGCGGCGCATGAGGCGGCGCGGGC
>DBMU01000037.1 GCA_002298225.1 Bryobacterales bacterium UBA690
TTTTTGATTTTGGAGCGTTCTTACTTCGTCGCGCCTTTTATCCGCTCCGTTGAAAGCCGCGCATGGACACCGTTGCACCCGCCCCAAGAAAAAAAGCGGCCCCGCACCATGGAGTGCGGGGCCGTTGCTAAGCCCCGGGCGGCGTCTCTCTCTTCCCGCCGCCCGGCAGGGGGTTAGAACACGATCGTGGCGGGCGTTGAGTCCCGCCGAGACGGGTGCCGGTGACACTCGTCGCTACTCGCTAAAAAATGAAAGTGGGTTTCGCTTTTGAACTATCAGTATATGAGTTTTGGGTACAAATGTCAAAGATTGAAAAGGAGTATCAGATCTGAAAATAACTCAATGAAGCCAGCCAGAGCGGGCAAGAAACTGCAGGCGCACCGCCGGAAATGTATCCGTGGGCAGACCTGGCCCCGCCGAGACCGTTGATTGGAGCTTAGCTTTGGGGCTCCGGCGCTTCCAGAGTCTCCAGGGCGGCGGCCCACCATGGGCCAAACCAGGAGGCAAACCGCTCCGCTTGCCGCAGTCTCGCGGCCGATAGCGGCAAGGCAATCGATGCCGGTCCGAGGCCGCGAATCTCCGCGACCAGCTTCAGTCCCCACGGTGTCGGCCACGGGCCCAGCTCGACCAACAACTGATTCAGCAGGTCGGACGCGAGACCGAACTGCACGGCGTCCCCGGATTTCGCGGCGTGCCAGAGACCCAAAGTGAGTTCAGGAAGGACGCACGCCACGCCGGAGATCGCTCCTCCGCAGATGCCGAGTTGCAGAGCTTCGGCCAGCACGGCGTCGTTGCCAACCAACCGGACCGCATCCTGAGGTCCGCCGGCCGTCAATGCTTCCAGGATGTCGAGCCTGCCGCTGCTGTCCTTGATTCCCACGATCCGGCCGGGCTCGCGAATCAACTCAAGCGCCAATTCTTTCTCGACTCCGCCGGTGAATGCCGGCAGGTTGTAGATCAGCGAGGGCAGGTGGACGGACTCAGCGAACTTCCGGTAAAACTCAGCCAGGTCATTCTGGTCATAGGGGAAAAAGTGTGGCGCTGGAACAAGGTGGGCGTCTGCGCCGTTTCTCTCAGCGTCCTGCGCGAGCCGCACGGACTCAACCCACGAAGTGGCGCCGGCTCCCGAGACGACCAGGCCGTCGGAGCCCATGACTCCGCGGGCAATTGAGACGGCCCGGCCCCGCTCTTCTGCCGTCGCTCCCGCATATTCGCCCGTGGCCCCGTTTACGCAAAGGCCGGCCACACCTTGCGCCTTCAAGAACTTGCAGTTTGCCTCAAAAGAATCCCAGTCCGGCCTCCCATTTGTTTCACGCGGGAGCAGGACCGCTGCGATGACTCCACCAATGGATATATTTCGAGACATAATGGTTCTCACTTGTCTGAATCCTGAATTGTCCAAGCACTTCTGGATTCCGGACAGCTAGTTGTTATAGTAGAATCAATTGTTGAGCCAGTCAATTCAAAAAATGAAACGTCGTTCCACGAAGACTGCACCGCGCGCTGCCGCTGCTCAGGAATCCCGATCGCTCGCCAAAGGGCTGGCGATTATTGAAGCACTGTCCATCAGAACCGAACCGATGAATCTCCGGGACCTTGCCGCCTTGGTTGGTCTCGGCAAGGCCTCCACTTTGAGGCTTCTTCGCACCCTGCAGGCGACCGGTTATATTCGCCGCGACGCGAACGACAACTATGAGTGCCGTCACCTGTGGCCCTCTCAGAAGCAGCAGGAACGCCTGTCTGCACTGCGTGAGTGCGCGATCCCCGTTCTGGGCAGGCTGAATGCCGAACTGGGCGAAACCGTCGCGCTGGCATTCCTGTTTGACGATGTCATCCGCGTCGTGGAAGTGATTGAAAGCACGCACCACATTCGCATGTCGAACTACCGTGGAGGCATTCTGCAGCCGTACGCATCGTCTCTCGGGAAATCGATTACCGCGTACCAGTCGCCGGACCTCGCCCAGCGGCTGCTGTATACCTACGGCATCTTTTCGATGACTCCCAACACGCTTACGGATTTCCGCGCCATTCAGGATGATCTCGCGGGGGTCCGGCAGCGCGGCTTCGCCTGGGACCGCGAAGAAACCGTGCCTGGCGGCCAGTGCTGCGGCGCGCCGATCGTCTGCCACAACGGGGAAGTCTGGTCCGCGATCAGCATGTCCATGCCAAAGGCAAGATTCACCAAGCAGATCGAGGAGATGCTGCCGGGCATGATGGTCGATTACGCCGCTGAAATTGCCAAAGCTCTCAAGAAGGTATCCGTTTGACAACAGAACACACCGCGTCCATTGAGGTTCTCACCGGAGCCTCCGCCGCGCACGCCAAAGTTGCGCTTTTTGATTTCGACGGCACGCTGTCGCTCATCCGCGCAGGTTGGGTCGACGTGATGGTGCCGATGATGGTGGAGGTGCTGGCCGAGCTCAAGACCGGCGAAACCGAGGCCGAGCTTACTTCCGTGGCGCGCGACTTCGTTGACCGGCTTACCGGCAAGCAGACCATCTATCAGGCCATTGAACTGGCGCGGCAGGTGGAGATCCGCGGCGGCAAGCCCGAGGATCCGCTGGTGTACAAGCACCGCTACCTGGATCTGCTGCACGCACGCATCAAGGACCGTCTGGAAGCGCTGGCCACCGGTGCGGCGTCACCGGAGAAGTACCTCGTTCCGGGCTCGATTGAACTCCTGCAGGCACTGCGCGAGCGCGGGCTGAAGCTCTACCTCGCCTCCGGCACGGACGAGGCGTACATGAAGGCCGAAGCCGATCTGCTTGGCGTGACGCCCTATTTCGACGGCGGCGTGTTCGGCGCATTGGACGACTACAAGAGCTTTTCCAAGAAGATCCTCATCGAGCGGATCATTGCCGGAGCGGAGTGCGAAGGACGAGAGTTCCTCGGCTTCGGCGATGGCTACGTGGAGATCGAAAACATCAAATCAGTCGGTGGCGTCGCCGTGGGCGTCGCGACCGATGAGCCGCACTGCCTCAAAGTGGATGAGTGGAAGCGCGACCGCCTGGCCGGCGTCGGCGCCGACTACATCATTCCGCACTATCAGTGTCTGCAGCCGCTGCTGGGCCACCTCTTCGGTTAAGCAGGGCGGATCAACGGCTCCCCACCGGGTGCAGGAATCTCTCTTCCAGCACCGCCTTCCTGACATAGGGCGGCCAGTGCAGGAGTAGGCGCGCAACCGGCTGCTCGATCCAGTCCGGCAGCCTGCTTTCATGCGCCTCGCCCTGTCGTCCGAGATGGCGGTCGAGCCAGGCCTCGTATTGCGCGTACCGCATCCGCGCCGGATCGGCGCCGGCGTCGAGTATGGTCTCCGCGGCGGCCAGCCCGGACAAAACGGCGGGACGAATTCCCTCACCGCTTGCGCTGTGAGCCAGGCCTGCGGAGTCGCCCACCAGCAGGACTCCCTCGGAGGCAGCCTTCCTCCGCGAATGAGTGCGCTGCAGGTACGCATGTCCCTGGAACGCAACCTCCCGCCTTGGGCCGATCCTTCCGGTTTCCCTGAGGCGGTGCGCCAGGAGTTCGGACAGCGGAATGACCTGATCCTTCACCAGGGTGCCGAGCCCGACGTTCAGCCAGTTGTCCTTGCGGAAGCACCAGCCATAGCCGTGCAGGTCCGGGCAGAAAAACAACTCTGGTGTTTCACCCACAGCACGGCAGTCTGCCGCTTCGGCGAGGTCCATCTCGAATTCTGCGCACCTGGCCACCACCGCCTCCTCAGCACCGGTACGTGCGCCCAGGTGCTGCGCGACAGGACAGAAATGTCCGCCGGCACCCACCAGGATACGGGCTTCCCACTGGCCATTCACAACCCAGCGGCCGCCCTCCGAAGCTAAGGACTCGACGCCGCTGCCCTGGTACACGCGCGCGCCGCATCGCTTGAGCAGGAACGCGTCGAACTCTCTGCGCAACACGCCGTAGCTGACCGTCGCGGCATAGCTCGTCTCTATCTGCTTGCCGTCGAGCAACCCGGTTCGGAAGCCGGTAACCCGCTGGAGCACGTGGTGCTGCGCGTAATCCGAAGCCTCCAGGGCGAGATCATCGAAGACCTCGGGGGCGACCCAGCCGGCGCAGGACTTCTCCCGCGGAAATACAGCCTGGTCCAACACCACGACGTCCAGCCCGGCCCGGTGCAGTTTCCAGGCACACGACGTTCCCGCCGGGCCTGCCCCGGCAATCAGGACATTGCAGCGTTCCATGCTTCGCTCCCTGGCTTCTCGCCCGCTTGCGCCGTGGTCTGCGCCGGCGCCCGTTCCCGCGTCCACAGTTCGCGCCGGCAGTCGCGGCCGGCGAAAAGAACCTGGTACAACTGCAGTTCGCCGCACCTGAACGCGGCTACCGATCCCGCCAGATAGAGCCGCCAGGCGCGCAGGAACTCCTCATCGCACATCTGCGCCTCCTCGGGCCACGCGGCCTCAAAGCGTTCCAGCCAGCATTCGAGAGTGCGGGCGTAGTGTTGCCGAAGATTCTCTACATCCGCCACGGCGAAATCTCCCGGTTCCAGCACCGTCAAAGCCTCGCTGAGAGAGGGTGCGTACGCGCCCGGGAAAATCCTTTTCCGGATCCAGGCGCTCAACGGCGCCGGACGGCTGCGCCCGATGAAATGGAGGAGTCCCCGCCCGGAGCCCCCCAGGCAGTTGCGCAGGACTTCCGCTAAGTCCCGATAGTGCTGCGGGCCGACGTGTTCCAGCATGCCCACAGAAACAAACGCGTCGTAGTTGCCGCTGATGTTGCGATAGTCGTCCTCGATGAACTCCACCTGGCCGGACAGTCCTAGCGACTGGGCCCGGCGCCGCGCGTGTTCGATCTGCTCATGCGAAAGGTTGAATGCCCTGACGCTAACCCCGTACTTTTGCGCCATGGACAGCGCCAGCGCTCCCCATCCGCAGCCTGCCTCCGCCACCCGCTCTCCGGCGACGAGCCCAAGTTTCCGGCAGATGCGATCCATCTTCACCTGCTGCGCCTCTTCCAGGCTGGACAGAGGTGATGGGAACCAGCCACAGGTGTAAAGCAGGTCGCGATCCAGCCAGTGCTGATAGAACTCCGTTCGCAGATCGTAGTGTTGGTGGACGTTGTGCCGCGAGCCCGTACGCGTTGCCCTCTGCGTCCACTCGAGCCAGCGGGAAACCATCCGGGCCATCACTCCCCTTCTCGGCACAGTGCGGGCGGCCTGGTACATCGCTTCAGCGAACTCGATCAGGTCCCCGTCTATCTGAATCCGGCCCGCCGCGTAGCCTTCCCCGAATCCGGCCTCGGAGTCCAGCATCAAAAGGGCCAGCGCACGGCGGTCCTTCACGAGCATGGTATGGCGCGGATCCACGCCAGGCGGCGACAATGATTCGCCGCCCTGCACAACCACCCTCAGCGCCGGGTAGCCGGCGCACTCCAGGACTTTCCTCAGAGCCCAGCGCTCAATTCGCGTCCCATGACGGTGGCTCATACTTCGACCACCTCCTCACCTGCCGCCAACAAGTTAACATTGGACGGCGCCGGGTTCCAGCCCCTATTTGCGTCCCCTTCTAGTCGCGCACGATCAGCTTGAAGACCTGCTCGTGAACCTCATAGCGCGATTCGTGAACGAGTTCGAGGATCTCCAGAAAGTCCTCGAACGCGACCTCATCGTGCTGGCGGAGTGCTTCAGGGTGGCGAAAGATGACCACCCACCCCTTTCCCGCATCGTCGGGAAGCCGCAGGAGCGATTCCTTCAGGGAAGGGAGGTCCCGCCGGTAGTGTTCGGGCAGCGTGGCGATCCTGCCGAAAGACTCGAGCAACGTCGGGAGGTCGCGCACTGGCTCCGACTCATCCACATGGAGCACCCGGTAGCCCTGCCCGCGCACTGCTCCCGGCAGGTGGTCCCACAGGTCTTCGGGCAGGCTCGGGTCGAGCCAGATCACGGGCGTGCCGGGATCCTCAAGCCGCGAAATGACCTGTTCGAGAGAGAGGCCCATGAGGAGCACTACAATTGCGAATAGAATAAGGCGATTGAGGAATTGTATGACGAGACGTGACGTGATTACCAGCGGTTTGGTTCTGGGCGTTGCAAGTGTTGCAAAGGCGGCGTCCACGAAGATGAAGATGCAGCTCGATTGCGGCTCAATCGGCGTGAAAGCCGGGCCGCGCGAGGCGCTCGCCTATGCGGCCAGGTACGGCTTCGAAGCGATCTCCGCCGACTCGGGCTGGCTCATGAAGCTCAGCGAAGGCGAATTGGGCGAATTCCTTGGCGAGATGAAGTCCAAGGGAATCGTCTGGGGCAATGCCGGCGTCACGGTCGAATTTCGCCGCACCGATGAGGATTACCGCAAGACACTGGACGAGTTTCCGGCGCGAGTTGCCGCGCTGAAGAAGGCAGGCGTGAGCCGCGTCACGACGTGGATCGGGCCGGGCAGCGATACGCTCACCTATCTCGAGAATTTCAAGCTCCACGCGCAGCGGCTGCGCGGCGTCGCCACTGTGCTGGCCGAGCACGATTGCCGGCTGGGCCTTGAATATGTTGGCCCGAAGACGTCGTGGTCCGTGCGGCGCTTCCCGTTCGTCCACACCATGAAAGAGATGAAGGAGCTGATCGCGGAGATCGGCAAGCCCAACGTCGGCTTCGTCCTCGATAGCTGGCACTGGTACACGGCGGGAGAGTCGGCCGCGGATCTTGCCACGCTCACGAACAAAGATGTCGTCTCCGTCGACCTGAACGACGCGCCGGCGGGGATTCCGGTCGATCAGCAGAAGGACGGGCAGCGGGAGATCCCGAGCGCAACCGGCGTGATCCCGATCGCCGACTTCCTGAATACGCTGAACAAGCTTGGCTGCGACGCGCCCGCGCGCTGCGAGCCGTTCAACGCGCCGCTGCGCGCGATGGCGCCGGAGCAGGCGCTGGAGACCGTCGCCGCGGCGATGAAGAAGACGTTCGCCCTCATCGTGTGAGAGGAGGCCGCATGGCTGGGATTGTCGCGTTGGTGGAGTATGAAAGCGCATCTCCCGAGGTGCGCGCGGTCTACGACGACATCATGGCGACGCGCAAGACGGATCGTGTGAACAACTTCTGGAAGGCGCTGGCGAATCATCCCGCGACGCTCCAGCAGGTCTGGTCGGAAGTGAAGACCGTCATGGCGGCAGGCGCGCTGGATCCTCTGGTCAAGGAGATGATCTATGTCGCCGTCAGCGCCACGAATGGGTGCGAGTACTGCACGTTCAGTCACACCGCGGGCGCGCGCGCCAAGGGGATGACCGAGGAGATGCTCGCCGAAGTGCTGGCCGTGGCGGCGCTGGCGAACAAGACCAATCGGCTGGCCAACGGGTATCGGGTTCCTGTCGACGATGTCTTCCTGAATCCGCCGCAAAGCTGAATCGGGCTCGTCCACATCATTGAAGCCACGGTCAAACCAGTTGTACCCGCTCGCTGAAGACGCGCTGGCCCCAGTTGTACCCGCTGAAGCGCTGCGTCCGCTACGGCTGGTATTCCGTGTAATGGCACATCGCCTCAAATCCAAGACGCGCGTAGACCGGTGCGCCTTGATCGGAGGCCTGAAGCACTGCGGTCTTCATTCCAAGACGCGCGCCCTCTGCCGCCGCGTGCCAAGTCATGGCGAAGCCGATGCCGCGACGCTGGAACTCGCGGCGCGTCGAGACCATGTGGATGCCCGCGGCGCCCGCGCCGAGAAACAGCTCGGAGGCAGCGGCGGGAGTGCCATCGTGATAGCCGACGTAGAGCCGCATGGGGCATTCCGGCTCCAGCAGGATGTCCGCAGCTCGTGCGAAGAAGGCGTGGACCAGACGATCCGGCGGGTCCCAGTTCGCAGCCTGGATTTCGCAGAAGTTTTCCAATTGTTCCCGCGTGCTCACCGGGTGGATCTCGAGCCCCTGCGGCAGTTCGAGTGCCCGCGGCAGATGGTCGAGTTGTGCGGCCATTCCCAGTTCCGTTTCGGCGGGGCGAAGTCCGCGCTGCTTAAGCCGGGCTCCGATGTCTTCAGGTGTAGCCAGCGGGCCGAGCCACCAGGAAAACGGGCGCTGCGCGCCGCGGAAGTGAGCCAGCGCCTCCTCGATGCGCTGGTCAGCCGTGCCTGGCTCAAGTCTGGTCCGCAGGATCTTGTTGAACGTGTCGGTCGCCAGGCCGGAGTCCACGATGAGCAGATCCGCGCGGTCGTCGACGAACATGCCCGGCAGCCTGCGCTGCACGTAAGAAACGTGCGCGGCGAGATTCGCATCCATCGCTTCCAGCGTTTGCTGAGTCATGCACCGCTCCGCGACACAACCTTCAGGATGTGGTCGGCGGCGGAGACGCCGCGATATTGCGCCTCTTCAAACAACGACAGCGAGCTGAGGTCGCAGTTGGCATAAACCAGCGTGCCTGTGTGCTTCGTTCGGTGGATTCGTTCCGGATTGAAGATCGCACCGGGCAACGGCCGCGGCATGGCGTGTCCGATGCGGAAGATGTCGATCCTGTCCACGCACTGCCGGATGTCGGGGTGGGCCTTCTCCAGGTCGGCGAGGATCCGCTCCTTCCAATAGTTCCAGTCCCCGCCCAGCAGCAGGCGGCGCTGGTCCGCGCCGCTGCCGTCAGCCAGCGCCATGTACCAGGTCCAGACCGTCTGGGGCTGATACATCGCCACGTTCTGATGCGTCGCGACTACGTAGCCGAGCGATGTGGAGTTGTAGATCACGTTGTCCCATGCGTACTCCAGCCCCTTGTTCTCCGGCCAGCGGTGCAGCGTGAGGTTCGCCGTGATCCATGGGGCGGTGACGATCGGCCAGCGCGGCGGCGCCGGGTCGACGATCCACGACGCGAGCCATGTCGGGGCCGCGAAGATCACAGCATCCGCCTCGTAGATTGTGTTCTCCGTGAACACCAGCCAGCGCTGGCCCTCTCTACGGACCTGGTAGATCATCGACTTCGTGCGCATATACCGGCCGAGTTTGACCAGAAGCTTCTTGACGATCCAGCCGTTGCCCTCCGGCCAGGTCAGCGGGCCTTTGTCCTCGGGCTCGCGCGACGCAAAGTAGTGCAGCCCGGCCCAGGCAGAGATGTCGGAGACATGCGTTCCGTAGTCGTCGCGCGTCGAGTAGTCGACGAACCAGCGGAGATACGGTGAGATGAGCGCCTCACGATCCATCCAATCGCCCATCGTAATCGTGTCGAGAGCCCGGACGGCCGGAGTCGCTTTCGCGAGGCCCTCTTCCATGGGGATGCGAAACGCGGCTGTCGCGCGCAGCTCCTGGATTCGCTCCTCGAACTGGCGGAATTGCGCTGTGTCCTTCCGCGTGAGTCCTATCGCCGGTTCGACACCCTCCTGCCACCGGCCGTGCAGGAAGAGTCGCTCCTGCGGCGAGTGGCACAGCCAGCGTTCATTCCACACGCCGTCCTGCAGGAGTCCCAGTTCCTCGCACAACTCGCGCACCAGTGCCTCATGCTTGTCCGGTACGGGCAGGTAGTGCGCCGCCCATGGATACGCGGTGATCTCGTTCTGTCCGGAACGCGCATTGCCGCCCGCCTGCGCCTCCATCTCGAGCACAACGAAGTCGCGGAAGCCGCGCTTGTCGAGACGCCACGCCGCGGAAAGGCCGGCTACCCCGCCGCCGGCGATCACCACTGGAATCCGCTCGCGCCGTCTGGGCGTCGCAAACCGCGCCTTGTCGCGAATCCGGTGTCCCTGGTCGAGGCCCTGGTCGGGACCTTCGAAGACGAATCCGCCGGCGATGCGCGGCTCGGACTTCGGCGCGAGTCCAAGCAGCGCCGCGGAAGCGAACTGGCGCCGGCTTGGACGGCTCATCGCACGATCTCGCGCCACTCGCGCTCGTAGTAGCGGACCAGCGTCTGGTCGGAGAGGCGGTTCGGCTCGGCGGGCACGGGTGCGAGATCGGGCGGGAAGTCGAACAGTTCGTGCACGTTCGTTGCGGTGAGGAACTTCAGCCCTGGCGGCACCTGGGCAGGCTGCCGCCACTCTTCCACAGCCCCGAGAACGTATCCCCACTCGCCGAACGACGGCACATAGACGTGATAGGGATACGTCTTGAAGCCCGCCTGCTTCATCGTCTCGTTGATGCACCAGAAAGACTGCCGTGCGAACATCGGCGACGTCGACTGCACCACCGCTACGCCATTCTGCGCCACATGGTGCCGCAGAAGGCGGTAGAACGCCGTGGTGTAGAGTTTCCCCAGCGAGTAATTGTTCGGATCGGGAAAGTCCACGACCACGAAATCGTAAACGCCGTCGTTCTTCTCCAGCCACGGGAACGCATCGGCATTGATCACGTGCACCTTCGGGTTCTTCAGCGAACCGCTGTTCAGCTCGACCAGCAGCGGATGGGTCGAGAACTGCCTGGTCATCTCCGGGTCGAGGTCCACCAGGGTGATGGATTCGAGGGACGCATAGCGCAGCATCTCCCTTACGGCCAGACCGTCGCCGCCCCCCAGCACCAGGGCGCGCTTCGGCGATGCGATGGACGCAAGCCCGGGGTGCACCAGCGCCTCGTGGTATCGATACTCATCGCGCGAGGAGAACTGCAGGTGCGAGTTGAGATACAGGCGGTAATCCTGTTTCCATTTCGTCAACACCATGCGCTGGTACGGTGTGCTCTTGGCGAAGATGACCTCGTCGGAATACAGCGCGGAATCCGCGGTGTCCGTGATCACGTTACCGAAAGCGAGTCCAATGCAGAGAGCCAGCACGACGATGGCGCACCCCGCGCGCTGGATGCCCGGCGTGGGGAGGTGTTCTTTGAACAGCCACGTCGACCACAGCGCCACCGCGGCGTTGATCAAGCCGAACAGGATCGCGCCGCGCACCAGGCCGAGTTTGGGCACTAGCACCAGCGGGAACAGCAGGGATGCGCCGAGAGCGCCGAGGTAGTCGAACGTGAGCACATTCGCCACCAGTTCCTTGAACTGGAACCGCTCGCGCAGGATGCGCATCAGCAGCGGAATCTCCAGTCCCACCAGGATGCCGATAATCACTACCAGCACATAGAGTAGGAACCGGAACGCTTGCGTGTAGGCGAAGCCCAGAAACAGCAGGGTGGAAGAAAATCCGCCCAGGAGCCCGACCAGAAGTTCAATGGTAATGAAGCGGGCCACGAGTGCGCGGTCGATGAATCGCGACAACCAGGAGCCGATGCCCATCGCGAACAGATACGACCCGATCACCGTGGAGAACTGCAGGACGCTGTCGCCGAGCAGATAGCTGGCGAGGGTGCCGGCGATCAGCTCATAGATCAGACCGCACGCAGCGATCAGAAAAACAGACAGAAATAGAACGATAGCCATGCAAGAAAGAGAGACGAAGCCCGCCTGGCCTCTAGTGGACCGCCGCCGCCACGATGACGGCGATGCCCAGCGCCATCATTCCGGCGAAGATCGCAAGCGCAACGTTCTGTTTCTCCACGATCTCCTTCCAGAGATCGTAGGGTGTGATCTTGTCCCAGGTGATGAAGGAGACCATGAGGATCACGATGCCAATCACGGCGTAGATCAGCGCGTTGATGAGCGAGCCGAGGTGGAAGTCGATGGACATGTTGATTACTTTCCTCCAAACCAGCGTGGCAGCCAGGAATAGTGGGAGCGATAGACGCCGGGGTTTTCGCGGACGGATTTTGGAATGTTCTTTACTTCGTTGACTGGCGTGGCGGTGAAGCCCATCCACTGGCCCACAGTGAGAAGGCCGAGTACCACCGCTCCGTAGATTGAGTAAGGAGTGAACTTCATCAGTCGTCGCCTCCTGAGGATGAGCCGGAAGATGTGCCGTAGTCGCTCTCGGCCCAGCGGGCCGATTCGAAACCGGCTGCGCGCACTGTGGTGAGAATCGGCGGGATCAGCAGGAAAGGCAGGGCAAGCCAGAACAGCCACGACGTCGGCACGTCGCGCCGCACGCTGACGTCGTAAAACATGGACATGCCGGACGACGCTGTTGCGGAGGCCTGCGCGTCCATCTCCGGCTCGATGCGGAGATAGTAGCGGCCCGGAGGGACGCGGGGCAGCGTCACCGAGTCTTTTGCGCGTCCTTCAGTCCAGTTCCCGTCGCTGTCGCGTCCGTGGTAATAGCTGACCTCGCGGCCGAAGTCGAAGCCTTCCGCCCCGTCCTCCCGCAGCAGCGCGAGATTGAAGTAGGCCCAGTTGTTGTTGAGGTCCGTCTTCAGCTCGATTTCCACGTTGCCGTGCCCATCCACGTTGAAGACGTCCGTCACGAATGAATGCTCGCCGGGATCGCTCTGGGCGAAGTGGTAACGGTTGTGGTAGACCTCTTTGTTCGAGGCGCTGAAGACAAAGTAGGCCAGCAGCGCGGCCCAGACCAGCATCAGCTTCAGGAAGGTGCTCCATCTCTGCTTCACCTTCTCCGAATATTGCGACGGCTGATCCGCAAAGACTCCGCGCGCGGGCGGCGGCGACCCCTTCAATTGGAACGCCTGCCAGATCTCCGCCCCAGGAGTGTATGTGCCTTGAGACCAGTTGATCTCCGAGCCGCTCATCTCGGAGGAGAGCATATAAGGAGGGGCGGTGTAGTCGTCCGCCGTGCACGTCTCCCCCACCCTGACGGCCCATGGGAACTCGCCCATGACGAACGTGGTGGTGGCTTCAGCGTTCTGAAAATGCCTGTAGGTGGCGCCGTTGTACCGGGCGGCCTTGCGTCCGCTGACGGAAGTGAATGACGGCAGCCCGTGCACGGTTACAACATCGTTCCAGTGCCCGTCGTACTGCGTCAGGTACCGGAAGCCCTTGTACGGGTTGAACAGCAGGTACTCGTGCCAGGAGTAGGCGAGGCCGTCCACGTAGATCGTCCTCACCTGGAATCCGATCACCTCGTATTGCGAGCCGCGGAACTTGCCGCGCGTGCCCAATGGAATCAGCGGCTGAACGCGCATCCGCTCGTCGAACTTCTGCAGGATGCGCAGCTCCGGTGTGGACGGATCGATGATCGTGCAGCACTGAATGCAGACGGCGGAGCGCGTATGCGCGAAGCCGCGCAGTTCGACGACGCCGCCGCAATTCGGGCAACTGATCGGCGCTGGTGTGGGAACGCGAGGTGCCGCTACCATCCTTCAAACTCCCGGAGGTTGGACATCTTGAGCGAATCGAAATCGACGAACCTGCCGGTGAACAACAGGGGCGGCGTCTCGGAGTAGTCGATGGTGGCGAAGCGCGCGTCCTGCGTGCGCAGGTCCGCGGTCATGAACTCGGACCGATCCGCAGTTCTGAAAGGCAGCTCGCCTTCGAAGCCGACGTAACGTACCGGTGTCAGGTGGGTGACCATGAATTGCGCACCCTGGAACTGAAACACGCGGCCGCGCGGCAAGTCGTTCGGGGAAGGGAACGCGCCCGGCGGCGGCGTCAGGAAGCTCACTGCGTAATCGGCCTGCGCGTCGGAGAGCCAGCCGCTGGTCTGGTCGGAGAACAGCAGGTGCCACTCGTTCCAGTTGCCCTGTTCCCACTCGTAGCGGATTCGTCCGATCACGGTGAAGCGCTTGTTGTCGAACGTACCTTCGGATCCGATCTGCAGCGGTGACGAGTCGGGCGGCAGATCCGCCACCTCGCCCACCTTCTCCAGGTCCACGTCGTGCCGGACGAGGATCGCGTGACAGTACTGGCAGGCTGTCTGAACGGCGGACGACCAGGCGAACTGGACCGGCGCGCCGCATCCGGGGCAGTTGGCGGCGCGGCTCATGCCAGGCTCCTCTCCAGCAATCGCACCTGCACGCGCGATGCTTGAAACCGCCTGCGAAGCTCTTCTTCAAATGCCCACGATGGCCGCGGGCGGCAGCAGAAAAGGTTGAGTGCGAGCACGCCGTGCTCGGGAAAGGTGTGGACCGCGAGATGGGACTCCGCCAGCAGCGCGAGTCCAGTGATGCCGCCCGGCGCAGGAGGTGCGGCCGCGGCGGAGGGAAACTGGTGCCAGTGCGCCGGAGCTACCGGATGTAGTTCCAACGCCTGGACCATCGCATCGAACAACGATTGCAGCTCGGGCAGGGAAGCGAGGGTGGCCGGATTGCAGCCCGAGGCATCGACCACCCATTCGCAGCCGGAAGTCATCGGATTGATGGTATCTCGGTCGCGACTACTGTTGTGGCTTGCCGCACTCGGGGCAGAA
>DBMU01000032.1:0-479 GCA_002298225.1 Bryobacterales bacterium UBA690
GGTGACGACCTTGGAGCCGGGGGCGAGGGAGGTTTTCACCCAGGGCTGGACGCTCAGTCCCTTTTCGACGGCCTTTTTGGCGAGGATGCCGGCGCCGAGCATGACGGAGGGGTTGGAGGTGTTGGNNCAGGAGGTGATGGCGGCGATGACGACGGCGCCGTCATTGACGACGGGGGTGTGCCTGGGCGCTTCGGTGAGAGTGGCGAGGAAGTTGTCCTTGACCTGTGGGAGGGTGAGGCGGTCCTGCGGGCGCTTGGGTCCGGCCATGGAGGGCTCGACGGAAGCGAGATCGAGCTCGAGGGTGTCGGTGAAGACGGGGTCGGGTGAGCTGGAGGTGAGGAACATGCCCTGTTCCTGGTAGTAGGCCTCGACGAGGTGGATGAGGTCCTTGGGCCGGTTGGACATGCGGAGGTAGGCGAGGGTCTGGGCATCGACGGGGAAGACGCCGATGGTGGCTCCGTACTCGGGGGCCATGTTGG
>DBMU01000032.1:498-662 GCA_002298225.1 Bryobacterales bacterium UBA690
TGCCGACGACGCCCTTCTTGCGGAGCATCTGGGTGACGGTGAGGACGAGGTCGGTTGCGGTGACGCCTTCACGGAGCTTGCCGTGGAGCTTGAAGCCGACGACCTGGGGCAGAAGCATCGAGATGGGCTGGCCGAGCATGCAGGCCTCGGCCTCGATGCCGCCG
>DBMU01000032.1:737-1435 GCA_002298225.1 Bryobacterales bacterium UBA690
CCTGGTGGACGATGCCGGTGCCGGGGGGAACGGCGCGGAAGTTGGAGAAGGCCTTCTGGGCCCAGCGGAGGAGGGAGTAGCGCTCGGAGTTGCGCTGGTATTCGAGGAGGACGTTCTGCTGGAAGGCGTTGGGGGAGCCGAACTCGTCGACCTGGACGGAGTGATCGATGACGAGGTCGACGGGGATGAGGGGGTTGGCTTTGGCGGGGTCGGCGCCGAGGCGGGAGAGGNNAGGGGACGCCGGTGAAGTCCTGAAGGATGACGCGGGCGGGCATGAACTGGATTTCTTCGGCGGCGCGCTTGAGGTCCCACTGGGCGACGTATTCGATGTCGGATTTCCTGACGACGGCTCCGTCTTCCTGGCGGAGGAGGTTTTCGAGGAGGACTTTGATGGAGAAGGGGATGCGTTTGAGGTCGAAACCGGCTGAGGCCAGGGGGGAGAGTTTGTGGATTTGGTAGTCGCGGCCGTGGACGCGGAGGACGGACGAGGTGCCGAAAGAATTGGTGCTCATGGGGATTGATTTCATTGTAGCCAATCCTGATTTCCGCTCCCTTCCAGTCGCGGGGCCGGCCGCTCGCTGACGCTCGCGGTTACCGGGGCTGGGCAGGGCTGGAATGGGTTTGATCGGCTGGGATTGGGATTGAGGGACGGGCTGGGCCACGCCTGCGCGAGCCAGGGGGCTCGCGCCACTCAGGGG
>DBMU01000032.1:1499-89513 GCA_002298225.1 Bryobacterales bacterium UBA690
GGCGATGCGGCGGGTTTGGGCGGCGAGGTGGTTGTGGTAGCGGTGGAGGGCATTCAGATAAGTCGCGTTCTCCAAGAACCACGACATACCGTGGGTTTCCACGGATTTGAAGAAGGCGATGGAGAGGTGGTTGTAGTATTGCTGCTTTCCCCGGAGGTAGAGGCGGTGGAACATGAGGGCGCGGTGCTCGGGGCCGGCGATGTCACGGCAGAAGTCTTCGGCCTGGCGGAGGGCGTGCTGTTCCCAGGCGTCGGGCATCTCAAACTTGCGGGAGTAGAGATGGTGCTTGCAGGCGTTCCGGGAGACTCGGCGCTTGCCGGCCTCAGTCCGGGGACCGGTGGACTTGAGAGCATTGGCGCGATTGGCCGCCAATCGTTTGAGCGAGACTTGAGCTGCAGCAGACATGACACTTCACCTTGCCAGGCATTATCCATGCGCCCACCAAGCGATTTCGGTGAAATTGGCTGCAAGTGGCTGATTCGGGACCGAAGATAAACCGGCAAGTTCCGAACAGAAGGCTATGCGACCTGGCGGGAATGGGGCTTGATGTGGAAATCGACGTCCAGGCCGGCGTCGGTGAGCATGTTGACGAGAGCGTCGAGTGAAAAGCGGCTGAGTTTGCCGCGGGTCAGATCCGAGATGCGGGGCTGGGTCACTTTCAGGTGTTTTGCGGCATCGGCCTGGGTCCAGCCTCGCTCCTGGATGAGATCTCGCAGCGCGATCATCATCTGGGATCGTAGCCGCAGGTTGCGGGCTTCAGTGGGCGAGAAACCGAGGTCGGCAAAGACGTCGCCGCTCCCCCAGGTGATTTTCGTGCGGCCGTGCGACTTCATTTCGGCGACCTCCCTGATGTCCTGCGCCTCATTTCGAGCATTTCGACGTAGCGCTTCCGGCCCAAGTCCATGTCGGCCTTTCGAGTCGCCTGTGTTTTTTTGACGAAGCAGTGAAGTACGTATACGGCCTCTTTGAAGCGTGCAACATAGAACACTCGAAATTCGTTACTGCCGCGGACCCGGATCTCCATGACACCCGGTCCGACACCCGGCATAGGTTTGGAATCCGCCGGATCCCAGACACGCTGAACCAATCCCAATTGCTGCCCTGCATCCGAACGGATATCGTCCGAAGCCAAGCGCAATCGGGCCAGACTGTCACCCATCCAAGCAATCGGTTTCAGACCGGCCATCCCGATTATACAAGGTTGGATATGTTTGTCTACCATGGAAAGGCCGGGGCAATGGGTAACATGCTGAGTTCGCATGGCCCTCCTACGTAGTGGCAGTAGGCCTCGCTTCTTCTCCAGGAACAGCACCCCGAGGGGAGAGTTGTTCCTGCAGTGGACGGCTCGCCCGCCCACTTGCAGCGCTGGTCAGCGTTCGCGGACGGTTTTGGCGAGGTCGCGGGCGGCTTCGCGGCGGCGGCGCCAGTGGGAGTTCTGGAGGTCGAAGGTTTTGGTGAAGCCTGGCGAGGAGATAAGTTCCTGCCAGGCTCGGAGAGAGCGGAATGGGTGGTCGGCGTTGGGGTAGCGCTGGGTGACTTTGTCCCAATCCTCTTCGATTTTGAAGGAGAGTGCGTGGGTGGCGAGCGCGGAGAGGCGCTGCTTGTTCCAGAGCTCCTCAGTGACCTCGTCGGCCATGAGCTGTTCGTAGGGAGTGGAGGGCCGGAACTGCTGGTAGACCATGGCGCGGAGCTGATCAAAGTACGCGCGGTCTTCGACGCAGGTGACGGAGTTATGGGTATCGACGGTATCGGCGGCGCCCTCCGGGAGGGGGGCCGGTGTGGTTTCGAAGCGGCGCGACTCGGGGCGCGAGGAAGAGTTTGAGTAGAGACTCATGAGATTTCACCTCGCGCGCATTATCGGAGTGGGGACCAAGGGTTTTTGGATGGGGTGGCGGGAAGTGGTTGAGAGTAGGGGAAAAATATTTTTGTCTCAGCGTTCGCTGAATCATCGTTAATCCGCAAGACCCTAGCTCACGGTGTAATTGGCTGCGTGGTTCGTCGGTATTGACCGAAACGTATCCGGACAGATTATGAAACTAATACCTGCTCATGTTGGCGATTGAAATGTGCCGTCGAATTCCTTGGTAAATCTCCTCACCGCAAAGTTGTAGACTAGGGGGAACTCTGGCGAAGTGCCCATCATCGTGGGTGGCCATAATGACTGGCTGAGAGGAGATTGAGCTTGAGTAGCTATCATTACGACGAATCAGCACTGACCCAGAAGGCTCGGCTGACTGACTGGACTTGGGAAGGTTCTTCTGTCTTGGAACTCACCGGCAATGTCACGGAGCTATTCCCCCAAATCCCCATATTCAGCCGCCACCCGTTCCGAGTTGGGAGTGAGGAGAACCGCTTCAAAGATGAGATTCGACGGGAGCCTCTTAAGATCACGGACGAGCCGATCCCGGTGGCAACGGTCTCGAAGATCTACTCACTCATTCAGCACCGAGATGTCCTTGCATCAGTCTTCAGGGCGCTGAAAATGATTCGCATCGACATCTCTGGCGTAGATTCCTCACTACTCCTCTCGGAGTATGGTGAACGAATGCAGTGGAGTTGTTCGATTCCAGGTATGGACTTCGATCCTGGAGACGGCTGTCCAATCGTCCTGCAAATCAATTGCCTCAACTCTGTCGATACGAGCACCGTTCTTGAAATTACCTTCAGTTGGCACCGGCTGATCTGTAGTAACGGCATGATGTTCGGCCTAAAGGAAAACCGGTTGCGCCGTCGGCACATCCAATCTCTCGACCCGAGTGACATCGCTGATTACCTCAGAGGGCAACTGAACGAACTCCCGCAGGAGAAGAGTCTTTACAGTGAGTGGTTTACCACACGGGTCGAACCGGAATCCCTGACTGAGTGGGTGGATGGGAGACTCGCAAAGGAATGGGGCCGGCGGGTGCGAAAGAGACACTGGTCATCCCGAATCACGACGATTTGGACAAGGGGACGTTGCAGGCGATTTTCAGACAGGCGTGCCGATATATCAGTGCGGATGAGTTGAGGCGCCATTTCTATTCTGAGGATTAGCGAGGTTGCGCCACAGCACTGAAGGCAGTGCGCGCGGGGGCCGCGTGCACCCTAGCGGGGGACGGCGGTGCGCTAGAGGCGGAGGCGCTTCCTGGCTTGTTCGTGCGTCAGTGTTCCTTTCTGCTCAGCCTCCTTCAATGCAGCGCGAGCGTACTGGAGGTCAAGCCGGCGGGTCTGCCTCCTCTTCCCGACACCGCTGATTGCGTCCTGCGCGACCAGCTTGAATTCCGCGCCGAGAGCATGGGCAACTTCGGCGAGGGTGCGGATCGTCATGTTCGCCTTGCCGTTCAGCAGTTGGGTGACCCATGCACGGGACTTGTTCAAGCGGCGAGCCAGATCGGCCTTGCTGACATTGCGTTCAGCCATCAGGCGAGCCAAGCTCTCGGCTGCTTCCGCCACCAGTGATTCGATCGCAAAGAGTCTTCGAAACTCCGGATTCTCCATGAGTCTGTCGTGCTCTGTCTTCATTGTTTTGCTTTCTTCGTGAGAGCCGAATCCGCGAGCGCCTGGTCTTCTTCAAAGATGCGCCAAGCCCTGGCGATCTCCCGCTTCGGGGTCTTGTTCTGCTTCTTTATGAACCCATGCGTGATCAGTATCAGTCCACGTTCCGTCCTCGCATAGGCAAAGGGCATGCGGATCCGGTCCGACTTGAATTCGAAGAGTCCATTGTGGAGGTCTCCGAATTTCTGGTCATTGCAGAAGGCAGCGTGATCGGCTGCGATTCGAAAGAGGGCCATCAGTTTGGCCTTGTCCAGGAGTCTGAGTCCGTCAAAAAACTCGCAACCGGGGCAGGCGCCGCTCCTTTCGCGCGCGAAGGCAATTGAGAATTTCGCGCCGGAATAGATAACCGAGCGCTCCATTCATCGTCTCCATGTTAAGTCATAACTTAACAGATTGGCAAGGGTATTCATCGGGGTTCAATGAATAGTGGCGAGTGGTGAGGCTTTTTCTCCCGGGAGTCCAGGCGGCGCTTCCCCGCCCTCTTCATGGCCACGGTGAGTGCCGCGCAGGCGCCCACAGTATGCCCCACCCTGGCGGGTGGGGTTCGGTGCTGGCCGCATGTGCCCACCCCTACGGGCGGGCGTATGTTGGGGGTGACGAGAAAGATACGGTGAGCCCTTTAGTACTGCTCCGTCGATTCGACGGTTCCTCTCAGGCGGATTGAGGATATCGGCTTAGGGCAGGGGCCGCGTAGGATGGCAGGAGGAAGGACTCCTCTTATGCGAATTGCGGTGCTGCTGATTGTGTTCTGTGTGGTGTGTTCCGGGCAGGTGCTGGTGGAGATTGCGGCCGGGGCTTTGATCGGGACTGCAGCGGGCATCGGCGGGAAGAAGATCAGCGAGGAGTTCGACCGGGCATTCGCGAAGATGAGCAATACGCTGGAGAAGGCACTGCGTGAGCAGAAAACGGTTGCGCCGGCGCCAAGGAAGAAGGGCGGACTGGTGGCGGGGCCTAGGGTATTGGCCGCGGCTGCGCCAAGGGGTTTGGCTGCGGCTGCGCCGGCGGGCAGTCCGCGGCGCGCAGGGGCAGCGCAGAAGGTGAATGCACCCGCACCCGTTGCGGCCGAATTGATTCCTGGATCTCCGCTGGTCCTTCCGAGCGCGGTGCCGACGGTTCCATTTGCTGTGACGGCGGAGGCGTTTGCGCAGGTGAAGCAGGGGGACACGAACAGGGAGTTGATTGCCAGGCTGGGCTCTCCCACAACCAAGATCAGCATGCCGGAGGAAGGGCGGGTGGTGGAGATCTACAAGTATTCTTCCCAGGGGGTGGAGTTGGGGAGCATTCGCGTGGTGGATGGGACGGTGGCGGAGGTAAAGGCGGCGAGGTAGTGGCGGGGTGGGCCTTCCCTGCCCTCATAGATGACCCACCACCCTCCTGGGCAGGCGGAAGCGCCTGCCCCACCTTTTTGTTCCGCCTAACGGCGGCGGCGGAAGGACTTGTCTTCGAGGAGGCGTTCGAGGCGGCGGATGGCGGAGGCGGTGTCGCCGCCGGGGGAGCCGGGGATGGGGGTGGAGCCTTCACCGATGTAGGGTTGGGGGCGGGCGGACCAGAGGGCCAGGGCGAAGGCGAAGGCCATGTCGTTGGGGACGGGCTTGGTTGTGCCGAGGGAGGCGATCTGGGTTTGGAATTCGGCGAGGTTGGGGAGAGTGGAGGGGATCCGGACCTGTGAGAGCTCGAGGTGGATGCGGATGTTCTGGAGGAGGGCTTCGCGGGGGACGGAGGCCGCGTGGGGGAGCTGGGCGACGGACTGGCCGGCGGTGATGACGATGGGATGGAGGGCGACGGGGAGCCGGGCGCGCTGGAGGAGCTCGACGACGGGGGCGCCGAGGCCGGTGGCGTCGACAGCGAGGTGGATTTGTTGGATGTGGGCGGCGGAGAGTGAGCGGATGCATCTGCTCAAGACATCGGGGATGTCGGCGTAGGGGGTTTCGAGGGGGAGGGCGTGAATGTGGCGGAGGATGAGGACGGTTTCAGTCCTGGGGACGTAGGTGACGTGGTCGAATTCGCCGGTCTTGCGGGTGAGCTCCTCGAGGATGGCGAGGGCGGACGGGTTGCGGCGGAGACCGAGGTCGAGGCCGAGGTGGAAGGTGGAACGGGGGAGAAGATTAGTGGGCATTGGGGATCTCCTTTTTTGAATTTGAGAAGTGCATGACCGCGCCTGGGGGGACACTCTTACGAGTTCCCTCGGCTGCGCCTCGGTGTCCCCCATGGGGGAATCTTGGCCGCGACTGGGGGGACACTCTTACGAGTTCCCCCGGCTGCGCCTCGGTGTCCCCCATGGGGGGAGCCACCTAGAGCAGGAGGGGGTATTCGGATTCGGTGATGGCGGCGTCGAGGAGGTGGCGGGGGATGAGCTGGTGCCGGGAGGGGAGGAATTCGCAGAGGTATTCCTGGGCGAAGTGGTGGGGGCCGAGGGCGCGGAGCTCGGAGTCGAGGAAGGACCGGGAGATGCGGGGACAGCCGGTGGCGGGGACGGAGAGGCGGGTCCAGTCCGCGCCGGCGTCGTGCCATTCGTGAAAGAAGAAGCCGGATTCGCCGTTGGGGGTGGAGAGGAGCCAGAGGGCGCCGTTGGTGGTGGCGAGGAAGGGGCGGGAGCTGATCCAGGCGGCGTCGGGGACGAAGGCGGCTTCCTCGAAGATGAGGAAGTTGACGCCGTCGAAGCCGCGGGTGGTGGCGTCGCGGGCGGGGAGGCCGATGATGGCTGAGCCGTTGGGGAGGCGGAGGGAGAGAGGATCGCGGGGGTCGCGGCGGATGGGGGCCTCCAGGCGGGCGCGGAGGAAGCGCTCGATTTTGTGGATGAAGAGGCGGGACTGACGTTTGGCGGGGGCGATGCAGACGACGAGGGAGTCCGGGTGGAACCAGGCGTAGTGGAGGGCGCGGATGGCGGTGAGGGTGGACTTGCCCCACTGGCGGGAGCAGCAGAGGATGACGCGGGCTCCGGGGGCGTCGAGGACTTCGGCCTGGCGGGGATCGGGTTGGAAGCCGAGAGAGCCGGCGGCCCAGAGGGAGGGGGTGGGGGGCTCCACGCTTGCGGGCGCAGCACCGGCTTCACGACCGGGGGAATCAGAAGAGCGGCGCGCGACGGCGGCCCAGCGTTTGACGGACATACAGCTCGATCCTCCGCGCGACAGGATCCGGAGGGGCGAACCGCATTTGGGATGCATTTTTCCTAATCCATTGAGGATGCGGGAAAAATAAATCTGCAATTTTGGTGATGAGGCGGCCGCGGCACTTCCCCGCGCGAGTGCAGCTAGACTGAAGAGGATGGCCTCCCTGCAGACGGTTCTCGAAGCATTCCGTTTCAGCTATCAGGCGCTGCAGGCGAACCGCGTGCGCACGCTGCTGACGGCGCTCGGGCTGCTGATCGGCAACGCCAGCGTGATCCTGGTGGTCACGATCTCGATCACCAGCCGGGACCTGATCCTCGACAAGATCCGCGGCATCGGCTCCAACCTCGTCTCGGCCTACTACGACGCCGGCACGCAGGACGCGGCAAAAGCCAACGCGGACTACGTGAAGCTGGCCGATGTGGAGGCCATCCGCAAGCAGCTTGGTCCGCGCATTGTGGCCGCCTCCGCCGTGATCAACGCCACGGACCGCCTGGTGATCGACGGCCAGGAGCGCGACGTGCGCGTCATCGGGACCGACGAGTACTACGCGCAGGTCCGCAACCTCCAGCTCCTGAACGGGCGGTTCTTCGATCCTTCCGACATCGCGCTGCGGCAGAAGGTGGCGATGCTGGATGACAAGCTGGCCGCCACGCTGTTCGGCTCGGCTGAGAACAGCGCGGGCCGGATTGTGAAGATTCACGGCCTGCAGTTCACCATCGTGGGCGTCTTCAAGGAGCGCACGTCGACCTTCGGCCAGTCCGAGCTGGGGGACAACGGGGCATCGCTGATTCCGTTCACGGTGCAGCAGTTCTTCGAGACGGTGGAGCGGGTGGACCCGATGTACCTGCAGGCCGCCTCGGCCGCAGACGTCCCCGCGGTCACGCAGGCTGTCGCCGAGATCCTGGCGTCGCGGCACCGGCAGGGCGCCCGCTACACAGTCCAGAACCTCACCGGGATCCTGGAGACCGCCTCCACGATCGCCTCCGTGCTCACGATGGTGTTGATCCTGGTCAGCGCGATCGCGCTGGTGATCTCGGGCATCGGCATCATGAACATCATGCTGGTGACCGTCACGGAGCGGACGCGCGAGATCGGCCTGCGCATGTCGCTGGGCGCATCGCGGCGGGCGGTGCTGATGCAATTCCTGCTGGAGGCGGTGCTGATCAGCGTGGGCGGCGGCATCCTGGGCATCCTTGCCGGAGTCTCGCTGCCGATCCTGGCGAACGCTTTGCAGGACGAGGTGCGCATCCCGGTTTCGGTGCTGTCCATCGCCGTTGCCTTCGGCGTCTCCTTTGCCGTCGGTATCGCCTTCGGCCTGCTGCCGGCCAACCGGGCCTCCCGCCTCAACCCCACGGAAGCGTTACGCTACGAGTAATCCTCATGCGCGAGACTATCGCCCTTCTCCTTTTTTCGCTGGCCGTTTGCGCCCAGCCCCGCACGCTGACCCTGAAACAGGCCATCGACCTCGCTTTTCAGCAGAATCCGGACGTGGTGCTGGGCAAGCTGGACGAGCAGAAGGCCGCCTTCGAAATCCAGGCGGTGAAGGAGCCGTTCCTGCCGCGCCTTGTGGTGGGCAGCGGCCTCGCCTACACGAGCGGCTTTCCCATGAGCATTGAGGGTTCAGCACCGGCGGTGTTCCAGGCCAAGGCGGTCCGTAATCTGTACAACGCCCCGCAGGGCTACCAGGTGGCGCAGGCCCGGGAACTTGCCCGCTCCGCCGGGCTGCAGTCGGCCGCGCTGCGCGAGGATGTGGCGCTGCGGACGGCCGCGCTGTTCCTTGATCTTGAAAAAGCGGTGAAAGCGGGCGAGATCGCCGGCCGCCAGGTGGACAACCTCCAGCGGGTGGAGGCGGCGGTCCGGCTGCGGGTGGAGGAGGGCAAGGAGCTGGCGATTGAAGGCAAGCGCGCGGCGGTCAATCTCGCCCGAGGGCGCAATCGGGCCCAGGTCCTCGACTCCACACGCGCGCAACTCAGCCGGGCACTGGCGCTGGTGCTGGGGCTCAATCCCGCGGAACCGATCGTGCCGGCGGGGGAGGAGCGCTCCACACCGGTATTGCCCGCCGATGAACCCGAGTCGGTCGCCGAATCACTGCGCGACAACCGCGAGATCCGCAAGCTCGAGTCCGACCTGGCCGCCAAGAACCTGGAGGTGCGCAGCATCCGGGCCCAGCGGCTGCCCAAGGTGGACCTGGTCGCGCAATACGGCCTGCTGGCGAAGTTCAACAACTATGAGCAGTTCTTCAACGCCTTCCAGCGCAATAACGTGCAGATCGGCGCGTCGATCCAAATCCCTGTGTTCGCCAACAGCGCGGACGAAGCCCGGGCGGCGCAGTCCGAGATCGAGGCGCGCCGCATCCGCCTGCAGATCAACGATACGCGGAGCCGCATCGAGTCCGAAACCCGGCAAGCCTGGCAGAAGATCCGCGATGCGGAATCGGCCCGCGACGTGGCCCGGATGGACCTCGACCTGTCCCGCGAACAGGTTTCCGTGCTCCTCGCCCAGATGGAAGAGGGCCGCACCTCGATGAAACAGGTGGAAGAGGCGCGCTTCCAGGAGCAGGAGCGCTGGCTGCTCCTGTACGACGCGGCCTACCAGCTTGAACTTGCGCGCTACGAGCTGCTCAAGCGGACCAATTCGCTGTCGGCGGCGCTGCGCTAAGTTGCGAAGATCGGGGCATCCGTTCCCGTGGGTCAACCGCACGCAAACGTGAAGGATTTGTTCTCCCAATCTTTCGCTCTGTGCCCAATAGCGTCATAAGCATTTTTTATCGCTGACTCATCTTGCATTTTCCGAACTTACCCACTACTCTTAAATTGTGATGGCGACCGGTTCCACAGTCTGTAACCAGCAGCTCCTGAACAACCGTGCCGTCTCCAATCTTGTCATCGTAGGGATTATTGGGATCGTGGTTACCGTACCGGTACCCGCCTGAGTGAGCCCTACGCGAACAAATATAAAGGGCCACCAGGCGGGAATCCCCCGGAGGTGGCCCTTTTCATTAGGTGCCGAACCGGCCCGCCACCCTGTGAATCTGATTCGAGAGGAACTGTCAATACGATGTCCACCACGATGAGTGGCGCCCGCATTCTGATGGAGTGCCTGGCGCGCGAAGGTGTCGACGTGATCTTCGGCTACCCCGGCGGGGTGACGCTGCCGCTCTACGACGTCATGTACGACCACCACATCCGGCACGTCCTCGTCCGCCACGAGGAAAACGCCGCGTTCGCCGCGTCCGGCTACGCGCGGGCGACGGGCAAGGTCGGCGTCTGCTGCGCCACTTCAGGGCCGGGCGCGACGAACCTCACGACCGGGCTCGTCGACTGCATGATGGACTCGATCCCGGTGGTCGCGCTCACGGGACAGGTCTCCTCCAAGCTCATCGGCAGCGACGCCTTCCAGGAAGCCGACACCTTCGGGATCACCCGTTCGGCCACCAAGCACAACTATCTCGTCCGGGACATCAAGGAACTCGCCTCAGTCATCCATGAGGCCTTCCACATTGCCGCCACGGGGCGCCCCGGTCCCGTGCTGGTCGATATCACCAAGGACGTGCTGATGGGCCAGGCCCACTACGCCCCGGTGAGCGAGATCCATCTTCCTGGTTACAAGGTCGTCACCGACGGCCACGCGGGCCAGATCCGCAGGGCGGCCCAGATGATGTGGGAAGCCAGCCGCCCGTACGTCTATGCCGGAGGCGGCATCATCGCGGCCGGCGCGCATGACGAGCTGCGCGATGTCGTCGAGACCCTGGATGCCCCGGCCGTCACCACCCTCATGGGCCTCGGCGCGCTGCCCGCCGATCACCCCAACTGGATCTCCATGCCCGGCATGCACGGCTCGTACGCGTCCAACATGGGCATGTATGAGTGCGATCTGCTGATCGCCCTTGGTGTGCGCTTCGATGACCGCGTCACCGGCCGCCTGGCTTCGTTCGCGCCGCACGCCAAGGTGATCCATGTGGACATCGATCCCGCCGAGATCGGCAAGAACCGCACGGCCGACCTCCCCATTGTCGGCGACGCCAAGAAGGTCCTCTCCAAGCTCGCCCGGGCACTCCGGGAGCTGGAGCCCTCGATGGCCGCCGCCCATGCCGAGGATCGCAAAGCATGGTGGGGCCAGGTCCGCGGCTGGATGGCGGAACACCCCCTCGAGCCCGTCTTCTCCACCGACGAGATCAAGCCCCAGCACCTCATGCACGAAATCGACCGCCTCTCCGGCGGCAAGGCCATCGTCTCCACCGACGTCGGCCAGCACCAGATGTGGGCCGCACAGTTCATCCGCTTCAACGCGCCGCGCCTCTGGCTCTCCTCCGGCGGACTCGGCTCCATGGGCTTCGGCCTGCCCGCCGCCATCGGCGCGCAGATGGCCCACCCCGACAAGACGGTCTTCTGCATCGTGGGTGACGGCGGCTTCCAGATGGCCCTGCCTGAGGTGGCGACCCTCGCCAACCAGGGCCTGCCCGTCAAAGTGGTCATCATGAACAACGGCTACCTCGGCATGGTCCGCCAGTGGCAGGATCTCTTCTATCAGAACCGGCTCTCCGCGGTGCAGATCGAGGCGTTCCCGAACATCGAGATGCTCGCCGCGGCCTACGGCATCAAGGGGCGCATCGTCGAGAAGCCCTCGGAGCTGAACGCCGCGCTGCAGGAAGCGCTCGATTACCCCGGTCCGTTCCTGCTCGACGTGCGCGTCTCCCAGTTTGAAAACGTGTACCCCATGGTCCCCGCCGGCGCAGCCATCAATGAGATGGTCCTCGCACCACCCAAGCCCGTTCCGGTTCCGGCCCAGTAAGGAGTTATCCCGATGCTCATGACCATCTCACTTCTCATGGAGAACAAGCCCGGTGCACTCATGCGTGTCACCGGTCTTCTTAGCCAGCGGGGCTACAACATCGACAGCCTCACCGTGGCCCGCACTCTCGACCCCGGGCTCTCACGCATGACCATAGCCGTTGACGTCGACTCGCGCCTCCGCGGCCAGGTCATCAAGCAGATGAACAAGCTGGTCAACGTCCTCCAGGCCACCGACCTCACCGAAGCCTCGGCCGTCCTCCGCGAGATGGTCCTGCTCCGCGTCCGCGCCACCCAGGAGAACCGCACGGCGATTCTGAAGGAGGCCGAGATCTTCGGCGCCCGCGTCGTCGACTCCTCGGTGGAAGGCTTCGCTCTCGAAGCCACGGGCGACTCCGAGAAGCTCGAAGAGTTCATCGCCGTCATGGAAACCTATGGTGAGATCGAAGTCACCCGCTCCGGCATGGTCGCGGTTTCCCTGGAAGCCAAGAAGCTGCGCCTCGCGCCGCCGATTCCGAAGACTCACGGCGACCCCGTGCCGCGCTGAGCAGGGGCAAGCGCCCGACCTGTCCAAGCGCGGCAGCGGGAGCGGTTTCGGATTGTTTTTCTGATTTACTGAATTAAGGAAGCATCAACAAAAATGGCAAAACGCTACTACGAACAGGACGGCTCGCTGGCCCCGCTCCAGGGCAAGACCGCGGCCATCATCGGTTACGGCTCGCAAGGCCACGCCCACGCGCTGAACCTCCGCGACTCCGGCGTGAACGTCGTGGTCGGCCTCCCGGCCACCTCCAAATCCAAGGCCAAAGCCGAATCCGCCGGACTCACCGTCCTCTCCCCCGCTGAAGCCGCCGCGAAGGCCGACTTCATCATGATCCTGGTCCCGGATCACATCCAGGCCGATCTCTACAACTCCGACATCGCTCCCTCCATGAAGCCGGGCAAGACGCTCATGTTCGCCCACGGCTTCAACATCCACTTCGGCTTCATCAAGCCCCCCGCCGGCGTGGACGTCTCCATGGTCGCCCCCAAGGCCCCCGGCCACCGCGTGCGCGAAGTCTTCACTGAAGGCCAGGGCGTCCCCGCCCTCGTCGCAGTCGCCCAGGACGCCTCCGGCAACGCCCTGAAGAACGCCCTCGCCTACGCACTCGCACTCGGCTCCCTCAAGGCCGGCGTCATCGAGACCACTTTCAAGGAAGAGACCGAGTCCGATCTGTTCGGCGAGCAGGCCGTGCTGTGCGGCGGCGCTTCCGAGTTGATCCGCGCCGGCTTCGAGACCCTCGTAAACGCCGGATACGCCCCGGAGATCGCCTACTTCGAGTGCCTGCATGAATTGAAGCTGATCGTGGACCTCATCTACGAAGGCGGCCTCAGCTACATGCGCTACTCCGTGTCCGATACGGCCGAGTACGGCGACTACACGCGCGGCCCCCGCATCATCACCCAGCAGACCCGCGACGAGATGAAGAAGATCCTCTCCGAGATCCAGACCGGCGAATTCGCCAAGACCTGGATGGCGGAAAACAAGAACGGCCGTGGCAACTTCCTCGCCATGCGCGACGCCGCACGCAAGCAGAAGATCGAAACCGTCGGCGCCGAGCTCCGCGAAATGATGACCTTCCTCAAGAAGAAGAAGGTAGAAGACTAGCTCACAGGAACTCCTCCCATGCGCATCTGGACATTCGACACCACGCTCCGTGACGGCACGCAGGGCGAAGCCGTCTCCTTCTCCGTCGAGGACAAGCTCCTCATTGCCCAGAAGCTCGATGAACTCGGGGTCGACTACATCGAGGGCGGCTGGCCGATGTCCAATCCCAAGGACAAGGAGTTCTTCGAAAAGGCGCGCGAGCTCAAATTGAAGCACGCGCGCCTCACCGCGTTCGGCGCCACGCGCTTCGCCCGCAATCCTGTCGAGAAGGACGCCAACGTCCTCGCCCTGCTCGAAGCGGCCACGCCCGTCATCTCCATCTTCGGCAAGACCTGGGACATCCACGCTACTCGTGTTCTTGGGATCTCCCTCGAAGAGAACCTCAACCTCATCGCCGATACCGTCCGCTTCCTGAAGGAGCACGGCCGGGAGGTCGTCTACGACGCCGAGCACTTCTTCGACGGCTACAGCGCCAACCCCGACTATGCCATCCGCACGCTGGAAGCGGCCAAAGACGCCGGCGCCGACGTTCTCTGCCTGTGTGACACCAACGGCGGCACGCTCACTCACCGCATCGCCGAGATCGTCGCGGACGTCCGCAAGCGCTTCGACGGCGTCCTGGGCATCCACTGCCATAACGACTGCGACCTCGCCGTCTCCAACAGCATCGCGGCTGTAGAAAACGGCGTCACGCACGTCCAGGGCTGCATGAACGGGTACGGCGAGCGCTGCGGCAATGCCAATCTGGCATCCGTCATCGCCAACCTCGAAGCCAAGCTGGGCCACTCCACGATCGGCCCCGAGAAGCTCACCGCTCTCACATCGGTCTCCCACTATATTGCCGAGCTGGCCAATCTTCCTCTCGCGCCTAATCAGCCCTTCGTCGGCCGCAGCGCCTTCGCGCACAAGGGCGGAGTTCACGTCTCCGCGGTGCTCAAGGATTCCATCACCTACGAACACATCAAGCCCTCCGTCGTCGGCAACCGCCAGCGCGTCCTGTTGAGCGATCTCAGCGGCCGCGGCAACATTCTCTACAAGCTCCAGCAGTACGGCCTCACCGAGCGCATCACAGACGATGCCAAGCGCGAGCTCCTCGATCGCATCAAGACCATGGAGTACCTCGGCTACGAGCTCGAAGCCGCCGAGGGCACGTTCGAGCTGCTCGTCCGCGAAGCCCTCCAGCCCGGCATGCACTTCTTCGAAGTCGTCAGCTTTGAGGTCGAGACCCGCATGATCGGCAACCGCGAGTCGCAGACCTCGGCAACCGTCATTCTGCGAGTGAACGAGGCGATCCACTCCGCCACCGCCACGGGTGAAGGTCCCATGAACGCCCTGGACCTCTGCCTCCGCCAGTGTCTTTCGGCGGTCTACCCGGCCATCGCCAGCGTCCGGCTCACGGATTACAAGGTGCGCGTCATCAGCACGGAGCGCGGCACGGCGTCGAAAGTCCGCGTGCTCGTCGAGTGGTCCGATCACCGCCGCTCCTGGGCCACCGTGGGCGTCAGCGAAAACGTCATCGAGGCCTCCTGGAACGCCCTCCTCGACGCTATCCGCCTCGAGCTCATGCGCCTCGCCGACAAAGACGAGTCCATCGAAAAAGCCGTGGAAGACTACTGCTGGGGAGTGTAGGCGGGCAAAGCCATCCTCTGCCATTCACCCCGGCCGTGAGGCCGAGGTCGCTTTTTGTGGGGCGGAGCTTCCTCTCCGCAAGCCGGCCTTCCGGCGGGCACACTCCGCCGTCGGCATCAGCGGCGAAAGGCCGCTGCAAGGCTACTATTGAGGAGTGTGAAACCCAGACCCGAAGACAGACGCAGACTCGAGCGCGCCCTCATCCGCGAAGCGCACTCGAAGGATGAGGAGCGCGATGCATCCATCCTGCGCGTCATCCGCAGGATCCCGCGCGGACGCGCCGCGGCGTACTCCTCCGTCGCAGCCGCCGCCGGCTACCCATTGCACCATCGCCTGGTGGTGCGCCTTCTGCGCCTCCACGGCGATCGCCTCCCCTGGCACCGCGTTGTCGGAGCCGGCGGCGTCATCCGGCTGCGCGCCGCCGCGGCCTATGAGCAGCGCACGCGGCTTGAGTCCGAGGGCGTCCGCTTCCACGGCAGGCGCATCGCTCCGGATCATATACTGTCATCTGAGGATCTCGTATGTCTTGGTCTGAAATTACCCGCCGCCGGTTCGCGGCAACCCTCGCGGCAACGCCGCTCCTGAGCGCACAGTCTGATTGGGTGAGCTTGTTCGACGGCACGCTCACCGGCTGGAAACCCAGTGAAAATACGGGATCCTGGAAGATCATCGACGGCGCCCTCGCCGCCGACGGTTCCCGCTCCCACCTCTTCTACAACGGCCCGGTGCGCGGCGCCAGCTTCAAGAACTTCGAGCTCGAAGTCGAAGCCCTCGCCTTCCCCGTAGCAAACTCCGGCGTTTACTTCCACACGGCCTTCCAGGAGAAGGGCTTCCCGCAGAAGGGCTTCGAGGTCCAGGTCAACAACACCGCCAAAGGCGAGGGCTCGTACCGCGAGCGCAAGAAGACTGGATCGCTCTACGGTATCCGCAACGTCTACAAGCAGTTCGTCCGTGACAACGAGTGGTTCAAGCTCAACATCGCCGTGCGCGGCAAAAACGTGCAGGTTCGCCTGAACGGCCTGCTCGTCGTCGACTTCACCGAAGCAACGCCGCCGGTCCTCGCGGAGGGCAGCGAGCGCGGCCGTTTCATCGATTCCGGCACCTTCGCGCTGCAGTGCCACGACCCGGGCTCCAAGGCGCGCTTCCGCAGCATCCGTGTCCGCCCGCTCCCCGACGATGCTCCCACTCCGCCGGACGCAACCGCGCCCGTAGTCGACGATATCTACCGCGACATCATCACACTCGGCGCACGCAACTACCCGATGGTCGACTACCACGTCCATCTGAAGTCCGGCCTCTCCCTCGAACAGGCGCTGGCCCGCTCCCGCCGCGACGGCATCTTCTACGGCCTCGCCATCAACTGCGGCAAGGGCTTCACCGTCGAGGACGACGCCTCCACCATCAAGTTCTTCGAAACCATGAAGGACCAGCCCTGCTACGTCGCCATGCAGGCCGAGGGGCGCGAATGGACGCAGATGTTCTCCCGCCGAGCCGCCTCTCTGTTCGACTACATTTTCACCGACTCCATGACCTGGACCGACAACCGGGGCCGCCGCATGCGCACCTGGCTCAAGGATGAGGTCGGCGAGATCACCGATCCGCAGGAGTTCATGGATACTCTCGTCGCCCGAGCCACCGGCATCCTCGACAACGAGCCCATCGACATCTACGTCAACCCTACCTTCATCCCCGACCAGATCGCCAAAGACTACGACAGGCTCTGGACCGAGGAGCGCATGAAGAAGGTCCTCTCCGCGCTCGTACGCAACGGCATCGCCATGGAGATCAACGACCGCTACAAACTCCCCTCGGCCAGCTTCATCAGGATGGGCAAGGAGATGGGCGTCAAGTTCACCTTCGGCACGAACAACGCCGGGCCCGGCGACCTACGACGCTGCGACTACGGCATCCAGATGGTCAAAGAGTGCAAACTCACCTGGCAGGACTTCTGGGTACCCGGCGCCTTCGGCCCGCGCGGCATCGACCGCAAGCCAGGCGCACTGAAGAACGCCTGACATCCCAGGCGCGGGGCGGCCTGAACGGCCGCACAGCCCGTTTAGCCCGCCTTGATCGCTATTTGATGGCCTGCAGAGACTCGCCAGCACTCGCGGGCAGCAACACACACTACCCGCATGGCTGAGCGCTAAAATTGTGTTTTGCGGCACTTCTTCTCAACACACATCCCGCGCTTCCGCCGGGTGCTGCTCGTGGAAAGCGGCTCCCGGTACCTGCTCGAGGATCTCATCCCCGGAATCTATAAGAACCACCCGGCCAACGAGCGGGTCGACCTGTTCACCTGTTACCCATGCCTCCCAAAAGCCTTCGACGAGTCGCGTGGCAGTGTCTACCGCACCGCCGATTTCGTGGGCAGCCCGGCCCGCAAACGCCTCTATGAGCAGTTGCGCTCCAGGCAATACGACATTCTCGGCATCATTTGTTCCGGAGAGCCGATCATGACCAAATGGAAATGGGCTCTCGCCGCGAAGGTGCCGGCCAAGGTTTTCATCCTCAACGAGAACGGCGACTACTTCTGGCTGGATCGCACCCAACTGGGCACCGTCAAGCATTTCATGCTTTATCGCGCCGGACTCACCGGCGCGGAAGGCGTCGCGACGCTGGTCCGCATCGCACTGTTCCCGTTCACGTTCACCTACCTGCTGCTGTTCGCGGCGTATGTCCACCTGCGGAGGGCCCTGAGAACATGAAAGCCGTCTTTGTCACTGATTTCGGCGGAATCGACAAGCTCCGCTATGAAGACCTGCCCAGACCTACCCTGGGAGATGGACAGGCACTGGTCAAGATCCACGCCTCCGGCGTGAACTACATCGACATCTATTACCGCACCGGCCTCTACCCCGCCCCTCCCCCAGTGGTGCTGGGCATGGAAGGCGCGGGCGTTGTCGAATCGGTCGCGGCGGGCGTGACCCGCGTACAACCGGGTGACCGCGTGGCCTACGCGATGGCCCGCGGCTCATACGCCGAGTACGCCGCCGTACCCGCCTGGCAACTCATCAAGATCCCAACCTTGATGGACTTCAAGTCCGCGGCCGCGTCCATGCTTCAGGGAATGACGGGCCATTACCTCACTCACTCCACCTACCCGCTGAAGCCCGGCGATACCTGCCTGGTCCACGCGGCGGCAGGCGGAGCGGGCCGCTGGATCGCCGCCGCCGCCAAAATCCGGGGTGCGCGTGTCATCGGCACCACCTCCACGCCGGAGAAAGCGGTTGCCGCGCGCGACGCCGGTTGCGATGAGGTCATCATCTACACCGAGAGCGACTTCGAATACGAAACCAAGAAGCTCACTCAGGGCAAAGGAGTAGATGTAGTCTACGACTCGGTCGGCGCCGAGACGTGGGAAAAGAGCCTCAACTCGCTGAGGCCCCGCGGCATGATGGTCACTTTCGGCAACGCGAGTGGCCCGGTCCCGCCCTTCCCTCCCCTGCTGCTGAATCAGAAGGGCTCGCTCTTCCTCACGCGCCCCACCCTCGCCCACTACTGCGCCAACCGCGAGGAACTGGAGTGGCGTGCCCGCGACATCTTCCAATGGGTCGGCGAGGGCAAGTTCAAATTGCACATCGACAAGGTCTACTCATTCGCCGAAGCAGGCAAGGCGCACACCGATCTCGCCTCCCGTAAGACCACCGGCAAGCTCCTCCTGACGCCCTGATGCAACACTCCCGTCGAGAACTCGCCGCCCTGCTCCCTGCACTGCTGCAAGCGCAAGGCACACCGCTCGCATCGCAGGCCTGGCGTTTTGAGGACCTGCCCGTGAAGGAGGGCAAGACCAGCAAGACGCACAACGTCTTCAACGGCAAGACTACGCGCGGCCTCGCGATCGAGCTCCACATGACCGAGATACCCGCGGGCGAAGCGCCTCACGACCCGCACCGCCACGTCCACGAGGAGATCCTCTTTCTGCTGGAAGGCACTCTCGAAACCGTGATTGAAGGCCGCCTCAGTGAGATCGGCCCTGCTTCAGTTGTTTACATCTCCTCCAACGAGATGCATGGTTGGCGCAACTCCGGCAAGACTCCTGCCCGCTACTACGTGCTGACAGCGGGCCGCGCAGTATAGCCGAATTCCACATGCGCATCGCCCTCATCCGTCCCCGCGTGACCCGGAGCGGGAACGCCCAGGGCATGCCTCTCGGGTACCTGAGCCTCGCGGCTTCCATCCGCGAACGAGGACACCAGCCGGTCATCCTCGACATGACCTTGCCGCATGTCACTGCCGCGGTTGTAGACCACACGATGCGTGCCCAACACATCCAGATCGCCGGGATCGGCTGCATGACATGCGAGTTTCAGGACGCGGTGCGGGAGGCTCTACGGCTGCGCGGCCAACATCCACAACTCCGCATCATCTTCGGCGGCGCGCACCCGACCGCAGATCCGCAGTCATGTATGCAGTGCGGCGCGGCGGATTTTGTGATCCGCGGGGAAGGTGAAGAAGCGCTGTCCGCATTGCTCGATGACCTGGAGGCAGGCCGCACGGGCGATCGGATTCGCGCGGTGCAGGCGCCGCCCGATCTCTTACGCCTGCCCCGGCCGGCTTACGACCTCCTCGACTTTGACGCCTATTTCAACCGTGGAACTCCGTGGCATTTCCCCAAATCGCAGCGCACAGCGCAGATCAGCACCAGCCGAGGATGCCCATACCACTGTGTCTACTGCCACGAAATCCACGGCAAGGCATACCGGGCATTTCCGGCCTCCACAGTGGTGGACCTGATCGAATGGCTGGTGAATAGCCGTGGGGTCGAGGACCTCGCCATTGTTGACGACCTGTTCAACGGCGAACTCGACCGCGCAAAGCGGATTTGCCGGCTCATCACAGAGCGCCGCATCCGGGCGCACCTGCAGTTCCCCTACGGTTTGCGCGGTGACCGCTGCGACCGCGAGCTCCTCCAGCTACTGCGAGAGGCCGGCGCGTATTACGTGACTTTCGCCGTGGAGACCGCAAATGCGGCGCGCCAGCGGTCGATCGGCAAGAATCTCAACCTGGACAAGACCCGGTCCATGATGCTCGACGCGCAAGACCTGGAATTGGAAACCGGCGCGTTCTTCATGATCGGATTCCCCGGCGAGACACGGGAAGAGGTGGAAACCACTCTCAACTGGGCACTCGACGCGCCCCTGGACGCCATTTTTATCTCGCTGGTCTCGCCGTTTGAAGGCACGGCGCTGCGGCGCGCTCTCGGCGAAGGGGACGTCGATACAACCGACTCGGGCTTCCCCCTGGTGCGGAACTCGGAGTTGACGCAAAAAGTGATGCGCCGTCTGCGTCTGGCCGCCTACCTGCGCTTCTACGGGAATCCGCGCCCGATGATTCGTCTCGCCGGGAAGATGACTTCCCGCGCAAATGTCTCCAAACTGGCCTCCGCGCTGGTTCAGCGCCTTGCGCCATCGAGAACCGCGGGGCTGAATTGAGGGCGGAGCCGGCTACTTTTCGGTTGCGATTCGGGCGGAGTGGCCCAATCATTGGGTATGATGCTGGGACGAGGAGGGAGACGATGACGCGCTTCACGCTCGCGGTTGCACTGGGCTTTCTCGCGGCGACCGCTTGTGCGGCACAGACCACGCCCAAGAAGCGGGTGGCTGTTCTGAACTTCGAATACGGGACCGTGCAGAGCGGGCTCGCGGCCATTTTCGGCACGAACATCGACGTCGGCAAAGGCATCGCCGACATGCTGGTGGAGAAGCTGGTGCAGGGCGGCGCCTATTCGGTCTATGAACGGAAGGCCCTGGATAAGCTTCTGGCCGAGCAAAACTTCTCCAACAGCGACCGTGCCGACGCCACTTCCGCGGCGAAGATTGGCAAGCTGCTGGGCGTGGAGGCCATCGTCATCGGCAGCATCACGCAGTTCGGGCGCGACGACAAGCAGACCAACGTGGGCGGGAGCGCCCTCGGCGGCATCACGGGCCGCTACGGCATCGGTGGAGTTGGACGGCGGGAAGCGAAGGCCGTGGTCGGCATCAGCGCGCGACTGGTGAATGTGGACACCGGCGAGATCATGGCCGCTGTGACAGGCAATGGACAGTCCGCGCGCTCCGGCACCACGCTGCTGGGAGCAGGCGGCGCCTCGGGCGCCGGAGGCGGCGGCGCGTATGACATGAACAGCTCCAACTTCGCCAACTCCATTCTCGGCGAGGCGACCACCCAGGCCGTCAGCACAGTCGCCACCAAGCTCAACGGCAACGCCGCGCAGATTCCCACGAGGGAGATCAAGATCGAAGGGCTGGTCGCCGACGTCAGCGGCGACACCATCATCCTGAACGTCGGCAGCAGAGCGGGCGTCCATGTGGGAGACAAGCTCTCCGTGCGCCGCGTCGCCCGCGAGGTGAAAGACCCCGCGACCGGAAAGGTCATCCGCCGCATCGAAGACAACCTCGGCGAGATCACCATCACTGAGGTCGATGAACTCTCGGCCGTCGGAAAGTACAGCGGAGCCGGCAAACCGAAGACCGGCGACGCCGTCCGCAACTGATGCGGTGACACTATGACTTACGAAATCGGGGCGCGCGTACTCGACTATGAGATCCTGGCCATCCTCGGCGCGGGCGGCATGGGCAAAGTGTATAAGGTCCGCAACCTGATCTCGGACCGTATTGAGGCAATGAAGGTCCTTCTACCGAACCTGGAGGACAACCCCGATCTCGCCGACCGCTTCACGCGCGAGATCAAGCTGCAGGCCAGCCTCTCCCACCGCAACATCGCGTCACTCCACACGGCGCTGCACCACGAGAACCAGCTGCTGATGGTGATGGAGTACGTCGAGGGCATGACGCTCGACGCGCTGATCAAATCCGGCCCGCTGCGGATCGAGGAGTGCGTCGACTACTTCTCGCAGGTGCTCGACGCGCTGGCCTACGCGCATGCCAAGGGGGTCATCCACCGGGACCTCAAGCCCGCGAACATGATGCTGATGCCCGACGGCACGATCAAGCTGCTCGACTTCGGCATCGCGAAGCTCGCCGCGGACCGCTCGCTGACGCGCACCGGCTTCATCGTCGGCTCACTGCCCTACATGTCCCCGGAACAGATCCAGGGCATGGAGGTGGATGCGCGCTCCGACATCTACTCGCTCGGCATCTGCCTGTATGAGGCGGTGACGGGCAAGCAGCCGTTCCGCGCCGACAGCGAGTACTCGCTGATGAAGATGCATCTGCATGATGCGCCCGCGCCGCCGGCGCAGGTGATGCCCGATGTGCCGCCGTCGCTGAACGAAATCATCCTCACCGCCGTTGCGAAGGAGCCGTCCCAGCGGTTTCAGTCCGCCGAATCGATGCGCACGGCCTTGGGGTCGATGCACGGCGGGCCGGCGCAGACCGTGCCCGGGGCCGCCTTCACTGCCCCACCGCCGGTTCCCGCACCGAAGCAGTTCAGCAACCGCGGCCTCTACATGACGATCGGTTCTCTGCTGACGCTCGTGGTCCTGATCCTGGCCGCCACGCAGGCTCCCAAGTTCTTCGCGACTCGCGCAGCGGAAGAGAAGCCAACCGCGCCTGTGAGCGACCCAGCGCCCGCACCGGCGCCCGCTGAATCGAAGCCCGCCGAGCCCCCGGCGGATCCGACTCCGCAGCCGCCGGCCCAATCGGCGCCGGCAGCGGAAACCGCGCCATCCGCAGTGCCTGAGCTCGCGGTGAAGAAGACAGGCGGGAAGCCGCAGACGGAATCGAAGCCCGCGCCGGTTGCACCGAGGCAACAGCCCGTTCAACAGTCCGCGCCCACTCCAGCCGCACCTCCGCCGCCTCCACAAAATCCGCCGTCCCAGCCGGCACAGGAGTCTCCAAAGAACACCGCACAATTGCAGGAGATGCGCGAACAGCTCATCCTTCTGGGAACGCGCGCAGGTGCGGCCAAGAGCAGCATCGACCGCCTGCGGCAGGAGCAGGCTCGCCAAGGGCTTGGTCTGCGCGGCGACATCACTGCCGCCGTGCAACGCATGGAGTATTACCTCGACGAAGCCGAGGCCGCGCTGAAGAGGGGCGATGCGGCAGCGGCCAGGAAGTATCTTGACTCAGGCGAGCGCGAGGTTTCGAAGGTAGAGACTTTCCTCGGCCGTTAGGGAGGACGCATGCTGGAAGAGATCGCCAACAGCGTAACGCACGGCTTGGGCGCGGCCCTGAGCGTGGCGGGGCTCGCGATCCTGGTGGTCGCCGCCGCACAGACCGGCGACGCGTGGCGCGTCGTGGCGTGCAGCATCTACGGCGCCAGCCTGGTGCTGCTGTATCTGTCCTCGACGCTGTACCACGCGCTGACCCACGTGCGGGCGAAGCGCGTTTTCCGGATTCTCGACCACGCCTCGATCTACCTGCTGATCGCGGGCAGCTACACACCGTTCACTTTGGTTACGCTGCGCGGCCCGTGGGGCTGGTCGCTGTTCGGCATCATCTGGGGTCTCGCCGTGGCCGGAGTCGTGCTCAAGTGCTTCTTCGTGGAGAAGATGCCGCTACTCTCCACCGCGGTGTATGTGTTGATGGGGTGGTGTGCCGTCGGGGCCGTGCGGCCTTTGCTCGCCCAGTTGCCCTGGGCAGGCTTCGAGTGGGTTCTCGCCGGTGGCGTCGCCTACACCGCGGGTGTGGCTTTCTTCGCTTCGCATCGCCCTTACACTCACGCGGTCTGGCACCTGTTCGTACTGGCGGGAAGCGCCTGTCATTATTGGGCGATCTACCGCTACGTCGTCGTGTGACCTCCGCTATACTGGGGCCAACTGGGATTCATAGGAGGGTGCTATGCCAGTCCAGTCCCTGCAAACTGAAGCCGAAATCGAACTGTTCGCCCGTTTCCCGGAGGAGATCCACGGACACAACCCCAACTGGCGCGGCGAAGACACGTCCTTTGTACAGGCCCAGGTGACAAATCAGTCACCGTGGGCTGAACATACCAGGGCTCAGTGCTTCGCTGTGCTGGAGAACGGTGTGGTGCAGGCGCAGGCGTGCGCGGTGGTCGACACCACCTACAACCGATATTGGAAGGAGCGCGCCGGATCCATCACGCACTTCGACGTGCGCCCCGGATCGGAAGCCGCCGGCGAGGACGTCCTGTCCGCCGCATGCGAATGGCTGAAGGCGCAGGACTGCGACTTCGTGCGATGCGGCTTTCTGCCGGGCTGGCAGATGCCGTTTCCCATCGATGCCTACGACGTGCCGCCCACAACCTGGCACTGCTGGTGCCCGCCCTATTACCACCACGTCTTCAAGAACGCGCGCTTCGCCGTCGAGAAAGGGATGGTCGAATACCGCGTCAGTTTCAATGAAGAGCTGAGGGAGCGTTACAAGCAGTTCGTCAAGGCATGTCCTGTGAGCCTGCGTCACTGGGATATTGCGAAAGACGCCGGGCAGTTCCGTACTCTGATGAATGAGACCTTCGGGCGGCATTGGGGCTTCCCGCCGTTCACCGCGGATGAATGCAGCGGCCTCGCGGGCGCTGTCGAGAACGATCTCCCCAAGTACGGCTTTTTCGCGGAGGACGGCAGCGAGCCCGCGGGCTTCGTCTTCTCGTTTCCCGACATCAATCAGGGTCCGAATCCGAGCCACGGCGTGCTGCTCATCATTGGCGTCCGCGAGAGCTACCGCGGGAGAGGGATCAACCTGGCGTTGGGCGCGCGGTCTTATCTGGCGATGATGGAGTACGGTTTGACCAGTGCGAGCTACACTGTGGTTCTCGACGAAAACTGGCCGTCCCGCCGCACGGCCGAAAAGCTCGGCTGCCGCGTCGAGCGTAACTTCGTCACATACCGGCGGGACCTGTTCGCTCACTAATCTCTTCAGCCCTGGAACTCCTGTATTCTGGCAGTGTCTGCTATGGACAGGCTGTATCAATGGCGGTGGGTGGCCTTTGCGTTTCTGAACGCAGTCCTGTACGCGAACCTGCTGCCCTTGTGGGAAGGGTTCGATGAGCCGTTCCATTACTCCTTTGTCGAATCGCTGTCAGTGCGTCATCAGTTGCCGGACGCGGGCGGCGGGCAGATGGCCAGAGACGTTGAGGCGTCGCTGGCACTCGCTCCGGCCAGCCTGCCCGTGAAACACAATCTGCCGCAGGTGATGACGTACGACGAATATTTCCGCGTTCCGGAGCAGCAGCGCGCGTCGATGCGGAAGCAATTGGAGATGCTGCCCGCCGAGTGGCGACGTGAGTTCCGCGCCGATGGTCCGCCCAACTATGAATCGCAGCAGTCGCCGCTGGCGTATTTGCTGCTGGCGCCGTTCGATGCGCTGTTGGGCAACCAGCCGCTGGCTGTCCGCGTACTCTGGCTGCGAATGCTTTGCGGCGTCGCGGCGGCGTTGTTGCAGTCGTTGGCGGCTCTCGCATTGGCGCGGGAGCTTGAGCTGTCCGAACGGGCCCGCTCGCTGATGATGCTGCTGGTGGCCACTCCGCAGATGTTTTACGCAGCGGTGGCGCATGTCGGCAATGACTGGCTGGCGGTGAGCCTCTCCTCCTGGTTCATCGTGGCGATGGTCCGCTTCGTGAAGCAGCCCGATCCGCGCCGAGCCTTGTGGCTGGGCGTGATCACGGGAGCCGGATTGCTCACCAAGGCGTACTTCCTGGCATGGGCCGTCGCCGGATTCGTGGCAATGGTGTCGTTGTTGTGGAGACGGCGTCTACCCTGGAAGGCCGCCGCGTCATTCACCATTCCAGCTTGCGCCATGGCGGCGCCTGCAGCGATCCGGAACATCGTGGTGCTCGGCAGTCTCACCGGCATGCAGCAAAGCTCGGGGGGCATCGGTCTCAAGAAGACGTTCGCCGCCTTCGTGGCGCTGAACTGGTGGGAAGCACTGCCTTCGCTGCTGCGGTCCGCGTTATGGACCGGCAACTCCACTTACAACTCGTTCTCCAGGAGCACGCTGAATGTCGTACTGCTGCTGCTGGCTGCGGGGCTGGCCGGCTGGACTTTCACGCGGCAGCGCCACCGAGGGCCGGAGCGCTGGATCGCGGTTGCGCTGGCCTGCTTCGGCACGGCGCTGCTCTACTTCACCGCCCTCACGTTCGCGCACATCCCCGGCGAGTTAACGCTGGCCCCGTGGTACACGGCGGCGGCACATGTCCCGCTGGCATGCCTTGTGAGCCTCGGCGCAGAGTCTGTGGGCCGCTGGCTGGGCATCGCTCTGAGTGCAGCGTTTTCCTATGTTCTCTGCGCGACCTACGTGGTGAAGCTGATCCCGATGTACGGCGGATGCGAGCTGGGGCGCATGGGATGGGCAGCGCTCACGGACTGCTACTGGAGCAACGCGGAACGTACGGCTTCACTGCTGCGGCAGACGGCGCTTGGACCGCAGTGGGTGATTGCGCTGTTGACCGTCCTGGTGTTGGCGATGGCGCTGTGGCTCGCCGTGGGCTACACCAGGATCGCGAACGTGGACTCGGTGCGTTCGACGCGGTTGTAGGCGGTGTCGCGTTCGACGGGCTCGCGGCCGGCGGCGCGGATCAGACGGAGGAGTTCGCCGCGGCGCAGGCCTTGCGACGTGTCGGCGCCGGCGTCGTGGTAGATCTTCTCCTCGACGACCGTTCCGTCGATGTCGTCGGCGCCGAAGCGCTGGGCGACCTGTGCGATCTTCGGCGTCATCATCACCCAGTACGCCTTGATGTGCGGGATGTTGTCAAGCATCAGGCGGGCCACGGCGATGTTCTTCAGGTCGGCGAAGCCTGTCGTCTTCGGCACGTGCTCCAGCGGCGTGTTGTCTGGGTGGAACGCCAGCGGGATGAACGTGACGAAGCCGCCGGTATCGTCCTGCACTTCACGGAGCTTGACGAGGTGGTCGACGCGATCCTCCTCGTTCTCGATGTGCCCGTAGAGCATCGTACAGTTCGACTTGACGCCCATTTTGTGCGCCAGCCGGGCAATCTCGAGCCACTCGCCGCCGTCGATCTTGTGATCGCAGATGATGCGGCGGACGCGCTCGGAAAAAATCTCCGCCCCTCCGCCGGGCATGGAGTCCATACCTGCGTCCTTGAACCGGCGCAGCACTTCCTCGACGGGGATCTTGAAGCGCTTGGAGAAGTAGGCGATCTCGACCATCGTGAACGCCTTCAGGTGCACCTGTGGGAAGCGCTGCTTCAGGCCGCGCAGCATCTCGCAGTACCAGTCGACGGTTAGCTCGGGATGCAGTCCGCCAACAATGTGAAACTCGGTGACGGCTTCGCTGACGCCGTGCGCGGCGCGCGCCCAGACATCTTCCAGCGACATGGTGTACGCCTTGGGATCGCGGACCTTCTTGCCGAACGCGCAGAGCTTGCAGGAGGCTACGCAGACGTCAGTGGGGTTGATGTGGCGGTTGACGTTGAAGAACGTGGTGTTGCCGTGCAGGCGCTCCCGGACCAGATTCGCCATGTAACCCGTCGCGAGCAGATCGGGCGAGCGGTAGAGAGCGAGTCCGTCCTCGTAGCTCAGCCGCTGCTGGCAGCGCACTTTGTCGAGGATGGGCAGAAGGCGTTGATCGTCAAAAACGGGTTGCGACAAATCGGGAATCATTTGTTTCAGCTCCCCTGCCGGCCCAGTCCCAAGCGGTTCAGCACGACATCAGAGGCCCAGAACAAAAAGAATAGCACGCTCACCCAGCCGTTCATGGTGAAGAAGGCGGCGTCGACGCGCGACAGATCGTCGGCGTGGACGAGCCGGTGCTCGTAGAGCAGCAGCGCCGCCACCGCGGCGATGCCGATCCAGGCAGCCAGCCCCAGAGAAAGCGACACAGCCAGCGCGGCGAGGCAGCCGAGCATCGCGATATGGAACAGGCGGGACACGTTCAGCGCCCCGGCGATGCCCAGGCGCGCGGGCAGGCTGAACAGCCCCTCGCGCCGGTCGAACTCATAGTCCTGGCAGGAATAAATGATGTCGAAGCCCGCGGTCCACAGCGTGACCGCGGCTGTGAGCCAGAGGATGCGAGGATCCAGAGAGCCGCCGATGGCGATCCACGCAGCGGCGGGCGCGATGCCGAGCGCGAAGCCGAGGACAACGTGGGACAGCGACGTGAAACGCTTGGTCCAGGAGTAGAACAGCACCACTCCCAACGCGACCGGCGCCAGTTTCAGGCACAGGGGATTCAGCATGCCCGCGGCCAGCATGAACAGCACCGACGCGATGACGATGAAGCCCCAGGCGAATGAGCGGCTGAGCATCCCCGCGGGAATGTGCCGCGCGCGTGTGCGCGGATTGCGCGCATCGACATCAGCGTCCAGCACGCGGTTGAAGGCCATGGCGGCGGAGCGGGCCGAGACCATCGCCAGCAGGATCCAGCCGAGCTTCGCGGCGAGGCCCGTCATGACGTAGCCGCTCTCGCGCCAGGCGAGCATCGCACCAGTGAGCGCGAACGGCAGCGCGAAGACGGAGTGCTCGAACCGGATCATCTCCAACGTGAGCACGAAACGCCGCCACAGTGCAGGCGCGGAAGTCAGGGTGGGGTTCGCTTGCTGCATTCCGAAAGGAAATCCAGTTACCATTTTAGTCGATGCGCTCATTCCTTCTCCCAGCGGGCTTCGCTGCTTCGCTGTGCCCGCCGCTGATGGGCTGCGGCGGCGAGGGCATGTACCCGTTTCTGGATGTATGAGGCGCCCTCGAAGCTGGCAATCGGCGCGGCGGAGAAGAACAACGTGAAGCCTGGAATGACTTTGGAGTACTAGGGCGGAAACAAGACCGACATGGACAAAGACCAACTCAAATCCTTGCTGGAGCAGGTCCGAACGGGAGCTGTGGCAGTGGACGAGGCGATGGATCGCATGCGCCACATGCCTTTCGAGAACCTCGGCTACGCCACCGTGGACCACCATCGCGCGATCCGCACGGGCATGCCTGAGGTAATCTTCGGCAAGGGCAAGACGACCGGGCAGGTCGCGGGGATCGCGGAACGCCTGCTGGATGGCGCCGCCAACCTGCTGGCCACGCGCACGACGCCTGAAGTGTACGAGACGCTGAAGGCGCGCTTCCCTGAGACCGAGTACTTCCCGCTCTCCGGCGCGCTACGCGTGTGGCGCGATCGCACGCCCATGGGGAAAGGCCAGCTCGCGGTGCTCAGTGCGGGCACGACGGACCTGCCGGTGGCCGAGGAGGCCGTGGTCACCGCCGAGATCATGGGCAACGAGGTGGTGCAGGTGCATGACGTCGGCGTCGCGGGCATCCACCGGCTGTTCGGCAATTTCGACCGGATCAAGTCCGCGCGCGTCATCGTGGTATGCGCGGGGATGGAGGGAGCCCTGCCGAGCGCTGTGGGCGGATTGGTGAGTTGCCCGGTGATCGCGGTGCCGACCAGCGTGGGCTACGGCGCCAGCTTCCATGGATTGGCCGCGCTGCTCGGCATGCTGAACAGTTGCGCAAGCAATGTCAGCGTCGTCAACATCGACAATGGGTTTGGCGGCGGATACGTGGCTAGCCTGATTAACCGCCTGTGAGGTTTCGCTGGCCGGGCGGAGACGTCACACTGCGGCCTGGAGGACGTTCGCTTTCAGCGGCTCGACAAAGACGTAGAGGCCGAACAGCGGCGTGGGCTCGCCACGCCCCCAGCGATTGACTTTCCATTGAGCGCGAATGTAGCGGATATCCGGACGATCGCTCAGGTCCAGGAGGAGTGTGTAAACCCCGCAATAAAACTTCTGGGGGAAGGCGACCAGTGGCTTATCGGGCCAGGTCTCTCCATCGGCGGATCCATTGATGGACAAGTCCAGACTTTGCTGTTCCAGGATCCTGTGGATCCCCAGGGTGACGGTGAAGACTCCTCCGACAGAGTCGATCAATTCGATAGCCGGCCCTATGCCGTTCTGTCGTACGTCCTGCTCGGGCAAGAGAAAATTCGGCAGCATCACGGCTCCCAATCCGTACTAGATAGTCTTAGTTTGAGCTCCTCCTGTCAGGAGCTTCTCCTGTCACGGAACCCTTCGATTAATAGGCGTCCCGCTAACTGTAGAGTCTCATACTTCTTGCAAAAACAGAAGCGAATTAACCCTCTTCCAAGCTCCGAGCGGCTGTAGAAGCTGCTCCCTGGGACCACAGCAACTCCCATTGTTTCAATCAGATAACGTGTAAGGAGAACGTCATCCGAAAATCCCGTTCCGGCTGTGCCGGACATGACATAGTAAGCGCCTGCGGGGCGGTAGGAAGCGAGTCCCGCCTCCGCAAGCGCATTCATGAGCAGGTCCCGGCGACTGGCGTAATGGAGGGCCAGGGAAGCATAGTAGGAGTCGGGCAAAGACAAGGCGACGGCCCCGGCCTGCTGCAGCGGAGCGGCGGCTCCGACGGTAAGGAAGTCGTGGACTTTGCGGATGGAACCGGTCAGCTCCGGGGACGCGATCACCCACCCGACACGCCAACCCGTCACCGAATACGTCTTCGACATCGAGTTGACCAGGATGGTGCGGTCGCGCATCCCCGGCAGCGTGATCATCGGGACGTGCACCGCCCCATCGTAGAGGATGTGCTCGTAGATCTCGTCGGTGATGCAGAGTGTGTCGAATTCCTGGCATAGCGCAGCGATCTGCTCCAGTTCTTCGCGGGTGAAGACTTTCCCGGTGGGGTTGTTCGGCGAATTGACGATGATCGCCTTGGTGCGCGGGCCGAAGGCGGCGCGGAGCTCGGCAGGATCGAAGCACCAGTCCGGCGGATGCAGCGTGACGTACCTGCGCCGGGCCGAGCAGAGGTCGGCATCGGGACCGTAGTTCTCGTAGAACGGTTCGAACATCACGACCTCGTCGTCCGGATCCGTGGTGGCGAGCAGCGAAGCGATCATGCCCTCGGTGGCCCCGCAGACGACCGTGATCTCGCGTTCCGGATCGAACTCCATCGCGTAATGACGCTCGTACTTGGCGGCGATGGCGTCGCGCAGTGGTTTCGCGCCCCACGTGATGGCGTACTGGTTGAAGTCGTCGGCGACAGCGCGCGCCGCGGCCTCCTTCAGCTCCGCGGGCGCCGCAAAGTCCGGAAATCCCTGAGCGAGATTGACCGCATTGTGCCGGACTGCCAGGCGCGTCATCTCGCGGATGACACTCTCAGTGAAATGAGCCGCGCGCGCGGCGCGGAACCGATCACTTTTTTCGCGAAGCACTCGCCTTGCCTTTCGCGGGAGTCTTAGCCGCTTTCTTCGGCTTCGAGGCAGTAGAGGCCGGCTTCTTCGCGGGCTCGGCCGGCGCCTGCACGGCAGCGGTCTCGGCTGGGACCGGCTCGTTTGAATACAGCCAGCGATAGAAGTCCGCGTTGCGCATGATGATCTGCACGTAGTCGCGCGTCTGGGTGAAAGGAATAGATTCGACGAACTCGGGCGGCTCCTGGAAATCGGCCCAGGACTTCCATTTCGGGATGCGGGACGGTCCCGCATTGTAGCCGGCCAGAGTCTCCTCGACGCTGCCGTTACGCGCATCGAGCTGGCGGCGCATGTAGTAAGTGCCCAGCTTCAGGTTGACCTCGGGGTTCTTCAGAGTGGCCACGCGCACCCCGTGAATGCCGACGCGGCGGCCCAGCTCGCGGCCCGTGCCGGGCAGCACCTGCATCAGTCCGATGGCGTTCGAGACGGACACGGCCTTCGGGTCGAATTCGGACTCCTGCCGGATCAGCGCGGCGACCAGGAACGAATCCAGGTCGTTCGCGCGCGCATTCCTCTCGATGCTGGCGCGGTAGGGGAACGGAAAAGCGAGTTTCCAGAATCGCGCCGGCGCCGCATCACGGGGAATCCACAGGTAATCGGGCACGACGGACTTGATGTATCGCAGCCCGACGTCCGGCGCGCCGCGACGATTGGCGGTCTCCGCCAGTTCCATGGCCAGCAGGTAGCGGTTCTCGCCGTTGCGCGCTCCGTAACGCAGCTCGATCTCGGCCCAGGTCTCCAGCCGCGCGGAGGTGAGCAGGCGGGCACGCTGGATGCGCTGCGTGGTAGATGCATCCGGCACGAAGTCCGGCTTGCGATTGCGATCCGGCCAGCGGATCCCGTTGAGGAACTCCTCCGTACCGCGCGAGGCGCCGGCCTGCTGAACTTCGGTCCGCTTCAGCCGTTCCCGTGTCATGTGCGCGTAGTAGTAGTTGGGAAAGCGGCTTTGCAGCTCTTCGTAGTAGCGGCGCGCCGCGGGATAGTCGCGCCGCTGCTCCGCAAGTCGTCCGAGATAGTAGACCGAAGCGCCCGCCTTTTCAGATGCCGGATAGCGCGTGAGATGTTCGCGCAACAGGAGTTCCGCGGACGGCTGCCGTTCAATGTAGGCGCGCCATGCGACTTTCCAGTGGCAATACGGGGCGTCTTCCGCATCCGGGAACGCATCGGCACAGGCCTTGTACAGGGGCGCGAAGCGTGAGGCGTCATTGTCCACCAGATAGATGTTCGCGGCCATGACCAACGCCTTGAGCCGCCATGGCGAGGAAGGTGAACGGCTGGTCAGCTCATCCACGGCGGTCTGCATCTCGCCATAACGGTCCAGGCGCCTTGCACACGCCGCGATATAGTAGAGGCGCTCGGCATCGGCCTCCGGGTATTTCAGTTCAAGGCCGCGAAGGCGCGCCATCGCGGCTTCGGTCTTGCGCGCCTGATAGTCGGCGGCGCTGATGCGCACCAGCGCCTGTTCGCGCTCCAGTCCACCGAGCGAGGGAAGCATCTCCTCATACTCCGCGCGCGCCTGGGCCGCCTGGCGGCCATCCAGAAGCTTTTGGGCGCGATCGAGCTTTGCCTGCGGCAGCACCGGTGGATACTTGTCCCCGAGCGCGCTCTCCAGGCGGCGGATGGCTTCGCGGGCGTCCTTGGATTCATCGCTGAGCGGGAACCCGTAGTAGACGGACTGATAGCGCGCCGCGGCAGCAACCACATCGCCGGAGCCCTCCAGCGCGCGGGCCATAAGGAACTCCGCGCGCATCGGCGGCATCTCTTCCCATCTGACACGCGTCAGCATCTGCGCCGCGCCGCGAAAGTCGCCGATTTCGAGCAGCGAGTTCGCGCCCAGCACCGCCGCCCGTCCGGCCAGCGGCGAGGTGGGCTTATTGCGGAACACCGGCTCCAGCGCGGGCGCGACCGCGTCGTGGCGTTTGCTCTGCGCCTGCGACTGCGCGCTCCAGAATGCGATGTAGTCGGCGAGCGCCGGCAGCTGCGCCTGCGCGGCGGCGAAGTGGCGCATCGCGTCCACCTGGTCGCCTTTATCCATGGCCTCGATGCCTGATTTCAGACGCGCGAGCGCAGCCTCCTGGGCCTGCGCGCCCCACGCAGCCACCACCAGCAGAAGAACGGCCTTCGCCTTAGGCCAGCGGACCCGGGTATTCGGGCCCGAGTAGGGTCGGATCATCATTGGCAAGGGTGCGAACCAGCTCCAGGTGAAAATAATCGATCATCGAAGGCACGTGCATAAACTCGTGCTTGAACTGCGCACGGCCGCGGTCCATTTCGCCGCGCAGCGCCTGGTACAGCCGGCCGTCCTCCCGGCCCCGGCGCACGGATTGCGCCTGGTAGAGCCGCATTTCGGCCACCCGCACTCGCGCGAACCGCTGGGCCCGCGCATGCAACTCCTGTTCCTCGCGGTTCAGAGCTTCCCAATCCGGGGTTTCGCCCGCCGCCGGTGCTTCGCTCTTCACCCCGCCCGGGATGGGGATCACCGGCGCGATGCTCATGATCGCTCCGGCCGGCGCCGCAGTCGCAACGCGCTGAGCGGACTGGTGGGCGTCGAGCGCCGCGCCCGCCATCGCAGTGATCACTTCAAGGACGTTGATGTCCACCGGCTCGCCGTTGCCCTCGGCGTAGAGGATCGCAGCCACGCGCCTTTTCTTCTCCGACTGGCCGATGATCACCGGCAGAAGGCACACGCGCTTCTCCGGCGGCACGCCCAGCACCGCGGCGAGATCCTCGGACAGCTCTCCGGGCGACGCTACGCAGATCACCGCGTCCATGGTCTCCACGGCGCTGCCGAACGCGGGCGCATGAGTGATCGGCAGGCGGGCGTTTTCAAGCACTGACAGATCCAGAGTCCCCATGGTGCGGTGATCCTCATACTGCAACTCGCCCTTGATCAGGCTGAACAGCACGGCGCGCGAAGCAAAGGCAAAAACGCCGTCGAGCAGCGCGGCGGCCCACGCGTCCGTGGTCTCGGCCTGATCTAGTCGACGCGCGGTCTGATTGAGCCGTTCCGTCAAAGCGCGCATCGCCACGGCGATGGTACGCGCGTTTTCCTCATCCATGCGCTCTGCGACCCGGCTCTCCACCTCCTGTTCGAAGGCCGCTTCAAGCGAGTCGAAGCGTTCGTCGAGAGCGCGCCGCACATGGTCGCGCCAGCCTCGCTCCAATTGGTCCTGCAGCGATTCGACATGCAATTGCCAGGCGGCGGCAATCTGCTCCTGGGCCATGTGCCGCTCGCCTGCAAACAACTGCCGCGGCGTCACCTCCACGCTTTCGCCCTCCGTCTGCAAGGGCTCTCTGTCCTGGTCTTTCAAATCCGGGTAGTCCACTTCTCTAGAAGTTTAACGCGGAGCGGGGTGGCGACAAGCGCTGAAATGAGCCGGCCTTCCCAGGCTGTGAGAATCAGTGCACCACCGGCCCCAATTGGAGCGGCGCAAGCGTCCCCGCCAGACGCATCGTGCGCCGCGGTGACACCAGCTCTAGCACCAGCTTGCCGTCCACCGCACTCAGCGCCTGCGCCGACATCCACTCGCCCGCCACATGCGCGTCCAGGCACGTGACCTTCAGCCGCTGCACGCCTCGCGCACCGTCGTAGTCGACGCACGCATTCAGCGTGCGGGCCTGCTCCTCACCCAGATCGATGTTGCGGCCGCTTACTTGCGCTGAGCCTCGCAACGTCGCCGCCAGGGTGTCCGAGAGCGACGGCGTGACAAGCTCCAGTTCCGCATCCATGATGCCTGCCTTCGATGCGTATCCGTCGATGCGGCCCAGCACGTGGTACTCCGGCGTCTGTCCGCCGAGCTGCACACTCGCCCGCCCGCTGAACAGCGCGCCTTCCCAGTGTGCGGTCACATCCGGCATCTCGACGTGCCGTCCGTCCCAGTAGGCGCGCCCCGACAAGTTCTTAAACGTCTCGTCCGCCACGTGCAGAGCGCCGATACGCAGGTCGCCTTCCGCGTGCCGGCCGCGCAGCCAGCCCGGCAGAACCGGCCTGCGCCGCAGCGTGCGGTCGATGAATCCGCGCGACTGCGCCAGGGCGGGGCTCAGGAACTCGTCGATCTCCGGTCCCTGCACCTCGGCGAGGTTCAGGCTGAATCTCATGGCGCGAGCCGCACCGGTCTGATAGAAGAGTTCTCCAGTGAAAGGCCAGCGCCCCCAGACGCCTTCGGCTTTGCGAAGCGACCACCCCCCCTTTCGAAGAAACAGTACCGCGGAGCGCAGCCGCACCGGATGCGCCGCTCCTTCAACCGCGCAGCGCACTTGCCTCAACCTCAAATCGCCATTCCACTGTTCGCGCTCCGGCGCGGATCGCAGCTCTGAGGATTCAGCCGCGCGTTCATACCGCAGTGATCCCCCCACCTCGCCCTCGCGGCACGCATCCATCAGCGGAATCGGGGTGACACCCTGGAGCCTGTCCACAGCACCACGCAATTCTTCCAGCTTCAGCCGCTCGGTCTTTACTTCGAATTCCAGCTCTTCCGACTCCATGTTCCAGCGGCCTGAGACCTCCGCCTCCGAGTTCTCCGAGGTGATCACGCCGGTGGACTCCAGCGACAGATCCGAGCCCTGTAATCGAATCCGCGCTTCTCCCACTTTCAGCGGCTGCGCGTCGGACACGCTCACCTGTCCTCCACGCACCGTGATTTCGCCTTCCGTGGGCTTCAACTGGGAATAGGTGAGCGACCCAGCCACTGTGCCTTCAACTTTCAGATCTCCGGGAGCGCGCGCGCCCAGGCGCCGCGCCAGGTCAAGCAGCGCCGGAGCCGGAAGCTCGTCGAATTCGAATCCGGCCTCCCAGTGTGGATCCGCCAGCAGCCTCTGGCACGATAGGCGGATGGCGAGTGGCGGCGCGGACTTGGCATCCTCAGGCCGCCGGCTGGTAAATTCGAGCGTCTGTCCCACGATGTTCAGATGCCCTTCATAAGGAAGGGAGAACCGGTTGCTCCTCAATCCGAAAAAGCCCGGCCGGTCGACGTCCGCGATCTCGACAGACCCGCGGACCTGCAGATCGTCCAACGATCCGTCCAGAGTGGCGCGTGTAGTGAATCGTCCCTGAACGCCGAGGTCGCTGCCGGTGATCAGAGTGAGAGCCTCGCCGATGGGGCTGCGCTCCAGCTCGACGTCGATGGCGATCCGTCCTGTGCCGCTCACGCCGGGTGTCCAGCGCCCGCTGCCGGTGAAGCGCCCTAAGCCCTGCCCCGCGCGGTCCGTGCGCGCCGGTGAGGCCTCATACCGCCAGCGGAAAGCGCCTCCGGTTCCGCCGGGCGGATCCAGATCCAGGTCCACCGCGTTCAGGAAGAAAACCGACTTCAGAGTGCCCGCGCGAAAGTTGATCCGGCTCTCGCGGAATTCAACCTTCGGGCTGGTCCCGCTCTTCTTCACGCCTTCGGCCATGCGCTCCAGCACGCGCCGGAAATTCCAGCCCAGCTCATCGCGGCGCGCCAGGTTCACGCTGGCCTCCACCAGCCGCACGGAGGAGATGTCGAGGCGGCCCGTGAGCAGGCTGGTGAAGCTGAAGCCCGCCTGCAATTCGCCGACGTAGGCCAGCGGCTCGACGCCGAACGCGGGATCGTCGGGAATCAACAGGTCGGTCGCCGACAAACCGGGCTTCGGAAAGATCTGATAGCGTACCTCGCGAAACTCCACGGGACGGCCAAGTGTCTGCTCCAGCGCCGCGGTCAGCGGCTTGCGCATCCTCTCCGCGTCGAGCGTTGGCGCAACAAACCCCGCCACTCCGATCAGGACCGCCGACGCGGCGGTTACCTTGGCCACACGGCCCAACTGGACCTTCACTCGCTTACCTCCGCGGCCATCGCCGCATAGTCTTCCGGCGTGTCGATGTCCCTGTGGATCCACGCGTCGCTGACGTCGACGCAGATGCTGCTGCCCGCGCGGGCGTGGACTACCTCCCGCGCACTCGCGTCCGCGGGCAGCGCCAGCAGGTCCGCCGCGATCGCGGCACGCATCAGCACCGGGTGACCGTTCCGCCCGCCATTCCGTGGAATGACAAAATCGGGTCTCTCTGTTTGATTCCGCCAGACCGCAACAAGCGACTGCAGCGTCTCCTCGCGCACACCGGGCGAATCCACTGGAAGGAAGAAGATGGCTTCGCACGTGCCGGACACCGCACGCAATCCGCATTGCAGCGACGAGAGCTGCCCGCGCTCCGGCCGCGGGTTTAAGACAAAAACTGCCTGCTCCGTTCTCTGCAGCGCTGCCGTTATTTCGCCGGCGTTGTATCCAAGCACTACCACCACGGACCCGCACACGCCTGAATACAGCGCGATCTGGCGATCCAGGAAACTCTCGCCCCGGTAGTCGAGCAACTGCTTCGGCCGGCCCATGCGTGACGACGCTCCGGCGGCCAGCAGCACGGCCGCGATGTTCGGCTCCATATTCACTTCAGCAGCGCCCGCAGTTCCTCTTTCGCAAACAGGGACTTCGACAACGCCCGCCAGTTCGAATCCGGATTGCGGTGCACGGCGATCATCTCCGCCGCCACGCTCACTGCGATCTCCTCGGGCGTCAGCGCCCCGATGTCCAGGCCCATCGGCGCCGACACGCGTTCAAATCTCTCCGCCGGGATCCCTTCCTTCTCCAATTCCCGCACCACGCCGATCACCTTGCGCTTGCTGCCGATCATCGCGATGTACCGCGCCGGCGTCGTCACCGCCCACTTCAGCACCCGCATGTCGTCGCGATGCCCGCGCGTCACGATGATCAGATACGAAGAGGAGTTCACCTCCAGCTTGCCGAAAACGTCTTCGTATTCCTCCGCAAAGACCTCGCCCGCATCGGGAAAACGCTCGCGGTTCGCGAAGGTTTCGCGGTTATCAATCACCGTGGTCGCAAAGCCGATCATCTCCGAGACGCGGCAGAGGCTTTTCGAGATGTGGCCGGCGCCGAAGATGAACGCGCGCGGCTGCGGATCGATGGGCTCTATGAACACTTCCAGTTGACCTCCGCAGATCAGGCCGTTGTCGTATGCGGCGTCCTCGCCCAGCGAGAAGTTGAGCCGCCGCGGCTTGCCCGTGTCCATGGCTTCCCGGGCGGCGTTCCACACTTCAGCCTCGACGCAGCCTCCGCCGATGGTCCCGGCGATTGTGCCGTCGTCGCGCACCAGCAACTTCGCGCTCGTGTAGCTGGGGATGGATCCGTTTGCCTGGACAATGGTGGCCAGCGCGCATTTCCGCCCCTCGCGCCGCAGGCGCACCAGTTCCTCGAATACGTCCATTCCGATCCATTGTACCCGTCGGACTTACTTCCGCGCCTCGTTCAGCAGAATGTTCAGCGCCGCGGAGCAGCAGGGCTTGGTCCTGCAGCTAAAACCATTTATGCCACATCATGTTTTGTCGAGATCCCGGAGTCTGCAATTTCGGCCAATATGCTATCATTCCCGCAAGTGTTCGAGAATCTTCACGTTGCCCCCGGCCTCGCCTTCATCTTCGACATGGACGGCGTCCTGATCGAATCTACCGACATTCATACGCAGGCCTGGGAGATCTACCTCACCCGCCATGGCATCAACCCGGAAGGCGTCATGGCCGCCATGCTCGGAAAACGCAATGACCAGATCGTCCACCACCTGTGGGGTGCTGGTCTGCCCGAAGGCGAGGTGGTCCGCCACGGCGCAGACAAGGAGCGGCTCTACCGAGAGATGATGGCTCCTGTCTTCGAGGATCACGTAGTGGGCGGAGTGCGTGAGTTCACCGCCGCTGCCCGCCGCGCCGGCGTCCCCTGCGCGCTGGCCACCAACGCCGAACCGGAAAACGTCGATTTTGTTCTGGAGCGCACAGGCATCCGTCCTTGCCTCCTCGCAATCGTCGACGGACACCAGGTCACACATCCCAAGCCGCATCCCGAAGTCTTCCTCACCGCCGCTGCCCGTCTCGGCGTAGATCCCGTCAACTGTGTCATCTTCGAGGACTCCCCCGGCGGCCTGCAGGCCGCGCGCGCCTCGGGGGCCCGCGTCGCCGCTCTCCTCACCACCCTGAAGGAGGCTCCCGGCGCCGATCTCGCCATCGCCGACTTTCGAGACCCGCTACTCCTGCCATGGCTTTCCAGCTTGACTCCTCGCTGAATGTAACGACGCTGACGACGGCCTTCGTTTCCATCGTCCTTGCCTCTCTCGTCTGGTGGCGGCGCTTCGTCAGGCTCTCCCGCATTCGAGTCCGCGTCGAGCAGATCTACTCGCTTTCGGAGCAGATCCACTCCGCACTCTCCTCGCAGGAGGTCTCCTCACAGATCGGCCGCGGCCTCTCAGGTATCTTCACTCCTTGCACTGCTCTTCTTTTCACTACAAATCCAGAAGGGCAACTGGAGCAGGCATCCGGCAGTCTGGCAGTGACAGCCGCGGCACGCGAGTGCCATTCGAAAGGCAAACCGGGCATCAGTGCCGATTCCTTCTGCCTTCCCATGTATGTCCATGGAAAGGCCTCCGGTGTTTTGGAGCTGCGCGGCCTGCAGAATCTGGTTTTGCAGCGAGATGAGCGCACTGCCCTCCAACACCTGGCCAACCAGGCGGCGATTTCCTTACAGCTCCTTGATCAACGCCGTCTGCGCGAGCACATTCTGCGCAGTGAGAAACTCGGCGCCGCCGGACAGCTCATCTCGACGATCGCTGCCGAGTTGCACCCTTCTCTGCTCCGCATCGCTTCCTCCGCACGTGAGCTCCAACTTGATCCGCTCGCCGCCGAAGCCGGCGCCGCTCTCGATACGCTGGACCGCATCATCTCCTACGGCCGCCCGGATCAGGCCCGCATCCAGCCGTTCGATCTGAATCTTGTCGTCCGTCATCTCGCCGACTTCCGCGAACGGGCCTGGCGCCTTCAGATGGTCACGCACAATATCGAGCTCCCCACGGAACCCGTAATCGTGCAGGGCGCCCGCGGCCTCATTGAACAGGCCATACTCAGCCTGCTTGTCCATGCCGAGCAGGCCATGGAAGCTGCGCCCACCCGGCAGATCGACGTCTCCTGCCAAAGCCGCGCCGACCGCGCATTTCTGTCCATCGCATTCACAGGCGCCGCCTCCACCAATGTCGACTCCTTCACAGGGTTGGCTGCCGCCCGCAACCTCATTGAGAGCCAAGGGGGCGAATTTGGCCAGGCCAGCCGCGACGGCCTTGTCCGATTCGAAATCGCCTTCCCGCTCTCCTCTTCTCCCGCCTCGGTCTCTGCGATTCGCCTTGCCAGAAAGCCCACCCGTCCGCTCACTCTCCTGCTCGCTCATCCGCACCCCGATGCTCTCCACCAACTCATCCGGCTCATGGGTGAGAAGCATCATCGCGTCATCCCGGTGGACAGCGCGGGGCAGGCTCTCGACTACGCGTCGCGGCTGAGATTTGATGCCATCTTCGCCGCGCGCAACCTCTCCGATATGGATTGGACGAGCCTCGCGGAGCGTGCCCGCGAACACTCCGCTGCGGTCGGGCTCCTCACCTCCGGCGCGGAACCTCCTCCTGCCGGCATCCCAGCGATCACCTTCCCCGTTGATGAGGCCGCCCTGGACAACGTCCTTGCCTCCATCGACGAGTTGAGCCATCGCGAATCGTGAAATCCGGTGCGACAATGCTCGTTATGGCCTCGCGTCTGATCTCTGTTCTCCTGCTCGGCTCACTCGTCTTCGCACAATCCAGGAAGTACTCCGGCCCACGCCCTTCCAAGCCTGATGTCCCCTTCCTTGTCCAGGGCGGCAATCTCGTCGAAACCGAGAGCAGCATGGCCAAGGAGTCCCAGGAAAAGGACGGCACCCTCTACACCGTCCCCGGCGCCACATCGCAGGCCCGCACTCCCCTGCCTGAACCGGCTTTCCTGTTCCAGTCAGAGAAGATCAACCCGGACAAATTCACGCTCTTTAAAATGGAGGTGCGCGGCGGCAATCGCGTCCTCCTTATGTCTGCCCCCGGCAAGCGCAAGAAAGACAGCGCCAAGCCCATCTTCCTCATGGTCACTCCGCTCGCCCCCGGCTTGTTCAAAGTGGAGGTGAACGAGGTGATCGACAACGGCGAATACTGTCTCTCCCCCGAAGGCTCCAACCAGGTCTTCTGCTTCACCTCCTTTTGACGTGTCCCAAGCTCCACCAAGCCTGATCCCGTACGGGGCATCGCGCCGGCCATTCACGGTAGCATCTGATCTGTGACTTCGATCCTCGCCGGCGCCGCGCTCACTTTGCTCGCGGCAGCAGGCCTCGGCCGCCTCGCGTGGCGATTCCGCTCTCCGCACTGGACCCTGACGCTCGCCTCCGGCGCTCCCTTGCTCAGCCTGGCGGTATCCGCACTCTTGGTGATGGGCCATGCCACTCGGACCCTCGTACTGCCTCTTTGCGGTGCTTGTGCGGCTGCCTTGTTCATCCGATTTCCCCGCTTCCGCAAACCCGGCCTGCCTCCCTGGCCCGCTCTGGGCTTCGCTCTGATCTGTGCGCCGTTCTTCGTGTTGTACCTGGCCCACGCACTTGCCCCGGAGATCCAGCCCGACGCGGTCACGTATCACCTCGGCCTCGTCGCCGATTGGGCACGCCGCCACGGCTTCTCGCCGCAAACCTCGTTTTACAACGTGATGCCGCTCGGCCTGGAGACGCTCTTCTTTCCCGCGTTTCTCATCGGCGCGCACAGCGCGGCCAAGCTGGTCCACTTCGCCTTTCTCTGCGCCATCGTGCCCCTGTTCATGCGGCTCGGTTCTCGTCTCGGACTCGACCGCACGGCCTCTCTCACCGCGGCGGCCCTCTTCGCGTTCTCGCCTGTCACTGCCATCACGGGCACATCCGCGTATAACGATGTGGCCCTGGTCTTCTTCAGCCTCGCTGCATTCGCGCTTCTCGCCGAAGATCACTCCGAACAAAGCAACGCTGTTCTGTTTCACGCCGGTCTCGCCGCCGGCTTCTGCTACGCCATCAAGATCACCGGCATCGTCGCAGTCGTGGGCGTGCTTGCCTGGTTGTGCTGGCAGCGGCGCTGGCTCGGCGCACTGCTCTCCGCCGCAGGAGCCGCGTTGTCCATCGTTCCGTGGGTCTCGCGGACCTTCCTGATGACCGGCAATCCGCTTGCCCCGCTCGGCAACCGCATCTTCCCGAACGACGCTTTTCACGCCATCAACGAGGAGTACCTGGCCCGCTACCTCAGCGAGTACGGCGGCCTGCACTGGCCCCAAATCCCCTGGGCGCTCGGCATCGACGGCACCGCGCTGCAGGGTCTCATCGGTCCGTCTGTCTTCCTGCTGCCGCTGGCTCTGTTTGCCCTTCGCAAACCGGCGGGACGCGCGGTTCTGCTTGCCGCCGCGGTCCTCCTGCTACCCTGGACCCGCAACATCGGCGCGCGATTCTTTCTGCCCGCCTTCGCGCTGCTGGGCCTCGCCCTCGTCATGGCACTGCCGCGGCGCGCTGTCCCCGCACTGCTCGCCATGCAGGCCATCGCCTGCTGGCCCGACGTGGTGGACCGCTACGCGGGGCTTAACTCCTGGCGTCTTCACGGCTTTCCCTGGCGGGCCGCACTGCGCCTGGAGCCCGAAGATCACTACCTGGGGCAGCACCTGTACGGGTACCGCTTCACCCGCCGGCTTGCTGAGCGGCTCCAACCCGGCGAGCCGCTCCTCGATCTCTACGGCCTGCCCTTCGCGTATTTGAACTCCGTGCCCACTGGCCCGCTGTCCTCGGCGAGCTTCGACAACCTCGCCATGACACTCGCTCTCGCTATTGGCGGATCCCCTGAGCCGGTCTACAACGTTGAGTCCCGGTTCCTTCAACAATTCGCCCGCGCCGTGCGCGTCCGTCTCGAAGAGCCGTTTGACGGCATGTGGTCGATCGCCGAAGTCACCCTGGCCCGCGATGGGAAGCGCCTTCCGGTATCCCGCAACTGGTTCCTCGACGCCTCCCGCAGCTCCGGCGACGCCTGGCTTGCGATCGATGGCACGCGCGCCACGCGCTGGTTCACCTACGACGACGCCCGGGTCGGCGACTACTGGCAGCTCAACTTTGACCGGCCCATACCCATCGACTCCGTCACTGTCGCGCTGCCCAACAATCCACGATCATCCATTGCCCCGGTCTACGTGCAGTCCATGGACCACCGCTGGCACAGGATTTCGGAGAATGCCCACATCGGCCCACCCGCCCGCAGCTTCCTTCGCCTCGGAGCGACACGTTTCGTCAAACAGCAGGGCTTCAACTGGATCGTCAGCCGCATCGGCACGGAAGGCCACGGACCCACCGGTGAGTCCTTCCTCGCATTCCCCAACGCCTGGGGCGTCGAGCTTGCCGACCGCGAAGGCGAGGTAGGCCTCTTCCGCGTGCGCTAAGGCTTCAGCTTCCTCGCGATATCCTCCGCGATCTGCACCCCGTGGAACCGCCCGTTCTCGATAAAGATCTCGTTCGTGTGCATCCCTGCCACCAGCACTCCCGCGAGGTACACACCCTTCCGCTCGCTCTCCAGCGACTCCGGATGCAGGTTCGGCCGCCGCGTCCCGGGATCGAACCGGATCCCATGCCGCTCCAGAAACTCCGTGTCCGGGCGATACCCAGTCATCGCGAACACAAAATCGTTCTTGACCTCGATCGATCCTTCCGCCGTCTTCAGACGCACGGACTCCTCTTCGATCGACTCGATGGTGGTCCTGAAGAACGCCTGGATTTCGCCGCTCTTGATGCGGTTCTCGATATTCGGCAAAATCCAATACTTGATGCGGTGCGAGAGCTGCGCGCCCCTGTGCACCAGCGTCACCCGCGCGCCGGTCCAGTGCAGCTCCAGCGCGGCGATGGCGGCCGAGTTCTTCCCGCCCACCACGATCACGTCGTGTCCGTAGTACGGGTGCGCTTCTTTGTAGTAGTGGATCACCTTGTCGCGATCCTCGCCGGGCACGTTCAGCAGGTTCGGCCTGTCGTAGTAGCCCGTAGCGAGGATCACCTTGCGTGCCTCGTAGTGGTGCTTCTGGCCGTGCCGGTCCTCGGTGTAGACCTTAAAGGCCCCGTCACTGCCCTCGAAGCCGCAAACGCGCTCATACTGATGCACGTCGAGCTCGTAGTGATCGGCAGCGCGCCGGTAGTACTTCAGCGCCTCGCCCCGCACAGGCTTCTCGCCGATGCTGGTCATCGGAATATTGCCGATCTCCAGCAGTTCCGGTGTCGTGAAGAACACCATGTTCGTGGGGTAGTGGTACAGCGAGTTGGTCAGGCAGCCCTTATCGAACAGGACGGCGCTAAACCCGCGCCTCTTCAGTTCGATGCCGCACGCCAGCCCCGTCGGGCCAGCGCCCACAATGACTGCGTCGAGCACTACAGCATTCCTTCAACGCTTGTGTAGACCGCATCCAGCGCAGCCGGAAGCGCCGAGGCGTCCTTACCGCCGGCCTCGGCGAGATCCGGACGTCCGCCGCCCTTGCCTCCGACAGCCTGCGCCACCGCTCCGGCCAGCTTGCCCGCATGCACCTTCGAGGTCAGATCCTTCGTGACGGCGCTGACGATCGCCACACTGCCATCCGTCGCCGAAGCAAGCACCACCACCGCTGACTTCCACTTATTGCGAAAGGCGTCGGCGAGGTTGCGCATCTGAGTGCGCTCCATGCCGTCAACCCGGCCGGCAAGAACCTTGACGCCCTTAATCTCGCGCGCCTGCGCCTCCAGATCTCCCGCCGCGGCATGCGCAGCCTTTTCCTTGAGCTGCTCCACCTGGCGTTCCAGGGTCTTCTGCTGCGCCACCAGCCGTTCGATCTGTTCCAGCAGATCGCTTTCTGAAGTCCGCATCAAGCCGGCAACCTGGTGCACCAGCGTGGACGTCTCCTGGAATCGCTTCAGCGAAGCGGCGCCGGTGACAGCCTCGATGCGCCGCACACCTGCTGAAATGCTGCCTTCGTAGACGATCTTCAGCATGCCGATGTCGCCCGTGCGCTTCACGTGCGTGCCGCCGCATAGCTCGCGGCTGAAGCCATCGACGGTGACGACGCGGACCTTCTCGCCGTACTTTTCGCCGAACAGCGCCATCGCGCCGGTCTCCAGCGCCTTGTCGAGATCCATCTGGTCCGTGTGGACGTGCGCGTTGAGCAGAATCTGATCGTTGGCCAGCCGCTCGATTTCAGAGAGCTCCTGCGGATCGAGACCCGCGTAGTGCGTGAAATCGAAGCGCAGCCGCGATGGCTCCACCACGCTGCCCGCCTGCTTCACATGGGTCCCGAGCACCTGGCGCAGCGCGGCATGTGCGAGGTGAGTCGCTGTGTGGTTCCGCATAGTAGCTTCGCGAGCCACAACGTTCACGCGCGCCACCACGAGACTGTCCACCTTCAACGGGCCCATCGTCTTCGCTTTGTGCACTGTGAGGCCCGGCACTGCTGGATACGTCATCGTGACATGAGCCAGGGGCTCGCCGGTCTCGGCGCTGATCAACATCCCGTTGTCGCCGACCTGGCCGCCGCTCTCCGCGTAGAAGGGCGTGCGGTCCATCACGATTTCGCACTCCACGCCCGCTTCGACCTCATTGATGCGCTGCTGATTGACGAGGATCGCCAGCACCTGGCATGCCGAGAACTCCAGCTTCTCGTAGCCGAGGAACTGGGTTCTTCCCTGCCCCAGCAGCTCTTGATACACAGGCGCGATCTGGGCCTTCTCCGCGCCCTTCCAACTGGCGCGGGCGCGTTCCCGCTGCTTCTCCATCGACTCTTCAAATCCCTTGACGTCGACGGTGAGGCCCTGCTCGCGCGCCATGTCGAGTTGCTCGTCCAGCGCCATGCCGTAGGTGTCGTAGAGCTTGAACGCCGCCGCGCCTGGCAGCACGCCGCCAGCTGCGGACTTCGCCTCGTCGTGGAAGACCTTCTCGGCCACCTGGAACGTGGTCGCGTAGCGGTGCTCCTCGTCCTTCACAACGCGAGCTACGCGCTGCACGCTTTCCAGCAGCTCGGGGTACGGACCTTTCATCCAATCCGCGACGAAGCCCGTGAGCTGGTAGAGAAACGGATCGCCCGCGCCAATCATGCGCGCGTTGCGCATGGCCCGGCGCATGATCTTGCGCAGCACATAACCTCGGCCCTCGTTCGACGGCAGCACGCCGTCGTTGATCAGAAATGTGGTGGCTCGAGCGTGATCGGCGCAGATGCGCAGCACAGTATCGACGCGCGGGTCCTCGCCATGGTTCTTGCCCAGCAGACGGCCCGCCTCCTCGACGATCGGCAGCAGCAGGTCGCAGTCGAAGTTCGAGAGCTTGCCCTGCATGATCGCGGCGACACGCTCCAGGCCCATGCCCGTGTCGATCGACGGCTTGGGCAGCGGCGTGAGCTTGCCGTTCGCGTCGCGGTCGTACTGCATAAACACGAGGTTCCAGATCTCGACGAAACGGCCGCCGGCGTCGAGCGGAAACTGCTCATTCTCACGCCCCGGCTCCGCCGCATGCGGGCCGAGATCGAAGTGGATCTCAGAACACGGGCCGCACGGCCCGGTCTCGCCCATCTGCCAGAAATTGTCCTTCTCGTCGAGCCGGAAGATGCGATCTCTCGGCACGCCGGCGACCTTCTGCCATAGAACTTCGGCGTCGTCGTCTTCGCGGAAGACTGTGACGTAGAGCTTGTCCTTGGGCAGCCCGTAGCCGTTGGTGACGAGGTCCCAGGCGTAGTCGATCGCCTCGGTCTTGAAGTAGTCGCCGAAGCTGAAATTGCCCATCATCTCGAAGAACGTGTGGTGCCTGCGCGTGTAGCCGACGTTCTCGAGATCGTTGTGCTTGCCGCCCGCCCGGACGCACTTCTGCGCAGTGGTGGCACGCGTGTAGTCGCGCTTCTCCATGCCAAGGAACACGTCCTTGAACTGGTTCATTCCTGCGTTGGTGAAAAGCAACGTCGGGTCGTTGGCAGGCACCAGCGATGAGCTGCGCACCACTTTGTGGTTGCGCTCGGCAAAGAAATCAAGAAACTTCTGACGAACCTCGTGACCGGTCACACACTTATTCTCCCATGTAAGCAGCTTCATCCAAAACCAGCTCGACGGGTGCTGAGACTGCTGCGGTTGCTGCACCAGGTTCTCTGGCGTTACCTGAGCTGTAGCCGCCCACAACAAAACGGGCAGGACCGTTGGGCCCCGCCCGCTCTGGTTCACGTTGTCAGGCTCCGGCTAGAACTCGTAGCGGAGGCCGAACTGCATCACGCGGGCGCCGCCCATCACCGAGCTGTACTTGCCGAAGGTGCCGGCCACCGAGATGTCTAGCGAGAGGCTGTTCACATCGAAGCGGGCGGTATTGGTCAGGTTGAAGGTCTCCCAGCGGAACTGGAGGGAGTGCTTCTCGCTGTAAGGCATGACGAAGCGCTTCGCGACGTTCAGGTCGATGTTGAACACACCGTCGCCGCGCAGTCCGTTGCGCGTGCCGATGCCGCCAGGCAGCTCATAGTCGAAAGCTGCGCGGGCTGCATTCGGATCCGAGAAGAGGCTCGGCCCACCGCCGGCGAGCGGGGAGTTTTCGGTGTGGCTGGTGGAGACGGGCTTGCCGTTCCACAGTGCCCAGTTGTTGTTGTTCCAGTTGGTCGGCCACACGCCGGTCTCGAAGACGCTGATCGGGAAGCCGCTCGACCAGCGCCACACGCCGGAGAGCTGCCAGCCGCCGACGATGGCGTCCGCCCAGCCGGGCATGCCGGCGCCGAACTTCTTGTGCTTGCCGACGGGCAGGTTGTAGAGGCCGAGGAGGCTGAACAGGTGAGTGGTGTCGTAGTCGGAGACGCCCTTCATCAGGCCGGGCTGCCAGGGGTTCCAAAGAACGCCAGTGGTGCTGCCCACGCGCTCGGTATTGGAGCGCAGGTCGGTGGACTTGGAGAAGGTGTAGTTGGCGTCGATCTGATCGCCGTTGGAGAAGCGCTTGCGCACATTGAGCTGTGCGCCATGATAGTTGCCGCCGCCAACGGAGCTGAACACCGACAGGTACGAATACTGCGGGTGGTAGAACGCGTACGGCCCCAGGTCCGAGCAGGTGCCGCGGCCAGTGCAGTTGCCCAGGCCCGCAGGCGTGTCGATCTGATAGAGAGCATACGTCCAGTCGTAGCGGTTGGCCCGGTACCGGTTGTAGATGTTCTGTGTCGCGCTGAGCGTCGATGTGGCCGCATGGCTGAAGAGGTTCTCAAAGTAGGGGACTTTCTGCACATCGGCGGTAGCCACCCCTGCGTTGACCTGGCGCGCCAGGATGGACGCGGCCTGGAAGTACGTCATGCCGGACTTCGGATCCTTGAGGTCGGTGGGCATCGCAGCGTCGCGGCGGATCAACGAGCGGCGCGAAAGCCTGCCCACATAGGAGCCCTGCACGAACCAGCCGCCTTCGAACTCGCGGCCGTAGCTGAAGTTCATGTTCATGTTGTACGGAGCCTTCAGCGTGTCGTCCAGTCCGTTGGTGATGGCGAAACTGTCCGGGTACGTGGCTGGGAACTTTGCAGGCGGCGCCGCCGGCAGGAGGCCCGATGGAATAGCGGAGATCCCCGTATAGCGCGGCGCGGTGGCCACGGTGAGTACCGCGGCCGGATTGGTGAGGGCGTTGGAGAGCCCGAACGCCGTGGCATCATAGGTCCGCATCAGGCTCGAGCCAAAGAGATCGTAGTACATACCCCATCCGGCTCGGATTGAGGTCTTGCCGGGACCGCCGGTGAGACTCTTCAGCCAGCCGTCGGCAGCCTGCGGCGACCACGCCAGCGAGAGGCGCGGAGCGAAGTTGTCCTTGTGGAAGTCGTAGAGGTCGCGTCCGCCCTGGCTCTTCGGGATAAACGAAATGCGGCCCGCTTCCATCTGGCTCTTGCCCTGCGCAGCGAGACCGCCGCGCATGTCGAACCAGTCGCCGATCCGGACGTTTGGCGACACCTGCTGGCCGTTGGCCTCGTAGATCGGAGGCATCAGCGAGTAGCGCAGGCCCGCGGTGATGGTCAGTGAACGGCTGACCTTCCAGGTGTCCTGCACGTACATCTCGTATTCCTGGTTCTTGAAGTTGCGGGAAACGGGCGCACCGTTGGGCAGCACCGTGCCGTCCACCAGGTAGTTGTACTGTGCGTTGCCCTGCGTCACCAGTCCCATTACGTCGGTCATTGCGTAGCGGAACAACGTGTACTGGCTGGATGGCACGTCGGGCCACGGAGCGTTCAGTTCCGCGCCGCTGTCCACAAGCCAGGATGCGTTGGCGACGGCGCCAGCAAACGAGTTCGTCAGGTTGTTGCGAATGTTCTGGCTGAGGCGGATGACGCCGCCGAACTGGACGGTGTGCGCCCCCTTGAGCCAGTTCATGTCTTCGCTCACCGTGTGCACGGGGATGATGGAGACGTTGCCGCGCGTCAGGCCGACGTAGGAATCGAGACCGCGCAGAGTCACGGCTGAGTAGTTGGAGGCTCCGGATGTTTCGAAGCCCTGCCGGGTCAAACCGTAGCGGAAGTTGCTGATCAGCGTCGGCTTGAAGAGGCTGGTCAGACCTACGGCCCAGCCTTTGTTGTTTCGCAGCGTGACGCTGTTGGCCGGCTGGCCGGGAAACTGCGGCAGTCCCTGTTCGTTATCGTTCTGGAGGTTACCGCGGACGAACAGCGAGTGCTTGTTCTGCGAGTCGAGGTAATAGTCGACCTTGGCGATGTAGGTGTTCCACTTCAACGGGGTGGGAGCGGTGAAGCGGTAGCCGACCAGGTTCATCCCATCCCCGACCGAGGAGTCGTTCGGCGTCGGATACTTGTTGAGATCGGCGAGCGCGGCCTGATTCACGCCGCGAGGGTCGAGCCTGGACGCGATGTCGGAGGGTGTGATGGTGCCCATGGAACCGTCAGCGCGCGTGTAGTGGATAATTCCTTTGCGCATGTCCATCGAGGGGACCGTGCGGACAGCGGAACCGTCCTTGGCGTCGCGGCGGCCTTCCCAGTTGCCGAAGAGGAACAGGCGGTTCTTGATGATCGGGCCGCCCGCCGATGCGCCGAAGATGTTGCGGATGAGCTTGGGGCGCGGCGCCTTTCCATCCGGCCCCGGCGCCAGCGTCTTGTTCAGGAAGAACTCGTTCGCCGTGGTGGCGGTGTTGCGGTGGTATTCGTAGAGCGAACCGTGGAGATCGTTGGTGCCTGACTTCGTCATCATGACGACCTGCGCGCCTGAGGTGCGGCCGCTGTCGGCGTTGGCGTTCAGAGTGGTGACGCGAAACTCCTGCACCGAATCGGGCGTCATGCGAAGGACACTGGTGAACGCGTTGCGATCCATCTGGTCGTTGACGTCGACGCCGTCAAGGGTGACGTTGGCCTGGTCGCTCTTGCCGCCGTTTACTGCGCCGTTGCGCGAGTCCGTATCGTTCTCACTGGTGAACACGACGCCGGGCTGCAGCGCGAGCAGGCCGACGATGTTGCGCGCGTTGAGAGGAAGCTGCACGATCGGCTTGTTGCTGATGGCGTTGCCGATGGATGCGTCCACGGTATTCAGGTTCTCTGCTTCAGCCGTGACTGCAACGGTCTCTGTGATCTGGCCGACCTCCATCTTGACGTTGGCAGTTGCCGGGTTGTTGACCAGGAGTTGGAGATTGTCGACGTTGGTGGTGCGGAAGCCGCTTGCCTTGACCGTGAGGCGGTATTTGCCCGGGATGACTTGAAGGAATGAGTAGATGCCGGCAGCATCGCTGCTGGCGGAGCGCTTCAGACCTGTATCCAGGTTGAGGAGCTCGATGGAAGCGGACGGGATAACGCCACCAGACGGGTCGGTAACCAGGCCACTGACCTGGGTAGTGGCCTGCGCCCAGACCGTTAGGTGCAGGGCGATGAGCGCGAGCACAACTGACAAGAACCTTTTCATTTCTTCTCCCCGGCTGAGCCTGAGCTCAGGCCTGAAAATCTAATGTGATCCGGCGGTTGAGTGATCCGCCGAAACGAACATTCCGTGGTTCGGATGTTTGAGGAATCGACCCGCGACAGAGGGGTCCTCGGAGTGGGCAAACAGAGCCCGAACGTCAAGCGCCCAGAATGATTGCACACGTTGTTCGCCCCCCTGACACTATTCCTGAGTTTTTAACAGCGAAACCCCAGCGCTGTCAATCAGTTTCTTTTATAGATCCTATCCGTTCGCCCCCCTGCCCAAGTCGGCGAAGAGGCGGCGAGCGGCGGTGGCGGGGTCGGTGGCGCGCGTGACTTCGCGCCCGATCACAAGGAAAGAAGCGCCATTGGCGATGGCCTCAGCGGGAGTGGCGACGCGCTTCTGGTCGCCTTTGTCCTCACCGGCGGAGCGGACACCAGGAGTTACAAGTGTTGCCTCTGGTCCGGCGATTTTACGGATGCGGGCGACTTCGAGAGGGGAGCAGACGAAGCCGCGGGCGCCGGCGTCGACGCCTTTGCGGGCGAGGAACTCGACCTGCTGTTCGACGGTACGGCCCGTGACGCCGAGGTCCTCGATGTCGCGCTGGTCGTAGCTGGTGAGGACGGTGACGGCGAGGATCCTCAACTGCGAACCGGCCGCGGCTGCTTCGGCGGCGCGGATCACTTGGGGGGTGCAGTGGACTGTGAGCAAAGTTGCCCCGAGTTCAGCCGCCCGCGAGGCTGCCCGCTTCACGGTCTCGCTGATGTCGTACATTTTGAGGTCGAGGAAGACTTTCTTACCCTCCGCGATCAGTTCCTTCACGAATCCGGGGCCCTCAGCGGTGAACAGTTCGAGGCCGACCTTATAGAAGTTAACGGCGTCGCCGACAGTGCGCAGAATGCGGCGGGCCTCGGCGGCGTCGGGCACGTCGAGGGCGATGATGATGGGGTTGTAGGTCATTGGGAAACTCCGCTAAGGACGCGCACTAAATATGCCACAGTCGCGAGTCGTGGCAAGTCCCCATGGCCCTGCGGGCAACCAAAGTTGATGAAGACGCTCCGACGTAGAGCCCCGAGCGGCACCGAGCGTGTCTAGCGGGGTCGAGCGCGTCTTCAGCGGAGCGCGCATGACGGCCTGAGAGGCCGCCGCTGGCCTGGGGCCTGCCCCACTTTGCGCGCGGTTGCTCATAGGACGATCACCGGTCTCTCTGCCCGCTCTGTCACGCGGCCGATCACGCGGCCGGGCACGGCGCCGGCTGTGGACAGCAACAGGCCGCCGGAGGTTTGGGGGTCGTAGAGGAGCGCTTCCAGTTCGGGGGCAAGTTTGCGGCGGAATAGAACGGCACATTCGGCAAACTCGCGATTATTCTTCAGTCCGCCGGGAATTGCCCCTCGGGAGGCGTAGTCGAGGGCTCCGGGGAGGAATTCGACCGCGCTTGCATCGATCTCGAGAGTCACCTGGCTGCCCAGGGCCATTTCGCGGGCGTGGCCGAGGAGGCCGAAGCCAGTGATGTCGGTGCAGCCGTGGGCCTCAACTCCCTCGGTCTTGTTGAGGCGCAGCATGGAGGCCGTTGCCGCTTCCACATGCTCCGGCGTGGCGATTCCGCGCTTTAGCGCCGTCCCAACCACTCCTGTGCCGATCGGCTTCGTCAGCACCAGCACGTCGCCGGGGCGCGCGCCAGTGTTGGCCCAGACCTTTTCAGGATCGACGAGACCAGTGACCGAGTAGCCGAACTTGATCTCGTCGTCGGAGACGCTATGGCCGCCGACGACGGCGCAGCCTGCCTCAATCATCTTCTCGGCCCCGCCTTTGAGGATCGCCTGCAAGTCGTCGAGGTCGCCATTGCCGGGATAGCAGAGGATGGAAAGCGCCGTGAGCGGACGGCCGCCCATGGCGTATACGTCGCTGAGCGAATTGGCTGCGGCGATGGCGCCGAAGGTGTACGGATCATCGACGATGGGGGTAAAGAAGTCGACCGTCTGCACGAGGGCACACTCCGGGCTTAGGCGGTAGACACCGGCGTCATCGGAGGTGTCGAAACCGACTAAGACATTCGGATCATGGAGCCGCGGCACGCCGGGCAGAACGGAGTCCAAAACCTTTGGACTGAGCTTGGACGCTCAACCGGCGGCTTTGACGTGTGCGGTCAGCTTCTTCAATGACAGCGCTTTCAGGCCTCCTTTCGCTTGATATATGATTCTCGCATGCAACGCCGCACCTTTCTCGCCGCGACTGCGGGCGCCCTGTTGGCGCCGCGCGCATCTGAAGCCGCCGACGGAGCCGTGACGGTCCTTCTAAACGAGCCGATCGGAACGATCTCGCCACTGATCCACGGACATTTCGTAGAGCACCTCGGCGGCGTTGTGTATGACGGTATCTGGGTGGGCGAGAAGTCGAAGATCCCGAACATTGCCGGGATTCGCAAGACGCTAGTCGATGACCTGAAGGCGATCAAGGCGCCGCTTTTCCGCTGGCCGGGCGGTTGCTTCGCAGACAGCTACGACTGGCGCGACGGCATCGGGCCGCGCGAAAAACGGCCGACGCGAGTGAATTTCTGGGAGCGCGCCGGCATGCTGCAGAAACTGGAAGGCGGTCCCGCGAAGTACGAGCCGAACGAGTTCGGCACCAATGAGTTTATGAGATTCTGCCAGGAGATCGGGGCGCAGCCGTATCTCGCTGCGAATCTGCGGTCGGGTACGGCCCGCGATTTCAACGACTGGGTCGACTACTGCAACGCGCCATCGGGCACGACGACTTTGAGCAGGATGCGCGGCACCGCGCCGTTCAACGTGCAGTACTGGGGCATCGGCAACGAGAGTTGGGGCTGCGGAGGCGAATTCACGCCGGAAGAATACTCCGTGGAGTTTCGCAAGTTCACGGCGTGGGTGCCCAACTTCGGCGTTCCGCTCAAGTTCATTCCGGCGGGGCCGAACGGCGGTGATCTGAACTGGTCGCGCGGATTCCTTCAGGCCATCGTCCGCAAGAACCCGGGGCTGCTGAACCGCATCTGGGGCTTTGCGCTGCACTATTATTGCGGTACGACGGGCGGCCCTGTGGAGTTCACCACCGACGAGTACTACGAGTTGCTGGCTCGGGCCGTCCGCATGGACGATCTCATCAAGAACCACTGGACCGTGATGGGTGAGTATGACCGCGAACACCGCGTGAAGTTCGCTATCGACGAGTGGGGCGCGTGGCACAGAGCCGGCAGCGAAGTCGCGCCGCATCACCTGTTCGGTCAGATCGGGACGATTCGCGATGCAATGATCGCTGGCCTCACGCTGGACATCTTCCACCGGCATGCGGATAAGGTCTCGATGGCGAACGTGGCGCAGTTGGTCAACTGCATCCACAGCCTGTTTATCGCCCATGAGGACAAGATGCTGCGCACACCGAACTATCACGTGTTCGATATGTACAAAGAGCATCAGGGCGGGAAGTCCGTGCGAGCCGTGTTTGCGGCGCCGATGCGGACGGGCAAGCTCGCGCGGTTGGACGGGTCGGCATCTGTGCAGGGCAAGCGGCTGGTGCTTACTTGCACGAACACGGATGCGGGCGAGGCGCTGCCGGTATCGGTGAAGATCGAGGGAGGTACGGCCAAATCCGTAGAAGGGCTGGTGCTCACAGGGAGGCCGCAGGCTCACAATACCTTTGCACAGCCGGAGGCGGTGAAGCCGGCCGCCTTGAAAGCCGAGGCCAGCGGCGGCGTTGTGCGGTTTGAGATGCCGGGGCCGTCGGTGGCTCGATTGATTGTCGAGTTGGTCTGAAAACGATGGGCCGGGCCCGGAAGCGCCGCAGGTGCGGAGCCCCTCACACCGGCCCTATCCGCTAGTCTCCTCTCACCTCCGTCGGCACCAGCGCCGCGGCCGGCGTCACCGCCTGCGCCTCTACAACAGCCAGCGCCGCCATGTGCACGATGTCGTTCACCTCGCACCCGCGTTGCAGCACGTGCACAGGCTTCGAAAAGCCCATCAGAATCGGCCCGATCGCCTCGCACCCGCCTAACCGCATCAGGAGCTTGTACGCGATGTTCCCCGCCTCCAGGCTGGGCGCGATCAATACATTCGCAGGGCCGGTCAAACGGCAGAACGGATAATCGCCCATCATCTCGGGAACCACCGCCGCATCCGCCATCAGTTCGCCCTCTACCACCAGATCCGGCCGCCGCTCTCGCACCATCTCCGTCGCTTTGGCGACCTTCTCAGCTAGAGGATGGCGCGAAGAACCGAAGTTCGAGAACGACAGCATCGCAATCCGCGGCTCGATGTCGAAGCTCCTCACCGTGTCCGCGGACATGATCGCGATCTCCGCCAGGTCCGCCGCATCCGGCGTGATGTTCACCGTCGTGTCGGCCAGGAAATACATCTGTCCCTTCGGCGTGATCATCATGTACATCCCCGCCACGCGCTTGGTGTTCGTCTTCTTCTCAATCACCTCCAGCGCCGGGCGGATCGTCTCCGGATAGTGCTGCGTCAGACCCGCGATCAGCGCGTCCGCATCTCCCGTGCGCACCATCATTGCTCCGAATCGCGTCGCGTTCACCATCCGGAACGGCGCTTCGGTATGCGTGACTCCCTTCCTTTGCCGCAATCGCAGGTACTCATCCCGATATGCCGCGAAGCGTTCGCTCGTCGCCGGATCGACGATATCCACCTGGTCCTGAATATGCAGGTGCAGCGCCTGCGCCCGAGCCAGGATGCTGGCCTTCGGCCCGATCAGCACTGGCCGCGCGATCGCCTCATCCACCAGGATCTGGGCCGCGCGCAGAATCTTGTCGTGCGCGCCTTCAGGAAACACCACCCTCCGCGGATCGCGCTGCGCCTTGTGGATGATCATGCGCATGATCTCCTGGCTCTTGCCCAGCCGCCGCTCCAGACACTCCCGGTACTCGTCCAGGTTCAGCTTGATCTGCGCAACGCCCGTCTCCATTGCGGCCTTCGCCACCGCGGGCGCCACGAACGTCAGCACGCGTGAATCAAACGGCTTCGGGATAATGTAGTCCCGGCCGAACTCCATCGTCTCCACGCCGTAGGCCCGCCGCACCGCGTCCGGCACGTCCATACGCGCGAGCTCAGCCAGCGCGTTCGTCGCCGCCAGCTTCATCTCGTCGTTGATCGCCGTCGCCCGCGCGTCCAGCGCGCCCCGGAAGATGAACGGGAAGCCCAGGACGTTATTCACCTGGTTCGGATAGTCGCTGCGGCCCGTCGCCATGATCAGGTCGTCCCGCGTCGCCATCGCCAGTTCGTACTTGATCTCCGGATTCGGGTTCGCCAGCGCGAACACAATCGGATTCGCCGCCATCACCAGCACCATCTCCGGCGTCACGCAGTCCGCGGTGGAGAGGCCGATGAACACGTCTGCCCCCACCATCGCGTCGGACAGCGTCCTCGCCTCCGTCTTCCGTGCGAACTTCTCCTTGTACTTGTTCATCCCCGCCGTGCGGCCCTCGTACACGACGCCTTTCGTGTCGCACATCAGGATGTTCTCCAGCTGCGCGCCCAGCCGGATGTAGTGATTCGCGCACGAAATCGCGCTCGCACCGGCGCCGGAAAACACAATCTTCGCGGCGCTGATGCTCTTCCCGACAATCGACAACGCGTTCACCAGCGCCGCGCCCGAGATGATCGCCGTCCCATGCTGATCGTCATGGAACACCGGGATGCGCATCGTGCGCTTCAGCTCTTCCTCAATCTCAAAACACTCCGGCGCCTTGATGTCCTCCAGGTTGATCCCGCCGAACGTCGGCTCCAGCAACTGGCAGGCCCGGATCACTTCCTTCGGGTCTTCCGTCGCCAGCTCGATGTCGAACACGTCGATGTCGGCAAACCTCTTGAACAGGACTCCCTTACCTTCCATCACGGGTTTGCCCGCGGCCGGCCCGATGTTGCCCAGCCCCAGAACCGCGGTGCCGTTCGAGACCACTGCCACCAGGTTGCCCTTGGCAGTGTAGTTGTAGACCAGCGATGGGTCTCGGTGAATCTCCAGGCAGGGGACTGCGACCCCTGGTGTGTACGCGAGGCTGAGATCTCGTTGAGTTCGGCAGGGCTTGGTAGGTACGACGGAGACTTTCCCTGCGGGTTCTGAAGAATGATATTCGAGTGCTTCTTGATCCCGGATCGACATGGCCGGTTTCCTTTCTCCTACATTCAACCACCTTTATCCGTCACCGGCTATGCCTATGACACCCAAAAATGAATGCCACGATGGCTCGTCGCGGCCATCTCGCGTAACCTCTCCACCCCCCGGAACCGTTATCCTGTTACAGGACTTTTATGAGCACGCCCCCGGCGCCGCCCCAAGCCGAACTTCTGGACCGCCCATTCTCCTTCTACCCGCCTATCCATGGCGTGGAGAACAACGAATGGCGCTTGAAGGAAGCTACGTGGAGCGAGATGCTCGTCCGCAATACCCAGGACGACGTCGAAGTAGCCATTCCCCGCCGCTACTTCGGCGCGGTCTCCGAGACCGACAAGCCCGTCATGATTGTCGGCCTCAACCAGGAGCTCGAATACAGAATGGGGGGTGTCTGGCCAGTGAAGAAGAACGTCTTCTCGATGCCCTCCTCGCCTCTCAAGCCGCCTCCCGGCTACAAGAGCACCCCCGATCCCTCTGAGCCCACCGGCCTCGGCGCCATGATGGGCGTCAGCTCCGAGGGCACCGACACCCGCATCAGCCGCCTCATCGGCGTGAGTTTCCTCGGCCTCATCTCCATCGTCTTTGTCATCTGGGCTGTCATCAAGTTCACCCCCGAGACCAAACCCACCTTCGTCGCCAAGGATCAGAGCTACCTCGAGCTCAACCGCGAAGACGACTACTTCAGCGTTGTTCGGAAACTTGGCCCACCCTCGGAAGACCACTGGAGACCCAACTCCGGCGAGCTCCAGTACCGCGCCCTCTTCTTCAAGGACCGTGGCTATGCCGTCATCCTCATGGGCACCAAGCAGGAAGATGTCCACTACATCGGCGCGATGGGCCTCGGTCCGGACGGCAAGGGCTGGGCGCCGCTCCACTCAGTCGACTATGCCCGCGGCGCCAACACCATGGGCATGCTCCGCTCGCTCCCACGCTTCTAACAGCGCCCCTTCTCTTTCTGTACTATTGTCACGAGGTACTCATGTCCCAAATCAAAGGTCCCGCTATCTTCCTGGCCCAATTCATGGGCGACGAGGCTCCCTTCAACTCTCTGCCCAACATCACCGCCTGGGCCAAAGACCTCGGCTACAAAGGCGTGCAGATCCCCTCCTGGGATTCCCGCGTTATCGACATCAAAAGGGCTGCCGAGTCCAAGACGTATTGCGACGATCTCAAAGGTCAGACCAACGGCCTCGAGATCACCGAGCTCGCGTCTCACCTGCAGGGCCAGCTCGTCGCCGTTCACCCGGCCTATGACGAGCTCTTCGACGCTTTCGCCGCTCCTGAAGTCCGCGGCGACCCCAAAGCCCGCACCAAATGGGCCGTCAATCAGTTGAAGCTCGTCATCAAGGCTTCTCGCAATCTCGGTTTGTCCGTTACCCCGTCGTTCTCCGGCGCGCTGCTCTGGCCCTTCATGTATCCGTGGCCGCAGCGCCCCGCCGGACTCGTCGAAGAAGGCTTCGCCGAGCTCGCCAAACGCTGGAAGCCCATCTATGAAGTCGCCGACAAGTTCGGCGTCGACATCGCCTATGAACTCCACCCCGGCGAGGATCTCCACGACGGCCTCACCTTCGAGCTCTTCCTCGAAGCCATGGGCAATCATCCTCGCGTCGCCATCAACTACGACCCCTCGCATTTCATTCTTCAATGCATGGACTACGTCGGCTTCATCGACGCCTACGGTCCGCGCATCAAGGCTTTCCATGTGAAGGACGCCGAATACCGTCCCTCCGCCAAAGCGGGCGTCTACGGCGGCTACGCCGGTTGGACCCAGCGCCCCGGCCGCTTCCGCTCCCTCGGTGACGGCCAGGTCGATTTCAAACAGGTCTTTTCCCGTCTCACCGCCGTCGGCTACAGCAGTTGGGCCGTCCTCGAATGGGAGTGCTGCTTCAAGGACGCCGCGCAGGGTGCCGCCGAAGGCGCGCCCTTCATTCAGTCCATGCTGATCGACGTCCCGAAGAAAGCCTTCGACGACTTCGCCGGCGCCGCTACGGACGTGAAACGCAACCAGCGCATCCTCGGCCTGCGCTAACAGCCCTCAGCAGGGGCAGGTCCCCGGCCTGCCCCCAGCCCGTCCTACTCGGAGCCCTCAATGAAACCGATCCTCCTCTTGCTCGCAACAGCTCTCCTCGTCTCCGCCCAATCCCCCGTCCTTCCCCTCTACCCCGGCTATGCCCCCGGCTCCGAAAGCTGGAACTGGGATGAAACCGACACGCAGCTCCCCACCATCCGCCGCATCACCAACGTCACCAAACCCACTCTCACCGTCTACCTCCCCGACTCCGCCAAAGCCACCGGCACCGCCATCGTCGTCTGCCCCGGCGGCGGCTTCCGCATGCTCGCCTACGACTACGAAGGCACCCACGTCGCCACGTGGCTTAACTCCCTCGGTGTCGCTGCGTTTGTCCTCAAATACCGCGTCGCCCGCACCGGCGACGAAGGCGAAAAGGACAGAGCGATCGCTGCCGAGCGCCGCAAAGAAGCCATCGCCCTCGGCATCGCCGACGCCAAACAAGCCATGAAAATCGTCCGAGCCCGCGCCAAAGAGTGGCGCATCGACCCCTCAAGAATCGGCATCATGGGCTTCTCCGCCGGCGGCTGGATCACCTCCGCCGTCGCCCTCGAACACGACGCCGACACCCGCCCGGCCTTTGCGGCGCCCATTTACGGCGCCCTACAGCCCGAATTCAAAGTCCCCGCCGACGCCATGCCCCTCTTCCTCGCCCACGCCGACGACGACAAAACCGTCCTCCCCGCCCGCACAAGTGTCCGCCTCTACACAGCGTGGAAAGAAGCCGGCTTCCCCGCCGAACTCCACATCTACGCCCAGGGCGGCCACGGCTTCGGGATGCACAAGAAGAACCTCCCCGTCGACGATTGGACCACCCGCCTCCGCGACTGGCTCGGCTCCCTCGGCCTCCTCACTGTCCCCGCAACCCACTAACGGCCGCGGTGAGCGGGGCGGGCTCTCTGCCTGCGCGGGTGTGCGCAGGTTGAAGGCTACTCCGTGCTGTAGTTGATCTCCAACCGCTTCACTGCCTGCGCCGCGGCCCAAAGCACCAGGGCCGTTACCGCCAGCAACCCTAACACCGCAACCCACGGTGACGCCGGCGCGGCCGGAGACAGAATTAGCTTCAACAACGCCGGCATCCCCGGGTCCGTCGGAGCCGGCACCGGGCACAGCGACTGCAGATAATACAGCACGCTTAGCTTCTGCAAGACATCCGGCAGAAATCCGTTGATCCCCTCCCACGTCAGCAGCACTACTGCAGGAATGATCGGGTTTCTCAGCAGTAGTCCCGCCGCCAGGAACACGCTCCCATACCCCACGCACCCGAGCATCGCCGCCAGCGCGTAACGGAACGTGTGTCCCATCCCGGAGCCCTGCCAGTACGCCGCCACCTCACTCGGGCTGTGCGGCCACAGCATCGCCGCAAAGCACAGCAGCGCGCCTGCCGTGAAGATCACGCTCGACGCCACCAGTCCCGCCAGGTACTTGCCCAACAGCAGAACTTCCCGCCGTGCCGGAGCCAGGAACCAGAAGTGCAGCGTCTTGTCCAGCATCTCTCCGCGGAACAGGTTCATGAAGATGCCTAGGCATCCGAAGAAAATCGCCAGTCTCAAATAGAAGTACTGAAAGACCGCCGCAAACACGCTGCGGTCTTCCTCGAAATTCAGCAGCTCGCCCACCTGCGAGTCCCGCAGGATCCCTTCTTCAAACCAGAAATTCGCCCGCCTCGATCCGTCGAAATACGCAAGCCGGCGGTGGTGAGTCACCTTCTCCTCCCACTTCCGCTTGCCGTCCTCGTCGTCTCCCGTACGCTCGCGCTTCCGGCTCGTGTGGCTGTCGTCTTCACTCGCCGCCCCCAGCTTCGCAATTACTTCCTGATCAGTCATCCCGGCGCGGATGGAATCAAGGGCCGCGGGCGCCACAACGCCCCGCGACTTGTAGCGATCCAGCCGGATCTTCGAGTCAATTCCATGCCCGATGAAGATCACCGACGGGAACAACGCCAGCAGGTACACCCAAAACGCACGCTTCGAGAAGAACGCTCGGCGCATCTCGATCGTGGCGATCGTCCACGCCTGCCTCATCTGGAACCGCGGACTCATCGCCCACCTCCAATCAGGTACTCGTACAGCGCGTCCACGTTCTCATCCGCCGGGATCACGCCTTCGATGTCATGCCCTGCCAGAGCGATCCGGCTCAGAGCCTTCGAAAACTCCTCGCGGTTCTTCGTCAGCACCAGCAGTCCCAGCCGGTCGTCGTTCAGCCGCACTTCCGTCACGTGGTCTTCGTCGAACAGCAGCGACGCGATTCGCGACGCGTCCCTGCACCGGATGATGTACTGGCTCGGATGCTCGCTGATCTCATCGCGCACCCCACGGATTTCACCCTCCGCCACGATCATTCCGTTCGCGATCAGAATCACCTGGTCGCTGATCACGTCCACTTCCTGCAGCACATGGCTCGACAGAATCACGTGCCGGCCCTGTGCGCCCCATTCGCGGAACAGCGCGATCGTCTCGGCGCGCACCAGAGGGTCCAGCCCGTTCAGCGGCTCGTCAAGCACCAGCACCTGCGGATCGTGCGCGATCGCCTGCGCCAACCGCACCCTCTGCCTCATGCCCTTTGAATACCCGGCCACCTTGCGCATCGCAGCGTCCGTCAGGCTCACCAACTCCAGCGCCTTCCACGCCTTCCGTTCCGCCTCTTTTCGCGAATACCCGAACAGCAGCAGCGCCGTCGTCACAAAATCGAATCCCGTCGCCCAGCGCGGCGCCGCGTCGAACTGTGTCGCATAACCGGTGATGCGCATCATCCGCTCCGGATCGCGAGGCGACAACCCGCGCACGCTGATCGATCCGCGGTCCGGATGAATCAGCCCGCACATCAGGTTCATCAGCGTCGTCTTGCCCGATCCGTTCGGCCCCACCAGGCTCGTGATCCCCGGCGGAACCCGCAGGCTCACGCGGTTCACACCCAGCACCTCGCCGTAGAACTTGGAGACTTCCTCGAAGATGATTTCATGCCCGTTCACGAGATCACCTCCACCGGCCTCAGCTTCCGCTCCAGCACCATCCCCAGCAGGAACACCAGGCCCACCAGCACTCCCACGCAACTCGACACATCCATCCCGCGCGGTGTCTCGACGCCCATCAGCCAGCACCAGACGCTGTACATCGCCTTTGAAGGATTGATGAGTGAGCCCCAGTCCACGCGGAAAACACCGTTGATCATCGCGGCCACGCCCGCCAGGATGAAGAAGAACCCGAGGATCAGCGCGCCCGCGATCAGCTTCCACTTCACGTATGCCGAGCTCGCCAAAGCCACGAGACTCACAATCAGGATCCACATCAGGAAGCCGGCAAGGATCCCCAAGCCCAGATCCCAATTCTTCCCGAACCATCCTGACTGCGCCATGCCCACCTGCATGAAGAACAGCGCCAGCCCGGGCACCCACGTCACCAGCGACAGCATCCCCACCAGCGTCGTCAGGCGCGCCAAAACATAGTCGAAGCGCGTCAGCGGCCTGCTGAAATATAACGGCAGCGCGTTGTTCGCCAGGTCCGGCGCAATCAGTCCAGGCCCCGCCATCGCCGCCAGCATGACCGAGAACGTCGCCTGCGTGTTCATGAAGATCAGGAAGAACTGCCCGTTGATCTCCAGCATCTTGCTCACGCCACCACCCAGCCCGGACCACAACTCCGTGTGATTCGAGATGTAGATGAATACGGCGCACAACAGCGGCCAGATGCACGACAGCGCCAGCATCACGATCATGAGCCGCTGCTGCATCAATCTCTCCCATGCATAGCGCGGCATCGCCAGCAGCCGCATCGCGTGCCCCGTCACCGGTCCCTGATACCGCTGATATCCACGCTTATAGACCGCCATGGACGCCGACCTCCTGTCCTTCCGCTGCAGCAGCCTCTCCCGGTGTGTGCTGAATGTGGCCAACGGCCTTCAGGAAGATTTCCTCCAGCGTGTCCCGGCGGTGCGTCAGTTTCCGCACGTGCAGGCCCCCAGCCGCCAGCAGTTTCCATAGCGCGGCCAGCTCAAAATCCTGCGGCAGCACGATGCGCCACCGTCCTCCACCTTCGCTCACTCCATCCGCCCCCGCCTCATGCAGCACGCGATCCAGCTCGCGATCGTCGCCCGTCACTTCCAGTTCGACGAACCGCTTGTTCGACCGCCTCTCCGCTTCCAGATCTGCGTGATGCACGACCAAGCCGTTCTTCATGATCACGACCTCGTCGCAGACCTCCTCCACGTCGCGCAGCAAGTGCGAGCACAGCACCACGTTCATTCCATGCTGTTCTTTCATCTCCCGCACCAGCTTCAGCATCCGCTGCCGCGCCGCCGGGTCCAGCCCGTTGGTCGGCTCGTCGAGGATCACCAGCTCAGGCCCGTGCACGATCGCCTGCGCCAGCTTCGCCATCTGCTTCATGCCTAGCGAATACGTGCCCAGCGTTCTGTACCGCGCCTCGCCCAAGCCCACGTGGAAGAGCACTTCGTGCGCCTTCTCCAGCGCCGTCTCCCGGGGCAGCCCCGACAGCTCGCCCATCAGACGAAGGAACTGCACCGCCGTCATGTTCGCGATGAACGAGTCGCTCTCCGGCATATAGCCGATGCGCTCCCGCACTGCGCGCATGTTGCGGTGGCAGTCGAAGCCCAGCACTCGCGCGCTGCCCGACAGCGGCTGGTGGAATCCCAGGAGCGTCTGGATCAGCGTGGACTTCCCTGCTCCGTTCGGGCCCAACAGCCCGATCGCCTTGCCGGAGCCGGAAACGCCGAGGCGGCAGGAGATCCCCAGCAGAATCTCCCGCCGCCCCAGTTGCACTTTCAGGTTGTTGAGTTCAATTACGGGCGCTGCCATTCTTGATTGCCTTCGCCTTTCCCGTGCCCTCGGTGTCTCCAGCCGCACCGGCCGTCATCACGTCGAGAACCAGGCTCGTTAATCGAGTACGACTTGAAGCGCGGATTCGTTCCGTTTCTCCGTTCAAGACAACCAGAATCGGATCGCGGCCATTCGCTAGCTGCTTGAGCCCAGGATACGGCAGCACATTCACAACGTCAGCCAGCGCCCCGCGGATGTTCAGCCACACGAAGCCCGACGGATGCACGCCCGCCGCGGACGGCATCTGGTGCTGGAACTGCGCGCTCCGCACCAGCGGGAAGCCGCCTTCGCGCGTCGCAATCGCACGCTCCACAATTGCCCGGTCCGCGCCTGCCACAAGGTATCCGCCGTGATAGGTCCACGTAAAGCCGACTCCGGGAAGCGAGCTCTTCACCGTGTTCCACGCACGGCCGTTGACAGTCTCCTGCACGAACGTGAGCTTCTTGCTCGCGTCTTCCGGCTTCAGCTCGCTGTTGTGCAGGTCCACCACTTTGCGCAATGTGCCGTCCAGCGTCGCGGGCTTGTATGCTTCCACCGCCAGCACCCAGCCCGGCACTGGAATCGACGGCCTCTCAATCGAAACCGCGAAGTCCGTGCCCAGCGCGGAGGCAATGTCGTTGCCGATATTGAAACCGAGCTTCGCTTCGATCTCTTTCAGACCGCTCTCGAAGTCGGGCTTCAGCTTCGTCATTTGCGAAACGAGCTCGTCGTACACTTGCCGCGGCTCGCGCATCGATGCCGCAAACACGATCGCAGCCTCGCTCGACACGTACTCCGCGGCGCCCGTCGTACCCGCCGGAGCGAGCCACGATGCCAGGCCAGTGCGTGCGCCGTCGAACTTCAGCGTCGCCTCGTTTTCCTCCTGACCCGCGGTCTGGCGCTGCTCGAAGAAGACGTAGCGCATGTTGCCCGCTCCTCCGGCTTCCACTTCCTTCACGTTCACCGGCTTCAACGGCTGGAGGTCCAGCCCAACCAGCCATCCCGCGCCGCGCTGATACCGCTGCGCGATCTCCGTTGTGAACGGCGCGTTTGCGCCCTGGCCCGCACTGCTCAGAGCCCATTCCAGGTGCGCCGGTGAATCGCTGAATGTCAGCAGCGAATCGGTCACCCGATAGAAGGCGTGGGCCTCCTGCGCCGGAATCATCCGTGCCATCGCCTGCTTCAGTGCATCGGCCTGCCCGCCTTTGACTTCAGCCAGGAGCACCGGGATCTTCACGTCTCCCTGCCTGGCCAGCACAAAGACGATCTCATCGCCCAGCAGCGGGGTTACCGACTGAAGATCATCGGTCATCTTCCTCAGTTGCTTCGCGGAATCGGAGTTCCACCATTCCTTGAATACCTCGCTCTCGTCCGCCCTTTGCTCTGCAAGGTTGACGGCCTGGCGAATCGTCCCGGAGAGGTTTGGCGCAGCGGCGTACACAACGACATTCGGAGGCATCACGCCCATCAGATTCGACTGCGTCCGCAGCGGCGCACCGGGGATCGCCGCGATCTGCTTCTCCAGCGTCGCGAACTCGCCGAGCAGCGCGAAGTACTTCTCCGCGTCCTTACTCCACTCGACCGTCTGCCGCGGAGTCACTTGCCTTAGGGCCGGCGTCGACGCGATGTTCTGGCCCGGCTTCACCATCGTGGTCCCGCCGGACTGCGCCACTTCCACTGCCCCTTCCATCACCGTAACGACCGATCCGGCCATGCCGCTGGACACGGCAAATACCGTACCCTTCACACTCGCCATAGAGTCGCGAGTCTGCACCCGCAGATGGCCGCGCCGCTGCTTTGCGGCCTGCACGATCACGTCGCCGCGCGTCAGGTGCACGGTCTGCCCACTCCACGCCGCATGTACCCACAGCTCGCTGCGCTCGTTCACTTCCATCGCACTGCCATCCGCCAGCCGAAGCACCGCGCGCGATCCCGGCCCTGTCCGCACCACGTCGCCTTCACCCACCGCCGCGCCGCTCGTCATTGTGCCGCCGGGCAGACGATACATCTCACCGGCGACCATCTCCACCGTGGCACGAGGACCCGACGGAGCCAGCATGTCGTCGATGCGCTCGCGGCCCGCGTATAGCGCCACCAGCGCCACGCCCGCCGCAATCGCCCAGCCCCGGTACCGTTGCACGAATCCCATGCGGCGCTCGGGCATCGCCACCACTTTGCGCTCGCCGCGCATCTCTGCGAACGCGCGCCGGCACTCCGGGCACCGCGCCAGGTGATCTTCCAGCAGAAGCCGGCGCTGCGCGCCAAGCCGCCCTTCCGCGTACTTGCCCAGCTCCGCCCGGAACTCACCACACACCGCGCCGGTCGAGGCCATCAGTCTTTCCCACACGCGAGCCCGCGCCGCAGCCGACTCCTCGGCCGTCACCGGCTCTTCCCGCATCATCTCCAAGGCTTTTTCCAAACGATCTTCTGACATGGCGTTCTCCCTCGTTACCGCTCCAACTCTGTCTGCAGCCACTGCCGGATCCGGTGCAGCCGCACGCCGATGGTCGATCTTTCCAGCCCATACATTTCCGCGATCTCCGTGTTTGAGATCCCGGTCACGTATCGCATCGTGAACAGCTCAGCATCTTTCGCATCCAGCGACGCAATCGCCCGCCTCAGCCGCTCCTTTAAATAGGGATTGCTGTCCGGCGCTGCATGCGGCAGGCTCTCGTCCAACTGAGATTCCGCCCGGTGCGAGCGCCCTCTTAAGATGTCCAGCGCCGCGTTAGTTGCCGCGCGCCGGAAGTACCGCTCCGGCATCTGATTCGGATCCAGCCGGTCTCCCTGGTTCAATACCCGCGTGAACACGGTCTGGAGGGCATCCTCGGCATCCGCCGGGCTGCCCGTCACCCGCAACGCTGAGCGGTAGACCGTATCCGCATATTTCTCATAGAGTTCTGTGAAACCCAATGGCGGACTCATAGAAATCGGCCCCGCATGCTGGGCCAGGCTGATTGATGCCATTTTCCGTTCGCCTCACCCTTCTATACGCGGGGGAAGCCCGATTATTTCACGCCTCCCGATTCTTTGTGGGGCTGGGCCGAGCGGGCCGGGCAGCCACAAAAAAAAGCGCCCGCGTGGCGCGCGGGCGCAATGGAGGTCAATCGTCTACTGTGGTGTCTGCTAACGCTTCAGGCCTGAGACCTGAGGAGAAGAATGAAGGTTGCTACTTAGGCCGCGCGACGCTTCCGGCGCACTAACGCTTCATCGACATGGCTGAGCTTCTCCAGATCAGCCAGCTCTCGCTCGATGATCGCCCGCTCCAGTTCTTCAGAGACCCCTTCCGGTGACTCGTCACGGCGGCTCTGGTCGATCCTATCCAGAATCTCGTATTCGAGTTGAAGTCGTTCTCTGAGGCTCATTTTGTCCTCCCGGCCCTTGCGGCGCCTTCACTATTAGAGACGCTCGAAAAGCGATTTCGTTCCGGGAAAGTGCAAAAACGTTCGATAGCCATTCGAGCATGCTCATTTCGCGAGCCCGAACTCAGGTTTTTCCCTTGTTCCGGCGATGCGGATTTTGGCGAGAGTGCCGTAGCCCTCCTTCGCGAAGAAGGGATCGACGGGCTTGAGCGCCCATCGCTTCCAGCGGGTCACCATCATCTCCGAGAGGCGGGCCCGAATGCGGGCCTCTCCGAAGAAGTCCAGCTCCTGCGAGTCGAACTCGAACTGCCCCTGGAGGCTCACGTCGGCGCCGGGAATGGAGAAGCCGAGCGCCGAGAAGTGAATTCGCCCGGCCAACATCTCGAAGGCGCCCGACATCACGGCCTGCACTTCGTCGATGGCGTCGTTTGAGGGCTGGCCTTGCGCTCGGCGGCTGAGCGAGTCGAGGCCGTCTTGGACGGCCGGTGACGTGAAGTGCGCATCGGACAGGCGGAATGAGCCGAAGAGCTGAAGCTTGTCGGCGATCTCCGCTTTGCCCGGCGGTACGATGATGCGCGTCTTGAGAGTGATACCGCCGCGCATGAACGGCTTCGAGCCTTTCATTGCGAGGAGGAGCACGTCGTCGAGTCGTCCGGCTGGAATTTCTGCATTGAGGGCGACGGTCTTGCCCTTCTCGCCCTCGTAGCGCTCGACCGCGCCGCGCACGGTCATGCGGGTCTGGCCGAGCACGGCATTGACGGGCTGCAACCGCGTATCGCCATTGGTGCCGTCGACGATGGCGTGAAACTCCGTGGAGAGCGGGACACGGTTGCCGCTCATGGTGAGCCGGAAGTCAGGGGTCTGCGTCGTGCCATCGACGATGATCTCGTTCAGGACGCCCTCGAAGGATCCGCGCGAACTCAGCGTTCCGGCGATGCCTTTGAAGACGCCCAGATTGGCGTTCTCGAAGACATACGTGCCGGTGAGCGGAGACTCCGAGGGGCTCTCCGTGTTCCATGGCCCGAACGTGCCGCTGCACTTGATGAGTCCGGGGGGCTTGGCGTTGGTGAGCTCGGTCTCGTAGCGCATGGCTCCGCCGGAGGCGCCCGGCTCCAGCCGCAGCTTGTGCATTTCGAAGACGAGAGGCGCCTTGCCTTCCTTCCTGGGCAGGATGGTGAGGCGGCTGCCGTCGGCGACGATGGCGCCGATGGAGACATCCACCTTCGGGCCTGTGGATTCCGATGCCGGCGCGGGCGCAGGCGTTGGCGTCATTTTGCTGCCCTTGGGGGGTGCGCTGACTTGAAGCCCTTCGAGCCGCACTTCGCGGATGACGACCTTTCTCTGGCGCAGTTCGTTCAGACGAACGTCGAAGCGCAGGCGGTGCATGGCGAGGACCGGCGGCAGGTCCGGCAGCGCATTGAGGTGCAGTTCGATGCCGCGCGCGTCGATATGGGCGATCGAGTCTTTGCCTCGCCAGGAGACATTGACTTTGAGTGCGTCGAGGCGCATGCGGGCATCGAAGCGCTTCTCGAAATAGGCGATGGTCTCTTCGCGAATGAAGGGCTCGAAGCGCCAGGCCAGGTAGAAGCCGACAGCGGTGATGACCGCGATCAGCAGCAACAGCGCTCCCCCAACCCAGAGCAGCCAGCGCTTCGTCTTGCGGGCCATGGACATCAATATACGATGGCCACGCTACGCGGGGAGGCAGCGATACACTAGACGTGACCCCATGTTTATTCGTCTCGGACTCCTCACCCTTGCATTGGCCCTCGTGGTTCCGGCCCAGAAGAGCGGCATTGATAAAGCGGATCTTGATCCAACGTGTAAGCCCTGCCAGGACTTCTGGCGGTATGCAAACGGAGGATGGATCGACAAAAATCCGATCCCTGCACGGTTTGCGCGCTGGGGGACGATGGCCGTCGTCAATGAGGCCAATCGCGAGCGGATGAAGGTGATCCTGGAGAATGCCGCGATGAGTAAGGCGCCGGCATCGTCGCCGGAGCGCAAGATCGGCGACTTCTATGCCGCGTGCATGGACACCGATTCTATCGACGCGCGGGGATTGCAGCCGATCCAGCATGACCTGGCGCGCGTCGCCGGCGTTCAATCCGTCTCCTCGCTCGCGAGCACTCTGGCCGCGTTCCAGCGGACGGGCGCGGTCGGCCCGTTCGGCTTCTTCGCCGGGCAGGATCTCAAGAACTCGAAAGAGATGATCGGCAACATCAGCGCAGGCGGGCTTTCGCTGCCGGACCGGGACTACTACTTCAAGGACGACGCGCGGTCCAAGCAGATCCGCGACGAGTTCGTGAAGCACGTCGAGAAGATGCTGACGCTCGCGGGCGATCAGCCCGAGGCTGCCAAGGCGGCGGCCGCCACGGTGATGAGCTTCGAAACCGCGCTGGCCGACTCGACGATGACCAACGTGCAGCGGCGGGATCCGTACGCCCGCTATCACCGCATGGACCTGGCCGGCGTCAGCGCGCTGGCGCCCAACTTCGATTGGAAGGCGCTGGTGGCGCAGTTCGACCTGCCGGAGACGACGCCGCTGAACGTCACCGAGCCGGAGTTCCTCAAGAAGTTCAACGCGCAGCTCACGGAGGTCCCGCTGGCGGACTGGAAGACGTGGCTGCGCTGGCGCGTGCTGACGGCCGCGGCGGACCACCTGGCCAAGCCCTTCGCGGATGAGGACTTCCATTTCGGCGGCACGGTGCTCACCGGCGTGAAGGAGCAGTTGCCGCGCTGGCAGCAATGCGCAAACACGATCGACCGGTCGATGGGCGAGGCGCTGGGCCAGCTCTTCGTCGAGAAGCACTTCCCGCCGGAAGCCAAGCGGAGGATGAGCGAGCTGGTGGAAAACCTGCGCGCCACGCTGCGGGAGGAGCTGCAGAATGCCGGCTGGCTGACGGCAGAGACGCGGGCCAACGCGGTTGCGAAGCTGAATGCCTTCACGCCGAAGGTAGGTTACCCGAACCGCTGGCGCGACTACTCGGCCGTGCGCATCGATCGCAGAACGTACTTCGAAGACGTGCGGGCAGCGGGCCTGAACAACCGGCTGTATCAGATCGCCAAGATCGGCAAGCCGATCGACCGGAATGACTGGGGCATGACGCCGCCAACTGTGAACGCGTACTACTCGCCTGTGATGAACGAGATCGTGTTTCCCGCAGGCATCCTGCAGCCGCCGATGTTCGATCTGAGCTCGGACGATGCCGTGAACTACGGCGCGATCGGCGCGGTGATCGGCCACGAGATGGGTCATGGATTCGACGACCAGGGGTCGAAGTTCGACGCCGACGGCAACCTGAAGAACTGGTGGACGGCGGACGACCGCAAGAAGTTCGAGGAGAGATCAGGCTGCGTGATCGACCAGTTCAACATGCTGGAGGTCGGCGACGGGCTGCACCACACGGGGAAGCTCGTGGTGGGTGAGGCGCTGGGCGACCTGGGCGGATTGAAGCTCGCCTACCGTGCGTACAAGCGGTCGCTGCAAGGCAAGGCCGCGCCGGTGATTGACGGGTTCACGGGGGAGCAGCGGTTCTTCCTGTCTTTTGCGCGCGTGTGGGCGTCGCAGGACCGGCCGGAGTCGATGCGGCTGCGGCTGAATACGGATCCGCATCCTCTGCCGAAGTTCAGGGCGAACGGGACGCTGCAGAACATGCCGGAGTTCCAGCAGGCGTTCGGGTGCAAGCAGGGGGATCCGATGGTGCGGCCCGTGGAGAAGCAGTGCAAGCTTTGGTAGAACGCTGAAGACGCGCTCAACTTCGCTGTACCTTGCATTCGCAGCAGGGTCAGCCTCGCCCTCCAGCTGGCGTTCGGGTGTAAGCAGGCGGATCAGGACCGCGATATACCCTGGATTCGCTGCTGGGGGCTGCCCGACGACGCGCGGGTTTGGTAGAAACGAGAGGTGCGAACACTGCTCCTCTTTATTCTTTTGAGCCTGGCTGCGGCTGCACAAAGCGTTACGATCACCCTCCCTGCCAACAAATCTGAGAAGGCGGTGGATGGCCGGCTTTTGTTGTTGTTGTCCACTGATCCGAAGACGGAGCCGCGGTTTCAGGTGGGCGACAGCGGGCCGAACACGCAGATGGTCTTTGGGCAGGATGTCGAGAACTGGAAGCCGGGGTCGATACTCACGTTCGATCCGGGGGCGTTCGGATATCCGATTCAGTCGCTGAAAGACGTCAAGCCGGGCGCGTATTTTGCCCAGGCGCTGCTGGACATCTACGAGACTTTCCATCTCGCGGACGGGCGCAATCTGAAGCTGCCGATGGATCGCGGAGAAGGGCGGCAGTGGAACAGGGCTCCGGGAAATCTGTACAGCACGCCGGTGAAGGTCAGCGTGTCGAGCACGGCCAGGATCGAGCTTGCGCTCGATCAGGTGATCCCGCCGATCGAGCCGCCCCGCGATACGAAGTATGTGAAGCACATCCGCATCCAGAGCGAGCGGCTGACGAAGTTCTGGGGCCGGCCGATGTATCTGGGGGCGCATGTGCTGTTGCCCGAGGGGTTCGACCAGCATCCCGAGGCGCGTTACCCGCTGATCATCAATCACGGGCACTTCCCGGCTGACATTGACGGGTTCCGCATGGAGCTGCCCGATCCGAATTTGAAGCCCGACTACAACGAGCGGTTCCATCTGGAGGGCTACAACAGGATCGTGCAGCAGGAGGCGTACGACTTCTACAAGAAGTGGACCGGGCCGGGCTTCCCGCGGATGCTGGTCGTGGAGATCCAGCACGCGAACCCTTATTACGACGACAGCTACGCAGTGAACTCGGCGAACCTGGGCCCGTACGGGGACGCGATCATGTACGAGCTGATTCCGGAGATCGAGCGGCGGTTCCGGGGAATCGGCCAGGGGTGGGCGCGGTTCACCTACGGCGGTTCGACGGGGGGATGGGAGGCGCTGGCGGTGCAGATCTTCTATCCAGCCGAGTTCAATGGGGCGTTCGGGGCGTGTCCGGATCCGATCGATTTCCGGGCGTACACGCAGATGGACATCTATAAGGACAGGAACGCGTATTTCCGGGAGGGTCCGCACATGAAGGTGCCGCGGCCGGCGCACCGGAACTGGCTGGGCGAGGTGTCGGTGGATCTGGACCAGGTGAACCACTACGAACTGGCGCTGGGGACGAAGAGCCGGAGCGGCCAGCAGTACGACATCTGGGAGGCGGTGTACTCGCCGGTGGGGCCGGACGGGTATCCGGCGCGGATCTTCGACAAGCTCACGGGGGACATCGACCACAAGGTGGCGGAGTACTGGCGGGAGCATTACGATCTGCGCTACATCCTGGAGCGGGACTGGGCGAAACTCGGGCCGCTGGTGAGGGGGAAGCTGCATATCTACTGCGGCACGATGGACAACTATTACCTGAACAACGCGGTGTACCTGATGGAGGATTTCCTGAAGGCCGCCAAGAATCCGCCGGCGGAGGCGACGGTGGTGTACGGAGACCGGGCGGAGCACTGCTGGAACGGGGATTCGAAGCTGCCAAACGCGATTTCCCGGCTGCGCTACAACACGATGTATGTGCAGCGGATTCTGGAGCGGATGGAGGCGAATCATCCGGAGGGCGCGGATTTGAAGTCGTGGAAGTATTGAGGGCGGATGGAGTCCGGTTGCACGGGGGGGTTTGAGCTGATGAGTTTGAGATTGTGGACAATGCCGCCGATGGCCAGCGTGCTGGGGTGCCTGGTGTATTTATGGTCGGTGTACCAGCAATTGCCGGAGAGGTATCCGGTGCATTGGGGCATCTCCGGGGAGCCGGACCGGTGGGTGGCGAAGAGCCTTGCGGCGGTGCTGCTGCCGGGGGCGATCGGGCTGGTGGTGATGGGGGTCATGGCTGCCAGCGCCTTGATGTTCGAGAAAAGCCAGCACGAGGACCGGCGTGCGGCGGCGCCGTGGATGGTGGGGCTGGAGTGGACGTTGGGGTGGTTGTTCGCAACGATTGTGTTGCTGCCGGTGATGCCTTCGAGCGTGTGGATGATCCTTGCGCCGGTGGCGGTGATCCTCGGCCTGGCGATCAAGCTCTCGATGTACAGCTCCAGCGCTCCCGCGGCGCCGCGAGAGTGCTGGAAGCTGGGCATCTTTTATTACAATCCAGAGGACCCGGACCTGATGGTGGAGAAGCGCAGCGGGTTGGGTTACACGCTGAACTTCGCGCACCGAGCCAGTTGGTGGCTCATGGGTGGCTTACTGGTTCTGGTTCTGGCTCCTTTTCTGCTGCTGAAGCAATAAGGCCGGGGACGGTTTGCTTGAAGACGTCGTCGATGCGGTCGGCGAAGTGGAACTCCATCTCCTCGCGGACGTGCTTGGGCAGATCGCGCAGGTCCTTCTGATTGGTGCGCGGAAGGATGACGCGCCTGATGCCGGCGCGCCGGGCGGCGAGCACCTTCTCCTTGACGCCTCCAATAGGGAGGACGCGGCCGGTGAGGGTGATCTCGCCGGTCATGGCGGTGTCGGACCGGGCGGTCTTCTTCGAGTAGAGCGACGCCAGGGCGACCGCAAGCGTGATGCCCGCCGACGGGCCGTCCTTGGGGATCGCACCCGAGGGGACGTGAATGTGGACACCCGCTTCGGAGAAGAGCTGCGGATCGATGTGGTAGTCCTCGGCGTGCGCCCAGAGGAAGCTCTGCGCAGCCTTGGCGGATTCCTGCATAACGTCGCCGAGTTGTCCGGTGAGCGTGAGTCCCTTGCCTTTGGGCAGGAGCATCGCTTCGATGTAGAGCACGTCGCCACCGGCGGGAGTCCAGGCAAGTCCGGTAGCCACACCGGGCGGTAGATTCTCGCGGGCGGGCTCGGGGAGGAAGACCTCGGGGCCGAGCATGTCTACGATCATGTCGGGCGTCAGATCGATGGGCTCGCTGCGGCCTTCGGCGAACTTGAGCGCCGACTTGCGGCAGAGCCGTGCGATGCCGCGCTCGAGATTGCGCAGTCCGGCTTCACGCGTGTAGGACTCGATGAGTTTGCGGAGTCCGTCCTCCGGAAAGCGGACGATCTCCGGCGTGAGCCCCGCTTCACCGAGTTGGCGTGGGATCAGATAGCGATTCGCGATGGCGACCTTCTCTTCCTCGCTATACCCGGCGAGACGGATAACCTCCATGCGGTCGAGCAGCGGCTGCGGAAGCGTGTCGAGCGTGTTGGCGGTGGTGATGAACATGACCTTCGAGAGATCGAAGGGCAGGTCGAGGTAGTTGTCGCGGAACGTGGAGTTCTGCGCGGGGTCGAGCACTTCGAGAAGTGCGGACGCGGGGTCGCCGCGGAAGTCGCGTCCGAGCTTGTCTACTTCGTCGAGCATGAGGACTGGGTTCTTGGCTCCGGCGCGGCGCATGGCTTGGATGAGGCGTCCCGGGAGTGCGCCAATATAGGTGCGGCGGTGGCCGCGGAGCTCGGACTCATCGTGGAGGCCGCCAAGGCTCATGCGCTCGAACTTGCGTCCGAGGGCGCGGGCGATGGACTGGCCGAGCGAGGTCTTGCCGACGCCGGGAGGTCCGACGAAGCAGAGGATGGGCGCTTTTGCGCCGGGGTTGCGCTGGAGGACGCCGAGGTGTTCGAGGATGCGCTCCTTGACGTCTTCGAGGCCGTAGTGATCCTCATTGAGGACCTGACGTGCGCGGGCGATGTCCAGGTTGTCCTCGGTGCCCTGTGTCCACGGCAGCTCAAGGACGAGGTCGAGCCAGGTGCGGAGGACGTGGCGCTCCGGCGACTGATCCGGAAGACGTTCGAAGCGCTTGAACTCGCGCTCGGCTTCCTTGCGGGCCTCGGCGGGAAGGTCCGCCTTTTCGAGGCGCGCGCGGAGCTCTTCGGTCTCCGCCTTGGAGGGATCCTCCTCGCCAAGTTCCTGCTGGATCGCCTTCATCTGGCGGCGGAGGACGTAGTCGCGCTGCTCCTTGGACATCTCCTCCTGGGCTTCGGAGACGATCTTCTGGCGGACTTCGAGGACGCGGATCTCTTCGGTGATGTGCTTGACGGCGAGCTGCAGGGCTTCCTTGAGAGTGGGTGCGCCGAGGAGCGACTGGAGCTTCTCGATGTCGAGCGAGAAGGCGGTGGCCAACAGCCACATGATCTGCTGCGGATCGTCGGCGGAAGCCAGCAGCGCGGCGATCTGTTCGGCGGCCTGCGGATTGACGCGCTCGATGGCCTTGGAGGCCAGCTCGAAGAGAGCGGTTTGGAGGGCCTTCTCTTCGGTGGAGTGGTCGGAGGTCAACGGCATGGAGTGAGCCTTCGCGGTGAGGAAGGCGCCGGTCTGTTCCATGCTGAGGATGCCGACGCGCTCGAGCCCGGCGACGACGATTTCGATCAACGAAGACGAAGTGCGGAGAACTTTGCGGATTTTGGCGCGCGTGCCGAAGGAGTGCAGGTCGCCGGGTTCGGGCGTTTCGACATTGTGGTCGCGCTGGGCGACGAGAATGAGCTCGCCGTCGTGCTCCTTGATGGCGGCCTCGACGGCGGCGCGGGAGGCATCGCGTCCGACGGAGAGCGGGAGAACGAGCTTCGGGAACAGGACGACGTTCTTCAAGGGAAGCACGGGCAGGTTCAAGACATTGGTGGTTTCGGGCATTGGGTCCTTTCTACTGAGTTCGTTCTCTCAATTGGTTAGATGCGGCGTCCGACGTTCGGTTCCGCACTGCAATTCCTTGCGAGCCCCGGGCTGACGTCGCCCGTGGTCATTATTGGGCGGCACGCTCAACAGGTTCCCTTTGCCCCACGGCAAGTTCGCCGTGGTTGGCGGAGACATAGAGGTGCTGGCCCTCGCGGATCTTGCCTTCCAGGATGCCGCGGGCGATGACGTTTTCGAGCTCCCGCTGGATGGCGCGTTTGAGCGGGCGAGCGCCGTAGTCGGGCTCGTAGCCGGTGACGATGAGGTGATCGCGGGCCTCCTCGGAGAGCTCGATGGTAAGGTGGCGCGCAGCCAGCCGCTGGCCAAGGCGTTCGAGCTGGATGTCGACGATGCGGCGGAGGTGCTCATGGGTGAGCGAGTGGAAGATCACCGTTTCGTCGACGCGGTTCAGGAACTCAGGCCGGAAGGTGCTGCGAAGCTGAGCCGGCGGGAGGTTTGAGGTCATGATGATGATCGAGTTGCGGAAGTCGACGGTGCGGCCCTGGCCGTCGGTAAGGCGGCCGTCGTCGAGGACCTGGAGCAGCACGTTGAAGATGTCTGCGTGGGCCTTCTCGATTTCGTCGAGGAGGATGACGCAGTAGGGGCGGCGACGAACCTTTTCAGTGAGCTGGCCGCCTTCCTCAAAGCCGACGTAGCCGGGAGGCGCGCCGATGAGGCGTGCGACGGTGTGTTTCTCCTGGTACTCGGACATGTCGAGGCGGATGAGCGCCTTCTCGTCGTCGAAGAGCGTTTCCGCGAGAGCGCGGGCGAGTTCCGTCTTGCCGACGCCGGTGGGGCCGAGGAAGAGGAACGAGCCGATGGGGCGGTTAGGATCGTTAAGGCCCGCGCGAGCGCGCTGCACGGCTTCGGCGACGACCTGGACGGCTTCGTCCTGGCCGACGACGCGGCGGTGAAGCTGCGATGCGAGGTGAAGGAGCTTGTGAAGCTCACCTTCCAGGAGCTTGGAAACGGGAATGCCGGTCCAGCGGGCGACGACTTGCGCGATGTCTTCTTCGTCGACCTCTTCCTTGAGGAGGCGCTTCTGGGACTCCTGCTCGGTGAGGCGGCGCTCTTCGTCGAAGAGCTGTTTTTCGAGAGAGATGAGTTTGCCGAATTTGAGCTCGGCGACTTTGTTGAGGTCGTAGGCACGCTCGGCGCGTTCGATTTCCTGTTTAGTGATTTCGATCTGCTCGCGGAGAGAACGGAGCTTTTGGACGGAGTCCTTTTCAGCCTGCCAGCGGGACTGCAGCTCGGAGGTCTCCTTGTTGAGCGCGAAGAGTTCCTCTTCGAGCCTGGCGAGACGTTCGCGGGAAGCATCGTCGGATTCCTTCTTCAGGGCCTCGCGTTCGATTTCGAGCTGGAGTTTGCGCCGGAGCTTTTCGTCGAGTTCGGCGGGCAGCGAATCGATTTCAGTGCGGAGGCGCGCGGCGGCTTCGTCGACGAGGTCGATGGCCTTGTCGGGGAGGAAGCGGTCCGTGATGTAGCGGTGGGACAGGACAGCGGCAGCGACGAGAGCGGTGTCCTTGATGCGCACCCCGTGGTGGACTTCGTACCGCTCCTTCAGGCCGCGGAGGATCGAGATGGTGTCCTCGACGGAGGGCTGATCGACGACGACAGGCTGGAAGCGGCGTTCGAGGGCGGCGTCCTTTTCGATGTACTTGCGGTACTCGTCGAGCGTGGTGGCGCCGATGCAGTGGAGCTCGCCGCGGGCGAGCATGGGCTTGAGCAGGTTGCCGGCATCCATGGCCCCTTCGGCTTTCCCTGCCCCGACGACGGTGTGGAGCTCGTCGATGAAGAGGATGATCTGGCCGTCGGAGGAGGCGACCTCCTTGAGGACAGCCTTGAGACGTTCTTCGAATTCGCCGCGGAACTTGGCTCCGGCGATGAGGGCGCCCATGTCGAGGGCAACGACTTTTTTGGACTTGAGGCCTTCGGGGACGTCGCCGCGGACGATGCGTTGGGCGAGACCCTCGGCGATGGCGGTCTTGCCGACGCCGGGCTCACCGATGAGCACCGGGTTGTTCTTGGTGCGGCGGGAGAGAACCTGGATGACCCGGCGGATCTCGTCGTCGCGGCCGATGACGGGGTCGAGCTTGCCCTGGGCAGCCATCTGAGTGAGATCGCGGCCGTAGTTTTCGAGGGCCTGGTAGGTTGACTCTGGCGTTTGCGAGGTGACACGCTGGCTGCCGCGAACCTCCTTCACGGCATGCTCCAGCTGCTCACGCGTAAGGCCGTGCTCCTTAAAGATCTGGCCTGTAACGCCGTCGGAGGATTGCAGGGCGAGAAGCAGGTGCTCGACCGAGACGAAGTCGTCCTTCATCTTCCTGGCTTCCTGGTCGGCATTGCCGAGGACGGCAGCGAGCCGCTGGGTGAGGTACATGCCGGCGGAGGAGCCCGCGGGGGTAGTCACCTTGGGCAGGCGATCGAGTTCGGAGAGGAGGCGTCGATGAAGCATCTCGAGATCGAATCCGGCTTTGAGGAGGATGTTGGGCGCGATGCCGTTCTCCTGCTCGAGGAGGGCCAGGAGGAGGTGTTCGTTATCGACCTGTTGATGAGACAGGCGGGCGGCGAGGGTCTGAGCGCCGCGGATGGCATCCTGGGATTTTTCGGTAAAGCGATTAAGGTCCATAGTTGAGGGACTCCGATGAAGTTGAAATCAGTGTAGCATACCTTAGCAAGTATGTATATGATAAGTTTAGTGTGTTACTATCAAGTTACTTAAAGTATATTTATTTTCAAAGCGTTGCAAGTGGATCGCGATCGGGAGCAATCTCAACGCCGCGCTGTTCGAGGTAATCCGTGACATAGCGTTCGCTGGCGGTGGTGAGGTCGCAGGCCAGAATGCGGTCAGTTCGTTTTGTCAGATGCGAGAAACGGGCTAAGGGATAGGACTTCGTGAGGATGGTGACGGCGGGGCCCTGCTGGGCAGCGCAGGCGGAACGCGGACTTGCTGGCGCTGAGGTCCGGACATCTCGTGAACAAAGGGTGATAGGATTGCGTTCTTTGATGAGGAGGCGTTGGCCGGAATGATCGAAGTGCGCGACCTGCGGAAGAGCTATGGGGACGCGGAGGCGGTGCGGGGGGTGACGTTCGAAGCGCGGCCGGGTGAGATCTTCGGGCTGCTGGGTCCGAACGGCGCGGGCAAGACGACGACGATACATTGCATCTCGGGACTGCTGAATCCGAGCGGGGGAACGATCCGGGTGATGGGAAGCCTGGCGCAGAGCGAGCCGGCGCGGGCGCAGTTGGGGGTGGTGCCGCAGGAGGTGGCGCTGTACGAGGACCTGACGGCGCGGGAGAACCTCCAGTATTGGGGCGGAGCGCAGCGGATGAACGGGTCGAAGCTGAAGGCGCGGATCGACGAAGTGCTGGAGCTGACGGGGTTGCAGGACCGGTCGAAGGAGCCGGTGAAGAGATTCAGCGGAGGCATGAAGCGGCGGCTGAACTTCGCGTGCGGCATTGTGCATGAGCCGAAAGCGCTGCTGCTGGACGAGCCGACGGTGGGAGTGGATCCGCAGAGCCGGGTGCGGCTGCTGGAACTGGTGCGGGCGCAGGCTCGGAACGGGGCGTGCGTGCTGTACACGACGCATTACATGGAAGAGGCCGAGCAGTTGTGCAACCGGCTGGCGGTGATCGATCACGGCAAGCTGATCGCGCAGGGGACGCTGGAGCAGCTGCGGGCGCAGTTGAACGAGCTGGACCTGCTGCGGTTGGAGGGGGTGTTCGACGAGGCGCGGGTGCGTGCGGAGCTGGAGCGGCTGAAGGGCATCGAGATCCACCAGAACGATGGCGAGGTGGTGCTGCTGTCGATGCGGAACGCGCCGGGGCGGCTGACGGAGGTGTTCGCGGCGATGTCGGCTGCGGGCGCCGAGATTCGCGGGACGACGTTGAAGCAGCCGAGCCTGGAGACGCTGTTCGTCAAGCTGACAGGGAAAGAGCTGAGGGAGTAGGCCATGGGATTCGTGTGGCAGACGGCCAGGAAAGACTTGCTGCGGCTGATGCGGGAGCCGGCGGGATTGCTGGCATGGATCGGGATCCCGGTGTTCATTGCCCTGCTGATGGGAGTGCTGTTCGGGCGCGGAGAGGTGCGGCCGCGAGGCATCGTGCTGGTAGCGGATCAGGATGATTCGATGGTGAGCCGCCTGGTGGCGGGTGCGTTTTCGCAGGACAGGATGGCGGAGATGTTCACCGTGGAGAAGGTGAAGGAGGACGAGGGGCGGAAACGGATGAACGAGGGGAAGGCGTCGGCGCTGGTGGTGATCCCGAAGGGATTCGGCGACGCGGTGCTGGCGGGAACGGAGAGCCGGCTGGTGGTGGTGAAGAATCCGGCGCAGCAGATCATGCCGCAGATGGTCGAGCAGGTGGTGAAGCTGTTGGCGGAGGCGGGATTCTACCTGCAGGAGCTGGCAGGAGACGAACTGCGTGCGATGAACGAGAGGCAGCCCACGGAGGCGGAGGTTGCCTTGATGAGCGTGAGGCTCAACCGGATGGCGACGCAGGTGTCGAAGTGGATGAGGCCGCCGCGGTTCGCAGTGGAGACGCAGGTGGTGGAGGAGAAGAAGCAGCAGGGTCCGCCTGTGGGCTTTGCATCGCTGATGCTGCCGGGGATGCTCGTGATGGGGCTGCTGTTCACGGCGAGCGGGTTGAGTATGGACTGGTGGAAAGAGAAGCAGGACGGGACGCTGCGGCGGGTGCTGTCGACGCCGAACGGCCCCGCGTCCGTGCTCGGAGGAAAGCTGCTGGCGTACGCGCTGCTGGCGTCGGTGGTGAGCGGCGTGGGTCTGGCAGCGGCGCACGCCATGGTCGGCCTGGCGGTGCCGCGGGTGTGGGCGACGATGGGATGGGCGGTGACAGTGTCGTGCTGCGGGTACCTGGCGTTCGTGCTGCTCCAGAGCCTGGCGAGCCAGAGGCGTGTGGGAGAGATGCTGGTGAACATGGTGATGCTGCCGTTGTGCATGCTGGGCGGGTGTTTCTTTCCGCTGGAGATGATGCCGGCGAACCTGGCGGCGGTGGGCCGGTGGACGCCGACGGGGATGGCGCTGGCGGTGATGCGGGATACGCTGGCGCCGCAAAGTGGAGGGATGTGGTGGGCGGTTCCGGCCGCGGCGGTGACAGGAGCGGCGCTGTTCGTTCTGTGCGCGCGGCAGGCGCGGCGGCGCTTCGCGTTCTAGAGGATTATGTCAATGCGGGACGCACTGTTTATTGCGACACACGATTTGAAGATGGCGCTCCGGGCGCGCGAGACGTGGCTGTGGACGTTCGTGATGCCGCCGATCTTCTTCTACTTCACGGGATTGATGTCGGGGCAAGGGGCTCGGGTTGTTTCGCGGCCGGAGTCCATTGTGATTGAGGCGCCGGCGGCGGAGCGGGATACCCCGGTGATGCGGGCATTCGTGCGGAATCTGTCGAAGCAGGATGTGAAAGTCGAGGTGAAGGATCCGGGGGCCGGAGGATCGTCGCGGGTGCTGGTGGTACCGGAGGGCTTCAGCGATTCGGTCATTGCAGGGAAGGAGCAGAAGATCAAGTTGTACCGGCTGGGCGGCGGGAGCGGGGCCGAGTATGACGATTTCCGGCTGAGCGTGGCGACATATCAGACGCTGGCGGACCTGGCAGTGGTGACGAAGGGGGGAGGCGGCGTGAGTGCGGCGGCGCTGGAGGGGCTCTGGCGGAAGCCGCGGCCGCTGACGGTGCAGGTGGAGACGGCGGGGCGGCTGAAGTTTGCGCCGCGCGGGTATCAGCAGTCGGTGCCGGGGACGACGGTGATGTTCACGCTTCTGGTGCTGCTGACTTCGGGGGCGGTGGGATTGGTGATCGAGAGAAGCCAGGGGATTCTGAAGAGGCTGGCGAGCTCGCCGATGGGAAGAGGGTCGATTGTGGCGGGCAAGTGGGGCGCGCGAATGGGGCTGGCGGTGGTCCAGATCGGCTTTGGGATGCTGACGGGGAGCCTGGTGTTCGGCGTGCGATGGGGCGAGAACCTGTGGGCGATCGCGTTGGTGCTACTGGCGTATGGCGGGCTGGCGGCGTGCGCGGCGATGGTGCTGGGGAACTGGTCGAAGTCGCCGGGGCAGGCGGTGGCGGTGGCGGTGATCACCTCGAACGTGCTGGCGGCGCTGGGGGGATGCTGGTGGCCGGTGGAGGTGGCTCCGGTGTGGGCGCAGAGGGTGGCGATTTTCCTGCCGACTGGGTGGGCGATGGACGCGATTCACAAGCTGATGAGTTTTGGGATGCCGGCGTCGTCAGTGGTGTGGCACCTGGCGGCGTTGGTCGGATTGGCGCTGCTGATGGGTTGGCAGACGGCGCGAAAGATGCGGTTTGAGTGAGAGGCAGCTATGACGCTGGAGTAGTCGCGGCGAAACGGGCACCACGAAGGGGGATGGAGCGAGTGGTGAGGGATTCGACGAGTTGTTGGTGGACCAGTTCGTCGATGAGGTAGTGGTCGTCGACGAGGGTGGCCTGGTTGTGGCTGGCGAGAACGAGGAGGAGTTGGCGTTCGCCGGGAGTGAGGGCGGCGAGGGGGACGCGGGCGAGGCCGCTTGGATCGGGTCCCAGTTTGCGCAGGAAGTCGCGAGTGAAGACCTGTGCATCGGCGCCGTCGAGGGCAGCGGAGGCGGCGGACCAGCGCAGTTCGGGGGCGCCGAAGAAGTGCGGGCCCGAGGCGAAGGCGAGCAGGAAGACGATGACGTCGATAAAGGCGGCGAGGAGGAACGCGAAGATGTGGCGATTGGTCGGGGCAGTGACGAGCTCGGTGAAGCCGAGGAGGAGCTCTTCCTGGCCGGAGGCGGTCTTGTCGAGATTGGCGGCGAGGGTGGGGACGGCGGGGCGCTCGATGCGGGCGGAATGCAACTGCTGCTCGAGCTCAGTCCAGGGGATGGCGTCGTAGACTTCGCGGTAGCGGCGGATCTGCAGATCGGAAGGATCGTTGGGCTTCAGTTGAGCGCGAAAATCCGAGAGTGCTTTTTGAGAAGCAGTCAATTGCTCAAGTGATTGGCGAGCTAACTTCGAGTAGCGGTCGAAGGCGGTATATCGGAGCCCTTCTCCGGTTCCTTCCTTATAGGCGGCGCTGTAGGTCTGGGCTTCGCGGGCGACAGCTTCACGGATGCCGGAGAGGAAAGGGTCTGCGTCCTGAGCCCGGGAGATGAAGCCGTGGGATTTCTCGGCCGCAGTCATCTCGTCGAGTGCGAGAACGTGTTTGCGCGCTTCGGTGATGGCGCTTTCCAGGAGTTGATCAGTCTTGCCCGCTGATTCGGTGATGGTGTCGTAGAGTTGCCGTTGGACGAGGGCCGGACGTTCGCGCGCGGAGAACCAGGTGTAGAGGCTGACGTAGGAGAAGGCGATGGAGACGATTGCAGTGATGGCGTAGACGACGGTGAGCAGGGGGCGGCGCGTGCGAGTGAATCCGATGAGCCAGGCGACCAGAACCAGTGCGGACTGGACGCCGAGCGATGCGAGGAAGGCGAACCATCCGGCGAGGTACAGGGCCATGCCCTGCCATGTGGTGTAGAACGAGACGATCGAAAGCAGGACAGTTGAGACGAACAGAGCCTGCACCATCGGGCGGCTGGCGGAAGCGGGCGTCGACGAGGGAATGGCCATAGACACTCCTATGTGCCTTTGGATACGCGGGGGCAGGGCGAAATGTTCGTCGGCGTTGTAAACAAATCTACGGCGTGAACAGGCTCTTCAACAGTTCAGGTGAAGGCGCGTTGGCCGGGTTCACGACAGCGAGGGGCTGAGAGAGCAGGGTCTCGGCGAGGGGCGCGGGGTCGTCGAGTTTGTCGAGCCAGGCGAGCTCGAACTGGAACTCCATTGTCCCGTGGCTGTCGGCGACGAAGTTGGTGTGCCAGAAATTATCGAAGACCATGGTCCAGATGCGGTTGGGATCGGCGGGCGGCTGCTGGATGCGCTGCCAGGTGTGCGGGCCTCCGAGGGCGACGAGGGGCGCGTCACGTGTGACCCAGAGCCAGTGGCCCTGCTCCGTCTTGTAGTGCGCCCACGAGTCGATGGCAAAGTAATCGCGGCACGAGCCGGGGAGCTGATCGGCGAAAGGCGTGAAGGGGACGCCGCCGTTGGAGAAGCGCGGCAGGGTCGAGCCGGTGGGGAGCGGCGTGAGGACGTATATGACCTCGGGCGGGCGATTGGGGAGGCGATCGAATTGGACGGTGAGTGAGGCGCGGGGCTGGTCGCGAAAGATCTCCAAACGACGCGTGGCGCGCTCTACGCTGGGGTGGGTGACCTCCTGCGTATAGATGAGAGTGTGCGGAGTTTCCTCGAGTTTCACTTCACCATAGGCAGCCGCCTGGCGCGCGAGGCGGTCGGGGTGCATGGTGCTGGAGCGGCGGGCCGGAGGCGCGATAGAAACGGAGAGGAGATCGCCGATGCCCTCGGTGAAGAGAGTCCGGTTCATGCCGGGCCAGCGGGCGGAGAGAGGCCAGCCACCAGAGGCGGTTTGGATCGCCGGCTTACTGGAGGAGGGCGCTGCGGGCTGGCGCAATTCGGTGACGGACCGCGGGGCAAGTTGATGGGCCCACTCGGGCTTGCGGTCGATGTTGGGGAAGCTGATCCAGCCAGTGAATGGCGCGGGCGCTGTGTTCACGACGAACGTGCCGGCGGGCTTGCTGGCGAAGTGCAAGCGGGCGCGCTGGCCGAGGAGCCATTCGGCGTGGCCCATGGGCTTGTACGCGAGGATGCTCTTCTCGGTGTATTGGGCGAGCGTGTCGAGGGAGTAGGGCTGGGAGATGGAGATGTTGGCGCCCCAGGTGTGTTCGTCGAAGAGGCAGAGGTCGCGCAACATTTCCGATGTCTTTTGTTGGACGGCGGGAGAGGGCGGTCCCCAGACAGGAGAGTGCGCGGCGGCGATGAAGCGCTTGGCGACGCGGCTGGCGGCGACTTCGCGGGGGCCGGAGGCGTCGCCGTTGGCCCACCAATCCGTAAACTCGCCTTCGTGCGTGGGGACGGCCGTGGAGACCGCGGTCTCCATGTCGCGGACGGCTTGCGTGGCGGTGGTGAAGCGCAGCGGGGGCTGGAGACCGAGCTTGTTCCAGGCGTCGATGAAGGGAGCGAGCGGGGGGAAGGGCGGATCGTTATCGTAGCGCCACTGGTTGGTGTAGGAGAGGATGAGGCGCGGGAACGAGTAGCCGTCTGATTCGAGCTTGGCGAGTTTCTTTTGCAGTTGAGCCTGGGCAGCGCGGAGGGAGGCTTCGTCGGTCTTGAGGTGATCGCCTGCGTAGGGCGGCCGGAGAGTCATCGTCGCGCCCTTGGGCTGGCCGTGCTGCCAGCCTTTCGGCTCGAACCAACCGTAGGCGCTGCCGTAGTGCTCGCCGAGCCAGACGAAGAGGCGGCGGCCATCGGGCATCTTCCAATAGAAGGCAGCGGGGCGGCGGAAGGGCGGTCCGCCCATGTCGGGGTTGATGCCCATGAGGAGGTGGTGGATGTTGCGGTCGAGGAGAAGCAGTGCGCCGGCGCGAGGGAAGCCGTTGACGTCGTTCTGCATGGCGGCCTGCGGATTGAGCTCGCGACGGACATCGGCGGGGAGCCAGTCCAGAGCCTGACGCCACTGGCGTGCATCCATGAAGGGCGCCTGATTGAAGGGCAGGGCCATGATGTCCATCTGGCCGGACCTGACCATGCGGACCATCCCGTCGCGGCGCTGAGGGGAGGCGGCGCGCCACCAGGCGTCGACGGTGACGGTGGCTTCGGCGGTCCAGTGGAAGCTCCTGTTGCGCAGGCAGGCTTCGAGGGCGGCGTCGAGAAACCGCACCTGGTGCTCGCGGCAGACGGAGGGGATGTCGGTGAAGCCGACATCGGTGTGCGAGTGGTGGATGACGTCGATGTGGCGGACTTTGCCGGTGGACGGTTGCTGCGCAGAGGCCGGCAGGGCGGCTGCGCACAGGGCGGTCTTGAGAGTTTCGCGTCTGGTTATCATGGCGGACACACCGACATGCTAGTACATCAGGACGGAACGGGCCAAGCAGCGCGGAGGTCTATTTGCGGGTGAGCCTGCCGGAGCGGAATTCGGTGACGAATCGCTCCGGGTCAGAGACCTCGTGTTCGATCCGAACGGTGCCATTGAGGAGGTAGAGGATAGCGAGCGGGATGCCGATGACGGTGATGCAGAGCACCCAAAACAAGAGCCAGCTTCCCAGAAACTCCCAACGGACAATCTTGGGCATGGACTATTGCTCCTCGATAATGGCAAGGTCCCAAGGGGCAAGAGCCAGTTGCTGGGACTTCGCAACAGGCTTCGCGGAAAGGATATCCGTGCCTGCTGCATAAGTATATGCAAAATTCTGCGAATGGGAAGAGTAGTTGAAGTAATAGTGCATGCGCTTGCCGGAGTTGGATGTGCCGTGTTTCACCTTGACTGGCGCGGGGAGCTGCTGATCGGGGCCGGTGAGGCCGGCGGCGGATAAAACATCCTTGAGGATTTTGTTCTGGAGGGTATCGGAGAGGACTGTGCCCTCGAACGTGACAGTTCCCTTCCCGAAGGCGTTGCGGGTAATGGCGGGGTACTTGCCAAAGAAGGGGTGATCGTAGAAGGCGAGCGGCCTGGCGGTATCCGGGATGATCATTTCGGCCCAGGTGGAGACCTGGTTGTCCGCGCCGGCCTGGAAGGGATCGCCCTTCAGGGGAAGCGGGGTCTTCAGCGTAGAGAACTCCTGGTAGTGGAAGCCGGCCGCTTCGCGGAGAGGGCCTGGCGCCATGACGGGGCGGACGGTGTCGTATTGGTCGGTAAAGCCGCTCTTGAAGGTGAGGACGACATGGCCGCCGTTCTTCGCGTAGTCGGAGAGCCGCTGCAACTGGGCGTCCGAGGCGACGTACAGGGGCGGGACGACGATCACCTTGTAGCGCGAATAGTCAGAGTCCGGAGTGACGAAATCGACGCCGGCGTTGAGCTGATATAGCACTTGATGAAATTGCCGCAGGATATTCATGTAATTGACCTTGTCGGAAAACGGCATGAACTGGATCCCGTGGAAGGAGTCGATCGAATAAAGGATCGCGACTTCGTTGCGGCGCTGCAGATTGACCAGCCGCGGGCCGATCTTCTTCAACTCCTGGGCGACGCGAGTGAACTCGGCGTAGATGCGGTTGGGCTCCAGGTCGTGGGAGAGGATGCCCTTCCAATACGTCTCCTGGCCATAGTGAAGCGAGTGCCAGTGCCAGTACTCGACCATATTGGCGCCGTCGGCGATATGCGAGTAAACGTTGAGGCGGAGCTGTCCATCATATGGAGGAAATTGACCTTTTGAGTCCCAGCCGATGGTCTGGGCGTTGGTCTCGGTAACGAGGAAATTGGCGCCCTTGAGGGAGCGTGCGACGTCATCGGTGAAGGTGGCGGGCTGGCCGTCGAGATCGTCCTGAACGGGGTAGTAGGGGTTGGTGGCGACGATGTCGAGGTGGCGGGCAATGGCCCACTGATCGTTGTCGGTGTGGACGCCGCCGGAGAAGTCCTGGGTGATGAACTGGTCGGGGCGTTTGTATTCGCGGAGGAGGCGCGCCTGCCAGGCGAGGAAGTCGGTGACGCGGGACTGCTGGAATCGCTCCCATTCGAGCTTGTAGCCGGGATTGAGGATGCCGTCGCGCGGGGGCAGATCGTCCCAGCCGTTGACGAGCTGGCCCCAGTAGACGAAGCCCCAAATTTCGTTGAGCTTCTGCGTGGTTCCGAACTTCTCCTTGAGGTAGTCATTGAAGTTCTTCTGGACGACAGGCCCGGCCGCGCCGTAGTTGGAGGTCTCATTGTCGATCTGGTAGCCGATGATGGCGGGGTGGTCTTTGTAGTGCGCCATGATCTGGCGGATGACGCGCTCGCAGTAGAAGCGGTAGACCGGGTGGGTGATGTCCATGTTCTGGCGTATGCCGTATGCGGCCTTCGTGCCGTCGAGGCGCGTGACGAGGATGTCGGGATGCTTCTGGTAGAGCCAGGGTGGGATGGAGTAAGTCGGGGTGCCGAGGATCACCTTGATGCCGGCTTTGTGGAGACGATCGACGATGCGATCCATCCAGGCGAATTCGAAGTGGCCGTCGCGGGGCTCCCAGGAGGTCCAGGTGGACTCGCCAAGGCGGACGACGGTGAGTCCGGCCTTCTGCATGAGCTCGACATCTTTGTCGAGCCGGTCCGACGGCATGTACTCGTGATAGTAAGCCGCGCCGTAGAGGATGGTGTTGAACTTCGCGGGCTGAGCCAATGCCGCGGCCGCGAGGAGGAGAGCGAGGATGGCGAGTCGCATACCGTCCGGGATTTTAACACCCGGCGGTCTGGTGGGTGGGGCGATTCTCGACCAGAACCTGAAAGAGGCTCGCAAGCAGACGGGGCGACCGCGCGGGGCGCGCAGAGAAGGCGCGCCCCGCAGTTCTACCCGCGGTGGTCCTTCACCCGCGCGAGACAGACGATTAGATTTTGAAAGATCGGTGAGCCGGGAGCGGCAATCGATGGGAACGCCGTGGGCTCGAGGGACAATTCCGGAGGAGGAGTCAGATTAGCTGGTGTCGGGCCAGTTTGGCTGGGTTGTGGAATCAACGAGATA
>DBMU01000032.1:89670-131129 GCA_002298225.1 Bryobacterales bacterium UBA690
CAACGAGATATGGGTTCGTGCTAGCAAAATCGTCACGGCGGATGATCGCCAGCCAGTCCGTTCTGGGTCCGGTGGAGATTTTGGCGTTGGCGCGATTGGCAGCAAGTTTGGCTGGAGTCATTCGAAGGAGTGACATGACAGAGTTGCCTCCACGCGAGTATTGGAGAGGATCAAAGTTGGGTTCCGGACGCGGGCTTTACTGCTACTGTGGTGTAAGTGACTGTGAGAACGGAAGTTTCTGTGCCGGAAATATTTTCAAAACTGCGGTGACTCGTATGAGAGCCCTGCTTTCACTTCGAGGCTGATTCGAGGAGAATCGGCCTCGCCAGGCACCAGATAGTGCTCGATACAACCACTTACACGACTTGCCAGATCGGCACTATCCATGTCCAGTGCTTCCCGTCAGGGCAAAAGGCACGCCCACATTTTGGGGCTGTCTTGAGCCTTTGCCTCGCTGAAAAGCAAGCGGCTGGGTAGGAATGTGCGTGCTGCGACTGGCATCGGAGTTGAGGTGTAACAAGCGGTGGGATGGGAGGGGCACTTTGGCCCGAAATCACGAGCAGAGCATCCGCTTTTTCCGACTTTGCTCGGTTTTATGAAGAGCCTGCTCAGTTGGACAAGCCAGAAAGAGCTATTAGGTACCTTTCTGTCCACAGTTGATTTCTATTGACGTTGAGAACACATGGCGCTAAAGTGTAACCCGTACAGTGACAGTTGGGCTTAATCGGCATGAATTTAGTTCATCGAGGCCGCCTAAGTTGGCTTTTATCGGCACGAGATTGACTGTGGCCACGGAGGAGCGATGCGTTTTTGGGTAGCTGGCGTATGCTTGACGGGATCGGCCGGGTGCTGGCGCATCAGGTGAAGATAGGGACGAGCACCTACGGCTTTGGCTACGAGTACAATGATCTGGCGCTGAAAGCGGAGGTGTATCCTTCGGGCAGGCGGATTGACTACGGCTTCGACGGCGCCGGACGGGTAAATCAGGTGACGGGCCAGAAGAGCGGCGAGGCCAGCAAGACGTACGCGAGCGCGCTGGACTATGCGCCGCGCGGAGCGCTGTCGGGGGGGGGCGTGTTTGGGCCTCTACAATTCGCGGCGACGTACAACAACCGGCTGCAGGTGAGCGGGCAGAGTTGGACGGCGGGCGGGAAGACGGTGTTTCAGTTGACGCCGTCCTATGTGGTCGGGGCCAATAACGGGAACGTGGTCGGGCAGTCCTGGACGCGGGACACGCAGAGCTGGTCGGCCACCTTCGGGTACGACGAGCTGAACCGGCTGTCGAGCGGGAACGAGGCCGGAGGCTGGAGCCGAGACTTCAAGTACGGCCGGTGGGGCAACATGTGGGTGGAGAATGCGACGGGAGTAGCGCTGGACCAGTTCGCGGCGACGTCGGAATCGAATTACCTGCCCCCGGGCCAGACGATTTCGGATAATCAACTGAGAGTGCAGAACAGCGTGTATAGCTGCGGGGAGCAGACTGCGATCGGCGGCTTTACCTTCACCTACACCGGCGAGGGCCAGGTCGCGAGTATCGCGCTGAACGGCGGAACCGTGAGCTACGGCTATGACGGCCAGGGCCGCCGGGTGCGCAAGCAAACGACCACTGGGGAAACGCGCTATGTCCACGATGCGCAGGGGCAGTTGGTGGCGGAGTATGGAGTCAACGACGCTTCAGCCAGCGGGCCGCAGTACCTTGTGAGCGACCCGCTGGGCAGCACACGCGCGGTGGTCAACGGGGACGGGACCGTGGCGCGCTGCTACGACTACCTGCCGTTTGGGGAGGAGATTCCAGGGACGCTGAACGGCCGCGGCACGTGCTCCCAGGGCATGGAAACCACGTCGTTGAAGTTTACCGGCAAAGAACGGGATTCCGAGACGGGGTTGGATAATTTTCTAGCCCGGTACTACTCGCCGCAGCAGGGGCGGTTTACGAGCCCGGACGAATTTCCGGACGGCATAGTTGATCCGATCACTGGTCAGCAGGTTGGGCAGCCCGGGCCGTTGCCGTATGCGGATATCGGTGATCCGCAGACGATCAACAAGTATGTCTATGTTCGGAATAATCCACTTCGTTACACTGATCCCGACGGACATTGTGGGCCGTGGTGTACTTTCTTTGGCGCTGGATAGTCGCCCAAGTGGGTGCTGATCATCTTACGGGTCAACCGGTGACCACTAGGAAAGTGCTTGCTGCCGCCTTGAATGGCGCAATCGTTGGGGGCACTGTAGGACTCGCTACGGAACTTGGTATTGCCGTCCAAGTCGCGATTGTGGGCAGCTCAGGTGTGGTTGGCGGTATTGCAGAGCGGGCCATAAACACCGGCAGCATGAACAAGGCAATGGAGAATCCGGCCGCAATGGCTATTGACTTCGTATCCAATGGTACGGGGCATGGGGCTATAAAGGCTGCGGAATCTGTAGTTACTAGAGCTTCTGGAGGTGCCGTCGCAGCACTCTCCAAACAGGCCGAGAGGGCTCAGACTTCAGGTCGCCAAGCTAAAGTGGCAGAGCGCCTAGGCAAAGCAGAGTCGACCCTGAACTACAAAAAAAACGGCAGCCGCCGTCGGGGTGGATACATCGCGTGAGACGGCTGTCCGCGCACAACAGCAGAAACAAAGCTGCACCGGAAATCTGGGCTGCTCACACTGAGACATGACCTCAGCATCCAATTCCTGGTGGATAGGTCCGTTGGTCCTTATGGCGCTGCGCCTGCTGTATCTAGAGGCACAGTTAGCGCGCACGGCCATCAAAGGCAGAAATCTCATCTTTCGGGGGGGACTAGGACTTCGCCTGTTGTTAGCTGGCTGTATAGTCGGCGTTTCGGTTCTGATCTCCACCAGCATCGGTAGCGATGAGAGTTGGATATCAATTGGATTGGGCTGTTTCGTCGTAGCGTGGTGCTTCGCGTGGCCCGTCACGCTCGTCATCGGCGACGATGGGCTCCGACGGAGCGTGTGGTGGCGAAGAGCCTCTGTAATTCCGTGGAAAGAGGTCACCGGCATCGAACGCAATATTGGCGGCGAAATTCAGGTCTTCGGGAAGGATGGAAAGTGCATTACATTCACGCGCTTTCATGTGGATCCGTCCCGTTTTCAGGACGAGGTGATGCGCCGTGCCGGTCTACGGGAGGTTCTTCATGCCTCAGATCTACCAAGCCTGCGTAAATGATATACACCAATCCATCTCGCCTTGGTTTACCGGCAAGGAGCGGGATACCGAGACGGGCCTCGATTACTTTGGGGCACGGTACTACTCCGGGGCGCAGGGGCGGTTTACGACGCCGGACCCGCTCCACATTCTCAAGAAGAAGATCCGGGATCCTGAGCAATGGAACATGTATTCCTATGCTCGCAACAACCCGCTGAGGTTTTTCGCCTGGCCTAGCGCGGTCCGGGCGTCATCGAGTACGGCCGGTCCTTGGCGGCGGAGGCCCAATCCTTGTTCGGCGCGGCGCTCATCACGAAGCGCAGCTCGCCGCCGGCCACGATCTCCTCGTGGCGGATGTAGGCCCTCGGCAGCTCCTTTCCGTTCAGCAGCACCTTGCCGACATACCTGTTGGCGCCGTTCAGCCCCTCCGCCACGACTCGGAATTGTTTCCCGCCGGGCAGCTTGAGTACGGCCTCGTCCACAAAGGGCCGACCCAGGATGTACTCGTTCGACGCGGGCGCCACGGGATAGAAGCCCAGGGACGCAAACACGAGCCACGCCGACATTTGCCCCAGATCGTCGTTGCCCACCAGCCCGTCCGGCGCCGGCTTGTACTGGCTCTCCACGATCTGCTTCAGGCGCTCCTGCGTCCGCCACGGCTGCCCGGCGTAGACGTACAGATAGGCCAGATGGTGGCTCGGCTCGTTGCCGTGAATGTACTGCCCGATCATTCCGGAGATGTCCTCCACGTGGGCGTAGTCCTTCGGGTCCACTTTGGCGTCGAACATTGCGTCGAGCCTGGCCACCAGCTTTTCGTCGCCGCCCAGGAGCCGGATCAGCCCGGCCTCGTCGTGCGGCTGGTACCACGAATACTGCCACGCATTGCCTTCAGTGAAGCCGCTGTCTTTCCCAGCTTTGGCCGGGTCGAAGGGCTCCACGAAGCTGCCGTCCGAATTCCGCGGCCGCACGAATCCGACGCGCGCGTCAAACGTGTTGCGCCAGTTTGCGGCCCGCTTCTCGAACCGCGCCGCGACGTCCGTGCGCCCCATCGCGCGCGCCATGCGGGCCAGCGTCCAGTCGTCGAAGGCGTACTCCACGGTCTTGGACGCCGCTTCCGGGTCCTTGTCCATCGGGACGTAGCCCAGCTGCATGTACTCGTCCAGGCGCCCGAACGGCCCGTATGTCGCGCTCGCCAGCATGGCCGTCAGCGCCGCACCGGCGTCGTAGCCCCGAATGCCCTTCATGTAGGCGTCGGCGATCACCGGCAGCGCGTGATAGCCGATCATGCACCACGTCTCGATCCCCTGGAACTGCCAGACGGGCAGAATGCCGTACGGGCTGTGCTGGCGGGAGGCGATCAGCGACCGCACCGCGTCGTTGGTCCGCGCCTCGGGCTGCACCAGCGTGAGCAGCGGATGCTCGGCCCGGTAGGTGTCCCAAAGAGAAAAGGTGGAAACATACGTGAACCCTTCCGCGCGGTGCACCTGGTTGTCGGGTCCGCGGTACTGCCCGTCCACGTCCATCGCCACCGACGGCGCCATCAGGGCGTGGTACAGCCCGGTGTAGAAGTTCCTGAGCATGTCCGGAGCGGCCTTCACCTCCACCGCATTCAGCGCGTGCTCCCACTGCTTTGCGGCCGCCGCCCGCACGGCGTCGAAGTCGAAGCCCGGCACCTCGGCGTTGAGGTTCCGGATCGCGCCATCCTCGCTCACAGTGGATAGAGCCAGCTTCACTACCAGCGGTTCCGTGAGAGCGCCAAAATCAAACACCCCGACCAGTCCGCGACCTTCGATGGCATCTGTATCGGCCGGCGTCGTCCCCGGGGTCCTGAAGCCGCGGTACTCCACCGCCGGTTCGCGGTTCAACAACTCGCGCTTCACCAGCGGACGCGAGAAGCGCATTGCGAAATAGAGCTGCCGGCCCGGCGCCCAGCCCCGCGTCTCCCGCATCCCCGTCACGGTTCCATCGGCCCTCACGCGCAGCCGCGACCACAGAACCTTGCCCGCATAGTTGTAGATCGACGACCGCAGATCCAGCAGGATCCGTGCCGGCGCGCCGGCCGGGAACGCATAGCGGTGCACGCCTACCCGGGTGGCCGCGGTCAGCTCCGCGCGGATGCGGGAGTCTTCCAGGGTCACGGCATAGTAGCCGGGCTGCGCCACTTCGGTCGTGTGGCTGAACCGTGCGCCGTAGCCCGAGCCCGGCGCGTCCGCCTTCTGCGGCTCCAGCTTCACTTCGCCGGCAACAGGCACCACGAGGAAATCGCCCAGATCCGAATGGCCCGCTCCCGAAAAGTGCGTGTGCGAGAAGCCCAGCAGCGTCGTGTCCTCGTGCCGGTACCCGGCTGCCCACTTGTAGCTCTCGCGGAAGTACCGCACCTGCGTGTCGGGGCTCAACTGGACCATGCCGAACGGCACCACCGCTCCCGGGAAGGTGTGCCCGTCCTCCCCGGTCCCAATGAACGGATCGACTGAACGGTAGGCCACGCTGGATTCAGCCGCCGCCGCACTCGCGACCACGATGAGGAAGAGGGTGAAAGTCTTTGCGCGCATTCCCTCTCAAGCTATCGCATTCCGTCGCGCGGACATGGCGGCATGCCGGGGCGGAGGCGAAAAATCGGGCCTCATCTTCCATCGTGTGGCAGGCAGATGGGATCACTCAGCGTCAACCGAAGTTGAGGACGATGTCCCAGAGGGCGAGTTTCGAGTCGGGCTCGACGTCTTTGTTGGGCGGGAGCATTTTCGCGATCAGGATGTCGCGGTTTTGTGTCTCCATGAAGATGCGGTCCTTCTCATTCTGCGGCTCGCCGGGGAAGTACATCTGGGTGATGATGCGCGTGTGCCTGCCGGAGACATCAAAGTGGATGTGTGGGGTACGGGTGAAATCGGGCCCGGCGGGATAGGGCGCGGGCTTGATGGTCTTGAACTGGTAGCGGCCTTCGGCGTCGGAGGTGAGGACAGCGTAGCCCTCGAAGTTGGGGTCAAGCGGCGCGGGGTTGGTGTCGCCGGGGTGGCGGTAGCGGCCGGCCGCATTGGCCTGCCAGATCTCGATGCGCGCGCCACGGACGGGGTTGCCTTTCACGTCGAAGACGCGGCCCATGACGTAGAGGATCTGGCCCTTCGCGCGGCCGGGCTTGCCCTTGATGACGGTGAGATCGGCGTCCTGGTCGAGAGGCCGGTCGATGGGGTAGAAGGGGCCGATGGTCTGCAGCGGCGTTGGCTTGAGCTGCGCAAGCAGCGGAGTTGCAGCGGCGGCGCCGAGCAGGAGTTCCCGGCGAGAAACGCGGATGAGCATGGTGAGCCTCCCAGTCCCAGATTGATAGGAGTATACATCGCCGGGCGCGGATCGCAACTCCGAATGTGATACCTCTGTGATCATGGCCAGTCCGGTGATCGTGTTGGTCGGCGGGTTCCTTGGATCGGGGAAGACGACGCTGCTGGTGCGCGCGGCGCGCGAATTGAAGGCAGAAGGGAAACGCGTGGCGGTGATCCTGAACGACCAGGCGGCCGATCTGGTGGATACGGGCTATGCGCAGGACAGCGGTCTGCCCGCGTCGGAGGTGGCGGGCGGGTGTTTCTGCTGCCGGTTCTCGGACATGATCGGAGCGGCGGAGCAGTTGGCGGCGTTCGAACCCGAAGTGATCTTCGCGGAGCCCGTGGGGAGCTGCATCGATATTTCGGCGACGATTCTGCAGCCGTTGAAAGCGCACTTTGCGGGTCAATTCAAAGTGGCGCCCTACACCGTGCTTGTGGATGCGGCCACGGCGCGGGAGATGTCGCCGGATGATGCGGATCCGGAGTTGTCTTACCTGTTCCGTCATCAGCTCCGGGAGGCGGATCTGCTTTGCCTGAGCAAGTGCGACGAAGGAGATGAAGCGGAGGGACTGCCTTTCGATTTGAGGTTGAGCGCCAAGACAGGAGAAGGGGTAGGACATTGGCTGCGCGAGGTGTTGGGTGGGGATCGCGCGGCGGGGTCGAAGATCCTGGAGGGGGTGGATTACGGACGCTACGCCGAGGCCGAGGCCGCGTTGGGGTGGCTGAACTACAAGGCGGATATCCGGCTGGACCAGGCGTTGAATCCGGCGATGCTGGCAGGGCCTTTCATGGATGAGGTCGAGGAAGATCTGACGCGCGCGGGTGTCAGGATCGCGCATTTAAAGGTGCTGGACCGGTGTGAGACGGGCTTCATTAAAGCGAGCATTTGCAGGAATGGCGAGGAGCCACAGGTGGACGGGCAGTTGTTTGCGCCGTCGGCCTACGACCATTCACTGATATTGAATCTGCGGGCGGTGGCGGATCCGTCGATGCTGGAAGAGACGGTGAGGCGGGCGGCGGAGGGGTTGCCGGGCGAGAAGTCGGGAGAGGTGCTGGCGGCATTCCGGCCATCGCCGCCGAAGCCGGAGAGGCGGATGGCGGAGGTGGTGGCGTAATGAAGACGATCACAGAGTTGAACACGGCGATGCGGGCGTTCATGGAGAGCCGCACGCTGCTGACGGCGGTGGAGCTGGATGTGTTCGAGGCGGTGGGCGGAGGCGCAACGGCGGCGGAGGCGGCTCGGAAGGTGAGCGCGGATTCGCGGGCAATGGAGATGCTGTTGAATGCGCTGGTGTCATTGGGGGCGCTGGAAAAGAGAGAAGGCGTGTTCGTGAATACCGCGGAGACAGCGCGGTGGCTGACGGGGCCGGAGTCGGCGCGGATGGGACTGATGCACAGCGTGAACCTGTGGAGGACGTGGTCGACACTGACGGACGCTGTGCGTGCGGGAACGTCGGTGACACCGCCGGGGGTTGAGGACCGGAACAAGGAGTGGACACGCGCCTTCATCGCGGCGATGCACCAGCGGGCGGCGGAGGAGGCGAGGGAGATGGTCCGGCAGGTGGACGCGGGCGAGGTGCGGCGGATGCTGGATGTGGGCGGCGGGTCGGGGGCGTATTCCATCGCGTTCGCGCAGGCGAATCCGGGGCTGAGGGCAGTGGTGCTGGATCAGCCGCATGTGACGGGGCTGGCGCGGGAGTATATCGCAGCGGCGGGGTTGTCAGATCGGGTCACGACGCAGGACGGCGACCTGACGAGGGATGAGTTTGGAGAAGGGTACGACCTGGTGCTGGTATCGGCGATCTGCCACATGCTGGACGAGGAGGAGAACCGGGACCTGTTGACGAGGTGCGGCCGGGCTCTGCGGCAGGGCGGGCGGCTGGTGGTGCGGGATTTCTTTCTTAATCCGGACCGGACAGGGCCGCAGCAGGCGGCGCTGTTCTCGCTGAACATGCTGGTGGGGACGCGGCGAGGGGCATCGTACACGGAGGGCGAGTATCGGGAGTGGCTGAGGGAGGCGGGGTGCGTGGATGTGGTGCGGCCGGATGCGCGGGGGAATTTGATGATTGGGGTGCGCGGGTAAGGCTCAGCGCGGCTTGCGGCGGGCGGTGGCCTGGATGTAGGGCTTGAAGGCGTCGGGGGAGCCGGGCGGGGCGATCTCGAAGTCGATCTTGAGCTCGTCGGGCTTTGCGATGGTGTAGGTGAAGCGGAAGCGCGGGGCGTTGGGGGAGGGATCGCTGATGAAGACGATGCGGTTGTCCGGTGACGTGGCCGTGTAGCGGATGATGTGGCCTTCGTTGTCGTAATAGTCGGCGCGGACAGGGCCATCGGAAGGCTCGCGGTAGATGATCATCAGATCATCGTGGCGGGAGCCGGCGTACTCGGCGTAGTTGCGGCGGATGAGAATCTTTTTCTGGAGATCGAAGGCGAAGGAGAAGCCGCCCTTCCCTTCCCCGGGGGCGCCGGTACCTGCGCCGACCCAGTCGCCCACGAGTGCGGCCAATGACTTCCAGGCGCCGCTGTCGGGCGTCTGCAGCAGAAGAACGGCGAGGATAGTGGTGAGCATGGTCAGAAGCGGAACAGATAGCTCATTTTGACAAACAACTGGCGGCCGGTGGCGAGGGTGGGGTTGCCGTAGCGCTGCAGGTAGGGAGGGCGGGACGGGTCGTAGAGGTAGTTCTGGTAGAGGTCCGTGTAGCCTGCATAGAGAGCCGTGCCGGGGTGGAGGAGCCAGGTGAAGAGGAAGTCGTAGTTCACGCTCTTGGCGCGGTCAGCGGAGACGAGGGACTGATTAGGGAGCAGGCCGTTGTAGTCGATGATGGCGCGGAGTGAGAGCTCGCGCGTGAACTGGTAGTTCACCTTCGAGCGGAAGATGTGGTTGTTGAAGATAGGCACATCGGAGGCGAGGCGCGAGTAGAGGTAGGTTTCGTCGATGCGCATCCGGGCTGTGGGGCGGAGCGTGACGCCGATAGATGCGTCGGTGGTATCCGCAAGAAACGGCTGCAGGCCGGAGGCCGGGTAGAAATTGATGTTCGTGCCCCGCGCGTAGCCGCCGTTGAGCGCGAGCCACCTGTACCACTCTGTTTTGAACGACGCGTAATTGTTGGCCTTGCGGAAGCCTGTGCCCTGGTAGAGCTCGAATGTTTCGTGGCGTCCAGCCTGGATCTGGGTGAGACGGAGCAGTTCCACTTCGAAGAAGGGGTTGATGTCCCAGTCCTGCACCTGACCCGCGTGATTCCAGTTGCGCAACAGGGTGAGGCCTGGACCGTAGCTGACGACCAGGCGCTTCTCCGGACGCCAGCGGTAGCCCCACTGCTGTTTGATCTCGCGGATATCGACGCGAGGGATATAGCCGAGCTCCGTGCGGAAGCCGGGCGTGCGATCGGTGTAGCTGGTGATGGACTGGAAGTGGCGGTCGTTGTGGCTCAGGCCGCCGAAGAAGATGTTTCCGCCGATTGTGCCAGTGGCGTCCTTGTTGTCGCTGTGGACGGCCTGGCCGGTGAGGAACCACGTCTTGGGGAGACGGATGCGCATATCGAGAGAGCCGACGCGGTTGTAGGCGTTGGCCTGCTCGCGGTCGGTGACGATGAGGCGGAGGTGGGAGTCCTTGAGGAAGTCGCGCTGGAGGGTGAGGACGTTGTTGTATGCGCGTTCGGCGGGTGCGCGGTCGTCGGCGGAGAGGACGCCGATGCCCCAGCGGCCCACCTTGCCCGTGAGCCGCACGCCGAACTGCGGGTCGATGATGCGGCGCGAGAAGAAGAGCTGCTGTGCGCTGTTGAAGAAGCTGGCGTGCTCCATGAAAAACGGCCGCTTCTCGGGGTAGAAGACTTCGTAGCGCTGATTGACGGTGACCTGAGGTTCGTCGGACTCGACCTGGGAGAAATCGGGATTGAGGGTCATGTCGAGCGTGAGCGCGTCCTTGAGGACGGCCTTGGCGTCGAGGCCGGCGCGGAAGTCGGGTTCGGTTTTAAAGGAAGGGATGCCGCCGGAAGGCTGGTCCAGGTAGCGCCCCGTTGAGCCGGCGGCGTAGGGAATGAACTGGAGATTGCGGCCGGGGCTGATTTCGTCGAGGCCATCGAGGTGTCCGAACTGGGCAACGAAGCCTGGAAGGCGCTTGCGGGAGACCCACGGCCAGCACGCAAACTCGTTATTGCGCATGATGAAGCGCGCCAGAATAATGCCCCAGCGCTGTTTAGGAGCGCCGGAAAATCGGAGGCTCTTGAACGGGATGGTCTCCAGGACGACATAGCCATCCTCGGTGATTTTGGACTCGGTATACCAGAGGCTCTCCCAGGAGAAGTCGTCGCCGTAGCCGTCGGTGGTGATGCCGTCGAACTGCACGCCGTGGGCGTTGACGTCGAACCAGTAGGCGTGGCGGTGGTCGTGGAAGGTGTCGATGTTGATGGTGACGCGGTCGTCGTAGAGGATGTCCTTGCGGCGCGCGACGCGGGAGCGGATGAGCTTCGGGTCATCCTTGCAGATCCAGCCGACGTAAAGGTTCTTGTCGTCGTAGGAGAGGTACGCCGTGGTGGGCTGGGTGATGGGGACGCCGTCGCCGGGGTCGAACTGGCGGAAGTCGGTGACAACGAGCTCGGCCTCGCGGGGCACGTTATTGAGGAAGTCCGAGAGCTTCGGGGGGCGGGTGACGCGGGGAATGGTCAGGACGGGAACCTCCTCCTGCTGTGCGGGGAGGAGCAAAGGCCACAGCAGGAGGAGGGGGGACAGCCTGTTCATGATCAGGAGATGGAGACGAGGGGAGCGCCGCAGAGAAGCTGATCGATTTCCCGGGCGGCGCGAGTTCCTTCGGCGACTGCCTGGACCACAGTGGACCCGCCATTGACGATGTCGCCGGCAGCGAAGACATTCTCACGGGACGTTGCGAGGGAACCGTGCTGCGTGGCGATCAGGCCGGAGCGGGTGAACCGGACTCCGGCGAGAGCGTTGCGGAGTTGTTCATCCGGCGCCTGGCCGATGGCCTCCACAGCGAGGTCGCACGGGATGATGTGCTCGGACCCGAGGGTGTTCTCGGGGCGCCGACGGCCGCTGGAGTCGGGCTCGCCGAGGTGCGTGCGGACCACCTCGATGGCGGTGAGCTTGCCATCCCAATCGGCGATGTACTGGAGGGGCTGGGTGAGGATGAGGAAGTTAACGCCGGCCCGCATGGCCTCGTCGCGCTCGTCGGGCCAGGCGGGCATCTCCGCGAAGGATCGGCGGTAGACGATGGCCACGTCGCCTGCCCCGGCACGCTTGGCGGAGAGTGCTGCGTCGATAGCGGTGTTCCCACCCCCGAGGACGAGCACCGTGCCGCTCACCTTGCGGCCGTGATGCTTGACCTGGCGCAGGAACTCGAGGGCGCCGACGACGCCGGATTGGGGACGCTCCGCACCCGGCAGCATCACTGAGCGGCTGAGCCCGAAGGCGAGCAGGACAGTGTCGAAGCCTTCATTAAAGATGTCTTCCAGCGTGCCGCCAGCGCCGAGAGAGAACTCGCGCTGCTCGATTGCTCCGCCCATGGAAGCGAGGACGTCCGCCAGTTCGCAGTCGATGATGGGATCGGGCAAACGGTCCGCGGGGATCGTGTCTTTCGCCATCCCGCCGGGTGCTGCGCCGCGCTCAAAGAGAGAGACGCGGTGTCCCATGGATGCGAGCGTCACAGCAGCAGCGACACCGGCAGGTCCGGCGCCGATGACGGCCACGCGTTTGCCGGTGTCCCCGGGCACAGGCCGCGGTTCGCGCGCCCAGCCCTCTTCAACGGCTTTGCGAGAGACCCAGCGCTGCAGGTGTCGAATGGGCACTGTCTCGGTGTAGTGTTCGTTGATGCAGGTGGACTCGCAGAGGGTCTCGGAGGGGCACACGTAGCCGCAGACGGCGGCCAGAACGTTGGAGGCGCGGATGGTCTCGTAGGCGTCGCGGAAGCGCCCCTCGACGATTTCGTGGATGAACCTGGGGATGTCGACGTGTGCGGGACACCTCGGCACGCAGGTGGGATCGCTGCACTGGCGGCAGGTTTTGGCCATCTCCTGGATGGTGTCGAGCGCCTCGGCGCGGCCCGCTTTGTAGATGGGCTCGTAGATGGCGGCGTCGCGTGGAACGCAGCCGGAGCGGCCGCCGTCGCGCATGATCTGCGTGCAGGCAGAGCAGGCGACGCAGACTCTCTCCGGGTCGAGCGGCCTGCCCTGGATGACTTCGCGCGCGAAGTCAGGGTAGGCGAACGACATGCGCCCGCCGCCGACCAGGGAGACCCAGCCCTGCCGCACGGCAGCCGCGCCGACGTTCGGCAGGAACTGCCGGAGCCAGGTGTAGCCGCCGCCGACAACGGGCAGATCCGGGTGGGCCTGCTGCACGGTGCGCACGATGTTCATGAATCGCGCTACTCCCTGCAGCGGGTGCTCAGGCGGGAGCGGCGCGCCACAGATCGGGAGATCGAAGGGGCGGTTGACGTATGGATTGAAGTACGGGTTGCCGATGGTGATGTTGACCAGCGGGGCGCCGGAATCCTTCAGGAAGCCGACGAGCTTGAGCGGCTCGGCCAGGTCGGGTGTTTCCGTGCCGTCCCCGGCCATGCCCCAACCGTAGGGGCGCGGCATGGAGTCATAGGCGTTCATCCGGGAGGTGACGGCAATGGCCGGGACTTCGGCGCGGATCCTGGAGACGACGTTGCGGAAGAAGCGCGTGCGATTCTCCCACTCCGGACCGCCGTAGCGGGAGTTCTCTCTCGTGAACGAGGCGTGGAGCTCGCTGACGAGATAGCGGTGGCATGCCTTGACGTCGACAGCGTCGAAACCAGCCTCCAGGGCACAGCGGGCGGCTTCGACGTAGATGTCTTCCAGGCGTTCCAGTTCGCCGTCGGTGATCAGTGGATAGTCGGGGCCGAGCTTGTGGATGGGATCGAGGAACTTCGAGTGGTGGGCGATGATGGGGCTGGGCGCACGTCCGGGCTTGGAGTAGCGGCCGGAGTGGGTGAGTTGCAGGACGAACATGGGGCGGTGGCCCGGCCCCATGGTTTCGCGGGCGGCGGCGCGGCCATCGTCCAACATTTTGCGGAACGAAGCGAGGTTGTCCTTGTGGATCCAGAGTTGGCGGGGATTGGCGCGACCTTCGGGGACCACGGCGCAGGCTTCCACCCAAAGCAGTCCTGAGCCGCCTGCGGCAAAACGGCGATAACGGCGGTAGGTCAGTTCATCGGGCGAGCCGTCCGGCAGGCCGTCACAGCCTTCCATGGGGAGAACGACGAAGCGATTGGGGAGGACGAACTGGCCGCAGCGCAGGGGTTGGGTGAGGATGCCGAGATCGCTGGTGGTGGGCACGTCGACCTCGAGGCGTTCTATGTCCCGGCGCAGGTCGTCGAGGGAATGATAGTGGAAAGGCTCGTGGGCAATCATGACACTTCCCGGACGATACCTACAATATCAGATCCGTATGTCTTGTTTGTGAAAAGGGAGCGCGCTCGCGCCACCTGCTGCGCCGAAGACGCGCCGAATCCCTTACACCCGCACGCTACCGCTCGCGGCTCAATTGCGTCCACAGCCGCGAGCGGTGCCCCATGGCCCTGCAGGCCATCAAGAACGATGCCCCACGGGGCCATGAGTTACGGCTTCTTAACTCTCAGATCAAGTATCGGGAAACGTGAGAAAATGGGTGGTGATGTCGAATCTTCCGGTGATCATCCAGGGCGGAATGGGAGTGGGGGTCTCCAATTGGAGGCTGGCGCAGGCTGTGTCGAGGCTTGGGCAGTTAGGAGTGGTCTCCGGGACGGCGCTGGACCAGATAATGGTGCGGCGGCTGCAGGACGGCGACATCGGCGGGCACATGCGGAGAGCGTTCGACCAGTTTCCGTTCCGGCGGATGGCGGAGAGGATCTGGGAGAAGTACTTCATACCGGGAGGCAAGGCCGAGTCGCAATCGTATCCGACGATTCCGATGCACACCAAGGACGGTCCGCCGGAGACTCGAGAGCTTTGCATCCTGTCGAACTTCGTGGAGGTGTTCCTGGCGCGGGAGGGGCACTCGAACCCGGTGGGGATCAACTACCTGGAGAAGATCCAGACGCCGCACCTGGCGTCGATCTACGGAGCGATGCTGGCGGGCGTTGGGTACGTGCTGATGGGCGCCGGGATTCCGATGCGGATTCCGGCGGTGCTGGACCACTACGTGCAGCACGAGCCGGCGAGCTATCCGCTGTACGTCGCCGGCGCGAAAGAGGGTGACGATACCACCATGTCGTTCGATCCGCGGGAGCACATGGAGGGCGAGGCTGGACCGCTGCAACGTCCGGTGTTCCTGCCGATCATCGCGTCGAACACGCTGGCCCTCACGATGGTGAAGAAGGCCAACGGCCGGGTGGACGGCTTCGTGATCGAAGGACCGACGGCTGGAGGCCACAATGCGCCGCCGCGCGGAAAGCTGCAACTCAACGAGGCGGGAGAGCCGCAGTATGGCGAGCGCGACGTTGTGGATCTTGCGAAGATGCGCGAACTGGGGCTGCCGTTCTGGCTCGCCGGGAGCTACGGATCGCCGGAGAGGCTGAAGGAAGCGCTGGCGGAGGGGGCGGCGGGCATTCAGGTCGGCACTGCATTCGCGTTCACTGAGGAGTCGGGACTGCGCGAGGACTACAAGCGAACGGTTCTGGAACAAGCCAAGGAAGGCAAGGCAAGAGTGTTCACGGACCGCCTGGTGTCGCCGTCTGGCTTCCCGTTCAAAGTGGCGCAGGTGAAGGGGACGATCTCGGAGGCGGAGGTGTTCCAGGCCAGGCCCCGGATCTGCGACCTGGGATACCTGCGAGAGGCGTACCGGACGCCTGAAGGGACGGTCGATTTCCGCTGTCCGTCCGAGCCGGTGACAGTCTACGTCGCCAAAGGCGGCAAAGTGGAGGAGACCGAAGGGCGGGCGTGCATCTGCAACGCGCTGATGGCCACGGCGGGACATCCTCAGGTCAGAAACGCGAAGCGTGTGGAGTCAGGCATCATCACGTCGGGCGATGCGATCGGAGAAGTGGCGGAGTTTCTGCCGGAGGGCGGGTCGTCCTACACGGCGGCCGATGTCGTGGGACGGCTGTTGAACGGCTGAGGGGCGGAATCGAACAGTTTACTGGTGCGCGATATTCGCGGGCTGTAGCATGACAGTCATGGGGAGTATCCTGTGTGTCGACCGCGGCCGTGCATTGCCCCTGGGCGTGCGCTCCTTTGAAGACGGCGTCAACTTCGCGATTTTCTCAGAGCATGCAACGCACGTCTGGCTGGCGTTGTTCCGTCCAGAAGAAGAGACGCCCTTCCAGGAATTCGAACTCAATCCGGAACAAAATCGCACCGGCAATGTGTGGCACATCTGGATCGGCGGAGTTCCAGAGAGCGTTGACTATGCCTGGCGCATGGATATGCAGCCGAACCCGAATCCGGAGATTTACCGCTTCGATCCAAGACTCTATCTCCTGGATCCGTATGCGCGGGTGATCGTCGGAGGCGAGCGATGGGGAAAGCGTGCTCCGCGCCGGTGCGCCGTGCGTCGCAATCATTTCGACTGGGGGCTGGACAAACCGCTGAACATCCCATTGCGGAGGTCGGTGATTTACGAATTGCATGTCAGGGGCTACACGCAGCATCCGTCGTCCGGCGTGAGTGCACCCGGCACTTACCTCGGGCTCACCGAGAAGATTCCGTATCTGAAGGACCTCGGCATCACGGCGGTGGAACTGCTGCCCGTCTACGAATTTGAAGAGGCAAATACCGACAGATACAATCCTCTGCTCGGCACGACGCTATTCAATCTTTGGGGATACCAGCCCATTTCGTTCTTCGCGCCCAATAGTGCGTATGCGTACAACAAAACGCCGGGGTCGGCAGTGCCTGAGTTCAAGGAGATGGTGAAGCGGTTCCACGAGGCGGGCATCGAAGTGATCCTGGATGTGGTGTTCAACCACACAGCAGAGGGCGACGAGCGCGGAGAGACTTTTTCCTTCCGCGGGATCGACAATTCGGTGTACTACATGCTGGACACAGAGGGGAAATACCGGAACTTCTCGGGTTGCGGCAATTCGTTTAACTGCAATCATCCGGTAGTGAGGAACCTGATCACGGACTGCCTGCATTACTGGGTGATGGAGATGCATGTGGACGGTTTTCGATTCGATCTGGCCAGCGTGCTGGGGCGGGGGGTAGACGGAGAGCCACTGCCGAATCCGCCGCTGCTGGAGCAACTGGCGTATGATCCGGTGCTCGCTCATACCAAGTTGATCGCCGAAGCGTGGGACGCGGCGGGGCTCTACCAGGTGGGGAGTTTCCCGGCGTCGGGACGCTGGGCGGAGTGGAACGGGAGATATCGCGACGATCTGCGCCGGTTCGTGAAGAGCGAGGAGGGAATGGTGACGGCGTTTGCGACGCGGCTGAGCGGGAGTCCGGATCTGTACGCGGCCAGCGGGCGGCAGTCTCATCACAGCATCAATTTCATCACCTGCCACGACGGGTTCACGCTGGCGGACCTGGTTAGCTACAACAACAAGCACAACGAGGCCAACGGTGAGCAGAACCGCGACGGCGCGAACGACAACTACAGTTGGAACTGCGGAGTGGAAGGGCCGGCGGACGGGGATGTGGCCGCGCTGCGCCGAAGGCAGATGAAGAACTTCGCGGCGCTGCTGATGGCGAGCGGCGGCGTACCGATGCTGTTGGGCGGCGACGAGATGGGCCGTACGCAGGGCGGCAACAACAACGCGTATTGCCAGGACAACGAGACGAGTTGGGTGGACTGGCGACTGGCTGAGTCAAACCGGGATCTTGTCGAGTATTTCAGGAAGCTGATCACATTCCGGCATGGGCATGAGATTTTCGAGCACATCGACTGGGGTCCGGAAGGCCGGGCCGAGCATACGGAGGTGAAGTTCCACGGGATCAAGTTGAACCAGCCGGATTGGAACAGAGGATCGCATTCGCTGGCCATCGAGATGAAGTGGCGCAGCGAGAGGATCCATATCGCAGCCAATGCGTTCTGGGAGACGCTGTGGTTCGAGTTGCCGAAGGATGCGCGGTGGAAAGTGGTGGTGGACACGTCGGGAAAGGCGGATGAGACGATCAGCGGGCAGTGGGTGGAGGTGGGGCCGCGGACGGTTGTGATTCACGAGGCCACGGGGTGACCAGGAACCGGAACAGTTCGCGCGGACATCTCAAAAAACGCAGCAATTCCCTTCCATGAGCCGAGTAGCCTTTACCCGGGTGGCGGCTCGGGGAGTGCGTTTCCGGATGTCACTGTTGGTTCCTCGCAGTTTCCTGCGTGAAGCGCGTCAAATAGCGGATCTTGCGCAATTCGGGCAGCTCGCGATCCGGATTATCAAAGGGCAGCAAGCCCCGGTCATACAAGTTGCGATAGGTCAAGTACGTCGTGGAGCTAATGGTGACGTCCGCGAGATTCAGCCGGGAATCAAAAAGCGCCTGGTAGACTGCAGCCTCTTTGGTAAATTGACCCGCGCTGACAACGAGGTATGGACCCGATCGCGCGAGGCCGTTGACGGCATCAAACATCGCGGACTCGCTGGCTTTGAGCCGGGGCAGGAGAACGCGCACGATCTCTCGGGTAGGCGGAAAGCCCAGAATCCGATAATCGGAGTTCTCTTCTCGCGCGGAGCCCTGAAAGTCCCGGGGGTCCAAAGCAATGATCGAAGCGCGACGTGCTGCATTGGAGATTGCCCCCAGGTAGATCTCTGGCCCACCGCCAGGCACAAGATCGGTGACCAGGACGGAAGTGAAATGACCAGAGTGCCAGTATTCCCTCAGCAATCCGCCATTCACATCCAGGAGAGCGGCCTGTGACGGGCAGTCGTTGAAGTGCGTCGACGCAACGAAGATCCTCACTGCGGATCCCGGCGTGCCGGGAACGAGCGCAAGGAGACGGACATCATACGGAGGTGCGAACCGTCCCTTCTTCGTATACACGGTTCGATCCGGATTAAAGATCCAGCGGATGGAACCTGAAGAGGAGAAGCAATAGAGCGCCCCATTGCGCGCCCCCCAAGGTGCGTTGGGCGAGAACGGAAAGAGCAATTCGATTTCGCCGTCGCCATCAATATCGGAAAAGATGGGACGGCTGTAGGTAACATTGGTCTCCCAAGAGGCCATGACTTCCGAGTCGAACCTGTGAGCCCACAGGGTGCGCCCTTCCTGGTCTGAAACGATCAGAGACTGTCCAGCCAACCTCAGTGAGGAGGGAATGCGCGGCCCGATCTTCAGAGCCCCAAGCAGAGCGACGGCGATCAGCAACAGCGCCACCGCCGCAAGTGAGACCCAGCGGTTGCGCGCGAACGTCTGTGGACCGGGTGCTGGTGCGGGTGCTGGTGCAGCGGCGGAGCCTGACTGGGAGTCCGATCCACCTTCGCGCCAGGCCTGCAGTTCCGAGATGTAGGCGAAGACGCGGCCTCTGCCACCGGGATGGCGGCGGACGGGCAGACCGCGCTCTTCCTCCCAGAGTTGGACGGTCCGCACGGAGACGCCGAAAAACGCAGCGATTTCCTTCCACGAGCCTGCTACTTCGGCTTCGACCTTCTCGGTCTGGTTGTCAAATTCCGGTGACACGGATCGTGATGCTGTTCTATCACAATCCCCACTCACGTGCGGCTAATTTTATTTAATGGCGAAAAGCTGGTTGCGATTCACCAGGTACAGCGTGCCGTTGGCGGCAACCGGAGTGCAATACACGGAGCTGCCCATGTTCATCTCGCCCAGAACCCTCTTCGTCTTTCCGGCCTGAAGCACGGTGACGTCGCCGTCCTCATCACCGATATAGATCTTGCCGTCGATCACCATCGGCGAGCCCCAGACGGAGGCAAGCATGTCGTGCGTCCAGAACTCCTTGCCGGTATCGGGATCGAGGGCATGCAAAAATCCGCTGAAATCGGCGTAGTAGAGCACACCATCGTAGATCGCGCCCGTGGAGATGGACCGGCGGATCTTGTCGAATTGCCAGATGCGCCCGCTCTGCGTGAGGTCGCCGCGCTTTGTCGCATCGATGCAGTAGAGGTGGCCTACGCCCTCGCCATGTTCGGGGTCCTGGCCGTTGGCGATGTACACGCGATTGTTCCAGATCACAGGCGTGGAGATGAGCTCATTTCTGGTTTTCGGCCAGACGGAATCCTTGGGGTTCGTGTCGAACTCCCAGAGCTTTTTGCCTGTGGCCGCCTCATAGCCTCGCACCCATCCGTCGCCCTGCGCACTGACCAACTGCACAACGTCGCCGATCTTGCCCACCGAAGGAGACGACCATTGGCCGTGCAGGATTCGCTCGCCGACTGAGTTATCCTCCCAGACGAGCTTCCCGGTTTTCTTGTTCAGTGCAATGATCGAGGGCGCGCGCGGTGACGGGATGTGGACATGGCTTTCGTCCTGTCCGTTGGAGGTGGAGACATAGATAAGGTCTCCCCAGACCACCGGCGAGGAGTTCGCGAGGTTGTGCGGATGCGTCCCGACCTCCTCTATCATGTCGAACTTCCACACGATGGCGCCGTCCTTGATGCGAAAGCAGACGAGCTCGGCGCGGTTGTTGACGTAGTAGGCGAGGTCTCCCTCGATCAGCGGGCTGGAGGCGACGCCCTGGTACGGCCAGTCATTCACGCGGCCGGCGGGGAGCTTGTCGGAAACGATCTGGTAGAGGAACTGGCCGTCGGATTCACGGAACGCCATCAGGACGCCCTTGTCACCCTTCACCTTGGGATCCTTCAGCCCTTCGTTGTTTGTGCCGACCAGCACGACGCCGCCGGCGACGGTGGGATTGCCGTAGGCTTGCGAACCGAGACCGGCCACCCACTTGATTTTGGTCTTCTTCTGGACGTCCCAGGTGGTTGGGATGCCCTTCATCGGTGAGACCATGTTGCGGTCCGGCGAACCGCCCCACATGGGCCAGTCGCCCGTGCCTGGATCGCTCGCAAGCAGGCAGCCCGAAAGGCAAGACAGGGAGAGAAGAAGTTGGTTCATTGGTTCGCCGTCACTTTCAGGTTGTCAAAAAAGACGCCGAATTGCGCGTCTCCAAAGATGCCGGGGCTGCCCTCTCGGTTGCCGATGGGGTCAACCTTGTCGATGAGCCATTGTTCGGGCTCCGCATCGCCTCGCTTCCAGGCCTTGCCTCGTGCGCGGACTTTACCGTCGGGCAAGTTGTCGACGCGCAGCTTCAGGCGATACCACGTGTCCTTCTCCCACGGGAAGCTGACCGCGGCGGTCCGTGTGGTCTCCGGCTGCCAGGGCATGAGCTCGAGGCGTTGGTTGTTGCCGAACAGGATGAGGGCGTAACGCTGCGCGAAGATGCCCACGTCGCCCAACTGGCGGCGGCGCTCTGGGGCGCGGACGTCGGCTTCGACGGTGTAGTCGTGCAGATCGTTGGGTCCGAAGAATACACGCATGCGCCGGAAGATCGTCTCGTCGGCGGCCTTTGCGAGCACTTTGCCGCCGTCCATCTCCTGCACCGAGAACTTCCCGGTCACAGCGCTGATCCAGTTCGGCGGCGCCGACCCGACAGCCATGGACTCGAAGTCCTCCGACCACTCAGGCAGCGGCGCGATGCGAACGCGCGCCTCGCCGGCAACGGAGCCGACCGCCGCTTTGACGAGGCCGGCCTGGCCCTTGTTGCCGCGGTCCGCGGTGAATTTGCCGGAGTCCGCGAGCGCGCCGGTGAGCTTGTCGAGAGTCCACACCGCTTTCTCCTCGCCCAGCAGCCGGCCTTTGGCGTCGAAGCTGAGAGCGCGGAATTGCACGGACTCTCCAGGCTTCATGACGAGTTCCACGGGCCTGACCTGGATCCATGCGACGGGGCCTTCGCCCTTGGGCAGCGGCTCCGGTTTCACCGGGGCGGCGGCGCTTTTCTTTCCGATGCAATACAGCGCATCGACGGACGCGAAGATCACGCGGCCATTCGCGATGGCCGCGGAAGCGAGAACCGGCTCCGGAGTGCCGGCGGAGTAGATGCCGGTCTGGCTGACCGGAAGCTGCACGTCGCTGAGGATGTCGGCCGATTCCGCGCGGGGCCGGATGATGAAAATGTGCCCGCCTTCATTGCCTACATAGAGCTTGCCGTCACCATAGGCAAGTGAGGCTTTTTGCAGAGTGCCGAGGTTTTTCTTCCATAGGGTGCGGCCGGTTTCGATGTCGAACGCTTCAAGGTTCGAGTTGTTGTCGAGTTGATAGACGCGGTCGCCATCGGCGATGGGCGAGGAATAGCCGCCTTCAAACCCTTTGTTGACCCACTTCATCTGAGCCGGGCCGAGCGCTCCCTTGCCGGACGCATCCACGGAGGCGATCATCCCCATGACGTTGGTATCAAGGTTCTCGTCGCCGTGAGAGACGATGGCGTACTTGCCGGCCATCACCACAGCGGTGTTGATGCCGCGCTTGGCGAGTTCGACACGCCACACGGGTTCGCCGGTCTGCGGCTTGACGGCGATTACCGAACCGTCGCCGAGGCCTTGGATGAGCAGGCGCGTTCCTTCCACCTCGGCGATGATGGGGTTGGCGTAGGCGGTGTCATAGGGGCGTCCGCCGGGCGTTGAGACCCAGACGGTTTCGCCGGTTTTCTTATCGAACGCCATGAGACGGTGGCTGCGATTTGACATCGTGCCCCAGGTGGAAGCGATGGCGCTGACAATCACCAGACCGCCGTCCACCATTGGCGATGGCGTACGTCCGCCGTGCGTCGTGAACAGGCCATAGTCCTCCACCAGCGACCGGCGCCAGAGCAGCTTGCCCTGGCTGGTGAACGCCATGAGGCTGCCGTTCCCGCCGAACGCGATCACGTTGCCCGTCTCGGTGTCGACCGCCGGGGACGCCCAGGCGATGCGGTGCGGCGGAACGTCGCTCATGTAGAGGTTCCATCGCTGCTCCCACAGCTGCTTGCCCGAGTCCGCATCGAGGCAGAGCAGGCGCTCCTGCAAGGTCTCGCCTTTCCCGGCGGCGTTCAACAGGTACGCGTGATTGCCGAAGACGACGGGTGTGGATCTCGCCCCGAAGGGAGCCTTCCACAACAGGTTCTCGCCCGACAGGGACCAGCGCTCGGGGAGGTTCTTTTCCGCTGAACGGCCGCTTCGGGACGGGCCGCGCCATTCAGGCCAGTCCGCCGCGAACAAGGGGATGCACAGTGCTGACACAATCCAGAGAAGCGCCCTCTTCATAGCCGTCATTCTACTATTCATTGACATTCATGACGTGTAAGATGGGGAAACGATTGAGGTGAGGGAATTGAAACGGTTATTGATACTGTTCTGCGCCTGTGCCCTTGCTCAAACAGAAACGCCGGAGGAGCGGCTGCTGACCGCCGCACGCACCGGCGATCTTGCGGCTGTGAAATTGCTGCTGGAGAAGGGCGTCAATATCGAATCGAAGAGCCGCTATGGTCAGACGCCCCTGTTCTTCGCAGCGCGCAACGGCCGTGAGGACGTCGTGAAGCTCCTGCTCGCGAAGGGCGCAAATCCCAATGTCAGCGACAACTTTTACAAGATGTCGATGCTTGCCGCGGCTGCGGATAAAGGCAATGTCGGCGTCGTTAAGGCGCTGCTGGAGAAGGGCGCGCAGGGCGCGGCGGACGCTCTCGAGATGGCCGCCTACCGCGGCTCGGCGGACATGGCCTCCATGCTGCTGCAGACGCAGAAATTCACACCCGTGGAGTTGAGCACGGCTCTGCAGGCTGCCGAGCAGGCCAAGCAGCCTGGGATGGTTGATCTGCTCAAGAAGGCCGGTGCAACGCCGGGCGCGAAGCCTGATTTCAAGGTCAGCGCGGAGAGGCTGAAGCTGTACGCGGGGACGTACAAAGGGGATCCCTTCGGCGAGGTGACAGTCACGCTCAAGGACGGCATCCTCTTCTTCAACGTGCAGGGCAGAAGCATGGAGTTGGGCGCATTCGACGAGGAGACATTCGGGATTGTGCAATCGCCGCAACAAAAGATGAAATTTGTAGTCTCGGATGGAAAAGCCACGGAGATCCGCGTCCCGATGAGAGGAGCGGATGCGGTTCTGAAGCGGGTGGAGGGAAAGTGATGAGACGTATCTGGCCGATCCTGTTCGCGGCGTGCTCCGCCTGGGGGCAGAACTGGCCTGCGTTCCGCGGCCCGATGGGTTCGGGGATCGCGGACGGAACGCAGCCCCCGGTGCAATGGGACGCAGGCAAGGGCGACAACATCCTCTGGAAGACGCCGCTCGCGGGCATCTCGGTATCGAGCCCTGTGGTCTGGGGGGGCAAGGTTTTCGTCGTCACCTCGATATCCTCCGATCCGAAATCTGAATTCCGCCACGGTCTTTACGGCGACACCGAGCCCGCAAAAGACAACAGCGAGCACACCTGGAAGGTGCTTTGCCTCGATCTGAAGTCCGGCAAAGTGCTGTGGGAGCAGACAGCGCACAAGGGCATTCCGAAGACGAAGCGGCATCCCAAGTCGTCGCAGTCGTCGCCCTCTCCTGTGACCGACGGCAAGCGTGTGATCGCGTGGTTCGGCAGCGAAGGGCTCTACGCCTACGACATGGACGGCAAGCCGCTCTGGAAGAAAGACCTCGGCGTGATCGACGCCGGATGGTTTTTCGATCCGGACTACCAGTGGGGCGTGGCCAGCTCGCCGGTGATCTGGAAGGATCGTGTCTACCTGCAGGCCGACCAGCAGAAAGGTTCATTCGTCGCGTCGTTCGACACCGCCACGGGCAAAGAGCTCTGGCGCACCGGCCGCGACGAGATTCCTACGTGGGGCACGCCCGTCGTCCTGGAATACAACGGGCAGGCGCAGCTCGTCACAAACGGGACGAAGGCCATCCGCAGCTATGACCCGACGACCGGCAAGCAGCTCTGGCAATACGCCGGCAAGAACTCAGAAGTTACGTGCCCGACGCCCGTGTTAGGTGATGGCCTGATCTACGTTGTGAACGGCTACCCGCCGGCTCAGCCGATTCTCGCGATCAAGTGGAGCGCGCGCGGCGATGTGACGCTGAAAGACGGCGAGGAGAGTAACGAGGGTATCGCGTGGAGCAAGATGCGCGGGGGCTCGTATCAACCTTCTCCGCTTGTCTACGACGGGCTGCTGTACATCTGCTCGAACAACGGCATCCTGGCGGTGTACGACGCCAAGTCCGGCGAGCGGGTCTATCAGGAACGCATCGCCGGTAAAGGCGGGTCATTTTCGGCGTCGCCCACGGCGGCGGACGGCCGGATCTATCTCACCAGCGAGGACGGCGACGTGCACGTCGTCAAGGCGGGCCGCAAGTACGAATTGCTGGCGAGCAATCCGATGGGCGAGGTGATGATGGGAACTCCGGCGATTACGAAAGGCATGCTCGTCGTCCGCACGATGAAGAGCCTTTACGGGATCGGCGTAAAGCCTGAAGGACAGGCGTCGCGGTAAGCCGGGTTTCCACTGCTTCGACGGACGGTAGAGGTGGAAGCCTGGTCGCGTGGGGACCGGCGTCCCAGGCGCAAGTCGCCACCCTGTCCTCCGCATGGCCGCGTTACCACTCGCTCGCGCGGAGGGCCGCACGTTGTGTGCGAAACTACTCGTTTCATTCCCATGAAACCGATCGTCTCGTTGTGCCTCGTCTTCTCTCTTCTCGTCCCGCTGCCTGCCCAGAACGGAGGAACGAAGAAGCTGCCCCTGTCCGTCGATCAGATCATGCGCGGGCCAGAGTTGTACGGCTACAGCCCGCGCGCGGTGCGGTGGTCCGGGGACGGGCAACGCGTCTACTTCCAGTGGAAGCAGGCAGCCGATTCATTCGACAAAGACTATGACACCTGGGTGGTGATGCGCGACGGCTCGGGCTTGCGCAAGCTGAGCGAAGATGAGTCGCGGCTCGCGCCGCCGGTAAATGGAGATGAATCGAAAGACAAGCAGCGGGTCGTGTATAGCGATCGAGGCGATCTCTTCATCTACGACCGCACGAACGATCAGCGGCGTCAACTGACGAAAACGGCGGATACCGAAACCAGCCCGCGATTCACTCGAGACGGCCGGCGAGTGGCCTTTGTGCGCTCAGGCAATCTTTATACGATGTCGCTCTCCGACGGCATGATCGAGGAGCTCACCGACATCCGGCCCGCCGGTGCGTCCACGCCGGCCGCGCCTCAGGTCACCGGCGGCGGAGGCGGATTTGGACGCGGAGGCGGCGCGGCGGCTCAAGCTGCCGCTCAGACGGGCGACGCGCAGCGGCGCGGCACCGAGAGCCAGGAGGCGATCAAGAAGGAGGAGCGTGCTCTGCTCAGCGCGGTCGAGCAGCGGGCCAAGAAGCGCGAGGAGGACGAGGCGCGGCGCAAAAAGGAAAATCAGCGCAAGCCCTGGAACCTCGCTGCACGGCAGTCGGTCACGAACATGATCCTGTCGCCGGACGAGTCGTACATCCTCGCAACAGTCAGCGAACAGGCCGCAGACGCCAAGACGACCTCCGTCCCCAACTTCGTCACTGAATCCGCCTACATGGAGACGATCACCTCCAGAACCAAGGTCGGAGACGCGCAGAACCGGACGCGCATGGCTCTGGTGAAGGTCGCAACGGGCGACGTCACTTGGGTCGACCACGGGCAGAAGGAGAAGCAAGGCGACCGCGAAGTGGATCGGGCCGTCTCGCTGCAGAATCCGCAGTGGTCCGAGGACGGCGTGAAGCTGGCAGTTCTTGGCCGTTCAGTTGATAACAAGGACCGCTGGGTCTTTGCAGTCGACACGGCAACGGGCAAGACGCGCACACTGTTCCACCTCCACGACGATGCCTGGGTCGGCGGCCCCGGCAGCTTCGCGCTGGGCTGGATGGGCGACGACCAAAGCGTCTACTTCGAGGCCGAGCGCGATGGCTGGTCGCACCTCTACACGGTTCCCTTTCAAGGCGGCGAGCCGAAGTCGCTGACGTCCGGCAAATGGGAAGTGCACTCTGCTGAACTGTCGAAAGACAAGAAGACTCTCTTTCTCACCACCAGCGAAGAAAGCCTGCACGAGCAACACATCTACACGATGCGCGCAGAAGGCGGACCGCGAACGAAGATCACTTCCCTGCCCGGCATCTACGACGCGACTCCATCGATGGACGAGAAGACGCTGGCCGTCGTCCACGGCTTCACCAATAAGCCGCCGGAGCTCTACCTCATGGAGAACAAGCCGGGCGCGAAGATGGTTCGCGTCACGACGTCGCCGTCGCCGGACTTCGATTCCTATGCGTGGCAGGACGCGCCGATCGTCAAGGTGCCGGCGCGCGACGGCGTGCAGGTGCCGGCTCGACTCTACAAACCCGCGGCCTGGAAGAAGGGCGGGCCCGCGGTGATCTTCGTCCATGGCGCGGGATACCTGCAGAACGTCACTCGCGGCTGGGCCAGCTATCCGCGCGAATACATGTTCCATCACCTGCTGATGGAACGCGGCTACACGGTGCTCGATCTCGATTACCGCGGTTCGGCCGGCTATGGCCGCGACTGGCGCACGGCCATTTACCGTCACATGGGCGGCAAGGATCTCGAGGACCAGGTGGACGCCGCCAAATGGCTCGTCTCGGAGCATGGGGTGGATTCCAAGCGCATCGGCATTTACGGCGGCAGCTACGGCGGATTCATCACGCTGATGGCGATGTTTACGCAGCCCGGCGTGTTCGCGGCGGGCGCCGCACTCCGTCCCGTCACGGATTGGGCGCACTACAACCACGGCTACACGGCCAATATTCTCAACGTGCCGCAGAAGGATCTGGAGGCGTACAAGGTCAGCTCGCCCATCTACCATGCCGCGGGCTTGCAGGGCGCACTGCTGATCTGCCACGGCATGGTCGACGTGAATGTGCACTTCCAAGACACAGTGCGGCTGGTGCAAAAGCTGATTGAGCTGCGCAAAGAGAACTGGGAGGCCGCGATGTATCCGGTGGAGGACCACGCCTTCACGCAGGCTTCAAGCTGGGCCGACGAGTACAAACGGATTCTGAAGCTGTTCGAGACGAATCTGCGAAAGTAGAGCGCGAGGCCAACTATAACCGCTCCGTCGCAACACGTACGCACGCTCCGTCGAAGACGCGCTCGAACCCGTTACACCCGCTCGCTACCGCTCGCGGCTTCACCGCAAGACGCGGCCGCGACCCGTAGTGGGCGGGTCACGCGAGGGGGATCTGTCTACCACCCCATCTGGGACATGCGCTGCAGAATGACTGTGCTGTATTTGCTCATGCGCGCAGGCTGCCGCCGGATCGGGTTAGGCAGGATGGCGGCCAGCCGCGCCCCTTCTTCTCGATTGATCCGCGCCGCGGGCTCCCCGTAGTAACGCTGTGCCGCCGCCTCGGCGCCGAAGATCCCGGGCCCCCATTCGATGACGTTGAGGTACAGCTCGAGGATCCTCTGTTTGCCGAGAATCCCCTCCGCGAATGGGACGATCGTGAACTCAAGCGCCTTGCGCACAAACGATCCGCGCGTCGTCAGGAAGAGGTTTTTCACCAGTTGCTGCGTGATGGTGGACGCTCCGCGCAGACGGCCGCCATCGAGATCGTCCTCCACCGCATCCTGAATCTCCACCCAATCCAGCCCGTGGTGCTTGAAGAATCGCGCGTCTTCAGCAGCGACCACCGCATGTTGGAGCGCAGGCGAGATCTCATTGAGATCGACGAACCGGTACCGTTTCTGATACCTGCCCTTCCTGAACCAGGACTCCACCCGCCGCTCCATCTGCACTGCAGTGGTGGGCGGGTCTACATATCTCATGATGAACAGGGAAAGTGCGATCCAGCCGTAGAACGCGGCAGCCGCACACACTGCCCACTTCAGATACCTTCGGAAGTTGAGCTTGCGGGCCACTGGGAGCTATGGGTACAACACGATCTTTCCGACGCTGTCCGAGTAGGACTCCAGCGTCTCGAACGCCCTCTGCACGTCGGTCATCATCATGCGATGCGTGATCATCGGCGTGAAGCGGCGCGCCTGCTCCTTCAACAGCCGCAGGGCATGCTCGCTCTTGTGGTTGGAGCGCCTCACGGGGAAGAACCACTGCTCTTTGCGGCGCAGATGGTGGAAGTCGATCGGCGTCAGCGGCTCGGAGGGAAGGCCGGTAATGACGATGCGCGCCGCCGATGCGCCGACGTGGATGGACTGGTTCACACTGTCATCCTTTCCCGCGCAATCGAATACGACATCGACGCCTCGTCCGCCCGTGTCGCGCAGCACTTCTTTGACCGGATCCGTCTGCGCCGGATCAATCACGGCGTCCGCGCCCAGGACCCGCGCCAGTTCGCGGCGGTGCGCTACCGGCTCGACGCACCAGATACGCGCAACGCCGGCCACGCGCAGGGCGGCAATGGTGGTCAGCCCGATGGGTCCCGCCCCGAAAACCGCGACAGTCTCACCCAGCTTCGGATCACCGAAGCGGAACGAGTGCAGGATGATGCCGACCGGCTCGAACAGGGTCGCTTCCGCGAATCCGAGATTCATCGGCAAGGGCAGCAGATTCACTGCGGGAAGGTTTACATGGTCGCGAAAGAAGCCCGGCTCACCAGCGTTGCTGAGGAAGCGGACGTGGTCGCAGAGGTTGTGCCTCCCGGACATACAGAACTCGCAGTGGTAGCAGTACAGCGGCGGCTCGAGAGCGGCCCGGTCGCCGCGCGCCCATCCCGTCACACCGGCGCCGATGGCGGTCACCGTGCCGGAAGGTTCGTGACCCAGGACCATTGGGTACCGGGCCGGAGTCCCGCCGACACTGCCTTCGGAGAAGTTATGAAGGTCGCTACCGCAGATGCCCACGGCTTCCACGCGCACTTGCACCTCACCGGGGCCGGGCGGAGGAGCCTGATAGTTGTGTAACTGAAAGGTGCGCGGACAGACGAGTTCTGCAATGGCCATAGCTATGCTGACAGCGCGCCGAAGGGCGCTCCCTCGCTATTGCTTCTTGAACAAGTTATCAAACGCGATGCGGGCGTCTGTCGCGCTTTTCGGCGCGGCCGCGTCCGGCCGGTCGGCCGTGCGCACCACCGAGGCGGCCGGCGCGGAATCCCGCGCGACCGTCACCCGCGCGCGGAAGAACGTGCATTCGTTGGCACGGTCCTTGTAGGCAATGCGTTCGGGGATGGGCTTGGTGCACTGGAACCGCGTCGACGGCTCGAAGAACGAGCACTGCTTGCAGCAGTGCAGGGCCACATTGCACTTGGGACAGTTGCCGCTGAAGTCCATGCCCGGCGGCAGCGGCGTCGCGCAATTGTAGCAGCGCGAGGCAGTTACCGTTTCAACCATCCGGGGCAGTCGCGGGCCGGTGACGTCGATAGGAGGACGCGGGCCACGATCCCTCGGGCGCTCATCTCTATCCCTCGGGGCGGGACCGCGGCTCGAATCCGAATCCATATAGCCCCGCTGCCTGTACTTGCGATCGCCATCCATACGGGAAATCCACTCCTTAGTGGGATCTCACTTCAGGTCTCTTGCCAGTGCCCAGGAACCGTCTTGCATGGCGCCGTTCCTGGCCGGTTCCGCAACTCCACTTTTGTTAGAAGGGGGGAGGGGGAATCGAGTCTGACATGTGCCGTTCACCCCGTCCGGGAGCGTCTAGCGGCTCTCCGGCCCGGCCACTCGCCCGGCACAACTCATTCTTAGCACGGAACGCGGCAGGAATCCAGCACATCTTCATCAGGCTCGTGTCCACTTGACCGGAGCATGGCAGGGCCGGGTGAGAGGATCATCGCAATGGTTCGGACTGACTCTCAGCGTATAGCCGAGCCGGCCTGTCTGATGCGGGACGAAATCCCGCCCGAACAAGACGCGTCCACCCTGCTCGCCGCAGGTCGGCAGCGAGACGACCGTGGTCTCCTCCAACGCGCCGTCGTGGTTGACCCGGCCGACCACCGCCTCCACCCGGACATCGTCCGCGGATAAGCCGCCGAGGTCCAGAGCTGCGCGCAGATTGATCGGCACACCGGTTAGGACGCACCGGCCAGGCCCTTCGCCTACATCGAAGATGTGCACGTTCTGCCAGGACCGTTCCATGCGCGCGTTCCAGGCGGCCTTCTCCCGCGCGAACTGATAGTGATTCTGCTTCACCCGCAGATGAGCCGAGTGAGCCGGTTCATACAGCCGCGTCGTGTAGTCGTGAATCATCCTCTGGCAGTTGAACATCGGGCTCAGGTTCATCAGCGAGGTCTTCACGCGCTGGATCCAGGCGTGCGGCACTCCCTCTTCCCGCCCCACGTAATACATCGGAACAATCTCGTTTTCGAGCAGCGAGTAGATGGCCGAAGCGTGGATGTCGTCCAGGTCCGAAGTGTAGTTGTCCCGGTCTCCAATGGCCCAACCGCCTGAAACTTCGAACGCCTCGTCGAACCATCCGTCGAGAATGGAGAGATTCAGCGTGCCGTTCATGGCGGCCTTCATGCCGCTGGTCCCGCATGCCTCCTCGCCGCGCCTCGGATTGTTCAGCCAGAGATCGACGCCCTGCACCAGTTCGCGCCCGACCTCAATGTCGTAGTCCTCGATAAAAACAATATGCTTGGTGAAATCCGGATCGCGGCTCAGCTGCACGATTTCCCGAATGAACTGCTTGCCCGGGTTGTCTTTCGGGTGCGCCTTGCCCGCGACGATCAGTTGCACCGGCCGCTGCGGGTTGCTGAGGATTTTCCGCAGGCGTTCTTTGTCCCGGAAGATCAGCGTCGCGCGCTTGTAGGTGGCGAATCGGCGCGAAAAACCGATTGTGAATGCCTCCGGGTCAAACAACTCCGCCATCCGTTTCTGCTCGGCCGCGGAGGCCCGCCGCTCCTGCGCGCGCTTCAGCATGCGCTCCCGCACGAAGCCGATCAGCCGCCGCTTGCGTCGCCTCCGGATCTCCCAAAGCTCGTCGTTGGGAATCTCGGTGATCTGCGTCCAAATGGCGGGATCTGGATAGCGCTCCCGCCAGTCCGGGGCAAGATATGAGTCGTAGAGCTGCGCCAGGTCCCGGTTCAGCCACGTCGGCAAGTGAACGCCGTTCGTAATGGGGATGATGGGCACCTCATGCACCGGCAGGTCCGCCCACAGCCGATGGAACATCTCCTGGCTCACTTCCGAGTGCAGCCGGCTCACCGCATTGCGATAGGCCGAGGTCTTCAATGCCAGCACAGCCATCGAGAAGCGGTCGCCCTGCTCGCTTGTTCCGCCCTGGCCCAGCGCGAGGAACCTCTCAAACGGCACACCATAGCGGTCGCAGTGCGCGTGGAAGTATTGATAGATCAGGCCTGGATCAAACATATCGATCCCGGCCGGAACGGGGGTGTGGGTCGTGAACACGTTATTGGCCCTCGCTGCTTCCAGCGACTCTTCCCACGTCAGCCCTTCTTCGAGCATCAGCAGGCGGATCCGCTCCAGGCCCAGGAACGTCGAGTGGCCTTCGTTCATGTGGAACACGGTCGGCTGGATGCCGAGCGCCTTCAGCGCCCTGAGTCCGCCGACGCCCAGCACAATCTCCTGCTGGATGCGCGTGACCGTGTCGCCCCCGTAAAGCTGGTCGGTGATGTCCCTATATTCCTCAATCGTGTTCTGCGGGATGTTGGTGTCCAGCAGCAGCAGATCCACCCGCCCGATCTTCATTCGCCAGACTTTTATGTAGCAGACCGCATTCGGCATGCGGACCTTGATGAGCAGCTCATTGCCCTGAGCGTCCAGCGCCGGCTGGACAGGCCAGCTATAGAAGTCGTTGAACGAGTACTTCTCCACCTGCCAGCCGTCGGGGTTGAGGTACTGCTGCAAGTAACCCTTCTGGTACAGGAGCCCAATGCCGACCAGGTTCAGGCCCGCATCACTAGCCGCCTTCATATGGTCCCCCGACAGGATGCCCAAGCCGCCTGAATAGATCGTCAGCGACTCGATCAGGCCATACTCCATCGAGAAATAGGCCACCGTCATTGCATCTTTGTGCGCCGTGTCCGGGCTGGAGGCCATGTAGGCGTCATAGCGCCGGCAGGCGTTCTGGTAGAGAGCGATGTACCGAGGGTCGGCAGCCGCCTTCTCCAGAGCCTCCTGCGTGATCCTCCCCAGCATCAGTACCGGGTTCCGATGACACTCCTTCCACAACGCCGAATCCAGCCGGCGGAAGAGCGGCCGGATCGTGTGATCCCAACTCCATAACAGGTTGTGGGCCAGTTCGTCCAACCTCGAAATAGCCGGAGGCAGTGCCGGGCTGACGAGGAACTCCTTCACAGGCAGAATTTGGTACGCCATGGGGATTGTTGTCGAGTCTAACCATCTACCCTAGCAGACTCCGCAAACGCCTCGCGGGTTGCCCCCCCGAGCCTCTTCCAACACAACTTGAGTCCGAGCCGGACTGAGCCGAAACAGAGGGAGAATAAACGGTGGATACACTCACCTTAGGACAAATTCATATTTTTCAATCTTTTTATCGCAAATCTCCACACATCGGCTATACAATGTTGTCATGAAGCTCAGCGCCCAGGAAGAGTACGGGCTGCGATGCCTGTTGTACATGGCCCGGCATGGCGAGACCCAAAGCCACAGTATCCCGGAAATCAGCAAGTCCGAAGGGCTCTCTGTGCCTAACGTGGCTAAGCTGATGAGGATTCTGCGGCTTGGCGGCCTGGTAGCCAGCGTGCGGGGACAGGCAGGAGGATACACGCTTTCGAGGCCGTCGGACCAGGTGACCGTTTCCGAAGTATTGTCTTTGCTCGGAGGGAACTTCTTCAATCCGCACTTTTGTGACCGTCATTCGGGATTGGAAAGAACCTGCTCGCACTCCGGAAACTGCTCCCTGCGGTTGCTTTGGGGGACTGTCCAGAAGAATCTGGACTCGATTCTGACCAAGACCACCCTCCGCGACATGCTGCGCGAGGAGGAGGATATGCGCTGCTTCCTGAAGGGAATCGCCTCCTCCGCCCCTGTGGAGTCACCCAGCGTCGTTGGAGTCAACGGCCATTAAGGCGTCGCCGTCCGGACGGATGAGGAGGCGAATCGGCGCCTCGAAGGCGATGTGTGTACGGGCCCGGCGGTTCAGGTAACCTCGATGAGATGTCTTCGCCGCGCCGTCTGATTCTATCCGCACTTATATTCCTTGTAGTCTTTCTGCAGGCGTGCGGCGCCGGTCGCCTCCTGATCACGGTCGGCTCCAAAGACACCACAGAACAGCGCGTCCTCGCGGAGATCCTGGCTCAATTCCTCGAAAAGCGATTCGGCGATCAGAATGTCGCCCGCCGGTTGGCGCTTGGGACAACGCAGCAAGCCCACACCGCGGTGGTGGCCGGCGAAATCGATCTCTGTCCAGAGTACACCGGGGCGGCTCTTGCCTCGCTCGGCCAGCCCCCGGCGGCCGGACCCTCCGGCGACGCCCGCGAACGACTTCAGGAGCTGTTTCGAACCCGATTCCGCTGTGAATGGATCGGTCCGCTCGGATTCGACAATCCCTCCGTGATGGTGGTTCGCGCCGGCAGCGCTGTGGCGACGATGCCGCAAGCAGAGGCTTCAGAGGAGGGCTGGTCCATCGCCTCCACCGCGGACTTCCAGCAGCGCGGCGACGGGCTGCCCCTGCTCATGCGCCAGTATCGCCTGCACCTCACGGCGCCGCTCCAGGCCATGGATACGGCAGCACTCTACGCTTCGCTCAAGGACGGCCGGGTTTCGATGATCGCGGGCTCGGGGAATGACGCGCAGCTCGACATGAACGCGTTTCAGGTCCTCGGCGACGAAAAGTCTGCGCTCCCGCGGCAGGAAGCAGGGATTGTCGTGCGGGCGGACGCCCTGGAGCGGGTCCCGGGCCTGGCCGCGGCGTTGCGCGATCTGCAGGGTCGCTTCAACCGAGAGAAGATAAAAGAAATGAACAGGCAAGTGGATATAGGGAAGCAGGCCCTGGAAGTGGTCGCCGCAACATTCATCAAAGAGGCCGGGCTTTAGCCGTATGCCGGCCAGGGTTATTGTCGTCAGCAGCGATTCACCCGGTGCGGGGAAGACGCACGTCGCCGCCGGACTCGCACGGTGGCTGGCCGCAGGCGGCCACCACGTCGGGCCCCTGCATCTCTCTTCCCGGGACGGGGACCCCGTTCCCTGCCCCGGCGGCGGAGTCGTCTGCCGGGCGGCCGCGCTGCTCGCCGAGGCGTGCCGCATGGCGCCGGCAGAAGAGTTCGACTCAGGTTGGAGCAGACTGCCGAAGCTGCTCGAAGCTCACGATCATGTAGTCGTGGAGGCCGGTGAGCCCGTCCCCCCTCGGCCCGGTTGGACAGTCCTCCGGATTCAACGCTGGAGCGATCGCCTGCAGATCGGCGACCTGGGTGAGCTCCCACTGTTCGAGCCTGGCCTCATGCCTCCTCAGGATCCCGACTTGGCGCGGCTTCCTCCTTGGCGCCTCGGCGGCGGCCCGCGCGCCGGCGTCCTCTCTCTGCCTCACATCACCAATTTTCCCGAGTACCAGCTCCTACGCGGTGCCGAATGGCTGGTCAGCCCGGCGCCGGGACGCTTTGACGTCCTCTTCGTCCCCGCGACGTCGAACCAGGCCTCGGACCTCGAATGGCTGTCGGAAGCGGGGCTGGACACCTGGCTGGCGGACCAGCAGTCCCGCGGCGCCGCGATCATCGCCTCTGACTGGGCTCCATTCCAAGCCCGAGAAATTCGCGCAGGCGATCTCTTTGACCATCGCATTATTTCGAAAATCCTCGGTTGCCGGGTACCGCCTGCCCTGCCGTCCGAGGAAACCATGGACCGGCTCGGCGACTGGTTCGCCGGCTGGACCGGACTTGATCAACTGACCCGCAACTCTTTGTGACTGCGGCAGTAGTACAGTAAGAACTGAGCCGCGCCCCGTGCCGCCCCGGAGCGGCGGGCGCCGGCGCTGACGCCATCCCGCGCAGGGATGTTCCATTCTGCCCCGGCGGCGCCGGAGGAGAGGGCGCCCGGATGGCCTGGAGGATCAGTTTGACCATTACCCACGGTGGAAACATTTTCGCCATCGCTCGAGAACGCGGATGGGACTGGCGAGACATGCTCGATCTAAGCGCCAGCATCAACCCGCTCGGTCCTGCTCCGGGCGTGCGGCCCGCGGTGGAAGCTGCGCTTGACCGCATCGCCCACTATCCCGCCCAGCTTCCCGGTGAACTCGAGCAGACTCTGGCCGCACAGTGGCGCGTCAAGCCCGAGCAGGTGATGGCCGGCGGCGGTGCCACTGATCTGCTGCACTTCGTCGCCCGGTCAGGCTGGACCGGCCCCACCGCCCTCGTCACACCGGTCTGGAGCGAATTCTATCGCGCCTTCCCCCATGCGCTGCGGGTGCCGCTCAGCGATCCGGAATCGTGGCCGCAACGCGGTCTGCTCGTCCTCGGACAGCCCGTCAATCCCACAGGCGAAGCGGTCCCCGTCGAAGTACTCCGGCGGGCCATCGCCGGGCGAGAGGGGCCCGTCCTCATCGATGAGAGCTTTATCGAGTTCACGCGGCTCGAATCCGCCGTGTGGTGGACGGATCATCACCCCAATCTGCTCGTTCTCCGTTCGCTCTCCAAGTTCCACGCCCTCCCTGGACTGCGCGTCGGCGCTCTTGTCGGTTCCACCGAATGGATGTCGCGCCTCACTCGACGCCGGGAACCCTGGCAGGTCGGCACGCTCGCTGAAGCCGCCGCGCTTGCGGCACTGCGCGATACTCAACACGCCGACAGGACCCGCGACCTCGTCGAATCGGAGCGCCAGTGGCTTCTTGACGAACTCTCCGGACTTGACGGCCTCCGCATCGTCCCCGGCGAGGCCAATTTCCTTTTCGCCGAGACCGACACCCCCGCCGCCGAGATCTGCGACTGGTTCCTCGATCGCAAAATCATCCTGCGCAACTGCACGCGTCTGCCCGGCGTCGAGGGGGAGGCCATCCGCTTCGCGGTCCGCACACGCCCCGAGAATGAACGCTTCGTCCATGCGGCCAAGGAGTACTTTTGCGAGGACTGATCACGGCATCTCTCTTCGCCTCGCTCGCACTTTCCGCCGCCGAGCCGCAGCGCATCATTTCGACGGCTCCGTCCATCACTGAAATCCTCTACGCCCTCGGGCTCGGCAACCGCGTTGCCGGCGTCACTCAATACTGCCGCTATCCCGTGGAAGCCCAGTCCAAACCGAAGATCGGGAGCTTTCTCGAACCCGACTTCGAGCGCATTCTCGCCTTGAAGCCCGACCTCGTCATCGTCATCAAGAACCCTGTGCAGGTGGCGGAAAAGCTGCGGAACCTCGGCGTCCGCGCGGAGGAGGTGAACCAGGACTCCATCTCCGATATCCTCATCTCCATCACCACCATCGGCCGGCTCACAGGCCGCAATGCCGCCGCCCAAAAACTGGCCGGCAGCCTGCGCGCTCAACTGGACGACGTCCGACGCGGCGCCGCGCAGCATCAGCGGCGCACAGCGCTGTTTCTGGTCGGCCGCTCGCCGGGTACACTGCAGGGCATGGTCGGCGCGGGTCCACGCACGTTCGTCGACGAACTCATCGCCATCGCCGGAGGCATCAACGTGCTGAAGGACTCACCCATCCAATACCCGCGCGTCTCGATCGAACAGGTGCTGGCGAGCGATCCTGAAGTGATTCTCGACATGGGGGACTTCGCGCATCACGAAGGAAAACCGCTGGAGTCCGCCGATCGCCTACACACGCTGTGGGGCAAGTACCCGCGCCTGCGCGCCGTCCGCAATAAGGAGGTCCGCCAGATCAGCTCCGAGGTCTTCATACGCCCCGGCCCGCGCATGGCCGAAGCCGCACGGCAACTGAGCGCGCTGCTCCACGCGGACAGGTCCAAATGACCGCGCAGTACAGGCTGGACGATGTCGGCATGCGCTATGGCGAAGCCGAGGTCCTTCGCGGCGTCTCCCTGCGCTTCGACGAGCCCGGCCTGGTGGCGCTGGCCGGGCCGAACGGTGCAGGCAAGTCGACTCTGCTCGGCATCATGGCCGGGCTGCGTTCCGGCTACACAGGCGGGTGCTTTCTCAACGGGCAGTCCGTACCCCACTGGCAGCGGCGCGACTTCGCGCGCCATGTCGCGATGGTTCCTCAAAGCCTCAAACTCGACTTTCCTTTCACCGCGGAGCAGGTCGTCCTCATGGGCCGCACGCCCTACGCGGGCGGGCTCTTCGAAAGCCCGCAGGACTGGGACGCCGTCGAGCGGGCCATGCAATTGACCGACACTCTCGAATTCCGCTCACGCGACTTCCGCGCCCTCAGCGGCGGCGAGCGCCAGCGCGTCATTCTCGCCTCAGCACTGGCCCAGGAGCCGAGGGCGCTGCTGCTGGATGAGCCCACCACTTTCCTCGACTTGCAGCACCAGCTCACCATTTACGACCTGCTCCGCCGCCTCTCCCGCGAAGGTCTGCTCGTCATCACTGTTACTCACGATCTGAATCTCGCCGCCGCTTACTCGGACCGCGTCGTCGCGCTCCGCAAAGGTCAGGTGGTTGCCGATGCGCCGCCGTGCGACGCGCTCTCCGTCGAGAAGATCCGTGAGATTTTCAATGTCGAGGCCGAATGGCTCCAGCGCCCCGGCGGAAAGGCCTGGATCGCATATGGGGATTGATCCGGTCACTCCGGCGCGCGCGGCGCGCGTCCTGTTGCTGGCGCTGATCTTTACCGCCGCAGTCGCCGTCGTCACGCCGCTCATCGGGCCGTCCTCCATCAGCCTGACGAAAGCCTTCCGGGGCGAGTGGCCGGATGCTCAGATGTTCTTCGGCGTGCGCTGGCCGCGGACGATGCTCGCCATGCTCGCCGGCGGCGCGCTCGCCGTGGCGGGGGTGCTCTTTCAAGCTCTGTTGCGGGACCCGCTCGCGACGCCGTATACGCTGGGAGTTTCCGGCGGCGCGTCGCTCGGCGCCGTGATCGCCATCTGTTTTGGGCTCCACAGCCTGGCCGGACTTCCCGCGCTATGGGCCGCGGCGCTGGCTGGGGCGGCCGTCATTCTGGTCATTGTCTTAGCAGTCGCCGCAGAAGGCCGGCGACTTTCGTCATTCACCCTGCTCCTGGCGGGCATCACCATCAACAGCGTCGTCACCTCGCTCATCATGCTTCTGCACAATCTCGCCAGCGTGGGACAGACTTTCGCCATCGTGCACTGGCTGATGGGTAACATCGATCCCGTCGACGCACCGACCCTCATTGCGCTCGCCGCCATCATCCTGCCGCTTTGCTTCGCTGTCTGCATGGCGGCCCGCCAGTGGAATCTCATGTCGGTGGGAGAGGAGTGGGCCGCCGCCCGCGGCGCTTCTCCGCAGCGCCTGCTGCTCATCGGCTATGTCGTCGGATCGGTGCTCACCGCGTCCGTCACCGCGATCACCGGTCCCATCGGGTTCGTCGGTCTGATCGTGCCGCACGCGCTGCGTCTGCGTCTCGGCGGCGATCACCGCCTTCTCATGCCGGCGTCCTTCCTCGCCGGAGCGGCGTTCCTCACAATCTGTGATACCGTGGCGCGCAGCATCATGTCCGTCGAGATCCCCGTCAGCGTGGTCACCGCACTCATCGGCGGCCCGTTTTTCATCGCGATTCTGCGCAGCAAGCGGAGGAGCCTGTGGCTCTAGCCGTAGTCGGCGGCGGCCGGCGCTGCGGCAAGAGCCGGTACGGACTCGCTCTCGCCAGCGCGCACGGGCCGCGGTTGGCGTTCATCGCCACTCTCCAGCCGGACAACGAAGAGAGCCGGCAGAAAGCCGAAACTGCACGGCGGGAACGCGGCGCCTCCTTCATCACTTACGAGGAGCCGCTGGATGTGGCTCGCTTGCTCGCCGAGCGCGCCTCGGACTTCGACGCCATCGTCATCGATGACCTCACGCACTGGGTTTCGAATCTCTTCATGGCAGGCCTCGCCGCCCCCGAGGTCGAGCACCATGCGGTCCGCCTTCTGCAAGCAGCTCTCCGCGGACCGGCTGAAATCATCATTGTCACCAGCGATGTTGACTTCGGCTTCTCCATCGACCCACCCGACTCACGCGAGTTCCGCAGGCTGGCCGGACTGATCAACCGGCGGATGGCCGAGTCGGCTTCTCGCCTCTACTGGATGGTCTTTGGTACCCCCAACAGAATCAAATGATCTCACCTGCCCTCACCCGAGTCATTGAACAGGTCCACCCGCTGTTCGACCGCTCCGTCGCGTCGGCTCTCACCGCGCACTGGGACTCGCTGCCGAAGCCGCACGCCAGCCTCGGCCGCCTGGAAGACCTCGTCACCCACTACGGAATCGTGAAGGGCACAGCGGCTCCTGCGTTGCGGCGGAAAGGCATGATCGTGTTCGCGGCGGATCACGGCGTCGTCACTGAAGAAGTGACTCGCGAGGCGCAGGACGAAACGCGCCGCGAAGCTCGTCAGTTTCTCCGCGGCGGCATGGCCGTGAACGTCCTCTGCCGGCAGGCGCAGATCGAAACGCTGCTCATCGATGCCGGAACGATTCAAGGGCTCGACGGAGGCGCACTCGATCAACGCGTCGCCGCCGGTTCGGCTAATTTCGTGAGGGGTCCGGCCCTCACGGAGGCTGAACTCAATGCGGCCCTCGAGACGGGCATCAACATCGCCCGTGAGGCGGCGATCCGCTTCGACATCGTTGCTCTGGCGCAAATCGGCGCAGGCACATCCTGTTCCGCCTCCGCCATGCTCAGCGCCATGGCAGGCCGGGACGCGGCCGACACGGTGGTGCGCGAGTGCGGACTCGACGATGCGACACACAACCGCCGCCTGCAGTCCGTCCGCGCAGCCGTCAATCTCCACCAGCGCGACACCGTCTCGCCGCTAGCCACGTTGCGATGCCTCGGCGGCCCCGATTTCGCGGCCATGACCGGATTTGTGCTGGCGGCCGCCTCGCTCCGCCTGCCTGTCATCCTCGACGGATTCTCCTCCGCGGCTGCCGCCCTCACCGCCCGCGCCTTTGCACCCGATGCGCTGGACGCCCTCATGTTCTCTCATCTTGAGCCCTCGGCAGCACACGAGTTCATGCTGCAGTTCCTCGCAGTTGATCCGATCCTCCAACTCCGGCTCACCGAACCCGCCGGCTTCGGCGCCGCCCTCGCCATTCAACTCCTGGAGACCGGACTGTGCCTCTACTCCGAAATCCGGGACTTTCAATAACGGAACAAACTCAATCAGCAGAGTCTCATGCCGGCCCCAGGCGCTACAATGAGAGTTTGCGTTGAAGGATCATTCGCGCTTTGATCAACCGTCTCGTCTTCGAAAACCTCAAGCACCGCAAACTGCGCACCGCACTCAGCGCTCTCTCCATTGGTTTCCAGGTCACCATGATCCTGGCTGTTGCGGGACTCAGCCGCGGCATGCTGCAGGACTCCATCAACCGCGCCAAGGGAGTCGGCGCCGACATCTGGATCAAGCCGCCCGGCGCCTCTGCCATCTCTCTCAGCGGCGCCAGCATGCCGGAGAAAGTCCTCGACTACTTTCGCAGCGTGCCGCACGTCACCCGCGCCGTCGGCACCACTATCCAGCTAGTCGGCGGCATCAGCACCGTCTCCGGCATCGACTACGGTCAATTCGTTGCCCTGAGCGGCAGCTTCAAGTTTCTCGAAGGCGGACCTTTCGCCAGCCCCGACGACATCATCATCGACAGTTGGTACGCCGAACAGCAGAAGAAGCACGCCGGCGATACCGTCAAACTGCTGAACCACGACTGGCATGTTTCCGGCGTCGTTGAGCCGGGCAAGCTCTCCCGTATCTTCGTTCCGATCAAACGGCTCCAGGAGTTGACCAACAGTGAAGGAAAACTCAGCCAGACGTTCCTGAAGCTGGATGACCCCAAGCGTACTAACGACGTGATCGCGGGGCTCAAGAAGCAGCCGGAGTTGGAGGGGTATTCGATCTACTCAATCGAAGAATTCCTCAGTCTCTTTTCGATGAACAATGTCCCCGGCCTACGCGCCTTCATCTACGTCATCATCGGGCTCTCGATCATTATCGGTTTCCTGGTCGTCGGCCTCACGATGTACACCACCGTATTGGAGCGCACCCGCGAGATCGGCATTATGAAAGCGCTAGGTGCGGCGCCGCGTGACATCCTGGGGATCCTGGTTCGCGAAACCATGCTGCTGGCCCTCGCCGGTTGGATCGCCGGAATCCTCCTATCACTGGGCGCCAGTTGGGCGATCAACC
>DBMU01000007.1 GCA_002298225.1 Bryobacterales bacterium UBA690
ATCGCGGCCCCACCGACCGCACTCGTCCCCCCGCCGGTGCTCGCCCGCCATCGGAATTCCAGGGTGTTGCCCCCGACGACCGACATCAGGGCGTGTGCTGCGGTCGGCGTCGGCCCTTCGCGCAGCATCAGACCGGCCCGGGGAATCCAGCCCGTCCCCTGGTAGCTGGTGATCCGGGCCACAATCGTCCCATCGCCCACCATGGTCTGGTAGGCGAAGTTGAACGAGTCACCAGTCCCCCCGATCTCGCCACTCCGCGCCGAAACCGTGTGCACGCCGTTGTTGTAGCTCGATGCGTTGTCTACCGAGGTGGCATTGATGGCCACACTCGGCCATGCGGAAGCGGGAGGGGTGTTGGGCGTCAATACGACGGTTGCTCTTGCATTCTTACTCGCGTCCGCCACGCTAGTCGCGGTAATCGTGATCGTCTGCGGAGACGCGATTGGATCAGGAGCCGTATAAACCCCAGTGGTTGACCCAATTGAGCCGACTGCTGGGGAAATACTCCACGTCACCGACGTGTTCGTAGTGCCACTCACTGTCGCAGTGAAGGATTGAGTCTGACTGGCGGCCAGACTGACAGTCGAAGGACTTACCGCAACCACAACCCCTACAGATGTCGGCGGCATTTCAACCGCCAATACTCGATCACCCAGTCGGATGTACTCCCTCGTTGGATTAGCAGGCGCGGTATCCTGCCCCAACAACATCCCCGCAATAAGTTGCGTAATCAGCAACAACAGCGTCGCCCTGCCAGCAACAGAAAATCCAGTCTGCAATCGTTCTGAAACATGATTGATCGCTTTAGGGCCACCTAGTGTGAACACACGAACCGCCTTTTCCTGAAATATTCGCGGCCTCAGGGTAAGGCCTGAGCCTACACAGTCTTGCCGTGGAAGCAGACGAACACGCAAATCCACCACGTCGGGTGGTCTAACGCTGCAGGAACGTACACTCTGATTTTGATTACTTTTATCTGTACAACACGCTTGCGAAGAGACAGTAAACCATAGGGCTCACGAGGCTGTCAACAGATTCTGCAGTTATATTCTGTCGATCGGCGATTACTGCAGCGTGTTGTTATCATCATTTACGTACGCGCTATGCAAGTGTTTAGTCTATTCATTGCAAGTCAAACACGACATGCCGTACTAAGCAGTAATGCATCTGTGTTCCGAAATCAGAACAACTGACACCTAACTGACTGCAAATAATGAGTGAGTCCAAACCGCAAATGTGGGCCAAAAACACGACTTTGTTCCGTTTTCAGAACAGGTGGCATATCCACGGCCGGACTAGTGGATGCAACCTGACTGCGCACCGTACAAGCCGCGCGCATCTGCTTTCGTCAGCAGCCTCCCTGCCGGCGTGTAGTCGTAGCTGATCGTGCCGCTCTCCGGATTCGCCGCCGCCAGCAGCCACCCCGTCGTCGAATACGTGAACGCCCGCGCCCGCCCCCCTTGGCTCACCCCGGTCAGCCGGTCCGCTGCGTCAAACGCATAGCTCGTCACCTCAGACCCGTTCTCGGTCACCTTCCACATCCGCCCCAAACCGTCCGTCGCCCGGACCCGCGTCTGCGCCGGCGTCCCCGCAATCGTCTCCTTCGCCTCCGCTCCGTCCGTCGAGGCGCCATACGCCAGCAACGCCCGTCCACCATGGCCTGAGCCCCCTGCCGCGCACGTCCCAGCGGCCGCCGGCGCTGCGGCGCCCTCATAGTTCTCCACCGCGCACGTCCGCCCCATCCGGTCCTTCAGCGTCACTGTCCAGCCTCGCTCGCCCGCCGGCGTCGAGGCGTTGTACGGATTCGACACCTTTACCGCATTGCGCGTCGCATTGATTTCATATTGGGTATCCACCACGATCGCCGCCATACTTCTTCACCCGCTGCAATGTCCTAACCATGGATAAAGCATCCTCCCCCGAGGCAGCTTGAAATGGAGAACCACACGCATCCAATGACGCACGGTTGCACACATCCGACCTCGGAGCTGGAAGACTACCTGCTTGGCCACATCACCCCGGAGCGATCGCAGACCATTGAGGAACACCTAATCGTCTGCCAAGCCTGCCGCGACGAACTGGAGGAAGCCGGTCTCTTCATTGAGGACATGCGCGCCGCCCTGACGCTCTGTGAGGCGGATTCCGCCGTCGCGGGCCGCGAGGCCCGACCTCCGACCGAGCCGGACCGGCGCGAGGCGACCCGGACCGGATGCGACACGCCGGTCGTGGTGAGTTGCCGGACGGACAGCGGCGTCAGCGGCTTTCCCGGGCGCTATGCCACCGTGCCCGTGCCGCCGGGTTGCTACTTCGGCTCACGCTTCCCGGCGTCCCCGACCGGACAGCCGTGTACGACTTTTTTCACCGCCAGCTCTTTGGTGCCGTCGCCAACCTCCACCGCTTCATCGGACTCCTTACGGTCGATAAATGGCTGGCGACCACGGACAGCCGGCAGGCCCTCTTCGTCCGCGCGAGAGATTTGCCAGGCAAATCGCGCACGTGCGCTCCGCAAGGTAAGTATCTCGCCTTGGCCGTCGATCACGGCCTGGCGTTCGATGGTCCGCACTGGACATTTGTCGATTCCCCGTTATGCGGGCTGCATCCGCAGCCGGCAGCCTATCGGGATCTTCGCTCCTTCAAAGACCTGGAACCGTGGCTGCACCGCATCGAGAGTATCCCGGAGAGCTTCTTGCAGGAATGAGTGGGCGGGGTGCCGGAAGATTGGGTCGGCGGCGACAAAACGCGTCTCGAGGACGTATGCGAACAGTTCCTGCGCCGCCGATCACGCATCGCCGACCTTATTTTGGCCTGCCTCAGGGCTCGTCCGGAGCGGTTTCCTTCGTGGACCAACCGGACAGCGTACGGCGCGCCGCGGGTGCTGGCACTTTCCCACTCCGTGGAGGCAAGCCTCCCGGCTTGAAAGGAATGCGCGTGAGTCACCGACCATCATTCCGGCGGGCTATAGCCCGCTTGCCTGGGCCTACGGAGTCCGTCCGATGCAGTTGTGTCCGCTTCACGCCGAAGGTGCTTGTGTATGGCCTCAGATCGATTGCTCAGCCAGGACGAGATAGACAGCGTATTCCGCAACCTGCAGGGCGCTCTGCAGGACGATCCGGCCAGCCGTGCGGAGCCGTATGATTTCCGTCGGCCGGACCGCATCGCCAAGGATCAACTGCGCGCCATCCACCTGCTCCATGACAATTTCGCGCGCTCCCTTGCCTCGAGCCTGTCCGCCTACCTGCGCGCCTATGTCGTCGTCAATCTCATTTCCGTGGAGCAGTTGTCGTTCGTCGAGTTCGCCCGGTGCCTGCCGTCGCCCACGTGCATTGCGAACCTGAGCATGCGGCCGATCGACGGTAGCGCCATCCTGGAGATCAATCCCCAGATGGTGTTCCCCATCATCGAGATGCTTCTGGGCGGCAACGGCAAAACGCCCCTCCAGGCAAGCCGGGAGGTCACGGAGATCGAGCAGTCGATCCTGAACGGCGTCTTGCGGATCATCCTCCACGATCTGCACGAGGCTTGGTCGCCGATTGAAGAGATCCACTTCGCGGTCGAAAGCCACGAGACCGAGCCGCAGCTCCTGCAGGTCCTGGCGCCGAATGAGGCGATCGTGGCCATCGGCATCGAGATCCGCATCGGCGAGGTTGCCGGCATGATGAATCTGGGAATCCCGTCCATCATCATCAAGATGCTGCGGCAGAAATTCGCTCAGCAGTGGTCGGTGCGCAAGTCCGAGCCCACCGCAACGGAACAGGCACGCATGCTGCGGCTGATCATGCCCGCGCAGGTCAAGTTTGACGCGCGCCTCACCGGGCCCACGGTCACGGTCGAGGATCTGCTTCGATTGGAGCCTGGCTATATCCTCGAATTTGACTACCCCGTGCACCGGCCGCTGCAGCTCATCCTCAACGGCACCCAGAAGTTCGAGGGCAGGATTGCGACCAACGGCTGCAAGAAGTGTTTCCGAATCAACGCAGGATCCGCGCGGTGACGATGCCTTCCAAAAAGCTGTCGGGTCGCAGCCGCCTTCCTTAATAGGCATGCCACCGGGCACGCGCCAGTTCGGGCTCGACGGACGTCGCCACGGAAAAGTCATGAAACGCCACGCCGCCCGCGAAGCTGCACTTGCGCAGGAGCCGCTGATCCGGCACCGCCGCCGTGAGGCCGAGCCTGGCAACCAGGTAAGGAGCGCGATCCCGAAGCCGAGGCCGTTTCTGTCGCTGATGCGTCCGCATAACCTCCTCTTCGGCCTGCAAGAGTGCCGATGAGAAGGAACGTTGAACGGGACCGATCCGCTCCGTCTGCCGACTGAGTCATAGTACTAAGGCCATTTACTGGTTGACTTAGTACTGCCAGTTCTATACCTTCATAAATGTACGGCTTCAGGCGCACGTATCTTCGCCCTGACGAGCCAGAAGTCTCATTGAAAGCAATGGACTTAGGAGGAGGAGGCAGTGAAGAAGATCATTAAGGCGGTGCTGTTGCTGGGGCTTGTGTGCGCAGCATGCCCTGCCGCAACCGTTTATCAGGCGATTCACCGGGGATCCAACGCCACGGCGAATTCCCTCTACTATTTCGACATCGACCTGACCGCGCTGGGAGCCTACCCAACGCTGTTTCTCCATGCGCAGACATTCCAGTACGCCGGCGGGCAGATGTTGGATGCCGTCACCGATCCGGGCGGCGGCATCGATTCGCAGATCTGGCTTTTCAACGGCTCGCTGGGGAACCTGCTCGCGACGTCGTTTGTCACGAGCAATGACGATATCAACACGGGTGCGATGCTGTGGGACTCGCAGTTGCTCAATCAACCAGCCGTAGGCGGCAACCAGTATCTCCTTGCCCTGACCCTCTTCAACAAGGACTTCCTGGGCGGACCGGGAAGTCCCATCACGGCCGGATTCAACTCCGGCGGGCAGGCCGGCTCCGTCGGAGACGGCCACTATGCGGTGCAGGTCTGGGCGACCACCGAAGCGATCCCTGAGCCTGCGACCTATGCGCTCATGAGTTTCGGCCTGGGTGGCATGATGATCTTGTCGCGCCGGCGCCGAGCCTAACACCTGGCACATTTTCGTCTGCAAGAGCCCTTCCCCCACGGGGTAGGGCTCTTTTTTGTTTACGGTGCAGTTTGACGCGCCGCAGCCCCGTCGGCGTACGATTCCTCAAGACAGCGCGCGTTCAAGGCCATTGGTCTCGCTATGCCACCCAGCGCTCCCGCCAACCCATACGAAAATGGCGCTCTGCCTGCCGTGCGGCGCGCATGTTTCATTGGAGGAGGAAACTGATTGCGTATGGTTCCGCACGGCAGTTCATGACAGAGCTTGTTATTGAGATAGTGCCCGTACGGGAAGATTTCTCTCAGAAAAATTTTGCCGTGCTCCTCCCTGCCCTTCCCCCACATCAGGTGTTGCACACTCCAGCCCGAACGCCTGAACGAACATTAATCACTTCAACCGAGAGAAACGTGCGCCCCGCCTCACTTTACTTGTGAGACGTGCAGAGGCCATTGCGGAATTTCGCTCCGGCAGCCGCACTCAATCGATGCGTGATGAACGCATTACCCCCAATAGCCGGAGGATATATGCATGCGATTATGAAAGCAGGCCTGCTTCTGGGTCTGCTCGCCGCACTCTGCTCGGGCACGCCCGTGTATCAGGCGATCTACCGTGGCACCAATGCCTCTGCAAATTCGGTCTATTCTTTTGAAATCGACCTGACCGCGCTCAGCTCTTACCCGACACTGTATCTGAGCGCGAAGACCTTTCAGTTCTCCGGCGGGCAAATGTTGGATGGCGCGACCGACTCCGGGTCCGGCATCGATTCGCAGATCTGGCTCTTCAGCGGCTCGCTGGGGAATTTGCTCGCGACGTCGTTTATCACGGGCAATGACGACATCAACTTGACTGCAGGACAACGGGACTCCCAGCTTCTCGGCCAGGCGGTTACAGGTGGCAACCAGTACATCCTCGCACTGACGTTGCATAACAACGACTTTCGGGGATCAGTGGGCAGTCCTATCACCGCCGGCTTCTACTCCGCCGGACAATGGGCATTTGTAGGTGATCGCCACTACGCAGTCCAGATCTGGGCAACCCCAGACGCCACCCCTGAGCCCAGCACCTACGTCCTCATTGCCTCGGGCCTGGTCGCCATGGTGTTACTGTCACGAAGAATTCGAGGACTTCCTCCCAGAAAGCGCTACCGGGTCTGCAATAGTGTCGCTTCGCTCGCAGGGCACCTTTCATCTGTTTCTCCACTCTCCGATCTTCTGACAGCTATATTTACTACCCGCCCCAACATTCGAGACACTGATCCGTCAATTCAGTTTGGTTCGAGACGCTGATCGCTCAGACCGCCGATTCAGCGCGCCGAACTCCAAGAGCGGTTTGCGCACTTCAGAGAGAGACGTCCGCTTCCGAAAATAGAAGTAGGTGGCGGCCAGTGCCGCCGCGTCAAAGACCGGCATGGCGGAGTGCTCGCTGTCGCTGCATTTCCGCGGCTGTGGCAGGCGCGGCTGGAGCTCCGGAAACCGGCCGGCGAGCGCGGCGGCGATGACGTCTTTCCGCGGGCGGAAAGCCCGGCGGACGCGCTCGGGCGAAAACGGCGCAACACGCAGGTGCCGGCTGCGGGCGAGCTGCCGAATCTGCTCCAGCAGGTCGAGAATGCGCACGGATGGCGGCGCGATCCGGCGGCGGCCGGATCTTCGATAGCCAGGATGGGAGGGCGGTGTTGGTCGAGTAGTGCACCGAGGAGCTTTAGGCAGACGACATTCTTGGCTTTTTCGTCCCCGGCCGCTTGCCGGACGCCCCAGTCGATGAGACGAGCGGGAACTTCGAACACGGCGAAGCCGAAGCCGTCGGATGAAGGATCGAGCGCGAGCACGCGCAGCTCATGAGGTAACAGGTCATCCATAGTAGTAGGGCTCGGCAGGAGCCGGGCGGCGGAAGTGGGTGGCCACTCCGCACAGCCCGGCCATCCGACGAGTCTCCAGTTAGCGTTTCCGCAGTTGCGTACCGACACAGGCTGCAACGCCACAGCGCCGTTGCAGCCAGCGGCGGCACCAGGCAAGGAGCCGCGCGCGCCTCGTGCGGTCGTGGAGTCACCGTACGCTGTCGCTCTGCGACCGCCGGCGAGTAAAGCCCAAGGCGGCGAGGGCTAAGGCTACGGAGTCGAAGTGTGCCATGCGAGGGTCTTCACCCATTGACCCAAAACCCGAAAACTCCACCACGTGAAACTGAGGTTAGGCTGGATGTAACGTCCCTTTGGGAAGACGGAAGGGAGGCTTCGCGATGCCCAGGAAGGGTGCCAGCGAAGAGCAGATCATCACGGCCCTGCAGCAGGTGGAGTCTGGGGCAAAGGTGGCTGAGGTGTGCCGCCAACTGGGCGTGAGCCAAGCCACGTTTTACACCTGGCGCAAGCAATATGGCGGGCTCAGCCTGAGCGAGCTGCGCGAGTTGCGGCAACTGCGCGAGGAAAACGGGCGATTGAAGCGCCTGGTGGCCGATTTGAGTCTGGACCGGCAGATCCTGCAGGAGATTGTGTCAAAAAAGCTCTAAAGCCTCGCCTGCGCCGACAACTCGCCGGCTGGGTGAAAGCGACCTGGCAGGTGAGCGAGCGGCGGGCGGCGAGGCTGACGCAGTTGGATCGGACCACGCTGCGCTACCGGTCGCGCAGTTCATCCCAGGAGGGTCTGCGACAGCGGCTCAAGGAACTGGCCTCGATCCATGTCCGCTTTGGCTACCGGCGCTTGACGGTCCTGCTGCGTCGCGAGGGCTGGAAAGTGAACGCCAAGCGGATCTACCGAATCTACAGCCAGGAAGGGATGCAGGTGCGGACCAAGGTACGGAAGAAGATCGCCCGGCGCCAGCGTGTGCCCGCGCCGCAGGCGACCCGGCCGAATCAGTGCTGGGCGATGGACTTCATGAGCGATCAACTGGCCGACGGCCGCGGGTTCCGCGTCTTGACCGTGGTCGATCTGTTCACTAGAGAATGCGTGACGCTATTGGCCGACCACCGCCTGAGCGGCGCCAAGGTGGCCGAGGAACTCAGTCGCGTATGCGCAGAAAAAGGCTGCCTGCCACAGAGCATCACGTCGGACAACGGCAGCGAGTTCAGCGGCCGGGCGATGGAAGCCTGGGCGATCCAACACGATGTTCAACTCGCCTTCATTCGGCCAGGCCGGCCGATGGAGAACGGCTTTGCTGAAAGCTTCAACGGCCGATTGCGCGACGAGTGTCTGCGCGTTAGCTGGTTTCCGAACTTAGCCGAAGCGCAGCGGAGACTATCAGCGTGGCGGGAGCACTACAACCAGAAACGACCGCACAGCGCATTGCAGGACAGGACGCCAGATGAGTTCGCCGCTCTGAGTGGTACTAGTGAGGACGGGCACTTCGCCCTCGTCCACAATCAAAAGGCAAGCTCCGGAGGCCGTCAAGGGTTCCCTGCGGCGGCCAAGGCCGCCCTTGACCGCCTCCTCCGCTTGCCTAAGACTGGCTCATACGAGGGCGAAGCGCCCAAGCCAAAGCCCTCGCAAACTGGAGTTGGTTACTGGAGTCTCCAGAGGCTCTGGAAGGCCCGTCAATCGGGCCTGGGAGGCGTTTTGACCGGCCGAATTTCCAGTTATCGGTGGTAGAGTTTTCCGGGGCGGGTCAACATCCGGAGCTTCTCAATTATCTCTGGTAGAGTTCACGGGGAGCAGGTCACCCGCGCGACCCTCCGCCACGATTAGTCGCCATGCCGTACAAGTGCTCTGTCCGGATTGCACCTGGATCACGCTTCATCCGCAAGTTGAGAGTCCGGCACGTCGTCTGCTGGTTTCAACTTCCGGATAGCCGACCATCCAGACGGAAGGGCGAACTTCGCAGAACGACACTCAGAGCAAACTTCCTAGAAGCAGAACCAGCCACCTGGCCCTGAGACACTTACGAAATGCACGAGGCCGAACTGAAGAACAGTCTGTGAGCTATGCGGCCTTCGCAATCACCACCAGCATTGCAGCGGCGGCCAGAGCGCAAGTGCCCAGTCCTATGAGGCCGATGAAAGACAACGTGCTTCGCGTCATGACAGAAGCCTGCGAAGCCTTGGTCCAAACAAGATCTTTATCGCCTTGGGCATCCTCAAGAAGTTGCTGCTCGTTGAGACCTTTTTCTTTGCATATTCGCATGGCCTCTTCAGTGAGAACGTCGCCCCCGAGCTTACGATCCGTCTCATGATTACGCTTTGGGTAGTAAAACGAGTACCTTACGTTCGTGCGGAGCGCAACAATGAGACATACAACCGCGATGACAAACAGCAAAATCGTAATGCAGGCAAGTGCGACCTGGCCCACCTTCCGACCAAAAACGTACAACAACGCAATAACAATCATTGCGAGCAATGCTGCGAACCTCGAAACGGCAGCCGGAACCGCCTCCTCCGGCGGCTGCCACCTTGATCGCTTCATGAATGCAAGGCGTACGGCCGCAGCCGCTGAGGCCAGTGACGCCGCCACGGTCACAAGATTCGCGAAGACACCATAGTCGTTCATGGCAATTTAAGTCGGACGTTTGTCGGACAGGACCAGACGATGTTCTCGAAGCGCGGCCCTCCAGACTCCATGATCCCGAACGAATACCGGGAGGGCACAAGGTATGCCGTTGCTGGCGTGGAAACCCCGAAGGCAGTTCCAGTGCTCAGAAAATACCCTTTCGCGTAGAGAATAGTATCGTTGGAGCGATTGGAATCCACGGTTGTATCTTGTTTGCTAACAACCCTAGGGCCGTTGACCTGTGCATAGGTCATCGCGAACATCTGAGCCGCAGCTTCGGCTAGTCGTTCTGTGAACGCCGCCTCCATGGCCTCCACATAGTGCAATTGTTTGAGTTGAATCTTTGACCGTTTAAGCACCCTCAACGCTTGCGAATAAGACCGGTCAAGATCAACCAAGTCATCGACTCGGATTGGCACATCGAGTCCGTTGACCTTCGCAGAGTCGTCTTCGTCGTACATGACTGCAACATATGGTCGAACGGACCTTTCACGGAAACGCTTTGCTTGGGCGCGGAAATGACGGATATCAGGCAAGACGAAATCCGCAAACACTTTCCGATCACTCTCTTCCGGGGGATCATTAGCGTCACCGAACAGCAGTCTCCCAATCCGAGCTCGAAGGTTGATGTCCACGTTGGGTATCATCCGCGATCTTCCCTTCGAGAATGGATTATATCCCAATGATGAACGCGACACCCAAAAAATAAACAAGATCATGAATGCCGGTATCCACATTCGTCTCAGAATCTGCACAGTGATTGCCAGATTCTACATAAACTTCCCTCTGGAGACACGATTGGGGGAGCCGGAGCCGCCCGCGTGGTTCACAGCCAATATGCAGCCCGGCAGGCCACGTGCCCGCGCGGCCAGTCACACCCAGGGCCCGCCCGGCCGCCAGTGGAGACCAAAAGGACGATCCTCAGCGACGGCAGCGAGCGGTTCGGAGGCGAAGAGATGCACCTGCTCCACGATCCTCTCCAACTCCCACCCCGGATCGAGCCGACTGCGACGAACGAACGCGCGCCATTGCACCGCGCGCGCCGGATCGGAGCTGAAAGCTTCCGTAAGTCCCGCCGGGTTTGCTTCCACCGGCGTTCCGCGGTGGAGGAATGTCGAACGAATCGCTTCGACCAGCAAGGCGCCTTCAAATGGGTACAGCCGCGACAACAAGGTCAGGTCGTAGTAGTCCTTGATTCGGCTGTTGAGCATGCCGAGCACTGTGAGCGCTTCAAGCTTCTCAGCCACTACCGTCTCTTTGGGATAGGCCCGGAGCACCGGTGGCGGGAATTCGAGTATGGCCGGGTACTCGACCTCGGTGGGCTTCGGTACGATCACGTCACCAAACCCCACGTCGATCTGCATTGGGATGCGGGCTTTCGCAAGCGTCGCGCTGAATCGGATTCGCACGCCCTCATATTCCGCGTCTTCCTTGATTCGCTGGACCTCGATAGAGGCCGCGTCAAACTCCAGTCCGTCCGGTTCGGTATTGAGTTGGCAGAGGTCGGCGACGACGGACCGCATATGTTCCAACTCGTTGCTGGTCCTGCCGGCCAAGTCGATGTCGATCGTCGGCCGAGTAACAGGAGCTTTCCAGGCCGTCAAAAGGAGAGCGCCCTTCAGAACGAACCGGTCCGCGAACGGAGATCTCGCCAACCGATAAAGAAAGCGCTCCATGGCGAAGTACTGCAGCAGTTCTTGAAACGGCCGACCTTCGGCACGGGCACGGTTCAGCAGCCGTTGGCGGACGGAGGCACCCAAATCGCGGCCACTCACAGCACCGCCTCCAGGTACGGACGCATCACTCTTTCCACGCGGTCGACCTTCGCAAACCTGGAGAGAGCCTGGTAGTCCGGCTTCCGCGTCCGTTCACGGTAAGCTCGCAGAGCTTCAATGGCGACGTCGAGCCCGATCTTGTTTCGGTACTTGAAGCAGTCCGCGATCGTCTTCTCCGGCGAATACACTCTCACGGGTACTTTGTCGATCGAGGTGACGTCAATGCCAGAGCTGAAGGACGGATCGGAGTACCAGAATACGCGTATCGGAATACCATCGAGCTTAGGGATTTGCGCGTGGCTGGGCAGCGCCACATCCACCGCATGTGGGACCTGGGTCGTGAGGCCGTGATGTGCAAGCGCCGAGATCAGGCAAATGACGGCGCGTGGTATTCGGATCGCGACGGAAACTATGTCGGGGCTGGTGAGCGGCGGGGCGGTCGAGAGCCGGTAAATGCCACGGCCCACTTGTTCGAGCTCACCGCGGTCGCGAAGAGCGTATAGCGTCCGAGGGTGAACACCCAGACGAATGGCGTCGCTGGTGCGGAGCATGCCTTTGTGTTTGGTGAACACATTGCGTGCTTTGACGAGACCAACCTCAGCAATCGGCATTGGATAGAACCTACGGACATTATACACGGTATCCGAGGTTTCTATCCGGAGAGTTTGGGCTCGCTGCTCGTTCTTGTCGCGGTGGAATTCCATACTGAGCGTCGCTCTAAAGTTGTCTCGAAACCCGATTCTCCACATCGGAGAGAGGAGCCACCGATTGAGCTGACGACACCCGTTCCGCGATGCGTTATGGTGTCGGATGGCTCAACATGGCATCCACGCTCACTATCGACGAGTCGAAGGCTTTTCTTGCGTTTTGCCGCAGTGGTCGGCTCTACGATGTCGATCGATGGATCGCCGCCGGGAAATCGATCGTCACCCACCCATCGACCAAGAGAACGCCCCTTCTGACAGCCATCGACACCGGCTTCCACAGCCTCGTTGAATTGCTGGCCCGAAACGAGTCTCGGCAGGAGCAGAAGGACCGAGCCCTGCGGGAGGCCGTAGAAAGTAGACGTCTCGACATGATCGAGGTGCTGGTCGAGAACGGCGCACGGATGCAGGCCGTCCCACTCGGGGATGTGCTGCTCACTTGGGACCGCCAAGTGATGCAGTTCTTCCTCGACCGTGGCGCCGATCCTGTCACCGGCAATCCTTTCCTGATCGCGTTCCATAACAAAGTCCAGCGTGCGCTCCGCCCCTTCGTGGATTACAAGAAGGCTCACCCTGAACTCGCGGACTCGCTGCAGGCCCAAGCTGACCGTGCGCTACGGCATTTTGCGGGCCAAGCCGACATGAAGTGGATCAGTCTCATGATGTGGGCCGGAGCGAATCCGCGCAGTCTCGGGCCGGATCTCGATGACCGGTACGCCGATGACCCTGACTGCCATACGACGGCGCTGCGGGAAGCATGTAGCAAGGGAAGCCTCGACGCACTGAAGAAGCTCAAGCCGGACCCGCGTCTCGACAATCTCTCCGACCTCCTTCAGGCGGCTGCGCTTTCGGACTCGAAAGAACTGATCGACTACCTGCTGCATCTAGGCGCGCAGCCGAATGATAAGCCAAATGGCGGCTCATCCGCGCTGGATCGTTGCCTATGGCATCTCCCGTGGGAAGACCGCAACACATTCATTTCGAAGCAACTCGCGTCGAGGTACGCGCTGATGGGAGGCTTCGCTCGAATCGAACGGCTGCTGGAAGCAGGCGCCCAGTGGCGACCGAGTGAGCCGGACGGCGGAATGAAGTCCGTCCGGCAGATGCTCTGCAAGTGCGAGCCAGCTGTGACGGTCGCACTCGTCAAGCTGTTCGCGAAGTACAAAGCCGCTTCCGAAGAACTTTTGGAGGAATTGCTGGACACACCGCGGATGCGCGGCCATCTGTCGACCATCGGAATGAAGCTGTGATGGAGGAATGATGAGCTACGAGTTCTGGGACAGGAATTCGCTGTACGAGGAGGTCTGGGCAATGCCGATGGCGAAACTGGCGAAGAAGTATGGCATCTCAGATGTGGGCTTGGCGAAGGTCTGCCGCAAGCTCGCGATTCCCGTCCCCGGTCGGGGTTACTGGGCAAAAAAAGAGGCGGGCCAGACAGTACAGAAGCTCCCGCTTCCGGCGTTGAAGGAACGAGTCATGCTGTACAAGCCGACGCCGAAGCCCGAGCCGCCAAAGATCGAGGAGTACACCACGCCGGGTGAACGCGCGCAGGTTGCCAAAGTGACAGAGCGCGATGCCCAGTCGATCCTCAAGCGCGGGAGCATGTCGCATCCATTGATAGTCCAGGCGCGCGAGCTTCTTGGACGATCAAACAGGGACGGCCACGAACTTCTGTGGACCGATGAGGCGTGCTTGGACATCTCCGTGTCGAAGGCCGCGTTGCCGCGCGCGCTGAAGCTTGCGGCTGGCCTCATCACCTCCTTGGAAGAGGAAGGGTTCAAGATCGCTGTGAAGAAAGGTCACAAGGAGAAGGCCACTGCGACGCTCCACAACCAGGAGATCGGCTTCGCGATCATGGAGAAGATTGACAGCATCCCGCTCGCATCGCCTCCGAAGGGCGGCGTTCTTCAGCGGGTTCTCACATACGCGGGAACGCCACACGAGCATAAGCCGTCCGGTCGGCTAGGCCTTCAGATCTGGAAGCCGTGGAACGCCCTACCGAAGAGTTGGAACGATGGGAAGACGAGAACGCTTGAAGACCTGCTGCCAGAGATCGTAGCCGCGTTCTTGCGGACAGCATTAGCGGGCAAGGCGGCGGACGAAAAACGGGCCGCCGAGGCCGCCGCGGCACAACGGGCCGCACAGGAACGCGCACACCGGGCAGAATTGATCCACCGCGAAGAGCAAAGAGTGAGGGCTCTGTACCGGGCGGCTGCCAATCTGGAACAGGCGGAGAGGATTCGTCATCTGGTTTCGGCCGCCACCGAAGCGGCCAAGGCAGAAGGCCACTCGATCGATCCCGGAACAGCATTCGGGGATTGGCTGGTCTGGGCATTACAGCAAGCAGACCGGGTTGATCCGTTGAAAGAGAGCCCGGCATCGATCATTGATACGAAACCAGCACCCGAGGCGCAATACGCGCCATACGGACAGCGGAAGCCTTCGCCACCATTTCGGTGGCCCAAACCCCTATGGCGAAAAGTCGAGTAAGTCCTGTAGGTCTGGGCGGCATCCGCCTGAGGTGAGCGGCAACGTCAGCGCATGCGAGCCGGACAACTCGAACTTGCATTGAGAGAGCGATCGCCTAATCCCGATTCGAGTGTGCTTGAAGATGCTGCCTGATCTTTGACAACTGAAACCGACAGCCAGTCCGATTCGACGGGCTTCGAAGCGGTTGGTAGTCCTTGATAGTGGTCCGAAACTTGTTTCTCCAAAACCATTTCGTAACAGGGTTCGCCTCGGGGAGCCAAACTATTTCCACCCGTAGTTTTCCTTTCCACCCGTTAACACCAGAGCCATTCGTGTGCCCGCACGAAGCCTCCGGAGTTGCGCACGTCCTGCCAACAACTTGCATGCTCCTATTCTCCGTCGCCACCGAAGCAGAATCTCTCCAGCTTCAGCGTGACTCCAACGGCTCGTGCGATCGCTATGAGATGGAGCACCGCGTTCGTGGACCCGCCGAGTACCGAAACCACCACCACGGCGTTCTCGAATGCAGCGCGCGTCATGATATCGAACGGCTTTAGATCAATTTCCAAGAGCCTCCGGATTGCCGCACCTGCGCGATAGCACTCGTCCAACTTGAGCGGATCCTCAGCTGGAGTGGACGAGCTGTAGGGTAGCGACATCCCAAGCGTCTCAATTGCCGAGGCCATCGTGTGCGCTGTGTACATCCCACCGCAGGCGCCAGCGCCTGGACCCACCGCTCCAGCCAATCAGGAAGGGACCGCCGAGGGGCTGGCCCGCCATCAGGATCGCCGACGCTGACGAACACGGTGCGTGACGAATCGAATCCACAGCACCATTCAGGCTTGTTCGACTTGCCACACGAAATCAGCGATGTGGGCAGCGAGTTGCGAAGGCAAGCCGGGCGCGAGATCATGTCCCATGCCTTCGATGAGGATGAGCTCGGCGCCGGGGATGGCCTCGGCCGTCGCGAGGCCGCCGCTGGGAGCACATGCGGTCGGCGAGTCCGTGGATCACCAGAGTCGGACGGCCCGAACGACAAACCTGTTGGGGGCGGCGCCAACGAAGTAGAACGGATGGCAGGTGACCAGGGTGAGGATCTCATTACCGTTGGGCTTCAATACCGCGACATCGTTTGGACCGACTATTTTGGTGGACACGACGCGATAGCGGTACTCGCCCAGCAACGTGGTGAGCGAAATGATGTCGTTCTGTTCAATGTTTCGCAGCGGCCGGAAAAACGTGTCGCGGTGCCCGGAAATCCCGACGTTCCCCGGCTGTCCCGGCAGTGCGGTACCTGGAATGTGACCCACTGCGCGCCGAAGAGTGGTTTTGCTGGTGCCCTCGATGACCATCGCAGTCAGACCGAGGCGTGGAATTTCGATGCGGCCAATCAGCCCATCGATCGCGGCCCGCGGAGGAGTTATCGGCACAGGGGCGGGCACGTCTTGCCGTGCAGCAACCTTCGCGTCTCGCGGGTCAGTCAGCAGCCGCTCAAGTCGGACGCTCTCCACTCTCTGAAAGATCCAGGAGTCCATCAGCACAAACCCGCAATAAGCCAGCATCGAGGCGCCAACGGCAAAGAGCGCGCTCTGGGTCCACCGCACGATCCGCCGCAAATGGTTTTGGGCAACCCCGAGCATCATTTGACGCCCTCGTCCTTGACTGGGCGTGACCCGCCACCGACGATGTAGCCCGTCCTGGTGCGCACAGAGAGCTTGCCGTATCCAGCCGCGCCCGCGACTACTCGAATGGTCCGGTAGGCGCCGGGATGCGCCGCACTCGTTGGAACATATCCGATGGTGTATTGGTGCCGGATGTCGCGCGCGATGCGCCTGCAAATCTCCACGACATCATTGAGCCGGCCGGGGAAGAAGACATCGCCGCCAGTTACCCTGGCGAGGCGACGGAGCACGTCCGGGTTCCGGTCAGGATCATCTGCAGCAAAGATGCCGATGGTGTACACAAGCGCGCTGGATTGCCCGGCTTTCTGCAACACATGAGGCAGGTCGAGCATGCTCGTGTTGTCGCCGCCATCGCTGATCACGATCAGTACTTTCTTGTCCCGGCTACCGGCCTGCAATCTTTCCAACGCTTTGGCCACTGCGTCGTAAAGCGCCGTCTGGCCTGTGGCCGGTGCCTTCATGATCGCGGCTTCCAGTTCATCGGCGCGATTGGTGAATCGAATCGTGTCTGGCAGGCCCAGACTCACATGCTCATTGAAGTTGACGACGAACATCTCGTCCTCCGGGTTGCTGGACTGTACAAAAGTCCGGGCGGCAGCGATCACATCGCCCAGCTTCTGCCGCATGCTTCCGCTGTGGTCGACAACCAGTCCCACTGTGACCGGCATGTCCTCGTGCCTGAACAACCGGATTGCCTGCCGGACGCCGTCCTCGTAAACTTCAAAATCCTGCTCGCACAAATCGGTTGCAGGCTGCCCCTTCCGGTCCCGCACAGCAGCGTGCAGCACGACGAGATCAACGTTCACTGAGATCCGATATGAGTCCGGGTCCTGAACTTCGATCCCCCTCGAAACCTGAGGTGCGGCTTCGCCCACGAGTGCAATCAGGAGCACCCACGAGAGTGCGAGCACATAAGCGAGGCTACGGTCGAGGCTCGGCCACCGCGTCCTCATCCCCGTGACCCTCTGTCTGCTTCAACCTCCAGGGGAAACCCAATCTGAACCGCCCTTGACAGATCCGACATCCTGCCTGGCACCCGCCCGGCTTCGGTCCGGGCTATCCGTTGCCTGGCGACTCGCATTCTGGTCCAGTCGTATGCAAAGTGGCGTCCACACTCCAGGCACACGATGTAGGTCTCCGGCTCCGTGTGTTGCTGTCCGCCTGCACTTGCACTGGCCCGAAGGGTCCTGGGGAAGGTGGTTCTACGATGCGAACAACCATATAACCAGTCCGCAAGGCCGAACAAACGAGTACGAAAGACGCTCGCCATTCTTGATCTCCTCAGGACGCCTGGATCCGGCGATACTCTGGCTGCCACATCGCGTCCTGCACCTGTTGAACGATGTCGCTGAACTTGATTCCGGCCAATCCCTCTGCAAACGCAGCCTCGGCGACGGCTACGGCTACCGTGGCTGAAACACTGCGCAAGTCATCAATATGCGGGAGAAGCGACGCGCCGGGCAGGCGCACCGCCACCAGGCTGGATAAAGCACTTGCTGCTGCCGCGAACATCCCGTCACTGATCCTGCTGGCTCGCGAGACGATGGAGCCGAGAGCCATACCCGGGTACAGCATTGCGTTATTCATCTGGGCGACGACATATGTCACCCCCTTGTAAGTGATTGGGGCGAAGGGACTCCCTGTGGCAATCAGCGCACGCCCGTCAGTCCAGGCAATCAGATCGGCAGGATTCGCCTCCGCGCGCACGGGCGGGTTGGAGAGCGCGAAGATGATCGGCCGTTCCGTATGCTTCGCCATTTCCTTAACGATCGCTTCCGTAAAACTGCCTGAGGCTGCCGACGCGCCGATCAGCATCGTCGGTTTCACCTGGCGCACAGTTTCCGCCAGGCTCGCGCCGTGTCCTTTCCCTTCGTGCTTCCAGCCCTTGCTCTCGGCGGCCGGCCGGGCATACGTCAACTGATAATCGCGAAGTTGTCCGTCCATGCCGGCCGTGAGTAGCCCCTGACGGTCCACGCACCAGAAGCGCTTGAGAGCCTCCTCGTTGGAAAGCCCCTCACGCACCATGGCGTTGCGAATCTGGTCGGCGACCCCAACACCTGCTGTGCCGGCCCCGAAGATGACCACGCGCTGGTTGCGCAGCGGCGAACCGCAGATGCGCACGGCGGAGATCGCAGCCGCCAGCGTGATCGTGCCCGTGCCCTGCATGTCATCGTTGAAGGTGCAGATCCTGTCTCGGTACTTCCCGAGGATGCGCCGACTGTTGCCAGGAGCAAAGTCCTCCCATTGCAGCAGTGCGTTCGGGAACAGCTTGGTCACGACGTTGACGTAAGCGTCGATGAAGGCGTCGTAGCGCTCCCCACGGATTCGGGCGTGACGGTTGCCGATGTATGTGGGATCGTCCCGCAGATGCTCCCGGTTGGTACCCACATCGAGCATCACCGGGATCACCCGCGTCGGGTCAATCCCGCCCGCTGCCGTGTAGATCGCCAGCTTGCCGATTGCAACCTCGATGCCGCCGACACCCCAATCGCCGATTCCCAGAATCTGCTCGGCATCGGTCGCCAGGATCAGATCGATATCGCCGGGGCCGGCGCCGAGATTGGCAAACGCGTCCTCGATCCCTTCGCTGTGGTCGATCGAGAGATACACGCCCCGCGGCCGGCGGCACTCGTGGTGGTACTGCTCTACCGCCATGCCGACGGTGAAGTCGTTAACGATGGGGATCATCTCGCGCAAGTGCTCTGAAAACAGCCGGAAAAACAACACCTCGTTGCGGTCGTGCAGCGCGGTCAGGTAGATGTTTCTGCTCAGCGCATCCGGCAATCGCTCGTACTGCAAGTAGGCGCGTTTGACCTGAGTTTCCAACGTGCTGATTTCCGGAGGGAGGAGGCCCTGGAGTCCCAGCGCTGTTCGTTCTTCCGCAGTGAAGGCCGTACCCTTGTTGAGCAGCGGCGAATTGAGCACTGCCATTCCGCGAGACTTTGTCTCGTAGTAACCGTCCCCGTTCCGCAGGCGCTTCGTCACGGGCGCCAATAGTGGGATGACTCTCTGTCTCATGCTCCTGCCTCTCTCTTCTGACCCGCCCCCCCGGCGCGGCGCGCTGGAAGGAGTAGCGCGCCGCGCGGCGTATCACAATCCTGCTACTGAAGGCGCTTCGCGCCCATGCGGAAGGCGAAGGCCCCAACCATCGCGATTAGCCCGAACAGACCGATCACCGGCAACCGGCTCGCCGTATCTGGGAGCGTCGCCGGCATAACCCCCGTTTCCACCTGTGACGGCAGCGGTGACACCACCTCGGCGAGCTGCACTTCTTCTCCAGTCGGCTTGATCGCCATGACCGGCGCCCGCTTCAGCTCTACGACCACCGGCTCATCCGCCGACTTGATCGGCTCGGCGACTTCGAGAGGAATCTCGGCCGGGGTAAAAAGGACCGGCGTGTTCGTAGCCTTTGCCAGCGCGATCGCTTTCGCCTTCGGATAGACGAATTCCTCACCAGACGTCCTGCCAGGATAGAACCACGCCCGAAGCGCTTCCGGTTCGCCGGCCGGTCTCTCTCTGAAAGTGATCACCGTCTTGTCGGTCGCCTGGAGGCGATAGTTAGGGATAGCCAGGATGGTGGCGTAGATGGTCTTCTCGTCCTGGCTGAAGATCTGGACGATGTGGCGGTCGGACTGCGAGTCCATGATCTTGAACACATACGTGCCGGCGGGCAACACACCCCATCCTGCGAGGTGAACCCCTGGAATCTCGACGGAACGGCTGAACGTGACCACGGTTTTCCTGTTCCACTCGTCAGCCTTGGCGCCTGGTGCGAGTGCCACGCTCATCAGCGCCATACAACACACCGTCGTCGCTAATTTGAAAAGCTTCATTGGATATTTCCTTTGCTCCAGATTTGCAGTCTGCGGTTCGCTCCGGGCCGGGCATGAGAGGCCAGATCCCTCGGCGGGCAGATCCCACATCGTGAACAGAAGCATTTCAGGGTCCGTCGGCGAGGGATCGACATGATGCCTTCCGTATCCTCGTCCGACGGCACCCAGGGGCTGAGTCATCCCATCGGGAACTGACCGTGCAGTGTCACGTGACCAAATGTGGTCGTTTCGCCTTTGGTGTGTGTGTTGAGGCGCCGGCATGAAACCGAATGCCCGGACGCCATCGAGCGGCCGCGGACGGCCCGAAGGGCGAGGTTCCCATTTGGACCATGTCGTGCAGACAAGGATCGGCGGCCTGCAAGGGCGAAAGGGGATGTCCATGAAGAAGGCAAACACAGGGGTCAACGGGTTCCAACAGGTCCTTGAGCGAAGAGAATCCGAACTGGTTCAGGTATTGCGAGCGCGAGACGGCATTGCCATCGAGAAGAGCGCGGATCAAATGGATGAGATTCAGTGCGCGTCGGAACGTGATCTGGCGATTCGAAGCGCAGACCTTGAATCCAACCTGCTGCGCCAGGTAAGAGCTGCATTGCGCCGGATTCACGACGGTAGCTTCGGAACCTGCATTGAGTGCGAATGGGAGATCAGCCCAAAACGCCTCGAGGCCGTGCCATGGGCTCCGCGCTGTATCCGGTGCCAAGACGCTGCCGAACGGGATGGTCAGGAGAGGCCAGAACTTGAGAACGATCCGCTCGTCAATGCCGTTTGATTGGCCAAAGCAAAGAAACCCAGGAAAGGCGGGTCCAGTTGTGAAAACAGAGTCCAGCATTCGAACCATAGCGTTTCTTGGCGACTACCTGCCGCGTAAATGTGGCATTGCTACGTTTACGTCCGACCTGCTTGGCGCTGTGGCGGCGCGCCATCCCCAAACCCGGTGCTTCGCGGTGCCGGTCACCGACATTGAGGGGTGCTATCAGTATCCGGACGCCGTTCGCTTCGAGATTGAAGAGCAGAATCCGGGTTCTTACCGGCGCGCCGCCGACTTCCTCAACTCTTGCGACGTCGACATTGTCTCGCTCCAGCACGAATTCGGAATTTTCGGCGGGACGGCGTGTTGCTGACGTTTGGGCTGCTCTCACCGAACAAGGGGATTGAGCATGTCCTCAATGCTCTCCCTGAGATCGTGGCGGAGTTTCCCGACATCGTCTACATCGTGCTGGGCGCCACGCACCCCAACGAGTTGCGCACTCGGGGCGAAATCTACCGCCTCGGCCTCGAGGCCGCCGTTAGGAAGAACAAACTTGAGAACAACGTGATCTTCCACAACCGCTTTGTGGAACTGAAGGAACTTACCGGGTTCATCGGAGCGGCAGATCTGTACATTACTCCTTATCTGGAAGAAGCCCAGATTACGTCGGGAACACTAGCTTATGCGTTTGGCGCAGGGAAAGCCGTGATCTCGACGCCGTACTGGCATGCCGCCGAACTGTTGGGGGACCAACGTGGCGTGCTGGTGCCGTTCGCAGACCCGAGCGCGATTGCACGTGAGGTGCGTGGGTTATTGCGCGATGAAGCACGCCGGAACGCCATGAGCGCTAACGCCTACAAGCTGGGCCGCACAATGGTGTGGAGCTGCACGGCGGGACTCTACATGAGTTCCTTCGAGGCGGCACGACAGCAAGCAGCGGTGCCCCGCCAATCCGTTGCGGGGAGCCCTTCCGTCCATCAGCCTCAGGCATCGCCGGAGTTGCTGGATCCGCTTTATATGTGACATTTCCAGGACGCGTGCTCTGGCTCCAAACGCCGCGCCCAAGCCTCGCCACCCCGAGGCCGGGGCTGTTGAAGATGTCGGCGCGTTCTACAGTATTTTTCCGGCGTCCGCGGTTAGGCAATGGTCCGGCGTCCCCGAATCAGGTTGATTACGACCAACACCAACGCCAGGACCAGCAACACGTGCACAAAGCCGCCCATGGTGTAGGAGCTGACCATTCCCAGCGCCCACAGCACAAATAGAATCACGCAGATTGTCCACAGCATGTTTTTACGCTCCTTGACTGTCTATTTCGCCAGCTCGTCAGTTGCCAATTCGGAAATTAGCTATCCCACCCCACAATCCGGTAGCTTTCAGCAGCCAGACGCAGACGAAAACAACGACCACGACATTCAGAATCGATTTGATGCTGGAGGCCATGGGAATGTATCGATTGATCAGATACAGTCCTACGCCGACGACTATCAACAACACCACAAGATTCAGCAAAGGCATCTTCTTCTCCTTCAACCCGGTAAGGAGCAATCCAGCGACCAATGCTCAGGCGGCGAGTCAAGCTCGCCTGAAAGGCCTTTATGCTCGCGGGCTTGGCTCGTGAAGCAGAACGGCTCTTCGCTCGGTGCCGGTTTCCAAGAACTGACCCGCGCTCGTCAAGTGATCAAATGTGGTCAGCCCGGCAGTCCCGCCGTGGCGTCGCAGCGGCCAGGCTTACCTGCGATTCACTTCCATTGACCGGATGTTGCCGTTGTCTGGATTGACCGAGCAGCGAACGTCGAAGTCATAGGCACGTCCGTTGTTGCCCCGTTGCGCTGTGGCGGTTCCGGCAATCCGGTCGTTTTGGCGGTTGTCAGTGTTAAGCCAACCGAATTGCACGTTCCGGTATCCATCTTGCTGGATCCGCTGCATCGCCGCACGCTGGCATGCTGAGGTTGCGTCGTAGCCCCCGGCCCAGCGGTCCGACGTCGTCGCATCCAGGCGTTCCTGGACGATGTCCACTCCCTGAACGATGCCGTTGGCCCGATTTACCCCGCACGAGAAACGATAGGTTTCGCGGTACTCCCCTCGGCGTACATCGAAGGAACCCAGGATCGTGTCGCTGCGGCCCGGGTTGTTCTCGCCATCCAGGCTTGCGAATGCGATGTCTTCGATGCCATACTGCTGCTTCGCACGCACCCTGACGGCATCCTGACACTCCCGGACAGAGTTGTTCGGAAAGACCCCGCGATCGGGTTGGCCCGTTCGACCGGGGTCATAGCTTCCTCCACGCCACTCTAGGTCAAAGGTGTAGCCTTCCGCGCCCCCATTGGGATCCTGAATCCTTACCACGGCTGCACCACGACTGCTTCTCGGGTCCTGGATCAACTCCTGCCGTCCGCGTCCGTCGACGCCACTAAACCGGAAGTCACTCGGATTGGTGGGCAGCGGCCCGGAACACACGAACCGGCGCCACTGCGCCGTCCGTCCGGATCGCGTTTGCAGAAATCCGCGGTCGCCGCGGATTTCAACATCGGCGGAGCCTTCCACGTAGACCTCGATAGTGCACTTGCCAGTGTCGTTACCGCCACTGCCAGCGAAAGTGGCCCGGCGCTCCACGGTCTGGGCACATACCGGCGCAAGCAGGGGAGCAGCGGCTGCCATTGCCAGAAGACAGCGTTCAAACGTGTTCATGGGAATAGAGACGAGCACTTACATGGCCGAAGAAGTTTTGCGCAGCACCGCCCCGATTCATCTCGAAATAGGCGTCGCTCCGGTCGCGGCAACCGTAGGATGCCTCAAATCCACGTCCACAGCCCGCAATCGATCGAGGTCTCTCAGCACGCGGGCCCAATCCTCGTCGTTAGTCTTGGTCGAATTGGGAACGCCCAAGTCGTCATAGAATGCGAGAATATTGCTTCGGAGCTCCTGAGGCAGTTCCGTGTAGTGGCCCTGCAACTTCTGCAGGAGCCGCGCGTAAGCGAAATCTGTCAGTCTATACGTTCCCGCCGTGGTGAACGCTCCAACGTCAAAATTGTCATTCGGCAGCTTAAGACGGCCCGCACCCTGATCAGAAAGCAGCTCACGATAACGGCCAATCGTCGAATTGAAGCTGGCCATGTACATCTTCTCGGTTTCGGGTGTCAGCCTCTTGAATGACAGGGCTCTGAACGGGCCTGCGTGCGGCAGGATGCGGAATACAGATGCCAGCGCTTTCGACTGGATACCCGGCCGGCTATAGGAGGAGCCCCAATTCTTTTCGTAGCTGGAGCGGGATAGGTTATAGATGAAAGTATTACGCGCTACGCTGGGAGCATCTTTTCTGATGTCCTGCTTCCTGAGTTGCCAGGCAACTTTCGTGATAGCCGGAAGAACTGATCCGACCGCGCGGCGATACGATCCGATGGCGAGATCGACGTTCATGAATACTTGTTCCAGTCTCATCCCGTAGGTATCCTGAAACGCCCGCTCAAGCAACGGTTTGGCTACTTCAAAGCCGATGAAGTTCTTGTATGCAGCGGAGGCGTAGCGGCCCTTCGCAGCCTGAAAGACATCAAAAGCGAATTCCGTCTTGCCGTGGGAAGTCGGATCGTCGGCATACGTTACCAGCTTCCCGAACTTCTGCCCGAGCTTCGGGTAGAACAGCGGAACTGCCCGGTTCACAGCCATTGGGTGGCCATTGGTATCGGCGGCGTAGTGCGACAGCGCTCCCAATGCGAAAGCGTACTCATTGAGGTCTCGAGAGTCGAGGATGAGGTTGAGGATGAAATCGCCGCCTCGGACGTAATGTGTCAGATCACTGAAGAACTTGCTGCCGAACGGATAATATCCCAAATCCTGAATAATGCACCCTCCGTAGGCGTAGGCATGCGCCTGCGACAACTCGTCCGCCGTGGCACCCGGGAATCGTTTGAGGAGCAGGGGCCCGATCGCACTGTCCCAGGTTGAATCGACAATGGCCTCGTGGGTAAGTACCGAGTAGGCATTGGCCGGTGGGAAGGAGAGTAGGAGCAGCATCCCAAGCGCAGCTGAGTGCAGTAGTTTCCGGAGTCGTCGCACTACCTCTTGTTGTGTCATGCTCCTCCATGAGAAATTGTGGCGGAGGCCAGGACGACGGTCATGATACCCGTCGCTCGCGTCTCCCTTGTCATTTCTTCTAGTCATCCCCTTCTGCCTTGCCCCAGCTCCCCTTGTGGATCAGTATGCAGGCGGGTGCCCACGGCACCGGCAAGGCCTTCTTGGGCCCCGCGTTCGCCAGCTACATTACGACAGTGATCGCCAGCCTGACCCTCGGATACCTGCGATTGGAAAGATAGTATCCGTCGTCATAATCGATGTAAACGTCATCTGCCTCGTACCAGTTTTCTGACCAGTATTCTGGCCATGGATCCACCAGCAGGAACGAATAGCCGCTGTACTCGAAGCGAGGATAACCCATGTAGATGACGGGGCGATGGTGCATCCGGAACCAGTGTTCCCTCCCAAAATACAGACTGAAGCGGTCCTGCGGAATGTAGTAACCGCCATAGCCTCCGCGCTGCACCCAGGTGCGATGTTCGCGCTCCCACTGTTGAGCACGCCCCTGCTGCCACGTATCCTGTCCCTGCCAGCCGCCCTGCTGTAGCCATCCCCGCTGCTGTTGCCACGCGACCGCCTGCTGCTGCGTACGATGCGGTTGCTGTTGGGCCGGTTGGGAACGTTGTACCTGCTGCTGTTGCGGCGGCTGGTGCTGAGTCTGATGGACCCGCTGCGGTTGTTGATCTGGTTGCCCGCGCTGCTGATCGTGCGATTGCTTCTCATGATCCTGCCCGCGTCCCTGCGGACCTTGCGGCCGTCCCTGGGGGCGCTGCTTTTCTATCGCAGGCGGCGCTCCCTTTTGACTGCTCTGTTGCTTTTCAGGTTTACCCTGTTTCTCGTCTTTCCGGTCTTGCTGCGCGTACACAGGGACAATTGCACCGAAGACCAGCAAGAAGGCTGCGGTGCTGGTGGTTCGACCGAAGTGCATAGTGATCTTTCTCCGATATGTTCGCTATCGGCATTGCACGCAGACCACCAGTCCGACTTATCTTTCAGCATCGACACTGTCAGCTGTTCAAGCGAAGAGAACTCCGACCACGCGCCGTCACTTGGCCATCAGTGGTCACTCTCTCGACACGTCGTTTCCCTCCAATCCAACGCCCGCAACGCCTCCCCCATTGAGCGGGTCAACAAAAGCGAGGTTTGGGGGGACACGTGCACTAAAGGCCGTGTCGCCCAAAACCCAGCGTGTTTATCGGGCCTGACCGAGGAGGTCACATATGCGAATGATTCTCATGGCTGCTCTGGCGATTTCGCCCCTGCTCGCCAAAGATAACGAACCAGTCAAGCGGCTGGACGAAGCAGCGGCGGTATTTTCGGAAATCATGGCAGCGCCAGACAAGGGCATTCCGCAGGATCTGCTCGAGAATGCTCACTGCATCGTAATCGTCCCAGGACTCAAGACCGCTGCCTTCCTGTTCGGCGGCAAGTATGGAAAAGGATATTTGTCCTGCCGCAACAAGAGCGGAACTGGCTGGTCGGCGCCGGGCACCGTCCGCATCGAGGGCGGCAGCGTCGGATTCCAGATCGGCGGATCGGAGACAGACTTGATCATGCTGGTGATGAATGAGCGCGGCGCGGACAAGCTGCTTTCCAGCAAGTTCACTTTGGGCGCCGAGGGATCTGTAGCGGGAGGCCCCGTGGGACGCACGGCAACCGCTCAGACGGACGCCCAGATGAAGGCCGACATCCTTTCTTGGTCCCGCTCCCAGGGAATCTTCGCCGGCGTCTCGCTGCAGGGAGCCACCCTGCGGCAGGATCTGGACGATAACGCCACACTCTATGGCAAGAGACTCGAAAACCGTCAGATCGTGACCAAAGGGGTCGGTGTACCCAAGGCGGCCGCGAAGCTGATCGCTCTCCTCAACAAGCACTCGGCGCGAGAGCGCACGAATGCACCATCCGGCGTCGGCCAATAGACGGCAAGAAAGTCACTCAAGGTCGAACCAATGAAATACATGATGAGCGCAGTGATAGTTGCGTGTGGATTTCTATCGGCGCAGGAGCTGCAGATCCAGAATGAGAACGCGGCCAGGATGGCCGCCGGCTCCACCCCCATTTATCGCGTCACCGTGACTGAGCGGACCGCGAAGGCGATCAACTACCAGCACCGCAGCGGTGCGACAAAGATCGATTTCCGCGGCACCGAACTCATGGCCAAGGCACGTGGCGAGGCCAAAGTCGAGAGCAAGCAGGGCTACATCGAGATCGAGGTCGAATTCGATGACCTGCAGCCGGCCACAAAACAAGGCTCCGAGTACCTCACCTATGTGTTGTGGGCCATCACCCCCGAGGGCCGGACGTCCAACCTGGGCGAGATCCTGCTGAATGGAACCAAGAGCAAGCTCAACGTGACCACCGAACTGCAGGTGTTCGGTTTGGTCGTCACCGCTGAGCCTTACTACGCGGTCTCAAAACCCAGCGACCTGATTGTGATGGAAAACGTAGTGCGCTCTGACACCAAGGGCAAGATCGAGGAGATCGACGCCAAGTACGAACTGCTGCAGCGCGGCCAGTATCAGCGTCTTGCGAATCCGCTGGCGCTGAAGCTCGACCAAAAACTGCCGTTGGAACTCTACGAAGCTCGCAACGCCGTTCAAATCGCTCGCGCCGTGGGCGCGGACCGTTTTGCCACTGAAACATTCCAGAAGGCCGAGAAGAGCCTGGCTCAGGCCGAAGCCTATCAGACACGCAACGCAGGCAAGAAGCCTGTCACTATGACTGCACGCGAAGCAGTGCAAACGGCGGAGGACTCGCGGGCAATCGCGGTCAAACGTCAGGAAGAAGAGGCCCTCACCGCGGAGCGGCAGCGGTCTGCGGAGCGCGAAGCACTCGCGGAGAGTGGACGCGTAGCCGCGGAGTCCGAAACCGATCGCGTCACGCGCGATGCCGAGGCGGCCGGCATCAAGGCGCAGGCCGAATCTGACCGTTTGACGCGGGAAAAGGATGCGCAGGTAGCGTCAGCTCTTGCTGAAGCGGATCGCATGAAGCGCGATAGCGACTCGCGCATGGCTATTGCCGTGGCCGACGCGGATCGCTTAAGACTGCAGAACGATGCGCAAAGGGCGGCCAATCAAGCCGACCTCGATCGTGCGGCAAAGGAAAAGTCACAGTTGGAGACGGAGAAGGCTGAGCTGCGCGCTCAGTTATTGAGCCAATTCAACGCCGTTCTACAGACTCGCGACACGGCGCGTGGCTTGATCGTGAACATGTCGGATGTTCTCTTCGACACCGGCAAATACTCGTTACGGCCTCTTGCTCGGGAGAAACTGGCCAAGGTGGCCGGCATTGTCTCAGGGCATCCGGGTCTGCGGTTGGATGTGGAAGGGCACACGGACAGCGTCGGCGGCGATGAGTACAACCAGCGGCTTTCCGAGCAGCGCAGTGCGGCCGTGAGCGACTACCTCGCCCAGCAGGGGATGTCGGCGGGCTCTCTCTCGACGAAGGGCTTCGGCAAGACTCTACCGGTGGCTTCCAATGAAACCGCGGAGGGCCGGCAACAGAATCGGCGCGTCGAACTGGTAATCTCCGGCGATGTAATTGGCAAGTGGATCGGCACTCCGGTCGCAGCCAGGTGACCAGACGATTGAGGCGCAATTCGAAAGAATCGCCGTGAAAACTATAGGAGAGAGGGATACAAGATGAATAAGCATACATTCGAAGGTAACTGGAAGCAATTGAAAGGCAAGATTAAGGAAGAATGGGGCAAGCTCACCGACGACGATCTCGACGTCATAGCTGGAAAGCGCGATCAACTCGCCGGCAGGCTTCAGGAGCGTTACGGGATGGCGAAGGACGCGGCGGAGAAGCGGATCGAAGAGTTTGAAAAGCGGCAGGCCACCGCTACAAGACCGTAGACTCGTGGATGTCCCTGCCGGCGGCCCCAATACACAGCGCTCTGAATAGCCCTTCAGAGGTGCCCGGCCATTCGGCGCTCAGTCCGTTGAACGACGCGGCACGCCGGCGGGAGCGCCGGTAATGGAAAGCGTAAGTCGCATTCGGTTGTAGGCTCCCCTTAGCCGCAGTCCGGCGGTAGCCAAATAATTGGAGGGTACGCGGGGGCAGCACCGGCATATTGCCAGCGGCCCCCGCGGCCGCTATTTCTGCGACCTCGGGAGTGATCGGCGCAGACCTGTCCGGGAGCGGAACTCCTGGTGGTTTCAAGCGCGGCATCGCCAGGGGACTCGGCTGAAACTCGCGGCACTTGCTATAGATCATTTCCTGCTCAATGCGCACCACCTTCAGCAAGCCCAGCCGTGCCGAGGCGATTAACTGCACGCGCCGCGGCAGCCAGACCTCGTTATTCACCCTGGTTTCCTCAAACATCGCGCTCGAGCCTTTGGCCAGGCGGACCATAAAAAATCCCACCGAAATCGTGTCGATCACTTCCACCTCAGCTTTCACCAGGTGGTAGTCCTGCTTGTCCACCCAGAGCTTGCCCCTGAGATGCACAAGCACTTCCGCCGTGCGGGACCGGGGTTGGTATCCCTGGCGCGGCGTGGCTTCAATCACGTACAGGGGCCTGTTGCCACCCCACGTTTCCTCTCCGGTCAGACGGAAATCGAAAGCCTCCGGCAACTCGTGCCACGCCTCGCGTTGCCAGTCGGGCCGGCTCTCGTACTCGGCCAGGCGGTGCGCCCTTTGCGCGGCGGTTTCTTTCCTACGATCTGCGATGCTCCTCGCGAGTTTCTCCAGTTCCTTCTTCTCATCACCGGGAGGCAAAGGGCGGTCATCGCGTCCTGCCAGCAGCCGGTAAGGCGAGCCCTCCAGCAGGATGATCTCGTAACTCTTCACGTCCTTGGATTTCAACCGTCCGTCGGGGTCCAGCCGGCGAGCGTCCACCCGCTGCGAAAAACCGTAGTTGCGGGCTACTTTCCAATTACGCTCGTCGGCTTCCACGGCACGCCGGATGATCTCCCGCACATCCACCTCGGCCAGCAACGCTGCAGGGGTGAGGCCCAGAAGCAACACGCGAACCGTGATCCATCCTACGGATGAGTTGGTCAATTTCGACAGTCCCTCAAACGGAGAATGCAATCCGTTGCCCATCGCTCATTCGGCGAGAACCTCCCTCGCCGACTGTTTGAGGTAGCTTCGGTCTTCTCCCTTTGACCTCGCCGGGTTCATGTTCGGGCCCGCAACACTGGCCGGCGTTTGGCTACTGGTTTGCTCTTATGATGTCATGCAGGCATCTATCACATGGACGGCGGGTCATCAGCTTGAAGCTGGGATCCAGCGGTCCGGGGGAGAGGTAGAGCCACCTTTCCGGCCCAAACAGACCATTAAGGCGGTGGGCCGATCGGAGTGAGCGTCGGAGTGGGTTTCCGAGAGGGAGCCCCTCGCGGCGTCGCCGCACACAGCCCAAGGGCACGGCGTGTACGGCTGCCAATCATGGCGAGGCTGACCTGACGCCCTGCGGTCAAAATGACCAAATATGGTCAGCCCTAGCCTTCCGTTCTGCAAATCCCCTGCTTTCGGAAGACAGAAAGAGAATCCAATGCTTACCTCCGGAACCACCCTGATCGCAAAAGACACGCTGCGCCCCGCGTGCTTTCACCTCGGAACCGGCTCTTATCCGAATGCCTGGATGCCCGTCGAGCACAATCTCACTCATCACGAACTCGAGAGCGAACTCGCCGCCCAAGGGTGGACGTACTTCTTCATGGCCGGCGCCATCAGGTCCATCGCCTTCGGTTTTGATCGGGCGAAAATGATCAACGCAGCATTGAAGCGCGTCATAACGAACGTCAAATTGCAGAAATGCAATTGCCTTGAAATTGACGGCGTCGGGACCCACACGTTCCTGGGCATTCCGTATATGAGCGTCTCTGCCCACGCGCGTCATATTCAAAAGGGCATGGTCTTCTCTGGAAACCAATAGCGCTGTAGTTTCTCCCCCCGTCGCATTGCACCCTGCGAATCGTCACCTGACCAGATATGGTCAGGATCATCGGCTGCGATTACCCCTGCTGGTGCTAGCATGTAGTCGATGGTCCGATCGCCATTGACCTGGCTGGGTGCAACAAGGCCAATGTGGACATGTTCCCGGACCCGGCGCCTGGAAGGGGCGAAGGAGAAGCCTTGGCCACTGGAGGCTCACAAGAATACGCGGCAGCCTGGCTCCTGGAGAACGGTCCAAGAGAGCTAGAGTTACTGTTTCGGGCAATCGTCTACCACCCTTCTGTCCCCATTCTCATCGCAGACAGCGATCGCAATTACCTGGATGCCAGCGCCGGCGCCGGCAAGCTGCTGGGGCTTCCCCGGGCAAAGATCATCGGCCAGAGAATCGATGATTTTGCGGACCCCAGCTTCAAGCCCCAGATTTCGGAACTGTGGCGGGCCTTCCTGGGACAGGGCGAGCAAGAGGGTACGCTCCGGCTGGCAGGTCCGGATGGAACGCTCTGGGATGTTGAATATGTCGCTAGAGGCAATGTGTTGCCGGTGCGCCATCTCCTGGTCCTGCGTGACAAAACACCGCAAACGGAGGGCGCTGAGACCGGTAGCGGCCAGATCCCTTCCTGGGTGCAGGACTATGCGCTGTTCCTGCTGGACGTGAACGGGCACGTAGCCGATTGGTATGCGGGAGCGGCGCGCATCTATGGCTACAACAAAGATGAGGCCACCGGCAAACACGCATCTTTTCTCTATCCCGACGAAGAGAATCCCGGCTCCGAGCCGCAGGAGGAGCTGGACCGGGCCGCTGCCGAGGGCTACTTCGGCCGCGAATGCTGGCACGTGAGGAAGGATGAGTCCCGATTCTGGGCCAATGCCATCACGATGGCCTTGAGGGATGAGAACGGAGAACTGCAGGGTTTCGCCAGAGTCGTTCGCGACTTCAGCGAGCGTCACGAGAGGGATGAAAAGCTGCGCCGCAGCCGCGCACGTGTCCGCCCCGTCCCGTCGGAATCGACCATTGCCGGCATCGTCTCCGGTGAGTTCGACCATGTTCCCGAGGCCAATGATGCGTTCCTTAAACTGGTGGGGTACAGCCGTAAGGATTTGCTTGCGGGCCGGCTGCACTGGCCCGATCTCACTCCTCCCGAATACTCCGCGCTCGATGATCTGGCGCATGAAGAAGGCTTGCGGTTCGGAGCCTGCACACCCTATGAGAAAGAGCTGATCCGTAAGGACGGCACTCGCGTGCCGGTGCTGATTGCCACCGCGGTCCTGAAGCTCTCTCCCTTCCGGTGGATCTCTTTTATCCAGGACCTCCACGAGCGCGACCAGTTCGAAAGTGTCGGCGACGAAGACGTTGATGTGAAGCAGAACTTCGAGGAGATGGTCGGGAGCAGCGCGGCGCTCAGGCGGGTTCTGCGACAGGTGGAAGTAGTTGCCCCTACCGACGCGAACGTGCTGATCCTTGGTGAAACCGGCACCGGGAAGGAGTTGGTTGCGCGCGCCATACACCGGCTGAGCCCACGCAAGAATCTTCCATTTGTCACTCTGAACTGCGCTGCTATTCCGACCGGGCTTCTTGAAAGCGAGTTGTTCGGTTATGAGCGAGGGGCCTTCACCGGCGCGTTGTCTCAGAAAATCGGCCGTTTCGAGATGGCACACCGCGGCACGCTGTTCCTGGACGAGGTGGGCGACATCCCGTTGGATCTGCAGCCCAAGCTGCTTCGGGCGTTACAGGAGAAATCGTTCGAGCGGTTGGGCGGCACCCGGACCATCCCCATCGACGTCCGTCTCGTTGCGGCGACCAACCGCAATCTGACCCAGATGATGGGCGACAAGCTCTTTCGGAGCGATCTCTACTACCGGCTGAAAGTCTTCCCAATCACGACACCTCCCTTGCGCGATCACCCTGAGGACATACCCATACTCGCCCGGCACTTCACTCAGAAGTACGCCCGCGCAATGAACAAGCAGATTGAGAAGATACCGTCGGATACAATGCGGGCCTTGCTGAGTTGGCCGTGGCCTGGCAATGTCCGGGAGCTTGAGAACTTCATTGAGAGGGCAGTCATCCTATCCCAGGGTTCCAACCTCCGCGCCCCTTTGGGCGAGATCCGCGCCGATGCCTCGAAAGCCGCCGGCAGCAGCACCCTGGAGCAGGTGGAGAGGGAGCATATCATCCGAGTGCTCCGCGAGGCTGGCGGGGTCGTCAGCAAGGCCGCGACCCGCCTCGGCATGCCTCGGACCACGCTGAACGCTCTCATGCGCAAGCTCGGCATCTCTCGCAAGGACCTCTGACGCTCGCTCAATTGGCCCCACGCGTGCGCTAGAAGGGCTGGCACCTGGAGGCCACCACCGTGCAAATTGGCGAGCCCGCAACTCAAAGCCTATCCGCGCAACCCGCAACTTCCTTCAGGCCATGCCGTGCTCTCCGCAGCGCGGAGCGCCCGGCGGTTCGGCGCAGACCAGGGCTGCCGCGCAATCGCCGTCATTCCTCCTCAATCGCAGGGTGGCGAATCAGAGCATGGACTCGCCGCCGCCGGCCCCGTGGGAGGGCCGATCATGATGCCACCAGACCTCGCGCTTTTGCGGGTTGTTCTCGATGCCAGGCACAACGAGTTGGAAGACTCGCTCCGTCAACGTGAGGCGCTAGCAGTCGAACACGGTGTGGACATGATTGACCAGGTCCAGCACACCGCCGCACGCGACATGGCCATTTACACTCTCGGATGCGAATCGGTCCGATTGCGCGAAGTGCGGGCGGCCCTGCATCGCCTGCATCTCGGGACGTTTGGGGTGGGCCTCGACTGCAAAGAGGAGATCAGCTTGAAACGGCTTGTTGCCGTGCCGCGGGCCGCGTTGTGCTTCGTCAGCCAGGAGGCTTCGGATCGCAGTTCGATGTCGCCCCGGAACCACCGTCGAGCAGCCGCTTCACGACGCATCCTAAACCTGGCGCCGACCGCTGTAGTGCCTGTGCATCTCTGACCGCCCGCGGTCACTTGACCATATGTCGTTACCCTTCACACCTCCAACCGGGTCTGCAATCCGCGGGCGAACGAATCGGCTCAACAGAAAGAATGTTGGCGCTATTCGTGCGACAGCAAGGGTGTCATGAACTGGTCCGTCGGGAGCATGGCCCGCTCTGATGTTTGAACGGCCCTGAGCGGAAACGGTATGGAGGTATCAAACATGTCAACTTTAGTTGGATTGCAGCCTTCACCAGTAGTGTGGCGGCCACCGCCGGTCGAACCGCTCGACGAAGCGATCTGGCAAGCATGGCTGGAGAAGGGCCGGACAATCGACAGTCGGGGCAGGGCCGCGAGCGTGAAAGCCTTGAAGTGGGTCTCGGCCGCGTCACTTTTGGCCGCTGCCGCCCTCTGGCCCCACCTGACGCCGTACGAGGTGGTGGTCCGGTTCACCGTGGCTGCCGGATCAATGATCATGATGTTCCAGGCGTTCCATACCCGGCGGTACGCCTTTGCGGTTACGTTTGGAGCGCTTGCGGTGCTCTACAACCCAGTGGCCCCAGTGTTTAACTTTTCGGGCAACTGGCTGCGCGCGGGTGTGGCGGCAAGCTCCCTCCCATTCGTCGCATCACTCGCGTGGCGCAATCTGAGGAAGGCACACCATGACTAACTTTCGAGTACTCGTATCGAGATCGGCTCTCACGTCGTTCTTTGTCATTGTGTTGATGTCGGCGGCTTCGTTGGCCGCGGACCTCTCCAAATACAGGGGATTCCAACTCGGAACTGACTTGCCCACAATTGCGAAACAGACGGGCGCCAACCCATCTGAAGCGAAGACCGTGCAGAGCCGCCCGGCCCTCATCCAGGAGCTCGAATGGCGTCCTCGACCGCTCGGCGCGTCGTCCATTACGGAAGCGGCGCAACTGGTGACCTTCAGCTTCTATAACGGCGATCTGTTTCGAATCGTCGTCAACTATGACCGGTACGAGACTGAGGGTTTGACCACAGACGACATGGTCGAAGCCATCTCCGCCGGCTACGGAACAGCCGCAAGGCCAATCCAGCCGGCCAAGTTCGAGCCTGGGAGTTACGGCTATGAAGAAGAGGTCCTCACACAGTGGCAGGATTCGGAATACCGTTTCGATCTGGTCCGTTCCTCTTTCGGGCCCAGCTTCAAGCTGGTTGGGGTCTTGAAGAGGCTGGAGGCGCCGGTTCAAGTCGCCATCGTCGAAGCGGCGCGCCTTGATGACAAGGAAGCGCCTCAAAGAGAGGCCGCACGGATATTAAGTGAGGAAGATGCAACGAGAGCGAAGCTTGACAAGGCGAGGCTTTTGAACAAGCCGAAGTTCAAACCATAGCCCCGGCAGTGGAAAGTTGCCGGGCGAATGAGGACACGCACATGATCAGCAACAAACCTGCAAGTCCCGTATTCCGCGAAGGTGACGAGGTCGTGCTGGCTACGGGCTCACACCAGGGCACTCCTGGCGTATTTCTCCGGCTTCGGAACGATGCCAACTGGGCGGATATCACCGAGCGCGATGGCACCATCCGCAACCACCCGGTGGCATGGCTCGCCTACGCCACGGTCGCGATCCGGAATACCGCGCGCTGACGCCGGCAATCCCAACCGCCCAATTCACAACCATGATTGGAGAAAAACAGCATTATGAACATTCGACCCTTATACGACCGCATCGTGGTGAAGCGGATCGAAGAACAGGAAACCACGCGCAACGGCATCGTCATCCCCGACTCCGCCAAGGAAAAATCCCAGGAGGGCGAAGTCATGGCCGTGGGGCATGGCAAAAGGCTTGAGGATGGCAAACTGGTCGGCCTTGACGTGAAAGTGGGCGACCGCATCCTCTTCGGGAGGTACTCCGGCAGCGAAACCAAATTAGAAGGCGCCGAGTACATCATCATTCGCGAAGACGAAGTCCTCGGCGTTCTCGCTCCGGATGCCAACCCAGCCACGAGAGCCGCCTGATTTTACATTCGACTCACAAGGAACCTTCCATGGCAAAACAGATTATCTATAGCGACAAGTCCCGGCAGGCGATCCTGCGCGGCGTCAACCAGCTCGCCGATGCGGTGAAGGTGACCCTCGGACCCCGTGGACGAAATGTTGTCCTCGAAAAGAAATTCGGCGGACCCACCGTCACCAAAGACGGAGTGACGGTCGCGAAGGAGATCGAGTTGAAGGATCCGCTTGAAAACATGGGCGCCCAGATGGTGCGCGAAGTGGCATCGAAAACCTCCGATGTCGCCGGAGATGGCACCACCACCGCCACCATTCTGGCCCAGGCAATATACCGTGAGGGCGTCAAAGCGGTGACCGCGGGCGCGAACCCCATGGCCATCAAGCGCGGCATCGACAAGGCGGTGGAAGTGGCCGTCGATGAACTCAAGAAGCTCTCCAAGCCGGTCTCCGGCGACATGATCGCCCAGGTCGGCAGCATTTCCGCCAACAGCGACTCCACCATCGGCAACATCATCGCCGAGGCGATGAAAAAGGTCGGCAAGGATGGCGTAATCGCGGTGGAAGAATCCAAGACCATGACAACTGAGTTGCAGACCGTTGACGGCATGCAATTCGATCGCGGCTACCTCTCCCCCTACTTTGTCAGCGACCCCGAGCGCATGGAATGTGTTCTGGAAGATCCCTACATCCTCATCCACGAAAAGAAGATCAGCAGCATGAAGGACCTGCTTCCGGTTCTTGAGCAAACAGCTCGCGCCGGCAAGCCGCTATTGCTAATCTCCGAGGATGTGGAGGGCGAAGCCCTGGCCACGCTGGTGGTCAACAAGCTGAGAGGAACACTCAATGTGTGCGCCGTGAAGGCTCCGGGCTTCGGCGATCGCCGCAAGGCGATGTTGGAAGATATCGCCATCCTGACCGGCGGCAAGCCCATCATGGAAGAGACCGGCACCAGGCTCGAAAGCGTTCAGCTGGACGATCTGGGCCGCGCCAAGCGGGTCACCGTGGATAAGGACAACACCACCATCATCGATGGCGCGGGAATGCCGCAGAGCATCGAAGGCCGCATCAAGCAACTCCGGACCCAGGTCGAAGACACAACCTCGGATTACGACCGCGAAAAGCTGCAGGAGCGGCTGGCGAAGCTGGCCGGCGGTGTGGCGATTATCAAGGTCGGCGCCGCCACCGAGACGGAAATGAAAGAGAAGAAGGCCCGTGTCGAAGACGCCCTCCACGCCACTCGCGCCGCCGTGGAAGAAGGTATTGTGCCCGGCGGAGGCGTTGCACTGCTGCGGGCAGCCGTCGCGCTTCAGAAGCTGACGCTCGAAGGCGACGAGCAGTTCGGTGTGACAATCGTGCGGCGTGCCTGTGAGGAGCCGGTCCGGCAGATCGTGCTGAATTGCGGCACCGAGGGCGCCGTCGTCGTCGAGAAGATCAGGATCCACCCCGATCCTCATTTCGGCTTCAATGCCTCCACCGAGCAGTACGAAGACCTCGTCAAGGCCGGTGTGATCGATCCCACCAAAGTGACTCGCACAGCGCTGCAAAATGCGGCTTCTATCGCCTCTCTCATGCTCACCACTGAGGCCATGATCTGCACAGCTGTGGACGAGGTGGAAGGGTAAGGGACGCGCATGAACAAGAGAATCCTCAAACGGCACAAACGGCAGGTCTCTCGATCCAAACTACGGGTAAAATTGTCAGAGCCCGACCTGCGAACACCGGAACAACTGAGGGCCGCACGGGATGCAAGCCGCCCCGCCGGCGACCGGCGCGACAGTCCCGGCGCACTCTATTCCTCGCCGTCAACGCGAAATCAGGCCCGCCCCGCGGCGGACAGTCGGGCGAAAGGTGATGGTTAATGCCATGCTCACCGCCACATGTCCACACTGCAGATCGATTGAGTTCAGAAGCGTAGGCACCCAAAGTGTCGTGGAGAAAGCCTTCCTGTGGCTCCTCCAACCCTGCCGCTGCGACTTCTGCGGCCACCACTTTTTCATCTTCCGATGGCAAGTTCCACTGGGAGGGACAACCTAGAAGCGTTCCTACCGCGGCCGCTGCACCTTCCGCAGTGGCCGCTTGGGCGGATCATCACCCTGCAGTTCGCTCAACCGCCGAAGCGTTCCGGTGTGATCGGGCAGTTCGTAGTCGGGAAAGGCGCGTCCGGGCACGATGTCAGAGCGCATGATTGGACTCCTTCGATGGGGATCGCATATGCCGGTGATGATGGTACCCTCGTCCGGCTCATCGCGCCGCCATCCAGACAATCCTCACGCCGTGCTGAGCTATGCATTCAAAGGTCCAGCTCCATCTCCGTCTCTGGGCGAGAGCAACAGATCAGCGCATTTCCGTCCGCCGGCGCATCGAGCGGCTCCGGGTCGTACCGCACGGACCCGCCGATCAATGCGCACTCGCACGTATGGCAGACTCCCGTCCGGCACGACCACTTCACGGGAACGTCGCAGGCCTCGGCAAATTCGAGCAGGCTCTGGTATGCAGGACTCCATGGCGCATCGAGTCCGCTGCGCGCGAAGGAGACCATCGGGCCGGGGCCCGGGCCTCCCGCCGGCGGATGCGGCAGCCTGGCAGGAGCCTTGGAGATGCCGGGCGTCACCGATTCCTCAGGACCGAATATCTCCTGGTGTAATCGCCAGCTCGCGACGCCCCAGTTAGTGAGATCCTGCGCAAAGCTGCGAAGGAACGGCGGCGGGCCACACAGATAGAAGTCCGCTTGGCTCGGCACTCCCAGTTGCTGAAGCACCTGGAGGCTCAGGCGCCCAGGCGCGTCGTAGTCTTCGCCCAGCCGATCTTCAGGCGCCGGTCTGCTGTAAGCGACGAAGCTTCGGAGGTGCGGAAGCGCGGCGGCGAGAGCGCGCACCTCGCGAGCAAAGGGATGCTCGGCCGCATTTCGCACGCCGTACAGCCACCAAACCTCGCGTGCGGACCGGTTCACCGCCAGAGCATGGAGCATGGCCAACACCGGGGTCGCGCCGATCCCGGCGCTCAGCAATACCACAGGTCCATCACCGGGCTGCAGGGTGAAGCTTCCCCTCGGCGCGCTGACTTCGAGGACATCGCCGCGCTTGACCTGCGTACACAGAAATGAGCTACCCTTTCCGTTCAGTTCCTGTTTGACGCTCACCCGGTAGGCGCCTGCACCGGGCGCGCCCGACATCGAATAGTTGCGCAGGATGACCGGCATGTTCGCCGCGGGCTGCAACCGCAGCACGAGGAATTGGCCCGGCAGCGCGGGCGGCAACGCTGAGCCGTCCTCCGATTCGAGCGTCAACGAAGTCACCCTGGCGCTTTCCCTCTCGACCCGGGCGACTCGCAACGGCCGGAACCCATGCCATGCAGGAGGCTTGCTGGCCGCAGGGCCCAAGCCGCGATTGCCGGACACTGGCGCATTGCCGGCGTCCTGCGACGCTAACGCTTCGAACGAACCCTTCCATCCCTGACTGAGCGCCGGTATACGCAGCGCGCGCTGCAGTTGATCGGGGCGATGTCCCGGAAGATAAAGCAGTGCGTCAATGTCCGCAACCGTGAACCGCTCGGGCCCCTCAGCGACTCTTACGAACTCGTCGCCGGCGCCAACCTCGCCCTCTTCCAGCACCCGAAGGTAGAATCCCGGCCGATGGTGCGCTACCAGCAGGGCCGCCATTCGCGGCTCGTTCATGCGAATCCCGACGCGGTAGCAGGTTACGCGCGGCTGCGTCACCTCGAACAGCGCACTTCCAAGACGATACCGGTCGCCAATGCAGACCTCGTCGTCCGGCAGTCCCTCCACCGTGAAATTCTCGCCGAACTGCCCGAAGGTGAAATCGCGGCGACCAAGCGTGCGCTCCCAGTATCGATACGAGTCGATCTGGTAGACCATCACGGCGCGTTGCTCGCCGCCATGACCGGCAAGATCTCCCTGTCCGTCTCCCGCGAGGTTGAGCCGCCGGGCCGCACGGCGTCCCTGAACAGGATGCTTCCAGATGCCGGTGAGTATGGTCTCCCCGCGCCACTGCATCTTCTGCGGCAGACCAACGTTGACCGCAAGCAACTTCGCCATAGGAGCGCCTCGCTTCGATCAATCCAGCTTATCGATCGCGATCGGAGGCCTCGCCCAACATCGTAACTCTTCTTGTCCTGATCCGACGCTATCGGGGGATTCCGAATGAGTCGGCAATTTGGGGAGCCAATCTTTCTGGCGTTGAAGACACGGGGCCTTGGCACCCGCGTCTTCGCCAAGTCTTTTCTTTCAGGTTCGAATCCTAGCTGGGGTATCGGTTCAGGGCGCCCAGAAAGTAACACTATCAACTTCCGGATTGCGCATCATCAGTTGGGATCGCGCGGTTATCCAGCCACCTGAAGCACGATCTTCCCTGGAGCGTGGCCTGCAGCACCTTGCTCGAATGCCTCTCGCGCGCGGGCAAGCGGAATCACCCGGGATAATACCGGCTTCAGCTTCCCGGTGTCCACCAGTCCGGTGATTTGATCAAGCTGCCTTCGATTTCCGCTAACAATGAAAAACACACCGCGCACGCCATGCTGCTCGGCGACATCAGGCGGAATTGGGGAGACCAGCGTCACCAGCACCCCGCCCTTTCGCAGCACGCGCCAGGAACGCTCCCGCGTCTCGCCGCCGATCGTGTCCAGCACTACATCGATGTCTCGCAGAATGTCCTCGAAACGCGTAGCGTGGTAGTCGATCACCTCTTCAGCCCCCAGACTGTGCACGAGCGCCGTGTCGCGCGCAGATGCCGTGGCCAGTACGTGGGCCCCTCGCCACCGTGCCAGTTGCACTGCCAGCGTTCCCACCCCGCCGGCGCCTCCGTGGATCAGCACGGCTTGCCCCACAGCGAGATGCGCGTGTTCGAAGAGCGCCTGCCAGGCGGTCAGCGCCGAAAGCGGCAGTGCCGCCGCCTGCACGTGCGGGATGCTGCGTGGCTTTAACGCGAAGTTCGCCGCACGCACTGCCGCAAACTCGGCGGCCGCCCCGTCCCGTGGAAAATCAGCCAGGCCATATATCTCGTCGCCCGCCCGAAAATCCGTGACATCCGGCGCCGTCTCCTCTACCACGCCTGACGGCTCGTGCCCCGGAATGCCTGGAATCCGCGGCGTGCCATCGGCGTTCTGATAGGTTTCATCCCAAGTCAGTTCTGCGGGCGTGATGCCCGTCGCGCGTACCCTTACCAGCACATCCCCAGGCCGAACCACCGGCACCGGTGCATCCTCGAAAAACAACTGCTCCGGCCCACCCCGGCCGTGAGTCCGGACTGCTTTCACGGGAATCCCTCCTTCGTTACTATTCTCCCGCTCAGCCGGTGCAATGCACTTTGGGAAGGTGGCGCAGCGTCGGCTCGGGGCGCATTGTCGGCAATCCGGATTATCGTCGGCTCGGGGCGCATTGTCGGCAATCCGGATTATCGTTGGTGCCGGAGCGCTCTTCGCGCTCCGGGGTCTCTGTGCGCTGAGGCTCTTAACGGAGCACAAACGGAGTACAGATCACCTTCGCACCGGTGCGAAACTGGGGTGGTCGATGAAGCAAGGCGACTTGACGAGTCGTACACACTGATCCCGAAGATGCATTTAGTTTATTGTCGAACTGAAGGCTGAAGATGAACGATCAACAACAGAAGGAGCAGTATTCTGGAGCGCGAGATCAAGAGATCCGCGCGGCCCTGGATCAGCATTGGGCGGCGTCTGATGCCAACGATTTTGAAACGGAGAACCGCATCTATCACGAAGACGCGGTGCTGGAATACCCGCAGTCAGGCGAGCGGACCCGCGGTCGACGCAACATACAGAACCAACGCGCTAGCCAGCCGAGCAAGAAACGGTTTGCTGTCCGACGAATCATTGGCGGCGGTGATCTTTGGATCACCGAATTCATCCTGACATATGACGGCAAACCGTCCTACACCGTGAGCATCATGGAGTTCAGGGACGACAAGGTTGCGCGGGAAACACAGTACTTTGCGGATCCATTCGTGGCTCCCGCATGGCGCGCTCAATGGGTCGAACGGATGGACACATAATCCCGAGGAGCGACAATAGCTGAATACCTCGCGAGACGTGGTCCGCCACAAGCGTCGATGGGTTGGCATCACCACTCGGAACTCGATCATGATGGTTTCCCACTTCGAGCACCTCGTGGAGATAGAGGGAGAAACCCGGGGATTGAGGCGGCAGTGTGCGGCGCCTCCGAACGGCTGACGCCAGGACTCATGACCGCGACCGTGACCACACTCGGGTTGCTACCCTTGGCTCTCGGAAGCGGTCAGGCAGGCAAGAATCTGTAGAAGACTCTCTGGCGAGATTTGAGAAACCCGTGATCGGGCCCCTCAGGCGGCACCAGTTGACGGTACTGAGCTCCCGGACGGGAAGCTCCGCCCCAGCGTCACCATTTGAGTCCGCAGTCCCCCCAATAACGCCAGCGCAATCCGCGCGTGGGCACGCACCGGAGCTCTCATTCCGGACGGAGGATCACAACGTAGTTGTCGCCCTGAGTGCCGGACTCGCTATGCACTTCGAGGAACTGGAGGGGAGCAAGCAGCCGGGTCTCTTTCAGGGTTTTGAACTGTCCGAGTCGATAGCCGGCGCCGGATCTCACGACAAGATCGTAGACGCCGACAGAGATTCCTTTCCCGGTGGCGGAGCCTCCCGCGGGAACAAAGATCCCGATAGGTTCGGCCTGCCGCCCTGGCTGAGGGATCAGCTCGGCCACCGCGTCCAGAGAGGTTTCGTTGGTAACGGTAATTTCACCAGCTCCAAGAGATTTCCGATGGAAGACCTGACGCCGTGAGCTCTGACGGGTTGTCTCTGAGCCGGCCTGGGTGCGAGCCGGTGGTTGGTTGTTCTGCTGGATTGCGCCAACGCCCGAAACCGGGATCCCGCCTTGGTCCATGTGAAATTGAGCCCAGTCGTTGAGAAGCCGTGCGGCGGATCGAAGGTCATCCGTGGGATTGAGCAGAGCAACGGGTGACGCTGGTCCACCGGCACCGATACCCGCCAGTGCATCGACACGCAATAGCCTGCCGGCCGTGCTGAACAACCACCAGCCAAAAATGATGGTCAGGACGGTAGTAGCTACTTGAGAGGCGAATCCGAGCCGAATGCCTCGCTGCCGCCAGTTTCCTCGTGAAGGAGGGCTCCAGGTGGCCTCAGGCGAGTGGTTCCGCTGAGGTGTGGGGCCGGGAGGGGGCGGGTCGAAGCCGGGGTTGGGCTCTGGCTGAGGCCGCCTCACGAGACGCTCATAGGCGGCATTGATTTCCCGCATCTTCGCTTCCGCCATCTGCTGGAGCTTCGGGTTTCCCGCGAAGCGGTCCGGGTGCCAGACCTGCGCCAGGTTCCTGTATGATGCCCGTACTTCGGCGGGGGTAGCACTTGGGTGGACGTCCAGTATCTGATAGTCGTCCTTGGAGTTCATGGCAATGGCTGGGTGCTGACCCACCAATATACAACTTGTCTCGTGGAGTAATGCCTGCACCGATTGGCCTGATCTTCCCCGAGTAGGCCGCGAATCGATTGCACCCCTTTTTCGGCTTGCAGCGTCTATCACTTAGAGCAGATCGCTTGGACTGGACTGGTATACTGATTCTGAGGAAGAGTTTGCCGGGTTCAGTGTGTCCCGGGAGGGGCCAGCAAAACAATGAGCAACGGTTTTAAGTTAGGCGTGGTGAGTCTGTCGGCGTGCTTGGTGGCATTGCTGCTGGTGGGAGCTGTGCTGGGGCAGAGCCCCGAATCGGCGCCTGCGGATCCATACCGGCACATCAATGTATTCACGGAAGTGTTCGCCAAGGTGAAGGCGGACTACGTGGAAGAACCCGACATGAAGAATGTCACTCTGGGCGCGGTGAATGGCCTGCTTGTATCCCTGGATCCGTTTGCAAGTTACCTGAACACAGATCAATACAAGCAATACCTCAAGACCAAGGAGAACCCGAAAGCCGGCGTCGGGCTGGTATTGAGCCGGAAATACGGTTATGAGCTAGGGGTTGTTGATGCAATCACGGGCTCGCCTGCTGACAAGGCGGGACTCTCCACGGGCGACATCATCGAGGCGATCAACGGGATCTCGACACGCGACATGCCGCTGGCCTACGCGGATGTCCTGCTCCACGGCGATCCGGGGAGCACGGTGGAGTTGACGGTTCTTCGGCTTCGCAAGCCAGAGCCGAGCAAGATCACCCTGACCCGCGCCGTTGTACCGGCGCTGGAAGTCCGCTCGAAGATGCTGGACAAGGAAACCGGCTATGTCGCGGCGGAGGATCTCTCGGCGGGTAAGGTGCAGAAGGTCCAGGCGGCTGTGGCGGATCTGGAGAAGCAAGGCGCCAAGAAGATGGTGCTCGACCTCCGGCACTCTGTCGTGAACACTCCTGAAGAGGGGATTGCGTTGGCGAACCTGTTCATGGACAAAGGGACCATCGCGTCACTTTCGGGCCAGAAGGTGAAGAAGCAGGTGTTTGAGGCCGATCCGGCCAAGGCGGCATTCCGAGGCCCGTTGGTGGTGCTCACTAACCGTGGAACGATTGGAGCGGCCGAGATTGCTGCTGCCGCGCTGTTGGATAGCAAGCGCGCCTCCGTAGTCGGCGAACGGACCTATGGAGACGCCGCGCTTCGCAAGACCGTCACGACCGAAGACGGCGGCGCTGTGCTGCTGGCAGTCGCCAAGTACTACTCGCCCTCAGGGAAGGCCATCCAGGACAACTCGGTGACGCCCACTTATGCTGTCACCGATGTGGAGCCGGAAGCGCTGGAAGAGGACGAGGACGCTCCGCCACAGCAACAGCCCAAGGAGCAGCCGAAGCCGCAGGAAGACTCCATTCTGAAGAAGGCGATGGAGGTGCTTGCGGGCAAGGCTCAGGCTTCAGCCGGCCCATCGGCTCTACCGAAGCGCTAGAGAGTTTTTGATGAGAGGGAAGTGACAATGCCGTTGTATGAGTACAAGTGTGACCGCTGCAACGCGGTCTTCGAGGTGATGCAGAAGTTCTCGGATGAGCCGCTGACCGTGCACGAAAGCTGCGGCGGCGCGGTGGAACGGCTCCTCTCGAGCCCGGCATTGCAGTTCAAAGGCAGCGGCTGGTACGTCACGGACTATGCGCGGTCGGGCGGTGGCGCTTCGGGCAGGAGTTCCAAGGAGCCGGGCAGTTCCTCGAAGGAAAGCTCCACGAAGAGTGAATCCTCTCCCACTTCTACAACGGACAGCTCGAAGAAGTAGGCTGTGGACGTCCTCTATCTCTCGCACTGCGTCCCGAATCCACCGGACAAGGGCGAGAAGATCCGCTCACATTTCCAGGTGAAAGCGCTGGCTCGTCGCCACAACGTGCACGTGGCGTGTTTCGCACGGAGTCCGGAGGAGATGGACGACGCGCGGAAACTACTGGATATCTGTGCCTCTGTCTATGTGGCGCCGCTGTTTCCGTTCGCGCTGCATGTGGCCCGGGCTGGGGTGCGTTTCGCGATCGGATCGTGCCTCAACACAGCGTTCTATTCGAGCGACTCGATGAAGGGCGACATCGCGTCACTAATGGCATCGCACCCCATCCGGGCGGCGATGGCGTACACCGCGGTGATGGCGCCGTACGTTCCCGAAGGTCTGCCGTTCGTGCTGGACATGACCGACGTGGATTCTGAGAAGTGGTTTCAGTACGCGCGGGAACGGCGCCCGGGGTTCCTATTCGCCATGGAAGGGCGCCGGATGCGCAAGGTGGAGGTCCGGCAGGCGCAGCGCGCACGGCTCACCCTGCTGACGACGTGCGCTGAAGAAAAGCTCTTCCGCAGCTTCGCGGGCGACGTGCGGACCGCGTCGATGGAAAACGGAGTGGACTTCGAGTACTTCGATCCGGCGCAGGTGGAGATCTGGCCCGAATTGAAGGATCGCAAGTATCTGCTGTTCGTGGGCTCGATGGACTACTTCCCGAATGAACAGGCAGTGATCCGGTTCGTGGATGGGGTCTTCCCTGCCCTGCGCGCGAAGGATCCGAATCTCGAATTCCTGATCGTGGGACGGAAACCCTCGCCGCGCGTGCTGGCGCTTGCTCGCGAGCCAGGTGTGGACGTGGTGGGCAGCGTGTCTGACGTGCGTCCTTACTACCTTCAGGCGCAGGCTGTTGTCACGCCGCTGATCATCGCACGAGGAATTCAGAACAAAGTGCTGGAAGCGCTCGCAATGGACAAGCCCGTGCTCGCTTCCGAGGCGGTCTGCCGGACCTTCGGCGATGCCCTGCCGGCTGGCGTGAAGCGCTGCGATTCGGTGGAAGACTACGCCGCTCTGCCCGCTGCGACACAGATTCGAAAAGGCGCGCGAGGCCGCTTCACCTGGAAGACTAACCTATCCGTCCTCACAGACGCCGTGGAGAGCATCGGAGTGAGACGGTGAGGCGATTTATCATCCTGGACCGCGACGGCACGCTCATCGTCGAAAAGAACTATCTCTCGGACCTCGCAGAAGTCGAATTGGCTCCCGGAGCAGCGGAAGCGTTGCAGCAGTTCCGTGATCTGGGCTTCGGAGTGACGGTGATCACGAACCAATCGGGAGTCGGGCGCGGCTATTTCGACCTGGATGCCGTGGACAGGGTGCATGAGCGGATCAGAGAGTTGCTGGGGGGCAGCGCGCAGATTATCGAAGGATTCTACGTTTGCCCGCATGCTCCTACGGAGCATTGCGCCTGCCGCAAGCCAAAGACCGGGCTGATCGACCGGGCGTCACGCGAGCTCGGCTTTGATGCCACACGGTCGTACGTTATCGGCGACAAGGCCGCCGACGTTGAACTGGCGCACAATGCCGGAGCCAAGGGGATTCTGGTCACCACCGGGTACGGTGCGCAGGCCCTGGAAGCGGGCGCAGTTCAGCCGGACTACGTCGCTTCCGGTCTCACCGGCGCGGCCGCCTGGATTGCCACACAAAGCTGAGCGCGATCGCCAGGCAGGCCATAGCAAAGCCAGCGATGGCGTCAATGGCGAAATGATACCGGCCATAGAACGAGCCGAGGGCAATCAGCGTGGCGAGGATCAGGAATCCCCGGCCGAACCAGGGCTGTTCGGGCAGAAGCCTGATGATCGCGAACGCTGCGGAAAATGCCGCTGCGGAGTGGCCGCTTGGAAACACGCTGGTGTGGATTCCGTAGTCGCCGACCAGTCGCAGGTTCAGGGCGCGGAGCGCGTTCATCGGCGGGAGGTCCGCACCGATGAATACTGAACGCGGCGGTTCGCTGGGGAAGTAAGGATAGAGCGCGTAGGTGGTGAGCGTGGCGAACAGGAGAATGCTGTAGGCGTCGTCGATCCGCTCGCGTGCCCTAGCCTGATAGAAGACCAGGATCGTGACCACAGGCACCACGTAGACCAGCAGGTAAGCCAGTTCGAGAACGTCGGGCAGCAGGGGTCCCAAGCTTTCAATCGCGCGTTTCCAGCCCCAGTCGTACAGGAGCATCCTGTCCCACTGCACCCAATAGTTTTCGAAATTGCGATCCGAGTGCGGGAGCGCCATCCAGCCCACTTCACGAAAGGCGAGCAGGATCAATGGGTAGGGGAACCAGTCGCGGACGCGGTCCAGCATGGTGAATCCGCGTTCCTTGTTTGCCCAAGCGAAGATGCAGAACCAGAACATCACTGCGGCGTTGCAGGAGAAGATGAGCACTCGCAACTGGGGGGTAATAGGGCGGAAAACAGCCACGATCGCCGCGTAGATGAAGTAGGCGGAGAGGAGGAGTTCGCTGCGGCGAAACTTCATCCGGCCGCCTGAGTCCGGCGGGCCCGGAAGATAGAATAATGGCATGGCATCGACACGACGTCATTTCCTCCAGTCGACGACTCTGACGGCGGCCGGTCTGCCCGTTGCGGCACAGACGGCGAGATCAGCAAACGACAAGATTCAGTTTGCCACTATCGGCATCGGCGGAATGGGCACGGGCGACACAGAGACGGCTGTCGCCACGCCCGGCACGAAACTGGTGGGGGTGTGCGACATCTATCAGGGACGCCTGACACGCGCGAAAGAGGCGTGGGGAAGCGATCTCTTCACGACGCGAGACTACCGCGAGGTTCTGAATCGTAAAGATATCGACGCGGTGATCATCGCCACGCCGGACCACTGGCACGCGCGCATCGCCATCGAAGCGATGGAGGCCGGAAAGGATGTCTACGTCGAGAAGCCCATGGTGCAGAAATGGGAGGACGGCGGCAAGGTGGTTGACGCGTCAAAGCGCACTAACCGCATTCTCCAGGTGGGCAGCCAGCGCGTGTCGAGCGCCACGTACAAGAAGGCTCAGGAGATCTTCAAAGCAGGCTCCATCGGCGAGCTGAATATGGTGGAGGCGTGGTGGGACCGCAATTCGGCGATCGGCGCGTGGCAGTATTCCATTCCACCCGACGCCACGCCGCAGAACATCGACTGGGATCGCTTCCTCGGGTCAGCGCCGAAGCGGCCGTTTGAACCGATCCGCCTGTTCCGCTGGCGCAACTATCAGGACTACGGCACTGGCGTGGCGGGCGACCTCTTTGTGCACCTCTTCTCAGGAATGCACTTTGTGACAGGTGCGCTGGGGCCGAAGCGCGTGTTCGCATCCGGCGGCCTGCGCTTCTGGAAGGACGGGCGCGATGTGCCCGACATCCTGCTGGGGCTGTTCGACTACGAGAAGAGCGCGGCGCACCCGGCCTTCAACCTCGCACTGCGTGTGAACTTCGTGAATGGCGCCGGCGAGACTTCCGGCTTCAAGTTTACGGGCAGCGAGGGCGTCATGACGATCGGCAATGGCGTGACTCTCTCGAAGCTGCCGCCTGAGGGCGATCCGGGCACCAGCGCCGGCAATTTCGATGCGGTGACGCAGAAGTTGATCCTGGCCGAGCACCGCAAGAAGTATCCACCGGAAAAACAGACCGCGGACTCAATGCGTCCGATTGAAGACGAGCGCTGGCTGGCCCCGCGCAGCTACAGCGATCATGCCGATCACCACGCCAACTTCTTCAACGCCGTGCGCACGCGGCGGCCGGTGGTAGAGGATGCCGTATTCGGCCTGCGCGCCGCCGGCCCCGCGCTGCTTTGCAACCAGAGCTACTACTCCGGCAAGACGATTCAATGGGATCCGGTGAACATGCAGGTGAAGGGATAGGGGAGCCGCCATGACATACGCAGCCAACGACAACATTCAGATTGCATTGATCGGATCCGGCGGGATGGGCCAGGGCGACGTGCGCGATGCGCTATTGAATCCGGGTGTGAAGATCGTCGCGGCGGCCGACATCTACGACGGACGCCGCAAGCGCATGGAAGAGTCCTATCCAGGCATCTTCACGACAAGGGACTACCGCGAAGTGCTGGAGCGCAAGGATGTGGACGCGGTGATCGTTGCCACTCCCGATCACTGGCACGCCCGCATCTCGATCGATGCGATGAACGCGGGCAAAGACGTCTACTGCGAGAAGCCCATGATCCAGAAGGTCGACGAGGGCAAGCAGGTGATCGAGGCGCACAAGAAGAGCGGGCGCATCTTCCAGGTGGGCAGCCAGTACGCGTCGGCGCTGAGCTTCCAGAAGATTCGCGAACTGCTGGAGCAGGGGGCCATCGGCGAGCTGAACATGGTGGAAGCGTGGCTCGACCGCAACACCGCGATGGGCGCGTGGCAGTATTCGATTCCGCCGGACGCCTCTCCGTCGAACATCGACTGGAACCGCTTCATCGGCAATGCGCCGATGCGGCCTTTCGAGCCCATCCGCCTGTTCCGCTGGCGCAACTACACCGACTATGGAACCGCGGTCGCGGGCGATCTCTACGTGCATCTGCTCACGGGGCTGCACACGGCGACACGTTCATTGGGCCCGAAGAGGATCTACTCGACCGGCGGCCTGCGCTACTGGAAGGACGGGCGCGACACGCCGGATGCGCAGCTCGGCATCATCGAATATCCGAAGACGGCCACGCACCCCGAGTTCACATTCCTGCTGCGGGTGAATTTCAAGAGCTCGAAGGCACAGGAGGATTTCGGTTTCCGCTTCATCGGCAGCGCGGGCACCATTACGACGGACGTCCGCACGGTGACTGTGGCGCGGCAGCCGCGCGAGAAGGAGCCGGGCTACACCATTGAGACGTTCCCGAAAGCGGTGCAGGAGCAGTTCCTCCGCGAATACCGCAAGCAGTACCCGAAACAGCCGGTGACGGCCGCGAACCTCGCGTCCAATGGCGAAACGAAGTTCGTGTCGGAGGTGGATGCGCACCGGCAGCACATGACGAACTTTATTGAAGCGGTGCGGACCCGCAAGCCGCACTTTGAGGATTCCACCTTCGGATTCCGCGCAGCCGGTCCGGCGCTGCTGTGCAACACCAGCTATTACGAAGGGCGCATCTGCACCTGGGATCCGAATACAATGACCGCAGGCTGATGAAACGCGCTGCGCTCTACGTCGACGGATTCAATTTCTACTACGGCGTCACCAACCACTTTCGTCCGGGCAAGGAGGCGCGCGGCTATTCACTGTCCGGGCTCTGCTGGTGCGACTTCCGGGCGCTGATCGAGCGCCACTATCTGCCCGCGGGATTTGAACTCGGCGCTATCCGCTATTTCACTGCGCCGGTCACGGAACAGGTGGAGACGTCGAGGATGCCCGGCGAGCAGGGACGCTACGAACTGTGGCTGAAGGCGGCTCACACTATCCGTGGACTGGAGGTGATCTCAGGATTCCACAGGCCGCCCGCCACTCGCGAGGAAAAGGCCCGCGAGGAGAAGCAGACGGACGTCAACATGGCGGTAGAACTGCTCATCGACGGCCTCAACGGCGTCTACGACCTCGCCTTTGTCATGAGCGGAGATGCCGATCAGATTCCTGCGGTGCTGGCGGCGGCGCTGCGCCTACCGAAGCCGCACAGTGTTTTCGTACTGTTGCCGCCGGGGCACGACCAGGATGGCTGGAAGAAGCACTACTGCCACGCCGCGGATGGGATTCTAACGCGGTCCGGGTTCCAGCACCACGCGGCGCCGTCGCAGATTCAGGTGCAGCGCTACGGTGAAGATAAACTGGCCAACAGCCTGCTCCACTATGAGCTCGACGGCATTTCGTGTCCAAAATACTGGCGGCTCCCAGGGCACTATCTCGACCGCGTGTGCCGTTCTGAGTTCCGGCCTTGAATGAGATCGGCGTTTTCGACAACTCAGGCCGCCTGGCTGCGATGCTCTACCGCGGGCAGGATGCCCGTGTGCGAACGGACCTCACCTTGCCCTCGCCCGGCTGGCAGCGCACGCTGACGCTCGCCGCAGCGGAGGAACGCTCAGTCATCCGCGGCGAGGAGACAGTGTGGAGCGGCAGACTGGCCATTGATCAGGCGCACACGCTGCGGTTCAGTCAAACCGTGCGTGAACACGATGGCCGCGTGATGATCCACATTGACTACACGTCGGATCATGATCTCGCCGCCGAAGGGCTCCTCTTCCGCATCGATCTGCCCTGTGTGGATTTCAAGGGAGGCGCCGCGAGCACCAGATGGCACAGCGTCACGCTGCCGGAGAAGGCCCCCTCGAACCCGAACCTAATGTCCGGCGATACGGCAAGCCTGGAGGTGCGCAGCGTCTCAGGCGACGTCCGGTGGTCGGCGAAGTTCGACCGCCGCTACACGGTGAACCTGCAGGACAAGTCGAATGAAAGTCCGAGGAGTTATACGTTCTGGGTGTACGTGCATCGCGGCAGCATTGCGGCCGGGACTTCGGGCAGTTTCGGCGTGGACCTGTCCATAGACGGCGTGCCGGACGCCAGATCCGCGTCGCTCAGCGTGGACACGTCACAGCCGCGCTACCGATTTCACGGCTTCGGCGGCAACTACTGCTTTCAGATCGAATCGCCGGTCACGGACTACACGCTGGAGAACCTGGACTCCCATTGGGCGAGGACCGAGATAAGCATGGCCGACTGGGATCCGCAGGCCACCAACGACCAGCCCAACACGCGGCTGCGGCACGAGTTCGAGCTGATGCGGCGGCTGCAAGGCAAGTGCATTCCATTCATTGCATCGATCTGGCGCCTACCCGAATGGCTGCTGGCGGACCGCGATGTAAAAGGCCCGGACGATCACAGCCGGAGAATCGACCCGCAGCGGTACCGCGACTTGCTCGACATGATCGGCTCCTATCTCGTCTATGCACGAGACCACTACGCCGTGGAGCCGGATCTGTTTTCCTTCAACGAGCCGGACCTCGGCATCAGGGTTTTGTTCAGCGCCGAGGAGCACCGCGATCTCATCAAGTCGCTGGGAGCGCATCTGCAGGGGCTCGGCCTGAAGACGAAGATGTTGCTTTGCGATGTGAGCAACCCTCGCGGTACGCATGTCTACGCGCAGCCCACGGTGGAGGATGCGGAGGCGATGCGTTATGTGGGCGCCGTTTCTTTCCATTCGTGGGGAGGCGCATCACCAGGGCAATATGAGGCGTGGGCGTCGCTGGCAGAGAGCCTCACCGTGCCGCTGCTCGTCGCCGAAATGGGCACGGATCCCGATGGCTGGCGCGGGCGCGGCTACGATTCCTACTGGTACGGCACCGAGGAACTGCGCATGTATCAGGAGCTTCTGCTCTATGCCAGGCCGCAGGCCACGGTGTATTGGGAGTTCACCGAGGACTACTCGCTGGTCCATTCGACGAGTGACGGAATTCTCCCCACAGGACGCTACTGGCTGGTGAAGCAGCTCACCGATCTGACACCCGCGCAATCGGACGCGCTGGCAACAGCGTCGGACCACGAGAAGGTGCTCATTACAGCCTTTCGGAAAGATGAAGCGTATGCGGTGCACATCGCCAATCTCTCCGCAGCGCGCGAGGCGCGAATCACCGGTCTCCCAGCGGGGATGACGTCGTGGCGCGTCTCGGTTACGACCGAGGAGCGAGGTTTTGTCGAGGTGGATCCTGTGCTGGCGGAGGATGGCGGAGTGAGGCTCTTGCTGCCTGCGCGTTCACTCGTGACGCTCTTCTCGACCCGCCCCCGGGATCCTCTTATCTGATGAGGAGAGGAAAGCGCCGCAGGGCTGGAGACAAGAGGCATTGCCCCTGGTACAATCACCAAAAAGGAAAACAACCATGAGCCAGCAAGGCCGAATCCTCGGAATCGGTGGTATCTTCTTCAAGTCCGCGAATCAGCAACAAATGAAGGAGTGGTACGGAACACATCTCGGCCTCGCGGATAGCGGCCATGGTGTCATGCTGCCGTGGCGTGAAAAAGACAATCCGGAAAGTGAGCAGATGACAGTCTGGAGCATTTTCCCCGGCAACACCAAATACTTCGAGCCCAGCCCAGCCTCGTTCATGGTGAACTACATCGTCGACGACCTCGATGCACTGCTCAACCGCCTGGCGAAAGAAGGCGTGCAGATCGACCCTAAGCGCCAAGACGAAAGCTACGGCCGCTTCGCCTGGATATATGATCCCGACGGCAACAAAATCGAACTGTGGCAGCCGCTCAATCCAAGCGAATAGTCGTCTTGCCGCCTCCGAGGGGCCTCGAAGTGTGCGGCGGCCGCGTTACAGGCAGCGACAAGATCGTCAATCGCCTGTCGCAACTGCCGGCGTGAGGTGAAGCTGGCGCCACGCAGCGCCTGACGGCTCAGTATTATTAACCAGGATTCCGGCTTGGTTCAGCTCTAGTCCGCTAACTATCGCGAGTAGTTACTAAGGCGACTTGCGGCTGGGATTTGCCGTTGGCCGGTTGATGCCCGCCTGCCTTTCCGGACTTCAGGCGCGAAGATCCGTGGCGGGCCAGTTCCGCCTGGAATTCCTTGTCGAATTCAGCGGCGACCCGCTCCAACTCGGCTGCAACCAGGAGGACCTGTTCAGCAGCGACCTTTTGGAATTGCTCATCGCGAGGAACCCGCGACAGCGTTTCAGAGACGGCGAGAAGCCGTTGGCGGGCGGCCATGGTCCGGCGGACAACTCGCTGCCCGATCAGGGCCATTGCCGCCAGTTTCGAGGCGGACGCGTATTGGTGGGCGGCAAAGGTGAGCTTGGGTCCAAGATGATTGAACTCCCGCATGAGTGTTCCAATCTCATCATCCTGCTCCACCGGCATGGGCTGACTCCAAGTGCCGAGATTCATCTTGTGCATCCGATCCAATACCAACTCGATCGGCCGCGCGACTCTCCTCCGCCACACGAGCGCCAGGACAATTGAGAGTGTGCCTACCGCGACAGCGGCAGTCAGAACCTTAATACTGGCGAGTTCCCGAAAGAGAGAGTGCTTCTCCTGCTGCAGCTCAGCGAGGACGGCCTGGTGCTCCCCTCCCTCCTGAATTCGGGTCTCATGAGCCGCGAAAAAGGAGGCAACATGTTTCCTGGTCAGGACTCCGGAGATTCCCAAGAAAGCGAAGATCGTGAGGGAGGTGACCAGGAGAAGTTTCGTTTTGAGTGAGATCTTCATCATCTGGAAGCAGACTCCTCCCTTAGCCTCATATTGGTTTGACTTGGCAGCGTCCAATACGGTTTCGCCCGGAATCCGGCTCATCAAGACATTTGGGAGTCTTTTCACTGGTTTCACTTCGCGGCGAGCACTGTGCAGGCAACGGCATGGTGATCTTCGATGATTGTTCACGCCACAGGAGCAGCGTAACGCTGCCAGGCAGAAGACATGAGTGAGACCCCGGCGGTTCGCGCCACTGGATGATAGCCTGAAATCGCGAGGGGCACGCGGCGGCATGAATGACGGCCTTCCCATCGTCTATCTGGCCAGGCATGGCGAAACTTCGTGGAGTCTCACCGGCCGGCACACCGGGCTCACGGACCTGCCGTTGACTGCGCGAGGTGAACGCAACGCGCGCAGACTTGGCGACCGGCTCCGCGGCCTGACTTTTGCCAAGGTCCTCACCAGTCCGCTGATTCGCGCGGCGCGAACTTGCGAGATCGCTGGCTTTGCCGCGGCCGAAGTGGATCCGGACCTCGCCGAGTGGGACTACGGGGAATACGAAGGCCGGACCAGCGCGGAGATCCTCAAGGAACGGCCGGACTGGCAGCTATTCCGCGACGGATGTCCGGGCGGCGAATCTCCACAACAGGTCAGCGCGCGGGCCGACCGCTTCGTAGCACGGCTGCGCGCCGTAAACGGCGACGCTCTTGTCTTTTCAAGCGGCCACATCCTTCGGGTGGTCGCATCGCGGTGGCTCGTCCTGGATGCCACAATTCCGGGGAGTCATTTTATGCTGAACACGGCCAGCCTCAGTGCGCTTGGTTACGAGCAGAGCCTCGCACGGCCCGTGATCCGGCTGTGGAACGACGATCGCCACACGGCGGGGTGATCAGTTCAGCGCGCTGTGGCTCTCCACGGTACGGTACAGGATCTCCAGCGTGGAACGAAGTCCTCTGCGTGCCAGGAACGCGTAGCGGAAAGCGTCAAGTCCTTCCGGCTCATCGTTGCGGTAATGCAGAGCGTGCAGCGCCTCGAGGTAGTCGCACCACCCCTGCGGCGTTTTCAGGCGCGGGTAGTACATGAGGCGCAGCAGGTAGCCGTCGAACAGGAGATGGAACTCGCGCTCCAAGACGGCAAGTGCGTCTACGTAGAATGGAGCGGAGGCACGGCTGAACGCGATGCCTTGCAGCAGCGAATACTCCAGCAAGGCGTGAGCGGCGACGCGCTCATAGAACAGGGGCCGGCCAATTCGCAACACAGCCGCGGCCATTTCCAGCGGTTCCAGCCGGTGCGAGTAAGCGCAGAAATACCATCGCGACAGCCGCGAGGCCAGAACCTGAGATAGCTGCGACCCTTGCCGCACCGGCGAATCGGCGGGCGAAGGCGGTAGCAAATAGCTGAACGCGTAGTTGGAGATCCACTCCGCCGATTCAAAGCAGATGGCGAACTCAGGCAACTGCAGTCCGAGCGCCAGCCCTTTGAGCTTCGCGATTTCAAGAGCGAGGCGCTGCTCGCTCAGCGAAATGTGAAAGTCCGGGAAGATTTCGCCGTGAGCGAGCACATAAAGGTAGGGCAGGCTGCGCTCCTCGCCGTCCGCCCGGCGCAAAAGCCAAACCTGGCGCTGGCGGTACTCCACGCCCTGCTGGAGATGATCGAGCGCGGAGCAGAGCTGCCCCTCGCCTTTGCGATTGGCCCTGGTCATCCAACGCTTGGCAGCGGTCTTTGAAAAGCCGCGGGAGACCGGGGTCCGCGCCAGTGAAAGATCGCACACACCGACAAGTTCCTCGAACTGTCCGCGCATCCAGCGGCTCTCCGCCAACATGCGCGGCAATTCGCGGAAGCCCTGATTCTCGGCAGGCTTTGGACCGGCGAGATGGCTGGCGATATCTGAGTACTGACGCGCGAGACGCCACTCACAGGCCGCGGACTTGGATCCGACCTCGCTGAACAGCTCGACGATCAGTCCGTTGAATTCATGCAGAACCGCAGCCATCGCGTCAGGCGACGGCTCCTCCACCAGGCTCTTGGTCGCATGTCGGAGCGCGACTACGCGCGCGGCGGGAGCCGCCGAAAATGAGTTGCCAACGGCTGTCTCCAGACGGAGCGCCGAATCCAGAAGACTGGAGTCGAAGATGCCCGGCAGATCCTCCTGTTCGAGGTGGAGACCTGCTGCAAACTCATTGAGGGAGTCCCGAACGTTCTGCACCTGTCGACCCTCCTGGCTTATGGATTGCGGCCGGGCAGGACTTCGTTCAACGAGCCTTGACGATAGCCGTTGAGGTCGAGCGCAACGTAAGTGAAGCCAAGCCGCTTGAAGATGGCCGACAACGTGTCGAACATCTCGAGCGAGAGGGCATGCGGCATCTCCTCGCGGGCCACCTCGATCCGCGCCAGTTCACCGTGGTATCGAACCCGGAACTGGCGGAAGCCGAGCGCCTTCAACTCTTCTTCGGCGGATTCGACCTGCTTGATGTTCTCGGGTGTCACTTGAGTGCCGTAGGGGATGCGCGAACTCAGGCACGCGGCTGCGGGCCGGTCCCAAGTGGGAAGCCCCGCCAGGCGTGAAAGCTCGCGAATCTCAGCTTTGGAAAGGCCTGCCTCGACCAGAGGCGCTTTCACGCCGTGGAGCTTCGCGGCGCCCTGGCCTGGACGGTAGTCGCCGAGGTCGTCCGAGTTGACCCCGTAGATGATGGCGCAGTCGCCGTACGATGGCGAGATCTCTTCCATGCGGCGGAACAGCTCATCCTTGCAGTGGAAGCAGCGATCCGGATTGTTTGCCGCGTAGGCTGGATTCTCAAATTCGTGAGATGGGATCAACTCATGCCGGATGCCGAACTGCTGCGCGAAGACGATGGCATCGCGCTTGTGAGATTCGGGAATCGACGGGGAATCGGCAGTGACTGCGATCGCCGCGTCGCCGATCGACTGGCGCGCGGCCCACGCCAGGTAAGCCGAATCCGTCCCGCCCGAGTAGGCAACCAGCACGCGTCCGAGCCCGCGCAGGATCTCAAACAGCCGATCTTCTTTCTGCCGCAGGACTTGCGGATCGAGTGCCGCCGCAGGTCCTAAAGAGACAAGTCCAGCCATGCCGTCATTATAGCGATTGAAAGGGAGGGAGGGCCCCGGACGGCTGGTGTTGAGGCCCCCCGACGGCTATGCTACATGCTCAGGAGGGTCCCGCGGGATGATCGTCATCAGGGAAGTTTTTGTCGCCAGGCCGGGCATGGCGTCCAAGCTGGCGAAGCTATTCTCAGAGGCAATGAAAGGAAGTCCTGACTCCGTGCGCGTCATGACGGACATGGTTGGCCCGTTCAACACGGTGGTCATTGAGACTGAACTTGAATCAATGTCCGCCATCGAAAAACGCATGCAGGAGTACGCAAGCAACCAGGAAATCCGTAAGAAGATGGCGGGGTACACCGACCTGTGGACCGAGGGGCGCCGAGAGGTGTACCAGGTAGTGGGCTAGACTCCGACGACTGTCCACGGATGAAGCACGCAGCCGTGAGGGGTACAGTGCGCCTGAAAGCATTCCTCTCAGAGATGGCTCCACAACGATCGTTCGCGCTCGGACCGGCTTGTCTCCTGGCGCGACGGGAACAGCCTTTGCAGAAAATCGCGGCTGTTCAGCGCGACAACCAGACTGATGGTGAGCATCACCGCGGCCGCGAAGATGACGAAAGCAGCAAGAAACACCGTGCGCGCGAACTGCAGCACATCCGACGCCACCACCACGGAAACAAACGCGATCACCACCCGGACCAGCGCAGCCAGATGGCGCGCCCAGGGGAAACCTTCGTTGCTCGCCCACACGAGTGCGCCTCGGCCCATGTATTGAGCGAGCCAGAATCCCACCAGGAGGATCGCCCCCGCGGTCAGAAGTTTGGGCAGGAGGGCAACGGTGTTCTCGACGAACAGAGTGGCCAGGCGCGAATCGAAGACGCTGACCGCGTTCAGCAGCCCGATCAGCATGATGCCCCAGAACACCGTATTGGCGACGATGAGGCTGGCGCGGAGCCGTCCCGAATGGTCGAGCATGGGGCCGATGCCGGACTCGTGCAAGAAGCGGTCCACCCCCCTTCCCTTAAAGGCCCGGCTGAGCAGGATGCGCAGGCAGAATGCGACAACCCACGCGCCGAGAAGGATAATGAGCGCGACAAGAAATGACGGCAGGTATGTAGTGACCTGGTCCGAGAGGCGCGCGAGCGTCTGCTCGAGCACCTGTTGCAGTGTGCGAATCATGATCAGACCTCCAAGGCAGTTCCCGGCGCGGGCTGCCGGGAATCGGGCAATTTCGGGAACGGAGCCGTGTCCCCGTTCCAGCGCCGGACGAGGAGCGGCTTAAGATATTCGAATACGACGCAGAGGCTCTCAATGCGCCGCTCCACCTCCGCGGCCGACATGTCGCGAGTCTCGTTCACAAACGAGGCGACGCGGCCCAGATAGAGGGGGGTGAGGGACTTGACGAGGTGGCTGCGAACCGGCGGCTGCGCGCGGAAGGCCGCGGCAAACTCGTAGATGATCCCGGCCCAGAGCTCGTCGTCAATGTGAAAATGGCGAGGATCGACAAGGCGGGCCGAGGCGGCCAGCGTGCGCAGCGCGTCCAGATGCGGAGGCGAAAGCGCCAGCGACCAAATCTCGGACAGGTCACCGAACCCTTTGAGGAAGGCCTGCACCATCCGCGAGAGTTTCACGTCGATCGGATCCAGACCGACGTCGTAACGGAATCCGAACAGTTCGACCGGCTCGCTGCCAGAGGCGGACTCCCAGACCTGCTGGTATTGCTGCATGAGGCTGAAGACGCTGCCCACCACCTGCTGAAGCATTGCACTGAGATCGGCGCCGGGGTCCTTCGCATCATGGAGCTTCGCTCCGAGGAAACTCTGGCAGACGCGGAATCCCTCCGCCACGGCGATGGTCGTCATCCAGATATCGATGCCGTAGCGGGCGACGTCGGTCTCCCAATCGTCGCGGGAAAGATACGCCCCCAGCAGCGGCAGAGACACGCCGAAGTCGCCGCCGATCGGCTGACGGATGCGCTTCCCGTACAACGCGCGTGTCAGCGGATAGATGATGCTGTTGGTGATGGTGCCATCGTATTTGTGCCGGTGGTAATAAGGTGCAACGAAGTCGTATCCGCCGTACAAGACCGGGCGAATCAACAGGTCGATCCACTCCGGGGTGATCGAACGCAGGTCTGAATCGACAACCGCGCACGCCCGAGCTTTCAGTGACGAGGCGATCCCGAAGATCAGACGAAACGCGCTTCCCTTCCCAGGGATGCCGTGATAGGGAAACGAGAGGCGGTGCACGGCGGAAACACGCGTGGAGATCATCATCAGGTGCGAGTCTTCGACCTGAGAGGAGAGCACCTCCTGTCGCGTTGAGTCCGTGGAGCCTCCATCGGAGTTGACGATCACTCCGGTGGCTTCCGGAAAGTACTTGGCGAGCCCCGCATGTGCGGCACGGACAACGTGGCCGATGGTGCGCGCGTTGTTGTAGCTGGGTATGCCGATCACGATGTCAGCGTTGCGGAGGGATTCGACGGCCGCGCGTGCGTCGTCAGGAAGATTGAACTGAGTCATCGGGAATGGAGTGCAAAGCTTTCCTTTCCCAGTCTGAGCGACGCGCCGATCTGAGGGTATCCCCTGAAGTGACGAGGAAGGCGAGGAAAAGGCAGCAGCCGCGCGTCAGGACATGGCCGCTTCAATGGCGGCCGCGATTGCGTGGGCCCGAAAATCGACGCGGTCCGCCGTTGGCCCCTCGACCATCACGCGAGCCAGAGGTTCAGTCCCCGAAAAGCGGACCAGCACGCGGCCGGCGTCGCCGAATTCCTGTTCGGCGGCGTTGATCTCAGCCTGTACGGCCGGCAATTCCTCGATTGGCCTCTTGACCTTGAAGCGCACGTTGACCAGCTTCTGGGGATACGACGTGAAGTCCTCAGTCAGTTGATCAAGGGTCAGTCCCGAGGAGGCCGCGATCTCGAAGATCCGCAGCGCTGTGAGAAGCCCGTCTCCTGTGGTGGCAAACTGACGAAAGATGACGTGTCCGCTCTGCTCGCCGCCCAGCGGCAGGCCGGATCGGACCATCTCCTCGATGACGTAGCGATCTCCGACCGCCGTGCGGATCAGCCCGATACCGTCGGCGCTGAGCGCGCGCTGCAGACCCAGGTTGGACATGACCGTCGCGACCACGGCAGGAGGGCGGATCTTGCGCGCCGCAATGAGCATGTTGTGGTCGCCATCGATGATCTTCCCGGAACCGGAAACGAGGATGCAGCGGTCGGCGTCGCCGTCGAAAGCCGCCCCAAAGTCGCCGCGTTCGGCCAGCACTCGCTCCCGCAACCCCTCGACGTGCAGGGCCCCACAGTGCAGATTGATGTTGCGCCCGTCGGGAGTGCAGCCCGTCGAGACCACCTGCGCGCCGAGCCGCTCAAACAGTTCAGGACCGATTTCGGAGGCCGCGCCGTTAGCGCAGTCCAGGACAATCTTCAGTCCCGCCAGCGACCCGTGGAAAGTGGACGCAAGGTGGTCAGAGTAATGCCGGTCATAGGCAGGATCCACTTTGAGGGCTAGCGGCACGGGCGACTGGCACTGCGCCAACAGCGCAAATATCCGCTCTTCCAGACGGTGCTCCTGCGCGTCGGGCAGTTTGAAACCGGTGTGGTCGAAAACCTTCAGTCCGTTGTCCTGATATGGATTGTGGGACGCGGAGATCATCACGCCGGCAACGAAGTCTTCGGTCTTGGCCAGATAGGCAACCCCCGGAGTGGTTGTGACGCCAGCGAAGCAGGCTTCAACGCCCGCGCGGGCGAGGCCGCCGGCGACCGTCGCGGCCAGGGCCGGACCGGACTCGCGCGTGTCCATGCCGATGACCACCCTCGGCGACGAGTGATGAGCCACCCATTCGCCAAGCGCCGCCCCGAACGCAAAAACCGTCGCGGGGTCGAGAGGGGGCTGCCCCGCGACACCTCGGATTCCATCAGTACCAAACAGCTTTCTGGGCATTAGGGATTCTTTGTATGTCCGGCAGCCGGCGCCAGTGTGACACGTAATATGAGCGTCGGCGCGGCAATGAAGTTCACCTGCGGATCGCCCGTGTAGGCGGTGGTGCGGACCTCTCCTTCCGGCGGCAGCGCACGGAGATCCACCGGATCCGTCTCAACGCGCTCGATGGCGTCCACGTGGCTCCTGGGACCGATCAGTGTCAGGCGCGGCGGCAGTACTTCCCACGAGGAGACCCGATAGCCTTCGGGCACATTCTCGAAGCGGGGCAGGACCGGAACTTCCCGTGAAACGCGCGTCTCAGTCCGGATCTGGATCTGGGAAGGAATTGCCCGCTCCAGCACGATGCCCGAAGGGAGGCCGACGTTCCGCCGGTCAATCGTGAATGTCACGATTCCGGGCCCCTGCACTGGGGCCAGATCGAGAATCACGGGGAACTGCGCCGAACTCAGACGCCCAAGAAGGGGAGACGGTCCGCGGACAATCAGGTGCACTTGATCAATAATGTTCGACGAGATTTCGAGGTTCTTGGGGATGTTGCGGTATTGTACCGCCACAGAAAGGGACGTAGTGAGCTCACGCGTGCCGCTATAGGCAAACCAGAGCAGCGATGCGGCCGCGATCGAGAAGAGTTTGAGTCCAAAATTCCGAGTGAACTTACGGATCATGTGCGGCTGACCTCTCGCGTCTCGGGGGAGGAGGGGGCGCTACGAGCAGCGGCATGGCCGCGTCCGAGACGCTGCGCCAACCGCTCCAGAGGCACATCCATTTCAAGCTCACCCGTGGTGGCGATGGAGATCGTCCCGCGCTCTTCGCTGACGACGATGGCGAGGCAATCGGCCTCTTCGGTCACGCCGATTGCGGCGCGGTGCCGAGTACCCAGCTTGCGCGACAATTCAGGATTCATGGTGAGCGGGAGGAAGCAGGCCGCGGCGGCCAAGCGCCCACCCTGAACAATCACCGCTCCGTCGTGCAACGCTCCACCGGGCTGGAAGACGGCTAGGAGCAGATCCCGGGTAACCCTGGCATCGACGGGCACTCCGCTCTCAATAAACGTGCGCAGACCGATGTCGCGCTCAACCACGATGAGCGCGCCTATGCGCTGCGCCGCCAGATGGCTGGCTGCGAGCAGAATCTCATCAGTGACCACCAGGTTCTCCAGCCGGGAACCGAGCCCAAACCACTTCCGCTCGCCGATGCGCGCCAGAAGCCTGCGGATCTCACTTTGGAACATCACGATCAAAGCAAACGCCGTGTACGGCGCCAGGGCTTCGAGGATGGTCCGAAGCACGGTCAGCCCGGCGACTACCGAAATCACGTAGATCATCAGGACCACGGCGATGCCGGAGAGAATGTGCGCCGCACGCCGGCCGCGAATCAGCAGGATGGCCTGGTAAATGAGGATAGCGACAAAGAGAATATCGAGTATGGCCGAGGGTGTAAGCCGCGGCATTGCATCGAGAAGTTGCTCGAGCGTCGCTCTCAAAATATCCTCCGTCGCAGGCCGGTGGGCTGTTTATATTCTAGCCGAAGCCCGTCCGCCCGCAGCAGTCAAACTGGCTGAGCCTCAATCCCTGATCACTGCAAGATCGAGGATAAACGCGTATTCAAACGCCTTATCACGGTACCGCTCATCGCGCGCCGACAGCCCTCCGTGACTCGCCTTCATTTCCGTCTTGAGCAGCAGAGGGTTCTGGTCTGTCTTCAGGACGCGCAGTTTGGCGACCCACTTGGCCGGATCCCAGTACTGAACCTGCGAATCCTGGAAACTCGTCAGCGCCAGGATAGCCGGGTACGCCTTTTTCTCCACCCGGTCGTATGGCGAGTAGGAGAGCATGTACTCGTAGTAGGCCTGATCGTTCGGATTGCCCCACTCGTCATACTCGAGCGTCGTCAGCGGGATCGAATCATCCAGCATACCCGTGACGACGTCGACCCACGGGACCGCCGCGATGATGCCCCGGAAGATGTCGGGCCGCATGTTGGCGACCGCGCCCATCAGCAGTCCACCCGCGCTGCCGCCATTGGCGAAAACCCGCTTCGGATCAGCATACTTCGCCGCCACCAGGTGCTCCGCGGAGGCAATGAAGTCCGTAAAGGTGTTCTTCTTCTTCATCAGTTTGCCGTCCTCGTACCATTGGCGGCCCATCTCCTCGCCGCCTCGAATGTGGGCAATGGCGTAGACGAATCCGCGGTCCAGCAGGCTGACTCGCATCGGATCGAAGGCGGCGTCCAGGCTGTTGCCGTAGGAGCCGTAGCCATACAGCAGCAGCGGGTTGGTCCCGTCCTTCCTGAACAGCTTCCTGTTGTAGACCAGCGAGATGGGAACCTGCTTGCCGTCCTTTGCCGTCGCAAAGAGCCGCTCCGTGGCGTAGTTGTTCTGGTCGAACCCGGCCTGCACCTCCTGCCTTTTGAGCAGGGTCCTCTTGCGGGTCAACATGTCGTAATCGAAGACCGAACTCGGAGTCGTCATCGACGAATAGGTGAACCGCAGCAGGCTTGTGTCGAAGTCGAAATTCGCGGTGGGCAGGGCCGTATAGGCGGGCTCGGCGAATTCCACCTCGTGCTCGGCAGCGCCGGTCCAGGGCCGGATCCGGAGTTTGAGGAGCCCGGTCCGGCGATCGACCACCACCAGGTAATCCCTAAAGACTTCGAAGCCTTCCAGCAAGACGTCGGGACGGTGCGGAATGACCTCCTGCCAGTTCTCCATGGAGGTGGCGGCCACCGGCGTGCGCATCAGCCGGAAATTCTTCGCGCCCTTGTTCGTGCGGATGTAGAAGTGGGCGCCGTAGTGGTCGATCGAGTATTCATGGTCTTTCTGGCGTGGAAGAAATACCTTGAACTCCCCTTCCGGCGCGTTCGCATCCAGATACCTGTATTCATTGCTCAGCGTTTGCGACGATCCGATGATGAGATAATTCTTCGACTTGGTCTTGAACACGAAGCTGCTGAACGTAGCGTCTTTTTCCTCGTAGACCAGCTTGTCCTGCGCGCTGTCCGTGCCGAGGACATGGCGGTAGATCCGATACCTGCGCAGCGTCACCGGATCCTGCTTTGCGTAGAACAGCGTCCTGTTGTCGTTCGCCCAGGCGACGTTCGACGTCACATTCGGGATTGAGTCCTTCAGTGTCTCGGCCGTTGCCAGGTTCCTGAACCGGATCGTATAGAACAGCCGCCCTGCGGTGTCGACGCTGTAGGCGATGATGTCCTGCCCCGAGCTGACCTGAGGGTTGGCAACGGAGCAGTACTTCTCGCCCCTGGCTACTTCATTAACGTCCAGCATGATCTCTTCGGGGGAGTCCAGCGATCCCTTCTTCCGGCAGTACAGCGGGTACTGTTTGCTCTCTTCGGTGCGCGTGTAATAGAAATACCCGTCGCGCTTGTAAGGCACGGACATGTCCGTCTGCTTGATCCGCGCTTTGAACTCTTTGAAGAGAGCGTCCTGGAGAGGCTGGGTGTGGGCCATGACCGCGGAGGTGTAAGAGTTCTCCGCCTCAAGGTACTTCACCACTTCCGGGTTGTCGCGCTCCTTGAGCCAGTAGTAGTTGTCCGTGCGCGTGTGATTGTGGATCACCAGTTTCTTTGGAACTACCTTCGCCACGGGCGGCTGGAGGGCGTCTGCGGCTGATACCGGGAAAGTCAAAGACATCGTGATGAAAATGGTCGCGTGGAATAGGAAGTTCCGCATCGCGTTGCATCCTGTCCGGATGAGGCGAGTATACAACGCTACCCGGCCCAGCCCGCCGCCAGCAGCGCTCCGATGAAGACCGCCTGCAAGGCTGCGCGTATCGGGAGCCGCGTGGAGACTGTTTCCGCCACGGTCAGATTGTGCCGTGCCGCGTGGATATTGGCAGGGAACATCGCAGCCAGGAGAATCGCGAGACACGTGCCTGCAGCGCGTGCGAACGCGGGGATCTGCAGGCCGATCGCCCCCAGGATCTCCAGCACGCCAGTGACGGTCACAATCAGATCCGGCCGGGGAAACGAGGGCGGGACCATGCGGATCAGATCGGGCCGCCGCTTCCCCCAGTGCGCCGAGGCGGTCAGGCAGAACATCACCCCGAGCGCTGCCCGCAAAGAACTCACCCAGGAGCCGAGGAACTCAACACCCATCGCGCCGGCGGCGCGCAACGCGAACAGCGCCGAGATCAGAACGATGAACGGCAGCACGGCTCCATTATGGGCCCGTCTCGCCTGCCGCAGCGGCACGTCCGGCGACGAAAGTCGAGTAGAGCGCCGCCGCGGCCACCAGCACGTTTGCAACGACCACGGGCCACGCTCCAATCGTGATTCCGTAGAGGATCCACAAGCAGGCGGCCGCGGCCTGTAGCCGCCGCAAAGCCGCCGCCTGCTTCAGAAAGTACGAGGCGGTGAACAGCGCCGTCGCAACCCAGCCGATCGCGTCCAGCATTACACCGCTACCTCAGCGGAGGCTGAAGTCTCGGCGATGCCGATCGTAATCGAGTCCGTGCGGACCTTGTCCCATTCGCGCAGGACAAAACCGTGGAACTCAAAATAGGCGCGAATGCGAGGGGAGTTCCAGCCCATCAACTCTTCCAGGACGGGGATCATCACGCTCAGCGCGTCCTCGCTCAGCACGGTGCGCCGCGCGATCTGGGTAATGTAAGGGTTCTCCGAAACCGCGATGGTCAGTCCCTCAAGGCGGTTCACGTGGAGCATCACGTGGACGTCGGAACTGCCGTCGCCGACGTAGACGATCCGGTTGTGCGCCACGCCTGCGCGGGCTCTCAGTTGTTCGACCACGGCGACCTTGCCGTAACCGGCCGGCACACGCACGATCGACTGAATCTCTCCGCTAGACGGGTCGTACCGGAACCGCGTCCCGAAAATGTGATCCTCGGGCACGATCCCTTCCAGCGCCGACTGGATGACTTCCTCCGGCGCCGCCGACACCACGTAGAACGAAAACCGGCTGCCGTCCACGTCCTGGAGAATCTCGATCAGCCGCCGGATGTTGTCCTTCAACCGGACACGCTTGCCGACTTCGAACAGATCCGTCTTGCGAACGCGGCGGAACTCCGGATCATGCAGAAGCAGGTAGGCCAGTTCCCCGCCCTGCTGCACGAGGTGAATGTCCGAAAGCCCGGCGGCGCGCTCACTAAAACCGCGGACGCCCAGCATTTCACTCAAAATCAAACCCGAATCGTTGAAACTCAAGGTCTGGTCGAAATCGCTAATCAGCAGAAATTCTTTCTTTTTCAATTCCTTTTCTGGATGCACTTCTCTCTCCTGTCTACTCTTGAGTCGAGTGGATTCCACCGGGGACGAGGGGTGCAATTGCAGCGGACTTGGGCGAAGGGGCTACAAAGCCCCTCCCTAAAATGACTATACCATCATGGATGATCGAGACCGCGATAAAGTTGCCTTGCCGGGTTGAAAAGCTGTAATATCAGCTATGCGCCGGCGGAGCCTTGCCTCAGAACCGCATGTTCCTAAATACAAACGACTTGTTGACGAACTGACAAGAGACATCCACTCCGGCAGGTTTCAACCAGGTGACAGGTTCCCCAGCGAGGCCGCCCTGGTCCAGCGCTACGGGGCTTCGCGCATCACGGTCGGACGCGCCCTGCGGGAACTGGTGCAGCGCGGCCTGGTCCGGCGCGTCGCCGGGTCGGGCACCTTCGTCCAGCAAGTCCGGCACGGAGCGGCCGGGTTCGTATTTGGATTATTGATCCCTGAACTCGGGGAGACCGAGATATTTGAGCCGATTTGTCATGGAATGTCCGGCTCCCCGCGCGCCAAGGGATGCGGCTTTCTCTGGGGCCACGCGAGGGTCGGAGCGGACAGCCGTGCGGCCCAGGCGTTGGAACTGTGCTCGCAGTTCATTGAACGGCGCGTAGCCGGCGTGTTCTTTGCACCGCTGGAGGGCGGAGACGCCAATCTGACGAACCAGGAGATCTCGGAGCGCCTTCACCATGCCCGGATTCCCGTGGTGCTGCTGGACCGGTCCATCGAGCCCTATCCGCAGCCCTGCCTGTACGATCTGGTGGGGATCGACAATCGCCGCGCGGGCTACGTGGCGGCAGAGCACCTCCTGAAACTGGGTGCACGCCGCATGGCCTTCATTGCACATTCCGACACTGCATCCACGGTGGATCTCCGCCGTGCCGGGTATCGGGAAGCTCTCGAAAGCGCGGGCATCGCCTACGATCCCTCGCTCGTCATGATGCCCGAATCACTCGCGTTTTCCGGCTTCGACTCGTGCGTCTGTGCGAACGACCGAACGGCCGGAGAGGTGATGCACACTCTCCTCTCACGAGGGTGCAGGATTCCGGAAGACATCCGCATCGTGGGCATCGACGATGTCGAGTACTCGAGCCTCCTCCTCGTGCCACTGACCACAGTGCGACAGCCGTGCCGCGAAATCGGCGAGGCCGCCGTCTCAGCGATGCTCGATCGCATCGCGCGTCCCAATCAGCCGGTGCGGGACGTCCTGCTCGCGTGCCGGCTCGTGGTCCGGCGCTCCTGCGGATCACAAAACCCGATAGTATGATTTGCGGTCATGGCCGCCTTCGAATTATCGAAATGGTACCTGGACTGCATCAGCAGCTCGGGCAAAGCAGGCATCGCCTACTTCGGCAGATTGCAGTGGGGACCACTGAGGTTGCAGTACTCCAGCCTGATTGAAAACGGAAGTGTCCGCCACAGTCTGCGGCCGGAGCAGGGGCCTCTGGACGACGGCGACAGAATCACCTGGCGCGACGATGCCCTCGACATCGACGGCGAGTGGGTGGCTGATTCACCGCCTCTCCACGAAACGATCTTCAAATGCGATGAAGGCGCTGTAGTGTGGCAGGGTCTGATGCCGCGGGCGTTTGCCCGTATGGGCCAAAAGACCGGGTTTGGTTACGTCGAACGCCTCCACATGACCATCCCGCCGTGGCGCATCCCGATCAAGACACTCCGCTGGGGGCGATTCTGTTGTGCCGAGGAGTGGGTGGTTTGGATCGACTGGATTGGAGAGCATAACCGCCGGATTGTCTATCGAAACGGAGGCACGGCCGAGGCCACGAGGATCGGTGACGAACGCGTCGAATTCGCGGAAGGCGCATGTCTGGATCTCGATTGTTCACACACGATCCGAGAGGGCACGCTAGGCTCGGCGGCATTGGCAGGGATCCCTGGGCTCCGCGACACGCTGCCCATTCGTCTGCTCCGTGTGAACGAACACAAATGGTTGAGCCGGGCGCAATTCACACAACCCGGCAGGCCTTCTACCTCCGGTTGGGCCATTCACGAGGTGGTGCAATGGCCGGAGGAGTGATCTGGAAGGTCCTTTACGGTGCGCTCTTCGTCCTCGTATTGCCATGCCTCCTGACTCTTTGGGCAAAGGCCGCCGAGCCGAATGTCGCTCTCCCCGCCTACGGTTCCGCGCCGCTGGGGTGGCTGTTCACCATCGGTGGCCTCGGCCTGATGCTGGACGCGGTCACGGACCTTTGGCGTTTGGGAGGCGGCCTGCCCATGAACGCGTATCCGCCACAGCGCCTTGTCACTCAAGGGACCTTCCGTTGGGTGCCTCACCCGATCTACGCCGGTTTCGCCGCCGTGTGCCATGGCGTCTCGATGGCTTCCGGCTCGTCCGCGGGTTTGTGGCTGGTGACACCGGCGGTCGTGCTCGCAAGCGCGGCCCTGGTTCTGGGCTACGAGAGCGTGGACCTCCGGAAGAGATGCGGCGACACCGTCCACATCCTACCGGCCGACCAGATCACACCGCTCTCCAGCGAGGATCGCATCCACTTCTTCATCGCTGTGCTGATTCCCTGGCTGGCCTTGTACGAATTCACTGTCAACATGGGCGTGCAGGGCGTTCCGTACCGATTTCCGTTCGAAGACCGTCTCCCGGTATATTCCTGGACGGCGCTCATCTACGAGAGCACTTATGTCACTGTGGCAATCGCGCCCTGGCTGGCTCAGACGCGCCGCGACTTGAGGCAGCTCATGATCTCCGCCTGGGTAGCGATGGGAATCGTGTTTCCCTTCTACTGGATCCTCCCCTCCGCGGCTCCACGGCCTGTGATTGAAGACACGGGGTGGCTGGCGCAGTTATTGCTTTGGGAGCGTGGCAACTGTCCGCCCTTCGCTGCGTTTCCATCCTTTCACGTGTTGTGGACGATCCTGATCGCCCGGATGGTCCTGCCGCGTTGGCTGGGTGTGCTCTACGCCACCGCCGTCGCGGTGTGCTGCGTGACGACGGGCATGCACTACATCCCGGACGTGCTCGCAGCCCTGGCAATCGCGCCGCTTGTGCTGGAGCCCCGGTATAGTTGGGATGCCTCACGCCGCCTCACCGAGCGGATCGCGAACTCCTGGCTGGAATGGCGAATCGGATCTGTCAGACTCATCAACCATGGACTTTACGCAGGAGCCGCTGGATGTGTGCAGACACTGGCGCTGATGGCAGCCGTGGGCCCGGGCGGGGAGTGGAAGGCCTTCACCGTCGCGATAGCGGGGCTCATTGGAGCGGGTGCGTGGGCACAGTGGGTGGAAGGTTCCTCCCGATTGCGCCGCCCGTTCGGCTTCTATGGCGGACTGATCGGAGCAGTGGCGGCATGCCTGTTTTTCGACGAGCGCTGGACGCTGCTGGCTGCCTGCTGCCTCACCGGCCCATGGATGCAGGCGATCGGGCGCTTGCGATGCCTTGTGAATGGCTGCTGCCACGGAGCGCCCGCTCCGGACGGCATTGGCATCCGCGTTACTCACGAGCGTTCTCGCGTGACGCGACTGGCTCATCTCGCGAACGTGCCCATCCATCCGACCCAGCTCTATTCGATCGCATGCAACGTGATGCTGGGCCTGGCGCTCGCCAGGCTCTGGGCCTACGGCTGCCCAGTCTCATTGATCTGCGGCCTCTATCTCTTGGTCAACGGAGCAGCCCGATTCGTGGAAGAAGCATACCGTGGCGAGCCGCAGACCTCCGTCGTCCTGGGCCTGCGGTTCTATCAGTGGATCGCCATCGGCTCCATCATCGCGGGAGCTGTGGTCACTTCTCTTCCCGCTCCGCCGCCGGTGGCACTGCATCTTTCGTCAACGGGCCTGATTGCCGCGTTGCTCTTCGGCCTGCTTGCGGCTGGTGCGATGGGAGTGGACGTCCCTGAGAGCGACCGTGCCCTCGCCCGCCTCACCTGATACGCTGTCGGTTGTGAAAGCCGTTCTTCTTGCCTTATCCGTCTTTCTGTGTATCAGCCCTCTGCCCGGCCAGCAGAAAAAGCCTGTCTACAGCGAACAGGAAAAGCCCATCGTCGAAAAGATTCGCAGCCTGCGCGCCATGCCCGACGATGAACGGGCACGCGCTACGCGCCAACTCGCGCTCGACATCCGCGCGCTGCCCCCTTCGGAGAACAAGGTCCCTCTCGCCGAATGGCTGGCCAACCGGTCCACGGAGGGAGACTCGGGCCGCGAGACCCTCCAGGAGGTGGCAATGACCCTTGCCGGCGCGCTTCGCGCACAGCCTGTTTCCCCGGCAAAGGACGGGCCGGCGAGCCCCTATTCGACCCTGGCGCAGCTCGTGCGCTACGAACATGTGCGGGCCTCGCTCGACGAACCGCAGTTCAAAGCCGCAATGGCCGCGCTCGAAAAGATCGACCAGGACCGCCGCCGCGCCGGATTTACTCTCGCTGACCTGCAAGGCAAGCAGTGGACGCTCAAGGGTCTGCGCGGCAAAGTTGTGCTTGTCAACTTCTGGGCCACGTGGTGCCAGCCTTGCCGCAAAGAGATGCCGGATCTGGACACCCTCTACACGCGCTTCAAGGATCAGGGCCTGGTGGTTCTCGCCGTCTCCGCTGATGAGACCGAGAAGGTCAAGCCCTTTATCGAGCAGGGCCGTTTCACGTTCCCCGTCCTGCTCGACACAGGTGGCAAAGTGAGCGAGATGTTGCATGTCGAGGGCATTCCAAAGACGTTTATCTATGACCGCTCCGGCAACCTCGTGGCACAGGCTAACGACATGCGGACGCAGAAGCAGTTCCTCGCCCTGCTTGCGGAGGCTGGCCTGAAGTAAGCGACTTGAACGGTTGCGCCTCGTCCCGCGCATTACCGGCCCCGCTGAAGACGCGCTCGAATCCGCTACACCCGCTCGCGGCTCTACCGCGGAGCGTCTTCATCCATGCGGACTCCGCTGAAAGGCGCGTTGGGTCCGTCTTTCATCGCGATTGGCGGCCCGCGGGGCGCCGCGAGCGGCAGCGAGCGAGTGTAACGAATTCAGGTCCTTGGCCGCCAGTGATAACTGACAAACAACAGCCGCCGTCCGTCCGGCGACCATGGACGCACCCCCAGCGAACTCCTGCCCCCGTCGAAGCGTGCAATCACAGTAACCTTCCTGCTCGCAATCACCATCATGCGCAACAGCATGTCCGCATCCTCCGGCGGCTCAGATCCGCTGGTGCGTGCCGACAGAAACGCGATCCGCGAATTGTCGGGAGACCAGTTGTGCAGGAAATTCCTAAAATCGTCGCGCGGAATCTCAGGTAGCGTGAAACCGCCCCCGCGCAGGTCCGTTTCGACAGGCTCCGGGACCCCGCCCGCCGCTGGAATTCGCCAGCTCCCTTCGAGTTCAAACAGTATCGAGTTGCCATCTTCGGACCATCGCGGCGCCCGGATCCTCCCCCGCGTCACATGCACGACGCGCCGGTCCGCGGACGTCACCGGCACTGTCTCGATCGTGCTGTACAACTCCAACCGCTCATTGCGGAGCGGCGACAACTCGACATTCGAAAAGACCGCCGTCGTCATTGCGTCCTTGTTGTGCGCGCAGACTCCCAGTCCCACATAGAACGGACCTGTGAGCGGCACCCGCATGGCGCCCGCGGGCCGGAACTCCTCGCCCTGCCTGGCCTGCATCATCGAGACGATCTCGCCACGCCTCTCAATCCGCAGCCGCACGGGGGCAGACACATTCGACTGCACCTCCCGCGTCACCGCACCCCGTTCGTCACGTGACTGAAGAGAGGTGAGCCCGTCAGCATGCAACGCCACATCCCCATAGGCCGAATCACCGTCCAGGCTCTGCCGGAACATCAGCACCGCCTTGCGATGCGCATCGCCGGTGGGCGTTACGATCGAGACCGTGGCCGAGAACGCGAAGTCCCCGGAGACCCGCTTCCACAAATAGTGAAACTCGTCCCTGGCGAACCACATGTTCTCTCCGCTGCCCGACACCGTATAAACACCGCGCGGCGCGTCGTACTGCGCGGAACCGGGATGCAGCACCGTTCCCACGTCGCTGTGCCCTTCGAAGATGCCCAAGTCCGCCGCACCGGCTGCCAGCGCGGCGGGCAGCATCAGCGCCGCGATTCGCAGGATCACCTGGTCGCCCACCAGGCGCGGTGCCCGAGATAGTCGGCGTCCGGCAGATTCGCCAGGATGATCCGGCGCAGTTCGAGGATGTCCACCTCGCCCTGCTTCTGGTACAGCACCTTGCCGTCGGGGGCGATCAGCATGGTGAACGGCACACCGGACTCCCACTTGGCATCGAACGCCGCTTGCATCACGTAGGTATCGTCTGAAGCGAACTGCAGGTTACGCGTCGTCGCATGGTATTTCTGCAGGACCTTCAGAACTCCCTCGCGCTCATCCGGCAGGTTCGTGGACACGGTCACGAAATCGAAATCGCGGCGCCGGTACATGCGGAACGTGGTCTGCAGATCGGGGAACTCGGTCAGGCAAGGCCCGCACCAGGTGGCCCAGAAGTTCACCAGCAGCACCTTACCCGTCGGATTCTTCCGCAGTGTGCGCAAAGCATCGGCGGCGGCCGGTTCCAGATTCACGGGCTCGGCTTCTATCTTCTTCATCTCAGCGGCCCGGCCAGAAGACTTTGCCTTCCACTTCGTGGAACAGCCGAAGACCCCGGTGTGCTCCACCGGCACCGGCTTCCCGGCCAGCAGCGCGTCGATCGCCATACACGCTTCCTGCGTCTTCACCAGCGACTCCCGCTGGCTGTTGTCGATGCGTCCCTCGTAGCGCAGCCTGCGCTCGGCGTCGAAGATGAATGCGTGCGGCGTGGCCTTGGGACCGTAGGCGCGCGAAACGCTCTGCGTCTCGCCGTCGTAGAGGTACGGGAAATTAAATCGCCTGTACGCGCCGCGGATCTTCATGTCTTCCAGTCCGTCGTTGACGTCGGTATAGCCCATCTCGTCCAGGCGCACTGCCTCGGGATCATTCGGCTCGATGGCTACGAACGCGACGCTCTTGCCGCGGTAGTCATCCACGAGCTTCCTGATCCGCGCCTCATAAAGCTGTGCGGTCGGACAGTGATTGCACGTGAAGATGATCGCGAGCACCTTGCTGCCGGAGTACTCCTGAAGCGAATGCGACTTCCCATCAATTCCGGGGAGAGAAAAGCCGGGCGCCGCAGCCCCAAGGCTCAGAGTGGGAGGCTGATCCTCCATCGCAAGCGCGGCAACGGCGAACAGAATGAGCGACAGCAGCCGCATGATGCAATCACCTTTCTGGCGTGAGATGGCCGTAGTATATCAGCGCGGAATGGCGGCGGCGCCTTTCCCTGGGTTGCCGCCAGGCTGTCCGGGCAGTGATCAGTGTATATTGGCGCATTGCGGTTACACTGCAGGAAGGAGCCCTGTTGCCGCACCGCAGAGTTACATCGGAACGGGAGCATCCAATCTCGCAATGGAACAAACCTCCAGCGGCTTCTGGGATTGGGACATCCCAGCGCGGGTCATCCACCATAGCCCCCCATGCTCCCGCATGCTTGGCTATGAGCCTGATGAGTTGGATGGCTCCGATGAAATCTGGCTGGACCTAGCTCATCCCGAAGACCGCGAACGGATGCGAGGAATTCTCGACGGATGCCGTACCGGCCTGAGAGATGCTTTCTCGGCCGAGTTTCGTGTGCGGTGCAAGGATGGCCGGTGGCTCACAGTTGCGGCGCAAGGCCAGGTACTCCACCGCGACGCGTCTGGCTCGCCGCTCCGTTTTATCGGCAACATACGCGAGACCACAACTCAGAACGGCCTGGATCGCCCGGAACACCGGTGGCGTCTCATCCTCGACTCCGTCCCCGCTCTGGTCGCCTATCTCGATATCTCCGGCCGCTACAGGTTCGTGAATCGCAACTATGAGCGGTGGTTCGGGCTGCGGCCGGAGGAACTTGAAGGCCGGCACCCGAGTGAAGCCCTCGGCGAACAAGCCTGGGAACAAGTGAAGTCCTATGTCGATCGAGCTTTGGCAGGCGAGGAGGTAGTCTTCGAACTGACTCTTCCGTACCGCTTCGGCATCGCTCGCCGCGTCCACGCCACCTACACTCCCGACCGCGATGAGAACGGGCAGGTGAGAGGTTTTGTCGGTTTGATCACCGACATCGATACCGTCAAACGCGCGGAGGAGGCCGAACGGAGGTATGAACTCCTGGCCGTGAACAGCCGCGACATCATCCTGTTCATCCGCTTGAGCGACGGCCGCATCCTCGAAGCGAACGCCGCGGCAGTCAAAGCCTACGGGTACAGCCGCGATGAGTTGCTGGGGCTCACAGTTTTCGATATCCGGTCGGATGCCGCGACCGGGCTGCCCCTGGCACAGATGGCCGACGCGGATGTGCATAGTCTCGTCTTCGAAGCCGAGCACCGCCGCAAAGACGGCGCCACTTTCCCCGTTGAGGTGAGTTCCCAGGGCGCAAACCTCGGAACCCAACGCGTCCTCATCAGCGTGATTCGCGACATCACCCTGCGCAAAGCCGCCGAACAGCAACTGCGCCGCAGTGAAGCTCTCTATCGCACCGTCGCGCGCAGCATTCCCGGCGGCGCGATGCTGGTGGTCGACCCCGAATTGCGCTTCATTGTCGCGGAAGGACCGCTCATCGCGCGCCTGGGCCTGACCAGAGCGGGCTTGGAAGGAATAAGGCTCGACAAACTGACCACCGAAGAAGCGAGGGTTCCGATGGAGCGCTTCCGCCGCGCCCTCGGCGGTGAGCAGTCTTCCTACGAGACCGAATTTCGCGGCCTTGTTCTTCGCGCTCAGTACGTCCCATTGCGGGATGACAATGACAACGTCGTCGCCGCGATGGCGCTGACTTTGGATGTCAGCGAGGACCGCCGCGCGCAGGAACAGATTGCACAGGTGATGCAGCGGCTGCGCGCTCACATGGATGGCTCCCCGCTGGCGCTGATCGAAGTTGACCCCCAATTCCTCGTCACACGCTGGTCTGAACAGGCCGAGGATCTCTTTGGGTGGACCCCGCAGGAGGTACTCGGCAAGTCCGTCCTTGATGGGCCTTGGGTCCATCCGGAGGACGCGGCTGCAGTCCGTCGCGACTCCGAAGCCATGCTGAGCGGGCAACTGAAGCGCTCCGTGACGCCGCTCCGCAACGTTCGCAAAGACGGCTCACTCATCCACTGCGAGTGGTACAACTCCGCCATCCATGATGCACAGGGCCAGCTCGTTTCCGTCATGTCCCTCGTTCTCGACGTGACGCAGCGGCAGGCTGCCGAATCTGCGCTGCGTGAACGCGAGGAGCAGCACAGGCTCGCACTCGATGCCGCCGACCTGGGCACATGGCGCCTCGACGCTGTAACGGGCCTGGCTCAGTACGACGAGCGTTCGCAGCGCTTCTACGGTTTCGACAAACCTGTCGTCTCGTTGAACGAGGTCTTCGAGCATGTCCACCCGGAAGACCGCGATCGGATACGGAACGGCGTCCATGCGGGACTGCAGCCGGATGGCATCGAGAGGCCTCAGCCCGCTTCGTTCCGTGTCATCCATTCTGATGGGACAGTCCGTTGGCTGAAGGCCCAGGTGATGGTCCGCTTTGAAGGCGAAGGCCCCGAACGCCGCGCTGTCCAGGCCTTCGGCACCACCGAGGACATCACGGAGCGCCGGCGCGCCGAAGAGGCCTTGCGCGACAGCGAGCATTGGCTTCGGGAGTCCCAACGCATCTCACGCATCGGCAGCTACGTCCTCGACCTGAGGACAATGCAATGGACCAGTTCGGAGACCCTTGATGAACTCTTCGGTATCGATGAGGCTTACGTGAGGGACGTCGGGGGATGGCTGGGGATCGTACACCCGGAATTCCGCGCTGAGATGTCGGAGTACTTTCAGAATTTCGTCCTGAAGCAGCAGAATCCTTTCAACCGCGAGTACATGATTGCGCGTGCCAGCGACGGCGAGGAGCGTTGGGTGCTCGGACGCGGCGCCCTGGTGCGCGACAACGAGGGCAATGTGCTGCGAATGGCCGGTACGATCCAGGACATCACCGATCGCAAGCAAATGGAGGGACAGCTTCAGCAGGCCATGAAGATGGAGTCGGTCGGCCGCCTCGCCGGCGGAGTCGCGCACGACTTCAATAACCTGCTGACGGTCATCAACGGCTACAGCGAACTGCTGATGTCGCGTCTCCCGCACGATAATCCGCTCCGCGGCAGCGCCTCCGAGATCCGCCGGGCCGGCGAGCGGGCGGCGTCTCTCACTCAACAACTGCTCGCCTTCAGCCGCAGGCAGATGATGCTTCCCCGCATCATGGATCTCAATGCGACCGTCGCCGAGACAGAGCGTATGCTCCGCAGGCTCATCGGAGAGGACATCCGCCTGGAGACCCGGCTCGCGCACGGCCTTGGCTGCGTCAAAGGCGATCCCGGCCAGATCAACCAGGTCCTGCTCAACCTCGCGGTCAACGCTCGTGATGCGATGCCAAATGGCGGATGCCTGCGGCTGGAGACGATGAATGCGGATGTTCTTGAAGGATCGGCCGAGGCTCGCGCCGGTGTCATCCCCGGGCAATACGTCCGCCTGATCGTCACAGACTCAGGGTCGGGTATGGATGAGACAACCCTGCAGCACCTCTTCGAGCCGTTCTACACCACCAAGCCCCAGGGCCTCGGCACCGGCCTCGGCCTCTCCACTGTCTACGGCATCGTCAAACAGAGCGGCGGCCAGATTCGCGTCGAGAGCGAACGCGGCCAGGGGACCGCCTTCATCATCGATCTCCCCCGCGTGGACGACGAGATCGCCTCCCCCGTGCGCCTGTCTGAAACGGTTCGCACTGCCGGCTCAGGCACCATTCTCCTGGTCGAGGACCAGGAGGATGTGCGCGCCCTCACCGCCCTGATGCTCCGCGAATTCGGCTATCGCGTTCTTGACGCGGGCAGCGGCGATGAGGCCATCGCGCTCTCGCAGTCCTTTCAGGAGAACATCGACCTGCTGTTGACCGACGTTGTCATGCCCGGCCTCGCCGGCCGAACTCTTGTCGACGAGATGAAAGTGCGCCGGCCCGGCATCGCCGTCCTCTACATGTCCGGCTACACGGACGACGTCATCCTCCACCACGGAATCCTGGAGGAGGGTGTGCTCTTCGTTCAGAAGCCGTTCTCGCCGCAGACACTGGCCGGCAAAGTCCGTGAGGCCCTCGACTCGCGCTGAAGCCCTCGCCTTGCCTTCGGGAGGAGAGGCCAGCAGCATCCAACGACCCGCAAACTCCCACTGCTCTTCGAACTTCGCCTGCTTCACACGCTTCAGCTTTCTGCGCGTCGGATCGTTCAGCCAGACCTTACCGTCGCCCGTGCCCGATACCACCGCAAAGTGCATCCCGCCGTTGCGCTTCGGCCTTAATCCGACAATCACCGGCCTTCCCCTGGAAACGTTGCGCTCGATGTCGGCGAATTGCCCGCGCAGCGTGAATGCGCGAAAGCCGTGCACCTCCAGATAACGCTTCATGCTGGACAGCGGGATTAACTTGCGTTCCTCGTTGTAAAGGCTGCGATACACCTGGTCAGGCGCTGGAGGATCGGCGCCCCTCCACGCAGGTTGGCCCGTCCAGTACATCATCACCATCGAGACGCTCGCCGCCCCGCAGCCGTTCTTCTGCTGCTTGATGAACGGAACGTCCAGATGCGCGGCCGCCGCGGTCATGGCAACCGCGGCAATCATGGTAAGTCTGAACATCTCAGTGCACAGCGATCAGAACGATCACAGCCGCGGCCAGTGCAATCACGATGTAGGTCAGAGTCTGGTTCGACAGCGCCCCTCCCGCGACTTCCTTCCCCGGATCCTCCGACCGCTTGGTGTACTCGGAGGTTTCCTCCTCGCTGAGCGGTTGCGCCGCCTTGGTTTCACCGGCCGGCTGCTGCCTGCTCAGCTGCTGGGCCTGCCTGCCGCGCTCGCGCGGCGCCGCCCCCAGCTGGCCGAGGCCGAGCCCGAGAACGAGGAATAGTGAGATTGTCTTTGAGTACGTTGCGTGTGCCAACTTTGTGCGCGCTTTCCTGTGATTTGGGAGATTCGGCAAAAATTTCCGGACCAACCGGAAAATCTTTCCCATCCATACGCCTTCCGCCGGGCTGACAGCCCGGTTTCGCAGCCTTCTCCTATTGCAGCGCACGCAGCGTGCCAGACTCCCTGCTACTTGACGCGTTTTGCGATCAGTTCTTCCGTCGCCACATCGCCCACCTGGCGCGTGAACCGGATCTCGTCGCCGGCGATCTTCCCCTTGTACGTGATTCGCAGCGTCTGATCCTGGAACTTCAAGTTCTCCACGAAGGAGACCTCATCCCCTTTGACCGTCCCCTCCGTGATCTCGGACTCGCCGAATTGCGACTTCGTGGTTCCCGTCAATTTCTCGCCATTCAACTTGAACTCGTACGTGTAGTTCTGCACACCCACCTGCGTATCGAATGACGCCGTCCACTTGCCCGAGATGTCGGCGCCGGATGCAGCCACCACCATCAAAAGTAACGATGCCAGGAGTGTCGCAAGCTTCAAAATCATGCAGACACTATATCGCGCCGTGCACGCTATGGGGAGCCCCTTCACCGGTTGAAGCTGTAGCCGATCGACAGCACAACCCCGTTGTCGTTCGTTGCGGCGCCGATCTGCCCTGGCGTGCCGTTGTCGTAGTTGTCGAAGGCGGACAGCGAGAAGAACAGGTCCTTGTACAGCTCAAATCGAGAGGAGATGTTGGAGTCCATACGGATTCGCCCCCAGGTGACCAGGTTCGGCCAAACGTTCACGTATGCCGTCACGTCGACCTTGGGGGAATTCAGCCTGAAGAACTGGTATTGAGTCCCGAATAATCCTTCGGCATTGCTTCTCGGCTCCTCACTGTAATACCGTTCTCGCGAAAACGCAGCACCGCCGTACACGGAGAAGATCGTCCTGTTGGTTTTGACGAGGTCGCGCCCCAGTGCAGGGCCAACCAGCGCACGGCGGGCCAACTGCAGTTCATCGTTTCGAGAGTACTGCCCAAAGAGAAGCGCGAAGTAGCGCTCTTTCAGATCCTCGCGCCAGCTAAGCTGTGCGACGAACCTGCGCGTGGGCGTAAGCGTCTGCTGCTCGACGAACACCCCGCTGAAACTCAAATCCACCAGCCTCTTCCGCGTCACATAGCGCAAGTCTGCATCTGTTGTGAACTGCGTGGTGGTGTTTGACTTCAGATAGCTGTAGCCGAGACTGACCGCGCCGTTGAACCGTTTCCAGATCCTCGTCTCGATCGGGACCAGCGTCACCACTTGCCGCAGCGGCACTTTCTGCTCGACTCCGCCCCTGGAAATCAACAGGTCCGTGCTCTCGGGGTCGGTCCGCAGGGCGTCGAAGACAATATCGCCGTCCACCAGGGTGATTTCGAACGTGTACTGGCTGCTGACCCCGCGAACATCCTCCCACTTGACGGAGAGCGTTCCCAGCGAGTCTGTCTTGAAGGTCAGTATGCCCCTCGATAGGCCGCTGATCTCGCCCAGGATCGCGTTGCCGTTGACGACTTTGACCGAGTCGGTTTTCGGGTGCGTGGCGAATAACGCTCCGCTCATCACACTCAAGGCCAGAAGGCGGAGATGCATCTGCAAAGAGGATGCGAAAAATTCGCCTCCAGGTGTGAAGAAATTGCGTTACAACCGCTCTGGAGCCTCGATCGTCATGCCGCATTCCACGTTCCCTGTATTCAAAGTGGACGCCGGTTCGAACAGCATCACCTGCGCCTCCTCTTCGGCGACCGGCCTGTGCTCCACACCGCGCGGAACGATGACAAACTCCCCTTCCCCAAGCTGGAGCGACGTCTCAACCCCGCCCTCGCGATAGTCCATCCTGAAGCCGCCCTTCAACACCAGGAACATCTCGTCCTCATTGGCGTGGCTATGCCACACGAACTCGCCCTGGAATTTGACGAGCTTCACCTGTTGCCCGTTCAAATCACCCACCACTTTGGGACTCCAGTGCTCCTGGAACAGCCCCAATTTCTGCGCAAGATTCACCTTGGTCATGATCCCAGGGTACGCCCGCGGGCGAGGCGGGCAGTAACACGATTATATTATTCGTGATACCATTCTGCTAGCGATCATGCTTTTCCCTCCTCGGACGCTCTTCATCCCGGCTCTTCTCTCCATCACGGCGTTCGCCCAGGATCCCCAACCGGCGGAGCCTCAAAGACCGGAAAAGCCCGTTATTCCAGAGCTCCATCAAAGCATCGTGGTCCGCGCCACTCCCGTGGAGGTTACCATCGACCGCCGCAACGGTGAGGTCATTCAGCGGACGCTCTTCTCCCGCGACGACCAACTCCTGCAGCTGCTCGACGCGGGCATCAACGCCGGCCAGCACGAGGGCGGCGCCAAGAGCCTCGAGATCCGCCGCTTCGGCTACAACCTGGATCACGGCGGCGTCAGCGGCGGCCTCAAGATCCTCACAGACGGCGTTCAGCAGAATCTGGCCACGCAGGGCCACGGCCAAGGCTACCTCGGCAACCTCAAGTCGGTCACGCCCGAACTCATCAAAGAGGTCAACCTCATCAACGGCCCTTTCAGCGCCGAGTATGGCGACTTCAGCGGCCTCGGCGTCGTCCACATCATTACCCGCGAAACGATGCCCGACGAGCTTACGCTCCGCGTCCAGGGTGGGTCGTTCGACACCGCCCGCGGACTGCTCGTCTACAGCCCCAACTGGCAGCGCACCGACGCTCTCGTCGCCTATGAAGGCTCCTATTCCAACGGGCCGTTCATCCACCCTCTTGGCTACCGCCGCGACAACTTCACCGGCAACCTCACCCGGCGCATCTCCGAGAAGCGCCAGGCCGCCCTCAAGTTCAACAACGGCCGCGCCCACTCGGACTCCTCGGGTCAGATCCCGCTCGACGAAGTCGTCGCCGGACGCCTCGACCGCTTCGGCGCCATCAATCCCACCAACGGCATCAAGCAGTGGAACGGCACCCTCGCCGCCTACTTCCGCCAGGAAGGCGAGCGTGGACAGGTCTTCAAAGTGGACGGCTTCGCAAGCCGCACCATCTTCGACCATTTCATGGATTTTACGTTTTATCTCAATGATCCGATCAACGGCGATGCATTCCAGCAGCACGACTCCCGCCTCCAGGAAGGGGCCAACGCCCAATACCTCCGCCCCAACCGCCTCTTGGGCGCGACCGGCTATCTCTCCGCCGGCGGCAACTTCCACGCCAACCAGATCAACGTCAGCCTCTACCCTCGCATCGGCCGCACGCCGACCGGCGTTGACACCCGTGCGCAGGCGAACATCACCAACGGCGCAGGATATGTTCAGGAGAACATCGCGCTCCTGCAGGGACGTCTACTGATCGGCGGCGGCCTTCGCTTTGACGAGTTCCGCTTCGACGTGGCCGACAGAGTCGACGTCTCCGCCAGCGGCGTGCAGACCGCCGGACGCTGGCAGCCCAAGGCCAACGTCTCCTTCACCCCGTCACACTCCAAGCCCGTTACCCTCTTCGCCAACTATGGTCGCGGCATCTCCACCGCCGACGCCCGCGCCGTCGTCCGCTATCCCGACCAGGTCCGCGTCGCAACCACCGACTTCGTCCAGGCCGGCGCCGCCTCCCGCGTCGAGCGCCTTTCCCTCCAGGCCGACGTCTTCCACATCAGCCGCTCCAATGAGCAAGTCTACGTCCCCGACGACGGCAGCACGGAGTTCAGAGGTGCGAGCCGCTCTTACGGCTTCGAAACCAAAGCATCGGCCGAACTCACCCACTCCATCTTCATCAACGGAGGCATCACCAAGACCGGCAACGCCTTCTATACCGGCTTTCCGCGCGTATACGTCGACAGCGCCCCCCACTTCGTCGCCAACGCCGGCATCACGCTCTCCAACTGGAAAGGCTGGAGCGGTTCGGTACGAATGCGCGCCATCAACCATTACCGCCTCGACGGAGAAGACCCCTCCATCCTCGCCAGCGGCCACACCGTCTACGACTTCGGCATCTCCCGCCGTCTCCATCGCGACGTCGACTTGAGCCTCGCTGTCGACAACCTCCTCAATCGCCGCTACTACGAAACCCAGAACTACTTCGAGTCCCGCCTACCCGGCCAGGCCCCCGCCTTCCGCATCCACGCCACCCCCGGCTACTCCCGCACCATCGTCGCCGGACTTACCGTGCGGCTGCGGAGCAAGTAAAAACGGCGTCAGCCATCATCGTAACCGCCGGCGTCATCACCGGCGGTAAAGCCGCGAGCGGTAGCGGCCGGGTATGGCGTGTTCAGCCGCGTCTTCAAAAACTCAGCACCAAATGCCAGATATAGAAATACGCCAGCGCGTCCAGATCTCCCCAGACCTTCTCGCACAACTTCGCATCTCCGCTGATCGCGGGAATCTCTCCCGTCTTCTCCGCCCAACGGAAACAACCCGGGAACGGGCCGAAGTCCGGCTCAGCGATGCGCGCCTCAGGCGGTCCGGCCGGCGCGCACGAGCACGGCGTCCCTGAGTACACCCCATACTCCCGTGTGAACTCCGTCATCGCCCGCACATTCGCCACCGTCGCGTCGTTCTGCATGATCGCCGACGCGTCCATGATGTACCCCCCATCCTGGCCGCAAATGTCGATCACCTCCCTGCACCGCGCCTTTACCTGCTCCTCCGTCCCGAATGCCAGCAGCGCATTCGGAATCCCGCCGCTCAGACAGAACTTCGATCCCAGCTTCGCGTGGCACAGCGCCACGTCGCCACGGTCCATGTGATACACAATGCTGCCTGCCGGCAGTTCCGCGAACGCGTCCAGATGCGCGTCCCACTTTCCCTCGGCGTAAAACAGCACCTGGTTCCCCCGGCTCCAGATTGCCTCCACGACAGGCCGCAGCGTCGGCCAGTAGATGCGGTTGAAGTGATCATGCGAGATGAAGGGCACGCACCCACGGTGCATCCAGATCGGAATCGGAATCTGCCTGTTTGGATCAAGCCCCGACAGCGCAATGTGCGCCAGGTGCGGCATCAGTGCGTGGCACGCTGCCTCCACCTTCTCCGGAATCTCCATCAGGTCGAATGCCAGTCCAAGGTATCCGCGGAACTTGTCGCCGAGCACATCCAGCGGCGCCTTCAGCATGCCGCAGATCGCGGACACCGTCCCTGTCTCGTCCTTCATGCGCTGGATCTGCGGCCCGAACGCGCTGAAGTAATTCGCCATAGCCCACGTGCTCTTGATCAGCGCCAGATCGCGACGCATCGGCGACGCCGCATACTCCGCCGAAATCCGCGGCAGCCACTTCTCATACAGAAACTTCACCGGATCCGCGATCAGTTCGTCGTACTCCTCGCGCTGCATCCACGCTTTGTCCTGCTCCGGTTCGCGATACTGAAACCCCACCTCCGGCCCAACGTCGATCCCGGGAATCGCGTAATAGCGCAGCCCCGCCGCCTGTACCAGCCCGGTCCACACGTAGACCATGTTCGGCACCGCCGCGTCCCAGTCATAATCGTGGCAGCAGCGGATCACAGCCTCGAACGCCTGGTTGTAGTCGTGCGTCACCTGCTGCGCCGTATAACCGGCGTGCACCGCAGTGAACTCGGCGGCAAACGGCCGGACCGGCACGCGGTCCGGCTTCGCATTCCGCATGGCGGTCACATAGCGGTGCAGCCGCTGGGCATAGAGCTCGTGCATATCAATCGGCATGGCCGAGATCAAAATATCAGATTACGCCGTCCGAATTGAACGCTTACGCCAGATACTCGCGGATCAGCCGTATGTTCCGGGGCGGCGTCTCGAGCGGCAGACACCCGGTACCCATCAGACAGTTTTCCCGTCCCGCGGCGATCCCCAGAATGCGGTCCACCTCGCAATAGATTGTCTCCGCGTCATCGCATGCCACAATTCGCGGATCCATGTTGATTCGCACGTTCACATGCGGATGCGTCTCGCACAGCCTGTCGACGAAAGCCCTCTGATCCGTCTCCACATTGCACACAACATACCCCGTGCCGGTGGCCAGGATGTCGTCGAGAATTCGCACCGTGTTGCCGCCCATGATGCACGGAACCGGATGCCCCACGACCTCCGCGGTCAACTGCAGAATGCTCTGCAGCGCCGGCAACTCCAGCGTCCGGAACTGCCGCGGCGACATCAGCGGCGGCGCGGCAGCCGACTCGAAAAACGCCACATCGAGCCCTGCCGCCACAATCGCCCTCGTGAACACAGCCTGGTTCTGGGCCAGCCTCATCAGCCACCGCGCCACATCATCCGACCGCAACGCCACATCCTCGCAAAGCTGGTTAATCCCTCGCAGATTGAACGCGATCGAAAACGGCCCAGCCACAGGAATCCGCACATCCGCCCCCGGCAACTCCGACTTCAGCCTGCGCCCCACGTCGATCACCATCGCCATCCGGCCATCCTTCGCGGGATTGGACGGCGCGATGTCCAGCGCCTCATCCAACGTCTTGAACAGCGGATGTAGGACCGCCGGGATCCCGTCGCCCCCCGGCACTTCGATCTTCGCTCCGTACGCCTCCGCCTCCAGATTGTAGATGTCGATCCCCACCACAACCGGCGTGTGCCGGTATTCCAGCCAAGCATCTCTGTGACCACGGAACATCAACTCAGCATCCCGCGACACCTCCCACGGGCTCCGGCCCGCAAATCGCGCGGCATGTTCATACACGGACGGGTTGAATGGGATCTTCATCACTCGGACTGCCGGCTCTGATTACATCACTTCCAGCGGCGGGCGAAGGCGCTCCACCCAGCTCGACAGGTACGATGAAATGTTGACCTTCAGACCACTCGCCAGCAAAGCCAGCCGGTACTTCGAGCCAGACATACGAGCCCGCGGACACAATATCTTCTTGTCGAAGAAGGTACGCATCCTCGAAAACAGGGCGGATGTCGTGTTTGCGCACGTCCAGGGCACACACCTTTACGAGGTGCAACTGACCTACGACCAGCATCTCCTCTTCGGCAGTTGCACATGCCCGTACTTTAGCGACCGCGGCCTCTGCAAGCACCTCTGGGCCACAGTCCTCGCGGCCGACAACTCGGGCGGCCTGGAAGCAGCCCGCTCCGGTCCCGTCCGCGACGTACGGCTGGACAGCGAGTACCACGGAGCCGATGAGTTTGATGAGGAGGAGTCGCGCGAGTATTTCGACGAACCCACTGCCCTGCGTCCCTCTTCCGGTACCCAGCAACTCCCTGCATGGCGCGAACAGCTCGGCGCCATCTCCCGCCTTTCGCAGCAATCGCTCCAGCGCCGCGGCCTGCCCGCCGGGGAGTTCGAAATCCTCTACGTTCTCGATGGCCTGACCAGCGCCCGCACCACTCATCCCGTCATCGAGCTCTTTCAACGCACCCGCAAGAAGGACGGCCAGTGGAGTGCACCCAAGGAATGCTCTCTCTCCGCTGACCAGGCTGCCTCGATCCCCAACCCGGTCGATCGCGAAGCCCTCGCTATTTTCCTCGGCAGCCAGGATGTCTACAGCAGCTACGACAACTCCTACGTCAACCGCTTCAACCGCCAGCGCCGCCTCCCTCCCGCACTGGCTGGAAAGCTCCTCCCTCTCATCGCCGGCTCCGGCCGTCTCCTCATTCGCTCCGAAACCGGCGCGCGTTTCGCCCTCCTCCTCTGGGACTCAGGCGACCCCTGGCAGTTCGAGCTCGAGTTGAAGCAGGACGACCGCGATCAATGGCATCTTTCCGGCGTGCTCCGTCGCGGAGAGGACCGTCTCCTCTTGCAGGAGGCCTCTGTTCTTATGCAATCCTGGCTCATCGCGCGCGGCCAGATCGCCCGCCTGGACTCCGCCGGCAAATGGCCCTGGATTCAACAACTCCGCGAGATCCGCGAGATTACCATCCCCGACCGCCAGCGCGACGACGCCTTTCAGGAACTTCTGCAGTCCGACTCTCTCCCGCCGGTCCAGGCCGAAGGCCCGCTCCGTTTCGAGCAGCGCAGCGCCACACCCAAGGTCGGATTTCGTGTTCAACAGAAGAAGGAGCACTGGGGCGAGGAGTATTTCCTCGGCAAGCTCTTGTTCGACTACGGCCAGGGCTGGAAGGAACAGCAGGCCGCGGGCCGCGGAACCTGGCTGCCCGATGAGCGCGTCCTGCTCCTCCGCGACCTTCCTGCCGAAGCCGCCGCCGTCGAACGCGTGCGCGCCACCGGCGCACGTCTTATCGAGGAAGCCCTTCCCGCCTGGCGCGTCGCCGTCAAGTCCCTCCCCAAGGTCGTCCGGGAGCTCATACACGAAGGCTGGCACGTCGAAGCCGAAGGCAGGGCCTTCCGCCGTCCCGGCACCGGCAAACTCTCCGTCTCGTCAGGCGTCGACTGGTTCGATCTTCACGGCGAAATCGACTTCGGGGGCATCAGCGCGACGCTCCCCGAGCTTCTCGCAGCCCTCCGCCGCGGCGACGCGATGGTGCGGCTCGGCGATGGCTCCTTCGGGCTGCTGCCAGAAGAGTGGCTGGCCCGCCTAGGCACCATCGCAGGGATGGGCACTGTGGAGGAGGGCCGCCTCCGCTTCAAGCGCGGCCAGGCCGGACTCCTCAATGCCCTTCTTGCCGCTCAGCCCGAAGCCACCTGCGATGAAGCCTTCTCTCGGCTCCGCGAACGCATCAGCACATTTCAAGGCATCCGCGCCGCCGAACAGCCTGAAGGCTTCAACGGAACCCTCCGCGGCTACCAACTGGAAGGCGTCGCCTGGATGGACTTCCTCCGCGAATTCGGCTTCGGCGGCTGCCTGGCCGACGATATGGGCGTTGGCAAGACCGCCCAGGTCCTCGCCACCCTCGAACTGCGGCGTGCCGCGGGCGCCGGTCCCTCCCTCGTTGTCGTCCCCAAGTCGCTCATCTTCAACTGGAAGGACGAGGCCGCCCGCTTCACCCCTTCCCTTCGCATCCTCGACCACACCGGCCTGGAGCGCGACGCCACGCTCATTCACTCTCACGACGTCGTCCTCACCACTTACGGCACCCTGCGCCGCGACGTGGTCACTTTCAAGGACCTCCAGTTCGACTACGTCGTCCTTGACGAAGCCCAGGCCATCAAGAATGCCTCCACCGATTCCGCCAAGGCCGTCCGTCTCCTCCGCGGCAATTACCGCCTCGCCCTCAGCGGCACTCCCGTCGAAAACCACTTGGGCGAACTTTGGAGCCTCTTCGAGTTCCTCAACCCGGGCATGCTCGGCGAGGCCAAAGCGCTGAAGCTCACCGGCGGTCTCGCCCGCAATCCGAGTGAGGAGACGCGGGCGATTCTTGCCAGCGCGCTGCGGCCCTTCATCCTGCGCCGCACCAAGAAGCAGGTCGCAGCCGAGCTCCCCGACAAGACCGAGCAGACCGTCTACTGCGAGATGGATGACAAGCAACGCAGCCTCTATGAGGAACTGCGCCAGCACTACCGCGCTTCCCTGCTCCAACGCATCGAACGCAACGGCCTCGCCAAATCCAAAGTGCATGTGCTGGAGGCGCTGCTCCGTCTCCGCCAGGCGGCGTGCCACCCCGCGCTGCTCGACGAGAGAAAGCGCAAAGTCCCCAGCGCCAAGGTCGCTGAGCTCTTCGAGCGCATCAACGAGATTAGGGAGGAGGGACACAAAGCCCTCGTCTTCTCCCAGTTCACCAGCCTGCTCTCCCTGGTGCGCGAAGACCTCGACGCCCGAGGCGTCACCTACGAATATCTCGACGGCGCCACCCGCAACCGCAAGGAACGCGTGGATCGATTCCAAAGCGATCCGGATTGCGGCCTCTTCCTCATCAGCCTCAAGGCCGGCGGCCTCGGCCTCAACCTCACCGCGGCCGAGTACGTCTTCCTCCTGGATCCCTGGTGGAACCCCGCCGTCGAAGCCCAGGCCATCGACCGGGCACACCGCATCGGCCAAACCCGCAGCGTCTTTGCCTATAGACTGATCACCAAAGGGACGGTCGAAGAGAAAGTCCTCGAACTCCAAAAGAGCAAGAAGGCCCTCGCCGACTCCATCATCGGCGACGACAACTCCCTCTTGCGCGACCTGAAGCCAGAAGACCTCGACTTGTTGCTGAGCTGAGTGCCGTCTGCTCTATAGAGCCAGAATCCGCTCAATTTGCGAGAAGTGATTCAAGTCGTGACCCGCAAACATGCGGGCAATGGTTTCGACGCTCTCCTTCCCGCGCTCGCTGTGGATCCCGTATTGCTTCCATTGGGCCGGAGTGAGCGTCTTCAGAAGCGCCACATTCGCCGCTCGCAGCGCAGTGTACTGCTCCAGCGCCTTCTCCAGATTTCGCTTGTCGTAATGCAGCGCGGTGACCCAGCGATCCTGATCGAATCCGGAGATCTGCGTTCCCGGCGCGCCCAGGATCGCACGGATCCGGTATCCTCCAACCAGCTCCGCGTCCGCAACGTGCGACACGATCTCCAGAATTGACCATGTCTCCGCATCGGGGCGTTTCCGGGCCTTTGACCCGCTCACGCCCTTCAGAATCTTCGCGTATTTGGCGGGCGCCGCCGCCAACAGTTTCAGCGGATCCCTGCCGCCAAGATAACTGAACATCCTCTGCCGGTACTGCTCCGCGGTCTCCTGCATCGTGGCTCCTATTGTTCCCTCGGCGTCGACAGCGCATCGCGGTGTGCCCGGTCCGCTTCCCGCCGCGCTTCATCAACCGCCCTCTGCGCCTCTCGCTTCGCTTCGCGCGTCTCCCGCCTGATGTCTTCCGTCGCCTGCCTGGCCCCTTCCTTCGCCTCTTGCACAGCCTTCCGCGTCTCCCTCCTTGCGTCATCAGCCGCCTTGCGGGCTTCGTCTCCAGCCTCCCGGGCCGCTTTCCTGGTCTCTGCAGCAGCGTCCCGGACAGCCTGTCGCGCCTCTTGGGCCGCGCGCCTCACATCGTCGCGCACTTCATACCGGTCACGCCTCGTGCAGCCGGCTGCCAGCATTGCAGCCATCATCGCAATCATCATTGGAGCCATTCGTCTCATAAATCCCTGCCTCCGTTCGCACCACCCTGGCCGGCCGAACCAAGGCCCTGTTTCAGATACGACGATCTGCCCCTCCTGGTTCGCACTATATCGCTTCCGCAGTCCCCCAGGGGAGGACGTCTGCAGACCCGTCAGATCCCGTTCACAGGAGTTCATTCGCGGACAACCCTTTTGTTCTCATCAAAACCGAGGAGGCCAGCTTGCCGGAGGCCGGAAGGTCGGGGCGGCGCTACTTCCCGATGCAATACAGGTGCGCCTCGGTCCGCAGGAACACATGCCCCCCGGAGATGGCGACTGACGAGAGCGTGTACTCCCCCATCTCGTTCTCCGCCAGCAGACCGAATTTCGGACCGGTCTGGAACACGCTGACCACTCCGTCTTCGTTCGCGATGTACACCTTCCCATCCGCCACAACGGGCGAAGCGCTGTATGTCCCCGGACGCAGCCGCTGCCCACCGTACACCTCCGCCCCTGTCTTCCGGTCCAGGAGGTAAACTACGCCGCGATCCGTGATCAGGTACAACCGGTCGCCGTCCACGGCGGGAGTCGGCACGTCCGGACCGTTCATGAACTTCCACACCTGGTGGGTGCCCGTGACGTCGCCGCGGCCGCCGGCGCGGTAGGCAATGAACGGCTTCACCCGCGTAGGCGCGTACACGGTGTCGCCAGCCACAACCGGTGAGGCGATGATCCGCTGGAATGGATTGTTGTCCGGATTGAAGCCGCCGCCGCGCCACAGTTCCTTCCCGGTTTCCGGATCATGCCCGGTGAGCACGTCGCCGCCCGCGATCACGATCTCCGCCTTGCCGCCGGCGTGCGCCAGCACCGGGGTCGTATAGGAATCCGGCGACTCCATAATGGCCTGCGTCGGCCGCTCCACTCGCCACAGCGTCTTTCCCGCCGTCCCCTCGATCTTCAAAACGTACGACGGGTCTTTTGTTTTCATCCCATGGATCACCTGGACGTACAGCGCGCCTTCATCGAGCAGCGGCGATGACGCATAGCCCCAGTTCAAGCCGAACTGGCCGTACTCCTTCTGAATGTCCCGGGACCACTTCTCCGCGCCGCTGAAGTCAAAGCACTTCAGGATCCCCGTCCCCGTCATCGCCCAGACCAGCTTGCCGTCCGTCACCGGCGACGGCGAGCTCATGTTCTGTTTCCGCATCATGTGGTCGCCATCGCCGAGGTGCTTCTTCCACAGCACCGCGCCGTCTTTGCGCGCCACGGCCCACAGCCAGAGCTTCCCGTCCTGCGCAATGTTCAGGAAAATCGTGTCGCCCCAGATTATGGGCGTCGATCCGCTCCGCGCCGGCATCGCCAGCTTCCACACGATATTCTCATCCCGGCCCCACTTCGACGGGAGGTTCTTCTCCGTGCTGGTACCGTCCAGGCGCGGTCCCCGCCACTGTGGCCAATTTTCGGCCGAGGCGGCGGCCGCAATTAGAGACAATCCGGCTACCCAGAGTTTGAGCCCCATGGCGCGATTCTACTCCCGCCTCAGCGCTGCCGCTACCACGCCCCGGCCAGCGACGCGAACCGCAGCCCACGTTGCCGCCAGCCCTCCGGCGATGATCAATACCAGCAGGCTGCCCACGCGGAGGGCCGGCCATCCAAACCCGCGTGCGCCCACTGCAGGCGCCACCGCCAGCATCGCGCAGAACGCTCCGGCCAGCGAACCCACCGTCACAATTGCGCCAGTCTCGAACATCATGAGCATCTCCGTCAGCCGGTGGTCGAACCCTGCCGCCCGCAGCAGCGCCAGTTCACGCCCACGCTCCAGCGCATTGCGGAGCACAACCGCCGCCAGCCCGACGGTCCCCAGCAACAGCCCAAAGCCCCCGAGAGCCTGGAACATGCTGAGATACGTGTTCTCTACGCGGAAATAGCCCGCGAGCCGTTCCGCCGCAGGCTGCGCATCGAAGCCATAGGCCGATAGCGCGTCCTCCAGCGGCCCGGCCATCTCCGGAGAACCATCAATCAGGAACACCCTCGCCCCGCCAATCTGCGGGAACAGCCGCATGAAGTTCTTCTCGCTGATCAGAATCTCGCTCTGAAACAGGCTGCCTTGCAGCGCCGCGACGATCTTCAACCTCAGCGGCTGCGCGCCTTCTCGTTCCATCTCGAACTCGTCGCCGAGTTTCCTGTGAAGCACGTATGTCAGCGAATTCTGGTCGACGATCGCCGGGATCACTCCACTGTTCAATTGCGCCTCCAACTGCAGCCAAGGCTGCGCGCGCGTTTCGGCCGTCTCTCCCGTCGATCCCGCAAAGCGGAAAGCATTCCGCTGGATGAATGCCTCCGGCACTCCGAGAATCCGCGGATTGCGAGGCTGGTACAGATTCAGGCAACTGATGTCGTCTCCCGGCTTCAGCCGGAAACTCACCCAGCGCAGCTTCGGCAACCCCTGAAGGTTGAGCCTGTCTGCGCCCTGCGGCGTGTTCGGATCGTAGACCAGCGGCGTCTGCGACTCGGCGTACAACCCAAACCCGGCCGTGTCTCCGCCGCTTCCGTGCCGGAACGCTTCCATCGCAACCAACAGAAACACCGCCGGCGCGATCAACGCCAGGCACGCCATCGTGCGCCCCGGCCTCCAGGCGGCGTTCCGCAGTGCGAGCCGCACAAGCGCCGCCGTTCCCGGAATTCCCGCAAGTTCCAGCGGGGGCCGTTTCAGCCACCACGCCGCAGCGCACAGCGCGCCGGCCAGCAGGCTGACGCCGGCGCCGAAGAACGCGGCAGCGGCAGGCACCAACCGGCTCGCAGGCAACAGAAGAAAGCCTGCGCCGCTCAGCAGCAGCACAAATGTCGCCGCTTTCAGACGGCGGCTTGCCTCGGGCGCCGCTGTCTCCCGGGACAACGCTGCCGGGCTGAGCCCTTCCCAGCGCCTCAGTGTGTACCAGATCGCGAGACCCGCCATCACCGTGCCGCCGATGGCGCCCACGGCCAGCAACCCCGGATCCGCGCTCAAACGCAGCAGCCGCGTGCCTGTCGCATCCCGCCACCAGGTCCGCAGGCCTTGCACGATCAACGCAGTGTAGGCGGGGGCGCACAGTGCGCCGATCAGCGCGCCGGCGGCGGCCACCGCCAGTCCCTCGGCCAGAAAGAAGCGTCTCAACAGTTCATCGGACGCGCCCAACGCACGAAGCAAACCCGCCTCCCCGCGGCGTTGTTCCACACCGAGCCGGAAGAACAACGCCATCAGGATCAGCGCCGCCGCCAGCACGAACACGCTGAAGTACGTGAAATACTCACCGAAGTCAGTTGAACCTGCCGATGCGTCAAGGCTCTGTTGCCGCACCGGCAGCAGCGTGAACTGCCCCGACAGCGGATCCGTCTCCGCACGAAGGACCTTCTCCAGCCGCGAGTCCGGATCCAGAAAGCGAATCGAGGTGTAAGAGCCGAACCGCGTTCCCCAAAGCTTACGGCCCGTGTCCAACGGGACCCACGCCTTCGGCGTTGTCCGGTATTGCTTCCAGTACTCTTCATCTCGCGGGCGCACGCGCTTCAAATCGATTGGGAAGGGCGGGTCCCAATCGGCGAGCGACTTCTGGTCCGTGATGCCCGGATATACCGGCGCAAATTCGCGGTCGGCCGCCATGCCGCGGATCGGCGTGATGGACGCAACTTCGAATTCCGCCGATCCATTGCCGAGGTGCCCATCCGCACTCCACACGAAGTAGTCGAACGTTACCGTGTCTCCCTGACGGGCTTCGAGATCGCTCGCCGCCCAGTCGTTTAAAACAACTGGAGGCTTCCGTGTTTTGGGCAGAGGGCGGTCGCCGTTCACCTCGCCGAGCGTCGCCATGTCCACCGCCACAACCAGCGAATAGGGAATGGACCGCTTGCCGGTACGGATCGAATTGGCGAGATACACCAGCGACGGCCGCGCCAGAATGCCCATCGACTTTGCCGCCTGCAGTGCCGTCTCCGCCGTGCGGTCGTCCAGAATCGTGCTGTCGTGCTCCAGGACCACATCCTGCCCCTGCGGCCGCTTGTGCAGCCGCAGCCCCGCGTCGTCCAACCGGAAGCGCTCCTGGAAAAGCCGTGCGAGCTGGTCGCCAGTCGCACCCGCGAGCAGCACCGTGTTGGCTTTGCCTGTAATCTTGAGCTCGCGCTGCATACGTTCGAGCGGAACAAACACGGCGCGCACGTCGCCCTGCTGCGGGCGCAGCGAAAAGTCCGCCACGGCGGCGGGCGTCACACCGTCCGCCACTCGCATGCGCAGCACATGTGACGTATCGTCCTTCCTCCCCAGCAGGAACTCGCGCGGGATTGCCGTGAATTCCTCGACGCGAATCGCGATGTTCTCGCCCGCCTTGGCGCCAAGCTCGGCGGCCAGCGCCGGACTCAGCAGCGCGTCGCGGCCCGCGGGCGCTTTCGCCTGTGCGTGGTTGAACTGGTAGAACGAATCATCGACTCCGTACACCGTCACCGCCGCACGGCGCCCCGATGACTCGTACACGAGCGCCCCGTCCTGCGTGATGAGAGCGCATGACCGCGCGGCCGGCCGGAATTCTTCCGCAATCTGCGAACGGAAAAATCCGCGCGAGCTCAGCACCCACTCCGCCGCACCCAATCGCGCCTCGGCCAGCGAACGCAGGCTGCGCCGGACCGAGAGCCCAGTCAGCATCGCTCCCGCGAGCACGGCCGTCGCCGTCGCCGCTCCGAGAACGGTGGCAAGATGTGACTTCCGGTACCACACCAGCGACCGAAGCAGGTATTTCAACCGCGTCATGACGCCGTCCCACAACGAGTGCGCTCGCGACTGGACCCGCTCCCTACCGGTCGCGGCTGCAACTGCGCAGTAGAGCCAGGAGCGGTTGCGAGCGAGTGTAGTTGGCGGAGTGCATCTTCAAATTTGATGGGGACGATCCCCGATAAGCCGCGAGCGGTAGCCAGCGGATGTAACGGATTCAGCGCGTCCTCAGAGGAGCGGGTTCCGCCCACGCCTCGCGCGCAGCGCAAAAGAACCGAAAGTTCCGGCCTCATGCGCGATCCGCCAGCAGGCCGTCAATCAGGTGAGCGCGGCGAGGGAAGCGCGCGGCAATTTCCGCGCTGTGCGTCACCACCACGAGTGTCGTCTGGTGGTCGCGCCGGGCCCGCTCCAGCAGATCCGCCACCGCGTCGGCATTGACCCTGTCAAGATTCCCGGTCGGCTCATCGCATAGTAACAACTGCGGATTGCGCACCAGAGCCCGTGCGACCGCCACCCGCTGCTTCTCCCCGCCGGAGAGTTGAGCCGGCAGGTGGTTCGTCCGGTCCTTCAGTCCAACCTCGTCCAACAGCTTGCGAGCACGCTCCGGCCCCATGGTGTCTTCATCGCCAACCATCAGCGGCACCAGCAGATTTTCGAGCACTGTCAGCTGCGGCAGCAGGCAGTGGTCCTGAAAGACAAAGCCGACGGAATTGTTCCGGAAGCGCGCCTGCGCCTTTTCGTCGAGCGTGAATGGATCCACCTTCCCGACGTTGATTTTCCCGGATGTAGGCACATCGAGAGTCCCCAGGATCTGCAGCAATGTGGACTTGCCGCAGCCGCTGGGCCCCGTGATGGCGAGCCCGTCGCCTCGCTCCATGGTGAAGGACACGCCGCGCAGCACTTCGAGCGGGCCAGCCGGGGATTCATATGTCTTGGTGAGATTCCGGATTTCGAGCACGGCAGCCTCGCTAGGGAAGTGTGAACGCCTTCAGTGAGGTCTCGTCCTTGACGAAAAGCTGCTTGCCCGCGATAGCCGGCGTCGCGTAGACCTCGGTTTTAGCCACTTCGTGACGCGCCAGTTCCTTCGGCACGCCCGAAGCGACATCGATGATGATGAGTTCGCCCGCGCTGGTCACCGCGTAGAGTATCTTGCCCGCAAGCAGGAACCGCGCATTTTCGGCATAGCGGCCTTCGCTGGTCCAGAGCGTTTTTCCTGACTGCGTGTCCAGCGCAAACAGCCGGCCCTTGCCGCGGGCAGTGAGCCCGTAGAGCACAGTCCCGTCAAGCACGGGATCGGAGAGATACATTGGCAGATCGGCGTTCGACCACTTTTGCGTGGCCCTCTGTCCAGCAGTCGAACCCGCAATGGTGTAGGCGGCGGTGGGCTTTCGCACGCCGCTGAGGATCACTGCGTCGCCCGCGACAACTGGCGTCACCGTGTTCTCGTTCCACTGATCCTTGTACGGGATCTTCCAGAGCAGTTTGCCTGTGGCGGCATCGACGCCGAAGGCGCTCTGCTCGCCAAGCGTGATGTACTGCCGCAGGCCGCCCAATGTGGCGGCGGTGATCGAGGCGTAGACGGGATGATCTCCCGTGAAGGACCACACGGTCTTTCCCGTCGCCGCATCCAGCGAGACCAGCTCTCCTCCGGAATCGTCACCCCAAAACACGACGAGGCGATTTTGCTTTTCATCGAAGAACGGCGTCATAGCGGTGCCGCAAAACAGATTGGACGTGCTGACCGGCCTTGCAGGCGCGCGTTCCCACTTGAGCTTCCCTGTTGCGAAATCGTATGCGTGCAGGTTCGCCGCGGCGCCCAGCGTGTAGAGGACGCCGTTTTGAGCGATCGGCGCGGAGAACGGCCCCGGCGCCATGCGCTGCGCATAGGAGTTCTTTTTGAACGGCGCGCGGTAGGAGTCGCGCCAGGCGAGTTTGCCGCTGGCACGCTCATAGCAAGCGACAGTCTCCTGCTCTCCAGTGCGTCCGATGGTACAGACGCGATCACCCGCTATGACGGGAGGGGAGTAGCCCAGGCCCACTTCAGCGGACCACTGGAGAACCGGGGAGGCGAGCATGAGGAGTGACAAGATCATAGGGCCCGATAGACCTCTAGGGTATTATCCGCCATGCGGCGCAGCGAGCGGCAGCGGGCGACCCCTTCCCTGCCCCGCAGGCCGAGAGCGCGGGCGGCGGCGGGGTCGCGGGCGAGTTGCAGGAAAGCGTCAGCCAGTGCCCGAGCGTTGTCGGGCTCTGTGAGGATGCCGCCGCCGCAGGCGTCAATGTGTTCGGCGAGCGCCATGCGGCGCGGCGCAACGACGGGCACGGCAGAGGAGAATGCTTCTAGCACGTACAGCGCCTTCGGGTCGTCGTAGACGGCGGGCACGCAGAAGGCGTGCAGGCCGGCGAGGTAGTCGCCCTTGGCGGCGAGGTCGAGTTCGCCGTGCCAGTGCAGCCCGGGCGTCTTCCGGAGGTGCTCAAGATAAGCATGGTGCTCCGGAGCAAGATAGCCTGCGGCGTGCAGCTCGCAGGCGTCCGAACAATGCTGCCTGAAAATGTTCCAGGCCTCGCAGAGCAGATGCAGGCCCTTCTCGGGAGCGATGCGCGCAAGGTAGCCGATGCGGAACGTCTCGCCAGGCCGAGCTTCCTTGAACAACGACGGATCTACGCCGACCGGCACGGTGTGGATCTTCGCGGGCGGGATCCCGAGGAGATCCGCCATCAGCCTGGAGTACCCTGCACTGATAGAGACGAAGGCATCGACGCCGCGCACCTGGCTGTGGATGAGGTCGAGGGCCCGCGATCGCCAAGGTTCGCTGAGGTGATCGAGGAAGAGGTCCTCGCCCTGCAGTGTGCAGACGATGGGGCCGTCGTAGACGCGCCGGATGCTGCGCGCCATCGCAATGAGCAGCGAGTTCGGCAGGTTGATGACGTCGGGCCGCGGCGTGTTGCTGAGAAACTCTTCGAGCTTCGTGAACTCGCGGGCGATGGGGCCGCCATCGCCTTCGAGCATCGCGACGGTCATCGAGCCGAGGAACTGCGGATCGACTGAAATGGACCGGCGCGATGCGGCGTTCAGAGCCCAGCGCGAGTCCCAGATGTTGTCGAGAAAGCGCGGCAGATGGCGGAAGAGCGCAGAGTTTTGTTGCAGCCAGACGCTGATGCCGCCGAACAGGATGCGATCGCCATTGCTCTGGTTCGCCGTGTCCGTGCGCGTCGGAGTGTAGACGGGGATCAGGCTCACCTGGTGGCCCATGCGGATGAACTCGGCGGCAAGCGAGTTGTCGCGGAGACACGAACCGCAGTACATCTGGGCCGCGCCGGCGGTGAGTGAGAGGATGTTCATACGGCCATCTCGAAGGCCCTGCGGGCGTAAAGGTGATCGAAAAGATTGCCTTCGTGCGGCTGGTCCCATCGAATCGAATTTGTCGGCAGAGGGCCGATGTTGAGGCGGCCGATGTGCGGCGAGACGAGAAAACGCCGGCACAGCGATGCGTTCCGCGTGATGACGGAGCACGCCAAAGTCGGGCCGAGGACTTCCGGCAACTGATGCTGGTGAACCTGCAGAACGCTCGCGAAGGGGAAGAGGAATTCGCGGTTGGCGAGCGGGTGATCGGGCGAATCGCAGTGCACGACGGTGGGCAGCAGGTAGGTGCAGCCGTCGTATTCTGCGAGGCGCGAATCGAGCCCGCCCTGCTGGAGCGTCGAGTCGATGCGGCGAGCGACGTCGGGGTTGGCGAACGGCGCGAGCGCGGCCTCGGGATCTTCGGCGTCGCGCGGGACGATCTGCGCGAGGCGCTCGGCGAGGGCTTGGGCGATCTCGTCGGCGTGGCGCGTTACCCAGACACCGGAGGCATTAACGCAGGAGCGTCCGCCGTTGCCGGCGATGGATTGCACCATGATGTCGAGGAACTGCTCCCACTCGTCGGCGCAGTCGTCGGCGATGACGATCTTTGAATAACCGGGGCCGTGCAGCTCGATCTTCGGATCGTTGGCCCAGGACTTCACGGCGCCGACATCACCGAAGAGCATGCCGCGTCCGGTGGAGCGGAGGATCTCGTTGGCGCCCGCGTGATCAGTCGGGTAGTAGCAGAAGGCCTCGGGCGGCGCGCCGGCGCGAATGAAGGACTGGATGATGCGCAGCGGGGTCCACGGCTCGGCGCTGCCTGGCTTCACAACGAGCGGCGTCTTGAGCGCTACGGCAGGGATCCAGAGCGAGTGGACACCGGGGGAGTTGGAGGGGAGCACGACGCCGAGCGAGTGGCCACGCGGGAAGAAGCTGACCGGCGATGCACCGTCGAGGAAGCCGTTGTCGATGACTTCGAGGTGGAGGTTGCGTGTCAGGCCGGCGAGGACGCGCTCCATGCTGGTGAACATGGAGTGGATCTTGGCCATGTTGCCGCGGACGAGCGCGCGCGGCATGCCGGTGGTGGCGGAGGTGTTGGCGATGTAGTCGTCGGGGTCCTCGAGAAAGATGTGCCCGGCGCGGTGGCAGATGTCGATGAGCTCACGCGTGGTGAATGCGGCGAGCGCTTCGACGGCGCGCTGGTGGTGGAGAGTGAGGTCGCGGCGGATGAGGCCGACGTTGGCCTGGCTGACCATGGCGATGGGTTGCCGGGTCTTGAAGTGGATAGCGGACGCGAGGTCCATGGAGTGGTACTCACGGCCGTGGCGCAACAGAGGAAGGTGCAGCATCAGTAGACCCCCTCGACGACGGATTTTTCGAGCTGACGGAAGGGGCGGACGTTGCGGACGCCGTCGCAGAGGAAGTGGCCCCAGGGCTTTTCGCGTTCAGCTTCGTCGCGCTCCAGGAAGCGCGGCATGAAGAACTCCTTAGTCAGAGTCGTGAGCCGAACCCTTCCGGTCTGGCCGTAGTCAACGACGCGCGTGGGCTCGTCGGGATCGACGATCTCGATCATGGCGCGGGGCTGCGGCGGATAGTAGACGATCGAATAACCGTCCTCGGCGCAGACGGGGCGGCTCACCGCGAGTCCCATCAGCGTGTTGCCGTAGGTAGGCGTGAAGTAGACGCCCTCAAGCAGCTCTTCCACGGCGAAGCGGCACCACTGCGGGGTCATCTCCGTGCCGCCGCAGAAGATGCCGGTAATGCCCATCTTCTTGAGCGAGACCTTTTCGCAGAGAGCTTCGAGGAGTTTGGGCGTGATGAAGAGGCATTTGACGTTGGCGTGCGCTTTGAGCACAGTGAGGGCCTGATCGATCACGTGCGACTTGTAGAGTTCGACTTCCTGCATGGCGCCGCGTTTGAGGAGCTTGATGACCCAGCGGGGGTCGAGGTCGACCATGAAGCAGATGCCGGCGCGGTGCTGGCAGAGGTGCTCGACGGCAAGGCGGAGGCGGCGCGGACCTGAGGGGCCGACGTGGAGCCAGTCGGCGCCTTTAGGGAAGGCGGAGTCGGGGAGCGTGGTGGAGAACTGCTCGTAGTCGATGCGGAAGTCGTCGATGGTGATGCGCGACTTGGGGACGCCGGTGGAGCCGCCGGTTTCGAAGACATAAACGGGCTTGCCGGCGTAGCCTTTCGGGATCCAGCGCTGGACGGGCCCTCCGCGGAGCCACTCGTCCTCGAAGAAGCCGAGCTTGCCGAGGTCGTCATAAGAATGGATTTCCTTGCGGGGATCCCAGCCGAGTTGTGCAGCGAAGTCGAGCCAGAAGGGGCATCCCGTCTCAGGCGAGAAGTGCCATTGGATGATCTCTCGGGTCCAGGCGTCGAGGGCGAGGCGGGCGTCGGGGACGGATGTAAACAAGTCGAAGCTCCTCAGATGAAGACAGTGTACAGCGGCTAGCATGGAGGAATGACTTCGAGGGTGTTTACAGGGTTGGTCCTGTGCGCGATCGCCGCAGGGGGGGATCCGGTTTGGACACGATTCAGAGGACCGAACGGCACCGGCGTGGCGGAGACGGGGAAGCTGCCGGACGAGTTCGGTAAAGACAAGAACGTGCAGTGGCGCACCGCGATGGGGGCCGGGTTTTCGTCGCCGGTGATCGGGGAGAAGTGCGTTTTCGTGACGTCGTTCGACGGCAAGAAAGCCGGGCAGAAGGCGTGGACGTCGTGCCTCGACAAAAAGACCGGCAAGGAGCTGTGGCGCGCGGAGAGCTTCAAGCTGGACAAGGACTTTCCGGCTGTAAACACGCCGGTGTCGGCGACACCGGCCACCGACGGCAAGAACGTCTATGTGTTCTTCGAAGCAGTCGGGTTGATCGCATACGACGAGAACGGGCGCGAACGGTGGCGGAAGGATCTGGGGAAGTTCAACAACCCGTACGGCATGGCGAATTCGCCGGTGCTGATCGGCGACACGCTGGTGCTGCAGGTGGACCAGGATCTCGATTCGTACCTGATGGGCGTGAGCGCGAGAGACGGCATGATGCGGTGGAAGACGAAAAGGCCGGAGGCGAATCACGGCTATTCGACGCCGGTGGTGTGGCAGCCGAAGGGCAAACCGGCTCAACTGATCGTGTCGGGGAGCTATCAGGTAGCGGGGTACTCGGCGGCGACGGGGGAGAAGCTGTGGTGGGTGAACGGAATGGCGTGGCAGGCGAAGTCGACGCCGGTGGTCAATGGCGACATGCTGTACGTGCACTCGTGGATGGTGGAGCTGAGCGAACTGGCGAAGCTGCCGCAAGGCAAGACGTGGCCGCAGCTGCTGGAGGATGTGGACACCAATAAGGACGGCAAGATCGGCAAGGACGAGGCGCCGGACAAGGAGATGGTGCGGATCTGGTTCCTGTACGACCTGGACCGGAGCGGCTTCATCGAGGAGCACGACTACGAGGCGATCCGGGCGCGGTCGACGTCCAAGAGCGGGCTGTTCGCGATCCGCCTGGGGGGCTCGGGCGACCTGACAAAGCAGGTGGTGTGGAAGGCGGAGAAGCAGTTGCCGAACATCCCGTCGCCGCTGTTGTACCAGGGCGTGCTGTACATCTAGCGGGAAGGGGGCATCCTGACGGCTTACGACCCGAAGGACGGACGGGTGCTGAAGCAGGGTCGGGTGGAAGGTGCGCTGGACGCGTATTTCGCGTCGCCGGTGGCAGGGGACGGCAAGATCTTCCTGGCAGCCAAGGACGGAAAGATGGCGGTGCTGCGTGCTGGGACGGAATGGGAGGTGATGCGGGTGAACGACCTGGACGAAGAAACATGGTCGACTCCTGCGATCGACGGCGCGCATCTGTATGTAAGGACGCAAGCTGCGGTCTACTGTTTCGGTCTGCAGTGAGCGAGAATGGAGCACATGCAGAGGCGCACATTTCTGGGAAGCGTTGTTTTGGCCGGAGTCCGCGGGGAAGCGGCTGAGCCGGCGTCGGGACAGGCATTCAACCGGAGCGGCCTGAGCCCGGAGGAGTATAAGCGGCGATTCCGCGAGGAGTCGCGGAGACAGGGGCGGCGTCTGGCGTGGCGGTATTCGCCGGGTACGGCGCTGGAGCCTTTCCTGGATTGGTATCCGGGAGACGAGTGGGTCTCGTTGTGGGCGGTGGAGACACGGGGCGCGCGCATTGTGGACAACGTGAACGCGCGGAGCTTCGTCCACGAAGCTCAGGTCCGAGAGATGAGAGTGGAGCGGGCCGGCTAGAGTCATCATCCGCTAAAGACTCCTGACACCACGTTGTCAGGAGTCCGCCGCTAGGCTGTTTTCATGACAAGAACAGCGCTGCGGCTCAGCCGCGTGAATTGGTTCGAAATTCCCGTTCTTGACCTGGACCGGGCGACGAAGTTCTACGAAGCGATCTTCGACGAGAAGTTGGAGCGCGCAATCTTTGGTGAGTCTGAGATCGCCGTGCTCGCTTATGAGAAACCGGGCGTGGGCGGCAGCTTGACGCTGGAGGAAGGCATGTCGCCATCGGAGCACGGAGTGCTCATCCATCTGAATGCCAACCCGTCGTTGGACGAAGTGCTGGGGCGGGTGGAGAAGGCGGGCGGCGCGATCCTAGTGGACCGCACAGCATTGCCGCCTGGCATGGGATTCGGCTCGAAGATCCGGGATACCGAGGGCAATGTCGTCGGGCTGCACGCGATGGCATGAGCAGCCCCGAGCGCGGGTGCGGCGTATGCTAGCGGTATGCGCCGCGCGGACCGGCTCTTCCAGATCGTGCAGCATCTGCGCGTCCGCCGCCTGACCACGGCCGGGCGACTTGCCGAGTGGCTCAATGTTTCTGAGCGGACGATTTACCGGGATATCCAGGACCTTTCACTGTCCGGAGTGCCCGTGGAAGCGAGGCGGGAGTCGGCTACCGCCTGCTGAAGACATTCGATCTGCCGCCGATCATGTTCACCTTCGATGAAGTCGAGGCGCTGGCCGCCGGGGCACGCATGGTGGAGAGTTGGGGCGGTCCTGTCCTGGCCGCGGCCGCGCGCACGGCGCTCCTGAAAATCGAGCAGGCGCTTCCGCCAGACCGGCGAGCCGAGGTCGAGGCCACGAAGCTCTTCGCTCCGGGCTTCCACATCGATAAACGCACCGGCCAGCTTCTGGAGACGGTGCGGCAAGCCATCGCAGAGAGCCGCAAACTGTTACTGGCCTACATGGACAAAGACGGAACCGCCTCGGAGCGCACAGTCCGTCCTGCCGGACTGTCGTTCTGGGGCCCGAATTGGACGATGACCGCCTGGTGCGAGACCCGCGAGGACTTCCGCAATTTCCGCCTGGATCGCGTGAGCAGATTGAAGATCCTGGACCAGAGATTTGAGGCGGAACGCGGAAAGACGCTGGAGGATTTTCTGCGGCGCATGCAGGGGTAGCGGTCGCCTCAGGGTCGAGCATCGAGGCTGGGGATGGACCAGATATTCGAGGAGACGTCGTCCAGGATCAGGTAGAGGCCGCCGGCGGCGGCACGGAGATTTTCGGCGCCTCGGGCAGGGTTGAAGAGGGCGAGGGATTCAGAGTAGGAATGGAAATGTCGCACGGGTTGCGGCGGACCGAGGGTCCGCCTGGTGGCGGGATGCAGGCGAATGCTGTAGATGCAGCGATGGCCGTCGCGCTGGCTGACGAAGTAGACAGTGTTGCCGGATGGGGCCCAAGCGGGAGAGGAGTCCCAATACGTCCCCTCGGTAATGGGAATCCATGTAGAGGGTGGGATCTGGCGGTAGCCATTGACAGGGGCGACGTAGATCCGCCGGGTGCGCTGGGTGTTTTCAGCGTAGAAAGTGACCCAGCCGGGCTGGCCTGAGGGGTGATGGATGCGGGGCGCGAAGACTCCATAATCCTGGTGCAAGATCCAATCGCGGGGCTGGCCGGAGCTGATTTCAACCAGTCCGATGCGGGCGGGAGTGCCGCCAGTGTGGAAGAGGACGGCCGAGGAATCGGGCAACCAGTCTTCAGGAGCTCCGCAGTCCTCACAGATGCGGCGAGTGGGTCCGCCGGCGGCAGGTGCGAGCTCGATCGATTGTTTGCGGCCTTCCATGGAGCGCCAGGCGACGGAGCGTCCGTCGGGAGAGATGACAGGGAAGGCGACGCTGCCTTTCGTGATGAGTGTGGTGGAAGTAGAGCCGTATGCCGTGGAGATGATGCGGAGGGGTTCGCCCGGGGTATATTGCTCGGCCGCAATGCGGCTCCCATCCGGGGCAATGGCGAGGCGGGCGAGTCCGCCCTGGGCGTAGGGAATGGGCTGGAGAGACGTCCCGTCGAACGAGAGGCGCACCGGCTGCTGGGCCAGGGTAATCGAGGAAAAGACGAGAGGGCCAGTGTTCGAGATCCGGGGAGCGAGGAGGAGGTTGGCGCTGGAGGTAAGTTGCTCGGGCTCGCCAAAGACTCTACTGTCGCTGCCGATACGAATGCGGTAGATGTTGGCGGCACTGCCGTTGTGGATCGAGAGGTAGAGGTAGTTGCCACGCCAGCCGGAGACGGTGATGCGAGACCGGTCACGAACGGTGGAGTAGAGGCCGCGAGTCCTCAGGAGATCGAAAAGGCCGGAACGGATCGGGCCGGTGGTGGGAACGCCGTTGTTGAAGGTACTGAGCCAGGCATCGAACTCCTGATCGCGAACGCCGGAGCGTGAGGTTCCGAGGCACAGGAGGACCGAGCCGTCCGGAGACCAAAGAGGGGACGTGGCGGTGTCGAAACCGTCCAGTATCCGGAATGGCTTCGCTGCCGGGTCGATGGATTGGTACCGGACCTGCCCTAGGGCACGGTTGTGTTCCTCGGAGGCTATCCAGTAGGAGAGGGCGTGGCGGCTGGGTTGCCAGCGTGGTTGACGGCCGCGAGAGGAGTCAGTGACGGGGACGGGCGGACGGCTTCCGTCGGAGGGAACAACCATAATGACGCCGTCGCCGGCGGAGGATCGGTAGGCGACCCATTGGCCGTCGGAGGAGATGCCGGGTGATTCCACGGGGTCAATGGTGGGAGGGGTGATGATGCGTGTCGTGGAAGAGGGGAGGTCGAGACGGTATACGGCGTAGCGGGCGGAGGGATCCTCGGCGACGTAGACAATGAATTTGCCGTCCGGGGAGACGTCTGGGTCGTGGGCGGAGCCTGTCCAGGTGAGGCGAGCCATATCCAGGGCGCGAAAACCGGCTGGTCGGGGCGAACGCCGCCCGTTCCAGGCCCAGACGGCAGCCAGAATGATCGCGCAGACGCCGAGGGCCATCAATGATCGCCGGATGAGCGCGGGATGAAAGCGCGGAGAGGAGCGGGCGACCGAAGAAGTTTCGTTGGGGAGCGGATCGTGATACCGGACCGGGGCGATGAAACGGTATCCGCGTTTGGCGACGGTTTCGATAACCGAATCGCCGTGTGGGTCATCCAGGGCTTTGCGCAGAAGAAAGATGCACTGCGTCAGGTTGCGCTGCTCGACGAATGTGTCCTTCCAGACGGATTGGAGGAACTCTTCCCGGGTGATGACTTCACCAGGGCGCTCCAGCAAAAGGCCCAGGACTTCGGCGGATCGCGAGGTAAGTGGGACGATCTGGTCGTGCTGGTAAAGGATGCGGACGTGGGGATCGAAGGTGAAACGTCCGAAGCTGAGGGTGCGGTGGGACATGGAAAACAACTTGTCAAGCCGCTGAGGGAAGATGGTATCACGCTATAGAGAGTCATTCAAGTATTGTTTTTTCAATGGTTTGATTTTTTTATGACCGGAGTCATGTAGCCGAGTAACCAGACCAATACATCTTCTTGACGGCGAATTGATCAGGCCGCCCTAGGCGAAAGTATTCAGGATGGTTAATGTAGTGATTGAAGCGGCCGAGCAGCTAAAACAGGCGCGAACGCCGGACGCCCCGCGGGATGCGGATCTTTCCTAGAGAGAGGTCACAGGGCACGCATTTCCGGAGGAGTGGAGTTCGGGGAGGTCGCTTCCGATCTATCGGAGGAAGCTGAGGAAGGAGAAGGCCGGATCAGAGGATTCGGCTTTCTCCCGGCTTCGCGGGGGAGACGGGGGATTCCAATTCGCCATGGGCCAGGAGTGATGCAACTCATGTTCTGTAACCTCGACCGCGGGAATTGGCAGGGTCGAGGCGGCTAGCTGGGTTTGTAGTAGAGGACCAGGCCGGCGCCCAGCGAGGCGAGAACGTAGCCGAGGTAGAGCAGTGGGTTGGGGGATTCCTTGGGTGGGTGAGTGATCACGGTGACCAGGACATTAATGAGGGGAGCCAATCCGAAAACGAGCGGCATGACGAAGTTGGGAACGCCGCCGTTCCGGAAGGCCCAGATGATGCAAATGGCGCCAAGCGCGCCGAGCGCGCCGCCGATAGAGGCGTTGACAATGCCCGACCAGTTGAAGCCCTTGAGCTGACCCGCGGAGACGAGGGCGCCGCCGGGGACGAGGACTCCGACAAGGAAGTAGGCGAAACCGACGCAGAGCAGCGCGCGAAGCGGGTTGCCGAGCTGGACTTGGCCTTTATGGAGGATGGGGCCGTACATGCCCCAGAACAGAGCGGCGCCGAGCGCGAAAAGTACCCAGGCCATAGATTTCTTCCTCGCCTCTGACATGCAGTGTTGGTTGATTGTAGCAGGAAGCAGAGCTATTGGCGGCATTTAGAGAGGACCAGAGCGGCGCGCTGATGATCAGGGTCGAAGCGCAGCGCGGCGCGGGCGAGGCGGACCGCTTCCGGGAAGTCGCGGGCGGCGTAGTGGGCAACAGCGGCATCGGCGAGGAGAGCGGGGTTAGCGTTGTCGAGAGAGGCGGCCCTGGCGAGGTTTGTCAATGCCATGGCGAGGTCGTCGGAGGTGAGGGCGAAGATGCCGCGCATATGGCGGGCGTCAGCAAAATCAGGGTCGGCCAGGATTGCGGCATCAAGGTGCTGGACGGCGAGCGCTGTCCGGCCGTCGCTGGAAGCGCGGGCGGCGGCTTTCCACGCTTTTTGAAGCCTTGCCTGGAACGCGACGAGAGAGGCGGTAGAGGCTGACGGGAGGAGCACTGGGCGCGGCCGCGGCGCGGATCTCAAAACGCAGATCGGAATGCGAAGGAACATTGGTGAAGGCGCGGGAGATGACATCGCCTCGCAAGGTGACGACGCGAAATTCGTAGGAGCCGCTTTCGAGGCTTCGGAACTCGAAGGATCCGTCGTTCATGACTTGGGCTTTGGCGACGGGGCCGCCCCGGCTTGAGGGGTCGAGGGCTTCCACCTGCAGGTGGGACACGCTTCGAGCGCGGGAACAATCCGGCCGGAAACAGACTGGCGGGCGTTGATCTGCGCCACGAGAGGGAAAGTTATCGATGCGGCGAGGAGAAGAGACACAGACAGTACCTTCGGCATGAGAATGCTCCTTCGGAAAATGGCCCGCGTGCGGACGTGCGCGGTTCTGTGGCTCGGAAATCGTGACGATCGGAGTCAGGGAGAACCGGCTCGGTCAGGCAGACGTGGGGTGAAGCAAAGGCAACTCAGCCGATTGAGGAGCGACACTTCGAGGTAGGAAACGACGTGGGGAGAAGTCCGGCGGCGGCGCTCCCCGCTGCCGCCGGAATCATTCGGCTACGCAGCCGCGTAGGCGTTGCGAACGCGTGTGTGGGTATCGAGCAGCCAACGGAGTTGGACTGGCTCGAAAGGAGCGGCGCAGTAATCGGCGGCGCCATCCTCAAGTGCATCGAGCCAGCCCTCGACTTCAGGCAACCGGCTCACAACCACAACCGGCAATCCGCGGAAGCGGACGAGCGCGGTCTTCAACATTTCGGGGACAGGGGGACAAAAGACGATGTCGGCACGAGGCCGATCGTTTTCGGATTCGACGCGAGTGGCCGAACAGTTGCACCGTGAAAGCTCTTCCGAGAGAGAAGAGGCCAAAGCCCCTTCGAGTCCGAATAAGAGCGCTTTGCGAGTAGTAGTAGCAGTTTGCGAGCCAGTCATCAATATCCTCTCTGGGAATTCTTCTTGCCCACTTCGTGGGGAAGCTGGTACTCGGCGGGGAGGGAGCGTGAAGGGACGGAACGTGAACGCCCCGCAATGAATCCATTGTAACCCCTCGCCAGAGGAGGTTCCAATCGGAAATATTTATCGACGGCATGACACTGAGGCATTCTTTCGCCGCTTGGTAAGATAGAAGTTCCGGAGGCTGAATGGCAGAGATTCGACGCCGCAGGTGTGTCGTGGTTGATGTGAATGGTGTGAAGGTCGGTGGGTCGCACCCGATTGTGGTGCAGTCCATGACCAACACGGACACCGCCGATGTTACATCGACGGTGAACCAGGTGATGGCGCTGGCGCAGGCTGGGTCGGAACTGGTGCGGGTAACGGTGAACACGAAGGAAGCGGCGGCAGCGGTGCCGAAGATCGTCGAGACGCTCTCAATGTTTGGTGTGCGTGTACCGATCATCGGGGACTTCCATTACAACGGACACCTGTTGTTGAAGCAATACCCTGAATGCGCTACGGCGCTTGCCAAGTACAGAATTAACCCGGGCAACGTCAACATCGGACGAAAGACTGATGACAATTTCCGCACGATGATCGAGTGCGCGATTCAGTATGGCAAGCCAGTGCGGATCGGGGTGAACTGGGGCTCCCTGGACGCGGCGCTGCAGAAGCGGATGATGGACGAGAACGCGAAGCTGGCCGAACCGCAGGACGCGGCGGCGGTGACGAAGCGGGCTCTGGTGGTGAGCGCGGTAGAGTCGGCGCGGGCGGCGGAATCGTACGGATTGGGGAAGGAACGGATCATCCTGAGCGCTAAGGTCTCGAACGTGCAGGATTTGGTGGACGTGTACCGGATGATGGCGGCGGAGTGCGATTATCCGCTGCATTTGGGATTGACGGAAGCCGGGATGGGTGCGAAGGGAATTGTGGCAACGACGGCGGCGCTGTCGGTGCTGCTGCAGGAGGGGATCGGGGATACGATCCGGACGTCGCTGACGCCGCTGCCGAATGGAGACCGAACGGAAGAGGTGGTGGTGTCGCAACAGATCCTGCAGTCGATGGGGATCCGGAGCTTCACGCCGCAGGTGACGGCGTGTCCCGGGTGCGGGCGGACGACCAGTACGTTCTTCCAGCAGATGGCGGATGAGATCCAGACGTATCTGCGGGAGCAGATGCCGGTGTGGAAAGAGAAGTACGCGGGTGTGGAAGAGATGAAGGTGGCGGTGATGGGGTGCATCGTGAACGGGCCCGGGGAGTCGAAACACGCCAACATAGGGATTTCGCTGCCGGGGACCTTTGAAGAGCCGAAGGCGCCGGTGTTTGTAGATGGCGCGTTGGTGACGACTCTGAAGGGTGACGGAATTGTGGCGGAGTTCATCGGGATGATGAACGAGTACGTGGAGAGGACATACGGGGCGTCACAGACCGCGGCTTAAGCTCCTGATAGCCACCATGGGCGCATCTGGCACGCCCATGCCGCGCAGCCCAATCCAGCGGGGCCTTCCAGGATAAGTCTCCGCTAGAAGACGCGGAGGGTGTACGAGAAGCGGATGCCGCGGCCGATTTCTGGGGCGAAATCCTTGATGAAGCTGAGGTGGTTGTAATAGAGGCGGTCGCCGAGGTTGAAGGTGTTGACGGCGAACGTGTGCATGGCGTGCTGGCGGGTAATTGAATAAGAGGCGGTGAGGTTGAAGACGCTGTAGCCGCCGGTGGGTGATTCGTTCGGGGCGGTCTGCCACTGTTTGTTGGCGGTGACCATTTCCGGGCGGATGGTGAGTCCTTTCCAGAAATAATCCAGACCGAGGCGGCCGCGGGCAGGCGGAATGCGAGGGAGGTTGGTGCGTGCGCCGGAGGTGAGGTTTGCGTCGACGTAGTCGAAGCCGGTCATGAGCCAGAGCGGGCTGGCGATCTTGAACTGGGCGCGGGCTTCGGCGCCTAGAAATCGGGCATCGGACTGGGCATAACGGTAGACGTTAAGCCCGTCCTCGACTCCTCCGGTCGGGGAGAAGTAGACGAAGTCGTGCATGCGGTAGTCGAAGAGGTTGGATTCGATCTTGATGCGGTTGGACTGGTGGCGGAGTGAGAGCTCGACGCCGTCGGCGAGTTCGCGCCTGAGGCCGTGGTCGCCAATTTCAAAGGCAAGATTCCCGGGATGCGGGCCGTAGTTGTACAGCTCCTCGAGGGCGGGGGCGCGGTAGGAGTGGATGTAGTTGGCGACGAATGCGCCGCCGTTCCAGAGAGGCACAAATGCTCCGGTGGAGGCGGAAGCGCCGGTGAAACTGCGGGCCGGGAGGCCGGTGGCGTCGTAGCCGTTGTGTTCGATCCGGCCGCCGAACTGAAAGCGGATACGCTCGTAGGAGAGTTCCTCAAGACCGAAAGCGGCGAAGGCGTTCTGGGTGACGGGAGGGGTGAGGGCCTCTTCGCCGATGGACTTGTAATCGCGGTGGAGTCCCCAGACGCCGAATGATCCGGTGAGCGGACCGTGTTTTTTCTGATCGAAGGCTCCGCGGTATGCGAACTGTTTGTTGAAGAATCGGGTGCCAGTGACGCCGTTGTCGATTTCGGCGTGGGTGTAGTCGGAGTAGTTGATGTCGTATTCAAACTGTTCGAGGAAGGATGCCGGTTGCTTGACGGAGCCGTTGAAGCGTGCGCTATTGCGGCGCATGTCGATGAGAGGCATTTCGTCCGAAGCGCCGGGGGCAGGGATGCCGTAGGTGGACTCGATGTGCTGGAAGTTGGTGTTGAAGGAGAATCGGTCGCCGTAGCGCCCGGCGCCGACCTTGAAGTTATCCAGCGAACTGAAGGAGTTGAGGACCTTGCCTGCGGGAGTGGAGTAGTCGCCGGTGCGCGTGCCGCCGCCTGATCCGTAGAAGAGCCAGTTGTTGTGTCCGTACTCGAAGGAACCGCTGCCGCCGCCCTGTCCGTTGGCGGTGCCGCCCACGCCAGTGAGAGAGAAGTGGAGGCCGTCGTGAGGATGCTGATTGATGACGTGGTGATCAGTGAGGACATTCACGACTCCGCCGATGGCGTTAGACCCGTAGAGGAGGGTGGCGGGTCCTTTGACAACTTCGACGCGTTCGAGATTGTTGGGATCGACGGGCTCACCGTGGTCGCCGGACTGGGAGGAGAGGGAGCCGGTGCGCATGCCGTCCTGAAGAACGAGGACGCGGTCGCCGTCGAAGCCGCGGACGACCGGACGGGTAGTGCCAGGGCCGAAGCTGCGCTTGGCGATGCCGGTTTCGTTGTCGAGGAGGTCGCCGAGGGAAGTGGCGCCGCTGCGGCCAGTGAGCTGGTAGCCGTCGAGAGAGGTGACGGATTGGAAGGAGTCCGAGGTGGACTCGTCCTTGCCGGATGCAGTGACGGTCATGGATTCGCGCAGAGGAGTGATGCGGAGTGCGAAATCGGCGGTCACCGTGGCGCCTGGCTCGAGGATGATGGTCTTCTTGTCGTCGGTCAAGGCGTGCATGTGGGCAACGAGCGTATAGTTGCCGGGAGGGACGTCTGGGAAAACGTAAGTACCCTGCTCGCCGGTCTCTACGTTGCGGCCACCCGGCATGAGCCGGACAGTGGCGCCGTGGAGAGGCGAGCCGCCATCGGAGAGGGTGACTGTGCCGCGCACAGAGCTGGTCAGGCGAGCGGAGCTCGGGGTCTGGGCGGGTACTGAGGCACTAAGGGCCAGAATCACAAGGAGATAGCGCATGCAGTGACCGATACATAACTATTTTCAGGAGCGGAAAGGAGAAGAGCGAGGCGAAAGCGGCAGACGGGCGGGGAAGAGTCGTGGGTGGACCTGGAAAGTCGGTGAGCGGAATGGGTCCGAATCCGGGCCAAGGTGAGTTTATACTGCGAAGATGCCCCGCTATTTCACGCTGGAGCAGGCACAGCGGCTACTGCCGGAAGTCCAGACGTTGCTGAAGGAGGCAATGACGGCGCGGGCGTCGGTGGCGCGCGCGGAACGGGAGATTGAGAACTGGACGAACCGGGTGCAGGTGATGGGCGGGGTGCGGCTGGACCCGGACAAGATGAGCCAGCTTGCGAAGGAACGGGAGAATGGGGCGCAGTCGTTGAATCGGGCGGTGGGCGCGGTGGTGGACTTAGGCGTGCAGATCAAGGATCTGGAGATCGGCCTGCTGGATTTTCCGACCTTGTACCAGGGCCGGGAGGTTCTGCTGTGCTGGCGCCTGGGTGAGAGCGGGATCGGCTACTGGCACAGCTTGGAGGAAGGGTTTCGCGGCCGGAAGCAGATTGACCGGGATTTTATCGATCAACACCAAGGAGACGAAAGGGATTGAGGGCGAATGAGGTGGCATCGAACCATCACAGGGATCTGGCTGTCGGGTTCACCACAATCGAGCCCGGCGGATACGCCTCCCGGCTGACATCTCTCCGCCACCTTTTCGTCGATTACCAGTTGCTGCGGCCTCTTCTTGGCGGCAACGTGACGCTGTCGCTGCTGCTGGAGAACGGATTGCGGCCGGCGCTGGCGGACCGTTCACAGTTGGAGCAGGTGATCGTCAATGGACTCGAGACCTTTACCAAACCTCGTCGGCCTTGACGTACCGCGGGTCCCGGCACAAGTCGCCCCTCCGCGGACTTGGGGGTCGTCGTTCAAACCGCCCGGAGGAACTCAGTGCCGGTCTGCGCGTCGTCGGGCTGATCGCCTGAGCAACGCTCGCCGAAGGTGATATCATAGTTAGTGCCTTTTGATCGTCCTGCCAGAGCTTGGCCTTTCCTGGTCTGCCTCGTCTAGCCCGCACAATTGAAAGACAGAAGGAGCTGGAAGGTGAAGAACATCTTCGTCGGAAATTTGGATTTTTCCGCAACCGAGTCGTCGGTGCGAGCGCTCTTCGAGCCTTACGGAAAAGTCGATCGTGTGAACCTCGTGACAGACCGCGACACTGGGCGTTCGCGCGGCTTCGCTTTCGTCGAGATGACGGATTCTGCCGATGCGGATCGGGCGATCGCGGCGTTGAATGGAACCAACCTGGACGGTCGCGCACTCAACGTGAACGAGGCGCGTCCGAAGACCGAAGGTGGGCGTGGTGGATACTCTCGCGGCTCTCAAGGCGGCGGGCGTCAGCGCTGGTAGCGTATACCTGCGCGGCTGGGCATTACTGACCGGTCCAATATCGGCTTTTCGACCTAACATATGGAGTCTTTCAATAAGCGCCAAAAAGAGATGAAACGTCTGGAGCGGCAGAAGGAGAAAGAAGCGCGGCGGATCCAGCGAAAACAGAACCGCGCAGATTCGGCGCGTGAATCGTCGCCTGATGGCACTCCAACTTCTGATGACACTCCAGCGGCTGGGCCAGAAGGCTCGCCCCCGATCGAGCCAACCACCGAGGTGTAGCTGTTGATCCAGGCCGCTCGGTGCCTGGCTGCCCGATCCGAAGGGGACACTATGGAAGTCAGGTACTTAGGATTCGAGCAGTTGCAATCTGCACGACTGTACCGGTTTGATGTGATGGAGAAGGGCCAACCCTCCAAACGGTTCATCGTCACAGCGGATTTGTCGCTGTTCCACACCCACCGGGTCGGCATCCAGGAAGGGCCGGCCCTGTCCGCAAGTAAGCTTGTCGCAAACCTGGAAAGGGGCTTCGCGGGGGCTCACGAGCTCACCTCTGAGGATTTACTCTCCTACGCGAATGCCCGCTCCCTGGCGGAAGCAAGACGGGTCGCGATGCGTAAAGGCGCCCCTCGCCGGCGCAGGAACGATGACCCTGAAGAGGCTCCAGGCCCTGAGGCCTAAGGGACGGAAGCGCGATCGTCGTGGTCTTCCAGAATTGTGCATTGCGTTCCGAACGAATGTCCCACCATAGAAACAGCTGATCTCCTCGTCGTGCCTGTTCCACGGCAGCGTCAGATATGTATCCTAGCTCTGTGTGCGACTCCTAACGGCTTGAGGCGGTGGTCTGTGCTTGTGGTGCTGACTTGCATGGGCTATGCGTCAGGGCAGACGCCCGATGTGAGGGCGTGGGGAGATAACGCGCGTGCGGCGGACCGCGTGTCTATGCGGAAGGGGCGTGCGGTGGGGCGGGTGTGATCTCGCGTGCGAGGCAGGGCGGGGGCAAGCTATTCTGTGAAAGATATGGGTGGTCCAGCCGCTGGCATTCTGCTCCGCCAGATTCCAAACGAGGATCAGGTCCTCTCGCTGCGAACTTGGTTGGGAGCCATTGCGAGATTCCACGTTACCGCGGCTGATGCTGACCTTTGTGAAGGTTGGGGGTTCTTCCTCAACTGGCCGGAATCGCTAGGCGATGCACCTTCTGAAGGCCCCTGCCTCGGAGGCGTACGAATGTACCCTATTGACACCCATGCGGAATACAGCGGTGCTTCCTGTTGGTCTCCTGCCGACTGGGCGCGCCTAAACGAAGCCATTCGGTGGACGCCAGCCTGCGAACTATCAGCATGGATCAACTGTAATCGGCAGTGGGACCATAAGGTCCTCGGATGGTTTTGCGCAGAACTCGCCAATAGGTTCAATGGGCTAATCGATCTGGGCGGAACGCTGCCACTTCCTGCCAGCGAGGAGTGGGGCAGATTCGGCCTTGCAGGCAACATTCTTGAGATACCGTACGACCTTGACGCGGGGCGAACTGCCTCCGTCCACATCGTGGATGTCGAGTTTCTACATTCGTGGATGCTGCAGCCGCAGTTTCACATGATCAAGTGATCGCCCGTCTCCGTGCTGCGCCCTGGCGTGCGATAGGGCATGGGGCAGCCGGGTTCGATCGCGCCTGCAGTAGCCGCGTGCCCATGGGCAGCCGGATGCTATCGCGAGTGGGATCCAGCGGAGCAATGAGATCTCGCGCCAGCGAATAAATGGAAAAGGCCTGATTAGGATAGATAGCAGCGGCTAGCCAAAATGAGGCAACACTGCCGACCAGTCCACCGTGCTTGTCTGCCCTGTTGCATATATCGAATTCAAGTTCTGCCACGGCTTCAGGGTGTGCAGACAGCCGCCATTGCTCGCGTGCTCTGCGTGTCTGAGAGCTATGCCTCAGATGTTCGGCGAGGACGGCGCATTCCGCATGCGCGGCATTGGGGAACGCTGCAGCGGCTGGGAGAGAGTCATCGATCAAATCTAGCCTACTCGTTGGAATCGGATTGATCCAAGTGTGAAGTGTTGTCACTCCCGCTGCCAGTCCCCGGCAAATTCTGAGCCTCTGAATAGTCGATTGAGCCTTCCTCAACAGATTGAGGATCTGCAGGTTCCGTTTGATTGGATGGGGTGGGCTCAGGATTCTGTTCCGCCCGCGATTGCGCACTTGCCGGTCTTGGGCCGAGCACCCTGTTTACTAACTCGGGATTGAACGCGCTTCTGCTCCTGATCTTATCAATGGCATCTAGGCCGAGAGTCTTTCGCATTGCCTCAGCATCTAATACTCTCCTAGTCGCGAACTTGTCGATAGTGTCTAGGCCAAACATCCTTTGCATTGCCTTGCTATCTAACGCACTTCTAGCCGCGATCTTATCAATGACGTCTAGGCCAAAGGACCTTCGCAGGGCCTCAGTATCTCTTGCCATTCTGCCCCCTATTTCGTCCAGTAGCCTGAGTTTGTCCATTGTTCGGTCTATGGAATTGAAGCCCAGAGCGTTGCGCATGTATTTGTCGATCGCAGCCCCTCCGCCGCTCCCGCTTGCTGTACTGAGCGGGATCTGACCAGTCTCAGGTTCATCAATTCGGCTCGCGGCATCGAAATCCACTCCTGTCGCGGCTGATTCCGCCAAAAGTTCGATCGTAGCTTCGCGGAGGTCCTCGCGACGTCTCGCGTTTTCTGTTTGTTGTGAGATCTCGGTTAGAACATCCGGCTTCACGGTTTGACCTATTGACTTGCTAGCTTCTTGCATGAACCGTTCCGGCGTATACAGCCAAATCGGTTGATTGGCAGCGTCATGATACTCACGCCGCAACTCAGGGCGGATCGATATTGTCTTACCATGCGTACGCCATATCCAGTCTTCCTTGTTGTCGTCGGTGACAATGATGGCAGCACACTTGTGCGTGGCACCATATCTGAGAGTCTCCTTCCAAAGAACAAGGTCACCATACCGCTCTGGTATTGGCTTGTCTAAATCTTTGTATCCGGGAGGAACGAGTCTCGCGTATCGATCTTGTCCTTCCTTATAGATTTTCGACAACTCGTCATCCGAGAATGATTCGCCGATGCACCCCTCAATCACCTCATGAATCGCGTCCAGGACAGGGTCTCTGCCAAAGTCAGCGTGGTATAGACGCAGCCTTCTGCAATGGTCTCACGCGATTTCACGAGTGCATTCTTCAGACCTGATAGCACCTCAGATCGTTCTATATAGGGATGATGCTTGTGCGTGAGTACTGACCCCAAGGCCTGATCAAGCTTAGTGATTTCAGCATCGAGCGCGGAGACAGCCTTGTCCGCGATTGCTAATTGTTCAGTTATGACTTCAGGACGATTGCGGTGAAATTCAAGGGCTACCTGATATGGAATAAATAGCCGATCATGCACAATTCGAAGGAGCTCGATGAATTGAAGCCGCGCCGATTCCGAGTAGCGATACAGATGCAGAAGGACGTTTGAGTCAATGACGTAGATTGGAGTCGCTAGAGCTTCGATATCGTCGGAACCCAGCGGGCAGAACTCTCGAAACTCTTCTCTTGGTGATCGCATCGTTCAAAAACGTCCTTCGTTCGTTTTGGTACAGGTGCCACAGTTAGGCCATGGCAAGTCGCCAAGCGAATTCTACCCGAAAGCCCACCCCAGTGGATTGGCCGGAGGAGAAAGGGGAGGCAGCGTGCGATAGGGCGTGGGGCGACCGCAGCGGCGTGCGTTTACGGATTCGAGCCGGGACAGGCGTCCGCGTGCGCAGGCGGAGTCGTTGCCCATACGGAAGAAGGGCGGCCGCGTGCGGTGCGGTGGGGCGGCCGAGTGGCCAACTCGCATGCGAGCGAGGGCAGCGGCCAGAGCCGAGTGCGATGGGATAGGGCGTGAGGTAACCGCGTGCCCAAAGGCGCAGCCGGGGAGAATCCTAGTGCGGGAGAGTGACGAGCAGCCGGAAGTGGTGCGCGACAGGGAGCCCTTTCTTCACCTGGGGAGGAGGGGGGCAGTTTCCAGGGGCCCTATCCTATATTCTATCCCCGTGCGGATTTGACACCCCTCCGCGGGGCTTCCTAGACTAAAAGTTAGCCCGGCGCAAGGCGCTAGCTTGTAGGATGCTTATCGCCAAAGAATTTGTGGCTTACCTGAGCCGTCAACTGGCAGTCAAACTCGGCTCCAACGTCATTGAGGTATCGAATCCGGACGGGGTGGCGGAAGTCATCAACACCGTCGTCCTCGACGAACTGACAGTGGAAGACCGGCTGAACGACGAGGTACGGGATCTGCTGGAGCAATATTCCGTGTACATGTCGAACAACGGGATCAGCTACTCGGAGATGTTCCGCCGGATCAAGAACCAGATGGTAGCGCAGCGGAAGATCGTGCGTGCCAGCGGGCGGGACACCGGCGACGCGATGAAGTTGAGCCGGGACAAGATCAACGAGATCTCGCACAAGCTGGTAGCGGCGCTGAAGAAGTCGCGGGACTGCCGGTTCCGGAAAGACGTCAACGACGTCCGGCTGGAGCTGGTGAAGATGTTCTCGGAAATTCTGCTCAACGAGGACAAGGCGGACAAGGCGGCGCGGAACAAGATCCGGACGATGAAGAAAGAGATCCCCGAGGGCAGCGAGGAGTGGGATCTGCTGCATAAGCGCTACTACGCGGAAGAGCTGAAGCATCTGGGGATTGATCTGGGTAGAGGCTGAGGGCAGTTACCCGCTTGCTTCCGCGCGCGGCTCCGCTGATCGTTTCGATAAGATAGCCGCATGGCGAATGCGGCACTCGTTGTTACCGGTTCACTGAACATGGATTTCGTGGTTCAGGTGGACCGGATGCCTGCGCCGGGCGAGACGACGCTCGGCTCCGACTTCAAGATGATTCCGGGCGGTAAGGGCGCGAACCAGGCGTGCGCGGCGGGGCGGCTGGCGCGCGAGGTGGCGGTGAAGATGGTGGGGCGCGTGGGATACGATCCTTTTGCGGATCACCTGAAAGCGAGCCTGGCGGCGGCGGGCGTGGATGTCTCGGCGGTGATGGCGGTGCGGAAGCAGCCGACGGGCGTAGCGCTGATCTGGGTGGAGAAGTCGGGACAGAATTCCATTGTCGTGGCGCCGGGCGCGAACGGGGAGTTGTCCGCGGCGGATATTGAATCGGTCCATAGCGCATATGCCGGGGCCCGGTGCGCCCTGTTTCAACTGGAGACGCCGCTGCAGACGGTGGAGGCCGCCCTGCGAGTAGCGAGAGAAGCGGGGGCGACGACGATCCTGGATCCGGCGCCGGCACAGAGGCTGCCGGAGTCCTTGCTGGCGCTGGTCGATATCCTGACGCCGAATGAGAGCGAGGCGTGCCTGTTGTTGGGATGGGAGCCGAGGCGCATCGGGCTGGAGGAGGCGCCGGAGCTGGCGGCGGCGCTACATGCGCTGGGGCCGAAGGCGGTAATCCTGAAGCTCGGCGATGCGGGCTGCTACTATTCGGGACCGGAGGGGATCGCTTCGGCGGGCGGATTCTCCGTCACGGCTGTGGACACGACGGCGGCAGGGGACACGTTCAACGCGGCATTTGCGGTCGCGATGTCAGAGGGGCAGGCGGTGCGGGAAGCGCTGCGGTTTGCGAATGCGGCGGCGGCGATCTCGGTTACGAGGCTGGGAGCGCAGGCATCGATCCCTTCGCGGAGCGAGGTGGAGGATTTCCTGTTGGCGCGGGTTTGAGGACGATGACGGACCAGCCGCTGTTCTCGAAGACCGCGACGGCGTTTGCCGGCTTCTCGCCGGGGCGGACGACGAGGTAGTCGATGCCGAGCTTCCGATAGTCGTCCAGAGCGCGTAAAGGCGGCCTGGCCCGATTGATGGCATGCCAGCGTTTCCACCACTCGAAGCCGTAATCCTTGAGGAGGTTGGCCTGGCCTCCCGATTTCCAATCCACGTAGAGAGCGCGGAGGGAGCGGGCGCGAAAGATGCCGGGATCGAGTCCGTGCTCGACGGTGGGGAACAGGAAGACGTCGTTTTTATCGGTCGAGACGCGGGCCCAAGCGGCGGCTTCGTCGAGCTGGAGTGAGTGGAGGTCGGGAGAGGACCGGACTCCGCCGAGGTAGGGGACGACGAAGAAGGCGGCGATGGCGACAGGCAGTGCCGCGAGAGGCCGGGCGGCGGCTGCAAGGGCGAGAGCGGCAAGGAGCGCGGTGACGGCGATGCGCCGCCAGTCGCCGCCCGTGAAGAGTTGAATGACGAGGCCGTTGACGGGGATCGCAAAGACAAGCACAAACCAGGCGGCGGCTTCCCACCAGCGGCGCTGCGCCGCGGCGAACCAGCCTGCGGCTGTCCCCATGATACCTGCGAGCGCGGTGATAAAGAGCACTGCTCGGGCGGGCTGGAATTGGGGCATGAGGATCCACTTGCCGACGTCGAGGAGCACGTACTGCAAGGGGATCATCACGAATCCGTAAATGACGAGAGCCAGCGTGAGGAAGCGAGCTTCCGGCGTCATCGAAGCGCGAATGCGCCGCCAGGCGAGGAGCGCAGCGGTGAGGAGCACGGGATATTGCCAGAACCATTCCGCAGGCCAGAGGCTGATCCAGTTGTAAGCGCCGCGGAATTTCTGGATGCGTTCGAGCTCAGGGGGGATCCTGCCGAGAAACACCTGGATGTCCGAGCCATATGCCTGGTGCCATGCAAGCGCAGCGAGGCTCAGGCCGGCAATGGCGATGGAACCGAAGAGCACAATCTTCTCGCGCCTGTCGTGGGCGATGAGCCAATGAAGGACCAGGCAGGCCCAGAACGGCGCGGTGGTGGTGGGATGGTACAGAGTGGCGAGGATCGCGAGAGCGCCGGCCCAGGCCCACCGGTGCTGCGCGGCGCATCCCAGCGCGCCGAAGACAAGCATGATGGCGAAGCCGCGGGGGACGGGTTCGTATTCGAAGGTCAGGACGGAGGGGCCGTTGATCACTGCGCCGAGCGCGAAGATCCCCGCAGCGAGCAGCGATCCGGCAACAGGCAGCCCGCAGGCTTGCGCGAGAAGGAATACGCCCGTGATGCCGGCGATGCGGAAAAGAAACTGCTGCGCGGGCAGGAGGATGTCGTAGTTCAGTCCGGTGAGCTGGCGGAGGCCTACTGTGATTTCGTCGTAAAGCGTGAATTTGACGTGGGGACGAAGCGCGATTTCGTCATGCGAAAAGAGGGAGTGATCGAACTGGCGTTCGAGAATGGGGATGTAGATCTGCGTGTCGGACTGAAGCCAGGTATGGCCCGGAAAAACCGTGAAGCCGAGCAGCGTGAGCAGCAGGAGAGCGAGAGGAACGAGTGCGCGCGAGGGGATCACTTCTCCGGGGTCTTCTCCAGTTGCTGCTTGGCCCAAACGCGGGAGGGATTGAGTTCGACGCTCTTCTGGAGCGCCTGACGGGCTTCGGCGTTGCGGTTCATCTTGCGAAGGATGATGCCGCGCCAGAGCCAGGTGTCGGCGTCTTTATTGTCGAGTTGCAGGGCCTTGTCGATGTCCTTGAGAGCGACGTCGGGACCGCCGCCGAAGGAGGGCGGGAGATAGTAGTTGCCGACGGCGCGGCTGACGTAGACGAGCGGAGATTTGGGATCGAGCTCGACGGCCTTGCTGACCTCGTCGAGGGCGCAGCGTCCGTATTTGAGGCCTGCGAGAGGATTGGCGGGGATCACCTGGCCGCAGAGACTGCCGAGGACGCGGTGGTATTCGGCGGAGTCGGGTTTGAGGGAGACTGCCTTTTCGGCGGCCCGGATGCCGCTCTCGGCGGCGGTCTTGGCGGCGTTCTTATCACGCAGTTCGATAAGGACCTCGGCGCGGATGAGCTCGGTGGAGGCGGCGCGATATTGAGCGGCGTGGTCGTTGGGCTTAGACTGCGCGTCCGCGGAGGCCGCCGCGGCGAACTGATCGAGGGCGGCGCGATCCTGGGCGTCGCGGGCTTTGCGGATGCTGGGAGGCAGATCGGCAGCGATGGCCGTGAGCGTCAACAGGCAAAAGAAGAGCCGCATGGGTTGAATCCAATATTGTAGCGAGTACTGGGGCAGCTACAGGGTGGCGATCTTGCGGTGGATGGTGAGGAGATAAATGGCGAGGCAGGCGAGGATCACGCCATAGGCGCCGACGACTGTGGGCGCCCCCATGTGCTTGAGGAGGGCTCCGGTGATGAGGCTGCCGATTGGCATGCCGCCACGGAAGGCGATGTTGTAGATGCTCATGACGCGCCCACGCATCTCGTCGGTGGCGACGGTCTGAATGAGCGAGCTGAGCTGCGCGAACGAAGCAATGAGGCCGACGCCAGCGAAAAACAGGAAAACGAGGCTGAGCCAGAAGACGTTCGTGGACGCAAAGAGCGCTTCGAACACGCCAAGAGCGACGAGGCCGAGGAGGGAGTCGCGGCCAAGGTGAGAGCTCTTGCCGCGGGCGGCCACCAGGAGAGCGCCGCAGATCGCCCCAACGGCTTCGACGGAAAGCAGGATGGTGTAGGTGCTGGCGTTGCCGCCGAAGACGTCCTTCGCGAAGACGGGCAGGAAGACGATCAAAGGGATCCCAAGGAAGGTGCAGAAGAATGCGACCCAGATGATGGGGAGCATGGCAGGCTTGGTGCGGATGAAGGCCAGGCCGCCTTTCATGCTGTCGAGGACGGACTCGTGCTTTTGGGGCGAAAAGTCGACCGTGATCAGAAGGAGCGAGATGATCACAGCGACGAAGCTGAGTCCATTGAGGCCGAAACACCAGGCGGCGCCAAGGTGAGTCAGAGCGAGGCCGCCGATGACGGGGCCGACGACGCGCGCGAGGTTGAACTGGATGGAGTTCATCGCGATGGCGTTGGAGAGGTGGTCGCGCGGGACGAGAGAGGGGATCAGAGACTGATAGGCAGGCGCGCCAAAAGCTTGGGCGATCCCGACGATGAAGCTGAGGGAGAGGATGTGCCAGACCTGCGCGTAGCCCGTGGCAAAGAGGAGAGCGAGCGTCAGCGCGCAGGACATTTGGAGGAACTGCGAGGCGAGGAGGACGCGGCGGCGATCGAAGCGGTCTGCCGCGACACCGGCTACGAGAGCGAGGAGAAAGATGGGGATCTCGCCGAGGAAGGCGTCGAGGCCGAGCATGAAAGGCGAGCCGGAGAGCTTCAGGACGAGCCAGCTTTGGGCGAGCTTCTGCATCCAGGTGCCGATGCTGGAGGTGCAGGCGCCCGCCCACATCATGCGGAAGTTGCGGAACTGGAAGGCCGAAAAGATCCGGGTGAGCAAGCGTGAGTCCGTCTAGGGCAGAGGCTGCGGTCTTGCGATCAGGTGGAGGATATTGCCGTCGCCGTCTTCGAAGAAGACCAGCCGGTTGCCCTTCACGTCGAGCTGATCGGTGAGGAATTTGACGGACTTCTTCTTGAGGTCCTCGTGGGCTGCGTCGAAGTCGGAGACGGAGACCGCGATGTGGCGGATGCCCGGGGTCTTCATCTGCGTGGCGACGGGGTCGCCTACGGAAGGAATGATTTCGAGCATTGCGCCGTCCGGGGCTTTGACGAAATAATTGCCGTCGTACTCGTAGTTGATTCGAAAGCCCAGGATGTCGACATACCACTGAGCGAGTTTGAGGGGCTCAGGGGACGCCAGGGCGGTGTGCTCCAGACCAGTGAACAGCATACAGAAGAGTCTAGCAAGGCCGGGACCGATGCTCGCGATTGCGGCAGCGGAATTTCTGGCGATGGGCGTGTGGTTCTCGGCGTCGGCGGTGGCGCCGCAACTCGCGGCGGAGTGGGGGTTGGATGAGGCGCAGCGGGCGTGGCTGACGATGTCGGTGCAGCTTGGTTTCGCTGCGGGAACGCTGCTGTCGGCGCTGCTGAATCTCGCGGACCGGCTGCCGTCGCGGTGGCTGTTTGCAGGGAGTGCGTTGTTGGCAGGAGGGGCGACGTTCGCGATAGCAGAATTCGCGCGGGGCGCGGGGCTTGCTTTGCCGTTACGGTTTCTTACGGGGTTCTTCCTGGCGGGCGTGTATCCGGTAGGGATGCGGATCATGGCGACGTGGGCGAAGGAGAATCGCGGGTTCGGGATCGGGCTGGTGGTGGGTGCGCTGACACTGGGGACGGCAGCGCCGCACTTGCTGCGATATGTGTTGGGCGCGCGAGACTGGCGGGGGATTCTGGTGCAGGCGTCGATGATGGCGGCGCTTGGTGCTCTGATTGCGGCTGTGCTGTTGCGCGATGGGCCGTACGCGGCGGGGCGGCCGCGGTTTGAGTGGCGCTACGCTTTCGATCTCTTCCGGCGTCGGAAGGTACTGCTCGCGAATCTCGGGTACTTAGGACATATGTGGGAGCTGTACGCGATGTGGGCGTGGCTGCCGGTGTATCTGGGGACAAGGGACCCGCAGCGAGGAGCGATGCTGGCATTTGTTTCGATTGCGGCGGGGTTTGTGGGGTGTTTGTGGGCGGGCCAGATTGCTGACCGATACGGGCGTCCATCAGTGACGGCGGCGTGCATGGTTGTGAGCGGAAGCTGCGCGGTGCTGATTGCTTTGTCGTTGGGCGGCCCGGAGTGGTGGCTGGCGTTTCTGTGCGTGGTGTGGGGATTTTCGGTAGTCGCGGATTCGGCACAGTTTTCGGCGTGCGTGACGGAGTTTTGCGAGCCGGAGCACGCAGGGACGGCCTTGACGGTGCAGACCTGTCTGGGGTTCCTGTTGACCTTGGCGACAGTGCGCTTGATGCCGTTTATGGAGGGCAGGTATGGGTGGGCGCCGGCGTTCGCGGTACTGGCGCTCGGGCCAGCGCTGGGGACTTGGGCGATGCTAAGGCTTAGGTCCGGTAACTCGCGTTGATGTCGATGTAGCCGTGGGTGAGGTCGCAGGTCCAGAAGGTGGCGGAGCCGTGACCGTTGCCGGCGATGGAGAAACGGATGAGGCAGTCCTTCGCGTCGAGCTTCTTGGTGAGTGCGGGTTCGTCGAAGGGGGCGGCGAGTCCTTTGCGGCAGACTTTGACGCCGTTGAGCCAGATGTCGACCGTGGAAGGATCGAAGGCAGCGCCGGAGTAGCCGGCTGCGCAGAGGATGCGGCCCCAGTTGGGGTCGCTGCCGGCAATTGCAGTCTTCACGAGGGGGGAGTTGGCGATGGCGCGGGCGATGCGGGTGGCGGTATCTTCGTCGCGAGCGCCGGTGACCTGGATCTCGACAAACTTCTGCGCGCCCTCGCCGTCGCGGGCGATTTGTTTTGCGAGGGACTGGCAGACTTCGTCGAGGGCGGCCTGGAACACATCCTTCTTAGGCTTGACGCCGGACGCGCCGTTGGCGAGGACAAGCAGCGTGTCGTTGGTGCTCATGTCGCCATCCACGCTGAGGCGGTTGTAGCTGCGGGCGACTGCGTTTTTCAGATAGGCGCGGAGGACCTGGGGCGGGATGACAGCGTCGGTCATCACGTAGGCAAGAGTCGTTGCCATGCCGGGGTGGATCATGCCGGAGCCCTTGGTCATGCCGGCGATGTGGAAGCCGGGCGCCTGCGCGAAGGCGACCTTGCGGACGAGATCGGTGGTGAGGATGGCGTCGGCTGCGTCGAGGAAGCGGCCGGGATCGAGGCCGGCAACGAGTTCAGGCAGCGCGTTGGTGATCTTCGAGGGATCTAGCTCGACGCCGATCACTCCCGTGGACGAAGGCAGCACTTCGGCGGTCTTACACTTGAGCGCTTTGGCGGCCGCCTTCGAAGTGGCGAGGGCGACGCGGGCTCCCGTGCGCGTAGCGCAGTTGGCGTTGCCGGCGTTGATGAGGGCGGCGCGGGCGATGCCTCCGGATTCCTTCAAGTGCGCGCGGGAGAGCGTCACAGGCGCGGCTTCCACCTTGTTTGTGGTGTAGACTGCCGCGGCGGAAGCGAGAGTGTCCGAAACAATCAGAGTCAGATCCGGTTTGGCGACTTTGCGGATGCCCGCGTACAGGGCGGAGTATCGATAGCCGAGGGGCAGGTTCACTTCGTAGATTCTCCCATGAGGTCGGAGTCGGACAGACGTTGTCCGTTGAGGAAAGAGGCGGCGTCGACGCGCTTGCGGCCTTCGAGCTGGACTTCGAACAACTCGAGCACGGTACCGGAGCCGCAGGCCGCGTAGAGCCGGCGCTGTTCGGAGAAGAGCTTGCCCGGGGTTGCCGGGGATTCGGCTCCGGTGAGGCTGCAGCGCCAGATGTTGAAGCGCTGGCCGCGGAAAGTGGTCCAGGCGCCGGGCCAGGGCAGGAAGCCGCGGGCGCGATTGTGGATGAGGGAAGCGGTCTGGCTCCAGTCGATGAGGCCGTCCTCGCGTTTCAGGATGGGAGCGAGGGTGGCTTCGGCATCGTTCTGGGGAATGGGGGTGATCGTGTGATCAGAGAGGCCTTGGAGGGTCGTGATGAGGATCTCCGCGCCGAGGGTGGCGAGGCGCGGAGAGAGTTCCAGGGCCGTCTCTTCGGGACTGATGGGCGTCTCGGCTTTTAGCAGCATGTCGCCGGTGTCGAGTCCGGCGTTGATGAGCATGGTGGTGACGCCGGTAACGGTCTCGCCTTGAGCGATAGACCACTGGATGGGGGCGGCGCCGCGGTATTTCGGCAGAAGCGAGGCGTGGACGTTGACGATGCCGAGGCGGGGGAGATCGATGATCGACTGAGGGATGATCTGGCCGTAGCCCACGACGACCATGGCGTCGGCGTTGAGAGCCTTGAGGTCATCGACGCAATGCCTGATGCGTTCGGGTTGGCGGACGTCGAGGCCAAATCGGAGGGCGGACTGCTTAACAGGGGAGAGCGCGAGTTCCTGGCCGCGGCCTTTTGGGCGGTCGGGCTGGGTGTAGACGGCGGCGATCTCGTGACCGGCGTGTACCAGCGCCTCAAGGGATGTGACAGCGAACTGAGGGGTGCCGAGGAAGACAAGGCGCATCTTTTCCATTATTGAGGGACGCTGTGCCCGCTCGCTACCGCTTATAGACTTGGATGCCCGGCTACTCCCACTCGCCGGCTTTGACGAGCTTGCGGATTTTGCGGCGGATGAGGTCGCGCTTGAGGATGCTGAGGTGGGAGAGGAAGAGGACGCCGTTAAGGTGGTCGATCTCATGCTGCATGGCGCGGGCGAGCAACTCCTCGCCATCGGTCTCGAAGAACTCGCCGTCGACGTTCTGGGCGCGGAGGCGGACCTTGTAGGCGCGCTTCACGTCTTCGCGGAAGCCGGGGATGGAAAGGCAGCCCTCTTCGCCGATCTGGGAGCCTTCCTTGACTAGGATTTCTGGGTTGATCAGCACGAGGCGCGCATTGGGGTCTTCGCCGGCGGAGGGGTCGATGACGGTGAGGCGCTGGGAGAGCGCCACCTGGGGCGCGGCAAGGCCGATGCCCTTATTGGCGTACATCGTTTCAAACATGTCCTCGACCAATTGTTTCAGCTCGGGCGTGCCGAATTCAGAGATCGGCTCAGCCTTGGCCTCCAGGACCGGATCACCGTACTTCACAATGCGCAGAACCATCTGGTCGTCAAAACTCCCTGACTTGTTGGATGTAGCCGTCGAAATTTCGACGCGTCTCATTGAGCGAATCGCCGCCGAATTTTTCGAGAAAGGCCTGAGCGAGGACGATGGCGACCATGGCCTCGCCGACGACTCCGGCCGCGGGCAGGACGCAGACATCGCTGCGCTCATAGGCGGCGGAGGCGGGTTCACGAGTCGCAAAGTCCACGCTTTCGAGTGGCTTGCGAAGAGTGGAGATGGGCTTGAGAAGACCGCGGACGATGAGGTCCTGGCCGTTGGTGATACCGCCTTCGAGGCCGCCGGCCTTGTTCGCCCCGCGGAAAAAGCGGTGGTTCTGTTTCTGGTAGTGGATGGTGTCCTGGACCCTGGAGCCGAAGGAAGAGGCGGCTTCCTCGGCCTCGCCGATCTCCACACCCTTCACGGCCTGGACGGAAAGGATGGCTTGGGCGAGGCGGCCGTCGAGTCGGGTGTCCCAGGCGATATGAGAACCGAGGCCGGGGGGCAGATTGTGGGCGCGAACCTCGAAGACGCCTCCGACGGTATCGCCGGTGCGGTAGGCCTCGTCGACGACGGCCTTCATGCGGGCTTCGGCTTCACTGTCGACGCAGCCGAGCAGGACATCCTGCTTCTTCGACAGAGCGACGATCTCCTCCCACTCGACCGGACGCTCGATGCGGGCGGACCCGGCCTGGATGACGTGGCTGAGGATCTCGATGCCGAACTGAGCGAGGAACTGGCGGGCGATGGCGCCGACGGCGACGCGGGCGGTGGTTTCGCGGGCAGAGGCGCGTTCGAGGATGTAGCGGGCGTCAGCGAAGTTGTACTTGATGGCGCCGGCGAGGTCGGCGTGCCCGGGGCGCGGGCGGCTGAGCGGTTTCTTCTTCTCCTCATCGCCTTCGTAGGACTCGACAGGGAGGACTTCGGTCCAGTTCTGCCAATCGCGGTTGCGGATGATGATGGCAATCGGGGAGCCGATGGTCTGGGAGTGGCGGACACCGGAGACGATCTCCGCGGCGTCGGTTTCGATTTTCATGCGGCCGCCTCGGCCGTAGCCCTGCTGGCGGCGCCAGAGGTCGTGGTTGACCTGTGCGACGGAGATGGGGATGCTCGCCGGCAATCCGGTGAGAGTAGCGACAAGGCATTCGCCGTGCGACTCGCCGGCAGTCTCGAATCTAAGCATGTGGGTGAATTTTCATGGTATCGAACGGGTGCGGTTCGCTTCAAGTTGCGTCCGTTGATACGATAGCGGGAATAGGGCATTTGTTGACAACCGGCGCGGCTGGGAGCGCCGTCATAACATAGTAGGCAGGTCAAGTTGACGCAAACCGCCATCATCACCGATCTCATCGCGCGCACGCGGCGCCGGGCGATCCGGCACCTGCTGTTCGACCAATTCGCATGGGGGATGACGGCGGGACTGGCGGCGTTTCTGGTGCTTTTGCTGGTCGGCACTCAGGTCTTGAAGTGGTACTGGCCGGTTGTGCTGTTGGTTCTGACAGCGGGAATTGGCTGGTGGCGCAGCATGAAACGGATTCCGGCGCCATATCAGGTGGCGCAGCGAATCGATGCGCAGTTGGGATTGGCTGACCTGATTTCCACGGCTTACCACTATGAGCAGGGGAAGCCGGTGGCTCCTCCAGATCCGGAGTTTTTGGGAGTGATGCGCTCGCAGGCAGTGAGCGCGGCGGCAGGCGCCGATTCGCGAGCCGCCATCCCTTGGCGTTGGCCGCGGAGCGTTTTTACGGCTCTGATCTGCCTCTGTGCGGCCTCGGTTCTGTTCACTGTGCGGTATGGAGTGTTGCGGACGTTCAACTTGAGGGCTCCTCTGGCCACAGTGAGCTTCGATACGCTCACGGGAGGGCCGAAGCCGTTGCCGAAGACACCGGAACAGATTGCAAAGAAGATGGCGGACCCGTTCGATCTGGCGGTGCAGGATCCCGAAGGGACGCGGGTGAACGAGAAGGAGGCGGCGGTGCAGGAGTCTCTGCGCACCGCTGAAGTGAACGATCCGAATCAGGTGGGAAAACAAGGCAGCGGCCAGGATCCCAAGCAGGCGAACCAGGATCAGAACTCCGAGGAGGGTTCGGAGGAGTCCGAGGCCGCTTCGGGAAACAAGAAGAACCAGCCGAATACCGGTGCGATGGACGGGAAGAGACCGGGGGATCAGACGCAAGCGCAGAAGCAAGGCGGACCGCAGAAAGAAAATAGTCTGATGGACAAGATGCGGGATGCGCTGGCGAACCTGATGGACAAGCTCAACATGGAGCCGAAGGGCGGCGAGGGGCAGAAGTCGGCGTCGAGCAAGAGCGGCCAGAAGGGTCAGAAGGGCGAGAAGAGCTCGCCGCAGAAGGGCCAGCCAAACCAGCAAGGCGATCCGAACGACGCGCAGCCGTCGGACCAACAGGCGGATGCGGATGCGGCGCAGCAGGCGCAGTCGAACCAGTCCGGGCAGAGCATGGATCCACCGTCGAATAACGAGAAAAGCGGCGTGGGCCGGCAGGACGGCAGGAAGGATACGGAACTGGCGGAACAGAAAGAGGCGATGGGGAAGTTGAGCGAACTGCTGGGGAAACGCGCGCTCACCGTGCAGGGCGAGGTGATGGTCGAAGTCACGAACTCGAAGAACCAGCAGTTGAAGACGCCGTACGTGAACCGGACCGCGACACACCTGGAGGCGGGGTCGGACCTGAATCGGGATGAAGTGCCGCTGCACCATCAGGAGTATGTGCAGCGGTATTACGAGCAGGTGAGGAAAGTGGCCGCACCGCCGGCGACGACAGCAGCTCCGGGTGTCGCGCCGAGCACAACATCTGCACCGCCGAAGAAGTAGGGCCTACCGGAACCGCTTCGCCGCCGCGGGGCTGTTGCGGGCACAGGACTTGCGGAAGCACAAACACACCACCCTTCACCTGTTGTGGAGCGAGTGCCGCGCCGCGCAGCCGGACGGCTACACCTACAGCCGCTTCTGTTTTCTCTACGGTGAGTTGAAGTCGCGGGAGTGCCCGGGGGTGCGGCAGGTGCACAAGGCCGGCGAGCACCTGTACCGTCCTCCGGCTCGATCCTCTCTTTGACACTGCCTTCTCCGGGTATGGGCTGAGTGTTATAGAGTGAGCGCAGGATCCGGATTTGCCGCTTCTGAAAGCTCGCGTTCTGCTGTTGTGTTTAATTGGCGTGGCGTCTGCGCAGGCGGAGACGATCCAGGAGGTTTTGCGTCAGCAGAAGGTGCGAATCCCGGCCTCTGCGTTCGAGCCAGGAGAGCTGGACACGAAGATCACGAGCTTCGCAGTGTCCGGCACTCCGGGGGAATTTCTGCTGGCGTACTACGAGGAAGATCAATCGGGAACGCTGCGGCCTCCGTTGCGCGTGCTTCGATACGATGTCGCGGCGGAACGTTTGCAGCGCGCTTCGCTGGCAGAGGCAAGCGCGGAGTTCGAGAGCGGCGTCATGATGAACTGCCTCGGATCGGCGATGTCGATCCGCGAGATGCCGGGCACAGTGCTGATCGAGACCCACGTGAATCCCTCAGCAGGATGCGTGCTGGTTCTTTCGCCGAAGCTCGAACTGACTGCAGCGGTGTCCGGATGGGTGCTGGGGGTGATGTCAGGCGATACGGTGATCATTCAACGGAGCATGGTTCACTTTGCATCGGTGCACCCGATGAGGATTGCGGTGTTCGACCTGCGAAGATCCGTCCTGGCGGGTGTGTATCCGCCATCGGGAGACGCCTACCGGGAGGCGTATTCGCGGGCACTGGCGGGGGCGCTGGATGCGCGGCGGTGCGCGGCAAACAACTCATCCTGTGATCCGTACGAGTTCGAGAATGCCCTGAAGGGCGAGATGGCCGTGAACAGTCAGGCGGTTGTCTTCGGGTTTGTCGCCGAGTTCAGCCCGGACTCTTTCGGAGACAAGGCCCGGGAGAGCGTGGGGACGCGGGAGATTGCCTACGTCTTCAGGAAGCGTGCAGGCCGTTGGGAGTATCGAGCAATTCCGGCCGGAGAGATCGAAAAGCGATTCGGGTCCGCAAACATCGAGGCGCTGGTGAGAGATCAACCGGATGCGGCGTGGGGGGCGGCGGTTCCGTAGGGGGTCCTGGGAGAAGCGCGTCGCGGACGGGGAATACAATGAGTGACGCGATGATCATTCAACGGATCGAAACGGCGCAGGCGGCTCCGCGGTGGGGGCTGCTGCGGATGGTGACGAAGGACGGCGTGGAAGGGTTTGGGGAGTTCACGGTGGAGGGGCAGCTTGGCACGGCGGAGGCCGCGGTGCGGGAGTTGTCCGAGTGGTTCATCGGCAAGGACGCGCGGCAGATCAAGCAGCTTGTGCGCGGGTGCTATGACCGCTGCTTTTATCACGGCGGGCCGCACTATATGTCTGCGCTGGGCGGGATTGAGATCGCGCTGTGGGACATCGCGGGGAAGGCGGCCGGGCAGCCGGTCTATCAATTGCTCGGCGGGCGGGTGCGGGACCGGGTCAAGGTGTATCGATGGGCGGGGGGCAACAACAGCGCGCCGGAGGCGGCAGCGGAGGAAGCCGCGCGAGTGGTCGCCGAGGGCGCGCGGGCGATCAAGATGAACGCGTGTCCGCCGCTGGCGGCAGTGGATACGTACGGCGGAATTCAGGCGGCGGTGGCGCGGGCTCGGGCGGTGCGGGATGCGGTGGGGGACGAAGTCGAGATCGCATTCGATTTTCATGGGCGGTGCAATGTGCCGATGGCGCGACGGCTGGCTAAGGAGTTGGAGTTCGCGAGGCCGCTGTTCTATGAGGAGCCGGTGAGGCCGGACTATAATCGCTGGCTGCCGGAGATCGCCGCGGGGACGCACGTGCCCATCGCCACGGGCGAGCGCATGTACACGGTAGCGGAGTTCAGCGACGTGGTGGCTGCGAAGGGCGCGCATATTCTGCAGCCGGACCTGGTGCACGCGGGCGGGATTTCAAACACAGTGGAGATCGGGGCTCTGGCGGAGGCGAACGGGATCGCCCTGGCGCCGCACTGCCCGCTGTCGCCGATCGCCTTTATGGCGTGTTTGCACGTGGTGGTGCAGTGCCGGGCTGGATGGATTCTGGAGTGGTCGAAGGGGATTCACTACAATGCCAGCGGCGCGAAGAAAGGGGTGGATCCCTGGCTGCGGTATCTGGATGAGGGGGACTGGCCGATGTTCGACGTGGATGGGAACGGGCATCTGCAGGTGCCGGAGGGGCCGGGGCTGGGGATCCGGGTGAATTGGAAGGCGGTGAAGAGGGCGGCGCAGGAGGGGGTGGCGTGGAGGGATGAGTTGATGAGGTTGCCTGATGGGACGGTGGCGAATTGGTGAGGGGGGGTGATCCCGTACACGCCGCGCCAGTGAAGACTGGGCTGAAACCGGGCTCAATCGCGTTATGCCCGCTCCGATGAAGACGCGCTGAATCCGTTGTACCCGCTCGCTACCGCTCGCGGCAGTGCGATTGACGCGGGGCAATCAAATGTGTAATTATTCAGTGTACTGAATAAGTATTCATAGAGGCGCCGATCCAATGCAGCCGTTGTTTTTACCCCGCTTAGCGGCGGGAGATCTCACCACCGATCTTGACCTGACGTCCGCGGAGCTGGTGTCGTTGCTGGAACTGGCGGCGGCAGTGAAGGGGGAGCCGGGGCAGTATAGGTCCGCCTTGAGAGGCAGGATCGTCAGTCTTCTGTTTGAGAAGCCGTCGCTGCGGACGCGGGTGACGTTCGAGGTGGCGGCGAAGCAATTGGGCGGCGATTCGATCCTGACTATCGGTCCGGTGGGCGGCCGTGAGCCGGTCCAGGATGTGGCGCGCAATCTGGAACGGTGGACGGACCTGATCGTAGCGCGGACGTTTTCGCAAAAGACGGTGGACGATCTGGCACGATACGCGCAGGCGCCGGTGGTGAATGCTCTGAGCGACATGTACCATCCGTGCCAGGCGCTGGCGGACATGCAGACATTGAGGGAGCACTGGGGCGGCTGGCAGGGCCACAAGCTGACCTACGTCGGCGATGGGAATAACGTGGCGCACTCCCTGATGCTGGATTCGGCGCGGCTCGGCATCCACTACTCGTGCGTGACGCCGGCGGGGTATGAGCCGAATGAGCAAATCGCGGAAAAGGCGCGTGCGTATGCCGCGGAGACCGGCGCGAAGATCGAAATCACCAGCGACGCAGCGGAAGGACTGAAGGGCGCGGAGGCCGTGTACACGGACGTCTGGGCGTCGATGGGACAGGAGCATGAGGCCGCCGAGAGGGCGCGGACGTTCGCAGCCTACCAGGTGAATGCGGAGTTGATGCGGCTGGCGGCGCCCGGTGCGCTGTTTATGCATTGCCTGCCGGCGCACCGCGAGGAGGAAGTGACGGACGAGGTGATCGAGTCGGCGACGTCCGTGGTGTTCGACCAGGCGGAGAACCGGCTGCACGCGCAGAAGGCGCTGCTGCTGATGCTGCTGGACGGTCCGGCGCGGTAGTTTCAAATGAAGGACAAAACCGAAACGATGAAGCTGTGGGGAGGCCGGTTCGAGAGCGGACCGTCGGAGGTGTTCCAGCGGTTTTCGTGGTCGCTGCACTTCGACAGGCGGCTGTTTGGCGCCGACATTCGCGGGTCGCAGGCGTATGCCCGGGCGTTGGCGCGCGTCGGCATTCTGCAGGATGAGGAGGCGCGAGCGATCTGTGACGCGCTGGCCTCGATTCCGGAGCCGCCGGCGGATGCGCCAGACGAGGACATCCACACTTACGTCATCCGGCTGCTGAAGGAGAAGGCCGGCGGGCTGGCGGACAAGATCCACACGGGGCGGTCGCGGAACGAGCAGGTGTCGCTGGACACGCGGCTGTGGCTGCGGGACGAGATCGACCGGACCACTGCCCTGCTCCGCGGGCTGATGTCTGCGCTGCTGGATTTCGCGGCGAAGCACACGGACACGGTGGTGGCGGGTTACACGCACGTGCGGCGGGCGCAGCCGGTGACGTGGGGCCACTACCTGCTGGCGTATTTCGAGATGTTCGCGCGGGACCATGAGCGGTTCCAGCAGGCGCGGACGCGGGTGAACCGGATGCCGCTGGGGTCGGGCGCGCTGGCGGGGTCGGGGTTTCCGGTGGACCGCGAGGGGATCGCGACGGAGCTGGGCTTCGACGGCGTGACGAACAATTCGATGGACGTCACGGCGGACCGCGATTGGGCGCTGGACTACCTGTCGGCGGCGTCGGTGTGCATGATGCACATGTCGCGGCTGGCGGAGGACTGGATCCTCTATTCGTCGGATGAATTCGGCTGGCTGGAGCTGGGCGACGGCGTGACGAGCGGATCGTCGCTGATGCCGCAGAAGAAAAACCCGGATTCGCTGGAGCTGATCCGGGGCAAGTGCGGGCGGGTGTTCGGCGCATACACGGCTCTCTTCACGACAATGAAGGGCCTGCCGATGACGTACAACCGCGACATGCAGGAAGACAAGGAGCCGCTATTCGAGGCGGTGGACCAGCTCACGATGACGCTGGAGATGGCGCGGGGCGTGGTGGAGACGACGAGTTTGAAGGCGGGTCCGCCGCAGGCCGCAGCGGAAGAGGGCTGGCTGGTGGCGACGGATCTGGCGGAGGCCTTGTCCCGCGCGGGCGTGCCGTTCCACCAGGCACACCAGGTGGTGGGGCGGCTGGTGCTGGACTCCGTGAAGCAGGGCAAGAAGCCGGGAGAGTGGACGGGCGAGGAGCTGCACGCGTTTGACGCGCGGTTCACGCCGCAGATGGCCGCTCTGATGAACCCGGCTGAAGGAATGAAGACGCGCATTGCGCGAGGCGGCACGGCGCCGGAGACCGTGCGTGCGGCGCTGGCCGAGGCCCGCCGCCGACTGGAGACCATGTCATGACCAAGAACTACCGTCAAGGACAGATCCTCAAGCTGATCCGGTCAAAGAGAATCAACACGCAGGACGAGCTGGCGCGGGAGCTGCGCGACCAGGGGATCGAGACGACGCAGGTGACGCTGTCGCGCGACATCCGCGAGATGGGCCTCGCGAAGACGGCGGACGGGTACCGCGAGATCCTGCCGGATCCGACCGGCCCGAGCCTGGCGCAGGTGATGGCGGAGTACCTGCTGGACGTGCGGCTGGCGATGAACTTCGTGATTTTGAAGACGTCGACGGGCAGCGCGAATTCACTGGCTGTGGCGCTGGACCAGGAGGACTGGGCCGAGGTGGCGGGCACGGTGGCGGGCGACGACACCGTGTTCATCGCGTGCTGGGATAATCAGCGGGCCAAGACGGTGCAGGAACGGCTGATGTCGTACGTGAGCCAGTGATCGTGTTCGGGAAGACGCTTGCTCCAGGGTCGGTCGCGCCGGATTTTGAGGCGCTGGATGATCGTGGGCGTGTGGTTCGGCTGAGTGATCTGCGGGGGCGGGCGGTTGTGCTGGTTTTCTATCCGGGGGACGACACGCCGGGTTGAACGCAGCAACTGTGCGAGATTCGGGATGCGTGGAGCGATCTCGAATCCGCGGGCGCCGTAGTTTACGGCGTGAATCCGTTTGGGCCGGCGAGCCACCGGAAGTTTGTGGAAAAATTCTCGTTCCCGTTTCCGCTGCTGGTGGACAAGGGGGGGCGGATTGCGTGGGCTTACAACAGCGGGCTGTGGCTGCTAGTGCGGCGGACGGTGTATGTGATTGGGCCTGACGGGCGGGTGAAGCGGTCGTGGCGGGGGAAGCCGGAGGTGAGGGAAATTTTGGGTGCAGTCCGGGCCGCGGATAAATGTGGGTAGGACACAAGCGCTGGGGGCCCCTGAGAGCGCGTTCAAACACGTTGTACCCCGTTACACTAGCTCGCTACCGCTCGCGGCTCAAAAGTAAACACAGCAAAGACGGCCGCGAGCAGGTGCAGTGCTGAGAGCGCTGCAGTCCAAGTTAAGATTCGAATGAGATGGGCCATTCGCACAATCATCAGCCGGCGAGCTACGACAGGGCGTTTGCGATCGGGATCGCGCTGAATCTGCTGTTTGTCATTGTGGAGTTCTGGTATGGGCGTGTGGCGCACTCGCTGGCGCTGGTGGCGGACGCGGGGCACAATCTGAGCGACGTGCTGAGCCTGGTGCTGGCCGGAGTCGCGGCGCTGCTCTCCAGGCGGCAGCCGACGCGAAACAGGACGTACGGGCTGCGACGGTCGTCGATTCTGGCGGCGCTGATCAACGCGATTGTTCTGTTGATTGCGCTCGGGGCGATCGCATGGGAGGCGGTCAAGCGCCTGGGCAATCCGGCGCCGGTGGCGGAGGGGATCGTGATGTGGGTGGCGGCGGCGGGGATTGTGATCAATGCGGGCACCGCGTTTCTGTTTTTCTCCGGACGGCGGCATGACGTCAATATTCGAGGCGCGTTTCTACACATGGTTGGGGATGCGGCGGTGTCGTTGGGAGTGCTGGTGAGTGCGCTGGTGATCCAGTCCACGGGGTGGTTCTGGCTGGATCCGGTGTTGAGCCTGGCGATCTGCGCGCTGATTCTGGCGAGCACCTGGGGACTGTTGCGGGACTCGCTGAACCTGGCGCTGGATGCAGTGCCGGCGGGGATCGACCTGGTGGCGGTGGACCGGTATCTCTGCGCTCAGCCGAAGGTGGTGGGCGTGCACGATCTGCACGTGTGGGGGATGAGCACGACGGAACCGGCGCTGACGGCGCATCTGGTGATGGAGGAGCCGCTGTGCGACAACGCGTTTCTACTGCAGATTGAGCGGGGGCTGCATGACCGGTTCGGCATCGAGCACGCGACGATTCAGTTGGAGACGGGGGATCGGGAGTCGCCGTGCAGGTGTTCGCTGTTGTGACGATTCCACGGTCGCGGCAGTATTTAAATGTTCCTGATCGCCATGAAGGCGGCGAGGGCGAGGAGGAAGAGGGCGAAGTATTTCTTGAGGTGGCCGGGCTCGGTACGGTGGGAGAGCCAGACACCCAGGGTCATTCCGATGGCAGCGCAGGCGAGCAGGGGCAGCGCCAGGCGGAGGTCGGGCGGCGTTTGGGCTGCATGTCTGATGACAGCGGCCCCGGAGTTGATGGCGATGACGAGCAGTGAAGTGGCGACGGCGCAGCGCATGGAGAGTCCGGCGAAGTAGACGAGCGCGGGAACGATGACGAAACCGCCGCCGATGCCAAGGAGGCCGGTGAGTGCGCCAATGCCGAATCCGGCGACGGCCATCCAGTGCCACCGCCGGGGACCTGCGAGATGCGCTTCGGACTTGTTGTCGAGGAGCATGACTGTGGCGATGACGGCGAGCAGAGCGCTGAACATGAGGAGGAGCGCGCGTCCGCTCAACATGCTGCTCCACGAGGAACCGAAAGCTGCACCGAGGATGCCGAGAGGCGCGAAGGCGAGCGCGGCGGGGAGTCGGACGAATCCCTTGCGGCCGTGGAGGAGAGCGCCGTAGAGACTGACGCCGCCGACGAGCATTAATGAGAAGGTGACTGCGGAGTGAGGCTCCATGCCGGCCAGGTAGACAAGCACTGGTAGTGCGATGGCCGTGCCGCCGGCTCCGAGGAAACCGAGCGAGACGCCGACCGCGAGAATGCCAAGAGCGCCGAGAAGCACCGCATGACATTGTATGTGGGAGGCGGGGTATGCGGCGACCCGCTCACTATATGTCGCGGCCGTGAGTATGTTTTGCACTATGATGGACACATTGTTTCCGCGCGTCTATCCGATTGTCGATACCACCGCACTCAGCCGTCAGGGGCGCGATCCACTCTTTTTTGCGGAGGCATTGCTGGAGGGAGGCGCGCGTCTGCTGCAACTCAGGCACAAGGGACATTATTCGCGGCAGATGTTTGAAACGGCGAAGACACTGGCAGGTTTGTGCGTCCGCGCCGGAGCGAAGCTGGTGGTGAATGACCGCGCGGACATCGCGGCGCTGCTGGACGCGGGGCTGCATGTCGGGCAGGAAGACCTGCCGCCGGCGCTGGCGAGAAAGGTGCTGGGAGAGGCCGGAATGCTGGGGTTCTCGACGCACAATGCGGCGCAGTTGCAGGCCGGGGATGCGGAGCCGGTGGACTACCTGGCGATCGGGCCGCTGTTTGCCACGGGGTCGAAAGAGAATCCGGATCCGGTGGTGGGATTAGAGCGGCTGCCAGAGCTGCGGAAGCTGACGGGCAAGACGCTGATCGCGATCGGCGGCGTGACGCGAGCGTCGGCACAGGCCGTGCTGCGCGCCGGCGCAGATTCGGTGGCGGTGATCGGGGATCTGATGCCGGAGGAGATGACGAAGATGACGGTGAGGGAGCGCATGGAAGAATGGGTCAGGCTCACGCAGTAAAAGAGACGGGGCTCGTGAAGGGCCTGGGGCTGCTGGACGCGACGACGCTGGTGATGGGGTCGATGATCGGCAGCGGCGTGTTTATCGTAGCGGCGGATATCGGGAGGCAGGTACAGTCGCCGGGGCTGCTGATGCTGACGTGGATCACCACAGCGGTGCTGACGATGATCGCGGCGCTGAGTTATGGAGAGCTGGCGGCGATGATGCCGCAGGCGGGCGGTCAGTACGTGTACCTGCGGGAGGCGTTCGGGCCGTTGAGCGGTTTCCTGTACGGTTGGACGTTCTTCACTGTGATCCAGACTGGCACGATCGCGGCTGTGGCTGTGGCGTTCGCGAAGTTCCTGGGCGTGTTCGCGCCGCCGGTTTCGGCACAGAACTGGCTGTTCAAGATTGGTCCTGTCGGGCTGAACACGCAGATGATCGTGGCGATCGGCGTGATCGTGTTTCTCACGTGGGTGAACACTCGCGGCCTGAAGACGGGCGCGGCGGTGCAGAACGTGTTCACGATTGCCAAGATCGGGGCACTGGTCGGGCTGATCGTGCTGGGCATCGTTTTGGGGCGGCGGCCGGAGGCGATTCAGGCGAACTTCACGGACTTCTGGCGGAACAGCGGATCGATGTGGGACATCGTGCGGCTGGTGGGCGTGGCGATGGTGGGCTCGCTGTTCTCATCGGATGCGTGGAACAACGTGACGTTCACGGCTGGCGAGATTCGCAATCCGAAGCGGGACCTGCCGCTGTCATTGGCGATGGGTGTGGGCGTAGTGTCGGTGATCTACCTGCTGTGCAATCTGGTCTACCTGATGGCGCTGCCGTTGAGCGGCATCCAGGGGGCGCCGGAGGACCGGGTGGCGACGGCGGTGATCTCGCAGATCATGGGTCCGGCGGCGACGCAGGTGATGGCGGTGGCGGTGATGGTGTCGACGTTCGGCTGCGTAAACGGGCTGGTGCTGGCCGGGGCGCGCGTCTATTACGCGATGGCGGAAGATGGGCTGTTCTTTAAGGCGGTGAAACGGGTGGATCCTGTGCATCACACGCCGGTGGTGAGCCTGTGGGTGCAGTGCGGATGGGCCTGCGCGCTGACGTTAACGGGGCGTTACAGCGATCTGCTGGACTATGTTATCTTCGCTGTTTTGCTTTTCTACGTTTTGACGATCGCCGGTCTCTTCGTACTACGCAGGAAGAGGCCGGAGGCGGAGCGGCCTTACCGGGCCATCGGCTATCCGCTGCTGCCTGCGCTGTACATCGGGGCAGCGAGCGTAATTGAAGGGTTGTTGTTGATTTACAAGCCTGACTACACATGGCCAGGGTTGATCCTTGTGCTGATCGGCATTCCGGTCTTCCTGGTGTGGCGGGGACGAAAGAGGTCTGAGGCATGAGTCTGTTTGCACGAAAACCGGTCGAGAAGATTCTGAGCGAATCCAGCGGCGACACGCATGGGCACGCGTTGAAGAGGACGCTGGGCGCGGGGCAGTTGATCGCGCTGGGCATCGGGGCGATCATCGGTGCGGGAATTTTTTCGCTGACGGGTGTAGCGGCGGCGATGCATGCGGGTCCGGCTGTGGTCTACAGCTTCATCCTGGCGGCGATCGGCTGCGCGTTTGCGGGGCTGTGCTACAGCGAATTCTCGACCATGATCCCGATCGCGGGCAGCGCGTATACCTACGCGTACGCGACGATGGGCGAACTGCTGGCGTGGATTATCGGGTGGGCTCTCGTGCTGGAGTATGCGATCGGCGCGGCGACGGTGTCGGTGAGTTGGTCCGGCTACGTCGTGTCGATTGTCGAGTCGTTCGGCGTCCATCTGCCGACAAGTCTGATTCACTCGCCGTGGGATCCGACGCCTGGCCTGCTCAATCTGCCGTCGGTGTTCATCATCCTGGTGATCTCGACAATTCTCATCATCGGCATTCAGGAGTCGGCGCGGTTTAATGCGCTGATCGTGGCGATCAAGCTAGCCGTGGTCGTGCTCTTCATCGGGATCGGATACTTCTTCATCAACTACTCGAACTACACGCCGTTTCTGCCCGAGAACACCACCGGCGAGTTCGGCGTGTTCGGGTGGACCGGGGTGATGGCGGCGGCGGGGCAGATCTTCTTCGCATATATCGGGTTCGACGCGGTGTCTACTGCCGCGCAGGAGGCGAAGAATCCGAAGCGCGACATGCCGATCGGCATCATCGGCTCGCTGATCGTCTGCACGGTCCTCTACATTCTCTATGCTCTGGTTCTGACGGGCATTGTGCACTACCCAGAACTGAACGTGGCCGCGCCGCTGGCTGTGGCGGTGGACAAGATGAAGAGCGTGCCGTGGCTCGGATTCCTGATGAAACTGGGCTCGCTGGCCGGGCTGACGTCGGTGATGCTCGTCATGCTGCTGGGCCAGTCCCGCGTGTTCTTCTCGATGTCGCGCGACGGGCTGCTGCCCGGCATGTTCTCCGACCTGCACGACAGGTTCGCCACGCCGTGGAAGTCGAATGTGCTGCTGATGGTCTTCGTGTCGCTGCTGGGAGCGTTCACGCCGATTCAACAGCTCGGCAACCTGACATCGATCGGGACGCTGTGGGCGTTCGTTCTGGTGTGCATCGGGATCATCATCATGCGGCGGTCGCATCCGAATCTGCCGCGGCCCTTCCGCACGCCGCTGGTCCCGCTGGTGCCTGTGCTGGGCGTGTTCTTCAACCTGCTGCTGATGTTCAGCCTGGACCGCCTGACGAAGATCGCGTTCGTGATCTGGATGGCGATTGGGCTGGTGGTGTACTTCAGTTACAGCAGGTCGCGTAGCCATTTGCAGCTCTCGCTCGTCGGGAAGAAATGAACCTGACCCGGAGAGAAGTTCTTCAGGGGGCCGCGCTTTCGGGCGCGGCCCTTCGTCTGTCCGGAGTGATATTGGACTCATGCGAAGCGCGAGGTTGATCGAGATAGACTGGCCGGAATTCGGGATGGCGGCGGAGCCGCCGGACTGGCGTGTCTCCAGGGATGAGTATTCGAGGCGGCTGGCTCGGCTCGATGAACTGATGGAAGCGGCCGGACTGACTCATATCGCCGTGTACGGCGATCGCGAGCACTTCGGCAATCTGGCCTGGCTCGCCGGTTTCGATCCTCGCTTTGAGGAGGCCGTGCTGCTGAAGCAGCGCGGCGAAAAGGCGCTGCTGCTGGCGGGCAATGAGTGCATGGGCTACGTCCCGGCGAGTCCCACGGTGGCTGGAGAGTTGATTCGCGTGGAGCGCTTCCAGGACTTTTCCCTGCCGGACCAGCCGCGCGGCGATTCGCGGGCATTGGAGGCAATCCTGCGGGAAGAGCGCATCGACGCGCATTCGAAGGTGGGCATCGCGGGGTGGAAAGAGTACAGCACGCCGCAGCAGATCGACGCGCCGTCGTACCTCGTGGATGCGCTGCGATTCGCGGCCGGGTGGGAGAACGTCGTCAATGCCGCAGGGCGGATTCTCGAGTTGCGCAGGCAGGCGACGGTCGAGGAGATCGCGTTCTTTGAGTGGACGAACACGCTGGCGTCGGAGGGAATGAAGCGCGTGATCCGGGCGATCCGGCCCGGCGCGCTCGATCACGAACTGTTGGAAGATGCGCGCTATTGCGGCGTGCCGCTGGGCTGCCACATGACGCTGAAGTGCGGCGGGAACCGGGTGAGCCTGGCGAGCGCACGCGGGGAGAGGGTGGCGCGCGGCGGCCGCTTCTCCTGCGGCATCTGCTACTGGGGAGCGAACTGCTGCCGGTGCGGCTGGGTGGTTGAAGGGCCGGAAGAGTTGCCCGCCGAGGCGCGAGGCTACGTCGAGGAGTTCGCGGGGCCGTACTTCGAAGCAATGGGTGCATGGTTCGGCGCCCTCCGCATCGGGGCAACGGGCGGCGGCCTGGAGGAGGCGATTCACTCCAGGCTGCCATGGGAGAAGTTCCACGTCTTCCTGAACGCAGGTCACCTGATTCATCTGGAAGAGTGGCTAGGCGCTCCGCGCGTGTTGGAGTCCGGCATGGTGATGCAGGCGGACGTGATCCCGTCGCATCCGGAGTTCTACTCATCACGGATGGAGGACGGGTACGTGCTGGCGGACGCGGCATTGCAGACTGAAATGAAGAGCCGCTTCCCTGCCCTGCTGGCGAGGTGCGAGGCGCGGCGGGCGTTCATGCGAAATACGCTGGGGCTACCGGTCCACGACGAGGTTCTGCCGCTGTCAGGCCTGTGTGGGATTGTGCCGCCATTTCTTCTGCGGCCCGGCACGGTATTCGCGCTATCCTAGTGCTCAACTCCTGGAAAGGAAGGAGCCCCCTATCATGACACGTCGATTTCTGATCGCGGCCGCACTGACGGCGTTGACCGGCCTGGTCTGCCTGGGAGCGGACAAGCCCAACTTCAGCGGCTCCTGGAAGATCAACAACGCCAAGAGCGACTTCGGCCCCATGCCTTCCGGGCCCGAGAAGTTCGAACGGACGATCGACCACAAAGATCCCGAACTGAAGATGAAGACCGTGCAGTCGTTCCAGGGGAATGAGCGGACCAGCGAGGTGACCTATACAATCGACGGCACGGAGCATGCGGTCAAGACAGCCATGGGCGAGGCGCAGGTCACGGCGACGTGGAAGGGCAACAACCTGGAAGTGGTCTCCAAGCGCGAGATCCAGGGTAACGAGATCAAGTCGGTGGAGGTCTGGACGCTTTCAGAGGACGGGAAGACTCTGACAACGGAATCGACGATCAACTCACCCCAGGGCGAATTCAAGCTGAAGTTCGTGCTGGACAAGCAGTAAATCTGCGTCAGGATTGATGCACGCGGGGTTGGAGAATAGAATCAATAGGATATGGTCACTCAGCCCCGCACGTTCAGCCCGCTCGAACGCCCCGACCACCGCTTCCGGTACTTCGACACGCTGGTTGTGGTGTTCGTGACGGTGCTGCTGATCTCGAACCTGATCGGTCCGAAGATCTGCGCGATCGGGCCGTTCCGGATTAGCGGGGCCCAACTGCTCTTTCCAATTACCTACATCTTCGGTGATGTGTTCACGGAGGTATATGGATACGCGGGATCGCGGCGGGCGATCTGGCTGGGGTTCTTCGGATCGGCGCTGATGGCGCTGTTTGGGATGCTGGTGGTGTGGCTGCCGCCGGCGCCGGACTTCAAGGATCAGGCGGCATTCGCCACGATCTTCGGTTTCGTACCGCGCATGGTGGCGGCGAGTCTGGCCGCCTATTGGGCCGGTGAGTTTGCCAATTCGTACGTGATGGCGCGGATGAAGGTGTGGACCAAGGGCCGGGCGCTGTGGACACGGACGATCGGATCGACGGTGGTTGGCCAGTTGGTGGACTCCATTGTCGTGATGGTACTGGCGTTCGGGGGCAAGGAAAGCTGGGGGACGATCCTCAATCTCATCTTCAGCGGGTACCTGGGCAAGGTGCTCTATGAGGTGGCCGCGACGCCTGGCACCTACCTGGTGGTGAGCCGGTTGAAGAAGGCGGAGGGGGTCGATGTATATGACACGCGGACGGACTTTAATCCCTTCGGCAAAGGGGCGGGAGGCGAAGATTTTGTACCCTACGGAGCAGAAGTAGAGACCACCCCAGTCGATTGAAACCGCAGCGATTCTGGCCGCGTCCAAGGAACGGAATTGGGTTACACTTGAGGATGGGATATCCTCTGGGAATGGAAGGCTAGACCCGCTTGTAACGCTATGTTGAGAAAAGATTTCGTCATCGTCTTCACGGCCGCGGCCCTGTTGACAGGCTTGGCCGGCCAGGCTGCAGCGCAGAAGAAGCAGGACAGCGGGCAGCGGGAGACCGTTGCCAAGCCGATGAGCGAGAGGGAGAAGCGGAGACAGGAAGAGAAGCGCCGCAAGGAGTTGGAGACTCCCTACCGCAAGTGGCTCAACGAGGACGTGATTTACATCATCACGGACGAAGAGCGGAAGGCGTTCAAGAACCTGCAGACCGACGAAGAGCGCCAGGAGTTCATCGAAGCCTTCTGGCTGCGCCGCGATCCTACCCCGGACTCGCAGGAAAACGAATACAAGGAAGAGCATTACCGCCGTATCGCGTACGCCAACGAGCGGTTTGCATCGGGCATTCCAGGATGGAAAACGGACCGCGGCATGATCTACATCACGTTCGGTCCTCCGGATGAAATTGAATCGCATCCGTCGGGTGGCACATACGAACGGCCGTACGAAGAAGGCGGCGGCACGACATCCACCTACCCGTTCGAGAAATGGCGCTATCGCTATCTGGCCAACGTGGGCAGCCAGACAGACATCCAAATCGAATTCGTAGACAAGACGATGACGGGCGAGTATCGCATGACGATGGACCCGTCGGAGAAGGACGCGCTGCTGATGGTGCCGGGCGCCGGCCTGACCATGATGGAGCAGATGGGTATGGCTGACAAAGCGGACCGATTCAACCGCACGGACGGCACTCACCTCGGCACAGGCACGCAACCGCTGCCGGCGCGCATGAACCAGTTTGAGCGGCTGCAACAGTACGCTGACCTGCAGAAAGCACCGCAGATCAAGTTCAAGGATCTGGAAGCGCAGGTCAATTCCCGTATTGTCTATAACCTGCTTCCGATGCTGGCGCGGGCCGACTTCTTCCCGGCCACGGGCTCCACGGTCCTGACCAACATTACCTTGCAGTTCAGCCGGAAGGACCTGCAGTTTAAGAACGAGGGCGGCAACTCGAAGGCGGTGGTGAACATCTACGCGCGCATCACTTCGATGGCGCGCCGGGTCGTGAACGTCTTCGAGGAAGTGGTCAGCGTGGACGTTCCGACTGAGTTGTTGCAGCAGGCCAGCCAGGGGCAGTCGATCTTCCAGAAGTCGATTCCGCTGCCGCCCGGCATGTACCGTCTCAATGTCGTTGCCAAGGATATCGTCGGCGGCAACATGAACAACTACGAGATGGCGCTGAACGTGCCCCGCATGGAAGAGGACAAGCTGTTCGCGAGCACGCTGGTGCTGGCTGACGTGCTCGAAAAGGTGCCGACCAAGAGCATCGGCATGGGACAGTTCGTGATCGGGACGTCGAAGGTTCGCCCTCGCATGGGGGAGAACTTCAAACGAAGCGAGAAGATGGGCATCTACATGAAGCTCTACAACTTCCAGCCGGATGAGAAGACGAACAAACCGCAGGGTACGGTAGAGTACGAGATTGTCAGGACCGGCGACAATTCCCGGGTGCTAGAGTTTAGTGAGGAGGTATCGGGCTTGGAAGGCTCGGCCTCGCAGATGACAATCGAGAAGCTTTTGCCGTTGTCGAATATGGAACCTGGGCAGTACACCCTCAAGGTCAAGGTGACCGACAAACTGAAAAACACTACCTTGACTCAGAGCGCCCAGTTTTCTATAACATGAACGTATTGGGGTTGATTCCAAGGGTCTAAGGGGACTCGGGGAGGACGCGGATCAGAGAGATGTTCCGCACGACCGCCGTTCTGCTGCTGGCTCTCGCGGGCACGGCAGTTACCGCACCAAGCGCCGAACTCAAATTGTTCGGTTCGATCAGCGGACAGGTGCGTAACAGCTCGGGTGTGAGCCAGATGGGTGCAGCGGTGCTGCTCCTCAACCGCTACGAGAGGGTGGTTCAAAAGGTCCTGACCAGTCCGGATGGACGTTTCCGGTTTGATGCCCTGACGCCTGATTTCTACAGCGTCAGGGTCAGTCTGAGCAGCTATGTACCCGCACTGAAGGGAAACATCCCGGTCAAAGCGGGCATGGACAGTTATCTGAACATTCAACTGGCCAACCTGTTCAGCTCGATTGAACTGGTGTATACGTCGCCAGGACAGACGGGTGTCCTCAGCGAGGACTGGAAATGGACTCTGAGAAGTTCGATGGCAACACGGCCGGTCCTGCGCATCCTGGAAGAGCCCTCCTGGAGAAACGGCGGCATCTCCAACAGTCACAGTGATTCGATTTTCTCATCCACCTCGGGCCTGGTTCGAGTCTCGGCTGGTGAGGGCGGGACATCGAGCGTGCTTGGTTCTGAACCGGACCTGGGAACGGCCTTCGCGCTGGCGACCTCCCTCTTTGGATCGAATGAGCTGCAATTTGCGGGCAACGTCGGTTACGCCACGAACGGCGGGACACCGACGGCGGGATTCCGGACTCGATACAGCCGGGCCATGGGTAATGCCGATAGCCCCGCGGTGGAGTTGACGCTGCGTCAGGCGTCGGTCAGGCAGCGGGTTGGCGCCAATCTGCTGATGGGCCCCGGAAGCGGTTCAGATGTGCCCGTGCTCCGCACGATGTCCGTGAAGGTTGGCGACCGCATCAGGATCACCGATGATCTGAGTCTGCAGTACGGAGCCATGATGGAGGCCGTTGTCTTCCTGGACCAGATCAACCTGCTCAGCCCGTTTGCGCGCCTGACCTACGATCTGGGAGAGATTGGGCAGTTCGAGGTGGGGTATTCGAGCGGCGCTCCGGCGATGGACCTCATTACTGGCGGCCCCGAGGGCGGCGTCCAGGATGAGCTGATCGGGCTGGCCATGTTCCCGCGGCTCTCTCTGTGGGACGGCCACGCCCGGATACAACGAAACGACACCTACGAGATCGGCTACAGCAAAGTGGAGGGTTCCCGGACGTTCAGCGCGTCGGCATTCCAGGACATGATCCGCGACGGCACGGTGATGATGGCGGGAGCTTCCGGCATGATGGATCCGCCGAACCTACTGCCGGATCTGGCGTCGAACAGCTCGATTTTCAACATAGGTAACTACCGGACCTACGGCTACTCGGGTTCCGTGTCGCAGGCTATTGTAGAAGGCTGGACGGCGACGGTCGCGGCAGGCTCAGCCGGGATGCTGGCGGCCAATGGCATCATCAATCCGGCGAGCGCATCGGGCGATCTGCGGTCCATGGTGAAACCAACGCAGAACCCCTGGGCCGCGGCACGAATCTCCGGCGAGATCCCTGTGACGGGCACGCGCGTTATTACGTCCTACGTTTGGACGCCCGCCGGGACACTTGGGCCGACACACGCCTACCTCACGCAGCGCTGGCAGCCGCAAATGGGCTTGAACGTCCAGGTCCGGCAGCCGATTCCCAGCGTGGGCGGAATGCCGGGCCGGCTGGAGATGACGGCGGAGATGCGAAACCTGCTGGCGCAGGGTTATGTTCCGGTGGCGTCCGTGGACGGACGGACGATCTGGATGGTGCAGTTCCCGCGCGCGATCCGCGGAGGACTGAGCTTCATCTTCTAGACTGCGATCTCACTTACCAGCGGGGGAGGATGCGTTGCCATTTGGGGTCTACGTGTTTGCGCATCTCTTCGGCGTCGTCGCGTTTGCGGAAGGGAAGCTTGCGATAGCGCTCCTCCAGCCGCGCGACCTGATCCATATCCAACTCGACGCCGAGGCCGGGCTTGTCCGGGATCACCACGCAGCCGGCTGAGAACTTCACGCGGCCGCCTTGCAGGACTTCGTCCTGTTCGGATTGCCAGGGATAGTGCGTGTCGCAGGCGAACTGCATGGCGGGGGAGACGCAGCAGGCATGCGCCATGAGCATCATGCTCACACCGAGGTGGTTGTTGGAGTGCATGGAGACGCCCATGCCGAGCTGCTCGCACAGGTCGGAGAGTCGCTGCACGTTGCGGATGCCGCCCCAGTAGTGCGGGTCGGAGAGGACCACCTGCACGGCATCGGCGCGCCAGGCGGGGATGAGGTCGTCAAAGCCGGTGACGGCGACGTTCGAGGCGAGGGGCGTGTCGATGTCCTCGGCCAGCAGACGGCGTCGCACCTCGGCCATGCCCTCGAGTCCGGCGGTGGGATCCTCGAGGTAGCCGCCGTTGGAGAGTTCTTCCTTGAGGGATCGCCCGACGTGAACTGAGGTCCCCACGGACCAAGCGCAGTTTGGATCGATGCGCAGCGGACAGGACGAGCCGAATTCGCGGCGCAACTGGCGGATGGTTTCGATTTCGAGCTTGGGCTCGAGGACGCCGCCTTTAAGTTTGATCTCCCTGAAGCCATACTGCGCGATCATCTGGCGGCACTGGCGGACCATCGACTCGGGGGTGAGGCACTCGCCATATTCGTCTTCGCGGGCATCGCCATCGAGTCCGCCTCCACCGCCGTGTTTGTAGAACAGGTATGCGGAGAATGGCGCGGCGTCTCTGGCGCGGCCGCCGAGGATGTCACACACGGGCTTGCCTGCCGCCTTGCCGAGGATATCGAGACAAGCGCCCTCGACTGCGGCAAAGGCGCGGGTACGCGCATCGCGGGGATTCTCGCCCGGGACCAGCCAGGTTTGGGAGCGGTCTCCTGCGGCGTCGGGCTTGCCCCAGTTCATCCAGAGGGCGTGCAACTGGAAGGGGTCCATGCCGAGGGCCATCGGCTTGATGGCCTCGAGAGCGGCAAGGGAGCCGTCCCCGCCGTGCGCTTCGCTGATGCCGGTGAGGCCGTCGGTCGTTTGGAGGACGACGATGGTGCGGAGCGCGTACGGAGCATGACGGCCGTAGGAGCTGCGCAGGGGCGGGTCAGCGGCCGCGACGGGATGGATGGAGAAGGAGGAGATGCGCACGGAGACGCCAGCCTCGCGGAGAAAAGCCAACCGCCGGCTGACGCCGGCAGACAAGAGGAAGTGTTACTTCCTCATGCCGGTGTTGGGGCTCTTCAACCGCAGTTGGCGGAGCTTGCGCTTGTTGCGCTTGGGCTTGCTGATGATGAACGTGCCACTGCCCAGGTATTCAGCTTTGTACAAGTTTTCGGCGGCCTTTTCTGCCAAGGGATCCTCCCAATGAGATGTTCAAGTGAAGTTCCATTGTAGCGCAACAGGATAAGCTGGAAAGGAACGATGGGGGCCAACGCGTTCCGCGTATTGAGACACCGCAATTTCCGGCTGTATGCCGGCGGGATGGCGGTGTCTCTGGCCGGGACGTGGATGCAGCAACTGGCGCAGAGCTGGCTGGTCTACAGGCTGACGCACTCGGAGTGGATGCTCGGTTTGACGTGGTTCTGTGCGAATCTGCCGGTGCTGCTGCTGAGCCCGATCGGCGGACTGGCAGCGGACCGCATGCCGCGGCGGCGGATCGTGATGCTGGCCCAGACCGCCGCGATGATCCAGGCTGTGCTGCTGGCTGTGCTGACGCTGACACAGACGGTGCAGATCTGGCACGTTCTGGTGCTGGCCGGAATCCTGGGGATGGCGAATGCGTTTGACATTCCGGGGCGGCAGGCCCTGTTCGTCCACCTGGTGGGGAAGGAAGACCTGTTGGGCGCGATCAGTTTGAATTCGGCAACGTTCAATTCCGCGCGCGTCGTTGGTCCAGCGATCGGCGGCTACATGGTGGCGCGGTTCGGAGAGGGATTCTGTTTCGCGCTGAACGCGGTGAGCTTTCTGGCAGTGTTGGGCAGCCTTTGGTTGATGGATGTGCGGGAGCCGGCGGCCGCGGATTCGCCTGAGAGTCCATTGGAGAGGCTGCGGAGCGGCTGGCGCTACGCATGGAACACGCCCGCGGTGCGGACACTGCTGCTGATCGCGGGCGCGGTGAGCCTGGCAACCGCGCCGGCTTCGACTCTGGCGCCGATCTTTGCCGATCAGATATTCCATCGCGGACCGGAGGGCCTGGGTCTGCTGAGCGGCGCACTGGGAGTCGGAGCGATTGCGGGCACGTTGAGCCTGGCGAGACGCGGAGGGACGCTTGGACTGAACGACGTGATCCTCACTTCGGCTCTGGGCCTGGGCATCTGTTTCGCTGTGTATGCGTGGTCGCCGTCCTTCCACCTGTCGCTGTTGGTGATGGTGCTGATTGGGGCGAGCCTGTTCCGGCAGAATGCTTCGGCGAATACGGCGATCCAGGCACGGATCGACGACAGCTATCGCGGCCGGGTGATGGGTCTGTACTCGATGATGGTGATCGGCATGCTGCCGCTGGGAAGCCTGGGCAGCGGAGCGCTGGCGGAACTCGTGGGGTCGCGATGGACGACAATGGTGGGCGGGACCATGAGTCTTCTGACGGCGCTATTCGTCTACTCACAAAGGAGGGTGCTCCAATCCTGGCTCGGACAATCATCCTGATCTCACTGCTGATCTCGCATTTGGCGGCGCAAGCGCCGAATGCGGAGATGATCCGCAAGGTGACGGCGGAGATCGCATCGATCACCGGCATGCAAGTGAAGCGTGAAGTTCCCTTCGAGGTGGTGAGCCGCGATACGTGGAAGCAGTGGGTCGACGATGAGATCCGGCGGACTGTGAAGCCCGAAGAAATCCGCGCCGATGAGACCGCGTTGAAGATGCTGGGGCTCATCCCGAAGGACTTCGACCTGAAGAAGGCGACCGTGGACCTGTTGGGCGAGCAGGCGGCCGCAGTGTACGATCACCGGCGGAAGAAGATGATGTTCGTCGAAGGCGATGTGATGGGAGCGATGGGCGAAGCGGTGCTTGTGCACGAACTGTCGCACGCGGTGGCGGATCAGCACTTCGACATGAAGCGCTTTCTCGACAAGAACGCCAAGACGGACGAGTCGCAGTCAGCACGGCTGGCCGTGGTTGAAGGTCAGGCGATGTGGGTGATGCTGGAGTCGCAGATCACGCGCATGGGCGGCCAATCGTTGAAGAACAATCGAGCGGCGCTGAACACGATGATGCCGGCGATGGGACAGATGGCAGCGGACAGCTACCCGGTATTCTCGGGAGCGCCGTTGTACCTGCGGGAGACGCTGATTTTTCCGTACACCGCCGGGCTGCTGTTCCAGCAGGCGGCGATCGAAAAATACGGGCAGGCGGGGTTCACGTCGATCCTGAAGAACCCGCCTTCGACGACGCACCAGGTGCTGCATCCGGAGCAGTATTTCGCGGGTGTCGCGCCGTCATCCCCTTCCCTGCCCGACTTCGGAGGACGGAGAGAGTACCAGAAGATGAGCGCGGGGACGCTGGGAGAGCTGGACATTCAGATTTTATTGAGGCAGTACGCGTCCGAGGCGGAAGCGAAGGAGGTCGCGCCGAGGTGGAAAGGAGGCGCGTACGAGCTGCTCGAACATAAGAAGGATCACCAACCCCTGCTGCGTTGGGCGGTGGAGTTCGACGGGCCTGAGGCGGCGCAGCGCTTCCTCAAGCTCTACTCGCGCGTGCTGGAAGGGAAGTCCAAGACGGCGAAGATGAAGGAATCGGGCGAGTCGCGGCTTGCCGGGGAGAGCGTCGAGGGAGAATTTCGCATCTCCGCGGACGGCACAGTGGTCAGAGGCCTGGAGGGGATGAAGCGTGCGTTATAGTGAAGGTTCGCAGGTATGATCCATCGAAGAGCATTCATGGGATTGGGCGCCGGCGCCGCCCTGGGCAGCCTGGAATTGTTCGGGCAAATCAAGCCGCCAAAGCCCGCGCCTGAACTGGTGATCACCCTCAACAGCGGTGAACAACTGCTGCTGAGCAAGTTCAAGGGGAAAGTGGTGGTGCTGGAATTCCTGCTCACCACGTGCCCGCATTGCCAGAAGTGCTCGGCCGTGATGCAGAAGGTCTTTCAGGACATGGGCGGGGAAAAGGCGTTCCAGCCTCTGGGCGCGGCGATCAATCCGCAGACCCTGATGGAGGCGCGGATGATGGTGCCGGAGTACATCTACCGGTTGGGCCTGCGCTTCCCGGTGGGCTGGACGCAGCGCGAGATGGCGTACCAATGGTTGGAAGCGCCGTCGAAGGGCAACGTGTATTTTCCGCAGCTGGTCTTCATCGACAAGAAGGGGATCATCCGCGCGTATCATCCGGGAACCGACGAAGCCTTCTTCAAGAACGAAGAGGAGAACATGCGCCGCGTGATTGAAGGTCTGGTGAAGGAAGGGGCCAGCGGTCCCGCGGGGAAGAAGAGTTGACGCGGCGCCTGTTACTCACCACCGCGCTGGCCGCGATGCTGGCGTGGACCGCTGACGCGGCGAATCTGCCCCGGCCGGCGGGACAGCTTGAATTCGTCTCGCACACCGGCGAGAAGATCCGGCTCAGCGACCTCAAAGGTAAGGTCGTCGTGATTGAGTTTCTGCTCACGCACTGCCCCACCTGCAAAGACAATGCGCGGCTGCTTTCGCGTCTGCAGAAGGAGTATGGGCCGCAAGGTTTTCAGGTGATCGGCCTGGCGATCGATCCGGGCGCTGGAGCGAAGCTGCAACAGTTTGTAGGCGAGACGGGTGCTAACTTCCCGGTCGGGGTGTATGGCGACATTGCGGCTCGCGAGTACATGCAGATCCCGTCGGTGGTGCGCATGATGATGCCGCAGATTGCCATTGTGGACCGCAAGGGGATGATTCGCGATCAGCACGGCGCAGACGATCCTTGGATGGCGCCTGCGAAGGAAGAGCAGAATCTGCGCACCCTGCTCACGAAACTACTGGCGGAAAAGTCGGCTGCGCCTGCCAAGGCAGCTCCCAAGAAATAGTTGATGCGATGCGACACTGGATCCTCACCGTATCTCTGGCCGCGATTGCGGCCGCGCAGACTCCCAACACGCTGACATCCTCTGAGAAGAAGGCCGGCTGGAAGCTTCTGTTTGACGGCAAGACGCTGCAGGGCTGGAACGCCGTGCCTTCGGACGCATGGGTCGTGGAGGACGGCTGCATCAAGTCGCTGCCGAATCCGCGGCTGCGTGAGGACGTGATCTCGAAGGAGTCATTCGGCGATTTCGAGCTGACGTTCGAGTGGAAGGTCGCGCCGGGCGCCAACAGCGGTGTGAAGTACCTGATCCAGGACACGGTGCTCATTGATGAGAAGCAGTTGCCGGAGCGGATGCCTTTCGAGAAGCAGGTGGCGTATGAGCTGCAGCACCGGACGGCGAAGCGGGAAAAGGTGCAGGGGAACGGGGCGCAGGTGTATCCAGTGGCGTTTGAGTACCAGGTAATCGACGACGAGCGGCACAGCGACGCGAAGGCGCACGCATCGAGCCGCGCGGGAGCGCTGTACCGCATGGTGGTTCCTTCTCAATTCGCGGCCAAGCCCGCGGGCGAGTTCAATCAGGGAAGGATCGTACTGCGCGGCAAGCACGTCGAGCACTGGCTGAACGGCGTGAAGGTAGTGGACACGAATCTCAATTCGCCGGAGATCTGGAAGGAGATCGAGGTGCGGTGGGCACCGGGCCATCCAGTTCGCGAACTGCTGGAGAAGATGCCGAAGACGGTGTGTCCCATCGGCCTTCAGCATCACGGCGACACTGCGTGGTTCCGGAACGTGAAGATTCGCGCGCTGGGACAGTGATTACGGTATCATGCATATAGAGCGCCCGTAGCTCAGCTGGATAGAGCGTTTGCCTCCGGAGCAAAAGGTCGCACGTTCGAATCGTGCCGGGCGTACCAGATTTTTGAATAAGTTAGGGGCCGCTGAGAGGCGGCCCCTTTCGCTTGTGTAGTGGAATTTGTAGAGATCAGTTTACGCGGGCGGAGGTTGTAGCAGGTTTCGAGCGTTTTGCGGAGACAACCGGGTCAACCTTTGGCAGCTTCAGCCCTGCCACGGCGTCCCGCTTCGCCGCCATGCGGATGTGAGAGTACCGCTCCAGCATGGCCCGGCTCATGTGACCCATGAGAGCGAGCATCGTGGATTCCGGAACGCCGGCCTCCGCCAGTCGGGTACAGAACGAGTGCCGTAGATCATGGAACCGGCAATCGACTTTGGCTAGGTCCCGCACGGTTTCCCATGAGTGCTTCAGAGTCGTCACCGGCCGCGTCGGGTCAGATGGCTGCGGTGAGCCGAAAGGAAAGACGCAGAGCCCAGGTTGAGCCAGGCCGAATTTCTCACTCCACCATGCGAGATGCCGCTCCATGGTGATGACGAGTTCGGCGCCCATCGGGATCACGCGCTTTGCGCCGGCCTCGGTCTTGCTCTTCCCGACGGTGATGGTCTTCTCTTCAAAGTCCACCTGCCACCATCGGAGAGACGTGATTTCTTCCGCGCGCATCCCCGTGAGGAGTGCCACGCGGATAATGGTGGGCATCATGACGCCGCGCGGCCCCACGGTCTGCTCGTGGATCTTGCCGTTTCGCTTGATCGGCTTCGGCGATCCGCCGGCCGCCATCGACTCCGCCGCCTGCAGAATGGCCTCTTCCTGCTCCGTCGTGAGCGCCTTCCCAACGTCCCGCCGCTCTTCCAGTCGCCTCACCCGCGGCCAGAGCAAGCCCCACGGCTTGCCGATCGCGCGGGAGAGTTCCCCGAGTTCGGCGTTGACTGTCCTTCCGGCCGCGTCCTTCTCCAGTCGGGTCTTCATGTACTCCACAATCCGCTCTTCGGTGAGGTCGGGCAGGAGAACATTGCCCAGGTGCTCATCGATCTTCTTCAGGCAGGAAGTGCAGTAGGCCGCAGCGCTCTTCCTGTGGTTCACCTTGTACCGCTCCAGGTATGGCCCGGTCACGTCCTTCACCGAGAGGATGCGCCGCCCCTTGTCCTCTGTCGGCATCCCTGCCAGCGCGCGCTCCAATTCCAGCCGGCGGCTTTTCTCCGCCTCTTGCGCGATGGTCTTCCTGCCGGTGTTGGCGCTTTCCTGAATCCGCTTGCCGCAGAAGATGAATGAGAACCACCACGTCCCGCCGCGTTTATAGACTGCCATCTCACGCCTCCTGTCGCTCCACTTTCCAAGGTGCTTCTGCGGGCTTGAGCCCGAGTTCTTCACGCTGTTCCACGTAGTCGTCCCACGTCTCGCCAGCCCGTCTTCGAGTCCACTCAGCATGAAGCACGGCGCGCTTCCGTTCGGTCAAGGGATCGACAAATCGCGCACTATGAAACCAATCGAACAACTCAACGGTAATCTCGCTTGGCAGTCCTTCCCACGGATGGATGTCGTATTTCTTGCCGTACTTGCTCGGCCCAAAGTCTCTGACTGAGAAGTGATTCAACAGAAGCACAATGAGTGGATAGTACGGATCAGTCCTGCCGGTATTCACAACTTCGTTGCCCTCGCTATTGCGCCCCAATTCCGGAAGTCTCCTAAGGTACTCAATGAAGATCTCTACCAGTTCGCGATGAGCGGATGTCAGCGGTACTGCGTCACCCTTCACCACCTGAAGTCCTGTTTGTCTGCGTCTGGAAGGCATTGCCTGCGTTCTCTCCTTGAAATGGAGACACCGCGGGCGGATGTGGCTTTGGGTGGGGAACTGTTGCGAGAATGATTGAAGCCTGCATCGTGCTAACTCACGGTGTCGGTCAGAGACGTCGGGTCGGTTGCTACCCGGCCCGCGTCTCGCAGAGAGCCTATCACCGCGGCGCTCCACCCGCAAGCCTTTATTCCACCAGCCGCCAAGAACCGCCCCGCCGCGTGTGTAGCAGACTGTCAACCAAAGGAGTAGGTTCATATCGCATGGGCCTATCACTACCCCGACCAGTACTATTTAGTCTTTTTATCGGGATACAAGGAATGATAGTCTCCAAGACGAGTAGCCAACCGGCCGGAGACCCCACTCGGCCGCCCGAATTCTCGCTCCTCCTGAAGTGAGGAGGCGGTTCCACTTCTCGAAGGAGGGATCTGCCGTGAAAGCCCAAGAGATTATCGAAGTCCAGCAAGTGACCGCCCGTCTCGCCTCTGAACTATTCCGGCGAGCCGCCGAAATGCTCCTCAATGAAGCCGACCGCCTCGACCGCGGCATCCCGCCGGCCGCGAGCGCGGAGAAGTTCGCTGATGCGGCGATCCTGCTCGAACTCGTCGAGGATTGGCACGACGATCTTCGGCAGCACGGCGCGATGGGTGATACGCCGCTCGCCGCGGCGCTCTCAATTCTCGCCTGCGCCGAGTGCGTCTCAAGAGCGGAAGATGTCGACCGTTATGTCCAGGCCGTCCGCACCGCCCTACTCCACCGGGCGGGTCTTCCCCAGGGCCCACCGATGTTCACATCAATCGCTCCGCCCTGCACTCTTCGGGCTTAATCACCACCCAGGGGCGGGATGTCGGTCCCGCCCCCTTCACATTGAGGTTCCCGCGCAATCCCATACTTGCCCCGAGGAGAAACGGCTTTGCGGGATTGCCCGGTCGATGGCCGGCTTCCGATGGGTCACCGGCCAAAGGTCGATTAGCTGAAATCTCCGTTGACGGCCACGCCGTCCGCGGTCTTCGCGATCGCCAGGCGTTCGGAAACGCGGAGGCGGTAGAGGTGCTTCGTGAAATCGTCGTTGATCCGGCCCATCAGGACCTTCGCGCCGGAGCGCTCATAGACGATGCACTTGTCCGGAGCGAGCACGGTGAAGTTCGCCGCTGCCTGCGCACCTGATCCGATCAACGCCAGGTCGGAGACGCGCTCGGCAGCCCCCAGCGTCGGAGGTCCGAACATATAGTCGCCGCTGCCTGATGCCTTGATCAGGCCGAGTGCACGCCGGAAGGCGGGATTGACCACCGCAACGCCCGGCATATAGCCGGCCGTCTCCAGTTGGCCCGCTCCGACCACCATCCGCTCGATCCCGTTCGTCGGCGAGAAACCCACAATCGCGTTGGCGTTGTAGGTTGTCGCGTTCGTGCGGATCTCGCCCAATAGGTAGGCGTCGATCTTGCTTGCAAGGCTGAACGCCATCGTGCGGTTCAGGTACTCCACGAGCCGGTCGATGTCGTCCAGTGCTTCCTCGCTCAGCGTCACGTAGGAGCTGAACGAGATCATCGGCACGGTCTGCCCGGCGATCGTGATGGTGGACTCGTTGGAGGTGTCACCTTCGGCGCGCTGCGCGACATTGGAGGTGAGCCCCGTTTCCACGATGCGCCACGCGCTGCCGCTATTCACACTGATGAACGGCAGCATACTCCGCAACTGGAACGGAGAGCCCGGCCGCGCACCGTCAGTGATTCCGGGCACCACGAACGGCGCCGCGTTGCTGGTGGAGTACACTCCCTTGCTGATCGAGTCCGGCACCTCGAAGTTCAGCGTGCCGAACTTCTTCAGTTGCTCCCGGTTCTCGTTCAGGGTTTTCGCAATCTGCCGGATTGCTTCGCCGCCGCGTTCGCCAGACGGCAGATTGGGTTTGTCCATCTTGGCCTGCATCTCGTCGATGCGGCGATGGAGTACTTCGTCCCGTTCCCCAACGGTGCGGCGGATGCCGTCCCGCAGGTCTTCCAATGCGTCCTTCAATTCGTCAATGAATTCAGGCATGATGTTGTCCCTCAAAACACAAATTGTTTGGTCTGTTTTGGACGCATCGAGCGCGGCGTGCTGAATCCCTCAGCTACCTCACTCGTGACTGCCTGAATCCCTCAGGCGCCGCCGTGTGTCCGCGGTGCGGTGCTCCCCGGCATCCCGCCGGGATGAGTACCAAAAAACATTATACTGCAAAGTTGTTTGTAACGGAAAGGGCTTACTCTGTCACCCATCCGCTCTCGGCAGGTTTGAATGAATCGGCGCCGAGGTACATCCGAATAAGTTCGTGCCGCTCTGCCCTCTGCTGCCGCGGATCATCGCGCCGCCTGCGTTCGTCATCGCCCATCGCCATCAGCGCGTTGAAGACCGCCGCTAGTTCCGGCCGTGTCTTCGTTACTGCATCCCGGTTCTCCACCATGAACTGCGTGAAGTAGGCCAGTTCTTCCGGCCTGAGTTGCTTGAGAAGTTCTGTGAGTTGTTCGTCCATCGGTTCGTCTCCCATCAGTCGAGAAGTCCAAACTCGTCGTCGTCCTCCGGCTGTGGCGCCGTCAGCGACATCCGCGCCCGTGCATCAGGCGTGAGCCCGAATTTCGCGGACCATTGCTGCACAGCGGCGCGGTATTCCTTGGCCGTGAGGGATGCGGGATTCCGCACCGGCCCACGCTCGGTCTGGATCACTAGCCCCAGCCGCGAGACTTCGGCCTCTGCCTGCCGCAGCCTGCAAATGCACGTCGCCAGGTCCGCCAGTGCCACGCCATCCCGCGCGCTCAACACCGCAGGCGGAGCACTCAGCATCGTCACCAGTCGCCGCCATTCCGCCCGGCCCTCTTTGTCGAGGTGATCCGGACACTTCAGGTCGCGCATGGTCGCATCGCCCGGCGTCGGCCGGTTGAATTCACCGCGCAAACTGCGAACGCCATTCGGATTCGCTATCGGTCCACGTCTGCCCATCTGCGTATACCTCCAGAAGTTTGAAAACCCGGGCCTTCGCCGGTCTGCTGGCCACCGCGTTTTACGCCTGAAGGCGTCAGACTTTTCGAGTGGCTTCGATAGATCTTGAGTGACGGAGCCATCCCGCTCGAGGAATCCGCACAAAGGGGTGCGGTAGCCGAAATGCTTAGAGGTCGAAAGCGTAAAACGCGCTGGGTCCACGACATCAATGCGTGCCAGGTTAGAAATTGCCTCCCACACCGCCACCTCCGATGAACCCGGGCCTTTTTCGTAGGTAGAAACACTAGCGATGCTACGGTGAACACCTTTTTGACGTAGCCCGCCCGGTCCAGTACTTTGGTCCTGAGTTAGCTCGATTGTGCCAGCTAACTCGGCTGGGGGCTTGTCTCCAAAGGAGGAGGAGAGCCCCCAGATCCCCACTGCGCACAAGCCGCCTATCCCGCCCCCCCGCGCGGCATCTTCTCTCACCTCTGCCCTCCACGCCGTCGAATTAACGTCGGTTAGCAAACATAGGACATTCTTGTCTGATTTAGGCACGGGTGATAAACTCCTCTCGCCTCGCTTAATGGGCCTCCGGCGGCGGTTTCTCCTCTGCATCGCCGAGGCCCAATTCCTTTGCCACCACCGCGCTCAGTTACACCCCACCTGATCCAGCGCAGCTAGGGTAGCGGCAGCCAGTGACTCCCCGCGGCCTTTAGCTTCACCGGCCTTGACCTGATAGACGGTCTGCCCTGTGCTGTCCACTTGTGCCGTCAGATGCACGCTCAACGTCGTGGTGACGTTGCGCCGCACACCGCCCCGCAGTAGTCCCTGTGTCAGCCGCAAGGCCTTCGCATCCTCGGCCACTCGCCGTTCCCTCTGTGTCATCACACTTGCTCCTTTCCCTGTTCCACTAGATCCGCCGTCTCTTGCGCCACGTTCGCCGCTGCCGCTTCCGCTGCCTTCCGCGCGGCATCTTCCCTCACCTCTGCCAGCAGCCCCGCAGAATCGAGCCCACCGCGCCCCGCGGCCTCATGTAGTGCTCGCCGGCAGACATCCAACCGGACACCAGCCGCGAACAGGTCAGCTTCGTTGACGTGCGGTATGGATCGCTCCAGCTTCACCAGTTCCGCCGCGGCGCTTCGCGCATGGGTAGCCCAGAACTGCCGCGCCCGCTCTAATCTCTCCCGCTTCGCACCGGCCAGGTCCTTCGACAACCGGTCGAGGTACAGGTCGAGCGCATCCGGTTCTGTCACCTTCGCGCGGCGCCGTCTCACTTCTGAACCTCCCGCCGTCGCGCGCTTCGGGCCTTCAGCGCGATTGTGAGCATGGTCGCTAGGCGAGAGGCTTCCACCGAGTCCCGATTCGGCAGCCGGGCGGCCAGCGCGCGTAATCCGTCTCTCACCTCCACCGCGGCCCGCGCCAGCCACAGATGATCCTCTGTCCACGTCTTCAAGTTCGTGCCTCCGTTTCTGAGTGACAGGCGTTACAGGCGTGACAGTGAGTCACCACGTTCCACTGTGTTTTCCGCGTTACGGTGTTCATCCCCTACCATCCCCAATGCCCTCTATCTCTTCCTCTCTTTCTCTTTCTCTGTAACTCCTGTCACTCACAGAGAGAGAGGGAGAGATAAAGTAAGAGCCATTTCGCTTGAAGACGTAGCCATCCGACGCCATCCGTTTGAGGAGCATTCGGACCGCAGGCCTGCTCTTCGCGAGTTCCACGGCGAGCTTTGCCGGCGAGAGCCCACCTTCGTCTCGGAGCACTTCCAGGACTTGCCGCCGCTCCGCGCTGAGGGCCTGTTCGCGGCCGTCGCCGATGAATCGCCAACCGAAGGGAGTCTCACGCTCGAAGCGCAGCGCAAAGGTGCGGTCTTCGATTTCGCGCCCGACAACCTCCATGCTCGATTCGCCTTCAGCCGATCGGCGTAGAATCCATGCCGTGTCGATGGCTGCGCTGATGCCGCCGGTTCCCGCGATGGCTTCGAGGGATTCCCCGCCGCCCTTCCTTGTGTGATGCAGGACCAGCATCGCGATGCGCTTTTCCTCTGCGATCTTGCGGAGCACGTCCACCTCTGCGTACTGGCTTCGGAACACGTCGCCGCTCGATTTGCCCGAAGCCTTCACCACTGCCGTTAGGGTGTCGAGGATCACCAGCCGGGCTTCCGTTTCGTCAATTAGGGATCGGAGTTGATCGGCGCCGCCTCCCATCAGTGGCAGGAGTTCATAGAAAAAGGCGCAGTTCATCAGCCACTCGCCCGACTCTGCCAGCTTCCGGAGACGCGCACCGGTCCGCGCTTTCGGTTCTTCCAGCGCACCGAACAGTACCGGCCCACGGTCACAGATGGAGACGCCTTCCAGGTCGCGCCCGCCCGATATGGCGATGGCGAGTTGAAGCGCAAGCCAGGACTTGCCGCTCTTCTGCCTCCCCGCGAACAAGGTAAGCCCATCGACCAGCAAGTTCTCCACAACCGGGCGGAGTTCGTCCGCGCTTTCGCGATAGAGGTCCATCGCTGAGAATGTGACAGGAAGAGCCGTCCTGTTATTGAGCCTCTTCGTGACTTCGGCTATGCCGTCTGCAATCCGCTTTTCGTGTGGCTTCATGCGGCCCTGCCTTTCGTGTTGGGCTCGGCCGCAATCATCGCGACGATCAGCCGCGCGATAGCCTCCGCCTCCCGCTGATCTGCCCTGCCCGCCGCCAGGAGTCGCGCCGTACTCCGCGGCCTCACTTGCCGCTCGTAATCCAGGCGCCGCGTGAGTTCGTCGCCCTTCAGCCGAGCAATGGAGTAGGTCGCCGCGGCGCAGTCTGTCCACTTCAGCCACCGCGCCGGCCCGCCGTGCTGCTCGGCATCCTCGAGCGCCGCCTGCTGCCGGGCCTCGAGTTCGGCCACGGCCGCCCGCCGCCAGAGTTCCGCCTCTTCCATGCGCCGCCGCTGTTCGATCCACGCGCGGCGCCGCTGTTCGCGTTGCTCGGGAGTCTCTTCATGCGAAGGCCAGAGGCCGCGCGCTCGAAGTTCGGTGAGGATCGCGCCGCGGTCGCATCCGCTCCAGCACGTCCACACCGGGCGCCCATCGCGCTCGTTCAGCGTGAAACTGGATCCGCCGTGAACCGGACAGGCCCCGCGCCAACCGCGCCCCACTCTCTTGAGCTCCAGGCCCGCCGCCAACTCACCCGCCGCCGGCGTCACCGTTTCACCCCTGAAACATTTGCCGCCTGCGATGTTTCCGCGTATTCTGAAGTTGCAGTTCCATCAATCACGCCCGCTGTGCCTTCCTCCGGCCGGCGGGCGTTTTCGTCGGTAGTCATCCCGCGCCGCCTTTCTGCCGAAGCTTCAGGACGATGGAATCGATGAAGCGCGTTCTTTCGGGATCATTTCCGCCGTACTGAATTTCAACTGTTTCCACTTCCGGCAACAGATGATCGAGGATCACTCGCAATTCGGCGCAGAAGTTGGGCGATTCCTTCGGATCGGCTATCATCGACCACCTCCCGCCGCTTCCCCTCCGCCGGGTCGTGAATTGACCCAGGCTACCGTTCCCGCCACTTCATAGAGAACGCGTCCGCCGCGCCGTCCAATCACGCCAGAGACCTTCCGCCAGGGTGGGCCGTCTCCCCGCATCCGCATGATGCGGAGAAGCCTGAGGCCAAGCCCGGTTTGCGCTTGAGTCTCTCTTTCGGTCCAAAACATCTTTCCCGCAATTTGTCCCGACATGCTGTAATTGTGCGGTACACTGAGTCAGGACAAAAAATGAACCTCAGTGTCAGCACTCAGCGCAAGCGGAGAAAGAGCATTCAGGACATTCAGATGATCCTGAGCCGGAAGCTCGGCGGCCGGGTCAACCCGAAAGTATGGGAGGAGCTCATCCGCCGGGGCGCGCCCGCAGAAGTCCTGCGCGGCCTGATGGACGACGATTCACTCGTCATTGAGGCCAGAGACATTGCCAAAAAGAAACGCGTAGAGGTCACAGCCAGCCCATCGAATGAACGGAAGCAGCGCAGGGTCGTCAATTCTGATGCCACGCGCGCAGGCCTGCACGTTCTCCTGAAGAACCGCGCCGCCCGAGGTGAATGGCCGTCCGAAGAAGTCCCACCAGAAGTGAAGAATGAGATTGACTGGGATTTCAACGACACCATCCCCGCTCTGAGCCGGATCACTCTCACGGTCGATCTATTCAGTTCTCCGGCTGAAGTGGGCGCCCTCTATGCGAAGTACCGCGCAAAGCACTTGAAGAGTTTTCCGCACCTCCTAAGCACGGAGCGAGTGAAACTGGCGGTGTTCTACGATCACCACGTCGAAGTTGAGCCGCGGGAGAGAATGGCTGCATGGAACCGGGCGAATCCTCCTGAGCTTCGTTACTCGGAGCTTAAGCGGTTCAACAAGGAAGCAAGAGAAGCAGTCAACCGACTACTCCACGGTGTCGATCTTAACCCCGCCCCTCCAGACGGCCGATCAGTGTTGTCCGTTATGTTGCGCCCCGATGCGAACGTACCCAAGGTGGGCGACGAATTGAGGCTCCAACGGGGCGATAAGATGCATGATCTCCGCGTGACCGCAGTAGTCAAGCAGAGCAACGGATGGTTTCGTGTGACCGCAACGCGACAAGTTATGTAGTGGAAACTGTAGAGACTAGGAACGAAAAACAGGGTCAAAGCGGGTCAAATCGAGTCAAGTAAGAAAACCGCTAACCCTCTCATCTGAAACAGGTTCCACCGCAGAATGAGCCACTTGCAGAAACCCTCGGACGGGCCTCCGGAGCAAAAGGTCGCACGTTCGAATCGTGCCGGGCGTACCAGATTCTAAAAGACTTAAGGGCCGCTGAGAAGCGGCCCTTTTGTTGTCTGTGGGGGAATTTGTGGCGGGTCAAACTGGCCGAATTTCCAGTTTGGCTTCTGAACCAGCAGCATCCCCTTGAATGTTCTAGCGGTACATCCTCGACGTGCTGAAGTAGGATACCCCTAAATTAGTAGTTCTAGATCTTATGCACCTTAATCTAGTACTTCTGGCGATTGTCCATCCTTGCATCCTCCAAGTAGCCTTCACTTAGTGTCTGTCATGGAATGGCCCCCGACCTCCCTATCTCGGAACCCGGCCCGACGGACCATCGTGGGCCTGGCGCATCAGGTTTGAACATGTTCGCTCGGCGGAAGAGGGCTTAGGCCAGAATCACTTGATGGTGCTACTGCCGAGAGAATTCGCGACCCGCGAAAGGATCACACGATGAAGTTCCTGCTGAAAACCGTGGCTCTTGCTTTGATACTAGGCTGCTTTGTGACAGTCGTGCGCGCGCAGGCACAGTCGAACAACTGTCAAAACGTCCGCCTCCTCTTGCAGGCGAAGTTGGACTTTGCGGGTTTGCCACCCCAAATTGGGTGGTTCGGACCCGTCAGAGGCTTCCTCAATGACAAAACCCCACTGACCGGTACTCTGTACGGCGTGCCCGATGGTCCGGCTGAAAGCTTGAAAACGACGGGACAGGCCGCGCATGAATGGGGCAGATTCGTCTTCGACTTTGGGGCGGTAGGCAAATTCCTCACCACGATTGACAGGGGAGTATTCCACCTCTTGCCGGGCGTGACACCCCACATGACGTACGACCCCGTTCCGCCCGCCCAGGCGTTTGGCTTCTACGCCGGTAACGTGAAGGTGGAGCCCGGAGAGAGCACAACATTCCCGAATGAGAAGGCGTCAGGAGCGTTTATCAACACGACGGGCAACCTATCTGTCGCCGGATATTTTCTTGTAAATGCCCCACCGCCAGCAAATATGGGCGTGTGGAACGCTGAGATCACTGGCAAGCTCTGCAACGTGGATAGCAGTAAGCTGCCGCCTCCTTTGATATAGCGGCCCTATTCAGCTTCCGGAGCGATTCTCGGAATGGTCGCGTGGGCCGTCTTGGTCCGCTTTGAGTGGCAATACATTAATGACGCATGGACGGGCCCGGCCAACCGCCAAGCTGCCGCTGAGGGGCGAGGCCCGACGATGGATCTGGAACAATAGACGCCTTAGTTGTTCAATTTCTTTTGAACGTGGCGATGCTGATGGTGCCGAAGGTCTCCACTCCTGCCGGGCGCATGCCTACCAATCGGAGGCGTTCCGCGAACCACGGTCCGTAGGAACTGGAGAACGGCAGCCAAACGACTGCGATTCCCTCCTTATCCCTTATGGCCGGCCAAATCGTTTGGCTGAATTCTTCTTCCGCCAGTGGCCCGGGCAAGAAAGGGAGCCGATACGGTTCCTTTAAGAGAGGATAGACGAGGAGCGGCGCGAAAAGGATGTCATGCTTCGACGGATCATGCCAGTAGTCGTGGCGCAACGAATCAATGAATCCGCTGACGACGATGACCGGCAGGCCGGGACTTTTCGCCGACGCCTGATTCAAGCTGGCGACTGCGCACTTCCAGTCCTGGCCGGAATGATGGTGGTTCTGATAGAGATTTACGACGGCGGAGCAGGTCAGCAGCAGGATGAGCACGACCCTGATGATTCGCCGGTGATCGATCGCGCTGAGCAGAAATACCAAGAGGATGGCGGTTCCGGGCTCCTTGCTGATGTAGTAACGTGAGTCGAACAAGCGGGTGGCATCCAGTTTCTCCAGAGAGAACAAGAAAGCCGGCGGGATGATGATCCAGGCCAGGAGAGGCAGGAATTTGAGGCGGCCCTCCCAGACCAGGCACCAAGGCTTTCCCCCTTTGCCTATCCGGATCGCCCAGCCGATAACGATGCACAGCAACATCCATGGATGCATTAACGACATGGCCAGATTCGTCCACGTCGCAGTCGGAGGCCACGAGAGTGCAGCGCGATGGTTGAAGACCGACCGGAACTGGGGCGCCAGCGGCACAAGCAGCAAGAGAGAGATGGAAGCAAGAACTGCAAACCGACGCAAGCTCACGCGCCCGGAGGGAAGGCAAGGGAATGCCACATACAAAGCGAGGGGAAGCAGGCCTAGCGCCAGCAGGTAATGTGCATAAACTACGCCGGCCGCAGACAGGCAAAACAGAGCCGCCCAACGAGCGGAGGAAGCCTCTGCCCAACGCAAGAAGGCGAGCCAGGCCAGGACCAGGAGCATGAGGCCGAAAGCGTAAGGGCGGGCATCGACGACGGAGAAACTGACGGACTTGATGGAGAAAAACGTGAGCACGGCGTAGGCCGCGAGCTCGACGTTAAGCCAGCGCCGGGCCAGGAAAAAGAGCAGAACTGCGGTGATGAGCGAGAAGACGACGGAAGGCAGACGCAGGGCGATTTCGTTCAGGCCGAGAATCTGCGTCGAAATCCAAGCCGTCGAATAATACGCGGGCGAGGTCGCGGTCCACCAGTTCGCCCGGTTGACCATCTCGCGAAAGCCGTCTTTGACGGCCCAGAATGTGCCGGTTTCATCAAGCCAGAGACTCGAGGTGATGGCGGGGTAAACGGAGAGCGCCAAAACCAGGAGGACTCCGAAGAAGGTAGCCACGGCCCAGCGCCGGGACGTGGCAGCCTCCTGCTGAGAGGTGGAAGCCGGGGTTGCCTGAGTGATCATTCGCCGGAGGATTCCATCGGTATCTTTCGGGCGAACAGCATCACCTGATAGCCCATGAGCCCGGGCAACAGGACGGTGAGTCCATGGAGGGCGGTGGCAATCAAGCGCATCAAGCGAGACTTAGGGTTGAGCCCGAGAATCAACTCGGCGGGGATATTAGTCGCTTTCTCTTCGAGAATTTCGTAGCCGCAATCCTGGAGGAGGCGCCTGATCGACTTGCGGGTGAAGAAGCGAAGATGGGTGCGATCCAGGATGCCGCGTTCGGCGTAATCGAAGCGTCCGAAGAGCAGCATGAGGCGGATGGCGAGGTTAGCAACGTTGGGGACGGAGACGAGGATGCGGCCCTCGCGTTCCAGGAGGGGGCGCACCTGGCGGAGTATGAGGGCGGGGTCGGGAAGGTGCTCGAGGACGTCGAGAAGGAGGACGCGGTCGAAGGGGCGAGGGGAGATGCGATCAAGGACCGGACCAAGCCCGGCAGAAAGTTCACAGCGGTGGTAAAACTCCATCGAGGCACCGCATTCAGGCTCGACCAGCCCATCAATCCCCGTTACTGTGCAGCCGCTTTCCGCCAAACGCCGGGCGACGTAGCCTTGGCCACAGCCGATATCGAGGACGGTCTGTCGGGCGGATACAAAGCGCGAGACGTAGTAGTGGCTGGAATAGAGCCCTTCCTTGAGAGCGTAGTGAATCCAGTATTCGCTGAATTCGGGGTAGGAACGGGCCGCGCCGGTCGTCATGCGATAGCGGTAAAGAGCGCGGACGACATGGCGCGCGTACTTCAAGCCATCGACGTAGCACAGCTCGTTTCCATAGTAGGTCGGGATCGGAACTTCACTGATGCGGAACCCCTGGTGGTGGAGCTTGACGATGATTTCAGTGTCGAAGTGGAAGTCGGGGGTCATGCACTCGAAGTCGATCTGCCTCAAGGCATTGAGCGAGTACGCGCGGTACCCGCTGTGGAACTCGGAGAGAGACAAGCCCAGCACGCGGTTTTCGAGGAAAGTCAGGATCCTGTTGCCGATGTACTTATAGAGCGGCATGCCGCCCTTGAGAGGGCCGCCGTAGACACGCATCATTCGGGAGCCGAATACAGCGTCGGCCTCGCCGCGGACGAGGGGTGCGTACAGGTGAGAGAGGATTTCGGGAGCGTACTGGCCGTCGCCGTGGAGGAGCACGACGATATCAAAGCCGCGCTCCATCATGTAGCGGTAACCGGCCCTCTGATTGCCGCCGTATCCAAGGTTTGCCCGGTGCTTGACGACGGTGAGTTTGGGCATGTCGCGGAGGGCTTTGAGGCCGATAGCAATTTCGAAGGTAGCGTCGCGGCTGGCGTCGTCGAAGACGACCACCTCCTCGACGTTGCGCCAGACATTTGGGGTGATGCGCTTGAGGACTGAAAGTAGTGTGCTGGCCGCATTGTAGGTGACGATGAGAATGCCGATGCGTTTGCCGCGGGATTCGGCAAGCGCAGAGTCGTCGCGGAGGGGGATTGTCTCGAAGAGGGGGGAAGGCTCGAACGGTAGTTCATCGGGCAGAACCCGTTCCGGGAGAGCGTGTTGAGAGAGTCCCATCATGGGGCTATCGGTATTTTTGCCGGGTTTCGTTAGACGCCAGGAACGTGATCACATTGAGGCGCTTCAAGGTGAGGATCGCCCACATACGTAGAATTCCGGTCTGAGCTGAAGAGATGCGGGTTATAATCGGGCGAACCGGAGGAGACCCGTCAAGTGGATGGATATGCGGACACCCTGCTGAGGAGGAGGAATCCCGATAAAGGGTGGGGCTATTACGCCGGGAAGAGTTCCTGGCTGGAGCCGACTGTTCTGGCGGCGCTGGCGCTGCATGGGCACAAGGAGAGCGATGAGGCATGGGGACTGATCCGGGGGTGGCAGGCTGAGTCGGGCGCGTGGGTGGCGAATCCGCGGGTTGGCGCAGAGAGTTGGGCGACTTCACTGGTGGTGGTGCTGCATTGCGTGCGGGGGGAGTTCGACGACCGCTGGAAGAAGGGGCTGGGGTGGCTGCTGAGGATGAAGGGAAAGCAGGCGCCAGGACCAACCCTCATCGACCGGCTTTTGCAGCGGAAGCAATGGGTGGAGCAGGACAATACGCTGGACGGGTGGCCCTGGGCTGAGGGAACGGCGAACTGGGTGGAGCCAACGGCGCATGTGTTGAGGGCACTGCGCCTCAGTCTGCCAGGGGCCAGTTCGGACCTGTTGCGGCAGAGGATTGAGATGGGTGAGCGGTATCTCTTGGACCGCCGCTGCAAGGACGGAGGGTGGAATTACGGGAACCGGCGTGTGCTGGACGAAGATCTGCCTTCGTTTCCAGAATGCACGGCGCTGGCGCTGATCGGGTTGGAGGGTGGCAGGGGTATGGATCTTGCAGTGTCCCTGGCGCGAGCGAAGGCGGATTGGGGCCACCGGCAACCAGGGCTGTCGGGAGCGCTTCTGCGTATCGGGATGCGGATGCACGGGTTGGCGTTCGAGGATCGACGGCCGGAGATCACGGACCGGACCGAAACGACGCAGGTGGCGCTGGCGCTGATCGGGGAGATGGAGGGGACGTGGCGGCAGTGGCGAGGAGGGACGGCATGAAGCGCAGGGATCTGCTGGCTGCCGGAGGAGCAGCTGTGCTGGGCGCGTGTGCGCGAAAGACCGCGGTCCGACCGACGTGGGATCGCTCCGCGGTTTCGGTGTTGAAGGCGGCGAATTACGATGTGGATCTCGTCGATATCCTGAAGCGCGGAGTGGCTGCGTGCGGCCTGGATGTGCGGGGCAAGCGTGTGCTGCTGAAGCCGAACCTGGTGGAGTTTTCCCGGGAGACGGTGATCAACACGAATCCGAAGTTCATTGCGGCGGTGGCGGAGGTGATGGCGAGCCAAGGCGCGGCGGCGGTGACGATCGGCGAAGGTCCCGGCCATCGAAGGGACACGCTGGGTCTGGCAGAGGAGGCCGGCTACTTCGACGCGATCCCGGATCTGGAGAGGCGGTTCACGGATCTCAACCGCGATGATGTCGCGGCACTGGATCAGTTCGGCACGATTGGAAAGATGTGGTTCCCGCAGACCGTGCTGGCAGCAGACGTAATCATCTCGCTGCCAAAGATGAAGACGCACCATTGGGCGGGGGTGACGCTGTCGATGAAGAACTACTTTGGGCTGGTGCCCGGGGAGTTGTACGGCTGGCCGAAGAATGTGCTGCACCAGCATGGGATTGGGAATTCGATTGTGGCGCTGGCGAAGAAGTTTGGGCCGAAGTCGTTTGCGATCGTGGATGGCATTGTGGGGATGGAGGGGAACGGGCCGATTCAGGGGACGCCCAAGGCAGCAGGGGTTGTGGTGATGGGGAGGGACCTTGTGGCCGTCGATGCAACGTGCTGCCGTGTGATGGGGATCGCGGCAGATCGCATGCAGCATCTCAGGATGGCGGAGGATCTGGGATGGTGGGAAGCGGACCGGATCGAGCAGCGAGGGGAGAAGCTGGAGACCGTGAAGACGCGGTTTGGGCTGATGCCGATGTGGAAGGGATTGGGGGAGGGGTGAGGGGGCGGGAGGGCTATTTCCGCCTCAAAATCTTGAACCCGGAAGCAGTCCGGACATATTCATAGCGCTCCGCCAAGTACCTTTCCATGATCAACTTCTCGGGTGCCGGGTGATGATACCCGGGGAACCATTGCACAAAGTTTGCCCCTGAAACAACGGTATCGCTCAGAACCCATTCTACTTTCTGCCTCTCGAGTGCAGAGATCGAGTCCGCGAATTGCCCGCTGGTGTTGTTCCCATACAGCATAATGCTGAACCGCGTCGGATTTTGAACGTCAGCCAAAAAATAGTACATTGGATAATATGGGTAAATAAACACTTTTGCGCGTTGTTCTGTACTTTTTAGAAGGAAGTCCAGCGCTTCATCTTCGGAAGGCATGACGACTACCCCTCGGCGGGTGGCAACGGTGCTCCCTGTTTTCAATACGCGAGTTGCATTGGCAAATCTAGCCAAAGCGGGGATCATGATCAACGCCGCGCAAGCAACGGCGACTACACTTTGCGTCCGGCTAGGCCGGAGTAGATCCCCGAGCAGGTAACAGCAATAGATCAGCAAAACAGGAGCTGCGTAGGCTAAATGAAAGAAATCCGGGCGATGCACTTCTGAGATCCACAAAGCACCCCCAGACAAGCCCACCGCAAGCGACTGTGCTTCGAAGAGGCTTCCCTGGCTCAATCCCGAAGTCGAGCGAACAAGAATCAGGACAACGCCGATCATCGGCAATAGCGGAATCAGTAACCAACCTGAGGTAAGCGCGATAGATGACCATGCGGCGGACGGCGTATCAGCAAAGACCGAGTTCCAGCTTGCAGCCGCCACAGTGGGAAACAAGAAATTAAAAGGAATCTTATTCACGCTGTGGTAATTGGCAGATGGCCATACTATATTCGCGTAGACATACTGTTGGAGTGAATGTTGGAAGAGGAACCAGCACGCGGTCAAGGAGAATACGACGGTTGCCCCAGCAATTAGCGCTGCCATGCCGGACAGACGGGCGCGCCTTGCCCCCATGGAGACAGCAGTCACTACGGACAATGCGATCAAGAGGAAAGCACCCTTCTGAATCATGAAGAGCGCCGTGACCGCGCCAATCGCGCCAGCCATCAGGAAGAGACCTCGGCGCCTCTTCTCCAAGGCGTGCAAGTACGCTGCGAGAGCGGACAAGAAAAACAAGTTCGAATCCCAGTGATGACTTGAGGCGGGCCAGAGAGGAATGCCAAGCGCACAGACAGCCAATGGGGGTAAGTACTGCAGCGGCCCGCGAATGAAGAATCTCGTAATGTGATAGGCAAGAAGGGTGGTGAGGACAGCGGTCAGCCAAAGGTGGTTGCGTGCAACCTCGAAGGAAATCCCGAAGAGCTTGAAGAACAGACCCAACCAGTAGAAGCAGGCCGGCCCCATGACCTCAAGGAAATCCCTAAACGGCACGGCTCCTTCAGCCACTCTTTGGGCACCATAAACTATGGTGCCTTCGTCGCCGACCCTCATCAGGATACGAGTGAAGGGATATGTCAGCCCGGCCGAGAATACAGCCAGGGCCGCGTACTTCGCTATGATGGCGAGCCGTGATTCCTGTAGATCTGCGCTCTTCACTATTTACCCCACACCAGACAATGCGACTTCAGGATTGTGCGAATACTGCGTACTGTCCTCCTAGCGGAATGCGCCCGAGACCTGCTTCAAGACGGTCAGCAAGGCTGCCATAGAACATCGCGGGTAGGAACAGGAAGTACTGCATTTTTAGAATCGAAAAACCTCGGCCGAGAAGAAGACGGCGTGTTTCTGAAGATGGAAGGAGGATCGCGTTTGCATCCACGGGAGTGCGTTTCACAATTGCGCGCGTAACCGGGTTGCGAGGGTTGTGTTCAATGATGCAGAGAACTCCACCTGGTCGAAGGACCCGCCTTGCCTCTGAGGTGAGCCGGGCCCGCTCCTCGACAGGGACGTGATGGTACACACAAACCGCGGTTACAAAGTCAAAGCGCCCGCTCTCGAATGGGATCGTGTAAGGGTCCGCCTGGACTCGCGTTTCAATCCGCTTGATCGATTCGATCATACCGGCTGAGAAGTCGCACCCGGCGACGTGCTGAAAGGCAGGCTCAAGGAGGGTAAGGAGTTCTCCCTTGCCGCATCCGAGGTCTAGATAGTCCAGCAGATGAGTGTCGATGTCGCGTTCTTTCCAGAACCTCTGAATCACATCCCGTTTGCGGAGGTGGAAGAACAGATTCCCGGATCCTTGTGAAAATCGATCACGCAGGGGATCTCGAAGAAGGGCTTCATAGTTCTCAGAGTATTCATCGAACTCGCGGTTGCTCATGGCCTCACATAATCTGTCTATCTGTCGGGATGTTTATCGTACGGGCGACGATATACAGCGGCCGGTCTTTGACTTGCTCATAGATCTTCCCTACATACTCGCCCATGATGCTCATACTCAACAAGATCACGCTGCCAAGAATACTCGTGACGACGATGGTAGATGTCCATCCAGGGACGGTATACCAGCCTAGAAGATGAGCGAGTATAGCACGTACTGCTTCTTCTACCCCCAAAAGGCCGAAGAGGACACCCATGAGCAGGCTGAACTTCAAGGGCAGGATCGACAAGGAGGTAGCTGCGGTCCATGCAAGGGCCAGCATCTTCCGCAGCGGATACTTGGTCACACCGACAGTTCGCGGTTTGCGCTGATAGCTAACCGCGATTTGAGGGAAGCCGATCCAAGTGACCATACCGCGGAGAAAGCGATGTGTTTCACGTAGCTCGCTCAGAGCTTCGAGGCATTGCCGCGACATCAGCCGAAAGTCACCGGTGTCTACAGGCAGGTCCGGATGGATGAATCTACGTGAGAAGCGATAGAACAGCCATGCCGAAAGTCGCTTAAAGGCTGTCTCGCCTGCGCGAGCGGTACGCTGTCCATAGACGACATCGTAGCCTTCGCAATAGCGGTCGATCATCGAATGCACCACGTCTGGTGGATCCTGGAGGTCCGCATCCATCAAAACGACTGCCTCTCCAGTCGCGAAGTCCAATCCGGCGGTTGCGGCCACTTGATGGCCGAAGTTTCTGGATAAATGGATCACCTTCACGCGACAATCTTCTGACGCCCATTCCGCAAGCCGCTGAATGGAGCAATCGGTGCTCCCATCGTTCACCAAGACAAGTTCACAGCTATCGCACTCCAGGTCTTGAATGAAGCGCTCCATGGCGCTTCGAAGCAATCCAATGCCCGACTCCTCATTGAAGATTGGAATCACTATGGATAGAGAACCAGGGTAGGATCTTGGAACCAGAAGCGGCATCGGCTGGCTTCGGAGCATCTCGGGTCTCCTCACGTCAGATAGCATTCTAACAGCGACTGAGTGAAAGCGAACTGTTCTCCGGTGTACTCGATTGGACTACATGGTCTCAGGGTCGACGCACTCGATAGTCGCGACGACTACATTGTTTCCGGCGGCATGGACCGGACCGGATGCTTGCGCAGAAAAAATGGTGGCAGGAGGTTGGGCCGCCGGGTGGCGTGAGCTCACTGCGGCCGTCCGAGCCACTAACCTTCCTCATGATTGACTGAACCCAGGCCAGGAGGATAGTCTCCTGTGAGGCGCTACTGCGTTCCTGATCGTATGCCCTCGGAGGATGCCTTGAAATGCTGATCGGCCGGCCGGACCAGCAAGCCACCAAAACTCTTGGCGCATTGCCCACGTTCGGAGAGTTCATCCTGATGTTTCCGGCGCTGGCCTTACTGTTTCATCCTCTTGGGCTGAGCATTCTCCTGAATGACGGTGACACGGGGTGGCACATCAAGACAGGCGAGTGGATTCTGCGCAACCACGCAATACCGAGGGCAGATCTCTTCTCGTTCACCAAGCCGGGCGAGCCGTGGATAGCGTGGGAATGGCTCTGGGATGCAGTCATGGCGGCGGTGCATTCCGTTTGGGGACTGGGCGGGGTAGCACTGATCAGCCTGGGCATCCTGAGCGCCGTATATTACCGGCTCTACAACAAGTCGGTCTCGACGTGCCTGAATCCGGTGATTGCGCTCTGCGCGACGGCACTCGCCATGACAGTCTCATGGGGGCACTGGCTGGCGCGGCCCCATCTGATCACACTGGCTTTCATTCTCATCGCTCTTTGGGCAATTGAGGAATACGAGGGAGGCCGAATGAGGAGTCTGCTGATCCTCCCGCCCCTGACTGCCCTTTGGGCCAATGTTCACGGTGGATTTATGATGATCTTTCCACTTCTGGGTGCATATTGCGGAGGGGCGATGATCAAGGCTGTGGTGGCCGCCCCCGAGAGGAAGCCCCGGGAAGCGATCAGATTCGGGATCTATGCCAGCGCGATTCTGGTATGTGGACTGGCCAGTCTCCTCAATCCCTACGGGATCAGGCTGCATGAGCATATCCTGAGCTACCTGCAGGATCCCCTCATCCGGCAAAGGACGATAGAGTTCCAGCCGCCTAATCTGGCCTCACCGCATCTGCTGTTGTTATTCGGATTGGACTTCCTGGCGGCGAGTTGGTATTTGCTTCAGAGAAGGTACGGAGAGGGAATGGTGATAGCGGGTACGGCGTGGATGGCGTTGTCCTCAGTCCGCCATGTTTCGGTCCACGCAGTGGTCGTGACGCCGCTACTCTGTGAGTCCTTGAGCGAAATGGCCCGCGCAGGCGCGAGGCACATACAAATCCGGAGAATTCGGGACGTACTGGCTGGCCTCGAAGAAAACGGAAGGGAGTGGCTGCAAGTGAGAAGAACGCCCCTCTCGTTCGCGGCACCAGCGCTGCTCGCTCTGACCATCGTGTTGGGAGCGACCCTCCGGTTGGCGCCACGCATTAGCCCAGAGTTTCGAAACGAGGTTTATCCTGTTCAAGCGGTGGCGTCAATTCAAGAGTCTTCCGGCCTTCGCGTCTTCTCAGACGATGCGCCGGGGTATGTAATCTACGCCCTGTTCCCGCGCGGGAGGATCTTCTGCGATGGCCGGATGGATTTCTATGGCTCGTCAATGATTTCACTCTATGATCAGATCCGCTTCGCGGAGCCGGGATGGCAAGCAGCGATTGAACACTATGGTGTGAACACGGTGATTCTGAGAAAGGAAACAGGGCTCGTCACAGCCCTCAATGACGCAAAGAACTGGAAGGAGACGTTCGAGGACGGCCGGTACGTCGTATTCCGCAAGCAGACGGAGAGGAAGATGGCTACGGAGGAGATGGGCAGGGAAGATCGCAGCCTCATTCGTTGATCCGAGCACAGGTTCGGGAATGAAGCCAAGTCGGATGTGATCATCTGCCGGCGACAAACTGCATTGTATAGGGCTGAAAGCGTTCGAACTGGTAGACGCATGGTCCGCAGCTCGCCGAGTAAGAAGGAACAATCTCCTTCAGCAGAGCGGGAATTGCGGAATGGTCATCTGGTTTGTGCTCAGTGGCGATGGTGAATCGAGGTTTGAATCGCAGTATCGACTTTCGTGCGCCTTGGATGGCTGGCTTTTCGGCTCCCTCAATGTCCATCTTGATCAAGTCGAGCCGATTCAATTGAAGCTCCTCCACAATCCTGTCGATTGTAGTCAGCGGCACCTTCTGGCCCCGGTCGGACCGGATCGTGTCAACGTCAAGAAGTAACTCGGCCTCAGTATTCCAGACACCCTTCGGATAGATCGTCACCTTACCTTGGGCGATCTCCTGTGCGAAGGTCTTTCTCAAACAAGGCTCTTTCCAGGGAGCAGGTTCGACGGCTATCACCCGTGAAGCGCCGTGAACGATTGCATTTCGAACAAAAGTCCCAATGTCCGCGCCACAGTCCATGACCACATCGCCAGGTTTCACCATAGACTCTGCAGAGTAAATATCTTCCTCTTGTTCAGAAATAACGACGCGCAGGAAGGGTTCTTGTGTGGACCGTGGCACCCAGAATTTGCCAAAAGGTGTATCCCACAGTATCGAGTCCGGCGCTGTCACTATTGGTCGAAAGATCTGATTGCGCATTCGCCAATTGGCAGCCAAGCGCTTTGATGCACCCTTCAGCGCAGCAGGAAGGTCACAATCGGATATTCTGCCCGCTCCGAGCCAATACACCATGAATGGCAGCACCAGGATCATCAGAGCAGGTATCGTGATTCTGGTTATACGGGTTAGGTGCATGGTCAATCCTGCTTTCAAGCTAACACACGGCCTGCAGAAAAGCGCTGCCACGAATCATCAAGGAACTTGCTGAACAAGGAGTCGTTCGCCTACTTCCACACGACGGGAGCGTATGTTGAGGTCGGCACGCCCAGGAGCCCAGAGTTCCCACATTGGCACATCAATGGGCTGAATTCTATATTGTCCGGACTCCATCGCACGGGTCACTCCTGGGTCCCACTGAACAATTGGCGATGGGTGCACTGCGCGCAGGCGAAACGCGTGCGACGCCGGTTCGTAATTGGCGTAGCTATAGCACCGCGCAAGACAGACGCGATCCACCATATGGACATAAGGGTCTACGGGGCTCGCGGACCTGAGTGAACTGACAACTCGAGCACGAGGCGGGAGGGTCGAGACGGCCCGATCCATCCGATCTTCAACCGCATCGACGAAACGAAGTCGGCCGTAGAGACAGGAAAAGTAGATGGCAGCCACTACCGCCGATGATGCAAAAAGGACCTTCCGGTTGGGCGTGCGTGCCGCCAAGATGAGCAGGGCAAGAACCACGCCGAAGGAGACACGCAGGTCGAGGAGTCCAAGCGGATAGCGGTATCCCGGAAGCCAGAGGCCCCAGGGAGTGAGAGATGCGGCGACCGCAAACAAAGCCAGTATGTGCATCCAAGTGTCGGCGACCCACCGTCGCCAGTTATGCCGTTCGAGCCTGAGGGCGATGGCCAAGAGCACTACACATAGTGCTGCAGCTCCGATTACCCGGAATTCGGCCCCGTACAGAACGAAGTGGCCAGCCCCCAAAATATCTCCCGCGGATAAGGAGCGGTCCAGAGGAATCATGTACGGCAATGCCCAACGTCCCAGGCACATGACGCCGATGAGGGAAATGGTCAAAATGACCCGGTTGCGAGTGCGGAGGCGGTCAGCAAGGAACAGAAAAGCCGCCAGGGCCAGGACAATGATGGTCCCAAGGGCATGAGCCAGAACGGAGAGACTCAAGAGGAAAACGGCGAGGGACTTTCCCCACGCCCCAGATCGAGCGGCGACGAGAGCACAAAAGGCCAGACCTAGAGACAAATAGAAGTTGAAGAGCCCCAGGTGGAACATTCGACCGTAGGTCAGCATGGCCAAGAGCGGAAGGAGGCACCATGCATTCCGTGTCTGGTGCCGGATCCAAGCGAAGAGTCCCCCAAAGAAAACCAGCACACTAGCAGAAACAGCCAGGCGCTGGGTCCACGCCGCTCCCAGCGTAGGCAGAAGAGTCGACAGGACGATGTCGAACAGAGAGTTGCCCCATTGACTCCTCAATTCCAGTCCCGGGGCGTTGCCGTGTTGGACTTCGCAGGCAAGCCACGCGTTATAAATGTGACTCGACAGATCACCTGCATGGATTCTCGGCAACCAGAAGCAGGGGATAAGGATGGTGAGGCCTGCTAAGCCGAAAGACAGTTTCAAGCCGAGACTGGCCTGCTTGTGCGAAGTAGTCTCCGGCATGATCGTCTCAAGGAGCCAGAGCGCCTCAATCTGTGTATTGCTGGGCGCGCAAATCGTCCTCGGCAACGCGTGAGGTGCCGGATTCGGCTGCCTTCAGTAACTTGTAGAAGACCTCGTGCGAGGGCAGGCGCTCTTCGACATAGTCCGCTCCATGACTGGTAATGACGAAGTCGCTGTTCTCGTCCATCTTGATCAAATCCTTCTCCTTGAGGTACCAGACGGTAAACAAGAGGTGCTCGCGAGGGAAGGTCATCATGGTCTCGAGTTCGAGGACGGAGACACCGGGCCGCTCGGGGTCAGAACGACGACGGTTGTAAAGGAGGCAGAGGACGCCCATCCGCCTGTTGGCCTCGCCATCGATTCCCGTGCCGAACTCCTTCAGACCGAAGACACCGATGGGAGAAGCGCGCCGCATTTCGTGTTCGGCATCATAGGCGGCACGGAGCCCTGGATCGATCAGGATATTGTATGCCTTGCTGAGGAGCAGGAACCGGTCCATGTCGCCGGTGTGAGGGTTGTCAGGGTGGTATCGGGCGGCGAGCATGCGAAAGACGCGCTGGATCGTCCCAGTCTCAGCATTGGGGCTGATCTGCATCAGTTCGTAGTAGTCGACGTACGAGTCCGCCTGGTTCATTTGAAAAGTTTCCCCTTCCAAACACATACCGCTTATGATGTTTGAGGAGATCCCGGCCTTGCAGCTCTTTATCCCCCCATCCCTTGCTTTTCCTTTCCCGATCCTTCTCATCCTGGTGGTTCTTCCTGCCGCCGTTTATGATTTCCGATTCCGGCGCATTCCGAACTGGATTGCGGTAGTTGGGACCCTGGTTGGACTGGGCGCCAACCTCTTGTCCCTCGGCCTGCCTGGGCTGGGCCGGTCCCTGGGCGGGTTTGCCCTCGGGTTCAGTCTGTATTTCTGCCTGTACCTCCTTCACGCGATGGGAGCGGGCGACGTCAAATTGATGGCCGCCGTGGGAGCGATCGCGGGAGCGCGCTGGTGGATCTGGATCTTCATGACGACAGTAGTCGTTGGGGCCATCCTCGCGCTGGTCCTGGCAATTGCCAAGGGCCGTTTGCGCGCCACGCTTTGGAATGTCGGATATCTCATGAGGGAACTGATCGCCCTTCGAGCACCCTGGCTGACCCACAAAGCACTGGACGTAAAGAATCCCGAGACACTACGCCTCCCGCACGGCGTCTCCATCGCTCTTGGGACAATCTTCAGTCTCGCCGCAGCGTTCCTGCGAGACTGAAGACCGCCTGCATCATTTCCCCTTAAACTCCTTCATCTTACGCGCCCTTCTGCGCATTAGATAAAGGACGAGCAGGAGCACTGAAGCACCGGCCGAGATCAGAAGCTGAACTTGTGAATCCATCATAACCTCCAAAGGCTTTTATCTAGAGTGGACAACATCTAATTACCAATTGACCGCATCGCGGGCAACAAGAGCTTAAATATTCTGAGAATGGCGGGCCCGCCGGCAATAATCATGATTGACGGGAGAATGAAAAAGAAGACAACAATTGTAAGCTTCACACCGAGTTTGTTAGCTTTTTCTTCAGCCAACTGCTTGCGTCTGACCCGCATAAAATCGGCGTGTGTGCGCAGCGACTCAGCGATGCTGGTTCCGAACTTGTCGGTCTGGACCATGATGGCAACGAACTTGCGGATTTCTTTCTCCATGGTTCGTTCAGCCATATTGCGAAGGGCATCGGCGCGCTTCGTGCCTGTACGCATTTCCAGACAGACCAAGGCAAATTCGCGGCAGATTTCAGGATGGGTCGAAGCGAGCTCATCGCTGACCTTGCGTAAGGCCTGGTCCAGTCCGAGTCCAGCCTCGACCGCAACGACGAGCAGGTCGAGAGCATCAGGGAGAGAGCAACGCAGAATGTCGTGGTAGCGGTCGATGAGCAAGTCAAGGACAAGGCCGGAGAGGAGATATCCGAGAAATCCAGCGACGCACCAGATGATGAACTCCACGGTGGTCGACCACGTAGTGAACCGTGCGGTTACCATGACACAGGCGACCGCGGTGATAGCCGCCAATATGCGCACGGCCATGAAAATGGGAAGCGCAGCATCCGATCTGAATCCGGCCGCGCTCAATTGCCTCCTTGTGATTGAGGCGACCATCGGATCCATAGGGACCTTTTCTCCAGCCCACTGGAGAATGCGGCGCACGTTGTAGCCCGCGCTCCCGGATGAGAGAGAAGGCACTCCGGTACCGAGCATTGAGCCCGTCAATGGAGTAGACAATTGCTCATAGGTTTGCCCAGGTCTAGCATACGCGCGGTAGCCGTACCAGACGATCAAGCCGGTCAGGACGGCAAAGAGGCTCACCGAAATAAGGATGGGCAACATGTCAGATCCTAAAGTTGATCAATTTCCGCATAATCAAATAGCCACAGATCTGGCCGGCAAGAGCGCCCAGAAGCATCCAGGGGCCTTCCTTATACGAAATAAACTCTTTCATATACTCGGGCGAACGAACTTGCAGAATGGCCAGTACGATGATGGGCAGGACGGTGAGGATCAGAGCAGTAATTCGGGCGTGGGCCGTGGCGGCCTGGACGTGGCCCTTGAGGCGGAAGCGTTCACGCACCGTGTAAGCGAGATTCATCAGGATTTCGCTCAAGTTCCCGCCGGCTTCACGCTGTAACAGCACCGCAGAAACGAAGAACTTCACGTCCACGATAGGCACACGTTCGGCCAATCCAGATAGCGCAATTTCCAGAGGAGAACCCAGGTTCTGCTCCTGATATACCCGCCGAAACTCGATGCTCAGCGGCTCCGGCGCCTCGGCTGCGAGCATCTCCAGGCTGACAGAGAATGCATGCCCTGCCCTCAATGCTCGAGCGATAAAGTCCAGCGCTTCCGGAAACTGCTCCTCAAACTGTGCGAGGCGCTTTGATCTCTTGCCGGAGATGTAAACGAACGGCAGAGAACCGAAGACGCAGCCAAAGACAAACGCACTCAGCGGTCTAAAAATGAGCAGTGGAAAGAGCCAGCCGAATACAACACCTGCAGCAGCTGTCCCAATGCTCAAGAACACCACATTAGCGCCAGACAATTCGAGCCCAGCCGAAGCGGATCTGCGGCCAAGGAAGTTGACCAGCATAGTCCACGGATTCAGTGATGACTGAGCCCGGAGCTGGTCGCGATCGATGAAAACGCTCGCCGTGGAGGTCGCATCGTCACTATTTGACCAACCGTCCCCCAGTTGGCTCAACATCTCCTGTTTCCGGCCGGAGACTGCGACCTTGAAAGCGAACCAGGAGGCCGCGGCGATGATCCCGAGCATCGGAACAAATATCGAGAAGAACAATCCAGTCATGGCGACCTCACGAAATCTCGACGACAGACTGGAAAAGTTCTGGTGGGAACTGGAAGCCTGCCGTGCGGAGTTTTTCGTAGAACTTGGGGCGGATGCCCGTGGCACGGAACCGGCCAATGACACGGCCGTCGGGCGATACTCCGGTTCGCTCGAAGAGGAAGATATCCTGGGTAGTTACGATGTCCCGCTCCATTCCCACACATTCGGTGATGTGGGTGATATGGCGTGTTCCGTCGCTGAACCGGGAGACGTGCACGAAGAGATCAATCGCGGAGCTGACCTGCTGCCGGATCGACGTAATACTCATGCTCGAATTGGCCATGCCCATCATCACTTCGAGGCGAGAGATGGCGTCGCGAGGACTGTTGCAGTGAACTGTCGTCAGGGAGCCGTCGTGGCCGGTGTTCATGGCCTGCATCATATCGAGCGCCTCCTCGCTGCGAACCTCCCCGACGATGATGCGGTCCGGCCGCATGCGGAGGGCGTTGATGACGAGCTGGCGGATCTTGATCGCGCCCTGGCCTTCTATGTTGGGCGGGCGCGCCTCCATTCTCACGATGTGGGTCTGTTGGAGCTGGAGTTCGGCGGCATCTTCGATGGTGACAATGCGCTCGGATTCGGGGATGAATGTGGAGAGCGCATTTAAGAGGGTTGTCTTGCCGGCGCCAGTTCCTCCTGAGACGATAATGTTGAGCCTGGCGGCGACGCAGGCATGCAGGAGCTTGAGCATGTCATCCGTCATGCTCAAGTTATCGACAAGTTCGTTCGCGCTGAGAGGCCTGCGGCCGAAGCGGCGGATGGAGAGGCACGGTCCATCGACGGCAACAGGGGGGATGACGGCGTTGACGCGCGATCCGTCTGGCAGTCGGGCGTCCACCATGGGTGAGGATTCGTCGATCCTGCGCCCCACTCGCGAGACGATCTTTTCAATGATGCGCAAGAGATGCGCGTCGTCTTTGAACTCAACGGGGGTCCTGTAGAGTTTGCCCGCGCGCTCGACATAGACGAGGCGAGGAGTGCTGACCAGAATGTCGGAGATAGAGTGGTCCTCAAGCAAGGGCTCGAGGGGGCCGAGGCCGAAGACCTCATCGAGCACTTCAGCGCAAACGCGTTCGCGCTCAGCCATACTGAGCGGAGTGTTTGACTCATCCACCAGGCGTTCTACGGCCTGGCGAATCTCATTCCGCATCTGCTGTTCAGGCAGGATGGAGAGGGCTTCCAGATTGATCCGATGGATCAACTGCTTGTGGATGGCAAACTTGAGCTCCTGATACTCGGCAGAGAATGATTGCCGGCTGAAGAGCCGCATCACCCAGCCGGCCTCACGAGTGGCAGGGACGTTTGGACTTACTCTGATTTGCGACGTGCCCATGGTTTTCACTGGCCCCCTCTAATCGCTCATTTCTCACTACCCAAAGAGACTGAACTTCTTCTTGGCCTCAACAGTACCCAAATCCGCCAGACGCCGGACCAGGCGCCTAATGCTCTCGCGTAGCTGGTTCTTTTCAGGCAGCAAACGGCCCGAAGAATAGGCCTGGTCCAGCGCGGTGAAGTCGTTTGGCATGGACGCATAAATGTCGATGCCGATGGCGCTTTCGATCTCCTTTGCATCCAGCTCAACGCGACGAGACATCCGGTTGAGAACGAGGCGGATGCGATCACGCCGGAAGCCCAGGCGAGAGAGCTGCTGGTTCAAGACTTTGGTCATCTGGAGGGCCGGCATTTCAGGGGTTGTGACGAGAATGAGCTCATCCAGTTCCTCGAGCAGGCCCAGATCCCCCGGATCCAACCCATGGCCCAGATCGGCGAGCACAAAGTCGTACTGGGCTCTTGCGAAGCGAAGCACATTGCGGACATCTGAGGGCGCCGGGTATTCCCGCATGATTTCAGACGAGGATGCGGCGATCACCTCAAGGCCGGGGAACCCATTTGAGACAAGACCGCGCCAGTAACTCGCGTCGAGTCTCTGGGTGTTGTGAACGGCATCCTGGAGAGAATACCGGCTCTTGACCTGCATGAGGATGCGGATCAGGCCCGCTGCGAAATCGAAGTCCGCGAGAAGGACATGCTTCCCGCTCAACTGACCCAATTCCAGCGCGGAGTGGCACGCGATAGTCGTTGCGCCGCAACCGCCTTTTGCCGAAAGGAAACCGATTGTCCTCGCTTTGCTCGAATCGGCGGCCGGATCGTTTTCCCGAGATCTGGCGACCCGCTCGAGGGTCTCCCTCAGAATATTGCTGAGCGGAGAATAGAGGTATTCGTTGGCGCCTGCCCGAATGGCCCTCAGGATGTCATCGGGGGAGGCCGTCTCCCGAACGATGATGACAAAGGGGCGGACAGCCGTGTTTTTCACTGTGGCGAGCAGATCAGCCAAGTCAACTGAAAGCTGCCCAGGATCGATCAGAAGTACATCCGGGCGGAAACGCTCGATCTTTTCGACAAGAGACACGAGGTCTCCGACCCCGGCCTGTTCAAAGACGATGCGCACCGGTAGGCCCTGGAGCTCCCGCTGTGTTTCCTCCCATAGCCGCGGGCTGGAGATAGCCAGCCCTACGTTCAATGGATACATCGTCCTCCCCATCCTCTCTGGTAGAATTGCCGCACTTAGCGGGTCCCACTTCGTGCGGCTGTAGAATACGCAGAACCCATTTGAGAGCCGGCAGCGCCCTGCTGCTGCTGGCGCTTTTCCTGCTCCTGTTTTCTCTCCTCGATCAGCACTTCGACGGGCACGCTCCTTTTCGGGAGCTGCGCGGCCGGGCCGGTCTGTTCAGTTGGCGGGGTTCTCGGAATAGTCGCCGAACCATCCGTCATGAATGGCGTGTCGAATTTGATCTCCGGAGGTTTCTGATTGGCTGGTACCGGGCGGACGATTTCAGGGGTGACCAGGACCATCAACTCAGTCTTGTTCTTGGTGACCGACCTGGACTGGAAGAGCTTGCCAAGCAGGGGAATACTTGAGAGTCCGGGAACCTTATTCAAGTCCTGAATGACGCGGTTATCGAGGAGTCCGGCGATGGCAAAACTCTGCCGGTCGGAGAGTTCGATCTCCGTCGAGACGCGCCGCGCAGCCAGAGCAGGAATTGTGAATCCTTGGTAGACGAGCCCATTGGCGAAATCGAGAGTACTAACCTCAGGCGCCACCACGAGGCGGATAGTGCCACGGGAAGTGAGGTACGGCGTGAAGTTGAGCCGGACTCCAAACTCCTTGAATTGAACGGTAATGACTGGAACGCCAATTCCTCCGCCCTGAGCGACCGGGTAGGGATATTCACCGCCAGCCAGGAAACTGGCGTCCTTACCGTTGGCAGCAAGCACATTGGGCTCAGCGAGAATCTCCAGCAGCTTCCTGCCTTCAAGGGCTTTGATGGTAGCGCCCAGATCGAGATCCGGCCTGAAAAGGAATACATTCAGGGCATCTGAAATAGTAGCAGCCCCGCTGCCGGACACTAAAGGAGGAAAGAACTGGCCGGTCGTGACCCGGCCAATGGTATTGCCCGCTCCAGTCGAGAAGAGGTTCAGGCCGAGTTCATTCGTAGCCGCGCGATCGATGTCAGCAAAACGCACTTTGAGCAGGACCTGGGGTTCGGTCTCGGGAACATTGACGTTCAAGAGATTTACCAGCCTCAGTTCCTTCCCTCCCAGGGCCGCGGCGATCGCCGAAGCACGCTCGGAGGCGTTGAGGCTTTGCACGGTCCCTCGCAGGAAGGCGGTGTCATCCTGCAAGCTCAGGTCAATCTGCTGGTCAGGGAACTCTCTGGCGAGCTCACGGCGGACAATATCAATCTTTTTTTCGCCGCGAGGAGTGACCGTGACGTCGAAAAAGAGGCGGTTTCCACCTTTTTGCCAAACGATTACGCTGGTCTGGCCGACCGTCTTGCCGTTGAGGATCACCTCATTGGGCGAGATGCCAACGGCTTCGACTGTGCCCGGATCAGCGACGGAGACCCTGAGCACGTCGACGGGGCTATCGATGACCAGCGTCTTGCCCATGATGACATTGAGCTCACGCGGAGCGCCGGCCGGCGGCTGACTGTTCCCGAGGCTTACGAAAAGTGCGACGATGGCGACGAGCCTGAGCAGTGTGTACAACTTCATTTGTTGCCCTCCGGCACCACATGTTCCTCTTCAACCTGACCGACTTTGACGTTGTCTTTTTTGCCGCCAGAGACGATCTCCATCGTGACGGGCACGATGACTTTCTGTACCTTCGGCTGGGGATTCTTGATCGCAGCGCGCATGGCCGGCGGCGCACTGATGGGTAGTCCCTTAGGTTTTCCTGTGAACAAGTAGGAAACTGCGGTACCGGGCGTCTTGGCTGTTTCCTCGTCGAGGGGATTCCGCAGGACGAGCTGGATCTTGGTTTCATTCCCGGCCAGGCTCAGGATCTCTGCTTCCTCAGGATTCACCAGCAGATTGACGACCTGCACGGTGACAGGTTTGCCTTCATTGTCACGCTGGATGTTTTGCCCGGCGGAGAGCACCTGGACATTCTGCAGAAGCGTTCTGGCCTGGGTACCCAGATTGCCTTTCTCCGGAGGCTCGCCGCAGGCGATCACATCGACTTTCATACCCGGCAGGACGAAGCCCGCCAATCCAACTACCTCGTTCACTTTGATCGCCACTGCACGTTTGCCATTCGGTATGGTGACCGCGAGACCGGCTCCTGCTCCCTTGGCCGCGAAGTGCGACTGGAGGATGGGTTCACCCCGAAGGGTCATCATGATGGCGCCACGCCCGACGACCTCATCCTGGTTCGTGATTGCGCCGGGAGGCATGGGGCCGCCCCAACTGGCAGACTCCAAGTCCTCAGCTCTGACGACATATCCGATCGGGAGGTCCCTTGATGCCACGAGCATTGAAGTTGTCTGTTTTGCGGTGTCAGCCCCGAGACGCCTGACGAGCAATTGGTAAACAACGATGCTGGCCCCAAGGGCTACGACAACGGCAAACGCGATCACTCCGAGAAGTCTTCTGTTCATTTCAAGCTCTTCTTGCCCAGATGGGCCGAATCAACTCGTTTCCTTCTTCTTAATGGCTCTCCTCCAACGCCAAGCCGCGTCGAATTATGAACCAAATAAACGTGCATCGAATTCCCGACAAATCGTTCTGCAGCGAGGAACCCAAACTCTCCCGGCACCAGCACTCCTGATCAGGATGCGGCGACGCCGGTGTTGGACTGCACGCTCGTGAACACAGTGCTCACGTTCTGTCCGATCGTCTGGAGAATCGTGGCAGAGGTGACGATGATGAACCCGGCGAGCAGGGCGTATTCGATCAGGTCCTGGCCATCTTCTTCTTTCCAAAATCTCTTGAGCAGTTCCATGGTGGTTCCTTTCTAGTTGCAAACTGCGGCGCCGGAGAGCCTGAGTGATGGGCTCTCCGACGTCGACAATTCTTGACTAGGACGCAGCAGCGCCTGTCTTGCTCTGGACGCCCGTGAACACGGTGCTCACGTTCTGTCCGATCGTCTGGAGAATCGTGGCAGAGGTCACGATGATGAACCCAGCGAGCAGCGCGTACTCGATCAGGTCCTGGCCTTCTTCTTCATTCCAAAATCTCTTGAGCAGTTCCATGGTCATTCCTTTCAAGTTGTGATTGATCTAATCTGTGGGACTTTGGAAAGTCCCAGCTGTCTCCTCCGAGATCACGAGATCACGGTCGCCCCCCTGACGGGCGGCTGATGAATCGACCGAGAGCATGCCGGGCTCGAGCTGGCGGATGTGCAGTTGGGAAAACCGCACAACCAGCCAGAGGACCCCGCCTGCTGTTGAAGAGACATGGGTGGCAGTACCGATGCAGTGGATGGCGCGGCGACCGAACGCACGGTTCGGAGGCAAAGCCACGTCGACGAGCACAGAATCCTGTGCAGAAACGGTCGAGTCTCCCAAATCTCCAAGACGAACCTGAACAACAGCGCCCCACCTGTCAAATGAGACGGCCTCCCCGCGAACCGCTGAAATTCGAACTCCGGGGAGGTCCACCAGGCACTGGAGAGATCTCCCCATTCTGGTGAATTTTGCCAAGTGAGTTGCTGCCGCCATGACTTGTGCCGAATGCTAAGTTAAAGGACCGAGTGCGCTGTCTACAATCTTCCATTTGGTTAAGCTAACGACAGTTAGCATTGCGTATACAGCGCCAACTCACTGATAGTCCTAGACCTTTCGTGCCAGCGAAAATAGAGAGAGTACTCCCTTGACAGATAACCGTAAACGGCGCAGACTAAGTCAATCACATCAAAGGTTGGCATAGCCGACAGCGGTATCCAGCCAACCAAAGCGTTTTGGGCAGGTCAGATACCTTAGGTATCGTACCTACGGTTTTGAAGTGAATTGAATCCCATTCGGAGGTGGGTTAATGCCTCGGAGAAAGCTCCTCTTGTATTCTGAGTTGCCGTTATTCGCGGAAGGCGTCAAGGCAACACTTTCAAGCCATCCCGACCTGGAACTGATGGGCACGGTGCAGCAGCCGCAGTCGCTCCTGGTCGAAATCCGCAATCAGAATCCCCAACTAGTGCTCATTGACTGGGGGCCGAGCCTCGACTGGCCGATCGTAGCGGCGGCGTGTAACGCGGTGGAAGGCCACCGGGTGGTGCTGCTCGTGCGGAATACGGCTGCCGAGATGGTCTACCAGGCGAGGGAGGCCGGAGTGGCTGCAGTGCTCGACCTGCACAGCCAGCTAGACGAGTTTGTGGAAGCGGTGGAGCGGGTCCTGGCCGGCGAAGTGGTGTACAGCCAGTCGATGGACGAGAGCCTGCGCATCTCGCGGGCGGTGCGGTTGACCCCGCGCGAAGGCGAATTGGTCACGCTGCTGGCGCAGGGGCTGAAGAACAAAGAGATTGCCACGAGTCTGAACATTTCGGAGGGCACAGTGAAGGTGTACCTCTCGAAACTGTTCCAAAAAGTCGGCGCCAAGGACAGGTTCGAGCTGGCGCTCTTCGGGCTGAAGAATCTGACGAGCGCGGAGATGGGTTTTTTCGAGGAGTTGCCGCCCCGGAAGCCGACCACGGTGACCAGGGCGGCGCGGCCCCAGAGGTTGCGTTCGATCGTCGTGAGGCCGTCCGTGGTCGTGGCCGGGTCAGGTTTCTACCGGGTGGCCGCGGTCCGGTAGCGTCATGCGAGTCCTGATTCGCCTGGAATCGCGGATCGAGGATCAAGTGGTTCCAGAAGCATCAGTCCCGCGTTTTGAACTGCTTTCGCAGCGCGGCGGGAGGTTCCGGGCGGCGATCACGGCGTCGCTCGCGGTGCATCTCGCCGCCGCTGTGGTTGCGCCTCCGCTCATCGAATACCTCAGCAGATCGTTCGAGCCCGTCGTGGATTTCCGACGGGCCGAGATGCTCTCCAAGAAGGCTGTACCTCTTTATATCCGGTTTCCGGAGAAGGAGCCGGCGCTCAAGCCGAAGCTCGATCCGGCGAAGAAGCCACCGGAGCCTCAGGAACTTGCGCGCAACTCCAAGCGAGCCCGCCCGAAGCAGCCGGCCGCCCCGACTGAACGTCCAGTCGAGCGGCCCGCCACGGCAATTCTGATCCAACCGGACCTGGGAAACCCGCGCCTGCGTGAGGTCCCGGATTTGCGCTCAGTCAAAGTCTGGACGGGCCTCACTCCCCGCCCCGGCTCAGCACCGATCGCTCCGGGGAATGTGGAACCAGTACCATCAAGCCTCGTCACGGCGATCAGGATCCGTCCGAATATTCCACTTCCCGAGCCGGTCCAGTCGGATATTCCGGCTCCGAGGCTAAATCTGCCGCCAGTCCCGGCGCGACTCGCGTACGTTCCCTCCGGGTCCCCTCCGGTGAATTCGCTGATCCTGCAGTTGGAGGAGCCCCCGGCGCCTCCCGGCAGCTCGACGCCAGGCGATCCCGCGGCCATCATCGCCTCTTCGAGCCTGCCGTCGGCGGCGGAGAATCTGAAGGTTCCACCGGGAAGCATCGTGGTGATCGGGTCAGAATCGGGCACGGCGAGGGGGCAGGTTCCGAGACCCCAACAAACTACTCTTCCCGGGGCGGTGGGGGCCCAGAACGCGCCGGCCACAACCAACTCCAGTCCCGACCTGGAGGCGCGAAACGACGGGAGAAATAAGGACGGATCAAGATCCGGCGGGGCCACGGATGGGCGGGCCGGCAGGGCGGAGGGCTCCGCGAGTGCGGCGGGCGGCAACGGTCCCGGAGGTAACGGACAAGGCACGTCGGGTGAGAGTATCCGCAGAATCAGGACTGCGGGAGGAGAGATCACGGCGCGTGAGAAGATCGACGGTTCCGTCAGGCTGAGCTATCCCAAGGATGGCAACTTCGACGTTGTGGTGCTGGAGTCGGCGCTGCCGGAACGCCTGACGCAATTCAATCATGTATTGTCGGGCAAGCCGGTCCACACGGTATACCTGAATGTGGGGCTGCAGGCGGAATGGGTCCTCCAGTACTGTCTGCCCGCGGGCGCCGCCGAGCCAGCTCAGCAGGGGATGGTTGTGAATCTGGATGCCCCGCCTCCGCTCAAGGCGCCTTACGTTATTGAGGCCATCCTTCCTGCGGGAGTGCTCTGGCGCTCCGCGGACTTCCAGGTATTTCACGCGATGATGAACGTGGCAGGAGGACTGGAGCAGTTGAGAATCATCAAAGCGGGCAGCGCGGGAGCGGCCATGCTGGAGGCGCTGAAGAGCTGGACCTTCCGTCCGGCAACATCGGGGGGCGTGCCCAAACTCGTGGAAGTACTATTAGTCATCCCTCCGTTTGTGCGGAACTGAGAGTGCGGTTAACCAAATGGGATCTTGTCAACTTAGAGTGGAATCCTTAAGATCACAGGCCGGAGGGATGCTTCCATGAAGCACGGGAGGAATCGGACGAGGGCGAGAGGCGCGATCCTCATTATGTTCAGCCTGACGATCTTCTTGATCTTCGGGTTCATGGGACTGGCGTTCGACCTGGGCAGGGTCTATCTGGCCAAGAACGAGGCGCAGTCGTTTGTTGACTCCGCGGCTCTCGCGGCCGCCGTGATGCTGGATGGCACCACGCCGGCCAGGGCACTCGCCGCAGTGGATGGTGTTTACCTGACTACGAACAACGCGTGGAAGCAGTATCATTTCCAGACGGAGAGTTTCGCGGGCAAATACACCGTGAGATTCTCGAAAACAGGGGCGGACGACGACTTCCAGACTCTCGCTGCCGGCGACGATGCAACAGGTTACAGGTTTGCGGAGGTCATTGCGACGACCGACATTCCGATGTACTTGTCCCCTGTGCTGACTGGCAATACGATAAGCCACCCTGCAGCACGAGCGGTTGGAGCTCAGGTCCTCAAGACCTGGTTCGACGAAGGACTGGCGCCGTTCGCGCCGAAGGCGCATTGCAGCGATACGGGATTATATGGTTTCCCACCTTGTACTTCAGGCGGCTTACCGATTGATCCCGACTATGGCATGATTGCGTGCACGCCGGTACCTGGCTTGTCCGACGTGCCAGGCACTCCAGCAAGTTTGTGCCCGCAAAACACTTACTACACGCTCAGGTGGGGTTCCAATGTCTGGAGCTCGAGCTTCAAGAACTATCCTCCAACGGTTGACACGTCCGGCTGGTGCGGGGGAGACGTGTTGCAAGCTGGGCTCAAGGATCAGTTGGCAACCTGGTACAGGAGTGGAGACCACTGGGTGGATGCGACCGGATTCTTCACAGCAGGCAGCGTTAATGGGACCGCCGACTTGCTGAAACTACTGAATGGAGATATGGCAGCCACGATTGTGGTTGGGCAGCAGATACCAGGCTGGGATGGCCAGAACCCTCAACAGATTTCGGCCTTCGCGAAGGCCCTGAATGATAAGGCCGCTCTTGGACCTCCGGGAAGCTTTGTCACCACACCCATTATTGACCCAGTGACCGGCAAGATCCTGACGTGGAAGTTGTTTGAACTGTACGGCACATATAACCAGAACGGCGGCGCCAACTGGTGTGCAATATACAGGGGCGAGTGCACCTATGGGCCCTGCAAGGGGCAAGTGCTTTCGGACGGTATCTATGAAATCCGCTTGGTCAAATAGGCTTTACAAGAGAAGGGGCGGGAATAGAGGCGCGCTGCTCATCGAGATGGCGCTGCTCACGCCACTGGTTCTGCTGCTCTTCCTGGGCGCCATTCACTTCGGGTATCTGTTCTTTATCTACAACGCACTGGAGAAGTCCGTGCGGGACGGTGCGCGATATGCCGCCGGCCGGACCATCATAACTGCCGCCGGAATACCGTCTGACATACAGGCGGTAGTGGAGGGCGCGGTGGTTTATGGGGCGTCGACGGAAACGACGGCGGTTGTGCCAGGACTCACGTACGGCAGCAACATGGTGCTGGTGGAGCGCATACCGGCCGCGGGCCGCCCAGCGAGGGTGCGCGTTTCGATCCAGAATTACACTTATCAGGGAGTGCTGTCGTTCATGTTGGGGAATATCACCCTGACCGGGAAGCCTGCTGTGGAGATGCCTTATATCGGCCGATACGCTGTGCCGCCGTCTTAGCGCCAGCGCCGGTATGTCAATGAGGACCCTTTTTATGCGTGACAGTCGCAGTAGCAATCCGCGGCGAGGCGCCGCGATGATCGAATTCGCGCTTGTGGTGATCCTGTTTCTAGTGTTTCTGTTTGGGATCATCGACTGGTGTTGGGCATTTTTCCAACAGCAGACGATCATGTGGGGTGCCTCCGAGGCGGCGCGCTGGGCTTCGGCGCGCAAGATCGACCAAGCCACAATCCAGAATATTGTGTTCTGCGGATCCCCCACTTGCACAGGATCGGCAACAGGGCTCTATCAAAACGCCACAGTCACCGCACAAGCGGTTGCGTTGAATGATCAGATCGACTCGCTGACAACGGTAACGAGGTACTACGTAAAAGTGACGGTTTCGGGATACCAGATGTCGCTCATTACGCCGATGTTTGCGAGATCTTACACCGGTAGGCCGATCGTGGCGGTACAGCCGATGGAATGCCAACTGGCGAGCAACGATTGCACTGACTGGATGACAGGGGCTCCATAGCGACGAACAGCATTTTCTTTCAATCAGCCAACGGCAATGGGAAGCTACGCGGGTGGAGTGACAAAGGCTTCAGCGCTTTGGCAGAGAGTGGACCGCAAGGTCTTCTGGAAACAGGCAAACTGCAGGACGGCGAGGGCCACAAGCAAGAGAGTCATAACCTGGAGCCCGAACTGTTCCGCGATCGATTGGGTGAACCACGGAATCACCAGAAACAGCGTCCAGATCGGCGTGAACGCTTTCCTCCAGGCGTTGGAGGGAAGTTCCCCAATAGTTGATGCAGTGAGGAGCAGGCTGGGGATGACCAGCAGTGAGTCATAGATTGGGACGTAAAGATTCAGGAGAAGGGTCCAGGTCAGAGTTAACGCCCAAGAGAGCAGTCTGCTTTCACGCGAGTTGAGATCAACCTTGCGCCAAGCCTGCACAAGGCACCAGACCGACACAGCGGCACACAGAGCGAATAAGGTCAGGCCCAACCAGTGACGACCGCCGAATGCCAAACGCCAGAAGGCATTCAGGTCGAGGTATTTCCAGGTGCGAAAGAACCTCTGCCCACCTGTAGCGTGCTCGGCGTAAAAGACGAGCATTCGGGCGAAGCCCTGCCAGACAGAGATTCCGAGGATCGCAGAAGTTCCAGTGAACAGGACGCCGGCCCCTATGCTCAGTCCGAGCAATGATTTGAACCGGCGCGAGATCAGCAAGTAAGGCACAAGGAGAGTGAGAAGGGTCGGTTTGTAAAGGCAGAGCGCCAGAGACAAGCCGCTCAGCAGCGGGCGGCCCGAATCCTCTTCGTGGAGCGCCAGGGCGATTGCGAAGAACCCTACCGCGGCCAACTGCCCGTTGTAGAGGGTCTCGAGGACAAAAGGGTAGAAGGAGAGGCTGAAACAGAGAATGAGCGACCGCCGCTGCAGCTCCAGCGGTCCAAGCCGGCGGATCAGAAGCAAGATACCTGAGAGATAGAGCATCAGGGAGATGGCGCTCCATCGCAAGTAAGCACTCAAGAATGAAGATTTGGCGAGAGGCGCAAAGAGAAGGCCGAGGAAGGGAGGGTAGGGATTTGCGTAGCCCCATTCTTCGTGAGGTCTGAGCTCTTTATAAAGCCGCTCCTGCAGCTCCAGATCGTAAATGCGTTCCGGCGCGTATTCATTGACGATCCGGCCCATGATGTAAAAGGTGGCGTGGTCCGGCCCCAATAAGGTCTCTGCCCTACCGCCCTGGCGCTCCCACCGGATCCACATGAGGGCAAGGACAGCGAGGCCAGCGCAAAAGACCAGCCAAGAGATCAGGTGAATCTCCTTGAGGGAGAATGCAGGGCCGGCGGCATTTTGCAGCCAACGCTTGAGGGCAGGAAGCTTGTGTGGGGCCGGCACGGTTTGAGGTCAGATGGGAGACCAGAATACCAGAAGTCACCGGCGCCGCGTGGAGAATGTGCGCGGTGGCGGTACAGCCGATGGAATGCCGGCTGGCGAGCAACGATTGCACTGACTGGATGACAGGAGCTCCATAGCGGCGAGCAGCATTTTCTTTCAATCAGCCAACGGCAGTGGGAAGCTACGCGGGTGGAGCGACATAGGCTTCAGCGCTCTGGCAGAGAGTGGACCGCAAGGCCTTCTGGTAACAGGCAAACTGCAGGACGGCGAGGGCCACAAGCAAGAGAGTCATAACCTGGAGCCCGGACTGTTCCGCGGTCGATTGGGTGATCCACGGAATCACCAGAAACAGCGTCCAGATCGGCGTGAACGCTTTCCTCCAGGGGTTGGAGGGAAGCTCCCTCATAATTGATGCAGTGAGGAGCAGGCTGGGGATGACCAGCAGTGAGTCATAGATCGGGACGTAAAGATTCAGGAGAAGGGTCCAGGTCAGAGTTAACGCCCACGAGAGAAGTCTGCTTTCGCGCGAGTCGAGATCAACCTTGCGCCAAGCCTGCAGGAGGCACCAGACCGACACAGCGGCACACAGAGCGAATAAGGTCAGGCCCAACCAGTGGCGACCGCCGAATGCCAAACGCCAGAAGGCATTCAGGTCGAGGTATTTCCAAGTGCGAAAAAACCTTGGCCCACCAGTAGCGCGCTCGGCGTAGAAGACGAGCATTCGGGCGAAGCCCTGCCAGACCCGGAGCCCGAGCAACGCTGATGTGGCCAGGAACAGCAAGGCTGATCCGAGGCCAAGCCCGATGAGAGTCTTGAAGCGGCGGGAGATGATCAAATACGGGACAACCAGAATCAGAAGGGTGGGCTTATAGAGGCAAAGAGCAAGGGAGAGGCCGCTTGTTACCGGGCGTCCGAGGTCCTCCTCGCGAAGGGCAAATGCGACGGCGAAAATCGCGATCGCTCCGAGTTGCCCTAAATATAGAGTCTCCAGGATGAACGGGTAATACGAGAGGCTAAAGCAAAGCACGAGCGATCGCTGTAGAGGCTCGGGCGGGCCGAAACGCTGCATCAGCATGAACATCGCAGAGACGTACAATGCCAATGAGAGAGCCGTCCAAGAGAGATAGGCGGTCAGGTAAGAGAACCAGGCAAAGGGCGAGAACCAGAGAGCCAGGAACGGAGGTTAAGGGTTGGCGAAGCCGAACGGTTCACCAGGTCTGAGCTGGTTGTAGAGTCTCTGCTGCAGTGGCAGATCATAGATGTGCTCAGGCTCGGACTCGTTGACGATCCGGCCCATGATGTAGAACGTGGCGTAATCCGGTCCGAGCGCTTCCACTGGCTTCCCGCTTTGACGGCGTCCTTCCACGATCACAAAGAGGAAAATGACGAGCCCTGCGGAGAGGAGCAGCCAGCAGATCAGATTGGCTTCTTTGAGGGAGAACGGCGCGCCTAGAAGGCTATTTGGCCAGCGGGAATTCATCGGGGAAATACGATCGACGTCATGAGAAGTCACCGGCGCCGCGGGAGAAAGGGCGCGGCGCCGGCGAGTCGGGCACAAGGGAAGTTGGGCGCTGCTCCTCGTGCCTAGAAGACGAATCCGAAGCCGACGACGCCCTGGAGGTCGTGGAACCAGCCAGAGAAAGAAGCGCCGGGGGCGGGGCTGACTACCTTGGAGGGCAGCGAGCCGACGAGGTCGCGGAACTCGACGCGGAAGATGCCGTTCCTGCCGGCGCGCATCTTGACGCCGACACCGACGTCGACGACGGGGAGGGCTTCGTAGGTCGGGGTAAAGGTGGCAATGCCGGACAGAGGCGGTGCGAAGCGCCTGACGCCGGTGCCCTGGACCCAGCGGGCGCCGCCGCCGCCGGCGATGTAGGGCCGGACGGAGGCTTCGCGCGGGGCGAAGTGCCAGACGACATTGTAAGTGACGGTTTGCTGGTGCGCCCCGAAGCTGGTGTTCGTGGAGCCGGAACTGACCTCTCCGGCGCCGTAGCGATAGTAATAGCGGAGTTCACCGCCGAGGTGGCGAGCTCCGTTATTGGCGCCGTAGACTCCCACCAACCCTCCGCTCTTGAAGCCGACATCGGCCTGGACGCCGCTGGTTGTGGAGGCGGACCACTTCGGCCCAAAGCCATAGCCGCCCAGGGCGCCCACCTCCCACTGCTGGGCGAGCAGTGCTGACTGCAGCGCGCCGGCAGCGATCAAAATTCTGAAGGTCAATCGCATGAATCGTCTCCTTGCGGCTCTTTTCAGAGAACGCGGATCGTGACAGCGAGGCGTTCGAAGGTCACTCCCCAAGAGCAACTCCCGCTCAACGCCACATTCGCCATTGCAGGGCGGAAAGGTGAGAACATCACGCACAATCCTCAGCCGCCGGCGAACAGACAACTCTAATCATATGGAATCAATAGTGATATTGAAATACCGAAAAGGTGAGTTGTCTGACGCAATCAGACAATGGTGGACTATCCATAGTTAACCCGGTGCGGACAGCACAGGCAGCGAGGCTCACCGCTGCACGGCGATGACGTACCAAGTGGTGATGGGAGTCCCGAGCGGGAGCGTCCAACCGCCGCGGGACTTGCGGGCTTGAATGGGATCGCCGATGGGACGGCCGGCGCCGTCCAAGGCGGTGGCGCTGACGGCTTTCGCGCGCTGCAAATTGCGGAGCGTGATGGAGCCGGTGACGGGCTCGATGAGAGTGGGCGGACCGCCTTGATTGGTGACGCGGTCGCGGGCGTCGTTCCAGGTCATGCCGGTGTTGGCGGCGCGGGAAGCGGCGGAGAGGAGCAACCGGCCCGAGCGCTGGATCGGGTTCGAGTCGAGCGAGGTGAGGGTGAGGGCCGCAAAAGGGGTCTTGATGTCCGCCGAGAGATTTCGTGTTGCGTTGACCTTGATGAAGCCGACGAGAGACTGGGTGCGATCGGAGTCGATGGTGACGAGGCCCTTGCGCCAGCCGAGCTCGTTCGTGTCTGAGACGATCGGGGTGGAATCCGGCACGTCAAACTTTGCGGTGGGCGGGCCGTCGAGGGATTTGATACGGGAGCCGTGGATCAGTGGAAGGGCTGGCGGGAAGCCGGGAGTGAAGTAGGGCTGCCCGGAGGCGCGGAGGCGGCGGCTGTCGAGGACCTGATCCTTCGAATAGGTGCGCTCGATTGTACGTCGCGCCGAGCTCACGTCGCCGCGCAGGAAGGTGAGCGCGCCGGTGGCCATCTGGGTCATGCGGACGGGATCGAGGGAGATGTCGAAGGGATCGCCGACGTAGGGCTTCCAGGCGGGATCGCGCTTGGGCTCGAAGGTGTAGAGGAAGATGGCGTCCCAATCCTGAAAGCCGCCATATGCGGCGATGATGGGAATGCCTTCGGCGGCATAGTCGTTGGGGAATGGATGATTAGTCTCGCTGACGGTGTAGGGCTTGCCTGCGAATGCGGTGCGGGAGAGCTGCACCACGGTGGAGTTGAGCGGGTCATCCACCATCGGCGTGTTCATGACCTTGGATCCGGGGTGCTGCCAGTAGACGTGGCCGTCGACGATGTCGAGCTTCGAGAGAGAGGTCAGCATGGGGTAGCTGCTGGAGGAGTGGCTGTGGTCAGCGGTGCCGGTGATGGGGGCTTTGACGCCAAGGTCGTTGCGGAGAAACGCGGCCATGTCCTGGTAGAAGTTGCTCTCCATCTCCATGTAGAAGGCCATTTCAGTGACGACGCGCTCCCTGGGCGCGGAGGCGACTTCCCCGCCCTGCAGCCGCGGGAGGATGGGAAGGTTCCTGCGCCGGAGCCAGTCGTGGTAGATGCGGGTCAACTCCTCGTCGTAGTACGGAGTGGGGGCGCGGAAGCCGAGGTAGAGGCCGTTTTCATTGAGGATCTCGACGATGGCGACAGCGGGCTCATTGCGGTATTCGGATTTCGTGTAGGGGTTGAAGTGTGTGAGGATCTGGCGCGCGTACTCCTTCTGGAGCTCGATGAGGCGGGGATCGAAGAGGACGAGGCCTTTACCCCAGCGGATCTTGTCGAAGTCGGTGATGCCGTCGCCTGCCTTGTAGGAGCGGCCGACGTTGAGGTTGAGGTCGACGTAGATTCCGCGCTTCTTGAGCTCGGCGACGAGGAAGTCGAGGCGGTTGAGCTGCTGAGGGTCGAAGGCGCGGGAGTCGTTGCGGGAGGAGTCTATGATGCCGCGGGGAGAGGCGAGGTCGAGGAAGTGGAGGCGGACGCAGTTGACGCCGAAGCGAGCGAGTATGGCGGCCCACATGGGCGCATCTTGCTTGGGCGGCAGCATGACGGAGCCGCGGCTCCAGTCCGTGAGGTGGACGCCCCAGAAGCGGATGCGTTTACCGTCGCCGCGGACGAGGTGGCCGTTCTGGACGAGGATGAAGCCGTGCTTGCCGGCAGGGGCATCGAGCAGGAATGAGACATCCGCGGGCGATGAGGCCGCGGCGCGGTGGTCCATGACGAAGGGCTTCAGCAGGGAGTCGTCCCATTGAGCGAGAGCGGGAACAGCAGACAAGAGCAGGAGCGAGCGGAACAACATGGATGGGACCAGTGTATGCCCATGGCCCGCGCGCGCGTTGCCGGACTACTGCACCACCATCACCGGCGCCTGCCAGAAGGCGGCCTTCTGTCCGTTCGGATTGAGCACGGTCACCTGGCACATATACTCGCCGGGAGGGAGTTTGTCGAGCGGAAAGCGGAATTTGAGAGGCACGGTGTTGAGGCGGTTGCTCAATGCTTCCGATGCCATGACGGGCGGAGTCTCAAATGCCTTCGATTGCCCCTGATAGAAGGTGACGAACGCGACGACGGGCTGCACGCTCGTGGCGCCCTGCTGATACGCCTGCAGGTAGACGAACATGTCCCTGGCGCGGCTGAAGACGCGCGTGACGCTGGGGATGAGCTTCTCGCCGTTCTGCACCAGCGGACTGGAAGCGAGCGCGGCGCGGCCCTTATCCTTGCCGGCGTTGTAGAGCGCATCATCCAAAGCAATGGCCTGACTGCTGAGGACCACTGAGCTGATGGGGACGCGCTGCTCCTCCTTGTTCAAGTTAGGAATGACAAACGTCGTGAGATACGTTCCGATGCGGCCGGTTTCGGCGTCGCGCGCAAGGAACTTCAACGTGTACTTGCCGGGGAGCAGAGTGAAGCCAGTGTCGTAGGCGATAGGGCGGCGCGACAGCTCGGCGGCGGTGGCATCGCTCAGCTTGATGTCCACTTGTCGCGCACGTTGGCGACAGTGAGATTGCCTTCCTTGATCTCGCCGATGAAGTCGATCACGGTGTGCTCGGCGCCGCGCCGTTTGGCAAGGGCGAGCTCGCTGCCGGGGATCTTCACAGCCACAGGGACGAAGTACTCGGCGCGGTTCAACTGGAAGTAGTTCACCTCCAGGGCGATGGTGAGCTCGGTGATCGGATCGCCGAGCATCAGCGCGTCTTCAAGCTGGCGCTCCTTATCGGCCGGGGTGAACTTGCTGAACTGCTTGGAGGCGAAGTAGCCCTGACGGTAGTCGAGGTTGGCCGTGAGGCCGTTGTTCAGTGTGATTTTGATCCGGCGGAACTGGCCGTTCAGCGCGTCGTTGGAGGTGTAGTAGCCGACGAGGTAGTAGCTCGACCCGCCCTTCTGCGCCTCGACGATGCCGCGCGTGAGATCGTTGAAGTCGAGCAGCGCCTTGCCGCCGGTATCAGCGGCGAGTGCGTACAGAGTGTCCTGCGAACGCTGGAAGCCAGACGCTATCGCCATGGCTGCGCCTCCGGTGTACATGCCGATGCCGCCTTGCGAGCCGCGCGACGCATCGCCAAGCGGCGGCATGGCGACCAGCCCACGAGCGTCGATGGGCCAGAAGCTGACTCCGGCGCGCACCGCGGCGTTCAACGTGGCGCGAAGCTGCGCCTGATTGTCGACCCCATTGAGCCGCAGTCCGCTGGCGAAGTAGATGAGCGATTTCTTCTCGCTGAGACGGCCGAGCATGCTGGCCGCGGTCTGGAGCGCCGACAACTGGCGGTCCGTGTTGAACAGATTGAACTCGGAGTCGTTCTGGCCAAACGCCGCGCCGGTGTCGGCGGAACTGGCATCGGCAGGCGCGATATCTTCCTCCTCGCCGACAATCAGCGTCTGAAGCGTGGTGAGGAGATGATCGCGGTCCGCCGTGAAGTCTTCCAGAACCTGAACAGCGCCTCCGGCATACATCATCACCGCCATCAGGTCGGAGGACGTCATCTGTGTTCTGACGAACCGCTGCGCGGCCTGGAGGGCGCGGACCTGATCCGGCGATGGCATCGCGGACATGTCGAAGTAGAGGACCAACAGTCGGCGGTCGCGGTAGCGCACTTCACCGGGGCGTTCCGGCGCGATCTGCGTGCGGGCGAGCCGCGGGACGATGCTGCCGCGCGTGGCAAGCGGTGCGAGTTCGTCGTCCCTGGTCTCCGGCAGCTTCTGATATTCGACGAAAGCGACGGACTGCGGCTTGCCGTCTTCCGTAATGGAAAAATCCTTTGCGGTGAGTCCGACCACAGGGTTCCCGTTCTTGTCACGAACGGTGACTGTCTCGACGACTAGTTGCGTGCTGGTCTTGAACGTCGGCGTCTCGTCCTTGGCAGGCGCAGGCGGCTTCTGCGGCTGCTGTGCGGCAGCGGCGAGAGCGAGGAGGATAACTGTGAGTTTCATCCTGAGCATGTGCTAAAACCTCAGGCGCGCAACAGTCTGCAGGCTCCGCATAGGATTGGCGGGGTTGGGCAGACCGAACTGGGCGCTGTTGACGACCGTGTTCCAGCTCGGAAACACGGGGTGATTCAGCGCGTTTGCAGCGTCGATGCGGAAATCGAGGCTGAGCTTGTCGCTCAACTGGAAGATGCGGCTGATGGAGCCGTTCAACGTGAATTGCCCGGGGCCGGCGATGGAATTGCGACCGGCGTTGCCCCACGAACCGGGAGGCGGAGCACTGTACGCGGCCTGGTTGAGCGCGAAGCCTGGCGGCGCATCATACACGGGAGCACCGGTGTAGTTGGGCCGGATGCTGCCGGTGATGCCCGTTCCCTGCACCGCCGTGAAGTAGATCGGGGTCAGCGGCAGTCCGCTGCCGGCAGTGATCTGCGTGCTGAAGGTCCACTCCTTGAAGAGCGCGGCCCTCTTGCCGGCGGCCAGTGTGCCGCCGTGGATGCCCATGCCGGTGGTGTACTGCACCGTCGCGCTGGCGAGGTGTCGTTGATCGAAATTGGAGAGCGCACGCTCGGCGCGGAGGTCGAGCCAGTTCTGTGCGATCAGCGCCCCGCCCTGGTTCCGGCCTCCGGGTGCGGCGTTGTCGATGGACTTCGCGAAGGTGTACTGCATCGACGCTGTGAAGCCGCTGCGCAGGCGGCGGCGGATGTCGATGGCGCCCGCGTGCCGGATGGAGTTGCCGTTCGACGTCAGGTAGGTGAAGCCGGTGGGGCAGGCCGGACACGGATCTGTTGCGCCCAAGGGGAATGTATTCGGCAGGAACTGCTGCTGGGAGCGCGTCCCTTTCGAGCCGAGATAAGTGCCGATGACGACAAGACTGCCGGGCAGGTCGCGCTGCACGGAGAGGTTCCAGTTCTGCGAGTAGCCCGTGCGGAAGTTGGGATCGATGGCGTAAGTGTTGCGCGCCAGGGCTGTCGCTGCGGTGAATGCGTTGGCCATGGTGAGCGGACGCGCGAGGCTGTTCTGCGTCTGGAGGCTGGTGGAGAGCGGCGACTGCTGCGCCATCTGGCTGGCGATGGACTGATAGATGGAGGTGTCGAAGTAGATGCCGTAGCCGCCGCGAATGATCATGGACGACGCAGGGAGAGGCCGCCATGCGAAACCAACGCGGGGCGCAAAGTTATTCCGGTCAGGCCGGATCAGCGAAGCGGGATAGGACTGGCTCGTCAGCGGACCTGATGGTGAAGTCGCCACGACGGGAGCCGCCGCGGTGAAGCCTGGCTTGATGTCGAGATTCACCAGGCGCCCGTACAGCTCAGTGATGGGCGCACCGTATTCCCAGCGCACACCGTAGTTGATGGTGAGGCCGGGGTTGAGGCGCAGGTCATCCGTGATGAACGCCGCGGCGGCGGGCGCGCGAAAGTACTTGTCGGCGTTGCCGTGGGCGATGGAGATCGTGTCGGGAATACCCAGGAGGAATCCGGCGAAGTCGAAGCCTGTTCCGGCGACTGGAGTTCCGTTCGTGCGCGCCTGCGTCGCGGCGCCAGTGAATGCAAACGTGCCGCGCGGATCCTCCTGCGTGAGCAGGTTGAACTGCTGCTTGCGCCACAATCCGCCGAAGGCGAAGTTGTGCCGGCCGCGGCTCCATCCGAAGTCGAGCGACACGCCGGTGGTCTGATTGCGCGTGAGGGAAGCCTGCGCGTCGGACATTGCGGCGATGCCGCTGGAGAAGGCGAGTGCGGGCGGTCCCCAGTTCACCGGATCCTGATCGTTGCCCGCGATTCCGGCCTCGTTGGAGACATTGCGTCGTTCAGCGAAGAACGGCGTGACGCGCGCGTTGTAGCGGCTGTACTGGACGCCCAGCACCGAATAGAGGCGCTGCGAAAATGCATGGACCCAATTCACGCCGGTGTTGATGCCGGCGGTGCTGGTCTTGTCGAGAAAGCCGAAGAGATTCGGATTGTCGGTGCGCGTACTGGACAGGGCGAAGTTACCGTTGAGCTGGTTGCGGCGCGGCAGCCGCTGGTTGAAACGCGTCTGGAGGTTGTCCTGATGCGTATCGCCGGCGATGGGGACCTGGAAGTTGTAGCGTGCGTCGCCCGGGAAATTCGGCAGGGGATAGAGCGACAGCAGGGACACGGCCTGAGCGCTGATTCGATTCGCCGGGATGACATTGCCGGGGAACGGCGTGCCGCTCGCGGGGTCATAAATAGGGTTCGGCCAGCGCGAGAGGTCCCCGCCGCGCTCGGATGCGGACGGCATGAAGCCCGTCTGCGTGGTGGAGTTGCGGTTGCGAACCCACTGGTAGTTCAGGGTGAGATTCGGGCCGTTGCGCTTCAGCAGATGCGGGATCTTCAGAGGACCGCCGAAGGAGAGCATCGCCTGCACCCGGTTATAGTCAGGCTTGGGCATGCTCTGTCCGGTGAGCGAATAGGGGCGGGCGTCGGTTGCGGAATTGCCAAGAATGATGCCGAGATTGGCGTTATACAGCGCGCCTGGGCCTTTGCGGAAATTGCCAAATGCGCCGGACTGGCCGAACGGAGAGGATGCGCCGTTATTGGCGGTGCCGTTGATGAGGTAGCCGTCGGCGGCGCGCTGGCTGAGTTCGGCAGGATCACTGTTGGCGAAGGCGCCCGATTGGGGTGCCGCAGACTGTTGTGGCGAGCCTGACGCGTTCAGATCCGTGCGCTGGAAGGGAGTCTGAGTGGTTGTGGGCGCCGGTGCGGACTTCTTGGAGGGCACGGGCGCGGGCGTGGGAACCGCAGGCGCCGGCGCAGGTGTTTGCGCCTGCGCATTCATGGCGTCCAGCGGCAGCATCTTCAGTTCCCATTCCAGTGGGGGCGCGCCCGCGTTGACCGTGGCCTCCCTTTCGATTGGAGAAAAGCCGGACATTTGAACGGTGAATTTCCACGTCCCGGCGGGGAGATTTTCGAAAGTGTAGACGCCGTTCGGCGCAGTGATGGCGGAGCGTGTTGTACCGTTGCCGGCGGCAGTCACGGTGACTCCAGGGGCGGGGAGTCCGGCGAATCGGACAATGCCCGCGGTCACGCTGGATGACGTGTCCTGTCCGCCGGAGCCGGGCTCAGAAACGCCGGCCCCGCCCGCTGCCGCTCGTGGCTGTTCCAGCGTATGGAGACGCGCGCGGTAGCGGTCGGATTCTGCCAGACCGTCCCGGCGCTGTTGGGCCCCATGGACAGGCCGAGGACCTGCCGCACTCAGCAGGATCAGGGCACAGATGTAGTGGATGCTGCGATTCTTCATTCGAGTGTTCCGGGAGGGCTGTGAGATCCCCGCTGCCCGATCGCCGCGAAGATCGACATGTTCAGTTCTCGGTGGGCTTCTCGGCTCTCTCGATAATGATGGTCTCGACGGGCGCTTTCTGCGATTCTAACCTCAGGCCGAGCTGCTCCTGCAAAGCTGTCGTCAGCGAAGGGCCGGAGGGGTCCACCGACGCCGGACCGGCCGCGCCTTCAGCTTTCTGTGCCGCAAGCCCACCGGGCCCGCCGGCGGGCTGATCCGGAGTCCACTCCAACTTGAAGCTGTATCTGCCGGTGAGGCCGGTCTTGTCGACCACAGGACGTCCGAGGGCGCGCCCGATGTTGGTCGCCAGCAAGGCGAGGGGCACATTCTCGGCAGTCAGATCGCCGGGACGTCCGCTGAGCATCTGCCGGACCTCGCCCCCGCCGCCCTCGGCCTCCTTCAGCTTGTGGCCGTTCTTCCCGATGACCAGCGCGTAGATCGGCAGTTCTTTCTGATCGCGCTTGATGACCAGTTGGAACCGCTCGGCCAGCAGGGCGCGCATGCGCTGACGGGCCTGATCCTGCATCTCCTTCCGCTGGGCATCCGTCATCTTGCGGATATCCGCTTCCGTGAGGTCCGACGCCGGCGCCTTGGCGTTGATGTCGAAGCCCTCGGAGCCGATCCAATTGGGGCCGCCCGACACCTGATAGGGCTGCACTTCGTAGGCAAACTCAATGAGCTGGCGCAGGCGCACGTTCTCTCCCCTGAAGCCTCCTCCGGGCTGCATCATGATCCTGACGCCGCGCGCGTCGGGATTTGCGGGCTTGATCGATGCGACTTCGAAGGTGAGATTTTCCGGTTTGGACTGCGCCCGGCCTCGCGGCACGCTCAGCATGCCGATTAGAACTGGGCCGGCGACGGCCATCATGCCGGCCGCGGCCAGCAGTAATTTTCTGGTCAAAGTCAGTTTGTGCGAAATGCGATCCAACATGATTGCCTCGATTCGTTTCTTGAGATCTGCGCCGGTTACTCCGGAGGCGCAGGCCAGGGGGGATTCCAAATAGAACTTGCAGACGTTCAGAATGCCTGCTGCGTATTCCTGGGGCTCGTTGCCAAGCCGCAGGACCTCTTCGTCGCAGGCCCTCTCGCGCTCTTCGATCAGCCGAGCACCGATCCACCACACCAGCGGATGGAACCAGAACAGGGCTTCGACGATCATGTGAACCGCGGCAGCCAAGTTGTCGCGGCGACGCACATGACACAGTTCGTGAGCCAGAATTGCATTGAGCTGCGCGGGCGACAGGCGCTCCGCAATGCCATCCGGCAGAAGCAGGATGGGGCGGAAAATGCCGAAGACCCCAGGCTCCATGGCGGTAGGAGAGGACATCACCCGGACAGGAGCCGGGATCTGCAATGGCGATGCGGCGCTTACGGCAGCGCTGATCCGCATCCAGCGAATTGCCCACAGCGTGAGCACGACGGCGAATCCGCAGAGCCACACGGCGGCCAGTAGTGAAGTCGTCCGCATCAGAGCAGGCGGCCCTTGTGCGGTCACCATTTCCATCACCGGCTCAGCGAACGGCCGGCTCACCTGTTCAACCGTCGACGCCAGGGGCGCGGGGACCGCCGGGGCCGACCGCCATTCGAACAGGCTCCCAGTGCTCACCAGCAAGGAGAACGGAACCAGGAACTTGATCGACGCAGCCAGCCAGATGCCGTACCGCAACTGCGCCCGGTTCCGGCGGAGCGCGAGAGCCAGCAGCATCGCCGCGCCGGCGAAGAGAGTGGACTGCCAGAGGTGGTTGGCCACCGGGTACCATGATGCGGGAATCATTGCGCCCCTTCTTTTCCGGCCAACCGGCGAAGCAACTCTTCGGCATCTTCGACATCCTGCAAAGTGAGCTTGCCGGACTCCACGAGATGCGCCATGACAGGTTGGGTCCGGCCTCCGAACAGGCTCAGCAGGTCGTCGATCAATCTGCCCTGCGCCGCATCCCGTGAGACGACCGCTTCGAAGATGTGCGCATTGCTGATCTTCTTCACCCGCCTCAAAACCTTTTTCGATTCAAGTCGATAGACAGTCGTCTGGATGGTGGTGTAGGCTGGCCTGTCCTTCTCTGGAAACGCTTCCTGGATCTCCCGGATGGCCAGTGCGCCCTTACTCCAGAGCGCTTCCATGATCTGCATCTCCAGCCTGGTGAGCTTCGGTAAAGCCATAGTGATCTACTATACCTGTGTGTGAGACTACTATGCGCGTAATTGGTTAGGGTAAAAGAGAGACTCTTTCTCCGCTGAAGACGCGCTCGAACCCTTTACGCTCGCTCGCTGCCGCTCGCGGCTGTCTCGCCACGGGTCAGACCGGCGCAGAGCAGCGCACCACCCTTGTGTTTTCAGAACACCTGGGCCCGGAAGACGGAGAGTCGGGCGGACGAGTCGCGCCAGGCGCGCGACGGGAGGCCCGCCTTGTGGGCGAGGGCATCCAGGAACCACTCTGTCGTGCATCCAGGGCGGTCGGCGGCCACTTGAGGCAGCAGCAGACCCCGGTTTATGCCGGATTCGAGATAAGCGCCGTGGCCCCCGAGTTGGAACGACTGCGCATCGCGGGTACGCTTCATGGGCGTCAGCAGTGATACTTCCACATTGACGTCCTCCGGCAGGGGGCCGGTACGGCGGAAACGAGGATCGTGGAGCGCAGCGGAAAGGGCGAGCCGGGGCACTGCTTCATACAGCGGGACATCTGCGGAGATGCGTCCGATGCAGCCCAGCAACTCGTGATCGTGATGGAGGCTGACGAACGCGGCTGCGCGTCGGTCGAGGGCCGGATCGTGCTCAGGCGGGATCGCAGGCTCCGACTGGCCGGTTTCGCGCAAGCGGCGCAGTGTCTCATAGGCCGATGCGAGGAGCGCCTCGCGCTGCGGCTCCGACAATTCGAACGAGGATGCGCGGAAATAACCCACCGCCCCATAGCTGACGGAGTGCGAGTAATCGCCGGTGATCTCGCCCGAGGTCTGGTAGTCCAGAGTCTGCTGGAAGATCTCCTCGCCGCCGAGAAGCTGCAGCGTGCGCAGCAGGAGGGAGACGGGTGCAAAACCGCAGAGCGTGGACTCGGTCTGGCGGAGTTCGCTCAGGAACAGGTCCGCATCGAGGCTCCCCGCGGCGGCGATGAGGCCCTGGTCGAGGCTGCGAAGATTCTCGGGAGTCAGATCATCCACGGGGAAAGGCTTATAGCCGAAATTGCGGCCATAGTGGGTGAGGTCGGTGCTGGCGATGAGAATGTCGCCTGGCCCAATGAGGCTGGCGAGCCTGCGGGCGGCGGTGTCACGGCCGGCGGGAGAAAGAGGTGCGACATAGAGCGGCACGATAGGCGTGCCAGGAATCGCGGTTTGCAGCAGGGGAAGCTGGATCTCGACGGAGTGGTCGCAGGCGCTTGAAGCCGGCGTGAGGTGGAAAGGAGGCGCTTCGGCGAGGCTTCGGATCGTGGTGCGATCGACGGTGGTTCGCCCGATGGGCGTATCGAACGCGTCGGCATCCGGGATGGAGATCTCCGGCCTGCTCCCGTCATGAAGGAAGCCGAGCACGAAGACACGCGAGGGGGCAGCGTCGCGCAGATAAGAATACGCGGCGGCAGCGACCGTGCCGGAATAGGCAAGCCCGGCATGGGGCACCACGAAGGCGAGCGGCCTCGGGAGAAGCGCGGGATCGGTTCGAATGCTGGACGTTTCAAAAAGGCGTGTGATCAGATCGTGCAATGCCGCAGAGCTGCCGGGGTACCACGTACCAGCGAAGGGCGAGACATGGGCCAGTGTAGGCATGGGTTTAGCCGCAACGGCGATGGACGAGATCGTCCCGGGCCGACTGCCGCCCGGAATCGGCTTTCCAAAAGCCCGGGATGATCGTGTGGCAGCGCGGGCATTCGCCTTCGCGCGTGATCCGGTTCTGCAGGACGCGGAAGCCGATGCGCTCCACGATCAATTCATGACAGGTCGGACAGCGTGTATTTTCGAAATCGTCGAGCCGTCCGGGCAGGTTCCCTGCATAGACGAAGTGCAGCCCTGCGTTGCGTCCGATCTCCACTGCCTTCAGAAGCTGCGCGGCGCTGGTGTTCGGATTCGCCATCATCTTGTAGTCGGAGTGGAATGCGGTGACGTGCCAGGGGATTTCAGGGGAGACGCCGGCGATGAAACGCGCGATGTCGCCCAACTCTTCCGGAGTGTCGTTGAAGCCTGGAACGATCAGCGTGACGATTTCGAGCCAGAAGCCCATCTTGTAGATGAGTGCGATGGAGTCGAGGATCGGCTGGAGGCGGCCGCCGAGTTCGTGATAGTGGCGGTCGCTGAAGCCTTTGAGATCGACCTTGTAGAGATCCAACCAGGGGTTCAGGTATTCGAGCACCTGCGGCGTGGCGTTGCCGTTGGAGACGTAACCGGTGGCGAGGCCTGCAGCGCGCGCCTCCCGAAAGACGGCGACAGCCCACTCGCTGGTGATCAGCGGCTCGTTGTACGTGCTGACGATGCAGGAGGCGTTGTGCGCCAGGGCCAGGCGTACGATTTCACGCGGCTCCACCTGCCGGAAGTCGAGAGACGAGCGAATATCGCGTAGAGCCTGCGAGGAGACCCAGTTCTGGCAGTAGCCGCAGTGCAAGTCGCAGCCGAGCATGCCGAAGCTCAACGCGTTCGTGCCGGGGAAGGCGTGGAAGAAGGGCTTCTTTTCGATGGGGTCGCAGTGGAGTGCGTTGACATAGCCGTAGGGGACGTAGAGCTTGCCGCCGCGATTAGAACGAACCTTGCAGACTCCGGCGAACCCGGAGGGAATAGGGCAACAGTGGCCGCATGCGAAGCAGCGAATGCGGTTTCCTTCAAGCGGCTCGTACAGTTCGCCTTCGCGTGTGAGCAGGGCGAGTTCTTCTGCGAGCGTCATATCAGCCTGCCCGTTTTCATTGTAGACCCGGCTTGCGCCTGGGGCGCTAAAAATCGTGCTGAAGAATGGCCGTGGCGCGGCGGCAGAGCTCGCGGGCGTAGTCCGTCCAGATGCCTGTGCCCCAGTAGCGGAAGCAGCTCGTCTGCGTGATGAGGAGGTGGAACAGCGCGTTGCGATAGCGGTATTCGGAGGTGGGGACGCCGCGGGTCTTTTCGAAGAACAGGGCGCTGACCTCTTCCATCGGGCCGAGGACATGGCCGTAGCCGTGGACCCAGGAGAGGTTGTTGGTCCAACTGCCGCCTTCCATGTGGAAGCGGGAATCTTCATTACGAAGTTGATCGATGAGCGTTTCGAGGGCTTCCGGACCTGCTGTTGCCTGAAAGCGGTCCCAAATGCGCTGCTGCATGATCGGCTGGATCGTGGGGAAGTGATCCTCGGTGATGCCGAGAGAGTCCAGATACTCCAGATACTCGGAGACATTGAGGGCGGGTGTGGCCGAGCCCGAAGCTTCGCGGGAGACGTCCACGTACTTGGGCGGGAACTCGTTCATCATGACGCCGCCGTTTTCTCCGTCCGCGATCTGCGTGACCAACGGGGGCACTTCCCTGCCCCCGAGGGTGACGCGAGAGAGACCACGCGCTTCGTAGCAAGGCTGCATTTGCCCGACGAGCTTGGTGTCGCTGCCTTTGGTCTTGATGATGGCCGTGATGGACGCCGTCTCGCCGCTGGAATTGCGGGCCACAAGGCGGTGGGGCACGTTGGGATTTCTGATCGCCGCTGCGTCGCCGGTTTGCTCGACTGAGTCTTCCTGCACGAGCACCCATCGGTAACCGGCGGCCTTGAGCGTCTGCACGAACGCATAGAAGACATCCGGATGGTTGGGCAGCGCCATTTCCGGAGGCGAGAAGCCGCGCACGCGGGCGAGCGCGTCGAAACCGAAGATGGAGGCGTAGTGCTCGCGCCAGGCAATGACGTGGAGGCGGAAGTCCTGCACGGGAGTCGACGGCGCGACGGGATGCCCCCATGCGGTGCCCAGCCACTCGACACACGGACGGAAGCCCGGATTGAGTGTGATTCGCTTCAGGCTGTCGAGGATATCCTGCAGGCCCATGAGCTGGAGGCCGTAGAGCAGGCAGCCGGAGTAATCCAGCATGACACGGGGCGACTTGCCTTCCGAGACGAGCACGGGAATGAACTCGCCCATACGCTTGTAGCACCACTGGAAGACAGAGGCGTTGTGGTTATCGCCGATGCCCGGATGCTCGAACATGTATTGCAGGTTGCTGATGACGGCCGCGGTTTGCAGGTCGGCGCCGCCGGCCGGGACCAGCGGCTGATGCATGTGAAGCGCAATCGAGAAAGCGCTGCGGACGTTGGGGAAATCGATACGAGACTCTGGGAGGTACACGGGCTGCGGACTGCCGGCAGCGGCAACGCTCTGCTCGGATCCGCCGATTTCAGGCAAGGGTGCCATCACTTCTATGATGGCAGGAGGAGCGAGGAACGCGTGGCGATGGGACAGTAAAAGCGCGTCGCGTAATCCTTGAGCATGCGGCGGGCGGAGAAGCGCGGAGCGACGGTGCGGATCGATTCCTTGACCACGGCGACCCAGCGGCGGGGCACGCCGTCTTCGCCCATCTCGTAATAGGCGGGGATAATCTGCTCTTCGAGCAAGCGGTAGATGCACTCGGCCTCCGCCGCGTCACCGCCAGAAGGATCGGAATCGATCATCCAGCCGTTCTTTCCGTTGTAGGCCTCCGGCCACCAGCCGTCAGCGGCACTGAGGTGCGGGACGCCGTTGATCGCCGCCTTCATGCCGCTGGTGCCGCAGGCCTCCAGCGGCTTGAGAGGATTGTTGAGCCAGATGTCGCTGCCCTGCACGAGGAAATGCGCCACGTGGAGGTCATAGTCGTCGACGAAGGCGACGCGGCCGGCGAGCCCGAGATCGAGGGCGTGAAGATACACCTGCTGCAGCGCCCGTTTGCCCGGATCGTCGGCCGGATGAGCCTTGCCCGCAAAGATGATCTGGATGGGCCGCCTCGAATCTGTGAGGAGCCTGGTGATGCGTTTGAGGTCGTGAAAGATGAGGTTGGGACGCTTGTAGCTGGTGAAGCGCCGCGCAAAGCAGATGGTGGGCACGGAGAGATCGAGGAGTGGCCCGGCGGCGACCACCTGGCAGGAGTTTACTTTTTCATTGGTCCAACGCTCGCGCGCACGTTCGCGGATGAACGCCAGGAGGTGCTGCTTCAGGGCCTGATGGGCTTTCCATATATCCTCATCGGGAATCAGCAGAACCCGGTCCCAGAACTCAACCTCATCCTGGTGGTCGATCCAGTCGGGGCCGAGGTGGTGATCGAAAAGCTGGCTGAGAGCCGGTGCGATCCACGTGGGGATGTGAATGCCGTTGGTGATGGCCTGCAGCGGCGGCTCGTCCGCAGAGCCGCACCAGATGGGAGAGAACATCTTCCAGGTGACCTCGCGGTGCTGGCGGCTGACGGCGTTGACAGCGCCCGCGCCGCGGAGAGCCAGCGCAGTCATGTTGAAGAGCCGGCCGCCGCCGTCGTCGTATCCGGCCAGGGCAAGCAGCGTGTTGCGGCGATCGCCGGCGGACTGCCAGTAGCCCGAGAGGAGATGGTCGACGAGATTGAAGTTGAATGCGTCGTGACCCGCCGGCACAGGCGTGTGGGTGGTGAAAACCGTGGACGCGCGCACCTCGCGCAGCGCGTCGGTGAGGCTGTGCCCCTGTTCCGTCTTCTGGCGGATGCGCTCAAAGATGACGAACGCGGCGTGCCCTTCATTGAGGTGCCAGACGGCAGGTTTGTAGCCGAGGGACTGCAGCGCGCGCACTCCGCCAATGCCGAGCACGATCTCCTGGCGGACGCGGGCTTCGTGTTCGCTCACATAGAGGCGCGCCGAGAGTTCGCGGTCCCAGGGTGTGTTCTCTTCGACGTCGGTGTCGAGGAGCAGCAGAGTGACGCAGCCGATGGAGACGCGCCAGATCGCGACGCGGACGCTGCTGAAGGCCATGGGGACCTCGACGTAACAGAGTTTTCCGCCGGGACAGATGGCGCGCTGCACGGCGACATCTTCTGTCCGGAGACGCTCGTAGGCTTCCACTTGCCAGCCATCGGCGTTGACGCGCTGGTGAAAGTAGCCCATCGGGTAGAGGAATCCGATGCCGACGAGAGGGATCCCGAGGTCGCAGGCCTCCTTGCAATGATCTCCGGCGAGCACGCCCAAACCGCCGGCGTAGATCGGCAGCGACTGGTGGACTCCGAATTCCGCCGAGAAATAAGCAATGACGGAGCCGGGCGGCATGCTTGCCCGGCCGCACCACCAGGAACCGGAAGCACGCCGGACCCGGTCAAGATTTGCTAAGGCATCGTCGTACAACTCGAGGAACCGGGAATCGCGCGCCACCTCCTCCAACCGTTCCTGTGGCGCCAGCCGGAGCATGCGGCAAGGATTGTGGGCCGTGGTCCGCCAGAGAGTGTAGTCGAGACGCCGGAAGACTTCGCGTGCGCGCTGGTTCCAGCTCCAGGAAAGGTCCAGGGCCAATTCACCGAGGCGCGTAATGCGCGCAGGATAGCTCCGGATGTCTGACGCGTCCATGATTACCCCGATCCGAACAAAAGAGCGGGTCAAAGAGCTGGTCCTGCAGCCATCAATGTTGCAGCCGCCCCGGATCTGACATAGCGCGCGTTGACGGCGGATTGAATTGTGCAACGCACGTCGTCCCGGTCGAATGGCTCGAAGAGGACGTCAGCGCCGCAACGATAGATCTCGCCGGATCTGCGCGCGTCCGTCGAAGGAATCGCAACGACGACTTCGGCGTGCTGGCACGCGCCGGCTGCATCGATCACCGTCTTCCAATCGCCGTCGGGCAGTGCGGTGTCGGTGACAATCACCTGAAACGGCAGCCGCGAGCGCAGAAATGATTGAGCCTCCATACAGTTCGACGCTGCCAGGACATGAGTAGTGCACTCCTCCAGGGCTTCGAGGAGTGCGGTTCGGCGGTGGCGGGCCATCACCAACAGCACCCGGGCATCGATCTTCATTGGGAACCCGCCTCCGATTCGGGGATTCACTTCAACAAGGTCGAAACTATGCTCGCCCCCGTGAACTAATCCTCCGCGAGAAGAGGGCGGCAAATGTGAGGTAACGTTAATTATAGCCAGTTTGTTCGTGCCCAGGGAGACGAAGAAACACGCTAGAGGAAACAAAGGGGGCAGATCGTTCATATCTTCCGATCTTCGATTGATGGCGAAGCGGTTCGGCGCGAAGATGGGGCATGGCAGAGCGCATGAAGCGTATTCATATACTCATGGTCGGCTCCTGCGAAGAGAACAGCCGGACATTGCAGAAGCTGGCGCGAGACTCCGGCTGGGAGTTTACGGTGGCATTGGACTGCGGATCGGCACTGGTCCGCCTCCAGGAGCAAGTGGCCGAGGTTGTCGTTTGCGAAGAGGATCTAGAAGATGGCGATTGGCGGACGCTGCTGGGCGAGATGAAATCGATGGCGTGCGGTTCCAGGCTGGTGGTCGCGTCCCGCCTGGAAAAAGACTGGTTTTGGGGTGAGGTGCTCAGGCACGAGATCCACGACGTGCTGTTGACACCGTGTGAAGTCGAAGAAGTGAGGCGGGTGGTGTCGCAGGCGCTCCAGACCAAGCCGGCCAGGCGGAAGCCGGGTTCAGAAAGGCCGGCGCGCCGGGCCAAGGCGGCTGGGACTGGAGGCGGCGGACGCACGGGCCGCCACTTCGAGTGGCTGGCGTAAGGCCGGAGTCACGGGAAATGAAAAGGCCGGCGGTGAGGCCGGCCTTTGGTCGTGTTTGAAGCTGTGAACTAGCGCCGGCGATCGCCGCGGCCACCGCGATCACGGCTGCCACGTTCGCCGCGGTCGGAACGCTCTGAGCGCTCCGGGCGATCCGACGAGGTGGATTCGCGGACGAGGATTTCGGTCTCGCCGCCTTCGGGAGTCGAGCCGTCTTCCTTGCGGCCTCCCTTGAGTTTCTCGCGCTGCTCGCGCAGGACCGCACGGCGGCTGAGCTTGATCTTGTTGCCTTCGAGGGCAAGGACCTTGACGAGGATCTGGTCGCCTTCGTTCAGCTCGTCGCGAACGTTCTTGACGCGATTCTCGCTGATCTCGGAGATGTGGAGCAGGCCGTCGGTTCCGGGGAAGATTTCCACGAAAGCGCCGAAGTCGGCGATGCGGACCACCTTGCCGAGATAGGTCTTGCCGACTTCCGCCACGGCGGCGATATCGGAGACCATTTGCATGGCGCGGCGGGCAGATTCGCCGTCCGAGGCAAAGATGTTGACGGTGCCGTCGTCGTGGACGTCGATCTTGACGCCGGTCTGTTCGATGATGCCGCGGATGACCTTGCCTCCCGGTCCGATGATTTCGCGGATCTTGTCGGTGGGGACGGTCACGGTGTAGATGCGCGGTGCGTAGACGCTCATCTCGGCGCGGGGCTCAGAGATGGCTTCCTGCATCTTGTCGAGGAGGAACATGCGAGCCGTGTTGGCCTGGGCAAGCGCCTCCTTCATGATGTCGAGGCTGACGTTCGGCACCTTGATATCCATCTGGAGACCTGTGATGCCGTCGCGGGAGCCGGCGACCTTAAAGTCCATGTCACCGTAATGGTCCTCGGCGCCGGCGATGTCGGTGAGGATGGCGTACTTGTCGCCTTCCTTCACGAGGCCCATGGCGATGCCGGCGATGGGGGCCTTGATCTTCACGCCCGCATCCATCAGCGCGAGGGTCGCGCCGCAGACGGTGGCCATCGAGGAGGAGCCGTTGGACTCGAGGATGTCGGAGACGATGCGAAGAGTGTAGGGGAAATCGCCCTCCCCGGGGATGGTCGGCAGGATGGAGCGCTCGGCGAGAGCGCCGTGGCCCACTTCGCGGCGGCCGGGTCCGCGCATAAATCCAACCTCACCCACCGAAAACGGCGGGAAGTTGTAGTGGAGCATGAGGCGCTTGGAGGTCTCCTGCAGGTTGTAGGATTCCAGCCGCTGCTCATCTTCCTTGGTCCCGAGGGTGGTTGTAACGAGCGCCTGCGTCTCGCCGCGGGTGAAGAGCGCGGAGCCGTGGACGCGGGGCAGCACGCCGACTTCGATGGAGATCTGACGGATCTGGTCCATGGCGCGACGGTCGGGGCGCTGGCGGAGTTCGAGCATCTCGTGGCGGAAGATCCGCTCGCGGAGCAGCTCGAAGCAGATATGGGCCTCGACCTTGTCGGCGTCTTCGGTGTAGAGTTCGAGGGCTTCGGCTTCAAGGGCGTCGACCTTGGCGTAGCTCTCGGTCTTGCCGTACTTCTGAGTGTTCAGCGCGTCTGCGAGGCGCTCGCGGACCAGCGTCTCGACCTTCTTGTAGATCTCCTCGTTGCGAACCGGCGGAGTGAAGGTGCGCTTGGTCTTGCCCGTCTTGGCGACCAACTCGCGGATGCCGGCGTTCAGCTTGCGGCAGCACTCGTGGCCGAAATCGATGGCTGCGAGCACTTCGTCTTCGGTGGCTTCCTTAGCTCCGGCTTCAACCATGACGAGACCGGAATCCGTTCCGGCAACAACGATGTTGACGCTCGCGGACTTCTGTTGCTCGTAGGATGGGAAGGGGATGAACTCCTCGCCGTTCCTGGCGATGCGCACACCGGAGAGGATGTGCTCGAAGGGGATGTCGGAGATGGCGAGCGCGGCAGCCGCGCCGACGATTGCCATGGCGCTGGGATCGGTGTCGGGCGCCGCGGACAGCACCATACCGATCACCTGGGTCTCGCAGGTGTAGCCTTCGGGGAACAGCGGACGGATGGGACGGTCGATGAGCCGGGAGGTGAGGATCTCACGATCGCTGGGACGGCCTTCACGCTTCAGGTAGCCGCCCGGAATGCGACCGGCGGCGTAGGTATATTCACGGTAATCGACCGTGAGGGGAAAGAAGGCGGCGCCGGGTTTCGGCTCCGAGTTAGAGCAGGCGGTACAAAGAACAACGGTGTCTCCGGAGGTCACGAGAACGGCGCCGTGTGCCTGCTTGGCCATTCTTCCGGTTTCGAGAGTGAGGATACGACCACCGAGGTCGATGGATACGGAATGTGTCATTTCAATTCTCCCAGAGCCTCCGGTGCAATCACCGTGAGGCAGGACGGTATTTGTATGTCGTAGAAACTCTTGGCGGGGAGGGAGGTGGGGACCTTCCGGGCAAACGTCTCCCTTAGGTAGACGTCCATCCGAATGGCTCGAGTCATGTCAGGAATGTCCAGGTAAGGGCGCGTTCCACCCCGACAAGAGGTGGAACGCACACAGAAGGAAGTCTGGAACTAGCGGCGGATGCCGAGGCTCAGGATGATCGCCTTGTAGCGCTCCGGGCTCCGGCTCTTGAGATAGTCCAGCAGGCGGCGGCGGCGCTGAACCATTGTCAAGAGGCCGCGGCGGCTGTGGTGATCCTTCTTGTGGGTCTTAAAGTGCTCCGTGAGCAGAGCGATGTTCTGGCTCAGGAGAGCGATCTGGACTTCCGGCGACCCCGTATCGGTCTTATGAACGCGATACTTGGTGATCGTATTGGTTTTGGCTTCAGCGGCCAGTGCCATTCTGTAAAGCACACTCCTCGTCTTACGTTCGTTTCGGTACTGCTTCAGGATAGCACAGTGAACCGTCGTATGTTACGCGCGGCGCGCGGCTAACGAGAGGCGACGGTGCCGTCTTTCCGAGGGCGCGCGGAGTTGAGGGCCTCTTCATAGCCGCGGGCCAAATAATAGATCATCAGGTCGAAGAACCGGCCAAGCTGGTTTTCGAGTTCCTCTTCGGCGTAGAGGTCGACGCTGGTCTGGACGAACGCCTCGTCGCGGATGTAGTCGGAAGTCGCCTCCCTCATTAATTGTATGGACCGGATTGCCTCGCTGAGCGGGATGCCCTGGGCGCAGCGTTCCCGCCCGTTTCTCTCATAGAGGTGGGCGATTTCCGGTTCGGAGCTGGAGACGAGCCAATGTCCGAGATTATGAAGGACCCGCCGGCAGGTCTCGGTGACCTCGGAGTCCGGCGTACGGGCGATGTGGGGTAGCCCGTGTTGCTGGCGGAGGCGGCGGATGAGGCGGCTGCTGATCGATTCCCAATGGTCCTCGATCTGATGCACGAGCTTTGCGGATACCATTCGGGACCTCCCGTCCTGACTTTGAGTTACGCCTTATGCGCGCCGGAGTCAAGGGATAACGGAGCGCCTACACTGGGGCATGAGCGAGCAGCGTTATCGTGTCGAGAAAGACAGCCTCGGCGAGGTGCTGGTGCCGTCGGAGGCTTTGTACGGAGCACAAACACAGCGGGCGATTGAGAATTTCCCGATCAGCGGCAGGCCCATGCCCAGGGAGTTTCTGCGGGCCATGGGCACGATCAAGGAAGCGGCCGCGGCGGTGAATGTCGAGTTGGGGCTGATGGAGGCCGCAATGGGGCGGGCGATCCAGGAAGCGGCGCTCGAAGTGGAACAGGGCATTCACGAAGGCGAGTTTCCGGTGGATGTCTATCAAACCGGCTCGGGCACAAGCACGAATATGAATGCCAACGAGGTGATCGCGGCGCTGGCGTCGCGGAGGCTGGGGCGGGCGGTGCATCCGAACGACCACGTCAACATGGGACAAAGCAGCAACGACGTGATCCCGACGGCAATTCACGTCAGCGCATACAGGCGAGCCGCAAGCGAATTGATGCCCGCGCTGGCAGAACTGGCGGACGTTATCGACGCAAAGGCGGCGCGATTGAATGGCGTAGTCAAGAACGGCCGCACGCACCTGATGGATGCGATGCCGCTGCGGATGAGCCAGGAGTTGGGGGGTTGGGGCCACCAGGTGCGGGCGGCAATGGCCCGTGTGGAGTCCGTGCTGCCACGCCTGGCGGAGTTGGCTATCGGCGGGACGGCGGTGGGGACGGGCGTAAACACGCATTCTGAATTCGGCGCACGCGTGGCGGCCAGGCTGGCGAGCCGGACGGGGCTGCCGTTCCGGGCGTCGCGGAATTATTTCGCGAGCCTCTCGGGACAGGACACGGCGGTGGAGCTGAGCGGCCAATTGAAAACGGCGGCCGTGGTGTTGATGAAGATAGCCAACGACCTGCGCTGGATGAACAGCGGCCCGCTGTCGGGGCTCGGTGAGATCCGCCTGCCGGCTCTTCAGCCGGGCAGCAGCATCATGCCGGGGAAAGTAAACCCGGTGATTGCAGAGGCCGTAACAATGGTATGCGCCCGAGTGATTGGCAACGATACAACGGTGACAATTGCGGGGCAATCGGGGAATTTTCAGTTGAACGTGATGCTGCCGCTGATCGCGCACTGCCTGCTGGAGAGCATCGGCCCGCTGGCTGCGGCGTGCAGGGTACTGGCGGAGAAGGCCATAGCGGGATTCGGGGTGGATGAGGGGCGGCTACGGCGGCTGGCGGAGCGGAATCCGATACTGGCGACAGTGCTTGCACCTCGGATTGGGTATGAACTGACGGCCAAGCTGGTGCAGCGCGCGCAGTCAGAGGATCGCAGCCTGAAGGAAGTGGCGCTGGAGATGACGGGGTTGAACGCGGCTGAACTGGATTCGCTGCTGGATCCGCTGCAGGCGACGGGCATGTAAGAACTGGGCAAGTGCGTGTTCTCTTCTCTTGAAATAACCCAGTAAGGGACTTAGCATCGGCGCGTATCCTGCCCAGTGCTGCGAGGAGCGCCGCGGCCAGTACGAATGCATTATCCGGTACGCAGTAGAGCCAGGGGTGTCTCAAAAGGAGAATCCAATGAAACCGGCAGAGACTGCGACTTCGACGGAACCGAAACAGACGATCACGGAAGAGCGGGGAGTGGAACCGCTGGCGCCGCAACCGACGGCGGAGTACATGGAGACGCTGCGCACGCGGAGGTGGACTGGCGCGGCGCCGCGGCCGGCTCCGGTACCCGTGCCGATTCCCGTGCCGTACTCGTGGGGCACGAGAGTGGTGATCTGGAAGCAGGACCGCTCCGCATCGGAACTGGGGCGCCAACTGGCGTATATTCCGGGCCTGGTGCTGGACGGCCCCAGGGACGCACGGATTACGACGGAGCATCCCGGTGTGACGCCGGTGGTGCGCAACGCAAACGGGGATTTCATTTTCAGCGGCAGCACGCCCGAGGGGGATTGCACACATACTTTCGCGGTGACACGGATGACCTTGATGCTGTGCCAGAGGTCGCTGGAGGGCACGAGCATTCCGTGGGCGTGGAACGCGGGCGGCAACACGGATCCGCTGTGCGTGCAGCCGCAATCGTTCACAGGCGCAAATGCGTTCTACAGCCGGAGCGGGCGGGCCCTGCGGTTCGGCTATTTCTCGCAGGCAGACGGACAGTCACGGCACATGTGCCGATCTCTGGATATCGTGGCGCACCAGACGGGGCACGCGATTCTAGACGGGTTGAAGCCGGGATGGATCAGCACGAGCAATCTTCCGCAGACCGGCGCGCTGCACGAATCATTCGGCGATTTATGCGCGATTTTCCTGGCAATGACGCAGCCGGACCAGGCGGAAGGGATCGTGGCCCTGACGCGGGCGAACCTGCATGACCGGAATTACATTGCGGCCAACCGGGATGAGAGCGGCGCAGCGTTGGGGATCCGCTTCGGGCTGCGGAGCGCGGACAACGATCTCCGCGTGAGCCAGGCCGGGAACGAGGTACAAACGCTGTCGCAGGTGTTTACCGGGGCAGTATATGACTGCCTGTCTGACATCTTTGCGTTTGAAGAGTACCGGCAGCGCGCCACCAAGGACGCGTCGCAGGTGCTGGTGGAGACGGCGCGTCATCTGTGGAGGATGTACCTGCAGGCTGTGATCAAATGCCCTCCGGTGGGAGCGACGTTCGCCGACGTGACGAACCGGATGCTGCAGATCTCGCACGGACAGAAAGATCCACCGATATACCGGTCATTGATGAGGAACCGGATGACGGCGCGGGAGTGCGTAGTGTCGGCGACGCCGCTGTCGATGCTCAAGACGGGGCGTGTGGATTTCGAGAACCCGAACTGGGTGGACGGCGAAGACGTGCTGGAGATGAAGGCGTTCGATCACGTGTCGCTGCACGCGCCGCAGGACCGGTCAGGATGCTGCGGGACGATGCAGTTGCCGGAGTATGCGGCGGACGCGAACAAGCTGGCGTCGCGCAAGACGATTCTCGACCAGGACCTGCTGGAGGAGGAGCTGCAGGAGTTGAAAAAGGCGTTCAAATAGGCGGGGGCGAGCGAGCGGGGCGTGCGCTCTGTGCGCGCCCCGCATTTTTTGCCGCAGTGGTCTCTTGCGCGGCGGCGGAAGCCAGTTTCACATGCCGAAGCGGGAGAGGTCGACGTCCAGGAACTGGGCGCGGCGGAAGTGGTCCTTCAGGTGGAAGGGGACGGTGCAGTCGAATATGGTCTTGCAGGAGACGCCGGGAGCGGGAATGGAGCGGCTGAAGTCGGGGGATTGTGAGGGGTCCAGGGGGTGGCAGCGCACGCCGGGGATGAAGACGGTGCTGACGTCGCCCTGGTAGCGGGTGGTCATGGCCCAGAGGACTTCATTGGAGTCGAAGATGTTCACGTCTTCGTCGACGAGGATGACGTGTTTCAGCTCGGGGAATGCGGCGAAGGCGATGAGGGCGGCCTGGCGCTGGCGGCCTTCGTCGCGGGGCTCGGACTTGCGGAATTGCAGGATGGCGAGGTACTTGCCTCCCCCGGCGGAGTGGGAGTAGACGTTGCGGAGCTTGCCGGGCATGCTGTGCTCGACGGCGCGCAGGATGCTGGCCTCAGTGGGGACGCCGGTGAGGTTAGTGTGCTCCTCGCCGGGTCCGATGATGGTCTGGAGGATGGGGTTGCGTCGATGGGTGACGGCAGTGACGCGGATGAGGGGCAGCGCGGGCTGGGCCTTGCCGAGATAGCCGGGGAACTCGGGCATGCAGAAGCCGGTGTTGGTCTGCACGTCCTCGCGGATGCGCTCGTTGGGGATGATCTCGCCTTCGAGGACGATCTCGGCGCGGGCGAGAGCCGAGGCCTCGTTGGAGACGCAGCGGACGAGCTCAACGGGACGGCGGCGGAGGCCGCCGGCGATGGTGAGTTCGTCGAGCCCGAGCGGCGTGGTGGGGGGCTCGAAGCAGGCGGCGAGGTAGATGGCGGGATCGAGGCCCATGCTGATGGAGACAGGGAGGGGGCGGTTCAGCGCTTCGGCCTTCGCGCGGAAGGCGTCGATGTGGCGGCCTGGAGCGAAGTAGATGCTGAGGAGATCGGGGCCCTGCACGCAGAGGCGGTGGATGGTTACGTCGGCCTCGCCGGTTTCGGGGTCATGAGCGCGGACGAGGCCCATGTTGAAATAGGGGCCGGCGTCCTGGAGAGTGTTGGTGGGCGCGGGGATGAGGGTCCGGAGGTCGAATGGCGGACGGAGGACGACTTCCTGGCTGGGCGCCGTGTCGACGAAGACGGGCGGGAAGGGATGGTTGAGGGCGTCGAGGAGATCGAAGGGCAGGCGGTCGATCCGGCTATTGAGCAGGAGGGCGGTGCGCCGGCGGCTGGCGAGGAGGCCGGTGACGACGGGCATGGAGTAGCCCTTGACGCAGTTGAAGAGCATGGCCGGGCCGGTCTTCGACATGGGCGCGACGGGAGTGCCGCCGCCGACCAGGCGGTAGACGCCGGCGAGCTCGGCCACGGAATCGACTGGTTCGCTCGTGGAAACAAGCTGACCGGGAATTGTTTCGAGGAATGCGAGGGCCGAACGGAGGTCGTTGATATCGGTGGCGAGCATCAGGGGACTCCTTATTTCGAAGCCGGTTTCAGATATTGGTCGAGGAAGGCGAGCACCATGGCGCGGACGACGGGGGTGTTGAAGTCTGGGCCGCCGTGACCGGCTCCGGCGATTCTATGGAATGTGACTTGGACGCCGGCTTTGCGTAGGGCGTCGAAGAGGATGGCGCTTTGGCCGACGGGGACGAGTGGATCGCGTTCGCCGTGGAGGATGAGGAAGGGTGGATCGCCGGGGTTGACGTAGGTGATGGGATTGGCTCGGGCGGTCTTTTCCTTGTTCTCCTGGATGGGGCCGCCGATGAGTTCGGACTCGGGCGAATCGGGAGGATCGTGCTTCATGCCACCGGGGATGGCCTGGGAGTCCATGAGGAGGAAATCGGTGGGGCCATAGAAGTCGACCACGGCCTGAACGCGGCTGGATTGATCGGGGTTGCCGAGATCGCCTTCCAGGTCGGTGACGCCGCCGGAGGCGCCGAGCATGGCGGAGAGGTGGCCTCCGGCGGATGCGCCCCAGGCGGCGATGCGATTGGGGTCCAACTGATATTCGGAGGCATGGGCACGAAGCCAGCGGACGGCGGCCTTGCAGTCGTAGGTCTGGGCGGGAAATTTGGCGACCGGGCTGAGGCGGTAGTTGAAGGCGGCGACGGCGTAGCCGCGCTGGGTGAGCCAGAGGGCGCCGGCAGTCTGGCCGTCGTCCTTGCTGCCCATGCGAAAGGCGCCGCCGTAGACCCAGAGAACGACGGGAAGGGGACCGGATGGCTTTTCGGGACGGTAGATATCGAGGAGGAGGTCCTTGCCGCCGGGGCTGGCGTAGACGAGATTGCGATCGGCTTTGACGCCAGGGGGCTGAGCGTGGACGAGGCCTGCGAAGGCGAGGATCGTCAGCGGACAGACAAGAAGGCGAGGCATGAGGCGACCTCCAGGCCGATTGTATGCCAGGGGGGTGGGGGAGTGCCTGCGGCGCTGTGCGCGGCCAGCGATTCGCTGATCGCAGTACGGGAAGACGGCTCGTTGGCGGCGATCGAAAGGGGCCCAGATCGAGTGGAACTCAGGGGAGAAGACGATCCTGCGCCGCTGCCAGTGAGGAAAGTGAGTTTCGTAGTATCCCGGAGACATGGCCTGCCAGGGAGCCGCGTTGAAGGACCGTGGCAAGGTGCGCCTCGAAGCGGCGGGTACAGGGCTCCGAAAGGGTTTGCGGGTGGTCCGTTGGGAAGGGGAAGTCAAACTGAAGGAGATCGTGCGTCATGTTCGGGCAGAATTTGCGCCGGATTTGGATTGCGCCTGCCTACATCGCAGCGAGTCGGAGCGGGTTCCCGGATGGTTGCTATACCTGGTGAAGTTGACGGAGGCGTTTGAGCTGCGATTGGATGCACCACAGGAGAAGCTTTTTGCGATTCCGAAAGAGTACAAGGCATACTGGCGCTAGACGGCTGATCGGGCTCATGCAGCAAAGGGAGGTTCGTTGAGATGGACAGATCAGATGCGGCTCGGGGCGGAATTGGATTGGGGTCGGCGATCGCGGTGGCGATCTCGTGGTCGGTGAATAAGTCAATTATTTGGGCGATTATCCACGGACTGCTGGGGTGGATCTACGTGGTGTACTACGCGATTGTGCGGTAGCCTACTGGAAGGCGAGGGGAGAGACGCTGAACCGCCAGATGGGAAGGCGCCAGAGGCTCCGGCGGCACTATCCGAAGAAAGATCAGGCGACTTCCTTCGTGGCGTCTCCGCCGGGTGACTTCGCAGGCGCTCCCATTATTCGCGGTCTGCCGGGGCAGAATTGCCTGATGTCTTGCGCGATTGGGCGGTAACAGGGCTGGCCTCGGAATCGGCAGGCCGGGCGGTCCGGGTTGCCGCGTCCAACTGGAGCAGGTCATTCGACTCGAGGCTCAGCAGGGCGGCCACGATCTGCGGATCGAACTGGGAGCCACTGGATCGAGCGAGCTCGGCGAGTGCATCTTCGGTGGAGAGGGCTTTCCTGTAGGGGCGGTCGTTGACCATCGCGTCGAAGGCGTCGGCCACCGCAACGATGCGGCCTTCGAGCGGGATGGACTCGCCGGCCAGTTTTGCATAGCCCGTGCCATCCCAGCGTTCATGGTGGGTGAGAGCGATCGCCTCGGCGACCTGCAAGACGGGGAAGCGGCTGGCGGAGAGGATCCGCGCACCGATGGTGGTGTGCGTCTTCATCACTTCAAACTCGGCGGGAGTGAGCCGGCTGTGTTTGAGCAGGAGCATGTCCGGAATGCCGATTTTGCCGATGTCGTGCAGAACGGCCGCGAGGCCTATGGACCATGCTCGTTCGGCGGGCAGTCCCAGAGCGAGAGCAATCTTCTCAGACATTGTTCCGACGCGGCGGGTGTGCTCGCCGGTCTGGTCGTCCCGATATTCGGCCGCCACGGCGAGGCGCTCCAGTATTTCGTACTGCACTTCTTCCAGTTCGCGGGTGCGTTCTTCGACGCGATTCTCCAGCATCCGGTTCTGCCGACGGAGTTGCTGGTAGATCATGCGTGTCTCCAGCAGATTCCTGATTCTGAGAAGGACTTCCGTGACGTCGATGGGCTTGGTCAGGAAGTCGCGTGCACCAAGGGAGAGGGCTTTCTCCCTGGCGCGACGGGTGATGTCGGCGGTCAGGACGAGGATGGGCAGATAGTCGCCGTCATCGACTCTGGCGCTGAGCTGTTTCATCACGGCATAGCCGTCGAAGTGAGGCATCAGCAGGTCGAGGAGAATCAGGTCGGGGCCGAATTCCTGGAAGACGGGGAGCGCGTGGCGGGAGTCCGCGACACTGCGGTAATTGGCGTATCCGCCCTGAGTGAGGACGTGCTCCAGAAGCTGCACGTTGGCCGGCTCGTCGTCGATGATGAGGATCTTCGCCGACTCCAGGTCGAAGTCGCGTTTCCGGCTAGCGCGCGTCTGCATGTGCAAGCACCTCTTCCATGACTGCCAGCAGCTTCTGCACGTCCAGCGGTTTCGTGAGATAGTCCAGCGCGCCGGCTTTGCGGAGGCGTTGTTCCTGCCTGGGGGTCGCGTCCGCACTCACGACGACCACGGGGATGTGCGCGGTGCGGGGATCTTCGCGCAGTTTCTCCAACACCGCTTTGCCATCGATGTCAGGCAGGTGAACGTCGAGCAGCACCAGTTGAGGCAGATGTTCCCTGGCAATTTCCAGCCCTTCGCCGCCGGTGAGGGCGGTCAACAGCCTGACGCCCTGACGGTGAGCCATGATGCGCTCGATCAGGCGCAGATTGGAGGGGTTGTCCTCGATGCAGAGTACGGACGGGTCTTCCGCCCCGGCCACGGCTCCCGCGGCGGCCAACAACCCTTGCGTGCAACTCAGGTCCAGGCCCTCAGCGGACGAGGCGGCAGTGGGCAACTCCACCCAAAACGTCGTGCCGACATTCAGCTGGCTCTCTATGCCGATGGCGCCGTTCATCACCTCGACAAGCCGTTTGGATAGAACGAGGCCAATTCCAGTGCCTTCCACCTCGGTCTGTTCGGCGCCGAGGCGTTCGAAGGGATTGAACAGGAGGGCGAGCTTGTCGGGCGGAATGCCAAGGCCGGTATCGCTCACGTTGATGCGCAGACGACCCTCCGAGACACGCTCGCAGCGTATGTCGACGGAGCCGCCGATGCGGTTGTACTTCACGGCATTGGAGAGGAGGTTCAACAGTACCTGCTTGAGCCGCTGCTGGTCCGCGATGACGCAGGCGCCCGCCGTCTGCTCTTCCACTTGGATGCGGATCTGCATTTTGGCTGCCTGCGGTTGGACCATGACGAGCGTGTCGCGGAGCAGTTCATGGACCAGAACGGGCTCGGGGGACAGGGCCAGGCGGCCGGACTCGATGCGTGAGATGTCGAGCACCTCGTTGATCAGCGTGAGAAGATGGCGGCCGGCTTTGAGGATCTGCGCGACGTGATCGCGATGGATGACTTTCAGCCGAGCCATCTCCAGCAGTTGCGCGAAACCTAGGATGGCGTTGAGCGGCGTTCTCAATTCGTGGCTCATTCGCGAGAGGAAGTCGCTTTTGGCGTGGTTGGCCCGCTCGGCTTCTTCCTTCGCCAGACTGAGGGCCTCGTCCCGGCGCTTGTGCCCGGTGATGTCGTTCAGCACCATGACGGCGCCTGCGACATCGCCGTTGTCTTCCTTCATGGGACGGGCCGTCATGCTGATCCAGACGCCTTCGCCTTCGTGAGCCTGTAAAGCGTAAAAGACGGCTTGATCCACGGCTTCGCCGCGCAGGGCCTTTGTCCAGGGCAGATCCTCCGGCGTGCAATGAATTGTGCCGTCGCCGGGGGAGAGCCCATAGCGACTGACCCAATCCGCGATCGGAGTAGACGGCAAGCCTTCCAGGATCTGCCCGGCGGTCTGGTTGCAGAGGATCTGACTGCCGTCAGTGCCGACGACGACGACTCCGTCACTCATTGCGCGCAGCACGGACTGCAAAACGCCGGTCTGATGGCGGAGGTCCGCTTCGGATCGTGCCAATTCCACTGCCTGCGTCTCGGCACGCTCGAGCATCTGCTGGAGTTGTTCCTGGCTCTGCTGAACGGTCTTTTCCGCGCGACGCCGCTCGGAGGACACGAGCCGGCTCATCAGCAACCAGGCCGCCCCGATGCCGCCCAGGAGACCGAATGCCAGGGTGCCGAGCACAATCATGTCTCCGCGCTGCCGCGCCTCGTGCGCTTCTCCGTAGGCGCGTTGTGTGTGGGCGTCTTCCTCGCTCTGGAGCTCGCGCAGAGTTTTCAGAATCCGGCTAAGGGAAGCGGACTGGCCTGCCAGAACGGAGTCGGGCGGGCTGGGCGGGGTCATCCCGGGGATCGCCGCATACTGCCGAATGCTGGACAAGATGTCCAGGTGCTGTTCTGCGAGCGGTTTGACCTGTTTCAGCCGCGCCAGTTGGGCTGGATTGCTGGACAAGAGCCGTTCGAGGTTCTGAAGCCGGGTTGGCAGCGATTCACGGGCGGCCTTGAAGGGCGCCTGGAGCTCTTCCTCGCCTTGCAGCAGGTACCCGCGGATGGCGGTATCGGCTCCAAGCAATTCGGACTGGAGTTGCTGCACCTCGCGGTGGAGTTGCACGGTGCGGTAGAGACGGTCCTCCGCCATTCTGCGCTCCGATTGCAGCATCTCAACCGAAATTGTCAATGCGACCAGTGCGGCAACGGGGACGGCCACCATCAGCAGCCCCTTCAGGCGCGCCTTCGAGTCGCCACTCAATCGCACAAGGCTATCCATAGGGTCGATGCCCTACAGAAAGATCGGCGGATCAGTTCAGTACTTTATAGGCGACTCTTTGTAGGCGACGGCAGGCCGGGAGACCCCCTCTACTTCGCGAAGGCAGCGGAGTCGGCGGCGGCTCCGGTGGGGATGCCGGATTTCTGGAGGAATCCGAGATCGCGGAACCAGTCGATGAAGCAGAATTGGGGTAAAGCGACTCATTCTATTTGGTGAACACTTCATTCACTAATTTAAGTGAACTTTAGAGCACTGTACTGAATTTTAGTACAAAATAGATTGCCGCTTCCGCAGTAAACGTGATAGCATTCCACCACGTCACTTCATGGAGCTTCGAAATGACAATCATTCGGTTTTGCACCGCTCTCTTTGCTTCCGTCGTGCCGGTGATCATGGCACCGGCAGTATTTGGGCAGGATCAGCCGCTGGACAATAAAATGATCATTGAAATGGCACAGAAGGGTGTTGAGCCACAATTGATCATTGAGGCCATCCGCTCAGCCAGCCAGGTAAGTTTCAAGTTCACGGTGGACGATTACGCAGAATTTAGCAGAGCCAAGATCACTCCGGACATTTTGCGCGCCATGAGCGAGAGGCAGTCGAGGCAACCCGCCTCGGCCGCCCTGGCCGCTCCAGCAACGCCTCCCAAGACGCATGTGGCGCAGCCCAAGTCGAATTCGGAGTACCTCTATCCGGGACGAAATGAGATGGCGTTCAGTGGCGCAGTAACCGTTCCGCATGGCGCTACTTCGGCCACGAGTGGTGTTGTACAGGCGGCCTATCTTCGTTACCTGACCTCCTGGTTTTCATTAGGACCCGCGGCGAGCGCCTGGATTGGATCGAACGCACATCAATTGACATTTGGTGGGACGGCCCAGTTCAGTCCGGCTATGGCAGACCGGGTATACCTCGTAACCGGCGTTACCATCGGCGGAGTCAACGCGCGTGCATTTGGCTTCACTGACACCAGATTTGCAGCAACGGCCTACGCTGGACCGAGAATCTTCATCAATCCGCATGTCGCGTTCGACATCCGGTATTCTCTTTTCTACACGTATTACAACGGCGCGGGATTTGTAGATAGCACTTCGAGCGCCGTGCTTGCGGGTTTCAGCGTATTCTTCTGATCCGCCACATTGGTCAGTAGAGCATTGGGGAGCAGCAGGGTTTCTCGACGGGCGTTGGCTCCATGAGCTCGGCGCGGGTGAAGTTGGGGTCGTAGAGGTTGAGCTGCCATTTGCCGTCGCGGCCGATTTTGGGTTTCTCGCTGGTGGTGAGGCCGTGGTCGGTGACGGTTCTGTAGCCGGCCTGGATGTCGGGGACTCCGAGGGCCATGTGGTTCATGACGCCGAGGGTGCGCTGGCTGGGGTTGCGGACGTTGAGCATGTATTCGAACCAGTCGGCGCCGTCAGGGACGCGCATGTCGACCCAGTCCGTGCGGTCGTCGGTCATGCCTCCATGCCAGAATTCTTTGAAGCCGAGGATGTCGCGGTAGAGCTTGTCGTAGGCTGCGCGGTCTGAGACGGTAGTGCCGACGTGGATGATGCGATTGGAGACGCGCGTGTCGGGGAGGAACTTGCCGAAGTTGCGGGAGTGGGTTGATCCGGGGAGGTATTGGACGAATTGGATGTCGTGGTTGTCGGGGTCCTTGATGGTGAAACTGAGATTGCCGTCGGGATCTTTGGCCAGGGTGGAGGGGACGGGAACGGATTTTGAGGCGAGGTAGTCGCGGAGCTGCTGGGCGTTCTCGGTTTCGAAGGCGATACGGGCGAGGACGAGCTGATCGGGTCCGCTCCAGCCGGGGAGGATTTGGATGTATTGGTGGTCGTTGACTTTGAAGGTATTGGTGGAGAGTTCGGCGTAGCCGAGGTACTGGCCGTAGAATTTGCGGGCGGCGCCGGGGTTGTCGGTACGCACGGCGATATGGGCGACGCCGAGGATGCGGGGGCGTTGAGGGGTCTGGGCGGTAGCGGCCAGGGAGAGGGCGGCGCAGAGGAGGGGGAGGGTGCGCATGATCCTCTCAGTATATGGAGGGAAGCGTGCGGAGGTTTGGGAGTTAGGGTCTCTGTCCCGGTTTTTGGCGGAGGGCGTCGGTGAGGGCGGATTTGATTTGGGGGTTGGAGGGCTCGCGGCGGAGGGCTTCCTGGAGGTGGGAGATGCCTTCGTCCCAGAGGCCGAGGCGGAGGGCGGCGATGGCGAAATTGACGCGGATGCCGTTGTGGGTGGGGTCGAGGGCCAAGGCTTCGCGGTATTTGCTAAGGGCGGAGTGGAGGTCGCCGGATTTTTCGAGAGCGGCGCCTTCGTTGTTCAGTCGGAGGGCGTTGAAGGCGGCCTGGCTTTCGCGGTCAATTTCGCGGAGGACTTCGGTGAGCTTCTCTTTGATGCGTTTTGCCTCGTCAATATGGCCGTCCTGGCGGAGGGCGATTTGGAGGCTGTTGAGGGTGGACTGGTCCTTGGGGTTGAGGCGGAAGGCCTGCTGGAGGTGCTCGACCGCGCGATGCGGATCGCCCTGACGGAGAAATTCGGCGCCGAGGCGGTACTGGGAGATGGCGTTGGCGGGATCGAGTTCGACTGAGCGCTGGAAGGCAGTGAGGGCGGCGGAGTCGTTCTGGAGAGTCTTGCGGGCCTGACCGAGATCGGACCAGGCTTCGGCGAAGTCGGGGCGGACGGCGACAGCTTTGTCGAGGAGGGCGGCAGCCTGGGAAGTCTCGCTGTTTTGGGAGTGGATCTTGGCGCGGATGTAGAGAGGGTAGGCTGCGTCGGGCTTGCGGCCGAGGAGGCGGATGGCCTGATCGAGATGGACGGCGGCGGACTTGGAGTCGCCGGCTGTGAGGAGGGCGAGTCCGAGGTCGATGCGAGCCTGGGCGAAGGCGGGATCGAGGGCGACAGCTTTTTCGAATGCGGAGCGGGAGGCCTCGGGGTTGCCGGAATCGCGAAGCACTTCGCCGAGGGCTTGGTGCGCCTGAGCGGAGCGAGGCCGGAGGCGCACGGCTTCTTCAAGGTGGGGGAGGGCTTCCGGAATCCTGCCGTCTTCGGCGAGGAGGCTGCCGAGCATCAAGTGGGCGTCGGGGTCGCGGGGATTGGCCTGGAGGATGCGGTCGAGGACCTGGGCGGCGCGGATGCGATCGCCTTTGGCGAGGAGGTCCCAGGCTTCGTCGATGGACTGGCGCTGTGGTGCGAGGAGGAATAGCAGGAGGAGCATCGACATGGATCAACTCCTCTTAGATCTTTGGGTTCGTGTGATGCCGGAGCCCTCGGTGACGACGATGAGTTGATCCGCCTGGACGGCGGGGAGCTTCTCAACGAGGCCGAGGGGCCAGCGGATTTCGATGTCGGCGGTGGCGGCTGGGCCGAGGCCGAAGTGGAGGCGGTTGTCGTTGACGGAAAGGTAGGAGGACTGGCTGAGCACCTCCTGGACCTGGACCTTGCCGTTGTAGCGAACAGTGACGCGCGCGCCGATGGCGCTGCGGTTGGACTTCACGCCGCGGAGCTGGATTTTGAGCCAGTGGTTGTTGCCGGCCAGGTCGTTGCGGAGGAGGGAGGGGGGCTCGTTCTGGTTGATGATGAGGATGTCGAGGTCGCCGTCGTTGTCGAAGTCGCCGAAGGCGCAGCCGCGGCTGGCGTGGGGGGAGTCGATGCCGGGTCCGAGGGGACCCATCAACTGCTCGAACTGGCCGTTGCCGAGGTTGCGGAACACGATGCGAGGTGTTTTGAGCGGAATGTGCGGGAATTTCTTTTCGACTTCGGGATAGATATTGCCTGTGACCCAGAAGATATCGGGGTTGCCGTCGTTATCGAGGTCGACGATGCCCGTGCCCCAACTGACGTAGCGGGTCTCGACGCCGAGGCCGGCTTTGAGGGTCATGTCGCGGAAGTTGCCCTTGCTGTCGTTCATGTAGAGGACAGGTGTGTCTTCGCGGAAGTGCATCTTGACGATGTCTAGGCTGCCGTCGAGATTGTAGTCGCCGATGCCGAGGCCCATGCCGGCCTGTTCCATGCCGTCATCACTGAGGGCGACGCCGCGCTCCATGGCCTCTTCGGTGAAGGTGCCGTCGTGGTTGTTGCGGAAGAGGAGGCTGGGAGTGGAGTCGCAGGCGACGTAGATGTCGGGCCAGCCGTCGTTGTCGAAATCGGCGGCGACGGCGGTGAGGCCGAAGCCGCCCTCCACTTTGCCGATGCCGGAAGCGGCGGTGACGTCGCTGAATGTGCCGTCGCCGTTGTTGCGGTAGAGGGAGTGGTGGCCATAGGGGAGGCCGCGGGGACCGCAGTTGACGGGCACGCCGAGGTAGTTGCAGGCGCCGGTGTCGGTGGGGCGAGGGACGATCTTCTCGTCGAAGGTGACGTAGTTGGAGACAAAGAGGTCGAGGCGGCCGTCTCGATCGTAGTCGACGAAGCAGCAGCCGGATCCGAAGCGTTGAGTCGGCTGGAGGAGACCGGACTTTTCGGTGACGTCGGTGAAGGTGCCATCACCGTTGTTGTGATAGAGGACGTTCTGGCCCCAGTAGGTGATGAAGAGGTCTTCGAAGCCGTCGTTGTCGTAGTCGCCAATGGTGACGCCGTAGGCGTAGCCGGTGCGGAAGAGGCCGGATCTTCGGGTGACGTCGGTGAAAGTGCCGTCGCGGTTGTTCTTGTAGAGGCGGTTGGAAGCGGCGGCGGGCGGGTCGCCGGTCCGGGAGCCGGAGAGGACGAGGATGTCGATCCAGCCGTCATTGTCGAAATCGAAGAAGGCGGCGCCGCAGCTCATCACCTCGGTGATGTATTCGGCGTGGCCGGCGTGGCCGCAGACGGTAATTTGGGAGAGGCCAGCCTGGCGGGCTACGTCGGTGAACCTGGCATGGAACGGGAGGCTCGAGGGCTTTGGGCGGGGCGCGGCCTTGACGCCCCGAGAGGCCATTCCCTGGGTCTGGGCAAGGAGGCTGGAGGCGGGACAGGCCAGAAGGCTCAGGAGGCTGCGCCTGGAGAGATGGGCCATTTCGGACTATTATATCCACTATCCATAATCAGAGCGCCGCGACTCAGCCGATGGGCGGAGCCGCGGCACTGGTGTTTCAAGTCAACGGAGCCGGGTCCGGCTAGAAGAAGATCTTCATGCCCAATTCGACTTGACGGCCGCTGACGTTGCCCAACTCCATGGTCTGCGGGCCGAAGGTAGCCGAAGGCGTTCCCTGGTAGAGGGCTTGGCCGAACTGAGAGCTGGTGACGTCGAGGTTGGGATTGCCGCGGTTGAGGCGGTTGATGGCGTTGTAGGCGGCCATCTTGAGCTCGGCGCTGATTCTCTCAGTGATCTTGAAGTTCTTCGCCAGAGTAGCGTCCAACATGTAGTAGGCAGGACCGGTTAGGTTGTCGAACTGCAGCGGGTTGGTGCGGATGACGAAGGTATTGGCGGGGATCTGAGAGAAAGCGGCGGTATTGAACCACTTGCCCGGGGAGGGATTCGAGACGGTGGGATCCTGCCCGTTGTAGTTCATCTTGCCGAATCTCAGGATTGCGCCGGAGAAGTAGGTGGAGATGCCGGTGACTTTCCAGCCGCCGAGAATGGCATCGGTAACGCGATTGGTGTTGGAGAAGAACTGCCGGCCTTTACCGAATGGCAGTTCGTAAGTGCCGCCCATGGTGAAGCGATGGCGCGGCTGGTTGCTGTTCTGCCAGGTGAGGTTGTTCATGTAGTTGTCGAGCTCGCTGAAGGCCTGCTGGTTCTTTTCGCGAATGTAGGTGTAGGCGCCGAGGAGGTTCCAGCCCTTGCTGAAGGTCTTCTGGGCCTTGAGTTCGAGCGACTGATAGCGCTCGGACGCGCCCAGGGTGCCGACCTCATAGAGACCGCCGTATTGCGGGTACCTGGTGAGGAGGGAGGACAGGGACACTGTCTTCTGGTTGCGCAGCGGACCAGGCAGAAGGGTGGACGTCAGGTAGTTGTAGAACGGATTGTCCACAGTGGCGCTGATGGCGTTCTGCTGCTGGACCTGGATTCTGGGATCGAGGTTGTTTAGCGTCTTGCTGTAGTGCTGATTGCCGAAGTTGGCGAACCAGGTGGCGGACGCAACGACCTGTCCTTTGAACTGGTGTTGGATGTTGACGTTGAAGCGATCGTTAGTCGCTTTCTGCATCTGCTGCGGATACCACAAGAGCGGAGCGCCGCCGCGGCCGACGTTGGAGCCGGCGGCCTGGCCGTTGATGGGGATCAGCGGGTTAGAGGAGGGGAAGGGGTTATTGATGGTCTGTTGAGGGACGCCTTGAAGCAGGCCGAGGGTGTTCTGATAACCCTTGACTCCGAAGAACGGCGGCTCGAGGAAACTGACGGTTTCGAAGCCGGAGACGGGTGCCTGGCTGAGGGTCATTTCAGTCGGGACGAAGTAGCGGGCGTAGCCGAGGCGGAGAGCCGTATTCTCGCTGATCTTGATGGCGGCGCCGACACGAGGAGCGAGGGCGAGTCTCTGCGGATTCCACATACCGGGGTGGGAGTCCGAGGTCCAGGCCCACTGGCCGTTGTAAACCTGGTAATTAGGGCCGACGATATTGGTGACCTGAGCAGGCATGTTGGGCGGAGCGGCCTGCATTTCCGGGATGGCCGCGTTCAGGTTGAGGCCCTGAGACATGTTGTGGCCCGGATCGTGCCAGGCGGTTTCGTATTCGTTACGGAGACCGAGGTTCAGGGTGAGCCAGCGGTTGACCTTCCAGTCGTCCTGGATGTACATGCCCCAGAACTCGTCGTGAGGATCGGGGGCAGGACCGCCGATCATCTGGGACTGACTGTCGAGTGCACCGAGGAGGAAGCTGGCGAAGCCGAATCCGTTGAGCCTGGTGTTGGGACTCGAGTAGGTCTCGGCAGTGAGTTCAGTGGGGAAGAAGAAGTTTGAGGTGTTGCCGACGAAGGTGACGCCATAACCGCGGCGGTGCTCGATACCGGCCTTGAGGTAGTGTGAGCCGCGCTGCTGCGAGATTTTCACGTTGTAGGCCTGGCCTTCGGGCTTCTGATCCCAATAGAATCCGCGGCCGCCGAAGCCGACGCCGCCGATGTTCATCTGCGGGAAGTAGACGGGCACGCCGGGGGACGCCTTCTGATAGTCGGCGTACCAGGGATTGTTCGTCCAGATGGTGCCCCAACCTGCATCACCGAGGCTATCGGAGACGTAGGCGTCGATGACCTTGTGCCAGTCGCCGTGGAAGTTGACGACGGTGCGGGGGTTCACGGTCCAGACGGCGTCGCCGGAGACCTGGGTGGCGGCGCGGAGAGTGCCGGTGGGAACGTAGAGTCGCGAGTTGTTGGGGGTGGTGTTGGGGCTGATGTCAGTGGTGTGGTATCGGCCGATCCGGCCGTAGACGCGCCATTTATCGTTGATGGTGTAGTCGACGCGATCGGAGAAGTTGTAGTAGTTGTAGGTCTCGATGTAGCCCTGTTTGAAGTTATTGACGCCGGTGATGTTGTCACCGGGGTTGTTCGGATCCCAGAAATCCTTAACGAGGGAGGCGGAAAGAGGATCGAATCTGGTTGTCGGAATCCTGTTGCCGGCGAACGGGGTGCGGGAGATGGCGCCGGTGGTGGGATTCAGAACGGTGGTCCAGGGATCGAAGATGGTCTTGAGGCCGCCGTCGATGTTGTAGGTCTTGGAGAAATCTCCGGAGCGTTCAAGAGCAGTGGGGACTGTGGTGGTGAAGCTGCTGGGGTAGCCGACCTTCCAGTACTCGTAGGAGAAGAAGTTGAAGAGCTTATTCTTGATGATGGGATTGCCGATGGTGCCGCCGAACATGTGCTGGCGGGTGGCGTTCTTGCTGAAACGGGTACGATCGGCTTCGGCGTTGGCCCAGGGATAGCGGCCGAGATAGAAGCCGGTGCCATGCCAGTCGTTAGTGCCGGACTTGAGGGTCATCGAGATGAGACCGCCGGCGCTGTGGCCGGACTCGGCGTCAACGCTATTCGTCGAGACAACGACTTCCTGGACGGCGTCGGTGTTCGGGGGATAGCTGTTCTTGTGGCCGAGGCCAATGGGGCTACCGTCGACCTGGAGATCGTTCTTGAGGTTGGTGCCGCCGCCGAGGTCGACGGAGTTGGCCGCCCAGGAGTGGTAGGGCATCATCTCGCCGCGGGTGTTGACGGCTGAGGGGGCGAGAAGGGTGAGCTTGAAGGGATTGCGGTCAATGCGGGGGATTTCCTCGGCGAGTTTGGAGTCGAGGGTGAAGTCCTTATTGGAAGAGTTGAATTGGACTTGAGCGGGGGCGTCGCTGACGGTAATGCTGCTCTGGACGGAGCCGGGTTTCAGCGTTGCGTCCACGGTAACGTCGCCGCGCATCTGAACGAGGATATTTTCCTGGACGAACTTGCCAAAACCGGCGGCTTCGACGGTCACCGAGTACGTGCCGGGATCGACGAAGTCGAAGAGGTAGAGGCCGGTGCCGCTGGTCTGGCGGACAACGGCGACGCCAGTGGCGACATTGGTTAGGGTGACTGTGGCGTTGTTGATGACGGCCTTGGTGGGATCAGTAACCACGCCCTGCACGCGGCCGCGGTAGCTTTGGGCGAACGTGCAAAGACATAGGCAGAACAGCAGCAGGAGCGGTTGGGCTTTTGCTGCTAAGCGATGAAGGATCATAAAAATCTCCCAAGCGATTGCGAATCGAGACTGCTACAAACCATGCGGCCTTGCGGAAAGAGGCGGGCCTGGCCGAGGCGGCCGAGCACAAATCTCCTCAATGGGGCTCACACGGTCACACTTGCGACACGGAGCCACTAGTCCCTGGGTCAACTGGCTATAGCTCCCTGAGCATTCCAGGCAGGGGGGTAAAAGCAGACCCCCAAACCGTACTTTCGTACCGCGAAGTCTGATATACTTCCCGCGGTAGTCCTTATTGGAATTTTGTGCCCCCCTTGTCAGGCATTCAAGGAAATCAGGGTGACTTCACTGCCTGATCACTAGTGAACGAGAGTGTGGGAAACGGTTACAAACCATGAGCGTGAATGACTTCGGGGCCACGACGACATCCGTGAAGAGTCTTTCACAGATATCAACAAAAGACCTGGCAGGGGACGAGCGATGGGCGTTAGCACAGAGGATTGCGAGCAGCCAGGGGTTCATGAAGGCGGCGCAACTCCGGGAACTGCTGCTTTATCTGTGCAGGCAGGCGATCACCGATCCGTCGATGGAGATGACGGAGCAGGAGATTGGGAGCCGGGTATTGGGAAGGCGCCCGGATTATGACACGCAGGCCGACAATATTGTGCGGGTCCAGATCCGGCACCTGAGACAAAAGCTGGAGGAGTATTTTGCGGCTGAGGGTCAGAACGAGCCGCTGATCATCAAGATCCCGAAAGGCGGGAGGGATCCTCATTTCGAGCCGAGAGCAGTCGCGGCAACCGGGCCGGCGGAAGGCCCGGCGGGGCTGAAGCTGAGAGCGAAGTGGGGGAGGGTGGTGCTGACAGGGGTGGCGGTGGCCGCGGTAGCGTTTGCACTGGGGAGAGTTTCGGCGGACTGGAGCGGGATGGCGCCGGCGCGGCGAGCGGATCTATCGAAAGATCCCCTCTGGACGAGACTGTTCACTCCAAATGACCAAACGACGATCGTAATCTCCGACAGCAATTTGGCGTTCGTGCAGGACATGCTGCACGCCAATTTCACTATGGACGACCTCGGCAAGGGGTCGATGCGCCGGATGATCGATGCGATGCCGGATGAGAAGCTGCGTGCCTGCCTGCAGGAGTTGACGGTGCGGCAGTACACGAGCATGGCCGATGCGACGGTTTCCAGCCGGTTGGCGTCGATTGGAGACGCGATGGGGTCGAAGGTCAGCGTCCGATACTCCCGACATATGGGGATCCGGGACTTCAACAGCGGCAACTTTGTGGTTGTGGGGAGCAGGCGCGGAATTCCCTGGGTGAACCTCTTTGAACCTTCGTTGAACTTCAGACTGCAGCCCTTAGGACCGTCGAGGCAGTTTGGCATCGTGAACCAGGCGCCGCAGAAGGGGGAGGCGACGGAGTACATGACGGTCCGCTCAGCCGACGGACGGTACGAAACCTATGCGGTGCTAGCCATGCTGCCCAATCTGAAGCAGACCGGCGACGTCCTGCTGCTGCAGGGAATCATGATGGAGGGGACAGAGGCTGCGGGTGAGTTTGCGATGAGCAAGGCGTTCTCGAAATTGGTGAGTGACAAGTTCGGCGCTACGCCGGCGGGGCAGTTACCGTATTTCGAGGTGCTGCTCAAGATTCAGGCCGTGTCGGGGGCGCCAAACAAGGTACAGGTGGTGGCGTGGAGGCGGCCAAGCGCGAGTTGAGGGGGAGCGCGGCCGGCTACTGTTTCTCGAAGATTTCCGTGCGGTCATGAGGTGGTGGGGGCGAGAGCCGTGTGGTCTGCGAATGGATGCGCTTGCCGTCGTTGGCGAAGCGGAGGATTCGCTTGTTGTGCAGGAGGAGATCGGGCCGGACCTGGCGCTTAATTTCAAGGGAGAGAGCATCGCCGAGCCATGCGGCTTTGACGCTGGCTGGTGTGCCGATCACGGTTTGCCTGTGCTCTTTGCCGTCCAGCGCGGCCTGAAAATCGAGGGTGCGATCGCCGAGCTGATCATCCTGGATGACCATGCGGATGTGGATGGCGTTCCCGGATTGGGTGATCGTCCAGACTTCGGAGTAGTGCAGGCGGGGGGATTGGAGTTTCCAGACACCCGAGAAATCCGGAGAGGGCGCGGCGTTGGCGAAAAACAGCAACGCGAGGGCCAGGGCTGCGGCGCCGGCGCGCATGATCTCAATATAGCCCTGCGAGGAGTTCAGGGGAGCGTCAGGTCGCGGGTGAGGTTTGTGGTTTTGCCGATCTCGATGCGGGGGCAGTCGCCGGTGGCGATACGCATGAGGACGTCGGGGGTATGGTCAGACAATAGTGCAGCGCCGATGCGGTACCAGCCTGGCTCCAGAGTCTCAATCGAATACTCGCCGCTCGTGCCTGTTCGCTTGAATTTGTAGTGCCAGCCTTTCCAGTCATCGGAGATGGGCTCGCGAATAATCACGACAACGGCGTTGGGAGCAGGCTTACTGTCCCTAGTCACGTTGCCACGGACTGAGTTGGTGACTCGCGCAACCGTCATCTTTAGCTCGTGGGAGATGGCTCCCTCATTCAGTTGAAGGCTGCCGACGGGGACGCCGACGCCGTTGTAGGACATGCCGGTCACGACGAATCCTGCCGGAAGACCAACCACGTTCACGGCGAGAGGATCGAAGGGAAGGCCTTCGATAGTCCATCGGCCGCTTTCGCGGTCTACGGGAACTGGCCATTCATCGAGCTTTCTGTACGGTCCTTGCTTCAGGATGTCGATCATCACATCGCGCTCGCAGGCAGCCCACAAGGGTCTTCCCTGCCCGGCTTAGCCTGCTCGCTGAGTATGGTGCCGGTTAGGGCGACTCCGGTGCGAAGATTGAGGACCACATCGTCGATGTCCTCATCCGCGACTGTGATCGAGATGCTGCCTTCAGCGCGGTCGCGGCGGGCGACGCCATCGACCCAGGCATTCAAACGGAATGTGCCGGCATTCAAGGGGCCGAGTTCAAAGGAGGAGATGTTCTCCAACTTGCCGATGCCGCGATAGGAAACGGACATCGCCCTGGGCTCAGCTTCGTGGTTGAACGAAACCGATCCGGTAATGGGCCTGCCGTCAGCACGCACGATTTTTCCGCGGGCGCGGAAAGCTTTTCGTTTCGAGACGCGCACGTCGATACCTCCCAGACGGGAGCCTGGAGGCAGATCAAATTCCGCAGCGGCGTTTTCATCTTCAGTTCCTGGAATGTACGTGAGCGGGTAGACGTGAAAAGGCTCTGACTTCTCAGCGGGCTTGCGGACCGTGATCTGCTGCGAGGGCCCGGCGCTGACGCGGTATTTGCCTGCCGGCAGGCCTTCGACCCGGTACACTCCGTCCGCCGCTGTCTTCGTTGACTTAGTGGGGACATAGCGACCCACGCCGGGGCTGAGCGTCCTGTATTCGTGGACCTGGACCGAGAGGCCTTCCACGGGTTTCTCCAGTATCGGATCGAATACGCGGCCTTCGATGGTGGACTCGGCCTGGAGTATGAGGACGATGCCCGATTTGGATTCCTTCTCCTTCAAAACCCAACTGCCAGCAGCCGTGCCGTCAAGGGGAGAGAAACCGGCAGCGGACACCTTGAACGTGAACTCGCAGGGGGGCGGGACCTCGATGCGGAAGCGGCCGGCATCATCGGTCTGAGCACTCGGGCCTTGATCGTTCAGGCCGTGGATGAGTTCCTTGCCTTCGAGAGGTTTCAGCCAGATGACCTGGACTGTCGCGCCGGGGATGGCGACTTTTGCGACGGAATCGACGACAACTCCTTCGACGAGACTGCCCTGCGCGGCGGCGGAGAGGATCAGGCAGAAGAAAAGGGCGACAAAGCGCATGCCGAAGTGATTATACGCTTGAAAAGCAAGGGGAATGTGGTTCGAAAACAAACTTGTTCGCTCGCAATGCAGAGTCAGGGTAAAATAAGGATACGTGCGTATTCCGGGCACAAAGAGTCGCGGGGCAGGCTGGCAGGCATTCCTGCTTGTGCTGGGCCTCTGTGCGCCTCCAGTGCAGCCGATCGAACTGCCGGCGCGCTCGGCGTCTGAGCAGAGTGCGAGCATCCAGGCGAGCAGACCGAACAGCCTGGGCCATCAGCCCGAAAAGACGCAGGTGGTGGAACGGCAGGGAGTAGAGCGTGCCGGCGCGAAGACGGCGCCGCATCCGGCTGCCGGTCCGATGCGGACGGTCCGAGTTACGGATCCGGGGCATCACGGGGTTCTGCTTTCGAGCGGAGAAGACTCGCAGCGGCTGCAGGCGGGGCTGATCCGGTCTCATTTCGGCAGAGCGCCTCCTTTCTCTTTCTAAATCCAATTCATCTTTGGGGAGTGACACGTTATACCCGCTCGCTACCGCTCGCGGCTTTGTAGCGGCACAACTCCCTGATGGACAACCGTGCAGGCTCAGGCCTGCCCCACTGGATTTTTTTGAAAGGAAGAGGTGTATGCCGAAGGATTTGCGTTTGAAATGGATTCTTATCGCCGCAGTGATGCTGGCGTGTGTGATTGGGGTTGTTGGGATTCCGAAGTCGGCAGCCGAGATCGGCGCGAATTGGAACAAGAACATTCGTCTCGGACTGGATTTGAAGGGCGGGAGCCACATCGTCCTGCAGATTCAGGTGCAGGATGCGTTTAAGGCCGAGGCCGATCTGGTGGTTGAGCGGCTGAAAGAGGCGATGGGGAAGGCCGGAGTCACCTACGCCTCAATTGAGAGGAATGATCCGTCTTCGATTGAGGCGTCGGAGACAATTCAGATCAACCTCAAGGGCGCGAAGGGCGACTTCAGGAAGCTTGCTGAGGATGCGGCCGGCACTGAGTGGGTGCTGACTCCTGAGAGTCCAACAGACTACCGGTTGAATATCCGGAAGGAGGCGGCTATCAAGCTGCGGCAGGACACGCTGGCGCAGAGCATCAACACGATTGAGAAGAAGGTGAACGGGCTGGGCGTTGCGGAAGCGAGCGTCCAGAAGCGCGGAGGAACCGGGGGCGAATCGGAGATCCTAGTGCAGCTACCCGGGGTGGATGATCCGGGCCGCGTGAAGGGGATTCTGCAGACGGCGGCCATGCTGGAGTTGAGCGAAGTGAAGGGCGGACCGTACGGGTCTCGCGACGGGGCCTTGGCGCAGCACGGGGGCGTACTGCCACTGAACACGAAGATGGTGAGGGGCTCGGCGCGGGCGGCGGGCACGGAAGGGGAGTCGTGGTGGCTGCTGACGCGGTCGCCCGTGGTGACGGGGAGGGACCTGCGTGACGCGCGTCCACAGCAGAACGAGAACGGCGGCTGGGATACGGGGTTCGTGCTGACGCAGGACGCGGCGCGGCGGTTTGAGCGGTTCACGGAAGCGAACGTCGGACAGCGGTTGGCGATTGTGCTGGACGGTGTGGTGTTGAGCGCACCGCGGATCGAAAGCAAGATTTCGGACCAGGGCCGTATCACAGGCTCCGGGAATCAACAGGAGGCGTCCGACCTGGCGTTGAACCTCCGGTCGGGCTCGCTGCCCGCGGGAGTGAAGCTGCTGGAAGAGAGAACGGTGGGACCGTCGCTGGGAGCGGACTCGATCCGGCGCGGGATTGTGGCGGGCCTGGTAGGGCTCGCGCTGGTGGTTGCGTCGATGGTGCTGTACTACCGCGGCGCTGGCTGGAATGCGGTGCTGGCGCTGCTGCTGAACACGATCATGACCATCGCAGCGTTGAGCTACATCGACGCGACCTGGACGCTGCCGGGCATTGCGGGCCTGGTGCTTTCGATCGGCATGGCCGTGGATTCGAACGTGCTGATCTTCGAGCGCATCAAGGAAGAGATGCGCGCCGGGAAGGCGATACCGCCGGCGATCGGGGCGGGTTTTGACCGCGCGCTGGTCACGATCATCGACACGCACGTAACAACAGTGGTGGCGAGCGCGTTCCTGTTCATGTTCGGGACGGGACCTGTGCGCGGATTCGCGGTGACACTGCTGATCGGGCTTGTCGCGAACCTCTTCACGGCGGTGTTCGTGTCGCGCTCAATCTTCGACGTGAAGCTGTGGCGGAATCCGCGGCTCTCGCATCTGAGCATCGGCAAGGAGCTGTTCGGGCAGACGAACGTCGACTTCCTGTCCAAGCGGGCGCTGACGCTGGGCCTGTCCGCGCTGGCGATTGCGATCAGCATCGGGAGCTTGTGGATGCAGGGCGGTCCGAAGTACGGACTGGACTTCCGGGGCGGCACGCAGATCTACGTGAAGTTCGATCCGAAGCCTCCGATCGACGAACTGCGGAATGCATTGACGTCGAAACTGGGCGGCGATGTGAGCCTACAGGAATCGCAGGGCACGGGCGAGTTCATTATCGGCACCGGCCTGGCGAATGAGGGCAGCCTGGAAGAGACGCGGCAGACGGTGGAGCAGACGCTGCGGGACCGGTACGCGCAGCTCGGCGGGAAGCTGGACCTGAACAACGCCAGCAGCGGAGCGCTGGCTGAGAAGCTGCGGAGCGTGATGAGCAACGACGATGCGGCAACGCTGGCGGCGGTGATCCTGAAGCACCGCGACCAGGCAAAGGGCGGTCTGCTGCAAAGCGTGGATGAACTGGCCGGGGTGGCGGGTGTCGATCAAAAAGTGATGAGCACGCTGAAGCAGGAATGCGGGGCGGGCTCCTTCACGATTCGATCAGCGGAGATCGTAGGGCCGCGTGCCGGAGAGCAACTGCGGCATCAGGCGCTGCTGGCGACGTTGTGCGCGCTGGGCGGGATGCTGGCCTACATTGCGTTCCGGTTCCAGTGGATCTCGGGGACGGCGGCCGTGATCGCAACGGTGCATGACGTGGTGATCACGCTGGGGCTGTTCTCGCTGACGGGCCGCGAGATCGACCTGACGATTATTGCGGCATTGCTCACACTGATCGGGTACTCGATGAACGACAAGATCGTGGTGTTCGACCGCGTGAGAGAAAACACGCAAGGACGCCGCGGCGGGCTGTCGTTCCTGGAGCTGGTGAATCAGTCGATCAACCAGACACTGAGCCGGACGCTGTTGACGGCGGGGCCGACGCTGCTGGCGTGTCTGGCACTGTACTTCCTGGGTGGAGAGGTGCTGAACGGTATCGCGTTCGCGCTGTTCGTGGGGATCGTCGTCGGGACGTACTCGTCGATCTTCGTGGCGAGCGCGCTGCTGGTGATGTGGGAGCAGTGGAAGTCGCGGGCGAAAGCGGTGGAGGTGGGGGTAGGGCAGTAGTGCAATGGGGCAGGACGGGGGAACCTGCCCCACTCACTTCACTGTTCGCGGAGAGCCTGAGTGGGGTCGATGCGTGTGGCGCGGCGCGCGGGGATGAGGCAGCTCAGGAGCGCGACGACGAGGAGAACGCCGGTTCCAGAGACGAACGAAGTCGGGTCGGAGGGGCGGACGCCGTAGAGGAGCGTGCCGAGGAGTTTCGCCGACACGCCCGCGAGGGCGACGCCCGCGATGGCGCCGGCGATGGCGAGGACGCCGCCGGAGCGGAGGATCTCACCCACGATCTGGCCGGGCAGTGCGCCGAGAGCGAGGCGAATTCCGATTTCGCGAGTGCGCTGGACGACCATGTAGGCCATGACGCCGTAGAGTCCGATCGCGGCGAGGGTGAGGGCGAGGATCGAGAAGAGGCTGATGAGCAAGGTGCGGAAGCGCGTCTGGGAGAGTGCGCCCTGGAGGGCGTCTTCGAGGAGGCGTACTGAGTAGACGGGGCGCGCGGGCTCGACGACGCGGATGGCTTCGCGGGCGGAGTTGGCGATGCCTGCGGGAGTGCGGGTCTGGATGAGGTAGTCGGAATCGGGCCAGTAGCGGAGGAAGCCGCAGGCGTAGATCATGGGCTGAGGCTCGGTGTTCTGGCCGTCTTCGCGAGCATCGGCGACAACGCCGACGATCTGAGTGACGACGTCGCCCTGCGGGCCTGCCTGGATCGAGTGTCCGATAGGGTCGCGGTTCTGGAAGTAGCGCGCGGCGAAGCCGCGGTTGACAAGCGTTTCGAAAGGCTGCTTCGGATCGGGGTTCATGCGGCAGGTGCGGCCCGCCGTGAGTGGGATTCCGATGGTCTGGAAATAATCGCTGGTGACGATGCGCCACGAGGTGAAGCGGAGCAGGCCGCCGGGTGCGGCTTCCCCTGCAATTTCGAACTCACGGGGCCAGGCGGGGCTGACGCCGGGGAGTCCGGTGGACATGGAGACCGCGGTGACACCGGGTATAGCGGAGAGCGAGTCGAGGATGCGGCGATGGCGCTCCGCGACGGAGTCGGGGGACTCGTTGAAGCTGCCTGCGACGTGCAGGGTAAGGATGTTGGCGGGCTGGAATCCGAGAGGCGTGTCGTGGATCTGCATCAGGCTGCGGAGGAAGAGGCCCGCGCCGATCAGGAGTGCGGTAGCGAGGGCGAGCTGGGCGGAGACGAGGAAGCGCGGCAGGCGCTGGCGCGTGCCAACGACGCTTCGGCCGCCCTGGATGAGAGCGGCGGCCAGGTCGCGGCGGAAGGTCTGGAGGATGGGCGCGAGAGAGAAGAGCACGGCGGCGAGGAGGCTGATGGCAGCGCCGACGGCGAGCATGCGAGTGTCGACGGCGAGTTCGCTGATGCGCGGGATCTCGGGGAGGCGCTTGCGGAGATAGTCGATGCCGGCGAAGGTAGCGGCCATGCCGAGGAAGCCGCCGGCGAGCCCATAGACGAGCCCTTCCGCGAAGAGCTGGCGGGCGATGGCAGCGCGCCCAGCGCCGAGGGAACGGCGAGTCGCGATTTCAGCGGAGCGGCTATTGAGGCGCGCAAGCAGGAGGCAGGCGACGTTGGCGCAGGTGATGAGGAGCAGGAGCGTGACGGAGCCGAACAGCAGCCAGAGCACGAGGCGGATCTTGCCGACGATGCGTTCCTTGAGGGGCTCCATCGCGACGGTCCAGCCGGAGTCTGTCTTGGGATACTGAACGCCGAGCTTCTGTTGGACGGCGGCAAGGTCGGCCTGCGCCTGTTCGAGGGTGACGCCTGGTTTGAGTCGGCCAATGACCTGATAGAACCGGGCTTCACGGATCTGCATCAGGGCGGGCTGAGCCTGCTTCGGGATCCAGATTTCAGTGGTGGGCGCAGGGTATTGAAACTGCGGCGGCATGACGCCGGCGATGACGTAGTGGAGATCGGCAAGGATGAGTGTGCGTCCAAGTGCGTTTGGGTCGGCGGCGAAGCGCCGGCGCCAGAGACCGTCGCTGATGATGACGGATTGGGGGCCGCCGTAGCGCTCTTCTTCAGGAGTGAAGACTCTACCGACGGAGGGAGAGGTTTGGAGGACAGAGAAGAACTGAGGTGAGACGAAAGCGGCGGAGAGGCGCTCGGGAATCTGGCCGGTAGTGTCGGTAATTGAATCGACATGGCTCCCTGCGAGGAATTCGAAGGATGAGTTGAGATTCTGCCAGTCTTCGAGGCGGCCGGGCGCGACAGGAGTGTGACTGCGCTGATCGGCGGGTTTCGATTCCTCGAGAAATGCAATGCGCTCAGAGTGGGGATAAGGGAGGGAGCGCACGAGGACGGCGTCGATCAACGAATAGATGGTGCTGCTTGCGCCGATGCCGAGGGCGAGGGTGAAGACGACAGTGGCGGCGAAGGCGGGACGGCGGGCGAGGCCGCGAAGTGCGAAGCGGAAGTCGCGGAGCCAACTTTCGAGTTGAGGCCAGCCCCAGGCGGCGCGGGAGTCTTCGAGCAGGAGCGTCGTGTTGCCGAACTGGCGGCGGGCGGCGTCGGGGTCGCCGGAGTCGGAGGCGCGCATTTCGATGTGGGTGCGCATCTCCTCCTGGAGGTCCGCGTCGATTTCAACGCGGCGGCGGGCACTGGAGAGTTTACGCCAGAGTTCGGGCATGGTCTGGCTCCTAAGCTGGCTGGATGACGCGGCGGATGGCGGTCATGACGCGCTCGAATTCGCGGATCTCGGTGTCGAGCTGTTTGCGGCCAAGCGGTGTGAGTGTGTAGTAACGGGCGCGGCGGTTGTTTTCGGTCTGGCGCCATTCGGCTTTGACCCAGTCCTTGACGAGCATGCGCTGCAGGGCGGGATAGAGAGAACCTTCTTCCACGACAAGGACGTCCTCCGTGGTTTGTTGGATGTGGAGGGCGATGCCGTAGCCGTGCATAGGTCCGAAGCGGGCGAGGGCCTTGAGGATGAGCATGTAAAGGGTGCCGGGGGGGATTTCGGTCCGCATACATAGGCAGACTATAGTAGCTTGGCTATGGGAGCAAGTAAACTCTCAGTGGTCGACGTGTCAGGGGAGACACGGCGTGGATGGGTGGACACGGGCAGATTGGGGACAAGCGACTCATTTTCAATGACTTACTGCTTGGCTCAAAGTGTGCATTCTGTGTGGGCATGAACCACAAGGAACTCACGAACGGGCAACTCGGCAGGCTGGTTGCGGTGGTCATGATGGCTGCTGCGCAGGCGCGGGCGGCGGAGAACGCCGCGGCGCCGCGGCGGATCGTCGTCAGCATCGCAGACCGGAAGCTGGCGTTGATCGAGGGCGAGCGTGTCGTGAAGATCTACGACGTCGCGGTGGGCAAGGCAGCGACGCCGAGCCCGCGCGGCGCGTTTGAGATCGTCCATCGCATTCCCAACCCGACGTGGTACGGGCCGGACAAGGTGGTGGCGCCGGGCAAGAGCAATCCGCTCGGCACCCGTTGGATCGGCCTGAGCGCGAAGGGTTACGGCATTCACGGCACGAACAGGCCCGACTCGATTGGTAAGGCCGCGTCCCATGGCTGCATTCGCATGCGCAACAAGGACGTGGAGGAGCTGTTCGAGCTGGTGCAGGTGGGCGCGGCAGTTGAGTTGTCGGCGGAGGGTTCAGAGTGGTTCTCGGCAAACGCAGACAAAGGAGAAAAGACCCATGTTGTTTCTGAAGTATCTGTTGATCGCGAGCGGAGCGGCTCTGTTGTTGGGAGCAGCGGCGATTCTCGCTTTTGACCTGTATCGATTGATGAAGGGGCGGCGGGAAGAAGCCGCAGAAGGGCCTTCCCTGCCCAGCCCTTTTCGGTGGCATCTGGCCGGCAAGACGGCGCTGCTTGCGCTGGGGCCGGTGCTGGCCGGGTTGAGCATCACGGTAGTCCCCAGCGGATGGGCCGGAGTGAGAGTGAGCCAGTTGTCGGGCGCTCGGCCGGGAACGCTCTATCCGGGAGTGCACATGGTGGCGCCTCTGATCGAGAAGGTGGAGTTGTACAACACTCGGGACGCGGTGTATTCGACCGCCGTCACTGAGGACCCGAAGAAGAAGCAGGAAGGGATGAAGGCTCAGACGCAGGAGGGGTTAAGTGTGGGGCTGCAACTGTCTGTGCGGTACCGGCTGGATCCCACGAAGCTATACACGATCCACACCAGCCTGCCGGAAGCGGTGGGAGACGAAGTGGTGGCTCCGGTGGTGACGAGCGCGTTTCGCGAGGTGACGACGAACTACGGGGTGAAGGAGCTGTTTGCGACGAAGCGCGAAGAGGCCAGGATTGCGGCGGCGGCGCGGATCACGAAGCAACTGTCACAGGACGGAATCGTGGTGAAAGAGGTGATCCTGCGCGACGTGCAGTTGCCGGTGGAGTATGCGCGAGGCCTGGAGGCTCTGCTGATGAAGGAGCAGGAGAACGAGCGGCTGACGGTGGAACTGGCCGCTAAGGAGAAGCAGGTGAAGGTGGCGCAGATGGAGGCGGTCTCGCAGAGAGACATCGCCATCAAGGAGGCGGAGGGACGCGCGCAGTCGAAGCTGCTGGACAGCCGGGCCGAACTGGAGCGGCAGAAGCTGATGGCGGAGGGCGAGGAGAACCGGATCCGGCGGGTCGCGAATGCGAACTCGGAGAAGATGCGGCTGGAGGCGGAGGTGCTGAGGCAGAATCCGATGCTGATCCAGAAGATCATTGCGGAGCGATTGTCGGACAAGGTGCAGATCATGATGGTGCCGGCGGACGTGAAGAACTTCTTCGCGACGGACGTGCTGAGGAGCGCGATGGCGGCGCCGGGGACAAGGTGACGTGATCGCGGGTGGCGGCGGGGGCGGGCCCGGAGGGGTCCGCTCCCACAAAATGCAACCGGGAAACTGTTATGATTCGGGCGTTGATACGGGAAATAGCGGTTTTGTTTTTGCTGCTGGCGCAGGGGATTGGCGCGCAAACGCTGGAGGAGGCGCTGCAGGCTCTGGGGAAGAAGGCGGCGGCGCGGGTTCCGGCGGGAACGGCGATTCATGTGACGGGGCGGAATCTGTCGTCGATGAGTGTTGCTGAAGCGGCGCGGGCACAGGCAACCCTTGAAAAAGTCCTGCGTCGAAGGACGCCGCGGCAGGCGCCAGTGGCGGAGGTCCGGCTGAGCATCGGCGAGAATCTTCGCGAGTACATGCTGGTGGCGGAGATAGTGCGCGAGGGGGAGCGGAGCGTCGAGATGGTCGCATACAGGCCCGAGGCTGCTGTGAAGAAGGCGCTGCCGCCACTGGAGAAGCGGCTGATGTGGGAGCAGGCGGAGCAGATTTTGGATGCGGCGATCGCTGAGGAGCGGATGTTCGTTCTGGACACGGAAAGGGTCGCAGTCTATGAACGGCGGGAGGGGCATTGGGAATTGGCCGGATCGAAGAACGTGGACGCGCCGCCAGTGCGGGATGCGCGCGGGCGGCTGGAGATTAGAGAGGGTAACCTGGCAGCGTATTTGCCGGGGAGGGGTTGCCGGGGATCGTGGAAGCCTGTGTTTGATGTGAGTTGCGAGGATGCGAGTGCGGAGTTTGTGCTGGAAGGGATGACGGTCCGGTTCGTGGCTGGCAGGAACACGCTGGAGTCGAGCGGGCGGACTTCTTTCTTTGGAGATACGGCGGCGGTGTGCGGCGGCAGGACGCTGGTCGTGCGGGATACGGGGGACGGAGTGGGTGCGGTGATCGTGTCGGAAGGAAAGCAAGTGGATGCCGCGGAGGCGCTGGATCTTGGAGGGACGGTGACGGCGTTGTGGCCTGCGCGGGATGGTGCAGTCGCGGTGGTGCGGAATTCGAATACGGGACGATATGCGGCATACGCTGTATCTCTGGATTGCAGCCGGTAGTCTGCTGGTGGGCGCGGACCGTCCGCGCTACGGCGGCGTGCTGCGCGTGGAGACGCGCGCGACGGTGATGAACCTGGATCCGGCGGATATGGCGCTGGAGCCGCAGGAGGCCGCCGCGAAGGAGAAGCTGATCGGGCAGGTATTTGAAACGCTGGTCCGTCTGGATGATAAGGGAGAGGCGCAGCCGCTGCTGGCAACGTCGTGGACGCACGATACGGCGAAGAAGAGATGGGTGTTTGAGGCACGGGAGAAGGTGGAATTTCACAACGGGGCGGCGTGGTCGCCGCCCGGGGGTGTTGTGACAGTGCCGGACGACCAGCCGATCGAGCAGATACTGCGAGAGTTGGCGAAGCCGAAGAACGCAGTAGTGCTGCGGCTGGGCGATGGCGGACTGGCAGGGACTGGGCCGTTCAAGGTGACACAGTTTGAGGCAGGCAAGAGCGCTGTGCTGGCGGCTCACGAGCGGCATTGGGCGGGTCGTCCGTTTCTTGATGGCATCGAAGTGCAGATGGGGCGGCCGTACCGGGAGCAGGCGCTTGATTTTGAGCTGGGGAAATCGGACGTGGTGGAATTGCCCGTGACGGAGGTGCGGAGGGCGAGACAGCGCGGAGTGAAGGTGGCGGTGACGAAGCCGGTTGAGGTGTTGGCTCTGGTCTTGGATCCAGCGCGGGGAGTGAGCGACGGCGTGAGGGAGGCGCTGGCACTGTCGATGGATCGTGTGGCGATGCAGTCGGTGCTGCTGCAGAAGATGGGTGAGGCGAGCGCGGCGCTGGCGCCGCAATGGCTGAGCGGATATGCGTTTGTGTTCTCAGCCGAGCGGAATTTGGAGCGGGCGCGGCAACTGGCGGCGGGGAGCGCACCCGTATCGTTCAGCTACGACCGGCAGGACGCTGTGATGCAGTCTGTCGGAGAGCGCATCGCACTGAACGCGGGAGAGGCGGGGATCACGATGCGCGCAGCAACAGGGAACGCGCAGGTGAAGCTGGTGCGGCTGCGGGCGACTGCGATGAACGTGCAGACAGTCCTGGAGGATTTCGCGCGGATGCTGGGAGCGCAGGGGTTGAAGGGCGGAGAGCCGTATGAGCAGGAGCGGAGTCTGCTGGAGGGGTTCCGGGTGATTCCGGTGATCCACCTGCCGGCATGCTACGAACTGGGCGGGCGCGTACGGCAATGGGGAGCGGCGGAGCGTTGGGATTTGAGCAATGTGTGGCTGGGAGAGGTCCAGCCATGACGTTCCGCACGAAGCTGCTTCTAATCACGACGTCGACGGTGGCGGGCACGGTAGCTTTGGCGACGGGAGCGGTGTCGTTGTGGACGAGGCGGACGTTCGAAAGGATGGACCAGGAGAGGCGGCAGGCGCTGGTGCGCCAGTTTGAGAAGGACCTGGCGCGACGCGGCCGCGAGGTGGTGGAGAAGGTGGAGGCGACGGCGAAGGCGGATTTGTCGCTTCGTGCGGCGATGGAAGCGGGGAGGGCGAACCCGGATCTGTCGCTGCTGCTCAACGACGCGCGGACTCTGGCTGAGCAGCAGGGATTGGATTTCCTGGACATGGTGCAGCCGGACATGTCGATTGTGTCGTCGGCGCACTGGCCGGCGCGGTTCGGATATAGAAATGACTGGCCGCAGCCCGCGAAGGGTTTGGAAGAGACGGGAGCTTTTCTGACGCGAGTCGCGATGGCGGAAGACAGCGCGGTGGGTCTGGCGGCGGTACACAGCGTGAGCGCTGGCGGAAAGAAACTGTACCTGTTGGGAGCGAAGCGGCTGGACGCGTCGTTTCTGGCGACGCTGGGGACCGCACCGGGGACGCGGGTTGTATTGTGGCTGTCGCCAAAGGAGGTTTTGGACGCAACGGGCCCAGTCCGCGGCTCAGAAAGGCTGGCAGGACTGGTGTCCGAAGTTGTGCAGAGTGGGCGAGAGGCGAGCGGCGTCGTGCAATGGACCAGCGAACGAGAGTCCGCAGAAGCTGTGCAAGCGCTGCCGCTGACGAGCGGCGGAGGCGTGCTGGGCGTGCTGCTGGTGGGGACTTCGCTCCGGGAGCAGGTGCAGTTGCAGCGATCGATTCAGTGGACGGGGCTGGTGGTGGGAACGTCAGGCATCCTGCTGGGGTTGCTGATCGGGCTGTGGACGACGGAGCGGGTGACGAGGCCGGTGGAACAACTGGCTGCGGGCGCTCGCCGTGTGGCGGGCGGGGATTGGAACGCCCGGGTGCCGGTCATCTCGCAGGATGAGATCGGGCAGTTGGCGCAGGCATTCAACACGATGACGTCGCAGCTTATCGAGCAACGGGACCGGGCGATCCAGGCTGAGCGGGTCGCGGCGTGGCGCGAACTGGCGAGGCGGCTGGCGCACGAACTGAAGAATCCGCTGTTCCCGCTACAGATCACAGTGGAGAATCTGCGCAAGGCGCGGGCGGAGCATCCTGAGGCGTTTGAGGAGTTGTTTGAGGGCTGCACGGGGACGCTGCTGGATGAATTGAAGAATCTGCGGACGATCATCGAGCGGTTCAGCGACTTCGCAAAAATGCCGGCTCCGCAGAAAGAGGATGTGGATCTGAATGAGGTAGTGCGCGGCGTGCTGAAGCTGTTCGATGCGCAGTTCCAGCGCGAGACAGGCCCGCGCATCGAGATGAAGATGGGGCTGGCGGATCAGAGCCTGCACGTGAAGGTGGATCGGGAGCAATTCAGCCGGGCGTTGAAAAACCTGGTTTTGAACGCGATGGACGCGATGCCGGGCGGCGGGACACTGACAGTGAAGACGGAGCGCGAGCCGGAGGGTGTCGCAGTGCAGGTGTCGGATAGCGGCCAGGGGCTCACGCAGGAGGAGTGCGAGCGCCTGTTCACGCCGTACTACACGACGAAGCGGCACGGCACGGGGCTGGGGCTGGCAATTGTGCAGTCCGTGGTGAGCGACCACGGAGGGAAGATCACGGTATCGAGCGAGCCGGGACAGGGAGCGAGTTTCCGGATCGTCCTGCCGCCGGAAGGGGAAGCATGAGCCACCTGCTGATTGTCGACGATGACACGAACACGCTGGCGTCATTGTCGCTGGCGTTCCGGCTGGCCGGGCATCAGACGACACTGGCGGACAGCGCGCAAAAGGCGCTGGAGTGCCTGCGTGAGCAGACGTTCGACGTGATCCTGTCGGACGTGGTGATGCCGGACAAAGACGGGATCGCGCTGCTGGAGGAGATGCGCGGACTGGGCGTGGCGACCCCGGTGATCATGATCTCGGGCCAGGCGACAGTGGACATGGCCGTGCGCGCAACCAAGTTGGGAGCGCTGGATTTCCTGGAGAAGCCGTTATCGACGGAGAAACTGCTGTTGACGCTGGAGAATGCTCTGAAGCTGTCCCGGCTGGAGGCGGAGAACCGGGAACTGCGGAACCGTGTCGGGCGGCACGAGATGGTGTGGAAGAGCGAGGTGATGCAGCGCACGATGGCGCAGGTGGAGCGGGTAGCGGCGGGCGAATCGAGAGTCTGCATCCTGGGCGAGACGGGCACGGGGAAGGAACTGGTGGCTCGGACGATCCACGAAAAGAGCGCGCGGCGGAATGGCCCGTTTGTGACCGTGAACTGCGCGGCGGTGCCGCAGGAGCTGATCGAGTCCGAGCTTTTCGGGCACGAGAGAGGATCGTTCACTGGAGCAGCGGCTAGGCATATGGGCAAGTTCGAACAGGCGCACGGAGGAACGCTATTCCTGGACGAAATCGGCGACATGCCTGCGGTGATGCAGGCGAAGTTCCTGCGCGTGCTGGAGGAGGGTGAGATTGAGAGAGTGGGCGGCGGGAAGAGCATTCGTGTGGACGTGCGCGTGGTGGTGGCGACGCATCGCAATCTTGAGGAACTGGTTAAAGGCGGCAGCTTCCGGCAGGATCTGTTTCACCGGGTGTACGTGATCCCGATCATTCTGCCGCCGCTGAGGGAGAGAAAGGGTGAGATTCCTGTACTGGTGGAGCATTTTGCGAGGCGGGTGAGCGAAGCAAACGGCTGGAGGAAGAAAGGCTTCACGGCCGGCTCGGTGTCGGCTCTGGAGAAGTACGGCTGGCCGGGCAACGTGCGCGAACTGCGGAATTTCGTGGAGCGGGCGCTGCTGCTGGCGGATGGCGACGTGGACGAGTCCGTGGTGAGAGTCTGCCTGCCGATGCTGAGAGAGACGGGGGGAGCGGCGGGCACACTGGCTTCGAGAGTGGAGGCGTTCGAGCGGGAGTCCATCCTGGAGGAGATGAAGCGCCACGGGTACAACATGGCGGAGACCGCGCGGGCGCTGGGTCTGGAGAGGAGCCATTTGTACAAGAAATGCGCGCAGTTGGGAGTTGAGGTGGAGCGAGCCAGGCGAGGCGAGAGTTCCTGATCCTTTTTTCCGCGGGAACAAGAGTGGGATGGTCTCAGTCCAAATAGACACCGGGGACCGTCATGTGTCCCCGTGTAGAGGAAGGACTGATGACGCGAAGAGAGTTTGGTGCTGTTGCGGCGGCTGGCGTTTGGGCAAACCAGGCGCAGCCGATCACTGTGAAGGATGTCATGGAACGGGTTCAGCAAAACCTGGGCATCCCTTGGGGCGGGAACGGACAGGACACGATCAAGGCAGGCACCCCGGAGACCCCGGTCACAGGAATTGCGACGACGTACATGCCGACTCTGGATGTGCTGCAGCGCGCCGCGGCGGCGAGGAAGAACCTGATCATCACGCACGAGCCGACGTTTTACAACTACTCCGACCAGACGGCGCACCTGTCTGAGGACGCAGTGTACCTGCGCAAGAAGGATGTCATTGAGAAGAACAGGTTGGTGATCTGGAGGTTTCACGATCACTGGCACGCGCGGAAACCGGATGCGATGATCATCGGGCTGGCAAAGGCGCTGGGATGGGAGAATTACAAGTCGAGCGACGACTGGCGGATGTACACGATGCCGGAGACGACGCTGGCAGCGCTGGCGGCGGAAGTGGAGCGGAAGATGCAGGTGAAGGCGCTGCGGGTCATCGGCGATCCGAAAGCGAGATTCCGGAAAGTGGTGCTGTACCCTGGACTATCGGCGCCGACGATCGCGGCCAAGATGGAGCCGGATTTTGAGGTGTACGTAGGCGGGGAGAGCACCGAGAATGATGGCGGCGCGTATGCGCGCGACATGGTGACCGCCGGGCTGAAGAAGGGCATGATCCTGATGGGGCATCAGGTGTCGGAAGAACCGGGGATGAAGGAATGCGCGGAGTGGCTGAAGACTTTCATTAGGGAAGTTCCCGTAGCGTGGATCCCCGCGGGTGAGGGCTGGTGGCGGCCTTGATTTGACGCTTCGAGGGCGGGGGGGAGGCTCGCGGCCGCGAATTCGACTATACTGCCGTGTGACCCGACACGACGGGAGAAACTCGAATGCAGCCTGACACTCCAACAATCCCGGCCAGCGCCGTTGCTGCGGGAGAGACTCGAATTCAGCCCGGCGCTCCGGTCATTTCAACCCGCAATGTCGCGATGGATGCCTATCGCGGCTTTGTCATGTTCCTGATGATGGCCGAGGTATTGCGCCTGTCCGCGGTGGCGCGCGCATTCCCTGGAAACTGGTTCTGGGCCGTGCTGGCCTACAACCAGAGCCACGTGGCGTGGGCGGGTTGTTCGCTGCACGATCTCATCCAGCCGTCGTTCTCCTTTCTGGTCGGAGTCGCACTGCCCTATTCGATTGCGAGCCGCATGGCGAAGGGAGGAGCGTTTCCGCGCATGTTCGGACATGCGTTGTGGCGGGCATTCCTGCTGGCGGCGTTAGGAATCTTCCTACGGTCAATGAGCAGTCAGCAGACGAACTTCACGTTTGAAGACACGCTGACACAGATCGGACTGGGATATCCCATTTTGTTTGTGCTCGGGTTCTGCCGGCCTCGCTGGCAATGGACTGCGCTGGCCGTGATCCTCGCCGGTTACTGGCTGGCGTGGGCGCTATATCCCGCGCCGGGGACTGGATACGATTGGGCGGCCGTCGGAGTACCGGCGGACTGGCCGCACCACTACTCGGGTTTCATGGCGCATTGGGACAAGAACAGCAATCTCGGCAACGCGTTTGACCAGTGGTTCCTGAATCTGTTCCCGCGGTCAAAGCCATTCGTCTACAACGGCGGGGGGTATCTGACGCTGAGTTTCATCCCGACACTCGGTACCATGCTGCTGGGCCTGATCGCGGGCAGATGGCTGAGAACGGCTGCTCCGCAGATCCCGTACCGGCGGCTGCTGATCGCCGGCGCCGCCGGCATTGCGGCTGGGTTGCTGCTGCATGCTGCCGGAATCAACCCGGTGGTCAAGCGGATCTGGACTCCGGCATGGACGCTGTTCAGCGGCGGCGCGTGCTTCCTGTTGCTGGCGGCCTTCTGCTGGGTGATTGAAACAAAGGGCTACCGGAAGTGGGCATTTCCGCTGGTGGTGATCGGGATGAATTCGATCGCGGCCTACCTCATCGCGCACCTGTTCGACCGGTTCATCGTCAGCTCATTTCGCATTCATCTGGGCCCGGACGCGTTCAAGATCCTGGGCGACGGACTGGAGCCGTTACTGCGCGGCAGCGCGGTGCTGCTGGTGTTCTGGCTGATTCTGTTCTGGATGTACAGGCGGAAGCTGTTCTTGAAAGTGTGAAGCTGTCGAGATTCCTTCCTTATCCCCTCATCTCATGGCTCTCACCGGTGGACCGGCTACAGACGTTTTTCCAGCTTGTGCCACGGCAACTCAACTATCAGGGCTCCACATGGCTCGTGCCTCAATCGGAGGTTGAGGCTGCCCATCTGGAGATCACTCCCATACGGCGGGACGGGCGCGCGCGGTTCGCTCTTGAGCTGCAAGGAATTCAGTTAGGGGAATATGACGAACTGAGCAGTCCGGCGAAATAGACGCTGTCACTTGTGGGTTCGGCCAGGCCGGTGCCGTGGAGGAGGAGGCGAGCCAAGGGATGTCCAGTGTTCTGTGTGGCCCTGGACGTTCTCCGGGAGGATGAGGGAGCCGTGCCCCTCCTCGCAGAGGAACTCCGTGGACGCGGGTTCGAACATGCTGGACCAGGAGCCGGTGGTGACGGGAAGAGAGAGGCGGCGGAGGCAGACGGGGCAGCGGCGGCGCTGATCACTGAAGCACCAGGTGATGGCGCAGCCGAGCGCGGCGATGAAGATCAGGCTGGGCAGAAGTCCGCCGAGAATAATGCTGAGTGACGCGTTGGAGATGAAGGCGCGGACGGCGAAGGTCGTCTCAATCCAGAGAACGGGAACGAGGACGAGAGTGGCGCCCAGCTTGAAGAACAGAAATGACCAGTAGCGCCAGCCGTAACGGTGGAGCGGGGGGCGGGTGAGTGCGACGAGGCGAATGGCGACAAGAAGCGCGAATGAGATGAGCACGACGTGAGCGGCGGCGACGCCTTCCCGCGTGTCGTGAGGTCTCTTGCCCGTGAGGCTGATGAGCGCGTAGAGGAGGTTGAGTGTAGCCGAGAAGCCGTGCGTCAGAAGCCCTGTTAAAAGAAAGGCAAGCATGGCGCCGAGGACCACGAAGCGTGGGCGGAGCACAGCGCGGCGGAGAAACTCGACAGGGAATCGCTCCGCAAAGGCGTGCGCGAACATACCGGAGCAGTATTCAAAAGGGGTTTGCTCCCAGGGAGCGTCGCCACGACGATAGAGATCCCAATATTCCTGGAGATCGGCCCGGCGGCGCGCGCGCCATTCGGCTCGAAAAGCGCCGGGGACAAGCAGGGAGGCGACACCGAGGAGGCCGCGGGCAGCGGCCGGCGGTGGAGATGAGACTGCATCGGACATCAGGAAAAGCGGTTCGTGATGCGATTATACAGCAGGAGTGACCTCACTCTGACCGATGAGGCTGTGCCGGAGCGCGCCGAGTGAGGACCGCGGCGATGCCGGCCTGGAAGACGCCGTTGCGGAATGCGGTGGAGCGGACCTGGTAGCGTTGAGGCGACTCCTGCCAGAGACACTCGACCGTGGTGGAGTGTCCGTCCGCGGAAAGGCCGCTCGAGAAGATGGAATCCTCGACGATGACAAAGACGCCGCGAGATGCGCCGAAGACAGAGCTTTCGCACTGCCATGAGGTCTGGTTGGCGCCGGGGAGAAAGGGAGCGATGTGATACAGGTTGCGGATGGTGAGAGGCGGATCGGAATGGACAATCATTTCGCTCTGATTGATCCACTCCTCTCGGGCGTGGGTGAGGCGGGCGGAACCGGTGACGGGCGCGGTCTTGCCGGAGGCGTCGTGGAGCGCGCCGGTGGCGGTCCACTCTCCTTCGGCGAGGAGGAAGGTGTGGCCCATGGGGGAATTATAGGGGGATCAGGGGAAGACAGCGCGCACTTCGTCCGCGAAGACGGCGGCCAGCCGGTTTCCCGGCGCCGAGGTAAGGTGATCCGTGAAGACGGAGGCGAGGCTTTCGTAATACCAGCGCTGCTGCTCGCGGCCGCGCTTGAAGCGGCGCCAGGCGTGTTCGCCGTGCAGAGCGAGATCCTCGCGGATGGAGCGGATGTTGTCGAGCTTGTCGGCGACTGAGACGAGCAGCAGCCCTTCGCTGGCGGAGCGCAGATAGTGAATGGTGTGCTGCTTGCGAGCTTCCCAGGAGGCTGCTTTGTCAGGCTCGCTGGCGCCACGGACCAGCTCCGCGACCTGATCGCCGAAGAGCCCGGCGATCTGGTCGTAGGTGACGAAGCAGTCTTCGACGGTGTCGTGGAGGATGGCGGCGACGGCAAGCGTCTCGGGGCAGCCGGCTTGGATCAGGATCTCGGCGACGCGCAGCGGGTGAATGAGGTAGGGAACCTTGGTGCCTTTGCGGTACTGTCCGGCGTGCGCCGCGGCGGCGAACTGGATGGCGTGAAAGATCAGGGCAGAATCCATCGCTGCTGTAACAACCAGTACACCACAGGCACGGAGAAGAGGCTGGAGTCGACACGATCGAGCCAGCCGCCGTGGCCGGGCAACAGGTTGCCGGAATCTTTGATTCCCGCGCCGCGCTTGATGGCTGACTCGCAGAGATCGCCAATCTGTCCGGTGATGTTGGCCGCCAGGCAAAGGACGATAGCCGGGGCGAATCCGACGTGCGGGAACTTCCAGTGCAGGAACCAGACGCCGAGAAGGAGAGTGCCGATCAATGAAGCGAGGGTGCCCTCCCAGCTCTTGCCGGGGCTGATGACGGGCGCGAGTTTATGGCGTCCAAAGTTTTTGCCGAAGTAGAAGGCGAAGGTGTCGCCGGTCCAGTTGATCGCGGTCGCGAAGAGAAGCCACCAGGGATTGAGCGTGTGCAGGCCGACGCCGGCGCGCCAGGATCCGAAGATGTAGATCACACCGAACACAGCCATCGCGGTGGATGGAAGGATGACGGAGAGTGGCCGGCCGCGCAGCGCGAGCATCCAGAGGAGCAGCGCGAACAAGGTCAGGTAGAGGGCCTCGCCCTGAGGCAGGATCAGGAGGAAGATGCCTGCGAGATAACCGGCTGGATTACGGCGAAGGTCGAAACCGGCGTTGGGAAAGTGAGCGGCGGCGATCCCGAGGAATTCGTAAAAACAGAACAGGCCGACGGCGGCGAGGACGAGCAGGAAGAACCAGTCCGGCGCCGCGACGAGTGAATAAAAGAAAAACGGGGTGAGGATGAGTCCGGTAAGAATCCGCTTCATTGTGCCGGGAGGCCGACGGTTTGCATCCAGGATTCGTCGCGTGCCTGAGCGGGCGCGGGGCGGATTCCGCCGAAGCGGCGATCGCGTTTCTGGTAGGCGGCGAGCGCCTGGAGTAACGCGGTCCGGTTGAAGTCGGGCCAGTATGTTTCGGTGATGTAGAGTTCGGCGTAGGCGATTTGCCAGAGGAGGAAATTGGAGATCCGCATTTCGCCGGAGGTGCGGATGAGGAGATCGAGTTCGGGCTGACCCGAGGTGTAGAGCTTACGGGCGATGGCGTGCTCATCGACCTTGAGGTCGTCGAGCTTGCCGAGCAGACGGGCCTCATCGATGAGGCGGTTGACGGCGTCGACGATTTCGGAGCGGCCGCCGTAGTTGATAGCCAGGTTGAGGATCAGGCCGGTATTGGCGGAGGTGGCCCGGATGGCGGAGTCGAGTTCGCGGCGGACCGGCGCGGCGAGTTCTTCGATCCGGCCGATGGCGCGGAGCTGGATGTTGTTGTCCATCATGTGCGCGAGCTCGCGGCCCAGGTAGAAACGGAGCAGGCGCCAGAGGGTTTCAACCTCCGTACGCGGTCTCTTCCAGTTTTCGACGGAGAAGGCGTAGAGAGTGAGCGATTGTATGCCGATCCGGGCGCTAGTCTCGACGGAGGTGCGAACCGGCTCGACGCCGGCGCGGTGTCCTGCGACACGCGGCAGACTCCGGCTGTTGGCCCAGCGGCCGTTGCCGTCCATGATGATGCCCACGTGGGCGGGCAAACGGGCGGGGTCGAGCGACAAGGCAAGGGAGTAATCCGGCGATCCCGGGGTCAGGGTCTCCAATAGGGACTGCATGATCGGAAGATCCTTCACATCTTATCGCATCCCGGGAGGCCGGCTGTTATTTTGTCGAGCTTTGGAGCAACATGACGGCGGCGATCAGGGCGCCTGCGCCGAGGAATGAGCCGAAGGGCAGCTCATATGTCGAGGTGTCTTCGCCGCGAATTTTAATCCAGATCAGTCCCATGACGCTGCCGAGGAGAGAGCCGATCATGAGAGCCAGAAGCGTGGTTTCGAGACCCATGAAGGCTCCCATAAATGCGACCATTTTGACGTCGCCGAAGCCGAGCCCTTCCCTGCCCCGGAAGCGCGCGTAGGCGGCGCCCATCAGCCAGAGTCCCCCTGACAGCAGAATGGCGGAACCGGCTGAATTGATGAAGGAGGCCAGCGCGGGGGATTCGCCAGGGAGAATCCACTGCGTGAGCATGGAGATCATTCCATAGGGCAGATGGACGATGGGGGAGAAGATCACACCTAACGCCGCGCCCCAGCGCGTGAATTCGTCTGGCAGGATGCGAGTCTCAGCGTCAGAGAAGATGAGCTCGACGACGATGGCGGCGAAGACGAACCATTTCAAGGCCGCCCAACCGAGACCAAGCCGCCATTGGACGTAGAAGAAGAGCGCTCCGGTGAGGAGTTCGACGATCGGGTAGCGGAAGGAGATCTGGGCACGGCAGTTCCGGCAGCGGCCACCGAGGGAGATGAAGCTGAGCACCGGGAGGTTGTCGTACCAGGCGATGAAACTCCCGCAACGAGGGCAGTGGGAGCGCGGCGCGACGACGGAGCAGTCCTCCGGCAGGCGGCTGATACAGACATTGAGGAAGCTGCCGACGATGAGACCCAGGAAGCCGGCGAGCAGCGAGAAGAGGAGTGTATCGCTCAAGACATCACCATCCTGTAGGCTTCGAGTGTGGCATCGGCCATCTGGTCGATTGTAAACCGTTGCTCGACGAGGCGGCGGCCGTTAGAGGCGAGCCGGCCGGCGAGTTCGGAGTCGTTCAGGACGCGGACGACGGAAGCTGTGATCGCAGAAGGCTCGTTCTCGACGAGGAGCCCGGTCTCTTCATGCAGGACGATCTCGGGGAGTCCGCCGACGCGGCTGGCGATGACGGGCACACCGTGCGCCATGGCGAGGAGCGCGGCAGAGCCCAGTCCCTCCGTGTCCGTGATGTAGACGAAAGCGCGGGCGTGGAGCAGGTCGGCGGCGAGGTTGGAGGAGAAGTGAATGTCGAGGCCGGTACTGCGCAGGAGAGCGCCGCCTTTGCGGGGATCGGGGGACTCGATGGCGACGATTGCGCCGTCTCGGGTACTGAGACTCGAAGGGATCGGCGTGCAATCCGGGACGATGGAGATGATCTCGCCGGGGATGCCCGCGGCGAGCAACTCATTCTTCACCGCATTGCTGATAGCGAGATAGCGGGCGGCACGCGCGTACTTCCAACGATTAATGGGGCCCTTCTTTACGGGAAAGATGACGCGTCGCGAGACGACGAAGGGGACCGAGGACCAGAGGGCGGCGAGGGTGTGGGAGCGGGCGTCGTGGCAGTGGACGAGATCGAACTCGCCGGAGAGGGCGCGGACGGCGCGCCAGGAAAGCGGCTCGGCAGGGACGTCGAGGAGGCGGGCGTGCTCGATGACCGGCTGATTGGCGAGGAGTTCTGAGCTGTGCCCGCGGGCCTTCAAGGCGCGGAGGAGGTGGAGGAGCTGATGCTGTCCGCCGCGTAGGGACCGGCCTGCGTCGAGGTGGAGGATGTGCATCGGCTTATCGCCCTGATGTCATGAAGCGGGCCTTGGCGTATTTGAGAAAAGTGTACAGAGCGGCCATCTGAGCGATGGCGAGACCTTCGATGCCGTCGAGGAAGCCGCGCTGGAGGACATACGATTTGAAGAATGTCCAGCCAGGATCGAGCAGCATATTGCGATAGCCGACGGGCTTTTTGCGGGCAACAATCTCCTCGGCCGCCAGTGTGGTGTAGCGGTCCATGGTCTTCATGTGCTCACTGAGAGATCCGCAGGTGTAGTGGAGGAGATTGCCCTGCAGGTGACCAACGCGTCCGGTGCTGACGACGGACTCGTGGACGTAGTCGCCGACCCAGCGTGCTTTGCGGCGGTCGAAAAGGCGAACCTTGCGATCCGGATACCAGCCGGAGTAGAAGATCCATTTGCCGAGGTATTGAGCGAGACGCGGGAAGGTGTAGGCTTCGCAGTCGGCGCCGTTCTTTTTCAGCTGCCAGATCTCGGCTTCGAGATCCTCGCTGAGGGCCTCGTCTGCGTCGATGGAGAGGATCCAGTCGTAGCAAGCTTGGCCGGACGCGTAGTTCTTTTGGCCGGCATAACCGCGCCAGTTGGCTTCCAGGACGCGGGCTCCGAATTTCTCCGCGATTTCGACGGTGCGGTCAGTGGAGCCGGAGTCGACCACGAGGATTTCATCGCAGCAGCGAAGGCTTTCAATGGCACGGGGAAGGTTGCGCTCTTCATTGCAGGTGATGATAGTGGCGGAGATCTTCATTTCGGCTCGCCGAGGCTACGGCAAAAAGCCCTGCTCGCTATTGTACAGAACGGGCGCGGGAATGAAGCATAGGACAAAGATGACGATGGTGAGGAAGAAGACCTGCCAGCGGCCCCGGCCAATGCCGCCCATGTCGAAGACGAAGAAGTGCTTGCGTCCGACAAAGAAGAGCACGACGGCCCAAACCCACCAGGGCCAATAGACGAAGCCAAGAATCGCGAGCACGGCGATGGCGACCGTGGAAATGATGCGGTGCCGCTCCCCGAAGCAGGCGTAGACGATGTGGCCACCGTCCAACTGGCCGATAGGCAGGAGGTTGAGCGAGGTGGCAAAGAGGCCGACCCAGGCCGCGCGCGCAACTGGATGCAAGTAGATATCCGAGGCGGCTGCGCCAGGGAAAAGCCACCATTCCGCGAGGCGGAGAATGATCGGAGTGCCGAACTGCATCTCGCCATGCTGACCGATGCCGGGAACGACTTTGGAGAGAGCGAGCCCGATTGCGAGCGCAGGCAGCACGAATGCAAATCCGGCGAGAGGGCCCGCGACGCCGACGTCAAAGAGTTCCTGCCGGTTCTTGACGGCGGAGCGGAATCGGATGAATGCGCCGAAGGTGCCGATGAATGTGGGAGCCGGCAGGAAATAGGGGAGGCTCGCGGCGATACCGTGGAAAACGCAGGCAAACCAGTGGCCGAATTCGTGAGCGGAGAGGACGAGGAGGAGCGTGAGCGAGTAGGGCAGTCCTGACAACAGGATGGAAGGATCGCGGAAGGCTTCGAGGAAAGCGGCCAGATCATGCTCGAGGTCGAAAGCGGGCAGATTATTTTTGAAATTAAAGGCGAGACGCGCGCCCAGCGCCGTCGTGGTGAAGAGGGTGAGCAGGAACAGGAGAATATGCAGCCAGAGACGGCGGCGCCAGACAGGCGCTGCAGAGTACGGTGGCACGAACCGTAAGGGCGGACGGCTCAGAGGCTCGTCAAGTGGGTCTGAGTTCACTGCGCGGTGCGCCGCCTTATTCCAGCGACTGCAATTCTTTACCGGGCTTGAATCGCACGGCCTTGCCGGGCGGGATGGCGACCTCCGCGCCGGTGCGCGGATTGCGGCCGATGCCGGTTTTGCGCGGCCGCACGTTGAAGATCCCGAAGCCGCGAAGCTCGATGCGTTCGCCTTGCGCCAGAGCACGTTTCATGGATTCGAAGACGGTTTCAACGGCCATCTCGGCTTTGGTTTTGGTGATGCCGGTCCGATTGACGACTTCGTTCACGATGTCGAGCTTGATCAAGGGCGCCTCCTCATGATTTCGACGGGATCAAAGACCGCTGCCTTCCCGTCCGCATCGCAAAGCCTATGATAAGATTAGGGTTTCAAGCTTGTCAAGCGACCGCCACAAGACTTCTTCATTCCTGGGGCTGCACATGAACCCGGGCGAGTTCCGCCGGGCGTGCGGGCTGTTCGCGACGGGCATCGCCGTGGCGGCCGTGATCGGGCGAGATGGAAAGCCGCACGGCCTGACAGTCAATTCCTTCACCTCGGTTTCGCTGGAGCCGCCGCTGGTGTTGGTCTGCGTCGATCACAAGGCGGCGTCGCACGGGCCGTTTTCGTCCGCTGAGTTCTTTGCTATCAATGTGTTGGCAGAGGATCAGCAGGAGTTGTCGGCGCGCTTCGCATCGTCACATCCGAACCGGTTTGAAGAGGTGGACTGGTTTGAAGGCGCGGTGGGAGCGCCGGTGCTGGCGGGGGCACTGGCAGTGCTGGAATGCGAGATGTACGAAAAGCACGAAGCAGGAGACCACACGATTTTCATTGGACGGGTCCGGCGCGCGGCGGTGCGGGAGGGAGAGGCGCTGATCTATTTCAAAGGGGCGTACCGTAGGCTGGCGGAGTAGCGGTCAGCGATCAGCGGTCAGCCAACCCAGTGGTGGATCACTGATCTGACCGCTGAAGGCTGAAACTACAAAGTTATCCCGCGATCTCGCGTACTTTGGAGATCACCGCTTCATAGTTGGGGTGCTCAGCAACTTCGGGGACGTATTCGACGTACTGGATTTTGTTGTTGCCGTCGACGACGAAGATCGCGCGTGATTCAATGCGCCAGTCCTTGATCAGAGTTCCGTAGTGTTCCCCGAAGCTGGCGGTCTTATGGTCGCTGATCATCTTGACGTTGTCGACGCCGAAGCTGTTGCACCAGCGGTTCTGCGCGAAGGGCAGATCGACACTGACGGTGTAGAAGGCAACGCTGGGCAGTTTCGCTGCCTCGTCGTTGAACTTCTTGGTCTGCATGTCGCAGACGGGAGTGTCGAGTGAAGGAACGACGCTGAACACGCGCACTCCGCCACCTGTGGAAGCGAGGGTGACGGGCTGCAGGCCCTTGTCAACGGCCTGAAAATCGGGAGCGCTGTCTCCTACCTTGAGCTGCGGACCGGCGAGTTCGAGGGGCATGCCTTTGAATGTGGTAGTGCGAGCCATGGATCCTCCAAGATGAATAACAATTCACGGCTAGTGTAGCAGTTCGCGTAATTCTTCCACCGTGTTCACGGGCGGCTGGCAGACGAAGTCTTCGCAGAGGGATGCGGACGGCGCACCATCGTTGCGATTCCAGGTCACGCTGGTGAAGGGGCGGAAGTGCCGGTGGAACTCATCGAGCAGAGGTTGGGCAGCGCCGGACAACTGGATCTCCGACTTTGGCGCGAGCGACAGCATCAGTGCGCAAAGCATTTGCGGGATGGTGACAGCCTGCTTGTTGATGCGCGAGGAGAAGGCCGTGAGGGCATGCTGAGCCTTGTCGTTGAAGGCGTCGTTTCCGCAGCGGGCGGCGAGGCGGAGCAGGGCCATCACGGCAAGGGAGTTGCCGGATGGTTCGGCGCCGTCATAGTCCTCCTTCATACGGAGCACGAGTTCGGAGTTGGAATCGGGCGACGAGAAGAAGGCGCCGTGGTCGCGGTCCTCGAAGAGGCCGACCATGCGGGAGGCTGTGGCAGTGGCAGTGTCGAGCAGGCGCGGCTCGAATGAGATCTCGTAGAGATCGAGAGCAGCGAGGGTGACGGCGGCGTAGTCGTCGAGGAAGGCATCGACAGCGGCCTCGCCATCGCGCCATCGGCGCTTGAGGATGCCGGCACTCACGTCGTACAGGTTGGCCATGAGGAAGTCGAAGGCGCGGAACGCGGCGTCGCGGTAGCGGGACTCGTCGAGAATCTGCGCGCCGCGGGCGAAAGCGGAGATCATCATGGCGTTCCAGGATGTGAGGATCTTGTCGTCGAGATGCGGACGCGGACGGCGGGAGCGGACGTCCAGAAGGATCCTGCGGCAAGCAGCGAGTTCCTCGTCGGCAGCATCAACAGGGCGCTTCTGGTAGAGGATATTCTTGCCGGTGAACTCGCCCTGGGGGTCGTGATCGACGTTGCCGTTGGGGAGGCAGCCGTAGATTTCGGCGAAGCTCGCAGCGCGCTCAGGGCCGAGGAGCTCGACGAGCTGGGAGTGGGCCCAAATGTAGAATGCGCCCTCGCCCTTCTCATGGGGATGTGCGGGGTCGATGATGCTGTCAGCGTCTTCCGCAGAGTAGAAGCCGCCGCCGGGGTGAGTCATGTCGCGGAGGACGTAGTCGAGGATGTCGCGAGCGACGCGGGAATAAAGAGGTTCGCCAGTGATCTGGAAGGCTTCCAGATACGAGACGGCGAGTTGGGCCTGGTCGTAGAGCATCTTCTCGAAGTGCGGAACGAACCAGCGCTCGTCGACGGAGTAGCGGTGGAAGCCTCCACCGATCTGATCGCACATGCCGCCGGCGGCCATCTCCCGCAGTGTCAGCAGCGCCATGTCGCGGGCCTCTTCCTCGCCGGTGCGGTGGAAGTAGCGGAAGAGGAAGTTGAGGACGGAGGGCCGGGGGAATTTGGGCGCGGTGCCGAAGCCGCCGTAGTGGCGGTCGAAGGAGCGGCGGAACGAGTAGTAGCAGGAGTCGAGCGCGGAGGTATCGACGGGCGCGCCGCCGGCGCTGACGTAGGTATAGCTTTCGAGCTCGGCGAGAATGGAGACGCTGGAATCGAGGATCTTGTCGCGCTGAGTTTTCCACGCCTGCGCGAGTTGTTCGAGGACGTGTGAGAAGCCGGGGCGGCCATAGCGGGAGTCGGGCGGAAAATACGTACCGCCGTAGAAAGGCTTCAGATCCGGGGTCAGCCAGACGGACATGGGCCAGCCGCCGCTGCCGGTGGTGGCCTGGACGAAGGTCATATAGACGCGGTCGACGTCGGGGCGCTCCTCGCGGTCGAGCTTGATGGAGACGAAGTCACGGTTGAGGATGGCGGCGATCTCTTCGCTCTCGAAGGACTCACGCTCCATGACGTGGCACCAATGGCAGGTGGAGTAGCCGGCGGAGAGAAAGATCGGCTTGTCCTCCTCGCGCGCTTTGCGGAACGCTTCGTCGCCCCAGGGATACCAGTCGACGGGGTTGTGGGCATGTTGGAGCAGATAGGGGCTCTTTTCGTGGATGAGGCGGTTGGTGTGCATGAGGGACCCAGCGGACCTGTTTCTATGATGCGCTGATTTGAGGGGAGGCGGTGGAATACACTGGCATTCGGAGACACGCACTCATGAGCGATCTGAACAGCTTCAAGAAACAGGCGCTGGATGAACTGCTCGACCTGTTGAGGATCCCGAGCATCAGCACGCTGCCGGAGAACAAAGCGGACGTGCAGCGCGCAGCGGACTGCGTCGAGGCCGCGTTGAAGACGGCAGGCATGACACGCACAGAGCAGATCCAGCGCGGCACCCATCCGCTGGTGTATGGAGAGTGGCTGGGAGCGGCGGGGAAACCCACGCTGCTGCTGTACGGCCACTACGACGTGCAGCCGGCGGATCCGCTGGAAGAGTGGAAGTCGCCGCCATTCGAGCCCGAGATCCGCGACAACAACATCTATGCGCGCGGAGCGACGGACGACAAGGGGCAGACTTGGATCCTGATCAAGGCCGTCGAGTGGCTGATGCGGCGCGACGGGCGTCTGCCCGTGAACGTGCGCTTTCTCATCGAGGGCGAGGAAGAGGTCGGCGGCGAGGCGATTGAGCGTTACGTCAGCGAGAAGCCCGCGCAGCTCAAAGCGGACGCGGCGGTGATCTGCGACAGCGAGATGTTCGCGCCGGGGTTGCCGTCGATCTGCACGGGACTGCGCGGCATCGTGTACGGCGAGCTCCTGGTGGAGGCGGCGAAGCAGGATCTGCATTCGGGCGTCTACGGGGGCGCAGCGCCGAATCCGATCATGGCGATCGCGGAGATCCTCTGCGCGCTGAAGGATAAGGACGGACACATTCTGATTCCGGGCGTTTACGATCGCGTGGTGGAGCCCGCGCCCGCGGAGAAAGAGGCTTGGGCGAGCCTGCCGTTCAACGAGAAGGAGTATCTGGAGAAGGAGATCGGCGCGACGGCAATCACCGGCGAGCCGGGCTACTCCGTGTTTGACAAGACCTGGGCTCGGCCGACTCTGGAGGTGCACGGCATTCGCGGCGGGTTCGTCGGCGACGGTGCGAAGACAGTCATCCCGGCACGCGCGCTGGCGAAGATCTCTCTGCGCCTGGTGGCCGATCAGCGGCCCGAGGAAGTGATTAATCAATTGAAGGCGGCCATCGCGAAGGTGACTCCGAAGGGTGTCAAGGCAGAGTACAAGCACCTGCATGGCGCGGGTCCGTCACTGGTGAATCCGGATAGCCCGTTCATCAAGGAATCGGCGCTGGCGATGGAGGAGGTATTCGGGAAGAAGACCGTGTACATTCGCAGCGGCGGTTCGATCCCGATCGTGGGCCTGTTCCAGACGCATCTCGGGATGCCGAGTGTGCTGATGGGGTTCGGCTTGCCTGACGACAATCTTCACTCGCCGAACGAGAAGTTCCATGTGCCGAATTTCTACAACGGGATCGATGCGGTGATTCGTTACATGGAGAGGCTCGGAGCAAACGCATGAGAGTTCTGTTGGGCTTGATGCTGACGGCTGGTGCGCTGTGGGGATCGGAAGCCGAGATCAGGAAGGCGGAATCGGAGTGGGCCAGTGCCGTGAAGTCGCGAGACCTCGCGGCGCTGGAGAAGATCTACACCGACGACCTGATCTACGCGCACTCTTCAGGCGTCGTGGAGACCAAGAAAGAGTACATGGAGCGGCTGAAGAGCGGCCTGCAGCGCTATGAGACGGTTTCGCATGAGAGCGTACGCGTGGCGATGCACGGTGACACTGCTGTGGCGCTCTCGATTCTGCGCATGACAGGACAGAGCAACGAACGCAAATTCAACGACCACCTGATGATGACGCACGTGTGGGTGAAGCAGGGCGGCGTCTGGCGGCTTGCGGCGCACCAGACGACGAAGCTGGCGGAGTGATGGCATTGATCGACAGGATATTGCGCCGGCTTCCGTGCGCGCTGGTTACGTTCGCCCTGGGAGCCTCAGGGCAATGGTGGGACCCTGGAACTCCGATCAACGAGTGGGTTTCGCAAGCCTCGGAGCGGCGGCTGAAGTTCAGTTTCGAACAGACCATCCGGTACGAGGAGCGCACGGGCATGAGCTTCGGCAATGAGCCCGATGAAGGCTATGCTCTCGTCAGGTCGCGTTTCGGTCTCGCCTACAAGCCGATACCGTGGCTGAAGGTCTCAGCGCTGGCGCAGGACTGCCGCGCGCCGGGGTATCCCAATGCGCCCAACACCGCGCGCGATTCACTGGACCTGCAGGAGAGCTACATCGAACTGTTCGGCGACCGGAAGACCGGCTTCTACATGAGCGCCGGCCGGCTGATGCTGAACTACGGTGACACGCGATTGATCGCGTCACCGCAGTGGGGCAACACGACGCGCACGTGGGACCATCTGCGGGCTTCCTACCGTTTCGCGAAGTGGTCCGCGGAGATGCTGCTGGTGTCGCCGGTAAAGGTGCGAATCCATGAGTTCAACAAGCCCGTGTTTGGGGATCGCATCTGGGGTTTCTACGGTTCGACTCCGGATCTGTTCAGGAAAACGCTTCTGGACGTCTATGTTCTGCGGCACGATCAGAACAGGATCGGCGGATTCACGCAGGGTAGCCAAGCGCTGGGCACGGACAGGCTGGGGACCAACTCCTACGGATTCCGCATGGTGGGGCCGCTGATGAACGGCTTCAAGTTCAATACCGAGACAGTGCTGCAGAACGGGAAGGTTGCGGCGGCACAGCATCGGGCCGCGGGCTTTGTCGGCGTCATCAGCCGGCATCTTCAGGCGGGCAAGCATCCGGTGGAATTAAGCGGAGAATACAAATACGCGTCGGGAACCGCCAATCCTTCAGACCCGAGCCGGAGCGGCACATTCGACCAGCTTTATCCGGCAAATCACGACAAATTCGGGCATGCGGATCTCATCGGATGGCGTAACATTCACAACATCCGGGCGCAGTCGGTCATCGGAGTGACGAAACCACTGTCAGTAACCATGATGTACGACACGTACTGGCTGGCGAGCACCCGGGACGCGTTGTACAACATCTCGGGACGGCCTATCAGCCGGGCGCCGCTGGGCAATGCGGGGCGGTATGTCGGGCAGGAGGCTGATATCTTCGCGACGTACAAGCACGCGCACTGGTCGTTGGGCGCAGGGTATTCGTACTTCTTCATGGGCGAGTTCATCCGGAACACAACACCGGGGGTGAGGCCGCAGTACTTGTATTTCTTCCACTCGTACGCGTTTTAGTACGGTTGCGTGAGCGATCGACTTGAGACCAGGACTGCCTTCACGTTGCCCGATGGTCCATCAACGACTCGTCGGCTTCGCGAGCCGGAGCCCGGAACATTCGACATCCCCGAAGCCTCCCAAGAAGTCGAGATCGCTTGTTGCCAACTCAGAGCAGTCCGTTCAGGTAAGAGCGGTTGCGCGTGAGATCGGCGTCGATGTTCTTTGACGGGGAGCTTGTCTCGAGCACGATGTAGCCTTTCCAGCCGATGGAGGCGATGGCATCGAGGGCTGAGCGGACATCGACCTTCCCTTCCCCGAGATAGCCGCGGTCCTTGAAGTGGAACTGGCAGATGCGGCCGCGGCCGAGCGTGCGGATCTCCTGGGCCGGATCGACGTTGTAGAGGTTGGTGGCGTTGCCGATGTCGTAGTAGATCTGGAGCGATTTCGATCGCACCTGATCGAGGATGCGGAGGTCGTCTTCGGCGCGAATGGTGTTCTCGAAGCCGAGGGTGATGTTGGCGCGCTCGGCTTCGCGGGCCAGTTCGCGCAAAGGACCTGTCACGGCATCCATGTCGGCGCGGTTTTCGAGGGCGCACTTGCCGAAGAAGACGAGCATGAGGATCTTCGCGTTGATTCGGCGCGTGATCTCGATGCCCTCCGCCGCATAGCGCAGGGCCTCGCTGTCGTTCTTCAGACAATTGGCGTGGAGGGCATCAATATACGTTGCAACAAGAGGGAGCTTGAGCCGTTTGGACTCGACGACGAAGGCAGCCTGGCGCTCAGGATCGGCCATGACGAGGCGGCCCTCCGGCGTCGGGCGGCCGAGCGTCACCTGCAGACCATCGAAGCCGAGGCGGCCGGCGGCGGCGACGGACGCTGGTTCGGAGGCTTTGCCGAGGATGCCGTCCATGACGCCGATCTTGACGTTGGCGCGTTGCGCAACGGCGGCCAGGCTCGCAGAAGTGATGAAACTGCGTCGAGTGAGGGGCATATAAGGCTCCTTACTGCATAGAGACGCGTCTGGCGCCCGGCGGGTGTTGAGGCAATTCGCTGAGCGAGTGACAGGCGGTGTCGCGGCGTTGGATCAAGGATAGCTCCATGCGAAGCAAGTCTTCGATGAGCGTCGGCAGATCCTCACTGTCCAGACCGGCGCGACAGGTGGCGAGCGCCTCGTCAAAGGCGCCGGCGCGGCGGAAGACGTCGGTGACGAGGGCAAATTCCTCGTGAAACGAGTCCATGAAGTTCTGGCCTGACGTTTTGCCGCGCTTCCAGAGGCTGGTGGCGAGCAGTCGGAGGCGGCCGGCCTCGGCTTCGTCGCCGCGGTCGTCGGCGAGCCAGGCTCCGTGCAGCGCAGTCCAGCCAGCCTCGGAGAAGTGGCCGAGCGATTCGAGGAGAAATGAGTGACGGACGAACGCCCCTTGCCGCTGCTGGTAGCCGCTGCTGCGCACGATGTCGCCGACAGCTTCGTGCGCCTCCCGCAAGTCAGGTGCGGCGTAGCCGCATGAGGGACACTCCTGCAGCCAGTAAATAATGGTGGAGCGCATCAACTCCGGCGGGCGCGTATCGAAATCGGGAGATCCGGTGGTATAGGTGCTGCCCGTCAGCAGGTGTTCGGACTCCTCCCCGCAGACAGCACAGCGGAGCAAAGTGCGGTTGAGTGTCGTCATGAGCCGGCGTCGCCTCCCGTTCGAGGTTTTAGCACAATAGATGGGATGATTGTCGAAATCGAAGGCGTGGCGCTGCACCTGTCGCACCCCGATCAGCTCCAGGTGAAGTGGGTGGGGCAAGAGGAGGTGATGCGCCAGTTGCTGGCGGCGTGGCTGGTGGTGGACGAAAAGGACATGCCGATGCACCCGCGGCTGATTGGCAAGCCGGGCGTCGGCAAGACGACACTGGCCTATGCGGCGGCGTCGAAGTTGCAGCGCGAAGTGTACATCATGCAGGCGACAGTGGACACGCGGCCCGAAGACCTGATCGTGCAGCCGGTGATCGAGGGGCCGGGTCAGTTGAGATACGTGGCCTCGCCGCTGGTGACGGCAATGCTGCGCGGCGGCGTGGCGATTCTCGACGAGGGCAACCGCATGTCGGAGAAGAGCTGGGCGAGCCTGGCGCCGCTGCTCGACTCACGCAGGTATGTGGAGAGCATCGTGGCGGGTATCAAGATCAGGGCGCATCCGCTGTTCCGTATCGTGTGCACGATGAATGACGACGCTTCGACGTTCGATCTGCCGGAGTACATCCATTCGAGGCTGCAGCCGCAGATCCTGATCGACTTTCCAGAGCGCGAGGAAGAGCTTGCGATCCTGCGCGAAAACCTGCCGTTTGCCGAAGACCAGGTGCTGGACTACGTCACGGACTTTCTGCAGATGGCGCATGGCGCGGAGGAGCGGTACACCGTGCGCGACGGCATCAACATCGGACGCTACGCGCTGAAACTGATGGCGGGAACGGAAGGCCGGGGAGAGTTCACGCACGCCGTGCACTTCGCCATCCGGCAGGTCCTGGGTGAGGAAGCGCTGCGCTATGCCCGGAAGCGCTGAAGACCTGCAGCGGGGACATCTGCGCTACTTCCCGGTTGTGCCCGGGCGCGTGGAGTTCGCCGCCGAGGTGCGCCGTGCGATTTTGCAGACGCGGCCGCGCTTGGTCGCGCTGGAACTGCCGGCGTGGCTGGAGCCGCTGTACCGCCAAGCGCTGGCGCGCATGCCGCAGATGTCAGTGATCGCCTATCAGGAAGACGAGGACGCTGAGCGCGGGGTTTATGTCGCTGTGGAGCCCGCGGATCCATTCGTCGAGGCCCTGCGCAGCGCCGAGGAGACCGGCGCCGAAGTTGTGTTTCTGGAACCGGACGCGATCGACCGGCCGCACCTGCCGGATCTCTATCCGGACACTTGGGCGGTGCGCGTCACGGGCCATCAGAAGTACGTGGACGCATATCGCCTGCATCCTCAACCGCGCAACGACGAGACCGCGGAACACGCCGCCGCGATGGCGTGGCGGCTACAGGGCGCCGATCCGGAGCGGTCCGTGCTGGTGGTGTTGAGCCTGAACCTGATGGACGCGGTGATGGACGCAATGGAGCAGCCGCAGGATCCGCCGCGTCGCCGTGCGATGCGTGAGGCACAGCTTCTGAATCCGCATCCCGATTGCCTGTCGTCCATCACGCAGGAGTACCCATTTCTACAGGAACGTTATGAGCACTTCCGGACGCTGATGCTCCCGGACGAACTGGCGGACCGGCGTCACACGCAAGTGGAGCTCTTCAAAGAGGCGGAGCAGAACTACATCGCGCAGGCGGGGGAGCGAGTCACCCACTGGCAGCGGCGCATGCTGGCGCGTTATACCCGCAACCTCGCCATGATGGAGAACCAGCTGGTGGCGGGGCTGTTTGATTTGACAGTGGCCGCACGGGCGATAGTCGACGACAACTTCGCCTGGGAGGTATGGAAGGCGGCGAATACGTACGTCTGGCAGGAAGACCACGGCCCCCTGGAGACCGTGAACCTGAGCGCGGAGGATGTGTTCCTGTTCAGCCGCAAAATGCGGCTGCGGCGGCGGACACCGAGACGGAAGCAGCAGCTCATGCCGCGCGGGCTGAAGCGCCGGCCGAAGGAGAGCTTCCCCGGGGAGTGGGCCCGGCAGATCGACGGCGACGCCATCTGCAGCTATCCGCCGGAAGACATCGTGATTGAGGACTACGGCAAGTTCCTGCGGCAGCGCGCCAAGAGTCTGCTGAGTGAGGAGAGAGTCCGCGTGGAGCCCTTCACGACCTCGACGCTGGACGGCATCGACATTCGCGAAACCATCCGCAACTGGCACCAGGGGAAGATCTACGTCAGGAAATTTGACCGGATGGCCGGAGAAGTCGGAGCAGTCGTGGTGATCTTCGACGAGGATCAGGCCGACCGCTACACCTACCTGACCACTTGGCTCGGCGAGAATCAGAACGAGAGCGACATGGCGTTTTACTCGACGCCTCCCTTCGACCACATGGTGGGTCCGGGGATCGGGCGTGCTGAGTACGGCGGCTTCCTGATGGCGCTGCCGCCCCGGCGGATGTTCGACGTCTGGAGCGACCCGGACTACGACTTCGCGGAGAACAAAGCAGAAAGGCTCCTGCTGGCGGGATTGGACTACTCCGTCGAGCGGCACGTCGTCTATGTGGCGGCCAAGCCGCCGCGGTCCATATTCCGGTCGATCGCCTCGCATTTGAACCGTCAGATCATCTACATCCCGATCGGCCAGATGTCGCCCACCAGGTTAAGGCGAATCAGGGTAGTACACGTGCTGGACGGATACGAGCGGCGGAAAGCGGCCAAGGACTATCTGTGGTGAAACCGGAAGCCGCTCACGGTACGTCTCCAATGGAGATGCCTGCGAAGAAGCGACGCTTTGGCACTGATATAATGTGAGTTTGCTTATCCTGAGATCCCCAATGAAGTGGACAGCCTTCCTGTTAGTGTGCGCCTCTTTGTGCCAGGCGCAGGATTTTTACACCGCCCAAGCAGCGAGAATGGTCATCGGGCAGAGTCCGTTTACAGCGGCTGAGCCCGGCTTGAGCAGCACCCAACTCGGATCAGTGGGCGGCGTCGCTCTCGCCAGCAATACGCTGATCGTCGCAGATGCCAACACGCTGGGCGGCACTCCGACAAATCACCGGGTGCTGATCTATCTGAATGTCAGCTCGTTTGTGCCGGACCGGAAGGCGCCGTATCCGCAGAACGGAACGAACTGCCCGGCATGCGTCGGCGAGGCGAACATCGTGCTGGGCCAACCGGATTTTGCCACCAACGACTTGAAGCCCACCAGTCAGAACACATTCAGGAATCCGACGGGCGTGGCATACAACGGCCGCGTTCTGGCCGTTGCGGATACCGACAACAACCGTGTCCTGATCTGGCGCAGTCTACCGACGACAAATCAGCAGAACGCGGACCTCGTCGTGGGCCAGACGGACTTCAAAGGTGCTCTGCCGGGGTCTTCGGCCGCACAACTGCGCGGGCCGCAGGGTGTGTTTCTTGATTCCAACAACGGGCTCTGGGTCGCGGACACAGCCAATGACCGGGTCATGTTCTACGGCGAAATCACGCAGAACGGCCAGAGCGCGAAGTTCGTGCTCGGCCAGCCGAATTTCGGCCCGAGCCAACAGACCCAACGCTATCCGAACTATCTGTCAAGGGCGGATACGCTGCTGGGTCCCACAGGCATGATCACGGACGGCACACGGCTTTATGTCGCAGACGCGGGGACGAACCGGGTTCTGATCTGGAACTCGATCCCTGCTACGAACGCGAAGCCAGCCGATGTCGTGCTGGGCCAGCCTGACATGAACTCGCCGGACTTCACCCAGCTCGACATCCGCGCTTCAAGAAAACTGTGCGCTTCCAATGGCACTGACTCAGCTGGGAATCCCACCTACCCGGATCGCTGCGCGTCAACGCTGGATCTTCCCCGCAGCGTCGCGACAGAGGGCAACAGGCTCTATGTCGCCGATACGGGCAACGACCGGGTCCTGATCTGGAACCAGATCCCGACCCAGAACGGGCAAGCCGCGGACACAGTGCTCGGGCAGCAGAATATGGAGGGCAATCAGTCCTCGGATTCGGGCAACCCTGGGGGCGTTTCAGCGACGGACACGTTCAAGACGCCCGTCTCGATTGCCTGGGACGGAAGCGGCCAGAACATCTTCGTTGCGGACACCTACAACCGCCGTATTCAGATTTATACAAAGGGCGACTTCTCACTTCCGGTGACAGCGGTGCGCAATGCGGCGAGCCCGAAGACTTTCGCATCGGGCAACGTCGTATTCAGCGGCACGATTCAAGCCGACGACGAGTTGACCATCAAGATCGGAAACAACACGCTGTTGAACCCGGACGGCACGGTGCAGGACCCCACGTCGTACACGATCAAGGTCTTGAAGGATGATACTTTCGAGACGATCATCGACCGGTTCGTCCAGACCATCAACACCGCTCCCGATCCTTGGGTGATCGCAACCCCCAACAAGCCCGTGAATGCAATCATCTTCACCGCCCGCAAAGAGGACGTGCAGGGAAATGACGTGACGCTGGCAACGGCAACCTCGCCGGACACGGCGAAGGCGGTCCTGACCGCAAGTGGAGCGAACCTGACTGGCGGACAAAACCCGTCGTTAATCGCGCCTTTCGCCATCGTGGCCATTCTGGGCGATAACCTGTCGGATCAGACCGTTCCGGCGGTGGACCTGACGAAGCCGCTGCCGCTGCAGTTGGGTGGCGTTGAGCTCTTCGTCGCCGGCATCCAATGTCCGATCATCGCGGTGGCGCCGGATCGCATTGTCGCCCAGGTTCCGGTCGAGTCCAGCGAATCCACCAGTGCAAGCGGCGTCCTGCGGGTACAGCGCAACGGTGGGAATGTCACAGTCTCGGCAGCCGTGGCGATCCCGATCATCGCCCAGAACCCGGCTGTGTACAACGATCTGACTCTGCCGCCCGCTCCGGGTCTCGCATACCACTATTCAAGCCAGGCAACCGGGACGATCTCGGTGGACGGCACTCCACACGGCGGAGACGTCGCCACGGTCAAAATTCGCGACCGCAGCTACTCCTACACCGTAAATACTAGCGACACGCTAGGCATCGTCCGGGACAACCTGATCAGCCTGATCAACGCCAGCGATCCGGAAGTGGAGGCGTATTCGGCCGGGCCGTTCCAGCGCATCCGCCTGCGGGCCATCGTCCCCGGCCCAGAGGGGAACGGCATTCCGATCAGCGCGAGCGCGACCGCCGATTCGCAGGTGATCATGACGGCGCTGAATTCGCAGTTGTGCTGCGCCAATGAAGCTGGAGCCCCGATCAGCGACGATAACCCGGCGATGCCGGGCGAGACCATCGTCGTTCTGGCGACTGGCCTGGGCCTTGTGGGTCCCGAAGAGGCGCGCGACTCGATGACCACCGGCCAGCCCTACTACGGACCTGCCCTGAACGATGCGACGGAGTTCGTATCCTCGCTGGTGGGCGGCAAGACGGCGAACGTCTTGTTTGCTGGCCTCCGGCGCGGCGCGGTCGGCATCTACGAAGTTCACCTCGAGTTGAACCCGGATCTGCCAACCAACCCGAAGACGGAGGCCAATATCGCCCAGAGCTATCAGGTCTCCAACATCTTCACGATCCCAGTGGTCAATCCGACGACTCCGCAGTAAACCGAAAGAGCAGACAGGAAGATGAGCGGAACGCACATGCATACGTGGAACAAACAAAGGGCCCTGGTGGCTTTGGGCTCCGGAATGCTGCTGGCAGCCAGTGCGTGGGGGCAGGCGCCGACGAAGTACACGTTGACCAACGTGGTGGGGAACGGTGTTGCCGGGTACGCGGGAGACAGCGGCGCGGCCAAAGACGCGCAGATCTACAATCCGATGGGTCTGGCCGTGGACTCTTCCGGCAATTTGTATATCGCCGACCAAGTGAACCACCGCATCCGCAAAGTGTCGAACGGCACGATCACCACGGTGGCAGGCACCGGAACTCCGGGCTTCTCGGGCGACGATGCGGCGGCAACCGCCGCGCAGCTCTCCGCCCCCTGTGGCGTCGTGGTCGATTCGTCCGGGAACCTCTACATCGCCGACACCGCAAACCATGAGGTACGCAAGGTCGTCCAGGGAGGGAACATCACCAGGTTCGCCGGGGACAACGTGGCTGGATTCTCCGGTGATACTGCTGATGCCAAGAGCGCGCAGCTCAACCTGCCCACGGGACTGGCTCTGGACTCGTCGGGCAACCTTTATATCGCAGATACTCTTAACAACAGGATTCGCAAGGTAGGAACCGACGGCAATATCAACACTGTGGCCGGCATCGGCGCAGCGGGATATTGGGGTGATGGCGGCCCGGCGACCAGCGCGAAACTGAACCACCCGACGGGTGTAGCAGTGGACTCCGCCGGTCGAATCTACATCGCCGACCAGCTGAATCACCGGATCCGCCGAATCTCCAGCGATGGCACGATCACGACAATCGCCGGCAAAGGCGGTCATGGTTACTCGGGAGATGGCGGCCAGGCAACTCAGGCTCAACTGTTCTATCCGGGCTGGGTGGCGGTGGACGGCTCCGGCAACGTCTACTTCTCGGACACTTCCAACAATCGGGTGCGGTACGTTTCAGAATCGGGGATCATCAACGTGATCGCCGGCAGCGGCAAATTCGGCGACGAGGGAGACGGCGACATCTCCACCAACGCCAAGATGAGATTTCCCACCGGCCTGGCTCTGGCCTCAGGCAAAGTGTATTTCTCGGACAACAACAACAGCAGGATCAAGCTGTTGACGCCCGTCACCGTGCCACCCACCTCGGCGGACAATCCGCCCTCGATCAGCGAAGGCGGCGTGATGACGGAGACGGCATTCGGCGCATCCAACACGATCGCTCCCGGGTCCTGGATCGAGATTTACGGGGCCAACCTCGGCTCGACCACACGGGAGTGGAACGAGTCGGACTTCGACGGACCGCGCGCGCCCACTGTCCTGGAGGGCACGAAGGTGACCATCGACGGACAGGCCGCATACATTTCCTATGTCAGTCCGGATCACCTGAAAGTGCAGGTTCCCTCGCTGGTCGGCACAGGGGATAAGCAGATCACGGTTACGACAGAGAAAGGCGACAGCAAGCCGGTCACGGTGACGGTGAACTCAACGCAGCCCGGAGTGCAGGCGCCAGCTTCGTTCCGCGTGGGCGATAAGCAGTTCGCCGCGGGACTTCTGGACGACGGCGTCACGTATGCTCTTCCCGAAGGGTCGGTGGACGGTACGCCGACGCGTCCGGCGCGTCCGGGTGAGACCGTTACGCTTTTCGGCGCCGGCTTCGGCCCAGTGACACCGAACGTCGATGCAGGCGAGACGGTGCAGCAGGAGAACGCGCTGACCTTGCCGGTTCAGATCATGATCGGCGACACTCCGGCGAGCGTATCGTACGCGGGCCTGGCGCCGGGCAAGGTCGGTTTGTACCAGTTCAAGATCGTCGTGCCGAACATGAGCGCGAGCGGCGTTCTCCCGCTGCGGTTCTCGCTGGACGGCAACACCGGCAGCCAGACGCTCTACATCGCAGTTCAGGCTCCGGAACAGAACTGATCTCAGGACGGGTCTTCGGGGGCGTACGGCTTCAATCCAGCGGCGCGCAAGTGATTGCGCGCCGTTTCCACATCGTCTTCACCCACGTAAAAAAACGCTCCAATCAATTCCCGGACAAAGAGGACGCCGCCGCGGTAGCGGTCCGGTTCCACCAGGTAGTCGAGCCCGCCCTGATCGAACATGTCCTCGATCTTCTTGGCTTCCCGGAGTCTCTTGGCTATGTAGACGAGAACCAGCTCCTCGTCCTCAAAGTAGGCGTCGTCGCGGCGCATGAGTCACAACCAGAGTAGCGCAAGGGAGAGTTCGGCAGCCCTAAACGCACTGTATTTCAAGAGATGACATCCTCTGCCCCAGTACACACAGAAGAAGAGCTGCTCCACTGGCTGGCTCTCCGGCTGACGCCGGGATTGGGAGCCCGAAACACATGCGCATTGCTGGAGCGCTTCGGCTCTCCGGTCGCGATCTTCCGGTCCACGGCCTCGGAACTGGAAGCTACGGGATTGCCAGGGTCCGTCGCTCGAAGCCTGTCGAGCGGCTGCGCCTTCGAGGAGGCGGCGGAACAGCAGGAGCGTGTTCGCGCCACCGGCGCGCGCCTGGTTCCGGTCACGAGCGAAGCCTACCCGGAACAACTGAAGCAGATCTACGACCCTCCGCCGCTCCTGTTTGCGCTGGGCCGCATCGAGTTGCTGGACAGCGTGAAGGTGGCCCTCGTCGGGAGCCGCCGCTCCAGCGCCTACGGCAACGCGGCGGCCGAGCGGCTTTCTACGGAGTTGGCGGCCACCGGATTGACGGTGGTGAGCGGCATGGCCAAAGGGATCGACACCGCGGCGCACCTCGGCGCGCTGTCGGCGCGCGGTGGGACCATTGCGGTCTTCGGGTGCGGTCTGGACATTATCTATCCGGCTGAGAACCGCAAGCTCGCCGCCCGGATCGCGCAGGAAGGGCTGCTGCTGAGCGAGTTCCCCATGGGCTCGCCAGCCCACCCTCAGAATTTCCCCATCCGGAATCGAATCGTCAGCGGGCTGAGCGAGGGTGTCGTAGTAGTCGAAGGCGAGCAGTATAGCGGGAGCCTGATCACGGCCCGGCTCGCCTTGGATCAGAATCGGGAAGTCTTCGCCGTGCCAGGCAACATTACTAATAAGCTGAGCTTCGGACCGAACCTGCTCATCAAACAAGGAGCGGCGCTCGTGCAGTCAAGTTCGGATATCCTGGACGGATTGAGTTGGGAGGCAAGAAGCCGGCTGGCCCGGCAACCGGACCTTCCGCTGCAGGAAGGGAGCCAGAGCGGGGTGTCTCCAACTGCGGGGCTTGAGGGACAAGTCCTTCAGATACTTGAAGTTGACAACCCAGTCCTGCTCGACGTTCTGCTCGATCGCCTGCTGGACTGCTCGTCTTCGGAGATCATCGCCGCCCTCTTTGAGTTGGAGTTGCAAGGCCGGGTCCGCCAACTGCCCGGTCGAAGTTATGTTAAGGTATGGATCGAGTGAAGACCTCCGGGCGGAGGGGCGCTTCGCCCCCGGTTCGGAGTCGTTTCTCTCCGAGTAATCATCAACAGAAATCGTTATGGCGAAATCTCTCGTGATCGTCGAGTCACCTGCCAAGGCCAAGACGATCGGCAAATACCTGGGCAGGAACTTCACTGTCAAGGCCAGTCTTGGACACGTGAAGGACCTGCCGAAGAATGACATCGCGGTCGACGTTGACCGCGGATTCCTGCCCACCTACGTGGTCATCGAAGGCAAGAAGAAGCTGATCGATGAACTGCGGAAGGCGGCCAAGGAATCCGAGGCCGTCTACCTCGCGGCTGACCCTGACCGGGAAGGCGAGGCCATCTGCTACCACCTCCAGGAGGAGTTGCAGCCCAAGAGAGGCGATACTCCATCCGTCCACCGCGTAACCTTTAATGAGATCACGGCCAATGCTGTGCGGCGGGCCTTCGAACAGCCGCGCCCGGTAGATACGAACCTCGTGGATGCGCAGCAGGCGCGACGTGTTCTGGATCGCTTGGTGGGCTACAAGATCTCCCCGCTGCTCTGGGACAAGGTGCGCCGGGGCCTGTCGGCGGGACGCGTCCAGACCGTGGCGCTGCGGATGATCGTGGATCGCGAAAAAGAGATCCGTGCTTTCCAGAAGCAGGAGTATTGGTCGATCGAGGTCCACCTCAACGCCAAAAAGCCGCCGGTGCTGAAGACCGCGCTGGCCAAGCGGGATGGCGAGAACGTCACGATCCCCGATCAGGCGGCAGCGGACGCGATCGTCCACGCGCTCGACGGCGCACAGTACGTAGTGCGGTCGGTCGTCACCAAGGAGAAGAAGCGGCACGCCGTTCCTCCGTTCATTACCTCCACCCTGCAGCAGGAGGCGGCGCGCAAGCTGCGCTTTAGCGTGAAGCGCACCATGGTGCTCGCCCAACGGCTGTATGAGGGCATCGAACTGGGCCAGGAAGGCTCAATCGGCCTCATCACCTACATGCGTACCGATTCGACCCGCGTCAGCGACGATGCGCTGCGGGAGGTACGCGACGTGATCTCCCAGCGCTTTGGCCCGCAATTCCTGCCGGAGTCACCCAACTTCTACCGTTCGAAGAAGGGCGCCCAAGACGCCCACGAAGCCATCCGTCCCACCTCGGCGATGCGGCATCCGGACGAGGTAGCGCAATTCCTGTCCGAGGATGAACTGAAGCTGTACCGCCTGATCTGGCAGCGTTTTGTGGCCAGCCAGATGACATCCGCTGTGTTCGACCAGACCACCATCGAGGTCACTGCGCAGGGCAAGGACAACGCCGAGTACCTGATGCGCGCCACGGGCAGCGTGCCGAAGTTCGACGGTTTCCAGGCAGTCTACAAAGAAGGTAAGGACCAGAAGGACGCCGAAGATGACGAAGAGAGCGCTCGTCTGCCGCTGGTTAGCGACGGCGAGGTGCTGAAGTTCCGCTCCATTCTTCCCGAGCAGCACTTCACGGAGCCGCCGCCGCGTTTCACGGAAGCGACGCTGGTGAAGGAACTGGAGTCCGATGGAGTCGGCCGCCCGTCCACCTATGCTTCGATCCTGTCCACCATCCAGGAACGCGAGTATGTGAAGAGGGAAGGCGGCAAGTTCTTCCCCACCGAGTTGGGCATGGTGGTGACCGACCTGCTCGTGGAGAGCTTCGCCGACATCTTCGACGTCACCTACACGGCGAGGATGGAGGAAGAGCTCGATAACATCGAAGATGGCAAGCTGGATTGGCGCGCGGCGATGGCCGAGTTTTACGAGCGCTTCCAGAAAGACCTTGCCGAGGCCGAGCGGTCGATGCGCGATGTCAAGCGCATGGAGGTCCCTACGGACCAGGTTTGCGAGAAGTGCGGCAAGCCGATGGTCATCAAATGGGGCAAGCACGGCAGCTTCCTCGCCTGCACCGGCTATCCGGAGTGCACCAACACGAGGCAGCTCAACAAGGGCCTGCACGAGTTGGAAGAGGAAGAGGGCGGCAAGGTGGAGATCTCCGAGCAGGACGCCACCGAGTACTGCCCGAACTGCGGCCGCGAGATGGTGCTCAAGAAGGGCCGCTTCGGCACGTTTCTGGCCTGCACGGGCTATCCGGACTGCAAGACAACGAAGCAGCTCGGCCAGACGCAAAAGAAGGCCGACGTGCCGCTGGACGAGAAATGCCCGTTGTGCGACCACAACCTGGTGACCAAGAGCGGCCGCTTCGGCGAGTTCACCGCCTGCTCGAACTACCCGAAGTGCAAGTACGTCAAGCAGCAGACGATCGGCGTGAAGTGCCCGCAGTGCAACGAGGGCGAGATCAGCCAGCGTCGCAGCAAGCGCGGCAAGACGTTCTACGGTTGTACGCGCTATCCGGAATGCGACTTCGTCGCGTGGGCCAAGCCGATTCCTGAAAAGTGCCCCGACTGCGGCTCGGCCTATCTGGTGGAGAAGCAGCTCAAGACCGGCCACTTCGCGGCTTGCCCCAACAAGGAGTGCAAGTACAAGCGTGTGATTGCCGAGGAGGCTGTCACGGCATAGTGTAGTGACATGCTGAAGCTCACGACGGCCGCGCTGCTCTGCGCGGCCGTTTTTGCGCAGGCGCCCTCCCGGAGAACGGCTCCAAGCCCGAGTGGCTCGCAAGAGAGCTAATCGTCCGCGGGATCTACACTCGCCGCGGCGTAGTGGGCTGAATGTGGAAGAACCGGAATCTCCGCGTAACGCTCGACGGCAAGACTGTCCAATTTCGCCCCGGCGGCGCATTCGCAGCAGCAGGCGTCCGCCCTCCCGCATCGAAGTAGCATGACCGCAGAGCACCGCCGTCTCGGAGAATCCCAGCGCCGCGAGAAACACTGGAAGCGCTGGGGACCCTATCTCTCGGAGCGGCAGTGGGGCACCGTACGCGAGGACTACTCGCCGAACGGCGACGCGTGGAACTACCTGCCGTTCGAACATGCCCACATCCGCGCCTATCGCTGGGGAGAAGACGGACTGCTGGGCATCTCGGACAACCACCAGCGCCTCTGCTTCGCCGTGGCCCTCTGGAATGGCGTCGATCCGGTGCTGAAGGAGCGCCTCTTCGGACTCAGCAACGAGCAAGGCAACCACGGTGAGGATGTGAAGGAGGTCTACTTTTACCTCGACTCCACTCCCACGCACTCCTACATGAAGGCGCTCTACAAGTACCCGCAGGCCGCGTATCCATACGAGTGGCTGCGGCAGCGCAGTCAGGAACTGGGCAGATCCGGCCACGAGCCGGAGGTGTGGGAGTCCGGCGTGTTCGATCAGGAGGCCTACTTCGACGTGTTCGTCGAATACGCCAAGGCGGATGTGAACGACATCCTGATCCGGATCACCGCGGTCAACCGCGGACCCAAGCCCGCCGAGCTGCACCTGCTGCCCACGCTGTGGTTTCGCAACCGCTGGTCGTGGGGAAGGAAGAACCGCGCGCGCCCGGTCATGACCCAGACCGCTGCGGGACGGGTATCCCTCACCGAAAGCACTCTCGGTCAATGGTCCTTCGCTCTGGATGCAGACGACGGGCTGCTGTTTACCGAGAACGACTCGAACATGCATGCGTTGTACGGCCAGCCGGCCGTCTCGTCCTACACCAGAGACTCATTCCACCGGCGCATTGTCGGTGGAGAGCAGTCAGCCGTCAATCCGGCCCGTACGGGTTCGAAGATGTGCGCCTGGCGGCAAGCGGCTCTGGAGCCGGGAAAGAGTCTGCAGATCCGCTGCCGCCTCAGTTCCGGCGATGCGCCCGCGGACCCGTTCGCCGGATTCGAAGAGGTCTTCGAACTGCGCCGCGCTGAAGCCGACGAGTACTATGGTTCCTTTCAGCCCGCGTCCCTGTCCCCCGATGCTCGAAACGTGCAACGACAAGCGTTTGCGGGTCTGCTGTGGTCCAAACAGTTTTACCACTATGCCGTCGAGGATTGGCTGCAGGGCGATCCGGCATCTCCACCGCCGCCTGCCACACGCCTCAGTGGCCGAAATTCCGATTGGCCGCAGTTTTTCACCGACGACATCCTCTCCATGCCCGACAAGTGGGAGTATCCGTGGTTCGCCGCGTGGGACCTCGCCTTCCACATGATTCCGCTGGCACAGATTGACACAACCTTGGCCAAGCACCAGCTTCAGCTTCTGCTCCGAGAGTGGTACCTGCATCCGAACGGTGAGCTGCCGGCGTACGAATGGAATTTTTCGGACGTCAATCCACCCGTGCACGCCTGGGCCTGCTATCGAGTCTTCCAGATGGATTGCAAGCGGTGCGGCGGGGTGAAGGACTTCGCGTTCCTCGAGCGCTCCTTCCACAAGCTGCTCATGAATTTCACGTGGTGGGTGAACCGTGAGGACTCACTGGGCAACAACATCTTCCAGGGCGGATTCCTGGGTCTGGACAACATCGGCGTCTTCGATCGCTCGCGGCCGCTTCGCTCTGGCGAGATCCTCGAACAGTCGGACGGCACCGCCTGGATGGCGATGTACTCGCTGAACATGTTGCGGATCGCCATCGAACTGGCGCAGGTCAACCCCACCTACGAAGACATCGCCAGCAAGTTCTTCGAGCACTTCCTGTACATCGCCCACGCCTTTAACGCCGGCGACGGGGCAGGTTTGTGGGACGAAACGGATGGGTTCTATTACGACCGCCTGCGGCCGCCGGATTGTTCGAGCATCCCCTTGCGCATCCGCTCGCTGGTGGGACTGATTCCGCTGCTGGCGGTGGAGACGTGGGAACTCCACGAGTATCGGCGGATGCCGGGTCTGGAGAGCAGGGCCTCCTGGTTCATCAAGCATCGCAGTGATCTGACGAGAGATCTGCTCTTTTCGGCCGCCTCGCCCAACCGCCCGCGGGGTATCATCGCGCTGGTCCAGCCAATGCGTCTGCTCCGCCTGCTGGAGGTCATGCTCGACGAGAACGAGTTCCTCTCGCCGCACGGCATCCGCTCGCTTTCACGATTTCACAAAGACCGTCCCTTCGTGTTCGAAACCGACGGCGACCGCCAACGCGTCGACTACACGCCGGCTGAATCGACGTCACGGATGTTCGGAGGCAACTCAAACTGGCGCGGCCCCGTCTGGTTTCCGCTTAACTACCTGTTGATCGAGGCGCTGCAGAAATTTGATCACTATTACGGTGACCGCCTTACCGTCGAGTTCCCGACCGGTTCAGGCCAGCTCATGAATCTTGGGCAGGTAGCCGCCGAGCTCTCGCGGCGCCTGTCTCGCCTCTTTCTCCGGGATGAACACGGACGCCGCCCATGCTACGGCGATAGCGAGCTGTTCCAAACCAATCCCCACTTCCGCGACTACCTCTTTTTCCACGAGTACTTCCACGGCGACAACGGCGCCGGCCTTGGAGCGAATCATCAGACGGGCTGGACCGCACTGGTCGCCAAGCTCCTGGAACAAAGCGGCGAGTAGTTCGCCCGTTATCTCTCGCCCCTGAACGGAGACCGCGCGATGGCGTAGTCCAGGGCCTCCTTCGGCACCTGGAATTGCGCCTGCCCTACGTTGCCCTTGTACCCGACGGCCTTCACTCCCGCCGGCGAGGTGAAGTACGCATCCACAACCATACGCCGCGCCCAATCGAAGAAGCGGATCCCCGGCCCCAGTTCTGGCGTGTCGTTCTTGCGGTAGGCGATCAGGTCGAGCAGTTCAGTCTGCCGGGCCGCCTTTGCCTCGATGAACGCCGCGTCGAACCTTCTGCGGCTCTCCGCGTCGAGCCATGCCAGACCACCCAGCCAGATCCGGGACATCTCCTCCGAGCCCGAGCAGAGCAGATCGATATACTCGGGCGCGCCTGCGCCCGCGCCTCCCGGCTCGCTGCCTTCCGGCGGAATGATCAGGTCCGCAAGCCGCGCCACAGTTTTCCACTCGTGCTCGTTCAATGCCTTTGGATTGTACGCGCCCGCCGCCTGCTTCTCCTTCGCGGCCTGCTGGTGCACATGCTGCATCTCTTCCGCATTCAACTGACCCAGGCTCGCCGCGATCGCCGCGTTGCGGAGCCACTCCCGCCTTGTGCCATCCATCAGAGTTCTCCTTTCCGCATCGACTCGGCAATGTACTCAGACGTGCGCCACGCCATTGCGCAGATCGTCAGAGTCGGGTTCTTATCGGGATTCGTGAGGAACGGCGCGGCATCGGCTACGAACAGGTTCCTGCACTCGTGGCCCTGGCAGTATTTGTTGAGCGCGCTCTTGCTCGGATCGTCACCCATGCGCACCGTGCCGAGCTCATGAATGATCGCGCCTGGAGTCGAGATCGATCGCGCCTCACTCTCAAGCTGGCGTGGCCCGGAGACGCGCCCGCCCATCGTCTCGATGATCGACGCGAACGTGTCGTGCATGTGCCGCACCATCTTCAGTTCGTTTTCGCTCCACTTGAAATTGAAGCGCAGCACCGGAATGCCCCACTTGTCCACGACGTGCGGATCGATCTCGCAGTAGCTGTCTTCGTTCGGGATCATCTCCCCGCGCCCGGCGAAACTCACCGAGCACCCGTATCCCTCCAGCACGGTCTTCTTGAGCGATGCGCCGTAGCCTTCATGCGAGCGGCAGACTCCCGCGAAGCTGCCCACCATCGGCATGTCGTAGCCGCCGCCCACTTCGATGTGATAGCCGCGCGGAAAGTCCTTGTTCTTACGGTCCAGGCCCCACCACGGCATGTAGACGTGCCCGCCGGCATAGCCGTCGGTGTCGTGCTTCAACATGCCTTCCAGCGCCGGCACGGTCCCGCTCACGCCGTAGCCCACGGTGTCGGTGAGATAGCGGCCCACCACGCCCGACGAATTCGCGAGACCGTTCGGATGCCGTGGCGACTTCGAGTTCAACAGCAGCCGTGCGGATTCGCAGGCGCTCGCCGCCACCACTGCGACGCGGCAGCGGATCTGCTTCTCGGTGCGCGTCGCCTTGTCGACATAGCTCACAGCCTTGACGCGTCCGTCTTCACCGGTGATCAATTCGCGCGCCATCGCATTGGGGATCACGGTGAGCAGGCCGGTTTTCATGGCCGGGAAGATCTGGACCTGGCTCGATGAGTAGTTCGACGCCGTGATGCAGCCGCGCCCGCACTCGCCGCAGTAGTGGCACGCCGGGCGCCCGTTCTGCGGCTTCGTGAGAATCGCCATGCGCGACGGGATGCAGGGAATGTTCAGCCGCCCGCAAGCCTTCTGCACAAGCACTTCGTGGACGCGCAGCGCCGGCGCCGGCAGGAACTGACCGTCCGGCGCGCTGCGGATCCCTTCACGCGTCCCGCAGATGCCGATGAAGCGCTCCGCCTTGTCGTAATACGGCGCAATGTCGTCGTAGGTGAGGGGCCAGTCGGTTCCGAGCCCGTCGGTCGAATACGGCTTGAAATCATAGTCGGCGAAGCGCAGCGAAATGCGGCCGTAGTGATTGGTGCGGCCTCCGACAATCCGGGAGCGGAACCAGCGGAAGCGGGTTCCGGGCGCCGTCGTGTACGGCTCGTCGTCCATCTCCCAATAGCCGTTCGGCGCGCCGAAGAAACCGAAGTCCTTGCGTCCGAAGTACGACTCTGCGTGCTCGCCGGCCCCTCGGTGCGCGTAGTCGGCGGGAGTCTTGTGCTCTTTGTAATCGCGCGCGGGGTTGAGCATCGGCCCGGCTTCGAGCAAAGTCACCTTGATGCCCAGTCCGGTCAACACGTGAGCCACGGTGCCGCCGCCGGCGCCGCTCCCGATCACGACAACATCCTCCTGCGGCGTGCCCCTCACAGCCTGAAACATGCCTCTTGGTGTACCACATTGTGAGGCCAAGGCGTAGGCTCGGCAGAATGGCGGGTAAATAGGCGATAATAGGTCAAATCCAGGTGGCAGGCCTGCGTGGCCCGCTAGCGATTCAACTCGGCCCCAGGAGTGGGCCATTCCTGTAGTTGCCAACCAGGCGCTACAAGTGCCTTTAGACTCGACCGACCTTCGGAGAAAGACTGTATGCCCACCAAGAAGAAAGCCTCACCTGAATCCGAGAGCAAAGCGGCACCGCCCGCAACACCGGTGAAGAAGAAAACGGCCGCAAAGTCAACTGCGGCAACGCACAAGACGACAACGCGCACCTCCAACTCCCGCGCCGCGAAAGCCGCATCGCCGGCGCCTGTCTTCGACGCTTCAACGCATCACGACGAGATCGCTCGCGTTGCCTATTTTCTGTGGCTGGATCGCGGCGCGCAGCATGGCCACGAGCAGGGAGATTGGCTACGCGCGGTAGAGATTGTGAAAGCTCGCCACGCGAAATAGATCCGACGCACACGTATTGCGGGCTGGCGCGCGCAACGCATCGCCCGGGCCTCGGAATTGTCCCGGAGACCCGGGCTTTACTTAGGGCTTTGTATCCTTTGCGCGCGTCGGAATCTCGCGCGTTAAATCGACGACTACTTATACTTCCGCAGAACCGCCAGGACACGGCCTTGCAGTTCCACGTGCTCGCCTGGAACGCGTATCGGTTCCATGGCGCTATTGGCGGGTTGAAGCCGGATCATGCCCTCGGGTTCACGGTAGAAGCGCTTCAGTGTAGTCTCCAACCCATCAACCAGCGCCACGACGATCTCTCCGTCTCGTACATTGGCTGCTCGTTCAACTAGTACGTAATCGCCGCTGCAGATGTGGTCGTCGATCATCGAGTCCCCACGAACCTGCAGAGCGTAGGTGTCGGCCGACCCCGCAAAGTCGGCGAAGTTCAGAGCCTCCGGCGCCGGCACAGATTCCACCGGCGCGCCCGCCGCAATCCTTCCCAACAAGGGCACCTCCATTTGCCCTCCGCGTTGGGTTTGCAGCCGTTCGCGCTCCGCCATCCGATACTCCGGCGACACTTCAATTGAGCGGCTTTCGTTATAACGCCGCTTCAGGTAGCCCTTCTGTTCGAGCGCGGTAATGTGCTTGTGCACAGTCGCCAGCGATGCGAGTTGCAGCCCTGCTGCGATCTCTTCAAAGCTGGGGCTGTAGCCATTCCGCTCCGTATATTCGACCAGGAAGTCCAAGACTTCTTTTTGTCTGGGCGTGAGAGCCATACTCCTATTGTTGGCGAATAGTGAGCGAAGCGTCAATACTGCCTTTAGAGTATTGCCGCCTATCAATTGATCCCGCATTTGCCCGGCGTGGGACACACCCCACCCGACGGGCACATGGCCGGAGCCGCCCCTTTTCCGCCCCCCATCTGCGGCGCGAACGTCGACAGTTCCTTCGCCAGGTGCTTCTCTCCGCACGACGGACAGCACAGGCTTTCGAGGTCCGAGTCTCTCCGGATCAACTTCTCAAACTTCGTCCCGCAGTCCTGGCAGGAGTATTCGTAAATTGGCATGGTGTTCAGCGCGTTCCTTCTTCGAGTATCGCTACTGCGATTTTATCAATCACGGTACGTACGGCCGAAGCCGGAGCCGTCGCCCCGTTCGCCACGATGGAGAATGCAATTCGGCGGGCCGGATCGAGCCCGGCATAACCGCTCAGTGCCGCGACATGCGAAAGGCTGCCTGTCTTGGCGCGGATAGCCCCAGCCTGCGGAAACTCCTTGAAGCGCGATGCCAGTGTCCCATCCTCTCCTGCCACCGGCAGCAGACTCCAGTAACCCTCCCCGCTTCCATTGGTGTACATGTACCGAAGCAGCGAAGTGATTGCCGCCGGCGAAACCAGGGTGCGGCGCGAAAGGCCCGATCCATCTTCGAAATCGAATTCCTCCTTCGACGCCCCGGCGGCGGCCAGCACCTCCGCCAGCTCCTTCTGGGCAGCCTCGACTGTCCCCTTCCCCCGCGTCTTCATGCCAACCTCCCGCAGCACCATCTCCGCATGCAGATTCTGACTCACCTTGTCGATCACACGCAGAATCTCGATCAGCGGAGGCGAGACCCGCTTGGCCAGTTCCACGCCTTCAGGCTCCAAATAGGGCTGCTGCGGCATACGATGGGCCGCGCGCACTGTTCCCAGCAAGGTGACACCGCGCGCACGCAACAATTGCGCGAAGGCCTGCGCCGCGAACAATGCCGGATCGTCCACTGCGATCAACTGCGATGCCGCACCTCCGTTTGGAGGAGCAGTCCCGCCGATCTCCAGCACTTTCGAGCCCGGCTCGCGGTCCACGGTGATGCGCCGCTCGGCGCCTTCGACAGTTCGCAGCGTGTTGTGAATGGTGTAGTACTCCACTGCGGGCCGCAGCATCGCCTCCGCCGCTTCGCCCGCCTTTTTACCGGGCCGGATGGTCAGCGAAAGGGCATTGTCGTTCAACGTGAGCGCGCTGACCGGCGCACCGTACTCCCAGACCATGTCGCCCACGGCCCAACCGTCCGGATACGGCGCCCACGGCCAGTGCGTATCGTCTCCTATCAGGTCGCCTTCCACGACGCGCACTCCAGCGGCGGCAACCTGGTCCGCGAGTTCTGCCAGCGGCTTGAGCGGGTCGCCTTCAATCGGGCCTTTCGTGTACGGGACTGCCCGCGCAGAGAGCGTCGGATCTCCTCCGCCCACCAGCCGCAAGTCTCCCCGGATTCTCCCGTTCTGCGGCCGGGCCACTGCCAGTACCCGTGTTTCAAACCGATAGTCCTTGCCCAGTTTCAACAGGCCCAATGCGGTGCTGAACAGTTTGGTGTTCGATGCGGGCGTCACCGGCACTCCGGCGTTCCGCGAGTACAAAACCCGGCCGGTCGATGCCTCTACGGCGTGAATACCCCACGTGGCGCGCCGCGCCGCCGGCGCCTCCAGCAAAGTTGCGATTCGCTCTTCCAGGTTCTGTGCAACCGCGCTCATTCCGGCTAACGTCAGTACAATGCAGTGAGCAATCCGAGGCATGAGTCCACAGTGTATCCTGATGCCGTGAGAGTCGTCTTCCTGTTCTGCCTCCTGAGTGCGGCGCTGATGGCAGGCACCGAGCCCCGCGCCGGCGCTGCGGCCTATTCGGTGCGCGCCACCGCTGCACACGGTGAACTCGGCGCCGATTTCACCGGCCGTGCCGTCGACGTCGGGAAGGACTCCTTTCTTACCGGCGACTATCTCGTCTTCGAAGTCGCCCTCTTTGCCGAGAAAGGGCCGCCGATCCCAATCTCCGCCGGCGATTTTCGCCTCCGTCTGAACAGCGCCACGCGCGAATGGACGCCAGTCACCGCCGCGACGGTCGCGGCCTCTATCCGCAACCCCGGATACGCCGAGCCTCCGCGCGGCGTCGTTGCCGGTGGCGGCCTGGGCTCCGGCTCGATCATCGTCGGCAAGCCGCGCACGGCGGAGCGCTTCCCTGGCGATCCACAAGCACGGGTCCCCGGCCGCACCCGAACGGACAATCTCGATCCCGTGGAATCTGCCGCCCAGGCAGCCACCCGGCTCGCTCTGGATTCAACCAAAGCGGATGCCGCCGGCGCCAGCGGACTCATCTACTTCCATTGGCGCGGCAAGATGAAGGACCTGAAGCGGGTCGAATTAATCTATGAAGGCGCCGCCGGTTACGCCGTCCTTAAGCTGCGCTGAGCTTGGCTTCCAACAGGATCCCGATCAGCAGCAGAAACACCAGGATCGATCCGATCAGCGGAAGACCCATCACCACCCCAATGCCCAGGAAGTGCGCGAAATATCCCAAGGACGCGGGCGCAAGCAGACCGCCCGTCAACGCCACCGAGAAGATCCCGTTGTAGAACCCTGGGTGATAGTACGGGAAGCGGTCGCCGATCTTCTCCATCACCAACGGCAGAATCACCGAGAATCCTCCGCCCGCCAGCAGAACCCCCAGCGTCGCCCCAAACAGGTTGTTGGTTGAGAACAGCACGAGGCAGGCAAACATCGGAACCAGCACGGCGCCCATGAGCAGACGCCCGTGCCGGACCCGCGGCAGCAGCCATTGCGCCGCAACGCGTCCGACCAGCAGCGCGGACCAGAACAGCGCCAGCAGAAAGATCGACGTCGCCGGACTCGCTCCCAGCCTCTGCGTCAAAAACAACGCCAGCCAGCCCGCCAGCGCGCCCTCGTTGCCAAACTGGAAGAACAACAGCAGCGCAAAAAGTATCGCGGCAGGGCTGCGGAAATCCTTCATCGCGTCTCGCAACCCGGGCTGCTGCACTTCGGCCGGTAGCGGGATCTTCGACCGTGCATAGACACCGGCCGCCAGTCCCGGTCCTGCGGCCATTAAGATCAACACGCTCGGCACCGTGTAGACAAAGAACGTTCCTGCCAGAAACAACGCGGACACCAGGCAGCCCGACCCGAACAGGATACCCGCAAGGTTCAGTGTCGCCGCCCTGTGCAGCTCATACGCAGGCGTGATGGCATGGAACCCGCTGGTGTTCAGCAAACCTGCGCTGAAGCCCAGCAGGAATAACCCGCCCAACCTGCCCCACAGCGAAGCAGGCGGAGAAAAGGCCGCCAGCATCAGCAACGATGCACAGGCCAACCCGCACCCCAGGGTCAGTGTGAACCCTAGTCCTTTCCTCTTGAGAACCTGAACGCCGCATGCCGGTCCAGCCAGGATCCCCAGGTTTTGTACAAGGAAATACGACCCGATCAGCAAATAGTCCGGCTCGATGTGATACCGCCACACAGGCAGTACCGCCCCCAGGAATGAGACGAGGACGCCTGAAAAGAATAGCGATGAGATCCCTCTCCGAGCCATCGGACTCATCAACTCCCCACCGGACCTTCCAACACCGGACTCAACCTGATCCAAGCTCAGCACCCCCGTATTGTAACCTCCAATTGCCCGAATTCCATTCCTCGAAGCATTTCTCCCGGAACTCATAGGACGACGGAAGCGTTCCTCGTCTTTTCAATGGCTTAGAATTGGCAACTGACGTGCTTTAACTAAATCGGGTCACGTTAGTTTTACGCTTTGTGGGTGGTTGCCTCTTCAACCAACCAGGGCTCCGGCGGTATTCTCCATCCGCCGGAGCCCATTTCTTTTTCGCCAGTGCGGGGCGCCTGATTGTGGCTTTCGGAATCAGGCCCCAAAATATCGTAGGTCATTCTCATTTTCCTGTTGACTTCAACCAGATCCTCTCGTATCATCGGGCCATCACTGAAGAAAGGAGGTGGTCCAGTAAAAATGAGTTCTGGTAGTAAACACAAGCGCGAGGTGGTCGACTGCTAGCTCACTCTGGTCTCTCTGGCCCATCTTCAGTGCAGGGCTGGAGTGGAGAATGACCGGCCACTGAGCGCCTCATTCAGGCCGCAGGGTCTGAAGCCAACCAGGCTACCGCAAACCCCGTCGCCGGAGTCCGGCTGCGGGGTTTGTCCATTTTGGGTCGTCGCTCTGCTATACTGTGATGGTTAAGGACTTTCCCCCGATGAAAGCTGGCATCCATCCCCAATACAATGAACTGAACGTGGTTTGCGCCTGTGGCCACACGTTCAAGACCCGCTCCACTCACAAGGGTGATATCCGCGTGGAAATCTGCTCCAACTGCCATCCCTTCTTTACCGGCCGCCAGAAGCTCGTCGACACCGAAGGCCGCGTGGATCGTTTCCAGAAGAAGTTGCAGCGTTCAGCCGACCTGAAGAAGAAGCGCTCCGACAAGGCTGCGCCAGTCGCCTGATCCAAGTCCCAGCACCCTTCCAAAAAAGAGCGCGCCTTAGTGGTCGCGCTCTTTTTGTTGTGCCTTCTTCTTTTCTTCCCGCTCACGGACCATCTTGTCGTACTCGGCCTGCTGCGGGGGACTCAGCATCGCATTGATCGCTGCACGCTGAGCGTCCTGGATGGCCTTCATTTCTGGCCGCTGCTTTTCGCGCAGTTCCCGGAACTTCGTTCGGGTCTCATCCAGGATCTCGTCCAGTTTTTTCGTCTGCACATCTGTGAGCTTCAGCCGAGTCTGCATCTCGCTCAGATAAGCCTTCTTGAACTCTTCCGGTGTGCGCGGCGGCGGATTAGCCGCTCGAGCTGAATCCTGGCTATAGAACCGGTGCCCCAGGGCGCCGACCACGACACCGCTGCCGAAGACCAGCACCAGCGACAGGATCATGCTCAAATTCGACCGTGTCATCGCCCTGGTTGCTCCTGAGGCGCCGTGCCGCGCGTCGCAAGGGCCATGTCACCCATGGCATCGGCGTCATCGTGTGCGTCTGCGAGCGTCTCCAGATACGTCGCTGAAGTGAACACCCCGCTCGTCCGGGGCAGCATTTGCAGCATGACAAAGAACAGGCTTGCCATGGCTGCCGCGGCTACCAGGCTGTTCGCCCATTTCCATGCCTGACCCGACCACCAGCTTTGCCTGGATTCGATCCGCTCCCACAGTCGCGGCATGAAATCCGCCGACGCCTCCGGTGCTTCACACGCCTCACGATAGGAGGCCAGCAACTGGTCGAACTCCTTTTCGTGATTCAACGGCGAGTTGTTCATTTCCTTTGCTTCCTTTCCGGGGCCGATTCACCCCGTGACGCCGCAAAAGCTTTTAGTACTCTCTGCCGGGCCCGGAACAGCCGGACCTTCAGTGCGTTCTCGTTGACATGATAGACCTTTTCCAGGTCTTTCAGCGATAGTCCTTCGACCTCTTTCAACGTCAACAGCACCCGATCTTCCTCGGAAACTCCACTCAACAGCGAGTCCACCTGTTCTCTAACCCGGGACCGCTGTAACTCGTCCACTTGGATTTTCGCGCCCGCCGCAGCGTCAGCCAGCATCACCTGTTGATCACTTAGATCGGACACGCGCGCTTCCAGTCTCCTTTTCCGACGCTTCCGAAGGTAGTCCAGCGCGGCGTTCACCGTCAACCGGTACAGCCAAGGCTCGAAGACTTCCGAACTCCTGAGCTGGTCCAGCGAGTAATACAGCCGCAGGAACACCTCCTGGGCCACATCCTCCACATCCTCCGGCCGGCCGATCAACCGGGACACCGTCCCGAAGATCCGCCGCCGGTATGCCGTCACTACTTCGTTAAACGCAGCCGGATCCCCGGCGCGCGCCCGTTCCACAACTTCGAAGTCGACGAGCATGAATAAGTAGGAACGCAGGCGCTCATCATCGATACTTCTATCTATGCGTAATGGCGCGCCCGGCTCATCCTCAGGTTACAACAATTTCGCTGCGATCCGTTTCGATCTGTAGCCGCATGGTAAAATTAGGACTTAGCCCCTCTGCAATGGACTTCCTCTCCGGCCTTAACCCCCAACAGCGCCTCGCTGTTCAGCACGTCGAGGGTCCCCTCCTGATTCTTGCCGGAGCGGGCAGCGGCAAAACCCGCGTCATTACCCACCGCATCGCCCACCTCATAGCCGCCCACCACGTCTACGGTCCCTCCATCCTCGCGGTCACCTTCACCAACAAAGCCGCCGGTGAGATGCGGGAACGCGTCCTACGGCTGCTGGATGCCGCCCCCGGCACAGGCCCCACGGTTTCCACTTTCCACTCCTTTTGCGTTCGCCTCCTGCGCCGAGACGGCGCCTCCCTGGCCAATCTTCGCCGGGGTTTCACCACCTCCTTCCACATTTACGACGACGACAGCCAACTCTCCCTCCTCAAGCAGGTCTACAAGAAGCTCGGCCTGGACGACAAGTTCATGCAGCCCCGCGCCGCTCTCTCGCGGATCAGCCACGCCAAGAACCAGAAGCAGGGCCCGCAGGACATCTACCGGAACTCGGCCGACCCTAAGGCCGCCAAGCTAGCTGTCGTTTTCGAGCAATACCAGCAGGGCCTGGAGCTAGCCAATGCCCTCGACTTCGACGACCTGCTGCTCGAAGCCGTCCGCCTCCTCCGCACCGATGCCGAGGTCCGCCAGCGCTGGAACCGCCGCCTCCAGTTCCTGATGATCGACGAGTATCAGGACACGAACCGCTCCCAGTACGAGTTGATGCGGCTCCTCTCCGAGGCCCACTCCAACGTCGCCGTCGTCGGCGACGAGGACCAATCCATCTACGGCTGGCGCGGCGCCGACATCCGCAACATCCTCGACTTCGAGCGCGACTTTCCGAACGCCACTGTCATCCGCCTGGAGCAGAACTACCGCTCCACCAAGACCATCCTGGAAGCCGCGTCCCGCGTCGTCGAACGCAACGTCGCGCGCAAGGGCAAGACCCTCTGGACCGACGGCGCGGCCGGTGATCCCATCTGCTGCTTCGAAGCCGCTGACGGAGAGCAGGAAGCCCTCTACATCGCCGACACCATCGAAAAGCTCATCCGGCGCGATCCCGGCGCCCGGATCGCGGTGCTCTACCGCACCAACTCGCAATCGCGGCAGATTGAAGAAGCGCTGCGCCGCTACATGCGCAAGTACATCGTCGTCGGCGGCATGAGCTTCTACCAGCGCGCCGAGGTCAAGGACGCTCTGGCGTACCTGCACCTCCTGCTGAATCCGCGCGACAACATCGCGCTGCTCCGCATTCTCAACGTGCCCGCCCGCGGCATCGGCAAGACCACTTCGGACCAGCTCGAGTCTGTCGCCAGCCAGCGCAATATCACCCTCTGGGAAGCCATCGCGGCCGCCATCGAGGAGCGTCTGCTGGGCGCGCGCGCCGAAGCTGCTCTCACTGCCTTCCGCCGCCTCATCGAAGAGCTCCGCGATATCACCACGCAGGCGGGCGCCGATCAGGTCCTGCAGCAGGTCCTTGATCGCACCGGCTATCGCAAAATGCTCGAGACCGACGCGACTCCCGAGGCAGAGTCCCGCCTCGGCAACCTCGAAGAGCTCGTTTCCGCCGCCGCCGACGCCGCCGAGCGCGGCGACTCGCTCCAGGAGTTCCTCGACTACGCCGCCCTCGTCTCCGACGCCGACTCCGCCGACGAGGAGGCGCAGGTCTCCCTCCTCACCATGCACAACGCCAAAGGCCTCGAATACCCCGTGGTGTTCATCGCCGGCATGGAGGAAGGCCTCTTCCCGCACTCACGCTCTCGCGACAACGACGAGCAGCTCGAAGAGGAGCGCCGTCTCTGCTATGTCGCCATGACACGCGCCATGCAGCGGCTCTACCTCACTTCGGCGCGCTTCCGGCGCAAGTACGGCGGCTCTCCGCTGGAGCCTTGCCTGCCCTCGCGCTTTCTGGAAGAAGTGCCCCGCCACCTCATCGAGGAGTTCCACGATTCGCGCTCCTCCCCCGGCGGCATCGACCTCTATGGCGAGCGCGCCACCGTCCGCGAAGTGGCCCGCCGGAATACGTATACTGGGAAGACATACAATTCCCTGGACCATATCTCGCAGTTTTTCGCGGATCGCGGCATCCGGCCGCCTGCCCAGGCGCCTCAACCCGCCGCGAAACCTGCAGCGCCGGCAGCGGTTAAACCCGCCGTCGCGCCCCAGGCGATGCGGCCCGCCGCGAAGGCCTCACAGCCCGCGGCCCGGCGCTCCGGGCTTCGTCCCGGCGCCACCATCGTCCATCCGAAGTATGGCAAGGGAACCATAGTCCGTAAGGAAGGCGATGGCGAAGACGCCAAGCTGACCGTCAACTTCCACGGATATGGCTTGAAGAAATTGGTAGCAAAGTTTGCCGGCCTGCTGGCCGACGATTGATCTTCCACGAGTACAAGGACTGAACATGAACACGAAGAGCATCACCGACAAAGTCGAACGCAAGGCCGTTAAGCGCAAAGCCCGCAAGACCGCCGATGAGAAGAGCCCCCTGAAGCCCCGCGAGTACGCCCGCGGTTCCGCCAAGAAGAAGGTCAAAGTGCTGGCCAAGGGGCAACGCAAGCGCTAGCATCTGTCCTCAGCCACAAGCTCTCAAGTACACTCATAGGGGTCGGCCTCGCCCGGCCCCTTTGCATCTACCTGGGAGTTCCCGTTGAACCAACTGCTCCGCACGAAGAGTATTGAAGCTCTGGTGGCAGCCGCCGCCGAACCCGGCAAGCGCCTCGAGCGCACCCTCGGCGCCTGGTCCCTCATGGCCCTCGGCATCGGCGCTGTCATCGGATCCGGCATCTTCATCCTCACCGGCACAGCCGCCGCCGGCGAGGTCCGCAGCTTCCACTCACTCCTCCACGTCCCCCTCCTCGACCTGATCTTTTCGGGCGCGTCCTCTTCCTTCACCATCGGCCGTCCCGGCGCGGGTCCTGCCGTCGCCCTCTCCTTCCTCCTCACAGCCATCGCATGCGGCTTCGCGGCCCTCTCATACGCGGAGATGGCCTGTGCCATCCCCGTCGCAGGGTCCGCTTATACCTACGCCTATGCCACGCTCGGCGAGCTCGTCGCCTGGATGATCGGCTGGAATCTCATCCTCGAATACGCCGTCTCCAACATGGCTGTCGCCGTCGGCTTCTCTGCTTACTTCAACGACATCCTCGAAGCGATCTTCGGATTCCACTTACCCGCACAACTCTCGCAGCCAATGATCGTCGGCGGCCAGTTCACCGGCGCCTGGTTCAATCTCCCCGCCTTCGTCATCCTCATGCTGCTGACGTGGATCCTCGTCTTCGGCATTCGCGAGAGCGCCACCACCAACAACATCATGGTGCTCGTCAAACTGGCGGCCATCGCCATTTTCGTTATCGGCGCCGGACGCGCGATCAACGCCCACAACTGGCATCCGTTCTTCCCCAACGGCTCCAGCGGCGTCCTCACCGGCGCGGCGATTGTCTTCTTCACCTACATCGGATTCGATTCGGTCTCCACCGCAGCCGAGGAGTGCCGCAATCCGCAGCGCGATCTGCCTGTCGGCATTATCGGCACGCTTCTGGTGTGCAGTTCTCTGTACGTCGCCGTCGCCCTGGTCCTCACCGGCATCGCGCCTTGGAAGACGCTCGGCAACGCCGCTCCCGTCGTCGAGGCCCTCAAGAACCTGAACATGAACACGATCCGTGAGTGGGTGGGCGTCGGCGCCATCGTCGGCATGCTCTCCTCCCTGCTGGTCTTCCAGTACGGACAGGCCCGCATCTGGTTCGCCATGTCGCGCGACGGCCTGCTGCCCCGCTTCTTCTCGCGCATCCACCCCAAGCACCATACGCCGCACATCTCCACCTGGATCGCCGGGTTCGCCGTCGGGATCCCTGCCGGTGTCTGGGACATCGGCACATTCGCGGATCTCTCCAATATCGGCACGCTTTTTGCCTTCACGGTCGTCAGCGCCGGAGTGCTGATCCTGCGCAAGACTCAGCCCGATCGCCCGCGCTCTTTCCGCGTGCCGCTCGGACCGCTCTTCCCAATCCTCTCCATCGCCAGTTGCCTCATCCTGATGCTGGCTCTGCCGCTGGAAACCTGGATCCGCTTCGTCGTCTGGTCCATCGTGGGTCTCGGCATCTACTTTGCATTTGGGAAGAAGAACAGTGCGCTTGCATCCTGAGATTCTTCTGCTCGCCACGCTGGCCATCGCGCAGACGCCTCACCAGCAACACGCGCCGCGCGATTCCGCCGAGTACGCCCGCATCCTCGAAGACCCCGGCCGCGACGCCTGGCAGAAGCCACATGATGTGATCACGGCACTCGATCTCAAACCCGCCGAGGCCATCGCCGACATCGGCGCGGGTACCGGATACTTCTCACGCCGCTTCGCCCGCCACGCCGGCAAGGTCTATGCGGTCGACATCGATCAGAAACTCCTCGACATCGCCGCCAAAGACGCGCCGCCCACGCTCAACACGGTTCTCGCCGCGCCTGATGACCCGCGCTTACCGGACGCCTCTATCGACACTATTTTCTTCTGCGACGTCCTCCATCACATCTCCGCCCGTCCGGCCTACTATCAAAAACTGCGCAAAGCCCTGAAGCCCGGCGGCCGCATCGTGATTATCGACTTCTACAAGAAGCCTCTGCCCATCGGCCCTCCTCCCGCCATGAAGCTATCAGAAGAGGAAGTGGTGTCGGAGTTCAAAGCGGCAGGCTTCCGCCTCTCGAAATCCTTCGACGTCCTTCCCCACCAATACTTCCTCATCTTCAGGACAGAGTAGGCCACCGGCCGCCGGAAACTTTCTGTCACTGCGAAATCGACACCAGGTATCCGTCGAACGTCACCCGGCACGAAGCCGCTGTCATGTCGCCGTTATACCGTAGCGCTTCGAACACCAACTGCCCTTGGGCATAGAACGGCCCATTCAACGTGCCAGTCCAGGCGGTTACCAGATAGGGCACGTCGCTGTACACGCCTGACCCGCTCTTCTGCATCGGGAATGTGATCGGGAGCGCAGCAGTTTGGCTCCCCCCCCAGCTTCTAACCAGGTGGACGTCACTCATCTCTGAAAGCGCCGACGAACCGTTGCCGTTCGTCAGAGCGCAATATGCCGTTGCGGTCTGAATCACCAGTCTTTTCCCGCTGGGCACCTGATAAACATTGCATCTGTTGAATGTGACTGACTGCAGGGAAACTGCACAGCCCGCCGCCACTACATCGCTCCCGCCCAGGTCAACCTGGGCGGCAACTGGAAACGCCAGAACCAGCCATCCCGGGATCAGTATCAACCGATTTAGCATGACCTCACACCTCCTCACTCATGAATGACCTGCTCTACTCCGCGACACGGTCTGCAATTCATTGATGAGACCTTGAGGCCCGAGGCGACACGGATTTCCGCAGTGCGTGAGCCGGAACGCGCGTCTTCACTGATTCATTCCGGAGAACGTGGGGCCCCCAACGCGCTCTTCTTGCCAGCGTATGTATGATGGGAGGCTGGTCTGGTCATCCATGTTCTTTCGTCTCGATGAGTTCGAGTGGCTCACCCCCATCGTGTGGCTGAGCGTACTACTTTCAATTCCGTCAGTTGTCATTGCTTTGTTCGTCTCGCTCCGTTTCCTGCGGCTTAGCCTCAACGTCGCATGGATTCGCCAGAGCCCTCAGGGAATCCTCTCCTTTCGCCCTTGGCTGCTGACTGCGGCCATCGCCATCGCCTCCGCCCTGGCACTCCTGATTAGTCGTTCTGAGACATTCGCCGTCCGACTGGCGACACTCCTCGTTATCGCGACTGTCACGTACGTCTTTTTCGATTGGGCCTGGAAGGCCGCCGTTGCTTCTTCTTTCCGCCGCTCCACGGAGGCTCGGGCCTGGCACGAACGGTCCTCGGCAGCATCTGAAACACTCATCAAGCTCCTCGACCCGGAGGCCATCCCACAAACAGCCTGTCACCTGCTGCACTCGCATCTCGACTGCGCTCACGCCTGTCTCTACCTCGCTGCCTTCGACGGCAGACATCGCATCGCCGCTTTCACTCCCGCCCCGCCGCCGGTGGAGGTCTGCTTCTCGACCTCGTCACTGCTGCACGAGGAACTTGGCGCGAGCCTTCAACCGCGCGCCTTGCCGGTCTTTGACCCGCGTTCGATGCTCCCCGTCGAGTGGTCTCATCGCGCACCCGAACATCTCGCCGAGGAGCAGGCGCTCCTCAGTTCGCTGAATGCCTGCCTCGTCGTCCCCCTGCGGCACGATCTCAAAGTGAGAGGCTTTTTTGTCCTCGGCCCTCCAACCTCGGGTCAGATCTACGAACCTCACCACCTCAGCTTCGCTGAGACCGTTGCCAGCCAGGCGTCTCGCTCACTCATCACAGCGGAAACCGCCGCGGTCGCGCTGCAGCGCACCACCGACACGGCTCAGGAACAGGCTTCGCGCCGGTCTGCGCGCTCCACCCGCGGGCATCTCGCACCGCCTGACCGCTTCGAACTCCCCGGCCTCGAATTCGCCGCCCAATATTGGAATGGCGATGTACCCGGCACCGGTTTCTACGATGTCCTGCAGTTGCCGCAACGTTCGGCGATGTTCATCCTTGCCGATATTCCAGGCCCCGCCGAAGATGCCGCCGTTCGCCTCGTCCAGATCCAGGCGCTGCTCCGCACCCGCGCCCGCGCCTACTGCGAAGACCTCGGCGAGTTGCTCGAATCCACTCGACGCGCCATCGTGCTCTCCGCAGCCGCCCGTCCTTCCGTCTCGCTCTTCTGCGCACGCTACTCCAGTTCAAACCGCCTGCACTTCGTCAACGCCGGGCACTATCCGCCTCTGCTCATGCGGCGTACCCCGGAAGGTGCGGAAATCTCCAGGCTCACCACAGGCGGTCCTGCTCTAAGCGCTGGTTCTCCGGCGAGCTTTGAGGAGGGCGAGGTGGAGCTCAATCCGGGGGATCTCATCGCCATCGGATCCGCTTCCATCCCGTCTGTCGTCAACGCCGAAGCCCAGACTTGGGGAGAGTCCAGCTTCGTCAACTCACTCCTCGAATGGGAGAATCAGGACCTGCGCGAGATGGCTCACCACACTCTCGCCTCCGCACTCGACTTCTCCTCCAACGATCCGAATCAGCCGCCGCGCACGATCATTCTGCTTCGTCCGTGCTCTTCGTGACGCACTGGCCGCTGGTACAATGTCTCTTAACGTAACTATCAGGGGATTGCGAGTTTGAGAAGTTCAATCGGAAGGTCTGATCTTTCCATCTCTGCCGTGCTTCAACGTGCCTCGCGGTGGTTCCTCCGATCGGGCATCCAAGAGCCCGGAGGCGGAGTCGCACGCTACCATTTCATCGCAGAGAATTGTAACGCCCGCGTCTCAACCGAGATCACCGGATATACCGTCAGCGCCCTCCTCGAACTCCATGAACGCACGGGCAATCCGGACTGCCTGAATGCAGCAATCCGGGCCGGCGATTTCCTCCGCGGCGCCTGGGATTCCGACGCCCTGGCGATGCCCTTCGAATGGTCCGCCAACGGCGACGTCCCCGCCCGCCACTCCTACTTCTTCGACAATGGCATCATCGTGCGCGCGTTGATTCGGCTTTGGCGCGCCACCGGCGAGCGCGGCTACCTCGATACCGCTGTCCTCTGCGGCGAGTCGATGAGCAGCGACTTTGTCAATCTTCACGACATTCACCCGATCATCGAACTCACCTCCAAACAGCCTCTCCCGCGCGACGCACGCTGGTCCCGTTCATCCGATTGTTACCAGTTGAAATCGGCCCTCGCCTGGCTCGAACTCGCCGAAGAGACCGGCAACCACCTCTTTGAGGCGGACTTTGAGACGGCCCTCTCCCGCGCGCTCCAGACTCACTCCGCCTTCCTGGAAAAAGAGCCGGATTCCCACCGGATGATGGACCGCCTGCACGCCTACTGTTACTTCCTCGAGGCACTCCTGCCTTGTGCTGGCCGCGATCCGGTTCGACAGGCTCTCAGCGAAGGCGTCTCCCGCGCGTCGACTTTTCTGCGTGCGATCAGGAACGGCTTCGAGCGCTCAGACGTCAACGCACAACTCCTCCGCGTCCGGCTCTGGGCTCACTCGCTCAATGCCCTTCCTCTCAATGAAGGGCAGGCCGCCGAGGAAGCCGCGTGGGCCGCTCAGTACCAGATCTCTTCCCACGATCCCCGCCTCGACGGCGCATTCAACTTCGGCAGCCTCAACGGCGAGCGCACCAACTTCACCAATCCCGTCTCCACTGCTTTCTGCCTCCAGGCGCTTTCTCTCTATGAGGATTTTCTCCGTGGCGTTCCCACCCCGGACTGGCGTAAACTCATCTGACTTGCAGTCCCAGACTCGCATTCTGCTCGCCTTCGCCTCGGGCTCCGAGGACCTCATCGCCACCTTCCTGGACAACTTCCATTCAGTCGCCCCTGAACTGCCTTTGTATGTGGTCTCTGAGTTCCCTCCTCCGGCCTCCCACAAGCACGTGCGCTGGATCCCCTGGTTTCTCGGACGCACCATCGCTCAGAACCGTGCGCGAATCAACGACGCGATGCGCAACAATTCCATCGCCTGGTGCGGCATTATCCTTCAGCCGCGCATGCCCTATTGGCCCATGCGCCTTGCTGCTCTGCTGACCGCGCCAACGCGCCTCCTCTGCTTCAACGACAATCTTGATCACTTCCCCTTTCACCCCCGCGCGGCTCGTACCATCGCCCGCTACTACCTCTGGCGGCTCGGCAACCTGATCCGCTGGGAGACTCGCCCCGGCGGCTGGGTGTACACGCAGGTTTGGCGCCTGTTCCATCCCTGGGCCTACAAACGCCCCATCCTGCTTCGACTCGCGCGGTTCGCCGGCCGGCGCGCCGCCGCCGCCAAGGCCGGTCTGCAGCCTGCCCCGGACCCGAATCCCGGTCCTGAGCTTCCCGACGGCATCTCCGTCGTCATCCCTTCCCGTAGCGGCCGGGAATTGCTCGCCCGTCTCCTCCCCGGTCTCCTCCACGAATTGCAGCACTTCCCTTCCGAGGTGATCGTCTCCGACAACGGCAGCGAGGACGGGACCGCCTCATGGCTCTCAGAATCATTCCCACAGGTCGTGATTGAGATCTCCAACAAGCCGCTCAGCTTCGCGGCCGCCGTGAACCGGGGCATCGCCCGTGCCCGTTTCTCGCACACCCTGCTCCTCAACAACGACATGATCCTGGAGCCGGGTTTCTTCCCGCCACTCCTCGAAGCCTTTCGCAAGGTCCCCGGCTTATTCAGCGCCACCGCGCAGATTTTCTTTCCCGAAGGCGTCCGCCGCGAGGAGACGGGCAAGGCCCTGATGTGGATTCGCGGGCACGCCATGGACTTTCCAGTCCGGTGCGACACTCCTCACGAAGGCGAGGATCTGAGCTATGTCCTCTACGGTAGCGGCGGCTGTTCACTCTATGACACGCGCAAGCTTCGCATGGTAGGGTGCGTCGGTGAAGTCTTCACGCCTGCCTACGTCGAAGACCTCGATCTCGGCTACCGCGGCTGGGTTCGCGGATGGCCCTCTGTCTTCGTCGCCGGCGCGAAGCTCGTCCACCATCACCGTTCCACCACCTCCCGCTACTTCACCCACGATCAGATTCAGGCCGCCATCGAGATTAACTATCTCCGCTTTCTCGCTCGCAGCGTCGCCGACCCCGCCGTGTTCTCTGAGTTGTGGGATCGAGCCATCGGCCGCTTGAACCTCTACGCGGCGCAGGAGCCGCCTCGACCCTGGGTATTCCCTGTCCTGCGTGCTGCTCTGCATGTGAGGCGTTGGATTGAGCCCCCACCCCCGAGCCCGGCGAATGAGCGTTACGCCCTCGCACTAGGCTCCGGTGAGGCTGTGTCTTTCACGGGCCGTCCTCGGGATCCACTGCGGCCTGTGATAATTCTGGCCAGCCCCTACATCCCCTTCCCGCTCTCCCATGGCGGCGCCGTTCGCATCTTCAACCTCATGAAGCGAGCGGCCCCCGAGTTCGATCAGGTCCTCATCGCATTTTGCGACCAGCACCGGCCGCCAGCGCCCGAGATCCTCGACCTCTGCACCGAGATCGTCCTCGTCCGCCGCGAAGGTTCCCATCTCCGCCCGCTGAATCACCGCCCCGATGTCGTCGATGAGCACGACACACTCCCGTTCCGTGCCGTCCTGCGCGAGATGATTCGCAAGTATTCGCCCGCTCTGGTCCAACTCGAGTTCACCCAGATGGCGCTCTACGCACAGGACTGCGGCGACACCCCAACGGTCCTGATCGAGCACGACATCACCCTCGACCTCTACAATCAGCTCCTCCGCGAGAACGACGACTGGGAAACGCGCCAGCAACTCACTCGGTGGGAGTCGTTTGAGAGGTCTGCCTGGCGCGACGTCTCCTGCGTGGTCACAGTGTCGGCAAAGGATGCGGCTACGATTCAGGGGGCGCGCCGGGTCGAGGTCCTCGCCAACGGCGTCGACCTGCAGCGCTTCCAGCCCTGCTGTGCGGAGCCGGAGCCGCGCCGCATCCTCTTCATCGGCTCGTTCGCTCACCTGCCCAATCTCCTGGCCCTCGACTACTTCCTCAATGAAGCATGGCGGCAGCTTGAGGCCGAAGGCACTACGCTTCACGTCATCAGCGGCGCCCGCGCCGATCACTACCAGGAGCTCTACCGGGACCGCGTCAGGATCGAACTCAACCGCCCTGGTCTTGAGGTCGACGGCTTCATCAGCGATGTTCGCGAAGCCTACCGCAAAGCCACAGTCGTCATCGCGCCCCTGCTGGCCTCCGCCGGCACCAACATCAAAATCCTGGAAGCCATGGCCATGGGGAAGGCGATTGTCTCGACCCCCGCCGGCATCAACGGCCTGGACCTTCACCCGCCCGAAGACGTCGTTGTCGCCAGCACCGGCCCGGAAATCGCCGCGGCCATACTCGACCTCTTCCACGACCCTACGCGCCGCCGCGCCCTCGAACGAGCCGCCCGCCGCACCGTCGAGCGCCAGTACGACTGGGACGTGATCGCCACCTCCCAAGTCCACCTCTATCGCTCGCTGCGCCACACCCAATAATCCGGGGTCTCTCCAGGATCAACCGGCGGTGGCACGTCCCTGCGGATCACCAGCATCGTCATGGACCACGCAGGCCACCTTGCCGTCAGAGCGCCGGCCGCGAATGCCAAATCGTCCCGCCGCACGATCTGCGTCAAGTCGGCGTCGCTGTACTGCCACACTTCGGCAACGGCGTCTCCGGCCTCTGCCACCTCTAAGCCGCTCTCGATCTCGTCGCGGGTCTTGTTGAGAATCAGGATCGTCAGCGCTCCATCACTCCGCTCTGCCGCAAACACGGACAGCCGGTCGGCATCTTCGGTCGCAGCCTCAACGCTGGTCTCTCCGAACCCATTTCCCTCTCCGTCATAGTCGAGGAAGATGCGCCACGCGAACGAGCCCGGCTGATCGGGCTTCGGCGCGCCCCACATGGTGGCCAGGTCCACACCCTCCCGTCCGAAGCTCCCGAACAGGTCCGCCTGAGCCAGCGCCCCGGTGATGTGCTCCAACGCACCCCAGTTGTACTCCGTGATGGCGAGCTTCGTGCCGGGGTAGTGTTCGTCAATCCATGCCCTCATCCGCCGGATCACTTGAGGATTGCCGGTCCCCCACTTCCGGTCCATCCCAGCCATGTCGGCGCGGGGCGGCATGTAGTCCGGATCCCAGAACGTTCGCGTCGACCGCAGCCGCAGATCGTCGAATTCAGGCCTCTCCGGATCGTGCTGCCCCGGCAGGTTGTCCGGCCCTACATAGGCGTGAATATCGAGGTAGTCGAGCAATCGTAGCCCGTTGCGCTCCTCGTACTCACGCATCCGGTCCAGGTACCACGGCACGAATCCAACGCACTCGCCCCCGGGGCTGTTGGCGCGGCAATCCGAGGGGTTGTTCCAGAACCTGTAATCAGGCGCCGTGCTCCACCCGGCATAGAGGTCTCTGGCGGAGTAGAAGTACGACTCCCAGCCCGGCGGTGTCGGCCCTCCCACTTTTGCCGACGGGTCCGCGGCCTTGATCGCCTCCGCCCAGCGGATGTTCCGCTCCAGTACCTCCTCAAAGCCGGCCTTGTCGGGGTGAATGTCCCTGTGGACCGCGTGCCACCACGTCGGCTCGTTGTCGAGTTCCCATAGCCAGACGCCGCCGTTCTCCGCGCTGCCGAAGCGCTCGACGATGTGCGCCACCCATTCCTGTGCGAAGTCCGGCCCCACTTCGTCGTACACATCCCGCGGGTCGTTCCGCACCTCGGTCTTACCATCCGGCCTCATGCCGTTCCCACAGTCCGGCGCCCACACATCGGTCTGCTGCTGAGTGCCGTACTTCGCCACGCTGTAGCTGCACTGCTTCGGCGCGGTTGTATTCGTGGTCCAGCCGATGATCGGCACCGTCGCCACGGAGCGCACGCCGTGCTGTCTGTTCCGGTCCGTCCAACGGTCGAAACTGGTGCCCTCCTCCTCCCCGCCCTTGCCGACCGGGAAGGTCTCGAAAAACCAATTCGCAGCGGTATTGTTTGAATCGAGCTTCCAGTTGTAGCTGACGGAGTTGTCGCCGCCCCACCGGCGCACCGTGAAGGGGAAGCCGCCAAACCCGGCTTCGTCTCCGTATTCGTTGACGCCGTAGATGTCCCGGCTGATCGCGTGCCGCGCTGCCGCCGGATCCACTCGGAGATTCTGCCCGTGCGAGGTGAGCACGGCACAAAACAGCAACAGCGACCGTCGAGTCACGGTCACAATCTATCAGACGCTACCGCGCTTTGGTTCGACGCTGACGCGCGTGCGAGTTTAGCCCCTCGACAGAGGCGGCGTCGCTCGCACCGGACTTCGCGGTTCGGGCGCCGCATCCGCTCGCCGGAGCAGCCCACAGAGTCCGCCGCATCAGTGGGCGAGTTTGCCGCCAAACGTGATCTGAGCCCGCACCGGTCACAAGCCTCAAGGCCGGTCCGGCCGGCGCGGCGAATCCGCGTGTCTACTTACGGCGCTGGTAGGTTGCGGTGATGGTTGAATACACCCCGCCGCGCGGCGTGAACTCGCCGGTCACTGTCATCTCGCGGGGCTTGCACGCTCGGACGCAATCGTCGAGGATGCGGTTCACTGCGTTCTCCTGGAAGATGCCGAGGTTGCGGTATTCCAGGAGGTACATCTTCAGCGACTTCAGTTCCAGGCATTGCCTGTCCGGAACGTAGCGGATAGTGACCGTGCCGTGGTCCGGCAGACTGGTGCGCGGGCACACGCTGGTGAACTCCGGTGTGGTGATCTCGATCCAGTAGCGGCCCGTGTTGTACTGGTTCGGCCAGCACTCAATTTCAGGGAGCCTGGCGTCGAGGCCGCTCGACGCGTGCTCGTCCGTGTAGAGCTTCTGTCGTTTCGTGGCCATCTACTTCACCTCCGGCAGATTCTTGTCGAGCAATTCGAGGAACATCCCCACGTCGGTCACAACTCCGAGCGCCTGGCCGGTACCGCGGTCGCTGAGCTTCGTCGCGACGGCGGGGTTGATGTCCACGCACACCGTCTTCACCCAGCCGGGCAGCATGTTGCCTGTGGCGATGGAGTGGAGCATCGAGCCGAGGCACAGCACCAACCCCGCTCCGCGCAACTGCTCAGCATAGGAGTCCTGAGCCTGATTCATGTCGGTGATCGTGTCCGGCAGGGGCCCATCGTCGCGCAGGCTGCCGGCCAGCACGAACGGCACGTTGTTGGCCACGCACTCGTAGAGGATGCCCTTCTTGAGCTTTCCCTGCTTCACGGCTTCGGCGACCGATCCGGCGTGGTAGATCATGTTGATCGCGCGCATGTGATTGCGGTGCCCGTGCTCGGCCTGGCGGCCGTCGCTCAAGCGCACGCCAAGCGAAGTGCCGATCATGGCCGCTTCCGCGTCATGCACGCCCAACGCGTTGCCCGCCAGCAGCGCACTCACGAAACCCTTGCGGATCATGCTCGCCAGCGGCTTCGCGCCGCCAGTATGCACGACCACCGGACCCGCCACCACGACCACGCGCTGGCCGTTCTCCACGGCGTGCTTGAGCATCGCGGCGGTCTGCCGCACGGCAGTCTCCACCTGCCGCTCGCTCGACGTGCCGTTGGACATGAACGCGAAGGCGAGCCGGTCGCGCTCCTTCGACTCCGGAATGACGCGAATGCCTCGCATGCCCACGACGATCTCGTCACCGGCCTTGAGGTCGCGCAGACGCCGCGCCCAGGGCTTGCCGTCCTGCCACACGATCAGCGCATCCATGCGCTGGTTCTCGACGGCGTGCCACTCGCCGCCGCGCCGCACCAGCGTGCGATGGTTCGTCGTCGAGTAGAAGTCCTCCGGCGCGCAGCGGTCACGATCCACCACTGCGAACACGGCGTCACTGCCATCCACAGGGGTGCAGCCAAGTCCCAGCAACTGGCCGAGCATCAGCTCCAGGTCGGCTGAGCTGGGCGCCTCGACGCGCAATCGCAGGCGCGACGGCTCGGCGTTGGTCTTGCCTATGTGGAAGTGCTCGACTTCGAACCGCCCGTGGTACTCGACCACAGTGTCGAAGATCTGCTCCATGATGTGCGAGTCGATCAGGTGGCCTTCGGCCTCCACAACCTCCTGCAGCGCGGGTTTAACGTGTTTCTTGGTCATCTCATTTCACTGCGGTCCAACTCAGGAAGAGGCCATCCGGCTCAACGTCGTCCCAATACGAGATAGGACGGCATTCGACGGAGCGGCAATGGCGCCGCAACAGGGATTTCAACTCTTCTTCGTGGAACCAGCGCTCCCACTGCGGCGTCTCCAGCGCGCCCCAGTGTGCGGCGTTCTTGTCGATTACGACCAGTTTACCGCCGGGCTTGACGACCCGGCACAGCTCGGCGACGGCGCGCTCGATATCGACTGCATGCTCCAGGGACTCCGTCGCGTAGGCCGCGTCGAACGCCGCATCCGCGAAGGGTAGCTCCAGCATGGAGCCGGCCAGGCGTTCAAGGTTTGCGTCCGCGTAGCGCAGCATCGCAATGGCAAGGTCCATGGCGACAATGGAAGCCTGCGGGTTGTGCTGTTTGAGGATGCGCGCGAAGCGCCCCTTGCCGCAGCCCAGGTCCAGGGCACGCCCGTGGCCCATGTCGCCGAGGAACTCGACGACCAGCGTGACGTGCCGGATGCGCGGGTCGATGGTTGACGGGAAGTGCACCTCGTCCCACGCGTTCTCCTCAAACGAACGCCGGATCTCGGAGGCGAGATCCGGCGTCATTTGAGGTTCAGTTTTCTTCCCAAACCAGCGCGAAAACAGCTTCATCAGGCCCTGCTGAGGAAGATGGGCAGGCCGCGCTTGTTGGCGTAGTTCGGACGGTAGCGTTCAGTGTTGTACATCGTGGCGAGATCGATCTTGCGTGGCCCGAGCTTGGGATCGGGAATCTCGACGAGTTCGAAGCAGCCCTTAACGATGCCGGTCATCATGCCGCTCTTGGCTTCCGCAAGGGCGTCCATGGCCATGTTGCCGAAGGTGCAGGCGACCATCTTGTCGGTGAAATCGGGGTCGCCGGAGCGCAGGTCGTAGGTGAGGTCGCTAACGATGGTCTCTTCCTTGGCGCGCTTCTTCACTTCCTGCGCGAAGACGTCGCCGACGTTCATCTTCTTGCGATGGCCGTAGGCATCTGCTTCGCCATAGTGGACGGTCTCGTAGCCTTCCCACTCAGCGCCTTCGGACAGCAGCACCAGCGAATAGTTGCTCGGATTGTTGCGCTTGTCCTTCACGAGCAGTTCGATCATCTTGTCGATGTCGAATCGGAACTCGGGGATGGCGCAGCGGATGTTGGTGATGTAGGCGGTGTAGAGCGCGGTATACCCGGCGTCCCGTCCGAAGATACGGAAGACGCCGATGCGTTCGTGGGAGCCGACGGTGGTCCGCTGGCGCTGGATGGCGCTGTCGGCGCGGGTGATGGCGGTAGAGAAGCCGATGCAGTACTCGGTGTGCTGCACGTCGTTGTCCATGGTCTTCGGGATGGCTATGACCTTGACGCCTTCATCGTGGAGCCGGCGGGCGTAGCTGAGCGTGTCGTCGCCGCCGATGGCGATGACGGTGTCGGCGCCGAGCTTTTCCAGGTTCTGGAGCACGTACTTCGTCATGTCGAACGTGACGATGGTCTGGCCCTCTTTGACGATTTCCTTCTTGGGGAATTCGACGCCCTTGAGGTGATCCGGAATCGACTTCATCTTCGCGGGGTTGGTGCGCGAGGAGTGCAGGAAGGTGCCGCCCGTGCGGTCGATGGTGCGCGTATTGAGCGGGGTGAGGGGGAGGACGTAGCGGGCCTTGCTGTCGGCGTCCTCGAGGTTGAGATGAGTGAGACCCTCCCAGCCGCGGCGGACTCCGATGACTTCGTAGTCCATGCTGCAGCCGCGGTAGGTCACCTGCTTGATGACGGCATTCAATCCGGGGACGTCGCCGCCGCCGGTGAGGATCACGATACGTTTGGACATCTTCTCTCCTGACCAATCAATTTGGGTATGAGGCTGCATTCAGTATACCTTTGGCTTTCCCTCGCTGACCACTGCCAGCGGCAGCCGGAAGCCTGTATTCATGCGGGTTTCAGAGGTACGGCCCGCGCGGATAGGGCCGCCGGCTCCTGAGTTTTGCCCTGCGCTGCATGCCGCTGCCGGCCGGCTGGGTGGATCGCAGCAAAGGGAGCGGTGTGGGTCATTTTGTATTGATCAGGGTTTGGAGTGCGCTGGTGATAGCGGGGGCGGCGTCGGGGCCGATGGAGTTGACCTCGCCGTACCAGCGGTGCGTAGCGCCGAAGGTGTAGGGGGCTGTCTCGTCCCACTGGCACTTGGGGATGATGTAGCCGATCTCGTCGTTGGCGAGGCCGAAGAGCATGCGGTACGGAGCGGACATCATCTTCTTGACGGGCGTCTCCATGGGGGCATCGGGGAAGTCGGCGTTGGGGTCGCGGACGGCGCCGCCGACGCTGAGCTCGGGATAGAGCTCGCCGGGGATGAGGGCGACTTCGACGACGGGCTTTCCCTTTGAGGTGAGGGCCAGGTAGCCAACGGGCGTGCTGGTGGCCCTATCCTGCGCCATGGGCTTGCGGTCGCCGAAGAGGCCCAGCTTCGCTCCGAGCATGAAGGCCTGATTGGTGACCGGGATCCTCAGCAGAGTCTCGCGGTAGGTGATGCCATCGATAGCGACCTTCTTTGCCTGCTTCTGGGAGGCGATGACATTGCCGGCGGCGTACTCGCCGACGACCTCGGCGAAACGAAACGTGTCCTCGGGAGCGAGCTGGCCGGTCTTGGGATCGGTGATCTTGGCGTTGAGGGGGGACTGCATGCCGCCGACCGCGCCGTTCATGAAAACGACGGTGCCGAAGCCGTTGGCCTCCAGGGTGGAGCGGAGGGCGTGAGGCCAGTCCGAGGTGATCAACGTATTCTTGCTGCCAAGGGCCTCGGGGTGATTGTTCCAGTTGACGAGAGTGGCGACAGTCTTACCGTTCTTGCCTTTGAGGACGAGGGAGAGGATTTCTGGGTCCTGGACGACGGGGGGACGGGAATCATGGTAGTAGGTGGCGACGTCCTTGGGGGTGATGGCGGCCGGGTAAGCGGTCACCAACTGGAGGGAGTGCACGGCTTCTTCGATGGCGGCCACGGCTTGCGAAACGATGAAGGCGTTATGGGCTTCGCTCAATCCGCTCACTCCCTGCTTCGCGCCCCACTGGCCCATGGTGTCGGGGCCTTCATGGTCATGAGTGGAGGCGACGATGACCTGTGCGCCGGGAACACGGGCGCGGATCTTCTGGACGTCTTCATAGAAGAGGCCGATGGTGTCGACGGCGCAGAGAGCAACAGGCTTGCCGCCGGTGGAGAGGGCGAGGCAGCGGACCCAGAGGTCATCGTGGACGCCGGTGGCGGCGCGGCCGCTGTCGAAACCCGCGATGTAGACTGGCTTGCCGGGTTCGAGGGCGGGGGTGATCTTGCGGGCTGAAGCTCCGGCTTGGAGTGGGGCGGCGGGGGCGGAGGCGGCCAAAGCTGCCAATGCAAAAAGTGAAACAGCGTTTCGCATATTCAAAGTCTCGCACAAAAAAGCGAAGGGGACACACTATCGTGTGTCCCCCTGTTGGATTTCGAATCGGATGCGATCGGACAGGCCAGGAGGCCTGTCCCACCTGGGTTACTCTTCCTCCTCGGCTTCGCCGGTGGCAGCGGCGCGGTACGCGGAGATGATCTTCTCGGCGTTGAGGGCCGGGACGTAGTCGTAGTGGGAGAACTCCATGGAGAAGGACGCGCGGCCCTGGGTCATGGAGGTGAGGTCATTCTGGTAGGTAAGCATTTCGGCCATGGGGACCTGGGCGCGGATGATCTGGGTTGCGCCCTTGGTGTCCATGCCGGAGATGCGGCCGCGGCGGCCGTTCATGTCGGACATGAGGTCGCCGGCGAACTCGACGGGGCCCAGGACTTCGACCTTCATGATGGGCTCGAGGAGGACAGGCTTGGCCTGTTCCATGGCGAGCTTGAAGGCTTTGCGGCCAGCGATCTTGAAGGCCATTTCGGACGAGTCGACGTCGTGGTAGGAGCCGTCGTAGAGGGTGACCTTGAAATCGACGACAGGGTAGCCGGCGAGGTAGCCGCGGGCGGCTGCTTCGAGGATGCCCTTCTCAATGGCGGGGATGAACTGGCGAGGCACGGCGCCGCCGAAGATGGCGTTGACGTATTCGAAGCCCTTGCCGCGATCGAGCGGCTCCATTTTGATCTTGCAATCGCCGAACTGGCCGTGGCCGCCGGTCTGCTTCTTGTGGCGTCCGTGGACATCGGCGAAGCCGCGGATGGTTTCGCGGTAGGGGATCTTGGGCTGGCGCAGCTCGACCTCGACGTTATAGCGCTTCTTCAGGCGGCTGACGATGATTTCGATGTGCTGGCCGCCGGAGCCGGCCAGAAGGAAGTCCTTGGTCTGGGGATCGCGGTAGAAGCGAAGGCCCTGGTCCTCTTCGAGGATCTTGGAGACGGAGTTGCCCATGCGGTCTTCGTCGTTGCGGGACTTGGCGGCGATGGCATAGGCAATGGAGGGCTCGGGGATTTCGACTTTCGGGTACTCGATGGAATCGCCTTTTTCGCAGAGGGTGTCGCCGGTGAGCACGTCCTTGAGCTTGGCGACAACGCCGATGTCGCCGGCGTGGAGTTCGTTGACGGGCTGGAGGGTCTTCCCGAACGGCACGGAGATGTGGGAGAGGCGCTCCTGGCTCTTGGAGCGCATGTCGATGAGGTTGGCGTCGTTCTTGAGGACGCCGGTGCAGACTTTGAAGAAAGAGAGGCGGCCGGCGAAGGGGTCTGCGACGGTCTTAAAGACGTAAGCGGTGACGTGGTCCTTATCGGTGATGGACTTGGCTTCCTCGTGATCGCCAACCATGGCTTTGAGGGCGGGATGCTCAGTGGGGTTGGGGCAGAAGGTGAGCATGAAGTCCATGGCGAGGTCGGTTCCGATGTTGCTGTAGGCGGAACCACAGAGGACGGGGAAGATTTTGTCCTCTTTGACGGCGTCGTGGAGGCCGGCGATGATGTCCTCGGCGGGAAGAGTTCCGTTCTCGAAGAACTTCTCCATGAGCTCGTCCTTGCCTTCAGCGACCATCTCGATGAGGGCGGCGTGAGCGGCGTCGGCCTGTTCCTTGAGGTTGGCGGGGATGGGTATTTCGTTGCCCTTGCCGTCGCCGCCGGGAGTGTAGGACCAGGCCTTCATGGTGATGAGGTCGACAATGCCCTTGAAGTCGCGTTCGGCGCCGATGGGGAGCTGGACGGGGATGGCGTGGCGGCCGAAGATTTCGATGATGTTGTCGAGTATGCGCTGGAAGTCGCTGCGTTCGCGATCGAGTTTATTGATGAAGAAGGCGCGGGGGAGGTTGTAGCCTTCAGCGTACTCCCAGACTTTTTCGGTCATCACTTCGACGCCGGAGACGCCATCGACGAGGATGAGGGCGGAGTCGGCGGCGGCCATGGAGATCTTGGTGTCGTACATGAACAGGTTGAAGCCCGGGGTATCGAAGATGTTGAGCTTCTTCTTGTTCCACTCGACGGCGGCGAGGGAGGTGGAGATTGTGATTTTCCGACTGATCTCCTCGTCGTCAAAATCCGTGATGGTGTTGCCCTCGTCGACCTGGGTCAGGCGGTTGGTGGCTCCGGCCGCGAAGAACATGGCAGCGGCGAGGGAGGTCTTCCCGCTATTGCCGTGGCCGACGAGGGCCACGTTTCGGACATCGGTGCTTTCGTATACCTTCACTGGACACACTCCAAGGGTGGATTGGGCGCCGGGAAAAGGGCTGAGGCGTCCTTCTGAGGCGCATCGTATCACAATTGAAATTCTGAAATCAGGAGATGCAGGTATGGAATTGTAAAGAGCGGGTCCCGGGATATGAACTCCGCGTGTGAGTTCGAATTTGCGGCATGTGGAATCAGAGAGATATGGGTTCGTGCTCGCTAAATCTGATGGGTCGGCAGAGCGTGCGGCAAAACAAACGAGGCGGTCTACCGGTGCGGCACATGCGCCGGCCAACCCGGACGCGGCCACTCCGATAAACGGCATTCGAGAATCCTCCCACCTGGCGTATTTGAAGGGAGTGGCCCGAGGATCCGGACGCAGGCTAGCGACTGGATTCCTGTAGCTCGATGAATTGAAGGAAGTTAAAGGGCAGGAATATACTTCCATCCGTTGTGAACGCCCTTATTATGGATACGAAATGCGCAAAATCGTGAAGTGGGCCCTGGCGGCTGGGGTGGCTGTGTGTTTCGCGTCCGGGCAGACGAATTGCCCGCGGGAGATCAATGGGGCCAAGACGCCGGAGAAGATCCCCGACCGATATGCGTACCCGGCCCTGTTCCGGAACCTCACCGGGGAGGACTCGGACGAGATGCGTAAGGTTTTTGTGAGAGACAGCGGGTTGTCGGAATCCGACGCGACGGTGGTGTTCCGGGGAGCGGAGCGATTTGCGCGTCTGGCGGCGGATGGGATGAGTCAACTGAGAGAGGCAAGGAAGAGCGCGCCGCGTCCGCTGCCTCCGACGGTGCTGGAACAGTACCGGCTCTGGAACGACCGCATGAACGACGAGGTGGAGGTTCTGAAGAGATCGTTTGCGGATGAGATCAGCGCCGCAGGGCAAAAAAAGCTGCAGGAGTATTTGTTGAACCACGTGAAGCGGAACATGTCGGTTCACCTGGGAGATGCGGACATTGCGGCGGGGCCCGGTCCCAGGCCGGAGACCGCTACAAAGCCTGCGCCGGCAGCACAGCTTCCATCGCCGGGGAAGGTTGAGGCGATCTCAGCCGGGAAGGCAGCAGCACTGATGGAGGAGGCGGCCAAGGCACTGGTCGTGCAGCGGGTGATCGATGGCGAGAAGTTCGCGACGGTGGAGTTGTGGAACGGCTCGTTGAAGAGGATCGCGGCCTTTCAAGTGGCGCTGTGTGCACCGGAGTTGTTCAGCCGGATGGGGCTCGACACCATTGGAACCGGCAACAAAGGGATCGAGCCCGGAGCAACGTATGAGATTCAGGCATCGAGAATGAGCAGGCCGCGCTGCGACCCGTTAACACCGAGGGCCGCGGCCGTGGTGTTTGAGGACGGGACGAGCGTGGGGCTGCCGCAGGAGATTGAGCGATTCAGGATGGGGTGGATGGGCCGACTGGCGGAGACGGAGCGAGTGAACCGGATTCTGTCGGTCGCTTCTGGAGTCCCGGATTGGGAAGCGCTGCGCAAGCAGATCGGAGAGTTGCCGGATGGTGACGAGCAAACAACGCTGATCGAAACTGGATTGGCTGGCGTTGACGCAGAGGAATTGAAGGCAGCGAGCTGGGACGGGCGCTCGGCATATGTTGGTGCATTGGTGCATGTGCGGGCGGGCTTGCTGAGTGCGATCGACGGGCTGGCCGCGGCTCGCGACGTCTCCGCAGAGTTGCAACGGGAGCGGTGGGAGGGACTGCGGGGAAAGTACCGCCAGCAGTGCGAGAGCTTGCGGGCGTTCTGGCAGCTAGCCGCGAGGCGTCTATGAGAGTTCTCCTGTTTGGCGCGACGGGGATGGTGGGACAGGGGGTGCTGCGGGAGTGTCTGCTGGATGGGGAGGTGGAGGAGGTGGTGACAATCGGGCGGAGCGGGACGGGGCAGAGGCACGAGAAGCTGCGGGAGATCGTGCACCGGGATTTTCTGGATTATTCGGAGATTCAGGGGCAGCTCGCGGGGTTCGATGCGTGCTTTTATTGCCTGGGGGTCTCGTCGGCTGGGATGACCGAGGAGGACTATACGCGCGTCACCTACGGGTACACGGTGGCGGCGGCGGAGGTGCTGGTGCGGCTCAATCCGGGGATGACGTTCGTGTTTGTGTCGGGGGCGGGGACGGACAGCAGCGAGCGGGGGCGGATCATGTGGGCTCGGGTGAAGGGGAAGGCGGAGAATGCGCTGTTGAAGATGCCGTTCAAAGGGGCGTACATGTTTCGGCCGGGAGTGATTGTGCCGATGCACGGGATCACGTCGAAGACGAAGCTGTACCGGGTGGCGTACCGGGTGTTGGGGCCGCTGATTCCGGTGTTGCGGGCGTTGTCGCCGGGTTCGGTGACGACGACGGAGCAGGTGGGGCGGGCGATGCTGGTGGTGGCGAAGCGGGGCTGGGGGAAGCGGGTGCTGGAGAGTGGGGACATCAACGAAGTGCATTGATGCGGGGTGGCGGAGTGGGTATGCTCATGAGCTATGAGCGTGAGCCGGAGAGGGTTGCTCGGTGGCGGGGTCTGGATGGTGACAGCGATGCAGAATCTGACAGCGGCGCGGGATGCGGTGGACCATCTGCTGCTGGGGGCGGCGGATCTTGATAGCGCTGTGGCGTGGGTGGAGAGTCTCACGGGGGTGAGAGCGGCGGCGGGCGGGAGCCATCCAGGGATGGGGACGCGGAACGCGCTGCTGTCGCTGGGGCGGCGGCAGTATCTGGAGATTATCGCGCCGGATCCTGCGCAGGCGAAGTACAACTTTCATGTCGATGTGAGGGCGTTCAAGGAACCGAAGCTGGTGGGGTGGGCGGCGGTGACTCGCGATATTGCCGGGGTGGCTGAGAGGGCGCAGGGTGAAAGGGTGATGGGGCCGCGGGATGGATCGCGGGTGAGGCCGGATGGGAAGACGCTGCGGTGGAAGACGCTAGTGTTCATGAACCCAATGGCTCAAAGCGGGGTGGTTCCGTTTTTCATTGAATGGGCGGGGGATGCGGTGCATCCCTCGGAGGATTCGACGAAGGGGTGTGAGCTGCAATCGTTTGAGATTGTGCATCCGGAGCCGGAGTTGGCGCGGGCAGCACTGGAGAAGTTGGGGATTCGGGCGGCGGTGAGGCAGGGGAAAGAAGCGGGGCTCGTAGCGGGGATTTCGACGCCGAAGGGGAAGGTGGAGTTGCGATGAGCGTTGGCGGCGCACGGACTTACACCGGGTTTTGCCCCGGTCTTACGGCCGTGGGAATGAGCGGAACGCGGATGGTGATGCTGGCCTTGATACTGGCGGCGTGGGGGCAAGGGTGTGAGAATCTGACATCGCTGCGGATTCCGAACACGGCGATCACTTCCGCGGCTCGATCGCCGAAGGGTTTTTGCGAGGTGACGGCAGTGGTACGGCCAATGGAGGACTCCGAGATCAAGATGGAGATCTGGATGCCGCCTGCCGCTGAGTGGAACGGGAAATTCCTGGGCACGGGAAACGGCGGATACTCGGGCGCGTTGAGCTATGGCGAGATGGAGTCGGCGGTGCGGCGCGGGTATGCAACTGCAGGGTCGGATACAGGGCACGCGGGGAGCGACCTGCAATTTGGCGTAGGGCATCCGGAAAAGATCCGCGACTGGGGCTATCGCGCCGTGCACGTGATGACGGAGACGGCCAAGCTGGTGATCCACGCGCATTACGGCAGGTTCGCGGAGAGGTCGTACTTTTCGGGCTGCTCGACGGGCGGGCACCAGGCGCTGATGGAGGCACAGAGATATCCGGCTGATTACGACGGCATTGTCGCGGGGGCGCCGGGGAACAATCGGGTGCGGTTGAACGTGGGTTTTTTGTGGTCGTGGGTGGTGCTGAACAAGCATCAGCCGGATCCGCTGCCCGTGTCGAAGCTGCCCATGCTGAACCGTGCGGTGATTGCGGCGTGTGACGGGCTGGACGGCGTGAAGGACGGACTGATCGGCGATCCGCGGCGGTGCAAGTTCGATCCAGGTGAACTGCTGTGCAGAGGGCAGGATGTGGAGAATTGCCTGACCGCGTCGCAGGCTGCAGCGGTGAGGCGGATCTACGAAGGCGCGCGTAATCCGCGGACAGGGGAGCGGCTCTTCGCAGGTTGGGCGAAGGGGAGCGAGGCGGGATGGGGGACGTATTTTGTGGGGCGGCCGCAGCCGGCGAGGGTGGAGTTCTGGCGAGACTGGGTGTTTCATGATCCGCAGTGGAGACCGCTGGCGTTCGACTTCGATCGGGATGTTGCGTACGCGGATGAGAAGATGGGTTTCCTCGTTGCGAACCAGGCGGATCTGTCGGCGTTCGAGACTCGGAAGGGGAAACTGCTGATGTATCACGGATGGGCGGATCCGGTTGCGCCACCGGAGGATTCCATTCGCTATTACGAGAGCGTGGCGGCCAGGATGGGAGGTGCCGGGAGAGTGTCTGGATTCTTCAGGCTGTTCCTCGCGCCGGGGATGGGGCACTGCACGGGCGGGGCGGGGCCGAATACGTTTGATGTGCTGGGGGTCTTGGACCGGTGGGTGACGGAGGGGAAGGCGCCGGAGAGGATCGCCGCATCGCACATGAATGCGGGGAAGGCGGACAGGACGCGGCCGCTGTGTCCGTATCCGCAGACGGCGGTGTGGAGCGGCAAGGGAAGCAGTGATGAGGAGGGGGAATTTTCTTGTTCTGAGGTTGTCAAATGATCCGAATTGCGAACGGGCAGGGATTCTGGGGAGACTCGATCGATGCGCCGGCGGAGCAGGTGAGGAAGGGTCCGATCGATTATCTGACGCTCGATTATCTGGCCGAGGTGACGATGTCGATTCTGCAGAAGCAGATGTCGCGGGATCCGCAGGCGGGGTATGCGCGGGATTTCGTGGAGATGATCGACGGGCTCCTGCCGGAGTTGGTGAGACGCGGGGTACGGGTGGTGGCGAATGCGGGCGGGTTGAATCCGCTGGGGTGCAGGGAGGCGGTGCTGGCAAGCGCAAACCGGCAAGGACTGGACGTGCGGGTGGCGGCGGTGACGGGGGACGACATCCTGGGGCGGCTGGACGGGATGGATCTTCACAACCTGGATACGGGCGCGCCCTTGAGCGAGATTCGCGGGAGGATTCGCAGTGCCAATGCGTATCTGGGTGCGTTTCCGATAAAGGAGGCATTGGGGCGGGGGGCGCAGATCGTCATCACGGGCCGATGCGCTGACGCGGCGCTGGCGCTGGGTCCGATGATTCACGAGTTCCGGTGGGGCGCTACTGACTGGGACCTGCTCGCCGCGGGCATCGTGGGCGGGCACGCGATTGAATGCGGGGCGCAGGTGACGGGCGGGAATTGCCAGATGGACTGGGAGACGATTCCGGACCTGGCGGGGATCGGGTATCCGATTCTGGAGATGGAAGCCGACGGGTCGATGGTAGTGACGAAGCATACCGGAACTGGCGGCAGAGTGTCGGTAGCATCGGTGACGGAGCAGTTGTTGTATGAGATCGGCAATCCGCGGGCTTACCTCACGCCAGATTGCGGCGCGGATTTCACGAGCGTGAGGCTGCGGCAGGAGGGTCCGGACCGGGTGAGCATTCGCGGGGCGCGCGGGGCGCCGGCGACGGATTCGTACAAGGTCTCGATCAGTTACTCGTACGGGTACAAGGCGACGGGGTGGGTGGCTTACGCGTGGCCGGATGCGTATCGAAAGGCGCAGGCGGGGGATCGCATCTTGCGCGAGAGGCTGGAACGTTTGGGGCTGCAATTCGAGGCGGTACACAGCGAATATCTCGGGGCCGGGGCGTGCCATGGGATCGCTGCGGCGGAGCCGTTACAGGAACTGGCGGCGCAGTTGCCGGAGGTGGTGCTGCGATTTGGGGTGCGTGCGCAGGAGCGGCAGCCGGTGGAGAGGTTCGCGAAGGAGATTGCGCCACTGGTGCTGAACGGTCCGCCGGCGGTGACGGGTCTGGGGAGCGGGCGTCCGAAGGTGGAGGAGGTGATTGCTTATTGGCCGACACTGATTCCGAAGAGCGAGGTGAAGGCGGAGGTGGTGCTGTGAAGAGAGTGAGGCTAATTGAGGTGGCGCATGCGCGGTCGGGGGATAAGGGGAACGCATGCAACATCGGGGTGATCGCGCGGAAGCCGGAGTATTATCCGGTGCTGGTGGAGCAGGTGACGGCGGAGCGGGTGAAAGAACATTTTACCGGGATTTGTTTCGGGCAGGTGCGGCGCTATGAGCTGCCGAATTTGAACTCGCTGAACTTCGTGCTGGAGGAGTGTCTGGACGGCGGAGGGACGGTGTCGCTGCGGGCGGATCCGCAGGGCAAGACGTACAGCACGGCGCTGCTGCGGATGGAGATCGACATTGACTGAACGGTTGCGGCGGGGCGCGCTGGACGGGATTCGCGTGCTGGATTTCTCGCATGCGCTGGCGGGGCCGTACTGCACGCTGCTGCTGGCGGATTATGGCGCGCAGGTGTACAAGCTGGAATCGCGCGAAGGGGACATGGGAAGAGGATGGGGGCCGCCGTTCGCGGGCGGGATGGCGCATTTCTTTCTCGGATTGAATCGTGGGAAGCAGGGCATCTCGATTGATCTGAAGCAACCGGCGGGTATCGACCTGTGCCTGCGGCTGATCGACCGGATGGACGTGCTGTTGGAGAATTTCCGGCCGGGGACAATGGAGCGGCTGGGCTTCGGCTATGAAGCGATGCGGAAACGGAATCCGAGGCTGGTTTATTGCTCGATCTCGGGGTACGGGCAGCAGGGTCCGTCGCGGGATGAGGCGGCGATGGACCTGGTGGTGCAGAGCTCGAGTGGATTGATGAGCATTACGGGAACTGCGGAGGGCGAGTCCGTGCGTTGCGGGTATGGGGTGACGGACGTGACCGCGGGACTGTTCTCGGTGATCGGAATCATGTTGGCGCTGCGGGCGCGCGAGTCAAGCGGCGAGGGGCAGTATGTGGACGTGTCGATGCTGGACAGCATGATCTCGACAATGAGCTCGAATTACATGAGCTACCTGGGGTCGGGGAAGGTGCCGGGGCCGATGGGGACGGCGTTTCCGACAGTGGTTCCGTATCGCACGTTTCAGACGCGGGATCGGGCGGTGTCGATCGCGATTGGGAGCGAGAAGCTGTGGACCGCGTTCTGCCGGGCGATTGAGCGCCCGGATCTGGCCCAGCATCCGGATTACGAGTCGAATCCGCGGCGGATTGCGAATCGGGGCGTGCTGGAGCCGATGCTTGCGGGGATTTTTCACGAGCGGCCGGCAGCGGAGTGGATTGAGCGGCTGCGGGCGGAGGGGATTCCGTGCTCGCTGGTGAGGAATTTTGAAGAGGTGGCGTCGGATCCGCAATGCGTGGTGAGGGAGATGTTCCCGATGGTGGATCATCCGGCGACGGGGCCGCACAGGGTGACTGGGACGCCGGTGAAGTTGTCGGCGACGCCGGGATCTCCCACGACGGCAGCGCCTCTGCTGGGAGAGCACACGAGGGCGGCGCTGCGGGAGCTTGTCGGGCTAGATGACGCGGCGTTTGATGATCTGGCGGCGCGGAGGGCGGTGTTTGAGACACGGCAGTTGTGAGAGAGTGAATTCGAAATGAGCAAAACCGGGATTCTGATGGGCATCGCGGCTCTCGCGGCAGCCGCACTGCAGGCCGCGCCGGTTCAAGTGAAGATCGAATCGGGACAGGTGAAAGGCGCCGTGAAGGAGGGAGTGGTTTCCTTCAAGGGAATCCCGTTCGCGGCGCCGCCGGTGGGCGACCTGCGATGGCGGCCGCCGCAGCCGGTGAAGGTATGGAGCGGCGTGCGGCCGGCGGTGGAGTTTGGCGCGGACTGCATGCAGAAGCCGTTTCCGGGCGATGCAGCTCCGCTGGGCACGCCGCCTGCGGAGGACTGCCTGTTCGTGAACGTGTGGGCGCCGGAGAAGGCGGCGTCGAAGAAGCTGCCTGTGATGGTGTGGATCTACGGCGGCGGCTTTGTGAATGGGGGCAGCTCGCCGGCGGTGTACGACGGGAGCCAGTTCGCAAAAGGCGGCGTGGTGTTCGTCAGCTTCAATTACAGGCTGGGACGGTTCGGGTTCTTCGCGCATCCAGCGTTGTCGAAGGAGAATCCCAGCGAGCCGAAGGGCAACTACGGGTACCTGGATCAGATCGCGGCGCTGCAGTGGGTGCAGAGGAACATTACGAAGTTCGGCGGCGATGCGAAGAACGTGACGATCTTCGGGGAGTCGGCGGGAGGCGGATCGGTGCTGACGATGCTAACGTCGCCGCTGGCGAAGGGGCTGATGCACAAGGCGATTGTGGAGTCCGGCGGCGGGAGGACGCTGCTGCTGGGGCCGAGGCACATCAGCCTGAGCGAGCCGAAGGGGCCGCCTTCGGCTGAGTCGGTGGGAGTCGCGTTCGCCAAGAGCGTGGGCATTGAAGGCGACGGCGCAGCGGCGCTGACGGAATTGCGGAAGCTGCCGGCTGAGAAGGTGCTGGCGGGTTTGAACATGGCGGGGATGAACGTGCCGACTTATGCGGGTCCGATGATCGACGGCAAGGTGGTGGTGGAGTCTCCGGCGGAGGCATATGCGGCGGGGCGCGGCGCCAAAGTGCCCCTGATGGCGGGGGCGACGAACGCAGACATCGGGTTTGCGTTCGCGAAGACGATCGACGAGTTGTTTGCGCCGTTTGGCGCGGACGCGCCGAAGGCGAAGGCGGCATATGATCCAGAGGGTAAACTGCAGTTGCGGCAGGTGTCGATGGCATTTGCAGCGGACCGGATGATGGTGGAGCCTTCGCGGTTCATCGTGCGGACGCTGGCGGCGGCGGGGCAGCCGGCGTATCATTTCCGGTTCTCATATGTGGCGGAGTCGATGCGGAGGCAATGGCCGGGAGCGCCGCACGCGACGGAGATTCCGTTCGTGTTCGACACGGTGGCGGCTCGCTACGGCAAGGATCTGGCGGAAGCGGACAAGGCGACGGCCCGGGCTGCGAACGAGTATTGGGTGAACTTCGCGAAGGCGGGCAATCCGAATGGCAAGGGTGTGCCGGAGTGGCCGGCTTATTCGGCGGATGCGGACAAGCTGATGGACTTCACGCTCACCGGGCCCGTGGGCAAGCCGGATCCGTGGAAGGCGCGGCTGGACCTGGTGGAGAAGCTGGCAAACTCCGCTCCGTAGCTCAGCGGAAGCGCTGGCCGGGCGGCACGGGACCTTCGTAGATCAGTTGCAGGCCCCAGTCCGCGTCCGACGGGAAGTCGGGGAGGCGGATGATGCCGATGACGTTGGAGCGGAGAGTGCCCGCGCCGATGTCCTGGAAGGTTCCGTTGCGCGGATCGAACCATTTCGCGCGGTAGATGCTATTTAGTCTTGCACCGCGGACCTGGCTGCGTTTGCAGCCCTTTTCGAAGTAGGCGAGGAAGATATCGCGGTCCGCGGTGCGGGCTGCGTAGGCCCAGCCTTCATAGGAGAGAAGCTCGGCAGTCTTGTTGGGGGAGATCAGGTCGGCATTGGGGACGAGGTCCTGATAGCGTTTGCCGATGGAGAAGGCGAACGTGCTCAGGTGCCGCATCTGGGCGGCGGAATTCCACTGGAAGGCGTCCCACATCTTGATGGGAGCGGCGGGTTCGATGTCGGCGCCCCAGATGCCTTCGGCGCCGTAGACATGGCCGCCGAGCCCGCCGGAGAGGAAGCTGCCGTACATGGAGGAGCGGACGAACTGGTCGTCGCGCTCGGTGCCGCCGGGCGCGCCGTAGAGGTAGCCTTTGCCGCCGCCGAGGGAGCGGGCGTCGTGGTAACCGGAATAGTAGGGCTCGCCGTTGAGAGCAGGCTTTGTAGTGGGGGCGTTGAAGATCTCGGTGAGGTACCAATAGTTGTTGTGCTCGCGCATGTTGCCGGTCTGGTGGAGCGTGACCCAGGAGTCGTCGCCCCAGTTCTCAAGCGTGGAGGGATTGGCGTTCGAGGAGAGCAGCGTTCCGAAAGGCGGCGGTCCGTATTTTTCCATCACGACTTTGATGGCGGCAGTAAAGTCTTCGGGTGAGACGGACTCGTGGATGATGTCGAGGTGGATGGGGCTGAGGACGGTGTTGTTGGCCTGGTAGCGCGTGAAGATGTACTGAACAAAGCGGGCGTAGGATTCGGGCCACTTGTAGTACTTCTTCCACAACAGGCTCGCGTCGCGGCGGGAGACTTCGATGAAGGGCACGAAGCCGTGCTCATTGAGGTAGTCGATTTTGCGGTCGAGGTAGCGGAAGTAGGCGGGGTTGACGCGATCGACGTCGGGGAACATCTTTTCGTAGCCGGGCACTTTGCCGGGAAAGACGAAGGGGCGGCCGCCCTCGTTGTCCATGTTCTTTGCGCTGCCGGTGCCGAACTCGAGCCAGGCGGAGCGGACGGTGGTCTTCTCGGGATCGTTCATGACGACGTTCCAGCCTTTGTCGTCAGTCATCCAGTTGGGAAACGCGGCGATGATGTTCACCCAGTTGTAGCCCTGGGCCTTGCGATAGCGGACATAATCTCTGAATCCGGCTTCGGGGCCGAGGGGACGCGGCTGATTGTCGTCGTACCACTTGAAGCGGTTGGTGCCGGTGGCGTACCAGGTGTCGCCGATGACGAAGAACGGAGTGCCGTCAGCCTGCTCCAGAGCGTGCCTGTTGGCGCTAGGGCGGAGGAATCCGCGGCGGAGGGCGTTCTGGTTCTTCTCTTCCTCGGACCAGGCGATCGCGGTAAAAGATCCCGACTTGCCGGAGAGGCCCTTGTCAGGAGGCGTTGAGCCGCTGATCCACTTCCAGGTTCCGGGCGTTGTCGCCACGAGGCGGACACGGAAGGTTTTGCCGCCGTCCCAGAAGCCGTAGACGCGCTTCTTGAAGCCGGGGCCGGAAAGGTCGACCCAGACGGTGACGTCGGTATAGGGGTTCGCGAACTCGGCCGCGGAGGTGAAGACGAGCTCCTGTTTCTCCCAGATATGGGTGTTGGCGGGCGTGGCGGGGTGGGCCATCGCGGCGAGAAAAATGGCGAGGAGGCCGGCAGCGGACGCGGTCTTCATGGATGGGCTCCTTGGGGCCGGGAAATCGACAGGAAGTAGTATATACGGGTCGTGATGTCCCGGAATCAATGGCTCTCCGAGGATAGTTGGCGAGGGCCGTAATCGATTGAGCCGAAAGATTTGACTTGCGGGAAGGCTGGGTTGTCTGTAAAGTATTCATCCAGGTCATACCTACAGACTGGCTGGGATGCAATGATTACACGGTCGGTCCTTCTGGGGCTGTTATGCCTGGGACGGCTGGCTGCCCAGACGGATCTTTCACACGGCGAGATCAGAGGTGTGATTACCGACCCGACGGGTGCGCTCGTGGCCGGGGCCAAGGTCTCGCTGAAGAGCGCCGCAACCGGCCTGGCCCGTGAGGCAACATCGAACGGCATCGGAGAGTATGCCATCCTGGTGCTCCCGCCGGGCACTTATGATCTGGAGTTCAGTTTCCCGAAGTTCCGAACGACCCTGATCCGGGACATGAGAGTGTTTGTCGGCCAGGTGACGACGTTACCGGTGTCGCTGAGCCTGGGGATCGTCCGGGAGACTCTCGCGGTGGACGGCGATGCAGCCTTGCTGGAGGTGGGGCGCTCCCACCAAGCCACCATCATGTCGCAGGAGCCGATTCGCGACCTGCCCATTGACCGGCGTGATTACCTGACATTCGCGCTGCTGAGCCCCGGCATCGCTGATGCAAACGCGCAGGCAAACAACACGGATCTGCGGCTGAAACAGACGCCCACCAGCGGCATCTCCGTCTTCGGCTCGAATGGACGGGGGAACTCGGTGACGATCGACGGAGGAGAGGCCAACGACGGCGGGGGCGGCGTGCGGTCCACGCTATCGCAGGAGGCTATCGAAGAGTTCCAGATCAATCGCAGCAACTATGCGGCGGAGTTCGGGGCGGCGAGCGGAGGCGCGATCAACATCGTCTCCAAGTCCGGCGGCAACGATTGGCACGGATCGGGCTTTGGGTTCTTCCGCCACCAGACGCTGGATGCGGGCAACCCGTTCGCGCGGGTGCTGGAAGGCGATACTCTGGTGCGGGTCAAGCCACCGGCCAACCGGCAGCAGTTCGGCGGATCGCTGGGCGGTCCGCTAAAACGCGACCGCACGTTTATGTTCGCGGCATTCGAGGGGCTGGTACGGCGCGAGTCGTCAGTGGTCTCGATCCTGACAGACACTTCGATTTTCGGCCCCACACCCGAGCAGGAGAAGGTGTTGAGCGGCTTGCCCGAGCCGCAGGCGACGATCCTGCGGCAGCTTCTGACCGCATCTCCCTCGACGAGGCAGCTCTTCGAAAAGAACTCCGGCGTCTTTCCGTTCAAGACCGACTCATGGCGCTTTTCGGTCCGGCTCGATCATCTGCTGACGGCCAAGGATCAACTCTTCTTCCGGACCAGCTACACGCACGTGAATGAGAGCAACGCGAACCTGCAGGCGTTGATCGGCGCATCGCGCGGCCTAGAGACGCAGCAGTTCGACCCCACCACGACGGGCGGCTGGACGCGCGTCATCGGACCGCACCTCGTCAATCAGTTCCAGGCGCAGTGGGCGTATCGCAGGTTTTACGTCGACTCGATCGAGAAGTTCGGGCCGGAGCTGCGCATCAACGGGTTCGGCGTGTTCAATGAGGACTACCTGCTGCCGACGCGATCGATTGAAAGGCGGTACGAAATCAAGGACGATCTGACGTGGGACCGGGGCCGTCACACGATCAAGCTCGGAGGACGCGTGCTGGTGCGAGGGACGCACAGCGACTCGCACGTGTTCTTCACAGGCAGGTTCACGTTCGGAGATCTGCCGGGCAGCGTGCTGGACCCTTCCCTGCCCCCGACCTTCGTGCTGAACGCGCTGCAGTCGTTCAATCTCGGATTGGCACAGACGTATCTGCAGGGCGGCGGGAACCCGATTGTGGCCTCGACGAATCCATTCTGGGCCGGCTACATCCAGGACAGTTGGAAGGTGGGCCGGGGGCTGAACCTCGATTTCGGGTTGCGTTACGAGCTGGATCAGCGCCAGCCTCCGCTGCCCACGTCGCATACGAACCTCGCGCCGCGGTTCGGACTGGCCTGGAATCCGGGCAAGGACCGTCGCACGGTGGTGAGAGCGGGCTACGGAATCTACTACTCGCCGATCTACTACCAGATCGACTGGTCAGTGAATGCGCTGAACGATTTCAACGGGCACCGCCAGATCGGGCAGGCGTTCACGTCGATCCTGTTCCCCGGCCCTGCGGCAGCCAACAACGTGTACACGACTTTGTTGAAGCAGCGTGTGATCGGCGTTCCGACGCCGATGCGGAGCATCACGGCGGCGGACGTGGCGCAGTTCGGCATTCAATTCTCGCAAACGGGGCCGCTGCCGCCATTCGCAATCCTCTTCCAGAACTCGCCGGACTTCACGAACCCTTATTCACAGCAGGCCAGCGGCTCGATCGAGCGGCAGATCGGCAGAGATTTCTCGGTGTCCGCTGGCTTCACGTGGGTGCACACGTTGAAACTCACGCGCACGCGAGATGCGAACCTGCTGCCGGCGCCCGTGGATCCGCAACTGGGGATTCGAGTCTGGTCCGACCCTCGTTATTTCGTGGACCCGCTGATCGCGCAGCGCAACGTTTTCGAATCGACCGCGAACGCCGATTACAAGGGACTGATCCTGGAGGTTACGCGCCGGTTCAGCAACGGCTTCAGCTTCAACGCCAACTACACATTGAGCCAGGCGATGGATGATGTGGTCGACTACAACTCCGACTTCGAAGCCGCCGACCAGGCCAACCTGCGGGCCGAGCGCGCACTTTCATCGTTTCACCAGCGGCACAAAGTTGTGGCGTGGGCGCTGTGGAATGCTCCATGGAAGCTCAAGGTAGCTCCCTTGTTCACGGCGGGAAGCGGACGTCCGTTCAACCTGCTGGCGGGGGTGGACATCAATCAGGACCGTCACGACACGACGGACCGGCCGATTGGAGCGGGGCGGAACACGGGGCGCGGGCCATCCTTCTACTCGTTGGATCTGCGGCTGGGGCGCGAATTCGTGTTGAACGAGCGATTCCGGATCGAGGGGCTCGCCGAAGCATTCAATCTGCTCAACCATCTGAATTTCGCGAGCGTGAACAATGTGGTGGGGCTGATGGCGCCTCCGTTCAATGTGACGGGCCGGGATGACCGGCTGCCGACCGAGCCTCTCGGGTTCACTTCCTGCTTTGATCCGAGGCACATTCAATTGGGAGTCCGGATTCGGTTTTGAGTATGAAGCCAATCCATGGTCTAATCGTTCGACCAGCCAGGAGGGGGCTGGTGGGTGCATGATCGGTGAGACAGTCGGGAATTACGAGATTCTCGAGACGCTGGGAGAAGGCGGCTTTGGCGTTGTGTACAAGGCGCGGGACCGCCGTTTGAAGAGGCTGGTTGCGCTCAAGTTCCTTTCGGGCAGCAAGAGCGACGCGGTGGCACGGTCACGGTTTCTGAAGGAGGCGCAGACGGCGTCGGCGCTGAACCATCCGAACATCGTTACCGTGTACGACATCGGGGAGCAGGGGCAGGACGCATACATCGTCATGGAGTTTGTCGATGGGACCCCGCTGAACAGGCTGTTGCCGGCTGGCGGCTTCGCTCCCGGGCAGGCGCTGGATTACGTTCTGCAGCTTTGCGGTGCGCTGTCGGCGGCGCACGACGCGGGCATCGTGCATCGAGACCTGAAGCCGAGCAACGCGATCGTGGACCGGAATGGCCGGTTGAAAGTGCTGGATTTCGGGCTGGCCAAGATCACGAGCGGCTCGAACCTCGATGTGACGAGCGACGCTCCGCTGACGGCGATCGGCACGTTTGTGGGGACAGTGAACTACATGGCTCCGGAGCAGGCGCTGGCGGGGGAGATTGATGCACGGACCGACATTTTTGCGCTGGGTATCGTGATGCAGGAGATGTTCACCGGGAGGCGGCCGTTTGGCGGGGCGAACCAGTGGGCGGTGATGAACGGGATCTGCAACGAGCCGCCTGTCCGGATACGCGGGACGCACCCGCACCTGCCGGAGTCGCTCGAGGCGATCGTAATCCGGATGCTGGCGAAGCGCAAGCGGGAACGCTATCAATCCGTGCGGGAGGTGATTGACGCGCTCACGTTGCTGCATCGCGCACTGGAGGGGGTTGCGCATCCAGGGGGTCCGGCAGAGACGGCTCCGGCCCTGGCGCCCGATGAGCCGACGAGGAGCGTGCAACTTCCAGGCAAGTCCACGTCGGGGTCTTCCTCAGCGCTGGAGAGGATTGCGGTGGGCGTCCTCATGTTCCGCACATTGTCGGCGAACAAGGATGACGCATACATCGCGGAGGGGATGGCGAGCGAGATTATCCGCGCTCTGTCGGGAGTGCCGGGGGTGCGTGTGATCTCGCAGTTGGCCTCGTCGAAGTATCGCGGGGATCCGGCGGAGCTGGAATCCGTGGTGAAGACGATGCAGCTCCGGTATGTGGTCACGGGCAGCGTGCGGTGCGCCGGGCCGAGAATCCGGATCATCGCCGAACTGGATGACATGGAGGAGAGCTCCCAGATCTGGTCGCATACCTACGACCGAGGGAACGAAGACATCTTCGCGGTGCAGGAAGAGGTTGCGCAGTCGATCGTAGCGGCCGTGGGTGGGCAGTTGCTGCGCGCGCGCTCGGAGGCTGCGGCGCATGTTCCCACTGAACAGCTCGACGCTTCCGGCCTGGTCCGGCGCGCGTATCATTTCACGACGACGGCGTATCATGCGGGAGGGATCCATGAGGCGATCGATCTGCTGCGGCGGGCGACGCGGCTGGATCCGAATCACGCGGTGGCGCACGCAGCGCTGGGTTTTTACCTGATCCAGTGCGCGGTCAACGGCTCTTCAAAGGAAGTGGAGCGTGATCGCGCCGAAGCACTGGCGGCGGCGGAACGAGCGATACTGGCGGGTCCGAGCGAACCGGAGGTCCTGGAGAACGCGGGCCTCGTGCTGGTGCACTGCGGGCGGTTCGCGAAGGCGGTGCAAACGCTGCGGCGCGCGGTGGAGGTGGCGCCTTTGAATTTTGTGGCGTGGGGCTATCTCGCCCTGGAGTTGGGATGGGCCGGGAGTGGGGCCGACATTGTGGAGGCTCACACGATTCTGAACCGGCTGCTGTCGACGGCCGCGGATCATCCGTCCGCCGGTTACTGGCATTGCTTCCAGTCGGGAATCTACGCGCGCGAAGGGAAGTGGGAGGAGGCGGCCGAATCTGCCCGACGCGGAATCACGATCCAGCCGCGCTTCGCCCCGGGCCTGGCCGCGTACGCGAACGCGCTGTGCTGCCTGGGGCGGTTCGAGGAAGCCGGAGAGGTTGCGATGCAGATGGTAGCGGTCAACCCCACAGGGACGCAGGCCGCCTACATGACCGAGTTGTTGATCACCACCGGATCGCCCGAACGGGCCGAGCCACACATCCGCGGGCTGGTGGCCGCGGGCATCTTCAGAGGAGACCTGCCATGGGCACTTCCCCCGCAGTACAAAGCAGTTTCAAAGTAGGCGACTTTAGTGTCGTCGCCTCCGGGCTCAACTATCCCGAGGGTCCGTTCTGGCGTCCCGACAACACGCTGCTGGTGTGTGAGGTGGGCAACGGGCAATTGCGCCGGGTCCATCTTGATACTGGCGCGGTGGACGTGGTCGCTTCACTCGGAGGCGGCGCGAACGGCTGCGCTGTGGGTCCGGACGGGGCGATCTACGTGTGCAACGACGGGGGCTGCACGATGGCGCCGGTGCCGCAGTCGGGCGGAGGCCAGATTGTGGGCGCACTGGCGCAGATCCCGGCGAACTACAGCGGCGGCAGGATCGAGCGCGTTGATGCATCGGGCAATGTCACGACGCTCTATACGCAGTTCACGCCGGCAGGCCAGACGACGCCGGTTTCATTGCGCAGCCCGGATGACCTGAACTTCGATTCGTCGGGGGGCTTCTGGTTCACGGATTGGGGCAAGGTGAACGGGCGCACCGCCGACATCACGGGAATCTACTATGCGAAGGCGGATGGCTCGTCGATTCAGGAGATGGCGTTTCCGCGCGAGTCGCCAAACGGGATCGTGCTGTCGCCGGATGAGAAGCGACTGTACGTGGCCGAAACGTGGACGCGCCGCGTCGTCTACTACGAGCTGAGCGGCCCCGGGCAGATTGTTCCGAACCCGAATACCATCGTCGACTCAAGCTACCTGCTGACCGCGGCGATTCCGTACCAGGCGGCGCTGGACTCAATGACCATCGACGAAGAGGGGAACCTCTACGTGATCAGCATCCTGCCTCAAGGCTGGAATCCCAACACGCGAGGCGGCATTACGGTGATCAGCCCGCCGCAGTCGCCTGGAGGCGAGGGCAAGGTGCTGGAGTACATCGAGATAGACATCGGCCAGATGGATCCCCTGCCATCCAACATCTGTTTTGGCGGATCTGACCGTCAGACCGCGTTCATCACGCTGGGCGGGACGGGCCGGGTGGTCTCCTGCCGCATGAGCATCCCGGGGAAGAAGCCTGCATTCGAGTAGCGTATGTCACACCGCAAGTGGCCGTCTTGGATTTCAGACATCAGCGAAGTTGAGAAGTCCGTCAAGTCGTGGTGGGAGGGGCTGGAGGAGCGGTGGCGCACGAACAGCCTGAACGGCCTGGCGCGAAGGACTGCGCGATCCGTGTATCAGAACTGTGTGTTTGTGGCTCTGATGTTCTGGCACGCGCTGGTGGCGATAGGCAAGATGACGGTGGCCGCATTTCTCCGGCGCGTCGCATTTCTGCTGGTCATCGGGGGCGTGGCGTTCGCAATTCTGCTGCTGCTGATCGTGGCCTGGCCGATCAACGAGATTCCGGCGCACGACCCGGTGGATAGCATCGTGTACCTGGATCAGGGCCCAGGCTGGGAGGCGAAGGTCTCAGCTCCCAACCGGCAGTATTACTATTACACGCCGCAGGGATCGAACATCTACGAGCTTCGCTACAACTGGTTCATTCACCTGGAGCGGGCGTACAGTACACAGCGATTCGCGGAGCCGGAGAATATGCGCGACCTCGGCTTTATCGTCGATGACACGTACACCAAGGAGAATCCGGACCGGCTGCCGGTGGGGTTTGCGCGGCGCTTCGACGCAGACCTGCACGAAGACGTGATCGACATCACGTGCGCCGCCTGCCACACGGGGGAACTGCACGTGACGAAGCCGACGGGTGAACGCGTCGGAATCCGCATCGATGGCGGCCAGGCGATGCACGCGTTCAAGGCGATGAAGTTCGGCAACTTCGGTCCCACACTGCTGGCCGCAATGACCGCCACATGGTTCAATCCTTTGAAGTTCAACCGCTTTGCCCGCAACGTGCTGGGCGACCGGTATGGTGTGACAGGAAAATCCGCACTGTCACGCGAGTTCCTGATGGTGATGTATGAGCTGTACAGGCAGGCCTACACGGATAACGCGAAAGGGCTGTACCCCGTGGAGGAGGGATTCGGACGGATCGACGCGGTGGGGAGAATTTCCAACAAGGTGTTCGCGGAGGAACTGGATCCGAAGAACTATCACGTCGCCAATGCTCCGGTGAGCTATCCGCCGGTGTGGAACATCTGGAAGTTCGACTGGGTGCAATACTCGGCGGAGGTCTCGCAGCCGTTGGCTCGGAATATGGGCGAGTCGCTGGGAACGGGTGCGACGATTTCGCTGGCGGACAACTACGGCCGCCCGATTCCGGTGCCGCAGCGGTATGCGAGCTCGGCGATAGTGAGGCACCTGGTGGAGATCGAGGACAGGCTCACGACTCTGAAACCGCCCTCGTGGCCTGAGGACATATTGGGGCCAATCGACCGGAAGAAGGCGGCGGCGGGAAAGGCGCTGTTCACGACGCACTGCGCAGGCTGCCATCAGCCCTGCCAGAAGTCGGACTTCGACGTGGCGGTGGAGATGCCGCTGAAACAACAGAAGAACGGGCAGACCCTGCCGCATTGGAGGATCAGTCAGATTCCGGTGGAAGACATCGGCACGGATCCGCAGGCAGCATTGAACTTCTACAATGTGCGGGTCGACCTGTCGAAGACGGGGATTTCCGTTCAGGAGATACAGAAGTACCTTAAAGCGGCCTACGCCGAGAGGCAGCGGCGGATCGAGGAGTACCGCAAACAGCACCACCTGACCGGGAGCGCGCCCGACGCGCAGAGCCCGGACATGGACGGCATCGACATGCGGGCGGTATCGATCGGCTCGGGCCTTAGTTTCCTCGGCATGTTGATGCGAGACCACTTCTTCCGGGCCAACATGATTCCGCCGGATGAGCAGGAGGTGATGAACGGATTCGGCGCGCTGGATCTGCCGCAGGTGGTGTTGCAGTACAAGGCGCGTCCGCTGGAGGGGATCTGGGCGACGCCGCCGTTCCTCCACAACGGGTCGGTGCCGACGCTTTACGAACTGCTGCTGCCGGCGGATCAGCGGCGCAAGAGATTTCCGATGGGCCGCAAGGAGTTCGATCCGGTCCGCGTGGGCGTGTATGCGCAGACGCTGTCGCGCAACGCGTGGTGGTTGGACACCTCAATTCCGGGCAATCGCAACACCGGCCACGAATTCCGGGGAGGGTACACGCAATGGCAGCCGTGCGGGCCGCCGTCGCACGGCGTGATCGGGCCTGAATTCACCGACGAGCAGCGCTGGCAGATCATCGAGTACCTGAAGATTCACAAGGACGATCCGGCGCCTCCGTGCGGACCCGAAAAAGCATGCAAAGGGCCACAACCAGGAGCAACCTCGTGATACAACAACGCACATTCCTCGCGGCCAAGGTGGCCCTGCTCCTATTGCTGTTCTGGCTCTTCCTGCAGAACCTCGGCTTTATTCCGGTGGTTCTGCTGATCGTCGTGATGTGGCGATGGTACCGGAGGTTTCACGCGGTCAGAGTCTCGCTGTGGGTCGTATTGATACTGGCGGTGGGCTGGCTGGGCTTTAAGTCGATCGTCCTGCCACCGAAGGGTCCGCAGGGCGAATTGGTTGCTCAAGATGAGGACGTCTGGACCAGCGAAATCATCGCTAATGGCGTGAGCATCGTCAACCTGAACCGCACGCAGGGCGTGTATCATCGCGACGGCCATCCCAAGACGCTGGGCTGCGCGCTGGCAACATTCACGGTGAAGGATTTGAGCAATCTCGAGCTGAGCCAGCCGATTTCGCTGCAGCAGGGAGTGTTCAAGACACCACGGCAGTACAAGGCATGGGTACGCTTCTCCGGAGGCAGCCCGCAGATCCAGGGCGACTGGAAGCCGGACGCGCGCGGAGTCGCCATCAAGCTGCTGGGCGTGGATGGCGACAAGCTCCTTCCGGGGATGGAGAAGCTGCGGACGCAGGACTTTTTGATGATCAACAACCCGACGTTCTTCGTCGACAACGTTGCCGATTATCTGGCGCTGACTCGGTTGCAGGTGAAGGGGTATCAGCAGAACAGTGCGGCGCTCGTGTTCCGCTACTTCTTCCAGGATCCCAGCGGGAGCGTCTGGCATCCGCAGGCGTGGAAGCTGCGCGAGATGAGAGAAGCGATTGCGCTGCTGGGCTGGCCTCCCAAGAATGTGCTGGCGGACAGGTTCTACAGCATGTCGGCGTACACTCTGGGCGCAACAGGCTATGTGAAGTACAGTCTGCGTCCGGCGCCGTGCAGCGAGGGTGAGGGGACGGCCTCGTCATGGCTCTGGTCGTTCAGCGGGGACGCTCTGCGCCACAGGCTGCAGTCGAGCCTGAAAGAGGGCCGGGCGTGTTTTGATTTCATGATCCAACCGCAAAATCCGGAAAAGAACATGCCGGTGGAGGATCTCACGATCGAGTGGAGGGAGAAGGACTCCGCTCCCATTCCGGTGGCGAGGCTCGAGATTCCGAAGCAGGACATCGACCCTCAGCTCAAGAGCGGATTCTGCGAGAATCTCTCGTACACGCCGTGGCACGCGCTGCCGGAGCACCGGCCAGTGGGCGGGTTGAACCGCTTGCGGCGGTTCGTCTACGAGGGCATTTCCAATTACCGGCATTGCATGAACAAGACGGCGCTCACCGAGCCGCCGGACGACGGGTCGCCGGTGTTGCCGGGCAATCCCTGTGATGCGACTCAGCCGGCGCCGGCGGAAGAGTCTTCTTCGCTGGTGAGTTCAGTCACCAGCGGCAAGGAAAAGGCTCTGAAACAGTGATGCGTTGGTCAGAACCGTCCAGGCGGTGAGGTTCGAGAGCAGGTTGATTTCCGGCGCGGACAGCTCCGTGTGCAAGGTCTTGTAGTGCGGGAAGCCTGAGAGCAGCTTGAGTTCGTCGGCTTTCAGCTTGACCAACGTGTCTGTCAGGGCGGCGTGCCAGGAGCTGTTGTATTCCAGGTAAACCCAGAGGACGGCGACTGTCCGGCCGCCGGCGACGCCGAACCAGGGGTTGTCGACGGTGGTGAGCGTCTGCCAGTAGATGGCGGCTCCGTTGAAGCTGCCGTTGCCGCTCGCCTGCCACAGGCCCTGGCAGAGATCGGTAAATGAGGCGGCGTCAAAGACGCGGTTGTTGCGGAAATCTGGAGAAGCGGGCGTCGTTGCGCCGGCATAGGGGGCGTAGCCGCCGGTGGTGGAGTCGTAGGGCTGCAATCCGAACAGCGGCGGAATTGATGAATCGAGGACGATTGACTGATCGCTGCCCGAGGCCAGCTTCGTCATTGAATTCACGAAGGCGACGATGGTGGTGACGTCGGAGTACGACAGTGCCGAGGCGATGCCCGTGTTTTCGAGACTCCCGCCGTCGGCGAAGTAGCTCGGCTTGAGAGTCTGCGAGCAAGGCAAGCTGGCGACGGGCCAGTAGGTGTACTGGGGCGCGAGGTCGATCAGCGACGAAAGTTCGTCCACCAGAGTGGCTGCATCAGATCCTGCGAGGCGGCTGAGGAGGTCACTGGCTGCTGAAGGCTCAACGCCGTGACGTTCAAGAAAGCCGATGGCAGCGGGACCATGGGAGGCCAGATCCGCGGCGAACTTAGCCGGCAAGGCACGCCATTGAGCGAACGTGTTCTCAATGGCAGCGGCGAAAAACGCGCTGCTGGAGCCTACGGCGTCGACGAGGCTCCACGGTCGCTGTTGGGTGATTTCTGCGGCGGCCGCCGAACTCGCCTGCGGGCTGGAGTTGAAGGCAAACGACTCCACACCGCCTCCGCCTACCGGCAGTCCGTTGACGTCGGATGCGGGTGGTTGTCCGACAACGCCGGTCATGACTGGGGTGGCCTGAACAGGCGCATAGGCGGGCGCGTTTCCCGCGCTTTCCACGACGCGAACCGCGGTGTTGCAGACGAGATAGGGTCGCTGCTGTGCCGCGCAGGAGGCAACGATGCAAGCGGCGGCTGGCAGATCCTGGTTCTGCGTGGGCACGCCGGGGAAGGTCTGATTGCGAATCGATTGGACTCTGGCTGGGTCGAGCGAGAAGAAGGGTTGACACAAACCGAAAGGAGCGAGCACGTGCAGACTGACGACGGTTTGCCAGAGCATATCAGCGGGCACGCCGCTGTGGTGGAGGAGCAACGCCTTCACCGATAGGGCCTCAGGCGAGAACTCTTTGGTGATCTGCTGGGCCAGTCCCCGGGGAGAGAGTTGATCGATAGCGGAGAGAGTGAGTTGTTCGGGCGGCGTGTAGACGCCGAGGAAGTCCGAGTCGGCCAAGTTCGACAGGAAGGTGAACGGGACGCCGGCCCACGAACCTCCGGAGACGGTGGACAGGATCCGGGTCTGGCTGAAAAGGCTGCGGCCATTCGCCTGGAGGGCTTCCAACGCCTGGAGTTGGCCGAGGGCGGCGGTCATGGCGCGAGAACCGCCTCCGCTGAGGCAGACGGCGACAGGGCAGGTCGGATGCGGCGAGGAGAAGAACTGATCGACCGTCGTGGGGCCGGCCGACGCAGGATACAGTGTCGCGGCGTAACACCCAGGCGACATTACGCACTCCTTTCCGCATCGCGCGGGCGCAGCTTGAAAAAGGCAAGCGAGAACAGGACAGCCAGGATCGCGTCCGGGCCCGCGCCCAGCGATTGCACGACGCTTACTCGTTTTTGGGCGAGCAGTACGGCGATGGCGACGACAAATGAGAGCTTCTCAAAGATGGCCGGGATCATCAACGGCCGGAATCGCACGGGATCGCGCGCGATCACGAAGAAGGCAAACTGCCAGGCCAAGGCGACGCCGACGAAGCCGTAGTAGTACTCAGGATGATTGACAGGTGGTGGAGACAGTTTGCCGGTGAGATCGAACGTCCAATACATAGGCGTCAAAACGAGCACGCCCCACACTGACGCGACGCCAAACACCCACCTGGCAAATCTGACACCCTCAAACGGACCGTGCATGCGTTCTCCCGGATTGGAGGTAATTGTTTTCGATTTCGGTGAAGCGGACGTTCGAGATCAACAGTGCGGGCGCTCAGTGGCCTGCTTTGACCTGGAGGCCGTTCAGGGATTCGGCTTTGCTGAAGCGGGGCCAATTGTAGCCGTAGAAAGCTACGAAGATGAAGCAGACCATGGGGACGATGAAGCCGCGGGACATGTCGTAGTGGTCGGCGACGGCGCCCATGAGTTTGGGCAGGATGGCGCCGCCCATGATCGCCATGACGATGTAAGCGGAGGCCTTCTTGGCGCGGAGGCCGAGTCCGAAGATCCCCAGTGCAAATATCGTGGGGAACATGATCGACATGAAGAAGAAGCTCAGAAAGACGCAGACAACGGAGACCCAGCCGAGTTTGAGGAAGACGATGAAGGTGGCAAGAACGTTCATCACGCCGTAGAGGCCGAGGACTTTGTGAGCGGAGAATTTCTTGAGGATGCCGGCGCCGCTGAAGCGGCCGATCAGGAAGCAGACGAAGCCGAGCGACGCCATGTTGGACGCGCCCTTGTCGGTGAATGCGACGAAGCCGTGCTGATTGATGTGGAACCAGCCGCTGAGCCAGTCACGGAGGAAGCCGGCGTTGGAGGCGACGGAGGAGAGCCCCGAATCCCAGGATGGCGGGATGGGTGGGACCTCGGAGGTGAGGTAGTTGATGAAGAAGCTGAAGATGCCGGCCTGGGCGGCGACGTAGAGGAACTGGGCGGCGACGGCGAGAACGAAGTGCGGATGGGTCCAGATGGAGTGGGAGACACCGGGAGTGGAGTCGTCGAGGTGGTAGTCGTCTTCGGTTTTGATGTCGGGGATGTTGGCGAAGTAGAAGATGATGGCGAGGATGACGACGCCGATGGCAATGCCGAGGTAGGGGATGTAGAGCGTCTGGCTGCCGGTGCTGTTGCCCGCGGCGTCCTTGGAGTAGAAGTACATGCTGCCCACGATGGGTCCGAAGATCCAGCCGATGCCGTTGCAGGATTGGGCGAGGTTGATGCGGGTGGCGGCGTAGCGCTGATCGCCGAGCACGGTGGTGTAGGGGTTGGCGATGGTCTCAAGAAACGTGAGCCCGGTGGCAATCATGCAGACGCCGGTGAGAAAGGCGACGAAGGCGGTGTTCGGAGAGACCTGTCCGGCTTTGGCGAGGGAATTGACGTAGGTGGCGGGGAGGAAAGAGAAGCCGCCGAGGGCGACGATGAGCAGTCCGCAGATGATGCCGCCCTTGTAGCCGAGCTTGCTGGCGAGATAACCGGCGGGAATCGACATGAGGAAGTAGCCGAGGTAGTGGGCGAACTGCACCCAGGCGGATTGGGCCTTGGAGAGGCCGAGCTCGTCCTGGAAGTGCTTGTCCATGACGTCGATCATCCCGTTGCAGAAGCCCCACAGCAGGAAGAGCGAACTGACGAGGATGAAAGTGAAGACGAGGTTCCGGCCGTCCTCGGCAACGAACATCTTTTTCCCACTGGATTGCATGAGTGTGGGCATTGTATCAATACCAACCGGGCTCCGGCTCCGGCAGGATAGACGGCGGCGGGACTGAACCACTCATTTGGGCCGGGCTACCAAGTGCGCTGGATACCGACGACTTGAGGAGGGGCGGAGGAGTGGAGGCGGAGGACGACCTTCACTGTCTTGCCGGGTTGGGAGGCGGAGGTGATAAGGGCGGAGATGTATCCGGTTGATGGATTGGCGGAGGGGAGATGGGGGCCGGAAGCGCCGGCGAGAGGTGTGGAAGCTCCGGTGGCGGGATCGACGGCGCCCCAGGCGATTTCGTAGGAGCGAGGAGACTGGTAGCCGTGCTGAACCGCCAGGTCGTCGAAGGACAGCCTGCCGGATTCGACCCGGAAGTTGTCGAGGGCAAGGACCTTGGCGAGGAAGACCCGGCCGATCTTCTCGCGGCGTTCGGAAAGGGTGCGGGTGATGTAGTCGACGGCGCGCGGATCGGAGTACTTGCCGGTTTCGACGATTGCGCGGATGTCGGCGTCGTTGAAGGCGAGGACTTGTTTAGCGGCCCAGTAGCCGTCGTCCGGGAGGCGGCGGGAGAAGGCAGGGTTGGGGAAGTTGGGAGTCCAGTTATCCGGATCGAAGGATGCGGACTCGAAGTGGCCGACGCCGCGGATTCGAGGAGAGCGTGCAGTCTCCCAGGCTTTGGGATTGAGGCCGAATGAAATCATGTCCCGGAGAGCCTGGTGGGGGTCGGGAACGATGTAGCCGTGACCAAAGCGGGCGTTTTTGGGCATATCGCTGTCGCTGCCAAGGATGGCGCCGAAGTCGATGAGGAAGTGGCGCACGAAGGGCACGCCGTTCTCCTCAACAATGGAGTCCATGGAATTGCCCGCTTTGGCATCGGTGTGGTTGAGCCAGGCGCAGAAGACGTAGAGGGCGCGGAGGTCGCGGCGGTCTTCGTGGGGGATGAGGTCGTTAGGATCGTCGCTGCGGGCGCCTTCGTAACGGAACGGGCCGATGGTTTTGCCGGGGACGGAGCGGCTGGCGATGAGGCGGTATTTGCCGTCGGCGGTCTTGGGGACTTTCCAGAGGACCTTCTGGACGTCTTTCGGAGTCATGGGGCGTGGCTTGCCGTTGGCGCCGGTGACCTGGCCGTTGGTGGCGAGGCGTGCCTCCTCGGGCGCGAGGAAGAGGAGATAGTTTTCAGGAGTGTTGTAGCCGAGGGCGTAGAAGAAGCGGGCGCCGATCACGTCGGCGGCGGTGGCCATTTCCGGAGCAGAGAGAGGGTCGGGCTTGACGAAGTAGAGGTCGCCGTTGGCGTCCTTCAAGCGGAAGCCCGGGGTGATGCCTTCAAGTTTGGCGCCGATCACCGTGAAGGGGGGCCTGGGGGGCCGCTGGTCGCCTGGACCGGTACGGAGCTCGGCGAGCGAAAGGCGGCTGCGGCCATGACGATTGGTGAACCACTGGCTGTCGATGACCTCGCCGAGTGTGTTGACGCCGCGGGCAGGCAGGATGGGGTTCTTGCGCGGATCGAATGAGTTGTAGATGAAGTCGTAGAGAGCTGGAGTGGACCGGGTGTCGATATTGGTGACGGGCTTCGGGGAAGGGGCGCAGCAAATGGGATCGTCCGGATAAAAAGCGGGCGGATCGCCAGCAGATGCCGCAAGGACGAGGCCGAGAGCGAGAACCGTCAGAACGGGCTTGGGCGGAACCGCTTGAAGAGATCGCTGAAGGTCCACCAGAAATGAACTCCTTCCGGGCTGAAGCCCAGGTCGATGCGCATCACGAGCGTATTGCGCGATTTAAAGCGGAGGCCGAAGCCGGCTGAACCGTGCATTTGAGAGAGAGAGAGCTGGCCGGGCTTTTCAGAGACCCGTCCGGCGTCCGCGAAGATTGCCATCGCGAAGGGGGGAGCGATCTCCCACCGGTATTCGAGATTGGCAACAAGGGAGTTGTTGCCGTAGTAGCGGAAGCGGGGCAGGCCGCGCACGTCATTGGGTCCGCCGATGGTGGGTTGTTCGTAGATGGGAACAGCGTGGCCGGGATCAGTGTATGAAAAGACGCCGGCTACGCGCATGGCGATGACGCGCTTCTCATTGAAGAACGGAACGTATTGGTCGACGCCGAGGCGGAGGCGGCGGTAGGAAAACTCAGAGAGGTCCAGGCCGTGGTTGAAGGCGTAAGCGGCGACGGCGTAAGTTCCGTGGTGCGGATCGCCGGGGTAATCCCGGGTGTCCCAGGTGAGGAAAGGACCAACATAGGCGCTGGGCGACTGGTGGTCGATGCCAGGGGTGGTGGAGGGTGGGTAAACGCGATCGGTCGGAGGACTGACATCGGAGGTGCCGGGGCCGACGTTGTTCCTGCTGTAACCGGTGAAGACGCCGAACTGGAGCCAGCGGCGGAAAGGGCGTAGTCCGAGGCGGGCGTCGGTAGTGAAGTTCTCGTACCGGTAGTTGGTGCGGCCGGATTCGGGTGTGTTGTTACCGGGGCCGTAGTAATCGATTTGAGGCGAGTCCTGGCGTTCGATGGAAACGTCGGCGAAGGCGCGGTCCTGGGCGAGGTGAGGAAGGGAGGCCCGGATCATGAGGCCGTAATACAGCTTGTAGGAACCGACGGCTGAGAAGCTGAGATCGAGGTTCTCCTTGAGGAGTCCCTTGACGCTATAGGCGGGGCCCAAGGCAAAGCCGGAGCCTGGATATAGTCCGCCGAATCGGACGGCGAAGCCGCTGCCGGGCTCGAGGAAGCCTTTCACGATACGGTTGCTCACTACGCGTTTGTAAGCCTGTTCGGTCGCTTCGGGCTCCCAAGGCTTGAGGTTCGCTGCTTTCTTCTCCTGCTCGGCGCGATCGGCCTCAGCCCGAGTCTGGGCTGTGGCTTCCTGCGCCCTCGACGGCGGGACGAAGAGTAGCAGAAAACAGAAGAGGGTCGCACGAATGTGCCCGCAGCCGCATCTCAGCCCCATTAAGGCATTATAGGCGGAAGACCGGCTGGGAATCTGAACAGGCAGTCAAACTTGCGAGCCTAGCGTGGAGGTGGCGAAGGACTCCCACGCGAGACGGTATCTGGGCTGGCGGGGCAGCCAAGGCATTGGGCGGAGGAGCTTTTGGGGAGTCAGTTCAAGAAAATGAAGAATATATTTTGTTTGTTTTGTTAGAGCTGGAACGAAATCGATCGAGAACGCTTGGTGGAGGTCTGGATCATATTGCGCGGGTGGGAAGGTATGCCGCAAGAGAGGGCATGTTTCACCACCTCGCGCGCGGGGTTCCGCCACTCAGATTGTTTCAGAGGAGAACCAACTATGGAGAAGAGTATGCCCACCGTCCAAACGCAACCCGACAAGGAACGCTACAGCACGGCTGAACTGTCACTATTTCAACAATTCAATACACGGGAAGCATATCAGGCGGCCTTTGGTGTCGAGCCGCCGCCCTTTGATCTAAATCAGCGGCCGAAATTCTGGTTCGATTCCAGCGTGGATCCGGGAGTCGACCCTGAGGACGACATTCCCTACCGGATACTGAGGCAGAAGGATGGGAATTGGGGCATTGTCAGCACCGTGATTCCTGCATGGGAGGCAGCGAAAGTGAACATCCCGCCGACGTTGGAGTCAGCGATCACGCCCGAGCACCCGGAATACTACAGCCGCATCCGTCCGGCGCGCGAGATGCCAGTACGTGATTTGTTACCGAATGAAGCACTTAGCTCATCCTTTGGCGGGTTGCCAGTGGTCGTACGTCTCGACAAGCAACGGGAATCGGCGGAGAACAGTGGGAAGTTCCTCGCGACCGATCGTGAGCTGCTGTACTCCGTGGCAAAGAAGTTGGGGGTGGTCTAAGGGGACTGCAAGGAAAGCGCCATCGTGGACGGGGAGGGGTGGGGGTGCCCTTCCCGGCCATTTTTCCGGGAGAGTCTTGAGCTCGGGAGCTGGTGTGCTCCTCCGTGATGGACGGGCGGCCCTCTGGGGAGAGGGCTTCTGATCCGGGGTCCTGTCATGCGGCGTTGGCGACGCCGCGGGCCCTGATGAGCCTGTCCGGGAGTGAGCCCGGCGACCGTCGCGGCCGGGGAGGAATGGTGAGCCTCCCCGGCCTTCTTTGCGAGTGTTTTTGAACTCGGGAGCCGGTGCGCTCCTCCGTGATGGATACGCGGCCCTCTGGGGAGACGGCTTCTGATCCGGGGCCCGATCATGAGGCGTTGGCGACGCCGCATGCACTGATAGGCCTGGTCCCCGCTTCGGCCTCTTTTGTTCGAGGAATCAAAGCGCACCCGCGAGATATGCTGGGAAGAATTATGTCTCAAGCAACCGACAGCTACATCAGCACACACTCGGCGCGATTCATGGATGAGTTGAAAGACTTCCTGAGAATTCCGTCGATCTCCACGGATCCGGAGCGTACAGGAGACGTGGCACGAGCGGCGCAGTGGGTGGCCGACGGGTTGAAGCGGGTTGGGCTGGAGAATGTCGAGATCATTCCCACTGCAAAACATCCGCTGGTGTATGCGGACTGGCTGCATGCGCCGGGAAAGCCGACGGTGCTGTGCTACGGGCACTACGACGTGCAGCCGCCGGATCCGCTGCAGTTGTGGAAGACGCCGCCGTTCGAGCCGACGGAGCGGGACGGAAACCTGTATGCACGCGGATCGGCCGACGACAAAGGCCAGATGTACATGCATGTGAAGGCCATCGAGGCGTTGATGGCGGTGCATGGGAAGCTGCCGGTGAATGTGAAGTTCATTGTGGAGGGCGAGGAGGAGGTCGGCGGAGCGAGTGTCGCGAAGTACGTCGGCGAGAATCAGGCCAAGCTGAAGGCGGATGTGGCTCTGGTGTCGGACACGTCGCTGTATGCCGATGGGATGCCGACGCTATGCGTGGGGCTGCGCGGACTGGTGTACATGGAGGTGGAGGCGACAGGACCTTCACGGGATCTACATTCGGGGCTGTACGGCGGCGCAGCGCCGAACGCAGTGTACGGGCTGATTGAACTGCTGGCACAGGCGAAAGACGCGAACGGGCGGATCCAGATTCCAGGCTTCTATGAGGATGTCGCCGAGCCTGCGGCCGCGGAGATCGGGAGTTGGAAGTCTCTGCCGTTCTCGGAAGAGGAATTTCTGAAGAAGGAAGTGGGGTCGACGTGCCTGACGGGCGAGCCGGACAGAATGGTGCTGGAGCGGGTGTGGTCGCGTCCGACGCTTGAGGTGCACGGAATTGCGGGCGGGTTCACAGGCGCGGGCGCGAAGACGGTGATTCCGGCTACGGCGACCGCGAAAGTAAGCATGCGAATGGTTCCGAATCAGGATCCGGACAAAATGTTTGAAGCCTTTTCGGCGTGGGTGGCGGCAAAGACGCCGAGGGGGATTCAGACAAAGGTGCGGAGGTTGAGCGGGAGTCCGGCGGTGGTGGTGAATCCGGCGAATCCGGCGATCGACAGGGCGGCGGAGGCGTTCGCCGAGGTGATGGGACGGAAGACGGTATTCACCCGGTCGGGCGGGTCGGTGCCGATCGTCGGGGATTTCGCACATCACCTGGGAATCCCGACGGTGATGATGGGCTTCGGGCTGCCGGACGACGGGTTGCACTCTCCGAACGAGAAGTTCAAGATCGAGAACTTTTACCTCGGGACGCGAACGGTGGCGGATTTCCTGGAGAAGTACGGAAGCTAGGAAGTCTGGCCCGCTTTGCGGGTGAAGACGAAGTCGCGTTGGATGGCGAAGTTGGCCAGGAAAAGCACGCCCTCGACGCACAGCTTGGCAACGATGACGCGGACGCCGATGACCGTGTGTAGCCAGGTGATGATGCCGTAGGAGATGACGGTGTTGACTCCAACCAGAGCGAGGAAGCGGGGGAGAGTGTGCCGGTGCCCGTCACGTGCCAGGAAGACTGCGCGGCGTGCGGCCGTGTAGTTGAACAGGATGGCGGCGGCGCGCCCGATGATCTGGGAAGTGAGAATGTGCGAGGAAGCCGTATAGAGAAGGATGAAGACGGCGTTGTCGATGAGAGCCGTGATCAGCGACGTCAGGGTGAAGCGGAAGAGGACGAAGTAGATGCGCATGGAGTCGAGCAGTGGGTTGAAGTGGGAGGACTGGTTGCCGTTGAGGTAGACGGTGGTGATGGGGACCTCGACGAGCGGGAGGCCGTTGTGGTGAGCGGCGATGAGCATGTCAAGCTCGAATTCGTAGCCATTGGCAGGCAGCGGGAGAAGTTGGGGGATGAGCGAGACCGGGATTCCGCGGAGCCCGGTCTGGGTGTCGCTGAGCCGTTCGCCGACGACGAGGCGAAGCAAAGCCGCGCTGATGCGGTTTCCAAACAGGCTGCGCCAGGGAACGCCGTTGCCGAAGGAACGGGCGCCGAGAACCAGGTTGCTGCCGGCGGATTGGGCGAGGGCTTCCGCCACGCGGGCGATGTCGGCGGGAAGGTGCTGGCCATCGGCGTCGGCGGTGACAGCGCCGGGGGCATCAGGGAATTTGTTGAGGATGTGATTGAGACCGGTTTTGAGGGCGGCTCCTTTGCCGAGGTTGACGGAGTGGCGGAGGAGATGGACCCCGGGGTGGCGTTGCCGGAGCTGGTCAAAAAGGGGCTCAAAAGATGGGCCTGATCCGTCGTTGACGACGACGATGCGCGCGTGGCCGGCGGCCTCCAGAGCGGCGACGGTGGAGAGGAGTGCGCCGTCCGGCTCATAGGCGGGAATCAGAACGGGCACAAGAGAAGACGGGGCGCGCATCGGACTTACGCAAGATATCACGGCTCGGCGGTTACAATGTGAAGGTTGTCCACACAGTCAGAAAAAGTCTTCAAGAGTGCGGGTGTAGCATCGTCCGCGGTATTCCTGAGCCGGGTCAGCGGTCTGGTGCGCGAAGGGGTGATGTCCCGGCTCTTCGGTGCGGGTTCGTCTTACGACGCGTTCGTCATCGGATTCCGGATCCCGAACCTGACGCGAGACCTGTTCGCCGAAGGTGCGCTGTCGTCGGCATTCGTGCCGACATTTGTGGAATACCTGCATACGAAGGATAAGAAAGAAGCCGCGCACCTGGCAAACCTGGTGGCAACGGCGATCATCCTGATGGTGGGCGGACTGTGCCTGGCGGGGATTCTGCTGAGCCCATGGTTCGTGCCCATGCTGACGAAGACGTGGGCAGCGCGGGAACCGGGGAAGGCGGCGCTGGCGGTGCTGCTGACGCAGATCATGTTCCCGTTCCTGCTGCTGGTAGCATTGGCGGCGCAGGCGATGGGGATCCTGAATTCGTGCGGGCAGTTCGCTGTGCCGGCTCTATCGTCGACGTGGTTCAACGTAGGCAGCGTGGCCTCGGGGCTGGCGCTGGGGTTCTGGATGGGGCCGTGGCTGGGGATTACGCCGATTGAAGGAATGGCCTATGGCGTGGTGATCGGGGGCGCCCTTCAACTCGTGTGCCAGGTCCCGAGCTTGTGGCGGCAGGGATTCAACTTCCGGCCGGCGTTTGATTTCAACCATCCGGGGCTGCGGCACATCTTCAAGCTGATGGGGCCGGCGATCATCGGGAACGCCAGTGTCCAGGTCAATGTGCTGGTGAATACGTTCTTTGCGACGTCGATCAACGATCCGGTGCGCGGGTTGGACGGGGCGACGGCGTGGCTGCAGTATGCGTTCCGGTTCATGCAATTGCCATTGGGGCTATTCGGCGTGGCGATCGCGACGGCGACGCTGCCAGCAATCGGGAAGAGCGCGGCGTCGGGTGACATCGAGGAGTTCCGCGAAACGCTGGCGCGCTCGTTGGGACTGGTGTTTCTCCTGACGGTGCCCTCGTCGGTGGGGCTGATGATCCTGGGGCCGTCGATTGTGGGAGCGATCTATGAAGGGCGGCGATTCCAGGCGTACGACACGCACCAGACTGCGGTTGCGCTGGCTTACTATGCGATTGGCCTGGCGGGATACTCGGCGGTGAAGGTGCTAACGCCGGCGTTTTACGCATTGAAAGACTCGCGGACGCCGATGGTGACCAGCCTGCTTTCGATCGCGATCAACGCGGGCATGGCGTGGACGCTGGTGAGGTATGCGGGCTTGGGGCACGCGGGGTTGGCGTTGTCGACGTCGTGCGTCGCGTTGTTCAGCTTTCTCGTGCTGTTCTGGGATTTGAAGGTGAAGCTCGGCGGGATTCACGGGCGACGGCTGGCAAGAACGACTTTGCGAGTCTCCATGGCGTCGGTGGCAATGGGGCTGGTGGTTTGGCTTTCGAGCAAGGGGATCACCCACGTGCTGGGAGCCGGAACAATGGCTCGGCTTGTGGATCTGGGAGTCTCCATCCCGCTGGGGCTGGGGGTGCTGTACTGGACGGCACGATCGCTCAAGATCGAGGAACTGGAGATGGCGACGCGCGCGTTGGGCGGGCCGATTGCGCGGAGGCTTTCGAGCCTCAGGTGATACACTGCCTGATGATGCATCAGGATCTTGCCACGGCGCTGCGTCTGCAATCGATGGATCTAAGGATTGCGGATCTTCGCCGGGAAATCGCAGCCCTCCCAAAACAGATAGCTGAGATCGAGAAAGCGCTGGACAGCCACCTCAAGAAGCTGGACCTCGACAAGGCGGCGCTGGCCGCGAATGTGCGCGAGCGGAAGAAGCTGGACGGAGATATCCAGGCGCAACAGCAGAAGATCTCGAAGCTGCGGGATCAGATGCTTCAGGCCAAGACGAATGATCAGTACAGGGCTTTCCAGCACGAGATCGAGTTTTGTGAGCAGTCGATCCGCAAGGCGGAGGACCAGACCCTGGATCTGATGGGGGAAGCCGAGTCGCTGGAGAAGAACGTCAAGGCTGCGGAGTCGGCTCTGGCACAGGAGAAAGGCGTGGTCGAGGCCGAGAAGGCGCGGGCCAAGACGAGGACGGCGGAGGATCAGGCGGAGCTGAAGAAGGTTGAGGGGGAGAGGTCGGCGGCGGCGGCGGGAATACCCGTGGCGCTGCTGGCTGTGTATGACCGGCTGCGGACCCGGTATTACAGAGACGGGGACGTGATCGCCGAGGCCAAGGACGGGATGTGCCAGGCGTGCATGATGGCAATGCGACCGCAGTTCTTCCAGGACGTGAAACGAGGCGAACAGGTGATGTTCTGTGAAAACTGCAGGCGGATCCTGTACTTTGAAGAGCCGCCGATCGACGTGGCACCGTAGGGGGAACGACATACGTACGTGTTGTATGTACAGCAACGCGGAGGAAAAGGTCGGAACGAAGGTGTGTGGGAGGACGTTCGAGGATGTCGCGATGGCGGCATCGTGGCTGTCGTTCACGCGCGATCCACTCGACCGGCTGCTCTGTGCGAATGCGCTGGCCGGCGGCGGTGATCTCCTGACGAAGGACGAGATCCTTCTGAAACGCTTCCCGAACGCGGTCTACTAGAGGGCGCCCGCATTTTTCAGACAAAATGACCTGATTACCTGTTGACATTCTACAGGAGTGGGCGTACTCTGCCTCTGTAGACATTCAACAGGAAGGAGGGCAGCCCGGTGGGGAGTGAAAAGACGGATGTCTTGCAAGGCACGCTGGATCTGATCGTGCTGAAGACGCTGGATTCGATGGGGCCGCTGCACGGGTATGGCATCGCGAGGCGCGTGGAACAGATTTCGCAGGAACTCCTCTCTTTGAACCAGGGCACGCTGTATCCGGCGCTGCTGCGGCTGGAGCAGCGAAAGTGGATCAAATCGGAGTGGGGCAAATCCGATAACAATCGCAAGGCACGGTTCTACAGCATCACGGCTGACGGGAAGAAGCAGCTCGAGGTGGAGCGAGAGAACTGGGAGAGGATGGCCGGTATCATCGGCAGATTGTTTCAGGCGGCGGAGGAGTAACAGGAGGCGATCATGATGCCGCTCAGCGTGTTCCTGTCGCGCGTTCGCGCAATGTTCTCGACGAGCAGTCTCGACCGGCGGCTCAGCGAGGAGATGGAATTCCACCTGGAGATGCTGGTGGAGGAGAAGGTCCGGGTGGGGATGACGCTGAGGGAGGCGCGATACGCTGCGCTGCGGGAGTTCGGCGGAATCGAGCAGGTGAAGGAGACGCACCGGGAGGCGCGGGGGATCGCGTTCGTCGAAAGCCTGCTGCAGGACATGCGCTATGCGCTGCGGATGATGCGGCGGCAGCCGGTGCTGACTGCGGTGATTGGATTGACGCTGGCACTGGGAATCGGCGCGGGTGTGACTGTGTACAGCCTGCTGTACACGCTATTCATGCGGCCACTCCCCTACCCTGAGACAGGCCGGCTGGTGGTGATCGGCGAATACGAGACGCAGAACAACCGCCCGGCGTGGGTAGGTCCGGTGCGGCTGAAGAACTTCGAGGAATGGCGTGCTCAGAGCCGCAGCTTCGAATCCATGGGCGCGATGTGGAGGACGGCGTTCACGGTGGGCGGCGGTCTTGAACCGGAGCGCGTGCGAGCGGCGCTGGTGACGGCAGACTTCTTCGGCGTTCTTGGGATGAAGCCGCTGCTCGGGCGCACGATTGCGAAAGAGGACTGCGCTCTTGATGCGCCTCGAGTTGCTGTAATCAGTTGGCGGCTGTGGCAGTCGCGGTACGGGCGAAGAAGAGATGTCGTGGGACAGGCAATCCGGCTTGACGGTGCACCAGCCACGATCGTGGGAGTGATGCCGGCGCGCTTCCAGGCATCATTGCCGGAAGCCGGAACACGAATCTGGGCGGCGGCCGGAGCGGGAAGACCCGCCGAGGGTTATTGGGTGATGGGCCGGTTGAAGAGCGGTGTTGCGCTGGAGAGCGCAGCGGCGGAGATCAGTGCGATTGAAAAGAGTCTCGATGATGCGGAAACCGCGGAGCACAAGGGCTGGGGCGCCCGGATGGAATCGATGCAGGCGAACTATGAGCAGGGCGGCTCCGCGCCTGTCGCCAAGCTCCTGTTTGCCGCAGTGGGAATCCTGCTGCTGATCTCCTGCGTCAGCGTGGCGAACCTGCTGCTGGTGCGCGGCGTGGAGCGGATGAAAGAAGTCGCGTTGCGGCTGGCGATGGGGGCAAAGCGGATGCGCGTGCTACGGCAGCTCATGCTGGAAAACGTGTTATACGCGCTGCTTGGATGCGGCTTCGGGGTGGTCATGGCGTACTGGATGAACGCGGCGTTGTCCAGGTTTGGCGCACCCTTGTTTGAGGAGGCGGGGATCACCAGTTTTGTCATTGATGGGCGCGTGCTCGGATATGCTCTGCTGACGTCGCTGGTGACTGCGGTTGTTTTCGGAATGCTGCCGGCGATCAGGACGTCGGGCGTGGATCTGCACGGGACATTGAAAGAAGGTGGAGCGCTCGGTTCGACATCGCAGCCCAGGCAGAGATTGAGCGGTGCGCTGGTTGTGGCAGAGCTCGCGCTTTCGCTGATGTTGCTGATCAGTGCAGCGTTCGTATTGAAGAGCATCCGGCAGTTGTGGGCAATGGAGTGGGGTTTTCCTACTTCAGGGCGGCTGACCATGAATGTCGCGCTGACGGGTCCGACGTATGCGGATCCCGCAAAGCGTGTTGCCTTCGTGAACGAGGTGTTGTCGCGCGCGCGAGGGCTCGCCGGGGTGAATTTCGCGGCAGTGACATCCAGGATTCCTCTGGAGCTCGCCTCGGAGTCGACGAGGGTGAAGGTCGAAGGGCAGGATTCCCCAGTGATGGCGGCGCGGCGCGTGGTGAGCGCGGACTACTGGCGGGCGCTGTCGATTCCGATGCGGAAGGGGCGCATCTTCTCGGAAGAGGATCGGGCGCCCGTGGCCGTGATCAGCGAGAGCATGGCGCGGAAGACGTGGGGTGGTGCGGATCCGATCGGGAAGACGCTGGTGCTGGATGGAGTGGCGCGCACGGTGGTGGGCGTCTCGGCGGATGTGGTGAACCAGGGCTTGCTGCAGAAACCGGGCAACGAGGTGTGCGTGCCGTACGTGCAGGATCCGCCGGCGGAAGTAGCGCTGCTGATTGCGACGAGCCTGCCGGATCCGCAGGCTCTGGCGACGCCGGTCAGGAAAGAGATCGCGAGGCTGGATCCGGACCAGCCTGTGACGTCAGTGCGCACGCTGAGTGCAGTGCAAGGAGAGTTGACCCGGCCGCTGGAATTCCTGCTGCTGTTGTTGAGCGTGTTTGCTGCAACAGCGATGTTTCTTGCGGTGCTGGGCGTCTACGGCCTGACATCGCACGCAGTGAAGGTTCGGACGCGGGAGATCGGGATCAGAATGGCGCTCGGCGCAGGGAGAAGCGGCGTTGTGCGGCAGGTCCTGCAGCGGGGAGTACGGCTCACGGCGATTGGCTTGATTCTCGGAGCGGCTGGCTCGTTTGTCACAATCAGACTGCTGCTGTCGAAGGTGTGGTGGGTGAGGCCCTCGGGCGCGCATGTGGTTGCGGCGATCGCGCTGTTCCTGGGAGCGGTGGCGATGGTGGCCTGCTACGTGCCAGCACGGCGGGCTGCGGGTATCGATCCGTCCGCAGCGCTGCGTGCAGAGTAGAATAGCGGCGATGAGAATCATCGTTTTGGCGGGTCTGGCACTGGCGCTTGCCGGTTGCGGCAGTGAAGCGCCGAAGCATGCGGAAGCGCCGAGGAAGTCGAAAGCCGCGGAGCCCATGCCGGATATGTGGCGGGCACGCGTTGAGACGACGCAGGGGCCGTTCGTGATTGAAGTGTACAAGGACTGGGCTCCGAAGGGAGCGGAGAGGTTCTGGAAGCTGGTGACGACGGGCTTCTTCGACGACTCGCGCTTCTACCGTGTGAGGCCGGGATTCATCGTGCAGTTCGGCATAGCGAGTGATCCGACGGTGAATGCAATGATGAACAGCTCGGCGGTGGACGACGACCCGGTGAAGGAGAAAAACGTCAAGGGAACGGTGTCGTTCGCGCAGTCGGGCAAGAACACGCGCCGGACGCAGGTGTTCGTCAATTTGAAGAACAATCCCGAGTTGGACCGGACTGGCTTCGTGCCTTTCGGCAAGGTAGTCGAGGGGATGGACGTGTTCGAGAAGTTGTACGCGGGCTATGGGGAGTGGTCGCCACCGGGGCACGGGCCGGAATCGAGCAAGATGCAGACGCAGGGCAACGCTTATCTGGACGCGCGGTTCCCCAGGCTGGACAAGCTGAAGAAGGCAGTAGTGGAGTAGCAGCGATCAGCGAATGCGGTGGACGGGCGCTGGCCAGTAGGCGAAGAGTACCTGGCCGACGATGTCCTGATCTGAAACGAGGCCGAAGTAGCGCGAGTCCAGTGAGTTGTCGCGGTTGTCGCCGAGGACGAAGTACTGGCCGGGGGGCACGAGGAGCTCGGGAGTATTGTCGCGCTTGTCATCGATGAAGGCGGTCTTGTGGACGGCCCAGGGTTCGTTGACGCGGTGGCCGTTGAGGAAGAGAGCTTTGTTGGCAATGCGGATGCGGTCGCCGGGAACGCCGACAATGCGCTTGATGAAGATCTGGCGCGCATCTTGGGGGGAGTGGAAGGCGACGATGTCATTGCGGCGGAGGTTTGGGACGATGAGGCTCGTGAGAATGCCCCTGGAGATGATGAGTTTCTCACCGGCATGGATCGTGTCCTCCATCGAGCCGGCAGAAACATGAAACGCGCCGGCAAGGAAAGGAGCGGCGCAAAGGAAGACGAATAGGAACCCGAGGGTGTAGGCCAGGCGGCGGCGTTTGGACAAGATAAGAGACCTCCTGGCCCTAAAGACGCAGTTCCCGGCAAGAAGTTCGCATTAGTAGATGGGCGGCTGGCCGGGCAGGCGCTCGCTGACGGGGCACAGGCTGAAATCGAGCAAGATGCAGACCGCAGAAGAACGATATCTGGACGCGCCGTTTCCGCGGGTGGACGGGTTGAAGAAGGCGGTAGTGGAGTAGCTGCGGTTTGGCGCTTCGCCAGAATTGGGATATTGCGGGGGGGGGGGACAACAGTAAGATGGTGGTAACTGGAGGTGTTTTCGGTGCGAACTCTGGTTCTTTCCGTTGCGATTCTGTTCGGTGTCGTGAACAGTTTGGAAGCACAGACAACGCGCTCAAGCTCTGCTGACGGGTGGATCGAGGTCGACGGCTCCAAGACGCCTGAACTGATTCCAGACGTCGAAGCCTGGAAGATGATGTTTCTCAATCTCTCGGATTCTCCGCGCGGCTGGGACCGTGGCTCGCGTTTGGGCTACATGGCTAAGAGCGGCCTCACTGAGAAAGAACTTGATGTCGTCATCGACGCGGCCAACGCGCACCGGCTCATCACCAACGATGTTCAGCGAAGGTACCAGAAGGCCAAGGATTCCGCCTCGCGGCCGTATACCAAGGCCGCTTGGGCTGAAATCACCGCGCCATTTGACGAGCTGAACCCCGACGTGGAGAAGCAGCGGAAGTTTCTGGAAGCAGAATTAGGCACAGAGGCATATCAAAAACTGACGAATTTCGTGAACACCAAGGTCAAGCCTGAGTGCGTCTCGGGCGTGAAGGTGAAATAAGCCGGTCGGGACCAGCAGTGCCTTAATAGATGGGCGGGTGTCCGGGCGGGCGGGTTTTCCAGCGGCGATGGATCCAGAGCCACTGGTGCGGGGTGCGGTGGATGGCGGCTTCGAGGCGGGAGTGGATGGCCTGCGTGTCGGCGAGAGTGTCGCCGGTGATTTCGACTTCGGGTTCGAAGACGAGGATGTAGCGGGATTCTTCCTGGGACCAGAGCGCGTAGCCGGGGATGACTGCGGCTCCGGTGCGTGCGGCAAGGCGGGCGAAGCCGGCGTCGACACAGGCGGGGATGCCGAAGAAGTTGACGAAGATGCCGCGGTCCTCCGTGACGTTCTGATCGATGAGGATGCCGACGGCTTCATTGCGGTGCAGGGCGGCCAGGAGAGGGCGGAGGTAGTCTTTACCGCGGCCGAGGACCGTGTTGCCGGAGAGGGTGCGGTAGCGCGTAGTCAGATCGTCGAGGAGCGGGTTGTCGAGCGGGCGGACGACGATGGACATGGGCTCCGCCATCAGGGCGTGGGCGAATGCGGAGAACTCCCAGTTGCCGAGGTGCGCCGTGGCGAAGAGGACGCCGCGGCCTCGCTGTTTGGCGCGCTCGAAGTGTTCGAAGCCGTCGTAGCGGATGAACTGATGGACGTTGGACTTGTTGATCTCGGGGAAGCGGGCCAGATCGGCGATGACCCGCGAGAGCGACTGCCAGCAGCCTTCGATGATGCCAGCGCGCTCGTCGTGGGAGGACTGCGGGAACACGAGTTCGAGGTTCCGCTCAGCCGCGCGGCGGAGGCGTGGCGAACCGGTGTCGAGGAGGCGGAAGAAGCTGCGCGCCAGCGACAGGCGGAACGGTGCGTGGCGGAGGGAAAAAAGTAGAGATCGCGTGAGCGCGTCTTCCAGATGATTGCGGAATGGAGAGCGTTTCGCCAAGGTTGATCATTCCACAGTCAGGACCAGATGGTCGCGCCGATGTAGCGCTCCGGCGACGAGGTGTCGTTGTAGTAGTAGACGGTGACCATGCGCCCGTCGGAGCGGCAGACGGTTCGCGTATAGCCGAGGTCCGGTGCGGCGCCGTCCTGGCGGAGAATGATTTCTTCTGACCAAGTCATGCCTTCATCGGAGCTGTAACGGCCGCGGATGCCGTAGGGCCTGAGGCGGTAGCCGTAAGTGATGGCGAGGCGGCGATCCGGCAGGAGGACGAGCGCGGGCGGATTGCCGCCGGTTTGCGGAGCGGGCTTGCCGAGGCGGCGCCAGGAGAGGCCATCGTCGTCAGAGCGGTAGAGATCGATGAACTCGCGATGGCGGACGGCGGTGAGGATGGTCTTGGGGCCGAGGCGCACGGAGGAGGGCATGATGGCGAAGTCCTCGCCGGGAGGTTCGGGCGTGACCCAGGCGACGCGCTGCCAGGATTTACCTCCGTCGCGCGTGCGGACGCAGAGGACGCGGCCTTCGCGGCCATTGGGTTTGGGAGCGGTGACGAAGGCGGTGCAGTCGTGCTTGCCGTTGACGAGGTAGTCGGTCCGCGCGGCGATGCCTTTCTCGCCGAAGTTGGGGAAGTGGAAGGGTCCGGACCAGGATTTGCAGCGGTCCGTCGAGTAGTAGAAGCGTGAGGGACCGACGTGTATGTCCTCCATGCGGAGGGTGAGGGCGAAGCCGGGAGCGGTGAAGTCGATGCCGCCGGGGCAGTCTTTGAGTTCAGGTCCGGTGGAGGCGGTAGGGATGTCGGCAATCTTTCGATTAGGCGGCGGCTGAAGTGAGGCAGGACGTTCTATGCGCCACGACTCGCCGCCGTCCAGAGAGCGGGCGAGGCAGTGGACCGCGGGTTTCGTGTGGCTGATGGCGTGGAAGCCGGCGCCTGCGTCGTATTCTCCCACCTCAAAGCCGACAACGATCTCATTGTCCCAGGACCAGATGCCGTGATTGGCGGGCCAGCCGGCGAACTTGCCGGGCTCGCGGAAGACGGTGACGTGGCGTGGCGCGGACGAATGCATGGCCATTGCGGCGGAGGCGAGGAACTGGCGTCGATTCAAAACGGGCATGGATGAGGATCATGATACGCGTTCCGAAAGCGGGACGGCGGGCTTATGATGGATCGAATGAAGCGAGCTCCGGCGGTATTCTTCGCGCACGGGTCGCCGATGACGGCGCTGGACCGTGGTCCGTATTCGAAAGCGCTGGCGGATTTTGGGGGGCGGTGCGCTGGGGCGCGTGGGGTCGTGATCGTTTCGGCGCATTGGGAGACCGCGGGCGGGATCAGGGCGACGCACTGGGAGGCTGCGCCGCTCGTGTACGACTTCACGGGATTCCCAAAAGAGCTGTACCAGGTGCAATATCCCGCGCCGGGGAGCCCGGCGCTGGCCGAGGAAGCGGCGCAACTAGCGCGTGCGGCGGGCTTCGGAGTGGGGTTCGAGGAGCGGCGCGGTCTGGATCACGGCGCGTGGACGCCGCTGGTCCACGCGTTTCCGGAGGCGAGGGTTCCGGTGGTGCAGGTTTCGCTGCCGGACAGCGCGCCGGCAAAGCAGGTGTTCGACTTGGGCAGGGCTTTGCGGGGGCTGAGAGAAAGCGGGGTGGTTGTTGCGGGCAGCGGAGGAATCGTCCACAATCTGCGCCGCGTGAATCTGCGCGATCCGGACGCGCCCGTTGACGAATGGGCCGCGGAGTTCGACGAGTGGGTCGAGGAGATGGTGGCGGAGGGTGATTGGGAGAGTTTGTGCGACTACGCGGAGTTGGCCCCCAACGCGAATGAGGCCGTGCCGACGCCGGAGCATTTCGCGCCGCTGCTGTTTGCGGGTGGAGCATCGTGGGAGGACGAAGGGGCGCGGGTGTTGTGTCAGGGGATGGAGTACGGGAATCTGTCGATGACGTCGTATGAGTTCGGATAGGGAGAGGACATGGAACACGAGCCGCCGTTGATGAATGGAATGACTGAACTGGAGCCGGTGGACGATCCGGGGATCGACCGCAGGGATATGTTCCGGGGCGCCGGGACGGTTGCGGCGTGGCTGATGGCTGCGAACGCGAAGGGCGCGCAGGCTGAGCCGCCCGCGGATCGGGTACCTGAAGCAAAGGCCGGTGCCGCGCTGCCGGTGGTGCCGTTCGGCAAGTACAAACTGTCGCGGCTGATTGCGGGCGCGAATCCGATCTACGGGTACTCGCACTTCAACTACGTTTTCTCGGCGCACATGGGCGAGTACCACACGACGGCGCGCGTGATTGCGTTTTTGCGGGAACTGGAGCGGGCCGGGCTGAACACGTGGCAGGCGAGTTGGAGCGAGCGTCTGGAGACGGACTGGCTCAAGTACAAGGAGATGGGCGGCAAGCTGCAGTTGCTGGTATTGTCGAGGCCGAACTTCAACGACACGCCAGAGATTCTGCCGCGCGTGGCAAAGCTGAAGCCGATGGGGATCGCGCAGCATGGCGCGACGACGAACCGGTTCTGGGATATGGGGCAGCTCGACAAGTCGCTGGACTATCTGAAGCGGATTCGCGACACGGGCGTGATGGTCGGCTTCTCTTGCCACAATCCGTTGGAGGTGGAATACGCAGAAGAGAAGGGCTGGGACGTCGACTACTTCATGACGAGCCTTTATTACATGAACAGGCCGAAGAAGGAGTTTGAGAAGATCCTGGGGCAGGTGCCGCTGGGAGAAATCTACTTGCCGAGCGATCCGCCGCGGATGATGGAGACGATCCGCAAGACAAAGAAGCCGTGCCTGACGTACAAGGTGCTGGCCGCGGGACGTTCAGTCAATTCGCCAAAGGAAGTGAAGGAGCGGATGGCGGCGGCATTGAGCGGGATCAAGCCGACGGACCCGGTGATCATCGGGCTGTATCAACGGTTCAACGACCAGATCGGACAGACGGCGGAGTTTGTGCGGGAAATCATGGGATAGGCACGATCACGTGACGCGCCGGGAGTACAATGTTCAACCATGTACCGGGCGCGTGAGGATGCATCGCGGAGGCGGTTTCTGGCGTATCTGGCGGGGAGCCCGCTGCTCGCCATGCAGGACGGGGTCATCACGGACGTCAAAGACGCCCTCAATGTGATGGACTTCGAAGCGGCGGCGCGGAAGGCGATCCCGCCGGCGCATTTCGGCTACCTGGCAACAGGAGTGGACGACGACTCGACGCTGAAGGCGAACCGCGAAGGGTGGAGCCATATCAAGCTCAGGCCGCGGCGGCTGATCGACGTGTCGAAGGTGGACATGAGCGTCGAGGTGTTCGGCACGAAGTGGGAGACGCCCATCGTGATGTGTCCCGTGTCGGGCCAGCGGGCTTTCCACGAAGAGGGCGAGTTGGCGGTTGCTCGCGCCGGGAAGCAGAAGAAGACGCTGCAAATTCTGTCCACGTTCACTTCGACGAGCGTTGAAGACGTCTCGGCAGCGGCGGGCCGGCCGGTTTGGTACCAGCTCTACACGACGACTTCACTGGCTGTGGCCGAGCGTCTTGTGATGCGGGCGGAGGCCGCGGGGTGCCCGGTGCTGGCGCTCACTGTGGATCTCCCGGCCGGGCGGAACACGGAGACGCAGAAACGAATGCGATTGCTGGACAAGCGTCCCTGCATGGCGTGCCATGCGCCGTCGTTCGAAGTGTCGCGGTTCCGGCGTCCGATGTTCGAGGGACTGGACGTAAAAGGGCTGGAGCCATACAACCCGGCATTGACGTGGGACTTCGTCGACCGGCTCAAGAAGATGACGAAGATGAAGCTGGTGGTGAAAGGGATTGTGACTCGTGAGGACGCGCGGCTGTGCCGGGAGCACGGAGTGGACGGGATCGTGGTGTCGAACCACGGCGGGCGCGCAGAAGAGAGTCTGCGCGCTACGGTGGAGAGTCTGCCGGAGGTGTTGGACGGCGCGGGCGCAGGGATCCCGGTGCTGGTCGACGGCGGCATTCGAAGAGGGACGGACGTGTTCAAGGCGCTGGCTCTGGGCGCGAGGGCCGCGTGCATCGGACGGCCGTATGTGTGGGGCCTCGGTGCATTCGGTCAGGCAGGCGTGGAGCGCGTGCTGGAGATGCTCCGCGGCGAGTTTGAACTTGCGATGAAGCAATGCGGGACAACGTCGGTGGAGCAGATCGGGCGGGCCTACGTTACGGGCACATGAGTCGAGGCTGAAATCTCCCATCCCAAGGTGAGCGTAGGCACCCAAGTGGGACGCGAAAATTCCTGACTACATCTAGAATTATCCTAATCATTTTTGCGAACAGAGGGCTGCAGGTTCCATTCATTCACAGTAGACTCAATCAGAAGGAAGGAGCTGAGTGAAATGAGAGCCGGCAAATTCAATATTAGGGGATTCGTGCTTCTGGTCTTAGGTATGTCGGATATTTCACTTCTGTGTGGACAGGAATCGAGAATTACCGCTCAAAAAATGTGGGAGCACCGGGATCAGGGTATACGCGTCTTTCGGGATAGGGCTGAGAAAGGGAGTCTCCTCGAACAGTTCAACCTCGGATGGGCATATTACAACGGCGCAGGAGCGCCGCAGGTCTTTGCCGAGGCCCTGCGCTTGTTCCGCAAAGCCGCTGATCAAGGTGATGAGCGCGCTCAGTATTACCTCGGAATCATGTACGAACGCGGGCAAGGAGTACAGAAAGACGTCGCCGAAGCCGTGCGCTGGTTTCGCAGGGCCGCGGATCAGGCAGACGCCAAGGCGCAATTCCAGCTCGGCCTATATTACGAGAGTGGCAGCATCGTCACGCAGGACTTTGTGCAGGCGCACATGTGGTTGAACCTCGCGGCTTCTAGCCCGGGCGGCGTCGAGGTCGAGAACCTGAAGAATTACGCTCAGAGGCGGGAGGAAGTGGCTAAGAGGATGACAGCGCAGCAGATCGCTGAGGCGCAACGACTGGCCATGGAGTGGAGGCCTGAGGGCGCGACAGACTCGACCGCAAAGTGATCGCCGCACTCACTCGATCCAGCCGCCGGCGAGGACGAGGTCGCCATCGTAAAAGACGGCGGCCTGGCCGGGGGTGACTGCGCGCTGAGGGGTGTCGAAGCGGACTTCGACGCGCTTGGGGTCGGAGGTGGGGATGAGCATCGCCTGGGCGGCCAGGTGCTTGTTGCGGATCTTGACCTGGGCGGAGCGGGGCTCCGTGATGGGCGCGACGGAGACCCAATTCACGTCCTTCGCGGTGAGGGTGCGGCGGAGGAGGTCTTCGTTGCGGCCGACGATGACCTGCTGGGTCATGGGATTCGTGGCGATGACGTACAACGGTTCGCCGACAGCCACGTTCAGACCCTTGCGCTGGCCGACCGTGTAGTGATGAACGCCATGATGCCCGGCGAGCACCTTGCCGCTGGTGTCGACGATCTCGCCCTGTATGGACTGGCGCGGGATGCCCTGATCCTTGAACCAGGCGTCGATGAAGGCTGCGTAGTCGCCATTGGGGACGAAGCAGATCTCCTGGGAGTCGTGCTTGGCAGCGGTGGGGACCTTGAGCGATGCCGCGAGAGCGCGGACCTCGGGCTTGGTCATACCGCCCAGAGGGAAGAGCGTGCGGGCAAGCTGCGGCTGTGTGAGACCGAAGAGGAAGTAGGTCTGGTCCTTGGACTCGTCGACGCCCTTGCGGAGTTCGTACCGGCCTGAATCCGGGTTGAAGCTCACGCGGGCGTAGTGGCCGGTGGCGACGTGGCTCGCGCCGACGCCTTCCGCCATCTCAAGAAACTTATCGAACTTGACGTGGTTGTTGCAGAGCGTGCACGGGATCGGCGTGCGGCCGCTGAGGTATTCGTCGATGAAGGGCTTGACGACGGTGCGCTCGAAGTCGTCCTCGAAGTTGACGACGTAATAGGGGATGCCGAGGATATTGGCGACGGCGCGAGCGTCGTAGACGTCGTCGAGCGAGCAGCAGCGCCCGGTGGCGCCCTCGACCTGCAGTTCAGGCAAGCGGCGCTGATTCCAGAGTTGCATGGTCATGCCGACCAGGCGGTGTCCTTCGCGCTGGAGAAGCGCTGCGACGGTGGACGAGTCGACGCCGCCGGACATGGCCACTGCGATGAGCGTATCCGGACTTGGATCAGGCATCGACAGGGCTCAACTTTCGTAGGCGCGCGACGGAGCGCTCTACATTGGCGATGAGGGCGTCGACCTGCTCCAGCGTGTTGCCGCGGCCGAGGGAGAAGCGGATGGACGACTTGGCGTCGGACGCCGAGAGGCCCATCGCGGTGAGGACGTGAGAGGGGCGCACCGCGCCTGAGGAGCAGGCTGCACCGGTCGCGACGGCAAATCCCGCCAGGTCGAGCGAGATGAGCAGCGCTTCGGCTTCGAGGCCGGGGAAGACGATGTTGGAAGTGTTGGGAGTGCGCGGGGCGGCGGCGCTGTTGACGCGCGTGCCGGGGATGCGATTGAGGATGGAGTGTTCCAGATGATCGCGCAGCGCCAGAGTGTCGGGCGGAGCAAGCGCGGCCGCGGAACCGAGGGCCGCGATGCCGGGGACGTTCTCGGTACCAGCGCGGCGCTCACGCTCGTGCCTTCCGCCGAACTGGCGCGCGTTCACCTTGACGCCGTCACGAACGTAGAGCGCACCGACACCTTTGGGCGCATTGAATTTGTGGCCGCTGAGCGAATACATGTCCACGCCGAGGGCGCGGACGTCCACAGGGATGCGGCCCGTTGCCTGCACACCGTCGGAGTGGAACAGCGCGCCCGCTTCATGAGCGATGGCGGCGATCTCGGCGACAGGCTGGATAGCGCCGGTTTCGTTGTTGGCGTGCATCACCGAGATAAGAACCGTATCGGGACGAAGCGCGGCGCGGATGTCATCGGGACTGACCACGCCATCGGCGCTGACCGTGACGATCGTCGAGTTGCCGCGGTGCTCCGCCGCGGCCAAAACCGCAGGGTGCTCGATGGCGGTGGTGATGATGTGTCCGGGGGGCACACCGAGGATGGCGAGATTATCGGCCTCGGTGCCGCCGGAGGTGAAGACGATCTCCTTGGGGTCGCAGTTGAGCAGGCGCGCGATCTGAGCGCGAGCCTCCTCGATGTACTGGCGGGCGCGTTGTCCGGGGCTGTGGATGGACGACGGGTTGCCGTACACCTCGGACTGCACCTGCTGGAGGACATCTAGGACCTCGGGCGCGATAGGAGTGCTGGCGTTGTGGTCGAAGTAATTCACGAGAAGCCCGCTATTCTTATTTTATGACGCGCGGGAACCGAATCATCACGCTACTGACGGATTTCGGGACGAAGGACCACTATGTGGGGGTGATGAAGGGGGTGATCGCGGGCATCGCGCCGAAGGCACAGGTGATCGACATCAGCCATGAGATAGAGCCGTTTCAGGTGAGTGAGGCGAGGTTCCTGCTGAAGCAGAGCTGGCCATATTTTCCGAAGGGGACTGTGCATGTGTGCGTGGTGGATCCGGGAGTGGGCGGGGCGCGCCGGGCACTGTGCGTGGAGGCGGGCGGCCATCTGTTCGTCGGTCCGGACAACGGTTTATTCACGGATCTGCTCCAACTGAAGGGTGCGAGGACGAGGGAGATCACCAGCGTCAAGTTCATGCTGAAGAATGTCTCGCAAACATTTCATGGAAGAGATGTTTTTGCGCCATCCGCAGCGCACATGTCAGCCGGAGTGCCGCCGGCGCGGGCCGGCAAACTGGTGCACGATGCGACCCGGTTGCCGGGAGGGGAACCGCTGCGCACGGGACGCCGCTTCTGGCAGGGCGAAGTGGCGCACATCGACCGATTCGGTAACGCAGTGACCAACCTGGAAGCCGCGGAATTTCTGCCGCTTGCAGTGAAAGGCTTCAAGCTCAACATCGGGTTCAAGACAGTGACGAAGCTGGTGCGGAGCTATGAGGAGGCCTCGGCGGGGGAACCCGTCGCTATCGTAGGGAGCGCTGGGACGCTGGAGGTGTCGATCAAAGAAGCAGCAGCGGCGAAGAAACTGGGGATTGGAGTGGGAGCACCGGTGGAACTGGAGGTCTGGTAAGTGCCGGAATTGCCAGAGGTGGAGGCGGTTGTCCAGCGACTGAGGCGAGCCGCGCCGTGGGAAGAGATCGTGGAATGCGGGCAGTTCCGCACGACCACTGCTCGCGAAATAAAGAAGGCCATCGGACTGAAATTGGAGGGAGCGGATCGGCGCGGGAAGCATATCATCCTACGGCTCAATGGTGGAGCATTCCTGCGTGTTCACTTGAAGATGACAGGCAATCTTGAAGTGATACCTGACGCCAGGAAAAGGGACACGACGGTTCGAGCCTGGCTCCGCCTGGCGGACGGAAGAGGCATTGTGCTGGACGATCCGAGGGCGCTGGGAAGAGTCTCGTTCCACTCGCAGGCGGAGGAGGCGGAGTTGTTCGGCGACCTGGGCCCGGAGCCGTTCTCTGCGGAGTTCACGGCCGAGCACCTGATCAATTGGGCGAAGCGCACCGTGAAAGCGGTCAAGCTGGTGCTGATGGAACAGCGTGCCGTCGTGGGGCTCGGCAATATCTATGCCGCGGAAGCTCTTTTCCAGGCAGGAATTCACCCGGCGAAACCGGCTCGGCGGGTGAGCACGGCGAAGCTGAGGGAGTTGCGCGAAGCTATCCTGGCAGTACTGGGGGCAGCGATCTCGTCGGCGGAAGCCGCGTACGAAAGGCCCGGCCGTTTCACTGAGGGCGAGCAGTATGAAGCTGCCGTCTACGGCCGGGAAGGCGAGCCGTGCAGGCGATGCCGGGGCACGATCCGGCGCATCACTCAAGGCGGGCGTTCGACATACTACTGCCCGAAGTGCCAAAAATAGATAGAGACATGGCAGAGAACATAACGAGGGTTTCACGTGCGGAGGAGTTCCGGGCGCTGCTGGGACGGCGTGCCGTGGTGGCTGATGGCGCCATGGGGACGATGCTGTACGGGCGGGGCGTATTCATCAATCGCTGTTTTGACGAGTTGAACCTGAGTTCGCCGCAGATGGTGAAAGACATTCACCTGGAGTACGTGCGAGCCGGAGCCGAGGTGATCGAGACGAACACCTATGGCGCAACCCGCGCCCGGCTGGCGACGTTCGGACTGGCCGACAAGGTGGAGGCGATCAACCGGGCGGGCGTCCGGCTGGCGCGGGAGGCGGCGGCGGAGCGGAGCGACGTCTTTGTTGCGGGAGCGGTGGGGCCATTGGGAGTGCGGATTGAGCCGCTGGGTCCAATGTCGTTCCAGGAGGCGCGGGAGAGCTTCGCCGAGCAGGTGAGAGCCCTGGTGGACGAAGGCGTGGACCTGCTGGTCTTTGAGACGTTCTCCAACCTCAACGAGATGCGCGAGGCCGTGGCGGCGGCGCGGGAGATCGCGGGCCCCGAGATGATCATCGTTTCGCAGATGACCATCGACGACGAGGGCAACCTGCACGACGGGACGGACACGGAGACGTTCACACGCGTCCTGGATACCTTGCAGGCGGACGTCATCGGGCTGAACTGTTCCGTCGGTCCGAAGGCGACTCTCGAGACGCTGGAAAAGATGATGCAGTACTCGCAGAAGCCCATGTCTGCGATGCCGAACGCCGGCCATCCCACGAAAGTGGAGGGCAGGAACATCTACCTGAGCTCACCGGAGTACATCGCGCAGTATGCCCGGCGGATGCTGTGGGCCGGGGTGAAGATTGTCGGCGGCTGCTGCGGCACCACGCCGGAACACATCAAGAGCATCAAGAGCGAAGCGCGCAGCCTCCAGCCCGGGATGAGGACGCTGACGGCGACCGTGGAAGAGCCCAAGTCGAAAGCGCTGGCGATGGAAAAGGTGCCTGTGGCTGCGAAGTCCAGCCTGGGCGCCAAGCTGTCGCAGAAGAAGTTCGTGTCATTCGTGGAAATTCTGCCACCGCGCGGTGTGGACGCATCGAGGGAGATCGCCGGCGCCAGGCTCTGCAAGGAAGCTGGGATCGACGCGATCAACGTGCCGGACGGCCCGCGCGCCAGCGCGCGGCTGAGCGCGCAGGTCACCTGCCAGTTGATCCAGCGGGAGGCCGGCATCGAGACGGTGCTGCACTTCTGCTGCCGGGACCGGAATATCCTCGGCATCCAGAGCGAACTATTGGGCGCTCACGCCGCCGGCGTTCGGAACCTGATCTGCATCACGGGAGATCCGCCGCGGATGGGTTCGTATCCGGATGCGACGGCTGTCTTTGATGTGGACGCGATCGGGCTGTGCAACATCGTGAACAACCTGAATCACGGCCTGGACATCGGCGGGAACGGGATCGGGAACCAGACGGCACTGCTGCTGGGAGTGGGCGCAAACCCTGGAGCGCTCAACATGGAAGAGGAGATCCGGCGGACGGGATGGAAGGTCCAGGCCGGCGCCGAGTACATCGTGACGCAGCCGGTGTTCGACCTGGGCCAAGTGGAGCGGTTCCTCAAGCAGATCGAGGGATTCCGCATCCCTGTGATTGCGGGCATCTGGCCGCTGACCTCGCTGCGGAATGCGGAGTTCATGGTAAACGAACTGCGCGTGCCCGTGCCCGAAGAATTTATGGAGCGGATGCGGCGCGCGGATAATCCGGAAAGATCGAGGGCGGAGGGCGTGGAGATTGCGAGAGAGATGGTGCGGCGTGTGAGAGGTCTTGTGGACGGGGTGCAGTTGAGCGCTCCTTTCGGCAGGTACTCGATGGCGATCGAGGTTGCCGAGGCGATCGGGGCGCGCTAGACTGACTGCTTCCCACCGGAGATACAGCACTTGTGGCAACTGACCTCTTAGAAATCGATCCGGAACAACCGAGTGTGGAAGCGATTGAGCGCGCAGCGGTGGCGCTGCGGCGCGGCGAGGTAGTGGCGATCCCGACGGATGCACTCTACACGCTGATCGCAGACCCCTTCAACCTGCATGCCGTGGGTCGCGTCTTCGCGGCGAAGGGCCGCGACGCGCACCGCTCCCTGCCGCTACTGGTGAGCGACTTCCTGATGGCTGAAGACCTGGTGACCGAATTGCCCGCGCGGTTTTACCTGCTGGCGAGGCGCTTCTGGCCTGGACCGTTGACCATCATCATTCCAGCGTCGGCGAAGGTGCCTCTCAAGGTGACGGGCAACACGGGGCGGCTGGCGTTGAGACAGTCGCGGTCGCGCGTGGCGCAGGCGCTGATCGACTGGCTGGGACAGCCGCTGATCGCAACATCTGCGAACGTCAGCGGCCAGCCCACCTGCCGCACCGGCATTGAAGTCTTCGGCATGATGGACGGGCGAGTGGACCTGGTGCTGGATGGCGGACCTTCGATCGGCGGCGGATCGACAACAATCGACATCACGGAGCCATACTGGCGGATGATCCGCGAGGGCAGCATCGAGGAGAAAGAGATCGCGGCCTGCCTGAAGGGCGCGTAAATAAGTTTTGAGCGGCGGGGGGCCGCAGGTTATCCTGACTTGTATGGAGCGTTCCTGCGAGGCAGGTCACCGGTCTCCATAATTGATCCGATGCAAAGTGAATCTGGAGCTCGGCTCGAACAACGGCGCTGGTGAGCATGCTCCGAAAGGAGAAGCCTAAAGGCGTCCGGCGGGCTCCCCCCGTGTGAAGCTCGGGGTCGATTCCGAGACCGGAACGGCTATTGTGGTGCGCTCCACTTCCCTTCCTCATGAAGATCCTTTTCATTGGAGATATATTCGCGTCCGCAGGGCGGCGCATAGTCGCGGAGCATCTGCAGCGGATTATCAGCGAGGAAGGGATCGACTTGGCCATCGCCAACGCGGAGAATGCAGCGGGCGGATTCGGGGTCACGCCGAACGTTGCGCAGGAACTGCTGGCGATTGGGTTGGACGTTCTGACAACCGGCAACCACGTCTGGGACAAGCGGGAGTTATACGACTACCTGGACCGCGAGCCGCGCATCATCCGTCCCGCCAACTACGGCAGCAAGGTGCCCGGGACCGGCATGTACATGGGCAAAGCGCGCAATGGCGTGAAGTACGCCGTGATGAACCTGCAAGGGAGAGTGCATCTGCCGGCGATCGAGTGCCCGTTCATGAAATCGGACGAGCTCTTGGGCCAGATCCCGGACGACGTGAAGGTCCGCTTCCTGGACTTCCACGCAGAAGTGACCAGCGAGAAGATTGCGATGGGCTGGTACCTGGATGGTCGGGTGACGGCAGTGGTCGGGACGCACACGCACATCCCGACTGCGGACACACGGGTCTTGCCGAAAGGCACTGCCTACCAGACCGACTGCGGGATGACTGGGCCATATGATTCAGTGATCGGGGTGGAGAAGAAGACTGTGATCCAACGGTTCCTCACTCAATTGCCGATGCGCTTCGAGGCGGCGAAGGACATGGTGGAACTGCATGCAGTCATCGTGACCCTGGACGAGAGCACAGGATTATCGCACGAAATCTGCCCTTACGTGATCGTGGAATAACCGAATCAGGCAGGGGACTTGCGAAGTCGCGGGGAGAAGCGGCGGTAGAGCAATCCGGCGCCAACACCGGGAAGCACTGCCAGAAGGGCGCCTCCGGTGCGGAGGAATGCGTCAGCGTACCAGGCCAGCGACGGATTGAAATTCAGGGCGACATGGGCAATGAGATTGGCAACAGGAGCGCCCGCAATCAGCGTCAGGATCCACAACACGATGTGGGGTGGCCGCCGCAATCCGATGACGACTGAGAATCCAAACAGAAGCCCTGAGTAAGCGACAAACCAGGAAGTGTGGCCGAGTGCTCCAAGCAGGAGGCCAGCCAGAGCGAAAGAGATCAAGGCACTTCTGTCGCGCGCATCCATAGTTCCCATTAGTGCATGGGATCGGCGCTTCGACTGGGTTACTTTAGACCCGCCTCAAGTGCATTGGGTAGACGCGGGACAGCGGATACCCAATGCACTGAGCGGCGAAGGGGAACTAGCGCTTGCGCATGGAGCGCAATGCGAGTCCGGTAGAGAGGGACAGCAGGCCCATGAGCCCGACAAGGGGCACGGGGCTTGCTGTTGATGGCAGACGTGCCGGAGGGGCGGCAGGTTCTGGGGCCGGCGTTGGAGCCGGTTCAGTTGCGGCAGCGCGCATTGGCTTTGGAGGCGGCGCTTCCTCGACGACCAGCGTCGTTACCTGTCTCGGCGGTTCAACTACGGGTGCAGGAGGAGGCGGTGGTGCGGTTCCCGTAACTCTCGAGGTGCTGGCAACGACGGTCTCCGGTACCTCGGTGGCGACGGTAGCTGTGAACTTCATGCCTTTCTTGAGCTCAAAGACGGTCAGTTTCTGCCCGTCAATGTCAAACTTCGTGTCGTCGGGGACCTTCACCTGCCGGTTCTTTCCGTCGACGGTGATAATCACATACGGCGCGTTTACCTGCCACACAGTTCCGGAGACAGTGCGGAAGCTGGAGACGGTTCTGTTGGTGGTTGTTGTGGTGACGGTTTTGGTTAACTCCATACCGGGTTTAAGGTCGGCGACGCCCATGGTCTTGCCGGCGACAGTGAATGTGGCGTCGGGTGGAACAGTAACGTGCCTCACGGTTCCATCGTCCATCCTCACGACGACGTCATGGCCTGAGACATAGACGACCGTGCCGCGGCGGACCTCCATCTTTTGCGTCGTTTGCGCGACGAGCGGAAGGCACAGAACGACGACTAGGGCGAGGATGGTTCCGCACAGCAGGAGGCGTCCTGGAGTGATACGGGTCATTTTGAATCTCCTTTCAAGTTTCACGGCGATCTGGTTATGGCGAACTAGTAAATGGTCGGGGAGTTCGGAGAAGAGGTCCGACTCAGCCCGGCAGTTTCCTTGAGGGTGGCGTGGACGACAAAGCGCCGGGGGGCGACGCCGACGAAATAGAACGGATAACAAGTGACGAGAGTGAGCGATGGCTTTGGAGTGGGGCCGAGGACCTTCACGTCGCCGGGATTGACGATGCGGATGGACTCGACGGCGTAAGTGTTTCGGGAATCAAGAGTCGAAAAGATGATCGTGTCGCCCGTCGAAATATCCTTGAGGCCGCGGAAGAAGCCGTCGCGATGCCCCGCGATACCGATGTTGCCGGGCTGTCCGGGCAATGCGGTACCGGGGATTCGCCCCGCGCCGCGATCGAGGGTCATGGTGTCGATCCCTTCGAGGACGGGGACTTCGAGGCCAATCTTTGGAATCGTGAGGATTCCCAGCGGCGGATCCATCACGGCGGCGAGCGCTTTCCTGTACCCCGTGATTCGAGCCTGGGACCAACCTGCGAAATCGACTGCGCGCTCCGGCGGCAAGGCCGCGGGTGCAGTCTGGGCAAGGGGAGTCTGAGCAGCGGCAGCCGTGAATGAAGAAACAAGCAGACGGGACGCTACTGCACTGTGAATCCGCTCCAGTGCATAGACCCCGCAGAGAGCGAGACCCGTCACGATCAGGAGTTTCTCGATCAATGGGCGGACTCGCAAACTTCCGGTTCCTCCATCGTTCCGGCGATCATCCACCGCTGCCGAAGCAACGGTGTGCTCCGCTGGCCCGGCTCAGACTCCCCGGCCTGAATCCCGGGCGATCTCATGTCGCCGCTCATTGGATGCCGCGCTCAGCACTATCACGTTTTTTTTCGCCGCAATTTCTGAATGGGCAGCGATCAGGAGGCGTTGAAAAAACAAAACTTTCACTGGCTAAGAAACTCTTCGCCGTGGCTGAATCTTCGTCGGGCAGGTTTGTCGAACATTGTGGCGCGCACTGGGCGGAGAGTGCGCGTCAGTCCTCGTCGTGCTGGGCAGCGAGTTTTGTCACGACGCCGAGATCTTCCAGAGTCGTCACGTCACCTGTGACAGTGTGCGAGGTGACGATTTCCCGGAGCAGGCGGCGCATGATTTTGCCGCTGCGGGTCTTGGGCAAAGCCTCGGTGAAGCGGATCTCTTCGGGCCGGGCAAAGGCTCCGATCTCGTGCGCGACCCACTTTCGTAGGTCCTGGGCGAGATCGTGATGATTGGAGGAGACGTCCTTCTTGAGAGTTACAAAGCAGCAAACCGCCTGGCCCGTGATCTCGTGCGGCTTGCCGACGACCGCTGCTTCGGCGACTGCGGGATGGCGGACTAGAGCGGACTCGACCTCCATGGTCGAAAGCCGGTGGCCGCTGACGTTCATGACGTCGTCGACGCGCCCAAGAATCCACAAATAGCCGTCCTTGTCGCGGCGCGCGGCATCGCCCGTGAAGTAGATGCCTGGGATGCGCGAGAAGTACTGTTGCTCAAAGCGCTGGGGATCGCCCCAAATTGTACGGATCATGGAGGGCCACGGGCGCTTGATGATCAGGAAGCCTTCGGCGCCATCGTTGACGGGGCTGCCGGAAAAGTCCACAACATCGGCGAGAACGCCCGGCATCGGGAATGTGCCGGACCCCGGCTTCAAGGCGATCGCACCGGGCATGGGGGCAATGAGAATGCCGCCGGTTTCAGTCTGCCACCAGGTATCGACGATCGGGCAGCGGCCTTTGCCGATCACGCGGTGGTACCACTCCCAGGCAGCAGGATTGATCGGCTCGCCGACGGAGCCGAGAAGGCGAAGAGAGGAAAGATCGTGCTGATTCGGCCACGAGTCGCCCTGTTTGATGAGGGCGCGAATGGCGGTCGGCGAGGTGTAGAGGATCGTGACTTTCTCGCGCGCGATGATCTGCCACCAACGGTCCCAGGCAGGGTAGTCGGGTGCGCCTTCATACATGACGCAAGTCGCGCCGGCGGCCAGCGGGCCGTAGACGATGTAAGAGTGGCCCGTGACCCAGCCGATGTCGGCGCTGCACCAGTAGACATCGTCCTCCTTGAGATCAAACACCCACTTCATGGTGCTCACCACAAAGGTCATGTAGCCGCCGGTGGTGTGAAGGATGCCCTTGGGTTTCCCGGTGGTGCCAGAGGTGTAGAGAACGAAGAGAGGGTGTTCGGAATCGAGGTGAACGGCGGGACAGTCGTCTGAAACACCAGCCTCCAGTTCGTGCCACCAATGGTCGCGGCCCGCGGTCATATTGACTTGGCCCTTGGTGCGCTGGGCGACGATGACATTCTTCACGCCGGGGCAGTCCTTGAGAGCCTCGTCGACTGCATCCTTAAGCCGGACTTCCTTGCCGCGCCGCCAGCCGCCGTCGGCCGTGAGGACAAGCGTGGCGTCGAGATCCTGGATCCGCGCCTTCAATGCCTCAGCGGAAAAGCCGCCGAACACCACTGAGTGCGTCACGCCGAGCCGCGCGCAGGAGAGCATGGCGACGACGGCCTCGGGGATCATCGGCATATAGATGATGGCGCGATCGCCGGCTTTCAGTCCGCGCGACTTCAGCACGTTGGCGAAGCGGCACACTTCGGAGTGGAGTTGCCGGTAGGTGAGAGTGCGGCGGTCGCCGGGTTCGCCTTCAAAGAGAATGGCAGGCTTGTCCGCCCTGGTCTCCAGGTGGCGGTCGAGGCAGTTGTAGGCCGCGTTGGTCTTCGCGCCGACGAACCATTTGACGAACGGCGGATTCCACTCGAACACGTGGTTCCACTTCTCAAACCAGTGAAGCTCCCGCTCTGCCTGCTCGGCCCAGAAGGCCTCGGGCTCCTGCTCTGCCTTCGCGCAGAGCGCACGGTAGGCATCGAGACTGGACACGTGAGCCTGGCGGGAGAACTCCGGAAGCGGCGCAAACAGGGCGTTTTCTGACATGGCGTTGCAAACAGAGTTTACCAGACAGGGTGCGTGGAAATGTCGCTCCGCGCATTTGGGCTCTGATACTCTGATTCAGGTGTCCGGATTGCGGAGAATTGCGGGATTATTGCCGGCATTGTTGTTGCCTGCATGGACAGCCCACGCGGCGAAGCCGGAGTGGCTGGTGGCGAAGTCGGCCCACTTTGAGCTGTACACGACAGCGGGAGAAGGGCGTGCCCGCGCGGTACTGAGGCACTTTGAGACAGTGCAGGGATTTTTCGGAAAGCTCCTCGGAGGCGTCGAGCACAGCCGGAAAGTGAGGATCGTCGTCTTCTCCAACGATAAAGAGTTCGCGCTGTTCCGGCCGAACGAGGTGGCCGCCGCTTTTTATTGGGCCGGACCGGATACGGACTGGATCGTCATGGGAAGCGGGAACGAGGAATCGTACCCCGTTGCCGTCCACGAGTACGTGCACCTGCTGAACCACATGGACAGAGCGGACTTGCCCCTCTGGCTGGACGAGGGGTTGGCGGAGGTGTACTCCACCCTGAGGCCGCAGGGGAACAAGGTGCTTGTGGGAGATCTCCACGCAGGGCGGATGCGCACCATCCGTATGAGCAAGTGGGCGCCGCTCGAGCAGATCCTCACAGCGGATCACGACTCGCCACTCTACAACAAGAAAGAGCATGCCGGGATGCTCTATAGCGAGGCGTGGCTGCTGACGCACATGATGATGATGGAAGCGGACTGGCAGCCGAAGTTTCCGGAGTTTGTACGCGCCGTGGCCAACGGCGTGGGGAGCATGGAAGCGATTCAGAAGGTGTTCGGCCGCAGCCCGCGGACTCTCGACCAGGAATTGCAGGGCTATATGCGCAGCGACGCGTTCCGCGCGGCGCTGTTCGACTACAAACTGGAGAAGTCGCGGGAGGCCGTGGAAACCGCGCCCGCGCCGGAATACGACTGGCGATTGGTGGTCGCGGAACTGCTGCGAGACGAAGAAGCGGCCATGAGGCAGTTGGACGAGCTTCGCACGCAATACCCGGAGCGGCCGGAAGCGCCTGCCGCGTTAGGGTACCGGCTTTGGCGCAAGGGGAAGGGCGAGGAAGCAAGGAAGCACTTTGCGGAGGCGGTCGGTCGCGGCAGCCGGAATCCGAAGCTGCTTTGGGACTTCGCTCGGATGGGAGCCGGAGAATCAGCGGACAGTTCCATCACCGCCTTGAACCGGCTGCTTGAATTGGAGCCTGATGATGTGGATGCACGCATTTTGCTGGCGCGGCTGCATCTGAGAGCCAACCGGACGGCGGAGGCATCCGAGGCGCTGAAGCCAGTCAAGAAGGTGAAGTCGGCGCAAGCAGTGGAATTGTTCGAAACTTATGCCTACATCGCGATCCGGGAGGGCAACAAGGAACAGGCCAGGGAGGTGCTGCAGAAAGTGATCGACCTACAGGTAAAGGACGATTTGAAGCAGAATGCGCGCAAGCTGCTGCAGAACCTTGACCGCACCGGACAGACTGTTTCTTCAACGCGGGCTTGCGCGCCAGGGCAAGTGCAGAGGCCGACGTTGCAGCGGAGAGAGGAACCGTGCAGTCTACCTCCGCAATCAGCTCAACCCCTTGCCCAACCGGATCCAGGCGAGATGGCCCGCGTCGAAGGCAGGTTCCGCCAGGTAGTCTGCGCCGGCGGAAAAGCGTGGGTGGTGGTGGAGGCCGGAGGCAAGAAGCTCACGTTCCTCGTCGATGCACCCACTATGGTCCAGGTCAAGGGGAGGGGGATCGGCACGCTGGATTTGTCGTGCGGCCCACAAAGAGGCGAGACGGTAGTCGTGGGGTATGTTGAGAAGGATAAGGAGAAGCACGACGTGGACGGATTCGTCCGATTGATGGAGTGGGTGGCGCTCAAGACGAATTAGGAGCGGAATGTACGAGATCCTTGACCAATTGCCCGATGACGCCATTGTCCTGGATCTCGGCTCCGGCCATGGCAGCTTTCCGCGCGGGGCATACCGGTTCCGTACCTTTCTTGCAGACACGAAGTTCGAACATCTTCCCAACGAGGCCGGGGTGGTGCAGGCGCATTCGGACGCCCTTCCGTTCGCATCGAAGCTCTTCGATGCCGTCATCCTGAGCCACGTTCTGGAGCACACCGAGAAGCCGCGGCAGACATTGCAGGAGATCGGACGTGTGCTGAAGCGCACAGGCGCCGTCTACATTGCCGTACCTGACGGCCGGACCTTCACGGACCGTCTTTACCGGAAGGTGTTCCGCAACAGAGGCGGGCACATCAGTCTGTTTGATTCCGAGCAGGCGCTGCGGCGCGACATGACGTGGTTCTTCGGCGTGCCGCACAAAGCCACCCGGACGCTGTACAGCTCGTTCGCCTACCTGAATCGAAGAAACTTCCTCGCGGCTTCGCAGAGGAGAGAGATCCGGATCCCGCCGCTGCCGGAGCCTTGCCTTCTGGCGTTCACCGCCCTGGTCAGCCTCTGGGATCGCCTGTTCAACACCCGCTGCAGCGTTTATGGCTGGGCATTCTATTTTGGCTCACAGCTTGACGGGATCAGTTCGGAGCCCAACCCGAACGTGTGCATCCGGTGCGGGGCCGTCGAGGAGAACCACGCTGGCGGGCGCACCATCGGTTACGCATGCTCTCAATGCGGAGCCAGGAACGTGGATCGCACGGGATCCCCGTTCGCAGCGCGATAGAATGAGGTCACGATGAAACGCCAGGCTACATACGACGATGCAAATCTGTTGCTGCGGCTCTATGAGGAGAGGCGCGAAGAGAAGCTGAGAAAAGCGCGGGCGTGGTTTGTGGCGGAGTGCAAACCGAAGACTCTGGCGGATTGGCAGGCTCTCTGCCCTCTCGGCTCGGAAAACAACGCGTACTACCGGATGGTGACCACCTATTGGGAGCTCGCATGCAGCTTTGTCGCGAGCGGGGTCCTGCACCCGGAGCTGTTCATCCAGAATTCGATGGAGCACCTGCTGGTGTGGGAGCGAATCCAGCACATCGTTCCGGAGATCCGGAAGATGAACAACTCACCCCACCAGTTGCGCAACCTGGAGACCGTCGCAGCCATGGCGAAGGAATGGCTGCATCAGCAGGGTGACGGCGTCTACGAGAGCTTCTCGGCGCGGTTCAAGCCTTGAGGATCTGACGGATTAATCGCACTCCCAGGAAGAGCGCGGCAGCGCCGGGCGGAACGATCGAGCCAGGGTGGAGGTCGAGCGACTCCGCGAGGCGAGCGTCTGACGCCAAAGGCACACGCAATAGCCGAGGTTCGAATTCCGCGTTGGGGTGGAGTTTGCCGGGATCGTCGACGACAAAGAGAGTGCAGACCTCGGGTCGCAGGTTGAGCAGGTTCACGGCGGCGCCGGAGAGGTAAAGCCGGCCCGCTGCGAGAGACAGACCCAACTCCTCGCGCAGTTCGTTCTCCACGTTCGCTGTGACCGAATATGGCGGCGCAAACATCCCGGAGGGGATGACGTGGAGGCGTCCTGCGCGATGGGGCATGGACTTGGCAGCGACTCGTCCCAATAACAACTCAAAACCGCGTGCGGTGCGGAGGGCAGTCAGCGTCGCCACGCCGATGCCGGCAGTTCGTCCCTCTCCATTCAGGTGAGTGAAACGAGGCGGGTGCGGACGGCCCGCAAGCAGATCCAATTCTAGAGACTCTGAGGTGTTCAGCGAATCAAAATACCAGCCGAGCCGGGTCTCCAGGCTCAGGACGGGCCGGATTCTCAGCCGGCGCAGTGCGAAAATCTGTCCATTGAAAAGCCCCAGCCGGGAGAAACGAGGGTCCGGCGGCTGCGGAGCGGGCACGGACTGGTCCAGATCGCCAAGTATTGAATCCGGCGTAAGCCATTGAGAACGCGGGGCTGCATAGCACGCCACGGGGTAAATGCGCCCGGCGAGACGAAGAGACGGCATCAACTCTAGACCCAACGTACCAGATTGCCTAAGGGCGATAACCGGGGGATCTGTCAGGCGATTTCCCATCTGAACTTTGAACGCCCGCTCGCCGATGGATGTGTGAGGACGGCGAGATGCAACGGTTTGCCAGACTGGCTTCGCTCGCCGCGTGGCTGATCCTCCTCCACAGTCACGCGGACGCGTGTAGTCCGGGGTGGATCCGAGTGTCCACGCCACACCTCGAAATGCTCACCACGGGCGATGCGGTGGCCGCCGCCGAGGCCGTGAATGAGTTGGAAAGCCTACGAGATTCATTCCGGCGTGCAGTGCCAACGTCAGCGACCACGGAGGCCCGGCTTCGGATCGTGGCTTTCTCCTCGGAGTGGGAGTACCAGGCTTTCCGCGTGAATTCCTACTCACCCGCGTACTTCGTCGGCGGCCCGGGACAGGAATTCATTGTCCTGGGCCGCCTGGCGAAGGATACGATCCCCTCCCTCCGGCACGAATACGTGCACTACCTCTTGAAACAGCGCCCTCAGCGCCTCCCTCTCTGGCTGGAAGAGGGTCTGGCGGAGTACCACGGCGGCGTCTCCAGGGACGTGGCACGAGCCCGTTCGCATCTGCTCAGCCACAGCGGATGGATTCCCGTGGAAGAGTTGTTCAAGGCCGGTCCAAATTCGGCATGGTATCGGGATCGGGGTCTGGCAGCCCGCTTTTACGCCGAGAGCTGGGCCCTGACGGATCTGCTGATGAAACGCGGCATGATCCAGACAGACGGATCGGCGCTCGATGAAGAACAACCCTCCAATCGCGTAGAAGAAGCGCTGGCCCGGAACGGCGACCGTCAGGAATCGGATGTCTGGCGGGATTTCCATGGGGCGCCGGCTGAACTGGAAAAGGATCTCCGCGCGCACGTACGGGAGCTCCAGGCAACTCAACTGGAGACGGCTGCCGCTGTAAGTGCGGATGTTGCGCCCGCCGATCGTGCCGACGTCGAGCTGTCGCTCGCGCGGCTGCAAGCGCGGAATGGCGACCTGGACGGCGCCAGAATCCGCGCGGCGAGGATTGCGGACGAATCTTCGGCGGCCTGGTCTGTGATGGGCGACGTTGCGCTGAAGCAGGGCCGTACTGCGGAAGCGCGTGCTGCATTCAGGACCGCGATGCAGAACGGCGCCGCCGATGTACGGACTCTCTGGCAATTAGCGGTGCTGGAGCAGTCGGCCCCGGATGGGGACATGGTGCCCGTTCTGGAAAAGCTCGTGGCCGCCGATCCAAGCCATGATGATGCGCGGCTCGTGCTAAGCTCGCATTACCTGCGGCAGGAGCGCTGGTCGGATGCTCTCTCGCAATTGCGACAGGTCCGGAACGCTCCGCCCGACAAGGCCGAGTTCTATCAGCGGGCGTTGGCGCTCGCCGAGTCGCGGGGGCCGGTATTCGCCGCGTCGCGAGCAGCGGCGCCTCGCCCGAGCGATTCGCTCGAATAGACAACCCTGCCATCCATCACAGTCAACACCACTCGCGCTTTCATCAGGCTTTCCAACCCGCCTGAGAGGATATCGTGGGAGAGCATGACGAAGTCGGCGAGTTTACCCGGCTCAAGAGTCCCCTTGTCCTTCTCGGCGAATTCCGCGAAGGCGGAGCCGGAGGTGTAGGCGCGCACGGCTTCTTCGACGGTGATCTTCTGCTGCGGCACCCAGCCGTTGGGGTTCTTGCCGTCGAGCGTCTGCCGTGTCACTGCCGCGCGAATGCCCGTCAAAGGATCGAGCGGGGCAACGGTCCAGTCTGAACCGAAGGCGAGTGTGACGCCTGCATCGAGCAGAGAGCGGAACGCGTAGGTGGTTTGAATCCGCACAGGGCCGATGCGCTTCTCTGCCCATCGGCCATCATCGGCAGCATGGTAGGGCTGCATCGATGCGATCACGCGCAATGCAGCGAAGCGCGGAATATCGGCGGTGCGCAGGTGCTGGGCGTGCTCAATGCGAAAGCGCCGGTCGGCGGGTCCGTTAGCCGCGGCGGTGCGCTCGAACATGGAGAGGATTTCGTGATTGGCTCTGTCGCCGATGGCATGGATGCAGAGCTGCAACCCCGCCTTGTCGGCGCCTCGGATGCGCGACTCCATTCGGGCCGGCGGGATCATTTCGTCAGAGGGGATGCCGGCGGTTTGCGGGGCATCATTATAGGGTTCATCGAAGAGCGCCGTCGTGGAACCGAGGCTGCCGTCGGCGAAGCCTTTCAGTGCACCGATGCGCAGCATGGGGGAACCGAAAGCGCGGCGGACACCAATCTCCGCGAGGCGCTGCCACGTGGCGGCAGGCGCGGCGGCGTAGATGCGCGTGAGCAGCTCGCCCCGGCCGAGCAACATCTGATAGACGCGCACGTCCTCGCCGGCGGACATGTCCTGGACGCTCGTGACTCCGAGCGAGGCGGCATGGCGAGTCGCCGCCAGCGCGGCGGCCAGCTTCTCATCGAGAGACGGCGCGGGGATGACCTTGTCGATCAGCGCCATCGCCGCGTCCTTCAGCACGCCGGTGGGCTCGCCGGTCTGCGGATCTCGAACGATCAGTCCCCCTGGCGGATCTCTCGATTCCTTCGTAACGCCTGCCAACTTGAGCGCCAGCGAGTTGGCGAGCGCCATGTGGCCATCGAGCCGGTTGACGAAGACGGGAGTATCCGGAGTGACGGAGTCGATCCAGTTTCGCTGCGGAAGCGGCCCGCCGGGCCAGAGCTCATGGTCCCAATCGCCGCCGAGGATCCAGCGGCCCTTCGGTATCTTCGTGGCGAACTGGGCGATGCGGCGCGTGAACTCCTCGCGCGAGGCGGCGCTCCGCAGATCGACGGAGGAGAGCTGGAAACCGCCGCTGAGGAAGTGCACGTGGCTATCGTTGAAGCCCGGAAGCACTGTGCGGCCCTGTGCGTCGATGACGCGCGTGTTTGGCCCCCCAGCCTTGCGGATGTCCACGCTTCGGCCGATTGCGGAGATGCGATTGTTGTGGACGGCGAGAGCTTCTGCGACTGACCCGGAGCTGTCGAGCGAATACACACGCGCGTTGGTGACGATGAGATCGGCGGGAACCTGCGCGGCGGCATTCATACCCATCAAGACAGCAACGGCCCGAAGAAGCATAGTGCTATGGTGGAACTGAGGCACACTCTGGCGCAATGGCCTATTCGGTTCGCGACCGCAGCATCGGCCCTCCTCCCATGTTTCGAATGACGACGGGAGTGAAGTGGCTCCTGATTTCAAATGTCGTCGTGTTCGTGGCTTACTTCTTTGCGCTGAACACGGCGGCGGAGCAGCTCTTCCTGCCTTTTGGATTGGTGCCGCGCTCGGTATTGGGACACCTGGAAGTGTGGCAACTGTTCACCTACCTCTTCATCCATAGTCCGTACGGGTTCGGGCACGTCCTGATGAACATGCTGATGCTGTGGATGTTCGGCACGCCCCTGGAGGGGGTGTGGGGCACTAGGCGATTCCTGCAGTACTACTTCTTCTGCGGAGTCGGTGCGGGCGTTTGCGTAGTAGTCCTGAACCTGTTCGCCGGTTCGTTGAACTCTCGGACCATCGGGGCGTCCGGCGCTATCTACGGGCTGATGCTCGCCTTCGGGATACTGTTCCCACGCGCCATCATTTACTTTATGATGCTGTTCCCGATTGAAGCTCGCTGGTTCGTGCTGATCATGGGCGCCATCGTGTTCCTGAGCACACTGCGGGATTCGGGCGGCGGTGTGAGCCACATCGCCCATTTGGGCGGGATGCTCTTCGGCTTCATCTGGCTGAAGATGGGCCTCGGCTATCGGCCGACGGGTTCGCGCACGAACCTGTGGCAGAACCTCCGGGACTCCTACCACGACTGGAGGCTGAAGCGGGCAAGGCGAAAATTCCAGGTGTACTTGAAGAAGCAAGGGACATCGAGTCGCGACTGGGAAGATCGGGTTCAATAAGCAGAGCAACCCGGCAACCTGAGCGGCGCCTGGATGCGTCATTACAGGATGGAGAAGTGAGATAACTTATGAGCATGCGGCGCTTTCTGGGACCCTTGATGTTGGCAACGCTCGTGGCAGGTGCGGGGCTCTTGTACTCGCAGTCCGGACCGAAGAAGGAGAGTGGCGACACCGTAGCGCGTCCGAAGAAACAGGGTGGCGGAGCCACGGATGCGACTCCCGCGGAGACCGAAGGGCCGAAGATTCCATCCAAGATGTCGAAAAAGGGGACGGGGGATAAGGCGGAAGGACCGACGTTCAGAAGCGATACGTTGACCGTGAGCGTCGATGTTGCCGTGCTGGACAACAAGGGCCGGTTCATCCCGCACATCCCAGCGGGCAACTTCCGCATCCTCGAGGACGGGCAGCCTCAGAAGCTGGCGAACTTCTCCACGGGCGAGACACCGATCACGCTGGCGATGGTCATTGAGTTCAGCAATTTGTACCAACAGTACTGGTCTTACGGCTGGCAGGAGACCCTCACTGCGTGCTACGGCTTCCTGCAGACGCTCAAGCCGGAGGACACAGTGGCGGTGGTCGCGTTCGACCTGCGTTCGGAGATCCTCAGCGACTTCTCCACGAACCGCCAGGACACGTATGAGGCTCTGGCGCGGTTGCGTATTCCCGGATTCTCGGAATCGAATCTGTACGACGCGTTGACGGACGTTGCCGATCGCATGAGCGATATTGAAGGGCGCAAGGCGATTCTCTACATCGGCAGCGGCATGGACACGTTCTCGAAGATCACCTTCGACCAGACCCGCAGGAAGCTGCAGACGGCGAGCGTGCCGATCTACGCGTTGGGTACTCTGCAGGCGCTTCGCGAGTACTATGATTCGCACGGCTACATGGGTCCGATCCAGCGTCTCGACTTCCTGCAGGCGGACAACCAACTGCGGACCTTCGCGAAGGAGACCGGCGGGCAGGCGTGGTTCCCTCGCTTTTTCGGCGAATATGGAGGAATTTTCCGCCAGGTCAACGAGGCCTTGAGGAATACCTACTCACTCGCCTATCAACCCACGAATATCGCGCGCGATGGCAAGTACAGGAAGATCAAGGTTGACCTCGTCGGGCCCGATGGAACGCCTCTGAAGATCACCGACGAAAAGGGCAAACCCATCAAGTATCAAGTGATCGCCAAAGCCGGTTACCAGGCCCCGCGCGAAGTCGAATAGCGAACACAGAGCGTCTGCGAAGTCAAGAACTCAATCTCTTCGCAGATGAGCGCATTACAGTTTCGTTGACACGCGAGTGAGCGCTTTGTTAACTTCGGCAAGGTCTTCTCGCAATGGTCATTCGGTCTGAAGTTCCTGTTCCGGCTTCGGTGCGCATCCTCCTCGTCGATGACAACCGCTCCGGTCTGATGGCTCGACGTACGGTTCTCGAGGAGTTGGGCTACGTCACCGAAGGTGCGGCTGACGCGGTGGCGGCACTCGACCTCTTCAGCAAGAAGCACTACGACATGGTGGTGACTGACTACCGCATGCCGGACATGGACGGTGTGGAGTTGATCGGCAAACTTCGCGCGGCCCAACCGGAGATCCCTGTCATCCTGATCTCCGGGTTCGTGGATGCGTTGGGCCTGAACGAGAAGACAACTGGCGCCAACAGCGTGATCATGAAGAGCGCGAACGAGGTCCAACACCTGATCCGCTCAGTGGGGAAACTCCTGAAGACGCCGAGGAAGCCACCCGCCCGGGTTCGCTCGACGAACCTGCGAACGATCCGAAAGCGAGTGAACGGCTAGGCCCGGCGCCCGCGCGAAGTTCGTCGCCAATCAACTCGAAATGCTAGCCTGATGGGCATGCGAAAGCGCCTAGTGGGATGTGCGCTGCTTTGCGCGTGCGTCATGGCCGTGCAGCCGAAAAAAACGCAGACAACCGGCGTTGCTGAGCGGTGGTTGCGGTCGCTGACGCCGCGGGAGCGGGCCGCGCAGTTGCTCATCGTGCCGTTTTACGGGGAATCCCCTAATCCGCGCACGAAGTCGTATCGGGAATTTGTCTCATTGGTCCGCGATTTGCGTGTGGGTGGGCTGATTGTCCTCAATCGGGTGCAGTACGGCTCCGTCCGGCGAGCAGATCCGTACCAGATGGCGGCGTTCCTGAACCGGATGCAGCGGCTGGCGAAGGTGCCTCTTATCGTCGGCGGCGACTTCGAACGGGGCGCGTCAATGCGCATGACGTCCACCACGCCCTTCCCTCACCTGATGGCTTATGGGGCGGCGAACGATCTGGAAGCGACGCGCGCACTCGGCGCGATCACCGCGCGTGAGTCGCGCGCGATGGGTGTGCAGTGGGTGTTCGCTCCGGACTCGGACGTGAACAACAACCCTGAGAACCCAATCATCAACATCAGGTCATTTGGCGAGGACCCGAAGCTTGCCGCCTCTCACGTGAAGGCTTTCATCGAGGGCGCTCATTCAGACCCGAAGAACATTGTGCTGACCGCGGCCAAACACTTTCCCGGCCACGGCGACACGTCAACGGACAGCCACATCGGGCTGGGTGTGGTGACGGCATCGAAGGAGAGGCTCGATGAAGTCGAGTTAATCCCGTTCAAGGCGGCGATTGATGCAGGTGTGGATTCGGTGATGACCGCGCACCTCGCGGTTCCTGCCCTGGAGCCGGAGGAGATTCCTGCAACCGTGTCGAAGAACATCATCACAGGCCTCTTGCGGGAGCAGTTGCACTTTGAGGGTCTGGTGACGACGGATGCGATGGACATGCAGGGGTTGTCCAAGATGTTCTCGCCGGGTGAGGCAGCAGTGCGTGCCCTGGAGGCAGGCGTCGATGTGCTGCTGATCCCCAAAGATGCGAAGGAGACCGTGCGGGCGATCATGGCGGCGGTGGAGAGCGGACGGCTCAGCCAGAAGCGGATCGATGAGTCGGCGTTGAAGGTCCTCCGGGCCAAGGTGCATACGGGACTGAATAAGAGCAGGCTGGTCAACCTGGAGCAACTGGAAGATGCTCTAGCTCTGCCCGAGGACGAGGAGATGGCGCAGCGTGTAGCGGACCGCGCGGTGACTCTCGTGAAGAACGACGCCGGGATGCTGCCGCTGAAGAACCCGGCTGGAGCGTGCGCGTACGTGCTGGGGCCAGGCCGCTTCTCGACGCAAGGCAGGGATTGGATCGACGCGCTCCGCGCCCACGCGCCTCAGATGAAGGCGACGTTGCTTGACCCCCAACTGCCCGTGGAAGAACTGGAAGCTCAGGCGGGCGAGGCAGGCCGCTGCGAAAATGTGGCGCTGATCGCGTATGTCACGGCCTCCGCCTATCGCGGCAATGTGGAGCTCGCCGGCGGCTACCCAGCATTCGTTCAGAAGGTGCTGGCCAGTGGAAAGCCTGTGGCGCTTGTCGCCATGGGGAACCCCTACCTGCTGCGAACCTACCCGGGCGTGGCCGCGTACCTGGCGACCTACAGCACGGCGATGCCTTCCGAGGTCTCCTCCGTGAAGGCCCTGCTGGGAGAGATGGAGGTGAACGGCCGCCTGCCAGTCACAATTCCGGGCTTGGCAACGATCGGATTTGGGTTGAAGATGGAGAAGCTTCGGTAATTCGGAGTAGGAGGTCTCATGGCGTTCCACGTTCGAGTTCTCGCATTCAACGAAGGCGAGGCGATTCCAAAGAGGCACACGGGTGAAGGAGAGAATCTTTCTCCGGCCGTAGAGTGGGAGGAACTTCCGAACGGCACGCGCAGCCTGGCGCTGATCGTCGACGATCCGGATGCGCCTGCTGGTGTCTGGAATCATTGGCTGCTATGGGACATTCCGGCGGCCCAGCACGGACTCGCCGAGGGATTTCAGATCGGGCGCATCGGAACCAGCGGGATCAATGATTTCGGGGAGGAAGGCTACGGAGGGCCGATGCCGCCGAAAGGCCATGGGCCTCACCGGTACTTCTTCAAGCTCTACGCGCTGGACACATCCAAGCTGATGCTGCACGAGGGTTCGAAGCGGTGGGAGTTGGACAAGGCGCTGCGCGGGCACGTCATCGGTGAGACCTGGGCAATGGGGAAGTACGAGCGCCACTAGCCACGTGGCTCGCACCCTACAATAGATCTCATGATGGAGATCACCTGGCTCGGTCATGGGACGTTCCAGTTGCGTCTGGACGGTGGGGAGACAGTCCTCATCGATCCGTGGGTGGAGGGAAATCCGGCATTCCCGAAGAGCCACCAGTTCACGCGCATCGACACAATGCTCATCACGCATGGCCACTTCGATCACATCGCTGACGCCGTGCCGCTGGCGAAGAAATTCAAGCCGCAGGTAGTGGCGAACTACGAGATCTGCGCCTGGCTGGAGTCGAAGGGAGTCGAGAAGGCCTGCGGGATGAACAAGGGCGGGTCGCAGCAGGCCGGATCACTGCGCGTGACGATGACCCACGCGATTCACTCCTGCGGCATCGCCGACGAGGGCAGGATCATCTATGGCGGCGATGCAGGCGGGTACGTCCTGCACCTGCCGGACGGGCGCCGCGCGTATTTCGCCGGAGACACGGCAGTGTTCAGCGACATGGCATTGATCGCCGAGATCTACAAACCGGAGCTGGCCTTCCTGCCTGTAGGCGACCTGTTCACCATGGGACCGGAGGAGGCCGCGGTGGCGTGCCGTCTGGTGAAAGCGAAGAAGGTGATCCCAATGCACTTCGGCACCTTCCCGCCACTGGTGGGAAGGCCGGAGCAGGTAGCTGCGCTGATCCAAGGCAAGGTGGATTGCGAAGTTTGGGCGCTGGAGATCGGGAAGGCCGTCACGTGGTAACACGGCGCGAATTCTGCGCGGCGCCCGCGTTCGTGCGGACATTGTCCCAGTCCAGGCCAAATCTTCTCCTGTTAATGAGCGATCAGCACAGGGCAGATTGGATGGGCTGCGACGGCAATGCCTCAGTCCGCACCCCGAACCTGGACCGCCTGGCGCGCGAAGGCGTAAGATTTCGCAACGCGTATTCTTCGACTCCGACATGCACACCCGCGCGCGCCGGACTGCTCACCGGCATGTCGCCGTGGCGGCACGGCATGCTCGGTTACGGCCGCGTGGCGGAGAAGTATCCGGTGGAGATGCCGCGAGTGTTACGGGACGCGGGCTATTGGACCATGGGTATCGGCAAGATGCACTGGTCGCCCCAGCGCAACCTGCATGGCTTCCACACGACGCTGCTGGACGAGAGCGGGCGCGTGGAATCGTACGACTTCAAAAGCGACTATCGCGCCTGGTTCGCCAGCGAAGCGCCCAACCTGGATCCCGACGCGACGGGCATAGGCTGGAACGACAACACTGCCAGGCCTTACGTGCTGCCGGAGCACCTGCATCCTACGCGTTGGACCGCGGACTGCGCGGTGCGCTTCCTGGAGAGCTATCAGCGCAACCAGCCCTGGTTCCTCAAGGTGAGCTTCGCGCGGCCGCACAGTCCCTACGACCCGCCGCAGCGCTGGTGGGATCGCTACAAGGACTCTTCCCTGCCCCGCGCGGTAACCGGCGATTGGGCCGCGAAGTACAAGCCGCGCAACTCCGAACAGGATGACATCTGGCACGGCGACATCGGTGAGGCGCTGACCCGCCGGGCGCGCGTCGGCTACTCGGGCTCTGTCTCGTTCGTGGACGAGCAACTCGGCCGCGTCCTGGAGTCGCTGGAGAAGCGCGGCTGGATGAATGACACTCTGATCGTCTATTTGAGCGATCACGGCGACATGACAGGCGATCACTATCTGTGGCGGAAATCGTACGCTTACCAGGCGTCGGCGCGAATCCCGATATTGGTGCGAGGTCCAGGCGTGCCACGCGGAACCGTCAACGAAACACCCGTCGAGATCAGAGATGTCCTCCCGACTCTGGCTGCTACTGCGGGCGCTGCTTTGCCCGATGCCTGCGACGGCCAGAGCCTACTGAAGGCGCGGCGTGAGTGGATCGATCTCGAACACTACATCTGCTACGACAAGACGAATCATTGGACCGCGCTGACCGACGGCAAGTGGAAGTACATCCGCTCTCAGTTCGGCGGCTCGGAGCAGCTCTTCGACCTGGTGAAAGACCCCGGCGAAACCCGCATCTCGGACGACGCGGAAGCGCTCCGGCTCTGGCGCCGGCGAATGGATGAGCATCTCGCACCACGTGGCGCAGGCTGGGAGAAGAAGCTGTACTCGCCGAACTACCCTGTCGCGGTCCCCTCTGCTCTTTAGCGTCGCGGCTCTATCGCGAGGCTCGCGGCCCGCGCTATACCCGCTCGCTACGGCTCGCGGCTGTAGTGCTTCAGCGTGGCAGAGGCGATGTCTACACCGCTTCCACTTCGGCTCCCTCCGCCGCCGTGAAGTAGGCGCAGTCCGGATGGTGGAAGACCAGCGCGCTGACGCTGGCCTCCGGCTCCATCATCATGCCTTCGGTCAGGCGCACCCCGATGTCGTCGGGCTGGATAAGCTTCCAGATCCCTGCCTGGTCATCGAGGTTAGGACATGCGGGATAACCGAAGCTGTAGCGCTTGCCGCGATAGCGCGAGGTGAAGCGCTCCTGCATGGTCATCGAGGGAGGATCGGGGAAGCCCCAGTCTTCGCGGATGCGGCGATGCAGATACTCGGCTGACCCTTCGGCTGTCTCAATGGCCAACGCCTGAAGCGCATGAGATCTGAAAAATTCTCCGCTCGCCTTGGCCGCCTCACTCTTCTCGCGAACCCTTTCGCCGGCTGTCGTGACGAAGAGCGCGATGTGGTCCCGCCGGCCGTTCTCGTCGGGATCCAGGATATAGTCGCTCAGGCAAAGCCCGTCCGACTTGTCCTGCCGCCCGAAGTGGAATGAGTGCACCGGCGACGCGGCCCCGGGCTCAAAGAGATGAATCGTGTTGCCCTCGCGTTCCGCTTCGAAGTAGCGCCACACCGCGCGCACCTTCATGAACGTGGCCGCGTACTGCTTCACTTCCTCCACGTCGTGGAAGAGCGCAAGCGCCTTGGGATCGCGGTCATGAAGCGCCTTCTCGAAATTGCCTTTGTAACCGAGATGGCGCCCGTAAAGCATGAAGGGATTGACGTAGGACCAGACCTCGGTGAGTTGCGGGATGTCGCGCATCCTGCGATCGAGGTACGGAGCGGGCGGAATGGGAATGGAGGTGCGGACCTTGGGCGAACGCTGGAACCGCGCACCGCCGCTCGCGACTGCCGCTGAGGCTGGTGCGGCTGACACGGTACCGCCTGCCGCGGTGTGCGCTCCGAAAAGCGCCGGCCGCGTCACCGGATCCATGATCTCGTTCATCAGGCGCAGCCCGGTCATGGCATCCTTCGCGTAGAACGTAGGTGACTGGTACGCTGGGGCAATCTTGCCGTTCGTGAACTTCTCGCTGAGCGCGGCGCCGCCCACCAGCAGCGGCACCTCGATTCCCGCGTTGCGCAGATCCTCTCCAGTGATCACCATCTGCTGCGTCGATTTGACGAGCAGGCCAGAGAGGCCGATCGCGTCCGGCTGGTGCTCCCTGTAAGCCTTGATCAGGTCTTCCGGCGGCACTTTGATGCCGAGATTGACGACTTCGTAGCCGTTATTCGCCAGGATAATCTCGACGAGATTCTTGCCGATATCGTGAACGTCGCCCTTCACCGTTGCAAGGATGATCCTGCCGCGAGCCGCGGTGTCGGCCTTCTCCATGAACTGTTCAAGGTGAGATACCGCGGCCTTCATTGCCTCGGCCGATTGCAGCACCTCGGCGACGATCAACTCGTTGTTGTTGAACAGCCGGCCGACCTCGGCCATGCCGGCCATCAACGGCCCGTTGATGATCTCGAGTGGGGACACCCCCTCCGCGCGCTTCCGGTCCAGATCGTCGATCAGCCCGTCCTTGCTGCCTTCGATGATGTAGTTGGCGAGCCGCTCATCCAGCGGAAGCTCGGCGGCCTGTTTCTTGACGCGCACCTGTGCGCCGCGAAAATGATCGGAGATCGCTGCGATGTTGGCCTGATTTACCGCGATCTTCTCCTCGCGGGATTGCGCACGCCAATCTTCGGGGATGCCCGGGAACTTCGCGGAATCGGGAGTATTGAACAGCAGCGCCTCGGCAAGACGCCGCTCTTCCACGGGGATCGATGCGAAGCGCTCCAACTTCTCCGCGTTGACGATGGCAAGATCGAGCCCTGCCTTGGTGCAGTAGTAGAGGAAGACCGAATTGACGATCTCGCGTGCCGACGCAGGCAGTCCGAAGGAGATGTTGGAGATGCCGAGCACGGTCTTGACGTGCGGGATGCTCTCTTTGATCAGGCGGATCGCCTCGATGGTCTCCACCGCGCCGCCGATGTAGTTCTCGTCGCCTGTAGCGCAAGGGAAGACGAGCGGATCGAGCGCGATGTCTTCTGGAGCGATGCCGTACTTGTTGACGAGCAGATCGACGGAGCGCTGCGCGACCGCGAGTTTTCGCTCTCGTGTGAATGCCTGCGCCTGCACCGGATCTTCGTCGATGGTGCCCACCACAAGCGCGGCGCCGTAGGCTTTGGCAATTGGGCAAATGCGCTCGAACTTCTCTTCCCCATCTTCGAGGTTGATGGAGTTGATGATCGCCTTGCCCTGGCAGTAAGTCAGTGAGAGCTCAACAGCGCGCGCGTCAGTGGTGTCGATCATGACTGGCGCCTTCACCTTACGGATCAGCTTGTCGTAGAACTCGGGAATGTCATTGATCTCGTCACGGTCGGCGGATTGCAGACACACATCGACGACATGCGCTCCGTTCCGCACCTGACGGCGCGCGATTTCGCTCGCCTCTTCCCACTTCTCAGCAGCGATCAGATTCTTGAACGCGCGGGACCCGATAACGTTGGTGCGCTCTCCGACGATCAACGGACGGTTGGAGTCCTCCGCCTCCACGGCTTCGATGCCTGAATAAAACGCACGATGGCTGGATTGTTTCGGCGCTCTGGGTGCCTTGCCCTCGACCATCTGCGCGATGGCCTGGATATGCGGCGGCGTGGTACCGCAGCAGCCGCCGAGGATGTTCAGCCAGCCATGGTCGACAAATTTCTCCAACTGGCGCGCCAGCGAATCGGGCGTCTCCAGGTACTTGCCCTCCTCATTGGGCAGACCAGCGTTGGGGTAGCAGGAGATCCGCGTGGTGGCGAGTTCATGGATGGTGCGGATGTGGTCCGTCATGAACTCGGGACCGGTCGCACAGTTCAGGCCGACCGCAAGCAGATCGGCGTGAGCGATCGAGGTGTAGAAGGAATCAGCGGTCTGGCCGGCGAGCATGGTGCCCATCGGCTCGATCGTGCCAGAGACGATCACGGGAATACGCCTGCCGCATTCGCGCGCAAGCTGGTTGATGGCGAGCAGCGCGGCCTTGACGTTGCGCGTGTCCTGGCACGTCTCCACGAGAAGCAGATCCGCGCCGCCGTCGATGAGGCCCTGAGCCTGCCTGTAGTAGCCTTCCCGCAACTGGCTGAAGGTCGTGCCGCCCGTCACGGTGATGGCCTTGGTGGTGGGGCCCATGGAGCCGGCGACGAAGCGCGGACGCCCTGGAGTTTCAAATTCAGCGGCAGCCTCGCGAGCCAAGCGCGCGGCCAGCGCATTCACTTCGTGGCAGCGGTCTTCCAGACCGAACTCACCGAGCGTGATGGTGTGGCCGCCGAAGGAGTTGGTTTCGACGATGTCGGCGCCGGCCTTGAAATAGGCGCGATGAACATCCCGGATCCACTCCGGGCGCGTGAACAGGAGGTTCTCCGAGCAGTTCTCAAATGCGGGTCCTCCCCAGTCCTCAATCGTGGGGTTGCGTTGTTGCAGCATGGTCCCCATGGCCCCGTCGAGGACGAGGATGCGTGAGTCGAGGGCGTCGAGAAGCGCCTGTTGTCGATGTTGCCAGTTGTTCATTCAGGAAGGGTTTAATTTCATGGTACTGCACGGACTGAGGGCGGCTGAAAGGAGAAGGCCCTGGTACTTGCCCCGAAGGGGCGAAATTGATTGAAGTGAAGATGGATGGGCTGATTACGCCCACGCCATCCGAAGGCGGATTTTGCGGAGGCAATCATGACTCAGGTTCGCGGGGTAACTAACGGATTGCGAGACAGGCGGGCCGCGGAGCACCGGCTGCAGGAGGCAATTCGCACGCTGAGGGAACAGCGCCTTCCCTCGACGGTCATACTGGCGGAGGTGGACAAGAGCAAAGGCGATCCGGACGTCGAAGCGGCGGCAGTAGTCCTGCAGGGAAGCCTGAGATCCGATGATTTCGTGGCGCGTTGGGTGGGCGACGAGCTGATCTGCATTCTCAGCCGCTGCACGGTGTCGGACGCCACGAAGATTGTGGAGCGCTGCCGGGAGCGGGTAAGCCTTTCCTGTGGAGTCACCGAGGTGCGGCTGGCCGAGCGCGCTGTTGATACCGTGGACCGCGCGAGCCAATTGATGCGGAAGAGCAAGGCGATGGGCAGGAACCGCATCAGCACCGGGTAAGCAGAGGCGATCAGATCGCGCCGTGCTCCGAAATTCCGAGATCGTGCGTGGGGAGGGTAAACCAGAAGGTTGAGCCCTGGTTCAACACGCTCTCGACGCCGACATCGCCGCCCTGCGCTTTCGCCAGATGCTTGACGATTGCCAGTCCGAGACCAGTGCCGCCCAGCTCCCGGGATCGCGCCTTGTCGACCCGGTAGAACCGTTCAAAAAGGCGGGCCAGGTCTTCGTGCGGGATGCCGATGCCTGTGTCGGAGATGGAGATCCGCACGGCGCCATCCAGCGGACGCGCCGCCACAGTGATGCGCCCACCCTCCGGCGTGTACTTGATGGCGTTGTCGAGAAGATTGCTGATGATCTGGTGGACCGCCTCGGAATCGCAGAAAACCTCGGCCTTGTCGGGCACAGGCAGGAGCAGCAGCGAGATGTTCTTCTTGGCGGCCACGGGGCTCAATGAGTCGATGCAGTCCGTCAGCAGAACGCTGAGGTAGTAGGAAGCGAACTGGAACTTCTGACTCTTCAGCTCGATGCGCGAGAGCGTGAGGAGGTCGGCGGTGAGGCTCCCGAGCCGCTCGGCGTTCTGGCGGATGATATGCAGGAAGCGGATGTTGTTGGAATCGTCATGGATTGCGCCGTCGATCAGCGTCTCCGTGTAGCCCTGGATGGACGCCAGCGGGGTGCGCAACTCGTGGCTGACGTTGATGACGAAGTCCTTCCGGATTCTCTCGAGTTTTTCGAGTTCGGTGTGTTCGCGCTGGAGCTCTTCGAAGATGTGTTGCAGCTTGCTGCCGGTCTCGTTGAGCTGGCGTGCAAGGATGCCGAGCTCGTCATTGGATGTCTGCGGAAGGCGGGCCTGGAAATTGCCGGTAGCGAGAGTTGAAGCGAAGTCGATGATCTCGCCGAGACGCCGCGAGTAATAGCGGGCAAAGATCGCCGCGAGCAGCATGGCGGGAAGAAAGGCCAGCCCGACATAGACGATCAGGCGCTGGCGGATATGCGTCACCTGCGAGCGCACTTCCTTCAGCGGGACGGCGATCCGCGCTGCGCCGATGGAGACCGGGGTGGCGACGTAGAGGTAGTTGGTGCCCATGGTCGGACTCTGCCGGACGCTGGTGCCGGTCTGCCCGGCCAGTGCCGCTTTGATCTCCGGCCGGTTGCCGTGGTTCTCCATGTGCGCCGGATCGCTCTCCGAGTCGGCGAGCACGCGGCCATCCGGCGCAACCAGTGTGATTCTGCCGCCGGAAGCGTGAGAAAGATCGCGGACAGTCTGCTGGTTGAGCTGCAGAAGTTGCTTGTCGCCCAGCGTACGCAGCATGCGCACCTTCTCGGCCATTTCGATGGTGAGACCCTGCAGGTATGCCTGCTCCGCCATCTCGGAAGCGAGAAAGTCCACGGCCGTGAGCGCCACCACCATGATGATCAGAACGGCGGAGATCAGCTTGAAGAAGATGCGGGCTGTCATCGGTACAGTTGGTGTTCCCGGATGTAGCAAAGGACCGCGGGATGGAGTTCTTCCACCGGTTCACCAGAGTCCAGCTTACGCCTGATTTCTGACGATGAGATGACAAGCGCAAGAGTCTCCAAACGGTGCACGCGGGCTCCAGCGGGAATCGGGTAATCGTAGCCGGGGCGGGAGACGACTATGAACTCCACGGCAGTCAGAACCTCCGCAGCGCGATGCCATGTGCCGATTTCCGCGAACGCATCCGCGCCGATGAGGAAGAAGATCTCGTCGGACGTCGAACAGGCGGCGCGAACCTTGGCGATGGTGTCGAAGGAGTAGCTCCTCGCCGTCCCCACCTCGAGGCGCGACGGCTCAAATCGTGAATCGCCGGCGCAAGCCAGTTCGACCATCCGGTAGCGGTGCTCGTAGGGGGTGGTGGAATCGGACGGCTTGTGCGGCGGATTGCCGGAGGGGATGAAGAGAACCCGGTCGAGATGAAATGTGTCCGCGGCTTCGGCGGCGACACGCGTATGAGCAGTGTGGATGGGATCGAAGGTCCCACCGAAGATGGCATTTCGCAAAGAGGCTTCCTTGGCGGCTGCCGGGGCAGCACGTACCTTTCAGTGTCACCTGAAACGAAGCGTTTTGGGGAGAGTCGCGGGCGGCGCCGGATTTCAGTATGCTGTCCTCCGAAATCGACTGCGTGAAGGAGCCGGCATGACCAGGCGTGAATTGATCCAGTCCGCAAGCCTCGCGGCGGCGCAGCCCGCCAGCGCTCAGGTGAACAAACTTTCCTCGCCAAGCCAGTTGAAGATCACGGACATGCGGGCGTGTACCGTGGCGGCGAACTACGATTACCCCATCATCCGCATCGATACAAACCAGGGCGTTTATGGTTTGGGCGAAGTGAGGGACGCAGGCGTGAAGGGCATCGCACTCATCCTGAAGGCGCACCTGCTTGGAAAGAACCCGCTGTCGATTGAATCGAATCTCGCCGCGGTACGGCCGTTTGCGGGCCAGGGGCGCATGGGAGGAGGCTACAGCGCGGTCGACATGGCCCTGCATGATATCGCGGGCAAGGTCTACGGCGTCCCCGCTTGGCGGCTCATCGGCGAGAAGCGGCGCGACAAGATCCGCCTTTATTGCGACACAACAGGCCACAACGACCCGAAGATTTACGGACATCGCATGCTGAAGCGCAAACAGATGGGCTTCACGTTCTTCAAGATGGACCTCTACACGAGCATGGTCGAAGACCGGCCGGGCGCGGTAAACCAGAGCGGCGCCGCGACGGACAAGGGCCTGAAGTACCTGTGCGAATACATCGCTGCCGTGCGCGACGCCATTGGTTGGGATGCTCCGCTGGCTGCGGATCACTTCGGACGCCTGAGCGTGAATGACGCCATTCGATATGCGCGCGCGTTCGAACCCTACCAACTCGCCTGGGCGGAAGACCTGATCCCGTACACGAACTGGCGCGGCTACAAGAAGATCAGCGACGCGACGACCACGCCAACGCTGACCGGCGAAGACGCATTCGGGTTGGAAGAGGGCTTTCAGAACCTGATTGAGAACCAGGCCATCGACATTATCCAGCCTGATCCGGAGACGTCGGGCGCGCTGCGTGAGACGAAGCGGATCGCTGAATGCGCCGATTCGTTCGGCATCCCGACAGTCCTGCATTTCGCAGGCTCGCCGGTCGGGTGCATGGCCAGCGTGCACCTGGCGGCGACGCTGAAAAACTTCGTCGTCATGGAGCATCATGCAGTGGATATGCCGTGGTGGCCGGATCTCGTGACGGGCGTACCGAAGCCGATCATCCAGAGCGGCCACATCCCGGTGCCGGATACGCCCGGGCTCGGCGTGGAATTGAACGAAGCGGTGGTCAGGGAGCACCTGCGCTACCCGGGCTACTTCGAGCCAACGCCGATGTTCGACGATTTCATCGTAAGCGGATACCGGCGCGTCGGCCCGTGGCCGCATTTCGACGAGGACGGCAACTATGTCAACAAAATCACTTATTAGTCTTTTTGTCTTGGCATCGGGATGGGCGGCCGGCCCGGTGGATCCAACGTGGATGAGACGGCACGTCCCTGACATCGCGGCCAAGGACGGCTACAGGAGCCTGTTCGAGGGTGAACGGGTGATGCGCAGCGTGGTCCGCTATGGCGAGGCGGCCGGACCGGTTGCGGAGGGAGTCTACCCCGGCGAGGAGCGGATCTACGTCGTGCTGGAGGGCACGGGAGAGGTGATCTATGAGGGCAGGAAGAAGCCGCTGCGTGCCGGCGACTTCTTTTATTGCGCCCCAGGGACGCGGCATGGCCTGCAAGGTGAAAAGCTCCGGACTGTGGTCATGGGCTTCAAGGCCGCCGTGGGCGAGATCCCCGCGGAGCTGCCCCTGGCGAACCTCGATGAAGTGAAGAAGCAGACCGTGGCCGGCCATCCGCCGACCGTGCTCTACCAATTGATGATCGGCGACGCACACAGCAAGCGGGACCGACTGGCCGTGGCGCAAACCGTTACGAGCCTGTACGTGATGGAGTTCGAACCGGGCGGAACCAACGCGCCTCACCACCACGAGGAGGAGGAGGAGATCTACTACCTGCTGGACGGCCGTGGCGAGATGGCGGCGGGCAGCGGGGCGGATGGGGTGATAGGAAAATACGCGTCTCGCGCAGGCGACGCGTTTTTCTTCCGGATGAACTGCACCGTCGGGTTCTACAACGAAAGCGCCCCGGGTTCGAAGGCGCGGATTCTGGCCGTGCGCTCGCGGCTGGCGAGGCGATAAAGCCGCCAAGAAACAGGACGCTGGCGCAGTGTTTGGGCTGGATCCAGACACGCGCGCGAAATAGGGAAACGGTAACCCTGGGGGCGCCACATTCGCCGATACTTATTCCGGCCATGTTCGCATGGTGAACTCGCGGTCTGCCCGCAATGCCGCGGCAGGCCGGGCGCAAAACGCCCAGGAAGGATCGTTATGGAGTGCACACGGAGGGACCTCGGAGTCCTCGCCCTCGCCCCGCTGGCGGCAAGACGAGCGTTCGGCGCTCGCAAGGTCAATTCAAAGATCAATGGCGTCCAGATCGGAGCGATTACCTACAGCTTCAACCGCATCGCGAGCCCCGACGCGGGGGCGATCATCAAAGCCTACGTCGAGATTGGGCTTGGCGAAGCGGAGCTGATGTCGAACCACTGTGAGGCACTCGCTGGAGCACCGCCGATGCCCATGTTCCGTCCGGCGCCGCGTCCGGCAGGAGAAGGAGCTCCCGCCGGCGGTCCGCCTCGCCGTCCGCAACTGACGCCCGAACAGATCGCGGAACGCAAAGCGGCCATGGAAAAACTGGCTGAATGGCGCAAAGGCACCAGTGCCAACACCTGGAAGGGCGTCACAAAGAAGTGGAAAGACGCCGGCATCGATCTCGCTTTGCTCTGCTACAACATGCAGGACAGCATGAAGGACGAGGACATCGAGTACGGCTTCGAGATGGCCAAAGCGCTCGGGGTGAAGGGCATCACGACCAGCACCACGCTGACGATGGCCAAACGCATCGCCCCGATCGCGGACAAGTACAAGATCCTGGTCGGCTATCACGGCCATGACGCCACAAACGATCCCAACCAGACTGCGACGCTCGAAAGCTATGCCACTCTGATGGCCTACGGCAAATACAATGGTGTGAACCTCGACATCGGCCACTTCACGGCCTCGAACTATAATGCCGTCGATTTCATTCGCGAGCATCACGCGAAGATCACCAACCTCCATCTGAAGGACCGGAAGAAGGACCACGGCCCGAACGTGGCTGTTTGGGGAACCGGCGACACGCCGATGAAGGAAGTATTCCAGCTCCTGAAGAAGGAGAAGTACCCGATCCCGGCCAATCTCGAATTGGAATACCCGATTCCGGAAGGCTCCGATATCATCAACGAAGCGAAGAAATGTTTCGCCTACGTGAAGAGCTGCCTGGCGTAACCGGGCGATTGGATTCGCCAGCGCATATAATCGATTTGGAGAAATCAGGATGGCCATTTCCCGACGACACTTTTTCTATGGCAGTCTGCTGACAGGCGCGGTTCCTGCGGCCGGATTCGGCAGCGTACCTTCTTTGAAGTTCATGGGGTACAAGTCCCCGAATGAGAAGTTGAACTTCGCTGCGATCGGTTCCGGCGGTCAGGGTGCATCAAACCTGGGCGCAGCAGCTCCGACTGAAAATATCGTGGCCCTGTGCGACGTCGACGACCGGCGCGCAGCGTCCACATTCAAGCGCTTCCCGGATGCGGCTAAGTACCGCGACTTCCGCCAGATGCTCGACAAGGAAGGCAAGAACATCGACGCGGTGATCGTGGCCACACCGGACCACATGCACGCCACGGCGGCCATGTGGTGCATGGAGCGGCAGAAGCATGTTTACGTGCAAAAGCCGCTGGTGCGGACGATTTGGGAGGCCCGGCAGCTCCGCGCGGCAGCCACGAAATACGGCGTCGCCACGCAGATGGGGAACCAGGGCTATTCCAATGAGGGAACGCGCCAGTGCGCTGAGATCATCTGGAACGGCGACATCGGGGCAGTCACCGAAGTGCATGCCTGGAGCGACCGCCCGCTCTGGCCGCAGGGGCTGACCGAGATTCCGAAGGAAGACCCTATCCCGCCGACACTGGATTGGGACCTCTGGCTCGGCATCGCCGACATGCGCCCATTCACGGCCGGCGGACAAGCCGAACCTGACAGGTGGGGCGGCTTCTTCTATCAGCCCTTCAATTGGCGCGGCTTCTACGACTTCGGCTGCGGCGCGCTGGGCGACATGGCCTGCCACATCCTGGGCGCGCCGAACATGGCGCTGCATCTGTCCAAGCGCAAGATCGTGGGCGTCGAGTGCATCAAGAAGGAAGGCGTCAGCTCCTTCATGTTCCCGAAGACGTCGGTTATCCGCTACGACTTCGCACCCTACGGCGACATGCCCGCGCTGAAGATCTTCTGGTACGACGGCCTGAAGGAGAATCCGAAGATTGAAGGCGTACCGGACGGCGAGTGGATCGGTGATCCTCCCTCCGTGATGCGGCAGGCGGGACCGGGTGCACCGGGCGGACCAGGCGGCCCCGGCGGCGGGCGCGGACAAGGCGGCCCCGGCGGATTCGGCGGACAGACCGGATTTGAGTTCCGCTCCCCCGGACGCGTCTACAACCAGGAGCAGTTTGACGCGATGCGCGCTCCCGACGCCAAGCTGCGTTTCCCGACCCCCGACGGCAGCGTCTTTATCGGCGACAAGGGCATGCTCACCACGGGCACCTACGGCGACGTCACCCGCCTGCTCCCCGTCGACAAGATGAAGGACTACAAGATGCCCGCGCCGCTGCTGACCCGCTCGCCCGGGCACATGCGCGACTTCATCCGCGCCTGCAAGGGCGGCGATCCGGCCTGCTCGAACTTCGACGTTGCCTCGCCGTTCGTCGAGTGGATGTTGCTGGGCGTCATCGCGCTGCGCCACGAGGGCAAGCTCGAGTACGATCCCGACAAGATGCGCATCACCAACAACACGGAAGCGAACAAGCTGCTCAAGCCCACGTTCCGCAAGGGCTGGGAGTTCCACTCAGTGAAGCTCTAGGCGTCACAAAGTCTGTTTCGCAGGAGCGCTCTCCGGCAACCATGCCGGGGAGCGCTCGGCGTTTGGCAGGGCTATACCGCGCAACAGGCGCTAAGAGCTCAATTGTCAAAGATCAGTGAGCACACAGGGCCGCAATCACAGACGAGAACGCGGAAGGGCTCGATTCTTCGCCCGAGGATTCGGACGGGATTGGGTTCGAAAGTTTAGATTCCGCGGGGAGCGCCGGCGACTTTCAGCATTCGGTCTGTGTCGCGTGGCTTGGAAGCGGCTGGATTGGCCCGCGGGATTGGGTTCGAAAGTCCGGATGGCGGAGCAGCGAGAAACTCGATCTTGCGGACAGCATCGGCCTCACGCCAGGCCGCAGTTGCCTGAGCGAGGAGTTGGCGGTGCCTGGCAAGCGATTTCCGGTTGGAGAGGGGAGCCTCCGCGTCAATGGATGCACCAGCCGCCTCCAGGTCATTCAGGAATTCGCGCTCAGCCTGGAGCGTCTGGATTTGTTTGAGAGCGCGTTGGTAGGCTCGCTCGGCGCGCCGGGTAAAGAGATCGATGGAGCGGAGGCGTCCGGCGAACTCCGGGACGACGAAGGGGTCCAGGTCCGGATCTCCCGATCCGGCTTGCAGTTGGACTTCAGCCTGGCGGCAGCGGCGAAGGGTCCAGGAGGCGTGTGCGAGCTGCTGGAACTGATCGAACTCGATGGCGCCGACCGGATTGACGGAGTCGCGGAGCGCAGCCATGAATTCGTCAAACTCAGCTTGCTGACCGGGGAGGATCACGAACTGTTTGGAAGACAGGCCGTGAGAGGTGTGGTTCCTTGAGGAATTGGCCTTGCCTTGGGCGGTGCGGGGTCCTGTGGAGTGCCGGGCGTTGGCATGATTCGCTGCGATCTGTGCTGCGGTTGCCATGGTCACCCATCCTTTCTGCAAAAGAAAAGCGGCTCGCCGCAAAGCGGGAGCCGCTGTCTGGGGGCGTGTCGCCCTCGCATTCAGGGTAGCAGCAGGGACAAAGGCCGGAAGGCCTGGTGCACAGAGGGAACCTGGAAAAATGGGGGAAAATGGGCTGTTATTAAATTTTGATTAACGCGTAACTGGGTTGTTTGCCTTCGCTTCAGCGCTGTGCTTCTTCACGGTTCTTCGCTACTCGCTCCGCAGCAGCCGGCTACACTCCTCGCGCGCGCCGCGCGCCGCGGGCACCACCGTCGCTACTGCCGCTATCACCGCGAGAATGCTCACTACTGCAATGTACGCCGCCGGTTGGGCTGGGCTGATGCCGAACAGCATGGCCTGTGTGAACTTTGCGCCCCAAAGCGCGAACAGGCAGCCTGCGGCGCAGCCAGTCACGAGGGCGGAGAGGCTCTGCCGGTACACCAGGCCGCGGATGTTTGCCGGTGTTGCCCCGAGGGCCGCCCGGATGCCGAACTCGGCCCTGCGCTGTTCGACAAAATACGCAAGCACCCCATAGATGCCAGCGGCGGCCAGGCACAGCGCCAGACCGCCGAGCGCCATGAAGATCATCGCGAAGGCGCGCTCCCTCGCCACCGAATCCCCGATCTGGGCTCGGAGAGTATTGGCGCGGAAACTGAGGTTCGGATACTCTCGGCTGAGCAGTCCGGTCAATGGCTGAACCGCCGCCTCGCTGCCCCCGCGTGAGCGAAGCGCAATCGCGGCCGAACCGGGATGCTTCAGGTTTTGGGCAAACGGAGTGTACACGGTCGGCGGGGGTACCGCGCGCAGATTCCTATACTTGGCGTCTTCCACAATCCCCACGATCTCGGCCACTCGGGGGTCAGGATCGACCATCGAGATCCTCCGCCCGATGATCTCCGTGCTTCCGAAAGCGGCCCGGGCGAACCTCTCGTTGACCACAGCCACAAACGGGGCGCCCTTCGAGTCGGCTTCGCGAAATGTCCGGCCGGCCAGCAGTCGCGTTCCGAACGTCTTGAAAAAATCGGGCGTGACGGCGTTGTAATGGATGTGGACCGGCTTCCATCCCTCGGTTGTTTCCGCGCGGATATTGAACTGCCATGTTCTGCCTGAAATCGGTGTGACGTAGGACATGCTCGCCGAATCGACGAGTGGCAGAGCCTCAATCCGGGCCAGCAACTGCTCGTAAAACGTCGGGCGCGCTTCCTCGGGTAGACGCGCGCGGCGAAGATCGACTGAGGCGATCACGACGCTGTCCCGGTTGAAGCCCATTTCGGCAGTCAGCAGGTTGCGGAGAGTCGTGCCGAACAGAACGGCGCCGGTGATGAGCACCACCGTAATGGCTATCTGGACGGTGAGCAGGAACCGCCGCACGCGCATCACGGAGAAAGGCATGGTCGCGGTCCCGCCCTTGAATGCGTCCGCCGGTGCGATTTGCGCCGCCCGCAATGCCGGCGCAAATCCGAACAGGACCGCGCTGAGCGCTCCGGCTCCGCAGGCAAATCCGAACACCGTCCAATCGGGCGACAAGTCAAGCGCCAGAGGGCCCGCCCCTCTGGACGCAACGCGCACCAGCAGTGCCGCGACCGAACGGGACAGCAATATCCCGCCACAGGCACCGGCGAATGCGAGTGTCAGGCTCTCGAATGCGAGTTGCCGGATGATGCGGCCGCGCGATGCTCCCAGTGCAATCCGCACTGCTATCTCCTTGTGGCGAACGGTAGCCTGAGCCAACAGGAGATTTGCCACTGTGAAGGAAGCGAGCAGCAGGAGGAGCAGCACCACCACCGAGAGAATCGTCAACGGCGGCTTCAACTCGCTCCTGACATACGACACGCCCGACGCCGCAGGCTGCAGCACGAATCGCTGCGCCATGTATTGCGAATGCACCTTGGACGGCAGCTCCGGCGGCAGCGTCGCACGCATCGCGACCGGAGAGAGGGCCGCCAGCCGGTTCTGCGCCTGCTCCATTGTCACGCCGTGGCGTAGCCGCCCGAACCCCATCAGCCAGTAGTGAATCGGATTTCGAAACGCGGAGTCCTTTCCGCGCAGGTAGGGCTCCGCGCCGAGTGGTACGTAAACATCGGCCGTTCGCCCCACCGTCAATCCGAAGAAGCGGGCCGGCGTCACTCCAATGATCGTGAAGGTCTTCCCTTCGATGGTCAGTGTGCGCCCGACGGCGCCCGGATCCTCGGCGAACTCGCGGCTCCACAGCGTGTAGCTGATCACCGCGACCGGCGCGGCTGCGGCATGGCGTTCATCTTCGGGGCCGAAAGTGCGGCCTGCGATGGCGTGAGTGCCCAATGTGCGGAACGCCGCGCCTGATGCGAATGCGCCTTGCATCTCCTTGATTCCGCCGTTCAGCGTGACGTCGAACGTGGCGTCGGCATAGGCGAATGGCCCCTCCAGCACGTCCTGGTGATCCAGCAGTTCTTTCCAGAGATTCCAGGTGTACGTTTCGTCTCCTTCGATGTAACCCCACGACATGAAATTGCCAACCCGAAGGTTCACGAGGCCGCCCGGGTCATCTATCGGAAGCGCGCGCAGTACCAGCGCGTGCGCAATGCTGAAAATCGCTGTGTTGGCGCCGATCCCGAGCGCCAGCAGAACGACGATCAGAACGGCGGCCGTGCGGTTGCTGCGCAGCGCGCGCACCGTATAGCGCACATCCTGCGACAGCGTATCAAGCCACTGCAGGATCCCTGCGTCGCGCATGCGCTCCTTTTCGACTGTCCGGTTGCCGAAGCGCCGGCGAGCGTCGCGCGCGGCTTCCTCCGGCGGCATGCCGCCATTGAGGTTATCGCGCGAACGCATGTCGAGGTGAAACTGGATCTCTTCGTCCAAATCGTCGGAGTGGCGGCTGCCGCGCACCACGTTCCAAAATCGATCCCAAAGCGCCATTGCTTCCTCTCACGCGTACTGTAGAAACCGGGCCACCGCGCCGGCCACCGACAGCCATTGGTCCTGTTCCGCGGCGAGTTGTCTTCGGCCTGTCACGGTAATGCTGTAAAAGCGGGCGCGCCGGTTGTTCTCACTCGCGCCCCATTCGGCTTTGATCGCGCCGGCCTGCTCCATCCGGTGAAGCGCCGGGTACAGCGATCCCTCTTCGATGCGGAGCACGTTTTCCGAGCGGCTTTGGATGTGGATCGTGATGCCGTAGCCGTGCATGCGGCCACAGCTTTCGAGCGTTTTCAGTATCAGCAGATCGAGCGCGCCCTGCAGGCCGCCCGGCATTTCCTTTGCCATGCTTCTCCTAGACGTCTATAGGAACATTACGGCCAATCGTGGGGATTGTCAATGAGTACTGACCAAATCGGTTATCGAGCGGTCGGCACTGCTGAGCAGAGAGCCAGGATTCTCGACATAATCGGATAATTTGCGTCTGGCTGCCGCCTAGCCGATCCGCTGATACGAAGTCCGCGCCGGGCAACATGTAAGCGCCGCTTGCCACCCGGGTGGATGCCTCCGCAGTGGGGGAGGCGACGATTACTGTGGTTGCATCCACTAACGGCACCGAGCCTGAGGGCACAGCGCCGCGGAACCGCTTCCCGCCTCGAGCATCGGCGCGGGTTCAGGTTGTTCCGGCTTTTCCGGATCAGGCAGAGGCACCGATCCGATTGCAGTCCAGACTTATCGAGTGCCTTGGGTGCACTCCTTCGGGTCAATGGCCCCGAGATTCCTGACGATCTCGAATTGGCCGCCCTTCACCTGAGCGATGTACATGTTCATTCGAACGTGATGCTGTCCGGGCACCATTTCGGCGGGGCCGCCGGGGCCATGCGCTATCTTTGCGTGGTCGAGAGCCCTGATCACGGAATCCTGATCCAATGAGCCGGCCTCCTGCACGGCGGCCTCCCAGAGCTTCAAACCCCGATACATGCCCGTCGACGCGCTGCCGGCAGTGAACTTCGCACCATTCGGATAGAGTTCGTCGTACTGGCCGAGCAGCTCCCGGCTGAACGGCTCGCTGACCTTCTGGTAATAGTCGAGGCAGCTATACAGACCTTCCACGTGTTCCGCCGGGACAAGGCTGAGGAAGTTCTCCTCGAAGTATGTGCAAACGATGTGTCCACCTCGTTTCGTGAAGCCGGAATCGTGAAGCTGCCCGAGGAACGGCGCGAGTCCGGGAGGGACGATCGTATTGAACACGACCTCGGCGCCGCTGGAGAGGATCTTGCCGATCGTCGCGCCATAGCCGGTGTGGTCGAGGGGAAAGTACTCTTCCCCGACGATTGAGCCGCCGTTGGCCGAGGCCACTTCACGCAGTTTCCTGTTCATCGTGTGGGGCCAGATGTAGTCCGCCGAAGGGCAATAGAACTTCTGCGCTCCCGTTTGCTCCATCAACCAGGGAATGAGGGATTCGACCTGCTGTGCCGGCACCGGGCCGGTACAGAAGATGAGCGGGTGACATTCCTGCCCCTCGTACTGCTCCGGGTAGATGTAGAGCTTCCCGCCTTCCACAACAGCGGGGCCTTTGATCGCCTGCCTCGTGGAGCTATAGATACCGCCGAAGATCACATCGACCTGATCCTGCCGGACGAGTTTCCTGGCTTTGGCTTCGGCAACACTGTCCGTCGTCGCACTGTCTTCGATGAACAGGGCGATCTGCCGCCCCAGCAGTCCGCCCTTCGCATTGATGTCGTCGATCACCATTTTGGCCACGTTCGCGTTGGCGATGCCGCAAAACGAGAGCGGACCTGTAATGTCCGTAATCACGCCGACCTTGATCGAATGGGCAGGGGAAGTCGCCGTTGCACTCATTGAGCGTCTCCTGAAGAACTGGCGAGGATCGCCAGCCGGTCGGTTGGTTGGCCTCAGAACCTAATCCCAGAGAGGCGTTTCCGCAAGCCGTCGGGCCGGCTCCGGACTCCCGGTCATGCCACGATTCACATGGTATCGCGGTCTCTTGCGGGAACGGCCGGGGCGCTATCTCCTTCCGGAGAAGTTGGGCAGGGTGGTCTGGTGGAGACGGTAAGCCGGTTGACCCAGGATCGCAATGATCTGCCTCGCACGGCGGCGGCGTAGCGCCTTCCTGATGAAATGCCAAACCAGGGACAGCGAGACACCGATAGCCAAGGCTGCAGCCAGGATGGATATCAACACTTCACCCTGATCTTTAGCGCAATTAAAACATTTTGTCAAGTAAATGTTTGAGAAGTCTGTTTACTGCTTGTCGAGGACGATGCGGAGGGAGAAATTCCCGCGGTCTCCGGAGTAGTCGCCCGCCATGGTGAGGGTGCGGCCGTCGTCCGAGAGCCGCTGCCTGCTTTTCCGTAGCATCTTCTCGCCGCCGGTGATGAAAGTCGACTCCTCGAGGATCTCCTTGCCCTCCACCCGAAGGACCGTCCGCATCTCGGTCTCGCCGATCCGGTTGACCGACTCCTTGCCGGTTTTGTCGAATTTGAGCTCGACCGTCCGCGGCTGAGCGCCAGCGCGCGTTTCGGTCTGCACCATGATGAGTGCGTCCCCGTCAAACCGGATCGTGTAGATCAACTCCTCGGGCGGCGTGCCGGGAAGTTGGCTTTTTTCGAGGTTCACGCGCCAGGTGCCGGTGAGGTCGGGGAACCCGGACTGTTCTGAGAGTCCAACCGAGAGAAAGATCAACAGGAGAGCGTAGTAGGCGAGCTTGCGCATCGGAGTCTCCTTTCAGGACGGGCCTGTCTGAAAGGATAGAAACCGGATGGGTCCCGCAGGTTCCCAGGGAGGGGGTTGGGGCGGGGTGAATCCCTCTTTGCTGCTCAAAGGCCGAGTCGCGACGATGGCCGCGCCCTTGCTGCTGGATCTGGTGTGGCCGGTACTCGTGTTGGCGGGCGTGGAAGCGGTTGAAATTGACCCGGGCAACACCGCACTTACGCCTCTTGCTTTCACGTACTATCCATTCACACACAGTCTGGTGTGCGCTTGCATTGGCGGTGGGATACTGGGCTGCCACGCGGTATCAAATGGGGGCAACTGTGGTTGGCGTTGCCGTGCTCAGCCACTGGTTCATGGACGCCATTGTCCACCGGCCGGACTTGCCGCTCTATCCAGGCTCCGCGACCTATGCCGGGCTCGGGTTGTGGAACTCCGTCGTTGGGACCGTCGTTTTGGAGGTGACTCTGTTCGCGCTGGGAGTCTGGTTCTACCTGACTTCGACTCGCGCCACGGATCGCGTTGGAAAATACGCGTGCTGGTCTCTCGTACTGTTTGCCACTGCGATCTACGCTGCGAACGCGAGTGGCGGATCCGTCCCGCCGAGTTCAAAGGCCGTAGCGATCGTCGGGCTCGCGCAGTGGCTATTCGTCCCGTGGGCGGCGTGGTTTGACCGGCACCGGGCACCGGCGCGCTGAGCTCAGAGGAAGATCAACAGGAGAGCGTAGTAGATGAGCTTGCGCATCGAAGTCTCCTTTCAACCGGGCCTGTCTGATGAAGTAGAAACCGGATGGATGGCGCAGGTTCCCGGGGCGGGGATCGAAGACATTTCCGCCTCTAAGCATCTGTAACTTACAGATTCTGTGATGTGCCTGATGGGATAGATCGGAATTGAAAGTGTGATCTTGGTCACACGGTGGTCACGTATTGGGTACGCCAGAGCCCCGTGAGGCATCGTGGCGATTGTAGGTGCAACGAGCCCTGGGGCTGATCCAACGCCTTGTTGAAGTGGGCGATACAGAGCTGGCCACGTTGAAGTGGGACTCGGGCCCCGACGGAACGCTGAGCCCCTTTGGCGGAGTCCGGAAAAGAAGGCGGGCCCACCTCCGCACTCGCACCGCTCAAAGGGATATGGTAGGGGCAGCGAAAAGGAATATACGAAACGTCCGACATCTTGGCAAGTTGCAGTGGCGGCTGAGGCTGTGGCTGCGGCCCAATTCGCGCGCTGCGGTTTCGACGTGTCCGTCCAGTACGGCGCAGACCAGCCTGAGTATGATCTAGTCGTAGCCAAGGCAGAAAAGATGCTCAAGGTTTCCGTGAAGGGCAGATTGAAAAAGCGCAGAGGACAATGGATCGCATCGAAACTGTGTAGTCCCCGGGGAGCATTGCGCAATGGAAGTCGCCGTCCGCACCGATCGAGAAGGGCGCCACGCATGTCTCGTCCCTGCGGGCCCGTTCGACTTAGCCCATGTGACGGCGGTGGTGAAGGCTGTGGCGACTGCCGAGCCTCGTCTCGATGGGTGCCGGTCCATCGATGTCGATCTAGCCGATATCGAGCGGATCGACGGCACTGGCGCGGTGCTGCTGGCGCAATTACTGGACCGCCTGGAAGCCGAAGGGCTCCGCACGCAGGTCGACCAAAGCCGCAACCCGGAGGCTGCGCGCCTGATTGCCCTGTATCGCGGGCGTCGAGCGGAACTCCCGGCGAAGATACGCGCGCCCGGCGTGTTCGCACGGTTCGGCGCGGCCGCCGCCAAATTTCCAGGCAAAATCCTGCCTGCTTTTGACTTCGTGGGCCGGTGCGCGGCGGCGCTGCCGAAGGCAATTAGTTCGCCCGGCTCAGTTGGCTGGCGATCACTCCCGAAGCTGGTGCAGGAGATTGGGGCCGACGGCCTTCTGGTGACGAGCGCCGCAAACCTGCTGGTTGGTCTGATTATCGGGTTCCTCGGCGTCTCGCAGCTCAAACGCTTCGGTTCCGTCGTGTTTGTGCCCGAGCTTGTGGTCGTCGCGCAATTCCGCGAGTTGGGACCGCTGGTGACAGCAATTGTGGTGGCGGGCCGAACAGGCGCCGGCCTCGCGTCGGAGTTGGCCACGATGCAGGTCTCGGAAGAGATCGACGCATTGCGCTCGATGGGATTCGATCCTCTCAGATGGCTGGTGGCGCCGCGCTGCCTGGCATTGGTAGTGATCCTGCCATTGATGACTTGGGTCGGCGACGTACTGGCCCTGGCCGGCGGCTTCATAGCTACCGAGTCCATCACGGACCTGACCCCGCGCACTTATATTGTGGAGACCGGAGCGGCCATTACCGCTGAAAATCTATTGAGCGGACTGATCAAGACTCCGTTTCTGGCACTGGCGATCGGAATGATCGCCTGCGGGCAGGGGCTGGCAACACGAGGAGGGGCCGCCGAGGTCGGCGCCCGCACAACGACGGCCGTGGTGCAGGCGATTCTCGGGGTGATATTGATCGACGCCGTATTCACGCTGTTTTACGCGCTTGTTGGAATTTGACATGCAGCCACGCAGGCCGCACATCATCGTTGACGATCTGCGAATCGGATGGGGCGCTCGTGTGCTTATGGAGCACGTCAGCTTCGAAGTTGCGCGCGGCTCGACGTTCGCAATCCTCGGCGGCTCGGGAAGCGGCAAGAGCACGCTGCTCCGGTATCTGATTGGACTTGAGCGGCCGATGGCCGGCCGGATTGTTGTTGAAGGAGTGGGTGAGCCGCATCGCCACGAGGGGATGCCGTATTTCGGCGTGCTATTCCAGTCGGGTGCGCTGTTCAGCTCCATGACGCTGGCGGAGAACCTGGCGCTCCCGTTAGCCGCCTGGACTCCAATTCGCGGTGCAACGGCCCGGTACCTCTGCCAGGCCAAGCTCGACCTCGTCGGGCTCGGGCAGTTCGCCGAACTCCTGCCGGGAGAGATCTCCGGCGGCATGAAGAAGCGCGCCGGAATTGCCCGGGCGCTGATGCTTGAGCCGGATCTGCTCTTCTTCGACGAGCCGTCCGCCGGACTTGACCCCATCACCGCGGCCGACCTGGACCAGCTGATCGTCACTCTCAGCCGGGACCTTGGCATCACCGTCGTCATAGTGACTCATGAGCTTCCGAGCATCTTTCTTGTGGCGGACGACTGCATCGTCCTAGACAAGGCATCGAAGGGGATTATTGCGCGGGGAGACCCCCGCAAACTGCGCGAAGAGTCGGATATTCCTTTTGTGCACAACTTCTTCACGCGGTCGTCACCCGGCGCATCTGCAACTCGAAGGGAGTGAGCGATGGCAAGTGAAAAGAGCTACGCACGGATTGGCGTTTTCCTATTCGTGGTTCTGATTGTGGTGCTGGCAACGGCGATGTTTTTCATTCACAGGTCGAGGGAGCGTGAAGTGCTGACCGCGGTCACCTACACCAACGAAAACGTCAGCGGCTTGGATGTCTCCAGCCCGGTCCGGTACCGGGGCGTGCCGGTGGGCCGAGTGTCGGACATCCACGTGGACCCGAGTACGGGCAGCATAGAAATCGGCTTCGAGGTGTTTCTGGACCGCCTCACCACAGTTGGAATAGACATCCACCAGGCTAAGTCGGCGACGAATGCCGGGATGATCGAGAAGCTTCGCGCACAGATTGTGGGAAACCCTGTGACGGGTGAGGGGTATTTACTGCTGGACCGGCCGGTGAACCCTCCGCCACCGACCCCGCTCGGGTTCAAGCCGACCCGGACGTATGTGCCGTCGATGCCCACCATGCTTTCCAAGGTGCGGGACCGGCTGCCCGAGGTACTGGAGCGCGCGGAGTCGACTCTGCAAAACCTGAGGGAGATCATCGACAGAGTTCCCGCCAGCCTAGACCGCAGCGACCGGTTCTTCACCAATGTTGAGCGGATTCTGCAGGAGAGCCAGCTCCCTGAGTTGAGCGCCGACTCGCGCAGGTTCCTGGCTACGACGAGCGAGCACCTCGCGCAGATCGAGAAGGTCACGTCTCAATTGACCAGGCTGATCGACACCGGGGAGACGGTCACGAAACTCGCGGAAGAGACGCGCGCATCGATTAATGAGGCGGACCTGCCCGCCACCACGAGGTCAGCGCGCAGCACGCTAGACAGTACGGGACTTGCGGCTGACGAACTGCGGCGTTCTCTGCCCGCCATACGGCAGTCCCTCGAGGAGCTGCGCCGGCTCGCACGCCTCCTTGAGGAGCAGCCCGAGTCGGTGGTCTATGGCCCGCGCGCCACCGGAGCGAAAACCAAATGATCCAAGCCGTGCGACCGGGCGTAGCGATCATCATTGCGATTGCATCGGTGGGGGGCGCCGGCTGCGCGTTACGGCGCCCCTCCACAGTTTCAGCCCGCATGATTGAGCCGCAACTCGTCGAGCCGCCGAAGAAGGAGGACAGCGCGGCCAGCACGACGACCATCCGCCTGCTGGATACACAGGCGCGTGGGCACATCGGCCGCCGGGTGCTGCACCAGCAGCCGAACGGCGAGCTGACGGAGGACCCCGTGTGGCGCTGGTCATCTGCGCCGGATCGATATCTGGACACAGCATTGCGATTGGAACTGGGATCGAACCCTGTGTACCGGCTGGTAGATGCCGCCGCTCCCGCGCTGGCTGCAACGCTTCTGGTGTGGGATCTCGAGTCTGCCGGGGGGGAGACACGGCTCGTCGCGGCTGTGGAGTTTCAGTTCACCGGGACTGACCGTGTGGTCCATACACAGGTTGTGCGGGGCAGCGAACCAGTGTCCGGAGAGTTGCCCGGCAACCTGGCTGCCGCAGCGGGCAAACTCCTGCGCCGGCTTTCTACGGAGGGATTAGCGCGGATGGTGGGCGAACGATGAGGGGAGCTATGCGGTCGACAGGGGAGGGAACATTCGGGAGTTCTGGGTGCTGGTCCTCCGCTGTTGCCCCGCTGATATTCTGCTACTTGTAACCTTCGTTATCTCGACCCGGAGGTGAGCATGCTTTGCAAATGGTGTGCGGGCGTAATGGTTGTGAGCCTGGCCTTGGCTCAAAAACCGGCGGAATCGGGCAGTTACGAAGATCTGAAGCCTGCACAGAAGAGGCTGGTGGAAGACTGGCTGGCGCGGGTGGAGAACGTCGTTGGGAAATCAATCACTCCGGAGGCGTTGTACGACGCAGTGCCAGTATCTGTGCGGACGACCTTTGAAGCGGTGACTCATGCCTTGATGACGACTAAGCTGACTGATGAAAGCGGCCAACCGGCAGGTACAGCACTGAACCTGGTAGCAAAGCTTGACGCGGTGGCCGGGAAAGCCGAAGGCACGGGCTCGGATGAGCAATTCAGGATCTACGTGCAATTGAAGCCCGAAGCATATAAGACGCTTCTCCGTACGCGTCAATTCGTGAGATCGATGGACAGCACGTCATATCACAGGGGGTTTCCGATTTGCTTCAGGACGCCGGGGATACCATCGATCCAGATGTCGATGTCGAGGGACCAGATGCGGGGGATAAGTTAGATCTACCTCGCGTCCCGGTTGTGGGTGCGATCAGGAGGCGGTTGCCCCCCAGTTACATCGCGTCGGGCGGCTCCAGCCGCGAAAAATCCGGCAGAGTCTGGCTCAACACGATCAGCTCATCGCCTTCGCGCAACGGTCCCGCTTCCCTGCCGACCGGGTTTAGCATCATTATTTCACCGCGATAGAGCCCGATGAGGAGGCACGCCTTCATCTCCGTGCGATCGGGAAGGAGCAGGCTTGCGGCGGCGACGAAATCAATCCCGACGAGCTGGGCAGGCACCGGCACCAGGTACATCTCATTGGCGTCGCGCCGCACCGATAGCAGCTCCTGATAAACACGCGTCATGCCATGAAAGAGCGAGGCGCGCGCCATCAGCCGCAATCCGAAGTCTGCGGCCGAGATGACTTCATCGGCGCCCGCCTTGCGCATGTGCGTCCGGTATTTGGGATCCTGGCACTCGACCACGATGTTTGGCTGACGCTCTTGCACGCAGACATTCTTTACGGCAATGCAGCACACGACAGTCTTTCCGTCTGCGTGCTGGCCCTGGCGGTCATCAGACAAGATGACGACGGAATGCGCTTGCGGAACTCTGGCGCGGCGCAGGATCACTTCGTTGGCAGGGTCACCTTTGACAATATAGACGTCGTTGAAGGCGGCTTCATCCACTTTGTCCGGCAGCACGACTTCGTCGGGTATGTCGTGAACGATCACGACTGGCCGCTTTTCGGTGACTATACCGCTGTGCACTTCGCGTATCCAGTCTAGTGCTCGCGGCGACCAGTTGCACAGCACCAGATGGTCAGACATTTCAAGAATAGGCACCTCACGACTCCTCAGTGAGCGTTCGACCAGGATCGACGCCACGCTGGCCGTGAACAAACCGGCCAGGGCGACACCGACTACAAGCACGACGGCAACCACGAGGCGCCCAACAACAGAGTTGGGCGCCTCGTTGAGTCCGCTGAAGAGGGTGACCCAGACGTTCCAGCATGACTCGCGCCACGTCGCAAATGCTCGATTCGTGCCACGCTCCGCGAAGTAGAGTGCTGTGCCACTGACGATCCAAATCACCACGATAGCGGTCAGGATTTTCCAAACCAGGTACCGGTTCCATGCCACCAGCACGCGCAGCAACATGTCGCGCCACGCCTTGTCCCGAACTCGGCCGAGCTCGCTCAAGGCCGAGCCTCTACGCCGGAGCCATGACTCAGGTCCTTTTTCATTTCGAGGCTATCACGATTAGGGCGTGCGGTAGTTTTTCGGTTGCACACGATAGGCCACTGGCATCCTCGCCAATGCTTTGCTTGCGAGTGGGAGTGCCGCGTGCGGCAGTTGGCGACAGGTGGCGCCGAACGCGACCCCTCATCGGAATAGTCTGAAGATTGCCGTCGGCAACACTAATTCGATTTAGAGGGAGAGACCTTGGTCAGTTCAGCAATGAACCCCTGCGCCGCTGGAGGCGCTTCGACCTTTCCCTCGAGAACATTCTTCCGATCAACTTCGTGTCCGTAGAGGCCTTTGTCAGCATCTTTGTCGTCGCGCAGAGTCGAGCCGTTCAAAGAGACGCCGCCAAACACACCGCGCGACATTGACCACGAGAGAATTTCGGCACTCATTGATGCGTCTGTCATTGCCTTCGCATCGCGCCCGACAGGTCCCGCAGCGGCCGATGCTTCTCCGCCAATTGTGAATTTACTGGAGAGCAGACGCTCCATGCCTTTCGCATTCATGATCAACAGCACGACGTCACTCGCTGCGCCGCCGGCTTGAAGCCCTACGCTGCCTCCTTCAAGCCTCATCCCGACGGGAGCAGTCCATCCCGAACCATCCGATTCCCGGCAGGAAGCAAAGCCGCGACCGTATTGCCCTGCTACGACGAATCCTCCCTTTTTCACCTCTGGGACGACGACAACGCATACAGCCTTGTCAAATAAGGCTTGAGGTATGGATTTTTCACTGTTCGACTGAATCTCTTTTAGAGCGTCAGCCGATTCCTTCAGACGTTTTTCTTCCTCTTCGCCTGCGGAACAAATTGCCGCGAAGAGGAAAACGGTAAGGAATCGTCGCATAAGCCCTCCAAACGACAATGATGAGAGAAAGCTTTCAATGTTTGAAAATAATATTTGACTTGTAGCCAAATCCGAGGAGCTGGCGAGACGAAGTGCCGCTCTAAGTATTGGATTCTACAGCAGTTGCTGGCCCACGGCACGCAAGGAGCTGGCAACAAGGCCTGACCGCAGGTCAGCGCCTATCGAAGGTAAGGACTTGAGCGTTATACCCATCGCGTGCAGTTTTGGAACACAACTTCGCAATTCATTCTGACGCGTGAAATAGACGTCGAAGACGACTCTCTTCGTGATCGTCCAATCCACGCCCGCAGTATACCTGGTGGGTGTCCACTGTTTCTGATCCAGGCCGTAAAACGCCTCGACCTGAGGGGCGTCAGTTCGAACCGATCCACACGGTAAGTTCTCTCAATCTTCAACCCGTTGCGTACAGTCAAAGGAACCGGCGGAAATCGAAACGATTCCGGTCGCTCAGCAATAGCGACCACCGTAAGTGCGCCCGGACCGTTCCTTCCGCAGACAACGCATGCTCGATCGAGCTCGAGAAAAGGTAGCCGACTCTCAAGAGCAGCATCTTCCCACTGGAAAGGTCCGCGGAGCGGCGGAAGTCCCCAGTGATCGAAGTAGATGCCCAAGTGCCCTCAGCAAATGCGTTCAGCGCACCCCGTCTCGTTCCGGAGTATTGGCCTCTGCGTAAGATGGCCGCAGTCATGGAAGGTCAACAAGAACCTCATTTGTGCATCTGGAAGGGCTGACCTCAAGCCGCACCGACTCGATCGCTACATGGCGTCGAATGATCCGCAGTTTGAGGAGAAGGCCGCGGCGATCATCGGACTCTCGGCCCGCAGCGGGAAAACTCCCGCGCCGACTCGCTCCGGAGGGCGTCGTACAGGTGGTTCATCGATGAGCGCCGCTAGCGAGTAGCAGACGTGAATCTTGAACGAGAGAGAATATACGGAGGTCCTGACGCTCGCGCTTCACAGTTGCTCCGTTGCTATTCTTCTACTCGAAGCTTGATCATTTGCGACTGGGAGGTGTGCATGCTTTCCAGGCTGTGTGTGACGGGCGTGATGGTTGTGAGCCTGGCCTTAGCTCAGAAAGCGGATGCTCAGAAACCGGCGGAATCGGGCAGCTACGAAGATCTGAAGCTTGCACAGAAGAGGCTGGTGGAAGACTGGCTGGCGCGGGTGGAGAACGTCGTTGGGAAATCAATCACTCCGGAGGCCTTGTACGACGCAGTGCCAGTATCTGTGCGGACGACCTTTGAAGCGGTGACTCATGCATTGATGACGACTGAGCTGAGTGATGAAAGCGGCCAATCGGCAGGTACAGCACTGGACCTGGTAGCAAAGCTTGACGCGGTGGCCGGCAAAGCCGAAGGTGCGGGCGGGGATGAGCAATTCAGGATCTACGTCCAATTGAAGCCTGACGCGTATAAGACCCTTCTCCGTACGCGTCAATTCGTGAGATCGATGGACAACACGTCATATCACAGGGGATTTCCGATTTGCTTCAGGACGCCGGGGATACCATCGATCCAGATTTCGATGTCGAGGGACCAGATGCGGGGGGATATCGATGTGGACTATCGTTCCCCGAAGATGCCGCAGGCGTTGGTGAACGGGCACTTGACGAGTTCCAATTCAGACATCCAGGCGGGAAATCATTACACGAAACACGTGGAGCGATGGAACGGCTTAGGAGAATGGTGGAAGGGCTTTTTCGGCTTGCCGCTCAGGCTCAGGGGAACCGATCCCGTGGAAGACGAACGAGGCGCGGAGGTGAACCCGTCCAATCTGGGAAAGGGCGACCTCGAGCAGGCGATGGACGATTTTCTCAAAACCTGGCTGGTTGACCAACTGCCGACGCGGGCGATGGCGTACTTTTCGCCGAAGAGCTTTTCATGCCTGCTGGCCGGCGAGCAGAAAGAGCAGATGGATCGCGGAATGTCGAAGTTCAAGCTTCAGAAGAGCATGAGGCAAGTCAACGCTAAGATCGGAAAAGTCAGCAACGTGACTGAGGTGATACAACCGGCGTCGCTGGAGTTCAAGAGGATCCGGAACATCAAGGAAGCTGCCGGGAAGGGGTACACGCTATTCGAAGTCCGGGACGACGCCGCTGCCGATGCAGAGTGCGACTACCGCTACGGAATCGTGGATCCTCCGATGGATCCGAAGGAAAAGTTCGGCACGTATTACGGAACGGCGTTCAAGCTGGTCAGCGGGAAGACGAAGGGCAACACAGTGTACCTGTTATGGGCTAAGGAGAGGGGGTCGTGGAGAATTATCACTTATGAAGTCGAGCCGCCAGGCGAGAAGGGGTTTCAGTCACCACGGGTGACTCGAGTGACTGAGGAGGCTCCGAGGGTGCCGGGCAATGCCGAGATGTTGAAGACGAATCACGCGTTCCTGACTGCCTGGCTAGTGAAGGGGGATATCAAGAAGGCGATGGGATTCGTGGCTGATAGCTGCCTGAGCTGCGTTGGGCTGTATGCCGAGGATGGACCGAAGCAGGCTGCGAACGGCGAAGATGCCCGAAGGCGGATGGCGGAAACTATGCGCAAGTCGAGGGAGGAGATTGGGAGCGGCTCTCGATTGGACTCATACTTGAGGCCGGTGGAAGTTTCAACGTCCGCGGTTCAGGTGATAACGCAGCCGGACGAAAAGACGTTTACGGTGATCGGCATGCCGGATCAGGTGATGGGGGCACTGGACTGCCGCAAAAGGACGACTCAGGATCTGCTGCCGGTGAAGATGGAGAAGCCCCAGTTCGGGAACTACTATGCGACGGTCATTCGGCCGAAGTACGGGGCGTCGGCGAACGTGACTTTGTATTTGGTGTGGGCGCAGGAGAGTGGGGCGTGGAAGATTGCGGCGTATCATCTGGACGTGCCGTAGGTGATTGGCGCCGGTCCGGGAGTTCAGTATCTTCTCTATTGCCTTAACTTCCATGGAAGGTTGCGTGAATTGTTCGACCACGCGCTGAATCTGATCGGGCCGAAATAACACCGGCCGGCAACTGAGCGCATCTGCATAATGTGCTCCTGAGGTGCGCGTATCGATGACGGCTCGAACACTCGTGTCCGTCATTTCGATCGTTCTGTTCACGTTGTCCATGGGCGGCTGCATCCCGCGCGTCGGACCCAAGACCATCCGGGGCGACCGCTTCGACTATTCCGGGCAGATATCGAACTCCTGGAAGGCCCAGATGATGTTGAATCTGGTTCGAATCCGCTATCTGGACCCACCGGTCTTCATGGACGTGGCGCAGGTGGTGACGCAATACACACTCGAGGGCGAAGCCACCGTCAGCACACCCGACTGGTCCACTGGCGTCTATTATCCGGGCGCCACCGCCCTTGGACGTTGGTCCGAAAGCCCGACCATCACCTACAACCCCATGACGGGCGACAAGTTCACCAAGAGCCTTCTGGCGCCCGTCTCGCCCATCTCAGTACTTCAACTCATCCAGGCAGGATGGCCCGCGGACGTCGTGTTCGCAATTGCCGTGAGGAACGTCAACGGACTGCACTCCGCTTCCAATGTTCAACTTGTCAAGCGCGCGCCGGATCCGCGGTACTACCGCGTGATCAAACTCCTGCGCGAACTGCAGTTGACCGATGATTTCAGCATCCGCGTGGAACCCCCTAAGGAGGGTGAGAAGGAGGCACCTGAAGGTCCATTCGTCGAGTTCGGCCGCCGCGAGCCTGACGAGGAGAGCCTTGCCAAAGCTCGTGAGGTCAGAAAGTTGCTCGGACTGGATCAGGAGGAGAACCGGTTCAAGGTCGCCTTCGGTGCAGTGCAAACCAACAATAAGGAGATTGCCTTGCTCACGCGCTCGATTCTGGAGATTATTGGCGAAGCCTCCGCGGGCGTCGAGGTCCCCGATAGCGATCTGAAGGAAGGGCGTGCCGTCCCTGTATCACTCCCCGGAGCGCCCGGCGAAACCTTCCGGCTTACCGTCAGAGTGCGATCCTCAAATTCCAAGCCCGGTCCGAATGAAGCCTTCGCCGCCGCCCAATACCATGGACATTGGTTTTGGATCGACGACCGCGACTTGATGTCCAAGCGCGCTCTCACTTTCCTGCTGATTATCTCGACGCTCGCCGAAGCGGGAACCAGTATCTCTCCACCCGTGTTGACGATTTCCAAGCCGTAAGGGCTCCACTCGTGAACTGCATGGCGGGCTTCGGGTGGGACAGTCGCGCGAGAGCAGGAGGTCTTGATTACGGCTGGTGGCTGATACGCCACGAGAAGTCGTAGCGGAAGCCGATTGTGAACACGCTGAAGCCGGGAGCCCCTGTCGCCGATACGCTGTCGACATCGATTTTGCTCTCTGTGTAGACCCTGGCGCTTTTGACGAAGAACCATTCGGCTCCCAGGATGAAATACCGAGTTCTGAAGTCAGGGTTCAACAACGGACTCCGGACATCCGGAAGTTGGGCAGTGAAGCCAGCGATCAACCCGAGCCGTCCCAGGTCTCCTCGCGCATACACCTCATAGCCGTTCGCGTCGAACACTACCGGAATGGACCCGCCAGGTGTGGTTGGATCCGGAACGTTTGCGAGGTCCCCATTGTGCTGGTGAGAGAAGACAAACCCCAGCTGCAGCATACGCCAATCCACGCGGGTACCTGCCGCTACGTAATCGGCGTTGCCGCCCAAGCCCACGATCGACTGCCGGGTGGAAGGGGACCAATTGGTTCGTGTATAGGCTCCGCCGATTTTCACGCCCGGCAGGATTTTTACCTGGAGCGAACTTGCAACCCCGTCCGTGGTGGTAAAGTCACCCGTACTTCGAAATTGCCCCTGAACCCCGACGTCCAGGATTTTCAGGAAAGTGTTCCGGTAGTTCACGACGCGATCTGCGCGGCCCGTCCCCGTCTCTCCACCGTCGGTTCCAGCTACGTAAGTCTGCGTCCCCTGGCCGCCAAACACGTTGAACCGGTCCGTCGTGTAACTGGCGATATCGTAGTGCATCGCATTCTGTTTTCCTATGGCCACTCGGCCAAACTGGGCAAAATCGACGCCTACGAAGCCAAGCCGGGCGTAGAAGACTGGAGTGCTTGTCGGAGTGAGACTTCCGAAGGGAGAGGATTGAGACCCGGAGAGATTGAATTGGGTCTCAGACAGGACGAGGTTCACACCCCACTCGGTTCCGGCGATCATCTTGACCTTGCCTCGCGTCGCGAAATTGATGCCAAGCCGCGAAGCATTGTCCTGCACCTGCAGATCGTCCTGGAAGACCGCCAACTGAGTACGCAGTTGACCGTATGCCTCGAACAAGCCAACGAAGTTGCTTCCTCCACTCGCTTCCCTGGCGCTGCCTACAGCAAATTCGCCGCCACAACCCTCCGACACCCAAATACCCACGGAGTCGTAGCCCCAATTCTTGCCGAGCAGACAACTGGATTCGCCTGTCGAGAGCAACAACGCCACTCCCGCTGACGTATCTGCCTTGCAGACCTGCCGCTCACCTTGCCTGGAGGTACAGGTAATGACGGTCTTCGCGGATTGGCTTGTAGGAGCGGGTTGTGCATGGGCACAGTCGATCAGAAATGCACCAGACAGGGCCAGGAGCGCAGTTACTTGAGGCAGTGGGCGCAACGCATAGACCCCATTAAGTTTGTGCATGGAATTTCTCCCGAGAGAGTCCATCTGAAACTCGTGCCGCCGAATGCGTAGGAAGACACTCGCCAGATTCAGTTCTGCCCGCCCTCCCACGCGGACATACTATTAGCCAACAGGGCGAGCGTTTGGAGAACACGCTATTTGCCTGGTCTTAGGATGCTTATGGGCCATTAACTGATGGATTTCTTAAGCGCAGGATGATGGCGTGGCAGGAGTATCGAGTCGGTCGACATCATGTACCAAAAACCTCTCCCCGCCACCTCACCTTGACCTATGAAAAATAAGGGGCGTTGATTGTCTTGTTGTGTGTATCAAAAACAAATGCTTGTGTTACATTCTGTGCCGGTGCGAAGCCCGCACGCGCGCTGGCTGTTCCTTCGGCTTCGTGGTGACATCCCCGCTGTATGCCACTGATTGCCGTTCTTTGTGGGGCAACACGGCGGGGGGCCTATCCGCAGGGAGCCGGCCGGCAAGTGGAGTCACTTGTCTGCGTGCCGCGCCAGGACTTGCACTGAGTCGACCGGATAACCTCAGATGCGCTACTGAAACCTTCCAGGCCTCAGGTTTCGTCCGCTCCCTGAAGGGTCGCGGCTCTGATGGGAGGCATCAAGAGTGAGACTGACTCTCGGCGGCCATACGGGCCAGCTCGTCGCAGCGGTTGTTGTCGGCGTGATCGGCGTGGCCCTTGGTCCAGAGCCATTTCGTCTTGTGCCGGGCGAGCTCGGCGTCGAGCTGCTGCCACAGGTCCTGGTTCAGCACCGGCTTCTTCTCAGCGGTCTTCCAGCCGTTGCGCTTCCAGTTAGCCATCCAGCTCTGCACGCCGTTCTTGACGTACTGCGAGTCCGTGATGATCTCGACCTCGCACTCCTCGCGCAGAGCCGCAAGAGCCTTGATGGCGGCAGTCAGTTCCATGCGGTTGTTGGTGGTATGGGGCTCGGAGCCGTACAACTCCCGCTCGTGACTGCCGTAGCGGAGGATGCATGCCCAGCCGCCGCGGCCGGGGTTGCCGAGACACGAGCCGTCGGTGATTGCCTGGACTTTCTTCATGAACGACAAGCTACAGAAGCACCGTGGCGAGCTTCTCTTCGCCGCCCCGCATTTCGCGGTCGAAGAACTGATCGACGAGGGACAGGATCTCAGCAGCCTCGCGCGCCTGGTAGATCGCAGTCCGTAGCCTAGCGCCGTTGCGGACGCCGTGCGTGAAGTAAGTCGCGAACTGCTTCATCTTGCCGACGATGTCGAGGCCGCCCTTGTCGATGAGCATCTGATAGTAGGTGTGCATCATGTCCCAACGGTCCTTCTCGCCAGGTTGATAGTACCTTCCGGTGCGAAGGTATTCGGCGATCTGGCGGAAGATCCAGGGATTGGAAGAAGCGGCGCGGCCGACCATGACAGCATCACAGCCGGTTTCTCGCACCATGCGTACTGCGTCCTCGGGAGTCAGGACGTCGCCATTGCCGATGACGGGGATCTTCACGGCGTCCTTGACCTCGGCGATGCGGGTCCAATCGGCGCGCCCGCTGTAGCCCTGTTCGCGAGTGCGGGGATGGAGGGCGATGGCCTGCACACCGTTGTCTTCCGCGAGCTTCGCCATCCTGATGTGCACTAATTCCTTGTCGTTCCAGCCGGCGCGGAACTTCATGGTGAGCGGAATCGAGATCGCCGACCGCACCTTGCGCAGAAGCGCATCCACCAGGGGCAGATTACGAAGCAGGCCGGAACCGCCATTGCACGTGACGACTTTCTTTACCGGGCATCCGAAATTGATATCGACGGCATCGAAGCCGTTATCCTGGCAAACCTGCGCGGCCTCGGCCATAATGTCAGGGTCGGAGCCGAACAACTGGGCCGAGATGGGATGTTCTTCCGGCTCGAAGTAGAGGTAATGGAACGACTTGGAGGGCTTGCGGTTGGGATGCCTGCCTGTGGCGACCACGCCATGTGAGCTGGTGAACTCGGTCATGATCAATCCGCAGCCGCCCTGATTGCGGATGAGGCGGCGAAAGACCGTGTCGGTGACGCCGGCCATGGGGGCCAAAACAGTTGCGGGCTCAACACGTACGGGGCCTACGGAGTAGCCGTTGGGAAACTCAGCCATCAAGACTATTGTAAACGGACCATCACACGATCCCGAAACGCCGGAAGGGCGGGAGACGTAGAACAGGAAGAGAGGACAATTCGATGCTACCGAAGATGGCGTTGGCATTTTTGCTGGGCGGAGCCGCAGTTGGAACACTGGTTTATGTGTCCGTGAGGAAGCCGGAACAGCCGGCTCCCGCCTCCGAGAGAATGGCGCCAGTGGAGCAGGCACCGCAGGTTGAGCCGGCCGCGCAGGTAGCGAAGGAAGTGGAAGTCGCGACAAATGAGCCGGCACCGACGCCGGTGAGGCCGGCCGGTGTGGCACGGGCAAAACGGCAAATGCAGGCGTCACCCGCAATTGTGGCGAAGAACGAACCCGCGCCAGCGGCTCCGGCTCCCACGCCCGCCGGCTCCGGGGTACCGGTCTTTGCGCCAGTGGCTACGCCCGTGAAGACCGAGGCGCCGAGGTCCGAGGAGCCGAAGCCCGCGCCAGCCCCGGTTGAATCGAAGCCGGCGCCGCGGCAGGCCCACACCGTGACAATCCCGGCAGGCACGCTGGTCACCGTGCGCCTGCGCGAAGGGCTGAGCTCGGAGAAGAACCAATTGGATGAAGCCTTCCAGGCCACCCTGGACACGCCGCTGATCGTGGACGGATTCGTCATCGCGGAGAGGGGCTCCGTTCAGCGGGGGCGGATCGTGGAGTTGGAGCGCTCGGGCCGCGTGAAGGGGCGTGCGCTGCTCGCCCTGCAGTTGAATCAGTTGACCACCGCGGACGGGCAGAAGGTGGACATCACGACCGACACATTCCGAAAAGAGCAGGAGAGTGGCGTGAAGGGCGACGTGGCGAAGGCGGGCGTGGCTGCGGGCGTCGGCGCTGTGATCGGCGCGATCGCGGGCGGCGGAAAAGGAGCGGCGATCGGCGCAGGCATCGGCGGCGCAGCAGGCGCGGGCGGTGCGATGATCACTCGCGGAAAGCCCGCGGATCTGCCCAGCGAGACGCGCCTGAGCTTCCGCCTGAAGGAGCCAGTGACGCTGACGGAGAAGTTGAATTAGCGTCAGCGGTCAGATGAGAGCTGATGGCTGACCGCTGATCGCCTGGAGCTACTTCGCCTTCGGCGAGAACTCGGTCTCCTGCTTCCACGACTCCAGCGTGTTGTAGACGATGGGGCAGTAGCAGGCTCGATCGATGAACTGCCACATCCGTGATTGCAGCGAGCCCGCGCCGCGGATCAGGTGCGGGAAATCCTGACACGATGCGGGCCGCGCGTCATACACCGTGCATTCGTTGCCGGAGAGGAAGATGCAGCCTGTCTTGTCATCCCGCTTCAACACGAGGCCTTCATCCTCGGTCTCCATCGTGTAGTCGCGCAGGAAGCGGCCCAGCGGAATCCTCAGGAATTTCGCGAGCCGCTCGGCATCGCGATCGGTGACACGTGCTGTCGCCACCCTGCAGCAATTCGCGCACTGGGTACAGTCGATCGCCGCCTCGGTCTGTTCCGCAATCTGACGGAGGCGGCGCTCGACGAACCGGTAGGTCTTCAGATGGCGGCGGAAGCGCTCGTTTTCCGGGCGCTTCTGCTCGCCAAGGCGTTTAATTTGAACCAGGTCTGTGATCAAAACGATACGTTGACTTTCTTGAAATCGCCGGCGCGGACGAAGCTCAGTTTCGAGGGATCAAAGAACTTCTTCATCGCGGCCTGGATTTGCGCCGGGCTGAGAGCCTGAACCTTGGCTTCGAGATCGGCGTCGAAAGCCATGGTGCGGTTGTCGTAGGCGTGGGAGGCGAGCCGTCCGACGAGTTCACCGTCGTTTGCGCGGCTCACCTGCCGGCTCTGGAGCCAGCTTTTTTTGCCGGCCTCCACCTCTTCTACGGTATAGCCCTTCTCGAGGACCTGCGTCATCTCGTCCTTGAACGAAGTCTCGACCTTTGGAGCATTCTCCGGCGCGCAGATGGCAAACGCCATGAAGTAGGCGAGATCGTCCTCCTTGTTCGCCGAAAGCTGCGAGCCGACGCCATAGCTGAGCCCCTCTTTGGTACGGATGCGGGCGAACAGGCGCGAGTTCATTCCCTGCCCCAACAGGTAGTTCCCAAGCACGAGTGCAGGATAGTCAGGATCCGTGTCGCGCAGCTTCACCGCAGCGCCGCTCACGAACATGGCGTTGGCCTTGTCCGGCGTCTCGAATGTCTCGGCCTTTGAAGAGGCGGGCTTGAAGTTGCGGATAATGCGCGCGTAGTGCTGCGGGCTCTTCCAGTCGTTGAATAGCGCGGAGACCTGCTTCTGCACGGCCTCGGCGTCGAAGTCTCCGATGATCGACAACTCGCCCGCGGATGCGCCGTAGTACTTCGTGTAGAAGTCTTTCGCCTGATCTGCGGTCACCGCTTTGTAGTTCTCGATCTGCTCGTCGATGGACGCCGTGTAGCGGACATCGCCCTTGGGATACGGATTCAGGCGCCGCTGCAACGAGATCACCGCGATGGCCTGCGGCTGGCTCTTCATGTTCTCCATCCCGGCGAGAGCCTGCTGCTTGAGTTGGTCGAACTCATTCGCCGGGAAAGTGGAGTCCTTCAGCATTTCAGCGACGAGACCGAGCGCGGCAGGCAGGTTCTCACGGGTCGTTGTGATGCGAGCCATCGCGCCGGAAGCGTTTCCGCTGACCGCGACCTGTGCCTTGATCTTGTCCAGTTCATCCTTAAGCTGCTGTCGCGTGTGCCTGGACGTGCCACGCATCAGCATCTGCCCGGCAAGGCTGGCGGTGTCGCTCAAGCCCTTCAGGTTGTTTTCATCACCGAAGTGCAGGTTCAACGTGGCGACCACCTGGCTGCCGCGGGTCTTCTTGGCGATCATCGAGAGCTTGATACCGCCCTGGAGTTCGCCCCGGATGGTGCGCTTGTCGATGTTGCCGGGGCTCGCGTCGAAGGCCTCGCCCTGCGAAACAGCCTCCCTGCCCTTGTAGCCTTCGAGCATCTTGTTCACATCGGGCGCGTCGGCGACCTCGGCGCGGACCGGGGTCTTCTCGGGAATGAACACCCCGACGGTTCGATTGGATGGGATGAAATACTTGTCAGCCGCCTTTTGCACCTGTTCCAGCGTGACCTTCTCGACCCGGTCGCGCTGCAGGAACAGAAGACGCCAGTCGCCCATGGACTGCCACTCGGAGAGATCCAGTGCGACGCGCTCCGAATTGTTCATCATGAGATCGAAGTTCTTGAGCCAGCTTGTACGCTGCCGCTCCAGCTCTTCTTTCGTGAACGGTTTCGACTTGATCTCATCGATGGTGGCGAGCAGCGTGGTGCGCGCATCTTCCACCGGGTTCTCCATGCGCACCGAGGCGGAGGCAAAAGCAATGCCGGGGTCCCTCAACTGAAAGGGGAACATCGACACGCTCGCGGCTTTCTTCGTCTCGACGAGAGCTTTGTAGAGCCGGCCGGCCGGTTGATCGCCGAGGATGCGGGTGGCCATTTCGACTGCGGCGAACTCAGGATCGGAGCCGGCGGGAATATGCCACGCAGCGGCCACCTGCTGAACGTCTCCGGTGCGCCGGAGATTCACAATCCGCTCGCCGTCCTGAACGGGCTCAGAGGTGTACGTGCGGCGCAACTGGCGCTCCGGCTTGGGAATCGGCGAGAAGTACTTGTGGACGAGGGCGAGCGCCTTCGGCTCGTCGAACTTTCCGGCGACGACCAGCACCGCATTGTCGGGCTGGTAGAAATGCCTGTAGAACGCCTTCAGGCGGTCGATCGGCACCCGCTCCACATCCGTGCGCTCGCCGATGGTGGATTTGCCGTAGTTGTGCCAGAGATAGGCGGTGGAGATGATCCTCTCCATAAGGATGTTCGCCGGCGAATTCTCTCCAGCCTCCATTTCATTGCGGACAACGGTCATCTCCGAATCGAGATCCTTCTTGTCGACGAAGCTGTTGACCATGCGATCCGATTCCAGCGATAGCGCCCAATTCAGGTTCTCGTCGGTAGCGGCAAAGGTCTCGAAGTAATTGGTGCGGTCGAACCAGGTTGAGCCATTCGGCCGCGTTCCGTGATCCTGAAGCTCTTTCTTGATGTCCTTGTGGTTTGTCGAGCCCATGAACAGGAGGTGCTCGAGGAGATGCGCCATGCCGGTCTCGCCGTAATCTTCATGCCGAGAGCCGACCATATAGGTGACATTCACGGTGGCATTGGACTTGGTGGGATCCGGGAAGAGGAGCACCCGCAGGCCGTTGGCAAGGCGGTACTCGGTAATGCCTTCAACGCTGGTTACCTTTTGAACTCCCTGAGGCAGAGTTTGAGCAGCAGCTGGAGATGCCGTGGCGGCCGACAGGAGGATTGCGAGGGCGATCAATAACGCCCTGGAACGAGCTATGGATTGGGTGTTCATAGGCGGGACCTTCCCAATATGGTAGCAATGGGGTGGCAAGTTTTCTCCAAGTTGCATTTCCCGCTACTTTGGAGACATGGGGCGTGCACTGTTCCGCTTCCATGGCGAACTGGAGGACTTCCTGCCCAAAGATCAGCGCGGGACGTGGCTGCAGTATCACTACCGTGGCGCGCCATCGCTCAAACACGCCATCGAAACGTTTGGCGTGCCCCATCCGGAAGTCGGCGTGCCGGCGGACCTGGGCCGCCCGCTGGAAGATGGAGAGGCCCTTGATGTCTACCGGCGAGAGTTCCGGACTCAGCCCGGAGAGGAGTGGCGTTTTGTCCTCGATTGCCACCTGGGCCGGCTCGCGAAGCACCTGCGAATCCTCGGCTTCGATACCGTCTACCGGCCGCAGGCGGAGGACGGATGGCTGGCTGCCGTGTCGCACGATGAAGGACGAGTACTGCTGACGATGGACCGCGGACTGCTGATGCGAGGCCTGGTGGATCGGGGTTCGCTCGTGCGTTCGGCGGCCCCGCGGGATCAACTGCGGGAGATACTCGGCCGCTTTCATCTCGCCGGCCAGGTGCGCCCCTTACGCCGCTGCCTGCGCTGCAACGGTCTGCTGGTTGACGTTGCCAAGGATGAAGTGCTCGACCAGATCCCTCCGAAGACCCGTCTCTGGTGCCAGGAGTACCGGCGCTGCAGCGCCTGCTCGCAACTGTACTGGGCCGGGTCGCACTACGAGCGGATGATGGCATGGGTGGAGAATCTGGGCATACGGGCGAACCAGAATCCCTGCTGACCGATCAAAGCACGAAGTTGCGTCCAGATAATCGGATGTGATTGTCTGATTGCAGGAGGGACCGACTGCACTTATGACGTCGGCAATCTTTTCGGACAGCGCGCCGCGAGCCGGCGCGCTTTCATTTGAAGAACAGGATTTCATTGACCGCCTGATCGTCAAGCACCGCGGCCGACCCGGCATGCTGCTGAGCCTGCTAGAGGAGATACAGGAGAAGCAGCCGCACAAGTACCTTCCCATCGAGGTGCTGGACTATCTGTCGGCCCGAACCGGCATCCCGGGCGCGCAGATCTATAGCGTCGCCACATTCTACGCCTTGTTCAACCTGAAGCCGCAGGGCGATCACTCCGTCTGCATCTGCCGGGGCACCGCCTGCCACACGCGCGGCTCCAGAAACCTGCTGGAGCGGGTGAAGCTGCAACTCGGACTGAAGGTGGAGGACGAAGAAGGAAGCGCCGACAAACTGTCCATGACCACCCCGGACCGCAAATTCACAGTGCGCACCGTGGCCTGCTTCGGACAGTGCGCCCTCGCGCCCGTCGTCGAAGTCGATCACTCCATCCTGGGCCACGTGAACGAGCGCGCGCTGGATCGTGAGGTCGAGTCGCTCAAGAAGGGAGGCCGGCCGTGAGGAAGATCACCGATCTCGCCAGCTTCAACGACGCGCGCGAGGCCGGGCTTGCAAAGCTACTGCCTCCTGTTCCCCGCATCGCCATCGGTATGGGCACGTGCGGATCCGGCAACGGCGCGGAGGCCGTTTATCACGCCTTCGCCGATGCCATCAACCATCGCGGACTGAGCATCCAGCTTGCCCGCACAGGGTGTTTCGGGTTCTGCGCCGCGGAGCCGCTGGTCAACGTCTGGATTCCCGGCAAGCCGCTGGTGATCCTGCAGCGCGTTCAGCCCAACGACGTGCCGGCGATTCTCGACGACGTCGCCGCCGGCCGCGTGCCCTCCGAGCTTGCCCTCTGCCGCATCGACGAGTGGGACCACATCACAGGCCACGTCAAGTATGGCTCCGGCCTGACCGAGATCCCGCTGTGGAACGAAGTGCCGTTCTTCAAGGGTCAGAAGAAGATCGTGCTGCGCAACTGCGGCCTGATCAGTCCCGGCGACATTGAAGAGTACCTCGCCGTCGGCGGCTACCAGGCACTGTACAAGGCGCTGATCGACGGTAATCCCGCATCGATCATCGAGTCCATCAAGGCCGCGAAGCTCCGCGGCCGCGGCGGCGCAGGCTTCCAGACTGGCAGTAAGTGGGAGTTCCTCCGCAAGGCACAGGCCGATCAGAAGTACATCATCTGCAATGCCGACGAAGGCGATCCCGGCGCTTACATGAACCGGAATGAGATCGAAAGCGACCCCCATTCGCTCATCGAAGGGATGATCATCGGCGGCTACGTGATGAACGCCACCGAGGGCATCATCTATGTCCGGGCCGAGTACCCGCTGGCGGTGCACCGCCTGCAGACCGCCATCCAACAGGCTGAGGAATGCGGTTTGCTTGGCGACAACATCCTCGGGCGCGGTTTCAACTTCCGGCTTCAGATGGTGGAAGGCGCCGGCGCATTTGTGTGCGGTGAGGAGACGGCGCTGATCCGCTCGCTAGAAGGCAAAGCCGGGCGTCCCACGCCGCGTCCGCCATATCCGGCCCAGTCCGGCCTCTACGGCAAGCCCACCAACATTAATAACGTCGAGACCTGGTACAACGTCCCGCCCATCGTAGTGAAAGGCCCGGCGTGGTTCACCGAAACCGGCAGCCCCAAGAGCCCGGGCACAAAGGTCTTCTCGCTCGTCGGCAAGGTGACGAACACCGGTCTCGTGGAAATGCCGCTCGGCACGCCCCTCAAGACCTTTGTCTACGACGTCGGAGGGGGCGGCACCGGCGGGCGGGCCGTCAAGGCCATGCAGACCGGCGGCCCCTCGGGCGGCTGCATCCCTCACGAGATGTTCGACACGCCCGTCGATTACGAGTCCCTGGCTCAGATCGGCTCCATCATGGGCTCCGGCGGCATGGTCGTGATGGACGAAGACAACTGCATGGTGGATGTGGCCCGCTACTTCGTCGAGTTCACACACTCGGAAAGCTGCGGCAAGTGCATCCCATGCCGTGTGGGCCTGGACAAATCGCTCTACTACCTGAACCGCATCACGCACGGCAAGGGGACTGATGCGGATCTCGCCGTGCTCGATGAGCTGAGCCGCATGATCCGCGATACCTCGCTCTGCGGACTCGGCCAGACCGCGCCGAATCCCGTGCTGACCACCATGCGTCACTTCCGGCATGAATTCGAAGACCACATCCGAGCCAGCCGCTGCCGCGCAGGCGTCTGCGAGGACCTCGCACTCAGCCCCTGCGAAAACTCCTGCCCGCTGCACATGAACATCCCGCGCTTCCTGCAACTCCTCAAGGAGGACCGCCTGGAGGACGCCTTCGTCTCCGTGGTGATGGACAACCCGCTGCCCGCGTCCACGGGCCGGGTCTGCCAGCATCCCTGCGACGACCGCTGCCGCCGGACGGGCATCGACGAGTCGGTGAACATGCGCGAAGTGCACCGCCACATCGCCGACGCGATCTACCCGACGGAGCGCTTCGACGAGATGGCTGCGCGTGTTGCGGCGATGCGCAAGCCGCCCACGGGCAAGAAGTGCGCCATCGTCGGCGCGGGCCCCACCGGTTTGGCCTGCGCCTTCTACCTCTCCATCCTCGGCCACGAGGTGATGGTCTACGACTCCAATCCCGACGCAGGCGGCATGCTCCGCTACGCGCTGCCGGACTACCGCCTGCCGAAGAGCGTGCTGGACCGCGAAGTGGAACTGATCCGGAGAGCCGGAGTTCAGTTCACTTTCAACGTGAAGGTCCCTGGCGACATCTCGTTGAATGATCTCGACGCGCAGTACGACGCGGTCTTCCTCGCCATCGGCACATGGAAGGAAAGCTGGATCTACCTTCCCGGCACGGAGCTCGCCGGCGTGATCCCGGCTCTGCCCTTCCTTGAGGCTGTTGCGAAGCAGCAGCCGGTGCCGCTAGGCAGGCGCGTCGCAGTGATCGGAGGCGGGAACGCCGCCGTCGACTCGGCCCGCACGGCCCTGCGGCTCGGCAGCGAAGTGAAGATCATCTACCGCCGCGAGCGCAAAGACATGCCGGCAATCCCCGAGGAGACGGAGGCGGCAGAAGCGGAGGGCGCAGAGATCGTCTTCCTGGCCACGCCGCACCGCATCGTTGGCAGCGCGGACGGGCGCGTCACCGCGATCGAAGCAGTGCGCACGCGGCTCGGAGAGTACGACGCCTCGGGCCGCCGCAGACCCATCCCGACCGACGAGATCGTGCGTTTCAACTGCGACACAGTGATCCTTGCCGTCGGTGAAACGGTGGACCTCGACTTCGCCAAAGCCTCCGGCCTGAAGATCAAGGAGAACGGCCTCATCGAAGTCGACCGCTACACCCTCGAAACCAGCCGCAGCAAGTTCTACGCAGGCGGCGACCTCATCACGGGCGCATCCAACGTCTCGAATGCCATGGGTTACGGCAAGAAGGCGGCGCGCAACATCGACAAGCGCCTCATGGGCGTCAAGCGGTGGTGTGAGGTGTTCCCGCAGCTCGAGTACGATCAGGCGGCCCCGGCGCATCCCAGCGATAGCCGGCGCCATCATGTGCAGGAAGTGGAGGCCGAGGAGCGCGCCCGCACCTTCGCGGAAGCAACTCTCGGGCTCGCCACCGTGGAGGCGATGGAAGAAGCGTGCCGCTGCCTGCGTTGCGATGTCCGCAACGGCGATCACTAGGGAGGAGCTGAATCATGTCGCAGAAGATCTCAATACGTATCGACGGAGAGCTGATCCACGCGAACAGTGATCAGTCCATCCTGGAAGCCGCGCACGCGCACGGCAAGTTCATCCCATCGCTGTGCCACATGAAGGGACTCACAGCAGTCGGCGCGTGCCGCCTCTGCATCGTCGAGGTAGCTGGCGTAGGGCGCCTGCTGCCTGCCTGCACCACGCCGGTGCAGGACGGCATGTCCGTGACGACGCAGAGCGACAAGCTGAGGCGCTATCGCAAGATCACGCTGGAACTGCTCTTCGCGGAGCGCAACCATGTGTGCGCCGTCTGCGTCTCCAACGGCCACTGCGAACTGCAGGATCTGGCGCAGAAACTCGGCGTCACCAGCATCCGCTTCCCTTACACATACCCCAAAGTCCCCGTGGACCTCACGCACAAGAAGTTCACGCTGGACCAGAACCGCTGCATCCTCTGCACGCGCTGCGTACGCGTCTGCACTGAGGTGGAAGGGGCGCACGTGTGGGACGTCGCCGGACGCGGCGTCGGCTCCCGCATGGTGTGCGAACTCAACCGCAGTTGGGGCGAGAGCCGCTATTGCACCTCGTGCGGCAAGTGTGTGCAGAGCTGCCCCACGGGCGCTCTCGCGGAAAAAGGCTTCGCCGTGGAAGAGATGACCAAGCGCACTGAGCCGATCAGCCGGCTGACTGATCTGAGAGGAGCGAATGTATGAGTAAGGCGAAGGTCGCAACGGTCTGGCTGGACGGCTGCAGCGGCTGCCACATGTCTCTGCTCGACATCGACGAGACGATCATCGAGGTAGCGAAGAAGGCGGAGCTGGTCTACGGTCCGCTGGTGGACGCACAGGAGTTCCCCGAAGGCGTCGACGTGACGCTTGTGGAAGGCGCGGTCAGCAGCCAGGACGATTTGAAACTCGTGCAGAAGATCCGCAGGCGAACGAAGCTTCTGGTGTCGCTCGGCGACTGCGCCGTCACCAGCAACGTCCCCTCCATGCGCAACGGCATTCCGCCGAAGGTCCTGCTGGAGCGCGCCTACGTGCAGGGCGCCGACGTCAATCACCGCCCGCCCTCGGACGGCGTGCCCGGGCTGCTCCGCCACGCCGTGCCGGTGCACGAAGTGGTGAAGGTGGATCTGCACGTGCCCGGCTGCCCGCCCAAGGCGGACGCGATCGGCTACGTCGTCATGGAATTGCTCGAAGGACGGAAGCCCGACATCGCCGGCAAGGTCAAGTTCGGGTAAGAGGAGAATCACGATGTCCCGCACCATCACCATCGATCACGTCACGCGCATCGAAGGCCACGCGCGCATCGACATCCACCTGAACGACCAGGGCAAGGTGGCGTCCACGCAATTCCACGTCACGCAGTTCCGCGGCTTCGAAAAGTTCGTCGAAGGCCGCCCGTATTACGAGATGCCCGCCATCACGGCGCGCATCTGCGGCATCTGTCCGGTCAGCCACCTGCTGGCCGCATCCAAGGCGTGTGACGCCATCATGGCCGTCACCATTCCCGAGCCCGCCAGGCTGCTGCGCGAACTGCTGCATTGCGCGCAATTCGTGCAGAGTCACGCGCTCAGCTTTTTCCATCTTTCGGCGCCCGACCTGCTGCTGGGCTTCGACAGCGATCCAAAGCTGCGCAACATCGTCGGCCTCGTCGAAAAGTATCCCGAGGCCGCGCGCGACGGCATTGCCCTCCGCAAGTTCGGCCAGCAGGCGATTGAGCGGCTCGCCGGCGAACGCATCCATCCATCGTGGACCGTGCCCGGCGGCGTCAACAAGCCACTCTCAGCCGACGACCGCGACCGTCTCCTGACGGACCTCCCGCTGGCCCGATCCATCATCCGGCGTACGCTCAAAACATTCAAAGCCATGCTCGATGGCTTCCCTGAAGAGAGCGACGCCTTCGGCAACATGCCCACCATGCACGCCGGGCTCACGGACATCGACGGCAACCTGCAGATCTACGACGGCTTCGTGCGCTTCCGCGGCGCCGATGGCAAAACCGCCGCCTCCATCTCGCGTCCGCTCGATTACTCGAAGTACATCGGTGAGGCATCGATGCCGGATTCCTACCTGAAGGCGCCTTACTTCAAGCCACTCGGCTACCCGGAAGGCGCTTACCGGGTGGGCCCGCTCGCCCGCCTCAACGTCGCTGAATCCTGCGGCACGCCCGAAGCTGACCTGGAACTGGAAGAGTACCGCCAGCGCCTGGGCCGCATGGTGCATAGTTCCTTCTTCTATCACTACGCCCGCCTGATCGAAGCGCTGTATGCGAGCGAGCGGATGGAGGAACTGCTCAACGATCCGGCGATCCTCGACCGTCAGGTCCGCGCAGAAGCCGGCGTCAACGCCCGCGAAGGCGTCGGGATTATCGAAGCTCCGCGCGGCGTGCTCATCCACCACTATAGAGTCGACGAGCGCGGCGCGATGAAGTGGGCCAACCTCATTGTCGCCACAGGCCACAACAACCTGGCCATCAACCGCAGTATCCAGCAGGTGGCCGAGCGCTTCGTCGATGGCAACCACCTTCAGGAGGGCGCGGTGAACCGCGTCTCCGCAGTGGTCCGCGCCTACGACCCCTGCCTGAGCTGTTCGACTCACGCCTTCGGCCAGATGCCCATGCGGTTGCGCCTGGTAGCTCCGAACGGCGTGGTCGTGGATGAGATGTCTGCCGGCTGAGTCACTCTCAACGCGGAAACGGCCCACGGCTTTGAATG
>DBMU01000025.1 GCA_002298225.1 Bryobacterales bacterium UBA690
CGCCGGTCGCGATCGCCGCCTCGGCCGCCACGGTCACCGCCCCGATCGCCTCCCCGGTCATTGCCGCCCGGGCGGCGCATGGGGGGGCCGGTGGGAACCGGCGGGTCGGGCAGAGAAGCCATTCCGGCTGGATAGATCACCACGTGGCGGTGCGGTCCGATGCCGGCGCTCTCGCTGCGAAGATCAGCCTGGTCGCGCATGGCCAGATGGATGAGCCGCCGCTCCCGGCTGCTCATGGGATTGAACCGGTAGGGGACCTTCGACTCACGAACGCGGTCCGCCACGGTCAGTGCGCTGAGCCGCAGTTCTTCCTGCCGCAAGAGGCGGTAGTCATTGGCGTCGAAGCAGAGGAGGGCGTGCTCGTCCGGGGCCATATCGAGCACTTCCTGCGTCAACTGCTCCAGGGCGAGCAGGGCCTCGCCCTTGTTGTTCATCAGGAACTCGAGATCCGGGCCGGAAAACTTGACGACGAGCGAGGGCTTTTCGAAGTAGTCCCCCGCCTCCTCTCCATCCAGGATTTCGTATTCGACGTCGAAATCCGCTGCATCCAGGACTCCGTCCAGAAAGTCGGCGACGTCATCGCCTACCGTATCGACTGTATATTTCTGGTTGCTCATCGGCCAACCCGTCTTGCTTCCTATTTTTTCTTAGCTGTCGTCGCCTGGACGGGAGCGGGCTTTGCGGCAGCCTTGTTGAAGAAGTACTGCTGCACGATTCCGACCACGTTACCAGTGAGCCAGTATAACACCAGCCCGCTGGACGCGCCGTAGAACATTACAGTCAGCATGATGGGCATCATGATCATCATCATGCGTTGCTGCGATGGATCCGGGCTCGCCGCGGGCGTCATCTTCTGCATGAAAATCTGCGTTACCAGCATACCCACGGGGAGGATGCGGATGAACGTCGTCTCCGGTTGGGAGAGGTCGGCGATCCAGAGCCAGTGCGCTCCGCGCAGCTCGATGGCTACCGACAAGACCTTGAAGAACGCAATAAAGAAGGGCATTTGCAGAAGCAGCGGGACGCAGCCGCCCATCGGGTTGATCCCATGCTTCTGGTACAGGGCCATCATTTCCTCGTTCTGCTTCTGCTTGCGAGGATCCTTCATCGAAATGCCCTTGTACCTGGCCTGAATGGCCTGCAATTCGGGCTGAAGCGCCGCCATCTTCTGTGAGCTGCGCAGTTGCGAGAAGCGCAGCGGCAGCATCAGCAGATTGATGATGACCGTGGCCAAAACGATCGCCCAGCCCCAGTTGTTCGTCAGGTTGTCGTTCAGCCAGTGGAGCGACATGAACAGGGGCTTGGCGATGAACCAGAACCAGCCCCAGTCGATCATGGTTTCAAGCTTGGGGTCGGTGGCGCGCAGGATATTGGTATCTTTGGGGCCGACGAACAGTGCAGCCTCATTCGAAGAGGTGCCACCGAACGACACGCCGACGTGCGGCTTCTCTTCGGCGCCCTGCACAGGCACCACGGCATCGCTCCAAGTGACGAACTCGAAGCTCCTGCCCTGTGGCGGCAGCACGACCGCGGCGAAGTAAGGATCCTCTATCCCAGCGAAATTGAACGAGCCGGAAAACGTAAGCGGGCCCTTGTCGGCAGCACCCGCGGCCTCCTCAACCAGCTTCTGCTTGGCGTTGTCGTAGTGGACGCTTTTCTGCACGCCTGCTTCGTTGTGAACGGTCCTGTCACCAAAACCGCCGCGCCAGGCGAGCTGATGATCAATGCCTTTCCCCGCGCTGGTCACCTCGGACGAAAACTGTCCCCGGTAGTTCCTGGCTTCGAAGCGGAAAATCTTCTTCGCGGAAGTGGTCCCGTCGTTGTAGGTTAATTCGATGGAGAGCGGATCGGGCTGATTGACGACAAAGAGCTGCCGGTTGAGATCGGCTGCTGCCTTTTCGCGCGGGAAGACATAGGAGAACGGCCAGCCGACCTTCGGCGCGGCGGTTGAGCTCACCAGTTCCACCGGCTTGCCCGCCGCGTCCTTGTACTTCTTCAGGATCCAGCTATGGACGGATGCACCGCGGTTTGTGAAGGCGATGCGGTAGACATCCGTCTCGATGACGGTGGTTTCTTCCTTGACGCCAATCGCCTCTGCGATGGCTTTGCCGGCGGCCGGCACGGGCTTGGGAGCGGGAGTTGTCGCTGCCGCGGACTCGGGCTGGACCTCCTGCTGCTGCGCCACCGGCGCCGGAGGAGTCTGTTTCGGCGCAGCGGGGGGCTTGGGCATCAGGAACTGAGTTGCGAACAGGACCAGGCCCATCAGGCCGAAGGCCAGGAGGAGCCTCAACTCCATGCTCAGTTCTTTCTTGCCGCCTGGGGGATTCGAAGGTGCGCCGTTGTTGGGTTCCGCCATGCTTATCTCTTTCTTAGACTACGGGATCGAGCCCGCCGGGGTTCAGGGGATGGCAGCGCGAGAGCCGCTTCAGGCCCATCCAGACGCCGCGCGCGGCGCCGTATCGGCGGACTGCTTCCGCCATGTACTCACTGCAAGTGGGGTGAAACCGGCACGCGCCGGGTAGAAGGGGGGAGAGAAACCTCTTGTAGGCGCCAAGAAGTGCGAGTATCAGTCCTTGCATCGTTGAAAGACCATCTCCACTTCGCTCTCCAGTTGCGCCTGTGGGGCGAACAAGCTCGCCCGCCTCAAATTCCACACAATCCGCCATTGAGGTCCAAGACGCCACAGTCCGCGGCGGATCGTCTCTCGCAGCCGGCGCCTCATTCTGTTTCTCCTGGTCGCCTTGCCGAGAACACGCGGCGTGGTGAAGCCCACCTTTGGCCCCTCTGCGTCCGGACCCCTCCAGCAGAAGGCGACAAAACAAGCTGTCGGTACGCGGAACCCCTGCTCATACACCTGGCGGAATTCGGGTGGCTTCAACAGCCTCCGATCTTTCGGAAAGGTGAGCCGGTGCTCCCCGTTTGAGCTATTCGGCGTAGCGGAGAGCCCGTTCGTCACTGACGGTTAGTTTGTGGCGGCCCCGAGCGCGCCGCCGGGCGAGAACGGCCCGGCCGTTCTTGGTCTTCATGCGCGCACGGAAACCATGCACCTTGGCACGCTTATGATTGTTCGGCTGAAATGTTCTCTTCGGCATTGCTTGTCCTTAGGATGGGCCCGGCGCAAAAGAGCAATGCACGGGCACAAAGATATCCCTGCCCCTATGGGCTGAACTTCCAGTATAGGGTTGGGGCGGAAGGGGTGTCAAACCAGGCCTTCCCCGGCACGTCCCCGGCCCCGCGCACACCTGCGGCGGCCTCGGCCGATCTTTCAAAAACAACTACTTACCGCTTGCAGATCCATACTGGATCGCACAATATGTCTATATGACAAAACTGAGGCTTCTTGTTTTGGCTGCATCGATTGGCTCACCCGCAATCATGGCTCAGTCGAAGTCAGAGCCGCAAAAGAACAGCGGAGGTCCGCTGGTGAAATCCTCACAGGCCACAGAGAAGGCGGCTAAGACCACAGCGGACACCACGAAGGAAGCGGCATCCGCGACTGCGGAAGGGACGAAGAAAGCGGCCAAAGCAACGGTCTCAGGGACGAAGAAAGCAGCTTCGGTGACCGCCGACACTACAAAGGACGCTGCGGCGGCAACCGCGGATGGATCCAAGAAAGTCGCCGGCGCGACTGCCGCCGGAACCAAGAAGGCGGCGACGGTCACGGCGGATACCACGAAGGACGCGGCATCCGCGACCGTAGACGGATCGAAGAAGGTGGCAGGGGCGACAGTGGAGGGAGGCGAGAAGGCCGCCAAAGCGACCGGAAAAGGAATCACCTCCGGAGCCAAGGCAGTCGGCAAGGGCATCGGCAAGGGGCTGGAAAAGAGCGGCGAGACCATCCAGAAGGCCGGCGCCAAGCTGCACTAAGCAGCCTCAGGCCACTCGCCGCACAGGCAGTCCCGCGCCGAGCAAAGTGCTGTCCACATCGGCCAGCATCAGGCGCGACGCGTCATAGGTCACGTCCAGCTTGTCCAACTGCCCGTTCAGTTTGACCGCCTGCAGGCCGTAGACCCCATGCAGTTGCTCGATGGCCGCCGTCCAGCGCTCGTCAAAGGGCATTGTGAATTGGTAATGGACGTCGACCTTTGTCATCGCAATTGTCAGAATAGCATCCGCTTAGGGATTCTTCAGTTTCCAGAGTATCTGGCGTAGCATGCCCGTCCACACCGGCGCATCGTTGGCGCGCATGTCCAGGCGGCGCACCAAACGGTGTGTTTTGTCCGAGCCGTTCCGCGCCGTGGCGTAGTCTGTGTATCCGCTCAACTGGAGCACTTCTTCCAGCAGGCCGGTGAAGCGCTCGACCTCCTCGGCGTCGGCCTGTTCGGCGGCATGAGGCAACCGGCGGGCGGCGGACGGGTGACGCGTCAGCTCGTATAGGCACACCGCGACGGCCTGAGCGAGATTCATCGAATCGTGATCGCGGCGCGTCGGGATGTGGAGCAGCCAGTGGCAGTAGCTGACGTCGTTGTTGGACAGCCCAAACTTCTCACTGCCGAACAAGAGTGCGGCGTTGGCGGAGGCCATGTGCCGGCGAAGCAGCCTCCCCCCCTTTTCCAACCGGTGCAGCGGATGCTGCATCTGACGGTGTCCGAGTCCGGTAGCGCCGACGACCAGCGAGCAGTCCGCCACAGCCTCCGCCACGGTCTCGAAGACCTTTGCGTCCTTCACCACCTGAGCGGCCCCAACGGCGCTGACAGCCTCACGGAAGGCGACATCGTAGGGATTCACCAGCCGCAGATCGAAGTATCCGAAGTTGCTCATGGCGCGGGCCGCCGCGCCGATATTGAGCGGATTGCGCGTATCGATTAGCACCACCTTCAGGCGCTGGTTCCGTTCGAGATCCATTCATCTCCATCATCACACCGCCCGGTGGCGTATCCTGTGCTCGAATGCGGGCGAGAAAAAAAGGGAACCTTTTCGCTCGCGCGCGTCAATTCGAAGTGGAGACCGGTAGTTGATTGACCCTACAGGCAGCGTGAATGAAGCCTCGCTCCTGCGCCGCCTGCAGGCGGGGGAGGAGCTGGCGTTCGAGTTGTTGTACGAACGCCACCAAGGGCGCATTTACCGCTATGCGCTACGGATGTCAGGATCTCCGGAGACAGCGGAAGATGTGGTGCAGGAGGTTTTTCTGGCGATGATCCGCGGGGCGCGCGGCTACGATCCGGCCTGCGGGCCGTTGTCGAGCTACCTGTACGGTATGGCGCGCAACCTGCTGTACAAGCAGCTGAGCCCGGCGGGGACGGACGAGTTGGACGAAGAGATCGCCGGAGTGGATACTGACCCGATCGAGGGGATGGAACAGGCGGAGCGACTGGAGCGGGTCCGCGCTGCGATGGCCGCGCTGCCGGCCCACTATCGCGAAGCTGTCGTGCTGTGCGACATGGAGGAGATGAGCTACGCCGAGGTGGCGGAGTTGTTGGGAGTGGCCGTGGGCACGGTGCGTTCACGTCTGCACCGCGCGCGCTCCCTGTTGTTGGAGAGATTGAGCCGGGAGAGGTGCCGGGCATGAGCAGCGGGACAGATAATTTGCGCGACGCTCTGCGGTCGATCGCGCGGGAAACCAGCAGCGCCTCGACGCCGGATCGCGTCCGCGGCAAACTCCGGGCCGAGTTGCGTGCGCGAACCCGCCGGCGGCGGATCGCCGCGTGGTGGCCGGCGGCAGCGGCGGCAGCGCTGATCCTCGGCGTCTGGCTTGGCATGCCGCGCCAGAGTCCTGAGCAGGAGCCGAGTCAGGTGGCCGAGGCCCGGCCGGCAGTGATGCCGCCCGCCGAAGTGCCTGAATCGAGGGCCGTTGAGGAGGCGTCTGCGCCCACTGCGGCTCCGCTGGTCCTGCAGGAATCCGGCAGCCGTCCGGCGCCGCGTCCGCGCGCACGGCTTGCTTCCTCCAGTGCAGGTGAGAGTAGGGCCGTGACGCCCTGGTTCTTCTACGCGGGGCTGCCCCGGATTGAGCGCGGCCAGGTGGTTGGCATTCAAGTAAGCCGGGAAACCGCTGCGCAGTTTGGCGTCTACTCGGCATCTGGCAGCGTGCCTGCGCAGGTTTTCATTGGCGATGACGGACTGACACGAGCTATCCGGTTTGTCCGTTGAGTCGCAGGTTTGTACTGATTTCACGAAGGAGATTTGCAGATGAGGAAACTAGTGATGGGCGTCGCGCTGGCGGCTCTGTCCGCCCTGGCGCAAGACCAGATGAAGCACATTCAGGTGCAGGTCCAGGGGGCGGGGGAAGATGGCGAGAGAGTATTCGTGATGCAGGGACCCGGTCCCATGCCCTCCATCGAACGGATGTCTTTGAGGCCCAGGACTGGCGCTCCCTACTCTGCCGAAACGACCACGGAAACCGTGCAGACTCTGGCCGACGGCAACCGGATCGTGAACAAGCAAACGAGCCGGATGTACCGCGACAGCGAGGGCCGAACGCGCATGGAGAACAACTTCGGCCCGACCGGCATGTGGGTCCCGGAGGGGAACGATCTTTCTCTGACCACGATCGACGACCCGGTCGCCGGCTTCCACTACATGCTCAATAACAAGCAGAAGATCGCCACCAAGATGAAAACGCCGAAGATCATTGAACTCAAATCCGCCGAGGGCAAGGCCGTGCAGGTGGAAAAGGATGTCTTCTTCACTGCGGCCGATCCTGCACCTGCTCATGCGCCTGGCGCCGGCTCCGGCGTTGGCGTCGGTATGGGCGTCGCCAGCGCAGGGCCTGCCGTGATGCATTGGGAGGCGCGGGAGGGTGGCCCATTCCATATCATGGCAGACAACGTGCAAAAGGAGTCGTTGGGCACGCAGGTGATCGAAGGCGTGCAGTGTGAAGGCACTCGCGAAACCGTCGTTATCCCGGCGGGAAAGATCGGCAACGAGCGCGAATTGAAGTCCGTGACGGAGCGTTGGTTCTCGCCGGAACTCGGCTTTGACCTACTGCGCAAGCACTCGGACCCACGCGCCGGGGAGACAACCTATCGCGTCACCAATCTCGTTCGCGGCGAGCAGCCGCGCACGCTGTTCGAGCCGCCTGCCGATTACAGGCTCGATGAAGCCAAGGGCGGCACCATGATGCGCGATCCCATGATCAAACACAAGATCGAAAGCAAAGCCGAAGTGAAGTAACCGGATTCGCAGCCACTCATGGAAACGGCCCGCCGAGACTTGTTCTTCGGCGGGCCGTTTCACGTTCGCTGCGGGCTATTGCAGTTTGAGCTTGAGGATCGTCAGTGAGGCTTTCGGGAAGGTGTAGGAGAAGCCGTTGCGCTCGAGCATTGCCGTAACAGTCGAAGTCTTCGGCTGCACTTTCTTGTCGTTGCCGAAGTCGTGGGTGGCCTTGAGGTCGGGATAATTCAACTCCCAGACGGCGAAGCTCGGATTGAGCGTGCCTTCCACGGTCTCTATGCGTGTGGTGATATCCGTCTTCTGGCTGCGGTTCAGTACGTTCACATAGAGAGCGTTCTCGCCCTTGTTGTGGGTGACAGAGACATCCAGGTAGCCGAGCGCCTGACGCCCCTGCGGCTTGTAGGTGGGCGAGGTGACCAGCGCGTCGATGGCCATGTTATTGCGCTGCTTGGCGTACTCGGCGATCGGGAAGAAGATCGGCTGCAGGAACAGCCCCTGCTTGTTGGTGAAAATGGGCGCGATCACGTTGACGAGCTGCGCCAGGTTCGCCATCTTCACGACGCCGGCGTGGCGGATGAAGCTGTTCAGGAACATGCCCATGGCGAGGGCATCTTCGTAGTTGTAGCGCTCTTCCAGGCGCGTGGCGCCGGTGGCGAACTCAGAACCGCCCCGCGCGCGATACCAGACATTCCACTCGTCGTAGGCGATGTAGATCGGGCGTGGATTGCGCTGTCCGGCCTGGGCTGCTTTGATGAGCCCGTCGACGACCTCGATGCGCTGATCGACGTCCTGTGAGACCGCGAGGAAGTTCTCGAAGTTGTTGTCGCGATTCCCGATGTAGGTGTGCAGCGAGATGTAGTCGATCTCGCTGCGCAGGTTCTGCAGCACCGTCCGGTTCCAGCCGATCCAGTCCGAGTTGGGCCCGAAGTTGGATGAGCCCGAGGCGATCAGCTTGATTGAATCGTCCACGCGCCGCATGGCCTTGGCGGCTTCGAGCGCGAACTTGGAGTAATCTTCGGCGTTCTTGTGGCCGAGCTGCCAGGGGCCGTCGATCTCATTCCCGAGCCCCCAGATCTTCACGTTGTAGGGCTTGTCGTGGCCATTCTTGCGGCGCTGATCCGCCCAGTATGTGCTGCGGGCCTCATTCGTGTACTCGACCCACTCACGTGCCTCATTCACTGTCCCGTAGCCCGCGTTGATGCAGATGTATGGCGTGATGTTCAGCTTCTCGCAATACTGCAGGAACTCGTCCGTGCCGAAGCGATTGGAGTCGATGTCGCCCCAGGCATGGTCCGGCCGGGCGGGCCGCTGGTTCTTTGGACCGATGCCGTCCTTCCAGTTGTACCCGGAAGCAAAGTTGCCCCCGGGCCACCGAAGCAGCGTAACGCCGAGCTGCCTGGTCGCCTCCATGACGTCTTTCCGGTAGCCGTCCTTGTCCGAGAGCGGGCTGCCCTCTTCGTAAATGCCGCCGTAGATGCAGCGGCCGAGATGTTCGGCAAAATTGCCGAAAACGTAGGGGTGGACTTCACCAACGGTCCGGTCCGTATCAATCTTGATGCGTGCCTGCGGGGCTTGGGCCAGCAGGGCGGACGCAGTGAGGAGCAGGGCTGCAAGCGATTTCACGCAGCGTATTCTATACCCACTCGTGAACCTCTGCCAAGCCCCGACCTCCTTCTATATGGTCAGCACATTCAATTTCTGCACAAATCACCAATTGTGGGTATATAGAAAACCAGTCAACTTCCCGACCAATATAGGGTGAACACATGGCTGAGTTAGCTCGTCCGATCTGCAAATACTGCGAGGCCCCGCTCAGCGCGCACCAAACCGTTCAAGGCTTCGAATTCTGCTGTCTCGAGCACGAAGACGCACACTATGTACTGAAGCGCCTTGGAGTTGAGCCCAAGAGGCGGAGGCGAGAGGACGAGTCCGTACCCACCGAATCGGAGCCCTCCATGCGCGATGGTCCGTCCGACTCGCGTTGGGCTTGTGCGCATTGCGGACGGCCACTCCCGCTTGTATCGAGATTAAAACGTATTAAGTTTTGCACTCCAGAACACGAAATTGAATACGAAAAAAGGCAGGCTGAACGTGTCCTGGAGCGGATCAAAGGTTTTGTCCGGCCCGGGAAGCCCCACAGCATCGCGTCCACCAAAGTGCTTCTGCGAAAGCGTCCGGACAGCCTGAAGAGCGGCTTCGCTACTGAAAGCCGTGTCGCGCCGGAACAAGAATGGGCGCCCGTCAGCATTCGTTGCTGCCTCCCCGACGAAACAGGGATCAGGGTAATTCCCAAACAACAATCGCCCGGGTTGGAGGCTCTTGAGCACCCACAGGCACGTGCGAATGTGGTGGTGCCTTCCGGTGAGGGCAAGTGGCTTGTAGCAAACGCGAGGCTGACTTTGCCGCTCTGCACGATGGAACCGTTTCGGCTGTCGCCAGTTAGGACCGCATTCGGGTTCGGAATGAGGCAGCAGCACGCCGGCCATGTGATCAAGGCGCCAGTCTGGGGCGTGGAGCAGGTTCAACCCGTACTCGCACAAGTGGCCAAGAGCACAGTGCAACGCGGCATGGAATTCGCCGGGGTCGCTTGGCGTCGGACTGCGGTTCACCCCGCCCTAGGCGGAGTGCCCAGGAGCGCGGAATGGCGCGGGCCGGAGTCCGCGACGGCCGTGCTTGCGCCGGTGTGGCAGGAGCGCATCAGGCGTGATGAAGCGGCTTGGCGCGCCAACGATGCTCATCCCGTAACAGCCACCAACCACGAGACTGCGGACCAATTGAAGTTGAATCCAATCGGAGCTGGGGGCGGCTCATTGCCAGTGCCGGCTTTGGTCACGCGCACATCGGGGTCAGCGGATTGGCGTGCCGTCGGACAAACGATGGAAATCGCTGCCAACCCGTCGAACCGGCGACCCGGCTCGATTCTGACAGCCCACTGTTTCGAAGGAGCGCGTCATGCCAGCGGATTCCATCATGACGCCTATCCCCCCGCCTGGCGCGAGAGCGGGCAGGAGCCTGTCCTGAGCGAGTGGGACGGCACACAGAAACCGTTGCGGTTGTACCTGAACGAACCTGCTCCCCTGAATGCCGTGCACGCAAGTCTTGCGAACCATGCCTACGGCCAACATTGGCACTTGCATGAGGAAGGTGTGTGCTGGAGATTCCAGACCGGAACCCCGCAGCGGCAGACCGGTGCGCCAACCGGCGTTCTCCCCAAGGTCATCCACCTCTCCAGCCTGGCCGGGCTGACCTACAGAACGTCGATTTCTGCGTGGCTTGAACAGGATTGTGGAATCACCTCAGTCGCCTTGGATTGCGCCGGCCGGCGGATCGGTTGGGAACACACGCTGCCGCCTGAGGCGCGCCGCCATTCCCCGGTAAATACAACGCCGCGCCGGCCGCAAATGCCTGAGAGGCTGAGACTTCCCATGATGGGAGACTTTCTGCCCACATGTTCGTGGAGTCTGCGGAGTCCGAACACTGCTGCTGCCGGGCCAGTCGCAAGACTTCCAGACCCAGTTGATTTTTCAGAACTCAGAATACTGTGATCGGAGAGAGCATGTTCATTCAGTCAAATTCGGAACTAGTTGACCAGGATCCGCTCGCTTGTGTCGAGGAGACACCAGCCGAGATCGGCCGCGTCGGCAGCCTGCATGCGCAGGGCAGAATGAGTGATGCTCTGGAAGAGATCGAGCGGCTTCTGACCAGGAAGCCGGACTACGCTGAAGCGTACTGCGTCCGAGCGCTCATCCAAATGGATCTGGGAGACTACTCTCAATCGGCGGTCAGTTGGGAGCGATTTCACGAGCTGGCCCAGCCGGATTCCAGCAGCCGTCTCGCCAGGGCTGAATGTCACGAGCAACTGGGCCGGTGGGCCGAAGCTGCGGATGAGTTCAGGGCCATCCTGTCCGACGATCCTAACTGCGATGAAGCGTCTCTCCGTCTCGGGTTGAGCCTGCTCCGCACTCAGCAGCCGGAAGAGGCCATCTCGCTGCTGACGAAATATCTGGAGCGGCATTCTGAGCACAGCGCAGCCCGATTCGGCCTAGCGGTTGCCTACCAGTTAGTGGGGGAGCCGGATGAAGCGGTGCGGCTCTACGACGAGCTGATTCAGGAGAAGCGCCACCGCGAGGAAGCCCTGACCAATCTGATGGGAATTCACCGGCAGCGGAAAGACGCCTCGAAGCTGGCGGAAGTCAGCCGCACGCTGCTGGAGGAATCGCCTGGCTCAATCGCAGGAATGGAGGGCGCTGCCCAAGCCGCATTTCTTCAGGAAGACTATCTCACTGCGGCCTCCTATTGCGATGAGGCGTCCAGGATCGAAGGCGGCCGGCCGGAGCGTTGGATGAACCTGGCCCTTTGCCGTCGCAAATTGGGGCAAACCGAGCTCGCTCTGCAGGCCTATGAGGCTGCGGCTTCGCTCAGTCCCGAGCTGACCGAAGCCCATGTGCGGATCGCCGAGTTGCGACTGGAAAAAGGGCAAGCACGCGAAGCGCTGGAAGCATGCCGTCAAGGTATCGTCGCGTGCCCCGACTCAGAGGAGCTGTTCTTCCTGCTGAGCGCCGCACACCAGGCCGACGGCAATGCGCGCGACGCGGAAGGGGCGCTGGAAGTGTTGGTAGCGCGCCATCCCGAATGCGCGGACGGCTGGTTCAGCCTTGGCAATCTCCGCCTCCAGCGCCACGACAATCATGGGGCGCAAGCCGCTTATTGGGCCTGCCTCTCCTTGCGTGAATCCTGGCCCGAGGTCCGCCTGAATCTCAGCCTCGCGTATTGTGCCGAAGGCAAGTACGCCGACGCCTGGAAGGAACTGGAGGCCCTGCTCGAGGAAAGACCCGACTGGGAGCCGGTACTGCGTGCAGCCGCAACCGCATCGCTCAAACTGGGCCAGGCCGAGGTCTCACTGAAGTGTCACCAACGCTTGATTGATCTGGCCTTGGCTGATGCCGAGGTCTACTACAACGCGGGAATTCTGAGCGAGCAGGCCGGCCGCGGAGCCGAAGCTGCCGGTCTTTTCGCGAAAGCGATCGAACTCCGGCCTGGATTCGCGGAAGCCCTTGTCGGCATGGGCCATGCACTCGAGCGCGAGGGCCGGCAGGAAGAGGCGCGTCAATGCTGGGCGCGCGCCATGGAGATGAATCCCGCCCTCGCCAGACAGTACTTCCGGCTGACCTAGTGGTGCCCGGGGCGGGGATCGAACCCGCACGACCCTTGCGGGTCAACGGATTTTAAGTCCGTTGCGTCTGCCAGTTTCGCCACCCGGGCGAGGACAATGTTGAAGCTATTTCAATCTACCATTGACTGCCATGCAGATGATTGAAATCGAGACTCTTTATCCCGCGCCGTGCCCGCTCATCACAGCGCCGATCGTGTCTCGCAGGATCATCCAGCACAGCGCTGGAGAGTAGCGCCGGGCCAGGAACAGGTCCAGGCGGAGGCGCTGGCGGTAGGTAAGCCGGTTCCGGCCCCGCACCTGCCAAAGGCCTGTGATTCCCGGCTTGAGCTGCAACACCTCGGCCGCCGCCGGACCATAGTGGACGTCGAGCTCCCCGGCGGTCAGAGGCCGCGGCCCTACCAGCGCCATGCGACCGCTCAGCACGTGCAACAACTGCGGCAGCTCATCGATGGAGTACCGCCGGAAGAAGCGTGCGGCGCGGCTCGTCACGCGTGGATCTACTTCCCCCTTGCACAGCGGAACATGGTGATTGTCGATCCGATCCACCCAAGCGCCGTTCGGGTGCGGTTGATCGACGCCCCACATCGTCCGCAGCTTCCACATCCAGAACGCGCGGCCATATTGTCCGATCCGGCGATGCGCTACCAGCGGAGTCCGGCGGGAGAGGCAGAAGATGACTCCGGACGCAATCAGTACGATGGGAAGCGACATCAACATTGCCCCCAGCGCAAGCGAACGCTCGGCGGCCTGCCACAATAGAATCCGCCAGCCGCCCTGTAACACGGTATCCGGCCCGCGTGCTGCAATGCTGATTCCCAGAGTCGGCCCCCTCTACTTCGGCCTCTGAACAGCATTGTAAAAGCATCGGGATGTGAGATGCGGTAAAAACCCTGTAAAAACGGTGTAAACCTAGTGTATCTGTATGGCTGCGATCATTTCGCCCATCGCGCGCGCGAACTCGTTCTCGGAAAATCGCGCAGCAGAGGCCCGCAGCCGGTCGGCGGGAACGGCCTCCTCCGCGGCATCGAATTTCCTCACTGCTGCTTCAAGCTCTTCTTCGTTGGGCTGCTGATAGAAAAACGCCCCCTCGGGAGGAACGCTTTCCAGCACCCCCCCGCGCCCCAGTCCGATCACCGGCTTGCCGCTGGCAACCGCCTCCACCGCAGTGATCCCGAAATCCTCTTCGCCCGGCATGATCAGCGCGCGGCATCGCGCATACAATTCGCGCAGCTCCGCGTCCGAAACGCGCCCGCAGAACTGCACGTTGGCGCCGGCCATGCCGCGCAGCCGCCTGTATTCCGGACCATCCCCGGCGATCCGCAGTGGCAAGCCTCTCCGTGAGAACCAGCGGACTGCATAGTCGAGCCGCTTGTAGGGGACGAGTTCACCCACCGCCAGGAAATACCCATCCGGCGGTTTCCACGCGAACCACTCCACAGGCACTGGTGGATAGATCACCTTCGATTCGCGCCGGTAGACCTTCCAGATTCTCCGCCGCACGTTTTCACTGTTGGCGACGAACTCATCCACGCGCGCGGCGGATGCGTAATCCCACATCCGCATATAATTCGTGATCGGTGCCATCGCCAGGCGCTGCCACAGCGGCGACCATTCATTCCTGTATTCCGGATACATGTGCCAGAGGTAGCGCATCGGCGTATGGCAGTAGCAGATGTGCTTGGTTTCGGCGCGCGTCACCACGCCCTTGGCCGGCCCGGATTCGCTGCTGATCACCAGGTCGTAGCCGCGCAGATCGAAGCTTTCCAGGGCCATGGGCATCAGCCCCAACAGAGCGCGGTGAAACCGCCTGCCTGGATTGAGAAAGCTGGCCTTTACCTGATGCGAACGGATCGTACCCGAGACGGCGGCCGAGTCGTAGAAGAGCGTGAAGATATCGGCGTCAGGCAGGAGACGGCACAGCGCCTCCACCACCTTTTCTCCGCCCCGCATGTTGAGCAGCCAGTAATGCGCGATGGCGACACGCATGTGCCTCGCAGTGTAACATCGCTTACGCCCTGATGCGTGTTATGTTCTTTCAGCGGCCATGGGACTGCTACAGCGTGCCGATCTCGCGCGACCGATGCTCTCCGACACGCTGATTGTGGCGGCAGGCAACGTCGCGGTGAAAGCCGCCGGCTTCCTCAAGCTGATCGTCGCCGCACACCTGTTTGGCACCAGCGACGCACAGGATGCATTCCTTGCCGCATTCCTCTTGCCCTCCGTGATTGGAGACATCTTTGCCGCCACGGGCGCGCCGGTCCTCATTCCCGAGTTGCTCCGACTGCGTGCGGATGGCCGCGCGCTGGACGCCGACAAACTCTATCGCGAAGCCCTCTTTGCAGGCTTCTCCGGCATGTGTGCGATTGCGGGAGCGTTGGCCCTGGCTGCTCCACTGATTTTCCCCATCCTGGCCTCGGGGTTCGACACGGCCAAGACCGGCCTCACGATGACGCTGTTTTACTGTCTGCTCCCGCTTCTGCTGCTGGCCGGATGCAACGTCATCTGGCGTGCCGTGCTCAACACCCATCATCGGTTCGCACTCGCCGCAGCAGCCCCCGCGGTGACGCCTCTCCTTACGCTCGTCATACTCGTCGCAGTGGTTTCGCAATGGGGAATCTTCGCACTCGCAGCCGGAACGATCATCGGTGGGCTGGCTGAAACTGCGCTCCTTGCCTGCGCCATTCACCGGCTCGGCTATGCCGTCCTTCCAGCGTGGGGCGGATCGGCCGGCAATCTCCGCAGCGTCCTCTCGCAGTTCGTTCCCCTTCTCGGCGGCTCGCTCCTTCTCGGCTGTTCGCCCCTCATAGACAACGCCATGGCGGCCGGACTGCAGGCGGGGAGCATCTCCGTGCTTAACTTCGGGATCAAGCTCGTGACTGTCATCACCTCGATCGGCCCTGCTGCCGTGGGCACTGCGGCGCTTCCGCACCTGGCAGGTATGGCGGCACGCCGCGAGTGGCAGTCGATGCGCAGGAATATTTACTGGTTTGCGTTGCTCATTGCCGGAGTCGCCATCCCCGCTACCGCGCTTCTAATCGCCTTTTCAGAGCCGCTGGTGCGCGTAGCCTTTCAGAGGGGTGCGTTTACCGAATCCGCCACACAGGCGGTCGCGACTGTCCAGCGCTACTCGCTTCTCCAGTTCCCCTTCGCCGTGCTCTCCGCCCTGGGCTTCCGCTTCGCCGCGTCGCTTCGCTCCAATGACCTGTTGCTGCCCGTCGCCGCAGTTGGAATCTGCGTCACCGCCGCCGGCGACTATTTCCTCAGCCGGATCCTCGGCGTGGCCGGCATCACCCTGACCGCCACCTTCTCCCAACTCGCGATGATCATCACACTGGTCATGCTGCTCAGGCGTAGACTGGCGCTGAAATCCACGCCCTTTCCCACCAACCCATGCTAGACTGAGTCCCAAACCTAGGCTTCACGATTGCGCGGGGGAAATGGATGCCGGAGCAACGCGAGTCTTTGCTCGACACGGAGCACGACGAACTCCTCTACAACACTCAGCTTACTCACCGTCTCACTCTTTATCCGCTCGGCATCCCCGCACATTTCGAAAGCAATTCTCCTGAGGTGATTTCGTTTCTGCATGCCGGTTGGGGCCACTTCCAACCGCAGTTCGACTTCGCTCCGGTCCAGCTCAGCATCGTTGTCCGATCCATCGAACATCAGGCTCCTTTGCCGCTTCCCGTCTTCCGCTGCCGCCGGCATCTCATGTCGGTAACGGCGGATGCAGCCAACTTCGCCGCATGCGATCTCAAGACAGGCTACGCCTGCGCTTGGATCACCCAGCACACAGCCGCCGACATCGTGTACCTCCGCGACTCATTCACCGATGCGCTGCTGCTCTCCATGTTGAATACGCGCTACCTCGCGCCGATCCATGCGGCGTGCGTGGTTCGCGGCGACGACGCTGTGTTGTTCTGCGGCGATTCCGGCTCGGGCAAGAGCTCGCTCGCGCTCGCCTGCGCTCTTGGTGGCTGGAGCCTGCTCTGCGATGACGCCACCTTTCTGGTTCGCGGTTTCGACGATCTCACCGTCACCGGCGATCCGTTTCTCATGCGCTTCAAGCCCGAGGCTCTCCGGCTGTTTCCTCAACTCGACGGCCGCAGCGTTGTGAACCGAATCAACGGAAAGCCAACTATCCACCTGCCGACCTCCGAACTCCCGCAAATCTCGACAGTGCAACGGGCCAACGCCCGCTACCTGGTGTTTCTGCGGCGCGGCGCGCATGGGGAAGCGCGCCTCATCCGGCGCCGTGACGATGTTCTCCACCTGCTGCGCATTCCTGCTTACGGAGACGCGCAGGATCTCGCGGAACAGGACGCGGCGCTTCACAGGCTCTCTAGCGTACCCGCTTTTGATTTCCACTACTCCGGGCTGGATGAAGCCGTGGAGTGCCTGGGCCACCTATTCCGCAAAGGAGGGTGAGAGATGAGAGCAGTTTTGCTGGTCCTGCTGTCGGCAGGAGCACTGAGGGCGCAGGTGTCTTCCGGTACCTTGCTCGGCGAAGTGAGAGATGCTTCGCAGGCGCTCGTGGAAGGAGCGCGGGTCACGGCACGAAATCAGGCGACAGGATTCACGCGACAAACTACATCGGGCAGCGCCGGCGTCTACCGCATGGAGGATCTGGCGCCGGGCACCTATTCGGTCACGGCACTTCGCGATGGATTCGAGACCGCCAGCGCAGCCGATGTGGTCGTCGAGATTAGCCGCAGGACCCGCCTCGATTTCGAACTGCGCCCCGGCGATGCGGGAACCACAGTGGACGTTGTCGAGCAGGTATCGCCGCTGCAGACTGATGAGTCCTCCACCGGTTACAGATTCAGCGAGTCTGCGCTTGCTTCGCTGCCCCTCGTTGGCAGGAACATCCTCTCCCTGGTCACGGTGGGCCCCGGCCCCATACCGCGTCAGTTGGGCGGCTTTTATCACGACACGATCAACGACGTGCAAGGCAACCGCGGCGCCGTCGCACTTAACAACCCGACCAACGGCGGACGCTCCACGATGAACACCTACATGATCGATGGCGCCAGCAATACGGATCGCAACGTCTACGCCATCGCCGTCGTCCCGCCCATTGAAAGCGTGAAGGAATTCCGTGTTCAGACCCTGCTCGCGCCGGCCGAGTTTGCCAATGCAGGCGGCGGTGTGGTGGACGTCGCAACGCGGCCCGGCACCAAAGTCTTTCACGGCAGTATGTATGAGTACCTGCGCAACGAGGCAACCGACGCCCGCGGCTTCTTCGACGATCCCTCCTTGCCGCGCCCCATCTTCCGCCAGAACCAGTTCGGCGGGACTCTGGGCGGCCGCCTGATCTGGCCATCCACTTACTTCTTCGGCGCCTACGACGGGCTCCGTTCGCAATCGGCCACATCCACGCTGCACCTCTTCCCCGATGCCGCGCTCCGCGCCGGCGATTTCACCGGCAGGAATCCGTTGTTCGATCCGCTGAACACAAACGCCACCGGACAGCGCGCGCCCTTGCCCGGCAATCAGATTCCTACCGGCCGCATCGATGCCAGCGCACGAAAATACATCGACGGCTATCTTCCGCTTCCTAACCGCCCGGAGGGCACAACGAATTACCTTGATGCGACGCCCAACCGCCAGGACAACGATGCCGGCTCGATTCGCATCGATCACCAGTTCCGCGATCAGAGCTCGCTCTTTGGCCGCTACACCATCAACGATGAGCGCGGGCGCCTGGCCGGAGCTTTTCCCGAGCGACCCAGCCTGGAGAATCTGCGCGCCCAACAGGCCGCTCTGGGCTACACTCGCTCCGGGCGCAACTGGGTGAACGAGGCGCGCTTCTCCTTCACGCGGCTCCGCGTCTTCAATACACCCGAGAGCGCGTTTCAGACCGACGTGATGGCCCAGCTTGGGATCGGTGGCTTCCCTTCAGATCCCTTCTATTACGGTCTGCCGCAGTTTGTCGTGACCAATTTCGAGACGGTCACCGACGCCACGACGCTGCCACAGGTGCAGCGCGACAACATGTGGAACTTCTCCGACAGCTATTCACGCGTAACCGGCCGTCATCAATGGAAAGCAGGCTTCCAGTGGACCAACTTCCAGCTCAACTACCTGCAGAGCCGCTTTCCCCGCGGTCTCTACCAGTTCACCGGCACGTTCACCAACGATCCCTCGCTGCCCGATACCACAGGCGATGCGTTCGCGGACTTTCTGCTAGGTTTCCCGCAATCCACACAGCGCAATGTTGGCGACGCCACTGCCTACATGCGCCAGAAAACCTACGCTCTGTTCGTGCAGGACGACTGGCGTATCACCAGCCGGCTCACGCTGAATATCGGGCTGCGCTATGAATACTTCGCCCCGTACACCGAGAAGAATGGGAACTTCCTGAACCTCGACTACCGCACGCTTCCGGCAGCGCCGCGCCTGGTACAGGAATCGAGCGCGGTGAATCCCGATCGCAACGACTTTGCCCCACGCGTCGGCTTCTCCTGGCTCATGGACTCGCGCACAGTCTTCCGCGCTGGCTACGGCATCTTCTACGCGCCCGAGATTGCGATCGAGACCTACGACCTCGTCCGCAACCGGCTGAAGAACGAGAACAATCAAACGTCCGGCCTGGTTCCGCTCCTCACCATCGAACAGGGCTTTCCGCAAAGCGGCTCCCTCGGCTTCCCCAGTTACTTCGGCATGGACCTGAACGCGCGCACGCCTTACGTGCAGCAGTGGAGCGGCGGTTTTCAGCGCGAATTCGGCCGCAGCGTCGTGATCGACGTTGGCTACCTCGGCACGAAGGGCACGAAACTGGGCCGCTTTCGCCGCTTCAACACGCCGCAACATGTCGAAACCGGAGAGAACCTGGACCCGCGTCCCGGCGAGCTGCAATCTCTGCGGACCTTCCCGGAACTCGGGCCAATATTCCAGCGGCAGCACATCGCGAATTCGGACTATCACTCGCTGCAGATCCGCGCGGAGAAGCGATTTTCTCGCGGCCTGTCCTTCCTGCTCGGTTTCGTGTGGAGCAAGTCTGTCGACGATGCTGACGCCGAGACGATCGGTCTATACGATAGCGTCGGTGCACAGGATGAGCGCAATCTGCGGCTGGAGCGCGGCCTCTCCTTCTTCAATGCGGGCCGGCGCTTCAGCGGCGGCTTCACCTGGGACCTGCCCGCACCGCAATTTCTTCAAGTACTGTTGCGGAACTGGCAGACCAGCGGCATGGTCACGCTGCAGGATGGCACGCCTCTGAATCCTGCCTACTTTGCCGCGGACTACGCCAACTCCGGGACGCCGAACCGGCCTAATGTCGTCCCCGGGCAGAAGGCGGAACTCCCGCCTTCCGAACGCAGCATTGACCGCTACTTCAACACAGACGCCTTCTCAACGCCGGCGCCGTATACCTTCGGCAACGCCGGCCGCGACATCCTTCCCGGCCCCGGCAACGCCGTGCTCGACCTCGCACTACAGCGCCGCTTTCATCTCACGGAGCGCTGGTCCATGGCCTTCCGCGGCGAGGCTTTCAACGCCCTCAACACGCCCAACATCGGAATTCCGGTTCCGAACCCCGACTTCGGTCCGTTTTTCGGCCGCATCGTCTCTTCAGGTAGTCCGCGGAGGTTCCAGTTCGCGCTGCGACTCGATTTCTGATGACGGCACTTCCCAGCAGCATCCGAGCGCTCTTCGATGCCCTCCATTTCTCGCGGCCGCGGCCTGAACGCCTCGGCGCGCTGAGCCCTGCGGAATGGGCGGAGGTGCTGGCCTTCTGCGACCGCACGCAGATGACTCTCGTTCTCCCGCTGCGCTGCGGTACGCAACTGCCGCCCGAGATCAGGCAGCGCATCGACGGCAATCGTGCGTCGAACCACGCGCGCGTCGCTGCGCTGCTGCAGGATTACGCGGAAGTGGCGTCTGCGCTCCAACAGGCGAAGGTGCCCTTCGCGGTGCTCAAGGGCTTCTCGCAGTGCCCCTGGTTTGCCTGCCACCCGTGCGAGCGCGTTCAATACGATTTCGACCTGCTCTGCCCGCCCTCGGACGTTTGGCGCGCGAGGGATTGCCTGCTTGCTCTGCGCTATGAGGCGCTGCGCGGCTACGAGCGCTTCCCAACGGACCATCTCCCAGTCATGGTGCGCAAGACCGGCTTCGAATGGAGCGGCGACTTCTTCGATCCGCGCATCCCCATCAGCATCGATCTGCACTTCCGCCTGTGGGACAAGAAGACCGAACGCTTTGAGCCGCAGGGACTGGAAGCGTTCTGGGACCGCCGCGTTATTGATCGTGTGGATCATCTGGAGTACACAGCCCTGCACCCCGTGGACCGCCTGGGATACGCCTGCGTTCATCTCCTCCGCCACGTCCTGCGGGGCAGCGTGCGTCCCTATCACGTTTACGAAATCGCGTGGCTGCTCCACCATCGCGCGGAGGATATGGAATTCTGGGAAACTTGGCAGACTTGGCATAGCGAGAGCCTTCGCCGCGTCCAGGCCATCTGCTTCGAAATGGGCAGGCGCTGGTTTGGCTGCAGCCTGCCGCAGGCCGTGGAGGAGGAATCCGCCGCGTTGCCGCGCAGCGTCGCCGCATGGCTCGACGACTATGCCGATGCGCCGCTGAAAGGACTCTTCGAGCCGAACAAGCACGAACTCTGGCTCCACATGGCCCTGCTCGATTCCCCGCGCGATCGTGCATCCGTCCTGATCCGCCGTCTGCTTCCGGCGCAGTTGCCCGGACATGTCGACTCCGTTCTCGTGCCCGAGGATCGGCTGACTCTGCAACTGCGGATCCGCAGACAGTGGCGCTACGGACTGTTCCTCGCCTCGCGAGCGTGGCATCACAGCCGCGCACTGCCCTCCGTTTGTGTTCACGGCGCTGCCTGGCTCGCCCATAGCGCCGGGCTCGATCGCCGCTTCTTCCGCTTCCTCAGCGCCGCCTGGCTCTACGAGCTGGGCATGTTCGTGTTCGTGCTGCTTTACAACCTCCACCTCATTGACCTCGGCTACCGCGAGGACTTCCTCGGCCTCGTGACCAGCGCTCAAACCGCGGGCAGCGTCGTAGGTGCTCTGCCTGCCGGCGTGCTTGCACAGAAAGCGGGCATGGGGCGTCTGCTCGGAACTGCCTTTGTTCTGCTCGGCTCACTTTTCGCCTTGCGAACCCTGGTCACCGGACGCGTCGCGCTGCTCGTATTCGCATTTGCGGGAGGCGTTGTGTTGTCGGCGTTCATGGTGGCCTTCGCACCGGCGATTGCCAGGATGACGCGTCCGGAGAGCCGGCCTCTCGGCTACGGCATCTTCTTCTCATCGGGTATCGCCCTCGGTATCCTTGGCGGCCTCCTGGGCGGGCGTTTGCCAGGCTGGATGACCAGCACGGGTTTACCGGGCAAGCAGGCCGCGTTGCTGGCGGCTTGCGCTCTGATCGTGCTCGCCGCATGGCCTGTCTCGAAGCTACGACTGCCACCGGTGGAGGAACCGGCACGAAACCTGTATCCGCGCAATCCGGTACTGTGGCGGCTGCTGGCCGCGATCGCGGTGTGGAACCTCGCGACAGGCTCATTCAACCCCTTCTTCAACGCATACTTCGCCGATCACTTGAAGGCGGGTGTGGAGCATATGGGGGCCATCTTCTCCGTTTCGCAATTTGCGCAGGTGGCGGCCATGCTCAGCGCGCCGTGGATCCTCCGTCGATTTGGACTCGTCGCTGGAATCGTCTGCATGCAGTTGGCCACTGGCGTCGCGATGGCTGGTCTGGCATCCACCAGCTCCGCGCCGGCTGCCGCCGCGATCTACATCGCGTACATGGCCTTCCAATATATGTCGGGGCCGGGTATTTACACCGCTTTGATGAATCCGGTGCGGCCCGCGGAGATGAGCGGCACGGCAGCGCTGAACATGATGGTGACACTCGTTGCCCAGGTGATCGCCGCGTCGCTGGCTGGAGCGGCAATCGCGAAGCTGGGCTACCCCGCGATGCTCTTGTCGGCAGGAGTCGTGGCAGGGGTGGCGGGGCTGTTGTTCTGGCTCTTGCTGCGGAAGAAGGTTTCTTCCATCAGCGCCAGCACCTGATCCCGGTACCGCTCCACGGTGTATCGCCGCTCCCACTCCGCACGCGCTGCACGCGTGACGCGGTCCAGCAACTCCGGCGCAGCGAGCATTTCTCGCAGTCGCGAAGCCAATGCCGCGCCTGTTCGCTGCAGGACGAGAAAGCCGGTCCGCCCATCGTCGATCAGCTCCGGGATTCCGCCCGCCGCGAATGCAACCACCGGGATGCCCGCGCTGAACGCTTCCACGACGACTCTACCGAATGCCTCGTTCGGTCCGGCAGGAACGACCAGCAGGTCCACCGTGTCCATTGCTGAGCGCGGTGTCTCGCGCCCGCCTGCAAAGTCAATAGGCAAACCCGCGGCCTGGCGCTTCACCTCTTCCGAGTAAGCGGGATCCGCCACCACTGCCTCGCCGCAGATCACGAACCGGCAGCGCGCGTTCTCTGCCGTGAGAATGCGGACCGCCTCCACGAATTCAAGCTGCCCCTTCTCTGGTGCGATTCTCCCGATGACGCCGATGCGGAGTGGATCGCCGCCGCGCCAGGGCCGGTACTCTAGATCCTCCGTGCCGTTCGCAACCACATGAGGGGAGCAGAAGCTTCGCAGCGACTGCGCCACAAAGTCTGACGCAGCCAGCACCTTTGCGCCGCGCAGGGACCTCTTCACCATCCACAGGTCATGGCCGCGCGCAAGCACGCTGTGGGCGTGATACATCAGCGGCAATCCGCACAGGCTCGCGGCGGGCAGAACCCGCGGGCCATTGCAGTAAACCAGTTCGACTCCACGCGCTTTCGCCATTCCCCTGATTTGCGCCGCTGCCTGTGGCACGTCGAAGAAGAAGCGTGCGTAGTCGAGGACGCTTTTTCGCCCGTACGAATATGGCCCGCAGGCAATTCGCTCCACCGGCACACCTGCCGCCGCCAGCCGCGACACCAGCGGCCCGCTGCCCGGCAGTGCAGCACAACACTGCCACCCGCGCTGCAACGCCCCTGGGACCAGATCCAGCAGGCAATGCTGCGCCCCGCCCATCTCGCTGTACTGGTCAACGAACAGGACGTTCACCGGACGCCTCCCGCATCGCCTGCCCGAGTACCCAGAAATACACGGGCATCACGCGCCAGTACGTGAGCAGGTCCCCCGACGTCATCTGCAGCATCTGCCCTGCCCAGAAGCAGAAGATCCATGCACCGAAAAAACCATGCCGCGCCCGCCACGCTGTCCGCAGGATCGCCAGATTCAACACAAGAAATGCGGTCAGCCCCACGATGCCTGTCTCGGCCAGCAGGCTCAGATACATGTTGTCCGCGGTGATGGGGGCTCCGGTGAAATCCGAGTAAGGCAGCGTCTTGTACCCGACTCCGAACACGAGATGCCACGGATGCTCCATCAGAAACTGGCTGAGCCGCTGCCAGCTTTCCAGCCTGCCTGAAAGGACGCTGTTCGCCGAGCTGAAGAAGTACTTCGCAGAGAGCCACAGCCGCAGCAGCCAAGTCTCCACAAACTCGCGGAACAACCCATACGCGAGCAAGGCGCTGCCGGCACAGATGAACAGCGAGTTCCTGATCCACCGTCCGCCGTGAAGGTGCGGCCTGTACAGATAGAGCAAAGCACCCAGCGACACGCCGAGATTGACCAGCGAAGCGCGCGAATAGGAGAGCAGCAGCGCCGTCATCAACAACGGGGCGATCAGCACGAGAGTGCGCCGCGAGACCGGTACTTCTGCTTTGGGCCGCAACAAACACAGCACCGTCATCACCAGGAAGAAGACGCAGAAGTTGCCCAGCGTGCTGGCTTCATAGAAGAACCCCTGTGCGCGACGGAAGACTCCAGTGTCAAGCCAGATGAACTGGGGCCCATATCCCGCGGGCGCCGGCCACTGGTAATGGAAATCGAGAATCGCGAACAACGCCGAGCCCCCGGCCGCAAGGAACAGCAGTCGTGTGATGCGTCGCGCATCTCCCGCAGGCCCAAACGCGGAGAACGCAAAGATGTAGCAAGTGATTCCGAAAAGCAGCACCCGCGCCAGGCTGCCCGCGCCAATCGCCCAGCCAGAGTAGAGCAAGGCTAGGCCCGCGCTCCCCAACAGTACCGCGTAGAAAATCGCCAGGGCCGCGGGCAGGGCTCCCGCCCAAATCCGCCACTCATCGAGTGCGAGCAATCCTGCAGGTATTCCGAGCGCCGCGAAGAGAACCGCCACATGCGGCCCCGAATTGCCGGCGGCCACCGGTAGTGGAGGGAGCAGCAGCGCCGAGACGAAGAACAGGGCCAGCCATCTCTGCGAATCCGCGAGCACGAGCCAAGTGAGAGGCGCTGCCAGCAGAGCTGCCCCCGCAGCAATCTGCCCTGAGGCCGATGGGATCAGGGCCACGCCCGCAGCAGACAAACCCATCAGCAGAGGCAACAGCACCTTCCGCTCATCAGCAGGGCGAACGCCGCGCGCCATGTGGTCAGATGCGGCGTTCATGCGCCTGCTCCGCGGAGCGCTCCAGCGCACTGTTGGACCGCCGCCGCTGCATGCTGAAGCCGGCGGCAAGATAGAGCAGGCTCGCGCCGAGTGCAAGAATGACCGCGGCCGCAACCATCAGCGGAATCCTGGGCGAGCTCGGCTCCTGAGGGACTACTCCCGGGTCGATCACGCGCAACCGCTCGCCAAACATGCCCGCGTTGCTGCGCAGGGTGCGCACACGCTCCCGCAGCGCGTCCCGGTCCTTCATCGCGGCGTCGAACTCGTTCTGCAGGCCCAGGCGGCGCACTGCCCGCTGCGCCATGCGATCGTTCTTCTGCCGGATCTGCCGGTCCAGACCCTGGTCCTGTTTCTCCAGTTCGTGGACGCGCCGTACCAGCGTTTCGCTCGGCTTCTCCGCGAGGTCAGCGCGTGTCGCAAACAGGTCGCGCTGCACGCTTGCGCGGACCTCCATCAGGCTCTCGACGTCGTACTTGAGCGATGTGACCGGCTCCTGCCGGTCCTCTTCGAGCAAAGCGCTGCGCGCGGCCGCCAGTGTCTTCTCCGCCAAGTCGAGCTGCGCCTGGCTGCTGTCGATATAGTTCTGATCGCTGCTTCGCCCGAGGGACTCGCTCAACGCCGCTGTCTCCTGCGCCAGAAAGCCCGCCAGATCCGCGGCCTGCTTCGGATCAGGCAGCGTTGCGGTGATCTCCAATACCTTCGTGTCGCGCAGCTTGGACACCTTCAGCACCCGCCGTTTCAAGCGCTCGAGCGGCTCGCTCGGATCAGCGCGCAAGTGGAACCTGGCGGCGGCCTTCTGGAAAAGGCTGTCGCTGTTGGCGAAGTGCTCGTACGTCTTGAGGGATTCCAGGTAGACAGGACTCACGGCGATGGCCGAGCGCGGATCGCTGATCACGGGAGGTTCGATCAGGATGCTCGCCGTGGCTGAGTATTTCTTGGGGAGCAGTATTCCGCCTGTCAGTGCGGCGGCTGCCGCCACGGCGCAGGCCAAAGGCGTGTACCACCACCTGGCTCGAAGGTACCCGATCAACTCGTAAGCCTCGAACGAGTCTGTCATTGCCCCTGCTAGTCTTGATCATACATGGCAACACTGGCGCCGGTCGTCTTCTTTTTGCTGCCGTTGTTGATCCTGCCTGGAGTTGTCTTTTACTACGACGTTACGCCTAAAGTCGCGATTCTACTTGTAGCGACAGGCACGAGCTTGTTTCTTGTCCGGGAGAACGGCCGGGGACTGCGCGCGCTATTGTCCACCCGGAGCGGACGCCTCTTCACGATCCTGCTGGGATGCCAATTGGGCAGCCTGATCCTGTCCACGATCCTGTCGACGGATGCGCGGTTGTCCTTGGGCGGGACCAACTGGCGGCGCTACGGGCTGATCACCCAGCTTGCGCTTGCTCTCTTCGCCTTAGTGCTGGCGGGCAGCTTCACGCTGAATCCGGGCATGTTGGCTCGTTCGTTGCGTGCCTTCGCCTGGGCCGGGTGCATCGCTGCGGTCTACGGCATTCTGCAGTATGCCGGGTGGGACCCGCTGCTGCCGCCCGCCTCCTATCACGCCGGCGAAGGAGAGTTCACGATTGTCCGGCCGCCAGCGACGCTCGGCCATGCCGGTTACTTCTCGACGTTCCTGCTCTACGCCCTGTTCGCTGCCTGCGCCTTGTGGGAGAAGAGCCGCTGGTTGAGCCGGTGCGCCTGCGTTCTGATCCCTATTGCGATTCTGCTCAGCGGGACGCGCGCCGCCCTGCTCGGGTTGCTCGCCGGGTTGATCGCACTTGTCGTCCTGACGCGGCCGCCCCTGCGAGCCGTCGCGATCGCAGCCGTTGTCGCCATCTCCTGTGTGGGCATTCTGCTTGTGACTCCCGCGGGCGACCGGCTGAAGGCCCGTATTCACTGGTCGGCGGAGGATGTCCGGGGCGGCGCCCGTCTGCTGCTCTGGCGTGATTCGCTGAACATGGGCTTCGCGCACTGGCCCGCGGGTACGGGGCTCGAGACCTTTGGAAATGCTTTTCCCGCCTGGCAATCGAGAGAACTGGCCAGGCAGTATCCCGACTTCTACCACGAGTCTCCGCACAACCTGTTTCTCGATGCGCTCACGGCCCAAGGTCTGTTGGGCCTGCTGGTGTGGCTGGGCCTGTGCGGTCTGCCGCTTGCGTATATTCGCAATGACCCGGCGCTGGGCGCAGGCTTCCTGGCCGCGTTCCTGAGTCTCCAGTTCACCAGCCTGACCGTGCCCACCGCGCTCGCCTTGCTTATCTTCGCCGCCGCCCTTGTGCGAGGGCGGCGCGTGCATGTCCCCGATCTGGACCTGCCGCGTTTGAGGCCTGTCGCGATCGGTTTCGGCCTGGCGCTGCTTCTTGCCGGAGTGTGGATCGTCGTGCCGGATCAGCGCCTTCAGGCGATGAAGACGGATCTGGATGCCGGACGCGGGGACGAAGCCACGGCGGCGTACCAGCAAGCCCTCCGCTGCGCCTGGCCGGGAGGAAGCGCGGACGCCTACTATTCGCGCCGCATCGCCGCATTAGGCCGGTGGCCCGAAGCGCTCGCGGCCGGGCGCCGTGCTCTCACGTCGGTCGAAGACAGGCAGAACGCCTTTTACAATCTCGCCACGATCCAAGCCGCGGTTAACAATCCGGCGGGAGTCGAGGTGAGTCTGAAGGGAGCCGTTCAAGTTGCGCCGAACTGGTTCAAGCCGCATTGGATGCTGGCTCGGCTCTACGCGCTGCAAGGCCGGAACGCAGAGGCGGAACGCGAAGCCACTGACGCGGCCGACCTCGCCGCTGGCCGCTATCCCGAAGTTGCCGAGACACTTGCAAATATCCGCCACAGCCAGGCGCTGATAAAGTAGCTTGCGCTGATTCCGGTTTCCGCCTAAGATGATCGCAGCGAAGTTAGGTGTGTCCTGGGGGCTTGGATGAACCACCTGAAACTCTGGGTAATCATGGCGGCGACTTGCGTGGTGGCCGTTGGGCAAACACAAAAATTGGGGACGAACCTGGCTGGACAACCCATGTTGCCGGGGGTGCTGGCGAAGATGTTTGCCTCGCCGCTTGCCGCCGCCATGGCGATGGCGGACACGACACCAGGTTCCACTAGTTATGCACTGCCACAGCTCGCGTTCGGCATGGATACAGATGGCAGTGGCTGGTATACGGCTCTGTATCTGTCCAATCCGAATGACGCAGCCGCCTCGGTGAACGTCAAGTTCGTCGGGACTGACGGCACGCCCATGAGCGTGACGCTCGCCGGAGTCGGGCCGGTTTCCGAGCAGACAGTAAATCTGGCTCCGAAAGCGACTGTCATCATGGAGGCGCCGAATAGCGGTGCTCTGAAACAGGGTTGGACTGAGGCAACGCTGCCTTCCGGTGTCGTCGGGTATGGAGTGTTCCGGCAGTCCGTGCAGGGCCGCGCGGACCAGGAGGCGGTTGTTCCGCTCAGCGTCGAGACATCTCAGACGGTGGATATGACGTGGGACGATACCGCCTTTACTACGGCCGTGGCGCTGGTCAATACAGGTTCGGCCGCTGCCGACATCACGATCACGGCGTACACCGACGATGGCTCGCAGATCGGCACTTCAACCGTCAACCTGCCTTCACGCGGGAAGACTTCCTTTGTCTTGAGGCAACAGCCGGGGCTTGCAGGCATGACGTCGAAGCGGGGCTTCGCGCGTTTCACGGTGACGTCCGGGGCCGTGGCGGTTCTCGGTTTGCGTTTTGGCGGGCAGGCGTTCACCTCGATTCCCGTGACGTACAGATAGCCGAGCGCAACTTTTCGCCGGGTGGCCGGTTGTATCAAGCATGAGAAACCGGTCACTCCTCATCGTCCTTGCGGCCGCGCCGCTGCTCATGCAGGCTCAAACAACCACAGATCCGACTCCGATCGTCGCTCCAACCTACGCGCTGCTTGTGAAATACCTCGACCTGAAGGCCGACCAGGTGACAGCGTTGACCAGGCTTGAGCTGCAATATCAGCACTACATTGCCACCAAGCAGTCGAGGGTGGCGGAAGTGAACAAGGAGATCCGCCAGCTCACTCTGGCTCAGACCGTGGATGCGGCCGGGTTGGGAGTGCGCTACGCCGAATTGGAGGCGATCTGCCGCGAAGCAAGGGATACCGGGCAGCAAACCTCGGCTAACGCCAGGAAGCTGATGACTACGGATCAGCTCGCCGAGCTGACAACACTGGAACAAGCCTATGCGTTGGTACCCGTGATCGTCCAGGCAGATTCAATCCACCTGATATCAGCCTCGCTCCCTACGGGTTCCACCACGCTTGCGACGAACGCCGCTGCGGAGGCCCGTTCATATCCCGGCTGCAAGTTCCCGAATGCAGGCCAGGTTGCGGCCTCCGCCATTGGCCAGTAGCTTGGCGGCCCCACCTACTGAGAAGTTCGTCAGTACCATGCGGCCCATAGATGGCTCTCTTGAACCTGTTTTCAGCGAAGGAACGTCCAATCTGTTGTGAATCCTTACGCCGGCATGATTCCCGCCGGTAACCCGAGTGGGGGTACAAGTGTCCAATCTTGTAAGAAGTACCGGGCGGACAGCGAAGGACTGGCGGTGAAAGATTCGCCTTCTTTCCGAACTTGACGTGCGGATTTGTAACGGATAATGGAAGTACCGACGACAGCAGGGAAGGACTCGGAACCAAAGATGAATAAGTTTGTGGCGGTCATGTGGGCCGGTGTATTCGTGGCCATGACAGTAATGGCACAAGGTTCTGGAGCGCGTAGTACTACGCTCGCGACGTTGAGCCCCTACGGCGAGGCGCCGGCATTGCCAAACAAACTCCCGGCGCGCCCGCGCGCGGGGACCATCGAGATCATGAAGTCGTCGGAAGTGAAGCCGGGGATGAAGGGGATCGCGTGGACTGTCTTCCAGGGCACACAGCCGGAAGCGGTACCGGTGGAGATCATCGGTCCCTGGAAGAACGCCTGGGGTCCCGCGCAGGATGTCATCCTGGCCAAACTGGGCGGGAAAGCCGCCAAGACGAATGTTGCCGGCGGTATGAGCGGCAGCCCCGTTTACATCGACGGCAAGCTGGTGGGCGCAATTGCGCTGCGCATCAGCGTGTTCTCGCCGGACGCGATCTGCGGCATCACGCCGATCGAGCACATGCTCGAGATCAATGCCATAGACGAAACGCGTCCTTCGAATTCCAAGGCCCCCCAGCAGGGTGTGCAGCGGGCGGAAGGCCCGGCCCCCGGCCAGGGCATGAGCGAAGCTGCGCGGATGAAGCCCATCGACACGCCGCTGATGCTCTCGGGCTTCCATGAAGCGACATTGCAGGAGTTCCGGCCGTTCTTCGAGCAGATGGGCGTGACGGCGGTGCAGGGCGGCGCGGCAGGATCGCTGTCGTCGGCCACACCCGCCGAGGGCTGGCAGAGTTCATTGCAGCCCGGCGAGGCGATCGCCGGTGTGCTCATGTCCGGCGACATGAGCGTGACCGGCCTTGGCACGGTGACCTATAACGATGGCAAGCGTGTGCTGGGCTTCGGACACAGCTTCTTTAATCTCGGCCCGGTGAGCATGCCCATGGCGAAAGGCGAAGTGCTGATGGTGCTGAGCTCCCAGTTCCAGCCCAACAAGTTTGCGAACGCCACGGAAGTGGTGGGCGCGCTGCGGCAGGACCGGCATTCCGGCATCATGGGAGAGTTGGGTGCGGCGGCCGACACGATCCCGGTGACACTGAAGGTGAAGACGCAGTCCATCCCGGGCGCGCCAGTAGCCGAGAAGACGTACCACTTCAATGTCTTCGTGCACCAGAAGTGGACGCCGTTCCTGATGATGATGACGACATTCAACACGCTGCAGGACATGAATGCGGCAGCATCTGACGAAGCGACCTACCGGCTGAGCGGGCGTGTGAAGTTCGACGGCCTGCCTGATATGAAGGTGTCGACGATGGCGGCGACCGGAGAGGGGCCTGTACCCGCGCCGATGCAAATCGCCTCGTGGTGGGCCGACAAGTTCAACCGGCTGTTCCAGAATCCGAAGGAAATGCCGAAGGTGAAGAGCGTGGATGCTGAGCTGGTAATGAGCGCGGAGCGCAAGGTCGCGGCTGTTGATTCGGCGTGGCTGGATCACTCCGAAGTGTCGCCCGGCGGCGAGCTGACCGGCAAGGTGATGCTGCGGCAGTGGCGCGGAGACGAGGTCGCGCGTGAATTCAAGGTGAAGGTGCCCGCGAGCCTGCCGAAAGGCGAGCACCGGCTGATGTTGAGCGATGCGGCGAGCCTCAACCGCGGGCAAGCCATGGCCGGATCCAGCCAGCATCTGGATCTCGCTCAGGCCGTGTCGCTGGCGAATCAGGAGCGGCCGAACGACCGTCTCTACATTTCGCTGGTCCAGTCCCGCCCGACGGTGTATGCAGGGGATGGCGCCCTGCGTGAGGTGCCGTCATCGGTACTGAACGTCATGCAGTCTGCGCGGACCGGCCGTCCTGTCACGGCCACCTCGGATACCGCCCAGACTGTCGACACTATCGTCATGGACCAAGTGGTCAGCGGGAACACCTCGCTCCGATTTACGGTGAGATAGGAAGCTCCAAAAACACAACATGAAAACCCGGTTGTTTGGGATGATGGCGGCGGCCATTGCCGCTACCGCCGTGTTTGCTGTGCAGACCAGGACGTGGACGCAGAGCGAATCATCGGATTTTGAAAAGGGGCAAACGAAAGGGCTGGCGCTCTCGAGCGACGGCCGGCTCAGCCTCGCTCCGTTGTGGAAGGACGTCGCTGACGCGGGCGTTGCTCACCTCTGGTGCGTGGCGCGCGACGCGAAGGGCAACATCTTCGCCGGCGGCGCCGAGGGAAAAGTTCTCGCAGTTGACGCGAAAGGCAAGAGCCGCACGCTGGCGACGCTGGAAGGCGGCTCCGTGTACGCCCTCGCCACCGGCAAAGGTGACGAAGTCTACGCGGCCGTCTCGCCGGAAGCGAAGGTCTACAAGATCGACGGCTCGGGCAAGTCCACGCTGCTCGCCACCTTGAAGGCCCGCTATGTGTGGGCACTGGTATGGGGCGCGGACGGTGCCCTGTACGCGGCGACAGGCGACCCGGGCCAGATTCAGCGAATCGCCGCCGACGGGAAGGTCAGCCTGTTGTTCGATGCCGCCGAGGCGCATGTGCGCTCGATGGTCGCCGACGGCAAAGGCAACTTCATCGCCGGGACTGAGCCGGGCGGTGTCGTGCTGCGCGTTTCGCCGAAGGGTGAGGGCTTCGTGCTGTACCAGACTGCGAAACGGGAGGTGACTGCGCTGACGATCGCGTCTGATGGCACAGTGTACGCGGCGGCGTCCGGCGCGCGGACGGCGGCAACTGCTCCCGTGGCGCCGTCGGCCGCGCCCCCCGCCCCCGCGACGGGTGCCTCCGGACCGGCACAGGGACCGGCGCGTCAGACGCCTCCCCCTCCCACCGTAGCCGTGGCCCCCGGCGGAGCGGGAAGCGAAGTTTACAGCATCGGGCCGGATGGCGAACCGCGTCGGCTATGGTCGCATGCAGTTTTCACGGTGTACGCGCTGGCGGTTGGTGCGGACGGTAAGGTCGTGATGGGCACGGGCAATGACGGCCGCGTGTATCGCATCGACACGCCATTCACACATACGCTACTGGCGGATTCTGAGCCGCAGCAGGTGACAGCGCTGCTGCCGTCGGCCGACGGCGCGGTGATCGGGGTGACTGCCAACCCGGGCAAAGTGTTCCAGATGGGACCCGGGATTGAAAAGACCGGTTCGATTGAGAGCGACATTCTCGACGCGGGCGGCTTCACATACTGGGGACGTCTCCGCCATGAAGCGGAACTGAATGGCGGTTCCATCAAGCTCGAAGCACGCAGCGGCAACCTGGAGCGTGCGCAGAGCAACTGGAGTCCGTGGACGCTGGTCGATCCGGACAAAGGCGAGCGCATCACGGCGCCTGCAGCGCGGTATCTGGGATGGCGCGCGACGCTGACGGCTGCGCCCAACGCCAAGTCCCCCGTGTTGAAGCTTGTGGAGGCCGCCTATCAGGCGAAAAACGTCGCTCCGGTGATCGAGCGGATCGAGATCACGCCGGCGAACTACAAGTTCCCAGCTTCGAGCCTCACGGCGAGTTCGGCCTCAACGGCGCTGACGCTGCCCGCGATCGGGGCGCGCAAGACCACTCCCGCGGCGGGCGTAACGTCAACGGAGAGCGGAACGGCCACCATGAATCTCGACAAGGGCTGGATCGGCGCACGCTGGAGAGCGTTGGACGCAAACGGCGATGCGCTGGAATCCAAAGTGGAGATCCGCGGCGCCGATGAGCGCGAGTGGAAACCGCTGAAGGATAAGCTCAAGGAGACGCGCTATAGCTGGGATGCTACCGGCCTGGCCGACGGGCGGTACAAGCTCCGCGTCACAGTGAGCGATGATGTCGACAACTACCCCGGCCAGGGCCTGAGCGCGCAGATGGAGAGCGAGGAGTTTGTCATCGACAACACCCCGCCCCAGGTGGAAGGCCTGACGGCGCGCGTGGAGGGCAACAAGATCGCCATCCGTTTCCGGGCCGTGGATGCGTTGACGCCGCTGGAATACGCGGAGTTTTCGATCAACGGCGGCGAATGGAATTCCGCGCGGCCCACAACGGGCATCACGGATTCTCTCACGCACGAGTACATCGTCGAAGCGGACAAGCCCGCGGGCAGCGAATACACGGTTGCGGTGAAAGTGGCCGATGGAAATGATAATGTGACGGTGCGCAAGGTCACCGTCCACTGATGCCAACACGCAGACAATTCGTTCAAACATTCACCGCCGGCGCAATCAGCGCCGGCGGTTCTGCTTTTAGTGCGCCCCGCCGGCCCAACATCGTGATGATCTATGCCGACGATCTCGGTTACGGTGACCTCGGCTGCTACGGACACCCGACCATCCGCACCCCGAACCTCGATCGAATGGCGGGAGAAGGCGTGAAGTTCACGTCGTGGTACTCCGCGGCGCCGGTGTGCACGCCGAGCCGCGCGGCGCTGCTCACGGGACGCTACCCGGTGCGCAGCGGACTGACGCAGGTGCTGTTCCCATATTCGGACGGCGGTATGCCTGACAGCGAAGTGACCATCGCGCAGGTGATGAAGGATGCGGGCTATCGGACTGCGATGGTCGGCAAATGGCATCTGGGGCACCGGCCGCGGTATCTGCCGGTGCGGCACGGATTCGACTCGTATCTCGGTTTGCCGTACTCCAACGACATGACTCCGACGCCGGGCCCGGGAGCGCCCGGCAACAAGAGTCATCCGCCGTTGCCGCTGATCCGTGATGACAAGGTGATTGAGACGGAGCCGGACCAATCGCGGCTGACGCAGCGCTACACGGAAGAGGCGCTGAAGACGATACGCGGCGCGAAGGGCAAGCCGTTCTTCCTGTACTTCGCGCACACCTTCCCGCATGTGCCGCTGTACGCGAGCGAGCGCTTCCGCGGCAAGAGCGCCAGGGGACTCTACGGCGACGTCGTGGAAGAGATCGATTGGAGCGTGGGCGAGGTCTTGAAGTCGCTGCGCGAAACCGGCCAGGATCGCGACACGCTGGTTGTGTTCAGCTCCGACAACGGGCCGTGGCTGGTGAAGAAGGAGCTGGGCGGCTCGGCGGGTCTGTATCACGAGGGCAAAGGCACCACGTGGGAGGGCGGGATGCGCGAGCCGTGCATTGCGCGGTGGCCTGGCATGATTCCTGGCGGTTGGACGAGCTCTGCGCAGGGCTCCATGATGGACTGGTTCCCTACATTTGCGAAGATGGCTGGGGCCCCGCTGCCGTCCGGTGTCGTGCTGGACGGTGAGGACATGAGCGATGTGCTGGCAGGGAAGAGCGCGGGGCGGGAGCGTGAGTTCTTCTATTGGAACGTGGACGACCTGCGCGCGGTGCGAAAGGGTCCGTGGAAGCTGCACACCGTGACGAACGTGGCCGAGATGCAGCCGGCCCGGGTAATGAAACTGGAGAGGCCGGCTCTGTACAACGTGGCCGTGGATCCGTCGGAGAAGTACGACGTCGCGGACCAGAATCCGGCAATAGTACGGGAACTGCTGGCGCTACTTGAAAGTCATGCGGCAGGAATAAAGGCAGGGGCGAAGCAGAAGTAGGTTCAGTTGTGGGCTGGCGCGGGTAGGCTTGACCCCGCGGGAGTGGGGCGGCGGCGGAGTCGCAGCTTGCCATAGAGCGTAGTGGTGATCGCCGCCACCAGTGTGAACAACAGGATCCCTGCGGGCACCAGTTTGTCATCGGGGAAGTTGGCTACTCCGATGGTGAGCGCTACACCGGGGTGACGCATGGCGCTCACAATGCCGAGCGCGGTTCGATCGTATTCGTCGGGCCCTCCGATCCAGTGTCCCGCCGCGATGGCGATCCCGACCACAACCGTAATGGCCACGATCGTTCCATTGCCGACAAGCAACCACATGCCCTTCGACAAGGCGATGATGAGCGGCAGAAGGGCGGCAATGAGCAGCAGGTTTCCCAGCCGGACCATCCAAGGTCCGATGCGGGCAGCCGCGGCCGGCGCAAGTCCACCGATGGCCAGGCCGATACAAAGAGGCACGAGAATCGTCCGGCCAACGACCATGATGATGGCTCCGAAGCCCATGTGAAACTCGCGGTGGAGCATCCAGCCCAGCACCTGCACCGACAGCGGAACGAACAAGATCGCTGCAAGCGACACGGCGACCAGGAGCCCATACACATAGCTGGCCCTGCCGCCGAACTTGAGCTGTTTGCCTGGGAGAATCGGTGGCACGGGTGAGATCGACATGGCCACGATGGCGACTTTGACGGGCGGCTTCAGGTCGAAGGCGAGGGCCACGGCTGCCGCCATGATTGGGACGACGAAATTCATCGCCAAAACGGCCCGCACCAGACTGCGTGGCGGCCGGAGGACATGGTGAAAGAACGATGTCGCTTCTGCGAACGTCACCCGCATCCCCATGCCGGCGACCAGCAGCGGAATGCTCGCCGCCACGGCCAGTTTGATGAGTTGATCCAGAGTCATCGCCATTCGACCGCAACTGACACTTTAGTGATGCCTTTGGTCGACCCTCGATGGAGAAAGCGACGAGAAAATCAACGCGACGGCGAAAGTCGGGGTGGGCGGTGTGTTTTCCACTGCGGTAACCGGGCCGGGGCCGGACATAATGTTTGAATGAGCAGAAGGGCAAGTGGAGAATTTGAAGTGAAGCTGAGTCCGCAGGGGCTCAGCGATCCGGGCACGGAGGCCGGGCTCGGCCGCATGAGCATCGACAAGCAGTTTCGCGGCGATCTGCAAGGATCGAGCAAAGGGGAGATGCTGGCTGCCGGGACTGTGGTGAAGGGTTCGGCGGGCTATGTCGCCATGGAGCGGGTGAGCGCGACACTGCACGGGAAAACCGGAACGTTTGTACTCCAGCACAGCGGCTTGATGAGGCGTGGCGCGCCGCAGTTGATCGTGTCAGTGGTGCCCGACTCGGGGACGGGCGAATTGGCGGGGCTCGCCGGAACAATGACGATCAGGATCGCAGGAGGAAAGCACTCGTACGAGTTTGAGTACACGCTCGACGATGCGCAGTGAGGGGGCAGGTCACTCGGACGCCCCTACTGCCGTGTTCATCCGGCTGCTCTCCTCAACTCCAACAGGCACTGCACGTCTGCCATTCAGATACAAATTGACGACAAACATCAGCAGCGAGACAAGGATCAGTGATGCGCCCGCGCCGATCGTCCTTTCAGCCGGCTTGTACCCATAGGTGTAAAGCACGAGGCTGATCATCATCACGGGCATTCCGGCATTGTGGCCCCAGAAGTGGAGCAGCGCCAGGCGGCTGCGGCTGCATCCAGGAAGCAGGATGTAGACGATTCCTGCAATGGACATGGTTGCCCATCCCAGTAGTGAAATGTGGGCATGCACGGACGAGAGTGTAAAGTCGTGTGAGATTCCCATGGCGATGCCCAGCCCCGCGCCGATCAGCATGTACATCGCCGCGATTTGGACGAACCGGATGCCGACGTTCATCGATCTTCTCCTTGGACGTTCCTGTGCTTACCAGGGTTGGTCTACCGGAACGTAGGCCGGGAGCCGGCATGGCGTCTGTGACTATAGTCACCAATCTGAATCACGCTCAGCGCGTGGCGAGGGCGAGAACCGTGGCGTGAGGATCGCGCTTGATGCCGGCCACCGGGATCGAGAGCTTGCCGCCGGACTGGGTGAACTTGACCGCCGCATTGCCGTCCAGGGCCTTGATGGAAGCGACGCGCACCTTCAGGCCGTCGAGTTCGATCGTGTCCTTCGGCATGTCGAAGATGTGCAGATAGAGGGTTTTGCCCTTGGCGGTCATGCGGCCGAAGGGGAGGGACTGCAGCGGCCCGTAGGTCGTGCCATAGATGGCGTCGCCGTTGACCTTCAGCCAGTCGCCAATGGCGAGGAGCCGGGTTTCGAACTCGGGTTGGATGATGCCGTCCGGCATGGGGCCCACGTTCAGCAGGAAGTTGCCGCCCTTGCTGGCTGCATCGATCAGCGCGCGGATGAGCTGCGTTGAGGATTTGAAGCGCGTGTCGTTCTTGTTGTAGCCCCAGGTCTCGTTAATGGTCATGCAGGTCTCCCAGGGTTGAAACTCTTCAGGTCCGGGCGGCGCGTCGGCAAGGCCCTGGTCGTTGGGGTCTGTGGCGCCGACGCTGGCGCCTTTGCGCGGAATGCCCTTGGGCAGGCGCTGCTCGGGCGTCACGTAGTCCCCGGTGAGACCGATGCGGTTGTTGATGAGAGTCATCGGCTGAGTGGAGCGGATCAACTCGTGGAAGCGCGCGCCGGCATATTTCTGCTGGTTGTCCAGCCCGTCGAACCAGATGACGAAGACATTGCCGTAGCGCGTGAGCAGTTCGCGGAGCTGGAGCTCCATGTAGTCGAGGTAGAGCGGCCACTCTGGGCGTGCCGGCTCGCCCCGCCAGTTGGTGGACGCGGGTTTGGAGGTGTCGCGATAGGCGGGGTGGCTGAGATCGGGCGGCGAGTAGTAGAAGCCGAGCGGCATGCCTTCAGCTTTGGCGGCATCGGCCAGTTGCTTGAGGATGTCCTTGCCGTAGGGCGTCTTCGTGATCTTGTAGTCGGCGTATTGCGAATCGAACATGCAGAAGCCGTCGTGGTGCTTCGAGGTGAAGACCATGTAGCGCTGCCCGGCGGCTTTGGCGAGCCGGACCCAGGCGGCGGGGTCGAAGTGGGTCGGATCGAAGCGCTGCGGCAGGGCGCGGTACTCGGCCTCGGAAATGCCCCACTTGCCGGGAGTCATGATGGGCCATGAGGCCTCGACGCTGGCGAGGGAGTAGGGGCCCCAATGGATGAACATGCCGAACTTGGCGTCGTTGAAGGCCTTGAGGCGCTGGGATTGCAGTTGGTCCGCCGCCAACAGTGGCGCGGCAAGGAGAGTCGCGGTCAGTAGGATGCGGCACTGCATGGCACTTCTCGATGAATGCGGTCAGAAGTGATCATACAGCGGGCAGGAGGAGGGCGGAGATGCGGCGCGAGCCGCAGGTCTCCGCGATTCGCGCTATTTGACGGTGATTGGGACGGAGGCGCTCACGTTTTCCCATTCGAGGGTGAGCTTGCCTTTGTTGCCGCCGAGGTCCGTGATGGTGTACTTGAGGTTCTCCACCATGGCGGGCGGTTTGCCCATGGCCATTTTGACGCGGCCCAGGTCCTGATCCTTGCTGTAGCGGAGTCCCCACTGGCCTGTCTGCTTGTTGATGATGAGGTTCCAGGCTGCAGGGTCGGTGAGGTCGACGTAGAGCGTATAGTCGCCCGCGGGAACAGCCAGGCCGCCGACATCGAGGTTGGCGTCAGTGTGGAACTTCGTGGCTGAATTGGCGCCCGCGCGCCACACAGGGTAATTCGGATCCTGGCCGATTCTCCCGTCTTTGCCGAACAGCTTCCCTTCGCGGCCCTTCACTCCGGGCGAGCTGTAGCCGATGGTGATGGTCTTGCCGCCGATGGTCTTGGACTCAGTGGCAGCCGGGCTCTGAGCGGAGATATTACACGCCGCGACCGTGAGCGCGGCGATGCATGCAAGCGATACTCTCATCGTTGGTTCTCCTGGGAGGAACTGAATCTCCAACATTAGACTCGCATGGTTTGGCGTCGGATAGGAGGGGATGAGGATGTCAGAAGTGGAGGGCCACACCGAAGAGGTAAAGGACGTGTTGACGGCCAGAGGCGCCGCCGAGGCCTTTGCCGGTGATGAAGTCGCGGACTTCGCCGCGGAGGCTGAGCATGTAGTTGAGGCGGAGGTCAACACCGCCCGCAACATCGAAGACGCCGTGTGAAGTGGGCCATGAGGCGACTCCACTGGCGGAGGTCGTCGAGGGACGGTAGTAGTTGAAGGAGCCATACCCCCCTCCGGCTGCTCCATAGAGGGAGAACCGGTTGGAGAGGGATCTCTGAAAGCGGATTCCTGGAGTGAACAGCATCATGCTCTGGCGGATTGTGTTGTCTGTTGAACTGAAGCTGTCGTCGCGGAAAGAAAAGGTCTGTGCGATTTCCAGCCAGAGGTCGCCTGCGGAGCACCTGAAGAACTGATATCCGTAGTTGAATTGGTTGCTGAATCCGCTGGAGCCGGAGGCCCTGACACTCGTGCCCGGCACGGTTTGAGAAACACCCAGCGCCCTCCCGGCAAGGAAGATGATTTCCATGTTCTGCACTTTGTCGGCGAAGGCGGGGCTGCAGAGTGCGGCAGAAATGCAGATGGAGCTGAGTAGAATCCTGCGCATGGTTGCGACTCAAACTGATGTTATTTCCGGCCGGGTCAAAAGAACAGCAAATTCCGACGAGCGGTGGAACTCTCAGATGAACGGCCGCTGCCGTTCATCAAAGATATCGACCGCTGGCCATCCGGGCCTTGGATTTGGTCGAAAGCCGCCCCTATACTGAAGCACGCCAAGTTCCATGCGCCGGCTGATTCCATGCGGTCTTGTCCTGATGGCCCTCTTTGCAGAGTGCGCGTGGGGTGGCGCTTCCTGGAACAGGCTGAGGTACCGGGGCGGCACGATCCAGACAAGGACGAATCCTTACGACTGGAATGCGACGCTGACGGTTGAAGACGATCAGGTGGTGGTGGTGATCGCACCGCGGCACACGATTCGCCTCAAGCCTTCGCAAGTGGTATCGATCAGCGCAGGTCCCGCGGCACGGACCAAGGTGTCGGATGTGGCCGCTCAGGCCATGCCGGCCGGGCCGCCGGGGCTATTCGGGCTCATGCCCAAGACTGAGGACCACCTGATTGGGATTGTCTACGAAACGGCAGACGGCAAGCAGGGCGCTGTTCTGCTGGAATGTCCTGGATTTAAGTACCAGATCCTTCGAATACTCAAGGCCGTGACCGGCAAGGGGTGGGAGTGATGAACGGCGAGCGGTTGTTCTCCCTGGCGTTGCTGGTGACGTTTACGTTCGGCGCTCTGACTTTCTCGGTGCTGGCGCTGGCGTATTGGCGTGAGCGGCGATGGAGGAGAGCGGGTGTCGTATTTCCCGTTTTCACGATCGTGTGCGCTTCGGCATTTGTACTGAATCTCATTCTGCAGCTTGGGGCAGGGGCGACGGGTTACAGTGCGGCGCTGCGTCTGGTTACGGGATTGGTCCCTCCGCTGATGCTGCACCTGGTGTACTCAGAAGAATCAAAGGGGCTGCGGAGATGCGGGACATGGGGATGGGGACTGCTGTTGTTCTACGCCGCGAGTCTGACGGGTGCAGTCTTGGATGGCCTGGAGACCGCCGGATTGGAGGTGGCGGCGCCGTGGGACACGCTGCTGGACGTCTCCCCCGCGCTGATGTTCGGGCTGGCGGGGGCGGGAGGCGTTGCGATGCAGGCCGCGTCGCGTCGCGAGGTGACGCCGAGGGAATCGCGGCAGCGCGCCTGGCTCCGCGTCCTGTTGCTGATGATGACGGGGGCTGCGGTGATGAACGTGGCGTGGCCGGGGCCGTTGGCCGGAGTTGCGCCGGACTACCTGGTGCTGGCATTTTTCTGCGTGAGCCTGTATTACCGGGAGCGGCTGGCTTTTTTGATGTGCTGATCAAGCGAGGTGTGTTCTTCGCGGCAGCGCTGGCTGGATTGACGCTGTACCTCGCGGCGGCTGCGCCGTTGCTGGTGAGTAGGTCGGAAGAATGGCGCCGGCCATGGATGCTTGCGTTGTCACTGATGCCGTTGTGGCTCGCGAGCCCGTGGCTGTACGGGCGTCTGGCGTCGATGATCGACCGCGCCTGGCTGCGGAGAGTGTACTCGCCGGTAGATGCGGAGAGGGTGTTCGTGCAAGAGGTCCAGGCCGCGACAACAGAAGAAGAGCTGCGTGTGATGGCGGAGCAGAGCCTGACAGGCATCTTTCAGGCGCCGGCGGAGGTCCGTCTCGATGAAGGCCCGGGGGGATGTGGCGACGGAGATCTGATGGCCGCCCTGGAGCAAGACGGACGCTGCGCTGGTTTCGTGCGGCTTCACGCACGCCCGGACTCGATCCCGTTCATGACCGACGACAGGCATCTGCTGCAGGCGCTGGCTCGGACACTGGGCGTGGTGATGGAGAACGTGCGGTTTCGCCATGAGCGCTTGAGGCAAGCAGAGCAGGAGCGGGAACTGCGCTGGCTGGCGAGCCGGGCGGAACTCAAGGCCCTGCGCGCTCAGATTAATCCGCACTTTCTCTTCAATGCTCTGAATGCCATTGCGGGGCTGATCCGCCACCGCCCGGAACTGGCCGATGAGACGATCGAGCGGCTGGCGCAAGTCTTCCGGTATACGCTACGAAAAACAGATCACGAGTGGGTAACGGTGGAGGAGGAAGTGGAGTTTGCCGCCGCTTATCTGAGTGTGGAGCAGGCGCGGTTTGGCGTCCGGTTGCAGGTGAGCTTCGACGTGCCGCCGGAGGCCGGGATGCTGGCGATCCCAGCGATGAGCATTCAGCCGCTCGTAGAGAATGCCATTAAGCACGGGGTATCGGTGATGGAAGGGAGGTGTGAAGTGGGTGTGCGGGCCGGGCTCCTGGATGGACAGTTGCAGGTAGAGGTTCTCAACACGGGCCCGGGGTTTCCGCCAGGGTATTCGATGGACGAAGCGCGGGATGGATACGAGCATGGGCTGCGGAACGTAGCCGGGCGGTTGAAGGGATACTATGGCAGTTCGGCCGGCCTCGAATGGGAGTGCGGCGAGGGCCTGACAAGAGTCACCTTGACGATGCCGGCCGTCGTGTGCGGTCCGCAGCAGGGAGTGCGCTAAGTGATCCGGATACTGATTGTGGATGACGAAGAGCCGGCGCGAGTCCGTCTGCGGGAGATGCTGGGGCCTGTCATGGATGTGGAGGTGACAGGGGAGGCAGAGTCCGGCTCGCAGGCAATGCGGATGGCGGAGGAGTTGAAACCGGACGTTTTGCTGCTCGACATCCAGATGCCCGGTTGCAGCGGGATTGATGTGGCGGCAAGCCTTCGCGAACCACGGCCGTACGTGATTTTCTGTACCGCGTACGAGCAGCATGCGGTGGATGCATTCGAGCTGAATGCAGTGGACTACCTGTTAAAGCCGATCAGCCGTGTGAGGCTGGAGAAGGCCCTCCGGCGGGTGCGCCTGCGCGGCACGGGCGCGCAGGGCGAGGCGTTGGACCATGCCGTTCGTCAGCAACGCGCGGCGGTGGCTCGGTTCCTGGTGCGAAGCGGGACACATTACCTGGTGGTGGGCGAGGCGGAGGTGATCTATTTCGCGTCGGAGGATGGGCTAACCCGGATGGTGAGCGAGGGCACGAAGTATTGGATGGATCCGACCCTGAACGAATTGGAGCAGAGGGTGGATCCGGGGAGGTTCTACCGGGTTTCACGTGCGGCGATAGTGAATCTCAACGGAGTGGTGGAGGTACGGCCGCAGGACGGCGGGTCAGGCGAGGTGGTGATGAGAAACGGGCAGCGGCTGGAGGTCAGCCGGAGGCGGTGGCGGGGTTTGCTGTCAGCGCTGGGAGCGGGCTAGACGACGATTGGCAACAGCGCACGGACCGGGGTTGGGCCATTGTCTATGATTCCGGCCGGGGCACGTCGTCCGGGTGTGCGAGGAAGAAGATAGTGATCTCCTCGTAGGGTATAGCGCCGATGTTGACTGCGCGGTGGATCTTGTCGGAAGGCTCGTCCCAGTCGACCATACCGGGCGCGAGTTCTACGCGAATGGGAGGGCGGCCGTCGCGAAACTCGATGGAGAGCGCCTCACCTTTGAGAACCACAGAGACGCGGTGGCAGGGGTCGCGATGCCACTTTGTAGTTTCGCCGGCGGCAAGCCTCTGCCGCCGAACCAGTGTCGTGCCGCGTCGATGGAGGAGTTCCTCCGGCATAGGGGCTACCTCGAGTATGGGCGAGTGGCTGCTTTGGCGCGCGATTCGACGAACGATTCTGCCGCGTGGGAGATCGGGAAGAGCGCCGGGACGTCCAGCGTGTGTGCGCCTTTGCTGAGTTCTACGGCGAGATCGATGGTGACCGCATTCTCGTAGTTGTGGAAGTGGTAGAGGTGCATCACGCGCCGGTTCAGGTCATAGATGTTGGAGTACAACGTGGGATACGTGCCCTCGGCGTGAGTGGCGGCGAGTATTCGGCGGAAGAGATCGACTGAGACTTCGGGACCCGCGTTCTGGAGCATGTCGCGGGCGATCTTGTAGCGGCGGCAGGGCGGGTCGGCCATGTTGGCGGTGGATTGGTGGAAGTTGGTCTGGATGAAGAACGATCCGGACTTGCGGACGATGGCGTTTGGCTCAATGGCGGCGGCATTGCCGGAGGCGTCGGCAAACATGAGGATGGCAGGCTCGAGAAAGCTGCGGTCGTATTGCTCGAACAGCTGAACCACGCACTCGACCGTGGCGCATTCCGACATCGCCTTGTCGGCCAGCATGGGACCGTAATAGGGCTTGCCGGCGGAGGAGGTGGCGGGGACCCGGTCGGCGGCGAAGCCGTCGAAGAAGAGGCCCTTCTCGTTCATGCCGCCTTGAGGGAAGAGGTTCTCGAATCCAACGTAGAGGCGGCCGTAGGTCCTGCCGTCGGAGGGCACGAACCAGATCTTGGTCTGGGGATTGTTGTAGTCCTCGTTATTGCCGACCAGCGTGACGCCCCGGGCGGTGATGCAGAAGGCGGTGCAGGCTGGGGCAGGGGAAGGGAGAAGGGCGAGAAGAACGACCAGGACCGGACGCATGGGTACCTCTGTGCGATGGGGTCGAGGATAGTTTATCGCGTTCCCAAATAGAGAAGGCGCGCCGGGGAAGGGCGCGCCTCTCATGATCCGAAATTGGGGCCAGATCAGCCCGGCAGCAGCTTGCTGATGTCGTTGTAGAGCACGAAGACCACAACCATCATCAGGAACACGAAGCCGAGCTTGAAAACGGTCTCCTTCAACGCCAGGCTCAGGTCGCGCCGCATGAGCATCTCGATCAGCAGCAACAGGATGACGCCACCGTCGAGTATCGGGATGGGCAGCAGGTTGAAGATCGCCAGGTTTAGGCTGACCGTCGCCATTAGGTTGATGAACGACATCGGGCCTTCGCGCGCAGCCTCACCGGAGAGTTGGGCGATGCGGATCGGGCCTTCCAGCGACTTCGGCGAGGAGCGGCGCTCGATGATCGCGTGCAGGAACTGGTAAATGAGCGTGGCGCCCTTGGTGTTCTGCCTCACCGACTCGCGCATGGCATCCACAGGACCGAGCCGCGTATAGACAACGCGTGGCGCGAGCTCGACGCCGATCATCCAGCGTCCTGAAGCGCCCATCACATCCGAGAACGCCGGCGTGATGCTCACCGTGTGATCCTGCCCGTCGCGGCGGTACACGATCTCCACGGGCTTGCCTTCGGACTTCTTCAGTACCTCGTGAATGCGATAAACCGTGCGGATGGGCAGGCCATTGATGCTGATCAGCACGTCGCCTTTGAGCAGGCCCTTCTTCTCGGCATCCATTCCGGCCACGAGGCCGCCGACTTCAATATCGGTCCGCTCGGCCCATCCGGCCAGGCCGAGGCCCGCCTTCGGATCGAGCTCCGGCGTGACAACCGCGGGAATCCGCTCGCCGTCGCGCTGAATGATCAGCGGGAGCTCCTTGTTGGCGCTCACCACTTCGATCAGCAGGACATCTTCCCAAGTCGGATTCGCTTTGTTATCGATCTGAACGATGATGTCGCCTTCTTTGAGGTTCGCCTTGGCGGCCGGAGAATCCGGCTTGACGTAGCCGATGGCGGCGGGGCCCTGGGCGCTGGCGAGTTTCGGATAGCGCACCATGTACAGTCCGGCCAGCAGGGCGACAGCCAGGACGATGTTCATCGCAGGCCCGGCGAACACGACGATCAGTCTTTGCCACCTTGGCTTGGACAGGAACCCGCGTGGGTCGGGCTCGTCGGTCGGCTGCTCGCCTGCCATGCGGACGTATCCGCCGAAGGGAATCCACGCGATACGGAAGTCGGTCTCGCCACGGCGAAATCCGAACATTCGCGGCCCGAAGCCGATGCTGAAGGTATCCACGCGGATGTCAAAATACCGCGCGGCCCAATAGTGGCCCAGCTCGTGGATGATGATCATCACCCCGATCAGAACCAACAGCCACCAGACATTGTGGAACAAATTTAGAAACATTCCCCGTACCTAATTCGATGGTTTGCGGGCTCAGGCCAACACCCTGGCTCCGGCCCTTTCCCTGGTCACGAGCGCCGCCATGCGGCGCGACTCACGGTCCTTGTCCAACACCTGTTCGATAGACGAAGCATCAATCGAGGGTACTCGCTGCAGGGTTTCTTCCACCACTTCTGCAATTCCCGGGAACGTTATCTCGTTCCGCAGAAACGACTCAACCGCCACCTCGTCGGCGGCGTTCAATGTGCAAGTTGCAGTTCCTCCCGCGTCCTGGGCTGCGTAGGCCAGGCGAAGCAGAGGGAACTTGTCCAGATCCGGCGGGTGAAACTCCCAGGTCCGGGCCTGAGACCAGTCCAGTCTCGGCACCGGCGCACTCCACCTTTCGGGCCAGGTCAGCGCGTACTGGATGGGCATTCGCATGTCCGTGGCACACACCTGGGCGATCACGCTGCCATCATTGTATTCCACCATCGCGTGAACCGTCGATTGGGGATGTACTACAACCTCAACCTGCGATGGGGGAAAACCAAAGAGCCAGCACGCCTCGATCACCTCGAAGCCCTTGTTCATCAGGGTCGCCGAGTCGATTGTAATGCGCGGACCCATCTTCCATGTTGGATGTTTCAGGGCCTCTTCCGGCGACACGTTTGCAAGATTCTCTTTGGGCGTGTTCCGGAAAGGACCCCCGGAAGCCGTGAGAATCAGTTTCGTCGCGTCAGTCCGATTCCCGGCCCGCAGGCACTGGTGTGCTCCGTTGTGTTCGCTGTCGATCGGGATCAGTTCGGTGCCTGACTCCTGAACTGCCTTCATCACCAGGCTGCCGCCCGCCACCAACGTCTCTTTATTCGCCAATCCTATGCGCTTGCGGAGTCGGACTGCCTGGTAGGTCGCATCGAGCCCGGCCACTCCCACGATCGCCGAGACGAGCGTATCGCTATCGGCGGCAGTGGCCGCATCCACGTAGGCGGTATTGCCTGCCCCCAATTCCGGTTTACGGATCCCTGCCTCGCTGAGCTTCCGGGCCAGGATGTCTACGTCCTGGTCTCTGGCCACGGCAGCGAACTGTGGACTAAACTCTTTGATTTGAAGGGCTAACGCATCCAAGTTGCGGCCGGCGACCAACGCAAACACTTCGTAGCGATCACGATTCTGACGGATCACATCCAGTGTGCTTTGGCCGATGCTGCCCGTGGAGCCGAGGAGTGTTATGCGTTGCATGAGCAGACGCCCGTCATCATAACACTGAACATACACCCCTTCTCGGCAGGTTTGTTAAACATTCGTTGTATGACTGAACAACTCTGACGTTGCTGTGTTTGTTGGGGGGATTGGGATGACCCAGAGGGCGCCGGGGAGGAGAATGCTTCAGGGGTCTTTTGAGGTTAGTCTCGCTTTGGTGGGAGTTGCCTCCCCGGCTTAATTCCAATACTAGAATACCGAAAAACGAATTGCAAGCACTTTCTACAATTTTTTGGAGGAACTTCTTACCTCGACCCCTGCAATCTTCTCTAACACCTTGATTGTGCTGCAGATATCCTCATCCGCGGAGCCTTCTGCCATGGCGACCCTGAACATCTGCTGCGTAAGCGCCGTCAGTGGCAGGGGAATCTGGAGCTCATTGGCGGACTCCAGCATGAGTCCGATGTCCTTGTGCATCCAACGTACTGAAAAATTGGTAGAAAAGTCCCTGCGGAGCACGTAGGGGGCCTTAAATGCCACCAAACCACTCTTGGCGGCGGAGTTGTCGAGGATGTCGAGCATCAGCTCGGGAGCCACCCCGGCCTTGGTGGCTAGTACCATACCCTCGTTAAACGCTTGTAACAAGTTGGATAAGATCAGGTTCTGAGTCAGTTTGGCGTGAAGACCTAGGCCCGTGCCACCACAGTAATAGAGCTTCTTCCCCATGATCTCCATCAGCGGTTTCACTTTTTCATAGATTTTCTCGTCCCCCCCGACCATGAAGGTCAGGGTGGCGCCCTCGGCTCCGGGTTTGGAGCCGGTGACCGGGGCATCGAGGAAATGGGCGCCCTTCGCGGCCAAAGCTGTGGCGGCCTGCCGGACATAAGCGGGAGAGACGGTGCTGCAGTCCGCCACGATCGCGCCAGGCTTCAGCCCCTCGATCAGGCCGTTCTGGCCCAGGGTGACCTGGGACGACATCTCCGTGTCTCCGACGCACAGAAAGATGATGTCCGCGTTCTCGGCCACCTGCCTGGGGGTTTCGCAGGCCAGGCCTGCGCCTTGCGCGGCCAGTTCGGCCGCTTTTGACGCCGTGTGCGACCACAGAGCCACGTGATGTCCGGCGCCCAGAAGGTGCCGCGCCATGGGATAGCCCATGATGCCGAGTCCGAGAAAACCGAGCTGTGCCATAAGATCCTCCGTGGGGAAGCCTCAATTGTATGATCCGGCGCGGGTGTGCGACAATCGCGGCTTCGTATTGATATGTCGCAGCAGAAGATCCTGATCACCAAGCGCGTCTACCCGGAGGCTGTGGAGTTCCTGAAGGCCCGGTTCGAGGTCGACTACGAAGGAACCAACGCGGGGCTGACCACGGACCAGCTTGTCGAACGGTCGCGCGGCTGCACGGCGGTGGTGAGCCAGTTGACCGATAAGTTGGGCGCCGATGTGATCGCCCGGCTCGACGGCGTGAAGATCATTGCCAACGTCGCCGTTGGTTTCGATAACATCGACGTGCCCGCCGCGACGGCGCATGGCATCGCTGTGACGAACACGCCCGGCGTGCTCACGGAGACCACGGCCGACTTCGCATTCACGCTCTTGATGGCGACCGCGCGGCGCATCCCCGAGGGGCACGCGTTTGTGCACTCCGGCGAATGGAAGACCTGGCTGATCGACCTTCTCGCCGGACAGGATATCCACGGCGCGACGCTCGGTGTCTTCGGCATGGGCCGGATCGGCGTGGCGATGGCGCGGCGCGGAAAGGGATTCGGCATGCGGATTCTCTATTGCGACGCGCAGCCTGTGCCGGCCGAAGTCGAGCGCGAGCTGAATGCGACGCGCGTCAGCAAGGAAGAACTGCTGCGAGAGTCCGATTTCGTGAGCCTGCACGTGCCCCTTCTGCCCCAGACGTACCACCTGATCGGCGCGGCTGAGCTGCAGATGATGAAGCCGACGGCGGTGCTGATTAATACTGCGCGCGGCCCCGTGGTGGACGAGGCGGCGCTGGCGGACGCGTTGGAAAAGAAGACGATCTGGGCGGCAGGGCTGGACGTGTTCGAAGCCGAGCCAAAAGTGCACGAGAAGCTGCTCAGGCTCGAGAACGTGGTGCTGGCCCCGCATATCGCCAGCGCAAGCGTGGCGACGCGCCGGCGGATGTCGATGATGGCGGCTGAGAATGCGGCCGCGGCGCTGACCGGAACGCGTCCGGCGAACCTGTTGAATCCCGAAATCTGGAAATAGGAGAGAAAAGCAGTCATGCTCCGGAGAGAATTTATCGCTGCCATGCCGACGGTTGCCATGGCGCAGCCGGCGGGTGTCAAGAAGCTGATCGTGCACGCCGACGACGCGGGTATGTGTCACTCGGTGAACCTCGCGACTATCGAGGCGATGACGAAGGGCTCGGTCAGCTCGGCCAGCATCATGATGCCCTGCCCCTGGGTGCAGGAGTTCACCGAGTGGGCCAAGGCGCACCCGGAGAAGGATCTGGGCCTGCACCTGACGCTCACCAGCGAGTGGAAGTACTACCGCTGGCGCCCGGTGGCGTCTGTCGACAAGGTCAAAGGCCTGATCGATCCGGAGGGCTATGTCTGGCGGGACGTACGCAGCACCGCGTCTCACGCTTCGCCTGCGGAAGTCGAGACGGAGCTGCGAGCACAGATCGAGCGGGCGAAGGAGTACGGGATCAAATTCACGCATGTGGACACCCACATGGGGACGCTGTTCGCCCGGCCCGATTACTTCGAGGTCTACACGAAGCTCGCCAGGGAGTACGGCGTGCCCTGCATGCTGCCAAAAGCGAACGAGGCCAACGCCGCGGACCTGAAGGGCTATCCGATCACTCCGGAAATGCTCAAACAAAAGGAGTCGCAGGGTTACGCCATGCTGGACCGCCTCGTGACCGGCGTGCCAGGTAAGACCCCTGCCGAGCGCCGCGAGAGCTACCGTACCTTCATCAAGGAGCTGAAGCCCGGCGTCACCAAGCTGATCATCCATCTGGCCAAGGACGACGCGGAGATCCGCGCCGTGTCGGGCGCGTGGGAGTACCGCTGGGCCGACTTCCTCTTCTGGTCGAGTGAGGAGGCGAAAGAACTGTTGGCCGCCAACAACGTGCAGCTCTTCACCTACCGGCAACTGGCGGGCGCTTAAAAAGCGCCGACTTGCCGGATAATGGAGAACATGCTGCGCCGGGAGTTCCTCGCAACGTCACTCGCCGCCCCACTGGCGGTGGCCGCACCCGCCGGGGTCAAGCTGGGAGTCGACCTGTTCAGCCTGCGCACGCAGGGCTGGACTGCCTTTGAGTTTCTCGACTACTGCTCGAAGCAGGGCGCGACCACTGTCCACTTCTCCGAGATCCGCTTTCTCGGGTCGCTGGAAGATGACCACGCGCGCAAGGTGGGCGAGCACGCCCGGAAGCTCGGCATCGACCTCGAGATCGGCATGCGCTCCATCTGCCCGACGTCGACTGCGTTCGATCCGAAGGCGGGCACGGCTGAAGAGCAGTTGACGAAGGTGCTGCGAGCCGCTCAGATCGCCGGCTCGAAACTGGTGCGCGCCTTCCTGGGCACGATGGCGGATCGCAAGACGCCGGGAGGTATCGAAGCCCGCATCGAAGACGCGGTCAAGGTATTACGAAACGTGCGTAGCCGCGCGCAGGACATGGGCATCAGGATCGCCATCGAGAACCACGCCGGCGACATGCAGGCCCGCGAGCTGAAGATGCTGATCGAAGGCGCAGGCAAAGACGTCGTGGGCGCCTGCTTCGATTCCGGCAACCCGTGCTGGGTGCTCGAGGACCCGCACCTCACGCTGGAAACCCTGTCGCCGTACATCCTCACCAGCCACATTCGCGACAGCTACCTGTGGAACGACGACAACGGGACACAGGTGAACTGGACGCGGATGGGCGAGGGCAACGTGGACATCGGCAGCCTGTTGAAGCGCTTCATTGAGCTGTGCCCGGGCAAGTCGATGTCTCTGGAAGTGATTGTGATGGGTCCGCGGGCCTATCCGTGGCGCAAGCCGGAGTTCTGGGACGGTTACCGCAACGTGCCGGCGGCGGATTTCGCCCGGTTCCTGAACATCGCGGCGAAAGGACAGCCCCAGCCGGTCAGGCCGCCGGTGCCGAAGGAGCAGGCTGCGGCGAGGGAGCGCGAGGACTTCGAAGCGTCCATGCGCTGGACTCGTACCTTTCTTGGCGTGTAGAGCATCAAATTAACAGTGGGAATCCTCAAGGTCATTGTTGTTGCCATGATCATTACAAAAGTTGCGCCGTCGCCCGTGTATGCTCAGCGGCCGGCGCTTGTAAAGGAAGTTCGCAGTGCGCTGAATGCGCGTGATTTCGATGCGGCGAAGAAACTGCTCGCCGATTCCAGGAACGGCGGCCCGGTTTCACCTGGATGGCTGGAAGCGCAAAGCTGGCTGGGGCGCGGATATCTGTCGGCGGGCCGGCTGGACGAAGCCGAGAAGGCGGCCTCCGAAACGCGGAAGATGGCTCTGGCACTGCTGCAGGGACGAGGACTGGACGCCGAACCCTCCCTGCCGACCGCCTTGGGCGCCTCGATCGAGGTACAGGCTCAGGCGGCGAACGCTCGCGGCCACAAGGCGGAAGCGGTGGCGTTTCTCCAGGAGGAGATCCGGCGCTGGCGGGGCACCTCGCTGCAGGCGCGTCTGCAAAAGAATCTGCACCTGATTTCGCTGGTGGGAAAGCCGGCGCCCGTGCTGAACACCCGGGAGTATGTGGGCGCACAGCCCCCGAGACTCGCGAGCCTGAAGGGCCGGAAGACGCTGCTCTTCTTCTGGGCTCACTGGTGCGGCGACTGCAAAGCCACTGGCGGTGTCATCGCGCGCTTGAAGCGTGAGTTCCCGAATGTGGCGGTCATCGGGCCGACGCAGCCCTATGGCTATGTGGCCGGCGGCGAGGAGGCCTCGCGCGCCGACGAAATCCGGTACATCGATCAGGTGCGGCAGAAATACTACGCGGGTATCGCGGACATGACTGTGCCGGTCAACGAGGAGAACTTTGAGCTATGGGGCGCGAGCACGACGCCGACCATCGCAGTGGTCGATGCGAATGGCATCGTGAAGCTCTATCATCCGGGCAAGATGAGCTACGAGGAGCTGCTGCCCTATGTCCGCGATTGAGGCGTTCCTCGACGGCATCCTCGATTACGCGGGACTGTTCCCCCCTGCGCGGCTCGACCTGCAGACCGCGTTGAGCAATTTTGAGTTCTACCAGCGGCATCCGATGTCGCGGATGCTGGCACGCTTCGTCCTGCCTCTGGAGTTGTTGACGGCGCCGCAACTGCCGCCGCGGGTATCCCTCGTCTGCCGCGGCGAAGAGGTTGAACTGCCACTGTTGCCCCCGGAAGTGGAGTGCGTGGAGGTGTCTGGGAGCCTGGCGTTGGAGCCCGGCCGGTTCGTCTTTCACGAGATCGACTGGCGGGAAGACTTCGAGCCGCGCATGCCGCGGCAGGGCGGAGTGAAGCTGCGAACCGGAGGGCTGACGCCAGACGCCGTTCCGCCTGCAGAGACGATAGCCCGCTTCCTGATCGCCGCCGCCGTTCGCCATCTGCCCGTGAAGTTCACCGCGGGGCTGCACAACCCGGTGCCCGCCGCCGGCGCGCTTGGATTCTTCAACGTCTTTGCTGCCGCTTTCGCCGCCTACTCTGGCTGCACTGACGCGGAGAAGCTGATTCCGCTGATCGCTGAAGCGGACTACGAAGCCTTTCGATTCACTGAGACCGTCTTTCACGCCGGAACGTTCTCGTTCAGCCAGACCGCGATTGAGCGGCTGAGGCGGGAACGAGTCATCTCCTTCGGCTCATGCAGCTTCCTTGAACCTGTGGAGCACCTCGAACGACATGGCTACCTATCAACCCAATGATCCGGCGCTCAGGAGCTGGGTACCCGTCCCGGCTGCGCACGACTTCCCCATTCAGAACCTGCCGCTTGGGATCTTCACCAAAGCCGGCAAGGACCCCCGTCCCGGCGTGCGCATCGGGGATCACATCCTCGACCTTGCCGAATTGGGGCTGCTCGAAGGCGACAGCCTCAACGGACTGATGGAGCGGGGACCCGCGGCGTGGAGCGAACTGCGTCTCCGCGTGTCGTGGCTGTTGAACGAAGAGAACCCGGAGCTGCGCGACCGACCCCGCGGTTTGGTCAGCGTGAAAGACGCCGAAATGCACATGCCGGCGCGGGTCGGCGACTACGTCGACTTCTACTCGTCGCTGGAGCACGCGACGAACGTGGGCAGGATGTTTCGCGATCCAGCCAACCCGCTGCTGCCGAACTGGCGCTGGCTGCCCATCGGGTATCACGGTAAGAGCGGCACGGTGACTGTCAGCGGAGCGTCAGTGAGGCGTCCGAAGGGGCAGTTGAGCCGCGACAACCAGACCGCCGTGTTCGCGCCGTGCCGGCGTCTGGACATCGAATTGGAAACCGGTTTCTTCATCGGCGCCAACCGCGTGTTTGGCATGGTGCTGCTGAACGACTGGTCCGCTCGGGATGTGCAGCGTTGGGAGTATCAGCCTTTGGGGCCGTTCCTCAGCAAGAGCTTTCTGACGTCGATTTCGCCCTGGGTGGTGACGATGGAGGCTCTGGAGCCGTTCCGCGTCCCCGGGCCTCCGCAGGATCCGAAGCCGCTCGACCACCTGCGCGTACCCGAGCCGCGGAACTACGACATCCATCTCGAAGTCTGGCTCAAGCCCGCGGGCGCGCCTCGCGCGACGAGCATCTGCAGTACAAATTTCCGTCACATGTACTGGTCCATGGAGCAGCAATTGAAACATCTGACGTCGAACGGCGCGCCGGTGCGGAGCGGCGATCTGTGCGGATCGGGAACGGTGAGCGGAGCCGGGCCGGGCTCGTTCGGATCGCTCCTGGAACTGGCGTGGAATGGAACGCAGCCGCTGATGTTGGAAACCGGCGAAGAGCGCAGCTTCCTGGAAGACGGCGACACCGTGACGATGCGCGGCTGGTGTGAGGGCGCCGGGTATCGCGTGGGCTTCGGGGAAGTGGTGGGGACGGTGGTACCCGCATGAGCCTCCCCATCTGGACGCCATCGCCACGGCGGTTGGCGCAGGCGAACCTGCGGCGCTTCATGGCGGCGCATCGCGATTATGACTCGCTGTGGCGCTGGTCAGTGGAAGAGCGAGACGAGTTCTGGGCCTCGGTCTGGCGATTCTGTGGCGTGAAAGCGTCGAGTGCGTGGGAAGCGGTGACCGAGCCGTGCGCGGGTCTCCGGCAGGTGCGCTGGTTTCCGGGGGCAAAACTGAACTACGCCGAAAATCTGCTGCGCTACAAGGACGATGAACCGGCCATCATTGCCTGGAATGAAAGCGGCGAGCGCCGCGAACTCTCGCACAAGCAACTGCAGGACCAGGTCTCGCGTCTCGCGCAATCGCTGCGTAGCTCCGGCGTTGTTGCAGGCGACCGTATAGCCGGCTACATGCCGAACATCCCGGAGACGGTTGTGGCGATGCTCGCCGCCGCCAGCATCGGCGCCATCTGGAGTTCCTGTTCCACTGACTTTGGCGTGCAAGGCGTGCTCGACCGCTTCGGGCAGATCCAGCCGAAAGTGCTCTTCAGCGCTTGCGGCGTGAAGTACAACGGCAAGCCTGTGGACACCCTCCCGAGGCTCGCTCAGATAGCTCATGCCCTGTCCGGCCTGAAACTGACCGTCGTCGTGACGCCGAACAATGCCAATCCGGACCTGAAGCCGCTGGGACGCGCGCTGCGATACCGCGATTACATCGCCATGCAGGAACCGCACGCGATGGAGTACGCCCAACTCGGCTTCGAGCACCCGCTGGCCATCCTCTATTCCTCAGGCACGACGGGGCTGCCCAAATGCATTGTGCATAGCGCGGGCGGCACGCTGCTGCAGCATCTGAAGGAGCACGTCCTGCACACGGACGTGAAGCCGACTTCGCGCGTCTTCTACAACACCACGTGCGGCTGGATGATGTGGAACTGGTTGGTCAGCGCGCTGGCCACGGGTGCGACCATCGTGCTGTATGACGGATCGCCGCTGCACCCGCGCAACACGATGCTCTGGGACATGGCGGCGACGGAGCGCGTCACGGTGTTCGGGACCAGCGCGAAGTACCTGGCCCTGATCGAAAAGGAAGGGCTCGCGCCGCGCGAAACACACGATCTCTCCGCGCTCCGGACAATTCTCTCCACGGGCTCGCCGCTGCTGCCGGAGACCTTCGACTATGTTTACGGGAAGGTCCACTCCGACGTGCACCTGGCATCGATCTCGGGCGGCACGGACATCGTCTCCTGTTTTGCGCTGGGCAATCCAGTGGCGCCTGTCTATCGCGGTGAGCTGCAGACGCGCGGCTTGGGGATGAACGTCGACGTCTACGACGAGAACGGGCATTCGGTGCGCGGGCGCAAGGGCGAACTGGTGTGCCATCCTCCGTTCCCGTCGATGCCGCTGCAGTTCTGGAACGATCCCGGCGAGGAGAAGTACGGTGCCGCGTACTTCTCTCACTATCCCGGCGTCTGGCGTCACGGCGACTGGGCCGAACTGACGGAGCACGGCGGGCTCATCATCTCCGGGCGGTCCGACACGACGCTGAACCCTGGCGGCGTGCGGATCGGCACGGCAGAGATCTACCGCCAGGTGGAACAGCTTCCTGAAGTGCTGGAGAGCCTTGCCGTGGGACGCGAAGTGGACGGCGACACCGAGGTCGTGCTCTTCGTCAAGCTGCGCGCAGGCGCCGAACTTACTGAGGAGGTCGAGGCGCAGATCCGGCGCCAGATTCGCAACGGCGCGAGCCCGCACCACGTCCCGAAGCGGATCATCCACGCTCCGGACTTCCCGCGAACGGTGAGCGGCAAGCTGAGCGAGATTGCGGTCCGCGATATGATTCATGGGCGCGCGGTGAAGAACGCGAATGCGCTGGCGAATCCAGAGTCGCTGGAGTTCTTCGCGCGCCTGGAGCTGACTTCATGAACCGTCGCACCTTGATTGGATCACTCACCGCGTTGCCGCTCTCCGCGCGGAAAGTTGACGCTCAGGACAGCGCGACTCTGCGGCCGCGCGGCATTCCGCCCTTGAAGATCACGGATGTCAAGGCGGTGAACGCGAACGGATACGTGTTCTACCGCGTGTACACGAATGGCGGCGTGACCGGCGTGGGCGAGCCCAGCCCGTCGAACGGCCCGCTGAACGCGGCTTTCGTCGAGATGGTCAAGCCCCTCATCGCCGGCATGGACGCGTTCCACATCGAAGAAATCTGGCAAAAGCTGTACATTGGCCTGTACAAGACGCGCGGGCAGTCGGCGTCGATGGCGATCTCCGGCGTTGACATCGCGCTGCACGACATCGTGGGCAAGGCGTTGGGCGTCCCGGTCCACGTTCTCCTGGGTGGAGCTGTGCGCGAGAAGATCCGCATGTATGCGAGCTTCACAAGCCGCGATCGCACCCCGGCCGACCAGGCGAAGCTGTGCGCGCAGAGCATCGAACAGGGCTTCACTTCAACCAAGATCAAGATTGCCTCCCGGCACGGCTACGACGCGCCGCCGAAGTATCCTGACGAGGACATGGTGCGCGAAGTGCGCTCGGCTATCGGGCCGAAAACCGAAATGGGCGTGGATGCCAACTCAGGCTACAGCGTGCCAACCGCGATCCAGATCGGGCGCATGTTGGAGCGCCATCACGTCTATGCGTTCGAAGAGCCCGTGCCGTTCACGGATTACGCGGCGACGGCACAGGTGAGGGCTGCGCTCGACATTATCATCCAGGGCGGCGAGCAGGACCATACGCGCTACGACTTTCAGAAGATCATCACTGCAGGCGCGGTGGACGTGGTCCAGGCCGACGTGACGAAGGCCGGCGGACTGTCGGAGTGCAAGAAGATTGCGGCACTGGCCGACGCGGCGGGCCTCGGCTACACGCCCCACGACACTTCGCACAACATCGGGCTGGCGGCGTGCCTGCATTTGGTGGCGTCGACGCCGGTGTGCCGCGCGGCCCAGGAGTTCATCATGGAGCCGGGTTCGAAGAAGCATGTGCTAAGAACGCCCTTCGAGCCGCAGAAGGGCTACCTGCAAGTTCCGCAAGGCCCGGGGCTCGGGATCGAACTGGATCCGCGCTACTCCGAGTGAGCGCGAGTTACTCCCGCCGCGACTGGTAATGAGGCCTGGACGTGCGCGCCCCTATGCCGAATGAACCCGGAAGTGCCACAACTCACGAGCGCAGCGCAATCCGATCTTCAGCGTCTTCCACCCGCGGATGGAAGGGACTCCTCCGCCGCGCGGCGCGATCTGAACCTCAGGTCCCTCGCCAAGATGTCCGCTCCGCGCCGCGAGGATTGCAAGGAACACGTTGGGCGCAAAGACAGTGGGAGGCACCCTTGCGAGCAGTTCCCGCAGTTCTCCGCCACGCATCAGGCGGAAGGGAATGTTGGGATCCTGCACCCTGACGCCAAACATGAGTGTGAGCAGCCATCTATGCATGGTGCTCAGCGCCAGCCGCAGCGAGTGAGTGCGGCGTCCGCAGCGCCGTCCCAGCAGAAAGGGCGCCCGGTCGCGCAGCATCCACATGGCGGCGAAAATGGACGCGGGCATCTCGCCGTCTGAGTCCACCTGGAAGATCCATTCAGGACTCATCTCGAGAGCGTGCCGGTAACCGGCCAAAATGGCTGCGCCGTGGCCCCCGTTCTGTTGATGGATCACGATCAGATCACCGTTGGTTTGCGCGAGCCGTTCGAGAATCGAAGGCGTGTCATCGCGGGAGCCGTCGTCGACGACGAGCAGCGCGCCGCCGATACAGCGCATCTGCTCCAGCCACTCCAGGCATACCCCTTCAATGCATGCCTCTTCGTTGTACACGGGCATGACGGCGATGCATTCCAGATTCAAGTCTCCGGCCTCAGTTAGTTAGATTAGCGAGGATCTTTGAAGCCCCGCAGGAAAGGCGGATCGGACCAGTCCCACAGCCGTTGCGGGCTGGAAGCGATCTCGGAGGGTTTTGAGTTCCATGCAACGCAGGGCCAGCACCAGGCGCCCTGGGAGTGGATGAAGATGCTGGCGGCAAGGGCCACGCACGCCAGCGCCCGCCACGCGCGGCTCAGTTCGGGCCAGGCGGGAATCAAGGCGAGGACGAGCAATCCGCAGAGGTCGGACATATAGCGCGGCCCGTAGGAGTGGCCGCCGTACCAGTCCGAATAGCAGGACATCAGCACGTAGTGCAGCACGAAAGTGGCAGCCACGAAGAGCCCCACGGGGCGCATCTCGCGGCTGCGGATCCAAAGGATGATCCCAAACACGGAGAACAGTAGCACGGGGCTGAAAATGAAGAGCCCGCGCCCCGGGCTGAAGAGATTGCCGGCGAGCGCCTCTCCGAGCCGCCCGTGCAGGCTGACCCCGGCAGTCCCTTTGAGCCGGACATACGGCGAGAGCGGCGAGTTGTAGGTCAGGAAGTTGAGGGTGCAGAAGATGGCGGCGGGAGGAAGCACGCCCATTATGAACTGCATCGCGCTGCGCCGGTTGCGCCACAACGCCCAGATTCCTGCAAGAACGAGCGGAACGGCGTTGGTCGGGCGGACGAAGAACGCGAGCGAGAATATCACGCCGGCCCAGAGCCACCGCTCCTTCCAGGCGCACCACAAGCCTGCGGGCAGAAGCACCATGGAGAATCCGTGCATCCAGAGGGCCCGGCTGCCGGTGGACCAGGCCGGCGTCGCGAATGCGAAGACCAGTGCGACAAATGCAGCCATGGGAACGTTTGTCAGAGTCCGGGCAAAACAGAAAATCACCACAGCGGCCAGGGCAACGACAGCCGAGGCGATGATCAACTCGGCCGGCATCGATCCGCCGACGAGATCGCCCTCCAGGAAACTGCGGCGGAAGCCGGGAGGTAAGCTCGCGGCCAGTGGCCGGAGGATCGGCTGGCTCAGCTTCAATCCGCCTTCGAGGATCGCGACGGCGGGAGCGACGAGGAGCGGTACCGCGACGGGATAGATCGCCGAGAGCCGTCCGCCGGGACACGGAGATTGGATTGGAAAGATACGCTCGCCGCTTGGAAGCACGCATTCGATCGCGTAAAAGTGGTCCTTCTCAAGCAGCGGGAGGTACTCGTTGAGATCGGAGTCGTGCTCGTGGATCAGGCTCAGCGCGGTGTGGATGGTCCATCGGGAATCGAACGGCGTGGCGATGGGGCTGATGATGTAAACGAGAAAGACGCTCGCAAAAATGGCCAGCGGCAGCAGCCAGGGTCTGTTCATTGCGTCAGCCGGACGACTCGTCTTCCTTCGATGCGGTATTTACCGCCGAGGACCACGGCGATGGCTTCGCTGAAGATCTTGTGTTCCTCAACGAGAATTCGGGCGGCGAGCGTGTCGGCTGTGTCGCCTTCAACAATAGGCACGGCGGCCTGGGCCACGATCGGCCCTGAATCGACGCCAGCATCGACGAAGTGCACCGTGCAGCCCGACCACTTTACGCCGTAGTCGAGAGCCTGTTGCTGCACGTGCAGTCCGGGGAACGACGGCAGCAGCGAAGGATGGATATTGAGAATGCGCTGAGGATACGCGTCCAGCAGCGGCTGGCCGACGCGGCGCATGAAACCCGCCAGGCAGATGAGGTCGATGTGGAGCGGCGCGAGGGCATCGCGCACCTGCGCGGCGTAGGTGTCGGAGTCGATGCCCTTGGATGGGAGCGATATCGCGTTCAGGCCGAGGCTGCGGGCGGTGTCGAGGGCCTTTGCTTCGGGGTTGTTCGCGACGACGGCCGCGATCTCGGCATCCAGTTTGTCCTCCCGGATATTGCGCGCGATGGCCTCGAAGTTGGAGCCGCGGCCGGAGACGAGAATGGCCAGTCGCTTCACTTGTAGATGACGCGCCCTTTCCCGCGCGACTGCTTCACGATCTTGCCGATCAGGTAGTGCGGCTCTTTCATCTGCTTCAGCAGGCGCTCAGCCTTGGTGATCTTCTTTTGCGGGATGACGAGGATCATTCCGACACCCAGGTTGAACGTGCGGCGGTAATCGTCGTCGGGAACATTGCCGAGGCGGCGGAGCAATTCGAAGACGGGCAGCACCGGCCAGGAACCGAGCTTCACTTCCGCCGCCAGCCCCTTCGGCAGCACGCGCGGCGTATTGTCCGTGATGCCGCCGCCGGTGATGTGCGCGGCGGCGGAGAGCATGCCGCTCTTCATGAGCTTCTGGATCGGCTTCAGGTAGCTGCGGTGGACCTTGAGCAGTTCGTCGGCGATCGTCGAGTCGAGCTCCGGAAGAAATGTCTTGGGCGTGTAGCCGCCCACATCGAAAAGCAGCTTCCGTGCCAGCGAATAGCCGTTCGTGTGAAGGCCCGTCGACGGAAGGGCAAGCAGAGCGTCGCCTTCCTTCACGGCCTTGCCCGTCAGCAGCTTGTTCTGTTCCACGCAGCCGACGATGAAGCCCGCGAGATCGTATTCGCCGGGCTGATAGAGCCCGGGCATCTCCGCGGTCTCGCCGCCGATGAGTGCGCAGCCGTTCTCCTCGCACGCTTTGCCCAGCCCCGCGGCGATCTGTCCGGCAACTTCGGCTTCAAGTTTCCCGACGGCGAAGTAGTCCAGGAAAAAGAGGGGAAGAGCGCCCTGAACGGCGATGTCGTTGACGCAGTGGTTCACCAGGTCCTGGCCGACGGTGTTGTGGCGGCCCGTCATGAAGGCGATTTTAATTTTGGTGCCGACGCCGTCCGCCGAAGAGATCAGGACCGGCCGCCTGTAACCTGATAGCCTGTACATGGCGCCAAAACTACCGATATCCGCCAGAACGCTTTTGGAAAAGGTTCTCTTTGCCGCTACCTTGATGTAGCTGACTGCGCGGTCCGCCTCGTCGATGTTGACCCCGGCGTCCTGGTAGCGGATCGGTTTTTGTGTTGGCATCACTGAAACACCAGTCTAAAATACTTGGATTCACCATGCGCCACATCATTCCAGTTCTTGCAGTGTGGGCGTGTAGCGGGCTCGTGCCGCTGCAGACGCCGTTAAGGGCAGAAGTACCGCCGCTGCTGGCGATTCAGGACGCTCGAATCGTCACGGTCAGCGGGGGCGTGATTGAAAAAGGAACGGTGGTCATCAGGAACGGGATCATCGTGGACGTCGGCGCCGGCGCCTCCGTGCCCAAAGGGGCGTGGATCGTGGACGGCAAGGGACTGACGGTGTACCCGGGGTTGATCGATGCTCTCAGCACGTGGGGAATCCCGGAAGCGGCGGCGGCTGTTCCCACCGCGGCAGGCGGACGCGGCGGTGGCGCTCCCGCGGCGCCGCAAGCTGGGCAGGCCCAGACGCCGCAGACTCGCTCGTGGGGTCCGGCCGACCGGCCCGGCACCAGCAGTTGGGTGAAGGCCGCGGATCAGGTGAAGACCACGGATCGCCGGCTGGAACAGGCGCGCGGCGCGGGCTTCACCAGCGCGGTGACATTTCCGAAGTCGGGGCTGATCGGCGGGCATGGCGCCGTAATCAATCTCGGCGGAGAGTCGAACGGGCAGATGATCGTCGATCCCTCCGCGGGCCTCTTCATGAATACGACGCCGGGCGGCTACACCGGCTACCCCTCGTCGCTCATGGGCATTTACGCGTACTTCCGCCAGCTCTGGATCGATGCCGAGCACTACAGGCTCGCCAAAGAGATGTACGCAAAGGATCCAGTGAACATCCCGCGCCCTGAATACGACCGAGCCCTGGAAGGCGTGCTCGAGTCCAGGCGCGTTTTGCTGCCGGCGAGCAACCCCATCACGATGGAGCGCATGGTCAAGCTCGCGGGCGACATGAAGTCGCCGGTGGTGTTGTGGGGAGTGGTGGAAGGCTATCGCATGGCGGACCGCCTGAAGCAGAGCGGCACGCCGGTGATCCTGAACGTGAAGTGGCCCACGCGCGAGCGCGATGCGGATCCGGAGCGCGTGGAAAGCCTGCGAACCCTTGAAGTGCGCGACAAAGCGCCAACGTCGCCGGCCGTTCTGGCCGCGGCGGGCGTGAAGTTTGCGGTCTCCTCTGATGGCATCGATACGCCGCGGGACGTCATCCGCGCTCTGAAGAAGTCCATCGACCTCGGGCTGAAAAAGGAAGACGCGCTGCGGGCCCTGACGCTCAGTGCTGCCGAAATCTACGGCGTTGCCGCGAAGCTCGGATCCATCGACCGCGGTAAGATCGCCAACCTGGTCGTGACCAACGGCGACCTCTTCGACGACAGGACGAAGGTGCAGATGGTCTTCATCGACGGCGTCAAGTATCTGCCGCCGCCGGAGACGCCGCAAGGGCCGGGTGGCGGCGCAGCGGCACGTCCCACTGAATCGATCGAGGAGGAGCAGTAAGCCATGCGCATCCTGACATTGACACTGATGACGGCATCGTGGCTCTGTGCTCAGAACACGATCGTGATTCAGAACGGCACTATTCACACGGTGACCAAGGGCACTTTCCAGGGCTCCATCGTGATTCGCGACGGCAAGATCGCCGAGGTTGCGGAGAAGGTGATGACGCCGCCGGGCGCCAGGATCGTGGACGCCACCGGCAAGCACGTCATGCCCGGCATCATCGACGCACACACCCACATCGCGCTGGATTCAATCAATGAAGGCAGCGTGTCGGTCAGCTCAATGGTGAACGTCGCCGAGATGCTCAATCCGGAGCAGATAAACATTTACCGTGCGCTGGCCGGCGGTGTGACCACGGCGAATTCGCTGCACGGCAGCGCAAACTCCATCGGCGGGCAAAACGTCCTGTTCAAGACACGCTGGGGCCAGAACGCCGAGGGGCTTATCTTCAAAGGCGCCAAGCCGAGCCTGAAGATCGCACTCGGCGAGAATGTGAAGCGCTCGGGCAATCCCCAGGGCGGCGGCTTCCAGCAGGGTGCGCAGCAGAATCTGCGTTACCCCGGCACGCGCATGGGCGTCGAGGACGTCATCCGCGATGCGTTCACCCGGGCCAGCGAGTATCAGAAGGAGTGGAAGGAGTACGACGCCAAAAAGGCGCGCGGCGAAAACGCTCTACCCCCGAAACGGGACCTGCAGCTCGACCCGCTCGTCGAGATCCTCGAAGGCAGGCGGCTGATCCATGCCCACTGCTATCGCTCCGACGAAATCCTGATGCTGATGCGCATCTTCGACGAGTTCAATATCAAGGGCGTCACCTACCAGCACGTGCTGGAGGGCTATAAGGTAGCCAAGGAGATCGCTGCGCGCGGCGATGGCGCCTCCACGTTTTCTGACTGGTGGAGCTATAAGGTGGAGGCCTGGGACGCCATCCCCTACAACGCCGCCATCATGCACAAGAAAGGCGTGCTCGTCAGCCTGAACTCGGACGACGCGGGCGGTGCGGAGTTGATGCGGCGTCTGAACACAGAGGCAGCCAAGGTGATGAAGTACGGCGGGCTCACCGAGGATGAGGCGCTGGCGATGATCACCATCAACCCGGCCAAACAGATGCAGATCGACAAGTGGGTGGGATCCATCGAAGCCGGCAAGGACGCCGACATCGTCATCTACGACAAGAACCCGCTGTCGATGTACGCCAAGGTCGAGAAGGTCTTCATCGACGGCAAGGAGTACTTCGACCGCGACAACGACATCACGGAACGGCCCAGGAAGGAAGCCGAGAAGAAGGGACTGACGGAGAAGGAGCGCGAGATCGAGAAGAAGAGCGCGCCGCAGACGAGGAGGCCGTCGTGAAATCGCAAATTGCATTGATTGCCGCGCTGTCGCTGCCGCTGCTGGGCGGGCAGAACGATACTTTTCTGATTCGCAATGCCACCGTGCATCCCGTGTCGTCCCCGCAGATGGACAACGCGTCCGTGCTGGTGGTGGACGGCAAGATCGCCGACGTCGGGTCCAAAATCGCGGTGAAGGGCAAGATCCGGATCATCGAAGGCAAAGGCCTGCACGTGTATCCGGGGATCATCGATTCCGGCTCCCCCATCGGCCTGTCGGAGATCGGCTCCGTGCGTGAATCAGTGGACACGGGCGAGCTCGGAGACTTCAATCCGCAGTTGCGTTCGATTATCGCGGTGAATCCGGCGAGCGAGCACATCCCGGTGGTGCGTGCGAACGGCATCACGTCGGTCATGGTGACGCCCGGCGGTGCGGGCGGCGGTCGCGGCGGTTCCGGCGGCAGCCTGATCAGCGGGCAGGTGTCGCTGATGCACCTGGACGGCTGGACCTGGGAAGAGATGGAGATCCGGCGCGGCGCGGCGATGCAGATCACCTGGCCTGCCATCGCGAGCGGCGGCCGTTTTGGCGATGGCGACGCGCCTCCCGCCTTCGCAGCGCGGCGGACGACCTTCGCCGAAGCGAAGCGCACGCAGGAGCAGCAGGTTCAGAAGATCCGCGAGTTCTTCGAAGAGGCGAAGCGCTACCAGTTGGCCAAGTCCTCCGGGGCGGCGGGCTTTAAGCCCGATCTGAAGTTCGAAGCGATGCTGCCGGTCCTCAGCGGCAAGATGCCTCTGATGGTCGTTGCGGCGCGCGAGCGTGAGATCCGCGAAGCCGTGCAGTGGGCCGAAAGGGAGCAGGTGAAGATCGTTCTCGCCGGCGTGCGCCGTGCGGGCAAGATGACCGAGGAACTCGCCAAAAAGAACATCCCGGTGATCCTCGGCTCCACGTTCACGACGCCGCTCGAAGAGGACGATCCGTACGACGAGCCCTTTACGCTCCCGGGTGAACTCGCCAAGGCAGGCGTGAAAATCGCCTTCGCGAGCTTCGGCACCCAATTCGCACGCAACCTGCCCTACGAGGCATCGCAGGCGGTGCCGTTTGGCCTTTCGTACGACGAGGCGCTGAAATCCGTGACGCTGAACGCGGCACAGATCTGGGGCGTCGCCGACCAGATCGGCTCCATCGAAAAGGGCAAGATCGCTGACCTGATCGTCACCGACGGCGATCCGCTGGAGATCCGCACGCAGGTCAAGATGATGTTCATCAAAGGTGAGCCCGTCGACCTCGAATCGAAGCACACGCGCCTGTACAAGAAGTACCTGGCGCGGCCTTAGGGTTCGTTCTAGGTCCAGGCCAACTATACCCGCTCGCTACCGCGCGCGGCTCCACCGCGCATACAGCCGCGAGCGGTAGCGAGCGGGCAGGCGTGCCTTCCTTGGAGCGATTCACTATGCATTGAACCTCTATAGCCGGATGGCGGCCTTCATCTCACGCTCCCTCTCCGCTGTCCGGCGCATCACCTCCTCCCACATCGCCGGTAACACCGCGTCCATCGCCGCGAGCCCTTCGTACGTCATGCCGCCCGGCGTGCTGACCTCTTCGAGGATCTCCCGTCCGGCGATCCCGGCTCGGGGCAGCTCTGCGGCGGCGCGCACGGTCTCCCAGACGAGCCACTCCCAATCCTCCATCGGAATGTCCGGCTGCATGCGATGCGCGGCCGCGGCCCATTCCTCGCAGAATCGCGCCAGAAACGCCGGACCGCAGCTCGCGACGTTTGTCGCCGCCCGGCTCTGCGCCTCGCTCACCTGGTAGGTTCGGCTGACGCGCTCCAGCAACCCGTGCAGATATGCCAGATCCTCCGCGGTGCACCGCGGTCCGGGGATCATCAGGCTCACGCCGCGCCTCACGAACTGGGCAAAGGAGGGGATCACCTTGGCCACGCGGCACGGGACTCGCGCCGCCAGGCGGTCCAGCTCCACGACGTTCGTGATCACCACCAGCAGATGCGCCGCCGTCAACTCCGCCTGGATCTCGTTCAGCGCCGCAGCGGTGTCGCCGGGCCGCACGCACAGGAACAACGTGCGGCACTTTCGCGCCAGTTCCATGCTTTCACCGGTGACCAGCTTCTGGTGGTGCAGCGACAGATCGTCCAGTTTCTCCGGGCTGCGATTGCATGCCCAGACCTCCTCGTCGAGCGGATGGTCGGCGCCCAGCAAAGCGCGGACCAGCATCGAGCCCATACGGCCCGTCCCGATGAATCCGATCGCCATGCGAACAGAGTAGTACAACCCGGCGCGCTACACTGGAGGAGACTTGACCCCGTCATCTCAACGCATTCACGGCACAACCATACTGGTCGTGCGCCGCAACGGCAAGGTTGTCATGGCCGGTGACGGCCAGGTGACGTTGGGGAGCGAAGTACTCAAGGCTCGCGCCAACAAACTTCGCCGCCTCCACAAGGAAAAAATCATCGCCGGCTTTGCCGGGTCCACCGCGGACGCCTTCTCCCTCTTCGCCCGTTTCGAATCCAAGCTCGAGCAGCATAGCGGCAATCTGCCGCGCAGCGTCGTGGAACTGGCCAAGGACTGGCGTACCGACAAGATCCTGCGCCATCTCGAAGCGCTTCTGCTGGTTGCGGATGCAGCCAACATCTATATCCTCAGCGGTAACGGCGACGTCATCGAGCCGGACGGCGACTGCGCCGCCATCGGCAGCGGCGGAGGATTCGCCCAGGCGGCCGCCCGCGCGCTGATCGAGAACACCAAACTTGGCGCGCGCGAGATCGTCGAACGGGCTATGGCCATCGCCGCCGACACCTGCGTCTACACCAATCACAACATTCAATACCAGGAGATCGGCTAATCATGGTCATCTACCTGCCGGGCGACGCCAACCGTGACGAGCCGCTCCTGGACGAGCTGACCCCGCGCCAGATTGTCACTGAACTCGATAAGTACGTCATCGGCCAGGCGGAGGCCAAACGCTCCATCGCCATCGCGTTGCGCAACCGCATCCGCCGTCAGAAGCTCGATGCCGAGATGGCCGAAGAGGTGATGCCCAAGAACATCCTCATGATGGGCCCCACTGGCGTCGGCAAGACGGAGCTGGCGCGGCGCCTCGCCAAACTCGCCAACTCGCCTTTTCTCAAGGTGGAGGCGAGCAAATTCACCGAAGTCGGATATGTAGGCCGCGACGTCGAGTCCATGATCCGCGACCTGGTGGAAACCGCCATCGACATGGTGCGCGGCGAGAAGCTCGACGAGGTCGCGGACCGCGCCGAAGAACAGGCCGAGGAACGCCTGCTCGACGTCCTCATGCCGCCCTCGCCCGAGGCCAGCGAGTCGGGCGATCGAACCCGCGAAAAACTCCGCGAGAAGCTGCGCGCCGGCCGTCTCGACGACAAGGTCGTCGAGATCGAAGTGAAAGACCGCGGCCCCTCCTTCGAAGTCTTTACCAACACAGGCAACGAAGAGATCGACATGAACCTGCGGGAGTTCATCCCGCAGTTGTTCGGCGGCCGCACCACCCGCCGCAAAATGCGCGTCGCCGAGGCCTACGACTACCTGGTCCAGGAAGAGGAGAACAAGCTCGTCGACATGGATCAGGTGACCCGCCTGGCCATCGAACGCGTCGAGCGCAACGGCATCCTGTTCCTCGACGAGGTGGACAAGATCGCCGGCCGTGAAGGCGGGCATGGCCCTGACGTCAGCCGCGAAGGCGTACAGCGCGACATCCTGCCCATCGTCGAAGGCACTACCGTCAACACCCGCTACGGATTTGTGCGCACGGATCACATCCTCTTTATCGCGGCCGGAGCCTTCCACGTCGCGAAGCCCTCGGATCTCATTCCTGAACTGCAGGGGCGCTTCCCCATTCGCGTGGAGCTCAAGTCGCTCTCCGAGGAGGATTTCGTCCGCATTCTCACCGAGCCCAAGAACGCCCTCATCAAGCAATACACCGCGCTGCTCGAAACCGAGGGGATTCAGATGGAGTTCGCCGCCGACGCGATCCGCGAAATCGCCCGGTTCGCCACTCAGGTCAACGACAGCAGCGAAAACATCGGCGCCCGCCGCCTGCACACGATCCTCGAAAAGGTCATCGAGGAGATCAGCTTTGAAGGGCCCGATCTCAAGAAGAAAAAGATCAAAATCGACGCCGCCTATGTGCGCCGTCAGTTGGCCGACATCGTCCAGGACCAGGACTTGAGCCGCTACATCCTGTGATGCGCCGCGCCTGGTTTCCTCTCTTGCCCCTCGCCCTGAGCCTGTGCGGATGCGGCTATGTGGGTGATCCGCTGCCGCCGGCTTTGAACATTCCCGTGCCTGTCCAGGACCTGCGCGGCCTTCAGCGCGGCGACAAGGTCATCATCGCTTTCACGCCGTCGCTCATGACCACCGACAAACTCGAGCTGAAGCGATTGTCGTCCATCGATCTGCGCGCCGGCGAGAACAAACCCGGTGGGTTCGACATGAACCGCTGGCTCGAAACGGCGGAGCGCCTTCCGCTGGAGGAGACAGGCGAGCGCTCCGTGCAAGTGTCGCTGCCAGCAGCGAAGTGGGCCGGCAAGGAGATGATCTTTGCTGTTCGGGGCATCGGCCCCACGGGGCGCGGCGCCCAGTGGTCCAATCTGCTGTTGCTCAACGTGGTCCCGCCGCCTGCAGCGCCGGTGGAATTGGCGGTCGTCGGAGCGCCCTCGGGCGCATACCTGCAGTGGAAGGGTGATGGCTCGCAGTGGCGGATCTGGCGTCTCGTTGAGGGCGACAAGGAGCCTGCCGTGCTCGGCATCGCCGGGGAGCGAAGCTGGCTGGATCAGACCGCTGAATACGGCAAGACATACACGTATATGGTCCAGCAGTTGGTCGGCTCCGGAGCAACGCCGGGCGAGAGCGAGATGTCGCCATCCGTCTCTTACCACCGCGTGGACACCTTCCCGCCTGCCGTGCCTGCCGGCTTCGTGGCCATCGCCGGTCTCAAGTCGATCGAGCTGAACTGGGACCGCAACACCGAGCCCGACTTCAAGGCCTATCAGTTGTACCGGGCCGTCGGCGATGAGCCCTTGAAGAAACTCGGTGCGCCCGTGGAGAAGACCAGCTACAGCGACGCCGATGTCGAAAGCGGCAAGAAGTACCGCTATGCCGTCTCCTCCGTTGACGAATCGGGCAACGAAAGCCAGCCGTGCGCCGCGGTGGAAATCGTCGCACCATAGAATTGACATGAATCGATACGTGCGTTTCGCCAAGGAACCGGCCGTACCGGCCAGCGCGCCCGACACGAATCCGGGCGTGATGCGCGGCAAAGTAGAGGACCTGCACGTTCACCTGCCCGACGGCCGCTCATTGCCGCTGGCGCAATTGCGGCTGCTTCCTCCCGTGGCGCCCTCGAAGATCGTCTGCGTCGGCCGCAATTACGCCGAGCACGCCAGGGAATTGGGCAACGTTGTGCCCACTGAGCCGTTGATCTTCCTGAAGCCTCCCTCTTCCCTGAATGGCCACAAAGGCGAAATCGTCTACCCGGCCATCTCCCAACTCGTCTCCTATGAAGGCGAGTTGGGCCTCGTCATCGGAAAACGCGCTCGTCACATTAAGGCGGAGGAGGCGTGGGACTGCGTCGCCGGCTACACCATCGTCAACGACGTGACTGCCCGCGACCTGCAGAAGAAGGACGGCCAGTGGACGCGCGGCAAAGGCTTCGATACCTTCTGCCCCGTCGGGCCCTGGTGGGTGCCCAAAGAGGACTTGGCCTTTGACAATTTGCGCGTGATTACACGTGTCAACGGCGAAGTAAAACAGGATGCGCCTGTTACGGACATGATCTTCAGCGTGGGTGCTATTCTACAGTACGTCACTGAGTTCATGACCCTCGAGCCGGGGGATCTCATTGCAACGGGAACACCGCCCGGCGTGGGTCCGGTACAGGTAGGCGACACCGTGGAGGTGGAGATTCCAGGGCTGGGTATTCTGGAGAACCCTGTTGCTGCCCCGCGGTGAGTCCGTAGAATCCCGCTAGCAGGAGGGGATGGCATGAAATTCTTCTTGGACACGGCAAATCTCGAAGAGCTCAAGAAAGGCGCTGCCTGGGGCGTGGTTGACGGTGTCACCACGAATCCTTCGCTTCTCGCGAAGGAAGGCGTCACGCCGCATGAGCAGATCCACCGGATTACCGAAATCGTCGATGGCCCGATCAGCGCGGAAGTTGTGGCGACCGACTTTGAAGGCATGCTGCGGGAGGGGCGTGAGAACGCCGCCATCCACCGCAACATCGTGGTGAAGTGCCCGCTGACGCGGGCCGGCATCCAGGCCTGCTCCAAGCTCTCGCAGGAAGGCATCCGCGTTAATGTGACGCTTTGCTTCTCGCCGGGGCAGGCCATTCTCGCCGCGAAAGCAGGCGCCTGGTGCGTCAGCCCGTTTATCGGGCGCTTGGACGACCTCGGCCTTGAAGGCATCCAGGTGATCCGCGACATCTGCCGGATTTACGCAAACTACGGCTTCAAGACCCAGGTGCTGGCCGCTTCGCTCCGCTCGCCTCTGCACGTCGTGCAGGCTGCGGAGGCGGGAGCGCACATCGGCACCATGCCGTTCAAAGTGCTGGACCAGTTGTTCAACCACCCACTGACGGACAAGGGGCTGGACCAGTTCCTCAAGGACTACTCCAAGGCGTTTCAGGAGGCGCCTGCCGGCAGGTAAGCAGTGCTGATCGTTGAACCCTTATACATCGCCGGCGTTCTCATCTCCGTTGCTCTGGCTGCTGCGGCCGTCTGGATCATCTTCAGACACCGTCTGACGATCGAGGAGAAGGAGCGCCGGCGCCGGGTATACGTCAACCGCGGCCGCAGGACCGCGGAAGGGTTCATCACTGAAGCCGGCGAAGACCTCATCCACTACAACTACGAGCTGCGCGGCGTCACTTACTTCGCGTCCCAGGATGTCACCGCGCTGCGGGAGCGCCTTCCCCAGGACCCGACCCGCCTGATCGGCTCTGTCAGTGTGAAGTACGATCCTAAGAACCCCGCCAATTCGATCATCGTTTGTGAAGACTGGTCGGGATTGCCCCATACAAAGGAGGGAACTGATGCAACTTAGCCTGAAGAACGCGATACTTGCCGGAGCCGCGCTGCTCGCACTCGGAGTGGGCGCCGGCGCAGCCGTAAACAAGTATGGCAAGCCAAAATCCATCATCCACGTGGTCACGCTCTACTACAAGGACGGCACCACTGACGAACAGAAGAAGTCGGTGCTCGACGGCATCGAGAAGATGGCCGCCGAAATCCCCGGCATCAAGAATGTCTGGCTGAGGGGCGTCAAAGTCCAGGGCGCCTACGTGGAGAAGCAGGCCGACGGCTCCATGAAGTCGCGGCCCTTCACGGATGCGTTTGCCATCGAGTTCGAGGACGAAAGGGCGTTCAAGGCCTACGACGACCATCCCGCCCACCGCGCCTGGGAGAAGATCTACGTCCCGCTTCGCGCGCGTTCCTCCACGCACGACATCACCAACCAGTGAAACAGGTTCGCAGGTTGGATACCCTGGTCGCTCTCCGCTGAAGACGCGCTCGAACCCGTACACCCGCTCTCTACTGCTCGCGGCTGTGGATACCCGTAAAGCCGCCAGCCGGAGCGAGCGGGTGTAGGGGGCGAGACCCCCACCTCCCTGCGATATCCTGAATGGTTTATGCGCAACCTCCTGGTCTCGCTCTTTGTGTCTGCGCTGCTCGCCAGCGCGCAGAAGTTTGATTTCTGGCCCGGCGCGAAGTACGACGCGCAAGTCCCAACCGTCGAAAAAGTTCTAGGCTACGAGCCCGGCACGAAGCACGCCACCCACGCCGACATCGTGCGCTACTTCGAAGCCCTCGCCTCCGCTGCCCCATCGCGCATCAAAGTCTTCGAGTACGCCAAGACCTGGGAGGGCCGAAAGCTCATCTACGCCGCCGTGTCTAGCGAGGACAACATCCGCCGCCTCGATCAGATCAAGGCCGCCCAGCAGAAACTCGGCGATCCGCGCAAGACCAGCGACGCCGATGCCAAGAAACTCATCGCCTCCACTCCCGCCGTAATCAGTCTCAGCTACGGCGTCCACGGCAACGAGATCTCCTCGCCCGACGCAGCCCTGCTCACCGCCTATCACCTGCTCGCCTCCAAGGGCGACCCGATGATCGATAACGTGCTCAAGAACGTCGTGGTCCTCATCGACCCGCTCCAGAATCCCGACGGCCGCGAGCGCTTCATCTACAACTTCCGCGTCAACCAGGGGCTGGAGCCCGACGCCAATTCCGTTGCCGCCGAACGCGCCGAGCCCTGGCCCGGCGGCCGCTCCAACCACTACTTCTTCGACATGAACCGCGACTGGTTCGCCATGACGCAGCCGGAGACCGTCGGCCGCGTTCGCTACCTGCGCGAATGGCTGCCCATCGTCTTCGTCGACCTCCACGAGATGGGCTCCAACTCCACCTACTTCTTCACTCCCGGCTCTCTGCCCTACAACCCGCACCTCACCGAGGACCAGAAAAAACAGATGGCCTGGTTCGGCAAGAACGACGCGAAGTACTTCGACAAGTTCGGCTGGTCTTACTTCACGCGCGAAGTGTTCGACGAGTTCTACCCCGGCTATGGCGCATCCTGGCCCTGGTTCTACGGCGGCATGGGCATGACGTATGAGAACGCCAGCGTGCGCGGCCTGGTGGTGCGCCGCTCCGACGACACGCTCTATACCTTCCAGGAGAGCGTGCAGAAGCACTTCGTCGCCTCCATTGCCACTTGCGAAACCGCCCTGAACCAGCGCACCGGTCTGCTCGACAGCTTCTGGCGCTATCAGGTCACCGCCATCGAGGAAGGCAAAAAAGAAGCTGTAAAGGAGTACATCCTGCCGCGCCGTGGCGACACCAGCGCCGTGGACAAGCTCGCTCACAATCTGTCGGAGCATGGCATCGAAGTGCGCCGCTCGCAGGGCATCCTCAAAGCCGGCGGCAAGGAGTACCCCTCGGGCTCCTACGCCATCTCACTCGCCCAGCCGCGCAAGCGCTTCATTCGCGCTCTGCTCGATCCGCAGGTCACCATGGAGCCGGACTTTATCAAGGAGCAGGAACGCCGCCGCAAGAAGCAGCTCTCCGGCGAGATCTATGACGTCACCGGCTGGAGCCTGCCGATGCTCTTCAACGTGGAGTGCGCGGCGTCTGCCGAGCCCATCTCCGGCGACTTCGCGCCTGTCACCGGTCCCTATGCGCCCAAAGGCTCCGTCAGCGGCAAGGCTGAGGTGGCTTATCTCGTGCCTTGGGGCACGCAGGCGGCCGGGCGATTCCTCGCCGCGGCGCTGCGCGCGGATCTCAAGGTGCTCTCCGCCAACAAGCCGTTCAGTCAGAACAGCCACAAATTCCCCTCAGGCTCGCTGATCCTGATGGTCAAGCAGAACGGAACGAACGTTCATGAGAAAGTCGCGAGCATCGCGGCTGCCAGTGGCGCTGACGTCATCGCCGCCAATACCAGCTGGGTCGACGACGGCGTCAACTTCGGCAGCAACAACGTCAGCGTGATCAAGCGTCCTTCGGTGGCGATGCTCTGGGATGCGCCTACTTCTTCGATCTCCGCCGGACAGGCCCGCTTCGTGCTCGAGCGCCAGTACGGCTACCCCGTCACCGTGCTGCGCGCGTCTTCCTTGGTAGCCGCGGATCTCAGCCGGTTCACCGTCATCATCATGCCCGATGCGGGATTCGGCCCCGGCTACGCGGGAGCCATTCCGGCCCCTGCCGCCGACCGGCTCCGGCAGTGGGTCCGCGGCGGCGGCGTGCTCGTCGGCATCGGCAACGCGCTAGCCTACCTCTCGAATCCGCAGGTAGGCCTGCTTGGCGTCCAACAGGAAGCGCTGGCTCGGGAATCGGCCTCGGGCCGCCCGGCCGATGCTGCAAAACCCGCCGCAGGCGCAGGTGCGGCCGCCGCGCCCGCAGCCGCTCCGGCGGGACTTGCCGCTCCGGCCCCTGGGAAGATCTTCGCCAGGGAAGACGAGTTCGAAAAGGCGATCCAGGCCGACAACCAACTGCCCGATGCCGTCGCCGGCGTCCTCGTCAAAGCCAAAGTCGACCCTGAAACCTGGGTGACCGCCGGATTGCCGGAGACTCTCAACGTGCTCGTCGACGGCCGCGCTATCTACTCACCAGTGAAGAGGGACCGAGGCATCAATGCGGCGATCTACGCGGCGCCCGAGCAGCTCCTCGCCTCGGGCTACCTCTGGGACGAGAATCGCAAGCAGCTCGCTTTCAAGCCGTTCATCGTCATCGGCAATGAAGGCCGGGGCGCAGTGGTCGGCTTCACCTCCGACCCCAACTTCCGCGCCTTCATGGACGGCCTGAATGTCGCCTTCCTGAATGCCGTGTTCCGCTTCCCCGGCGCACCCGCACGAGGCGGTGCGGAGGAAAACGAGGAGCGGTAGCGTGTGGACCAGATGGTCGATCGTCAGTCAGATCGGGCTGCTGGTGTACCTGGAATTGATCGAGTGGGTGAATCTCTTTCCGTGGAATGATGTACGCGGCGGGAACGGGCAGGGCAAGCTCGATATTGCAATCGGCATCGTGATGCTCGCGGCGATTTGGGCCACGGCCCGCCGCGTGCGTTTCGTCATGGCATTGGCCACGATGCTGTACTCGTTTTGGCTCTGGCTGCAGATCGACAGTTGGTGGATCAGTTATGTGCGCGGCGCTTCGCCGGAATGGCAACGGGTCTATGAACGGTATTTCAGCAAGACCGTGCACATCCTGCCTGCGGCGGGAAATCGCCTGCCGCCGGACGCATGTCACCTCGTACTGCAGATTCTGATTGTGCTGGCGCTTGTCACAACGGCCGCCGCCACCTTTTCTCTCTGGAGGACTCCTAGGCCCGCTATAGCCGGCTAGCAGGAACTCAAAGTTCCAGCAGATGCCCCATCCGCTTCTTTTTGGTCTTCAGATACCGTGCGCTGTGATGCCCGCGCTGCACCTGGCACGGCACTCTCTCGGCGACCTCAACCCCCACCGCCTCCAGCGCCGCGATCTTCTCGGGGTTGTTCGTCATCAGGCGCACCGACTTGATGCCGAAGTGCTGCAGGATCCCGCCCGGCATCTCGTACGCCCGCAGGTCCGCCTCGAATCCAAGCTGCTCGTTGGCCTCTACAGTGTCCGCGCCCGCGTCCTGCAGTTCGTAGGCTCGCAGCTTGTTCAATAGCCCAATGCCGCGGCCCTCTTTCTTCTCGTAGATCACCATGCCGCGGCCCTCCGCCGCGATGGTCTCCAGCGCCAGTTCGAGCTGAGCCCGGCAGTCGCAGCGCAGCGAATGAAACACGTCGCCTGTCAGGCACTGCGAGTGAATCCGCACCAGCAGTGGCTCCGGTTTGCCGATGTCTCCCAGCACGACCGCGACCGCTTCTTCGCGATAATCTTCACGCCGCCCCTCGAATCCGTGGATCCGGAAGTGGCCGTACTCGGTAGGCAGATCGGCTTCCGCCACATGACGGATCTCGAGATGTGTGGTTGATTCCATCGAAACGCGCGATTCTGCCTTTATTTTAGTATGGTGGTGCGCGGCGCATGGAAAAGCTCATCGTCACATTGCTGATCAAGCTGGCGGCCGCTGCCTCGATCGCCAGCATCCTGTCTCGCTCCTCCAAGTTCCTGAACCTGCTCCTGCGCGAAGAACGCACCGTCCTGGAGCGGCTGCAGATCACGGGTGGCATCGCCGGATTCTGCTCTGCCGGCTCGGCCATTCGCATTTGGACTCAAAGTTACGCCGCCGCCGACATGTGCCTGGAAGGAAGCCTCCTCGCCGGCATCATCGGCGGCTACATCTCAGGCCTGCTGACCGGAGTCCTCTGCTCCATCCCCGCAGTTCTGCACGGCGAATATCTGGCGCTTCCCCTCTACGCTGCTGTCGGCGTCCTGGGCGGCCTGCTCCGCGACCTCGCCTCCGATCCCGAGGAGGTCTGGAAGATCACCCCATTCTTCGACCTCAGTATCTACCGCCTCATCCGCTACCCGGCCATCCGCCGCCGCAGCATGTACCAGATCATCGGGCTCCTCACCATCCTTTTGGCGGAATTGATGCGCTTCACCGTCCTCAACCTCTTCGGCAGCCATCTGACCTTCGCGCTGTATGCGCCACGAAGCGCAGGGTGGGGCATCGTGGCGGTCTTCTTTTCCACCGTATTCACCGTCTCCATCCCCATCAAGATCTGGGGCAGCGCCCGCAATGAGCGGCTGCTGGAAAACAAGGAGCGTCTTCTCGTCCAGGCCCGCCTCAGCGCCCTCAGCGCCCAGATCAATCCTCACTTCCTCTTCAATACCCTCAACACCGTCGGCTCGCTCATCCGCACGAACCCCGAGAAGGCCAGGCAGGTCGTGTACCGCCTATCCAGCATCCTCCGCCGGCTGCTGCGCAAGACCGACAACTTCGCCCCCCTGCGCGACGAGCTCGCCTTCATTGAGGACTATTTGTCCATTGAAATGACGCGCTTCGGGGAGAAGCTCCGTTTCCTGAAGGAAGTGGATGAAGGCACTCTGGATTGCCAGATCCCGTCGATGCTCCTCCAGCCGCTGATTGAGAACAGCATCCGCCACGGCCTGGCCTCCAAGATCGACGGCGGCACCGTGGTCCTCGAGAGCCACCTCGAGCGCCGCCCCGAGGGGTTGCGTCTCTTCCTCTCCGTGGCGGACGATGGAGTTGGCATTGAAGACGAGCGGCTCGCCTCCATCCTCGAGCATCCCGGCATCGGGGTCTCGAATGTGAACGAAAGGCTCCAGGTTTTGTTTGGCGCGAACTACCGGCTGAGTATCACCTCTCAACGTGGCGAAGGGACTAGAACCACGATTGAGATCCCGGCCTAAGTGAAAGCACCTGCAACCTGCTTTGGATTCCCGCCGTCTTATGGTTGACTTTTTGCGAAGGAGGAAACCGTGACCCGGCAATTCTTGACAGTGGCTCTCGCGGCAGCATTGGCCGCACCCGCAGTGTGGGCGGACCGCGCCGAACGCGCTGAACGATCTCAGGCTCAGTTGGACCGCTATACGCGGAAGGTGCCGATCACTGCCGGAGCCCGTGCCCTGGTCCGTTCCCGCATCGCCGCCATGGGCACGAATCGCAACGCCATGCGGGCCGCGGCTGACAATCAGCCCGCCGCTCTGCCCCCCGCACCCGGGTTGATACAGGTCAACCTCTTCGATACGGGCCGCGAGGCCTATTTCGTCAGCACGCTGGTGATCCCCGCCGGTAGCACTGTACAGGCGTTCATCCTCCTTCCCGACAAGCAGCAGGAATGGGGACTCGAGGCCCGTCAGGTCACCGAGGATCTGCCCGTCGGCTTCTCGTTCTTCCTGCCCGGCATCAAAACGCTCGGCGATTTCTGGCAGACCGGCCTGACCACCTATTTCGTCGTGGTCTCTCTCCCCAGCGGGGGCGGCGATACCATCTCGCAGTTTGACTTCGCCACCAAGGGCTACTTCCGGAATCTCTCCGACACCAATTTCATGGTTCCCGGCATCAACTGGTGGCGGCAGTTCTACGGCTCCGATGGCTCCGCTTACGTCGAGATCAAGGGCCGCTTCATGTCGAACCAGCCCGTTGACGTCATCTTTGAAGACATCGTTGCCCCACGCGGCGCCATCAACCAGGTTGACGATTCCACCGTCCAGGTCAATGTCAGCCAGGTGCCCAACTTCGATACGACTCTGATGAAGGGCTACCTGCTCACCGTCGGCCAGGGCGGCTGGTCCGACGTCGCCCAGTTCCGCTTCTCCCCGCTGCAGTAGTGGGGCAAGCCCTCGCCACCGTTACACCCGCGTAACGGGGTCCAGGCGCCTTTTCAGCGGAGCGTGTATGACAGTGTGCGACGGCGCGCCAGGCCGCCCCGCGCGGCAGATTCGACTTCCCACACGGCTTGCAGGAGTACGATTGAGGGGTCATGTCCCCCGACGAGCTCCTTCTGGCCCGCAGTGAATTCCTCTTCCCCGCCGCCCTGCACTATTTCGAAAGGCCCCTCGTCGTCTCCCACGCCAAAGGGCCTTATCTCTACGACGCCGAAGGCAACGAGTACCTGGACTTCTTCGGCGGCATCGTAGTCATCAGCGTGGGCCACTGCAACGACACGGTGAACGCCCGCATTCGCGAGCAGATGGACCATCTCCAGCACTGCTCGACGCTGCTCGCCAGCGAGCCTCCCGTGGCCCTGGCCAAACGCATCGCCGGTCTCACGCCAGGCAGCGGGTTGAGCCGGTCTTTCTTCTCGAACAGCGGTACCGAGGCCAACGAGATGGCCGTTCTGGTGACCCGCTGCGCCACCGGATCGAGCGAAATCGTCGCCCTCCGCCACGGCTACCACGGCCGCTCCTCCGCGATGATGGCCGCCACCGGCCAGTCCGTCTGGCGAGTCGGGCCCGCCGCCATGCCGGGCTTCTCCTTCGCCCAGAATGCCTACTGCTACCGGTGCCCCTACGGTCTTGAATATCCGGCCTGTGGCACGCGCTGCGCGGACGACGTCGAGGACGTGATCCGCACCACTACCTCCGGACGCATTGCTGGTTTCATCGCCGAGCCCATCCAGGGCACCGGCGGCTTCGTCACCCCGCCTCGCGAGTACTTCCCCCGCGTGGCCGAAACCGTAAAGCGCCACGGAGGCCTCTTCATCAGCGATGAGGTGCAATCCGGGTGGGGCCGCACCGGCAAATGGTTCGCCATCGAACACTGGGGCGTGGAGCCGGACGTTATCACCAGCGCGAAGGGCATGGGCAACGGCACTCCCGTCGGCGTCACCATCACACGGCGCGAACTCGCCGCCGCGGTCGGCACGATGACTATCTCCACATTCGGCGGCAATCCCGTAGCGGCCACGGCGGCGAAGGCAGTCGTCGACTTCATCGACGAGAACCGCCTGCTGGCCAATGCTCAGGACATGGGATCCCACTTGCGAGCGCGGCTTGAGGAGCTGAAGTCGCGCCACCTCCTCATCGGCGACGTCCGGGGCATGGGCTTGATGCAGGCGATCGAGTTCGTGCGCGACCACTCCTCCCGTGAGCCCGCACCGCTCGAAACCGCCCGCCTCATGGAACTGGCCCGCGAGCGGAGAATCCTCTTCGGAAAAGGCGGCATGCTCGGCAACGTCATCCGCATTGCGCCTCCGTTGAATATCGGGCGCGGCGAGATCGACGAGTTCATCAGCCGGCTGGACTCTGCCCTGGCCGCACTGGAGGTATGCTGAAAGTTCGGCTCTTCGCCGATAGGAGAATCGGCGGAACTTCTTTGTAGTCCAGGGGGTTCCTCGGCTGTCTGGTCACTGCGTATGCTTCTGCGTTTCGTCTGCGCTCTAGTACTGATTGCCTCAGCCTTCGGCCAGGAGGTTGTTCCCGGCCGGTTCATCGTGGAGTTGGACACTCCGCCGGCAATCGGGCAACGAGACCTCACCCTTCGACGCTCGCGGATCCGCGACGAACATCGGGCCTTGGAGCGGTCGATTCAGGCTCGCGGGCTTCGGATCCGCGCGTCGGTGGACACCGTCGCCAATGCGTTGATTGTCGACGCGCCCGATGCCGCCTCGCTTTCCGGACTTCCCGGTGTCAGGCGCGTCCAGGCCGTCCGCCTCTACCATCTGTTTCTGAATAAGGCTCTTCCCATCCACGAAGTGGAGGCGGCATGGGATCTCGCCGGGGGGATGGACAAGGCCGGCGAGGGGATGAAGATCGCCATCATCGACACCGGCATCGATTCCTCCCATCCGGGCTTCCAGGCGCCTGAAGGCATGTCTGCTCCGGAGGGATTCCCTCAGGCGAGCAGCGATGGCAACCTCCTCCTGACGAACGGCAAAATCATTGTCGCCCGCAGCTTCGACAGCCTCGATGCCATGGACCGTTACGGCCACGGCACCGGCGTCGCTATGGCAGCAGCCGGCGTGCGGCACGAAAGCCCGCGCGGATTCATCTCCGGCGTCGCCCCTCGCGCCTGGCTTGGCGTCTACCGCGCCAGCTATCCCAACCAGGGCGCTTTTCCCGAAGATTACCTCCTTCAGGCCCTGGACTGGGCAGTGAAGGATGGCATGGACGTCATCAATATGAGCCTCGGCCTCCCCGGTGCATTCGGGCCTGACGAGGACTCCGTCTTCACCAACGGCGTCCGCCGCGCACTGGAGAACGGGATCATTGTGGTGAACGCCGCCGGCAACGACGGCGGTCCCATGACGGTGGATGACACGGCCTCCGCCGATCAGGTCATCGCGGTCGGTTCCAATCGGTCCACGGCTGCTGGCCAGACGATGGTGGTCCCGTCCCAAGGGCTTCCCATCCCCGCTGCCGCCTCCAGCAACGTCGTCTCACTCGATCCCATCATGGGGCCCATGATCGATACCGAGTCTCTCGGTAACGCACTCGGCTGCGATCCATTTCCCGCAGGCGTCTTCGAGGGCAGGATCCCACTGATCCTGCGTGGCACCTGCAATTTCACGGTCAAGCTGGAGAACGCCGCGGCCGCGGGGGCAGTGGCGGCGATCGTCTACAACTCGGCGAATCCCTCATCGGGTTCGCCCGACGATCTGGTCACTATGTCGGTTGACGACAACCCGACCATCCCGGCCCTCTTCGTGGGCAATACCAATGGCCGCCGCCTCAAGGATCTGATTCAGAACGTGGAGGACTTTCAGGTCCAACTGCGTTTTCAGAACCCCGATGCGAAGCCCAACGCCATCTCCTCATTCTCCAGCCGCGGCCCATCGGTAAACCTCCGCATCAAGCCGGACTTGGTTGCCACCGGAGAGACCATCTATACCGCCACCGCCATCGGGCCTCCGACCACCATCTGCCAGATGTGCGATCCCAGCGGCTACATGTCCGTGAATGGCACCAGTTTCTCCGCGCCCCTGGTCGCGGGAGCCGCCGCCGTGCTCAAATCGGCTCGCAGGGATCTGACCCTGGACGACTACCGCTCGCTCCTCATCAATTCGGCCAATGCGTTTATCCTGGCCGACGGCTCTGCCGCCCCGGTCCAGACCGCGGGCGCCGGCATGCTGAACGTCAAGAGCGCCATGCAGTCGACGATCACCGCCGCTCCCGTTTCGGTGTCGTTCGCGGCTGGCGGAGGCACCATCGATCTCACCAAAGAGGTGACCCTGAAGAACCTCGGAGCCGATCCAGCCTCCCTCGCTCTCAGCATCGATTCCACAGACACTGCCCGTCCGCAGCTCTCCGCCGAGACCATCACCATCGATCCCTCCTCGACCGCGGCCTTCAACCTCGCATTCTCCTCCGGCGGTCTCACGCCGGGGACCTATCAGGGCTTCGTCCGCATCCAGAACACTTCCACCGGCTCCGAGAGCCGCATCCCCTATTGGTATGCCGTGCAGGGCTCCACGCCCGCCGGCTACGTCGTCCTCGATGCCCGCCCCAGTTCGCCTCGCGCCGGCAACACCGTGCGCGTGTGGCTTCGCGTTTACGATCAGGCCGGCCTGCCCGTGACCGACCCGCAACCCGCCGCCACCCCCGTCTCCGGTGGCGGCGCCGTCGTCTCGATCGACAATGGAAGCCGCGACTACCCCAATACCTGGCTCCTCACCATCCGCACCGGCTCCCGCCCCGGCCCCAATGTCTTCCAGATCCAGATCGGGAATGAGGTCTTCACCCTCCAGATCACCACGTCCTGATCGTCCCCCGGCACCGTAGTTTATAATCGAAATCTGGGAGACCTGTACACGAAATCATGGAGGATCTGAAGAAGAAGATCCAGGACGAGATCACCGCACTGGAGTACGAACTGCGAAATGAGCTGCCCAAGGAGATCCTGAAGGCTAGGGCTCACGGCGATCTTCGTGAAAACGCAGAATTTCATGCCGCCAAGGAGCGGCAGAGGTTTGTCGATGCCCGTCTGGCCCAGCTCAAGAAGCGCCTGGCGGATTTTTCGCTCATCGACCTGACAAAGATTCCGCACGGCCGCGTCGGCCTCGGCTCCACCGTGGTCGTGCTCGAGCTCGGGAAAAACGAGGAGATCACTTTCAAGATCGTGGCCAGCGAGGAAGCTGATGCCTCCAAGGGTATGATCTCCACCAGTTCACCCATTGGCCGCGGACTCCTCGGTAAACAGGAAGGCGACGAAGTTTCTATTTCGATCCCCGGCGGCGTCCGGAAGATGGAAATCGTCCGCTTGACGACCATCCACGACGTTGCCGAGTAAATGTAAGGCTGTGCCATGACCTACACTCGCGCCATCGGGATCGGCGCTGGCAAGATCCTGTACTCCATCGTCCGCGTCCTTGCGCTGTGGCGCATCCACCCGAACGTTCTCACCTTCATTGGTCTGTTGATCAATATCGGCGCGGCGATCCTGCTGGGCTCGGGGAAATTCTTCTATGCCGGCCTGGTGATCATCGGCGCAGGCCTTTTCGATATGGTGGATGGGCGCGTCGCCCGCGAGACCCAGCGCGTCACCCGCTTCGGCGCATTCTTCGATTCGGTCGTCGACCGCTATTCCGACCTCGCCTTGCTGATGGGCTTGCTCGTCTACTACGCCAACATCAACCGCAACTTCTACGTCGTTCTCACCGCTGTGGTCATGACTGCCTCCGTCATGATCAGCTACACGCGCGCCCGCGCTGAAAACGTCATTCCCTCCTGCAAGGCGGGCTTCCTGGAGCGACCGGAACGGATCGTGCTGTTTATCATCGGCGCTCTCTTTGACCGCATGGCCGCAATTCTCTGGGTCATTGCGGTGCTTGGCAACATCACGGTGATCCACCGGATGATCCATACCTGGGACGTCACCAAGGCGATGGAAGCCGAGGAGGAATCGGCAACCAAGGTGCTCAGCTCCACCGTCGGCGGCCGCTGAGCTTCAACCTTCCAGAATCACGAACGCCTGCCCGTACTGCTCCGTGTGCGTCAGCGAGAGATGCACCTGCCTCACACCGAGCTGACCTGCGAACTCCGCCGCCGCACCGTGAAAGGTCAGCGTCGGTCGTCCCGACCGCAGATTAGTCACTTCAAAATCCTGCCACCGCACACCGCGGCGCCATCCGGTTCCGATCGCTTTCATCCCCGCCTCCTTCGCCGCGAAGCGCGCCGCATAGCGCTCATACTTGTTGGCTTTCCGCTCCACGTAAGCGATCTCCCGCTCCGTGAAAATGCGCGCCACGAAGCGCTCCCCATAACGCTCGATCGCGGCGCGAATCCGTGGCACTTCAGCGAGGTCGATTCCGGTTCCGAGGATCATGTGGACTCCTTATGCGAACACCACGGTCTTGTTTCCGTACAGCAGCACACGGTGCTCCAGGTGCCAGCGCACGGCGCGCGACAGCACCAGCCGCTCAGCGTCGCGGCCCTTCTCCACAAGGTCGTCGAGCTGATCGCGGTGCGACACGCGGATCACCTCCTGCTCGATGATCGGGCCGTCGTCGAGGATCTCCGTCACGTAGTGCGCCGTCGCGCCGATCAGCTTCACCCCTCGCTCGAACGCCGCGTGGTAGGGCTTCGCGCCGCTGAACGCCGGCAGGAACGAATGGTGAACGTTGATGATCCGCCCCGGATACCGCGTCACAAAGGCAGGCGACAGCACCTGCATGTAGCGCGCCAACACCACCAGGTCCACGCCGTGCTCTTCCAGTAAAGCCAGTTGCCGCGCCTCCGCCTCTTCTTTGTTCTGCGCATTCACAGCGATGTGATGGTACGGGATGCCGTAGAAGGCGGCGTGCCGGGCTGCATCGTCGTGATTGCTGATCACCAGCGGGATCTCGCCAGCCAGTTCGCCTGTCTTGTGCCGGTGGAGCAGGTCCGCGAAACAGTGCAGATAGCGCGAGACGAACACCGCCACCCGGTGCGGCCGCAGCGAGTACTCAACTCGCCAGTTCATGCCATACTTTTGCGCCGTTTCTGCATCAAAAAGCTCCTTAAACGCGTCTTCGGCGAGGTCAAAACCCTCCAGATCCCACTCGATCCGCATGAAGAACTGCCCGGAGGCGTCGTCCCTGTGCTCGTCGGTCGAAAGGATGTTCGCGCCGTGCCGGAACAGGAAGCCGGACACCGTCGCCACCAGCCCCCGGGCGTCAGGACAGTTGATCAGGAGTATGGCGCTGTTTCGCTGGCCCATCATGCACATGGTAGCGTGCGCCGTCGGTAGCAACACTTTTCAAAGTTTGCTACTGTGGAGGCGGTCATGCATATTCCGGACGGTTTTCTGTCGACTCCGGTATGGGCAGGTCTGGCCGCGGTCAGCGCTCCCTCCATCGGCGTCTTTGCACGCCGCGCTCAAGCTGGACTCCAGGAATCGCGAGTGCCCCTCATGGGCGTCATGGGCGCGTTTGTCTTCGCCGCACAGATGGTGAACTTCCCGGTGGGCGCCGGGGCGAGCGGCCACCTGGTGGGCAGCACGTTGCTCGCCGCGGCGTTGGGACCGGCGGCCGCAACGGTTGTGATGACGGCGATCCTGGCAATTCAGGCTCTGGTCTTTCAGGATGGCGGTTTGCTCGCGCTGGGTGCGAATGTGTTCAACATGGCCATCGCGGGCGTACTGGCCGGATACTGGCCCTACCGCCTGCTGGCCGGCACGCGCGCGCGCCGCATTGGGATTTTCGCCGGAGGCTTCCTGAGCGTGCTCGTTTCTGCGTGCCTCTGCCTGGGACAACTGGCGTTGTCGGGCGTGAAGATGCGCGCCGAGGTGCTCGGGCTGGCGATGCTGGTCTTCGTGATCACGGCCGTGTTGGAAGGTGCGATCACGGTAGCAGTTCTCTCCGCGCTGGAGCGCATCAACCCCCAATGGCTCCGCGTTGAGACTCGGAAGAACCGCCCGGTGTTGACTGCGTTGGCCATCACCGCGCTGCTGCTCGCGGTGGCGGGCTTCATGCTGGCCTCGGCGCTGCCGGACGGACTGGAGCGCGTCGCGGGTCTGACGGGACTGGAAGGCAAGGAGTTCCATGTTCTCCAATCGCCGCTGCCCGACTATGAAGCGTTGACGCTGGAGAACCCGTGGCTGCGGAAGGCGGGCGCCGGTCTCGTCGGGCTCAGCCTCACGTTCGCGGTCTGCCTGGTTCTCGGTAGGTGGTTCGTGCGGTGGCGCAGCGCATAGCCGGGAGCCATTTCGTCTTCGATGAGTGGAGCCGTGGCTCCAGCGCGTTGCACCGTCTGAGCCCGCGCACCAAGCTGGTGCTCTTCCTTTCGCTGTTGGTGATCACCGCCGTCTGGCCTCAATCCTGGCTGCTCTTCGGACTCGCGTTCGCGCTCGTCCTCGCCGCGCGGCTGCCTCTCTTCGGCGTTGCCGCGCGTGCCGCTCTGGTGCTGCCCTTCACGCTCGTCTTCGCGGCCGCGACATGGCTCTCCGGCGATGCGCACCGCGCGCTGGCGCTCCTTTGGAAAAGCTACCTGTCCGCGCTCTGGGTAGCGCTGCTGATGGCCACCACGCCGCTGGAGCACGTGCTGGAAGCCGCTGCAGGCTTCGGCGCGCCGCGCCTGCTGATCGACGTCATGAGCTTCACATGGCGCTATCTCGGCGTCATCTCCGAGCAGGCCTGGCGGATGCGGACGGCCGCGCTGGCCCGGGGCGGCGAGCGCTCGTTCGAGATCTCCGCGTCCACCCTGGCCGTGCTCTTCGCGAGTTCCTACGCCCGCGCCGAGCGCATCCACCGCGCCATGGCCTCACGGGGACAGAAGATATGAAGCCGCTTGTCCAATCACGCCCGCTTGCTACTGCTCGCGGCTTCGTGGAGCGAGTAGAGCCGCGGCCGGTAGGGAGCGGATTCCGTCGATGTCTCTTGCGGGGCGGACGCGTATGAGTTGCATCGTCGAGGCAGCAGGAATCCGCTTCCGCTATGACAGCGGCTTTGAAGCCCTGCGCGGTGTGGACTTCCGCCTCTGCGCCGGCGAGAGCGTCGCCGTCCTCGGACCCAACGGCTCCGGCAAGACCACCTTCCTCCTCCACCTGAACGGCATCCTCCGAGGCGAGGGTCAACTGCGCGTCTGCGGTATGGACGTCGAGCCGCGCCACTTCGCCGCCATCCGCCGCAAGGTTGGCATCCTCTTCCAGGATCCGGAGGACCAGCTCTTTCGGCCTACCGTGCTGGAAGACGTCAGTTTCGGACCGCTGCAGGCCGGACTATCCAAGGCAAGCGCCGAGACCAGGGCGAAACAGGCGCTGGCCCAAGTGGGTATCCACGACGGCTGGACCCGCGCACCGTACCATTTGAGCGGAGGCGAAAAGCAGCGCGTCGCCCTGGCCGGGATCCTTGCTGTGCAGCCCGAGGTGCTTGTGCTCGACGAGCCCACAACGCACCTGGACCCGCCCGCCCGCCGCGCGCTGCTCGACCTGCTCGCCACGCTGCCGCAGGCCAAGATGATCGTCACCCACGACACCTCCTTTGCCCGCGCGCTCTGCCCCCGCGCTGTCTTCTTCGAGTCCGGCCGCATCGCCGCGGACGGGCCGGCGGAAGAGATCATCCGGCGTTTCCGCTGGGAGATTTAGACTCGACCAGCAGCGTCACTGGCCCCTCGTTCACCAGTTCCACCGACATCATCGCCTGGAAAACGCCGGTCTCGGTCCGTACGCCCCTCTGCCGGGCGAGCTCGACGAACTTCACGTATAGGGCGCGGGCCTGTTCCGGCGGCGCCGCCAGGTCGAAGCTGGGACGGCGTCCCCTGCGCGTGTCGCCGTAGAGAGTGAATTGCGACACAACCAGCAGCGCTCCGCCGGTGTCCAGCAGGCTGCGGTTCATCTTGCCGGCTTCATCGGCGAAGATCCGCAGCCCCAGTACACGGTCCAGGAGATAATCCGCGTCGGCTTCGGTATCCTCGCGCCGCACGCCGAGCAGGACCAGCAGTCCGCCCTCGATCGCGCCCGACACCTGCCCGTCCACCAGGACCCGCGCACTCGAGACCCTTTGCACCACCGCTCTCATTCAGTGTTTCACCCGAGTAAAGTCCCCTTCCGGCAGCGCCGATAGATGGGAAAAGGTCATGATCTATCGTAAACGGCGTAACAAGCTGGGGACACCTGGGGGGTTCTTCCACTTCCAGGACGGGATGAGCCGCAGCGTGTCCGGCCCTGGGGACGGCGACTACATCCATCTGCGCGACGAATTCGGCAATGAGTGGCGGGGCGTGGCCGAGCGCCAGTCGGACGACACCATCCGCTACCGCTTCCGCAGCTCCAACGGCGACTTCATCTCCGGCGTCTCCGACGGCTACGGCGTGATCCTCCGCGACCAGAAGGGCAACACCTGGCGCGGCTTTGTGGACTAGCCCTTCAATCTGCGCAGGAAATTCCAACCGCCCGGAGCACTCCAACCTCTCCACGCCGGGCCATCCACAACAAGGCTGCCTTGCCGCGCCAACCCAGAAACTGCCTCACATAAAGTTGCTCGCTGTCCCGGTAGGCGCATTGCGGCTGACATCCTGTCCCGTGTCTCCAGCCCGCCAACACCTATCCGCTCTTCCAACGGGCTGCCGCCTGCAGCGGGGCATAATGCTGTCATGTCGCGAACCTCCCCGCTTCGTGGAGCCGCCAGCCGCCCCGAATCGTTTGCCCAGGTGGCGGAATCGCGCGGACTCAGGCGAGATGGAGCCTCACACTTATCGATGCACGGATTGAACAAAGTGCGTAAAGGAGTGGTTTTCTCTCGGGCGGGATAATGAAGTTCCGTTCAGTAGCTCCCGCTGAAAGTTTCCCGCGTCGATTGCGCGAAGTTGAGATGACGGCACTCAGCGGCCGTTGCGCCGGTTAAGAGTCCACTACACTCGAACGGCGGCGAATCGCTTCCGAAGCCTTAAGAGTGGTTTCTCCAATGCATAATACGACGCGGTGGACACCGCGAGCGCCAGCATGAGATTGATGGGAAACGCGCAGACTGGCCATGTCGAATGGCGGTTCAGGAACAGCTGCTGCCATAGGTACAAAGAGTAGCTGAGCGTACCAATCCATACGAGCGGTGTCGCGTTCAATACCCGTCCGAAGAGATTGTCAGAATTTGTGATGCAATAATCAATCATCATCGCCAGCAACAGATTGATCACTGTTCTTCCAAAAACCGCGCCGGCTGTGTACACTCGACTTGCGTTGCAGGCGAAAAGCAGCACGAGCATCACTGCCATCCATGGCCCGCGGAGCATACGCAGATACCATTTCTGTTCGTGAAGCCATCCGCGCAACATTCCCAGCAGGCATCCTGATGCGAGCGAGTCCGCCACCATGGGAAACATTGCCAAATCACCAATCGCTGTACCTCGCCACAGCAGCCATCCCAGAATCCGCATTCCCGGGGATACCGCAATGACCCCTGCCGCCAGCCATGCGGCCTTGCGATTCCCCAGCCACCACACCGCCCAAGGCCACAGCAGGTAAAACTGCTCCTCCACTGAAAGTGACCAAAGATGACCGGTGTTCCATGGAGGGTTCACTTGATAATTAACGATATACGTCAACGCATAACCGATATCACGCGAGCCTAGGGTGATCCAGCCGCCCAGGGCAAGCGCGATGAGCACGCCCATCATCGCGAAGAACGCCGGGAAAATTCGGATCGCCCGTCTCACGTAGAATTGCTTCAGTGAGATTCCGCCCGTCAATTCGCGCTCTTCCCGCAGAAGGGAAGTAATCAGATATCCGGAAATAACGAAGAAGACTACGACGCCGAGATTTGCATAGTCCCCGAGCCAACGTTCCAATTTAAACCGCGGCAAATTTCGAGTGCCGGACAGGTGGCCCAGGAGCACTAGGATGATCGACAAGGCCCTCAGGCCGTCCAGGGATGGAATTTTCCCCGTAGCCTTATTGGTTTCAATCGTGGTTGTGTAGGCCTCCTGGATCTTCAAAATCCAACTCCTTGTCGCGTCGGCCGAGGCAAGCTCCGCCCCTCTCTCACCTAGCAAATTCTGTCCGGCCGGTCAGCCGGCGAAGCTGATCCCGGAACCCTGCCGCCAGTGTCGCTGAACGGCCCGATCCACGGCGGGTTGGAGGGCGAATGCGCCTTCAATCGCCCCATTGCCGGCAAACCCTGCCCCACCAAACTCAGCCTCCGGCACGCCATGGCTGTTCCTCCCGAAACGTACAGAATACCGTACCCCGCTCTTCTGTCCTTCGACGGTTGAGGCACTGGACTTTACCCACAGGACCTGTCTCCTGGCGGGTCTCGACTTCCGGCCCTTCCGCACGCGATACTCGTGTTGTTCGAAACTAATCGCGCGCGAACTGGGTGTCTGGTGTCAGTCTATCGGAGCATCGTCAAGCACACCGCAATCTACTCGATTGCCTTGGTCGTCGGGAAGATGTCGTCCGTCCTGCTTTTGCCGGTGTATACACGTTATCTCTCGCCGGCAGACTACGGGATCATGGAGCTGCTGGATCTCACCGGTTTCATCCTGGCTTCTGTTCTGGGCGCCCGGGTCGGCGATGCTTTTTTCTACTTCTTCAGCCGGGCCAGGGATGACAGTGAGCGGCGGAAGGTTGTCACTACATCAGTCTGGGGCGCCTTTCTCTGGGGCAGCATCGGCGCGGTCCTGGGTTACGCGGCCTCCGGTCTGCTCAGCCGGCTGGTTTTCGGCACGGACCGCTACACATTCTGCTTCCAGTTGGTCTTTCTCGCCATGGCGGTGAGCTTTCCCGCGGAAGTGGGTTCCAGTTACCTTCGCGCGCTCAACAAGTCGCATCTCTACGTAGGATGCACGATGCTCCGACTGGTTCTGAACATCGCAGCCAATGTGGTGCTGCTCGTGTTCTTCAATGCCGGCATCTACGCGATGTTGTGGAGCAGCCTGATCTCGGCGATCGTACTCGCTCTCGTCCTGCTGGTGGCCGGCCGTCGGATGATCTTCGGAGGCTTCGACCGGCCGCTGTTCACCTCGATCTTCCGCTACGCGCTTCCCCTCGGCATCAGTTCGATCGGGATGACAATCATCCACGGCGGCGACCGCTATTTTCTGAAGGGGGCGGCCACGCTGTCCGATGTCGGGCTCTACGCACTGGCCTATAAGTTCGGCTTCCTGATTGCCTATATCGCCTCGGCTTTCGACAACCAGTGGAGCGCACAGCTCTTCTCGGTGCTCCGCCAGCCTGACGGCGACAAGCACTTCCGCCGGGTATTCACGTATTTCATGCTGGTGCTATGCACCGCCGCAGTTGGGATCTCCGCGATGATCCGGCCTTTGGTCGGCGTGCTCACAAGGAGTGAGTATCACGCAGCGGCGGAACTGGTGCCGGTCATCGCCTTCGCCTACGTCATCCGCGCCGCCAGTGAGTATATGCGCGGAATTCTGGCCTTTCACAACCGGCCTTCGCGAAATGTAGTGGTCACAGGCTTGGGAGTGGTCGCAACGCTGACCGCTTACGGATTGCTCATCCCGCCGTTCAAGCTCTGGGGAGCCGCGATCGCCACGCTCATCACATTTGTCTTCATGGCCGCCGTTGCCTGGCACCAGGCGCGCCGTGTCCATGATTACCGTTTTGAGTGGTCGCGGATCTTCAGAATATTTGCGGCTGCGGTGATAGCTTCCGCTGTGTCGTTCGCGGTCAAAGCCAACTCGCTGGCGGCTCAGTTCGCCACCGGCACTGCCGCCTTCATTCTCTTTCTTGTTCTGCTCTGGCTGTTGCGGGTTGCCGAACACGACGAGATCTCCCTCGCGCGTTCTGAGCTGGATTCGCTCCGCCGCTCGGTCCAGGAGCGTGTCGGGACTCTGGCAGGCGAGTGAAGGGATGAGCTGCTGGCTAAACAGACGGGAGGCATCTAGATCCAATAGGCCGAGTTGACCAATTGGGTTGCCTTGCGAACAGCGGATCGAACCAGTCCGAGATGGGCAACCGTGGCCGCGCCTGGCCGCATCGACGGGTCGTCGAGACGAGTCACAAGTTCACCGAATGTAGATACCTGGAATCGGCGAGGATTCTCCGCCAGATATTGAAACAGCCGCTCCAGGCGGCGGATGACAATCCGGTTGGGCCTCATCTTCGAGTAGGTTACGTCCCTGGGCTTGACGGCGCTGAAGCTATGGAAGACCAGAACGAAATTCTGTTGTCCCGTCGCGACCCCAACGTCGAGCATCTGCCGGAGTTCGGGGAAAGACAGGGAAGTACAATCCGCAAATTTAAAGCCGTTGTAGCCCTCGGGGAGCAGAGTGCGAGCTACTGTGATCGGGACCTCCCACACCCCTTCCAGATTCTGGACAACATTTGGAGTTGGGGCATCCTGGGGGAAGGAGACTTCCGGATAGCAGGGATTGTAACTGGAATCCACGCGAATGCCCAAGCTGGCCAAGTGCCGTAGCATCGAGCGTGACCCGGCATAGCAGCCTGCTCGAAATGCCGATGGACGAAACCCCGTGATCGATTCGAAGTATCCAACCGCTTCTTGCAGCAGGCTCAGTTGAGTCTCTTCAGGTAGGTGGCCAATGAAGTCGTTGCGGATCGGGCTACAGTTGACCCCGCCGAGACGGGCGGTGAGCCAGTCCTGATAGAAGCGGAAGACAGGATGTGCGTGTAATTGCACATCTTGACCCTCGCGAAGAAGAAAATCGAAGACCGTGCGGGTATCATCCATTCCGAGGCAACGAGTCGCCAGAGTTTCGATGAAGAACGTCCCACTGAAACCGAAACGCTTCAACAAGTGGACAAGTAGCGGGATGCCACAATCACGCTTCCCAACCCTGCAGAAGACGTGGCGTTCTGCCCGCAAGGGGTGGTGATTCAAACTGTCGAACGCCCCCCCCAGCGAGGACTCCGTATCGACTGTGAAATAGACCTTCATTTCCCATTACGGTAGAGGACGGTCGGCGAAGCCGCATCCTTCCAATGGTCCATTTGACTGCAAGTTGGTACTAGAGCCTGCGGGTCACTTCAATTTGGGACTAGTCTTGCGATGGGGCGCCTCCTTCGGTCTGCACTCTCTGGCCATGCGAGCCAATCCTATAGAAGACATGGCGTTTCCGCCACTTATTGGCTTGGTGTACGCAACGACGTATACGGCGCAATGTATGACTCCGAGTTGGTTCTGGAACCTGTGGAACGCTACACTTTGGGATACCGATGGCCACTGATTCAACGGACAATCCTGCATTGGGCACTTCCACTGATCGCCCGGAACCGCGAATCATCCAGAGCGTATTGTACGTGGGCTCCTTCGGTCCGCCCTCTTTGGCCTTTGCGAGAAGTTGTGCGGCCAGGAGCATTAGGATGTTTCTTCTCGAATGCGGACCGCCATCTGGTGGACGCAGTTCATGCATCTGCGGGTGTGCAAACCTCCCCGTGGAAGAAGTTCAGCGGCCAGGAGGACTGCAGAGAATCCTTGACTATGCCCGGCGTGTGCACGCTGACTCCATCGTCGCGCTGAGTGAACGCCACATCCGTTGGCTGGCTGCCGAGCGCCACTTCATCGAACCGCATTTCAAGCTCCTGCTGCCCTCCCTTGAGTCGCTTAACCTGCTACGAACGAAAGAGGGGCAGATTGACTTGGCGAAGCAATCCGGGCTGGCCGTGCTCCCCACTCACCTCCTTCGTTCTGCCGGGGATGTAGCAAGCATTCCCGCGGAAGACTACCCTGTCTGCCTTCGGCCCTCCGATGCCGAAGGTGTTCATCCTTCGTTCAAAGTAGAGATTTGTTCGTTACCTTCTGAACTCCGCGCGAGAATTGCAGGCTTGCAGATTCAGCAGCCCCTAATTGCCCAGCCGTTCAAGATATTGCCGAATCTGCTTGTCCATATGGCCCGTTCTGAATCGGGCGCCATACTCCGGCAGTCAGCCTTTCTGGTAGACCGAAAGTTCGAGGGCCTTGCGCTGAGGCTTCGCCGGACGGATCTCTCCCCTGCCCTTGCGGCCAAACTGGCAGACTACAGCAGACGAGCAAATCTGATTGGTCCGTTTCACTTCGACCTGCTTTATGACCCCGGTAGAAATGAAGAGATTTTCCTCGAAGTCAACCCCAGGCTCGGTGGCACCACCGATAAAGTCCTCTGGTTCGGGCACGACGAGGCGGCACTCTGTTTCGACGCCTACGGATTTGTCCTGCCGCCCTCTCTGCGGTCTTTCTCCGCGCGTCGCAGCACGGTGGTGAACAAACGTACCATTGTCAAACACCTCCTATACTGCCTCAGCAGCAGGCTCGGCCCTTTGGACTATCCGGATTGCGGTGCATTTCATTCCGCACTGGCTTCTTTGCGCGACCTTGTCTTGGCCCGCGACTCCGTCTGGGACTGGAAGGATTGGAGAGGATCTGTGGCGTTTCACTTCAGTGGCACAAACCTATCGCCTCCGCAGCAAGTTGGGGGCACTGAGGCGAGCGTATGAGTTGCCTCAATTGTGGCACACTGAACTTCGATGTCCACCCCGCATCTCGTCCATGTCCGCCGATCGTTTTCTTTGGGCGGCGCCGAAATGCGGACGGTCCGACTGATCAATACCTTCGGCGAAGCGTACCGGCACACCATCGTCGCTCTCGACGGCTCGTTCGAGGCCGCAAAGCTCATCACGCGCCCGGAACATGTCCGTTACGTGCACTGCCAGGCCACGCACAATCCGCTGAAGTCGATCTTTCTGCTCCAGGACCTCCTGCGGAAATGGCGGCCGGATCTCATCCTGACCTACAACTGGGGAGCCATGGATGCCGTGGCCGCGAATGCACTTTTCCGCTTTGCGCCGCTGATCCACACGGAGGACGGGTTCGGCCCGGAGGAGTTTCGGTCGCAGTTGCCGCGCCGGGTCCTGTGGCGGCGGCTGATGCTGCGCTCCGCGTACCGCGTGGTGCCGGTGTCGCGCACTTTGGAACACATCATGCGCGACACATGGCGGCTGCCGGAGAGACTGCTGCAATACATCCCCAACGCTGTCGATATCGATCACTTCACGCCCGGTCCGGCGAGGTCCGGCCAAGCCCCGCTTGTGATCGGCTCCGTGGCGAACCTCACGGCGGTGAAGCGGCAATCCCTCCTCATCGAATCTTCCGCCGCGCTGCCGGAGCAGGCGCGCCTGCTGCTCGCCGGCGAGGGGCCGGAGCGCGTCGCGCTGAGCGAGCTCGCAGGCTCGCTGGGGGTTGCCGGTCGCGTCGAGTTTCTCGGGCGGCGCAGCGATGTCCTCTCCGTCTACAGGTCGCTCGACATCTTCGCGCTCTCGTCCATCACCGAGCAGATGCCGATCTCCGTGCTCGAAGCCATGGCCTGTGGATTGCCCATCCTCAGCACGGACGTCGGCGATGTCCGGGAGATGGTCAGCCCGGCGAATCGGGAGTGGATCGTCCCTGCGGAGAAATTCGCTTCCGCGCTGCAAGCCATGGCGGCCGATCCCGGCCTGCGCAGACGCCTCGGCGAGGAGAACCGCCGGCATTGCGTGGAGCGATACAGCCACTCCGCCATGTGTGAATCCTATGCGGCGCTGTACGACGCGGCTATCTGCTCAGGCCGCGGGAGTCAGACGCGTTCCTGAGCCCTCACATACTTGCGCCAGTGCTCGGCAGCCTGCGTGAAAGCCACCGGCACGCGGCGCCCCGCAATGATCCGGATCACCTCCACCCCAAACCACAGAAAATACACCACCGTCACGCCAGCATGGGAATGTCCGGCGATATTGCCCAGCAGCGTCCCGTCCGGCTTGATCGGCGAGAGCATGAACTGAAAAAACCACAGGCCGAACAGCGCCGACGCCTCCCACCACACGAGTTCCATATTCACCAGGAAGATCATGCCGACCAGAGATTGCCCGATCGTCATCACGATCTCCAGCTCCTGCTGCGAGTCGAAGTGAATGGCCGACATCTCACCCTTGCTGATGCTGAAAACGATCGGCAGCATGGCGGCGAGCAGCGTCCACTGGTTGATGTTCGAGCTGACCATGTTCATCAGCGCCATCGGCGCGCGGTCGATGGTCCGCGCCCAATAGAACGCCGATACCTTCTCCGGGAACTCGCTGACAAACGGCGCCACCCACTGGATGAACACGAAGCTCGGTACGCCGATGATCGCCGAGATCGCGAAGAGGCTGCCGAGAAACGGCTCGGCGGAATAGTAGATCAATAGCCCGCCGCCCGCGAACAGCGCGAAGATCCAGAACTTGCGCCAGACCGGCCGTGACTTCACGATAGCCCGTGGGATCCGGTCGAGGTCCTCGATCCCTTCGTGTTCCTGCGGCGGCATCTTCGACAGTACCCACAGGTAAGCCACGTAGATCCCCACCAGCACTGCGGCGTCGAAGAGGTTCAGAGAGCTCTTTGCCCAGACCACCAGCATGTACAGCAGGGGGACCAGCAGCCCGATCACCTCGATGCAGTGCTCGTCGGCCAGCCGGATGAAGTTCATCGGCTTGCCGTTTTTGCGCCGGTAGGAGAATGCGGCCACTGCGTAGATCATGGGCCAGCCGAGACCGGTGAGCAGGCGCAATGCGCCCGTGAGGTTCGCCACCAGGTAGGGAGTCTGCTGCCGCCACGCCAGCACCGCCTCCACCGCGAACTCCGGCAGTGTCTGCAGCCAGGCGAGGATCGCCAGCGCAAACCCCTGTGAGATGAAGAATTGTGCGGACTCCGCGGCCCAGGCGATCAGCATCGCGGCGATCAGGATCGCAGGCGTTGCCCATAGTGCCGTCTCCGGACCCACATGGCGGATCTCCATGACGGCAAGCAGTGCGAACGCGGTGGCGGAGTAAACGCCGGGCCGGCGACTATTCAAAGTGAACCTCGGGAGTGGAACCGCTGATCATGGAGTGCTTCTGGAAAGAGTCCAACTTTTCAGGATAGTCGATACGCCTGTGCGCGCCCCGGCTTTCTTCGCGCGCCAGGGCGCAGCGCGCAATCAGTTCCACTACCGTGCGCGTATTCGAGCGCTCGATCTCCGCGCGGTTCGGTTGAGAGACGCTGCGCGGTGCCATCGCGCTCAGCTTTTGTAGAGCCTCGCGCAAGCCCTCGCCGCTGCGGATGATGCCGCAGAGGTCGCCGGCCATCGCGCGGATGGACGTCACGTCGGTGTCCGGAACCTGGTGCCCCGGAACACTGCCAGGCTGCGTGGCAGACCCGCATGCCTGCTCCCGCATCGACCGCCCGGCCCGCGCGCCGAACACCACGCCTTCCAACAGCGAGTTGGACGCCAGGCGGTTTGCGCCGTGGACGCCCGTGCATGCCACTTCTCCCGCTGCCCACAGGCCTTCGAGAGAGGTTCTTCCCTGCAGATCGGTCCAGACGCCGCCCATCGCGTAGTGGGCCGCCGGATGCACGGGTGCGGCCTGCCGGTCCAGGTCGATTCCAAATGCCAGGCACGTGGAATGGATCCGCGGAAAGCGGTTCTTCACAAAATCAACGCCACGTCCGGAGAGATCGAGATAGACGTGGCGGCTCTTCTCCCGCAGCATCTCCTCGACGATGGCGCGCGCCACCACGTCGCGCGGCGCGAGTTCGGCCATCGAATGGTAGCGCTGCATGAAGCGCTCACCCTTGCCGTTGAGCAGGTGCGCCCCTTCGCCGCGCAGCGCCTCCGACAGTAGGAAACTCGGCGCGCCCTCCACGTGCAGAGCCGTGGGATGGAATTGGACGAACTCGATGTCGCTGATCATCGCGCCCGCGCGCCAAGCCATGGCCACTCCGTCGCCGGTTGCGACATCGGGATTGGTCGTGTCCGCATAGACCCGTCCGAGCCCGCCTGTCGCGAGTAGCACGCCCCGAGCGAGCAGCGGGACCTGCTGCCCGAGCTTCTCGTCCAGCGCGATGGCGCCCACGATGCGGCCGTCGTCGTCCTGAAGCAGGTCCGTCACGGCTGAGAAGCCACGGAAGGTCACATTCGGCAGCGCCGCGGCGAGGTGATAGAGCGTGCGCGCGATCTCGCGTCCCGTGGAGTCGCCGTGTGAATGCAGGACGCGGCTGCGTGAATGTGCGCCTTCGCGCGCGAACAGCAACCGTCCTCCGGAACGATCGAACTCCGCACCCCAATCGATCAGTTCCTCAATCGCGTGCGGACCCTCTTCGACCAGCGCATGGACGGCGGCGGGATTGCATAGCCCGTCGCCCGCTGCCAGCGTGTCCGCTTCATGCAGCGAGATGTCGTCTTCGTCGCTCAGTGCGACGGCGATGCCGCCCTGCGCGTATTCGGAAGACGACTCGTGGAGGCTGTCCTTGGCGACGACGAGGACGCTGCCGGATTTCGCCAGTTCGATGGCAGCGCGCATGCCGGCCACACCCGCGCCGATGACAAGAAAATCAGAGTGAACCACTGGGGAGTAGACGTTGATAACCACATGGTACAACGAAGGTATGCCTTCCTTTGCCGTCACGACGGCGGCGCAAAGCTATGAAGCGATTGTGGAACGCGGTGTTCTCGGACGTGTCGCCGAATTCATCCCCGCCAGGACCGGCGTCGTCTTCGTCGTCACCACGGAAGACGTCTGGGCGCTGCATGGCGAGGACGTGGAAACGGCGTTGGAGTCCCGCCAGTGGCGGCTCATCCTTTTTCCCGGAGGCGAGGAGCGCAAGCGCCTGTCGTTCGTCGAGGACATGGCGGAGCAGATGGTGGAGGCAGGCGGCGATCGGTCCAGCCTGGTGATCGCCTTCGGCGGCGGCATCGTCAACGACCTCGGCGGCTTCCTGGCCGCCATCTTCATGCGCGGCGTACCTGTGATCCAGATCCCCACCACGCTGCTGGCGCAGGTGGATGCGGCGGTCGGCGGCAAGACCGCGGCGAATCTCGTCAGCGGCAAGAACCTGATCGGGGCATTCCACCAGCCTTTGGTGGTCCTCACCGATCCGGATGTGCTCGCCACATTGCCGGAGCGCGAGTACCGCGCGGGCCTGTTTGAAGTGATCAAGCACGGCATCATCCGCAGTGAGACGCTGTGGCGGCTGATGCGCGATGAATCGGACCGCGTGCTGGAGCGTAAGCCTGAAGCGGTGGAGATGATGGTCGCCGAGAGCGTGCGCATCAAGTGCGAGGTGGTCTCCGCGGATGAGCGCGAAGGCGGCCTCCGGCGCATTTTGAACTTCGGGCATACGGTCGGCCACGCCTATGAAGCAGAGACCGGCTATGGGCGCTTCCTGCATGGTGAAGCCATCGGGTTGGGCATGAAGGCCGCCGCGCACCTCTCGCGTCTCACAGGCCGGCTGAGCCCGGAACTCTGCGAGGAGATGGTCGCTGTGATCCACCGGTACGGCCCCTTCCCCTCGCTCGAAGGTATCGCCGCGCCCCAATTGATGGCCCGCCTCGTCAAGGATAAGAAGACCATTCAGGGCAGGGTTCACTTCGTGCTCGCCACCGGAATCGGCTCGACGGAAGTGGTCGCCGGCATCGAAGAGCCACTGATCCACCAGGCCATCGAGAGCTCGCTGCGATGACGCCTGGTCGTGGAACCACGCCGCGCGGCGCGGCGACTGAGGAGCAGGCGTCCCAATACGTGCGCGGCATGTTCGGCCGCGTCGCCGGCCGCTATGACCTGCTGAATCATCTGCTGTCCTTTCAGGTGGATAGGTACTGGCGCTCTCGCACAGTCTCCGCCGTCCGCCACATCACAACGCGGCCAGGCGCGCGCGTCATGGACCTCTGCTGCGGCACGGGCGACCTGCTGCTCGCGCTGGAACGCGGCGCACATCCGGAGGCTCTCGTGCTCGGCGGCGACTTCTGCCACCCCATGCTCGTCGAGGCGGGCAGGAAAAGCGTTCGCACCGGCGCGCACACCCCGCTGCTCGAATGCGACGCCCTCTCCCTGCCCCTGCCGGACCGTTCCCTCGACCTCATCACCGTGGCCTTCGGCTTCCGCAACTTCGCCAACTACCGAAAAGGCCTCCGCGAGCTCAGCCGCGTCCTCAAACCCGGCGGCATGCTCGCCATCCTCGAGTTTTCAACGCCCCCCAATCCCGTCTTCCGCGGCCTCTACAACTACTACTCCACCACCGTGCTCCCCGCCGTCGGCGGCATCCTCTCCGGCGACCGCGACGCCTATACATACCTCCCCGACTCCGTCCGCAAATTTCCCGTCGCCGAAATCCTCGCCGCCGAACTGGAAGGCGTCGGCTTCACCCGCGTCCGCTTCAAACGCATGACCTTCGGCATCGTCACGCTGCACACCGGCTTGGCGGGGTGATCGATGAGGTCCGTGTGAAACGGCTTACCGGACACCCGTTCGCCCGACCAGACCGCGCTTGCCCGCCGCTGCCGCCGCCGCGCCTTCCGCCGCCGCCTTCACGAGAGCACCCAGCTTCGGCTGCGCCGGCACGATATCCGGCGTGAACCCGGACGCCTGGAGCCAATCCGTCATCACAGGACCGATCGATCCGATCACCGTGTGGCGTTGCAGCGACTCGCGAACCTCGGCCTCGATCTCTTCCTCCGCCGCAATTCTCATCAGGTGATCAAGCTGAATCGACGATGTGAAGAGCACCACATCGCTCTCCTGAGCCGCCAATGCGTGCGCAGCCCGGCGCAACGGGCCCGTATCCTCCGGCAGATCCCAGCGGTAGATCTCCACTGGCGTCACCGTCGCCCCCAGTTGCTCCAGCGCCCGATTCATCTCAAGATTGGGCCGCCCATACTCCTGCACGGCGATGCGCCTCTCAGTCCGCTGTGCGATCGCCGCAATGATCTCGCGCCACGTGTTGGGCTCCGGAATCATCACCTGAATCGGGACTCGCATGGCGCGCAGCGTCGCCACCGGCTTCGGCCCGCGCGACACAATCGTGACCCGCCGCAGCCCTTCAGCGAACTCTTCCAGCCGGCCGCGCGCTTCCAGCACCTCTTTCGCGAATGCGAGGCCCACGCCGGTCATGCAGACCACCATGTCATAGGCGCCGGCCGTCAGCCCCTCGACAAAGTGATCGAGCGAATCGTGCTGGTCCAGTGGCCGCTCGCGAACCGACGCAACGACCAGCGGCACACCTCTCTGGCGCGCGATGAGCTTCTCCATCTCAGCGGCTTTTCGGGTTTCTAAACTCAAGACCCGTAGTCCCTCGAATGACATAGCTAGAAACTAGTCTCCCGCAGCGGCGGCAGCCGGCACCAGTTGCGCCGCGGCCAGCCGCGCCTCCATCTCTTCTCTCGCTCGTTGTTCGTCTCGTTCGGAGAACCGCACGACCACAGCGAGCGACGCGCTCGCGGCCACAATCACGCCGAGAATCATCAGCGCCTGCGGCCACGTCAGGGCGTTGCTCTTGAAAAGGAAACCGGCCATTACAGCGCCCACGTTCCCTCCCGCGCCTACAATCCCGGCTACTGCGCCTAATGCCCGCTGATTGACAAAGGGGACCACCGCATAAGTGGCTCCATTGGACATCTTGACGAACAGCCCTGTCACCATCATCGACGCCACGGCAGCGGGCAGCCAACGCATCTGCGAGAACGCGATCAGCGCCGCGCCCTCCAGTAGAATCGTGCAGCCCAGAAGCAGGGCGCGCCCGCGCAGCCCCCATCGCAGTCCGCAGCGGTCACTGACGATCCCGCCCAGCGCCCGCGCGAAGAGATTCATCATCCCGAACGACGCGGCGACAAACCCGGCGCTCTTCAGATCAAGATTGAAGTAGTCAGTGAAATACAGGGCCGCAATGTTATCGATCGTCAGCTCCAGCCCGAAGCACGAGCCGTAGAGCACCGCCAGCGCCCACACCCGGTGGTCGCGGCATGCTTCCAGGAACGCTGCACCCGCGGCAGTGTGCTGGGCGTTGCGCTTCGAGGCAGGCAGCTCGTCATAGTCGCCTTCCGGCGTGTCGCGGGTGAGGTGCCAGTATATGAAGCCCGATAGCAACAGCAGCGCCCCCGGAACCGCCATCGCCACGCGCCAGCCCCAGTAGCGGCTCAAGCCCATCCCTGTGAGCACGGCAAACAGCAGCGGCATCACCATCTGCGTGGCGCCCCCGCCCAGGTTGCCCCAGCCTGCCGCCGTCGCATTGGCCGTGCCCACGACATTCGGCGCGAACATCACTGACGTGTGGAACTGCGTGATCACGAACGAAGCGCCAATTGCGCCGATTGCCAGCCGGAACATCAGGAAGGTCTCATAGCTATGCGAGAGCCCGATCAGCATCACAGGCATCGAACCCGCGATGAGAAGCCATGTGTATGTCTTCCGCGGCCCGATCCGGTCGCATAACCATCCCACCAGCAGACGAGCCAGCACTGTAATTGCCACCGAGGCGATGATCGTGTTCCCGATCTGCTCCTTCGTCAGACCCAGCTCTCCGCGCACAACTGGCATCAGCGGCGCGATGCCGAACCACCCAAAGAAGCACAGGAAGAACGCGAGCCACGTTATGTGGAACGCGCGCATTGGAATCGAGCGGAAATCGCCGAGAGTCAGCTTCGTGGCTTTGCGGCTGTTGAAAGCGCCGGCAGTCCCGCTCACGCCGCAGCCTCCGCCGCATTCACGCCCAGCATCACAATGCCGTTCCGCACCTCCACGGCAAAGGTCCTGACAGGCGGAGCGCCGTCAGCGCAGCCCTTGGTCACCTCGCCGCTCTTCAGGCAGACGCGCCAGTTGTGCAGCGGGCATGTCACCGTCGTGCCGCCCACAATGCCGTCCGCCAGCGGTCCGCCGCCGTGCGGGCACCGGTTCTCCACAGCCATGAAGCCCTGCTCCGTGTTGAACACAGCGATCTGCGTGGTCCCCAGACGGACCACGCGCCCCTCCCTCGGTGGCACGTTGTCCACATGCGTCAGTTTGATCCAGCGAGTCACTTCGCCACCTCCAGCGGTTCGATTTGTATGAACTGCGCGGGCCGCGGATTGTTCCGCTCCAGCCACGCGTCGTAGGACTTGTCTTTCGACTTCCGCAGCCTGTCAATCAGCGCCCGCTTCGCATCCGGAGGCGCATACACGGTATCCTTGCGGACCTTCTCGATGCCGAATCGTTCGACGAAATCGTACGTGCGCTCCAGATAGTTGGCGTGCTCGCGGTAGTACTGGAAGAAGACCTCCGCCGCCTCGAGCGCCTCCTCCGTGGTCTCCACAGTGATGAGCAGATCTGCCTTCCTGACGCCCTTTCCCGCCGCGCCGCCCACCACTACCTGCCAGCTCCCGTCCTGCCCCACCAACCCGATATCTTTCACCGTCGCTTCTGCGCAATTGCGCGGGCATCCCACCACAGCCATCTTCACTTTGTGCGGAGTGAAGAGATTCTCCAGCCGCCGCTCCAGTTCGACGCCGGTGCTGATGGCATCCTGCGTGCCGAAGCGGCAGAAGGTGGACCCCACACACGTCTTCACCATACGCACGCCCTTCGTGTAGGCCTGCCCCGACGGCATGTCCAGGTCCGCCCAGATTCTGGGTAGATCTTCCTTCTTCACGCCGAGCAGGTCGATGCGCTGGCTGCCCGTCACCTTCACCAGCGGCACGCCGTACTTCTCCGCCACATCGGCGATCCGGCGCAGTTCCGCGGGCGAGGTGATTCCCCCGCGCATTCGCGGCACCACGGAAAATGTCCCGTCCTTCTGGATGTTGGCGTGGACGCGGTCATTGATGAACCGTGCCGAGCGGTCCTCCACATGATCGCCGCACCACACCACGTCGAGCAGGTAGCTGATGGCCGGCTTGCAGACCTCGCATCCCCTGCCGTTGCCATAGATATCCAGCACATCCTGAGCCGACTTCAACTTCTGCGAGCGGATGATGCCGCGTAATTGATCCTGTGAGTATGGAACACATGCGCAGATCGTCTTGATTTTGTCTTCTTCGAAGTCGGGGGCCACCGCCTTGAGAAGCCGTGAGCATGTGCCGGCACAACTTCCGCAACCGGTGGAGGCTCGTGTGCGCTCCTTCAACTGCGCTAGCGTCGTCAGCCCGTGCTCGTGAATGGCGTTGATGATTGCCCCTTTGGTCACGCCCATACAGCCGCACACCGTCTCGCTGTCCGGCATCTGAGCCACGTCCAGGCCGCCATCGGCAGCCGGCGGTGGGAACAGCAATTGGCGGCGCATGCCACAGACGTCCTCGCCGCTCTTGATCCAATGCACGTAGCGCTGGTCGTCAGAGACGTCGCCGACAAGGACGACACCGTGAACGCGCCCATCTTTGAGAACAACTTTGCGATAAACGCCCTGTGCTGGATCTTCAAACTTGAGAGACTCGACGCCGGGTTCGGCCTCGTGTACTGACCCGGCGGAGAACACATCCACACCCATGATCTTGAGCCGCGTGGCGGGAACAGAACCGGTGAACTCCGGGCCGCGGTTCCCGGTGATTGTCGCGGCGAGCACCTGCCCCTGCTCGTACAGCGGCGCCACCAGGCCGAAGACCTGCCCGCGATGCTCTGTGCATTCACCCACCGCGTAAATGCCGGGCTCTGACGTCTCCATGTAGTCGTCGACGATGATTCCGCGGTTCACCATCAGGCCGGCTTCGCGAGCAAGCTCCACATTCGGTTGAATCCCCGTCGCGATCACGACGAGTTCCGCGTCGATGTTCTCGCCGCTGTTGAACCGCAGTCCTTCCACATGCCCGTTGCCCAGAATCGACTCAGTCCTGCAGCCAAGCAGCACTTTCACCCCAAGGTCCTCGATCCTCTTGCGAAGGTAGAGGCCTCCGGTGGCATCAAGCTGACGCTCCATCAGCGTGCCCGGCAGGTGGACCACCGTGACGTTGCAACCCTGCACCTGCAGCCCTCGCGCCGCTTCCAGCCCCAGCAGTCCGCCTCCGATGACCACGGCGCGAAGGCCGGGGACAGCCCGCGCCAGCAGCGCCCGCGTGTCGTCCAGCGTCCGGAAAACGAAGACATTCTTCTTGTCCACACCCGGGATGGGAGGAATAAATGCACGGCTCCCGGTGGCCAGAATAAGATTGTCGAACTCAACCTCGCCGCCATCGGTATCGGCAACGACCCTCCGGTTCACAGCGATCTGTTTGATCCGCACTCCCAGGCGCGTGCGTATTTTGTTGCGCTGGTACCAGTCGATATCGTTCAGCACGATGTCGTCGAAGCTCTTCTCGCCCGCCAGCACCGACGACAGCATGATGCGGTTGTAATTGACGTGCGTCTCTTCGCCGAAAATCGTGATATCGAAGCCGTGCCGGTACTTCAGGATCTGATCGACGCACGCTACGCCCGCCATCCCGTTGCCGACCACCACAAGCTTCCTCATGACGTCACCCCCGTGCGCTCCACGCGCACAGCGCACTGCTTGTAATTGGGCTCCCGCGAGACGGGATCGAAGGCGCTCTGTGTCACCTCGTTGACGTTGGTTTCGAAGTAATGGAAGGGCATGAACACCTGTCCCGGCGCGATGATTTCCGTCAAACGCAGCTCAACTCCACGCACCCGCCCGCGCCGCGAGATGATATCCACTCGGCAATGGCTGCGGAACCCCAGCTTCTGCGCGTCCGCGGGATTCATCTCAAGCCAGGCCTGCGGCGAAAGCCTCTCGAGAATGGGAACTTCTTTCGTCTTGGTCCGCGTGTGCCAGTGCTCCACGGTGCGGCCCGTGTTGAGGACGAATGGATAGTCACGGTTGGGCTGCTCGGGGAATGGCTGCCAAGGCGCGCAGACGAGCCGCGCCCGGCCATCCGGCGTCTGGAACGTGCCATCGGTGTAGAGCCTTCGCGCGGCCTGATCGGCGGAGCCCTCCGGACACGGCCACTGCACTCCGTCCTCTTCTTCCAGGCGCTGGTAAGTGATTCCCGAGTAGTCGCACAGTCGTCCGCGGGAGACGCGGCGCCACTCGTTGAATGCGTCTTCCGGCTTGCTCCAGCCTGGATACAGCTCGTCCCGCACGCCCAGCTTCTCCGCCACGCTCAGGAAAATGTCGAAATCCGGCCGTGCATCTCCCGGCGGCCGCACTGCGGCGTTCACTTTGCCCACGCGACGCTCCGAGTTCGTGTACGTGCCTTCCTTCTCACCCCAAATCGCAGCCGGCAGCACCAGGTGGGCAAGCTCGGTCGTCGGCGTCGGATGATAGCCGTCTTGCACCACGAGGAAGTCGAGGTTCGACAGCGCCTGGCGCAGCACGTCCTGATTGGGAAACGACACCAGCGGATTCGTCGCGATGATCCACAGCGCGCGGATGCGTCCGGCCACCGCGCCTTCGACGATGTCCGGATACGCACAGCCCCTCTTCGCCGGCAGCCTCGATTCATCGATCTTCCACAGCGCGGCAAGGTCGTTCCGGTCGCCCGGATCGTCGAACTTGCGATAGCCGGGCATGCTCGACGTGAAGCCCGTCTCCCGCGTGCCCATCGCATTGCACTGTCCCGTAATGGAGAACGGTGCCGCGCCGGCGTGCCCGATCTGGCCTGTGAGCAGAGCCAGGTTGCAGATCGCGTTCACCGTCTCCGTTCCCTGCGTGCTGTGATTCACTCCCATCGTCCAGCCGATGAAGCCGGCCTTCGCGCGCCCGTACAGGAACGCTGTGCGATAGATCTGTTCCGCCGAGAGTCCCGTCACTGCCGCGACCCGGTCCGGCGTGTAGTCTTCGAGAAACCGCGCCAGCTCGTCGAACCCCGTGGTGTGCTGATCGATGTAGGCGTGGTCGATGAGCCTTTCGCGCACCAGAATGTGAGCGATGCCGTTCAACAGTGCCAGGTCAGTGCGCGGCTTCAGCGGCAGGTGAATGTCGGCCATCATCGCCGTCTTCGTCACCCGCGGATCGGCAACAATCAAGGTCTTCTCGCGATTCGCTTCCAGGTACTGGCAGAGGATGGGGTGGTTGTCCGCAATATTCGCGCCAATCAGCAGGATCACGTCGGCGCGTTCCAGGTCTTCGTATGCGCCCGGAGGGCCGTCGCTGCCGAACGACACCTTGTAGCCGGACACCGCACTCGCCATGCAGAGCGTTGTGTTCCCGTCGTAGTTGTTTGTGCCGAAGCCAAGCTGCACGAGCTTGCCGAGCGTGTAGAACTCCTCCGTCACTAGCTGTCCCGTGCTCAACACCCCCAATGACTGCGGCCCGTGCTTCTTCTGCACGGCCCCGAACCGCGCTGTCATCTCTCCCAGCGCGTCGTCCCACGACACGCGCGTCAGCTTGCCGTTCACCCGCAGCAGCGGATACTGCGCGCGGTTCTCGGCCGCGATGATGTGGTGCTCGGAGAGGCCCTTCGGGCACAGCTTGCCGCGATTCACAGGGTGCTGGTCCAGCGCCCGCACGGCAACAGCCTCATTCCCGCGCACGCCGACCTCCATGCCGCACCCAACTGAGCAATAGCCGCACGTCGTCTTCACCCAGCGCTCCGCCGCGCGCTTCGCCGACGTGTACCCCAATTCGGGATCCCGCACATACGAGTACTCGGCTGCGAGATTGTCGAGCCCGATCAGCCGTGTGAGTTTCATGCAGCCTTCCTCCCGGCGGCTGAGAACGATGCCGCGATGTTCTTCGGCACAACACTGACGAAAAAGATCCAGCGGCCCAGGCCCTCACCGCAAATGGCCAGCAAAAGCGTCACAACGCACGCAGTCATCGAGTTGAATTTCAGCGCAAGGATCGTCGTGGCGATCAGCGCCGCCAGCCTCGCCAGCAGCGGACGCTCCAGCCGCGTAGACAGCAACAGCGAAGAGGCCCGCAGTTCGAAAACGTCCGACCGTGCGAGCCAGAGAAGCTTGATCACCTGCGTGCCCAATTGCGCCATTGCTCCGGCGCAGGCCGCGGCCGCCAGCCAGGATGCGCCGTTGAATCCCATCGCGCGCACGAACAGTGGCCCGAGCAGCAGAGCCGTGGAGAAGAGCTCCGCGGGCGTAAGCGGCGAATTCCACGACGGCCTCGCCTTCACGACGTACAGGCGGCTCGAACAGGCGACTCCCGCAACGCCGCACAGCAGCGTCATGAAGCCCGCGGCGCTCAACAACGCCGGCAGAATGGCGCCGGTGAATTCGTCCAGCACCAGCAATCCCGCATACGCGGAAGCGGCGCCGGCAAACGCGGAGAGTCCGATCACCTCCCTGCTTAGCCAGGACGTCCGCCACCCTCGCAACGCCCGCCATGCGTGAACCGGTCGTCCCAGGTGTAGCGTGGACGCGCCGAGCGAAAGAGCCGCAATCAGCAGCGAAGAGAGCGCCGGAGCCAGCAATCCGCCGCCTGAACCGGTGATCTGCAGCAGCCACATCGCGCCGAACGCACCCACCGACATCTGCGTTAGCACCAGCATCACCACCAGCGGCCAGTGTGGATGCTCGAGATGGATCTGCTGCGTGTCCACCCGTCCTGTGTTCGGGGCAAGCGCCTCCGGCAGTGTCACGCGTGTCGTCGAAAGGCTGTCGGTAGACGGCGGCAGCCCCGGCGCGTCCGCGGTCAGGTGGTCGATACGCCACTGAAGCGTGTCTACAATCTCGATCGCAATCGCTCCTTCAGGACACGCGTTCACGCACGCCGGAGCCATCCCGTCGGAGAGCCGGTTGTGGCACATGTCGCACTTGCCCACCACGCCGCGTTCCGGGTTGTATTGAGGCACTCCGTAGGAGCAGTTCCACGTGCAGTACTGGCAGCCGATGCAGGTGTCCGCGCTGTGCAGAACAATGCCCGTCGCCGGGTGTTTGGTGTACGCTTTCACCGGGCAGCCCGCCAGGCAGGACGGCTCCAGGCAATGGTTGCAGCCCATCGACAGGTAGTGGCGCTGTGTATGAGGATAGTGCCCGCCCTCGATCTCGCCCACTCTCCGCCACTGAATCGCTGCTGGATTGCCATTCTGCTCGTTGCATGCCACGACGCAGCACTTGCAGCCGATGCACTTCGTCATGTCGAAGTGAAAGCGGTATTGCTCGCCAGGTCTCAGCGCCCTCTGCGGAATCAGCGTGCGCGCCGGCTCCGTATTGATCTGGACCAGCGCCTCCGGCGCCTTACTCCGCGAAGCCCCTCGGGAGGCAAGGACAAATTCTGTGTCGCCGGCCCTGGCGCGTTCCAGCAACGGCAGTATCATTTCCGCGCCCCCGCTTCCGCCGCGGCCCCGATGGGCACGCGCTTTCTCACCACCTCGCCGATCACCAGCACCGCCGGAGCCTCCACCTCCACCATCCCCGCAGCCATCTCGCCCAGAGTCGATTCCACGAACCGCTCGCGCTCCATCGATGCGCGCTCGATAAACGCCACTGGCAGCGACGCAGGCCGTCCCGCGCGCATCAGGCTCTCCGCGATCAGTTCCCGGTTCTCCACGCCCATCAGAACCACCAGCGTGTCGATGCCCGCGTGCGCGGCCCAATCTATCGTGAGAATGTTCTGCCTGTGTCCTGCGACCACCGCGAACGACGCGGCGACTCCGCGGTAAGTGAGTGGAACTCCCGTCAGCGCAAGCGCGGCTGTCGCCGACGAGACCCCCGGCACCACCTCGACGTCCAGTCCATGCTCTGTGAGGAATCGCAGCTCCTCACCCCCGCGGCCGAACACCGTTGGATCGCCGCTCTTCAATCTCACAATCACGTTGCAGCTGGCCGCCAGCCGCAGGATGTGATCGAAGATCTCCGCCTGCACCAGGTCCTGCTCTCCTTGGCGCTTCCCGCCGTACACGAGCATCGCGGCCGGACTGGCAAGCGCCAGGATCTCGGCCGGCACCAGCCGGTCATAGATCACGGCTTCGGCGGATTCCAATACCTTCAACGCCTTGCGTGTGAGCAAATCCGGATCTCCCGGTCCGGCCCCCACCAGATACACCTTGGGCTTCGGTTTCACGGCACAACCTTTCGTGGAGTCGAAGCGCGAGCACGCGTTCAACGAGGGCGGCTTACGCGATTGGGTTTTGCAATGGTGTGATCGCTCGGCTTTGAGCGGCAGATGGGATCACGAACAGGGTCCCAGTGAAGAGCCCCCCGGAAAACCCGTTCGTTTCGCTGGCGGGATGAAGTTAGGCTAACAGAACTTGTTCGTCAGGAAAAGTGAAAAGTTCGAAAGAAGTTTCTATCAGGGCCATAAGCGCGCTCCCCGCGGCCTCAACTTCTGCCGAATCCGCATGTTCTCCGATGTCATCGGCATTGTCACGCCGCACAAGGGGAGTCAGGCTATTTCTCTGGCTCCGCGGATCGGACCGCTTTGGCACGCCGGACTAGAAGCGCGCACATCGTGCAAATAATGCCCGCCCCTGCCAGCCCCTTAATAGTGTTGGTGTCGAAGACAAACACGGCACTGATCAGTGGGACCAGAAGCGCGAACGCGATTCGATCGGTGGAATCGAGCGGCTTCACGCTCCCAACGACCTTCGCCGCCAGGACAGTTCCAACCATCAGGAAGCCCATGGTTGTCCACGCGAGGGGATATTGAAGCGGCCTGTCAGGCTGGCCAATCGAGTGCCCGGACAGGAGCATGAAGCAACAGTTGACGATCCCGAAGGCGAAAATGCCGGGCAGGACGACGCTCCAAAACCTGGCTGTAGAAGTAGCCAGCGCGAACGCGGTGATCAAAAGCAGCCAGCCCAGCAGAACCGGACGGTGCGTACTCCTGAAAATAATGACAAGCCCGGCGCCCGACGCTGCCACCAAACCGAAGAAGAGCAGAATTGCTCCAATCACAACCACGAAACGGCGCATCAGGATTATTCTCTCGTTCTAGATCCTATCAGCCGGCCAGGGACCCGTTCACAGCACTCGTCTCGGCGCACAACTTCAGTCTTTTCAGCTATAAGCATCTTCATGTTTCCCATGAAAACTTGACAAGACCTGCTACTCTTAAATCGGGAGCGCTCCGTGCGCTTCCTTTTTTTGTGCCCGGGATTGCGCGCATGGGGCTCACCGGTCTTTGAAATCTGAACTGAAGGCTGTAAAGCCCGGGTCGGCTCAAGGCTGGACGGCGGCGCCGGGTCGCACCCCCTGGGCACCTGGATATTCGAAGCAAATTTGATGGTAAAAAAATCAGAATCAGAGAGTTGTGGGGATGAACGGCATTTGCTACGAACCCGGAACGAACCCAGCCGTCTACTCGTAGCGCAGGGCCTCAATGGGGTCGAGGCGCGCTGCTTTGAGTGCGGGCACCAGGCCGGCGATGAGGCCGACGAAGAAAAGCACACCGGTGGAGATCAGGATGGACGCCGGGCTGATGGTGAGGTAGATGTCGCCGACGCCCGTGTTGTCTCTGAAAGCGGGGCCGAGGAAGGGCATGGAGCCGATGATCTGCGTACCAATGATGCCAAGGGTGATCCCGATGGCGCCGCCAGCGGCCACGATCAGCGAAGCCTCGACCAGGAACTGGCGCAGGATGAGCTTGCGCACGCCGCCCAGGGCTTTGATCATACCGATCTCACGCGTGCGGTCGATCACCGAGGCGAGCATGATGTTGGCGAGGCCCACGCCGCCGATGGCGAGTGTCAATGCTCCCACGAAGCCGAGCAGGAGTTTCACGGCGAGCGACATGCCGGTGATGATGTTCATGAACTTGGCGAAGGCGAGGATCTCGATGGCTTTCTCGTCGGTGGGAGAGAACCGGTGGATCTCGGCGAGCTTGGCGCGGACCATCCTGATGGCGCGGTCGCGCGAGTCCGGCGTGGCGGGCTTCCAGACGAGGAACCACGGGTACTTCGTATCGCCGAAGACGTTGAAGCTGTCGTAAGGGATGAAGACGCACTGGTTATCCGAGCGGTTGTAGTTGGCGATCTGGAGCTTGTTGTCCATGACGCCGATGACCGTGAAGTGGATGCCGTTGAGGACGATGTCCTCATCGACAGCAGGCGCGCCGCCGAACAGTTCCTGCGCGACTTTGGCGCCGAGGATGACGACGCGGTTCTGGCGCTGGCGGTCGTCTTCATTGATCCAGCGGCCATCCACGATTTTGATGTTGCGGACAATGTCGTATTCGGGCCAGACGGCGCGGATGGAGACTTCTTTTTCGCGGCCGCGGAACCGGGCTTTGACACCGTTCTGCATGATTTCGGGCGAGAGGTTTTCGACAAGCGGGACGGATTGTTTGATGATGGCGGCGTCGGTGATTTCGAGGCGGACGCGGCGGCCGGTGCGCAGGCCGCCGGCCTGTTCGCTGGTCTGGCCGCTGAAGGAGATGATCAGGTCCTGGCCGACGGCAGTGAACGCTTTGACAAGGGCGCGTTCAAAGCCGTTGCCGTAGCTGATGAGGATGACGAAACAGGTAACGCCCCAGGCCAGGCTGATGATAGTGAAGAGCGTGCGCTGGCCATGGAATCGCAGCGCTGCGAGGGACTCAGAGAAGATGAAGCTCCAGGACATGAGTTACCTCTCGTATCGGAGCGCTTCCACGGGCGTCATGGCGGCCGCGCGGCGGGCAGGGGGAAGCGCCGACGCCACCGCCACGAGCCCGAGAGCGAAAGTGGCAAAGGCGAGCATGGTCCACTTGATGGGCAGCCCGGAGAACATGGCAGGCATCGGCAGGGAGTTGACGGCGGCGGAGAGCATCCAGGTGAGAAGCAAGCCGCCGGCGCCGCTGAGCATGGCGAGGAAGAGGCCCTCGAGGAAGAAGTCGGTGAGGATGCGGCGGCTGGTGGCGCCCAAGGCCTTCTTGAGGCCGATCTCGTTGGTGCGCTCGGAGACGGCCATCATCATGGTGTTCATGACGCCGACACCGCCGAGCGAGAGCGTCACCAGGGAGACCACTGCGAGGAAGATCTCACCGGCATTGAAAATGGAGTCGAACATCTGCGCGCTCTCAATGGAGTCGAAGATGCGGAGCGCGCCTTTGTCCTGCGGCAGGAATCCGTGGACGCGCCCGAGCGCCGCGCGCACCTGGGCCTGCGCTTCTTCCCAGCGGGAGACGTCGACCGGGCGGTAGAGGAAGCCATTAACGCGCTTCTCGGCGTAGACCTGGCGGTCCGGCGGCATGTCGCGGAGTAGCGATGACGTCGGGATGAGGACCTTATCGTTGTCCCAGCCGTCGTAGGACGAGTTCTGGTCCTTCTCGCTCATCAAGCCGATGACTTCGTAAGGGTAGTTGTTGAGATAGACGGTTTCGCCCAGCGGCAAGGGATTGCGCAGGAAGAGTTGCCTGCGCACCGATGAGCCGAGCACGGCGACGCGCCTGCCTTCGGCAACGTCGGCGTCGGAGACCGTGCGGCCGCGTTCGACTGGAAGATTACGCAGCTTCAGGTAATCGGGGTTGACCCCAAGCGTGAGGAAGCGTCCGGAGTTCGTGGTTGTGCGGGCTGGAACGGCGAAGTTCTTATGTTCGGCCGAAAGGACCGCAACGGAGGGACAGGTGCTGCGAATGATGTCGAGGTCGCGTTCGTCCAGCATAATGCGGCGTCCGGCGCGTTGCCCGCCTGCCTGCTCCTCCGTGACACCGCCGTACACGAAGACAATGTTGTCGCCGATTTGCGACATGTTCTTGCGCTGGCCCTGGCGGAATCCGTCGGAGAGCGCGGACATCAGCACGAGCGATGCAATACCCCAGGCGATGCCGAAGAGAGTGAGAAAGCTGCGCAGCTTGTTGCGGTGCAGGTTGGCCAGCGTCTGCTTTGACAGGTCAAGGAAGAACTCGACCGGATGCATGGTGCGGTGGCGGCGCCGCGGCTTCATGAGGAAGGGAGGGCGCTCTTCGAGGCGACTGACGACTTGGGGTTCGAGGAGTGCGCTCACGGGGTATGACTTCCTTACACAAGGACAGACGATTGGTGGGGGGGTAATGTTCCGCAAGCATCTGGCAGAATGGAAACCATGTCGGACGTGGGCAAGGGACAGGCGAAGACCCTGACAGGGTTGGTCTTCGACGCGGAATTCGTCAAGCATGATCCAGGACAGGAACATCCGGAATCGCCGGAGCGCTATCGAGCCTTGAAGAAAGCCTTGGACAAGAGCGGGCTGATGGAACGTCTCGCGCACATTCCGGCCAGGATGGCGACGGACGATGACCTGCACCTGTGCCACACGAAGGCCTATCTGGCCACCGTGCGGCACGACATCGCCCGCAAATCGGCGACGCTAAGCACCGGAGACACAGGCCTGTGCCCACTCTCGGAGGATGTTGCAAGGCTCGCCGTGGGCGCGGCGCTCTCGGCCGTGGACGCGGTGATGAGCGGGCGGCAGAAGAGAGCCTTCGCGGCTGTGCGCCCGCCGGGACATCACGCGACGCTGGCCCGCGGCATGGGGTTCTGCATCTACAACAATGCCGCCATTGCAGCGCGCTACGCGCGGAAGATCCACGGCGCGCAACGGGTCCTGATCGCGGACTGGGACGTGCATCACGGCAACGGCACGCAGGATATCTTCTACGAAGACCCAGCGGTGTTCTTCTTCAGCACGCATCAGTCGCCGTGGTATCCCGGAACGGGCGCGCCGGATGAAACCGGCGCGGGCACGGGCAAGGGCACGACGCTGAACTGCCCGTTTCACGCCGGGGCGGGGCATGCCGAGATTGTGGGAGCGTTCCGCAAAAGACTGCCGCCGCTGATGGACGCGTACAAGCCGGATCTGGTGATCCTGTCGGCGGGGTTCGATTCAAGGCGTGGAGACCCGCTGGGGCGGTTCGTGCTCAGGGACGAGGACTTCAGAGAGCTGACGGAGATCTCAATGGAGATCGCGGACCGGTGGGCCGGAGGTCGCGTAGTGAGCCTCCTGGAGGGCGGATACAACCTGGACGGGTTAGGGCGCGCCGCCACCGCGCACATATCGGCGTTGGCTGGGGATCACCGTCGGGGTTGAACTGGACGCGAGGCCTGACCGCTGTCGAGACAAAAAAGCCGGCCGCTGTATGGCGGCAGCGGCCGGCTGGCTAGAAGAAGATAAGGCGGAGTGGGCCCCTATCTAGGAGAGTGAATGGATATATGTATTGCTGAACCTACCGACACATTCAGTGTACGCCGGGCGCCGGTAGAGCGCAAACAAAAAATGGCGATTTTGTTTTATAGGGCGGGCCGCAAAAGAAGAGGGCCCGCCGGAGCGGGCCCTCTGGTTGAGGCTGGGTTGATTGGTTACTGAGCGTGCACCTTGCTGACGGAGAACTGGCTGTTTGCGCCGTGGCAAACCGCGCAGCTCTCGCCGAGCGAAGTGGTGTTGGACGCAGCGTGCTGCCAGGCCAGGGTCGTGTTGTGGCACGAGAGGCAGGCGTTGGTGGTAGCGCCGGTGGGGTTGATCGGCGCCAGGCCGTTCTTCACTGGTAGCAGACCGTCCTGCAGAGGCAGGTTCTGCGAGTTGCCCGTGTGGCACTGACCGCAATTGTTGAGGCGCCCTGGGTAGGCGACCTCTTCACCGTGATAGCGGTGAATCATCGTGGCGTAGTTCCAGCTCGTCTGCTCGGAGCCGGCGACCAGGTTGGGGTTGTGGCAGAAGGTGCACATCTGCGCGTCGTTGCGATTGCCGCCATGGAACTCGAGCACGTAGTGGCACTTGTTGCAGTTCTGCGTGGAGACGACAGTGCGGCGCGGCGTGACCGGTCCGCCGCCGGCGGCTGCCCAGAAGACCGAGTTGGGCGTATAGTCGCGGATTGACCGTTGTTTCTGGGTACCCGCGAGAACGGTGGTCGTGCGGTATCCTTCCATGCCGAACTGCCAGGCTCCCTTCGCGTCGGCAGGCAGCTTGGCGGCCATTGTCCAGAAGTAGCGGCCATCGCCGGGGCCTTCCGCCTTCAGGACGTCCTCGCGAATATAGCTGGGAATGTCCGTGGCGGGACCGGACATGTAGACGCGCAGACTGGTGATCGTCTTGATGTCAATGGGATTGCCCTTCTTGTCATTCAGAGAGAATGTCAAGACGGGGCTCTTGCCGGGAGCGACATTGTCGACGGCGATAATCTTGGCTACGACGCCGGCAACGAGCGAGGACTCGATGGGGACGGTATGAGCGCCGCTGATTGAGGTGTCGAAGTCGAGTTCGCCCTTCGGCTGGTGGCAGTTCTTGCACTGGTTGTCGCTGAACTGCGGCATGCCGGCGTGGTTTTCACCTGTGGCAAAGTTGACGTCGTCGTGGCAGGAACCGCAGGCGGACCTGGTGGGATTGGCCAGATAGTTGCTCGCCTGCGTGGCGCCCGCGGCGCTCTTGTCCTGGTGGCAGGCTTTGCAGGCCATGGCCGGCGCCGGGAAGCCGACAGTGGAGTAATCGTTGCCCGCGACTGTGTATTTCTTGCCCGCCTTGACGCTGGGAAGATTCGCACCGAAGTGGATCTTGTGGATCATGACGCGCATGTCCGTGGTGACGCCTTCGGCGGAACTCGGAGTCTGCGGAGTATGGCAGATGTTGCAGACTTCCATGCTCTTGCGGCTGCCGCCGTGCATGCCCAATGAGTCATGGCAGTTGTTGCAGGACTGCGTGCGGATGATGTCGCGAACCACGGTCACCGGGGCGCCGTTGGGGACAAAGTTATAAACGGCGTCTGAATAATTGCGGCCGAGCTCGAACTCATCGAGATTGCGCGAGCCGTAAACAGCGACGGTATGCGTAGCGGTCTTGTCATAGCTCGCGGGCACCTTGTTCGAGAAGGTGTAGGTGTAAGAACCTTCGGCGATCTTGCTCCACTTGCCGTTGCTCTCGCCCGTGGCCTGCGTGACTGTGCCGGCTGCACCGGTGCGGCTCCGGGTGATGTAGGACACATAGGGAACGTTATTGCCGGGGATGTAGCCGATGAGGAAGCTGGCGCTGATGACCCCGGGGGTGACGATGCCCTCGCGATCCAGACCCATTCCCTTGGGATCGGTCATGCTGACCCAGGCGGTGACGGTGCCGTCGGCAGCGATCTCGGCCTTGGTGATCTTGAACGCGAGACCTGGACGGACGAAGTTGACGAGCGCCTGGTCGGCGTAGAACGCCTTCTCCGTAGGGCGGAAGGCGGGGCCGTCGCCCGCGGAGAGTGCCGCGGCGGCGAGGGCGATGACGCAGGCGATGGCGAAGAGGGAGATAATACGAGACTGTTTGGACATATTCAAGGTCCCCTGGAAACTTCAGACCTCCGGACCGATGAGACCGGAGCCGTAAAGGAGTTTATCATAAGAAAGTCTGATTAGTATCTATTGAGGAGATCGAAAGATGGAGATGGGGCAACAAAAAGCCCCGTGGGCCTTTCGGCCGCCGGGGCTTTTTGTGGTTCGCTGTGAGCTGGGGGACTTACGCCCCCGGATCTCATTTGGTGTTGTTTAGTAGTCCATGTCCGGACCGTGACCGCCGGGGGCGGGAGCGGCCGACTTCTTCTCGGGGATCTCGCAGACCATCGCTTCGGTGGTCAGCATGAGAGCCGCGATGGAGGACGCGTTCTGCAGGGCGGAACGGGTGACCTTGGCGGGGTCGATGACGCCCGCTTCGACCAGATCCTGATACTCGCCAGTGGCGGCGTTGAAGCCGAAGTTGGCGTTGGCGTTGGTGGTGATCTTCTCCACCACGATGGCGCCTTCGAAGCCGGCGTTGCCGGAGATCTGGCGGAGCGGCTCCTGGCAGGCGCGGCGGATGATGTCGATGCCGATCTGCTCGTCGCCTGGGCCCTTCAGCCCGTCGAGGGCCTTGGAGGCGCGGAGGAGAGAAACGCCGCCGCCGGGGACGATGCCTTCCTCGACAGCCGCGCGGGTGGCGTGGAGGGCGTCTTCGACGCGGGCCTTCTTCTCCTTCATCTCGGTCTCGGTGGCTGCGCCGACCTTAATGACAGCGACGCCGCCGGCGAGCTTGGCCAGGCGCTCCTGGAGCTTCTCGCGGTCGTAGTCCGAGGTGGTCTCTTCGATCTGGGCGCGGAGCTGCTTGATGCGGCCCTCGATGGTCTTCTGCGCACCGGCGCCGTCGACGATGGTGGTGTTGTCCTTGTCGATGGTGACGCGCTTGGCCTTGCCCATGTCGTCGAGGCGGACGCCTTCGAGCTTGATGCCGGTCTCTTCCATGATGGCCTTGCCGCCGGTGAGGATCGCGATGTCCTCCAGCATGGCCTTGCGGCGATCACCGAAGCCTGGAGCCTTCACGGCGCAGGCATTCAGGGTGCCGCGGAGCTTGTTCACAACGAGAGTGGCGAGAGCTTCGCCTTCCACTTCCTCGGCGATGATCAGCAGCGGACGGCCCGAACGGGCGATCTGCTCGAGGACCGGAAGGAGGTCCTTCATGTTGCTGATCTTCTTCTCGTGGATGAGGATGTAGGGCTCTTCGAGGACCACTTCCATCCGGTCGGGGTCGGTGATGAAGTAGGGGGAGAGGTAGCCACGGTCGAACTGCATGCCGTCGACGGTCTGCAGCTCGGTGTGCATGGTCTTGGACTCTTCGACGGTGATGACGCCGTCCTTGCCGACCTTCTTCATCGCCTCGGCGATCGTGTTACCGATCTCGGTGTCGCCGTTGGCGGAGATGGTGCCGACCTGGGCGATCCCCTCACCGCCGACGGGCTTGGAGGTTTTCTGGACTTCCGCGACGACCGCTTCGACGGCCTTCTCGACGCCGCGCTTCAGGGCCATCGGGTTGGCGCCGGCCGCAACGGCCTTCACGCCTTCGCGGAAGATGGACTGGGCCAGGATGGTGGCAGTGGTGGTGCCGTCGCCGGCGACGTCTGAAGTCTTGGACGCGACTTCACGCACCATCTGGGCGCCCATGTTCTCCAGCGGATCTTTGAGCTCGATCTCCTTGGCGACGGTGACGCCGTCCTTGGTGATCGTCGGGCCGCCGAACTTCTTCTCGAGAACGACGTTGCGGCCCTTGGGGCCGAGGGTGACCTTCACTGCGTCGGCGAGCTGGTTGACGCCGCGGAGGATGGCTTGACGCGAACTCTCGCTGTATACAATCTGCTTCGCTGCCATTGTTTTCAATCTCCTATTGGGGGAACCTGTGAGACCTTACTTTTCGAGCACGCCGAGGACTTCGTCCTCGCGCAGGATGAGGTACTCTTCGCCATCGATCTTGATGTCGCTGCCGGAGTACTTGCCGAACAGGATGCGGTCGCCGACCTTGACATCGAGGGGAACGACGCTCCCGTCCTCGAGGCGCTTACCGCGACCGGCTGCCATGACCTCGCCTTCCTGCGGCTTCTCTTTCGCGGTGTCGGGGATGATGATCCCGTTCTGCACAGTCTCCTGCTGCTCGACCCGGCGAATCACGAGCCGGTCGTAGAGGGGACGGATTTGCATAGCTCTCAAAACCTCCATGGTTTCGAATCAGTCTTTGGGATGACGGATCGCACGGACCAGAGTGGTCCGGGCACCGAGAATATTATTAGCACACTCGGCAGACGAGTGACAATAGTTTGTTATAACGATTTGATAACAAATGAGATCAAAGTTTTACATCTACATCGCCACGAGTGCAAGGCGACCCCGCTGTCCGGTGCCTCTCATAAAATCTGAGTCTGGCGCGCTAAAGGCCAAAGCCGACGAAAGTCCGCAAGAGCCGAGAGAGGATGTTATGCTGAGGACGTATGCTGCGGCGAGCCCGCTGGCTGATTTTGCTCGCCATTGTTGCCATTGCAGGCACGGTCGGATCGGTCTTTTACGCGCGCAAGGAAGCGCTGCTTCGTCAACGGCCGCACGCCTCTACACCCCTCCCCGACAACACCTCCGCGACAGCCCAGAAATGGGAATACGAGATCAAGGCAGGTGATCGCGCGAAGCTCGTGATCCGGGCACGCCACTTCGAACAGATCAAGGAACCCGCTGTGTATGTCTTCGAGGATCTCGAAATGGAGATTCGCGAAGTCAAAGGCGGGAAGTACGACCTGGTGAAGAGCAAGCACGCGACCCTGGACCAGGAAGCCGGCTCAATGTATTCGGACGGGGACGTGGAGATCACCATGAACCTGTCTCAGAATCCGGAGCAGCCTGCCGGCCGTCTGCTGAAGATCCAGACTTCAGGCGTGACGCTGGACGTGAAGACCTCACGGGCCTCCACGGACCGCAAAGCCACTTTTGAATTTGACCAAGGCAGCGGAGAGTGTGAAGGCGCGGTCTACGATCCGTCGACGCACGAATTGCTGATGAAGACACAGGCGAAGATCGACTGGAGAGGCAAGGACGCACAGAAGCCGCCCATGCGTGTCGAAGCGAGCCAGGTGGTCTACAAAGAGCTGGAAAAGCTGGTTCAGCTCTCGGCGCCTTCGAAGCTGACGCGGGGAACGTTCACGCTGAACGCCGCTGAAAGCCTGGTCCATCTCGACAACGAAGGAATGCTGGACCACGTAGAAGCGAAATCCGCCTCGGGCACGGATGTGCAGCCGGGCAAGGAACTCGCATATGCCGCCGACAATCTCATCTTGTACCTCACGCCCAAAGGCGAAGTGAAAAAGATTGAGGCGATGGAGAACGCGCGGCTGGATTCGAAGACCGCGACCGCGCTGACACACGTGACGGCATCCCGGTTTGACCTGGACTTTGAAGCGGGCGACGAAGGGAGCGTGCTGAAGCGCGCTCTTGCCACGGGCAAGGGGCGAGTCGAGTCGGAACCGGTGGCGCGGCAGGGCACGCCGCCGCAAGGCAAGCGCATCCTGACCAGTGAGGTGATCGATCTGGAGATGCGGGCTGGCGGCAAGGAGATCGATAAGGTGTCGACGCACACGCCGGGCCAGGTGGAGTTCCTGCCGGGCAAGAAGGGCGACCGCAAACGGCTGATGACCGGCGAGCGGCTGTACATCCAGTACGGCGCAGACAACATGATCAAGACGTGCCGCTCCGTGAACGTGACCACGCGGACTGAGAGCGAGGGCAAGGGCGGCAAGCCCGTGATCATGTTGACGAAGAGCAAGGATCTGCAGGCGGACTTCGATGAGAAGACCGGCCAGATGGCGCGGCTCGAGCAGTGGACTGACTTTGAATACGAGGAAGGGACGCGGCGCGCGACCGCAGGCCACGCTTCGCTGGACGCCGCAACGGATCTGATCAAGCTGAAGACGAAGGCGCGCATGTGGGACGAGACGGGGTCGACTGCCGCGGACGAGATTACGCTGGAGCAGCAGACCGGCGACATGGTGGCCGTGGGGAATGTCTCCTCCATGCGCCAGCCTGAAAAGAAGCAGGTGAATGAAGGGCTGCTGTCGAGCTCACAGCCGTTGAACGCGCGGGCGGCGCGGATGTCCTCCACGGAGAAAAACCAGAAGATCAAATACGAAGGCGATGCGCTGCTGTGGCAGGCTGACAGCCGGCTGCAGGCCAAGACGATCAATATCGACCGGAGCCAGCAGACGCTGGAGGCAACGGGCGACGTGGTGAGCCAGTTGCCCGATCAGCGGGGAGACGCCCAGGCTCAGAATTCCCAGAAGAGCGGCAAGAAGAGCGGGAACAGCTTCACCATCGTCAAGGCGCCCTCACTCGTCTACTCGGACAAGACGCAGCTGGCAACCTATGTAGGTGGAGTGACGCTGGACCGGCCGGGCATGAACGTGAAATCAAGCCAGCTGCGGGCGTGGTTTGAGAAGGAGCCGAAGAAAGGCGGCGGTGACGAGACTCGCCTGGACCGGATGTTCGCGGATGGAGCGGTGGAGATCAAGGAGGTCGCTCCTGACCGCACGCGGAACGGCAACGGCGAGCACGCGGAGTATTACGTCGACGATGAGCGGATCATCCTCAACGGCGGAAACCCGGTGGTGGTGGATTCGAAACGAGGAACCTCGCGTGGCGCAGAGATCACGTGGTACTCACGCCAGGACAAGCTGGTGGTGGACAACTCGGGCAGCGGACCGGCAGTAAGCCGGATCAACCAGGGCAAGAAGAAGTAGTAGGTGGCTCTTAGGGCTCGACGGGCTCGAGCGGGATCAGGGTCCTCTGTCCCTCTCGCAGATCCCACTCGGAGGCCTGGCCGATGAGGCGCAGGAGAACTCCGGGCTCTTCAAGACGCTTGAGATAGCCGGGGTCGATGCTGAAAGCCCGGTAGGATCCGGGCGGGAGTGAGTCGAATTTGAAGTAGCCGGCGCCTCCGGAGCGGGCGCGGAAGGTGTTGGGCCAGTCGGCGCGCAGAGCGGAGGGCCAGGGGGCGAGGACGACAAGCGCGCCGGGGACAGGCTTCTCGCCATTGCGGACGACACCTTCCACCAATGGTGGCGAGGAGGAGAGTTCCACTTCCAAAAGATGAGACGGAGCGGAGCGGTTGGGAACAAAGATACCGTCTTCCGCGAGGCCGCCATTGTAGCGGACGGACTTGATGCACATCCCGTCGGGTAGGCCGATCATGCGGAGCTCGGCCTTCTCGGACGCGGGGGCGGCGAGAGCAACGCGAGGCATCGTGACGTCCACCGGCAGCGGCAGAGCCTGCGTGGGCCCGCCCGCCGGAACGAGTGCAGCCTTGGGTATCGTAGGGAAAGCGATGCGCTCACCCACGATTTTGAAGGGGATTTGGAGAGGCGGCAGGGGGTGGAGGGCGAGGGTCCGGTCCTTGTCCTGGATTTCAACCTCCAGGAGTTCGGCCTCGGCCCACTCGGCGAGCGCGCCATCGAGGCGCGATTCAAGCCACCATCGGCCGGCGGTGAGGTTGCGCAGCGTGAAGGGAGCATCGCAGTCGAGAATGTCCTTCACGCGAGGAACAAACTCGGGGCCTTGCTGCTGCCAGAGGGTAAACCGGTACTTGCGAAAGGCCGCGCACTGGGGGACTTCGATCTTCGCATGGATGCGGTAGAGGGGCTGCTGGCGGACAAATAGTGAGCCGGCATTCAGCCGCGCTCCTGCGGTGAGGTAGAGCGGCAGAGCGGACTCGTGGGCGCCACCGGGCCAGAACGAACGGGCGTAGCCGCTGACCTTCACGGCCGGCATTGCGCGCGCCTCGACGCGTTCCTGTTCAGGCTGTGAGACCTGGAGGAAGTACTGGCCGGGCGGCAGGTTCTTCAGGCGGAAGCGGCCATCGGCATCCGTGGAGGACGCGTCAGCGGCCGCGCTGAGGCGGCGCTTGCCGCGTTCGAAGTCGGACCATTGCGCCCAAATGGTGAGGCCGGCGACGGGTTTTTCCGTGTCGGGGTCGATCACCGTTCCGTAAATTTCCGCCTGCTGGTGAAGCGCGAAAAGCAGCGATTTGTCGGGATCGCCGCTGGGCGGCGGAATGGAGACGGGACCGCGTTCGATGTCTTCGCGGGATGCAACGTATCCGTCGGCATACACCTGGACGATGCAGCCCTGCTCGTTATAGCGCTGCGAGCCGAAGGCGCCGCCGTTGCCTGTGACAAGGGTGACTTCGTTCGGGGCGCCGCCGCTCCCAATGCAGCGGATGAAGACGCGCGCGCCGGTGATGGCGAGTTTCGTGTCGGCGTCGATCACGCGTCCGCTGACATACGTATACGGGAAGACGAACCTACGAGGTTGAGGGGGAGAGGGCTGCCGCGACGGAGATTGAGCCATCGCCGCACCGGAGAAGACGAGCAGCAGAACAAGCCGGCCCATCATCAAGCAATGACGCACAGGGTATAAGCATCGTGGATAATACTCTTTGGTGGGCTCGATCGCAAGCAACGGAGACGCACGGACCCTTCGCACCGAGGAGATCTCAAAGACATACCGCGGCCGGCGCGTCGTGGATGGAGTATCGGTCAGCGTGGAGATGGGGGAAGTTGTGGGTCTGCTCGGGCCGAACGGCGCGGGAAAGACGACCTCTTTCTACATGATCGTCGGCCTGATCAATCCGGACTCGGGCAGGATCTATCTCGATACGCAGGAGATCACGCCTCTCGCGATGTACGAGCGCGCACGGGTGGGCATCAGCTATCTGCCGCAGGAAGCGTCGGTGTTCCGGAAGCTGACGGTGGAGGACAATCTCCTGGCAATCCTGGAGACACTGCCGCTGAGCGGACGGGAGCGGCGGGAACGCCTGGAAGAGCTTGTGGAGCAGATGGGCCTGGACCGCGTGCGGAAGAACAAGGGCTACATGCTCTCCGGCGGTGAGCGGCGGAGGGTGGAGATCGCACGGTCGCTGGCAATTCAACCCCAATTCCTGCTGCTGGATGAGCCGTTCTCGGGGATCGATCCGATCCAGGTGCTGGAATTGCAGCGGATCATCTCCGACCTGAAACGGAAGCGCATCGGGATCCTGATCACCGACCATAACGTCCGCGAAACACTGGCCGTGACGGACCGCGCCTACATCATCAACAACGGGAGGATCTTCAGGGCGGGAACGCCGGCGGCGCTGGCGATGGATCCGGAGGTGCGGCGGATCTACCTCGGAGACAACTTCGAATTGGGGCTGTGACAGTCCGGCAGGACTGGGTAGACTCTGGAATCCCCTGGTCAGGAGAAGCCGCACCGAGTCGCCGGAAACGTTGCAGTCAGGCGGGACCTTAGTCGTCCGTCCCACCCTTGCCCTGGGAGACGGTTTCGAAGAACCGGGCCTGGCATTGTCTGCCGGCACGCGCGAATTCCGCTCCACTGAACTTGAGTTGAGGCTCCGCCGGGAGCGGAGAGGTGGTCTGATCGAACAGCGCGCCAATCTCATTCAGGTTTCCGGCCCGAAAGTTGACCAGGGTCGGAGACGCGAGAACGGCGACGACCGCCCGGTACTTGCCGATCTGAACCGGAGCGGGCCTCGCGAGACCACTCCGAATCGTGTCAATAGGATTCGTCGAGCATGTCACGCTGGCAAACAGCGGTTGTTGCGAAGGCGGGAACCCGAGATTTTGCGAAGCCAGAAACTCCAACTGTCCGACCGGGCGCAAGCCCGTGAAACGCGGATTCGCGCGCCGCATGAGCAGGACGGTACGCGATGTTTTCAGGCGCGCGTCGTACCAGCGGAAGATCTCGCGCCACATGGCCGGCGTTTCGGCCCAGGGGTGTCTTTCGTCGATACTCAAGCCGTCGAAGACGAGGTACCGCGGACCGCGGTTGCGTACCCAGACGGCGTTTAGCTCGTCGAGATATGGCGTATACGCGGAGTATCGCTGCACCACAGGGTAGATTTGAAGATTCGCATCATCGAGGAACGCTCCGCTATAGACGACGGAGAGCGAGGCGACAGGCGCGTCACCCACTGCGGCGCGAATCTCGGGTTCGAGACGCCCTTCCACGGCCAAGCGGGATTGCGCGCGCAGGTTGGCCCTGAGCGAATCAAAGTGCAGCGCCTCGGCGGCCATTAGCAGACCTCGGAATCCGGACGCTTCCGCGAGCGCCAATCGCGGTCCAACCCTGATAGCCATGTATTCAAGTGAGAGGATGCCGACATTCAGCGCCACCAGGAATGCGACGATAGACCGTTTGCCGGAAACCTGCAAGGAAAGAGCGCAAACTGCGAGAACAAGGCCTGCGAACGAGAAGAAGTTGATGACGTGGATGTCCTGGCGCACGAAACCATGCTTGATGCTGATGAGCAGGGGCAGAGAGAACAACGCGACGAGGAACCATGGGATAGTGCGCTCATTCGTCCGAACGAAGAGGAATGCTCCGATGGCAACGAGGATGTCCAGGACACCGAGAAATTCCATCGGATCGCCGGGATAGGACATCGCGGCACTGTAACCGCCGATGATCTCCATGCTGCCCCTGACGAACTGCCGGAAGGCCTCGAACGAGGGCAGAGTCAGCCAGCAACCGGCTGCCATCGTCGCGGTGGGGATGATAGCGCCCAATGCGAAATCGAACCATGCTCCCCGGCGCTTCCGAACCGCGGCTTCGACCAGGTAGCCGAGGATCGCTGCTCCGGCAATCATCCCCCCGGTGAGCTTAATGAGAGGAATGACTCCGGTGAGCACGGCGGCGGCAGCGAAACGGATACGGCTGCCTCTGATCCGTGCGGTCAACAAGAGGACGAACACCCCTGTAACTAAGAGATTCTCCAGCCCCATGTAGTTGAACCAATACAGAGGAGCGGACAGACCGAAGAACATGGCGAACAAGGAGAGGTTCTTCAAGGGTAGTCCCGTCCAAAAATAGAGATCGACCAAGATCGCAGCTAGAACCAGCCACAATGCGCACTGAAACGCGAAACCCTGTTCAAGGTTTGAACCGACGTCCATCGGGAAGACGAGATAGCCGAGAGGGCCGGTGGTCCAGATAATGTCCCGTCCCAGCGCCAGCCCTTTGGCGGCCGCATAGTTCAGTGCGAAGACCCAAGTGTTGTCGACCGAATCCTTGATCGGCCAGTAGCGGATCGGGCAAGCCACCGCCAGGCTCCAGAGGAAGAGCAGTATCCGGATCAGGCTCCGCCGTCCCGTTGCTTGCAGTGCTTGAGGTTCAAGACAGACCGTCGCCATGATGCTGCCTGTAGTGCCCCCCTTGGAGGGCTGGAACGCATGCTTCCAGGCACCTGCGGGCTGACATATCAATCGGTAAGTGGAAAGCCCCACTTTAGTGCAGGGGCTGACGGCCGAGCACCACTACGACTGCCCGCGGCAGCCTCTGCTTGCCCAGAGAAGATAAGGTCGACGGACAAGCCGGCGGAATGTGCCGGCTGGCAGCTCAAGTTCTCTCCATCCTCCTGGCTGGCTGCGGGCCTCTACCGTGGGCTTGCGTCAGAGAATTCAATCCGCCAGGCGACTTAGCACGACGGCGGCAAGAGGACCCAGCCCGGCTGGCAACTGGTCGAAGGGAGGAGCGGTCCTGGAAAAGGCTGGACTCCTTGGGCGTCTGCGCTATGATGAGGGTCAGATGAGCCTGCTCTCACCGAGACTGCAAATCACGGTCAAGCAGAAACAGATCCTCACTCCTGGGCTTGTCCAGATGGTGACGGTGCTCCAGTTGAACCGCCTGGAGCTGCGTGACATGATCGCCCAGGAGATTGCCGAGAACCCCGTGCTGGAAGATACGGGGGAGAGCGGCGAGGATCTGACTCCGGCCGAGGTCCAGGCCCTGCTTGAGGCTGAGCGGGATCCGAACCCGTCGGATGCGGCGGTGCTACAGGTGACCAACGAGGCGTCCGCGGAACCGGAAGCCGAGAGTTTTGAACCACCTGAGCCGGCGGAGGCCGTGGCCGCGCCGGTCGACTTCGACACCCAGGTTTCAACCGACGGAGCGCAGCAGGCCGACCCGTTCGACCAGATCGACTTTGGCTCCTACTTTGAGGAGTGGATGGATCCGGGCTTCCGGTCGCCGGGAGCGGAGGATCCTGACAAGCCCTCATTCGAGACATTTCTGTCATCGCCGGTGACGCTGACCGAGCATCTGCGGCAGCAGCTTGCCCTCCTGGTGCTGGCGCCCGAGGTGCGCGCCGCGGCGGACGCGATCATCGGGAACCTGGACGAGACGGGATACCTGCCTGATCCGCTGGAGGAGATTGCAGCGGCGGAGGGGCATTCTCTGGAGGCCCTGGAAGCCGCGCTGCGTGAGATCCAGCGACTGGATCCGGCCGGCGTCGGGGCGAGGACACTGCAGGAGTGCCTGTTGCTGCAGTTGGAGAGCCGCAACGGGCAGGGCGGGCTGGCGTGGCAGATCGTCAAGGATCATCTCAAGCTGGTCGAGTCGAAGAGCGTGAAGGAGCTTTGCCGTCTGCTCAACAGGCGGATCGAGCACATTCAGGTCGCCCTGGAAGTGATCCGGCGTCTGGATCCGAAGCCGGGGTTGAGGTACTCGGGCCCCGGAGCCAGGCAGGTGGAGCCGGACGTCTACATCTCCAAGGAAGGTGACGACTACGTCATTCAGATCAGCGATGAAGACCTGCCCCAACTCCGATTGAACGGCAATTACCGGCGATTGCTCGACCGCGAGCAGGAGCCCGACAAGGAAACGCGCAATTACATCAAGGAGCGCTTCCAGTCGGCGCTGCAACTGATCCGGAACATCGAGCAGCGGAAGCAGACGATCCTCAAAGTCTGCCAGGCAATAGTGGGCCGGCAGAGTGGCTTCCTGGAGCATGGGCTGGACCACCTCCGGCCGATGATGATCAAAGATGTCGCCGAGGAGATCGGAGTGCACCCGTCCACGGTGAGCCGGGCGGTTGCAGGCAAGTACGCGCACACGCCGCAGGGCGTTTATGAGCTGAGATTTTTCTTCTCGGAGGCCGTGCAAGGGCCTTCCGGCGGGGGCATCCCGCTGCAGACGTTGAAGCGCATGGTGAAGAAGATGATAGAAGAAGAAGACACCACCAAGCCTCTCACCGATGACCAGATCGCCGCCAAGCTGCAGGAACAGGGGATTCAGGTCACACGCCGCACGGTCGCCAAGTACCGCGAGGACATGAAAATTCCCTCCACTCACCATCGCCGCGTCAGGAACTAGGGGTACCTGAAGCGGTCCTGCCTGTGTAGGGAGGAGAAAGGCACGCCTATGAAGATTACATTTACCGGCAAACAGGACAAGTTGACGGCATCGCAGGAGCGGAAGCTCGCAATGGCGTTTGCCCGCCTCTCCAAGCTGCTGGAGCGGCGCGGAGAAAAGGAGGCCCAGGTCATCTTGGGAACCCAACGGCACCTCCAGCGTGCGGAGGTGCGTTTGAATTTCTACGACAACACGCTGGTGGGGGCTGGGGCGGCCACCGACCAGTTCACGGCGACCATGGACGCCGTGGAGAAAGTAGAGAAGCAGGCGCTGAAGACGCGCAGCAAGTGGAGGGAGACGAAACGCTCCACGCCGTTGCGCCAGGCGCGCACGACGGGCGCACCCGTCGAGGAGGCGCAGGCGACTGTGGCGGCTTCGACCGCTCCGGCGCGGAACTCGAAGCCGGCCAAGGCCACGAAGGCGAAGCCGGTCAAGGTCGTGCGTGCGGGCAGACGAGCCAATGGCAAGCCCATGACTGTGGACGAGGCCATGATCGCGATGGAGGAGAATCACGACTACCTGGTGTACCGCGACGCTGAGACGGACAAGACCCACGTTCTGATCCGGCGGCGCGACGGCGGTGTGGACCTCGTGGAAGCGTAGATGGCAAGACGGTCCGCTACCCCAACTCCAGAACTGGTGGTCATTACGGGTCTCAGCGGCTCAGGCAAGGGGACTGTGCTGAAGACGCTGGAGGATCACGGCTACTACTCCGTGGACAACCTGCCGCTGGACCTGATCCCCAAATTCGCGGAATTGACGAAGGATTCCCCGAACATCCGGCGGGCGGCGCTGGTGGTGGACATTCGCGAGAAAGACCAACTCCAGCGCTTCCCGGAACTGTATTCGAAATTGCGGAGGAAGATCCGGACGCGCCTCATCTTCCTGGACGCCGATGACAGTACATTGGTGCGGCGGTATAGCGAGACGCGCCGTCCGCATCCGCTGGGCGGCGAGGAGAGCGTTGCACACAACGTTCAGTTGGAGCGCAAACGCCTCTCCGCGATCCGCCGGCTTGCGGATCATGTCATCAATACGACGGAGCTGAACGTTCACCAACTGCGCAAACGGATCGCGGAGAATTTCTCGGTCAGCGATGAGGGCAAGCTCAGGGTGTACGTGGTCAGCTTCGGATTCAGGCACGGCGTTCCTTCCGAGAGCGACCTGGTGTTTGACGTGCGGTTCCTGCCGAATCCAAACTACATCCCCGAATTCAAGAATCTGACCGGCAGGAATGCGGCGGTGGCCCGTTACGTTCGCAGTTTCCCCCAGACCGTCGAGTTTATGGAGCGAATCTCCAGCCTGCTGCTGTACCTGATGCCGCATTACGTCGCGGAAGGGAAGAGCTACCTGACGATTTCGTTCGGATGCACAGGCGGACATCACCGGTCTGTGATGATGGCTCAGGAGATGGGGAAGCGGCTGCAAAAGGCCGGATACGTCGCTAAGGTCTCGCACCGGGACATCGAGAAGGACTGAGGCTGCCCGGCCAGCGGGCAAGAACCGGTTCGAGATTCGAATCGGATGCGCCCGGACTTTGAGTTCCGCGGCCTGCTGATTTGCACAGGCTTTGGGCGAAGCAGCGGATGGCCAGATGGACGCACATCACAGGCATCCGCTCCCTGCCTGGCAGGGATTCAAGGGCAACAACCTCGAATCCCTCCTCCTCCTCCAGGCGGGAGCGAATGTCTTCGGCGCGCCGGTGATCTTCGGTGAGAAGAACAACCAGGATCATTCCTCGCTCATGCCTTTGTGTGAGCAAGTCCTGTACCAATTCGCAGGGCTCCGATGTGTGGAGGGCAACTGTCCCCAAAACAACACGTTACTGAAGTTCTGGTACTTTGGGCGGGGCAAACGGCTGGAGACAATATGTCAGGCGCCGAGGACGGCTTGTCCCATGGGGCGGGCAATTGTCACACACTGCAAACCGGTTGCTACAATAAGGTCAGCGAACTCCCGTCCATGCTCGCCACGAACACCATCATCGACGAGATCCTGGAGCTCAAGCGTGAGCGAAAGGCCATCCTTCTTGCGCATCACTATCAGGAGTCGGAGATCCAGGAACTGGCTGATTGTATTGGGGACAGTCTTGAGTTGGCGAAGAAAGCACGCAGCTTTGACGGCGAAGTCATCGCGTTCTGCGGGGTCTGGTTCATGGCGGAGACGGCTAAAGTCTTGAATCCGGACAAGATCGTGGTTGTGCCAGACCGCGATGCGGGCTGCAGCCTGGTGGATAGCTGCCCGGCGGAACAGGTCCGCGCCTGGAAGCGACGGCATCCGGACCACGTCGTAGTGAGCTACATCAACACTTCGGTGGAAGTGAAGGCGGAGAGCGATATCCTCTGCACGTCGCGCAACGCGGTAGACGTGGTGAATTCGATTCCCGCCGATCGACCGATTCTATTCCTGCCGGATGTGAATCTGGGCAACTACGTCAAGCTGCGGACGGGCCGGGAGAATATGAAGATCTGGCAGGGCGCCTGCATTGTCCACGCGACTTTCCCTGCGCGACGTCTGACAACGGCGAAGTCTCAATATCCGGACGCGCTGGTCGCCGCGCATCCCGAATGCCCCGAAGACGTGCTGCGGCTGGCGGACTATATTGGCTCGACATCGGCCATCATCGAGTGGTGTGTGAAGCATCCGGGCGAGGAGTTTATCGTCATGACGGAGAGCGGCGTCAGCCACTCGCTCCAGCGTCTGGCGCCCGGCAAGAAATTCTACTTTGTTGCGAATGAGCAGTGCAACTGCAGCGAATGCCCGTACATGAAGCGCAACAACCTGGAGAAGCTCCGTGATTGCCTGCGCGACCTGGCGCCTCGCGTTGAACTGTCAGAAGACCTGATGGAGCGGGCGCGGAGGCCTGTGGAGCGGATGCTCCAAGTTCGCTAAACTCGAAGCCGGCTCGCCGGAGTCTCATTCCATGAATGCGCCGCCACACCAATTGATCGATGGCTTCGGGCGGTTCCATGACAATCTGCGCATCAGCGTGACGGACCGCTGCAATATCCGCTGCTATTACTGCATGCCGGAGCGTGACGTTCAGTTCATCGACCGGCACGAGATTCTGAGTTTCGAAGAGATCGAGCAGTTTGTCCGGGTCGCGGTCTCGCTGGGGGTTAGCAAGCTCCGGGTGACGGGCGGCGAGCCGCTGGTGCGGAAGGATCTGCACGTACTGATCCGCAAGCTCGCTGGTATTGAGGGGATCCGAGACCTCGCGCTCACCACGAACGGAGTGCTGCTGGCCGAGCAGGCGGAGACGTTGTACGACGCGGGGCTGCGGCGGCTGAACGTGCATTTGGACACGCTGGACCGCGAGAAGTTTCGCCAAATTACGCGGCGGGACGATCTGCCGCGCGTGCTGGAAGGGCTGGATGCTGCCCAGAAGCTCGGCTTCGGCCCGATCAAGATCAACGCGGTGGCGGTGAAGAACCTGCTGGAGGAAGACATAGTCCCTCTGGCGAGATTCGGGCGTGAGCGCGGTATCGAGGTCCGCTACATTGAGTTCATGCCGCTGGACGCGCAGGGCTTGTGGGACCGCGGCAAGGTGCTGACCGCGGACGACATGCTGGCGAGGCTCGCCGCGGAGATCGGTCCGCTGGAGGTGGTGCCGGATCCCGACCCGCGCGCGCCGGCGCTGGAGTACCGCTTCCGAGACGGGATCGGAATGATCGGATTCATCGCGTCTGTCAGCAGGCCGTTCTGCCTCAACTGCAATCGCATCCGGCTGACGTCGGACGGAAAGCTTCGCTATTGCCTGTTCGCGCTGGAGGAGACTGACGTGAAGGGGTTGCTCCGCAGCGGAGCGCCGGCGGATGAGATCCGCCGCGTGATCCACGAAACGGTCAACAAGAAGTGGCTGGGCCACGAGATCAACACTGCGAAGTTCGTCGCGCCGCCGCGGCCGATGTACTCCATCGGCGGATAAGCCATGAAGAGTAACTGGCTGGCCTACGCAGCAGGCGCCGCGGTCTGCTGCCTGTTTGTCGCGCTGGGGCTGGTGTTCATCCCATACGCCGGCGCGCAATACGACGAGGCGCTGTTCACCATGGCGATCTTCCGCCCGGCGCAGGTGGAAGCGACGCTGAAGATCCCATACACGGCAACTCGCGTGCCGAGCATGCTGATGACATACCTGGGCACGCTGAAAGCATGGATCTACACGCCCATCTTCAAGCTCTTCGGGACGACGCACCTGACATTGCGTCTGCCGGTGCTGTTGTTCTCGGCGGTGTCGATCTGGCTGTTCTTCCTGGCGCTGCGGCGGCTGGCCGGGACGAAGGCTGCAGTTCTGGCGTCACTGCTTCTTGCGACGGACGCAATTTATCTGCTGACGAATGTGTTCGACTGGGGTCCGGTCGCATTACAGCACCTGTTCTTCTGTGCCTGCCTCTATTGCGGTGTGCGCTTCGCGCAAGAGAAGCGCGCGCGGTGGTTGTTTCTCGGCTCCATGAGCGCGGGCCTTGCCATGTGGGATAAGGCGCTGTTCGTCTGGCTCCTCACCGGCATGTCGATCGCCCTGGTGGCGGTGTTCCCGAAACAGATCTGGAGGTTGCTGCGAGACAAGCGTCTGGCGGCGGCCCTGGTCTGCGGATTCGTGCTCGGCGCCGCGCCGTTCCTGTACTACAACCAGGTGAGGAAGCTACGGACATTCACGGCCAATACGGAAGTGGACGAGCAGGAGGCGTTTTCCAAGCTGATTGCACTGGACCGTACCTTCAGCGGTTCCGGATTGTTCGGCTACCTGGTGCGCGACAGCTCGGTGGGAGCGCCGCAGAACCTCAAGACCTGGGAGAGGATCCCGCTGCGGATCAACGGCATCTTAGGGGAGCCGAGAGACAGTTGGCAGCATCTGTTGCTGGCATTCGCGTTGATGGCCGCGCCGCTGTTGTGCTGGGCCAGTCCGAATCGCAAGGCGGCGATCCTCTTCGTACTGGGCGGCGTGGTGACGTACGGATTAATGATCGGAACGAAGAAGGCGGGCGGCTCTTTGCATCACACGGTACTGCTCTGGCCTCTGCCTCACTTGATTCTGGGGCTGGCGGCGGGAGCAGTGGCGCTGCGATGGCCGCGCCGGGTCTGGCCGGCCACGGCGGCGCTCATCGTCTGCGCCATCCTGTCGAACCTCGCGGTGCTGAACACGCACCTGGCGCAGTTCATCGCATTCGGTCCGGCCATCTCATTCAATGATGCGGTGCGCCCGCTCGTGAATGACCTGGGGCGGCGCCCGGGCAGGCTGGTGTTTGCAGCCGACTGGGGCATTCTGCAGCAGGTGGAGTTCTACAGCAATGGCCGCATCGGTATGCACCCTGGCTCCGACGGCATCGTGATCGGGCTTCCGGATGAGCTCAGCAAGCAGCATCTGCGCGCATCTCTGGCGGACCCGCAGATGCTTTTTGTCACGTTCACCGACGGGAACGACATGTTCCCGAACACACGTCGCAAGCTGCTCGACTTCGCGGCGAGCGAGGGGTACAAAGACAATGTGCTGGCGGTGATTCCAGACCGGCACTCGGCGCCGATCTTCGAGATCCATGAATTCAGAAGGTGAGCCCTTCGAAGTAGAGATCACGGACGTCTTCGACCTGCACGCTTTCGCGCCGCGGGACGTGAAGGCCGCGCTGGAGGCGTATCTGGAGGAGGCGCGGAAGCGCGGTTTCAAGGCGCTGCGGATCATCCACGGCCGCGGCATCGGGGTGCAGCGGGAGATGGTGCGGAAGGTGCTGTCGCGCGCGCCGGACGTGGTGGAGTTCCGCGACGCGCCGGAGGGTGCGGGCGGCTGGGGCGCGACGCTGGTGACGCTGAAATGATTCAAGCCGCACTCCAGCCCGTTGGTAAACGGAGCTGTAGGACGCAGTAGAGCCGCGGGCAGTAGCAACCGGGCGTAACGATAACAAGCTAGTTCCTTGCGCGAAGCTGCCTCACCGACTCAACGACAAGCCACACCCCGCAGATCAAGAGCAGCGGTGCGGACCAGGTGCCCGGCAGGAATTTCTGCAGGTAGGCAGATCCGGCGATGTGCAGAAAGCCGTTGAAGCACATCATGACGCCGAACAGGATTGCGGCCCAGGCCATCCAGCGCGCGCCGTAGAAGGCGAACCACGACATGCTGAGCAGCGCGCTGACGGCAACGATGAGGCCGCCGATCCAGGCGCCGAAGGTGAACGTCGGCATCCAGGTCCAGAGCAGCATGTCGCGGAGGGACATGGCGACCGGATTGTAGAAGGCGAGGAAGTCGTGGATCGCCTCGTCGGCGACGTGAACGGCGAGAGCGAGGGTGAGGGCGACCCAGGCGATGGCGAGCCTGGGCTTGTTGCGGATCATAGCGAACCTCGCAGAGGCTCAGTAGCCGAGGAACTTTCGCAGGAATTGTATCGCGGCGGGCCCATCGACGCGATGGGGGCCGTTGAAGAAAACGATGGCGGTGCGGTCTCCGATGCCCGATTCGTCGTAGAAGCGGCGGACCTTGGCGTACTCGTACGAGACCCATTCGTCGACGCCGACATTGTCGCGGTGCCCACGCTCCACCATGAACGCGCGCGGCGCCGTGAGCATGGCGAGCTCAGCGTGGTTGGCGACGGCCGCCATGTTCCATTCGGGGAGCTCGTACTCATGGGTGTACATGTAACTGTATGGCGCTTCGACGCTGGTGAGCTTGCGGATCCACTCGTTGAAATCGCCGGCGCAGACCGCGACCTTGAAGCGTGGATCAAAGGGAGGAATGCGAAGGGCAGTTTTGCCGCCGTAGCTGAGGCCGTAGTAGCCGATGCGGTCCGCGTCTACTTGAGGCAAAGTCACGAGCCAGTCGAGGAGCACGGTATTCTGCGCGCGGATCAGCGAGTACAGCGTGAGGCCGAGCGGATTGGCGAGGCGCACGAGGTGGCGGAATTCGTCGACGTAAGGGTGCTGCGGTGAGAAGACGATGAAGCCGAGATCGGCGAGCTGCGCGCCGAAGTTTCGGTAGATGTCGCGCTCGCGGCCCGGAGTACCTTCGAACATGACCTCGGCGCGCCCGTTGAGGCCGTGCTGCACGACAACGAGCGGGCGCTTCTCGCCGGGCTTCAGATCTTTGGGGAGCAAAAGGAATCCGTGGGCAAAGACGCCGGGACGCACGTCCATGCGGATTTCCCATGAGGTCCAGCGCGGGGTTTCCGAGTGCAGGCGGGAGCGGACATCGGGCGCAACGGGCGTGCCGGGCAGTTCGCCGATGACGTCTATCCGAAAGCGTGACGCGACGCCTTGTGGGCCAACGTCGCGCCACAGTTTCTCGCGCCAGCCTTCCGATTCGCGGACGAGGCGCTGTGTGTACACGACGAGTTCGCGGACCTCGCGTCTCATGTCTGCCTGAAGGACGAAGTCGTCGACCGGTGGCGTCGCAAATGGGAATACCAATGCGCGCGGGTTCAACAGTTTCACGAACGAGGCATCGTCGAACTCGCGAAGGATGCCGAATACGTTGCGGTAAAGCGGCTGCTGCCAGAGAGGCGGGTTCTGAAGGGAGAAGCCTTGGGTCGCCAGGTGCGCTATGCGTGGATCGAGCACTGCCGCGTAGGTCGCAATCCGCGCGCCCTCGCCATCCGCGTAGACAGCGATCGGCGCATTCGGTTGCCGGCCCGCAAACCAGTCGACGGCGGCGAGCACCTTTTGCACTTCATAGCCGTCGATGTGGCGTCCGACGGGAAACGCCATGCGGTAGATCCATTCGCGGTGCGGCTGCTTTGTGCTCTTGCCGATAGCCGGATTGCCGCTCCAGGTGGACTGCGTGTCGATGAGTTGAAGCGTCAGAACTTCGCATCCGGCGGAAGCGAGTTGCCGCGCTTGCACTGGAGAATCGGACATTACTACGACGCGCATCACAACTGGCTTCTTCGGAATGTAGTGGAGACCGGACGCATTCACTCCTTCGAGCACCGGCCAGCGCACCGAAGAAACGCGATAGAACGGAGTTTCACCAAGAGCCACGGATTCGAGATTCTGGAACGGAACGCGTGGATCGACCACGCCGAGCATGGCGCGCAGCCTCTCGGGCGATGGCGTCTGGGAGGGACGCGTTTCCGCCGTGAGTTGCTTCAGATATTGATCCATGCCCACCACCATCTCCTGCGCGGTATCGCCATGAGCCGGCAGCAGGCGCGTGCCTGGGAGTGTCTGTGCGGCGATCAGCGCCGGCCAGATGAGTAAAGGCAGGACTCGTTTCACTGCTCCTCCGAACCCAGGACCTGAGTGCGAAGAGCGCGGAAGGCGGGGAGCCCGCGCAACGGGTCGAAGAGAGGATCGACGTCGAGCATGATCAGCCATGGTTCGTGTTCCGTGCTTGCCTGGACGAGATATTGCAGAGCAGGCTCCAGCTCGCCGAGGCCGAGGTGGATGAGCGCCCGGTCATAGGACGGGACATAGTGGGAGCGCGCCTGTTCGTCCAGGCTCGCCAGCATCTGGCGGGCGCGATCCGCGGATCCTGATCGAGCGAAAGTGAAGCCGAGCGCCGCGGGAATCCGTGGGTCGTCTCCGGCAAGTGGAAGCGCACTTTCGAGAATCGCGATTGCTTCGTCCGGCCTGCCGCGCTCGACGAGTATCTGGGCGAGGAGGCGCATTGAGCCGTAAAACTCGGGGTTCAGTTCAAGCGTACGGCGAAAGGCAGCTTCTCCTTCGGCGAGGTTGCCGTCGTAGCACTCGATGATGCCGCGCACCATTTCGAGCAGGGCAGACGTCGAGTCGATGAGGGCTGCCGCGGCCAGATGAGCACGCGCCTCCGCAAAACGGCGGTGAGGGCACATCACGGCCGCCGCATAAAACACGCGTGCGGTGACGAAGTTGGGATTGAGCTCGAGAGCGCGCTGGAAATCAACTTCGGCGCCGTCCCAGTTCCAGTCGTGGACGGCGTGAATCAGGCCGCGCCAGAGGTGGCCCGCGGGATTGTTGGGGTTCAGGCGAAGCGCCCGGTAGATGAAGGTGTTGGCGTCCTGAATCACCATCGACGGCGCAGCGGAGCCGAAGAGGGACAACAGGATCATTGAGCCGGCCAGATGAGCGTACGCAGCCGCGTATTGGGGGTCGGCGCGCAGGGCCTGTTGATAGCATTCGATGCTGCGACGCAGGGACGCCGGCGTGAGGAGAGAGGCGAAGTGCCGCCCTTGGATCAGATAGGTATATGCCTTCGAAGGCACGATGTGCGGGGGTGGCGTCTCCTCCTCTACCTCCCCGGTGAGGTGGCTGCGCAAGGAAGCGGAGATCTCCGACGCCATCTCCTGCTGGACGATCAGCGTGTTAGACAGTTCGCAGGAATCGCTGTGGCTCCACTCCGCAAAGCCGCTTGCCACGTCCACGAGCCGTGCGGTGACTTTCAGTTGGCGCCCATGCAGCCGGACCATGCCTTCGAGAGACTTGCCGCTGCCCGAGTCCAGATCCGCGCCAGGCCGTGCGGCGACCCGCAGGCCGGGCACCATCGACAGCGCAGTGATCAGGTCCTCAGTCAGACCTTCGGCAAGAAACGATGTCTCGTCAGTGCGTGGGAGCGCGCTGAACCGTGAGACCGCCAGGCGGATCGCTCCCGGTTGGGCGATGGCGGCAGGTTCGTCCGGATCCCAAACCGGCAGGTAACTTCCTTCGGGCAGCCGGATACGAACTCTATCGCTCGCACCTTCGCCTTCGTAATACTGGTTCAGCTTCTTGCGCAGGCGACGGGCTTCGACGCGCACGATGGAGTCGATGCGGGGATCGTAATCTTCGCCCCGGTCGAAGACCTCTCTGCCGATGGTGTATTCCTTGAGGGCGTCACGGTCGCCGTCGAGGGCGTGTTCGACCGTGAAACCCAGGAAGCGCTTCATTCTGTCTGATTGGGAGAAGGGCCGCGATACGAGAATCCGCTGCAGCGCATCCTCCACGCTATCTCTTTCCAATTTCAAGATTTGTCGTCCCCGCTGCCTCAATTCTAACGCGGCAGTCTCACAGTGAGATCACTCCGCCTCACTGAGGTAGCAGGGGCCTTGGCTGGCATTCTGATCGTGCAGGAGGAAGGACATCAGAATGGCTCACAAGGAACAAATCGAAATAGAAATGATTGAGCGCGCCCAGGCGGGGGACCAGCGAGCTTTCGACGAATTGGCTCTTAGCTATCATCCTCGGATGGTGAGGACGGCCTTGCGCATTGTGCGCAACGGCGAAGACGCGGAGGATGTTGCGCAGCAGGCCTGGCTGGCGGCGTGGCGAAACATCGGACAATTTCGGGGCGACTCCGCCTTCACCACCTGGCTGACACGAATCGTCATCAACGAGGCGTTCGTGGTGATGAGACGCCGGCAGCGGCAGATCGTCGAGCTCAAAGAGCAGACGACGGATTCGCATGCAGAAGTAACGCCTGTGTTCGCCCGCAACGAAGAGACGCCGGAGGCGCAGATGATCAAGAGCGAGAGACGCGATCTGCTCCGCAGAAGTCTGGATGCGGTGAAGCCGGTGTATCGCTCGGCGATGCGGCTGCGGCTGGAGGAAGATTTGAGCTTGGAAGAGATCGCAGGACGGCTCAAGATGCCGGTAAATACGGTGAAGGTGCACCTCTATCGGGGGCGCCTGGCAATGAAAGGTTTCCTCGAGGACCGCATGGTTCTGGGCGCCGCGGCGGCCTAGGGCCGCTCGGGCCTCATGTTCCTCTATCGCGCCCGCTCCCTACCGGCCGCGACCCGTAGGGAGCGGGCTATCTTTTTCAACTAGACCGACGGTTCCTTGCGCGGACCCAGCGGGCTGTTCTTCCCATCGCCTTCATAGGCCGGCCGGGAAGCGGCCCGCCTGGTCCGCTTCTTCGTAGCCGGATCGAATAGCTTCATCTCAGCGGCGCGCCAGCTCTCACAGCCGAGCATCACCGAAACCATGATTTGATTTGCCAGCTCCGGACCGAGCACCGGAGTCTGGCGCGTCCGCATGCACGAGAAGAAGTTGTCCGAGTGGCGGCGGCCCATCTCACGGACGGCGTTCGGGAAGTCGAAGGACTTCCCTTCCGTCGGGCGATTCAGCGCGCGCGACACCTGCATTTCGGGCGTGACCGTGACCTTCGTGTTCTCCACCAGAATCGTGCCGGAGTGGCCGTAGATCACTTCAGGCAGGTAGCGGTTGGGCGCGGAATTCGCCATGGAGCCCGCCACAACGATCATGAAGTTCGGATATTCAGCGATCATCGCCAGCGTATCCGGCACGTCGCGGTCCTTCTGGATGAAGATGCCGCCGCCGCCGGAGATGCGCGTCGGATACTGCGCGCCCATCGAGTACAGCATCGGGCCGACGCGGTGGTAGAAGAGATCCGAGGCGATTCCGTTGGAATACTCCCAGTACTTGCGCCAGCGGAAGAAGCGCTCGGCGCTGAAGGGGCGCTTCTTCGCGGATCCGAGCCACTTGGTCCAGTCGATGTTCTCCGGAGTGGCTTCCTCGTCCACGTAGTAGTTCCATTCGCCAACGACGGAGTTGCGGCTGTAAGTGGTCTGGCCCCAGAGAACTTCGCCGATGGCGCCCTCGCCGATCAATTCCTTCACCTTGTGCCAGCGCTCGTCGGAAAGGAACTGGCTGCCGACCTGCAGCACGCGGTTGTACTTCTGGGCAGCAGCGATCACCTGCGCGCTCTCGTCAACTGTGAGAGTGATGGGCTTCTGCAGGTAGACGTCTTTCCCGGCGGCGAAAGCGTCGATCGCCATCTGCGCGTGCCAGTGATCCGGCGTCGCGATGAGGACGCAGTCGATGTCAGGCCGCTCGAGCACTTCGCGGTAATCGACCACGATGTTTTTCGGATCGAGCCTGCTGATAGCCTGCGCACGCTCGCGGTGGCGCTTGTACACGTCGGCAATCGCGGCGACTTCGATGTCCTTGTCCGTGTCCTGCTGCTTGACGAATGCGCGCAGGTGGCCGGTGCCCATGATGCCGACGCCGATCATGCCGACGCGGATGCGATCGTTCGCGCCTACTGTGCGCGACGCGCTCTTGGCGGGGATCCCCGGCTTGATCATCCGTTCTTTCGCCGCAGCGGACATTGCGGAGGTGGCTGCGGCCGCCGTGGCGAGAAAGGCCCGGCGTGTGTTGGGTTTGTCGTTGGTCATCGAGTAAGCCTCATTATGATTCTACGCGGCGCGCCGCGGCGTTCCACTTCAGACGCCGCCCCGACCGGAGCGAGTCCAGAGTCATGCACAACGCGATCGCGGTTCCGAGTCCCGCTTCCACCGGCGCATTCGGCTCCTTGCGGCTGCGGATGCACTCGAGAAAGTTGCGGATGTGGTCGCGCGTGGCTGCTGCGAATGACCCCGGGCGGACGTCTTCCTTTTCAGGCGTCAAAACTGTCGCGTTGGTTTCCGGGTAGAGCCGGAAAAGCTCGCGGCTGACGTCGAGACGGGCCCTCGACCCGTGGAAGTGCTTGCACTGGTCCAGCGTCGGATGATAACGCATCGCCTTGTAGCCGAGTGTGAACGTCGCCAAATAGTTCTCCGGATATTCGATGATGATGCTGGCGGTCTCGGGAATCTCCGCGCCCTGCAGGTTTACCTGCCCGCCGGAACACGTCACGGCGAGCGGGGCCTTGGAGCCCATCAGCCACTGGATCGCGTCGACGACATGCGCCGCCTGCCCGATCAGCAGCCCTCCGGAGTAATCCCAAAAGTAATACCAGTTGAAGAACCGCATGGCATCGACGTCGCGCCGCGGCGCGGAACCGAGCCACTGTTTCCAGTCCAACTCTCCTTCAAGATTCTTCCGGATGAGCCCGTTCTGGTTGTTGAACCACCAGGACGTCACCAGGCGCACATCGCCGAGACGGCCTGAGTCGATAATTTTCTTCGCCTCGAAATAGAGGGGCGCGCTTCTTCTTTGAGTGCCGACCTGGACGATGCGTTTCGTCTTACGGACCGCCTCGACCATGTCGAAACCTTCAGGGATGGTATGGCACAGCGGCTTCTCGACATAGACGTCCTTCCCGGCGTGGACCGCGTCGATCACCATGCGCGCATGCCAGTGGTCGGGGGTAGCGACGATGACTGCGTCGATGGACTTGTCGTCCAACAGGCGGCGGTAATCGGAGTAAGACTGCGCGCCAGTGCTGGCAGCCTTCAGGCCGGCCTCGAGATTGGGGCGATAGACGTCGCAGACCGCCGCCATCTCAGCGCCGACTTCCTTGAATTCGCCGGTGAGCAGGCGCCCGCGCCCGCCGCTGCCGATGACCCCTGTGCGCACTCGGTCATTGGCGCCCGCGGCCAGGCCTGCGCCGGCAGCCGTTCCTGCGGAAAGAACGAAGCTTCTGCGGTTCATGATGAACTAGTTTATGTGAGCGGGAGTAGGGCCGCTAACGCGCACAGTGTAGTCGCCATGGGCCCGGAGATCCGATTTGCCTCGGAACTCGTAGATGCTGGCGAGGGTGGCTTCGTCCTGTCCTACTTGACGGAATGCGCCGTTGCTACCGCTGGTTGGCCTTCAGCACCTTCTTGCGTAGGCGGATCGATTTCGGCGTCACCTCAACAAACTCATCCTCGTTGATGAACTCGATGGCCTGTTCCAGGTTCAGAATGCGCGGGGGTACCAGTCGGATCGCTTCGTCGGCGCCAGAAGCGCGCATATTGCTGAGCTTCTTTTCCTTGACGATGTTGACGTTGAGGTCGTCCGGCCGCGAGTTCTCCCCGATCACCATGCCCTCGTACACTTCGGTGGACGGTTCGATGAAGATCTCGCCGCGCTCCTGCAGGTTGAAGATGGCGTAGCCTGTTGCGACGCCCGGCCGGTCGGCGACCAGCGCGCCGGTCAGCCTCATCGTGATGTCTCCCTGCCACTCGATGTAGCCGTGGAAGAGCGAGTTCATGATGGCTGTGCCCTTGGTGTCGGTGAGCATCTCGCTGCGCAGGCCGATCAGGCCGCGCGACGGCACCAGGAACTCCAGGCGCACGCGACCGTGGCCGTGGTTGACCATTTTGGACATCTTGCCCTTGCGCATGCCGAGCTTCTCGATAACGACGCCGACGTACTGCTCCGGCACGTCCACCACCAGCAGCTCCAGCGGCTCCATCAGGGTGCCGTTGACGGTCTTCGTGAGGATCTTCGGCTTGCCCGCCATCAGCTCGTAGCCTTCGCGGCGCATCATCTCGATCAGGATGGCGAGCTGCAGCTCGCCGCGGCCCATCACCTGGAACGCATCGGGCCCGCCGGCCTCTTCCACCTTGAGCGAGACGTTGGTCAGCAGCTCCTTGTCGAGGCGGTCGCGCAGGTTGCGCGATGTGACGTACTGGCCCTCGCGCCCGGCAAACGGCGACGTGTTGATCGTGAAGAGCATGCCGATGGTGGGCTCGTCGATCTGGATCTTCGGCAGCGGCTTTGGGGCCTCGACGTGGCTGACGGTCTCGCCGATGGTGATGCCATCGACGCCCGCGATGGCGAGGATGTCTCCTGCCTTGGCGGCGGTCTCGTCCACTCGCTTCAGCCCCTCGAACGAGTACATCCTGGTGATCTTCGTCTTCTGGATCGTCCCGTCGAGCTTGCAGATGCTCACCTCGTCGCCCTGGTTCAGCGTGCCCTGGAAGACGCGGCCGATGGCGATGCGCCCCAGATAATCGGAGTAGTCGAGGTTCGCCACCTGGAATTGCAGGATGCCGTCGGTGTCGCCCTTGGGCGGGGGGATGTGCTTGACGATCGCCTCGAAAAGCGGCTCCAGCGTGTCCGACTGATCTTCCAGCGCCGACTTGGCGATGCCGTCGCGGGCGATGGTGTAGACGATTGGGAAGTCGAGCTGCTCCTCGCTGGCGTCGAGATCGATGAACAGGTCGAAGACCTCGTTGAGGACCTCCTGGACGCGCGCGTCAGGGCGGTCGATTTTGTTAATCACTACGATCTGCGGAATCCGCGCTTCCAAAGCCTTCGAGAGCACATAGCGCGTTTGGGGCAGCGGACCTTCGCTGGAATCCACCAGCAGCATGACCCCGTCGACGAGTTTGAGCGCTCGCTCCACCTCGCCGCCGAAGTCGGAGTGGCCCGGCGTGTCGACGATGTTGATCTTGATGCCGTGATACCGCACGCCGGTGGTCTTGGCGAGAATCGTGATGCCGCGCTCGCGCTCCAGTTCGTTGGAGTCCATCACGCGGTCCTGCACCTGTTCGTTGGCTCGGTAGATGCCGCTTTGCTTGAACATGGCGTCCACCAGCGTGGTCTTGCCGTGGTCGACGTGCGCAATGATGGCAATGTTGCGAAGGTTCGGGTTCGAAACTTTCATGGGGAAACGACTTCGGGGGAAACTTTCATTGTCTCATGCCGACGCTTGTGAAGTCATTGCCCCCTGAACCACCTCTTCGCTATGCGCCAACTATTCGCCGCGGATGAAGAGCTTGCCCGGCCGCCCTGCACGCCGGCGGCCGGGCTCGCACTACCTTGGAACCTCGCGGAAACGCGCGATCCCGAGAGGCCGCATTTGCGCTGCCTTCACATCCCGCATCGGCGTCACTTTGGACAGTAGTTCAAACGCCTGGTTGGGCGTCTTTCCATTTAGCGCCGGCAGGACCTGAAGGCCCTGAGCGGCGACTTTCTTCGCCTCGCGGTTCCCTGACTTCAGCAACCCCTGAAAGACGGTTTGCGCATGCCGGATCACGGCTTCGGGAATGGCCTTGTCGCGCTGCTTCAGAAGATCGCCCGCGCCTTTGAGCAGACCCGCGGCCGCAGCGTGCATGGACCGGTCGAGGATGGCCGCCTGCGCGACGTGCGGGGCCAACCGCTCCGCCTTCTGCCACCACTCCTGCAGCCCGGGCATCTTGCGGAAGTCCGTGTCGCGGAAGCGGCGCATGCCGTCCGCGTCGTAGGCGGTCTTCTGTCCGGAGAGGATCTTGCCCAGGTTGGCGACCGCCTCCGCGGGACATTGCACGGTGGCAATCGCATGGCCAAAGAGCTGCCAGTCTCCTTCGTTCTTGAAGCGCTCGGAGAAATTGACCGTCTTCCCTGGAGCGAGTTGGTCCTGGGTGAAGAAGAAGACCTTGCTGCCGATGGTGTCGTCGGCATTCAGCCAGCTCCAGATGTTCTCAAAGAAGTTCTGCTGGTTCTTGATCGCGTCCTTGACCTTGTCTTCAATGGCGCCGACGAACTTGTTGATCTCTGCTTCCGTGATGTCCTGATTGGTGAAGCTGCGCGTGGCGATGATCTGGTTGAGAGCGCTCATGACCCCGGCGTTCAGCGCCGCATGGCCCGCTTCTGCGCCGTCGTCGGAGACGTTGTCCTCTTCCATCAGAACGCAGACGACGCCGATGATGGCCGGGATATCCGGCACGATGTTCGAAAGCGCCGCCGGTGTCGGAATCGGCTTGAGCGTGGTCTGGAAGAGGCCGATTTGCGATGGGATCGTGACGTTGTCGCCGGCAGCCACGTCGGTAGTGCCCAGATTGCCGTGGCTCCCGGGAGTGGTGACGACGGTGGCCGTCCCGGCCAGCCTGAGATCATCTGTGACATGGCAGGTTGTGCCGTCGATCTTGAAAAAGGCCGTCCACAGATAAGGCTCCGCATTGCCCCAGCCGTCGCCCTCGTCAAAGCAATGAATGCGGTCGAGCTGAAGAGTGGCGTTTAAAATGTCGCGCGCCATTGGTGTGCTCCTTGAAAGTTGTGGGTGATTGCCCCTGGTATCCAAATAGTGACGGGACCACCGCGCGCCGTTTCTTCAGGCGGGTAAGGCGAATCCGGCAATTAGAGGAGTCGGTTAAACTGAGAAGGAATGTTGCAAACCACTGGGCACCCCACCGTGGTCATCGTGGGCCGTCCCAATGTGGGTAAATCCACGCTGTTCAACGCAATTCTGGGCCAACGGAAGTCCATCACCGGCGACGAGCCCGGCATCACCCGCGATCGCATCGTGGGTGTTGCGCAGCATCGCCGCCGGCGGTTCACGTTGATCGACACCGGCGGAATCATTCCCGACGACGCCGACCTGATCCCCTCCCAGATCCTCAAGCAGGCGCGCGTGGCGCTGGAAGACGCGGCTCAGATCATCTTTCTGATCGACGGCAGAACGGAGATCACTGCCGCGGACCGCGATCTGGCGCGCATGCTGCGACGTCTCGGCAAACCCGTTGTCGTCGTCGTCAACAAGATCGACTCGCCGAAGAACGAACTGCTCATTTCCGAGTTCTATTCGCTGGGGTTCGATCGCGTCATGGCCGTCTCCGCCGAGCACAAGCTGGGCATTCACGAGCTGCTCGACGAAGTGACGGGAGGCTTCACGGCGGCCGAGCCTCAGCCCGAAGCAGAAGCCGAAGAGAAAGCGAGGCCCATCCGTGTCGCCATCATCGGCCGTCCGAACGTCGGCAAATCGACCCTGCTGAACGCCATGGTCGGTGAGGAGCGGGCGATCGTTAGCCCGATCGCCGGCACCACGCGCGACTCCGTTGATGAAAGCCTCACCGTGGACGGGCGTGAGTACGTCTTCGTTGACACCGCGGGGATCCGCCGCAAGGGCAAGACGCGGCTGATGGCGGAGAAACTGAGCGTCGTAATGGCCCGGCGCCACATCCGCATGGCGCACGTCGCCCTGCTAGTCCTGGACGCCACAGAAGGGCCCGTCGGCAGCGATGCCACCATCGGCGGCTACGCCCACGAAGAAGGGCGGGCCCTGGTCATCTGCGTCAACAAGTGGGACCTGCTCGACGACAGGAAGCGCAAAGAGTACGAGGAAGCCATCCGCGATCAGTTCAAGTTCCTCGACTATGCGCCCATCGTCTTCCTCTCTGCGCAGGAGAAGCGCGGGCTGAAGGCGCTGTTCCGCCACATCGCAAAATGCTGGGAGAGCTTTAACCGGCGCGTGACCACCGGAGAGCTCAACCGCTTCGTCGAACAGCTCAAGCTGGAGCGGGATCGCCGCATCTTCTTCATCACGCAGCCCTCCATCCGCCCGCCGACGTTCGTGCTCTTCATGGATCGCGCCGAGCCTCTGCACTTTTCCACGGAGCGCCAGATCATGAACCGCCTCCGCAAACACTTCGGCTTCGACGGCACGCCGCTCGTGATCAAGGTAAAGAGCCGGAGGGGTTAGCCTCGGGCTCGCTCAACGATAAACTCCACCTTCTCGAAGCGCGCCGCCCGGATCTGCCGCGCCAGCCCCTCGTACCGCAGCAACCGCGAGGCTTCCTTTAACGCCTCTCGCGCCGCCTCGGAAAGCTCGAGCACGTATCGGTCCGCCCTGTCCTTGTACAGATAGCCCCCGTACGCGAGGCCTGGAGCGGCCGCCAACAGTTCCTCCCAGAAACTCCGCCTCCGGAACAGCCGTCGTTCTGCCGCCGCCTCCCTGCCGATCTCGAGGCGCGTCGCCGGTCCCACCAGCAGCACGCGTGAACAGCGATGCGCGTCAAAGGGCCGCGACGGATCCGGTTGCGGAAGCGCACTGATTGCCTCGGCCAGTTCCGCCAGGTCGCACTCCCAACCAGCCCAGCGAAAACGCGACGCCCCGCTCACCAGGCTGCCGCGCTTCAGGATGTCGCGCACGCGTTCCACGTCGATGCCGGCGGCGCTCACTGCATGCTCCAGCAGTTCCGTGAACATCAGGTCGCGCACCACCACCGGAGTTAACGCGACGTACTCCGCCGCCTCGCTCGACAGCTTCACTTGAATGGTCGGGGGCAGCGGCATGACTCCAGTCTAAAGCCCTCGCGTACAATCGGGATCAGTGTCACCGATTGAGCGAGTCCGCGCCGAACTGGCACGCTACGAGCATCTTCTGCTGGATTTCTCCGCCGAGGAAAGCGCCTCCGGCATTGACCTCGTCATCCGCTTGAAGGCGGAAGTGCCTGGTGCGCACATCTATCGCGCGCCTCTTCATCCGAGAGACCTGCTGCACTCCCAGTTCCCGTGGACCTTCCAGAAGTTCCTCTACGATTGCCTCCACGATTACCTCTGCGAAATGTTCACCAGGAATCCGCAGGAGCTGGAGAGCCGGCGGTGACGGCTCTGACTGAGAGCCTGTCCGCAGAGATCCTCGCCAGCGGGCCGCTGCTTTTCTCTCGCTTCATGGAAGCCGCGCTCTACGACTCACAGCAAGGCTACTACCGCCGCGAGCGGGATCCTTTCGGCAAACAGGGCGACTTCTTCACCGCGTCGCAGCTTCAGCCGGTCTTTGGACGGCTCATCGCGGCGGCTGTTGGCGATTGCCGCAGGCAGCTCGGCGATCCGGCGGACTTCCGCGTTGTGGAGTGGGGAGCCGGGCGCGGCGAGATGCAGCCCTATTTGGAGGAGTTCGGCCACATTGCCATCGATGTCGGCCGGGGCGCGTCTCCAGGCCGCTTCACCGGCGTCGTCTTTGCCAACGAACTCTTCGACGCGCTGCCCGTCGATGTCGTTCGCGTCAGCGGCGGCGGGATAAACCTGATGCGCGTTGGTTGGAACGGTGGCGCGTTCACCTGGGAGATCGCCGAGCCGCTGCAAAGCCCTTGGCGTGAGTACGTCGAGCGACTGGCCGCGCACTTCGATGATCGTTCGGAGTTGCTCATTGAACTGCCGGTCCGGCTGGAGCAGACCCTGGCGGGTATGGCCGAGCCGCTGGAGCGCGGCTTCGTCATCGCCATCGACTACGGCTACACCGCACGCGAGATCGTGCGCTTCCCGCGCGGCACCCTCATGAGCTACCGCAGGCACCAGGCGATAGACGACGTTCTTGTCGATCCTGGGATCCAGGACATCACCGCACACGTCCCCTTCACCCACCTGGCCGGGTGCGCGTCGCGCCTCAAACTGCGTGAGAACAGGTTCGAGAGCCTGGCTTCGTTCCTGCTGCGCACAGGCGAGTCCGACCAGTTCGCTGATGCGCTGAAAGCCAATGATGACAGGGCTGCCGCGCAACTGCGCCTGCAATTGAAGACTCTGTTGTTCGGGATGGGAGAGACGTTCCGCTGCGTCACTCTCGAAAAGGAAGGCGCCCCAAAAAGCTAACGGCCCCGGTTGCCCGGGGCCGTCTTGTTTGATTCCTGTTGCCGCGTTCCGTTTGGAACGCTGCTGGCTTACTTCTTCTTTGCAGCCTTCTTGGCGGGGGCTTTCTTCGCCGCCTTCTTCGCTGCTTTCTTGGTCGCGTTCTTCATCGATCTGTTCTCCGTGACATCAGATTTGCGATCGCAGTGTGCGATCACATTGTGATCTCTTTATAAGCTTGGTCTTCTCTCAAAGTCAAGAAAAAAGTGACTCAAGTGCACTTCATGCACTCTTCCGAGAAGCCATCAGATGGTTTAAAACGGAGGAGAGGAGATTTGTTTTGTCGATGAGAAGCGGTCAGCCTCGCGAAATTGTCCGTCTGGCGCCCGGTTGCGTTGCACTCTGCGCGCTCTTCTGCGCACTGCTCCTCACCGCCGCCTGCTCGAAGAAGAAGCCTGCGCCTCGCACGCCGCAGGCGCCCGCTCCGGGCTGGACGGAGACAGGAATTGCGAGTTGGTACGGCGATCCGTATCACGGCAGGAACGCTGCGAACGGCGAAGTCTATGACATGGACCAACTCACTGCCGCGCATCGCACGTTGCCCTTCGGCGCGCTCGTTCGCGTCACCAACCTGACCAACGATAGGAAGGTCGAAGTCCGCATCAATGATCGCGGACCGTTCGTCGACGGCAGGATCATCGACCTCTCTCGCGCCGCTGCGCGCGAAATCGAACTGATTCGTCCCGGCACCGCCCGCGTGCGCATCCAGCTCCTCGGCTACACCTCTGCGCGCCCCGTCGCCGGCGCCTTCGGCGTGCAAGTGGGAGCCTACTCCAACAAGAAGAACGCCGAGAAGCTGCGGAAGCGTCTCCTTCGCCACTACGAACCGGTCGACCTCATCTCGCGTGTCGACGATCAGTCGAAGTGGCGTGTTGTGGTCGGCAGCAAGTCGACGCAGTCAGACGCCGAAGCCCTCGCCACCGCTCTCCGCCACGACTACAAGGACGTCTTCGTCGTGCGTCTGAACTGAACCACCCAATACAAAAGGGCCGGCGGCAGGCCGGCCCTCGGATTGCAGCTTCGCCGCGGATCATTTCGTCTTGTAAACGACGCTCACCGACAGGCTGTCGCGGTGCGAGCCGGGCTCGATGAGTTCTTCGTACTGCTTGTCGATCTTGCTTCGTTCCTCTTCAGTCAGCTTGTTACTGGCCTCGCGGAACGCGGCGCGGACCTTGTCCTTCGTGCCGAGGTCTGGCATGGTCACGATCTGCCACACCGTTCCGGGCTTCATGGTGTGTACTGCCTCGGAGTCCAGGCTGTACCCGTAGATGACGCCATCGTCGACTAGCTTGTCGAGGATCGGCTTTTCATGCTTCCTCATCAGCGCCAGATACTCGCCCAACTTCCCCGGTTTCACGGTCACCTGATCGAAGTCGCTGACCGGTTTCGCTCCGGCGGGGGCAGGCTTCAACTTTCTCTCCAGCGATTGCACGATCAGGTCGTGATGCGCCGAAACGTCGCTGAGGCTCCGCAATTCGGCCATCATCGCCGCGTTGGCCTTCTGGAAGTTCTCCAACTCCTTCTCGGACTTCTCCAGAGTGGCGAAGTCGGGGGAACTCACCCAGAAAGCGACATTGGTCGCTCCGGGCACATGGAGCATATCGACGTCGATGCCGTAGCCTGTCACCGTTCCGGACGACATGAGCTTGTCGAGCACCGGCACGAAGGACTTGCCCTTCGCGACAAACGCCTCGACTTTGTCCGGAGAGACCTTGAACAACGCGACAGAGGTCAGAGGCGGACGGGGTTGAGCAGACGCGGCGGCTGTAATTATGCACAACAGCGCCGGTACGAACATGAGCTGTTTCGTCATCGAGCTTGCATCCTCTCTACTTTGGGAAATACGCTCCGGTCCAGGCGGTTCGCCCGGGCGGAAGGCTTGTTCCGAGTGCCTTACAGCTTAACCTAAGTTCTTCTCCTTGCTCTATGGTTTATTTCGGCCGTCTCGGTCGCGGAAAGCCTCTCGGCGCGACCGCTGGCCCGGCTGCACCTGCCCTCCGGCGTGGACCGCCCGCAATCGGACACTCCTCTAGGGCATTTTCCTCATCGCCCATACTTAAACCGCGCATAGAATGGGAGATACTAGTCAATCTTTCAAGAAGAGAATTTCGCCGCTCCGCGCACTACCTTATCTGAGATCTTATGGCGCAGTGGCTGGAACAGGAGATCGTGAACCGGGACTGGATGATCACTCAGACCCCAGGCAAAAGCTACGAGCTTGTCGGGCAATCTGCCCGGCTGCGGCATGTGCTGCGGCTTGCGGGCAAGTTGGGACGTGGAAACTGGCCAGTACTCCTGCTGGGTGAGACCGGCACCGGCAAGGAACTGGTGGCGCGAACCATTCATCGCAGCGGGCCCGGCGGCCAGTTCGTCACCATCGACTGCTCCTCAATGGTTGGGCCTTTGATGGAGAGCGAGCTGTTCGGCCACGTCAAAGGCGCCTTCACCGGGGCGCATGTGAACAAGATCGGCCTCATCGAGCAGGCCGACGGAGGTACCGCATTCTTCGACGAGATCGGGGAATTGCCGCTCGACCTTCAGTCGAAGCTGCTGCGCGTCCTGCAGGAGAAGGAGTTTCGCCCCGTGGGCTCCCTGCAGGTTCGCAAGTCCAGCTTCCGCGTCATCGCGGCCACCAACCGGAACCTGGCGCAGGAGGTGGAGAAGGGAACCTTCCGCCAGGATCTCTACTACCGCCTGAATGTCGTCACGCTGCGCCTGGCGCCGCTGCGTGAGCGCAAAGACGACCTCCCCTCGCTCATCTCGCACTTCCTGGAGATGTACGGTAACGGGCATACTCTGAGCGGAGAGCTGCTGGAGCTCCTGCTCTCCTACGACTGGCCAGGGAACGTGCGCGAGCTCGAAAACTGCATCCAGCACATGGTGGCGGTGAACAGCGGTCCGGTGCTGCACGCCGCGGACGCTCCCTCACAGCTCGTCAATTATGCCAGGGATCGCCGGCCCCACGGCGTTGCCATGAGCGCCGCCGCGGGAGCGCAGCCCTCCGCGGTTCCCACGGGCGCCGACCCCGGCGCCGGATTTGTCACGCCCGTGCTGCCGCTCGCCGAGATGGAGAAGCGCGCCATCATTCAGGCCCTTCAATACACCAAAGGCGACCGAGTGATGGCTGCGCACCTGCTCGGCATCGGACGCACCACTCTCTATCGCAAACTCAAAGAGTACGGGATCCAGGATTGACCATCGCGCTCGACGCCACGTATAGCACAGGCCGCAACCTCTCCGGCGTTGGCGTCTATTGCCGCGAAATTCTCTCAGGCCTGGCGCGAACGCGGCCCTCGGAGAGCTTCCGCTGGTGTTACCGGCCGCACCGGCTGCGTCCGGGATTGGGGGAATCGCGGCCGCCCAACGTCTCGCTGCGCCCGCTATTCGAGTCCTGGCAGGTATTCAGAGCGGATCTGTTTCACGGACTGAACCAGCGCTTGCCCTCCTCGCGCTTCCGGCGCACAGTCTGCACCTTCCATGACCTGTTCGTTCTGACCTCGGAATACTCGACAGCGGACTTCCGCTCGCGCTTTGCCGAACAGGCGCGGCAGGCCGCGGCGCGGGCAGACCTGATCATCTGTGTTTCCTCATTCACAGCAACTCAGGTCCACGAACTGCTGGGCGTGGATCGAGCCCGCCTGCGCGTCGTCCTGCACGGAACGGTTCCGCCGGCTGTCGAGCCGGATGTGCCGCGCGAGCCAATAGTGCTGCACGTCGGCGCTGTGCAGCTTCGCAAGAATCTGTCGCGCCTGGTTGCCGCCTTTGAGCGCGCGGCCCCGCCGCCCTGGCGGCTGGTGCTCGCTGGAGCGGACGGCTTCGGCGCGGAGTCGGTGCATCAGCGCATCGCCGCGAGTCCGGCCCGGCAGCGCATCGAAACGCCGGGGTGGGTCGGCGAGGAGACTCTCGAGAGCTTATACCGGCGCGCCTCCGTGTTCGCTTTCCCCTCACTGGACGAAGGGTTCGGCATACCGGTTCTCGAAGCAATGGCGCGCGGCGTGCCGGTGCTCTCCTCGAATAGGTCCGCCCTTCCCGAAGCGTGCGGCGATGCCGCGTTGCAAGTGGATCCATTCAATGAGGAGGAGATTGCTCACGCTCTGCAGGGGCTGATCGAAGACGAGACGCTTCGCCGCTCTCTCACGGAGGCCGGACGCGCGCGCGCGGCTCTTTTCCCATGGGCGCGGGCCGTCAACGAAACCTGGAAAGTGTATGGGGAGCTTCTCTGACCTGAGTGGAAGGGTGCGGGGTCAGGCCTGCCGGTCTTCATCGACGGCGATCTTCAGGGCTCGCAGGAATTTCTGATCTTGGGTAGTCCACTTCAGTCGCTTGGTGTGCTTCGGTCTGACCGGCTCCTCGGCTTCGAATTCTGTTTCCAGCCGGGTCTCCAGGACTGCGCCGTCGTCTTCTCCCTGCTCCGACTCATCGCGTTTGTTGAACCCGATGGTCGCCTCCAGGACCAGGAAGACGTCGTAGCCGGCGCGCTTGATCTCGCCGATGGCCGCGGCAATCCGGTCTGAATCCGAGAGGGACTCATTGATGGCATTGCCCAGCTCTTGCATCAATTCTTTGAGTCGGTCTTCCAATGTGTTCCTCGGGTCTCTACTCCAGGATACCATCCAAGCCTGTCAGGCAAGTCGGTAAAGCCCACTCCAGGGAGACGCTCCCTCCCCTTCTATCGGCTGTTCGCGCGTCCTTCGTGAGTCCCCGAAGGACAGGATTGGTACCATGGAAACGACCGGAGTTGCCATTGGTCAGGAAATTCATCCAAGCTGTCCTCCCCGCAGTCATCAAGCCGCTGCACTCCCTCTGGAACCAGATGATCGGCTTCGTGTATCTGGTCATCGCGGCGATTGCGCTCCGCCCGACCTACGTTCGCTATCGGAAGGTCTCCGGCGGAGAGGGGGACATCTCCGATCTTGCCGCAATGATCTGCGGAGCGGTCTTTGTCCTCGCTGGAGTTGGCTTCGGGCTGCACGGATTCCTCCGTGCGCGCAAGATCTCGCGCTCCTGAGCCGCCTGGTAGAAATCCCTGGTTGTTTATTTCTGCTGATCCTGGCCAGTCTGCGCCGTGGCCTTCGTGCCGCTCAGCCGCTCCAGTTCTGCCAGCGCCACTTTGACCTGCGCGGCATCGGGAGCGTCCGGCGCGAAACTCAGGTAGCCTTTCATCTGCTCGATCGCGCCCGGGTAGTCGCCTTTATCCGACAGGATCGCGCCCAGCAGGTTCATGATCCTCGGATTCCGGTGATCGACGTCGAGCTTCAACGCTTCGCGCGCGCTCTTTTCCGCGACGTCCAACTTCTTCAGGTTGTAGTTTGCCACACTGTTGAAGAACCAGACTTGCGGATAGTTGAACGGATTCAGTTTCAGCACACTCTCGCTGCGCTGTGCGATCAGCGGCCAGTCGCGCTTACTGACGGCGTGCTGCAGCAGGCTCAAGTGCGGATTGACGAACTTCGCGTCTGCCGCGATGGACCCCTCATAGGCCTTCTGCGCCTCATCACCCTTTTTCTGGCGGTCCAGCGACTGCCCCAGTTCGTACCAGGCCACGGAGTACTTCGGATAAATCTCCACGGCCTTCCGCAACTGCTCTTCCGCTTCGGGGTACTTCTTCTTCTTGTTCAAGTCCACACCCTTGTCGTAGGCCTTCTTGGCATCCTTCGGAGCATTGGCGCTGGTGAGACTGTAGGTGAATCCCTCCACGTTCGTCAGGCGGTGGAGGACGATTGTGCCGATCTCCGGATTGTCCATCAGCCGGCGCCCGGCGAGTTGGACGGTGTCGCTCCGGTATCCAGGCAGGTCGGCGCGGAATTCGCACCCCATCAGTTCACGCTCGGTAACTCCTCCCCTTCCGGCGCCTCCAGTCTTGTTCGCACCCGGGATCGTGGCGCCAGGAGCATCATTGATGTTGCCGATGCTGGCATCCGCGAACATCGCCTGGCTCTGGCCCAACGTGACGTGGAACCGGCCCTTCAAGTCCGAGTATCCCTGCGGCCTCGGCTGCCCGTTGCACACAAGCATCATCACGACAGGCTCCGGCGGGGGCGCACCGTCGTCCATCAGAATCCGGCCTGACAGCGATATCGGGCGGACCATGTCCATGAAACTCGGATCCTGCTGCTGCGGCCTCTGCCCAGGCATGGGGGTGGTCGGGTTTGTCGGCGTCGTGGGCCTGGTCGGTGTTGTGGGAGCGGGACTGCTGGTGCCACCACCACCCGGATTCGTCTGTCCGCCCCCGCTCTGCTGGGCAAAGCCGGCAGCGGTCACTCCCATTGTTACTGCTATCGCCAAAACGGCGTGGAAACGGCACGAATCACCCATCGCGGCCCTCCCTCTGGGGACTCTATCCTCGTTGACCGTATTATGTCACAGGCACGCAACCCCTTCGCCGGAAAACTGGCCCTCGCCGGACGCCTCCGGCTTCAATATGATGTTTGTGTCTGTATTAAAGCGACTATGAAACTGAACTTTTTTTCCAGCTCATTCTTTGGCCTGTCTTTGCTCCTACTGACCGGCTGTTCCTCTGAGGCGCCAGCCCCGGCGAAGAAAGCCGAAGCGAAGAAACCTCCCGAGCCCGCCACCGGGCAGTCCGCCCTCTTCCAGACGTATCAGCAGGCCCGCTTGTGGTCGCCAGATGCGATGGTCCTGAAAATGGAAAACGGCAACCTGCCTGAGGCGCCCCCGCAGCCCGGCAAGTATGGACTGTGGCGCGTCACCTACGTTAGCCTGACCAAGAAGCTGAAGCACGACTTCGTCTATGCGGTGTCGGACTCGGAGGGCGGAATCGTCCAGGGAGTCCGGGCCGGGTCGGAATCGCCGTACACTCAGACCCCACAGGTCCGTCCTTTCGCAATTCAGGAAGTGAAGGTGGACACCCCGGCCGCGCTGGAATCCGCTTCGAAAGAGGTGGAGAAGGATAAGGATATGAAGAAGGTCCTCGCCGAGAATAAGGACCTGCCTGTTCAATACGTGCTGGAGTGGACCAGCGCCACCCCCAAGCCGGCTTGGCGTGCCATCTACGGCCTCTCGATTTCTCAGAGCAAGTTCTCTATTTACATCGACGCGTCTGACGGCAAATTCCTGAAGAAGACGCATTGATCGAGGGCATTAGCGGGCCGGCTTACTTCTTGCGCGCGGCCCGTGCTGCCGGAGCGGGCGAGGCCGGGTCCTGCCGGACCACACGCATCAGCATGTTGCGCCCCTCCGGCTCGGCGTGGCGCAGATTGCGCGACAGCTCCACGTTCAGCGAGGCGACGAACTGCTCGATCTGACTCTGCATCGCGGCCATCTTCTCGCGCATGTTCAGGATGATCTCCACCCCGGCGAGATTCACCCCCAGTTCGCGAGTCAGGTCCAGGATCACCTCCAGTCGCTGGAGGTCATCATCGGTATAGAGGCGCGTGTTCCCTTCACTGCGCGAGGGTTTCAGCAGGCCCTCGCGCTCGTACATCCGCAGCGTCTGAGGATGGACTCCATATCTATCGGCGACTGCTGAGATCATGTATGCGGCTTTGACTTTCTGCTTGGGCACGGCGCATCACACCTTCGACCACAGCTCCGCCCGCGGGTCCCGCGTATCGAGCCGTGTGAGTTCCTTCAACAATTCGCGGGTGCGCTCATCGCGCACGTCAGGCGCCTGAATGGCGATTTCCACGATCTGGTCGCCTCGCGAGTTCTTCCTGGAATTGAAGACGCCTTTTTCGCGCAGGCGGAATTTCTGCCCGTTCTGGGTCCCTTGTGGGATCTTCAGGATGGCGCGGCCGTCCACTGTCGGCACTTCGATCTTGGCCCCAAGCCCCGCCTCTGAGATCGTTACGGGGACGGCGATGTGCACGTCGTCGCCCTCCCGCGTGAACAGCGGATGATCGTCCACCCGGACAGTGATGTAGAGGTCTCCGGGCGGCCCGCCCATCGTTCCTGCGTTGCCTTTCCCCGCCACGCGCAGCCGCGAGCCGTTCGAGGCCCCCGGCGGGATCCGGACCTCCACGCTCTCGGTGGTGGGCATGCGCCCTTCACCGCCGCAGGTCGGACAGGCATTGCGGAGCCGGCCCGTTCCGCCGCAGCGAGGGCAGGAAAGCGAAAAGCGCATTGCGCCGGCCATCTGGGTGACATTGCCGGTTCCATGGCACTGCGGGCAGGTCGCTGAACCGCCGGCGCCCTGGCCCGTGCCCTGGCAGGTGCGGCATGTATCCATCCGATTTACATTGAGCCGGATCTGCGTTCCCCGGATCGCCTTCCAGAAATCGATGGAGAGTGAGTATTCGAGGTCGCTGCCCTTCTCGGGGGCAGTGTGCTGCGCTTGGGCCTCGCGCCTGCCGCCGAAGAACTGGCTGAACAGATCGCTGAAGTTGCCCTGAAATCCGCCGCCCGCGCCTTGTCCGGCGCCGGACCCGAACGCATCCGAGAAGTCGAAGCCGCCAAAACCGAACCCCTGTCCGCCCGGCTGCTCAGCTCCGCCGGGTGGGATTCCTGTCTCGGAGTAGAAGCCGTACTGATCGTACATCTTGCGCTTCTTGTTGTCCGAGAGAATGTCGTACGCCTCTTGCACCTGCTTGAACTTGTCCTCCGCGGCTTTGTCGCCGGGATTCAAGTCGGGGTGGTGTTTCCGGGCGAGGCGGCGGTACGCTTTGCGAATGTCATCCGACGAAGCCTCCCGCCGCACTCCGAGCATCTGATAGTAGTCTTTGTTCGAAGCCATACCTCACCCGAACACTCACCCCTGGCTTTACTTCTTCGTGCTGTCATCGACGTCGACAAACTCGGCGTCGACCACGTTGTCCTTCTTCGCGCCGGCCTCCTGCTGAGCCTCCTGCGGGCCTCCGGTGGGAGGCTGCTGTGCGCCCGCGGCCTTGTACATCGCCTCAGCCAGTTTGTGGCTGGAGGAGAGCAACTGGTCCTGCGCGGTCTTCATCTGTGCGATGTCGCCGCCCTCCATCGCCTTCTTCGCGTTGGCGATGGCCTCTTCCACGGCCTTGGCGTCCGATTCGGAGATCTTGTCGCGATGCTCCTTCAGCGTCTTCTCGGCGCTGTACACCGCGTTGTCCAGGTGGTTGCGCACCTCGATCTCCTGCTTGCGCCTCTCGTCCTCGCCCTTGTGCGAATCGGCGTCACGCGCCATCTTGTCCACTTCGTCCTTGGAGAGGCCGGACGACGAGGTGATGGTGATCTTCTGCTCGTTGTTGGTAGCCCGGTCCTTCGCCGTCACGTGCAGGATGCCGTTGGCGTCGATGTCGAATGTGACTTCGATCTGCGGCACGCCGCGCGGAGCCGGCGGAATCCCCACCAGCTGGAACACGCCCAGCATCCGGTTGTCCTTTGCCATGGAGCGCTCACCCTGGAAGACCTTGATCTCAACGCTCGTCTGGCTGTCGCTCGCGGTCGAGAAGACCTCGGACTTCCGCGTTGGAATCGTCGTGTTGCGCTCAATCAGCTTGGTGAACACGCCGCCCAGGGTCTCGATGCCGAGCGACAGCGGAGTGACGTCCAGCAGGAGCACGTCCTTCACCTCGCCGCCCAGCACGCCGCCCTGCACCGCCGCGCCGACCGCCACCACTTCGTCCGGGTTGACGGTCTTGTTCGGCTCCTTGTTGAAGAGCTCCTTCACAATCGCCTGCACGCGCGGGATTCGCGTGGATCCGCCCACCAGCACCACTTCATCGATCTGCGAAGTGCCCATCCCCGCATCGGCCAGGGCCTGCTTGCACGGGCCCACGCTGCGCTGCAGGATAGGCTCGATCATCTGCTCGAAGCGCGCACGCGTCAGCGTCTTCACCATGTGCTTCGGCCCGGTCTGCGGATCGCCATAAATGAACGGCAGGTTGATCTCGGTCTCCATTGCGGAGGAGAGCTCGATCTTGGCCTTCTCCGCGGACTCCTTCAGACGCTGGAGCGCCATCCGGTCGCGCGACAGGTCCACGCCTTCGTCTTTCTTGAACTCCTCGATCAGCCAGTCCACCAGGTGCTGGTCGATGTTGTCGCCGCCTAAGTGCGTGTCGCCGTTGGTCGATTTGACTTCGACCACGCCGTCGCCCACCTCGAGGATCGAAATGTCGAACGTCCCGCCGCCGAAGTCGTACACGGCGATCCGTTCTTCCTTCTTCTTGTCCAGGCCGTAGGCGAGCGCTGCCGCCGTCGGCTCATTGATGATCCGCAGAACTTCCAGCCCGGCGATCTGGCCTGCATCCTTCGTGGCCTGCCGCTGCGCGTCGTTGAAGTACGCCGGCACCGTGATGACTGCCTTGGTCACCTTCTCGCCCAGATACGCTTCGGCTGCTTCCTTCAACTTGCTCAGGATCATCGCCGAAATCTCGGGCGGTGCGAGTTTCTTCCCATTCGCCTCCACCCGCGCATCCCCGTTCTCGCCCCGGACGATATGGTACGGCACAAGCTTGGTCTCTTCCATCACCTCGTCGTGACGCCGTCCCATGAACCTCTTAGTGGAGTAAATGGTATTTTCAGGGTTGGTGACGGCTTGGCGCTTCGCTACCTGACCGACGAGACGGTCGCCGGACTTTGTGAAAGCGACGACAGAAGGTGTGGTCCGACCGCCCTCCTGGTTCGGGATAACGACAGGCTGGCCGCCCTCCATTACCGCGACCACAGAGTTCGTTGTTCCCAGGTCGATGCCAATGATTTTGCTCATGTCTTTAAAAACCTCAATCCGACGACTGATGGCCGCACAGGCTGGCTTGCCAGTGCGCCTAGTCGTATTATTAATCCTTAGTGTGTTATTGTCAAGTTCTGCTGCGGCCCAAACCATCACCATCGCCGCCGCCGCCGACCTCGCCCCTCTCGAAACCCCTCTCCGCACCGCCTTTTTGACCGCTTCCTCCATCTCGGTCCGATTCACCTTTGGCTCCTCCGGCATGCTTGCCCACCAAATCGAGAACGGCGCCCCGTTCGACTTGTATCTCTCTGCAAATGAATCATTTGTGAAAGAGCTGGCCGGTCACGGCAAGCTCATCCCCGATACCGTCCAGCCCTACGCCATCGGCCGGCTCGGCCTGTGGTCTTCCTCTGGAAGCTTCCGAACCCTGAACGATCTCCTCAAACCGGAGATGCGCCACCTGGCCATCCCAAACCCCAGGCATGCCCCCTACGGAGCCGCGGCTGAGCAGACCCTGCGCAAACTCGGCCTGTGGGATCGACTGGAAAAGAAGCTCGTCCTGGGTGAGAATGTCCGCCAAACCTATGAATACGCTCGGACCGGCAACGCCGACGCCGTGCTCACCTCCTGGACCCTGCTCTTCGACAAGGGCGGCGTGCTTCTCCCCGACACGGATCACACCCCAATCAGGCAATCGGGCGGCGTAGTCCGCGGCTGCGCCAACGAGCAAGCCGCCCGTGCATTCCTGGCATTCCTGGTGGGGCCGGAGGGCCGGCGGGTGCTCACCCGTTACGGACTCTCCCCTCCCTGAAGCGCTCAGGCCAAGCTCCCCCAGTTCCATGCCGGCCCGACGTCGCACTTGTCCGCCCTGAAGTTCTGGTGGGATGCGATCCCACGGAAACTGCAGTAGAAGTTCGGGTCGAACTCGTTCCTGCGATTGGCTGGCGGCAGGACTTTCGGGATCTGGAAACGATCACAAAGGTGGCCGGTCAGCCTCCGCACCGCCTCCACCTGCACCTTCGGGAATGTTGCGAAGTAGCGATAGCCGCGGTAATCCGCCCGGACATACCGGTCCGTCTCTGAAATGGCGCACCAGCGGTTGCTGAAGCTGTTCGGCCACCAGTTGAGCTGATCCGGACTATCAGAGTCGAGCCGCAGCGGGCCAGGATTGACAATCTCGATCCCCACAGATCTCCGGTCATTGAACGAAGCAGGATTCCGCACGGTCATCCCGAGATGGTAGGCCCATCGGTCGGCAGGGAAGAACTCGTAGATGGACCCGTCTAGGTCCACGACGTAGGCCGTCGCGACTCGCGAGACGGCCCCGCCGGGGCGCTGGGTCCAGGTTGAGTAGACACTGCGGGCGGAGGTCCCCGCCGTGAAATGGAGGACAATGAGGTCCTTGGGGACGCTCTGATTCACATACTCGCCTTCCGGCAACCGGAAGGTCCTGGTGTCGACGGTGGGTTGTTGAGTGATCTGGTCCAGCATGCGCAAATCGTCTTCAGCGCACGGGGTTTCCGGACCGTCTCGTTATGACATCGGTGGGAAACTCTCTCCGGATGAATCAGATACGGCTGAAAAATATTTCTTCTACTGCTGTCACTGCCTCTATGGGGTGACCCATTGCCCGGCAGGCCCCGGCCCGTGGCGGCTCTCACGCAGTCCCACACGGAGCCGGCCCGCCGTACCCTGCTACACTGGAATTTTCCGCTTGGGTACATTCTTCAAACTCCTCTCCGGCTTCGGTTTGTGCGTTCTCGGGGTCATCGGAATCATCCTGCCGATCATGCCGGGTTGGGTGTTTCTGATTCCCGGGTTGATCATACTGTCGGATTTTTTCCCGCCCTTGAAACGCCTCCTGCACTGGGCGAGGGAGAAGTTTGAACAGGAGACGGCCAAGATCCGGGAGAAGCAGACGAAGCCCGGACCTGGCGCGAAGTAGAGAACATCCATGCCATTCCGCACTGACGACGTCCGCATTCAGCAGATCCTCGAGCTCATCACGCCCCAGGCGCTGCTCGATGAACTGCCGCTCGACTACGATGGCGCGCGGTTGATCTACGAATCGCGCCACGCGCTTCATAAGATTCTCTACGGCCACGAGAATCGCCTGGTGGTCATCGCCGGACCGTGCTCCATTCACGACATCGCCGCCGCGGAAGACTATGCCGCCCGCCTCGAGAAGATCGCCAAAGGCTACGGCGACGCGCTCTTCTTCCTGATGCGCGTCTACTTCGAGAAGCCCCGCACCACCATCGGCTGGAAGGGCCTGATCAACGACCCGCTTCTCGATAACAGCTTCCAGATCAACGAAGGGCTGCGCCGCGCGCGCCGGCTCCTGGTCGACCTCACCCACGCCGGCATCCCCGCCGCCACCGAGTTCCTCGACATGATCACGCCGCAGTACATCGGCGACCTCATCTCCTGGGGCGCCATCGGCGCACGCACCACCGAAAGCCAGGTCCACCGCGAGCTCGCCAGCGGCCTCTCCTCCCCCGTCGGCTTCAAGAACGGCACCGACGGCAACTTCCGTATCGCCATCGACGCCATCCGCGCCGCGCGCGTGCCGCACCATTTCCTCTCCGTAACCAAGGAAGGCCACTCCGCCATCGTCTGCACCAAAGGCAACAAGGATTGTCACGTCATTCTCCGCGGCGGCAAGCTCCCCAACTTCGACGAGGAGTCCATCGAGACCGTCCTCCTCTCCCTCCGCGCCGCCAAGCTCCCGGACCGTGTCATGGTCGATTGTTCCCACGCGAACTCGCAAAAGAACTATCGGCTGCAATCCGCCGTCGCCCGCAATCTGGCCACTCAGATCGCAGCCGGCCAGACCGGCATCTTCGGCGTCATGCTCGAGTCCTTCCTCGTCGCAGGCCGCCAGGAACTCACTCCCGGCCAGCCACTCACCTACGGCCAGTCCATCACCGACGGCTGCATCGACATCGATGAAACCCAACGCATCTTCGATACCCTCGCCGAAGCCGTCGTCAAGCGCAACGCCAACCTCGTCGCCTGAAGTGGGACAGGCTTCGGCCTGCACGGGACTTCAGTCCCGCCCCAATAGGCGACAATAAGAAGATCGGCCTGCCATGATTCAGCGCATATCCGTGCATGGGGCACGGATGCACAATCTCAAAAACGTCAGCGTGGAGATTCCCCGTAACACTCTGACGGTCATCACCGGCCTCAGCGGCTCCGGCAAGTCTTCGCTCGCCTTCGACACCATTTACGCCGAGGGCCAGCGCCGCTACGTCGAGACCCTTTCGCCATACGCACGCCAGTTCCTCGACCAGATGGAGCGCCCCGAAGTCGATTCCATCGACGGGCTCAGTCCCGCTATCTCCATCGAGCAGAAGACCACCAACCGCAGTCCGCGCTCCACCGTCGGCACCATCACGGAGATCTACGACTATCTCCGCCTGCTGTGGTCGTCGATCGGTATCCCGCATTGCCCCAACTGCGGCATTCCCATCTCGAAGCAGACCACGCAGCAGATCCTGGAGTCGATCCTTGCCCTGCGGCAGGATGAGCGCATCATGATTCTCGCCCCCGTCGCGCGCGGCCGCAAGGGCGAATACAAGAAGGAACTCGAGAAATACGCTCGCGCTGGATTCGTTCGCGCGCGTATCGACGGAACGCTGCGCTCTCTCGACGAAGAGATCGTCCTCGACAAGCGCAAGAACCACACGATCGAAGTCGTCGTGGACCGGCTCCTGCTCAAGCCGAGCCTGGAGAAGCGGCTCGAAGCCTCCATCGAGACCGCCACCAAACTCGCCAGCGGCCTCGTCATTGTTGCCGTGGTGGGCGGCGACGAACGCCTCTACTCGCAGAAAATGGCCTGCCCGGACTGCGGCGAAAGCGTCCCCGAAATCGAGCCGCGCTCCTTCTCCTTCAACAGCCCCTACGGCGCGTGCGACTCCTGCCACGGGCTCGGCAGCACGTGGAGCTTCGATCCGGTCAAAGTCATTGTCGATTCCTCCAAGCCGCTCTTTGATGGAGGACTCGGGCCGGGCGGCAGCTCCGCCCTCATGCAGCAGGCCGTCGGCGATGCCGCGAAAGCGCTGAAGATCAACGTCGCGCGACCCTTCGAAGACCTGACCGCGAAACAGCAGCAGGCGCTGCTCTACGGCTCCGGCGGCTTCGTGGGCATCGTCAAGATCCTCGAGCGCGCCTTCGAAGAGTACAGCGAAGGCTATCGCGAGTACCTGATGGAGTACATGTCGGCCACGGAGTGCTCCGCCTGCAACGGCCGCCGCCTGAAGCCATCCAGCCTCGCCGTTCGCGTGAAGGGACTCAGCATCGGCGAATTCACGGCCATGCCCATCGCCCGGGCGCTGCCTGAAAGCAGGTCCTGGCATCTCACGGGACGCGAGGAGCAGATCGCCGCACGCATCCTCGAAGAGATTCGCAACCGGCTCGAATTCCTCACTGCTGTCGGCCTCGACTATCTGAGCCTCGACCGTTCTGCCGCGACGCTCTCCGGCGGCGAAGCCCAACGCATCCGCCTGGCGACGCAGATCGGGTCCCGCCTCCGCGGTGTCCTCTACGTCCTCGACGAGCCCTCCATCGGTCTCCACCCCCGCGACAACGAGCGGCTGCTCGAAACGCTGGCCCGCCTGCGTGACCTCGGCAACACCGTGCTCGTCGTCGAGCACGACCAGGAGACCATCGAGCGTGCCGACTACGTCATCGATCTCGGCCCCGGCGCCGGCCGCCTCGGCGGCGAGCTCGTCGCCGCCGGCACGCCGAAGCAGATTGCCAGGACTCCCTCCTCCCTCACCGGCCAGTACCTGAGCGGTGAGAAGACTCTGGAGACTCCTCAATTCCGCCGTCCCGGCAACGGCAACAGGCTGGTGGTGCGCGGAGCCCGCGAACACAACCTCAAGAACATCGACGTCGAATTCCCTCTCGGCACGTTCATCGTGATCACCGGCGTCAGCGGCAGCGGCAAGTCCACCCTCATTCACGACCTGCTGTACCGCGCCATCTCCCAGCACCTCTATGGCAGCAAGGCCAAGCCCGGCAACTTCGACGGGATCGAGGGGCTCGACCTCATCGACAAGGTGATCGAGATCGATCAGGCCCCCATCGGCCGCTCCCCGCGCTCCAACCCGGCCACCTACACCGGCACCTTCACGCCCATCCGCGAAATCTACGCGATGCTCCCCGAAGCGCGCGAACGCGGCTACAAGCCCGGCCGTTTCAGCTTCAACGTCAAGGGTGGCCGCTGCGAAGCCTGCCAGGGCGACGGCATGAAGCGCATCGAGATGAACTTCCTGCCCGACGTCTACGTGCCCTGCGACGTCTGCCGCGGCCGCCGCTACAACTCCGAAACTCTGCAGGTGAAGTTTAACGGCGTCTCCATCGCCGACCTGCTCGAAACCACCGTCGAAGACGCTCTCGAGCTGCTCAAGAACATTCCGCAGATCCGTCAGAAGCTGCAGACGCTCGTCGACGTCGGCCTCGGTTACCTCCACCTCGGCCAGTCTTCCACCACTCTCTCCGGCGGCGAGGCTCAGCGCATCAAACTCGCCCGCGAGCTCTCGCGCCGCCAGACCGGGCGCACTCTCTACATCCTTGACGAGCCCACCACGGGCCTGCACTTTGAGGACGTGCGACGTCTGCTCGACGTTCTGAACCAGCTCGTGGACCTCGGCAACACCGTGGTCGTCATCGAGCATCACTCCGATGTCATCAAAGCGGCCGATTGGATCATCGACCTCGGACCCGAGGGCGGGGAGAAGGGCGGCGCCATCGTTGCGACCGGCACTCCCGAACAAGTTGTGAAGAATCGTCGCAGTCATACTGCGCGCGCGCTTGAAAAAGTCCTGAAAAACGGCAAAGCTGGATAGAACGGCCTTGAGTAAGTACAGCCGCCAGCCCCTGGACCTGTCCGCCCTCGCCACCGTACCCATTGCGGATCGCGGCGGAAAGGTGCGCATCGAGCACATGGCGCGGCCTCATGCTCCACGCGCCGGAATGGCGTCCTGGCTCGAGAGCCTCCCGAAAATTCTGGCCGCCGATTCACTCCGTGCCGTGGCCTCCAGCCTGGTCGCCGCAAAACAGAACAGCCGCGCCATGTTGTGGGGCTTCGGCGGCCACGTGGTGAAATGCGGCCTTGCTCCCGTCCTGATCGACCTCATGGATCGGGGCTTCGTCTCAGGCCTTGTGATGAACGGCGCCGCTTCCATCCACGACTTCGAGATCGGCATCGCCGGCTGCACTAGTGAAGACGTGGAAGCCGTCCTGCCCGACGGGCGCTTCGGCGCCGCTGAGGAAACGGGACGCGAGATGAACGCCGCCGCCGTCGAAGCCGCCGCCTCCGGAATCGGCCTGGGCGAGGCCCTTGGCGCCCGGCTCGAGAAACTGGCCCACCCGGAGTTTGCACCGTACTGCCTGCTGCTTCAGGCGTGGCGCCGCTCGATCCCGGTCACAGTGCACGTTGCCGTAGGCACGGATACCCCGCACACGCATCCCGCCGCGGACGGTGCAGCAATTGGCGCCGGATCGCTCCGCGACTTCCGGCTCTTCTGCTCACTCGTGCAGGAATTGAACAGCGGCGGCGTCTACCTCAACGTCGGCTCTGCCGTCGTCCTGCCGGAGGTCTTTCTGAAGGCTGTCTCCGCGGTCCGAAACCTGGGCCATCCTCTCGCCGATTTCACCACCGTGAATCTCGATTTCCTCCAACACTACCGGCCGCGGATGAATGTCGTCGACCGCCCGCACACCCAGCGCGGCGGGCACGGCTACTCCATCACCGGACACCACGAGATCATGCTCCCGCTGCTGGCCGCTCTGCTTGTCGAGGCGGATTCATGACGGTCCCTCAGCCGCTGGAGTCACGGGAACCCTCCTTCCCCTTCTGGAACTGGATCGACGCTGCGATGTTTGCCGGACTCGCCCTGCCGTGCCTGCTCCTCGCCATGGCTATTACCCAAGGCGTCTTCCACCTGTTTACTGAACCGCCCTCTCTCGCCATCAAGGCCCTTGCCATGCAGTTTCTGGGTTACGCATTCTGGTTCGGGTCGCTCTGGCTGATGCTCAAGTTCCGCTACGGCCAGCCATTCTGGCGTTCCATGGCCTGGCGCATCCCGTGGCCGCGCACGGCATTGACGCTCTCCATCGGGCCGTTGCTCGTCGTCGTCGTTGTGGTCCTGGGCGAAGTGCTGCACACGCCCGTGATCGACAACTCTATCCAGCGGCTGTTGCGCGACCGCCTCTCGATCCTGCTCGTCGGCTTCTTCGCCACCACGCTCGGCCCCTTGGCCGAGGAACTGATATTTCGCGGCTTTCTTCAGCCGCTCACCATCCGGACCTGCGGCGTTGCCGGGGGCATCGCGCTGGCCAGCGTGCCCTTCGCGCTTCTCCATGGACCTCAATACGCCTGGAGCTGGCAGCACGTCCTGCTCCTCTTTCTCGCCTCCGCCGTCTTTGGCGTAGTGCGCTGGAAGTCCGGCTCCACCGCTGCCGCCACCCTGGTGCATGCCACCTACAATCTGACTTTCTACACTGGCTTCTTGCTGCAAAGGAAGGAACTGCTTTTCTAATGGTCGAAACCGTTCAGTGGACCGATGCCGGCGTCGTCATGATCGATCAGACGAAGCTGCCTCGCGTCGAAGAGTTTGTCACCTGCACGACGTATCTGGAAGTCGCTCACGCCATCAAGACCATGGTGGTCCGCGGCGCGCCCGCCATCGGCGTCTCTGCCGCGATGGGTGTCGCCCTCGGCGTGCTGAAGGCCGATCCGAAGAACCTCGACTCGGAGTTCGAGACGATCTGCTCGACTCTCGCCGCCACGCGCCCCACCGCCGTCAACCTGTTCTGGGCCATCGATCGCATGAAGCGCCTCTATGCGTCGGTGAAGGGCCAGTCGATCGAGGCGATCCGTCAGGCCATGGTGAGCGAAGCTCAGGCGGTCTATCGCGAAGACATCGCCATCAACCGCTCCATCGGCGCCCACGGCGCGCCCCTTGTGCCGGACAACAAGACGGTCCTTACACACTGCAACGCCGGCGCGCTGGCCACCGCGGGCTTCGGCACTGCGCTCGGCGTCATCCGCGCTGCTGTCGAAGCCGGCAAGTCCATCGATGTTTTCGCCGATGAGACCAGACCGTTTCTGCAAGGCGCGCGTCTCACCGTTTGGGAGCTTCAGCAGGACAACATCCCCGTGAAGCTGATCACCGACAACATGGCCGGACACTTCCTCAAGAGCGGACGCATCGGTTGCGTCGTCGTCGGCGCGGACCGTATCGCACGCAACGGCGACGTCGCCAACAAGGTCGGAACCTATGGCGTCGCAGTTCTCGCAAAAGAAAACGGTGTGCCGTTCTACGTCGCCGCGCCCATCTCCACTCTGGATCTCACCTTGACCAGCGGCGACCAGATTCCCATCGAGGAGCGGCCTTCCACGGAAGTCACCGAAGTCTTCGGCGTCCCCGTCGCTCCCGAAAACACCGCCGTAGAAAACCCCGCCTTCGACGTTACGCCCAACCGTTACGTCGCAGGCATCATAACCGAAAAGGGCGTCGCTTTCCCGCCGTACGAAGAGAGCTTGCCGCGCCTCGCCGGAGAAAACTCCAAATGAAGAAGATCCTACTCACCCTCGCCCTCTCTGCATTCACGATCACAGCCGGTCCGCTGTCCGGCAAGCGCGCCGCCAGTTTCACGCTCCCCGACGCCACGGGCAAGTTCTACGACCTGCTCGATTACCGCGGCAAAGTGGTCCTCATCGACGTTATGAAGACTGACTGCCCGCATTGCCAGGTATTGGCCAAGACGCTGGAGCGCGTCAAGGCGAAGTACGGCGACCGCGTCATGGTCTTTTCCATCGTCACCCCCCCTGACAGTCCCCAAACTGTCTCGGCGTACATCGCGAAGTACAAGGTCAGCTCACCGGTTCTGTTCGACTGCGGCCAGGCCGCGGCCGCCCTGCTCAAAATCACCCCCCAGAACGCGAACATCAGCTTGCCCCAACTCCTGGTGGTCGACGGCCAGGGCATCGTCCGTGAGGACTGGGGCTACAGCGAAGCGCAGAAAGCCATCTTCGAAGGCGACGGCCTCTTCGCCGTCATCGACCGGCTGCTCGCCCCGAAGAAGTAGGGCAGCCCTTCAGCCAGCGCGGGACTTCAGTCCTGCTTCACAACGGCAGATCCGCGATCCGCCACAGCGCCAGGCTCTTGTCCGGATACCCACCTCCCGACTCGGTACAGCCTTCGAGCAGCACCCTCTCCGGCGCCGGCCACTCGAACGGCGGCAGCGTGAAATTCAGCATCCGCCAGTCGCCGTTCTCGATGTCTCTGTTCTCCTCGCACTCCACGAAGTGCGTCGTCAGCAGCCATGTGCTGCCGCTGCGCCGGAGGTTCTCCACGGCCCGGCGGACATTCGAGAACGACAGATGCACCAGGCAGTCGCGGCACAAAATCGCATCCGCCCGCGGCAACTCGCCGCTGCACAGATCCAGGCACAGAAACTCACCGCCATACTGTGCGCGGTTCCGCTCCACCAGCGACGGCACGATGTCCGCGCCGGTGTACCGCACTCCCAACTCCACCTGGCTCAGCCACCCGAAATCGCCGCATGGGATGTCGAGCAGCGATTCCACGCCCAGGTCCTTGAGCAGCGCAGGCAGTTCCGACCGCAGCGTGGCGGTCGCATCCAGCTCGGACCCGATACCCGAACGCGAGGCTGAGCCCCACATGTTGGTGTCGTGGATGACCGTAAACAACTCTTCCAGCGGCAGCCCGCGCAGATCTGCTGCGCTCTTGATGAACCGCTCATGGGCCGGTACCGGCGGACGCTCTCTCATAGCGCGCCCAACACCTCCATGTCCACGTTGCCGCCCGAAAGCACGATGCCCACGCGCTTCAATCCCGGCGGCAGCTTGCCCGACAACACCGCCGCCGCGCCCACAGCGCCGCTCGGTTCCACCACGAGCTTCATGCGCGACAACACGAACTTCGTCGCCTCTTTGATCTCTTCTTCCGACACCAGCAGCACCGCCTCCACCAGTTCCTGAATCACCGCGAACGTATGCACGCCCGGCTTCGTCGTGCGCAGCCCGTCCGCAATTGTCGGCGGCGAAGGGATCTCGACCCGCTCGCCCTTCTGCAGCGACAGCCAGTAGTCGTTCGCCACCGCGGGTTCCACGCCGAAGACGCGGATTGACGGGTTCATCGCCTTCACTGCAATCGCGCAGCCCGAGAGCAATCCGCCGCCGCCCAGGCACACCACCAGCGCGTCGAGCCCCGGCGCCTGCTCCATCAACTCCATCCCGCACGTCCCCGCGCCGGCGATGATCCACGGATGATCGAACGGCGGCACCAGCGTCGCGCCGGTCTCTTCAGAGATCTGCCGCCCGATGCGCTCGCGCGAGTCTTTGAAGCGGTCGTACGTGATGATGTGCGCGCCCTGCGCGCGGGTTGCCTCCAACTTGGATTTCGGCGCGTCGTCCGGCATCACCAGCGTCGCCATCATGCCGAGTGACCGGGCTGCGATGGCCACTGCCTGCGCATGGTTGCCCGAGGAGAACGCCACCACGCCCTTGCCCCGATCCTGTTCTGGAATCGAATACAGGAAGTTCGTCGCGCCGCGAATCTTGAACGCGCCGCCTTTTTGCAGGTTCTCGCACTTGAAATGCGCTTCCACGCCGCTTTGTTGATCGAAACTGCGCGAACTCCACACCGGAGTGCGCTGCGCGATCGGCGCAATGCGCGCTGCCGCCGCGCGGATGTCGTCGAGTGTCACTTGTGCCATTAGTAGCCGAGTTCCTTGTGCGTCACGTTGCGCAGCGGATCGCCCTTCACGTACCGCGCGAAGTTTTCGAGGAAAATCTCCATCGCCTCGTTAAGCCACGTCTCCGTGTTGTCAGCGCAGTGCGGCGACAGCAGCACGTTCTCCAGACTCCAGAAAGGGTGGCCTTCCGGCAAAGGCTCGGTGTCATAGACATCGAGTACCGCACCGCGGATCCAGCCTTCGCGCAACGCCTTGACCAGCGCATCCTCCACGATCACCGGGCCTCGGCCAAGGTTCAGGATCACCGCCGACGGCTTCATGCGCCGCAGCTCAGCCTCACCGATCATGCCGCGCGTCTCCTCCGTCAGCGGCGTGCTCACCAGCAGATAGTCGGAACGCTCCAGCACGTCGGCGAACTCCTCGGGCAGGTGCTTGCGGCCGATGCCGCGCACTTTCATTCCGAACGCCGACGCGAGCGCCGAGGTCGCGCGCCCGATGGAGCCCTGGCCGATCACGCCGAGCGATGCGCCATGTAGCTCCTTGACGGTGAACTTCTCCCACTGGCCCTCGCGCTGCTGGCGGCACATGCGCCGGATGTCTTTTGCGAACCACAGCATGCCGCTGATCGCAAACTCGGCCAGCGAACGCGAGAAGACGCCGCGGCTGTTCGTCAGCACGGTCTTGCTTTCCACCAGGGCGGGGAACAGCAGTGTTTCCAGGCCGACCGCGATCGAATGGACCCACTTTACCCTGGGTGCCATCGCCCACACTTCTTCCACTAGCGCGCGCGCCACGCCACCCACCAGAATCACGTCCGCTTCGGGCGCGGCCTTCACGAACGCTTCCGCCGTTTCACCGGCGGCGATACGTGTAGAGTCGGGGAGGCGGTCCAGCAGTGCGAGGTGCTTGGCCGCGGGATTGTTGAGAACCAGAATCGTGTGCTCGGCCATGGTGCGTCTTTCACAGGATACGGCAGCGCGCGTCCTTCTTGCGGCAAGGCGCGCTGCTACGGGAAACTGGATTTGTGGACGGATACTGCACCTGCGGAGCCAAACTGCCTGACGACGCGCTGTTCTGCCATCGCTGCGGACGGCCGCTACGGGAACTCGTCCCCCCGCAGCCCGAGGAAAGCGAAACCACTGCGCACGAAGAAGCGACGCCGGTCGAACCGGTTGCTGTTCCTCCCGCGGAACCGCCAGTCATCAACTTCCATAACGGTACGGCCGTTCGCGTCGGCTTTCTTGCGGCTGCCCTGGTGCAACTGGTTTCCACGCTCAGCGCCGCTGCCGGCGCGTCCCTGCTGATGCCGCTGGTGCTGCTCGGCGGAGGTTTCTACGCCGTTGTCCTGTACATCCGGCGTACGGGAACCGGACTGTCGGTTCTCAACGGCGCACGGATGGGCTGGATCACCGGCATCTTCTCGTTTGTGATCATGACGGTCTTCTTCACGGCGGGTATCGCCATACTGGCCGGCAGCGATCAGTTGCTGAAGGCCTATAAGGAAAGCGCCCAAAGCCTCGGCCTCCCGGCCGATGCGGCGGATCAGATCCAGAAAGTCCTCGCCGATCCCGGCGCATTCGCGCTCTCCATCGGCATCGGCCTGGCGTTCCAGTTCCTTCTCCTCACCGCGCTGTGCTCGATGGGCGGGGCGCTCGGCGCCCGCTTCAGCGCCGGACGGCGGAACTAGCCGTGTAGTGCTCCTCAGCCCGTCGACGTCACAGTCCTCTCCGCCCGCCGGGACTCCAGCCGCTTCACCAGTGCCACGCCCGCGAAGATGATCAGCATCGCTACAGCCTCGCGCACCCCGAACGGTTCGCGATAGAACAACCACCCCAGGATCACCGCCACTACAGGATTCACGTAGTTGTACAGCGACACCATCGCCACCGGCAGGCGGTCCAGCGCGAAGACGTAGCTCGAATAGCCCACGATCGAGCCGAAAATCACGAGGTACAGCAGCGCGCCCACGCCGCGCGCCGACCAGTGCACCGGCCCTGGAAACAGCATCGCCAGCGGGACGAAGGCAATCCCCGCCGCCAGTTGCTGCACACCGCCGGCGACAATCGGATGCGCCCGGTTCGTCTGCCTGCGCTGCAGCAGCGATCCGGAGGTCCACGCCACGCACCCCGCCTGAAGAATCAAAAATCCCCTGATCATCGCCGCGCCCGTGGAGCCGCCCTGCAGCGCTGTCGGCCCCACCAGCAGCACGGCGCCCATCAAACCCACCAGCATGCCGAACAACGTCGGCGCATGGAGCCGTTCCCGCGGCGGCATGATCGCATTCAATCCGATCATCCAGAACGGCGAGATCGTGATGATCAGCGCCGCCAGCCCGCTGGGAATCAGCGTCTCGGCCAGCACCAGGCAGCCGTTGCCGATGCCCAGAATCAGCACGCCGTTCAGCGCGTTGCGCACGAGTTCCGCGCCACGCGGAATGTGCGCCCCCATGATCAGACTCACCGCCAGCAGGATGCTGCCCGACAACACAAACCGCGCCGCTACCAGCAGCATCGGCGGGAACGACTCCAGCGCCATGCGGATGCCAAGATACGTCGTGCCCCAAAAAAAACAAACGGAAATCAGGGCGGCGTAGGCCCAGAATTGCGGGTGATCCTTCAATTCATCAGCGTACCATCAGCCTCGCGGGCCACGTTCGCCGCTGGAGGCATGCTACGCCTTGAATTGGATGATTACCCGGAAGGAACCGCATGTGACGCTCGATGCGACGCCAGCACGAAATTGAGCGATGTGGGTCAGAACGATTGGATCACGGCCTCAGTTGCCCTTTGAGAGAGGAGAGGCCGGAGGACCTTGCTGCAGTCTCCAAGAGCCTTCGCAGATCTGCCAGACTCTGGACACGCGGTTCTTGCCGGCCATTGATGACAATAGTTGGCGTGCCTCGGACGCCCAGGTCCTCGGCAATCTGCATGTCTCGATAAACCAATCCCAGGCCCTGCTGGCCGTCCACGCAGGCTTTGAACCGTGGCTGGTTGGCCGCCGGAAGGGAAACTCGGAATTTCTCGACCATTTCCCTTAGATTGGCCTGAGTGATTTGTCGTTGCTGCTGAAAGAGCTGGTCATGGATAAGCCAAAACGCGCTCTGGCTGGTCCGTTGGGCGCAGGCAGCCGCTGCCGCGGCCGGCAGGGCCCACGAATGCCCGGAAAGAGGGAGATGGCGGAAGACAAGCCGCGCGTTGAGCGATTCCCACGCACGCGGATCGCCTCTCAGCCACGCCGCCGCATTCTTGCAGAATGGACACTGGAAATCTGAGAATACGATCACAGTATTAGGCGCATTCGGATTTCCCAGGAAGGCGAATTCACCGGAGTTTATACTCATCGTAGATTCTGCTGCCTGTGTGCGGCGCCGTTCCACCGGGTCCAGAGAGGTGTCGAGCAAGTCGCTGGACAAGTACCCGAAGTCTGGTGTCGAGAAGAGGCGGAGACGCATGGTTCCGCCTCTACCTCGACCAGCGAACACCAGCTCATGAAAGCAGCGCGCATTGATATGGCGGGTCGACTCAAGCCGCAGATCGGCTGAAGGCAGCAGTCCGAATTGTCTGCTCACAAAGCGAGTGAGCCGTTCGGCCTCGCTCGCCGATGGTGGCCTGCAACCGTCACCGGCTTGGCTTGTCGCCAGGAGGCCTACCGTAAAGAGGAGGCCGTACGCTACCAGCCACCGGCTTCTCACCTGCACCTTCATTGCTGAATCCTCAGGAAAACGTCGTAGGAAAGCGGGCTTACCCTCTGCGCGCGATCCCAAACTCGTCCCTGGTACCGGAATTGGTTTCCAAACTGGTCATGCCTGGGCTGCGACACGTAATCCAGGCTCAAGCCTGCGATGCCCGTATCTCGCAGCAGTTCCAACAGCTCTTCGGGTTCCGATATGCCGTTGTGGTTTCTGTCGACCCAGACTCTCAGGCGGCGAAAGACCGCATCCGAAGGATCGATTTTCCCGTTCTCGTTTCCGCCGTTCTCGCGGCGGTCGAATTCGGCCAGCGCGAGGTAACCGTTGGGCGTTCGGCTTGGGGGTTGTGGTGTGCTGTTGCCGAAGAGCTCTGACGCGTCATCAATACTGCCATTGCCATTGCGGTCCAACGCAAGCCAGCCGTTGGAATGCGCCGGATCCGTCCAGGCGATCTGCACGGAGGCCGCCCCCGGCCCCAGCGCGAAGCGAACCCCCTGGGCGGCGCTCGTGAGGTGGAAGCCCTCTCCCAAAGGGTCCAGGACAATTGGGCTTCCTGAGCACATAGGAATCTGTCCACCGGATTGGGTTGAACAGATTGCGGTCTGAAGAGGAGGACAAGTAATGCGATCCAGGCACACGCCGTTGCACATCCGGTCTTGTGGGCAATCCTGCGGGCCTGCCGGCGGGCAGCAACCGTTCGAGCACGTCTGCCCGTTCTGGCAGAAGATGAAAGCGTCCGGATTACAGAACGCCTGGTCACTCGGACATTGATAGTCTGTGCAGCAACCGTTTGTGCACCGCTTGCCTGGCATCACACAGTTTCCATCCCAAGTGCATGACTCGCACGGAGGCGGATCTGGAGCTAGGCCGTTGGCGCAGGTGACGTCCTCGCACGGACAGTGCCCCTCCGGAATCACCGCGGGATCAAAAACGCAACCCTCTCGCCCCGTCAGCCTGAAGCCGTCCTGTCTCCTCCCATTTTGAGGATCCCAATACGCCTTCTGATAAGAGGTGCCGCTGGGCAGACAGTTGCCCTCACAGGGTTGCCATCCTTCATGATAATGATCGCTTGTGCAGCCAGTTGGAAAACACCATTCATCGGCGTACGCCGTTCCGAATCCGACCAGCTTGGCAAGTCCTGCCCAGGGACTGGGCGTTCCACCCGCTCCGCACCGGCCGGACTGAGCTTCACGCCGGGCGACGGCGCGGAGCGTCTTCAAGTCAAAGCGGCGATCGCGGGCCAATCCAGCGAACAGGCTGGTGAGCTTGTCACCCGAGGCAGACCGGAATTCCGTTGTGCGGATTGTGCGCGCAAAAAGCCTGGACGGCCATAGTCTCCAATTCGGCAATGTCGCCCAGATAGCCAGGAATAATAGGATGGGGACTATAATTCGAATTACGGTTCGCTTCAACATCACGAGCCTCCGTCCATCTGCTTCACACGTTCGTCGAGACGCGGAACAACTTCCGCACACGAAAATCGCGAGTCAGGCGGCCTGACCATCGCCATCCCCCTGACGAGCCCGTCTCCTCCTGAGCCACTCACTCGCGTCGATACCGTCGCACCTCACCCTTGCCGGAAATAAAGACGAGACAATTCTCGTCGAATCCGAGTAACAACTCGTTATGCTTTGTTCTCTCCCCTCCGGTGAACTGAATCGGGATCCAGGTTCTGGAGCCCCGATCCAGGCTCCAGTAACCCGACCTGTCATTTCCAGCGACAACGTCGTTCTGTGCACTGAGCGCCAACAACACGCCGATCCTGAGGGGCTTCTCTACGGGCGGCCCATCCAATCGAGTCAAGATTTTCCCGTCTAACGAGAACTCGATGTACTCATTTCCGTTTGTGTACCACGCGACGCGATCACGGGAGTTTCTAAGGGCCGACAAGGCCGTGGCATCACGATTCCGAGGGCGGGCCTCATCATCACCACTCATGATCCGGTGCCTTGCCTGCAAGACCTCACTTGCAAGCGCGCGACCCGTGGCATCGAATCGTTTCAGCACGTTTTCCTCCGCCACAGACTCCCCCGCACGGACCCAGCCGATCATCCAGATGGAGCCATCCCCCGCGATAGTGACAACATTAGGCATATACGGCATCAATTGAGTGACTGTTTGCTTCTGCCGGTCTGGCGCGATGCGCGCCAGAAAGGCTGTACCTTTTCCATCTTTGCTGTATGCGGAGCCGACTGCCGCCACGGTTCCGTCGTCCGCGCCGGCAAGCCCGTATATCGAGATGTGTCTTCCGTCGGGGATCGAGAATCGGATGATTTCCTGCCGACCGTCTCGACCGGTACGATAAATCAGCGGCTCGTCCGATGGGTTCCCAACCACGGACAGCACCGCCCCGCCGCTCCAATGCGGAATGAATCTTCCGCCTGCTTCTCTTTCCGCTGGATTCAGCAAGCGCGAGTGTTCCAGGGTAAAAGTGAGCTTTGTCTGCGCGGCGACGGTGGCGGCCGGTCCGCCCAATGCCAGGAGCAGTCCTGATATCGCAATCACCCGGATTGCCGCCTTGCCCCGGCGACCCACGCCATCAGCTTGAACGCCAAGCAGATATTTGGCAGCATGCTCCCTGGTCACGGGTCCTCCTTCGAGCCTTCGGCTGTCCAGACGCGAAACCCGGCATCGCCGTGAGCCTCCGTCTTCAGTTCTTTGCAATGGAAAGTCCATAAGAGCTCCGCATAGTGCGTTCCCGATCCAGGATGGCGGACTCGCCAGAGATCAGGTCTAATTCAGGATTCTAGACCTTCCCCGATAAGCGGTAAATACCCCCGAGGGGGCAGTGCGCTTTGTGTCGATGCGCATGAACAGTGGCGCAGAAATATCACCGAGCCGGTCCTAATCCAGCATCAGAGCCGCCCCTTGACTACCATGCGATTCAACGTCAAACTGGCAAAGAATATGGCCGCAGGCCAATGCCAATGTGGAGCCATGAAATGACAACACGTCGAATTTGAAGATTTGACTTGCGACGAGGCACTCTCTGTTATGCGGAGTTACTGCGATGTTGAGTGTGGGACGTCAAAGATCTTGCGCGACATTCTCGGTCGCTGCCCCTCTCTCCTGACACGACTCTCAATTCTTAGCCGGCTTCACCATCCCGAAAGGGAAGTGTCCGGTCACCCTGCGGCCTCCAAAGAGACAGCGCGAGAAGAGCTTGATCTTGCATTGCGGCACATTCACGAGGCGACCTTTGCGGAATGGCTATGCTGCTCATTGGAGGAGAAGCAACGGCATCTCAAGAGCCATTTGTCCGGCCTCAATAGCACCGAAATAGTAGCTGCGCGAACTTGGGAAAACCGGCGGCCTTATCAACCGCTCGTACCGAACTCAGCAAGCGATGCAGAAAGGCGCCTGTTCTTTGGAGAGATTGAGACATTGCTGCACGCAATGACGAAGGGTGATCGCGCAGGAGGTGAATTCGAAGAGAGAGAGCCATGTCCCCTGTTCACAGGCGGCCGGCAATTTCGCTCCAAAACATCCGGCATCAGCGCGCACACGCGAAAGCAGGCGGACACTCAGGAGCCCAGGGAGCCGGATCGTAGTGCGGCGCGAGGCGCTGGGTTGCACTCCTGTGCGGTTGCCTGCTCCTGCGCGAGCCCTGCGACATTCACGCTGAGAGAACAATTGGTGCTGGAGCTCATCGCTCAGGGCAGGACCAGCAAAGAAATCGCGGCTCGCATGTCGATCAGCTCAGCCACGGTGCGTCAACATCGCAAACACATTTGCGCAAAGATCGGCTTACATTCGACTGCGGAGCTCGTTGCTTGTGCGGTCGGGAGGCAGAAGGGCGCCTGCCGGCATTCCATTCTGCGTAAGCTTCGAGAACCCGATAAAATGAGTGCTTGATCCTGACTCTCACGGTCAACCCCGCCATCGATCGCAACGTTTCGGTCGACCGCCTCGTCTTCGAAGACCGGGCTTATATCCTTTCCACCCGCGAGTCCGCCGGCGGCAGGGGAATCAACGCCTCCTACGTCATCCACAGCTTCGGCGGCTCCACTCTCGCCATCGCCATCTGCGGCGGCAAGACCGGCAAGATGCTGGAAGACTTCCTCACCGCCGGAGGCCAGTTCCCTTGTGAGTTTGTCCGCGTGCGGCACGAGATCCGCACCAACATGACCATCGCGGACCGCAACGGCCTTGCCATCAAGCTCAACGAATTGGGCCCCACGCTAAGCGAGGCTGAATTGGAGCGTCTGGAAAAGACCACCCGCCGGCGGATGAAGGACGCCCAGTGGCTCATGCTGTGCGGCAGCCTGCCGCCCGGCGTCCCCGCCGATTTCTACGCGCGCCTCATCCACTCCGCCGGCAAGCTGGGCGTGAAGACGCTGCTCGACACGGATGGCGAGCCCCTGGACGAGGCCATGGATGCGAAACCGACGGTTGTCACTCCCAACCAGCAGGAAGCGGAGCGGCTGTTGAATAGGGCGCTGCTCACGCGCAATCACTTCGCCGAGGCGGCGGAACGCATTCGCGGCATGGGCGCCCAGAATGTCGTGCTCTCGCTCGGCGCCCGCGGCGCACTGGGCGCATTTGAAGACGGTTCTTTGTGGGAAGCCGTGCCGCCGCGCATCGATGCGCTCTGTCCTATCGGCGCCGGCGATGCGCTCGCGGCAGCCTTCGCCTGGTCGCTGAACAATAATGCGGATTCCAAGGAAGCTCTGCGCTGGGGTGTCGCCGCGGGAACTGCGTCAGCACGCCTGCCGGGCGTGAGTTTCGCGGGGCTCGAACAGACGCGCGAGATTCACGAGCGAGTCGCTGTCCGCCCGCTCACGTAGCTTCTCTCGCAGCCGCACCACCTCGCCCACCACCATCACCGCCGGCGCATTCACATCCACGTCCGCCACTTCGGCGAGCGTCGTCACCACCACGCGCTCGCGCACCGTGGTGCCCTTCTCGATGAACGCCACTGGAGTCTCCGCGCTTCTCCCGTGAAGCCGCAGGCAGGCGGCAATCTCCACGCGCTGCGCGACGCCCATCAGGATCACCAGCGTGTCGACGTGCGCATAGGCCGCCCACTCCTGGCACCGTCCCGCCATGCGCTGTCCCGCCACTACGGCGAAGCCCGCAGCCACTCCCCGGTACGTTACAGGGATCCCGGCCATCTCCGGCACGGACACCGCGGAGCTCACGCCGGGCACGATGTCCACGTCGTATCCGCGCTCCACCAGGTGGAGCCACTCCTCAGCGCCTCGGCCAAACACCATCGGGTCGCCGCCCTTCAGCCGCACGACGGTCTCGTGCCGCTGCGCGCAATCCTCCAAGAGCTCCAGGATGCGGGATTGAATCTCCTCCTGGCGCCCCTCCTCCTTGCCGACGTCGTGCAACTCCGCGCCGGGCCGGATCAACTCCAACACCTCCGCCGATACCAGCCGGTCAAACAGCACCGCGTCCGCACGAGCCAGCAGCCGCGCCGCGCGCACGGTCAACAGATCCGCCCGCCCGGGGCCCGCGCCGACAATGTGAATCGTGCTCATACCGAGCGGTGGCACCAGTCTCCGAAGGCCTCTCCTTCGGTGCGTTCCGCCATGTATCGGTCAAACAGCGGCCGCAGCGCCGCGCCGATTTCGTCCAGCGGCACCAGTTTCTTCCACGGCGATGCAATACGGTCCGCCCGCGGCGATCCGCCCAAATAGATCGTGTACAGGCCCACACTCTCTCCGACGATGCCGATCTCGGCCGTGTACGGCCGCGCGCAGCCGTTCGGGCATCCCGTCATCCGCACATGGACGATCTGCTCCGGCGCTCCGGCGTCGTTCAACTGCTTCTGCAACGCTGCCGCAACGTCCGGCAGCACGCGCTCCGCCTCGGTGATCGCCTGCCCGCAGGTCGGCAGCGAGACGCACGCCATCGAGTGCCGCAGCACCGGCGGCAACGCGAGCGGGTCGGCCACTGCGTAGCGCTTCAAAAGGTTATCAACCACCGGCCGCTGTTCTGCTGTGAGTCCCGCCAGCAGCAGGTTCTGCTGCACCGTGAACCGCACTTCGCAGCCCGTGGCTTCCACAATCAGCCGGACGGCCTTCCGGATCTCGCCCTTCAGCCGGCCGTTGATTACTCTCAGCCCGTAAAACCACTTCGCCTCGCCCTGCTTGTGCCAGCCGAGATAATCCTCCTGGCGGCCCCACACCAGTTCGCGTGGCTGCGGCAGCACCCGGCCCAGACGGCGGTTCAACTCGCCCTTGAACCACTCCACGCCGCGCTCGTCCAGCACGTACTTCAGCCGCGCCAGGCGCCGGTTTTCGCGATTCCCGAAATCGCGGTGGATCGAGATCACCGCCTTCGCGACTTCCATCACATCGTCGTCGCTGGGACCAATCTCACCAATCGGGTCCGCCATCCTCGGATGGCTGCCCTTCACGCCGTTGGACTGCCCCATGCCGCCGCCGGCCAGCATCGTATAGCCTGCCAGCGTTCCGTTTTCGTAGAACGGCACGAAGCCCAGATCGTTGGAGTAGATGTCGATCAGGTTCTCGCCCGGGAACGTAAATGCGATCTTGAACTTGCGCGGCAGATAGGCGTCGCCGTAGAGAGGTTCAACCTCTGCCTCCAGCGATGCGGCCTTCTCACCGTCCATCCAGATCTCGGCGTACGCGCCGCTCTTTGGACGCAGCTCGGCGCGCACCCTCTGCGCCAATGCGAGCAAATCGCTCCGCTCCGCACTCTCAATCGGCGTCGTGTCGCACGTGACGTTGCGCACCACGTCGCCGCACGCGCCGAACGTCGAGAGCCCCGCATCGATCACCGACGCGATCAACTGAGGCATGTTCCGCTTACCCACGTAGTGATACTGGACGTCCTGCCGCGATGTCGCGCGCAGCGTCCCGTCGCCGCAGGTGTCGGCCAATGCGTCCAGCTTCAGATACTGCTCCGCCGTCACCACGCCGCCGGCGATGCCGACGCGCACCATCGAGCTGTAGACCTTCTCAGGCTGCTTCTTTCGCAGGTCGCGGTCGTCCTGCTGGTAGATGCCGTGGAACTTCAACACCCCCGACGCCGGACGCGAAAAAGAGGCCGAATCGTTCTTCAGTTCCTCGACGATGGTGCCGCGGAGATGGTTGCTGCCTGCCTTCAGGCCTTCAGCCGGAGACACTTTTGCGCTGCCTGTCACTGTTGGCATGGTATCACAATACCTCAAACTCTACCAAGTTACTCCACATTGGAGGGTTGCTCGCCCTCTCCCGACGATCCCTTGGGTCTCTTTTTGAAGAAGGTGTCCGAGGAACGGAGCCAGGTCGACAGGATCACCACAAAGAGAATCACCAGCGTCAGAAGGGTGGCGATCGATCCGACCACCAGGAAGTCCGTTTCGCTATGAGGCTGAGGCAGAACCTTCAGGCCGACGGCAACAGTGGTGAGGAAGACGATTGCGGCCGCTGCCAGGAGGGTGGCCGCACGTGCAAGACTCATGAATTCGATTTTAGTCGTATTTCTCGACGATCACCTGCTTCTTCTCAAGCCCGCGTTCTTTGAGCAGGCTGCGCAGGTCATTCACCATCTCCGCGAGGCCGCAGACATACACGTCGAGGTCGGTGCTGCCGCCCAGGGCCTCGTCGAGATGCGCCTGGACACGACCCGTCCGGCCAGTCCATCCGGCATCGGGCCGGGTGAGTGTCGGCATGTAGATGAAATTGGGGTGCCCGGCCGCCAGTTGTTCGAATTCCGTGTGGTAGAGGACCCCCTCCCGATACCGGTTGCCGAAGAGCAGCACCAGCCGTGCGCCGCTGTCGCGGATCGCCGGCGTCTGAAGGAACGACCGGATTGGGGCGATGCCTGTACCCGTCGCGACAAAGACCGAGTTGCGGAATGGCGAACGCGGAACGAAGTAGCCGAGCGGGCCCTTCATCGTGGTGCATTCGCCCGGCTTCAACTCGAAAAGCCAGGGCGAGAAAAGTCCCTCCTTCACGCGGTTGAGGCACAGCTCGAAGTGATTGCCGCCGTTCGGAGCCGAGGCAATCGAATAGGAGCGGGTCACGATCCGGCCGTCCACCGGCCCTGACAGCGATACGAACTGCCCTGGCGTGAACTCGATCCGTTCCGCCTCCGGGACGTCGAACTCGAAGTGCCTGACCTCCGGGGCGATGTCGCGGAAGCCGAGCAGGCGTGCTTGCCTAGATTCCATTGGATCCTCAACGCGGTGCTGACAAACCTCTCCGCACCCCACACTCATAAGATGAGCTGTGCCGGGCTCAAGTTGTCGGTGATTGCTCCGGGGGTGGCGGCAGCAGGCTGAACAGGCTCTCGACAAAAGCCCGGCCCTTCCGCTTGCCGTTGTTGCGCTGCCATTCCATGCGCTGCCAGAAAACGAGCACCCCGAGCAGATCCTTGTCCCGTACGGTATGGGCGCCGCTCTTCTCCGCCATGTGCTCGCGGAACTGCCGCATTTCGTTTTGAAAACGGTCCACCACAGCCGCGGCCAGCCCGTTGGCGGGCCGGGATTCGTAGATCAGCCCGCTGTCGGCGGTTTTGTGTGTGCGAACCAGGGCATCGAGCGCATCACGCATGTCGAAATCCACTGCGCCCGGCGTTTCGAGCGCAGCCACCAGCAACAGCCTTCCGGTCACAATCGCCAAAGGCTGCTGCGCCTGCAGGAACGCGTCAGTCAGCTCGATCTCCGGGTTCGGCAGCGACTTCGGATCGATCTCGGGCAGCTTCTCGTGCCGTCGGGCGTCTCGCAAGAACTCGCACTCCAACGGGCAATCGATCGTCTGCTCCCGCTGCTCGGCGCAGCACTGGGCGCAGATATCCCGGTGCAGGGCCGGGCAGGGCCGCCGCGGCGGCCGCAGTTCACACAAATGGCACGTGACGCGCTCCATCGCGACTATCGTACCATCCGAATGATGAAGGCCATTGACGTGTACCTCAAAGTGGAAGCTGATCTTGAAGAGTCTGAAAACCCCAGGAAGTTCGCTGAAGAACTGTGCCGGATCCTCAACAAAGTCTATGGAGTACGGCGAGCCGAGGTGTCGAACCTGAGGGATGTGAGCGCCGAATGAGCCCCCTCCCCTGGCAGGGCGTGCGCTTCGGGCTGGGGCTCCTCGAAATCGGGCGCCCCTGGGGCCATATGCCGGCCGCGGTACCCGACACTGCTCAGGCCGTTCAATTCCTCCAGGCGGCGTGGGACGACGGCGTCCGCCTCTTCGACACCGCCCCGTCCTATGCCCACAGCGAGGCTCGCTTCGGCGCGTTTCTGCGCGACCTCAGTGATGCCCAGCGCAGCGAGATGATCATCGCCACCAAGTTTGGCGAGACCTGGGATTTCGATAGCAACGAGCCCGTGACCGACCACAGCGAAGAGGCTCTGCTGCGCAGCCTGGACCGCAGTCTCGAGCTGCTCGGCCGCATCGACATTCTGCAGGTGCACAAGAGCACGGCTGAAGTCCTGCGCAGCCCCGGACTCAGTCGCGCTCTCGACAGGGCGTTGAGCCTGGGAGTGAGGATGATCGGCGCAAGCCTGAAAGACATGGACGCCGCGCGGGCCGCCTGCAGCGATCCGCGCATCAGCCTCATCCAGATCCCTTTCAACCGCCGCGACCGGGGGATGCTCGGCGTGCTGCGTCTCGCCCGAGGCTCCGGCCGCATGGTGTTCACCAACCGCCCCTTCGCGATGGGAGAATTGCTCAGCGGCATCACCGTGCGCGAATGCATTCAGGCCATCGTCAGCGAGCCCTTCGATGGTGCGATCCTCTTCGGAACCCGCAGCGCCGCACACCTGCGGGAGAACCTCGGAGCATTCAGAAGTTAGCGGGGAGCAATCAGCTACAGCAGCCGCGTCGCCGTCCGCCGGAAGAATCCGTCCGTCATGCCCGCGATGTAGTCGCAGACTACGCGATGCAGCGGCAGTTCCTCGATTCGCTCCCTGTGCCCGTCCGGAAGCTCCGCCGGATGCCTGAGGAAGTACTGGAACAGCTCGGCGATGCCTTCGCAGGCTTTGCGGCGCTCCTCCATCAAGGGCGGCGTCGAGTACACATGCTCAAAGAGGAACTTCTTCAGGGCGCGATTCGTGGGCGATGCTTCGCCGCTCATGCGCACCAGCCGCGGCGACCGGCGCACGTCATCCAGACTCTGCACTCCGCTGCTTTGCACACTCTCGATGGTGCCCTCAATCAGGCTCGAAGCCAGCAGGTCGATGAGCCGCCGGAGAACCTCCTGGAACTGCACCTTCTCCGGCGCGGCCGGAAATTGCCACACAATCTCCTCGGCCAGCTCTCCATAGTGCGGCACTGCCGCGGCAATCTCTTCCATTGTGAAGAGCCCCGCCGAATGACCGTCGTCGAGGTCCGCGGTGTTGTACGCCACTTCGTCCGCCAGGTCGATAAGCTGCGCCTCCAGCGGCGGCCGCAGTCCCGGCAGATACTCATCGAACTCCGCACGTTCGCCGGGCTCGAAATCACGCGAGTGCTTCACCATGCCCTCGCGCACTTCAAACGTGAGGTTGAGACCCGGGAAGCGCGCATAGCGCTGCTCGAAGCTCTCGACGATGTGCAGTGCGTGAAGGTTGTGGTCGAACGTGTCGCCGAACGCGCGCATCTGCCGGTTCAGCTCTTCCTCGCCCGCGTGCGCGAACGGCGGATGCCCGATGTCATGAGCCAGCGCCAGCGCTTCCGTGAAATCCTCATCCAGACCCAGGGCCGAAGCGAGTGTGCGCGCAATCTGCGCCACCTCGATGGTGTGCGTCAGGCGGTTGCGGAAGTGGTCGGAGAAGCGATCGCCGAAGACCTGCGTCTTGTCTTCGAGCCGGCGGAAAGCGCGGGCGTGAATGATGCGGTCTCTGTCGCGCTGGAATTCGCCGCGGTATCTGTGCGGAAGCTCCGGGTAGCGCCTGCCCCGCAGGGCGCTTGCCGGAAACCGAAGCCCCGTCAGTGCCACAGCTTCTTCACGATTACTTGGCCGGGCTGATTTCGGCGTAGGCCTGCATCGCCGCACGGCTGACCGAACCACCCTGTGTAGTCCGCAGCGGCTCAAGCAGTTTGCGAGCCTCTTCGGGCTTCGTCGGGGCGAGGAGATGCGCCAGATTCAATGTCGCCTGTTCCTTCGTGACGAGTATCGTTGGGTTCGAGATCAGGTCGCGCAGCAGTTTCTCGGCATCAGCAACCTTGCCCGTTGAAGTATACACTTCGGACAGGCTCAACTTGGCCAGTGAGCCGTAGTCCTTGCCGGCGTCCTCGATGGCCTTCTTCAGATAGCGCTCGGCGTCGTCCGTCTTACCCTCTTCCGCCGCGTTGACGCCCAAGAGGTAGGTCGCAATGGCTGCTTCGTCGCTGCCGGAGTATTTGGCGATCACCTCGCCCATATCCTTGCTCACTGCCTGATCTTTTTCGGCCTGAGTCTTGAATGCCTTCATCCCCGCCGGCGGAGCCTCCGCCATGATGCGGGCGTTGTACGTTTCCAAGGCTTTGTACAGCGCGTCCTGCCGCTCCGCCCTGCGGCTCTTCATGTAGAAGTAGCCGCCGCCGGCGAGAATCAGAACGGCCAGTGCAATGCCGCTGTAACGGATGACGGACTGGCGATGTTCTTCAAGAAAATGTACGGTTTGGCCGACTTCTTCAACAAACTTGTCGGTCTTTAAATCATGTCGGGTGAGACGGTCCACAAAAATACTCCGCTACGCAAAGACTCTATTTTATCATGCCGGCCCTGGTCAGGCAGTGAGGATCTGGCGCTGGATGGCAAACCGCACCAGTCCCGGCACGTCGAAGATGTCGAGCTTTTTCATCATGTTTGCCCGGTATGTATCCACGGTCTTCGGGCTCAGTTGCAGGCGCGCCGCAATCTCCTTCGCTCGCAGGCCGTCCACCATCAGCGAAAACACCTGATACTCCCGAGCGCTCAGCCGCGCCAGCGGATCGTCAAGTGCGCCGCGCTGCTCGAGCGAGAACAGGCTCTTCACGTTCACTCCTGGCGAGACGTAGATGCCTCCCTCCAGCACCTGGTCCATGCAATCCACCAGTTGCGCGCCGCTGCCGGACTTGAGGAAGTAACCCTGAGCTCCTGCCCGCAACACTTCCAGCACAGTCTTGCGGTCCGTGCGAGTCGTCATCACGATGCTGCGCGTGGCGATGCTCCGCTCACCCGAGAGCGGCTCTCCCAGCCGCTTGGCAATCTCCAGTGAATGGAGGTTCGGGATCTGCAGATCCACCAGGATGAGGTCCGGGCGCGAACTCTCCACCGCCTTCCACGCCTGCTCTCCGCATCCCGTGGCCAGGGTGACATGGAAACGGCCGGAGAACTCGCAAATCGCGGCGATGCCGTCGCGAAACAATGCGAGTTCCTCGGCAATAACAACGGTCTTGGGAGCCGGCGGCTGCATCTGCTCCGGATTCTGATCCGGTGACTAGTTGAAGCTGGCCAGACCCTTGGCCTCGTCGTCGAACACTTCGAAGATCGTGTACAGCTTGGTGATCTGCAGCAGGTCGTGAATCCGCTTGGTCAGGTTCAACAGCTTCAGGTTTCCACCCGCGTTGGAAACGGTGGTGAAGCCGCTGACCAGTTCGCCGATCCCGGAGCTGTCGATGTAAGTGACGTCGGCCAGGTTCAACAGGATCTTCTTGTTGCCCGCGACCGTCATCTCCTTGATTGTGTCGCGAAATGTGGAAGAGCCCTCGCCGAGGGTGATGCGTCCCGTGGCATCGATCACGGTCACGTCGCCCACTTTCCTCGTAGTCAGTTTAACGCTCACTCTGATGCCTCCTGTAGTCGGTAGAATCTCAGCTTGAAGTTCAGGTTCCCGGCGGGAGCGATTTTTTCATGACGACACGCGTGCCGCCTCGCTCCGTCTTCTCAATCACAAAGTCATCCATGAATGCCCGGATAATCATGATACCCCTGCCGGACTGATTCAAGAGGTTTTCGTTGGCCAGCGGGTCCGCCTGCTCCTCCGGGTCAAATCCGCGGCCTTCGTCCTCAATCATGATATGCAGGGAACCACCCACCCGGCTCATAACAAAATGAACTGCCTTGTTGGCGCTGTACCGGTTGCCATGCACTACCGCATTCACCAGCGCCTCGCGCACCGCATAGCCGATCTGGTAGGCGTCCTCCTCCGGGAATCCCATCCCCGACGCCAATACCTTAGCGCGATCCTCAGAAGCGTCGACGCTGTCCAGCGTCGACTCAAGCTGCTGGTCCACGATAGTCACCAATGGGTTGTCCGCGTTGTGCATGGCGTGTTTGTGGCCCGGCAGGAAACCGCTAAGGTATTCCAGCGACTGGGTGGAAGTCAAGCGAATGCGGATCTGACTATCTTCGGATTCAGTGCTCCCTTTTTATATGGCCCGCAATTAGGAAGCTTGTTAGCATGAGCCATACGCACACGTGTCCACCAGCTTCAGGGGGCACGTTATCTACATTTAGAACAACCAAGGAGACAATGCATGCTTCAGGCTCTCCGTAGAGCAACTGTTGCATTTGCGCTGCTGCTGCTGGCAGTGTGCGCGTTTGCGCAGTCGGACCTCGGAACAATTCAGGGGTTCATTAAGGATCCGTCTGGCGCCACGGTGCCAAACGCGAGGGTCACCCTACGCAACCAGACGGGATTGGAACGCCAGGTCACCACGAACGAGAATGGCTTCTTCGTGGTCACCAACATCCCGCCCGGTTACTACGCGGTCACTGTCGAAGCCGCCGGCTTTAAGAAGTTCGAATCGTCGAACAACAAGCTGGACCCCAGCGCGACGTTGGGCCTCGACGCTTCCCTCACTGTCGGCGCGGCTTCGGAAGTTGTCGAAGTGACCGCAACGGCAAGCTCTCTGCAAACCGAATCGGCCACTGTCCAGAAGGTGGTTTCGCGCCAGCAGATCGACTCGCTCGAGCTCAACGGCCGCAACCCGATCTTCATGGCCAACCTCGTGCCCGGCGCGCGCGGCGGCAACCTGGCAGGACTCTCGTTCAACTTCAGCCAGGGCCCCAGCAACCTCAACGGCGCCCGTACCCCGGAAAGCATCATCACCTACGACGGCGCGCCTGCCGTCCGCACCCGCTCCAACGGCACCAGCCTCGGCTCCGCCGACGTCGACTCCACCTCGGAAATCCAGATCCTCACGGCCGCCTACGCCGCTGAGTACGGCCGCTCCTCCGGTGGTCAGATCCGCGTCCTTACCAAGAGCGGCACCACCGACTTCCACGGCGCCGCCTACGACTACAACCGCAACACGATCTTCAACGCCAACACCTGGACCCGCAACAAGACGCCGGGCCAGGACTACGTTCCGCCGTTCAACTACAACCAGCTTGGCTACAACGTCGGCGGCCCCTTGTACATCCCCGGCAAGTTCAATAAAGAGAAGAGCAAGTTCTTCTGGTATTGGGGCCAGGAGTGGGTGCGCTACCGTTTCCTCGACACCAACTCCATGGCGGTTCCCTCGAACCTGATGCGCCAGGGTAACTTCAGCGAACTGCTCAGCCCGACCAACGTCTACTACGGCAAGGTGATGCAGCTCAAGGATCCCAGCACCGGCAATCCGATCCCCGGCAACATCATCCCCGCCGGCCTCCTGAGCCCGAACGGACTCGGCATCCTCAAGGCATGGCCTACGCCCAATCTGGTCTCCCCGATCAACGGCAACCAGTTCTGGTACGCCACTGCCAAGCACCCGCAGAACCAGCGCAAGGACACGCTGTCGGCCGACATCAACATCACCGACAAGCACCGCGTGCAGTTCCGCCGTATGAACTTCTCCTTCTGGGAATACCAGCCCCTCGACGGCGGCACGCCCTTCACGCCCAAGTACTTCGACCGCCCGAATCAGACAAACTCCGTAAACTACGTGTGGACCGTCAGCCCCAACAAGGTGAATGAGATGCTCGCCACGGTGAGCGTCGACGACGTCTACATCCCGGTCGATACCGCCAACTTCCTCGACCGCACCAAAGTCGGCATCAACTACCCCTACATCTTCCCGCAGGGCAAGCTGATTCCCACCCGTATCCCCACCGTGAACATGAACGGTTTCTCAGGCCTCAGCGGCGGACCTTACCCGTCCCACTCCTCCGGCCCGATCTACACGTTCTCCGACAGCTTCACCTGGGTCACCGGCAACCACACTCTGAAGTTCGGGTTCGCGTGGGAGCGCTCCGGCGAGAACGACAACGACGAAATCAACGTCTCCGCCTGCCCCACCTGCACCAACAACCAGAACGGCCAGTTCTCGTTCACTGACACCCGTTCCGGCCAGCCCAGCACCGGTGTGGCGGCAGCCAACGCGGCCATGGGCCTGTTCGACAGCTACTCCGAACTCGGCCAGCGCGCCTACACGATCTTCCGCGGCAGCATGTGGGAAGGCTTCGCTCAGGACCGCTGGAAGGTCAACCAGAAACTGACCATCGACTACGGCGTCCGCTACACGGTCATCGTCCCGTTCAATGCACAGTGGCGGAACATGATCGTCTTCGATCCCAAGTACTATGACCCGGCCAAGGCTGTCGGCATCAACCGCACCAACGGCGCCGTGATCCTCGGCCCGAACAGCGATCGCTACAACGGCATGGTGATCCCCGGCACCGGCTGGCCAGACTCCGCCAAGGGCCGCTTCCCCGAAGCCACCGACCCCCAATACAACTACCTGTTCCGCAATGGCGCAGAGTCCGACTACTACTCCAAGATCCAATACAACCAGTGGCAGCCTCGAGCCGGCATTGCCTACCAGATCACCCCGAAGACCGTTCTCCGCGCCGGAGCGGGCCGCTTCTACACCAAGCTCGGCGTCAGCGACTCCATCTTCCTCGGCGGCAACCCGCCATTCCAGCCGACTGCCAACGTCTCGTTCGGCAGCGCGGATAATCCAGGCGGGACGCAAGCCAATAACCTGCCCTTGACCGTCACCACCCAGAGCAAGGAGTTCAAGAACCCCGAAGCCTGGAACTGGAACTTCACCATCGAGCGCGATTTCTACTGGAAGTCCGTGCTCAGCGTGGGCTACGTCGGCCGCCGCGGCCTGCACCTGCAGCGCGAGTCCAACATCAACCAGCCCACGCCTGCCGTGATGGCTGCAAACCCTGGCGTCAACATCGATGCCCTGCGGCCCTACCTCGGCTACAACTCCATCCGCCAGACCGATAACGTCGCCAGCTCGAAGTACAACTCGCTCCAGGTGAGCTGGAACCGCCGCTTCTTCAACGGCTTCACCGGCGGCGCAGCCTACACCTGGTCCAAGAGCATGGACGATGGCTCCGCTCAGCGCGACATCATTCCGAACACCTACGACGCCCACAACATGTGGGGTCTTTCGGACTTCGACGTCACGCACATCATGATCGTGAACGCCACTTACGAACTGCCGTTCTTCAAGAGCCAGAAAACCGTCAGCGGCATGCTGCTCGGCGGCTGGCAGCTTAGCGGCATCGCCCAGTTCCAGACCGGCACCACCTGCGGCTTCGGCGTCGGCACCGACTACGCCGGCGTCGGCCAGGACGGCAGCTTCAACTGCGGCGGCCAGCTCTGGATCCTCAACAGCACCCCGACCATCACCCACGATTTTGCCGCCAACGGCGCCAGCGACCAGAAGTATTGGTTCAGCACCACCGACTCGAACGGCAACCTCATCGTGAGCCAGCCCACCAAGGGCACGTTCAACAACGCTGCAGGCTCACGCAACACCCTCCATCAGCCCGGATTCCAGAACTGGAACGCCGGCCTGTTCAAAAAGTTCGCCATCAATGAGCGCATGGGCTTCCAGTTCCGCGCTCAGGCGTTCAACCTGTTCAACCACCCGAACTGGAGCGGCGCCAGCTTCAACCCGACCAACCTCTCCACGTTCGGCAAGATCACGGGCAAGACGAACGACGTCCGTAACCTGCAGCTCTCGCTCCGCTTCTACTTCTAGGTCCGGAGCAGCCCCGGCAGGCCCCACCGGGCTTGACGCGTTCAGAATCGGGCCGGCTCGCTCTCCACACGGGGAGCGCCGGCCCTCTTCTTTTTTTACGCCTCCCATGTAAGCGCGATCACCTGTTCGCCTCTCCTCCCCGCCACCCCTCGCAAGTCATTACAACGCCGGGCTGAATACCGTCCCGCTCGCACGCAACCGCTCTGCTCTTGGGCCGAGGATCCCGGCATTTGGAGATGGCTTTTCAGTACGAAATGGGTTGACCATTGACGAGATCCGAAGATAGCATCTAGAGAAGCTATCTATCAATCGGACCTTCAGATAGCAGCTTGCTTTGTCTCGCTAACCGCTATCCGAGGAATGTTTCAGGAGGTTCACTGCATGAACCGTGTTCGCTCATGCGTACGGTTTCTCTCTCTAGTCTGTGCACTTTGCCTCGCCGCATTTGCGCAATCCGATAACTCCAGCATTTCTGGCATCGTCAAGGACCCGACTGGCGCAGTTGTTACAGGCGCCAAGGTCACCGTGAAGAACGAAGGCACCGCCTTCGAACGCCAGACCACAACGAACGATTCTGGCTTTTTCACGATCACGAACATCCAGCCGGGCTTCTATGAAGTCAAAGTAGAGGCGACAGGCTTCAAGGCCTTCGTGAAAACCCGCAACAAGCTGGAAGCGGCCATCCCGATGCAGGTCAACGCCGACCTCACGGTGGGCCAGATTTCCGAATCCGTGACGGTCGAGGCCAGTGCGGCCCAGCTCAACACGGAATCCGCCACAGTGGGTAAGACCGTCGAGCAGGCGCAGATCCAGAATCTGGCGCTGAACGGCCGTAACCCGCTGTTCCTCGCCGTTCTGAAGCCCGGCGTCCGCCGCGGCTCGCCCATGAATAGTTTCAGTTACGGCCTGGATTCCGGTGGCCTCACCATCAACGGCGGCCGTTCCCAGGACTCGCTGATCACCTTCGACGGCGCCGTCGGCATCCGTACCCGCGCCAACGGCACCTCCATCGGCACCGCCGACCTCGACACCGTCCAGGAAGTCCAGATCCTCACTGCGAACTACTCGGCCGAGTACGGCCGCTCATCGGCCGGCCAGATCCGCATGGTCACCAAGTCCGGCACCAAGCAGTTCCACGGCACCGCGTACGAGTATTTCCGCAACAACGCCCTCGATGCCAATAGCTGGAACCGCAATCGCCGCGCCGCGACCAACTTCGTGGCGCCCATGAAGTACAACCAGTTCGGCTTCAACGTCAATGGTCCTCTCACGATCCCGAAAGTGTTCAATGAGAACCGTGAAAAGATGTTCTTCCTGTTCTCCCAGGAATATGTCCGACGCCGCTGGGAAGATACCCTTCAGGGCCGCGTGCCCACTCTGGCCATGCGCGATGGCAACTTCAGTGAGCTGCTTCAGCCCAATATCTTCTACAGCGGAAGCCGCTCCATTACCGACCCCTCCAACGGCGCGCCCTTCGCCGGCAACATCATCCCGAAGGACCGCCTCAGCCAGAACGGACAGGCGTTCCTGAAGGCGTACTACGCCCCCAACGGCAGCTTCGGCACCAACAACTGGCTGCTCGTTCGTCCCGGCTGGCAGAACCAGCGCAAGGACACCGGTGCGGTGGACTACAACCCCACCACCAACCAGTTCATCAAGTTCCGTATCGCCAACTACAGCTATCAGGGCCTCGATACCAGCCGCGGTTACGCCGACTACGCCATCACCAACTGGGATCGCCCGAACTTGACCACCAGCCTGGCGCACACCTGGACCCTCAGCCCGACCATGATCAATGAGTTCCTGGCCTCCGGCTCTGTGGACCGCGTTCGCATCGGCATCGACCAGACCGGGCAGCGCTACCTGCGCTCCCGCTCAGGCATCAACTACCCCTACATCTTCCCGGAGAAGAAAGAGATCTACGACAAGGTTCCGACAATCGAAATCCCGAACCTCGGCACCATCGACGGCGGTCCCTATCCCTCGAGCTCCGCTGGCCCCATCTACCAGCTCTCGAACAACATGACCAAGATCCACAACAACCATACCTTTAAGTTTGGTGTGTTGTGGGAACGCTCCGGCCAGAACGACTTCGACCAGATCAACGTGTCGGGCGTTCCGGGCGGAACCAACAACCAGAACGGCCGCTTCATCTTCCAGGACACCCTCGCCGGCGCGCCAGGCACCGGTACCGGCATCGCCAATGCCGCCATGGGTCTCTTCTCCACGTATGCTGAAATCGGCCCCCGCGCCTACACCCCCTACCGCAGCCACATGTTTGAGTTCTTCGGTCAGGATTCCTGGCGCCTCAACAGCAAGTTGAAGCTCGAACTCGGCGTCCGCGCCACCTGGCAGAACGGCTACTACAAGTCGCTCTGGGGCAACATCGCCATCTTCGACGCCAACAAGTACGACCCGACCAAGGCTGCTGTCATCGACCGCACCACTGGTTACGTCCTCGCCGGCGATCGCTACAATGGCGTCGTTATCCCCGGCGCCTCTTTCCCCGATGCCGGCAAGGGCCGTGTCCCCGCCATCGACTCCGGGCAGTACAATCGCCTACTCAGCGGCGGCAGCCCTTATCCTTCCGCCAACCAGTGGAATTGGATGCCCCGTCTCGGCCTCGCCTACTCGGCCACGTCCAAGGACGTCATTCGCGCCGGCGTCGGCGGCTTCGCCTCCCGTCCCGGCGTATACGACAACGCCTTCCTCGGCGGCAATCCTCCGTGGCAGCCGATGGTTTCCATCACCAACGGTTCGGCCGATAACCCGGGCGGCGGCTCCAACAACGCCTTCCCGCAGTACTTCCAGACTGTAGACCCGCGGTATAAGATTCCGATCGCCTGGAACTGGAACGCCACCTACCAGCGCCAGATCACCAAGGACACCACGGTCGAAGCCGGCTACGTCGGCACAGTGGGCAACTTCCTCGCCCGCTCCCGCGACATGAACCAACTCAAGACCGGCACCATGTTCCTCCCCGAAAACGCCGGCGCCAACCAGAACTACCTGCGTCCCTACAAGGGCTTCGCTGACATCGCGATGACCGAGCACTCCGGCCGCAGCACTTACCATGCCTTGCAACTTGAAGTGAACCGCAGGTTCACCAAGGGCCTCATGTACGGCTTCGCCTACACCTACGGCAAGGCGATGGACAACAACTCCGGCTTGCGCGACGTGTTCGTCGACTACTTCAACCCGCAGCTCAACTGGGGCAAGTCCGCCAACGACGTCCGCCACACCGCGGTCATCAATGCCGTTTGGGATATGCCGTTCTTCAACAAGTCCAGCAGGAAGCTGGTCACATCCACCATCGGCGGCTGGCAGATGTCCGGAGTTGTCCAGTTCCAGACTGGCTCTCCGTTCACCATCGCCCGTACCGACGACTACCTCGGTACCGGCGCCGCCAACGATAAGCCCTGGAACCTCAACGGCGCCACCGATCGTCCCATGAAGTTCGCCAATGAGAACGCCTCCGGCAACTACAACGGGATCACCGATTACTGGTTCAACCCGCGGCCGAACGGCTCCGCCTGGGCCACCAAGCCTGCCAACGGCACACTGCCGAACCAGAACCGCAACTCCATCGCCTTCAACAACGTCGGCTTCCAGAACTGGAACCTCGCCATCTTCAAGGCCTTCCGCATCACGGAGAGCCAGAACGTGCAGTTCCGCGCTGAAGCCTTCAACCTCCCGAACCACCCGAACTGGAGCGGCGTCGACACCAACCCGACGTCCACCTCCTTCGGCATGGTCACCGGCAAGAGCAGCGAGCGCAACATTCAGTTGAGCCTGCGCTACAGCTTCTAGCCACTCTCTGATGCGAATATCGAAGGGCCGGGGCCAACGCTCCGGCCCTTCGTGTTTTTTCGCAGCGAAAAGATAGATCCACCAGCATTAAACAGTATTCATCTTTGGTTCGGGCAGGCGTATACTCAGGGCCGAATGGGGTTCTCTACAGTCTTCGACTGCTTCAGGAGATGCTATGCACAGACAAACCTATATGGTTGTATGCCGTCTGATGCTGGCGGCTTTGATCTGTTTCACCTTCGCGGCTCTCGCGCAATCCGACCTCGGCACCATTCAGGGGTTTGTGAAAGACCCCTCCGGCGCCACCGTTCCGAGCGCGAAGGTCACCGTCAAAAACCAAACTGGACTCGAGCGCCAGGTAACGACGAACGAGAGCGGCTTCTATGCCGTAACCAATATCCCGCCCGGCTTCTACACTGTGACCGTCGAAGCCGCCGGATTCAAGAAATACGAAACCAGCAGCAACAAGCTGGACCCGAGTGCGACTGTCGCTCTCGACGCAACCCTCACAGTTGGCGCGGCGACCGAGGTTGTGGAGGTGTCAGCGACGGCCAGTTCGCTGCAAACCGAATCGGCCACTGTGCAGAAAGTGGTCTCGCGCCAGCAGATCGACTCGCTCGAGTTGAATGGCCGCAACCCGATCTTCATGGCCAACCTCGTGCCCGGTGCACGCGGCGGCAACCTTGCGGGGCTCTCTTTCAATTTCAGTCAGGGGCCCAGTAATCTCAACGGTGCGCGAACGCCCGAGAGCATCATCACTTTCGATGGCGCACCCGCGGTCCGCACTCGCTCCAACGGTACCAGCCTCGGCGCCGCCGACGTCGATTCAACATCGGAGATTCAGATCCTCACCGCTGCTTATGCCGCGGAGTACGGACGATCCTCCGGCGGCCAGATCCGTGTGCTGACAAGAAGCGGCTCAAGCGACTTCCATGGGGCGGCGTATGACTACAACCGCAATACCGTGTTCAACGCGAACACCTGGACGCGCAACAAGACTCCAGGGCAGAACTACGTGCCGCCGTTCAACTACAACCAGTACGGGTATAACATCGGCGGGCCGTTTTACATTCCGAACAAGCTCAACAAGGACAAGAGCAAGTTCTTCTGGTATTGGGGCCAGGAATGGGTCAAATACCGCTTTCTCGACACCAACTCCTTGGCCGTACCCTCCAATCTGATGCGCCAGGGCAATTTCAGCGAGCTGCTGAATCCGACTAACGTTTATTACGGCAAGGTCGTCCAGATTGTGGACCCGAACACCAAAGTTCCAATCCCCGGCAACATCATTCCGGCGGGTCTGCTGAGCCCGAACGGACTCGGCATCCTCAAGGCCTGGCCCGCCCCCAACCTGGCCGTCCCGATCAACGGGAACCAGTTCTGGTACGCCACGGCAAAACACCCGCAGGACCAGCGCAAGGACACCCTGTCGGTGGACATCAACATCACCGACAAGCACCGCCTTCAGTTCCGCCGCATGAATTACTCATTCTTTGAGTACCAGCCACTGGATGGCGGCACGCCCTTCACTCCCAAGTATTTCAACCGTCCTAATCAGACCAACTCGCTGAACTATGTGTGGACGGTTAGCCCGAACAAAGTCAATGAAATGCTGGCCACGGTCAGCCTGGATGACGTCTACATCCCGGTCGATCAAGCCCACTTCCTCGATCGCACGACCGTCGGAATCAACTACCCATACATCTTCCCGCAGGGCAAGCTGATCCCCACGCGCATCCCCACTGTCAACATGGCCGGCTTCTCCGGCCTCAGCGGCGGGCCTTACCCGTCCCACTCCTCCGGCCCCATTTACACGTTTTCTGACAGCTTCACCTGGGTCAGAGGCAATCACACCCTCAAGTTCGGCTTTGCCTGGGAGCGCTCCGGCGAGAACGACAACGACGAAATCAACGTCTCCGCCTGCCCCACCTGCACCAATAACCAGAACGGCCAGTTCGCGTTCTCCGACACCCGCTCCGGTCAGCCCAGCTCCGGCGCCGCCGTCGCTAACGCGGCCATGGGCCTCTTTGACAGCTACTCCGAACTCGGCCAGCGCGCCTACACGATCTTCCGCGGCAGCATGTGGGAAGGCTTCGCTCAGGATCGCTGGAAGGTCAACCAGAAGTTGACCGTCGACTACGGCGTCCGCTACACGGTCATCATCCCGTTTAACGCTCTTTGGCGGAATATGATCGTGTTCGACCCGAAGTACTACGACCCGACCAAAGCTGTTGGTATCAGCCGCACCACCGGCGCGGTGATCCTCGGCCCGAACAGCGATCGCTACAACGGCATGGTGATCCCCGGCAACGGCTGGCCCGACTCCGCCAATGGACGATTCCCGGAAGCGAACAATCCTCAATACAACTACCTGTTCCGGGACGGATCCGAGCCTGACTATTATTCGGATATCCGCCATAACCAGTGGCAGCCTCGTGCTGGCATTGCCTATCAGATCACCCCGAAAACCGTGATCCGGGCAGGCGGCGGACGCTTCTTCACCAAGCTCGGCGTCAGCGACTCCATCTTCCTCGGCGGCAACCCACCCTTCCAGCCGACTGCCAACGTCTCGTTCGGCAGCGCGGCCAATCCAGGCGGGACGCAAGCCAATAACCTGCCCTTGACCGTCACTACGCAGAGCAAAGCATTCAAGAATCCCGAGTCCTGGAACTGGAACTTCACAGTGGAGCGGGACTTCTTCTGGAAGTCTCTGGTGAGCGTTGGGTATGTGGGCCGCAAAGGCCTGCACCTGCAGCGCGAGTCCAACATCAACCAGCCCACGCCTGCGGTGGTCGCCGCCAATCCCGGCGTGAACCTGGACGCACTGCGGCCCTACCTCGGCTACAACTCCATCCGTCAGACCGATAACGTCGCCAGTTCCATCTATCATTCCCTGCAGGTGAATTGGACCAGGCGCTTCGCCAACGGCTTTACAGGTGGCGCGGCGTACACGTATTCCAAGAGCGAGGACAGTGGCTCCGCTCAGCGCGATATCATTCCGAATACCTATGATGCCCACGGCATGTGGGGACTCTCGGACTTCGACGTCACGCACATCATGATCGTCAACGCGACGTACGAACTGCCGTTCTTCAAAGGCCAGACGAGTTGGCAGAATGCGCTGCTTGGCGGCTGGCAGATCAGCGGGATCGCTCAGTTCCAGACAGGCACCACCTGCGGCTTCGTCGCCAACAACGACTATGCGGGTGTCGGACTCGACGGCAGCTTCAACACAGGCTGCGGCTCAGCTTCGGGCGGTCAATTGTGGGTGCTCAATTCCACGCCCGGCATCCAGCACGACTTCGCCGCAAACGGGGCCAGCGACAACAAGTACTGGTTCAACACGACGGATGCAAACGGCAACCCGATCGTGAGCCAACCCGCGAAAGGGACGTTCAACAACACTCCCGGTGCTCGCAACGCCATCCACAATCCGGGCTTCCAGAACTGGAACGCAGGTCTGTACAAGAAGTTCGCCATCAACGAACGAATCGGCTTCCAGTTCCGCGCTCAGGCGTTCAATCTGTTCAACCACCCCAACTGGGGCAACGCCGGTTTCAATCCAACCAACCTCTCCACCTTCGGCAAGATCACAGGCAAGACCAACGACGTTCGCAACCTGCAACTGTCACTGCGCTTCTACTTCTGAAGCGGGTCCTCCCGGATGGGGCGGCTCGCCGAAGCCGCCCCATGTCTACAACCCCGACCCGCGCAGCCTCCGAGCCACTAATGTGAACGCCACCCAGAGTCCGGCGGCCGCCACCCAAAACGCCCCCGCGCCCGCGGGAGAATCCCGCATCATCAGGAACGTAATCCGCCCATCGTGAAACACGAACGAGAGCGGCATCAGAGTCGCCGCAATCGCCAACCCCATCAACATCGACTTCTTACGCAGCATCGAACGTGTCCTCCTGACAGTCTCAAGTTCAAGCTCCGGCCTCGGCGCGGCCGATTGAAATTCACGCATCATCTCCGGAGGCAGGCTCATCGGATCCTCTCCCTCTCAATCGCGGACGCGAGTTGATTGCGGGCGCGGTGAACCCGCACCTTCAACGTCGCGACCGGCATCTGCAGCGTCTCGGATATCTCCTCGTACGGCACGCCCATCCAGGCATGAAGGATCAGGGCCGCACGGTCCTCTTCCGTCAACTCCGCCATGGCGCGGCGCAACTCCGTCCACTGCCGCCGCGCCTCGTACCCGCCGGCTACGTCCTCCGCGCTGGCGACATCAATGTCCAACACCTCTTCCCGCCGCCGCCTGCGCAGCGACTCGAGAAACAGGTTCCGCGCAATCGCGAACAGGTACGCGCGCACCGTCGCCGCCCGGATCGGCGCGCTTGACGACCAGAGCCGCAGGAAGGCCTCCGACGTGATGTCCTCCGCCTCCTGCCGTCGCCCGGACAGCCCCAACGCGAACCGGTACACATCCCCCGCATACCGGCGGTACAATTCGCTGAAGCTCGTGACGTCGTTCTGACGCTCCACGTCCTATCTATGCACGGCTACCCCGGAGGTTTCATGCGAACCGTACTTTTTCTGCTGCTCCTTGTTCTTCCCACCTTTGCCGGCGACCTCGAACAGTCGCTCATGGACGCCGACCGCGCCTTCGACAAAGCCACCCTCGAGCGCGGCCTCGACGGCTGGATGAGCTTCTTCGCCGACGATGCCCGCATGAACGCGCCCGGCGGTGAGGTGAAGGGCAAGGCCGCCCTGCGCGAGGTCTATGCCAAGATGTTCGCGCGCAAAGAGTTCTCAATCCGTTGGCAACCCCTCCACGCCGAATCCTCCAAGGACGGCACTCTCGGCTACACCTACGGACAGGCGCAGACCTCGTTCCGCAACGACGCCGGCGAAATCCAGAAGCGCGACGGACGCTACATCACCGTCTGGCGCAGGGAAGCCGGTGGCTGGAAGGTCGTCTCAGACCTCGGCAACTAGCCGCCTACCCCCACAACTCCACCACGGGTCCGTACAGGTCATCCCCCGAGTTCGGCACGTAATAAAACCCGCGCCCGAATGGATCGTCATACCGCACGGTGGTCCAATTGATACCCAGTGCCGAATAGACCGTCGCCTCGATGTCCTCCGGCCGCACCTCGCGCTGCCGGGACCATCCCGGATCCGCAACCGACGCTCCTGTCTCATCCGTCGCGCCGATCACCTTGCCGCCAGTGACTCCCGCTCCCGCAAACATCGCGAACTGCTGCATGTGATGATCGCGCCCGGCGTTCGGAGTCAGCGGCCCCACCGTCCGTCCGAACTCCCCGCACATCACCACCAGCGTCTCTTTCAACAGCCCGTTCGATTTCAGATCCGCCAGCAGCGCGCTGACGCCGTTGTCCAGCGTCGTGCACATCGCCGGCAGATTGGCAGCCGCATAGATGTTCGTATGATGATCCCAACTGCCCAGCGTGATCTGCACAAACCGTGTCCCCTGATTCGCCGCCAGCACTTTCCTGGCGACCAGACACGCATTCCCGAAACTTGTGTTCCCATATCGAGCGCTCTCATCCGCCGTGTAGCTGAACGCCGCCGTCACCGCCGGGTTGTACATCATCCCCTTAGCGGCCTGGTAAAACTCGTCCATGTCGCCGGGACCATTCCCCAGCGGCGAATCCTGCCGCAGCGGCCCGTCCAGCGTGCTCATCAGCGCATATCGTTGCGCAAACCTTCCCGTGCCCGTCGCGTCATCGGGATTCTGCGTGTTACGCAAACCCGTCGTCGACGGAGCCACGCGGAACGGCGCGTACGCGCTCGAAAAATACCCCTCGCCAATCCCGCCGGCCGAATTCAATGCGAGGAAAGACGGAAACACCTGCCCCAGCGTGCGCTCCGCGGCCTTCTCCAGCGACACGACGCTCCCGATGTTCGGCGCGATATCCCCGAGCACCCCCGCCGGATTCCGCCCGATCTGCGTCCACGTCTGCGCCAGACTGTGCACGAGCGCCCAAGCACGTACCGACCGCACCAGCGCCACGTCGCCCAACTGCCCGCCCAGATTCGGCAGCAATCCCACCGGCCACGTCAAACCGTTCACCGTCTCCGGCTTCAGCAGGTCCAGCGGCGTGTCCGCGCTCCGCTTGTAGTCGAACGTGTCCGTGTGGCTCGGCGCTCCGGCGAGCAGAATGAAGATCACATTCTTCGCCGAGTTCTGCGTCGTGACGTTCGCCAGCGTCTCCACCCGCGGCGCCGATTGCGCCAGCGACCGCTCCTCCATGAAACTGCACACCAGCCCCGCCCCCGCCAGTTCAAAGAAGAAGCGCCGGCTCACATGAGGCTTCTCTCCCAGCGTGTAATGCCTGTGCGGACGGCGCCGCAGCAGCTTTTCCAGTTTCTCTTTGCCTTTCATCGCCGCGCCTCCTCCGCTCAGTAGTTGTACAGAAAATCCACCTTGTTGAACAGCGACCACAGCAGGTTCTCGGCGCGCTGCTGCCGCAGCGGGCCGCTGGTGCCCTTCAAGTGCTCCGTCGCCGCGGTCAGCTCCGCCGGAGTCGGGTACCGCGACAGAACCGAAAGAAACAGCGCCTCCGTCAGGGACTTGTCGTCCTTGGTGAGATTGGCCTGCAGCAGGCTTTGCTCCGATCCGCTGACACCGGCCTTCGCCGACGCCCGGATCCGCGCCATCACATAGTTGTCGTTCATCATGCTCAGCGCCTGCAGGATGCTCGCGTCACTGCGCCGCAGCGCATCTTCCCGATTGCCACGGAAGAAAGAATCGAGGAACTGCGTCACCGCGCCGCTCGCGCCGTCCGGCAGTGCGCGCGGCTCCGGCAGTTGCATCGCCCACCGAACCTGTCCGATTCCGCGCACCGTGTATGCCGGGATGATGTTCGACGCCTGCGCGACCGAGTCGTGGATCTCCTCCGCCCACAACCGCCGTGCCAGCTTGCGCGCAAATAGCGGCTCCCACGCCGCGCTCCACTGCCCGTCGTACCGCGAGCTGAGTTGATACGCTTCCGAACTCGCGATCTGCCGCATCAGCCACTTCAGGTCGTAGCCGTTCTGCTGGAACTCGAGCGCCAGTTGATTCAGCAGCCGCGGGTTCGACGCCTGCAGCGTCCACGGCGCCGGCGGCGGATTGTCCGGATCCAGCCGCGCCAGGTCGAACTGATTCGTTGGCTGCACCAGCCCGCGGCCGAAGAACTCCGCCCAGATGTAATTCACGATCGCGCGCGAGAACTGAATGTCCCCGGTAATCTTGCGCGCCAGGAATTCACGGTAGTTCTCGCTCGCCGCGGGGCTCGTGCCGTCCAGATACTGCGGTTTGACGGTGGCGGTCGCAGCGCAGGGCTGGCCGGCGTCCGGCTTCTCGTTGTTGGCGCAGCGCGCCGGACGGTTGCCCGACGTCGTGTTCAGCGTGTAGTCCACGCGCCGCGTGTCCTGCACCGCCCAGTAGTAAGGCTGAGCGGCGTCTGCGTTTACCCGCGCCCGCGTCATGTTCGTGCGCGAAAAATGCGACGCCAGTTGCCATGCCTGCTGCCGGGTGAAATTCTTGCCCCACAGGCTCAGCGAGTCCAGATGGAATTTGCCGCTGTGGCACAGCAGGCAGTTCAAATGCGAAATGCCGAGGAACGCCTCGAACGTCTGCGCTGTCTGGCTGTCGAAGATGTCCTGAGCCGGCCCGCCCGTCACGAATCCCCCCACGGGGAAGTTCAGCGAGCCGTCCGTATAGCTGTCCGTCCCGGTGGCCGTGATCAGCTCCGTCGCAATCCGGTTGTATGGCCGGTTCTCCGCCAGCGCGTCGTGGATATAGCTGTAGAGCGCGTTCCGCCCGTCTTCGTAGCGCACCACCTGCGCCGTCCGCGCTGTGTTCTTCAGCAGATCGCCGAAGTACATCGTCCACTTATCCACCCACTGCGGGCTGGCCAGTAGCTCGTCGACCAGCACCGAACGCTTGTCCGGGCGGGAGTCGCTCACAAACGTCTGGACCCGGTTCGCCAGCGGGATGCGGCCGGCCAGGTCAAGCGTTACGCGGCGGATGAACTCGTAGTCGTTCGTCTTCGCGGCCGGCGTGACCCCCGCCTGCTGCATCGCGTCGAACAGGTACTTGTCGATCGTGCCGGCGGGGGCCGCGTTCGACGCTGACGCCGCCGCCAGACGCATTTTCGCTGTCCCCAGCCTGCTCACCACATGCTCAGTGGACGCCGCCCGCTCCCCCAGCACCAGCGCCCGCGTCTCCCTCATCTGCTCTGCACGGAACTCCTCCGTCATCGCCGTGCAATTCAGATTCAACGCGCGGATCTCGCTGTCGTCCTGGCTCGAGAGCACGCCGGCGAGGCCCAGTCCGGCCAAGACAACACTCCCCCAGCCTCTGCTCCACTTCATGGTTCCCAGTCCTCCCAGTCGAGGTACACCAATGGTAACCCCGCTGGTTCCCGGGAGTTTCCCGATCGAAGGATATCGGTACTTTTCGGCCTACTTCTTGGAGTTCTTCGACCACTCCTCGAACATCTTCGCGATGCCCGCCTCGGTCGTGTCACCCGGATGAATCACCACACGGTACTTGAACCGGATCGACTGCCCCTTCTCCAGCGTGTGGCTCCCGTCCTTCGTCTTGTCGTTATAGAAGTCATGCAGGCCGAACGGGTTAGCCGCAAACAGACCGTAGTCCCGCGCGTGCCAGTAGGTCGGATACCGGAAGCTCTGCGGATGATCGAAGATCGCCACCCCGATCTTTTTGCCTTCCAGCGTCCCGCTGTAGTCCACCCACGGCGACGACTTGCCCCACACCTGCTTCATTCCCGTCTTGCCTTCCGCGTTGATCATCTGGCCGGTGCCCTTCAGCTCCCGCAATTCATCCCGAAGCCGGATCGCGAAGAACCCTTCCTTGGTGTCGCCGAACGTCGCCTTGTCCAGCGCCGTAAACGTCACGTCGAAATCCATGACCCGGTTCGGCGAGCCCGCGTAAAACGTCATCAGCCGGTCTTCACGCAGCAGCGGCGTGCCCGTGTCGGACAGCCAGGTGAACGACGCGCGGATCGTCCCCTGCTTCTTGCCGCCCTTCAATTGCTGGACCTTCTCGAGCTTCACCAGTCCGTGCCGGCCTTTGTTGCCCGGCTCGTTCATCCAGAAATCGATCTTGTTGACGTCGCCGTGGGTGAACCACAGGCCGCGGTGATGCGGATGGTCCTTCGTCTCGCCCTCGATCTTCTCCATCGGGAAGCGGCGCGTGACCACCAGTCCGTCGGCCGAACGAAGGGGGGCCAGGTACGGCTTGGGAGCCTCACCGGCAATATAGAACGTGCTGAACGGCTTTCCGTCGATCTCGATCTCAATCTTGTCAGGGGACTGCGCGAACTTCACCTGCGCGCACAGGGGCAGGGCCATCATCAGGGCCAGGGCGGCGGATCTCATCGTTTAAACAGTAAATCACAAGAGGCGCGGCCTCGTCCCGGAGCTACCCTCTTTTCAGACCTGTTGGTGGTAAACTGCGGCCATCCTGTCCGGCCGGAGATGCTCGCGTATGACCATCGCAAGGCGCTCCCTGCTCAAGACCGTCGGAGGTTTGGGCTTCCATCCGCGGCTGCCCGCCGCGGCGCCCGCGACAGCCGATCCGCTCATCGCATCCAGCGCGGTCGCGGTGACGGAGACCGGCTCGGGCAAAGTGCGCGGATTCGTCCGGCGCGGTGTGTACACGTTCAGAGGCATTCCCTACGGCGCCTCCACTGGCAAGGACCGGCGCTTCATGCCCCCGGCGAAACCCGCACCCTGGAAGGGCGTCCGCAGCTCTCTCACCTACGGCTACGTCAGTCCGCAGGAGCCGAGAGGCCATTGGGACAAGGACGAAGTGGCCTTCGTCTATCAGTGGGACGACGGCTGCCAGAACGAGGACTGCCTGCGCGTCAACGTGTGGACGCCGGGTCTCGACAATCGCGAACGGCCGGTGATGGTCTGGCTGCACGGCGGCGGCTTCTCCACAGGCTCGGCCCACGACATGAAGACCTACGACGGAGAGAACCTCGCACGACGCGGAGTCGTGGTCGTCTCGCTGAACCATCGCGTGGGAGTCGTCGGCTTTCTCAACCTTGCTCAAGCCGGGGGCGGGAAGTACGCGGCATCAGCCAACGCCGGCATGCTGGACATCATTGCTGCGCTGGAGTGGGTGCGGGACAACATCAGGAATTTCGGCGGGGATCCCGCGAACGTGACTGTGTTCGGACAATCCGGCGGGGGCGGCAAAGTCACTGCCCTGATGGCCATGCCGCAAGCCGCGAGCCTGTTCCATAAGGCGATTGTGCAGAGCGGCTCAATGCTGCACATGCCCGGTCCGGACAAGACCGCAATTCTCGCCGGGGCCGTGCTCAGGGAATTGGGCATCACTCAGGCGAACCTTGCTCAACTGCATTCGATCCCCGTGGAGAGGATCGTGGCTGCAGGCATCGCGGCGGCAAAAGCGGTCTTCCCATCGCCGGATCCCTCAAAGCCCTTCGACTTCGGCCGTCACGCGGAATTGGCGCCTTGGGCGCCGACCGTGGATGGCGTCATCCTTCCCGAATCGCCCTTCGCCGAAGCAGCGCCGGCCGTTTCCGAGAAGGTGCCGCTTCTGGTCGGCTCGACGCGCACCGAGTTCGGAATCGGCTTCGGCTGGCCGGAGTTTGAGGATTTCACGTTGGGCGAACTGACCCGCGCGATGACAAAAGCCTACGGGCAGGAAAAGGGGATGCGAGTGCTCGACGCCTTCCGCCGCGGCCATCCCGGAGCCAAGCCGTGTGACCTGTTTGCAGTCTGGCGTTCCTCGAGCATGCGCCGCGCAGTGGCGCAGCAGGCGGCAGCCAAGGCAGCCCAAGGGACAGCGCCCGTCTACGTCTACCTCTTTGCCTGGAACACTCCTGTTCTCGATGGCCGCATCCGTTCGTACCACTGCGCCGAATTGCCGTTCGTCTTCGACAACACTGACCGGTGCGATGCCGCTACCGGCGGCGGCCCCGCGGCTCGTGCCCTGGCCGCAAGAGTGAGCGAGTCGTGGATCAGCTTCGCCCGCACCGGGAACCCGAATCACGAAGGCCTGCCCCGATGGCCCGAATTCACAACCCAATCAGGCGCGACGATGATCTTCGACGACCCCTGCGCGGTAGCGAACGCTCCGGATCGCGAAGAACTCAGCGCTCTCGCTTAGCGTTCAATCCTCAGCGACCCCGCCTCGTCCCGCCGCATCCGCCACCCCGGCGGGATCAAGGTCGTCGATCCGTAGTCCGTCACCAGTGCCGGACCAGCCACCCACGCGCGTCCCACCTGATCGCGCCGGTACACGGAGCCCTGCGCCCACTTGCCGCCCGCATAGAAGCGCCGCCGCTCCACCTCGCCGCGCTCCAGCACGAACCTTTCCGTCAGCCGCGGCTTCTTCGTCTTGATCCGTGCCCGCACCCTCACCGCCACAACCTCCACCTCGCGCTCGCTGCTCGCATAGCCGTAAGTCTTCCTGTGCAGCGCATGGAAAGGCCGCGCCGGATCTTTGGCATGCCACGGCACAGTCAGTTCGTAGCTCTGCCCCTTGTAGCGCAGATCCGCGAAGCGCTGCAGCGCCGCGCCCGGCATCTCCCGCAGTGCCGCCTTCTCCAGCGCGGCGAACTCCTTCTCGATCCCGCTTCGTCCCAGTACCCCGGCGGCATAGTCCCGCACGCGGTCCGCCAGCAGCATCCCCAGCGCCGACAGCGCCCCCGCGAGCCGCGGCGCAAGCACCGTTCGAATCCCCAGTTCCTCGGCCAGATCGCACGCATGTAGTCCACCGCTGCCGCCGAACGCCACCAGCGCGAAGTCCCGCGGATCGTACCCGCGCTCCACGCTCACAACGCGGATCGCCCGGCTCATCGTCGCATTGGCCACCTGCAGGATCCCCGCTGCAGCCTGCTCCGTCTTCAATCCCAGCGCCTGCCCGATCCTCTCCACCGCCGCGCGCGCCTTGTCCGTGTCCAATGTCATCGCGCCGCCCACCAGTTGGTGCGCTGCGATGTGTCCCAGTACCACGTGCGCGTCCGTCACCGTGGCGGCGTCTCCAATTCCATAACACGCCGGCCCCGGATTCGCCCCCGCGCTCTCCGGCCCCACTCGCAACAGCCCGCCCGCATCGACTCTCGCAATCGACCCGCCGCCCGCCCCCACCGTGTGGATCTCCAGCATCGGCGCCTTCACCGGCAGCCCGTCCACCAGCGCCTCCATCGTCTCCCGCGGCGCGCCGTCGCACAGGCTCACGTCTGTCGACGTGCCGCCCATGTCGAAGCCCAGTACCTTCGTGGTTCCCGACGCCCGCGCCGTCTCCAGGGCTCCCGTCACGCCGCCCGCGGGCCCCGACAGGATCGTCCGTACTGCCTGCCGCGCCGCTTCCTCCACCGTGATCGAGCCGCCGTTCGACTGCACGATCCACACTCGATGCCGCGTTCGCCGCCCCAACTCCGATAGATAGTCCCGCATCAGCGGGCCCACATACGCGTTCAACGCCGTCGTCGATGCCCGCTCATACTCGCGAAACTCCGGGCACACTTCATGAGAAATGGAGAGATAAAATCCGCCCCCCTCCAGCGCCTCCCGAATTGCCCGCTCATTGTCCGGTGTCCGATACGCGTGCAGCAGGCAGACGGCAACCGACTCCACCCCCGCCTTCTTCAAGCGCCCCCGCAGCTTCTTCATTTCGGCTTCCGAAGGCCGCTGTGCAATCGACCCATCCGCATGCGCTCGCTCCTGCACGCCGAAACACAACTCCGGCGGAATCAGCAGTCGCTTCGGCCCCGGCGTCAGGTTGTACAGTTGCGCCCGGTTCTGCCGTCCGATCTCCAGCAGATCTTCGAACCCTGCCGTCGCGACCAGCGCCGTCTTCCGCCCCTTCCGCTCCAGCAGCGCGTTCGTCGCCACCGTCGAACCGTGGATGACGTCCCCATCCTGCTGGCCGCCGATCCTCGCGAGCCCTTCGAGAATGACTTCGTGCGGCGCCTGAGGATTGGACCTCAGCTTGAAGCTCTCCAATCGCCCCCCGTCCCGCAGCACCACGAAGTCCGTAAACGTGCCGCCCGCGTCAATTCCGATTCTCATGCGATAGCAGCCATTCTCTCACCTCTATAGAATGTGCCATTCGCACTTATGGCGCATTTGGTCGCGTGCTCCGGATCGAGCGTGCGCCGAACAGCTACTCCCCTCCTCCCAATATCTCCTTCAGGACCTCCCTCGACCTTTTCTCCCACGCCCCCTGCTTCTGCGGGGTCAGATTATTGTGATCGGACTCGATCATCCCGATCACCTCTTTGCGCACCTTCAACTGGTTCACTACCATCCACAGCCCTGCAGGCGGGCAGATCGTATCGATGAACCCGATCGCAATTACCACCGGCGCCTGAATCCGCGGCGCCAGGTTCACCGTGTCGAAGTATGGAGCCGCCGCCAACACCTGCGGATCTTTTGATGTCCAGTTCGGATAGCCCGTCTGGTAGCCGTGCAGCTCCCCCAGCGTGTTCGCGCCCGACGGCTCATTCACGATCACAGCGGTCACCCGCGGTTCCAGTGCCGCCGTCGCCAGGCTCTGGTGCCCGCCCATGCTCGTCCCCATCGCCACAATCGTCTTGCCGTCCCACTCCGGCCGCGTCGTGATGTAATCGATCGCCCGTTTGTCCCGCAGATACATGCTCAGGAAATACGAAGTCTCCCGGCTCGTGTTGCCGATCTTTGCGTAGTCGTTGGGCACGCCCGTCGACTCCGTTGGCGCCAGATCGTGCGAGCTCACGTTGAACGCCAGCCACCCCTCCGCCGCCCGGTTCACGGCAGTCTCCGGCTTCAGCGCATAGACGCCCGCGTACTGATAGAGCATCAGCGCCGGGAACTTCCCCTCCCGGGCCGGCTTCGCCAGATACCCCTGCACGTGCGAGCCAAGACTGTCCAACTTCACCCTGTAGAGCTCGACACCCGGCACGGTCGTCTCCACCGGCGTCAGCACCGCCTTCACCGGCACCTCAGCCAGAGCCTTCAACTTCCCATCCCAAAACGCATCGAAATCCGCGGGCCGCTCCGCCGCCGGGCGAATCTTCGAAGGAGCCACCGCCGCCCCGAGCCGCGCCGGCTTCCCCGATCCCGCCGTCACCTCCACCGCCAACGTCCCCGGCTCATCCAGCGTCGTCTCGATCACCGCACCGTTCGAAGCCGCGTCGATTTCGCCGCTCTGCACGACAGTGAGATTGTTCTTTTTCACCACGTAGCTGAGCTTGCCCGAGCCTTCCACTCTCCAGCCGGCCTTCTCCCCCACCTCATAGATCCCGTTCTCGTGATACGGCTTGAACGAGAGGCTCTGCGGATCAGCCCCAAAAACCAACCCTGCCGCCACCGCGGCGGCAAGCAAATTCATAGCTCGTTTCAAAAATAGTGCGCGATTCATTCAGACCTCAGTCGACGCCGAGCGCGTCATGAGCATATCATCGTTCGAGAGTCGAACTATGCCCAACGCGAAACTCACTGCCGCTCTCCTCGCCACCCTCCTCATCCTCCCCGCCTCCGCCCAGCAGCCCGTCACCTTCACCACCAGGGAAGACCACCAGAACATGCTGGACCAGCTCGGCATCAAGGTCCTCCGCCCCGGCGCCAACGGCAATGAGAAGGCCCCGGACCACGCCAATTACGACGAATCCAAGGCCAACCCCTTCCCCGACTACCCCGACGCCCTCACCCTCAAAAGCGGCAAGAAGGTCACCACTCCCGCCGAATGGTGGCATCAGCGCCGCCCTGAAATCGTCGAAGATTTCGAGCGCGAAGTCGTTGGCCGCATTCCGCCCGGCGTCCCCAAAGTCACCTGGACCGCCGCCAGCACCACCAACACGAAGATCGGCGTCTTCCCCGTCGTCGAAAAAAAACTCATCGGCCACGTCGACAACTCCGCCTGCCCGTCCATCACTGTCGACATTCAGATGACCCTGGTGGCCCCCGCCAACGCCGAAGGCCCCGTGCCCGTCATGATCATGTTCGGCAGCGCGGCGTTCCTCCAGCGCATGGCCGAAATCATGGCCAAGCGTCCCGAGCTCAAGGCCGCTCTCGGCACCGATCCTCCCGGCCCCGAGCAATTGATCGCCAACGGCTGGGGCTATGCCTTCCTTGACCCCGGCAGCGTCCAGCCCGACAATGGCGCCGGACTCACCCGCGGCATCATCGGCCTCGTCAACAAAGGCCAGCCGCGCAAGCCCGACGATTGGGGCGCCCTCCGCGCCTGGGGCTGGGGCGCGTCCCGCGGCCTCGACTACCTCGAAACCGACCCCGCCGTTGACGCCAGGCGCGTCGGCATCGAAGGCGTCTCCCGCTACGGCAAAGCCGCCCTCGTCACCATGGCCTTCGACTCCCGCTTCGCCATTGTCCTCGTCGGCTCCTCCGGCGAGGGCGGCGTCAAACCCCACCGCCGCGACTTCGGCGAGAAGGTCGAGAACCTCACCGGTTCCGGCGGCTACCACTGGATGGCCGGCAATTTCCTCAAGTACGGTGCGGCCGAGGCCTCGTTCGGATCCAGGAACCCCGGCGACATTCCGGTTGATTCCAATCAGTTGATCGCCCTCTGCGCTCCCCGCCTCACCTTCATCAGCTACGGCATTCCCGAAAAGGGCGATGCGAAGTGGCTTGACCAGCAGGGCAGTTATATGGCCACCGTTGCCGCCCAGCCCGTCTTCAGTCTCCTCGGCGCCAGGGATTTGGGCGTCGCCGAGGACTACCACACCGCCAAGATGCCCCCGGTGAACACGGGGCTCCTCGACGGCAAGCTCGCCTGGCGGCAGCATGACGGTGGCCACACAGACGCTCCCAACTGGAAGTACTTCATCCCTTGGGCCAACAGGCAGCTCGACTACCGCCCCGCCCCCTGGGACCTCCCCGCGGATCAGCCCGTCTTTCGCACCGACGCCAATTCCCTGGTCGCCCACTCGCAGCTTCTCGCCAAAGCGAAGCAGGGCGGCATCGACCTCTACTTCCTCGGCGACTCCATCACCCGCCGCTGGGGCGCCACCGATTACCCCGACCTCCTCGCCAATTGGAACAAGAACTTCCACGGCTGGAACGCCGCAAACTTCGGCTGGGGCGCCGACCGTACCCAGAACATCCTCTGGCGCCTGGACAATGGCGAGCTCGACGGCGTCAACCCGAAAGTGGTCGTCCTCCTCGCCGGCACCAACAATGTCGGCGCCGGCGCTCAAGCCCCCGACGTGATCCGCGGTCTGGAGGCCATCGTGCGCACTATCCAGTCGAAAGCCCCCGCCGGCGCCATCATCCTCACCGGCATCTTCCCGCGCTACGACAACCCGTCCGCCATGCCCGTCATCGACAGCGTCAACGCCGGCCTGGCCAAACTCGCCGACGGACAAAAAGTGCGTTACCTCAATATCAACGACAAGCTCACACCAGCCACGTTGAACCCCGACAAGCTGCATCTCGCCCTCCCCGCCTACCAGGCCTGGGCCGATGCCCTAAAACCCATCCTCACCGAACTCCTCGGCCCCCCGGCCGCCGAGGACCATGCCCCTCCACCCACCGGCGACCCTAGCGCGAGACGCTAAATGTCACACAAACTCATCCTGGTGGCCGCACTGCTGGTGCTTCCTTGTGCCCACGCCGCCGACCCTCCCCGCGTCCGCATGGAAAACGGCGCCAGCCAGCTCGTTGTGAACGGCAAACCCTTCCTCCTCCTCGGCGGCGAGCTCGGCAACTCCTCCGCCGGCACCGCCGCCCAGGCGGACTCCATCCTCCCCGAGATGGCGCGCCTCCACCTGAACACTGTGTTGATGCCCGTCGCCTGGGACCAGCTCGAGCCTCGCGAAAGCGTCTTCGACTTCACCATTCTCGATCACTGGATCGACGTCGCCCGCGCACAGAAGCTGCGCCTGGTCCTGCTCTGGTTCGGAAGCTGGAAGAACGCATTCTCCGAATACGCCCCAGCCTGGGTGAAGTCCGACACCAAACGCTTCCCACGCGCCCTTCTGCCCGGCGGCGCACCCACTGAAATCCTATCCACCTTCGGCGCCGAGACCCTGCGCCTCGACAGCCGCGCCTTCGCCGCCTTGATGAAACACCTGCGCGAGAAGGACCAGGATGCCCAGACGGTGCTGATGGTGCAGATCGAGAATGAGGTCGGCTTCCTCGGCCCGGGCCGCGACCGCTCCCCCGAAGCCGACCGCCACTTCAGCGCCCCCGTCCCCCGCAACCTCATCCAGGCGCTCTCGTGTGCGGAGGAGCGGGCTCTTTCGTCTGCCAGTGGCGCTAACGTGGGGCAGGCGCTTTCGCCTGCCGCTGGCGCAAGGGCGCGGCCGTGCTCCCCCCTCTCCCCCGAACTCTCCCCCCACTTCAACCCCCAAGGCACTACCTGGCGCGACGTCTTCGGCGAAGCCGCCAATGAAGTCTTCATGTCCTGGCGCTACGCCCTCTTCATGAACTCAGTCGCCGAAGCGGGAAAAAAAGAATATCCGCTCCCCATGTTCGTCAATGCCCAGCTCCCGGCCCTGATGGAGCGCCCCGGCGAGTACCCCAGCGGCGGCCCGCACCCCTACTACCTTGCGGTCTATCGCGCCGTCGCCCCGGCCATCGATTTCTACACCCCCGATATCTACTGGCCTGAATTCGAGTATTGGGTGAAACGCTACCAGATCCCCGGCAATCCCATCTTTATCCCCGAAGCCCGTCTCGAGCCCTCGCCCTACAACGCCCTCTACGCCTACGGCGCCGCCAAAGCCCTCGGCTTCTGCCCCTTTGGAATCGACAGCCTGCACGCGAAGGACGACCCCGCCATCTCCCAGGTCTACGCCGCCCTCGCCGCGCTCGGCGACGATCTCCCCGCCGCCCAGGCCGCCGGCCGCACCCGCGGCATTGTCCTCCACGCCAACAGTCCCCGCGGCACGCAGACCGTCGCTCTCGGCGGCTACCTCTTCCAGTCTTCGCTCTCCCGCCAGTGGTCCACCAACGCCTTGCTTGCGAACGACGGCGCCATGCTGGTCCTCGAGGCCGCCCCCAACGAGTTCCTCGTCATCGGAGCTGGCCTCACTGTCCGCATGACCCGCGACCCCGACACCGATTCCCGCACCGCCGGAATCGCCAGCATCGAGGAAGTCGCCCGCACCGGCTCCACCTGGTCCATCCTCTCCCGCCTCAACGGCGACCAATCCAACCAGGGCCGCCAACTCACCCTCGACTCCCACCGCATCCGCACCTACCGCCTCAGGCTCTACGCTGCGTCCGAATGACCGCTGCACGAAGCACCACCGGCGGCCGGCTACGATTTCCGATGAGGCGCGGTCTCGGCTCAGTGTGCCGTCGAGCAAGGTCCTCTTTTGCGAAGTAACCGGACCGGCAAACACCCGGGCCCCCGCTGCTTCAGAAACATCACGTACTTTTTAGTCTAGATTGATATATACTTAACTCCAAATCTGGAGGGACGGGATGGCAAACTACAGCGATTTCGACTTGTCCGAATTGGAGCAGGAGTTTGAATTGGACACCAGCCCGGATTCTGACCTTGCTGTAAACGAATCCATTTCTGGCGATGAAGAGCTTGAGCCGGATCCCGAGGCCGAGCTGCTGTTTGAATTTGAGGACAGTCTCGATTCAGCGGCGGAATTCGAGCTGGACGATGAGTTTGAATTAGTAGAGAACTCCGAGCTGGACGGACCCGCTGCCGCCTATGGCGAACGGTTCTTCGAACTGGCCGAACGGAATTTCGAGGGATCGGCTGATCCCGCACTCAACGAGATCCTGGACGAGATGGGGCGCGACTATTTCCTCGGCGGCCTGGTGCGCAGGATCAAAAAGGGCGTTCCCGGATTAAGGAAGCTCGTCGGGAAAGGACTGCAGTTGGCCAAGGCGGCGGGTGTGCAACTGCCCATGATCGACGCTCTGAAGAATGCGTCGGGCTTGGCACAGAACCTCCTGCAGGGCAACTTGGCGGGTGTGGCCAAACATGCCTTGAGCGCGGCGCTGAAGGCGTACCCCGGCACGGCCGCAGCGGCCCCGATCCTGAGCACGCTCGGCTTTGAGGCAAACGTGCCCGAAAAGAATCGGGAGGCATGGCACAATTTCGCGGAAGTGGCCCGTGAGTCCTACGAGTATCTGGCTGACAATTTCAACGAGACCTCAATCCAGCCGGACAAAGCCATCCAACTCTCGCAGCAGGCATTGCAGCACGGTCTTCAGCAGGCAAAGAAGCGTATCCCGCAGAACTCGCAACGCGGCAGTATGGGGAGCCTCCCGGGCAAATCCCGTAAGGTGCGGGTTGTTCGGCTCGCACCTGGAGAAAGACTCCTGATTATTAGCCCTCGGCACGGCTCGTAACTATGCAACAGAACGGCTCTTCGGGCCTCCGAAGGCGCGTGGAATCTGTGCGCCTTCGGCTCGGCGCCCTCTCGGGTCTCAGAAGTCTTGTAGGTCTTCGCCCGGAACACGACATCTCCGAAAGCCAATGGCGAGCCATTGAGCCGGAACTCGCGGCCCTTGCGTCCAGGCTTCGGCGCAAGCTCGATGACGAAGCCAAGCACCTGTTCACGCGATCCGGGGCCCGCTCGGCCCGCGAGCTGAGCGCCGCAATCGGCGCAATCGAATTGGAGATGGCTCAGGCGTACGTCATGTTCGACACGTACATGGACGTTCTCACGCAGCGGCACATCCCGGAAATGGGCGGGCTGCTCAAGGGCTGCGACGCGCTCGCATGGCACGGCTTGCGGAAAGAGCATCCGGCGCTCCAGATCATCGAGCTTCCTCTTGTCTACTGCGACCGGGGCTTCGGAGCCTCTACGCTGCGCGAAGGCATCGGCCTGCCCGGCAAGGCCAGAAATCCTCTGCCGCTGATTGAGATCCCGTACTCCCGGCTCAAGGAGAAAGTGAATCTCACGTCCATCCTGCACGAGGCGGGTCATGAGGCGATGGTACGGCTCGGACTGGTGAAGGCAATGCCGGCGGCGCTTCGCGAGGTCCTACGCAACGCCCCTTCGCACGTCCGCGACCTCTACGCCCTGTGGAGTTTCGAAATCGGCCCCGACTTCTGGGCCTTCTGCGCCTGCGGTTTGGCCGAGACCGCTACCCTCAAGGAGATCGTTGCCCTGCCGCCTCGCCTGGTTCTCGCCATCTCCCCGGCAGACCCGCATCCTGCGCCGCTGATCCGTGTGCTGTTGTCCTGCGAGTGGTGCCGGCAGTTGTGGGGCGCCGGCATCTGGGATCGCTGGGAACGCGAGTGGAGAGGTTTCTATCCCACTGACCTCGCTCCGCCCGAAACCCGCAGGATGCTCTCCGATTGCATCCGGTACATTCCGCTCGTCGCCCGGGCGATGCTTCGTATCCGGTATAGGGTCTTGGGAGGAAGGGCCATCCTGGACCTGTTCGACATGGAGAGCGTGCATCCGGCGGCGCTGAGGAAAATTGCCGGAGAGTTTCCGCAGGGCTTGAGCCGGCTCAAGCCGCCTGCGCAGTTGGGTGTGTTTCGTTTGATCAAGGAGTCGGGGAGCCTGGGGGAAGATGCCCTGGATCAGCTCATGACGAGCTGGCTGTTGAAACTTGGCGAACGCTTAAGAACGGAATGAAAAAACGGAGGAAAGAGGCATGGCACGTCAAAAAAATGACCTTATCGATCAATCGGGCGCAGCGAACCAACCTGCCGCTGCTGCCCTAGCCAATATGACGAGAGATCAACTGCTGGCCGCCCTGGGGGTTCTCAGCGGCCTACCCGTAAACATCACCAGCGCGCCATTGGCTCGTATCGATACCGGCAATTTGCTGAGCGATAAGCCGCGCCTCACCATTCTGTTTCCTCCCTGCTCCAATGAGCTGCTGGCACTCATCAATACCACTAATGCCGACGAAGTCACCGCGTATTTCAAGGAGTACTTCGTCTTTCAGCGCCACATCGTCTTCGGTCAGACGGGCTATCCTCCGGCAGAGCTCTCCGGCCAGCTCGGCGGCGTCCTCGATAGTGCCCTGCTGAACGGCTGCCCGTCAGAAGGAATAATTCTCTCTTCTCCAGGCGCTGTGCCACAGTGGCCAGGCGATTGCTGCGTTTGTACCCCGTGCGTCCGGCTGGACGGCAACCGCAATCAACTGGCGGATCCGGCCGCGGTCACACCGCACATCAGCAGGTTGTTCGTCGGCGACGCAGTCTGGTTGTTCTGGATGGGAGATCGCCTCGGCATCTTCCACATCCTGGGCGCCATCCTCGATTCCTACGCATCCACAGGGATGATCCCCATCTCCAGCGGCTCCATCGACCCGGGCGTTAAAGACGATGTCCTGGCTATCGTTCTGGAGGTTATGGTGCGCCAGATGAAACAGGGGCTTGCCTCATCAGTGCGCGACCGCGCTTCCCTCTTCCGCGCCAGCCTCGGATGGAACTCGCCGCAGGGAAAGAACCTGAATCTGCAGACGCAGGTGAACACAGGTTTCAACACGCAGTTTCATAAGCTGATCCACGGTGCGCTCGAATGGTACCGCGACCTCCGTCTCGCCGAAGCCATCCGCACTACGGCTCTCCCGGCCACACCCTCCACCAGCACTCTGGTCTCCATCAAGGACACCATCGACGTGCTCAAGAAACGATTCGAGGCCTGGGAGTACGGACGTAACATGTACAACACACTCTCCGGCATCGTGTGGACCCTCGCCGGCATGTCGGTCATCCGCGAACTGCGCACCAGTCTCGGCATCCCCCCGGCGTTCAACGATCCCCACGAGTACATCCCTGCAGCCTACGATCTGCTGGTTGCCAAACGCCCGATTACCAGCGGCGACGAGAATCGTTACGATCTGCACCGGCGCCTGGCAATGAACGGCCGCGACATCCTGCTCGATCTCGAAGTGATTGACTTCACCGACACCACTTCAGGCGGAGCCTTGGAGCGCTGGCTCCGCCAGGTGGAATCGAAGGTCGAGGAGTACCGCACTGCCTATCGAACCCTGACCGGCGTCGATCTCGGCAGCACGCCCCCCGTGGCCATTGACCAGCAGGCCTGAACCTTAACTCGGCGAAGGACCGATCCATCATGAATGAGCGCATCACCTTTGAGCGGGAGATCAATGAGCTCGAATCGGTACTCGGAGAGGTAACCCGCCCGATTCCGGAACAAGCAGGCCCCAGGCCGTGCAAGGGAAAATCGCCGAAGCCGGTGCCCGATTCTCCCTCCACCGACCTCACGGGCCGGTACTACACTCGCAACCCCAGCCAGGCCGTCGTCATCAACCAGGCCGGCGTTCACTTTGAGGCGGTGATTTCCCGTGTTTCGCGATTGGCGGCCAGCCGCAACCGCGGCTACAACGCTCGCCCCGCGGACAAGGAGTCCCATCGGCAGATCAAGGTCATACAGGGTGATCAGGTTAAGCCCGGAGAATTTCGTTGGTTCAACCGCGACAAGAGCTCGGATTCCGGCTTCCTCCGCATGGTGGGCGGTAAGGTGATCCTGACGTCGTCAACGGATAACTCAGAAGTCGAACTGGTTCCGATGGAGCGCCGGCCCACGCTCATGGGCACGGTGCCCATTCTGCGTACTCATGGCTGGGACATGAACCGCCTGGAACGCTACGAACTTCAGCCGCTCGTCCCCTGGCAGAAGCAGCAGATCGAGAATATCCTCGATCCTCAGGCGCTGAACAAAATATTCCATGGATTCTTCGTGGCGCAGATCCGCAACCCTGACCCTCTTGGTGTCCTGCTGAACAGGATCAGCGAGTTTAGGGCCAAGGGCGTCCCTGGGTATTCCCCTGAGACTAAGTTCGATCAGTTCCCTTTGGCGGATCTGGAACTGGTGCGTGAGTACGCTCGCCGGGTTCTCACGCTGCAGCAATGGACCAGCCATCGCAACGTGACCCGGTCCCACCTCGACTGGATTCAGATCATGATCGACCAGTCGACAGGCACGCAGACCAACCCGTACGACAACGAATTTGCACGCCAGTTCGGCCTCGTGCAGAGCCCAAGAGACCGCCGTGGTCAGCACACCTATTTGTTCACGATCTCGATCGCAGGGCTCTCCCTGGGCCTGGGAGGCTTCAGTGGCAGCGTCACCATTACCAAGACAAACGATCGAAAATGGGGGCCCAAGGTCTTTGACATCGACCTGTGGGGTTTGAATGCGGTCACGGGGTTCGTCGACGTGAAGCTTGGAGAGACCTGGAAAGGAACTGCCGAGTCCTACCTTGAGTGGACCGAGAACGACATCAATGGCCCGGTTCGCTTCTTTGGCGCGAAAGCGAGTGCTGGAATGGATTTGGCCAAGGCGCGTACCGGATTCATGCACGTGCTCGGCGACGAACGCATGCCTCCGTTGGAGGTTTTCTTCGGGGACGCCAAACTGGGAGTTCCGAACCCCGACAAGATTACAGAGAAGACGCTGAAGAACAAAATCAAAGGAGAAGATCTGATCTCCAATCCCAAGGATCTGTTAAAGCCTTCGGCGGGCGCTGCTGTCTTGTTCGGGGATATCTCCTCAAGCGGATCAATCCTGGAGAGGTTGGGGCTGATCCGGAAACCCTATGATCCCATCGACCTGTCCCGCAAGCTGCCGCCTCCTGAGCAGCTCGGAGCCGAAGCCCAATCCGAGGCGCACTTTTGTCTCGACGACGATCAACTGACGCCCGCAGGAGTGCAGGCCCTGCGCGGACTCTGTGCGCGGCAACTCGCCCTCTTCACGTCCGAGGGCGCGTACCTTATGGTCGTCGGACACGCAGACACTCTGGGCCACAAGATCCCGGGACACAATCAGAAACTGTCGGAACGCCGCGCAGCGAACGTCGCGGCCGCGATGAAGGGCATCCTGGGAAGTAGATTCAAAGTCAAGAACATCACGACCACAGGCTTCGGCGACAAGTTCGCTGCCCTCGCCTCTCAGGGCAAGATCGCCGCCGCCCCGGAGCACCGGCGTGTTGACGTCTACCTCAACGGATCGCTGGAATTGAGTATGTTCGGTTAGCCGGCTCTCTAACGCAAGGATTGTGCCCGCGTCCGACGGCGCCTCCAAAGCCTTCCGCTTTTGCTCCTTTGGCATGAGAGCCTGCGTTCTGACCAGACCCCGCCATCGCCTGGGTCTTTGCACCCAGAGTGCATTTTCACGGCAACGCAGTAATTAGAGTCTCAGTACCCCAGGGCAGCCGGCGGAGATCTGCTTCCGGAAGAGAAGCCACACGCTATCCTTCGGCTGGTTCCATGGTATATGTGCACGCTCCATGCTACAATTCCGCAAAGCTTTGGGCCCTTGCCGGCAAAAATCGACAGATTTTTGTTGTTCCGTGGAAGGCGCCGGTTTGAACGTGTGAGGGGCTTGCGGTTGTTGGTTTCCAGTTCCCTTGGCTTCTGACCCCCGCGGCCCTTGGAGGAACCACTCTTTCGCGGCGCAGTCTCCGCGAGGGAGTCTTGAACCCTTGCAGGAGGCAGGCATGTCGGTTCAACAGATGACCAAGGCAGGGGCTCTGCTCATTGCCGTTCTTCACTTCGAATTACTCGCGGCCGCACAGTCGTCGCAGTCTCACGTGTCCACCGATCCCGTGCAGATCACCGCCCCGCTGCCCGGCTTGCCCCCGCCGCCTAAACCATCGCGGCCTCCCAAGGAAGTGGACATCCATCGTCCTCCCGGAAAGGGTTCAGCAAACCTTACCGATCCCGTAGTCCAGAGTTCGAGTCCGACGCCGGCGGCGGCCCAGTCCATCACGCAATGGGAAGGTCTGGGCGCGGCCTATCCAGGGTTCACCGTCAGTGCCGTCCCGCCCGATACGAATATGGCGGTCGGGCCGAACCACATTGTCGAGTGGGTCAATGGCGGGATGGTGATTTTCAATAAGCAGGGGTCGCAGGTGCAGGCGCCCGTTGCGGACAGCACCTTCTGGGGCAGTCAGTCCCCCTGTTATCAGGGCGGCGGATTCAGTGACCCCGTCGTCAAATATGACCGCGCAGCCGACCGCTGGATCGTGGGCGAGGTGGCTCTCCCGTTGTTGCCCGGGCTCTTTGGCCAATACGCCCAGTGCTTTGCCGTGTCCAAGACCTCCGATCCGACCTACACCGCTGACGCGAACGGCAACAACACGTCCTACTACATCTGGACGTATGGTTTTGGCGCCAATATCAACGACTATGACAAGCTCGCCGTGTGGTCGGACGGCTATTACGTCACTTGGAATATCTTCCAGAACGGCAGCACTTTCACAGGGCCGGAGGTCTGCGCGTGGAACCGCAATGACATGGTGAACGGTGTCGCGAAACCGGCCTTCAAATGCTTCCAGCTCTCGAAGGCGTATGACAGTCTTCTCCCCTCCGACCTCGAGGGCGCGACCTCGCCTCCAGCCGGTTCTCCAAATTACCTTCTGGCGGTCGATACGGCTTCGGGCGCGTTGAACCTTTGGAAATTCCACGCGGATTTTGTGACCCCCGCCAATTCCACCCTCACTGGCCCTACTTCTATTCCGGGCGTCGCAGCATTTACTGCGCCTTGTACGGCGACCCAGGATTGCATCCCTCAGCCCGGGACTACTCAGAAACTGGATGCCCTCGGAGACCGCCTCATGTACCGCGTCGCCTACCGCAATTTCCCGGACCATGAATCGCTCCTCGCCAACCATACGGTTCTGACACCGGGCGGGAATACCGGTGTCCGCTGGTACGAGGTGCGCAATCCCGGCGGGAGCCCTGCCATCTATCAGCAGGGAACCTTCGCGCCGGACAGCGACAATCGCTGGATGGCAAGCATCGGCGTGGACAAATCGGGAAATATAGGCGTCGGCTACAGCGTCTCGAGCGGTGTGACGTTTCCCTCGATACGCTACACCGGCTGGCAGGTTGCCGATGCTCCCGGGAGTCTGGAGGCCGAAACGTCCCTGGTGGAGGGTGCAGGGTCTCAAACGGGCTACAACCGCTGGGGTGACTATTCGTTGATTCAAGTCGATCCCGGCGACGACTGCACTTTCTGGTACACGCAGGAATACCAGGCCACTACGCAAAGCGGCAACTGGAACACCCGTATCGGCTCGTTCAAGTTTTCTACTTGCGGACAGGCTATGGCTCCCACCACGACGACGCTCGGCGCCTCGCCGAATCCTACGGTTTACGGGCAATCCGTGACGCTTACGGCAACGGTCGCGCCGGTCTCGGGAACGGGCACGCCTACCGGGACCGTCACTTTCAAGGACGGCGCCACTACGCTCGGCTCATCGCCCCTCAACACGGGGTCGGCCACCTTCCCCACGTCCAGCCTCGCTGTCGGCTCGCATTCGATCACCGCAGCCTACAGCGGCGACGCTGCATTCGGCGGCAGCACTTCATCCCCGTCGACCCAGAATGTGAATCAGGCGGCTACGACCACGTCTGTCACATCGAGTGTGAATCCGTCCGTATATGGTCAAGCTGTGAAGCTTACTGCGACCGTTTCCGCCGTTTCGCCCGGCACGGGAACCCCGACTGGCACAGTGACCTTCAAAGACGGCGCCGGCACCTTGGGGACTGGAACACTCAACGCGAGCGGTCAGGCGACACTGACCACCTCCGGCCTCTCGGTCGCCTCGCACTCCATTACCGCGGTGTACGGAGGAAGTGCGATCTTCAGTGGAAGTACGTCGGCGGCCCTGACACAGAGCGTAAACCGGGCCGGCACGACCACGGGCTTGACCTCAAGCCCCAATCCCTCCACGACAGGGCAAATCGTGACCTTCACGGCCACGGTCACCGCCGTGTCTCCCGGCGCGGGCGCCCCGACCGGCACCGTGACCTTCACAGACGGCGTCGTCACCTTGGGAACCGGCGCGCTGAACGCGAGCGGGCAGGCGACCTTCTCGACCTCCGCCCTCGCCCTCGGAACCCACTCTGTTTCGGCCGCATATGGCGGTGACACGAGCTTCAATGGCAGCACTTCGAGCACGCTGACGCAAACCGTGAACCCCGCCGCCTCAGGCGACTTCTCGATCACCGCGTCGCCGGCTTCCAGGACGATCAGCCGCGGCGGAACGACAACCTATACGGTGACGGTCACGCCATCTGGAGGGTTCAGCGGCACTGTGGCCTTCAGTGTCAGCGGCCTGCCAGGCGGCGCTACCGGTAAGTTCAACCCGACCTCGGTATCGGGCTCGGGCACTTCGACGCTCAGCGTGAAGACGAACAGGTCCACGCCTCTGGCGACGTCTACTCTCACCATCAAGGGGACCAGCGGCAGTCTGAGCCACGCCGCAACGGTGGGTTTGACAGTCACGCCCTAAGGAGATTCTCGAAAGCCGCGCGCGCAGTTGCTATCGCGAAACCGACCGCGCGAACTCCTGCAGTTCGCCGCTGTTCAGATCGGACACCGCCCAAAACGCTAACCCCGATTGCGTCCAGTGGATGAGATTGTAACCGCGCCGGCTCTCCACCTTCATCGCGGTCGCCCGCTCAGATCCTGCCGGCCAGACAAACAGATTGATGACATGCTGTCGTCGCCGGTAGATCACCGCTGCTGCCGGCGTCTGCCCCAGGTAATCCATCCGTCCGCCGACCAGCGTGAATCCCTCAACCGTCAAATCCTTGACCGGCGGCGAAAAATCGAGCCTTCCATTGAACCAGGGCTTCACCGTGTGCTGATCGGAGGTCGGTATATCCGTAAGGTGGTCGGCCATCAGCGAACGCACGTGACTGGAGACCACCTCCTGCGCGATCAACTCCTGTCCCGGCGGCCGCAAGATAGCGGCTGCAATCCAGATCACCCCTGCCAGAGCCGCGACCGAGGCCGCAAAGCTCAGCCATCCCCACCATCCCGTGCCCGTTCTCTCACTCTTTCGCACTGATGACTCAACACCGCGGCGCACACCCTCCGGCGCCTTGAACTTCAGGGCTGGGTCCTGCATCCGCGAGTGCAGTGCCAGTGCGCGTCTGTACACTTCAGAGCACAGATCGCAGCCCTCCAGGTGGCGCTCGACCTCCAGGTTTCCGAGCCGATCCAGTTCGCCGTCTACGTAGCCGTGGATTAACTCCTGCGCGTCTTTACAGACCACCTTGAGGCTCCTTCTTCAACTCATTCGCCAGTTGTTGCTCTAACCGCCGCCGCGCTCGCGCCAGGCGCGACATGACCGTCCCCTGCGGAATCCCGGCGACCGCGGCGATCTCCTGGTATGACAAACCTTCCAGTTCGCGAAGCACCAGCACCTCCCGAAACTCCACCGGCAATTCTCCGAGGGCCGCTAGGAGCACCCTGCGGTCGGCGTTCTCGATAGCCGCGGTCTCAGGATTCCCCGAAGCGGCTCCCCCGCTGTGGATCTCTTCATCGAAGGGCTCAGCCGCACTCTGCATGCGGTTTTTCCGCAGCCACGTGTAGCAAGTGTTGCGAACGATGGTGAGCAGCCACCCTCGGCCCGATCCTCCGCTGAAACTGTCGAAAAATTGAAGTGCTCTGAGGTAGGCTTCCTGCACTACGTCTTGCGCGTCCTGATCATTCCGGGTCAGCCACCGTGCCAGGTTATACGCCGCATCCAGGTGCGGCAGGATAGCCCGTTCAAAATGCGCAACGCTGCCTCGGTCTGTTGCCATCCCACCTACTAAGATGCCTCCACCTGCAAGACCTGTCATCCTCGCAAAATATTCCCGCCTCCCCCACTCATTTCCCTGGTCGTAAGATCGGGGCCAAGCCCCCCCACGGGAATACTTTCCACCTCGGAACAGTCTCCCCAACCGGAGACGTTCAACATGGCACACTACATCCAAGACAACTACGAAAACGACGGCATCGATCGCCGCGGCTTTCTGAACTGCATGGCTTGGGCAGGCACGGGCATCCTCTATGCCCTGACCGGCGGAGTCGCCCGTGGCCGGGTCCTCGGCCACACCAGCCACAGCTCAACCGGCAACGCCACTCTCAACTTCGTCCAGATCAGCGACAGCCACGTCGGCTTCAGCAAGGAAGCGAATAAAGACGTAATCGCAACCCTGCGGTTGGCTGTCGCCAGGATCAACACACTGTCGGATCCCCCCGCCTTCATGATCCACACCGGCGATCTCACCCATCTGTCGAAACCCGAAGAGTTTGATGCCGTTCAGCAGATCCTCCAGACCGCCCGCGTTGAGCGTGTCTGGTACGTTCCCGGCGAACACGACGTCCTTACCGGCAACGGAAAGGAGTACCTGGAACGATTCGGCAGGGAGACTCGAGGCTCCGGATGGTTCAGCTTCGATCAGAAAGGCGTGCACTTCATCGGACTCGTCAACGTTCTGAATCTGAAGGCGGGCGGCCTCGGTTCGCTCGGTGAAGAGCAACTCGAATGGCTGGAAAACGACCTGAAGCCGCTCTCCTCCAGCACTCCGGTCGTCGTCTTTGCCCACGTGCCGCTCTGGACCATCTACCCCGAGTGGGGATGGGGCACCGATGACGGCATGCGCGCCCTGGAGTACTTAAGGCGCTTCGGCTCCGTCACCGTGTTGAACGGCCACATCCATCAGACTATTCAGAAGATCGAAGGCAACATTACCTTCCACACCGCGGCCTCCACTGCCTTCCCGCAGCCGAAACCCGGTACTGCCCCATCACCGGGGCCCATGAAGGTTCCCACTGACCAATTGCGGAGCTATCTCGGCATGACCCAAGTCCGGTACGTACAGGGGAACCAGTCCCTCGCCATCGCAGATTCCACCCTCGACCCCGCCGTAGGCACAGACTCCGGCGAAGCCGTTACCCATCAGGTCAGGATTGACAACTTCACTTTCGCGCCCAAGTTGGTCACTGTGCGCCTTGGCGCGGAAGTCACCTGGGTGAACCACGACGACATCCCTCACACCGTGGTCAACACCGCGAAGAGCTTCGCCTCGCCCGTTCTCGACACCGACGAGAAGTTTTCGCACAAGTTCGAGAAACCCGGCGAGTTCCCCTACTTCTGTTCGCTCCACCCCCACATGACCGGCACTGTCGTGGTGCGTGAGAGCTGAGCATTCGTGTCCGGATGTCATCGATGGCCTGCTGGAGTTGAGGTCGGGCTGCAGTGCGAACCTGGTCCAGTCGAGCGACAGATACTCGAGCACCGGGTTCTGCTGGCCCTCTTTCGACGCGGCTGCAGAGGCAGGCGCTATCATCCATCCATGAAGCGCCGCGACTTCCTGCATTCCGCTGCTTTGCCCGTGTCTGTCGCTGAGTCCCGCCCCGCGGCCAGGCCGGCTGAAACCGAATCCGGCTTTGCCCCGAACGCCGTGCCCCGCAAGATCACCGACAACCTGTTCGTCTTCGAAGACACGTGTAACGTCTACATCGTCAGGGATGGACCGAAGGCGGTCCTGATCGACTTCGGCTCGGGGCGAGTGCTCGATCATCTGGGCTCTTTGGGCGTGAACAAGGTGGAGTGGATCCTGCATACGCACCACCACCGCGACCAGTGCCAGGGCGACCGTAAGGCTGTCTCCCGCGGGATTCCGATCGCCGTTCCGGCCCACGAACGGCACCTGTTCGCAGACGCTGAGAACTTCTGGCGGAATCGCCGCGTGTTTCACCTGTACTATGTCTACAACGACTTCAACACGATCACCCGGAACATCACAGTAGCCCGGCCGCTTGAAGACTACACGACATTGCGATGGGGCCGGCACGATTTCCATGTTCAGCCGACGCCGGGGCACACGCTCGGATCGATCACCCTTCTCGCGACGATCGACGGAAGGCGCGTCGCGTTCAGCGGTGACCTCTTGTACGCACCCGGGAAGATCGTCAACCTGTTTGACACGCAGGTGAATTACGGCGGAGAAGAGGGCATCGACCTCGGCATCTATTCAATGGCGCAGTTGCTCGAGTCACAGCCGCAGATGCTATGCCCATCGCACGGAGACGTCATGCCGGACGCGGCGGGCGCGCTCAACGCCACCATCCGTAGTCTGCGGAGTTACTACGGGATCCAGTTCGATTCGCTGACCGCCGACAATAAACCGTACGCCGTGAGTCCGCACCTGATCGCGAGCTACCAGACGATGTCGTCTTTTTACGCGATTGTCAGCGACAGCGGGAAGGCAATGTTCATCGACTACGGCGCCGCCTCCACTCCACACTTCACGAATTTCGAACGCGCTACGGCTGTGGACGATCGGATGCGTTTCGTGGAGCATTCGATCACGGATCTGAAGCGCCGGTTTGGCGTGAAATCGGTGGATGTGGCGATGCCGAGCCACATGCATGACGATCACATGAACGGGTTCCCGCACTTGAAGCGGCATTACGGAACGAAAGTCTGGTGCTACGAGAACATGGTCGACGTTTTCGAGAATCCGCGCGGCTACAACCTGGGATGCGTCCTCGGTGAGTCATTTCGGGTTGATCGTGCTTTCCGGAATGGAGAGCGGTTCCGGTGGGAGGAGTTCGAGTTCGAGATCACTCACTCGCCGGGGCACACGGAATACCAGATGGCGCTTTTCACGACGATCGACGGGCAGAAGGTCGCGTTCACCGGCGACGCCTTCCATCCACCCAATCGCGCCGATGCATCCATGCGGCACAGCCTCATTTTCCGGAACCACGTAGAGAATGACAGTCACTTGAAATCGATCCGGAAACTGATTGAGCATGAACCGGCGCTGATCGCTCCGGGGCACGGCAAGCCGTTTGTGCCGACGCGTGACATGTTGCTGGCGACGGAGCACAAGTTCCGCAGGCAGCAGCAGGCCTTCGCCGACATCCTGCCGGATGGCGAGACGGACTTCGGGCTCGATCCCAGTTGGGTATCGCTTTACCCTTACCAGCTGCTACTGACCCCGGGGACGCCACAACCGGTTGAAGTCCGGGTACAGAACTACAAACCGGAGGCGATCCGGATGGAGGTGGCGCTCGTTGCCCCCGCTGAGTGGAGCATTGAGCCGAGGTCTTTGAAGTTTGAGGTCCCGCCGCATTCGAAGGTCAAACAACCCGTTCGCGTGATGGTGCCGCGTGATTGGGTCGCCCCCTCGCCGCGGTTTGCGATCGCGTGCGACGTGATGCGCGACGGGAAGTATCTCGGGCAGATCACGGAGGCGGTCGTCGAGTTGACCTGACTCGGCGTTGTGCCTTGAGCCCGCGACCGCAGGCCGACTCCATTCTTGACCCACGGGGCTATCTTCGGTGAGGCAATTCCATCCTTGACCAGGATCCTGTTCGGCTGTAGTATCGGTCTGACCGGTACTACCAATGCAACCAACCAGGATTCTTTCGCCCCGTGCCAGCGGCGTCATCACGCCGATATTGGTGAAACAAATCCTCGAAATGATTCAGTCCGGCGAACTGCCGCTTGGCTCTAAGTTATTGCCGGAAAGGGAGTTGGCCCAGCGCCTGGAGGTGAGTAGGTCGTCCTTGCGGCAAGCGGTAAAGGCGCTGGAGAACATGGGTGTGCTCACGTCGCGGGTCGGCGTGGGGACGTTTGTCCGGAGTGAGGTTGATGCCTACGACCTCCTGGCGCAACCCATGGAGCACGCGGTTCGCACCAGTCGGATATCGCGGAACAAGCTACTCGAAGCCCGGCAGTTCCTTGATGTCGAAATTGTGGGCCTGGCGGCATCCCGCGCGAGTCAGGAGTCCATCGCTCTCATCGGCCAGGAACTCGATCGGATGCGAGCAGTCTCCGGCAATCCAGCTCTCATGGCGGATGCTGACTACCGCTTCCACCTGGCGATCATCCGTGCCTGCAGGAACGAAATTTTCGAGTGGATTTACTCCCCGATCTCGCGCCTGCTGCGGGAGGACTTCAGCGAACGCATGCACCTGTTCGATCCAGGCCAGACCATCCAACTGCACGAGGCGATCTACCAGGCGATTGTGAAGCGCGACGTGGAAGGAGCCCGTAACGCTATGAAGCATCATCTCGAAATCGGCTATACGCTTTTCCTCTCCGACGAGTCGGACGAGAGCAGTGCGTCAGAAGAGAGCACCACGAAGTGAGGACTATGATCGTGATTCATGAAATCAGTCGAGCCGCCAGGACATCCTTGTTGGCTTTGTTCTTTGTATTCTCAACAGGCTGCTTCGCTCAGACGACCGGAGCCATCCAAGGGACGGTCACGGACCCGTCGCAAGCTGCTGTACCTTCCTGCGCGGTGAAGCTGACAAATCAGAAGACCGGGGTTGAATACCCAGTCACGACGAATGATGCCGGGTATTTCCTTGTCGAAGGTCTTCCGGCCGGCGTGTACGACATCACCGTCAACCATCCAGGGTTTAAGTCCTCTTCGGTACGGGGCATCACTCTCGATGTCGCGTCGCGGGTCCGGCAGGACATTTCCCTTTCGGTCGGCCAACTCGCCGAGAGTGTGAACGTGGAGGCCAATGCGGCGCAGGTCCAGACGGCTGATGGAACTGTATCGAGTGTGGTGACACGGGAGCAAATGGACACCGCGGTCTTGAACGGCCGCCACTATGCCCGTCTGGCGATGCTGGTCCCCGGCGCCGTCTATCACTCCGGCTCGGACGAGCTGTCGGGTGCCGGACTGAACGGGCCCGATTCGCCTGTGTCGGTCAACGGGCTGAATAACAAATCGGAAGGCTGGTTCGTGGACGGCGCGCTCAATGTAAACGTTGGCAACGGCCAGTCCAATCCTCACGTCCCCGTGCTCGATTCCCTGGAAGAAATGCAGGTGCAGACTGCGAACTACAGCGCACGTTATGGAACTGCCGGAGGAATCGTCATCAACGCCGTGACGCGCAGTGGAACCAATACCTTTCACGGCAGCGCCTATGAGTTCTTCCGCAACGACAAACTGGACGCCCGCAACTTCTTCGCGGCCGCGCCCCCTCCTGTCAAGCAGAACCAATACGGGTTCACCCTCGGCGGACCGGTGCTCATCCCCAAGCTCTACAAGAGCAAGAACAAGACATTCTTTTTCTGGAGCGAGGACTGGCGCACGCGTCACAGCGCTTCCACTTCGTTGACGGCTACGCCCACCGCCGATATGCGCGCGGGTAACTTCCAAGCCGAAGCGGTGCGGCTCGGGAAACCGATTCTGGATCCGACCAACAAGCAGCCGTTCGCAGGCAACATCATTCCGGCCAACCGCATCAACGCCAACGCGGCGCTGCTGCTCAAGACTTACTTCCCGAACCCGAACTATGCGCTTGGCGGATTCAACAACTACATCAATAACGGTGTTGCGAAGCTGGAACCTCGCACCGACACGGTGAAGATCGATCACAACTTCAGCGACAAAATGCACGTGTCCGGCACGTTCTCGAACGACAACATTCCGGTGCTGCAGCCGAACGGCGGCCTGACCGGTTCGCCGTTCCCGGTAATTCGCCAATTCGAAGCGACCACAGGCCAGACGGCGAATTTCCGAATGAACTATACGTTCTCGCCGAGCAGCACCAACGAGGTGAGCTACTCTTTCAAACGCTACGGCATTGTGCTGCAACTCAAGGACGACACAGCGCCCCAGGTGCGGCCCGCCGGACTGACGATCAAAGACTTCTATTCGGGCGCGAACACTCTCAACCTGGTCCCGCAACTCTCCTTCTCCGGCGGTTGGGGCAGCATCAGCACGAACCTGCTCCCGCTCGATCCGGCCCGCGATGACAACTACATGCTGTCGGACAACTTCAGCAAGGTCATCGGGCACCACACCATTCAAACCGGCGGAACGTGGTTCCATTACAACAAGACGCAGGCGGCGTTCAATTCGACTCAGGGCGCTTATTCGTTCGACGGCAGCTTCACAAACGACCCGGTGTCGGACTTTATGCTCGGCGTCGCGCGCACATATTCTCAAACCAGCCAGCTCTACGTGCGCACGTACAGCTTCGATCAGATGGAATTCTACTTGCAGGATGACTGGCGCCTAAGCCGCAAGTTGACGATCAACATGGGCGCACGTGAGTTCATCATGCCGATGATCCACGTCGATGGCAATCTGCAAACATCTTTCCTGTCGAGTGCGTACAATCCCAAGAACGCGCCAGGCATTGATGCCGGCGGCAACTTGGTGCCCGGTCCAACCTACGATCCGCTGAACGGACTGGTATTCCCCGAAAAGAACGGCGTGCCGCGCGGATTCGTGAATACGTTCTATGGGCTCGCTCCGCGCTTTGGTTTCGCCTATGACCCGTCGGGCAACGGCAAGATGGCCATCCGCGGCGGCTACGGCATCTCGTACCTCAATACCGGCAACAACAACAGCAGCCTGATTACGAATCCGCCGTACAACTACACCGTTTCACTGCAGAACGTTTCGCTGGACGATCCCAGCGGAGGGACTCCCACCGTGCCCCGTCCCGTCAGCTTGAATGCGTTCGACCCGAATTTCAAACGGCCGATGATCCAGTCCTGGAGTCTCACCGTGCAGCGGGAGATGCCTGGACGTACGCTCGTCTCCGCAGGTTATGTCGGCACTCGTGCCACCAACGCTGAAGTCTGGATCGACATGAATGCCCCCGATTTTGCTCATCCGGCGGGTTACAACTTCGATCCCCGGATCAACGCAGGCTACAACTCGAACCTCCTCAGGCCATATCAGGGCTATGGGTCCATCACGGAATTCACTTCCGGCGCGAGTTCGAACTACCATTCGCTGCAGACTACGTTCCAGCGGCGGTTTTCGGATAACCTCGCGGTTCAGGGTTCTTACACCTTTGGCAAGGCCCTCGGTGAGACAGCAACCGCGCGGAACCCGACGCCGCAGAATCCGCTCCTGTGGCGCGCCGACCGTGGTCCGACAGACTTCAACGCCGCGCACGTATTCACCGGTAACTACATCTACACGCTGCCGGTGTTCCGCGGGCGGCGCGACTTCCTTGGACAGGCGTTCGGCAACTGGCAGATCAGCGGATTCTTCTCGCTCCAAAGCGGCCTCGCCTTGTCGCCAGGGCTCTCAACTTCCACCCGCGGGCAGGCGACGCGACCCGACGCGACCGGCGCCTCAGTCGAAGGTCCGAAGACTCTCTTGCAGTGGTTCAATACTGCCGCATTCACTGCTCCGGCAGCGGGCTTCTACGGCAACGCCGGCCGCGGCGTAATCGAAGGCCCGGGATTCATCATGTGGGATTCGGCCGCGGCTAAGCAGTGGCCGATCAGGGAACAGATGAAATTCTCGCTCAAAGGAGAATTCTTCAATTTCATCAACCACACGAACTTCAGCGGCGTCAGCACGTCGCTGGGGTCCGGCACTTACGGGCGTGTGACCAGTGCGCGCGACCCTCGCAAGATCCAGTTGAGCGGGCGCTTCGATTTCTAACTTCACAAACGCTTGACTCTCAAACCCCTAATTGCGCTACTGCTGGGCGGCCTGGCCGCCGCCCAGCAGACTCCTCCCGCAGCGGACCTTTACCGCCAGTTCCTCCATCCGCCGCGCGCCAACTCCCTGATGCCTTACTGGTATTGGAATGGCCGCATTACTCCAGCCGAAACGCGCCGCCAGATTCAGGCGATGATCGACCAGGGAGTCTACCAGGCTGTCGTCTTCCCCTGGGATGGCATGGAACAGCGCTATCTCTCCGAGGACTATTGGAAGGAGTTCGGTGCCGCGCTGGCAATCGCCAAGGAACTGAACTTCACCCTCAATTTCGCCGACGAGTACAACTGGCCCAGCGGACACGCCTGGGATGTCAACGCCGGCAAGCCGGAGCTCAGCCGGGTCTTGATCCGCCACCCCGAGTACCGGATGATGCGCCTGCGATACACGGAGGCGATCGTTGAGGGACCGGCGGAGGCGCCATCACGTCCGGAGCACGCGGTCTTCACCGTCGCCGGCCGCGTGAACGATTCCGGCCAACCGGATCACACGACAATGCAACTCGTGGACGCCGGCTGGAAACCAGCAGAGGGCAGATGGCTGGTCACGTCGTATGAACTGGTCCCATCCACCGGAGGCCACAACACGAGAGTCGATCTGCTCAATCCGGACGCCGTGGATACTTTCCTGGAGATGGTCTACGGCGAATACGCGCGGCGGTTCTCGCAGTACTTCGGCAACACTCTGCGTCTCACGCTCGCCGACCACGAAGGCTCCTATGGCGCGCCCATCGCATACACGCCGCGGCTGTGGGTTGTCTTCCGGCAACGGCATGGGTATGATCTGCGCCCGCTTCTACCCCTGTTGGTTCACGACTCCGTTGAAGGAGGCCGTGCGCAGACAGTTCGCCGTGACTACCTGGACACCATCTCTGAGCTCTACATGAGTTCGTTCACGGGCAGGGTCGCGGAGTGGTGCCGCAAGCACAAACTCCAGCACGCCACCTCGGCGTATGAGGAGCAGATGTACATTCAGGTGGGCCAGGCGGGAGACATGTTTCGCCACTGGCGCGCCGGAAGCCTTGTCGAGATCGACGCATTGCTCGAAAGATCGCGGATGCCGATCGATTTCAAAGAAGCTGTTTCCGTCGGTCACTTCGACCACAAACCCCTGCTGGTCGAAAACCAAGGTCTGCAAGGACACTCCACTTTCTTTTCTCTGGAGAAAGGGCGGCTCGGCACCAACATGTGCATCCTCTGGGGCGCCGACCGGCTGATCCCCTATTTCGACTATGACCAGCGGAAGGTCACGTGGCCGCCTCAATGGTTCATCGGACAGCCTTTCTGGGGCTATTTCCGGCACTATGCCGCCTACGTGAATCGCGCCCAGTTCATGAACGGGCAAGGAACGCACGTCGCTCCCGTTGCCATCTACTACCCGCTCGAGACGGCTTACTCCAACTCTGCGCAGTTGTTCACCCAGAAGCCGCACCGGGACCTCTTCTGGAACAGCTTCACCGACACCACGGAGAACTTCTATACGGCTCTTCGACTGGAGTTGGCTCGGCAGGGCTGGGATTATCACATCCTGGATGCGCAATATCTGAACGCCGCGTCGATTCGCGATCGTGAACTGGAACTCTCCGGGGAGCGCTTTCGGGTGCTCATCCTGCCACCGATGACTGACCTCGCCGAATCATCGATCCGGAAGATCCGGGAGTTTGTGAGGGCCGGCGGGACCGTGCTCGCGGTCGGCGCTCAGCCCGCAGGTCTCGACGGCGTCGCCATCCAGCGTTTTCCGGCGGGCACGCATCCGCCGTTCACAGACCATCTCGACTATCTCGAACAAATTCAGGTTCCCGAAGCCATACAGCGTGATCTCAAGCCCGTTCTTGATCGGCTTGCGGAAGCCCAGCTTCCAGAGGCAGAAGTCATCGGAGGCGGGGAGCACATATTCTTCTCACACCGCCGCCGCGGCGATGTCGATTGGTATTGGGTGGTCAACGATTCTGCCGAGCCTCGTGACATCCGAATGCGCTTCCGTCAAGCCGGGAAGTTCGAGAAGTGGGACGCCGAAACCGGAGAGCGGTCGCCGCTCAGAAGCGAGGGCGCCGAGGTGCTCCTGCACATGGATGCGTGGGATGCATTCTTCGTTGTGCGCACTCCCGGTTCGCCGGCGCCGGTTCCTGATGTGCCTGTATGGAAAGAGTTGAAGACGCTTTCCAGTTCGAACTGGCGCATGACTCCGGAGGCGCCTCTTCTGCGCGTGCCCTACGCGAAGCAGGACGGCCACCCCGTTTGGCTGGCCCCGGAGCGCAAGTCAAACCGGAACTGGTGGCTCATCGGTCCGTTCCCTTACGACGATCACCAGGGCTTCTATCGTGAGTATCCGCCGGAGCGCGAGTTCCGCGCCGATGCCTCCTACACGGGTGCGTTTGGTCCCGTCAAGTGGAATTGGATAGAGTCACCCACTTACTCGGTCACGCCCCGCGATGCCCTGCGTCTCAGCGGCGGCCGGACCATGGGCGTCTTCTATGCTTACGCCAATGTCTACTCGCCGAAGGACCAGCCCGCAAAGCTGCGAACGGCTGCCGCCGACGGTATCGCGGTCTGGTGGAACGGCAACGAGGTGCTCCGGATTCACCGCCATCCCAAGTGGCTGCTGATGCGCGACGAGTGGGCGGAGACGAAACCGATTCGTTTGCGCGCTGGCTGGAACACCGTGCTGCTGAAGATCGAGCCCAGCCTCATGGTCCCCACCTCGTTCCTCTTCCGGATTCTGGGAGAAGACGGCGAGACGCTGAGCGGGATCGGCTACGCAGCGGATACATCGAAGATTCCGGTGGTGGCCCAGGAACCGGTGGCGCTGCAGGTGGACGTGCCTCCGGGTGCGGTCGCGTGGAAGGACGGCAGGCCCGTGAAAGGCGGGACCAGTGTCGTTTTGCCAGCGGGTGCGGTTCCAGAGCATCCGGTGGAGTTTCGATCCGGCACTGTGGACTTCCCGCTGAAATCCTGGACGGATTCTTCGCTCGCCTTCTATTCCGGATCCGCCGTCTTTGAAACGGATTTCGAGCTGAGCCGGGAGGATGCGGCCAGGGCGCTCGCGATCGATCTCGGTGAGGTCGGTGTCGCCGCAGAAGTGTGGCTCAACGGCAGGAAGCTCGGCGAGCGTGCTTGGCGCCCATTCCGGTTCGACCTGACCGGCAAAGCCGCTGCGGGCGTGAATCACTTGAAAGTCCGAGTTGCGAACTCAAACGCCGGATGGCAGTCGCAAGGCGATACGATTTACCCGAAGGGCAGTTGGGGCCTGCGGTACACGACCGAACTCGACCGCCTGGAGACGATCCGGCCCAATGGCCTCGAGGGCCCCGTCCGCATACTGACTCGAGCGCAACAATAACCATGCAAACAAGCACTGTCTTCGCCGTCGTGTTCGCGGCTGCCGCTTGTCTTCCGCGTGCCTGCGCGCAGGAGTTCGACGGCAATACAGTCGAGACCGCCATGGTTTCCATGCGGGATGGCGCCAGGCTGGCCACCGATATCTATCGCCCGGCTCGGGCCGGCCAACCTGTCGATGGCAAATTCCCGGTCCTGGTCACGCGCAGTCCCTACAACAAGAACGGAGAGAAGAGCCGGGGCGCGTTCTTCGCCCGCCACGGCTATGTGTTCGTGGCGCAGGATTGCCGTGGATTTTTCGCATCCGGGGGGAAGCCGGTTCCGTTCCTGTCGGAAGGACCGGATACTTTCGATACGGTGGAGTGGGCGGCGGTACAGCCGTGGTCGAACGGCAAGGTCGGGACCACTGGCGCGTCGTACCTCGCCATGAATCAATTCGCGGGAGCCATAGAAGCCCCTCCGCATCTCGAAGCGATGTACGCTGCCGTGGGCCCCGGCAACTACTACGGCGAAGCGGGATACAGGGGAGGTGTCCCCGGCCTCGGCTGGCCGGTATGGCTGCTTAACTCGACGGGGCAGACCGAACTCGTGAAGAAGGCCGACGCCTGGCTCGCCCAGTCACGCCAGGAGCGGGCTCGGGCATTCGATCGGTTCCCCGTACAGCAGCAGGCGTATTGGGAGTTTTATCAGCACACGGCTTTTGACGACTATTGGAAGCAAAAAGGCTTCTGGCCTGCTGGATACTACCGCCAGATGAAGGACGTTCCCACGTATCTGCTCAGCGGCTGGTACGACTCCTTCTGCGATGCCAACCTGAAGCATTTCATCGAACTCTCCCGTCTGCAGAAGACTCCGAAAAAGCTGACGATCGGCCCATGGCCGCACGGCTACGGAAAGTCCGAATGCGGAGATGCATGGTTCGGGCCTGACGGCGACCTCGACGAACGTTCGATCCAACTGGACTGGTTCGATCACTGGCTCAAGGGTGCGCCGATGAAGGTCATCGGAAATGAGCCTGTGCGCTATTACCGGATCGGTGCGGCGGAAGCCCGGACCCCGGATGGCAAGCGGATGCCCGGCGGAGAGTGGCGCGCCAGTGCCACGTGGCCCCCGCGTGGCACTCGACAGGTTCGCTACTACATCCACGAAGGCGGCCGTCTCGACGCGGCGAAAGCCAAAACCGAAGCGCCCAGCTCCTACGTGCACGATCCCGCCAATCCGGTGCCTGCCATCGGAGGCCGCCAGGGAAATACATGCATTCAGGACCAGAGGCCTCTCCAGACCCGCGCCGACGTTCTCTATTTCGCAAGTGCGCCGCTGACTGCGCAGCTCGATGTGACGGGCACGCCGCAGGCGGGCCTCTGGGTGTCCACCGATGCACCGGAAGCGGATTTCATCGTGCGCATCGCGGACATCCATCCGGACGGTTACGCGATGATCCTCTCGGAAGGCCAGATGCGCACGCGCGGCGCCGGAGAGTACGTCATCGAACTGAGCTCGATCAGCAAGCTGTTCGCGCCGGGGCACCGCATCGGGATGTTCATCATGAGCAGCAGCTTTCCGAAGCTGGAGTCGCTGCCCGCAAAATCGCGAAATACCGTCTATCACGAGGCGACGAAATCATCATGGCTGGAATTACCAACAGTCTCTCCACAAGAAACGCTCCGATGACCGACCTTGCGCGGTTTCGTGCGGATATGGAGTACCAGCCCCGCGATCGTGCGCCCTTTCACGAGTTTCCCTGGCCTACGTGGCCGGAGACCGTGGATCGCTGGCAGGCCGAAGGCGGTTACAGGCCCGGGGAAACGGACTTCGGATGCGACCGGTGGGTGATCGATTACCAGTGGTTCTTTCCGAATCCTCCCTTCGAACGGCAGGTGATCGAAGAAGACGACACCTACGTCACGTACATCGATCCTCAGGGGATTACCATGCGGGAATTCAAGCACAACCCGCTGAGCTCCATGCCTCAATTCATGCGATTCCCCGTTGAGACACGAGAGGATTTCCGGAAGTTCTGGCGGGAACGTATGAAGCCGGACCTCAACGCGCGCATCGGTTCGGACTGGCGCGAGCAACTTCGGAAACACAGGAACCGCGACTATGTATACGTCGTTCTCGCTGACCGCTGGGGCGGGTTTTTCGGCTCGCTGCGCAACATGGTGGGTGTCGAGAGCTTGTGCATGCTGTTTTACGATGACCCTGCTTTCGTCGAAGAGATGATGGAAGCCGACGCCGATTTTCTGATCGCCATGCTCGGCCAGATGCTGGAAGAGACCGACATCGACATCTTCGGATTCTGGGAGGACATGGCATACAACGCCGGTCCGCTGATCGGTCCGAATCTGGTCCGCAAGTACATGGTCCCGTGCTATAAGAAGGTCATCGATTTCGCCCGCAGCCGCGGGGTGCACTATTTTGCACTCGACAGCGATGGCGATGTCAGCCTGCTGATCCAGCCTTGGCTCGAGGCGGGCATCGACATCCTCTACCCGTGGGAGGTTCAGGCGGGTATGGATCCGTCCGCGGTGCGAAAGAAGTTCGGGCGCAACCTCCGACTGCTTGGCGGCGTGGACAAGCGCGCTCTGACGAAAGGGAAGAGCGAAATCGATACCGAAATCGCTCGGCATAGATGGCTCATCGACGACGGGGGCTTCGTCCCGATGCTCGACCACAGCGCTCCGCCCGACATCCCATACGAGAACTATTGTTATTTCATGGAGCAGTTGAAGAAGGCCCTGTAGCCTTCCGGCTGAAAGGTTGGAGCTATGTTTACAAGAAGGTCCATGGTCGCAGGCCTCGCCGGCGCCACTGTGTCACGCGCGCAGAGAAAGGACCGGCCGAATCTCGTCTTCGTGATTGCGGACGATCATGCCGGATACGTGATGGGTTGCGACGGCAACCGCCAGGCGGAGACGCCGCACCTTGACCGGCTCGCGTCCGAAGGCGTACGGTTCGCTTCGCATTACTGCAACTCGCCGATCTGCACTCCTTCCCGTCAATCCTTGTTCACCGGCCAACTGCCGCATTCAAGCGGCGTCACGCTTCTCAAAACGGCCCTGTCGGAAGACAAGCAGACCATCGCGCGGCAGTTGCAGGGGGCGGGCTACGACACAGCCGTCTTCGGCAAGATGCACTTCAACCGACCGGGCCGGCCGGGGCTGTTCGGACTGAACACATGCATGACGGAGGACGTAGTCGCGCAGGAATGGCGCCAGCGCAAACCGGCTCAAGTCGTGCCGGAACAGATTCGGACCAAGCCGCGATGGCGTCCCTTCCAGGATCCGGCCAGGATCTGGCTCAACGCCGAGAAGCTGCCGTATCCGCGATACGACGAGGACATGCAGGGCACGTTCATCGCCAGGAAGGCCGAGCAGTATCTTGACCAGCGTAAGCAGGACGGCAAGCCATTCGCGCTCTGGGTCAGCTTCATGGAACCGCACTCGCCGTACGATTTCCCGGTTGAGGATCGGGACCACTTCTCGCCGGGTGCATTTCCTCCGCCGCGCCTTGGGCCGGAGGATCCGCCCTTCATCCCGGCAGTCTTCCAGGACCTGACAGACGACGAAAAGAAGGGCATCATCGCGTCGTATTACGCGTCCGTACGGTTCATGGATCGCAATATCGGCCGGGTGCTGCGGAAACTCGCAGCCTCGGGGTTGGACCGCAATACCCTGGTCGTTTACACAGCCGATCACGGCTACTTCCTCGGTCAGCATGGGCGCTTCGAGAAGCATTACGGCTACGATCCTGCGCTCCGCGTTCCCCTTCTCATGCGCTGGCCCAATCAGATCCGGCCCGGCGTCATCTGGAGCATGACCGAACATGTGGACTTGTCGTCCACGATCCTGGACATGCTGGAAGTGGATCCGCTGCCAGCCCCCCACGGCCAGTCCTTGCGGCCATACCTCGAAGGGCGCGGCATGACGCATCAGCGCGATCACGTCTTCGGCGAGTACCTGGAGACTGAACAGGCCTACATCCGCACTGAGCGGTACAAGTTCATTTACAGTTCGGGTAGGCGGCAGGACTGGTACCGCCCGGCACAATCCTCACCAGGTCCCTGGCGCCGTTTATACGACTTGAAGACGGATCCGGAGGAGCTCCACGATGTTGCGAAGAAGCATCCGGATCTGGTGCTCAGCATGGAGAAACTCATGTTGGACCGGTTCAGGAAGACCCACCCCGATGCAAACAACGAGCCTGCTGGCCTGGCCCCCGAACCTGCGCTGGACTTCTTCCTGCGCCCTCGGGATGCTTGATCGGCAGCAGGTGACCAGAGAGGACGCACGCTAGATGGACTATCACGTTCAGGTGCTCAAGATGGGCCAGGCCGAAGTGCCGGGCCCGGAGGTTTTCTGGATGTCGAATTGGGATCAGTGGGAGATGCTTTTCTTTTACATGGTCCTGATTCGAGGCGAGGGCATCACGGCAATCGTCAACACCGGACCTCCTCCGGATCTGCTTTCGCTGAACGAGGCCTGGAGCGGCTTTGCTGGTAAGCGTTGCCGCCTCGACCGCCTGGACGCGGAGCGTCCTCTCGAAGCCCTCGCAACCGCCGGAGTGAAGGCGGACGATGTCGATTTCGTTCTGCTCACGCCCTTGCAGGCTTACGCCACCGCAAACATAGCGCTGTTTCCACGCGCGAAGATCTGTTGCTCGCGGAAAGGATGGATTGAGGAGGTCGTGGCCCGGGAGGCGCACTTTCACGTTCCGCGTCAGCTCTGTGTCCCCGACCATATCCTGCAATACTTGCTCTTCGACGCTCCCGATCGTCTGATGCTCTTGGGGTCAGAGGCGGAGATCGCGCCAGGACTCAGGGCGTGGTGGGCCGGCGGTCACCACCGCAGTTCGATGGCCTACTCTGTGGACACCGGTCGCGGCACAGTCGTGATATCGGATTGTGCTTTCAAGTACGGCAACCTCGATGGACCGCCACTCGGCATTGCTGAGAGCCTGGAAGAAGCCAGGACCGCCTATGCGCGCATACGGCGTGAGGGGCAATTCGTGCCTCTTTACGATCCCGCCGTGCTCGAGCGATATCCCGGAGGCATCATCGCGTGAACAGCCTGCGTCATGGGCTGCCAGACGGCATCATTCCGATTCTTGCGACGGCGTTCGATTCGTCCGGCCGCCTGGATCAATCGAGCTTCGTGCGCCAGGTGAATGCGTGCATCGACGACGGCGCCGGCGCCGTGGCGATGTTCGGGCTGGCAAGTGAATATTACAAGCTGTCCGACAGTGAGCGCGGCCACCTCGCCCGCGTCACCGTGGAAGCAGCGCGGGGACGCGTGCCCGTCATCCTCTCGGTGACGCCTCATGCACGCGAACTCGCGGTGGAGGAGGCGCGCCGGTTCGCCGCTCTGGGGGCGTCGGCGCTGATGATCATGCCCCCCTTCTTCCTCGGTCCTTCGGAGCAGGCGATCATGTCGCATGTTGCTTCGGTTGCAGAAGCGGTGAGCATCCCCGTGGTCGTTCAATATGCGCCGCTGCAGACGGGACGAAGCATCGATCCAGAAACGTTCATCCAACTCGCGGCGCAGCACGGCAACATTGCGGGAGTGAAGGTCGACACCGTTCCGACCGGCCCCTACCTCGCGGCGCTGCCGGGGCTGCGCACGTACGTAGGGTATCTGGGGCTTCACTTGCCCGAAGCCGTGGAGCGAGGGGCGGCGGGCTGCATGCCGAGCGCATCTCTGACCCGTTCATTCGTGCACTGCTGGAGTGAGCTTCATGCAACCGGCGGGCAGGGGCGCAGGACGCACGCCTCGCTGTTGCCCGTACTCAATTTCATGATGCAAAATGTCGAGTTCATGATAGCGTGCGAGAAACGTCTGCTCGTGCGGCGAGGCATTTTCGACGCTGCCTATTGCCGCGCGCCGCACGCAACACTCGATGACGTGCAGGCGCGCGAACTGGACCAGTACACCGAGGTGTTACTTTGAACTTCGTCTCGAATACCGGGAGACACCGGCAGCGGATCACTCCCTCGGCCGGACGCTTGAGCGGAAAGGCCGCTCTGATCACTGGAGCCGGACGCGGCATCGGCAGGGCGATCGCGGTACGTTTCGCGCAGGAGGGCGCCGCCGTCGCCGTGACTGATCGGGACTTTGGAGCCGCGAATGACGCTGCCTCCGAGTTGCGTGATTCAGGGGCACAGGCACGCGCCTGGCGCATGGACGTGACGGACCGTTCCGCGGTCGAGACAGTGATCGATGAGGCGGCAGATGCGCTCGGCGGGCTGGACATCCTGGTAAACAACGCAGGAATTATCGTGTTCGGCAGCCTGATGGACTGCAAGCCCGAAGACTGGAATAAAATCATGGCCGTCGATCTGACCGGCGCGATGCACTGTACTCAATTCGCTGCCCGGCGAATGATCCGGCAAGCGCGCGGAGGACGGTTGATTCATATCGGCAGCACCGCCTCTCTTCTTCCAACTGCCGAACAGGCCGCGTACTGCGTGGCCAAGGCGGGTCTCCGGATGTTGAGCCGGATGGCGGCCATGGAGCTCGTCAAGCACGGAATCACATCCAATTTGCTATGTCCCGAAGGCGCCGTAACGGACATCAACCGCGACCTGCTCGCCGATCCCGCCATCATGAGTAAGCTCGAATCCATGATCCCGGCGGGCCGGATGGCGACCGTGGAAGAAATTGCCGCGCTCGCGGCCTTCATCGCATCGGACGAAGCCGCCTACATCACAGGCGGGGAACTCGTGCACGACGGTGGCGCAACCATCGGCGCTCTTTGGTGGAGGTAACGGAATGCGGATCGTTCGAATCACTACTTCCAATATCGGCTTTGACCGTCCTCCGGCGACGCTCAGGCGCAATCTCGTCAGTAACGCGTCTCAATTCGAAGACTTTCGGGAACGCCCCGAAGGTTGGTTCGGCGAAGTCGTCTGTACTCTGGTACGGGTTGAGGCCAGCGACGGTTCCGTCGGATATGGAACTGCCGGCGCCTTTCAAAGCGGCGCAAAGAGTCTCATCCGGGAGTATTACGCCGGACTTGTGCTGGGCGAGGATCCCCGGCGTCACGAATACCTGTGGCAGAGGATGTACCGCACAACTGTTCGTTTCGGCAGGACCGGATGCGCCATGGCCGCGATCGCCGCGATCGACAACGCATGTTGGGACCTCCATGCCAGGTCCGCCGGCGTCCCTGTCTATGACCTGATCGGAGGCCGTTGCCAGACGAGCGTTCCCTGCTACTCCAGTCGCCTGTATGCCCTCGAAGACCTGGACGCACTGGCCGCGGAGGCGCGCCGTTGGGCCGCCGCGGGCTTCCGCTCCATGAAGCAGCGGTTCGGCTTCGGACCTTCCGACGGCCAGGACGGAATGCGGCGAAATGTCGAGCTCATCCGCACCGTGCGGGAAGCAGTCGGGCCGGATATCGAGTTGTCAGCCGACGCCTATATGGGCTGGGATCTCGGGTATTCCATGGAAATGGCGGCACTTCTGCGGGAGTACCGCCTCGCCTGGATTGAAGAGCCGCTGATGCCGCATGATTTCGACGGCTACGCGGAGCTGAAACGCCGCTGTCCGTATCAGCGCTGGAGCACGGGCGAGCATCTTTACTCAAAATGGGAATTCAAGGAACTCATCGATCGCCGGGCTGCGGACATCCTGCAGCCCGATGCGAACCGGTGCGGCGGCATCACGGAGACGCTTAAGATCTGCGCCATGGCGGAAGCAGCGGGGCTGCCGGTCATCCCGCATTCCAATGAAGCGCACAATCTTGCTGTCGTATTCAGCCGCCCGCCCCACGTATGCCCGCTTGTGGAATACTTCCCGCCGGTCGAACCGGACACAGGCAATGAGCTGTTCTGGAAGATCTTCGATGGACTGCCAAAGGCAGTGAATGGCCTGATATCGCTGACCGGGGAGCCAGGGTTGGGAATAAGCGTCCGGCATGACGCGGTAGCGCGGTTGGAAGTAGGCCAATCTGAGGACTTGCATCTGGCGCGTGAGTTGAAACAGTGAAGACGATACGGGTATTGGCCGTGGTCCTGCTCGCCGCCAGCGCGGCTTTCGCTGATTCGGTGGAAATTGTTCGTGACGTGAAGATCACGATGCGCGATGGGGTTCGCCTCTCTGCGGACTTGTATTTGCCGCCAGTGAAGGGCCAGCGGTTTCCCACCCTTGTCTCCCGTACTCCCTATAGCAAGGCGGGGTTGAAGAGTGAAGCTGAATGGTATGCGCAACGCGGGTACGCCGTGGTGGCGCAGGATGTTCGTGGGCGCTTCGGATCGGAAGGCGAGTTCTACCCATTCAGGCAGGAAGGCCCGGATGGGTACGACACCATCGAATGGGCGGCGGCACAGGAATGGTCGAATGGGAAAGTTGGCACGTTCGGCGCGTCCTATCTCGCCTGGGATCAGTACCGCGCCTCCATGGAGCAGCCGCCGCACCTGGCCGCGATGTTTGTGAACGTGGGCGGCGCAAACTTCTATCAGGAGTTCGCCTATCCCGGCGGAGCCCTCAATCTCGGATGGGCCCTGTGGATCCTGAAGTCCGCCGAGTCGAGTCCTGCGGCGGAGACTCAGCCAGACAAAAAGGCAGTGCTGACGCGGATTCTCGACGCGCCCGGAGACTGGTTCAGGCTGGGGCCGCGCGAAAGGGCTGCGGTATTGGACCCCTTCCCCGTGCACAAGCGAATCTACGAGGATTTCCTCATGCACACCAGCTTGGATTCATACTGGCGGGATCCGGGGTTCAACACGCCATCCGGCTGGGCGCGCATGAAAGATGTCCCAATCCTCTTCATCAGCGGCTGGTACGATTACTTCGGCGATGGCCTCTTGAGCAACGCGCAGGCGCTCGCGCGGATGCAGAAGACGCCGAAAAAGCTGGTCATGGGGCCCTGGTGGCATGCGATCGGATCGTCCGGCTGCGGCGACGGCTTCTTCGGGGATGAGGCGGCGCTCAATGTGCGCGAGTTGACCGTCGAGTGGTTCGATCACTGGCTCAAAGGGAAGCCTGACAAACACATCTCTGAACAGCCGGTCCGTTATTTCCGCATGGGCGGCGGATCCGGTGCACGCGACAACAAGGGACGGCGCATCCATGGCGGCGAGTGGCTCAGCGCGCAAGCGTGGCCGGTGCCGGATGCGCGGCCGTATCGGCTCTACCTCCACTCGGACAAAGCTCTGAACGCACGACCTGGCTCCGGATCACCTGCGATCTTCACATTTGATCCCGCCGATCCCGTGCCAACCATCGGCGGCCGTTATGGAATGGGCTCGTGGACCCCGAACTGCTTCCAGGACCAGGTCTGCCATCCAGGCATCCTGGGCTGTAAAGGCGAAGGCCCACTGGCAGATCGAAGCGATGTGCTCAGCTTCTCCACCGGGCCTCTGACGGAAAACATGGAAGTGACCGGGCCGGTCAAGGCACGGCTCTGGGTTTCAGCCGAGGCGCCCGACACCGATTTCACTGCAAAGCTGGTCGACGTGGCCCCGGATGGCTATGCTGCTCTCCTCACGGACGGACAACTGCGCCTTCGATACCGGAATGGCTTCGACAAGCAGAATCTGTTGAAGCCGGGTCAGGTGGCCGAAGTCATCATCGAACTCGGCGCCACCAGCAACCTGTTCGCGAAAGGACACCGCATCCGCGTTGATATTTCCAGCAGCAACTGGCCGCGCTTCGAGTCCAATCCAAACACCGGTGCGCCAGTGAACGCGCCGGCGGCCGGCCGCAAGGCGCGCAATACCGTGTACATGGACAGCCGCCGCCCGTCACACATCGAGTTGCCCGTCGTACAAACGAAATAGCCTCCGCCCTGTCACTCGCGGATCAGGGCAAATGCAGCGCGAAGAACGCTCGTATGGTACTCGCGCTCCGGCTCGGCAATCGACCCCAAGCTGGCGAGTCACGTCCGCCTGGCTGTTCTACAATGTGGTTTGGCATGGTCAGTTTTCCGACGGAGGGCCTATGGGGAACTCACTCGTGGACCGTGCAAGTTCGAAACTACTGGCTGCGGTTATCGCGCTGACGCTGCTGCCAGGTCCGACCCCCGCCGTTGTCAGCGCCCCTGAACTGCCAAATCCCGGCCACGTGGGCATGAGCAGGGAGCAGCAGATCCAGGTTGGCTTCAAGGCGGCAGCGCAGGTTTACCAGGGAATGCCGGTCTTACCCGACAGCAGCCCGGAAACGCAATACGTCCGGCAACTCGGGGCGAAGCTGGTGGCCACCATCCCGCAGCAATATACATGGCCGTATGAGTTCCACGTCGTCCTCCAGAAGGAGATCAACGCCTTCGCGCTGCCTGGGGGGGCCATGTTCATCAACATCGGAACGATCACGGCAGCCGACAATGAGGCCGAACTTGCGGGGGTAATGGCCCACGAGATGTCCCACGTCTACATGCAGCACTCGGCCCGGCAGGTGGCAAAGGAGAAGAAGACAGGGATTTTCGCGGGCATTGCCGAGGCCGCCGCGGGGATCGCCCTGGGCGGAGCCGGCGGCGAGTTGGCGCGGGAGGGTATTCAATTTGGCGCCCAAAGCCTGATGTTGAAGTACTCGCGCGGCGACGAAGCCCAGGCGGATGCGGTCGGCGCCGTCATTCTCTATAAGTCGGGTTACAACCCCCAGGCCTTGGCCGACTTCTTCAAGAAACTGGAGCAGCAAGGTGGGACGGGACCTCAGTTCCTCAGCGATCACCCCAACCCCGGCAACCGTGAAGCAGCCATCCAGAAGGAAATTGCCGATTGGCCCCCTGTGCAGTACCAGGCCGGCAGCGCAGCCTTCGCACGAGCAAAAGAACATGCTGCCGGCGTGAAGTCGTATTCTGCCCAGGCGATCGCGCAAGGCGCCAAGTCGGGGGAGTGGGCCAGGCTCAACGAAAAGAACGGCGCGGTTTTCAAGCCGTCCCCGGAGACTGCTTTCACCCAACCCGCTTCGGCAGACGTGAGACCCGGCGCCAGCCCGGTTTCCATGTCCAGTGTGCTGCCCAGTTCACAGTTGGTGACTGCCAATTTAGGTCCGCTGACGATTGCACACCCGGAAAACTGGCAGGTATTCACTCCTCGTCAGAAGGGCGAAGGAGTAACCATTGCGCCGCACGCCGCAGTGAAGGGTGATGAGGTCGGCTACGGCGTGGTCATCAGTGGTGTCGCTCCAAAACCAGGACAGCGCCTGGACCTTGATCAGGTGACTGCCGCCTTGGTGCGCCGCTTCGAAGGCGGCGGCGGATCACAGACGCTGGGGAACCCCAAGCCCCTCCCGGTCGCCGGTGTCCAGGGACGGTCGGTCGTCATGCAATCTGCCTCGCCGTTCCCGGATGCCGACGGTCACCCGCAAAAGGAGCGCGACTGGCTGGTCACCGTCCCCACGCCGGATGGGGCAGTGATCGGCTTCGTGTTCGTGGCGCCGGAGGCGCAGTTCGATCGCTTCCGTCCAACCTTCGAGAGCATGCTGGGCAGCCTGCGCTTCTGAACTCCCACCCGTACCTCGGTGACGCCCGGCCGGATCTGCATCCATCGGTCGACGAATCATCGTGTTGGCTTGGCGCATCTATCTGGAAAGGGCAGAGGGATGCAGTGGAACAGGCCAGTCCGGGCTGCCGCGTACGGGCTTTCCGTGATCGTTTCGCTCTGCGCCTTCCAACGGCCTTTTCGTGAATTCCCAGGTGTCGAATACAACCTCGGCGAGATTACGCTCCCCGCGGACTATCAGGAAAAGACAGAGTGGGCGTTCGCCCGCCTGATGTTCCCGGGAGGTGGTCTCGACGACGGCTATTACCCGCGCTTCCAGGGAGACTACCGCCTCGGCCTTTCACTGTGGACACAGGACTACCCGCGCGCCGACCGTCACTTCTCCCTCGCCGTCCGGCGGCTGACCCGGATTCACACGCGTTCCGTGGAACAAGTGGTGGATCTCGACTCAAACGATGTCTTCAACTGGCCCTGGGTTTACGCCGTTCAGGTGGGTGAATGGGGACTGACAGACCCGGAAGCCCGCGTCCTGCGCGAATACCTGCTGCGCGGCGGCTTCTTCATGGCCGACGACCTGCACGGCCAGTATGAGTGGGAAGTCTTCGCACGCTCGATGCGCATGACGTTTCCGGACCGGCCCATCGTCGAGATCCCCGACGAGGACTCCGCGTTCCACACAGTGTACGACTTGGACGATCGCGTCCAAGTGCCCGGATGGGCCCACCTGCGCCAGGGCTACAAGCGGCCCATCCACGCCACCGGGCCCGACGATGGAAAAGGAGCACACTGGCGGGGCATCTATGACGACAAAGGCCGCCTGATGGTGGCGGTCTCTTACAACTCCGACATTGGCGACGCCTGGGAGTGGGCCGACGATCCGAGATACCCGGAACGATGCGCCGACCTGGCCATCCGCTTGGGCATCAACTACATCGTGTATGCAATGACGCACTAAAGGGTCACGGCAAGGTAGTCACCACTGCCTGACCGCCTTGTCACTTGCGGATCAGGAAGACCTCCGCAATGTCCACCTCGGAGCTGAAGCCGCCACCGCCCGGCGCGGAGTGCCAGGACAATTCCAGTTCGCCGCTGCGCGTCGCGCTGGCGGGAACGTCGAACTCCAGCGCCTTCATCGTGGTCGGGACCTTCATGAATCCGTGCACCTCGGTGGCTCCGTTGGCAACCAGCTTGACCGGAGAGCTCTCCTCGTCGCTCACATAGACCACCCGCACCTTGTACGCGGCCGCCGGATCGAGATCGCGGTAGCGCATCACCAGCGGCGTCTCGTAACGCGTCTGCGCAAAGTCCCACCACTCTTTCGGCAGCTTGAGAAAGCGCGCCGGCCCGTCCGGCGAGATCGCCTCCTGCGAGGTCCTGCCGATCAGGTCGCCTCCGAACGTCAGCGAAGCCGAGCGGACTGAGCGGAAGCTGCCGGGATCCTTGTCGTATCCGGGACCCGGATCCACCAGGTGCGGCTGGCGGCTCACATTGCCGAGATCGTCGTAAAAACCGCCCGGACCCGGATTCGTGCGGTTGAGGATGGCATCGATGGCCGCAAGGCGCTCTTTTTCGCCCGGCAGCCGGCGAATCTCGGCGAACTGCAACTCTAGCCAGATCCGGTTGTTCAGCGGGAAATCGAGATTGTCGAGGTTGGCTCCCCGGCTCACCGCGGCCGCTCTGTAGCGGTCCACGCTCAACTGCATGCCGATGCTTTGGTACAACGCTTCGGCCAACTCGCTGACGCGGGCGCGCAGATCCGCCGCGGGCCGCTGGGTCACCGCACGGTCCAGCGTGGCAGTGGCCAGGTCCAGCGCCGCGAGCGAACCCGTCTGTGACGCCCCGCGCAGTTGTGTTGCGGCCTGCCGCTCGAGTCCGGTCTCGTAGATCAGCCGGTCCCGCACGTAGCCGTCGTAATACGCCCGATAGAGCGTCTGCTGGAATCGCCAGTTCCGCAATGCCGCGGGCGTCGCCGCCCGCTCCATCCGCTGGAACTGCTGCAGCGTCGTCTCCACCCCTTCATTCGCCATCAGGGGACCGCGCCAATTGCGCTCCAGCGCCATCAACCCCTGCGCGAAATCATCCTCCATGCCCGGCCCGATGAAGTACCGTGCGAACTCCCGAAGGGTCACAATCGGCGCCGTCTCCGGATCCCAGCCCAGCCCGCTCCACACGAACTTGTTGACGTCGTCGTTCACGCCCTCCGAGTAGCTGATGAACCCCGCGCTGTCGGGGCTCGTCAGCCTGAAGATCTTCGTCTGGTCGACAGGTCGCGGATTGATGGTCTCCCGCGCCTCGGTCACCGTGAACGCCAGATCCCACCCGGGAACCGGGTACTCGCAATGGATGCTGTGTGTGATGTCGGGATAGATTCGGATCGGGTAGCGCTTCGGGATCCGCGCGCGAAGCTCGGGGTAGGGGACCCGGACCCACGGGCCGTAGACGATCCCGTTCAGCCATGCCGGTTCCGCCTTGACCAGGCCGGCGAACTCGTCCAGCCACGCCGCATCGAAATTCTGTGGCGAAACCCACATCTGCGCCCGCGGGTGGTGGCGCCTCAATACCTCCGCCTGCTTCTCGGCGTGCGCGAACAGCCGCTTCGGCCGCAGATCGCCCGGATCGCCGCCCGGCACGAACACCGCGTCCACGCGCGGCAGCTTGCTGAAGACCTCCTCCCAATCCCGTTGCGAGGCGGCCAGCCACTGCGCATCGTCTGGATTCCCGTGCAGCAGCGGATACCAGATCCACACGTCCAGCCCGTACTCCGCAAGGATCCGGGACATCTCGGCCATCATCGCCAGCTTGGGCAGCGGGAAGTGCGGGCTATCCTCGTCATCGTCGGAATTGGGCGGGATCAACTCCACCGAATTGACGCCGAATACCGCCATGTCCCGCACGTACTGTTCGAAAACTGCCGGGGTCCAGGCATCGTACGTGTTGACCTTGGGGCGGTAGCCGATCTGGTGTCCGCGAACGGGATAGCGCGGGCTGGAGGCGATGCGGATGCCGTCATCAAGCGTCACCTTCTGCCTCTCCATGCGCAGTGACCGCAGCAGCCGTCCCACGCCGAACAGCGTCCCCCGCTCGTCGTTGCCCACCACCAGCACCACGGTTCCCGTGGCCTGCAGGCGGTAGCCCTCCTTGCCGGCCGGAGCCGCAACCAGACCGTCCAGCCGCGCACCCACCAGCGGGCGCAGCGCCGCGGCCTGCCCCACCGCGATTACCGGTCCGGAGCCGGATGGCATCGCCGCCACCGTCGCCCAGCGCACTCCGCTGCGCTTCTCCACCTCCTCCACCAGCATCGTGACGGCCTTCTTCTCCGGACCGCTGAGAGTGCCCGGCGCCAGCACCACCGCCTGGTTCAACTCCAGCACGCCCGCCGCCGCGGGCCGGGCCATCAGAGCCCCCATCAACACCAGCGCCATTTCTACTTTCTTCATCCGCGGTCCCATTCGCATTACTCGATTCTTCGGAACGCCGCCACCACAAGTCAAACTGCAAGTTGGCGTCGTACTTCAACGGAACGGGCAGAGGGCGTGTGGCCCGCAGGGCCACAGGGACTCCGTTGAAAGTCGTGCTGGACAGTTCGAGCCTGTGAACGCAATAGAGCCGCGAGCCGTAGCGAGCGGGTGTAACGGGTTCGAGCGTGTCCTCAGCGGAGCCCGCATGGCCCTGCGGCCGCCAAAGTTGATGAAGAGGCTCGGCGGTAGAGCCGTGAGTGCCGCCACATTCATGCGGAGGTACAGGCGGGATTAGCGGCCCTCGGCCAGAATCCGTTTCCAGATATCATCGATGGCCTGCTGGAGCTTGGGCCGGGCAGTGGCTCGAATCTGGTCCAGGTACGGCTTGGCCGCGCGGCCCATCACCAGCAGGTCCTGTTCCGCCATGCGTCGCACGATCGGATCCCGATCCAGCAGTTTGGTCGCCTGGCAGATCGGTCGAATCCCCGGCCTGATCGCGGCTTTCTCGTAAATGTCGAGCAGGCTCCCGGCGGCCCCGAATGTCATCAGCATCCTGATGTCGCCCTGGCCGCCGGCGCTCACTGCCGCATGCCCTCGCACCAGGGTCGCATCCTCTCGAGGCTCGTATGAGATCTCTGGCGGGGAAAACGTATAGAACAGATCCTGTTTCAACTCTTCCGACAGCCGCAGCCATGTGCTGGCGGCGTCAACCGCCGCGTCCTGGGACGGCACGGGACCCAACTCCGCGACAAAGAAGAACTTCAGGTCCGGCACGGTTGCCGCGAAATCAACCTCGCCGTCTTTCACGAAGAAGACGTTCGAGCACTTCAGGTCCCGCGTCTGGGGGCAGGTCACCGCCACCGGGTACTGCCGGAAGATCACGCCGAAGAAGCTGATATTGGGGAAAGTCCGGCCCACGTAATCATCGGTCACCGGCCTCACCACGGCGCCGTTGACTCCGCGGCTCTTGAGGTAGTCCTCCACCAGTTGCTGATCGTCCGCCCGAGCGATGCTTGCCGGCCAAGGTCCGAAAAGCATCGCGCCCAAACCCAGTGCATATGCCGCTCTCCAGGACATCGGACACCTCCTTGGCCGACGGCTGTTAGCGATTATTCCACGCACTCGATGCAAGCGGAAGAGGCTCCCCAATGGAAGTCACTCAGCCATGTCATTTGAGGGAACACCGGCAGTCAGGTAACATTCGTCAGGACAGCCGACCAGCTGAGCGGCAGTCGAGGCCCCGGACGTACTTGAAAGCCGGCGCGCTCGGCCAGGGCCGTTGTGGCTATAAATTCCTTGCGCGACACGTGAAATAACTTCGGTTCCACCAGCAGAACCTGCGCATCTTCCTTCAATACAGCCTTGAGCTGCCTGAAAAACGACTCTTTGTCCGGCACCTCATGGACCATCCAGAAAGCCAAACCGAAATCGATCCTCTCAGTGACTGGCAGCTTGTCGCCTGTGCACTTCGCCAGAACAACTCGACTTTCCAGTTCCGTCCCTCGAATCCTGTCGCGAAGTCTCTCAAGCATTCCGTCCTGCAGGTCTGCAGCAACCACCGTCCCGCTTCTGCCGACCATCCTGGCCAGAGGAATGGTGAAAAAGCCCGGTCCGCAGCCAATGTCGAGGACAGTCATTCCCTCTTGGACAAAGGGAGACAGGATCTTCTGTGGATCCTGGAGCCACCTCCTGGCCCGGCTGGTCAGGGTGCCTGCAAGTTCCACAGGGCAAACACGGTTCCTTTCTCTTCGCATCACCGGCTCCTTCCGTCAACGTTCTTACCGAGAACGCCAGATACCTGAAGCGGATCCCCTCATGCGGCCCACACGTCTCCCCAAGCCAGCAACCCCGGTGAACGGCTACGATTCTGGTTGAGGCACTCTCTCGGCTCTATCCTTGATAGCTTCCAGCCACTGGCGCCGGAGCAGTCCGCTCCCGGGCACAATCAATCTCCAGTAAACGCCCGTGACACGGCGGCTGAATTCATCAAGCGCCAGGACGCGCGTCTCGGTGCTGACTGTAGACCACCCTGCTCCCGCATCTTCGACGCAGAGGTTGAAAGCGACTTTGGCTCCCTCCTGCCCGTAAGCGGTGTATTCTGCCAGGTTCTTCACATGGGGCCTGGGGGGCCGGACCTTGCCGATCCCGCCCAGGACGATCTCACGCTCGCTGGCGCCGAGGGACATGAAACCACTCGACAACACGTCAAGCACCAGCTGCGAGCTGCCGGGATCCTGATAGGGTCTCCGCAATGCCACTCCACGGATTCGCATCAGCGTAGCGTAGGATTTCAGGTCGCCTAATGTGACTTGACGGATTCCCCGCATCACCTGCTCTGGGCTGGCATGAACGCGTTGCGAGTGCCGCTCGTAAAACTGGAACTCCGGCAGTATGTCGTCGAGCAAGGTTTTATGTTCCGCGACACGGACCAAAGGCCCTGGCCAGAGCAGGGCCGCCAACACAATCACTACACCACTAGTGAGAACAAGAGCTCCGACGGTTCGCCTTCGGATTCCCAGAAACCGGAACGGCAGTGCCAGGTTCGCCAGTCCGCAAACGACCAGCACGATTCCGGTGTAGGCCAGCGTGCTGAGCGGCTGAAACGAGGCCCAATAGTTGAAGAGCAGAACGGTAGCAAGCGCCATTACGGCCAGAAGCACCCACCACACGGCCTCACGTGACACGGGCAGCCTCCTTGCCGGCGAGCTTCGCCGGCGCCCTGGCCGCCGCCAGCGCCCGGTACAGCCCGCGCGCCGAATCCACCGGCACAATCGAATCGTGCTCGCCGTGGAGCAGCAGCGTAGGCGTTCGCCCTGCTGCCGATTCTACACCACGTTCGAACGAACTATTCAGAGTTTCAGGTCTGATGATTGCATCCGATCATCAAGAACGTTGTTCGCTAAGTCTTCGTGCTTGTTGGGCGATTCCGCGAAGCCGCTGCGGAGCCCGCAATGCACTGAAAATGAAGCCTGAGTATCAGTGGGCAAAGTGCCGGCTTGGGTTCGCCCGGTGCGCCGCAGATGCTGTCGAACAGGACTTTGTTATCCTCTTTCCCATGCGGTTCCTGTCCTCCTTAGTTTGTACCGCGCTCGTTTTGAATGCAGGTGCTCAGGCGCCTGGCAACAAGAAGTGGACGCGCGACTGGAAGATCTATGTCATCACTCATACGCACGCCGATATCGGCTACACGGACCTGATCCCGGAAGTCGAGCGCGCTTGGGCACAGGGGATGGACATGGCCATATCGGCCAGCGAGAAGGGGCTGAAGTGGACGCTGGAAGGCTCTCTTCTGTTCGACGCTTACGCGCGGCACCGCAAGCCTGAGAAGGTCCGCCAGCTTGTCGATCTGGTCCGCAAGGGCAGCATTGAAATTGCCAGCCTCTATACCAACATCGAGCAGGAGAACGCCGGGCCGGAGGAACTGATCCGCGCAAATTACTACGCCAACGAGACTCTCAGGCGGCAGTACGGCATTCAATCCAGCACGGCCATGCTCAGCGACATCACGGGCCTCACCTGGGGTCTGCCCAGGGCGCTCTCGGGAACAGGCACTCGCTATCTGCTTTTCGGTCCCGGCGCCTACAAGGAACTGCTCGGCGAATCGAAGCTTCCGCACCTGTTCTGGTTCAAGTCCCCCGACGGCAGCCGCGTGCTTACCCAATTGCGAACCGGCAAGTACCGGGACTACACGCAGGCCAAGATCTTCCTGCGGCCGGAATCCATGCCGAAAGCGATCGACGATTTGATCACCTATTACGAATCGATGGGGGCAGACTACCCGTATGACGCCATCCTGCTGCAGATGGCCTTCGACAACGCGAATCCGCAGGTCGCCCTGGTCGACAACATCAACGCGTGGAACCGCGATCATTCCAACCCGCACGTCTACATGGCAACCCCCAGGGAGTTCTTCGAGTACATCGAGAAGAACTATGCCACCAGGATTCCGGAGGTCTCCGGCGACATTACCAGTGCCTGGACCGACGATCCTGGAATCTACGCCCAGGCGACCGGCATGAAGCGCAAAGCGGTCAACGAGATCCTCTCCGCCGAGAAATTCGCGGCCGTCGATGAACTGCTGGGCACGGACCGTCCCTACCCGCGCGCTGGCATCAATCAGACCTACAACGACCTGCTGGTTTACACCGACCACACCTACGGCATGGACAATTGGTCCTGGGAACACCTCGTTCTGCAGCAATCCAAGGGAGATCTGCATCATCCGGTGCTCGATTACTACAAGGAGTCCTGGGAGGACAAAAAGGAGTTCGCGTACGCGGCCGCCCGCTCTTCCGATCAGATGCTGGGGAACTCGATGGCGGGCATCGCCTCGAAGATTCGAACCGACGGGCGCACCATCGCTGTCTTCAACTCTCTCTCCTGGCCGCGCACTGACGTGGTGCGGGTGCTGCACCGGGCGCTGAAGATCGGCCGCGACGGCGTCTACTACAACATCGTCGACACCTCCACCGGCGAGCGCGTGCCGTATCAGGCCATTCACGGTGACCGCCTGCAGGACACCATCGTCTTCATCGCCAAAAACGTTCCGCCGCTGGGCTACAAAACCTATCGGATTGAAACCGTGCAACAGAAACCCGCGTTTGAATCCGGTACGGTCAGCGTCTCGGGCAACGTGCTCGAAAACGAGTTCTACCGCGTCGAAATGGACCCGGTAACGGGCGGCGTCTCCAGCATCTTCGACAAGGAGCTGAAGCGTGAACTGGTGGATCGCAAAGGGGTCGAGACTGCGAACCAGTATCTCTACTACAGCCTCACCGGCGATCACGAGGCCGTCTACCAGGAAAACTTCCCGCGAACGCACCTGGGCCGTGTGCCCACCAGTGCATTCAACATCGGCATTTACACGCCGATGAGGGCCAGGATCGAGATGGGCCAGCACGGCCCGGCATTGAAGAGCCTGATCGCGGACATCCAGCTCGACCAGGGACCCGCGCCAAGCCATGTCACTCAGGAAGTGATTCTCTACCCCGGCATCAAGCGGATCGACTTCGTGAACCGCATCCACAAGCAGGCCACCCTGGCCAAGGAAGAGGTCTACTACGCGTTTCCGTTCGACGTGCCGAACTTCGAGATCAACTGCGAATTGCCCGGTGCTGTGTTCCGGCCTTATAAGGACCAGCTTTCCGGATCGTTCACGGGATTCAGCGGCATACAGCACTGGGCCGAGGCCGGCAACAAGGAATTCGGCGTCGCCGTGGCGACGCGTGAAGTGCCGGCCATCGAGTTCGGCGAGATTCGCACCAACGAATGGGCCATGCAATACCAGCCCAAGCGTCCGGCGTTCTTCTTCTACATCATGAACAACAAGGAGAACACCAACGGCGCCTTCTGGCAGGGCAGCGAAGACTGGCGTCTGGGATTCTTCGAGGTCAATTTCTCCGTCACCTCGCATAAGGGAGACTGGCGTGAGGCCCACACAACGCACTTCGGTTGGGAGCACAACACGCCTCTGTCAGCGAGAGTGCTGTTGAACAAGGCGGAGAGCAATATCCCGGGCAGGGCGGCGTCCACCGCCGGCAAACCAGGCGTGACGCTCCCGGCGAAAGAAGCGGCTTACAGCCAGGGACTCCCGGACCACGTGATTCTGCAGGCGCTGAAGATGGCCGAGGACGGGAATGGATTCGTCGCACGCTTCTATGAAACCGAAGGCCGTGCGGCGGATGTCGCCTGGTCGGGGCCTGTTAGGGCCTCGAGCGCTGAACTTTGCGACATGGTGGAACGGCCCGCCTCCGCGGCCAAGGTGGCCGACGGAAGGATCAGCTTCCACATTGCGCCATGGCAGGTCATCACCGTTCGCGTGAGGCCCTGAGATGTCGCCGGGAGGAGCGGGCGGCGCTCTCGCATTGGCGCCCCGCTCCTCACACTCGATTCCGCTCCCTCGTCACTTGCGGATCAGGAAGACCTCCGCGCCCACCGCCGTTACCCGGCCCCAAGGCCGGGGCCAAGGGAGGTCCACTCCGGCGACATGGGTAACAGTGGATTGAGGTTGGCCCATCCCGCCCCCCGCACTACCATGAAACATGCCTCCAGCGAAACTCCTCCTGGCCCTCTCGCTGTCAGCCCTGCTTGATCAGGACGCCCAGCAGGTACGCCTCCGCGCTGACCTCGACTTCCTCACCTCCGAAGTCCTCGCAGGCCGCGTGTCCCTCTCGCCCCAGGCCGAGATCGCCAGCCGCTACATCGCTGCCGAATTTCGGAAAGCCGGTCTCGACGCGCAACTGCAGGAGTTCCCGCTGATCGCCTACCGCTCCGATCCCAATTCCCGCGAACTCATTCTGACGCGGGACGGGACCGCCAAATCGCTCGGCCAGTTGACCGGCGGATTCTATCGCGATGTCGTCATCCAGGCGCCCGTCGTCTTCGCCGGCTACGGCATCACGGCCCCCGAGTATGGGTACGACGATTACTCGGCGCTCGACGCCAAGGGGAAGGTGGTGCTGATCTTCGATCATGAGCCGCAGGAGGACAATCCCGCCTCGGTCTTCAATGGCGCCGGTCATACTCTGCACGCGGGCCGCGCGGCGAAGCTGATGAATGCGCGCCGCCGCGGAGCCGTCGCGGTGCTCATCGCCGCCGAGCCGGGTCACAAACCGGTCCCCCAGCCCCGGGCGCCGCTGCGCGTAAACGCTCCGCCCCAGGCGCTTGACGACCCCGCCCAGATTCCGGCCTTCACCATCACCGGGTCCGCGCTGTCAGAGCTGTTGTCGGTCACCGGCCGCACACCCGTCCAGCTCCAGGACGCGATTGACAGCACTCTCAAGCCCCAGTCCCAGCCCTTGGCCGGCTGCACCGTCGAGATCCGCTCCGCGAATGCCGAACAGCATCGGGGCACGTCGATGAATGCCGTCGGCCTGTTGGAAGGCAGCGATCCTGCGCTGAAATCGGAGACGATTCTCATCACCGCCCACTCGGATCACCTTGGCGTGCAAAACGGCCATCTGTACCCTGGCGCCAACGACAATGCGTCCGGGACCGCGGCGGTGATGGAGTTGGCGCGCCTCTTTGCCCAGGCGCCGCGCCACAAACGGAGCATCCTGTTCGTCGTCTTCGGGTCGGAGGAGCAGCTCATGCTCGGGTCGTTCTGGTACGCGGCACATCCGGTCCGGCCGCTCGAGACCACGCGTGCCGTCCTGAACCTCGACATGATCGCCCGCGATGAGGAGGAGGGCGCCGCCCGCCGGATCAACTTAATCGGCACCTACTACAGCCGCGAACTCCTGTCCGTCATCAAGGAGCAGAACAGCAAGACCGGCCTCGAACTGACCACCGCCCTCGATGCCGATCACACGCTGAATGTCCTCTTCCGCTGCGACCACCTCCCGTTCCTTCTCGCGAATGTCCCCGCTGTCTGGTTCTTCGGCGGCTTCCACCCCGGCTACCACGAGCCCTCCGATACCATTGAGAAGCTGAACTTCCCCAAACTCCAACAAGTCATCCGCCTCGCCTACGACACAGCCGCCGCCCTCGCCGACGCGCCCAGGCCCCCGCGCTTCGGCATTTCGAAGTAATCGTTTCATGCCGCCGCGGCCCGGTACACTCCAACATGGCTTTTGTGCCGTCCAGAGCGGTGTTCCCATAGGGCGACTAAGCACTGGCCTCGCGCGCTTGCCGGAGAGGTTCATTTCGAACCAGCCGACCGTGCTCGCACAACCCGGCGTCCTCGTCGATTGCAGCAAGACAGAATTCTCGATACTGTGAGGGCGCACAAAAGGGTTCCACTGCCCTTTGATCAGTCGACAATCAGCGGCCGCATCATGTCGTGCTCTTCGTGTTCGAGGATATGGCAGTGCCAAACGTATTCGGAACCGCCGGTTCTCGCACTCGTCGGGACTGTGAAAGGCAACGCTGGTAGTTCGAATTTCATCAGCAGCGTGATGCATTCGCCTGGATGACACTTCACCGTTTCCTTCCAGCCCAACTCCTCAAGTTCAGGTCCACGCGCAGGGCCAGTAAAGTTCGGTACACCACTGAAACTCGCGGCCTGGAACGGCTGTCGACGGAGGATCTGCACGTTGACCAGATGGAAGTGCATGGGATGGGTATCCGCAGTTGTGTTGAAAATCCTCCAGATCTCCCATGATCCCGCCTGGGCGATCTCTGTCGCCGGATTCATGTACGGCTGTCCGAACCCGCCGCCCTGCTGCGGCGTGGCTGTACCAATCATCTGTATCAGCCTGCCGTATTCGTCGAACGCTTCGTTGAGAGTCAGATTCCGGATTGCCTTCACGGATCCGCCGTCCGGCAACACTGCATTCAGCGCCGGCACCGGCAGTGGCGGGACAGGAGATACAGGATCCGTGGGAACTGCAACAGGGAGGATTGGATCGAGCGCCAACACATTCAGGTCCGGCGTAGGAATCGGTGGAACCCCACTTGCTGACACCTTGATCTTCAATAACTGTCGGGTGTCCGGGCCCGTTCCCGGAAGCGGCTGAATTGGGTTCTTTGGATTGCCGAGATAGTAATCATCCGTGGGCGATCCTCCCGGGAATGGTGCCGGGGCATCGTTATAGAGGATGTATTCGACGCCAGGCGTGCTCGGGATGGTTATCACCACATCTGCACGCTCTGCGGGGCCCAGAAGCAGATTCCCAGTGAACTTCGTCGTATCGACAGGAACACCAGAAGTGAATCTCACCGGCCGTCTCAGCCATCCGCCTTCACTGCCCACCATAGTCATCACCGGACCGGGCGGGTTCACAGGGAACTGCGTCCTCGGATTCAAAGTGACGCCGTCGGGATTCGACGGATCTGCCACGAAGAGGTTCAGATTCAGGAATCGCGCGTTACAGGCGTTCAGAATCCGCAGACGATGCGTTCCCGGCTGGAGCTCCAGGTATGGATATACGGTTCCATTCACCAGCATCGTATCGCCGAAGAATTCCGGCACGCAGGAAGGTTGGGGAGGCGTCAGTGTCTGATTCCGCAGCAGCTTGTAATCCTTAGGGTCGTAGGTGTGTGCGTACCAAAGGCTTCCCAATGTGCGAAGATCTGTCCGCGAAACTAAATTCCACATCGGGTCCCTCAGCGCGATCGTCGCGGGATCGACGAAGATCTTGTCTTGAAAGATGATCGGTATGCCGAGATAGGAAGGGAACGAGCTGCCGAATGCCGATCTGTCGATTGCATCCGTTATCAGGTATCCCGACGCGATCCCTGCATACGCGTTTAACCTTGTGATGCCCAGCGCGTGATCGTGATACCACACTAGCCTGGTGCTCTGGTCGTTCGGATAGAAGTAATCGGCGGTCGCCTGGCCGGCTGGTGATCCTGGTATGAAGCTATTTTGAAAACTTGGTCCTAAGCTGGGCCCGAACCACGCGAATGGGCCCCCATCGCTGATCCAGGGCACATGCCCCCCATGAAGGTGGACAACCGTCCTGTTCTGCGGCAGGTTCGCTCCCATGATCGTTTGGTCCACAGGGAGGATATGTTGCCCAGGCAGCCTGTTGGTGGCGCGCAGCCGCACCGGCTTGCCTCTTTCTGCCACAATCAGGCCCCCTAGATGACGGGTGGGCACTCCCGGTATCAACGGATTCACCGGCCTGTATCCCCAGAGCTTCGTTGGACCAAGCGCCGGGTGGAGTTGATCACTGAACTCCACAATCTCTATCTGGTGGAAGTCCACAGCGGCCTTGAAGACAGGATCCCTGCTCGGTGCCGAAATTGGGATGTCCGTGACGCCCCGAATTCTCTGGGCCCATTTGGACAACCGAGGACTCTGCGCCATCGCTTGCGCGCGTCGGGCCGTCGCCAGGAGTGCAGACACACCTGCACTCAGTTGCACAAACTGTCTCCGATTCATGACTGATCTCCGATGTTGTGAAGGACAACCGTAACTCAGCGGCTTCCACCAGCCGTTCGATCTTTGGCTCCGCTCTGGTTCGGAGTCGCAGCCGGCTTGGTCGCTATAATGTGAGCCGAGAAGGTTCGTTTACTGTATTTCGGCATCTTAATTTTTTAATATCATTTTATCTTTATCAAGAATAATTACTGCTATCTTTTGACGCAAACAATGGTAAACGGCGTAAACAGGAGACAGTGCAACAGCGATGATGTTCCGCCAACTGGGGCGGGCACATTCTTGTCCGAGATCACGGGTGGCTTGGCGGCTAGCGAGGGCAAGCTGAGGCACCTGGGCGTCGAGGCGCCGCCGAAGAAGTCGGCGCTGGCTTCGGCGCGACCTTCAGAAGTTCGATCCCGTAGAACGCGACTACCGCAATCGATCCTTGGGCAAGGCCGGTGAGGCTTTTGTAGTTGATCTTGAACGCCGCCAACTCGCTGATGTTGGCCGAAGCGATCTTGCCCGAAAAGTTCGATGGGTCGCCGCCGAGGACGGCGATGGCGCAGGCTATGACATCAGCTCATTCGATTCAAGTGGGTTCACACGGCACATTGAGGTGAAGACCACCAACGGCTCGGCACGAACGCCCTTTTATCTCAGCCGGAATGAGCGCGGCCTTGCGGACGAAAGGCCGGAGGAGTGGCGCATCTATCGCGTCCACCTGTCCTCCAGCGAACCGCGCATTTTTACGATTGCGCCACCACTGGAGCAATCCGATATCTCCGTCCCGAGACATGGCGCGCCTCCCTTTTATTTGGGGCGCGCCGTCCCACCTTCCGTCTACGTCAGCCCCGGCAGCCCCTTTCTCGCCTCCCGATCCGGATCATTCTTCGCCACGCACACATCGTCCAGGATCAGCGTCTCCCCCTTATCCGACGAATACTTAGGCCATTTCGGCAGCCCCGGACCATTCGGATCGCCCGTCTTCATGAACTGCAGCAACGCCCCCGCCATCTTGGCCGCGAGCGCCCTCGGCCTCGCTCCCCCGCCCGTGTGCGTCAGCATCAGATCCGTGTTGTAGAACCAGAAACTGATATCCACGCAATGGAACGCCCGCAGCCGGCTATCGAACAGCGGCGGCTGCCAGGTGAACCAATCCACGAACACCGGAGCCGGCTGCTTGCACTTCACATCGGCCAGCGCCACCACGCCCTGCCGGTTGCTGGCCGCCAGCGACCAGATCTCCACCGGCTTCTTGTCCGGAAAAGCCTTCGCGTACGACTCCACCACTTCTCTGGCCTTGTCGCCGAAGCCCGGGCCGAAACCGGCTCTCACCTTGAGCCGTTCCGCTGCCTGCTCCATCGTCATCGACTCCAGCGACGAATCCGTCCAGCTCACTGACTGCTCGTTCTGCACCGAGCTGATGATCATCGGCACATCGGCCGCCGTCGGAGCGCCCACGGGATCGTACGGATGCTGAGGCAGGATCACTCCGTCCACCACGGGGCTGAATCCGCGCATCATTCCGCCCCCGGGCCCTGCCTCCTTGGCCAACCCTTGTTGCGCCCTCGTCGCAATGGCATAGAAATCCTTCCAGGGCATGGCCTGCAGTTTGTCCAGTTCGTTCGCGCTCAGCCCGGCTTCTTTCACCACCGCGGCGCCCAGCTTCTCGGAGAGAGCCTTCTCTCCGGACTTCCGCGACGCCCCGCTCAGGACCACGGCCTTGTGGAACAACCCCTTCGCCGAAGGCATCGCCGTCAGCGTGCACACCTTCGCGCCGCCGCCGGACTGCCCCATGATCGTCACGTTCCCCGGATCCCCGCCGAAGTTCGCAATGTTGTCGCGAACCCACTCCAGCGCCGCCACAACATCCAGCATCCCCGCGTTACCCGACGCTGCGAATTTTTCTCCGCCCACCCCGGCCAGGTTGCAGAACCCCAGCGGACCCAGCCGGTGATTGATGCTGCAGAACACCACGTTGCCGAACCGCGCGAAGTTCTCCCCGCCGTATCCGTCCTGCTCGATCCCGTTGCCCGCCGTGAACCCGCCGCCGTGGATCCAGAACAGCACGGGCCTCTTCTTGCCGTCGTTGATTGCCGGCGTGAAGACGTTGATCCGCAGGCAGTCTTCGTTCACGTCTCCATAGTTCCAGTGATCCCGGAACGACGCGAACTTGTTCGCGTACCGGTTCTCCATGTTCTGGGGAGCCGAGTTGCCCCACCACAACGCCGGATAGACGTCGGTCCACGGCTTGGGCTTCTGCGGAGGCATGAACCGGTTGGCCCCGGAAGTGTCCGCGCCATAGGGCATGCCCAGAAAATAATGGATGCCCCGCAGCACGTAGCCTCTCACCTTCCCGTACTGCGTGTTCGTCACCGCGATGTTGTCGCCGGCCAGCAGAACCGGCCCGTCCTGCTCCTTGGCCATCGCCTCTTCCGGAGCCGTGGCCATCGCGGCCGTGCCGATCGCCACCCCGGCGGAACTCGTCCCAAGCGTCCGCATGAACCTGCGTCTGTTGGATTTCATAGTCTTCAGATCCTCATACCCGTTTGCTGACGATCGCATCCAGTCTACATCCGGAATAAGCCACCACCATTGATCTGACCGCGCCGGGTCGAGTTCACGCCATCGCGTCAAGGGCTTGGTAGGATGAGAGCGACAAAATGATCGGACGCTGGCCTGTCCGCGTTCCGGCCGGGAAGGGGGTGAGGTGAATAAGCCTGTGGCTCACACCCGTGAGTCCGGCATGATCGCGACCCGTCCCGCCACCCTCCGCTATGGGATTGCCGTCGGAGCGGTGGTCGCTGCCACCGCCGCGCGGTGGGCGCTCGAGCCGCTCCTCGGAACATATTCCCCGTACTTGCCTTTCGCGTTGGCCGTCATTGTGGCGAGCCGCTTCGGCGGCCGCGGGCCGGGCTTGACGGCGACCGCATTGAGTCTCGTCTCCACGGACTACATGTTCCTTGAACCGCGTTACTCCTTCGAGGTCGCAGAACTGCACACCTTTTCTGGCCTCGCGCTGTTCGCCGTCGTCGGCACGATTATCAGCTTTCTGATCGGTCAACTGCGTGAGTCGCTCATCTCCACTGCCGAAAAAAGCGGCCGGCTGGAAGAACTGAACACCGCCTTTGAGATGACCCACGCCATGGTTCGGACACTCGACGGGATCATCACGTACTGGAGCCCGGGCGCGGCGGCGATGTACGGGTGGCCGCCGGAAGAGGCCATCGGCCGGCCCACGCACGAATTGCTGAAGACTGAGTTCCCCGAGCCTTTGGAAAAGATCCAGGAGCGCCTGCTGGAGCGCGGCGACTGGGAAGGCGAACTTCGCCACCATCGCCGTGACGGCTCTGCGGCCCTGGTCGCCAGCCACTGGTCGCTGCGGCGTGATTCGCAAGGGCGGCCCTCCGCGGTGATCGAAGTGAATAACGACATCACTGTGCTGAGGCAAACGGAGCAGGCGCTGCGCGAACGCGAGGAACAATTCCGCACTCTTGCCAACGCGATCCCGCAATTGTGCTGGATGGCAAATGCGGACGGATGGATTTTCTGGTACAACCAGCGCTGGTTCCAGTACACCGGCACGATGCCCGAACAGATGGAGGGATGGGGTTGGCAGTCGGTGCACGACCCGAAAGTGCTGCCGAACGTCCTGGAGCGCTGGAAAACGTCTATCGCCAGCGGGGAGCCGTTCGATATGACATTCCCGCTTCGGGGGGGCGATGGCGCATTTCGTCCCTTCCTGACTCGGGTAATGCCGGTGCACGGCAGCGATGGCGAGGTTGTCCGCTGGTTCGGCACCAACACGGACATAAGCGAGCAATGGAAGGTCTTGCAGGCCCTACGCGAGAGCGAGGAGCGCCTGGCATACGACCTGGAGGCTATGACTAGGCTCCAGAAACTCGGCGCGCTTTCAGCGCGCGAACGCGACATGGGGCCGGTTCTCAGAGAGGTCGTCGACGCGGCGATAGCGATTTCGGGCGCCGACATGGGCACCATTCAGATTTGGGATCCACAGTCCTCAAAGCTGAGAATCGCTTCTCAGCATGGGTTCCCGAAGTGGTGGCTCGACTTCTGGAACGAAGTTCCTGAGGGGAGGGGGTCGTGCGGTACGGCATTGGAGCGAGGAGCGCGCGTCATTGTCGAAAACGTTGAGCAAAGCCCCATCTTCGCCGGCACACCGGCCCTGGAAATCCAGCTCAAGGCCGGTGTGCGGGCGATCCAATCCACACCCCTTATCGGCCGGTCAGGCAAGCTGCTGGGCATGTTTTCGACTCACTACAGGCAGCCGCAGCGGCCGCATAATCACGCACTGCAACTGTTGGACCTGCTGGCTCGGCATGCGGCCGAGATTATCGAGCAGGCATTAGCCGAGCAAGCGCTGCGCGACAGCGAGGAGCGCTTGCGGTTGGCACAAGAGGCAGCGGGCATAGGCGCTTTCGAGTGGAACGTTCAGACCGGCGTGAATACCTGGACACCCAAGCTGGAGCAAATGTATGGTTTGCCCTTAGGCTCTTTTGGCCGGACACAGCCCGCGTGGGAGAACCTCGTGCATCCTGAGGATCGGGCTTTGGCCGTGGAGCGCGTGAACCAGGCATTCGAGTCCGGCGCGCCTGTCGAGGGAGAATGGCGGGTGATCTGGCCGGACGGAAGCGTCCACTGGCTCACCGGCCGTTTTCAGGTATTTAAGAACGATGATGGTGCTCCGCTGCGGTTGGTCGGCGTGAACATCGACATAACCGAGCGCAAAAAAGCCGAAGAACGGCTCTTGCATGCGCAGAAACTCGAGAGCCTCGGCCTGTTGGCCGGCGGCGTCGCTCACGATTTCAACAACCTGCTGGTCGGGGTGATTGGCAATGCCAGTCTCGCTCGGGAAATGCTCCCTCCCGGCCACGCTGCCAACGAACTGATGGAGACAGTTGTCAAGACCGGCGAACAGGCAGCCCACTTGACTAGGCAGATGCTTGCCTACTCTGGGAAAGGCAAGTTCCTCTCGGAGCCCTTGAATATTTCGAAGCTCGTTGGCGGCATCATCGAACTCGTTCGTCCATCAATCCCGAAAAAAGTCGCCCTCAACCTGGATCTGGGCGAGAACTTGCCTTCAATTGAGGCCGATCGCGGCCAGATCCAGCAAATCCTGATGAACCTGGCGATAAACGCGGGCGAAGCCATCGGCAGCCACGATGGGCAAATCACTGTCAGAACCGGAACGCAGGTTGTGAATGATGAGTATCTCCGGCAGCACGCCGAGGCGGCGGACCTGCGTCCTGGCGAATACGTCACACTCGAGGTCCGCGACACGGGCAGCGGCATGGACGAGGCCACTAAGTCCAGAATCTTCGATCCTTTCTTCTCCACTAAATTCACGGGACGGGGGTTGGGTCTGGCGGCAGTCGCCGGTATTGTGCGCAGCCACAAGGGCGCGATCGTGGTGACCACTGCGCCGGGGAAAGGGACCACGTTTGCGGTGCTCTTTCCGCCGGCGTCGCAGCCCGCTGAACGAAGTCCGCAGAGGGCCGCTAGTGCAGTGTTGCAGGGCTCAGGAGTCGTATTGATCGTCGATGATGAACAACTCGTGCGGGACATGGCGAAGACAGCCCTGGAGTACCACGGTTACACGGTTCTGGCAGCCGATGGAGGCATGGCAGCGATCGACATCTCAAAACGATACCCCGGCAAAATCGATCTGGCCGTCCTCGATCTGAATATGCCGGGTATGAGCGGTGAAGAGACCCTGTCAGAGTTGAGAAAGATCAGGCCGGAAGTGAAGGTCTTCATTTCGAGCGGATACAGCGAGTCTGAGGCCATGGCGAAGTTCAGGGGCCAACGGCTAGTCGGCTTTATTCAGAAGCCCTACACGTCCGTATCACTCGCGGAAACAGTGACACGCGCTTTGGGATAATCCAACCATCAGGATAAGACAAGCCCTTAGCGACAACGGTGAATACTTTTTCATCAACGCCGCCGCGCATTTATTTCTCCCCTAATCTCAGCAACTTCCCGCCACCCCCTCCAAAAACCCTTGGTTCCCGCTCAGACAATGCGCGCGAGGTGGATTCTCATGAAAATCTACGACAATTCCTCCCGGCGCCCTGACAAGCGCCGCTTCGAAACCAAGCCGGCCCCTCCCCCCGAGGTCCCGACCGAAACCGTCGACACCGCCGACAACATCACCTGCGTGGAAGACCGCGCCGCCTTCGACAACATCCGCTCCATGGTCTTTCAGAAGTTCCAGCCGGCTTCGTCCTACGATCAGCTCATGGCCGAAGAGCACGCAGAGGACATCTGGCTCAAACAGCGCTTCACCGCGCTCTCCAACCACGCCCTCTCCTTCAAAATCGAAGAGGAGTGGGACAGGATCACCGATCGCTTCCCGAACGCGGATTCTCCATTCCGCGCTCTCCGCGCCTGGCAGGCCATCCAGTCCGACCCCGGCTCGATGAAATCCTACGACCTCCAGGACCGCCTCTGGCGCCGGCGCCGCCAGGGCGGCCACGATCTCGTCAGGCTCAACAAGGACCGTTGACCATGGCAGCCCCTGCCCAAATCTCGCTCCGGCGCCTCGCCGCCAACCGCGCCAACGCCCTCAAGTCCACCGGACCCAGGACCGAAGCCGGCAAGCGCCGCATCGCCCAAAACGCCTGCAAACACCACCTCTACGCCCGCAAATTCCGCATGCCCGATGCGTGGGAACAGTGGGCCACCGAGCGCGCCTACCGGTTCGCCGGAACCATCGATGATCCCCACCTCCGCCCCCTCATCTTCCAGCGCGTCTATATCAACGGCCGCCAGAAGTACTTCGTCCAACTCTGCGCCGAGTTCTTCCGCCAGGTGCGACAAAACGGCATGGCCTGGTACCTCGCCCATTGCGACTACATCGCAGCCCTCGACCGCTTCCACGCCCGCCACTACGCCGAGACCCTCCGCATCACCCGCCTCCTCCGCCGCTACCAGGTGGCACAGGCCTCCCGGCCTGTCCAGGAGCTCGATGAGTTTTTTCCCGGCCGATCAAACCCATCTACAGCCCAAGCGGACAGCTCCTCACCTCAGCCCCCTCTCCTTCAAATACCCGATCAACGCCGCCGGATCATCCGTGATGATCGCATCCACCCCGGCCTTGATCATCTTGTTCCACGCCCCCGGCGTGTTCACCGTCCATGGAATCACCTGCAGCCCAGCCGCATGCGCCTTCTTCACCTTCCCCTTCGTCACCAGCATGTAGTGCGGCGCGACAATCGGCGTGCCCCCCGCCTCCTTCGAGATCTCGACGAAGTCCTTCGGAAAATTTCCGTACAGCGCCGACAGCATAATCTCCGGCGCAATCTGCTTCATCGCCCGCAGCGCCCGGAAATCGAAGCTCTGCACGATCACGCGCTTCTCCAGCCCGTGCTTCCGGATCACATCCGCCGTCATCCGCGCGAACGCCTCCGGATCCGGCGACAGCTCCGGCTTCTTCTCATCGATCTTAATCTCGATGTTGTACGCAAACGTGCCCCTCGGCGCCAGCGCCAGCACTTCGTCCAGCGTCGGAATCCGCGTCCCCGGCGCCGGCTCCTGCTTCGGGAAATGCGCGTCTTTCATCGCGCCGCAGTCCCACTGCTTCACCTGCGCCAGAGTCAGCCGGCGGATCACCGACTCCCCATCCGGCCCCGCGCAGATCTTCTTATTGATGATCGGATCGTGCGACACCACCAGCACGTCGTCCTTCGTCACCGCCAGGTCCAGCTCCAGCACGTCCGCCCCGGCCTGGATCGCGTACTCAAAGGCCGGCAGCGTGTTCTCCGGACGCACCGCCCGCGCCCCCCGGTGCCCCTGCACCTGAATCCGCGGCGCCGCCGTCGCAGCCACCGTCATCATCACCATCAGGATCGCCTTTCTGTTTGCCATCACACTCAGGATATATTGAGGAGGATTTCAAGGCCGTGACGAACACCCGACCAGCCCGCCACCCCTCTTGGCCGCCAAACCCGCGAGCGGTTGCGAGCGGGTGTAGCGGATTCAGCGCGCCTTCAGCGGAGCGTGTGAGCCACGATGGGCATTCCGTCCCGCCCCCGCCATCTAGTTACACAGCGAGAGTCGTGGTGCCGCCTGAGCCGCGAGCGGTAGCGAGCGGGTGTAACGGATGCCGCGCGTCTTCAACGGCGCGTGTGGGCCACGGAAGCCAGCGCGGGCCTTCACTCCCGCCCCGGCTATTGATTACCCCGGCCGTGAGGCCGGGGCCAGTCCAACGCGCGGCGCGATGCGCCCTTTACGCTCAAATGAGCCCGCCCGGGACCTCACTCCCGCCCACTTCCATCAAATCCAGGAAAGAGCCATGAATCCCGTCACCCGACGCACTTTTAGCACCGCGGCCATGACCGCCCTCAGCTACTCCCGCATCCTCGGCGCCAACGACAAAATCCGCATGGGCTACATCGGCCTCGGCAACCGCGGCGACCAGGTGCACGACGCCTTCCTCGAACATGGCGACCAGGTCACCGCCGCCGTCTGCGACCTCCGTGACGACTACATGAACTTCGCCATCAAGAAGTCCCGCGCGACACCCAAGAAGTACACCGAATACAAAAAACTCCTCGACGACAAGGAAGTAGACGCCGTCGTCATCGCCACCCCGGACCACTGGCACGCGCTCATGTTCGTTGACGCCTGCCGTGCCGGCAAGGACGTCTACTGCGAAAAGCCCCTCTCCCTCACCGTCTGGGAGGGCCGCCGCATGGTCCAGGTCGCCGACGAGACCAAGCGCGTCACCCAGGTCGGCATCCACCGTCGCAGCGTCCAGACCCTCCGCGACGCCGCCGAGTTCATCCGCAATGGCGGCATCGGCCACGTCACCGTCGCCAAGGGTTACCACGTGCAGAACGAGTGGCCCAACGGCATCGGCAACACGCCCAATTCCGCCCCGCCCAGCGAAGCCGAGTGGGACGCCTGGCTCGGGCCCGCTCCCAAGGCGCCCTACAACCGCAACCGCACCTTCTACAACTTCCGCTGGTTCTACGACTACTCCGGCGGCCAGATCACCAACTTCGGCGTCCACTACATGGACTGGATCCGTATGGCCCTCGGCAAGGATGCCCCCAAGTCCGTGGTCGCCATGGGTGGCCGCTACGCCGTGAAGGACAACCGCGAAATCCCTGACACCTGCGAAGTGCTCTGGGACTACGGCGACACCCTCGTCGTCTTCTCCCAGTACAACGCCAACGGCGCGCCCACCAACCCGAAGAACTCCGAGCTGGAGATCCGCGGAACCAAGGGCACCATGTACCTGCAAAGCGGCCGCTGGGAAGTGGTCCCCGAAAAAACCACCGAGGTGCTCTTTGGCAAGCGCACCCCGCTCGATCGCAACCTCGAGAAGTCCTACGGGCCTTCCAAGAAGCCCGCCATGGAGCCCATGAAGGGCGGCGACGGCTCCGCCGAGACCTACCCGCACGCACGCAACTTCCTCGACTGCGTCAAGTCCCGCAAGAAGTGCAACTGCGACATCCTCGACGGCCACCTCTCCACCACCGCCACCATCCTCGGCCACATCGCCCTGCGGTCGAAGAGCTTCCTCGAGTGGGACGCCAGGACCGAAAAGTTCACCAACAACGCGGCGGCCAACAAGTATCTGAGCTACCAGTACCGCTCGCCGTACAAGCTGGGGTAACCACCATGAACCGTCGCGAATTCATCCTCACCACCGCCGCCGCGCCGCTGGCTGCACAGACGCCCAAGGCGCGGCCTGCCCTGTGTGTCTTCTCCAAGCACATGGCGCAGTTCGACTGGAATACCCTCGGCGCCAAGGCCAAAGAACTCGGTTTTGACGGCATCGACCTCACCGTCCGCCCCAAAGGACATGTGCTCCCCGAGCGCGTCGCCGAGGACCTGCCCAAGGCCGTCGACGCCATCCGCAAACACGGCCTCAGCGTCCCCATGATCACCACCGATCTCAAGGACGCCTCCGATCCGGCGGCGAAGCCGACCTTCGAAGCCATGAAGAAGCTCGGCATCCCGCTTTACAAGATCGGCTACTGGCAGTACAGGAAGGACCCGGACGTCCTCGCCACCATTGAGCAGTGCAAGGCGAAATTCAAAGGCCTCGTCGCCCTCTCCAGCCAGTACGGCCTCACCGCCGGATTGCACAACCATTCCGCCAATTACGTCGGCTGCTCCGTCTGGGATTACCGCGAAATTCTCGCCGGATCAAGCCCGAAAGAAGCCGGCTACTACTTCGACCCCGGCCACTCCGTCATCGAAGGCGGCGCCTTCGCCTGGCGCGTCTCCCTGGACATCGTCCTCCCCCGCCTGAAGATGTCCGCCATCAAGGACTTCTACTGGGAAAAGCGCGACGGCAAATGGCGCACCACCTGGTGCCCCCTCGGTCAAGGCATGGTCCCCTGGCTCGACTTCTTCGCCGCCTACGCCAAGGCCGGCTACACCGGCCCGCTCTCCCTCCACTCCGAATACCCCGGCGGCGAAGAGCTCTCCGCCATCCAAAAAGACCTCGAATTCATCAAGCGCCAGGTCGCCTCCGCCTATGGCACTTGAGAAACGCAACCGCAGCCGCGACCGGTAGCGAGTGGGTGCAGCGGGTCCAAGTGCGTCCTCAGCGGAGCCGGTTCCGGAGCCGTACCTCCCCAACGCGATAAGATGGTGGTTTCACCATGAAACTGCAGTCCTACACCATCACCCAGGGCCGGGACCGTGCGCCCGCACGCGCCCAGTTGAAGGGCATCGGCTTCACTGACGAAGATCTGAAGAAGCCGATCATCGGTATCGCCAACACTTGGATCGGCACCATGCCGTGCAACTTCATGCTCCGCGACCTCGCCGTCGATGTCGCCCGCGGCATCCGCGAGGCTGGCGGCACGCCGATGGAGTTCAACACCATCGCCATCAGCGACGGCATCACCATGGGCACGCAGGGCATGAAGACCTCGCTCATCTCCCGCGAGGTCGTGGCCGACTCCATCGAACTCGTCACCCGCGGCCACATGTTCGACGGCCTGGTCTGCCTCGTCGCCTGCGACAAGACCATCCCCGGCGCCGCGCTCGCGCTGCTCCGCCTCAACATCCCCGGCGTCATCCTCTATGGCGGCTCCATCTTGCCCGGTAAGTACCACGGCAAGGACGTCACCATTCAGGAAGTCTTCGAAGCAGTCGGCGCGTGTGCCGCCGGCAAAATCACTGAGTCGGACCTGCTCGAGATCGAAAACGTCGCCTCGCCCGGCGCCGGAGCCTGCGGCGGCCAGTTCACCGCCAACACCATGGCCACCGTGATGGAGATGATCGGCCTCTCGCCGATGAACACCGCGATGGTGCCCCAGGTGGACGACCGCAAACACGCTGTCGCCGCCTACTGCGGCCGCGTGATCCTCGACGCCGTCAAACAGGACCGCCGCCCGCGCTCCATCTGCACGCGCGCCGCATTCGAGAACGCTATCGCCAGCGTGGCCGCGTCCGGCGGATCCACCAACGCAGTGCTCCACCTCCTCGCCATGGCCCGCGAAGCCGGCGTCGAGCTCAACATCGACGACTTCAACACCGTCAACGAACGCACGCCGCTGCTCATGAGCCTCAAGCCCGCGGGCGCCTACGTCGCCGCCGACGTCGACAAGGCCGGCGGAATCGGCGTCCTCGCCAAGCGCCTGCTCGAAGGGAAGTACGCCGAGGGCTCCGCGCTCACCATCACCGGTAAGACTCTCGCTGAAGAAGCTGCAGTCGCGGTGGAGACGCCCGGCCAGCAGGTGGTCCGCCCCGTCGCCGATCCCATTAAGAAGACCGGCGGCCTCGTGATCCTGAAGGGCTCCCTCGCCCCCGAAGGCTGCGTCATCAAGGTCACGGGAATCGACCGCAAGATCCACCAGGGTCCCGCGCGCGTCTTCAATCGGGAAGAGGACGCCATGGCCGCCGTCACCAGCGGCAACATCCGCCCGAACGACGTGCTGGTCATCCGCTATGAAGGCCCAAAGGGCGGCCCCGGCATGCGCGAAATGCTCGGCGTGACCTCCGCCATCATGGGCGCGGGCCTCGGAGACTCCACCGCGCTTCTCACTGACGGTCGCTTCTCCGGCGCCACGCGAGGCTTCATGATCGGCCACGTCGCTCCGGAAGCGACCGACGGCGGCCCGATCGCGTTCGTCGAAGAGGGCGACCAGATCACTATCGACATCGGGAAGAAGTCCATCTCGCTCGACGTCGACGAGGCGACGCTCGCCGCCCGCAAGGCCAGATGGCAGGCCCCGCCGCCGCCGTTCGCCGACGGCGTCATGGCCAAATACATCCGCCTTGTGAGCTCAGCCGCGGAAGGCGCGATCACTTCCAAGGTGTTCTAGGCCCGCGTAATGTGCTCTACGTGATGCTGCAGGTGCTGGAGGTAATCCTCCACCCACGCGGCCAGCGTCATGGGCGCATCTCCTCCAATCTTCACCGGCGCGGATAACCGTTCTTCGGGGATCCGCGCCACCATGCGGCCCAGCATCCGGTTGCGCTCGAGCCAGTGGCGCAGCAGATGTTCCCAGCTCAGTTCGTGATATCCGTGCAGGTTCACCCAGTCGTTCTGCGCATATTGCGGCCCGTCATACCGGCCTTCCAATGCCGCCAGTGCGATCCGCTGATGGTTATTCTGCGCCGAGTCCAGCAGATGCCCGAGCTCTTCCTTCCGGGACCACCCGCCGCCTGAGGGCCTGAGGCTTGCCTGCTCTTCTGTGACGCCGCGCAGTAACCGCTCAGCGTTTTCGATCGATGTCCGGAACTGTGCCGCCAAAGAGGCTGAGTCCATGATCCAATCATAGAAAAAGGGCGGCGCCACTTACGGTCGCCGCCCTATCGTCCACTGAGGTGTGCCGCTTATCCCAGATGCGGCTCCACCATCTTCACGAGCTCGTTCTTCCCGACAGCGCCCACGCGCTGGTCGACCACCTTGCCGCCCTTGAACAGGAGCAGGGTAGGAATTCCGCGGATCATGAACCGCGCGGCGGTGCCGTTATTGAAGTCCACGTTGACCTTGCCGACCTTGATCTTCCCCTGGTATTCTTCCGCGAACGCGTCAACCGTCGGGGCGATCATCTTACACGGCCCGCACCACTCGGCCCAGAAATCTACCAGAACCGGGACATCCGCATTGATGACGTCCTGGTCGAAACTCGAGTCGGTAAATTCAAATGTGTTCTTTCCAGCCATTCAGTAAGATCCTTCTACAATCAATTCGATGATGCTGACCCTGCAAAGGTTTCAGACAGCGCCTAAGAGCTTGGAATACAGGGCCGAATACTGCCGGGCCGAGGCGTCCCACGAGTAGTCCTCAGCCATACCCCGGCGCATCCTCTCGCGCCATGAATCCCGGTTCTGATAGGCGCCCGCTGCTCTGCGGAGGGCGTCGTACAGCGCCCCAATCGAGTAGGTGCTGAACTTGAACCCGGTATCCTCATGAATGGTATCATCCAGTCCCCCGGTTGCGCGGACCACCGGGACTGTGCCGTAGCGCAGGCTGTAAATCTGGTTCAGTCCGCACGGCTCGTACGCGCTGGGCATCAGGAATATGTCCGATCCGGCTTCAATCCGGTGCGCCAGTGCGTTGTTATACCCGATCCACACGCCCACCTTCTTGGGGAGCCATCGCTGCCAGTCCTGGAAGATCTTTTCGTAGCGCCAATCGCCGCTGCCGAGGATCACGATTTGCACGTCGTTTTCCTCGATGAAATTGGCGATTCCCGCGATCAGATCGAACCCCTTCTGCTCGGCAAAGCGCGAGACTATCCCGATCAATGGCCGCTCCAAATGATCGGCGGGCAGTTTAAACTCCTCCAGCAGGGCCTTCTTGCAAGCCACTTTACCCGACAGATCCTCAACCGAGTAGTTGGCTTCAATGTACTTGTCCGTGGACGGGCACCACTCCTCGTAGTCCACGCCGTTGAGGATTCCCGTCAACGCATCGCCGCGCGACCGCAGGACGCCGTCCAGCCCGAAGCCGCCTTCAGGCGTCTGGATCTCTTTGGCATAGGTAGGGCTGACTGTAGTCACCCAGTCCGATGTGATGATCCCGCCCTTCAGGAAGTTCACGTCGCCGTAGTATTCGAGTTTGTCCCCGGTGAACCAGCCCCAGTTCAGGCCTAGCTCGGCAAATTCGCGCTTGTGAAAGCGGCCCTGATAGCCCAGGTTGTGAATGGTCATCACCGTCTTCACGTCGGCGAACTTGGGATTGGAATACTGCTGATCGGCCTTGTAAACCGGAGTCAGCCCAGCCTGCCAGTCGTGACAGTGCAGCACATCGCATTCAAAGACGGTCTGCGCGACTCCCAGCGCGGCCAGCGACAGCACGGCAAACCGCTTGTGGTTGTCCCAGTAGTCGTGGTGGCGCCAGTTGTACAGCCCCTCGCGGTCAAAGAAGTAAGGAGCCTCGACGAAGTAGAATCGCACGCCGTTTTGCACCAGTGTGCGGATGTCCACACGGTACGGTGTCGAGCCGGCGTATACCACCATGTTGTCGAATGCGCTCTCGGTGGAATCCCAGTGGATCTGACGGTAGCGCGGCATCACCACAGCCACTTCGTGTCCAAGATTCTGCAGCGCCGCGGGCAGAGCTCCGGTGACGTCCGCCAGCCCTCCCGTTTTCGCAAACGGCGTGGCTTCGGAGCTGACCATCAGGACACGGCTCATGCTGTACATGATGCCACGAGTCCTTCAGCCCTTCGGCCCCGGCACCTCCACGGTGAGACTCTGCGACGACTTCCGCCCCTTCTTGTCCGTCACGGTGATCGTATAAGTCGTCGTCTTCTCCGGCGCGACATAGAAGCGCCCGCCGACGGACTTTCCCATCGGGCCGAACGCCTTCGGCTCGATCTCGGTCAACTCGGCGTTCTCAGTATCGAAGCTCAGCCAGAAGACACGCTTTCCCGGATCATCGATCGTCCGCAACAACTGGAACTTCTTCACGCGCGGCAGCGTGTATGGATCCGGGTGAGTGCGGATGACGAATGTCTCCATTGCGACTGAGCCGTCGAATCCTTCCGCGAAGAGCGTGTACTGAGTGTCGTTCTCCGGGGCGACTTCCAGGCATCGGTTCAACGACACTCCGACGTTCGGCAGCGGGGGTTCCATGCGCACGGACTTCGCGTTCAGCACGCCGTAGCAGATTGAGGTTTTGTCGCCCTCCATCAGATCGCCGTTGGGAGAGTAGAACCCCAGGATCTTTAGCTCTTTGCCTCCATAGGTTTTGAGGAACTCCGCCACGCGCTTCTCCGCAGCAGGATCCTTATGTTCCACCGGCTCGATATCATGCCGGCTGCGCTGGTAAAACACCCAGCCGACGTAGCCCACCACCAGGACGAGCGTTACCAACAAGGGCCGTAGAATGCCGCGCACGCGCAGTGCCTCCTGCCCTTACAGACTCCGGGCCCGCCCTGCGTGTTCCCTCCGTTTCCCGGATCACTGTATGCTGCCATCGTGAGCACAGATCTTTCGCGTCGCGTATTCCTCTCCTCCATCCCGGCTCTCTCTGTGACCTCCGCACAAACCGCGGCTTCCGGTCTTGCCGTCACGCGCGTGGAATGCGAGGACCGTGTCGATCCGCTTGCCATCGACGTCCCGCGGCCACGGCTCTCCTGGGTACTCGGATCCGGCCAGCAGGGGCAGCGCCAGACTGCGTACCAGATCCTGGCCGCCTCGCGTCCGGAACTGCTTGGGGAGGGCCGCGCTGATCTCTGGGATTCGGGCCGTATCGCATCCAGTGATTCGCGCAACATCGAATACGGAGGCAAGGCTCTGCGTTCAAATCAGCAGTGTTTCTGGATGGTCCGCGCCTGGGATGGTGCGGGTGTGCCCTCCGCCTGGAGCCAGGCCGCCTCCTGGACCAGCGGCATCCTCGAGACGTCTGCCTGGAAAGCACAGTGGATTACCTTTCCTGGCGGGGCGCTGGTCTCCGGTCCTTTGCCCTGTTTCCGCAAAGAGGTTGAGATCGGGGCCATGCCGCGCCGCGCTCTGGTGCACATTTCCGGACTCGGCGCCCACGAGCTTTCCATCAACGGCCGCCGCGTCGGCGATCATGTCCTCTCTCCGGCCTGGAGCGACTACCGCAAGCGCGTCTATTACGAGACCTTCGATGTCACGCCGCTGCTTCACGAAGGTAAGAACGCCATCGCAGTGATGCTCGGCAACGGCATGTACAACGTGCCCGGCGGACGTTATGCCAAGTTCACCGCGTCCTTCGGGCCGCCGAAGCTTCTGCTGCAAATGCACGTCGAATTCGACGCGGCGCCAGAGCTTGTCATCACCTCGAACGGCACGTGGCGCACGGCGCGCGGGCCCGTCACGTTCTCCTGTATCTACGGCGGCGAGGACTACGACGCCCGCAGTGAATTTAGGGGATGGGATCAGCCCGGCTTCGACGATTCAGGATGGATCGCCGCGCGCGGGCAGGAGGCGCCCGGAGGCGTGTTGCAGGCGCAGACCTCACCTCCACTCAAGGTGACGGAACGCTTCCGCAGCGTGAAAGTCACACAGCCCAAGAAGGGCATTGCTGTCTATGACCTCGGCCAGAACTTCTCCGGTTGGCCCGCGTTGCGCGCCAGAGGCGCGGCAGGGGACTCGGTCCTGCTCACCACTGGAGAACTGTTGACGGCGGAAGGGCTCGTGTCGCAGCGCAGCTCCGGTTCGCCGGTTTCGTTCAAGTACACGATTAAAGGTCAAGGCGTTGAAGAATGGCGTCCGCGCTTTACGTACACGGGCTTCCGCTATGTGCAGGTGGAGACCACCGGTAGTCCTGTGGTCGAAGAGATCACCGGGGAGTTCATCCACTCGGCGGCGCCACGCATTGGCTCGCTCACCACCTCCAACGAACTCTTCAACCGTACCCTCAAGCTGATTGACGCAGCCGTGCGCTCCAACATGAGTCACGTCTTTACTGACTGTCCGCACCGCGAAAAACTCGGCTGGCTGGAGCAGACGCACCTGATGGGCAATTCGCTGCTCTATCGCTATGACCTGCGCACGGTGCTGCCGAAGATCGCGAGAGACATGCAGGACGCGCAACTCGTCTCCGGGCTCGTGCCTGACATCGCTCCAGAGTACGTTGTCTTCGGCGGAGGCTTCCGCGACTCTCCCGAATGGGGCAGCGCCGCAGTGCTCGTTCCCTGGCTCGCGTATCAGTGGTATGGCGATGTCCGGACGCTGCGAGAGAGCTACCCCATGATGAAGCGGTACCTCGAATACCTCTCCACGAAGGCGCAGCATGGCATTCTGTCGCATGGCCTCGGAGACTGGTACGACATCGGACCCGGCGGGCCCGGCGCCTCCAAGCTCACGCCCAAAGGACTCACGGCGACCGCATTCTACTTCTTGGACGCCGATATCCTTGGCCGCACGGCCGGGGTTCTCGGGCTGCCGGGCGAGCAGGCCGCTTTCGCGCAATGCGCGGCTGCCATTCGCGCGGCCTTCAATCAGCGCTTCTTCGATGCGTCGCAAGTGCGCTACGCCACCGGCAGCCAGACCGCGAACGCGCTTCCATTGGTGCTCGGAATGGCGCCGGAGACTGCGCGTGCCCAACTCGTCTCACGGATCGTCGACGACGTGCGCTCCCGCGGCAATCACGTCAGCGCCGGCGACGTGGGCTACCGGTATCTGCTGCTCGCGCTGGCCCGCAATGGCCGATCCGACGTCATCTTCGACATGGCCTCGCGGACAGATCCGCCAAGCTACGGCGCACAACTGGCCATGGGCGCGACGGCCCTCACTGAGGCATGGGACGCCGATCCCAACTCATCGCAAAACCATTTCATGCTCGGCCACATCCAGGAGTGGTTCTACGGATATCTTGCCGGCATCCGGCTGGATCCGGATGTTCCAGGATTCCGCCGCGCGATCATCCAGCCCAATCCCGTAGGCGACGTGAACGAGGTGCGAGCGGCTCTCGACACTCCCTTTGGACGTGTTGAATGCGACTGGCGGCGAACACCATCGTCATTCACGCTGCGAGTGAGAATCCCGACAGGCATGACGGCGCGCGTCCATACCCCTGATCCCATCGAGGTGTCTTCAGGAACGTATGAATGGAAGAGGTGAGCTGGACGCCGATCACTCGACGACGGCGGCCAGACCTGCGGAATACCAGGCATCGAATCCGCCTGTCACATTCACGACGCGCTCCCAGCCGTGGGACTCCAGCAGGCTGGCCGCGATGGAGCTGCGATAGCCGCCTTTGCAGTACACCGCGGTAACGCGGCGAGGATCCAGTTCGCGCAGCCGATGCTGTAACTCCGTCAGGGCGTAATGCACAGCGCCGGGCACGTGGCCCAAACGCCACTCGGCGGGCTGGCGCACATCGACGACCACCAGATCGTCATCGTCTCTCATCCGGCTCGACAGTTCAGAGGCTGAGACCTGTGCCGTGACAGCGAGGGTAAGTCTGCTCCGGCGCCATCCGTCCAGGCCGGACTCCAGGTATCCGGCGACGCGTTCAATCCCGACTCGTGCCAGTCGAATGCGGGCCTCTTCCACGGCATCCTGATGCTCACCCACGAGCACGATCTCGCGGTCCAGGCCGACCGCGACTGCCGCCCATGTCGCGAATTGCCCGCCGAGGCCGACATTGATCGATCCCGGCACATGCGCCGCCGCGAATTCGCGAGCGGCGCGGACATCGAGCAGAATTGCGCTTGCAGCGCGGAGCCGCTCGACCTCTTCGGCTTTCAGAGCGCGCAGGGGCGCGAGGTCGGAGAGCGCGACTGCACCTTTGCGATTCAACTCGACATCCTGCGCGAAGTATTCGGGCCGCGCCGGCAGGTCAGTGGTCATCATCTCGACGAACGCCTGGCGCCCCATCGGGCGCAGCGCATAGTTGGTCTGCTTTTCCCGACCGATGGTGGAGCTGTGTTCCTCACTCATGTTGCGCCCGCACATCGATCCCGCACCGTGGGCCGGATAGACCTGAACATCATCCGGGAGCCTCAGAATCTTGTTGTGCAAGCTGTCGTACAGCATGCCGGCGAGCTCCTGCGGCGTGTGCTTCTTCGAGAGGTCCGGCCGTCCCACGTCTCCGATGAACAATGTGTCGCCGGTGAAGACCACCGATGGAGCGGAGGGACGCTTCTCCAGATCGTTGAGGACGATGGAGACGCTCTCCTCGGTGTGCCCGGGGGTTTGCAGGAACTGCAGCTTGCAATCCTCAAGCAGAATCTCGTCGCCATCGCGCACCGGCACGTGGTCGAACTCCGCGCCGGAGCCGTCACCGAGATAGATCTGCGCGCCTGTCGCCTCAGCCAGTTCCCGGTGGCCGGAGACGAAGTCGGCGTGCAGATGCGTTTCAATAATGTGCCTGATAGTCAGGCCCCGCTCGCGCGCCGTTTCCAGGTATTGCCCGATGTCGCGCTGCGGGTCGATCACGACGCCCACGCCGCCTGAGCCCACCAAATACGATGCATGAGCCAGGCATCCCAAATAGAATTGGTCGACAGTCAGCATCCCCAGGTCCTCTGCTCTTTGCCTACCGTACTGACTTCTAGAGGCAAGCGCAAGGCGGCTTCGGCAGCAAGACGATACCCAGGGTTTCAGGCTTTGTTGTACTATTGAACAAAATATGAAAATCCGGGACATCCGGGCTACGACCGTCACGGTTCCGCTCCACGCGCCTCTGCGCCACGCGAACGGTTGCCATTGGGGGCGATTCGTCCGGACCATCGTGGAAGTCGAAGCGGACAACGGGCTTATCGGGCTCGGCGAAATGGGAGGCGGAGGCGAATCCGCCGAAGCCGTGTTCCGTGCGATGAAGTCCTATTTGACCGGTCACAACCCCGCCCGCATTGAGGAGATGCGCTTCCTCATCGCCAACCCCACGGCTTCGCTGTACAACAACCGCACGCAAGTATTGGCGACACTTGAGTTTGCGTGTCTCGATCTCCTCGGCCAGGCATGGGGTGTTCCGGTTTGCGAGATCCTGGGCGGCCGGCTCCGGGACCGTGTGCCGTTCGCGTCGTACTGCTTTTTCCGATATCCCGATTCCCGCACCGGAGCGGGTGAAGTTCGCACAGTGGACCAACTCGTCGAGCACGCGCGCTATCTCAAGCGCCATTACGGCTTCACAACGCACAAGCTCAAAGCCGGCGTCTTCCATCCCGACTACGAGCTGGAGGCATACCGGGCCTTGGCCTCTGCTCTCCCGGGCGACTCTCTCCGCTTCGATCCCAACGCCGTGTGGTCCACCGAACAAGCCATCCGATTCGGTCAGGCGATTGAAGGTATCCGCAACGACTACCTCGAAGACCCCTGCTTCGGCCTTAATGGATTGCGGCGGGTGCGCGAGATGGTCCGTATCCCGCTGGCCACCAACACGGTGGTCGTCAACTTCGAGCAACTCGCGGCGAACGCGCTGAATACGGCAGTCGATGTCATCCTGCTCGACACAACATTTTGGGGAGGAATTCGTCCCTGCGTGAAAGCCGCGGGGGTCTGCGAAACGTTCCAGCTTGGCGTTGCCGTCCACTCTTCAGGCGAGCTTGGCATTCAGCTCGCCTCCATGCTGCACCTCGGAGCAGTGATTCCGAATCTCTCTTTTGCCGCCGACGCTCATTACCATCACCTCACCGATGACGTCATTTCAGGTGGTCTGATGCGATATGACGGCGGAGCGATCAAAGTCCCTGACGGGCCCGGACTGGGAGTCACACTCGATCGTGAGAAGCTACGTGAGTACAACGAGCTTTACCAGCGGCTGGGCGGGTATCCTTATGATCAGGACCCGGCGCGTCCCGGCTGGACCCCCATCGTACCCAACGATCGGTGGGCTGATCCCTTGGACGACCGCCCGGCGCCGATCCCGCATTAACGTGAGAACCTGACATGCGTCCGAAGTGTTTTATATTTCTCGTTCTCTGTTCAGGCTTGAAGGCCGAGTCGGGCCGCGACGCGTGGCTGCGTTACGCCCGGCTCAACGATGCCGCTGCCCTGCATTACCGCGACGCGATGCCTGCGGCTATCACGACGCTTGGTGACTCGACTGAGCTTCTCAGCGCGCAACAGGAACTGATTCGAGGCATCCGCGGGACGCTGAACCGCACCCAGCGTCTCGAAGCGCGAGTCCCCAAGGAGGGCGCGATCGTTCTCGGCACGCTCGAGAGCCTGCGCCAGAAGTTCCCGCAGGTGTCCGCCTCGCTGGATCCGGATGCGTTCTGGCTCAAGACACTCCGCGTCGACGGCGCGCGGCATCTCATCATCACTGCCGCCAACGATCGCGGAGTGCTCTACGGGGCGTTTGCACTGCTGCGGAAGATTTCTCTCGGCGAGCCCATCCTGACGCTCGACGAAAAACAGGCTCCCTACGCGCCAGTGCGCTGGATCAATCAGTGGGACAATCTTGACGGCACCATCGAGCGGGGCTATGGGGGGCGTTCCATTTTCTGGGACAAGAACTCGGCGCGCGAAGATCTTTCGCGGGTCAGCGAATACGGCCGTCTCCTCGCCTCTCTCGGCATCAATGCATGCGACATCAGCAACGTCAACGCCAACCCCCGTCTGCTCACTCCCGAATTCACTCCGCAGATCGCCCGCATCGCTGAAGCGTTCCGGTCGTGGGGCGTAAAGGTAGCCATCTCCGTCGACTTCGGCGCTCCGAAGACAGTCGGCGGGCTCGACTCCTTCGATCCGTTCGATCCACGCGTCATCGCCTTCTGGAAATCCAAAGCCGATGACCTCTACGCCGCTATCCCCGATCTCGCCGGTTTTGTTTTGAAAGCTGATTCAGAAGGCCGGGTCGGGCCATCCGCTGTGGGCCGGACCCATGCCGATGCCGCCAACGTGATCGCGCGCGCCCTCAAGCCGCACAACGGACTTTTCTTCTATCGCGGCTTCGTCTACGACCACCGTATGGACTGGCGCAATCGCAAGAACGATCGCGCACGCGCCGCCTGGGACAACTTCCGCACTCTTGACGGCAAGTTTGATGACAACGTCATTCTTCAGATCAAGAACGGCCCGATCGACTTCCAGATCCGCGAGCCCGCGTCACCGCTGTTCGGTGCACTTGAAAAGACCAACCAGGCGATCGAGCTGCAGATCACGCAGGAGTACATGGGCCAGGCGCGTTTCCTCGTTTATCTCGTTCCGATGTGGAAAGAAGTCCTCGATTTCGACATGCATGCCCGTGATGACGGCACGCCGGTGAAGGCGCTTGTGGCGGGAAAGACCTTTCGCCGTCCTACCGGGGGATTCGTCGGCGTCGCCAACGTTGGGCTCGGTGACAACTGGTTCGGCAACCATCTCTCGCAGGCGAACCTCTACGGCTACGGGCGCCTCGCCTGGAATCCCGATCTCCCGGTCGAGAAGATCACCGCCGAGTGGACTCGCCTCACTTTCGGCGACGACGCGAAGGCCGCCGCCGTCATCAACGCGCTCCAACTCCGCTCCCGCCGCGACTACGAAAACTACACGGGACCGCTCGGTCTGCAGAATCTCACAGACATTGTCGGCAACCACTACGGGGTGTCCGTGGAAGCATCCGAACGCAACGGCTGGGGCCAGTGGCACCGCTCCGACGAAAAGGGCGCCGGCATGGATCGCACTTCTGCCACCGGCACCGGGTTCATCGGCCAGTACCGTCCGCCGGTCGCGGCCCTGTATGAATCGCTGAAGAACTGTCCCGACGATCTGCTCCTTTTCATGCACCATGTGCCCTACACGCACGTGTTGCACAACGGCAAAACGATCATCCAGCACATCTACGACACGCATTACGATGGTGCGGCCGCCGCCGCCGCCTACGTCACTGAATGGCAGACGCTCAAAGGCCGCATCGATGACGAGCGTTACACTGCGATTCTGAAGCATCTCGACTATCAGGCCGGGCAGGCGCGGGTCTGGCGCGACGCGGTAACGGGCTGGTACCACCGGACTTCCGGCATCGCGGATGCCAAGGGCCGCGTTGGCAACTATCCGGGGCGTGTTGAAGCCGAGTCAATGCAACTCACGGGCTACACAGCGCGCGACGTCAGGCCCTGGGAAGCCGCTTCGGGCGGGAAGGCCATTGAATGCGAATCCGCCCGATGCGCGGCGGCCTACATTCATACGGGCGGGGCAGGGTGGTACACCATTCACGTGCGCTACTTCGACACCAACAACGGCGTTTCGCGCTTCCGTCTCTCTGTCGCCGGCCAGATGATCGATGAGTGGGACGCACCCGACCACGTTCCCACGCGCCGCGTCGACGGATCCTCCTCCGCCAGGCGCACCATCCAGGGGGTTGCGCTTCGCAAAGGCGACGAGATTCGCATTGAAGGCATCCCAGACGGCGGCGAAACCGCCGCCCTTGACTACATCGAGATCCAATCCCAATGAGCACCCATACGATACAGCCCGCCGCCAGCGACGTTGCCCGCGAAATCAACCGCGCGATTGTGCTCAACCTCATCCGCACACGCCAGCCGATCTCGCGCGCCGACCTGGCCCGTGCTTCCGGTCTCCAGCGCAGCACAATTTCACTCATCGTTGAGCAGCTCGTCGCCGAGCACTGGGTCCTCGAAGGTCCGACCGCGCGCCTGCCTCGCGGCCGGCGTCCCACGCACCTCCGGTTGAACGAGGACCGGGTCATCATCGGCGTCGACATTCGCCCGGGGCAGATCAGCGTCGCGCTTGCAGACGTCAATGGTGAGTTTATTCATCAGTCCGCATTTCCCACGCCGCGCGACCCGCAGGCCGCCATTGCGGGAATCCTCTCGATCATCCAGCCCATGATTCAATCCTGCAGCGGCAAAAAGATCGAAGGCATCGGGATCAGCCTCCCCGGCCGTTTCAATGCGGGCCGGCTCGTCTTTGCTCCCAACCTCAAGTGGCCAGACGTTGACCTGCGCACGCCGATAGCGGAAGCCACTGGACTCGAGGTTGCATTCGAAAACGCCGCCAACGCGTGCTGCCTCGCCGCTGCCTGGTTCGGAGGTGCGGGGCAGGAGCGGAACGTTGTGGTAATTACGGTTTCGGAAGGCATCGGCGCCGGAGTTATGGTGAACGGCCAACTGGCGCGGGGCCTCGGCAATATGGCCGGCGAATTCGGCCACGTCCCCATCGACCCCAACGGACCGCTCTGTTCCTGCGGCAGCCGCGGATGTTGGGAAGTTTTTGCGTCCAACCGGGCAGCTCTGCGGTACTACCGCGAGTCCGGCAAGGCGCCTGACAACCTCACCTTCCACAATCTACTCGAGCTTGCCGATGGAGGCGATTGCCGCGCCGCCGCTGCGCTGGAAAGCATGGCTCGACAGCTCGGGCACGGCATGCGAATCATCGTCGCCGGCCTTGCCCCGGAGCGCATCATCGTCATCGGGGACCTCACGCGCGCCTGGCATCGCTTCGGTCCCATCATCGAAGCCGAACTGCAATCCCAGGTGCTCTCCGGCGGCTCAGCGCCCGCGCTGGTCCCCGCCGATGAAGATGGTACTGCGCGATTGCGCGGCACTGTCGCCCTGGTCCTCCAAAAGCACTTCAGCCGTTAATCCCATGAAACCCGAACAATGGTCACGATTCAAGCAGACAGCCAAAGGGGCTGCCGGCACTCCGCCTCTGGCGCTGATTGTCGACAGTCCATGGCTCCCGGGATTTCTCGGAATCAATCACCTCGACTACTATCTCGATCCCGACCTGTGGTTCCGCTCCAATCTGAAGTTGCTGGAACAGTTCCCGCAGATTACGTTCATTCCGTCCTGGTGGGTGGAGTACGGTATGGCGATCGAGCCCTCAGCCTTTGGGTGCAAAGTCCGCTTCTACCCGGATCACACCCCGGATGTCGTCCCGTGCCTGCGTACGATTGAAGAGATCGACGGCCTGGTTGCCGCCGATCCGGCCACCGACGGGCTGATGCCGCTGGCGCTACGTCTCTATGCGACGCAAAAGCAGCGCATCTTCGACGCCGGCTACATCATCCCCTTCGTGACGGCGCGCGGGCCGCTTTGTCTGGCGTCGTTCATGCGTGGGATTACGGAATTGATGCTCGACCTCACAGAGCAGCCCGAGCGCATCCACCGCCTGCTCGCCGTTCTCACCGAAACGGTGATCCGCTGGCTGAAAGCGCAGTGCGAGGCGATTGGGGACAGCGTCGAAGGCGTGTTCATCCTCGACGACGTGCCAGGCCTGATGTCCCGGCGCAGCTATCTCGAATTCGCGCATCCCTACATGAAGCGCGTGTTCGACGCCTTTCCGAAGCATTGGGTCAAGGTCTACCACAACGATGCCAACGTGAAGCCGTTCGCCGCGGATCTTCCCGGCCTCGGCATCGACGTGCTCAACTGGAGCCACAAGTTCTCGGCCGCCGCGGCGTATCAAGCCACGGGAGGCAGGCTCTGCCTGATGGGCAATGTTGCGCCGCTCGATCTCGCCGTCAACGGGACGCCTGAAGCCGTCAAAGAGGCGGCGATGGATGTCCTGGGGGCCGCCAACGGGCACCCGTTGATCCTCTCCCTCGGCGGCGGCGCGAGTCCCGGCATGCCGCAGGCGAACGTGCAGGCGCTGATTTCGGCGATTGGATAGGCTTGATTGGAACATCGGAGCCGCGAATTCACTCTTCGCGTGCGCCATGCCTCGCCCATCTTCGACGGTTCTGATCGTCCCACTCTCGTCGCGATCTGTCCATAAACTCTCAGTCCAGCTGCACCGGATACGTCGGAAGCGTGCATACGCGCTCACTGACGTTCACGGGTCCGGAGCCTGACTATTCGCAGCGCAGCGCCTGCAAGGGATCGATGGACGCGGCGCGCCGGGCGGGGATCCAGGCGGCGAGAGCGGCGGCAAGGGCGACGGATCCGCAAGCCACCAGAAGCAGGCCGGGGTCGCGCGGTTCGACGCCGTACAGCAGCCGGCTGAGCAGATGGCCGACCGCCAGCGATCCGGCCAGTCCGATCGCGACACCGATCACCACCAGCCGCATGGCTCCGCCAAGGACCATACCCAGCAGAGTCTGCCGGCTTGCACCCAGCGCCATGCGGATTCCCAACTCGCCCGTCCGCCGCGCCACCGTGTAGGCGATGACGCCGTACAGGCCGACAACCATCAGCAAAAGGGCGATCGCCGCGAAGCTGCCGAGGAGCAGCAGTTGGAATCGCGGGCCAGCCATCGACATGGAAAAGACGCGATCCAGCGTGCGCACTTCATGCACGGGCAGTTGCTTGTCGATGGACTCAACGACGCCTCGGATGGATCCCTCCAGAGCGAGCGGCGAATTCGCGGTCCGCACGATGACCGCGGGGCAGCACCACGGAAGCTGTTCGTAGGGAAAGTAATAGATGGGCGAAGGCTGGGGCTTGAGCGGCGACTGAATGGCGTTGCCGACAACACCGACGATCTCGCGCATGCGCGTGCCGCGCGCGTCGGAGGTTGCACCAGGCTCAATCCGCTTCCCGACAGCGGATTCTCCCGGGAAGAACTTCTCGGCGAACGCGCGGTTCACGATCAGCACGGGCGGAGCAGCGCCGTTGTCCCGCCCTGTGAAGTACCTGCCTTCGAGCAGCGGCGTGCCGAGCGTCTTGAAGAATTCAGGCGTTACGACGGCCATGCTGGAGAAGTGGCGCTCGGATGGAGCTGTGGGGCGGCCCTCGATCTTGAAGGAGATCGTCATAGAGTCGCCGGTGAGGGGCAGCGGCATGGCGGTTGCAGCGGAGGAGACGCCGGGCAGGGACTTCAGGCGTTCGAAGAGCTGCGAATATAACTGCAGCGCGCGTTCCCTTGGGTAGTCTTTGTCCGGCAGGTTGGCGCTGAAGGCGAGGATGCGCTCGGGCTGCAGGCCCAGGTCGCGTTGGAGGACATGGAAGAAGCTGGCGGCCAGCAAGCTGGCGCCGCTGAGAAGCACGAGGCCGAGGGAGATCTGGACTACGACCAGGGCTGAACGCAGGCGGCCCGAACCGGCCGAAACGGAGCGCGCGCCTTCCTTGAGCGGAGCAACCAGGTCCGAGCGGGCGGCACGGAGGGCCGGCGCCAGTCCGAAGAGGAGGGAAGTCAGGATGGCAAGCGCGGCGGAGAAGGCGAGCACCCGTGCGTCAATTCCGACCTCTTGAATCCGCGGGATGCTGCCTTCTGCCAGCGGGATCAGCACGCGCATCATCGCCATGCCAAACAGCACGCCGGCCACGGCGCCGCTGAGGGACAGCGCCAGACTCTCCGTGATGAGCTGCCGCACGATCCTGCCGCGGCCCGCGCCGATGGAGGCGCGCAGCGCGAACTCGCGCTCCCGCTCAGCAAAGCGGGCGAGCAGAAGATTCGCAATGTTGGCGCAACCGATCAGGAGCACGAGGCCGACCGCGCCGAGCAGAATCAACATCGCATGGTTTGCGTCGCCGACCAGCGATTCCAACTCCGGCCGCACGAAGGTGCTGCCGACGATCTTGTTCTGGTCGGGGTGTTCGCGGACCAGGGCCGCGGCCACCGCGCCGATCTGGAGCTGAGCCTGCTGCAGCGTCACTCCGGGCTTCAGCCGGGCAATCGCACTGAGCAGCCGCGCGCCGCGCTGTCTCGTGATCGGCTGCAGTGTGTCAGAGGCCGCGTCCTTCGCGAGGGTTGTCCAAAGTTGGACCCGTGCATTCTGAACCGGAAATTTGAAGCCGGCGGGTGCAACGCCCACGACGGTGTACGGCTGGCTGTCGAGAGTGATGGCGCGGCCGACGATCGTGGGGTCAGCGCCGAAGCGGTTGGACCACAGGTCGTGGCTCAGTACGACGACGCGCTCGCCGGCGCTTTCCTCGTGAGGCAGGAAGCCGCGGCCCAATGCGGGCTGGACCTTGAGCAGGTCGAAGAGGTCCCAGGAGACGATCTGACTGCTGAGGTGCTCGGCGGGGCCCCAGCCGGTGAGGGAGAAGGAGTCGTCGCGATAACTGACGATGTGGTCAAAGACCTGATTCCGGTCGCGGAAGTCGAAGAAGGTCGGGTAGGAGAGCGAGTCGGGCGACGGTACGGCCAGAACCTTGCGGGATTCGACGGATACAAGCCGCTCAGGCTCCGGAAATGGGAGCGGCCGCAGCATGACTGCATTCACCACACTGAAGACGGCTGTGTTGGCGCCGATGCCCAACGCAAGCGTGAGCACTCCGGCCAGCGCGAAGGCGGGAGACCTGTGCAGTTGCCGGAACGCATAGCGGATGTCGGCGAAGAAGTTCTCGATCGCGGTCCACCGCCAGACCTCACGGCCGCGCTCCTCCAGCAACAGCACGTTGCCGAACTCGCGCCGCGCTGCCAGGGCGGCGTCCGCGGGGGACATGCCCTGTTCGATCAGATCGTCGGTTCGTTCATCCAGGTGCTCGCGGATCTCATCCGAGAGCTCCTGATCCATGCGCCGTCGCGAGAGTAATTGCTTTACCCAATTCATGGCTTCACCGGGGAGAGAACGAGCCGGATCCCTTCCAGCATTTGCTCGAAGCTGGTGACTTCGCGCTCCAGGTGGGCCGCGCCGGCGGGCGTGAGTTCGTAGATGCGGATCCTTCTTCCCGTGGGGGACGTCCCCCAGGAAGCGTCCACCCAGCCGTCCTTCAGCATGCGTTGCAGTGCGGGGTACAGTGAGCCCTCTTCGATCTGAAGGAGGTCATTCGATGAGCGCTTGATGATCTGGACGAGCGCGTAGCCATGCAGGGGCTGCGTCTTGAGCGTTTGGAGGATCATCATCTCCAGGGCGCCGGGGAAGAGGTCCTTCCGCGTCTTCATGCCTGTTTAGTCTAGGCCTAGAGTAAACAGGTGTCAACTAATAGCGCTGCCTGGGGGGCCGCATGGATCCCGGTCCTGGCGGACATATTCTATTGGTCGGATCCTCCCATGACGTTCCTGCTGTTGATGCTGCTCGGCCAGTACATAAACCCTGTCGGCGACACTCCTGTCCGCATGGGCGACCCCTTCGTTCTCCTGCACGAGCAGAAGTACTATCTGTTCGGCACCACTGCAGCCAGCCAGGGTTTCGAATACTACACCTCCAGCGACCTGGTTCACTGGACCCGCGGCGGCTGGGCCCTCCGCAAGACCGAAGACGGCTGGGCAGACGCCAACTTCTGGGCTCCCGAAGTGATCCACTATCGCGGCAGGTTCTACATGACATACAGCGCCCGGGTCCGCGGTTCCAACCCGGCGCGGATGCTCACGGCGCTCGCCGTCAGCGACAGGCCGGAAGGCCCGTACCGGGATCTGTACGCGCCCTGGTTCGATGCCGGTTATTCCGCGATCGACGCGCACATCTTTGTTGACTCCGATGGCGCCCCATACCTGTACTTCAGCCAGAACGGAGCTCGCGACGGCTACAGCTACGGCCTGATCAATGGTGTTGCGCTGAGCAGTGATCTGGCGAAGCTGATGGGTGAGCCGGTGAAGCTGCTGGAGGCAGATCAACCCTGGGAGCGGATCAACTGGACATGGAACCGCTGCAATGAAGGCCCCTCGGTGATCAAACACGGTGGCAAGTACTACATGACTTACTCTGCCAACAACACGGGCGCGCCTGGCTATGGAGTTGGCTATGCCGCGGCCGGCTCACCGCTAGGACCGTGGGTGAAGAATCCGGGCAATCCAATCCTCGCGTCCAATCTGGATATCGGCGTCTCCTCGCCAGGGCACAACTCCATCACCACCTCGCAGGACGGCAAGGAGCTGTTCATCGTGTATCACTCCCACGCCGATCCGGCGAATCCTCGCGGCGCGCGGGTCGTCAATATCGACCGCCTGATCTTCGATAATGCTGGCGGCCTGAGTGTCGCCGGACCGACGCGCTCGCCGCAGCCTCTTCCCTCTGGCGTTGGGCGTTGATCTGACCGGGGCTCCGCTGAAGAGGCGCCTACCTGTTCCGCTGAAGACGAGCTCGAACCCGTTACACCCGCTCGCTACCGTTTTCGGCTCTGCCGCGGAGCGTCTTCATCAACTTTGGTTGCCCAGAGGGCCATGGGCCTCTCTGACGATCGCGGGTGGGATGCACGGCGGGACCTTCACGGAATCCTTAGCCGTTCCTTATGACTTCTTTACGGCTCACACCCTAACCTCGTCAGTGGAGGCAGTAGATGGCTACGGTCTACACCACGGTACGTGCGGTAAGTCGTCCGGCGACATTTTCGGGAACATGCAAGGCCTCGGTCCGCGAAATCCTGATTATCCATACCGCCGTGCCCCAGACCTTGCACGCTCTCCTCGAGGCTGCGCCGCTTGCCCAGTCGCTCTCGATCCCTGTGCGCCTGATGATTCCCCACGTTGTCCCCTATCCGCTGCCGTTGAATCGCCCGTCAGTCGATCCGCGTGGGATCGTCGACAGCTTCTACACCGTGGCGGAGGATCCCCGCGTCGAAACCACTGTGGATGTCCGGCTCTGCCGGGATGCCTGGGAGGCGATCCATCAGGCGATCACGCCAAGCTCGCTGGTTGTTCTCGGCTCGCACAAGCGCTGGTGGCCGTCCCGGGAAAGCCGCCTTGCGGCACGCCTTCGCCGCGACGGACACCACGTACTGCTCTCCGAATTCTGAAAGAGGCTCACCATGCTCGACCTATTCTTTATCGCCATCGCCGCGCTCTTCTTCGTAGCCGGATGGTTTGTCACGAAGGCTTGTGACCGGCTCTGAGCCGCACAAGGAGGAGAACCGCAATGGACTACATCATCGCCGGCATTGCCGCTGCTCTGTTGTTTGTCTACCTGATCTACGCGCTCCTCAAGCCGGAGCGCTTCTGAGGTATTTATGACTCCCAATGGGATTCTCCAAATCGTCTCTTTCTTCCTGCTGATCCTCGCGCTAGCCAAGCCAATGGGCGCGTACATGACGAGGGTCTTCAATGGCCAGCGGACATTTCTGCATGTGTTGTTGCGGCCGCTGGAGCGACTCTGCTACGCCCTTACAGGAGTTCGCGAGGACGTAGAACAGCGCTGGACACAATACACCGCCAGCATGCTGTCCTTCAGCCTGTTCAGCTTCGTCTTCGTCTACGGCATCCAGCGCCTCCAGGCTTTCCTGCCATTCAACCCGATGGGGTTCAGCTCGGGACATGCGCCCGGCAACGCCACGGCCATGACACCGGACCTCGCATTTAACACGGCCGTCAGCTTCGTCACCAATACAAACTGGCAGAGCTATGGCGGCGAGACCACGCTGAGTTACTTCGTGCAAATGGTTGCGCTGACTGTGCAGAACTTCGCGTCGGCGGCCGTTGGAGTCGCCATCGCGGTTGCGCTCATCCGCGGCTTCGCACGACAGCAGGCGAACGCGATCGGCAATTTCTGGGTCGATCTTGTTCGCGGCACAGTCTACGTCTTCCTGCCGATCTCATTGCTGATCGCCCTCTTTTTCGCTTCCCAAGGCGCCATTCAGAACCTGAACTCCTATACGGTCGCCACCACGGTGGAAGGAAAGCAGCAGGTTATCGCGCAGGGGCCGGTGGCTTCACAGGAAGCCATCAAGATGCTCGGTACGAATGGGGGCGGCTTTTTCAACGCCAATTCCGCGCATCCCTTCGAAAATCCAACACCGCTCACCAACCTCGTGCAGATGGTCGCGATCTTCCTCATCCCGGCGGGCCTCACCTACACCTTCGGCAAGACGGTGGGCGATACACGCCAGGGCTGGGCGATCTTCGCCGCAATGAGCGTCCTATTTCTGGCCGGTGCGTTCACGCTCTACTACTTTGAGCAATCCGGCAATCCGAACCTGCAGAAACTCGGCATCGAGTCCATGGCTTCCGCATCCCAACCGGGGGGCAACATGGAGGGCAAGGAGGTCCGCTTCGGCATCGCAGCCACCTCGCTGTTTGGCACCGTAACCACGGACGCCAGTTGTGGGGCGGTGATCGGGATGCACGACAGCTTCACCCCGATCGGCGGACTCGTTCCGCTATTCAATATGGAGGTCGGGGAAGTGATCTTCGGCGGAACGGGAGCCGGACTGTACGGCATGCTGCTGTTCGCGATTCTCGGAGTCTTCATTGCAGGGCTGATGGTGGGCAGGACTCCTGAGTATATCGGCAAGAAGATCGAGGGGAAGGAAGTCAAAATGGCGATGATCGCCCTGCTTGCCACTTCCGCCGCGGTCCTGCTCTTTGCCGGCATCAGCTCGGTGATCACATTCCCGAAGGACGCCTATTGGAACGGGAGCTACGGCGCCGCCACGGGCAATCTGAACAATGGCGGGCCGCACGGTTTCGGGGAGATCCTCTACGCCTACAGCAGTGGCGCCGCAAACAACGGGTCCGCCTTCGCCGGCATCAACGCCAATACGCCCTGGTACAACCTCACCATCGGCCTTGCGATGCTGATTGGCCGATTCCTCATCATCATTCCGATGCTCGCCGTGGCCGGACATCTGGCCTCAAAGAAGCGGGTGCCAGTCACCAGCGGGACGCTGCCGACTCACGGACCTTTGTTCGTCGGCCTGTTGGTGGGCACCGTCGTCATCGTTGGTGCGCTTACCTTCTTCCCGGCCCTGTCGCTCAGCCCCATTGTTGAGCATTTCCTGATGAATCAAGGGAGGCTCTTCTAGCCATGCCGAGCTCCATTCACGAAAGAGAAACCGCCACCACGACGCCGAGGCAGGTCCGTCTTGGCGATCCCACAGAACTGCTGCCCAAGAAACTCGCGCATGCAAGGCCGCTGTTTGATCCGGAAATCCTCCGCCGTGCCATCAGGGATTCGTTCGTCAAACTAAACCCGGTGACGCTGATGAAGAACCCGGTCATCTTCGTGGTCGAAGCGGGTGCGGCTCTCACCACGTTCTTCCTGGTCCGGGATATCGCCGTAGGCGCGGGCAACATTGGCTTCCAGATCCAGATCGCACTCTGGCTCTGGTTCACGGTGTTATTCGCGAACTTCGCGGAGGCCATGGCGGAAGCGCGGGGCAAGGCCCAGGCGGATACGCTGCGCAAGACCAAGACCGACTCCATCGCAAAGCGCATCATAGTGGGCGATCGATTTGAAAGGGTCTCCGCGTCGCAGCTTCGAGCCGGGGACATCGTCGTGTGCGAGGCCGGCGACCTGATCCCGGGCGACGGAGAAGTAGTGGAAGGGATTGCCACGGTGGACGAGTCCGTCATTACGGGCGAGTCTGCGCCTGTGATTCGCGAATCCGGCGGCGACCGAAGCGCCGTGACTGGCGGCACGAAAGTGCTCTCCGACAACATCCGAATCAAGATCACGTCGAATCCAGGCGAGACGTTCATCGACCGAATGATCGCGCTGGTCGAAGGCGCCGAGCGGCAGAAGACGCCCAATGAGATCGCGCTCAATATCCTGATCGCGGGCCTGACGCTCGTCTTCCTCCTGGCCGTCGTGACGCTGCAGCCGTTCGCGCACTACAGCGTGTCCGCGGCCGGCAGCGGGTCGGTTCCCACGATCGCCGTACTCGTCTCGTTGCTGGTATGTCTCATCCCGACCACCATCGGCGGGTTGCTCTCCGCGATAGGCATCGCCGGCATGGACCGCGTCATGCAGCACAACGTCCTCGCCATGAGCGGCAAGGCTGTGGAAGCCTCCGGCGACGTGAACACGCTGCTCCTCGACAAGACCGGCACGATCACGATCGGCAATCGCCAGGCCGTCGAGTTCATTCCCGTCAATGAGGTGACGCAGGAAGAGCTCGCCGACGCGGCGCAGTTATCCAGTCTCGCCGACGAGACGCCGGAAGGGCGCTCAGTGGTTGTGCTCGCCAAGGAGAAGTACGGCCTTCGCGGCCGCGAGGTGGCGTCCCACGAGGCACACTTCATCCCGTTCTCCGCCTACACGCGCATGAGCGGCGTCGATCTGGACGGCCGGCAGCTTCGCAAAGGCGCGAGCGAATCAATCGCCGCCTTCGTTCGCGAACAGGGCGGCCAGGTTCCTGACGAGCTGACCGAAACGGCGGAGCGCATCTCGCGGCAGGGCGGCACGCCGCTTGCCGTCGCAGACGCACACCGCGCGCTCGGAGTGATCCATCTCAAGGACGTCGTTAAGGGCGGAATGAAGGACCGCCTCGGGCATCTCCGTGCCATGGGCATCCGCACAGTGATGATCACTGGCGACAATCCGCTCACGGCCGCTGCCATCGCATCGGAAGCCGGCGTCGACGACTTCCTTGCCCAAGCCTCACCCGCCGACAAGCTCAATTACATCAAAAAGGAGCAGGCCGCCGGGCGCCTGGTTGCGATGACCGGTGACGGAACCAACGACGCGCCCGCCCTCGCGCAGGCCGATGTGGGCCTCGCGATGAACACGGGCACCATGGCCGCCAAAGAAGCCGGCAACATGGTGGACCTCGACTCCAATCCCACCAAGCTGATTGAAGTCGTCGCCATCGGCAAACAGCTCCTGATCACGCGCGGTGCGCTCACCACGTTCTCCATTGCTAACGATGTGGCCAAGTACTTCGCCATCATTCCGGCGATGTTCATGGCCACCTATCCAGCTCTCGACGCGCTGAACATCATGGGGCTGCACACGCCGCAGAGCGCCGTGTTGTCGGCTGTGATCTTCAACGCGCTGATCATCATCGCGCTGGTTCCTCTAGCGCTGCGCGGCGTCAGGTACCGTCCTGAATCAGCCGCCTCCCTGCTGCGCAGGAACCTGCTGATCTACGGCCTCGGCGGTATCATCGTCCCCTTCCCGGGCATCTGGATCATCGATCAGATCGTCCACGCACTGGGGCTTGCATAAGGAGTCTCATCATGATCAAACAACTGCTTCCCGGTTTTCGAATGGTGCTGGTGCTGACGGTCCTGACGGGACTCCTCTATCCAGGCGTGGTCACCGGACTCGCTCAGATTCTCTTTAAGCATCAGGCCAACGGCAGCCTGATCACGCGGAACGGAAAAGTGATCGGCTCCGAGATCATCGGACAGAATTTTACGAAGCCCGAGTATTTCCATCCGCGTCCTTCCGCGGCCGGCAGCGATGGCTACGATGCCTCCGCCTCCTCCGGCTCGAACTTTGGGCCCACCAGCCAGAAGCTCATCGATCGAACCAAGGCCTCCGTCGCCCAACTGCGCGCGGAGAATCCCTCGTTCAAGCCCGAGCTTCCGTCCGATATAGCGACAGCGAGCGCCAGCGGGCTCGATCCGCACATCAGCCCTGCTTCCGCCGCTGTGCAAATGGAGCGTGTGGCCCAGGCGCGCGGAGTCACTCGCGAGCAAGTCAGCCGACTCACCCGGCGGTTCACAGAAGGCCGCGATCTCGGCTTCCTCGGCGAGCCGCGCGTGAATGTCCTCCGGCTCAACCTCGCGCTGGATGAGCGATTTCCCATCTCCAGGTAGGGCGGAAGTGGGCCGGCGCGGGATTTGGGTCCCTCGCCGGCTGGATCATCTTTTAGCTACAAGGGCTTCAACGCAAGATGCTGGGGGCCGGCTTTG
>DBMU01000027.1:0-683 GCA_002298225.1 Bryobacterales bacterium UBA690
GAGTCGGCCATGATGTAAATCGGATTGAGGTAGCGCCCAGTCTTGTCGTCGCGCTCCATCGTCTTGAACATTTCGGACGAGACTTCGTCCGTCACCTTGTTCCAGATTTCGATGATCTTGTTGTAGCGCTCGCCCTGGGTGATGGCGCCTTCCTGGTACTGGTTCTGAACCTCGACCACCTGTTTCTCGGCATCCCTCACCAGCTTGGGTTTGGATTCCGGGACGACCATGTCGTCGATGCCGATGGAAATGCCGGCCTTGGTTGCCGAGAGGAAACCGAGGTCCTTCACGTCGTCAAGCATCTTCACCGTGATCTGCAGGCCGTGCTTCAGATAGCAGAACTGCACGAGCTGGGTGAGACCCTTCTTCTTCAACAGGCCGTTGACGAAGGGCATCTCGTCGGGCAGGATGTCGTTGAGCACGACGCGTCCCACCGTGGTCTCCATATCGGTCTTGGCGTACTCGACGGGCTCGGTGTGCAGCACGTCCTGGCTGTCGTAAGCCGTGGCGAGGTCGATGACCTTGCCCGAGTAACGAAGCGTGATGGGCGTCTGCGTCTCGACCTCTCCCATCTCATAGGCGATGAGGACGTCTTCGACGGAGGCGAACTTCTTGCCCTCGCCCTTTGAGCCGCGGCGCACCTTGGTGAGGTAGTAGAGACCGAGCACCATGTCCTGCGTCGG
>DBMU01000027.1:742-11269 GCA_002298225.1 Bryobacterales bacterium UBA690
CCATCTGGTCGCCGTCGAAGTCCGCGTTGAACGCCGTGCAGACCAGCGGGTGGATCTTCAGCGCCTTACCGTCGACCAGCACGGGCTCAAACGCCTGGATGCCGAGACGGTGCAGCGTAGGAGCGCGGTTGAGGAGGATCGGATGCTCCTTGATCACTTCCTCGAGGATGTCCCACACAACGGGATCCTGCTGTTCGACCAGCTCCTTGGCCTGCTTGATGGTGGTGCAGTGGCCGCGGAGTTCGAGACGGTGATAGATGAACGGCTTGAACAGCTCCAGCGCCATCTTCTTCGGCAGGCCGGCCTGGTTGAGCTTGAGCTCGGGGCCGACGACGATGACGGAGCGGCCGGAGTAGTCGACGCGTTTGCCGAGCAGATTCTGGCGGAAGCGGCCCTGCTTGCCCTTCAATGCGTCGGAGAGCGATTTAAGCGGACGGTTGTTGGCGCCGCGCAGCACGCGGCCGCGGCGGCCGTTGTCGAACAGAGCGTCCACCGCTTCCTGCAGCATGCGCTTTTCGTTGCGCACGATGACGTCGGGCGCGTGCAGCTCAATGAGCTTCTTCAACCGGTTGTTGCGGTTGATCACGCGGCGGTAGAGGTCGTTGAGGTCGGACGTGGCGAAGCGGCCGCCGTCCAGCGGCACCAACGGACGGAGTTCCGGCGGAATCACCGGAATCACATCGAGGATCATCCACTCGGGCTTGTTGCCCGATTTGCGGAAGCTCTCGACCACTCTCAGCCGCTTGGCGAACTTGAGCTTCTTCTGCTGGCTCTGCTCCGTCTTCATCCGCTCGCGGATTTCAATGGAAAGCGCTTCGATATCGATTTTGCGGAGCAGCTCCTTGATGCCTTCGGCGCCCATCATGGCGACGAACTTGCCAGGATTCTCCGTTTCGAGCTGGCGCTTCTTTTCATCGGTGATCACTTCGCCGCGATTGATGGACGGCACTTCTCCGGGATCGACGATGACGTACGCCTCGAAGTAGAGGACGCGCTCCAGGTCGCGGAGGGTGATGTCGAGCAGGTAGCCGATGCGCGACGGCAGGCCTTTGAAGAACCAGACGTGCGAGCAGGGGCTGGCGAGCTCGATGTGGCCGAGGCGCTCGCGGCGCACACGGCTCAAGGTCACTTCGACGCCGCACTTGTCGCAGATGACGCCGCGGTGCTTCATGCGCTTGTACTTGCCGCACAAGCACTCCCAGTCCGCGATGGGGCCGAAGATGCGGGCGCAGAACAGGCCGTCCCGCTCCGGCTTGAAGGTACGGTAGTTGATGGTCTCGGGCTTGGTCACCTCACCGTGTGACCAGCTGCGGATCTTTTCCGGCGAGGCCAGGCTGATGCGGATGGAATCAAAGTCCGCAATCAGATTCGTGCGATCGTAAGGTGATGATCTATACATTTTCGCCTCCTGTCCTTCCCGGTTAGTCCGCTGCGAGTGCCGTTTCCAGCACTTCCTTGGGTTTCTTCATGAGTTCAACGTCCAGGCAGAGCGACTGCAGCTCGCGGATGAGGACGTTGAACGATTCGGGCACGCCGGGCTCGGCGGCCGCTTCACCCTTGACGATGGCCTCGTAGATCTTCGCGCGGCCAAAAACGTCGTCGGACTTGGCGGTGAGGAGCTCCTGGAGGACATAGGCGGCGCCGTAGGCTTCCAGCGCCCAGACCTCCATTTCGCCGAAGCGCTGGCCGCCGAACTGGGCCTTGCCGCCCAAGGGCTGCTGCGTAATCAGCGAATACGGTCCGATGGAGCGCGCGTGGATCTTGTCGTCCACGAGGTGGCTCAGCTTGAGCATGTAGATGATGCCGACGGTGACGGGCTGCTCGAAGGAAAGGCCGGTCATGCCGTCGAAAAGCGTCACCTTGCCTGATGTGGGCAGTGACGCATCGGTGAGCTCGTGCTTGATGTCGGTCTCGCTCGCGCCGTCAAAGACCGGCGTGGCGTACTTCTTGCCAAGCTCGCGGCCTGCCCAGCCGAGGTGCGTCTCCAGAATCTGCCCGACGTTCATACGGCTGGGAACGCCGAGCGGATTGAGAATGATCTCGACAGGCGTACCGTTTTCGAGGTACGGCATGTCTTCTTCGGGAACGATGCGGGAGATGACGCCCTTGTTGCCGTGGCGTCCGGCCATCTTGTCGCCGACTGAGAGCTTGCGCTTCATGGCGATGTAGATCTTCACCATCTTGATCACGCCAGGCGGGAGTTCATCGCCCTTTTTGAGCTTCGCGATCTTCTCTTCGGTGATCTTCTCGAGCACCATGATCTGGCGCGACGTCAGCTCTTCGATCTCGTCGATGGCCTCATTGAGGCGCGGGTCGCGAGTGGAGAGCTTCATGCGCTTCAGGTCGCGCGCCTTCATCTTTTCGATGACGTCGCGGCTGAGCGGAGCGCCCTTGGAGAGCAGCTTCTTGTTTGTCTTCTCGTCGTGGAGATCGGCGAGCAGTTCCTTGCCTTCCAGCAGGGCGGCGAGACGCTTGGCGCGCTCGTCGCCGAGGATGCGCTTTTCGTCGTCGAGGTTGCGGTGGAGCTTCTCCACCTGGCCTTCCAGAATCGACTTGCTGCGCTCGTCGAGGTCCGCACCCTTGCGGGAGAAGACCTTCGCATCGACCACAACACCCTCGATGCCCGGCGGGCAGTAGAGGGACGCGTCCTTCACGTCGCCGGCCTTTTCACCGAAGATCGCGCGGAGCAGTTTCTCTTCGGGGGTGAGCTGGGTCTCGCCCTTCGGCGTGACCTTGCCGACGAGGATGTCGCCGGGCTTCACCTTGGCGCCGACCATGATGATGCCGCTCTCATCGAGGCTCCGCAGGAAGCTCTCGCTGATGTTCGGAATGTCGCGGGTGATTTCCTCAGGGCCGAGCTTGGTGTCGCGGGCCTCGATTTCGAATTCCTCGATGTGGATGGAGGTGTAGTAGTCCTCCTTCACCAGCTTCTCGGAGACGATGATGGCGTCCTCAAAGTTGCAGCCGCGCCAGGGCATGAAGGCAACCAGGACGTTGCGCCCCAGGGCGAGCTCGCCCTGATCGGTGCAAGGCCCGTCGGCCAGCACTTCGCCCTTCTTCACACGCTGCCCTTGCTGGACGATCGGCTTCTGGTTGATGCAGGTGTTCTGGTTGGAACGCTTGAACTTGGTGAGCGGGTAGATGTCGGCGCCGACTTCGCGCGACATCTGGCCTTCGTGGATGTTGCCTTCGACGCGAACGATGATGCGCTCGCTGTCGACGCTGTCCACGACGCCGGAGCGGCGGCAGAGCACTACAGCGCCGGAGTCGCGTGCGGTGACATGCTCCATGCCGGTGCCGACGATCGGCGAGTCGGCGCGCAGCAGCGGAACCGCCTGACGCTGCATGTTCGATCCCATCAACGCGCGGTTGGCGTCGTCGTTTTCGAGGAACGGGATGAGCGAAGCGGCGACGGAGACGAGCTGCTTCGGGCTCACGTCCATGTACTCGATGTCGTCGCGGCTGGTGAGCGAGAAGTTGCCGGCCTTGCGGGCGTTCACCAGCTCATCCTGGATCTTGCCGACCTTGTCGAGCGCCAGGTTCGCCTGCGCGATGACGTACTTGTCTTCGTCCCAGGCCGAGAGGTAGTCGCAGTGCGCTTCCACCTCGGGCGGATTCTTCTTCGCGTCGGCGGCGGAGATGATCTTCTCCATCTCCCTCCGGGTCATCACCTGACCGACCTTCATGTTCGTGGCGCCCGGGTTGAGCACCTTGACGTCGTCCTGCACCACGCCCTCGACCACGCGGCGGTAGGGGCTCTCGATGAACCCGTACTCGTTGATCCGTGCGAAGCACGAGAGCGAGGAGATCAGGCCGATGTTCGGACCTTCCGGCGTTTCGATGGGACAGATGCGGCCGTAGTGCGTCGTATGCACGTCGCGCACTTCGAAGCCGGCGCGCTCACGGCTCAGACCGCCTGGCCCAAGGGCCGACAGACGCCGCTTGTGCGTGATCTCCGACAGCGGGTTGGTCTGATCCATAAACTGCGAGAGCTGGCTGGATCCGAAGAACTCGCGGATAGCCGCCATGACGGGCTTGGCGTTCACCAGGTCGTGCGGCATCGCCGTGGACATTTCCTGGTAGACGGCCATCTTCTCCTTGATGGCGCGCTCCATGCGGACCAGGCCGATGCGGAACTGGTTTTCGAGCAGCTCGCCGACTGCACGCACGCGGCGGTTGCCGAGGTGGTCGATGTCGTCCACCGCACCGATACCTTTGCGGAGCCGCATAAGGTACTTGATCGTGTCGATGAAGTCCTTCCGCTCCAGGGTGCGGCGGTCCAGAGGATTGCCCTCGGTGCCGTCAGGCGCGTAGTCGGCCCTGTCGTAGAGCTTGATGTTGAACTTCATGCGGCCCACGCGCGAGAAGTCGTACTTGCGCGGGTCAAAGAACATGCCGTGGAAGAGCTGGTTGGCGGTGTCCAGAGTGGGCGGATCGCCGGGACGCAGCTTGCGGTAGATTTCCAGCAGAGCCTCGTTCTGGCTCTTCACAGGGTCCTTCTTCAGCGTGACCGAGACGACGTTGCCGACCTCGTCCCGATCAGGGAAGAACACTTCCACCTGCTTGATGCCCGCTTCCATAACCTTGGCGAGCGAGGAGGTGGTGAGCTCCTGGTTGGCTTCGGCGAGGACTTCGCCGGTCTCCATGTCGATGACGTCGGAGGCAACCCAGGCGCCTTCGATTTCGGCCGTGGTCACTTCCACCTGGTCGATGCGCGCCTTCCTGCAGGCCTCGATGGTGGATTCCTTGATCTTGCGGTTGGCGGGATGGATCACTTCGCCGCTCTTGGAAGTAATCGCATTGCCGAGCTTGACGCCGACCAGCGAGTCGTCGACCTTCCAGAAGATCCGGCGGTCCTTCAGGTGCAGCTCTGAGGTTTTGTAGAAGGCGTGCAGGATTTCGGAGTCGGACTTGATGCCCAGCGCGCGGAGGAAAACGGAGCCGTAGAACTTGCGCTTGCGGTCAATGCGCACGTAGAGCAGGTTCTTGCTGTCGAATTCAAACTCGACCCAGGAACCGCGGTACGGGATGATCTTGCCAAGGAAGTAATTCTGCGCGGCCACCTTCTCGAAGAAAACGCCGGGCGAGCGGTGCAACTGGCTGACGATCACGCGCTCGGTGCCGTTGATGATGAAGGTGCCGTTGGCGCTCATCAGCGGAATTTCGCCGAAGAACACCTCTTGTTCCTTGAACTCGCGGACCGTCTTCCGGCCGGACTCGTCCTTGTCGAACATCTTCAGGCGGATGGTGACTTTCAGCGGCGCGGCGTAGGTCATGCCGCGCTCCTCGCACTCGGCCTGGTCGTACTTCAACTGCAGGCCTACGGGGTCGCCGCAGCGGTTGCAGAACGTGACGATGTTTTTATTGAACGTGCCGCACTTGTCGCAGAGCACGTCGCCCGGGTGGAAGGGATCCGTCTTGATGGTCGCTCCGCACGCCGGGTTGCGGCAGACGGTGCGCAGGTGGTTGAGTCCCTTCAGGCTGCCGCACTTGCACTCCCAGTTGCCGATGGAGTAGTCGACGAACTCCAGCTCAGAGAGTCCCCGGAAGTCGGTGATCGGGAAGACGCTCTTGAAGACACTCTGGAGGCCGATGTCGTCGCGCTCATCGGGCAGGAGGTCCATCTGGAGGAAGCGTTCATAGCTTCGCTTCTGAACCTCGATGAGGTTCGGGATGGGGACGGATGTCTTGATCTTGGAAAAATCAACACGCTCGCGTGGCGTGCCGTGGGACGCAGTTGCCATTCTCCACTCCTTCAAGCGCCAAACGGCCATTCTCCGAATGGAGAGGCCGCCAGCTTACCCTACCTGCCACTAAGGGCGGAGGGGGTCATTCTCGAGTTCGAATTTCGGGAGATGCCCGGCGCAGGGACGTCTGTCACCAAGGGCAGAGAAACAGAGGACTGGGAACCGAATGAGAGGTCAATAGATACACACAGCCTGTACGAGGGGGGACAAACCTGAACGTCAGCCGCAGTCCGCAGGCGAACGGAACCCGGCTCAAAAGAGATGTGCACAGGCGCAGCGCTTCCCGATTCGGATCCAGAATCTGATGAACACAGTTTAACAGGATGCAAACCAGCCAGTCAAACCGAGGAAACAGTAAACAGACGCCGAGGCGCCGGCCTTGCGGCCGGCGCCGTTCGGCGCCCGATATTCTGAAACGAAAGCGTCCATCGCGGACGCCCGCGCCTTACTTGATTTCGACAGTGGCGCCCGCTTCGACGAACTTCTTCTTGATCGTCTCGGCTTCTTCCTTGTTGACGCCTTCCTTGATCGCCTTCGGAGCGGCTTCCACCAGGTCCTTAGCTTCCTTCAGGCCGAGGCTGGTGACTTCGCGCACCACTTTGATCACGTTGATCTTGTTGGCGCCGGCGGCGGTGAGAATCACGTTGAACTCGGTCTTCTCTTCGGCCGGAGCGGCGGCAGCAGCGCCGGCCGCCGGTGCGGCAACGGCAACAGCGGCGGCGGCAGCGGATACGCCCAACTTCTCCTCGAGCAGCTTCACGAGCTGAGAGGCCTCCAGGAGAGTCAGGCCCTGGATCTGTTCTGCAATCGCGTTGATGTCAGCCATTTTTTTATCGATACTCCCTATCGTTGAAAATCGTTTCTTCCAAGCCGAGACCAGGCTCGACCCTCACTAGGAGGAAAACTTGTTCTCCTGAACACCCTGATCGACGACCACGGCCAGATTGCGGCCGACCGCGTTCAGGACGGTAACCAAGCGCTGTGCCGGAGCGTTGATCAGGTACAGCAACTTGGCGTAAATCTCTTCCTTCGGCGGCATTGCGGCCAGGTCCTGGATCTCCGCCAGGTTGATCGCACGCCCTTCCACAAGGCCCGATTTGAAAGTGAAGCTGGGGTTCGCCTTCGCGTAAGCCGTCAGCGCTTTGGCCAGCGCCACCGGGTCGCCCGCGGTATAGGCCACAGCGGAAGTCCCGGCAAGGCCCTTCAGAACAGACTCAGCAGTCAGTCCTTCGGAGGCCTTTTCGGCGATGGTGTTCTTCACCACGTGATACATGCCGCCAGCGCCGCGCACCGTCTTGCGTAACTCGAAGTCCTGCGCGACAGTCAGCTTGTCAAAGCCCGTCACAAAGACGCTCTGGGCGTTTTGCAGCGCCTGCCGGAGGGCGTCGAGCTCTTCCTGTTTCTTCTTTCTGTCCTTCATGCCCGATTCCTTTTGCCTTCCCTGCTGCTAGAGTTGCCGCAGATTGTAGCTGGTAACGTCGAGAGCGATGCCGGGGCCCATGGTGGAGCAGACGGTGGCGCTCTTCACGTACTTACCCTTGGCGGCGGAGGGCTTGGCCTTCACCACGGCCTGGATCAGCGTGTTCGCGTTCTCCAGCAGCTTGGCCGTTGCGAAGCTGCTCTTGCCCACCGGCGCGTGGATGACGCCGGTCTTGTCGACACGGAACTCCACCTTGCCGGCCTTCACTTCCTGAACAGCCTTGTTGATGTCGGTGGTCACCGTGCCCGTCTTCGGGTTCGGCATCAGGCCGCGCGGGCCGAGCACCTTACCGAGACGCGCCATGGAGCGCATCATGTCCGGAGTAGCGATGACGGCGTCGAAGTCCAGCCAGTTTTCCTTCTGGATCTTCTCAACCAACTCGTCGCCGCCGGAAAATTCAGCGCCCGCCGCCTCGGCTTCGCGAATCTTGTCGCCCGAAGCGATCACCAGAACGCGCTTGGTCTTGCCGAGTCCGTTCGGCAGAACCACGGTGCCGCGGACCATCTGGTCCGCGTGCTTGGGATCGACACCCAACCGCATGTGCACTTCGACCGTCTCGTCGAACTTCGAGAACTTGATCTTTTGTACCAGCGGGATGGCGTCCTCGAGGGTGTAGGGCCGCTTCTCGACCTGTTGAGCAGCCGCAGAGTATTTTTTGCCTGGTTTTCTTGCCATAGTGTGACTGGTCCAAACGGTCCCACCCGGTTTCCCGGGCGGCAAACCTCCCAATGTGAGTGGGTCCGCATACCCTGCCCTGACGGGTCAGGATCGCATTCCCCGTAGATTGGAAAAGAACGAAACTACGATTTTAGCATGGTGGGCGAACGCCCGTCCACGCCCGAAAAGTTCACAATACTTACTTGGTCACATCAACACCCATCGAAACGCAGGCGCCCTTGACCTGAGCGATCGCGGATTCGATGTCGAAGGAGTTCAGGTCGGGCATCTTGATCTTCGCGATCTCCTCCACCTGCTTCATCGTGATCTTGCCGACCTTGTTCTTGTTCGGTTCGGCGCTGCCCTTGGCCAGGTTGCAGGCGCGCTTCACGAGCACGGCCACGGGCGGGGTCTTGGTGATGAAGGTGAAAGAACGATCCGAGTAGATGGTGATCACCACGGGGATGATCAGCCCTTCCTGGTCCTTGGCGGAGGTCTTGGCGTTGAATGCCTTGCAGAACTCCATGATGTTGACGCCCTGGGGACCGAGCGCCGTGCCGACCGGGGGCGCCGGAGTCGCCTTGCCTGCCGGGATTTGCAGCTTAACCTGAGCCGTAACTTTCTTCGCCATTGTGTAGAACCTTTATCTCGCTGAGCTGTGCCTGGCCGCCCGCGGCCTAGTTCGATTTCTCCACCTGCAGGAATTCGAGCTCCACCGGAGTGGCGCGACCGAAAATGGTCACCAGCACGCGGAGCGTATTGCGCTCGGAATTGACCTCGTCCACCTTGCCCTGGAAATTCGTGAAGGGCCCGTCGATGATGCGCACTGTCTCGTTCTTCTCGAACGTGAGCTTCGGCCGGGGCCTCTCGGCGGCGGAAGCCTGACGGAAGAGAATGGCGTTCACCTCATCCGCCGTCAGCGGCACCGGAGTGTTGCCGCCGCCGACAAAGCCGGTGACCCGCGGAGTGTTCTTGATGTGGTGCCAGAGCTCGTCGTCCATGGCCATCTGGACCATCACGTAGCCCGGATACAGCAGGCGCTTGCTGGTCACCTTTTTCCCGTTACGCAGTTCCACGACCTCTTCGGTAGGGATCAGCACCTGCCCGAGGCGGCACGCGAAGCCGTAGGCCTCGGCACGGGCTTTGAGGGATTCGGCGACCTTGTTCTCAAATCCGCTGTAGGTATGGATGATGAACCAGTCCATGCCAGGGATCATGCCTTCGGCCACTGCGCCTGCAGGGGCCCCTTCGGAGGCCATTTCCTCCGCGGCCGATTCATCCGGCGTCATTTGTTCCGCGATCGATTCTTCGGTCCCGGCATTGGCAGGCACTCCGCCCTGCGAAGCCAGGCCTTCGCCGTTCTCGCCCTGAATCTCGAAATCCTGCTCCGACATGGAACTTGAAACCCTCGCCCGGCTACGCCCCCTAGCGGCGCGCGAGCGTCTGGAAAATCTGGTTGATCGTTCGGCCCAGAATCAGATCGACGACCGCGAAGTAGGCAGCGAACAGAAACACCGCGGCGATCACCACTCCGGTCGTCGCCTGAACCTGCTTGCTGTTGGGCCACGTGACCCGGCGCATCTCCGCCTTGAGATCTTCGATATATTCCTTCACGCTTGCGTACCAGCCCGCCACCCCGTTGGAGGGTTGGCCGGTTCCGCTGACTGCCGTGGATTCTGCCGCCATAGATGGCACCTGTTTACCTTAATTTGCCCAGGAAATCCCTGGATTTTTCGGCGAAGCCGCCCGCCGATCGGCCTGCCCTCCCGCAACTCGTCCCTGTTCGGGATTCCGCAGCTAGGAGTGGCAGGGGCTGAGGGAATCGAACCCCCACTCGCGGTTTTGGAGACCGCCGGTCTACCGTTAACCTAAGCCCCTTCCCGGGAACAACTTCTTCATTCTAACGCGAACTCGCCGGGCACCGCAGCTTCGCCTGCCGTACCCGGCGTTCCAAAACTACTCGCTACTCAAGAATCTCCGCTACCGTGCCGGCGCCGACCGTGCGGCCGCCCTCGCGGATAGCGAACCGCAGGCCCTTGTCCATGGCCACCGGCGTGATCAGCTCCACTCCGATGGACACGTTGTCGCCCGGCATCACCATCTCCGTGCCTTCCGGCAGTTGGCATACGCCAGTCACGTCCGTCGTGCGGAAGTAGAACTGCGGCCGGTAGCCCTTGAAGAACGGCGTGTGCCGCCCGCCCTCTTCCTTCGAGAGCACGTAAACTTCACCCTTGAACTTCGTGTGCGGCGTGATCGAGCCCGGCTTCGCCAGCACCTGCCCACGCTCCACGTCGTCCTTGTCGATGCCGCGCAGCAGCAACCCGACGTTGTCGCCGGCCATGCCGCTATCCAGCAGCTTCTTGAACATTTCCACGCCCGTCACTACCGTCTTGCGCGTGTCGCGGAAACCGACGATCTCCACTTCCTCGCCGACCTTCACAACGCCCTTCTCAATTCGGCCCGTCACCACCGTGCCGCGGCCCTGGATCGAGAAGATGTCTTCGATCGGCATCAGGAACGGCTTGTCGATGTCGCGCGCCGGCAGCGGAATGTAGTTGTCCACCGCCTCCATCAGCTCGTCCACCGACTTCTCCCACTGCGGCTCGCCGTTCAGCGCACCGAGCGCGCTCACGCGCTTGATCG
>DBMU01000010.1 GCA_002298225.1 Bryobacterales bacterium UBA690
GGGGGTGGGGGCCGGCCACAAGGCCGGCCCGCGGAGCGGGAATTCCGCCCTACTTTTCGCTGACGGTGACGGCGACGCGTTCGAGGGCTTGTTCGAAGTCGCGCAGGAGATCGCGCCAGTCTTCGACGCCGACGGAGATGCGGACGAGGCCGTCTGTGATTCCAGCGATATCCTTTTCTTCCGCGGAGCAGCCGGAGTGCGTGGTGGTCGCGGGATGGCAGACGAGGGTCTCCATGCCACCGAGGGAGACGGCGTTGTGGGCGAGGCGGATGTTGCGGAGGAATTCGAATGCTGCCGCCTTACCGCCGTGCAGATCGATGGAGATCATGGCGCCGGGGTAATCGCACTGCGATAGGCGGACGCGGATCTGGTCGGGATCGTCGAACAGGGTGGGGTAGTATACCTTGCGGATCTCGTGGCGGTGGACAAGGCTCTCGGCGATGCGCTGGGCGTTCTTGCTCTGGCGGTTCATGCGGAGGGCGACGGTGGGGAGGCGGCCGTCGAGGATCCAGCATTCGTCGGGCTGGAGGATGTTGCCGAAGAGGCCGCGGCGGGCGCGTATCTTTTTGTTGATCTCGGGGGAGACGCCGAGGACGATGCCGGCGAGGAGATCGGAGAATCCGCCGAGGTATTTGGTGGCGGAGTAGAGGATGATGTCGGCGCCGAGGGTGATGGGGTGCTGGAAGGCGGGGCCGAGGAAGGTGTTGTCGACCATGACGACGGGCCTGGGATCGAGATGCGACGCGGTGAGGGAGGCGCGCTTGATGTCGGTCATGACCATGGTCGGGTTGGCGGGGGTTTCGATGAGGATGGCTTTGATGTTGGGGGTGGTGCGGATAGCCTCGTCGAGCTCGGCGCTGCGGCCGGCGACGACGGGGCGGCAGACGATGCCGAGGGGTTCGAGGAGATCGTGGATGAGGTTCTGGGTGCCTCCGTAGAGAGGGACAGTGTAGACGAGCGCGTCGCCGGGGTGGAGGAGGGCGAGAGCGGTGGTCATAATGGCGGCCATGCCGGAGTTGAAGACGATGGACCATTCAGCGCCCTCTTCGAGGGGGACCATCTGGTCTTCGAGGATTTCGGCGTTGGGGTGATTGAAACGGGAGTAGATGAGGTCGGGGACTTCGCCGGCTTCGGGGGTGGCTCGGCCGGAAACGAGGTTGAAGGCGCGCTCGGCGGCCTCGGGGCTGGCGAAGACGTAGGTGGAGCTGCGAAAGACCGCAGGGCGGGCGGAGCCGACGGAGAGGCGAGGGTCAAAGCCGCGGGTGAGGACGGCGGTGGATGGATGAGCGCCGTGGCCACGATGAACTGACATGATGAGGACCTCCGGCAACAGTGTAGCGCCAACTTATGTGCGCATAAACCTTAGTACTTTCGTATTTCCGGGTGGGAAATCCGCGTGGAAGCTCCCGAGGAATTCAGCCGAAGAGCCTATTCTGAAGGTCGGAGAGGCGCAACTACAATCGGGGGGAAGGCAGGACGGACAGACATGATGAGCACTCCTCGGCCAGGGAAGGGCTATTACAACGAGCAGCAGGCAGCGGCAGCGCTGGGAATTTCGCTGGAGCAGTTTCGAGTTCTGGTGAGGAAACACATCCTGGAGACGGAGGACGACCTGGCGAATCTGCCGATCACGTCGTTCCAGCCGTCGGATCTGCTTCTGCTGCGGTTGTTGGCGGGGCAGGAGACGCAGGAGGAAAAGGCGTCCGCCGCATAGGGCCGGACTGGCCGCATCAGGGGCTGATCCACAATCCCCAAAAAGTTACTTGCCTTCGGTGGCATCATCCGGCATCATAGGGCGCAGGAGGCAAATAAACAGTGAAAGAGGGATTGCAGGCTCAGCTTGCTTCGATGAAGGAGTTCTTCGACCGGTCAACACGTGCGTTGACGGAGGAGAATTCCGGTTTTTCGCCCAAGCCTGAGATGTTCACGGTGGCTGCCACGGTGGCGCATGTAGCGCAGACGGTGGAATGGTTTATGCATGGGGCGTTCGCCGAAGGCGGCTTTGATTTGGACTTCGAGCGGATGGACAAAGAGGTGCGGGGCGTGACGTCGCTGGCGTCTGCACGGGCGTGGCTGGACAAGGCGTTCGCGGATGCGGCGTCGAGCGTCGCGGCGAAGAGCGAGGCGGAATGGGCTGCGCTGCTGCCGCCGGGGCCGATCATGGGGGGCATGCCGAGGTACGTGATCTTCGGCGCGCTGAACGATCACACGGCGCATCACCGCGGCGCGTTGACGGTGTACACGCGGCTGCTGGGCAAAGTGCCGCCGATGCCGTACATGGAGATGTAGGGCGGTTGACACCCGCTCCTTCCGGCGGGAGAATCCTCAACGGAAGGAGCGGAGCATGAAGATCCGTGTATTGATGTCTGCGATCCTCGCCTTCGTGCTTGCGCTGATTCTGGCAGCGCCTGCGAGAGCGTGACGGCTTGGCCGCGCCAGTGCGGGCCCTCCGTTCGCGCCATGAGCGGAGGGACGTAACAAAGCCTGACGCGTTGCGGGATGGTGTATACTGAGGGTGACGAACCATGGAAGTGGGCGAAAGCCCACTTTTTTGTTGGTATGCGCCTTTGAGTGCGCGAGCGTGGATCAAGTGGAAAAGACACCGAGCACAGCCCGAGAGAGCCTGGTTGAGAAGATCGCCGGGATCGCGCGCCGCGCGGCGGAGCGTGAGGGGCTGGAAGTGTGGGACGTCGAGCTGGCAGGCTCCGGCCGCGCGCGGGTGTTGCGGATCTACATCGACAAGCCGGAGGGAGTGACGCACGCCGATTGCGAGCTGATCTCGCAGCAGGTGGGGACGGTGCTGGACGTGGAGCAGGTTGTTCCGGGAGAAGGCTACCACCTGGAAGTGAGCTCGCCTGGCGTGGAGCGGAAGCTGCTGCGGCCGGAGCACTTCACGCGATATACGGGGAAGAAAGCACGCATCGCACTGAGAGAGCCGGTGGACAACCAGCGCCGGTGGGAAGGCGTGCTGGCGGGGATAGAGGACGGCTGCGTCGTTCTGGAGACGGCATCCGGCAAGGTAATTCGAGCCCGGATGGACGCAATCGAAAAGGCAAACCTGAAATTCGAATGGTAACCAGGCCCGCGGGGCCGTAATACCGCAGTAGAGGAGCGTAACGCTTGGCATCCATTTACCAGTCCATCGAGATCCTGAGCAAGGAGAAGGGGATTGACACGCAGATCGTGCTGGACGCGGTCAAGGACGCAATGCTTGTGGCCGCGCGGAAGCAGTTCAAATCCAACGAAGAGCTGGTGGCGGACTTCGATGAGCGCACGGGCAACATCGTCATCTATACGGTGAAGACCGTGGCGGATCCGGTAGTGGATCCGGTGACGGAGATCAGCCTGGATGAAGCGCACAAGTACGATAAGGCGGCGGAGGTGGGCGGACAGATCCGGATTGCGAAGCCGACGGAGGCGCTGGGGCGGATCTCGGCGCAGACGGCGAAGCAGGTGATTCTGCAGAAGGTGCGCGAGGCGGAGCGGGAGAACATTTATTCGGAGTATTCGGGGCGCGTAGGCGAGCTGGTCAATTGCACCATCAAGCGCGCGGAGGGTCCGGACCTTGTTGTGGACCTGGGCAAGACGGAGGCGCGGCTGCCGAAGAAGGAGCAGTCGAGGCTGGAGAGTTTCTCGGCGGGCGAGCGAGTGCGGTGCGTGATCAAGACCGTAGACAAGACGGGCAAGAACGCGGGCGTTCTGGTGTCGCGGGCGGCGCCGGAGCTGGTGATGCGCCTGTTCGAGCAGGAAGTGCCGGAAATCTACGACGGCACCGTGGTGATCCGCGGCTGTGCGCGTGAAGCAGGCGAGCGGACGAAGATCGCGGTGTTGAGCCGCGACCGGGACGTGGACTGCGTGGGCGCGTGCGTCGGCATGAAGGGAATGCGCGTGCAGTCGATCATCCGCGAGCTGCGCGGAGAGAAGATCGACATCATCGAGTACAGCGAGGACCCGGTGGTGTTCGCGACGCATGCGTTGAGTCCCGCGAAGATTTCGCGCGTGGCGATTCTCGATTCGAACGAGAAGTACATGGAAGTGATCGTCGAGGACTCGCAGTTGTCGCTGGCGATCGGCAAGAAGGGACAGAACGTGCGTCTGGCGGCGAAGCTGCTGGGTTGGCGCGTGGACATCAAGACGGAAGAAGAGAAGCGGCAGGAAGTGGAAGCGACGATGGCGTCGATGGCCGCGGGGACGCCGCTGAGCGTGTTGTTGGAGCACGGGATGGGCGAACACATTTTGGAGTTGCTGTTCGCGGCCGGCGTGGGGACGGTGGAGAAACTGGGCGGGATGACGCCCGAGGAATTAACCGGGATCGAAGGAATCGGAGAAGAATTGGTGCCGGGCATCGGCGAGGCCGTGAACTCCTACTACAATCAGTTGGACGCGCGGCAACAAGCCAGCACCGGGGCGGTGGAAGCCGCGCCGGATGCCGCGGCGGAAGCAAGTGCGGATGAGACGGCATCGCCGGCGGAAGCCACCGCGGGCCCGGCGGACGGTGCTGCAGAAGCGACCGGGGAAGCGGGTGAACCGCCGACAGATGAATCTGATACGATGAAGTCCTCGGGTCTTTCTGCAGAAGAGTAGTCCGACACAGGCAATCGGGGTTGCGGAACAAGGAGTGATGAGGGTCAGCCCTGCGTGCGGGGCGACGCCCACAGTATGAAAAAGATTCGCATCAATGAGCTGGCTCGCGAGCTGGAAGTGAAACCGGGCGCGATCATCGACCTGTTGCCCGAGTTTGGCGTCGCCGAGAAGAAGACGCATTCCAGTTCGGTGGACGAGGACGTAGCGATCCTGATCAAGGAGCGTCTGGCCGGCGAAGCGGGATCTGCACTCCGTGAAAAGGCGGCTGCGGCCGAAGCCGAAGTGGAAGCGCCGCAAGAGAAGCCCGTGGAAGAGACGAGGCCTGAGCCGGCAGAACCGGCAGTTGCGGCGAAGCCGAGTGCGGCGGCGCCAGTTGCCAGCAGTCCACAAGTGAAAGAATCTCCAACCGAGACCGCGGCTCCGGCCGCCCCGACAATACCGGCCACGCCACTGGCGGCCCCGCGAGCACCGATTCGTCCGCCGCTGGCGGGCGTGGGCGGGCGTCACGCGACGCCGATGGCGCACGCGCCGTCGATTCCAATTCCGACGCGGACGATTGCCGCGCATCCCGCGGCTCCAGCCGCACCGGCAGTTCCGCCGGCGGCGACCCCTCCTGTCACACAGCCTGCATCTGCCGCGGCGCATCCCGCGCCTGCGGCGCCAGCGCCGCCTGAAGCTGCGAAACCTGCGGCGCCGAAGACGCCGGCGAGGCCCGGAGCGCCGGTCGCAGCAGCGCCTGCCGCGCCTGCGGCTCCTGCTGCTCCACGTCAACCTGCCAAGCCGGAGCCGGGTGCTCCCGCAGCTGAGGCGCCGGCGAGGGCGGCGAGGCCGGCAACTCCGGCACAACCGGGAATGGCGCGGAATGCGCCGATTGCTCCGCGCGCCACGGCGCCGGGAGCACCGAGACCGGGACAGATTATTTCAGGACCCAGGCAGCCGCTGCCGGGCGGAGAGATTCCGAGGCCGCCGACGATGGTGCCCGGAGCGCCGAGGCCCGCGGCTCCTCCGCAGATGCCGCGGCCGCAGAACATGGTGGCTTCGGGATCGTCGCGTCCCACTGTGGGAGGGCAGCCGACGCGTCCCCCATTGGCCGGACAACCGGCGGCGCGGCCCGTGGTTCCTCCGAGAGCAGACATACTGGCGAGATTGCAGCAGCAGTCGCAGCCGAAGGCGATGCCGGGTCAGCCCGCAGCGCCGAGGCCGGGTGCTCCGACGCCGGGCCAGCCGATTTATCCGGGCGCGCGCCGCAGTGGTCCGGGAATGCCCGGACGTCCCGGAGCGCCGGGACCGGGCGCCCGCCCGATGCGGGGCCGAGGTCCACATCCGACAACGCCGGTGCTGGAACCGCCTCCTCCGACGACCGAGCCGGGACGCCGCGACGCCGGCAAGAAGCGCGCTCCGCAGCGCGGTGGGAGAGAGAGAGAGCGGGAGGGCATCCTCAAGCCGTTCGGCTACCGCAAGGCGGAACCCGCGCCGTTGCCCGTGATCGACCGCGAGATCACCATCTCGGAAGGGATCACGGTGAAGGAGCTCTCCGAGAAGCTCGGCGTGAAGGCGAGCCTCGTGATCAAGAAGCTGGTCGATAAAGGAATCTTCGCGACCATTAACCAGACGCTGGAGACGAAGCTGTCGGAAGAGCTGGCTCGTGAGTTTGGCGCGAGCACGGCGAAGATGAGCTACGAAGAGGAGTCGGTGCAGGTGGTCGATCAGACCGAAGTCGCCGGCGACCTCGAAGCGCGGCCGCCCGTGGTCACCATCATGGGCCACGTCGATCACGGAAAGACATCATTGCTGGACGCGATCCGGCTGACGAATGTTGCGGCCCGCGAGGCAGGCGGCATCACGCAGCATATCGGCGCGTATCACGTAGACCTGAACGGGCGGAAGATCGTGTTCATCGACACGCCCGGCCACGAGGCGTTCACCAGAATGCGTGCACGTGGGTCGAAGGTGACGGACATCGTGGTGCTGGTGGTCGCGGCGGATGACGGCGTGATGCCTCAGACGCGCGAGGCCATCGACCACGCGCGTGCGGCGAAGGTGCCGATCGTCGTCGCGATGAACAAGATCGATAAGCCGGAAGCGCAGCCGGAGCGGGTCAAGCAGCAGTTGACCGAACTGGGACTGATGCCCGAAGACTGGGGCGGCGAAACTCCGCTGGTGCCGGTCTCGGCCAAGCAGAAGCTGGGCCTGGACCTGTTGCTGGAGATGATCCTGCTGGTTGCCGACATGCAGGAGCTGAAGGGGAATGCAGCCCGGCCCGCCGTTGCAACGGTGCTGGAGGCGAAGCTGGACCGCGGGCGCGGTCCGGTGGCGACGCTGCTGGTGCGGAACGGCACGCTGAGAGTGGGCGATCATTTCCTCTGCGGCACGGTGTTCGGACGCGTGCGAGCGCTGTTCGACGATCGTGGTGAGCCCGTCAAGGAGATGGGTCCCTCGATGCCCGTGGAACTGCTGGGACTGGAATCGCTGCCTGACGTGGGCGATACGCTTCAGGTCGTCACCGACCTGTCCAAGGCGCGGCAGATCGCCGAGTTCCGCGAAATCAAGGCGCGCGAAGTGGCGATGGCCAAGACGCGCGTCACGCTGGACCAGTTCCACGCGCAGCTTCGCGAAGGCGAGACCAAGGAACTCAACATCATCCTGAAGGCCGACGTGGGCGGCACGGCGGAGGTCCTCTCCGACACGCTGCAGAAGCTGTCTACAGAGAAGGTGAGCATCCGCGTGATCTCGGCCGGAGTCGGCGCGATCACGGAGTCGGATGTGGACCTGGCGTCGGCATCGAACGCCATCATCATCGGCTTCAACGTTCGGCCGGAGCGCAAGGCGGCCGAGGCGGCGGAGTTGGAGAAGGTGGACATCCGCCTGCACACGATCATTTACGAGCTCACGGACGAGATCAAGAAGGCGATGGTCGGCATGCTGGAGCCGGTCTTCAAAGAGACCTACAAAGGCAGGGCCGAAGTGCGCGAGATCTTCCGGATCTCGAAGGTGGGGACGGTGGCCGGCTGCTACGTGCAGGACGGCGCGATCACGCGGGACAGCCAGGTGCGGCTGCTGCGTGACAACATCGTGATCCACACGGGCAGGCTGGATTCGCTGAAGCGCTTCAAGAACGACGCGAGCGAAGTGAAGTCGGGCTTCGAGTGCGGTATCACGATCGCGGGATACAACGATTTGAAGCCGGGCGACATTATCGAAGCGTTCGTGAAGGAAAAAGTCGCAGCGGAACTCGGCGTCTAACGCGGAGAGCGGGGGGTCATGCCCGCCATCGGTTTACTGACTCTGGAGTTGGAGTTCGCGGAGGCGCGCTCGCTGAAGGACAAGCGTCACTGGGTGCGCGGGCTGAAGGACCGCCTGCGGGCGGGTTTCAACCTGAGCGTGGCGGAGATCGACGATCACAATCTGCTGAACCGCTCGGTGGTGGCGGCGGTGACGGTATCGGGATCGCGTGAGAACGCGGCCAAGGTGCTGGATGCGGCGGAGCGCGCGGCAGCGGGGTTTTTGGGGCCGGCGCTGTTGAGCGCCACAGTGGAGTGGATGGAGTAGGAGCAGTATGGACGAACTGCGCACAAGACGAGTGGCGGAGGCGATGCGGGAGGAGCTGTCGGAGCTGATCCGGTTCGAGAGCAACGATCCGCGGATCGCACAGGTGGATGTGACTGAGGTGGTGGTGTCGCCGGACATGAAGAGGGCGGACGTGCTGGTATCGCTGCCGGCTGATGCGGAGGAGAGGCGGCAGGCGCTGGAGGGGCTGGAGTCTGCGCGGCACTATTTGCGGCGGGGTCTGATGCAGCGGATGGAGCTGTTCCGGATGCCGGAGCTGAAGTTCCGTGCGGACGCCGAAGTGACGGGGGGGGCTCTGGAGAAGCTGAAGCGGCGGATGCGGCGGGGTCGGGCGCGGGATTAGAGTTCTGAAAAGGAGCGCTTTCGTCGGCGCCGGGCGGCACAGCGACGCTGGCAAGGCCCTCTTGCGGGGCGCTACTGCCCCCCCCCGGCTATTCAGGGCAACGCCATACCTTGCCTATGTCCTCATTCCACGCCTCGACCAGCGACAACTCCGTATCATCGATAATCAGTTCGCGCACAAGTGACTCATAGCATCGAAACAGATTGGCCGGCAGTTCGTTTAGCCCTGATCGAAGAGGAGTCTCCTCCAGGATCTGCGCGATCCGTCTATTCTGCAGGTATCCTGGCATTTCGTCGGCGAAGTCGCGCATCAGGTTATGTTCATTGCGGTCTTGCCAAACCGTCGGACCATGAAAGAATATACCCCATCCATTCTCCCAGGCAATTCTTTGTGCAATGAAGCCACGCCAGATGTCAGTCATCCGAAAACTGCAGTATGAGGGGAGATAGAGAAGCGGGAAGGCTTGTTCAAACCAGGTGGTATTCTGGCTGTTGATCGGACACCAGGCGTTTCTGCCCAGAATCACACGGACATCACGTTCGAATTCTGTTGCGACAGGAAACACGAGCCTGAATACGGCATCAACATCCGGGTCACCATCGGCAAGGCCCTGCTGGATTGGACACGCGATCTCGCATCCGACTGCGGCTGCCAAACGAGGACTTGGAGTCTGCAACTCATCGAGCGGTAAGCCCCGCGGCCAGATCATCGCGTCGGTGAAATAGCGGTAGACATTCACCCAGCCTGCGCCCCGGATGCATGGCGCTTCAATCGAAAGGCGACGGGGCTCCCAGAACCGCTGCCGCGGATGATTGTCGTCGTCCGTATCCACAATGATCCGGCTCCCTGTCGCCATCGCGGTGAGATAGCCAATGTTCTTGCGCGAGTAGTGCCGAAACGGGAGCAGAGAGGACAATCTCAGCGGCAGCCCAGCCTGCTCATCGACGCCATAGAAGCGGCAGTGATCAAGCCTGAAATCCGCCGGACTGGCCAGGTCCCCGATGACGATGAAGTTGAAGCCGGAAGTCGCGGCGCCTGCGGCCAGCTCGCGCATTACTTCGTTTGGCGGCGCGATGGAGGTGACAACGACACTGGTCTGCATTAGTTTGACCCTTTGTGCCTGGTATTCCAGAGGTGAAGCAAGTTGCCTAGCGCTTCACGAATTGAACTCATCCCAAGCCCTGGACTCGCAGAGCGGTATTTTATGGGGACTTCCACGAATCGAAGATCGCGGCAGTGGAACTTGATTTCTGTCTGGAAAAAATGCGCGCGGGAGCGTATTCCACGTTCGAGAACACGCTCCAGGGCTGTGCGCGAAAACAGTTCAAACCCGCTGGTCATGTCACTCTGCGTCGTGCCCAACAGGATATTGGTCAGTTTTGTGCCTCCCCAGCTGACCAAGCGCCTCATCAGTGAACTACTCGCTATTTCACCTCCCGACATGAACCTACTGCCAAAGACGCAGTCGAGACCGGACTCCATCTCAGTAAAAAAACGCGGAACGTCTTCCGGCTGATGGCTGAATCCTGCATCTATCTCCAAAATCCAGTCACAACCACCAGCCAGCGCCTCCTTGTAGCCGCGGATGTAGGCGTCCACGATGCAACGATTCTCCGGCGCCCATACTACATTGACTCGTGGATCCTCAGCCGCCAACTCCTTCATGAGGTCCAGACTGTTATCCCGACTAACCAAGTCGAAGACTGCAAAAAAGACCACGTCCCGAAAACCTGTGCATTGAGCTAAGACTGCCTTGGTGAACCGTTGTGCCTCAGAGCCTTCGTTTGCCATCGGCGAAACGACCCCCAACCTCAATTCACTTCGGGGCTTCAACGCGCCATCCGACCTTAAGCCATCATGCATTCTTACACATCCCATTGATTTCACACTGTTGATATACCGGTGGATCACCGTATGGTGAGGTTACCGACAAAGACCATGCCTGGTCGAACAGGGTCAGCAGGTCGATCTGTGGGGAGCCAGCCTTTTTCCATTTCCCAGATCCCCAAATGAATTGGATAGACTCCTGGAGGAGTCTCCAATGGGATTGTCACCGCGCAGTGCTCGGAGAATACGTCGCCGGGCAGCCAACTCCCAAGAGGGAGAGTGCCATGGAGGCCGGGGGTTCTATGCCAGATCCATCCCGGCAGATATGGGTGGATATAGGTATCGACCGTCAGTTCCTTCCGGCCTGCCAACGGCTTCAACGATTGCCAGTAGCGTGTGAAGACAAACCGCTGTCCACGGGCCAATTCCCATGTCTGAGCGTCGAAACCAAGCAGCCGAACAGACGCAGCGAAGGAGACCTCTATTCGGTGCGAGATATCAAGTTCAGGAACTTCGAGCCTCAACGCGCGGTATTGATCCGTGGTCATCATGATGTGCTCCAACGGCCCGTCGGCCTTGCGTTGCACGGAGGTGGCCACGAATGCATTTGGATGCTGCATGACGTACGCCTGCAATGAATCTTCCGCGACAGTCGGAAAAAGCTTCATGCACAAGGATGCCCACTGCAATTCAGAGATGCGGTCTCCCGGCTGTCCGGACTTCGAAAGAGGCTTGCGCGTTGTGCCAACCGGGAGAATTCGCCAAATGGCATATGCGTGGTGTCCATCGGGCACCAGCCACCAGCGCAACAAATGCAATCGGTCCGGGGGGATCGGACCGCCATACGAAATGCCGCCTCTCCATTCATCGGTGGGAGCGTAGTCCGCATAATAGTCAATCTTCTCTCTCAGAAGATACTCCGGCACTCTGGCAGGGATGAGATACCTACGTAGATACTCCAGAGTATTCATTAGCCCATCCAGATTTACAACGTGGTGCCGTCTTGCGTAAACATTGACAACTCCGGACGACACGGTGCCGACACGCTGAACACCTGGCAGATTATTCTGCAGCCATTCTCCCGAACGCTTGAACATGAGCATCATGCTCGACCGCTCATCTCCAGCCACAATCCCCATGGAAAGGCGTGCGTTCGACGCGACCCAAAGCAGCGCCAGTAAGCAGGGCGCAAGTGAAAAAATTATTCCTGCGGACGGGGTGGGAAAAATCCTAGAGCAGCGGTTTGCGGATACAACGGAGATTGCCCCCAGAAGGATTGAGAGTTCCATGATCTGAGGAGTGAAGTACCAAATTCCGTAGAGGGTAAAAAACGGATTCAAGAACATGAGCAGCACAAAGTGATAAAGCACACAGCTCGACAACATCAGGCTGAGCGCAACCAGACGATTATCCGGGCGAAGAGCCTTCCATCCGCGGGCTGCAATCCAGGCTGTTGCAGCCGCCATTGTGCCGAATGACGCCAACACGCAGAGCTGGATTCTATTCCGGGCTATTGCGAGGTGGAACCATTCGAATATTGAACGTGACAACCCTTCGGTAAGAGGAAAGACCGCCAAATCCCAAGCGTAGGCGAAGTGGAACTTTACGTTGCCCCAGAATCCTCCGTTCGGCCAGCCCCCGACTTCAAGCCACCGGCTGTTATAGAACTGCTTCGCGGCTCCGCTGACGGGCAGAAGGCTTCCAAAATAAGCGACATTGATCAGAATGTAGACGCCGAAAATGACGAGAGTTGGAGTGGCAGTCAGGATCGCCTGTCGGATCATCAAATTGTCACGCCGGCTCTCTTTCAACTCAAGTCGCCCCAAGGCAACCAAGACGGACAGCACTACCGGCAACATCAGCAGTTCCACACGGCAGACCGATATGAGCGCCCCAATCATGCCTAACAGGGGGTAGACGAATTCTCTAGTCGGCTCCCCGCCCTTCAAGGTCCGAAACATGGCATACAGGAATAAGGCCAGACACAGGCCGGTGATCCCATTTTCCATCCCCTGCAGAGCATTCCTCTGGGTGAATCCCGCCATGAGCCAGATTGTTGAGGCCAACAAGGCGGCCCCGGGCAGCATCTGCGACAGCACCTTGAACAGGAGGATGCCCGCCGCTATCCAGCACAGGCCGCCAGCCAAGACCAACACCCTCATGGCGGAAACGAGATCCGGGCATAAAGCCACCACGGCCACGGAAACCAGCGCCCAAAGCGGCTGCACTCCATTCGTTCTGTGCAGTCGGTCGAAACTGTACCCGAAGCCGTCGAGCAGATTCCTTGCCGGTATCAGGTTATAGGTTGCATCGTCGATAATCACTGACGAAAGAAACCGGTCCAGCGGATAAAATGCTGAACGAACAAACCCGGAAAAGACCAATAGCAGCACCAAGCCGAAGATAAATCTGTTCACCCAAAGGAGGCGGTTGGCAATCAGGTCACGGCCCGCTGCATCCAAGCCGGTTGTCTCACGCGGTTTCATGGGTTGCCTTTGGCCGGTAGGATTTCTTCACTGAAGCACTCCCCATGCGATATTGAGCACGCCGCTCACGAGTTTATCATCGCTTTTACCTATTCGGTGGCCCAAAAACCTCCCGCTCTCCTCCTGGAATCCCGGAAGTAGCCAGACGCGGTATGTTGGCGTGCCAGTGCGTTGACGACTGGATCGAAGCGTTCTTGAAAAAGTGAGTCACCGAGAAATCGGCGACCAGGGTTTTTGTGCACGGTTTTTGGGCGGCATCGTTCAGCTACGCAGTGGAGGAGCCGGCGCGGAAATGCCTGGCGCGTGTACCTGACGCAGCGGGAGCTCTTCCGGATACCACAACAGAAGTACCGGGCGAAGGCGGAGGCGATTGACGACTGGCAGGAGCGCCTGAAGAGGCGGGCGGCTGGGGGAGGTGGCGAGGCCGGAGACTGGGCAAGGCCCGGCGCGGGGTGCTCGACCTACCTGTAAGAAAATACGACGGTTGATTGATCCGGCGACGGTCCGGGTTGTACGCTAAAATCAGGCGCGCCGCGGGAGGCGGCCCCTCGGGACGACGATCGGTGAAGGCAATCCGGCACAACGCGGGCAGTCTGGACCAATGTGTAAGCGATAGAAATCGCGTGCGTTTTCGCATTTCTGTGCTACTCCTATTGGTAATGGCCATGGCGCCGGCATGGGCGGTCCAGGGGCCAGGTTCCCAGTTGCGGCTGGAGCGATCTCTGGATGCGATGGGGACGACCTACACCATTGCAGTCTACGGAAGCGACCGGTACGCGCTGGATGCCGCACTTGATGACGCATTTGAAGAGGCACGGCGATTGGACGCCCTGCTGTCGAATTACCGGCCCGAGAGTGAATGGAGCAAGGTAAACCGGGAGGCAGCCCAGGGGCCGGTGCAGGTCTCGGAGGAACTGTTCCGGCTGCTGGAGAAATGCGTGGCATACAGCCGGCAAAGTGAAGGAGCGTTTGACATTACGGTCGGTCCACTGATGAAGATCTGGGGATTCTACAAAGGCTCGGGGAGGATTCCGCACCGGGCGGAGATCCGGACCGCGTTGGGGCGGATCGGATGGCAGCATATCATCCTGGATCCGAAGGTCCGCACCGTGCGCTTCGACGCAACGGTGGAGATCGACCCGGGCGGGATCGGGAAGGGCTACGCCGTGGACCGGATGGCCGACGTTCTGCGGTCAAAGGGTGTGACCAGCGGATTGATTTCGGCGGGCCGGTCGAGCATTTACGGGATTGGGGCGCCGCCGAACGAGCCGCGGGGGTGGCGGGTGACGCTGCCGGATCCGAAGGATGCGAAGAAGACGGCGGCGGAGGTCTTTCTCAAGAACGAGTCGATGTCCACATCGGGGTCGTCGGAGAAGTTTTTCGTAGCGGGAGGAGTGACGTACAGCCACATCATGGATCCGCGGACGGGATATCCGTCGCGGGGGATGTTGCTGGTGTCGGTGGTGGCGCCGAAGACGCTGGACAGCGAAGCGTGGACGAAGCCCTACTTCATCCTGGGGCGGCAGTGGGCCGCCCAGCACAAGCCCAAGGAGTTTCGAGTCTTCCTGTGTGAAGACAGAACGGAGATCGCATGCGTGTCCCTCCCATGAGCAGCCGTTTTCTTGATGCCTGCCGGCGGCGGCCGACCGACGTACGGCCTGTCTGGTTTATGAGGCAGGCGGGCCGGTACATGAAGCAGTACCGCGAGATTCGCGCGCACCATTCGATTCTGGAGATCTGCAAGAGGCCGGACCTGGCGGCGCAGGTGACTCTGCAGCCGGTGGAAGCCCTGGACGTGGACGCGGCCATCATTTTCGCCGATCTGCTGCTGCCGGTGGAGCCGATGGGTCTGCGCCTGAGGTACCTGGCGGGCGAGGGTCCGTCGATCGACAATCCGATCCGGACGTCGCACGACGTGGATACGCTGTCCACGGCCAACACGGACGAGTTGGGGTACGTGGGCGAAGCGATCAAGATGGTGACCGGAGCGCTGGGCGGGAAGGCGCCGGTGATTGGATTCGTGGGCGCGCCGTTTACTATGGCGAGCTACATGATCGAGGGCGGCGCATCGCGCAGCTTTGTGAACACGAAGACCCTCATGTACCGGGACGAGACGCTGTGGCGCCGGCTGATGGGCAAGCTGGTGGACGTGCTGGGGCCGTTCGCGATCCTGCAGGTGGCCGCGGGCGCGCGGGCGATTCAGGTGTTCGACTCGTGGGTGGGGGCGCTTGGCGCCGACGACTATGTGCGCTACGTGGCGCCGTATTCGCGGGCGCTGATCGAGCGCATCCGCTCCACGGGCGTGCCGGTGATTCACTTCGGGACGGGCGCGGCGGGGTACTTCCGGGAACTGCACGCAGCGGGCGGCGATGTGATGGGCGTGGACTGGCGGCTGAACATCGACCAGGCGTGGATGGACATCAGCTACCGGTCGGCGATCCAGGGCAATCTGGATCCGGCGTCGCTGCTGGCGCCGCTGCCGGAATTGAAGGCTAAGGTGATCGAGCTGCTGAAGCGGACCGGGACGCGCCCGGGACATATCTTCAATTTGGGCCATGGGATCCTGCCGGAGACGCCGGTAGATCATGTGAAGGCGGTGGTGCAGATGGTGCGGGAGTTCAGGCCGTAGCGGGGGGCTGTTCTCACGCACGGCTTGTCAGGCGCACGGGCGGTTGAGAGTAAGAGTGCTGGTGCGTGTCAGAGCCGCTATCGGTAGGGAGCGGGTTCCGCACGAGCAGGGTTGGATAGGTCGGATTCAGGGATATTGGTTTGCGGATAGTCATCATCGGCGGCGGAGTTACCGGTTTATCGGCGGCGTATGAGCTGGTGAAGGCGGGGCGCAGGCCGGTCCTGATCGAAGCGCACTCGCACCTGGGCGGTGTGATCCAGACGGAGACAGTGGAGGGATGCGTCCTGGAAGGCGGTCCCGACAGTTTTCTTTCGGCGAAGCCGGCGGCAAACGAGCTGATTCGGGAAGTCGGGCTCGACGATCAGCTCATCGGGTCGAATGACGCGTCGCGGGTGACGTACCTGGTAAGAGGCGGGCGGCTGATTCCGCTGCCCGACGGCCTGATGATGATGGTGCCGACGCGGATCATGCCGGTGGCGCTGAGCCCGCTGCTGTCGTGGGGCACGAAGATCCGGATGGGGTTGGAGTATTTCCGGAAGCCGCCGGCCGGGCCGATGCCGGACCGAACCGTGGCGGAGTTCATCGAGGACCACTACGGGCGGGAAACCGTGGATTACCTGGCCGAGCCGCTGCTGTCGGGTGTGTACGGCGGGTCGGTGGACCGGCTGAGCGTGGGCAGCGTGCTGACTCGTTTTGTCGAGCTGGAGAAAAAGTACGGCAGCTTGACGCGGGGGGTTCTGGAGGCGCGGAAGCGGGCGCCGAAGGGGCAGGGGAGTGCGCCGCTGTTCCAGACTTTGAAAGGCGGGCTGGCGCAGCTCACGGGAGAGCTGGAGCGGCGGGTCCGGCCGCACTGCGACGTGATCACGGGCACGGCGGAGCAAGTGGAGCGAACCGGGTCCACGTACAGGGTGCGGGTGGGCGGAGACGCTGTGGATGCGGCGGGCGTGATCATGGCGTGTCCGGCGTGGCAGGCCGGGGTGCTGCTGCGGCCAGTGCATGCGGGTCTGGCGGATCTGCTGGAAGGGATCGAATACAGCTCGTCAGTGACGCTGGCGTTGGGGTACCGGCGGGAGCAGTGCGGTCCGGTGCCGCCGGGGTTCGGGTTCCTGGTGCCGTCCAAGGAGCGCAAGACGCTGGTGGCGTGCACGTTCGTGGGCGCCAAGTTCCCGTACCGGGTTCCGGATTCGCACCTGGTGCTGCGGTGCTTCCTGGGCGGTGCGGGTCATGAGGCCGTGCTGGACCGGAGCGACGACGAGATTGTGGGGGCAGTCCGGCGGGAGCTGCGCGAGTTATTGGGGTGGGATGCGGATCCTGCGTTTCTGCGGATCCGGCGGTGGCGGCGGTCGATGGCGCAGTACACGGTAGGGCACGCGGCGCGGATCGAATCGCTGCGCGGAATCCTGCGCGAGCTGCCGGAATTGCAGCTTGCGGGGAATGCCTACGAAGGCATAGGCGTGCCGGACTGCGTGCGGACTGGGCGGCAGGCCGCGCGGGCGCTGATTACGGAGTGATCGCGTAGATCCCGGTTGTGCCGGCGGGGATGAAGGCATCGAGGCGGAGCCACATGCCGCTGATTTCGAACCACAGGTCCGTGGCTTCGGTGGGAAGCACTTCAGTGTGGAAGACGTTGGAGGGATTCGCGCCCTCACTGCGTGTCCATTCGACGCCGGCGCCGGAGATGAGGCGATCGGCGCCGGGGTAGGAGGCGTAGCCCGCGCCGTAGCGGATCAGGACAGGGTCATTAGAGGCGCTTGTGCCGATGTTGCGCCAGTCGTCAGTGCCTGACAGGAACGAAGTCAAGGCCATGGCGGTGAGATGGGCAGGGCCGTCGACGATGGCGAGCCCGGGGGCATTATTATCGCAGAGAGGAAGTGTGGCGTCGGTGTGGCGATAGGGCAGGACGCGGGTGCGCTCGGGCCCGCGGGCGAAATTGAGGGATCCGCTCATCAGGGTGACGAGGCCGTCGGCGGCGTTGTCGAGGGGGGCCTGGGGACGGTCAGTGAACGCATAGGAGCAGCCGTTGCCGATGAGGCCGAGGGCGTCGATACCGCGCAGATCGTCCTTGCCCTGGTTCCACGTGTTGAGACGCCAACTGAAATCGCTGCCGGACATCAACTCGGGCAATTGGGGAGAGACGAGCGGGAGGTTGACGGCGATATAGGAGCCGAAGTTGGGGGTGGCAAGCAAGGCGAGCTTGCGGACGCGATGGGGATCGGGGGGATCGAACGTGCCGTCCGGCTTCATGCCCGCGAGGTAAGAGCGCGCGATGAGGCCGCCCATGGAGTGGCCGACGAGGTCGGCCTGATCGAATCCAGGTCCTGAGTCGGTGGGATATCCGCGAATGAAGCGGCCAAGCGCCTGGCCGCAATCCTCGATGCTGCCGCCGCGGCACTCGACGCAATTGTCGAAGAAGAGCACTTGATAGCCCGAGGCGGTGAGGACATTTTCCAGTTCTCCGAAGGTATTGCGGGAACGGGGTGTGGACTGGGAGGGCGGGCATTGGCCGTTCAAAATCACGTCCAGCAGGCTGCTGGGAGCCTGGAATCCGTTGATCAGGATCACAGGAGGTCCGCCCGCGGAGCGGATGGGAGGCGGGGACTGGATCTGCAGGGAGAGGGTCTTGGTGCGGCTTTGTCCGAAGGTGTCACGCCAGCCGATACGGGCCTGGTAGTCACCGGCGGGGGTGAGGGTTGGGACCACGAGGAGCATTTCGGCGGAGGCCGCATCATAAACAAGGGAAATGGGTTGTTGGACCGGTGGGGAGATTTCGAGGCTGACAGACTGGTTAGGATCCAGGCCCGGGAGTCTGCCAATGCGCTGAGCGCGCCCGCCCACCTGGCCCCCAAGGGACGCGGCAAAAAGGACAAGACAGCCTAGCAGAACGATAGGTTTCTCTTGTAACTTCCTCATAAGTTCAAAGTTGCGAATTTGAACAGGGATGTTAACATTTTGACAGTTTCGGTCGGGCTCGTAACATGAGGCCCGGTCCGCTTGAGGGGCTTGCACAACACCATGAGAACAATCCCAGTCTCTCTGTTTCTGATTATGACCTCACTGTCAACAGCATGGGGCCAAATCACGTCGGGTGAAATTTTCGGCGCGGTCCGCGATGGTTCGGGCGCGGCGGTGTCGACTGCACAGATCAAGGTCCGCAATACCGGGACCAATGATGTTCGAGAGCTGATCAGCTCAGTGGAAGGCGGGTTCCGTGCGCCGCAACTGCAGCCGGGGACCTACGAGATCACGGTAACTAAGGCGGGCTTTGGCAAATACGTGCAGGGGCCGATAGTGCTGCGGTCAGGGCAAATCGCAGAGATCGACGTGAAGTTGGAAGTGGCGGGAGTGACGGAGACGATCAGCGTCTCGACGGACGCGCCGCTGCTCAACACGACCAATTCGGAAGTCAGCACGAACTTTGAATCGAAGCGCATTTCGGAATTGCCGCTGGCGGCGAACCGCAACGTGCTGAACCTGGCGCTGTCGGTGCCGGGCGTGAGCCAGCTGAGCTCCGGGCAGAGCACATTCGCATCCGGCGGGGTCAACTTCTCCTCAAACGGCATGCGCGTGCGCTCGAACAATTTCATGATCGACGGGCAGGACTCGAACGATCCCAGCGTGACGGGCAACCAGCAGACGATCAACAATCCGGACATCGTTGCTGAAGTAAAGATTGTCACCAACCAGTTCCTTCCCGAGTACGGCAGGGCGGCGGGCTCAGTTGTGAGTATCGTGACAAAGAGCGGCACGAACGATCTGCATGGGTCGGGGTTCTGGTTCTACAACGGGAATGCGCTGAACACGTTGAACAACCTGGAAAAGAACAGCAAGTACACGAAGGTGCCGTTCCTCAGCGAGCATCAGTTCGGCGGGACCATCGGCGGTCCGGTGGTGATCCCGAAGGTCTACAACGGCAAGGACAAGACGTTCTTCTTCACGTCGCTGCAGAAGTGGACCATCCGGCAGGTGGGCACGGGCACGACATTGGATGGCGCGCCGACGGACGCCGGGAGGCAGATGCTGGCGTCGGTATCGGCGGGCCGGCCACAAATGCAGGCCTTGCTCACCTATCTGCCCGCGGCGCAATCGCCGAACGGCAAGTTCGCCTCACTGAACACGGGGAGCCAGATTCTCCAGGTCCCGTTGGGCCAGATCACCGGCTCGGCGAGTGTCGGAGAGACGAACTGGCAGGGAACGGCGCGATTCGACCACCGCTTCAACGACAAGCACCTGCTCACCGGGCGGTATATGGTGAACGACGACAGCCAGTACGGCAGCGGTCAGGTGACGCCGCCGGGACTGACGACGATTTCTCCCTCGCGGTCACAATCGGCGACGCTGGCCTGGAACTGGAGCGCGAAGGCGAATGTGTTCAACGAACTGCGTACGTCCTACCAGCGGGCGGTGCAGGAGTCGAACGCGTCGAACGCGGCATCGCAGGCGATTCCGTCCCTGGAAGTGGGGGAGTTGGGCATGGTCGGCATCAATGCCGCGTCGAGCCGCACGGCGATCGGCCTGGCGGTGAATCTGCCGCAGTTCCGGCGCAACAACACGTACCAAGTGCAGAACACGACGAGCTGGCTGAAGGGAAAACACAATTTCAAGTTCGGCATCGACTTCCGGCGCGTGGACATCGTGAGCTTCTTCGGCCCGACGTCGCGCGGCTCGCTGAGTTACGACACGCTCCAGAGGCTATACGACGACGTGGCGACGGTGGCGACGATCAACGCGACGCTGCCGGGCGGCGACGTGATCTGGCCTTTCAAGCAGTACGATTATTACTTCTTCTGGCAGGACGAATGGCGCGCGTCACGCAGGTTCACACTGACCTATGGTGTGCGCTATGAGACGCCGGGGTCTTCAGTGGACAGCCTGCTGCCGATCAACGACCGGATTGTCGCGGCGGCGGGCGGCAACGAAGATTACCGCTTGAAGAACGTTCCGAAGAGGGACTTGAACAACTTCGCGCCGCGCCTGGGCTTCAATTACCGGTTTGGGCGGGGACCCGGCTTCCTGGGCTGGCTGACTGGCGACGAGAAGCTGGTGCTGCGCGGCGGCTACGCGCGCAGCTACGACCACAACTTCGTGAACCTGACGCTGAACGTGGCGTCGGCGTTCCCGTTCCTGAATTCGGTGAACTTCGTCTCGGGTGGGGTGGCAACGCAGGCGTTCACGAAGATCCAGAACGCGCGGTTCAACGGCGTTCCGGCGAATCCGAAGACGGCGAACCGGACCATTATTTCGCCGGACCAGCGGTCGTCGATCGCGGAGCAGTACAGCATGCAGTTGCAGCGCGAGTTTGCGAGCAACTGGGTGGTGACTGCCGGCTGGGTGGCGACGAAAGGCACAGGCCTGTTTCAGACGATCGACTACAATCCGATCATTCCGAATTCCGGTGGCTTGCGAGTGGATCCGAACTATGGCGTGATCCGCGACCGGTGCAATTGCGCGAGCTCGATTTATCACTCGCTGCAGACTTCGCTGGAGAAGCGGCTGTCGAGGAATTTCGCGATGGGCGCGCACTACACATGGTCGAAGTTCATCGACTCCGCGAGCGAGCTGTTCAACCCGAACGCGCAGTCCGATGTGGCTGTGGCGCAGGACAGCTTCAACAGGGCGGCGGATCGGGGCCTCTCGACCTACGACCGGACTCACAGATTGTCCGTGAACGGCGTCTATGAAGTGCCGTACTTCCGGGATCAGAAGGGCTTTGCGGGAAAGGTTCTCGGGGGGTGGCAGGTGAACCCATTTCTGACTTTCCAGACCGGCGCGCCCTTCTCGGTGCTAAACGGCGCCGATCCGGGCGGCCGGCTGTCGGGGATCTCGGGCCTGGTGGGGAATGCCATCCGGCCGAACGTGAACACGACCATGGACCTGTCCAGCATGGGCATCCCAGAGCTGTACAGTTTGTGGAATTCGACGCCCGCAGCGCAGCGGTTCTTTACGCCGGTGACCGCAGCACAAGGCGTCGGCAACGCCGGGCGCAGCATACTCCGCGCAGACGGCATCGGCAACATGGACCTGAGTGTTCTGAAAAACACGCGTCTCGGCGAGCGCATGAACATGCAGATCCGGTGCGACTTCTTCAATTCAACCAACACGCGCAACTTCGGCACGCCGGACGGGCGCATCAGTTCGGCGGGGTTCCTGAATCAGTGGAACACCGACGGCGGGCGGCGCCGCATTCAGTTGAGCGCGCGCTTCCAGTTCTAGGGGCTGTTCAGCCGAGGACGCAGCGCAAGCCCCGCGGTATCTGCATAGGATGCCGCGGAGCTTGTGTGTCTTTGTTGTGTATCTTGGAAGAGGGGATCAAATCATGAAACGACTTGCCTGCCTATTCTCTTTCGCGGTTCTTTGCCATGCCGGGGAGGCGGAGAAGAAGCGCCTGCAATCTTCGGCCGAGGTGTTGCAGGAGATCATGGGGACGAGCGATAAGGCGATCCCACAGGATCTTTTTGCGCGGGCGCAGTGCGCGGTGATCATTCCGGGGATGAAGAAGGCGGGATTCGTGTTCGGCGGCAAGTATGGACGAGGATTCGCCACGTGCCGGGGGCAGAACGGGAAGGGCTGGACGGCACCGGTGGGGATGCGTGTAGAGGGCGGCAGCTTTGGACTGCAGATTGGCGGGGCAGAGAGCGACGTGATCATGCTGGTGATGAACCAGAAGGGCATGGAGCGGCTGCTGTCGAGCAAATTCACGCTGGGCGGCGAGGCGTCCGCGGCGGCGGGGCCCGTGGGACGAGACGCCAAGGCGGAGACGGACGCGACGATGCGGGCCGAGATGCTGTCGTGGTCGAGGTCGCGGGGCGTGTTCGGAGGGATCTCGCTGAACGGCGCGACGATGCGGGACGACGGGGATGTGGACCGCGAGTTGTACGGCGCCGGCGTGGATCGAAAGGCCGTGCTGAGGGGTCAGAAGCAAGTGCCGGCCGCGGCAAAGGCGCTGATCGCGGAGCTGAATAAGTACTCCGCCTTCAAGGGAAAATAGGCTCAACTATCTTCGCTGGAGAGAACTGGGAAGGTGGCGTAAAAATTAGCGCCGCGAAGCTGAGGCTCGAATCCTGTCCATTATGATGGCCGCAGGAGGGCCTATGCGAAAACTGGTGTCGATACTGGCATTCACAGCGCTTTGCTCGGCGGGCGAAGGTGACGCCAAGCGATTGCAGGAGTCGGCCGATGTCCTGAAGGAAATCATGGCGGCGGGGGACAAGGCCATCCCGCAGGATCTGCTCAACAAAGCGGTGTGCGTTGTTGTTGTTCCGGGAATGAAGAAGGCCGGATTCATCGTCGGCGGAGAGTATGGGAGGGGATACGCATCCTGTCGAGAGCCGGGCGGGAAAGGATGGACAGCTCCAGTGGGAATGAGGCTGGAAGGCGGTAGCTTTGGGTTGCAGATCGGCGGAGCCGCGACAGACGTGGTGATGCTGGTCATGAATGAGAAGGGGATGGACAGGCTGCTCTCCAGTAAATTCACTCTGGGAGGCGACGCGTCCGTCGCGGCCGGGCCGGTCGGGCGGGAGACCACGGCGCAGACGGACGCAACGATGACTGCGGAGATCCTTTCCTGGTCGAGGTCCAAAGGGGTCTTCGGCGGCTTGTCCCTGAATGGCGCCACTTTGCGCGACGACAAGGATTCGGACAAGGGTCTCTACGGTTCGGAAGTTGACAGAAGGAATGTGCTGGCCGGGAAAGTACCAGCGCCTGCTGAGGCCCAGGCGTTTATCGCAGAACTGGACAAGTGTTCTCCTTCCAAGATGTAGTCGCGCTAGGACCTCCACTCTTCGGGGACAAACTCGATCCATCCCTGTACGGGAAGTGATTCCTGGGGGAGACCCTCACTCCAAAGTGAGAGCTGAAGAGCAATGGAATCGGAAGGAGTTGCGCCGAGGCTCTTCAACTCCGCCGACAGCTCGAAGACCTTGACGCAGGCGCACGAGACTCGCGGCAGGGGGTGGCGCTTTCCTGAGGCGGAGGAACTTGCGAGGGAGACACCTTCCGAGCCGAGGGAGAAGTGGAATTCGCATTCGCCCCGAGGGGTCTTGAAGGTGAGCCTGAGTTCGGAGCCGTCGTGGTCCGGCGGTGTGGAGGGGTCGAAATCGAGGCGGAGGAAGAGGCTGGAGCCGTTGCTGCCGTAGCGCAATTCGGAGAGGGTCCGGGCCTTGCCGTGCATTGCGCCGTGGCGGGGGTCGGGACGGTAGAGACCGGCGCCGAGCCATTCGAAGTAGGACGAGACCTCGCCGTCGATGCGAGGTTCGATGGGGCCGCTGGGCGGCTCGTGGGAGACGGGCACGGGCGCACTGATGATCGGCCGGCACAGTGAATCCGGTGGGCTCAGATTGAGAGATCGATAGACTTGGGCGAGGTGGTCGCGGAAGAGCTTGTCGAATTCCGGGCGGTTCTCAGAGTGGTGTTCAGGGCCGTACCACCAGCACCAGTCGCTCCCCTCGGCGATCATCAGTCCCTCGAAGGCGAGCTGCTTTTGTGCTTCCGAGATCAGAGCGCCCTGGCTGCCGAGAGCGACGCGGTCGTACGCTTCGCGGGCATCGAGGAGGAGTTCCCAAGCCCGGTTATCTTCCTGTGCTCCGATCCAGATATCTAAGTTTGCGTTGATCCAGGAGCCGGGGTGGATGTGGTCCAAATCGCCCGCGGGGACCTGGGCGAGGGCTTCGCTGACGGTGACGGCGGAGATGGATGAGTCCTCGGAGATGAGGCCGTAGAGCTCCTTGAGGAAGGGGCGGCCGTTGCGATCGTAGTGTTCCCAGGCATTCTCGCCGTCGAGGATGATGGGGACGAGAGCGTCGCGGTCTTCGGCGTGGAGGAGGCGGCTGTTTTCACGGATCCGGTCCAGGAAGTGATGCGCGGCGGCGGAGGCGTCCATGCGCGAGTAGACGAAGCCGATCAGATCGCTGAGGAAGTGGTCGCGGAATATGAGGCGCATCTCGCGGCCGCCCTGGCGCCAGACGTAGGGCCGGAAGGTCTCGCGGACGCCGGCGAGAGTGTTCAGGGTCGCGCCGAGCACGCCGTTGTCAGTGGCCATCCAGCGTACGCCGAGCGAGGCAGCGAGTTCAAGAACATCGTCGGAGACCGAGCCTTCCGAGGGCCACATGCCGGGAGGGTAGGAGCCGAAGCGGTCCATCGCGAATTCACGGGCTGTGACGATCTGATGGCGGGCGTCCTGCGGGCATTTGAAGGTCCGGGGCAGAGGGACGCCGGGATGGGAGACGCTGGCGATGTTGGAGTCGCACAGCAGTGGAAGGATAGGGTGGTAGAAGGGCGTGACGGAGATTTCGATCTGGCCTTTCTGCGCCAGGCGGCGATAGGCGGGCAGGACCATGCCGCAGAGTTCGCGCTGCTTGCGGCCGAGGAGAGCCTGGTCGTCGAGGGAGTAATCGCGGCCCTTCTCGGCGAGCATGCGGATGTCCGCGTCGTTTTCGAGGAGGATCTCGTCGAACCAGGCGAGCTGGGAGAGTACCTGGAGGTCGCGCATGCCGGGGATGCCGAGGCTGCGGCGCATGTGATCGGAGTTGCCGTGGACGGCGCGCCAGGCCTCGTAGATCTCGCCGTAGCGCCGGAAGCGGTGAATGATGCGTCCGGGGTGGGCCTGGAAGAAGTATTTGAGGATGAACTCCTGCTCGACGGGCGCGAGATCTTCGGCGGGCTTGAGGGCGAGGCGGAGGAAAGGGTCGCGGGCCTGTCCGGAGGCGTACTCCTCGATCTGCACCATCATGGAGGGGACCAGGTTGAAGGTCTGGCGGATTTGGGGGAACTCTTCCAGCATCTGGACCATGCCGTAGTAGTCTTTGAGCGCGTGCATGCGCGTCCAGGGGAGCTGGTATTCACCGGTTCCCAGGTCCTTGTAGAAGGGCTGGTGCATGTGCCAGACAAAGACGAGCCAGGTATGCGGCATAGGGCTGAGCGGGCTAACCGATCGTCGATGCGGGCGTGTTTTTATTTTGGCATTTCGGGCTGATCAGCGGCCCCAGAGGCTGCGGACGGGGGCGGGTGGCGGAGTGCCTTTGATGGCGAGCCAGAGGATGGCGTTCATTTCGTCGTCGTCGATCTGGTCGGCTTCGTCGAGGTCGAGTTGGCGCGAGCGTACGGCGAGGGGAGATGTCTCCGGATTGCGCTCATCGAGGGAGATGCGAGGCTTTTCGGCGACGTAGGGGTGGGTGTCTGACTTGTTGGTGAAAGCGGCCGTCATGATGCGAGCTCCGGCGTCGTGGATGGTCATGGGCCGGAGGTCGAGGATCTGCTCAATGGTGCGGAGCATGGAGACGGTGTTGTACATGGTGGAGTCGATGCCGCGGCCGCGTGTGTAGGGCGAGATGATGTAGGCGGGCGAGCGGTGGGAATCGATGTGGTCGGGGCCGTTCTGGGCGTCGTCTTCGAGGACGAAGATGGCTGTGGTGGCCCAGAAGCGGCTGCGGCTCACCGCTTCCACGAGCATGCCGAAGGCGGCGTCGTTATCGGCCATGGCGGCGCGCGGGGTGTATTTCTTCGGTGCGACGCCGGAAGTGTGATCGTTGCCCAGCCTGAGCGTGATGAGCTGAGGCATGGAGCCGGAGGACTCGAATTGCTCAAGGTCCTGGAGGAAGACCTTGATGCGATCCGTGTCTTTGTATTCGAGGTCGAAAGCGCGGTACATGCGGTTGGTGTACTGGGCGAGTCCGGGGTCGCGGACGGCGGCGACCTGGACGCCGCCTGCGGGCGCCGGAGTGATGTTAGTGCACCACCAGCCGTAGTTGCGGTAGGTGAGGCCCTTCTGGATGGCGTTGGACCAGAGGTAGCCGGCGGGCGGGAGGGCGGCGCGCTCGCCGCCTTCGTAATCGTAGTGGCGGCGGCGTCCGGCGTAGGAGTTGGGCCACAGCCGCTGGACGTAGGCAGGAGCGATGGCGGAGGTGCTCCAGTTGTGGCCATCGGCGCTGACGTCCGCGCTGACGTAGAAATTGTCGAGCAGCACGAATTCGCGAGCGAGCTTGTGGTGGTTGGGGCTGCTGTCCTCGGTGAAGAGAGTGAGAGAGGGGTCGCCGTTGCCGATGCCGAGATCACCGAGGACCTGGTCGTAAGTGCGATTTTCCTTAACGACGTAGATCACGTGCTCGATTTTGGGTTTGACGCCGGCTTCGCTGTAGATGGGATGGCTGGGCGGGACGGTGCGGGTATAGAGTGAATCCCGTTTGTACGGGGAGTTCCTCAGCACCTGATCTGTGTAGGCGTCCATCTGGTCGGGGAGAGGCTCGGGGATCAGAGAGGCGCTGCCGTTTTGGATGGCCCCGACGTACTGCACAGCGACAACGCCCTCATGGACGGGGGCGCGGCGGATGGTGGGGTTGGGGCCTTCCGGATTGGGATAGGAGCGCTGGCCGCGCCCGTTCAGCACCAGCAGGCTTTTGTCCGGCAGGGTGCGGGCGGTGAGCGGATACCAGCCGACGGGGATGAAGCCGCGCACGATGCTGCGTTTTGCGCTGATATCGATCTTGGCGACGGCATTGGCATCGGAGCAGACCACGTAGAGGAAATCCTGGTCGGCGGAGAGCGCGAGCGCGCTGGGCGTCATGCCGGCGGGGGAGGTGATGTCGTTGTGGAGCGAGACGTTGATGCTTTCGATGCGGGACAGGGATTTGCCTTCGGTGACGCCGAAGATCAGCACCTGATTGGCTCCGGAGATGGTGACGAAGAGACGCGCCGCAAACGGTGTCTGCTCCTCGCCCGGCTCAGCCTGCGAGACCTTGCTGCGCCACACCATGTCCATGGGCTGGAGTCCGACAGACCAACGACCGAGTTCCTGGCCGTTGTTGGCATCGAGATGGCGGAGCGAGCCGTCGCCCCAGCCGGTGACGAAGAAAGACTTGCCGTCGGGGTGAAAGAGGAGGCGGTAGGGGCGGTGAGCGGTCTTCCATTCCTCGATGACACGGCCGGACTGCGGATTGATGACGATGATGGAGTCGCGATAGAGCGCGGCGGCGTAAATCAGGCGGCCGTCGGGGGACATGGCCACGTCGCCGATGAAGTCGGTGTGTTTGCGCTGCTCCTTGGGAGTGACGACGAACTCGCGGCGCAGTTCGAGCTTTGAGTCCGGCGTGATGGCCACTTCGTAGACGGTGGAGGCGGAGCCTCCGCCGACGTAGAAGAGATTGCCCTTCGGCGCCGCAGTGAGGCCGAGCCAGGCGTCGGGGAGCGAGATGCGGTGGAGTTCCTTGAGGGTGGAGGGATCGTGGATGCTGATGGAGGGCGGCAGGTATCCGGCCTGGAGGATGGCGAGGTACTTGCCGTCGGAGGAGAGAGCAGTGGCTTGCGGGCCGGTGCTGAGAGGGATCTGGCGTCCAGCGGGCTTGATGAGCCAGCCGCTGTTCAGGAGGTATCCGCCGCCGGGGCGGGGGCCGACGCGCTCGGGGCCTTCCGGTTGCGAGACCAGCAGTCCTGCCGCGGCTACGAGTCCAGCGGCGAGAGCGATTCTGTGTGTCACGTTCATTCGTAGAACCTTTGTGCGATCGGGAAGCGGCGCCCCATGCCAAATGCCTTGGTGGTGACTTTCAGGCCGGGCGCGGCCTGCTGGCGCTTGTATTCGTTGCGGTCGACCTTGTTGACGATGTCGCGGACCAGGGCGATGGGGAGGTGCTGTTCTTCGGCGATCTGCGCGGACGTCTTGAGATCTTCGACGTAAGCTTTGAGGATACGGTCGAGGACATCGTATTCGGGGAGGGAATCGGAGTCCTTCTGATCGGGGCGCAGTTCGGCGGAAGGCGGTTTGGTGAAGACGCTCTCGGGGATGATCGGGCCGCCGCGGCGGTTCACCTCCCGGCAGAGTTCATAGACCATCGTCTTGGGAACGTCGCTGATGACAGCGAGGCCGCCGCACATGTCGCCGTAGAGAGTGCAATATCCGACGGCGATCTCGCTCTTGTTGCCAGTGGTGAGAACGAGAGAGCCCCACTTGTTGGAGAGCGCCATCAGGGTGAGGCCTCGCAGGCGCGCCTGGATGTTCTCCTCGGTGACATCCCGGCCGGCGCCGTCGAAGATCGGGTCGAGGCCTTCGAGGACCTTCGCGTAGGCGCCTGTGATGGGGACGATTTCGAAGCGGATGCCGAGATTGGCGGCCAGGTCGCGGGCATCGCGCACGCTGTGGTCGGAGGAGAAGGGGCCGGGCATGGCGACGCCGACGACATTCTCTTTTCCCACCGCGTCGACAGCGACACATGCGACGAGAGTCGAATCGATGCCGCCGCTGAGACCGAGGAGGACGCGCTTGAAGCCGCACTTGCGGATGTAGTCGCGGGTGCCGAGAACGAGGGCGTCGTAGACGGCCGACGTTTCATCGGCGTGGCTCTCGTGCTGATCGCCGCAAAGGGTTTCGGTGTCGAACAGGACAAGGTCTTCTTCGAACGATCTGGCGGATGCGACGATGCGGCCGGCGGGGTCGACGGCGAAGCTGGAGCCGTCGAAGACGAGTTGGTCGTTGCCGCCGACCATGTTGACGTATACGTGGGGGAGGCCGTGGCGCTGGGCCATGGAGGAGAACATCTGACGCCGCACGGCGCGCTTGGTCATGTCGTACGGCGAGCCGTTGATGGAGATGACGATTCCTGCGCCGCGCGCCACCAGAGCTTCAACGGGATCGTTTTTGTACAGGGGCCGTTCCCAGAATTGTTTGTCGTTCCAGGCGTCCTCGCAGATGGTGAGACCGAGGGTGGAGTTGCGGAAGCATGCGAGGTCCTGTTTGTCGGCGGCCTGGAAGTTGCGCCACTCGTCGAAGACGTCGTAGGTGGGCAGCAGCATCTTGGTCTGCGTGAAGACGATGCGGGCGTCTTCGATGAGCGCGGCGGAGTTGGTGGCAGGGCGCGCGGAGCCGGCGGGGGCGCGGCCGACGAATCCGGCGATGATGCCACAGCGGATGCCGCGGGTGTCGGCGACGAGCTGGTCCAGGGCTTCCATGGAACGCTGGACGAAGGAGGGTTTTTCGACGAGGTCGCGGGGAGGGTAGCCGGTGAGGGCGAGCTCGGGGAAGACGGCGAGATCAGCGCCGCGGGCTTCAGCGTCGCGGGCAAAGCGGATAATCAGTGCCGCATTGCCTGCGAGATCGCCCACGGTGTTGTTGATCTGGCAGAGAGCGATGCGCATAGGTGAGGGGAACTTTTATTGTAGCGGGCTCACTCGCCTGCTCCGATTGAGACGCCTTTGGCCTGCTATACCCGCTCACTACCGTTCGCGGCTCTGGCGTAAGCCTCCGGCCGAGAGTGGGAGGGAGCGGGCTCAGGCCGCCGAGCGGGGCGATGCCAGCCTTGCGCCGGACCAGGCGGCCGGCAGGGGGAATAGGATGCCGAGGACGGTCATCCAGAGCGGGTGGTGGATGGTGACGAGGCTGTAGCCGCCGAGGCAGAGGAGGATCCCGCCGGCGACGAGAGCGACCGTGGTGTGGCGCTGCCGCGCGACCTTTGCGGCGGCGAAACCGGCGGTGATGCTGCCGCATGCCCACGCGACGACAACGGCGATCATCGCCCCGATCGGAATCTGGGACATCAGCCGGGCGAGAGATTCAGGATTGTGGACTTCGAGGCCGGGCGGGGGTGGGAAGAGCATGTGCCCCAGGCTTTCCACCAGGGCGATGACGAGAACGCCGGCGATCACCCCCGCGAGGACCGACAAGACGCTTCGCAGCATGATTACCTCCCAGCAGGTTTGCTGATCCGAGATTGTCGCACAAGGCTTCCGGCGGGCCAAGGAAAATCAGCCGCTACACTGGACGCATGGGTCAGGACGCCTCCAGCCTGTGGCGGGATCTCCGGGATGCAGTCGCCGGAGCGGAGCGCGACTATACCCAGGAGACGCTGACGCGCTCGATCTTCTTCCTGGCCGTGCCGATGGTGCTCGAGATGTGCATGGAGTCGCTGTTCGGCATCGTGAACATCTTCTGGGTGGCGCGGCTGGGGCACGACGCGGTGGCGGGCGTCGGACTGACGGAGACGCTGCTGACCGTGCTGTATTCGCTGGCGCTGGGAGTCTCGATGGCGACGACGGCGATGGTGGCGCGGCGCACAGGCGAGCACAATCACGAAGGCGCGTCGGTGGCGGCGGTGCAGTCGATCGTGCTGGGCGTGCTGCTTTCAGTGCTGATCGCGGTGCCGGGCATTCTGTACGCGCCGCAATTGCTGCGAGCGATGGGGGCAGAGCCGCCGGTAATTGCGCACGGCAGCACCTACACGAAGATTCTGCTCGGCTCCTCGACCAGCATCATGCTGCTGTTCCTGATGAACGCGATCTTCCGCGGGGCCGGCGACGCCGCGATCGCGATGCGCGTGCTGTGGGCGGCCAACGGGCTGAACCTGGTTCTCGACCCGCTGCTCATCTACGGGCTGGGTCCGTTTCCGGAGATGGGAGTGACGGGTGCGGCGGTGGCGACGTGTATTAGTAGGTCATTGGGCGTGGCGCTGCAGTTCGCGGTATTCCTGCGCGGGCGCGGCAGGGTGCACGTGAGCAGAAGACACCTGGTATTGGACGTGCCTGTGCTGCAGCGGCTGTCGCGTCTGTCGGCGACGGGGATGCTGCAGTTTCTGATTGCGCATGCGAGCTGGGTGGCGCTGGTGTCGGTGATCGCCCGATCCGGCAGCTCGGCGCTGGCTGGGTACACGATCGCGATCCGGATCATCGTTTTCTCTCTGCTGCCGTCGTGGGGGCTGGCCAACGCGGCGGCGACGCTGGTGGGGCAGAATCTTGGCGCGCGGCAGCCGGAGCGCGCAGAACTGGCGGTCTGGCGCTGCGGGTTCTACAACATGTTCTTCCTCGGTGCGGTGGGAGTGATCTTCATCGTCTCGCCCGAGCCGCTGATCCGCTGGTTTTCCGCTGAGCCCGAAGTTGTCGCATACGGCGCGGCGTGCCTCAGGATTATCAGCTACGGCTACGTCTTTTATGCATTCGGCATGGTGATGGTGCAGGCTTTCAATGGGGCGGGCGACACCACTACGCCAACCATCATTAACCTCGGCTGTTACTGGATGTTCCAGCTCCCTGTGGCGTGGCTGCTGGCGATCCACTGGGGCCACGGCGCCTCCGGGGCCTTCTGGGCGGTGCCAGTCGCCGAGTCGGTCTTAGCAGTTACCGGCGTGCTGGTGTTCCGGCGGGGAGGCTGGAAGAGACGCGAGATTTGAGGAACGCTGGCGGGAAGGAGAGCGTAGTGCATTACATGCAGGACGTCTGGCAGGATGTGCGTTACGCGGCCCGAGTTCTCGCGAGGGCTCCAGGATTCACGCTGGTGGCGCTGCTGGCCATCGCCTTAGGGATTGGCGCGAATTCGGCCATCTTCACGGTGGTCAATTCCATTCTTCTCAGGCCTCTCAACTACCCGGAGCCCGGGCGACTGGTGCTGGTGGTACGTGATTTCAAGGGTGGCATTTCCGAGACGCTTTCGGCGAAGAAGTATCTCTTTGTGCGATCGCATACGAAACTGCTGCAGGATCTGGCGGCGATGGATGTGCTCGGCGTCGGGCTGAACCTGACGGGTGACGGCGAGCCTGAGCGCGTCCCGTCGATTCGAGTCACTGCGTCGCTGTTCGATGTGCTTGGTGTGAAGCCGGCGCTGGGGCGATCGTTCGTGAAGGAAGAGGATGAGCCGAACGGGCCGCGCGCGGTGGTAATCAGCGACGGTCTGTGGAAGCGGCGGTTCGGCGGGGATCGGGCGATCCTGGGACGGGCGATCAATCTGGGCAGTGAGCTATGGACGGTGGTGGGTGTCATGCCCGCCGGATTCAGCACGACGCCGCCGGCGGACGTCTGGACTCCTCTTCGCGCCGTGGACGATCCCACGGATCGCGCCAACATGTTTCTCATCATGGGTCGCCTGAAGCCAGGCGTGGCGGTCGAGCAGGCAAACCGCGAGCAGGACCAGATCTATCAAGGCTTCAGGGGAGAGTTTCCAAACCTGCGCGATGGAGACAACGAGAGCTTCGCGGCGCTCAATTACCATGCTTATCTGACTGGCGACGTACGGACGCCGCTGCTGGTGCTGATGTCGGCTGTGGGGCTGGTGCTGCTGATCGCCTGCGCGAATGTGGCGAACCTGTTGCTGGCGCGCGCCACAGGTCGCCAGCGCGAAGTGGCCGTGCGCAGCGCCCTTGGGGCGGGGAGCCGGCGGATTCTCAGGCAGCTTCTGACGGAGAGCATCCTGCTGTCGCTGGCCGGCGGATTGCTGGGCCTGGGGCTGGCGTATGCCGGGTTGCAGGCGCTGCTGGCAGCATTCGGCACGAACATGCCGCAGCTTGCAGACGTGCGCATGGAGGCGCCGGTGCTATGGTTCACGGCGGGAATCGCCGTGCTGACGGGCGTGGTGTTCGGCCTCGCGCCGGCGCTGCAATCGATGCGCACGGATCTGAACGACAGCCTGCGGGAATCGTCCGGGCGCACGGCCGGAAGCGCGAAGCACAACCGTATGCGCGGAATCCTGGTGGCCGCGGAAGTGGCTCTGGCCGTGGTGCTGCTGTGCGGGGCCACGCTGCTGATGCGCACTTTCCAGAACCTGCGGAATGTCCAGCCCGGATTCGATGCACGCAACGTGCTCACATTCCAGTTGGCATTGGGCAGCCGCTACAAGACGCCGGAGCAGGTCAGTGATTTCATGCGGCGGCTCGTGGAACGGCTGGAGTCGATTCCGGGCACTCAGGCGGCCGGCTTGGTGACGAATCTGCCTATGGAACTGGGGCCGGATCTGCCGTTCGAAATTCCCAGCAAGGGGAGCGAGAACTACAGCGCGCTGTGGCGCTATGCGTCGCCGCACTATTTCGACGCGATGAAGATCCCCGTCCTGCAGGGGAGGGCATTCACGGTGAACGACACCGCTGCGTCCGAATCCGTGATTCTCATCAACGAAACGTTGGCGCGGCGGTTCTTCGCGGGTAGAAACCCTATCGGAGAACGGATCCTCATTGGCAGGATTATGGGGCCGGCAATGGCGGACAAGCCGCGGCAGATCGTGGGAGTTGTGGGTGATGTGAGGGAAAGAGGCTTCGACCACGACATCGAGCCTGTGTACTACATTCCCACGCCGCAGATCCAGGCGAACATGATGGAGAAGATCCAGGCGTTGATCCCGTTCACGATTGTGATCCGGACGTCCGGCCCGCCCATGAGCAGTGCGGAGTCGGTGCGGCGCGAAGTGCTGGTGCTGGACCGGGAGCAGCCGGTGGCGAATCTGCGGCCGCTGGAGATGGTGATGGCCAACTCGCTCGCGCAGAGGCGGTTCAGCATGACGCTGCTGACGCTGTTTGCGGCACTGGCGCTGGCGCTGGCGTCGGTGGGGATCTACGGTGTGCTTTCCTATGCGGTCAGCCGGCGGACGCAGGAGATCGGGGTGCGGATGGCACTGGGCGCCGGAATGGGCGACGTGCTGCGGCTGGTGCTGGGTGAATCGCTGAGGCCGGCGCTGTTGGGGCTTGGCGCGGGGCTGGCGGCGGCGCTGGCGCTGTCGCAATTCCTGACCAGCATGCTGGTGGGCGTGAGTGCGCGGGATCCTCTGAGTTTTGTGGCGGTGCCTGTCGTCCTGCTGGCGGTGAGCACGATTGCGGCGCTGGTCCCGGCGTTGCGGGCCACGCGGATTCATCCGTCGACTGCGCTGCGGTACGAGTGAGGAAGCTACGCCCGACGCTCGAACACGTTACACCAGCTCGCTACCGCTCGCGGCTGGAGGACTGGTTCGCACACAATAGGAGAGTGAACGCGAGAGTCGGTCTGACATACCGGTACGAGAAGAAGGCGGAGCCTTACAAGGAAGCGTTGCGCGCTGCGGGACTTGAGCCTGTCGACTTCATCCCCGGGCGTTCGGGTGCGGGGCTGAATGGCTTGAGCGGGCTGCTGCTCTCCGGCGGGTCGGATATCGAGCCGAACTTTTACGGGCATTCAGACCAGGGCTCGCGCAGTCCGGATCGCGAACGCGACGAAATGGAACTGGCACTCGCCCAGGAGGTGCTCCGAAGCGGAATGCCTGTGCTGGCGATCTGCCGGGGGATGCAGTTGTTGAACGTGCGCCTGGGTGGGACGCTGGTGCAGGACATCGGAGAGGGGCACACACACGTGGAGCATCCCGTGAGAATCGTCGAAGGGTCGCGGCTGCACTCGATCTTCGGTCCGCAGGCAACTGTGAATTCACGCCATCATCAGGCGTTGGACAGGCTGGGCGAGGGGCTTGTGATCACGGCCACAGCGCCGGACGGGATCGTGGAGGGAGTGGAGCGGGCGGGCGAGCCGTTTGTGGTGGGGGTGCAGTGGCACCCGGAGGACCTGCAGGCGCCGCGGGTCTTGTTCGAGTCCTTCGCCGACGCCGTCTTACACTGGAAGCGGTAGCCTTGGCCAATTCATTTTCCGTCCGCCGGTTCTTTTCCCGTTCGGGACTGCTCGCCGCGGCACATTCGCAATACGAATTCCGCTCCGGGCAACTCGAGATGGCGCTGGCTGTCGAATCGGCGTTGGATGAGAATCGGCACCTGATTGTCGAGGCCGGGACGGGCACCGGCAAGACGTTGGCCTACCTGGTTCCGGCGATTCTCTCGGGTAAGCGCGTCGTCATCTCTACTGGTACGAAGAACCTGCAGGAACAGCTTTTCTTCAAGGACATTCCATTCCTGGAGCAGTTCTTCCCGGGCGGCATCCGCGCCTGCTACATGAAGGGGCGCAACAACTACGCGTGCCGCCAGAAGATCTACGACGCTGAGCGCGAGCCCATCCTGAGCGGGCTGGATGAAGTCTCCGACTTCGCAATCATCCGCGAATGGGAGAAGACGGCCGACACCGGCGACCGGGCATCGATCGCCAACCTGCCGGACGGCTCCACGGCGTGGGCCAAAGTGGATGCCCGCGGAGACCTGTGCAGCGGGCAGAAGTGCCCGTCGTTTGAGAAGTGCTTCATCACGCTGATGCACCAGCGCGCCATGGAGTCCGACATCATCATCGTGAACCACCACCTGTTTTTCGCGGACCTGGCCGTGAAAGAGGAGGAGTTCGGGGCGATTCTGCCCGATTACGCCGCGGTGATCTTCGACGAGGCGCACGAACTGGAGGATGTGGCCGGCCAGTACTTCGGGTTGTCCGTTTCATCGAACCAGGTGGAGGATCTGCGCAGGGATATCCTGGCTGTGGCGCGGCGCAAGGAGTTCCTTTCGCACGACCTGGAGCAGATGCTGACGCTGATGCTCGATCACGCGGACCGGTTCTTCTCACTGTTCCCGCAGCAGGAAGGGCGCTCGGGCTTCAGCCACCATCAGCAGTTTTTGCAGCAGCACTCAGAGACGTACCGAAATCTGACGAGCGTTCTGGAGTTGCTGGCCGCGCATCTCTCGCTGGTCCGGGACGCCCCGGATGAGTTGATCCCACTGCACCGGCGCACTGTGACGCTGCTGGTGAATTTGCGTCAATGGATGGAAGGCGAGGAGCAGGGGAACGTCTACTGGGTGGAGCGGCGTGGGCGGGGCGTGTATCTGCAGGAGACGCCGATCGACGTGTCCTCGCTGTTGCGGGAGAGGCTCTTCTCTGGAGTTCCGGCGGCTGTGCTCACTTCGGCCACGCTGGCGGTGGAGGAGAAGTTCGACTACGTGCGGGAGCGGCTCGGACTGGAAGGCGTGCGGGAGATGATCGTCCCCAGTCACTTCGACTACGCCAACCAGGCACTGCTCTATGTGCCGCACCACCTGCCGGACGTGCGCAGTCCCGGTTTCGTCCGCGCGGCGGCGGACGAAATTCGTGTGATCCTGAAGCACAGCCGGGGACGGGCGTTCGTGCTGTTCACGAGTTACCAGCAGATGCGGCTGATCCACGATCTGGTGGAGTGCGACCTCGACTACCCGGTGCTTCTGCAGGGCTCGGCACCGCAACGGGTGCTGATCCAGGAGTTTCGCTCGACGCCGCACTGCGTGTTGTTCGCCACGGCGGCGTTCTGGCAAGGGGTGGACGTGCAAGGCGATCAGCTTTCATGCGTGATCATCGACAAGCTGCCCTTCGCGGTGCCGAGCGACCCTGTGGTGGACGCGCGCATCCGGTCGATTCGAGTGGGCGGTGGAAATCCATTTTACGATTACCAGATCCCGCAGGCGGCGATCGCGCTGAAACAGGGCTTCGGCCGCCTGATCCGAGCCAAGACGGACCGCGGGGTCCTCGTGCTGCTCGACAACCGCATCACTCGGAACCGCTACGGGCAGGTCTTCTTCGACTCGCTGCCGCCGTACAAGTTCACAACGCGGCTCGAGGACGTGGAGAAGTTCTTCGACGAGGAATAAAAAAGGGGTGGCCCCGGTGGAGCCACCCTGCCAAATTGGAGACTCAGACAGTTTGAAAGGAACCTGTTACTCGCTCAGCGCGGAGACCAGTGCGCCGCGGGCGGTGGCTTCAAGCGGATTGGCGGCCAGGCGCACCTCGGAGACGGCCACAGGGAGCGTCGCGGCGTTCAGCACGGTTTCGAAGCGCTCGCGGAATCCCTTCGGGAGCACGCCTCCGCCGCTGAGCACCAGCGGGACGGCGCGGCCGAACTTCGGCACGCCGCGTGTGTTGGCGAATGCGTCCTTCAGGCCCTGGACGATGGACTGAATCATATCGTCGTAGTAGACCGAGATGGCCTGCTGGACCTTGTCGGCAAAGTGGCCGTTGAAGTGGAAGCCCTCTTCCTTGACGAGCCGGACACGGTTGACCAACTCGCCGGTGACCCCGGCCGCGCTTGTGTCGATGAAATCGCCGCCCTTGGGGACGCTGAACGTCAGCACCGGCACGGACATGTAGGCCATGGCGATGTTGCAGAGCCCGCCGCCGCAACTGACACCGATGCCCGTGTAGTTGGATTCTTCCAGTTCACTGTAGATGACGGCGACGCCTTCATTGATACTTCGGACATCCCGATAGCCGAGCTCGTTGAGGATCTGGCGGATGGTCGCCTCGTGATACGTGATGTTTTCTTCCGAGCCCGCCGGCGGAGCGGGGACGCTGAAGCAGACCTTCGTTCCCGGAGCGGGACCCTCGCCGATCACTGCGCCGATGATCTCTTCAATCTGGGCGAGACCGGCAGGTTCCTGCGAGTTCAGTACGCCGCGCGTCATCGGGCGGCGGATTTCGCGCCCCAGCAGGTCAGCCATGCGTGCGCTTTCGTTGCCGAAGACGACAATCTGGCCATCGATGATCGAGTGCGGAACATTTTCACGCGTCAGGCTGTTCTCAGTGAGCTTCGAGTGCGGCAGGGCGACAAACGCGTTGAGCTGCGCCTCGACGATATCCTGCCCATCCGTCCGCCTGGCGGCGACAATCCGGCTGGTGCCGACGTCCAGCCCGATCACTGCCGGCTGCTGCGAATTCGCTTCTTTCTTCATCCTTGTTTCTCCTTCGACAACTCGGTTTTCGATTTCAGAGTGGACAGGATCTGCCGGTATCGCGATTCGAGGATGCGGCGGTAGGCAGAGACGTCCATGCCATGGGCGGTCGCGTTCTGACGCAATTGCTCGGCGCCGAGGACCAGCCCTTTCCAAAACGGTTCGCCGGTGACGTTGACCAGCGATGGATCATAGGTAAATCCGAACAGCCACAGGCTGGGAGTGGCCAGCGCGTAGTTGTCGGGGAGGCCCACCTGGGGGTAGGGGAAATTGGCAGCCCAATCGTAGTGGTAGCCAGCCTGCATATTGGACGGGTTCACCGAGACCTGCGCGTGCGTCACGCAGTTGGTGGAGAGGATCCGATACTTCGAGCGCAGCATTTCAGTCAGCACGCGTAGGGCATGGATCTGTGCGGGCGTTGCCTCAGCTCGTGAGCTGCCGGGCTGCGTCATCGTCTCGACGGAAACGCCGACAAAGCTGCGATTCAGGTTCACGTACGTCCACGTGTCGTCGGCCCAGATGGAATAGCCGGCGTGGTTGGCGGCGTCGCTCTCTTTCACTACACGCCAGACCCGTCCGAAGCGGTCGACCACGTAGTGATAGGCGCGTTCCTTCTGGATGAAATCGAGCAGCGCTGCGCCGATCATGCGGATGCGGCGTGTCTCGCCTTCAGTGAAATCCGTTTGAGCGCTCTCGGTGGTGTGAAAAACGATCCCGACCGGAGCGGTTCTGTCCTCCTTGGCCGTGGGCTCCTCCGCGCTGCGCCGGTAGGCTGCGAATTGCCGGGGTTCGTTCGATACCTCATACTTGCGCTCGATGCGCAGGCCGTTCGAGTAGGTTTCGTACTCACCCTGCTGGTCCACTTGCCAGACCTGGGGGAAAGTATCCGGCCTCTGCATGCTGGCCTGTGCCGAGAGAATCGGGCCGCGCCACCAGAGGCGTCCGGCGCTCTTCACCGTACCGGCGGGCACTAGAACAAGGGCTGCGAAAGCGACTGCCAGAGAGACGCCGCGCTTGCGCAACCACACTCGACCCGTTTCGGTGCGAGGATCCCACACGCGGCGATCCCCGACCGTCCGCCGTAGGAACCGCAGGCGCACGACCGGATCCTTTATCCGGCTCGCCTGCCAGTTTGCCATGGCGCCCACGATCGGGCTTGGAATTCTCGCCGCGCGCATCACTCGCCTTCAGCGGTATCCGCTCACTCGGCGGATCCCCCGCTGGGGAAATGATCGGCGGTCTGACGCCAAAACCTTAGGGACTACAGGGAAGTACCTTAGACGGTTGGTGGGTCTATGACGGATCCCCTCTTCAGGCTCTTACCGCAGCGTGGAGTGCTCGACCAGCATCTGGTGCTGTTTGCTCAAGATTTCAATATGAAAACGAATGGATTCCCGAAGACTTTCGACGCTGAGGTTTCTATCAGCCAACAGCGCGTCCAGGTGGCCATGAAGATCTCTCAGTCGTTGCTCTTCGAGAGGCGAACGTCGGCCGTCGCCGGTGAGCTGTTCGAATCGCTTGGCGGCGGTCAGACGAGGGCTCCTGGAATCCTGAATCATCCTCAGGTCGTGGATCACTCCACCTGCTCGTTCAGCGAGTCGTGATCGTAAAGCCAACATCTCCCGTATTTCCTCAGGATTCCCCACCGCGGTCCGATCCTCGAAGGTCGCCCACTGAGGATACACCTCGACAGCGACTGGCATGACTCCGCCCGCCGAAACCGAGAAGAAACGCCGGTCGTTCCACGTATCCTTGGAGGAAAAGATCAACTTGGCTCGTTTTGACGCGTCCTTTACGCCCGCAGCCACAGCCATCGACTCGGTCAGGTCGACTGCGTACCGAAATGGATGTTCGCTGCCATCCCGATAGCGTGCGCGGAGGTAGTATCCGAACCCCGTAATCGTCTTCGGAGAGGCATTGATCAGGAAGACTTCCAAGGGTACAGCAATACCGCCTGCAGCATCTGGCATCTGCTTGCCCAATTCTGCACGCTCCACTTTCAAAATCGCTTCAACGAGCGGATCGTGCCTTAGCGTGGTGCGGTTCGCAGGAAGAGAGGACGAATGTTTGCTCCAGATTTGTGCCCCCCCCTGAGATGACTGAGCCGCCGCGCTAGATCCGGCAATCCAGAGGAAGGAAAGGACTGTAATCCATAGGCGATACACAAGTTGCTCCCGAAGCGCGATCGAGCCTAACCCACCCGCGTGCCGGTTCTGAATCTAACTAACCAAGGCTCCCGCGGTTCTACCAACTTCGGCCATCTCCACTCATCTGTGAAAGCACTGGGCCAGCCCTTTAGCTGGCCCAGGGAAGGGATAAGACTCATTTCTTGCTGACAAGGAATACATCATACGCCCAATGGTCAGCTTCGGTGTTTTTCGCGGTCCGAATTCTCGCCCTGAAGCGAAATTGGTTGCCATTCTCGTCAGACCACTTCTTTTCCTGGTAGTGAAGTTCCAGCGCTTGGATGCCGACGCTGGCCAAGCTTGACAACTCGGTAGACTCAGAGATTCCATTGTGATTCGCGTCCCGCCAGACCTGGAGCCTCGCGAATACCTGGTCCTGGGAATCGATAGTCCCGTCCCCGTTGCCGCCGTTGACCGGTTTGTCGAACTCTGCAAGTGCGGTGAAGCCATTCTTGTTTGCGGAGGAAGGTTGGGTGGTGTGGTTGCCAAACATCTCACCACCATCATCCACGCGGCCGTTACCATTTCGATCTAGAACAAGCCAGGCGTCATCACTATTGTGGGAAGTCCAACTGATTGACTCCAAAGCCCCGTCTCTGTTCAGGTCGAACGAGACACCTCGTTCGGCACTAGTGAGGTCAAACCCGTCTCCATTCAAGTCCAGGATTATTGGCGAGCCGGGACCGCAGGTCCACCCTTCGGAAGTGCAAACGGCGAGGGAAAGGTCGCAAACCGGAGGGCTTCCTCCGCACATTTCGCATCGATAGGCAGCAGGGTTGTAAGCTGAACCTGCCGGACAGGTGACATAGCAGTCCATCGCATAGCCGGAACAGGACAGTGCAGTATCGTAATACATGGCTGACCCCTGCAGTTGACAATAATGAGCCTGAATCTGCACGGAGCCTCCAGCCTGAATCGCAAGGTTGACGTTGAATGTATTTGCGATTCCAGCCCCACCAGAGATAGTGCCATTGGCGTTAACTGTAACAGTTACCGTGTTGTTGCAGTTCAGGGTCTTGTCCTGGTGGTATAGCATCACGGCCGATCCGCCCGGGTACAGATTTCTTTGAAAGGCGGGGGGTATCGTTTCCTCGATGCGTGCGATATCCATCGGGGCGGAGCACACACCATAGCCGCCAACCCAGGTTGGTGAATTAGATGCGTCATAGGGAGGCCCCCAGACTGTGTAAGGTGGGGTTCCTTCGTACGCCCAAGTGCAACTGACCGGATCATTGCAGTGGTATCCAATACGGCCCTTGAAAAACAGTTGTGTTCCTGGCGTCGTATCCGGGGCGCAGAAGCTGCCTTCAGTCTGAACTGGATCATCCAGTGTTTGATATATCCTTGGCCACTCAGTATACAAGTGGTACGAGGTTTGGGCGAGTGCGGCTGCGCACAGCACGAATCCACAGATCAATCTGAATAGAATAGTAATCGCCATGGTCAATTGGACTCCTTGAGCGTTGAATGTTGTTCGAGCAGGTCGCGCTGTTTGGCCAAGGCCTCGATGCTTAGACCGATCAACTTAGTGAGAGTCTGACGATCTGTATTGTCATGCGCTAGTAAGCCGTCTAGTTGTTCGTGCAGATCATCCAGTCGCTGCTTGTCACGCGCTGAAGGGCGGCCATCTTTAGCAAGTTCCGCGAGTCGCTTTGCTCCGGTAAGGCGCAGATTGCTGGAATTGCGTATGAGCTCCATTTCATCGATCAACTCGTCCAATTCAACAGCCTTGAGTGAACGGATTCTCAGCACCTCCGAAATGCCATCCGTGTCTCCAATAGCCGACCTGTCCTCGAAAGTCGCCCAAAGAGGATAGACCTCCACATCGAGAGGCAACCCCCTCCCAGGCAATACAGTGATGAAGTGTTTGTTCTTTCTGGTTCCTCCAGCAGTAAAGACCAACTGAGAGCGTTTGGACACGTCTTTTTCATCAGCGGCGATCGGCAGAGCCATGGCCAGATCAACCCAGGCTCTATCAAAACGTTCCTTGCCATCCCCGAAACGTGTGCGATAGGCATAACCAAACGCGGTGATCACTTTCTGAGAAGTGCTGGTCAAGGAAATTTCCAGCGGGACTGCAAACCCGCCAGATTCAAGCGGCATGGGTGCGCCCAATATTGCTCGTTGTGCCGTTATGATTGCCTCAACTGATGAATCGTGTGTGGGAGGAATTCGGGACGAAGGCGGCGTTGAGGAAGGTTGGCTCCAGATTCTTCCTTTGTCCAGGGAGGTTTGAGCCGACATGTCGAGTGCGACTGCGGCGAGAGAGAGAGAGCAATTGTGAAGTGAATTGAGTTAGCGAAACGACGCACGGGATACTCCTCAAGTCAGCTAGTTCGAGAACATTGAGAGCAAGCCCCTCCGCAAGGAGGCGAGAGATGCCCATTTCTTTGGCGGCTCGTTGGGACCTTGAGCCTCTGACAGCCATTTGGAATGTGCTCTATTTAATAGAGTACAGACAATAGAATAGAATGCGGCGATGTTAACAAAAAGGGGAGGGGCTGTCAAATAAAAAATGCTTCGAATATAGTCTATGAAAAGATCAAGAAATAGTTGGTTAGTTGAATTGCTGACGTGGCAAGTGGCCCAATATATCCCGTTTGGAAATGGACTACGCAGTTCTCCTTGGACTGTCAAGCACTTACTGGCGGGCTGTCTTGACGAATAGTTGAAGATAGAAGTCGGAATCTCGCGACTTGCCTATCGTGGAAAGCACTCTTTTTTGCGGTGAGGTGAGGGCGAGGATTTCAACGCTTGGCGGGTTGCCGGTTAACCTCTTCCGCGGAGACCACGCGCGAATCCGTCGAGAACTTGCGGTAGTCCTTCCAAGTGATGTCGAACTCGCCGCGCATCTTCTTAAACAGAGCCAGGCGGGCAGACAATTTCGTCGTGGCACGCACGGGCAGCCAGACTTCGGAATTGACCCGCTGTTGCTGGAAGTTGAGCCGGGCGCCGGGGTCGAGTTTCGCGAGGATCCAGCCGAAAGAGACCGGTGCGATGGTCTCGGACTCCACTCGCACCCATTGGTATTCAGCCTGGTCGATCCAGAGCCGTCCTTTGAACTTTGTCAGCAGTTCCCAGCGATGGGCCTTGCCCCGGTAGCCCGGCTTCGGCACGGCGTCGATGATCCAGACAGGGAGATCATCCACCTTGCCTTCCCCGACCAGGGTGAACAGGAATGCCTGCGGGATTTCGTCGAGGAACGCACGCCCCTCTTGCCTCTCCTTCTCCTCTTCGGCGAGCCTGCGCCGGCGGTCCTCAGCGTTCTCCTGCTCGCGCTTGCGGATCTCGCGGTCGAACTTGTCCTGAGCCTCTCGAACCTCCTTCTCCGGGAGGGGCTTGTCGTTGAATGCTATCTTTCGGCGATATGGGCGTTCCCCGATCATGGTGATGTCGAAGGTGCTGGACTCCAACTTGGTCACCTTGTCCTGGGAGTCCAATTCCTTCTTCTCCACGCGTTGAACGAAGGTATAATCCTTTGCCCTGCTGGAGTTTAGACGGTCCTTGGCGAGGCTCCGACGCACGATTTCCACCGGGTCGGCTGCGGCGTGGACCGCAGGTACCAGGATGAGGAGTACCAAAAACCTGCGCAAAACCGGTGAGTTCATGGGATGATTAAGTAGCGTACACTTTTCAAAGCGCCGATGAGGATTCTTCTCAGCGACCTGACCAGTGATCGTCCAAGCGGATTGCGGGGAGTGTTGCTCTCCCTGGGTCATGATGTGGACATGGCGGCAGACCCGGCGCGACCGGCGCAGGTGCATGTCGTCCGTCTTCCGAGCGGGATGCACGGGGCTGCGGACCAGATAGCCCGGATCCGCCGTGTACAACTGAATCTCCCTCTCCTCGCCTGTGGTCCCTGGCATGAACCTCCCCAGATTAAACAACTTATCGAGGCAGGCGCGGACGATTACCTGCCACTGCCATGCGAGACGGGGGCGCTGGCCGTCAGGTTGCAAGTGGTTTCAGCCCGCCAGGAAGTCTTGCATGCTGCCAGTCAACGCATGTTGCCCCATCAGGCTGTGACGCTGACCAAGCTGGCCGGACGGATCGCCCACGAGTACAACAACATGCTCTCTGCTGTTCAGGGCAACGCGGAACTCGCCCTGCTCAAGCTCTCCCTGGATTCGCAAACCCGTTACAGTCTTGAGCAGATCCTCAATTCATCCCGCCGGGCAGCCGACTTGACCAGGCAACTGCAGGACCTTGCAAGGGTGAGAGCCGGGGATGCACTCACGCTGCTCAACCTCGGCCAGTTGATTCGGGAGTCGGCGGATGTAATCCGCCTGTCGGCATGCCGTAACTGTCGCGTTGTGTATGAGTTAGATGACGCACCGGTCATGATTCGCGGACGTGCTAGCCGCCTGAGGCAACTCCTGGTGGCGCTGGTGTTGAATGCGTCTCAGGCGTTGGGAGAGAGCGGCGGAGTGATCCGCATCCGGGCATATTCCGGCCCTCCTCTGCCTGACCGGCAGGTCTCCCTGGAAGTTGAGGCCACTGCGCCTGGAGGCGATTCCCTGGCTCGCTCCATTGGGCGCGGACTTGGGATGACCGCGGTGAGAGCTATCGCCTGCGAGCATGGCGGGAGGATCGACGGGGCACAGGAAGGCTCCGGGCTGCTCAGAATCTCGTTCCCCGCGCCGCGTCAGGATGACGCGGTGACGCCCCCGGAGAACGGCTTTCATGAACCGGCTCACCCTGGCACGGTATTGCTGATCGAAGATGAGGACAATCACCGGATGGCGGCCCACCGCCTGTTGCGGGATGCCGGCTATGTCGTATTCGAGTCCGCCACCGGCGAGGACGCGCTGGAGGTGTTCGGCCAGGTGGCCGGCGCCCTGGATGCCGTCATCCTTGATTTCACGTTGCCGGGGATGGACACGCGCGAGGCGATCGCGGGCATGCGCAGAGTCCGCCCCGAACTGCGCATGGTGGTGTGCAGCAATCTGGGCGAGGAGACAGCACGCAAAGTGCTTGCGGGCATCGAGGATGTCGCGTACGTGGATAAGCCGGTAAAGCTGGACAATTTCGTCGCAGTCCTGCAGCGTGCCCTTGCTGTCTGAGATCTTACTCGGGAACCAACGCGGGAGCCGTGATGGTGAATACCGCGCCCGTGCCTTCCGGGCGGTTCGCTGCGGTCACTGTGCCGCCATTGTCGCGCACGATCGTGTGGACGATGTGCAGTCCCAGCCCGGCCTGTTTCGTCCTCGTCGAGAAACGTGCAGTGAAGATCTTGGCGAGGATCGCCTCCGGGATGCCGGGTCCGTTGTCGGAGACGCGAACTTCCACAGCGCCATCCTTGAGTTTTGACTGCACCTCGATCTCGCCGCCGCCTGACTCGCGCATGGCCTGCGCGGCGTTGAGGAAGAGATTCATGAAGACGCGCTCCCAGTCGCTGGAATCGCCTTGCAGGCGCAGCCCGGCCGGCACTTTGCGTTGCACCTTCACCTTCACGCCGGTCAGATGCGTGAGAAAGTCCTGCAGGAAAGTGACGGCGCGATCGACCACTACCTCGAGCTCGGGGCCTGTGCGGCTCTGGTCGGCATAGCGGCCGACGATGCGGCGGCCGCGATCGACACTGCGGAGGATGGCCGCGGCCACCGCGGCCCATTCCGGGTCGCCTGAGACAATGTCCGCAGCCTCACTGATCGTCTCGAAGACGTTATTCAAGTCGTGGACCAGACCCATCAGGGTCAGGTCACTGGCGCCGGTCCCCTCGCTCACTCAGATCACCCTCACCCCGCGATCCCCCGCAGTGTACTCCAAAACTCGGGGAAAGACACGGACGCTGCTTCGGACTCTTCGATGGTCACGTCGCCGCCGGCGCGCAGTGCGGCCACGGCGAAGGCCATGGCGATGCGGTGATCGCCGTGGCTTTCCACGGTTGCCGCGCCGAATTGCTGCCCGCCGGGAATATGGAAACCGTCTTCGCGTGTTTCGATCTCGACACCCATGCGGCGCAGATTGGACGCGACAGTCTCGATGCGATCGGTCTCCTTGATACGCAATTCGGCGGCGTCGCGGACGGTCAGTCCTTCGGTACTGACGGCGCCGAGGATGGCGAGCACGGGGATTTCGTCGATCAGCGCAGCAGACAGTTGCTTGTCGATGACTCCGCCCTTGAGCTGCGAGCCGCGCACGCGCAAGTCGCCCACGGGCTCACCGTTCTGCATCTTCATGTCGAGCACGTTCACCTGCGCGCCGGCCGCGACAAGGAAATCGATCAATGCCGCTCTTGTCGGATTGAGCCCCACCCCTTCCAGCACGAGGTCTGAGCCGGGAACGATGGCGCCTGCAACCAGGAAGAACGCGGCTGAGCTGAGGTCGCCGGGAACGGTGAGTTCGCGCGCTTCGAGCTTTGCAGGGCCTTTGACGCGCGCCCATCCCGCGCCCGATTCCAGATCGACGCCGAACTCGCGCAGCGCCACTTCGGTGTGGTCGCGGGTCCGCGAAGGTTCTCGCACAACGGTTTCACCATCCGCCAGCAGACCGGCGAGGAGCACACAGCTCTTCACCTGCGCACTGGCGACGGGCATTGAATAGTCGATAGGCCGCAGCGGGCCGCCCCGGATCTCCAGCGGCGGGAAACTGCCGTTGCACGCCGAGATGCGCGCGCCCATCTGCTCCAGCGGCGCCATGATGCGTTGCATGGGCCGGCGCGAGAGGCTTTCGTCGCCGATCAGCCGGCTGCGGAACGGCTGTCCCGCGAGCAGGCCGGAGAGCATGCGGATGGTTGAACCGGAATTGCCGGCGTCGAGATCGGTCTGTGGCGCCTGATAGCCGTGCAGGCCGCGGCCGTGGATTTTCACCTCGCGGCCGTCCACTTCGACCTGAATGCCCAGCGTCCGGATGCAGCCCAGCGTGGAATGGCAATCCGCTCCGCTGGAGTAGTTATGAATAACGCTGGTTCCTTCGGCCACCGACGCCAGCATCGCATAGCGGTGCGAAACCGATTTGTCTCCCGGCAGGCGGAACCTGCCCTGCAGCCGGGCAGCCGGCCTGATCACTTCCTGCATTCCGCTCCTTTCGTGCCGCCCTTATTCGATGGGATAAGGACCGTTCTTCGCCAGATTGATCCATCGTTCATTCCGGTCGTAGGTTTCCATGCGGATCGCGACCGCCCGGGCGGGGAACGGCGTCTCCAGCATGAATGTGGCGTCATCGCCCGGCTCGATCTCCTCGGGTTCGATGTCGGCCTTGCGCGTGGCGACTACTTTATTGTCCGGCGCAACGAATTGAAAGATGAGGACCACATTCCTTGCGGTCGCGTCGCCGGTATTGCGCAGCTTTCCGTCGATCAGGACCTTCGACTCGTTTCGCAACGCCTTGAACTCGACCAATTCAAGCTCCGCGGGCCTTGGCTTGCGCTTCTCCTGCCCAACGCACAAAAATAGAAAAGCCAGCGCCCAGAGTGCCGGCAGCCGCCGCATCATAAGTAATCAGTTTAGCGTGCCGGCAGGGAGTCCATCGAATGAGAAGACGTGATTGGCTGATCAGCGCGGCCGCCGCGCCCGTTGCGGCGCAGGCGATGCAAGCCGGGCCGAAGAATATTGTCATCTCGAGCGCGAACGGCCAGAATGCCTGCGCCAAGGCCATGGAGGTGCTCAAGGCCGGCGGTGACACGCTGGAAGCCGTTGTGCAGGGAGTCACGCTGGTCGAAGACGATCCGAACGACACTTCGGTGGGCTATGGCGGGCTGCCGAACGAGGAGGGCATCGTCGAACTTGACGCCAGCGTGATGCACGGTCCCACGCGCCGCGCCGGCGCTGTGGCCAGCGTGCGGAACATCAAGAATGTGGCGCGTCTGGCGAAGCTCGTGATGGAGCAGACCGACCACGTGATGATTGTCGGAGAAGGCGCGACGCGGTTTGCCCGCGCCTGGGGCATCCCCGAAATCAACCTGCTGACGGAGCGCGCCCGCATGGCGTGGATGGCGTGGAAGCAATCCTTGCGGGACCCCGAGGGTCACAACAACTGGACCGATGGCCTGGACGCTCCCGATACCAAGGCCGCCGCGGCGCTGCGGACCATCTGGCCGGAGGCTTCAGACGAGATGATCGCCTGGGCGTTCGACATGGCAAGGCATCCCACCACTGGCACGATCAACTGCCTGGCGTTGAACAGCAAAGGCGAAATGTCCGGCACGACTACGACGAGCGGACTGGCCTGGAAGATCCCCGGCCGTGTGGGTGATTCCCCCATCATCGGCGCCGGACTCTATGTGGATCAGGAAGTGGGTGCGGCGGGATCAACGGGCCGTGGAGAAGAGAACATCCGCATGGCCGGAGCGCACACGATCGTCGAGAACATGCGTCACGGCATGGATCCGCAGGCGGCCTGCCTGGATGCGTTAAAGCGCATTGCGAGGAACTACAACAACGACCAGAAGAAGTTGAACCAGTTCGACATCAACTTCTACGCGCTGCGCAAGGACGGAGCATATGCCGGGGCATCGCTGTGGAGCGGCCGGGTGCGGCGCGGCTACATGGCCAGCTTCGAATTCTCGGTCAATGACGGCGGGGCGTCTCGCCTGGAGAAGTGCGCCTGGCTGTTGGAGCGGAAGGCATAGGGCAGATCAACTAACCCTCAGGATTGAGCAGGGCGGAAACTCCGCCCTCCATCCTCAGCCTGAAATCAGATCCCTGACGGAGAAGACCACCAGCGCAACCGTGAGTCCGATCATCACCACTACGCTCACCCATGAGACCACGTTGTAGAACGTGCTGTTCTTCCACTTCTTCATCAGCCGGTCCTTGTTCACCAGCCGGATCATGTAGATCAGCACAAAGGGAAGCAGCGCGCCGTTGATCACCTGGCTCAACAGGATCATCTTCACCAGGGGAAACTCCGGAATGAGCACCACGCCGCCGCCGACTACGATCAGCAGCGTGAAAAGCCAATAGAAGATGGGCGCTTCACTGAATCGCCGGTTGACGCCGGACTCGAACCCGAGTCCTTCGCACACGGTGTAGGAGGTTGAGAGCGGCTGGACGCAGGCCGCAAACAGCGACGCGTTGAACAGGCCCGCACAGAACAATAGGTACGCGTACTGGCCGAACGGCTTCAGGCCCAGGGCCGCTTCCGCCGCGTCATTGATGTCGCGCGGGTGTACGGAGTGGATCGCGCCGGCGCACGCCACGATGATGAAAAACGCGATCACCGACATTGCGATGCACCCGACGATGACTTCGATACGGCTCTCCGTGTAGTCTTTCGCGCTGATGCCTTTCTCCACCACGGCGGCCTGCAGGTAGAACTGCATCCAGGGCGCGACCGAGGTGCCCACCATGCCGATCAGCATCGTGATGTAGCCAGGATCGAGCATCAGCACCGGTTTGACGCTGTAGATCGCAGCGCTCTTCCAGTCCGGCTTCACCAGGACGCCGCTGATGATGTAGCAGACATACAGAACCGTGGCGATCAGGAAGATCTTCTCGACGCGCTCGTAGGTTCCCTTGACGATCAGAAGCCACACACCCGCGGCGGCCAGCGGCACGGAGATGTACCGGCTGATGTGGAACAGTTCGAGTGAACTTGCCACACCCGCGAAGTTCGCCATGACGTTCGTGAGGTTGGCGGCGACGAGCAGGGCCATCATGAAAAACGTCGTGCGCAGGCCGAACTCCTCGCGGATCAGGTCCGACAGGCCCTTGCCTGTGACAGCGCCCATGCGGGAGCACATTTCCTGGGTGACGACGAGCAGGACGGTGATCGGCGCCAATGTCCATAGGGGCAGGTAGCCGTACCTCGCGCCCGCCTGCGAATAGGTGAAGATGCCGCCCGCATCATTGTCCACCATGGCCGTGATGAACCCCGGGCCGATGACTGCGAAGAAGACCAGGATGTGGTACTTGAGTCGCTTCAACATCACTTCTGCCTCAGGATGGAGATGATGTCATCGGCGGTCACCACCCCGGCGAGCCGGCCCTCTTCATCCACCACGGGCAGCGTCAGCAGGTTGTACTTGTCGAACAGTTCCACCACGCGATCGCCGTGCTCAGCGGCATTTACGCGGATCACCTCTTCCTCCTCGTGAATCAGGTCGCCGAGCCGGGTGGCGGGACGTGCCAGAAAGACCCGCGCCACCGGCAGAGCGGCTTTCAGGCGGCCGTCAATATCCGTGACGAAAAGCGTGTTCACGGTGTCCACCAGGTCAGGATTCTGACGGAGCGCATCCAAGGCATCGGCTACCGTAGCATCCGCGTGGACAGCCACGAATTCGGTATTCATCATGCCGCCAGCGGTGTCCTCGTCATATTCGAGGAGTTCCTCGACGTCAGCCTTGGGCTCGCCTTCCATCTCCTCAAGGATCTCCTCGGAGGTTTCATCCTCCAGTTCTCCCAGGACGTCCGCCGCTTCGTCGGGATCCATCTCTTCGAGGATGTCCGCGGCCTTCTCCGTCTCCAGGGATTCGATGATCTGAGCCTGCATGTCGGGCTCCATTTCGGAGAGGGTCTCGGCCGCTGTTTCTGTGTCGATGGCTTCAAAGATAGCCTCGCGGTCCTCGGGCCCCAACTCTTCGACGATGTCCGCAAGGTCGGCGGGATGCATTTTCTCCAGGGCCGTCATGGAGATGTTGAGGCGGAGGCGGCGCTGGGGATCCGGCTCCAGAATGTTGACCAGGTTCCAACTGATGGAGTTCGGCGGGATGCGGCGCTGCAGGATGCGGATCAGGCGCCGGGGAACCCAGCCTTGAGCCAGGCGGCGGAAGATGCTGCGCACGCCGATGTCGACCTCCAACACGTGCAAGACGTCGTGGCCAAGTTCCTGACGAATCTCGAACGTGACATCGGTGACGCGCACCACTTTGCGGCCGCCCGCGTCGATGATCTGCTGGTCCAGCAGGTCCCGCACCAACCGGAGCGTGTACTCGTCGCCGTGGTACGGCGTCAGTTGTTCGTCTTTCAGGTAAATGCCGTCGAGGGAGATGCTCTCGATCTGATCGTGACCGACAGCCACCCAGGCGTACCCTCCGCCGATGAGGAAGCGGTCCACGCGCACCGGATGCACTACAGGTACGAGCACTGCGTCTCGTACGCGTCCCAGCACTCGGCGCTTCAGATCATAGACCCTCAGCCCGAGGAGTTCGGTGAGATAGAGAATTTCTTCCGCCATCCGCCATCGCTGCCTCCAGGCTCACTTCCACTATCCACCACAGGTCGGGCTCCTGGCAATGCAAAAAAGCAAAAGGGCGAACGCGATTTCGTGATGCCCCTTGGAGCCAGGATCTGTTCAGCGCCCTCCGGTCCGGAGAGCACGCCGGCGATGCCATCTACACCAGGGCTCCAGGCGGATGTGAAGCTGATCTGGCGCGAGTGGAGTCCGGACTGCTGGCCGCCATCGTCGTGTCCGCCCGGACGCGGTTGCAGGCCAAAATCGCAGCTGGAAGCTCATTCTTCATCATGTCGATGGGCAGTACCGCCAGCCGTTGCAGTCGTATCGTCTGTAAAACGATGTTCGGGTTCCTATGGGATACTCGGTCCATGGTTTTGCAGTCGGACCTGCCAATTGGACCGGGCAAGCGCGAGTTCCAGAACGCTCTGTGTGAAAGCGATTCCTACATGGAGGGATCTGAGGGCAGGAAGCAGTATATCGATCTCAGTGTTGAAAGACTCTATGGAGTCTTTCTCAATCTGCATCAATGCCGGTCTCTATTGGCCGGGCCTACCCTCGATGTGGCGTCAGGATGGGGTATCCTGTTCCCCGCTCTACGGGCCTATTTCCCCCAATTGATGCCTTACTCCATTGCAGAGCTCACCGGAGGCCGCCTGCATTATGATGGGGTGGGTATTGATTGCGTTGCATTCGAGTGCGAAAAAGATACTCTGCCTTTTGCCGATTGTAGCTTTGGAGCAGTCATCTTCAATGACTGCCTGGAGCACCTGATCGTCGATCCGATATGGCCGATGTTGGAGTTTAACCGCGTGCTCAGGCCAGGCGGCAGCCTCGTGATCAACACTCCCAACGCCCTGGGGGCTTTCAGGTTTTTGCAGATGTTTGCCGGCAACAGTCCGGCTACGGAAAGCCACATCAAGCCAGCGGCGATATATCAGCGCCACAACCGAGAATGGACTCCGGGCGAGATGGTGCGTCTGCTTGGCGCATGCGGTTTTGAGTGTGAATATATGTCGACGTACAGCCACAGACTGACGCCGCCGGAGCGCCAGGTGCTCGAGTTTGGCAAGGAGCGAGGTTTGCTCCAATTGCCGTTCGAGTATTACGGCCCCGAAATATTCGTCCTGGGCAAGAAACACCGCCACCAAACTACGGAGATGGATCTGCCCGCCTCTGACAGGTGGCCGGATTGGCTGTACACCTCGCACGAAGCCTACCGGCGGAGACCGATGCGTTTCCCGATTGTTTGGGGCGAGGACTACGCCTGAGCAACCTCGACGCCTGAAACGCCAAGAGTCAGGCTCTTTGATCGATCGATCCCCCGTCGAACGCTTCTGCCAGATCGCTTCGCGGCATTCCTGGGCAGACTGGACATGATACTGTAGCAAGTAGATTCCGCTGGACTTCCGCCTCACATTGCGCCGCTTCATCTATGCCGGCTTGTGAGCCTCGGGGTGATCGAAGCGAGAACAGAACCCAGACGGGGGAACTTGATTGTCCGGTACGCGCATTCTGACCGTCTTTGAGCAATACCTGGCAGGGGGGTTCGAAACCCATCTTGATACAGTCCTGACCGGCCTGATCGAGGCAGGCGCCGAGGTCTACACCGCATCCGGACCTGATTTCAGCTCTTCACCTGCCGCCGATAGGGTCATCGAACACCTGCAACTCGACTTTGCATCCTTTGACGGCGCCTCAGTGCTGTCATCCGTCGAGCAACTCGTGGAGATGATCCGCAGGCGCCGAATCGATGTCCTGCACATTCATCCCTATCGTTGCCTGCCTGCGGCAGTATGTGCAGCCCTTCTGACGGAACGTCCTTTCTTACTCAATATTCACGCCCCACTGTCCCTGCCGGAATTGCTCTCGAATTTTGGGTCTTTCTTTGTGGACACATTTGGGCGGTTGGCAGTTCCGTATGCCAGCCGGCTCCTTGCAGTGAGCGAGGACAGCGCTTCCACCTATGTCGACGTCTTCGGAGCTGATCCCAAGCTGACCCTGGTTGCGCGGAATCCTATCTCCATGCCGGCATTCGAGGGGCTCAGGAATGAACGAAAGGAGGGGCCCGTCGCGCTCTACGCAAGTCGACTTGATGCAGACAAGGCCAGCTCCTCGCGGGCCGCGCTGGGCCTGCTGGCTGCACTCCACAGCAAAGACCCTGCATGGAGAATCGTCGTCGCCGGCGCTGGGCAGGACATGACATGCCTTGTCTCATTCGCCAATTCGATCGGGCTGTCGAACGTCGAATGGGTCGGGATGAAACGGGACATGCTGCCGCTCTATGCCGAGGCGGACCTTGTCATTGGCATGAACCGCGTCATTCTTGAGGGCCTGGCTGCCGGCCGCCTCAGCATCGTCTCGAACTGCGAGGGGCTTGTCGGCCCTGTGACGCCAGGAAATTTCAAGGAGTTGCAGAAGGACAACTTCTTAGGTTCGGCGTGTGCTGCCCGGCCTGCTGCTGAGATCGCGGACTCAATGCCGGAGTTGATGGCGTGGTGGGCCGGCAGCATGGCTGGCTTGAGGGAACAGGTCCGGGATGAACACGACTCCCAGTCGTACGTCTGCAGACTCCTTCAGATCTATCAGGAGGCGATCAGCGCGCCTCGCCGCGGAGGCGCCGGCCTGCCGGATGCCCTGCCTCGGATTCTGGATTGGCTGGGAAAGGCCAGATCCTGCTCTCTCCACACAATGGAAACTCAACAGTATTTGAGCGGTCCTCTCCCGCTGCCCGGCCTCGACGCCGACGGCGGTCTCCTGCAGTTCACGGCGCGTCAACTCGGCGCAACGCGATCTTTGGTTGTCAATCTGCAGCGGGAATGCGACAAACTGCGAACGGATCTTGCGAGTCAGTCTGCCCTCGTTACACGTCAGCAGGAACAGGCCGAAACACTTGCCGCCAAGTCGCTATTGATCTCGGAGCTGTTGAAAAAGCGTGAGGCTGAGCTGGAGTTCCAGGAAAGGAAGTCCCTCGACACTCTGAAAGAGATGCAAGCAGAGCACGCGCAAGAATTGGCCGCCGCCCGCGCCGCTCTCACTAACAAGCAGTCTCAACTGGACCAGGCTCAAGCCAAGGTGGAAGAGCTGCTTCAGTGGACCGAGAGTCAGCGGGCCCACATTCTTGACCTAAAAGGGTGGACGGAGGCCCAGGAGCTTGTCATTCGTGGCCTGGCGGAAAAGGCTGAGCGGGCGGAGAGCGATGTGACTCTCCGTATGGCCGAGAAGTTAGCCCGATCTGAACAGGAAACAAATCGCCTCCTGCGAGAAATCCACGGGTTGGAAATCAAAATCCACGGCGCCGGGATAGCGACGAGAATTAGGCGGGCAGTGCACGCCATGCTGGACGCATTGCAGCAGATAATTCCGGCAAGTGTCCGCTCCGCCGTCCGGCCAGTGTATCTCAAGGTCTACAGGAGGCTTTTCCCCACAGGTAGACATGGTTTCGAGGTTGCCGTTCCGGATTCGATCACGCTAAGATCCCCTTCTCTCCAGCCGCCTGCCAGTACCGGTATCCGAGACCAGTTCCTGTCGGAGCCCACCCCCCATTCCGTGCTTCTGCCCGCTTTGGCTAAAGCCGCCTCGACCGGACTTTCTGAAAAGTGCGGCCATCACCCGCTTGTCAGTGTCGTACTTCCCGTCTGGAACCAGGTCGAAATGTTGGCCGAGGCCATCGAGAGCGTCCTCGCTCAGACTTACCGCAACCTCGAGTTGATCGTCGTCGACGATGGTTCTGAGCAGGACTTGGAACCCGCGTTGCGAAAGGGCGCCGGCGACACTCGTTTTCGGGTTGTCCGCCGGCCTCATGCCGGTCTACCGTCTGCGCTCAGTTGCGGCTTTCGCCACACCCGTGGTGAGCTTCTTACCTGGACCTCGGCAGATAACAGGATGAGGCCCCGCATGATCGAAGAGCTCGTGCGGTTCATGGTTGGCAATCCCGCGGTCGTTATGACTTACGCCAACATGGACCTCATCGATGAGCGCGGCGTTTCCTTATATCATTCGACATACCGTCCTCCGGCGCAGAAACCAGGCGACACCAGCCAGTTGATGCTCTCAAGAGCGTCACGGACGCTTGGGGCCATGAACGACAACTTCATCGGAGCATGCTTCATGTATCGTTCATGGGTCGGACGCATGATAGGAGACTACGACGCCTATCTCCTGGGGACTGAGGACTATGACTATTGGCTGCGCGTTGGCGCATTTGGCCCCATAGAGCATCTGGACACAGACGAATGTCTCTACTCCTATCGCGTTCACGACAATTCCCTCAGCGGGAAAAGTCCAAAGGAGATCGGGCGGAACGCTGTTGCCCTCATCTCGTATCATCGCGAGCGCACGGAGTTCCTCGCGTCGCCGGCTACCGTATTTATTCGATTGCCGCTCCGCGAAGACCCCGCGATGGCCAGCTCAATCCGCCAGCTCATCCAAGGATTTGAGGCCGCCGGCTGCACGGTGTCCGCCGGGGCCACAGTCCAACACGAAGAAGACTGGCTGAATGCCAGTTCGTCGTCGATGAAGCGCTTGCGCGTCTCGTTCCAATGCGATTCACCATGCGACCGCCCGCTTGAGTTATTCAACATCGAGTTTATCGACGGAAATGACTTGAGTCTCAGCGATCCGTTCCTGTCATGGGCTCTTTGTCCCGACAATGACGCCGGCGAACGTATGCCAGCCCAGGCACATGGGCAATTCACGTTGTTCCCATGCACTCGGTTTTCCTTTGATCAGGAACTGCTGCTCGCCATGCGAGCCAGTGATAATCGTTATCCGCTTTGGGACCTTCCGGAGTTCGCCCCGCCACTCTTTCTGTATCTCGGTCCCTTGAGTGACGAATGCGTGGACTGGGCTGCGTTGAATGAGGTAATTAAAAGCTACCCTGATGCGACATACTTGTTCATTTCAACGGCCGAAGAGCATTGCGTAGATCCTAGATCCAGGCTCGCCAATCCGAATGGCAACGTGGTTTACCTTGGGTGCAAGCCACAAGATTCGTGGCATCAGTACCTTTCGCGGGCCCAACTGCTGCTTGCCCCTTTTCGGGATTCAGCCGCCCTTCGCCGCTTTGGATTTGAGGTGATGGTCAGTTACCTTGCCGCCGGCAAACCTGTCCTCGCCTCACCTCCCATCCGAGCCATTGGCTTTGGAGACGCGCCCGGAGTGACGATTGAGCCGATCGGCGGGTGGCATCGCTCACTGTCCGAAGTCCCGTCCGTTCAGATCGACTACCGCCGTTCCCTCGATTACCTGGAGACCAAGTCATTCCGTAGTCTTGCCGCGAAGTTGGTGATGTGCGCCGGGCAGCGCCTCTTCTTCCGGAAAAACCGCTCGATCCACCGTCCTGGTCCGCGAACTGCGGCATCTTCTGATTCGCCCTCCTGTGTTCTGGAGGTGAGTTGCTTGCATCGAGGTGGCTTGGAAAGAACCGTTGCCAGCATCGCGCGCGGCCTCAGGAGCCTTGGATGGAAGACGTCAATACTGGTGACAGAGGCGGAGGGTGATGTAGCCGAAGAGTGCCGGCGGGACCTTCTGGATACCGAACTCGTAACGGAACCGGAGGCGATTCGGGAATACCTTCGGCGAAGACAGCCAGATGTGCTGGTGCCTAACTACTCCTTTAGTGCGTCAGAGACTGCATGGCGCCTCGGCATCCCTGTAGTGAGTGTCATCCACAATAACTACATCTGGGCCGACGCAGCTCTTGATGCCAGGGTAAAGCATGCTGATCTTTTCGTCCATTCCTATGTCGCAGTCTCAAGCAGAGTGCGATTGGACGCAGTCGAGCGTTACCACTGCAATCCGGACAAGATTCATGTAATACCAAACGGCATTGACATCGGAGCTCTTGCCAGCGCTGCTGCTGGTGCAACCGAGGTGACACGCGCGACACTCGGATTGTCCGAGAGTGATTTCGTGCTGTTGAATGTTGCCAGTATCTTGGGCACCAAGGCTCAACTGCACGCGGTGAGCGCCGTTCGGCGCCTTTCGAGCAGGTATAAGAACTTAAGGCTTCTCTTGATGGGAGAGCCTGCAGACCGGACCTATGCTGAATTGGTGCGTGCGGCAGTCAAACGTCACGGACTGGAGAAGAACGTCCTTTTCTGCGGTCACACCAATAGAATTGCGGACTACTATTCACTCGCGGACGCTTTCCTGCTCTGTTCCTTGACGGAGGGGTGGAGTCTTGCGAAGACGGAGGCGATGTACTCAGGCTTGCCGCTCATCCTGACCGATGTCGGGGGGGCGCGCGACGTGATCCAGGAGGGTGATATCGGAATTGTGATTCCGCCCGCCTATGAGGGGGGCGCTCGCCTCGATTCCAGCCGTCTGTGGGAGATTTGCACGTCAGAAGCCCCTCCCAATCTCGGTGCGCTCATCAATGCGATTGACGAGATTTATACAAACAGGGACGACTGGAGACGGCGCGGTCTTGCCGGCCGGCGCAAAGTCGCAGAATCATTCGGCATCGACAAAGTCGTGGCCGACTATGATCGATTCCTCCGCTCTGTACTGATGGCGACACAAGGTGTGCAGGCTCCTCGTTCTGTCTCCAGGGGTTCAGCGGGCAGCATTTGAATCAGCCGGCCGGCCGGGGCCCCAGGTTCGGCTCAATGCACGCCTTGGCATCCAGAGAGAGCGGGACTGGCCTAGAATTGCCACACCCCCTTTTGTAGAGGCCCTGATGTGAGTCCTTGGGAATCCTGCACGTATACCAAAAGCTGCATGCTCGTGCCCAGCGGGGCCATCGCGGGCAGCAGCCGGAGATCCAGGGAGAAAGACAGGTTCCCATCCACGACTGTGGAGGTGCTGCCCACACCATTGAGGACACACCTGGAGTTCTGAATAGTCGTGGCCGTGCCTGGTGTGATGGCCCCAACATAGGCGTTGCTCTGGTCGTTGGCCAATGCAAGCACGTTGGCATGCGCAAAGTAGGTTACCCAGCAGGGGGACCCGGGTGAAGATGGGGGACTTACTTTGAAGTCGATGAAGAAGATATCACTCCCGCCATTCAGGTCGCTTACATTGACCTGGATGATTTTTGCCTGTCCAGTGACCTGATCGGGCGTGACGGAGACTATTTTCGGCGCAGCATTTCCGGAAGGCACGGTCCATGTGCCAATCTCCTGCCACGACGACGTCAATCCCCCTTGATCTGTGGCGGATACCGACAACTTCTTGGCTGCTCCCATGCCAAGCGTGGCAAACGAGTAGGTGAAGCGGATCTGGGTTGTCAAAATGAGCTGATTGCCCGCTGGGGTCAACGACGCCTGTCTCAAGTCAATGCTGCACTGACTATTGGATAGTAGTCCCGGCTGGCCCAATGGAGCTACGCCAACGTAGCCGTCCCCGCGATCGTTGATGAGGCCCAGCAGATTTCCGTCGCGAAACCACGCAACCCAGCATGACTTGTCCGTTGTCACAGGATTGCTGATGTTCAGTTGGACCAACGATATATCTGACGCGCCCTGCGCATCGGAGTATGTGACAGAGAAGGTTTGTACGGAGCCTGTTCCTGAGGCTGGGCTCGATGCGCTCAATTGGGGCGCCGTGTTGGGTGACCCCAATGACCATGAGCCAACAGTGATCCAGCCTGTGGTCGCTCCGCTAACGTCAACCGGTGCGCAATAGATTCCCTTGACACTGCCCTGCGCCGGCGCCCCAAATCCAGGAAGGAAAGTCAATCCAACGCGAAGACGGATGGAGGTTGCCGTTCGTGTCACTGAAACCATGCTCCCGTTCACGCGACATTGGCTGTTGGAGATCACTGAGGACGAACCGGGAGCTACCACCCCCAGGTAACTGTTGCCTGCGTCGTTTGCCAGTGCCAGGACATTTGCGTTGGCGAAGTACGTCATCCAACAGGCCTGTGCTGGCTGCAGGGACGCTGCCACAAGCACATTGAAGTAGAAAACGTCGGCCGATCCATTCGGGTCGGTGATTTCGAATTCAAGCGTGGCGCTGGAACCGGAGCCTGATCCTGCTGCAGGCACGGTCAGACTCGCCGCCGGAGGCAGGTTCTGAGCCACTATGGTCCATTCCCCAACTTGAATGTCGCCCTGAGCCTGGCCGCCATTGTCAACGGCTGAGACTGTGATCTTCTTGTTCCCTCCAGCCCCGAGAAAGGCAAATGACGATGAGAACTCGAAGGCCGCACTCAATATCAATTCACTTCCCAGAGTCCGTGACGACAGTCGCATGCCCTGGATGCGGCACTGGCTGTTCTCGATATTGGACGCATCCCCTTCCTTGATAGCTCCCACGTAGGAGTTTCCCTCGTTGCTTGCCAATGCCAGGGCGCGGGCGCCATTGAACCAGGTACTCCAACAGGCGCTATTGCCGCTCAGAGGATTGCTGAAGTTGATGTTGACGTAGGACAGGTCTGAGGCGCCGTTTGCATCGCTGATCACAAGCTCGACCGAGGCGATAGAGCCAGAGCCGGAGGAAGGAGTAATCGATACGACCTCCGGACTCGTCGACAGCGTGCTCGCGGTCAGGATGCCATCTATCTGTCCGCCGAAAGCCTGGCTTAGCGCGTTTGGCGTCACCAGTTGGTTGCCCATTGATGCCCAACCAGCGGTCCAAAACCTCCTGTCGCGACCAGCGCCGCCCAGTATTCGTTCCGCCCCTGCCCCGCCGACGTATGTAGACGCCTCCCACCTTCGATCGCCTGCTCGCAGCACCGCGATGAACCCGTCTGTCTGTCCCCCGAATGACGGCTGCTTCGGAGAAAAGGTAGGCAGGTCTGAGGACCCCGTATACCCTGCAACCCAAACCCTGCTGTCTGAGTCTTGCCACACCGCTGTGGCAGCCTCTTCCTGCGATCCGCCTAGTCTTGCGCACCATGAGATGCCGCTCCCCGGAACGTAACGGCACGCAACGGCGTCATACGAGGAACCGGTGAGTTGTTGAGCCGTTGAAGGAGGCGGCCAAGTCGTGGATGTTGTGCCGCCGGCGAGAAGAATGGAGCCGTCCGACAGCCGCTCCATTGCATTCCATTGTTCCTGGCCGCGATCGCCGAAGACGGCCCGGTGGCTCCACCCAGTCCCCTCGGAATTCACTGCGAGAAGCATCGCGTCCAAGCCGCCGCGCATGCCTGAGACCGAATCGGATGCCGATGGCCACGCGGGTGACGCGGTGGCGCCAGCTACCCAGGCAATCCTGTCGGAAGACACGCGCACCGCATTGCACACTTCAATGCCAGTCCCACCGGCAAATGTGGAGTATTCGAGTCTGCCTTCCATGGTCACCCTGGCCACAAACCCGTCCGCCAGCCCGCCGAAACTGCGCTGCGGCGCCCCTGACGAAACCGGAAAGTCCGCTGACATGGTCTGCCCGACTACATATGCCGACCCGTTGGCATCCACTGCCACCCCGAACGCCTGATCAGTGGTGCTTCCTCCGAAATAGGTGCTGTACGCGACCGCCCCTGACGGATCCAGTCGCGCCAGGAAGACGTCCTCCATGCCTGCCGGTGTGCGGCGTATGGCGTCGGCGGTTGTCGGGAAATTGGATGATAGAGTCACTCCAGCCACCCACACCTGCCCATCAGTTGTGACTGCCACCGCACGGGCGCTGTCGTCACCATCCCCTGCCAATAACGTGCTGTAAATTACTTTCCGCCCGTCGGGAGACAGCTTGGCGACAAAGGTGTCTTCTCCGCCTTTGGGATTCCATGCCCCTTGCCACCAGGCCGGCGCCTGGCCCTCGGTTGTTCCCGCTATGTACAGATAGCCGTGCGTGTCGACAGTGATCGCCTGAATCGTGTCTCGTCCAGATCCACCCACGTAGCCGTTGCTCAGAATGTACGGGAGTTGACCGGCTGCTGTCATAGACCACAGCGCCCACTGGAATATACCTGCCTTAAGTACGCGCATACCAGTCGTAACGATCTCCTTCATGAAGACTGCGGCGGGCGCCGAAGGGCCGACGCACACCATGCCCACCTCGTCAGATAGATAACCCGCCTGATCGATGGCGATGGCGTGTATCGCGTCACAAGCCGTGGAGCCAATCCACGCGGCGTGTGCGACCAATGTGGCTTGCGCCCATAAGGGACTCGTCGTGAATCACCATCAGCACGGCGAGTGTCCGCACTCGCACATACCGTAGGTCTGGCCGCACCGATCGTGCCTCCTTGCCTATCCAGCCGTGCCCTGGGATCTATACAGCACAGCGATGCCTTTGAGGATCTCTTCGGCTCGCCCCCTGCAGGCTCTTAGAGAATGTTTTTGCTCGAACGCTCTCCAGCGTCAAATTCCATCCGCAGGAGCGGGGACCGCCGCGAGGATCATGAACCTGAACGGTGGCGTCTCAATCAGAGCAGTCAATCTCAACTCCGGCACAGTTTTCCGTGCGGGACATCGTCAATGCCATGGATGCCAGCGCCGGCCGCCGTGTCCGGCCGAAGCCGTTTCAGGAGCAGAAGGAGACCTGCGATGCTCTCACGGCCGGACACCATCATCGACGCTGTGCGGGGATGGTACAAACGTCTCGCTCAGCAGCCCTTCTACCTGCTGAGCGCGCCTGTGCCACGTCGATGCCCTGGATAGCTCTTTCCGCCGCCGCTCCAGGTCTTCACGGTCTTCCGCCAATGCCCGATAGATTTGCTTCACAAAATCATCCGGATTCTCGGCCTGATAGACAAGGTCCCCTTGCTCATCCAGCTCACGCATGCGGCTGCATACTACGGGCAGGCCGAAGTGAAAATACTCATATAGCTTGATCGGGTCGGCAAAATCAACCAGCCTGTTTCTGCGGAAAGGGATAATGCCTACTCGAAGTGAAGCGCAGACGCCAGGCACTTGTTCGTGGGGAATTTCTCCAGCGAACACCACGTTGGAGTATCTGCCCAGTGCCTTCATCGCTTCTATGCTCGCTCTTCCTGCAAGCACGAACCGCACTGCTGGCAGATACTTGGCGGCAGTTTCCATCATTTCAATATCGAACCACTCCTCGATTGCCCCTATATAACCTGCCACTGCTTCCCGCGTCCGGCTGCCGCTTGGCGGCCATTCCGGAACTCCATTCCTCACCAGTGTCATCGAAACCGCGCCGCTCAGAAGCCCTTCAAACTCCCGCTGCAATCCGTGCGATGAGAAAATGACAGCATCGGATCCCCGCATGGCCGCCGCCTCCATTCTCACAACCTCCCGCCCCATGTTGGAGAATCCGGCTAACCAGTCGTGGCAGTCGTACAGCAGCCTTCCTGCAAAATGACTCTTTACCTGCTCTGCGCACTGAAACCACGTAGGCAGGCTCACAATCAGCGAAAGCCGTCTCGTCCCAATCCGCTTCAATACGCCATTGATCTCATCAGCCAGTTGACGCGATTCGTTCTTGCGCAGAAGCCGGTGATGAAATACCGGCTCCCGTCTGAGCGCGACATGAAGTTCCCAAAGACGGTGAGCCAGTTTCGACACTCTCGTGTCACGGCGGGCAGTCGGAGCCTCAGAGTATTGCCGCCCCAAATGCGGGTTCAGCAGAAAACAGCGGTGACCCAGCTCAGCTAAATGCAAGGCCAGTTGCTGAGTTCTTTGCGTTCGCTCGTGCCAATCCGTCATCGGAAGAAACAGGATGTCGCACAAGTCTTCTGCGGGCGGTTCAACCTGTATGGGTTTACTGTCATCAGGGCGTACAACTTCCGATGAGTATTGCCAACACGACCGAAAAGCTTGCGGCATTCTCTCCGGATGGCGTCTGAAATACCACCACCTCAAGTAATACGGCCGGGCCAGCTCTCGAAGTTCACGCAGGGGGCGGACCAACTGCACCACTTCGGAAAATTGATCCTCTTTCATGTCTGCCCCGCACTCCATTTAATCACAACCAGAACTGGGTATACTCGAACTTCTTCCCCATGCGCACCCTCCTCACCGGCCACCTCGGGCAGCTCGCCACCGACTTCAAATCCCTCCTCACAAGCGACTCCCTCATCCTCACTGAGTACGAGGACCTGAAACTCCAGAACGCCCCCCAAGTCCTCGAGCTCGTTTCCGCCGCCATGCCGGACCTCATCCTCAACTGCGCCGCCTACAATCGTGTCGACGAGGCCGAGGACCGCCCCGAGGACGCATTCGCCGCCAATACCTTCGGCGTTCGCAACCTCGCCCTTGCGGCCCGCGCCACCGGCGCCGTCCTCGTCCACTTCAGCACCGACTACGTGTTCGACTCCCCCGGCCGCTCCACTCCATTCACCGAAGCCGATACGCCGTGCCCCCGTTCCGTCTACGCGATCTCCAAACTCGGCGGCGAGCTCATGCTCCAGTCCACCTGGCACAAGCACTTCATCTTTCGCGTCTGCGGCCTCTATGGCTACGCCGGCAGCCGCGATAAAGGCTCCAACTTCGTCGAGACTATGCTTGCGCTGGCCCGCCAGGACAAACCGATCCGCGTCGTCAAGGATCAGATTCTCACCCCGACTTCCACTCTCGACGTTGCCGCACACGTCATTAAAATTGTTCAATCTGAACGCTTCGGACTCTATCACCTCACTGCGGGAGGCTGCTGCAGTTGGTACGACTTCGCCTCGGCGATCTTTGAGGAGAGCGGTCTCTCCCCCGATCTAAGCCCTGTTCCTTCAGATCATTACAAGACCCGGGCACATCGTCCCGCATACTCCGTCCTCGATAACGTCAACCTTCGCCAAGCCGGGTTTGACGACCTTCCCCACTGGCGCTCCGGCCTGCGCCGGTACCTCGCTGGTCGTCTCGGCAACGGCCGCCACTAGGCGAAAAAAAAGATTTTTTCCTCCCCTCTTCCAAAACGTGTAGGAAATCCGTATAATAAAAACTCCACCACCCGCCAGGAGCGGGAGGGACTTTCCCCCATCCGCCCCCCTCCCGCTCCCCCAAACTCCTGGCTCCCTCCCATCGGTCCTTTGAGGAGCTGGAGTCCTGGATCCAGCCTGTTGGTGGTATCCTGACTACCGTGAAGCTGCCTCGTTTGCTGTTCATTCCGCTTGTGTTGCTTCTGTCTTTCTTTTTCCCCGGCCTCACCAGCGCAGTGTCACCCCAAAAGTCCCCGGCCAAGAAAACCGGGGGAACATCCGCTGCGCCCAAAAAGCACTATTCCGCCGGCGCCTCGAAAAAGTCGTCAGGGAAACAGCGTGCCGCCGCACCACGACGGCCCGCTACGCAGCAGCAACCGGATGAGCAAAGGATTCGCGAGATCCAGCAGGCGTTGACCGACAAGGGGTTTCCCGTCGATGTCAACGGCGTCTGGGGTGCGCAGTCCGTGGAAGCTCTTAAGAGATTCCAGGATGCTCAGAACATCAATAACCTCACCGGACGCGGCAAGCTTGATTCCCTCACCTTGATCGCACTGGGCCTCGGACCCCGGCGGGAACCTCCGTCCACGCCCGCGAACCCCGGCGACAAGGCGTCCACGGAAGGAAAAACCCAATGATCATTGGCGTACCACGCGAAGTCAAAGACCACGAATCCCGCGTCGCTCTCGTTCCCCACGGCGTTACCGCGCTGGTGGAGGCGGGCCACCAGGTCGTCGTGCAAACCCGGGCCGGCAGTCTCAGCTCCATCACGGACGAGGAGTACCTCGAAGCAGGCGCGCGCGTCGTGCCCACCGCGGCCGACGTCTGGAATGCCGCCGACATCATCACCAAGGTCAAGGAGCCGCAGCCTTCGGAATACGGCTTCTTCCGTGAAGGACTGACTCTCTTCACCTATCTCCACCTGGCCCCCCTGCCTGAGCTCACCCAGAAGCTCATGGAGACCAAGGTCACCGGCATCGCGTACGAAACCATTCAGGAGAAGGACGGCTCGCTGCCCCTCCTCACTCCCATGAGCGAGGTCGCCGGACGCATGTCCGTTCAGATCGGCGCCCAGTATCTTGAAGCTCCCAACGGCGGCCGCGGTGTCCTGCTCGGTGGCGTCCCCGGCGTCGCTCCAGGCAATGTCGTGGTCCTCGGCGGCGGCATCGTCGGACACAATGCCGCCAAGATGGCGCATGGCCTCGGCGCCAACGTCACCATCATCGACAAGAATCTCAACCGCCTTCGCGAAATCGACGACATCTACAACGGCTCCGTCATCACCCTCTCCTCCAATCTCTGGACGATTCGCGAGTCCCTGCGCCACGCCGACCTCGTCATCGGCGCCGTCCTCATCCCCGGCGCTTCCGCCCCCAAGATCGTTCGCCGCGACATGATCCCCCTGATGAAGCGCGGCGCAGTTATCGTCGATGTCGCCATCGACCAGGGCGGCTGCTGCGAAACCTCGCACGCCACAACGCACACAGATCCCATCTACTACGTCGACAACGTCCTGCACTATTGCGTCTCCAATATGCCCGCTGCGGTTCCTCACACATCCACCTACGGACTGAACAACGCCACGTTCCCGTACCTCCTGCAGCTCGCCAATAAGGGCACGCATGCGGCTATCGCCGCCAATCCCGCGCTCGCCCTCGGCGTCAATACCTTCAAGGGCTTCTGCACCTACCCGGCCGTCGCTGAATCGCAGAACATCGCCTGCACATCCCTCAGCTCTCTTCTCTAGAAGATCTCAATGCACAACGAACCATTTCCAGTCCTGGCCCGCCTGCGCGCGGGCCAGCCTGTTTTTGCGGCAACAGTGACCACGCCCTCCCCTGAGGCCGCCGCCCATCTCGCCACTCTCGGCTTCCACTTCCTCTGGGTCGAGATGGAGCACTCTCCCATCACTCTCGAGTCGCTCCGTCTCATCACCCTCGCCTCGCGCGGCCTGCCCGCGCAGGTTTTTGCCCGGGTTCCGGTGAATGAGATCTGGACGGCGAAGCGCGTTCTCGATCAGGGCGTCACCGGCGTTATCTTCCCGTTCACCACCACTCCCGAACTCGCGCGCCGGGCCGCCGACGCCTGCCACTACCCGCCCGCCGGTCGCCGCGGCTCCGGAGCAGGCGCGGCTGTCCGCACCTGGCCCGTCTCCGGCCAGTACTACGACTCCGCTGACGCCAACGTCACCGTCATCTGCGTCGTCGAGGAGGCCGCTGCGCTGCCCCACATCGACGAAATCGTCGCCACGCCGGGCGTCGACGTCATCTTCATCGGCACCAGCGACCTCTCTTTCTCCATGGGCTTCCGCGGGCGGCAGGACGCGCCTGAACTTCAGCAGGCCATCGACACCATCGCCGCCGCCGCGCAGCGCCACGGCAAATTCCTCGGACGCCCCGCGGGCTCGCCCGAGCAGGTGCGCGCCTACATGGAGCAAGGCTTCCGCCTCTTCCAGATGCCCACTGAGATCGGCCTGATGGAGCGCGGCGCGCGCAGCCTGCTCGACCCTCTCGGCGCTGCAGGCGTCCCTCCGTCGGAACGCACTCTGTATTGATACCCTGGAGGTTCCCCGCTGGGACCTCCATGGCCAACATCCATCCTCTCCGCGCTCTGCGCTATACGTCGAAAGCCGGCGACATTGCCGCCCTCGCCACCCTTCCGTACGATGTCATTCCGCCTGCCCTCGAGGCGGACTACAAGGCGCGCAGCCCCCACAACTTTGCACATCTGATCCTGCCGCAAGGCAACTACGAAGGCGCGGCCGCACGCCTGAGCGCGTGGAAAGACGCCGGCATCCTCGCAACCGATCCCGGCGATGCGATCTTCGTCTACGAGCAGACCTTCCCCGCTCCCGGCACCGGCGAAGTCCTCACCCGCCGGGGATTCGTCGCCCTGCACGACACTGAAGACTACGGCCAGACCGTCTTCCGCCATGAGCGCACCATGAGCGGCCCCAAGGAAGACCGCTTCCGCCTCCTCCAGGCCACGCGCGTTCAGTTCGACTCCATCTTCATGCTCTTCCCCGATCCTCAGGGCGAAGTTGAAGCCGTGCTCTCCGCCGTCTGCGCCAGGGCGCCCGAACTCGACTACAACGACCACGAGAAGACCCGTCACAAACTCTGGCGCGTCGCCGATCCTGCCTGGATCGCAAAGCTTCAGGCACTCATGCCGGGACGAAAACTCCTCATCGCCGACGGCCACCACCGCTACGAAACAGCCCTCCGCATGAGCCAGCCGCGCACGCTGATGACATTCGTCAGCCTTGAATCGCCCGGCCTGCGCTGCTTCGCCACCCACCGCATCGTCCACTCGCTGCCCAACTTCAATTCGGAAGCGGTCCTCGCGAAGCTCCCCAACTCAGGCATGGGCGTCGATCCCCTCGTCTCCCCTGCCGGCCACATCCGCTTCGGCGTTGTCATGCCCAACGGCGAATTCCACACCGACGTTCCCGCCGCCGAAGGAGCCCTCAACGTCGCGGTCCTTCAGGACGCAATCCTCACTCCGCTCCTCGGCATCACCCCCGAGGTGGTCACCGCCGGCGCCAACCTCGTCTACAAACGCTCCCGAGCTGAAGCCGTCGCCGAAGTCCGCGAAGGACGCGGTCAGATCGCCTTTCTGCTCGAAGACCTCCCCATTGACGGCATGGCCCGCGTCTCCTTCGCCGGCCAGGTCCTTCCGCAGAAATCGACGTACTTCTACCCGAAGCTCGGCTCCGGTCTCGTCATGTACGAACTGTAGGAGACAGACCGCCCTCTCAGCCAGCGGTCGCCTCAGGCGTCACTTTCCGGTCGTCGAAGAACCGGTACAGCGACGGCACCACCACCAACGTCAGGAGCGTGGACGAGACCAGTCCGCCGATCACCACGATCGCCAGCGGGCGCTGCACCTCCGAGCCCGGCCCGGTTGCGAACAGGAACGGCACCAGCCCCAGCGCCGCCACCGTCGCCGTCATCATGACAGGCCGGAACCGCAGCTCCGACCCGGTCAGGATCGCCTCCCGCAGTCCCATCCCCGTCTCCCTCAACCCGCGGATGCACGAAACCAGCACCACGCCGTTCAACACCGCGATCCCCCACAGCGCGATGAATCCCACCGATGCAGGCACTGACAGATACTCACCCGTCGCGAAAAGCGCCGCAACGCCACCGATGCTCGCGAACGGCAGCACCAGGATGATCAGCATCGCGAACCGCAGCGAGCGGAACAGCAGGAACAGCAGGAAGAAGATTGCCCCCACTGTCACAGGCACGATGAACATCAGGTGCCGCCGCGCCCGCTGCATGTTTTCGAACTGCCCGCCCCACTGGAAGTAGTATCCCGGCGGCAGCTTCACCTGGGCCTCCACCTTCTGCTGCAACTCGGCCACAAAGCCGCCCAGGTCGCGATCCCTCACATTCACACCTACGACAATCCGCCGCTTGGCGCCCTCGCGCTTGATCTGCGAATAGCCCTCTCGCGTCTCGGTTTTGGTCAAGCCGCCCAGTGGAACCTGCGCGCCGCCCGGCGCCGTCAGCAGGATCCTCTGGATGTCCTGAGCGCTGCTCCGCAATGCCTCCGGATAGCGCACCACGGCCTGGAATCGCCGTTCGCCTTCATAGATCTCGGTTGCCATCTTCCCGCCCACGGCGGCCTCAATGGCGTCGTGCACCTCCGACGAATTCAGGCCGTGCCGCGCCACCGCCTTCCGGTCGATCGTCATGTTCAGGTTCTGCTGCCCCTTCACTCGATCCACTTTGATGTCTGCCGTCCCCTTCACGCTGTTGGCCACACGCGCCACTTCGTTGGCTTTGACCACCAGCGTCTCCAGATCGGTGCCGAAGATCTTCACCGCCACGTCGGCTCGCACGCCTGTCACCATCTCGTCCACTCGGTCCGAGATCGGCTGCGCCATCACCAGGTTAATGCCCGGCAGCGTCAGCACTCTGCGCCGCACCTCGTCGCCGATCTGGTCCTGCGTCAACCCGCCGCGCTCCTTCTCCGGCTTCAGCGAGATCATCGTGTCCGTCTCGTTGTACCCGGCCGGATCCACCGGCGACTCGCCGCGCCCCAGTCGCGTCACAATCGACTTTACTCCGGGCACGTCCTTCAGCAGCCGGTGTGCCTGCATCTCGATCGCCACCGACTCTTCCAGCGAGATGTTCGGCACACGGTCCGCGTTCGGCGAGATCGTCCCTTCCTTCATCTCCGGAATGAACGATGTGCCGAGAAGCGGGAACAGCGACATCGTTCCCACGAATAGCACCAGCGCCACAGCGATCGTCTTGCCCTCATTCCGAGTCGCCGATTCCAGGACCATGCGATAGGGCTTCTTCAGCCACCGCACGACGAACGTATCGTGCTCGGCGCCGCCTCGCAACAGCAGAAATGAAAGCACCGGCGACAGCGTCAGTGTCAGCAGTAGCGAAACGCCCAGCGCGATGGCGATGGTGTACGCCAGCGGCGCGAACATCTTGCCTTCCATGCCCTCCAGCGTCATCAGCGGCAGGAACACCATGATGATCACCGAGATGCCGAAACCCACAGGCGTCGCCACCTCCATCACTGCGTCGAACATCACCTTCATCCGGCTCTCGCCCGTCTTCTTGCCCAGACGTGCAAACGCGTTCTCCACCACGACGACTGACCCGTCCACCATCAGTCCGATCGCAATCGCCAGCCCGCCCAGCGACATCAGGTTCGCCGAGAGCCCCGTGCGGTTCATCACCACAAACGTCAGTAGCGGCGTCAGCACCAGCGTCGCGATCACGATCAGGCTCGACCGCAGATCGCCGAGGAAGAGGAACAGAATCACCACAACCAACACGATGCCTTCCACCAGCACCCGGCTCACAGTTCCAAGCGCCGCGTCCACCAGTTCGGACCGGTCGTAGTACGGCACTACCTTCAGCCCGTCAGGCAGCATCTGCTTCGAGTTGATCTCCCCGACGCGCGCCTTCACCGCCTGGACCACCTCTTTGGCGTTAGCCCCCGCGTTCATCATCACCACGCCGCCAACAGACTCGGTGTAGCCGCCCTTCACCATCGCGCCGTAGCGCGTCTCCTCGCCCAGCCGCACTTCGGACACGTCGCCGATGTTGACCGGAGTTGAGCCCACCTCTTTCAGGACCACCGCGCGAATATCGTCGAGATTCTCATACAACCCCAGGCCCCGCACCAGTAGGATCTCCTGCCCCTTCGGCAGTATCCCCCCGCTCGAATTCAGGTTGTTGCGCTCCAGCGCCTGGTGTACGTCGTGGATCGTCACCCCGTAATAGCGCAGCTTGATGGGATCCACCAGCACCTGGTATTGCCGAACATAACCGCCGGTCGAGTTGATTTCCGCCACGCCCGAGATCGAACGCAGCAGCGGCCGCGCCACCCAGTCCTGCACAATCCGCCGCTCGGTCAGCTCCTCTTTGGTCAGCGCCCGCTCGCCGTCCTTCGGATGTTCGATCGTGTACTGGTAGACCTCGCTCAGCGCCGTGGACACCGGTCCCAGCACTGGATTGATCCCTGCCGGCAGCCGGCTGCGGATGTCGCCCATCCGCTCCGACACCAACTGCCGCGCGAAATACACCGGCGTGTCGTCGCTGAACACCAGCGTCACAATCGACAGCCCCGGCTCGTTCTGAGACCGCATCTCTTCGAGCCCCGGGATGCCCGTCATGCCGATCTCCACCGGAATCGTGACAATGCGCTCCACCTCGTCCGGCGACCGTCCCGGCACTTCCGTCGCCACCTGCACCTGCACGTTCGTCACGTCCGGGAACGCGTCCACGGACAGCTTCCGCGCCGCGTCGACGCCGAACAATAGCGCCACCGCCGCCAGCACCACCACCACCACGCGTTGTTCGAGCGCGCCTCGCACCAGTCCTGCCAGCATGCTAGTCCGCCGCTCCCGCGCCGCGCACCGTCCGCCGCCGCCGTTCGTTGTTCAGATGGAACGCCCCCGCCGTCACGATCTTCTCCCCCGGATTCACTCCCTCCACCAGCACCCTCTTCCCGTCGTACTCCTCGCCGAACTTCGCTGCCCGCAGAGCAAACACTCCGGGCGCGCGCTCAATGAAGATCATCTCCTCATCGCCCTCCCGCACCACTGCCGAAGCAGGCACCACCTGACGCTTCTCCCGCTGGTCCTTCAGCTTCATCGTCGCCAGCATCGCCGGCTTCAGCCGTCCCCGCTGGTTCGGCACGTCCATCCTCACCTCTACCGTCCGCGTCTCCGGGTTTAACGTCCGGCTGACAAACGACAGCCGCCCGCGCAATACCTCGCCCGGCAGCGCCGCAATGTCCGCCTCCACCTCCTGGCCCTCTCTCAGCCGCCCCGCATTCGGCTCCGGCACGTCCGCCACCAGCCACACGTTCGACAAATCGGCGATCTCCGCTATCGTCGCCGCCGCCTCCACCACCTGCCCCACCGTGATCTTCCTGGCCAGCACCGTCCCGTCCATGCTCGCCACCACGCGTGATACCGACCCCATCGTCCGGGTCCGGCTCAACTCCTCCACCGCCTCCGGCGTCATTCCCAGCAATTCCAGTTGCACCCGCGCGCCGTCCAGTCCCGCGCTGGCTTGTGTGAACTCCGCTTCGCGACGCTGCAGCTCCGCGACCCCGATCACCTCCGCCTTCAACAACTGCTGTGCCCGCTCCACCGCCCTCTGAGCCAGTTGCTTTTGCGACAGCGCCTTCAAATACTCTAGCTGCGCCGCTGACAGGCCCGTGCTGCTCAACAATGCCAGCAGCTCCCCTTTGTCTACATCCTGCCCTTCGCGCACCATCAGCGCACTCACCCGGCCCATCACCGGCGATCCCACCTTCGCCACGCGCGTTTCGTCCACCTCCACGCGCGCCGCCACCGTCACCGCGCCGCCTACCTCCGCTGTTACCGGCTCGCCCAGTTGCAGCCGCGCCCGCAGCTCCTCGTTCGGCGTGATCTCGTTCGGATCCGAGTTCGATGCCGCCTCCGGAGCCGCTTTCGCCGCCTCCTGCTTCCCGCACCCGGCCAGCAGTGACACACCGGCCAACAGCGTGATCAGAGCTCGCTTCGTCATCTACTGTTTCAGCTCCACTGCTCGCAACTCGTCCAGGTCGATCAGTGCCGCCTGCCGGTCGTAGCGCGCATTCAAGAAATCCAGCCTCACTGTCCTGAGCATTCTCTGGGCGTCCAGAACGTCCAGAATCCCCCGCTCGCCCAGCCTGTATGCCGTCTCCGCCGCCCGCAACCCTTCCTCGGCCTCTCTCAACAAGCCCTCCTCAAACGCCGCCAATTGCTGCGATGCCGCTTCATGTCTCCCGTACGCGCTCTCCACCGCGGCCTGGATCTCGATGCGCCGGCTATCGTCTATCGCTCGCATCTGCCGCAACTGCGCCACCGCCTCCGCAATCGGACCCTCGCGCCGGTTCCACAGCGGCAGCGGCAGCGCGATTCCCACGCGGTAAGTCGGCGTGTCGGGCGGTTGATCGATCTCGGCGCGGATCGACGGCTGAGGCAGCCTCTGAGCTGTTTCCAACTCTACTCGCGCCTCGGCCCGCCGCACCTCCGCCCGAGACAGCAACAGCGCCGGGTGCCGCTCCAGCGCCTCCCGTCTCACCTCCTCCAACGAAGGCAGCACCGCCGGCGCGTCCAGCGCGCCCTCGGGCTTCACATCCGGCCCCAGAGTCGCACCGACCGACCCACGCAACTGCGCCAGGTCCGCGATGTACTGCCGCCGTGCCGCATTCATCGCCGCCCGCGCCGTCGCTACCTCCGAATCGGCCCGGATCAACTCCAGTCTCCCCGCTTCCCCCACCTCCACCAGCAACCGCGTCCGCTGCCGGAAGTCCTCCACCAGGCGCAGATTCTCTTCCAGGATCGCGATCTCCGACTGCTTTCTCAGCGCCTGATAAAACGCCCGCCGTACCCCCGCCAGCACCATCAGCCGCGTTCCCGCCAGGCTCTGCTCGCTGCTCTCCCGCCCCCGTTCGGCGAACCGCATCCGAGCTGGCCGCAGCGGCCCCAATTCCAGCGGCTGCGAAATCGAGTAGTTCGAACTGAGCCCCGACACGTTGCCCGGTACCCTGTACGTCTGCCGCCCCGCGAGCACAGCCGCCTCTGGGTTCGGATAGGCGCGCGCCGTCACCTGCGAGGCCTTGGCCACCTCAACCTGAGCCGCACCGGCCTGCAACTGCGGATGATGCCGCTCGGCCAGTACCAAGGCCTGCTGCAGTGTGAGTGCATCAGCCCGGGCACTCGCCGGCAACACAGTCATCAACGCCAGAAATGCCGCCGCCCCACTCGATTGCCCGGATCCCCTTCTGGTGCGGCATGCCGGCGCTTCTGCGGAGTTCCGGCCCAGCCGGTTCGCGATGCGCATAAAAGTCCAGAATAACCCATCGAAAGATAGTCTGTCTGCGCTGCCGCCCTTTCTTCCCTCTGTGTACGGCGTATACGGCATCTTGGGGCCCGACCCTTTGTAAAACTCCAACAGCAACCGCGGGAACGCTCACTGAGCGCCCCTATAATACGGGCGGAGGAACCCATGCCGACCAGGCGTCAAATGCTTCAGGTATTCGGTGTGGCTGCACTTTCAGGCCGTCTGAAAGCCGGTGAAATGATCCCCAATTTTGCGCGCCGCACCTTCGGCCGCACCGGCCGCTGGATCTCTCCCATCGCCCTCGGCGGCCAGGCCGGCATCCAATTGCCGCCCCCCGGCGTCGACCCCGCCGACATCATCGTTCGCGCCATCGAACTCGGCATCAATTATCTCGACACCGCCAACGGGTATGACCCCTCTCAGGCCAACTACGGACAGGCCTTCCGCCGCCTCAACCTCATCCCCGGCCAGACCGGCTACAACTCAAGCCTGCGCGAATGGCTGTTCATCAACTCAAAAACAGGCGCCTTCGACGCCCCCAATGCGATCGACGAAATCAAGCGCTCGCTCTCATTCCTCTTCGGCGATGGCAAACGCTGGTTCCCCGACGGCGCTTACCTCGACTCCATTCAACTCCACAACCTCTGGAACCTCGATGATGTCGGCCAGATTTACAACGAGGCAAACGGCGCCTACTGGGGCCTGCTCGACTACCGCGACGGGACCAACCGCACCGGCCTCAATCCTCAGCATCAGCGCCTTGTCCGCCACCTCGGCGTAACCGGCCATGAGAACTCGCCGGTCCTCATGGCTGCCCTGCAGCGCGACAAGGCCGATGCGCTCGACACGCTCCTGGTCCCGATGAATCCCAACGATCGCCGCTACTGCTCCCACCAGTTCAACGTCCTGCCTGTCGCCCGCGCGCGCGGCCTCGGCGTCCTCAACATGAAAGTCTTCTCCTGCGGAACCATCTACACCGGCCGCGCCGGCCACGCTGAATCGCCTTCGGATCTCGTCACCTCCGTCGGCTATCCCGGCGGCGTCGACTACTCCGATCTTGTCCGCTACTCCGTCTCCGTTCCCGGCGTCGCCGCGTCCGTGATCGGCGTTACCACCATCAACCGCGATGCGCCGGAGTCGGATCAACTCGCTGCGAATCTCGCCGCCGCCCTCATCGACGCGACCTCCGATGCCGAGCGCGCCCGTATCGAAAGCATCGTCGCTGAAATGCACGCCGACCGCGCCAACTGGTTCCAGAAGACGATTGCGGACCTCCGCCAGACGCAGGTCCCCGCCGTCGTACAGGACTCCGGCCGCGTCGTCTTCAAATGGGACACTGCTTTCGCTGGAGCCGATGCGATCCGCTTCTACCAGATCTGGTCCGGCGACTCACTCGTCGCCTCGCTGCCCTTCCGGCCTCAGACCATTGCGGACCCGCTTACCACATGGCTTCCCGCTCAGGACGCCGGCGGCGGCCCCTTCCGCATAGTGGCCGTCACTTCTTAGCAGGCGCCGGCTGCTGCCGTCGCTCCGTCTCCGGAGGTACCACGCCCTTCATGCGCATGTACGTGATCATGTTGCCGTAGTGCAGCGCCGTGTGATCCAGCAGGTGGAGCGCGAAGTACGCCTTCGCCCGCTCCGTGTTGCCGCGCTTCACCGTTTCGGCCAGCTTCGCGTCGCTCGCCGCATCCATCGCCGACGAGCAGTAGTCGAATGACTTCTGCACCGCCGCGATCATCTCGGGCTTCGTTCCGCCCTTCTTCTCAATCGACTCCTTGTTCGGGTTCGCCTCTCCCTTCAGCCCCGAGCAGATGGAGTAGTTGGCGTCGGCCACGTGCCCCATCAACTGGCCGAAACTACGCACATCGTCAGTCGGCTTGAATGCGTAGTCCGCCTCCTTCAGCTTTTCGGCGGCCTCCAGCATGTTCGTCTTATAGCTGTCCACCAGTTGCTTCAGGTTCTGCATCACCGCGTCCTCGGCCAGGCACGGCGCGGCGCAGCAGGAGATCGTGAGTGCGAGTCTTGCCCAGGTCATGGATGACATCATCTCACCATTCTGCCGCCGCGGCGCATTCGCGCTATTGTATGTCCCCTCGCCGCGCGCGGAGAATAGTGAGCAGGATGACGCGTCGTGCCGCTCTGCTCCTGCTCGTCCCTCCGCCGCCCACCGCCCAAGCGGGACAGATCCTGATCGCCAGCACGGCCCTCGCCGACTCCGACTTCGCCAAGACCGTCATCCTGCTCCTCTCCGTGGACACTCAGGTCGCCGTCGGACTCGTGCTCAACCGCCCTCTCCGCCGCCGCCCCGGTGAGCCCCAGTACTACGCTGGGGGCCCCGTCCCTTCAGGCGTCCGATCCCTCGTCCGAGCTCCCTCCGGACAGGATTCCAGGCGCATCTGCTCCGGCGTCCACCTCGTGCCCGGCGAGGCCAGGTCCCAGGACGCCCGCATCTTCGTCGGCTACACCGGATGGACCGCAGACCAGCTTCAACAGGAACTTTCCCGCGGCTACTGGCGCGCGGTTCCCTGCGACTCCGCCATCGTCTTCGACCCCGACCCCGGCACCCTCTGGCAGCGCCTCTCCGCCCGCCAGGCCTAGCGATGTGCCAGCCCGCCCACCCTCCCCAAGGGAGTAAATTGTTTCTTTGGATCAAGCCACTCTCATGATCAGTCATGCCTGCGGCCCCGAGGCTGCCGTCTGGGACAAAACCATCGGGCAGGTCATTCGCGAGACCGCGGCCCGAAGCTCTCACTGCGACGCCCTCATCGTCCGCCATCAGAACATCCGCTACTCCTGGTCCGCCCTCCTCCACCAGGCTGAACGCGTGGCAGCCGGCCTCTTCGCACTCGACGTGCAGCCAGGCGACCGCGTCGGCATCTGGTCCACCAACTGCGCCGAGTGGGTCCTCCTCCAATACGCCTGCGCCCTCTCCGGCATCGTCCTCGTCAACGTCAATCCCGCCTACCGCTCCCACGAACTCCAGTTCGTCCTCCGCAAGAGCAACATCCGCGTCCTCTTCCTCCATGAACGCGATCAGCGCGCCAACTACCGCCAGATCCTCGCCGAGTCCCTGAAAGACATCAACTGCAACCTCGAGCGCACCATCTATCTCGGCACCCGCGACTGGGATGCAATGCTCGAATCCGCGCAGCCCTTCGTTTCTCCCGTCATCCTCCCCGGCGACGTCGCCAACATCCAGTACACTTCCGGCACCACCGGCTCTCCCAAGGGCGTCCTCCTCACGCACCGTAATCTCATCAACAATGGCCGCTTCATCGGCGAGCGTCTTCGCGCCACCGATCGGGACCGTATCTGCATTCCCGTCCCTCTCTATCACTGTTTCGGCTGCGTCATCGGCACACTCGTCGCTGCTTCCTCGGGTGCTGCCATCATCCTGCCCGCCCCGACCTTCGACGCCTGCAAGACACTCGAAGCCGTGCATGAAGAGCGGGCCACTGCCCTCTACGGCGTGCCCACCATGTTCATCGCCGAACTCGCGCACCCGGACTTCGCGCGGTTCGACCTCACCTCCCTCCGCACCGGCGTCATGGCAGGCGCGCCTTGCCCCATCGAAGTCATGCGCCGCGTCATCGACGAAATGCACTGCGGCCAGATCACCATCTGCTACGGCCAGACCGAAAGCTCCCCCGTCAGCACGATGTCCGGCGTCGACGACGACATCGACCTGCGCTGCACGACGATCGGCCGCGCCATGCCCGCCACCGAAATCAAGATCATCGATCCGGCCACCGGCGAAACTCTCCCCGTCGGTGAGCAGGGCGAACTCTGCACCCGCGGCTACCTCGTGATGAAGGGATACGACGGCGATGAGGCGGCCACGCACAAGGCTGTCGATCACGACGGCTGGCTCCGCTCCGGCGACCTCGCCGTCATGCGCCCCGATGGCTGCTTCCGCATGGCTGGCCGCCTCAAGGACATGATCATCCGCGGCGGCGAGAACATCTACCCGCGCGAGATCGAAGAGTTCCTCTATACTCACCCGAAAGTCGCCGAAGCCCAGGTGGTCGGGCTCCCCGATCAACGCCTCGGCGAAATCGTGCTCGCCTGGATCCGGCTCAAGCCCGGCGAGATGTCCACGCCTGATGAGATCCAGGCGTTCTGCAAAGGCCGCATCGCCTATTTCAAAATCCCTGGGATCATCCGCTTCGTCGACTCCTTCCCCATGACCGTCACCGGCAAGGTTCAGAAGTTCCGCATCCGCGAAATCGAAATCCAGGAACGCGGCCTCGACGACATCGCCCACACCCCCACCGCCTGACCCATGAGCCTGCGCGGGACACTTCAGCTCCCCCCAAACGGATCGTGGATGATATACCGCCACGTCCCGTCCGCCTGGCGCCGGATCACCCCCACTCCGGTGCCGCGGATCTCCACTGTTGTCGTGACCTTCCAACTCGATCGCAGCAGCGCCAACCCCTCGTTCTCATACGCGGACACCGTCTCGATCGCCAGCTTCGACTTCACTGCCAGATAAGCCCTGAGAGCCTCCCGGACCGACTCGATTCCGTGCAGCGGAGCCGCCCCGGGCTCCGGCACGAGCACCGCACCGGCCTCGTACATATCGCACAACGAATCCAGGTCGCCTGCATTGAAGGCCGCCGCAAACTCGGCGTGGGATCGGTTGGGGCTGCTGATGGCCATCTCACTTATCCCTGATGCAATACAGTGCCGACGTGCTCCGTAAATACATCGATCCGCCCGCCACGGCAGGGGTCGCGATGAACATCTGGTCCGCCAGCGTGTTCTTTCCGATCACCTCGAACTGCTCGCCCATCTTCACCACCAGCACGTCGCCCTCTTCGCTGGCCAGGTACAGCCGCCCGTTTACCCCCACCGGCGACGACTTGAAATTCACCGGTCCCGGCAAACGCTGCTGGTAGTACGCCTTCCCCGTCGCCGCGTCGAAGCAGCTCAGCACTCCGTTGTCGCTTATGAAATACAGCTTCCCCTCCGACAGCACAGGCGACGGCGTGTACGAATTGCTCCTCTGATTCGTCCACAGGATCGAATCCGTGCCGCTCAGATCGCCGCTCTTGCCCAGCTTGATCGCCAGCAGGTTCGGATCGCGGAATCCGCTCATCGCAATGACGATGTCGTTGTATTTCACCGGCGCCGGGATCGCATTCGCGCCGATCGGCCCCGCCTCCCAGACCACCTCGCCCGTCTTGAAATCGTACGAACGGACCTTTCCCGGAGCATTCACCACCACCTGCTTCCTCCCGCCGTGCTCGATCACCAGCGGCGGAGCCCACGAGTCGCTGTTGTTCCGAGCCACCCGCCACCGCTGCTCGCCCGTGTTTTTGTCTAATGCCAGGATGTACGATCCCTTCAACTGGTCGAAATTCAGGATCAGCGTGTCGTCTTCAACCACTGCCGCCGACCCCTCGCCAAACCCCATCCGCATCCGCATCGGCGGAAACTGCTTCTGCCACACCAGCTTTCCGTCCAGCGTGTACACGTACACCCCGCGCGACCCGAAGAACGCATACACGTGCTTGCCGTCCGTCACCGGGCTGTTCGAAGCAAAGCTCCCGTAGCGGGCATGGTACCCCTCGTGCGGCGTCGCCTTGGTTGCCTCGCGCTCCCACAACACCTTGCCCGTCTTTGCGTCCAGCGCCAGCACCAGGAAGCGATGCTCCACCAGTGGAGTGGACTGCGCTGCGCCCTCCACGGGTGCCGCCGTCGTCAGAAAGATCCGATCGCCCCACAGCACAGGAGACGAATGACCTCTGCCCGGGATCGGCGTCTTCCAGGCGACGTTCTTCCCGTCGCTCCAACTGACAGGCGCCTCCCCGCGTGCCATCCCGGTGTTGAATGGACCCCGCCACCGCGCCCAGTCATCCAACTGCGCGCCCGAGGCGCACATCATCGCGATCACAAACAGCAGCATGCCTCGCATGGCAATTCAGACTAACAAATGTTCTTTTCAAGCGCGCCCCCGCCAGTTGACATCGGCGCGCGATTTGCAGACTCTGAGAACGCATGAAGATCCGCTCCCTCCGGGCCCACCTCATGTCTTCGCCGTTGCCGGAGCCCTTGGTGCTCCCCTACTACGGTGGCCGCCGCACCATCGTCAAGCGCGACGCCATGCTCATCTGCATCGAGAACGAACAGGGCCTCACCGGCTACGGCCCCGGCCCCGCTCATGAGGATGCGCTGCGCTGCATCCAGGAGACCATCGCTCCCTTCCTGGCCGGCCGTGAACTACGAGATCCCGACGCGCTCCGCGTCCTCTTCCACCGCGAGCCGGTGGCCACGCCCTTCGTCTCGCGTGTCTACGATGCCGTCGAAATCGCGCTCTATGACCTCATCGCCCGCGCCTTTGGCGCTCCCCTCTGCGATGTCATCGGCGGACGGGTCCGCGACGACATCCAGCTTTACGCCAGCGCCGGCATGTATCAGAGTCCGGATGGGTACGCCGAAGAGTCCGCGGGATACGCCTCCCTCGGCTTCACTGCCTACAAGTTCCGTCCCGCGCTCGGTCCGGACGCCGACGCGGAGGCGGTGGCGCGCGTCCGTAAAGCCACCGGTCCCGATTCCGAGATCATGGTCGACGCCCACACCTGGTGGCGCATGGGCGACCGCAGCTATCCCGAGCACACCGTCCACGAACTCGCCCGCGAATTCTCACGGCACAACATCACCTGGCTCGAGGAGCCCCTCCCGCCTCAGAATCACGACGCATACTCCCGGCTGCAGGGCCTCGGCCTGACGCCCGTGGCCGCCGGCGAGCACGAATCCACCGACGCCGGCTTCGACGACCTGATTGCCAACCGCTGCGTCGATTACCTCCAGGCCGATCTCGTCTGTCAGGGCGGCTACCACACCACCCGCCCCCTCATCGCATCCGTCGCCCGCTCCGGGCTTGCCTTCGCTTTCCATAGTTGGGGTACGGCGCTGGAACTGCTCGCCGCCGCGCACCTCGGCATCTGCTGGCCCGAGAACGTCGTCCCGTGGCTCGAATACCCCTGTTACTCCTCGCTCACCCAGCCCGGCATGTATCCCTTTCCCCTTGCCGAGGACATCCTGACCGAGCCGCTGCCTATCCGACAGGGCGTCCTCACCATCGACCTCTCCCTCCCCGGTCTCGGCATCGGCATCAATAAGTCTGTCGTCGAACGCTTCCCCTGGATCCCAGGTCCCTGGTCCTTCTTCCAGTTCGACTCGCCCGAAGAGACCTGGGCCGTCACCGGCGATCACAGCGTTCGCTGGGCTGGCGTGTGACCGTGATACACTCCCTTCGATGCTCGTGGAAATTCTAGGCGGCACGGGACTTGCGGCCGCGGCCACCATGGCCTACGGTGTGCGCGCGCCGGCCTCCCAGTTCTTTGGCCCGTCCGTGTGGAAAGGCCCCGCCGCCCGCCGCGCCATCGCCCTTACCTTCGACGACGGCCCTAGCGAGTCCACCCCAGACCTCATCAGCCTCCTCCACGACTTCGGCGCACGCGCCACTTTTTTTCAGTGCGGTCATCACGTCCGGCGCCTCCCTCGCATCGCCGAGCGCTGCCTTGCCGCCGGCCACGAGATCGGCAATCACACCGACACGCATCCCTCCCTCTACCTTCGCTCGCCGCAGTTCATCTTCGATCAGCTCGACCGCGCCCAGCGCATCATCGCCGAAACCACTGGCGTCGCTCCCACGCTCTTTCGCGCCCCCTACGGCGCCCGCTGGTTCGGTCTCCGGGCCGCTCAGAATCGTCTCGGCTTGCTCGGTGTCATGTGGTCTGCCATCGCTCTGGATTGGAAGCTCACAAAGGATCAGATCGCAGCCCGCCTCGACCGCGTGACGCCAGGCGCCATCCTCTGCTTCCACGACGGCCGAGAGCTGATGCACCACCCCGACATCTCCAATACTTTGGACGCTCTCAGGATCCTCCTCCCCCGCTGGTCTGAAGCCGGCTACGAACTCGTGACCGTCAGCGACCTCCTCGGCTACACTACCTCCTAATGCCCGCTCCGTCCTGGCGCCTCTGGCTCCCCGCCGTGTCGATGATGCTTGTGTCGCTCATCAGCTACATCGACCGCAATACGCTCGCCCTGCTGGCCCCGACAATCCTTCGCGACAACCATCTCTCCGCCGAGCAGTACGGCTGGATCATTTCGGCCTTCTCCGTTGCTTACATGGCCGGCAACCCGCTGTGGGGCCGGTGGCTCGACCGCTTTGGCGTGCGGCGAGGCATGCTGCTGGCCGTCGCCTTCTGGACCGCCGCCTCCACCGGCCACGCCTTCATCTCCGGCTTCCTGGGCTTCGCCGCCGCGCGTGCCGCGCTCGGCTTCGGCGAAGGCGCAACCTTCCCCGGCGGACTTCGCACCGTCGTCCAGACCCTGCCAGAACGCCTCCGCTCCCGCGGCGTCGCCATCGCCTACAGCGGCGGAGCGCTCGGCGCCGTGCTCACTCCGCTGATCATCACGCCCATCTTTCAACTCGGCGGCTGGCGTGCGGCCTTTCTCTTCACCGGCCTGATCGGCGCTTCCTGGCTGCTTTGGTGGTTCGTCCTGAGCCGCCGCGCCGAACTCCGCGCCGCCCATCCCGAGCGGCTGCGCCAGCATTCCGCTTCGCCCATCCGCTGGTCGGACTCCCGCCTCTGGGCCTTCATGGCCTCATACGCGCTCGGCTGCCTCCCCCTCGCCTTCGTGCTCTATCAAATGCCTCTCTACTTCGCGCGAGCCCTCGGCAAGTCCCAGGTCGAGATTGGCGCCGTCCTCTGGATCCCGCCCCTCGGCTGGGAATGCGGCTACTTTCTTTGGGGTTGGCTGACTGACCGTATGCGCCGCGGCCACGACAACCCCCTCCCCGTCTACCGCCGCCTGACTATCGCTGCCGCCCTCTTCACACTCCCTCTCGCCTTTGGATCGCAGATCATTGCGTTCCCCCTGCTCCTCTCTCTCCTCTTCTGGGCCATGTTCATCGCCGGCGGCAACGTGATCGTCACCATCAGCTACGCGACTCACGCCTTCGGCACCGCCAACGCCGGACTCATCGCCGGTCTCGGCGCCGGTTCCTGGTCCGCCTTCGTCGCCCTCACCATGCCCTGGTTCGGCCGCATGATGGACCAGAGCGCCTGGCACGCCGCATTCCTCGCCGCAACCCTCATCCCCCTCGCCGGCTTCTCCGTCTGGCTCTGGCTCAACCGGCCCCGCACGGACCCGCGCTGAGTGGGGACAAGTCCCCGACCAGTCCTCGCGTCTGCGCCCCACCAATGGTGATGAAGACGCTTCTTGCCCCATACCCGCTCGCTACCGCTCGCGGCTTTGGACGCAATAGAGCCGCGAGCGGGTGTAACGGGTTCAGCACGTCCACATCGGAGACGTGTGTTCCCTGTGGGCGCACTTCCTCACCGGAAGCGGCGGGCAGCGTCTTCTCAGCAAAGCCGTTCAATCTGCGCCACCATGGCAATCATGCACATCCACCACACCGGTCTCTGGGTCCGCGACCTCGAACGCAGCCGCAGCTTCTTCGAGCAGTTCTTTCACGCCCGCGCCGGAGCCATCTACCGCAACCCCGTCTCCGGCTTTCAGTCCTATTTCCTCGAATTCGAATCCGGAGCCCGCCTTGAGCTGATGTGGAAGCCCGCTCTCGCCGATCCCTCCGCCGCCGAAGCCTACGGCTGGGCCCATCTCGCATTTGCCTTCCCCGACCCCGCCTCCGTCGACACGCACACAGGTCTGCTCAGAGAGGCCGGCTCCCCCGTTCTCGGCGAACCCCGCCGCACTGGAGACGGCTACTATGAGGCCGTCGTCGCCGACCCCGACGGCAATCGCATCGAGCTTGTCGCTAAGCCTTCAACGGCCGCACCAGGCCGCTGAGCAGCTCCTGCAGCAGCGGCGTCCGCGGATAAGCGTGTCCCGCATACTGCCGGAAACCCTCCGCCCACTCGACGCCCGCCAGCCGACCGCGCGAGCGCGTCCACTCCTCCATCGTCTCGATGAAGTCGTCCATCCCGTGCTGCTTGCGCAGCCACGCCCGCTGGCTCTCGTGCGCGGCCAGCATCTTTCGCTTGGTCTCCATCGCGCTCGATACGTCCACGAGAAACTGCGGGAGAATCGTCGCGCCATCCCGGTCGATCCCTTCCGCAGGGTCGAGGTAATACAGGTGCGGGATCCGGTCGATAGCGTGCGACTGATCGAGCGATTGCGTCAGGTAGTTCGGCGCTGAAGCGCCGAAGCAGGCGTTGGTGACCAACCCCGACGTCGCTTCGTGGTCGCAGTGATAGTCGCGCGGCGAGGCTGTCACGACAATCTCCGGCCGGAAACGGCGGATCGCTGCCGTGACCCTGCGCCGCGAGGCGTCGTCCTCAAAAATGGCCAGGTCCTTGAAGCCGAGCCAGTGATGTTCGGCTCCGATGATGGCGGCGGCGCGCGCCGCTTCCTGGCGGCGGATGTCGGCGATCTCTTCAGGTCCGTACTCGACCGAGCCGCAGTCCCCGGCGGTCATCGTGGCAATGACTATGTGGTGGCCGCGCGCGGCCAACAGCGCCAGCGTTCCTCCGGCCAGAATCTCAGCGTCGTCCGGATGGGCGTGTAAACAAAGTATGCGTGTGCTCACTGACGCTCAGTGCCCCCGCGCTGCTGGTCGCATTCGCAGCAATCGCTGCACCGCTTGCACTTGTCGCACAGATGATTCTCGCAGGCGTCTTTCGTGCACCAGATGCAGATGTACTCGGAAGCCTCCCCGCAGATGCTGCACACATACTGCTTCACGGCCGCGGGAGCCTGAGGGTTCATCTTCTCCCCCCCTGTTTCAATGTCTGCGCACGGCATTTCTGAGCCTCCTGCTCGGCGGTCTCCAATTCCCTCTCGCGGACTGCGGCCAGGTCTGTCACGTGTTGCCGCAGCCAGTCGCGGCTCGCCCCGGCAGCCCCGATCTCGCTGTCCAGCAGGTCCGCCACGGCTGGATTCTGATACTGACGCACGGCCTGGCTGACGCTCGATGAGAACTGCAGCAGCGTCTCCAGGCGCACCAGCGTCTCCACCGCCAGCGTGAGCTTCGCGGGCTGCTCTGCCAGTCGCGCCGCCGCATTCTGCACGAAGCCGATCCCCGCGAGGCAGTCCTTGTACTGCTTCTCGTACGCCTGTGGCGCCCCTGCGGCGGTCCACTTCTCCGGCTGTAATTGCTCGAACAGCGGACGCAGGCGCGCCACCTCGGGTCCGATCTTCTCAACGTGCGGTTTCAGATCCCAATCCGGCGGGATTCCGGCGGGCTGTGCTGCGGATTGCGCGAGTAAAAGAATTGTAAGTCCAGTCAACACCTATGGACAGTGTACCCGCATCCTGTGTCTGAACGGCTGATCAGTTCACCAGTGCGAACGGCAGGAGCGCGCACAACGAAATCACGATTCCGGCGATCCGCACCCCGGAACGCGTCCGCGCTGGCGGGCGACCTGGCTCCACGGACCTGATCCAGTTCCGTGAGTCCCGTCCGCGGAGGCTCTGGTTGAGCTCCTGAAGCACCATCGCCAGGTTGCGGCTCGCCGTGACAAAACCTTCCGGGTCGCACGCCAACTGCAGCCCTACGTAGAGCAGTGGTCCCGCAAAGCACAGGCGCACGAAAAGTCCGGAGAAGTAATCCGGAGCCATTCCTGGAGCTTATCAGTTGCCGCCCGGAGGAGGCGGTGCGGGAGGTGGTGGCGGAGGTGGCGGTGTTGCGCCAGTGTCGCCGGGCAGGCCGCCGCCGGCCGGAGGAGGCGGAGTCGTGGGTACGCCGCCGGGAGCGCTCCCACCGCTGCCGCCAGGCAGTCTCGGCGTGCGGATCATGATCTGCCACACGGTGTCGGCGATCACTTGCATCACCCGCCCGCGGTCGATCCGGTGTGTCGCGGCCAGCGGAGAATTCCTGTACACCACCAGCTCGTCTCCGGCGTTCAGCAGTTTCGGGTCACCGTCGCGGGGCATCAGGCGGTGCTCCACCGCGACCTGCCCCTCTTCCACGGCAACCCGCGTGGTCTCGTCGTCGTCATCCACACTGACGTCGAAGATGGTGCCTCGGACGGAAATCACTGCGGTCGGTGTATGCACCCGGTTCGGATTCGGCTGTCCGCCGAGCTTCTGGATGTGTACGCGGATTCTGCCCAGCCACACGTCCACCAGGTCGCGCCAGTTGCCTGCATTCGCGCGGAACGTCACCCGCGAGTTCGGGAACACTTCGAACGTGCTGCCGTCTGATACTTCAAACGAGGCGTACCCGTCGGGACCCGTGACAATCACCTGCCGCGCCTGGATGCGATCGCCCGCGTTCACGGCCCAGAGTGCCGTGTCGCGGACCAGCGAAACGCTGCCCTGCACGGTGATGGCTTTCGCCGCAGTGTCGCCATTGGCCGGCGCGGGCATCTGCGCCCACACGTTCAGCGCAAACAGCGTCAGCAACGCTGCGACCGACAGCGATCTGCCACACTTACTTTCCATCGCTTGGCTTCTGCCTAACCGCAAGACACTACTCTATCACTAAAATTGCAAGGCAAAAAGAAGGCCGAGATGAAATCATGTTGATAAATCAATCGTCTAGGTGGACTTCTTGAAGGAATTAGTCGATCATCTCAGGGTAGAATGGACGCAGGACATGGGTCGCTCTGACACAGCTCAGGCATTCGCCCGACTCGGCGCACTGTTCTCCATTCTGGCGATCGCGGCCCTGGGCCAAAGCCAACCCACCCGGCTCGACTGGCGGCGCCTCGGCAACTCCAGTCAGGTGACCGGCCTCGCCTCGGCCGCCGGGGGCCCCGTGGACCGGGCGTGGTTCCTTGCCGGAGGGGGAGTAGGCGTCCGGCTCTCCAGCGGCCGCACGATGCTCTCCGATGACCTGGAAACCTGGCGTGATGCCGGCGCCGTAACCGCCCCTTCTCCCGCCACGGCGAATCCACCGCAACTCCCTGAACCTGCAGCGCTTGCTCGTACAGGCAGCGCCGCGACCCTCTACGCCGCGGGCAGGCACGCCTGGCGTTCCGACGACGGCGGCCTCAACTGGCGGAACCTTACCGATCTGCGCGGCGAGTCGATCCTCGGGTCTGCTCTCAAGGACTTGGCGGTCGACCCCTCCGATCCGGAGCGCATCCTCGCGGCCGCCGGGACCGGGCTCTGGCTCTCCGTGGATGGCGGCATGTCCTGGCAGGGACTGAACGACAGCCTGCCCAACCTTCCTGTTCGGCGGATCCTTGCGGCGCCCCGGGGCAGCCGCGGCGTTCGCATCGCCGTCAGCCAGCCTGACGGAGGACTGCGCCCGTTGGAATGGGCGCCCGCTCAGCGCCTCGGCTGGATTTCTGCCGAAGACCGCAGCCTCGCCGCGGAATCCGATCTGCGCGACCGCCTCTCAGCTCAACTCGGCTCTGCCATATCCACAGTCGCTGCCAGCGGAGATACGGTCTATGCCGGCGATTCCGCCGGACGCCTGTGGGCCAGCGTCGATTCGGGCCGGAACTTCCGATCCTTCGCCCTCCCCGATTTGGGCCGTGTCGAGCGCATCTGGATTGATCCGGCCGACCGCAGCGTTGCCCTTGCGGCGATTGCCTCCGCAACTCCTGGAGGAGCCCGTGTGCTTCGCACCCTGAACGCTGGCACATATTGGGACGACCTGACCTCGAACCTGCCGGACGGGCCAGCCTATGGCGTCGCCGCGGATCGCGCAACGGGCGCGATCTACGTCGCGTCGGCCGCAGGCCTCTTTTTGACCTATGGCGACCTGCGCGCTCCGGCTTCGTCAACCCAGTGGCAGCCCCTGTCGGCCGGTCTGCCCGCCGGCCCGGTTCGCGACGTCCGCATCGACGATGCCGGCAATCTGCTCCTGGCTGCTGTCGACGACTACGGAATCTACACCGCCCTGGCGCCGCACCGCACGCGCGCGCCGCAAGTGGTCCACTCCGCCGACTACGCATCCCGCGCCGCCGCGCCCGGCGCCCTGCTGAGCGTCGTCGGCGCGCGTGTCTCCTCCGCCACCGCAAACAATTCTCCTTCCACTGTTCTCTCCGCCGGAGACGCGGAATCGCAGATCCAGGTCCCCTTCGAGGCCTCGGGCGACTCCCTGCAGGTGGTCGTGAACGCAGCCCAAGGCCGGCTGGTCTTCGGACTCCCGCTCCAAACCACTGCGCCCGCCGTGCTCGTGGACCGCGACGGCTCTCCGATGCTCATCGACGCCGACTCCGGCGTGCAGCTCGACATCATGCACCCCTCCCGCGCCGGTATGCGCGTCCAGATCCTCATGAGCGGCCTCGGCCGTGTCCGGCCGGAGTGGCCCACCGGACTGCCCGCACCCCTCGAAGACGCCCCCAAAGTGACCGCGCCTCTCCGGGCATCCCTCGACGGCATTCCTCTCGAGATTGCCCGCGCCACACTCGCACCCGGCTATATCGGCTACTATCTGGTGGAGGTCGTGCTGCCCGAGGTTCTGAACAGCGGCGCTTCCGAGCTGTTGGTTGAGGCTTCGGGGGTTCCTGCCAATCGAGTTCGAGTTTACGTCGGCCAATAGCTGAGGAGATCCCTTGATCATGATCCGCCGCGCCTTGATTCCTGCCATCCTTCTCGCCTCTCTCGCCTGTGCCCAGGAGAAGAAGGACGCCGAAAAGCTTGCGCCCTACTATCCGACCCCCGAGACCGTCGTCGAGCGCATGCTCAAGCTCGGCGGACTCAAAGCAGGCGAGAAAATGTTCGACCTCGGCAGCGGCGACGGCCGCATCGTCATCATGGCCGCCGATAAGTTCAAGGCCGACGCCACCGGCGTCGAGTTCGATGCCGATCTCTACAAGCAGTCCATGGACCGCATCCGCGCTCTCGGCCTCGACAAGCGCTCCCGCATCATCCACGGCGACATCGCCAAGCAGGACTTCTCCTCCGCGGACATGCTCACTGTCTACCTCTTGCCTTCATCGAACGACAAGATCCGCCCCATGCTCGAAAAGCAGCTCAAGAAGGGCACGCGGATCGTCGCGCACGACTTCATGTTCCAGGGCTGGACCCCCGTCAAGGAAGAGCACATCGAAGACGACGGCGAGGGCCGCAGCCACACCCTTTACCTCTACGTCCGATAAGCCGGGGACGGCGCTCTCGCCATGGTCACTGACCAGATTGTTCTTCCGTACCTCTGGCGCCGCTATCTCAGCCTGTTGCGCGCGCTCGTCGGGGCGGCCTGCATCTGGGTCGTACTCGGCGCCAGCGGCGTCACCTCCGCCGAATGGCTCCTGCTGCTGGCCGTGCTCACCGTCTACAGCGTGATCTCCATCTTCTGGCGCTGGCCGGAGCGCTTCGATAAGCTCGACGTCTTCAATGTCATCCTGGATGTCGCGATCTTTCTCCTCTGCGTCGCCCTCGTCCAGGACACTGGTTTCTGGGTCACCGCCGTCGCGGCCTTATATCTCTTTCTGGCCACCTCCACACTGCAGGACTGGCGTGATGTGCTGCTGACAACTGTCTCGTGTCTCGCGTTCGTGAACTTCGCCCAGCCTCCGAATGCTGAGCGGCTCCAGCCCGTAGTCCTGATCCTGGGCATGTTCGGTTGCGTCGTCGCCTTGCAGAAGCAGAGCCTGGTGGAGCGCCTCTCGGCTGTGTCGCGACAGGCCGTGCTCTACCGTTCCGAAGCACAACAGGCCCGCGAAGCCGAGCGCGAACGCATCGCCGCCGACTTCCACGACGGACCGCTCCAAAGCTTCATCTCCGTCCAGATGCGCCTCGAAATCGTCCGCAAGATGCTGGCGCGCAATCACGATGCTGGCATGGAGGAGCTTCGCCAGCTCCGTGACGTCTGCGCCCAGCAGATCACTGAGGTCCGCACCTTCGTGCGCAGCATGCGCCCGGTGGAGCTCGACGGCGCGGGTCTCGCCGCCGCTCTCCGCTCCACCGTCGGCTTCTTCCAGAAGGACTCCGGCATCCCCACCACCTTCAAGGCCGATCCCACCGCCATGCACGACGACATCGAAGCTTCTATCGATATCCTCCAAATCGTGCGCGAGTCGCTGAACAACGTCCGCAAGCACAGCTCCGCATCCCGCGTCGCCGTGAACATCTCGCGCTCCAACGGTACGTTGATCATCGACGTCGAGGACGACGGCACCGGCTTCCCCTTCGCCGGCGAGTTCAGTCTGGAAGAACTCGATCTCCTGCACCTCGGCCCGCAGAGCATCATGCGCCGCATTCGCTCGCTCAACGGCGATCTCCTCCTGAATTCGCGCCCCGGGCGCGGCTCTGAACTCCACATCCGATTGCCGCTATGAGATTCCTTCTGCCGCTGCTCCTGCTGCTCTGCGGCTGCGGGCGATACTCGCGCTTTGCCTTGCCGGATCCCGGCTCGCCCGAGCCGGGCACATACTCGTGGCAGCCGCGCAGCACGCCCGTCATGCCCAACGTCGCCACCGACACGCTGAACCCCTCCGTCATTCCCTGGAAAGGGGTGCTGCTGAATCTGTTCTCGCTCTACGACGGCCGTGTCTGGCACACTGCGGCCTCGTCTTCCGAAAACGGCCTCGACTGGTCCCCCGCGCGCCCCGTTCTCTCTCCGGATGCCAAGACCTGGGAGGGCCGCTACATCGCCGCCAACGGCGCGGCCATCGTCTTCCGCGGCGAGATCCTCTACTACTACCAGGCCGGCTCGCCCCCGCGCATCGGACTCGCCCGCTCCTCCGGCGGCGAACGTTGGACCCGCGAATCCGAGCCCGTCATCGGCTTCGGCCCCCGCGGCGCCTGGGATGAGCGTGCTGCCGCCGATCCCTACGTCATCGAAGCCGGCGGCCGCCTCTACATGTACTACCTCGGCGAAGACCGCGCCCGCCGTCAGCGGCTCGGCCTCGCCGTCTCCGATGATGGCGTCCGCTGGACCAGGCACAGGGACTCGCCGATTCTCGAACCCGGCGCCTACGACGCATTTGACGAGAACGGCCTCGGCGAACCCGCCGTCTGGCAGGCGCACGGCAGCTACTGGATGCTCTTCACCGGGCGTGCGCACGACGAAACCCGCCGCCTCGGCCTCGCCCGCTCCCAGGACGGCGTCCACTGGCAGCGCACCCCATTGATCATCTCTGGCGCCGAAGCATGGGACGCGAAAGTCCTCTGCGATCCCACCGTCATCGTGGAGCCCCGACGCGTCCGTGTCTGGTACGGTGGCGGCGATGTTCCCCACCCCGCGGAGAACATCCACGGCCAGATCGGCTACGCGGAAATGGTATTCAAGCCCTGAGTAGGGACAGGTCTCCGACCTGTCCGCCGCGAGTCTAGTGCGTTAACCCATACACCAGCAGCGCCGCCCTCTTCGCATACACCGGCAGCCTGTCCAGATCCGCCGTCTCCCCCGGCGCGTGCGATCCCCCACCGCTCATCCCCAATCCCGACAGCGAATCCACGAACTCCGACACAAACGCAATGTCACCCGCTCCCCGTCCCATCGGATCCAGTTCCGGCTGCTCCGGCTCCCCTAACGCCCGGTTCACCACATTCAACCGCGCCGCCAGTGCCCGGTTGCCCGCTGTCGGCGCCATCGGCGGATAGAAATCCTCGAACGTAATCTCCGCCCCCGCCCCCGGCAGATGCCGCGCGACAATCGCCCTCATCTTTTCTTTCGTTCGCGCCAACTGTTCCGCGCTGAACGCCCGGATATCTCCCTTTGCCACCGCGATCTCCGGCACGATATTGTCCTTACCCGACGCCGTTCCGCTCTCACCCCCGGGGCTCAATTGCACCGACGATCCTCCCAGCACCAGCCCCGGACTGTACGTCAGCATCGGCTCCTGCAACTCCCGTCCGAACGCATCCAGGATCCGCGCCATTTCGAAGATCGCTCCACTGCCCATGCGCTCCGAGAAGATCTGGCTTGAATGCCCGCTGTGCGCGTTCACGCGCAGCGTCCACCCCGTGCTCCCGCGACGGCTCACGGTCGTGTAGTCGCGTCCCTCCCTCCGCGCCGTGCCTTCAAAGCACAGCGCTGCATCGCTCTTCTTGCCTGCCTCGACCAAGTCTTTGCGCGAGACCGAAATCGGCATCCCCGGCTTCTCCTCATCGCCTGTCAGCACCACTGTGATGCTCGATCCCTCCAGCGCCCCAGCCGCATGCAGCGCCCGCAGCACCGACAGCATCACCACCAGCCCGCCCTTCATGTCATTCACGCCCGGTCCCGATGCCCCACTACCGGCCCGCGTGAACTTCTGAAACGGGCTCGCCGGCTCGAACACCGTGTCCATGTGCCCGATTAGCAGCACGCGCTTCCCATGAGTCCCCTTCCTCTCCGCAATCAGATGCGGACCTCGCTGCACCTCGTCCATCATCGAGAAGCGAACCCTGAACCCCAGCCGCTCGAACTCCGGCTTCAGCACGTCCGCCACCTGGCGTACGCCGGCCGCATTCAATGTCCCGCTGTTGATGTTCACCAGCCGCTCCAGCAGCGCGATATCAGCATCCCGGCTCGCGTCAATCGTTCGCACCACCCGTTCTTCTTGCGGCGTCAGCGCCAGCAGCATCATCACCGGCAGTAGCATTCTGCCAAGATAACGCAAGGAGCACTTCTTTCCGCCCTCATGAAGATCGGCATCACTTGTTACCCCACCTATGGCGGCTCCGGCATCGTCGCCACAGAGCTCGGCATGGAGTTGGCCGCGCGCGGCCACGAAGTCCACTTCATCACTTACTCAAACCCCATCCGCCTCGATGCCGGGCTGCCCCGCATCTATTACCACGAGGTGGAGGTGTCCACCTACCCGCTCTTCCAGTACCCGCCCTACGACCTCGCTCTCGCCTCCCGTATGGCCGAAATCTCCGAGTGGCAGAACCTCGATCTGCTCCACGTCCACTACGCCATTCCGCATTCGGCATCGGCGTTTCTCGCCCGCGCCATGCAGCAGTCCACCCGCCGCCTGCCCTACGTGACCACGCTGCACGGCACCGACATCACGCTGGTTGGTTCCGACCGCTCATACCTGCCCATCACCCGTTTCTCCATCGAGCAGTCCGACGGCGTCACGTCCATCAGCGAGAACCTCCGCCAGCAGACCTTCGATGTGCTCGGCGTCCGCAAGGACATCCGCGTCATCCACAACTTCGTTAACTGCGACCTCTACCGCATGGCGAAGGAGCCGCACGAAGGCCGCCCGCGCCTGCTGCACATCTCCAACTTCCGCGAAGTGAAGCGCATCACGGACTGTGTCGATATCCTCGCCCGAGTCCGCGAGGAGGTAGACTGCGAGCTGTGGATGGCCGGAGACGGGCCCGACCGCGGCGCCGCCGAGCGCCTCGCCTTCGAGCTCGACGTGCACGAGCATGTCCGCTTCCTCGGCAAGCAGAATCACATCGAGCGCCTCATCCCCCAGTGCGACATGCTCCTGCTCCCTTCGCGCATGGAGTCTTTCGGCCTGTCGGCCCTCGAAGCCATGGCCTGCGGCGTCATCCCCGTCGCCACCCGCGTCGGCGGCGTGCCCGAGCTCATCACCCACGCCGTGAACGGCTTCCTCGAGGAGGTGGGCGACACCCGCGCCCAGTCCAAACGCGTCCTCGAAGTCCTCACCAACCCCGAGCTCCGCAACAAAATGAAATGGGCCGCCCGCGACACCGCCGAATCCCGCTTCTGCACCACCAAAATCATCCCCCGCTACGAAGCCTTCTACCAGGAAGTCCTCGACATTTGAGTGGGGTAGGCTTCAGCCTACGCGGGACTTCCCGCGGTTTCGAGGAAGCCCAAGTCCTGATCCCGTTCCCTACCGTATTTAACGCGCGTTACGCCCGCCAAACGCTGTATTTTCAGAGCAGGACATCCGAATCATGAACCGCCGCGAACTCCTGCAATCCTCCTTCCTGCTCGGCTTCGTGCCCAAGCCCTGCTGCGAACTTCCCGCCTTGCCCGGCTCTAGCGTCCAACTTAAGGCGCAGACCCTTTCCATAGACCTCCGCCTCGTGCCCGAACTCCGCAAGACGGGCGGCGCAGTCAAGTACGCAGACGAAGCCCGCAAACTCAAGCTCATCGTCGCCCAAACAGGAAAGGACACCTTCCACGCCTGGAGCGGCGTCTGCACCCACGGCGGTGTGCAGCTCTCCTACAGCCATCGCCACCAAACCGCTTTGTGCACCTCCGTCGGCCACTCCGAATTCGACCAGCAGGGCAACGTCGTCCGCGGCCCCGCGCCAAAACCCCTCAAAGTCTACGAGGTCCGGCGCCTCAAGCATGTCCTCCAGATCCTCCTCACCCTCACGCTGCTCTGCCTCTCCGCCCTCGCGCAGAAGCCCCGCTTCGTCACCATCCCCGCCGGCTCCTTCCAGCCGCTGTACGCCAAGGAGCGCGTGAACTTCGAACGATCCTTCCAGATGGCGAGCACCGAAACGACCGTGAACCAGTTCCGCTCCTTTGTGAAGGCCACCGGCTACATGACCTGGTCGGAGGCCAATGGCCGGAAACGAACCTGGCTCAATCCAGGCTTCCGCGTCTCAGGACGACAGCCGGTGGTCTACGTGACCCGCGCCGATGCTGCGGCTTACTGCGAGTGGGCCGGCGGCCGTCTCCCCACCGAGGCGGAGTGGGAATACGCCTCCCGGGCCGGCGCCGCCACTCGCCATCACTGGGGCGACACGCTCGACCCGCGATTCATCTGGTACCGCGAGAATTCCGAAGGGCGCCCGCGCTCCGTCGCCACCAAGGCGCCCAATTCCTGGGGGCTCTATGACACCGAGGGCAGCGTCTGGGAACTGGTGGCGCTGGATTCTGAGAACTCGCTGCTGCGCGGAGGTTCCTGGATGAGTTGCCCGGCCATCTCCCCCTGGCAGAAGAACACGCGTTTCGGAGAGCCCGTCTATCGCCGGTCGCTGCGCGGTTACCCAAACTATCCTGACGACGACATCGGCTTCCGCTGCGCAAATAGCGGCCGATTTGCGTCACACTGAAATCGATGCGTCCTGTTGTACTGTTCTTCTGTCTGCCTCTTGCTCTCCTTCCCGCCACCATCGATTTCCGCAAGCAATTCTCCGGCAATGGACGCGATGAAATCACAGCCATCGCGTCCGATGCTCAAGGAAATGTCTACGTTGCCGGCCGCACCACCTCGTTTGATTTCCCCGTGGAAGACGCGCTCCGCTCCGTCAACACCGGCGCGGCCATGGTCGTCAGCGACGATGGCGGCGAGACCTGGTCTCCACTCGGATTTATCCCTTCGGACGGAGCCGGCGCCCCGGCGCAGAACCCGCGCAACCCCTCACTTCTGCTGGTCACCGCCGTCGATGGCATCTTTCGCAGCACCGACAGCGGCCGCACCTGGCGCACCGTCGTCGAGATCAAAACACTGCCGCAGCGCGAGCGCTTCGGCTTCGTCGACAACGTAGCTTGGGATCCCTTCAATCCGTCCGTTGCATACGTGGGTGCGACCAGCGGCGTCCTCAAGAGCACCGACGAAGGTCAGACTTGGACGTTGCTCACCACCGGACTCGAGCCTGGCCTCTGCTGCATAGGCTCTCAAGTAATCGCCGATCCCCTGAAGGCCGGACGCATCATCTACACCGCGAGCGAGCGCACCTACGTCTCAGCGGACTCCGGCGCCACGTGGGTCCGCCTCAACTCGCCCGCCGGAACAATCGCTCCGGAACTCACTCTGGATCCCTTTACCCGCGATACCTGGCTGATGATCGTCGCCAACAGGATCTTCAAGACAACGGATGCCGGAGCCACCTGGAGGCAACTCCCCGTGCCCGATTCCCAGATCTACTTCCAGTTGGTCCCTGATCCCGCGGCGAGCGGAACCTTTTACGCCCAAGGCTGGTACGGGCTGCTGCGCACGTCAGACGGCGGCGAGTCGTGGCAGGATATCGCGTGGCCCGCTGGGGCCCAATCGGGCTATCGCACCGGACTCGCGGCCCTTCCCGGCCGAATTCTCTTCACCACAATCAGCGCCGATTCCCGCGCAATGGTCTTCGCCTCCTCGGATCAGGGCGTAACCTGGCTCGTTCTCAATCCGAGCCGGGGCTTCTGGGAATACCGCGCTTCCGGCAATCGCGTGTACGCGGCAGGCGGGGCCACCCACGACGCATTCCTGATGAAGCTCAGTCCTCGGGGCGAGGTGCTGTTCTCCACCTACCTGGGAGGGCAAGGAGAGGATGCCGCCACTGCGCTGGCCGTCGATGCGCGCGGCGATCTCTACATTGCCGGATCAACCAAGTCGGGGGATTTCGAAGGGACAACCGCGCGGCTCTACAGCGGCTCCGCTCCTGCGCTCTTCGCTGCAAAGCTCGACGAAAACGGCCTGCCCATCTTTGTCACATTGTTCGGCGAGAATGCACTGGCAAGTCTCGCTTCGATCTCTCCAAGTCCCAACGGCCTCCTGCTAGTCTCTAACCTCGCCGGTCCCGACGGGGCGACCATCATGCGGCTCACCGGAGATGGCTCACAATTCGACCTTCGGTTGCCAATGGACGGAGTGCAGCTGGTGGCGGCGTCGCCCGACGGCAATTTCTACGCATCCCAGCCCGCGAATGCAGGGCTTGTGCTCAAGAGCCGAGTGTCCCGACTGAACCCGGCAGGCGATATTACCGCCACAATCGACCTGAATGGCAGCATCGCCCAAATGGTCGTTGACCCCAAGGGCACGCTCGTGACTGCCGGAGCGCTGACGCCGGCAGCGGACACCGGCTGTCCGAATAATTCCGGCGGGCTTTTCAGCAAACCCAACAGCCGCATTGCATACATGACGGACATCATTCTCACCGGCCTGTCTCCTGATCTCTCCAGTACGCGATTTTCCACCGTGTTCGGCGGGTCATGTCGCGATGAGGCCGCCGGTCTTTCCATAACTCCCGACAGCTCCATCTGGGTCACCGGCAATACCTGGTCCGACCCCTTCCCCAGCGCCGGAGCGCCGCTCGCGGGCCCTCCAGCCCCGGAACAATCCCGCCCGTTCCTCACACGATGGGACCCGTCGTCTTCCCGTCTGCTGTTTTCCTCATATCTCCCTGACGGGAAGGCCCCGCGCGTCGCCGCGGCACCCGGCCAAGCCGCCTATTTCTCCGCTAACTCCCCGACGAGCGGCAACTATACAGCGGATCCGCCCTGGTCCTCGGTCGTGCGGCTTTCTCCCTCTCCCACCCCGGTGCTCTTCGTCCGCCGCGTCGTCAACGATTTCAGCCGAATCGCATCGCCGGTCTCCGCTCTGGAAATCGTAAACGTCACTCTCGACGGCTTCGATCCCGGCACGGAAATCGACTTCGGCTTGAACCCTCCCAACGGCGCACCCTTCGAACTCGCCGGCGTCTCGGTCCGATTCAACGGAATCCCGGCCCCACTACTCGCCGTGCGTCCTGGCGAGATTCGCTGCGTTACTCCGGATGCTCTGGCCGGCTCCACGCTAGCCGAAGTCACCGTTTCCCTCAACGGCGTGACCTCACCCGCCTTCGAACTCGACATCGCCGCGGCAAACCCTGCGCTCATGGCCCAGGTCCGAAACGAAGACAATAGCCTCAACTCGCCCTCCAATCCCGCCCGTGCGGGTTCCAACGCGGCCTTTTTCCTCACCGGCGTCGCACACCCCACGCAGCCTCCCTTCATCCTGTCTAGCTGCGGTCCTGTCACTGAGGGGCTGACCCCGCCTCTGGAGCCGGTCCCCGGCTTTGTCCCTGGCCTCTTTCAAGCGATCATCCCGATGCCCGCATTCTCGGGCGGCTGCGATTTCAGTGCCGGCAATGGTCCGGCCATTCGCGTCTACGTCGCTCCTTGACATAGCCCCAGGGGGTATATACCATAGGGGTGGAGGGTATCTATACCGGATGACCAAAACCTTGAAACTCGCGATCGACGGCATGCACTGCGGCGGCTGTGTCACCCGAGTCACCAATGCTCTGAAAAAAGTCGACGGTGTCGAAGTAAAAGACGTCCAAGTCGGCTCCGCCGAAATCTCATATAACGAAGTTCGCGTCCAGCCTCCCGCAATCATTGACTCGATAATCAAGATCGGATTTGCCGCCAGGGAGGTCTGAACATGACTCGGACGCAGGTTGAATCCAAAGTCACTTTCCCCGTGCGGGGCATGACCTGCGCAGCCTGCCAGTCCTTTGTCCAGAAAACACTCGAACAACAGCCCGGCGTGCGAACGGCATCGGTGAACCTGATGCTGCACAATGCCACGGTCGCCTATGATGCCTCAGCCGTCTCGCCGGCCGATCTCATCGCCGCGGTCAACAATACCGGCTATGAAGCCGAGCTGCCTGTGCCGCGGCGCTCCATCGCGGACGAGCAACTTCATCGCGAGAAAGAGGACGAGGCCGCATACCGGCAGATGCGGACTCGCGCCGCCGTCAGTCTCGCCGCCGGTGCAGTGTCCATGGCTCTGATGCCCTGGCACGACGTTGAATCGGTCCGCTGGTCGCTCGCCGCGCTCAGCCTCCTCATCATGACCTGGGCGGGGCGGCGCTTTTATATGAAGGCGTGGTCTGCTCTCATCCACAAGACGTCGGACATGAACACGCTCATCGCGCTTGGCACCGGGGCGGCCTTCGTCTACTCGCTCTTCTCGCCGCACGACGTCTACTACGAGGCCGTGATCTTCATCCTCGGACTGGTCCTGCTCGGCAACACTCTCGAAGCCCGCGCGAAGCGCAAGACCTCCGCCGCTCTACAGGCCCTCGCCCATCTGCAGCCCGCCACGGCGCGCGTCTTGCGCAATGGCGAGGAGGTCGAAGTTCCAATCGGCGAGCTCCAGCTTGGCGACGTGTTGATCGCGAGGCCGGGCGAGAGAATCGCCGCCGACGGCGTGGTGCTCGAAGGCGTGTCCGCCGTCGACGAGTCGATGCTGACCGGCGAGCCGATCCCCGTGGACAAACAGGCCGGCTCGCAAGTTACCGGCGGCACTCTGAACGCTCAGGGTCTGCTTCGCTACCGGGCCACGGCTCTGGGAGCCGAAACCGTCATCGAGCAGATCCTCCGCATGCTGCGCGACGCTCAGGGCGAGCAGGCTCCGATGCAGCGCCTGGCCGATCGCGTGAGCTCCGTCTTCGTTCCCATCGTGATCGGAATTGCTTTGCTCACTCTGCTGGCAACGCAGTCGTTCTCCTCGGCAGTGGCCGTGTTGATCATCGCCTGTCCCTGCGCCATGGGGCTGGCGGTTCCTGCCGCGATCATGGTCGCCACAGGCCGCGCTGCTCGCATGGGACTGCTGTTCCGCAACGGCGAGGCGATCGAGCGGCTTGACAAGGTCGACACCATCGTCTTCGACAAGACAGGCACCCTCACCGAAGGCCGCCCCGAAGTCGTGGCTTTCGAGACGTTGAATGGATTTAACCACGACCGTGTCCTCACTCTGGCGGCCTCGGTGGAGCATGCCAGCGAGCATCCGCTCGCTCAAGCCGTCGTGCGCCATCACCCCGACGGCTTGCTCCACGTCGCGAAGTTCGCCGCGCTCCCCGGCATGGGCGCCGAAGGCAACGTGGAGGGCTCTCGTGTCCTCATCGGCAAGCGCTCCCTGCTGGAACAGCACGGTGTCGCTGTCTCCATTCGCGATACGCACGCTCAACTCGGCCGCACCACATTGTGGGTGGCCGTCGATGGGGTTCTGGCTGGAATCTTCGCCGTGGCGGACCGGCCTCGCGAGTCGGCGCGCCCCTCCGTCGAGACGCTGAAAGCGATGGGGCTCCGGGTACTCATGGTGACCGGCGATCAGGAGCCGACAGCCCGCGCCGTCGCTGCCGAGGCAGGCATCACGGAGGTGATCGCCGGAGTCCTGCCCGCCGGGAAGGTGGACGTCATTCGCCGTCTGCGGGCCGAAGGGCGAAACGTGGCGATGGCTGGAGATGGCATCAACGACGCGCCGGCGCTGGCAGTATCGGATGCGGGCATCGCCCTCGCCTCCGGTACCGATGTCGCGGCAGCGGCTGCTCCGGTCACGCTTGTGCGCCCCGACCTCACCGGTATTGTGGACGCCATCCTGCTGGCACGCGCCGCGGTCAGGAACATGCGTCAAAACCTCTTCTGGGCATTGATCTACAACGTCATCGCCATCCCTGCCGCCGCTCTCGGGTATCTCAACCCGATCATCGCCTCGGCGGCCATGAGCCTGAGTTCCGTCAGTGTGGTCACCAACAGTTTGCGCCTCGCCAGGATGCCATTGAAATGACCGAACAAGTCCAGAAAGCTGCTTTACAGCGTCTCCGTCGGATCGAAGGACAGGTCCGCGGCTTACAAAAGATGGTGCAGGAAAACCGCCCCTGCGCCGACATCGTTACCCAGGTCTCCTCGGTGGAGCAGGCTCTCGCCGGAGTCGCCAAGATCCTTCTCACCAGTCACTTACACCACTGCGCGCGGTCTAACCCGACGGCCATCGACGACGTCGTCGAGCTCATCTCAAAGCACTGGCGCTGAGCCATCACAGGCAATCGACAGATTGTTTTGAACAACTTACAGAAAAACGCTTTGCGCCGGGGTGGACAATGTTTGTGGGGAGAAAACCGCTGGCCAGCGCGTCCCCTCATCGCCTCAAGTAGGGCGGCGGATGCTTCGGTGTCCGTTCTTAATCCAGGCAGCTGCCTCGCGCATAGTGCCGGCCATCGTAAGTCCTGATGAGCCTGAAGAAGTACGGAGCCCCTTCGGGGGCTCCGGGCGATTCATCTTGTCCGAAGTCCCCGGCGAAGCTCCGGGAACTTTTTTTGAGGCGGTAGTGTCTCTAAATTCAAGCAGCGCGAGAGTGAACAGCGCTACAATGGCTCTGCGGAGGCACCCATGCTCCCGGCTCAACGCGATTCCGAGCTCGGCCATGATCTCGCCCCCCCGGATTGGCCGGGGTGGCCTAACGAAGGGTGTCTGCTCGAAGATCTTCGATCAGGCTCCGAAGCCGCCTATGAGGCGCTTCTGGAGCGTTTCCAATCGCCGGTCTATAACCTGGTCCAGCGGCTGATCGACGATCCCAGCGAAGCAGGCGACGTGGTGCAGGACGTCTTTCTCAAAGTGTTCCGCAACGTCGGCTCTTTCCGCGGCCAGAGTTCGCTGAAGACCTGGATCTATCGGATCGCGGTGAATGAAGCGCACAACAGGCGACGTTGGTTCTGCCGCCACCGCCGCGGCGAAGTCGGATTGGAAATGGAAGGCGATGGCCGGGATTATCTCGACCAGCTGTCTGATTCCACCCGTTCGCCGTACGATCTCGCTCTGAACGAAGAGGTGAAGTCTGCGATTGAGACGGCGCTTGCCGGTCTCAACCCGGTGTTCCGTTCCGCAGTCATCCTGCGGGACCTCGAAGATTTGAGCTATGAAGAGATTGCCGACGTGCTGGATGTATCGCTCGGCACGGTGAAGTCCAGGATCCTGCGTGGGCGCGAATCGCTGCGCAAGGCCCTGGTCGAACAGTTGGTCCCGGCCCGCGGTATCAGTTTCACTCCGCAGCCGGCGGCCGACTAGAGGTCTGGACCGTTATGGACTGCCAACAGATCAGGTTGATGCTCTCCGCGTTCCAAGACGGCCATGTGGTCGAGTCCGAGCGCCGCGAAGTCGCGGCCCATCTCGCCCGCTGTGGAGCCTGCTCCCAGCGGCTTGGGCAGCTCGAAATGGCCCGGCGGACGCTACGAGCTATTCCCTCCCGCCCGGCTCCCGCTCACTTGTCATATTCCCTCCGCGCGATGGCATCGCGAGAGGCTGCGCATCGCCGCCGCTACGGCGGATTCCGCGGCTGGCTCCGCGGCTTCGGTGAACGCTCCGCGCGCTTTGCCAACGACTTGATGCGCCCCCTGGCACTGCCTGCCGCGGGCGGCCTGGCATCCGCAGTCTTCCTGTTTTCCATGGTGATGACCAACTTCCAGGGCATCGTCCGCCAGGTCCACAACGATGTCCCCATCTCCATCGCCACTGAGCCCACTGTGCGCAGCATCCTGGTCGATCTCGCCGACGACGCCGAGCTTACCCTCGATGTCTTCGTCGACGAGCAGGGCCGCGTCATCGACTACTCCTTCCCGGAAGGCTACGGATCTCTCAATTCCTCGCAGATGCGCCGCAGGCTCGAAAACACGCTCCTGCTGACGGAATTCAACCCGGCCACCAACTTCGGCCAGCCTGTCTCCGGATGGGTGCGCGTGAAGTTCCGCGGCCGCTCCGAAATCGACGTCAAGGGCTGATCCACTTCATTGGGCCGCCCACTCGGACAACATTTCCTGTTTCAGCGCTCCATCCTGGAGCGCATTTCTTTGTCCGCATGCCCCGACGAGACTTCCCTCTGCATCGAAATCGGACCCGGCCCCGGCGCGCTGACGGAATGCCTGCTGGAACGCGCGCACAAGCTCGTCGCCGTTGAACTCGATCCGCGGCTTGCCGCGGGACTCCGCGAAAAATTTGCCGGCAATCCCCGCTTCGAGCTCCTGGAAGCGAATGTTCTCGACGCCGACCTCGCCCAGTTCGGGCCCGCCGTCGTCTGCGGCAACATCCCCTACTACATCACCTCGCCGATCATCGAGAAGGCCCTCTCCCTCGGACCCAATCTCATCCGCGCCGTCTTCCTGATCCAGAAGGAGGTGGCGGACCGCCTCGCCGCGCAACCCGGCTCGCGCGACTACGGCTACCTGACCGTGGCTGTGCAGACGCTCTGCACCGTGGAGCGCCTCTTTGTCGTGAAGCCCGCGGCCTTCCGCCCACCGCCGAAGGTCGACAGCGCCGTGGTCCGCCTCACCCCGCGTCCCGAGCCGCTGATCGATGACTATCCCCGGTTCATGCGCTTCGCCTCTGCCTGCTTCCGGCAGAAGCGCAAGACGCTACGCAACAATCTCGGCACGGCTGACATCCCATACGCGTCCCATCGCGCCGAGCAGCTCTCCATCGCGCAACTGATCGAAGTCTACAGAGGCATCTGAACGATCACGAGACTTTCTTGCAGTTGTACGTGATGCTCGTGCTGCCGTCCTCGGTCTGCACATCGAACTTGATCGTGTCGCCGCTCACCTTGCCCTTGTAGTTGAGCTTCATCTCGTTGTCGCCGAACTTCATCACGATGGAGAAAGTCACTTCGTCACCCGACACCTTCCCGTTCATCAGCTCGGACTTGCCGAACCTCTGGCTGACCGACTCGCCGGTAAGCTTCTGGCCCTCCTGCTTGAAGATGAAGGTGCGTTCAATGGTGCCGTTCTGTGTCTCCGCAGTGCCCTTCCAGGTGCCGGTGATATCGGCGGCGGAGGCGGTGAGAGCGAACACAGCCATCAGGATGACGAGCCACTTCATGAGTTGATCTCCTTTTGCGCCAGAAGCAGGGCCGGTATAGACCCGGCGGCCGCCCTGCAAGCGTCACGCCGGACGAACGCGATAGACTGAAATTTCAAATGGTTCGAGTTCGATTCGCTCCTTCCCCTACCGGGTACCTGCACATCGGTAGCGCCCGCACCTTCATCTTCAATTGGCTGTTTGCGCGCCGGCAGCAGGGCACGATGATTCTGCGCATCGACGACACCGACGTCGAACGCAATACCCAAGCCTCGCTCGATTCCATCTACGACGGCCTCAATTGGCTCGATCTCGGCTGGGACGAGTTCTATCGCCAGAGCGACCGCTTCGAGCTGTACACGAAGGCCGCCTGGGAGGTTTTCGAAAAAGGACACGCCTACCGCGACTTCACGCCGATGAACGCGGCGCCCGAGGAGAAATCCGATTCCGGCGGCTGGCTGTGCAATCCGGGCATGCGCGAGCTCTCCCGCGAAGAGAGCGATCGCCGCGCCGCCGCGGGCGAGCCCTTCGTGCTGCGCTTCCGTGTCCCGCGCGAGACAGGCCGCGTCGTCACCTTCAAAGACCTCGTCTACGGCGACCAGGCCAAGTCCACCGCCGACATCGAGGACTTTGCGCTGCTGCGCTCCAACGGCGCGCCCACATACCACCACGCCTCCTGCGTCGACGACGCCGATATCCGCATCACGCACATCGTCCGCGGGCAGGACCACCTCTCCAACACGTTCAAGCACATCCTGCTATTTGAGGCGCTGGGAGTGGAGCCGCCGCTTTTCGCGCACCTGCCGCTGCTGATAGCGCCGGACGGAAGCAAGCTTTCCAAGCGCAGGCACGGTCCCGTCGTCTCGGTGATGACCTATCGCGACGCCGGCTTCCTGCCGCACGCCTACGTGAACTTCCTCTGCCTGCTCGGCTGGAATCCGAAGGACGACCGCGAGAAGATGTCGCGGCAGGAGCTGATCGACGCCTTCTCCTTCGAGGGCGTGAATCGCTCCAACGCGGTCGTCAATTTCACGGAAGAGGATCCCATCGATCCCAAGGCGCTGTGGCTCAACTCGCAGCACATCTACGCGATGAGCGTTCCGGATCTCGCCGCGCTATTGAAGCCGGTCTTGGAACTGGCGGGCTTTGCCGTCGACGATGGCAGGCTGCTGAAGGTCACGGCGTTGATTCAGGAGCGCATCAAGACGCTCAAAGACGCGCCCTCGGTGGCGGACTTCTTCTTCGCCGATCAGCTCGCGCCCTACGATCCCGCCGAACTGATCCCGCAGAAGGGCGACGGCGCCATGGCGCACAAGGTTTTGGAACGCGCGAAGGAATCCCTCGCCACGGCCGAGTTCACCCATGAAGGACTGGAGACGGCACTCCGCGCTGATGCCACGGCCCTTGGCCTGAAGGCCGGCCAGATGTTCCAGCCCATCCGCGTTGCGGTTTGCGGGCGCAAGAATGCGCCGCCCCTGTTTGAAACCCTTGAAGTGGTAGGCCGCGATGCCTGCCTGAAGCGCATTGGCCAGGCTCTCGCCATGCTGAACAGTCAGGAATCCAAATAGACATGCATCCCGAATCCACGACTCCTAAAGACGCCGCACCGGCGGAACCGCCGCGGCCTTCCAACTTCATCCGCGACGTCATCCTCCAGGATCTTGCCAGCGGCAAGCACCAGGGCCGCGTCCACACGCGATTCCCTCCGGAGCCGAACGGCTACCTGCACATCGGGCACGCGAAGTCGATCAACCTGAACTTCGGCCTGGCCAGGGCCTTCGGCGGCCGGACCAACCTGCGCTTCGACGACACCAACCCCACCAAGGAGGACGTCGAGTACGTCGACTCGATCCGCGAGGACGTGCGCTGGCTGGGCTTC
>DBMU01000018.1 GCA_002298225.1 Bryobacterales bacterium UBA690
GATCCCCGTGATAGCCGCACCGGCAGGGATTCATCGCCCCTACCAGCATGATGTGCGCCGGGAATGTCAGTGTCATCTGCGCCCGAGCGATCGTCACCGACCGCTCTTCCAGCGGTTGCCTCAGCAGTTCCAGCACATTGCGCGGAAACTCTGGCAGCTCATCCAGGAACAGCACCCCGTTGTGCGCCAGGCTGACTTCACCCGGGCGCGGCATGCTCGGGCCGCCGCCCAACAGGCCCGCATCCGAAATCGTGTGGTGCGGCGCCCGGAATGGCCGTTCCCGCAACAGACCTGACCCCTTCGCCAGCGCACCTGCCACGGAGTGCACCTCCGTCGTCTCCAGCGCCTCCCCGAAAGTCAGGGGTGGCAGGATCCCGGGCAGCCTCCGCGCCAGCATCGTCTTCCCCGACCCTGGCGGGCCTACCAGCAGCAAGTTGTGCATCCCTGCCGCAGCCACCTCCAACGCTCGCTTTGCCGTCGTCTGGCCGCGCACATCCCTGAAGTCGGGCGCGTCGACATCCGCCACTTTTGCGCCCGCGAGCTGCGGCACTTCTGCGTCGAACTTCTCGGGCGCGGCCCAGAGCCCTACCGCTTCGCTCAGGTGCGACACGCCGTAGACCCTGAGCCCGTCCACCACCGCCGCCTCCGCGGCGTTCTCCTTCGGCACAATCAGACGTCCGATACCCTGCCTTCGTGCGCACGCCGCGATCGGCAGTACTCCTCGAATGGAGCGCACTCCTCCGTCCAGCGACAACTCCCCCGCCACCATGTAGTCGCCTCCCCCTCGCACCGTTCCCATTGCACCCAGAATCGCCAGCGCCATCGGTAGATCGAATCCCGCGCCTTCTTTCCGGACGTTGCCCGGCGCCAGGTTCACCGTCACCGATTTGTTTGGATACCCAAAGCCCGAGTTGGCTAACGCGGATTTGATCCGCTCACGGCTCTCCTTAACCGCCGTGTCGGGCATACCCACCATGCGGAAGTCCCTCGACGAACCTCCCGGGTACAGATCAACCTCAATATCAATGGGGCGGGCCTCGATCCCGAAGATCGCGGCGCTGCGTGTACGGAATAATGGCATCGTGGCAGAAGCCTGCTGATTACTTGTGCCCGCAGCCGCCTCTTTTTCTCACTTCTCGACAGTGAATTGCGCGCGAGACTCCGCTTCCTTGTTCCCCACGTGATCCCGCGCCTTCACCACCAGCGTGTATTGCGCCGCCTGCACTCCCGCTGTCAGGTTCAGCGTCAGTATCCCGTTCAACAGCCGCTGCGGATAGAACGGCGACCCGCTGTCGGCCGCGGCCTGCTCCTGCGTGTAGAGCACTTTGCCCGACGCGCTCAGAATCGAGAGGCCATAGTCCACATCGAATTTGTTCTTCTCTCCCAGTTCGAACCCCGCCAGTTGGAACCGCGCCAACAAGGTCTCGCCCGTGTGATACATCGCTGGATCCAGCGGTGTTCTATCCGTCTCCGACCGGTAGAATTTCAGCTCCAGAATGCTCAGCTCTTTCACCTGCGGAAAGGGCTTGCCCCCGACCTTGAACTCGATCTCCTTCTCGACGCTGTCGTTCGCCAGCTCATCCGCAACATGCACCTTCAGCTTGTACGCGCCTGGAGGCAACTGGGACGGCAATGCCAGCGTATGCGCTACCTTCGGCATCCAGTTCTTGTCGTTGGAGCTGAGCTCTTCCTGTACCGATCCATTCGCCGGCGGAGCCAGCAGCCGCCCCTCCGGATCAACGGCCACCACCTGCCAGCGAACGTCCACCTTGTCTTTTATGGCTTTAAATCCGCTCACCCGGAAACTCAGGTACATCAACTCCCCCGAGTAGTACTCGTAGTTCGGCGTGATGGCTGGACCGTCTTCTTTGCGCTCATGCAGCGTCGCCTGTGCGACCGAGAGTTTGGCGGCCGGCGGCTGCCCTTGCCACAGTGCGCCAGCCCACAGCATTCCGGCAAGTATCAATTGCGGCACGTTCTCATTGTGGCGCGTTATTTTTCCGGAGGCACGGCCATCGGAGCCGGCGGTTTGGCCGGCGCGACATCCACATTGAATGGCAAATTCACCAACGCCGTGCTTTCATGTTCGATGTCTCCTCCACCCGAAATGCGCAGCTTATAGCCGCCTGGAGGAACATCGAACAACAGGTTGCCGCTGTCCACGTGGCTTGGAGCGACCGACCGGAGCAAGCCCAGCCACTGCGGGACTCCGTCTCCCTTGTCCAACTCCGCATATTCCTTGCCGCGCGAGTCAACCAGAGTCAGCAATGGAATGTTCACCTCGCCTGCGCTCTTGTTGGTGACCGCCAGCGTCACCAAGAGGAACCGGTTCGTGGGGACACGCTGGCCGTTTTCGCCATCCAGAGAATCGCGCCACTCCGTCGCCTGGACCGTATAGCTCAGCGGGCCGACCACCGCCGCATTGCCCATCTCGTAGACCTTGCCGCTATCCCCGCTCTTCGAACAGCCAGCTCCGCTCAAAATGAACGCTACCGCCAGCGCCCAGCCGATGATTCCCCACGCATACTTCCATTTGCCGCCAGTCATTTTCAGAAATTCCTCCGCAACCTTTCCTTGTGAGACGTTATCGAAACTAGAGGCATCAATGCAAATCCCCAAATGGATGATACCCATTCTTTCTTCTGGTGCGCTGCCTGGCTGCCGCCGGCTGGTCATATTGGCTCTCTGTTGCGCGGTCTTCGCGCCGGCTGCCGACACCCGCCATCCCATCACCGGACGACCCTACGCCGGCGTCATGGACGTCGGGGGCGCGCAATGGCTTGAGCGGGACCAGCGCGAACAGGAGGAGCACCCTCGGCTCGCCGTGCGGCTCCTCGAGCTTAAACCCGGCCAGACTGTCGCCGATGTCGGCGCCGGCTCCGGTTACTACACAGCGATCATCGCCCGCGAGGTCGGCCCTACGGGCAAGGTCATCGCCACCGACATTCAGCCGGGCATGATCGAACTGCTCCGCAAGCGAATTGAACGGGACAAGCTCACCAATGTCGAAGCCATGCTCTCGGCGCCCGGCGACCCGCGCCTTCCGGAAAATGCGCTCGACCTGATCCTTCTGGTCGACGTTTACCATGAGTTCTCCGAGCCCCAGCTCATGCTGCGCAAGCTCCGGGCCGCTCTGAAGCCCGGTGGCCGCCTCGTCCTTCTCGAATTCCGCAAGGAGGACTCCACCATCCCGATCCGTCCGGAGCACAAGATGTCCATCGCGGAGGTCCGTGCTGAGCTCGAACCTGAAGGGTTCCGCTTCGACCGCGTGTTGAACGATCTCCCCTGGCAGCATATCCTGATCTTTCGCAAGTGAAACACTCCCGATTCCCCTCAGAGCACTCGGTCGAGAGCGATCCTGCCACCGGCGCCATCGTTCATCGCCTCACCTCTGCGCCGTGCATCAATCACGCGACGTATTTTCTGCAAAGCTCACTGACCCCCGACGGCCGCACGCTCATCTTCACCAGCTATCGCTCAGGCTCGGCGCAGCTTTACTCGGTCGAAGACTTTCCCGCCGGTGAGATTCGCCAATGGACTGACGGCGAACCCATCCATCCGTTCTCGCCCGCCATCCATCCCGACAACGGCCGCGTCTTCCTCGTTCGAGGCGGGTCTGTGTGGGACATCGATCGTCAAACGCTCGCCGAGCGCCTGATCGCGCGCTTCGACGGGGCGCAGCTCGGCGAAGTCTCGCTTTCGTCGTGTTCGCAATGGCTCACCGCCGCTGCAAAGATCGGAACGCAGCACGGCATCGTCTCCGGGCGCGTGGACGGCTCTGGATGGCGCTTTATTCCCTTTCCGCGCACAGTGATCCATCCCCAATTCAATCCGCTCGACCCCGAATGGATCGAATTCGGCGGCGATCCCGCGCCGCGCATGCATCGTGTCCGGCGAGACGGATCCGGACTCGAATGCCTTTACCAGCACGGCAACGACGAGTTCGTCGTCCATGAAACATTCCTCGGCCTCACGGGCGACCTCGTCTACACCGTGTGGCCTTTCTCCCTCTGGCGCATGAACTGGCACACCCGCGAACGGAGCCGCATCTGTGAATTCAACGCCTGGCACATCACGCCGAACCGGGCCGGTACGCTCGTGCTCTGCGACACCAACCATCCGGATCGCGGACTTTTCCTCATCGACGCGGCCACCGGAGTCGCGAGCCCGCTCTGCCTCTCGGGCGCCAGCAATGCCGGTACACAGTGGACAAAGTCCTGCTACGCTCTCGCCGCCGACTTCGCCGCTGCCCGCAGCGCCGCCTCTTCCAACCTAAGCTGGATGGAAGCGCCTGCCGACACGGTCTACGGTCCGCAATGGACTCACCCGCACCCGTCGTTCTCACCCGATGAGCGCATGGTCGTCTTCACCAGCGACCGCTCCGGGCATCCCCAGGTCTACGCGGTCGAACTCAATGGATAACCTCACCCACTCCCTCGTCGGCGTTCTCATTGCGCGCACAGGACTCGGCCGCCTCGCGCCATACGGCACCGCGCTCGCCGTCGTCTCGGCGAATCTTCCGGACGCCGACATCGTCTCCGGAGCCCGCGGAGCTGTCTGCTACCTCGCGAACCACCGCGGCTTCACACACGCTCTGTTCTGGCTCCCGCTCCTCGCCCTGGCGCCCTTGCCATTCTGGTGGCTCCTCGCCCGCCGTCGCGGGCCGTTGACGCGCGCCGTCTGGGCACGCGCCTACCTGATCTCCCTCATCGCAGTCGTCACGCACCCCCTGCTCGATGCGCTGAACGTCTACGGCATCCGTATCCTCCACCCGTTCTCAGAGCAGTGGCTGCACGCCGATCTCGTCAACATCATCGACGTTTGGATCTGGGTGCTTCTCCTGATCTGCGTCCTGGGACCTATGCTGGCCAACCTCGTCTACACCGAGATCGGCGCGCGCGGCGCAACGGGACGCGGCATGGCCTGGGCCGGACTTCTGCTGCTCTGTGCCTTTATCGGACTGCGCGCGCACCTGCATTCGCGTGCTTTCGAAACGCTGAACGCGCGCCTATACGAGAACGAGCCCCCGCGGCAGGTGCTCGCTCTGCCGTCGGCCGCAAACCCCTGGAGATGGACCGGACTCATCGAGACTGAAACCGCATGGCGCGTGATTCCGGTCGACCTGCTCCACGAGTTCGACCCGGAAGGCGGACGCCGCTTCTACAAGCCGGATGTCGCGGCACTTCTCTCTCCCGTGGCAGCAACCGAGACCGGCCGTGTCTTCCTCGACTTTTCTCAAACCCCCTTGTGGCAAATCGCGCCCGTCTCCTCGCCCGAAGGAACAAAGCGAGTCACCATCTCCGACCTGCGCTTCGGGCTTCCCGGCGAGGGCGCTTTCACCGCGTTCTTTGTCATCTCGCCGGAAGGCCGTGTGCTGCGGGACGGCTTCGCTTTTGGCACCATGAGACCGGGAAGGCCATGAAATCCACTGAGTTTCCCATGATCATCGGCGGCCGTGAAGTTCGCTCCGCCCAACCTGTCACCGTTTCGATTCCGTTCGATGGCGAGCCCTTCGCGACGGTCTTTGCCGCTTCAGCCGATCACCTGGAACGAGCCGTCAGCGCCGCCACGCAGGCGGCGCGCGTGATGCGGGATCTCACCCGCGACGAGCGCAGCACCATCCTGCGCCGCGCCCACTCCCTCCTGTTGGAGCGCAAGGAGGAGTTCGCGCGCACTATCAGCAGCGAAAGCGGCAAGCCCCTCCGTGAAGGCCGCATCGAGGTGGATCGTGCGGCTTCAACGCTCCTCTTTTCGTCTGAAGAGGCCCATCGCCTCGTGGGCGAAGTCGTTCCGATGGACGCCTCTCCCGCAGGAAAAGGACGCTTCGCCATCACCGTTCGCGAGCCTCTGGGCGTCATCGCCGCCATCACGCCCTTCAACTTCCCCTTGAACCTTTCGGTGCACAAGATCGGTCCGGCCCTCGCCGCCGGCAACGCCGTCGTCCACAAGCCCGCCTCCGCCACGCCCGTCAGCGCGATTCTCCTCGCCCGCCTGTTTCTCGATGCCGGTTTGCCTGACGGCGCATTGAATGTCGTCACGGGCTCAGGCGGCGTCATCGGCGACTTCCTGGTCGACCACCCCGGCATTCAAATGATCACCTTCACCGGAAGCGCCGACGTGGGACTCAGAATCCGGCAGCGGGCCGGCATGAAGCGCGTCACACTCGAACTCGGCAACAACTCGGCGCTCATCATCGACGCGGACGCCGATCTCGACGATGCGCTCGCGCGGGCAGTCCCCGGCGCCTATGCCCATTCCGGCCAGGTCTGCATCTCCGTGCAGCGCATCTTTGCGCACAACAGAGTGTTCGACGAATTCGCCGGCCGCCTCGCCCAAGCCGCTCGCGCCCTGTCCATCGGCCATCCCCTCGATGAACACACGGCCGTCAGCTCCCTCATCACCGAAACCGAGGCGGTGCGCGTGGAAGAGTGGGTCAACGAGGCCGTCGCCGCCGGAGCCCGCCGCATGTCCGGCGGCGCCCGCAGTCGCGCCACATTGGAGCCTGTCGTCCTGACGAACGTGCCACCGAGGACTCGCGTGTTCCAACAGGAGGCATTCGGCCCCGTGGCGGGCATCAACTCCTATGACTCGCTCGATCAGGCCATCGCCGCCGTGAACGATTCACCGTACGGTCTGCAGGCCGGCATCTTCACGCGCGATCTCGAAAGGGCCTTCCGGGCCGCCCGCGAAGTCCATGTCGGCGGCTTCCTCATCAACGACGTCCCCCAGTTCCGCGTCGATCAGATGCCCTATGGCGGAGTGAAGCTGAGCGGCGCCGGCCGCGAAGGCCCGCGCTACGCTATTGAGGAGATGACTGAGCCCAAACTGATCTCGTGGCGAGGGTAGCGATTACCCAAGATAATCGAACAGGCTCGTCTTTGGCAGGCTCGCGCGTACCCGCAATGCCGCCTGCTGTGTGAATTGCGCCTGCTGCAGTTCCACGATCGCCTCGGTCAAGTCTGCATCTTCCAGTCCGCTGATCTCCGTCTTGAGTTGCAGCTTGAGCCGTGATCCCGTGCTCGCGGCCTCTTCCATCTGGCTTTGCACGTTGCCGTAGAACGTCAGCATCGAATTCAAGTGCTCCGACACTTTGGCCAGAGGCACGATCGCCGCTTGCAGCCCTGCGTCATCGTTTGCCAGCAGGGCCTGCCGCAGCGTTTCGAGAGACTGGAAAACGCTGACGCCGTTCGGATCGTCGAAAATCTCGCTCGCGTCCTTCGACACCGCGAACGTCACGCCGGTCGGGTGCATCGCGCGCCTCGTCGCCGTCAGACCCTGATAGCTGCCCCAAGGAGGATTCTGATTCAAATCGAACGAGTACGCCGGCGCCTGATCACCGTCCCCCGCGAAGATATACCGGCCATCCACCGCGGTATTGGCAAGTCCCACCAGCCGCTCCATGATTGAGCCGATCTCTTCAGCCATCCCCTTGCGCGTGACATCCGTCTGGATGCCGCTGGCGCCCGACATTCCCAGCGTCCTCACGCGATCCAGCAGCTTCACCGCGTTCTGCATGGCGCCCTCGGCCGCATCGACTTCCGTCTTGATTCTTCCCAAATTGGCGCTGGTCTGGTCGAGCCGCGACAGATCCGCGTTCGCCTGCATCAGTGTCGCCACAGACTGTGGCGCATCCGATGGCGCCTCTAGCCTCTTCCCGCTTGCCATCTGCCTCTGCGCGCGGTCCAGTCTCGTGTTCAGCGCCCGCAGTCCGTCGAGGAATCTCTCCGTCGATGCGTCTAGTGTCCGGATCATTGCTCGCCTCCTCGCCGCCGTGTCTATCTGATCAGGTTGATTACCGTCTCCGTCATATCGTTCAGCGTCTGCACCAGGCGGGCCGAGGCCTGGTATGCGCGCTGCAACTCGACCAGGTGAATCGCCTCCTCGTCCAGGTTCACCTTCTGCAGATCGTCGCGGAACTGCCGCGCCTGGCTGGTCAGTTGAGCGTTCGTTGCCAGGGAGTCCCGTGCGCTCGACAGCAGCCGTCCCGCCTGAGCCGCCAACGACGCGTAGAACTGCGTGAACGTGTAGCCGTCGATTGTCTTCGTTCCAGCCAGCGCCGCTGCATCCAGGGCCACCTGGTTCCCTCCGTGCGCCGCGCTCGATGCGGCCGCCAGTTCTTCCGGCCGGAGACCCGACACGGTGAGAGTTGCCGCCGCGCCGGCAGACGTATCGTAGACGAACAGCGGCGTGACCGGAGTCTGCCCGTTCAGATCCACTCCGCCGCCAAGCACCGTGTTGACCTGATCCGCCACCGACTGCGCCAGCCGGTTGAGCTGGAATTGTTGATCCGGCAAGACCTCGTTGCGCAATTGCAGCAGAGCCTTCAGCCTGCTACCTGAGATCTGCCCGGTGATGTCATTTCCGCTCGCATCCAGCAAGCGCGCCGGCGATCCGCTCGCGTCGGCAGAGATCTTATACTGCCGGTCGCCGATCGCCAGCAGAGTCTGACCCCCCAGATAGACGGTCATGCTGCCGTCGCTTGCGGGCAGCGCAGTGAAGTCCGTCACCTCCGCCAGCTCCTCTAGCAGGTTATGCATCTGCGCCTGCAGGCCTGCGTCCTGCTGAGCGAGAAAATCCTGGCGAAACCGCTGGTTCAACTCTGCGATGCGCCCGCCCAGCCGGTTGATCTCCTCCACCTGGTGCGTGAGGCCTGCATCTACAGTCGCCACCACGCCGGACAGCCCCGAGGCAGTGCTTTGAAATGCACGGGCCAGTTCCCCCGCTCGATCGAGCACCATGCGCCGCGCCGAAAGATCGTTCGGCGCGACCGATAACGCCGAAAACGCGTTGAACATTTTGTTCAGCGCACCCCCGATGCCGGAGGCCGCCCCAATGTCGAACACAGGCTCAAGCCGCGCCAGTTGCTGTGTCCGCTCATCGGCATATCCGTACCCTGCCAGCCTCTGCCTCACTGTCGCTTCCGCGTACGCGTTGCGTGAATCCTGAGTCCCGGCCGATTGCACGCCGCCCGGCAATCCGATATCGAGGTCAAACCGCATCGCCTCGAACAACTGGCTCTGCCGTGCGTACCCGGGCGTCGAAGCATTCGCCACATTGCTTTGGACGACCCCCATTCCGCGCTCGAAAACCTTCATCGCCCCCGCGGCGTTCCGTAGTGACACCAGCAGATTTCCCATTTCCGCTCACCTTCGCTTTCTCGGCAGAGCCCTTTACCCTAGCCAATCCAGCCTGTAGACGCTTGCCGGACCAGCCGCCTGCCCGCCTTGTGCCGTGTAGCCCGCCTGCGCCCCGATGACGGCGGCCCAGCCTTCGCAAAAGCGGCTCGCGCCTTCGGTCAGCAGCGCCAGACGCCGCGCGCTGTGGCCCCATTCCTGCGCCGCGGCCACCACTTCTCCACACTCGCGCGCGTCATGCTCCTGGCCGCGCAAATACACCTCAATCGCCGACAAGGCCTGGCAGGCCTCCTCCAGGTGACCCACGAGTTCTCCCGCGCGGCTCAACTCGGGTGTCGCCAGCAATCTCTCAGCCTGCGACAGACACGCATTCACCGCCCACAGCAACTGCCCCATCCCTGCGCTCGACGGCGCTTCACCCCGACCGCCGGTGCGCGCCCCGGCGACCGAGCCAGTCTGGTCCGATTTCATCAGCACCTTCCCGGCTTCAATCCAATGCTTTCGTCTGCCGTGTTTCGCTCAGCGACTCATCCAGCAGCGCATCGGCTACCGCCTCGCTGTCGGGCTGGTAGCGGCCGGATTCATAGGCCGCCTGCAGTACCTTCAGCTTCTGGTCCTGATCCGCTGAGCCAGGCTCCAGCGCCTGTAGTCGCTCCGCCAGTACGGACAGGGCCACTTCGTCCGGTCCCTTCGCCGCCGACCCGCGGCCTGCCCTCGCCTTGTGCGCCTGCGCATTGTCCGCTGCCTGCGCTTTGCCGACGCCTGAGGCCCCGATCCCGTTCATGTTGTTGTTCTCGTCGATCCGCATCAGGTTCCAGGCTGCCTCGCCGCGTCACTCGACGCCTCGAATGCAGCTCCTCATCCCTGTTATCGGACACTCCCCGCCCAGGTTTGAACTTTTTTTTAGCGGTCTTCAGGGCCGATTTCGGCTCGTGCTCAGCCCAGTTGAAGGAATCTCATCAGCCGCAGCGCTGCCCGCTCTCGCCCCAGCGGCTCCTCTGAGCTGCTTTCTTCCCCCGCACTCAGCTCGCGGCAGTGCTCCAGGATCAACTCCGCGTCATAGCCGATCGCTGACGCGTATTGCCGGATATAGCTCGTGCGGAACACTCCGCCCGGCAGCGAGTCGTAATCTGCCTCTTCAATCGCCTCCAGGAAGCGCTTGGTGATCTTGGTCTGCTCGGCGATCTCTTCCAGGCTGACACGCGAACGCACCCGGTGTTCCCTGAGCGGCAGCTTCACGGATCCGCCCCGCCGAAGTCCAGTCTTGCCGTTCAAACCAGTGTGCGCCACAGAATCGCTCCCGAAATGAGAAGTCTCAGCATATCACCCTTTGAGCCAACGTCAGTTGGGCTTTCGCCTTATTTATCAGAGCTTTCTAGACCACATTCTGCCGCCGTCATACGGAATGGTACCCTTTTTCTCAGGCGTTCTGATGCCCCTGTCTCGCGCGTCACTCCTATCTAGATTCCTGACAACAGGGCACCTCGCCGCCTCACTGGCCTTCGCGCACGATCCAATTACCACGCCTCTCACCTGGAATCGCGAAATCAGCCGCGTCTTCCAGCATCGCTGCATGAACTGCCACTGCCCGGGCGGCGGTGCTTTTTCGCTGACCTCCTTCTCTGACGTCCGGCCCTGGGCTGTGGCGGTCCGCGAGGCCGTCGGCGCCCGCTCGATGCCTCCGTGGAACGCCGTCAAGGGCTTCGGCGAGTTCCGCGACGAGAACTCGCTCACGCAGGAAGAGATCGGACTCATCACCGGTTGGGTGAACGGCGGTGCGCCGGAAGGCGATCCGAAAGACGCCGCAGCGCTTCCTGCTTCGCGCGGGCCTCGGAACTCCGAGCCTGCGGCCCGGGCTCTTCCTGTCCAGCGCGTGACGAGCCTCTCCGCCCCGGCAACGCTGATCGGCGTCCGCATCCGCAGCCTCCCTCCGGACGGTGAAACTCGCCTCGTCCTCCAACAGCCAGGCGCTGACCTGATTCCTCTCATCTGGATCCGCGGAGCAGCGCGTGGCGCTCCTACCAACTACTACTTCCGGACACCGGTCCGAACTGTCCGCGGGGCGAGAATCCTCAGTTGGACTCCGGCTTCGCAGTCTTTGCCCCGTCTGGAGATCCTGATCCGCCTGGCCCCTTCTTCTTCGCACGGGCCTTTTCGAGGTCACTCCCCAGTTGCCGAGTGATCTTGTCGGCGACATCCGCGCTCGCTGACCGGAACTTCGCCCCCAGGCTCTCCTGCGTCGTCGACCACAACACGTCACCATCCCTGCCGACGATCCTCACGCTGGCTGAAGCCTCGTGCTTCCGCTCCTGGATCTTTGTACTCTCGCTCTCGTTGACGCCCGCCCCGATGGCGCCCGACTCACGGTTCCGGCTCGACGAGGCGCCGCGGCCCACCGCCAGATTCGCCCGCGCTCCCACCGATTCGTTCGACTGGAACGCGTCCGTGAACACCAGGTCTTCCGCCGATCCGCGCAACACGGCATCCGCCCGGTCCGGATTCTCGGTCAGCACGAAGAACCCGGCCCTCTGCATGCTCGCGATCACCATGTCGCGGATCTGCGATGCGCTCTCGCCGCCTCCGAAACGGTCGACATACACCCGCTTCACGTCCAGCAACTGGGCGGCCGGATCCTCCGTCGCCGGAACCGTCTGTCCCTGAGCCCACAATACCCATAGCGCCAGCGCGCCAGTCATCCTTTTCCTGCCTTCCGCGCTTCTTCGTCCATGAACGTCACCTTCCTCCCTGTCCGCGCCTCCAGGCTGACCAGGATTACACGGATGAAACTCTTGTCCACTCGAAACAGCATGGCCTGCTGCTGCCCATCCTCCGCCTCAAAGCCGACCGTCAGGAAATGGGCCCGCTTCTTGCTCAGGATCAGAAGCGGCGAGATGAGGATCGCTTCTAGCAGCCGGCGGTCCACCTTTTGCCCGTACTCGATCAGGTTGATCCGCTCGTAGGGAATCCGGAGGGCGCCCTTCTTTGCCTCAAAGACAAATGAAATCGGGTCCGAGGTGCGCAGGTTACCTCCCGCACCCTGCTCGATCGACCCCAGCGTCCCACCCAGGTACTCGGCAGGGACCCCATCGCTGCCAAGGCCGAATCCGCCGGCTCCGGTCAACATCAAAATAAGCAGCGAGATGGTTATTCGTCCGGCTATTGTTCCCACTGCCCAGATTAGTGGGAGAAGGGCCCCGATCCTCTCAAGGAAGCGATCCGCTTGTCCGACTTCACGCTGAACAAAGATCAGGCCCCGGAACTTCCATTGCCGGAAGACCAGCCGCGCGGCGTCATCATCAGCCCGGATACGCGCCGCGGCCAGCGGATCCCTCCCGGGCAAAGCCGCACCTTGAAATGGCCCGTCCTCGATGCTGGCGGTCCGCCCCAAATCAGCCTCGCACAGTGGCGCCTCGACATCGGAGGACTGGTAGAGCGCCCCGCGTCCCTGAACTGGGACCAGTTCTCACAGCTTCCTCGCAGCCGTGTTTTCAGCGATTTCCATTGTGTCACCCGCTGGAGCCGGCTTGGCAACCTCTGGGAGGGCGTCTCCACGCAGGATCTCCTGCCCGTCGTTGGAACACTCGATTCCCGGGTGCGATATGTTCTGGTGTATGGCTGCGATTCCGGTTGGAGCACCAATCTGCCCCTCAACCACTTCCTGGCGGAGGACTCTCTGATCGCCATGCATCATGACGGCCAGCCATTGTCGCTGGAGCACGGCGGCCCCGCGCGCCTCATCGTCCCCCGCCTGTACGCCTGGAAGAGCGCCAAGTGGATTCGCGCCATCGAGTTTCTGGAGTTCGATAGAGCCGGCTTCTGGGAGCGCAACGGCTACCACATGAAAGGCGATCCCTGGACGGAGGAGCGCTTTGGATTCTAAGACTTCCGCCGCCCGGCCCGCCTACGGCCGGAGAAAGTGGCTTGCCGGCCTCGGGCTGGGAGCGGCCGGAATCGGCGTGGGTTTGGCCTATCGGGCTGCTCCAGGTTTCTGGCGTCAGTTTGCTCGGGATCTCGGGCGTCCCGTCGACCCATCGCCCCATCGTCCGGACCCCGCCCGCTGGCCCAACCGCGGACTCCACGCGGCTTGGCTTGGACACGCCTCAGTCCTTCTCAAGATCGACGGCTTCACCATCCTGACCGATCCTGTCTTCAGCACCTGGATCGGCTTGGGGCTGGGACCCTTCACGCTCGGTTTCAAGCGGATGGTGGAGCCCGCACTGGCCCCCGACGCCCTCTCCGGCGTCGATCTCATCCTCCTCTCCCACGCCCACATGGACCATATGGATCTGCCGAGCCTCCGTGCACTGGAAAACAAGCGCGTCCCGGTGGTCACAGCTCGCGGCACATCCGACCTGCTACGCCAGGACCGCTATCGCTCCGTACAGGAACTCGGATGGGGTGAGCAGACGCGCGTCGGGCCTCTGCAGATCAAGGCCATGGAGGTCCGCCACTGGGGCGCCCGCATGCGTACGGACACCTGGCGAGGCTACAACGGCTACATTCTCCAGCTCGGCCGTTATCGTGTTGTTTTTGCTGGTGATACGGCCATCACCGACACCTTTCGCCAGGTTGGCGGCGCCGACCTCGCCCTCATGCCCATCGGCGCCTATAACCCCTGGATCCGCAACCACTGCAACCCCGAACAGGCGTGGCTCATGGCCAACCAGGCACGCGCGGAATTCGTCCTTCCGGTCCATCACCGGACGTTCTCACTCAGCAGCGAACCCTGGGCCGAACCCCTCGACCGGCTTCTCACTGCCGCGCACAGTTCACCCAACCGCATCGTGGGCCACGACATCGGCCGTGAATTCCACTTGACCTGATCAGATTTAGGCCCTGTTCCGTTTTCTTCCGGCCGTGCCGCTCGCATCGCTACTTCAGCCCCTGGGCAGAGTCCCTCTGACCGGCTCCTCAAACCCCACATTCGCGCTCGCAACAAACCTTGCGCCGCAAACTCGGTTGAGAGGTTTGCCCGGGTTGAACCACTAATTTGCCTTAGTACTAGTAATCGCCTAGGCAATTTCTTGGTTGAGTACTGGAACTATGGTTTAATCCACAGTAAGTACTCGGAGGACTGATGGTCTCGTCCTCCTGATTTGGTTGAGGCTGACTCTCGGATGTGTCTTGGAGGAGGAGATGCGGAAGCTCGTAGCTTTGCCGCTGCTGGCGCTGATCGCCGTGCCGGTGTATTGCGGTCCCACCTACTATCAATACGACTTGGGTGCCCTCGGGGTCGCAAACGCCGACGCTGACGTTCCATTTGGGCCGGGTTGGTATGGGATGTGGGGCGGTGACAAGTTCACTAAGGGCAACATAACGGTTCCGTTTGGGTCGCCCGGGAAGACGAGCGACTCGACCCTGAATAACAACCCGAACACCCAGAGCGTTCCGTTTACCATCAGCACCAACGGCAAGGAATCCTGGAGCGGTTTCCAGGCCGTCAAGGATGGCAGCCAGGCAGGCAACGCGCCCGTATCGGTCGACTTGCCGGGGACCGTTGCGAACCCGGGGGCCATCTTCCTGATGATGAATACCTTCTGGGGAAGCACCAGCCCCTCCGTGCAAATTGTTCTGCAGTTTGCTAATAGCCCTTCCCTGACCTTCGATCTCCGGGGCAACACGGACATCCGCGACCACAACGATTCAGGAGTCCAACTCGGCAGACCCGCCATCTGGACCACCCAGATCAACTCGAATCTCAGGGACAGCGGGAACGGCCAGTCCCAGGCGACTGTCAACGACGAGACGTATTCCTTCCAATACGACGGCAGCCAACACCTGGTCTACCGCGATGTCGTCGGGCTCTTCCTGGATCCTGCCTATCATGCCGACACTCTGACGATGATCCGCATTCTGGACTGGGGCGCCAACGATACCTCCCCCACCAACCCGAACGCCAGCCGGGTCTGGCTGTGGGGTGCCAGTGTCGCTGTCGTGGCCATGCCCGAACCCTCGACGTGGATGATGCTGGCGACAGGGCTGGGTCTCATCGGACTTCGACTGTGCCGCCGCTAGACAGGCGGTACAAGGCCCGATACGCTGAAGAGCGTCCGGCAACCCGGACGATCTTCTCATATCCGCCATGTCCTCCATCCATCCAATTGCCCGCCGTGCGTTTCTCGCGCAGGCCCTCCCCTGGTCGTTGTGGAGTTTCCAGCGCAATGGCCCTTCGGCCTTCTCCTGGCGCGCGAAGCTGAGTGGCGAGAGTCCCGCGCCTGAATCTCCCCTCATTCTTTGGTATCGCCAGCCTGCCCGTTCCTGGGTGGAGGCGCTTCCCCTCGGCAACGGCCGCCTCGGAGCGATGTGCTTCGGCGGCATCGAGACCGAACGGATCCAGCTCAACGAGGAGACCGTCTGGGCCGGCTTCCCCCACGACTCCAATAACCCTATCGCCCTGAAAAATCTGCCCGAGATCCGCAAACTCATGTTCGAGGGCAGGGAAGCGCAGGCCGCCGAGCTCGCCGGCAACACCCTCATGGGCGTCCCACCCCGTGTCGAAAGCTATCAGACGCTCGGCGACCTCTGGATCGACGCCCCCGCGCTCGACGACGTCTCAGACTACCGGCGCACCCTGAGTCTCGACGCTGCTCTCGCCTCTACCGAATTCACTCATCAGGGAGCCAGATGGCGTCGCGATGTCTTCGTGTCCGCTCCGGACCAGGCCGTCGCCGTGCGCATCGCCTGCGATCAGCCCGGCCGGCTCAACCTGCGGATCCGGCTCTCCCGCGAGCAGGACGCCCTGGTGGCTGCCGATCCCTCCACCCGCAACGCTCTGGTTCTCCGTGGGCAGCTCGGTGAAAAAGGCATTCGTTTCGAAGCTCGCCTGGAAGCGGAGACGAAGGGCGGCTCAGTCCGTCCGGACGCCAACACCCTGCTCATCGAAGGCGCTTCCGAGGTCGTGCTCCGCCTCACCGCCGCCACCAGCTACCGCGACCGCTCCGCCGAGGGCTCTACCGCCAAAATGATGGCGCAAGCCCGCAAGACCTGGACCGAGCTCCAGCAGCGCCATACCGGCGACCACCAAACCTACTTCCGCCGCGTCTCCATCGAACTGCCGGCTAATCCGCAACTCGCCGGGCTCCCCACCGATACCCGCCTGGACAGGGTGAAGGCCGGAGCCTCCGACGACTCCCTCGCCGCCCTCTACTTCCAGTACGGCCGCTACCTCCTCCTCGGCAGCTCCCGCCCCGGCACGCTCCCCGCCAATCTCCAGGGGGTCTGGAACGAGCACATCAAAGCGCCCTGGAACAGCGACTACCACACCAACATCAACCTCCAGATGAACTACTGGCCCGCCGAGGTCGCCAACCTCCCCGAGTGCCACGTGCCCCTTTTCGACTACATGGATTCGCTCGCCGCCGCCGGCGCCAGGACCGCCAGGATCCACTACGGCGCCCGCGGCTGGGTCGTCCATCATCTCTCCGACATCTTTGGATTCACCGCCCCCGCTGACGGCGTCTGGGGCGTCTGGCCCATGGGCGCCGCCTGGCTCGCCCAGCATCCCTGGGAGCATTACCAATTCACCGGAGACCGCGACTTCCTCGCCAAACGCGGCTACCCCCTGATGAAAGGCGCCGCCGAGTTCATCCTCGACTTCCTCGTCGAGGCGCCCCAAGGCACGCCCGCTGCCGGAAAACTGGTCACCAATCCCTCCCACTCTCCCGAAAATCGTTTTCGCAAGCCCGACGGCGCCGAGTCCATGTTCACCTATGGCGCGACCATGGATCTCGAAATCTGCCGCGACCTGCTCACCAACTGCATCTCGGCCGGCAAGGCATTGGGAGTGGACGCCGGCTTCCGCAAGCGCTGCGAAGAGGCGGTCTCCCGCCTTCCCGAGCTTCGCATCAGCGAGCGTACTGGCCGCCTCATGGAGTGGATCGAGGACTACGACGAGCCCGAGCCGCAGCACCGCCACGTCTCGCATCTCTTTGCACTCCATCCCAGCGACCAGATCGACGTCCATCGCACTCCCGCCCTCGCCGCGGCCGTCCGCAAGACTCTCGAAACCCGCGGCGACAAGTCCACCGGCTGGAGCACCGCCTGGAAGATGAACTTCTGGGCCCGCCTCGGCGACGCTGAACGCGCCTACCGCCTCTGGACCCTCCTCATCGGCAACTGCACTCTGCCTAACCTCTTCGATACGCACCCGCCCTTCCAGATCGACGGCAACTTCGGTGGAGCGGCGGGCATCGCCGAAATGCTTCTGCAAAGCCAGCTCGGCGAGATCCGCCTGCTTCCCGCTCTGCCCGCCGCCTGGCACACCGGCAAAGTCTCCGGCCTGCGCGCCCGCGGGTCCTTTGAAGTCGCCATCGAATGGAGCGCCGGCCGTCTGCATCGTGCCGCAATCCGCTCCCTCCGCGGCAATTCCGTCAGATTGCGTTTGAAACAGGATGCCACGATTACGTGCGACGGCCGTCCCGTCAGGCTGAAGCAGGCGGATGGCCTGCTCTGCTTCGATACCTCCGTGAACAAGGTGTACGAAATCCGCGGAGCTTAGTCCGTTTTTGCAGCCGGCTTCAGCGTCCCCTGCTACGACTCCCGCGACCTTCGCCGTCGCCAGAGGAAGTAGGCCGCGCCAGCGATCGCCGCAACCGCCGCGGCCGCAAAAGCGGCTCGGTCCAGCTTGCGGGAAACCTCATCCCAATGCTCGCCCGCCAGATAGCCGAACCCGATGAAAGTCGCGCACCAGATGACTGCGCCGCTGTATGCGAAGACGGCAAAGGTCGGAAACTCGAGTTCTGAAAAACCCGCTAAATAAGCCGTCACATGCCGCACGCCGGGAATGAAATAGCCGATCGCCAAAGTCCATCGGCCGATGCGCTGGAACCACCGGTGCGCCAATTCCACCCTCTCCGGCGTGATGTGAAAGCGCGACCCGTGCTTCAGCAGGAAGTGAAGACCAACCCACCGCCCCAGCAGGAAGCTGATCGTGATCCCGCACACACTCCCCGCAAGAGCCGAGCCCGCGGCCGGGATCAAAAGCAACTGCTTGCGATACACCAGATAGCCCGTGAACGTTAGCAGCCACTCGTCAGGAACCGGCAAACCGACGATGCCCAGAACCAGTAGGACGAAAATCGCTGCATAGCCGTATTGCGCAATCCATTGGAGAAGGAAGTCCATATCGGGCAGGAGCGTCACATGGCCGGAATTTCCATCCCAGGCGTCCCGCCTTGGATGCGGCCACAAGAGATGATCTTACCCTGAACCGCTACCTTCGCGGCTTGATCCGCATGGTGAGCGGCGCGTTGGCTCGTAGCTGCGCCGAGAAACCGGTAGGCGTTTGGCGCACGCTGGAGTCTTGAACCGGCGTCCCGCGCAGGTTCACTTCCGTCATCACGCTCCCGCGAAGCTCGGGCGGCACTGTCACCGAAACCGGGCCGGTCACGCCGCTCAACTCCCAGAGCCTCACGATGATGCCGTCGCCGTCGGGATTCGGCCCGAAGGCCGTCACCTGCACGCCCTTTCGGCTGACCGAGAGTCCTTCTCGCACCGCCAGCAGCGTCCCCGCCGGTCCGGCAGCGAACGCGGCCAGCGCTTCGCCCCGTCCCTCCATCGACTGGGCCGCCATCGACGCCGCTTCGCCCGCATTGCGAATCGGCCACACGCGCACCGCCGCGGTCCAGGATCCTTCGATCCACTGCTGGAAATTGGTGCTCCACTGGTTGTTGAACAGTTGCCAATAGACGGTGGGACCGGGCGACCCGGCAACCTTCGTATAGCGCCAGCTCCCGGTCCGTCCGAGCGACACGAACGGCGCGTCCATGGGCAACACGCCCACGCCTCCGCCCGCGGCATCCAGCACGGCCAGGCCGCCGTTCAAACAGTAGAGGTCGAGATTGGCGCCGGCCACGGCATCGCTCGCCGGGTCCATCACCGCGCCAAGGCGGAACAGCCGGTACGCGGGCCGGTCGACCGCAAACGGCAGCGCCAGCCAGCCGGATTCCGGCCACGGGTCGGCCTTCTTTTTCTCGATGCTCCAGGCGATGTCGGCGTACGGCTGGCCGTCGGGCAGCGTCACGGTCAGGGTGATCGCAGCCCCAACGCGCGGGTCGGGCGTGGCGCGGAGGACGGCGCGCGCGGCCGTGGCGTCGCGCGACACCTCCAGGCGGGCGTTCTCCAGCAGCACCCGCTCGTAGGGTGCCGCCGGCGGCAGGTTGGGCTTGCCGAAATCGTTGATCTCCCAATCGCGGTTGTGGCGCGTATAGGTCCGGGTGAACGTGTCCACCTGCTCCTTGCTGAAGCGCTCATAGACGAAGCGGCCAAATCCATCCGGCGCATTCGCCTGAATCAGCTCGCGGCCGCTGCGCTGGTCCCTCATCGAGCTGATCGAGGCGCTGCGGGCATCCAGGGTCACGCTCAACAACCCGTTCGAAATGGTGTTGACGTTCGATGCTGTGCGGGAGGGCCCGGCAGCGCTCTTACCGGGAACATACGTGCGATAGCCCAACGCAGGCAGATCGTCCGCCGCCAGATCCAACCCGGTGCCCGAGCGTGCCGCCCGGACAGGCTTCCCTGTTTCAGCATCCTGCCAGCCGTCCCCGGGCGCGACATTCTCGATATGCACCACAGCCGCGCGCCTCCAGGGCACGGGGTTGAAGACCACGATGCGCGGGCCGTTCACCTTCACCGCGGCCGCCAGTGAACCCAGCTCGCGGGCGGCAAGATCGTGCGCCAGCCGCGAGGCCTCCTCGGCAAAATGCCCTTTGTCGCGCCAGGACGCCTCCAGCTTCTCGTACTTGCCCTGCGCCCGCTGTGCCTCCCACTCGGCGCCGTAGACGCGCGGTCCAAACAGGCGCGTGTTCATGCCCCAGGTGTGCTCGCCGTAGAGGATCGAATTCTCGTAACCGGCGGCGATGGTGGCAGGCTCCAGGTCGCGCCCGGCCCACAGATGGGCCAGCGTGTTCAAAGCCTCGGCGGCGAACAGGCCGGGGCGCGCACGGTGCGCCAGCACGGTTTCCTTCGGCATGGAGTTGACGCCGTGAATCCACGTGTCCGGCATATCGCCGCGGACCACCGGAATGGCCGCGGTCTTCTCTTTGAGGATGGCGTCCGCAAAGTCCTCCATGGTCCCCATGCGCACGGTGATGCCAGGCAGGTCGCGTTTGGCTTCGTCCATCAGCTTCGTCACTTCGGCCGGCGTGGGCGGCCCGTGATTGTCCCCGGTCTGGATCAGCGCGAGCCACGTGCGATGAGTCCAGTCGGGCGGCGGCGTGAGCGACGTGCCGTACGTCTTCGAGTACATGGTGAGCAGGCGCGAGCCGTCGGGCCCCTCCCACCAGAACAGGACCGGCACGTCCGGCGGTGACGATCCGCTGTTGCAGCCCAGGTGCAGGAACTCGACTCCGGCGTGGCGCAGCAGCGTGGGCAGCACCCAGGAGTGGCTGGGCACGTCAGTCATCTTGGCCGCGCGCGGCAGCGGAATGCCGGCGGTGCGGGCGATGCGCGAGGAAAAGCCCAGGTCGCGCACCACATCCTCCAGGTCCAGCGATTCCGTGTGTGTGGTGAATGCCAGCGCGTGGAGCGCGAAGCGGCGCTCCTTCAGAGCGGCCAGGATGGCCGCGCGCCGCTCTGTCGTCTGATGCTCGTCGAGGATGCGGGTCATCGGCCAGCCGGGCAGGGTCCACAGGAACTGCTGGGCCGGCGGCAGCGCGCGGCTCTGCTCCAGCGACGCCAGCGCGGTGTCCATCATCCTGGTCCGGTACTGGTCGAGGACCGCCTCGATGCGATTGGTGTACCCGATGTCGAAGTGCGTCTTGGAGACGATGATCACCTCGCGCACCTGGGCGGGGATGCGCGGCCCCGGCTTCGCCCCGGGCGAAGTCTGCACCGCCGCTGCATACGATACCAGTGGCGTGAGCAGCAGCAAACTGGAGCTCTTCATCGCTCACAGTCTATCAGCCAACATGCTCCGAAACTCCCGTACAGCAGCGTTCTCTTTGAACCCGGCAGCCGTCACCGCCGGAGCAGCCGGGAGTTGCTCCCGCCCGCCACGCCGCACCAGCATCCGGTTACCATGGGCGTCAACGCGCCCCGCGTGGGGCGCTACGGCAGGAGACCATGCACGCGGGGCCGAACTACGTCGCGATGGAAATCCTGGAATGCCAGACCTATTGATGCAGCCGGCGGCGCGCGGTCAGGCGCTCGCCCCCGTGGCCTGCAGACGCCAGAAGAAGTACGAGAGCCCCCAGAGCACGCCTGTGCCCGCCGCCCAGCCCCACGCCTCCGGCCCGTCGCCCACCGCGAGATGCGCGATCAGCGCCGAGGCGAGGTCGATGGCGAAGCCCGCGTAGGCCCACTCCTTGAGCCGCGCCGGCACCGGCGCAAGCAGCAGCACCACGCCGAGCAGCTTGGCGCACGAGAGCTCCACCCGGAAGTAGGCGGGGAAGCCGAGGTGGGTGAACGCCGCCGCCACCTGCGGCAGCCGCATCTGCGCGTAGGCTGTGAAGCTCATCTGCAGGCAGAAGAGAGCGGTGGCCATCCAATACGCGATGGCCTTGGCTTTGGGGCCGGTCTTTTCCATAGGGGCTCTTCCTCCTACGCCTCAACTCCTCGGAGCGTTGGACGGCCAACTGGGGGCCTCGACGCCGAACTGCTTTGCGTACTCGGCGTTCAAGCGCTGCCAGCCGCCGAACTTCATCGCATCGCCGGCAACCATGCGGCCGATGGGAGTACCGCTTACCAGGCGATCCAGCACATCCAGGCAAATGTGCCACCCGGCGGCGCCCATGGAGATGAAGCGGCGGTCGATGTTGTGCCACAGCGTCAGGCGCGTGCCGTCGCCGCTGGCCTCGAGTTCCCACCGGACATCGGCGCCACCCCAGTTGTACTCGAGCAACTTGGGAGCGTCCGCTCTCGTCACTGTCGTTTCGGTTACGTGCGGCGTGGGCGCTCCCACCGTGGTGAGCTTCACCCTGGTTCCAGCCGTGCCCAGGCTCCCATCCGCGTCAAAGGGCGCCCACTCGCGGAGATGCGCCGGCTCGGTGAGCGCCTGCCACACTTTTTCCGGCGGGTGCCGCAGCTCTCTGACGAGAATCAGCGTCCACTTGTCTCCGTCCTTCCGCACTTCCGCGCCGCTGGCTGGACCCGGAGTGTACTGATCGCGATCGGTCATTTTCCTCTCCTTGTCTTCCTCTTCGTGGGTGTTGATTGATCCATGCGATCGAGGTGGCGTTCGAGTGCATCGACATGAGCGGACCAGAACCGGCGGAACGGAGCCAGCCACGCATCCACCTCTTGAAGAGGTTCAGGTTTGATGCGGTAAAGACGCCGCTGTGCGTCAACTGTGGATTCCACGAAACCGGCATCTCGCAGCACCCGCAGGTGCTTCGACACAGTCGGCTGCGGCATGCGCAGTTGACGCTCGATCTCTCCAACCGATTGTTGCGCCGACACCAGGAGGCTCAAGATAGCCCTGCGGTTCGGCTCCGCAATGATTTCGAACACGGATTCCACTTCCTTTATATACGCAATAGCGCATATACTTGTCAAGACATATAAAATCGGAAGACCTGGACTATATCCACTACGTCGGTCATGCCACACGGGTTCAAACGGCGGTCTACGCCACGCGTCAGATTGCGGTTGGTCACCGCAGTAGTGAGCGGGTACGGCACGTCTGCGAATGTACCCGGCGCGTTGTCACAGCGAACTAACCCTGCGAATCCCCTTCCCGTGCTCCCACGCCTCCCTCTTGATCCGCATCCCAAATCCCGGCAGCTGCGGAGCCGTGATGTGCCCATCCTTCGGCACAAGCGGATTCTCCAGCATCAGCGGCCAGTCGTGCTCGTAGAAGCGCTGGCAGCTCTCCTGAATCCACAGGTTCGGCATCGCCGTGGCGAGATGCGTCGACGCGTAGAACAGCAGCGGCCCGCCCGCCGTGTGCGGCGCGAATGGCAACTGGTGCGCATCCGCCATTGCCGTGATCTTGCGCGCCTCCGTCAGCCCGCCGCACCAGCAGACATCGAACATCACACAGCGCGCCGCCCGCGCGTCCAGCATCTCCTGAAACTGAAGCTTGCCGGCCATCCGCTCACTGATCGTCAAAGGCAGCGGCGTCGCCTCCGCCAGACGCCGGTAATCCGCAAAATTGCCGGGCATCAGCATGTCTTCCAGCCACATCGGCTTGTAAGGTTCCAGCGCCTGCGCGATGCGGACCGCGGAGGTGAGATTCCAGTACGAGTGAAACTCCATCAGGATCTCGATGCTCATCCCGAATTTGTCCCGCAGGATCTTCACCGGCGCCAGCGCTTCGTCAATGTCCTGCGGAGTGATGTATTGATGCCGGTTGCGCTGCGCTGCGCCGTCGAATGGCCAGATCTTGATGGCGCGAATGCCGTAGCCGTCGAAGATCTCCCGCATGATCTTGTCCGGCTCTTTGTTGAAGTCGTACCTGTGCGGGAAGCAGGTGTTGTACAGCCGCACGCGAGGATTGGCCCGTCCCCCAATCAGGCGGTACACCGGAGCGTTCAGGTGGTTGCCGAGCAGGTCCCACAGCGCCAGGTCAATCGCGGACAGCGCGCGGATCTCGGCGCCGCCCGCCACCTGGAAATCAAGCGTCAGGTATAGGTCCGCCCAGATGCGCTCGATGTCGCGCGGGTCCTTCCCCAACAGGGATTTTGCGAAGTGGCCGTGCAGGATCTCAGCCTCCGCTGAATTCCGCGGGTAGGTCTCGCCGATGCCGGTCACGCCGGCATCGGTGTGGATCTTGAGCCATGTCCAGTGGGGCCAGAAGGGTGCGTCGTCGCGGGAGTTCCAGTAGACGGTCTCGATCTTGGTGATCTTGAGCGGAGCAGCCTGGGCCCACAGGGCGGCGGCAGGCAGGCCGGCCGCCGTCCAAATCGTCCGCCCGATGAAGTCGCGACGGTTGAGCATCGGTTATCTCGCCTCCGGGGGGAGCAGGTAGGGGTTCAGCTCCTGGGCTTTGCTGAATTCCGATCTGGCCGCGGCCGCATCGGAGAGTCCCAGGTGGGCCAGCCCCGCAACGTAGTGAGCCATCGCCGCCCGCGAGCGCGGCGAGCGGGACTCGCCGAATTTGGCGAAAAATTCGTTCTGCGGCGTCTGCTGCAATGCGCGGTTCGCAGTATCCAGCAGCGATTTGAACAGCCCCTGCGCGCGCGCCGGCTGGCCCAGCTTCGCAAGCGACTTCGCCTGGTAGTAAAGCAGAACCGCTCCAGATTCCACGCCGGGTCGCGGGTTCTCTTCGCTGCCGAGCAGCGCGGCTGCGGACTCCTGCCAGGCTTTCTTCGCGGCTTCCTTGTTGCCGAGCGCTTCATAGGCGAGCCCTGCGAAATAGTTGGCTTCGGGTGCCCGGCCGCCGCGGTAGCCGCGGGTCACCTCGATGTTCTCCGGGTATTGCACAGCGGCGAGGTAGTCGGCGAGGGCGCCGCTGTAATCCTTTGCCGCCATCTTCTTTTGTCCGCGCAACAGGTGGGCGTCGGTCCAGGCGTCCTGGACGTTGAAGCGCGCGCCGCCCTCCCAGAGGTGTAAGTGGCGCTTGGAGAGGACCGCGATGGAGTCGTCGTACTTGCCGCTCAGGTTGGCCAGAGTGACCACTCGGGACATGGCGTCGTCGCGCTTCTCGGCCGTGGCGCGGTATTTCTCGAAGAGTGCGACCCGCTTGGCGAGAGGCGCCTGGGCGAACTCGTAAAGGCGATCCAGTTCGAAGAGGTATAGGGCGTCGCTCGAATTCGTGGCGACGGCCTTTTCCAGGGCTGTGATGGCCTGGGGGATTTGATTGTCCTCGCGCGAGTATGCCACCGCAAGATTGCGCCAGGCGACGGACATCTCGGGGTTGAGTTGCACGCTCTTCTGCCAGAGCTTCACGGTCTCTGTGGGCTGCCGGTCGTAGAGCAGGAGGCCGAGGTAGTAGGCCGGGAGCGGGTCATTCGGATTGGCTGCGATGGCGGCGCGCAGCGGCTCCATCGCCTCAATCTGGAACGGAAAGACGTAAGCGGACGGCATTTCGGAGCCCTTCTTGAAGTGGGCCTGCGCGGTGTCCTTCTGGCCGAGCTTCTGCGTCAGCCAGCCCCGGTAGTAGTGGACCATGGGCGATTTGACGGGCATGCGGTCCAGCAGGAACTCGGCCTCGCGCCACAGTCCGGCGTTCAAACAGGAGACGACCAGTTCCAGGCCCTCGGCCGGTTGCGACCGGGCGATGGTGGCGAGTTCGCCCGCCTCTGTGAAGCCGCGGAGATCGATGGGGTCGATGGCGCGGATCTGCTTGCGGACCTCGGCGGCCTCCGCGCCGTGGCCCGTGTTCATGAGAATGGCGGACTTGAGGAAGAGCGCCCGGGTGTTCCAGGCGTTGGTGACGAGGGAGCGGTCGGCGTAGGCGAGGGCTTCGTCGTATTTGTTCTGCTGGCCCTTGATCTCGGCAATCTGAAAGTACGCGGGTGATTGCCAGGCATAGTTCCAGGCGGCGCGCTGGAGCCAGTCCTCGGCCTCTTTCAATTTGCCCTGATACTTCAGCGCCAGGCCGAGGTAGTAGAGGGAGTCGCCGTCGCGCGGACGAGTGTAGTTGGCCGTGACGTGCTCGGCGGCCTTCCGAAGCAGTTTCTCGGCGTCTCCGAAGCGGCCGCGCTTGATGTAGAGGATGCCGAGGGCTGTGTTGTTGCGGATGTCGGAGGGATCGCGCTTCAACGCCTCTTCATAGTAGGGGTCAGGCTCGAGAGAGGGATTGTGGAATTGCTCCAGGCGGAGTCCGGCAAGGTACAGGTCCTCAGTGCTCTTGATTTCCTGAGGGGCGGCGGGCGGGATGACAGGCGAGGGGAGTGGCGGCTTGGCGGTTGCCGGAGGAGTTGTTGTGTACGACACCAGGACGCGGTCGTTGGCGGTGAGCGTGGCGGTGAGGGGGCCTTGGGCCTCGGGGAGTTCCTGCAGCAAAGGGGATGCCGGGGAGATGTCGGCAGTCGTGGACCAGATCACCGCGCCGCCGGAAGTCAGGGTCGCCTTGGCTTGTTTGAAGGCTTGAGTTGAGTAGAAACCGAGTTTGATTTTGCCGTCTTTGACTTCGAGGTTGACGGCCGCGTCGCGGGTCGCGTTCTTGGCCCCGCCGATGGATTTGAATGGATACCAATACTGCTTGACGGTCTTGGCTTCATAGGGCTGGAGCCAGGAGTAGTCCGGCTGATTGTCGCTCCACGCGCCGACCATCAGCTCCAGGTAAGGACCGTCGGTATCCGAGAGGATCTTGTCCCAGAGCCGCCCGCCGGGGCCGGTGCCCCACGTGAAGAATTTCTTGCCCGGCACCTGGTGATGATCGGCGACGTGCATCGTCCCCGCCTCTTTGCCGTGGTCGTATCCGCCCAGCCACTCTTCGTCGTCCTCATTCCAGGCAAACATCGAGATCGAGGCCGGGTGGTTCTTCCACATCGAGACGTCCACGCCCTTGGTGAAGTCGATGCCGTTGTAGACGGTGTCGGCGATCGGCCAGCGCGAGAACTCCCGCTTGGCGTGCTGAGTCGCGAAGTGCGTGGAAGTGGGGAACAGGACCTGGTAATTGTCGTTCGTGTGAACGGCGACGTTCGCGAAATACAGCAGCGAATTCTGGACCGGCGTCGTATTCAGGGCCGTGACCTGCGCTTCAAGCACGGAGGAGCCGGGTCGCAGCGTGAGCGTGACCGCCCAGCGCATCCGGTCGCGCAGTTCGAGTTCGCCGGCGGTAATGGATTTGGAGCCGTCGGGGTTGTCCCGCTTCTTGTAGAGGACGGGCATGAAGGACGTCGCGCGGTGGTGGTGCGGGATGTTCCACTCCACCCCGCCTGAGATCCACGCGCCAAGCATCCCGATCAGCGCCGGCTTAATGACGGATTGCTTGTAGAAGAAGTTATAGCCGTTGGTCTTGTCCACAGCCTCGAAAATGCGGCCGCCCAGCTCGGGGAGAACGCAGATTTTGACGTATTCGTTTTCGAGGCAGACCTGCGTATAGGTTTTGTCGACCTTATTGTCGGTTAGGTTGTCCTGCATGGCGTAGGGATAGACCATGCCCTTGGCGCCCTGGTAGGTCCGGCCGGTGTAGAAGAAGGGATTGGGGTCGGGCGGCCCGGCCAGATACGTGGGGATGACAACAGGGGCCTCCGTAATTGTGACCTGCGCGGAGACGGCGAGAGAGGCGCCAAGAAGAAGGAGGACTGCACGCATGATGGGAAAACCTCGTAGGCAAGTATATAACCGGCGCACTGTGACTAATTCGACAGCGGCCGCCTCCTGGCCTGCCGGCCGCGGATTCCCGATACAATTCCCCTCATGACAAGGCGCAGTTTCCTCCTCGCCTCCTCCTCCGCCGCCCTCGCCTCCTGCGTCCGCCCCGCCCCCGACCGCGGCAGCTTCGACATCCTCGACGTCAGCCTCAGTGACCTCTCGCACGGCCTAAGAGAACACCACTACACCTCTGCTGGCCTCGCCCGCTGGTATCTCGATCGCATCGACGCCATCGATCGCCGCGGACCCAAGCTCAACTCCGTCATCGAGCTCAACCCTGATGCCCTCAAGCTTGCCGATGAGCTCGACCGCGAGCTGAAAGTCAAAGGCCCCCGCTCTCCTCTGCACGGTGTCCCTATCCTCCTCAAGGACAACATCGACACCCACGATGCGATGACCACCACCGCAGGCTCCCTCGCCCTCGAAGGCTGGATCCCGCCGGACGACGCCTTCATCGCCGCCCGCCTCCGCGCCGCCGGCGCCCTCCTCTTTGGCAAAACCAATCTCAGCGAGTGGGCGAACTTCCGCTCCAGCCGCTCCTCCAGCGGCTGGAGCGGCCGCGGCGGCCAGACCCTCAACCCCCACGCCCTCGACCGCTCCCCCTCTGGCTCCAGCTCCGGCTCCGGAGCCGCCGTCGCCGCATCCCTCTGCGCCGCGGCCATCGGCACCGAAACCGACGGATCCATCGTCAGCCCCGCCGGGTCCTGCGGCATCGTCGGCGTCAAGCCCACCCTCGGACTCCTCAGCCGCTCCGGCATCATCCCGATCTCCCACAGCCAGGACACCGCCGGCCCCATGACCCGCAGCGTCCGCGATGCCGCCATCCTCCTCTCCGCCCTCGCCGGCGTCGATACCGCCGATGCCGCCACCACCGCCCCCGGGCGCGAAGCGCCCAACGACTACGCTGCCTTCCTGGATTCGAACGGTCTCCGCGGCGCCCGCCTCGGCATCGCCCGCAAATTCTTCGAACGCAACGAACTGATCAACCGCTTCCTCGACACCCAGGTCGAGATCCTTCGCAAATGCGGCGCCGAGATCGTCGATCCCGCCGATCTCCCTTCCTACGGCAAGTATGCCGACCCCGAATTCGAAGTCCTCCTCTACGAATTCAAAGCCGGCCTCAATTCGTACCTCTCCCGTCTTCCCGCAAAGTACCCGGCGCGCTCCATCGAACAGTTGATCCGGTTCAACGAAAAGAACAAAGAACGCGAGATGCCGTGGTTCGGTCAGGAAATTCTCATCAAGGCCCAGGAAAAAGGCCCCCTGTCCGAGAAGAAATACATCGAAGAGCGCGCCGCGTGCCTGAAGCTGACCCGCGGCGAAGGCATCGACGCCGTCATCGCCGCCAATAAGCTCGACGCCATCATCGCCATCACCGGCGGCCCCGCCTGGATGATCGACCACGTCAACGGCGACTACGACACCGGCAGTTGCTCCACCCCGCCCGCCATCGCCGGCTATCCCCACATCACTGTCCCCGCCGGCCTCGTCGAAGGCCTCCCCATCGGCCTCTCCTTCTTCGGCCCCGCCTGGTCCGAACCCACCCTCTTCCGCCTCGCCTACTCCTACGAATCCGAAACCCACGCCCTCCGCCGCCCGGGACTCAAGGTGGGCCAGGGCTCAGCCTGCCCGTGACTTTCATCCCGTTCCCTGAAAATATCTGTGGATTAATCAGAAGCGCCTCGCAAACTATTCCCCATCTTGCCGGCTAATGGTAAGATCCATTTGTCTGATGAGCGATCCAGTTCTTAAAAGCGCCGGACAACCCCAATCCAACCGGCTTCTGACTTCATGGAAGGAAATCGCTGATGTACTAGGTGTGAGTGCGCGCACCGCTCAAACCTACGAAAAGACTCTCGGTTTGCCGGTCAGGCGCGACGGAACTCGCGTTGCAGCTTTCGAACAGGACCTCCGCGATTGGCAACTGCAGCGGTACAAGCGGCCGGCCCGGGAGCCGGAGCCAGTGAGGCCGCGCTGGCGGCTCGCTGCCGGTTTCGGTCTGGCTGTCCTCATCATCGTCGCCGCGATCTGGCTGTGGCGGACCTTTTGGGCGGTGGGCCAGCCAGCCACCGCAAGTTGGTCGGGTCGGACTCTTACTGCTGTCGATTCGCACGGCAGGCCCGTGTGGCGCCGCGAATTCCCTCTTCCGGTTGAAAACGCGTCCTTCACCCCCTGGGTCGGAGACCTGGACAGCGACTCAATACCTGAAACCGTCACTCCCTACCCGCATATCAACCGGGAAGCTGAAGGCTGGGACCTCTACTGTTTCTCGTCCAAGGGGGCGACTCGTTGGAAGATGTCCGTCGAGGCAACCGTCAGCAACCAGTCCCGCACGTTCACACCGCCCTATGTGCTCCGCGGTTTCGTGACATTCCCCTCTCCCGAAATGGATGGCTCCCGCTGGACAGCGGCAGTCTTCGTCCACCACACCATGAACCCCTCGGTCCTGCTCGTCGTGGACGCCAAGGGTCGCCGCCGGGGCGAGTTCTGGCAGGCCGGGCACATGAACTACATTCATGCTGCAGACCTCGACGGGGATGGGATCACGGAGTTGCTTGTGGCGGGCATTCAAGAGATCCCTGCACAGGCAGTTCTGCTCATCTTGGATCCCCGCAAGATCAGTGGTGTTGCCCAGGCGGAGCCCAAAGACAACCCGGTCCAACTCACGAATATGGCGCCTGGCACTGAAAAGGCCGTGGTCTACTTTCCCAGGACTGCGCTGAGTCGCAAACTGGCGCCTTTCGATGCAGCTGGCAAAGTCGAAATGGTAGGGAGTCTGATCCAGGTCTCGGTCAGCGAGAGCATCGATGGCGCCGCCTACCTGATCTACAGCTTGACGAGGGACCTGGCCGTCGCCGACCTGGTCGTCCCCCCGGCATTCGAATCCGTCGTTCGCCAGCAAGGCCCCGCCGGCGCGAAACTCCATCTGGGCCAGGAGGAGATTGAGGATCTGAAGCGCCAGGTGCGCGTCGTCCGGCGGTAGTGAGCGCGCTGGGTTGCGAGATGAACAGACCTTTATAGCAGTCGCAAGCACGCGGTTCGCGCGGCCGTGAACGACCCCGCAACTCCGCTGAGTGGCGCGAGGCCCCAGGCTCGCGCTGGCGCGGCCCAGCCCGTCTTTCTCCCGTCCCAGCCGAACAAACCCGAGTCAAGTCCTGCTCAGCCCGGCAGTTCCGCCGAACAAACCCATTCATCCTCAGGGCAGACTCTTCCAGCCAGGCATCGAAACCGTGGTCCGGTAGTTGGACTCGTTGTAGTCTGGGTTCCGGACCGGAGCGTAGATCCGCTTACCCGTGAACGGCCGGTCCTGCGTATAGATCCACACGCTCTTCGTGTCCCACAGAATGATCTCATCGCGCGCGTCGCCCGTCAGATCCATCACCGCGTAAGCGAGATCGGGATGCCCGTCGTCCGGGAACATGACCACGCGCCGCAGCTCGCCGTCGATCATCCCACCCTCTCGCACGTTCCCGGACAGCAGCGCGAACTCCTGCCCATCGCCCCGCCAGTTCACAGGCAGCAGCGGGCTGCCGGAGTGGATCGGCTCGGCCTGCTTCAGCAGATTTCCCGCATGGTCGAAGATCGAAATGATCCCGGGGTTGCGCCAGTAGTTCACCGTGATCAACTGCATGCCCGGCAGGTCCGTCCGGTACCGCGCGATGCTGGGACTCTGCGCGTGCCCGATGCGCAGGTGCTTTAGCATCTTCCCCTCGCGGTCGAACAGCAGGAAGCCCTCGTCGCTCCCGCACGCGTACACCATCGGCTGCGCGTTCGCGTCGCCTGAAAAGTTGCCCATGACGATCCCATCGGCGTGATCCCGCAGTTCCTCGTCATGCGACCACAGCTTTCGCCCGTCATGGCTCCACAGCGTGTACCCGAGCATGAACTCTTCCTTGCCGTCGCCGTCCGCGTCGAATGCGTAAGGATAGTGCCCGGTCTGTCCGGAGCCCTGCCACAGCAGCTTCAGGTCGTTCGAGAAGATCCAGAAATACTTGTAGCGGTCCTTCACCAGAATCTCGTGCCGCCCCTTCTGCCCGCTCAGGTTGAGGAACGCGATCGAATCGCCGCTGTTGAGCTGATACGGATGTTCCTTCAGATCGGTGGACATCTCCGGCATCCACGTCGACTTGCGCAGCTTGCCCGTGGCCCCGTCCAGAATCTGCAACTGGAAGTCGCGGACAAGCACCACCTCGTTCTTCCCGTCCCCGTCGATATCGTGGATCTGGAACGGCGTGTCATTCGTGAGCAGCGTGTTGCGCGGATCCGGGCGGCCAGACCGCCACAGCACCTTACCGTCCAGCGTCACAGCCGTGAGGCACGAGATGTGGTCGAACGCATCGCCGCGCACTCGCGGGATGTTCTGTCCGATGAGCATGTCGATCCGGCCGTCGCCATCCAGATCGCCGAAGCGCACGTTGCGTCCCGCTCCGAATCCGGGCGTGTCGAATTTCTTCCACAGCTTCGGCTTCGGATTCGCGGCGCGCAACGTCGCCAGTTCGGCTTCACGGGCCGCGATCCGCTGTTTGATCCGCGCGGCCGTCGCGTCGCTCGCGGTTACCACGAAGTCCATGAACCGCGCAGGCGTGTTCGCGGCCACACCGGCGCGGCCCTTCAATATCTCGCTGTCGGACGTCTCCAGAATCAGCTTGCCGTCGATGAAGGCGCGGATGCGCGGGCCGTCATTTTCGACGCGCAGCGCGTAGTAGTGCTTCGAATCGTACGGGAACGCCGCCTGCGCCAGGTCGCGCCAATCCTGCGTGCGGAACTTCTTGTCGATCGGCTGCCGGACCGAGAGCTTTGCAAACTGGCCGCCGTGCAGCGCGAACAGGTAGTAGTGGCGGTTGGTCTGGTAGCGGAAAACAAGCCCGCTGTACAGGTCCATCGACAGCGGCTTCACCTTCACCTCCGCCGCCGCGTCGGCCCACTCGGCATCGCCCGTGATCATCAGCGGGTTGTACTCGACCGCGCGGGCGTTCACCGTGTGCTGCTCCAGGTAGCTCTTGCCGTTCTCGTCGCTGACCACCCATGTGTCGTCGTGAGTGATCGGGTTCTCCCACGGCCACAGCGGCACGCCGCGGTGCGGCAGATAGTGATACTCCTGAATCGCCGCGTTGAGCTGGCCCACGGGCTGCGACAACCATCCGGGCGGGAACCGGGAGAAGTCATCCCGGAAGAGATCGGCTGCGGTTGCGGAGACAGCCGCGGCGAACAATGTGAACCCCAGGCTGCGAAGCATGTGCGTTTTGTCCTGGGACAATCCTACAACGGGCCGCACGCATCCAGCGCGTTATACGATTGGCAGTAACGGCATGAAACGACAAGCACTCTTCTTCTTCATCACCATCTTTGCCGCGGGTTCCGTCCAGGCGCAGCGCTGGTCGGAAAAGCAGGCCAACGACTGGTACGCAAAGCAGCCCTGGCTGGTAGGCGCCAACTACACGCCCGCCACCGCCATCAATGAACTCGAGTTCTGGCAGCCCGGCACGTTCAGCCCGCAGCAGATCGACAAGGAGCTGGGTTGGGCCGCGAACCTTGGCATGAACACCATGCGCGTGTTCCTGCACGACCAACTCTGGCAGCAGGACCCCGCTGGCTTCAAGAAGCGGATCGACGCCTTCCTGACCATCGCGCAAAAGCACGGCATCCGGCCGATGTTTGTCCTCTTCGACTCGTGCTGGGATCCGTTCCCGCAGCTCGGACCGCAGCGTGCGCCCAAGCCCGGCGTTCATAACTCCGGCTGGATGCAGGCGCCCGGCGCCAGGGCGCTCGCCGATCCCTCGCAATATCCGCGGCTGGAAGCCTACGTGAAAGGCGTCGTCGGCGCATTCGGCAAGGACAACCGCGTCCTCGCCTGGGACATCTGGAATGAGCCGGACAACACGAATACATCGAGCTACGGCAAGCAGGAACCGAAGAACAAAGTTGATCTGGTTCTTGCCCTGCTCCCGAAGGCCTATGAATGGGCCCGCAGCGCAACACCGCAACAGCCGCTCACCAGCGGCGTGTGGCAGGGTGACTGGTCGGGCGTAGATAAGCTGAGCAAGATGGACCGCATCCAACTCGATCAGTCCGACGTCATCTCCTTCCACAACTACGACGGCCCTGCGGAGTTCGAAAAGCGCATCCAGTGGCTGAAGCGCTACAACCGGCCCCTGCTCTGCACCGAGTACATGGCGCGCGGCAACGGCAGCACCTTCCAGGGCACCCTCCCCGTCGCGAAGAGGTACAAGGTCGCCGCCTACAATTGGGGCCTCGTCGCCGGCAAGACCCAGACCAACCTGCCTTGGGACTCCTGGCAGAAGCCTTACGTCAACCGCGAACCCTCCATCTGGTTCCACGAGATCTTCTACGCCGACGGCCGCCCCTTCAAAAAGGAGGAGACGGACTTCATCCGCCAGATCACCGGAGCCGGCAAGTGATGATCGCCCATTTACAGCCGCGAGCGGTAGCGAGCGGGCATGGCGGTCGGCAGGCACAAAGCGGCTCCGTCACCTTTGGTGGCCCGCGGGCTCATTAACTGATGAAGACGCTCGTCACCACCCTCCTGCTCGCCTTCGCATTGAACGCTCAGACCCCAACAGCGGTAGAGATTCTGGGCAAGGCGCGCAACGTCACCGGCGCAGGTGCGATCAAATCACTCTCGATCACCGGCGAGCGGCGGATGACGGTGGAAGCAGGCGGCGTCGCGCGCATGGTCTCGCGGGAAGTCCGCATGGACTTACTCCTGCCGGACAAATTCCTCCGTGCCGAGCGCCTCGATCTGCCCGGCGGCGTCGAAGGACCTACTCTGGTCGAGGCGTTGGATGGAGACGCCGCCTGGCGCGAAATCAAGGGCGCAGACGTGCACGGCGCGCCCTCAAAAATTGACCCGAACGAGGCGCGAGCAACGTTTCTGCGCTACGCGCTGGTCTTCACCTTGACCGCGCCGCAAGGGAGCGGGATCACCTTCGGGATGACGGGTGAGGACGGCGGAGCGTGGATCGTCAATGCCAAGGGTCCAAAACAATTCGCATTGAAAATGTTTTTCGATCAGAAGTCCGGTCTGCTGGACCGGGCCGAGTGGACCGGCGGCGTCCTGCGGTTGAGCGACTATGGGCGGTTCTCCGGCGTCCTGCTGCCGCGCGGCTTGAATCTGTCCGTGTCAGGCAAGCCGCCTGAGGACTTCGAGATCAAGTCCGCACGCATCAACCCCGGCCTCCGCCAGGACCAGTTCCGCAAGTAAGCTGCGCTTAGAATGGATCATGCTCACGTCGATCCTGACGGCAGGTCTGTTCTTCGCGCAAATCCCGCCAGTGCAGGGCAAGACCGTAGAGGCCTTTTCGCTGCGCTACATCGACATCGCCGAAGGCCAGGGCACTCCCGCTGCGCCCGGCCAGAAGTACAAGGTGCATTACACCGGCTGGCTGCGCGACGGAACGAAGTTCGACTCCTCTGTGGATCGCAATGAGCCGTTTGAATTCGTGCAGGGCCGCCGCCAGGTGATCGCCGGCTGGGAGGCCGGCTTCGAGGGGATGAATGTCGGCGGCAAGCGCCGACTGTTCATCCCGTACCAGATGGCATATGGCGAGAAAGGGCGCGGACAGATTCCGCCCAAGGCCGAGCTCATCTTCGACGTGGAGCTGCTCGCGGCGACCGATGTGCCTGCGTTGCAGGCGTCGGCCGAGGCGCTGCGGCCTCTCAAGGAAATGGAAGAGAAGGTGCTCGGACTCGCCAAAGCCGTCCCCGCGGAGAAGTACGGCTGGCGGCCCGGACCGGGCGTGCGTTCTTTCGGCGAGGTGATGATCCACATCGCCAACGGCAACCGCCTGCTCCTGCACATGACAGAGGAACCGGCGCGGCCCGTGGTCGAGAAGGAGATCAAGGACAATGCCGCGCTGGAGACGAAGGGGCTCAGCAAAGAGGAGATCGTCAAGGCGCTGGAAAAGAGCTTCGCGGACGTGCGCGAGGCGCTGGGGCCAATGTCCGCCGGAGCACTCGGCCGCGAGGTGAAGTTCTGGGATGAATCCACGACTCTGCGCGGCATCTACATCGCCATCGACAATCACGTGGCCGAGCACCTGGGCCAGGCGATCGCCTATGCGCGGATGAACGGCATCGCCCCGCCGTGGTCTACGGGCGCTCGCTAAGCGCGGCCTGCACCATCGCCCGGGCATAAGCGACGCTGAACGTGATGCCCGCGTAGCCTCCGCCTCCGGGATATCCGGGAATGCGCCCGCCAGGCCCGACGTGGTCTCTGTCGTAATCGAGAGCGCGCGGATGCTCGGGATAGATCGTGCCCGAGTACTTGTTGCGCACCAGCGCCTTCATCACGCCGAACATGTCCACCTGGCCCGCGTCGATGAAGACTTCCTGGTAACGCTCGTACGGCTTCTCGACGAGCACGTTCCGGAAGTGCACATGGTTGATGCGCTTGCGGCTGGCGAAGTACTCGGCCACAGCGACGGGGTCCTCACCCAGTTCGCGAGTAACACCGCAGTCGAAGGTGATTCCATTGGCGGGGCTGTTCACGATCCCGATGAGATGCTTCCAGCCCGCGAGAGTGCCCATAATCTGCTGGGAGCCGCGGCTGATGGGGCACGGCGGATCGTTCGGATGAAGCGCGAGCCGCACTCCCGCCTTCTCCGCTGCGGGCACCGCGGCCTTCAGGAAGTAGGTGATGTTCGACCACATCTCTTCCAGGTTGTGAGTTCCTTCCTGGGCGAGCGGCGGCAGATCCTTGAACTTCACCTTGCGTGCGTTTGGAAATGCCGCAAGAGTTTCAGCGGTGATCTGGCCGCGCTCGTCGCGGTAGATCGGCTGCACGACCACGCCGTTTTGATCGATGAGGAGTTCGAGTTCAGTATCAAACGCGGTGTACCCTGCGCCGGCTCTGCCGATGGACTCGAAGTAGCCTTCGACAGCGCGATGCGCATAAAAGTTGTATTCGACCACGGGCAGGCCCGCTTTGCCGGCGGCCTCGATCGACGCGATGACGGGTTCCATGTCCTTGCCGCGGGCGTCAGTGCCATAGAGAACGCTGCGCGGCAGGCCGATCATTGAGTTGTAGGCCACCAGGCCGGCCTGCTGCGCGGTCTGGATGGTCTGACGGATGTTCTCTTCCTTCCAGGGCATGCCGCCGCCGATGGGAACGCCGAGTAGGTGTGTGACGCCAAGCTGACGGATGCGGCGGTAGCCGGCGGCAAGGTTGAGTGTCGGAGATGGGGCGGCCTCGTTCTCTTGCTTCGGCACAAGGTAGCCGCCGGAGCCGCCGGAGCGGGCCGGAGTGGCGGCGGGCTGCGAAGGAAGTGCCAGTGGACGGCCGCCATCTCCTGGAGCGAGACAGAGCTTCGGTGTGTCCTGACCTTCCTCGATCGGCCACTGGCGCGGCGGCGCAGCCGCTTCCAGCGCCGGTAAGGAGTGCGCCAGAGCGGCGGCGCCGGCTCCCTGCATCATTTTGCGTCTCGAGAACCAGGAACCCATCGAAATGCCTCCCATCAATGAAGATGCCGGAAGCGCTATCCTTTCACGCGCGTGGCCGGAGTGCAAGAAGCAGTTCGGCCGTGGGTCCCGCTCGGGCGTGCGCCCACCCTCCACGGGGAAACAAAGAGGCCGGCTCCTGGCGGAGCCGGCCTCGAGAAAGCAACCGTGATGGGTGCTAGAAGGTGAACTTCAGAGCGAGTTGGATGTGCCGCGGGAAGTTCTGCTGGTCCGTCGGGATCTGGCCGAACAGGTTGCTGCTGAGCGACGTGTCGGGGCCTTTCCAGTGGACGGAGTTGGTGACGTTGAAGGCTTCGCCGCGGAGGCGGAGGCCGTAGCGTTCGGTGATGTTGAACGTCTTTTCGACGGACAGGTTGGTGGTGGCCACGGTGGGGTTTCTGATATCAGAGAACCGGTCCGGGTTCACGCGGAAGGTGTATGACGGGCGGGTGGTGTAGCAGCTCTTGTCGTTATTGAACCAGGACTTGTTGGTCTGATTCGCTGCGTGCCAGTCGCCGCACTTGTTGATGAGGTCGGGCCAGGAGACCGGATATCCGCTGAACTTGGTGAACATCCAGGTGAAGCGCCAGTCGTTGACGAGGGTCTTGGCGAAGCCGTTGCTGACGTTGGCGAACTTCTTGCCGGTGCCGACGGGGAGGTCCCAGACTCCGCTGAAAGCGAAGTTGTGGGGCTTGTCCTGATAGTCGATTTCGTGGATCAGGGGTTCGTTGAGGTTCCAGTCGTTCAAGCGATGGTTCTCTTCGAACGTCTTGGACCAGGTGTAGGATCCCACGAAGGTGAGGGCGCCGCCGGAGGCGCTGGTGAGGCGCTTTTCGACGCGGGCCTGGAGGCCGTCGTAGCGGTAGCGGGCCTTGGACAGAGTGTTGTCGGTGACTCCGCGGAACATGGGGAAGGAGCGGAGCAGATCATAGGCGCGGACCGTGCCGCTGGTGGCGGCGCCGCCGGCGCTGACCGGGAGAGTGCCCTGGAAGGGGTTGGGCAGGTTGCGATCCAGGTAAGAAGGATCGGCGGTGGCTCTGGTGTAGTCCGTGTACGACGGGTTGCCCATCTGATAGGAATAAGTGGTCTTGGTGGCGATGTTGCCGGTGTAGGAGAGCTCACCGATGAGCTTCCAAGGCAGTTCGTGCTCGAAGCCGAAGGAGTACTGGTAGGTACGCGGCGTCGGGATCTTGCGGCCGTCGAAGCTGATGCCGTTGCCGACGTTGGTCATCATGCCGAGGGTCGAGCCGGCGACGGGGAGGAGGCCGGTGGGGAAGGGGTCGTAAAGCGAATACGGCCCGGTGAAGTTCGTGCCGCCGGAAGGAGTCAAGCCGTTGAGGCTGTTGACGTAGCCGGTGGTCTGAGTGAAGCCGGTGGTGGTATTGTCCTGCGTGGGCGGGCGGTAGAAGAGTCCGGCGCCGCCGCGCATGACGGTCTTGGAGCCGAGCTGCCAGGCGAAGCCGGCGCGCGGAGCGATGTTGGTCCAGTCCGTATCATAGGAACGGGCGGGATTGCCTTTGACGCCGGCGAAGAGCAGCCCGCCGTAGAGGGCTTCAGGAGCGTCGGGGTACTTGTACTTCGCGTTCGGATTGGCGGCGTCGTACTCGGCTTTCAGGGTCTTCCACTTGGCGATGACGGCATCGCTGTAGGGGTTCTTCACATTCGCGGCGAGGCCGCCGTTGATGCGGTTGAAGCGCTCCAGCATCGGGATGACGATATCGTAGCGGAGGCCGAGGTTGATGGAGATGTTGTGGCGGACCTTCCAGTCGTCCTGGACGTAGAAGGCGTAGTAGGGACGGGTGCGATAGAAGGTGTCGCGGTATTCGATGCCGCCGCCGTTGGGCAGGCCGAGGAGCATCGAGGCGACGGAGGATCCGTCGGTGATGCCGGCCACGGTGCCGAGGTCGCGGTCACTGTACTTGCGGGTGGTGTTGCGGGCGAAAGTGAAGTTGCCGTTGGCGGTGCCGGTGTTGCCGGAACCGCGGGCTGTGTACATCAACTCCGCGCCGACGTGGATGCTGTGCTTGGCCTTAGTCCAGGCGAGGCTGGGAGCGATGTTCCACTGGTTGTCGGTGTTCCAATCGATGGTGTTGTCGAAGAGGCGCGAGTAATCGTCGACGTTGATCTGCGGGAGCAGATTGCGAGAGACGGAAGGCGCGTGGGGCATCTTGTCCATGCCGAGATCCTTGGGGCCCATCTCGAATTCCTCAGTGCGGGGGAAGATGGAGGTGAAGCGGCCGAAGGACATGCGGAGGTCGAACACCATGGTCGGGCTGACGACGCTGGTCCAATCGAAAACGTAGGTCTGCTGGGTGCGCTGCGAGAAGATATCGCCGCTGGTGGTGGGGCGGGGGAATCCGGTGCTATTGCGGTATTCCCAGCCGTGCTGATAGGTGAACAGGCCGTAGATGCGGTTGTTCTGATTGATGACGTGATCGACGCGGCCCATGGGCTGGTCGTAGCGGTAGCGGCCCTTGTTGTTGGAGGCGACGTAGTTGTTGATGCGGCCGTCCATGTTGGGCGTGGGGTAGTAGCCGAGGATCTTCTGGCCGATTGGGCTGATGCGGGATGCGGGGATCACGTTACCCGCAAACGGTTGGCGGATGAAGGATCCGTCGCACTTGCCGTCGAGGGTGACGTCGCACGGGCGAGTGGTCATCGGATCGTAGACCGTGTAGCCGTATTTGGTGAAGTTCGTTCCGTCGCGCATGTCCATGGGGACGGTGCTGGAGAGAGAGTTGAAGGGGACGATTTCGCGCCAGCCTTCGAAACTGAACAGGAACCAGTCCTTGTCCTTGCGGATGGGGCCGCCGATGACGCCGCCGAACTGATGCTGGTTGTGCTGGGTGCGGGGCTTGCCGAGGGCGGTGTTCTGGGAGGTATTGGAGTCGAGGACGTTATTGCGGAAGAACTCGAACGCGCTACCGTGCCAGTCGTTGGTGCCGGATTTCAGGGTGGTGTTGACGACGCCGCCGGTGAAACGGCCGTACTGCGCGTCGTAGGTGTTGGTCATCACCTTGAATTCCTGGACCGCTTCGACGTTGGGAGCGAGCTGCCAGTTACCGTCCTTATCGCTGATCGGAGCGCCGTTCAAGAGGAACTGGCTGGTGCCAGAGCGGCCGCCGTTGATACGGTAGCCGTTGTTGACGTCCCAACCGCGGGTGCCGGAGTGGCCGCCGGGGCCGAAGGCTTCCTGGGTGAAATAGACGCCAGGCGCCAGGGAGAGGAGTTGGTAGGTCTGGCGGCCGTTGAGCGGGAAGTTTTGAGTCCTGACAGGATCGAAGTTGAGACCGCGGGCCGCAGTGGCGGTTTCGATCGTCTCAATCTGCTCGGAGACTGTGACCGCGGAGCTGATCTCGCCGACTTCGAGGCGGACTTTCACCTCGCGTTTGTCGGCAGTCTGCAGGACGAGATTAGTGCGCTTAAATGCTTTAAATCCAGGCGCTGAGGCTTCAAGGGTATATTCGCCGGGGTTGAGGTAAGGAACAGTGTACAGTCCGGTAGCCGAAGTTTGCACCGCGGTGGACTGATTGGTTTGCACGTTGGTGATACGCACGGTGGCATTGGGAACCGCCGCCCCGCTGGGGTCGAGCACTTCTCCGATGACCGTTGCGCGGTAATCCTGAGCCCACAAGGTTGTGGCCAGGAGACACACTAATGGCACGTATCTCATTGATAACTAACCTCTAGATGCTAGCTTTGGGATCCGCCCCTCTGCTTGAGTAACTAGGATCAATATATCGGATTATCTTTGGATAGGTCAAGTCGTGGAAAGACACTACATCGAAGTGGTGGTGCCGGCCGACTGCTCGCGCACCAGCGCGGAGAGCCGCGTTTGCCTCTGTGATTTAGGAGGGCGTATCGGGTATGCGGCGGCTTACCTGTCGGGCTGCCGGGCGAGCAGCAAGGGGACGAAACTGATGGCCCAGGCGACGACGATGCCGAGCACGGTTTCGGTGAGGCGGTAGAAGGCGTAAGACCACGGTGCATTGGTGTGGGAGAGGATGACAATGCCGCAGGTGTAGCCGGCCACCCTCACGGCATCCTGCAAGGCAGCGAGCTCGCAGACCAGCATGGTGGTGAATATGCCGAGCGCGATGGTCCAGGGGTTGGGAGGCAACAGCAGGCCCAGAGTTGCGCCCGAGACGCCTCCCACCAAGGTGGCGACGAGGCGGCGGAGGGCGAGTCGACGGGTCTGGGCGGAGGAGAGATCCGTGACGATGACGGCGGCGATGAGGGCGTAGAGCGGATGCTCCAGGTGGAGCAGGTTTGCAATACCGACGGAGAGGCCCGCAGCGACAGACGCGCGGAACGCCACTTGCGTGCTATTCGTCCAGCGGCCGAGGTGCATGATGGGGTCCCAGTGACCGGAGAGTCTCGCGGCCTTGCCAAGGGTTAGATGCGCTGGAGCCGGGGGATGGGCTAAGAGCCGAACATTTTGTCTTTCACCTGCGGGGGCTCATGAGTTTCATAATGGCCTCCGCAGGGTTTCGCGGATTTTCCATTCTGAGCAGTCTGTCAGTCCGGAGTTGGATCACTTCGTTCCATTCGGGGTGGGGCAGGATATAGAACCGTTCGCTCTGAATTGCGTCGAAGACCACGGCGGCAACCTGGAGTGGAGGCATGCCCATCTCCAGGGCAGCCTTGAATGCGGCCAGAGCGGCCTGTTTCTCCGGCGACATCGGCACGGGATCGTTCCGCAATTCCGTGGGGCGGTGACGTTCGGTGTTGATAATATCCGTCCGCACAAGGCCGGGGCAGAGAACCGAGACTTTGACGAGCGAGTTCCGCTGTTGCAGTGTCAGGTACAGGCTTTCGGAGAGGGCGACGACGGCATGCTTGGTGACTGAGTAGGGACCGATGGCGCCGCCGACGGTGAGTCCGGCGGTGGAGGATGTGTTAACGATGTGGCACTCCGTGTTCTGGGCGATCATGAGGGGCGTGAACACTTTGACCCCATGGATCACGCCCCAGAGATTCACGTTGATGACCCACTCCCAATCGTTCCAGGTCGCCTCCCACGGCGCGCCGCCCGCGGCGACTCCGGCGTTGTTGAACAGAAGGTGGACCTGGCCGAATGTGTCGAGCGTCCGGCGGGCGAGCAACTCGACGTCACTGCGTTTGGAGACGTCGGTCCTGACGGCAAGCACTGTTCCGCCCGCGGTTTTCAGCCCGGTTTCCGCCCTGGCGAGATTCTCCTCATCGATGTCGGCGAGGACCACTTGCAAGCCTTCGCCGACACACCGTTCTGCGATCCCTAGTCCGATGCCGCTGGCCGCACCGGTGATTACTGCGACTTTGCCTTTGAAGTCTCTCATTATGAGCACTCGCGCAATTTAAGTCTACGCGAGTGCCCTATGTCCTGAGCCCAGTGTTCACGCTACAAGGGCGGAGCTATTTGCAGCGGTGGCCGTTGGTGTTGGAACCGGCGGGGTTGCCGGGATCGCCTTCCAGGCACGGGATCGCGCTGAGGTATTCGTAGATGGCGCGCAGATCGCGGTCCGTCATGTGGGAGTAGACCGGCCAGGGCATGACCTGGAGGAGAGAGCCGTCGAAGGGTGGGGGGATGCAATGGGCGTTCGGAGCGCCGGTGCAGGCGAGATGCCACTTGTCTCTGTCCACCCCGGTTCTCATGGCATCGACAAACTCGGCAAAGGTGGCGCCGCCCTCAGGGCGGCCGGTCTTGTCCGGCGTCAAATTGCGGGAGATGATCTCAGCCGATCCGGGGATCAAGGACATAAACGAGCGCCCGCCGCCGAGGTAGGTGGTTTGATTGACCATTTCGGGGTGCTGGCCGAAGTACGGATTGCCACCAGCGGCGTACTCAGTGGGTGGTCCGGCGGAGTGGCAGCCATTGCAGTCGCCAGCCGCGTTCACGAGATAGCTTCCGAGGCCGACAAGCGAGCGGTTCTTGCCCGTCAGGTTGAGCGGAACCGGAGCGGCCTGGAATCCGATTTTGATCTTGGATTGTGTCTCCGAGTTGTCATTGTTGTCGTTGTTGTCGTTGTCCTGCGCACGACCGGGTTGCAGACTCACGAGAACTCCGAGGCTGGCGAGGACGGTGAGCGCGGCAGAAGCGCCGAGCAGTCGAGAGATAGATCCCTTCACAGCGTCATTCCTCCGGATTCTGGGGCGATGTGATTTAGACAAGCCTCCAGTTGACCGTTCCGAGGGTTCGCAACGGCATTGGGACAACCCTAACAGGAATTCGTGAACTTGAGAAGACTATCTGGCGGATGGGAAGCGATGCGAGAACGTCACAGGCTGCAGGCAGGTGAAAGCGGCCGCAGGAGGCCGCCTATTGTCTGGGGCCCAAAGGACGAGGCCGGGAGGTAGATGTCGAATACGGGGAGGCCGCATTCGCGGGCGATGCGGAGGCAGTACCCGATTTCGCCGATTCCCTGGACGTGGCGTTTGGAGCCGAAGGAGAATCTGACTCCGGCAGCTTGGGCGCGACGGATGAAGGCGGGGCTGGGATCTGGAAATTGGCGTTGGTCTCGATGGCGATGTGGAATTGCCATGGATTTCACCGCGGCAGCCGCCTTTGACGAGGATGCCGAAGCGACGCCGAGCTTATGCGAGATTGTGACGGCGGCAGCGGGGAGAGGCTTTGAACGGGGTGCTCGTCGCCCTGGATTTGGATGTGGAGGCCGGCGCGGGGCAGGTCCGCGGCGAGGAGCGGAAGGAGAAGAAGAACGAGACCATCTTGTCCTGAAATCGTGCCCCAACCCTATCTCGAAGGAATGGCGCGGCGAAGAGTGGGCGGCTGAGAATAGGCGCTTGTGCTGTCTGGCTTACTTTGTTTTGGCGGAGCTTCACTCCTGTTGACAAATATTCGCGGCGACGGGTAAAGCCACAAAATCGTGCAGAAAAATATTCAGAGATTAAGACTCGAATTGTGAATTGACCTGAGTGGTAAGGAGTCCGATACTGTGTGACGGGCCTCGCGCATTTTTGCAGAGGCGCCCAAAAATAACGCTGGGAGGAAAGAACAGAAATGACAAGAGCAGAAGCCATTACTGTCGTTCAGAACGAGCTGAAGCGCATTGGTTCAAACCTGAACCTCTCGGATTCACAGAGGGATCAACTGAAGACGTGGATGGAGTCCACCCACGAAAAGATCGAAGAGTACATGAAGACGAATCCGTCGAAGGCGCAGGTGATCGAGAAGGTGAAGTCGCTGCGCGGGCAGGGGCGCGCAGCGCTGGAGCGTTTTCTAACTCCGGAGCAGTTGAGGACCTGGGACGCGGAGATCGCGAAGACCCGCGAGTTCCTCGGCCACAAACTGGAGTAGGGTTAGAGCCGGACCGGCACGGCGGAGAAATCCGCCGTGCCGGCGGCAGCGGGCCGAATAGGGTAGAGAAGGGAGCCTACTTCAGGCCTTTGAGGTTGAGGTCACTCTTCCAGGACTTGGACATTTTGTCCCATTCCTTCACCTGCTCGGGGGACAGTTCGCTTTTGATCTCCGTCTCGTATTTGCCGTGGGTTTCCTTAAGGGATTCCTCGGCCTCGCGCTTTGCGGCATCGCTCTTATCGCTGGCCTGATATTTTTCGCGGGCCTTTCCCATGTCCTGCAACTGAGAGGTGAGGAGGGGCTTGATCTTTTCGACCTGTGCGGGACTGAGGTTGAGCTTTTTCGCAATCATGTCCATGCGATTGGCCGCTTCCTTCATGATGTCCGCGGAGGACATCGGAAATTGAGCCCAGGCAAATACGCCGAGGAGGGCTGAAAGCGCCACCGCGGACGCCAGTCGTTTCAGACATGACATAAGTGGTACTCCTTTCGATAATTCCCTGACAGGGGATTTGTGCCTGACGGCGGGCGGCACGCCTCATTGTCACCGAGAAGAAGCAAAGTGAATAGCGAATAGAAGCGGGAGCAGCGAGGAAAATTTCACCGGGTGAAAGGAGAGGAAATCGGGGCTTGCGCCGGAGGCAGCGGCTGCGGAGAATATGGGTATCTGGAGGGACGAGCGATGACGCGAGTCGGGCTGGGGCTCATATTCCTTTGCTTTGCAGCGCTTGCCGCCGGCGCGGAATTTCCGGATCCGGCATTGGATCAGAAACCGTCGCGTGGGACGCAAAAGGCGGTGCTGGCGGGAGGGTGTTTCTGGTGCACGGAGGCGGTGTACGAAGCGGTGAAGGGAGTCAAGCAGGTCGTCTCGGGCTATAGCGGGGGATCGGCAAAAACGGCGCATTACGAGCAAGTGTCGAACGGAGACACGGGGCATGCCGAGTCCGTCGAGATCACGTACGACCAGGAGAAGATCACCTACGGGCAGTTGCTGCGAGTGTTCTTCGAAGTGGCGCACGATCCGACGCAGAGGAACCGGCAGGGTCCGGATGTTGGGACGCAGTACCGGTCGGTGATTTTCTATGTCAACGAGGAGCAGCGCCAGATCGCCGAGGCCTACATCCGCCAACTGGACGCGGCGGGAGTTTTCAAGAGCAGGATTGTGACGGAGGTCTCTCCGCTGAAGGGATTCTATCCGGCGGAAGAATATCACCAGGATTATGCGACGCTGAATCCGGCAAATCCGTATATCGTCTACAATGCAGCGCCGAAAGTGGCGAAGTTGAAGAAGGCGTGCCCGCGGCTGGTGCGCCAGAGGAACCAGCCGTGACAAGGAGGGAGATGCTGATGGCGACAGGAACGATGGCGATGGCGGAGAAGGGCAAGGTGAAGGTGGCGGTGTTCGATGATGCCGGGAATCTGACGGGGGTTGAGGAAGTGCCGAGGATCGCCAAGGCGGACGCGGAGTGGAAAGCGGAACTGCCCGAGGCGGTCTACCTGGTGATGCGGAAGAAGGGGACGGAACGGGCGTTCACAGGCCGCTATTACCAGAATCACGAAGAAGGGATATACCGGTGCGCGAGTTGCGGGACGGCGCTGTTTTCATCGAAGACAAAGTTCGATTCGGGGACGGGGTGGCCGAGTTTCTATGAACCGGTGCACCAGTTGAATGTGAAGGTCGAGAGCGATCTGTCGTTGGGGATGGAGCGGGACGAGGTGGTGTGCGCGCGGTGCCACGGGCATCTGGGGCACGTATTTCCTGACGGGCCGCCGCCGACGGGCATGCGTTACTGCATGAATTCGGCGGCGCTGTTGTTTGTGAGACGGAAGTAGGTGGACACGCCACTGTACGACCCCGGCTGACGCCGAGGGAGCCTCATTCGGAAGAGTTACTTCTCGAGAATCAACTTCTGATCTAGCTCGCCCTGGCTGCTGGCGAAGTGGCGTTTGATGGTGAGAGTTTTTCCGTCGGCGGAGAGTTCCCACTTGTCCTGCATCGTGACCTGCATGTCGCCGAATGTGCCTTTGGTGTCGATGACGAGGACGGCCCCTTCCCATTTCAGCGAACTCTTCATTTCATTGGGGCCGAATTGATTTGTGCACTCCTTGCCGTCGGTGGTGTAGGTGGACTCGAATTCGAAGTCGCCGTTGTCGGTTGACACCTTTGTGGCGAGTTTGAGGGACGGATCCTGGTGAGTGACCTTTTGGGTCATGGAAGACGGGGCCGGGAATTGGCCGAAGTCGCTCTTGGCAGCGTTGAGCTTCCAGTCGCCTGAGAAGTCGGTTTTAGCGAAGAGGGAGAGAGAGAAGAGGACCAGCGTCAGTGTTCTGAGCATGGGGAGAGCATACAGGAAATCGGGGGCTGGGCGAAGGGGGCTAAGCTCTTGCCGTTGAGACCCGGGGTGATTAATTTCTGGCTCCGGTGGAGTTGGAGCAATCTATACTGGCGCCATGAGGACCGCCGGCCTGGGGCTGTTGGCGGCGATGTGTTGGGGTTCCACCCTGTGCGGAGCAGATGAGCCGCCCGGCTTGCTCGAACGGTTTCTGGATCGCATCAGAGGCGAGTTGACGCGCCTGCCGGATTACGTGTGCCTGCAGGAGATTGAGAGGTACGGGCGCGCGTCATCCGAGAAATCATGGCAGAAAGAAGATGCACTGCGGTTTGTGGTGGGGCTGGCGGGAGGGAAGGAAGTCTATACAAAAGCAGGCGAGCGGCAGGTGCGGCCCCTGGTGGAGATGGCGGGTCAGGGGACGATCAGCAACGGGCAGTTCGGTTTAATGGCGCGGCACGTGTTTGTCGGGAGATCGGCGAGGATCGGATATCGAGGTGAGAGCGAACGTGCCGGGAGGAAAGCCCTTGAGTATGAATTTGACGTGAGGCAGGATCAGAGCGCGTACGAACTGAGGCGGGGCCGCGAAGGAGCTGTGGTGGCGTTTCAGGGGGCGTTCCACGTGGATGCGGAGACGCTGGACCTTCTGGAACTGGAAGTACAGGCGTACGACATTCCCGAGGAGGTCGGACTGGCGCAGGCGGATACGAAGCTGACATACCGCCGGGTGGCCGTGGGTGAGTCGCAGGTGCTGCTTCCGGTCGCGGCGACGCTGACAGTGACTGGGACAGACGGATTCGAAAGTCTGAACCGGGCCAGGCTGAGCCAGTGCCGGCAGTTTTCGGCGCTTTCGACGGTCAAGTTCGAAGGAGTGGATGAGGAGACGCCGGCTGTTCCGGAGGCTGTGGGGACTAAGCCGGCGAGTGCGCGAACTGCACTTCCCGTAGGGACTTTGCTGGACGTGGCGCTGGAGGCGCCGCTGGATCCGCAGTCAGTGCAACCGGGCGACAATGTGCGGGCGAGGCTGACGCGTCCGGTGAACGTGGATGGAGAGGCGGTGATCCCGGAAGGCGCCATGGTGTCCGGGAGCGTGGTGCGAGTGAAGCGTGAATCCGTGCCGATCCCGGTCTGCGAAGTGTCGTTGGCGTTCGAGACGATCGAGACGGCGGGGGAGTCGCTGCCGCTCAAGGCGACGATGGTGGATGTGGGGAGAACAACGGGGGTGGTGACCCAATCGAAGCGGATGGATCCGACGTTCGACCGGAAGGCGAAGCCGGGGCTGAACATGCTCGTGCGCGAGGTGCAGCAGGGGCAGGGGGTTCTGGTGTGGGACACGCGCCGGGGAACAATTCCGCGGGGATTGAAGATGAAATGGCGGGTGTACGACGAGGTGAGCGCCCAGGGGGGAAGGCGCTAGCGCGCCTCCGTTTCGAGCAACATCAGAGCGTTGCGTAGCGCGAAGATGTAGGATTCGACGGATTCGAGTCTGTGGCGGCACTCCTGGCAATGGTGCATGTGGCGGGCGAAGGTGTCGGCAAGTTTCGGGTCGAGCCTGCCGAGTGCGAAGTCCTCGAAGAACTCTTCAGTGCGAATGTCCTGCATTGTGAGGCTCTGTCCTCCTTAACGGCTTCTTTCACCAATTGGAGAGGAAAAAGGGGACAGAGGGTTTCAGAGGCCCCCCGGCCTTGCGACCGGGGGAATGAGGTGGATTGGGGCTCAGCCATCGCTATTTCAAGACTTGGTCGGCGGCGAGAACGAGGAACATGAAGTTGGTGGCGCCGCCGCCCATGACGTATTCGCCCTGCTGCCAGAGGTAGGGAAAGTCCTTTAACTCGGGAAAGTCGGGGCGGATGAGAGCAGTGCCGGAACCGACCCCGCCGGGGATGTAGGAGTAGTCGGCGCGATTGAAACCGTAAGCGACTGTGAGGGACTTAGCGCCGACGCCGGAGGCGAAGGAAGCGGTGTTTGTGCCGGGATGCACGCCGAGTACGAAGTTGAGGGCGTTCAGCATGTATTCCGGTGTGACGATGTCCGGGAAGGCGCGGTGGAGGAAGTACTGCTGGACGCCGAAGCGCTGGATGTCCCAACCGGCGCCCCAGATGAGCGGGCGGTAGGGGACGCCGAAGGGGTTATCCTTCTGCCGCTGGACGGTGTTGGCGAAGCTCTTGGTAACAGCGGCTCGCAGTTCATCCTTGTAGGATGAGTCGGTGATGAGAGGAAGGACGCGGCCGACGATCCAGCCGGTGGAATCGATGCGGGCGACGATATCCTTGCGGTTGTCGGTGATCACCTTTCCGTACGCGGGGTTTCCAGTGGTGAGCCAGAGCTCGACGGCCGCGGCGACCTGGTCGTTGAAAGAGCGTGGGGAGAGCTGGCGTTCCTGCTTCCAGAGGGCCTCGGCAGCTTCTAGGCAGGACTTGGCGAGGGCGGGGTTGTAGTCCTTCAGGACGCGAGCGGCGATGGCGAGCGCAGTGATGCCCTTGAGCTCGCGGGACGGATTGCTTTCAGTGAAGACCCATCGGTCATCTTTGTTGTTGGGGATGTTGTCGGAGACATTGACGGTGTCTCCGAGGAGGACGTACTGCGGGAGTGTGGGGACGATGATGCCGCGGTAGAGGCGTCCGAGGCTCTGGTAACCGCCGAGGATGGTGAGGATGCCATGCTCGACCTGCTGGAGGATATCGGGCTTCCCGTCGGGCTGGTGGATCCTGACGAGGTTCTTCGACTGGTCGATTGTCGTGTCGTCGTAGTTGATGTTGAAGGCCTCGAACGCGTTGGCGAGGATGATGACTTCATCGGACTGTGATTCGATGCGGAAATCGTCATCGCCGGCGTCGTGCCAGCCGCCTTTGTTCAGGCCGGGGATGGCGTCGCCGGGCTGGTATTTGGTGAGAGTGGACGGGCCCTGGATGTAGCCGTCGAAATGGTTGTAGTTGACGGGGGCCATCCGGGCGTCGTCGAGGTGGCAGGCGCCGTGCCAGACGCGGTACTGCTCTTCGACGCGCATGTGGCACATCTGGGCAGGGAGGAAGTATTCAAGGGTGGGCTGCCAGACGTGGCGCTGGAAGACGGTGGGGGAGATCTGGAAGGGCTCGGTGCGGGCGCCATGGTATTCGACAACGTACATGCCTGGGCGGGTGACGGAGGAGAAGTCGAACTGAGAGTAGTTGTAGCGGAGGAACTTGCCCCAGGATTTGGGTTCGGCGGAGAGGACATCTTCAAAGCCGCCTTTTTCCGAGACGCGCTGGAGGCGCACCGGGCCGTTTGAGGAATCGGCGGAGTCGAGTTCGATGACGGCCGTCTTCTTCTGCTTTGGGTGGTAGCCGATCTGAGAGACGTGGACGACGGGTTTCGATTTCCATCCAGGCGTGGCGTAGGGGGTGATGATCCACTCGATGGCGCCTGCAGTGGCCCCGGCGGGGACGAGGGAGCGGACGACGAACCAGCCGTTGTTGTGCTGGTTGCGGCCGTCGTAGAGGAGGAGGTCGGAGCCGCGCGATTCGATGAACAGGCGCTGTGAGTCGGTCTCGGGCGCGACAGAGAGGCGGCGGCCGGAGGCGAGGGAGACAGGGATGATCTCGTCGTCCTTATCTTTCTGCTCGGGTCCGTTGGGCTGGCGGGGGAAGATGCCGGAGTTGCTGTCGAGGTACCAGGCGCGGCCGAAGAGTGCTTCGGGATAGAGCTCTATGTTGAAGCCGACTTTGCCGATCCAGGCGCCGGGGAGGGGCTTGTCGAGATCGACGGTGACGCGGACGGAGGGCCCCTCGCCTTTGACGCGGACGTTGTAGGAGAAGGCGAGGTCGGGGTAGTCGATAGGGTTAAAGCCCTTGCGATTGCGGCTCTGGTCGGGGTAGGAGAGGGTGACGGAGATCTCGTTTGCTTCGGCGTTGACGGTGCGTTTGTCCTGTTTGGGGATGGGCTGCCACTGGCCGGGGGTGGGGCCGAGGCGGAGGTCGCCGTTGCTGGCGACGCGCTGGCCGGCCTGGATGATGTTGACGCCGCCCTGGTGGCCTTCCGGATAGATGTCCTGATAGACCATGACATTGGCGCCGGGCATTTCGAAGTACTCGAGGGAATTGAGGCGCAAGGCGGGTGGCTGCTGGGCGAGGGCGATGGAGAAAGAGAGAGGAAGGAGGGCGATTCGAGAGAGTTGCATTGGATTACCGCTGAAGGGGACTACGGCGAGGAGCATATCAAATTGAAGAGCAGCGGTCAGCGGCCAGGGATGGCTGTAGACTGGAGTGCTATGAACAGGCGACAGATGATGGCTGCGGCGATGTTTAGTGTGGCGGCGGGGAAGGCGGATATGAAGTCCGACGTGAAGCCGCTGCCGGATGCGCGGCTGCGGGGGACGGATCCGGAGAGGTATTGGCTGAAGGTGCGGGAGGAGCAGTTTTTCCTGCCGAAGTGGCGCGCGTTCTTGAACAACGGGAGTCTGGGGGTGGCGCCGCGTCCGGTAGTGGCAGCGATCGAGGAGTACATCGAGAATGCGGCAGCGCTGGTGAACGACGACTATCCTCGATGGGGATACGAGACGCTGGATGAAGAGCGCGCGGAGATGGCGGAGTTTCTGGGGTGCAAGAAGGACGAGCTGGCGTTTACTCACAACGCGACTGAGGGGATCAGCACGGTCGCGATGGGACTGGACCTGAAGGCTGGCGATGAAGTGCTGATGACGGACCGGGAGCATCCGAGCGGGAAGGCGGGCTGGCAGCAGAGGGCGCAGCGGCACGGGATCACGGTTCGGGAGGTGAAGATCCCGCATCCGCCGAAGAGCGTGGGTCAACTGGCGGACCTGCTGGTGAGTGCGATCGGGCCGCGGACGAAGGTTCTGAGCTTCAGCGGGATTCTGAGTCCGACGGGAGTGATCATGCCGGTGCGGGAGATCTGCGCCGCGGCGCGCGCGAAGGGCGTAATCACGTTCGTGGACGGAGCGCACATGAACGGGCAGATTCCGCTGAAACTCTCCGATTTGGGGTGCGACTACTATGCGGGGAGCCCGCACAAATGGATGTTCGCACCGGCGGGCTGCGGGATTCTCTACATCCGCGAAGAAAACCTGGACCGGCTGTGGCCTTCGATCGTGACCGGGGACTGGGACAAGAAGGAACTGAAGGCAGCGCGGTTCATGAAGCTCGGGACAAACAACAGGGCAACGATTGTGGGGATGATGGCGGGATTGAGATTCCTGAAATCGATAGGGCCGGAAAATGTTTACGAGCGAATACACTCGTTGGCGAAGCGGAATTATGCGATGGCAGCCTCACGGCCCTACCTGGAAGTGTTGAGCGGGGAGGATGACCGGCTATACGGATCGTTGGTGACAATCGGATTCAGGGGGGCGAAGCTGGACGATTTGTGGAAAAAGGCGCGTGAGCGAAAGATCTGGGTATACGGATCGCCGGAGTTGCGTCTCTCTACACACATCCACACGAGGGTTGCGGACCTGGAAGCCTTCTATGCACTGGTGGATGAGGTAGTTGGAGTACAGGCGAGCAAAAAATCCTCCAATTGAATGGATCGGACGCAGCGGCGGGATGCACGCCGGGAAGCCGGTTTGGGCGCCAGCCTCCCGGCTGTGTGCGTACCGTTGTACGCTGCTGGGAATCGGAGGAGTAGTTCCCAGCCTCTGTCCATCAGATGCGAGGTTTGCAGAGTTGGTTCCTAGACTTCATCAGGGCTGCTAATGCTGTTGGTGCGCCAGGGCCGCCAATGACAGAAGAGAAATGACTTCGCTCAAAAATTAATTCCTGCAACAAAAAAAGGCGCAGTTGCTGGGCCTGAAACCGCACTGGGGGGCGAACATGCTGCCCCCCTCTTATCCATAGGCGAAGCCGGCCGGATGTCAGAACCCCAGTTCGCCAAGGAGTCCGTCCGCGTGGTAGATCTTGCGGAGAGCCTCGACGATGCCCTCAGCCGAGACGTGAACGCTGCGGGACCGGCGGTCGGTGTAGACGAAGCGATTGGGAAGGCTTTCGATATTGCCGTCAAAGACGATGCCGACGAATTCGCCGCGAGTGTTGAGAGTGGCACTGCCGCTGTTACCGCCGTGGGTGTCGTTGGTGGTTACGAAGTTGAATGGCGTACTCAGGCGGAGCGAGGGCTTGGCCTTGAGCCAGGAGGGCGGGATGATGAATGGCTCGGAATTCGTGCCCTTGGGGTAGAATCCCTCGAACGTGGTGGTGTAGGAGACCTTGCGGCCTTTGTTGTCCTGATAGCCGCGGACTGCGCCGTAGGCGAGACGCATGGTGAAGGTGGCGTCAGGATACTCGCTGCCGCCGAATGCGGCGAAGCGCGCGAGCGCGATCTGGCTGGCGGCGCGATTGACGACGCTTTCGACCTGGTCTTCATACCGCTTCCGCAGTTCGCGGGCGAAGGGGTCGAGGGTCAGCGCGAGGCGGATCATGCCGTCCTCGGAGGCCTTGACGGCCGCGGGATCGTTGGCAAGCCGCTTACGTTCCTTGACGTCAGTGAGTTTGGATGTGCTGACGTAGTGGCGTGCGGCGGCCTCGGGTGTACGTCCGTCAAGCATGGCGGAGACGGCGGGATGGCCGGCCCCGAGTTCGTGTTGAGCGAAGGCAAAGTAGTTGGCGATGACCGCGATTTCCATCTCTGGGTGGATGGGGGCCGTAGAGTACAACTCCTGTTCAAGGGATGGCAAGGCTGAATCAGCGAATTCGCGCAGGCGCTGGTCATTCGGCTTCCGGGTTTCTTCGGAGTAGCGAATGATTTTGCGAGCGATCTCGAAGAGGTCGGAGCCGCGGGTGGGGCTGCGCTCCAGGACGAAAAAGGGCGCGTAGAACGAGTGGAAGTTGCGGTAGGTGGTGGCGAGTTCATCCCAGAACCTGCCGAACTTCTCGGCTTGGGCGGGATCCTTCGCGATGGCGTCCTTGAGCTTGCGCTCCTCGGCGCGCTTCTGGTTCATCAACTCGGGATCGTGGAGCCCGGCGAGGAAGCCTGTATACGCCTTGTGGCTGTTCTGCTGGCCGAAGAGGCTCTCGCGGGCGATGCGCGCCTGCTCCTCGCCGCGGGCAGAGAACTTCTCCAGGACCTGGATCTGCGAGGTGAGGCGGCGCAACACGATCGGGTAGGAGATGTCGCGCGAGAATTCGAGTTCGGTGACGGTCATGAGCCGTCCGGTAGAGCCGGGGTTGCCGGGGACGAAGGTGAGATCCCCCTCGCGGATTGGGGTCTTCGACCATTTGAACCAGTGTTCGACTTTGGCGGGACGGTCATCTTCATAGGCGCGGAAGAAGGTGATGTCCAGGTTGTAGCGCGGGTAAGTGAAGTTCTCCGGGTCGCCGCCGAAGAAAGCGATGGCGAACTCCGGCGCCATGACGAGGCGGATGTCAGTGTACTTCTTATATTGATACAGGTGGTACTGGCCGCCGGCGTAGAGCGTGACGACGTCGCAGCGGTTACCCGTTGAGGAAGTGCACGCATTCTCGATGTTGGTCATCGCGGCTTTGCGCTTTTGGTTGGCCTGGGCGGCGGGGGTCTGCGGCGTGATGTCTGCATTGACCTTGGAAGTGACGTCGTCGACCTTGAGGAGGACATTCACTTCGAGGTCGGGACAGCGGCGTTCCTCGGACTGTGATGCGGCAAGGAATCCGTTCTTCATGTAGTCTGCGCGCGAAGTGCTGAGCTTTTGGATGCAGTCGGCGCCGACGTGGTGGTTGGTGATGAGGAGGCCGTTAGGGGAGACGAAGCTGCCGGTGCCGCCGTTGTTGAAGCGGACTGCGCTGAGGCGGAGGTGGTCGAGGAACTCGCTGGCCGGTTTGAAGCCGTACCGGGATTCCACTTGGGCGCTAGGGAAGTTGTTGAAGAGCCACATGCCTTCGTCGGCGGGCGCAGGGCGGGCGAAAAGCCAAAAGAGCACTAGGAAGGCCAAATCTTGAAACTTGAATCTCATTTGCAGAAGTCCTAATAAGTTCTTATGGATCAGTGTATTACGTATTGCTAAAGGCGTAGCAGTGTTTCCAGAATTTGGAAGGCATGCGATACTGAAGGTTCGTACATCCACTAGCCATGACGCAATTGAGTGAGGCGATTGCCCGCTATCACAAGATTTTGGAGCAGGATCGGGACCGCATCGGTGCCTGGGTGGGACAGTTGCGCGAGCAATTGGAAGTCCGTCACCTGGTCGTCAATGGCCGCCCGGTGTCGCCCGTACTGCGTCCGCATTTCGTTAGCCGCCGACAGTATAGCAACTTAGCGGCAGCGTCAGAGCTTTTGAGCGTCTCAATTGAGCGGATCCGGACGATGGCACTGACGAATCCGCAGGTTATGGCGCGGATGAACATGCTGCCGGCGGAAAAGATGCTGGCGACAGTGGATCCTGGATATTCCATCCCTGCGGTGGCATCGCTACTGGAAGCGCAGGTCAACAACGGGAGCATGCACCTGACGGCGCCGCAGGCTGATATGCCTCACGGGGTGGTGTACGGGGAGGCGCTGGCCGAGCTCTTCTTCGATGCGCCGCCGGTGAAGGAGTTCAGGAAAAGGTACAAGTTGGCCAAGCCAGGGAGCGCGAAGCCGCTGCTGACATCGGTGCTGAAAGCCTGGAAGGAGTTTGGAGGTAAGGCTCAGCCGAACGTGGCGATCCTCGAGTTCCGTCAGCCGTTTAGCACGTTCGAGTCGCATGAGTACGAACTGCTCGTTGAGCTGTTCCGCAGCCATGGTTTGCAGGCAGAAATGGTTTCGCCGGACCAACTCGAATATCGCAACAGCGTGTTGCGGCGCAGTGAATTCGTGGTTGATCTGGTGTTCCGTGGCGTGCGGGCGCATGAGTTCCTGATGAAATACGACCTGACGCATCCGCTGGTACGGGCGTACCGGGATCGGAAGGTGTGCGTAGTGAACAGCTTCCGCACGGAGATGACGCGGAAACGAGCGATGCTGGCGCTGCTGACAGACGAATCCGTGACGGGATCGTTCCCGGCCGCCGAGCGGAAGGCAATCCGAGAGTCGATTCCATGGACTCGCGTCGTGGCCGCAGGCAAGACGACATGGCAGGGTCAGACCGTGGACCTGATCGACTTCATGTTGAAAAAGCGCGAGAGCCTCGTGCTGCGGCCGAATGAGGACTCCTCGGAATTGCATTCGACGGACGGCTCCCAGGTGGACAACGCCGGCTGGGAGCGCGCGCTGCGGACCGCCTTGCGAAATCCGTTTGTGGTGCAGGAGAGAGTGGCGGCGCACCCCGTTTCGTTCCCGCTGGACCACTACGGCGAGATTGTGTACCGCGACCTGAATGTTGATGTCGCCCCACACGCGTTCCTGGGGAAAGTGCACGGATGCTCTTCGCGGATCTCGTCGGCGGAGGGCGGGTTCTCGACATTGTCAGGGCTGGCGCCTACGTTCATTTTGGAGACACGCTGATCAAACCGGGCCGGAACGTCCACCTTCTAAGGGGCGCTCAAACGGGGAACAGGGGGTCACACCCATTTTCGGGAGAGGTGCTCCCGAAAACGATATAGCTGCGGGAATCGGCGGATGTGCGAAGCTGGTAACTGATTGATTCCGGGTGTAGGCTTGAAATAGCAGGCGTCGAACCGCGATGGAAGTCGACGTGCATGGGAGTCGGTGGTGATGTGTGTCTTTCAGACAGCCGACCTCGGAGCCGGACCGTGCTGAAGGGTTTAAAGAGCCAGTTCGTTGGTGCGCTGTTGGTCGTTCTGACCTTGACGGCGATCATCTGCGCGGGCGTGAACTACCAGCAGCAGGCGCGGTATCATCTCCCGGACGATGGGGCCACCTGGATGGACGTTCCGGACGCGTCGACGCCCGGAGTTGCGGTGCGGGTTACGGCGGTGCACGTGGAGTCCGGCGGTCCTGCTGACCTGGCGGGCATCCGGACCGGCGACGTCCTGCTTCGGATTTCACCGGTGGAGAACACGCCTGGGGTGCTGGTGCGGCAATCGGAAGATGTGGCGCAGCTTGTGGCGCGGGCCGGCGTGTGGGGGAAGGCGACCTACGCGTTGGACCGGAACGGGATCGAGATCACCGCGAAGGTGATTGTCGCGGACGCGAACCGCGACAGGGCGCTTTATTACCAGTACCTGGTGGGTGCGTCGTACCTTGCGATCGGACTGTTCATCTTTTTCCGGCGGAACCAGTCGCCGAAGGCGTTGCACTTCTACCTGCTGTGCCTGGCGAGCTTCATCCTTCACACATTCCATTACACGGGTAAGCTGAATGAGTTCGACACGCTGATCTACGTAGCGAATGTGGTCAGCGGGCTGCTGGCGCCGGCGTTATTCGTGCACTTCTGCCTGACATTCCCGATGCCGGTGAGGCCGTGGAGCAAGTGGCAGGGTGTGTCGATCTACCTGCCTGCGCTGTCACTGATCGCGCTGCAACTGGGCGTGGCGACGGGCGTGGTGCGGACGGCGGTGCCGCTGCTGGAGATGCGGTGGCTGCTGGACCGGACCTGGCTGTTCCTGTTCTCCGCGTCGTACCTGGCGGGAGCCCTGTTGCTGCATCTGAGCTACAGGCGCACGGACGACCCGATCATCCGGCAGCAGCTCAAGTGGCTGCGGAACGGGACGCTGGCGGGGATCTTGCCATTCGCGGCGCTGTACGCCGCACCGTTCATCATGGGGATTGTGCCTTCGGCGAGCATGCGGCTGTCGGTGTTGTGCCTGTCGTTCATTCCGATCACCTGGGCGTATGCAATTCTGCGCTACCGCCTGATGGACGTGGACATCATCTTCCAGCAGGGCTACGTGTACGTGCTGGCGACGCTGTCGGTGATGGGGATCGTGTCGATGCTGGTGTTCGCGCTGTCGAAGCGGGACGAACTGAGCCCGACGGCAGTGATCCTGCTGGTGCTGATCGCGGCGTTTGTCTTCGAGCCGCTGCGCAACTGGATCCAGCAGCAGCTGGACCGCTACATCTTTTATAAGGACAAGTTCGACTACCGGCGGACGCTGATTTCGTTTGCGCGAGAGCTGAGCTCTGAGATGGACCTGGACCGCACGCTTGCGAGTATGGGCGAGCGGCTGTTGAGCACGCTGTCGGTGGGGCACGTCGCATTCTTCCTTTCGAACGAGAACCGTCCGGGATTCCATCTGCACAGGGCGCTGGACCGGGAAGGCGAGCGGCGGCAGTTGAGGGCAAATGGGCTGGATCTGAGTTTCCTGGACCGGACGCCGCGCGAGCCATACCTTTTCTTTGAGAGGACGCGGCACGCGCTGGACGTTGTGACGCGCGGCATGCCTCAGAGCGTGCGGTCCACAATCGCGGAACTGGACTTGACCTACTATCTGCCGTGCATCTTCCGCGGGCGGACGCTGGCCTGGCTGGGCGTGAGCCGGTCGATCAAGGGCGATTTCCTGTCGTCGGACGACATTGACCTGCTGGCCTCGCTGGCGGGCTACATCGCGATGGCGGTGGAGAACGCGAGGTTGTACCGCTCGCTGGCGGCGAAGGCGGAGCAGTACGAGAGGCTCAAGGAGTTCAGCGAGAATATCGTCGAGTCGATCAACGTGGGCATTCTGGCCGCGGACCTCGAGGATCGTGTAGAGAGCTGGAATTCGCAGATCGAGCGGCTGACCGGCGTGGGCCGGGTGAGCGCCGTGGGGCGGCGGCTGGACGAACTGTTCGCGCCGGAACTGGCACAGCACTTTGACTCGCTGAGGGCGAACAACCAGGTTCACCAGCTCTACAAGATTCCGCTGCGGCAGGGCTCTATCGCACTGGCAGAGAATAACGGAAACGGGAGCAGGAATGCGGACCGGGGCGAGGTGATCGTGAACCTGGCCATTGCGCCGCTGGTGACGAAGGACGGCGTGCGGATTGGCCGGCTGATCATCTTCGACGACGTGACGGAGCGGGAGGATCTGGAGCGGCGGCTGGTGCAGGCGGACAAGCTGAGCTCGATCGGTCTGCTGGCGGCAGGTGTGGCGCACGAAGTGAACACGCCGCTGGCGGTGATTTCCACGTATGCGCAGATGCTGGCCAAGCAGGTGCTCGGTGACGAGCAGAAGACCAAGCTGCTGGACAAGATCGCCAAGCAGACCTTCAGAGCCAGCGAGATCGTGAACTCGCTGCTGAACTTCTCGCGCACGTCGACGTCGGAGTTCGAGCCGCTGGACATGAACAAGGTGGTCCGCGAGACGGTCTCGTTGGTCGAGCATCAACTGGAGAAGCACCAGATCGAGATAACGACGGATCTGGAAGAGGACCTGCCAATGGTGCGCGGCAATTCCGGGCGATTGCAGCAGGTGTTCCTGAACCTGTTGTTGAACGCGCGCGATGCGATGTCGGATCTGCCGCCGGGCGCGCCGCGCGTGCTGCGATTGTTGAGCCGGGCCGACTCGATGGGCGTGAGGGTGGAGATCCGGGATTCAGGGCCGGGGATTCCGCGGGATCACCTGTCGCGGATCTTCGATCCGTTCTTCACGACGAAAGGCGCGCGGAAGGGCACGGGGCTCGGATTAAGTGTAAGTTATGGCATTGTGGAAGAGCATGGAGGAATCATCGAGGCGGACTCGAGCCCTGGAGAGGGCGCGACGTTCCGGCTGGAGTTCCCCACTGTCCACAGGAAAACCGTGAATGCCTGAGTTTGAATCCGCCGTTCCAGCGGCATCCGCGGCGGAAGCCGCACGGGGCCGCATCCTGGTTGTCGACGACGAGGCTGATATTCGCGAATCGCTGGAGGTGCTCCTCGACCTGGAGGGGTACCACGTGGTTTCCGCGGAAAATGCGACCGAAGGATTGAAGCGCTTCGAGTCGGGCGTGTACGACCTGGTGCTGCTGGATCTGATGATGCCGGACCGGAGCGGTCTGGAGGTGTTGGACGACATCCGGCGGCGGGACCGCGAGACGCCGGTCTTTCTGATCACGGCGTATGGTTCAGTGGAAGTTGCCGTGGAGGCGTTGAAGTCCGGCGCGAACGACTATTTTTCCAAGCCCTGGGACAACGAGAAACTGCTGATCGAGATTGACCGGCAGATCGCGCGGACGCGGCTGGAACGTGAGAACCGCGAGCTGCGGCGGGCGCTGAAGGAGCGTTACTCGTTCCCAAACATCGTCGGCAAGAGCGAGCGGATGCTGCGCGTGCTGGACTTGGTGACGCAGGTTGCGCCGTCGAAGTCGAACATTCTCATTACCGGGGAGACAGGCACGGGCAAGGAGCTGATCGCGAAGGCGATTCACGCGAACTCGCCGCGGGCGGATCAGCCTTTCGTGGGGGTGAACTCGGGGTCGCTGCCGCCGGACCTTCTGGAGTCGACGCTGTTCGGCCACGTGAAGGGAGCGTTCACAGGCGCGGTGGCGAACCGCAAGGGCTATTTCGAGACAGCCAATCGCGGGACGATTTTCTTCGACGAAATCGGGACACTGACCGCGGACATGCAGGTGAAGCTGCTGCGCGTGCTGCAGGAGCGCGAGTTCATGCCTGTGGGCTCGACCGAAACGATTAGAGTGGACGTGCGAATCCTCGCCGCAACGAACGCCGATCTGGCGCGGATGGTGGAAGAGGGCAAGTTCCGGCAGGACCTATACTACCGCCTGAACGTGATCAACATCCCGCTTCCTCCGCTGCGGGACCGCAAGGAAGACATCCCCGCGTTGGTGGAACACTTCTTCCAGTTCTACTGCCGGGAGAATGACAAGTTCATCGACTCCGATGGGCGGTCGCGGCTGCACTTCGAGGCGGAAGCGGTCCATCTCCTGATGGACTACAACTGGCCGGGCAACGTGCGCGAACTGGAGAATGCGATTGAGCGAGCCGTGGTGCTGGCGACATCAGAGACCGTGCCGGTTAGCGTGTTGCCGGAGCAGTTGCTGCACTCCACTGGTGTGCGGCTGCCGCGGGAGGGCGGGGAAGTGCCCGCCGATGCATCGTTGTTCGAGATCGTCGCGGACTTCGAAGCGAAGAGGATCGTCGAGGTGTTAGAGGCGGTGAGCTACTCGCAGACGGATGCTGCTGCGCGGCTGAAGATCCCGCTGTCGACGCTCAACCAGAAGATCAAGCGGTTGGGAATTCAGGTGAAGAAGCGGGGCGGCTGAGGAGCGCCATCAGGGCGGGCGACGGCGAAGAAGGTGGGCGAGCACCCTCCGGCGCGAACTGAGGTACCTTTGATGCGTCCAATTCCTGTTCGAGGGTAGTTTTTTACAACCCATTGCGCGAACGCCGACATCAAAGGGGCGAATATGGAGCGCACGACGATGTCTTGGGTGCTGCGTTGCGTTGTTCTGGTGGCGCTGGCGTGTGTGGGGTGCCGCGGCACGAAACAGAGCGGCGAGACTCAACAGCAACCTGCTGCGCAACAGGCGGAAGGGACCTCGAGCCCGGGTGGCTCACTCCAGGAACGCATAGCGCGCGAGAGGTGGAGCGGGGATCTGGATGGCATCGTCAAGAGAAGAATGCTCCGTGTTCTCGTGACGCCCGGGAAGCTCGCATTCTTCTTCAACGGCACACAGATGCAGGGCGCCGCCTACGAAGCTGTGCGTGAGCTCGAATTGTTCCTGAACAAGAAGCTCAACACGGGGAATCTCGCGATCAACGTCGTCTTCATCCCGGTGGGGCGCGACCGGCTGATTCCCATGCTGGCCGAGGGCAAGGGCGACCTGGTGGCGACGCTGATGGGCGCGAGCGACCAACGCAGCAAATTGGTCGATTTCTCAGATCCGATTTACGACAAGGCGAAGGGGATCATCGTCAGCGGTCCGGGCGCAAGCCCCATTTCGAAACTGGAGGATCTGTCTGGCAAAGAAGTCTATTACTTCAAGAACACTCTCCCATTCGAAAAACTAGGACAACTGAGCGAAAGCTTCAAGAAGGCCGGCAAGCCGCCAATCCGGTTGACCCCCGCCGACGAGAATCTGGTCGACGACGACGTGTTGGAGATGGTGAACGCGGGATTAGTCCCGATGACCATAGCCGAGGACAAGCTGGCGCAATATTGGATCAAAGTTTTGCCCAATCTCCAACTGCACCGGGATGTTGTGGTTGCTGAAGGGCCGCTGGTCTGGGCGATCCAGCGCAACACCCCCCAACTCAAGGCTGTGCTCAACGAGTTTGTTCAGACGCATCGCATCGGCACTGCTTTCGGCAACACAATAGTCCGCAAGTACCTGCGGGACATCAAGTGGGCGAAGAACGCAACCGGACGTACGGATCTGGCGCGGTTCCAACAACTGGTTGGATATTTTAAGGAATACGGCGACAAATATGACCTTCCGTACCTGCTGCTGGCCGCACAAGGCTATCAGGAATCGGGGCTCAATCCGACTCTTAGAAGCAGGGCTGGGGCAGTGGGAGTCATGCAGATCAAGCCGAACATCGCGGCGTCGATCGGGTTCCCGAATGTGCATGCGCCGGACAGGAATATCGAAGCTGGAACGAAGTATTTACGCTTGATGGTGAGCCAGTATTACGCCAATGAGCCCATGGATCGCGTCATGAGGGGCCTGTTTGCTCTGGCTTCCTACAACGCCGGACCGACCAGGATACAGAAGCTGCGGAAGCAGGCGGCGGCTGAAGGCTACGACCAGAACCGGTGGTTCAACAACGTTGAGATCATCGCGTCCAGGGAAGTAGGCCGTGAGCCAGTGCAATACGTCAGCAACATCTACAAATACTACCTGGCCTATACGATGGTCACCGATAGGGAGGCGCAGCGGCAGGCAGCCCGACAGAAGGTGCCTCCGTCCAGTCCGGAGTGACCGGGTGTGCTAATTGATAGAGCATGCGATGGACCACACTGGGGATGCTTGCGATTGGATGCCTCTGGGTGTGCGACGGCTGGTTTGCGGCGAATGACGGATCCGACTGGCCCGTGTACGGGCACGACTCCGGCGGGCAGAGGTATAGTCCTCTCGCTTCGATCAACAGGCAGAACGCTGGGGCATTGCGAGTTGCCTGGACGTTCCGCACGGGGGACGCCTACACGCCTCCCCGCGGCAGGGCGACCGCATTTGAAGCCACGCCGATCTACATCGGCGGCACTCTGTACTTCGGTACGCCGCTGGGGCGGGTGATCGCGCTCGATCCGGTGACGGGCAGGGAGCGCTGGTCCTACGATTCGAAGGTTCCCCGAGACAAGGGTTATGGCGATTTCGCGAACCGCGGCGTTTCGGCATGGTTCTCGCCGCAGGGCAAACTGAGGCTGTTCCTGGCGACGATCGACGCGCGCCTGGTGGCGATTGACGCCGCCACAGGGAAGCCATGCCCCGATTTCGGCGAGAACGGATTGGTGGATCTGCGGAAGGGGCTGCGCATCGCTCCGGATCCAAACCGATTCGCGGACTATGAGGAGACCTCGCCTCCGGCGGTGGTGGGGAACACCGTCATTGTCGGGTCGGCTGTTGCAGACAACAACAAGACGAACCAGCCTTCGGGCGAGGTCCGCGGGTTCGACGTGATGACGGGAAGATTGAAATGGACTTGGGATCCGATTCCGCAGAAGGAGGGGCAACCAGGCTACGAGAGTTGGCTGGACGGCAGTGCACGACGCACGGGGGCTGCCAATGCGTGGTCGATCATCGTGGCGGATGTGAAGCGTGACCTGGTGTTCATCCCCACAGGAAGCGCCAGTCCGGACTACTACGGCGGGGAGCGCAAGGGCGACAACCGCTTTGCAAACTCCCTGGTGGCGCTGCGGGCGCAAACCGGAGATTTCGTGTGGGGGTTCCAGACCGTCCATCATGACCTGTGGGATTACGATGTAGCCTCGCCGGCTGTGCTGTTCGACGTGCGACGGAACGGGAAGACCATTCCCGCGGTGGGCGTGAGCTCCAAGACCGGCCACTACTTCATCCTGAATCGCGAGACTGGCAAACCGGTTTTCGGCGTGGAGGAACGGCCTGTGCCGAAGAGCGACGTTCCGGGCGAGGCGGCATCGGCGCTGCAGCCGTTTCCAGTGATGCCGCGGCCGATGGCGCGGGCGAAGCTCGATGTCGCGGAAATCCAGGGATCAGAGGCGGACCGCAAGTGGTGCCGGGAGCGGATTGAGGGTCTCCGTTCGGAGGGCATTTTCACGCCGCCGAGCCTGAAGGGTTCGCTCATCATTCCTGGGAATGTGGGCGGGATGGCGTGGGGCGGAGCGGCATACGATCCGAAGAGCCGTTTGCTGATCATCCCGGTGAACAATCTCGCCGCGGAGGTGCGGCTGATCCGGCGCGAGGATTTTGACCGCGAGGAAGCGGAGTCGGGACGCGATCTTGCGGGCGGCTGGGAATTCGCGCGGCAACTGGGCACGCCCTACGGGATGGCGCGGCGGTTTTTGCGCAGTCCGAGCGGTGCGCCGTGCACACCGCCGCCGTTCGGCACACTGAACGCGGTGGATGCGGACACAGGTGAATTGCGGTGGAGCGTGCCGGTGGGGCAGTTTCCGCCGATCCGCGGCGCGGCGGCGGGTCCAGCGGCGTGGGGTTCGCCGGCGTTGGGAGGGCCGATCGTGACGGCCGGCGGCCTCGTGTTCATGGCAGGGACGCTGGACGCAGCGATTCGGGCGTTCGACCTGAGCACGGGTAAGGAACTGTGGAAGGGAGTGCTGCCGACAAGCGCCAGGTCGACGCCGATGACGTTCCGGGGACCGGACGGAAAGCAGTACGTGGTGGTGGCGGCGGGCGGACATGGGATCGAAGGGGGACCGGGACTGGGGGACTATCTGGTGGCGTTCACGCTGTGAGACTGGCGGTGCGCCCGCTTACACTGGAGAAGATATGTCCCAGCCGTTATTGACAGTTGTTGCCGAGATGGTGGCCAAGCCCGGACAGGAAGATTCGCTGCGTCAAGCGCTGTTGGCTTGCATCGAGCCGACCCGGAAGGAGGACGGCTGCGTGCAGTACGACCTCCACGAATCGACGGAGCGGCCCGGGCACTTCGTTTTCTACGAAAACTGGACCTCGCGGGAGGCGCTGGACCGGCATCTGGCGACGCCGCACCTGAAGCGGTTGGGGGCGCAGCTACCCGGCCTGCTGGCCGAAGAGGCAAGGATCCTGACGTTCACCCGGATCGCCTGACCTCCTGCATAGGCGCCTCGTCAGGCCAAGCCCCTCCATGGGAGCGGCACAGAATCTGGATGTAAAGGTATTCCTACACCGCAAGCAGTCGAACAGCGTACCCCTCCCGATTCACTAGTTTGAACTTCCCGTAACCGAGTTTCCTTGACAAGCGTCGAAGGAGCAGACCACACTTGGTCCAGGGAGTCAACGCAATGCGCCGCGCCCATCGCTTCACGCTCTTCGCCGCCGCCATACTCGCTGTGGCCGGTTCTGCGAGTGCTCAAAACGCCATCTCGGTGAAAGCCGGGATGATTAACGTCGCTGACGGCGACGTGTACCTTGTCGATGCCAAGGGTGGAGAACCTCAGAAGGTTCAACCCAAGGCGTCCGAATTCATCGACATCAAGGAAGGCCAGATCCTCAAGACCAGCGAAGGGCGGGCGGAGGTGCTGCTGACGCCTGGGGCATTCCTGCGTATGGCGGATGACAGCTCGTTCAAGATGTTTTCCAGCCGCATGTCGGATGTGCGACTGGAGGCGCTGAGCGGCAGTCTTCTGATCGATGTGACGGAACTGCTCGAGGACAATCACATTTCGGTATTGACGAAGGACTCGACCGTTTCGATCGCCAAGGCCGGGTTATACAGGTTCGATGTGGATCCTCCTCGCGTGCGGGTGTATCAAGGCGAAGCGGTAGCCGAGTTCAACGGACAGAAAGTGACGTTGAAGGGCGGGAGAGAACTGCTGGCAAGTGCCGGCGGCTGGACGCAGGGCAAGTTTGACGCAAAAGAAACAGATCCGCTGTACCGTTGGGCGAAGCGCCGCTCGGGGTACCTGGCGATGGCGAACGTTTCGGCCGCGCGGCAGACGACCGCTTACGGCAACGGCCTCCGGGGCGGCTCGTGGTACTACAACCCGTATTTCGGATTTGCGACCTATGTGCCGTGGCTTGACACTCTGAGGAGCCCGTTCGGCTACTTCTACTACACGCCATCGACGGTGATGGCGGTTTACTATCCGCCTCGGCCTGCGCCATCAATGGGTGGCGGTGGTTGGGCCGGCGGCCATTCCGGGGGCTACGCAGCCGGCATGCCCTCGCGGAGCGCTTCGAGTTCCACATACACACCGAGCGCCGGCATCAGCCCGTCTTCGGGCTCCATGAGTTCGGCGTCTGCACCTTCGGTGGGCGCTGGTAGCGCTGGATCTCGCGGAGGCGGTGGCGGAGCGGCAGCGGGCGGTGGCGGCGGCGGTGCTCGCGGCGGCCGGGGCAACTAAGAGCGTCTACAGAATTGCGTGGCTTCCGAGGGCCGGACGGCAGCGTCCGGCCCTCGCCGTTTCTGTGCAGCCGGCGCGACTTACCGGGTCAGATACGCGCGATAGTCCTCGCGGACAAGATCCTGATATTCAGGATGGCGTTTGATGTAGCCGGCGACGAAGGGGCAGAGGGGCACCACCTTCAGGCTGTTTTCGACTGCGTAGTTCAGCGCTGCGATGGCGAGCTTCTTGCCGAGTCCCTGCCCCTCCAGTTCCTCAGGGACCTCGGTGTGGACGAAGACGATTGATCCTGGTTCAAGCCGGTACATCAGCACGGCAATATGGCCGCCAACTGCGATCTCAAAACGGCTGACGATTTCGTTGCGCGTGACTATCGAATCAGACATCTGAACCCCTTTCCGGGCCGGATTCCGGGCAAGCCGGCCAAGCCGCGATCGACTGCATGACTGCGATGATGGCACAGATCAGTATCCGGCTTGAGGCGCACGCCGGCCGCGAAGGTTACTGGGCGCAGAACTCCAAGGCGGGCATGGCCGATACAATGACGGTTCATGCCGAAGTTGATTGAATTCGAGAATGTCACGGTGCACCGCGAGGGCACGGCAGCTCTGCGAGAGGTGAGCTTTTCCATTGAGGCGGGGGAACATGCGGCGATCCTGGGGCCCAACGGCAGCGGCAAGTCGACGCTGATTAAGGCGATTACGCGTGAGCTGTATCCGCGCTACGCGCCGCCTGTGTGCCGGCTGCGGATCCAGGGCAGGGAAGTGTGGCACCTGTTCGACCTGCGGGCGCTGCTGGGCATTGTGACCAACGACCTGGTGGAGATATGCGTGAAGCCGTACTCCGCGCTGGAGACGGCGCTGAGCGGTTACTTTTCAAGCATCGGCATCTGGCCGAACCACCACGTGACGCCGGAGATGGAGGCGCGGGCGCGGCGTGCGCTCGACTTTTTCGACATTGGCCACCTGGCGGACCGGCCATTGACGGAGATGTCGTCGGGCGAAGTGAGGCGCGCAGTGTTTGCGCGGGCGCTGGTGCACGATCCAATGGCGCTGATCCTGGACGAGCCGACGAATTCACTGGATGTGCGGGCGCAGCGCGAGGTGCGGGACTCGATGCGCAAGCTGGCGTCTGGCGGAGTGACAGTGGTGCTGGTGACGCATCATCTGCCGGACATCATTCCGGAGATTGGACGGGTGATCACGCTGCGGGACGGCCGAATTCATTCGGATGGCACAAAAGCAAGCACGTTGACGGCGGAGAGCCTCAGCGCGCTGTTCGGCGTGGATGTCCGGGTGTTGGAGGCGGGCGGCTTCTATCACATGTGGTAACAATTTCGTTGGCTATTGAGTGGAAACTCTTCCGCCGGCCTGCATGCAAACTAATACAGCCACGGCCAGAAGTCGCTTGCCCTGCCGGGTCCACCCCGTTTGTTTGTGGGGTGGTGCATTTCTGGCGGCCTCAGGCCCGGTCCGGATGTCATCTCCGGCACTGCCGCATGGCGAAGGGTGGCCCAGTTCCTGGTTGGGGACTGAGCCACCGGGACTGCGCCTGGGGCCTCTACTTGAGCTCCTTGAGGAGTTCGGCGACGGCGGATTCGAGTTGGCGGTCCTTGCCTAAGATGTTGTCCTCCGGCGAGTTCTCGACGAGGATGTCGGGGCGGACGCCATAGTTTTCCATGTTGGTCTTCTTGCTATCGGCGAGGAAGACGCCGACGCCGGGAGTGCGGACGGTGGAGCCGTCGATGAGCGAGTAGCTGCCGGTGCCGATGACGGCGCCCATGGTGGGCGTGCCGAGTGTCTTGCCGAGCCCGAGAGCTCTGAAGCCGGCGGGGAACATTTCGGCGTTGGAGGCGGAACGCCAGTTCTGGAGGACGATCTTCTTGCCGAAGTATCCGGCGAAGGGGCGCCCGGTTTCTTCCGTGCCGCGGGGCCGCCAGACCTGGTATTCGCGCTGGACGAGGATGGCGAGCAGTTCCTGCTCGATGTTGCCCCCGCCGTTCCAACGCTGGTCGATGATCAGCGCGGGCTTGTCGCGGTTCTCGCGCAACTCCTTCTCGAATTTGCGGAGAGAGGGCTGGTCCATGGCCTGGATGTGCAGATAGCCGACCTTGCCGCTGGAGAGTTTCTCCGTCATGTCGCGGCGCTGCTTCACCCAGCGTTCGTAGCGGAGCTGGTTGTAAGCCTGCGTGGTGACCGGCTCGATGCGGGTCTGCCAGGCGCCTTCTTCGGAGGGTTTCGAGTTGAACGTGAAGGTGAGCTTGCGGTTGAGGCGGTCGCCGTTCATGTACCGCCAGAGGTTGTCGGAGGCGAGGACCGGCTTGCCGTCGACGGCGATGAGGTAGTCGCCGGCCTTGACCTTCACCCAGTCCTTGTCGGCGGGGCCGTCTTCGTAGACGTAGGAGACTTTGTAGCGGCCGGCCTGCTCGTCGGGTTCGAATTCGAGGCCGGGGTGAGCGGTCTGAGCCGTGCCTTCGCGCGCGGCCGGCCCCGGAGCAGCGCCAGTGTGCGAGGCGTTGAGCTCGCCGATCATTTCGTTGACGAGGTTGAGGAGCTCCTGGCGGTCTCCGATGAATTCGACGAGGGGCTGATACTTGGCGCGCATGGCGTCCCAGTCGAAGCCGTGCATCTTGGGGTCGTAGAAGCGGTACTTCATGGTGCGCCAGGCGTCGCCGAACATTTCGGCCCACTCGGCGGGCTTGTTGATGCGGACCTTGGCGGTGAAGTTGACGCGCCGCCGGGCTGCACCGCCGGCGGTTGAGGTGCCGGAGCCGCCTGCCGCGGCTGCACCGCCGCCGAACCCGCTGCCGACGGAGCCCGCGCCTGCTGCGCCTCCGGAGGCCGGGAGGTTGACGGCGTAGACGCTGCCGCCTTCGAGGAAGTAGACGCTGCGGCCGTCGCGCGCGACTGTGAGGCCGGAGATGCCGCCTCCGAATCCGCCACCGGCGCCGCGAGGACCGCGTTGCGCGGAGTCATCCGTGGCCGCGCCGCCGGAGGCGATACGCGTCTGGCGGCGGCCGTTGTCCTGGATTGAGTAGATAACCGGCGTGGGGCGTGCGCCGCCCTGCTCCGAGGTGACGAAGACGAGCGTGCGGCCGTCGGGGGCTGGATCGTAGGAGGTCACGGAGGAGGGCATGCGGGTGACCTGACGGGTGCGGCGCTTGAGGCCGTCCCAGTCGATCTGGACGTCCTTCACCGGCTGTGCCGGCTGCGGACGGCGAGGACCGGCTGCGCCGCCTTCAGGCTGCTCGCTGTCGCCGCGCTCTTCGGGGTCGTCGGGGTCCTTGTCCTGCTTTTCGAGCATAGTCATCCAGATCTGCGCGGATGCGCCGCTGCCGGGTCCGAAGCCGCCGAAGCCAGTGCCCTCGATGCGGATGAAGTAGAGCTTCTTGCCGTCACTGGAGAATCGGGGCGAGCGTTCGGAGTAGGAGTCGAAGGTGGCCTTTTTCGCCTGGCCGCCCGCTGCGGGGACCAGCCAGATATCCGTGGAGCGCGAGGCGTCGGCCATGGTGAACGCGATCCACTTGCCGTCAGGCGACCAGACAGGCTGGGAGATGTTTCCGTATTTGGACGCAGTCAGTTCCGTGGTCTGTCCGCCGAGCGTGTGGCGATAGAGCTTGTTCTCCGAGGTGGTGAAGACGATGTCCTTGGAATCGGGCGACCAGCGCATGTCCAGCTTGAGCGCGTCGATGTCGGTCACCTTCTGGGCGTCGCCGCCATCGGCGGGAATGACGAAGATCTCTTCGCGGCCGCTGCGGTCCGAGATGAACGCTATCTTCTTTCCGTCGGGAGACCAGGCGGGATCCTGATCCCGCGCCGGATTATCGGTGATCTGGCGGAGGTCGCCCTCCTCGACGGGAGCGGTGAAGATTTCGCCGTGGATCGAGAAGGTGATGCGGCGGCCGTTGGGAGCGAGCGTGAAGTCGTCGGCGCGTGAGTTGAAGGTCCGCATCTCGACGGAGTCTTCCTGCGTCTCGGCGTCAATGTCTACCTTGATCTGGGAGGTCTTACGCGAACCGACATCCAGCTTCCAGAGGCCGAAGTCGTGTTCGAAGACGATGACTTTGCCGTCGGCGGAGATAGATGGGAAGCGGACGTCGCCTTTGGAGAATTGAGTCACCTTCTCGGCCTTGCCGCCCTTTTCGGAGACGCGCCAGATGTTGGTCAAACCGTTACCGTCGCGATCGCTGACGAAGTAGATGAAGCCGTCGCGGCTCCACATGGGCCAGGAGTCGATGCCGTCGTAGTCCGTGAGGTCGGTGAACTTTTTGGCGGCGATATCCATCACGGTGACGTCGGTCTGGTACGCACCGTGGTAGTACTTGCGCCAGTATTGCTGCCCCTTGCGGTTGAAGGCGATCTTGGAGCCGTCGGGCGAGTAGCTGGCGGCGAGGCCGAAGTCGGCGCCGACGGGGCGTTCGGCGTCGGAGTCCACTTTGACGGTGTAGAGCTTGGCGAGGAAGTCCTCGCCGCGCATGGAGGAGAAGAGCACGGCTTTGCCGTCGGGGGTCCAGCCGAGCACGGTATCGTCGGCGGAGTGGAAGGTGAGCTGTTTAGGCTGGCCGCCGGTGGAAGGGACGATGAAGACGTCGAGGTTGCCGTTGCGGTCCGACGAGAAGGCGACCCATTTTCCGTCGGGAGAAAAGCGCGGGTAGACGTCGCGGGCGGCGTGTGCGGTGAGACGCTGAACGTTCTTGCCGAATTCGTCTGCGGTCCAGATGTCACCGAGGTGCGAGAAGGCGACGCGCCCCTGGTAGTAGGAGGGGTAGCGCAACAGGAGCGCCTCCCGTCCGAAGGCTGGCAGTGCAGCCAGCACGGTGAAAGTCAACAGCGCATGCGCTCTTCGCATCGAAAGAACCCTCCCTGGGGTTGAGATCCATAACAGTATATTGCGAAGAGAAGGGCATGCCGGTGAGGAAACTGACCGTCGAAGGATGGGTACACTAAAAAAAGACTCTTACCTCTTGATTCACGGCGATGGGGCCAGTCATCATGGTCCTAATACCCAGTCAGAGGGCTCACCGGGACATTCTCTGGGCGGGAGACGAAACGATGAGCCTGAGCCAGATGGCCCGGTCGATCCGGGAATCCGTCACGTTGAAACTCAACCAGACCGCCGCGCTCCTGCGAGAGAAGGGCGAGCCGGTCATCCACCTTGGCGGCGGCGAGCCGAAATCCAAGACGCCGATCGACGCGATCGTCAGTTGCACCTCCGTTCTAAACTCAGGCGATATCAAGTACACCCCGCCTGACGGGATCCCGGCACTCAAAAAAGCAATCATTCGATACACCGAGGAGCATTACGCGCGCGCCGTCCGCCCGGAGAATGTAGTGGCGTCCTGTGGGGCGAAGCAGGCGATCATGGCGGCTCTGATTGCCATCCTCGATCCCAAGGACGAGGTGATCTTCCCTTCGCCGTACTGGGTGAGCTACCCGGAGATGGTGAAGCTTGCCGGCGGCGTGCCGGTAGCGGTGAAAGCCGAAGATGGATCGTTCAGCCCGACCGTGAAGGAGATCGCCGACGCGGTGGGCTCCTACACCAAGGCAATCATCCTCAACAGTCCGAACAACCCGAGCGGTGTGATGTATTCGCGGGAGTTCATCGCCGGGATCGTTGAATTGTGCGAGAAGAAGAACCTCTGGCTGATCATGGACGACACGTACAACCGCCTCGTGTTCGACGGGCGGGCGCCGATCAACTGCTACGACTTCTCTACGGACGACCTGGAGCAGTCGCGGCTGATCGTGATCAACTGCGTGTCGAAGATGTACGCGATGACCGGCTTCCGGATCGGCTGGGCGGTTGGGAATCGCGAGGTGGTGCAGGCGATGTCGACCATTCAATCGCAGCAGACCTCAGGCCCCGCGACGCCGTCGCAGTGGGCCGCGGCAGGTGCGCTGAACGGGATCCAGAATTCGATCGAGGCGCTGCGGCTGACACTTGAAAATAACCGCAATATCCTGATGGACCGGCTGGGAGCGTTTCCGGGAGTGCGAGTGACGCGGCCCGACGGCGCGTTCTACTCGTTCCCCGACTTCAGCAACTACCAGAAGGACTCGCAGAAGCTCGCCGAGTTTCTTCTCGACAAAGTGCGAGTCGTCACTGTGCCGGGCCGCGAGTTTGGGATGGAGGGCCACCTCCGCATCAGCTTCTGCGGCGCGATCAAGGAGATCACGGAAGGCGTGGAGCGGATCCGGTGGGCGCTGGACCCGACGGCCCCGAATGAGATCTATCTGGGCGGCCGCCGTCTGGTGCGGGATTGGATGTAGGGAGGCGCCGCATGAACATCTACACCGACATTCCCTCTCCCGCCATGAAAGAGGCCGGGCTGACCGCTTCGGTCTACGGACTCCAAAACCATGGCTTGATGAATTTGCGGCGCGCATACTGGAACCTGCCGGAGCCCGCTTTGTATGAAGAGTCGATCTTCCGCGGCGAAGGCAGGCTGTGCAGCGAAGGACCGTTCGTCGTCCACACGGGCAAACACACGGCCCGCGCGGCAGCGGACAAGTACATTGTGCGGGAAGCGTCCTCGCAGGACTACATCTGGTGGGGTTCGTACAACCGGCCGTTCTCACCGGAGAACTTCAACACCCTACTCTCGCGGCTGCAAGCGTACCTGCAGGGGCGGGACGTCTTCGTCCAGGACTGCTTCGGGGGCGCCGATCCGGATTACCGCCTGCCGGTGCGGATCATCACGGAGATGGCCTGGCACAGCCTCTTTGCGCGGACGATGTTTCTTAAGCCCGCGAGTCAGGAGGCGTACCGCACTCACGTGCCGGAGTTCACGGTGATTGCCGCGCCGGGGTTCAACGCGAGTCCGCTCATCGATTCGACGCGCACGGAGACGTTCATCATCCTGCACCCGGCCCAGAGAATGGCGATCATCGGGGGCACGTGCTACGGCGGCGAGATCAAGAAGACGATCTTCACGGTTCTGAACGCGCTGCTGCCGTTCGACGGAGTGCTGCCGATGCACTGCTCGGCCAATGTGGGACAGGACGGTGACACGGCGATCTTTTTCGGGCTCTCCGGAACGGGGAAGACGACGCTGTCGGCGGATCCGTCACGGCGGCTGATCGGCGACGACGAGCACGGCTGGTCGCCAAACGGCGTATTCAATTTTGAGGACGGCTGCTACGCGAAGGTGATCCGGCTGTCGCCGACCGCGGAGCCGCAGATCTACGCCTGCACGCGGAGGTTCGGGACGATCCTCGAAAATGTGGTGTTCGATCCGCGCACGCGGAAGCTCGATCTGAACGACGACAAGCTCACGGAGAATACGCGCGCGGCGTACCCGCTGAGCTACATCGACAACGCGCTGCCGGAGAAGCGCGCCGGGCATCCGCGGAACGTAGTGTTCCTCACCTGCGATGCATCGGGAGTGCTGCCGCCAATCGCGCGGCTGACGCCGGATCAGGCCGTGTATCACTTCATGAGCGGATACACGAGCAAGATCGCGGGGACGGAGATCGGACTGGGGACGGAGCCTGAGATCACGTTTTCGGCGTGTTTCGGCGCCCCGTTCATGGTGCATCATCCGTACAAGTACGCGCAGATGCTGAAGGCGCTGATCCTGCAGCACGGCTCGTCGGTCTGGCTTGTGAACACGGGATGGACCGGCGGTCCGTTCGGCGTCGGGAAGCGGATCTCCATCCAGCACACCCGGGCGCTATTGAATGCGGCACTGTCGGGCCGGCTGGAGGGGGTAGAGTTCTGGCAGGATCCGGTGTTCGGCATTGCGGTGCCGAAGCGTCTGGAGGGGGTGCCGGAATCGATCCTGGACCCGGCGTCCACGTGGCCGAGCCGTGAGGAGTACCGGGCGAAGTACGATACGCTGGCGGCGCGATTCATCGAAAACTTCCAGCTCCTGGCGGGCGAAGAAGGAATCCCGCGGGATTTGGCGGAGTCAGGACCGAAGCGCTGACCTTCGCCTTCTGTGGGGGCGCGAATGTAAAGACTTGTAAAGCCTGGACTCCAGGTATAACCCAAAGTCCGTCTGCCGCGTTCTAATGGGTGTCGGGTCACACCGACACGAGTTTGGGCGTGGTCACCCCCTGGCGCGCCCAATTCCCCCGGGGCATCCTCGACAAGTGCCCCGGGGACTCTCCTCCCCCCAGTAGCGCACCGCCCACAGGAATGGCCAGTCGCGCTACGATGTTCTTCTATTGATCGCCGCACTGGGCTTCCTCGCGTTCACTGTGTCCATACAGCCTGACCTTCTTGCGTCCGGGCAGGCGGCGCTGCGCGCAGGGGATCTGCCGGGCGCGGAGCTGGCGTTCCGCGCGTATCTGCAGTCGAACCCGAATTCGGCGGAGGGTCTTTCCAACCTCGCTGCCGTACATTCCCGGAGGGAGCAGTATCAGGAAGCGATCCAGCTCTATGAGAAGGCTCTCAAGGCGAATCCAAGGCTATATCCGATCCACTTCAATCTGGCCGTCACAATGATCCGCGTGAAGGACCCGCGCGCCATCGGGCACCTGCGCGCTTTTCTACAGCAGCAGCCGGACGAGCCGCGGGCGCGTCAGTTGCTGGGGCTTTGCCTCGTGGAGGCGGGGGACAATCGATCGGCGATTACCGAACTTGAATCGGTTTATCGACGCAGCCCGCAGGATCCATCGATTCTCGCGTCGCTGGCCTATGCACATGCTCGCGGCGGGAATGAGGATCGTGCTCTTGACCTGTTGTCCCGGATGGACGCCAATCCGGTTCAGGCCAACCTGCTCAAGGGACTGGTGGAGTACCGCCGGGGCCGTTTTGCTGAGGCCAAAGATCTGCTGCGCCGAGTCGTGGATGCCAGCCCGGACAACCCGCAGGCGGTGGCCGCGCTTGGGCGGCTGCATCTGCTGGAAAACGATGACGCCGAGGCGATCCGGCTGCTGGACTCGGCCGTGAAGTTGAACCCGACAGACGCTGAATCGTGGTACCAGATCGGGGTTCTCCACGCGCGGAACGAACGGGTGGATCAGGGCATTCCATGTCTGAGAAAGGCATTGTCGCTGCGCGCCAATTATGCGGATCCTCACTACCAGTTGGGCAGAATTGCTTTCGATCGCAAGGAGTATTCCGGGGCTCTGCGCGAGTTTGAGGAAGCCCGCCGGATTCTGCCGAACCAGGAGGCGATCCGGTTAATGCTGGGCCGCACCTACCAGGCTTTGGGGCGGGACAGTGAGGCGAAAGCGGAATTTGAAGAGGTCCGGCGGCTGAAAGCGGCAGTGATTGAGCGGGACCGGCAGCGCGTGGAGTCGGATGCTCTGATGCGGTAGAAAGCGAGCGGTCCACGGGCTTCGCTCAATCTAATCAATAAGTTACAGGAAGTTTAAAGAGCAAGTGCGATAAGTGCTGTAACGCTAAGAAAACGTTGACTTAAAGTTTTGTTCGAAAAATGAACTTTTGCGTCCAGATGAATTGACCTTAGTTACAAATCGTTATATGATCCCTCAATCTGGGTGTGAACGTTTCACAGGCCAGATATAAACATCTGGATTGACCAGGGGGTCAACGCATGCAAGTTCTGGGGCGGACTGTGTCTGCCATCTCTCTCTCCATCACAATACTGCTGGCCTTTGCCTTGTCGACATCGGCGCAGCAGATCTCTGGGTCCATATCGGGAGTCGTGAAGGACGCCCAAAATGCGGTGATTGCGGGTGCCAAGGTGCACCTGAGCAATGCGGCTCAGGGCACGGCCCGCGAAACTACAACCGCCGCTGATGGCGCTTTTGCATTCCTGAATCTGCAGCCAGGCACGTACAGGCTGATCATTGAAGCGTCCGGCTTCAAGAAGCACGAACAGGACGTGCCGCTTTCTGCCAGCGACCGAATTCTGCTTTCCGAACTCGCACTCACAGTCGGGTCACTTTCAGAGAGCGTCACGGTTGAAGCGAGTGCGGCTGTAGTGCAGGCGCAGTCTGCCGAGCGTTCGGGCATTCTGACCAACCGTCAGGTGAACGATCTCGCCATGACCGGGCGCAACTTCCTCGACCTGGCGCGGACAGTGCCGGGCGTCGTCTACACGGGCGGATTGGGCGGCATTCAGGCCAACGGCAACCGCGGCAACCAGAACAACCTGACTCTGGACGGCGTGACGAACGTGGATACCGGATCCAACGGCGGTGCGCTGGCCACGACGAACATTGACATGATCGCGGAGTTCAAGATCACGACGAATTCGCAGCCGGCGGAGTTCGGGCGCTCATCCGGCGCACAGATCCAGGTGGTGACGAAGTCGGGGACCAAGGATTTCCACGGCACCGGCTACATCTTTCACCGGCACGAGGGGTTGAACGCCAATACGTGGCGGAACAACATTGAAGGCAGGCAGCGGCCGTTTTACCGCTACAACTTTGCCGGGTTCAACATTGGCGGCCCCGCCTACATTCCCGGGAAGTTCAACAAGGACAAAGAGAAGCTGTTCTTCTTCGTAGGACTGGAATGGCAGAACCAGCTCATCCCGCAGGACCGCAGGGACGTCACGGTTCCGACTGAGCTCGAACGCGCAGGGAACTTTTCGCAGACCAGGGACGGCGCTGGAGTGCCCGTGACCATCTGGGATCCGACGAATAACCGGACTCCGTTCCCGGGGAACATCATCCCGACAAACCGGATCAACACTGACGGCCAGAAGATTCTCAACTGGTTCCCGAAGCCGAACGCAATTGGGGTGAACCCGGCGTTCAACTATCAGACCCAGTTCTCCGACACGTATCCGCGGCGTGAGCGAATCTTTCGCGGCGACTATCAGATCAACGACAGGTGGCGCGCCTATGCCCGCTACATCTCCACGTATTCGCAGACGAACAAGAACTACGGGCAGTGGAACGCGGACTATAATATTCCGTTCGGCCCGATGAATTTCGGCGATCCGGGCTGGTCGTTCATCTCGAACGTCACCACGGTGATCAACCCGACGCTCACGAACGAGTTCATTTTCGGCTCGTCGAAGAACGTGCTGAACATCGATCCCGTCAACGACGCCTGGGATCGGAAGAAGCTGAATCTGTCCTACCAGATGCCATTCCCGAACGCCGACAAGCTCGGCCTGGTGCAGAACTGGCGCTGGGGAAGCATCCCGAACGCGCCCACAAGCAACTTCTCGGGTACGCCGTTCCGCAATTTCAATCACACGTATGACATCACCGACAACGTCTCCAAGATCTTCGGTGCACACACGGTGAAAGCGGGCATCTATCTGCAGAAGTCGCTCAAGGATCAGACGGCCTTCACGTCAGTGAACGGCTACATCTACTTCGACCGTGACACCAACAACCCTGGCGATACCAACTGGGCGTGGTCGAACGCGATGCTGGGCAATTACCAGAGGATTCAGCAGTCCAACCAGGTGTTGAACGGTCAATACCGCTATTGGAACGTGGAGTGGTATGTGCAGGACAACTGGCGCGTCAACGACCGCCTGACCCTGGACTACGGCATCCGGTTCTACTGGATCCAGCCGCAGTTTGACGCGGCGCTGCAGACGTCGTCGTTCAACCCTGCCATCTATGATCCGAAGGCAGCGGCAGTCCTGAGGCAGCCGTGCATGGTGAATGGCGTGCGTTCGGCGTGCAACCCGCTGACGGGCGAAGTCGGGCCTGCGGCACTGATCGGATCAATTGTGAACACCGGCAACGGATTCGTGAACGGACTCTACGCCAACGGCATGGGCCGCGCGGGGCAGAATGGCTATCCTGCCGGCCTGATCAACAGTCAGGGTATCCTGTTCGCTCCGCGTCTCGGCGCGGCGTACCGCATCAACAACAAGACCGTGATTCGCGCCGGAGGCGGTGTCTTCTACGACCGCTTCCAGGGCAATCCGGTGTTCGACATGCTGCCCAACCCGCCGTCTACGAACATTCCACAGTTCTACTACGGCAACCTGTCGAGCATCCCGTCCGCAGCGGCCGGCATTTACTTTCCAGCCGGTGTGAACGGGTTCGACAAGAACGGCCAGATTCCGACCACTTACAACTGGAACCTGACCGTGCAGCGCGAACTGCCATACCAGGTCCTGCTCGACGTCGGCTATGTCGGTTCGCTGGCGAACCACATCATCTATCGCCGCAACCAGAATGCGATGCCGCTTGGCTCCGCCTGGCTGCCGGAGAACCAGGACCCGCTCAATTCGAATCCGCAGTTTGACGGATCGACGACGAAGGCGGTGAATTTCTACCGCCCGTACATGGGTTATGGTGACGCAACCACGGTGAACTTTGGCGCGAACTCCAGCTACCATTCGCTGCAGGTCGGCGCCAACCGGCGTTTCGGAAGGGATCTGACTTTCGGCGTCGCCTACACGTGGTCGAAGGCCATGGGCACCACGGCCGACGACGGTACGACGAACCATCCCTTCAATGCGCGCGTGGCGGATTACGGCGTCCTGCCGTTCGATCGAACGCACAACCTCGTGTTCAACTATGTCTATAATCTGCCGAAGTTTGTGAAGAGCAAGTCTGCCACCGGTAGAGTGGCCGGATTGGTCGTCAATAACTGGCAGATCTCGGGGATTACGACGATGATCTCGGGTGCGCCTTCGAACCTGAGCTTCTCGGTGACGAACTTGAGCGCCGTGAACGAACGGTTCACAGGCTCGACGAGCATCGGCCCGCGCATCGTGTACACGCAACGGCCGAGCTACCCGGGCACGGAGTATCAGTGGATTTCCACGGGCGGATATACCACTCCGGCGCTCAAGGGCAGCAAGGGCTTCGATTCCGATCCGCGGCCCGTCCGCCTGCCTGGCGACCACAATTGGGACGTTTCCGTGTTCAAGAACTTCCAGATCACGAGCGTAGAATCGCGCTACATCCAACTGCGTCTCGAGATGTTCAACGCGCCGAATCACCCGCGCTTCAGCGACTACGGCCGCAGTGCTCAGTTTGCCAGCGTGGGCAGCACCACTGTCATCAACACATCCAACGCGCTTGGCGGCAACGGAGGCCGGTTCGGCTTCGGTGCTTTGAACGGCACGCGCGACGCACGTATCATCCAGCTTGCGGCGAAGTTCTACTGGTAGAACCTCGCGGCCTGACTGACTATCTCAGGGCCGCTCTGCTCCCACCGGAGCCGGGCGGCCCTTTCATTTCTTTCGACGTGAGTGCTGCGGGCGGGGTATGCTGTCTCCTATGAGGCTTCTGGTCATCTCCACACTTCTTTCTTCACTCTGTGCATTCGCGCAATTGCCCTCCGGCACCAAGCCGCCTGGAGAGGACTGGGTGCAACTGTTCAATGGCAAGGATGTCAACGGCTGGAACCAGGTCGGCAAGGAACAATGGGTGGTTGAGAATGGCGTCCTGATCGGCCGGGCCATCACGAAAGATTACGGCTACCTGGAGACCACGCGCGACTACAAGGACTTCCAGCTCTCACTGCGGTTCAAGTGTGTCGGCACGGGCAATTCCGGCGTGTACTTCCACACGCGATTCAAGCAGGGCACGGCGGACGTGAGCCAGGGCGCGCAGGTGGAAATCGACTGCAACATCGGGCGCCATACCGGCGGCGTGTACGGGTTCGGACGCGCATGGATCGTCTGGCCCGCGCCGGAGAACGAGACCGTTGTGCGCCAGAACGAATGGAACGAGATGCTGGTGACCATCCAGGGCAACCGCTACACCTCGCGGCTCAACGGTGTGCCGCTGGTCGACTTCACGGATCCGCGCGCTCCGTTCCTGACGGGCACCATCGCGCTGCAACTGCATTCGGGCGGCGAGGGCCACATGCAGTTCAAAGACATCTGGGTGCGTGATCTCACGAAGAAGTAGCCGCCGGCGTCAGCCTGCAGTCCGCGCGTTCCGTTGAATGTGAATCCGATAGGGTGTGGAGTCTGGTGTGCATCGCCGGCTCCTCACCCTATTTTTTTGCGCGTGACCGCCGGTGGTGGCGCATGACAACGACGACCGCGGCGGCTGAAGCGGCCGCCGCCATGCTGATGATGACAGCAAGTGGCATAGAGACTATTTGATCTTAAAAGAAGAAATAAGCGCTACCGGGGGTCACATGACCAGGGCGTTGAAGAAGAGCTTCAGGGTGAGCCAGCTTTGGGCGCGGTATTGCGGGCGCATGCCGAACAGGATGACGTGTCCCTGGCCGAGGGTGACGTCCAGCAATGCGGGCTTGCCGGCGAGATATTTTTCGCCGAGAAGCCAACCGGAGGCGAGCACCGGCGAGGCCGAGTAGCGGATGACCGGTTTGGCGCCGGGGTTCTCTTCGGGCTCCCACACGGGGCTCTGCTCGTTCCAGATGGTGAACTCCGCGGGCATGCCGAGGCCAAGCGGGGATCCGGGTTCCAGCTTGACGTTGAGGAGTGAGCCGGGGCAGTAGAATTCGCGCGACGGCACGCCCTTCAGCGCGTTCTTGGCTTTGAGGCCGAGTTGCTCCACTGCATACTCGGTTGCGTCGTTGAAGAAGACGAGGCGTCCGCCGGCTTCAACAAAAGCCTTCAGGGACTCGGCTCCTTCCGAACCGAGGCCGCTGGTGTACTCATCCGGCATGGCGCCCTTGCGATAACCGTTTTGAAGGGCGTTGGTGGTCTGGTCCGCAAAAACGATGACATCAAACTTGTCCTTCAGATTGCCGGCGCGGATGACGGCATTGCCGGCGCTCTCGTAATCCCAGCCGAAGTGCTCGACAATCCAACGGGTCCAGCCTTCGTCCATGGACGGCACGAAGCCCTTGTAGATGGCGATGCGCGGTTTCTTCAGCGCGGCGAACCCGGCGGGCCTGCGCGCGGCGAGGGAGAAGTCGCCCGTGGACGGATTGCGCCACACCGGAGCGCCCATTTTCCACGCGCTATTCACGCGCCGCCAAGAATCGCTGTCGCTTGCGGCGAGTCCTCTTGCAGGCAGAGGGAATTCCCTCGCGCGTTCCAGCTTTGCGGAGAATTGATCCTCAGACACCGCGACGTCGACTCCCATCAGCAAAGGGAGAGTGTGTGCCGTGACATCGTAGGGCCGCTTCGGCGGTCCGCCTGGATATTGGCGTAGGTCCGGATACTTCTGGCGCTCGAGCAGCGCCTTGGCGAATCCCGAGAAGGGCTGCTGCATGCGGATGACGTATGTTCCTGCGGGGTATTGTTTCGCCCCAACGTTGAAGGGCTCGGCTGCTTTGTCGATCTCGATGAGTCCAAACTCCAGCGTTTCCAGGAGACGGCGCGCGGCGCCGGGGTCGGACTGATCTGGCGGAATCAGGAAGGCATAGGGAGCGCGGCGTTCCGCTGCGCGCTGGTTGATTTCGTAGAAAGCTCTGAGAAACTCCTCGCGCCGCCATGCGGCTGTGGTGCAGAGGCTTTCCATCGCGATGATCTGGTCCTCGACGATGTCGCGCAGCCGCCAATCGCCGCCGGGCCAAGGCTCCAGATGATTCCAGGCCTTCTCCCGCGGGCTATAGCCCTGGGCCTGGTTCGAGAGTTGATCCGCGCGAATGTTGACGGGAGTGGCGAGCCGGGCGCTTGCGGACTCGGAGAGGATGCGCAGGCCGCCATGGTAGCTCTGATAGTGCCGCGCCGGCGTCCAGTAGTCGTACATCGCGTTCACGACGACGCCCTTGCGCCCCGCCGCGGTCAGATCGGCCGCCATGATCATGCCCACCATGTTGCACTCCTGTGCGATGAGCGGATCGATATTCGGCTCGATCGGATCCATCCAGGGCGGCACAAACATGCGGCCGGCGGTCATGCCCATCTGGTGGACGTCGTAGACGATCTGCGGATGCCAGATATTCTGTAACTGGCTAACGACGGCGCGGGTTTCGGCCTGCGTGAACATGTACCAGTCGCGGTTATTGTCGTGGCCGACGTACTTCTGATAGAGCTCGGGCGGGCTGGTGCCCTCGTGCGGAGTGCCCAGTGTTTTGCGGTACCACTGCGAGACGAGGTCGAGCCCGTCGGGGTTGATGGACGGCGCCAGAACTACGATGACCTGATTCAGGATGTTCTGGATCTTTGGATCCTTTGATGTCGCCAGCCTGTGCGCGAACTCCACGGCAGTGTGCGTCGATGCGATCTCGGTGGCGTGGATGCTGCACGTGATCAGCACGATGGTCTTGCCTTCGGCGATCAGCTTGCGGGCTTCATCAGGCGTTGTGACACGCGGGTCGGCGAGCTTCTTCTGGATCTGCTGGTAGTGGTCCAGACGCTTCACGGTCTCGGGCGCGCTGATGATGGCTGCGATCATCGGGCGTCCTTCGGTGGACTTGCCGTATTCGCGGAAGCGGACGCGGTCGCTCGTCTTCTCCAGCGTCTTGAAGTAGTCAACGACCTTCGCCCAGTCCAGCACCTGTTTGTCGGCGCCCATCTGGTGCCCGAAGAAGGCTTCGGGAGTTGGTGTTTGCGCCGCCAGAAATGCGGCGGCCCACAATGCCGCGCTCAACAGCCGCGTGCGTCTGTTCACGGTCTGGTCAACTCCTTCCACAAGGCGCGGTAGTAGCGCATGAATCGCTCCGGTTCCTTGCTCTCCGCCGCTTCCATCAGCGTGTAGCGCTCATACTTCGATTGGCGCAGCAGTGTGAACAGCTCGCGATACGGGTACTTTTCATTGGATAGCTCGTTGATGTGGCAGTTCTTGATCCAGGGACGCAGCAGGTCGAACGATTGCTTGACCGAGCCGTTCACCACGTCCGTCGGATTCGAGTTCCAGCACAGGCCGACGCTGTCATGTTTCGTTGCGCGCATGATGGCCGCGCAGACCGGCGGCGCCTGCGTTTCCGATCCGTGCACCTCCAGCCAGATCTCGACGCCTTTGCCCGCCCCGAAGTCGCCCAGTTCGCGCAGGCAGGCGGCGATGTTCTGGATGGTCTGCTCACGCGGGACGTCCTTGGGGAAGCCGTTGGGGCGCACCTTGACGCCCCACGCTCCGGTGTCGTGGGCGAGGTCGATGAAGAGCTTGCAGTCCTCGATGTTCTTGCGGCGCACGTTCGGATCGGCGTTGTGGAACTCACAGGTGGATCCGTAGCTCAGCAGCCGCACCGGGCTCTTCTCGAAACGTGCGCGCACTTTGGCGCGCTCCGCCTGGTTCAGCGAAGGCTCCACGCCGTGCTTGTGGCCCGTGCGAAGTTCCACCGCTTCGAAGCCCGTTTCCTCCAGCTTCGTGATGACAGTTTCGAGGTCCCAGTCCTTCAGGACGTTGTAGGTCACCGATCCGAGCATCATGATTCAACCGCCTCCGGCGCTTTCAGATCATACCCTTCCCAGCGCGCCACCACAGCGCTGGCCAGGCAGTTGCCCAGCAGGTTCACCGATGTGCGAGCCATGTCCATCAGAGTATCGACGCCCAGAAGCAGGGCAATGCCTTCCATGGGCAGATGGAACGTCGAGAGAGTTCCGGCCAGGATCACGAGCGACGCGCGCGGCACCGCGGCGACACCCTTCGAAGTGAGCATTAGAGTGAGCATCATCATGATCTGGTCGGCAAAACTGAGATTCACTCCCGCGGCCTGCGCCACGAACACCGACGCCAGGGAGAGGTAGAGCGTGGTCCCGTCGAGGTTGAAGCTATAGCCTGTCGGCAGGACGAAGCTCACGATGTGGCGGGGTACGCCGAACTTCTCCATGTTCTCCAGGGCCATGGGGAGGGCCGCCTCGCTGGAGGCAGTGGAGAAGGCGAGCACGTACGGGTCTCTTACCCAGTGCACGAAGCGCTTCAGCGGGATCTTGCAGATCACGATCACCGCGCCGAGCACGCAGACCACGAAGACCAGCAGCGCGCCGTAGAGCGTGAGGATCAGCTTTCCCAGCCCGATTAGCACGCCGATGCCCTTACTGCCGACCACCGCTGCCATCGCCGCGCCCACGCCGAACGGCGCAAGGTACATCACGTACTTCGTGTATTCGAACATAATGTCCGCGAGAGACTGAAGGAATCGGACCACCGGCTCCGCCTTCGCGCCCAGCATGGTGCATGCGGTGCCAAAGAGGAAACAGAACACGACCATCTGCAGTACTTCACCCTTTGCCATTGCGTCGAAGATGGAGGAGGGGAAGGTGTGCTCCAGAATCGATGAGAGCGAGGCTTTCGCTTGCGGGAGATTCGGATCAACCGCCGCCTTCTCCAGCGAAAGGCCGGCGCCGGGACGAATGAGGTTGACCGCGCCGAGCCCGAGAAACAGCGCGGCAGTGGTGACGATTTCGAAGTAGATGATCGACTTCAGGCCGATGCGGCCCATGGCCTTGGCCGAGCCCGAACCGGCGATGCCGACCACGAGCGTGGCAAACAGCAGTGGCGCGATGATCGACTTGATCATCCGGATGAAGATGTTGGAGACCGGCGAAAGCTGCTTGCCGAACTCTGGAAAGAAGTGCCCTGCCGCGATGCCCGCGGCCATGGCAATGAAGATCCAGCTTGTCAAAGAGAGCTTCTTCAACGTTCACCCCACTTGAGTTTTTGTCGCAAGACGTCGAAAAACAACATCCGCGGCGGCCGGATCAGCGACAGGGCATGCTGGCTGCTACGGCAGATCACTCGATCCTGTTCCTTCAGGGGCTCGCCGACCTGTCCGTCGATGGTCAGGTAGGCGACGTTGTCGGCGGCCTGGTTCAGGATCTGAATCACGCTCGAGTCCGACACCAGCACGGGGCGGTTGGTGAGCGTGTGCGGGCAGATCGGCGTGATGCACAGGGCGCCGACACTGGGGAAGACGATGGGGCCGCCGGCGCTGAGCGAGTAGGCGGTGGAGCCGGTAGGCGTGGACACGATGAGGCCGTCGGCCTTGTAGCGGCAGACGAAGTGCGCGTCGACGTTGCAGACGAGGTCGATCATGCGCGCGATGTGGGCTTTGGTGATGACGACATCGTTGAGAGCTTCGTAGTGCGCAACGGTTGTCCCGGCGCGCTGCACCTCGCAGGAGAGCAAGCGGCGGCGAGCGACTCGATGCTCGTTGCGCAGCGCGCGTTCCAGCTCAGGGAAGAGTTCGTCGGTCGAGATGGCGGTGAGGAAGCCGAGTCCGCCGAGATTGACTGCGAACAGCGGGATCTCGCGTCCGGCGATGGCGCGGGCGGCGGAGAGGAGCGTGCCGTCGCCGCCGAGGACGATAACGAGCTGGCAGCCGTCGGGCACGTGGTCGCGCGGCAGCGGTTTCACGGCGCCGTTCGTGTACGACGCGGTGGCCTCGTCCATGCGGTAAGCGATCCCGCGTGCGTCGAGCCAGGCGAGCACCGCCGGGACGATGCTGTCGCCTTGCCGGACGTCAGGCTTGGTGATGATGCCGACCATGCGGATCGGTTCCATGCAGCAGGAACTCCTTGTTGCCTTCAGCGCCCGTCACCGGGCTCTCGGCGACCTCCGTTTGGAAACCCAACATCTCCGCCGCTGACCGCACTTTGGCGATGGCGGCTTCGTGCAGCGCCGGGTCCCGGACAATCCCGCCCTTGCCCACCTGGTCCCGGCCTACCTCGAACTGGGGCTTGACGAGCACCACAAACTCGCGCGGCACGGCCATCAGCGGGGCTAAGGCCGGAAGGATGAGTGTAACTGAAATGAAGCTCACATCGCAGACCACGAGCTGGACGGGTTCGCCGATATGCGAGGGCTCGAGGAAACGCGCGTTCAGGCCTTCGTGGAGGACGACGCGTGGATCGTTTCGCAGTTTCCAATGGAGCTGCCCGGCGCCGACGTCGACGCAGTGGACGCGCGCCGCGCCGCGGGCGAGCAGTACTTCAGTGAAGCCGCCGGTGGAAGAGCCGGCGTCGAGACAGACGCGGCCGGCGACGTCGATATTCCAGCGGTCCAGTGCGCCCAACAGTTTAAACGCGCCGCGGCTCACCCAGGGCATCTTCTCGATCAGGTCGATGGACGCGTCGATCGCCACCTGCGCGCCGGCCTTGTCCACGCGCTGTCCGTTGACCATTACGGCGCCGGCGAGCAGCAGCGCGCGCGCCTTTTCGCGCGACTCGGCCAGACCCCGTTCGCACAGGAGCTGGTCGATCCGCTGCCGCTGCGGCTTCATGACTCGCGATCGACGATCAGGTCGGCCAGTTCGCGCAGCCGCCGCGCGCTGCTGCCGAACGATGCCAGCGACTCATGCGCCAGCCGCCGTTCTTCTTCGGCCATGATACGGGAGCGCTCCAGGCCATACACGGCAGGGAAGGTGATCTTCTGCTGCGCCGCGTCCTTTCCTGCGGTCTTGCCGAGCTGCTCCGAGGTCTGCGTTACGTCGAGGATGTCATCAACGATCTGGAAGGCCAGGCCGATGTGCTCGCCGTATTCGGAGATGGCGGCCAATTGTGCTTCAGTGGCTCCGGCGTGGATCGCGCCCATTCGCAGGGAGCACCTCAGCAGTGCGCCGGTTTTCGCGCGGTGGATCCGGTCCAGGAGTTCAGCCGTGGGCTGCCGCTTCTCGCCTTCCATGTCGTGCACCTGTCCGGCGATCATGCCGCCGACGGTGCCCGACGCGCCAGCCAGTTCGGCGACGAGGCGCGCGTTGCCGGCGCGGCCGAGGACTTCGAATGCGTATGTGAGGAGAGCATCGCCCGCCAGGATCGCCATGGCCTCGCCGAACACTTTGTGTGACGTGGGACGGCCGCGGCGCAGATCGTCGTTGTCGAGCGCAGGCAGGTCATCGTGGATCAGCGAGTAGGTGTGGATCATCTCCAGCGGACACGCCACAGTCACCGCGCCTTCCACTTCGCGGCCCGCTACCGTGCGCGCCGCCTCCATGCACAGGATGGGGCGGATCCGCTTGCCGCCGGCGAACAGCGAGTAGCGCATGGCCTTGTGGATGGTCTCGGGCGGCGTGCTTTCAGAGGGCACCAACCGGTCCAACTCTGCGTCCACCAGACTGGTCTGCCCGGCGAGATACTCTTTGAGGGTCAAATCGGAAAGGGTCATGGTCATTCCTGGCCGAAGGGCTCCGCTTCAACCCGCGAGCCCTTTTTGATGAGGATTTCGATACGTGTCTCGGCGTCGGCGAGTTGCTTGCGGCAGGTCTCACTGAGCTTCATGCCTTTTTCGAACAGTTCGAGCGCCTTCTCCAAGGGGACGTCGGGTTTCTCCAACTCCTTGACGACGCTTTCGAGTTCGGAGAGGCACTGCTCGAAAGGGACCTCGGTCTTTTCCGGTTCCTGGGCCATCGATTCATTCTACCGACCCGGCCCGTGAGGGCATAGGAAGAGCGGCGAATCTGCTGCAGAAACTGTCGTGGGGCAAGTTGAGGGTTGGTGGGGACGGGGAGGGTCGAACTCCCACGGGTTTCCCCGCTGGAACCTAAATCTACCCTAGACGATGGCCTAAAGCCTTTTTTGTGGCTAAGTTGTTGATTCTAGGTGAGGGCCCTGTCCGTCCAGTTGCCTCCAGTAGCGGCACATCACTGCACATCACTGCAAATCGTTGCAAGAAGTTGCAGGAAGAGGATGCTTGCCCACCCTACAAGTTCGCTAGTTTGCGCGGGCCTAGGCCGAAAGGAGCCGGAAGAAATAGCCCGCAGCAAAAGTAACGCCGATCTTCAACAGTTCCTTCACTGCATCTACGAGGACACTCTCCTTGTTCCGCTTCCAGATTCCGGCGACGTCAGCTCTACGCTTCAGTACGAATGGCGGAGGAGCGCAGAGTCTGATCCACCAGGAGGACTCCTCGCAATCGAGGATAGGCCACCCAAACAATCGCAATAGCGCAGGAGGCACTGAAGCGACAATCAGTCCAAGCATTAGGAACAGCATCGCTTTGTTGGGCTTAGTTTGAGTCACCATGAAGGAACTCGCAATTAGTGATCCAGATGAAAACAAGGCCACACTTGGTGCCCAGCTAGACAAGACTCGCGTCCATCTCCTATTTCGCTTCAGGAGATTGTGCACGTCTTCAGTGATACCGCGACACTTCGCATCCAAGAGAACCGATCGGAGACTAGCAACTCCGCGTCGCACGACTATTTCGATTGCATCCTTACGGGTCGGGTACACCCGACCTGCCTCCCTAGGAAAGGTGCCCTCGATATACAGGAAGTCTGCCCATTGCCTTTGGATGCAATCGATCTCTTCGGGATTGTCGAGGACGTCTTCGTCGACCGTAACATTGACAGAGAGACCTTCCTCCTTGAGGAGATTCACCAACAACTCGTAATCATCTCGAAACAGGCGGACGTGCGAATATTCTTCCGACCTGATTAGATATTTAGTTCTTTTACGCATAGCCGATGGGGCGATCCTTTAAGAGATTCAAATGGTCAATACCGTTCAATCTGAAAAGAGCGGCTGTGAGAACTTCTCTGAACCGGCGGACGGAGCGATTGGCATCTGCTGCTCACGGATGGCAAGAGACTCTCTGTATTCCTTGGCTTCGGCAGCGTGTATGAATTGAGCGCTGAGGCCGCGCTCCTTAACGAACCTCTCTACCTCGTCAATTTCGACGTCGCGGTAGAACTCACGCCGACGGTTGACCAAGTTGAGTCTTCTCTCTTCAAAGTGCTGATGTAGAGCGCCTTCCAGTTCCGGCGCGTTGTCGGAGTACAGCATCGCATGAAGGTCGAAGGGGAAGGGCACCGAAGCGTCCCCAAGTTCGGTGATGCGCTCCATCGGCTCCATGCGCCGCGTCATGCCAATTTTGAAGACGCGGTCCCCGAACGATCCGATGTTGGAGATCACATAGACGAAGCCGGACTTTGTGAGTTGTGCGCGGGCAATAGCGCGCTCCTTCTTCTTGCGGGCCTCATCCAGCTTCGCTTCGAAACTGCTGATCTGTTCGGTGAGTTTGGCGAGCTGCGCTCCTGTCGCCTTAGCTACTTCCTCCCGTGCTTTTTCGAGTGCCTTATGATATCGCTCTTCGTCGCGCTCTGAGTCCTCTTTTGCCTTCTCAATTTCCTTTTGCGCCCGTTCCTCTTCGCGAATCTGCTCTCTGATCCTGCGCTGCTCCTCTTTCTCCTGTTGCTTCTTCAGCTCGTGCTCGTGTTTCAGCCGAAGCTCATCGAGTTTCATGGTGAAGTACGAACGTTTGATTTCCACCTGCAGAACGTCACCAGCCTTGTTAATTGCCTCGAATGACTTTCTGAGCCGTTCCTCCATCCTCGTAATGTTGTTCCAGCTCACATCAGCAACGGCTGCTTCGCACTCGCCATTGAAGGCCCGAAGTTGCAGCTTCATCATCAGCTGTACCATCTTCGATCCCGCCTTCTCGTTGTCGCCTACTCTCCAGTTCACCGGACAGAACGCAGCGTGTCCGTCGCGCACGTATGTTCGCTGCTGCTCTCGCAGCTTCTCAAGTGCTGCGCGATAGTCTTCGGAGGTTTTGAAGTCGAAGTGCGGCTTGTAGAGGCCGAATGATATGTCTTCCAAGTTCTCTTCGAGCAGTCCGACTTCTCGCTTCAGCTCCTGATATCGAGACAGAGCTGAAGCATATTCCTGGCTCAGGATATCCCTGCGTTTCTTGTCGTCTTGTTCAAACTGCTCTAGGTCTCGTTTGCTTTTCTCTATCCTCGCTTCCGTTGCGGCCTCTTCAGCCTCAAGCGCGATGATCCGAGCGTATTTGAACCGAAGCGCCTGAAGTTCGGTGTGGAACTTCCACGCAAGGAAAGCAGCGAGCACACCTGCGCCCGCCAAGAGACCGATCAGCATTTGACTCATTGACTACTCCGAGGCTGGACTACCGGGAAACCGAGGCTCACAAGCCTATCTTTCGAGGCCGTTACACTCTATCACCATCGCGTCTCGGCAACTATCCCCGGAATGGTGAAGTCTTCGGTGTCAAAACACCTGGAAAAATGACGTCGCCATCTTTTTCGAATGCCAAGCTGGCTCTCGCGCAAAGGGGGGAGCTACCCCGGTCCTGCTGCGCTCCTGGCGCTGCCATCCCTGGCCTTGGCTTGCCTTCTGGCACATCGCCGGCCCGCGTCCTGGCCTCCGGCGTCCCTGTGGCAGCGCGCTTCAGGGAGGGCCGTGCGCTATCGAAGAGTGGGAGTCGATGGCTGAAGACTAATTTGAGATGCAAATATCTCAAATACAAATTGTCTCGGCTGTTTGTCTGACCTAGACTGGATGCAGTCTTGGGGTAGATATTCCAAGCCGGGCTTGCCGTCGCCCGCTCGATAAATCGGCACTGAGGTAGCAGCGCTTTTGGCACCGCTAGGGTGGGAAAACGCGGCCCACCAAGCGCTGCACTACCTTGGTCGGATTACGATAGCTCTGGGCTTACCGCAGAGTTCTCCCGGTAAGTATGCGGTTGACGACGACACCATGCCACTTCGAGCCCGTGCGGGTTTGCAAGGCCTCTTCATTGAGCTTTGCGGCAATGCGGTCAAACCCGAGGCCCTCTTTCCGCAACGCCTCCATGCGTTCCTTGACGGCTGACTCTCCAGGATAGAACCCGTACGCCTTGCGTCCTTCGCACCGGCCCGTTGCGGCCCGCTTGCGCGCCCTGGCACCGGCCAGCTTCATTACGATCATGCCCTTGTCGTACTGTGCGACTGCGCCCATAAGCTGCCGCATGAGGTTGCGCGTCGGGTCTTTCGCCATCAGGTCGGGCTCTGCAACGCTGATCAGCTCGAAGCCGTGCCGGTGAAGGTCAGAGATTGCTGCCTCCTGCACCATCAAGTCACGCGCAAGCCGGTCCAGTTTCTCCACCATGATGGCCTTAACGCCAATGGAGTGGAGGGCCTGAAGCATCTCCCGGTATGCGGGCCGGTCCATCGTTTCAACCGTGCCGCTGACACCTTCCTCGCGGCACACCTTCGCAATGGTGATCCCGTTCGCCTTCGCGTACGCCTTGATGGCCTGAAGCTGGCGAGTGAACCCATCTCCTTTGACCTGATCCTTACCGCTGACCCGGAGATACGCGAAAGCCATCATGATTCGATTTTGCCTGAAAGAGATTCCTTGCCCGCTCCGGCCGCGCCACAAGGGGAAGACCCGATGAGCCCTGGCCGCAGAACTTTGTTGGTTTTATTGGTGCGGATGAGAGGACTTGAACCTCCACGGGATTGCTCCCACCAGATCCTAAGTCTGGGGCGTCTGCCAATTTCGCCACATCCGCACGAATGAGGCTCTTTCATCGTACCGTGCAGCCGTCATGACCACAATAGGTGCGACATCACTGCAAGGGCAGTCTAAACGGTTGATTTAATGACGGAAACATCTAGTACCTAAATCCAGTGCGTCTGCCAGTTCCGCCATGTCCCCGCGGCGTCTACTCACTGAGAATAACGGAAATCGCGGAGTCCGCGCCAGTAATGACGATCGATCGACAGCTCCTCTGGACGATTTCAGGTGCCGGCCGCAACGAGGGCCCGGCGCGCGGAGGCCATGCGGACCAGCGGTTCGCTGGCGCCGCAGGGGCAGGGGCGCGTCTCAATGATGCCGCCGAACTCGGACGGGTCGATGCCTGGCGCCATGTGGAAGCCATCGCGCGCATCGCATTCATACGCCAGCAGCCGGCCAGAGGCGGTTCGGATCTGTTCGTAGGCGGGCAAGCCGAACCAGTCCCACAGCATGGCATGCTGCCGCTCGTGGAGTGGCGCCACGGACGGATCTGAGAAGACGATGACCGGATAGCACAAATCCGGCAATTCGAGCATCCCAAGGCTCGCCATGCGGCCTGCATTCGAAATCTCGCGCCAGGAACCGGCCAAGGCTCTTGGCCGGAGGGCGGAAAGCTGGCAGGCGGTCCATTTCGGAAAGCAGAGGACTCCCGGCTCCGGCCGGACCTCCGCGCCGAGCACGGCGATGCGGGGAACCGGGAACAGCGGGTACTCCAACGGAAACAGTTCTGCGTGTCCGGCAGACCGCGGTTCAGCCGCGATGGCATCGCGGAAGCGGGAGAGCGGCCGGCGCATGAAAGTGAAGAGTCTCAAGCAACAAAGTGTGCGCCGGAGAGAATTCCTCTCCATGATTCCGCTTCAGGATCGCTGCATCAGCCGCCGCAGGTTGCCGCCGAAGATGAGCCCGGCGTCGTCGCTTGAGATCCCGAGCGAGTGCAGGATGGAGGATTGGTGCTCGAAGACGGGCCGGACCCAGCCGCGCGGGAAGATCGAAGAGTCGGTGCCGAACAGCAGCCGGCGGGCCCCGACCACGGCGAGCGCACCATCGAAGACCTGGACGAGGGAAGGAGACGGCACGAGGAAGCGGATCCAGGAGTTGGAGGATGAAGTGTCCAGATAGACGTTGGGACAGAGGCTGGCCAGCATCAGCGTTTCGCGAAAGAACCCCGCGCCAAAGTGCGGAACGGTGAAATTGAGCGAGGGATGCCGCAGGGCGACGGGGTGCAGGTCAAGCGGATTGGCAAAGCGCATGTCGAAGGGGGACGGAATGTCGAGCCGGGTGCGGATGCCGACCGAGAGGATCCCGAAGTGGACAAAGACGGTGGCGCGGTGCTGGAGGGCGGTCTGCAGCACCTCCTCGACGCGTGGGTCGCTCAGCGAGTAGGCGTGCATCACCGGGAAGAGGCAGACGGTTTGCAGGCCTGATGACAATGCGGCGCCGCATCGGGCGGCTGCGTCCGGGGCGAGGGGATTGAGGAAGAACCAGCCGAAAAAGCGGTGGGGAAATGCGCTGCAGGCGGCGGCCACGGACTCTTCATCGCCGGGGAGGCTGGCGATCAAAGCCGCCTGCGCCACGCGATGACGGTCCAGTTCGGCCACCCAGCGGGCGGCGAACTCGGCGGGGTTCTCGGCCGGCGTCTCGATTCCGGCTTCCGCGCACAGCCCGGCCGGTCCCTCGCCGCGGCCGCGCTGGACGGCTAACATGCGGAAGAAATGATGGGAGAAGAAATGCACGTGCGAGTCCGCAACAGAAAGCGGACCCCAAGGGCTTTCGAGCATCAGATGGTGATCCACGGGGGGCTCCGTCAGGCCGACGCGCTCATGCCGGAGGGCTTGGTGAGCCCGTGGGCAAGGGCGAGTTGCGTCAGCGCGGCGATGTTGTTGACGTTCAGCTTGTGCATCAGGGTTTTGCGGTATCCGCGCACCGTCTGCAGGCCGAGATTGAGCTGTACGGCAATCTCCTTGGAGGTTTTCCCTTCGGCAATCATGCGCATTACCTGGAGTTCGCGCGGGCTCAACACATCGAGAGCGGTATGCGCCGGTTCGTTCAGGTCGCCCTTCTGGACGCGCGTGAGGAACTTGTCGGAGACTTCGGGACTGAGGTAGGAGCCGCCGAGGGCGACAGTGCGGAGCGCGTCGAGAAGTTCATTGTGGCTCGCCTTCTTCAGGACGAAGGCGCGCGCGCCGCTGCGGATGGCTTGCACGACGGAGTTTTCGTCGTCGTACATAGAGAGGATCACGATGCGGGTTTCCGGCGCGGTGCGCAGGATTTCGACCATCGCCTCAATGCCCGAAAGACCGGGCAGGCTGATATCCATCAGAATCAGGTGGGGACGCAGCGAGCAGGCAAGCCGGACGGCGGAGGGTCCGTCCTCGGCTTCAGCCACAACATTGAACTCATTCGAGATCTTGAGGATAGCGCGCAGTCCGTCGCGCATGATTTTGTGGTCGTCGACGAGAAGGATATCGTGCACTCAAGCCTCCTCTTTGTGCGCCAAAGTCAGCACGGTCCCCTCACTGCATTCGGTGCAGGCGAGGGTGAGGCCGGCCGTAGAGGCCAGATGGCTCAATGCCGAGAGCGGCGCGTGGGGGATTCGTCCTGCCGCGAAGAGAGTGATGCCGGAACTGCCGCATTCGATGCGGGCGGGGCCGGCGGTCCCGGACAGCGCGATAAGGACATCCTGGACGATCCGGCAGGCCGTTTCTGAGGCGGCGCCGGAAAATTCACGGGCATCGTCCGCGACGATGATGGACGCGGCATGGGAGCGGGCGATGCTATCCATTGCGGAGCGGAATCCGCAGCGTGCGGCCAGGCCTGGATCGGCGGCGTAGCTGAGAGCGCGGACCGAAGAGATGGCGTTCTCCAACGCCGCCTGAATAGAGTCGAGCATGTCTGCGCTGGTGGGGTCGAGCGCGGCGGAGGAGCTGCGAACCAGCCCGAGCATCAACCCGGCTGAGCACAGCGATGGACCGATCTCATCGTGCAGCGTCCGGCTGAGCTGGAGACGGTGAGCGGTGCGCAGTTGTTCGAGGCCTTCGGCGACACTCGCGCCTCCGGCTTCCACTGTGTCCATCAGGCCCATGATAAACGAAGCGCTCGCCGCAGGGAAGCGGCGAGCGAACATTTTAAGGTAGAAATGTTTCTAACTTCAGGACTTGCGGGCGACGGCGCGGCGCGCTGCTTCCACAAGGTTGGGCGCTCGGAGGCCGTACTTGTCGAGCAACTGATCCGGGGAGCCGGACTCGGCAAAGGTGGTGAGGCCGACGAATTCCACGGGCGCCGGGACTGTCTTCGCCAGTGCCTGAGCGACGCGCACGCCGAGCCCGGAGTCAACCAGGTGCTCTTCGGCAACCACTAGGGCGCCGGTCTCGCGGGCCGCGCGGGCCAGGGCGTCCTCGTCGAGCGGCTTGATGGTGTGGATATCGAGCACCCGGGCTGAAATGCCCTCCTGCTCCAACGTCTCGGAGGCTTTGATCGCCTCGGCGACGAGGAGGCCGGTGGCAACGAGAGTCACGTCAGTGCCCGGCACGAGCTCCACCGCCTTGCCCAACTCAAACGTGGCGTCGGCCGGATAGATCACCGGAGCCTTGGGCCGGCCGGTGCGGATGAACACCGGCCCCTGATGCCCGGCGGCCCAGCGTACTGCCCAGCGGGTGGCGGTGTCGTCGGCTGGGCACAGGACAGTGAAATTGGGGAGAGCGCAGGCGAGGGCGAGGTCCTCCATGCTCATCTGGGAGGGGCCGTCCTCGCCGATCGAGATGCCTGAGTGCGTGCCGACGACCTTGAGATTCACGTTCGGATAGGCCACCAGGCAGCGCAACTGCTCGAAGCCCTTCGTCATGACAAAGGCGGAGAAACTGGAGACGAAGGGGATCTTGCCGGCGGTGGCGAAGCCCGCGCCGATGGCGACCATGTTCGCCTCGGCGATGCCGCACTCGAACATGCGCTCCGGGAACTCCTTGCCGAAGTAAGTGGTCATCGTCGACTTGGTGAGGTCGGCATCGCCGACGACGATGTTGGGATTCTCCCGGCCGAGTTCGACCAGGGTTTTGCCGAAAGACTCGCGGGTGGCAGGGCCGAGCTTGAGTTCGTATTTTACTTTTGCAGGCATATCAGGCAAGCTCCTTGAGGGCGAGTTCAACTTCTTCGGCGCTGGGCGCGACGCCGTGATACTTCGGGTTGTTCTCCATGAAGGAGACACCCTTGCCTTTGATGGTGTGTGCGACGAGGCAGGTGGGCTTACCCTTGGTGGCAGCCGCTTCGGCGAAGGCCTTCTGGAGAGCGCGAATGTCGTGACCGTCCACTTCGATGGTGTGCCAGCCAAAGGATCGCCACTTGTCCGCCAGCGGCTCCAGGTCGAGGATGTCCTTCACAAAACCGTCGAGCTGGATCCTGTTGTAGTCGACGATGACGCAGATGTTGTCGACCTTGTTGTAGGCGCTGAACATGGCCGCTTCCCAGATCTGGCCTTCCTGGATTTCACCGTCGCCGACCACCACGTAGGTGCGTGACGGGGACTTGTCGAGGCGCGCCGCGAGGCTCATGCCCAGGCCCAGGCTGATGCCCTCGCCAAGCGACCCGGTGGAGGCTTCCAGGCTCGGGATGAACCGGACGTCGGGATGGCCCTGATAGATCGAGCCAAGCTTGCGCAGGGTGTTGAGTGTGTCGACGGGCGTGTATCCGCACTCAGCCATTGCGGCGTAGAGGACCGGGGCGGCGTGGCCTTTGGAGAGGATGAACCGGTCGCGCTCGGGCCACTTCGGGTTCGCCGGGTCGTGCCGCATTACGTCCCAGAACAAGGTAACGACGATTTCAGTTGCCGAAAGCGAGCCGCCGGGGTGCCCGGACTTGGCTGCGCCGGTCATGGTGACGATGTGGCGCCGGACCTGGCGGCAAATCTGCGCCAGATCCGCAGGATTACTGGTCTTTTGCATAGGAGTACACCCGTAATCTAACACAGTGGGCCGTGCGTCCATTTCTGGAGTTGAAATATCAGCTCTCAGCTCAGCAGACGCGCGGCGGGCTTGGCAAAGTAAGTAAGAATCGTACCGGCGCCGGCGCGGCGAATGGCGGTGAGAGTCTCGATCATGACGCGGTCGAGGTCGATCCAGCCGTTGCGCGCCGCGGCCATGATCATGGAGAATTCGCCGGAGACCTGGTAAGCGGCGAGCGGGACGTCGAAGCGGTCACGCGCCATGCGGATGATGTCGAGATAGGCCAGGGCGGGCTTCACCATGATCATGTCGGCGCCTTCCTCGATGTCGAGGGCGATCTCGCGCATCGCTTCCAGGGCGTTGGGCGGATCCATCTGGTAGCTGCGGCGGTCGCCGAACTGCGGAGCGGACTCGGCGGCTTCGCGGAACGGGCCGTAGAAGGCGCTGGCGTACTTGGCCGCGTAGCTGAGTATGGGGATCTTCGTGAGCCCGGCAGCGTCCAGGGCATGGCGGATTGCGGCCACGCGGCCGTCCATCATGTCGGATGGAGCGACGATGTCGGCGCCCGCGCGGGCGTGCGAAACCGCGGACGCCGCCAGCCAGGTCAGTGTGATGTCGTTATCTACGTCGCCCGCCACCACCTTGCCGCAGTGGCCGTGGCTGGTGTATTCGCAGTTGCAGACGTCGGTGATCACCAGCAGGTTGGGCGCGTTTTGCTTGATGGCGCGGACCGCGCGCTGCACGATGCCGTCTTCGGCGTAAGCCTGCGAAGCCTCCTCGTCCTTCTGGTTTGGGATCCCAAAGAGGATGACGCCGCCGATGCCCAGCGACGCGCACTCCACGCATTCCTTGACCAGTTCATCGATGGAGAGCTGGTAGTTGCCGGGCATGGAAGAGATTTCCTTGCGGATTCCCTCACCTTCAACGGCGAAGAGCGGAAGGATGAAGTTTGCGGGGCTGAGCGTCGTCTCGCGCACTAGGCGGCGAATGGGCTCAGAGGAACGAAGGCGGCGGGGACGGTGCGTGGGAAAAGGCATGGACAATAGAGATTGTATCTCCGGTGGGGATAATGGAAGGATCATGGCCAGGCAGGAACGGAAAGCGGCGCGGCGTTACGTGGTGAGGGGGCGGGTCCAGGGGGTCGGCTACAGGTATTTTGCGCAGGAGTGGGCCCACGAGATCGGCGTCACTGGGTGGGTAAAGAACCGGGACGACGGCAATGTGGAAGTGTACGCCGTGGGGACGGAGGGGCAGCTCTCGGATTTTGTCGGGCGGCTGCGCCAGGGGCCGCGCATGAGCGATGTGCGGGGAGTCGAGGAGAGAGAGGCCGCTCTGTTACAATCGGATGGGTTTGCCATCAAGCACTGACCCATCCCCGTTATGACAGAACTGAAGTCCCTGATCCGCGAAGTCCCCGACTTCCCCAAGCCCGGCATCAATTTCTATGACATTACGACGCTGTTGAAAGACCCGCAGGGGTGGCGTGCGACAATCGACGCGCTGAAGAGCCACTACAACGGCACCAAGGTGGACGTCGTGGTGGGCGTGGAGGCGCGCGGGTTCTTCTTTGCGCCGGCCATGGCGTATGCCTTGGGCGCGGGATTCGTGCCGGTCAGGAAGCCGGGCAAGCTGCCGGCTGAGACGGAGACTGTCGAGTATGCCCTGGAATACGGCACCGACAGGCTTCAGATGCACAAGGACGCGGTGCGGCCGGGGCAGAGGGTGCTGATCATCGACGATGTTCTGGCGACGGGCGGCACGGCCGCGGCCGTGGCTGAACTCGTGGAAAAGGTCGGCGGCGAAGTGCTCGGCCTGGGCTTCCTGATTGAGCTCGATTTCCTTAATGGGCGGAAGAAGCTGGAGGGCCGGGAGGTCTTCTCGCTCCTGCACTACTGACGTGGAGCCGCGTCGAGCCACAGTCCGCGCGCATGCGAAGGTCAACCTGAGCCTGAAAGTGCTGGGGAAGCGGGCCGATGGCTTTCACGAGATCAGAAGCGTCTTTCAGACCATCGGGCTCAGCGACCGGATCGGATTCGAATTCACGCCGGGGCGGGGAGCCGGGATCGAGCTGGACGACTCAGTGGGAATCGCTGACAACCTGGCATCCAGGGCGGCGCGCCTGTTTTTCGAGCAGAAGAAGGTGCGTGGGCGGCTGCGGATGAAGCTGGAGAAGCGGATTCCGATGGGCGGAGGGCTGGGAGGCGGATCGAGTGACGCGGCGGCGGTGTTGCTGGCCCTGCCGGCGCTGACCGGCCGGAATGCCGAACTCTGCGAACTGATGGAAATGGGCGCGAAGCTGGGCAGCGACGTGCCGTTTTTCCTGGTCGGGGGGACGGCATTGGGCATCGGCCGAGGCGAAGAGCTTTACCCGTTGCCGGAGAGCGGGAAGTGGCCGATGCTGGTGCTGGCGCCGCCGATCCACGTATCGACGCCGGAGGCGTACAGGGCGCTGGGCCGTGGTTCATTGACTTCGCCTGCTGAGTTTCCTAAACTAAATATTTTCCAGTCGTTTGTCTGGCAGGCGTATTGTGCGTCTGACGCGGAGAACGACTTCGAGCATGCCGTCTTTCAGCTTCATCCGGAGCTGAAGCGGTGGCAGAGAAAACTCGAACGGCTCGGGGCCCAGCCTGCGCGGCTCTCCGGCAGCGGGGCAGCACTCTTCGGGGTGTTTCCGGACCGGGCCAATCTTCAGGGAGCCCTTCCGCTGTTCCGTACGGAGCCTCTCAAGGTTTTCTCGACAACCACGGTGACGCGCCGGGAGTACCGCGCGCGCATGAGTCGTAGTTTGCGGGAGCACGCACGCGAGAAGACATGGCCGCCGCGAAGCCTGTACGAATGATGAGAGCCGAACGACTGAAAGTCCTGACCGGCAATGCCAACCCGGCGTTGGCACGGGCCATCTGCACTGAACTCGGGATCGAACTCGGGGGAGTGGAAGTCAAGAGCTTCTCCGACGGCGAAATCTGGGTGCAGATCGAGGAGAACGTCCGGGGTAACGACGTGTTCGTTGTGCAGCCCACGTGCACGCCGGTCGAACGCCACCTGATGGAGCTGATCCTGATAATCGACGCCCTCAAGCGGGCGTCGGCGGATCGCATCACCGCGGTTTTGCCGTACTACGGCTATGCGCGGCAGGATCGCAAGGACAAGTCGCGGGTGCCGATCTCGGCGAAGGTCGTGGCAAGCATGCTGGAGCGGGCCGGGGCGAACCGGATCCTCTCGCTCGACCTGCACGCCGCGCAGATCCAGGGATTCTTCGACGTTCCGGTGGACCACCTGTTCTCCACGCCGGTGATGATCGATCATTTCCGGAACAACGGCGATCTGGATAAGATGATCGTGGTCTCTCCGGACGCCGGCGGTGTGGAGCGTGCGAGAGCGTTTGCCAAGCGGTTGGAAGTCCCGCTGGCGATCATCGACAAGCGGCGGGAGCAGCCGAACGTGGCCGAGGTGCTGCACATCATCGGCGACGTGGATGGGCTGGACTGCCTGATCATCGACGACCTGATCGACACGGCGGGGACGCTGGTGAAGGCGACCGATGCGCTGCTCGAGAAGGGCGCAAGGAGTGTAACGGCGTGCGCAACGCACGCGGTGCTGTCGGGGCCGGCGGTGGAACGCATTGCCTGCTCGCGATTGAAGGAAGTGGTTTTTTCGGACTCGATTCCTCTCAGGCCGGAGGCCGCGGCATGCGGCAGGATCCGGGTGCTGTCGGTGGCGCGCCTCCTGGCGCGGGCCATCCAGAGCATTCACGAGGAGACGTCCGTAAGTTCTTTGTTTGTTTGAAGCAATAGGAGCAAATCATGAGGAAGGACATCACCATCGCCGCCGAGCCGCGCGCCACGCGGGGCAAGAATGAAGCGCGGCGGCTGCGTGCGCAGGCGCGGATTCCCGCCGTGGTGTACGGCACGGGGAAAGACGCCGTGGCAGTCAGCGTGAGCCCGAAGGAAGTGAACAAGATCCTTCACTCTTCGTCGGGCGTGAACACGATTTTCAACCTGGACGTGACAGGCGTGGAGAACACGCCGGTGATGGTGGTCGATTGGCAGCACGACCCGATCAAGAACAACCTGCTGCACATCGACCTGCTGCGGATCGACCTGGCCAAGCGGCTGAACGTGAAGGTCCCGGTGCAGATGACCGGCGAACCGAAGGGCGTGAAGCAGCAGGGCGGTCTGTTCGAGATCGTGACGCGCGAAATCGAGATCGAATGTCTGCCGGACGAGATTCCGGAGCACTTCTCCTTCGACGTGACGGAAATGCTCATCGGGCAGAACGTGCGTGCCAACCAGGTGGAACTGGCTGGCTCGATGAAGCTGGTGAGCCCCGCCGACCAGGTGCTGTCGCACGTGATCGCGATGCGTGGCGGAGCGGAAGAGACCGCCGCCGCCGAGCCGGGCGCCGCCGCCGGTGCGCCGGAGCCCGAAGTGATCAAGAAGGGCAAGAAGGAAGAAGAGGGCGCAGCCGAGAAGAAGAAGTAGTCTTCTCTTCGCGCCTGAAGGCCCATGGCGGATCCTGAGATTCTTGTGGTGGGGCTCGGCAATCCGGGTCCTGATTACGAATCAACGCCGCACAATCTCGGGTTCCTCACCGTGGACCGCCTGGCGGCGCGGCACTCGATCCGGGTGAGCCGGTTGGAGTGCAGGGCGCTGGTGGGCGCAGGGTTGATTGAAGGCAAGCCGGCGTTGCTGGCGAAGCCGCAGACGTTCATGAATTTGAGCGGGCAGTCCGTGAAAGGGCTGCTCGAAAAACACGGCCTGAAGCCGGAACATCTGATCCTGGTCTACGACGAGCTGGACTTGCCGTGGATGAGCATGCGGATCCGGCCGAAGGGCTCGGGCGCGGGACACAACGGCGTACAGGACGTCATCCGCTGCCTGGGAACGCAGGAATTTGTCCGGCTGAGGCTGGGCATTGACCCGGGCCATCCTGTGAGGGATGGCGCCAAGTATGTGCTCGCTCCGTTCAAGAGCGGGCAGAAGAAAGAGCTGGACGAGCTGTTGGACGCGGCAAGCGCGGCAGTGGAGTCCATCATCGCCGGGGGCGTCGAAAAGGCCATGGCGGCTTACAACCGCCGCGCCCCGGGCAATACAAGAGAGGAAGAATGAGGATCTACGAAGAGCTATTCATCGTTCGTCCCGACGCGGCGGAAGAAGAGATCGACGCGTACGTTGAACAGGTGAAGAACGTGATCACGTCGGGTGGCGGCGCCATCGACAAGGTGGACAAGTGGGGCGTGCGCAGGCTCGCCTACCGGATCCAGAAGAAGAACGAAGGCTTCTACGTGCTGGTGAAATTCAGCGCGGGACCGGCAGCGGTGAAGGAAGTGGAGCGCCGGATGCGCGTCACCGACATGGTGATGAAGTGGATCACGGTGCGCATCGACGAGAAGCTCAAGAAGCTGGAGAAGCGCACGAAGCAGCGCGAGAAGCGCGCCAAGCGCCGTCCTCCGGTGGAGCGCCCGGTGGCGCCGGCGGCAGCACCCGCCATGCCCGTGG
>DBMU01000043.1 GCA_002298225.1 Bryobacterales bacterium UBA690
AAGACGCTCCGCGGTAGAGCCGCGAGCTGTAGCGAGCGGGTGTAACGGATTCAGCGCATCTTCAGCCGGATCGCCCCGCGCCCTTCTCCCTCAGCAATTGCGCCACCCGCTCCCGGCGGCAATTAATCGCGCGCTGGAGCGGCGTAGCCCCCTTGCTGTCCCGCGCCTCAAGCGCCGCACCGCAATCGAGCAACTCCCGCGCGATTCCCACGAACCCGCGACGCGCCGCCATATGCAGCGCAGTCGCCCGGGTGACGCCGCCGCAGGCGTTTACGTCCGCTCCCGCTCGCACCAGCAACCTGACCACTTCGGGACCCGCTTCAGACCGGCATTCATTCGCCACGCGGTACAGCGGAGTGTGGCTGCCTCGGCCCTGTACGTTCGGGTCCGTGCCGAGCCGTAGTAACAGCGCCACCACTTCGACACAGCCTGCGCCGGATGCGAAATGCAATAGTGTGTTTCCGGAAAAACGGCGCGCCGCCAGAGAAGGATCACTCATCAGGGCATCGGTCACGTATCGGACCAAAACAGCGCGGCCGGATTGAACCATCCGAGCCAGCAGCCCTACGTACACCGATGGGCGGGAAGCCATCTGCGGTGCAAGTGCGAGCACAGCATCCTCACGCCCTGCGACAATCGCACCGATCACGTCATCCAAGGTGCGCTGCTTGCCCCAACGAGCGGCGAGTTCCTCATGTTCCGGCGCAGGAGCGTCCTCCCCGATGACATAGGCGGAACTGTGCAGGAAGAACTGGCGTAGCGCCTCGCGCGTCCCCTCGTCGAACTCTTCGGCTTCAAGCGTTGCACCCATCTGCTTCAACCATGCGCTTCGCTCACTGGGGCCGATCCGAAAACGTGCGTGCGATTCGCGCAAGCTCAGCCACCATCGAAACTGGGTCTGCTCCTCATCACCGCCCAGGAATTGGATGAGGAATGCGGCAAACTCCTCGACGGCGCATCTGAGGCTCTTGCCTGGAAACAGCGGACGGAGGACAGGGTCTCTCCCAATCCGCGCGTAGAACTCGGCAGACAGCCGTCTGCAGCCGGCTTCCCCGCCCAGCGCGTCCAGCAAACTCGCACGCGCACTCATGAGCCGATTGTATCGTCCGCGGTTCGAGCCTCGAGCGGTAGCGAGCGGGTGTAACGGGTTCAGCGCGTCTTCAGCCCAGCAGCATACAGGGGTCAGACCCGCATCAGCCGCTTCAGCAACTGGATCTGACCAGCGTGATACAAGTCATGCGCGGCCACCCCGCGAATCAGCTTCTGCTTGCCCGCGTCACGGAAAGCCGGCGGGGAAAGCTCTTCAATCGCACACCGGAGCGCCGTGTGCTCGTTTTGAAGCAGTTTCAGCACCCGCTGCCATTCGACCTGCGACGGCCCCGCGGGCGATGGAAAGAAGTTGGATCCCTTCAACGCAAAGGAGCCGCGCTTTGCCCCCGTCAGACGCCGCCGCACAACGTACTTCCAGTACGCACAATGCAGCACCACTTCCCAAATGTTATGTCGCCCCATGCCCGGGCGCCACAGAGCCTGCTCCGGAGTGATCCCTTTCAGTGATCCGCGGAGATTGGTCCCGTGCCAGGACTTCCGGTCGAAGGCTTCGTCGATGGAGGCAAGGAGGAGTGTGCGTTCCGGTGACGGGGTCATGCCCCGCAGTGTATCGCGCCCCCCGCCGCGTCAGCGGCTGGAGAAGCGGCCGCTCTTCTTCCAATGCGGAGTTTTGGCCTTCCCGCCGAATGGCCTCTCCCTGCGCGTCGGAGCACCGGCCGGCTGGCCATGCCGCTGCTGTCCCGATTCACCGGCAGACCGCTCATTCCGCTGGTGGCCGCCGAACGCCCGGTCCTTCCGCGGTTTTGCGCCGAAGGGGCGATCGTGACGCTTCGGGGCCGGCGTAGGTTCGTGGTGCACGGCTGCGTGCTTGGGCGGCGCCATGCGCTCCTCGGCCTGCACCTCCGCCGACACCTCGCGCTGCGTCAGCCGCAGGTTCAGCGCCCGTTCGATCCGCCGCACCTCGCCGCGCTCCGCGCGCGTCGCGAATGTCGATGCGACGCCTCGCGCCCCGGCGCGCCCGGTCCGGCCGACGCGATGGATAAAGTCTTCCGGCACCTGCGGCAGATCGTAATTCACGACATGTGCAATCCCGTCCACATGGATCCCGCGCGACGCCACGTCCGTTGCCACCAGCACCCGGCAGTCGCCCTTCTGGAAGCTGCGCAGCGCCTGGTTGCGCTGGTTCTGTGTCCGGTCTCCGTGAATGCTAGCACTGCGGACGCCCCTGCTGGCCAGCTTGCGGGCCAGGCGATCCGCGCCGTGCTTCGTGCGCGCAAATACAAGAAACGCTCCCTGCTCGCGCTCCAGCAGATGATGCAGAAGACCGAGCTTGCGGTCCTGCTCCACTTCATAGGCGTGCAGATCCACCTGCTCCGCGGGCTTGGTGGTGCTGCCGATTGCGACACGCACCGGGCTCTTCAAATACTTGCCGATGAGATGCGCGACCGACTTCTCGATGGTGGCCGAGAAGAACAGCGTCTGGCGCGATTCCGGCATCGGAGCGAGAATCTGCTCCAGCGCCGGCAGGAAGCCCATGTCGAGCATCCGGTCCGCCTCATCGAGCGTCAGGATGCGCGTCGACCCCAGCTTCGCCAGCTTGCGCTGAAGGAAGTCGCACAGACGCCCCGGCGTGGCGATGATGACTTGCGCGCCCTTGCGGATGGCGAGCAGTTGCTTCTGCTCATTGAGGCCGCCAACAACGACGGCCGATCGCAGCGGCGTTCCCGCGGCTAGCTTTTGAAAGGTCTCGTCGATCTGTTGCGCCAGTTCGCGAGTCGGGCTCAGGATCACCGCGGCGATGCCGAGCTTTCCGGGCTCCTTGAGCAGTGTTTCGACAATCGGCAGCAGGAATGCCAGCGTCTTGCCTGTGCCGGTTTGCGCGGTCGCGACGATGTCGCTTCCTTCGAGGGCCGGCGGTATCGCACCCGCCTGGACGGGAGTCGGTGTGGTGAACAGGTGCCTGTCAAGGTTCGCACGAAGGACAGGAGACAGAGAAAGGTCTGAGAAAAGGTTCATTGAATGGATTGCGGGGGAAATACGGCGGGGCGCGTTCCTGTTATTAGTCTATCAGAAATCAAGCGCCAACACTTCGTGCAGCCCGATGGACGGCGAAGTCGTTTCCAACCAACCGTTTGCGTTACTGAACTTCGCTGGCTGCCCGGCCACCAGCCATCGCGCGGCTCTGGGCGTTGCGGTCCGCAGCCGGACCTTCTGCGAGCCTACCGGCAGGATCTCGCGGAACGGGCCTTTCATCGCATAAGGGTTCGTCAGATTGACCAGGTGCACGGTCGCGGACGACTTCTGCCGCCAGGCCGCGACATCGATCAGGCCCGGCCCTTCCACGCTCAACGGTTGCGGTTCGTTCGCCGCCCAGCGTACAGCGTTCGCCAGCAGGCGGCCGTGATCCGGCGAAAGCACTTCCCAGAAAGTCCTGTCTACATCCCATGGAAAATAGACGACGCGCCCCTTGCCGTGCTCGTGACAGAAGACGGCCGGAAAGGTTGGAGAGTCCGGCCGCAGGTAGACCTCTTCCATGGGCAGATCCGGATAGCTGGGCACGGTGCGGAGCGGTGCGTTCCCGTTTCGATTCGGCGCCAACTGCACCCGCCGCACTCCGTGGATGATCCGCCCCGCATCGCTCAGTCCTTCAACCAGCGGATGCAAGCGGTCGGCGATGTCGATGTACGCGTTCTGCTGCCGCGCGATCGTCTCTCCGCCGTAGCTCGCCGCAAACAGCGCTGCCAGGCCAAAATTCTCGCGCCGCGCTCCCCACTCGTCATACAGCGACGTCTCGTGCGTGGCGACGATGCCGCCGCCCTGCTCGACGAAAGCAGTCAACTGCGCGCACTGCGCCTCGGAGAGAGCTGCAATGTTCGGCAGCACCAGCGTCCGGAACTGCTTCAGGCTCTCCGCGTCTAGCAGCCCGTCGTGAACCATCTCGAACGGGATGCGCGCCTCCACCAGCGCGTGATAGGCCCCTCGAATGAAGTCTTCGGTGTCGGGCACGGCGTATCGCGCGGTCTGCTGCGAGTACACGAGCCCCACCCGGGCCAGGTTCGACTCGTTGCGCAGATAGCGCTCATTCTTCCAGTGCCACGTGTAGATCTCTTCCACCGGCTTGAACCAGCGGTGATCCAGCGGCTTGGCGTTGAACTTCGTCACCCATGGACGCAGGCCCTGCGCGATACCGTCGATGGCCCAGATCCGGATCTCCGCCGGATTCTGCACGGAGTCCTTCCACCGATACGGAGCCTCCAGCCCGATGGAGAAGATGCCGCCGGTCGGCTTGTTTCCGAACGTCGCACGATACTCTTTCGCGTTCTTGCCATTGGCCCACGGCAGCGTCATGCCGCTGCGCGCCTGCCGGTCCGCGAACAGCGTCGGCGCCAGCGCGCCGGCGCGCTTCATGTCGATCTCCGCACCCGCGCCGCCCCCGGTGTTCGGAATGAACGCTGCCTTCGGATTGCGCTTCTTGATCTCCGCGTCCCACAACTCCCAAAGCTCGAACAGCCGCTTGTCGTGCCAGATCGTGTACTGCCGGTAGGCCGCATTCTGCCGGTCCCGCCCCTTCGGCAGATCCATGCCGCAAAACGCCTTGAAGTTGAGCCGGCAGTGCCCGCAGTAACACATGCCCGACCCGGACCAGCGGTTCGCAAAGATGCCGTCCACTTCGTACTTCGATACGACCTCGCGCACCACGTCACGCATGAATACGAAGTTGTACGGGCCCAGGCCGCACGTCACCCAATAGTTGGGCATGGCCCAGTGGCGGCGCGGCTTGCCGTTCTCGTCCACTGCGATCCAATCCGGATGCGCACGGAACACGTCGTCGTGCGCGGCGTGCGGATCCACGCGCGCGATCACGTTCATCCCCAGGCCCCGGCAGCCCTTCAGCAGATCCCCGAACGGATCCGTCCCTGCTTTCATGAACTTCGACTTGTAATGCAGAGGGACCTCAGTGGGATAGAACGCCACGCATCCGCCCGCCGACAGGCATGCCGCATCCGCGTGCAGACGCTTGAAGTAATCGAGCCAGAATCCGATGTCATAGTTGCCCGGATCGTCCTCGACGAACGCAAGCTGCACCCAGCGCATCGGACGATCGAACCAGCCCGTCTGCGGCACGGGCGCGGCAAGGGCCATCGAGGTCTTGAGCAGATCGCGTCGAGTCATAAGGTCTTGGAGGGAAGCATACACTGGTACGGGAGGATTTTCATGCGCCGCGGCATAGTTCTGGTCGTCCTGCTCCTGCTGCTCGTCAGCGCGCGCTCCATTTCGAGCTTCCTCATTGAATATCAGTGGTGGAACGAACTGGGCCAGGTAGAGACATGGCTGCAGTTACTCTCTTATGGATTCCTGCCAGTCGTGCTGGCAGCGATCCTGGCCTTCGCTGTTCTCTGGGTGACGCACGCCCGTGCATTGAAACACGCTGGTACCGGCTTGCGGGAACACATCGTCTATGCGCGGCTTTCCACGCTGCTGATCCTCGTGTTCTCGTTCCTGCTGGCGGGCGTCACTGTGGATTCCTGGACCGTCGTGCGCTGGGCGGGCAGCCGCGGCATGAACGCCAGCGCATGGCGCGACCCGGTCTTCGGCCACCCCCTGTCGTTCTACTTCTTCGACCTGCCCTTCTTGAGCGTGCTCTTGAACTTTGTCCTGGCTCTGACGGTTGTGGCGGCGTTGCTCTACTGGCTCGGATCCCGCATCTGGTCCATCCGCACCCGCTACCCGGAGTGGAGCCGCGGCGGAGAGATCGAGATCAGCGATCTGGACCTGCGTGGCGCGCTCGACTCGACCTTCCTGCGAGGCCTCATCTCCCTGTTCCTGCTGGCGCTGGCCGCAAGATTCATCCTGAACCGCTACGACCTGCTCCTCGAGGACCACGGCTCTCTGGTCGGCGTTGACTGGGTTGCCGAGAACTACAGCCTGCCTCTGATCTGGCTGAATGTCGCCGCCGCCATCGCGGCCGGCGGTGCCATCCTGATGCGGCGCGCGCGCTACGCGCTGATCCTGCCAGCGGCTCTGATCCTGACCGGCATCCTTCCTCGTCTGGTAACCGCAGCCTACGTGCGGCCCAGCGAGATCACGATTCAGAAGCCCTACATCGAGCGGCACATCAAAGCCACTCGGGACGCCTACGGGCTGAGCCACCGCACAAAGGAGACCGACTTCGCCGCGCGCCTCGAAGCGCCGATCGACGCCACCAGGCACCGTGCTCTGTTCGACAACGTGCGTCTCTGGGACTGGCGCGCTTTCCATGACACCGTCACGCAGATCCAGGCCCTGCGTCCCTACTATGTCTTCCACGACAGTGATGTGGATCGTTACCAGATCGACGGCCAGCTCCGCCAGCTTCTGATTACGCCGCGCGAGATTGACGTCGCTCAATTGCCCGCCGATGCGCGCTCCCGCTGGATCAACCCGCATTTCATCTACACGCACGGCTATGGCGTAGTCGCCGCCGAAGCGGCGAGGATCACTCCTGATGGGTTGCCTTTTCTTCTTGTTCAAGACGCGCCCCCGCAGGTGAAGACCGCTTCGCTGAAGCTCACTCGCCCGGAACTGTACTACGGCGAGGTCTCCCACGAGCCGGTCTTCGTCCATACGCGCCAGCCTGAGTTTAATTACCCTTCAGGAGGCGGCAACGTTGAAACACGCTACGCCGGACAGGGCGGCTTTGCGATCTCCTCAGTGCTGCTACGCCTTGCCGCTGCGGTTTCGTCAGGCGACTGGAACATCCTGCTCACGTCGTATCTGGCCCCGGAAAGCCGCATGATGATCCATCGCAGGGTGCGCGACCGCCTGGAGACCATGGCGGGCTTCATCGTATGGGATGCCGATCCGTACCTGGTCATCACAAAGGAAGGCCGCATGATCTGGATGATTGACGGCTATACGACCAGCGATGCGCACCCATACTCGCGCTCCGTTCGTCTGGCCGGTGTCGGAGACATCAACTACGTCCGCAACTCCGTGAAGGCAACCGTAGACGCCTACGACGGTACGGTGAGAATCTACACTTTCGACGAGCTGGACCCGGTGCTGGCCTCCTACCGGCGGCTCTTCCCGAAGCTCTTCACTCCCGTCGGCGAGATGCCGGCCGAACTGCGTGCTCACGCCCGTTATCCCGAGACGATCTTCCGCCTGCAGGCCGAGATCTACCGCACGTATCACATGACCAACCCCGAAGCGTTCTTTAACAAGGAAGACCAATGGGACCTGGCAAAGAACCTCAACGACCCTTCCGGCAGATCGAACCCCGTGAATCCGACCTACATCGTCGCCACTCTGCCCGGCAGCGATGAGCCGGAGTTTCTGTTGATGACGACTTTCACGCCGCGAAATAAGGACAACCTCATCGGCATCATGATGGCGCGCTGCGACGGCGAGTCTTTGGGCGAACTGCACTTCCTGCAGCTCTCCAAGCAGGAGCTGGTCTATGGTCCGCTGCAGATCGACTCGCGCATCAACCAGGATCAGAACATCTCCAAGGATCTGACCTTGTGGAACCAGCAGGGATCGCAGGTGCTGCGAGGCCAGATGCTGGTTCTGCCCGTGGAGAACACGCTGCTCTACATCGAGCCGCTCTACATCCAGGCGTCGGAGGCGCGCATGCCGCAGCTCAAGAAAGTCGCGCTCGCCATGGGCGCCCGCACCGTCTACGCTGACACCTACGAACAGGCTTTGGCGGAGTTGACCGGCCAGGCGATTCAGCCCTTACAGGCAGCCACTTCCACCGCCGCCGGAGCCAAACCTGCGGCTCCGCCTCCCCCGGACCTCCAGAGCCTGATGGGAGAGATCTCCAACCGCCTTCGCCATTACCGCGACCTCATGGGCCAGGGAAAGTACTCAGAGGCCGGGAAAGAGATTGAGGCGGTGGAACGGCTGACGAAGGAAGGAAGCAGCCGTTCGCGATAAAACGAGGCATTTTCGGATAAGCGCATCACATTCAGTCCTCATTCGGATGTAGACTAAAGTCATCTATGCCCACCGGAGGCCATGACCGTCCTCGGATCCTCGTTGTTGACGACGACCCGGGAGTGCGCGAAGTCGTCCGCTCGATGCTTGAGACCGGCGGGTATGAGGTCTCGATCGCCGAAAACGGCCGCGAGGCCCTGGCGGCGCTCAGGACTTCAGGCTTCGACGTCATCATCACGGATCTCGTGATGCCTGAGCAGGAAGGGATCGAGACGATCAAGATGATCCGGCAGGACTATCCGGACGTCAGAGTCATAGCCATGTCCGGCGCTTTTGGAGGAGACTACCTGCGGATCGCGGGGTATCTCGGAGCACACGGAACGTTAGCCAAACCGTTGAACATGGCGTCGGTGCTGCAGGTGGTCGCCGACGTTCTCGCCCGCGCGAAGTAAGCCCCTCAGTCGCCCGTTGCCGCCCATTGATGGGCGCGTCCTCCCCCGTTGCCCGCGGACCGGCGCGTCCGCCGCGTCTCCAGCATCCGCTCGCGCGCTTCTTCGAGGCAGTGCGCCAGGCCGCGCCCCGAGGATTCAACCGCGCCCCAACTGAAGATGATCGAGACGGAGCCCATGGAGCGCAATTGGAAGTCCCACAGCGACTCCGAGATCTTCTGCACGCGGATCCTGGCGGCAGGGCCTGTTTCGTCTGCAAAGATCAATGCAAATTCGTCATCGGCGATCCGGCAGACGAAGTCCTGATCGCGGGTCATGGACGCGGCCAACCGCTCGATTGAAGCCATGAGCTTCTCCAAAGAGTTCTGATCCTGCTCGCTCAGAAGCCGCGGATAGTCGACGAGACTCAGCACGACAGCCAGTCCGTGAAACGGGCGGGCTTCCTCCAGCAACCGGGCAAGGGCGGCCGGTTGCTGAATCCCCCGAGGAGTGAAATTCTCCACCTCCGGAATCAGTTCCCCTTCCGCGAGCACTCGAATGCGTACGACTTCGCCGGGCTCTTCGTGCCACGGCGGCGCCGGCGCCTCCGGTTCGGCCGGTGCCACCGGCGCGTTCTCACCGTACCGCATCATGTAGTCCTCCACCCAGGAAGCGTTTCTACGCCGCTCCCTACTTCTCCTCGCAGGCTGAGGCTGAGCTTCGTCGATCGCCGGAGCTGGAGTTGCGCGCCTCTTCCGTTGCGCACGGAGGGCGAGGCGGCGGCCATGTGCCACAGCTTCGAGCGTTCTCGCGTGCGCGCGGTCGATGTGCGCTTCGCGGCGTTCGCGCTCGTCCTGCCGCACTCGCAGCTCGATGTTCGACTCCCTCAGTCGCTCATTGTTGCCCTTCAGGAAATCGCAGATCAGTGCGACAAACGCGGCTCCAAGAATCACCACCAGGCTCACGAACACCTGGAGCTCAGATACACCCATTTCAGGTACCTAATGGAATTGTAGGAGGTGCGAGTACGTCGACAAATAGGACTGGTGACTCAAAACCCCTTAGTACTTTGCCACAAACCGGGTGTATTTTCCCGTAAACGGCTCAGCGAATACACCGAGGCCACCTCAGCGGTTCCACGGAGCAAGTTACGTAGTCAATTCCCGGGCCAGGGCTTCGTCGAGGTGCTGGAACGTGCCGGCGGCGGCGTGACGGTGGGCGCCTTCGGCGTCACGGGCGTGAGTCCGGCGAGGTCTGTCTCGCTGAACTTCAGGCTGCGATCGAGGATCATCTCGACGGTGGAGCCGCGTTCCATGATGGCGTCGGGTCCGCGGGTCATCAGGATGCCGACGAGCCCGGCAGCGGCGCCAGCGGCAGCGCCGATGCCGGCGCCGGTTCCAGTCCGTGTCGCCATACCGCCGATCATGGTGCCCCAGCCCGCGGCTTCGCCGACCTTGGTGGCATCGCCGGCCTTGTTCGTGTCGCCCTCCACCTTGCCTTCGGTCTTGTCGACCTTGCCGGGATTGGAGCCGTCCATGCCGCCGAGGGCGGCGCGGAAGTCACGCGTGACGCCGTTGGGGAGGGTCATCGAGTCGAAGCGGACGTAGAGTTCAGCCCGGCCTTTGACCTTGCCGCCGCGTTTGACCTGGGTGACGGTGCCGTTCACGTAGGTCCCGGGAGGGATGACGATCCGGCCATCGGCCATGACCGGGAAGTTGCTTTGGAGATAGATCCGGTCGCCGACTTCGGCCGTCTTAGTGCTGATGCTGTTGATCAACTGGAGCGGAACCTTGGTGCCGGCCGGGATGCTGTACTGGCGCTCGCCGGTTTCCTTGGGCTCTTCACCTGTCTGGGCCGAGAGTCCGAGCGCGAGGGCCGGGATAACGGCGGATAGAATCTGTAGTCTGCGGAACTGCACGGACTGCCTCTCCTTACTAGCGTAAACCGGATCCAGCCGAATCGTTGCCTATTGTATTGAACGTGGGGGAGGCGGGGGAGGTTGCGTGTACAGGCGAAGCCCCGGCTGAGTGCCCTGTTCGCCGATGAAGAGCCTGACTTCGGGGTCGGGTTGGTAGAAAGGAGGCAGGGTAAAGCGAATCTCGTAAATGCCTGCCACACCTTGGGATACGCCGGCGTAAGAGAGGCACCGGGGGTCCAGGTCCGCGCCGTCGAGCTGGATGCGGAGAGCGTCCTGGATCGCGGCGGGCGCAGATGCCACGCGGCGGTTGGTCTGGGGAGGAATGGTGGGACCGAGGCCTGTGCCGTATAGGATCACCTCGTCGCCGGGGGCAAGGGGGCGGGCCGCGGTGATCCACTCGAGGTTGCTTCCGGCGCGGGCAAGGGGGCGCCCGTTCTCGAATGGAATGAGAGCGGGGGCGGTGGGCTTCAGCTCCGTGAGAACGGAGGGGCCGTTGAGGGCGTTGCGCGTAAGGACGATCAGGGCGGGACCGGGGTCCAGCTCGGGAGGGACGATGAAGACGACGGCATCCGGCGAAACGTACTCGATTCCGGCGAGAAGGCCATTGACCTTCACGGTAACGCCGGTGCCAGAAAGGACGTAGGGGAGGATAACTCCTTGAAGATCAGAATCCTGGCGAGATCGCGTGGTGCTGGCCAGTTGGTCGCCGTAGATGACCGCAAGGGTATTGGGCGCGAGGTCGGCCATGCGGCCGCTGGCGAGGTTGACGATGCTGGCAGCCGAGTAGGCGGGCGCCTGCCGGGAATCGGGATCTCTCGCCGGGATGGCAACCGGGAGGAGTGCCAGCGCCAGGAGAATGGGCCCTGGGCGCATCTGAGGGGATGGTAACGGAAAGAGATCGTGGCGTCTATATCTCTCTTTTTTAAGGGGATACGCAAAGTGCCAGGGCTTTGCGGGACATGGTAGTGAGGGGGAGGTTTTCGAGGTCGGTGCGGGGGAACCAGCGGAATCCCTTGGGGGCTTTGACGGGGAGGGCTGAATAGACGTCGATTTCGTAGTCGTGGCGGGTGATGGTGTGGCGGAAGGAGCCGAGGTTGGCCTGGCGTTCGGCTGTGGGGAGGTCGCGGGATTCGGGAAGTTCCCAGAAGCCGGCGAGGCGGGATTCAGTGGGGCCGCGATGGCGGAGTAAAACGGCCCCGTCTTTTTCGACGATGTAGAGTTCGACGGCGAGCTTGATGGGGTCGCGTTTGGAGAGTTTGACGGGGAGTTCGTGCTGGATGCCTTCGGCGCGGCCGGTGCACAGATCGCGGAGGGGGCAGAGGAGGCACTGAGGATTCTTAGGCAGGCAGATGGTGGCGCCGAGCTCCATGATGGCCTGGTTGAAGTCGCCGGGGCGGCGGGGATCGAGCATGCGCTGGGCCTGTTCTTTGAGGCGGACTCTAGTGGCTGAAGACGCGATGTCGCCTCTGTCTGCACAGGCGCGGGAGAGGACGCGGAGGACATTGCCGTCGAGGACGGCGTGAGGCTGGGCGAAGCAGATGGACGCGATGGCAGCGGCGGTGTAGTCGCCGACGCCGGGGAGTTTGCGGATGTCGTCGTAGGTCTTGGGGAACTCGCCGAGCCCGGCGATGGCGCGGGAGGCACGCTGGAGGTTGCGGGCTCGGGCGTAGTAGCCGAGTCCGGACCAAAGGGCGAGGAATTCGGTTTCGGGGGCGGCGGCGAGGATGGCGGGCGCCGGGTAGCGTTCGAGGAAGCGCTCGTAGTAGGGGATGACGACGGAGACGCGGGTCTGCTGGAGCATGACCTCGGAGACGAGGATGCGCCAGGGGTCCTTGGTGCGGCGCCAGGGGAGGTCTCGGCGCGAGGCGGCGTACCAATCCAACAGCAGTCTGCCTGCGTTTCGGGGGTTCTGCATCCGGTAGATACAATGATGCGGGATTGGGGGGGATTGAGCAAATGGGGACACCCACACGTGGCCCAAAGCGGCCACGTGTGAGTTCCCTCGGGACCGAGATTTCCAGTCTCCGACTGGTCTAGTGGGCCTCGGTGTCCCCATTTCCTGCCCACGATACAATGGGGGGTATTCCTGTGGAAGATCTTCTGAGAATCCGCGGTGCGCGGGTTCATAACCTGAAAAACCTGTCTGTCGATCTGCCGCACAACCAGCTCACCGTGGTGACGGGGGTGTCGGGGTCGGGCAAGTCGTCGCTTGTCTTCGACACGATTTACGCCGAGGGGCAGAGGCGGTATGTCGAGAGCCTGTCGGCGTATGCCCGGCAGTTCCTGGACCGGATGGAGAAGCCGGACGTGGATGAGATCGACGGGATTGCGCCGCCGATTGCGATCCGGCAGAAGAACACGACGCGGAACCCCAGATCGACGGTTGCAACATCCACCGAGATTTACGATTTCATGCGGCTGCTGTATGCGCGGGCGGGGCAGACGTACTGCCCGCAGTGCGGAAAGCTGGTGGAGCGGGACACGGTGGATCCGGTAGCCCGGCAGATGACGGCGCTGCCTGAGGGGTCGCGGTGGTACGCGCTGTTCCCGGTGAAGACGTTCAAGGCCGGAGATGCGAGCGCCCTGAAGGATCACCTCACGGACTTGCGCAAGAGAGGATTTAGCAGGCTTTTTCAGGGCGGGCGCATTTTTGAGTTCTCGACGCCGGAGTCGATTCTGGAGATCGACTTTCAGCAGCCGGTGTATGTGCTGGTGGACAGGCTGGTGATGCGGCCGGGGCAGAAGCAGCGCGTGGTGGACACGGTGGAGATCTGCTACCGCGAGGCGGGCGAGGTGATCTTCGAGCAGGCGGGCGAGCCGGAGCCGCAGAGGCTGAAGTTCAGCGAGCGGTTCGCGTGCAAGACGTGCGACATCGAGTTCCTGACGCCGGAGCCGTCGCTGTTCAGCTTCAACAATCCGTATGGGGCGTGCCCGCAGTGCCAGGGGTTCGGCAACACGATCGACTATGACATGGACCTGGTGGTGCCGGATCCGTCGAAGTCGATGAATGAGGGTGCGGTGGATCCGTGGACGAAGCCGAACTACGACTGGATGCAGGAGGAGTTCCTGCGGAAGTCGCGCGGCAGAGTGCGGATGGATGTGCCGTTCGGCGACCTGCGCGCGGCGGAGCGGGCGGTGGTGCAGGAGGCGGTGCGGCAGTTCTTCGCGGAGGTGGAGCGGAAGAAGTACAAGGTCCACGTGCGGGTGTTCATGAGCCGGTACCGCGGGTACACGGAGTGCCGGGCGTGCGGCGGTTCGCGGCTGCGGCCGGAGGCGCTGAATGTGCGCCTGGGCGGGAAGACGATCGCCGAGGCGGTGCGGCTGAACATCGCGCAGGCCCTGGAGTTCTTCGACGCGCTGGAGCTGGGCCCGGAGCAGGCGGCGATCGCGGACAAGGTGCTGATCGAGATCCGGCAGCGCCTGAAGTTTTTGAACGATGTCGGGTTGGAGTACCTGACGCTGGACCGGTTGTCGGCGACGCTGTCGGGCGGCGAGGCGCAGAGGATCCAACTGGCGACGTGCCTGGGCTCGCGGCTGGTGGGGGCGACGTATGTGCTGGACGAGCCGTCGATCGGGCTGCACTCGCGGGACACGTCGCGGCTGATCCGGATCCTGGAAGAGCTGCGGGACCTGGGCAACACGATCCTGGTGGTGGAGCATGACGCGGACGTGATGAAGGCCGCGGATCACATCGTGGACATGGGTCCGGGGGCCGGCGAGCTGGGCGGGCAGATCACGTTCGAAGGCACGCTGCGCAAGATGTTGAGCGGCAACGGCGCGAAGCGGAGCAGCTCGCTGACGGCGAAATATCTGAAGGGCGAGCTGCGGACATCGCTCAAAACCGAACGCAGGGCGCCGAATGCCAAGCGAACTTTGAAGTTTTATGGCTGCCGGGCGCACAACCTGAAGGGGATCGATGTGGAGGTGCCGCTGGGGCTGATGGCGGTGGTGACGGGCGTCTCCGGGTCGGGCAAGTCGACGCTGGTGCACGAGGTGATCCACAAGACCCTGGAGAGGCGCTACCAGCGCGACCTGTCGCGGGAGGGCGCCAAGGCGGACGAGGCGATCGGAGAGAAAGTGGAGAAGCAGACGTGCCGGAAGGTGGACCGGGCGGAGCTGGTGCGGGAGATGGTGCTGGTGGACCAGTCGCCGATTGGCCGGACGCCGCGGTCGAATCCGGTGACGTACAGCAAGGCGTTCGACGTGATCCGGGAGCTGTTCGCTTCGACGCCGGAGGCGGAGCGGCGCGGGTACACGGCGGGGCATTTTTCGTTCAACATTGCGGGCGGGCGCTGCGAGACGTGCCAGGGCGACGGGACTGTGACGGTGGAGATGCAGTTCCTGGCGGACGTGGAGCTGATCTGTGAAGACTGCCGGGGGACGCGGTACAAGCAGAGCGTGCTGGACATCCGGTATCGGGGGCTGAACATCCACGAGGTGCTGCAACTGACGATCCGGGAGGCGCTGACGTTCTTTGCGGACCAGCCGAAGCTGGTGTCGCGGCTGAAGCCGATGGCGGATGTGGGGCTGGGGTATTTGCGTTTGGGGCAGTCGGCGACGACGCTGAGCGGGGGTGAGGCGCAGCGTGTGAAGCTGGCGGCGCATCTGACGCAGAGCGACTCGAAAGGGATGCTGTACCTGTTCGACGAGCCGACGACGGGCCTGCACTTTGACGACATTGCGAAGCTGCTGGAGGCGTTTGAGCGGCTGGTGCAGAAGGGCGCGAGCCTGCTGATTATCGAGCACAATCTGGAGATCATCCGGCACGCGGACTGGGTGATAGATCTGGGGCCGGAGGGTGGAGATGCGGGGGGCAAGGTGGTGGTGGCGGGAACGCCGGAGGTGGTGGCGGAGTGTGAGGGGTCGTACACGGGGCGGTTCTTGAAAGAACTGACCGCTGGGTGAGGGTTGCGCTCCGCCGGGCGACCGGTTCGTTCCGGGTTCGTTGCGAGTGGCGTTTTCACTGCTAAGCCCTAGATGTAGAAGGGGTTCCGTCCAAAATGACGGAGGGGGGAGGGGGGTGTTGGTTTTGGGGTGGATAGTCGACGCGGGGGCCGTCATGAAGGCACAGGTATTGCGCTGACGCCGATGCGGGCCGCCCTCGAACATCCCGAGTCGTCCTAAATGACGCATTACGCGGAATCCTCCCAGCGTGAATATCCGAGAGTCAAGATTTTAACCGGACGGGCGGGGATTGATGGTTCTTGTAAGTGTTTTATATTCAATAGGATGGAGGTGAGAGTTTATTTTTCAGAAGCGTGAACGGCTTTTGCAGGTCTGACGATTCGCAGCTCACGTGGCCTTGCGGCTCCGTCGCGAGAACCAATTCGGCGGCCTGAGTCGTTCGAGAAATGATGATCCTCGACGCGAATTTGCTGTCGGAGGTCTTCCGTCCATCTCCCTCTGCAATCGTGCTGGAATCGCTCGACACGCAGGCGGAGATGCTGTACGGGATCTTGTTAGAGGCCAACGACTCGCGAATGTTCACGAATAGTGGCATGTTCACGATGTCGAGGATATGGCTGGAATCGTGAACAGCAGGTCGTCACTCTCGCCAAACTGCACTGTCTTCACGAGCCCGGCCCGCCAGTCTTCTCCAGCCTAGGAAGTGAGCGACTCGAAATGATTGCCGGGCAGACGTCCAGCCCGCCTCAAGTGTCTCGGCTACTTCAGCCTCAAACATGTCCTCATTAATCGATGAGACAAGGATAGTCGTGGCCAAATATTCGGTTCTTTATTGCGTTCCTTCGTTATTCCGCTATAGGCTTATGGAGGCAACGGAAAGGTCCCTTCATGCCCAAGACGCCGATTCAAAGAGGACCGATGAAAGCGGCCACCCCGCCATCTGTGATGCCTCCCTCTAAGCTTGTTGAGCCCTATGCGCTCATACAACTGAACTTCCGGGCATCCGCCCAGCTCCACTGGGATTTCAAGCTCTGCGCCGCCCAGCATGGCATGCCAATGGTCGACCAATTACTGGAGTCCTTTCGGTTGCTGAGGGAGCTGCAGGGCGAATGAGCGTTGCAGTAACCGGCAAGGCCGGATCGTCACTACTTACGACCAGGTCCCGAATTGCTCTACATCCAATCGTGGCTCCCAAGTCTCAGCCACCACCACAATGCAAGGTCTACACCCCGAAAGACCTCGCAGACGCGATGGTTCGCACGTTAAACCCTGAGCCAAGTGATCGCTGGCTCGACCCGTGTATGGGGCCGGGGGTCTTTGTCGCGGCACTCCGGGATTGCGGCATGATGAGAGAGCAAATCGTTGGCGTTGACATCGATGGAACCCCCAGCCCCGCGGATTCGTGGGCTACCACGCGACGGGGCGTGGATTTCTTTGACTGGTGTCACACGACGACGCAACGTTTCACGAAGATCATAGCGAACCCACCGTACGTCGCCTTGTCCAAGCTCGGAGCTGACTTACGCTCGAGTGTCCACCGCCTAGGGCGACGTGAAGATCCGTCGTTCAGCCTCCGTGCAAACTACTGGTGTGCGTTTCTGGCCGCGTGTTTGGATGTGTTGGCGGCTGACGGAAGCCTTGCCTTCCTACTACCGGCAGCCTGGGAATACGCCTCCTACGCCAGCGCCCTGCGGAAGAGAATAATGTCTTCCTTTCGGAGGTTTGAAGTTCACCGCTCTCTCGAACCACTCTTCCCTGATGTCAGAGAAGGAAGTGTAGTAGTAGTCGGTCGTGGTTACCTCCAGCCCCCAGAACACTCCGATCGAGCTGACTATCCGTCATCCGCAACGCTCATCGCGGCTCTGTCCGAACCCGCTAAAGCTAATATGACGCGAATAGCTGAATATGCCACTTGGCCGGCGTCTTCTACGGCATTCGGCGATTTGTTTTCGGTTGGAATCGGCTGCGTGACTGGCGATGTCGACTATTTCCTGTTGACCGAGCCACAACGGCTAGAGTGGAACCTGCCAGTAAGCACCCTCCGCCCCGTAGTATCGAGAGCCCGGCACCTCACCGCTTCAAAGATTACAAAGGCTATTTGGCAGCGTATGCTCCGTGACGGCGAGCGAGTGTGGTTATTTTCTCCAGATAGGAACGCCGAGAAGTATAAGGCCATTCGCGCCTACCTGCGACATGGAGAGATGGTCTGCGACCTCGACGGATACAAGCTTCGCAATCGAGATCCTTGGTACCGCATTCCGGGAATTTTCGGTGGAGCAGGCTTCGTCAGTGGCATGACCGGCATCGGTCCATGGATCGCCCAACGGTCGATGCGCAACCTAGTCGCAACCAATACGCTCTACGTTGTCTCCCCCAAGGAGCGAATTACACGTGAAGAACAAGCGGCATGGTTCTTGTCGTTGCTCACTACCGAGACGCGCGATCAAGCGGCAACGCACACCCGGCGCTATCCAGACGGACTCGCCAAATTCGAACCTCGCGACATTTCGCGACTTCGACTTCCGTCACCGAAGCGTATCCCCGGCTCCCGAGAGCGATATCATCGCGCGATCAAACTCTTGCTTTCCGGTAACATCCAATCCGCAATCGAAATTGCAGACGCTTCAGTAGGGCAAAAACCGCGCAGTAGGAAGCCGGAGGGACGCGATGCCTGAAATCGCCCCCCCGTCCGGGGTCGAACAGTCGACGGTCGAGTCACTGGATGATTCGAGCCTGATGCCACTACTCGAACTTGCTGAGCGCGCGGTCAAAACCCGTTCCCGGATTCCTGTGCTCTCACTTTGGACCCATATTCCGTCCATCGCTCTTCTCGCATCACACCTCCACCTCAAATGGCCTGGCCGCGTCAAGTCCCTGGCTCTAACGCCGCGCATCGGTTTGTTTCCGTTTTTCGGCTCCGACCTCGAACTGCTTTCCCAGCCTTTGTACGAAGCCATGCAGGCACAAACCGAACGCCAACGGGCTCGCGTAAGCCGCATTAGCACCAACTCGGGTAGAACTGATCTCTATCAGGACTGGGAACAGGCTCTCGATAAGCGCAGGAACAAACTTGGCCTCCTCGTCCTCCCCGCATCATCCTTCATCTCGATTGATCGCGTTGGAGCGAACGGCCACATCAAGCCGGGAAACCGAGGACTGATCGGCCGCTTCGCCCCGAGGAATGCCCCCAGACCACACATTCTTGTTCCCGCCAAAGCCGAGGTCACGCGTGAGCTAGTGAGGGAGTTCGATACCCTCGACCTGGTTCTCACCAATGTACAGAACATCCGGGGACGGCAATTAACGCAGTCGGTGAGCTACTTTCTGAAGCACATCTCACCATCAGTTCCAATGCTGATCCTCGCATCAAGCCCTGCTGACTTGGTGCTTACCGGAGCTCTCGATCCTCCATCCGCGAAGACGACGGTGTTCTCAGCGCCGATTCCACCCTCCTCATTTGAAGTTCATCAGGTTGGCCGCGACCGACCGATGCGCGAACGGCAGTTCGCTTTCGCTCTTCAGGGTCTCGAGTCTCGCTCCGAGTTGCTCGAGCGTTTGGTGGTACAGGCAAGAAGAACCTGGTGGGCGACGCGTCAATCGCTCTCCATTGATACGCCGAATGAAGCCTTAGCCTTCGAGGCGCTGTGTAGTGACATGATGCAACGGCGTCCAGGTCAGGAACTTGAGCTGCTGTTCGAAGTGAGACGGCTCATCGCGGAGGAAAGCACGAACTCCGAGTTACGAGAGGAGCGCCGCCAGACCGTCATCGATGCTGCGGTGCATGATGGTGCCTCCCGGACGGTATTGATCATCGCTCGTTCGGACGTGGCGGCGGATGACCTTCGCACTTCTCTAGCGCACGAGCTCGGTGTCGAAGTGGCAGATCTTGCATTGCTTGGAATTCAAATCGTTACCGTTTTTAGTGCATGGCCATCCACAGCCTTCGATACCTGTATTGTCGCGGGATATTTCGGGACCAACACCATTGACATGCTGTTTGCGAGTCGGGCGAAGAAGCGCAAACTTGTCGTAGACTCCGTTGAAGCCCGCGTGGCATTTTGGGACAGCGAGCGGCGGTTCTCGTCGGTTTCGGAACTGCCCTCCGGTGCGCTCGCATCGCTTCACGCACTCGCCGCTGTCCTCGAACCACACGCCTGCCCATCGACCGATCCCATCTCTTTGTCTGCCCTTTTTCCCGAGCGCACTAACGCGAGACCAACAACTCCAAGATCGGAACACGCACACAAACCATTTTTCGTCTGCATTTGCTTCGCCGATGGATCGACCCGCCAGGTCCCAGCCAACGCTCGCTTTGAGGTGTTAGGTCGAAAGCGACTACAGTTGCAGAGCGTGACTGCCAGAGACCTTTGCAGCGGCGATCAAGTTATTCTTCTACACGAAGATGAACGGGCCGCATTCTCCGAGAGACTGCTCCGTTTGCTGGATCAAAGCAAGTTCAGTCAAGCAGCCAGAACGCGTTCCTCGTGGTTCAACATGATTCGCCTTTTGCGGAAACAAACCGGCATCTCCCCATCCTCGATTCAGCAGCATATGCGGAAGGCCGGCATCGTCGTACATATGGCGACGGTGAATTCATGGTTGCCTTCATTGTCCGGGGATGACTGCGGCATCCCTCATAACCTGCCTGCATTTCTCGCCTTCGCTTCAGCCGTTGGCATCGCCTTACCCGAGGACCTTCTGCGCGGCTGGTATGCGGACATCCATCGTTTACGCGTGAATCATCGAAAGATCGGCAGACAGCTCGCGCGCGCTATCCGCGGGGCTTATCTCAACCGCCTCGACCCAATTACAGTCGCGCGCATGGAGAGGGATTGGGGCGTTCAAGCCAAGATGCTTCTCGAAGCCGCTCGTGTTGCAGTTGTAGATGATGTCATACATTTCAGCGAGTGAGGTCATGTGATCGACGATCAAATCTACAATCGATTTGCCCGCGCTCTGTCAGAGAAGATTCGAGCACGTGCGAAGGGCATTGATGATGATAGCGCCCGCATCGTGAACACTCGCCCGCAAGAGCATGTTCTTTCGTGCTTCCTCACGCCTCGTGGTCAACCCGCAGCTGCCGGGCATAGCGACGACAACGTCGACGATGTTGATGACCTGCCAAAAGACTCCGCCTTTGAACTGAGCTCGATCGGGTTGGAGTTCATGGTAGATCGGACAACGCTTGAATCGTTGTCTACCTTGGCGGTAACCATCGCACTGAATGTCTATGTTCGTGTCTTACCCACGTGGCAGGAACAACGTCAGTACGGGGCCTGGCAGCGGGATCGAAATACTGGAGCGGGACCGGCAACCAAGTCCCAGGCGCTTGCCGCCGCATGGAAGCGGATCTCGCTCCCCCCATTTTCGACGGATGTCGATGTGAGGGACCTGGTCACGCAACGACGGCAGAGCATTGATATTTCTAACAATCTTCACTTACCTGCATCGGACGCTGCGGATACGACGCTGTTTTCTGCACGCCATAATGTCACAGTCACGGAGGCAGAACTCGCAACAGAGACTAGCTTCGCGCCCGCGGCCTTACGAGCTCATGGTCAGCCTCACCCGTCGCCTTGGCGTGCTTGCATCGACGTGCGCACGATCAGTGCTCCGACCGAGCCGGACCACCTTCGCCTTGCGATCAGACTCATCAATGACACTCCATTACCAGCCCGTACGCAGATCGATTTTGTGGATTCGAACCTCTACGCAATTGCACTGTCGCTGACTCTTCCAAAGACTGTCCACCGACCAACCGTGTTTCAGGAGCTTCCCGCGAGCTTTCGATACGACCGCCTCATGCCAGGCGTAGGAATCAATGCGCACGTAGATTGCGAGGACCATGGGTCCCAGCTCGTTCTGCATGCTGAAGGCGTGCCGATCACCGAAACACCGCGCCTAGAGGCGAGAGAGTTTGACGATGCTGATCCGACATTCGAAGCGCTCGCCATCGACCCGATCCCGGTGCTGGAAGCTCTTGCCCGCCATATGGACAGCTTTGACCGGAAGCAATGGGCATCACGAATCTCCACCTTATCGGGCCTCGAAAGAGCCGACGCGGAGACCTCGCGGCAGGAGTTTCGCGACGAGATTGCCCGATACAAGCGCGGTGTGTCACTGTTGCGGAATGGGTCTTACCCACAAGTCCTTCGGGCCTTCTGCTTGATGAACCAATCCATGCGCGCAGCCAACCGTGCCCATCAGCGCTGGCGGCTCTTCCAAATCGCTTTCATCGTCTCTTTGCTCCCAGAGCTCGCATCTCGTGAGTATTCAGCCTTGAAGCGTGACGACGACGGCAGGGTTGACCTCTTGTGGTTTGCTGCCGGGGGAGGTAAGACCGAGGCCTTCATTGGAATCATCCTCTGGCAGGCTTTCTTCGACCGCTTGCGTGGTAAGCGTTTTGGTAATACCGCCTTTGTGCGATTTCCACTCCGCCTTCTCACCTTCCAGCAGTTGCAACGACTAGCTAGATCCGTCGCCTGCGCCGATGTGGTGAGGCGCGAGGCTGGGCTAAAAGGTGCGCGATTCAGCATCGGATACCTCGTAGGCGGCACCGTAACGCCCAACCGCATCGATGATGAATTGCACCGCCGCTTCGTTCGAAGCGGGGTCGATCCGAAGTTTAAACGTATCTTTAGCTGCCCCCTGTGTGGCGGTCCCGTCACTGTCGCATACAACGAAGCCTTGAGGCTCATCGAACATCACTGCGCAACGTCCAGTTGCGAAACCTCGAAGGAACGTCTGCCTATCTATGTTACCGACCACGACATCTACCGCTTCCTTCCGACCGCCATCGTGTCCACGGTTGACAAGTTAGCCCTTCTCGGACAGAACCAGCGGTTTCCCAACTTTTTCGGCCGTATTGATCTGATTTGCGGTGTACATGGCGCGAGTTTCGGCAAGACGAATGAGCTGTGCGACGCCGCCACTGCGTTCAGTCGTGGGGAACGTCCACCCACGTGCTCTGGGAAGGCGGTCCATTACCCCCCGTTCCATGACTTATCCCCGGCGATCCTGGTCCAGGACGAGCTTCATCTTCTCAACGAAGAACTCGGCACCTTCGATGCCCATTACGAGACTGGGGTCATGGCGCTTATGCAAAGCCTAGGAGCTTTGCCCTGGAAGGTTATAGGCGCAACCGCCACAATTCAGGATTTCGAGCGGCAAGCCTGGGAACTCTACCTCAAAGGCTCTCGGCAGTTCCCGGCACACGGTCCAGCTGCGGATGATTCTTTCTACTACCGACAGAATCCTGACCGGTGCGGGCGGATCTTCGTGGGCCTTCTGGGCGTGGGACGAAAGCATACACCGGCGGTAACGAAAGCCCTTTCGATCTTCTATCAACAAGTTCAAAAAGTCCGCGAACTCATTGCACAGGACCCGGTTGTCGCCGATGCCACCTACGGCACAGGCGGGCTTACGCCGCAAGAGTGCCAGCAGCTTGTCTTCTTCTATGAGCTGGCACTCACCTACGTGCTTACTCGCAAGGGCTCAGATCAGGTTGCAGAAGCCATAGAATCCCGCGTGCGGCGCGAACTCCAAGACACTTGTCCCGGTCACGGAGAGCTCCTGCTCGAAATGTTCAACGGCGGCGTCGACGTGTCCCACATGATCGCGACTATGGACGAGCTAAAGACCATGCCCAGCAACGGTGATCCGAGCACGCGCGTCCGCGGCGTGGTAACCACGAATATTATTGGTCACGGCGTTGACGTCGATCGTTTCAATGTCATTGTCTTCGCAGGGTTTACTCGCCTGGTTGCTGAGTACATTCAAGCGTCTGCCCGCGTCGGACGTCGCTTTCCCGGGATTTCCATTTTCGTGCCAACGCCGCAGAGTGAACGTGACCGCAGTATTTTCGGCCGCTTCGCCAAATTCCACCAATACTTGGATCGTCTTGTCGATCCCGCTGCCGTGACCCGCTGGCCACTACCCGCCATGCGACGAACTCTGCCGGGACTCTTGTGCGGATATCTGATGGGCGTCGCGGCTTCCAAGCTTGGTAAGCCGCTGTATTCTGTCGAGGCGGTGAGAGACTCGCAGGGCGATTTTAACGGAGAGGCACTGACGCAGGACGCCGTAGTCAGATGGATGGTGGATGCCTACGGATGCGGTTCTGACCCGTCCCTTCGGTACTTCTGTCAGGCACTCGAGCGGGAGGTCAAGAACAAATACAGTTCTGTGGTTAATGTCCCGCCACAGCGCGGACGCATGACATTGCTTTCCAGACATCTGGATTCGATGAACAGCCTGCGCGACGTAGATGAGCCCGCCTTTATTCGTATCGCGAATTCAGATGATGTCAAAGCGCTCAAGAGGCTGATCAATGGCTAAGGACAAAAGCACCACTGAGGCGGCTATTACCGAGCAATCCGTAGAGCGCTCCTACAGCATGCAGCGAGGGGTGTCACAACTCCTGTTCAATTACCTCCCGAACCGGACGGTGGATTGGGAGGGCGGTCTCGCGATCGTTCAGCTCGGCAACGTGCGTTTCTCGAGCGTTTGGGAGGAAGACCGAAAAGCAACGTTGCTTCGCGAGATATCCGACGCGTTTGGCCGCTGGCAGGCAAGGGGAGGCCGTGTTGATCCTGCTTATCCCGACCCGCTTCGCGACGGCGATCGCTTCACGGTGGGGGCACCGACGGAGATCGATGCCGCTGTCATGCAGTCCGCCCTCATCTGCCAACGCTGCGGTCAGATCCTGTTCGACAGGCGCCACGACCGCACCACATCCATCCACTGTTCCAACCCAGAATGCGCAAGCCCACGCGTTCACCAAATTCCATTCGTTTTCGTCCACGGCTGCGGCGAATTGGTTCCAATTAACGAGTGGCTCCCTGCCACCAAACAGGCCGAGGACGGAGGGCCGCTCTCGCCCACCAGCCACCCGATACGCTGCCCACAATGCCATAGCGGCGATCATCTCTACATCCCAGGTCGCTCAGAACGGGTCAAGGACATGAAGGTCTTGTGCCGAAAGTGCAATATCCTGGTCCTCGATCGCTTCACATGCCGTTGCCATCGCTGTCTTCGCCGCCTCAATAAAGAACCTGGCGAGGCTACAACTCAGCGCTCCGGTACCATCGTCTCTGCGCTAGCCATGCGCCTAGCGCGGTATAGCGCGAGCGATACCTACTATCCGCAGACTCTTTCCTTACTTCGCCTCGATCGTCCCCGCTTAAGGTCAGCTGATGATCAGTTGTCGACGACACTATTCAAGATGCTGCCTCCATCCCGAAGGCCCGAGGCCACCGTTTCAACCACTGACAGTATCGCGGCTTTGAACGAACGACTCCGAGTGGCCGAGAATTCCGGCGACGTCGCCGAACAAAAGCGCCTTGAAAAACGTATGGTCGATGTGCTGACCGGCAAGGTCACCCCTCCTTCGGCCTCCGAACAAGGACTGCTTCCGACCGTATCTCCAGATACAGAGAAAGCGATCAAAGAGAGCCTGGCGTTTCGAGGAACGGTAACCACCGTGCCAGCAGAAGAGAAGGTGCAAAAACTCGCCCCTGAAATTCAGCGACTCAAAGCAGCGCTGGGGCTCGATGAAGTGCTCTATGTGGACGACCTCCCTATCATCAATGCCACCTACGGTTACACCCGCCGACACTTTGAGCCCACCTACGAGGAACTCGGGGCCCGCAACCTCCCTGTCGAAGTCCGTGCATTCCCGGCGGTGCAAAAATTCGCGGCACAGGCGGTGGGACGAACCGACCTGATCGGCACCATACCTATCCTCGCCCGCGAGGGTGAACACGAAGGCATCTTCCTCTCGCTGAAGTCGAACCTCGTCATCGCGTGGCTTGCGTCAAATGGCATCGCGCTCCCGAATTCCGAACTCCCCGACATCGCTCGAATCACTGCAGCACTGGAACCGGCTGACCACGATCGTTACCTGGATCAGATTTGGTCGCTACCTACACGCCGAATGGTTTTTGGCTTGATACACAGCATTTCCCACGCTGCCATGCGAGCGATTACCCGCTATGCCGGCATCGATCGCACCTCGGTTGCTGAGTACATCTTCCTCCCAATGCTCGGTTTTGTGGTGTACGACAATTCAAGCAGTTTCAAACTTGGCGGAATCGCCACTCTGGTACGCGACCATCTCGCCGCCTTCCTTCAGAACATCGCGAACGAAGCAGTGGAATGCCTTTACGACCCGGACTGCTCCGATCACACTGGTGCCTGTCACGGATGCCTCCATTCTCCGGAGATTTCATGCCGGACATTCAACCACGGGCTCTCACGATCCTTCCTCACCGGTGGCCACACTCCGTGGGCGGACGTCTCCCTGGATTCCCAGATTACCGGGTTCTGGGAAACCATCCGGCCTACACCATGAAAGACTACGTCTTGGCAGTGCGTGACTACCCATGGCTGTTCGAGCTCCTGGAGTCCGTACTGCCCAAGTTGTCTACGGATGCGGCACAAGATGGCCACCGCATTTTCCGGGGCCAGCGTAGCGCTGCGGGTAGGCCGGTAACCGATATTGAAGCGCTTATCGCTCTCAATGCCCTTTGCGACTTAGGGTGCGCCACACGTCATGGCCCACGTTATCAAGTCAACGTCCAACGCTGGCAGGAAACCGCCTTGCTTCGCCAAGGCATCAACGCTGCCCTGGCGGCCCTGCGCGGTCAGACCACCGTTAGCTCTTCTAAAGCACAGCTGTGTGTCTCGCTCCCACCGGGACTATCGCCTTCAGCCGAGCACGTCATCCGCGAGAGTTCGACGGATCTGCGTAGCGGCATGCTCGACGTGATCGCAGGCGCACAGCACTCCTTGCTTGTCGCATCGCCCTTTTGGGATGCGGGAACTACTAAGGAGATTGCTACTCTCATCAAGAAGAAGCTGAACAACGGAGCCAGTGTGACCATCCTGGGCCGCTTCAATCACGATTTACCGCCACCGGTTCGCGTCGAGCTTCGAAAGATCGCGGCAGAGCCTAACTGCTCTGTGCTTTCTTGGTTCGAAGGCACAGGCAATGATACGCAGACGTTTCATTTCAAAGCGGTCATTGCCGACCGCGGCGCAAAGGCATACCTCGGCAGTGCAAACATGACGGTCTCAAGTCTCCGTTCTCGCATGGAACTCGGCCTTGTACTGAGTGGGGCCGTGGCCGAAGAACTTGACCGCGTGCTTCGAGTGGTGTTGACTTTGTCGTCACCCACACCCCTGTAGCACTCATCGCGGATACTCGTGGTGGCAACATATGCCCTCGACGTCTCGATTCGGTTACGTGGCAGAGGATCGGGGGCTAGCCGACACCCGGGGCCCTCCATCGTCCGCGCTCCTCTGGCAGACCTTGCCACAACGCCCCGCCGTCTTCTGCTGCTTCGGCTGCTAACGCTCGCCGAAGACGGCGCTAACTCGTTGAGCGTATAAGTGCGCCGAAACAAAATCTCTCCGAAGTGTTGTACACTTGAAAGCAGGCTCAGTAGCCGCCGATGGGATCTGCTCCCGGTATCAATATCAATTTCCTTGCCCTCCAGAGCCAAAGCGTAGACGCCACGGTTTGGCGCAAAAGGATTGCGCCCTCAGAAGCTAAGCCCCCGGACACGCTCTGCTATACCCTGCCCTTGGGGCAAGATTCGGAGGAGCGTGCGTCTTACCTGATCAGCCTGACCGAACAGCAGGGCTACTTGCCCTGGGACTTCCGCGAAGTGCAAAATCGGAAGCTCGCGCTCCGCTATATCTTCGAAGTGCTGGCAGCCGCGGCTGAGGAACACTTTGGAGACTGCAGGGTCCACCGCGGATTCCAGCGCGCAGTGTCCATCGTCATCAAGCGCACCCCGCACGGAAACCAGGAGATTTGGCTAGAGCCGTACTTCTTGGCAGCTAAGGGGCAGTATGGCTTGCTCATTGACTTCCACTTCTGGAAGATGCCAGAGGCGACCTCGTTTCGGGAAATCCAACGGTTGGGCCTCGGGCTGGATGAACACTACCGCAGTAACCGGAACGCATATATCGACCGTGAGAAGATCATCGGAAACTTCATCAACGGCCCGCTCGCGTCATTTCTACCCATACATCATCCCCACGCTAACCAGCCGTTGAATGTGCATAAGCGGCTCACCGCCGTCGATGTCGAGCAGTTGCAGCCGAAAATGTTCGTCCTTGCCCACAACAAGGTGGACGAGTCGCAGTGGAAGGGGCTCGAACGGCATGGCCCTCTAGAGGAAGTCAAGGATAAGCCGCTTGGCTGCATCATGCTCTTCCAGAAGGAACACCGCCCGCTTGCAGAAGACCTTTATCGGGGATTGATGGGGAAGGCGCCTGGCGTCGCGTTCAAAGGAATGCCGACGGTGTTCGGGTTGAACTTTGACAAGTACTTCAGTGTAGTGCCGCAACGGTGGACGTCGGCCGATCTGGCGACGTCGGTGGCTCAGATTGCGCAGATCAAGCGAGACAATCCCGGCATGAACTTGATTGTGCTCATGGTTGAGGACATCGAGAACAATGAAATCTATTTCGAAGCCAAGTATCAATTTCTTTCCCATGCGATCCCGCTGCAAGTGATCTCGGCGCAGTTGATCCAGCGCCGCGATCAGTTCAAATGGTCGGTCAGTAACATCGCCCTCCAGATATTCACTAAGCTCGGCGGGATTCCATGGAAGGTTCGTCCTGCCTACGACAACTGCCTCATCATCGGCATCGGCCAGGCACATCGGATGGGCGTTGCGGGAATTCAGAAATACTTCGCCTATTGCGTTGCGACCGATTCTTCCGGGCTGTACAAGAAGATAGCCGTCCTCAGCCACACGAATTCCAGGACCACCTATATCGCCGAACTCCAGCGTTCGTTGGTGAGGGAGATGCTCGCGACGAACTCTTCGGGCTATACGCATTGCGTGCTGCATGTGCCCTTCAAGTTGAAGAACGATGAACTGGAAGCTCTGGAGGAAGCGGTTCAGTCCGCGTCGGACACCGCGAGATCGGTCAAATTCGCGGTGCTAAAGATCAATGACGACCATCGATTCTTCGGGTACGCGGCCAACAATAGCCGGGTGCCAATCGAAGGCACGATTGCCCGCTTGGGTGCGAGGAGTATGCTGCTCTGGTTTGAGGGGCTGAAATCTCCGTCCGACGTGGTCAGCAAGCGCATAGCGGGGCCAGTCCACTTGGAGTTCCTCTGGCCCAAAACGGAACTGGATTACCAGGAGCAGAACCGGTATCTCCAAGACCTTTTCAACCTGTCGGGCACGAACTGGCGGGGCTTCAACGCGCGTAGCACGCCGATCAGCACGTACTACTGCCGCTTGATTGCGAAATTCCTGGCAGCCTTCCCCGACCAATTACCGAGAATCGAGGCTACGGGCCACCCATGGTTTTTGTGATGTCGGAGCGGCCGGCGTATGCGTGAAGGCGATCTCATTGTCCTGCTCGGTGCTGGAACCAGCGTCGAGGCTGGTATTCCGCACTCCAGTGAGATGGTCAATAAGGTTGAGGGGCTGCTGCAGCGCGACGAAGCTTGGAAGCGATACCTCGAGCTGTACCAGTTCATCAAAGCGAGCCTAATAAGCGCTGATGTGATGAAGGGTAAGCCCGCTGTTAGTCCCGATATCGAGCGGATCGTCAACACCCTCTCTGAGCTGGGGAAGAACACCGACTGCACGCTTTACCCCTTCATCAGCGGGTGGCATCAGCGTTTCTGCGATTTAGCTGGCCAAAACTTCGAAGGCATCAAGTCTTTCCGGCGGCTGATCGTCAAGCAGCTCAGGGATTGGATCGCCATCAACAGCTATGCCCGATCTTTATACTATGAGGGGCTCTTTCGGCTGCGCGACGAGCTGAAGTTCGCCATCCGAATCTTCAGCCTTAATTACGACCTGTGTGTCGAGCAGAATGCGCAAGGTCGCCCCTTGGAGATCGGTTTCGACAGCGAGACGGAATCGTGGGATTTCCGGCGCTTTGAGGCGCGGGAGGAAGTGCCGACGCACGTCTATCTCTACAAGTTGCATGGGAGCATCACGTGGTACCGGGACCGTCAGGAGGGGAACATCCTAAAGCTCTCGGCAACGCCACACGCAGATCCGGATCTCATATTCGGGACCGACTACAAAATGCAGTACATCGATCCGTACCTGTTCTATGCCTATGAACTCCGCCGCTACAGCTTAGAAGCCAAAATCATCCTCGCCATCGGGTACAGCTTCCGTGACGAACACATCAACGGTATCATCACGCAAGCGCTACGACATGACCGAAGCAGGGTTCTGTTGGCGGTTTCGCCGAGCGCTTCAGCGTCGATCAAAGATTTGGGCGGCGATGGCGGGCCTCAGTATAAGCCGCATGATGTTCCGGCGGCCACTTTCCTGAACGAAGTCACCATAGCGCAGCTAGAAGCATTGGCCGGGATTCAGAGGGAAGAGACCCCGTTGTCCCAGACGTCTTCAGCCGTAGGAGAGGGCGGAACAGGGGACCTCAGGTGAGGGGCTGATGCAGGCTCCGGCGTCGGGGAGTTATGGGGCGGGCGGTTTCGTGGAGTTGTCGCGGCCGGGAGCGCCGATGGTGCTGCCGGTGAGCCTGCAGAACAGAAGCGAGCGGGAGCTGCGGGGGACGCTGCGGGTCGCGGTGGTGGATCATTGATCGGTGGAGTCGGGTCAGTGGAGCCGGCGGGGGCGATTCCGTTCCGGCTGGGTCCGCGGGGCCGGGCGCGGCATGAGTTTGTCTTAAAGATTGGCGAGGGGACGTACAACGCGCACTACCCGGTGCGCGTCTATGTGGAGTTCGAGGATCAAGGACAGAAACTGACGACGCATCCGGTGTTGATATTGGAAACCAAGACTCCGGATCTGCCAAGGCCGAAGCCGCCGGCGGAGTGGAAGCCGGTTCGGGTGCCGGCGGGCGGGATGTTGGGGTTGTGGCGGATGCCGGTGCGGCGGGAGCAGGCGGAGATTGCGAATTTCGGGGCAGAGGCGGGGCGGACCGGGCGGGAGGTGTTCGACGCCGGGTCCGTCGTGACGTACGGGGCTCTGGGCGGGGGTCAGGGAAGGGATCGGGATGACGCTGGGGGCGCGGCCTCCGGCGAAGCGGGAGATGGTGGAGTCGGCGTCGGTGGAGTATGCGCTGGAGCTGCCAGCGGTGAAGCCGATCCGGCTGGAGACGAGCATCCGGGGCACGGCGGGTTTCAGTGTGGAGACGGGGGCGTTTGCGGGCGGGGAGGGCTTCAATGCCCCGCCGGGGTCTTCCGGTCGCAGAGGAGCCGGTCGTCGCCGTCGTGATACAGGCTGCAGCGATCGACGAGCGCCTCGCGAAGGCGGCGGCGGGCACGATGCAGCCTGATCTTGACCGTTTCGAGCGTGGCTCCGACGACACTGGCTATCTCAGCGTCGGCAAGCCCTTCGATCTCGCTCAGAATCAGGACAGCGCGATACGTGTCCGGCAGTTCATCGATGAGGCCGCGAATGCACTCGCTCATCTCGCCGCGTATCAGACTCTGTTCCGTCGTCTCGGCCGAATCGGGCGCCAAAGACTCTTCGTCCGCCGGAATTGCGATCGGACTGGAGCGCCGCCTTCTGTCCATCGCGGCGTTCGTGGCGATCCGATATACCCACGAGGAAATTCCTTCACCGCGATAGTCGCCGAGAGAGCGGCTAATCTTGATGAACACTTCCTGCGAAACGTCTTCGGCATCATCGGGACCAACCAGCCGCGCGAGGTATCGAAGGATTTTAGGGTAGAAAGCGGAGTACACTGCATTGAAATCAATGCCGTGTGTGTCCTGGCCGATCGAGGACATGATTCCGCTCTCCTCAACGATGTTCTGAAGCGATGTTCCCGCTTCCATCGCGAGGACGCAAGGCCAGGTTTCCGCGACGCTCATCTGCAGCCGCATCCCTGGGCAGGTCCACAGAGGGCGCCGTCATCCGGCGTGGACGCACGGTTGGCGTTCTCGCCTGCCAGTACCGCTTCGATCTGCTCCATGGCCGCGTTGTGAATTGATCTGGCGATTGCCACCGTAGCCCGCAGCATCTCCGGTGTTGCCCCCAGGCGACTGGCCTCAGCGTGGTGCAAGACCAGGTCCGGGACGGATTGAACGCAGATGGCCGCCGCGACGGATATCAGTTCCGCCAATAGCTGCTTGCTGGCCCGAAAGTCAGCCTCGAGTTCCGGCCGGGCGCCCTGACAGCGTTCGCTCCAGCGATCGATGCCGCGTGTGGCTGCGTGCCTCGCGGCGAGTGCTGTCTCCACGGCAAATTGGATGCCTTTTTCACAGGCACCGGACTGGCGCGCGGCTTTGACCTGAAACTCCGTGCATGGCTGGCACCCGGCGGCAACGGAGGCCCCGATTGCGATCAATACCTTGATCTTGGGATCGATGACTGGTTCGCTTGACACCTTTTTGGCTCCTGCCGTGAAGACGGAAGGCGGCCGGAAAAGGATACACAGGTCCGAGACAGTGTATCGATTGCCGCACGACTCCCGTCTACACGGGCGAGGCAGCAACCATGAGGAATGACAAGTTTTCCGGAGTGCCGGTTTATGCGTTTGCCGGCCTGACCGTGCTAACCGGCGTGGGTTCCTTCGTCGTCTTCGGCAAGTTCCTTGGCGGTATGGGCCTGGGCATCTTCCAGTTCGGATTGAGCCCGTTGGCGGCGGCGTTTTTCGATGCGGCGCTCTGCCTGATCTTTTTCATACAGCACAGCGGGATGGTTCGCCGTTCGTTTCGCGAGTGGTCCGAGCAGTGGATCCCGAGCTGGCTGAGCCGGGCGTTGTACACATTCACATCGGCCTTCGCGCTGGTGCTGATGTGCGTGCTGTGGCAACCGGTGGATGCGACGCCGTTGATACTGGGCGATCCTCTGAACCTGTTGCTCCGCGCCGTCTCTCTAATGGCGCTCCTCAGCTTCGTATGGGCGTTCATCTCGATCGAGGGGTTTGACGCGTTCGGCACCGGCGACGTGCTGGCGCGCTTCCGTCACCGCAGCCGCCCTGCGGTTCCGCTCGCCATCAAGGGCCCTTACCGCTGGGTTCGTCATCCGTTTTATTTCCTGGTCCTGGTGATGCTCTGGGCCTCGCCGGTGATCTCGAGCGACCGGCTTCTCTTGAATAGTTTGTTCACCATCTGGATCGTTCTCGGCACACGCTGGGAGGAGCGAGACTTGATCGTCCAGTACGGTGACGCATACCGGCGCTACCAAGCAGAGGTTCCGATGCTGGTGCCGTGGCGGATTCCCGCTGCGCGGCCCACCGTCGTTGTCCATTGACGATTGCGGCTAGCGCCGCATTGTCCCGCCTGCTCCCGGAAATCACGCGCCACTCGGAAGTTGACACAGGGAGCCGCTGGGGACACTTCGCGGGAGCATGCTGGGGGCCCGCGGGCCAGGACCACAATCTCAGAAGTCGGCCCGCTTCCCCGATTCGGTGGCAAGCTGCATCACATCAAGCCGCGCTTTCCTGACATCCGGGATCGCGCCGGCCGTGCCATCGGGATGGAAATCGAAGATCAAATCCACGCTGGGATCGTGACGTGGCCATGCCGGCAGGCCCGCGCCGTTCGGGTCGCCGGTCCTGGCGAAGTTCACCCAGTAGCTTTGCGCCATCCTGGAGACCGCCTGATCCTCAGGCGATAGCGTGGAGCCCGGACGGGCCGTCAACGTGCCGAACACGAAGGCGATTTCGCCGCCGTGCGGGGTGCCCATCCGCATCTGTTCCCGCATGGCCGAAGCAACGTAGGAGAACCGGTAGCGGTAGACGGGCGAACCTTTGGCCGCAAAGGCACTCGCGGCGAAGCGGGCCGGCTCGGCCTGGCCGAAGTCGTCATTTGCCCTCGTCACCATCGTGGGCAAATCCCCCGTTCCGCCGGGATCGTAGGCCGCCTTTGCCTGGGCACTCCACTGCCCGAAGCGGGCGAAAAACTGCTCTTTCGTGGTGGCCCTGATCCGGTTACCCGCGCTATCGGCGGCGTTGCTTCCGAGCATGAGCGGAAGACGCGGCTGGCGGCGGGCCTTGTAGGCGGTCTCGGCCGTCTCGGTGACCAGCTTGCCGTCCAGGATCGGCGTGGTCTCGTATGATGGAGCCCTCACGCCCGGTTGAGCAGGCACTCCGCGCAGGACCTCTTCGGAGCTGAGGGCGCGCAGTTTGGCCAGCGCGGCCTGGTCCGTACCCTCGATTCCCATCGAGCGCGCGAATTCGATTCCAATCGTCTCGGCCGACACCGGGTAGTTCGGATCGACGCCATCCTCGCGCATCGGCCGGGCGGTGAGCACGCTGTCGCGCGAACCGCCAGACTCGGCGATCGCCTTATGGAACAGGCCGCGCGCCATCGGAGAAGCCAGCAGGCTGTGCACCGAGACACCGCCGGCGGAGAATCCAAAGATCGTGACGTTGCCCGGATCGCCTCCGAACGCGGCGATGTTGCGCTTGACCCACTGCAGTGCTGCGATCTGGTCCATGTAGGCGTAGTTCCCCTTAGTCTCCTCAGGCCGCTCGCGACTCAAGGCGGGGAAAGCGAAAAACCCAAAGCGTCCCAAGCGGTAGTTGATCGAGACCAGGACGACGCCCAGTCTTGCGAACTGGGCCCCTGAGGTATTGGGCGAGGAACCTGAGCCGCCCATGAACCCGCCTCCGTGGATCCAGACCATCACAGGCAGTCTCGCCCCTGCCGGGGCGCTCGCGGGACGCCAGACATTCACGAACAGACAGTTCTCCGACGGCGCCGGCGCAGCATTCGTACCAGCCGCCTGGGGCGGGCCGAACCGTCCCTGCATGCAATTGGCTCCGAATTCCGCCGCCTGGCGAACGCCGGTCCACGGCGCCACGGGCTGAGGCGGCCGCCACCGCAGGTCGCCCATGGGGGCTGCCGCGAAGGGAATGCCTTTATAGGACACGATGCCGTCTTCGACCACCCCTTGCAACTGGCCGCTGTCCACTCGCACCACAGGAGGCAGCGCGTCGTTGCCGCTACCCATCGCCGCCAACCCCAGTAGGGCGGCGCCGATCACTGCTCCTGGTTGACATGACTTCATAAGACGCCTGACTATCATTTGTCCTCTCCATTCGAAAAAGAAAGTTCACACTCGCCCGAAGAATGCCGCCAGTTTGGCAATCGCGGGCGCCACGGATTGCGGCCGGGCGCACATGTCGTGACTTGACCAACCATCCCGGACTCCTTTTACTCGCGTCAGTCGAGCTTCTTCTCCGACAAGAACTTCGACATCAAGTCCGCCACTTGTTTGTTGTTCAAGTCGGAGAACGGAAAGTGCGTATTTCCACGAATCCCGACTTCCGGCAGGTGCACTACGGTCACGTCGCCACCATGCCGGTTGACCGCGTCGCGCCACTTTCGGGCCATCTCCAGCCGAACCCGCCATCCATCCTGGCCGGGATTGTCGCTTGGCTTCGCCGGAATGAAGTCCCCGTAAAAAATGATGATCGGGATCTTCGTCAATCTCGTGAACTCGGCCATAGGCACGCCGATTGCGGCGAGCGTCCCACCGGAGCTTGGGAGTGCGTCTGGAACTTCTCCCTCCGGAAAAAGGAAGCCGCTGCCGGGCTCGTACGATACGATTGCTCGCACATTGCCGGACTTGAGTGCGGTCATCCATCCGAGCCCGCCACCTTGGGAGTGAGTGACAAAGACTGCCGACCCGATCCTGTTAAACAATGCCGCGAAGGCGTCGGAGTTCACCTGGGGATCGTAGGGTCCCACGTTCGGTGTCATCTGGCGGAAGTACTGGTTCAGCGCTTCCGGGTCCTTCGAAAACTGGACGTCCGGAAAATATTCCGGCCAGATGCCAACCCGAAACGTGTTGAACCACTGCTGCTCGTCGGGTGTGGCGTTGATGGCCGCTGAGACGGTACTACGACCTGCGTTGCCACGGCGCGGCTGATCGATCAGATAGACCGGGAACCGCTGCCGGAGGAATATCGTCTGAAAGCCCTCCCGGCCATCGGGCGTGGTTTCCCAGGTCTTCGAGAACTGCCCCGTGCCGTGCAGAAAGACGAGCGGAAGCTTACGCCGGTTCACCGGAATCTGGTAAAAGACGTATGCGTGGTCGCCGTGCAATGTCTGGCCATCCGGCGACGGCTGCCTAGGGTTGAAGGTCCCAGGGTTCGTGATGACTTTGCCACCGACGGCGAAGCTGCCTTGCTCCTGGATCATCAGCGGTTCTGGCTTGCCCTTCCAGGCTTGCTGCGCAGTTGCGGACATGAGCAGCGTGGTTGCGATCAGCCAGCATCGGAACTCATGCCCCTGCATTACTGCACCACCTGCAAAACCTTCAGTTCCTTCTGTCCGCGCACTAGGAGCTTGCCGTCAGCGAGCGCCAGGGGCGCCCAATTGTCGCCGGGATCGAGGATGACGGCGCTCGCAAGGGGCTTGAAGGCGGCCGGACTCGGTTCGACGAGATACAGCCTGGTGTTGCCGTCGGTCATGAACAGCAGGCCGTCGGCGAGGATGGAGCCGCCGCGAACGAATGGCGGCTGTTGGCCCGTCTTCCATTTGACTTGGCCGTCCATGCTCATCGCGACGAGCCCGTCGCTTCGTTCATTGATCGTGTAATGGGAATAGAAGTGGCCATCGTGCAGAACGGGAGGCTGCGTGTGGGAGCCGAAATCCGGATTCCTGTAGAGTTCGGACACGGCGTAGGTGTCGCCCTTCTTCTCGACTTTGAGCATCACGGAACCGGCGCCATAAGCGCCCGCTACGAGGACGCGCCCCTGGCCGGCGTCCACGGCCTGCGTGACCGGGATGATGCACTGGTAGCCGGTGTAGGTCCACAACAGCTTGCCACTGACCGGATCGAGTCCATTGACGCTGCCGTCCCTGGCGTTACGCCCCCGGCCAACAGCAGCGGTGATCATGACAAGATGATCCTCGCCGGCCACCTTGACGATGGAGGGCGTCACGTATCCCGGAATGCCGGACAGCGCCGCGGATTTCCACTTGACCGCGCCAGTCAGCTTGTCATAGGCCACGACACCGGCTTCTGAAGTCTGTGGCGCCACGATCAGCAGATCACCGTAGATTAAGGGATTCTGCACGATCGCCCATTGTGGCAGCCGGTCGCCTCCGCCGAAATCTTTCCAGATATTTTTGCGCCAGACAGGCTTCCGCGTCTTCGTGTTGAGGGCATGCAGATCACCCAACGGTCCGACGATGTAGACGTATTCGCCGTCCACAGCCGGGGTCGTCCGCGAGCCGCCGAACATGAACCTGCCTGGAGCGTCGTAGGAGAAGGTCCACAATTCCTTACCGCTCGCCAGGTCAAACACTCGCAGCTTGTCGCCCACGGCCTCCTCGCGGTCCAGCAGATACACGTTTCCGCCACTGACAGCGGGACCTCCGAATCCCGCACCCAGAGGAACCGTCCAGAGCACCTTCGGACCTTGTTGCGGCCAGGATCGCAGGAGACCCTTCTGCATCGAAGTGTGGTCTCTTCGCGGGCCATAAATTCCGGGCCAGTCCTCCCCAACGAGGGAGGTGACTGACATCGCAAACAGGATCGTGACGAGCTTCGCCATGTTCTTCATCGATACGACTGAGCCTCCATGCTTCCGCGATTCAAATTCCGGAAATCCTAGTTACCCTTGAAGACTTCACGAGCCACGCCAATGGCGGTGACCGCGTTTGGCCAGCCGGCATAAAACGCCAGGTGAGTGATCGTCTCGATCAACTCCTCCTGTGTCACGCCGTTTTGGCGCGCGATGCGAAGGTGCGACCTGAGCTGGTCCGGACGATTCAAGGCAATCAGCGCGGCGACAGTCGCGAGGCTCCGGTCGCGCTTCGACAATTCCGGGCGCTCCCAGATGTCGCCGTACAGCACGTCGTCCGTGATCTGGGCCAGCTTCGGAGCGAAGTCACCGATCGCCCCTTGGGACGGCCGGGGCCGCGGGCCGGCGCCGGTGCTCGATGCCTGGCCGCCGAGCGGCGCGCCGTATTGCGCATCGCTTACCTTCTCCATCCAGTCGACCGTATTGCCGTCCAGTTGCTCCGTGATGGCAATATGCGTCATCGAGCTGTTCGGCGCGGCCCCGTGCCAGTGCTTCTGGCCGGGCGGAATCCAGACCACGTCGCCCTGCCGGATTTCGTCCACCGGATCGCCCCATCCCTGTACCCGGCCCGTGCCCGCTGTCACGATCAGAGTCTGCCCTAACGGATGCGTGTGCCACGCTGTTCTGGCGCCGGGCTCAAACGTTACTCGGGCGCCGGAGATCCGTGCCGGCGCGCTCGCCTGGAAGGGTGAATCGACTCGCGCTGAACCGGTGAAGTGGCCGGCCGGTGCAGGCTGGGGAGGTTGCGTTCCACTGCGCGTGATTCGGATCGGTTCCTGCTGCGCCGAGGTTTGGCTTTGAGCGCATGCCGGGAGCATGCTGAGCGAGATTCCAATCACTAGGATGACTCTCATTTCTGTCCCCCTTTGGCAGCTACCCCTGCGGCGGTTTCCAGGTCGTGCATATCGTTCCTTTCACGCCTTCTTCCAGTACTCCAGCGTTGGTCCGGTGTAGACGCCAGCGCCGGTTACTGCCTTCTTCTGCGTGGCTGCAATCTCTTCCGCTGTCATCGGTTTGAAACTCTGGGCCGTCCGGATGTTGTCTTCCATCTGCCCCTGCGTGCCCGCGCCGCAGATCGCGACTTGCACACCGGGTTGGCTCAGTGCGTAACGCAGACATTCAGTCGAGTTTAGAGACCGCAGCAGATTAGCCTTGGCAAAGATCTTGATGGCCTGAACTCCGATTCCCATTTCTTTCGCAACAGGAAGGGCCGTCTTCTCAAAGCTCAGATACGCGTGATCGGCTGCATGCACGGGCAACATGACGGTGTCCCACTTGTCGTAGGCCTTCAACATCGCCGCATGAATCTCAGGGTCGAAATGACCAGTAAATCCGATGAGCCGGCATTTTCCAGCCCTTTTGGCGGCCTCAAATGCCTCCATCGCTCCGCCCGGCGCGAAGATCGCGTCAATCTCTTTCCGGGTCCGAAGATCGTGCATCTGCCAGAGGTCGAGGTGATCGGTTTTCAGCAGGCGAAGCGAAGTTTCCAAATCCGTTTGTGCGCCCTTGGCCGAGCGCTGTGGGGACTTCGACGTGAGGAAGACGTTGTTACGAACACCCTGAAGTCCGATACCGTATGCTTCTTCGGCACGTCCCTGCCAGTACAAGCGCGCGCAGTCGAAGTAGGTTAGCCCGAGATCGTACATCCTGCGAACATGCTCCGCCGCCGCTTGAACGGTCGGGTGCAGGTCCATACGAGCCCCGCCCTGCGCGATCACGCTGACTTTCAGGCCCGTCTTGCCAAGGGTTGTGACCGGGATGTCGCCGGCCTTGACCTTCTGCGGAGCTGCGAACGTTGGATTGATGGATAGCCCGGCGAATGCGCCGCCCACAAATAACCTTCTCTTCATATCGAACCTCCCAATTGCTCAGCGATTCGAATACCGCAGTATCTGTTCAGGAAGCCGCGCGCCTTCGACGGGGATTTTGGCGAACGATGTCTCGATGTCGCGGAGGTCCTGCGGCGTCAACTCAACTCCCACGGCCCCCAGGTTCTCGTCAAGGCGATGCAGTTTCGTGGTGCCCGGAATAGGGATGATCCAGGGCTTCTGCGCAAGCAGCCATGCGAGTGCCACCTGCGCAGGCGTCGCATGCTTCCGCCCGGCGATTTGCTTCAGAACTTCGACGAGAGCCAGGTTGGCCTCCCGCGCCTCAGGCGTGAAGCGGGGAAACACGGCACGGAAGTCCGAGCTTTCGAACGTCGTGGCCGCATCGATCTTCCCGGTCAGAAAACCCTGCCCCAGCGGACTCCACGGCACAAACCCGATTCCGAGCTCCTCACACGTTGGGAGCACCTCTGCCTCAGGATCGCGCGTCCAAATCGAGTACTCGCTCTGAATCGCTGCTAAAGGATGCACTGCGTGCGCTCGCCGGATGGTCTGAGCGCCGGCTTCGGACAGACCATAGTAGATGACCTTTCCTTCCGCGATCAGGTCCTTCATCGTGCCGGCAACATCCTCGATCGGCACCTCCGGATCGACCCGATGCTGATAGAGCAGGTCGATGTGATCCGTTTTCAGCCTCCTGAGCATGCCTTCGGTTGCGGCCTTGATGTGTTCGGGCCGGCTGTTCAGGCCGGGTCTTCTTTCGCCGGTCTCCGGGTCGATGTCCCATCCGAATTTCGTAGCGATGATGACCTGTTCGCGGATAGGGGCCAATGCCTCACCCACGAGCTCCTCATTCGTGAATGGACCGTAGGCTTCCGCTGTGTCGAAAATGGTTACGCCGCGCCCGGCGGCGGCACGGATGAGGCTGATACCTTCCGTGCGGTCAGTTGCCGGCCCGTAGCCATAGCTCAGGCCCATGCAACCGTATCCGACGGCGGATACCTCCAGATCTCCCAATTTGCGTTTCTTCATTGAGTCCCCACTCCTGTCCTGCTTATCGCCGTCTCCCAGAACCGAATGGCCTCAAGCACCCAGCCCTCCGCGCTGGTGCCTTTGCCTAGCCCGAAACCATGACCGAGATTCGGGTACTTTCGGTACTCCACCGCCGTGCCGGATTTGCGCAGCGCTGCAATTCTGTTTTCCATGCTGGCGGGAGGGGCAATGCCGTCCTGCTCTCCGACGACAACGAACGTGGCCGGCTCAGCGGCGGAGTAGTCTGAATGCGCCGTGTATGCCATGACAATGGCCGCCGGCTTGGGAACGTCACTTCCTCCGAACATCGCCACTCCGTGCGAACCGATCGAGGCTGCCATTCTCGCTCCCGCCGAACTCCCCCACAGCGAGTAGCCGGTGTCTCCCACGCCAAGCATCGCTCGATTGCGAACAATCCAGGAGACCGCAGCCGCCAAATCTTCCGTCGCGACCCGGCCGCCATACCCGGCCCGGTAACGCAGCACAAATGCGTTGTACCCTTTCCTGCTGATCGCTTCCGCATATGGAAAGCCTTCGTGGACGGAACCGACGTAAGAGAATCCGCCACCGGGCGATATCACTGCGAAGGGAGCGCCGGTTCTGCCGCGGAAGAAGAACAGTCCAGTATTTTTGCGTGCAGGCTGCTGCTCGATCTGCGCCTCGGAGTAGAAGCGGTAGAACACAGTCCGGCCGCTCGTCGCTTCATCGATCATGCGATTCAAAGCGCCTGCAACGGTCTCCGCATCGACGTGAGTGTGATAGGGGAGAAGCGATCCGATCTCGGCCAATCGCTGGCCCTCGTCGTAGGCGCGGCCGTCCCAAGGCAGTATCAGGCGGCCGAAACCGGCGAATGCCGGATGCCGGATGATATCCCCGAGAGTGCTCTGGCTTCCGAGATGTCCACCCTGTTCTGCGCTCATGCTCAACGACAAAAACAGGACCCACACAGTGGCGAACACTCCGAGTTTTCGCGCTTGCCTTGTTGCCATTCTTCGCGGCCTTGTTTCTACTTCCCAGATTAGTGCCGCAACGCCTGCCGACGTTAGCTTGAACCTGCCGAGTTTTAGCTTATTCCTGTCGATCGCTAGCGAAAACGCGCGTTGGGGTGTACTCTGGGTGCAAAGGAGCCCGCGTGATGATCCCGAGTTCCGCCAGAAACACGGATATGGCGCCAGACCGTCTTGAGGAGCTAAAGAAGGAATTGGCAGGCCGAATTGCGGCATGCGTTGGCTCGGAACAGAAGCGGATTACGGAGGTGCCCGGGCTTACCGTTCACCAGCGAACGGCTCCAACCCCGCCCTGTTCAATGACCTACGAGCCCAGTCTGATCGTGACCGCGCAGGGCCGCAAGCGGGTGGAACTCGGCGGCAAAGCTTATACCTATGGTTCGTCTCACTACCTGCTCGCGTCCGTTGCCCTCCCGGTCGTGGCCAGGGTCGTGGAAGCGAGCGAGCAGAAGCCATGCCTTGCCCTGTCGTTCAAGCTGCACATACCCATCGTTAGGGAACTTCTCAGCCGGGAGGACATCACGGTTGCTTCGGATGTGCCGAAGGGCCCGGCCATCGCCATCGGTGAAGTCACCTTGGAGCTGCTCGATTCCTTTTGCCGGCTCATGCGTCTGTTGGACCAACCTCGTGAGATTTCCTTCCTGCACGGCTTGATCGAACGCGAGATTGTCTTCCGGGTTCTTCAAGGGCCGGAGGGCGCGCGGCTCCGCGCCATCGCCACATCAGGCGATCAGAGTCAACGGACGGCGAGAGTAATCGCATGGATCAAAGACAATTTCGCCAAGCCGCTCCGGATCGAGGAACTAGCGGAGATTGCCGGCATGGGTGTCTCCACCCTGCACCACCACTTCCGGGCGCTTACGGCGATGAGCCCGTTGCAATATCAAAAGCAAATCCGGCTCCAGGAAGCGCGAGCACGGATGTCGATTCACGGTCTGGATGTCGGGAGCGCTGCCTTGGAGGTCGGTTACGAAAGCGCCAGCCAGTTCACCCGGGAGTACAAGCGCTTTTTCGGCCAAACGCCAATGCGGGATACTCGCACTCTCCGTTCGACTGATACTTCGCAACTCGAGTCCCCAGGAGCTCGTTAACGCGGAGCCAGTCGCCTGGATGCCTGCGCGCCCGTTATTGAGTACCAGAAACCTCAGGCAGCGACTGCGGCTTGTGCATTGAAAAATATGCGGTGTTGAAAGCCTTTTTGTGTGCATCAAGATCAAAAGGTTTTGGATTTCGCGGGTGCGCTGGCGGGCAGCGTGGGAGACCACTCCGGAGACGCCGACGGTGGCCAGGGGCAGGCCGACCGGGCCCATGACAGGGAGCCTTCCATCCCGGATGAGGCGTATACGAACCTGGCGTCAGAGGCTCGGGTGGTGTGCCGACTCCCCCCTGCAAAGATAGGGGGCGGGGCCGTGGCCGCCGGCCAACCCCACTGACGGTCGACACCGACGCCGTCTAGCGCGCCTGTGCGGGCAAGGTTGTGAAGGCGCCCGTCGGATTGAATCGCAGAGCGAAGCCGTATATCGTCGATCCGCTCGTCCCGAACTCCACCACTCCGTTTCGGCCTCCCTGGCCGAGGTTTGGATCACTGATTGCTGAACTTCAGGAGTTTCGTATCGCCGTTTGTGTAACCAGTGATTTCGGTGCCTTTGAGGACTTCAAGGTCCTTGCCATGCGCCAGGAGGAATAGCGGCGCCGCTGGGAAGAACACGAGCGAGGTCACCACAACACCAGTTGTGACCTTGCCGACATTTGACCCGCCGCTGCCTCCTTTTTGGGCGGTCAACAGTATCTTCTCTCCTGATACAGCCAACACGTACTCCAGGGCCACGTCCAACTTCCCGCTCCGCCCCATGCGCCGTTTCGGTTGTACTTGCGTCACGCTGCCCACGGCGGTTGTTCCCTTCGGCACCACTGTTATCTCTCCAACTTTGATGTCTTCGAGAACTTCGAAGGGAATTGTCTCATTCAGCTTCGCTGTGCCAGACGAGATCGTCTGAGCAAGCCTCATGCGAACTGGAGTGCCGTTCGGGAGAATGACGGCAGTTGAAGTGGGGGCTCCGTTCCTGGCCAAGCCAGATGTTGTTCCGACAGTGCTTGCGGATGCATCTCGCAGTGGTTCAGGGAGCTTTGATGGCTGAGTAGCGACTGGGCTAACCCGCATTGAGGAAGACGCCGACGTCCCCTTCTCTTGCCGGGCAGTCATTGCCCGCAGAATCTCCGGGCTGATCTTAGCTTTCGTGAATGCCGCATAGTCATCGACGGCGAAGCGAAAATCGGTTTTGGGCGCTGACGAGATCGCCTCGATAATCAGAGCGTGAGAGATCCCTTTCTCCGCCATCTCAATGACTGCTTTGTTGTCCATTGTCTGGACCTGTCCCGTTGACAGCGGCGCGATGACCACCAAGAGAATGGAAGCCACTAGAAGAACGCGGTGAGCTTTTGTCTTCATATCAAACTCGCATGCCTGAGGCAGGGAGATGCTATCACAGGCACCTTTTCCAATCAAAGACCTTTGGTACTAGGCGAGCTAATCACAATTAGCTGTATTTCTGACATATTTTATTGACCTGTTAGTATGGCTAGCGCTTGATCCGCCGGATGGTGACGGGAGTATGCTGGGGGCCATGCGCAGCATCTTCACTCTCGCCCTCTTTGCCCTCGCGGCTCAGCCCGCTCTTGGGTATGATCCGCCGAGTGCGACGGCGGGGCCGTTGACGGTGCGGATGCAGGCTCCAGCGTCGGGGAGTTATGGGGCGGGCGGGTTCGTAGAGTTGTCGCGGCCGGGGGTGCCGATGGTGCTGCCGGTGAGCCTGCAGAATAGCAGCGAGCGGGAGCTGCGGGGGACGCTGCGGGTCGCGGTAATGGATCAATGGTCGGTGGATCCGGCGGGGGCGATTCCGTTCCGGTTGGGTCCGCGGGGGCGGGGGCGGCATGAGTTCGTCTTGAAGTTCGGCGAGGGGACGTATAACGCGCATTACCCGGTGCATGTCTACGCGGAGTTCGAGGATCAGGGACAGAAACTGACGGCTCACCCGGTGCTGATCATGGAGACGAGGATTCCGGATCTGCCGCGACCGAAGCTGCCGGCTGAGTGGAAAGCGGTGCCGGTTCCCGCAGGCGGCACGTTGGGGCTGTGGCGGATGCCGGTGCGGCGCGAGCGGGCGGAGGTTGCGAATTTCGGGGCAGAGGCGGGGCGGACCGGGCGGGAGGTGTTCGACGCCGGGTCCGT
>DBMU01000011.1 GCA_002298225.1 Bryobacterales bacterium UBA690
CGATCAAGCGCGTGAGCGCGCTTGGTGCGCTGAACGGCGAGCCGCAGTGGGAGAAGTCGGTGGACGAGCTGATGGAGGCGGTGGACAACTACATTCCGCTGCCGGCGCGCGACATTGACAAGCCGTTCCTGATGCCGATCGAAGACATCTTCTCGATCCAGGGCCGCGGCACGGTGGTGACGGGCCGAATTGAGAAGGGCGTTGTGAAGGTCGGCGAGGAAGTGGAGATCGTCGGTTTCCGCGACACGCGCAAGACGGTAGTGACGGGCGTGGAAATGTTCAAGAAGCTGCTGGACAGCGGCATGGCCGGCGACAACGTCGGGTTGCTGCTGCGCGGCATCGACAAGGACGACGTGGAGCGCGGGCAGGTGCTGGCGAAGCCGGGCTCAATCACGCCGCACACGAAGTTCAAGGGTGAAGTTTACGTGCTCTCGAAGGAAGAGGGCGGGCGGCACACACCGTTCTTCAAGGGCTACCGGCCGCAGTTCTACTTCCGCACGACGGACGTGACTGGCGTATGCCAACTGCCGGAAGGCACGGAGATGGTGATGCCGGGCGACAACGTGTCCATCGGAGTGGAGCTGATCACGCCGGTGGCCATGGACAAGGGCCTGCGGTTCGCTATCCGCGAGGGCGGCCGCACGGTCGGCGCCGGCACGGTAGCGGAGATTCTTGAGTAGCGAGTAGTTTTCCGGAAGGGCGGGCGGCAGATTTATATGCCGCCTGGCCCGGACGGGCCTGAGACGGGAACCCAATGCTCACTAAGCGAATTCGAATTCGGTTGAAGGCTTACGATCATCGCCTGCTCGACCAGAGCACCACCGAGATCGTCGATACGGCCAAGCGCGCCGGCGCCCGCGTGGCGGGGCCCATTCCCCTGCCCACGGTGCGCAACACCTATACCGTGAACAGGTCGCCTCACGTGGACAAGAAGTCCCGCGAACAGTTCGAGATCCGCACCCACAAGCGGCTGCTGGATATCCTCGAGCCGACGCAGGACACGGTGGACGCGCTGAGCAAACTGGATCTTCCGGCCGGCGTCGACGTGGAGATTAAGGCCTACCACAAGGGAGCGAGGTAAGCCTGTGAGCCCCGGTCCGGAAACGGTGCGCGGGGCGGACAGGCAGAAGACTCCGCTGGACCGGGCTGGACTGCTCGGGGCTGACAGGCCCTGACAGTATGGCCGCTGGAGGCGGAAGCAGGGAACTGAGGGAATATGAGCCCAGGAATTATCGGCAAAAAGATTGGGATGACGCAAGTCTTCCGGCCCGACGGTCAAGTGGTCCCCGTGACGCTTCTGAAAGCGGGTCCGTGCGTCGTGGTGCAGCGCAAGACCCCCGCCACTGACGGCTACAATGCGGTCCAGCTCGGCCTCGTTGAATTTGCCAAAAAGCCGAACAAGCCGATGGCCGGCCACTTCAAGAAGTCCGGGGCGGACGGCGTCCGGTTTGTGCGCGAATTTAGGCTGCGCGCCGGTGCGGGCGACCCCAAGCCTGGCGATCGCGTCCTCGTGGACCAGTTCAAGCCCAAGGATAAGGTCGATGTAACCGGTGTCAGCAAGGGACGCGGCTTTGCGGGCGTCATGAAGCGCCACCATTTCGGCGGCGGCGACGCAACCCACGGCTCCATGTTCCACCGCGCTCCGGGCTCAATCGGCGCGTCGAGCTACCCCTCGCGCGTCTTCCCCGGCACACGCATGGCCGGACAGATGGGCGATGCCCAGGTGACGGTGCGCAACCTCGAGGTCATCGACGTCGACACCGAAGACAACGTGCTCATGGTCAAGGGCGCTGTGCCCGGGCCGAACGGCGCTTACGTGATCGTGCGCCGCGCGAAGAGGTAACAAGCCATGCCAAAGGTTGACGTAGTTGATCTGAAGAATCAGAAAGTGGGCGAGATTGAACTCGCCGACGCCGTGTTCGGCGCCGCGGTCAACGAAGCTCTTATTTACGAGAGCGTCCGGCACCATCTGGCCGGCGTCCGCAGTGGCACGGCCAAGACCAAAGTACGCCGCGAAGTCGCAGGCTCCGGCAAGAAGCTCTGGCGCCAGAAGGGCACTGGCCGCGCCCGCGTGGGCTCCATCCGCTCTCCGCTGTGGCGCCACGGCGGCACGACACACGGCCCCGTGCCGCGCGACTACTCGTATCGCCTGAACCGCAAGATGGTCCTCGGGGGCCTTCGCTCCGCTCTGACGGCCAAGCTTCGCGACGGCGAGTTGAAGGTGGTCCAGGGCTGGACGCTTGCAGACCACAAGACCAAATCCATGGCCGACGTGCTCCTGGCCCTCCAGGCCGAGCGTACCGTTCTCCTCGTGAACACCCCCGAGGCGAACCGCAATCTGGAACTCGGCAGCCGCAATCTGCCGGGTGTCAAACTCGTGGCCACCAAGGATGTGACTGCTTACGACCTGCTGGCCCACAAGCATGTCTTTCTAAGCGAGGCAGCCGCGAAGAAGCTGTCGGAGGCTTTGGCGTAATGAACCTCTACGATGTCATCGTCAAGCCGATCGTCACTGAAAAGGGCGTCGGCAAGAAGGAAGCCGAGCAGACGCTCTGCTTCCAGGTAAATCCGGATGCGACCAAGACCGACATCAAGGGCGCGGTTGAGAAGCTCTTCAAGGTCAAGGTCGAGGATGTGCGCACCGCCAGCTTCGAAGGCAAGCTCCGTCGCCGAGGCCGCTTCGCAGGGTATCGCTCGGATTGGAAGAAGGCTTATGTCCGCCTGAAGTCCGGCCAGAAGATGCCGGAGTACGCGGAGCTCTAAGGGAGAAGAGGTAGAAGAAGATGCCAATCAAGTCATTCCGCCCCACCACCCCGACGCGCCGCTTCCAGACCGTGGTGACCCGCGAAGAGATCACCAAGCAGACTCCCGAAAAGAGTCTGACGGCAGGCAAGAGCAAGTCAGGCGGCCGTAACAACAAGGGCCAGCTCGTCATCCGCTTCCGCGGCGGCGGGCACAAGCAGACCTACCGCATCGTCGACTTCAAAAGGAACAAGGTCGGCGTCCCGGCCAAGGTCGCGGCGATCGAGTACGATCCCAACCGCTCCGCCCGCCTCGCACTGTTGCACTACGTTGACGGTGAGAAGCGCTACATCCTGGCGCCGGTCGGTCTCGAAGTCGGCCGGACCGTGGTCAGCGGTCCTGGAGCAGACATCCTGGTGGGCAACGCGCTGCCTCTCGAAAACATCCCCGCCGGCACCGTGGTTCACAACATCGAACTTCGCCCCGGCAAGGGCGGCCAGATGGCCCGATCCGCCGGCGCTTCCGCGCAGCTTGTCTCCCGCGAAGGCGGCATGGCGCTACTGAAACTCCCCTCCGGCGAAATCCGCCGCGTGATGACGGTCTGCTACGCCACCATCGGCCAGGTCGGCAACCTTGACCACGAGAATGAGTCTCTCGGCAAGGCGGGCCGCAGCCGCTGGAAGGGTATCAAGCCCCACAACCGTGGCGTCTCCATGAACCCCGTCGATCACCCCCACGGTGGTGGCGAAGGCCGGACCTCCGGCGGCCGCCATCCCGTCACTCCCTGGGGCCAGCCGACTCGCGGCTTCAAGACCCGCAACAACAAGCGCACCGACCAGTACATCGCCAGTCCAAGGTCGAAGAACAAGTAGAGCGATAGGGAAACAAATCGATGAGCCGTTCACTCAAAAAAGGGCCGTTCTCCGATACTCACCTCGTCAACCGTGTTGGCGACATGAACACCAAGAACGAGAAGAAAGTCGTTCGGACGTGGTCGCGCCGTTCCACTATCCTGCCGGAGTTCATCGGCCACACCATCGCCGTTCACAACGGCAAGAAGTTCATCCCCGTGTACATCACCGAGAACATGGTGGGTCACAAGCTGGGTGAGTTTTCACCCACCCGGGCCTTCAAGGGCCACGCCGCCAAGGCTGACAAGGCGGGCAAGCCGGCTTAAGCCGCCAGGCGCCCGGGAAAGGAAAGAGCATCATGGAAGCGAGAGCGGAAGCCAGATTCGTTCGAATGTCGCCGCAGAAGGCGCGCCTCGTCATCGACCTGATCCGCGGCCGGAAGGCTGGCGAGGCGATCACGATCCTGCGCACCACCAATAAGCGCATCGCGCCGACAGTGGAGAAAGTGCTGCGTTCGGCCATCGCCAACGCGGAGAACCGCAATACCGACCTCGACGTCGACAGCCTGTTCGTCACCGAGGCCTATGTCAACGAAGGGCCGCGTCAAAAGCGCGTGCGTCCCGCTCCGATGGGCCGGGCCTATCGTTACCAGCGGCGCACCTCGCACATCATCGTCAAAGTGGGCGACAAATCCACGGCCCCAAGCCAGGTTGAGGAATAAGCGGAGAGATCATGGGTCAGAAAGTTCATCCCTACGGATTCAGGCTGGGCGTGACAAAGAACTGGCGCTCGCGCTGGTTCGCCACCCAGGACTACTCGAAGCTCCTCCACGAGGATCTAGAACTCAAGGAGTCGCTCCGTGAGCGGCTGAAGGCCGCCGGCGTCAGCTCGGTGGAAGTGGAGCGTCCGGGCGGCAGCAAGCTGCGCATCACCATCCACACCTCCCGCCCCGGGCTGATTATCGGCCGAAAGGGTGCCGAGATCGAGAAGTTGAAGCAGGAACTCGCGCAGAAGACCAAGCGCGAAGTTTTCATCGACATTCAGGAAGTCCACAAGCCCGAGATGGATGCCCAGCTCGTGGCTGAGTCCATCGCGCTGCAGCTGGAAAAGCGCATTGCCTTCCGCCGCGCGATGCGCAAGGCTGTGGAGAGCGCCCTGCGCTTCGGCTGCAAGGGCATTAAAGTGCGTGTTTCCGGCCGCCTGAACGGTGCCGAAATCGCGCGCAGCGAATGGTATCTCCAGGGCCAGCTTCCGCTGCACACCCTGCGCGCCGATATCGACTACGGTTTCGCCCAGGCCTACACGACCTACGGCGTCATCGGCATCAAGTGCTGGGTGTATCGCGGTGAAGTTTCCACCGACGGCTTCACCCGCCGCAGCCGCGCCGATGAGCCTCGCCGCAATCCGCGGCCCGAGCGCCGTGAACGCCGGCCCGACACGCGCGGAGACCGTGCCCAGGCGCCTGCAGGCGGCCCGCCGGTGCAGGCCGCGCCGATTGCTGCAGCTGCGCCCGTGGTTCCGCCCGTGGCTCAGCCCACCTCACCGAGCTGGAAGCAGGAGCCGGAAGCCCCGGCAGCGGGTACACCCGAAACCCCTTCCGCCGAGTGAACCAACGAGATTGATCAGGGAGAAGACGACCCATGTTGATGCCGAAGAAAGTCAAGTACAGAAAGCAGCAGCGCGGACGCCGTGCCGGTAAAGCCTGGCGCGGATCCACACTCTCATTCGGCGATTTCGGCCTCAAGGCCATGACCGTCGGTTGGGTGACTGGCCGTCAGATCGAAGCCGCCCGTATCGCCATGACCCGCTTCATCAAGCGCGGCGGCAAGGTCTGGATCCGCGTCTTCCCCGACAAGCCCATCACCAAGAAACCCGCTGAAACCCGTATGGGTAAGGGCAAGGGCGCGCCAGAAGAGTGGGTGTGTGTCGTACGCCCCGGCAAGATCATGTTCGAAATGGAAGGCGTGCCGGCGGAAACTGCTGCGGAGGCCATGCGCCTCGCGGCCATGAAGCTGCCCGTCCGTACCAAGCTCATCTCCCGTGAGGAGACGGTCGGTTAGGCCGCGCTCGAAAAGGAATTATCGCGATGAAAGCGGAAAAAATTCGGGAACTCGACCCTAAGGAATTGACCGGCAAGGTCAAAGAGATAGACGAACAACTTTTCAGGATCCGCTTCCAGATGTCCATGGGGCAGATGGAAGGCCTGAAGAAATACCGCGAAATTAAGAAGGATAGGGCGCGCATCCTCACAGTGCAGCGCGAAAAGCAGCTCAAGGAGGCCAAGTAGCATCATGGCCGAGACGACGGTTGTCAGGAAGACCGAGAAGATCGGCGAGGTTGTCTCCACGAAGATGGCGAAGACCATCGTCGTTCAGGTAACGCGCCGCGTGCCCCACCCACTCTATAAGCGCATTGTGACGAAGCGCGCCAAGTTTTACGCTCACGATGAAAACAGCCAGGCCAAGCTCGGCGACGTCGTGCGCATTATCGAAAACCGCCCGCTCAGCAAGCTGAAGCGCTGGACCCTCGGCGAAGTTGTTCGCCGGGCTGTCGACACCAGCGTCGCAGGGCTGACCGAGTAGCCGACACGAGATTCTAAGGAAGACGAGGATACTGCCATGATCGGAATGAGAACGATCCTCGAGGTGGCCGACAACAGCGGCGCGCGCAGGCTGAGCTGCATCCTGCCCCGCGGCGGCGACAAAGGCCTGCAAGCGGGCCTGGGCGACGTGGTCACCGCGAGCGTGAAGGAGGCCGCACCGGACTCCAATATTAAGAAGGGTAAGGTCGTCCGCTGCGTCATCGTGCGCATGCGCAAGGAGACCCGCCGCAAGGACGGGACCTATATCCGCTTCGATTCCAACGCCGCCGTCCTGGTCAACGACCTCGGCGAGCCTGTGGGAACCCGCGTCTTCGGTCCTGTTGCACGAGAACTGCGCGACAAGCGGTTCATGAAGATCGTGTCTCTCGCTCCGGAGGTGATCTGAAATGGCAGGAAGACTCGCAAACCGGCATAACCAGCCGAAGGAAACGGTAAAGATCAAAATTCGCAAAAACGACACCGTGAAGGTGATCGCGGGACGCGACAAGGGCAAAGTGGGCCGCGTGCTCGAAGTCAATCGCGAGACCGGACGCGTTCTGGTCGAAGGCGTGATGATGTCCAAGAAGCATGTCCGCCCTAATCCGCAGCGCGGCGTCAAGGGCGGCATTGCGGAACGCGAGAGCACCATTCACGCATCCAACGTGATGATCGTCACCTCCGATGGCAAGACCTCGAGGATCGGCTCCCGGGTCGACACCGTCGGCGGCAAAACCCGGCGCGTGCGCATCGCTACGAAGACCGGCGAGACCCTCGACAAGAAGTGACGCGAGGAAACGCTGAGAGGAACTGAAGAATGAAGGCGAGACTGAAAGAGCATTACACCAAGACGGTGGCGCCGGCCCTGACCAAGGAATTCGGTTACACCAACGCCAACGCCGTGCCCAGGCTGGACAAGGTGACGGTGAATATCGGCCTCGGCGACGCCACGCAGAATCCCAAGCTGATCGACGGCGCCGTGAGCGAGTTGGGTTCCATCACCGGCCAGAAGCCCGTCGTGACCAAGGCCCGGAAGTCCATCGCGGCCTTCAAACTGCGCGAGGGCATGTCCATCGGCTGCATGGTCACTCTTCGCGGCGACCGCATGTACGAGTTCCTGGACCGCCTGATGAACGTGGCGCTCCCGCGCGTCCGCGACTTCCGCGGTGTGTCCAACCGCAGCTTTGACGGCCGCGGCAACTACACGCTGGGCCTCAAGGACCAGTTCATCTTTCCGGAAATCGTCTACGAGAAGGTGGAAAAAGTCAAGGGCATGAACGTGTGCATTACGACCACGGCTAAGACCGATGCCGAAGCGCTCGCGCTGCTGAAGCATCTCGGCATGCCGTTCCGTCAAAACTAGGCGAAGAGAAAAAGGACCACTACTTCACATGGCTACCACGGCAAAAATCGCCAAGGATCTGAAGAAGCCCAAATTCGCTATCCGGCACCGCAATCGCTGCAAGCGCTGCGGCCGGCCGCGCGGCTTCATGCGCAAGTTCGAACTCTGCCGGATCTGCTTCCGCCTGCTCTCGCTGGCCGGCGAGGTCCCCGGCGTCACGAAGTCGAGCTGGTAGCGCGCGTCGTGTTGTTCACCGGCGCAGCAGCAGGGCGTGAGGCCCGCTGAGCACGCCGAACACAGAAGCTTTAACAAGGACGACAGGAAGAATTTCAGACATGGTTTCCGATCCCATCGCCGACATGCTCACGCGGATTCGCAACGGCATCAAGGCCAAGTTCCCCAAGGTCGACGTCCCCGCCTCCAAGCTCAAGACGGAGATCGCCCGCATTCTCAAGGATGAGGGCTACATCCTCAACTACAAGATCGTGGACGAGGGCAACCACAAGGCGATCCGCATCTATCTCAAGTACACGAGCGGCAACTCCAGCGTGATTTCGACGCTGGAACGCGTCTCGCGTCCAGGCTGCCGCGTCTATGTCGGCTCGACCGAAATCCCCAAAGTACTCGGCGGCCTTGGCATAAACATTCTCACCACCCCGAAGGGTCTCATGACCGGCAAAGCCGCGCGCAAGGAAGGCATCGGCGGCGAAGTGCTCTGCCGGGTGTTCTAGGTTTCTATTTCAAGTCTGGAAATCCACAGGTTTCCTGGAAAGCGGACTGGAGTCAGCAATGTCACGAGTAGGTAAAAAGCCCATCCCGCTCCCGACCGGCGTGAAGATCACGATCGGCGGCGAGCTGCTGGTGGAAGGCCCAAAGGGCAAGCTCACCGTGCCCATCCCGCAGGGGGTGCGCATCGAAAAAGTCGATTCGAACATTGAGATCAAGCGCGACGGCAATCAATACGCCGCCCTCCACGGGCTCACCCGCGCGCTCGCCGCAAATGCCGTCACCGGCGTCAGCACCGGCTTCACCCGCGAGCTTGACATCGTCGGTATCGGCTACCGCGCCGAAGCCAAGGGCAACGTGGTTGTGTTCACCCTTGGGTATTCGCACCCACTCGAGTTCGTCCTGCCCACGGGGATCGACTGCAAGGTGGAAAAGAACACCCACCTGGTTCTAACCGGCATCGACAAGCAGGCCCTGGGCCAGGTCGCCGCCAACATCCGCTGCCTTCGGCCGCCGGAGCCCTACAAGCAGAAGGGCATCCGCTACACCGGTGAAGTCCTGCGCAAGAAGGTCGGCAAGACCGGCGCGGGCGGCAAGTAATCGCGGGAGGGTATGAGATATGAAGCGCTCCATCGATAAAGACGCGCGCCGCCGGCGGATTCACGTCCGCATTCGCGAGCGCGTTAAAGGCTCCCAGGAGCGGCCCCGCCTGGCCGTCTTCCGCAGCCTCAAGCACATCTACGCACAAATCATCGACGACCGCGCCGGCCGCACCATCGTCTCCGCTTCCAGCTCCGAAAAGAATGCCACCGCCAGCGGCGGCAATCTCGCAGGCGCCAAGGAAATCGGCAAGATGATCGCGGAACGCGCCAAGGCAAACGGCGTCAAACAGGTCGTCTTCGACCGCGGCGGTTATCTCTACCACGGGCGCATCAAGGCTCTCGCCGACGCAGCCCGCGAAGCCGGACTGGAGTTCTAATCATGGCAGCCGTTTCCGCAAAGAGAATCGATCCCAAAGCGCTCAACCTCAAAGAACAGGTCGTGAGCATCAACCGCGTGACGAAGGTCGTCAAGGGCGGCAAGAACCTCAGCTTCTCCGCGCTTGTCGTCATCGGCGACCCCGATATGAAGGTCGTCGGTTTCGGCACCGGCAAAGCGAAGGAAGTCCCTGCCGCCATCAAGAAGGGCATTGAATCGGCGAAGAAGAATCTACGCCAGGTTCACACCCTCGGGACCTCCATTCCGCACATCGTCGTGGGCAAGTTCGGCGCTGGCGCCGTGCTGCTGAAGCCCGCCCCGGAAGGCACTGGCGTCATCGCCGGCGGCCCCGTGCGCGCCGTCATTCAGGCCGCAGGCATTCATAACGTCCTCACCAAGTCTCTGGGGACTCACAACCCGCATAACGTCGTCAAGGCGACCATTGATGCCTTGGATCAGCTCCGCGACAAGGCCGTTGTGGCCGAACTGCGCGGGCTGGCAGTGGAGAACCTCTAACCATGGCCGGCGCCACAGTCAAAATCCAGCTCATCACCAGCCCCATCGGCAGCCCCGAGAAGCACAAGAAGATCGTCCGCGCTCTGGGCTTGAATAAAATGAACCAGGTGGTTGAAAAGCCTGACACGCCAGCTTTCCGCGGCATGGCAGCCAAGGTCCCCCACCTGCTCCGCATCGTTGGCTAGCCGCCCTCAGGAACGGAAAGGATTGCCATGAATCTCAGCGAAATCAAACCGCCCAAGGGTCAGGTAAAAGTCCAGCGCCGCGTCGGCCGCGGCATGGGCTCCGGCCGCAGCAAATACTCAGGCCGCGGCGCCAAGGGCGCGAAGTCCATCAGCGGTTACTCCAAGATGCGCGGCTTTGAAGGCGGCCAGATGCCCCTGCACCGCCGCCTGCCCAAGCGCGGCTTCTCCAACGCCATCTTCAAGAAGCACTTCGCCGTCGTCAACATCGGTACGCTCGAGAAGCTCGAGGGCGATAACTTCTCGCCCGAGAAGCTCGTCGAGCTCGGCATCGTAAAGAAACTCGGCGACGGGCTGAAGGTCCTGGCCAACGGCGAGCTCAAGCGCAAGATCTCGGTTTCGGCACACCTCTTCTCTAAGGCAGCCGAAGAGAAGATCAAGGCGGCCGGCGGATCAGTTACAGTCCTCGCCAGGAAAGCGGAAGAGCAGCCAAAACAGTAATGCCGGTGCGCCGCCGCGTCTCTTCTCCCGCGGCGGCGCCCATTTTCAACGATCGATAGGGCAGCCATGCAAAAGTTTTTTGAAGCTCTCGCCAACGTATTCCGCATCCCGGACCTGCGGCAGCGCGTCCTGTTCACCCTAGGCCTCCTCGCCGTCTACCGCCTCGGCGCCGCGATTCCGATCCCCGGCGTCGACGCCATCAAGTTCGAGGAATTCTTCCACCGCAATCAAGGCACTCTTTTCGGCTTCCTCGACCTCTTCTCGGGTGGACAGTTCCGCAAGCTCACTATCTTCGCCCTCGGCATCATGCCGTACATCACCTCGTCCATCGTTCTGCAGTTGCTCACCATCGTCGTTCCGACGCTCGAGAAGCTGCAGAAAGAGGGTGAACTCGGCCGCCGCAAGATCACGCAGTGGACCCGCTACCTCACAGTCGGCCTGGGCCTGATGCAGTCGATGTTCATCGCCACCGCGCTGCAGAAACAGGGCAACTTCGTCGTGAACCCGGGTATCGGTTTCGTGCTGCTCACGATGATGACGCTGACCACCGGTACCGCCTTCATCATGTGGCTCGGCGAGCAGATCACTGAGCGCGGCGTGGGCAACGGGATGTCGCTCATCATTTTCGCCGGCATCGTCGCAGGACTGCCCTCCGCCATCGGCAACATCTACCGCAACACCTTCGTCACGAACACCTGGCACCCGCTCCAGCTCCTCATCATTCTCATCATGATGGTGGCCGTCGTCGCCTTCATCGTGCTTGTCGAACGGGGCGAACGCCGCATCCCGGTCCAGTACGCCAAGCGCGTCGTCGGCCGGCGCATGATGGGCGGCCAGTCCACACACCTGCCGCTGAAGGTGAACGCCGGCGGCGTCATCCCGGTCATCTTCGCGTCTTCGCTGCTTGCCTTCCCGCTCACGATGCTCAACATTCCGTTCATCGCCAACAACAAATGGCTGGCCGGATTCCTCGGCTCCATCCGCAGCGGCGAGCCGCTCTACATTATCCTGTTCGTCACGCTGATTATCTTCTTCTCGTTCTTCTACGTCAGCATCATCTTTAACCCCAACGAAGCCGCGGACAACATGCGCAAGTACGGCGGCTTCATTCCGGGCATTCGTCCCGGCAAGAACACCGCCGATTACATGAACAAGATCCTCACCCGGATCACCGTCGTCGGCGGCTTGTACCTTTCGATACTTTCGCTGATTCCCGAATTAATGATCGGCGGCATCAAACTCCAGCACCTGCCTCCGGCCGTGCTGGGGAACTGGATTGACGCTCATTTCCCGCGCTGGCTGCTCGACGGCCTCGGGGTGACCTTCGTCTTCGGCGGCACCTCTCTGCTGATCGTCGTGGGCGTGGCGATGGATACCGTCAACCAGGTGGAGGCGCAGTTGATCATGCGCCATTATGAAGGATTTACACCGCGCGCCGGCCGGATTCGCGGCCGCCGCAGCGCGGTTTGATGGAGATGACTTTGGGCTCCTCCGCGTCTGAGGAGAGTGCCCGCCGGGCGCCCCACCGGGCGCTCACTGAGGCTGAAGACCTATCTGTGGATCTGATGCAAAACGCGGGCTCGACCCCAAAGGCTTTGATTTTGTTCGGCCCCCCCGGATCGGGGAAGGGAACACAGGCGAAACTCCTGAAGGAGACGCTCTCTATCCCTCACATCTCCACCGGGGATATGTTGCGGGAGAGGATCGCATCTGACGATTCTCTTGGTTTGCAGTTGAAGGAACTGATGCACGCGGGACGCCTGGTCCCCGACGACGTCGTGAATCGGTTGGTCGAGGAGCGCATCTCCCTGCCCGATTGCAGCGGCGGCTTCATCCTAGACGGCTACCCCAGGACCCACCAGCAGGCGGAGGTCCTCGACCGTAGGCTGCACGAACGAGGTTTCGAGCCAGTGGTGATCCACTTGAAAGTGGATTACACTAAAGTTATTGCACGGATTGCGGGCCGGAGACAGTGTCCTGTCTGCGGCACGCTCTATAGCCTGACATCCAATCCGCCACGGAATCCCGAGTTCTGTGATCTTGATGGGGCTGCCCTGGTGATCCGCGACGATGACAGGGAATCCGTGATTCGTGAACGCCTGGAGGCGTACGAACGTCAGACCAGGCCTGTGTTGGACTTTTTTGCCGCGTCCGGCGCGGCCGTGCACGAGGTGGACGGCCATGAGGGCTCCCCGCAGGAGATCCTTCACCGGATTCGCAGCGTGATGGGTTGGGAATGATTATCCGGAAGAGCCCGGCAGAACTGGAAAAGATGCGTAAGGCTGGCTTGCTGGTCTACGAGATCCTCCAATACCTCTCCAGGATCACTCAGGAAGGAGTCTCCACCTTCGACCTCGAAGTCGCGGCAGAGAAGATGATGAAGGACGCTGGCGCGACTCCGGCGTTCAAAGGGTATTATGTGCCGGCGGCCGGAGGGAAATACCCCTTCGTCCTGTGCACCTCCGTCAATGAGGAGGTGGTTCACGGGATGCCGTCGGCCAAACGTACGTTGAAGTCGGGGGACGTTGTTTCCATCGACACCGGAGTCAGTCTGAACGGGTACTTCGGTGATTCGGCGGTCACCCTCCCGATTGGTGAAGTGAACGACGAGGTGAAACGCCTCCTCCGCGTCACGTCGGAATCGCTGGAACTCGCCATCGGCCAGATGCGCGCGGGTAACAGGTTATTCGATGTCTGCGGAGCAGTTGAGCGGCACGTCACCTCCAACGGGTTTTCGATTGTGCGTGAGTACGTAGGGCACGGAATCGGCACCTCGCTCCACGAGGAGCCTCAGGTGCCCAACTACGTGGACCGCCGCAATGAGAATCCGAGGTTGAAAGAAGGCATGGTCCTCGCCATCGAACCGATGGTCAACGCGGGCCGGGCCGATACGAGGGTTTTGGCCGATCGCTGGACGGCGGTGACGAAGGACGGCTCCTACGCCGCGCACTTCGAACACACCGTTGCCGTGACTGCCAACGGGCCATGGGTGCTCACTCGCCCGTGAGCAGCGCAACGGTCGGCGAGGTTGTTGAAATCCTGCCGGCTTCCACCTTCCGGGTGGAGCTGGCGGACCGCCGGATGGTCGTGGCTCATCTGGCTCCGGCGGTTCAGCGTGGTTTTGTGCGGCTCAGGCTGCGGGATCAGGTCGAGGTTGAATTGACAGCTTCGGACCCCGCGCGGGGACGCATCGTAAAAGTTCTGCCCCGGACCTGAAACCGGGGTTCGTGGGCTAATAGAGGCATTACTATGAAAGTCCGGGCATCGGTCAAGAAGATGTGTGATAAGTGCAAGATCATCCACCGCGAAGGTGTGGTGCGCGTGATCTGCGTCAACCCCAAGCATAAGCAGCGGCAGGGCTAGCAGGAGAGAAGAGGAACTATGGCGCGTATCGCAGGTGTGGACTTGCCCGCTCGCAAGCGGGCTGAGATCGGCCTCACATATATCTACGGGATCGGGCGCACCCGCGCCAAGTCGATCCTTCACCGTGCGGGCATTGAGCCCGACAAGAAGATCGCGGACCTGACCGAAGAAGAAGTCAGCCACATCCGCCAGATTCTCGAAGAAGAAGGCGCTGTCGAAGGCGACCTCCGCAAGGAAGTCTCCATGAATATCAAGCGCCTCATCGAGATGGGCTCCTACCGGGGCCTGCGGCACCGCCGCGGCCTGCCGGTTCGCGGCCAGCGTACTCACACCAACGCACGCACCCGCAAGGGCCCGCGTCGCGGAACTGTGGCCAATAAGAAGAAGGCCGGCGTTAAGTAATCAACCCGCCGGCTCTCGACCGGCCCCAGGAGTCAACTGACTAAGATGGCGAAACAGCAAGCGAAGGCCAGCAAGAAGAAGTCCTTCAAGAAAAAAGAAAAGAAAAATGTGCCTGTGGGGCTCTGCCACATCCAGGCCACATTCAACAACACCATCGTCACGTTCACCGACCCTCTCGGCAACACTCTCGCCTGGTCCAGCTCCGGCTCCCTCGGCTTCCGCGGCTCGCGCAAGGGCACTCCCTTCGCCGCGCAGCAGGCGTCGCTCACTGCTGCCAATAAGGCCAAGGAGAGCGGTCTCCGCCAAGTCGAAGTGCGTGTTGCCGGTCCCGGTTCTGGCCGCGAGTCCGCCATCCGCGCCCTCGCCACCGCCGGTATCGAAGTGAGGACGATCCGCGATACTACCCCGATCCCGCACAACGGCTGCCGGCCGCCCAAAAAGCGCCGCGTTTGATCCGCGGTTCCCTCCAGGGCGAGCTTGCGTACGGCCATCGCGGTGTAGGCTCTTTGTTTGCCGTGCTTGGAGCAAAACGTGCAAGGAGCGCCTGAATCGTTGTAAGATTTTAAATGGGTCCCTTGCGGCCCATCACCCATGGCCGGGATGACCTTGTCCCGCGCCGTTCGGAAGCAGGATGAAAGATGGCTTCCTCAGCTATCTGTAAACTGCACCTCATTGAAGGTAATGTGAAGGAGGTCCTTTGGCTCGATATACTGGCCCCGTGTGCCGCCTCTGCCGGCGCGAGGGCATGAAGCTCTTTCTCAAGGGCGCACGCTGCTACAGCGAAAAGTGCGCCATCGAAAAACGCAATTTTCCACCTGGCCAGCACGGCAAGGCCCGCAAACCGAAGATCGTCGGCTACGGTCTTCAGTTGCGCGAAAAGCAGAAGGCAAAGCGCTATTACGGCGTCCCCGAAATCCAGTTCCGCAACCTCTTTGAGAAAGCGGCCCGCCAGAAGGGCGTCACCGGCGAGAACCTGCTCGCCATGCTCGAACGCCGGCTCGATAACATCGTTTTCAAAATCGGCTTCGGCACCTCGCGCGCCATGTCCCGCCAGCTCGTGCGCCACGGACACATCGCCGTCAACGGCAACAAGGTCGACATCCCGTCCTACATCGTTCGTCCCAACGACGTTGTCGAGATCCGCGAGAAGAGCAAGCAGAATTCCGCCATCCAGGCCGCTCTTGATGCAACTGCTCACCTGCCTGCCCCCAACTGGATCGAGGTCGATCGCCAGAACCTGAAGGCCCGCCTGCTGGCCAACCCCAAGCGCGAAGATCTCGTCCAGATCAAACTCGAAGAACAGCTGATCGTCGAGTTGTATTCGAAGTAAGAGGAGCGTGAGATGTTCAAAGGATTCCAGAAACCCAAAAGGCTGGTCGCGAATACCGAGTCCCTCACCGAACGGTACGGCATGTTCACCGCCCAGCCCTTCGAGCGCGGTTTCGGGACGACCATCGGCAACGCGCTGCGCCGCGTGCTGCTGAGCTCCATCGAGGGCGCCGCCATTACGGCGGTGCGCATCGAGGGTGTCGAGCACGAGTTCAGCCCCATCCCCGGCGTGGTCGAAGATGCCACCGACATCATCCTCAACCTCAAGCAGGTCCCCTTCAAGATGATGGACGACGGCGTCAAGACCATTACCCTGCGCGTCGACCAGCCCGGCGAGGTCACCTCTGCGATGATCGAAACCGGGCCGGACGTCGAGGTCCTCGACCGCAATCTCCATATCGCCACCGTCTCCACGGGCGGCAAACTCTCCATCGAAATGCGAATGAAACAGGGACGCGGCTACATCTCCCGCGACCGCAACTTCGATGAAGACCTCCCCGTCGGCTACATTCCCATCGACTCCGTTCACTCCCCTGTCAGGAAGGTCAAGTACACCGTCGAGGCCGCCCGCCTCGGCCAGATGACCGACTACGACAAGCTCATCCTTGAGCTGTGGACGAACGGCGCCGTCTCACCGCAGGACGCCATCGGCATGGCAGCCAAGCTCCTCAAGGACCACATGTCCATCTTCATCAACTTCGAGGAAACCCCCGAAGTCGTCGAAGAGGTCGCCGAGCGCGCACCGGGTCATGTCAATGAGGTCCTTAACCGCTCCGTCGAGGAACTCGAGCTCAGCGTCCGCTCTTACAACTGCCTGAAGAACGCCAACATCCAGACCATCGCCGACCTGGTCCAGAAGACCGAGGCCGAGATGCTCCGGACCAAGAACTTCGGCCGTAAATCTCTCAACGAAATCAAGGAGATCCTCGGTGGCCTCGGCCTCTCCTTCGGCATGAAGATCGATGCCCAGGGACGCCTCACCGGACCCGCCCCCGGTTCCACTCCGCCCGAGACCGATTTCCAGGAGCTCGGCGAATAACTATCCATTTCCGCTCCGCGTCGTGAGTGCGCATCAGAGCCGCGACCGGTAGGGAGCGGGCATAGGGAATCATGAAATGAGACATAAGAGAGCAGGATTCAAACTCAAGCGCGATACCAGCGCCCGCCGCGCACTTCTCCGCGGCCTCGTTACCAGCGTCATCGAGAGCGAAGGCGAACGCATCGTCACCACTGTCCCGAAGGCGAAGGCCGCCAAGCCCCTCCTCGACAAGATGATCACCCTCGGCAAGCAGGACACCCTCCATGCGCGCCGCCAGGCCGCCAGCTTCCTCCTCACCCCTGCTTCCGTCAAGAAGCTGTTCGACAAGCTCGGCCCCCGCTTTGCCCAGCGTCCCGGCGGATACTCGCAGATTATCCGCGTCGGTTGGCGCAAAGGCGACGGCGCCGAACAGGCGATCCTCCAGCTCGTCGGCTCGCAGCTCATCAAGCGCGCCGAAGAGCGAGCCAAGCGCCGCGAAGAGCGCCTCAAGGCCATCAAGGAAGGCCGTGAAGCCGAAGAAGGCGGCGCCGCCGAGTCCTAAACCGGCGATCAGCGCCAATCAATCGTAAAATGGGGCGAGCCCAACGGTTCGCCCCATCATGCTTTCCCGCCGCTCTTTCCTGTCCTCCTCCTCTCTCGCCCTACTGCAGCGTCCGTCTCTCCCCCCCAACATCCTCGTCATCGTCCCCGACGACCTCGGCTGCCACGACCTTGGCTACCTCGGCGCCTCTGACCTCAAAACTCCCAACATCGACGCGCTTGCCCTGAACGGCGCCCGCTTCTCTAACTGGTACTCCAACGCCCCCGTCTGTGCTCCAGCCCGCGCCTCCATCCTCTCCGGACGCTACCCCTCTCGCGCCGGCGTGGCCGACAACGGCCGCCCGCTCACGCCCGGCATCCCTTCCCTCGGCGCCCAGTTCAAAGCTGCCGGATATCGCACTGCCGCCATCGGGAAGTGGCATCTCGGCAGCGATGCGAATACCTGCCCCAATGCCCATGGCTTCGAATATTTCTACGGTTTCCACTCCGGCTGTGTCGACTTCTACTCCCACCGCTTCTATTGGGGCGAGCCCCGGACCCCGAACTACCACGACCTCTATCGCAACCGAACCGAGATCTTCGAGGACGGCCGCTACCTGACCGAGCGCATTGCCGAAGAGGCTGTTGCGTTCCTGGAGAAGCGCTCCCCTCAGCCCTTCTGCGCCTACGTCGCCTTCAACGCCCCTCACTACCCAATGCACGCACCCGAGAAGTACATGCAGCGTTTCTCGCATCTCCCGCTCGAGCGCCGGATCTACGCTGCCATGATCGCCGCCGTCGATGACGGTGTCGGCGCCATTCGCCGTACGCTTGCCTCTACGGGACAACTCGACAACACGCTTCTTTTCTTCCTCGGCGATAACGGCGCCACCACTGAAAAGCGCGCCGGACTCAACAATAACTACGCCACCGCCGGCGATAACGGGCCATTCAAAGGCTTCAAATTCTCGCTATTCGACGGCGGCATGCACGTCCCCGCGTTCATTCACTGGCCCGCCCGCATCAAGCCAGCGCCGTTTGATCAGACTGTTCAGTCCATGGATATCCTTCCCACCGCCCTTGCCGCCGCCGGGCTCCCCGCTCCCGCAGGCGTCGACGGCGCCAGCCTCATCGATGTCCTCACCGCCAACACAGCTTCTCCTCATCAGGCCCTCTTATGGCAGAACGGCCAGCAACTCGCCGTCCGCCGCGGCGACTGGAAACTCGTCATCAACGGCAGTCTCTACGACCGTTCCGAACAGGGCGGACAGCCTCTCACGGGCGATGAGGCCCTCTGGCTCTCCAATCTCAAAGACGATCCCGGCGAATCTCGCAACCTCCGCCGCTGGCATCCCAACCTCGTCGATGAACTCTCAACCCTCGCTTCTCAATGGCGGGACAATTTGCGGCCATGATCCGGCGCGCTCCCGGCCATGGAAATCCTGCGGAATCCGCCCAACAAAACCCTTCCCGGACTCGTCTAAGCGTCAAACAGGACAACTATGCCCATTCTTCTCGACTGGCTCGCCGACTTCCGCTACGGATTCAGGAAACTCATCCAGGCCCCCGCCTTTCTCGCCGTCGCTTTGCTCTCCCTCGGCCTCGGCATCGGCGCCAATACCGCCATCTTTACCCTCGCCGACAAGGTCCTCCTCCGCTTCCTTCCCATCGAAGCTCCTGGAGAGTTGCACTTGGTCGCCGCCGGCACGCGCGAGGAGCCTCGCGTAAGTTGGAACTACCCCGACTATGCCGCCTTCCGCGACCAGGTCAGAGCCTTCAATGGCCTCGTCGCCTATAGCGGCGCCGGCCCGTACGGGTTCCGGCTCGCATCGCAGCCCGGCACCGACCTCGCTCTCGGCACTTTCGTCAGCGGCAATTTCTTCCCGGTCCTCCGTATCACTCCCGCGGCAGGTCGCCTCATCTCTCCCGCCGATGATACCGGCCCCGAAGTAGGCCCCTACATCGTCCTGAGTCATAGCTTCTGGAACAGCCGCTACAATCGCGATCCTCAGATCGTCGGCAAAAAGGTCACCATCAACAGCGCCGTCATGACCATCATTGGCGTCGCCCGCGCTGGCTTCACCGGCCTCGAAGTCGGCGCTTCGCCCGACTTCTTCATGCCGATCATGCAGCGCACTGCCGTCACCGGCTATCCCAACTGGAACAATCGCAACCACTGGTTCCTGCGCGTGGCCGGTCGCCTCCCCGCCTCCACCAATCCGAAATCCATCGAGCCACAGCTCACGGCGATCACCCACGCCAACGCAGAAGCCGAAATCAAAGGCGGCAAGGATCCCAAGTTCGTCAACAAGGGCCGCGATGTGGTCGTCGTCCCCGGCAGTCAGGGCCACTCGCCCCTTCGTACCCGCCTCGCTCAGCCGCTGAAGATCCTCATGGCCGTCGTTGGACTCCTATTGCTGATCGCCTGTGCAAACGTCGCCAACCTCCTGCTCGCCCGCGCCGCCTCTCGTGAACGCGAAATGGCCGTCCGCCTCGCTCTCGGAGCAGGTCGCGCCCGCATCGTCCGCCAACTTCTCGCTGAAAGCCTGATCCTCGCGCTGTTCGGCGGTCTCGCCGGCTTCATGTTCGCCCGCTTCGGCGTCCTCGCCCTCGCCTCGTTCCTCCCCAATGCCGGCTACACACCCATCGTGCTCGATCTCTCCCCGGACTGGCGTGTCCTGGCCTTCACCCTCGCCGCGGCCTTTCTCACGGGCATTCTCTTCGGGCTCGTCCCTGCACTCCAGGCTGCACGCGGCGAGTTCATTACTCCTTTGAAGGACGAAAGCGCCGGCGCCACCGCTTCCCGTGGACGCCTTCGCATGCGCCGCAGCCTCGTCGTCGTTCAAGTCGTCCTCTCCCTTGTCCTCCTGATCGGCGCCGGGCTCTTCGCTCGCAGTCTCGGCAATCTCCGCGCACTCGACCTCGGCTTCCAGCCCATGCACGTCGTCTCCATCGAAATTGATCCATCCCGCAACGGCTACAAGGGCCAGCCCACCCGCAACTACTTTGATCGCCTCCTCGAACGGACCCGCGAACTGCCTGGGGTGCAAAACGCGGGGCTCGCAGCCATAGCGCCCCTCGCCGGCAGCCGATGGAACGACGCTGTCACTGTTCCCGGTTACCAGCCCAAAAAGGACGATGAACGCTACGTCGATCACAACACTGTCAGTCCCGGCTTCTTTGCAGCAACGGGCATCCCCATCCTCCTCGGCCGCGACTTCCGCCCGGAAGACAACCCCGTGTCCGCAGTCGAACCGAGGCCGGCATTCAATGCCGGAGTCGATCCCTCCGAACTCGAAGGTCCCCGCGTTGCCATCGTCAATCAGGCCTTCGCCCGCAAATACTTCGAAGGCCAGAACCCCATCGGCGGACGCTTCTCCCGCCAGGAAACCTACCATCCCGAAGCCTCGTACGAGATTGTCGGCGTCGTGAAAGACGCAAAGTACTTCGAACTCCGCAAGGCGGAAGAGCCCCTCGTCTACCTGCCCATGTGGCGGACCCCTCCCCGCAGCGCGACTCTCATGGTCCGCTCCACCGTGGATCCCTCCGCCGTGGTCGACGCCGTTCGCAGCGAAGCCCAGGCCCTCGATCCGGCCATCCCCATCCTGCGCACACGCACGCTCACTGAGCAGGTCGATTCCAACATCCTGCAGGAGCGCTTCCTCGCCACACTCTGCAGCTTCTTCGGCATCCTTGCCCTGCTGCTCGCCGCCATCGGACTCTACGGCGTCATGGCCGGATCCGTCACGCGCCGCACCCGCGAAATCGGCATCCGCATGGCTCTCGGGGCGCAACAGTCCAGCGTTCTCGCCATGATCATCCGCGAAGCCGCATTGATGCTCATCCTCGGCGTAGCTGTCGCCATCCCCGCAGCTCTGGCCGTCACGCGCCTCGCGCGGACACTGCTCTACGGCGTCGAGCCCAACGACGTGCTGAGCATTGCCGCCGCCTCAGCCCTGCTCATCGCCGTCGGCGTATTTGCCGCCTTCCTCCCCGCGCGCAAAGCCGCTTCCATCGACCCCTTGAGAGCTCTCCGCCACGAGTAGGCGCCGAAGATAGCCGTCAGTGCACGCCAGGCGTTCGCTGATCCCGGAGCGCTGTAGCCGGCGCCAATCGCCGTTCTAACTCCTCCGCATCTCAAACACGTGATACGACCATGCGGGCAAGTCCAGGTACAACCCTCGGCTCGCCAGATCACCACCATCCCTGTCATAGCTCGCCGTTCCCATTCGGTCTTGCAGTCGCCACACGGCACCCGGCAGATCCGACCATGGCATGCTGAGGTAGCACTGGCTGGGGTGGTCGGAATAGTTAACGGCCACAAGCCGGCGGCTGTCGCGCTCACCGGTCCATCCGAAGGACACGAAGGCGTCCGAGGTCCAGTTGCCGTCCCACGCCGGATGGCAGTCCAGGAGCTGCCAGTCTCCGTCGCGATAAATCGGATCCTGCAGGCAATCCAGCAACTCCTCATAAAACTGGCCTGTTTCTTGGACGGGTGCTTCAGTCGGCCCCCGGCGCAAGTGAACGGGGATCCTCACCTTCTTGCCCTCGAACTGTCCCATGTGGAAGAACCGCAGCCCTGGAGTCAGGAATGTAATGATTGCTGCTGCCCTGTGCACTTCCCACGGAAAGGTCGCCGCCGCGCGCGGCTCGTCGTGATTCTCAAGAAAACGCGCCAGACCGTCCTGGTAGTCGAGCCCCGCCATCAGGTGTTCGCGCACAGGACGGGCATGACGTTCGGACAATCGGTCGTATAGACGCTTGTCGTAGGCGTAATCGAAGCCCTGCTGCTGGAGCGTCCATTCCAGATCCCAATACACCTCCGCCATGAACAGGAAACCCGGACGTTCCCTGCGGATCGTCTCTGTGGCTCGCGGCCAGAAAGGATTCGCGCGAATCCCCCACGTTTTCTCAAACACCTCCGGAAGTACGAGCATGGCCATGTCGCAGCGCAGGCCGTCGCAGAGCGACGAGGTCCTTCTCAACTCCCCAAGCATTGCGTCCTGCAAGGCGCGGCTCCCGTAGTTCAGTTGAAGCGTGTCCGGCCAGCCGTCGAAATACGGATCGCGGCCATAGGCGAAAATTTGGCCTCCTTCTCCACGGCAGTAATTCTGCGGTTGCGCAGCCAGTTGCTCCTCATCGCCCCACACATAGTAATCCGGGTGCTCGCTCACCCATGCGTGGTCCGGCGCCGTGTGGTTCGGAACGAAATCGAGAATGAGCTTCAAGCCGCGATCCTTCAGTCGCCGCCTCAGGCGAACCATCGCGCAGTCGCCGCCGAAGTCATCGTGAACCCGGTAATCCTGCACCGCGAAGCAGGACCCGCAAACATCGGAGGCGCTGAAATCGGGGAGGATCCTTCTATACTCATCCAGCCACTCCGGGTTCGATGCGGACACCCGCTGACCGGCCGGGCCCGTCTGCCAGACGCCGAGAAACCAGATGTAGTCGAAACCGGACCGCGCCCACGCGTCCAGTCGCGTGTCGGTAACATCGTCCAGAGTCGCGGCGCGGCCCAGACCCGCACCCAACTCGGACAGATAGGCGCGGGTGTTGACCTGAAAAAGAGACGGATACTTTGGATCTGCCATAGTGTTCTCCTGCCTCCATTCCTTCGCAATCTGATTGATGCCTGTTCCTCTGTCCTGGCGGATTATTTTGCGACTCTCGCACCCCTACTCTGTCAACACGGCGAACCTCAGCACCATCTCATCCTTCCTTCGGATTGCTACCAGCGCGGCGCTCGAAGGCTTGAGTCCGAAAGCGGTCATGTGAAACACCGCCTGCCCCTCCACGCGCAGACTTCGGCCCGCCGCCCCGCCACCTGAAGCCGCAGTTCGCCCGCTCCGGCCGCCAGGCACCACAGCGCCAGAACCCGTCCCCCTCATTTCTTCCCTCTCACCACCCCTTCAAACTTCGCCCTCTCCCTCAGGAACACCGGGCTCGCTGGATACTCCCGGACCAACTCATCCATCAGGCCCATTCCCCTCTCCCCCTGACCCTCCCGCAAACACGCCAGCGCCAGCAGGATCTTCGCGTACGCCTTTAAATAGTGCCCCAGTACCGACGCCATCTCCAATTCCGCCATCCCCTTCTGCCGGTCGCCGTTCACGCCCCCGACCCACACCACGATCCGCTTATACAAGGGCATCGAACCGACGATATAGCTCGCCGCTCCCAGCGCCACGTACGCGTCTCCCTGCCCCGGCGCCACGGCCAGCAGCCGCTTTGCCAGTTCGTCCGCCTCCCGAATCCTTCGCAACGCCTCTACCTGTTTCTTCTCGAAAATCCCCGCCGCGTCCGCCTCCATCCCCGCCGACATGGTCATCGCCAGCAGACCTTCCGCATCGTTCGGATTCTTTCTGAGCCGCTGAACCGCCAGTCCCCGTGTTCTCCCGATTGCCCTGTGGAATGCAGCCATCCGGCCAGCGTCCGGCTTCCCCTTGATCCCGCCCAGCAGCCTGTCGTCGTCGAGAAAATACTCCGTCGTCAGCACCCCGTCTTTTTCGAACTCCTCGAACAGATACGATGCCGCCTCCCCCACCGGACCCATCGGGCTCTCCGGATGCTCCCGCTCATACTGCGCGAATACCTCCCGCGCCTCCGCGAAACGCAGCAGATAGAGGCTGTCGAACCCACCCTGCAGACTCGCCCCCAGCACTGCCACCAGTCCGAATCCGATCAAAACAGCCTCCGCATTCCTCCCGACACTCCCACCGCATGTGAGAATAACCCCGGCCACGCTTTCAGAACACGCAACATTGCCGGAATCACGAACGGCCGAGCCGCCGCAGCCAGCACTATCGCCGTTAACCGCCGGTAGTCGGCCAGCATCCGCTGCCGCGCTCTGTCAAACACGAGTAAGTCCTCGACGTCTGCGCTGAACCGCTTCTGCAAATGTGCCGCTAACAGTTCCGCGGAGAGCAGCGCCTGCGTCATCCCCCCGCCGGTCACCGCATCGGTGAACCCTGCAGCGTCGCCCAACAGCACGCATCCGGGGACGGCTCGCGCTCTTGCCTCCCCTGACAGCGGTGACACCCCTTTGATCTCGCCCAGCAGCTTTGCTCCTCGCAGTATCCCGGCCAGGCGGGGGTGCATTGAAACGGTCCGCATAAATCCGCCGCCCTCCCAATCCCGCCACGCCAGCATCGCCACCAACAGCTCGCGCCCCGGCAGCGGCCCCACGTACACCTCGTGCCGCTTCCCCAGATACACGTCGACAAACTCACCTGGGTGCACTCCAGATGCCAACCCAAAGTGGGCAACGAGTCCGTACCGGGTGCCGCTCTTGAGTTGCTCCAGTCCGAGCAGCCGCCGCAGCCGCGAGTGGACTCCGTCCGCCGCAACCACAAGCCGTGCGGGACGGTCTGTTCTATTTACTCGTGCTCCGCACACGGCGCCACTGCGAAACACCAGCGCTTCCACAACGGAGCCCTCAAATGCCCGCACGCCCGGCGTCCGTGCCGCCGCTCCAAAGAGCGCCCGGTCCAGCACCAGCCGCCGCACGCACAGTCCGTGCTCCGGCATCCCCGCGACCTTTGGAAACCACCCTTCTGCCGTCAGTCCCTCGTGGTGATATCGAATCCCCAGGAACTCCGCACCCTCTACCCTAAGTCCCAGCCGGTCCAAAGCCGCCACTCCCGCCGGCATGAGCCCCTCCCCGCACGGCTTGTCCCTCGGAAACGACGACTTCTCATGCAGCTCTACCGAGTACCCGGCGCGCCCCAGGCCGATCGCCAGCGACGACCCCGCCGGACCGCCCCCCGCAATCAGCACATCGGTCATCCACCGCCTCCCCAGAACCGCGGAATTAACCGCGGCTTCCCGCCCATCTCCTGCCGGTACACCGGATCGCTCATCAGCACAATCTCTTCTGCCTTGATGCGCCGCGTCACTGCCGCGATGTTGGCCATTGTCGCCGCCAGCGCCGTCAGCCACGCCGTGTGCACCAGCGGCAGCGCCGCCACTTCCACCAGCACCGCGGCATAGTTCGGATGCCGCATCCACCGGTATGGCCCGCGGCTGATCACGCCGAGGCGCTGTGACGCCACAATCTCTGTATTCCAATGCGCGCCCAGCGTGCGGATCACCCAGTAGCGGAACGCGTTCGCCGCAATCAGCAGCACCAGCGCCGGAATCCCCAGCCACGGCAGAAACGGGCGCTGCAGCCACGCCACTTCCAATGGCGCCGCCGCCAGATATCCGCCGTGCACCAGCACCAGCCACGCGTACGCCGGATCCACGGCCTTCGCTGCCCCACGCGCCGCAAGCCGTCTCTGATTCCTGCGCGAATAAAGCAGCTCGCCGACACGGCTTGCCGCCACCGCTCCCACCAACCAGAAATACCAGCCTGCAATCATGCCCACTCCAGTGGAAGCATCTCCGCGGAGAACCCGGGCCCGAACGCCGCCATCAGCCCGCGCTCGCCCGTGGCCGGCTCGCCTCGCCGCAATGCCTCTTCCATGATGTACAGCACCGTCATGCTCGAGAGGTTGCCGTGCTTGGCCAGCGCCTCCCCTCTCGCCTGCGTCTTGCCGCCATTGATCCCCAATCCTGCCTCAAAATAGTCGCCGCTATCCCACGCCCCTCCCTCTCCCATAGATTCGCGTTAAGGCGCCCGGGAGTCATGCTAAGGGCATCGAATCGCAATGCTACCGGCTCATGGGCTCCTGCGTGAGTCTCTCCATCCCCCCGTGTGCCACCGCGATCGCGTGTGGCAAGCCTAGGCCGGTTTCCCTGCACTCCTTTTCCATTACGTCCAACACGGGCCGCTTGGACGGCAACATTCGAACCTTCTCCCAGATATCTTCCGGACGCGCGGCGCTGAATTCCTCGGACGGGAACTTGAGGCCTGATGCCATAATCAGCCAATAGACCTGGTCCGCGCAGTATGTCGCATGATCCAACTTGCTGGTTCGTGGCACGCCCGCACGATCGTCGTGCGCATTCACGGCATGAGCTACAGGCGCGCTGAATCCCAGTTCGCGGACGAGTTGTGCGCCTGCCACTCCGTGCCGGCTCAGATCGTTCGCCGTGGAACCGATATCGATGTCGTGCAACAGTCCGGCGAGCCCCCATTCGTCCGGGTCGGCGCCGTTCGCGGCCGCGAACACACGCATGATGGCTTCGACTGCTCGCGAATGGCTCAGGTACTTCTCCTCCTTCAAGTTCGATTGCAGCGCGTTCCAGGCCCGCGTTCGCATCTCCCCCGCGGATGTGGCCGCCGCCCGCGGCGGGCCGGCACGCGCGGCAGCCGCTTCGAGCTCCTCTTCCAAGGGGAACCGGTCAAAGCGGCGGTCGATCTTCTTCCCGCGGAGATGCTTGTCGAAAAAGTCCATCAGAGCCGTCCAGTCTTCCGGCGTGAACGCGTGTCCGTGTTTGGCGTAATTGACGCCGATTCGGTCCTTCGCGCCGAACAGGGCATAGGCCGGCTGCGCCCCAAGCACGGACTGCCGCACCGCTTCCGGAAGAGAAATCGTGTCTGCATCGCCTTCCAGCGCTATAAACGGCCGAGGCGCGGCCATGGCGATGAACCAGTGCTGATCGAACGGCAGTTTCTCCACCTGGCCCCAAAATTCGTGCAGGTTCGGGGAGAACCAGTTGGGATACTTCTTCTGCATGATGTCCAGCGTTTCGCTCTTACGCGGTCCCGCGAACCGGTATGCGCCCACACCGCCGCCGCCCGTTACAACCGGCGCGCCCATCAGGCGTTCGTCAAATGCAGCGGCGATCATCGCCGACTTCCCATTCCTCGACGCGCCTGTGATGATCAGCTTGCTCTTGTCGATCGCCCGGTCTGTCTCCAGATAATCGGCTACTCGCGAGGCGCCCCACGCCCAACCTGCCAGCACGCCCCAGTCGTAGCCGGGATAGGCGGGATAGAAGCGTGTGTTGCGGAAGGCCCAACTCCCGTCAAGGTTCCGCAGAGTCGTGTCCTCCGCGCAGTCGTTGGGGCTGAACACTACCAGCGCGTAGCCCCTGCGGAATACCTCCGCATGCTGATTCGCAAGCGCCTGCGCTGGAACCGGCGCCACTGCAGGACGCACTTCTGCCGCGGGTCCCGGCCCCACCAGCAGCAGCACATTCTCGCCGCGTCCCTGGTTCGGACCCTGCGGCAATCGCGGCTGCGGACTCGCCCCCGGCGGCGTTCCGCCTTGCAGAATAATCGTGGGAAACGGCCCGCCCTCCGCAGGCGTGAATATCCCAATGTGCAGACTAAGCTTCCGCTCAGGTCCAAACGTCAAGCGCATCAACCGGTATTTCACGTTGCCGTCGAGCACCATCTCGGCGCTGACTTCTTCGCCCTTCACATTGCGCGGCGCCGGCGGCATCAGTCCCACCGCGTAATACTCGAGGATCCGCTTCATCTCCTCCCGGCGCTGCTCCCATTGCCTGCGCGTCTTGACCCTCGTCCCGTCGTTCATCAGCAGTACATCCGGCAATTCCCTGCGCACCGGCAGTTCCCCAGCCCCTGGCAGCCTGCCCAGTTCCGTCTCGATCCGCGGCACCGGTATCTCCCGCGGATCCGGCCCCTGTGCTGGCCCGCTGATGCCGCCCAGCAACAAGAGACCGATCCCAATGCAAATTCTCATAGCTCCGCCTCACACCACCCCTGGCCGCTTCCTCCCGACCAGTGTCGCCTGCTCGAACGCGTACGCCAGTTGCAGCACGCTGAAGTCGGCTTGATTGCGACCCACGATCTGCAATCCTACCGGTAGCCCCTCGGGCGTAAATCCTGCCGGCACCGAAATCGCCGGATTCCCGACGATCGAGATGTACCAGCACGACTTCATCCAGTCGATGTAACTGTCCAGCTTTGCGGCGTTCACTTCCAGTGGATACGGCTGGTTCACATCGAACGGCGCCACCTGCGTCGTCGGCAGCACGAAGTATTCGTAGCTGCCGAGAAAAGCCTGAAAGCGCCGCCAGATTTGCCCGTGCAGGTTTTCCGCACGCGCCACATCCGCGCCGCTGAGCCTGAACCCCGCCTCGATCTCCTGCACCAGCGTGTCCTTGTACGCGCTCCGGTTCGCGCGCATGCGCTCGCCTTGCGTGGCAGCCGAATTCCACGCGCGCAGGGTCTTGAATGCAAAGTCAGCGCCGGAAAAATCCGGCTCTGCTTCTTCGACAATGCAGCCCAGGCTCTCGAACACCTTGCGTTGCCCGTCCACGACAGCCCGCACCCGCGGATCGAACGGCACGCCGCCCAGATCCTTGAACCACGCAATGCGGACCCCCTTCAGGTTCCGGTCCAGCGGCCGCGCGAAGCTGTCACCCGGCTCCGGCAGCGACAGCGGCGACTGCGCGTCCGGCCCTGCGATCGCGCTGAGCAACAGCGCCAGGTCAGAAACCGACCGTGCCATCGGTCCCGCAGTGCTCAGCGTCGACCACGCAAATAAAGCCCTCGGATTTGGCACGCGGCCCGGCGACACGCGGAACCCCACCACGTTGCAGAAAGCCGCGGGATTGCGCAGCGATCCGCCCATATCGCTCCCGTCTGCAATCGGGATCATTCCGCACGCCAGCGCCACCGCCGCGCCCCCGCTCGATCCCCCGCATGTCTTCGTCAGATCGTAGGGATTCCGCGTCGCTCCGAACACCGTGTTGAACGTCTGCGATCCCGCGCCGAATTCAGGCGTGTTCGTCTTGCCGATGGTGATCGCGCCCGCACGCTTGATGCGTTGCACGATCAACTCATCCTCTTTCGGAACGTAATCCTTGAACAGCGGCGATCCGAATGTCGTCCGGATTCCCTGAGTCTCCACCAGGTCTTTGTGCGCGACCGGCAGGCCGTGCAATGGGCCCAGCGTCGCTCCGTGAGCCTGCAGTTCATCGGCCCGCTTCGCCGCTTCCGCTGCCATCTCCGGGACCAGCGTGACGATTGCATTGACCTTCGGGTTGACTCGCTCAATCTGCTTGAGGTGCGCAGCTAGAACTTCACGCGCAGAGAGTTTCTTCAGGCGGATCAACCCCGCCAGTTCTCTTGCGCTTAGAAAGCACAACTCACTCTTCTCCGCGCTCTGCGACAGTGAGGCCGCCGCAACGCAGGACAGCATCTCACGCCTCGTCGGTTCGCCGGAACTCATCCCCGTGAACGTAACACAACCCACGATTTCCCACCACCCGATCCGCGTTTTCACTCTCCAAACGGGAAAAACCTGCCATCTTTCGGTGGATGCCTGAGAAATCAGCTATCCACCTTCGGAGAGCGGGTGTACAATCCATTGACCTGGGTCCATAGTCCAGCGTTCGAGCGAAAGAGAGGGCACATGAAGACTCTGATGATTGCTGCGCCTATGATTACGGCGGCCGTCATCGCCTACGGCGTCGCGGCCCACGCACAGACCGCAGCCAAAGCGGATCCCGTGAAAGTGGATCCAAAACACTACAAAGTCGAATTCGAGAATGAGAGCGTGCGCGTCCTGCGCATCTCATACGGCCCCGGAGAGAAGTCCGTGATGCACAGCCACCCCAATGCCGTGGCCGTCTTTCTCGCCGACGGGAATTCCCGCATGACCACCCCCGACGGGAAATCTCAGGATATGCCCATCAAAGCTGGTGCAGCCCAATGGACACCTGCTGGAACCCACCTGCCTCAAAACATCGGCGACAAGCCTTTTCAGCTTGTCCTCGTAGAGATGAAGAAATAGGCCCACGCTTCGCATTGTCCGCCGGGCTAGCATTTCTCGCGGACCGTCAAACTGTTCACGTGAGGGCATGATCAGGAAGACACTGGCAATCCTCGCCTTTGCTGTGTTCCTGATCATCGCTCCCGGTTTCGCCGCAGGCGTGGTGCCCCGGTGGATTTCCCACTGGCGCTTCGAACCCCCTCTTCTCCGCATAGGGACCGTCCGTACAGCCGGGCCGTGCTCATCATTCCCGGCGCCATCGGGCTCCTCGATTCCTTTGCTGGGTTCGCACTCTAGGGCCCTGGGACTCCCGCGCCTGTCTTTCCCACACGCCACATGATCCTGCGCTCCGAGCCGCCTTCGGCTCCGGATGCGATCGCTGCTGCGCCGAAGTCAGGCGATGGATTCCCCCACTCCGTGGTGCGGCCTCTCGTGAGCCGGGCTGCTCGCCCCCCTCGCGCCAACTCAGCGTCTTATGATGGACTCAGTACGACCAACGCCGGACACTGATCTGGCGCATCCGCTATCGGCCCTGTTTGGATTCATCTTCGGAGGTGTTCGAGATGGCCTCGCACGTGCTCGATGTTCCCCCCTCTTCTCTACAACCTCAATCAGATCAGGAACTCATGCGCTATGCCCATTTGAAGCTCGGCGCCATGGGCATGCCCGTCAACCACGCCGCCGCCGAATCGCAGTTTCTTGAACTCGCCGGCCCTTTGCTGCGCAACTACTATCAGCGAGTCAAGCTCCTCGGCGACGCGCTCTGCCCAGTGGACGCCCGCATCCAGGCCTTCCTGGATCGGTACCTCGCTGACGCTACCATCGGCCCTGTTCCTCATCTACCCGCCAACACCCTTGTTCTCGACCGTCCCGGCCTCGCCCGTGTCCTCTCCCTCCCGCCCGACGGCGACGCGTTCGCTTCCAATTACGTCCACTCCTATCGGGTCCCCCAGGGAGTCCTCCATAACCCCAAGAGCGATCGCCGCACCACGCAGGGCATCTTCCACATCGTCGAGGGCGGACTCCCGATCCCCGCCGACAAGATCGTCGCTCCCAGGAAGGCCTTTGCTGTCCTCCTCGAATCTGCCTTCCATCCTCCCGACGACGATCTCGTCCTCCCCTTCACTGCCGATCAGGAGACAAAGGCCCGCCTCTTCGTCTCGCTCCTCCTCCGGCCACTCGTCTGTCCCGCCACCGGCGCCTCGCCGGAGAAGAACATGGAGACCCGTTTCTTCGCGCCCGCCAGCCTTGTCTCCAACCTCGACTTCGTCGAACGCATTTTCGGCAACGGCGGCGAGCCCTTCCTGCCGGAGAACGATGCAGCCCTTGATCCTCAGCACTGGACTGGTCACACCGGCTGCGTCATCCTCGCTCCGCACCTCACCTCCATCACCAAGCAGTTCCTCGGCCTGCCGCATTACGATCAGGCGTCTGCGAGGCAGCGCAATCAGGGCATGTGCTGGAAGTCTCCCGATGAACTCTACAACGATGGCCGGGCCTTCAAGATCTGCTGCCGCGATGCCTCCGGCGTCATCGTCACCATCATCGCGGACAACTATTTCGGCTACTGCAAGAAGGAAGTGAAGACGCAGATCAGCTTCGCCGCCAACCTCTACGGACTCGCCGAGGAAGAACACGCCGGAGGCTCCATCGCCTTCCCCTCTTACATCCTCGGACAGGACTTCCACGCCGGCCGCACCGTCGTGCTCAACGAGCATCCATTCGCCGATACGCTCGAAATCCTGAATCACGAGATCGAGCTCAAGCCCGAAGGCTACGCCATCGACCGCACCTGGTCTGACGTGGTCTACCTCCCCGAAGACACCTGCTTCAGCGTCCGCGACGGCTTCATCACCTGGGTCCACAACGGCCAACCTGAGAAGTTGCGCCTCCGCGCGGGATACGTCTACATCCTTCCCTCCGGCTATCGAGTACACCTCGCCAAACAACCGGGGGGTGCGGCCTGGCGCCTAATCGGCACTCGCCCCGAAGCGACTCTCATCCACAAGCCCTGCACCGTCTCCGGCGGGGGCAAGTCCGAAATCTCCAAGTCCATTGCCAACGCCATCCTCAAAGGGCCCATCTTCGTCGCAGACTACCACAAGGACATGGATCACGTTGCCCGGATCCTCCAGTCCGACTTCTCCCGGATCCATAAGCAGCCGCCCCCCGGCGACCGCGCCAAGCGCCCCATCCTCAGCCCCGAGCGATCCCTCGGCTCCGTCATCAAATTGCTCACGCCGTCTCCGGACTACGTGGACGAGTACAACGAGCGCCTTCGCGCACTGCCCGGCGCCATCCGCCAGCTCCTCTGCACCATCAAGCGCTACTACCGCCCCGAATGGGGTGACCACTGGCGCGAGCACTTCACCGTCGATCGCATCAACGGCCAGCTCGGCCACGAACTCCGATTCGACGACGAAATCCTCGTCGGCAACTACCTCAGGGTCGGCTTCGACCCGCACGGTTCCTGGCGTGTCTTCAAGCTCCGCCCGGACTTCCACCCGGCGGCCAAGGTCCAGGTTGAAGACGATATATCCGTCTCCGTGGTCGTGCCGCGCCACTCATTGCCGCACCTCGACCCCGAGTACACCGACCCCAGTCTCAAGCTCGTTGAGAACTGCGAAAGGATGCTCTTCCAGCGCCCCGACGAAGCCATTCACCGCGGCTTCGACAAGGAGGCCGAAGCTGACCTTGCCGCGACTGGCTCTTTTCTCTCCAACTTCGAACCACTCACCGCCGGCCAAGTCCACGACATCGTCGACCACATCGTCGAGTTCGACAAGTACTCCGATCCCATGCGCTCCCGGCTCGAAGGCTTCTTCGATCAACACGACACCCGCTACGCCGCAGCCTCCGATCAGGCGCGCCTCGTCGACGGGAAGCCTTCGAAAAACCCGCGCTACCTCCAGCCGCGACCCGATCTCGCCCACCCGCGCGACTCCTACCTCGCGACGGTCGCCGCACGCCTCCATCGGGGCGTTCATGCAGGCGAAACCGTCTTCTTCCCGGTCAATGCGGTGATGGCCGGCCGCCGCGGCAATCGCGCTGACGCCAAACTCGGCGTCCCGCCCCTCGCCGCCTACAATCCCATCCATTACCAGGAGCTGCCCGAGCTCTTCATGGACTTCATCTGCAGCCTCACCGGGAAGTCGCCATCGACCACAGGATTCGGCAGCGAAGGCGCGCTCACCAAGCGTCCCTTCAATGCGCTGCTGCCAATCATCGATGTCAACAACGCCCTCGTCGCCGCCATCCTCACCGGCTATGCTGGCTTCACCACCTCCGCCGGCTACATCGGCCCGAAGTATCGCGTCGACCACGACGTCAGCCTGCTCGTACCTGAAATCTGGTGCCGCATGCGGGTCAGCGAACGCGAGCCGCGCTTCCTGATCGAAAACGGTTACCTCGAGAAGGTTGATGATTTCGAGCACCACGGCAGGACCGTGGCCGCCAGCCGCCTTGGCTACCGCATCACCAGCGCCTTCGCCGATCGCTTCCTTGGCCGCATCTTCGAAACGCCGGACGTTGTCTTTCCAGAAGAAATCCTCCGTCCGGAGAAGCAGGACCTCGCCTCCTTCGTCGCCGGCATCGACGCAATCGTCGAATCGCAGAAGCGCGTCGCCATGGAGTACTTCGAGGACGGCAGCGTCGAGGCCGCCTGCCCGCCCATCAAGGCTCTCCTGCACATCATGGCCTACGGCCAGTTCGAAGGAGGTTCCCTCGACGCCCCGCGCATCCGCGAAATGTTCTCGCGCGACGCTCTCATCTCCAGCGACTGGTACCAGCAGCGCCTCCGCACCAAGCAAGCCATCGATATCGCCTTCTGGTCCCGCTACCCCGACGCCAAGGACCAGCTTGCCCGCGTCAGTGCTCCCTCCTACTTTAAGGAGCTCTACGGCACTATCGGCGCCGACCCGTCAATAGGCCCGCAATCCGCGCAATAGACCGCGATTGCGAGAGGAGGAGGTGATGAAGTGTTCTCACCTCCCCTCGCCCCCTCCGTCTAATACCAAAGGCCCCTCATGGACACCTTTCTGCAGGACCTCAAGCACTCCCTGCGCCTCTTCCGCCGCAGCCCCGGTTTCACCGCCACTGCCATCGCCGCACTGACTCTCGGCATCGGCGCCAACACCGCCATCTTCTCCGTCGTCTATAACGTCCTGCTGAAGCCGCTTCCTTACCCCGATTCCGCCAATATCGTCCTCTTGATGAACAGCAGCCCGCAGGGGAACTTCCCCGCCGCTTCTGTGCCCAAGTTCAACATCTGGCGCGCCCAGTCGCAGGTCCTCACGGACGTCGCCGCCTACGACACTGGCGGCCCCGGCATCAACATCACCGGAGGAGACCGCCCGGAGCAGGTCAAAGGGATCCACGTCTCCCGCGAGTTCTTCAACCTCTTCGGCGCGCCGGTCGCACTGGGCCGCACGTTCACCGCCGACGAGGACCGGCCAGGCGGTGCGAACGTCGTCGTCATCAGCAACGGGCTCTGGCAGAGGCGCTTCGGCTCGGATCCTGCCATCGCAGGCAAGATCATTTCCCTGGGCGGCGAGCCCTACACAATCATTGGTGTCCTCGGCGCAAAGTTCGCTTTCGATCCGCCTTCCGAGCTCTATCTCCCGTTCCAGGCCGACCCTAACAGCACCCAGCAGGCCCACTACTTCCGCGTCGCCGCGCGCCTCAAACCCGGCGTTTCCCTGCCCATCTCAAAAGCCGCGCTGACTCTTGCCGGAGAAGAGTTCAAGCGCAAGCTCCCTGGCTCGCTCGGCCCCAACAACAGCTTCACCGTCGAGCCGATGCAGGTGATCCTCGTTCGCAACGTGCGCACCGCTCTGCTCGTGCTGCTGGGCGCCGTTGGCTTCGTGCTCCTCATCGCCTGCGCCAACGTCGCCAATCTCCTGCTCGCCCGAGCCTCTGCCCGCTCCCGCGAAATCGCGCTTCGTTCCGCGCTGGGCGCCGCCCGCGGCCGGATCATCCGGCAGCTCCTCACGGAGAGCATCCTCCTGTCGATCGGAGGCGGCATCTGCGGCCTGGCCCTCGGCGCTTTCGGCGTCCGCGCGCTGCTCGCCCTGAATCCCGGCAACATCCCGCGCATCGGCGCCGATGGGTCCGGCGTCGCTGTCGACTGGGCTGTCCTCGCTTTCACCCTGGCTCTGTCCACCGCCACCGGCATCCTCTTCGGACTCGTACCCGCGCTCCACGCCTCGCGGGCCGATCTCAACTCGGTCCTGAAAGAGGCCGGCGCCCGCTCCGGCGTCGGCGCGCGCCAGAACAGGGCGCGCGCCCTGCTCGTGGTCAGCGAGATGGCGCTCGCCCTCGTGCTGCTCGTCGGTGCGGGCCTCCTCGTCCGGTCCTTTGCTGCGCTGCACGCCGTCGCTCCAGGTTTCGATCCGCACAACGTCCTCACCATGGAGACCTCGCTCACCGGCGACCGCTATAACCAGACCGTCGCCATCGCCGGACTCGCTCGCCAGGCCGTCGAGCGAATTGAGGCGATTCCCGGCGTGCAGGCTGCCGCAGCCACCTGCTACCTCCCGCTCGAAGGCGGACTCGGTCTGCCCTTCGTCATCCAGGGACGCCCCCTCGCCAACGCCCAGGCGCACGGCGGTGCGGGCTGGGCTTACGTCACACACCGCTTCTTTGACGTCTTCAAAGTCCCGGTGGTCCGGGGCCGCGGCTTCACTGAGCGCGATGATGCCGGCGCGCCCGGAGTAGTCATCATCAATGAAGCGTTTGCGCGCCAGTACTGGCCCAAAGACAATCCGATCGGCCAGCGTCTCGTCATCGGCCCCGGCATGGGGCCGGCCTTCAACGAAGGCCCTCGCGAGATCATCGGTGTCGTCGCCGACGCGCGCGACGGCGGCCTCAATAACGACCCGCAGCCACAGATGTTCGTTCCCCTGCCGCAGGTGCGTGATGCCGTCATGGCCCTGAACAACAAGTTCATGCCGCTCTCCTGGGTGGTTCGCACCCGCACTGCGCCGCACTCCGTGTCGTCGCCCGTCCAGCAGGTCTTCCAGGATCTCGCCGATCTTCCTGCCGCCAACATCCGCTCGATGGATCAGGTCGTCTCCGAATCGACTTCGCGGAGCAAGTTCAATACGTTGCTGCTCGGCATCTTTGCGTTCACCGCGATTCTGCTTGCCTCCATCGGCCTGTACGGACTCATGGCGTATTCCGTGGAGCAGCGCACTCTCGAGTTCGGCATTCGCCTCGCCCTTGGCGCCGACAGCGCCGCTGTGCGCAACATGATTGTCCGCCAGGCTATGCTCCTTGCCGCGGCAGGCATCGTCATCGGCCTCGCCGCCGCCTACGGACTTACTCGCCTGATGGCCACGCTGCTCTTCGAAGTGAAGCCGACGGATCCGATCGTCTTCGGATCCGTCGCGTTGCTGCTGGGCGCGGTGGCGTTCCTCGCCAGCTACCTTCCGGCCCGTCGCGCCGTGAGGATAGAGCCGGTCACCGCCCTGCGCTACGAGTGACGCGCTGCGCCGATCACCCGCCTGCAGGCCTCCGGCGTCAGGCCCGTGATCCTCTTGAAGATGCGCGTGAAGTGGCTCTGGTCCGCGAACCCCGCTTCCAGCGCGATATCGGCCAGCGTGGCGGCGCCGCTCCGCATCTTCCGCACCGCATGCTGCGCCTTCAGGCGCCACAACGCGTGCGCGATCGACTCCCGCCGGAACGCCCGGAAAGTCCGCGACAGGTGCACCGGATGCACGCCCGCGTCCGCAGCCAGTTCGATCAGGGTCGGCGGGTCCACATACTCCGCACGGAGCCGCTCCTCCACACGCGCCAGCCAATGCGGCGCACTGCGTTCCAGTTGCGACTTACGGCGCGATGCCTCCACGAACAACTCAGTGATCAGCGCTTCCGCGCCCAGCGGTTCCATGCCATGCAGAAACTTCCCGTACAGTTCCACTGCGATCCAAGCCGCCTTGCCGCCCTGCAACTCTATCTCCGGGCGCGCCTCTGCCGAGAGCATCGCCATGTACGTCGGATCGAACTCCACCGCGAAGAAACGCGCGCGTTGCGCCCCGATCTCGTCGTGATGCGAAAAGTACGGCGGATGGAACGCCAGCGTGAACGGCTGATACTCAATGGTTCGGCCCGCGAACCGTTCGCGATACGCCCCGTCCAGCACCAGCGAGACGTACGCCCGCTCATGCGTGTGCGGCGGCACCTTGTGCGGCTGCGTGTGCGCCAGTTGCGTCAGCGTGTTTCCACATACCTGTTGGCGAACCTGTGTCTGCCCAAACCATTGCCCGGCCCGCAGTGTCGTGGACATTGTGTTTGTTCAAGACGGATGATCCCGGACAAGGTTAGGATGCTGGTATGAGAAGGGCTTTGATCGGAATTCTCCTGGAAGCTGTGGCCTGCTTCGGCCAACAGCCAGTCTTCAACTCAGCCAATGAGCTGCAGTTTCCGAATGATTACAGGGAGTGGATCTACCTCGCCTCCGGACTCGGGATGACCTATGGCCCGGCGAGCCCGGGTCCTCTGGAAGATCCGCGCTTCGATACCGTCTTCGTGAACCCGTCGGCGTGGAAGGCGTTCCGCGAAACTGGCAAGTGGCCCGAAGGGACGTTCTTCATCCTCGAGATCCGCTACTCCACGTCACAAGGCTCCATCAACAAGGGCGGCTTCTACCAGACCGATGTCGCCGCGATCGAGGCCCATGTAAAGGACAAACGCTTCCCCGGAGGCTGGGGCTTCTTTACGCTCGGCGGCGGCTTCGCTCCCTCGCAAGCCACAGCAAAGGAAATGGGGCCGCGCGGTGCAGGGTGTCGCAACTGCCATGTTCCGAATGGCGTCGTAGACAGCACCTTCACACAGTTCTATCCCACGGCCCTGGATATCGCCACCCACAAAGGCACGGTAAACCCGGACTTCAAACCGCCGGCTCCGTCCCCTGTGGCCTTCATGCACACGGTGCAGGAAAAGGGCTTGCCGGCTGCCCAGCAAGCGCTCGCCGCCGCCCAGGCATCCGATCCGAAGGCCGCTGTGCTGCGTGAGCCCGTGCTCAATTCAGTCGGCTATGGACTGCTGCAATTTGGCTCGAAAGACAAAGCGATTGAAGTCTTTCAGCTCATCTGCGAGAAGTTTCCGCAGTCGGCCAATGCGCAGGACAGCCTCGCGGAGGCGCTGGAAGGCGCAGGCCGCAAGGAAGAGGCTCTCGCCGCATCACGCAAAGCGGTAGTGTTGCTCGAGAATGACAAGTCTCTCGACGACCGCCGCCGCGCCAATCTCAAGCAGGCTCTCGATGAGCGGCTCGCGCGGCTACAACGCTAGATCTCTCCGCACCGCGCGAGTTCTCCCATGTGTTCTGCGGCGCGATACGCCAACGCCTGAATCGTCCCAGTGGGCTTCCTGACGTCAGAAGGCTGCTGCCGTCGACGATGAATGGGTTCTTGACGTCGTGCGTGCGGTTCCAGGCATCCACGACGGACGCTGGCGGGTTTTTGCCCATCCGGCAGGTTCCCATCAGGTGCCGCGACGGTAGCATCTGGTCCATGAATTTGTCCGGGAATGTCCACATGCGCCGCGCGCCCGCGGCCTACAGGATCTCCTTCTCGCGATCCTTCATCCATGCCAGTGTCTTCACGTCGTCATCGTGAAGCTGGTACGTGACCCGGATGGCTGGCAGTCCACAGGCATCCTTCACCCGATCGTCCAGCGTGATGGTGTTCGTCTCCTGTGCCAGACAAGAGGTGTGCGCGAGCCAGGGCGGGCACTGGAAAGAGAAGGACTTCAAGCACGACGAACTCGGCATCAATTTCACTCCAGGACGACAACCTTGAATCCGGCCGTTGCGAGTTCAGCCGCCACGACCCCGTCCGCCGCTCCACTGCCCACGACGACAAACTCCACGGCATCCTTGCGAGAGTTCGGGCGCTGTCATCGAGCCTCCGGGAACTTCTTCGGATCGTCATAGTAGCCGAACGGCGGCTGGAAGACATGCCGGTCCTCGAATCCGATCGCTTTCCAGCCGGCGCCTTCGCGGTTGCCTCCCCAGCTTGGATTCGCCAGGAAGCCCATGACGGTCCGTTCTCGGACGATGTCGAAGAATTCCGTCTTCTCGATGTCGCGCAGCAGCTTGGTCTGCTCTTCGCTGGAGAGCGCATCGAATCGCCGGCCGACGGCCGCGGACTCACCTTCTTGACAACCTTTTGATCCTCCTGGCGAAGGTTGCGAGCGCCCGGTCGATGAAATGAATCACGCCTGCCTCACTCGCACCGGAGGTCCCATCAGTGGGGATGATCTGCTTACAGGGAATTGGCGGATTAATGTGCATGTTGTAGAGCCGAAAGGGCTTCTTGCTCAGTGAGCGAAAGCCAGGCGGCGGACCAGCGGCATTCTGCGTGTGGGGTTGCTTCCCAGCGCAATGTGGGCATGGTGACCCGAATTGGCTGCCGGGACAATGCCTAAGCCATTGAATCCTATGCCTTTGCCTCCGCTGGACCTCAGTCATCTTAGAAGGTGAGTGCATGGCGCTAAGATGTACTTGACAATGCTGCCGCTATATTTTATATTGGTGATGTCAGAAGAATTTGACAAGGAGGACATTAGATATATGAGCAGCATTGCACGGCGTTCCAGCTTCCCAGCAACGATTGGTCCCTTCCCAGGCTTCGCGCTTCTGGAGGACCAGATCAACCGCTTCTTCAGCGAGCCCGCGGCTACCCGACCCTGGACTCCGGCGGTCGATATCGCCGAGACCGAGAACGAACTGGTCCTGACAGCGGACGTTCCGGGCGTCAAGATGGAGGACATCGAAATCAAGATTGAGGAAGGCACGCTCTCCCTCACCGGCAAGCGCGAGTTCAAGAAGGAGGAGAAGAATGGCAGCTACCACCGCATCGAGCGCTCCTACGGCTCGTTCGAGCGCGCCTTCTCCCTGCCGGATTCGGTCGAAGCCGAGAAAGTCTCGGCCAGCTTCGACAACGGCGTCCTGAAGGTCACGCTCCCGAAGAAGGAAATCGCCAAGCCGCGCACCATCAAGGTGAACGTCGGCCACAGCTAAGCACGGATACCCCTTCACGCTGGCAAGGGGGAGCTCCGGCTCCCCCTACTTCTTCAGGTACATGCTGAGGAACCCAAAGAACGGATCATGGTGTATGGCGGCTGGCTTGCCGCCGGCAAGAAGCTGAGGAGAAACACGATGGAAGATCCGCGCAGAATCACGCCCGACACTCTATCGCGCAGGGGGCTGGGGACAGCGCAATAATGGGCAGATGCCTCAATTGATCGGCTCGCCCACACGCATCCAGGCTGCCGGCAACAAGCCGAAGCTGATCGACGAATTCATCGGCCGCGTCAATTCCGGCGAGGCGCGCACCTCGATTGCCCATATGCGCTCCCCCGGCGGCTGGCAGGAACCCGGTCAGCGGCCTGAATTCGACGAATTCACCGTGGTTTTGCGAGGCCTTTTGCGCGTTGAGCATGAAGCCGGAACTCTCGATGTCGTTCCCGGCCAGGCAATCCATACGCGCCCCGGCGAATGGGTGCGCTATTCGACTCCCACTGACGAAGGCGCAGAGTATATCGCCGTGTGTCTCCCGGCATTTTCGCCGGACACAGTGCATCGGGATGAATAAGCATCACTGCAGCCCAAGTTGATCTCAACATTCGCCTGCACGGCCACTGGCTTAACGTCTTTCATACCCGGCCGGAAGCGCCACTGCAATACTGCCTCGGCCTCCGGCCCATGGTTGCGCTCTCCGGAGGGCGGGTTTCGCCGTTCGGGGTCTTGTTTTTACCGTTCACCGCGCTCACTGCCCCCTACGGCTCTTCACGTTGACGCTCCTGAAACGCGTCCGATAGACTGAAGAATGGTATCTCCCGCCGAGCAGGCCCCAGTGCGAGCATCCGAGGCGGAATATCCCACTCCCCAGGAGGGAATTGAATTGTCAGACGTGAGCCGTCATATTTTCACCTCGGAGTCCGTCACGGAGGGACATCCGGATAAGATCGCGGATCAGGTCAGCGACGCTGTCCTCGACGCGATCCTCAAAGAAGACCCCACAGGACGTGTCGCCTGCGAAACGCTCGTGACCACCGGCACCTGCATTGTCGCCGGCGAGATCACTACGACCAACCTCAAGTTCTTCAAGGATGTTCCGGACCTCGCGCGCGAGGTGATCAAGGACATCGGCTTCACGCACTCCGACTACGGCTTTGACTACAAGTCCTGCTCGGTGATGAACCTGATCCATGGCCAGTCGCCCCACATTGCGATGGGCGTGGACATCGGCGGCGCCGGCGACCAGGGCCTGATGTTCGGCTACGCCTGCGACGAGACCGAAGAGCTGATGCCGCTCCCCATCATGCTTGCCCACAAGCTGGTGAAGCGCCTCTCCGACGCTCGCAACGGCAACGAGTTCCCCCACCTCCGTCCCGACGGCAAGAGCCAGGTTTCCGTGGAGTACATCAACGGTAAGCCGGCGCGCATCGACGCCGTCGTCGTCTCCACCCAGCACGATCCGCACCCCACCAGGGCGAACACGATGCCGGACGGCCTGGTGGACAACATCCGCGAGCAGATCATCAAAGCCGTCGTCCCCGCTGGGATGATCGACGCCAGCACCAAGTTCCACATCAACCCGACTGGCTGCTTTGAAGTCGGCGGCCCGCACGGCGACACCGGCCTCACCGGCCGCAAGATCATCGTCGACACCTACGGCGGCATGGGCCGTCACGGCGGCGGCGCATTCTCCGGCAAAGACCCCACGAAGGTCGACCGCTCCGCCTGCTACATGGCGCGCTACATCGCGAAGAACGTAGTAGCTGCGGGGCTCGCTTCGCGCTGCGAAGTGCAGCTCGCTTACGCCATCGGCGTGGCGGACCCCGTCAGCGTCCTCGTCAACACTTTCGGCACCGGCCTGATCGACGAAGAGCGCCTCACCGAGTTGGTCCGCGCGCACTTCCCGCTCACGCCCAAGGGCATCATCGAGCATCTCAAGCTCCGTCGCCCCATCTACCGCAAGACCGCCGCATTTGGCCACTTCGGCCGCAGCGAAGGCACCTTCACCTGGGAAGCCACCGACAAGTCGGCCGCCCTACGCGAAGACGCCCGCATCGCTGCTGCTGCCCGTTAGTCAATTCACGGGGCGGGCCTCAGCGGCCCGCCCTTCCCGCGTCTGGAGGTTCTTCCATTGGCTCTCATCGAAGGCTGCAAGTACTCCCTCGACATTCACATCCCCGCCGACGCTGTTTCGGCCGAAATCGAAAAGGTGGTCGAGAAGGTGCGCGCCAAAGCGCACATCCAGGGTTTTCGTCCTGGAAAGGCTCCCACGTCCATCATCCGCTCGAAGTTCATGCCGGACATCCGGCAGGAGGCGCTCGAAAACCTCATCCCGCAGTACCTGCAGAAGGAGTGCGAGAAGGAGAACCTTCATGTCGTCTCCCGGCCGAACGTCAAGGACCTGCACTTTCACGAAGGCGAGGCCGTTCACTTCAAGGCCGAGTTCGAGGTTGCTCCTGAGATCGAGCTGAAGGAGGCCCGCGGCCTGAAGGTCAACTATGTCGAGCCGGCAGTGACCGACGAGGACGTGGAGCACCGTCTGACCGAGCTGCGCGAAGCGCGCGCCGAGTTCGTCAACGTCGATCCGCGCCCCGCGCAGGACGGCGACCACTGCCTGGTGACCCTCGAATCCATCTCCGGTGTCGAGGGCGAACCGATGCACCAGGACGACATCAATATCGAGATCGGCGGCAAGGAGACCTTCGAGGCTTTCTCGAATGCTCTGCGCGGCGCTGTTCCCGGCGATGTCGTTGAGGCAGAGGTCTCGTACCCCGAGAATTACGCGGCTGAACGCCTCGCCGGCAAGACCGTCGGCTTCAAGATCACGCTGAAGCAGCTTCGCCTGCGCGAACTGCCCGAGCTGAACGACGACTTCGCCAAGGACCTCGGCGACTTCCAGACCCTGGAAGAAGTGCGAGAGGAGATCCGCAAGGCCATCTTCCGCGAGCGCGAGTATTCGGCGCAGACCCAGGCCAAGAACGACCTGGTGGACAAGCTCGTCGAGATGCACGAATTCCCGGTCCCCGAGGCCTACATCGACAACCAGATCGAGAACAACGTGGAGAACCAGCTCCGCTCGATGAAGGCGCAGGGCGTGGACGTCTCCAAGATCAAGCTCGACTGGTCGAAGCTGCGCGAGTCGCAGCTCGAACGCGCCAAGCACGACGTCAAGGCGTCGCTGCTGCTCGGGAAGGTCGCTTCCTCCGAGAATATCCATGCGACGCAGGAAGAGGTGGATAACGAGGTGCAGCGCATCGCCCGCCAGCAGCGCGAGCCTGTCGCCGCAACTCGCATGAAGCTCGAGAAGGACGGCCGCATCAACAATATCGTCAACCGCATCGTCACGGAGAAGACGCTCAACTTCCTGTTCGAGCACGCCGTCAAGGAAGCGCCTGCCGCTTCCGAATAAGCGATGTTGTCCGTCGCCAAGGCTCTGTTGGACACCGAAGCCCGCGCCATCGCGCGGGCTTCTGAACGTCTGGGGGAGGAGTTTTCACGCGCTGTTGCGCTGATTCTGTCGGCCAGCGGGAAAGTGGTGACCGCGGGCATGGGGAAGAGCGGCGCCTCGGCGCGCAAGTTGGCCGCGACGCTTTGCGCCACTGGGGCTCCGGCTGCGTACCTGCACCCTGCGGAAGCAGTACACGGCGACCTGGGGCTGGTGGAAGCCGGCGATGTCGTCATCCTCATCTCCAAGAGCGGCTCTACGGAAGAGTTGTTGAGACTGGTTCCTCGCCTGCAGGAGATTGGCGCAGCACGCATCGGCATTCTCGGCAATCCGGCGAGCGCTCTGGCCCGCGCATGTGACGTAGTCCTCGACGCCTCCGTTGAGCACGAGGGGGATCCGCATGACCTGGTCCCCGCGGCAAGCGCGATCGTCGCCACCGCCCTGGGCGATGCGCTGGCTGTCGCGCTGATGCATTCCCGCGAATTCTCTCCGGACGACTTCGGTGCGTTCCACCCCGCGGGCCAGCTTGGCCGCAACTTGCGGCTTAAGGTCTCCAATGCCATGCATTCCGGCGATGAAGTGCCATGGGTTGGGCCGGATGATCCGCTCCGGCAGGTGGTGATCGCGATGACGCGCAAGCCTTTGGGCGCTGCATGCGTGCTTGCAGGCGATGGCAGTCTCGCCGGTCTGATCACGGATGGCGATCTGCGACGAGCGCTAGAGAAGCACGATGACATCCGTGCGTTGGCGGCGCGTGACGTGATGACCCTGCGGCCGACAACGGTCCGCCCGGATGCCCCTCTGCGCGAAGCGCTGGTGCTCATGGAGCGCCGCGAGAGGCAGTTCAGCGTGCTGCCGGTAGTGGAGGAGTCAGGCAAAGCCCTTGGCCTCCTCCGTCTCCACGACATCTATACGGCGAAGTAGGGTGGATCTCAGAGATCCACAACATCAAATCTCATGAATGTGCCGGACTCCAATCTGAGTTGCGGCAGTTGAGCGCTCAGGAACGACGTGGCGGAGTGCGGCCGCATCGCGCGGCGCGGCGCTACGCGGATGAACTCGAGCGGGGTGGCCGGCGGCCTTGTTCCGCCACCTGCCGGCGCTGCTTCCTCGTTCTCCTCGCGACGGACAAATCCGCCAGGATGCGGAGCAGAGAGCACCGAACTGACCACCGTGTTGAGCTGTATGGTCGATCCACCCTGCTCGAGCCTGTCGAACGTGACGACGACGGTCGCTGAAATTGCGCCCAGCGATTCATGCTCCACCTTCTCCACTCTGCCCAACAGGCTGTCACCCTTGCGGATCACGGTCTTCCGCTGCTCCTTAACGTCTTTCGCCACCCGTGCTGCCACCACATCTCCGGGCTTGGCGGTCCGCGTGTCCAGCGCCGTCTCCAATTCCGCCTCTATCTTTGTGCCGCCCTTAATCTGCAACTGCTGCGTTGTTTCCGCGGCGGCAGGGCGGATCTCCTGCTGATCCTGCGACTGTGCGCTGAACAAGTGGCGTTTGAACGTCACCACGCTCAGCGGCACCAAGAACATTCCACGTCTGATCAATTCGTATCCTCCACTGGCTGGTCCCGCTCGTGCGGCCAAAGCACGAATGAGCGGTTTTGTTTCAGTGAGTGCAACTGAAGGGCCAGATGGAAAATACCCGAAAAGCTGCTGCTCAGCGCAATGAAGCGCGTAAAAACTGCCTTAATCGTGAGGTAATTCTTACCGCTACCGTGAAGGCGTGCTGGACACTGTTACACCGCTCGCTGACGTTCGCGGCTCTATCGCGCACAGCCGCGAGCGTGTGTAACGGATTCGGGTTCGTCTTCAGCGGGTAAAGCGCGGGCAATGGAGCAGGCTACTCTGCCTTACCTGCCGCCCGCCCAAAGTACCGATCGTTGCACCAAGGTCCGGTACCACGGCAACTCATGGCTTTCCCGTCCGTGGCCTAACTGCACGTACACTACCCTCGATTTCTGATACGGGCTCACCCAGCCGATCTCCATATCGCTGGTCGGGTGATCCACCGTCAGCAGCACCTGAACATCGTCCCGGTGCCACACCTTCTTGTACGTCTCGTCAAAGACGCGCATCTGCGGCAGGCCCTTGGTGATGGGGTGTCCGGATTTCGGAGTGACCACCAGTTCCACGTCGTGCAGGTACGTTGAGGCCTCGTAGCCCGGCTCCGCCTTCAGCACATAGCGTCCGCCGACCACCTCTTTCCACCACCATTCCCACCCGCCGAAGTCCACGATGGCGTGGTGCAGGACCACGAGCCCTTTCCCGGACTCCACGAAATCGCGCAGGTTCTGGCGGTGTTTCTCGGGCAACTGCTCCATCTGAATGGAGTCGTACAACACCAGTACGTCATAGCTCTTCCGTAGGTCGTTGCGGAAAGCCACCGGCTGCGGATCCACATTCACTTTGGCATCGCGCCATTTCTCGAACACGCCATAGAACGACGACTCATGGTCGTGGCCGCCGGTGACCAGCAATACGCGCAGCGCGTCCTTGTTCTTTGGGTTCAGATCGATGACCGCAGGCAGCGTCACCTTGCCTGTCGCGGCCCACTCGACACCTCGCGCGTAAGACGCCACGAAGCCTGGAGCATGCATGGCGTCCAGGTCGTGGCCCAGCGCCGTGTGAAAAACGCGGCCCTGTCCGTACGGCTTCGTCCACAGCAGCGGCTCTTCCTTGCCGTTGCCGCCGCTCTCCGTCGCATCAAGCGCTGAGGCCAGGATATGGATCCCCGGCTTCAGGCGGAAGTTGTGATACAGCTCATCGCTCAGCAGGAAGGGCTTGAGGCCATCCGCAATCGGATGCGCCTCGTCGGCCCACTTCACCTGATATGCGTGTCGCTGCGCGTGCCCGGTCTTCGGTTCCTTGTCCGACCAGATGGCGCCGACCATGTTACCCCACGCCGCCCATGGCGCCTGGTAGACGTTCGTGCGTCCCATGTGCTCGCCCAGCACCGGAGTCTCTCCGAACGGGTAGCTCGCCGCGTGAACGACCACCAGGCCCTTGCCAGCTCTGACAAAATCCTCCACCGCCTTCTCCGCCGTGAAGCCCCAGCGCGGGCCGCAGTAATTGGATATCAAAACATCGTACGGATGAAGCGTCTCCGGCCGGAGCCCCGACGGTTCCTCCGTGACACGCACGTCGAACCGGCCCGATTGTTCCAGCACCTGGCGCAGAAATGGCGTGGTTTGACGCCAGTCGTGGTTGTTCCTCCCCGTCAGGATCAGCACCCGCAACTTGCCATCCTCAAAGTAGAACTTGTCCGGCACGGGAGTGATCTGCTGTCCTGCCGCGATGAGACCCAACAACCACACGAATCTACGCATGTCCAAGCACCTCGTTCAAATGCGTGAGCGACCGCTCCGCCTGCAGAGGCGTGCCGCACTCCACCGACAGGACTCCTCCATAGCCGTGCTCGCCCAGGATACGCACGATCCGCTTCCAATCGATCACGCCGTCGCCGCATGCGCATCCCACTGGCGTACCGGTCACCTTGCCCTTCTCGGCTTCGGCATGTTCGATCGAGATGTCCTTGGCGTGCACATGCACCACAAGCGCGGCCACGTCTTTCAGTCCCTTGTACGGATCCTCGCCTCCCAGAAAGGCGTTTCCAGTATCGTAGTTCACTTTGAGCATGGGCGAGTCGACCAGGGTCGCGATACGCAGCAGCCCGGCTGTGGTCTTTGAGAGGGACTGATGCGGCTCGATGCCGATAGCCACGCCGTGCCGTTCCGCCACGCGCAGCGCCGTCTTCAGCGTGTAACGCATCACCTGCCAGCACTCGTCGTCGCTGAGCCACACCGGCCGGATCCCTTCATCCGTGTTCACCACCGGCGCGCCCAGCACTTTCGCGAAGCGGATCGCCTTCTCCAGGTACGGCACACTGATCTCCGGCCGCATCAGCGGCGTGTGCGCCGAGAGACCGGAGCACTTCACCCCGTATGTGTCGCAGATGTCCTTGATGAACAGCGGATCTTCGTCCATCGAGACCGAGTGGAAATAGCCTGCCTCGCTCAGCAGCTCTCTGCCGTTGTGCACCATCGGTTCGATGTAGCGGTAGCCGATCTGCACTGCGCGTTCCACGCCCGCCGCGAAGGGCTTGTCTTCGCAGCGGATGAACTCCATGTTGATTCCGGGCGTCATCGTCGTCATCCTCCACTACACATCCCACTTCGTATTCCACGCGACCTTCTGCTTCTTCTGATACGCGATGTTGCCGATGTGGCACGCCATCGCGCCGTAGTGGCCGTCGACGGCGTTTGCGTTGGGCTCTTTGCGGCTGCGCACGCACTCGAGGAAGTTCGCCATGTGGGCGGGTTCGGCGCCGCCCTTGGCCACGATGGGCTCGCCTTCCCGGGGCAGGAAGCGGTAGCCGTAGCGGAAGATATTGAGCCTCCCTTTTTCGCCGAAGAACACGATGTCCGCGGACTCGCGCGGAATCATGTCCGTGATCGTCGCTTCAAATGTCACGTTCAGCTTCTGCGGGTAGTCGAGGATGAAGTTGATATTGTCCGCTGTGTCGCGGCCGTCGTCGTATTGATAGATCCCGCCCAATGCCACGGCCGACAGCGGCTTCGTCAGGCCCAGGTACCAGTGCACAACGTCCACCATGTGCACAAACAGCCCGCCGGTCTGCCCGCCTGTCGAGAACTCCCAATAGGCAAAGCGGTTGAAGTACATCTTCGGATTCCACGGCCGCTTCGGAAGCCAGCCTAGGACGGCGTCCCAGTCGAGGCCTGAGGGCTTCGTCTCCATGCCCGCAGGCACCGGCGTCAGGTAGCCGCCGTTGGCGTTCCACCAGGTGCGCACAAGATGCACCGGACCGATCATTCCGGTGTCAAAAAAGCGCTGTTTTGCCTCAATAAAGTGCGAAATCGAGCGCTGTTGGACGCCCACCTGCACCAGTTTCTTTGTCTCGCGCACCGCCTTCACCACGTCGAGTCCCTGTTCGGGCAGCGACGTCATGGGCTTTTCGACGAAGACGTCTTTGCCGGCGTGAAGCGCGGCCACAGCCATGCGCGAATGCCAGTGGTCCGTGGAGGCGACAATCACCGCGTCGAGGTCCTTGCGCTCGATCAGCTTGCGGAAGTCCGCGAACTCTTCTACCTGCGCGCCGGGGAACTCCTTCTCGACGAGAGAGCGCGCCTCCTGCCTGCGCACATCCCATGCGTCGCAGAGCGCGGCGATCTCCGCGCCGCCTGCCGCCTTCGCCATGCGGATCAGGTGCTGGCCGCGGCCGCCGTTGCCGATAACGCCGAGCCGCACCCGGTCGTTTGCTCCCATTACTCGCGCCGCCGACGCGGCTGTCGCCATGAACACTCTCCGCGACAAGTCACTGGACATACGCTGCTCCCTGGGAGGCTTCGCGAGATTTTCAGGCCGGATTCACCGCTCCTGCGCAGCTCCCGCCCCATCATATGTCACCCATCCGCGCCTTGCTATCATCCCCATCATGCGCCGCCGCCACTTCCTGTCCACTCCCCTTGCGGCGATGCCGCTGCGCGCCGAGTCCGGTCCGGAGGTGATCCACGCTTACGGCGACGGCATCCCCTACACACCCGAGGAATACTCAGAGCTTCTGGCCCGCCTCGCCGCTTCCGGCAAGGTCCAATCTGACAATTATTCTCTTGGCGGCGTCGTCGAGCAGTTCGAAACCCGAACGGCGGGGGTTCTCGGCAAAGAGACCGCTGTCTGGCTTCCCACCGGGACCCTCGCCAACCACCTGGCTGTGCGGCTGTTGGCCGGAACACGGCGCCGCGTCCTCGTGCAGTCGGAATCGCATCTGTACAACGACTGTGGCGATTGTGCGCAGGCGCTCTCCGGCATCAACCTGGTCCCTCTGGCTCCCGGCCGCGCCTCCTTCACCTTGGAGGAGGCGGATCAGGCGGCCGCGGCTGCCGAGCTTGGCCGCGTCGTGACGCCTGTCGGGGCGCTGCAGATCGAGACACCTGTCCGCCGCCGGAGCGGGGAGCGGTTCGATTTCGATCAGCTCAAGTCCATCTGCGCATGGGCACGCCAGCGAGGCATCGGCCTGCACCTCGACGGCGCGCGACTCTTTCTCGAATCCGCATATTCAGGCCGTTCGCCGCGAGAATATGCGGAGCACTTCGACACCGTCTACATCTCGATGTACAAGTACTTCAACGCGGCCTCCGGCGCGATCCTGGCCGGGCCGCGGAAACTCCTTGACGGGCTCTTCCATACGCGCCGCATGTTCGGCGGCGGACTCCATCAATCATGGCCGTTCGCCGCTGTTGCGCTCAACACGTTTGAGGGTTTTGAACAGCGCTTCCAGAGTGCCGTGAAGACCTCCGAGCAGGTGATCGCAGCTCTCTCCCGCGACGCCAACTTCGAGATCCGCCGCATTCCCAACGGGACGAATATTTTCCGACTCAAAGTAACCAGCGTGAACGCGCCGGTCTACCGGCTCCGGCTCGAACAGGCGGGCATCGCCGCGGCTCCGACAGCCGGCGAGTGGCTGACCATCCAGGTGAATGAAACGTGGAACCGCGCGGCGGCTGACGAGATCGTCGGGCGCTTCCGAAAGGCGCTTGGCTGACGAGGCCAGCTATCCTTCGATTGGCTGATCTGATATCTTGGAGCCTGCCTTCGGTTTCTATCGAGGATCTTCCTCTTACCCATTGGAGATCTGCGCCCGCGACCCTTGGCTGAGAGGAAGCCTTTTGAAAGTTCACCTCGTCAATCCCAGCGACACCGCTTTCGGAACCAGCGTCATTACGCCCCGCTGGCTGTATGTCCTGGCGTCAGCGACACCCTCAGAGTACGGCGATCCTGCAATCATAGACGAGACCCTCGACCACCTCGATCCCGAGACCATATCCCCCGGCGACGTAGTCGGCATCGGCATTCACACGGCAAACGCCCATCGCGGTCTGACGCTCGGACGCATTGCGCGTGAACGCGGGGCCTACGTCATCTTCGGCGGCATTCACGCCACTCTCTACCCCGATGAGGCGCTTGAGCTGGGCGGTGCGCACAGTGTCGTCAAGGGAGACGGTGACGTGATCTGGAAGACAGTCCTGGCGGACTGCGCGGCCGGCGATCCGAAGCCGATCTACGACGGTGCGCGCATCGAGGGAGCCAGCTTCCTGCCCGCCCGATGGGACCTGCTTCCCCAGGGGCGGTACATGTGGGCCTCCGTTCAAACTGTTCGCGGCTGCCCGAAGCACTGTTCCTTCTGCTCCGTCTGGCGCACCGATGGTCAGAAGCCGCGCAACCGTACGGCCGATGCGGTTGTCGGGGAGGTAGTCGTTCTCCGGCGCCTTGGTTTCCGCTTCATCGCGCTGGCCGACGATAACTTCTACCCCGTTACGCTCACCGATATCGAACTCGCGCGCCGCCAGGGTAACCAGCAGCGCGTCGCCGAACTGGAATCGATTCGAGCGGATCGATTCGACCTCATGGCGCGGCTCGCCCAGTTGCCCAGCGACACCGTCTTCTACACGCAGATCACCATCGAGGCAGCAGAGGACCGCTCATTCCTCGAGGCGATGAACAAGGCCCGCATCCGAGGCGCGCTCGTCGGCGTCGAGTCAGTCACCCCTGAGGGTCTTAAGTCCATCTTCAAGGACTTCAACCCGGCAGGAGAGGATCTGGCCGAGAGGCTCCGCGCCTTCAAGGAACACGGAGTTCATGTCCTCGGCTCCTTCATCTTCGGCCTCCCATCTGACCGCGCGCACACATTCGACGCAACGGCCGCTCTCGCGGAAAAGGCGAATCTCACCTTCGCCCAGTTCGTGACGATGACTCCCTATCCGGGTACCGTCGACTTTGAGCGCTGGGAAAAGCACCAGGGGCCGGAACCCAAAAAGGTGGACGGCATTCCCATCACACGCTTTTGGCTGATTCCGCACCATCTCCGCCCCAAGCTCTACACCACTCACCCCACGATGACGTCGGAGGAGATTCGCGTTCGCACCCAGGCCGTGTGGGATAGCTTCTACAGCCTGAAGTCGATCTGGCGCCGGGCCGATTGCGTCAAGAGCCTCAAGGCCCGGTTGGCGTTTGTCATGATTTCCAAGTTGTACCGCCAGATGTACGCCAACACGGGCATTGCCACAGACAGCGCTCGCCGCCAGAGCGCCAACCGCTGGGCCCGCTTGCTCGCCAAACCGTGCGTGCGGCTTTTTCAGGGCAAGCCCATGCCTGACCTTGCCGCTCCCGGCGCGGCAGATCCGACACCCTTCCCTATAGTGACCTGAGGTTCAGGCGAGCGTCAGATTCGATTGCGCCTTCAGGGTGAAGTCGTCGAATTCTCCCCTCTCGTACTTCGGAAGTGCTGCTGCCGCGATCATGGCCGCATTGTCAGTCGAAAGGTGCGGAGTGGGGAAGAACACCGGACAGTTGATCCGCCCGCTGTGTGCCGACGCGCGCAGACCGGCGTTGCATGCCACGCCGCCCGAGATGATTACGCTGCGGGCCTCTGTTTCCTCCGCCGCACGCTCCACGCGGCGAAGCAACTCCTCCACAACCACCCGTTGAAACGCAGCCACCGCGTTCAGCGTCGCCCGCGGTGTGACCGCCAGCCATTGCTCCAGCTTCGGTTTCGGAGACGCCTTGAGCACTGCTCGACGGGCAGCGATCTCTTCCGCCATGTCCTGCGATTGCGACCACCGCAGCATCGCTGTCTTCAGCCCGCTGAAGCTAAAGTCCATCGCGTTGCCTTTCATCTTCGCCATCGGCAACCGTACGGCATCCGCCTCTCCAAATGGCGCCAAAAGGTCTAACACCGGTCCCCCTGGGTACCCGAATCCCAGCAGCTTGGCAACCTTGTCGTAGGCTTCCCCCGCCGCGTCATCCCGCGTTTTCCCCAACAATCGATAGACCATTTTGCCGGATTTTGGCATAATCTCGAAAAGGTGAGTGTGTCCCCCGCTCGCCACCAAAGCGAGTGCGGGCAGTTCCAAGCTGCTTCCCGCAAGGCGTGCTTCGAGGATGACGGCATGGATATGTCCTTCGATGTGGTTGATGCCAATCAAAGGGAGACCACGAACCAGGCAGACGGCCTTGGCATACGTCAGGCCCACCAGCAGCGATCCGACCAGCCCCGGACCGGAGGTTACCGCCACGGCGTTCAGCGCATTCCACTCGACACCGGCTTCAGTCAATGCCTCGCGTACGACGGGTACGATCGCCCTCAGGTGCTCCCGCGACGCCAGTTCCGGAACCACACCTCCGTACCGTCCGTGCGTCTCAATTTGAGATGCCACGACGCTCGACAACACTTCACCTTCGCCGGCCACGATCGCCGCTGCCGTCTCGTCGCACGAGCTCTCAATCCCAAGTATCAGCGCCATATGTCCCCAAATGGGTATAGTATTCTGGTCGGCTCCTATCGACCGATAGCAGTGCGGTGCTCATGATTCTGTCTGACTTTGATTATCATCTGCCAGACGAGCTGATTGCTCAGGAGCCCTTGGCTGACCGTGCCGGCTCCAGGATGCTCGTTGTGGATCGTCAGGCCGGTACGTTCGAGGACCGGTTGTTTCGTGACCTGCCGCGCTACCTGCGTACCGGTGATTGCCTCATCCTCAACGATACAAAGGTGATCCCGTCGCGCCTCTTCGGGACCAAGGTCGGATATGAACGTCAGGTGGAGGTCTTCCTCCTCCGGCCGGAGGACCACGACCGGAAGTTCTGGACGGCGTTAGTCCGGCCCGGACGCCACCTCCATGAAGGCACCCGGGTGGAGATCACGCCTCGGCTTCAGGCTGAGATTCTGGAAACTCGCGTGCGCGGTGAACGGCTGATCCGCCTCCAGTGCGAAGGCGACCTGGACGCCGAACTTGAATCAGCCGGGCACATTCCACTGCCGCCTTACATCCATCGCCCCGATGTGCCGGAGGATCGAAGCCGGTATCAGACGGTCTTCGCGGAAAAGCAAGGATCCGTCGCCGCGCCCACCGCGGGACTACATTTCACCCCAGAAGTGCTTGAAGCCTGCAAGTCCGCGGGTGCTGAAGTTGCGAAGGTCACTCTCAGCGTCGGCCTTGGCACATTTCAGCCCCTCAAGAACGAGACAGTTGAAGAGAACCACCTGCACACGGAGGCATATGCCATCTCCGAGGATGCCGCCTCTGCGATCCAGGGAGCGCAGCGGCGGATTGCAGTCGGAACCACATCCGTCCGGACGCTGGAGACAGCGGCGCGCGGCGGCCCGATCACCTCTCAGACCGGTGAAACGGACATCTTTATCTATCCCGGCTACAGGTTCCAGGTAGTGGATGCGCTGTTGACCAATTTTCACTTGCCCAAGTCGAGCCTGATCCTGCTGGTCAGCGCATTTGCCGGACGCGAATTGCTGCTTGCTGCCTACCGCTATGCGGTGGAGAAGCGCTACCGCTTCTTCTCTTACGGCGATTGCATGCTGATACTCTAGAGAGCCATGCTGGCTCTTCTGCTGTGTCTGCTCCTCGCCCCGCAAGACGATGTGCGCGGTGTCCTCGCCAGGCAGGTTGAATCGTGGAACAAGGGCGATATCGATGCGTTCATGACCACGTACCTCGATTCGCCTGAACTCACATTCACGGGACGGGATGGAGTGACCCGCGGCTACAGGCCGGTGCTCGAGCGATACCGCAAGCGCTATTCATCTCGCGAGGCGATGGGCACGCTCCGCTTCAGTGAAATTGAAATTCGAATGCTCGGCGACGAGGCAGCGCTGGTTCTCGGTAAGTTCGACCTGACCCGCACCGAGACGGGCGGCGGGAACGCGTCAGGCCGCTTCACCCTGGTCTTTCGCAAAACCGTGCAGGGTTGGAAGATCATCCACGATCACACCAGCTAGCGCTTGTCGTCCTTCGGCCTCTGCAGCCGCACATAAATGGCGTCCAGCGAACCGTCGGGAACTTTGCGGGCCTCGACGATCACCAGGTCGCCCACTTTCAACGCGTCCGGCTTGATCTTCCTGTCGCCGTCGAGCCAGACGGTCTTTTTCGTGCAGTTGAAGGCCATCAGGTTCTCGTCGTGAACCTCGACGCTCAGCGTCTTCGCGCTGATGCTGCGCACCGTACCGGGGAAAGCCGGAAGAGCGACTTCCACTGATTTGTCACTGCGGCGCCACGTGCCGTACTGGCCGTATAGCGACAGCGTCAGCATGATCGCGATCAATACTCGCACAACCCTATTCTCCCTCAGGAGCGTCGGCGTGGTCGAAGTAGGGGTAGAGCGTCGGCACCACCACCAGGGTCAGTAGCGTGGACTTGATCAGACCGCCGATGACGACGATGGCAAGAGGACGCTGCACCTCGGAGCCGGGACCAGAGGCAAACAAAAACGGGACCAGACCGAGCGCGGCAACGGTCGCCGTCATCATCACCGGACGGAAGCGCAATCGCGCCCCTTCGATGATTGCCTGATGCGGCTCCATCCGGCCGTCTCGCAGGTTGCGGATGTAGTCCTCTCATCCGCCACGCGGAATGGGAAAGAACTCTGTTGACGATTGACGCTCTTAACGCGTGAGCGACGAGCGGAACGGCTTCACGTTGAAGCCATCCACGTCCACGGCCGCGGCCTCGCCTCGCGTGTCGGCGTCGCTGACTTCGGTGGTGATGGTGCGCCGTTCCCCGGGCATCAATGCGATGTAGTTGTCGCTGTAGAGGACCGGCAGGATGCGATCTCCGCTCTTCTCGCGCACCGCCTTGAGCCGCACCATCATCGCAGGAGTCTTGGAAGTGTTGACCAGTTCGGTTGTGAGCACCCAGCGGCCGCCATCCCGGCGGGCCGTTGTCTTCGCCTCAATCGTGACTTGCGGGAGTGTCCGCAGCCCCTGGTAGTCCCCCTCCTCGGTTCCGCGCCAGTAGAAGTTCTCCGAGATCGCTTCCGCACCGCGCGATAGCTTGAGCCGCAGGAAGTGCGTCGGGCTGACGCTGGCCGGGTACTCCATCTTGATCGGCGCGGCGGTGGAGTCCTCCGCGAGGTCGAGCGACGCGGACTTCTCCCACTGCGCGGAGCCGTCGAGGTTCAGCACTTCCACTTTCGCGGTGAGGCCAGTGGCGTTGCCAGCACTGTAGTTGACCACTTCGACGCTCTCGGTCGCGGGATTCCACTGGATGTGCAGCGGCTCAGCCGCCTTCTTGCTGCCGAAATACGCGGCTGTCGGCTCCAGGAAGTAGTCGTAGGTCTGCCAGACGAAAGAAGGCCACGTGGGATGGCTCATCCAGATCAGCAGCCCCATGCGGTTCTTGCTCTGGGCCTCGAACATGGCGCGGTAGCCTTCGTAGTTCACAAACTGCGCGAGGGAGACCCAGTCGTTGATGTTCGAAGCGCCACCGTAGCTCTTCTGGATGCGGTCGATGTAGGAGCGGCCGCCCTGCGCGCCGGTCAGGCAGAAGTCGTGGAGCCCCCACAAGCGGCCCTGAGGCCACATGTCCTTCTCCTCCATCATGAGGCGCAGACTCTCCATGGTGACGATGTTGGGCATGCCCATCTCGCTGTGGAACTGCGGTGTGGCGCGCTGTGTGAAGTAATACTTGTGCGGCATCGCCTGGTACGGGCCGTGGCCGCTGACGACGTCGTCGGCGGAACTGGGAATGTAGTGGATACCTGGGTGCAATTCAGCGAGCGTCCGGCGGATCCCGTCGTCGAGAGTCTTCGGCGGGTAGCCCTCGTTGCGACCGCAGTACAGTCCGACGGACGGATGGTTGCGAATGCGCAGCACGGTGTCCCGGACGTTGCTCATGAAGAGCGCGTTGTCGTCTGGATCCGGACCATCCCAGGGGTTGGCGAGCCAGAAGTCCTGCATGATGACGATACCGTGGCGGTCGCAGGACTCGTAGAATTCGTCCTCGCCGACCTGGCCCACCCAGTTGCGGATCATATTGAAATGCATGTCTTGGTGGTAGCGGACTGCGGCATCGTACTCGCGCGCACGGTACCGCAGCATGGACTCGGGGAAGCCCCAGTTGCCGCCTTTAGGGATGAATCGGCGGCCGTTGATCCACAACCGCAGGCCGCCGCCTTCCTCGCTGGAGCGGAACTGGCGGACGCCCGCCTGAAAGCGTGCCTGATCAGAAGCGTGCCCCGCGATGTCGAACTGCAAACTGACATCGTAGAGGTTTGGATCCCCGTAGCCGGCCGGCCACCAGAGCTTCGGATTCTGCAGGCGTAGCGCGGCGTGGGTTGTCGGATCGAGCTTCACAGTCTTTGTCGACGAACCATCGAGCGCGACAGGCAAATCGAAGGCGGTATCGCCGAAGCGTCCTTTGATCGTGCCGTTGACCGGCTGTGCGCCATGGTTGTGAAGCGTAACCGTGACGATGACGTCCGCACGGGAGGTGTCTGGCAGTGGAAGCGTGGTGGTGACAAAGGGATTCTCGATGGTGACCGGGCCGCTCACGGAGAGCAGTACCGAGTTCCAGATGCCCGTGTCGCGTCCACGAATAGTGGGGATCCAGTCCCAGCCGATGGAGGCGTGATAAGTGGGATTGTCAGCTCCGAGCACGCCGCCGTTCTTGTCCGGGTTCTCGAAAGTCTTCTCTTTGATGCTGCCGGGGGTTGCGTTTTTCTCGACACGCACGGCCAACGCGTTCTTCTGCCTGGCGCGAAGGAGCTTCGTCACGTCGAAGCGGCCGCGCATGAAACCGCCCTCCACGCGACCTAGTTTCTCGCCGTTGAAATACACCTCCGCCTTCCAGTTGACGCCCTTGAAGTCGAGCCAGACGTGCTGGCCCGGGGCGACGGCCGGCGAGGTGAATTCGTTGCGGTACCAGAAGTCGGCGTAGAAGAACGAGTCGGAGATCATGTTCTGGTAGTCGCCGAAATTTGGGTCAGGAATGGCGCCGGCATTGAGATAGCTGGTCAGTATAGTGCCGGGGACGGTGGCGATGAGCCAGTCGTCATCCCTGAAGCCTGGCTTGGAGAGGGCTGCGCCGTCACCCTGGACCAGCGAGTCGCGCTGCACCTTCCACGCACCGCCGGAGAGCTGGGTCTGCCCGCTCGCATCGGCGGCGGGCGCGGCGTGCGCCTGAGCGGCGAGCCCGCCGCGCCCGAAGACTTCGAACTCGCTGAGCACATAGCCTTCAGCGGTGGCCGGACGTGTCATGCGCGCGCGCACGTAACGGGCCTGCGCAGGACTCGCAAGGCCGATCTCGTCGGTCAGAGACGTGGACGTAAGCCGGCGGAGCGCCTTCCAGTTCAGGCCGTCGCTGGAGGTTTCGATCATTGCTTCCTCGGGACGGCGGATCCAATGCAGGGCCACGCGGTCGAATGAAGACTCCACGCCGAGGTCCACGGAAACCCACTCCTCACCCTGGCCCGCAGCCATCCAGGCGCTGGTGAAGTGATACGGGCCGGCCATCTGCTGCTTCGCGTTGCCGCGGAAAAAGGCGACCTCTCCGATGCGCCACGTGACGGGACGCCCCGTGTCGAAATCGAGCTTGAAGAAGCGGCTGCGCACCGGACTCTTCAATGCGATCGATGGGTGAATCTCGCCGCTTGGGCGGCCCTGGCCGCTGGTTCGGCCGAGTTCACGCCATGACTTGCCGTCGTCGGATGCGGAGAGGATGCACGTCCAGATCTGGTTGTCGGGCTGCCGTGCCTGGACTGCGCCGTCCACGTCGACTCGATCCACCTGAGGAACGCGCTCTCCGCCGCCAAGCTCAAACTGGATCCAGCCGCGCTTGCCGCGCAAATCCACGGTGGTCACCCAGTTTCCGTCAAGAAGCCACTCACGCTCATTCTTCTTCAGCACGCCTTGCTCGCTGGTGGAGGTGGAGACCCAGCGCGGCGGCTGAGTTTCGCGGATGCCGTCCGTGACGAGTTGCGCAGTCAGGTTATAGTCGTAGCTGCTCGAATGAAAGGCGGGACGGTGCAGCGCAAGATTCCGGTAGGCGCTGCCTCCTGGCTGCAAGGCGGGTCCGAAGAACTCTTTGGGATCTCCTGGATATACACCGATGCCGCGCGTGGATTGCTGTGCGGGCAGAGCAGTCCCTACCAGGGCAAGAATCACTACCATCCGTTTCATTGTGAGCCTCGAGAGAGAGTATGAAATCGTACCAGTTGTATCAGGTCCGGAGGTCCTGAGGCGGACACTGCTTGCCGTCCGTGCACCCGTTACACCCGCTCGCTACCGCTCGCGGCCGTAACGGGTTCGAGCACGTCTTCAGCGGAGCGCCGAGGCAACAAAGTAGGGGCAGTCGGACCGCAGTGGGCAGGTGGGGCAGGCAGGAGACGTGCGCAAGCATGTTTGCTGGCCATGCTGGCGAAGGAGGTGGTAAGCAGCGGTGAGAGCCTGGCTGCCAGCAGGCTGTTCATCCAGCGTTGCCCCGCGCACGGAACGATACGTGGTGGAGTAGCTCTTGCTCTCCGTGCCGAAGCCGAGGCGGACGAGGACACGAAGACCGTTGGAATCGAGCGCGAGTACATGCAGCGCCCCGCAACTCATGAGTATCTTCTCCGCGCCCGGTTCGCCGATCATGGGGAACTTCATCAGCGCCTTCTTTGCCCTGGGCGTGGGCCATTTGAGCACGCTGCTGAGGTCGCCACCGTACTCTTCCGTGACGAGGCTCGCCGCTTCACGCAGCCTTCCGGCGCGATCCTCCGCCGCGATGGCCCCGCCTGTGCGCGTCACTTCGATCAGCTTGCTCTGCGGCGCGGCGAGGATCTTCTCCGGCGTCAACCCCACACGCTTGCGGAGCACATCGAAGGCCGTCTGCCTCTTCGCGTCGTCCGCGAGGTAGGCGACGATCTCCCAGAGGATCATCTCGAAGGGGCCGTTCAATCGGGGCGCGGCGGGTGCGCCGTAGTAGGTTTCGAGTTTCTCCAGAAGTCCGGCCAGGCGGCTCACTGGGGCTCCTTCAAGGTGAGGACGCGGTTCACCTCGAGTCCGGTCCGCTCGTCTTTCACCCCGCTCGGCCAGAGGATCTCCAGCTTGTCGATGCGTTTTGCCTCGCCCAGGCCGAAGTGGAGCCGCAGATCGCTCTGCGAGATGAAGCCTCCGCCGCTGCGCACTTCGTCGTATTGCGTCATGCCGCCGGCGGTAAGACGCACGCGCGCGCCGATGGCGGAGCGGTTCGACTTGGAGCCGGTCAACTGCAGCAGGACCCAGTTGCCTTGCGGACCCGCGGACTGCTTTATCAGCGAGGGCGCTTCTCCCTGGTTGTTGACAAGCACTTCGAGCTGCCCATCGTTGTCGATGTCGCCGATGGCGACTCCGCGCGAAGAGTGCTTTTCCTGGATTGCCGGTCCCGCCTGGAGAGAGATGTCCTCGAACCTGCCGTTCCGCAGGTTCCGGTAGAGAATGCGCCGGTCCTTGAAGTGAATGTCGATCTTCTTGCGCTCGATCTCCGGGAAGACATGGCCGTTGACGAGCAGCAGGTCCTTCCATCCGTCGAGATCGAAGTCGAAGAAGCCGCAACCCCACCCCACGAACTTCGTGTTGTGCGCCATGCCTGAGGTCAGCGTGGCGTCCTCGAACTCACCTTGTCCGCGATTGCGATAGAGCGTCTCGCGCTCGTCGGAGAAGTTCGTGCGGAAGATGCTCAGCCAGCCGGAGTGATTGTAGTCAGCGGACGTTGCGCCCATGCCGGACATCGCTTTGCCGTTGTCGTCGAAAGCTGCGCCGCGCAGGACTGCCTCCTCGGCGAAAGTGCCGTCCTTCTGATTCATGAAGAGGAGTGACGGCGTCTGATCGCAGGCGACGAAGATATCGGTCCAACCGTCCCCGTCGTAGTCCGCTGCGAGGACAGTGAGGCAGTAGCTGCGGTCCGGTGCGCCGATGCCGCTTTTCTCGGAGACGTCGGTGAAGGTGCCGTCCGGATTGGCGTGATAGAGGATGTTGCGGTCGAATGGGAGGCCGCGCGGGCCGCAATTGACGGGGATTTGGAGATACCAGCAGTAAGGATTGGCGCCGGGCTTCGGCGTCTCCTCGAAGCTGAACTTCAGGTAGTTGGCGACGGCGAGGTCCAGGCGCCCGTCGTGATCGTAGTCGAGAAAGGCGCAGCCGGTGTTGTAGCGGACGCGGTCCTGCACGAGTCCCGCTTCTTTCGTGACGTCCCGGAATCGCTTGCCGCCCTCGTTCTTGTAGAGGATGTTCTGGCCCCAGTAGGTGACAAAGAGATCTGTGAAACCGTCATTGTCGTAGTCGCCCGCGCATGTGCCCTGCGCCCATCCGTTGCGGGTCACACCCATCGCGGCAGAGACGTCTCGGAATTTTCCGTTGCCTTCATTGTGATAGAGACGGCTCGGGGCCCCGTCGCCGCTGCCGATGAAGGCGTCGAGCAGGCCGTCGTTGTCATAGTCGATGAAGGCGACGCCGCTCCCGGTTGTCTCGATGATGTATTCCTTGGTGACCATGCCGCCGTTCGGGAACGCCTGCGTGAGCCCCGCGGGAACGGCGACATCGCGGAAGTCAGGCGTCTTCGCGGCATGATCCTGCCACAGGAGCGCCAGGCCCGTGAGAATGGCGGCCGCCCTCATTTCTGCGTGGGCTGCTTCTCGCCCAGTTTCTTGAGGAATTCGCTGAACTCGCCTTCGGGCGCCTTTTGCAGTTTGTCCAGTTCGGCCTTCTCCCGGCGTGCATCTTCCATCTTGCCGGCGTTGCGGTACGCCATCATCAGGTTGTAGTGGGCTGCCTCGCTGCGGGGAGCCAGCTTGATGGCGCGGTTGAGCAGACTGATCGCATCATCGTTCTTCTTTTCGTCCACACGCAGTTTACCCAGCGCGATGAGCGCTTCCGGAAAATCCGGGTTGAGTTGGAGAGCACGGAGCAGATGCGGCGCCGTCTCTGCCTGCTTCTGCTGAACCAGCAGGATCTGCCCGATTTGAAACTCGGCGACCGCATCGGAAGGATTCAGCGTCAGTTCGGCCTCGAACTCCTTCTGAGCGGCCGCCAGCGCTTCAGGAGAGTTGGAATTCATGAGCAGTGCGCGCCCCAGGCGGAAGTGCAGGCTGAGCGCGCGGGGGTTCTTCTCGATGGCCTTGCGATACTCCGCCGCGGCCTCCGTGAACTGGCCCTGCGTCTCCAGAATCTCTCCGGAGATCTGGTTCACCCGGAATGAGGCGGGGTTCTTCTGCCAGAGCTGGTAGATGTTGTCGTTCCACGCGCGCATATGCAGACGGGCAGCCTGGTAGAGCACGTCAGCGTCGGCCGGGTACTTCGATTTCAGCGCGCTGACCACGGCCGAAGCCTCGTCCAGCCGATTGGCGGCCAGATGGCACTGCGCCAGGCCGAGTCCGGCAAGCCGCCCGGTATCGCCGGCGTCTGCCTGAAAGGACTGCACCAAGGCCGGCGCGGCCTCCTGGCAGCGTCCGGTCGCCGCCAGCGTCAGCGCCAGGAAGACGGCGGCGCGAGGATCGCCGCTCTTCGATGCAGCGCGCAGTTCCCGTTCGGCGGCAGGAAGATCGCCTTTCTGATATGCCTCCAGACCCTTGACGAGGCTATCGCTCTGCGCGCACGCGAGGCATGAAATGGCACAAAGCAGAGTCAGTGTCCGCATAATTCCATTCCCTAGTGGCCGGCGTCGTCCAGCATCAGATCCAGCTTCCCGAAGCGGTGCCGGTCTGCACCCACAAAGTACCGAAAGCTCAGCAGCGGCGGCTGCCCAGGCGCGATCTGCTTCCGCGGATCGGACAACTCATGACGCGCCTCGCCGATCTGCAGCACGCTGCCCGATTGGGCTATCTGGCTGATGAGCTGCTTGACGCGGGCTTCGCGCTCCGCCTCGCCGGGCGGCGCCAAAAGCATCAGAAAAACAAGAGCCGGGTTCATGATTCCCCCAAGTCTGCTGCTGGTTTTTTCAGCTAGATCATATCGTGACGCGCTCCGCATGGAGAGACAAGCATCGCGGCTACGGCTTCTTCTGCATGCCGGCCGGCGGCAGAGGGACAGGCGCCGCAGCGCCTGACTCTTCGTTGAGCTTCTCGTGCAGAGCGCGTTGCGCCGCGGCATCTTCTTTCCTCCCGAGTCGTTCGTACACGCGCGCCAGGCGAAAATGCGGGGCAGGGTCCTTCTCGTTCAGGGCGATGCTGCGCTCCAGATGCCGGGCCGCTGCCGTGTAATCCTGACGACGTTCAAGCAGAAGTCCCATGAGGTAGTGCGCTTCAGCCTGATCTTCTTTGAGCGCCAGCGCCTTGTCGAGCAGCGCCTGCACCCGATCCGCTTCCGGTGGCGTTCCCGTGGGCGGGAGTTGGAGAAGAAGAGTCTTGGCGTGAAGGACGTAGCCGATGGGACTCTGCGGGTGCCGCTTTTCGAACTCGGCTGCTCGTTCGGCGACCTCGGGCAAGCGGTTCGACGCATGTTCGAGGATGCGGCCCATGAAGTAGTAAGACTGTGGGACATCCGGCGCGAGCCTCGTCACAAGAAGGAAACGATCCACGGCATCTGCAAACCGCCGGTCGCCGTAGTATGCGACGCCCAAGGCGAGCTCGAGCTGCGGGCTCTTGTCGAACGTCTTGCGGCCGTCTTCAAGGACTTTGGCCGCTCCCGTGAAATCCTGCGATTGCAGATACGCCTGAGCCAGTTGGAAAATGGCATCCTCGCTGTATGGCGACATACGGCGTACCTCGGACAACTCCTTGATGGCGTTCGACCAATCCTTCATCGCGAAGTAGGTCTGACCGAGAAGTGAGTGCACCTCCGCCGAGTTTTCCAGGGCCAGAGCACGCTTGCCTACGGCGAGGGCTTCGCCGAGCTTTCCGGCGTCCCGATAGAAAAGCGCCACGTTATAGAGGATCGTCGAGTCCTTCCCGGCACAGCGTTCTGCTTTGGCTGCGGCGGCCAGTGCGGCCGGCATCTGGCTCTGCCGGGCGTGCACCTGGCTGAGGAGGAACCATGCCGCCGCGGAGGAGGGGTCCAGGCGGGCTGCTTCCTCAAGGCTCCTGCGTGCGGTGGCGAGATCATCGCGCTGAAGGGCGGCAATGCCCTCCTTCATGCGCGCCTGGAACTGTTGCGCATTGGGCGGAGCCAGCAGGATCAACAAAACCAGCCACATCGGTGCAATTCAGTATAGCGGCCACGGATTCTGCCGGGCCGCCCCCTGGGGCTAAGAAGTTAACACAAAAACACTATCTGGACGCTTGACGCCGGAAAATCGCATTCCTAATCTAAACTCGTCAGCCAGTTGCCGCTTGGTCACGCTTGGGGAAGTGTCATCACGCGAACGCGTGCTGGATCTGGATGACCGGGCGGAAACGGTCGAGGGGAAATGTGGCGCGGTGACGCATCACGCCATTGCTTCAGGGATCATGTCCAGATTTGGCCTGTAACGGCCGAGAGAGGGAAACATGCTCCGAACACGAGTCATGAAGCTCGTCTTCGCGGGATTGTTGTGCGCAACATTTCTGTTCGCACAGCGAGACTTGGGAACCATCGTCGGGACTGTCACTGATCCTCAGGGGGCCGTAGTCCCAAATGCGAAAGTAACCATCAAAGAGGAAGCGACCGGGCTCACATACGATGTCACCACCAACGAAGCTGGTGAGTTCATCCGTCCGGCGCTGAAACCCGGCACATACACTGTGACCGCAGAAGCGACCGGATTCCGCCGCGTCGCTCAGCAGAATGTGGTACTGGTTGGCGGCGACCGTGTCGGCGTGCCGATCACGCTTGCCGTCGGCAGCATCACTGAGTCAGTGGAAGTGTCTGCGCTGGCTCCGCTGCTCCAGACGGAGAGCACGACGCTCGGCGCCGACCTGGGTAAGAAGGTCGTTACTGAACTGCCGCTCGGCGGTCAGCGCACGTTCTCCTTCCTGGCACGCCTGTCCCCCGGCGTCCTCACCGCCGAACAGGGCGCGCGCGACGCAGTCGGCGGAGGCTTCTCGGCTAACGGAGTCCGTTCCAACGGCCAGAACAATTTCCTGCTGAACGGCGTCGACAACAACGTCAACGTCATCGACTTTCTGAACCAGACCGCCTTCGTCGTCGGCCCCTCGGTAGAAGCCATCGGCGAGATGCGCGTCCTGACCAACGGTTACAACGCCGAATACGGACGCGGCGCCGGCGGTGTCGTCAACGTGAACCTCAAATCAGGGACCAACGAAATCCACGGCGTCCTGTTTGAGATTCTGCAGAACGACGTGTTGAACGCGAACCGCTGGGAATACAACAAAGCGGGCCAGGCCCGCGGACCATTCAAGCAGAATCAGTTTGGCGCCGCCATCGGCGGTCCCATCATCAAGAACAGGTTGTTCATCTTCGGCGATTACCAGGGAACGCGCATCCGATCCTTCGGCGGCAGCGTGCAGAATCTGGGCTATGGCGGCTTCTATACCATCCCGACCCAGGACATGCTGAAGGGCGACTTCTCCAAGCTGCTTGGAGGAGCGGTTGGAACAGATGCGACGGGAGGTAACATCGCGGCGAACCAGATCTTCGATCCGGCATCCAATCGCACGGTGAATGGTCAACTCGTGCGCACTGCGTTCCCGGGCAACCAGATCCCGGTGAACCGCTTCGACCCCGCGTCGGCCAAGATTGCGGCTCTCTATCCGGTGACGAACCAGCCGATCATCACCGGAAAATTTCCGCAAAACGATTACTTCACAGCAACATCGGGACAACAGAACACCGACCAGGGCGACGGCCGCGTCGACTTCCATCTGAGCAACAAGGACACGCTCTTTGGTTCATTGAGCTGGTCGGATCTAAACAAACTGAATGCACCCCCGCTTCCGGGTGCGCTGGACGGTACGCCGTTCAACGCTGTCACCGAGGAGGACCTCGGCCGCAATGCGCAATTCAGTTGGGCGCGCGTGTGGACACCATCGATCCTGACTGAAACTCGCGTGGGCTACAGCCGCCTGGTGACATCGCGCATTGGCGCCAACCCGAATGAGGATTTGTTCAAGCAGTTCGGCATCGGCGGCTACAATCCGATGACCTCGCTGAATGGCGGCTTGCCGCAGATGCAGTTTGAGGGCAATACCACCTACAGCCAGATCGGCGCCAACGACTGGCTGCCGTCCAAGGAGTATTCCAACGTCTGGGACTTCATCCAGAACGTTGCCATCAACAAAGGCCACCACGCCTACAAGTTCGGCGCCGAGTTCCGTCCCATCAAGTTCCCCTTCTTCCAGGTTCCCTATCCTCACGGAGAGATGAACTTCTACAGGAACGAGACGGCCTATCCGTCGGCCGCCGGATCGTTGAACTCCCTGACAGGCGATTCCATGGCGTCGTTCCTGCTCGGCTATGTCAACAACGGCCGTATCTCCACCAACAACTTCATCTCCTCAGAGAAAATTGCATGGGCGTTTTACGCTCAGGACGACTGGAAGGTCACGCCGAAGCTGACTCTCAACGTCGGACTGCGCTACGAACTGTTCTCTCCCATTTCGGAGAAGTTCGCGCGCCAGTCGAACTTCGTGTATAGCAACCTGACTCTCTTCATCCCCACTGGCAAGGATCAGGACGCTCCGCTGCCTCCAAACTTCGGCACCTCATTCCCCAACGTGACAGTGTCCCGCGGCCAAGTGGACAAGTACATGATCCCGTGGGATAAGTGGGACTTCGGACCACGCTTCGGTCTTGCCTACAACTGGCGTGACAAAACCGTGTTCCGCGCCGGCTATGGCATCTTCTATGGCGGCGAAGAGAACCAGGGTGGCAACCCGAACCGTGGGGAATCCGTTCCATTCAACCAATCCACTGATCTGGCGCGTCCGGGCACCAGCGTTTTTGATCCGAACCCGTTCTTCCCGGGCGGAGTCTCCGGTGGGTACCCGAGCAATGTTTTCTCGCTTCCAGCGCCGGTCTCCTTCCGGGGCGTGGAGCCGAACTTCCGGAACTCTCTGGTGCACAAATGGAATGTGGCAGTCCAGCGCGAACTGCCGTGGCAATCCTCCTTCGAGCTTGCCTACGTCGGCAACCACCAGGCGCACCAGTTGTTCCAACCCGACTGGAACGCATGCGCTAACATCGGCACAACGCTGTCGACGATGCAAGGATGCAACACGGCAATACGCCCGACTCCGTATATCGGAGGTATTTCGGGCACAGCATCGATGGGCTACGGCAACTATCACGGCGTGACGGCGACGTATAACAAGCGCTACTCGAATGGTCTCCAATTGATGGGCGCATACACGTATGGCCACGCGCTGGCCAACACAGGCACAACGCTAAGCGGCTCTACTGGTTTCGGCATTCCTGACCCTCGGAACTATGCGAGCGGCTATTCGACTGCGGCCTGGGATCTCCGCCACAACTTCGTGGCGAACTTCAACTGGGCCATCCCGTTTGGCAGAGGTCAGAAGTGGGGGACCAATATGAACCCCGTCGCCAGTTCCCTCCTGGGCAACTGGCAGGTGAACAGTATTCTGACCTTGCACACCGGCTACCCCTACACCCTGCGGTGGAATGGCTGTCAGGGCGTGTGGGGCGCCTGCCGGCCCGACCTCGTGTCGGGCAAGGACCCGCAGGCAGCTCCATCCAACGGCAGAAATGTCGACCAGTGGTTTGATACCAGCGCAGTCACCGCCGCAGCCCCTCTTACCGGCGGCAACCTTGGCCTGCAGTCCAACACTGCACCGGCAACCCGAACACTCGACTTCTCCATCTTCAAGAACTTCCCGATTACCGAGCGCTGGAGCGTCCAGTTCCGCGGAGAGGCGACCAACATCGGCAACACTCCGCAGTGGGGCACCCCCGATAACAACTTGCAGGACGCGAACTTCGGCAAGGTTACGAGCACGTACGCGGGCTCCGAGCGGCATATCCAGTTCATGTTGCGCCTGCAGTTCTGATCCATCCCTTCAGAACGCAAGCAGCAACGGCCCAAGAAGGCCCCATCCTCAGTGGATGGGGCTTTTTTTGCGGGCGGGTCTGAGATCTTCGTCCATTTGAAACACCACATTATGGTGGTGCTATCTTAAGATTCACTTCTTCTTCGCTGGAGAAGAGAATTAACACAAAGATACTAGTCGGGCTCTTGACGCCGGATTTACGCCTCTTTAATCTGATTGAGACGCCGTTGGAAGCGTTATCATTTCGCTCGTTGGAAGAATGCCCAGCGGACGGAGTGGTTGAGCAGTAATCGTGGCGTGATGATCCATCCGCCATCGCTTCAGGGTTCACATCAGATCTGGCCGTTGTCGGCCCATGAGAGGATGTCTATGCTCCGATCACGAGTCATGAAGCTCGTCTTCGTGGGAATGCTGTACGCGACTTTGATGTTCGCACAGCGAGATTTGGGAACCATCGTTGGGACAGTTACGGATCCGCAGGGTGCAGTAATTCCCAACGCGAAGGTTACTATCAAGGAAGATGCGACCGGACTGACCTACGATGTCACCACCAACGAATCAGGTGAATACATCCGTCCGGCGCTGAAGCCCGGCACTTATACCGTAACTGCCGAGGCGACCGGATTCCGCCGAGTCGCCCAGCAGAACGTCGTGTTGGTCGGCGGCGACCGCGTCGGCGTGCCAATCTCGCTCGCCGTCGGCAGCATCACAGAGTCGGTGGAGGTGTCCGCGCTTGCACCGCTGCTGCAGACGGAAAGCACGACGCTCGGCGCCGACCTCGGTAAGAAGGCCGTCACTGAGCTGCCGCTCGGCGGTCAGCGCACTTTCTCCTTCCTGGCACGTCTGTCCCCCGGCGTCCTCACCGCCGAGCAGGGCGCGCGCGACGCGGTCGGCGGCGGCTTCTCAGCCAACGGCGTCCGCTCCAACGGGCAAAACAACTTCCTGCTGAACGGCGTCGACAATAACGTCAACGTCATCGACTTCCTGAACCAGACCGCGTTCGTCGTCGGCCCCTCCGTGGAAGCCATCGGCGAAATGCGCGTTCTGACCAACGGCTACAACGCCGAGTACGGGCGTGGCGCCGGCGGTGTCGTCAACGTGAACCTGAAGTCGGGCACCAATGAGATCCATGGTGTCGTCTTTGAGATTCTGCAGAACGACAAACTGAATGCGAACCGCTGGGAATATAACAAGGCCAACAAACCGCGAGGAGCGTTCAAGCAGAACCAGTACGGCGTTGCCCTCGGCGGGCCGATCATCAAGAACAAGCTGTTCATGTTCGGCGACTACCAGGCCACTCCGATCAGGTCTTTTGGCGGCGCCGTTCAAAACCTGGGGTACGGCGGTTTCTACACTATCCCGACTCAGGACATGCTCAAGGGCGACTTCTCCAAACTGCTGGGTGGAACGGTCGGCACGGACGCGACGGGCGGCAACATCGCAGCGAATCAGGTTTTCGATCCTGCCTCCAACCGCACCGTGAACGGTCAACTCGTGCGGACCGCATTCCCGAACAACCAGATCCCGGTGAATCGCTTCGACCCCGCCGCGGCCAAGATTGCGGCTCTCTATCCGGCCACCAATCAGCCGATCGTGGCTGGGAAGTTCCCGCAGAACAGCTACTTCACCGCCACAGCCGGCCAGCAGGACACCAAGCAAGGTGATGGCCGCGTCGATTACAGGCTGAGCAACAAGGACACGCTCTTTGGGTCCTTGAGTTGGTCCAACCTGAACAAGTTCAACGAGCCCTTCCTGCCCGGCGCTCTCGACGGCACGCCGTTCAACGCCGTGACTGAAGAAGACCTCGGCCGCAACGCGCAGTTCAGTTGGGCGCGCGTGTGGACACCGTCGATCCTGACGGAAACCCGCGTAGGCTATAGCCGCCTGGTGACATCGCGTGTCGGCGCCAACCCGGACAAGGACCTCTATAAGGAGTTCGGGATCGGCGGCTACAACCCGATGACCGCCATGAACGGCGGCTTGCCCCAGATGCAGTTCGACGGCAACAGCAGCTACACCCAGATCGGTGCGAACGACTGGCTGCCGTCCAAGGAATACTCCAACGTCTGGGACTTCGTCCAGAACGTCGCTATCAACAAAGGCCACCACGCCTACAAGTTCGGCGCCGAGTTCCGTCCCATCAAGTTCCCGTTCTTCCAGGTTCCCTATCCTCACGGAGAAATGAACTTCAACAGGAACGAGACCGCCTATCCGTCGGCCGCCGGATCATTGAACTCGCTAACGGGCGATGCCATGGCATCGTTCCTCCTCGGCTATGTCAACAACGGCCGCATCTCCACCAACAACTTCATCTCCTCAGAGAAAATTGCATGGGCGTTCTACGCTCAGGACGACTGGAAGGTCACGCCGAAGCTGACTCTCAACGTAGGACTCCGCTACGAGCTGTTCTCCCCCATCTCGGAGAAGTTCGCGCGCCAGTCGAACTTCGTGTACAGCAACATGACCCTCTACATCCCCAGCGGCAAGGACCAGGACGCTCCTCTGCCGCCGAACTTCGCCACGGCGTTCCCGAACGTTCACGTGTCCCGCGGCGAAGTAGACAAGTACATGATCCCCTGGGATAAGTGGGACTTCGGACCGCGCTTCGGTCTTGCCTATAACTGGCGCGATAAGACCGTGATCCGCGCCGGCTATGGCATCTTCTATGGCGGCGAAGAGAACCAGGGCGGCAACCCGAACCGCGGCGAATCCGTTCCGTTCAACCAATCCACTGACTTGGCGCGGCCGGGCACCAGCACTTTCGATCCGAACCCATTCTTCCCGGGTGGAGTTTCGGGCGGGTACCCCAGCAATGTCTTCTCACTGCCGGCGCCGGTCTCTTTCCGGGGTGTGGAGCCGAACTTCCGCAACTCCCTGGTGCACAAGTGGAATGCAGCAATCCAGCGCGAGTTGCCGTGGCAATCCTCCTTTGAGCTTGCCTATGTCGGCAATCACCAGTCTCACCAGTTGTTCCAACCAGATTGGAACGCCTGCGCGAATGTCGGCACCACGGATCCGACAAGGCAAGGCTGCAACACGGCCATCCGCCCGACTCCGTATATCGGAGGCATTTCGGGAACAGCGTCTATGGGCTACGGCGACTATCACGGCATGACCGCGAAATATGACAAGCGTTTCTCGAGCGGCATGCAAATGATGGCCGCATACACCTACGGCCACGCTCTGGCCAATACGGGCACAACGCTCAGCGGTTCCACTGGTTTCGGTACTCCTGATCCTCGGAACTATGCGAGCGGCTATTCGACTGCGGCTTGGGACCTGCGCCACAACTTCGTGGCCAACTTCAACTACAACATCCCCTTCGGCAAAGGCCAGAAGTGGGGTGGCAACATGAACACCCTCACCAGCGCGTTGATCGGCAACTGGCAGCTGAACGGCATCCTCACTCTGCACACCGGCTATCCCTACACCCTTCGGTGGAACGGATGCCAGGGCGTGTGGGGCGCATGCAGACCCGATCTGGTCGCGGGCAAAGATCCGCAGGCTGCCCCATCGGGTGGCAGAAATGTAGACAAATGGTTTGACACCAGCGCGGTAGCCCAGGCTGCTCCACTCACCGGCGGCAACCTCGGTCTGCAGTCCAACACCGCGCCGGCGACGCGTACCCTCGACTTCTCCATCTTTAAGGACTTCCCGATCACCGAGCGGTGGAGACTCCAGTTCCGTGCGGAAGGGACCAACGTCGCCAACACTCCGCAGTGGGGCACGCCAGACAACAACCTGCAGAACGCGAACTTCGGCAAGGTGACCAGCACCTTCTCCGGCTCTGAACGCCACGTCCAGTTCGCGCTGCGCCTGCAGTTCTGATCCCATTCGGAGAGGAACCACAGACGACCGTCCAAATCCAAAGGCCCTGCCCTTCGCGGCAGGGCCTTTTTGTCAGAATGGGAACACCCAAGGTGGCTGCATGGGCTTTGTGAACCGCCGCGAGTTTGTCGCCGGCCTTGCCGGAGGCGCTCTCTTCTCTGAAGCGGGCCACGCGGCCGCTCCATTCCCAGTGAAATTGAAGCAGCCGCCCCCCTACGCGCCACTCCTCGGACTCGTGGAGCCGGGAACGGATGAGTTTCCCGGGGAGAAGACCGCGATGGAGATTGAGGCCAGGCTGCGCAGCCTCGTCTCCGGCGGAGAACTACCGTTGGCGCCCGATTGCGGCGGAAGCTCTCCCGCTCCGAGCGGGTATCAGGCGATCGCACCCGGAGTCGACAAGGCGGTCTTCGGAGCCAAAGAGAGCATCGGTAATGGCTGGAGCAGGTGGCTCGCTTCGCTAGGCGAGGTCCGCCTGGCCCGTTTCTATTCACTTCCGGACGACATTGTCCGCTTTGACATCCGGGGCAGCAATCACGGTCGTCTTGAGCAGCGCGTCGGCCACTGGAAGCAGACTTGGCGCAACGGGCAGGTCATCCGCTTTGAGCCTCTCGACGAGATTCTCACCTTCGCGGCAAAGCCGTGGTTCCGCGATGTGACGGCTCATGCATTCTCCGGGGACCGTTTCTTTCAGGAACAGCTCACCCGCGGCGTTCCTTATTGGCGCGCGCGGCTCGATCCAGCCTGCGGCCTCGATGTCTATGGCGAAAACGGCATCGCCGTGGCCGACATCGACAACGACGGCGTGGACGAAATCTACGTCTGCCAGCCGGGCGGCCTGCCAAACCGCCTCTACAAGAACGACGGCAAAGGCCGCCTCCGCGATATCTCCGCCGAAGCCGGGCTCGACATCCTGGACGATACCGCTGGCGCTCTCTTTGTGGATCTCCGCAACTCCGGCTGCCAGGACCTGGTCCTGGTGCGATCGAACCGCCCCCTGCTGTTCCTGAACGACGGCAAGGGCCGCTTTACGCTTTTGCCCGATGCGTTCCGCTTTGCCACCAATCCTCAGGGATCATTTACCAGCGTGGCTGCCGCCGATTTCGACCGCGACGGCCGCCTGGACTTGTACTTCTGCTGTTACGTTTACTTCCAAAGCGAAGCGCAATATCGCTATCCGGTCCCATATCACGACGCACAGAACGGGCCGCCCAACTTCCTTTTACGCAATAGGCTCAATGAATCTCCTGGCTATTTCGAAGACGTCACTGCGGCTACCGGGATGGACCACAACAATAACCGGTTCAGCTTCGCGGCGACGTGGTGCGACTACAACGGCGATGGCTGGCCCGATCTCTATGTGACCAACGACTTTGGACGCAAGAACCTCTACCGCAACACCGCGGGGCGCTTCCGTGACGTGGCGGAAGAAGCGGGCGTCGTGGATCTGGGCCCCGGAATGAGTGCAGCATGGGTGGACTACGACGGCGACGGCCGGCCGGATCTGCTCGTCTCCAATATGTGGAGCTCCTGTGGACAGCGCGTCGTCAACGACCCCGCCTTTGGTCCGGCGATGAAGGAACCTTCGCTGCGGTCGGCCTATCAGCATCACGTGAAGGGTAACTCGCTCTATCACAATGAGGGCGATGGCACTTTCAAATACACAGGCGGCTCGCAGGGCATTGAGATCTGCCCCTGGTCGTGGTCGTGCGACGGAACGGATCTCGACAATGACGGCTCGCCGGAGCTGTACATCGCCTGCGGCATGCTTACAAACAACGGATCCACCGACCTGATGAGCTACTTTTACCGCCAGGTGGTGGCCAAATCTCCGGTCAAACAGACCGCAGCGCCTGATTATGAAAACGGCTGGAATGCGATTAATCAGTTAGTGCGGCAGGATTTCAGTTGGGCGGGTCCGGAGCCGAACATGTTTTTCGCGCGAAAGGCCGGACGATACTACGACTTCTCCGGAGTGAGCGGTCTGGACATGGCGGAGGACAGCCGCGCCTTCGCCTTCACTGACATCGATGGCGACGGCAATCTCGACATCATCCTCAAGAGCCGGCTCGGTCCGCAGGTGCGCGTCTTCCAGAACGCGTGTGGTGTCGGCCGCAATGCGATCGCCCTTTCGCTGCGGGGCGTCAAATCCAATCGTGATGCCATCGGCGCGCGCGTCACGGTGGACGGCCAGGTGAAGTGGGTCACCGCCGGCTCCGGCTACCTTTCACAACACACCAAGCGTCTCCATTTCGGACTCGGCGACCGTCCGCGCGCCGAAAAGGTCACCGTACTTTGGCCTACAGGCACTACCCAGGAATTGCCTGCCCTCGAAGCCGGGCACAGCTATCTGATCACGGAAGGCGATCCGAAGCCGGTTTCACGGCCGTTGCAGCCGCACGCCGACCTTCCGGATCAGCCCAGGGTGCCGGCGGACAATCAGGCGCTCACGCACACCACTTGGTTCTGGGAGCCCGTCCCTCTGCCTGAGAAGCGGCGCGGGCCAGGGCTGCTCTTCATTCACGCCGGCGAGCCGCTTCCCAGGCTTGACGTCCCCATGGAGGCCCTCGACCTGCGCAAAGCGCCGGAAGATCTTGCCGCCGCATACTCCATCTTCCGCAGGTACCTGTTCGACTATCGCGTGGATCTGGAGACACCATTGTGTCTGCTGATCGATGCGGAGAGCCGCGCGCGCAAAATCTACGCCACCCCGCCCGACTCCGCCGCGGCGCAGGCCGATCTGCGTTCTCTCAGCGGCCCGCTGCCCGACGAGCGCGGCCTCCCGTTCAAAGGCGTATTCACCGGAACTCCCCGCCGCGACTACTACAAGTTCGGCGGCGCGCTGCTGCAGTCCGGATACCCGGAGCAGGCTTTGCCGTACCTCGAAGAGATGCTGCGCAGGACCCCGAACAACGCGCGCGCGCTGATGGCGGTGGGACGCATCCACTTCATGGCGCACCGCCTGCCGCAGGCCCATGAAGCGCTGGAGCGCGGTGTCGCCGTCGATCCGCGCATCCCCGAGCTCTGGAACGAGTTGGGAGGCGTGGAGTCCGAATCACATCGCAACGCGGAGGCCCTTCGCTGCTACGAAAAGGCGCTGTCCCTTGCTCCCGACGCCCCCTACGCGTTGCTCAACGCGGCTCAGGCGCAGCAGAAACTCGGCAATGCCGCGGAGGCGGAACGCCTCTACCGCCATCTTCTGGTAGTGGATCCCCGCAACGGCGAGGCTGCCAACGGGCTCGGGCTGCAGCTCGCCCAGCAGGGCAAGACAATGGAGGCGCGCAAGCTCTTCGAACAGGCGATCAGCATCCGCCGCGACGACTCTTCCGCAATAAACAATCTCGGTGTGCTCTTCATGAACATCGGACAACCCGATGACGCTATCGCGGCGTTCCGCTACGGCATCCAGGTCGCGCCCGATGACGAGATGCTCTATCTGAATCTCGCCCGGGTTCACATACAGATGGGACGGCGTGAAAGCGCCCGCGACGTCATGCGGCAGTTGCTCGAGCGAAAGCCCGGCAGCGCGATCGCGCAAAGGGCGCTGAAGGAGCTGAACGTCCCGTGACGCCAAGACTCGCCGCTGCCGCGCTCCTCCTTTGGCTTCCGGCCAACAACGCCGAAAGCCCCATCCGATTCATCCCGCAGACCGTCGATTTCACCTTGGAGAGCTGCGAGACGCCCGAGCGCCACGCGCCCGAGACCATGGCCGGCGGTGTGGCTCTCTTCGACTACGACAACGACGGTGACCTCGACATCTTCTTCACCAACGGCGCGAACATTCGGACGCTGAAGAAGGACTCGCCCAAGTATTCCAACCGCCTCCTCGCAAACGATGGCAAGGGCCATTTCACCGACGTTACACAAAAAGCCGGACTCGCCGGCTCGGGCTTCGACAACGGCGTCGCCGTCGGTGACTACGACAACGACGGATACCCCGATCTCTTCGTCGGCGGCGTCCACCGCAACACGCTCTATCACAACAACAGAGACGGCACGTTCACTGACGTCACCGCGAAGGCCGGCTTGAATCGCCCCGACCCCGAGTACGGCCCGCTCTGGTCCGTGGGCGGCGCGTGGGTTGACGTCAACAACGACGGACTCCTCGACCTCTTCGTCACCAACTATCTGAGCTGGAACATCGACGCCGAGCCGCCCTGCATGGCTCAAGGCCGCCGCGAATACTGCCATCCCAAGTTCTACAAGAAGCTCCCCAACCAGCTCTTCCTCAACAATGGAGACGGCACCTTCAAAGACATCTCTGCCGAATCCGGCATCCGCGCGCATCCCGGCAAAGGCATGGGCGCCGGCGTCGCCGACTACGACCTCGACGGCTTCATGGACATCTTCGTCGCCAACGACAAGGTCTACAACTCGCTGTTCCACAACAAGGGCAACGGCAGGTTTGAGGAGGTTGCCCTCGCCGCCGGCGTGGCGCTGGTAGAGAGCGGCGAGTTCATCTCCGGCATGGGCGTCGACTTCCGCGACCTCGACAACGACGGCTATCCCGACATCGCCGTCGTCGCTCTCGACGACGAGACGTTCCCCATGTTCAAGAACACGGGCAAAGGCGAGTTCATCGACATCACTTCCGGCAGCCGTATGGGTCCGCTGAGCCTGCAGATGGCTGGCTACTCGCCGAATATCGCCGATTTCGACGACGACGGCCGCAAGGACCTCTTCGTCTCGCGCGGCCACGTGCAGTCGCCGCTGGCCGAGCCGCGCATCAAGGTTGCCCAGCACAACACCGTCTTCCACGCCAGACCCAACTTCACCTTCGAAGCCTTCACCGCGGAGGCGGGCTTCACTGCGCTGCCGCAGCGTCGCCACCGCGGCGCTGCAGTCGGCGACCTGAACGGCGACGGCCGGCTCGATGTCGTCGTCACCGCGATCAGTGCGCCCGCCGAGCTCTGGATCAATGCGAGTCCCGGCGGCAACCACTGGCTGGCGCTGCAGCTCGAGGGCACGAAGAGCAATCGCAGCGCTATCGGGGCGCGCATTCGCCTAGTGTCCTCCTCAGGTACGCAGTACGATCACGTCTCCACCGCCGCGGGTTACGCCTCCTCCAGCGCCGCGCCGGTTCACTTGGGGCTCGGCAAGGATGCCCAGGCCGAACTCATCGAGATCCGTTGGCCCTCCGGACGAGTTCAGCAGGTGAAAAACGTCTCGTCGGACCAGGTGTTGAAGATCAAGGAGCCGCCCGAATAAAGGAGCCTTGTGACTCTGATATGGACGCTGTAAGCTTGGGACCAAAGAGGCTTCAGATGCAATTCATCACGCGGAGAGCGCTATTCCAGGCTCTGGCGGGGGCCCTGGCCCACCGCCTGAGCGCGGGGCCTGCATCCACTGCATCCAGGCGGCTCGTCCTTGTGACCATCGGCGGCATCCGCCGCCAGGAGAGCTTCTCCAAGCAGGGTCTCGTCAACATTCCGCACTTCTACAGTGATCTGCTGCCTCAATCCCTTTTCTTCCCCTATACGGTGAATGAGGGCGTCACCTCGCACTTCAACTCCATCGCCAGCATCCTCACCGGCGTCTGGCAGCACGTCGACGATTGGGGCTCGCAAAAGCCCGCGCAGCCAACGCTCTTCAACTACATTCAAAAGCTCCGGCCCGGACATCCGAACGACTGCTGGGTGGTCACCAGCAACAAGCAGCTCACTGCTAACATCAGCCCTGGCGTGAATGTGATCCTTGCCAAGCAACTGCTGATCGAGGCCGTGGAGCGCATCATCAACGGTCAGACCACTCGCAAGAAGCTGGAGCGCGATCAGCTTCTCCAGGAGATGACCGCCGTCCTCGAAACCGACTATGAGCGCATCGGTTGGGGCGTGCCCGCCAGATCCAACTTCCAGGATCCGGCCATCAAGCAGACGTTCATCGATGCGCTCGGCAACTTCATTCACGGCCCTGGCGCACCTGTCAGCGGCGATGAACTGACGTTCCTCGTCGGCTGCGAAGTCCTGCGCCGCCTGCAGCCCGCGATGCTCATGATGAACTTCTCCGATGTGGAAGTGGCGCATTCCGGGGCCTACTCGCTGCATGTGGGAGGAATTCGGCGGTCCGACATCCTCTGCCACCGCCTGTGGCAGTTCCTTCAGGCGAGTCCCGAGCTGAAGGACAATACGACCCTGCTCATCATGAACGAGTTTGGACGCGACCCCGACGGCTCCAGCACCAATGGTTTCTTCAACCACCGCACGAATACGGAGACGTGCCGCATGGCGTGGTCCATGGTGCTCGGGCCGGCTGTTCGCAAGCCGGAAGTGGTGGAACGCGTCGTCCGGCAGATCGACTTCGCGCCCAGCGCCGGGTCGTGGTTGGGTCTGGAGGTCGAGCAGGCTGCCGGCCAGCGTCTGCCTGAGTTTGCGGGATGACTTCGATGGCGCCGCCTGCCTACAAGGAACTGATCGAACGCCTTCCACGGACCTTCGTTCCCGCGTTGAATGATCAATTCAGACAGTGGGATGCGCTGTTCCCCGCGGAGCAGCGGCTGCTCAAGGCCCAGCTCGACTGGCTTGACCACCTGCCGCCGGAGCAGTTCAAGCAGCTCTTCGCGCCCCTGCAGGATGTGGAATCGCGCATGGACCTGCCGCGCTGGAAGCCCGGCGCAGCGGGCCTTTCCATCCAGGACACGGGCATCATCGCGCGTTCGTCCTACTATCCGCAGTGGCGCGCCGAGGTAGAGAAAGTGTTCGGCCGTGTCGACGAGGCCATTGCCGGATCCCTCACGCGACAGCCGATGCTCATCGTCTGCATTCTGCCCGCTGGCTTGCCTCCCGCAATTGAGCCCCTCTGGCCCCAATTGGCCGGACAGGGCATGTGGGTGCAGCTCGCGGCTCCCTTCGGCAAGATGGAGCACGACTTCGTCTCGTCGCTGGCGCGCCGCAAGTTGCCCGCCGGCATCGAGGCCGAGGAAGGAACCTGGGTCATCGAATGCCGCTCGCAGCTTTCTCCATTGGTAGAGCCCGCGGGCGCTGTCGCACTGTCCTGGAACGCGCTCGAGGAGCTGCGCCGTGAATTCCTCTCCAGGCTGAATAACATCCGTCGCGACCTTCAATCGGCCGATCAGATCACTGAAGAATTGAGGCGTCTCGATCTGCGCCGTTACCTGGGCCCCGCTATCAACCAGCGCCCGCGCGTGCGTGAATTTCTGCGGGCGGTGCTGCTCAGCGGAAACGGCTCCCTGGTCTTCAACAACTCGTTTGTGCAGTGGGGAACGTCTGAAGCTCTCCGCCGCGCACAACCGCAGGCGATGATCGCCGGCTTCGGCATCCGCCAGAAGCTCAAGCCGTTCAGCAGCGTCGTGCTCTTCGAGGATCAGCACGCCGGCAACCCCGTCCCCGATCAGGACGATCCCGCCGGCTCGCTCATCGACGGAGCCATGCTGGCGCAGTACGTCTACCTCTCTGCGCAAGGACTCTCGGCGTATCAGGGCCGCTGCCTCACCATGATGGCGATCGAGGACTCGGACAGGCTGCTTCTCCTCGGAGCGCAGCGGCCATTGCCCTCCGGCCCGGTTCAGGCCGAACAGTTGAAGGACTACGCGCTCACCTGGCTCTCCCATGAATAACAACGACGCAATGCTGGCCGCCCTCGCTGGCGCATCCAAACTGACCAAGACGAAGATCACGAACCTCAATGTGCTGAATGAGGCCTACGACTATCCCAAGCCGAGCTCATTCTCGCGCGGCCTGCGGATCGAAGCCGGCAACCTTGTGGTGCTGCTCATCTCCGGCACTGCGAGCGTCGACGAGCACGGCCAGACGGTGCACGTGGGCGACTTCCGCGCTCAGCTTCGACGCACGTACCTGAACATTACCGCGCTGCTCGAACCCGAAGGCGCCACGTGGAAGGACATCGTCCGCACCACCAACTACCTGCGCGACATCGAGCGCGACTACGAGGCTTTCAACGAGGAGCGCACGCGCTTCTACGCAGAGCATGGCCTCGATCCGCTCCCCGCCTCCACGGGCATCCAGGCCATCCTCTGCCGACCCGACCTGCTCATTGAGATCGAGGCCATCGCCGTCTTCCTCAAGAAGCCTTAGTCAGGCCTTCTCACCGCCGTGCTAGGATGACTCCACACACGCGACGTGATTTCGCAATCTGGGACTGAAACTGTGGCTGGGGCGACGCGCGGCGAACTTCGCAAATCCGCGGGCTGGGTCCATCTGTGGGCACTCGGTGTCGGCGGCGTCATCTCCGGCAATTACTTCGGCTGGCAGACCGGCCTCCTTGCCGGCGGCTTCGGCGGGCTCCTGCTCGCCACGGTCGTCATCGCCGTCATGTACGTCTGCCTCGTCTTCTCCATCGCGGAGCTCTCCGCCGCACTCCCAGACGCCGGCGGCTTCTACAACTTCACCCGTCTCGCCTTTGGCAAGGACCGCGCGTTTCTCAACGGACTCACCGACGCCATCGAATACGTCACAACGCCCGCCGTCATTGTCGCCGGCATCGCCGGATACATGAAGGCGCTCCTGCCCGGCACGCCGGACTGGATTTGGTGGGTTGCGTTCTACGCCATTTTCGTCGGCATCAATGTCCTCGGCGCGGCACTCACCTTCCGCGTGTCGATGGCCATCACCGTGCTCGCTGCGGCCGTCCTCGTCGTCTTCTATATCGGTGCGCTGTGGGCCGGCGCGTTCCACTGGAGCAACGCCCTCAATATTGTCCCCGCGCCCGGCGCGACTCACTTCATGCCCAAGGGCTGGTTCGGCGTCTTCGCAGCACTGCCCTATGCCGTCTGGTTCTACCTCGCCATCGAGCAATTGCCGCTGTCGTCCGAAGAGACTTACGATGTCGAGCGCGACATGCCGCGCGCGCTCAAGTGGGGCATGGTCACTCTGCTCGCGCTCTCGCTCGGTACGTTGGTGCTCAACTCAGGCGTCGGCCCGGGCGCCAAAGGCGTAGGCGAATCCGCCGCTCCCCTTGAAACCGGAATCCGCGCAGTCTTCGGCGGCAGCGTCACCTCCGCCTTGCTCTCGATCATCTCCCTTACCGGGCTCATCGCCAGCTTCCACGCCATCATCTACGCGTACGGCAGGCTCCTCTTCGCTTTGAGCCGCGCCGGATACCTCCCCGCGGTGCTCGCCGGTCTCAGCCGCCGCAAAACGCCTTACGTAGCGTTGTTCACCGGCGGCGCTCTCGGCCTGCTTCTCTGCTTCCTCGCGCAGCAGTATGCTGCGAGCGTCGGCGCCGCGCTGCTGAACATGGCTGTCTTTGGCGCCCTGCTCTCTTACACTCTGGTGCTTGTCTCCTACTGGCGCCTCAAGGTCGACAAGCCGCATCTGCGTCGCCCCTATCTCAGCCCGCTCGGGACCGCGGGAGCCGTCACGGGCATCGTGCTCGCGCTCATCTGTCTCTGTGCGACGTTTGCGATTCCCTCCTTCCGTCCGGGCGTCGCGGGAACGGCTGTTTTTATCGCCGTGATGCTGGCATACTACTGGCTCTATCGCCGGCGCCATGTGGAGGATCATGAACGCTAAAGAGATTGCCCGTGTTATCAAGTCCGGCGCCGTCGACACCGTCATCGCAGCCTTCACGGACCACTACGGCCGTCTGATGGGCAAGCGTTTCGACGCATCGTTCTTTCTCGAGCACACACTCGACCACGGCACGCACGCCTGCAATTACCTCCTGACCACCGACATGGAGATGGAGCCGACGCCGGGCTACACGTTCGCCAATTGGGAGCTCGGCTACGGCGACTTTCATCTCGTCCCGGATCTCGACACCTGGACTGTCGTCTCGTGGCTCGACAAGACCGCCTTTGTCCACTGCGATGTCAATGACGAGCACACGCACGCGCCGGTCGCCGTCGCGCCGCGCTCCATCCTGCGCCGCCAGATCCAGCGCGCCGCATCCTCGGGCTATGAGCCCATCGGCGCGTCGGAGCTCGAATACTACGCCTACCGCACGCCTTTTCGTCAGGCCTCGCAGCAGTCCTACCAGAACCTCGAGCCGCTCGGCTGGTATCTGGAGGACTATCACCTGCTCCAGGGCACGCGGCAGGAGTTCTTCACCAGCCAGGTCCGCCGCCACCTCAGCGCATCGGGTATCCCCGTTGAAAGCTCCAAGGGCGAATGGGGCCTCGGCCAGCACGAGATCAACGTGCGCTATGCGAACGTACTCCGCATGGCCGACAACCACGCGCTCCTCAAGCAGTGCATGAAAGAGCTCGCCGAGCAGGCGGGCATCAGCGTCACATTCATGGCAAAGCCCGCGCACGGCCAGGCTGGATCGAGCTGCCACATCCACCTCAGCCTGCGCAGGGGCAGCAGATCCGCCTTTGTCGCGAAAAACGCGCCTTCCAACGAATTCCGCTGGTTCCTCGGCGGCTGGATGGCGCATGCACCCGGGTTCATGGTCTTCTACGCGCCCACGGTGAATTCGTACAAACGCTACGAAGATCTCTCCTGGGCGCCCACGCGCCTCGCGTGGAGCCGCGACAACCGCACCGCCGGATTCCGCGTTGTCGGCAGCGGTCAGAGCCTGCGCATCGAGTGCCGCATCCCCGGCGCCGACGCCAACCCCTATCTTGCTTATGCCGCAGCGCTGGCCTCCGGGCTTGACGGCATCGCCAATCGCATCGAACCGCCGCCCGCTTTCGAGGGCGATGTCTACGCCGCGCGCAGCCTCCCTCGCGTCCCCGACACTCTCGAACACGCCGTGGACCTTTTTGAAGCCAGCGATTTCGTCAAGGCATCTTTGGGTGAAGACGTCCACCAGCACTACGCGCACTTCTTCCGCAGTGAGCAGAGAGCGTTTGAGCGCGTTGTCACGGACTGGGAGCGCAAGCGCTACTTCGAACGAATCTGAAAGGAACTCATGAGGCTCAAGGACAAGGTGGCTCTCATCACGGGAGCCGGCAGTGGAATCGGAAAGGAGGCGGCGCTGCTGTTCGCATCGGAAGGCGCGCGCGTCGCCGCCGTCGACATCAATCCGGTTGCGGCCGGGCAGACCGCGCAAACCATCCGCGCCGCAGGCGGTGATGCCATCGCCCTCACAGCCGATGTCTCCAAAGCCGCGGACTGCGAGGCGATGATCTCCGCCGCGGAATCCGCCTACGGCATGCTGAACGTGCTTTTCAACAACGCCGGAATCTCTCATGCCGATGACGACGATGCAATCGCGACTTCCGAAGTTGTGTGGGATCTGACCTTCGCCGTGAACGTGAAAGGCGTCTTCCTCGGCTGCAAGTACGGCGTCCCCGCGCTGCGGCGCGCAGGCGGCGGGTCCATTATCAACACCGCGTCCTTTGTTGCGATCCTCGGCGCTGCCACGCCGCAGCTCGCATACACGGCAAGCAAAGGCGCCGTGCTCTCCATGTCTCGCGAGCTGGCCGCGATTCACGCCCGCGAGAATATCCGCGTCAACGCGCTCTGCCCCGGACCGCTCTACACCGAGCTGCTCATGAAGTACCTCAACACGGACGAAAAGAAGCAGCGCCGCCTCGTCCACATCCCCATGGGCCGCTTCGGCCAGGCGAAGGAGATCGCCTATGCCGCGCTCTATCTCGCCTCCGACGAATCGTCGTTCGTCACGGGCACGGAGTTTCTCGTCGACGGCGGCATTACCGCAGCCTACACCACGCCCCTATGAAGATTCAGCAGACCATCTCACCGGTGGACGGGCGTGTCTACGCGGAGCGCCCGCTCGCTGAGCAGGCGCAGATCGAGCAAACTCTCGCCGCCGCCGTCCGCGCGCAGGCCGGCTGGCGCATTACGCCGATCGAGGAGCGTATCGCCATCCTCCACCGCTTCGTCGATTACTTCGAATCGCACGCCGATGAGATCGGCGCTGAACTGAGCTGGCAAATGGGCCGGCCCGTGCGCTATGCCCCCATGGAAATCCGCCGTGGGTTCGCGGAACGATCTCGCTTCATGATCTCCGCCGCCCCGATGGCGCTGGCCGACGTCGCGATCGCTCCATCTCCCGGTTTCACCCGCTTCATCCGCCGCGAGCCCCTCGGCGTTGTCTTCACCATCGCGCCCTGGAACTACCCATACCTCACGTCCGTGAATTCCATCGTGCCTGCGCTGCTTGCCGGCAATGCTGTCGTCCTGAAGCATTCAGCGCAGACTCCTCTCTGCGCCGAGCGCTACGCCGAGGCATTCGCCGCCGCCGGGCTCCCTGCGGGCGTCTTCCAGTTCCTGCACATGACCCACGAGGACGTCGAGAAGTTCATCGCCGATCCCCGCATCTCCTTCGTTGCGTTCACAGGATCTGTCTCCGGCGGCCACGCCGTCCAGCGCGCCGCCAGCCGACGCTTCATCGGCGCCGGTCTTGAACTCGGCGGGAAGGACCCGGCTTATGTCCGTCGCGACGCCAACCTCGGCCACGCCGTGGAGAACCTCGTCGACGGCGCCGTGTTCAACTCCGGCCAGTCCTGCTGCGGCATCGAACGGATCTACGTCGACCGCGGCATCTACGACGAGTTCGTCGATCGCGCCGTCGCTCTAACGCGGCAGTACACGCTCGACGACCCCCTCCTCCCCGAAACGACGCTCGGCCCCATGGTCCGCACTGCCGCAGCGGAGTTCGTCCGAGCGCAAATCGACGAAGCCATCCGTCAGGGAGCGAGGACACTCATCGACCCGAGTGAGTTCCCGAAAAACGCTCATGGCTCGCCCTACCTTGCCCCCCAGATCCTCACTAACGTCGATCACTCCATGCGTGTCATGACCGAAGAAACCTTTGGCCCCGTCGTTGGTGTCATGCCCGTCGACTCCGACGACGAAGCCGTCCGCTTAATGAACGACAGCGCTTACGGTCTTACCGCGGCCGTCTGGACCAACGACCAGGACGCCGCCATTCGAATTGGCGATCGCATCGACACTGGTACCTGGTTCATGAACCGCTGCGACTATCTGGATCCCGCTCTCGCTTGGACCGGCGTCAAAGATTCCGGCCGTGGCTGCGCTCTCAGTATCCTTGGCTTCGAGCAACTCACCCGGCCCAAGTCCTTCCACCTGCGCACGATCTAAGTGGGACAGGCCTCCTTGCCTGTCCAAAAGCCCACGGCCCGTCTTGAACTACGCCGCCAGACTGCGCCGCAGAATCTCCTCCACCGCCTTCAAATCCACAATCCCCCGCTCGCCAAACTTCCTCTCTCCTCGCGCCTCAAACCTCGATACCACCAGCGCCGGCGTATCGGCCTGAACGCCCTCATACCGCGCCAGGCGCGTCGGCACACCCAGCGATTCGAAGAACTCCTCTGTTCTCCGGATCCCTGCTTCAGCGGACTCCTCACCCCACACCCGCTTCGCGTATTGCTGGAGCTTCTCTGCCTTGTTCTCCCGGCACACGCGATACAGATGCGGCGCCACTGCCGCCAATGTCCGCGCGTGATCGATCCCGTACAGCGCCGTCAGCTCATGCCCGATCATGTGTGTCGCCCAGTCCTGCGGGACTCCGCACCCGATCAGCCCGTTCAGCGCCATCGTCGCCGACCACACGAACGTCGCCCGCGCGTCATGGTCGTTCGGGTCCGCCAGCGTCTTCGGTCCCACTTCAATCAGCGTCTGCAGAATCGACTCCGCGAACCGGTCGTTCAACTCTGCGTGTACCGGAAAAGTGAGGTACTGCTCCATCGTGTGCATGAACGCATCGACAATCCCGTTCGCCACCTGCTTGCGGGGCAGGGAATAGGTCGTTTCCGGATCAAGCACTGCAAACTTCGGATAGCAGTGGTCGGATGAAAACGCCAGCTTCTCCCCGGTGCCGCGCCGGCTGATCACGGCGAAGGGATTGGATTCAGACCCCGTCGCCGGCAGCGTCAGAATCGTCGCCAGAGGAGTCGCCGACTCCACCGCCGCCCCCTTCCGCACGATGTCCCACTCGTCGCCTTTGAACGGAATCGCGGCCGCGATGAACTTTGTGCCGTCCAGAACTGATCCGCCGCCCGCCGCGAGCAGCAGTCCCACTTTCTCTTTGCGCCCCAGTTCCACCGCGCGCATCAGCGTCTCGTATTCCGGGTTCGGTTCGATGCCGCCGAACTCGATCACCTCGCAACCCGCGAGCGCGCGCATCGTCTGCTCGTGCACGCCGTTCGCCTTGATCGAACCGCCGCCGCAGGTCAGCATGACCTTCGTTCCCGGCGAGATCTCCTTCGCGATCGTCGCAATCTGGCCCTTGCCGAAAATGATTTTGGTTGGATTCCGGTATTCGAAGTTGAACATGGCAGTTACGATCCCATTGTAGGAACCGCAGCCGCCTCTACGCCGCCTACTTCCGCGACCACGCGTACAACAGCGCGCTCCCCGCCGTCAGTCCTGCCAGGATTAGCCCTCCCACCGCCGCCACCGCCAGCGCCGGGCTCTCGGAACTGAACCACGCCGCCGCCCAAACCCCGACAAGCAGCGCAGCCACCGCCACTGCCCGCTCCGCAACAATAATCGGCTTTTCCGCCCGCACCGCCGCCTCACGCCGTGCCCGCAACTGCGACTTCCACCACACGAACCCCGCCTCCGGCGCGGCCGTCTCCGCTGTCTCCGCCGCCTGCAGCATGAACCCCGCCACCATCGCGGTCTCCGAGCAGGCTTCGCACTCCGCAAAGTGCGCTCTCAACCCCTCCGCCCACTGCCCGCTGCGAACGGCGTGGATCACTTCCTGCTCACGTGGGCACGTCATCTCGCGCTCCTTTCCACGGCAAGACCCCTCTCCCTCAGGATCGAAGCCAGCTTCTGCTTTGCGCGGAAGAGCAGGGGCCGGACGCTGGCTTCTTTCACTCCCGTCATCTCCGCAATCTCCCGGTGGCTCGCCCCCTCGACATATGCGAGCCAGACCAGTTGCCGCTCGTTCGGCTTGATTTCGTTCAACACCTGTTGGATGTCCGCGGACAGACCGATGTCGCTCGAAGCTGCCTCTCCCGCCGTCGCCTCGTTCAGGGGCGCGGGCTGGAACTTCGTGGCCCTGAAGTGATCTCGCGCCAGGTTTGTGGCAGTGCGGTACAGGTAGCTCTTCAGTTGGCTAGGATCCATGGACGGCAAATCCACGCGCAGCATCCGGTAGTACGATTCCTGCAACAGATCGTCCGCCAGCGTCGCATTGCCTGTGATCCGGGACAGGTACGCCTTCAACGGCTTTGCCGTTGCCCCGTAGAACTCGCGAAACTCGACTTCCGTCATCGCCAGCCGTTCCAGTGCAAGAGCATGGTCCAGCACTCCAACATCTGGTGCTGTCATCGCTCGTGTCATCTCAGGTTCTATCACGGCGGGCCGCCTGTGTCCGGGCCACTACTTTCCGCCGCCCCCATTGAACAACTGGAATTTCTTGGACAGCGCGTAGCTGCATGCGCCTGCCAGCAGCATCCCGAGCCCCAGCGCCATCACCAATGTTCCGACCACTGCCGCCGGCTCCTGCCCTTCAACCCCGATCATGGTCCGAATCGCCAGGATGCCGCCCCCAAGAACCAGTGCCACCACGCCGAACTGCACCGAATTCAGGATTCGTGAGTACGGGGCCGGCCGGTCCGGCGGCGCTACCTTGAACAGGTTCTGCCCGGCGTCGGTCTGTAGCCATGCCAGAACGTCCTGGCTCGATCCCAACTTGTCCAGCATCTTGTTGTAGACCTCGCTCTGCAGCTTCTCTGACTTCGTTTTGCGCATGTGATCCAGCAGTGCTCTCAGGTTCGTCACCAGTACAAATCCGATCACCCCGATCACCAGAATCAACGCAATTGCCTCATTCGCCGACATCTTCGTAGCTCCTTTTCCTGTCCTCGTTCATTCCAACGGTTATCGGCTTTCGGTTGTTAACAAGTCTTTTTACACGCGAAGCATGCAAGCTTTACCTTTCACGGCTTGTCATGTGAAGAAGCTGCTGTTAAGCTTTGGGCAGAATCAGGGGTGGATGTGTAGTATGGGGTTTTGCTCGTAAAGTGGCGGGTTCCCGCCCCTTCTCCCTCCTCTCCTGGTTAGGACTCTCGCACCGGGTCGATTGTGGCCTGGCGCCAGTTATTCATTCGTGTAGCGTCCAAGCGGGTAGTCCGCCCGGACGTCCTGAAAGGAACTGAAATGAGTCACCCTCACTCGCCCCGTTCAAAAGTGCATCTGAGGATTCTCGCGACTTCACTTGCCTTCTGCCTCGCGGCGACGCTCGCCTGGTCGCAGGAGGTCAGCTCTAGTATCACGGGCGTGGTTACGGATCCGTCCGGTTCAGTCGTCACAGGTGCGACGGTCACCGCCAAAGATGTGGCACGTGGCACCACCTACTCCACGACTACCAACGAATCCGGCGTTTACTCCTACCCCCGGCTTATGCCCGGGTCCTATGAAATCAAGGTGGAATCCAAGGGCTTCAAGACGCTGATCCGCACTGGTGTTGACATCGTAGTGAACCAGCGGGCCCGCGTCGATGTCACGTTGGAGGTAGGCGCGGTCACCGAGTCGGTGCAGGTCACCGGTGAACCACCGCTGCTCCAGACGGACACCACGGTCGTCGGCAGCACCTACACCAATAACGCTCTGGTGAACGCTCCCCTGATCAGCCGCAACTTCATCACCATGACTCTGCTCGCCCCCGGTGTCACCACTACCAATCCATCCGGTTTCAACAACGATCAGCGCACCGCGGGTGGCGGCCGTCCCTACGTCAACGGCAATCGCAAGGAGGCCAATAACTTCCTCCTGGATGGCATCGACAACAATCAGGTGTCCGACAACCTCACCAGCTATCAGCCCAACCCCGACGCCATCGGTGAGGTGAAGATGATCACCAACAACGCCTCTGCCGAGTTCGGCAACTTCCAGGGCGGGATCATCAACGTCTCCATGAAGTCCGGCACCAACGAATACCACGGCACCGGCTTCGAGTACTGGAAGAACGATGTGCTCAACGCCAACAACTGGGCCCGCAACTGGCAAAAGCTCTCCACTCCTGCGGTTCGCTACAACTCCTTCGGCGGGACCTTCGGCGGGCCCATCAAGAAAGACAAGCTGTTTTTCTTCGTCGACTACCTTGGCGTTCAGAGGCCTACCCCACCGGCGTCCAACACTTTCTCGGTGCCAACCGCAGCCTTCCGCGCAGGAGACTTTTCCACCCTGCTCAACCCGGCTTCTGATCCCAACCTCGCCGGACGTGCACCTGTTCAGTTGTACAACCCGTTCAGTGTTTCCGGTTCCGGCACGCGAAACCCATTCCCGAATAACCAGATTCCTGTAAGCCTCGAGAGTCCCGTCGCCAAAGCTCTGTACTCCGACCTCACCAACTATCCTCTGCCCAATACCGGCGGCGGTTCCATCCGTTTCAACCAGCTCAACGCTGCCTCCAGCAAGTTAACCAATAACCAGGGAGACGCCCGCGTGGACTGGAAGTTTTCTTCCAAGGACGACCTCACGGTCCGCTACTCTCAAGGGTCGCAGGAGTTCCCTGGCTACAACAGCCAGCCGCTCCTTTTCAATACTTTCAATGAATCGCCGTTCAAGGCAGGCGTGATCAACTGGACCAGAACCATCAATCCGTCGCTCATCAACGAAGCGCGCGCCGGCGTGAACCGAATCGTGTTGGACAACGGCGGCTCTGTTGTCACCGGAACGCCCGATTTCAATGCACAGTACGGCATCGCCGGAGTCAATTCGCCAGGCCTGCTGAATCTGCAGTTCAATAACAGCTTCACCACCAACATCGGCTCGGCCAATATCGGGACCCAGCAACTCTTCGCGAATACCACCTACCACTACGCCGACAATCTCACCTGGATCAGGGGCCGCCACATGATGAAAATGGGCGGTCAGCTCCTTCGCCAGCAGATGAACACCTTCTACGCCGGGAACAACGGACGCACCGGATTCATGCAGTACAACGGACGTTGGACCGCACCCACTTCTTCACAATTCGCATGGGGCGACGCCGACTTCTTCCTGGGCCTGCCGGAGACTCTCGGCCGCGGCCTCAATACGGGCACGTGGGGGCACCGCAAGTGGATCGCTGGAGTGTATTTCCAGGACGACTGGCGCGTCAACGACAACCTCACGCTGAACCTCGGCCTTCGCTGGGAGAATCACACACCGCTCGTGGAGGTCAAGGACCGCCAGTCCAACTTCGATCCCTTCAGCGGTGCGTTGGAACTCGCGGGACAGAATGGCAACAGCCGCGCACTCTACCAGCCCTATCACAAGGACTTCCAGCCCCGATTCGGCTTTGCCTATACACCCCTCCCCTCCAAGAAGTCGGTCATCCGAGGCGCCTACACCATCTCCTCCTTTATGGAAGGAACGGGCACCAACCTGAGGCTCCCCCTGAATCCTCCCTTCAACACCGAATTCGAGGCTCGATACGACAACGCCTCCTACCCGCTCCCGCTCTCCAACTCCAGTCAGGGCCTGACCGTCCTGAATCCGGCCGATCCCTTCAGTCGGACCAACATCCGCCTCTGGGATCCCAACGTTCGTCCAGCCAACACTCAACAGTGGAATTTCACATACGAGCAGCAGTTCTCCGGCAGGATGGTCGGCACCCTCGGGTACGTTGGGCAGCACGGCACACACCTGGTTGTCCCGATGCCCTACTTCCAGCGCCAGCTTCTTCCCGACGGCACCACGCTGCCGAGCCCCTACCTCAGCGGCAATCCGCAGCTCTCGCGAATCGCGCAGATCTCGGGCACCGAATCGAATGGCAACCAGAAGTACAATGCCTTGCAGGCGACCCTCGCCAAGCGCTTGTCGGCGGGCCTTGAATTTCAGGCGGGCTACACGTGGTCGCACGGGATGAGCGACGCTATCGGCTACTACGGTGAGGGCGGGCAAGCTGCCTCGCAGTCGGCCTACTGGCAGAACCTCTACAATCGTGTCGCCGAGTGGGGCCCCACCTACTTCGACTCACGCCACATGTTCACGGCGACCTACGTCTGGAACCTCCCCTTCGGCAGAGGCCGCCGTTGGGGCACCGACATGAACCGGGTCGTCGACGCGCTGGTGGGAGGGTGGAATACCGGCGGCATCGTAACTGTTCACACTGGTTTTCCTGTCACCATCCAGGGACCCGATAACTCGACCACCAACTCGCGTGGCGCCCGCGCCAGCGTGAATGGAATCGCCCAGGGCGGCGACACCCTGGGCCAGGTCGGACCCGGATCTCACTGGTTCGATACGACCGTATACAAAGTCGCCGACGGCCGCACCTTCGGGACCGTCGGGAATGGAACCGAACGCGGTCCAAGCTTTAGAACCTGGGACGTGTCCCTCATGAAGCAGTTCGCCATCACGGAGCGCTTCAAGATCGAAGTGCGCGGCGAGTTCATCAACGTCCTCAACACGCCGCAGTTCAATAGCCCCGTCCGGTCGGTTACAGCACCCAACTTCGGCGAGATCAACAACTCGCAGTATGAGCGCGCCGGCCAGGTCGTCGGCCGAATCTTCTTCTAGAAACGGCGGCTTCAGCCGCCACCAACCGGGTTCCGGGGGTGTAAGCCCCCGGTTCGCCGGGGGGCGTCGCCTGTAACCTCTCCCCTGCTTAACCCCGTCTCTACACCAACCATGAGGGTGCAATCTCTTTGCCTCACTCTCGCGCTTTGCGCGGTGCCTGTCTTGATCGCCTCGGAGGAGCCGCCCGCCCAACACGTCAAGTGGATGAAGGAGAGCGGCGAGCTCCAGGGCAAGATCCGCAAGAACGAGGACGTAGCGGCCAGCGCTCAACGCCTTGCTGCCATTTACAAGGAAGTTGAAGGCTTTTGGGGGCCACGCTCCGAGGTCGGCGGCAAGGCCGCCAAAGACCTCCAGGTCGCAGCCAATGCTCTCGCTTCCGCCGCGACGGCCGGAGACGCCACCGCCGTCACAGCCGCATCCCGTGGAGTGGGCGGCGCCTGCCGCACCTGCCACGACGCCCATCGTGAGAAAATCTCTGAAAACGTCTATAAAATCAAGTAGTTAGGTGTCGAGCATCAGGCACCGCCCGCCCTCGCAGCCCGAAGTGTGCCTGCTAGACCGACTCCTCCGTTCGGCGCTGGGCTATCTTTTGTTGCCGCCGTATCATTCCTGATAACCCCTTTCTTCGCCAGCAAAAGTTATGTTAATGTTGCTGAGCAAAGGGGTTTATGTTCGCTATGAACACTGCTAAGTCAGTGGCAGCAGGGATACTCCTCGCTCTCTCTATCTCCTCCCTCTCTGCCCAAACCATCACCGGGACTATCACCGGCACTATTACCGATCCCTCGGGAGCTCTCATCCCGAATGCCAAAATCAGCGCCGTGAACCGCGGCACCAACCTCTCCTATGACGTGCAATCGAACGAAGCGGGTGTTTACAACCTGCTCTTTCTGCCCATCGGGGACTATACACTGTCGGTCTCTTCTCAGGGCTTCAAGAAGGCCTCTTTGGGGCCATTCAAGTTGGAAGGCAGCCAGACTGCGCGCGTAGATGTGAAGCTCGAAGTCGGCGACACCACTCAGACCGTCGAGGTCACTGGCGTTGCCCCTATCCTCCAGACGGAATCGACTCAAACCGGTGACACTCTCGATACCGGCAAGCTCACCTCGCTTCCCTTGAAGGGCCGCAACTTTGTCGCCCTCACACTCATGGTGCCGGGCGCCATCACCACGGACCCCGACGCCACCAACAACCGCTTCGGCGCTCGTCCTTTCGTAAACGGCAACCGCGAGCAGACCAACAACTTCATGCTCGACGGCGTGGACGTGAACGACTCCATCGACAACCGCGTCGGCTACTCGCCCAACGTGGACGCGCTGGAAGAAGTCAAGGTCCTCACAGGCAACGCTGCAGCCGACTACGGCAATGCCGGCGGCGCCGCTGTCATGATGACCATGAAGAGCGGCACGAACCAGTTCCGCGGAAACGTCTTTGAGTTCCTGCGAAACGACAAGCTAAACGCCAACGGCTACTTCCGGAACCGCAACGTGAATACGGCCAAGCGCCTCGGCCTGAAGCGCAACGTATTCGGCGGCACCTTCGGCGGCCCCATTGCCAAGGACAAGGCCTTCTTCTTTGTGGACTACGAAGGCACAGAGCAGCGCAGCGGCGGCCCTTCCTCCGCTTCAGTTGCTCCCGCCGCCTGGCGGAATGGCGACCTCAGCCAATTCCCGAACAACATCAAGGACCCTACGACCGGCGATTTCTTTCCCAATAAGCAAATTCCCGTCTCTCGCATCGTGAACCCTGTCGCCAGGAAGCTGTTCTCCAGCCCGGATCTCTACCCCCTGCCAAACCAGGCGGGCACCGGCACGCTGGGCATCACCGGCAACTATGGCTCCAGCACAGGCGGCACCCAGAAGAACCATCAGGGCGACGCGAAGATCGATTACCGCATCACCGACAAGGACAATCTCTCGGCTCGCTTCTCCATGGGGAGCTATGAGAGCTTTACCAGCCTGAACCCGCTGGTCTTCCAGATGGGCACGGGCCAGGAAGGTCCGACCAAATCATTCGTGCTGAACTGGAATCGCACCTTCACCCCCTCCATCGTGAACGAAGCCCGCGCAGCCTACTCGCGCATCATCATCAAGGACACGGTTCTGGATTGGTCCGGCAAACTCGGTGCTGACGGCAACTCTGCCTTCGGCATCCCTGGCGGCCAGCCCATCCCCGGCCTGAGCTCAGTCAATCTCGGCAGCGGTCTCACAAGCGTCGGCTCAGGCGCCAGCATCAGCAACACCGCTGATAACAAGTTCATCTACTACGACAACCTGACGTGGCAGAAATCCCGGCACCTGCTGAAAATGGGCGCTCAGTTCACCCGCTATCAGCAGAATCGCTATTATGCCGGCAATAACGGGGCCCTCGGCATCTTCACCTACGCCAGCACTTACACGGGTCTCGACTATTCGGACTTCCTGCTGGATCAGTTGTCCACCAAGGGCCGCGGTTCCGCGACCGGCACCTGGGGCCACCGCTCCTGGCGCTCCGCTCTCTTCATCCAGGATGACTGGAAGGTCACCCAGACTTTCACACTCAATCTCGGTCTGCGCTGGGAGTACATGCAGCCGCTCTATGAAGTCGCTGACCGCATGGTGAACGTCGATACCTTCACGGGAAAGCTGATGTATGCCGGTAAGGACGGCAACAGCCGCGCCCTCTACAACGGCTACTGGAAGCAGTTCATGCCCCGTATTGGCTTTGCCTGGACGCCATCGGCTCTCAAGAACAAGATGGTCATGCGCGGCGGCTACGCCTACATGAGCTTTATGGAGGGCACAGGCGCCAATCTGCGCATGACGCTGAATCCCCCGTTCTTCGTCGAAACCAACGTCACCTACGACGCCAGCGCTGCCGGTTCCATCACCAAGGGCTTCGCCGACGTGCCGACCTCCAACATCACGCTCGACATGCCTCGCCCGCCTTCAGCCGGTCCCAACCCGCAGTTGCAAGGCCGTGCGTGGGACATGAACCTCCGGCCCCAGACCACCTCTCAGATGAACTTCACCCTCGAATACCAGTTCGACAAGTCCACCTCTTTGTCGGCTGGCTATGTCGGCCAGAAGGGCACACACCTCGTCGCTCCGCATGAAGCCAACCAGGCATTGCCGGGCACAGGGCCGTACTCCACCTGGACCAACATCAATCTGCGCCGCCCGCTCATCAACCTATTGCCCAACCTCGGCAATATCGCACTGACTGAAGCCTCGGCCACCATGGACTATCACGCCCTTCAGATGTCCGGCCGTCGCCGCTTCAGCGGCGGGCTCGAGTTCCTTGCCGCGTACACCTTCGGCAAGACCCTCACCGACAACCTCGGCTACTACGGCGGCGGCTTCACTGCCGGCGAAGGCGCCTACTGGCAGAATGCCTATGACCGCCATGGCAATCGCGGCCCGGCGTTCTTCGACGTGACGCACAATTTCACCATCGGCGGTCTCTACGACCTTCCGGTCGGCAAAGGCAAGAAGTTCGGCAGCGACATGAACAAGGCCGCCGACCTGATCCTCGGCGGCTGGAACGTGAATTACTTCGCGAACACCAGGACTGGCTTCCCGGTGACCATTCAGACGGGCACGGATCGCTCGGGTCAGCTCGCACGCGGCACTCTCCGTGCCAACCGCTACGGCCCCCTCAACGTCAACCAGTCGCTGGTCAGCATCGACAACTTCTACGGCCTGCCCACCGATACCGCCAGCCGCACCACCTTCTTCTGTCCTGCTGGCGTCATCACCGGTTGCGCCTACGGCCAGCCCTCCGATGGCTTCTTCGGCAACACCGGCATCGGCACCGAGCGCGGACCCAGCTACTTCTCGCTGGATTTCTCCATCGGTAAGAAGTTCACTGTTACGGAGCGGCAGTACGTCGACTTCCGTGCGGAGTTCTTCAACGGCCTCAACCACGTGAGCTGGGGCGCCCCGGGACGCAACATCGCCTCTCCGGCAGGCTTCGGCACCATCGGCAGCCAGGTGCAGGCTCCCCGCAACATCCAGTTCGGTCTGAAGTACTACTTCTAACCGGCGGCAAAACCGCACGAAGGGGGCGCGTCCCAACGGGCGCGCCCCGTCGTTTTTTCAGCGAGTCCCGCCGCTCTCCGTCGGCGCGCCAGGCCGTTCTTGCATTCCAGACAGACGGATCACCGCCCCCGCCGCCGTGTACTTCACACGGTCATTGTGATCGTTCAATAGCCTCTCCACCGCTGGAAGCAGCGCCGGATCGTCCCGCTTTGCGATGGCTCGCGCCGATGCCGCCCGCACCAGCCACTTCTCGTCATGCGTGGCTGTCACCAGCACATCGCCCGACTTTGGATCCGGATCCCTCGACAGCCTCGCAGCCGCCGCGGCGCGCACCGGCGTTACCTCATCCCGCGTCGCAACCTTATACGCCTGCACCCCGGTTCCCGCCACTGGAACAAATCCAAGCCCATGCGCGATCCCCTGCTTGAGCAGCACCCGCGGCGTCTTGATCATCTTCATTTGTTCCTCGCTCAGGCTCTTCCCCGTCTTCTTCTTTCCCGACAGCACCGCGTAGTAGACGTTGTACGCGGCGGGGTCCTCAAGTTTGTACAGCGCGTCGGCCGCTGCCGCCACCACGTCCGTGTCATTTGCCTTCAGCGCCTCTTTCAATGCCGGGATCGATTCGGTCGCCCCCATCTCCCCTAAGGCTTGGGCCCCCGCGACTTTCACCTCGGTGTTGCCTTCCGTCAGGGCCTTTTCCGCCATCTCTCTCCCCGCGGGATCGTCCTTCAGCAGCCCCAATGACCGCGTCGCCACGACTCTGTCCTCCGTGCTCTTGTCGGACGCGCCGTTTCTGAGAATCTGCCAGGCCTTATCGGTGGCTGGCGATTGGATCGGCGGCTGCGCAAGCAGCCAGGCCGAAGTCACCCCCATGAATACCAGCAGACGAGCCATGAGCCTCTACCTCCCTCTAGCGTTGAATCGCCTGCCCGCCAGCAAGCCCCTGAACCCATAGATTGCCGGTCCGCGCATCTAGCGGCATGAACGCCGTCCGCCGTTCAACCTCGCATGAAGACCGCGTGAAGACCTTCGGCCGGGCGCGCTCATGTTCTCCTCTTCGCCAGCGAAATCTTCACCCGCACTCCGGGCTCGGGATATAATGCTTCCTGGCCGCCAGTTCTTTGTAAAGTCCGCTGTTCAAAAATCTGGGTCGACGTACCGGGAAACGAAATGCCAGCACCCACCTTGCCCTATGGCGGGTCGCGCAAATTCGTTGATACACAGCGAAGGACGGGGTGTGCGCCCTTGCGCCTCATTCCGTCTCGCCAGCTGATCCTGGCCCTCGCCCTGTGCCCGTTCTCACACACGCTCCCTGCGCAGGAGTCCTTCTACGATCCTGAGTACACCGCCTCTGTCTGGCAGACCGAGCAGGGATTGCCTGAAAACTCGGCCACCTCCATGATCCAGACTCCCGAGGGCTACCTCATCTTCGGTACCTTCCACGGGATCGTGCGATTCGATGGCGTGAAGTTCACCCTCTTTCACCAGCCCCAATCGAAAGCCCTGCCCGATCTGGGCATCGTCAAGCTCTACCTGTCGCGCTCCGGCGATCTGTGGGTGGGCACGCTGGAAGGAATCGCGCTTCATAGAGCCGGAACCTGGAAACACTACGGCTCGGCCCAGGGCTGGAAGGGCTCCCCGGTCCGCTACTTCGCCGAAGCCGGCGACGGCACTCTCTACCTCTCGACTTTCGACCACCACATCTACCGCTTCAACGGAGAAGTATTCGAGGCTCTGCCCTCGCCGCCGGGCCGTTCCAATCCCACAATGGTCTTCGATGATCCGCAGGGCCATATCCACGCGGTGAATCGAGACAGCTTCAACACCTGGACCGGCTCGGCCTGGACGAGCGCCCCAATGCCTCAGGAGATCAGCGTTTCCACGGACGTGCCCTCCTGGGGCCTCTCGAAGGAGGGCCTCCTCTGGGCCTATTCCGGCCGCAGGCTTTCTCTCCTCGATCATGGCCGCATCATGCGGCGCATTGTTGTGAACGGCAACCCCACGAGCACCTGGAACCTCACGGAAGATGCGCAGGGCCAGGTCTGGATCTGCTCCTATCGCGACGGGCTCTTCCGCGTCTCGCCCGACGGCAGCGTCCGCCACTTCGACACTTCCACTGGTCTGCCCAGCAACAGCGTCCGCTTTGTCTTCCCGGACCGCCAGGGCAATCTCTGGGTTGGCAGCGACGGCGGAGGTCTGGTCCGCTTCCGCACCCGGCGGTTCATTTCAATCGGCCGCGAAAATGGCCTCCCGTCCTTCCCCGTTAAAGCGGTCGCAGCCCATCCCGACGGCAGGACACTTCTGGCTACCTTCGGCGATGGCGTCTACTCATTCCACGATGGACACCTATCGCCTCTCCCTGTCCCCGGCCAACCTCCCTACGCCCAATCCCTGCTCATTGACTCGCACAGGCGCATCTGGGTCGGCAGCTTTGGGCGCGGACTCTTCCTCCTCAATGGCGACGATCGTCCCAGCTCGCCGTTTCCCGCCGCCAAGGGCGCCAGCATCGAGAGCCTTTTCGAAGACTCCCGCAGCCGCGTCTGGATCGCCTCCTCTCCCGGCAATGTCGCCATGTACGACGCAGGGCGGTTCACGCACATGGCCCTGGATCGCGTCTCGGGCGGGGTGCCGGTCCGCTGCTTTGCAGAAGACCCCATTTCCGGCGCAATTTGGGCGGGTGGAGACGCCGGACTCTTCCGTTTGCAGAAGGACCGTTTCACCGCGGTTCTCGATTCCGCTGGCCGGCAGCTTCCACCGATCACCTTCATCCACCCGGATGGTCCCAACTCACTTTGGGTCGCCACGGCCACTAGCGGCCTCCTTCATTGGAGCAACGGCAGTATTTCTGTTCTCAAGGACGACACCCTCCCGTTCGGCACGACCGGCGGCATGTTGGAGGATGGCGACCACATCTGGTTTGCCACCAACCGCGGTGTCTTCAGAATCCACCGCGCCGGACTCCGCGCCGCCCTTTCCGGCGATACTCAAAAACTCGAGTGGCAGCAATTCGACCGTGGCGACGGTCTCCCCAGCATTGAATGCTCCATCGGCCACCAGCCATCCATCGGCCGCGACTCCTTCGGTCGCATCTGGGTCTCCACTCTTCGCGGCGCCGCCATGATCGATCCTCGTCGCCTGACGCCGGATACGAACGAAGTCCCGATCTTCTTTGACGAGGTGAACTACTTCACCAAGGCCGGCGCGCCGGAGCGGTTGCGCGTCGTCCGCAATCCCTCCATCCGAATCCCTGCGGGCAGCGTCAATCTCCAGGTCTCCTATTCCGCCCTCGAATACGCACACCCCGATAAGATCCTTCTCTCATACACTCTCGAGCGTGACGGGAAAACCGTCGCCTCCGGCTTCCGCTCGTCGCGAGAGATCTCCTTCCCTCTCCTCGAATCCGGCGACTACCGCCTCTCCATCCGGGCCCGCAACGCCGATGGTTTGTGGGGCAAGAACACCAGGGAATTGAAATTCGCGCTTGAGTCGTATTTCTGGAATACGGCTGCTTTCCGGTTCTCCCTCGCGCTTCTCGCCGCCTTTGCCATGGTCATGGGCACCCTCTCCATCAGCCGTTTCCGCTCCCGCCTCGTGATGGATCGCCTTGCCCGGGAGAAAGAGCGCGCCGAGCTTGAATCCCGCCTCCTCCAGGCCGGGAAAATGGAGAGCATCGGCCGCCTCGCCGGCGGTGTCGCCCACGACTTCAACAACCTCCTCACTGTCGTGAACGGCTCCTCACGCCTCCTCCTCGACGAACTCCCCGCAGGCAGCCCGCACCGCTCCCGCGTCGAAGGCATCCTCAATGCCGGACAGCGCGCTGCTGACCTCACCCGCAAACTCCTCGGCTTCAGCCGCAAACAAGCCGTCTCCACCAAGCCCCTGCAGATCAACATTCTCGTCCGTGACTTCACCGCCGTCCTTCAACGCCTGGTCGGCGAGCGCGTTCACATCCACCTCGACCTCGACGATTCCCTCACTCTCGTCGATGCCGATCCCGCCCTCATCGACCAACTCATCATGAACCTCGTCGTGAACGCACGCGACGCCATGCCTGCGGGAGGCGCCATCACCATTCGCACTTCCAACCTCGTGCTCTCACCAGAGGATTGCGTCAACCGCCCCGACGCCGCTCCCGGCAACTGGGTCCTCCTCTCTGTCTCCGATACGGGCGCAGGCATGGATGATGACACCCGCAGCCGCATCTTCGAGCCCTTCTTCACCACCAAATCCACCGGAGAAGGCACCGGCATGGGGCTCTCCATCGTCTACGGCGCTGTCAAGCAATCCGGCGGCTGGATCGAGGTCGAGAGCAGCCCCGGCAAAGGGTCTGCTTTCCACATCTTCCTGCCAGGCCTTCATTCGCCCGCCATCCGCCAGGATTTCCACCACGCCGTCCGGTCGCACGAATCCCTCGGAACCGTGCTCCTCGTTGAAGACCAGCCCGATGTCCGCCGCCTCACCGCCGAAATCCTCCGCATGGGCGGCTACAATGTCCTGCAGGCTGGCGGCGGCGCCGAGGCCCTCGACCTCGCGTCCTCACACGGCGACTCCATCCGCCTTCTCCTCTCCGACATCGTCATGCCCGGCCTCACAGGCTACGAGGTCGCCGATCGCATCACCCGCCTTATCCCCAAGCTCAAAGTGATCTTCCTGTCCGCCTACCCGAGTGAGCCGCACCACCCCAGCGACGCCGCTGTCCTGCGAAAGCCCTTCGACCCCGCATCGCTTCTCCAGCACGTCCGTTCCACCCTCGCCGGCGAACCACCCGCCAAGGCCCACTAACCTGTTACGCCGCCGGATCCCTCAGCAGATCCATGAAGATCTGCGCCGCCCGCGGAAAGGCCTTCTTCCTTCGGTGAATGATCCCCAGCGGACGGAACAGCGGCCCCTCCAGGGGCACTGTCTTCAATCGCCCTTCCGCCACCTCTTCCCGCAGTATCGGTGCAGGCAGGATGCTCACAGCGTGCCCCAGCCGCAGTGCCTCCTTCATGCTCTGGATGTTGTCGAACTGCATCACCACGCGCACCCGCACGCCGCGCTCCCGCAGGTACCGGTCGATGTCCCTACTGATCGGCAAGTCGTCGTCGAACCCGATGAACTCCGCTTCCTCCAGGTCCTCCGGCCGCACGTACGACCGGTTCGCCAGCGGATGTTCGGGATTGCACGCCACCACCATCGGCTCTTCACGCCACGGCAGGGCCACCACCTCCCGCGTCGTCTCCGGATAACTTACCAGCCCTAGGTCCACCCGCTCGTCCACCACTGCTTGATAGACCTTCTCCGGTCTGAGGTAGTTCACTTCCAGGTGCGCTGACGGAAGCCTCCGGTAAAACTCCTCCTCCAGCCTCGACATCTCGCTCAACCCCACCGAATAAATCGAGGCTATCTTTACCACCCCTCCGTCGCCGCCCTTCAGTTCCTGCAACTGGACCACAAACTCCTGCTGCCGCCGCAAAACATCCCGCGAAAAATCGTACAGCAACTGCCCCGGCTCCAATACTTCCAGCGGACGCCGCGACCGGTCCAGCAATTGCGCTCCCAGTGTCCTCTCCAACTCCTGCACCATCTGGCTCGCGGCCGACTGCGTCACACCATTCTGCGCAGCACCGCGGCTGATGCTTCGCGCCTGCACGATGTCTTTGAAAAGTTGGAGTTGCGCCAAGTCCACGGCCTCTAGAGTAACATAAGTAGACCTGATAACACAATCTGCACAATTTAATTTTGACTGATACAGAGGATCTGCTTATACTAAAGAATCCCCCCATGAAGCAGGATGTGCCACAAATGCAGCCAGACGAGTCTATCCAGATAGGCCTCCCCGCCCCTGCGGGCCTCTACGACCCCAGGAACGAGCACGACGCCTGCGGTATCGGCTTCGTGGTCAATATCAAAGGTGTTCGCTCCCACGACATCATTCTCAAGGGCATCCAGATCCTCCTCAACCTGACGCACCGTGGTGCCTGCGGCTGCGATCCCAACACCGGCGACGGCGCCGGTGTGCTCATTCAGATCCCGCATGAGTTCTTCCTGAAGCAGTGCGCGCGCCTGGGCTTCTCTCTTCCTGCCCCCGGCGAATACGGCGCAGGCCTCGTCTTCCTTCCCGTTGAGCCCCAGCAGCGCCTCATCTGCGAAGGCATCATCGAGCGCATTATCCGCGAGGAGGGCCTTGAGCTGATCGGCTGGCGCGACACGCCCGTCGACATCGAAGCCATCGGACGCGTTGCCCGCGCCTCCCAGCCTTACATCCAGCAGGTTTTCGTGCGCCGCGCCCCAGGGATGGATCAGGACGCCCTGGAGCGCAAGCTCTACGTCGTCCGCAAACGCATCGAAAAGGAGATCAGCCTCACCGACGATCTCGACGATCGCGACAAGGGCTTCTTCTACATTCCCTCGCTCTCATCGCGCACCATCGTCTACAAGGGACTTCTGCTCGCTCCGCAGATCTCGCGCTTCTTCGGCGACCTGGCCGACCCGGACTGCCTCAGCGCACTCTGCATGGTGCACCAGCGCTTCTCGACGAACACCTTCCCCACCTGGCAGCTCGCGCACCCATTCCGCTACGTCTGCCACAACGGCGAGATCAACACGGTCCGCGGCAACGCGGCGTGGATGGCCGCCCGCCAGCCTATCCTCCAGTCGCCGCTATTCAGCGACGACGTGAAGAAGCTGATGCCCGTCATCCAGCCCAACGGTTCGGACTCCGCCAACCTCGATAACGTCGTCGAGCTCCTCACTCTCGCCGGACGCTCGCTGCCTCACGTGATGGCCATGCTCATCCCCGAGGCGTGGGATTCCGACGCCGTGATGCATCCCGACAAGCGGGCCTTCTACGAATACCACGCCTCCCTGATGGAGCCCTGGGACGGTCCTGCTGCCGTCGCCTTCACTGATGGCCGCGTTATCGGCGCAACGCTCGACCGCAACGGTCTCCGCCCCGCCCGCTACATGGTCACCCGCGACGGCATGCTCATCGTGGCTTCCGAGACCGGTGTCCTCCCCGTGGCGCCCGAGAACATCGAGGTCAAAGGCCGCCTCCAGCCCGGCAAGATGCTGCTCGTCGACACCGTCCAGGGCCGCATCGTCCCCGACGAAGAGATCAAGCGCTCGCTGTGGGAGCGCCAGCCCTACGCCAAGTGGATCGAGGAACAGCAGATCCGCCTGAAGCTGCTCCCCGAGCCCACCCGAGTCCATCAGGCCGATCACGAAACCGTCCTCATGCGCCAGCGCTGCTTCGGTTACACCGAAGAAGACGTTACGCGCCTCATCATCCCCATGGCCGAGCACGGTCAGGAAGCCATCGGCTCCATGGGCACCGACACGCCGCTTGCCTGCCTCAGCGACAAGCCCCAGCCCCTCTTCCACTACTTCAAGCAGCTCTTCGCCCAGGTCACCAACCCGCCCATCGATCCCATCCGAGAAGAGCTCGTCATGTCACTCACGTCCTACCTGGGCACGGAGCGCAACATCCTCGCCGAGACTCCGCAGCACGCCCACACTCTCAAGCTCGATCAGCCCATCCTCACCAACCGCGACCTCGAAAAGCTCCGCCGCGTCTCGCTGGGCGAGTTCCTCGCCACCACCATGCCCATGCTCTACCGCGTCGACGGCGGTCCCGAGGAACTCGATCGCTCCCTCGATGGACTCTGCCGCCGCGCCTCGCTCGCCATCAAGCAGGGCTACACCGTTCTCATCCTCTCCGATCGCGGCATCGACGAAGAGCTTGCGCCCATCCCCTCGCTCCTCGCTCTCTCCGCGGTCCATAACCATCTGGTCCGCGAAGGCACCCGCACCCAGGTCTGCCTGATCATCGAATCCGGCGAGCCCCGCGAAGTGATGCACTTCTGCCTGCTCATCGGCTACGGCGCGTCGGCCGTCAACCCCTATCTCGCCATCGAGACGCTGGAGAATCTCGATCAGCGCGGTCTGCTCCCGGGTAACCTCACCTTCGATCAGGCGCTCAAGAACTATAAGAAGTCCATCGACAAGGGCCTGCTGAAGGTCTTCTCCAAGATGGGCATCTCCACGCTGCAGTCCTATCGCGGCGCGCAGGTCTTCGAAGCGATCGGCCTCAGCCAGAAGCTCGTCGACAAGTACTTCACCGGCACCGCCTCCCGCATCGAAGGCATCGGCCTCGACGTCATCTCCGAAGAGGCGCGCCGCAAACACGCATTCGCCTTCACGCCAGTCAACGACTCGGACTCCGAGCTCGACGTCGGCGGCGCCTACCACTTCCGGGCGCGCGGCGAGTATCACCTCATCAACCCCACCACCATCTCCAAGCTGCAGCACGCCGTTCATCAGAACAGCTACGCTTCCTACCAGGAGTATGCCGATCACATCAATGCGAAGAACCGGCATCTCTGCACGCTGCGCGGCCTGATGGAGTTTAAGTGGGCTGAGAATCCCCTGAGCATCGACGACGTCGAGCCCGCCTCCGAAATCGTCAAGCGGTTCGCCACCGGCGCGATGAGCTTCGGCTCCATCTCCAAGGAAGCGCACGAGACCCTCGCCATCGCCATGAACCGCATCGGCGCCCGCTCCAACACCGGCGAGGGCGGCGAGGACGAAGTCCGCTTCAATCCAGATCCCAACGGCGATCTCCGCCGCTCATCCATCAAGCAGGTCGCCTCCGGCCGCTTCGGTGTCACCACCAACTACCTCGTCAACGCCGACGAGCTCCAGATCAAGATCGCCCAGGGCGCCAAGCCCGGCGAGGGCGGCCAGCTCCCCGGCCACAAGGTCGATGACGTCATCGCCCGCGTGCGCCACTCGACGCCCGGCGTCGGCCTCATCTCGCCGCCGCCCCACCACGACATCTACTCCATCGAGGACCTCGCGCAACTCATCTACGACCTGAAAAACGTCAACCCCGAGGCGCGCATCTCGGTCAAGCTCGTCGCCGAAGTCGGCGTCGGCACTGTCGCCGCGGGCGTCTCAAAGGCGCACGCCGACGTTGTCCTCATCTCCGGCGACTCCGGCGGCACCGGCGCTTCGCCGCTCACTTCCATCAAGCACGCCGGCTCGCCCTGGGAGCTCGGCCTTGCCGAGACGCAGCAGGTCCTCGTCATGAACGATCTGCGATCGCGCATCCGCGTCCAGACCGACGGCAAGCTCCAGACCGGCCGCGACGTCGCCATCGGTGCTCTCCTCGGCGCCGAAGAGTTCGGCTTCTCCACTATGCCCCTCATTGCCATGGGCTGCATCATGATGCGCAAATGCCACCTCAACACCTGCCCCGTCGGCATCGCCACGCAGGACCCGGCACTCCGCAAGAAGTTCCACGGCACGCCCGAGGACGTCATCAACTTCTTCTTCTTCATCGCGGAAGAGCTGCGCCAAATCATGGCGAAGCTCGGCTTCCGCACCGTCAATGAGATGGTCGGCCGCGTCGACAAGCTCGAAATGCGCGCTGCCATCGACCACTGGAAGGCTCGCGGCGTCGACCTCTCCTCCATCCTCTATAACCCGCCAGCCCCCAGCCGTGTCGCTCGCCGCTGCACCACCAGCCAGGATCACGGCATCGAACAGGCCCTCGATTACAAGCTGATCGAGCACGCCCGGGAAGCCATTGACAACTGCGCCCCCGTCGAGCTGAAGCTCCCCATCAAGAACGTCCACCGCACCGTCGGCGCCATGCTCTCCGGCGCGATCGCGAAAAAGCACGGCTCCCGCGGCCTGCTCGACGACACCATCACCATCCACTTCAACGGCTCCGCAGGCCAGTCCTTCGGCGCCTTCCTCTCCCCCGGCGTCACGCTCACGCTCGAAGGCGACGCCAACGATTACGTCGGCAAGGGTCTCTCCGGCGGCAAGATCATCGTCTACCCACCCCGCACCTCAACCTTCGTCCCTGAAGACAACATCCTCGTCGGCAACGTCGTCCTCTACGGCGCGACTTCCGGCACAGCCTTCTTCAACGGCATGGCCGGTGAGCGCTTCGCCGTCCGCAACTCCGGCGCCACCGCCGTCGTCGAAGGCGTCGGCGACCACGGCTGTGAATACATGACCAAGGGCTTGGTCGTCGTCCTCGGGAAAACCGGCAAGAACTTCGCGGCCGGAATGTCCGGCGGCATCGCTTATGTCCTCGACGAGGAAGGCGACTTCCGCGACCGCCTCTGCAACATCGCCTCCGTCGACCTCGATCCCTTCACTGACCCGAAGGACGTCGATCTCGTCCGCGGGCTCATCGAGCAACACCTCGAGGCCACCCAGTCCCCGCGCGCCAGTTGGATCCTCTCCAACTGGTATGTCATGCTTCCTCGCTTCGTGAAGGTGTTCCCGCACGAGTACAAGCGCGTCCTCGGCGTCCCCCGCTCCGCCGACATGCCCAAGATCACCCTCACCCGCCCCGTCGTCACCGAGGAGGTCTTCCGTGGCTAGTGCGTGTCCGATCGGGGACACCGAGCGAAGCGAAGGGACCCTTCAGGGTGTCCCCGCCTGCAGTGCAGAATTTGTTCCCATGCGTCTGATTTTCTTCACTCTTCCCCTGGAGGTCCCCCGTGGGTAAAGTCACCGGCTTCATGGAGTACGCGCGCGAAACCTTTTCTCGCCGACCCGTCGCAGAGCGCGTCAACGACTGGTTCGAAGTCTACCAGCCTCTCCCGGAGGACCACGCCCGCACGCAGGGCGCACGCTGCATGGACTGCGGCGTCCCCTTCTGCCACACCGGCTGCCCGCTCACCAATCTCATCCCCGATTGGAACGACCTCGTCTACCGCGGGCGCTGGAAGGCCGCCATCCGCGAGCTTCACTCCACCAACAACTTTCCCGAGTTCACCTCGCGCATCTGCCCCGCTCCGTGCGAGGCGGCCTGTGTCCTCGGCATCAACGAGCCGCCCGTCGCCATCAAGACGATCGAGCGCTCCATCGTGGATCGCGCCTGGGACGAAGGCTGGATCCGCCCCGAGCCGCCCGCTGAGCGCACCGGCAAGCGCGTGGCGGTGGTCGGCTCCGGCCCTGCCGGCCTCGCCGCTGCCCAGCAGCTCGCCCGCTACGGTCATCTCGTCACCGTCTTCGAAAAAGCCGACCGCATCGGCGGCCTTCTCCGCTACGGCATCCCGGACTTCAAGATGGAGAAGCACCACATCGACCGCCGCATGGAGCAGATGGCCGCTGAAGGCGTCACCTTCAAGACCAACAGCCACATCGGCGTCAACGTACCCGTCTCCGACCTCCGCCGCGACTTCCACGCCATCCTCCTCGCCGGGGGCGCAGAACAGCCCCGCGACCTCCCCATCCCCGGCCGCGAACTGAAGGGCGTCCACTTCGCCATGGAGTTCCTGCCACTGAACAACAAGCGCAACGCCGGCGACACCGTTCCTCGCGACCAATGGATCTCCGCCGAGGGCAAGAACGTCATCATCATCGGCGGCGGCGACACCGGTGCGGACTGCCTCGGCACCTCCCACCGCCACAAGGCGAAGTCCATTCGCCAGTTCGAAATCATGTCCCAGCCGCCAGCCGAGCGCGCCGCATCCACCCCCTGGCCTCTCTGGCCCCTGATGCTCCGCGCCGAGACCTCCCACGAAGAGGGCGGCGACCGCCACTGGAGCATCCTCACAACCGAATTCATCGGCGACGACAACGGCAATGTTCGCGGCCTGAAGACCGTGCAGGTCGGCCCGGCGCCCAGGTTTGAGCCTATCCGCGGCACCGAACAGACCTTCGATGCCGATCTGGTTCTCCTCGCCATGGGCTTCACCGGCCCCGTGAAGAACGGCCTGCTGGAGCAGCTCGGCGTCAATCTCGACCCCCGGACCAACGTCAAAGCCGACGAAAACTTTATGACCTCCGTCCCGGGCGTCTTCGCCGCAGGCGACGTTCGCCGCGGCCAGTCCCTGGTCGTCTGGGCCATCGCCGAAGGCCGCAAAGCCGCTGCCGGCATCAACTCCTGGCTGTCATCGGCCCAGAGCCGCGAACTGTAGTGAGCGGGTATAGCCTTCCCCCTCCCTACGCTTGACTCCGTTCCCTCATCCTCCGCACCCTAGGAAGATCATGCTGAGGAGCGCTGTCGTACTCTGCCTTGCCGCCGCTACACTGGCGGCACAGCAGCCCACCAAGCCCGTCAGCCCCATGTCCGACGCCGGCCCTGCCAATCTGCCGGGCCAGAAAATCGGCCCCAACGATCTCATCGCTATCTCGGTCTACGACGCTCCTGAGCTCACCCGCACTGTTCGCGTTGCCGCTGAAGGCTACATCCGCCTGCCCATGGTCACCGCCCGCATCCAGGCCGCCGGACTTCTCCCGTCCGCTCTGGAGACTGTCATCGCCGAGACTCTCGTGAAGGAAGGGATCCTCGTCAAGCCGGTGGTCATGGTGACCGTTGCTGAGTACGCCTCCCGCCCCGTCGCTGTCGTCGGCGCTGTCAAGAAACCCATCACCTTCCAGGCCGTCGGGCGCGTCACTCTGCTCGATGCCATCGCGAAAGCCGAAGGGCTCTCGGATCTCGCCGGTCCGGAAATCCTCGTGACGACATCATCCGAAGACAAGCGCCTGGTCCAGCGCTTCACCGTGCGTGAACTGATCGACAACGCCAACCCGGAGATGAACCTCCTCCTCCAGGGCGGCGAGGAGATCCGAGTCCCCGAAGCCCGCAAGATCTTTGTCGCCGGCAACGTCAAAAAGCCCGGCGCCTTCCCCATCCGCGAGGACAACCAGATGACCGTCCTCCGCGCCCTCGCCCTCGCCGAAGGTCTCAGCCCCTTCCCGCTCAAGTACGCCTACGTCTACCGCAAGGCCGACAACCAGGGCGGCAAGAACGAAATCCAAGTCGAGCTCGCCAAGATTATCAAGCGCCAGGCCGTCGACTTCCCCCTCGAGCCCGAAGACACCCTCTACATCCCCGAGGACGAAACCAAACGACGCCTCGTCGGCACCACCGAAAAGATCGTCGGCGTCGGCCTCGCGACCGCCTCCGGCGTCCTCATCTGGCGCCGATAGGTGGCGCAAGGCTCCCGGCCTGTGCGGGCGGGACCCGGCCGCTAAAATGGAATTTGATCCAGGACACCGGCCCGGACATCGCCTGCCCAGCCTGTGGCAGCACCCAAGTCCGCCATGCCTACCGCCGAGCCTTCCTCGACCCATTCGCGATTCTCGCGCTCCGCCGCCCCTGGCGCTGTCAGTCCTGCCGCCACCGCTTCTACCTCCCCTTCAACCCTCTCGACGCCAGAAAAAGAAAAGGCGCGCAACTCGCGCGCCTCGCCAGCATTGTGATCTTCGTTGCCGTGGCCGTCTACGCCTTCTTCCACTTCATCTCGTCCGCACCCGCACCGTAAGCCGTCATTGCTGCGAGCGGGTTGTCCTGCATTTCACCCACGCCGCGATCCAGAACAACATCGCCGCCGCAAGTCCAACCAGCACCCCCTCCAGGTCTGCGCCGATATCCTCCCACTCGAAGGCCCTTCCCGGCACCAATCGTTGCGCAAACTCGATCGCCAACCCCAGAGCCAGCGTCATTCCCACCGGCCAGATCCACCGCCGCGATCCTGCCGCCGCTACGCCCACCAGGCTCAACGCCGCGAAAGAGAATCCATGCTCTCTCGTCCCCGCCCGGCTCAGCCGGTCCGCGATATCTCCCGGCAACAATGAATACGCCGTCCCCAGTGTCGCCAGCACACCCCACACCCACCAAAGCCACGGCCGTGGTTTACTCATTAGTCATCCTCCTCTGCCTCCTCCGCTGCTCCCGCCCGCGGCAGACCGAACAGTGACACCGTGGGGAGCCCGAGCACTTATTCGATGGTCTTGCCCAGGATTTGGCACGAAGAAAATGCCGGCCCACCGGTCTACGTTTCGTATACAGACTGGCCCCTCAATACGCGCCCTTGCCCATCAGCACCGCCCTCGCCGTGTGTACCAGAATGTGCAGATCGAGCCACGGCGACCAGTTCCGGATGTAGTACGTGTCCAGAGACTGCTGAAGCTGAAGGTCGCCTTCGCTTCGCGCCGAAACTTGCCACAAGCCAGTCAGTCCAGGCGGAACTGTCTGCCTGAATTCGCGGAATTTCTCCGGGAAGCTGTCCATGTGATACCCCGGGAACGGCCGCGGCCCCACCAGGCTCATCTCGCCGCGCACCACTTGGATGAATTGCGGCAGTTCGTCCAGGCTGAACCTGCGCAGAAAGTGCCCAATCAAGGGCAGAATTCGCGGATCCCGGCGCAGCTTGAAACGCGCTCTCCATTCCGCCTCGTCCCCGGGATTGGCCGCCAGATGCTGCAGCAGCGCCAGATCGCTGTCCTGCCGCATCGTTCGCAGCTTGAGAACTTCGAACTCGCGGCCGTTACGCCCGATCCGTCTCTGCCGGTAAAACACCGGTCCGTTGCGGTCGACCAGCTTGATCACCGCCGCGAACAGAGCCAGCAGGGGCAGGCAGGCCAGCAGGGCGGGCACACCCAGGATCAGATCCATCGCCCTCTTCAGATGGCTGTTCAGCCTTCTCGCCATATGACGCTGAAACTCCAGCCCGATGACGCCGCCCAGGTCCCGCGCAGTCACCCAGAGCGTCTGCGTCCCCTCCAGATCCGGCACCAGAATGACTTGCGGAACGTTCAGTGTTTGCAGGATCTCCGCGGTGCGGCCTGAATGTACGCCCCGGATCGCGACGATCGCTGTCGAAATCGTGTCTCTCAATTGATTTGCGTTGTGCAGCGGTCCTGCTACCGGCAAGCCCTGCACTGTGGTGCCCCACTTCGATGGGTCATCGTCGAAGAGCACTGCCGGCCGGAGCCCTAGGCTCGGATTGCTCCTCAATAGCCCGGCGACGAGGCTGCCGGTCCTCCCCGCGCCCAGGATCATGACCGGTAGCTGCCACCATGATTTTCGTCCCAGATAGTGCCGCAGCAGCTCATCGCCGATCACCGGGACGATCAGCGCAAACAGCCCCGTCAGGATGAGAATGCCGCGCGACCAGGTGCGGTCCTGCACCAGTGTGTCCCATGCCAGCAGCAGCGCAAACACCGCGGCGGTGGACTGCACCCGTTTGCGCAGCCGCTCCACAGGATTCATGCCGTGTCCTGGATAGAAGCCCGCAAATCCAAATACCACCGGGATCGCCAGTAGTCCCAATGCCAGGCCCTGGTATTGCTGAGGACCCAACTCCACCGGCACATACCGGATCAACAGGACTCGCAGGTAGTAGCCGAGCAACAAGCTGAACTCCATCGCCGCAATATCGGTGAGGATCAACAGGACTGTGCCCCACTGCCGGGTCAGAGGCCGTTCCGTTCCTGTGAGCGCCAACGCTCTCGCAACGCTCTGTGTCGCCATGCTTTCTGCCCTCTGTCTAGCCTGCTTCCCGCTTTGCCCCGCATCCCGCACCGCCCGAGTTGCCGGCTGCCCCGCACAATTGCCGCAGAAACAGGAGGACAAATCGTGGATTGTTCAGCAGGTATCTCCTCCATAACCGTCTGGGCTCCGTTGCCAGCCGGAAGAGCCACTCCAGGCCCGCCCGCATCATCCATCTCGGCGCTTGTGGCTTGGTCCCTGCCAGGAAATCAAAGGCCGCTCCGACGCCCAACATCACGCAGTCGATCCGCCCCCGGTGATTCGCCATCCACCTGTCCTGCTTCGGCGAGCTGAGGCCCACGAACAGGATCCGGCACCCTGATTCCCGGATCTCAGCCGTCACCCGTCCATCCTCTTCGGCTGTCAGCTCCCGGAACGGCGGCGCAAAAACATACGTGATGCGGATCTCCGCATGATCGCGCCGCACCCTCTCCGTCAGTCGCTGCAGCACCGCGTCACTCGTGCCGTAAAATCCAACCGGGATCCCCTTTCGCTCCGCTTCGGCCAGTAAAGCCAAGGTTAAGTCCGGCCCGTACACTCTCCTGGCGGTCTTTGCTCCCAACAGCCGCAGTCCCCACACCAGCGGCATTCCGTCCGGTGTCACCAGGTCCGCCTCGTTCGTCACTTGCCGGAACGATGGATCATCGTGACCCGCCATCAAATTGTTCACCGTTGCGCAGCACACGTATCGCGATGCTCCTCTGCTAGTCCATTCGCAGATCGTGCCCACCGCGCTTGAGTATTCGGTGGCGTCAATGCGGGATCCCAGGATGTAGCGCGAGATCACATGCGCCTCTTTTCGACTTGTTTCTCTGACACCGCTTCGTCGTAAATTTCCAGCAGCCTGTCGCAGTTCTTTTCCGCCGAGTACAACTGTTCGTACTCTTGCCGTACCCTTCGGCGCATCTCCGGATACAGGCTGTCCTGGTGAATTGCCATCTTGACTACCCGGACCATATCCGCCACGCAGCCCGGCTGAAATTGCCACCCGGTCACGCCCTCCCTGACGATTTCCGCCAGTGTGCCAATTCGCGAGGCCAGCACCGGGAGGCCTGTCGCATAGGCTTCCGCAACAACTTTCGGGAAACCCTCGTACCAGGTAGAAGGCGTGATCAGGTAACGGGCGCTCTTCATCAGCCGCCCCACCTCTTCCTCCGTAGCCTGCCCAACCCAACTGACTTTGCCGGCTCTCGCAGCAGCCTCTCTAGCCCTCGATCCCATCGGCCCATCGCCGGCGATGATCAATTCGGGAAGATCGGGATTGCCGAGCCAAGCGTCGCAAAGCTCTCCAATGCCTTTCTCGCGGCTCAATCTCCCGGCGAAGAGGACGTAGCCGCCTGTGCCGTCACCCAAGCCTGGATCCACGGCAAGCGTGTTCGGCTTCACTCGAATCTTCTCCGGCGGGATCTCCCCCTCGATCAGCTTTCCGCGCATGAATTCACTCAGGGCAATAAAGCGTGTTACTTTCTCGCTCCAACTGCCAAGGCTTCGGTGGATTTCTCGTGCCGTGCAGAGTACCCCGGTTGCTCCCAGGCTGTCCCGGTAGCAGCGGTGACGCAGGGCAGGGAGCGGAGACCTCTGACTTACGCATTCTTCGCAAATCTGTCCATCTCTATGCAGCGTTGCAGCAGCGCACAATAGCCGGTAGTTGTGAACCGTTTGAACGACAGGCACACCCTCTGAACAGGCCGCCCAGTAGATGGAAGGCGAGATCAGCGGGAATGTATTGTGACAGTGGACAACGTCCACCCCTCCCTCTCGAACCAGTCTGCGGACTTCGCTGTAGCTGCGCTGGCTCCACAGCGTCTCGAGCCCGATGCCAACACTGCTCCGCATCCGAATCTCATCATTCGAGCGTGTGTACGTCACAACTCGGTGACCACGCGCGGTGAGCATTTCCCGCTCATCCGCGAATACGCGATCTTCGCCGCCAGCCTGCTGATAAAAGTTGTGTGCGATCAGTACTGTCATCGGGCTTCAAACAGCGTGTAGCCGCAACAGGCTTCTTTCCCCGATTCCTGAAGAATCCCGCTTCGCGAGGGTTTCGTCTCCTCAACAAACTCCTCAAAAGCGCGATTGAGTTCGACATCGTCGGCGATGATCATCCCCGGGCGTGCCAGGGTCTTGTAGGCTGCCATCATCTCCCAGTACATGTTCCGATGGGTGTGCAGGCTGTCGTGGATGAACACTCTCATTCGTCCGCCGCACTGCCGGAGCAGATCCTCAAGCAACGCGCGGGTAGTCCCGCGGTGCAGCGACCATCTGTCCTTCAGTAACTCCGGAATCGCGCAACCGGTCAGCCGCTCCGCCTCCTCCGCTAGTGGCGGCAGATCGATGCTATGCAGCCGCCCCTTCCCGTTCTCCCTGAGAGCCCCCAGCACGCACGCCGAAGTGACGCCGCGGGCCACACCGGTCTCGATCACAATGTCGGGCTTCAGCGCGCGCACTGCAGCGTAACAGAGCCTCCCCAGCGTCAGGCTGCCATTGTGCAGCTCGCTGTAGCCGCTCCGGTTCGCCGGCAAGGAGAGTCGATTCAGGATCTCGGCCTCCAACAGCCGCAAGGCCGGCTCATTCAGTGCTTCACCGCCGGCGCTTCCATGGCATTGCTCCACGACGTCATCCAGTCTTCCGCTCTCTTCGATCCGGCCCCCCACCATCGATGCGTCTCTTACCGCGAGTCCCGACTCCAGCTTGATTCCTGCCCGAGCCAGCAATTCATTCGGCCGCTTCATCAGCAGCTTGAGTTTTGTCTCCAACCTCACCGCGCCATCCCCAACATTTCTTCCTGACTCCACGCCGGCTCCACCAGCCCCTGCTCCAGCCGCTGCTCAACTCTCCTCGCCTGATTCCACCGCTCAATCACGTACCAGGACACTCCGATGGCAATCCAGTGCGGGATTGCGTTCTGCGGGCTTTCCAGAAACACGTCTGCGCTGCCTTGCACGAGACCCACTGCCAGAAATGTCAGGCAGACCTTGGTCGCGAGATAGAACTCCGGATAGCGCCCCTTCGACGCACGCAGGATGGGCAGCAACGCCATCAGCAACGAGAAATGCAGACAGCACCACAGACCCGCGACCATCCATCCCCCGCGGCCGAGCGTGCTGAAGAAGATATTGTGCGGATTCCTCAAGACAAGGGCGTTGGTGCTGACGTCATAAGCCGAAACGACCCCATAGTCGAGTGCAAGGTTTGAACCCCAGCCGCGGCCGATCAGCAAGTAAGGCTGGCTGATCGAATCGTCCAGAATTGACATCCACCACTTCCTTCTCCATTCCCTGTTTTGATAGGCGTTGTAATCGATCTGGGCGCCATCCACCGGTGAAACGATCCCAAGGACGTTCGCGGCGTACTGCCGAACGCTGACTTCGCGGTATCCGAGGCTGATGCTCACATCCATGGTGAGCATCGCCGCGGCTATCAGCAGAACCACTCCCACAAGAGCGAGAAACCTCGGCCGGAGTTTCGCGGCGAAGATGAAAAGGATCAACAACCCCAGCAAAGTCGCCCTGCTGCGTGCACCGCCGATCAGGCTCAGACTCAAAGCCCAGATCCCAAGGAGAGTGCCCGACTTCCCCACGCTCCACAGAACCATCACCACGGCGAGAGGCATCAGCGCGTCGGTAGCCTTGTAACACACGACTGCGATATCCGCCCCGGGCATGGACGGGAGCACCTCCGGCATGTAGGTGTTCATAGCGAATGAAACTGTCAGTGCAGCGAGCACTCCGGTGGTCAACGCACCCACGAGTTTCCTGGACCCTGCCAGCCGCCTAAGCCACCCCCTCGGCGCTGAGATCAGGCAGTTGTACGCCACGAATGCGAAGAAGCAGTAGTAATAGGGCGCAATTCCACGCGCCACTTCCACGGCGGGCTGTCCCATCTCGTAGATTGAGTACACAGCCTGGAGCAGCACAATCATGGTCACCAGAACCGCGATCTTTGCGCTGATGTGTCCAGCCAGCGGCCTGAAGCCGCCGCACACCCAGGCCACTCCCAACGCGCACATCGACAGTTCGCTGATCAGGACTGGATATGCCCCCAAATATCCGAAACTCTTACCCGCGGACCAATACCCGATCAACAACGTCAGCAGTATAGAGATTGATCCTCGAATCCACAGTGGCGCCAGCACCGGCCGGGATTGGAGTATCAGAACCATTCCTGTGTTAAGCGCTCCTCCGAGTCAGGTACATGCCGCGCAGCGCCGCCGCGGCGTAACCGGCGATGCTTCCCAATGCCAATCCAGGCAGCCCAAGTGTGTACGCCCCGGCTACCACCAGCGGCAGTCCGATCGCAGCACCTGAACCGGCCACCTCAAATGCCTCGCGGTAGTTCTTTTTCGACATCAGTATGAGCTGTTGCACCGCGGAGACCGAGGCCGGAACGCAGGCCAGCGCCAGCAGCGGCAGCAGCACCGGCGTCTCCGCGTACTTCCCGCCATAAATGAGCCTGTAGAGTTCCTCGCGCGATAGCGTTACGGCCGCTGCGTACACCGCTGAACCGGCGCCAAGGCAGAAAGTGAGCATCCGGCCGGTGCTTCTCCAGCGCCTCCGATCGTCATTGTGCTCGCGCGCAAGCTTCGGCAGAAAATGCGTCTGCATCGCTGTGACGAACTGACCGAGCGGCATGACGAGGGTCACCGCCGCCCGGATGGACGCTGCTCCCGGAGCGCCCTGCGCCGCGCCGGCCAGGAAGATGAGGCCCTGGGCCATGCCCGCGGTTGCCATCGATGAAGAGAGCGACCAGCGCGCCATCTTCAGGTGCTCTCGCGCCACCGAGGCCAGCCCGATCCGCGGGCCCACCGCGGCGTGCCTCCCCCGTTCACCCGTCACAACCATCCACACCAGTAGCGAACTGGCAGCCGCCCCGGCGCCGAGAGTGAGGATCGCCGTTGCTGGAGAGAGAAATCCTCGCTGGCGCAGCAGGATCAATGCCGCCCCAGTCACCACCAGGTAAATGAACGAGCCGCCGGCGCACAGAACTTGCCGGCCCTTCAATTGGCAGATCCTCCTCACCAGGTTCATCGCCAGGATTAGCGGCAGGCCGGCCGCTAATGCACTTAGGCATTCCCCCATCACTTCCCCGCGCGTCACTGCGGCTGCGGCCAACAACATGCCAGCGCACGCCGCAGCACATAGCCAGTGCAGTCGCCACAACTTGGCCAAATATTGTCTTTCGGTGTCGCGGTACGTCGTCATGCCCAGCACGGCCATCGGCAGGAGGTACAGCGAATTCTGCAGCTCAAAGGCGATGGCCAGTATGGCGAACGCGATGGCGAACATGCCATATTGCGCCGCGGCCAGCCAGTTGGCCAGCGCAAGGTTCACCATGAAATGCGTCAGTGAGACAAAAGCCTGATCGGCGACGCTGCCCGCCACGGGCCTCGCTCGCTCAACCCCGCCTGCCTCGCGGATTCTCGCTGCCACCCCTGACATGTCTGCTATTCCTTTAACCCAGACCTGCGCTCGAGCCAGCGGCTCAAGTCATCCGGGCTTTCGATTTCACCGGCCAGCAGCGCATCCACTGCTTTGTCCGCGGTTTCGGTGTTCAGCGGCCTGTCGTATTTGAGCCCCTGCAGATCGCCGGGAAACACTGCGACAAATGGCACACGAGGGTCAGCCTTCCCGTCCAGCTTCCGGGCGTTTCGGTAGGGATGATCTGAAGTCAGGATGAGGACCGTGTTCGCTGCCGCTGCGCTACGCGCCAGGTGACCGCGAAGATCATCCAGGATCCTGGAGGATCTGTACAGCGAATCCCAATACCCGCTCTCCGGGCTGCCCCGCAAGCTGAAGTCGTTTGACCGCCGGTCGTAGAAATACGGGCCGTGCAGCGTGGGGAGATGGAGGTACACGAAGTCTTTCGTCGAATCCGAAGTGAGCTGTGCTGCGTAAGCCAGCAACTCCCGCTCCGCAATCTGCATCGCCTCCAACTGTGTTGGTCTCCGCAACAGGGATCTGCTGTTGCTTTCCACCAGCCGTCGCAGATCCAGGCTCAATGCCTCTCTCAGCGATTTCGTCTTTGGATAACCGTGGAACGCCGCCTCCCACCACTCGCACTCCGAAAACTGTCCCGATGCCAGCCGGCAATACGGCAAGTACCAACCCGCAATGCCGACCCGGTATCCATTGGCAGTAAGCCTGCTGAATATCTGGCTTGTCTCTTGGAACGTTGCCCTGGTTCCGTCCTTCTCTACTGTGAGCGAGTTCGGTCCCGTCACCTTGGCCGCGTCGAAAACGTGGCCGGCCAGAAGAGACGGAACGGAGCTGAGCGTCGACTTCCCCGGAGGCACTGCGTTGGTGGCGAACAGGCTGCTGAGCTGGAGCGAATCCATCGCAGACAGGTCCAGATCTGCGGGGCGGGCTTCAAATGCCAACCGGTAATCCCATTCGTCCAGGAGCAGGAAGACAACTCTCCTGCTGGCGGATTTCCCCAGCGGAGTCGCATGGTCAGCTGCCTTACCCTCCACCCAGCCCGCGTCGCGTGGCTTGGCCCAGTACATTCCCACCGCGATGAAGTTAGCCGGAACGAGCATCGACAAGGTCAACAGCCCACTCCGCATAAGGCGCCTCACATCTCTGCTTCTGGTCCATGTCCATAGCAGGCTGGTAGCAAGACAAGCCCCGAGTGCATACCCTGCCGCCCTCCACTCGATGCCGCCCTCGAAGCGCCAGCGCATAGACTCCGTGGCTGCGACAGCGATGTGCCGGAACCCGTTGAGCGCCGACGCGGCCGCCCCAATCCACAACGTCCAGCAGACAAGCCTGGCCATTGTGCCCCTTGAGTGCCTTGCCACCAGCGTTGCCACCCACAACACTCCGGCAATCACCATCATCAAGATAAGCGCTGCCGCATAGTCGCGTGGTTCGGGCGGCCGCTTCTGAAGAAAAGTGGTGGCCGGTCCTATGAACGGAGGAAGATCCGTCAGAAGTTTCAGGACGCTCAAGTGTCCCGTCGTCAGGCACAAGAGAGCATCCTCCCACTCGAGCCTGCCCTTGGCTGCATCGGAGGCGGGGGCGGGACGTTCCAAATCTGCGTGATCGACGATCATCCGGAGCTATTTGACGCCTTCGTCCTGCCTGCCTCTCCGGCCCAGTCTGAAGCGCGACAACAGCCTCCGCGCCGAGAATATCGTGCCCATCACCGCTGCCCCCAGGATCTGCCACAACATCAGCCCCGACCCCGGGTCAGTGTAACCATACGCTGGCGCGGCCAACCCGGCCAACAACACAACTGCCGCTAACAAGAGCGGGGCGGCCCTTCTGCTCTGCGCCGGTCCAGTCGAGCCAATTCGCAATCCTGGCATTTATTTTTCCTTCGAAATCAATGAAGTGGGGTAAATCGCTCCATTCGCACACTTCACACCCCAGTCCAATTTCCACAGCATGGCCCTCGTCCGGCTCCAATTCGGCGTCCTTCCGCCTGCCATTCGACTATTCCGAGTCACCAACACTCCGGCCCCTGGTCAAACACTGCGATGGCCCCAGCAGGTATCGAAGCCAATGGCGATTTCATCTCGCTGCCCAACGGCCCATCAAACCCATTCCGTCCTGCGGCCGGAATCATCGTCCCGCTCACGCCGTCTCCTGCGGCTGCTGATACTTCTTGTAGTATTTGCCGTAATACCCGTAGTAGTAATAGTGATCTGAGTGGTGCTTCTTCACCTGGTTCAGCACCAACCCGATCACGTTGGCCCGCAGATGCTGCAGCGTGCTCAGCGCTGCCGCCACCGCCTTCCGGCTCGTTTCGCCGGCTCGCGTCACCACTATGACCCCGTCCGCCGAGCTAGCCATCTGCAGGCTTTCCGCGAACCCCAGCAGCGGGGGCGCGTCCAGGATCACCAGGTCGTAGTCCCGCGACATCTCCTCCATGATCGGTCCCAGCAGCGTCCCGATCATGTCCGCCGCGCGCCTGCTTGGCGGGCCCGCCGTGACCACATCCAGATAAGGGTTGTTTTCCAGGTGCAATACCGCATCGCGCCAGCCCATCTCGCCGTTCAGCACGTTCGACAAGCCGTACTGCAAACTGATGCCGAACAGCTTGTGCTGCGAAGGCCGCCTCAGATCGCAGTCAATCAGCAGCGTCCGCTTCTGCTGTTCCGCATGGGCGAACGCCAGGTGGCCCGCCGTCGTCGACTTCCCCTCGCTCGCCGTCGCCGACGTGAACAGCAGCGTCCTCAGCCGCCGGTCGAAGTCCGTCAACAGCACCGAGCTGCGAATCGTTCGCACCGCCTCTTCATAAGTTGTGAACTGGCGGTCCTTGAATCCGGCGGGCGGTTTTACCAGCGCACCGTCCGCAGTCATCACCGAGCCGCCTCCCACTGTTCCCGGCAGCAGCAGCTCCTTCGTGTTCTTCACGGCGGGCAGAGTTCCGATAATGTGCGTTCGCAGCGTCCGCGTCACCTGCTCCGGATCGCGGATCGTATTGTCCAGTGTGTCGCCGAGGATTGCGATTCCCACCGCGAGCATCGTCGCGAACAGGAACGCCAGCGCCAGGTTCAACCCCAGCTTCGGAAACACCGGCTTCCAGGCCGCGCGCGCCGGATCCGCGATGCGCACCATGTTGTTCTGGAACCCTGCGTTGATTCCCGCCTCGCGGATCTTCTTCACCAGTTCGTCGTACAGGTTCTTGTCCGCGTCAGCTTCGCGTTTCGCTCTCTGATACTCAAAGCTGCGCAGGTTCAGCGTGTCGTACTCGGCCTTTGTCTCCGCCACGCTCTTTTTGAGCATCTCCTCACGCGCCCGCGCCTCGTTGAACTGCACTTCCACGCGCCGGATCGCGTTCTGCCTCGTCGCATCCACCTGCTGCTGCAACTCGCTCACCTGCGCCTGCGCCTTCCGGTATTCCGGGTGGTTCACGCCAAAGTGCGCCTTCACTTCGGCGAACCGTTCCGCCGCTTCGTGCTGCCTCTCCAGCAGCCGCTTGATCGCCTCGCCCTGCGCCGACACCTGCGCCGACTCCAGGCTCCCGCTCTTTGTCGCGTTGTACTCGGCTTCAACCGACACGCGCTCCGCCTGCGCCTTCGTGTATTCCGTGTTCAGCTGCAGCAGCCGCGCCGACAGGATGTTCGTCTTCTCCTCCGGGTTGATCACGTTCAGCTCGCGCTCCATCTGCGCCAGCCGTCCCGACGACGACTCCATCTTGGCCCGCAGCTCTTCAATCTGCCGCTCCATGAACTTCGACAGCGACGCCGAGCTCCGGATCCGGATGTTGTACGTGTGCTCGATGTAGCTCTGCGCCACCTGGTTCGCCACGTCCGCCGCCACTTGGGGATCCGTCGAGCGGTAGCTGATCTGCAGCAAATAAGTATTCGGCGGGCGCGACACCTTCAACTGCTTCAGCAGGATCGGCGCATCCTTAGCCCGCGACGTGTCGCGCGGGTCCTTGATCTGCTTCTCTTTCTCCAGCAGGTTGTACCGCTGCGCCACCGGCCGCACCACCGAGTCGCTCTGGATCAGCTTGATCTGCGATGCCAGAAAACTCTCCGCGTCCATCGTCGAGTACGCCTGGCTCTGCGACTCCTGGCCGACGATGCCCTTCGCCTCCTGCCGGTCCACATACAGCGTTGCCGTGGATTCGTAGACCGGCGTCAGGCGCAGGCTGACCACCGCGGTCGCCAGCAGCATCACCGCGACAAACGCCCCGATCTTCCACTGGTGCCGCCGCAGGATCCACAAATAGTGCGACAACGGCAGGCTCACCTGGTCCGCGTCACCCTCCGACAGGATCACCGTCGCGGGCGCCAGCGGCGACTGCTGGTAGATCGATATCGGCGTCATCCTGCGCGCGTTCTCCGGGACTGGCCCAGTCAGGTCAAAGCCGTTTCTTTCTTCAGGCATAGGCACTCACCGCATCTCCGTCCAGCGTTACCGCCACCGCCCTTTGCAGCAAATGGAGGTTCACCACCAGATGGCTTTCGTTCTTGAACTTCACCACCACTCCATCCAGCCCGGCGAGTGGGCCGGACTGTACGCGGACCCTCTGCCCGACGTGCAATACCGCCAGCGGCCGCAGCCGCCGCTCCGAATCCAGCAGTCGATGCACGGCTTCGATCTCGGCGTGTGGGATCGGCTCGGGTTCTCCGCCTGCCCCGACGAACCCGATCACGCCAGGTGTTTTCACGATCCTGTATGGAATGTTCAGCGACACGCGGCAGAAGAGATATCCCGGAAACAGCGGCGCTTCCACTTCCTTCCACCGGTCCGACCAGCGGCGGCGGCTCCGCACCAGCGGCAGGAACTCTTCCACCCCGGCCACACGCAATGCGCCCGCTATCGCCTTTTCAGCGTTTGGCTTCACCCTCAACGCATACCAGCGTTCGCTCATGGGTTCTTTCCGGCCTTTGGGCATAGCTGCCGCTATGCGAGTCCCATTGAGTCCATCCAGAGCCGCGGGTGTGAGCCCGGGAGTTCCATACATCCTAACTCAGCTAAGGTTTACCTCCAATACTCCCCACCTTCGCCCCTATATTCACCTTTGGCGAATCGCCTATCCCTTCACATGGGATGTACACTGAATATTCCGATGCCACAGGCCTTCCCGTTCGCTATCCTGTCCATCGTAAACGCCGGCTTGGCACTTAGCGTTCAAGCTCCCGCTTCCAACCTCACCGAAAGACGGCTCGATTATGTCAACGCTTTGCGCGATTGGGACCAATCGGACTCCAACCTCGAGCGCGACCTCTTCCGCCTCCCCTCCACCGATATCCTGCAACGCATCGATTCCGTAGAGAAGAAACGCCAGTCTCTGGACCTCGCGCGATCCAGATACACCGAGGCCCTCTCAGCGACGATAAAAGAACAGGTTCGCTTGCTGCGATCGCAGAATCCGCTTACAGCCGATCAGATCAAAGCGATCCAGCAGCAGCAGGGCGACGACGCACGCACAACGGTTGCCAGCCTGGACGCGTCAATCCGCCGGATCAAGCTCAGTGAGCGCGCGGCCGGCGAAGATCTCCACTTGCGGCGATCTGAAGCCCAGAACATCTACGACGCCATACTTCGTCACCAGGACGACCTTGCCAACGACTCCACCGCTTCAACGCTGGCGCGCGCCCGGACTGTCGCCATCAGCGACGCCCTCGCAATGGAGCGCGTCGCGGCAACGCCCCCGCAGGACTGGAGCCGAGCCTATGCGGCGATGCGTGAAGAAGTCCAAAAGCGCGCCGGTTTGCCCGACCGTGCCGCGGCATCCGGGGGGCCGGCTTCCGCGCCCGCTCCAACTCAGCTCGTACTCCCCAGCCTCGCCGGCGCCTGGGTTTACTCCAATCCGGAGGCTAAAAAGGTTGGCGATATCTATCAGTGGACATCCGCTAGGGCGGATATCGTCCAGGAAGGTGATTCCATCTGGGGCGACTACCAATGCACATACGCCGTTCCCTCCGCTGAAAAGCTCAATCCCAAGGTGCAATTCAGCTTCTACGGGAAGATCACCAGCGAAGTGATGCAATTCGAGTTGAAGCCCCCCATGAAGGGCTGGCTGCGCATCCTCAAGACCAGTGCCTCCGAGATCACCATCTCGTACTTCGTCGAGAACTCCAAACAGGTCAAGATCAGTTTTGGCGCCGTTGCCGACAACGATCCTCAGACGCTCAGCCGGCTGGTCAAATAAAGGAACTGCACCCGGGCATGATTCAACGAGGTCTCATCTGGGCGCTGCTGGCGCTGCTGCTCGCGCTGTGCCTCCACGGCGCCGTGACGCGCCATCTCTTTCAGCAGAACGTCTGGGAACCGGCGGGACTCCACCGCTTCCTCATCTTCGCGGTGGTCTACGCTGCCGCCGCCGCCGGAGCCATCGCGCTGATCCCCCGCTGGTTTATCCCCGGACTCGCCGGAGTCCTGTTTCTTTATTCCTGCCTTATCGTAGGACCTCTGGCGCCCATCGCTGTCGTCTATATCGCTTTCGCCAGTTACGCCATCGGCGCGCTTTGGTTCCGCCGATTCCCGGAATTCATAGCCCGTAGTCCCCAACTCACCATCCTCACCGGATTCGCCACCTGGATCTGTGTTGTGATGCTCACCGCGCGGTGGCCTGTTCACTATGCTGTTCTCTACTGGCTGCTTCCTCTGATCTCCATTTACCTGGTATTGCGCTACCAGTATCTGCCGCCTCTCACGTTTGAATATCCGCAGGCGCGCCGTGATCTCGTTCCGCTGGCTATCGCTCTTTTCCCGCTAGCCTGCCATTGGCTGATCGCGCTGAAGCCCGAGGTCAGCTCGGACGGCCTCGCGATGCATGCTGTCATCGCCGCGCGCATGGCGTATTCCCATGCCTGGCCGTTCAACTTCAGCGAATTTGCGTGGGCCGTCATGCCAATGGGCGGTGACTGGGCCTGGTCCATTGCATGGCAACTCGCCGGCGAAGCGGCCGCGCGGCTGCTCAACTTCGCCGTCCTCGCGTTGATTACGTGGACATTGTTTGAACGCCTCCACGCCCGGGTGCCTGGGTGGATCTCCGCCGCACTCGTGGGTGCTTTCCTCGCTACGCCGCTGACCCAGCATGTGACGGGTTCCCTCTTTGTCGAGAACATTGTTGCCGCTCTCCTGTTGGGGGCGGTGCTGCTCCTTCGCGTCCACGTCAAGGAACGGCGCACCATCTACTACTACGCCTGCTGCTTCCTCTGCGGCGTTGCCGCCGCTTCGAAGTTCGGGGCGCTCGCCTTCGTCGTTCCCCTGCTGCTCGCCGCCGTCGTCCAGGTGAAGTTCCGCCCCCAGGTCATCGGGTTCTGCATCGCGCTCGCCTTAGGATGCGTGCCCTACCTGGAAGCATGGATCCGCACTGGAAATCCGGTGTTTCCGTTCTTCAACGGCTACTTCCACTCCCCGTTTTATGCACCCGAGAACTTCCGCGACGCCCGCTTCGAAACGCCTCTCTCTTTCACCACCTTCTACGACATTACGTTCCACACGCGCCGCTTCATCGAAGGCTTCGACGGCAGTGCCGGCTTCTTCTTCTTCCTTCTCCTGCCCATCTGTCTCGTGGGCTGGCGCAAGCGCTGGCCGCGGACCGGGTTCGTGCTCCTCTGGGTCGGACTTGCCGGATCCATCCTGACGCTCAAGGCGCAGTCCAATCTGCGCTACGTCTACGCTGCTCTGCCGATGTTCACTCTGCTGATCGGCATCACCATCGCTTCAATCCGTCTGCGCAGCCCGCGCCTCGGTCAGACGCTGGGAAGCATTGCATTCCTGGCGCTGTTCCTCAATCTCGCCCTGCTGCCCGCCGCCGGTTGGTACCAGCGCAACTTCTACGCCGACCGCTTCCTCCAGCCGGCCGCTGCGGAAGAGTACCTCGCCGCCTCCGCGCCAGCCCGGCCTCTGATCTCCTGGCTGAACCACAATGCTCCTACCGCGCGAGTCGCCTGGATGGAAGGCAACGCGATCGGCGACTTCCACGGCACTGCCTTCACCAACTCCTGGCATAGCGACGTCTTCTTCCACCGTCTCCACAGCGCCACAGCACCCGAAGCTCTCGCCTGGCTTGCCCAGGACCTGAAGGTCGATTACGTCATCGCCCCTGCGCCGGATTCGTCCCGCCAGATCACGGTCGTCCACACTCGCGAGTTCGTCGACCGATTCACCGTTCCGGTGCAATCGTTCGGCGGAGTTGAACTGCGGCGCATGGCAGCAGCAGGGGCCGGAGAAGTGCCAATGCCCTATGCCCCTCCGGGGAAGCACGACGAAATCACCCCCTACGTGCGGTTTGCCGGCCACTGGACGCGCGACCTTCAGTTCCCCGACGCCTACCGCGGCACCCTCGTTTACAGCAACGATACCCGCTCCCGCGTGCAGATCCGATTCCACGGCTCCGCCGTCCGCATCCTGTATACCGCGGCTGCCAATCGCTGCTCCGGCCTCGTCTCCATCGACGAGAGCGAAGAGGCGCCGTTCAACGAATTCTCTCCGCAAACCAGGTGGCAGGCCCTGAGCGCGCCGTTCCGAGCCGCCGCACCTGGCGATCACATGCTGCGACTACGCTTCCCTCAGATCAACGGCAAAGCCGTAATCGGCAGTTGCTACCTCGACATCGACGGCTTCGTCGTGGAGTGATTCCGATGCAGATGCCACTCTCATGCAATCGCCAGCGCAGCGGGTCCTGCCCGCGGCAGGGTCCAGGCCCTGAACCAACGCTACGATAGAGAGATGGATCAAGTCGTCCCGTCTGCTCAGGCCGTCATGGACCTGGAGCGGGCTTACCTGCTGCAGAACTATGCCCGCTACCCGCTGGTGCTCAAGCGGGGCAAAGGATGCTGGCTGTACGACATCGACGGCAAGCGCTACCTGGATCTGATTTCGGGCATCGGCGTGAACTCGTTGGGACACGCCCACCCGCGCATCATGCGCGTGATGAAGGAGCAGGCTTCACTGCTCATCCACAGCAGCAACCTGTATTACCACGAATATCAGGGGCCGCTCGCGAAGAAGCTGTGCGAAACCAGCGGGCTGGAGCGCGCCTTCTTCTGCAATTCGGGAACGGAGGCCGTTGAAGGCGCCATCAAGATGGCGCACGCGCACGGCCGCAAGATCAACCCCGAGAAGTTTGAGATCGTCTCGTTGGAGAACAGCTTCCACGGCCGCACCGTGGGAGCGCTCTCGATCACAGGTCAGCCCAAGTACCGCGCCGATTTCGAGCCGCTGATGCCGGGCGTGCGCTTCGTCCAACTCGGCGATGTGGCCGGCTTCGAAGCGGCCGTCGGCCCGCGCACGGCTGCCATTGTTGTTGAGACCATCCAGGGTGAGGGCGGCATCCTTCCGATCCCCGGCGACTGGCTCCGCAAGGCGCGCGAACTGGCCGACGCGCACAACGCGCTTCTGGTGTTCGACGAAATACAATGCGGTATCGGCAGGCCGGGCACTCACTTCGCCTATCAACTACATGAGCCGCCCGTGACGCCGGATGTCATCACGATGGCCAAGCCCATCGCCTGCGGCCTGCCGCTCGGCGCGATCGTCTGCAATGCAAAGGCCGCGGCGTCCATCGTGCCGGGCATGCACGGGACCACCTTCGGCGGCGGCGCGCTGGCCTGCCGCGTGGCGCTGGAATTCTACGAGATCCTCGATGAATTGATGCCGCAGATGCGCCGAGTCGGCGCTTATCTGCTCGATGGACTGCGCGACCTGCAAACGAAGTACTCCATCATTCGCGAGGTGCGCGGCTTCGGCCTGATGGTCGGCGTGGAGATCGACTTCCCGTGCCGCCACTTCGTGGGGCAGGGCATGGCAGAGGGACTTCTCTTCAACGTGACTCACGACACCGTGGTGCGGATGCTACCTCCCTACGTGATCACGGAGAAAGAAGTGGATCGCGCTTTGAAGGGTCTGTCGAAGATCTTCAAGAACGGCAAGCCGGCGCAGGCGTAGCGCGTCAGCGCGCGCCGAATTCGAGCCGGTCGAGAAGGTCCTTGAAGCGCCGCCGCGAGACTTCAAGCTTACGGCCGGACTTGAGGGAGACCTCGCCGGCGCCGCCCGGGAGCGGCGCTACCTCTTTGACCTGGTCGATGCGCACAATCGCCGCACGGGAGATGCGGAAGAAGTGCGCCGGATCGAGACGCACTTCGAGGTCGTTGAGGGTGGGATCCATCCAATAGTCGCGATCCCTGGTGAAGAGGTGTGTGAGTCCTTCCTCGGAGAGGAAGGCGACGATGTCATCCGTCGGAATGACCACATAGCGGTCGCCGGTGCGAGCGAGCAATCGCTTGGCGAGAGGCAGCGGGGCGGGCGCGGGGCGCGCCTTCTCCAGCGCGCTTTCCAAGCGGGGTCTTGTGACGGGCTTCAGCAGATAGTCGAGAGCTTTCAACTCGAAGGCCTCGACGGCGTACTGGTCGTAGGCGGTGCAGAAGATGATGTGCGGGCGGGGCTCAGGCAATGATGCGGCGACGTCGGTGCCGCGGCAGCCCGGCATCTCGATGTCGAGGAGGACGATGTCGGGGTGCAGCGACCGGATGCTGTCGAGCGCGGAGGGCCCGTCGGCAGCCTCGCCGCACACTTCGACGGCAGGGAACGACCCCAGCAGGCGGCGGAGGCGTTCGCGGGCGGGCTGCTCGTCGTCGACGATGAGGATGCGCGTCATCGGGGAAGCTCCAGTGTGGCGAGTGTGAGGCCGCGCGATTCGTCGCGGCGGAGAGTGAGGGAGGCGCGGCCGCCGTAGTATCCGGCGATGCGTTCGCGCACGTTGCGCAGGCCGCGGCCTTCCGAGTTTTCGAAGCGCACGGGCGCCGAGCCGGTGTCGGAGACGGTGAGGCGCAGCGACTCGCCTGGCGCGGGGCCGGCGGTGATGGATACCTTGCATGTTCCGGTGGAACGGGCGACGCCGTGCTTGATGGCGTTCTCGACCAGCGTCTGGAGGGCCATGACGGGCAGGCGCGTGTCGAGCACCGCCGGATCGGCGCTGATCTCGACGGAGAGGCGGTCGCCGAAGCGGGCCTGTTGGACGTCGAGCCAGGCGCGGATGAAGTCGAGCTCCTCGGAGAGCAAAACCATTTCCGTCTCTGAGCGTTTCAGCGTGTAGCGGAAGACCTCGGAGAGCTTTTCGACGGTCTCTTCGGCGAGAGAAGGATTGGAGGGGATGAGTCCTGCGACGGTGTTGAGAGCATTGAAGAGAAAATGGGGATCGACCTGGGCACGGAGCGCCTTGAGCTCGGAACGCGAGGCTTCCAGGTGCAGGTCACGGCGTCGGGCTTCCAGGCGGCGGTTTTCCAGGAGGAATCGCAGCATTCCGGAGAGCGTGCTGAGCAGTTCGAGGTCCTCGCTGAAGAGAGGCCGGCCGTCTTTGCGTTCGGCGAGGCGAATGGCTCCTTCAGTTTCGATGGAGGCATGGGTGAGAAAGATCCGTTCGAGCACCTTGACGGCTTCGGCGCGAAGCTCATCCTCGGAAGCGGTCGTCTGAAGGCGCTCGAGGAAGAGGCGCTGGGCTTCGGCGGAAGTGTAGGGGCGGCCGAGCATGCGGCGATCAAGCACGATGCCGATGGTCCGGCAGAGCCGGGGAACGCCCCAGACGACAGGCAGCATGAGGATGGCGGAGTAGATGGGCTCCAGCGATTGCGGCAGGAGCCGGAACCAGAAGGTGAGAGCGGTAAGGGCGACGGCGAAGTAGCTGCCCCACTTCGCGAAGATGTCGAGGAAGACGAAGCGGCGGCGAGCATAGGAGTCGACGAGGAGGATGGTGAGCGGCAACGAGCGCATCGCCAGGCTGAGCCAGTCCTCGTAGGTGAACATCGCAATGGGCACGACGGTCATGGCCCCGAGCAGGAGGATTACGCTGGGACGGCCGCCGGGCGCGCGGCGCGCCGCGTTGAGGCAGCTCCATGCGAACATGGCGCAATAGGCGATGCTGAGATCGCGGCGCGCATGGGCGAGCGGGTATGTGCCTGCCTGGTGCAGCAAGGAGAGCGCGGCGATGACGGCGCTGCCGAGGGCGATGAGCGGAACGAAACGTGCTTCAAAGAGGCGGCCGAGCAGGGGTGGGAAGACACATGCGGCGGCGAGGAGGATGAAGTAGTCGAGGGTAATCAGGTTGAGGGCGAACCAGGCGGCGGAGGAGAGGAAGATGGCGGGATAGTGCCAGGCGCGCAGTTCGGGCCGGCCGAGGCGGAGCTGCCGCAGCCAGAGCGCAAAGAGTCCGAGGAAGGCGGCGAGCCCGAAGGTGTAGACCAGCAGTGAAACTGTGCGGTACACGCTCTCCTGATGGTACGCCTGCTCAGATCGACGAGAGAGCGGCGATAGCAAAACTGAAGAGGCAAATGGCGCCGAGCGTTATGAGGGCCACTTTGCCTGCGCCCATGCGCTCCTCTTTCGGATCGACAGAGCGCACATCAGAAAATGACATGGTGCGCTCCACGATGTTCCCGGCCTCGACGGCCTGAAAGGTGAGACCGTCTGAAGATACCGAGAGCAGTTTGGCGCGGATGGTCTGATTTGCTCTTGTGCCAATGCGAACGGGAGTGCCGGCTGGAATCCGGAGAGCCTTGGAGCGGATGTCGGCAGCGGGAAGGAGGAGTGCGGAGATGAGGAGGATGGAAAGGAGCCTGAGCATAGGGGTGTGGCTTTAGCCGCCGAGGATTGCGCCGATTGCTATGAGGACGCCATACACGATGGCGACCACCCACCCGGGATGGATCGGCTGGTTGAGGCGCTTGATGGACTGAATCTCGTCGAAGGCGAAGGTGCGCGGGGTGAGCAAGTCCTTCTCAATGACGTGAACATCTATGCCTTCTGCGGAGACAGAGAGCAGTTTGGCGCGGAACTCTTGTTTGGAAGTGGTCTTGACGCGGATGGTCGCGCCGTTCGGCGTGTCGACCGCCTGCTGGCGGACGTCTGCTGCGAAGAGCGAGAAGATGGATGCGAACAGCGCAACCAGGAAGCGGCGCGCTGCCGCGACGTGCGGGAAGCGCGGCCGGTCGAGGCGACGCAGCGAGTGGATCTCCTCGATCAGGAAAACCATGTGGCCCGAATGCAGGCGAAGGTGGAGGATGTCATCGTCGTCGGCTGAAAGGAAGGCGCCTTGAAATCGCCGGCCGTTCGTGGTGACGATCCGCAGCGGCGCACCGGCGGGCAAGCTCAAGGCGCGCTCACGCAGGGCGGAGAGGCGTTCTAGTTCGCACGGCAACATGGTGAAGATCACCTCCAGTGTCAGCTTATGGCGGAACTCCACGGACACAGAGTGAATGGCGATGAATGGCTCAGAAGAGGTGATGAGCGGCGTCAGAGGCCGAAGGCAGGAGGGTAATGCACGCGGCCGGTGAAGCCTTCCAGGGCTCCCGGCGTGATTTCGAGGGCCATGAAGTGCGGGCCGGGAGGGAAAGGGTGCAGCAGATCGCGGGCAACGTCGGCGGAGAAGCCAAAGCGTGGGTAATAGTCCTCGTGGCCAACAACGACCACGGCATCGAAGCCGGCATGGGCGAGCATGGGGATGCTCATCTTGATCAGGGCGCTGCCGATGCCGCGGCGCTGGAAGTCAGGGTGAATCGCCATGGGCGCCAGGGCGGCGGCGCGCACGGTGCGCTCGGGCGATTCGATGGGGAGTTCGGAAAAGAGGATGTGGCCGGCGATGCGTCCGTTCGACTCGGCAACGAGTTCGAGGACGACGGCGCCGGAGTCCCGGAGCGCATCGACGAGGCGCGCTTCGTCGGGCTGGCCAAAGGCGCGCTGATTGACTGAGCGGATGGCGGGCGCGTCCTTCGGCGATGCCGCACGAAGAGAGATCACGGGGTCTCCTGCCCGGCCGGAGGCGGCGGCGGATGGGCGGCGCCTGTCAGGTGGCGATAGAAGCCGAGGTCCGTGCCGGTCAATGCCTTCGTGGCGTACAGGATCTGCCCAGCATGCTGCGCGAAGTGCTCCACAACGTGGTAGATGCCTTCGAGGATGGTGACGTCGTAATTTTGAGGGCGAACCGTCGTTGACAATTGCTCGGGTGGGAGTTGTTCAAGGACAGAGCAGGCTTGCTGAACAGTCTCGCTGAGCTTCAACCAGAGCTGGTCTTTCGACATGCCGCCCAGTGCTGCGAATTCAGCGTCGCGCGCACGGATGTCCAGTTCGCCGCCGATGCCGTGGAGAATCCACTGGCGCACGTTGCCGGAGAGATGCAGGCAGAGGTTGCCGATGGAATTCGAGTTGTCGGCGGCGCGGAGCCAGATGCGGGACTCGTCAAGCTTGTCGAGGCAGACATGAATACGAGAGAGAAGCTGTCGCAGTTTTTTGACGGAGAACTCAAGGAACAGTTGTTCAGAGGAAGTCACGGGAAACCTCGGGGAGAGGATGGCGGACCTCCGGATCCGCCTCTGCTCGCATGGTAGCGCGATTGCGCCTGGCCGGCTTCACTGGAGACGCGCTTACCCGCTCTCTGACGTTCGCGTGTCAGAAGAGGGAAAACATGCTGCGGCGTTTGCCGGTGAGAGACTGTTCGAGGTCGAGCAGGAGCATGCGTGCGTTGAGCGAGGGGTGATTGAGACCGAGATCGGCGGGCTGTAGATCGTGATCGGAGAGGTACTCGGCGAAGGAGTAGATGACGTCGCCGGGCGGATCGTCGAGCTTGATTGCGATGCAGGCGGCGGATTCGCAGTCGTAGAGTTTCGCGAATGAATCGGCGAGGAGTTGGGCCGCGGCTGCGGCTTTGAGAGGGTCGCCGTACTGGTATAGCTGGCGGGCGAGGATGGCCTGGGCTGCGAGGCGGTCGTCGCCGACCGGGAGCCGCTGGGAAAGCTCGAGGGCTTCGGCGGCAATTGCGACGCGGCGGGGGAGGGGCAGTTCCTTGTCGTCGTCGATGAGATCGATGAGGATTTCGATGGCGGGAAGCGGTTCGAGCTTGCGCGCGAGTGAGACGATCTCCATCGCGTCCATGCCTTTGACGTCGGGCCGTTTGTAGTTGCCGTCATCCTGGGCGCGGGGACGGTCCGGCCGGGTCGAGTGAGACAGGAGGGCTTCGATACTGTCTTCGATGTAGGAGCGATCAGCGCGGCTGGCTTTGAACCGGCGATCCTTGAAGGCGGCGCGGGCCTTGGCGAGTGCGTCACGGGTGAGGTCCGGCGAGTAGATGCCCATCATCTGCACGAAGTCCAGGAGCTGGCGCAGGTCTTCCGCGGATGGATTTGAAGGAAACGCGGCGATCAGGGCGGTGAACTCTACAGCGGCGCGATCGGGGTTCTGTTTTATTGTGTCGCGGAGGTGAACCTGCAAGGCCGTGGATGTGTAGGCGGAGAGAGGCAGGGCGGCGATGAGGGATTCAGCTTCCTGTGGGTCGAGAGGCTTCAGTTGCTCCCAGATGGAGGTGAAGAGAATGCCGCGGGTGCGCGGATCAGTGAATGAGTAGGTTAGTGATGTGGCCTCGGCGAGGAGGCGGCGGGCCTCGCCCGGTTGTTTGGCCGCAAGGATCTTCGCGGTGCGGACGCGGGTGTCGACGGCAATCACGGGAGGCTCGGATGCGGCTATGGCCTCGATGCGGTCGAGGATCTCTTTCCAGCGCGGAGTCTCGAAGGCGGCGGCGAGGAAGAGGGCCAGGTGCGTAGTCATGGGCGTCGCAGACAACAGTGTAGGGAGGCGAGCCGGAGCGGGCACGCGAATGGCGATGGGCGGACAGAAACGGCGGATGAGCGGCGCGTCAGACTACGCGGACCGGCACCTGGTGGATCGAATTGTTGCCGTAGCCGAGGCGATTCCACTCGGCGAGGGCGGGTTGAGTGCGGCCGGCAAGATCCGTCGCGCGGGCGCTCAAGGTGACAGGACCAGGGGTGGTCAGGTGAGTGATCAACTCCCACCACTGCCAGCCGTGCCGCTTGCGTTCATTGAGAAGCCGGGCGGTCTGCCAGCCGCCGCTGCCGACGCTGACTTCGACACGGCCGATAGGAGCGGCGCCGGACCAGGCGACGCCGCGGACGGCGACTTCGCCGGCTGGGATCTCCTGATCGGGCGCGGGCTCGGTGATGAGCGCGCGGACGCGCTGCAGCGTGACCGGCTCGCGGACGGACTGGCCGTCGCGCGTCCACTCGTACCAGTATTTGTCGGTTTGGTAGTGGCCGTGAAAAGGCTGGTCGATCAGTTCGATTTCGGTAAGCCACTTCACGGAAGCCACGGCGTACCAGCTCGGGACAATGACGCGGAGGGGGAAGCCATGCTCGATGGGGAGAGGCTCGCCGTTCATGGCATAGGCGAGGAGCACTTCGCCGTTGCCGGCCTGATCGAGCTGGAGGCTGCGCTCAAAGCGAATGGGTGCAGGCAGGCCCTCCATGGGGCCGCCGTCCGCGCCGCGGAAGAGGACTTCGCGCGCGGACGGCTTGACGCCGGCGCGGTCGAGGATCTCGCCGAGCGGCACGCCGGTCCATTCGGCGGTGCTGACCGCGCCGAGATTCCATTTCTCGCCAGCGATGGGCGGGTTGAACAACGTGCGGCCATTGCCGGCGCATTCGAGGGTCACGGTGAGTGTCTGGGAGCGCAGATTGTGGAGATCGTGCAGGTTGAGTTGCAGCCGGCGCTCGACGAGCCCGCCGACACTGAGGCGGAATGTGGCGGGATCGAGATCGGGGATCTGGAAGTGGTTGCGGACGTAGAAATGGGGGTTGGGGACGATGGCGCCGCCGATGAGGGCGGGGATCGAGGTTTCGCAATTGAGGGGATGAGCGCGGTGGACCACCAGCCCTGAGTCGATAGCGCGCTGGCATGCGTCCTCGGGATCCAAGGCCGGCACGAGGTCGCTGACCGGGAGCGGGGCGGCGCAGCCGCCGCTGGTGACGACGCGGGCGCAGGTGGAGGCGGGATAGATATCAAGCGACCCCGCCATGAGGAAAGGCTGCATGAACTCGCGGAGACGGCCTTCGTCGGTGGCGTCGACGATGAGATAGAGGGTGTGCTCTCCCTGAACAACGGCTTCGCCCTGGACGTTGATGCCGTGCTGGCGGACATTGGGGCGGCTGAGGTGGTTGAGAAGCATGGCCCCCATGGCGGGATCCTGCGCGGGGCAGCGGTCGGGCGCGTGCTGGTGGCGGACGACGTACAGCGCCATACTGGACCTCCTGTGACGAATCCCAGATCCGAAGGTTCACTTGGAGCGTAGCTTCTACAGGAGAACACATTTCGCGAATGACCGGGGTGTCCGCGGTATTCTCCCCTCGCGTGGTGTGCTTTGCGGCCTAGTGTTGTGCGCACGGCACGCGTATACTACGGCAATATGGGATTGCGAATTAACGATGACGCTCCAAATTTCACGGCCGAGACCACGCAGGGCTCTATCAACTTTCACGAGTGGGTAGGCGATGGCTGGGCCATCCTGTTTTCACATCCGAAGGACTTCACGCCAGTTTGCACGACTGAGCTGGGGTACATGGCGAGCCTGGTGCCCGAATTTGCCAAGCGCAACTGCAAGGTAATCGGTCTTAGCGTGGACCCTGTGACTAACCACAGCAAGTGGGCCGTCGACATTGAAGAGACCCAGGGTCACAAGGTGAACTACCCGATGATCGGGGACCCGGAACTGAAGGTCGCCAAGACCTACGACATGCTTCCGGCCGACGCTGGAACCACTTCGGAAGGACGCACGGCAGCGACGAACGCCACAGTGCGGACCGTGTTCATCATCGGGCCGGACAAGAAGATCAAGCTGATGCTGAGCTATCCGATGAGCACGGGCCGGAACTTCGACGAGATTCTGCGCGTACTGGATTCGATCCAACTCACCGCGAAGCACAAGGTGGCGACGCCGGTGAACTGGAAGAGCGGCGAGGATGTGATCATCTCGCCGGCGGTGTCGGACGATGAGGCGAAGCAGAAGTATCCTGGCGGCTGGAAGACGGTCAAGCCGTATCTGCGGATCGTGCCGCAGCCGAAGTAGGGGGCATGGGCCGGTCGCCGCTGAACTAACGGCGATCTGACACAGCTCGCGAGTTGGATAACGCCGCCCAGCGAAGACACCGGGCGGCGTCGTCTTTTTGATGAGTGTGCCAACGGCGGCAATTGCCTTGGCCTTGAAATGAAAGCCGCCCTGCGCGAGAGGCGGCGGGCGGCGTTCGGTGGCATGGTTGGCGGCGAAAACTAGAGGACTTCGGCGCTCCAGTTTTCGAGGATGGATTTGACCTTCTGGCAGAACTGATCGGCAAGTGCGCCGTCGATGAGGCGGTGGTCGAAGGTGAGGGCGAGGTGGGCCATGGAGCGGATGGCGATGGCGTCATCGATGATGACGGGCTGCTTCTCCACGGCGCCGACGCCGAGGATGGCGACCTGCGGCTGATTAATCACAGGCGTTGCGAAGAGCGATCCGAAGCTGCCGAAGTTGGTGATGGAGAACGTGCCACCCTGGACTTCATTGGGCTTAAGCTGTTTGGAGCGGGCGCGGGCGGCGAGGTCGACGATGGAACGCTGCAGGCCGACGATGTTCTTCTCGTCCGCCTGGTGGATAACGGGGACGATCAGACCGTTTTCGAGAGCGACGGCGATGCCGATGTTGATCTCGTTGTGATAGAGGATGTTGGTTCCTTCGATCGACGCGTTGAAAAGCGGGAAGGAGCGCAGGGCGTCCGCGGTGGCGCGGGTGATGAAGGGCAGGAACGTGAGGCCGAAGCCGTAGCGCTGCTGGAACTCTTCTTTGACGCGGGCGCGGACTTTGGCCACCTTGGTCATGTCGACGCGGTGGACAGTGGTGACGTGCGCCGAGGTGTGCTTGGAGAGGATCATGTGCTCGGCGATCTTCTGGCGCATGATCGACATGGGCTCGACGCGGACCTTGGCGGGCTCGACGCGGGGAAGGGGTGCGGCCACGGCTGCGGCTATCGGAGCAGGAGCGGGGGCCTGGGCGGAGACAGGCGCCGCGACGGCCTGTGCGGGGGCCTGACGCGCTGCGAGGTAAGACTCGACGTCCTGCTTGGTGATGCGACCGCCGGCGCCGGTGCCCTGCACCTGATTCAGATCGATGTTGTTCTCGCGGGCCATACGGCGCACGAGCGGGGAGACCGGGCCTTCGGGTTCCGCAGCCGCAGCCACGGGGGCCGGGGCGGCAACGG
>DBMU01000039.1 GCA_002298225.1 Bryobacterales bacterium UBA690
CCCACGCGCGTGGGGACAACACTGGATTCTAGGCCTTTTCCGGCAATTGCACGAGCTTCAGCCCATCTCGGTCCACAATCCAACGGTTCGTACCACCCCAGAACTCCACCTCGAACCCCTGCTCGTTCCTGGCATCATAGACGAGTATGCCCGCCCCACCCTTCATTGCTCCACAGACACGTGCCCACAGCTTCTGACGGACGAGCGGTTTAAGAGTCCCCACAAAAACCCCCGTGTGAAGTTCGAGCATCCACCGCGTGAGGTCACCCCTCAGGCTGGTTGGAACCTTCTCCAGGATGATCACTACCATGGGATTCCTCTCCGTAGCTGATCCCGCCCCTCACGCGTCCCTCGACTGGATCCCAGAGTCCGGTGGGCAGGGCATCATCTTCATCCATCAAGCTATCCAGTGAAGAATCGGCTGTGCCGCCTAACCCTTCTAACAGTTTGGCGAGGTCTGGGAGAATTCTCTCAAGCAGCCGCGACTCAAAGAACATGTCCCGCATAGCACGGCGGACCCGGCCCTCCAGATCTTGCGGCCCCAGCTTGGTAGCGGAAAAAGCTGCTGGAATTGAGGTCTCGAGCTTGTACAAGTCCGCCACGTCGTAAACAAACGAGAGCGCCTTTCCCGTATGGATGAACCCAATCGCAGGTGAGTAGCCTGCGGCGGTAATGGCCGCATGGCAGATGCCATACAGACAACTGTTCGCACACGACAATGCGCGGTTCACCGCGTCGCCGGCGCGCCAGTCTTGACGGTTATACTCGCGGCCTTTCCATTCGACTCCTGTCAGCCGGCTTGCCTCGCCATAGGCTGCGCGCACACGCATCCCCTCGCGGCCGCGCAGTTGCTGCAGCGATAGCGTCTCATCGACATCCTCTGAGAACCTCTGCGCATACATGCGCCGGACGACCGTCAGTCTGGCCGCGGGATCAGCCCATGCGGCGGCCTGGCGTAGCAGGTTGCGGGAAGAGCGCGTTTCGCCCAATCCGATACCGTATACGCGCACTCCCTCCTCCCCGCACCAGAGAATGAGGCACCCGTTCTCAGCCAAAGCCCGTACGGCAGCGTGGGTGATCGTGACACCGGGACCCAGCATCAGGAGCGATAGCGCCGCGCACGGCACGGGGGTGCGCGCGCTGCCTTCCCAAACAGAAATCGACTTGCCGTCCTGTTCGATCCGGCACTCCTGCAAGTAGAGAAAGCTCCAACCGTCTTCTACGCGAGGCAGAATGTGTAGGTCCTTCATGCATCAGCGGCCTCCGGCGATCGAAAGCAGGCCGCAGCCGTAAGCTTTCGCGGCGCCAATCCCTCGGGAAAGAGCTTCGCCAAATAGGGCCGCATCCACGATCTCAAGTCGGCCCTCGAAAAGCACCGAAAAGACCGTAATCCGCGAACGCCCGTTCTCGGCGATTCCACCCCGGCAGCCGCTGGACCGGATGGGTGCCGCCGCAAGTATGTCCGGCACACCGTCGCTCGCCGTCGTCTGCAGAAGGCGAAATCCATGACGCGACGCCTTCGCCTCCAGCCACGCGATCCAGTTCTCCTCTCCACGAAGTTCCACCCGGGCCGGACGCCATCCCTTCGGCCGTCCGGCGTCGTCTACGGAGATCTTCCGAGTCGGGTTGGCGCGCAGTCGGAAGCGGAAGCGCTGTCCCGCCTGTAACGCTGAATAGGCTTGGCCGAGATTCTTGCATTCAGGTTCAACACCTGCGCCCAGGTATCCGGAGGGGAGGAACGTCCAGTCAGGCCGGGCAGCAGATTGAACAAGCAACTGCGGACCGGATGAAGCGGGAAGCTCCAGACGGTACAGGACGCCGAGATCGCGCCTCGGTTGGGCGGTATCCTTCGCCTGCTCGAACGCCCTCATGATGGTCCGGTGGACCTGCTGAAGGTCCGCCAGATCGCGTTGCACCGCGCGATGCAGTGGGTTCAGTCGAAGCCGGGAGAGATACATGATTAGGAAGCCTCCGAGGCAGGGAGCCATTTCGTTGTGACGTAGCGCACTCCGAAAGCCCTTGGTTCAAATGACAGCGGCTGATCCATGCGGACCTCGCCTCTTTCCGATCCTGTCGTTTCCAGGATCAGCCGGATGGCGCCTCTTGCGGTGACGCTCTCCGGCTCATCCTCCGATTCAAGCCTCAGCAGCGAAGGGTATGTCGTGAGGCAGGCATCCAGGGATCCGCCGGACAACCCGCCGTTCCATGGCGTAGGTTCAGGCAAGTAGATAGGACCGTCAGGCAGGAAGGACTTACGACCCAGCGAAAGCTGCCAGACCGGGTTTACGAGGGCGCTTCGAAGACGAAGCAGAAAATCCGGGTCGCCTTCAAGGCCGACGAGGAAAACTGCACCGGAAAGGTAGTAGCGGCTGGACAAGACGGTGTCCCCGGAACTCGCGTCGGCCTTCACGACGCCATATGGCTTGCCGGTCCAGGTGCCGCCGCCAGCTGTATGGAAGTCCACCTGGCGCACGCCTTCCCGATCCACTCGAACACCCATGCGAAGAGCAGCGAGCGACGACAGTGGCGGATGTCCGTCGTTTGGCGTTTCGCGCCTCGGTTTCCCTATTGCGGCGCAAAGAAGTCCAATGACGCCGCTCTTGGAGGGTTCGAGGTTTGTGTCGCGGATAGTGAAGCGGCTTTGGGTTCCCCAGGACTGCATCGGTCCCGAGAGCCGCATGAGCAGGACGCTCATGATCAGGCCTCCACGGCCGCGACCGCGGCGTCGATCAGGCAATCCACTCCGCAAGAGACGGATGCATTGATCTTGGAGATTGAGTCCGGCTCTGTGGTCGCAACAAAAACCTTGCCGCCTGCGGGCTCGCCATACATGCCGGTCAGCTTGCCCCAGTAGAAATCAATGGCTGCGATGGATTGCTGCACCATGTCGCACTCCTGGGTTGGCCGCACAGGCTTCAGGAAAGCGTTCGCCAGGGACCAGCATCCCGCGTTCCGGACAACAGCCATGACGAAGGACGGAGGGTTGTGAGCCGCCATGCTGTTTTGCTTCCCCGTAGGGATGGCCTGAATCGAAGCCCGCAGGAAGGCGCGCAGCGCTGCGACAGTCAATTCTGCATCGCCGGACAAATTCTTGCGAAGTTCCGTGATGTCGATATTCGCGTAGCGGTAGAAGCAGGAGGAGTTGAATTCAACGGTCCCCAGCATGTCCGCGCCCTGAGTGTCATCGGGCTTCAGGTCATCTACAGCCGTGTAATAGTCGAACTCCATGGATACTCGATTGGTCGAGATGGCGTGCGCCACTTGGCAGGCGGCGTCCGTATTCTTTTCGGGAAGATCGGCTAACATGCGGCCAAAGAGCGCGAGATCGGCGGCCCGGCCGCCATCGAGCGCGGACTTCAGCGCATTTTTCACTTCTGCCGGGACAGCGTCCTTTGCTGCCTTCTTCTGATCCTTGCCCGGCTTCTTCGCTTTGTCGCTGGAATTCTGCGGACCCTTGGCAGTTTGCAGCAAGACATCCCAGTGCTCCAGGCAGAGGGAGAGTATGGCCTGCACCTCCTTGCTGCCCAGATAGAGCAGGTACTGCGTTTTGCCGTCATTCTCCACGCTGAGTCCGACAGCGCCCAGAGCTGCCTCAACGACGATTCGAGCCTCTTCCACGGGCTTGCCCGAGGACTCAAGACGCGTGCTTAGCTCCTCAACGATGCGTTTGGTACGGACAGCGAGTGCGGACGGCTGAAGCAAGTCAGGCATGCCGGCAAACTCAGTCCGGATGGCTCGTTTGAGGCACTGGCTGGAGATGCGTGCCCGGCGGAAGCCGCCGAACTCGCAGTCCTTCGGAGATCCGGTGTCGTCACGGTTGAGATTCGCAGGCGCGAAGTTCTGGATGATGTGAAGTTCGAGAATCATGGCTTATTCCTTAGTGCTGGAGATTGCAGGTGTGGAGTCGGATTCGGTTGACGTGTCGGCTGGCGCGGTCTCACGCCAGAATGAGCGCGCCCAGGAGCGCTGGACGGAACGGCTCTCCCAGTTCCAACGAATGAGGTCATCAAGCAACTGCGCATAGTCCACAGGGACCACGTGTGCTTTAAGAAGCGATACGGCATGGCGCAAGTGCTCTGCAAGATCCTCAGTCGGAGAGGCGAGAAGCGCGAGAAATCGCTTGTCGACACTGCCACTCTTGGCCCTCAAGGCGGCGAATGAATCCCCGAAATTAAAATCACCAGGCGACGGGGCACGCTTGTGCTCCGGGTGTGATGCAAACAGCGACGCCACGAGGAAGAAGGCATTCTCAATTCCGGCGGAACGGTGTTCCGGTAACCACGGGACGACGTATGGGTAGGTTTCAGCCACAGTTCCCGGTTTGCCGGAGAGGCCGCGCCTCAAGGCTGCAAGCGCACCCCGATCGCCTCGAAGAACCAGTCGCTGAAGGTAGTCGATGAACTTGACGGAATGATTCGAAGGTTCAGGCATGTTGAAGTTCCTGTTCAGTGGTTGAAGGTACAGCCAGGGCTCGGGCGAGCTCCAGGTGGAAGCGGGCTTCGGCCAGTGCCGCGGCTCGGGAAAGACGCGGATTGCTGGAAACGTCGGCGACAAGATCCAGAAAGCTTGAGCGCGCAACGCGCTTCAATGCATCTTGCCAGTCTTGCATCGGCGGAGGAGGATCACCGCTGGCCAGTACTGATTGCGGGAGTTCTGCAATGACCGTGACATGGCGGCTGAACAGCGGTTCGAGGGCTGACCAATAGCTCATCGCGGGAGTCCACGAGTCAGCCAGGTTGCGAACAATTTTGGCATCGCTCTTTCGTTTTGCAGTGTTGTCGTATTCGGGGTAAAGGATGAGTTCGGCAAGTCGGTTGGAGGCACGTCTGATCGCCAAAGCAACGCGTTCCGCCGCGGCTAGGGATTGCTGGATGAGCTCGAACGCCTCGGGATCCGTCAGGAATCGGAGCGGGAGGAGCAGACGTTCATGGCGCCAGAAGAGGATTTTTGCGCGGTCTGTTGAAAGTCCGCACAGATCGACGGGCAGTATGTCGTTTCGGTCGATCCAACCTTCTTGGACCAACCGGCTCAACCAGTCCATCATCAAGGGACGCTCGCGAACCCCTCCCGCCGAATGGAATAGCGCCGAACTGTCACGCCAGATAGCCCGTTCAGGCTGGAAGCCCAGTGTGAACCACGCGTCTTGTGGAGGCTTAGCTGTAGGGTTCCGTCGAAAGGCCAACATGGGTTCACGGCCCCGAGGAGACCACTCTTCCGGCGTCTGGCGGCCCTTCATAAGAACCACCTTCTTTACGCACACTTGTCCGGGGTCCCTATCCGGAATGAGTCGGATGCGGCGGGACTGCCATGTGAGCATATCAAGGTAGCCTGTTGGCTCACTGTCGACGGCCTCCGGTTCCATACCGAGTTCCCACCATGGCCGGTCTTCGCCCGCCACTCGGAATGGCTGTTCATCCGCCGGGCTATAGTGGTGCAGGTTCAGGAGCAGTGTGTGGCGCAAGGTCACGCCTTTGACCAGTACCACTGCGCCCTTAGTGAGGATGGCCCCACGAGCGGATTTGTAGCGTTTGGGGTCTTGCCCCTTCTCCAAGGAAACCAGCCCACCCACAGCGAAAGACTGTTGCGAAAGCAGAAGTGCGGCTGCGCGATTTGGCGTTAGCACCGAGCCCGCCTTCTCAGTGGTGTGATCGAAAAGAGTGGCATTGTTGCCAGTCGCCATCTCGTGGGCGAGTTTGGCTACGGGGATGGCGTATTCGTCGGAAAGCGAAACTGCTTGGTAGAACGGATACTCCGGGTGGAATAGGTCGAAACGGTCCTGCCATTGGTCCAGGTAGGCATCTAGAACCGCAATGGGGAGTTCAGATGCCGACCAGAGTGCGTACCAGTCCGCAGGCGATGCCGGTCCTAAGTTGCGGTGCAGGATGGCCAGCAGCAACCGGTGAATCGCCACGGTGACCAGAGGCGAGGGATCGCTGACCTCCTGAATCGTACTGGCTTGGTGGAAGACTTCGCGCAGGCTGAGGAGGCGAGTACTTCGTTCGTTCAGAAAGAGACACGGGATCCAGGGCTCGGAGATGAGGTTGAAGCTGATCATGAGTGTTGTTCCTTCGTAATGAGCACCCCGAGGTTCTCGTCGAGGCGAATACGATAGCCGCCGACAACCGCTGCACCATACGCGTCCAGGCAGAGATGCCGGCAGTGTCGCAGTATCTGATTGCGCCGCCAGTCCGCCGGAGGTTGCTGGGCTAACAATTGGTAGACCACGCGGCGGTCGTTCAGCGTGACGGATCGATGGAGGATTTTCGCGGTTTGGCTGAGGGTGGGAGGCTCGCCAAGGTCGATGGGCTGCGAACCGTCGCTGCAGAGGCTCGGATGGGGCGATGCGGAATAAAGAAAAACCACGGATACGGAAGTATCAGCTAGGCGAGTGAGGGCCTGGTGTGCTTGATGGAACTCGGGTGAATCCTCCTCCAGTTCGGACTTGGTCAGGCTCTCCAACGTGCAATCAGCAAGTGGAGGTTTGAGCCAGCGGTTTGAGGCTTCATTCAAGTCTCTCCCTCGCTCCTTGACCAACTCGCTCCTCGTTTCACTCCAGAGTTCAGCTACCGCGGCAGGCAGATCCAAGGGACAATCCTGCTCGTCGTACACGGACTCAATGAGAGGCTCAATGTCAGCGGGGATGTCGAGAGTGTCCCGGCCTTGCAGCGAGAGCCAGGTGCGAAGCAGTACATGAGAATCGTAAACGTAGTGGTCAGCCCGTTCGAATGCGGGTGCGCCATCATCCGAAACCGTTGGTGCGATCAACCACATTTGCGGATCAGTCAGCAACGGCGGGCGCGATCGGTCATGCCGATGAAGACGTCCGGCACGTTGGAAGATGAGGTCGATCGGAGCCAGATCCGTGACCATCAGATCGAAGTCGAGATCCAGACTCTGTTCGACGATCTGCGTCGCAACCAGAACAGCGCGCATTGGGCGCATTGACTGTGAAGGCGGCCCGAAGCGGGAGAGGCAGCGTTTCTCTCGCTCATGCCGGGCATCGAATGGAAACCTGGAGTGGAGGAGGTCCAGCATCGGCATCCCATCCGAGGCAGGGCCGGGAAAAACGGATTCAAGAGCCAGATAGACCTCTTGCGCTCGCGCCACAGTATTGCAGATGACGACAGCGCAGCCGCCTTGATCGAGCGCCTTCGCCAGGCTTTCAGAGAGAATTGGAATCCAATCTTCAATTCGGACGAACGTCCGAAGGGATATTCGCTTCCTGAGCTCGTCCGACGGGGTAAACGATTGCACGCCGGCGCCTGCAGACCCGGAAACGGTGCTGATTCGTGGGTATGGCGCAGTCGGCAAATGTTCGGGAACGGCTGCTCCCAGGCCCGTCGCGAAACTCCTGATCAAGAGAGCACGACGCGCTGCAGGCAGTGTCGCGGAAAGAAGAACCACGGAAGTGCCTGTGGCGGCGAACCATGCAAGCAATCGCTCCAGTAGCGCCGACATATAGGTGTCGTAGGCGTGCACTTCGTCAATCACGACGACCTTGCCCGACAGCCCGAAGTTTCGGACAAAAACGTGCCTCGCCTGGAGAACTGCGAGAAGAATCTGGTCAACAGTGCCCACGCCGTATGGGGCGAGGAGCCCGCGCTTTCGAAACGTGAACCACTCGGATGCTACAAGCGAGGATTGCCCGCTTCCGTCTATCCCGGACGCAATGAAGGGTGCAGCAGAATTGTCCTTCAATATCTGAAATTCGGCCGAGAGTGACGCATGGCCGTGGAGGAGTTGAATCTGCACTTGCGGGTCTCGGCTCGTCCGGCGGAGGAATTCGCAAACTCGCCCGAAAATCTGGTTGCTGGTCGCCTGGGTGGGAAGAGCGAAATACAGCCCGCGAAGGCTGGCCTTGGAGGAAAAGTGATCGGCGATCATCAGGGCGGCTTCTGTCTTGCCCTCACCCATGGGTGCTTCGATCAGCACGAGCGATGGATGATCGAGCCCCTGCGCAATGCCCTCCGCGGCCTGTTGGAGCGGGCGTGGGGTGTAGCCTGCGAACAGCTGTGTGAAACTCCGCGGGCTCTCCGGTGCGTTCGGTGCTTGCCAGCCCAAGGCTTCAAGCGCGTTCGCCGCCCGGCGGCGGCAGGTGTCATGGTATTCACTCAGGTCGAATGAAGGAGTCTCGTTTCGGCGAGACGCCGCATATGGAAAATACAGCTCATTTGAAGCGATCCAGTCGGCAACACTGATCAAACCGGAGAAAACCATCGCTACGGCATTCGGAACCTTGGATGGCGGCTTGGAGGGAACTTGCAGTAACTGAGCAAGCCAGCGGGCAATCTGACGGCGGACTTCTTGCCATTCGCGGCCGCCAACACGGCTTGGATGCAGTTGAACGATCTCGCTTGCCGCGGGGAAGATACCGTGGTGTCCACCTGACATTTCGCCAATCTGGTTCGCAGCCATGCGGCTGTGGCCGAAGTCAGTCTCCAGAAGTGATCGGATGCCCCACGCCGAGACCATTCCGTGCAGTGGCCGTTCGACGCCAGGAGGAACATGAAGTGACCAGCCCTTGAGACGATCCCTGAGAAACACGTCCTGCGACTGCCAGGCTGGGTAAGCTTTCCCCAGATCGTGCAGAGCGGCATAGAAGCAGAGCCACGTTTCGACGTCATTGTTCGGAAGATCAAGTGATCGGATCGCCGGAAAGGCCTTGTGATGTGTGAAGCCAGACCGAAAGAGCAGCCTTGCGACTTCGCCAGTGTCCAGCAGGTGGCACAGAAGCGGATGGTATCCCCCTGCCGGGGAATCGCACGGAAGCTTGGCCCAGAGAGCCAATAGCCGGCGATCAAAATAGCTGGGCGATTCTCGCTGTGCAATCTGATCGGCGTTCATGGCGAGGATAATGCTTGAAGAAATATATCAGTTTTCTCATCAGCAGGCAGATCAAATCGTCCATTCTGGAGAAACTTCACCAGTATGGGTGATCCAATGGCAACGCAATAGCGCGGGACCTGGTAAATTCAGGCCGGGAGCTGTAATTCCTATGGCGCGCGGAATCCATTGTGGGATGCCAGGTGGGTCACCGAGTGAGCCTGGGGCTGATTCTCTGTAGCGAACTCCCTGGATCGCGTCCTTGTTGAGCATGAAGAAACCTTCATGTACGGCGGCCGTAAATTTATATTTCAATTTAATGCAACAACTTCCCGCCCTCTCCTCTAAAAACACTTGCAGCCCGCTCAGATAATGCGTGCACGGTGAAATTCTGATGACCGTCTACCCCAAATGCTTCGCGCGCCCCGATTCACGCTGCTTCGCCCCCGGCGAAGCTACTTACGCCCTCACTAAAACCCGACGCGGGCTCTGACCATGGCCGCCGCCTCCCCCATCTCGCTCAAACGCCTCGCCGCCAATCGCGCCAACGCCCTCAAATCCACCGGGCCTCGCTCCAATGCCGGCAAACGCCGCGTTGCGCAAAACGCCTGCAAACACCACCTCTATGCCCGCAAATTCGACCTCCCCGACGCCTGGGAACAACACGCCCTCCGCCAGGCTGAAGAGTTCTGCCGCGACATCGCCGACCCAGAGCTCCGCCCCCTCATGTTCCACCGCGTCTACCTCCGCGGCCGCATGCAGTACTACAACCGCCTCGCCATCGCCTTCTTCAAGTCCATCGACAAGTACGGCATCCCCTGGTTTCTCGCCAACGCCACCTACCTGAACGCCCTCCACCGCTACCACGCCCACATCGCCGCCCAGATCCGCCGCGCCTCCCGCCTCCTCCGGGCCTATCAGAACCGCACGCGCCAGGAAGCGGACGCGTTTTCCGGCCCCGGCCGATCAAACCCACTGGCCATGGCCGCGGGGCAGGGAAGCGGCGGCCCCGCAGACGGCGCTGCACTGCCAGCTCCACACCCCGGCCGATCAAACCCATCCGTCCAGGCCGCCTGGCAAACCCCAGCCGGGAGCTCCGGCGCATCCACGCCTCTGCAAAACGCGCTCCGGCCGAACAAACCCACCTCTTTCGACTCCAGCTAACACGCCGCGGACTCCCATCCCCGGACTCGGCCGCATTCACTCCGCGTGATTGCGGCTCAAGTCCTCCTGATCTTTGCCTCGAAAATAGCCCCGGTCACAGACGACCTGTTAGCCGGGCGTGGTCTTTGAAAATTGAATATTTGATTTGATAACTGAATGTCCTCGGGCACTGCGCCGCCGCCCCCAGCGCTCTTAGTGTGAGCGCCGGGTTCCGGGCAGCGCAGTTCAGCCCTGAGGCGCGTCCTCAGCTCACGGAAGGAAGTCCCGCCAGCGCCATGGCCAGTTCGTTCTCGTCGTATGGCTGATCCACCAGCTTTCCGGCGAAGTAGTCCATGTACGCCTGCATGTCGAAGTGGCCGTGGCCGCTCAGGCTGAAGAGAATCGTCTCGCTCTTCCCCTCCTGCTTGCAGCGCAGCGCTTCATCCACCGCGCCCTTGACGGCGTGATTGGCTTCGGGAGCAGGCACGATCCCCTCTGAGCGCGCGAACAGCACCCCGGCGTCGAAGCATTCAACCTGAGGATAGGCCCGTGCCTCGATCAGCCCCAGCTCCGCGCAGTGGCTCACCAGCGGCGCCATGCCGTGATACCGCAGGCCGCCCGCGTGGAACCCGGGAGGCGTGAACGTGCTGCCCAGCGTATGCATCTTGGTCAGCGGGGTCAGGTGGGCAGTGTCGCCAAAGTCGTACGCGTACTTGCCGCGCGTGATGGACGGGCAGGCGGCCGGCTCGATGGCGACGATGCGCGACTTCTGGCCGCCGCGCAGCGCATGGCCGATGTATGGGAACGAGAGGCCCGCGAAGTTCGAGCCGCCGCCGGTGCAGCCCACAACAACGTCCGGAAAGTCGCCTGCCATCGACATCTGCTCCATGGCCTCCAGCCCGATCACAGTCTGGTGCAGGAGCACATGATTCAGCACGCTGCCCAGCGCGTACTTCGTGTCGTCGCGCTGCGCAGCCAGTTCGACCGCCTCGCTGATCGCCATGCCGAGGCTGCCCGGATGATCGGGGCGCTGCGCCAGGATGGCGCGCCCCGATGCGGTCTCATTGGACGGCGACGCCACGCAGCGCGCCCCGTAGCTCTCCATCAGCGCACGCCGGTACGGCTTCTGGTTGTACGACACGCGCACCATGAAGATCTCGATCTGCAATCCAAACAGCGCGCCGGAGAGCGCCAGCGAGGAGCCCCACTGCCCCGCGCCCGTCTCGGTGACAATCCGCTTCACGCCAGCTTCTTTGTTGTAGAACGCCTGCGCAATCGCGGTGTTGGGCTTGTGCGACCCGGCGGGGCTCACGCCTTCGTACTTGTAATAGATCTTCGCCGGCGTATCGAGAGCTTTCTCCAGACGGCGGGCGCGATACAGCGGACTCGGACGCCACTGCCGGTAGATGTCACGCACAGGCTCCGGAATCTCAATCTCTCGCTCGGTGGAGACCTCCTGCATGATGAGGCTGATCGGGAACAGCGGCGCCAGATCGTCGGGGCCTACGGGTTGCATCGTTCCGGGGTGAAGAACTGGCGGCGCGGGCGTCGGCAGGTCCGCCGTTATGTTGTACCAGGCCTTGGGTATACGGCTTTCGTCGAGGACGTATTTGATGGGATCACTCATGAGTACGGGTCTCCAAAAGAGGGGAAACTGCGAGTGTATCAAGGACCAGTGTGTTTAGAATAGGACCGAGGCATCCGGATCCATGCGCTACCTTGCATACTCACTCGCATTCATCGCTTCGCTCGCGGCGGCTCAGACTCAGGCGCCGCCGAAGATCAAGACTCTTCTCATCACCGGGCAGAACACCGCCGGCCACGACTGGCCTACGGTCTCGCCGCTCCTGAAGAAGGCGCTGGAGGATTCGGGCCGCTTCGATGTGCGCGTGGTCGAGGATTTTCGCGGCGCTGGCCCGGAGACGCTGCGCGGCTACGAGTTGGTCGTCCTTAACTATTATGACGGCAACAACAAGGACAATTGGTGGGGGGACCGCGCGCAGAACGCCCTGCTCGACTTCGTGAAGTCTGGCAAGGGACTCGTCATGTTCCACTTCTCCACCGCCGCCTTCAACGGCTGGGACGAATACGAAAAGCTCTCCGGCGGGAACTGGCGTCCGAACAACGGCCACCACTCCGCGGCTCACGATTTCACAGTGGAGGTGGTGGACCCGGATCACCCCATCACGAAGGGCCTGCGGAAAAAGATCCGCCAGCCCAACGACGAGCTGTACGCGAATCTGAAGTGGCAGCCCGCCGGCACCTACCACGTTCTGGCGACCGCATGGGACGAGCACAAGCTCTATGAGGGCAAGGCGCGGCAGCCAATCCCCGGCGACGGGATCAACCAACCGATGCTCTGGACTCTCAACTACGGCCAGGGACGAGTCTTCGGAACCGTGCTGGGCCACGACGGTCCGGCCGTGAAGACGCCGCTCTTCGTTACGACATTCACGCGCGGAGCGGAGTGGGCGGCGACGGGTAATGTGACCATCCCGGCCCCCGCCCGCATCGCGGAAGGCGGCAGGGACGACAGGCAGCCCACCGTCGTGACGCCGGGCGGCGCGGCGCCGCCTTCCGACGCCGTGCTCCTCTTCAACGGCAAGGACATGGCGGGTTGGGTCAAGCACGACGGCCAGCCCTCAGGCTGCAAGGCCGAGAACGGGGAGATGGTCTGCCGCACAGGCGCCGGCGACGCCATCACGGCCGCGAAGTTCAAGTCGGCTCAAATCCATCTTGAGTTCAGAATCCCCAACATGCCCGCGCAGAAGGACCAGTTAAAGGGCAACAGCGGCGTGTACCTGCAGGGCATCACGGAGGTCCAGGTGCTCGACAGCTACCAGAACCCGACCTATCCCACCGGCATCGTCGGCGCGATCTACGATCAATACCCGCCGCTGGTGAACGCCGCGCGCAAGCCTGAGGAATGGTCGAGCTACGACATCGTCTTCCACGCGCCCAAGTGCAATGAGCGAGGCCAGGAACTGGCGCCGGGCACACTCACAGTCTTCCTGAACGGCGTGCTGGTGCAGGACCACGCGGCGCTTCGCTTCCAGAAAGGCATGTGCGAAGCGGGGCCCATCCTCTTGCAGGACCACTCGGGCTTCCCCGGCGCGCCTGACACCACGATGAAGTTTCGCAACATCTGGTACCGGCCGCTGCAATAGCCTCGCGGTGTAACGATCGCCGTGCACGGAAATTGCTCTGGAAGTTCTGGCCGTTGACGTTGCCGCTGACATCCACGCCGGTCACTCGATTGCCGTCGGTCAGGATCAGCGCGTTCGCGCTGGTGCTCCCGCGATTTGACGAGTTGATGATGCACCGGTTCGATTCATGTCTGAACGTTCCGGTCATCTCAAACCGCTGTTGCCGGTCGTTGGTCAGGGTGATCCGGCACATGTCGCCGTTGATGCGAACGTTCAAATCGGTCAGATTGAATTGGGCGCTTCCGTCGTTCAATGTGCCGCTGCCCTCGATTGAAGTGTTCATGTCGGGCAGAGAACCGGATCCGGACCCTCCCGGGCCGGGAAAGATCCCGCCGCATCCCGTTGGAGGTGTTGGCCGCGTCGTTGGACCTCCCCAGCCGCCGCCGCTTGGCGTCAGCGAAGCGAAACGGCTCGGCCGCTCTGAGCCGAACGCCGCGCGGCATCCAGGATTTCGGTGACGATCATGTTGTTTTCGAGCGAAGAGAGACCGGAAGGCTTCAGGCGGCCGCGCGCGACGGCGGTGAGGTACAGAACCGGATCGCTCTCATCGGCGGGCAGCGCTTCCGGCGTCTGAGTCTGCTCGGACTTGTCTTTGGGCATGCGCACCCGCAGAACGTTGCCGCCGATCGCGTGGGTGTAGCCGTTCTGCGCGTATACTTCGAGGTCCTTGCGCCCATACGGCCAGTTCCAGGACCCTTCAATGATGCCAATGGCGTTGGGATACTCCACCAGCACGTTGGCTTCGTCATCGACCTTGGGATAAATGGATGGCTTGAACTGCTGCGTCACGGCGCGCACCGACAGCGGCCGCTGATTGTCCATCAGCCACGTCATCAGGTTCGCGCCATAGCAGCCAAAGTCGAACAGCGCCCCAGCGCCGTTCTGGACTGGGTCGGTGAGCCACTTGAAGAACTCCGGCCCGACGCCGATCTCCTTCGGACCCTCATGCCCATCCATCGCCACGATCTTGCGGATCGGCCCCATCGAGTCCTTCTGCTTGACGAGTTTCCAGATGGCGGCGTGGCTGCGGTACCAAGTCGTTTCGTAATTCACAATCACGGGGATGCCTGCCTTCTGCGCAGCGCCTTGAATGCGCCTTGCGTGCTCCATTGAAACCGCCAGCGGCTTCTCCATCATCACGGGCAGCTTCCGCGCCGCCGCGGCTTCGACAATCGCCGGATGATCGAAAGTGGAGGAAAAAGCCGCGACAGCCTCCGGCTTCACCGTGTCCAGCATCTTCTCAAGGCTCGTGAAGAAGACCGAATCGTTCAGGCCGAACCGGCTGCCGTAACTCTTGTGCAGCGACGTGTCCGGATCGTAGATGCCCACGATAGTCACGTTCTTCCCCTGCGCCGTGCGCAGAAACCCGGCAGCGTGGCCGTGGACCAGCCCCGCGATGGCAAGCCGCAGCGGCGGCTCAGCAGTTTGCGCGGAAAGCATGGCAGCGAACAGGAATCCGGCGGCGGCCCGAAGTAGCATCATGATTCTCCCTCAGGCATCATATCCCGAAGGGGAGAATCGCCAGTGGAGTCCCCATGGCCCTGCAACGTCTGCCGCCGATGGCTGTCCGCTGATAGCTGTCCGCTGCTGTCCAACGATACAATGTGATTTAGGAATTTTACGGCGGCTTCCAGTCCAATCTTCAGCCGGCCACGATAGCCAAACCTGTGACAGTTTCCAGCAGCAGCCTCACGCCGCACGTGCAACCACCGCAACCAACGTTTCGCATTGCCATTAGCGCCAGCTTCACGGCGGACCCCATTCGCCCGATCCTGGAGTTCTGGGGCAGGCAATTGAACAGCGCATTCGACGTGCAGTTCGCGCCTTATAACCAGATAGAGCAGACCCTGCTCGACCCGGGGAGTGTCTTCGGGCAGAACCATCACGGCGTGAATGTAGTCCTGTGCCGGTATGAGGATCTGGGGCAGTTCGAAACGTGGGATGACGCGGCGCTGCGGCAATTGGAGTTGAACGCGCGTCACCTGTGCGGAGCACTGCGCGAGGCGCCCGCGCGATTGAGTTCCCCGCTGATCTTCTGCTTATGCCCCTCGTCGCCGGGATTTTCAGATGGCGCCGGCGTCCGCGAGCTGTTCGTCCAGAGCCTTGACGGCGTGCCCGGCCTGCAGTTCATCGACAGCGCCGAGATCGCCTCGCTGTATCCGGTGGAGAACTGGTACGACGCGGAGGGCGAGCGGCTCGGACACATCCCTTTTACCGAGCAATGGTTCGCCGCGCTAGGTACGGGCGTGGTACGGCGCGCGCATGCGCTGTTCATGCCGCCGTACAAAGTGATCGCCGTGGATTGCGACAACACTTTGTGGAAGGGGATCTGCGGTGAAGACGGTCCCGCGGTTGTCGAACTCGATCCCGCCCGCCGCTGCCTTCACCAGTTCCTCCTCGACCAGCGCGAGTCGGGAATGATCCTGAGCCTGGCGAGCAAGAACAACGAGCAGGACGTATTCGATACCTTCGCGGCTCATCCCGAGTTCCCGCTCCAGCTTAGGCACTTCACCGCCTGGCGGCTGAACTGGGATTCCAAGGCGGCGAATCTCGTTTCGATGGCCGCGGAGTTGAACGTTGGTCTCGACACAATCATTTTCGTCGACGACAACCCGAAGGAATGCGCCGAGGTCGCCGGTGGTGCGCCGGAAGCGCTGCCGATTGCGCTGCCGGAAGATATTAGCGGGCTTCCCGAGTTCCTGCGCCACGTGTGGGCGTTCGACCATCCAGTCATCACGGAAGAGGACCGGCAGCGCAGCGCCATGATGACGCAATCGCTGGAGTTCGGACGCGAGATCCGCCGCGCTGCCAGCCTCGAGGAGTTCATCGCCGGCCTGAACCTGCGCGTCGACTTCCAGCCGCTGGACTTGGAGCGGATCGGCCGCGTGGCGCAACTGACGCAGCGGACCAACCAGTTCAACGCGACGGGAATCCGCCGCGGTGAAAGCGAGATTCAGGGCATGCTTTCCGCGCCCGGCTTCCGCTGTTACACCGCCGAAGTCAGCGACCGCTTCGGCGAGTACGGCCTCGTCGGCGTGCTGATGGTTCAGACGCGAATCGTCGAACTTTATGTCGACACGTTTCTGCTGAGCTGCCGCGCGCTGGGACGCGGTGTCGAGCATCGCATGTTGTCGGCGATCGCCGAAGAGGCGCTCGACCACGGCATCTACACCGTGACTGTGCCGTTCCGGCCCACGGCGAAGAATCTCCCGGCCCGCCAGTTCCTCGACAGCATCGCCTTCGGCCGCAAGTTCGAGGAAGACGGCCAGGTTGTCTACCGTTTTCCAGCCACCGATCTGCAGGCGCTTCGTTGGAAGCCTGGACCGCAGGAGACGGTCGCGCCGAAGCCTGCAGCCAGAGCGGGCTCAGGGAGGCGGTTCGTCGAGTTTGCGCGTATCGCCCGCGAGCTCAGGACCCCGGCGCAGTTGATCGCGGCCATGCGGAAGGAGGCGCAAGCATCTTTCCAGGCGCCCATCGCGCAAGACGCGCTCTCCACCGACGTCCAGCGGAAGCTCGCCGGCATCTGGTCCGAGCTCCTGCAGAAGCCGGTGCAAGCCAGCAGCGCGAACTTCTTCGATATGGGCGGACACTCGCTCCTGGCCGTGCTGCTTTTGATGCGGGTGAAGGAAGAGTTTGGCGTGGAGTTGTCGGTAGACGACGTATACTCAGGCACGCTCACCCTGGGCGATCTGGCGGAGGCGATCGAATCGCGGCAGTTGGGCGCGATGGATCCCGACGAGTACCAGGCGCTGCTGGCGGAGATCGAAGGCCTGAGCGATGATGAGGTGCGGGCGCTGCTCGAACGCGAGCAACAAGGCGAGTGAGCACCATGCGAGTGCTTCTGACCTCGAACGCATCTTACGATCCGCCCCGCGGCGGTTCGACACGATCCAATCTCGCGTGGCTGCGCCATCTCGCCGCGCGCGGGCACGAATGCATCGTGGTCTCGCCCGCTCTCCCGGGCGGCGAAGACCGCACCTCGAACGTGGACGGGATCACCATCCACAGCGTGCGCGACCTCTCCTTCCGCGTGTCTGAATTGGGCCGGCTGATCCGCGAAGTGCAGCCGGATTGGGTGCTCGTCTCAAGCGAAGATGTCAGCCACGTGCTGCTGCGTGAGGCCGGCGCGGTGGCGCCCGGACGCATCGTTTACCTCGCTCACACGCCGCAGTTCTTCCCCTTCGGTCCCGAGAGCTGGAATAAAGACGCCGCGGGAACGGAGATCGTACGCGCCGCCACAGGCGTCGTTGTGATCGGCGAGCACATGGCCGGATACGTGGAGCAGAACCTCGGAAGGACGGCCGCGGTTGTGCATCCGCCCATTTATGGAGCACCGCCATTCCGGCGCTTCGGCCGATTCGGCGACGGCTTCGTGCTGATGATAAATCCCTGCGCCGTGAAGGGTATCTCGATCTTCATGGCCCTGGCACAGCGGTTCCCCGGCATCGACTTCGCTGCACTGAACGGATGGGGGACTACGCAGGCGGATCGGCAGGCGCTCTCCTCCCGTCCCAATACAAGACTGCTCGAAAATGTTCCGGACATCGAGGATGTCCTGCAACAGGCGCGGCTGCTGCTGATGCCGTCCGTCTGGTATGAGGGATTCGGACTGATCGCAATGGAGGCGATGCTGCGCGGATTGCCCGTCATCGCCAGCGACTCGGGCGGCCTGCAGGAAGCCAAGCGCGGCACTGGCTACGTGATTCCCGTCAAGCCCGTTGAACGCTACGAAGCGGCGTTCGACGATACGCTGATGCCGCGCGCCGTGATCCCCGCGCAGGACGTCGATCCCTGGGAAGCGGCTCTCCAGATCCTGCTGACGGATGAAGCGAAGTATTGGGAGGAGGCGGAGCGGTCGCGCGAGGCAGCGCTGCGATTCGTCTCCAAACTCGACGCTGCTGATTTTGAGCGTGCGCTCGCCGGTTTGCCCGCGCCCGTACAACCGCTGCGCGAAGAGGACAAACTGAAGCATCTCGATTCGGCCAAGCGCGCACTGCTGCTGGCGCGGCTCAGGAAGAGGGCGCAGCCGTGAAAGTGCTGCTTGCGCACAACTCGACTTACTTTCCTTCGCTCGGCGGAGGCGATAAGTCCAACCGCCTGCTGATGGAGGCTCTGGCGGCGCGCGGACATTCCGTTCTCGTCGTCACCCGCGTCGAAAAGTTCGGCGAGCCAGGCCACCAGCAACTGCTCGTGGACTTGTCGGCGCGTGGCGTCGAAGCCTGTCCTGAAGGCGACGGAGTCCGCTACACCCTCGGAGGCGTGGAGGTCCGTGTGCTCACTTTGAGCCCGCACCTGCGCGGGTTCTTCCAGAAGCAGGTGGAGGAGTTCGACCCGGATGTGATCATCACCTCGACCGATGATCCAGGCCAATTGCTGTTCGATATCGCAGCAAAAGCGCCCCGCGCGCGCGTCGTCTACCTGGTGCGCGCGACCATCGCGGTGCCCTTCGGCCCCGACAGCTCCATGGTCAGCGCAGCCAAGACGGAAATGCTCAAACGCGCCGACCTCGTCGTTGGCGTCAGCCACTACGTCGCAGGCTACGTGCGCGAGTGGAGCGGCATCGACGCCATCCACGTGCCCATCTCTCTGCTCGAGCCGCACACGGAGTACCCGCTCCTCGGCCGCTTCGAGAACGAATTCGTAAGCATGGTGAATCCCTGTGCAGTCAAGGGCATCTCGATCTTCCTGGAACTGGCCGAACGCATGCCGGACGTGCGTTTCGCGGCCATTCCCACCTGGGGCACGCAGGCGGACGAACTGGACGCGATGCGGAGTCTGAAGAACATCACGCTGCTCGAGCGAATGGACAACATCGACGGTCTGCTCGCTCAAACGAAGGTAATGCTGGTGCCTAGCGTGTGGGCGGAGGCGCGCTCGCGCATCGTGCTGGAGGCCATGTCTCGTGGCGTACCTGTCCTGGCCAGCGACGTGGGCGGACTCCACGAAGCGAAGCTTGGTGTGCCGTACCTGATCCGCGTCAACCCCATCGTGAAGTACAAACCCTCCGTGGACGCCAGCATGGTGCCGGTGGCGGAGGTGCCGCCGCAAAACGTGGAGCCGTGGGAGCGTGTGCTGCGCCGGCTCGTTTCGGACCGCCCGCATTGGGAGGAACTGGCCACCGCGTCGCGCAAAGCGGCGCTGGAGTACGCGGACAATCTGAACGTGCTCCCGTTTGAGAACGCGATGGAGGAATGCCTCCGCAAGCCCAAGAAGCAGCCGCCTGCCGTCGCTCCGAAAGCGGGGCTGAGCGAGGGAAAGCGCCGTCTTCTCGCGCTGCGCCTGAGGCAGAGGACGACAGCCGCGCGCCCGGAATCGAACGTGTGGTTCCCCGGGATCGAGGACGCTCCGGAAGGCAAGCTGAAATTGTTCTGCCTGCCTTGGGCGGGCGGAGGCGCGCTGCCCTATCGCGCGTGGCGGGATGCGTTGAGCGGCGTGGCTGCGGTCGTGCCGGTGCGGCTCCCCGGGCGTGAGACTCGCGCCGCCGAGCCCGCCTTCGAGCGCATGGAACCGCTGGTGGCTGCACTCGTCGAGCAGATCGCCCCCTTCACCGGCAAGCCCTACTCATTGTTCGGCCACAGCATGGGCGCTGGAATCAGCTTTGAGCTGACCCGTGCGCTCCGGCGCGCCGGCCTGCCACTGGCGGTGTCGTTGCACGTCTCCGGCGCACGCGCACCGCAGTACCGCCTGAATCATCAGCCGCCGCCGGAGCCCACGATGCGCGATTTCATCGAAGAACTGCGCCGTCTCGAAGGCTTTCCCCCCAGCGTTCTGAACAACCCGGAGCTGCTCAAGCTGGCGCTGCCCTCATTGCTGAGCGACGCCCGCCTGTACAGGCACTACCGCTACGAGCCCAGTGCGCCGCTGCCCCTGCCCGTGTTCGCCTACGGCGGCGACGCGGACCCGAACGTTACTGCGCAACATCTGAACGCATGGGGCGAGCAGACCAGCGCTTTCTTCAAACGCGCCGAATTCCACGGCGGCCATTTCTTTCTTGAGCCCTCCCAGGCCGCGCTCCTCGCAGCCCTCAAGGAAGACCTCATGTCGGCGTCCCCGTCTCGCTAAGGGGACCTCAAGCCGGCGTCACAGGCTCGGTAAACTCGCGCCGCGGCTCCTCCCAGTCCCGTGCCGGCTCGGGTAGTTTACCCGCCGCGTTCGCCCAGCCCCAGAACAGCGCGGTTGACGCACTCAGAATCCCCGCCACCACGCCGATCTGCCGCGGACTGAAGACCGTGCATGCCACCGCCGCCGCCCCCATCGACAGCATCATCGTCGCGTTCGACATCGTTTCCACCGTCGTGAACACGCGCCCGCGAAGTCCGTCGGGCACGTGCAGCAAAAGCATCATCCGGTTCATCACCGAGTTCAATCCCATGAAGACGCGCGACAGCGTGATGAAGACGACGGCGCCCCAAATCGTCGGCATCACGCTGAAGATCGCATAGCACAGGCCGTGCAGAAAGAACGCCACAGTCACGGTGTGCTTGTAACGCTCGAAGTTCTCGTAGTGCGCCAACTTGTGGCCGAGAACCCCGCCAAGCACCAGCCCAATGCCTGCAAAGCTCCAGATGATCCCTGTTCCGGCCGGGCCGCGGTCGAACACCACCTGCCCGAACAGCGTGAACAGCACCTGCGCTGCGCCGCCGCCCGAAGACCAGCCGATGCCGAGAAGCCCGATCCCCAGGATCAGAGGGCGCGACCGCATATAGCGCAATCCATCGCGGAACTCTTCCCAGTTCGACGCGCGACGGCGCGTAGTTCCCGTGCGGTCGGGCATGAAATCGCCCTTCAGGCTCCAGATGGCGGCAGCGCTGCAGGCAAAACTCACCGCATTTGCCACGAACGCCAATTCATACCCGAACGACATCGTGCTCACGCCGCCGAGCATCGTCCCGATCGCCAGAGTCAGCCATGACGTCGTCTGCGTCAGCGCATTCGCGGCATGCAGTTCTTCCGCCGACGCTAACTTCGGCAGAATCGCTGAACGCCCGCTATTGAAGAACGGAGACGCGAACATCAGCAGTCCGCTGAGCGCGTACAGCAGCCACGTCTCGCGATACGTGAGCAGCAGGATGTGCAGCAGCGCCACTACCCCGCGCATCACATCCGATGCGATCATCACCTTGCGCCGGTCCATCCGATCCAGGACGACGCCGGCCACCGGCCCCGCGAGGATCGCCGGCAGCACGCGCGCGATCATCACAGCCCCCACCGTGAATCCGCTGCCCGTCAGGTGCAGCGCCAGGCTGAGGACAGCAATGGAATTGAAATGATCGCCAACCTCGCTCACCGTCTGACCCAGCCAGCAGTTGCGGTAGTTTCGGTTGTGCCGCAGGATTTGAAGGAAGCCGCTCACGAATATTCCACTACAGGGTACGAAATAGAGTGACCTGAGCGCGCCAAGCGGGCAGCACCCCGCCACACTCCCAATTGCGATAGGCTTCTCGCCGGAGGAGTTCAGCGTGGGTGTAATGCGATACCTCTTCATCTTTGCCGCCGCGATAGCGGCCCTGTGCGCGGAACCGGTGCGCCCTCACCCGGCCAACCCGCATTACTTCGTTTTTCGTGGACAGCCGCTGGTGATTGTCTCCTCCGGCGAGCACTACGGCGCCGTGCTCAACCAGGACTTCGACTGGCGCAAGTATCTCGACACGCTGGCGAAGGATGGCATGAACTACACGCGCATCTTCACCGGCGCCTATCGCGAAGTGCCCGGCGACTTCGGTATCGAGCGCAACACGCTCGCTCCAGCGCCGGGCCGCTTCCTGGCCCCGTGGCCGGAACGCGAAGGCAAGCTCGATCTGCAAGGCCAGAACGAAGCGTACTTCACAAAACTCAAGGAGTTCGTGACCGAGGCCGGCAAGCGCGGCATCATCGTCGAGGTGACGCTGTTCTGCTCCACCTACGGTGAGAAGCAATGGTCCGTCAGCCCGTTCAACGGCGCCGTGAAGAGCTGGAAGGATCTTCACACACTCAACAACGGGGACGTGCTGGGCGTGCAGGAGAAACTCGTCCGCCGCATTGTCCGCGAGTTGAACCCGCTCGACAACGTGATCTTCGAGATCCAGAACGAGCCATGGGCTGACCGTACTATCGTCACCGAGCACCTCAACCCCTACATGCCGAAGAGGTGGCCGAACACTGCGGACGTTGCCGACGACGCGTCTCTCGAATGGCAGAAGCACGTCGCGCAGTGGGTCCATTCCGAAGAGGCCGCTCTGCCCAACAGGCACATGGTCGCCTGGAACGTATGCAATTTCGGAACGTCGCTGAAGGATGTCCTCGAAGGCGCGGACATTGTCAATTTCCATTACGCCTACCCCCAAGCCGTGCAGTGGAACTACGGCCTGAACATGCCCATCGCCTACGACGAGACCGGCTTCATCGGCAACACGGACGCCGCCTACCGCAAGCAGTCCTGGCGCTTCATACTGGCCGGCGGCTCTTTGTTCAATCACCTCGACTACTCGTTCAGCGTGGGAAAGGAAGACGGCACGGATTCGCAGCCGAAGAGCCCCGGCGGCGGAAGTCCAGCGCTGCGCAGGCAACTCCGCATGCTCCGCGAATTCATCGAGAGCCTGCCGTACCTGCGCATGAAACCCGATCCACAGGTTGTGGCCCATGCCCCGGGTGCGGTAGCTGAAGCGATCGGCGCGCGCGGCCAGGCGTACGGCATCTACTTGACGGGCAGCGGTCCGGGAGACCTGGCCCTGGAGATGCCCGCCGGCGAGTACATGCTGGAATGGGTGGATCCCCTCACCGGGTCGGTCCTTGACCAGAGGCCCCTGCCGCATCGCGGTGGGACCGCGCGCATCAAGACGCCGCCGTTTGCCGAGGACATCGCGCTCCGCATCAGAAAGTGATCACCGCATTCTCTTCTCGTGCCAGGCCGGACGCCGGTTCCGGAAACCTATCCGCTGGCGGTAGAATCAAACTTACGGGACTGATTGTCCTAGTTTGCTGAACCGTTCGCGAGTGTATTGATGCCTACTCACCCCAAGGGCCGTCAGGCCCGCGTGCTTTTGACTTCCGTCTTCGGACCTTATGCCCAGGATGACGAATTCGGTTCCCGCTCCATCAACCCCATGGAGCTGTACCACAACCAGGTAACCCGAGCCCAGGGACCCTATTCTCTCCGCATCTTCCACCGCTCCTGGGGCATCATGTTCATCCAGTCGAACATCGAGAATCCTTCAACAGTGCTCGATTTCCCAGTCCGCGAGGACTTCGAGCGCGAGCTCACCTCGCACCACTACGACGTCGTCGGCATCAGCTCCATCATCGTGAACATCGGTAAAGTCCGCGAGATGTGCAAGATCGTCCGCCGCCTTTCGCCCCACTCCACCATCGTCGTCGGCGGCCATGTCACTGCCATCCCCGGCCTCGAACACATGATCGATGCAGACCACATCGTGAAGGGAGAAGGCGTCTCCTGGATGCGTTCCTTCCTCGATCAGGATCCCACCCAGCCCGTCATCCACCCCCAAATCGCCTCCGGTTTCGGCCATCGCGTCATGGGACTCAAGCTCCCCGGTAAGATCGGGTCTACCGCCGCCACTATCATCCCCAGCGTCGGCTGCCCCATGGGCTGCGACTTCTGCACCACCTCCGCCTTTTTCGGTGGCAAGGGTAGGTTCATCAACTTTTTTGAGAGCGGCCGTGAAATCTTCGACGCGATGCAGCAGGCCGAAGACGCCTATCACTTCAAAGCGTTCTTCGTCATGGATGAGAACTTCCTTCTCCACCGCCGCCGCGCCCTCGAATTGCTCGAATGCATGAAGGAGGCCGGCAAGAGCTGGGAGCTCTACGTCTTTTCCTCCGCCAATGCCATCCGGAAATACACCATGGAGGAGCTCGTTGAACTCGGCATCTCCTGGATCTGGATGGGCCTCGAATCCCCCCAAAGCGGCTACTCAAAACTCAGCGGAGCCGACACGCTGTCGTTGACGCATGAGCTCCGCGAACACGGCATTCGCGTCCTCGGCTCCACCATCGTCGGCATGCAGCACCACACGCCGGAGAACATCAGTCAGGAAATCGACTACGCCTGTTCCCACGAAACCGATTTCCACCAGTTCATGCTCTACACGCCGCTGCCGGGCACTCCGCTTCATGAACGCCTCGGCGCCGAAGGCCGCCTGATCGACGTCGACCTCGCTGATGTCCATGGCCAATGGAAGTTCAACTGGACCCACCCCTTCATCTCCCACGACGAATCCAAGAAGTTCCTCGACTGGGCCTTCCTGCGCGACTTCGATCTCAACGGCCCCTCCCTCTACCGCATCTGCCGCACCACCCTCGAAGGCATCAAGAAGTACCGCCTCCATCCCGACCTCCGCGTCCGCGAACGCTTCGAACGCGAAGCCCGGACCTTGCAGACGTCGTACTCAGCTCTGCTCTGGGCCATGGAACGCCACATGAAAGAGACGAATGAGGCGGTGGCCGAACGCATCCGCTCCCTCCGCAAGGACATCAACCGCGAGTGCGGAGCCCTCTCCGCAGCCGCCGGCGCGATCCTCGGCCCCCTGATGCTCTGGCTCACCAAGCGCGAGGAAAAACGCCTCGAAAAGGGTGTAAAGTACGAGCCCGAAACCTTCGTCGAACGCCGCAACTGGGTCGAGGCGTAAATTGGAGCAGGCTTGGGCGGGACTTCAGTCCCGTCTATCCTGCGTAAACGCCCTTCTCGAACTCCCGCAGCACCCCCACCGCCTCCACGTCGAAGAACGGCAGGATCTGCATGAGCAGCACGGCGCATTTCCCCTTCCGCCGGTCGATCCAGAAGTAAGTGTTGGCCGCACCAGCCCATGCCAGGCTTTCCGCCGAACGCCCGCCCTCATACGCCACAGGATTGATCAGGAACCCCAGTCCGAACTTGTCCTCGAATCCCGGATGGAAATCACAATCCCGGCTGAACATCGGCATCGCCGACCGGATCCGGCCCGCGCTCAATTGCCCGATCTGGTTCCGGCCCATGTCTTCCACGGTCTGTGTCTTCAGCACTTGCCCCTTTCCCGACCGCCCGCCATTCAGGAAGATCTGCATAAACCGCACATAGTCGGCGGCCGTTGACAATAGCCCTCCGCCGCCGCTTTCGTAAGCCGGTTGCTTCGGCGGCGGAAGCGCCGATTCCACCAGCTTCCCGTTTTCCTCCCGCTGATGAAGCACCACCACGCGTGGCCACTTCGATTCCGGCAGGCTGAAACCTGTGTCCACCATCCCGCACGGCTCGAAGATGTGCTGCGCGAAGTACTCTCCCAATCGTTGCCCGCTCACCTTCTCCACCAGCCGTCCCAGCCAGTCCGTGTTGATCCCGTAGTGCCAGCGCGTTCCCGGATCGAACAGGAGCGGCGCGTCCAACACGCCCTTACGCAGATCCGTCATCCCTGCGCGGCCGGTCTTTGCCGCGTACATCGCAATCTCAGCGCTGGTGAATTCGTAGCCGAATCCCGCTGTATGCGTCAGCAGATGACGCGCCGTCACCGCGGTCTTCGCCGGACGCAATCGCGGAGCGCCAGTCGTCGCATCAAACCCTTCCAGCACTTGGAGCTTTTCCTGTTCCGGCAGGCGCCGCGCCGCCGGCTCGTCCAGTTTCAGCTTGCCCTTCTCCACAAGCTGCATCGCCGCCACCGACGTCACTGCCTTCGTCATCGAAAAGATCCGGAAGATCGAGTCTTCCCTGGCCGCGCCTATCGCTCCTGAATACTCCACTGTCTGCCCGTTCGCGACCATCGCGGCTGCGGCGGGAATCCCTCGCCGCGCCGCCGAATCCTTCCACGCTTTATCCAGGCTCTCAATGCCCGCCGCTGCTGCCATCGCCGTCGTGAACTCCCTCCGGGTCAATTCGCGCATGACTCTTGATACCACGAATCCACGCGCGTCCAGCCCCTTTCGACAGCAGGCCGTTCATCTTCTTTTTGTAGTCCTCAAACGCCGTACGGCCCGGCTTAGCCAGCCGGAGCATCGTCAGCGGGATCTTCCCCTTGAAGGACTTCTCGATCTCAACATACCCCACCTCCTCCAGCTTCGACAGGTGGCTCGACAGGTTCCCTTTCGTCAGCTCGCTCTCCCGCAGCAGCCACAGGAAGTCCGCTTCCTTGACCCCGGCCAGCAGCGCAACAATCAGCAGCCGCGCCGGTTCGTGAATGACGCGGTCAAGCTCTGTCATGCCGCCTCCGTGGAACGCGGGTTCTTCTTCACGAACCGCGCCAGCCGAATTCCGCCAACGACGACAGCCGCCACGCCCAGCCATACGAACATCCAGCTCAACCCGTCGTACCCCATCCGCAGCCGCATGAAAGCAAAGCCCAGCGCCAGCGCCACTCCCGCCAGAGCCAGATAGTGGGGCGCCCGTTGCCGCAGTGACGCCACCACAAACGCGAGGCTCACCAGCAGCGCCGTCACAGGAGTCATGGCATCTTCCACTCCTTGCTCTTTCCCGCTCACCACCAGCGCAGCGACAGCCGCCGCACTCAAGACGGCGATCCCCGCGGCGCCAAACCTTGCAGCTTTCGAAGGCTCCCGCATCTCCACCCACCCGGCGCGCGGATACGTGATCCGCTCCTTCAGTATCTTCACCACTCGGTTCATCGCGAACCCGCTCAGCACCAGCACCACCGGAATGATCATCCAATACATGCTGTACGCCGCACCCTTGGGCAGGGCATTACCAAACACGAACGCGCCGCCCCACACGATCCACAAGACTCCCATCAACAACTCCGGGATGCCGTCGACGTTCCAGTACTTCAGCGGCCGCCGCTCCAACTCGCCAAGATCCGGGTTTGCGGTCATGAATGTCACTCCTTAGGCAGACAGGTTTGTACCGCAAACCAGTATGCGCCTCACTGCTGCACCTGTCAAGCCCCCTCCCCTGTTAACTTGAAGTTCATGCGCCGGATTCTTCCCCTCTGCGCGCTCCTCTGCGCCGCCTTGCCCGCGCAGGAGCTCAAAGTCACCACTCATACCCTCGCCAACGGAATGAAGATCCTGATCCACGAGGACCACGACGTTCCCAATGTGGCGATGTACTTCTTCTACAAAATTGGTTCGCGCAACGAACGTCCAGGCACCACCGGCATCAGCCACTATTTCGAACACATGATGTTCAACGGCGCGAAGAAGTACGGACCCAAGCAGTTCGACATCCAGATGGAGATGGCCGGCGGCCGCAACAACGCCTATACCACTCGGGACGAAACCGTCTATACGGACTGGTTCCCCAAGGGCGCCCTCGAGCTCATGTTCGATTTGGAGAGCGACCGCATCCGTGACCTCGCCTTCGATCCCAAAATCGTCGAGAGCGAGCGCGGCGTCGTCTACTCCGAGCGCCGCACCTCCGTCGACAACAATCCGATGGGCGTGCTGGATGAGCAGCTCGCCGCCACTGCCTTCATCGCACATCCCTATCAGTGGCCCGTCGTCGGCTGGGCCACCGACATCGAGAGCTGGACCATGGACGATCTCAAGGCGCATTTCAAAATGGGCTACGCGCCCAACAACTGCACCATGGTCGTCAGCGGCGATGTCACTCCCGCCGAAATTCTGGCGCTCGCAAGAAAATACCTCGAGCCCATCCCGCGCCATGAACCGCCTCCGCCCGTGAGGACCAAAGAGCCTGAGCAATTGGGCGAGCGCCGCGTCGTCGTGCGCCGGCCCGCCAATCTCCCCATCCTCATGCTCAGCTATCACGTCCCGGCCACGAACAACCCGGACTCCGCAGCTTTTGACCTGCTCGAAACCATCCTCACCACCGGCCGCAGCTCGCGCCTCTACCAGCGCCTGGTCGAGAAGGACCAGCTCGTGCTAAATGTTCAAGGCGGCACGCAGCCCTCGCTCGATCCCGGCACCTTCGACTTCACGATGCAGGTCCGCAGCGGCAAGTCGCCGGCCGACGCCGAAAAGGCTCTCTACGAGGAGCTCGACCGCCTCGCCAAAGAAGGCATCACCAAGGATGAGCTCGACAAGGCCCGCAACCAGATGCTCGCCGGCTTCTATCGCGGACTGAAAACCATCGCAGGCAAAGCCAATCTGCTCGGCACCTACGAAGTGTTCTTCGGCGATTGGAGCAAGGTCAACACCGTGACCCAGGATCTCGACAAAGTCCAGCCCGCCGACATCCAGCGGCTCGCCGCGAAGTACTTCCAGGAGAAGAACCGCACCGTGGCCACGCTGATTCCTGAAGCCGAGAAAGAGGACGCCAAGTGATGACCCGCATTCTGATCTCGATGACGCTCGCTGCCTCCGCTCTCTTGGCGCAGGTCCGACTCCCGCAGTACACCAAACAGACGCTCCCCAATGGGGCGACGGTGATCCTGCTTCGCAAACCAGACGTGCCTCTGGTTTCAGTGCGAGCCGTCTTCCGGGGTGGTGCTGAAGCCGAGCCCGCCGATCTCGCCGGCATCTCTTCCATCACCTCCGAGCTGATGCGCCGCGGCACCCAATCACGAACCTCCGAGCAGATTGCCCTCCAGCTCGATTCCATCGGCGCCGAGCTCCGCCTCGCCTCCAACCGGCAGATGGCCTTCGTCGCCACGGAGTTCATGGCCCGCACGTCCGACAAGGCGCTCGCCATCTTCGAAGACGTGCTCATGAACCCCATCTTCCCCGAGTCCGAGGTGAAGAAGGTGCTCGCTCAGTCCACGGATCAGGTGCGCTCCCTGAAGGACAATCCTGGCCCCGCCATCGCACGCTACTTCAACGCGTTCTACTATCCCGCGGGCCATCCCTACAAAACCTCCGGCGCGGCCAATGAAGCGTCCCTCGCCAGGATGACGCGCACTGAGATTGAGGCTTTCTACAAGCGCATGTACGTCGGCCGCAACCTGATCCTCATCGCTGCCGGCGACTTTGACCCCGCCGTCCTCGGCGCGAAGATCTCAAGGCTCGCCGCCGCACTCCCCGCAGGCTCGGCCTTCCAGCCTGCTAGTGCCGCCGCACCCAAATTCGACTCCGCCCGCCTCCTGTTGGTCGACAAGCCAGACGCTACCCAGACGTACTTCCGCGTCGGCATGCCCGGCATCGATCGCACCAGCCAGGACCGCGTCCCGCTCCTCATCATCAACACCCTGTTCGGCGGCCGCTTCACCTCCATGTTGAATGATGAGCTGCGCGTCAACTCCGGCCTCACCTACGGCGCCAACTGCCAGTTGGAGCAGGACCGCCTCACCGGCGCCATCGTCATGAACTCCTACACCCGCACCGACACCACCGTGCAGGCCATCGACCTCGCCTTGTCCGTCCTGAAGCGCCTCCGCGACAAAGGCATCGACGCCCAACAGCTCAAATCTGCCAAAAACTACATCAAAGGAAATTTTCCCACTGACCGACTCGAAACAGCCGACCAGCTCGCCGATGTGATCGGCGAAATCGAGTTCTACAGCCTCAACAAAGGCGAGATCGACGACCTCTTCTCCCGCATCGACGCAGTCACCCTCGATCAGGCCAACGCGCTGGCCCGCAAATACTACAGCGACGCCAACCTCCAGTTCTGCCTGATCGGCGCCGCCTCCAAAATTCAGGACAGCGTCAAGAAGTACGCACCCAAAATGAAAGTGATCTCGATCAAAGACCCCGGTTTTGCAGCGCCGGCGTTCTGAAGCGGAGGTGGGCGGCTCGTCACTCGGGCCAGTGGTCGAGCAGCACCTCCAGCACGTCGTCGTGCTTCATCTTTTGCGCCCAGGCAATTGGCGTCGCCCACGGCTCGGCGTCCGGCTCGACCGGATCAGCGCCCCGCTCCAGCAGAAGCTTCACGAAATGGACCCGGCCCCACCGGCATCCCCAGCCGAGCGCAGTGCTTCTCAGCAGCTCGTCGCGGATATCCATTCGCGCTCCTCGCTCCAGCAGCATTTCGGCATACGGCACATGCTCTTCTCCACCTCGTGCCATCACGGTGTGCAGAATCGTCCGACCGGACTGGCTGAGGTTGGGGTCGGCTCGGTCAAGCAGCTGTCGGAAGCAAGCCAGTCCGCGCTCCAATCCGCCATCGCAAGTGAACGCCTGCCATAGGGGCCAGAGCCAGCGGGTGTCTTCGTGCGGCCAGTCGATGCGTTCGATCGCCATGCGCACGATCTCCGGATCGCCTCCGCCGGCAGCGCTCCAGAGGAGCTCTTCCGCGACGGTCTTCTCACCACTCACCGCGCCCGGCCGTAGCCGCCCGGCTGCTTCATCCGCAAGCAACTGTCTGGCTGCCTCGGTCTGGCATGCGTACCCTGCTGATACTGCGTCCAGGAAGCCGCCGTGCAGTTCCAGCAGTTTGACGAACTCCCGGTCTTCCTGCGAATACGCCCGGAACAAAGGCGAGCCCGCGGCATACACGTTGGCGTTGGGGTCCGCGCCCCTCACCAGCAGGATCCTTGCCATCTCGCGCTGACGCTGCGTTACGCAGCAATACAAGGGGCCGCCCGCGGTGTAAATGATCTCGTCCATTCCGGCCACTCGCATGCGCTCGTTGGGATCGAGTCCAAGATCCAGCAGCAGCGCGAGCATTCCGGGCCGTTCGTGCCGGACGGCAATCGAAAGGAGTCCGCCGACGCCGTCAAAGATATCGCTGCTGGTGCGACTCGCGAGCGTGCCTTCCTGGTGGCGTGTGCGGATCCAGTCGGCATCTCCCAGCGCGACCGCCCCAATCGCTCCCATCTCTGCTCCACGGCTCAACAGCAATATGGCCACTCTTTCGAACTTTGCGGGATCGCCGCTGTCGCCCCATCCCTTACCAGAGGCGGCCATGTCCATCGGAGTCCAGCGGCCCTTCGCGAGGCGATTGGGATCCGCGCCATGATCAAGCAGCCACGCTGTCCCGGATTCGTCAAGCAGGCAGGCAGCGGAGTGAAGTGGCGTCCACCCCTCGGGACTCGCGGACTGAGCCAGCGCCGGTTCGGCCTGCAGGATCTCCAGCGCCCGGCCGCTCGCCCACGTTTCGGCACTGAACAAGCTCGCGGGAATGGCGCATGCACTGCTCCCAGCCCATGCTTCGCGCCGGCGCTGTTCCTCCTCTCGAATGACTGCTGCGATCTCTTCATATCCGCGCTCGGTCGCCAGCGTGAGCGCGCCTGTCGCATCGCGATGCGGGTAGATTCCCTTGCGCGCGTCAGCGCCGTGCTGCATGAGCAGCCGCGTCATCTCAGCGGAGCGATTCATCACGGCATAGTGGATCGCCCGATGCTCGTCTTCCCCCATGTCCATGTTGACCAGCTCCGGGCGGGTGCGGAGCATGGTCTGCACCTTGTGCAGATCCCCCGCGCGCACCGCATCCACAAGGCGCCTGGCGGTAACACCGTCCACGTACGCCTTTAATTTCGGCCAGCGCGCAAAGCCGTACGCGCGTGCCAGAACCAGTTGGGCGTCGTGAAGCGCAAACGTGCCGGCGTCCGCACCGCGGTAGTGCGAATTTACCTCGGCGATTGCGGCGGCTTCTCCGCTGCGAAAGGCATCCAGGAGTTCCTTCGCCTGTCGCTTGAGCTGGTTGAGATCCGTGTGTTCGCGGAAGGCGCGAGTCGGAAGAGACTGGTTCATGTGAGCTCCTTTCCTGGCGGTGCTTTCCCGTCAGCCGCTGGCCCGGTGTCCGCTCGCTCGGGCAGAAAAGAGTTCATCAAACCAAGAAACAAACCTGATTCTTCAGGAGGACACGGTCCTTCCCGCGGACACGGCGGCGCCCTGACGCGCCACAGACATCTTAACAGGGCGAGTTCTTCGCATGGAGGCGCTTCATTGCGCAAACTGATCCAATCGCTGTAGGTCCAGCACCAGCGTTCCCCCGTCATCAACGTGAAATGTCGGCTGAAAGCGCGCATCCCACACGACATCATCCGGTGCGTAGCTATACCGTGCGTGAACGGTCTGGCTGAAGGTATCGTCGAACATCTTTACGAGCACCAGGAACTCGACCTGGTCGTGCTCCAGGTCCGCAGCCGACTTTCCCCACAGCGGACTGGCTTCGTCGATCGGATGCACGACGGTCCAGGCCAGCGGGAGAAAGAAAATGTGCGAGCGCTCCAGATCGAGCCGCACGTAGCGTCTCCTGGGCGGATCCTCGGAACGATCCACGGTCATCATCAACACCGTCGCCTCCAACTCCATCAGAATGTTGGGCCGCTGGTTCGCCAGGCGGAACATCAGCGCCTTGCCGCCCTGGAATGGGGCCACCAGCGCGTTCCTGCTGAACATGAGGCGGGCCGAGGGGCGCGAAAATCGCCCGTACAGCAGGCCCGTCGCCAGCGCGAACGCCATCAGCCCGGTCATCGCCTCAATCGCCGCCGCCAGGCTCGCTGTGATCCCGTTCGGCGCGATGTGCCCGTAGCCGACCGTCGTGAACGTCTGCACCGAGAAGAAGAACGCAGACAGAAATGCGTTCAAAGGCGTCGACGTGTCCGCCCCCTGCAGATTCTGCACGCCGATGGCGTAGTAAACGCCCGCGAACAGCACGTTCACCGACAGATACAGCACAGGCACGACCGTCAGAAACGCCGGCCAGCTCAAGTTCATGAAGTGCAGGTACCAGCCTGCGTCACGCAAGCGGCCTCCTTCTCTCCTCACATTGAATGTGCCGTCCGGGTTGATCGTCTTGTTCAGCCGGCCTGAGTAGCGCTCAGTCAAGCCGGGGTCAAACATCGTTTTCGTTGTGGCCATGCGATGGGATACCCTATCCCGAAGATGCTACAGCATGGTCTGACGAACCGTGAATGGAAGACCCTCGCGGCGCTGAAGAATCCCGACCGCATCCAGCGCTTCCTCGATGAGGAAATCGGCTACAACATCGAGGCTCATGGACCCACCTGCCTTTCCCCGCGCCTCGTCCTTCGCCACGGCCACGCTCACTGCATGGAAGGTGCGATGCTCGCCGCTGCCGCGCTCAGGGCTCAAGGGCATCCGCCGCTGCTGCTCGACCTTGAGGCAGTGCGCGACGACGACCACGTCCTCGCCGTCTACCGCGTCGATGGCGGCTGGGGTGCAGTCGCCAAATCGAACTACTCCGGCCTGCGCTTCCGCGAACCTGTTTATCGCACCTTGCGCGAGCTGGTCATGTCGTACTTCTCGCACTATTACAACCTCAAAGGCGAGAAGACTCTGCGCACATTCTCCTCACGGCCCATCAATCTGCGCCGTTTCGACACCCGGAACTGGATGGCCAGCGAGGAGGAGGTGTGGTACATCCCCGAGCATCTCTGCACCGTCGCCCACACTCCGGTGCTCAGCAACCGTCAGATTCGTCTGCTCTCCCGGATGGACCGGCGGTTATTCGACGCAGGCCTCGTCGGCCGCATTGATCACTGAGCTACTCAAACTCCCGCCGCGGCTTCGACTGCTCCGGCCCCACACGCCCCTCGACAATATCGGCCAGATAGTAGTTCTCCCCGCGAACTGCAGATCCAGCCAAACGTCTCAAGAGCGCGATCTGCCCGGTGTGCGTCAAGGCGTCCGCCACCGGCCCTTGAAACAGCTTCTCTTCCGATGTGTGCAGCGTTTGCCGCGAAGCGAGGTAATCGTCGAACTTCTTCAGCGCCGCGAAGAAGCGCTCCCTTTCCTGCTCCCATGGCAGGGGCGTGGAGTCATGCCAGGCCGGCTTGCCCGATGCCATCGACAGCGCCCAGTCCAGCAGATCGCCCATGTGCGCCAGGATCTCCTGCGGCGAGCGGCTGTCCGGCGCGGCTCGAAACGAGGCCGCACTGTCCGGGACCTCCCGCAACGTCTTCCCGGCGCGATACGCCAGCGTGGCTACACAGTGTCGCAACATTTTCTAACCTTGTACTCCGCGATGTACTCAGCGCGCAACTCGCTGCCCATGATCCGCCTGCCTTGGCCGCACACTCCCTGCTCTGCTTGAAGCGCTGTCGCGGAAAATGGCGCGGGAGCGGCGGTCATGAAACTACGGCGTCGCATGGTGCACCACCCTCTGCTTCTTACGAGGCCTTTCTCGGCCAGTGCCGGCGCACCACTTCCGCGTTGACGACCTCTCTTAGCCGCTCGTTGAAGCGCTCCGCAACTCCCGGCGCGGGCGCAAGAACGGAACCCAGCCCCAGCGCCACATGCGGCTCCGGCGCCTCGCCGATCGCGGCGAAATAGCGCTCGACGTCCTCCCAGTGGTCGGTGAGGCCACCTGCGTCGAGAAGAACAACCCGGTCCTGAGTGACCCCAAAGTTCTTCAAGTGCGCATCGACGGAAAAGACGCCGCGCTTCCACCCGCTGCGGCGCAGATCGAGCAGCCGCTCCAACCACAACTCGACTTCCACGAAGCGGCCTTCGGCGGCGAGTTCCGTCAACCGCTGCAGCAGTGTCGCCTCCACACGTTCCGTCGCCTCGGACACCGTCAGCCAGCCGGGCCAGCCTCCGATCCTGACCCGCGTCGGCGGAAACGAGATCGTCTCCGGCACGGAGGAGGTCCCCGAAAGATGCTTCACGGCCAGATGCTCACCGCGCACGTCTCGATGAGTATATAGACGCCACACTTCGCCGATGTGGGTGCCGAACCAGAAACTGCGAGGAATCAGGGCGAGAAAGCCCTGCAGGATCACCCTCATGAAGCGGAGTTGCCACGAGGGGTGTTGCAGCAGCCGCTTGCCGAAATCGCCCGGCAGCCGCCGCTCCCATTTCCGCATCATCTTCCAGATCGAGATCAGGGCGATGATCTCGTTTGTCGAGCGTTCCCGCTTCACAACCCAATGATCGGAAGCGTACACGACTTTGCCGACCCCCTCACCGAGCCGGATCAGGCGGCCCTGTGTGAGGTCTTCCGGCGCGCGTGGCAGAACCTGCAGCAGAGTCCGCGTCATCGGATATCCTCAATTGCCTGACCGGAGAATAACACGGTCGTCCAGCGATCGGGTTGGTGGGTGTCGTAGACGCCGTGGGGCGACCAGCACCAGGCCGGATGCGGCTGGACTTCGACGCCGCCTGGCGTGAGCTTCTGAAATCGTCCGAAAAACATGCGCCACGCGTCGCCGTCGCGCGGCGGCAGGCTGCGTCCGTTCGCCAGCCACTTCATGCCGGACCACGGCAAAATAAGGTTCACCGTCCAGCCCTGGTCGATGCTGTATGGATCGTTGATCGTTCCATCGACATGCACGGAAGACTTGAGCCCGGGGAAGTCCCAATCGAGGAACGCCCAACGCAGGCCCCGCGGGTGAGTGCCGCGCCAGAAGGTGGAGCCGCTGCGATCATAGTCGCCGCCGAACGTGAGCGCCTTGCGCGACAGCACGTCAAACTCCGGCACATCGAAGCGCGACCCGCGGCCGAACGAATCCTGCCAGATGAAGAACACCTCGTAGATCGTGCCCAGCGCGTTCACCTCGAACTCGTAGTAGCAATCGCCGCCGTCGATGAACAGCTCGACGTCGTTCTCGGTGAAGATCAGCGAATCGCGCTGCGCGAGATGCGCCTCAACGTTCGGTTCCTCGATCTGGAATCGGACGTAGAAGTTCTCGTTGTCCCACAGGGCTGCCGCCCGCGTGTCGAAAAAGCCTGGATGGCCCGTGACCATGTCCGCGAACCGTGGCGACCACTCGACGCGGCTCCAGGCCGGTGTTGCGGACGATGTTCGCCGGCAGATGTAAGGCTCTCCGCTCATTGCAGCGGCACCGGTTGCGTTTGGGGCAGGTTCCCCGCGATGGTCTTGAGCTGCGCCGCCATCTCCCGCACGGTGGCCGGATTCGCGGTAGCGACATTACGCTTCTCGCCCGGGTCCTTCGAGAGATCGTAGAGTTGATCGACGTCGGAGCCGTTGGCATCGCTCGGTTGCTTCAAGTACTCGGGCCGCCTGGGAATGAGCTTCCATTGACCCTTTCGGAACGCCAGCGCGTTAGCATGTTCCACGAGAGTCTCGCGGCCTGTCTTTGATTCGCCGAGCAATGCGGGGAGGACGTTCTGACTATCCGGCGCGGCGCCTTGCGGCACTCGCTCTCCGGCAAGCGCTGCCAGCGAGGCGGGAAGATCCACCTGGCCGATCAGTGCGTCTGAAACGCCCGGTTTGATCCGCTGCGGCCAGCGTGCGATGAACGGCATTCGCGTGCCCCCTTCGTAGAGGCTGTACTTGCCGCCGCGGAATGGGCCGGCGGGCGTATGGCCGTTGAGGTCCTCCACCGCTCGGTCCGCGTAGCCGTCATCGAGCACCGGCCCGTTGTCGGACGTGAAGATGAACAGCGTCTCGTCCGCGATCTTCATCCTGTCGAGGGTGTCAAGCAACTGACCGACCGACCAGTCCAACTCCGCAATCGAATCGCACCGAATGCCGCAGCCGGTTTTGCCCTTAAACTGTGCATTCGGAATTCGCGGCACGTGGATGTTGTGTGTCGCGAAATAGAGGAAGAACGGGTTCTGCCTCGCATTCTTCTCGACGAACGAAACGGCACGGCTCGTAAATGTCTTGGCGATATCCTCGTCCACGAAACGAGCCTTCTGGCCGCCGCTCATCCACCCGATGCGGGAGATGCCGTTGACGATGGTCATGTCGTGGCCGTGTGTCAGCTTCATCTTGGTGAGAAGCTCGGGATTCTCCCGCCCCGTCGGTTCGTTGCCGACCTTCTGTTTGTAGTCCACGCGGATCGGGTCTCTGGGATCGAGCCCGACTACGCGCTGGTTCTCCATATAGACGCAGGGCACGCGGTCGCCCGTGGCGGGGAAGATGAACGAGTAGTCGAATCCGATTTCGCGCGGGCCCGGCTTCACTTCCGTATTCCAGTCGATGGGGCCCTTGCCCAGGCCAAGATGCCATTTTCCAACGGCACCGGTGGCATATCCGGATGACTTAAGGAGCGAGGGCAGCGTGGCGCGCGTAGGATCGATGATCAGGTTGGCGTCGCCCGCGAGGATTGCCGTGCCCGGTTTGCGCCAGGCGTACTCGCCGGTGATGAGCGAGTAGCGCGTCGGCGTGCATGTCGCCGACGACGAGTGCGCGTCGGTGAACCGGACGCCGCTCCTCGCCAGCCGGTCCAAGTTGGGCGTCTGCACCTGTTTTGCGCCATAGCAGGAGAGGTCGCCGTAGCCGACATCGTCGGCAAGGACAAGTACAACATTGGGACGCGCCGGCAGGGGCTGGAATGCAGCTGCGCCCGCGAGTTGAAGGAAGCTGCGGCGTTTCATGGTCACCGGTATCATAACGCTGCCCTGCACACAGTGGCAGTCGAGGGAGGAAGATACCGATAGACCATCCGCGCCGGACCGGTCGGAGCATTGCAGCTCTGCTTGCAGGCCTCGCTGTCGTAGTCATACTCTCCATTGGCGTCGATACGATCTTGCACTCCACCGGCGTCTTCGCGCCGCCAGGACAGCCGATGGCGGATGCGATGTGGTTCCTGGCGACGGCTTATCGGATCGCGTTTCAAGTCGCAGGGTGCTACATCGCAGCGAGACTCGCGCCGGTGCGTCCCATGGAGCACGCGCTAGGGCTCGGGGGGGCCGGCTTTATCTGGGGCGATCCACAGAACCGCAGTCAGATTGAAAGGGCAAATCCATGGTCCTGACGAAAGACGAACTGATCGGCGCGCTTCAAAACGAAGTGCGAATTCTCCTTCACCTGATCTCTAAAGTCGATTTGGATAAGCTCGACTACCGGCCAACAGCGAACCAGCGCAGCACCCTGAAATTGGTACAGTACCTGGCAATTATGGCCCCCATCCACCTCCGGACTATTCTTGCTCCGGGCTTCGACATGAATGCGTGGAGGCGCGGCTGGAGCACCAGCGAGGCTTCGGCGAAATCGATGAGCCTTGAAGACGCGAAGATGGCCATCGGCGAGCAGTCCGACCTATTCCGAGAGCGTCTGAGCGCCTGTTCCGACGCCGACTTCGGCGCCGAACTCGAAATGTTCGGAGCCAGGTCCAGCCGTGGCTCGTGGATCGTCAGCCTAATGCTCTGCCACTATGCCGCCTACCGGATGCAGTTGTTCCACTATCTCAAATCGAGCGGCCGCGATGAGCTGAACACCCTGAACCTGTGGGCCGGAATGGACGGCCCCGTATAGCCGATTAGTGCTCACCCCACAGATCCGCCGTATCTACCGGTTTGCCCTGCAGCTTCAGATAGTAGAAGAGCTGTGTCTTGTGCCGTTCGAGGTGTTGCACCATTTGTAGCAACTGACGGCCAAGCGGGGATTTGATTCCAGGCGCCCACGGGGCGCCGATGAGTTTGCCGGCGAGGCTCTCCTCACCAGCCTCCGCAACCATCCGGAGGGCGATTGCCTTGTCATCCTCCAGAAGCTGCCTAGCCTCGTCGACGCTATCGATAGCAGGCAGTTTCTCCGCCGGGGGCAGCATCTCTTCTGGCGTCAGGTCTTCCACGTTTTTCCCATCCGGCAGGCCCCAGTCGCCTGTGACGAAGCCCTGGCACCCTGCGCCGCATGCATTGGTGATGTGCTTCAGAAGCTGGCCTGTGTTCATCCAGTTGGAGCCGGATTCGGGCTTCCATGTGAGGCTATGCGGGTCGACCATGTCGAGGAGCCGCTCGGTGGTTGTGTAAGCGGATTCGATCTCTGAGTACAGAAGCTCTGTCCAGTTCATAGCGTCCAAGGAGTGTACGCTCTGTTCCTGCCCCCCGCAACGGTATTTCGCTGTCGCGTTTGGCGAATAGATCGAAAGGAGAGGGCGAAAGGCGCCTTGAGAAGGTATTTAACAGCATCTCTGGCGAATTCATCGCGTCGAATGTGGTAGGGCGGACTGGGGGCTGTCTAACCGTGTGCAAGGGGATGGCCGATGACAGAATGTTCCGGAGTCCGAAGAATTGCATTCGCTGGTGACCATCTGCCGCGGAAATGCGGCATTGCCACATTCACATCCGACTTGCTGGCCGCAGTAGCGACGGAGTACCCCGAGAGTCTCTGCTTCGCGGTGGCGGTCAACGACGTCAAGGGGGGCTACGACTACCCGGACGTAGTCCGGTATGAGATCGAAGAGCAGGATCTGTCGTCGTACCTAAGAGCGGCGGACTTTCTCAACATCAGCAATGTGGACATTGTCTGCCTCCAACACGAATACGGGATCTTCGGCGGGCCGGCAGGCGGACACATCCTGACGTTTCTACGCGAATTGAGAATGCCCGTGGTGACGACGCTTCACACGGTGCTCCGCGATCCAAGAGCGGATCAAAGACGAGTAATGAAGGACTTGATCGCCCTGTCTACGCGGCTCGTCGTGATGTCCGAACGTGGACTTCGGATGATGCGGGAAATCTATGACGCTCCGGAGGCGAAGCTCGATCTCATTCCTCACGGGATTCCGGACGTCGGCTTCGTGGACTCCGCCTACTTCAAGGATCTGTTTGGGGTGGAAGGGAAGATGGTACTGCTGACCTTCGGACTGCTCTCCCCAGGCAAGGGCCTTGAGTATATGCTCAACGCTTTGCCCGAGATTGTTTCGGAGTTTCCCGACGTTGTGTACATCGTATTGGGCGCGACGCACCCGAATGAGCTTCGAGAGCACGGGGAAGCGTACAGATCGAGCCTGGAAGAGATTGTCAGGAAGAACCGTCTGGAAAAACACCTCATTTTCTGCAACCGGTTCGTCACCTTGGACAACCTGAAGGAGTTCATCGGCGCGGCGGACATCTACGTTACGCCGTACTTGCACGAAGAGCAGATCACTTCGGGAACGCTGGCATACTCATTCGGAGCAGGGAAGGCAGTCGTGTCGACGCCGTACTGGCACGCAACCGAACTGTTGGGAGAGGACCGTGGCGTGATTGTTCCCTTCGCGGATTCGCAGGCGCTGGCTCGCGAAATCATCGGGTTGTTGAGAGACGATACCAGGCGCCACGCGATTCGGAAGAATGCGTACAAGCTCGGGCGGGAAATGATCTGGAGCAGTGTGGCACAACAATACATGCGCTCATTCGAGTTGTCCCGGATGGAGAGGTCGACGTTCTCTCGAAAAACCCCAGTGAACAGGATACTGGAACAGAGGCCGCGTGGTCTTCCGGCAATGAGGCTGAATCACCTGATGCGGATGACCGATTCCACCGGAGTCTTCCAGCACGCGATCTTCAGCACACCCAACTTTGCCGAGGGCTATTGCACCGACGACAATGCCAGAGCCTTCATCCTGACTGTGCTCCTGGGAGAACTGGGGGACGACTCCGAGCAGGTGCGGGCGCTGGCGACGACAAGCGCCGCGTTCCTGTATTACGCACTGGATTCCGGGACCAACCGATTTCACAATCACATGAGCTTCGAGCGGAGATGGCTGGACGAGATGGGCTCAGAGGATTGCCAGGGGCGGGCGATCTGGGCGCTGGGTTTGGGCGTGGGCCGTTCGCCACTACGCAGCTTCAGGATGATGGCGGGAAGGCTGTTTACGAGGGCGTTGCCGGCGCTGGCGGAGTTCGGTTCGCCGCGCGCCTGGGCATTCGGACTGATCGGCATCCACGAATATTTGCGGCGATTCGGCGGCGACAGCTTGGCTAACCAGACCCGTGACATTCTGGTGACTAAGCTGATGGGCCTGCTGGAAGTCAATTCGCGGGAGGATTGGGCTTGGTTCGAAGAGGAACTCACATACGACAACGCCAAACTCGCGCATGCCCTGATCCTGAGCGGCAGAGCGATGGGACAGGACTACGTTTTTGAGCGTGGATTAGAGGCGCTGCGCTGGTTGATGGAACTGCAGATTTCCGAGAAAGGCCACTTCTGTCCCATCGGGAGCAATGGATTCTACCGGCGCGGCGGCGTGCGCGCATTCTTTGACCAGCAGCCGGTTGAGGCCCAGGCGACGGTGTCTGCGTGCCTGGAAGCTTACCGGGCCACCTCTGATTTCTGGTGGTATGAACAGGCGCAGCGCGCGTTCGACTGGTTCATCGGCTGGAACGACCTCGGGTTGGAACTGTATTCGCCGGAGAACGGCGGCTGCAGCGACGGACTGCACGTTGACCGCGTGAACGGAAACCAGGGGGCGGAATCGACGCTCGCATTTCTGCTCTCTTTGGCGGAAATGCGCCTCGCGCAAAACATGGTGACGAGCTTCAAGGAGCCGGTCTCCATCGAAACGCAATGAAAGCGGAAGACTATGAGCACGATCTGCATCCAAATCGAGCGAACGGCGACAACTGTGAAGCCTGACATGTCGCGCGTTCTGTTGCGGCCTTTCGTTCATGGCGATCCGGAACGGTCACTCAGCATCATTTCCAGGGTTATGGCGATCCCGGAGGAAAAGGTGAGGTCGCTGCTCGAAGAGACCTTCCGCGAGTTTTCCCAGCGGCACTGGCAGATCCGCAGCCTTTTCCTGGAGCGGTTCGAACAAGTCCGTCAGTTCCTCCCCCCGGACCAGACGTTGAGTGAGGAGAGGCGGCAGCTGATCGGCGCATACTTCCTGGCTGAATACTCACTGGAATCCGCGGCGCTATTCAATCCGTCCATCGTCGAACATCCGGATCAATCGGGGCTCGCGGAGGGAGATCTGCGGTTCATTCTGAGCCTGCGGGCGACAGGGGAAGGACACATCTCTTCAATCACGTTCAGGACTGGGGTTATCCATGGGGATGGCCGCATTGAGATCGATGAGCCTGCACATTTCCTCACGGAACCGCGCATGATCCAGAACGTGCATTATGAGAAAGCGCTGTTTGGGCGGAAGGCGATTGAATTGGGGATGTCCGCCGAGGTCACGCAGCGGATACTACAGCAGTTGGGAGACTCGTTCACACTGGATGAATTGTGCGAGAGCGTCGACCGGGAACTGGAAGCGGCGCGGCAGTCGGGCGGAGTCTTGCAGTCGGATGAGGATGGCGCCGGGGGCCTTGTGGCTTTGGCGCGGTCGAACTTTGTCATGCAGTTCCAGCCGGAGCAGCAACTCTCGGAGCGGATCCTCTTCCCGGCGTCGCCGAGACAGAAGAACGGAATTGAAGATGCGCGGTTCGTGCGGTTCCGAAACGACGACGGATCCTACATCTACTACGCGACTTTTACAGCCTATGACGGCAAAGTGATCATGCCGGAAGTCGTCGAGACCTCCGATTTCCTGCGCTTCAAATTCATCACGCTGAACGGCCCGGCTGCGCGGAACAAAGGAATGGCCCTGTTTCCACGTAAGATCAACGGACTCTACGCGATGCTTGGGCGGCAGGACAACGAGAACATCCACCTGATGTACTCCGACAACGTGCACTTCTGGTATGAGAGCAAGTTGCTGCTCGAACCTTTGTATCCGTGGGAACTGGTGCAATTAGGCAACTGCGGTTCGCCGATTGAAACGGATGCGGGGTGGCTGGTGCTGAGCCACGGCGTGGGACCGATGCGGAAATATTGCATCGGCGCCTTCCTGCTGGACCGCGAGGATCCGGGCAAAGTGATCGGACGTCTGCGTGAACCGTTGTTGAAACCCAACGAAAACGAACGTGAAGGCTATGTGCCGAATGTCGTGTACACCTGCGGGGCAATCCTGCACAAGGGAATGCTGGTGATGCCATACGGGCTGTCAGATCATGCCACCAGCTTCGCCATCATGGCTGTGGATGACATTCTGGCCGCAATGCATTCGGATCAATGCTGATGGCTGCTCCGCACAGGAGAGTGGCAATGTTGTCTCCCGTGGCCTGGAGAACGCCGCCGAGACAGTACGGGGCGTGGGAAACGGTGGCGAGCAACATCACGGAGGAGCTCGTCGCGCGCGGATGGGATGTGACTTTGTTCGCGACTCGGGATTCTGTGACGCGGGCCAAACTGCATGCTGTGGTGGATCGAGGATATGAAGAAGACTGCAGCGTCGATCCCAAGGTAGTTGAGTACCTGCACATCTCGGAGGCGTTCGAACACGCGGCCGAATTCGACTTGATCCACAGCCATTACGATTTCATGGCGTTGACTTACAGCCGGCTGGTGAGTACGCCGGTGCTGACGACGATCCACGGCTTCTCGTCGAAGCAAATCATGGCTGTGTACGAGAAGTACCGGCATGGATACTTCGTGTCCGTCAGCGATGCGGACCGTGCGCCTGGCCTGAATTACCTGGCGACCGTGTACAACGGGATCGATCCATCGTTGTACCCGCTGAGAGAAGTACGGGGAGACGATCTGGTCTTCCTGGGGCGGATCCACCCGGACAAAGGAGTGCACCTGGCAATCGAGGCGGCCTGCCACAGCGGTCAGCCGCTGGTGATTGCCGGGATCATTCAGGACAAAGCGTACTTTCGCGAGCAGGTGGAGCCGCACGTCGATGGAAGGCGGATCCAATACATCGGGCCGGTGGACGTGGCCGGCAAGAACGAGTTGTTCCGCAGGGCGCGCGCGCTGCTCCATCTGAACACGATCCCGGAGCGCTTCGGCCTGGTTCTGACGGAGGCGAACGCCGCGGGGGTACCCGTGATCGCAGCGGATTTGGGCTCCTGCCGCGAGGTGATTGAGGACGGCGTGACGGGTTTCCTGGTGAACACCGTCGCGGAAGCGGTAGAGGCGTTGGGGAGGATTGGAGAGATCGACGATGCCGTCTGCCGCAGTCGGGTGCTGGAGCATTTTTCCATCGCAAAGATGGTTGACGGATACGAGCGAGTGTACGCGAAGATCTTCGAACTGGAAGTGAAAGGGCAATGAAAACGGACATTGTCAGGCGATACAGCAGCAATCCGATTCTCACGAAAGCAGACATCCCCTACCCGGTGGAGACCGTGCATAACGCAGCGGTCGTGAAACACGGAAGCGAATACATCATGCTGTTCCGTTCGCATCTGCGCACCGGCCGATCGATCATCGGTCTGGCTCGAAGTCCGGACGGGTTCAACTTTACGGCTGAGCCTCAGCCCTTCCTGACGCCTGCACGGGAGGGCGTCTTTGCCGAGTACGAAGAATTTGGTGTGGAAGATCCGCGAGTGACACTGCTGGAGGGCGAATATCTCATTACCTACAGCGCCTATTCCCGAAACGGCGTGCGGATCGCGCTCGCAAAGACGAGAGATTTCGAGCATGTGGAGAGAGTGTCGCTGATCACGCAGGCCGACTACCGCAACGTCGTGATCTTCCCCGCGCGCTTCGACGGCCTGTACGCCAGGCTGGACCGGCCGCACTCGGAGATTTCGCCTTGGTCGATCTGGATCTCCTACTCGCCCGATCTGCGCTTTTGGGGAGACGCGCGGCTCATCATGAAGCCGGAGCCGTATCACTGGGATGAGATGAAGATCGGTCCAGGCGCGCCGCCGATCAGGACGGCGCAGGGATGGCTCTCGATCTACCACGGAGTGTTCGAGACGATGGACGGATCGGTCTACAGGCTCGGCGTGGCGCTCCATGATCTGAAGGATCCGGCGAGGATCACCGGCGTGGGCGAGTCGTGGATCCTGCAACCGGAGGATCCCTGGGAGATCACCGGCTACGTGCACAACGTCGTTTTCACCTGCGGCGCCGTCTCGGAGGATGACGGCACGGTAAAGATCTACTGGGGCGGAGCTGATACGGTCATGTGCGTGGGCGAGGCGGATACCAGCGCCCTGGTCGATGAATGTCTGAAGCACGGCCGGCCGGCCAAGCCGTAGGTCCAATTGGCGAACGGCGAATCCGTTTGGACTGGGGATTGCCCGAGATCCCGCGCCGAACGGATTCGTGTTGTGGACGCGGCTCATGGATCCGGCGCCGCGCGAGGCAGCGGTGTACGGATTACCGCGTTGTCTCTGATTACTTTCGCTTGGCGGTGAATTCGACCTTCACCGGGCCGAGGTCGCCGCCCTTGCGTTCGCGGGTGAACTTGATTTCGTTGCCGGCGACTTTGCCGGTGTAGGTGAAGACGATTTCGTCTCCGCCGATCTCGAGCCGCACGATGAAGGAGATGTCGTCGCCGCTGGCCTTGCCATCGGATATCTGACGTTCGCCGTACTGATTTTCCATGGTGCCGGTGAGCTTCGTGCCATCGGCTTTGAGTTTGAATGTGGTGTCGAGCATGTTGCCGTCACGGCTGGGGATCTGGGCATTCCACGTGCCAGTGACGTCGGCGGCCAGAGCCGTGAGGGCGAACAGGACAAGGAGGAGAGAGAGGGCAAGGCGTCGCATGGGATGATTGTATTCCAGAGGGACACATGCGGGACCGGCCTGAAGAAATCGGGAGATTGCTGACTGTCCCGCTGCTGGCGCGGTGGTTTGAGGCGAAATTTACCCGGCCGACGGACGTGCAGGTTGCCGCATGGCGTGAGATTCGCGCCGGGCGCGACGTGCTGATCTCGGCGCCGACCGGGTCGGGTAAGACGCTGGCGGCGTTTCTTATCAGCCTTGACGGTCTGATGCAGCAGGCGGAGGCGGGGACGCTCACGGACGAGACGCAGGTGGTCTACGTCTCGCCGCTGAAGGCGTTGTCGAACGATATCCATCGCAACCTCGAGGTGCCGCTGGCGGAAATGGACCTGCCGATCCGCGTGGCCGTACGCACCGGCGACACGCCAATGGGCGAGCGCCAGAAGATGAGTCGCAAGCCGCCTCACGTGCTGGTAACGACTCCGGAGTCGCTGTACATCCTGGTGACGGCAGAGAAATCGCGCGAAGCACTGAAAACGGTGCGCACCATCATCGTCGATGAGATCCACGCCGTGGCGGGGGACAAGCGGGGATCGCACCTTGCATTGACGCTGGCGCGGCTGCATCGCATCGCGAGCGGCGCGCAGCGGATCGGGTTGTCTGCGACGGTGAGGCCTGTCGAAAAAGTTGCGCGGTACCTGGCGCCCGACGCGCGGATCGTGGATGTCGGGCACCGGCGCGACATGGATTTGGCGGTGGAGGTGCCGAACGATGAGCTGAGCGCCGTGGCGACCAGCGAGATGTGGGCGGAGATCTACGACCGGCTCGCGGCGCACATTCTGCGGGGGCGGACGACGCTCGTGTTCGTGAATACGCGGCGGCTTTCGGAGCGCATTTCGCACGCGCTGGAAGAGCGCGTTGGCGAGGGCGTCGTGCTGCCACATCACGGCAGCCTGTCGCGGCAGATGCGCATGGAGGCGGAGCAGCGCCTGAAGAACGGCGAATTGAAAGCGGTGGTGGCGACGGCGTCTCTCGAATTGGGCATCGACATCGGCACGGTGGACCTGGCGATCCAGATCGGGACGCCGCGATCCATCGCGGTTGCGCTGCAGCGCATCGGAAGATCCGGCCATTGGGTAGGCGCGCGGCCGCGCGGCATCTTCTTCCCCACCACGCGGGATGAACTCGTCGAGTGCGCGGCGATCATCCACGGCATCCGACACGATCAGTTGGAACGGATCAGAATTCCGGAATATCCGCTGGACATTCTCGCGCAGCAGATTGTGGCGGAGACGGCTGCGGAGCCCTGGGGCGAGAATGAGCTGTTGCATCTCGTGCGTAGCGCGTATTCGTTTCGGAACCTGAAACACGAAGATTTTGATGCTGTAGTGACAATGCTGTCTGACGGGATCGCGACGGAGCGCGGGCGCAATGGCGCCTACCTGCACAGAGACCAGGTAAACCACGTGCTGCGCGCGCGGCGCGGGGCGCGGATGACGGCGATCACCTCGGGCGGCGCCATTCCGGACAACGCGAATTTCACGGTGGTTGAGGAGCCCGAGGGGAAGATGATCGGGACCGTGGACGAGGACTTCGCCACTGAGAGCATCACCGGAGACGTGTTCCTGCTCGGGACACATTCGTGGCGGATCCGGCATGTGGGTCAGGGAACAGTGCGTGTGGAGGATGCGCAAGGTGCGCAGCCGAACGTGCCATTCTGGCTGGGCGAAGCACCCGGCCGTTCACGGGAGTTGTCGGCGGAGGTTTCGGCGCTGCGCCAGAAGGCAGATGCCGCGTACCTGATCCGTGAATGCGGCCTGAATGAAGCGGGCGCCGAGCAGGTGGACCGGTACATCCGGGAAGGCGCCTCCGCGCTGGGCGTGGTGCCATCGCAGCAGACGGTAGTGGCGGAGCGCTTCTTCGACGAGGCCGGCGGGATGCAGTTGATCCTCCATGCGCCGTTCGGATCGCGCATCAACCGGGCCTGGGGACTCGCGCTGAGAAAGCGCTTCTGCCGGACGTTCAACTTCGAATTGCAGGCCGCGGCGACGGACAACGGGATCGTGATTTCGCTCAGCGAGCAACACGCGTTTCCACTGGAGTCTGTGTTCGAGTTCCTGAACTCGTCGACCGTGGAAGAAGTGCTGCGCCAGGCTCTGCTGGCGGCTCCGATGTTCACCACACGCTGGCGGTGGAATGCGTCACGCGCTTTGGCGATTCCCCGGTTCAGGGGCGGGAGGAAGGTGCCTGCTCCGATTCAGAGGATGCGGTCCGAGGACCTGTTGGCGTCGGTGTTTCCGGACCAGGTGGCCTGCGCCGAGAACCTGGAGGGCCCGCCGCGGATTCCGGATCATCCGCTGGTGAATGAGACCATCGACAACTGCCTGCATGAGGCGATGGATGTCGACGGACTGAAGCAGGTGCTGCGAGGACTGGAGGATGGCTCGATCCGCAGAATTGCGAGAGAGATTCCTGCGCCTTCGGTCTTCTCTCACGAGATATTGAACGCGAACCCGTTCGCGTTCCTCGACGATGCGCCGCTGGAGGAGCGGCGGGCGCGGGCCGTGCAGCTGCGGTCGACGATGCGGATGGATGTGTCGCAAGGGGCGGGCGTGCTGGACCCCGCGGTCATCGACGAAATTGCCGCGGAGGTCTGGCCGGAGCCTCGCGACGCGGAGGAGTTGCATGACGCGCTGCTGACGTTGGTGCGGGGGCCGGCTTGTGCTGAGTGGCGAGGATGGTTCGAGGAACTGCGGCAGGCGCGGCGGGCATTCGCTGTGGGGAGAGAGTTCTGGACTGCCGTGGAGAAGCGCGCGTCAGTGGATGACTCGCTTGCCGTAGTCAGAGGATGGATGGATTGCATGGGGCCGGTGACGGCTTCGGAGCTGGCTCGCCGGACGGGGTTCGCTGAGCCGGATGTGCGGATCGCGTTAGGACGGCTTGAGGGGGAGGGGCAGGTCTTTCAGGGACACTACCGGAACGCGGACGGAGAAGTGGAGTGGTGCCATAGGCGAATCCTGGCGCGGATCCACAGGGCCACTCTCGGACGCCTGCGGCGCGAGATCGAGCCCGTGTCCGCAGCGCAGTACTACGAGTTTCTCGGGAAGTGGCAGCATGCGGCGGCTGGGTCGCAGTTGCACGGCGCTGACGGAGTATTGCAGATCGTGAAGCAGTTGCAGGGCTACGAAGCGCCCGCCGCGGCGTGGGAGGAGCAGGTGCTTGGGCGGCGCGTGGCGAGGTACAGCGCCGAGGATCTGGATGAACTCTGTTTGTCCGGCGAGGTGATGTGGGCGCGCCTGTCGCAGCATCCGGCGCTGGGGGACGCGGAGCGGCGCGTGAGGCCGACGCGAGTCGCGCCGATGACGTTCTTCCTGCGGGAGGATGCGGCCTGGCTGATGGACGGAGCAGTTCCCGCGACTGAAGGTCTGTCCCACGCGGCGCGTGAAGTCGTGGACGCGCTGCGGGAGCACGGGGCATCGTTCTTTGGAGATTTGACGCGATTCACGCGCCGGCTGCCAAGCGAGGTGGAAGACTCGCTCTGGGAATTGACGGCGGCGGGCCTCGTGACGGCCGATGGCTTTGAGAACCTGCGGGCGTTGATCGATCCGAAGCGGAGACGCGGGGAAGGGCGGGGCAGGGGACGCCGGCCCAGGCACGCGGCAGGGCGGTGGGCGTTGGTCCGCCGCGGCTCGGGCGACTCGATGCCGAAGGAGGAGCGGGTGAAGCGGTTTGCCGAACAACTCCTGCTGCGCTGGGGCGTGTTGTTCCGGGATGTGCTGGCGCGGGAGTCGGTGGCGCCGCCGTGGCGCGAGTTGCTGCCGGTGCTGCGCCGGATGGAGGCGCAGGGAGAGGTGCGCGGCGGACGGTTCGTGGCGGGATTCACCGGCGAGCAGTTTGCACGCGCGGAGGCAGTAGACTTGTTGCGGGCGGTGCGGCGGGGCGCGGCTGGAGGATCTGCGCTGGACGCCGTGGGACCCGCGGACCCGCTGAACCTGGTGGGGATCATCCTCCCTGGAGCGCGCGTCAGCGTGTTGGCGGTGTCGCAATGACAGCTATCGCGGGTGGAGTGTCCAACGCCCAAGCAGCAGAAATCCGGCTGAGATGACACAGCGCAGTGCGGTCATCCAGAGCTTGCCGCCGAGCAAATAGCTGCGGACGGCGAGGAGAGCGAAACCGAGGCCGATGCAGACGTACCACCAGCCGAGGAGTTGGGCGGAGAGGCTCATCCTGTGAGGCGTGCGGCTCACGCCTCCAGGATGGCAGGGAAAACGGTCCGTCGCAGCCGTGGGTTCAGCGCTTCGGGGTCTGGATGGTGATGTTGCGGAACTTGATGCCGCCGGTGTGGTCGCCCTGGATGTAGAACGGTCCGGGCTGGCCCTCGTTCGAATCGAGCGCACCGCCGGTGATGCCGGCGATCTCCTGATTGTCGATGATCGTGACGCCGTTGCGGACTACGGTCACGGTGCGGCCGACGAACGTGATGTCGAAGGTCTCCCATTGGCCAGGCTGACGCGGCACCTCCGCTGTGACAGGAACCATGCCGTAGATCGCACCCATGGAGTGGTACTTGTCTTCCGTGCCGGTGGGCTCATATTCCACCTGCATCTCGTACCGCCCGCGCAGGTAGACGCCGCTGTTGGCGTTTTCCGGGCAGTTGATTTCGAAGTGGAGCTTGAAGTCTTCAAAGGTGCGGGTGGTCTTGAGGTTCGCTCCACCTTTGAGGTTCACGAGAAATCCGTCTTGCGCCACCCAGTTATTCCGCTCAGGGTTGGTGGGCTCCCAGCCAGTGATGTCTTTCCCGTTGAACAACGGCTCGGGCGCGTTCCAGGCCTTTGGGGCTTTTCGCTTGAGCTCGGGGGCGCGCACGCCGACAACCTGTCCGGCTTCAGTGTCGCCGCGCTTCTGCGTCCCGGTGAGCTTGTCCCCACTGGCAGTGAGTTCCCAGGTGACGGCCGGACGATTGTTTGCCGCCGCGTTGATGGTGAGCAGCAGCTTCGAGCCTTCCAGTTTCGCTTCGGGGACCGGGCGGACACTCCCTGCGCGGGGTTGGACGCGCGCGGCGAGTTTGCCGTCGGTCTCGGTGACCTCCAGCCAGCCGGGTGCTGTATTGTTCTGCGAGGTGACGTTCAGATCCCAGCGGCCAACGAGAGGATTCTTGCTCTTCCCGGGGGCGGAAGCAAGGAATGCGACAGTCAGAAGTAGTGCGGCGGAAACGGGCTTCATGACCCATCAGCATAGCGAAATTGAGGGGCGCGGCGGAACGAGGTGCTCCGCTGGTGAATTACTAATGCGGCCCGTACCGCTGGTCATCTATGTGGCAGATGCCTGAAGCGAGCAGCGCATACTTCGAGTTTTCTCTGATCGAGGGGGGGCCGCTGGCCCGGTTGCGGAGACTGGCGGGCAGGAAATTGGGGGTGAGAATCCTCGTGCTCATCGCAATCGGGTGGCTGCCGGTCGTGGCAGGGGCACTGATCGAGGGTCAACTGTTCGATGGCTCGGGAGTAGCGGACCCGCTATTAAGGCATTTCGGAGTTCATGTGCGCCTGTTGCTCGCGGTCCCTTTGCTCCTCTTTGTAGAGGTGGTCATGGATCAGAAACTGCGGGGCATTGTCCGGAATTTCGTAGATAGCGGACTGGTGGATGATGCCACTCGCCCCGCATTCGCGGAGGTCCTGAAGCGCGCAGAGCAATTGAGGGACTCTCCCATCGGCACGGCGTTTGTCCTGCTGGCGATGGCTTCCACGTTGTGGTCGAGCACGCACGGTCTGGCGAGGGCGGAAGAGATGGCCTGGACAGGCGGGAAGCTGGGTTTTGCCGGGGCTTGGTACACGCTCGTTTCCCGGCCGATCTTTGTTCTGCTCGTCTCGGTCTGGGCATGGCGCCTGATGACCGGGTGGATACTCATTTGGAGGATCTCCAAACTGGACCTGCGGCTGGTTCCGAGCCACCCGGACCGCGCGGGCGGTCTGGGCTTCGTCGAGGGAATCACCGGACCCTCTTCGATCATCGTGTTCGCGCTGGTCTCCGTCATCGCGGGGCGGTGGGGGCATGAAGTGCTGTACCACGGAACGCACGTGCAGTCGCTGCAGCCCCTGGCAATCATGCTGCTGGTAATTTCGATCCTCGTGTTTGCTGGACCGCTGCTGCTGCTGACGAGGATCCTGCTGCGTTTCAAACGTCAAAGCGTCGGGGAATACGGAAGGTTGTCCGGGCGCCAGGGGCGGTTAGTGCACAGAAAGTGGATCCTGAATGAGAGCGTGGGAGATCCCGAGATCCTCCACGCGCCCGAACTAGGGCCGGTTGCGGACACACTCGCGATCTACGGCCAGGTGGCGTCGATTCGTCCCGTCCCAATCACGAAGCGGACTCTCATTCCAATCGCGCTGGCGGTCGCCGTCCCCCTGCTGCCCGTGTTCGCCATCGAGATCCCGGTGAAGGAGATGCTCAAGAGGCTGTCAGGCGCGCTGTTCTAGTTATCTCTTCGACCGGAAGAGACGGATCTCGTGTGACCCCCATGTTTTCGAATTGGACGCAGTCGTGTCCGAAACGTGAGGACGCGCCTTAGCGGAGCGCCTTCTCGATGGCGGCCTGTGCGACCGGCGCCATCAGTTCATAACCCTTCGGGTTCGGATGGAGGCCGTCTTCGGAGATCCCCTGCCGGAGCATGCCCTGCGCATCGACAACGGCGGCATAGTAGTCCGCATAGATCGCATTGGTCCGGGCGGCGTACTCCTTGAGCCACGCGTTGAGCTTCAGGATGTCGGCGGGCGGGCGCCGTTCAGTTTGTTTGCGCGGCGTATAGTCGCTGACCGGCATTACGCTGCAGAAGATTACTCTGATCCCGTGGGCCTGCGCGAGCTCCGCAATCGCCTGAAAGTTGTCGGTGATCATCTTGAGCGTGACCGGCCCCGTGTTGCGGGCGACATCGTTCGTGCCAGCGAGAATGATGAGGGCCGCGGGCTTGAGATCAATGACGTCCGGAAACATCCGCACCAGCATCTGCGAGGTAGTCTGCCCGCCGATTCCGCGGTTGACGTACGGCTTGCCTGGAAAGTAGTTCGCGAGACGCCAGCCGTCCGTGATGGAGTCGCCCAGGAAGATGACGCGCTGCGGCTCGGGCGGAAGCGCCTTGAGGCGCTGATTGTCGGCATTGTAGCGGCCGAGCTGGTTCCAGTCCTGGAGCTGGTCGGCGAGGCTCTGCGCCGTGGATTGCAGGCAGCAGTTGGCGCGCGGTGGATTGTACTCGTCGACGAGCTGCGCGAACGCGGCCCCGGGCACAAGAAGGGTGAGACAGAAGAAGAAGCGGGTCATGATCGGTTCCTGCAAGATATCAGACGCGGTAGTAGTCCGCGCGCCAGTTCTTGACAGCGCGCTTTATGTCGTCGGACGAAAGAGATTCCGCGGCAGCGCGTGCCGCAAGGGCGGCGAACTCGTCATCCGACGCGAAGCGCAATCCGACAATCTGGCGGATGGTGAGGCGCGCATCCAGCAGCTTGCCGGTGAGCACGAAGTGGCGCAGGTTCTCTTCGGCGCGGATCGCTCGGTCCTGCGCCTTCAGTGCGAAGACGCGGCAGAAAAAGTAGAGGATCAGCACGGCCACGGTGAGGGCCAGGATCAGTGAGGCGCTATAGATGCGCTGATGATCGCCGATCGACATCCAGAGATTGACGCAGGAGCCGACAAGCGTCGCGAGCAGGAGCCCGAACAGCACGTAGTGGAACAACGGCACCATTTGGGCGTGGTTGGAGTAGCTTTGTTCTTTCATAGGCGTCCTTCAGTAGAATACGCTCATCCCCGGCCGGCTGGATGCGTTGGCGGACTCGCGCTCTCCGCTTCCGTGAAGAACCCGAACAGCAGCTTCAGGAGGTGGGCGCGCCGGTTGCCTGCACGCCCGTGCGCTTCATCGGCAGAAGGGCCTCCCCGGGCCGCACGATGCCTTTCAGATCCGGCCACGGTACCTCCACCGTAGTGGGGCCCATGGCGTAGGGCGCAACCTCATAGGCGTTGTAGTGGAAGACGAGCCCATGGGTAGAGATGCCCCAGGTCTTCGGAAGTTCGAAGCGGTTCTCCGGGAACGTGAAGCCGGCTACTGAGAGGGACTGCTCCGTGTCGATCGAGCGGACGGCACGGAAGTGCTTTTCCACGGCGGCGAGCAGTTGCGGCATGGAGCCATCCTGGATGAGCTCCTTCAGCGCGACTTCCTCGCCAGTCTTCGGTCTCAGGTTGAGATACTCACGTCCGGAGTTCGGATGGGCGCCGCCCCGGAACTCTTCGCTCTCGATCTGGATGGAGAGAAGCGAAGGGTTGAGGAAGATCACCTCGGCTTCGCGGCGCGTGAAGTAGGAGATCGCCGAGTCCGGGAACTCCTTGTGAAAGCGCTGATACTCTTCGATCGTCTGGTCGGCCTCGGCTTCGAATCCGTGTGGGGCCTCCGCGGGCTGGAGGCGGGATTGCACGGCGGAATTGATCCTGGCCTGCACATCAGGAGAAACGGCGTGAACGACTTCGGGCCATTGCACGCGGAAACTGACGCAGGGCTCTTCCCGTTTCGACTTGTCCCCGCAGCCGGGCAGCAGGCGTTCGAACTTGCGTGTTTGCACTCGCAGAAGTTCCGGCTCGGCGGCGGAAGGGGCTCGGCGGCAGGCAGGAAGCAAAAACAGAGCGATGAAGACAGAGATCGGGACAAAGCGGAAAAGCATGAATGAATGAAGGGCCTGGACAACGGCCCTTCATTCGATTGTAGTCGGAGATTAGCTGCGAGGCGACGCGGGGCGCGTCGCTTCGATGTCGATGGTGATGGAGACTTCATCGCCGACCATCACCCCGCCGGCTTCCAGCGCGCGGTTCCAGGTGAGGCCGAAGTCCTTGCGGTTCAGCTTCGTCGTTGCTGATGCGCCACGGCGTGCGCCGCCGCGGGCGTCCTTCAATTCCGCGGATGGCATCTCCACCTTGAGAACCACTTCCTTTGTCACGCCATGGATGGTGAGATCGCCCGTAACGGCGAGCCCATCGCCGGTCTTGCGCGCACTCCTGGACTTGAACGCGATTGCGGGGAACTTGGCGACGTCGAAGAAGTCAGGACTCCGCAGGTGATCGTCGCGTTTCTGCTCGCTCGTGTTGATGGTGGAGGCTTCGATGCTGGCGTCCACTTTGATCGCCTCGGGGTTCGCCTCATCGTAAGAGATGGTTCCCGTGATCTTGCTGAAATCGCCGCGTACGTTGCTCACCATCATGTGGCGGACGGAAAATTGCGCGCGCGAGTGCGCGCTGTCGATCTTATATTCCTCGGCGTACAGGCTGGGCAAAGCCAGCAGGGCTGCACCCAAAATCAATTGACGGATCATGTTTATTGCTCCTCTGAAGTTGAATTCGTGCCGCGGAACCCACACCTGACCTTTTCAAGCAGGGCAACCAGCGTCTCGGCTTCCGACACTGTGATTGCGGATGAAAGCCGCTCCTCTCCCGCGGACACGACCGGATCGAGCGCGGCGAGAAGACGCTCACCGGGCTCGGTCAGGTAGCACAGCACCTGACGGCGATCGTGCTCGCATCTCTTACGCTGAACCAGACCTTTCGCTTCCAGCCGGTCGAGAAGGCGCGTCATTCCGGGCATCTCTTCGATCAGCCGCTCTCCGATGGAGAGAGTGGGCAATCCTTCCGGCCGCGCGCCGCGGAGGATGCGCAGAACGTTGTACTGCTGCGGAGTGATTTCGTACGGTTCCAGTCGCGAGGTCATTGATCGCCTGAGCACATCTGCGGTTTTCAGCATGGCCAGAGCCGCTTCGTGATAGATCGAACGGAAGGGCCGGGTCTGTTGAAGTTCCTGTTGAAGGCGGCTTTGAGATCGGCTCACAACATTACATTACCAGACAATAGTTGACACGTCAAGTAATTTGGGCGTTGCCTTTGAGGGGGTGAACGAAGGTTAGTTCAGGACTCGCAGCTCCGCGTACTGCGCGTGCTCCGGCACGGGCACGGTTTCGGACGCCGTATAGCGCGGCGGCGTGCCGGCGGTGAAGTCGAGGTAGAGGTGGCTCTTGAGCCAACGCTCGGGGAAGTGGCCTAAACGGAAGAGCGGATACTTCATGGAGGGGCCGAAGAGCCTTCTTCCAAGCGTGTAGTAGTAGAGGGGGATGCCGGCGTTGAACTTCCACTGCACGCTTTTCTCCCGGCGGAAGAAGTCCATGTTGTAGCGCCAGCAGGTGAAGAAGAACTCCCATTGCAGGTCGGTGAGGCGGGCGATCCGCGCGCCGTCCTGGCGGCCGAGGCGGGTTTCCTCCAGCGGGACGAAGAGCGTGGGGATGACGCACCACCTGGCGTCCTTCAGCGAATGCAGGAGATCGAGAGATTCCCTGGTGTCCTCGCGCGTCTCGCCGGGGAGTCCGAGGATAAAGGTGCACATCGGGAACCAGTTGGCGCGGTTCATGATCTGCATGCCCTTCATGACGACATCCGGCCATTGCTCCGGTTTGAACGGGTAACTCTTGCCTTTCATGTAGTGGCGGAAGAGGCGGACCGAGCCGGTCTCGAGTCCGACGAACATCATCGCGTATCGATTCCCCGGATGAGTGGAATCCGGGTGGCGGTTGACGCTGAGGTCGACGGCGAGGTGGAGGTCGTCGACGATGCCGGGGTCAACCACCACGGGCGCCATGGTGCCGTGCGTCAGCATGATGTGGCGGACGCCCTCGACATTGGCTACGGATTCGAACAGCCTGATCAATGCGCCCCTGTTCGTGGCGAACCGCTTGCCCTGCTGGTATAGGAACAGGTCCTCAGTGGTGAGCATGATGGTGTCCGCGCCCTGCGCCACCTGGTTGCGGACATTGAGGAGAATATGATCGAGCGGGAGGGATTTGCCGTCCCGCAGTGCAACCGAGCAAAACTGGCATCCGCGCCCGCAGCCGCGGGTAATCTCGACAACGCCGAAGGTGGAGCGGTTCTTGGCGATGGGAATGGACTCCAGCGAGGGGCTGTTGCACTCGATGCGCTCGGGGAGGGCGTCTCCGCGGACGGCGCATTCGAACAGATCCTCGATTACCTCCTCGGCCTCGCCGTGGACCAATGTGTCGATGTCCCACTCGGCCTGCAGTCCCTTGTGCTCGATCTGCCACGCACCGGGGCCGCCGACGATGACTTTGAGATGCCGCCGATAGAGGGCAATTGCGGGATGAGTGACCACTCGCCGGAATTCATACGCGTTGATCGGTTCACATTCCCGCCCGTAAAAGCCGGCGTACACATCAGTCGCGAATGTGATGCCAAGCGGGTTGTGCGCGTGGATGCCGATGACGCGCGTGTCCTCACCTACGAACAGATCGAGGTTGTCCGGGTAGCAGACCGCGACGTCCTCTTCGGGGAAACGGCGATGCAGGAGGCTCTCCACCACGCGAAGGCCGTTGGGAACGTATTTGGCCGTTCCGTCGGGGTTGGTCTCCACGCTGGTGGACCAGTCCGTCCCCATGAAACGGGCGTACTGCTGGGGAAGGGTTGCCAGGAGCATCTGGCGCCATGTGCTCCTTTGATACTCGGTCGACTCGGAAGTGCTTGCGACTAGAACAATCAACTTGCCGCGTGATTGCACGGTGCCGCCCTCCATGTTCACCAGAGGATGCTGCAACAGTATCTATTTGCTTTCGACGATGAAACTGGGAACAGGGATACAAATTCTGCTGAAAAAATCAGCACAATCACACGCTATCTTTTTGAAGCGGCGCCACCTCGTGTCCGGACCAGATCTTCTTGATGCGGTCGTAGGTCGCCAGGAAGCCGTCCTTAAACTCGCGAGGCGTCATGTAGACGAGGACATAAGCGGCCTCTACGAGGTGCGGAGCCAATTGCGACTGTGCGACTGAGGCGGGCACCTGGCGGATAGGGAACGCCAGCAGGATCATGACAAGGATGATGCCCACCAGGGCGGCCTTCAATGCGCCGAGGGCCGCCCCGAGTATCCGGTCCAACCAACTCAATCCAGTCCATTTAAACATCCGCGACAGGAGCCAGCCGAGCAGTGCGCCGGCAATCTGAACGCCGAAGAACACCATCAGGAAGCCCCCGATGTTGGCGATGGACTTTGAGCTGACGTACGGCATCAAGAACGCCCCGGCGACCCCGTAGAACCACGATGCGAGGAAAAGCCCCAATACCGTGGCGATCAGCCCGATGGCCACGCGGGAGAAGCCGTGCCGTAGGCCTTCGAAGACGAAGAGAGCAAACAGGATCAACAGGACGATATCGAGCCAGTTCACAGTGTTTTTCCAGTCAGGCGGCTGTAGGCCTCACGGTATTTCGCGGAGGTCTTTTCCACGACGTCGGCAGGAAGAGCCGGCGCCGGCGGCTGTTTGTTCCAGGAGAGAGTCTCGAGGTAATCGCGGACGAATTGCTTGTCGTAGGATGGCTGCGCTCCACCGGGCTTGTACTGGTCGGCAGGCCAAAAGCGCGATGAATCGGGAGTGAGGACCTCGTCGCCGAGCACGAGCGTGTCGCCCACAAAGCCGAATTCGAATTTTGTGTCGGCGAGGATGATGCCGTGCTGCAGGGCATAGTCAGCAGCCTTTGAATAGATGGCGAGGGTCAGGTCGCGAAGGCGGGTGACGACGTCCTGGCCGGCGATTTTAGCTGCGGCTTCGAACGAGATGTTTTCATCGTGCCCGCTTTGCGCCTTGAAGGCCGGCGTGAAGATCGGCTCGGGGAGGCGGTCGCATTCCAGGAGTCCGGCCGGCAGAGGAATCCCGCACACAGTGCCGCCGGCCTTGTACTCTTTCCAGCCGGAGCCGACAATGTAGCCGCGAGCGACGCATTCGATCTGCACCATTTGAGCGCGCTTCACCAGCATCGAGCGGCCCTCGAGTTGATCGGCGTAGGGGCGCAGGGAGGCGGGATACTCGCTGACATCGGCAGTGAGCAGGTGATTGGGGACGACATCCTTCAGAAAGTCAAACCAGAACAGGGAGAGTTGTGTCAGCACGCGCCCCTTGTCTGGAATGGGAGATCCGAGGACGCAATCGAACGCCGAGATCCGGTCAGTGGCGACCATCAGCAGCTTGTCCTCGCCGACGGCGTAAACGTCTCGAACCTTGCCGCGGGCGATGAGGGGCAGGTCAGGAATCGTAGTTTGAGTGATGGTAGTCATGCGGGAGAGTCAAAGTCAGTTAAACACAGCGTATGATGCGAGGCAAGCGATGCAAAGCTGTCAGCTTTCAGCAAACACCGAGATGCCGTCAGCGATCCGTGATCAGCCGTCAGCGAACACGACCAGAGCCGGCCGATGGGGCGGCTGAAGGCCTATAGCCGATCGCTAACCGCTGACCGCGCTCCCAAACATTTCAGCCTCATTTTGTTTGATGCAAAAAGCCAGGTGATGCGCTATAGTGAAAAGGTTGCCATCCGGCAGCTCATACCCGGTTGCGGACAGGTGGCCGAGTGGTTAATGGCAGCAGACTGTAAATCTGCCGCTCCTTGCGAGCTACGGAGGTTCGAATCCTCCCCTGTCCACCATCCCCTTTCCCGGGAAACCAGGCTTGAGGGAAGAGAGCGCGGCGCCAGGTGCGTGTGCGCGAAAGCGCAGCGCACCAAGGGTAGTTGCGCCCTCCCGGTTGGAGTGCGCTAAAGTAGGTTTTGAAGGGCCGATGTAGCTCAGTTGGTAGAGCGCGTCCTTGGTAAGGACGAGGTCACCAGTTCAATCCTGGTCATCGGCTCCAGAATTTTTTCCGAGACAAGCTGGATCCTTCCAGATTCCGGCGTACCCGCTCGGGTGGCCGGTTCCAAGCGATAGGAAGTTTGAGCGCGATTGATTCGGAAGGCAGCAGGGAGTCGCACGCATGGCGAAAGAGAAATTTGATCGCAGCAAACCGCACGTCAACATCGGCACGATTGGCCACATTGACCACGGCAAGACGACGCTGACGGCGGCTATCACCAAGACGTTGGCCAAGCACAATCCGAAGGTGCAGTTCCGGAGCTTCGATTCGATCGACAACGCGCCGGAAGAGAAGGCGCGTGGTATCACGATCGCGGTGGCGCACGTGGAGTACGAGACGCCGAACCGGCACTATGCGCACGTTGACTGCCCGGGCCACGCGGACTACATCAAGAACATGATCACGGGCGCGGCGCAGATGGACGGCGCGATTCTGGTGGTGGCGGCGCCGGACGGGCCGATGCCGCAGACGCGCGAGCACGTGCTGCTGGCCCGCCAGGTGGGAGTGCCCTACATCGTGGTGGCCT
>DBMU01000020.1:0-3159 GCA_002298225.1 Bryobacterales bacterium UBA690
CGGGCGCGGGCGCAGGCCCGGGCGGCGGACCCGGCGGTGCAGGTCGTCCCGGCGGTATGCCCGACCTGACCCAGATGCTCGAGCGCATGCCTCAGGCAAAGATCGACGCGTTCAAGCCCGGCGAGACCGTCATTGTCTCCAGCACCAAGGGTGCTTCCTCAAATCAGGTCACAGCCATCATGCTGCTTGGCAACGCCGGCAGGATCGTCCAGATGGCTACAGCCCAGCAATCATCACGCGGCCAGGGCGGTCTCAGCATGAGCGGCCCCGGCTTGGGCGGCTTGGAACTGCCCACCATGATGCCCTAAGGAATCTCTCGTTCGAGTTGTCAGGAGGAATCAGATGAAGCTCAAGTTCGCACTCATTCTCATCGCGCTGTGCACGCTGGTACAAGCTCAAACCCAGCGCCCCTCGCTCAGCGGCATCATCACGGACCCTTCCGGCTCGGTGGTCCCCGCCGCTCTCGTGCAAATCGTTGGCCCAGGCGGACAACAGCGCACAACCACCGATACTTCGGGAAAGTACACCTTCCCTTCCCTTCAGCCGGGCACATATCTTGTCCGCGTGATCGCGAAGGGCTTTACCGTCAATGTCGCCGAGGACGTCGCGGTCAACGGCCCGGTCACTCTCAACACACAGCTCAATATTGAGGCGCAGGCGCAGGTGGTCAATGTCGAGGATGAAGCCAACAGCCTGGACATCAATCCCGACTCCAACGCCGGCGCGCTGGTCCTCAAGGAGAAGGAACTCGCCACGCTCTCCGACGACCCTGATGAACTCGCGCAGCAGCTACAGGCCATGGCCGGCCCGGCCACGGGTCCCAACGGCGGCCAGATCTTCATCGACGGCTTCAGCGGCGGCACCCTGCCCCCCAAAGCCTCCATTCGCGAAGTCCGCATCAACTCCAACCCGTATTCGCCGGAGTACGACCGCCCTGGCTTCGGACGCATCGAGATCCTCACCAAGCCCGGCAGCGACTACCTTCGCGGATCGGCGTTCTTCCAGTTCAACAACGAGCATTTCAACTCCCGCAGCCCGCTCTATACAGGCTCTTCCCTGCCCGCGATGCAGCAGCGCTTCTTCGGCGTCCACCTCAGCGGCCCTATCAAGAAGCAGAAGGCCTCCTTTGGCTTCGACCTGGAACGCCGCGTCATCGACGACAACGCGTTCATTCTGGCCACCACGCTCGACAGCAGCCTGCAGCCGGTCACGGTGAATGAAGCGGTGCCCACCCCGCAGACGCGCATGACCTTCACACCTCGCGTCGATCTCACGCTGAATGCGAAAAATACCCTGATCCTGCGATACCAGAACGGCCGCACCTCCCAGGAGAACGTGGGCGTCGGCAGCTACAGCCTGGATTCGCGCGGATATCAACAGTCCGAGCAGGACCACGCCATTCAAGCCACCGAAACCGCGGTGCTGAGCGCGCACGCCATCAATGAAACGCGCTTCCAGTTCATGCACACCTCCCTGTCGCACCTTGCCAACATCTCGGCGCCCGCGCTGCTCGTCCAGGGTGCGTTCGAGAGCGGCGGCGCGCAGATAGGCAATTCCGGCTCAACGCAGCGCCGCCTTGAACTCTCCAATATGACGACGATCACGCGCGGCACGCATGCCTTCAAGTGGGGCGCGCGCGTGCGGCAGTCCTGGCTCGAAGACACCTCCGTCAACAACTTCGGCGGCACCTACACATTCTTCGGCGGCGGCGGCCCGCTGCTCGACGCCAACAACCAGCCCATCCCGGGAACCTTCGATCAACTCACGGCGCTGGAGCGCTACCGCCGCACCTTGCTGTTCCAGCAGCTCGGATATTCCACCGACTTCATCCGCGCCCTCGGCGGCGGCGCATCGCAGTTCAGCCTGGCCGGCGGCATCCCGACCACGCCCGTCAACCAGTTCGACGTCGGCCTGTTCGTGAACGACGACTGGCGCATCCGGCGCAATATCACGCTCAGCTACGGCATGCGCTATGAGACGCAGACAAACCTCAGCGACATCAACAACTGGTCGCCGCGCATCGGCGTCGCCTGGGGCATCGGCAAGGGGAACCAGATTAAAACCGTGGTCCGCGCTGGCTTCGGCGTCTTCTACGACCGGCTCTCCGAGAACTCCACGCTCCAGGCCGACCGCTACAACGGCGTCACCCAGCAGTCCTACCTGCTGCGCAACCCGGACTTCTTCCCGGTGATCCCGCCCGCAGATCTGTTGGAAGTTGCCAGGCAGCCCCAGCAGCTCTACTTCCTCGATAGCTCAATGCGGGCGGCACGCGTCTACCAGGCCAGCCTCGGCGTGGAGCGGCAAATCAACAAATACGTCAAGCTGAGTGCGCAGTTCGTCAGCACCCGCGGAGTGCACCAGGTGCGCTCCCGCAACATCAATGCGCCGATCGACGGCTTGTATCCCTACGATGACAAGGAAGTGCGCCTGCTATCCGAATCGACAGGCTTCAGCCGCATCCATCAGCTGATCGTCAGCCCGAACGTCAACTACAAGAAGCTCTTCCTGTTCGGCTTCTACTCCTACTCGGACGGCAAATCAGACTTTGAAGGGATGCCCGCGGATCCCTACAATCTCCGCGCGGAGTGGGGTCCGTCTTCTTTCGCCGGGATCCGCCATCGCATGGTGATCGGCACCAGCCTGCCGATGCCGTGGAAGATCAGCATCAACCCGTTCATGATGGCGAGCAGCGGCGCTCCGTATAACATCACCACAGGCATCGACTCCAACCTGGACGGCTTCACGAATGACCGGCCCGCCCTGCTCACTGGCGTGGGACAGGGGGCCTGCACCGGCGCCCGTTACGTCTTCACTCCCGCGTTCGGCTGCTTCGACCTGACGCCCGCACCGGGCACTGCCATCGGGCGCAACTTCGGAGTTGGCCCGGCGACCGTGACTCTGAACATGCGTGTGTCTCGCACCTGGTCCTTCGGCGGCAAGAGCGAGCCCAGCAGCGGCCAGGACAACGGTCCGCGAGGCGGCCCGGGTGGCGGCATGGGTGGCCCCGGTGGCGGCGGTATGCGCGGCGGCATGGGCGGCGGTATGCGCGGCCCCATGGGCGGTGGCCCCGGCGGCGGCCCGCCTCCCGGCATGTTCGGTGCCAACAGCGGCAGGCGATACAACCTCACGTTCAGCGCCTCCGCCATGAACCTGCTGAAC
>DBMU01000020.1:3182-3400 GCA_002298225.1 Bryobacterales bacterium UBA690
GTATCGCAGTCTCGCCGGGTTCGGCCCCTTTGGCGGCGCCAGCACCTACAACCGCAAAATCGACTTGCAACTCCGGTTCATGTTCTAGGCTGCAGTCGGAGGATGCGCCGTCCGGCCCGCGCCGCGCCACACAGTGGCTCCCGGCGCGGGCCGTTCGCGTCTTTCCTGTCCGGCCTGCCTGGGCAAGCGCAGAAAGACGCTCCGCGGTAGAGCCGCGA